>CAVSRA010000004.1:0-461349 GCA_963730245.1 uncultured Alphaproteobacteria bacterium | reverse complement strand
CAAGTCTCGCTGATCACGACCGATAGGCCCACTCTCTTGTTCCGATGGAGATGATTTTCCAGGGCATGTCGATGAGCTTGTTCCAGGCGAAGCAGCAGTGGTCGAGAATGTCGTCGTAGGATTTCGAAGACGCGGTTCGAGAGCCAGTTGTCGCGCATGAATTGCCAGATGTTCTCGACCGGATTGAGCTCGGGCGATTTCGGCGGCAACGGCAAGAGCGTGATGTTGTCCGGGACGGGAAGCTTCGCCGAGACATGCCACCCGGCCTGATCGAGAAGAACGAGCGCATGCGCGCTTGGTGCGACCGCAAGCGAGATTTCTTCGAGATGCAGGGCCATGGCCTCGCTGTTGCAGGAGGGTAGTACGAGCCCGGCGCCTTTTCCTTCGGCCGGGCAGATGGCGCCGAAAATATAGGCTGAACTCGTCCTCTGGTCGTGCGGCGCCGAAGGCCGTGTCCCGCGTTTCGCCCATCGGCGGGTGACCTTGTTTTTCTGCCCGATCCGAGCTTCGTCTTGAAACCAAATCTCTATCGGCTTGCCAGGAGCCTCTTTTGCGGCGGTCTCCTCCACGAGGGCGAGAAAGTTTTTTTAAAAGCCGCCGCGGCTTCCTCGTCTTGCGCATGATGGCGCGGTCGCGCCGAGAGCTTGCGAAAGCCCATATGCCGCAGCTCGCGGCTGAGCGTCGGCTTGGAGATCGAAACCCGGAACTCTTCGAAGAGCCACTGCGCCAGATCGATCAGCCGCCAGCGGACGACGCCATGCAGGGCGGGAATTGGCCCATCTTCCACGACCTGCCGCAAGGCTTGGCGCTGGCGCTCGCCGAGGATGCTGGGAGCGCCCGGCGCTTTGCCGGTCAAGAGACCATCAGGACCTTTGGCGTTGAAACGGACAACCCAGTCGCGCACGATCTGCACCCCGACCCCGCCGATCCGCGCCGCATCCGGCCGCGAGCCGCCATCATAAATCTCGGCCAGTGCCAAGAGACGCCGGGTCTGATCGGGGTCACGCGATCGCCGCGCCAGCATGCGCAGGCCAATCGTGTCAAAGTCAGAGCGAAGCGGAACCGGAGTTGACATGGCAAACTCTCCCAAAAGCTGTTTGCCATGGTGAATTCAGATAAATGCCGATTCTGGGAATCCGCCTCAGGAGTCAAACTTTCAGAGACTTGGTATAACATCGACCGCATCGCCAATGAAGGCGGGATTTTCACCGATTACTACGGCCAGCAATCGTGTACGGCCGGCCGCGCCGCATTCATCACCGGTCAGAGCCCGATGCGCACGGGTCTTTTGAAAGTGGGGCTGCCGGGGGCAAAAGAAGGCCTGTCGGAAAAGGACCCGACGCTCGCCGATCTGCTCAAGCCGCTCGGCTATGTGACTGGGCAATTCGGCAAGAACCATCTCGGTGACCGCAATGAGTTCCTGCCGACCGTTCACGGATTCGACGAGTTCTTCGGCAACCTGTACCATCTCAATGCCGAGGACGAACCGGAGCACGCCGAATATCCGAAGAACACCCAGTTCAAACTGCGCTTCGGCCCGCGCGGCGTGCTCAGATGCACGGCGACAACCACCGATACTCCAGGCGACGACCCGCGTTTCGGCAAATGGGGCAAGCAAAACTGCGAAGACACCGGCCCGCTCGACAAGCAGCGCATGGAGACGGTGGACGAAGAGTTTCTAAAGGCTACCCTCGACTTCATCGACCGCGCGCGTCAGAACAAGAAGCCGTTCTTCGCGTGGTTCAATTCGACCCGCATGCACATTTGGACTCGACTGAAGCCAGAGTTGCAAGGGAAGACGGGTCTTGGCCTCTATCCGGACGGCATGGTGGAACATGACGGCCAGGTCGGCCAGCTTCTTAATCTTACTGCGTCATAAATTTCTTACGGCGCGAGCCTTTGGCGACAGGCGTGGCGCAGCATGGGCATCGTGAAAGGGTGCTAACAAGCGCGATGATCAATCTTCTGCGCATCGTCGCGATCGAGTTGGGGACGTGGCGTTCGGTCCTCGGCGGTGGAGCCTCCGGATCGATCACCTTCGGGAACGGCAAGTTTTTCGAACCGAGTGGTGTAACAAGGTCGTGAGGGGGGAATCCTCTCCCTCTCGGAGACCAGGAATCCGTAGGCCGCGATGCACAGCGTGGCGTGGTGATGGAAGCCGCGCCAGCCTCGTCCTTCGAAATGTCCGAGCCCGACCTCTTGTTTGAGTTCCTGATAATCGCGCTCGATACGCCAACGCAGTTTGGTGAGGTCCACCAGCTTGCGGAAGGAGATGTTTTTCGGCAGGGTCGAAAGCCAATATTTGGGTGGCTCTCACCTTCGGGCCGTTCGATCAACAGCCACTCTTCGGGCTGGCTTTCCGAGCGTGTGTAATCTCGATGCGCGGCACGAACCCGCACGCGAGCAAAGCGCGATGACAGCGGCTCGGCCGTCCCCTCCCGCCATTCAATACTGCGCCAGGAGCGCTTGGGGAGGCTGAGAGCGAGCTCCTCGACCGAAATCGCGACGAAGGCGCTTCGGTCGTTGGCCGCGGCCCGACCATTTCTTCGGCGGCAGCGGACCCGTGCCGGGCGTCCACACCGTGGTGTGTGGCAAGATACCAGCCACATAAGTCAACGAGAGCGCGCTGATGCCGGTTCGCAGATTTGTGTTGCAGCCGTAGCCCGCGTCCATCAGGACCACGCCGCGAGAAAGCCCGGCTTTTAACGCCGCTTTGACCTGCTCGAGCGCGATCTCGGGCTTGGTCTTGAAATCTATCTCATCGGGGACGCCCGCCTTGCGTCGATGTTCAAGGTCGGCCGCCCGCTCTTTCGGTAGATAGAGACGCCAGGCCACCGGCAGGCTCGCGTCGTGATTGGCGAGTGACAACGACACCGCCACTTGGCAGTTCTCCCGCTTACCGAGCTGACCGCAGTACTGGCGTGCCACGCCGACCGAGTGCTCACCCTTCTTGGGAAAACCAGTATCGTCGATGATCCACGCTTCGATCGGTCCTTGACTCTCAATCGCCGGCAGGACGATCTCACCCACCTTGGCCAATACCTTCTCGTCTGACCAAGGCGACTGGCCGACAAAATGCAGCAGCGACTGGTGCTGCGCTGCCGTCCGATCTGGCGCCGTTACCGCCGCCATCGGCTCGACGCTCTTACGCTCGCACGGCATTATCAAGCCCAGGCAATAATCTCGCAGTGGGCCGGCCCGGTCCGCATGCCCGATCACACTCACAAGTCCTTCGACATAAGCCGCAAATCGCGACTTGCTGTTGTCCGCCGATCGGAGATTCATCCCAGCATCCCTCCTGCTGATGACCGAATCTCACCGCATAGTTGATTCTCAGCGGAGGTGGCCCGCGACTTTCTGACTCAGTAAGACTAAGGGAGCGTATCAAATCATGAAAGCGTTCCTCATGTATAAAGATCGTAATTTTGACTTACGGCACACACTACCCCGGAATGAACGAGCACTGACCCAGGACTTGGAATTAAACACGCTGTTCAACGCCATGGCGCTCGATGACAAATTTTTGTTCGAAGTGGCGAAGAGCGCAGTTTTGTCCGGTCTAAGTAATGATCTGGACACAATAGGATATCGCCAAAATATTCTTATGGATTGCGTGAAGCACCCTTCCGTTGTCAGGGATATCTACGCCATCGCGGTTGGGGCCATTGAAGGCGAGAAAAAGAGCTATTGGGGCTTTATCACCAGATACCCCGCAGCGATACTGCGTAGAGCGATGGAAGTATTGCAGATGTTTGTGACAATGCTCAAAAAGTTGAGAAATCTCGCTGACGAACACGCCGATAAATTTGAGTCAGAGGGCTTTAGGGCATTTTTCGCGATGCTCAAAAAAGAGCTTGGCGACGAATATTTCGTGAGGGTCGAAAATCATTTAACGGAGCTGAAATTCCGTGGCGGTGTTTTGATCAGCGCCGAATTAGGCCGTGTGGACGGATTTGATCAAGATGAAGCCGCAGACGAGTGCGAGGAATGAGGCATAGTTTCTTGCCGTCTTCTCGCAGCGGAGCGCGATGCGTTTGAAGCGCTTGATCTTGCCCATCATTTGCTCGATACGCGCCCGCGCTTTGTAGAGGACCTTTGCGAAGAACTTCGGCTTGTCGATGGTGTTCGAGCGATAGGGGATGACCGGACAAATGCCGCGGTTACGCGCCGCCTCCCGATTTGTCTTTGCATCATAGCCCTTGTCCGCGACAACGGCGCGGGGATCGACGTCCGGACCGAGGTCGAGGAGCACTTCGAAGTTGCGGCTGTCGCTCGCTTCGCCGCCGGTCAGATGGAAGCCGATCGGATAGCCGTCGAGATCGGTCTTGAGATGGATCTTGGTCGAGCTGGCATTCCCCAGATAACCGGGAATGTGCCAAGCGCGTATCATTGATCTCCTGCCGTGACATCGGACATTCGTCCTATACCGGCATTATTTTCCGGATCGCCCGCTTATTGAGGTTGAGATTGCCGCGCTGCGGCGCTGCTGTGGTGCTCCGGCACACCAAAACCAGTGACATGGGCGGATCGCGCACCGGACAATACAGAGTCGGTTGTGATCAAGACGCACTTCTCCCTTAGTTTTTGCTCGACGCATGACGACCGAACACTTCACGCAGGCGCTGGATTGGGCGGCGGCCGCAGGTCGGCGATCATTCGTAGGATGTCCGCGAAGAGATTTTTCGGAATGGCGACTTCGGCCATCTGAAACGCGACATAGCGGCCATGGCTCACGATCTTCGCGCCGATCTTGATCAGCTTTTCCTTCAGGCTCGTCAGTGACCAATCCTTTATCGGTTCGGGCGTCGCCAGCGTGCGCAGAAAATTACCGAGATTGTAGGCCAGCGCATGAAGCTGGAGACGGACGGCGTTAGCAGCGAACGACCGACATGATAGCCGGGTCCACTTGATTGCGCCTTTTCCTTCCTTGATCCATTGCTCACACGTGCCGCGCTTGTTGTAGAAGGCGACGACATTCTCGGCGGAGCGCGCCATGTTCGTCACGATGAAGCCGACGCGCGGATAAAGCTCGCCCGGATGCCATTCGACCTTGGCGATCACCCGGCGCGGCTGCGACCAGCTTCCCGCTTGATAGGTGAAACTTGCATGGGATCGGCAGACGTCATTGGACGGGCGACCAACCGGGCGTTTGAGCAGATAGCCGATCCTCTCTTGCAAGATGTGATTGGCGGGCAGACGGATCGCATATTTGATCCGTTCTGCCTCCAGATATTCGTAAACTTCGGGGTTTGCGAAGCCGGCGTCGGCGCGGAAATAAATGCGTGAGACCTTGCCTTGATACCGCGCCACGACCGGCTTCAGCACCGCCTCCCATCCATCGGCGCTGTGAACATTGCCGGGGCGCAGGGCGCAGCGTTCCAAATCGCCATATTGGTTGAAAACGAACAGCGGATGATAGCAGGTGCAGTCATAGTGACCGTTCCAGACACTGTGTTCCTGTTCGCCATGCGTCGGGCTCACGCTCGAATCCATGTCGAGCAAGATACCTCTCGGCGGACGGCGACCATGAACGCTGTCGATCCATTTGCCGGAGAGATCAGCGAGCGCCGAAAGGTTCTTTTCCGCCGTGAGCCAGCGCGTCTCAAAGCGGCCCATCTGGCTCGGCGAAGCCGCTGCATCCGAGGCCGCCTTTCCGCCGACTATCCACCGCATCGCGGGATCATGGCGCAGGCGTTGAGCGTCGTTCACGTCTTCATATCCGGCAAGTCGCCCAAATATGGATTGCCGCAACATCCCGACGAGTGCATGCCGGCCATTCTTGCCAGTGCGTGCGTCGGAGAGCGCATCACCCGCCATCGCACTGAGGCACAGCGCGTCGTCCAGTTCCCGGTATGCGAGCAAGCCTGCGTCGGAGGTAACCACCGATCCGCGAAAGTGAAGCAACAATCGGCGGTCGAAATCGAGCCTGAGAGCGCCATCATACGATTCACCCGCCGGGTTCGCCATGACGGCCTCATTCGATCCGAAATAACATGCTGATTATGTTAGCTGAAATCGCGGCATCGACGCTGCAAATTATTGCCTCATCCGGCGTATGCGGGTCGAGAACCCTCCCCGGGAGCGCCCGAGGGCTTCGCCATCCTGCCCCCTTTTGCGCCGGCCGCCGACACATGCGCGCGGATGACGGTCGAGTTCGAACATCTGCACGAGATGCGCCCGCTCGCTCAAGGAGGCGAGCGCTTCGAAGAAAGTTTCGAACACGCCGCTGCGGCTCAAGCGCCAGAAGCGCTTCCAGATGCTGTTCCAAGAGCCGAACTCGGCCGGCAGCGCTCGCCAAGTAATGTTGTGGATCGTGAAATAGTGCAAGGCTTCGAGAAACTTGCGGTCGTCCCGCCCCTTGTCCCCACGCCGCGAGCGGCAGGCATCGAACACCTCGTGCACAAGCACCCAATCTTCTTCGGTCATCTTCGTCAGCATGGCCGGCCCTCCAAAAGCCAGCCACCCATGAATCACCGAAAAAGTGATTTGGGAATCCCTTGACCTATATTTTCCGATATTCGTCCACACGGCCTAGGAAAAGGCAATACAGGTGCAAATTACGTACTTCGTAAATCAAAGGAGAAAAAGCAGAGTTGGATGAAGCGGATCTTTGCGGAAAAACCGCCGGTCTACACATTTTATCTCCATCCTCGCGATGAAAGCGGCGCCAAGGCCTTATCGGAATTAAACAACAGGGGGGTCAACCTTGTGGCCAATGCGCTCGCTGGGTCTACTGATCATATTCTCAGTTTTTTAACTTGCTGCGGGCTGAATTGGCCTTTTACCTCGGTTGTTTGAATTTACACGAGCGACTTTCCCAGAAGGGGGAGCCAACGTGCTTTCCCATGTCCGTGGCTCCCGGCGAACGCAGGCTTTCGTTTAATGGATTATACGCCCGCATACGCCGGATGAGGCAATAATTTGCAGCGTCGATGCCGCGATTTAGCTAACATAATCAGCATGTTATTTCGGATCGAATGAGGCCGTCATGGCGAACCCGGCGGGTGAATCGTATGATGGCGCTCTCAGGCTCGATTTCGACCGCCGATTGTTGCTTCACTTTCGCGGATCGGTGGTTACCTCCGACGCAGGCTTGCTCGCATACCGGGAACTGGACGACGCGCTGTGCCTCAGCGCGATGGCGGGTGATGCGCTCTCCGACGCACGCACTGGCAAGAATGGCCGGCATGCACTCGTCGGGATGTTGCGGCAATCCATATTTGGGCGACTTGCCGGATATGAAGACGTGAACGACGCTCAACGCCTGCGCCATGATCCCGCGATGCGGTGGATAGTCGGCGGAAAGGCGGCCTCGGATGCAGCGGCTTCGCCGAGCCAGATGGGCCGCTTTGAGACGCGCTGGCTCACGGCGGAAAAGAACCTTTCGGCGCTCGCTGATCTCTCCGGCAAATGGATCGACAGCGTTCATGGTCGCCGTCCGCCGAGAGGTATCTTGCTCGACATGGATTCGAGCGTGAGCCCGACGCATGGCGAACAGGAACACAGTGTCTGGAACGGTCACTATGACTGCACCTGCTATCATCCGCTGTTCGTTTTCAACCAATATGGCGATTTGGAACGCTGCGCCCTGCGCCCCGGCAATGTTCACAGCGCCGATGGATGGGAGGCGGTGCTGAAGCCGGTCGTGGCGCGGTATCAAGGCAAGGTCTCACGCATTTATTTCCGCGCCGACGCCGGCTTCGCAAACCCCGAAGTTTACGAATATCTGGAGGCAGAACGGATCAAATATGCGATCCGTCTGCCCGCCAATCACATCTTGCAAGAGAGGATCGGCTATCTGCTCAAACGCCCGGTTGGTCGCCCGTCCAATGACGTCTGCCGATCCCATGCAAGTTTCACCTATCAAGCGGGAAGCTGGTCGCAGCCGCGCCGGGTGATCGCCAAGGTCGAATGGCATCCGGGCGAGCTTTATCCGCGCGTCGGCTTCATCGTGACGAACATGGCGCGCTCCGCCGAGAATGTCGTCGCCTTCTACAACAAGCGCGGCACGTGTGAGCAATGGATCAAGGAAGGAAAAGGCGCAATCAAGTGGACCCGGCTATCATGTCGGTCGTTCGCTGCTAACGCCGTCCGTCTCCAGCTTCATGCGCTGGCCTACAATCTCGGTAATTTTCTGCGCACGCTGGCGACGCCCGAACCGATAAAGGATTGGTCACTGACGAGCCTGAAGGAAAAGCTGATCAAGATCGGCGCGAAGATCGTGAGCCATGGCCGCTATGTCGCGTTTCAGATGGCCGAAGTCGCCATTCCGAAAAATCTCTTCGCGGACATCCTACGAATGATCGCCGACCTGCGGCCGCCGCCCAATCCAGCGCCTGCGTGAAGTGTTCGGTCGTCATGCGTCGAGCAAAAACTAAGGGAGAAGTGCGTCTTGATCACAACCGACTCTGTATTGTCCGGTGCGCGATCCGCCCATGTCACTGGTTTTGGTGTGCCGGAGCACCACAGCAGCGCCGCAGCGCGGCAATCTCAACCTCAATAAGCGGGCGATCCGGAAAATAATGCCGGTATAGGACGAATGTCCGATGTCACGGCAGGAGATCAATGATACGCGCTTGGCACATTCCCGGTTATCTGGGGAATGCCAGATACGATGTCTGCCTCGCTTTGAGCCTGAAGCAAAGAGTTGTTGGCAACGATGTGAATGCTGATAACAAAAACCTCGTGATAATCACAGGCGCCAACGAGGGCGGCAAATCGACTCTTTTGCGAAGCATAGGTTTGTCCCAACTGATGATGCAATCCGGCATGTTCGCGCCGGCTGAGACTTTCTCTTCCGATGTCTGTGACGGCCTTTTCACCCACTACAAACGGGAAGAAGACGTCACGATGAAAAGCGGGAAACTTGATGAAGAACTCAGCAGGATGAGCGATATCGTAGACAATATAACGTCAAGTTCCATGTTGCTGTTTAATGAATCATTTGCCGCGACAAACGAAAGAGAAGGCTCAGAGATTGCAAGGCAGATAATGCGCGGATTATTGGAACGACGCATCAAGATTTTTTTTGTGACGCATTTATATGAATTCGCGCGTGGTTTTTATGACGGGAAAACAGAAAACGCCATTTTCCTGCGGGCTGAAAGGCAAGCCGAGGGAGGACGAACGTTCAAATTAGTCGAAGGAAAACCGTTGCAAACGAGTTACGGGGAAGATTTGTACCCGCATACGCCGGATGAGGCAATAATTTGCAGCGTCGATGCCGCGATTCAGCTAACATAATCAGCATGTTATTTCGGATCGAATGAGGCCGTCATGGCGAACCCGGCGGGTGAATCGTATGATGGCGCTCTCAGGCTCGATTTCGACCGCCGATTGTTGCTTCACTTTCGCGGATCGGTGGTTACCTCCGACGCAGGCTTGCTCGCATACCGGGAACTGGACGACGCGCTGTGCCTCAGCGCGATGGCGGGTGATGCGCTCTCCGACGCACGCACTGGCAAGAATGGCCGGCATGCACTCGTCGGGATGTTGCGGCAATCCATATTTGGGCGACTTGCCGGATATGAAGACGTGAACGACGCTCAACGCCTGCGCCATGATCCCGCGATGCGGTGGATAGTCGGCGGAAAGGCGGCCTCGGATGCAGCGGCTTCGCCGAGCCAGATGGGCCGCTTTGAGACGCGCTGGCTCACGGCGGAAAAGAACCTTTCGGCGCTCGCTGATCTCTCCGGCAAATGGATCGACAGCGTTCATGGTCGCCGTCCGCCGAGAGGTATCTTGCTCGACATGGATTCGAGCGTGAGCCCGACGCATGGCGAACAGGAACACAGTGTCTGGAACGGTCACTATGACTGCACCTGCTATCATCCGCTGTTCGTTTTCAACCAATATGGCGATTTGGAACGCTGCGCCCTGCGCCCCGGCAATGTTCACAGCGCCGATGGATGGGAGGCGGTGCTGAAGCCGGTCGTGGCGCGGTATCAAGGCAAGGTCTCACGCATTTATTTCCGCGCCGACGCCGGCTTCGCAAACCCCGAAGTTTACGAATATCTGGAGGCAGAACGGATCAAATATGCGATCCGTCTGCCCGCCAATCACATCTTGCAAGAGAGGATCGGCTATCTGCTCAAACGCCCGGTTGGTCGCCCGTCCAATGACGTCTGCCGATCCCATGCAAGTTTCACCTATCAAGCGGGAAGCTGGTCGCAGCCGCGTCGGGTGATCGCCAAGGTCGAATGGCATCCGGGCGAGCTTTATCCGCGCGTCGGCTTCATCGTGACGAACATGGCGCGCTCCGCCGAGAATGTCGTCGCCTTCTACAACAAGCGCGGCACGTGTGAGCAATGGATCAAGGAAGGAAAAGGCGCAATCAAGTGGACCCGGCTATCATGTCGGTCGTTCGCTGCTAACGCCGTCCGTCTCCAGCTTCATGCGCTGGCCTACAATCTCGGTAATTTTCTGCGCACGCTGGCGACGCCCGAACCGATAAAGGATTGGTCACTGACGAGCCTGAAGGAAAAGCTGATCAAGATCGGCGCGAAGATCGTGAGCCATGGCCGCTATGTCGCGTTTCAGATGGCCGAAGTCGCCATTCCGAAAAATCTCTTCGCGGACATCCTACGAATGATCGCCGACCTGCGGCCGCCGCCCAATCCAGCGCCTGCGTGAAGTGTTCGGTCGTCATGCGCCCATCCCCAGTCCCCAGACTGCGGCTCCGACGAGGGCCGTCCAGAAGCCCCCCAGGAAAACAAGCGGCGCAAACGAGGCTGACAGCGGCGTCAGCCCGATTAAGACGGAGAACCCGAACCGGTCGAACAAGCGCCCGAACAACAGTGACCCGCTACCACTGACAGCCATGGCGACGGCGTAGAAGATCGCAATCCACTCGCCGGGCACCGCGCCGGTCCGGCCGAAATGATAGGCGATGATGGGGTAATCGGCGCCGCCTGCCGTTCCGCCTGCACGGCGGCCGGCTTGAGTAAACAAGGTGAGCATCCGGTGAGCCCCGCCTTCTGTGCTGGCTTCAGGAGTGAGATTGTTTGCGCGTTAACACAGTTAGGAGTTATCAGCCGAAAGGCGGTCTCGGGGGAACTCCACCCCCATCACCTTTATGGAAACCGGGAGCATGGGCTCGGGCAAGAGGAACATTACCCACGCGGGCCGCCTTGATGTGAGCGCCTGCGATTGCTTCGACACAGGTATTGACTCGGCGCGCGTCGTTCCCAACCTAATAGAAGAATACGAGGTGATGGAGTTCGCCTTCAAACGCCTTCGGGCTGATGACTCCTCCGAACGTTTACGGACAGCCGGAGGAGTTTCATGCAAGCCCCAAAAACCCGGATAATGGACTATGGCTGCCCCATTCAAGGGGGAAGCCCCGATCTGCGCGGAGAAAACCCCTCCCACGGGCACACAGCACGTTCCCCATTGGATTGCGGAGGTGCGGACGGTGCTGCTACTGGCGCCGCTCATCCAGAGCCGGATCGTGGAACCCAAAGAGAGGGGTCAGAGCGCCTCCGTGCAGCAATCGATAAGCTCAAATCGCTTCACGATGGGGTTCGCGGCGTCATTGAAATTGCCGCTTGCGGTAGGCAAGCGGTTCCCGCCCTTCGCGCGCTGCTGTTCGAGCGAGAACCGAGCGGGCTCTACCAGCCGCGATGCCTGGCCGTGAGAGCGCTGGCGGTGCTCGAAGCCTATGACGTGCTGGTCGAATACCTCAACGCGCCGCGTGCGATCGCGGATCCCGTCGAGCGCGTCGGCGAGGATGCAGTGATCAACGCGGCGGCCCGTGCTTTGACGGGCCTGCACGTGGCGCGAATATTCGAACTGCTCATGTCGCTCGCTGAAACCCGCCTTCTGCCTGGCGTAGTCGGGGCGCTCGGCAGGTTCGGCAAACTCGAGGCGATCCCATATCTTGTCGAAGCACTTGCCGAGGACGAGAGCCGGCCGGCGGCCGAAGCCGCGCTGCGAAATTTCGGCTCTTCCGCACGCCAGGCCTTGCTTGTCGCCGCGACCCAATGCTCGCCGCCGGTCGGGCGCGAGAGTGAGTCAAGCTTGCGGCGGCGAAGAAGCGCGCTCCAGCTGTTAACTGAAATCGGAATTCAGCCGGAAACATGGCCTGTATTGCGACACCTGATGCAGGACCAAGACGCGAAAATCCTAGTTCTGGTGTGCAAAATCTCTCTCGCGAGCGCCATGGAATCCGAAAAAGACGCAGCGATTCGTTGCCTGATCAGCTTACTCCCCAGCGTGGATTTTGTGCTGACGGACGAAATCGAGCGGTGCCTCGCCTTCCATTTCGACAACGTGGCAAAAGTCGTCGCCGCTATCCAGGCAGGCGATCCGGCGCCGCATGACGATCCACCGAGGAGAACCGGCTAGGAGTTCAAATGTCACTACTCACACATGTATGGGCGCTCGCAGGATATGTATTGCCTTTCCTTTTTGTCTTGGGCCTGGTGGTCTTTTTCCACGAGCTCGGCCACTTCCTGATTGGCCGTTGGTGTGGGGTTAAGGTCGACACCTTCTCGCTTGGCTTCGGACCGGAACTTTTCGGCTTTAACGACCGCTTTGGAACCCACTGGCGGGTTGCGGCCTTCCCGCTTGGCGGCTATGTCCAATTCCACGGCGACGCCAATGGCGCCTCGATGACGGATGCAGATGTTGTCGCGGCCATGCCGCCCAGCGAGCGGGCGGTGAGTTTCGTTGCTCAGAACGTCTGGAAGCGGGCGGCGATCGTCGCCGCGGGCCCGCTCGCCAATTTCCTCTTGGCGATCGTCATTTTCACCGGCATCTTTTATGCCAACGGGCGCGCCATCCTACTGCCCACGGTGGATGGCATCGCCGCCGGAAGCGCCGCCGAGGCGGCTGGGTTTCAGCTAGGCGATCGGATCGTTTCGATCGACGGGTTCGCGGTCGACAGCTTCGAGGACATGCAGCGCGTCGTGCAGACCGCCAGCGACACGCAACTGGTTTTCAGCGTCGATCGCGGCGGCAAATTGGTGGAACTCGTCGCGACGCCGCGACGGCGCGACGTGGCAACCCCTTTCGGCACCACGCGGGTCGGTGTCCTTGGCGTCCAATCCAAAAGCAAGCCGGAAAATTGGCATGTCCAGAACTATGGTTTTGTCGCCTCGGTTAAGCTCGCTGGGTCAGAGACCTGGTATATCGTGGAGCGCACCGGCAGCTATCTCAAAGGCTTGGTGGACGGGCAGGAATCCACCGATCAACTTTCCGGACCGATCCGGATCGCTGAGATGTCCGGGGCGATGGCTAAGCTCGGTCCGTCGTACCTGCTCAACCTCGCCGCAATTCTGTCGATTTCGGTCGGAATGCTGAACCTCTTCCCGATCCCGCTCCTCGATGGCGGTCATCTCCTCTATTATGCGGTGGAGGCGGTTCGCGGCAAGGCCATGAATGACAAGGTGCAACAGTTCGGCTTCAAGGTCGGTCTCATGCTGGTGACAAGCTTGATGGTCTTCGCCACCTACAACGACCTTCTTCGCCTGGGCCGCCAATGGAGTCAGTGGATGCATTTGGGGTGATCCACCGCACGCGGATAGGCCCGGTGGCGTTTGGTTCGAACACTGTCTTTGTCCGAATAGAAGCAAAGAGTTAACCCTGTTCCTTAAGGGATTGCTCACCGTGATGCGTGTCTTGCCTGCCACGCTCCCGCGAAATCGCTACAACGCAACGAAACTTGATTTGCGGGGCATGCCAAACCTTGTAAAAGCCACGCTTGGCGGATACTGGAGGAGCCTTAGACCATTCCGGTAAAATAAGTCGTATCAACAAACTGGCGCCTGGTAATGAGTCAAGCGTTCGTGGATGTGGGGGCCGGTCTTACAATGCGGTTTATGCGTATATTTCAAGGCCGGTTCGCCGTTGCAGCGATCGCGTTGGCTTGGCTCTGCGCCGGGAGTTTCGCCGCTTCTGCGGAAAACGTCTTGGTGCAAGGCAACAAACGTGTCGACAGCGAGACCATTGCCGCCTATTTCAGTGGCTCGGACCAGGCTTCCGTCAACAAGGGGGTCAAGGATCTCTACGCCACCGGATTGTTTTCCAGCATCAAGGTGAGCCGGGCCGGCGGCCAGGTCGTCATAAGTGTAACCGAGAACAATGTCATCAATCGTGTCGTCTTCGAGGGCAACAGCAAGGTCAAGACTGAAACTCTGTCGGCCGAGGTCCAGTCGAAATCGCGCGGTCCTTATAGTCAGGCCATGGTCGATGCGGATATCGAGCGGATCAAGGATATCTATCGGCGTTCCGGCCGCGCGGCGGCCAAGGTGACCGCGCGGACTGTCGATCTGCCAAACGGCCGGCTCGATGTCGTCTTCACCATAGACGAAGGCGAAAAGACCGGCGTGAAGACGATCAATTTCGTCGGCAACCAAGCCTATTCCTCCGGCAAGCTGCGCGATCTCATGCAGACGACGGAGATGAACTTCCTCTCGTTCTTCAAGTCCTCGGACGTCTACGATCCCGACCGGATCGCGTCCGACCTCGAACTTATCCGCCGGTTCTATCTCAAGAACGGGTATGCCGATTTTCACGTCGTGGGCTCCGACGCTCAGTTCGACCCGGAGCAAGGCGGCTATATCATCACGATCACGGTCGAGGAGGGGGTGCAATATACCGTCGCCGCGGTCAATGTGGAATCGCATTTGCCGGACCTCGACGGAGCTTCGATGCTCCCGCTTGTGCGTCTTTCGGCCGGAGAAATCTATAATGGCGACCTGGTCGAAAAGACCGTCGATGCGCTGACAAAGGAGGTTGGCAAGCACGGCTACCCGTTCACGCGGGTGCATCCGCGCGGCGACCGCGATCCCGCGACGCGTACGGTGACCATCGCTTTCGTCCTCGACGAGGGGCCGCGTGTTTATATCGAACGCATTGTCGTGCGCGGCAACACCAGAACGCGCGACTATGTGATCCGCCGCGAATTCGAAATCGGCGAAGGCGACGCCTATAATAAGGTGCTCATCGACCGGGCCGAACGGAGGCTCAACAATCTCGGCTATTTCAAAAAGGTGAAGATCACCAACGAACAGGGTTCGACGGCCGATCGGGTGATCGTGGTGGTCGATGTCGAGGATCAGCCGACCGGCTCGCTGTCGCTATCCGGCGGTTATTCGACCACGCAAGGTTTCATTGCCGAGGTCTCGGTGACTGAAACCAATTTCATGGGCCGCGGCCAATTTGTGCGTCTCGCGGTCTCCGAGGGGCAGTACAGCCGGGGCGTCGAATTCAATTTCACCGAACCTTATTTTCTCGGCGACCGGATCGCGGCGGGCTTCGATGTTTACGCGAAGGAGAGCGACGCCTTCCAATATTCTTTCTACAATAACTTCACGACCGGTGGGACGCTGCGTCTCGGCTTGCCCGTGACCGAAGAGATTACCTTCTCGCCGCGATACTCGATCTACAACACGGACATCTCCATTCCCAACAATTCCTTGCAACCCTTCAACGATTGTACCAACCCGATTTGGGGAATTACGCCGGGTTTTGGTACTGGCTACCCCCCGAGTTACTTTAATAACTGCTTGACGAACGGCGAGGCTTCCTTGGCGCTCAAGGAAGCGCAGGGCCCGTTCTTAACCTCGATGTTCGGCTACACGCTTGGCTATAATGCGCTCGACAACAACAAAAATCCGACCAACGGCCTTTTCGCCGAGATTCGCCAGGATATCGCGGGCGCCGGGGGCGATGAACGCTACGTGCGCACCACCGGCGATCTCCGTTATTATCACGAGATATACGATCAGATTGTCGGGCTCGTGCATCTGCAAGGCGGCGATCTGGCGGCCTTTGGCGGGAACCAATTGCGCATCGTCGACAATTTCAATCTCGGGCCAACCCTGGTGCGCGGGTTTGCTCCTTTCGGCATCGGCCCGCGCGACATAGGGACCGGCGACCCCCAGGGCAACCCGCTCGGCGGCACCAAATATTTCGGCGGCAGCCTTGAAGCACAGTTCCCGCTCTTTGGTCTGCCGAGGGATCTCGGCCTGAAGGGAGCTATCTTCGCCGACGCCGGCACATTGTACGGATTTACCGGACGCACCAATTTCAGTCCGAACGGCGTCTGCACCCCAAGCGACGTCTTCCCGGCCTTCACGCAAGGCAATTGCATAACCGTTGGCGCCAACTCCACGCTGATCCGGACGTCCGCGGGCGGTTCGATCATCTGGTCGTCGCCGCTCGGACCGATCCGCTTCGACTTCGCCAAGGCCATCACCAAGAGCCAATTCGATCAGACTCAGTTCTTCCGCTTCAGCGGCGGCACCACTTTCTGACCAAGCGTCCGACCGGGCCGATTTTCGCGGCGCTCGCAGCGGTTGGCGGCCGCGCCCGCCCGCCAAATCCTAGTGAAGGGCGCGGAGTAGCCGACGTGGCGAGGCTCGCATGAGCGAACCAGTTTTTTTTCCACGCGCGGCCAGGATTTCGCTCGCCGATATCGTTGCCTGCACCGGCGCGGCGGTCGTTGAAGGTGCCGATCTATCGGCCATCGTCAGCGGGGTGGCGTTACTCGACGAGGCGGAGCCGGGCGAGCTCACCTTTCTCGATTCTCCGGAAAATGCCATGCTTCTGGAGACCAGCCGCGCCACCGCCTGCTTCGTTACCCCGGGCGACGCGCCGCGCGTGCCAAAGTCGACCTTGGCGCTGGTGATAAACGCGCCCTCTCGCGGCTTCGCGCTCGCCATGCGGCGGCTGTTTCCGCTGGCAATCCGGCCAAAGTCCTTGTTTGGTACGGCGGGGATCAATCCAGGCGCTTCGATTCATCCCGAGGCACGTCTCGAACAAGACGTGATCGTCGATCCGGGGGTGGTCATCGGGCCCCGCGCGGAAATCGGTTCCGGTTCGATCGTTGGCGCAAACAGCGTCATCGGTTTGGATGTCCGCATCGGCCGCGATTGCCTGATCGGGCCGCAGGCAACGATTACCCATGCGCTGATTGGCAACAGGGTTATCTTGCATCCAGGGGTGCGCATCGGTCAGCCAAGTGTCGATTTCGGCCATGGAGGCTTTGCCCTGGCCCCGCACGGACCTCCCTGGACGCCGAGGATTGGCCGGGTCATAATTCAGGACGGCGTCGAGATCGGCGCCAATTCGACGATCGATCGCGGCGCCGTGGGCGACACGGTCATCGGGGAAGAAACGAGAATCGGTAATCTCGTGCGCATCGCGGCAAACGCCAGGATTGGACGGCATTGCGTCATCCCCGCGTCCGCGGAGGCATCCGGCGCGCGGCGAGCTTGAGGACGCCCTGCGGCGCGTCGGCACGCGCGCGGGCGCGGGGCTGCCGACGAGACCGCGGCCGATGGCGCGTCAGCCGCCTCGGAGAAAGCCTGGCAAAGCCCTTGGTCGGCCTTGGGCGAGGCCCGTGTTCAACTGGATTTGAAATTCCGGCGCGGCACGTTTGAGCGAAGTTCGGCGAGCGCCGTCTCCCCCGCGACCGACTTCGATCCCAGCGTCACCAAGGGTCTCGCCGCGCCGGGCATATAGACATCGACGCGCGAACCGAAGCGGATTAGGCCGAACCGGTCGCCGGCGCCGATAACCTCGCCCTGGCGGACAAAACAGACAATGCGCCGCGCGACAAATCCGGCGATCTGGACAACGCCGAAACGGCCGGCGCCACCTTCGACGACAAGGCCATTGCGCTCGTTGTTCTCGCTCGCCTTGTCGAGATCGGCATTGACGAAAAGGCCTGGCCTATAGGCGATCTTCGTCACCCGGCCCGCGACAGGCGCGCGATTCACATGGCAGTCGAACACCGACATGAAAATCGAAACCCGCTGCATCGGTTCGGGCCCAAGGCCAAGTTCCGGCGGCGGCGCGAAATATCCAACCGAGGAGACGACGCCGTCGGCGGGCGAGATCACCAGATTTTCATCGAGCGGGGTGAGGCGGACCGGATCGCGGAAGAAATAGGCGCACCAGGCGGTCGCGATCGCGCCAATCCAGAAGAGAGAGCCAAAAAACGAGCCGAGGACTAGGGTGGCGAGGGCAAAGCCCGCGATAAAAATATAGCCTTCCGGATGGATGGGCGTGAGCTGCCTGCGAATCGAACCGATCATCGACATGGGGAAATCCTGTCGCCGGGAGTTTTATCCCGGCCTCCGGCCATTTCAAAGCGGCTGCCGCGAAATTGTCCCGCAGCTCTTGGGGCGATGGGGTGAGGCCCGCGTTGATGCCAACAATACCGGCGGCGTCCGGCGCGCGACGTGCCAATATCACCGGCTTTCCCGAACGAGAGCCACATGTCGAGGGTTTGGCAATGCCACAATCCGTCGAAAGCGGCAATCTCCGCCGCAACAAGGCCGTCATCCGGTGGATGTCGCTATAAATGCGGCAATTGGCGAGACTCAACGTTAAGCCAAATGTTGTTGTTTGGTCGCGCGCGCAATCAGAAGCTCGGTTTTTCCGGCTGCCATGGGGCGGCCATGACAATTACCCGGAAATTGCCCTCATGGCCCCTGAAGTGGACCCCGTTCGTGGGACCAGGGGCTGTTGGAATTAAGGTGTAATCTCGCCTGCCCTTGTCTTGCAAAATCAAGCCGCTTGCTGGTTCTGCTGCGGTGGGTATGTGGGCAACGCGTTTGCGTTGTCCAAGCGAAGCGGCATATCCACAGCTCGCGCCGCCGCCTCGATGGCTTCGATACCAGCGCGCCACACTTCCATGGGCATTTGATTGCTCATGGCCTGATGTGGGCGCCGGTGGTTGTAGAAGGACATCCAGGCGCCGATGCCGGCCCGTGCCTCGCGGCCGTCGGCATAGGCTTTCAGATGCACTTCTTCGTATTTGATCGAGCGCCACAGACGTTCGATGAAGATGTTGTCCATGAACCGGCCGCGCCCGTCCATCGAAATCGCCACGCCCGCCGCCTCAAGCTTGCCGGTGAACGCCGCGCTGGTGAACTGGCTTCCCTGATCGGTGTTGAATATCTTTGGCTTTCCATGCCGGAGCATCGCTTCCTCAAGCGCCGCGACGCAAAACCCGCTGTCGATCGTGTTCGACAGCCGCCAGGCCAGAACGGCGCGGCTTCACCTTGGGGAGCCCCAGCACCGGGATCAATCCCGCCGCCGAGCCGGTGACCCTCCAGATCGGCACCTTCGCCGTGACCATCCCGTCCGGCTCCTTCACGGGGAAAGGGTTTGGGCCGTTCTATTTCGCCGGTACGATCAATGGCGTCGCCTTGGATGTGGTGATCGCGCCCGAGGGGACCAAGCGGTACGCGTTGTGCGCGGGGACGCGGAACGCCAATCTGACCGGGACCGTGAACCCGGTGCCGGTGACGCTTTCCACGTTCCTTCTGCCCTCGGAATACTAGCCGCCTTACGCCCCCGCCAGTTTATCTAAGCGTCCGAGCAAACGTTCGAAATGTTCCGCCTCTGTTTCCGCCAGCTCGCGTGATTTTGGAACCGGCGCGACGGCGACCGGTTCGTCAGGTGGCAGTTTTTCGCCATCCGCCAGCCCACTGGGCGCGGCTTGTGGTTTTGATTCCTTGGGAAGCGGTTGGAGGTTGAACAAGGAACGATCCGGCGCTTTTGTCAGGCCGTGGTTGAGAAGATTGACAAGGGTGACGGCGAATGGGCTATCGGGATGCACCGCGATTTCGGCGAGGGCGGCGGCTCCGGCGAGGAGTTTGCGGCGTTCGTCCTTTTCGCGTTCTTTTCTTCTGGCCTCGGCTTCCGCTTCCTTGATCTTGCGGCCGAGTTCGATTTGTTGCTGGCGAAGGGGTTCGAGTTGGGTTTTCGAGTCGGGGCGCGGCATGAGGAATCCAACATGTCTGGCGTGACGCGGCGCAAACGCGCGCAAGGCCGCGCAAGACGGCAGCAACAAACTACGCGCGTGCAAGACCCAAATGCGTAGCGGCAATCTCCAAAATCGTCTCATCATTTCCTTGTGCAAATACTCTCGGGGAGCGCGAGGGGCAGACAGCCCCTCGCATGGCACGACGGCGGATCGGCCCCGGTCATGGCCGGGGCCTCTTGGCCTGAGACGCTGGCCACGCACCCGGCCTCGGCATGGCCTTGCCAAGGCTCATCCAAGACAGTAATCTCAGTGAAATCTGGTCATCGAGCGAATGCTGGGCGAGGGTTCGCGCCTGGTTATGCGAGGGATCTTGGGAGGATCATATGGGTATATTCGACGGAATTCTGGGCGGCATCATCGGCGCTAGCGCAACGAAGCTCCTCGACAGCTACATCGAAAAGCAAGGCGGCTTGCAAAACGTCGTCAGCCAATTCGATAAGGCTGGCTTGGGCGATACCATGAAGTCATGGATTTCGAAGGGACCGAATTTGCCGATCACGGCGGATCAAATTCATCAGGCGCTCGGCTCCGACACGGTGAAGGCACTGGCCGCCAAGATGGGCCTTCCCGCCGACAAAATCGCCGATATGCTGGCGCAACATCTGCCGCACGCCATCGACAAGGTGACCCCCGACGGCAAGCTCCCGTCGTAGCGCCGTTGACATCGACGGTCATTTGACCCGGGCGTGACATCGTGGGCGCGCGGCCCGCCGCCGCGATGCCCCGCATTTTTAGCTTGACGGGCCATCGCTGCGGTTCGATAGACGGCGACGATAAGCCTGCTGCTTCAACCCATCCACAAACGCGCGACCCCGTTTCCGATGCGCCGGGCAGCCGCCGATCCGCGGCAACGGAGCGCCACGCTTGAAAACTATTCATTACGCAACCCTGTGAACCGGCCTTGTACCACAGGCGCGGTAAGAAGGGCCGCCGCCTTGCGCATGAACCGCTTCCAAAAGGACGTTTGAGCGCGTGACTCGCCTGGTGCGCGGATTGGCCGGACTCGCGCGCGGATACAAAGTGATTTTGAGCGACGTCTGGGGCGTCGTCCACAATGGACGCGTGGCGTTCGAGAGTGCCACCGAGGCGCTTGGCCGTTTCCGGGCGGGCGGGGGCATGGTCGTACTTATGACGAACTCGCCCAATCCAAGCCGGTTCGTGGAGGCGCAGCTCGCCCGGCTTGGCGTTACGCGAAAAGCCTATGATGCGATCGTCTCTTCCGGCGACGTTACCGTTTCCCTGCTCGTCGCACGCGCTGGCGCGGCCCTATTTCATCTTGGCCCGCCCAATGAAACCGCCCTTTTCGAGGAGGTTTTGGCTCTGAGCGGCAAGGCGCCCCGCGTGGTGCCGCTGAAACAAGCGAACTTCGTCCTCTGCACCGGCCTTGCCGATCCCTGGAACGAGACGCCCGCGGATTACGACGCAATCCTTGCTGCTATGCGCGCGCGGAACCTCGAGTTCATTTGCGCCAATCCCGATATCGTGGTGGAGGACGGCGCCAAGCTGTTTTATTGTGCCGGCGCGATCGCGGAACGCTATGCCGGGGCGGGCGGCAAGGTGATCCAGACCGGCAAGCCTTTTGCACCGATTTTCGTGCGGGCGCTCGAACTGGCGCAGGGGCCGTGCACTAAGACCATCGATCGCGCGCGGGTTCTCGTGATTGGCGACGCCATGCGAACTGATATCAAAGGTGCGCACGACCAGGGCTTCGATAGTCTCTTTGTGACATCCGGCATCCACCGCAAGGAGCTGCATGGCGGCGCGCGAGACACCGGCCTCGACGCTGCCGCGTTCCGCCAGTTCATGGATGCGGCGGATTTCGCGCCCACGGCGGCGATCCCCGAGCTTGTTTGGTAGAAAGCTCCTGGAAGGCGGCATGGCGCGGCCTTGACGCGGCCCCTTCCGCCATGCTGTTTCCCGCACTGTCCGGAGCTCTGCCGGCGCCCGCATGGCGTCTTACGATTTGGGTTCCCTTGGCCGATCCTTTCTCCGCCAAAAAATTTGTTGCCGCCATCGATCCGGCCGTACCGCCGCCCGGACTAGCAGGCGCGGTGGTCGCGATCGGCAATTTCGATGGCGTTCATCGCGGTCATCTCGCGGTGATAAAGCGCGCCAGAGAGCTGGCCCAGGAACTTAGCTGCCCCTGCGCGGTGCTTACCTTCGAGCCGCATCCCGCCGATTTTTTCAAGGGTCCAAACACGGTCTTTCGCCTTACGCCGCGCGACGCCAAGGCGAGGGCGCTGGAACAGCTCGGTATTGATGGCATGATCGTCATCACCTTCGACAAGGTTTTGGCGAGCCTCTCGGCGGAGGCTTTCATCGTTGAAATCCTGGTCGGCCGTCTAAAAGTTCGGGCCGTCGTCGCCGGCTATGATTTCCATTTCGGCGCCGGCCGTTCCGGCTCACCCGCCCTTCTCAAGGAAGCGGGGAGGCGGCATGGCTTTGCCGTCGAGATCGTGGGGCGAGTTTTGGCGGCCACGGCGGACATCAACGAGGCTGCCTCCTCGACGGCGGCCCGCGCGGCACTTGAGGTGGGCGACGTAGAAGATGCCGCACAACTGCTCGGTCACCCCTTTTCCATCATGGGCAAAGTCATCCACGGCCAGGAACTCGGCCGAACATTGGGATTTCCGACGGCCAACCTTTTGCCGGACCCAAGCTGCCGATTGCGCCACGGCATCTATGCTGTCCGTGTCGTTGCCGGGACCAAAATCCATGCCGGCGTGGCGAGCTACGGCCGCCGCCCGACGTTTGATAATGGCCAGGCGTTGCTTGAGGCCTTTCTGTTTGATTTTTCCGGCGATCTTTACGGCGAGACGATCGAGGTTTTCTTCATCGGCTGGATACGGGCGGAAGTGAAATTCGCGTCGGCCGCTCTGCTCATCGCGCAAATGCAGCGGGATGAGGCACGGGCAAGAGAGATTCTGCGGGCGCCATCCGCTTGTTGAAACGCGGCGGTTTATCTTCGTTGACCGACCGGCGGGCAAGATGAGGTTCTCGCGCGCCTTTTTGGCGCGGGCCAGCATGGGCGGAATCGATTTGGTTTATCTGCTTTGGCGCCAATTACGGACCACCAATGAACTTTTCCCCACGGCCAAGGAGGACGATCCGGCTTGCAACGGACCGGGAAAGTCCCTTAAAATGGCCAGGCGTTGCTTGAGGCCTTTCTGTTCGATTTTTCCGGCGATCTTTACGGCGAGACGATCGAGGTTTTGTTCATCGGCTGGATCCGGGCGGAAGTGAAATTCGCGTCGGCCGCCCTGCTCATCGCGCAAATGCAGCGGGATGAGGCACGGGCAAGAGAGATTCTGCGGGCGCCATCCGCTTGTTGAAACGCGGCGGTTTATCTTCGTTGACCGACCGGCGGGCAAGATGAGGTTCTCGCGCGCCTTTTTGGCGCGGGCCAGCATGGGCGGAATCGATTTGGTTTATCTGCTTTGGCGCCAATTACGGACCACCAATGAACTTTTCCCCACGGCCAAGGAGGAAGATCCGGCTTGCAACGGACCGGGAAAGTCCCTACCGGACGATGTGACCAACACCGACACGCCTTCTTTTAACAATCCAGTACACATCCTGGCCGATTGGATGGAGTTTTCACTCCTGATGAGGTTCATGGACCCCCCGCAACCGGACCCGCATTCGAGCGCTAGCGCGGTTCGCGGCCGGGTTGTCTTTAGCGACGTCGGCTGCGGCTTGTGTCATACGCCGCAAATGCAGACCGTCCCGGTGATGCAAAGCACCGTCCTGCAGAACCGGCCCGTTAATCTGTTCTCGGATCTCTTGGTGCACCATATAGGAGGCGGCCTCGCCGACGATATCATTCAGGGAGGCGCGGGGCCGGACGAGTTTCGCACGGTGCCGCTTTGGGGCGTGGGACAGCGTTTGTTCTTCCTGCATGATGGCCGCACAAGCGACTTGCTCGTTGCGGTCGAGGAGCATTTCTCACCGAAGGCGGCGTCTTATTCCGCGTCGGAAGCTAATGCAGTCGTATCGAATTTAGTGAGGCTGCCGGTAGCAGATCAGTAAACGATCTTGGACTTCCTTCGTTCCTTGTAGGCGAAGAGAGATCATCCTCGCAGGGCAGATGCGGGCTCTACGAGCCAAGGCAGGACAATTACACCGGCACCCGCACCGTTGCCCGAAGGCCCCCCGCCTTGCTTTCGCCCAAGGAAATGCCGCCGCCGTGCGAACGGGCAATGTCGAGGGCGATCGCAAGGCCGAGCCCGGTGCCGCCCTCATCCTGGTTGCGCGCGTCATCGAGGCGGAAAAACGGCCGGAACACGTCCTCGCGCCGGCCTTGCGGAATGCCGGGGCCGTCGTCGTCGACGTGGATCGTCAAAAATCGCCGATCCCTGATCGCTTCAATGGAAATCTTCTTCGCGTGGCTTTGCGCATTGGAAATGAGATTGGCAAGACAGCGCTTGAACGCAGCGGGCCGCACAGTAACCAGCGGATCGCCCGAAAACGAGACTAATGTATCGAAGCCCGCCCGCTCGGCGTCGAGGCGCAAATCCTCCAAAAACTCCGCCATGTCGATATTCGCCGCGCTCTCCCCGGCATCGCCGCGCGCGAAGGCAAGGTATGCCTCGAGCATGCGCTGCATTTCCTCGACGTCTTTTTGCAAGTCCCGCGTCTCGTCGGTCTCGCCCATCAAGGCGAGCGAAAGCTTGAACCGCGTGAGGATGGTGCGCAGATCGTGGCTCACCCCATTCAGCATGGCGGTGCGCTGCTCGAACGCGCGTTCGATCCGCCGTTTCATTTCGACAAAAGCCTTGCCCGCTTGCCGCACCTCCCGCGCGCCGCGCGGATAAAATTCAAGATCGCGCCCCTTGCCAAAAGCCTCCGCCGCGCCCGCAAGCAAAAGGATCGGCCTGATCTGGTTGCGCAGAAAGGCGATCGCCACCACGATCAAGACGAAAGACGTGCCGATCATCCACAACAGGAAGATCTGGGAATTAGACGCATAGGCGGCGCCGCGCAGGGCGACGACGCGCAGGATCGAGTCATCGAGCTTGACCCGGATCTCGATGAAATCCGAGCGCCCGACCGTATCGAGCCAGAAGGGTTTGCCGA
The DNA here is from genome assembly GCA_963730245.1 of uncultured Alphaproteobacteria bacterium. Classification (GTDB taxonomy): domain Bacteria; phylum Pseudomonadota; class Alphaproteobacteria; order Rhizobiales; family Beijerinckiaceae; genus Methylocapsa. The sequence continues at coordinate 436,490 of CAVSRA010000004.1, read as the reverse complement.
TCTGGCGCCGGATCTCCTTCGACAAGGCGACATCGAGGATCGAGAAAAAAGGTTTTGGCAGCGCCGCCGGCAGCTCGCCGTCCGGCAGGAATTCCATGTCGATTTTCATCCGCTGCCGGGCGATCTTTGCTAGGGCCTCGTCGTTTGTCCGGCCTGGATAGGATTTATGAAGCGCGACGATCGCCGCGATATCCTGGGTCAAGGCGGTGGAAAGGCGCTTCGTGACGAGTTGCCAATGCCGCTCCATGAAGACATAGGTGAGCACGCATTGCAGAATCACCATCGGCACGATGACGATGAGAAGCGCCCGCGCGTAAAGGCCCTTGGGCAGGATTGCGGCGGCCTTGCGCCAGAACGCCCGCCACCAGGAGCGGGATTGCGCGAGCGAGACGGGAAGGGAAAGGCTCAACACGCGGCCCCTGTTCAAGTGTGTTTCAGTGGTTGGCCAGTTCGAACTTGGTCAGTCTTGCGCCAAATGCCGGCAATTTTTTGCTTCGCGCCGCGCATCGCCTATTCGCGCGGTTTATCTTGGCGTGCGCGAACGTCCTCAGCGTCGGCATCTCGTTCCCACCACTCTCTGCCTGCGGAGTTTTGACTTTTTTTCAACGATGGGCATCGCCGGTTGGATGTTGGGCGCGGTGCTTGTCGCCGCCGTCTCCGGCCCGACCCAAGGCTCTTGATGCGGGCGCGGAATTTATTGAAAGCGGCGCCCCGACTCAAGCCCCGTAAATGGCGGGAGACGATGACGCGGGAGACGAAGTGGGCGAGGATCGCGATGCCCGGCCGCGATGAGCGCGATGGCGGCGTAGGCATTCTCCCCGAGCGAGAAATCGCCGAACATGGCCTCCCTCTGGCCGCCGCCGGGGGTTGCCCACAACCAGGAGGCAACCGTTCCCGGGGCCAGAAAGGCGAAAATCGCGATGCCCGCGCCGCGAGGATGATCTCTTCGCCGCCTACAAGAACGAAGGAAGTCCAAGATCGCTTGCTGATCCGCTGGTCGTAAAAAATGCCGCCACATGCCGGAAACCACGGGGCCGAGAAGTGGCGGCCGAAATCCCTTTCGCTCAACTCAAGTCTCGCAAATGGCGGAACACGATCACCCGCGAGACAAAGCCGGTGACGATCGCGATGCCCGCAGCGATGAGCGCGATGGCGGCATAGATATTCCATCGAAGCGAAAAATCGCCGAACATGGCTTCCAACTGATCGCCGCCAGGCGTCGCCCTCAGCCACGCTGCCACGGTTCCCGACGCGAAGAAGGCGAGAATCGCGACTCCGCCGCCGATCGCGCCGCCGCGTAGGCCGAGCTGAAAAAAATGCCGCTGGAATTGGCGCGAAATGTAGCTGTCGGCGGCGCCGACGAAATGCAAAACCTCTATGATCTCGCGATTGCCCGCCATGGCGCCTTGGGTCGCGAAAGCAACCGCCAAAATCATCGCGGCGAGCACAAGGGCGAAGATCACCGCGGCGGCGAAGACAACGCTCTTCGCCATGATCGCGAGACGCTCCAGCCAGACGCGATGGTCGTCGATAGTGGTGCCCGGAATGGCGCCGGAGAGCCTTTTGCGCAGAACGGAGATATCCAAGCTTTCCTGTTTGTCAAGTGTGACGACGATGAGGCGCGGCACCGGCAACTCGGAAAGATCGAGACCGGAACCGAGCCAAGGCTGCAAGAGCTCCTCGGACTGCGCCTTGGTGTAAGCGCGGACCGAGGCAATCCCCGGCATCGCGCGGGCGAGTTCGACGGCTTTTGCCGAATTGGCGTCGAGGTCGCGGCCAGCCGTTGGGCGGATTTGAATTGTCATTTCGCGGGCGACCTCGTCCTGCCAGCCGCGCGATGCGTCGCTTATCAGAATTGCCGCGCCGGTGGTAAGCGAGGCAAGAAAAGTCATGATGGCGACCACCGTTACAAGCGCGCGCCCGGCGATCGAGGTTTCGGGGACAAGCGCCATCTCGCTCTTCATACCGCGTTTGAGGCCAAGCCTTATGGTGCCGCGCGAATTCAACTGCCGCCCGTTTGCCGCCGCCGCTTGTGCTCGCCCGTCCAAACCAGCCCAACCCGCGCCTCATAGCACGCGGCACGACAGGCTTGCCAATCATTGCGCGCGCGCGGCGATGTCTTCCTCTGGAACAAACTTCCAAATTTGTCGCAATGGAATTTCTGCCTGAAGTTCTTCAAGGAGCCGATCCACGACAAAAGGCTGAATTGTTAGCATGCGAGCCGTGGCTCGGAATGCGGAATTGACAGCGGCCTTCCCGCGGTCGCGCTTGAGCGGACGACGGCAAGGTTGAGAGGAGAGACGCCCGTTTTGCTCCGGCCGCGATCCTCGTCGTTCGCGGTTCGCCGGCGAAGCCGCGAAAAGGAAGATTTGCTCGCCTCGGTTTGGAGCGGCGGGCGATCGCGCGAAACTTGATCGCGGAATTGCCGGAACTCGGCGCGTGCGGCCACAAGTAGATTGTGTCGGTTTCGCATGATCAAGAGCGCCAGCCAGGCCAGCGTCGCACGCCTTGTATCCGACAGTTCGATGTGATTTTCCGCGGCCTTGGATCGGGCGTTCGAGAATAATGGTTGCAGCCCGGCGATCCTTCTCTCGCGGAAAAGATAAAGCCTTTATGAATTATCTCAATGCCTTATCCAACCGCGTCCAGTAAGATGACACACAATAGAATCCGGCCAGGCCGAAAACGCAAGAAACTTCTCCCGGCTCTTCAATGAGTCGGGGATTACTTTCATTCTCGCCCAATGGACGGTGCCGGCGATGACCTTTTCAATCACGGAACCGACGGCCGGCAAAAAACTCTGCGACGCGCACCGGAAATTGGCCACGGACGACCGCCTCCCTTTGTCTCGCGGATCATCGCCCTCGAACGTGAACTGGCCTCGCTGGACGCCGAAATCGCGCGGAAAGAAAGAAAGAAAGATGAATGCGCTCGTCCACGCGCTGTATAGCCTCAGCCTAGAAGAAATCGAAACGGTGCAGAAAGGATAGCTCGTTTTTCTCCGCTCATTGCGCTGGTTCGCGCCGGAGCCAGCCTCCGTTCCTGGACCCGGCGTTTTCCTCCACCACCGCGGGCAAAGCGTCCATTACCCGTTCGGGCGGGAAGATCACAATGACTTCGGTGCCTTCGCGAAGCTTGGATTTCAGGGCGAAGGATCCGCCATGGAGTTCGACGAGGCCCTTCACGATCGGCAAACCGAGGCCGGAGCCTTCCTCGGCGTTTTTTTGCGCGAGCGCGCCACGGCCGAACGAGGACATGACAATAGGGATCTCGTCTTCCGGAATTCCGGGACCGCTGTCGCGCACGGCAACATATTGACCGCCGCTCGCGGTCCAGCCGATCCTGATCTTGATTGTTCCGCCTTGCGGAGTGAACTTGATCGCGTTGGACAGAAGGTTCAAGATGACTTGGCGAATAGCCCGTTCGTCGACCCAAATCCGCGGCAAATCCGGCTCGACGGCCTTTTCGATGGCGATCCGCCGTTTTTTCGCCCGCAGCCCTAGAAGATGCCGGCAATCCTCGACAAGATGAGGGAGCGTGATCGCTACTTCCTTGAGGTCGAATCGTCCAGCCTCTATCCTGGAGAGATCGAGGATTTCGTTGATCAGCATCAAAAGGTGCTGCCCGCTCGCATGGATGTCGTTTGAATATTCCTTGTAGGATGCGACGGCGTGAGATCCGAACAATTCGCCTTTCATGACTTCGGAAAACCCAAGAATGGCGTTGAGCGGCGTGCGCAATTCATGGCTCATCGTGGCGAGGAAACGGGATTTGGCGAGATTTGCCGCCTCGGCGCGGCGGCGGGCCAGATCGCTGCTTGCCTTGGCTTGTTCGAGCTCGGCGATCAGCTCGTCCTTTTCGGCTTGAAACGACAGCGCCTCGAGCGAAGTCCTATGCAGCTTCCTGGCAAGGAACATGAAATAAAGCTGCGTCCGCAGGCCAATGCAATCAGCGGCAAGGTTCCATCGGAAAGGCTCGCTGGACGCAGGAAACTTAGAGTTGCGACGGTCATCGGCGTCATGGCGCCGGCCACTGCGGCCGGAACCGCGGCGGAGATCGTCGCGTTCATTGCCGCAACGGGCAAAAGCAAGACGAGGGCATAGCTGCGCGCGGCGGGGTCACCGGACTGGCTAACGAGCCAGACGATCGCCGCCCATCCGATTCCCTGGAGCGTTTCGGCGAAGACGAATTTACGGCGCCAGCGGCTGGCGTCGAGCATGGTTTCTTCGGCGTCCAGGAACTTGCCGGCAATCCGGTAAGCGACACCGAGCGCCGCGAAATCGAGGGCGAGCCAAATCAGGACGGCGTCAATGGCGACCCATGTGGCGGCGGCAGCAGAGGCCACGCCGCCTAGCACGGCCATGGCGGGGCCCGACGATCTGCGTCCTTTTGCGAAGAGACGAAGCAGTTCGACGTCGAAGCTAGGTTGGCTCGATGCGGACGGCGTCAGCTTCTCGCGCGCTTCGCGTATCTCCGCGGCCAGGCGTCCGCGCCGGGTGGCGGCGGCCGGATCGACAGCGCATCTTAGCGCAATAATTTCCGCGGCGACGTCGGTCATCCTTTAAAAGACCCACTCAATTCTAGCTTCGCGCGAAAGATCGCGGCGACGATGCCGGAAAAAGATTAATGAGCCGCTCAAGCGACCATTCGATTTGTACGCAACAAAGGCTGGTCTGGGCCTGACGGTCGGAACCGCGGCGCCTTGCACAGGGGCGGTGGGCATGAATCCGCCGGGATAGAACTCAATGTGCGTTAATGGACTACCGGCGCGGCAAGCAGCTCGAAATTGACCCAGAACCGCGCGAGACGGTCCATGGGCGCTTGCGAAAAGAATGGATCAGGCTTGAATTGCCGGCTTTCTCGCGAAGCGGAGCATCGCCGCACATATGAGCGAACCGGCCTCGCGCGGCACCTTGGAACGGAACCGGTAGCGATTCCTATGACAGACAGAGATTCGATTTGCAGGCTCGCGGCGCTGGCCGGGCGAATCCGCGCCTGCCGTATCTGCGTTGAGACGCCGCGTGGCACGCCGCTCCCGCATGAGCCGCGTCCTGTCTTGCGGCTGTCTTCGGCCGCGCGGCTGCTCATCGCCAGCCAGGCGCCCGGCGTGAAAGTGCATGTCAGCGGGCTGCCATTCAACGATGCCTCCGGCGATCGCCTGCGGCAATGGATGAGCGTTTCGCGCGAAGCGTTCTACGATGAGGCGAGGATCGCGATCGTGCCAATGGGTTTTTGTTTTCCGGGCCACGATGCCAACAAGGGCGATCTGCCGCCGCGCCGCGAATGCCGCGCGACTTGGCATGATGAATTGTTTTCGATATTGCCTCAAATCGAATGCATTCTCGCGATCGGGCGCTTCGCGCAGGACTATCATTTCACGAGGGCCGGAAGGCCGCTCCCGAAAGTCCTGAAGGTTGACGACATCGTTCGCCGTTGGCGCGAATTCGCGGGCGAGAGGCCAAAAATCATCGCCCTGCCGCACCCCTCCTGGCGCAACAGCGGCTGGATCAAACGCAATCCTTGGTTCGAGCAAGAGGTTTTGCCGGCGTTGCGGGCCGAAGTCGCGCGCGCCATTTTTTGACTCGCCTTATGCTTTGAGGCCGGCCGGTTAAGAGGTCAACTGCGCCACCCTACCTGGAAGGCCTTCCGGGGCACCCTTGCCGCTCGGACGGCTTGGCGCGCCCGGCGTTTGGTGTTTAGGGTGCGACTTGATACACTTGCCCGCGTCTGAAGGGGAACGCTTGCCGGAGGCCTCGAGGGTGTAAAGTGGGACCAGTGGATGGCGCCGAAATCGGAGGACCCGCGATTTGCGCGCGAGACGGGAGTCCGTCCGTCAGAGCGGGAGATGTTCGAGACGCGGACTTAATTGGACACGGCGCAGCGAAAGCCATCGCCGGTGCCCCGGTTGGCGCCCTTGCGGACTGGCACAGGCAACAACACACCTATGCCGCGCTTGATCTCGGCACCAATAATTGCCGGCTCTTGATCGCCCGCGCGGCGCCCGCGGGCAACGGCCAAGACGGCTTTCGCGTCATCGACTCATTTTCCCGGATTGTCAGGCTCGGCGAAGGTCTGTCGCGAACCGGCGAACTCGGCGCGGCGGCGATCGAACGCACTCTTTGCGCGCTCGAAATATGTCGCGACAAAATGCGGGCGCGCGGCGTAACACGCGGGCGATTGATTGCGACGGAGGCCTGCCGGTCGGCTAGCAACGGCGCCGAATTCGTGGCCAAGGTGCGCGCTGCGACCGGGCTCGAGCTCGAGATCGTGGATCGTGAAACCGAAGCGCGGCTAGCTGCCGCCGGCTCCTCCTCGCTCGTCGATTCCGCCGCCGAAGGTGTCATTTTGTTCGATATCGGCGGCGGGTCTTCAGAGCTTGTCTGGCTTGCCAGGGCCGCGCCCCCATGCGCGCAACCGATCGATATGGTGCTCGGCGAGCGCATCCGATTTTGGGTTTCCCTTAAGATTGGCGTCGTCACCTTGGCGGAAGAATTCGGCGGCATCGAGGTTTCCGGCGCGATGTTCGAGGCGATGATCGCTCATGCCGCGCGGGAACTCGAGAGCTTTGTCGCGATGGCGGACGGCGAGCGGCGCGGCCGGCATTTTCATTTGCTTGGCACCTCCGGAACGGTGACGACGATCGCCGGGGTCTTTCTTGGACTGGCCCGGTACGATCGCCGCCGCGTCGACGGTTTGTGGATGTCGAGCGGTGAAGTGGATCATGCGGTGGCGAGCTTGCGCAAGATGACTTACGAAGAGCGCGCCGCCAATGGTTGTATTGGGCATGGCCGCGCCGATCTCGTTCTCGCCGGCTGCGCCATTCTCGAGGCGATCCGCCGTGCCTTCCCGGCCGATCGCGTCCGTATCGCCGATCGCGGCTTGCGCGAGGGCATGCTGATCCAACTCATGCGCGCGGATAGAATTTGAACACACCGCGCAGTAAATTGGCTGTCCGCGCCAGCGCCGTGGCGAACGGCGTCGGGCCTGGCCGCAAGCCGACGCTCGCCCATCACCAGCAGCTTGAGGCGATCAAGCGCCGCGACCGCGACGGCGAAACCTTGCGTTCAATCGGGCGCAGCTACAATGTCAGCGCCGCGACGATTTCGAGGCTCACGTTATGACCGCAAAGAGCGTGCTAGGAGCGCTTTCGGGCAATATTGTCTGGCCTTGGACGCCTGAAAGTCTCTGTCCATGTGAAAGTGGAAAAGCTCTTAAGGACTGTTGCTTAGATTTGGATGGAGTTCCTAGAATAAAGATACCAAGCCTCGTCCCGCCAGGTAACGTCACGAATTACAGCAACGACAGCTGCTATCTGAAAGCGACCAACAACTGCTCAAGCAAAATAAGTCGTGAACACTATATCTCGCGCTCAATATTACAGGAGCTTGGGGAGTTGAAATTCACCGGCTTCCCTTGGGACAAACCGGGAAAAGAAATTCGGTATGGCATAAACGGACATTCGTCCTATACCGGCATTATTTTCCGGATCGCCCGCTTATTGAGGTTGAGATTGCCGCGCTGCGGCGCTGCTGTGGTGCTCCGGCACACCAAAACCAGTGACATGGGCGGATCGCGCACCGGACAATACAGAGTTGGTTGTGATCAAGACGCACTTCTCCCTTAGTTTTTGCTCGACGCATGACGACCGAACACTTCACGCAGGCGCTGGATTGGGCGGCGGCCGCAGGTCGGCGATCATTCGTAGGATGTCCGCGAAGAGATTTTTCGGAATGGCGACTTCGGCCATCTGAAACGCGACATAGCGGCCATGGCTCACGATCTTCGCGCCGATCTTGATCAGCTTTTCCTTCAGGCTCGTCAGTGACCAATCCTTTATCGGTTCGGGCGTCGCCAGCGTGCGCAGAAAATTACCGAGATTGTAGGCCAGCGCATGAAGCTGGAGACGGACGGCGTTAGCAGCGAACGACCGACATGATAGCCGGGTCCACTTGATTGCGCCTTTTCCTTCCTTGATCCATTGCTCACACGTGCCGCGCTTGTTGTAGAAGGCGACGACATTCTCGGCGGAGCGCGCCATGTTCGTCACGATGAAGCCGACGCGCGGATAAAGCTCGCCCGGATGCCATTCGACCTTGGCGATCACCCGGCGCGGCTGCGACCAGCTTCCCGCTTGATAGGTGAAACTTGCATGGGATCGGCAGACGTCATTGGACGGGCGACCAACCGGGCGTTTGAGCAGATAGCCGATCCTCTCTTGCAAGATGTGATTGGCGGGCAGACGGATCGCATATTTGATCCGTTCTGCCTCCAGATATTCGTAAACTTCGGGGTTTGCGAAGCCGGCGTCGGCGCGGAAATAAATGCGTGAGACCTTGCCTTGATACCGCGCCACGACCGGCTTCAGCACCGCCTCCCATCCATCGGCGCTGTGAACATTGCCGGGGCGCAGGGCGCAGCGTTCCAAATCGCCATATTGGTTGAAAACGAACAGCGGATGATAGCAGGTGCAGTCATAGTGACCGTTCCAGACACTGTGTTCCTGTTCGCCATGCGTCGGGCTCACGCTCGAATCCATGTCGAGCAAGATACCTCTCGGCGGACGGCGACCATGAACGCTGTCGATCCATTTGCCGGAGAGATCAGCGAGCGCCGAAAGGTTCTTTTCCGCCGTGAGCCAGCGCGTCTCAAAGCGGCCCATCTGGCTCGGCGAAGCCGCTGCATCCGAGGCCGCCTTTCCGCCGACTATCCACCGCATCGCGGGATCATGGCGCAGGCGTTGAGCGTCGTTCACGTCTTCATATCCGGCAAGTCGCCCAAATATGGATTGCCGCAACATCCCGACGAGTGCATGCCGGCCATTCTTGCCAGTGCGTGCGTCGGAGAGCGCATCACCCGCCATCGCGCTGAGGCACAGCGCGTCGTCCAGTTCCCGGTATGCGAGCAAGCCTGCGTCGGAGGTAACCACCGATCCGCGAAAGTGAAGCAACAATCGGCGGTCGAAATCGAGCCTGAGAGCGCCATCATACGATTCACCCGCCGGGTTCGCCATGACGGCCTCATTCGATCCGAAATAACATGCTGATTATGTTAGCTGAATCGCGGCATCGACGCTGCAAATTATTGCCTCATCCGGCGTATGCGGGATAAATAGGCTAATACCAAGTCTCGCTGATCACGACCGATAGGCCCACTCTCTTGTTCCGATGGAGATGATTTTCCAGGGCATGTCGATGAGCTTGTTCCAGGCGAAGCAGCAGTGGTCGAGAATGTCGTCGTAGGATTCGAAGACGCGGTTCGAGAGCCAGTTGTCGCGCATGAATTGCCAGATGTTCTCGACCGGATTGAGCTCGGGCGATTTCGGCGGCAACGGCAAGAGCGTGATGTTGTCCGGGACGGGAAGCTTCGCCGAGACATGCCACCCGGCCTGATCGAGAAGAACGAGCGCATGCGCGCTTGGTGCGACCGCAAGCGAGATTTCTTCGAGATGCAGGGCCATGGCCTCGCTGTTGCAGGAGGGTAGTACGAGCCCGGCGCCTTTTCCTTCGGCCGGGCAGATGGCGCCGAAAATATAGGCTGAACTCGTCCTCTGGTCGTGCGGCGCCGAAGGCCGTGTCCCGCGTTTCGCCCATCGGCGGGTGACCTTGTTTTTCTGCCCGATCCGAGCTTCGTCTTGAAACCAAATCTCTATCGGCTTGCCAGGAGCCTCTTTTGCGGCGGTCTCCTCCACGAGGGCGAGAAAGTTTTTTTAAAAGCCGCCGCGGCTTCCTCGTCTTGCGCATGATGGCGCGGTCGCGCCGAGAGCTTGCGAAAGCCCATATGCCGCAGCTCGCGGCTGAGCGTCGGCTTGGAGATCGAAACCCGGAACTCTTCGAAGAGCCACTGCGCCAGATCGATCAGCCGCCAGCGGACGACGCCATGCAGGGCGGGAATCGGCCCATCTTCCACGACCTGCCGCAAGGCTTGGCGCTGGCGCTCGCCGAGGATGCTGGGAGCGCCCGGCGCTTTGCCGGTCAAGAGACCATCAGGACCTTTGGCGTTGAAACGGACAACCCAGTCGCGCACGATCTGCACCCCGACCCCGCCGATCCGCGCCGCATCCGGCCGCGAGCCGCCATCATAAATCTCGGCCAGTGCCAAGAGACGCCGGGTCTGATCGGGGTCACGCGATCGCCGCGCCAGCATGCGCAGGCCAATCGTGTCAAAGTCAGAGCGAAGCGGAACCGGAGTCGACATGGCAAACTCTCCCAAAAGCTGTTTGCCATGGTGAATCAGATAAATGCCGATTCGGGAATCCGCCTCAGGAGTCAAACTTTCAGAGACTTGGTATAACCTCTTCGATTCTTTGCGACCGACATAATTCAGCGCTATCACCCCTTGATACGCTTGCTGGAAAAGCATTTAAAACAATTCGCGATTCTTGCATTGAGCTGAATGGGAGATCACTTTCTCGCAAACACAAATACTTTTTTATGAGCGGTCAGGCGATCGAACTATGGGCCTTCAAGACTATATGCGGATTATTTCATTCAACGGTAGCAGCACAAGAAAAAGAACCTCTCGCTGGCAAATATAATATAGAGACAGGTAAATTTGAAAGGGCTCTCCGGTTAGGGCGTGTCGATGAAAGCTGCGGGCTTTATGTAACGTCGCATGTCGGGCAAAGAAACATAATCTCGTTCGCTCCGTTATCTGTAATGGAGTTAAAACAAGTGATTGGGATACGCTTCGGGTTTGGAGCAATAGAATTTGATGTTGTCATGGACCCTCGGGGCGTAAATTTTGACTATTTACGAAAGGTGTTTTTCTATCGGCCTTGGATCATAAATTTGTCTAGCCAGCGGAGAATACACACAATGACCTTAAGCTGGCCGGATACTCCCATTGGAGGCCGAATAGTGACTTATCAGATTGTAAACCAACAGCATCTAGCTTATTAGACCTGTCTTTGCGGTCAGGGCAGATTGGTTGCCGAGGCCAAACCGCCACGTTCCATATTGCCGCTTACGCGAAGCTGTGCCGCACAATCCGCTGGTAGCGAATGGCGGCTCCGCATCGAACGCGGCCACGCAAAAGCGGTCCGACTGGAAATTTTAAATTGTCCCTCTACCAAAACTTTGCGGGAGTTGCGCCGGCCGGCGCTATATGGCTGACGTTTGGTGCCTCACTTGGGTCTTTGCGTGACAGAATCGAAATCTTCCTCCGGGCGCGAAGGCGGGCGCTCGCTGAAGACGCGGGTCAACGCGCGGAAACGCACGCTTTCCTCAACCTTGTGGCTCGAGCGCCAGCTCAACGACCCCTATGTGGCACGGGCCAAGCGGGAGGGTTTTCGTTCCCGTGCGGCTTATAAGCTGATCGAGATCGACGAGCGCTACCATTTTTTGAAACAGCGCCAAAGAATTGTCGATCTCGGCGCCGCGCCGGGGGGGTGGTCGCAGGTGGCCGTGCGGAAGGCTGGCGCGGAAAGTGGCCATGGCAGGGTCATCGGCATCGATCTCCTCGCCATCGAGCCGCTGCCCGGCGCCGATTTCAAGGTCCTGGATTTCATGGCCTCTGACGCGCCGCTGCTGCTCAAGGATTGGCTCGGCGGCAGGGCCGACGTGGTCCTCTCCGACATGGCGGCGAATGCGACCGGCCATAGGAAAACCGATCATTTGCGGATCACCGGCCTAGTCGAGCTCGCGGCCGATTTCGCCTGCGAAATTTTGACCGATGGGGGCGCTTTCCTCGCCAAGGTTTTTCAAGGCGGAACCGAGCATGAGCTTCTCGCCCGTCTCAAATGCGCGTTCGCAATCGTGCGCCACGTGAAGCCGCGCGCAAGCCGTGCCCATTCGGCTGAGCTTTACGTGCTGGCGATGGGGTTTAGGGGCGAGGGCAAGCGGTGAGCGAAGGCGCGCTTATTGCGCCGCGGGGGAGATCGCTTCAACGGCTTTCCCCGACCGGCTCCGGGTAAGTTCAGACCCGGCGTCCGCCGGCAGCCGCAAGAATGCGACGGCCGCGCTCAACGAGACCGCCGCCATCGCGACAAACGCCCATTTGAAATTTTCGAGCGCGAGAACGGCCAACCCGGGGCGAAACAGAGCGAACCCTTGCAGCGCCCCCGCTCCGGCGGCGACGCCAAGGCTCAAGGACAATTGCTGGGCCACCGAAGCAAAACTGACGGCCGCGCTCATTTTGGCGGAATCGATTTCGGCGTAGGAAATGGCGTTGAGGCTGGTGAATTCGAGCGACCGCACGAAGCCGCCGACGAGAAGCAAGCCCATCATGAGCGCAACCGGTGTCGAGGGGGTAAAGAAGCCATAGCAGCCGAGGAAAGCGGCGCTCAGCATGGCATTTAAAACGAGCACCCTGCGAAAGCCGAAAAGGCGTAGAATGCGCGGTGCCGTTGTCTTCATCGCCATCGCCCCCACCGAGGCAACGAAAGTGATCGACCCAGAGCGAAAGGCGTTCAAGCCAAAACCGGTTTGCAGCATGAGCGGAAGCAGAAAAGGAATTGATCCGATCCCGATCCGGAACAGCGAACCTCCCACCACGCTTGCGCGAAACGTTTTGATGGAAAGAAGCTTGAGGTCGAGCAGCGGAAAAACGGCGCCACGGGCGTGCAGGACATAGGCCGCCAAGGCAAGGATTCCGAATGCCGCCAGAACAATCGCGGCGTGCCAGGGTATGAGGCCGCGCCCCACTCCCCCAAGCCCGAACAAGAGAAAAGCAAGCCCGAGGCCACAGAGAAGAAAGCCGCTCACATCGAAAGGCAGGGCTTCGCCCTTGATATCATCGAGGAACAAGGTGGCAATGATGATGCCGATGGCGCCGACCGGCACGTTGATCCAGAAAATCCAGCGCCAGTGGAAATAATACCAAGTCTCGCTGATCACGACCGATAGGCCCACTCTCTTGTTCCGATGGAGATGATTTTCCAGGGCATGTCGATGAGCTTGTTCCAGGCGAAGCAGCAGTGGTCGAGAATGTCGTCGTAGGATTCGAAGACGCGGTTCGAGAGCCAGTTGTCGCGCATGAATTGCCAGATGTTCTCGACCGGATTGAGCTCTGGCGATTTCGGCGGCAACGGCAAGAGCGTGATGTTGTCCGGGACGGGAAGCTTCGCCGAGACATGCCACCCGGCCTGATCGAGAAGAACGAGCGCATGCGCGCTTGGTGCGACCGCAAGCGAGATTTCTTCGAGATGCAGGGCCATGGCCTCGCTGTTGCAGGAGGGTAGTACGAGCCCGGCGCCTTTTCCTTCGGCCGGGCAGATGGCGCCGAAAATATAGGCTGAACTCGTCCTCTGGTCGTGCGGCGCCGAAGGCCGTGTCCCGCGTTTCGCCCATCGGCGGGTGACCTTGTTTTTCTGCCCGATCCGAGCTTCGTCTTGAAACCAAATCTCTATCGGCTTGCCAGGAGCCTCTTTTGCGGCGGTCTCCTCCACGAGGGCGAGAAAGTTTTTTTAAAAGCCGCCGCGGCTTCCTCGTCTTGCGCATGATGGCGCGGTCGCGCCGAGAGCTTGCGAAAGCCCATATGCCGCAGCTCGCGGCTGAGCGTCGGCTTGGAGATCGAAACCCGGAACTCTTCGAAGAGCCACTGCGCCAGATCGATCAGCCGCCAGCGGACGACGCCATGCAGGGCGGGAATCGGCCCATCTTCCACGACCTGCCGCAAGGCTTGGCGCTGGCGCTCGCCGAGGATGCTGGGAGCGCCCGGCGCTTTGCCGGTCAAGAGACCATCAGGACCTTTGGCGTTGAAACGGACAACCCAGTCGCGCACGATCTGCACCCCGACCCCGCCGATCCGCGCCGCATCCGGCCGCGAGCCGCCATCATAAATCTCGGCCAGTGCCAAGAGACGCCGGGTCTGATCGGGGTCACGCGATCGCCGCGCCAGCATGCGCAGGCCAATCGTGTCAAAGTCAGAGCGAAGCGGAACCGGAGTCGACATGGCAAACTCTCCCAAAAGCTGTTTGCCATGGTGAATCAGATAAATGCCGATTTGGGAATCCGCCTCAGGAGTCAAACTTTCAGAGACTTGGTATAAGTGGTGATGAAGCCGCCGAGCAGCGGTCCAGTCATCGGCCCGAGGAGCGCCGGGACCGTCAGAAAAGAGAGCGCGCTCACGAGTTCCGAGCGTTCGACGGAACGCAACAGCAAAAGCCGCCCGACCGGCACCATCATCGCGCCGCCGAGGCCTTGGATCACCCGAGAGCAGACAAGTCCCGGCAAGGTCCCCGCGATGCCGCATGAGATGGAGCCCAAGGTGAAGACAAGGATGGCGGCCCGGAAAATCGTTCGCGCGCCAAAACGGTCGGCGGCCCAGCCGCTTGCCGGAATAAAGATCGCGAGTGAAACGAGGTAGGAGGTGAGAGCGAGTTTTAGGGAGATCGGGTCTTCGTGCAAATCCTTGGCGATCGCGGGCAATGACGTCGCGATGACCGTCGAGTTGAGATTTTCCATGAACAGGGCGCAAGCGACAGTCAGCGCGGTAATGAGATAGGAAGGCAAAACTCGAGTCCGTCATCGTCCCCCGCCGGCGTCCGGGCAGCGGAGACAAAATACGTAGGATGAGACGATGAACAATTCAACTTGAAGCGGCGATGGCTATTCAGAAAAAGCGAGGCCAGTTAAGGTGCAAGCGAATGGTTCCCAAAGTGCTGACCGCGCCCAAATGTCGGAGCTCAGCTCAAAGCACTAAGTTCTCAACCAATCCTTTCAAAAGTCTCGTCGAACGCATAGCCCGCGCCGCGCACCGTGCGGATGGGATCCTTTTCCGCCCCCTGCGACAATGCCTTGCGCAAACGGCCGATATGAACGTCGACTGTGCGCTCGTCGATTTCGGCCGAAATCCCCCAAACACTGTCGAGAAGTTGGGCGCGCGAAAACACGCGGCCTGGTTTTCCCATCAGATGGTCGAGCAGGCGGAACTCGGTCGGCCCCATATGCACGTCGCGGCCGGCGCGGCGGACGCGCCAGTTTTGCCGGTCGAGATCGAGATCGCCCGCCGAAAGCAAGCCGCTTGACCGGCCGGGCCGCGCGCGGCGCAAAAGCGCGTGGACGCGCGCCATGAGCTCGGGAACCGAAAACGGTTTGACCACGTAATCGTCGGCCCCGATGGCAAGCCCGCGCACCCGCTCGCTTTCCTCGCCGCGCGCGGTCAGCATGATCAACGGCAGGTTTCTTGTCGTCTCCCGCGCGCGCATCCGGCGGCAGATTTCAAGTCCGGAGACGCCCGGCAGCATCCAATCGAGAATGACGAGGTCTGGGATCGTTTCACTGAGCCTGATTTCGGCTTCATCGCCGCGCTCGACCCGGTCCACGGTGAAGCCTTCCGCCTCGAGATTATAGGCAAGAAGCATGCTCAGCGCCGCCTCGTCCTCGACAACCAGGATGCGCGCCGCCGCCGCGCGCGCCGGGTTGGCGCGACTCTCATTCACTTCTTGGATGTCTATCGCCATGTTCAATCCACCGTCATTGATGCCTCGGATAAGGTGGTCCGGCCCTTCGGCCGGTCCATTGGCAGGGTTTCGCCGGTAACCACATAAACCACGGTCTCGGCGATATTCGTTGCGTGGTCGCCGATCCTCTCGATGTTTTTCGAAACGAATAGGAGATGCGTGCAAAACGAGATGTTGCGAGGATCTTCCATCATAAAGGTGAGGAGATCACGGAAAACCGAGTCTTCCAGCGCATCGAGATCGGCGTCTTGGGTCCAGACGCCGCGTGCGCGCTCGGCATCGCGCTGGGCATAGGCATCGAGCACGTCCTTCAGAAGAATTGCCGCCGATTCATGCATCGACCTGAGCCCGATAGTGGCGCGCGGGACGTTCATCTCCGAGTGGGTCTTGATCGCGCGCTTGGCGATGTTCTTGGCGAGGTCCCCAATCCGTTCGAGATCGCCGGAAATGCGGATCGTGGCGATGATCTCGCGGAGATCCACCGCCATCGGCTGGCGGCGCGCGATGGTCAGTACCGCCTGTTCCTCGATGTCGCGCTGCAACAGATCAAGGCGCGGGTCGCTCTCGACGGCCATCTGGGCGAGCCTGGTGTCGAAACCGACCAGCGCATCCATGGCGTCGGACAGCATTTTTTCGGCTATGCCGCCCATTTCCGCGATTTTCCGGCCGAGGATTTCGAGTTCCTGGTCGTAAGCCTTGACGATGTGATCGGACATTAACCTGTTCCTCGTTGCTGCCGCGTTCAGCCGAAACGGCCGGTAATGTAATTTTGTGTCTGTTTCTTTTCCGGTGAAGTGAAGATTTGCGAGGTGACGCCGAACTCGACCAGTTCGCCAAGATACATGAACGCGGTATGTTCCGAGACGCGCGCCGCCTGCTGCAAGTTGTGAGTCACAATCGCGATGGTGTAGTTTTCCTTCAGTTCGTCGATCGTTTCCTCGATCTTCGCGGTCGAGATAGGGTCGAGCGCGGAGCAGGGTTCGTCCAAAAGAATAACTTCCGGCTGGAGGGCGACGGTGCGCGCGATGCAAAGACGCTGCTGCTGACCGCCCGAAAGCGACAGGCCCGAAGCATTCAATTTGTCCTTCACCTCGCCCCAAAGAGCGGCTTGCATCAACGCCGCCTCGACGCGATCGCGAAGCTCGGCCTTTGGGAGCTTTTGGTAGAGTTTGATGCCGAACGCGACATTGTCGTGGATCGACATCGGAAAAGGAGTTGGTTTTTGAAACACCATGCCGACCCGGGCACGCAATAGATTGAGGTCCTGCTCCTGCCGCAGGATATTCTCGCCGTCGAGAATCACTTCTCCCTCGGCCCTCTGATTGGGATAGAGATCGTACATCCGGTTCAACACCCGCAGAAGCGTCGATTTTCCGCAGCCGGACGGCCCAATAAATGCCGTCACCTTATGCGTGTATAGGGGAAGGCTGATGCACTTCAACGCAAGCGAATCGCCATAGTAAAATTTGAGGTCTCGAATTGAGACCTTAGGCTTAGGATTTGACACCGTGAGCGCGCCTGCCGTCCAGGCTTCCTTGGCAACAGGGCCGGGGGCGAGGTCCGGGACGCCGTTCACGTCGCTCATTTCAAGGGCCTCCCCATTTGGAGCACGCGCGCGGCAATGGAAAGCGCAAGAACGGCCAAGGTTATGAGAAGGGCTCCGGTCCATGCAAGCTGCTGCCATTCCTTGTAGGGGCTGAGCGCGAACTGGAAAATGACGGCGGGCAGGCTCGACATCGGCGCGTTCAAATTCGTGCTGAAAAACTGATTGTTGAGCGCGGTAAAGAGCAGCGGCGCGGTTTCGCCGCTGACGCGGGCGATGGCAAGAAGAACGCCGGTGATGATGCCCGCGCGGGCGGCGCGATAGGCGACCTTGCCGATCACAATGACGCGCGGCAGACCGAGCGCGCTCGCCGCTTCGCGCAAGGGATCTGGCACCAGGAGCAGCATGTCCTCGGTCGTGCGCACGACGACCGGAACGACGATGACGGCAAGCGACACCGCCCCGGCGAGGGCGGAGAAATGGCCCATTTTCACGACCATCACCTCGTAAACAAAGAGACCGATCACGATCGACGGCGCGCTCAGCAAAATATCGTTGATAAACCGCACGACAATCGTGAGCTTGGAATGGCGGCCATATTCGGCCATGTAAGTGCCCGCCAGCATGCCCAGCGGGGTGCCGAGGGCCACGCCGAGAAAGGTCATGATCAGGCTGCCGGTGATCGCGTTCAAAAGGCCGCCTCCGGAACCCGGCGGCGGCGTCATTTGCGTGAAGACAGCAAGCGAAATACCGCGAAAACCTTCGAACAAGAGCGTGCCGAGGATGATCGCCAGCCAACCGAGGCCAACGGCCACGGCCACATAACAAAGACCAATGTAGAACTTGCCGCGACGGAGGCGCGTCTCATAGATCGCCATGCCTTAACGCCCCTCCCGCTGGTGTAGCCGTATCAGCAAATATCGCGAGATCGCGAGGATAAAAAAGGTGATGACGAAAAGGATCAGGCCGAGCAAGATCAGCGCGGAGGTGTAAAGGTCGCCGACCGCTTCGGTGAATTCATTCGCGATCGTTGCCGAGATGGTCGTGCCTGGCGCAAGCAGAGAAGGGGAGATTTTATGCGCGTTGCCGATCACGAAAGTCACCGCCATTGTCTCGCCGAGCGCCCGGCCGAGGCCCAGCATAACGCCGCCGATAAGACCGACGCGCGTGTAGGGGATCACGACCGATCGAACCACTTCCCAGGTCGTGCAGCCGACGGCATAGGCAGATTCCTTCAGGACGGCGGGAACGGTTTCGAAGACATCGCGGGAGATCGCGCTGACGATGGGAAGCACCATGATCGCGAGGATGACGCCAGCGGTCAGCACTCCAATGCCATAGGGCGGGCCAGCAAACAGGTCCGAGAGAACCGGCACATTGGCGAAAGCGGAGATGAGGCCCGGCTGGACATGCTCCTGCAGGAAGGGCGCGAGCACGAAAAGGCCCCAGATTCCGTAAATGATCGAGGGAATCCCGGCCAGAAGCTCGATCGCGATTCCGATCGGCCGGCGCAGCGCATAGGGGCAAAGTTCGGTCAGGAAAATCGCGATGCCGAGCCCGACCGGCACCGCGATCGCCATGGCGATGAGCGAGGTAACGATCGTGCCATAGACCGGCGCCATCGCGCCGAACTTCTCGGTGACGGGATTCCACGCCTCAGTCGAAAGAAAGTTTAGGCCGAACGCCCTGATGGCCGGCATGGAGCCGACGATCAGCGAGGCGATGACCCCCCCAAGGAGGATCAGAACCGTCCAAGCCGCGGCTAACGTCAGAAAATGAAACGCATTGTCGCGAAGCTTGAAACCAACGAGAGCCTTGGCTAGACGGGCCTCTGCCGATCCCAGTTCGTTGTCAATCGTCTCGTTGTCAATTGCCAAATTATTGGCCACTGCGTTTTTCTCTGTAGCTTTGCGTCATGCACCGGCCCTCCCCGCCAGCCGGGCTCGGCACAGCCAGTGGTCCGGCCATTCGCAGATACGAACGGCCGGGAAGGCGTGGAAGGAAGGACGGCAGCCCCTCCCTTGTCCAAGATTCACTTCAAAAGCGGCTTGCCGTCCGCGCCCTTGATCTCGGCGGCCCAGGTCTTCTTGATCAACGCGACAACCGCTCCCGGCAGCGGCACATAATCGAGTTCCTCGGCCTGTTTACCGCCCTTTTCATAGGCCCAGCTGAAAAATTTCAAGGCTTCGGACGCGGCGGCGGGGTCCTCCGGCGTTGCGTGCATCAGGATGAAAGTGGCGCCCGCGATCGGCCACGACTTAGCGCCGGGTTCGTCGGTCAGGATTCTGATAAAAGCCTGGCGCATTGGCCCAATCGGCATTGGCCGCCGCCGCTTGGAAGCTTGCCGCGTTCGGGGCCACGCGTTTGCCGTCCTTGTTGATCACGTCGGCAAATGTCATCTTGTTCTGCTTGGCATAGGCATATTCGACGTAGCCGATCGCGCCACTCGTTTGCAGGACGTTATTGGCGACGCCTTCGTTGCCCTTGGCGCCGATTCCAGCCGGCCATTCAACGGCGGTATTGGCGCCGACCTTGGACTTCCAATCGGGGCTCACCTTGGAAAGGTAATCGGTCCAGATAAATGTCGTGCCGGACCCGTCGGAACGGTGAACGACCACGATCGCCTGCGACGGCAATTTGGCTTTCGGGTTCAATTTCTTGAGGGCGGGATCGTCCCACGTCTTGATTTCGCCGAGAAAAATCTTGGCGAGCGCCGGGCCGTCGAGCACCAATTCGCCGGGCTTCACTCCTTCGAGATTGACGACCGGCACGTCGCCGCCCGTCACCGTCGGAAACTGAACCAGACCCGCGTCTTTAAGATCCTCTGGCTTGAGCGGCATGTCGGACGCGCCGAAGGTCACGGTGTTGGCCTTGATTTGCTTGATGCCGCCGCCGGAGCCGATCGACTGGTAATTGAGGCCGTTGCCGGTTTCCTTTTTGTACGAATCCGCCCATTTCGCATAGATTGGATAGGGAAAGGTGGCCCCGGCGCCCGAAATATCGGCGGCGGCGGCCGGATGGCTGACCGCCAAGCTTATGGCGGCGGCAAGGGACGTTCGCAGGAACGTAAAGATCATTTTGTTGCCTCTCACTGCCTGGCGTTTGTATTGGCGGCCAATTCTTGGATGGCGGCGGCCGAACGACGGTTCGAAAGCGCATCGGTCCGATGCGGCGTCAGAAGGAAGGGGCCGGTTTGCCCCCTGCCTCCGTGCGCAAACTAAAGGGCGCCCGTGAGGCCAATATGAAACCTGATTGACATCTTGATGACAGGGCGGGATTCCGGTTCAGCTTCCGTGCAAGGGAAGAACCACGCGGAACGTCGCCCCCTCACCTAGCTTCGATTCGATACCGAGCCGGCCGCAATGGCGCGCGACGATATGTTTCACGATGGCAAGACCAAGCCCCGTGCCGCCCTTGGACCGGCTCTGGCCGGCATCGACCCGGTAAAACCGTTCGGTCAACCGCGGCAAATGTTCCGCCGCGATCCCAGGGCCATGGTCGCGGACGATCAAAACACATTGGTGCGTCTCGGCCCCAAGGGTAATCTCGACCTGCCGGTTAACGCTTCGCGGGTCCGAGGCACCATATTTAATGGCGTTTTCGACGAGGTTTTCGGCCAAACGCAAGAGTTCGTCGCGGTCGCCCGTGACGAGCGCGGTTGCCGGAACGTCGAGCTTCAGGACGACACCGTTATCGCCGGCCATGGGCGCCAGCGTATCGGCGATATGGCGGACGATCGCCACAATATCCACCGGCGCCCGCGGCCGGAGATGCAAATTCTGTTCGATCCGCGACAACGATAAAAGATCGTCGACGAGCCGCGCCATCCTTTGCGCCTGTTCGCGCATGATCGAAAGAAACCGTGTCCTCGCTTCCTTGTCCTCGCGCGCGGGCCCCTGCAGCGTCTCCACAAATCCGAGCAGGGAGGCGAGTGGCGTCCGCAATTCGTGGCTGGCATTGGCGACAAAGTCGACGCGCATGCGTTCGACGCGGCGCGCCTCGCTCAAATCACGCAATGTCAAGATCATCGTGGGCTCGAATTGCGGCCCCTCCATCGGAGCGACATTCAGTTCAAAAAATCGTTCGACCGGCACCCGTTCGATCCACGTCACCCGTTCCGGAGCGCCAGAGGCACGGACCCTTTTCACCGCGTCAAGGACATCCGGCGCCCGCAGACTGCGTGCCAACAAATCGTCTTGCCGCAACGCCGGAAACAAGATCCGTGCCGGCGCGTTGACCGCGACCACGTGCTCCGCCGCGCCAATGACGATCACCGCCTCGGGCAAGGCGTCGATGAGACGGCCCATGATCAGGCGGTCTCGCGCCTGCTGGTCCTTTTCCATGAAGCCCCCGTGAAATACGGCGCTGCGGGGAGGCCTTACACGAGTACGCGCTGATATCAAGTTTCAAATCGATTCCGTGCCGCCGGGCGGGCAAGCGCGAAGCGCCGCTCTTCCATTGCAGCATTGTCCGGCTTGCTTGTCGCGCTTCGGGCCGCCCCGGTAAATCAAATGGAGTCCGTTCGGATCGCACCGTGCTCTATTTAGCGAACGGCCGCGAGCGCATTTCCGCGTCTTGTTGGCTTCGCCGTCACGGTCTACGACCGCAAGGACCGCAACGCCATCGGCAAGCCCAAAGCCAGGATCATCGTTTCAGCCGCGCACGCAGGCTCCGCCATGTGTCCCGGTACCAACGGTGAAGAGAGTTGATCTCATCCTCGAGGACGATCTCCTCCTCGCTGCGGCGCATGGCCTCGCGCAAGCTGTTCCAGCGGTGAAAGCCCTCATGCGCGCCGAGGAAAGCGAGGGCGAACAGGAAAGGCACGAGGTAATAGATGACCCGGAACAGCACGAGCGAAGCGAGCAGCGCTTCTTCCGAGGCAACCGGAACCGCTTTCAGCATCGTCGCCTCGAAAACACCAATCCCGCCTGGCGCATTGCTCAAAACCCCGAGAGTGCAGGCGAAGACGTAGATCGCGGCGAAGGTGAAAAAATCCATTTCGGCGTGGCTTGGAAGCAAAACATAAAGAACACCCGCTGCCGCGCATTGATCGATGACGCCGAGGGCGATTTGGCCGAGCGACAAGCCAAGTCCCGGCAATTCCAGCTGGAAACCTTTGATGCTGACAAGCCGGTGGCGAATTGTCACCCAGACCAGATAGGCGAGGATCGCGCCCAGCAAGGAAACCCCGATCAGCGCGTTGATCAAAGGATAGAGATGATTGATCGCGCTGATCGCGCTAGCGTGAAATGCTAGCCCCGCGCCAAGCACAAAAGCCATTCCGCACCAGAACGTCACGCCGGCGATCATGGTGAGGCTCGCGACTTTGCTCGCCGTCAAGCCCGCTTGCGAGTAGATCCAGTAGCGAACCGTGCCCGAGGTAATCAAAGGGAAGCCGAGCGTGAAGGAAATCGCATAGCTCGTGTACGAGGCCAGCGCCGTCGTCTTATAGGGAACGCGGGCGTTAAGCTGGCGCAGCGCGAGTCCGTCATAGCCGGTCAGGGCAAGGAAGGACCAGACGGTCAAAAGCGCTGCCGACGCGATCTGCTCGGCGCTGGTCGCCGCGATTGCCTGGCGCAAAGCGCTGAGACTAACCGCCGAAACCGCGCGGACAAGGACGTAAATCGAGAATGTCGCGATCGCGAGGCTCAAAGCGATGGCGAGCATTTGCCAGATCGAGCCGCGGCGCGCCCGCGCAAAATGGTCTTCGTCGATTTGCGCGCCATCCGGCGTGGGGGTCCGCGCGACCGGCTCAGCCTTGCCCGCAAGTCCACTCAAGCCGCTCGCGGACTCTTGCTCCATATCATGACGCACATATCGTTGATCCAAAGCCCCATCCCTGTGTTTTTCGGCGCGCCGGAGGCCGTATTCTGCTTGGCTCCCGGCGGCTCGTTAAAATCCGCGAAAGGTTATGCGGTGAGATCGCGACGGGAGCAAGACCGCACGCGAAGACCTCGCTTCTATTATTCGCAGCGGGTTGGCAGATCCGGTGTAAGCTTTTGATATGATGTGGGTTTTCTTGCGGCTCAAGTCCCCGTCATATCTGCGGGAGCCGCGCGCGTTGTATGACCCTGCGCTGCCCTTGCTGGCCCCTCGCTGCTCCCCGGCAAATCCTTGACGACATTTCGCGTTGTTCCGTAGGCGCCGAACGGGTCCCTCCAACAAGGCAGGCAATCCGGCACGCCGATCCTCGCGCACCATAAAGACCCTGGGGAGGAGCCTTGCCTTGGCCGCCGTGGCGCTCTACAAGGCCTTTAGCGCGCCATCACGCTGCTTTGGACACCATATTTTCGCCGGCGGCGCGGGCTGTCTGGCGAAGCTCTTTAGAAAGACTTTGAAAGTCATGCGCTTGTCCGGCTCCAATGACCGGCCGCCGGATGGCGGGAAGCCGGTTTTGTCCGACGCCGCCAGTTCGCGCAAGGCCGCCGAGCGTCTTCGCCTCGCCCAAGCATTGCGGGCGAACCTTGGTCGCCGCAAGGCGCAAAAGATCGACCGGAGGAAGAAGACGAGGAACGCGGCCGAGAGTGAAACGGCTCAAGGCGAAGGCGTTCAAATCGGTGCCGGCACAAAACAAGTCTAATTCGAACTTTTTTTTTGAAAACGGGGTGTTACTTGGATCGTATTCGGATCGTCGGCGGCCAGACGTTGAAGGGCGTCATAAGGATTTCCGGCGCCAAGAACGCGGCGCTTCCTTTGATGATTGCCTCGTTGCTCACGAGTGAAACGCTGACCCTTGAAAACGTCCCGAATCTCGCCGACGTTGGCATGCTCTTGCGCATTCTCGGTCATCATGGCGTCGATCATTCGGTCGACGGAAGGCGGCCGGGCACGCCCGCGCACGCGAGCCGGGCGATCCACCTTAACGCGCGCCAGATCGTCGATACGATGGCGCCCTACGAGTTCGTCTCCAAAATGCGGGCAAGTTTCTGGGTCATCGCGCCGCTTCTCGCCCGGATGGGCGAGGCCAAGGTTTCCCTGCCCGGCGGCTGCGCGATTGGCACAAGGCCGGTCGATCTTCTCATCATGGTTCTCGAAAAGCTCGGCGCGCATGTCGAGATCGAGGCGGGCTATGTCCATGCCAAGGCGCGCAAGGGACTAACTGGTGCCGAGATCCATTTTCCGAAGGCGACCGTCGGCGGCACCCATACCGCGCTCATGGCCGCATCGCTCGCCGTCGGCCATACGCTTCTGGTCAATGCGGCGCGCGAGCCGGAGATTGTCGATCTTGCGGATTGCCTCAACAAGATGGGCGCGAGGATCAAGGGAGCCGGGCAATCCGTGGTCGAGATCGAGGGCGCCGGCAGCCTCTCGGGGGCACGCCACGTCGTGTTGCCCGACCGAATCGAAGCTGGCACCTATGCGATGGCCGTCGCCATGGCCGGCGGCGATGTAATGCTGGCGGGCGCGAGCCCAAGCCTTTTGGCGAGCGCGATCGAAGCAATCGAACGCTCCGGCGCGGAAATTTCGGCAAACAACGAAGGGCTCCGCGTGCAGCGCAACGGCGCCGGCATCGCGCCGGTCGACATCGCCACTGCGCCGTTTCCCGGCTTTCCAACCGATTTGCAGGCCCAATTCATGGCCGTGATGACCAAGGCCAAGGGCTCGTCGAGGATCACCGAGACAATTTTTGAAAACCGGTTCATGCATGTTCAGGAATTGGTCCGGCTCGGCGCCCACATAAGGCTCGACGGCGATGCCGCCGTGATCGAAGGGGTAGAGGAACTCCAAGGCGCGCCGGTGATGGCGACGGATCTTCGCGCGTCCGTGTCGCTCGTCATCGCGGCGCTTGCCGCCGAAGGCGAAACAATGGTTAATCGTGTTTATCATCTCGACCGCGGCTTCGAACATATCGAGGAAAAGCTCGGCGCCTGCGGCGCGATGATCGAGCGGCTTTCCGGCCACGGCTAAAGAATTTTCGAGACGACCGCATAAGCTGATCCCAGAGGAGGACGGCATATGCTCGCACCGGCGAGCCACGACTCATCGCCGATGAATTCGGCGCCCGCGAACGCCCGGATAAGAACACGGCCTTTTCTTATTTTCCTCGCGATGCCAAGGCAGGGAGCGCATGGACGCGAGGGTGCGCCATGGGGACGCCTTAAAGTTCGCGAGAGCATCTCACGATGAAGCGGTTTTTGGTTGTGGCCACGTTCGCGGGAATATCCTTTCTGCCTTCCTTTGCGAAGGCCCAGGAGCGGCTTGGCGACGGCGCGATGGGCGCACTGGCCGGCGTCTTGGTCGGCGGCCCGATCGGGTTGGTCGCTGGCGGGGTCGTCGGCTACACGACCGGGCCGGCAATTGCGTCAAGCTGGGGCCTCAAGGCGACAGGCATTATCGCCACGCGCGTCTTCGACGCCATCGGCCGTGACAGTTGGCGCCCGCGCCTTGCCGCCAATCGCATGCCACGAAGCGCTATCCACGTATGAGAACATGATCTTAAAAAAGTTGCGGAGTTTTCGGATAAGATCATTCGCTAGCCCGGGGGTTCCTTCGGCGAATCCGGCGGCTTTGACTTTGACGGCGGCACCTTTTCGAAAACGGTCGGCACTAGGGTGTCGGATTCAATGAGGTCGAACCGGTTGGGATTCTCCTCTGTCAAGGCCGCCGAGTATATCTTGCCATTGTTCAGCTTTACCCACAACGTGCCGAAATAATCCACCGAGTACGTGCCCGCTCCCGAAGTCCATGCTTGCGAAGCACTCGGTTGCGAAGGACTCGTGGAGCTCACAAGTGTCTTGTCCGGACGAAACACAATGCGCCACGTCTTGTCGGGGGCTTGCCACTCCCCGACAATCGGGATGTCGACTATTTTGACCCTACCGGCGATACGAAAGACCCCTAGGTAGACGAGGCCAGGGATGGCGAAGACGCTGAGGATGATGAGTAGCCGGCCGACGGGTATCCCACTGTCTGACCGTTTCGTTGGTGAACTCATCGCAACCTCTCAACAAGCTGGGCGGGAGAACCGAAGGATAAATATATATAACCGGGAAGGAAGGCTCAAGGGGGCAAATTGGCGCCGGGGGACGGTATTGCCGGTGTTATGAGCCCTTGATTGCCCAAGCGATAGGAAATATTTCGGCTCTTCGCCGGATTTCGGGCGTTCAAGGGCGTAGGGCCTTGCACGCCGACGCATTCGACCTCCGCCGCGCGGAGACTGTTGGCCCGCCCGGGCGGCGCTCCCGGTCGCGGACGTGGCGAGAAGAACTCTATGCCCGCGCCGTATACTGGCGGGGATTTGCTCGGCTCTTGACAAGAGCGAATATCCCCTAATGCCGCTGGCATTATATGTTATAGTTAAAGCACGGCCCAAGGATGGAATCTTCGCTATTTTGTCGCTCGCCCCGCAAGAAAACCGGAACCACTCGCCAAACGGAACTCATCCGCCGGTTCTTCGAGACCGCCTTGCCCGGTTCGCCGGGCGGCGCCTGACTTTTCAAAAATGTGAAATCGCTCGAACTCGGCATCATACGTTTGAATGACGCCAGGGCCGAAAACGCGAGTTACGCTCCTGCCGCTATAGATTCCTATTAGATTCGTATGCTTGGACGCATGCCGGCGTGGTTTTGCTCCGCCCCTAGCGTGATCGAGTGTGAGTGACACCCCCTGATTGGTCGGCCCAAACGGCCAAGAGCGATGATCCCGCCCAAACGCGGCGTGGGCGCCGGCCGCGAGCGTGTTGCGTCGCGTGAAACGCTCTCGCCGCGGTGCCAAAGCTCAATTGCCACACGATACGGGGCATCGGTCATTCCCTAATGCTGCTGGTATAGTTTATTATAGTTGAGGCACGGCCCAAGGATGGACTCTTCGCCAAGACGAAGCTTTCAGTCCGGGAACTTGCTTGCTCATCCGTGGTTTCGGGCGTAACCCCTCGCGCCGGAAACCCACTGATGTTCCCTGACGTATTCTTGAGCCACGCGGCGAACCTCATTGCATCCTGCCGCACCAGGGGGCTTACCGTGGCAACCGCCGAGTCATGTACGGGGGGCCTCGTGGCGGCCTTGATTACCGCCATACCTGGGTCATCCGACGTTTTCGAGCGCGGCTTCGTCACCTATTCCAATGCGGCGAAAATCGAATGTCTCGGGGTTTCGCCGCGGATTTTGGAAGACTTCGGCGCGGTCAGCGAGGAGGCCGCGCGGGCTATGGCGGCAGGTGCCCTCGCGCATTCCGTGGCCGACATGACGCTTTCGATCACCGGAATCGCGGGGCCCGGCGGAGGGTCGCCTGGAAAACCCGTCGGCCTCGTGCATTTTGGCCTCGCACGGAGAGGCGGCGCCATCGTCGCCGTCGAAAAACGTTTCGGAGACCTTGGCCGCGACGGCGTGCGTTCCGCCGCGATCGCCATGGCGATCGAGCTGCTTCTCGAAGCGGCGGGTTGACGCGCAGGCGCAAGGAGAATTTTCGATTGTCCTCTAACGTCAGGGGGCCTTGCCATAGACAATATCGGCGCGATCTTCGAAAGCTTCGGCGAATTTTCGAAAGGCCGCGTCGAACATTCCGCCCATGAGGAGACCCAGCGCACGGCTCTTGAATTCATAGGCGATACGGAAGTCGACGAGGCAGGTTCTGCCTTCATCTCGATCAAGAAATGTCCAGCGGTTTTCGAGATTCTTGAACGGTCCGTCGATATATTCGACGAGAATCTTATGCTGCGAGCGCTCGCAGGTAACACGGCTCGTGAAGGTCTCGCGGATTGCCTTGTAGCCGACCTCCATATCTGCAATGAGCATTAGTCTCCCATCGTTTTCGTCACGCCGGCGGACCCGCAAAGCGCGGCAAAGCGGCACGAATCGCGGATAGGATTTCGATGTCGGCGACCAGCTCGAACATTTCGGAGGCGCCATGACGGACGTGGTGGGTAGTATGGAACGAATGCATGCGCGCTTACAGCATGGGATTTGGAAAAAAGTGGCGTCGCGTGGTTGAAAGCTGCTTCCGGTGGAGTCCGCATGCTCTAACCGCTCAAAGCCGCTCCCGCAAGGCCAGCCGCCGCGCTTTCAGCCTGGCGAAATCGTCGCCGGCGTGATGCGATGATCGGGTCAAGGGCGATGCGGAGACCAAGAGAAAACCCTTGGCGAGCGCGACTTCGGCGTAAGAGGCAAATTCGTCCGGGGGCACAAAGCGCACGACCTCATGATGCTTTCTTGTCGGCTGCAGATACTGGCCAATCGTCAGAAAATCGACGTCCGCGGTGCGCAGATCGTCCATCAGCTGCAGCACTTCATGCCGCTTCTCGCCGAGCCCCAGCATCATGCCGGATTTGGTGAAGATTCCGGGATCGATTTCCTTGACGCGCTGGAGAAGCCTGATCGAGTGGAAATAACGCGCGCCAGGCCGAACCTCGAGATATTTGGACGCGACCGTCTCGAGATTATGATTGAACACGTGGGGCTTGGCCGCAACGACCCTCTCGAGCGCGCCTTGTTTGCGCAGAAAATCCGGGGTCAAGACCTCGATCGTGGTGGTTGGGCTCACTGCTTGGATCGCCGCGACCACTCTCGCGAAATGCTCTGCTCCGCCGTCGTCAAGATCGTCGCGATCGACGGAGGTTATGACGGCATGGGCAAGCCCCAGCTTTTTGATCGCCTCGGCGACGCGGGGGGGCTCGGCGGGATCGAGTGCGCGGGGGAGCCCGGTCCTGACATTGCAGAAGGCGCAGGCGCGCGTGCAGGTGTCGCCCATGATCATGAAGGTCGCGTGTTTCTTTCCCCAGCACTCGCCGATGTTGGGGCAGCCCGCTTCCTCGCAGACGGTCACGAGCCCATGCTCCCTGACAATTTTTCGTGTCGCGTCCCATTGCGGCGAGCCCGGCGCCTTGACCCTGATCCAGGCGGGCTTGCGCGCCACCGGCTGGTCGGCCCGATGTGCTTTTTCCGGATGGCGCGGACGTGCCACGGGCTCGCGGTTATCATCAAGCAGGCTGGCGGCGTCTGACATGCAAATATTTCTCACCCTTCACGAGCGCGGATCGGCGGGCAGCGTCGCGGTCTCGTCAATAATTGCCTTGTGGAGCTTGCGCGGGATCACGTCCGGCTTGTGGTATTCGAGACCCAGACGATGCGAGAGCGCGATCAGCTCCAAGCGGCTTTCATCGACGTGGCCGAATTCCTTCTTGATAAAGGCGCCAATCTGACGCGTCGAGCGAGGCAGCGTCGCGCCAACCCACGCCGTCAAATTGTCTTCTTGCTTGGCGGTCAGATAGCTGGCGCTCCCGCCCTCATCGAGGCTTGTCGGGCCTTCGATCCCGCGTTGTTCAAAAAGCCTTCGCCCGCCGCGGATCGTGTCGCCGTCTAGAAGCAGCGCATGGGTGGCTTGTTCACAGCTCCCCCCTTCATTCAAAAGAACGAGCGCAGTCGCCCGTCGCGCCAGCCGATGCGCCGCCGAGCCGTCCCACGCCAAGGCGATCAGCTTATCGCGACCTTCTTTGGTGAGGAAGCCTAACTGGATCATGCGCGCAACAGAATCCGTCCAACCGGAAAACGCAAGAAATTTCTCCCGGATCTTCAATGAGCCGGGGTATATATAATCATCCGGGCGGGACTTGGTTATGCTAAATGATGCCCGAGCGTGCAATCGAAGTCATTCCTGTGATCGACTTGAAGGGTGGCGTGGTCGTCCGCGCCCGTCATGGTTCGCGCCATTCCTATGCGCCGATCGTAACTCCGCTCGCGCGAACGAGCGCGCCGCTTGACGTTGTCGCCGGGTTTTTGACGGTTCACCCTTTTCGCACAATCTATGTGGCCGATCTCGATCGAATCGAAATGCGCGGCAGCCAAGACCAAAGTCTCGACGCGCTAAGCACGGCTTTTCCGGACGTCGCTTTTTGGGTCGATGCCGGCGTGCGTGACGGCAGGGAGGCACGTTCGTGGCTCGCTCGCCACAAGCGCGCGCATCTCGTTCTTGGAAGCGAATCCCTGGCTGGCCACATGGTGCTCGAGGAACTTGCCACGGACGGCCGTATCGTTTTGTCGCTCGACTATCGCGGCGACAGCTTTCTCGGTCCAAAAGGGCTTTGCGATGCGCCGCATCTGTGGCCCGCGCGCGTGATCGTCATGACGCTGGCGCGCGTCGGCGGCGACGCGGGACCAGACATGGATCGTCTCGCGGAGATTAAACGCCGCGCGCCGGATGTCATGCTTTATGCCGCGGGTGGCCTACGCGGCGCCTCCGATCTCATGCGGCTGCAACAAGCGGGCATAAGCGGAGTCCTCGTTGCTTCCGCGCTGCACGATGGCCGTTTGGCCGGTGCCGATATAGCCGCCGCCGCATCGAAGGGCGCCGGAGACGCAAAATAAAAAGGGGCCAAGGCCCCTTTATGTTGTTGGTTCTCGCGGCCGCTCAGTTTGGCGCGAAAGGATGCTTCGCGACATTGCGCTGAGCGACGACATGGGCGGGTGTCGGTTCGCCAGCAACGGCACGCGCGATTGCCTCTTTCGTGGCCTGATAGTTGAAGTCCTGAATTTTCTGGTTGTCCTTGGCGTCCCAATGGATGAACACGCCGACGCAAATGAACAGATTGTCGGCTTCGGCCACGGGGATAACGCCCGCCGCGACACTGTCGGCAACAGCCTTGCCGACGGCGTGCTGGGCCGGGCCGAACATCTGCACGGCCTGCGTCGCATTCTTGATCGTCACTTTATTATAGAGGATGGTCGCGGGCTTGCACATCAGGTTCGGCGCGACGAGAGCGAGCAGTGCGGTGAAACCATCCTTGTTGTTGGTAAGCGCATTGGCAAACGCCGTTTCGGCGGCGCTGCCGCGCGGTCCCATGATGAGGTCGATGTGAGCGATTTCGTTGCCGTCGCCGACGAGTGATTCGCCGACGCAGAGCTTGTTTATCTTGGCCATGCTTAAGAGCCCCATAGTTAAATCCTCCCTGGAGAAACCTGCTCCGAATTGCCGTCGAAGGAGTTCGACACATGCCGGCGAATAACGTTGCCGTCAACGCCAGACATTTGGCCGGGCGGGATGCGGTGGAGATTTCCACCGTCGAGCACTCAACCATTATTGTGCCGGTTGATCAAGATGCGAGTTAGCCTGTCCGCGAAAACACTCGCGACGGTGAGATCCGCGCTGGTTCCTGGATTTAGCCCGCGGGCCTTGAGACGCCGGTCGAAACTCAGGAGATCTTGCAGCGTTTCCGCCGGATTTCCGGCGTTCATGAATCGTTTTCGCGCTTCCAGTGCCTCGATTTGAACTCTTGCCGCCGCTTCCGGACCATTTTTGCGCGCGATGTGGCTGTCGGGAAAGCCCGCCAGAAACGCCAGATAGACGGCGGCCACCGGCCAGGGCGCCGGCCAGCGCCTGACCCGCGCAAGCGCGAGAGCGCCCAGCCCGGTTTCGAATATGTCCGTGAAATCAGAAGCATATTGGAAAGCCACCCGGTCTCGTCCGGCGGCGTCGCGCATCGCCGCCAAAAGCGTGCCTTCGGCCGGGCCACGGACATCGTGGCGAAACGCCGTGCCGAGCCCCGCGGGCGCGGCGCGAAGGATGGCTTTGAACGCGGCTTCGGCGTCCAGGCGGGTCAATCCGGCAACCGTCTGTTTCACTCCCTCGCGAAGGTCCCCGCCCCTCTGCGCGGCGGCGGCGAGTGGCGCGCAGAGGAGAACGATGCCGAGATTAGTGTTCATCCCCACCGCCGCGAAGGTGGCCTCCACGGCTGCCAGAACGCGTGCGCCAACCGCCAACGCGGAATTGCTCAAGGCGGGGGCGGCCGCTTCGGCGCTGCGCAAGAAATCATCAGCCGTCATGCCGTGGCCATCGGCGAAAACATGGACATTGCCGGGCTTCGGGGCCTCGATCTCGTCGCGGCACGCGGCGATGAAAGCCCCGGCGATTTCGTTCACAAGGCGGCCTCCGCCCTGGGCGATCCAATTCGCGTCAAGAGGCCGCCAGCCAGGCGGTCGGCGATGGAAAATGGCGCGACCTTCTGCAAGCCGCGCCAGCCTGGCATGCTGTTGACTTCGAGAACCTGAAGAGTATCCGCCGCATCGCGAATCATGTCCACTCCGGCAAAATCGGCGCCAACCGCCGCCGCCGCGCGCAACGCAAGAGCAACCGTTGCGGCATCCGGCTCGAACCATTCCGGCCGCGCTCCGAGTTTGACATTGGTAATCCACTGGACCGCATGGCGCGTCATCGCAGCGACGACCTTGCCCTCCGACACGAACAGCCGGAGGTCGCGAAAGCCGTCTCCTACGACCGCGACGAATCGTTGCAGATAGTAGACGCCATCCACGGCCTCGACCGGCGGCAGATCGTCTTCGCGCCGGATCAGTCTCAAGCCGTATCCTTGTGCGCCAAACAGGGGCTTTAAAACAAGCGGGCCGCGCCCCGCCTCGCGCCGCGCGATCTGGCGCGCGGCCAGCTCGGATTGGACCGTCCAGGTCGCCGGCGTCGGAATCGAATTGCGGGCGAGTGCGAAACTCGTCGCTCCCTTGTCGACGCATATTTCCACGGTTCGCGCCGAATTTAAAACCGGCACGCCGAGGTCGCCAAGGACGTGCAACACGTCAAGGCGCAGGGTCACGCTTTCGAAACTGCCCGATCCAATCGCGCGCACAAACATCGCGTCCGGCAAATCCGCGCCAAAGCCCGGAATGACGAGGCCGCTAGGCCGCCTTGTGTCGAACCCGCATTGCGACAGCCGGACCGGAACGGCGACCACGCCAGCGCGCGCGAAAGCCGCCGTCAAATCCCGCGCATGCCAATCGTATATATCGATAGCCAGGGCGATTTTGGCTCCGCCGGTGGCTTTGCGCGCAGCGAGCAGACTATCCAAAGGAAACATCGAGCAATGCTTGATCGATCTCGCCCGCGTGAAAAGTTTCGCCGGTTTCAACGGCGGTCACGATAGCGCGCGCGGGACTGAACAGCATCGGGTCGATCGAATAAAAATCGCCTTTGTAGACCTTGAACACCTCGGCGAAGGGGCGGCCATGATCGCGCGACGTCGTGCTTGGGAGCTTTTCGGCAAGCGCCATTGCCTCCGCGGCGGGTCCGGTCACGAAAAGATGCGCCTTTCCACCATAGATGATTGCGTCGTTGGTGCGTCCCATGGCTTGAACGAAGTCGGGATGCGGTGGGCAAAGCGGCGCCGAAGCCAAGCCGTCGATGATGCGCGACAGCGGAAATTTGAGTTCATGCGCCTTATGCAGCGCGACTTCGAGCACGCGCGCGACGACCTGAACGGCGCCCGCGAGACTTTGCGTGGGCGCAAAAATGAAGGTGATATTTTCGCGCGGGACGCCACAATCATGCGCGACTTTTTCGGCGATTTCGCGGGGCGGCGCCCGGCTAGACTCAAGAACGAGAGTCGCGCGGGATGCGCTGTCGCGATACTCCAGCTCCGCAAACAAGGGCTCCTTGCGCGCGAGCGCCCGGCCTGGACCGGAGCCGAGCGCGAAAAATGCCGATTTCCCCTCGCCATGCGAAAGCGCCCAGCCCGCATATTGGCTGGCAAGACAGGCGATCACAGGATCGGTTGACCGAACGCAAAGTTCGAACGGCCATTTCGGATTGGCGCCGGTCGGCGCGATCTCGACGGTTCCCATTCCGCCAAGGCAAATTTCGGCGATCGCTAGGCCTGCTTCAATTCCGCCCCGCGCATTTTGGCCCGCGTCGATAATCGTCTCGCCCACTTCGCCTTTGGAAACCGCGACCCGCAATCGGGCCGCGCTCGCGATCATCCGGTCCACCGCTTGTCCGGCCAGCGTGTTGATACTCAGACCGCTCATACTCAAGGTGCGATTCCCTTCCCACGGTTGGCGTTTTTAGTTTGGATATGTTCAAGTCTGCCGAGAATCAATTTGGTCCGCGCAACGACAAGCGACCGAGCGCGCGCGGGCTTTGCCGCGCGGGCCTTTATCGTGCACAAAGGGTCGTACGGCCGCAACCCGCTCCGCGCTTTCTGCCGGTCCGACGTCCAATTTGGCCAGTCGAATTCCGGCATGGAGGAGATTTCGCGCCCGGCATAGGCTATTCCCGCCGCTGCGGCGCCAGCAAATTCGAGCGGGCGCCGCGGCAGGCGGCCGAGGGAGGCATCAATATGGGCCCGGAAAAGCGAGCCGCGGCGATCTTCGAAAATGTCGAGGGTCGCGCCCGGCCGCGGATTGACTTCGATAAGCGTGTATTCGCTGTCTTCGACAAGAAAATCGATGCTGTTGAGACCGCGGAGCCCGCTCGCCGCCGTTATCGCTTCCGCCGCGCGCCGCAGCCGGGTTTCCAGCCCCGGCGGCAGACCGGCCGGGCGAAGGCTGCCGCCGAAACGAAAGGGTTGACCCGGTGCCGGCGCCGCCCATTGACGGCTCAGTCCCACGACCCGCGCTTTGGCTCCATCGCCAAGAAACAGGATCGAAATAGGCTCGCCCGCGGCGATGCGCTGGAAGTAAATTTTCTCGCCTTCCGCCTGGAGTGTTCCGGCCGGCGCGACATGGCATCCGCCCGATCCGCCCGCGCTTTTGACAAGCCAATGCTGACGGTCTCTCGGCATGCGCGGGCTGATCCTAGGATGCGGAATGTTCAGAACGGCGCAAAGCTCCGCCAATCGAACTGGATCCTTCACGCTTCGTACCACCTCGGGCGGGTTGCCGAAGAGCGTCCAGCGCCGCGCGAGCGCCTCCAGGAGCCAAGCGCGATCCTCGAATCCCGCACCGTAGACGAGACCGCAAGGCGCCTCCCCTTGGGCGAGCGCTTCGAGCGTGGCAATCAGGCTCTCGCCCTCAAATCCGGAGGCGAGACCGCCCTCGATAAGCCGGTTGGCGGCGCAGAAGCCGCGGGTATCCGAATCGTCGAAAAAATCGGCGAGGAGCGGCCTATATCCAGCCCGTCGCGCGGCCGCCGCCAACGCCCGCCCCGAAGGCGCCGCGATCAAAATCGCGGCCCCAGGCTCAGGCGATATCGCGCGCAAGAGTGAAGGCATCGCGAAAATCGAGGCTGATTGCCTTGCAGGAAGCCGCCATGCGATGGAACAATTCAGATTCCGTTTTATATTTCACATTGCCGATGGCGAGCGATCCAATCCCCAAAACGCCGCCGGCCAGTTCGACACCGTTCGCCGTGGGATCGAGACCTTCGACACCCGACGGCGGGACGGCGTTGACGTCGGCTACGACGAGCAGGGATTTGGCCGCCGCAAGCGTCGTTGCGGAGAGAAGTTGCACTCCCGCCGCCGCCGCGCAAACTGCAACTTCCTTTCCGGCTAGCGCCGCGGAAATCTCCTCCGGCGTTTTTGCTTGGACGGCGTGGACATCAAGGCCAAATCTCTGCTTGATCTCGTCCGCCTTGGCGTTCACACGGCTCAACTCGCGTCCGGCGAGCGTCACGTCGGAGCCCTCCGACGCGGCGATAACGCCGGACGTGTAGCCGACCGGGCCGGTCGCTCCGAAGACTAGGATTTTCGTCTGGCCCAGCGCCTTAGCATTCTTTTGTTTGAGGATTTTCTCCACGCACGCGACCATCGCCGCAGCGGTGGTAAATGACCCAGCGGGGTCGGCAAAGGCGGAAATCTCGAACGGCTTCAAAAGTGTCTTGCGCAATTGTTCGAGCATGTCTAGCGCGAGCACGGCATCCTTGCCGCCGATGAAAACTCCGGTATGGACGGCGTCCCTCGGCGACCGCGAAAACATGGCGTCCTGCACCAACGGCGCGATGTCATCGAGAGTGACGCCGGTATAAGTAGTGACGGAATCAAATCCTGCGTCGAGCGCCATATTCACGTCGAAAGGGCTCATGTGCCGGAGCGGAGTGAGCATGTGCAAAATGTTCTTCGTGGCCACGTGTCCTCCCCGGTCTTTTTGCCGCTACTTGATGGCAACGAGGGTTTTTCCCTCGACGAGC
Organism: uncultured Alphaproteobacteria bacterium; assembly: GCA_963730245.1. Taxonomy (GTDB): domain Bacteria; phylum Pseudomonadota; class Alphaproteobacteria; order Rhizobiales; family Beijerinckiaceae; genus Methylocapsa. The sequence goes on along the minus strand of CAVSRA010000004.1, from coordinate 400,707 downwards.
GCGCCGTGATTAACTCCTTTACATATGGCCATGTCCAGCCCCCACGCGGCGGCTTTTTCCTGGGTGAGATCGCACAAGCGCCGCGCCTCAGACGCGTCCGCGGCGAAGGCGAAGCCGGTCGGCCCCCAGGACGACTGGCCGGTTCCTCCCGCGCCATGCCGTCGCAGGTCCTCCATCACCCGCGCTACGGCGGCGCTCGCGTAGGGCGCGCCGCCTTGGGCGGGGGCGAAATAGTCCCCGGCGATCTCCTGGAGACGCGCGATCGCGTCGCCGAACGAACCGATATCGTGTTCGGCCAGCGCCGGCAACGCCTTGATGAGAACAAGCCGGCAGATTTCCGCGGCTGGGGCGGCTTCCAAATCGGCGAGGCGCGCGAAGGCGGCTTGCTCGTCGCCGCCGTGCATGCCTTCGGTTCGCGGGTCGAGGACGACAATCACCCGCCATTGTGGCGGGAAATCCATGCGGGCGACGACGGGGGGCATCGCGGTCCGCGCGCCGCGCCCGCCATCGACAATGAAACCGCCGTGCTCGAAAAGGCCCAAGCCAATCCCGGAACGCGCGCCTCGCCGCAGCAGGAGCGCATCGCTCGACACATCCACCGGGATGCGTTCGAGGCACCGCAGTGCAGCGGCGATGCCAAGCGCGAGTTGGGTCCCGGAGCCCAGGCCCGCATGCGCGGGAATGGCTTCGTGAATAGTCAAGCTATAGTCATCTGTCAGGCCGAAGTGGCGCGCGAGAAGAGCGAGATGGCGCGCCGCGCGCTCCGCCTCCACTCCCTCGACCGCCGCCGCCGGCGCGCGGCGGATTGTCAGGCGGGTCGCTGGACGGTCGATCGCAAGCCCGAGGCCCCCGAAACGGCGGCCAAGTCCGCCGTTCATATCGAGAAATCCGAGGTGAAGGCGGGCCGCGGCCGTCACTGTGACGCTGTCGAACATGACCCGTCCTTTCCGGAGCATCGTCCCCGCCTCTTGCCGAAGGCGCTCGCGTTTTGGAGCATGACCGACGAAACGTCGCAGATTTTCTGAGAAATGTCATGCCGCAGGCAAAAAACCGAAAGAGCGGCTTGTTTCACGCGAAACAATCGTGTCCCAGAGCATTTCAGCGAAGGGAATACCGGTTCGCGTCAAAATGCGATAAATCAAGGGTTCGGAATGAGTCGCGCGAGCTTTCCTGTTTGGCGTGCGGTCAAATAGAAAATGCTCCGCGAGCCTTCGGGCTCGCCGATCGGGGCGCCGATCGCGGCGCAAAGCTTGCTTTCACTTTACCCCAGAATGTTTCAACGCCTTGGCGACTTCTGTCACCCGGCGGCCCTGAAAACGTGCGACTTCGAGGTCATCGGCACTGGGCGGCGTTGCCTGATTGTTGGAAACCGAGCTCGCGCCGTAAGGTGTCCCGGCTTTGTATAGGGAAGCATCCGCATAGCCTGCCGGAACGATAATAAAGCCGAGATGCGCCAAAGGATTATACATCGAGAGCAAGGTCGTTTCGTGCCGCCGTGCGTCGTCGACGTGGAGCAGAACACCGCGCCTGCCTTGCCGTTCAATTTGCCCTGGACCCAAAGACCGCCGAGACTATCGATATAGGCCTTGAGTTCGGACGAGACCGTGCCGAAGCGCGTCGGCGTTCCTAACACGATCGCGTCGGCCCACTCGGCGTCCATGGTACTCGGCGCGGGGTGGCGCTCATTCATCGCGTCAGCGGCTTCCGCCCATCCTGTGGCCTTCGCCATTATCTCTGGGGCCACGAATTCCCGCGCGCGGCGCAGGCGAACCTCGGCGCCTTGCCGCTCCGCCCCCTCGGCAATGGCCTTGGCGAGCGCTTCGGTCACGCCGGTGCGGGAATAAAAAGCGATCAAGACGTTGACGTCGGCCATAGGTCTCCAACTTCAATATGGGCGCCGATTCCTTAAAGAAACGAACAATGGTTGACAAGCGTCGTGGCGCCGGCTCAACAGTGGTGATTGATCCGCGCTCCTTGCGCCCGACCGCGCTGACCTCGATCCAATCGATCCCCCGACTCTACGCGCGTTGTCTGAAGGCGCGGTGCGCGAAACCGGCAGCTCGCGGAAATCACCCGGCCGCGGCGATCGCTTCCGGCGGCTCTTTGGGCAATAGCGCCAAACGGGCGATGAGCGCTCGATCCTGCAAAATCGCCATGCGTTCCTCCGGCCGGAGCCAGGAAATCGCCTCATCGATGGTTCCGGCCTCCGAGAGCTTCGCATCGGCGAGCGCCCATTCCGGCGAAATATCGCCGTTCCGGCGATTTTGACGGCGTGGCAGGCAGGCCACATGGAACGCGCGGAACCGCGGATCGGCATAAAGCGCGTGAAGCCCGCTCAAGGCTTCGCCATCGAACCAGACAGGCTCGTTTGCCAAGAAATTGGCACGCGCGACGACGGGCGGCGTTATCTGCTCTTCCGGAGTGATCAAGAGACCGGCGCGGCGCAGGGCGACGCCGACGCTGAGAAGGCCGGTGCCCCAAGACAAAAAAATCGCCAGGAGGAGGCCGAGGATCGTCGGCGACATCCAGGCGACGAGCGAAGGCGAGATCGAGATGCCGGCAACGAGGGACAAAACGCCCATCGCGACTTGCGAGCGGTGGCGCGCGACGATGGCGGCGAATGGAATTGAGCCGTCGTCGCGCCGTTGCGGGTCCCAGCCGGTATCGAAGCCGAATGCGAAACGCATGACGTGACCTGACTGGATCAGCATCATGATCGGAGCGAGCAGCGCCGACATGACGATTTCGAAGGCCGCTGACAAAACGAGCCTGATCGCGCCGCCGGCGCCGCGCCGGGTCGCGGTTTCCGTTAAGGCAAGCGCCACACCGAATATCTTTGGCAACAGGAGAACCGTCATGGTGAGCGCGAAAAGTTCGAGCGATCTCTGCGGATCGAACCTCGGCCAAGTTGGGAACAAGGTGAAGGCGCTCGTGAAATATTCCGGCCTGATGTAGCTTGCCTGGAGGACGAGCACGATACCGACGACGAGCTGCGCCATCCACAGCGGCGACGCGACATAGGCCATGATGCCGGTCACGAAATGTTGCCGCGACATCGGATGCAAGCCTTTCGCGGGCAGTATCCGCAAATGCTGGAGATTGCCCTGACACCAACGCCGGTCGCGCGTCGAAACATCGATGAGCGAGGGTGGACACTCTTCGTAGCTGCCGCCAAGGTTTGGCAGCATATAGACGGCATAACCGGCGCGCCGGATCAATGCCGCCTCGACAAAATCATGGCTGAGGATATGGCCGCCGAACGGAGGACGCCCGCGCAAAACCGGCAAGCCGCAATGCGCGGCGAACGCCTTGGTGCGAACGATCGCGTTATGGCCCCAGTAATTGCCGTCGCGCCCCATCGAGACCGAGACGCCGGCGGCGATCACCGGCCCGTAGATGCGCGCCGCGAATTGCTGGAGGCGAGCGAATAATGTGTTGCGATTGACGATCAGCGGGCGCGTTTGGATAATGCCCGCGTCGGCGTCCGCTTCCATCGCCGCGGCGAGCGCGATAATGGTATGGCCGGCCATCAAGCTGTCGGCGTCGAGCACCACCATATGCTCGTAGCGGCCGCCCCAGCGGGTGAGGAAATCCTCGATATTACCGGACTTTCGATTGAGGTTCCTTGGCCGGTGCCGGTAGAACAGGCGGCAGCCAGGGCCAAGCTTTTCCCGCTCCGCAAGGAAGGTTTGCTCTTCGGCGACAAAAATTTCTGGATCAGTCGTGTCGGAGAGAAAAAACCATTCGAACGCGCGGCCGAGACCGCTCGCCTCGACCTCCTCGAACATCGCCGCGACCGCGCCAAAGACGCGCGCCGGCGTCTCATTGTAGACTGGCATGACGATCGCCGTGCGGTTATGCAACGCAACCGGCGGTAAGGATGGCTTTTCCGCGAAAAACAAGAGCCAGATAAAACCCGCAACGGCGCTGGTGCAGGCGAGCGCGATCCAGGAAAAATTGGCAACGAAAAGAAAAAGAAGCGCCCATTCGAGGGGCGTGACTCCGCCAACCTCTACTACCTTATACATTTCACCCGCACCGTAGACGGTCAAGCCCAGGCCGCCGCCGAACACAAAAAGCCGCGCCAGCATGCTGCCAAAAACCGGGTGGCGGGTAATATTCTTGTGGGCCTCGGCGCGGTTGAACTGGGAAAGGCTTTGCACCGGCATCGCGAGCGGCGCTTCGGGGGGCATGCAGGCGAAGGCGTCGGGCGTGGGCGCTTCGTCGCGCAGCTGCGTCACCACCGGCCCAGTTGGCTGCGAATTGCTTAGAGCGTCCATCGATAAAGCCAAGTCTCGCTTATGGGTTTGCCAGCGGCCTCTAGCACAAGGCGCAGTTCCGAAAAGGCTTCGTTCCCAGGATCGAGTTCGAACAAGATCCGGACGGATTTTTTGTCCGCCGAGGTAAATGTTCGAACCGCGGTTTGCGATCCCGGTGAAGCGTTCAAATTTGGCTTCATCGCTTCGGCGTTTTGCGGGAGGCCCAAAATTTCGCCGGCGAATTCAACCATAAAACGGCGGCGCTTCGGCGATGAACCCCGCCCCGAACGCGACTGGGTGGCGATTGCCAGCGGCGGCGGCTCCGGCGGGGTCCAGCACCAGAACTGCCGATAAGCGAAAAACGTTTCGCTTCCGGCGGCAAGCGGCTGCTTCGGGTTCCAATAGCCGATAATATTGTCGTTGGTCTCGGATTCGGAGGGAATTTCGACGAGTTGAACGCCGCCCGCGGACCAGTCGCCGATCGGTTCAATCCAGAGCGAGGGGCGGGTCTCGAAGTGCTGATCGTCGTCCTGGTAATGATCGAAATTGCGGTCACGTTGAAGAAAGCCGAACCCGCGCGGATTTTCATCGACGAAGGTCGAAATTTGCAACGTGTCGCGATTCGCGACCGGCCGCCATAGCCACTCCCCCTTGCCGGTCAACATCTGGAGACCGCTTACCTCGCTCACGCTCGGACGCAGATCGTCACTGCGGCGCTCGTCGATCGGTCCGGAGAGATGGGTCGCGCTCATCGTGGCGAGGCCCAAATTATCGACCGCCGCCCTGGCGAAGAGAGCACATTCCGTGTCTATGATCGTGGCTTCGCCGGGTCGAATGGTAAACCGGTAAGCGCCGGTCACGCTTTCCGAACCGATCAGCGCGTGCATGACGAGCGTGCCGGCGGCGAGCGTCGGACGTTCGATCCAAACCGTGCGGAATGCCGGAAATTCCTCGCCGCGCGGATCGGCGGTCTTGATCGACATGGCCCTTGCCATGGTGCCGAGGGTTTGGCCGGGCGCCACGGCGCGAAAAAAACTTGCACCTTGGAAAATGGCGAGTTCGGAAAAGCCGTCTTGGCCTTGCGCGAGCACGCGAAAACCGGAAAAACCTATGTCGCCGAGGCTTTTGGGGACGGCGAGCTTGCCGAAGTCAAACAGCGCCGGATCATAAATGACGCGGCGGGCTTTACCTTCCGCGACAAGATTGATTTCCATCGGGGTCGAAAAGATGAACCCGCGATGTAATGGCTCGATCGCGAAGCCGGTATTGTCTGGGGCCCAGATCGCGCTCCCCGGGCGTTCCCGAATGGCCGCATATTGTTCGTAGCCAAGGTCGCGAAACACTTCCGGGATGCCGGCCGGAAGCGGTTTGAATGGCTGTTTCGACAGGGCTCTGGCGGCGTCGGTGACCATGTTTGGATCGAACGGCGATGGTTCGCCTAAGGCGAAGCCCGGGGGAGCCTCCTGCGCGGCGGAAGGGATCGCGACATTGGCCGGCGAGGCGATGCCGGCGCGGGCGGCGATTCCGCCTGCCATCCCGCCAAGGACGAACTTTAAGACCTCCCGGCGCTCGACCATGAATCCGGCTTGGCCGGCGCCTGATCGCGCCGTACTTTTAGAAAACGCTTTAATTTTATCTTTATAGACGCTAACCGGGCGAACGTAAGTTCCCTTTGGGGTGTTTTTACGCCTGGAGCCCTATGAAGCTGATCCCGCCACTTTAGTTCTGATCCAAGGTTTCGGTGTTTCGCTTCAGGCTCGTCCACCTCAAGATATTTCCGGACGCGATTGCGGCGTTCCGGCTTTTACATCCTTCGCGTCATTCCTGGTCTGAAGAAAGGGCACGCATTTTGATACCGATCAATATTCGCGGCGATGGCCAACCTTGCGCTTTTTGATGAAACGATTAGCAAAATCGTCATCCCCCGAAGAGGGGGTGCGGGGGAAGCGGTTTCGTGCCAATCAACCCGGGCGTTGCCTTCTTAAATGGGTAACGTTAATTTTGCCAGCCATTTGGCTGGCAAAGCGGCTGAGTAAATATTGCGACTGATTATAAACCACACTCATCACTAAACTCACTCAAATGAGGTTTCCATGAAAACTCGAAGCATAGAGCACTCCTTCTGTTGGCTAGCGTCGCGGCCACGGGCGCCGCCACCGAAAGCGTCTTCGCCGGTGGCGCAACAACGTCTTCGCGAGTGCAAAGCGGCCTTGCGGCAGTGGATTTCGTGAACGCAAAACCGATGCGACTGCCGACGTCTTCCGCGGCTCCGAACCTAGCGGAACTTGCTAAACCGCCAGCTGTGGCGTTCGGCCCTCCTGCTGTCTCGCCAGGCGGTCAAGGTAGCGGAATACAAAGCCCCGTTCAACTCGGCAAACCAGCATTCATTGGCGAGGCCGCGACGTCACCGGCTGTAATCAAAGAAGAAGCCGGGACCGGCGGTATACCCTACACGATCTCCCGGGTAAAAGCGGTTGGTGACAATACCTATCTGTTCCGCGCCGCAGGCAGGTTGTTCTTTAATATCCCTGGGGAATCAGCTTGGTGTACCGCGGGGTTGATCAAACCTGCCGTGATTGTGACGGCGGCTCATTGCGTTGCCAATTTTGGGCAACTATCGGCTTGAGTTACCCAAATGGATAGTGTACATGTGCCGAGCTTCGATTCCGTTGAGGCTGGCGCGCCCGGAACTAAAATCGAAATCCCGATAGAATATCTAGCCAGAGAACTTTATCAGAAATCAGAACTGTTGCTCCCCGAAAGCGGAAGGCCATGGGGGGAGCTATCCGAACACGAACACAATTTTTATCGGCTATTAGTCTATCACCTACTCGCTTTTCCAGATGTGGTTCGCGCAGCGCTAAATTATGCCTGCGATCACGATAAACTTGGGGTAATTCAACCGCGCTAATAAGCGCATTTCCACCACCACGTGTTTGATTCCTTGGACGGTTTGCTCGCGCCAACTGATTTCATAATCTTTATTGCTTGGTTCCTTCCAAGGCGCACCACCAATTAAGCGCCACGGGACATCATTGGCTTGTTGGTCCTTGATGTAATCAAGAAGAAGTGGCCGAAAAGCCCCTACACCAAGCTCCGCAGTGGCGAATGAATGCGCAATCTTGGCTGGAAGTCGAAAAAAGTTAGAAAGTTTAATCCCAGGCGCGCCTATAGGCATCCCTAGCGGCCTTATGACAGCGCTATTCAACTGTTGCATTGTGAGTTTTACCCGGCCTTCTGGAAACACATCCTCGGACTGGCCAATCAAAAGTCCAGGTGGAGCATCGATCTCAACATCGAAGAGGTAATGCGGCGCGTAGTTTCGCGGCATATTGAGGTGTACCGTCTGACCGGATTCGATCGTGATTAGGGGAATCGTCTGAAACGCCTTTGCTGGACGGCCTCTCCGGGACTTTGCACTTAGGGCGGACCTAGCCGCCCGAAAATGCCCATGTGCGCCAAATAGTTGTTGCTCTAGACCGCCTGTGATCCTTTCACATTTCTTACAACTAGCCAATGGGAGAACGTGATCTCCATTTATGCAATACGGAACGATATGTTCCTCGCCAAGTTTGACGCGATCAATTGAATATCGCTTCGCTCCGCAATAGATACATACCCTAGCAGGTGCGTAGGTTGGCATGCTATCTTTCTCCTTATGAGCGATCCTAAAACTGATAAAAGTCCAGAGACCTACAGCGACGAAGAGACCATAGCGCGCGCCGAAGCCGCGCTAAAGCGAATGCTCGCCACACCGCATCAGCCACACAAGGAAATGAAACTCGGGCGAAAGAAACGAGTTGTAGAATCACCAAAAAGCGATTCTACTGCTGCCAAGAAAAAAAGTGGCCGCCGTCCGTCATCAAAGCGCGGCTAAGTTAGCTGCACTTCTTTGGGATAGGCTTGGGCGTTGACCGCGTGTGCGGGTGCACCGTGACGGTCTTCGGCCCAGGCTTGTCGCCTTCCCTTTTGGGAACGCATTTCACCTTATTATCAGCCATTTCACTCACCTCCTTTCCGGAGCTTGCATGCCCCTCGTCACAGGCAGCAGTAATCCGGCCGAGGAAAGTAGACGGCGGCCGCGCGAAGCGAAGCCTAATTCCGTAGCTAAAGTCGAGTCCTTTTGCGCTTTCGCCAGCGCAAAAAACGGTTGGCTTTTTGCTTGATTGTCTTCGGCTCAGTGAGGCTGGTGATATGTGAGACGTTTGCCCTCTGCGCCTTTGAGGACTTCGGCCGCACGTTCCATGTCGCCGAGATTTCGGGTGTTCCACTTGAAATCCCATTCCGCGAGATAGCGTGGCAAATGGGCTTCGCTGATCGAATGATGGGTGCCGAACACCGCGCGCTTCATAAGGCTGAAACGACATTCGGCCGTATTAACGTGCGTGAAACTACCAAGTTTTACATATTCGTTTGCCGAATGGTTCACGGCGGTATGGTTTTCGAATTCCTTGCCGACTTTCTCATAGGATGCGAGTTCGTCAGTCATTAGATGCGACTTGCGGTTAACCGTTGTGACGATCTTTTCGCGAAGTGTTTTTGCCTTCACATTAGCGACATGGAATGAGCGGCTTTCACCATCGCGTTCGACTAGCGTCATAACAGTATGCTTCTTCGGCTCTTTCTTTGCATAGGCACGGTTCTTCGCTTTGCCGCCGATAAAAGTTTCGTCGGCCTCGACAACCTTATTTGTGCCACCAATAGACGTCTCGCCAACCGGTTTCATGCCTTCGCGAATGCGATGGCACATGAACCACGCGGATTCATAGGACAGCCCAAGCATACGGGAGAGCTGCAACGCGCTCATCCCCTTCTTGCTCGCGGCCATCAAATAAGTGGCCAAAAGCCATTTTCGTAATGGGATATGGCTTCTCTCAAAGATCGAGCTTGTGCGAACCGTGAACTTGTCGCGGCAATCGTTGCAAAGGAACATACCAGTTTGAGTTTTGCCCGCCATCTTGTGAACGTTCAGCGAGCCGCAATGTGGGCAATTAGCACCGTCCGGCCAACGGTCGGCTTCCATATGGGCCGTGGCCTTGGCTTCGTCGGTAAAGATCTGGTTGGTGAGATCGCATGTCATGGTGGTTAGCTCCTATGACTGCGATACTACGCCTACTTTTTGGCTAAGTCAAGCCGATAGTTGCCCAATTTTGGACAACAACAATTCTATTCTGGCTGATGGCAACGCTCCGTATGGAACATACACAGCGGCACAAGCCACTGTATTGACTTCGTACTATACAGGAACGGATCCCTGCGCCCAGAGCGGCGTTATTTGTCAAGACGACATCGCGGTGATACGCCTCCACAAATTAAATAATCAGTTTCCCGGGAACGTGGTAGGATGGTTTGGATACGGATGGAACGGATATAATTTCAACTCGAACAGTCAGGCTTTGATCACCCAGTTGGGATACACGGAGAACTTCGTGAGTGGCGAGGAGTTTGCCCTCGATGGTGGGAATTTGCAGGAGCGGACAGATTCACAAGGCCAGACCATGCCCAGCCTGTCAAACAATACCGTCATAGGATCTCTGCAATCTAATGGATCGAGCGGGGGCCCCTGGGTGGTCAACCTCGGCGATCCACCTGTTCTCACTAACATCAATTTCGGTACTGCAGCGGATTATAACATCATAGTTGGCGTCACCAGCTGGGGACATACGGACCCCAGCGTAAAGGAGCAGGGTGCTTCGGCGTTCACGACGGGCAATATTACCGTCCTTGTGACTACCATATGCACTGGCGCTCCTCCTAATGCTTGCTAACCTTCCGTTGGCGTGCCAAGCCAATGCCACTTCCGAGCGCGAACACCAAACCGCCACTGGATGAGCGCGCGGGTCCTACGCCGCGTGAGCGCTTTGGGCCAGCAGGCTCCTCGCCAGGCGATCCCGAAACGGAACAGGCGGCCCGGGTCCACAGCACTGAAGACGTCAGGGCGCGAATTCGTCGAGTTGCGTGACAGATCGCAGCGGCGTCCGCGCCGGTGAGCTGGGTCCCACCGTGAGGATGATTTTCGGGCGGGTCCTTACGGTTTCAAGCCCGCTTTTGCGCGCCGCGATTTGCCAACCAAATTTCGCATTTTTAGGTACAAGATTAGGTACAAGACATGTGGTCGGCGTCCACGGCGCGGGCCGCTCGCCGCGGAGAAGCTATTGTCATGGATACTGCCCCTCCTCAAAGCCCTGATGGCGCTTGCCGAACATGTCTGGCAATCGTTCTCGCCGCTGGCGAGAGCTCGCGGATGCGCTCGGCGCGGCCCAAGGTGCTGCATGAGCTGGCCGGCCGCTCCATGCTCGCCCATGTTTTAAGCTCGCTCGTCGAAGCCGGCGCCGCGCGGACCGTCGTCGTGGCGGGTCCAAACCACGACGCGGTCATGGCGGAAGCCAAGACGATCGTGCATGACGCCGGAATCGCGATCCAGAAGGAGAGGCTTGGAACCGCCCATGCGGTGCTTGCCGCGCGCGAGGCAATCGCCAGGGGCTATGACGATCTTCTCGTCGTCTTCGCGGATACGCCTCTAGTGCGCCCGGAGACTTTCGCCGCCATGCGCAAGGCGCTTGCGGGCGGCCAAAACGCAATCGCCGCCTTGGGATTCGAGGCAAGCGAGCCGACGGGCTATGGCAGGTTCATTCTGGCGGACGGCGTCCTCAAAGCCATTCGCGAGGACCGCGACGCGAGCGCGGCGGAGCGGGAAATCAAACTTTGCAACGCCGGTCTGATGGCGCTCGACGGGCGCCACGCCTTGGCCCTTCTCGATGCCATCGGCAATGCCAACAGCCAGAAGGAATATTACCTGACCGACGCCGTCGCCGTGGCGAGGTCACGTGGCTTAGCGGTTTCTGCCGCTATCGCCGCCGAGGACGAGGTGCTGGGTGTCAACGACAGGGCCCAGCTCGCCGCCGCCGAATCGATTTTACAAGCGCGGCTTCGCGCGACAGCGATGCGGGAAGGCGCGACCTTGATCGATCCCTCGAGTGTAACTCTAGCCTTCGACACGCGGCTTGGCCGCGACGTTGTCGTCGAGCCGCATGTGGTCTTCGGTACGGGCGTGACCGTCGGCGAAGGCAGCTGCATCCGCTCATTTTCCTATTTGGAGGGCGCGACGATCGGCCAGAATGTGTCGGTTGGCCCCTTCGCTAGGCTGCGCCCCGGCACCAGGCTCGCGCAGGATGTGCATATCGGCAATTTCGTCGAGGTGAAGGCCTCGGATGTCGGCGCCGGCGCCAAAATCAACCATTTGAGCTACATTGGAGACGCGAGCATCGGCGCCCGGACAAATGTCGGCGCGGGAGCGGTTACCTGCAATTACGACGGCTTTGCCAAGTATCGCACGGAAGTTGGCGCGCATGCGTTCATCGGCTCGAATAGCGCCTTGGTGGCGCCAGTCAAGATCGGCGATGGCGCCTATGTCGGATCGGGGTCCGTGATTTCGCAAGACGTCGCACAAGATGCGCTGGCTCTGGCCCGCGCGTGCCAGATGGAAAAACCCGGATGGGCCAGGGCGTTCCGGGAAAGGAACCGGAAATGAGCTCGGTCCTGTCATGGAAGAGCCAATGACGGCGAACGCTCAACTCAACCGCAATACGAAGGATGGTTCTTAGTGTGCGGAATCGTTGCGATGCTAGGCCGGGGTCCGGTCGCCGGCTCCCTTCTCGATGCGCTGAAGCGCCTCGAATATCGCGGCTATGATTCCGCCGGGATCGCGACTTTGGAAGCGGGCCGGCTGACCCGGAGGCGGGCGAGTGGCAAGCTCAAAAATCTGGAGCTTCGTCTCGCCGGCGAACCGCTGAACGGGCCAATCGGCATCGGCCACACCCGCTGGGCGACGCATGGAAGGCCGAGTGAAAATAACGCGCATCCGCATGTCAGCGCGAATGTCGGGGTCGTGCACAATGGCATTATCGAGAATTTCAAGGAGTTGCGCGGCGAATTGCAAGCCAAGGGCCATGAATTTTCGACCGAGACCGATTCCGAGGTCATCGCCCATCTCGTAAGCGAAACCATGCGCGGCGGCTTGGCGCCGGTCGAGGCCGTGGCTTCGAGCCTGCCGCGTCTCAAGGGTGCTTTCGCACTCGTCCTGATCTTCGAGGCCGAGGAGGATCTTTTGATCGGCGTCAGCAGCGGCGCGCCGCTGGCGGTAGGATTTGGCGAAGGCGAACATGCCGGCGAAATGTTTCTTGGCTCCGATGCGCTTGCCCTTGCCCCTTTCGCGGGCACGATCGCCTATCTGGAGGATGGCGACTCCGTCGTCTTGACGCGTGTGTCCGCGCGGTTTTACGATGCCGAAGGCAAGGCGGCTGAGAGGCGAAAGGTCAAGTCCGCAGCCTCGACGTCGCTGATCGGAAAGGGCAATTATCGCCATTTCATGGCCAAGGAAATCCACGAACAACCGGAGGTCGCCGCACGCGCGCTTGGGCATTACCTCGACTTGCCGGCCGGCCGCGCGGCGCTTCCCTTCGCGCCGCCCGTCGATATCGCCGCGCTCCAGCGCCTGACGATTTGCGGTTGCGGCACGGCCTATTACGCGGGGCTCACCGCCAAATATTGGTTCGAGCGATTTGCGCGGCTTCCCGTCGATGTCGAAATCGCCTCCGAGTTTCGCTATCGCGACCCGCCGCTCCAGCCAGGAGGGTTGACCATCCTTGTCTCGCAATCGGGGGAGACGGCCGATACCTTGGCGTGTCTTCGCACCGCCAAGGCGAAGGGACAGAAGATCGTGGCGGTGGTCAATGAAGCGACCTCGACGATGGCGCGCGCGAGCGACATTGTTGCGCCGACCCTTGCCGGCCCCGAAATCGGCGTTGCTTCAACGAAAGCCTTCACCTGCCAGCTCGCGGTGCTCGCCTGCCTCGCGCTGGCTTTTGGCAGGGCGCGCAACACCATCGACGAGAAGGCGGAGGCGCGGCTCGTTTCCGAACTCATGGCGATTCCGGGGTTGATCGCGCAAGCGCTCAAATGCGACAGCGCCGTCGAGATCCTGGCACGGGAAATCGCCAAGGTCCGCGACGTGCTTTATCTCGGCCGCGGCACGTCCTATCCGTTGGCGCTCGAAGGAGCGCTGAAACTCAAGGAAATTTCCTATATTCATGCCGAAGGCTATGCGGCGGGAGAGCTGAAACATGGGCCGATCGCGCTTGTCGACCAGGACATGCCAGTGATCGTCATCGCTCCTAACGACCCCGTGCTCGAGAAAACGATTTCGAACATGCAGGAAGTCGCCGCTCGCGGCGGAAGGCTGATCCTGATTGGCGATGCCCGTCTCGCCCGCGATTTTGCCAACGAGGCCGCCGCCGCCATCATCATGGGGGATGTCGCGCCAGAATTTTCGGCGATGGTCTATGCGGTGCCGGTCCAATTGATCGCCTATCATACCGCGGTCGTCATGGGGAAGGACGCCGACCAGCCGCGCAATCTCGCAAAAAGTGTCACGGTGGAATAGGCCGCGTCGCGCTTGCCAGGGACAAGCGCCACGCAACCGCGATCGCGGACCCAATCGAAACTCACCCGACAAGGCGTGCCGTCACCATGCAATAAAGCATCGGCAGCGACAGGACGAAATTGGCGCGCGAAGCCAGCATCGCGAGCCGCGCGGCCTGCGCCTTGGCGTCGTCGTCGGCCGGATCGAGGCCAAGCACTTTCTTCTGGTTCGGCCAGATGACGAACCAAACATTTGCGGCCATGACGAGGCCGAGGATGCCCCCGGTGATAATGGTTAGGTTGTGGACCGCGCTGCTGGTGGAAAACACGATGAGGCCGGTCACCACGGTGGCCAGGGCCGACCACCGGAACCAAAATAGTGCCTCGGGCGCGATATATTTGCCAATGCCCGGCTTCAGCTCCGCCGGAATCTTAGGCATGGTGGGGATTTGCACCAGGTTGAAATAATAGAGAAGCCCGATCCACGTGATGCCCGAGACGACATGGAGGAACGTGAAGAACGCCCCGAAATAGCCGTCCCCGAGGCTCGTGAAGTGAAAAAGAAGGAGAAGCAGGAACGTCAGACCGGCGCCCAGCGCCAGCGCGTTGTATGGTGTTTCGAGCATCTTGGAGATTTTTTCGAGGACGTTGGAAACGGTTGCGTTGATGTCGGCCATAACAAGCTCCTGAACCCTAGGGAAACGACGGTTGCGCCAACAAGGCGGCACGAATCGAAAACCGGCACAACATAGTAAAGCTTTTGCTCTTTTTTACCAGGACCGCAACGAATCGGCCGGTGGATAGGGTATTGGCCAAAAGCTCGTCTTGCCGGCTTTCCCCTCCCGCAACCGCCGATGGAAGTGTGCACCATATCGAACGGGGAAAGGGAATATTCAAACACTCTTTCAAATTGTAAGTATTATCTAAATGAATAATTCTCACGGTCCGTGTACTATCGATATATATCTATAATTTAACGGCATAGGTTCTCAAATAAGTACGATTATGAGCTCATTCATTCTCAAACATTGCCGCTATTTACTATTTGGGCCGCGCGGCTTTTTCGGCGGCCAGAGCGGCGCATTGGCCGTGCTCGTCGCTATTGCCATGCCGGTCTTGGCCAAAACGATCCGCCGGGCGAGGGCCGTGCGCGACGCCTCCGGCACCGTGGCCGTCGAGTTTGCTCTCATAGGGCCAGTGCTGTTGCTTGCAATGGTCGGCATGTTTGTGTTCGGGGTTGCCCTTAACAATTGGGTTATTCTCACCAATGCGGCGGAGGCGGGCGCCCTCCAATTGGCGATCAGCCGCGGCGACAGCACGCCTTACACCGATACCACTAACGAAATCTATAACGCCGCGCCAAGCCTCACTAAAGCGAGCATGACGATTACCCTATCGGTCAATGGGACGGCGTGCACGAGCGACGCCACGTGCCAAACCGCGCTGACGGCCAATGCGGGGAACCCCGCATACGTGCAAGCAAAATATCCCTGCATGCCCGGCAATCCCAATCTCACTGTGATGGGAAAGAATTATTCAACGGCCTGCACCCTGACAGTAAAAACAACGGAGCGTATCCAATGAACACGAAGTGGAATTCCTTAATTTATCGCATGCGTACAGACCGGAAAGGCGTTGTGGCCATCGTGGTGGGGCTCGGTTTGTCCGCCGTTGCCGGCATGGTAGGCCTGGTGGCTCAAGAGACTATTATCTACCGGACCCAAAGTGCCCTCCAGAGTTCCGCCAATATTGCGGCGCTGGCCGGAGCGCAGAGTATCAACAACCCATCTGGGACGGCGATCGCGACAGCGACGACCTATAGCGCCGTGGCTGGAAGCGACAACACCTTGTCTGGACAGACCGTCACGATGGTGAGTGGGTACCCTCAGTTGAAATGCCTGACGAGCACGGGCGTGGCATGCGCCGGCACGGACGCCGCCAACGCCATCGTGGTGAAGCAGCAGGCGACGGTGCCGCTGATCTTTGGCAAGCTGTTTGGGAAGAGTACGCTGACTCTCACCGCGACCGCGACCGCAGGCGGGAGCGGCGGCGGCGGGAACGGCTTCGCGGCCCGTGATATCATGCTCATCGTCGACACGACGCAGTCGATGAACAATAGTGATTCAAAATGTTCGGTATCGGGCGCCACCAGAGTCACCTGCGCGGAAGCGGGGGCGCGGACGCTTCTGCTAGGAAACCCGCCAGCTAACTACGGATTAACCCCCTCAACGGTCCATGTCGGTTTGATGGTGTTCCCGGGACTGACAACCGCGAGCCAAGCTGCTTATGACTATGATTGCGCGACCAGCCCTGTTCCGGCAGTTGCGAAGTACAACGCTTCGCCTGCGCCCACCTACCAGATTATTCCCCTTTCATCTGATTACAAAACGTCCGACACGGCGACCTCGCTGAATACCAGCTCCAACCTCGTGCGCGCGTTTGGGGGAGGATCCAGTGGCTGCACGCAGGCCCTCGACGCCGTCGGCGGGGTCAACACCTATTACGCCGGTGTGATTACCGCGGCTCAGTCCGCGCTCACAACCACTGGCCGGACGGGCGTGCAGAAAGTGATCATTTTGCTCAGCGATGGCGACTCGAACGCTGTATCACCCAACGTGTCGGCTGCGCAGGGAACGAATGAGTGTCATCAGGCGATCACCAATGCCGCGACCGCGACGGCCGCTGGCACCTGGGTCTATACGTTGGCCTACGGCTCGGCTACATCCAGCAGTTGCAGCACGGATTCACGGCGATCTCCGCCTGCTCGACAATGCAGCAAATCGCTTCCACTCCGAAAATGTTCTTTTCCGACGACGCGAACGGGTGCACCTCGCCCAGCAACCCATCAAACTCCAATTTGGTCGCGCTCTTTCAAGCTCTTGAGGTGTCATTGTCGCCTCCGCGACTGCTTCCCAATAGTACGACCTGACGAATCTGCCCTGGGCCGCGGCTCGCAGCTACGGCCCAGGGCCTTGCGCCTTGCGCTGGGCCGATGCCAAAGCGGCCCGCGCGCTAAGTATTTCCTATACCCTGGCCCCGCTATTGGTTTTTCTAAACCTGATTTAGGGTGCGGCTTTGTCAATCGCGCACCCAGATTGTAGCCACTTGCTTCACGTTTATTGTAAGCTGCAGAGTTTAGTTACAACAATTATTTAACTAATTCAAGACAATGAGATTGACGGACCAGATAAACAGGTTCAATTTAGATATTGACAACAATGCCACTCTAACTAGGCAGTCAACCGGTAACTTAGGGGTGACTAGCCCGTTAGGTTTTGACAAGGAGAGTATAATGCGAATTTTGTTCCTGAGTATCCTTTTGTCGATCGCGGTACCTTCTATTGGAATCGCTCAAGATGCGCCAACCTGCGCGCCCGGCTTTGTAACGAATACCTGCGGTAATTCCACCGGATGCGCTGATCCAGCGTGGGCGTGCTGTCCCCTCCCGGGCGATACATCGGGCAATTCTTGGCAATGGAGCGATCCCGGCTGCGCCAACGTTCAAAGCTAACGGACTTCCAGTTCCATTGCATTCATTGCCGGAACGCGGCCTTTCACCGCGTTCTCAGCAATCTCCGACTTCAAAGGCCACCGTTTCCTGGCCGGTTGACGCAGTGACAAGCCCGCGGCCACCGCCATGCTTCAGGCCACCGCCGCGATCGCCCGCGCGGTTTTTTCGACGATCTCGCCGATCTGCGCCTCGCTGACGATCAGCGGCGGCGTCAGAATTAGCGTGTCGCCGGTGCTGCGCAGGAGAAGATCGAAATCGTGGAAAGCGCGATCCATCGCGTCGAACCCTCGCTTCCCAGGGGCGCCTGGCTTGGCCCCAAGGTCGATTGCCGCGCTCAGCCCGGCGTTGCGGATATCGAGGACATTGGGTAGCCCCTTCAAGCTATGCACGGCATCGCCCCAAAGGGGTTCGAATTGCAGCGCCCGCGCGAATAGATATTCTTCTTCGTAGAGGTCAAGCGCGGCGAGACCGGCGGCACAAGCCAAAGGGTGGCCAGAACAGGTATAGCCGTGCAAAAGTTCGACCGCGTGATCCGGGCCATCCATGAAGGTTTCGTAAATCGGCTGGCGGACGATCACGCCGCCCATCGGCACCGTGCCCGAGGTTACTCCGGTGGCGAAGGTGATCATGTCCGGAAGCACGCCATACCGCCCGGCCGCGAAGGCATGGCCGAGACGCCCGAAACCGCAGGTGCCTTCGTCGAAAATCAGCAGAATGTCATATTTGTCGCAGATCGATCTTAGCCGTTCGAGATAGCCGTTGGGAGGCGGCAGAACGCCAGTCGAGCCGGCCATGGGCTCGACGATAACCGCGGCGATCGTCGAGGCATCGTGCAGGCTGGCGATCCTTTCAAGTTCTTCGGCGAGATGCGCGCCCCATTCCGGCTCGCCCTTCGTGAAGGCCTGCTTGGCGCGATCATAGGTCGAAGGAAGGTGATCGACGCCGGCGAAAAGAGTGCCGAACAGTTTGCGGTTCGCGCCGATGCCGCCGACCGCCATGCCGCCGAAGCCCATGCCATGGCAGCCGCGCTCGCGCCCGATGAGCCTCTGGCGCGCGCCTTCGCCGCGAAGGTTGTGAAAGGCGAGGGCGATTTTTAGCGCGGTATCTACCGCGTCCGACCCGGAATTGGTAAAGAACACGTGGTCCAAATCGCCTGGCGCCAGCGCCGCGATCCGGTTCGCCAGGGCAAAAGCTTTCGGATGCCCGAAATGAAACGGCGGCGCGAAATCGAGTTCCCCGGCTTGCGCTCTTATGGCCTCGACGATCAAAGCGCGGCAATGTCCAGCGTTGGCGCACCAAAGACCCGCGGTCGCGTCGAGGATGGCGCGGCCCTCTGCGCTGAAATAATGCATGTTTTTGGCATAGGCGAGAAGCCGCGGGCTCTTCTTGAACGCACGGTTGGCGGTAAACGGCATCCAATAGGCGTCAAGATCGTTTACAAACATCGAGTCAGTTGCTGCAATCGAAGTCATGGGCGGCGCCCGCAAGGGAGGAAAGGTTCAATTCGGAAATCGAAACGCGATGATTTTTAGCAAGAAGACAGGCATTTCCGCGCACGAACCGCGCAGCGGACCGGAAAGGTGGACATAACGGATGTGCCGCGCCGTCGGTTGAGCCGCGCGGAAGCAGTTAACTAACCATATTTTTGCCCAACGAAACATATTTTCGCCTAATAAATAACACTTTTCTCCCAGGTGATGCTTTTCGGCCACATATGCCAAGCCATGGCGTTTAGCCGCTGGCATCGGGAAAACGATGACGTTTGCAAACATCGAGTCAGTTGCTGCAATCGAAGTCATGGGCGGCGCCCGCAAGGGAGAAAAGGTTCAATTCGGAAATCGAAACGCGATGATTATTTACGAAGTCGGCGGGCATTTTCGCGCTAAAGCCGCGCAGCGACTGGGAATGGGACATATCACGGATTTCCAGCGCTGCGGGTTTGGCCGCGTGTTAACAATTACGATTGAAGATAAAACACACTTCGGCCACAGTGAATGAGCTGTTTTATACACTCTTCGGCCACGTTGACTGAGCTGCGGTGTTTGGTCGCAGGCATTGAGAAAGCGATGATTTTTGCACTCGTTGCGCTCGCGGCTTTCACGGCAGGCTTCATCAATGCTGTTGCCGGAGGGGGCTCGTTTCTCACCTTCCCGGCGCTGATCGCCGCCGGATTGCCGCCAATCGACGCCAACGCGTCGAGCACCGTCGCGCTGTTCCCAGGCCAGATCGCGACCGGTTACGCCGCGCGCGAGGGTCTACCGGCGGCCTCGGCCGACAAACGCGTGAATGTGCCTGTCCTGGCAACGATAAGCCTTGCCGGCGGGCTCATCGGCGGCCTCCTGCTTCTCGTCACGCCCCAAACTGTCTTCAGCCGCATCGTGCCTTGGCTCATTTTGTTCGCGACATCAATTTTCGCGGCGGGAAGTTTTTTGCGGCCCGGCACTAAAAAATTCAAATTGAACCGGACCGGTATTTTCGCCGCGCAAGGATTGGTCGCCATCTACGGCGGCTATTTCGGCGGCGGCGTTGGCATTCTCATGCTCGCCGCGCTCACCCTTTATGGGCTGCGCGACATTTGGCTGATGAACAGCCTGAAAATTCTGCTCTCGGTGCTGATGAACGTGGCGGCGGTTGTCACATTCATCATTGCCGGCCTCGTCCATTGGCAATGGACGATCGTCGTGGCGGTTGGCGCGATTGCGGGAGGCTACGCCGGATTGCACGCGGCGCGGCGGGTGCCAACGCAAATAGTCAAAAGCTTCGTCGTCGCGGTGGGCCTTGTGCTGACCGTCTATTTCTTCATGAAGCCGGCATGACGGGGCGCGTTTCCTCTTGTTGTGACCGCGCAAGGCGGAAAATACCATTCTGACGATGCGGGAGGTTCATTTCGAGGGCCATGGCGGCCCGGACGTAATCCGGACCGGCGAGGCGCCGGTGCCGGAACCGGGGCCAGGCCAGGTCTTGATCGAAGTCACTGCTTCGGGCGTCAATCGTCCCGATTGCTTGCAACGCGAAGGTGTCTATCCGCCGCCTCCGGGGGAGAGCGCCATTCCGGGTCTCGAAATCGCGGGCCGGGTGGTCGCGCGTGGGGAAGGCGTTAGCGCGCCGGCCGAAGGCGACGACGTTTGCGCTCTCGTCGGCTCCGGCGGCTATGCTGAATACGCGCTTGCCCATGCGCCGCTCTGCCTGCCGGTACCGAAGTCTTTGGGCGTTGTCGCGGCGGCCGGCCTGCCGGAAAATTATTTCACCGTGTTCGACAACGTTTTGTCGCGCGGCAGGCTAGCGGCTGGCGAGACATTCCTCGTGCATGGCGGATCGAGCGGCATCGGTTCGACCGCGATCCAGTTGGCCAAGCATTTTGGCGCACGAGTTATCGCGACCGCCGGCTCGAGCACGAAATGCGCCTTTTGCAAATCACTTGGCGCCGATTTCGCGATCGACTACAAAACCCAGGATTTTGCCGAGGGGGTGAGGAAGATCGCCGGAAAGCATGGCGTCGATGTCGTGCTCGACATGGTCGGCGGGACTTATCTGCAACGGAATATGTCCGTGATGGCGGCGGAAGGCCGTATTGTTCAGATCGGCTTCTTGCAATCGGCGATGGTCGAGAATTTCGATTTGCGTCCAATAATGCTGCGCCGCCTGACCCTGACCGGCTCCACCTTGCGGGCGCGCAGCGTGCAACAGAAAGCCGAGGTCGCCGCCGCGCTTCGCGAAAAAATCTGGCCGCTCTTGGCCAAGGGCTTGGTGAAGCCGCTGATCTTTGCCACTTTCCCGCTCGAACAAGCGCGTCAGGCGCATGAGATGATGGAATCGTCCTCGCACCTCGGCAAGATTCTGCTCGTCACCGGGAAATAGGCGCCGCGATTTTCCCTTGCGTATGTCGCGTTTTCGTCCACTATCGACCCATGGACAGCGTGAACTCTATCGCGGCCTTGGCCACGCTGGCGGCGCGGCGGACCGGCGTCCAATAAAACGCGGCGTTCAATATGGCATTAATTACCTTGAGAGGCTAATCTCTTTGCTCGCCAGCTTGCCGCTGAAAAGCCTCGGCCAAATGACGCTCGGCGCGCGTCGTCGCGAGACCGGCCAAACCGCGGGCGCGGCGAACCACCGTCCACATGTGGCGTGACACCGATGGATGTCATCATCTACCATAATCCACGCTGCGGCACGTCGCGCAATACACTCGGACTTATCCGCAACGCGGGCATCGAGCCGCATGTCATCGAATATCTGAAAACACCTCCCACGCGCGTAATGCTGCGCCAGCTAGCGGCGCGCACCGGCGTACCGCTGCGTGCCATGGTGCGCGACAAGGAGCCCGTTTTTCGCGAATTGGGTCTTAACGGCGAAAACCTCGCCGAAGACGCTCTGTTTGATGCGATCGAGGCGCATCCCATTCTTCTCAACCGGCCGATCGTGGTGACGCCGAAGGGAGTAAGACTTTGCCGACCATCGGAACTCGTGATCGACTTGTTGCCGCCGCAGCAAGGCGAATTTTTTAAGGAAGACGGCGAACGCGTCGTCGATCGGCATGGCCGCCTTGTCGCAAGCGCTTGAGGTCGCGAAGGCCTAACAGACAATTGAACGATTAAGCCCCATTCGATGGCGGTTTTTTGCTCCTTCTGGATTGGCAACGTTTTGCGGATCGAGTGTCCGATCACCTCAGGAGCCGCTATTCCGAGCGCAAGGAGGAATTGGAAAAATTTTCCGCGCAAGCGAGATTGAAGGCCGTCTGATTGGGACGCGATCTTGACCCGTCCGGCAAAACCTTCTAACTCGACGGCGTCCCGTTGCCCTGTTTGGTGCTTCGAGACTTTGCGGCGGGCGTCGCCCGCCAAATACGCACCCGTGGCGCCGCCTTCATAACTATTGATGTGAAGCGTTGGGCCTGTCGGCTTGGCCATAGTTGGGGCCTGGCAGAGGAGGGCGCGTTCCTCCCCTCGCTGGCGGGAGGACGCGGTTTGACGCTACGCGCACCCGCGCGGCGCCCGTGTCCTTGTTCCGGCGCACCGCCTTAAGAGGACACGCGATGACGAAGCGCGCCGAAGCCAAATATAAAATCGACCGCCGGATGGGCCAGAATATTTGGGGCCGTCCGAAAAGCCCCTTCAACCGGCGCGAATATGGGCCGGGCCAG
Organism: uncultured Alphaproteobacteria bacterium; assembly: GCA_963730245.1. Lineage (GTDB taxonomy): Bacteria > Pseudomonadota > Alphaproteobacteria > Rhizobiales > Beijerinckiaceae > Methylocapsa. Next base: position 378,374 of record CAVSRA010000004.1, on the reverse strand, counting down.
CACGGGCAGCGCCGCAAGGGCAAGCTATCCGATTTCGGCACCCAGCTTAAGGCCAAGCAGAAGCTCAAAGGCTATTACGGCAATATTTCGGAAAAGCAGTTCCGCGGCTACTACGCCGAGGCGATCCGCATGAAGGGCGATAGCGGCGACAATCTGATCGGGCTTTTGGAGCGCCGGCTCGACGCCGTGATCTATCGCGCCAAATTCGTGTCCACCGTTTTTGCCGCGCGCCAATTCGTCAATCACGGCCATGTCAAGGTCAATGGCCGCCGGGTAAATATAGCGTCCCACCAGGTGAAGATTGGCGATAGAATCGAGCTCAAGGAGAGTTCGCGCCAGATCATCCTCGTTTTGGAGGCAAAGCAGCTCGCCGAACGCGAGGTTCCGGATTATTTCGAGGTCGATCACACCAAGATGACGGCGAAACTCACCCGGATTCCCTTGCCTTCGGAAGTGCCTTATCCGGTGATGATGGAACCCAATCTCGTCATCGAGTTCTATTCGCGGTAAAACCGGCAGAGTAAAATTGGGCGCAACGATCTGAGCACGCGCGGATGACGCTAAAACACGTAACAATTTTATCCAGAACCCCGCGCTACTGGAACACGGTTTTCAAATCAGCGATGCTCTTGGTTATGAGCTCGGCGCCAAACGCGCCTTGCGCCTCGCCTCTCAGCACTATTTCCGCGGCTTTCGTCGCGGCGTCGGCGGCCGCGGCGCGCACCTCAGCCGCCGCCTGGGTTTCCGCCACGCGTATTTTCTCCTCCGCCTGTTTGGTCCGGCGGTGAAGAAATTCGGTCATGCGCGCCCGCGCCTCGCTGACGATACGTTCAGCTTCCACATGGGCTTGCGCGACGACGGCCTCGGCCTCGGCTTCCGCCTCGGCGCGCCGCTGTTCGAAAGAGGCGAGAATGGCTTTGGCTTCCGCTCGTAGCCTTGCGGCCTCCGCGAGTTCGGCCGAAATCCTTGCAGCGCGGGCGTCGAGCGCCGAATGGATCTTCCCGTGCATTCCGAGATCAACCGTCAGGCACACGAAAATCACGAATCCGGCTGCTACGATAAACTCCGCATCGAACATCGAAAATCTCCAGCGTCAGCCTTTGCTCGTAGCGATCGCCCTTGCAATGGCCTCTTGGCCGGCGGGTTTGCCGGTGACGCGCTGAACGATCGCCGCCGCCGCCTCGCTCGCGATCGCCTCGACGTTGCCCATGGCCTTGGCCTTCATTTCAAGAATTTGCGCTTCCGACGCTGCGAGCCTGGCGTTGAGTTCGGCTTCTAGCGCGAGGCGGTTTGCCTCGGTCTCCGCGGTGAGTTCTTGCATGGGTTTCCTGGGCGAGCGCCAGCGCCTTGGCTTTCGCGCCGGCGATTGTCTTGTCCTGCGCCGCGGATTCTTCTTCCGAGCGCGCCCGGAAAGCATTCGCCTCGCCGATGTCCTTGGCGATCTTAGCGGCGCGGGCATGGAGAATGTTTTCCACCCGCGGCAAGGCGATTTTCGACATCAAAAGATAGAGCAACCCAAAGCTCAAGGAGAGCCAGATCAGCATCGGCGTGAAATTAACCGGGTCGAACGGCGGGAAAGTGGTCTCGCCACGGCCGCCGCCTGGCATCCCGGTGCTCGCGGTGTGGTCTTCTTGTTCGTTGCTGGCCATAAGTACCATCATACGTGCATAAGTGACGGCGGCAACACCGCGCCCAGATGGCTTTCCGGGCGCGGTGGGGCGGCTTTCTACTTGACCACGAAGAGCAAAAGAATCGCTATGAGAAGAGCGAAAATGCCCAAGCCTTCGGCGAGCGCAACGCCGATGAAAACGCGTCCGAATTGAGCATCGGAAGCGGTGGGATTGCGCAAGGCGCCCAAAAGGAATTGACCGAATATTATACCGACGCCGATAGCGGCGGCGCCCGTGCCGATCGCGGCGAGACCTGCACCTATAAATCTACCTGCTGCGGGATCCATTTTACACTCCGTGACTTTGATGAGAGGGCGACCGATCTGTTGTTCAAATATTTATTCAGTGGCCCGGATGAATTGCGTCGTTGAGGTAGACGCAAGTGAGAATGGCGAAGACATAGGCCTGAAGGACGGCTACGAGCAATTCGAATGCCGTCAACACGATAGCCATCGCAAAAGGCAATGGCGCGAGGATCGAGAAAACACCGGCGCCGAGCAAGCTCACGACGAAGCCGCCCATCACCTTGAGCGTGATGTGTCCGGCAAGCATATTGGCGAAAAGACGAACCGAAAGGGTGACCGGCCGGGCAAGGAACGAAATGATTTCGATCGGCACCAGGAAGGGCAGCAACGCCATCGGCACTCCCGACGGTACAAATAGCCGCAGGAAACGCGCGCCATTGTGCAGGAAGCCGTAAACAATGACGATGCCAATGACAAGCAGCGCAAGTGCGCCGGTGACCGCGATCTAACTCGTCACCGAGAATGTATAAGGAATGAGCCCGATGACGTTGCAAGACAACACGAACAGGAACAGTGTGAAAACAAAGGGAAAGAAGCGCATGCAGTCGTGTCCGCCCCCCATGCGCACGGTGGAGGCGACGAATTCGTACGCCATCTCCGCCATGGACTGCAGCCGGCCGGGAACGAGCGCGCGCGAACTTGTTCCAAGGAGCATCAAGGCGGTGGCCGCCAGAACGACGATCACCATGAAAAGAGAGGCATTGGTGAAAGAGGCATCAATGCCGAAAGGATGCAGGCCGGCGATCGGTTTAATAGTGAACTGATGGATGGGATCCATGGTGTGCTCTTCGTCCTCGTCTTGTCTTCCCTGCCTCTAGAGTTGTTTCATAAAAACAACTCTAGGTTCTTGCGCGTCCTAATATTTGCTAGTGTCACTCAGCCCTCTGAATCAGGAGGCTTGATGGCGATGCGATAGACGTTCCAGATTCCCGCCGCCGCTCCCATGAGAAGAAAGGTTACCAGAAACGCCGGCGAGGTGCCGGCAACGCGGTCGATCCACCAACCGATCAAGCCGCCGACGATCACCGCCGCCACGAACTCGCTCAGGACGCGGAAGGCGAGGCCCATCGCGTTCCCCATCGTTCCAGGAGAGCCGCCGTCGCGCCCCGTCTTGGCTGCGTCCGAAGCCTTATCCGCCTCGCCTTGCGCGTCGAGCGCGTTGGACAATCTGTCGAGCCGAGCCCTCAAGCCCTCGTTTTCGCGCTCGCGGCGTTCCTCTTTGCGCCGTTCGTTGCCATGCCCTTCGTCTTGTTCTCGTTGATCTTTGTCCGGCTGCCCGCCGCGTTCCGCCACCCGTCTTGCTCCCCCGCTTAGCATTTCCGACTCGGCCTTAATCTACCCCACAAAAGCACTTAAACAGAAATTCATAAGCCGTGGAGTTCGACTGCGAGAACCCGGCGCGTGTGCTGGCAGGCGGCCGCGGAACTCCGAAGTTAAAAGCAGGGTAGCAAAATTCGGCATGAGACCGCCCGTTCTCTCTAAATCATGCGCCTTGGCGAATATTTGGGCAGGAAATGGCGTTATCTCCATGGACCGGACCAATTGCTGTACGCGGCGGAGCAATATTAGGCCGCGGCGACATTTTGCGCAATTGCCAGAAGTGATCCAAGGTGCGACATGCAGCGGCAGCTTGGGGATGAGGCGGGCAAGCATCGCCTCAAGCCGAAGCCGCCTCCTGAGCCAATACCCGACGTTAGTTGGTTCGGCGCGGAAATTCCTATCGGCACCATTTGAGAGGTCAAGGGTGAAAAAAGGATGGCTATAGCCTTCGCGCTTATCCTGGTTTTGGTCGTTGTCGGCTCGGTGTTGTTTCACGTTCTGAGCCCGTGGTGGATGACGCCGATTGCCTCGAACTGGGGTTACATCGATGGCACGATCAACCTGACGTTTTGGATTACCGGGGCCGGTTACATCGCGATTATTTTGTTTATGGCCTATTGCGTGTTCCGCTTCCGGCATCAGGAGGGAAGCCGGGCGGCGTACCAGCCGGAGAACACTAAGCTTGAGTGGGCGCTCGGCATAGGGACCACGGTGGCCGTCCTGGCCCTGTTGGGGCCGGGGTTGGTCGTCTGGTACCAATACATCACGGTCCCAAAAGAGGCGTCGGAGATTGAGGTCATGGGCCAACAATGGCAGTGGAGCTTTCGCCTTCCGGGGAAGGACGGGCTCCTCGGCACGTCCGATCCTCGCTACGTCAGTTCCGACAACACCTTGGGCTTGAATCCGAACGATCCCAATGGGCAAGACGATATCGTGATCGAAAGTGGCGGCGACTTGCACCTGGCGCTCGGGAAGCCGGTCAAGGTATTGCTCCGCTCCATCGACGTCATCCACGACTTTTATGTGCCCGAGATCCGAGCCAAGATGGATTTGATGCCGGGTCTGGTCACCTACTTCTGGTTCACCCCTACCAGGACCGGGACATTCGAAGTCCTTTGCGCGGCATTCTGTGGCGTTGGTCACGACGCGATGCGGGGCAGTGTCGTGGTTGACAACGAGAGCGACTATCAGGCGTGGCTGCAGAAACAGCATACTTTCGCCGAATTATCGGCTCGCGCCAAAAAAGTAAATCTGACGCAATAGATTTAGTTTTGAGTAGGGCGGATGCGGCTTTGGAGAAGTGAGCCTCGTCGAGACGGAACAGAGGAGAACGTTTGATGGTCGACATTGGCGCAACCGAAGCTATCCCGCCTGCGGAAGTCGAAGACGTAGAGCTTTACCACGCGAAGAGCTGGGTGACGAAGTACGTCTTTTGCCAGGACGCCAAAGTCATCGCCATCCAGTACTCGATCACGGCGATCAGCATCGGATTGGTGGCGCTGGTATTGTCGTGGTTGATCCGGCTGCAGCTGGCATTCCCAGGCACCTTCTCCATTGTCACCCCGAGCAACTACTACCAATTCGTCACGATGCACGGGATGATCATGGTGATCTACTTGCTCACCGCGCTGTTCTTGGGAGGCTTTGGCAACTACCTCATCCCGCTGATGGTGGGCGCAAGGGACATGGTTTTTCCCTATGTGAACATGTTGAGCTACTGGGTCTATCTTCTCGCGGTGCTGGTCCTGGTGGCGAGCTTCTTTGCGCCAGGCGGGCCGACGGGCGCCGGCTGGACCCTTTATGCGCCCCAGGCCATCCTTGAAGGCACCCCCGGCCGGCAGTGGGGCATCATTCTTATGCTGGTTTCCCTGATTCTGTTCATCATCGGCTTCACCATGGGCGGCTTGAACTATGTGGTGACGGTGCTGCAGGGACGCACACGGGGGATGACGATGATGCGCCTGCCCCTGACGGTTTGGGGTATTTTCACTGCCACCATCCTTGCGCTGCTGGCCTTCCCCGCCTTGTTCGTTGCCTCCGTCATGATGCTGTTTGACAGGGTCCTAGGGACCAGCTTCTTCATGCCGGCCATCGTCCAGGCCGGGGAACACCTGAAATACGGTGGCGGCAGTCCGATATTGTTCCAGCACCTCTTCTGGTTTTTCGGCCATCCCGAGGTTTACATCGTCGCCCTGCCGGCCTTCGGTATCGTCTCCGACCTGATCAGCGTCCATTCGCGAAAAAACATCTTTGGCTATCGCATGATGGTGTGGGCGTTAGTGGCGATCGCCGTCCTCAGCTTCATAGTGTGGGGGCACCACATGTACATAAGCGGGATGAACCCGCCTTTCGGATTCTTCTTCGCCACCTCCACGCTCATCATCGCCGTGCCAACCGCCATCAAGGTTTACAACTGGGTGCTGACCCTTTGGGGGGGCGACATCCATCTCACGGTCCCGATGCTGTTCGCCCTCGGGTTCATCGTCACATTTGTGAATGGGGGCATCACCGGCCTGTTCCTCGGCAATGTGATCGTGGATGTTCCGCTTTCAGCCACGATGTTCGTCGTTGCCCACTTTCATATGGTGATGGGTATCGCGCCAATTCTCGTCGTTTTTGGGGGGATCTACCATTGGTACCCCAAGATCACCGGGCGGATGCTGAACGAGAGGTTGGGCCAAATTCACTTCTGGATCACTTTCCTTGGGGCCTATCTGATTTACTTCCCGATGCACTACTTGGGGTTTATCGGCGTGCCGCGCCGGTATTACGAGCTGGGCGAGACGGCTTTTGTCCCGGCGTCGGCCGCGACGCTGAATGTCGCTATTACCGCCGCGGCATTGATCGTGGGTGCCGCCCAGACAGTGTTCTTTTTCAATGTGATATGGAGCCTCTACAAGGGCAAGCTTGCCGGCAGCAATCCTTGGAGGGCCGCTTCTCTGGAGTGGCAGACACCGGAAACTCCGCCCGGGCATGGCAATTGGGGCAAGAAGTTGCCGGTCGTCTACCGCTGGGCTTACGATTACAGCGTGCCGGGCGCCGGGCAGGATTTCCTGCCGCAGAACCAGCCCCCACCTGTATCCGCACGTTAGGCAACCCGCCATGAATATCACATTCTTATTCTTGGCTGTGATAGCGGCCATCGTCGCATGGTGGTTGGCGCAGCAAAGACTGACAGCCAAGCCCTGGTTGGAGGCCGGCCCGACCGGCGATCCAGGCGCATCGTCCCTGCCCGCCGCGAAGATTGGATTGGGCGTGTTTCTCGCGGTCGTCGGCTGCCTGTTCGCGCTCTTGATCAGCGCCTACTCCATGCGCATGGAAATGGGCGAATGGAGGCCCGCGCCCGTGCCAAAGCTGCTGTGGCTCAACACGGGCATGTTGATCTTGAGCAGCGGCGCGCTGCAATGGGCGCAGGTTGCCGCGCGCCGGGGAAAGATGGACCGCGTAAGAGCCGGTCTGCTCGCGGGGGGGATATTCGCCTTTGCTTTTCTGGCCGGTCAGCTTGTGGCGTGGCGACAGCTCGACGCCGCGGGCTATTACTTAACGGCCAACCCAGCCGCCGCCTTCTTTTACTTGATCACCGGCGTGCACGGGCTGCACATATTGGGCGGCCAGGTGGCCTTGGGCAGAACCATGGATAAGGCGTGGCAAGGTGTCGCGGTGGGCAAGGTGCGCTTGAGCGTTGAACTATGCGCGACGTATTGGCACTTTCTGCTTTTTGTCTGGCTGGTCTTATTCGGTCTGCTGTTGCTCACCGATCCGCTTGAATTGGACGGCGGTTTAGTTTCGTGGATTTCTCGCATTTTCTGACGGCGAACTGGTGTCCGCCGCGCCTGAAAATGCTCATAAGAGGACTTCGGGATAAGAAATGACGGAATCGGCACTTCCAGACACGTTAGAAGCGCCCTCGCGCCAGGGGGGCTGGCGGGGCTTTGCCGCCGACTGGTCGTCGGACCAGCGAGCGTTCAAGAGTGCCACCTGGGGCAAGGCCATGATTTGGATCTTTCTCCTGAGCGATACATTTATTTTTAGCTGCTTTCTGCTTTCATACATGACGGTACGAATGTCCACGACCGTGCCTTGGCCGGACCCCAGTGAAGTCTTCATTTTGACAATCGGCGGCACAAAATACCCACTCCTTTTGATCGCCATCATGACCATGATCTTGATCAGCAGCAGCGGGACGATGGCCATGGCTGTCAACGCCGGCTACCGCCACAATCGCGTCACAACAACCGTCTTGATGCTGGTAACCGCGGCATTTGGCGCCACTTTCGTCGGAACGCAGGCTTTCGAATGGACCACGCTGATCCTGGAAGGGGTCCGGCCTTGGGGCAACCCGTGGGGCGCGGCCCAATTTGGCTCGTGCTTCTTCTTGATCACGGGCTTCCACGGAACCCACGTGACGATCGGCGTGATTTTCCTGCTGATCATCGCGAGAAAAGTTTGGCGGGGAGATTTCGAAAGCGGAAGGCGAGGCTTCTTCACCAGCAGGAAAGGGCGCTACGAGATCGTCGAAACCATGGGTCTCTACTGGCACTTCGTCGATCTTGTCTGGGTCTTCATCTTCGCACTCTTTTATCTTTGGTAAGTGGAAAAAACATGACACAATCAACTTCGGTACCTGGGAAAAATGTGGGGCACAAAGAGGGACAACAACACCCGATTAAGCTTTATCTAATAGTTTGGGGATGGCTGTTTGTGCTGAGCACTTGCTCCTATCTTGTCGACTACTTTGGCATCGAGGGATTTCTCAGATGGTTTCTGATCCTGCTGTTCATGATTGTGAAGGCAGGCTTGATCGTCGCTATATTCATGCACATGGCCTGGGAGCGGCTGGCCCTGATGTATGCCATTCTGGCCCCTCCAGGGGCGGTGTTGCTGTTTGTGGGAATCATGGCGTTCGAGTCGGATTACACGCACGTCACTCGGGTCGCGTTCTTCGGACCGGGGCAAGCTAGTGGTGCTGAGGTCACGACCCTTGCGTCTGCAAAGCCAGGGCCCGAGACTGGAACCGCCGCCACTCCCGCTGATGAATTGAAAAAAGAGGCCGAAAAACACGGTCTCGATGCGAAGCCCGAAGTCGCGTCCAAAGGGCGCAAAATCGCCCTCTCGGGCAGCGCCGCCGCGACCGGGGAAGCCGGGAAGACCGTGCTGGCGAGCGGCAATGCGCCGGGCGCTGCCGCGGTCCGAAACGATAGCGCGGCCGCCGCCAAGGCTCCTGAATCGAAGTTTTATACCCTCAAACCCGGCGATACGCTGTGGAAGATCGCCGAAACCGAATATGGCCTCGGCCATGGCGGCAAATATCACCTGATCTTTGAAGCCAATAAATCCTTGCTGTCCGATCCCGGCAAGGTGCATCCAGGCCAAGTGCTGCGGATTCCGCCGAATTCGGGCTGAGACGACGGCGTTTGCCAGGTAAGGCGCCTCTCGAGGGAGGGGCCACCGCCCGCCCGCGCATTTTAGTCATGCCTTCGAGCATGATCCGCCTTGCTTCCTCGGCCGGTCAAACCATCGGATCGCGTTCGCCGCGCGCACCCGGAATCGTTTTGCCGCTCAACTACCTCAATGACGCGCTGCTAAAGATCGTTCGAAAGGGCTTTGGCCATGCACGCAGGCCTCCAGCACCAGCATGCGGCTTGAAGGAGGTAAAGGCCAATTCGGGAATCCCTGCGATTCAATCCGATTGGAAAATGCGTTAGAGCCAGCTTTTTAACCGGCCCACGTTGGTTTATCCCAAGGATGGCCGTACGCAATTCCAAAAGTTAACTTCGCTGAAACCATAACGGCGCCTTATCGCGCTGCTTGGTTCGTGGAGTCGGCTAATGGACTGGCGGGAGTGGGACACGCGGCGCGCAACGCGTACCCGCGAGTTGGATCTTGGCTTGGTTTTCGAGGCGGCCGCCGCCCGGAAATGGTGGTTGATCGGGTTGCCGCTCGCCGCTCTGGTTCTCATCGGCGTCGTGCTTTGCCTTCAACCGCAGGTATATAGCGCCGAGACGCTGGTTCTGATCGGTCCCCGGCAGACGGGGTTGATCGGCTTGCGGTCGAGCGTCGCCCTTATGGACGGCCCGGGCGGATTTGGCGCCGCCACTAGCCAGGCGCAGCTCATCGCGTCGCGCGATCTCGCCCGCCAGGCGATCAAGGATCTCGGCATCGCGGACAATCCGGAATTCGATCCGGTGACGAGCGGCCCAGGACCCGGTTTCCGCGCCCTAATCTTTCTCGGCATCGTGCGCGATCCAGCGCGAAAAGGCCCGGAGGACCGGGTCCTCGAAGCTTATTCCGACCGCCTGCGGGTGAGCGGGCCGGACAGGGGCGGTCTCGTCACGATCGCATTTCAGTCGGAGGATCGCGAACTTGCCGCGAACGCCGCCAATCGCATCGCCGAACTCTATCTCGAAATGCGCGCCGGCGCCAAGCATACCGCCGATCTGCCGCGCACCCCGGACGCGCGCATCGTTTCGCGCGCCGTCGCGCCGCAACATCCTCTTTATCCAAGCCAGGCCTTGCTGGTCTTGTCGGGCGCCGCGATGCTTGTCATGGGGGTCGGCGCATTGGTGTCGATCGTGTTGCCTCGCGGGCGCTTGCCTTTGCGCGCGGAGGCGCCTCTCGAACAGCCCCGCGCGCTCGGACAAGTTCGCGTTTTCGCCCGCATCAAGGATGTGGCGGGGCGACGTCGGCGATTAACCCCAAAATTAGACCCGCCGCTTGCAATAGAGGAGGAAACCGGCGGCGATGACCCCGATGGGCAAGCCATGGCAAGAATCGTGACGCGCATCCTGGCGGTGCCCGCGCGCGGTCCGCAAGGAACTAGGCTCGTCGCGACGAGCCTCCAGGCAACTGGCGCGGCGTCTTGCGTGATGCTCGATCTTGCCCGCCAACTCGCCCGCGAGGGACGGTCGATTGTCATCGGCCTCGACAAGTCCCTTCTATTGGATTTAGAGAGTTCTACCGCCGGCGCGCCACATGGCGATCCGCCAGGCGTCGAACCCGCGCTCTGCGATCTTCTTGCCGGAACGGCCTCGTTTGCCGAAGTCATTCGCCGCGACCCGGCCTCACGCCTTCATTTTCTGGCGGTTGGTCGCGACGCCGAGCTGGATCTTCACGAATTCGCAAATGTGCTCGATGCCTTGGTCGGGATCTATGATTTCATCGTCACGATCGCGCCGCCTCTCGACCGGAACGGCATCGCCAAAACTCTCGCCGCGGAAGCCGATGTCGTCCTGCTGGCGGCTCAGGGAGAGCCGCGCGGCGGTGCCGTATTCGAAGCCGAGCGGCAACTGATCGAAAGCGGCGCGCGCGAGGTCCTGCTCATTGGCCTGCCGGCCGAGTCGCCGCGAGACTTGAGCCGGGACGCGGCTTGACCGATAGCCGGGGTTTCCATCCATCTGATCTGCGGCATAATCGGCAGGCTCCAGGCAAGGCCAAGGCCCGCGAAGCAAAGCGCCAGAACTAGTCCAGGCGCGTGTTGCAGTGGACGCGTCTGCGCCAGAGCCTTGGCGACGAGCGCATAGACCGGCGCGAATACGATCATCACGCTCGTGCCTGTGAATTCGCGGGTGCCCTGGCCCATTTTGCCTCCATTTTCCGCCTGCGGCATGCCGCGCATGGACATCCGCGCCGCCGGCGTTTATGGCTTTCACCTAGCCGGCGACGAAGCGAGCGTGCTCATTCAGTCGCAAGCGTCAGTACGGCGAATGGACATTCAGACAAAGCCCATCCCAAGCCCCTGTACCGGTATCTGCACGATGGACGGCGCCTTGGGCTTTTGTCTTGGATGCGGCCGCACAGCCGATGAGGTCGCCGAATGGGCTTCGGCCGGCGACGTGCGCCGTAGCGCGATCTGGGCCATCCTGCCGGAGCGCATCGACGCGTTGGGCATTTCGATTACCCGCCTGCCCTGGCCGCAAGGCCGGATTGTGGAATTCGTCGCTGAAAGCCTGCGCCAGAGATCCGGCACCTGGGCGCTTGGATGCTATGGCGCGACCGCCGAATTCATTTGCCATCGTGACGAACCATGCGACGTTTCCGTAACTGGCGAGACAATTACCGCGATCTCTGGTCGTGGCGCGCTGCAATTGACAATTGGCGAACGAGTTAGAGCATTGCGGCTGCGAGCCGATCACACCCGGCACGGCTATCGGGCCATTTTTCTCGTTGTCTCGAAGGCGAGGGTAACTTTGCCGGTTGCAACAACTCTCACGCCGCTTGGCCGCGACGAGGGCGCCATACGGCCGGAGTGTCGAAACGAACCTTGGTTCGATCTAGGTCTGGGGCGAGACGACCTTCGGTTCTGTGTCCGGGCATCCGCGCCAGACCTGCTGCACACGCTGAACCAAGCGTCGGGCCTGCCGCTCTTAGATGCCCTGCAGGCCGCCGGAGCCACGATCGTAAAGCACAGCCCTGCAAGGGTTGTTGAATCGCCTTTAGGGCGCGCCGAGATTTACACTTCCATTCCGGCGCCCGGCGGACAATCGCCCGGTGGACCTCATATGCACCTGCTGCCCGGCCATTTGGCAAGCGGCCGCGCAACGCCGCCGGGTGTTGATCTGCCGCCGGTCTACACCCTTGGCGCAACGTTCTATCCTCGCATCAAAACCCAAGGCTACATTGAGCCGGGCTGCGCCGCCTAATAGCCGTCTTTCATGTCGGCGCACAACCATACCTTTTTGCATCGAGGAACCCCGCATGGGCGAAGCGCCGGTTAATCCCGCCATATTGCACGCGGCAAAAGGTGCCCAGCAACCGGCACTTTATCGCGCGGTCGCGATTTGGCTTTGGAGCCTCGCTACTCTCGTCTTTTTGATGGTGATCGTTGGCGGCGCGACAAGGCTCACCGAATCGGGCCTGTCCATTACCGAATGGAAGCCCTTGGCCGGCGTCATCCCGCCGCTGAGCCAAACCGAATGGCTGGCCGAATTCGAGAACTATAAGAAGATACCGCAATATGCGCAGCGCTTCCCGGACATGGAACTGAGCGGTTTCAAATTCATTTTTTTCTTTGAATGGGGCCATCGGCTCTTGGGCCGTCTGATAGGCGCCGCCATGGCGGTGCCGCTGATCTTTTTCTGGGCGAAAGGGTTTCTGCCGCCTTCGTTCAAGCCAAAGCTTCTCGGCATCCTGGCGCTCGGCGCCTTGCAGGGTTTTGTTGGCTGGTGGATGGTCAAGTCAGGGCTAACGGAGCGCGTCGAAGTCGCCCAGGAACGGCTCGCAATTCATCTCCTGCTGGCATCCGTGACTTTTGCCGCGCTGGTTTGGCTCGCCGCTTCGCTTATGCGACGCGTGGCCCAAATCCCGGAGCGGAGCTTGCCGGGGCTGCGGTGGTTTGCTGGCGGCATGGTCTTGCTCGTCCTTTTGCAAATCGGGGTCGGCGGCCTCGTCGCTGGCTTGCGCGCGGGGCACGCGTTCAACACATGGCCGCTGATCGACGGATATTTTTGGCCGCCTCTCGATAAATTGGCTCTGCTCTCGCCGCTTTGGCGAAATTTCCTCGACAATATTTTGCTGGTCCAGTTCCAGCATAGGATGATTGCCTATGCGCTTTTAGTACTTGCTCTGGCGCAGGCTCTTTACGTATCGCGGGCTGCTGTAGGCAGCCGGGCGGTTCGGCGCGCATGGGCACTGGCGGGCCTCGTCGCCATGCAAGCTTCAATTGGCATCGCGACGCTTGTCTTAGCTGTGCCGCTCTGGGCCGGGCTTTTGCATCAGGCCTTTGCGATGATCGTTTTGGGGATGGCGGTGGCGCACGCGCAGGCGCTTGCGCAGGCGCGTTAGCCAGGGATTGAAGGCCGCTCTACGCGTTCCGGATCGCCAGGCGCTCGTATTCGATTTTGGGGCAACGGTCCATGACAACTTTCACTCCAAGCGCCTGCGCCCGCGCCGCTGCCGCATCGTCGCAAACGCCGAGCTGCATCCAGATCACGCAAGGTTTTGGGTCGAGCGCAAGCGTCCTCGTCGACGACGCCCCCGGCCGTTGCCGAGTTGCGGAAAATGTCCACCATGTCGATGGCCCCCGGGACATCCGCCAGAGTCTTGAAAAAACGCCGTGCCGTGAACGCTCTTGCCCGCCAGGCCTGGATTGACGCCGATCACCTGGTAGCCGCGTGCAAGTAGATAGGCGAAAACGCCATAGGGAGGCCTTGTCTTCCTATTCGACGAGCCAACGACAGCGATCGTTTTCACGGCCGCCAGAATATCGCGAAAAAAAGCGTCGGGGTAAGCGTCGTTGCTCATAAGCCTTGTCGTTGGCTCCGGTCCTGCTTTGGGAAACGGAGTGCCCGGTCGCCTTGACCCGCGGGGAATTGGTGCATAAAAGGAGCGCCAACGAATACGCAAGCCCTGCCGTTGTGGGGAATCTTGCGCCTATTTGCCACGGAATCCCCAATGTTCGGCAAGACTTGTTCCGCCAAGGCGGCGGATATCGAAAAAAAATGGGTGTTGATCGACGCCAAGGGGCTCGTCGTCGGACGGCTTGCGTCGCTAATCGCCTTGCGGCTGCGCGGCAAGCACAAGCCGGCGTTCACGCCGCATCTGGACGACGGCGACAACATCATTGTCGTCAACGCCGAAAAAGTGGTTCTGACCGGCCGCAAGCGCGAGCATAAAATATACTATCGCTATACCGGCTTTCAGGGCGGCATCAAGGAACGTTCGGCCAAATTCATTCTGGAAGGCCGGTTCCCCGAACGCATCGTCGAAAAGGCGGTGGAGCGGATGCTCCCGCGTGGTCCGCTTGGCCGCCAGCAGCTCGGCAATCTGCGGGTTTACAAGGGACCCGAACATCCTCATGCCGCACAACAGCCGGTGACGCTCGATGTCGCGAGCCTCAACCGCAAGAACGCGAGGCTCGCCTGATCATGCCCGAAATTTTATCTTCGCTTCAGGATTTGAAAGGCGCGGCGGCGCCGGCTCCCGAGGCGGCTCCGCGCTATGTGCAAAAGCTCGATCCGCAGGGGCGCGCCTATGCCACCGGCAAGCGCAAGGACGCGGTCGCGCGGGTCTGGATCAACCCCGGCCCCGGCAAAGCCCTGGTGAACGGGAAGGCGCTCGATGCCTATTTCGCGCGCCCCGTGCTCAGGATGATCCTGCAGCAGCCGCTTGGCGTCGCCAAGCGCACCGGCCAATATGATTTGATGGTCAGCGTGGCGGGCGGCGGCCTCTCCGGACAGGCGGGCGCCGTGCGCCACGGCCTTGCCAAGGCGCTAGTCAATTACGAGCCGGATCTGCGCCCCGTTCTCAAGAAAGAAGGTTTCTTGACCCGTGACCCGCGCGTCGTCGAGCGCAAGAAATACGGCAAGAAGAAAGCCCGCCGGAGCTTCCAGTTCTCGAAGCGCTGAGCCGTCGCCCGGCGATTGTTTTACCCCAAGGTGGCCGCTTGGCTGCCTTTTTATTTATGATCGCCCTTGGAGCGCCTCGCCCACATCGTGAGCGGCGCATCACGGATACAAGGAGCCCACGTAGACGCCCACTTCGTGGGCTCTCTACAGTCGCCCGTCCATTGCGTTCGCTTCACTCGCTATGGAACCTCAAGCTTCCTTCCGTTCAGTACCTGTCTTGTGAGTCAAGGGTGAAGCTTTTGAAACAGGCTCTCGGAGCTTCCCGTTGGTCCGCTCGCGGTCCAGCGGATCGACGACACCGTCGATCAGATTGGCCTCGTACAGGTTTTTGGAGGTGAGTGCCCGGCACAACGGCGTCGCGACGGCGATGCCAGGCCGGGCCAACAGCCTTCCCACCAGCGCCGCTCGGCACTTGTCCTTGATTGGCTTCCCTGGCGAAGGATCGCGCCGCGCGTCGACAACGCAATCGCGAATGTCAATTGCCGGGTTCTTCCGCGACGCCGTGTCGTAAGTCTGCTGCTTTGCCCGGCCATCGGAATGAGGGCAGGATTTTAAAAAAGTTGATCGGCTTTTTTGGTTCTGGCATGATCCCTCGTGCCTTGGTCCGCGCGCCAAAGTTAAGATTCCAGGTTATTTTTTGCCATGAGATTTCTCGATTCGGCCAGAATCACTATTCGTTCAGGCGACGGCGGCGCCGGTTGCCTGTCGTTCCGGCGGGAGAAATTCATCGAATTCGGCGGGCCAGATGGCGGCGACGGCGGGCGCGGCGGCGACGTCATCGCCGAATGCGCCGCGGGCCTCAATACCTTGGTCGATTATCGCTACCAACAACACTTCAAGGCGGCCACCGGAATGCACGGCATGGGCAAGAACCGCGCCGGGGCCAAAGGCGCCGATGCGATTTGAAGGTCCCCGCGGGAACCCAGATTATCGATGAGGAGGGCGAGGTCCTACTTGCCGATTTAACCGAGACCGGGCAACGCGTCCGTCTCGCGCGGGGCGGCAATGGCGGCTTCGGCAATACCCGCTTTAAGACTGCGGCCAATCAGGCCCCGCGCCACGCCAATCCGGGCCAGAAGGGCGAACAGCGCGTCATCCTGCTTCGGTTGAAACTCATCGCCGACGCTGGGATCGTCGGCTTGCCCAACGCCGGCAAATCGACTTTCCTTGCGGCCGTCAGCGCGGCAAGGCCTAGAATCGCCGCTTATCCTTTCACCACCCTCCATCCGCGGCTTGGCGCCGCCACCTGCGACGGCCGGGAATTCGTTGTCGCCGACATTCCGGGCCTCATCGAAGGGGCGCACGACGGCCATGGGCTTGGCGCCAGGTTTTTGGGCCACATTGAGCGCTGCCGCGTGCTTCTCCATCTTGTCGACGCCGGAACCGCGCATGCGGGCAAGGCCTATAAAACCTTGCGCCGCGAACTTGAAGCCTATGGCAATGGTCTCGCGGAAAAGCCTGAGATCGTCGCGCTTTCCAAGATCGACAGTGTCGATCGAGCCACGCTGCAAGCTCAGGGGTTGCGGCTAAAACGCGCCGCCAAGCAAACGCCGCTGCGGCTTTCCGCGGTAGCTGGCACCAATATAGGGGAAACCCTGCGCCGGATTGCAACGATGATCGGCGAATCCGGGAACACCGAGACGGTTCAGCCGGGCGCCGTCGCGGAGTGGCACCCTTGAGCGTGGTGAACCAAGCGGCGGCGGCGCCCTCCGCCACCTTGCCGAGCCTCAAAACCTTCCGCCGCATTGTCATCAAGGCCGGCTCCTCCTTACTGATCGATCGCGAACAAGGCTGCGTCAAGCGGCGCTGGCTCGAATCGCTTGCCCAAGACATCGCGGATTTGCACGCGGAAGGCACCGATGTCCTCGTCGTTTCGTCCGGCTCGATTGCGCTCGGGCGCACCGTGCTGGGGCTCCCCGGAGGCGGCTTGAAACTCGAAGACAGCCAGGCCGCCGCCGCCGTGGGCCAGATCGCCTTGGCGCGAATCTGGGCGGAAGTGCTCGCGGACAAGATGATCACCGCTGGGCAAATTCTGGTCACGCTTGGCGATACCGAGGAGCGCCATCGCTATCTGAACGCGAGGGCGACGATTGGCCGCCTACTCGATCTCCGCGCCGTGCCGGTCATCAACGAGAACGATACGGTCGCGACATCCGAAATACGCTACGGCGACAACGATCGCTTGGCCGCCCGCGTCGCGACCATGGCGAGCGCGGATCTCTTGATTTTGCTCTCCGACGTGCCTGGGCTTTACACCGCGCCCCCGAGCGAAAACCCCGCGGCCGAGCTTGTGCCGGTGGTTGCGCGGGTGGACGCGACGATCGAGGCGATGGCTGGCGGCGGCGGCTCGCCCCTATCGCGCGGCGGCATGCGCACCAAGATCGAGGCGGCAAAAATCGCGACGAATGGTGGCACCCATATGCTGATCGCCGACGGAAGGGTCGCGCATCCGGTGTCGCGTCTCCATGCGTCGGTGCCTTGCACCTGGTTCCTGACCGGCTCCAACCCGGTCACCGCGCGGAAAAAATGGATCGCCGGTTCGCTGGAGCCGCGCGGTGCCTTGCATGTCGATGCCGGAGCGGCAAAGGCCATCGCGAACGGCAAGAGCTTGCTGCCCGCCGGCGTAACGCGGGTCGAAGGCAATTTCACGAGCGGCGATTGCGTGTTGATCCGCGATGCACACAGGGCCGAGATCGGGCGCGGTCTTGTCGGCTACGGCGCGAGCGAGGCGGTCTTGATCGCCGGACGCAATTCGCAGGATATCTTGCGCTTGCTCGGTACTCCGGGGCGCGCGGCGATTATCCACCGGGACGACATGGTACTTGCTCGCGACCGGATTACCGCACGGGAGCCGCTTACGGATGGGAAATCTTAGAACGATCGAGGATGGCCGCGGGGCCAACACGGCGGACGTCATGGCCGATATCGGCCGCTCGGCCCGCGCCGCCGTGCATGCGCTCACGCTCGCTTCGACCGAGACGAAAAACCGGGCGCTGCGCGCCGCCGCGACGACAATCCGCGCGCGTGCGGCCGATATTCTCGCTGCCAACGCGCGCGATATGGCAGCCGCCAAGACGAACGGCACGGCCAGCGCATTTCTCGACCGGCTGGCGCTCGATGGCTCCCGCATCGAGGCCATGGCGAGCGGGCTCGACGCCATCGCCGCTCTTCCCGATCCCGTAGGCCGCGTGCTCGCGCGGTTCGAGCGGCCGAACGGGCTGCTCATCGAGCGGGTCGCGACCCCGCTCGGCGTTATCGGCGTCATTTACGAGAGCCGCCCGGCGGTGACGGCCGACGCCGGGGCGCTCTGCCTCAAGGCCGGCAATGCGGTAATCCTGCGCGGCGGTTCGGAAAGCTTTTTTTCCGCGCGGCGCATCCATGAGTGCCTCACTGAGGGCCTCGATGAAGCAGGTCTGCCAACGGCCGCGATGGCCCTTGTGCCGGTTACGGACCGCGCGGCGGTTGGCGAAATGCTCTCGGGGCTCGGCGGCAAGCTCGATGTGATCGTGCCGCGCGGCGGCAAAAGCCTCGTCGCCCGCGTTCAAGCCGAGGCGAGAGTGCCGGTTTTCGCGCATCTCGAAGGCATCGTGCATGTGTTCGTCGAGCGCGACGCAGATCTCAACAAGGCGGAAGCAATCGTTTTTAATGCGAAGCTCCGGCGCACCGGTATTTGCGGCGCGGCCGAGACTTTGCTCGTCGATCGCGCCTGCGCGGGCACGCATCTCGCGCCGCTCGTCAAAATGCTGCTCGATGCCGGCTGCGCCGTGCGCGGGGATGCCGCCACGCTCGCCGCCGACCCCCGTGTCACGCAAGCGAGTGAGGCGGATTGGAGCACCGAATATCTCGACGCGATCGTTTCCGTGCGGGTGGTCGAGGGGCTGGAAGAGGCCATCGCGCATGTCGAAACTTTTGGCTCGCATCATACCGATTGCATCGTCACCGAAAACCAAGCAGCGGCGGAGCGGTTTTTGAAAGAGGTGGATTTGGCGATTGTGATGCACAATGCCTCGACGCAATTCGCCGACGGCGGCGAGTTTGGGTTTGGCGCCGAGATCGGCATTGCGACGGGCCGGATGCACGCGCGTGGCCCGGTGGGACTAGAGCAGCTGACCACCTTCAAATATCGCGTGCGCGGCAACGGGCAGATTCGCCCTTGAGTTTCGTGCCATCCGCCAAAACGCCGCCCTTCGTGCCTGGCCTGCGGGTTGGCTTGCTCGGCGGCAGTTTCAATCCGCCGCACGACGGCCATAGAGAGGCGAGCCTTTTGGCGCTGCGCCGTCTCCAACTCCATCGCATCTGGTGGCTAGTCAGCCCCGCCAATCCGTTGAAAGATCCGCATGAGCTGGCGCCGGTTGCTGAGCGCGTCGAAGCCGCGCGCAGGGTTAGTCAACATCCGCGCATCGCGGTGACGGCGTTCGAGGCCGCGATCGGCGCCGCTTATACGTTCGACACGATTACCTATTTGAACCAGCGCTGTCCCGGCGTGCATTTCGTCTGGCTGATGGGAGCGGATAACTTTCGTCTGTTCGATCGCTGGCAACGCTGGCGCGACATCGCATGGCTTGTTCCAATTGCGATTATCGATCGCCCCGGCTCGACGCTGACGGCGCCGCACGGGCGCGCGGCGGCAGCGTTGGCGCCTTATCGCCGCGACGAAACCGACGGTGGTCTTCTTGCCATGGCCGCGCCGCCGGCATTCATATTCCTGCATGGGCCGCGCTCGCCCATGTCCTCGACGGCGCTGCGCGAGAAACCGCAGCTCGCAGGCGCCGAAGACATAATGAAAGCAAAATGCATGCGGTAGCGTCTGAGATGGGTTTTCTGCGCATGACCCGATCCGAACATTCAGCGAGCGGTGTAATACAATGCGCACGACGACTGGGTCACGAGGACAAGCGTGTCCGTTTGCGCGTAAGAGTGACGAAAAGAAATGAGTTTAAGTTATGAAACGCGCGTTCTTGCGTTTGTTGATCTGTTGGGCTTTTCGAAGCTCGTTCTGACAAGCCCGAGCAATGCAGAAGCAATGGCCAAGGTCGTCGGAGTCATGAATCTCCTGTTCAAATTCGAGCAAGAGAACTACGAACTGCTGCAGAACCATGCAGAAGACGTGTCATTTTGCTCGGATTGTGTTGTGCTTTCTGGGTCAATCGATCGACTATGGTGCGTATTTCGCGAAATAGGGAAGCTAGCCCGACAGGCGTTAGCTATCGGTGTGCCTTGCCGCGGCGGCGTTGCTACTGACGATTGTTACCACCGTCGGGGAATGGTCGTTGGCCCGGCAATGGTCACTGCGTATCGCCTGGAACAGGCTGCCAAACACCCAAGAATTGTGTTGGATGACGGCACCGTTGAACTCTGGAAAGCGCACGTCAAAGATGAAATCAATCCGGCTGCTTGGAGCGATGTCGTCCGGTTAGACGAAGATGGTCGCTGGTACATAAACATCTTCCATCAACATTTCGATGGGGGCCTGCCATGGTCATGCTTGCCAGTTTCACGAAAAGACATTTTGGATGGCGCGCAAAACGTAATCGGCGCTGGACTGCTGCACCCTTGTCCGAAAATTCAATTCAAGTATGCTTGGCTGAATAACGAAATCAACAGCAACTGATATGTGCGCTACGACTGCAACGGTTGCGAATAAATGCAGAAGATTGCGATCCAGCATTCACAGCAATGGGGCTTTCGGGGCATTGATGACTAAAATCGCAATTAGTATCGCTCTCGCTTATCTGATGTCTGGCATTGCCCAGGTAACGGAGGATTTATATTAGCTGCTGATCCTATCGATAGGCCGATGTGGGCCATTCGGCCAACCTTCGGCATGGGCATCTTCGTAGGGGCGACATGGTTTTCACGTCCATTTCTGAAGGCGATACGCTCAAACCAACTTGCGAGAGGAGTTGCATTTGCTATTCTTGATGTGACTTTGCGGTTGGTCGTCGTTACAGGCTTAATTTGGTATTGCATCACTGCCTCAGCCTACTTGTTCGACAGTGTTGCGTTGCAGTCCGTGGCCGTTGTCGTCTTTCTGATAGTTGGCACGCGAGTTGTCATGCCTTGGCTAAATCTTCTTCTGACGCCGCTTACATTGATTGTCGCTCTACCCTTAGACTTCCTGTTTCCTCTGAAGGACACGGTCGACGTCCAACAAATCAGATGGTGCAGGAATTGCGCGCATTTCCGAAAATTAGAACAGTACGAGGACATCATGGGGGGCTTGTGGAGGTCAAAATCAAGGCCCCAGAATGGTGACCTCCCATGCAGTATTCTTCCGGAAACATCGGAAGTATGGGAGCATTATTTTCTTTCAAAACTGGAGTCCCGGGCCCTCTTTCCAAAAGACTGCCCGTTTTTTGAGTGGCGGGGGCATAGCCGCCGCTGACCTCGCCGCCGGACCAGCGTGCGGGAGCGCAGGGAGGAAACGGTACTTGGGGGAGGCCGGCCCTGTACTCCCTTGGGCTTTTCTGAAAGAGTAACTCGGGATGCGTCATCGCCAATGCTGCGCGGCGCCGACCACGTGTCGAGTGAAGTCGACCACTTCCGGTTACCGCTCAAAGCGGAAATTCAAACTAAAATGCTACCCAAAATTACTATACTGCCGGTCACTGCCAGAACCAAAAAAACACAACCCAGCTCGCCGCGCCGATCGAGACAGCAAGAGCGATACAGACTGTTGCCGCGAACCGGGGGAGATAATTCGCGGCGGCAAGGCCGCGATCTTCCATGCAAGAATAATCGTCCACACAACCGCGCCGCCGAGCGCCAGAGCCCGCAACAGGCCAATAAATCCGACCGCAAAACCCTCGGCCGACGGCATGGTCACGGTGATGGTGCGCAATGACCGTGCTATCATATCGATTTATATCGCCACATTGCTCCCGCGTGTGGCGCATTTGACGCGGCCCCCCCCGGCAACCCGCCGGCCGCGTCAATGAGCGCAATTGCGATAGTCCGGGGAGCCCCCCTAATTAGTAGTAATAGTAGGGATACCCGTAGTAATAGCCGCCCGTTGCCAGCGCGAATGGGACCGTAGCCAAGCCAACGGCAGCGCCCGCAGCCGCCGCGACTGGGTTATAATAGTGCCAGCCGTAGTGACGATATCTGTGATGGTACCAGCCATAGTGTCTATAATGATGCCGATAGCGATAAGCGACCGGCTCGGTCTGTGTTTGCGGTGGGGCGATGAGCTTCGCGCTCGCCACACTCGTCGGACCCGCCCAAGCCGCTGCGTTAAGGGCGAGCAGGGCGGCACCGGAGAACATGGAAATTTTCTTCGTATGCATGATAAACCTCCTTTGAGCCTTAATAAACGACCATACTAGGCATTTGTTCCGGTTCTCCGAAATTGCTCGCGACAATTTGAACTTTCGCGGCATTTTCCTCCCGGCCCAGCTCCGTCTATGGAAGAAACCGTTCCTGTCTCGGTCTATGCGACGGGCTCACGAGTCCTGGTGAAACGCCACGATGCCCGACCTTCTGCTCGAGCTTTTTTCCGAGGAAATTCCCGCCCGCATGCAGGCCGGCGCGGCCGAAGATCTCCGCCGTCTCGTCACCGGAGCCTTGCGCGAGCGCGGCCTTTCGCATGAGGGCGCCGCGAGCTTCGCTACTCCCCGGCGGCTCGCCCTGCACATATCCGGTCTGCCGGCGCGCCAGCCCGATACGCGCGACGAAAAGCGCGGGCCGCGGGTCGGCGCGCCCGATGCCGCAGTGCAAGGCTTTTTGAAAAGCGCGGGTCTTAAATCGCTCGCGGAAGCCAAAATCCAAAGGGATTCCAAGAAAGGTGAATTCTACGTCGCCGTCGCGGAGCAAAAGGGCAGGGCGACGATCGAGGTCTTGGCCGAGGTCTTGCCCGCCGCGATAAAAGGCTTTCCATGGCAAAAATCCATGCGCTGGGGCGAGGCCTCGGCGCGGACCGGCTCGCTGCGCTGGGTGCGCCCGCTGCACGCGATCCTCGCCACATTCGGCCCCGAGACCGAAGAGACCGAAGTGGTGCCTTTCGCTATCGATGGCGTCGCCGCCGGCAATTTCACCTTCGGCCATCGATTCATGGCGCCCGGCAAAATCAAGGTGCGCCGTTTCGACGATTACGCGGCGGCGTTGGAAAAAGCCAAAGTCGTGCTCGATCCCGCAAGGCGGCGCGACATCATCCTTTATGACGCGCGGGACCTCGCCCTGGCGCAAGGGCTCGAACTCGTCGAGGATGAGGCGATCTTGCATGAAGTCGCGGGGCTGGTCGAATGGCCGGTGGTGCTGATTGGCGAATTCGATGCCGCTTTTCTCGACATCCCGCCGGAAGTCGTCAGGACAACGATCCGCGTCAACCAAAAATGTTTCGTGTTGCAGGATCCTTCGAGCGGACGCCTCAGCCATAAATTCGTGCTTGTGGCGAACATCGAGGCAGCCGATGGCGGCGCGGCGATCGCCGCCGGTAATGGGCGGGTCGTGCAAGCGCGGCTTTCCGACGCCAAGTTTTTTTTGGAAACCGACCTCAAGGTCAAACTCGATAACAGATTGGCCAAGCTCGATCAGATCATCTTTCACGAGAAGCTTGGAACTCAAGGAGAGCGCGCCAAAAGACTGGAATGCCTCGCCCGCGAAATCGCGTTGCGTTATACTGCTGGCGCGGAAGCCGGTCTCGCGGCGCGGGCGGCGCTTCTCGCCAAGGCCGATTTGACCTCCGAAATGGTCGGCGAATTTCCGGAATTGCAGGGCGTGATGGGTCGCTACTACGCGCGGGCGCAGGACGAGGATGCGCGGGTCGCCGAGGCGATCGAGGATCATTACAAGCCGCAAGGCCCAAGCGACCGGGTGCCTCGCGCGCCGGTCGCGATCACCGTCGCGCTCGCCGACAAGATCGACTTGCTCGTGGGCTTCTTCTCGATCGGCGAAAAGCCGACCGGCAGCAAGGACCCTTACGGTTTGCGCCGCGCGGCTCTTGGCATCATCGCGCTGGTCCTCGAAAACAATTTGCGTATTGGGTTGCGCGGGCTTTTCGACAAGGCGTTCGAGCAGGCCGCTTACTTGAAGGTGCCCGACAAGGACTTGGTATTTCGCGAACTCATGAGCTTTTTCAGCGATAGACTCAAGGTCTATTTGCGAGAGCGTGGCACGCGCCACGATCTCATCGACGCGGTGTTTGCGCTGCCAGGCCAAGACAATCTGTTGTTATTCGTATCCCGCGTCGAAGCCCTTCAGCGTTTTCTCGATACGGATGACGGCAAGAATCTCCTCGTGGGTTATCGCCGCGCCGCCAACATCGTCCGTGCCGAAGAAAAGAACGACGGGCAGGGCGCCTTCGATGGCGCCTGCAATCCCACGCTTCTTCAAGACCCGGCGGAAATTCGCCTCTCGGAGCACATTCGAAAAATCCGCGGTGATACCCACGTGTATTTATCCATCGCCCTAGCCGATGCCGGCCGGCCGGAACGCGCGGGCCAAACACCTTTTGAAGATGCGATGAAATCCTTGGCCTCGCTGCGGCCGCCGGTCGATGAATTTTTTGAACATGTGACGGTCAACGCCGAAAATCCGCAACTGCGGTTCAATCGCCTGCGGCTCCTAAACGAATTGCGCAGCGCGATGCACCGTGTCGCCGATTTTTCCAAGATCGCGGGATAAGCGAGACGGCGGATTCCAGCGCATAAATTTCGCGTCGTAGTTAATCCGTTCGGCAACGGGTCCGCTTCCAAGCGCGCCTGCTCCGCCTTGCCAGGAGAACGGAAAGGACGCAGGATAAGGCTGATACCGGCGGCTATCCGGGGATCGTCGGTCGAACTCTAAAATTCGAGAAGAAACCCCTCAATCGGCGTTAAGCTAGGATAAGGAGAAAACCATGGAGCGTCGTGAATTCCTTGCCGCGTTGGGAACGGCTGCAACGATTTCTTCCGCCTCTCAAGTCTTTGCTCAGACTGGCGGCGGGAGCCCTCAGAAGGTCAATGTCGCGCTTTATGTCGCGCTCGAAGCCAAGCCTGGAAAAGAAGAGGCGGTAGCTGAGTTCTTGCGCCAGGGCAAGGCATTGGTCGACGCCGAACCGGCGACGATTGCCTGGTTCGGCATTCGCCTCGGACCCTCGAGCTTCGCCATTTTCGATGCTTTTCCCGATGAAGCCGGCCGGCAAGCGCATTTGGCCGGGAAAGTGGCCGCCGCGTTGATGGCGAAAGCCGGAGACTTGCTGGCCCAACCGCCCTCGATCAAGAAGGCCGACGTTTTGGCTTCAAAATTGCCCGGCTAGCGCTCTTCAAGCGAATGGCGCAGCCCGGCGTTCATCGAACTCCACGATGAGACCGAGCCAGGAGCTCGGCCTCGATCGCGCGCAATATCCGCGGCAACTCCTCGACGTCAATTTCGACGCCGCGGCGGATCGCAGTTAAAGGTTGGCCCCGTGACGGGTAAGCCGGGCCGCGGCCTGGACCGGCGCAAGCTCGCGCGCGTCCGCCCGGGTACTCGAATTACGACGCGGGCCTTGAACTCACAGTTCCGTGAACCAGCAACCGATCGTTGGGTCGGAACAAGCCGACTCGTTTGCGTTCACGAAGATTTGCGCTCGCGAAAAGCACCGGACAACAAAAAATGATTTCCCCTGCTGTCTCACCGCGCGTAGGTTTCCCACAAGCTGGAGGAGCATGAACCAAAGTGAATGCTCGGCACCGGCGAGCAATAGTAGAGCTTAAAAGAGGCAAGTGACATGAGCTTAGTAACAGGAACTGCGCACACCGGGGAGGCCGCGGCCGTTGCCGAGGCGCCCCTTTTCAACGGGATGCCGTTGATTCTGGGTACGATCGCGATCAACGCCTTCTATGTCGGCGTTCGTATCTACGAGCAGGTTTTCGGCCAATTCGCGGGGCTCGATTCGTTCGCTCCCGAGTTCACCACCTACTGGATGACCATCCTCTACATCGAGGAGCCGGTCGAATTGATCTCCTTCCTCGCCTTGGTCGGCTGGATGTGGAAGACCCGCGACACGGACGTTGCAAACGTCGCCCCGCGCGAGGAAATGCGCCGTGTTTTCAACCTGATCAGCTGGATCATGATGTACGGTATCGCGATTTACTGGGGCGCCAGCTACTTCACGGAGCAGGACGGCACCTGGCATATGACGGTTATCCGCGACACCGACTTCACGCCTAGCCATATCATCGAGTTCTACATGAGCTACCCGATGTATATCGTGATCGGCGTGGGCGGCTTCATGTATGCGAGGACCAGGCTTCCGACCTACGCCTGCAAGGGCTGGTCGATTGCCTACGTCCTTCTGTTCGTCGGCCCGTTCATGATCTTCCCGAACGTCGGGCTCAATGAATGGGGTCACACATTCTGGTTCATGGAGGAACTCTTCGTTGAACCGCTGCACTGGATGTTCGTCTTCTTCGGCTGGTTCTCGCTCGCCGTCTTCGGCGTGACGCTGCAGCTGATTGGCCGCGTCGTCGAGCTCGCGCACGGCCATGAGGAGCTGCTCGGTCTCGAGCCGGCGGAATAAGCAAGCGCTTCGTGTGTTGAGGATTAAACAACAAACTAGATGAGTAATTTCCCCCGCTGGCGCTTACGCTCTGGCGGGGGAAATAACATGGGAGCTCGATACAATGATGATACGAGGAATCGCCGCGTGGCTCTTCGCCATGGTTATGTTCGCCTCCGCCGCGCATGCGCATGGCGGGGTGGGCATGGTGGATAAAAGATGCGTTTTGCGGATCGGCCCGGACATCATGTTCTTCACCGGATACCAGCCGCAAAATTCCCGGGATGAATTTTGCGACGATATCCCAAGCACCGGGCAAATGGTTGTCGCGCTCGACATGCAAAATCCCGAGCTTCGCGACATGCTGACCGAAATCCGCCTCATCAAGGATGAGGGAAACCATACGACGATGAATGGGCTCCCGTTCCTGACCGACGCCGAGCTTTCGAGCCCGCAAGTTCTCGACCCCGTGACCATCACCCATGTGCTGCCCCAGAAATACCCGACGGGCACGCTGACCTTCGAGCACACCTTTCCCGAGACCGGCAAATTCATCGGCATCGTGACCGTGAAAAACGCGCACGGCCAGACCTATGTGTCGCAGTTCCCGTTTTCGGTGGGCCAGGGGTTTGGCAAAAGCATCGGGATCTATGTTTCGATGGTCGGGGTGCTCGCCGCCGGGGTTTTCTTGATTTGGCACCTTGGCCGGAAGCAGAAGCTCATTCCCCCGAAAAAGCCGGCGTGAGAGGGAGCGGATGTATCTCGAACGGCCGGATTTTGCGGTAACCCCCCGCAGCCGCGGGGGGTAAAGTTGTTGGTCCGTCCATTTCCAAAGCGACGTGTTCGATCGCGGTCGAGCCCTGGCCCGGGGGAGATCAATAGATATTGATTATGCGAGGAGCAGATAACGATTGATTCAAAATGGGCGCAAATTGATACTCATTGCCCATGGAGCGCTATCAGATCAAACAGTTCGTCGCGGTCGCCGAGACCGGCGGTTTCACGAAAGGCGCGCAACGTGTCGCGATATCGCAGCCGGCGATCTCGGCCAGCATCGCGAAGCTTGAAGCGGAACTCGACGTCAAATTGCTCGACCGGCGGCGCTCCCCGGTAGTGCCGACCGCCGCTGGGGCACGCTTACTCGAAGCTGGCAAGAATATTCTTCATCAAACCGACCAAGATGACAGGGCGCTTGCTCTCGCCGCTGCCGGGATAGGTTTGGCACTTGTTCCCGCCCATTTCGAGCTATCGGCGGTCAAGTAGGTCCCGGTGTTGGACTTGGGCATATCGAGAGCGATCGGGCTCCTCTGGTCGCGAGCGCGAGCATGCCAACCTCAAGGAATTCATCGAATTCGCTGGAGAGCATTGCTGGGCGCGATAGCGGTCGCGGGCGATATTCCGGCACCAACGGAGGCGCCTTGACGGCGAGCTGGCGATCCGGCAGACTCCCCGGCGCCCCCAGGCCAAACTCAACGCGACATCGGCGACGCCGGTTTTGCTAACCTTGGTAGGGTAGGGGCCGGCGTTGCCGCGTTGCCTTGGCATAGAGCAAAATGCTTTACCGGTCGCCGAGGCTGCCGCCCGCATCGGCGAGCGCGGCGCCGACTTCGAGACCGAGATCGTCCATGGTCGCCTCCTCGACGGCAGCGATTGCTTCCCCTTTGGCCTGCCGTTCGGCTTCCGCGGCGGAGCGGGCGACATTGACGGTAATCGGGGCTTCGATTTCCGGATGCAAATGCACTGGGACTTCGTGCAATCCAAGCGATTTGATCGGCGCTTTCAGGACAATCTGATTGCGGTTGGCATTGAAGCCGCCAGCGGTGATCGCTGCGGCGATATCGCGCGGCGAAACCGAGCCGTAGAGATGGCCCGTATCGCCAGCCTGGCGGATGATG
Organism: uncultured Alphaproteobacteria bacterium; assembly: GCA_963730245.1. Taxonomy (GTDB): domain Bacteria; phylum Pseudomonadota; class Alphaproteobacteria; order Rhizobiales; family Beijerinckiaceae; genus Methylocapsa. The sequence continues at coordinate 350,384 of CAVSRA010000004.1, read as the reverse complement.
ACGAAGATTTGCCCGGTGAGTTTTTCGGCGACTCCGACCGCTTCGTTCCGCGATTTGAGATTGCGCGTTTCGAGCTGGACGCGCTGACTTTCGAAACGGCTCTTACTGGCTTCGGTCGCGCGCATGGCCTTGCCGCCGGGCAGCAGGAAATTGCGGGCGTAGCCATCCCTCACGCGAACGGTCTCTCCCATTTGACCGAGTTTGGCGATGCGTTCGAGCAAAATAACTTCCATACCGCAGTCCTTCTAGTTGCGTCAGAGTTTGGGCGAGGCCGTCTTGTCCTTGCGATCCCGGAGGGAGAACACCGTCTCGATAATACCGGTCAAGACCAAGAGAAGTAGAAAGACAAACCATGTCACGGGGACGACAAGGCCAAGATAGATAAGAATGAGGAGAGGAATCCGGAAAGTCGATCCGCGCGACAGATAATGCGCCGCGGCGAGTCCGTCGAGAGCGAAGGCAACGCCGAGCGTTGCGGCGACAATGACGACGATGTGACCGGGGAGCCCGCCAAGATACGGACCGGCCAGCGCGGCGGCGCCGAAAACCAAGAGATAGACCTGCGGCAGCCGCAATTCCCCCGCTATGTCGGGCCACGGGCGGGGGAGTTGTGCCGAAAGCTGCGCCACCCGTCCCGCGAGCCAAAGATTGAGCATCAGCATGACAAGGCTGGAACCCGCCACCGCCGGCGCCGCCGCCAAAACCGTGGCGCGCGCCAAATGACGCGCATCGAAGTCGTTTGGCAGGTGCATATTGGGGCTGATCAGCCGTTCGACGAAAGGGGTAATTTCCGCGCTCAACGACTCGAGCGCCACATCGAAACCACCATAGAGGCTGCTGACATAAACCGCGATCGCGACCCCGATGGTGGCGCTGATGGAGGCGGCATAGGAAAGAATGCGCTCAAGCGGAACATATTCGCGGGCAAAAAAGCTGCCTACCCGGCTTGTTACGACCCAATTCGGACTTCCCTTCGCCCGGCTCAACACCGAGAGGAAGCTTAGCCAAAAAGCCGGCAAACCGAGGGAGAAAGCGAAAACCAGACCACCAAGCGCGGCGGTGTCGAGACTCCCGAATTTCTGCTGCGCGTTGAAGAGTCCGGCAACGGTGACCGTGGCCGAGGCAACCGCCGCGGCGCCGGCGAAAGCGCCGTATCCAAGCGTCGCGATCATGATTGGAAGCGGAGACAAATTGGCGAGAACGGCGGCGACAAAGGTCGCGCGGATTGCGAGGCTAAACAAGACGGCGGCGGCGATTCCCGCCCCGATCCCTAGGGCGACGGCCGGACCATGTCTTAAGAGGCGCTTTTTCATCCTGACCCGCTGTCCCGCTCGAAAGGCGGTTCGAGACCAAAGGAGAGAAAAGTCTCCCTACGTCCCGGAGATATCGCGCGGTCTCGCCGCGCGGCTAGCGATCGCCCTTGTTCGTGGCTCATGGATACTAGAACAGTTCCACGCCGGAGGAAATATCCCGCGCGTGAATGGCCGTCCCGCGCGGGGGCGAAATTTAGCGGATTACATAGGGCAAAAGCCCGAGAAAGCGGGCGCGTTTGACGGCCTTCGCCAACTCGCGCTGCTTCTTGGCCGAAACGGCGGTGATTTGCGACGGGACGATCTTGCCGCGCTCGGAAATGTAGCGCGAGAGGAGACGCGTGTCCTTGTAATCGATTTTGGGCGCGTTCGGCCCGGAAAACGGGCAGGTTTTGCGGCGGCGATAGAAAGGCCTGCGGGGCGCGGCGGAGGTTGTCATCAGAAGCTCGCCTCCTCGCTCGCCGCGGTCTCGTCGCGCGGACGCCTAGGGGCTCTTTCGCCACGCTCGGGGCGAGGGCCCCGGCCGCGATCGCCGCGATCATGGCGGTCGCCGCGGTCGTCGTCGTCGCGCTTGCGCATCATCGCCGATGGGCCTTGTTCCAGAGCTTCGACCCGAACCGTCATGAAACGGATGACATCCTCGTTGATCCCCATCTGCCGCTCCATTTCGGCGAGCGCGGCCGGCGGCGCATCGATGTTCAAGAGCGAGAAATGCGCCTTGCGGTTCTTCTTGATCCGGTAGGCGAGGGACTTCACCCCCCAATATTCCGCCTTTTCGACTTTGCCGCCGAAGGATTCGATGACCGCCTTGAAACGCGCCGTCAGCGCGTCCGCCTGTTGGGCGGAAATATCCTGGCGCGCCAAATAGATATGCTCATAACGAGCCATTCTTTTGCCTTTCCTCTAACTCCTCGCGACTCTCCGCGCCGAGCCCTTCGAGCCTTGGAAAGGCCCGCGCCGGCAAACGAAGGCGGAGACACCTGGAAAGCGGATCCCTTGATCCTGCCCGCGAAGCAAGTTCCCTTTCGGCCTCCGGCGAGAGCCGCGAAGCTGGCTTTATACAAGGATTTGGCGCAGCGGCAAGGTGCGGTTGGCGATCCCTCCCGCGACTTTCATGCATGAACTAAAGTCCGGCGATACCTAAACGCAAGGTCCCCATTGCCCGTTGCCGCGAATGCGCCAGGATTTCAACCCCGCCTTGGCGACGACGATCCGCCCGTTTTTCGCCTTCGCGACAAGATGCTTGAAGACAAGCGGCGTTAGCCAAGCAAATGGCTTTTCTGGATCGCAGACGGCGCGGTATTCATCGGAATCTGGATCCTCCATCAAGATCGTGCCGGTGCGATCCGGACGCAGCCGCGGGCTCATGTCCCGGTCGCCCTTCCACAAGCATTCGTAATCGCGGCAAACTTGCGGCCGGCCCGCATAGATGCCGCAGCCGCCGGAACCGGCGTTAAGGCAGTGGTCGCACAATTTGCCGGCGGATTTCGCCAACTCCGCGATCTCGAGAACCTTGCAACAAAAGCTGCATTCGCCGCAGGCTTTTCCTGGGATTGCAAGCATGAATTCCTCGCGGCTGCCACCTGATTCGATGATATTAATACTTTATCGCGGAAGGCGCCGGCGCAAGTGAAATCGAACCGCCCCTTACGGATTTCTGCTCCGGCGCGGCTTTCGGCAGCGCTTCCCGTCATGTCTCGCCGAGCAGCCTTTCGACGAAAGCGGCGATCTCCTCCCTTGCCCGCGCGGCGCGGCAGTGTTCGGCCGCGAGGATCGCGCGGAGGCCATTGAACGTGCTTTGCAGATCGTCGTTGACGAGCACGTAATCATAGTCCGTCCAGCGGCGGATTTCGTTGCGCGCCTCGCTCAAGCGCTTGTCGATGACGTCCGGCCGGTCCTCGGCGCGGCGTTCGAGGCGCGAACGCAATTCCCGCATCGACGGTGGCAGGATGAAGATCGTGACCGCGTCTCCGCCGGACATTTCCTTGACCTGGCGCGTGCCTTGATAGTCGATGTCGAAAAGAACGTCGCGCCCTTCCTGCAGAACCTGTTCGGCCGGCTCGCGCGGAGTGCCGTAATAATTGCCGTGCACCTCCGCCCATTCGAGCAGATCGCCGCCCTCACGCAGCGCATCAAATTGCTTCTTGCCGATGAATGTGTAATGAAGGCCGTCGACTTCGCTCGACCGCCGCGCCCGCGTGGTCACCGAAATCGACAGCGTCAGATCGAGTTCCTTGGTCTGGAGCAGCATCCGGGTCAAGGTCGTCTTGCCCGCCCCGGACGGCGAAGAAAGAATCAGCATCAAGCCTCGCCGGCCAAGCGGCGCTTTGCCAACGTGGTCTTCAAGAGGCATATTTTTACTCGATATTCTGGACCTGCTCGCGGAATTGCTCGATCTCGACGCGCAATTCGAGACCGAGCGCCGTCAGGCTCGCGTCGTTCGATTTGGCGCAAAGCGTATTGGCCTCGCGCGAGAGTTCCTGGGCAAGGAAGTCGAGCCTGCGGCCAACCGCGCCGCCGTTGGCCAAAAGATCGCGGGCGGCCGTGGCGTGCGCGGCAAGACGGTCCAATTCTTCCCTGATATCGGCCTTGGCCGCCAGCATGAGCGCCTCCTGATGCAACCGGTTCTGGTCGAAATTCGTGTTTCCGGCAAGTAAAGCAAGCGATTGCGCGAGGCGCGCCTGAATCGCCTCGGGCTTGCGGGCCGGGCAGGCATCGGCCGCTTGCGTCAGCGCGGCGATCTTTTCGAGCCGCGTCGCAATGATATTTGCAAGCACGGCGCCCTCGCTTTGCCGCATGGCGACGAGCGAATTGAGCGCCTCGTCGAGCAAATCGAGAGCGCTCGCTCGCGTGCGTACAATTTCGGCCTCGTCGTCGGCCGCATCCGCGATTTCCACGACGCCGCGCACGGAAAGAACTCCGTCGAGTGTCGCGGGCGAGATCATTAGCGGCAGCGGGATTTCGGCGATCGCCGCGATGAGTTTTCGCAACAAATCCTGGTTGACGCGAATTTCCGAGGTGGTTGTTTCACGCTGCGCGGCAAGCGTCGCATGGATCGTTCCCCGGTTGAGTTTTCGCGAAAGCCTTGCGCGCGCGTCGGGCTCGATCGCGTCGAAGGGCGGCGCCAAGCGCAGCCTCGCATCGAGGCCTTTGGCATTGACGGATTTAAGCTCCCAGGCAAGGCGCCACGGCCCGGCGCTCCCGGCGGCCCGGGCAAAACCCGTCATGCTGGCGATTGTCATCGTAAATTGGGCAACCTGAACGGCCGATCGGGCCCACACCATAGTACCAGCGCCGTCACTGCTCAAGCTGTAAGCAATTGGTGTAGGTTCTCACTTTGAAATTCTGCTTCGCGCCATGAACGGGCTCTGTGCCGCCACCGTTGCAAATTCCTCAATCGTGCGGGTAAGCCATCGTCTCCACCGATTTCACCAACCTATGGAAAGGTTCTATGGACACCTGATTAGGCCCCCGAAATGGATTATTGAGCAGGACGACCAGCGCCATGACGAGGCCGACCAAGGACCCAAGGAGCGACACCATCACCACATGCATCCATAATTGAGGCGTGCCGAAAAGATAAGTAAAGATCATCAGTATTACCGCGCCGGCGATGAGATTCCACCACAGAATCGCGGGCATTTCCGTGCTCGCCGCGTGAAAACGGCCACGTCGCGCGTCGTAAAGCTCATTTAAGGTCTTCACTGCGTCCGCGCGCATGACGGCGACGCTTTCGTCCTTAGCTTGCATCTGGAGGAGCTCAGTGTGAAATTTATCGAGCAGCTGCCAGCCTTCGATTTCGTAAATGCGCCCGGCAGCCAACGACGGCCACTCGTCCTCAACGACTATTTCGGCGTAGACGAAAAGATAATGCCGCAATCGCGAGGCCGCCGGTTCTGGAAAAGCCGGAGTATTGCGATAAAGATCGCCGACGAGATTGGCCTCCGTTTGAACCTGATTATCAGTTTGCGCAAAATTCTGCCACACGGCAACGGCTACAAAGGCGAGCAAGACGGCATAGGTGACGCCTACCGTCGCAAAGGTGAAACCCGCCACGTCATTGTGGGCGCTGCGCACCGCATGCGGGTAAAATCGAATGGACCACCAGCAGGCCAAGCGTCGACAGGCCCGCGCCAACGAAAATTGAAACGATAACCGCAAAAGTTGTCGGCTGGTCAGACAGCCAGTGTGCCGCTGATTTAAGCATTCAAGACGCTCCGCAAGCTCGAAAAGGTCGAGCGCCAATTCCGCGCTATTTCAATCCAAATCATCTTATCTGGCATTCCCCAGATAACCGGGAATGTGCCAAGCGCGTATCATTGATCTCCTGCCGTGACATCGGACATTCGTCCTATACCGGCATTATTTTCCGGATCGCCCGCTTATTGAGGTTGAGATTGCCGCGCTGCGGCGCTGCTGTGGTGCTCCGGCACACCAAAACCAGTGACATGGGCGGATCGCGCACCGGACAATACAGAGTCGGTTGTGATCAAGACGCACTTCTCCCTTAGTTTTTGCTCGACGCATGACGACCGAACACTTCACGCAGGCGCTGGATTGGGCGGCGGCCGCAGGTCGGCGATCATTCGTAGGATGTCCGCGAAGAGATTTTTCGGAATGGCGACTTCGGCCATCTGAAACGCGACATAGCGGCCATGGCTCACGATCTTCGCGCCGATCTTGATCAGCTTTTCCTTCAGGCTCGTCAGTGACCAATCCTTTATCGGTTCGGGCGTCGCCAGCGTGCGCAGAAAATTACCGAGATTGTAGGCCAGCGCATGAAGCTGGAGACGGACGGCGTTAGCAGCGAACGACCGACATGATAGCCGGGTCCACTTGATTGCGCCTTTTCCTTCCTTGATCCATTGCTCACACGTGCCGCGCTTGTTGTAGAAGGCGACGACATTCTCGGCGGAGCGCGCCATGTTCGTCACGATGAAGCCGACGCGCGGATAAAGCTCGCCCGGATGCCATTCGACCTTGGCGATCACCCGACGCGGCTGCGACCAGCTTCCCGCTTGATAGGTGAAACTTGCATGGGATCGGCAGACGTCATTGGACGGGCGACCAACCGGGCGTTTGAGCAGATAGCCGATCCTCTCTTGCAAGATGTGATTGGCGGGCAGACGGATCGCATATTTGATCCGTTCTGCCTCCAGATATTCGTAAACTTCGGGGTTTGCGAAGCCGGCGTCGGCGCGGAAATAAATGCGTGAGACCTTGCCTTGATACCGCGCCACGACCGGCTTCAGCACCGCCTCCCATCCATCGGCGCTGTGAACATTGCCGGGGCGCAGGGCGCAGCGTTCCAAATCGCCATATTGGTTGAAAACGAACAGCGGATGATAGCAGGTGCAGTCATAGTGACCGTTCCAGACACTGTGTTCCTGTTCGCCATGCGTCGGGCTCACGCTCGAATCCATGTCGAGCAAGATACCTCTCGGCGGACGGCGACCATGAACGCTGTCGATCCATTTGCCGGAGAGATCAGCGAGCGCCGAAAGGTTCTTTTCCGCCGTGAGCCAGCGCGTCTCAAAGCGGCCCATCTGGCTCGGCGAAGCCGCTGCATCCGAGGCCGCCTTTCCGCCGACTATCCACCGCATCGCGGGATCATGGCGCAGGCGTTGAGCGTCGTTCACGTCTTCATATCCGGCAAGTCGCCCAAATATGGATTGCCGCAACATCCCGACGAGTGCATGCCGGCCATTCTTGCCAGTGCGTGCGTCGGAGAGCGCATCACCCGCCATCGCGCTGAGGCACAGCGCGTCGTCCAGTTCCCGGTATGCGAGCAAGCCTGCGTCGGAGGTAACCACCGATCCGCGAAAGTGAAGCAACAATCGGCGGTCGAAATCGAGCCTGAGAGCGCCATCATACGATTCACCCGCCGGGTTCGCCATGACGGCCTCATTCGATCCGAAATAACATGCTGATTATGTTAGCTGAATCGCGGCATCGACGCTGCAAATTATTGCCTCATCCGGCGTATGCGGGCTTATTTGCAACCGGCGGAGCCGTCGGACATTTGTTTTGGAGCTGGCCGGGCAAACCGTATCATGGCCGCTGCGCAACAAAAGCAGATCTAGGCAACCAACCCAAACCTCATCTCGAAAACAACGTTCGCGCACCTGCTGCTTTGGAAAATTGCGTTGAAGGAAAACCGGTCCTAACCGCTTCACTCCTTCGGAAATTCCAGCCCCATTTTCCGATAGCGTTCGGGATCGTCGAGCCAGTTTTCGCGCACCTTGACGAACAGAAAAAGATGCACCTTTTGTCCGGCCGCCTCAGAAATCTCCTTGCGTGCCGCGGTCCCGATCGCCTTGATGGTGCGGCCGCCTTCGCCGATCGCGATCTTCTTGTGGGCTTCGCGCATCACATAGATGGTCTGTTCGATGCGTGCCGATCCGTCCGGCAGGTCTTTCCAAACTTCAGTTTCGACCGTCGATGAATAGGGAAGCTCGTCGTGCAGGCGCTCGAAGAGCTTTTCCCGCGTGATCTCGGCGGCGAGCGAGCGCAGGGGCGCATCGGTAATCTGATCTTCCGGATAAAGCCACGGGCCGGGCGGCATCAGCGCGCCGAGGTCTTGCTTGAGCTTGCTCACCCCGTGGCCGCGCAACGCCGAGATCATAAAAGTTTGCGCGAAGGGGAGCACGCCATTAAGCCTGGCCGCAAGTTCGAGGAGCGTCGGCGGTTCAACCGTATCGATCTTGTTGAGGACAAGAATTTTTGTGGCGGCACTTTGCGGCAGCCGGCCGAGAATGGCCTCGACCTCGGCAGTGATGCCTTTATGGACATCGACAAGCAGCGCGGCGGCATCGGCATCGCCGGTACTGCCCCAGGCGGCCGCCACCATGGCCCGGTCGAGCCGGCGTTTCGGCGCGAATATGCCCGGCGTATCGACGAAGATGACCTGCGCCGCGTCTTCCAGGGCAATCCCGCGGACAGTGCCCCGCGTCGTCTGAGCCTTGCGCGAAACGATCGAGACCTTCGTTCCAACGAGCCGGTTGATGAGCGTCGATTTGCCGGAGTTCGGTGCACCGATAAGGGCGACAAAACCGCAACTTGTCCCGCCGCCGCGTCCGCTGTTCACGCGGCGCCCTTTTGCTCGCCTTGGCCAATGCCCTCGCGCGCGATGAAAGCCGCCGCCGCGGCTTGCTCGGCGAGGCGCTTCGCAAAGCCCTTCGCCTCGGCATTCCGGTAGCCGGGCACTTCGACGGAAACTGTGAATTCCGGGGCGTGGTCTGGCCCGGATCGCGCGGTCTCGCGATAGAGCGGGGTGGCAAGGCCGCGCGCTTGCGCCCATTCCTGCAGCGCTGTCTTTGCATCGCGCAACGGATGTCCTGGCGAGTGCATCCGTTCGCCGAAGGCGGCGATCACGACGGCCTTCGCCGCCTCATAGCCCGCGTCGAGAAATACCGCGCCTATGATCGCTTCGCAAACGTCGGCCAAAATCGCCAAATTAGGGGGTCTTGCTTGCTGTTCGATTTCGCCAAGCAAGACGCAGGAGTTAACGCCCCACGCGAGGGCGGCCTCGGCGCAGCTCTCCTTGCGGACGAGGCCCGCGAGGCGGCGCGAGAGTTCTCCCTCGCCGGCCTCGGGAAACGCTTCGTACAACATCCCCGAAACAGCGAGACCCAATACGCGGTCGCCGAGAAATTCGAGCCTTTGATAGGTTTCGTGCTTGCGCCCCGCCGCCGCGCTCACATGGGTCAGCGCCACCGCGATCAGGTTGCGATCGGCGAAAACGTGCCCGATCCGCGCCTCGAGCGCTCTGACATCCTGGACTTGCCGCGCCATGCTATTTCACGGATTTGAGCATCCTGTCGAAGCGCACCGTCCACGGCCATTCCCAAAACGTCCAGGCCGGCTCGCCCTTGCCGACCGAAAAGAAGATCAATTCGGCGCGTCCGACGAGATTTTCAAACGGCACGAAACCGACGCCTCCCTGGTCGGGCGGAACCCGGCTGTCCGTCGAATTGTCCCGGTTGTCGCCCATCATGAAATAATTTCCGGCTGGAACTTCGAAAACCTGGGTATTGTCGTTGTATCCGGTGTCGCCTTGAATCTCGATGATCGTGTGGCTGACTCCGCCGGGCAGCGTTTCGCGATAGGTCGGGACGCCGGTTTCGCGCCCGTAAAAATCCTCGGTATGGACCTTGGCAATCGGCTCGCGCGGCACGAGTTCGCCATTGATGTAAAGCCGGCCTTCCCTCATTTGAATTGTGTCGCCAGGCAGGCCGATCACGCGCTTGATATAGTCGGTCTGTCCGTCGCGGGGAAGCTTGAAAACGGCGACGTCGCCGCGTTTTGCTGGCGCGGCAAAAATCCTGCCGGAAAACAAATTGGGGCTGAACGGAAAGGAATGATTGGAATAGCCGTAGGCATATTTTGAGACAAAAAGATAATCGCCGATCTCCAAGGTCGGGATCATCGAGCCGGAAGGAATATTGAACGGCTGAAACAAAAAGGTGCGCACGACGAGAGCGATGAGCAGCGCCTGAACGATGACCTTCAAGGTGTCGCCCTTGCCGCCTTCCTTCGCGCGCTGCTTCATCCCGGTACCTTTTCGATCCAACCGTGCGGGCTCTGTCATGCTAATTTTCTCTCCGAAGAAGCGCTTCCGGACTCTGCTCCTTAGCAACGCGCCCGGCGCCACGGAGCGCTCCTTACCACGCCTCGGAACGCCGGTATAGGGCTCGCTCCGCGACTTCGGCAACTCCCAGTCCCGGCGCGGCAGGTGCCGAATGCTGTGAAGAAAGCTCTGCATTGCCCGCCCGCCCGGATTGTCCAGCTCCGAGGCTGCAGCTATCTTCGACCAGTGATCGCTCCGTCCACGATAGATCTTCTGCGCCATCTTGCAGGAAAACCAGGCCATGACGAGGTCAAGGCCGATTTCCGGGATTTGCTGATCGATGAATTTGGCGCGGAGCTTTCGGCCCTCGATTTCGAGCGCCGGGTTCCCGTGGTGCGCGGTCGTCTCGACGCGCTGATCGGCCGGACCGTTTTCGAATCCAAGCGCGATCTTGCCAAGGAGTTGGCGGGCGTCGAGCGCAAGATGCCGGACTATCTCGGCGATCGCGAGAGGGAAGAAGGCGAGAAGTTCGTCGGAATAGCCTCGGATGGGCGACAGTGGATCACCTACGAGCTTGAAGACGGCAAGCTTATCAAGATCAAGGAAATCATTCTCGATCTCCAAAAATCCGATTTGTTTCTCGCATGGCTCGACGGCGTCGCGGCGCTCTCACGCGGCCAATTCGAGCGGCTCCGGTCGGGATCGTTCATGTCCGCGCGAATTGCCTGGGATGAAGTCTGGACGATGGACGATAGCGTCCAGCCCTTGTTTCCGGTGCCATCGTGCGTTGTCTTCGGGCGCCGCCGCGCAACATCAAAACCCTTTCCCGACAAGGTTCGCGCCTATTCCGGGACGTTGCCGTTTCGCGACGCGCCGGAGGAAATCGCCGATCGAAGGCTGAAGGTGCGAGAAGACGCTCGTGCATTGGACATCGCGAATTTCGAGGGGGGCTCGCCCTACCGGAAAATGTTTCGTCAGGGCGATACGTTGTTGCCGCGCATGTTGTGCCTTGTCGAGCGCAGGACGATGGGACGGCTCGGCGCGGACCCGAGCGCGCCCTATGTCGCAAGCCGGAGAACGAACCAGGAGAAGGAATCTTGGAAAAGCCTGCCAGCGATTGAGAATCGGGTGGAAGCAGAATTCTTGCGCCCCGTGCTGTTGGGCGAGAGCATTTTGCCTTATCGGGTGTTCCAGCCCTTCGATGCGGTCGTCCCCGTGACGGACAAGGGCGAAATGCTCGACGCGGAAGCGGCGGCCAATCGCGGCTTCGACGATTTGCACGGCTGGATGAAAAAGGCGGAGAAACTTTGGAACGTTCATCGGGCGTCCGATATCAACCTGGCGCAGCAGTTCGACTATTACGGAAAATTGAGTGCGCAATTTCCTCTCGCGTCCCTGCGCTTGGTCTATTCGAAAGCAGGAACGAATCCAGCTGCCTGTGTGTTGCGCAGCGGCCTGGTCCGCCCTCCCTACGGAAGACGAAACCTATTACCTTGCAGCCATTCTCAATAGCGAAACAACGCGCTCGCGCATTGAAGCCTATCAGTCGCGCGGCCAATTTGGCGCGCGCCATTTCGACAAAGTCATGTTCAACCTCCCCATCCCCCGCTTCGACGCCAACAATTCCCTGCACAATGACATCGCCGGGGCCGCGCGCGAGGCGGAAAAAATCGCCGCATCCGTGCCACTGCCCGAAAACATAAAATTTCAACGCGGGCGGGCTTTTTCCGCGCGGCCCTGACCGAGGCCGGCGTGGCGCAAAGGATCGACGCGCTCGTCGCAAGGCTCCTCGACGCCGAAGCCTTTCCCGGGTCGCCGGCGTCTCCTTCGCGCGTCAAAGCGCCTTGGCCGCCGCGAGCACCGCCTCGGCGTGACCGGGGACTTTCACCTTGTTCCATACCGCCGCGATCTTGCCGTCCTTACCGATGAGGAACGTCGTGCGCTCTACCCCCATGTATTTGCGGCCGTACATGCTCTTTTCGGCCCACGCGCCATAGGCTTCGAGCATGGCTTTCGATTCGTCGGACGCGAGCGCGAGTTCGAGCTTATGTTTGGCCTTGAATTGTGCGTGGCTTGCGGACGGATCGGGCGATACGCCAAGGATTGCCGCGCCGGCCTTTTTGAATTCGCCCCGCAAGCCGTTGAAGTCGATCGCTTCCTTGGTGCAGCCGGAGGTATCGTCCTTTGGATAGAAGTAAAGGACAAGCTTCCTGCCGGCGAAGCTTGCGAGCGAAATCCTGGCTCCGGCATCGTCCGGCAACACGAAATCTGGGGCATTGTCGCCCGGCGCCAACTTTTTGCCTAAGTTGCCACCCAAGCTTCTACTCGAATTCTTGTTCAAGTTCTTCGGCGGCTCTTTCGACAAATTTTTATTCATGGGGCTTTCCTTTCGTCACATGGAACGGCGAACGGCGACATTCAACCGTTCGCCCGTTTGCGCCGCGTGTCTTTCCGGTAAAATGCGTATAGTCGCAGAGGATCAAAGTTTCCAGCTTCAGCTTGGTTTTGAAAGGCCGCGAGCGGTTGGCCGAACATGGTGAGGAAGATTTGGCCTGGCCCCGCGTGTGGCCGGGAAATTGGCTGCGCCGGCAGGGGAAAACGGCGCGTGCCGCCCCATGCGTCGGGCTAGGGACAAGCCGCGGGCGCGGTGCCGCGTGGCATGCGTGGTCCGCGTGCAAGCTGGTGCTCGGATTGGTTTTTTTCGCGCTCGCCGGCGGCGGTTTTTTCGTTGGCCGCCTCGCGCTCGGGCCGCTCGCGATCGACGGTTTCGCACCGCGAATCGCCAAGGCACTCGATGATCGTTTCGGCCATCGCTACGAATTCGGTTTCGGTGGAACCGCGATCGTGAAGAATGGCTATGCGCCGGCGCTGAGCATCGACAAATTGTCGATTAAGGAACCCTCTTCCGGCCGCATGATTTTGACCGCGCCGCGCGCCGAAGTGTCGGTCGATCCTCTTGCGCTCATTGTTGGGAGTATGACGCCAAGGCGGCTCGAAATTTTCGACGTCGAGGTGCATCTGGCGTTGCGGCCCGACGGTTCGCTCGCCATGCCGGTTGGGTCCAATTCCGGGGAAGCAGTGGCTCTTACACCGCCGCTTGCCTGGGCGATTGCGCCAGGCAGTCGTTTGCCGCCGCCGGACGCGGGGACGAAAGATCCGGCTGGGGGGGCGCTCACGGTAAAGCCGCCACGCGCCCTCATCGTCAAGCAGATGGCGGCATCGATCCGGCTCGTTATCGACACGCTGACCAATCCGGCAAGTCCGGCCGCGGCGATCGATCGGATCGGCATCACGCGCGGCAAGATTGTTATCGACGACGAGACCGCCAATCAAACCATGGTCTTTAACGGCGTCAATCTCGGTTTCGATAAATCCTCCGGCGCCACGAGGTTCGATCTTTCCGTCGAGGGACCGAACGGCCGCTGGTTGGCCTCGGGCGTTGCCGGCGGCATGCCAGGCTCGGAACGCGGCCTCACGGTTTCGTTTTCGAATCTATCCCTCGATGAAATCTTGCTGGCCACCGGCACGCGCACGATTGGCGCCGATTTCGATATGCCGCTGTCGGGCAAGCTCAGCGTCCGTTTACAAGCCGATGGGATGCTTTCGGAGGCGGCCGGCCAGTTCGAATTCGGGGCAGGTTACCTGCGTTTCGACGACCCCGACGATGAACCCCTGATGATCGACAAGGTCACCGGCGGGTTTCATTGGAATCCGGCGGCGCGGCGCATTGTGGTCGATCGTTGGCGGTTCGCGGCGGGCGCGACTCATTTCGCGATTTCGGGCTTCGTGACACCACCGCATCGCGAGGGCGATCCGTGGTCGATTGAGTTGGCCAACCCGGAGCCCAACGTGGTGGGTCCCGAGCGGCCCGGAGAAAAGCCTATTTCGATCGATCACTGCGACTTGGCGGCGCGGCTTTATTTGGCTGAAAAAAAGCTTGTCATCGACCGATTTTTGTTCGGCGGTCCGCAGGGTGGCATCGCGATGGCCGGCGGGATCGATTGGACCAATGGGCCCCATGTAAGGCTCGGTGCGTCGATCTCTCCGGCGCCTGTCAGTATGGTGCTCCGGCTGTGGCCTTCGTTCGTCGCGGCCCCGGTCCGCTCCTATTTGCTTTCCCGCACCAGTGAAGGAACGGTGGAAAAGGGCACCATGCGGCTCGATCTCGATAGCGCCGATTTGCGGGCGATGCGGGCCGGACTTCCGCCTCCCGATGCAAAGGTCTTGCTTGATTTCATGATTGCAAATGCGAGCCTCGCGTTTCTGCCGGGCGTGCCGCCTTTGCGCGGCATCGATGGCACTGGTCATGTCACCGGCCGGACCGCGACTTTCGCGGTCGCGAATGGCGCTCTCGATGCCGGCAATGGCCGCGTGCTGACCTTGTCGGACGGCAGTTTCCGTGTCGCCGACTTTGAGTTGAAACCCGCGCCGGCGGTGGCGGAGGCCAAGGTCACGGGCAGTGTCGAGGCGATCGGAGAGCTTTTATCGCATGAAGCGTTAAAACCCTATGCCAGTCTGTCGCTCGATTCGTCCACAACCAATGGACAGGCCGGCGGCAGTCTCGAAATCGATATGAAGCTCGGGCCCAACACCGGCCCGGCGGATACAACTCTCAAGATCAATGCGACAGTCACCAATTTCACCGCCGAAAAGCTGATCGGCAATGAGAAGCTTGATGCCGCGACTCTGACCGTCAATGTCGATCCGTCGGGCCTAAGAGCGAGCGGGCAGGGCACCATGTTCGGCGCTCCGGCCGCGATCGGGATCGAGAGATTGGCAGGCAAGCCCGCCGAAGCTTCTATTGGCTTGACCCTGGACGATGCCTTCCGCGCGAGACAGGGTTTTGGTGCCAATTCAGGGGTGAGCGGACCGGTTGGCGCTACAATTACCGTACCCATTGACCCCGGGGAAAAATCTAGGGCGCGGGTCGAGCTCGATTTGAGCCGCGCCGCGATCGAAATTCAAGGCGTTTCGAAGCCGGCGGGACGGCCGGGGAAGGTCGCCTTCGTGCTCGCTGTCAACGAAGCTGGGACCTTGCTCGATCAGATCGTTGTCGACGCCGGGACCATTCAGGCGCGGGGTAATGTGCAGCTTGGCGCAGGCCTCTCTCTTGTCTCGGCGAAATTTCCACAGGTGAAGCTGTCGGCGGGCGACGATATGAAGATGGAGGCGATAAAAACCGGCGAGACAATGAAAGTAATCGTGCGGGGAACCACGATTGACGCAAGGCCGTTCTTGAAATCGCTGATTTTCAACCCTCCCGCAAGCAATGGTGCCGGGCCGAGCAACGGCGAGGATCGCAATGGCGCGGGTCCAATCAAGGAGATCGAATTCGATGTCAATGCCGGTATTTTGAGCGGATATAACAAACAGATCATCGCCGGGGCCGAATTGAAATTTGCGAAACGCGGCGACCAAATTAGCCAGTTCACTTTTGCCGGAACCTTCGGCGGCCAGCCGATTTCGTGCAACCTGACCGGAGGCGGCGCTTCGCCCCAGCTTAATCTCGTCAGCGAGGATGCTGGATCACTTTTGTTGTTCCTCGACCTCTATAAGCACATGGAACGCGGACGGCTTTCGGTCGGAATGCGTCTTGGATCGGACTCCGTTGCAGGCGTCCTTCTCATCGACGATTTCGTTTTGCGCGACGAACCGGCGTTGCGGCGACTGGTGATCGAGGGCGCTCCGCCGCGGGATACCCCCGGCCAGGTACAAAAAATCGACGCCAACGCGATCGCCTTCAACAAATTGCAGGTGCGTTTCCAACGCGACGGCAGCCGTCTCGATCTCAGCGAAGGCACCATGCATGGCGAGGCCATCGGACTAACCGTCGAAGGCGCCCTCGATTTCGTGCATGACCGGGTCAACATGACGGGTACTTTCGTTCCCGTTTATGCCTTCAACAATCTGTTCGCGAAGTTACCTGTCATCGGCCTGATACTCGGGGGCGGCTCGGACGAAGGCTTGATCGGGGTCAACTACCGGATTAGCGGCTTGGCCAGCGCGCCGGCCCTAAACATCAATCCTCTGTCGGCGATCACGCCAGGAATTTTCCGCCAGATTTTTGGCGTCGCCGATTTCGACCCCATGCATCCGTAGCGATAGGCTGAATCAAGCGACCGTCAAAAGGACATGGCGCTTGCGCCCGAGCGAGAGTTTGACCGTGCCTCCCGATAGATCGCGCGGTCCAATCACCATGCGCTCATCGGTGACGGTCCTGTCATTGATCTTCAGGCCGCCGCCTACGATTTGACGCCGTGCCTCGCTGGTCGAGGCGACGAGCCCTGATCTGACGAAAGCCGTGAGCACCCCAAGGCCCGCCTCGATCTCGCCGGCGGGGATTTTGAACCTGGGCAGGCTTTCCGCAAGCGCACCTTCCTCGAAGGTTTTTTGCGCCGCGTCGGCTGCCCGCAACGCCGCCTCGCGACCATGCACCATGGCGGTTGCTTCGGTGGCGAGAATCTTCTTCGCCTCGTTGATCTCGGCGCCGCCCAACGCTTCGAGCCGGGCGATTTCATCGAGCGGCAACTCGGTGAAGAGCCTTAAGAACCGCCCGGTATCTCGATCCTCGCAATTGCGCCAATATTGCCAATACTCGAAAATGGGGAACACGCCTTCGTCGAGCCAGACCGCCCCCTGCGCGGTCTTGCCCATCTTTGCGCCCGATGCGGTCGTCAAGAGCTGCGAGGTCAAGCCGTAAAGTTGGCTTGTGCCCATCCGCCGGCCGAGATCGATCCCGGTGACGATATTGCCCCATTGGTCCGAGCCGCCCATCTGCAATTGGCAGCCGTGGCGCTTGAAAAGCTCGACGAAATCATAGGCCTGAAGGCACATGTAATTGAATTCGAGGAACGATAATTCCTGGTCGCGTTCGAGCCTGAGCTTCACCGAATCCAGCGACAACATACGGTTGACCGAGAAATGGCGCCCCACGTCGCGCAGAAAATCAATGTAATTTAACGTCGCGAGCCAATCGGCGTTGTCGGGCATGATCGCGTCGTGCGTTCCTTCGCCAAACTTTAGGAATTTGGCGAAGACATTTTTGATCCCCTCTTTGTTGGCGGCGATCGTCTCCAAAGGGAGCAATTGGCGGCTTGCGTCCTTGCCGGACGGATCGCCGACCCGTGTCGTGCCGCCGCCCATCAGCGCGATCGGCTTGCCGCCGGTCTTTTGCAGCCAGCGCAAGAACATGATTTGAACGAGCGAACCGGCGTGGAGCGAAGGCGCCGTGCAGTCGAAGCCAATATAGGCAACGAGATCACCGCTCTTCGCGATTTGATCGAGCGAGGCCAGATCGGAGCATTGATGCAAAAAGCCGCGCTCGACGAGCACAGAGAGGAAGGCGGACTGGGGACGAAAATCATTGGTCACGGGAAGCCTTCGGCAAATGGATCGCGCCGTTGCAATGACGATGCGTGATCCTGTCCGGATTTATGAAGCCTGAGATTTAGGGGGAAGGGCACGGCAATGCAACGGGCAGCGGCGGATCCCTTGCCTTGGCTCCGCCGGTCCTCCGTCCCTGGGCACTTTAGGACAGGCGAACGCGCATATCCTTGCGAAAAGTGAAAAGGGTGGGGACGCAAACAGATTCTCTTTGCGCGCGGTCCGTTGCAGCGCTAGGGTCAAGACTGTGTCATTCTTATGGCGTTAACTAACTTTCAATTAGGGGGAAGGTTGACAAAAAAAATTACTTTTTTGCGCTTTCCATTATTCGCCGCTCTCGGCCTTGCTCTCGTTTTCGCCGCCGCGCCGGCGCAGGCGCTGTCGAGCCGGGTGTTTGTTTCCGGCAAGGGAATCGATTCCGCCAGCTGCGGCACGGTCGCGTCGCCCTGGCGCACCTTTCAGCAAGCGCATGACAACACGGCGGCGGGCGGCGAGGTCATCGTGCGCGATTCCGGTGACTACGGACCGGTGCGTATCACACAATCGATCAGCATCGCTAACGACGGGGCGGGCACTGCGAGCGTGCGCGGCGGAGTCAAGATCGACCGGAGCCTCGGCCTGTCCGGCACCGTGCTTCTGCGCGGCCTCAGTATCACTGGTTCAGGTATCTACGCGATCGACCTCGGCTCGCTGACCATTATCAATTGCGTGGTGCGCCAGGCGGGGATCAGTTTGGTTAACCTGGCGGTCAAGACAAGCTTCTCGATCTCCCACACGATTGTCGCCGAAAACGGTAACCGTGGCATCTCTCTTGCCGCTTCAGCGGCTGATGGCGGCTCATTCGTGGGCGTTATCGATCATGTATTGGCCTACAACAATTCTGATGATGGCATCTCTTTGGGCCTCGTCGGCGAGGTGACAATCATCGGCAGCGTCCTGGCCAACAATGGTGGAGCCGGGTCGAGGACAATCGGCGGGGACGTAGTACCGATGTCGGTCACATTGCGCAATGTCACGGCGATCTACAATGAGAACAGCGGATTGGTTTTTGGTGACGGCACTAATCGCATCGCCCATTCGGTGGCGACGGGGAACGATTTTGAAGGAGTTACAGCTGTTGGTGCGGTCGTCGAAAGCTACGGCGACAATAATCTGCGTGACAACACGAGCGGCAATGATCACCTGACCCTCGTCGCCCCGCAGTGAGGAAGCTGCAGGCCGCGTGTGTTATACAGTCCTTTCTTTGTTTGGAGATTTTCATGACCAGACACTTCGCTACCCACTTGTCGCTGGTCGCCACGCTCGCGATCTCCGCCGCGCCGGCCCAAGCGCTGTCGAGCCGGGTGTTCGTTTCCGGCCATGGAACCGATTCCACCGGCTGCGGGGCCGTGACGGCACCCTGCCGCACTTTCCAGTTCGCGCATAACAACACCGGGGCGGGCGGCACGATCATCGTACGCAATTCCGGCGACTATGGCCCGGTGCATATCACCAAATCGATCAGCATCGTCAACGACGGGGCGGGCACGGCGAGCGTGCGGGCGAAGACGGACGGGACGGACTGCATCCTTATTGACGGTCTCGGCCCGGCGGACGTTGTCCATCTGCGCGGCCTCAGCATCACCGGCTCCGGCCCCGGTTATGGCGTCGAAGCGTCCAATGTGGGCTCGCTGACCATTATCAATTGCGTGGTGCGGGGGTTCAGGAACGGCATCTTTATTGACGGCAACGATGGACCGACCAGCTTCTCGATCTCCCATACAATGGTCGCCGAAAACAATGAAAACGGCATCTTTATTACCACGTTTAAGGCCGGCTCGGCCGTTGGCGTCATCGATCATGTATTGGCCTACCACAATTCCGATGATGGCGTCATTTTAGCCGACAACGTCAAAGCGACCGTCATCGACAGCGTCCTCTCTAACAATTCTTACAATTTGTACGTTGGCGGGTCCGGGTTAACGGCATTTAGCGGGGCGTCGGCCACAGTGCGCAATGTCACGGCGAGTTATAATCATTGTCCCGGCTTTGACTCTTCCGACGTAACGCCTGCGGGCTACGGCTTCTACTTTGCCTTGGGCAGCTTTTCAAACAGCGCATCGGGCATCGCCCATTCGGTGGTGACCGGGAACGATTACGGATTTGGCGTCGTAGGTAATGTTGTCGAGACCTATGGCGACAACGATCACCGTCTTCGTTTCCGGAAAGGGAACTAATTCCGCCAGCTGCGGGGCGGTCGCGACGCCATGCCTCACCTTTCAGAAAGCGCATGACAACACAAATCCCGGCGGCGAGATTGTCGTGCTCGACGCTGCCTCCTACGGCCCGGTGACGATCACCAAGGCGCTCGGCATCGTCGACGACGGCGCCGGAACGGCGGACGTTCTGCAGACGGGCGCTGGGCTGAACGCGATCACCATCAATGCGGGCGCTAGCGACTCCGTGCATCTGCACGGGCTCTCCCTCGACGGGGCCGGCGCCGCCAAATCCGGCGTTCGCCTGAACAGCGCCGGCTCCCTGACCATCGTCAATTGCGTGGCCCGGCATTTCACCAACTCCGGCTTCCTTCTGGCGCCGACCGGCGCGGCGTCGTTCCTGATCTCCAACACGATCGCCTCGGACAATGGAAAGGGCGTCACAGTCTTTCCACAAGGAGCCGGCTCGGCCAAGGGCGTCGTCGATCACACGACGGCCAACAACAACACGAACGAGGGTGTCCTCGCGCGCGGCGGGGTCGTTATGACCGTCGTCGACAGCGTCGCGTCCAAGAATGCAAATGGGATCGCCGCCACCATCGGCGCGTCGATCACGATCCGCGAGACCGCCTCGACCAATAACGCGAACTCTGGCTACGGCGTCCAGGACTCCGGCTCGGTGATCCGCCTCGCCCATTCCGTGGCGAGCGGAAACAATTTTGGCGTCACCGTCGCCTCCGGCGGCGTGGCGGAGAGCTTCGTCGATAATAATCTGCGCGGCAACACGACCGGGGCGGTCAGTGGAAGCCTGACCACGGTCCTAGCGAAGTGACGGCGCCGCGGGCAATTTCTCGACGGCGCTTTCGCCCGGCAAGGGATCGTAGTCCACCGACATGAGATAAAGCCCTTCGGGCGGGGCGACCATGCCGCAGCGGCGGCGATCGCGCGCGTCGAGCGCGGCCCGCAGATCGGCGGCGCTCCATTTGCCGGAGCCGACATGTTCGAGCGAGCCGGCGATCGCCCGCACCTGGGTGTGCAGAAACGAGCGCGCGCTTACGCTGATCTGAATTTCTTCACCGGTCCGCATGACATCGAGCCGTTCCAGCGTCCGCACCGGGCTGTCCGCCTGGCACTCTGACGCGCGAAAAGTCGAGAAGTCGTGGCGCCCAACAAGATGCCGCGCCGCCGCTTGCATGGCGCCGACATCGAGCTTTCGCTTGACAAGCCAGGCATGGCCTCGCCCCACCGTCAAGGGCGCGCGGCGATTGACGATCCTGTAGAGATAATGGCGCCGAATGGCCGAGAACCGCGCGTCGAAGGTTTCAGGCGCAAGTTCGGCGGCCAAAATGGCGACCGGGTGCGGCCGCATGTGCGCGTTCAGGCCATCGCGCAAAACATCGCTCCGCCAATCCTTACCGAGATCGGCATGCGCCACCTGGCCCATGGCGTGGACGCCGGTATCCGTGCGTCCGGCGCCGCGTATTGCGACTCTTTCGCCACAAAGAGCGTTAAGCGCGGTCTCGATGACTTCTTGCACGGAAAGCCCATTGGTCTGCCGCTGCCAGCCGACGAAGGGCGCGCCATCATATTCGAGGGTAAGTTTATAGCGCGGCATCGGTCATCTAGGCGAGCAACATTCCCTTGGCTATTCGCGCGCCGCGCAAAAAATCCCCGGCGGGCATTGGCGCTTTTCCCGCGCGTTGCACCTCAAGAAGGCGGATCGCCCCTTCGCCGCAGGCGATCGTCAAGCCATCGTCGAGAACGCGGCCGGGCGTCCCGGCTCCTTCCGCGATCCGCGCGCGTAAAACTTTCACACGCTCCGATCGCTTGCCAAGATCGGCTTCAAAAAAAGCGCCGGGAAACGGCGCCAGGCCGCGAATCAGGTTGTGTACGTCCGGTGCCGGTTTTCTCCAATCGATCCGCATTTCCGCCTTGTCGATTTTACGCGCGTAGGTGACGCCTTCCTCCGCTTGCGGGCCAAAGGCAAGCCTGCCGTCGCCAAGCATCGTCAAGGCGCGGGTCATCAGACCGGCGGCAATCGAAGCCAGCTTGTCACGGATTTCACCGGCATTCGCATCGGGGCCAATCGCGATGCGCTCGGCGAGCGCGACTGGGCCGGTATCGAGGCCTTCCTCCATGCGCATCACGGCGACGCCGGTTTCAGTGTCGCCCGTCATGATGGCCCGCTCAATCGGCGCCGCGCCGCGCCATCGCGGCAGCAGTGAAGCGTGCAGGTTGAGGCAGCCTTTCGCCGGGACATCGAGAATGGCTCCCGGCAGGATCAAGCCGTAGGCGGCGACCACCACCACGTCGGGGTTGAATTCGCGCAGAGTCGCCACGGCGTCCCCGGAGCGCAGAGTTCGCGGCGTAACGGCCTCGATGCCAATACGCAGCGCCGCCGCATGAACAGGGGAAGGCACCGGTTCGAGGCCGCGCCGTCCGCCAGGTTGCGGCGCGCGGGTATAGACCGCCGTCACAATGTGGCCCTCGGCGATAATTTCGGCGAGCACGGGCACCGCGAATTCCGGGGTTCCCATGAAAACGATTCGCAACTGTCCTGGCCTGATGTTGGGGTTCTCTGGGGCGCGAGCGATGAAACTGGGCACCGCTGGGAAATCAAGCTTAAACTGAAAGGAATGATACTCCGCCCCGACACCGCTTCCAATTTCGCCTCAGACTTATGCAATAAAATATGCGTTTGATATCAACGGCCTAATTTTCTTGCATAAGTCTTGCAGACCGTGTGGAAAGTCGCGTCAGCCGGATTCCCTTGCGGCCTGCGCCGCGCTAGGCCGTGTGGACGGATTTGATCAAGATGAAGCCGCAGACGAGTGCGAGGAATGAGGCATAGTTTCTTGCCGTCTTCTCGCAGCGGAGCGCGATGCGTTTGAAGCGCTTGATCTTGCCCATCATTTGCTCGATACGCGCCCGCGCTTTGTAGAGGACCTTTGCGAAGAACTTCGGCTTGTCGATGATGACCGGACAAATGCCGCGGTTACGCGCCGCCTCCCGATTTGTCTTTGCATCATAGCCCTTGTCCGCGACAACGGCGCGGGGATCGACGTCCGGACCGAGGTCGAGGAGCACTTCGAAGTTGCGGCTGTCGCTCGCTTCGCCGCCGGTCAGATGGAAGCCGATCGGATAGCCGTCGAGATCGGTCTTGAGATGGATCTTGGTCGAGAACCCTCCCCGGGAGCGCCCGAGGGCTTCGCCATCCTGCCCCCTTTTGCGCCGGCCGCCGACACATGCGCGCGGATGACGGTCGAGTTCGAACATCTGCACGAGATGCGCCCGCTCGCTCAAGGAGGCGAGCGCTTCGAAGAAAGTTTCGAACACGCCGCTGCGGCTCAAGCGCCAGAAGCGCTTCCAGATGCTGTTCCAAGAGCCGAACTCGGCCGGCAGCGCTCGCCAAGTAATGTTGTGGATCGTGAAATAGTGCAAGGCTTCGAGAAACTTGCGGTCGTCCCGCCCCTTGTCCCCACGCCGCGAGCGGCAGGCATCGAACACCTCGTGCACAAGCACCCAATCTTCTTCGGTCATCTTCGTCAGCATGGCCGGCCCTCCAAAAGCCAGCCACCCATGAATCACCGAAAAAGTGATTTGGGAATCCCTTGACCTATATTTTCCGATATCCGTCCACACGGCCTAGTATCTGACATGACACATTTCCGGATTCGAACGTTCGCAACTTTTGTTGTTACCGGAAGCAGTGGACGATTATGTCGGCGCTGATAATCCGGTGCGGTTCATCGACGCTTTCGTCGATGGACTCGACTTGGCGGTGGCGGGATTTCGTCGCGTTGAGCCGAAGGCGACGGGCCGTCCCGGCTACGCGCCGGCCGATCTGCTGAAGCTGTACATCTACGGCTATCTCAACCGCGTGCGGTCAAGCCGGCGGCTTGAGGCCGAATGCCACCGCAACATCGAGGTCATCTGGCTGTTGCGGAGCTTGAAGCCGGACTTCAAGACCATCGCCGATTTCAGGAGCGACAATCGCGCCGCGTTCAAAAAGGTTTTCCGGGAGTTCGTGATCCTGTGCCGGCGGCTTGATCTGTTCGGGCGCGAGTTGCTGGCGATTGATGGCACGCGCATCAAGGCGGTCAACAACAAGGACCGGAACTTCAGAGAAAATTGTGAAGAAGCTTAGAGATAAAGTTGCACTCATTACAGGGGGTACTAGCGGCATCGGAGCCGCAACTGCCAAGCTTTTTCAGGGCGAAGGAGCAAAGGTGATTGTCACGGGCTCGAATCCCACAACCCTGGAAGCCGCGCGCGTGAGCATGCCGGGGATTGACGTCATCGCGTCGGAGGCGAGTGACGTCATCGCGATTAGAGCATTAATTGACGGCATCAAAGCCGATTACGGTCGGATTGACGTGCTGTTTGTTAACGCGGCCGTCTCCAGGTTCAGCCCAATTTCGATGGTGGACGAGCCGTTTTTCGACACTCTGTTCAACATCAACACCAAAGGCGCTTACTTCGTGACTAAGTATGCGGCGGAAATCATGCCGGATGGTGGCTCAATCATCTTGACCTCGTCGGTTTCTGGGGTAATCGGTGTAGAGGGACAATCTGGGACAATCTGTGTATGGCGCCACCAAAGCGGCAGTGCGCTCGTTTGGACGCAGCTTTGCCAAAGAACTCGCGCCACGTGGTATACGTGTTAACACTATCAGTCCGGGCCCAATTAAAACGCCGGGGCCTATAAAGGCCGGTATGCAGCCAGGACAGTTGGCCAGCATAGCCAAACAACTCCTCCCACTTGGTAGGAATTTTTGATACTTCGCCTATAGAATCTAGCCGGTCGCTTGAGCTGTGGATTCATAGGCGCGATCGAGCTTTTCCGCTAGAATTCAAATGGTTACATGATGATGTTCAGATATCTTTTGCCCGCCGTGGCTGGTGGTCAAGCTCTAACCAATTGATCTAAAAGGCTTTGCCCCGAAATCGCCAAAATTAGGATTTTCGTAGCAAACGAATCAGAGTTTGCGCGCCCGAACGGGCGTGCAGGCTCGGTGGACGCACGCGTGAGAGCGAGAACTCTCGGGCGGAGAGCCCAGCCGACGGGTCACTCCGTAAGCCTCTCTCAAAAGCCCCCGATTTTCGGGCCAAAAATCGCGTTTCATATGGCTTGAATCATGCACCGAAAAACTGCCGCCGGGCTGACCAAGGGCAGCTTCTTCCATCACTTCAAGAGCAAGGAAGAGCTTGCGCTCGCCGCCGCCGGGCATTTCGCGGCGATGGCGGATGGCCTATTTGCGCAGGCTCCCTATCGTGCTTCGCAGGATCCGCTGGACCGCCTTCTGGGTTACGTCGATTTCCGGAAGGCCATCCTCCAGGTCAGTCTGCCCGAATTCACCTGCCTGCTTGGTACGATGGTTCAGGAGGCCTTCGAGTCCCATCCCGCCATTCGCGAAGCCTGCGACACGCATATCAGCGCGCATGCCGCCGAAGTCGCCAAGGATATCGCCGCGGCCAAGTTGATCTACGCGCCAAATGCGACGTGGAACGCCGGGAGCCTCGGGCTCTACACCCAGGCCGTGATCCAGGGTGCCTTCATCCTGGCCAAGGCGAAAGGAGGACCTGAGATCGCCGGAGAATGCCTTGGCCACCTGCGGCGGTATCTGGAAATGATTTTTCATCCAACCCAACCCGGAAGAGGAGAGACCATGACCTACGTCGATGGATTTGTGGCAGCGGTCCCGACTGCCAATCGCGAAATCTACAAGAACCATGCCGAAGCGGCTGCCGTCGTTTTCAAGGAACACGGCGCGGTGAAAGTGGTCGAATGCTGGGGGGACGATGTGCCCGACGGCACGACCACGTCTTTTCCGATGGCGGTCAAACGCAAGGAGGATGAGACGGTCGTCTTCTCGTGGATCATTTGGCCTTCCCGCAAGGTGCGCGATGAGGGCAAGAAAAAGGCTATGGCGGACCCGCGCCTGCAGCCGGACAGGAACCCAATGCCTTTTGATGGCAAACGCCTCATCTATGGCGGTCTCGAAGTTATTCTTGAGGCGTGAGCGCTGCCACTAGCAGTGAGCGGCAGAGCAAAGATGGAGCAGACCCGATGTCCGCAAGTCTAGGAAAATTTGTATGGTACGACCTGATGACCAGTGATGGCAAAGCCGCTGAGTCTTTCTATCGAAGTGTGATTGGCTGGGACGCGAAGGATTCCGGGCTGGCCGATCGCTCCTACACGATTTTCTCCGTCGAGCCGACGATGGTTGGCGGGCTGATGCCGATCCCCGAAGCGGCGCGGGCGAGCGGCGCCCAGCCGGTCTGGACGGGCTATATCGGGGTCGATGATGTCGACACCTACGCGGAGCGCGTCGAGGCGGCCGGCGGCGCGGTCCACCGCCCTCCCGAGGATATTCCAGGCGTCGGCCGCTTCAGTGTCGTCGCCGATCCGCATGGCGCGACTTTCAACCTCTTTAAAGGGAACAGCGATCAGGAGCCGGAGCCGGCCGCGCCGGGGACGCCCGGCCATATCGGCTGGCATGAATTGCATGCGGGCGACGGGGCAAGCGCCTTCGCCTTCTATGCGGGTCTTTTCGGCTGGACCAAAGCCGAAGCCATGGATATGAGCGCGATGGGCGTTTATCAGCTCTTTGCGACGGGGGATGCACCGTGCGGGGGCATGATGACCAAGATGCCGCAAACGGCGGCGCCTTTCTGGCTTTATTATTTCAATGTCGACGCCGTCGAGGCCGCGATGACACGGGTGAAGGACGCCGGCGGCCAAGTCATCCACGGCCCCATGGAGGTTCCCGGCAGCAGGTGGATTGCCCATGGCCTCGACCCGCAGGGCGCCATCTTCGCGATGGTCGGACCCAAAGGCTGACCGGCGGCGCGGCGCGCTGCGGGCTATGGCCTGTAAGATTCGCTGACCGAATCGAGGTTGTCAGACGGGATGCCCGAGCCGCCGCATAGCATTTACTGTATTGTAATCCGTCTAACGGCGTCCACTGCTCGGCTAACCGGAGGGTCATATGCCAGGGATCGGTCCTAAGATAAAGGGGGAAAAATCCAAGCCCCTCTTGGAAAAATCTCTTCAAATTGATTTCAAGGCGTTGTTCAAGGCGCTGTCCAAAGGCGTTGGTCACACGGCTATCGGCAAATGGGAGGAAATTGGCAATGACACAGTGGAAGCATTGTGTGCCATTGGTCTCTCGACGGAACCTAATGAACTCGTATTTCTCCTCGTCCGTCGCTCCCTCGTAAAAGCGATGTTCGATCTTGTCGCGGAGAGCGCCAGCCCGCAATTGGCTGAAACCGAACGGGACGCCGACGCGCTCATCGAACAACTCGATTTTTCTATCTCGACTCGCCCATTTCACATTGACCGCCAGTTCCTAGACCGGCCGTCCGAGTTACGCTTGGTCGGTGATGCTCAGGCTCTCCTCCAGTGATGGCTCCAAGGACATGGCGTGAGCGAGCCCTCGGCGAAGGCAATCGTCGCACGCTTCCCGAGCTACTTCACTTACGCTCTGCATCAGGAATGGCGGCGCAACGCGAAGGCATACGGCCCGCTTCTCGAAGCGCTGGATACTCCATTTGCTAAAGCCAGTGACCGAGAATGGGCATGGACAGAATATTCTGCAATGCTCCGACGCCGCATTGAGGAAGGTGTCTTCGATGAGCCGTTCAGCCTCAAGCAAATATATGTTCCTTTGAATGCAACCTATGTCGAGGAACCAGCCAAGCATGGGTTAGGCGACGAGATGACACGGGCTGGACGATCTCCCCGGTCTGTCGTCGTTTCGTTGGAGGCGGAGTTAGATCAGTGGCTCAAAACGGGATCGCGGCAAGATGTCATCCGCGTCATCAGCGGGGGGCCCGGAAGCGGCAAATCGTCGTTTGCCCGCATTTTCTCGGCCCGAGTGGCTCAAGAGGGAAAGCAGAAGGTTCTGTTCGTCCCCTTGCATCTCATCGATCCCTCAAAGGACTTGGTTGACGAGGTTGCGCGTTTTGTCCGCGATGAGGGGCTAACGCAGAATCCATTGGACCCTGAATTTCCTGAACCCAGCCAGCCAAGGGAAGGCGGCAGCTGAAACCGCGAGAGCCTTCGTACGCGAAGTGGAAAGGGTAGTGGAGAGGCGCAACGCCCAGAAAATTAAGCTTCGCGTTCTGATCAGCGGCCGGGAACTCGTAGTGCAGGAAAATGAATCCGAATTTCGCCGGCCGCGCCAGATCCTCACCTTGCTTCCATACTTTCAACACGAAAGGTATATGGCCTTGGAACGCGAGGAATACCACGATCCTGACGACTTGCTGAAGAACGATCTGCGGCAGGATTGGTGGACGAAATATGGCGAGCTCACAGGCAGAGGATACGAGGGACTCCCCGGCCAACTTAACCGGTACGATCTCGCCGAAATCACCGCCCAACCTCTGCTGAACTATCTCGTCGCGCTCAGCTACACTCGCGATAGGCTGGACTTCAGCAAGGACATCAACCTCAACGCGATTTACGCGGATCTCCTCGCCGCTGTGCACGAAAGGGGCTACGAAAAGCGCCGGTCTTATATCCCGATCCGGCACATGAAGCCCGAGGATTTTTGCCGCGTGCTTGAAGAGGTCGGATTAGCGGCCTGGCATGGTGACGGACGAACAACGACGGTGGGTGAGATCGAGGGACATTGTCGAGCCAGTGGATTAGGCGCCTTACTGGATGTTTTTCAGGAAGGGGCCAAGGCTGGTGTGACAAGGCTCCTGGCAGCGTTTTTCTTTCGCCAATACGGCCAGCGTCCCAGCGGTGATCCAACGTTTGTTTTCACTCATAAGAGTTTTGGTGAATATCTCACGACCCGTCGAGTCGTTCGCGCGATTGAGAGAGTCAATCGGGAACTTTTTAACCGTAACCAAAATCCCGACGAAGGCTGGGACGAGCGAGATGCCCTCAAGCATTGGGCACAAATATGCGGACCGAGCGCGATATCAAAATATCTCCATGCCTTCCTCCTGAATGAAATAAAGTTGCGACCTGCTGATCAAATGGTTGAATGGCAGACTCGCCTATCCAAACTATTCAGCTACATGCTTCGCCACGGAATGCCGATGGAGCAGCTGCAAATCTCGCCCTTCAAAGAAGCGTTGTTTCAGTCGAGAAACGCCGAGGAGTCCTTGTTGGTTGCTCTGAATGGGTGTGCCCGCCTAACCAAACAGATCAGCGTCATAGATCGATCGGAGCGGGCAACATTCGGAACGTGGTTCAGACGGATTCAAGGGCAACGCACGAGCTCCGAGTCAGTTCTCGCTGCAAAATGTCTTTCATTCTTGGACTTGCATGAGGCCGCGTTGCACATGGGAGATTTTTACGATGCAGACCTCCAGGGCACTAATCTGCAAGGAATTGCTGCCCGTACACCGTGTTTTGATCTCGCCAATCTCAAAGGAACTAACCTCGAAGAAGCCCATCTCTGGGGAGCCAATCTCAAAGTAGCCGACCTCGCAGGAGCCAATCTCAAAGGAGCCAATCTTCAAGAAGCCAAACTCAAAGGAGCCAATCTCGAAGGAGCCAAACTCGAAGGAGCTGACCTCAGGGAAGCAGTGGGACTGACTGATTCACAGCTCTTGCAAGCGTCAGGCGACGCCTTGACGCAACTTCCCGATGGCATGACCCGGCCTGAGCATTGGCCTATCGCGGAGAACAGCCAAGCCGTTACGTGAGTCCCGGTTGTCCGCCAAGGCACACGGCCTCAAAATAACGCAAGGCTACACACGCGCATCAACCATCATCATGCAACAGCTCGCGGCTGGAACCGGAGCTGGCCAGGCGATTACGGCGCCTCGGGCGGCGGGGTTTCGTTGGCGAGAAATTCGACGTCCTTGTCGACGCCGGACACGACCTTGAACGTCGTTTGATAGGTTTGGCTGGCGTGCCTCGCGATGGCGACATATTCGCCTTCGGCGAGCGTGGCGGCAGGAAATGCGCCGATCAATTCGCGGATGACGTCGCCGCCTGGCGTCAGGATCGTGAAAGCCGTATTTGCGAGGGCTTCGCCGCCAGGGCTGTTCACGAGCTTCAAAGTCATGGTGGCGGCGCGGTAACGCAGCGTCGCGTCGGTCAGCTTCCCGGCCTGCACCCGCAAATCGGCGCTGATCACCGAATTCGTTGGGCTCGCCGAACCGTTGGCTGCAGCGTCGAGCAGTGTCGACACAATATGATAATTGCCTTCCGGAAAGCCGATGGTGTCGCCGGATTTGGCGTTCGCGACGACCAGTTTTGCTTCCGGATTGCCACGCTCCGGAACATAGATCGAAATCGACAATTTCGCTGGATTGATGGGCGTGTCGCCGAGCTGGCCCGCGATCCGCAACCCGCCGGCATTGAGCACGAGCGTTTCGTTTAACAACGTGCCGTTGATGGCGATACGCTTTGTCGCGCCCGCAAGCCCCAAGGCGGCATGAACGACGAAATTGCCATTGGGAAGGGGCAGGTTTGGCGTCGCGTCGGTGGATTGCGCGACGAGCTTGTGGTTTCCGTCCGTTCCGGGGACTTCCTCGAATATGCGCCATTGCAGGCCCTCCCGCACCGGCTGCGTGTCGGTGGCGGCAAAAAGAGCGGATAGTCGGACCATGGCGCGCGCCGAACCGACGGGAGCGGTCTCAGGAGTGAGCGGCAAGCGCAGGGAAGGAACGGCGGGTTTTCCCGCTCCCGGTGTCTGCGCCGCGACGGGCCAAGCCGCCAGGCACAGGAGAGATGCCGCCAATCGCGCGAGCAAGGTCCCGCGGGCGGCGAAGCCTTGTAGAATCCGGCCGAAAGCCGGTCTTGCAATCAAAAGCAACCGCAAGCCTTACTCCTCCCCTCGATCGAAAACGCTTGATGCCGCCGCCGCGAGATTGGTCAGCGACAGCGGGTGAAAAGAAAACGCGACCCGATGGCGGCCGGCCGGAACCTCGACGGCGCGAAACAGAATATTTGCGTGAAGCACCGGTTTCTTATGCCCATCGACGCGGGCCTCCCAGCCGGGATAGAAAAGATCGTGCAGCACGACAATGCCCGCTCTTGGTGCATCTACGTCGATCTCGACCGAATTGTCGGCGTAGTTGACGATCGCGACATGCGATAGGCCAGGCGCTTCGCTCGAGGCTTGGCTTACGGATTGGCTCGCCCCTTGCCCCACGCGCAGGGTGGCGGTTTGAACGCGCTCATCGCCCGTGCCTCGGGGATAGGGACCGCCGTGAAGATCGGCCATGCTTGCCTGGTCGATCAACACCTCGCTCAAGGGATCGAAGCCGGGAAGGACGTGTTCGTCGAGAACTTCCTCATTGTCGACGGGCTCGACCGCCGAGGCGAAGTAGGCCCTCGGCGCGGTTTCGCCGATCTTGTAGATATACATGGTGTCGCTTGTATAGATCGCCTGAGCATTCGGCCGCGGGATGTCGCGGGGCAGTTCCGTCAAAGGGCGGTCGAGGACCAAATATTCGAGCCCGAGCAATGCCGCAAGATGGCTATTGTAGCCGCGAAAAGTGCCCGGATAGCGGCGGAAGGTCAAATCCTCGGCATTTTGTCCTGGGCCGACTGCGCGGTCGTAATCGTCGATGCGCAACGGATTATAGCCGAGCGTGTTTTCGAATTTGAGGACCATCGAGGCATTCTGCCACGGCCCCTTCAGCCCCAATATCTCGACGCGCGGATGGTCGCCTTCGCGCGCCGCGGCGGCTATTTCGTCGCGCAGAACCTCGATGCCCGCGGCTTCGGCGGGTTTCATTCCGGCATAGACGGAGTAGCGTTCCAACGACTCCGCGTTGAGCGGGGAGGCGGCATTCCGCCAGAGGATTTCGGCCCCGCTCAAAAGTACGAACAAACTCGCCGCGAGCGCCCGCCTCGGGCGTGTTTGAAGCCTGGCCAAAATGGCGGCGCCCGCGCCCGCCAGCATCGCGGCAACCGCGAGCGCGGCGAGGGAATTTGTCACGTGCCCTTCCCGCAAGGAAAAGGCAAGTCCGGTGCCGGTCAGCATGGCGAGCGCCAGCGTGGTCGCCCCGGCGAGCGCGAAGGCTAGCCATTTCGGCAGCGTGCGGAAAGGTTTCGGCGGGCCCTCCTCGATATAGCGGTGCAGCAAAAATCCGGCGCCAAAGGCAAGCGCGATATTGACTAGAAACGCCGCGTCCGCGGGCCTCCGGTAAAAGGACACGCCGGGTATCCGATCAAATGCCAGCGCGAAGAACGGAGTATAACGCCCCAGCGCGTAAGCAAGCGCCAGCAGAAGCAGAATGAGAATGAAACGCCCGCGCCGCGCGAACAACCGGCCGGCTGCAAATCCGTGCCACGCGATGAGCATGAAAGGAAACGTGCCGATAAAAAGATAATCGACGGCGCGGTCGGTCCAGTCGGCGCGCGGCATGGTGTCATAGTCAGGCCCCCAATAATCATTGAGACGATCGAGCGAGCCGAAGAAATTCGGCGCGAATAGCGTGATAAGATTGACCGGCGCGAGCGAACCCGCCGCCGCGACCCCGAAGGGAAAGTCCGGCCGATTCGAGTCGGCAAGAAACTGCATGGTCAACAGCGCTGGCACGGTCAAAATCGCGAGGATCGAGGCGGCGCTCAACGCCAGGATGCCGGCCCGAGCGCGCAGATAGATGAGCGCATT
Source organism: uncultured Alphaproteobacteria bacterium (assembly GCA_963730245.1). Taxonomy (GTDB): domain Bacteria; phylum Pseudomonadota; class Alphaproteobacteria; order Rhizobiales; family Beijerinckiaceae; genus Methylocapsa. The sequence continues at coordinate 318,328 of CAVSRA010000004.1, read as the reverse complement.
TCCAGATTGGGCCGCGGCCAAGACAAGATAACCCGCAAGAACCGCGCATAGCAGGAAGGCGACCTGATCGCGGCCAAGCGCCATCAAGGATGCGGAGAGGCCAAACCCAAGGGCGAACGAATAGGAGCGGCGCGCGAGCGCGATATCAAGGCACCACAAGGCCGCCGGAAAAAACGAATAGGAAATGATTATGCCGGTGTGCTGGAGCCTTGAGGACGCGGCGCCCCCGAGCATGAAAATGAGCGCCGCGAGCACGGCGCCGGCGGGATGCCAGCGCCAGCGCCGCAATAGGCCCATCAAGAAAACTCCTCCCCCGAACAGATGGCCGAGGATAACCGCGTCAAAGATCTGCATCGAGGCATGAGGCGCGACCAGCGCAAAAAGTACCATGCTCGGCGTGAAGATCAAGGATTGCGGATCGGCAATCGCCGGATGGCCGCCGAAATGATATGGGTTCCAGAGCGGAATCTCGCCATGATGCAAAGCATCGCCAAGGAAACGGAACATCGCGTAAAAATGGTTTTTCGAATCCCACGGCACGACCGTTCCGCTTGAGAGCCAAGCGGCCAGCGCGAGCCCGTAAAAGATGACGAGGCTTAAAACCGCAAGCTGGAGGGCGCTCCTTGTCCAAGCTTGAGCGTTACCCTCATTGCCCGATTCTAACTGACTAAAGCCCTCGCGTGCAAGACTGGTGCTGAGCGCCGCGGAAGATGCGGCATTGTCGGAAAGCGGCATGATGAAATCCAGGGCTGTCAATGGGCTATACTTGTTAATCTTGAAATCCACTCCGGTATAATCAGGCACCCCACAGGCGAAAAAGCGTGAACTCGCGGATTCCGATCGGCTTGCAAATTGACGTTTTCGTGGCAAATGGTACCGCTCAAGCGTACTCCAGCGTCGCCAAAAAAGCTAGAGCTAGAACCCTGTGCCTCGCCAAATTCGGATGCCCCCCGCTAACGGGCGAACCGAGCGGAGGGCCGGCGGACCCTAGCGCAGGGCAAACGGCCGGAAACCACTCTGCCGGAAGGAATGGCCGAAAGTGATTGGTCGCTATTCTTCGCCTCTTTGTCCGTGCGGGGGACACAATGGCGCGGATTTGCCCGCTAAGGCAGAGCAGCGACAGCGCACGGAACACGCTGAACGAATTGCGCCCGAGAAGGCATAAACCCGCATACGCCGGATGAGGCAATAATTTGCAGCGTCGATGCCGCGATTCAGCTAACATAATCAGCATGTTATTTCGGATCGAATGAGGCCGTCATGGCGAACCCGGCGGGTGAATCGTATGATGGCGCTCTCAGGCTCGATTTCGACCGCCGATTGTTGCTTCACTTTCGCGGATCGGTGGTTACCTCCGACGCAGGCTTGCTCGCATACCGGGAACTGGACGACGCGCTGTGCCTCAGCGCGATGGCGGGTGATGCGCTCTCCGACGCACGCACTGGCAAGAATGGCCGGCATGCACTCGTCGGGATGTTGCGGCAATCCATATTTGGGCGACTTGCCGGATATGAAGACGTGAACGACGCTCAACGCCTGCGCCATGATCCCGCGATGCGGTGGATAGTCGGCGGAAAGGCGGCCTCGGATGCAGCGGCTTCGCCGAGCCAGATGGGCCGCTTTGAGACGCGCTGGCTCACGGCGGAAAAGAACCTTTCGGCGCTCGCTGATCTCTCCGGCAAATGGATCGACAGCGTTCATGGTCGCCGTCCGCCGAGAGGTATCTTGCTCGACATGGATTCGAGCGTGAGCCCGACGCATGGCGAACAGGAACACAGTGTCTGGAACGGTCACTATGACTGCACCTGCTATCATCCGCTGTTCGTTTTCAACCAATATGGCGATTTGGAACGCTGCGCCCTGCGCCCCGGCAATGTTCACAGCGCCGATGGATGGGAGGCGGTGCTGAAGCCGGTCGTGGCGCGGTATCAAGGCAAGGTCTCACGCATTTATTTCCGCGCCGACGCCGGCTTCGCAAACCCCGAAGTTTACGAATATCTGGAGGCAGAACGGATCAAATATGCGATCCGTCTGCCCGCCAATCACATCTTGCAAGAGAGGATCGGCTATCTGCTCAAACGCCCGGTTGGTCGCCCGTCCAATGACGTGTGCCGATCCCATGCAAGTTTCACCTATCAAGCGGGAAGCTGGTCGCAGCCGCGTCGGGTGATCGCCAAGGTCGAATGGCATCCGGGCGAGCTTTATCCGCGCGTCGGCTTCATCGTGACGAACATGGCGCGCTCCGCCGAGAATGTCGTCGCCTTCTACAACAAGCGCGGCACGTGTGAGCAATGGATCAAGGAAGGAAAAGGCGCAATCAAGTGGACCCGGCTATCATGTCGGTCGTTCGCTGCTAACGCCGTCCGTCTCCAGCTTCATGCGCTGGCCTACAATCTCGGTAATTTTCTGCGCACGCTGGCGACGCCCGAACCGATAAAGGATTGGTCACTGACGAGCCTGAAGGAAAAGCTGATCAAGATCGGCGCGAAGATCGTGAGCCATGGCCGCTATGTCGCGTTTCAGATGGCCGAAGTCGCCATTCCGAAAAATCTCTTCGCGGACATCCTACGAATGATCGCCGACCTGCGGCCGCCGCCCAATCCAGCGCCTGCGTGAAGTGTTCGGTCGTCATGCGTCGAGCAAAAACTAAGGGAGAAGTGCGTCTTGATCACAACCGACTCTGTATTGTCCGGTGCGCGATCCGCCCATGTCACTGGTTTTGGTGTGCCGGAGCACCACAGCAGCGCCGCAGCGCGGCAATCTCAACCTCAATAAGCGGGCGATCCGGAAAATAATGCCGGTATAGGACGAATGTCCGATGTCACGGCAGGAGATCAATGATACGCGCTTGGCACATTCCCGGTTATCTGGGGAATGCCAGATAAATGGTAAGAAACGCTGCTCGCCATTGACGCGGACGGCCGGGTGGACGGCGACGCGACGTGAGCGGCTTGAGGCGGACAGGAATTGAGGTCGCGGCGCTGGCGAGCCAGCTTCAAATTCATGAGGGCAAAGTCATTCGCCAATTCTTGGCAGGTTTTGCTGGACTCCAATGGAACAAAGAGCCCATCTTTGGCCTAGTTAAGCGAATGAGTGGATCTTGACGGAGCTGAGGTCCAATGCTTGAGGCTGCAGCTCACTTGCTTTCCGATTTGCCCACCACTACTGCCGTCATCGTCTCGCTCCTAGTCGGTGCGGGACTTTCGGCGCTTGGCCTATTCGTGGTCCACCCGATCTTGCCGCAGGGCGTTCGCGCTGTTCACAACGACGTCTCGGGCTTTATTTTTGCGACGGTCGGCGTCACTTACGCCGTATTGCTTGCGTTCGTGGCGGTGGCCGTCTGGCAAAATTTCGCGCAAATCGAAAATCGAGTGCAAACGGAAGCCAATCTCGTCGGTAATCTATATCGCGACACTGTGGCGTTTCCAGAGCCCTCGGCTTCAAGATTGCGGCATTTTCTCTTTGTCTACGCGGAAATCGTCGTGCAAGATGAATGGCCGGATGAATGGCCGGCCTTGGCCGCCGGACGTGCAGACGAAGCCCCGGGTTGGCAATTAATGGACAAGTTTCACACCGAAGCTTCTGCAATTTGAAGCGAATGATGAAACTGTCGGCGTTTTGCGCGCCGACGCTATCAAAACTTTGAACCAGCTTTACGACGCGCGCCGCGGCCGCTTCCACGCCGCGACATCGGAATTGCCGCCGATCCTGTGGTGGAATCTCATTGCCGGGGCTGTGATATTGATGGTGTTTACCTATCTTTTCGGGGCGCCACGTTTTTGGATGCATCTGGCTGCGGTGTCGCTGCTTGGAGCTTTGATTGGCCTCATTATGGCGCTCGTCGTCTTGCTCAATAATCCGTTCCGAGGACAAAATCATGTATTTATTGCGCCATTCTATAGACTTGCAAAGTCCGTCGAGGCGATGGCATATCCTCACGATTAGCGTAACGTGGAGTAAACGATGACCCATCTGAAACTGACAACATCGCCGGCTTGGCAGGCCCTGAGGGCCCACTACGATAACATCAAGTCGCTGCATCTGCGGGAGATGTTCGCGAAGGACCCTGGCCGCGGCGAACGGTTTGTGGCGGAAGGGGCTGGCCTTTATCTCGACTACTCAAAGAACCGCATCACCGATGAGACGCTGCGGCTGTTGCTGCGGCTTGCGGAAGAGCGCGGCGTCGCGGCGCGGCGCGACGCGATGTTTCGCGGGGAAAAGATCAATATCACCGAAGGGCGTGCCGCCTTTCATGTGGCGCTGCGGGCGCCCAGGGGATCGGTTATGCGGATCGACGGCCATGATGTCGTGCCCGAAGTACACGCGGTCCTCGACCATATGGGCGAATTCGCGGAGCGGCTGCGTGATGGGAGGTGGCGGGGGCATACCGGCAAGCCTATCAGGAACGTCGTCAATATCGGCATCGGCGGATCTTATCTCGGTCCGGAAATGGCCTATTCCGCGTTACGCTCCTTCAGCAACCGGACGATGATATTCCGCTTCGTCGCCAATGTGGACGGCGCCGCTTTCGATGAGGCGACCCGCGACCTCGACGCGAGTGAGACGTTGTTCATCGTGGCGTCCAAGACGTTCACGACGCTGGAGACGATGGGCAATGCCGCCACCGCGCGGAATTGGATCGTGCAGGGGCTCGGCAGCGACGCCGCGGTGGCCAAGCACTTTGTCGCGGTCTCGACTAATGCTCGGGCGGTCAAGGAGTTCGGGATCGACACAGCTCAAATGTTTGGCTTCTGGGACTGGGTCGGGGGCCGCTATTCGATGGATTCCGCGATCGGACTATCGACCATTCTCGCCATCGGCAGGCAAAACTTCGGCGACATGCTCTCGGGCTTTCACGCGATGGATGAGCATTTTCGCACCGCGCCGCTTGGCATGAACCTGCCGATCCTGCTCGGATTGCTGACCGTTTGGTATAATAATTTTTTTGCGGCGCAGACGATGGGAATCATGCCCTATTCGGCAGCCCTCGCACGCTTTCCAGCCTATTTGCAGCAGCTGCAAATGGAGAGCAACGGCAAACATGTGGATCTCGAAGGCCTTGCCGTGGACTATCAAACTGGCCCGGTGATCTGGGGCGAGCCTGGCACCGATGGTCAGCATTCTTTCTACCAGCTGATCCATCAGGGCACCAAACTCGTCCCCTGCGATCTCATCGGCTTCTGCCGGCCGCTCAGCCAATATCTTGAGCATCACGATCTCCTGATGGCCAATCTCTTCGCGCAGGCCGAGGGGTTGGCATTCGGCAGGACGGCCGAGGAACTTGCGGCAGAGCGAGCTTCCACTTTCCAGATACCGTTCCGGGTGATGGAGGGAAACCGGCCCACCAATATCATTTTGGCGGATGCGCTCACCCCTAACAGTCTCGGCAGCCTCGTGGCTCTCTATGAGCACAGCGTATTTACCCAAGGCGCGGTGTGGGCGATCGACAGTTTTGACCAGTGGGGCGTGGAACTCGGCAAGATATTGGCGGCGCGCATCACCGAGGAGTTGGAATCTGGTGGCGAACCAAGTCCCGCTCACGACAGCTCAACCAATGCTCTCATCCGGCGCTATTGCCAAAGGCGCGGCTGATGCTCCATCCAATCGCAAGGTACTTTCCTCACGCCCGTCGTTGGACTGTGACGGACAGATATGAATTGGTGCTAACCTCCGGGGCCGAGGAGCAAAGGTTTTTTCATGAGCGTTTATGCAATACGGTCGGGTGCAGTGATTTGAACGGCCTCGCATCAGCATGCGGAGTGGGAACGTTAGGCCCGCGTGATTCTAGGGGATACGGAGAAACTGGTAGCGAAGCTTGCAATGTGTGCCGCTTGGCCAGTAGTCTCACGAAATGATAGTTTCAAGGATTCAACCCCTCATCGAAGTGAATGCGCTTTTGCGTTTTCGAACACGCAAGCTATGGTTTTCTGGGCCTCTTGCTGGATCTGCCGCAGGTGACATTCACTGCGGAAGCTCTCGGCATAGATCTTGTAAACATCCTCCGTGCCGGACGGCCGCGCGGCAAACCATCCGTTCTCGGCAATCACCTTAATTCCACCGAACGGAAGACCGTTCCCCGGAGCGGCGGTAAGCTTCGCGTGGATTGGCTCGCCGGCAAGTTCCGTCATGCCGATCCGATTGGGCGAGAGCGTCGCCAGCAGCACTTTTTGTTCTGGTGTCGCGGGCGCGTCGATCCTCTCGTAGAAGGGCACGCCCAACTCGGCCGTGAGGTGATCGTATGCTTCGCTTGGGTCACGTTTGGTTCGTGCAGTGATTTCGGCGGCAAGCAAACCGAGAATTATCCCGTCCTTGTCTGTCGTCCAGACCGATCCGTCTCGCCTGAGGAACGAGGCTCCGGCGCTTTCCTCGCCAGCGAAGCCGAGCGAGCCGCCGATTAGGCCATCGACGAACCATTTGAACCCCACGGGCACTTCGACAAGCTTGCGGCCGAGCTTCGCGGCGACGCGGTCGATGATGCCGCTGCTGACGACGGTCTTGCCGACGGCGCAGCTACTGCTCCAGCCGGGACGATTCTCGTACAGATATGAAATCGCGGCCGCGAGGTAATAATTGGGTTTAATCAGGCCGTTCGACCGGGCCACGATTCCATGCCGGTCGGCATCGGTGTCGTTGGCGAAGGCAACGTCGAACTTGTCGCGCATGCCGATTAGCCGTGCCATGGCGTAGGGCGACGAGCAATCCATCCGGACTCTTCCATCCCAGTCGACCGGCATGAACCGAAAGGTCGGGTCGATCGCGTCGTTGACGATCGTTGCTGCGATGCCATATTGTTCGATGATCGGTTGCCAAAAATGGACGCTCGCGCCGCCCAGCGGATCGATCCCGATCTTCACTCCGGACGAGCGGATCGCCTCCATGTCGACGACGTTCGCGAGGTCGGCGACATACGAGCCAATGTAATCGTGGCGGTGGACGCTGGAAGATTTGCGCGCGCGGTCGTATGAGATTCGTCGCAAGCCCTTGAGATCGTTTTCGAGAAGCCCGTTTGCAGCGCGCTCGATCCACGTTGTTACGTTGGTATCGGCAGGTCCACCGTTCGGCGGGTTGTACTTGAAGCCGCCGTCCTCGGGTGGATTATGCGAAGGGGTGATGACGATCCCGTCGGCGAGACCGCTCTTGCGATTCTTGTTGTAGGTCAGGATCGCGTGCGAAACGACGGGCGTCGGTGTGTATCCATTTCGCTCGTCGATCATCATATTGACGTCATTGGCGGCAAATACCTCGAGCGCACTTGCCAAGGCAGGTTCGGACAGCGCGTGTGTGTCGATTCCGACGAACAGCGGTCCGGTGATGCCGCTTCGGCTCCGGTGATGACAGATCGCTTGGCTGATCGCCAGGATATGTGCCTCATTGAAGGCGTTATCGAAGGCGGATCCACGATGACCCGACGTGCCGAACGCAACGCGTTGCGACGGGACCGTCGGGTTCGGTTTGCATGTGAAATACGCTGTCACCAGTCGCGGCACATTGACCAGCATCGATGGCTCGATTGTTTTGCCAGCGAGCGGGCTTACCTGGCCAGCCACCACTTTCTCCCTTCAAAGCCGGGCTTGATCATCCCAGGACGATTGTTATGCGAAGGATCACGTCGGCGTCCGCGAGCGGGATCCGCGCTTGATATCCTAGCAGCGCCGCGCCGAGTTGGCTAGAGACGAGAAGCTAGAATTGCTCGTAGCCTGGCTTGTCATGTGCAGCCGCGACAGTGATTGGCTCATGCGATGGCGCAGACGATCGGCGCGCAGGCGGCGTTCCCCTGTCGGCAAGTCATCTCGCTATCGGGCGACGGCGAGTTTGTCATGCTGATAGGCGATTTCCTCAGCCTGCCGCAGTTGCGTCCGCCGGTAAAAGTCGTCGTGCTCAACAACGGCACCATTGGTTTTATCGAGATAGAGCAGAAGTCTACACGTTTCCTCGGCGCCGGCACTGAACTCCAGAATCCGAATTTCGCGGCCATGGCCGAAGCTGTCGGCGTGCGCGGAAACCGGCTCGAGGACATGGGCGACGTCGAAGCTGTGAACCGGCTGCGGCAATACGGTCCTATCGCTGCTGGCGGCGTCGGCCTCACCACCCCTCGCGCGACTGCTGCTCCCAACCAGACATCATCAGGAAATGGCGCGCGGACAACTCGCGAGCGCAATTTGTGAATACCGGGCTCAGTCCTGGCTGGATGGAGAACTCATTATGTCCTTGATCACCGAGGGAGAGAAGGCGGACGAGATTCTCAGCAATACCGCGGTTGCCGCCACGTAGAACAACAGCAACAAGGCTGGACGGCTCACATCGAGCAACGCATAACAGACCGATCCCACCCCGAGGCTGATCAATGCCGGTTTCAGGGCAAAACGGAACCAGTTCACCCGGGTCAATTCCCGAGCGATGAAGAGATGGCGCAGAGTTGCCGAGGCGCCGACGCCGCCGACCCGCCCGATTGCCGCCCCAATCGTTCCCAGCATCGGCAGCAGCGCCAGGTTCAGCACTATGTTGGTCAGGGGATTGAAGGCGAAACGGCTTACGTCCTCGCGCTGTCTATGCGCCGCCTGCAGGATAACGCTCATCTCGGCGTCGGCTGATTCGATCAGCAAGTAGATCATCAGGATTCTGAGGATCCAGATGGCGTTCCGGAAGCTCGTTCCGAACAGAGTCTCTAGGATCAGCCCGGCGAACACCCAAACTCCGACGCATGCCGGCACAACGAACGCGAACAGGACTTGATACCAGGCGCCAAAGCGATTGGGATCGCGGTTACCTTGCGTGTTGAAGCTGTAAGCGATCCGGGTCATCAGGAGTTGGGCAAACAGAGTGGGGATGATCAGACAGATTTCCATGATCTTCGTTGCCGCGGCGAAGTGGCCGACGGTCGCGATATCCACCCATAGGGACACCATGATCGTGTTGATGCGCATCGTCAGCATGCCGAGCATGCTGCCAATGCCGAAGGTGAAAACCGTCCTCGCCGTTCGCGTCAGGAAGCCGGGATCGAACGGCGGCCGCACCGGGAGCACCCGGCGGTACAGCAAAGTCAGAGCGATGGATGCCGACGTGACCTTGGCGGCGACAAGGGTGAACATCAGGGCGATCGCGCCGTAACCCGATAGGAGCAGGTATAGGCTGACGGACATCACGATCGTGACCTCGGCCAGCAGCGCCAGGAAAGTCAAATGCATCATGCGCAGGGCCAGGAACACCGAACGGCAGGCGGTATTGAGGAAAGCCGGGATCAAGGCCAGGCTGGCGATGGTGATGACCTCTACGAGGTATGTCGGGTACCCCACCAACCGGACCGCGGCCTGCATCAGACAGAGGGCCACGAACCCGCTTCTCAGTCCCAGCAACATCGCATGATCCACTTGTCCCGCGGCATCCCGGCCGTATGCGCCGACTTCGCGCATGAGGAACTCCGGAATCCCGAAGCTGCTCACACTCTGAAACAGCATTAGCCAGGCGAAGGCGAGGGCGTAGGTGCCGAGCAACTCTGGGCCAGACACGCGCGATATGATGATGAACAGGACCCCGCTGGAAACCAGCGATAGGGCGGCCTCGCCGAGCATGAACGCCAGCTGGTGCCAAGGTTTTTGAGGCATCTCGACCGACTTCAAGGAACTGTTCCCATTTTCCGCCGATAAACGCAGGTTCAGGCAGCTTCGAAATTGCCTGCTTCCCCGCCTTGGTGGTAACTCCTGGACCGGCCGTGAAGTTTTGGAACATAAGGTACTAGGGCAGCCATCGTATTCACGCCTTGGCTGTATCCGCCGGGGGCGTGCGATATCGAGGGAAGCACGAATGCCGGGAACCCGTTGAACCGCGCGAGATGCATTCGCATCCCACTCCTCCTCACTCAGCGCCGAGACTGGCGCAGACAGCAAGCGTCGCTTCGGCTGCTTCCCGCCATGAGTAGCGCTTCACCCGCTCGATGGCCCTCGCGACCAGCGTGTCGCGCAAGGCTGTGTCGGTGAGGATCCGTTCCATGCTTCGGCTCATGTCGCCGGTATCGTGTGGATCGAATGTGTCGGCGGCATCGCCCGCGATCTCCGGCAGGGTGGTGTTGTTGGCCACCGTTACAGGTACCCCGGCTAGCATTGCTTCATGAACCTGCAGGCCCCATCCTTCGTAGAACGAAGGATAGACGAAGAGGCCGGCCCCTTGGTAGAGCGCCAGCACGTCCTCGGACGGCACATAACCGAGAACCCTGATGTCATCCGCGAATTGACTGCTCTCTACGCGGCGGTAGAACGCAGGGTAGGGCCACAGGCTCCGCCCGGCGATGACAAGCTGATGCGGCAGCCCGCTGCGGGACTTCAAACGTCCAAATGCCTCGACCAGACCCTCGAGGTTCTTCCGAGGGTGGATATCGTTCAGAGAGAGAATGTAGTGTTGCTCGATGTTGTACCGAGTGCGTACCTCCGAGATCCTAGCCGCTGACAGACGCTTGGTGAACTCAGTGCGTATACCGTGCGGCACCACGACAATTTTCTCGGAGGGAACGTGCAGGATGCGCATGATCTCGCGCCGCGAGAATTCCGTCGTGGTGACAATTCGGTCGGCCCGCTTAACCGAGCTGCGCGTTGCGAGCGTCCTGAGTATGGCTATGTGAGGCGGCAGCCAGCCAGGATTCGCCAGCCAGAAGACGTCGGCAAGCAACAGGACCGTCTTGCAGGGCGCGTAGGCGGGCAGGGTGGAAAACGAGAGAAGGACATCGACCGGATGCCGTTCCAGCTCGATCGGATAGGCGATCAAGTTGCGCAGAAACGAGCTTCTCGCGTAGCGAGGCAGCGTGACGACTTGACAATCGGGCCGATGATCGATGCCAAGTTCGTCGTCGAGGGCGTACACCTTGAACCGCCCTTGCGGCCAGCACTCCAGCATCTCTTTCAGGAGTTGCCTGGCATGAACGCCATGTCCGGAGCGGGACCCGAAGCTCTTGCCCTGCCACAGGAACTTGCCATCGTAGCCAACGGTCAGGGCCATGTCGACGCCACTTCGTTCTCCGCTGCAGATCGGGGCTGGCCGCCGGTGGCGCTCTTAATCTGGGTCGTCTTGGATAATCTTCATGTTGTCTCGACTACGGTATGACACGTGTCAACAGTCTTTTTTGATATGTCGATAGTTATCGCCTCGCCGGGCCGGGTCAAGGGGCTTTCCGTTGCGTATCCCGCGCTTTCGCCTTTTGTTCGCGCTCTTTGCCGCCGCCTAGTTGTGGTGGGCTCGGGCAGCCCGGGGGGCCGCTTTCGCTGGCTGTCGCCCTTGAGCTCGATGCGATAGGCGTTGTGGACCATGCGGTCCCACTCACTCGCCGGGACAAACCTCGATCCAAAACGCCTAATCTGGACCGCTGATCGCAAATGCGTCCTCGCCGCCATCAGAAGAGGGAAGGAAATGTCGGAGTCGCTCCACTCGGTCTGCTGACGGCGAAATAATAATCCAATCGGAATCTCACGAGAATTCCTTGCAATCTTGGTTTGAGGCGCTCTCGGTCCAAACCTTTTGTTGGTGACATTTCTTAGGGAGGCTCTGCTCGCGGGTTTTGTTGATCGATTTGCCATAATGTTTCGGCTTGTGCCTCTTGCGAACTTCACTTTGCTGAGATTTGGATCACGTCGAGAGGTGACAATGCAACAGTCAATTTCTATCGAAATCTCAGCGCGCTTGCGCCGCCATTTGTTCATCGTAGAAAATCCCGTCGCCGTCATCATGGGTAGCGGCCCGTCGATGAGCTGTGAGTGGCTCGCGGAACGAGAGCGAAACTGGCGGCCCATGGTCCCCTTGTCCGACATCGGCTATCCTGCGCGGCCAAACCCGTACTCATTTTGGAAGGATCGCAATGGACGAGGATCGCTTCAACATCGCTCTGCGCAAATTCCTCAAGGTGGTCGGCATCACCTCCGAGCGCGTCGTTCGCGAAGATACCATGAGGATTGCCACCAGCGATGCTGCCGGTGTTAGCGAGAAGCGCAATCGAGGAATTGATCATGGAAGCTAATGTTTGCAATCGTGAACCCAGCTTGTCCAATTCGGTGGAAGAAGCGGCAATATTCGTGTCAATCGAATTGAGCCGCGCACGATGGCTGGTGACATCGCTTTCTCCGAACACGAATAAATTTTCTCGGCACTCCGTTCCCGGGAGCGATATTGCCGAGCTGCTTCGGCTATTGGGCGAGCTTCGTGCCAAGGCCGAGCAGCGGATACACGCCGGCGTGAGGATCATTTGCATTCAGGAAATAGGATTTGATGGCTTCTGGATTCATCGTGTTCTCGTGTCGAACGGAATCGAAAGTCACGTGGTTGAATCGGCCTCCATCGCTGTTTCCCGGCGCCATCGTCGAGCGAAGACTGATGCGATTGACGGGGAGCTTTTGCTTCGAACGCTGATGGCTTTCAAGCGCGGTGAGCCACGCGTATGCGCTATGGTGGTTGTGCCAACCCCCGAAGACGAGGACCGGCGCCGGCTCTCGCGCGAGCGCAAGACAATGGTCAAAGAGCGCATCGAGCACATTAACCGCATCAAAGGGCTGATGGCCTCCCAAGGAATTGCCGGGTTCGAACCAAGGCGCGCCAAGTCACGCGAACTCCTCGACAATCTTCGGACAGGGGATGGGCGACCCCTTCCCGAGCGCATGAAAGCTGAGATCAAGCGCGAACTCGAACGTCTTGAGTTACTACGCAAGCAGATCGCGGAGATCGAGGCTGAACGCGATGCGTTGCTCTGCCCTTGCGAAACCACCGAGCCGTCACCAGGCGCTCAGCTTTTGAAACTACGAGGCATCGGACCGGAGTTTGCGTCAGTGCTTTGGCAAGAGGGTCTGTATCGTCGGTTCGCAAACCGCCGCCAACTAGCAGCCTACGCTGGCTTAGCCCCAAGCCCTTGGCAAAGTGGCGATATGAACAAGGAGCAAGGAATCGCCAAATCAGGGAACCCACGATTGAGGACCACGATGATAGAGGCCGCCTGGCTTTGGCTGCGCCATCAGCCCAAATCGGCGCTGACCCTATGGTTCCAGAACCGCGTCAAAGGCGACCGGGGCCGCCATCGCCGAATTGCGATCGTCCGCGCTCGCGCGCAAGCTGCTCATTGCGTTCTGGCGCTTCGCCACGTTCGGCGAAATACCTGAAGGAGCCACACTGAAGATCGCGTGAAGGACAGGAGGCTATAAAGAAACAAGAATCCGCGAGACTCGGCCAGTCTCGTTGGGTGCGGCAGGGTGAACCGCGACTTTGTCTGGCTGAAACACGCCGCTGATAAGATTGGTCGCACCCTTCCGAGCCGATCGCCCTAGCATGGGGAATTATGGTGCAGCCGTCGAGGCGGCGACCGGATGTGAGGTGACGCGGCATTCGTGCCGTTCTGTGTTGAAGGCTCGGGCCAGCACTACGTTCAAGATAGCGACAATAGTTTGAATCCGGTTGACAGGAGAAATCCTCATGTGAGGCAAGGTCGAAGGCACGGAACTCAAGCTGCGGATGACGCTCACGGCCGAGAACGCGCCGCTCAATCATGTTGTCGAAGAGACGATCGACCTTCGTTGATCACCGTCGATTTACGGCGTCTCGCGGCGCGCAAAACGCCGGCTGCGGCACCGGCTCCCTGAACGGCGGGATGACCGCCGCCGGGAAACTGGCCTTCTGCGCACCTTGCGCCGGGTCCCCCCTTCGTTTATGCCCAAAACTTCGCCGCATCGAAGGTTTGGGCCGCCATTTGTCCGTTGTAGAATCGCCCGTTGCTATTATCATGGGCAGCGAATCGGATTTCGAGACGATGCGCCATGCGGCCGCTCTCCTCGACACACTCAAGATCGGCTTTGTGGCCCGGATCGTCTCCGCGCACCGGACGCCGGAGCGGCTGGTTTCTTTCGCGAAAGGCGCCAAGGCGGCGGGTTTTAAGGTCATCATCGCGGGGGCGGGCGGCGCCGCCCACTTGCCTGGCATGACCGCCGCGCTAACCGGGCTTCCGGTTTTGGGGGTTCCCATCGAAACAACGGTGCTAGGCGGGCAGGATTCATTATTCTCGATCGTACAAATGCCGGCGGGCGTCCCGGTCGGCACCTTGGCGATCGGCAAACCCGGCGCGATCAACGCGGCGCTTCTCGCCGCCGCGATCCTCGCCTTGGCCGATCCGGCGATCGAAGCGCGGCTTTCCGCCTGGCGCGCCGCGCAAACCGAGGCGGTGGCCGAACGGCCCTCGCGGGAGGCCTGAGCCATGGCGTTCGAACTTGTCCCCGGCGCGACGATCGGGATTCTCGGCGGCGGGCAATTGGGGCGCATGCTCGCGCTCGCGGCGGCGAAACTTGGGCTCAAGACCCACGTCTATGCGCAAGACCCCGAGAGCCCGGCATTCGACGTGGCAAGCGCGCGGACGCTCGCTCCCTACGAGGACGAACTGACATTGGCGGAGTTTGCCGGCACGGTCGAGCTTGTCACATTTGAATTCGAGAACATCCCCTCCCGCACCGCCGCGATTCTCGCCGATTCCTGCGTTGTGCGGCCAGGCCCCGAGGCGCTGGCGGTTTGCCAGGATCGCCTCGCCGAGAAGGAGTTCTTGACGGCGGCGGGAATTGCGGCGGCGCCCTATACGCGGGTGGACGATGCCGGCGCGCTCGCCCGCGCCATCGCCCAGATCGGCCGCCCGGCGATCCTCAAGACGCGCCGCTTCGGCTATGATGGAAAGGGCCAAGTCTTGGTTCGCGAAGGCGCCGATCTCGCCGTGACGTTTCGGGCGCTCGGTGGCAAGCCCGCGATCCTCGAAGCTGTCGTGCCCTTCTCCACGGAAATCTCGGTCGTCGCCGCGCGCGGTCCAGGTGGCGACTTCGCCGCCTATGACCTCTGCGAAAATATCCACGAAAATCATATCCTCAAATCCACCCGCGTTCCCGCGCGCCTGCCGCCCGGGATAGCCGCCGAGGCGACAAGGCTAACGCGAGTGATTGCGGACGCACTCGATTATTGCGGCGTCATCACGATTGAAATGTTCGTGACCGGCGGCGCCGGCGATGCTGATGGGCCGCTCGAGCTTCTCGTCAATGAAATCGCCCCGCGCGTTCATAATTCCGGTCACTGGACGCTCGACGGCGCTGCTACCTCTCAATTCGAGCAGCATATAAGGGCGATCGCCGGCTGGCCGCTCGGAGCCACCAGCCGGCACGGCGCGGAAGCCGGCGGGCGCGTCGAAATGGATAATTTGATCGGCGAGGATGTCCTTGCCTGGGCAAAAATCCTCGGCGAGCCCGGCGCGAGCCTGCATCTTTACGGCAAGGCCGACGCGCGGCCGGGCCGCAAGATGGGCCATGTGACCAGGATCGTGCCCAGCGCGTTATGTTAGGCCAGGTCGCCCAATGTAATTGCCTTTTTCGCTCCGGCTGTTCCGCCATTTGCTCTCGCGCGGTCCCTTGCCACCCGGATTCCCCTCAAGCCAGGAAACCTCAGCGGCGTTGAACGACGTTCTCGAAAGGGCCTCTGCGCCAAGTGGAGTGCGCGTCGCCACGCCGGCATTCGCTCGGCAATCGAAACCGCACGCCGCCGCGCCATCGGCGCGTTCCGCCTCACCCTCTCAGGAAAACCTCTTCCCGCGGCAATGGAGCGAGGGGGCGAGGTATTACAAGCGGCTTCCAGATCGTTCGTGCTTGACGGCGTCCGCCGCGACGCTCAGTCTTGGCCGATGAGCCATCCCCGCGACCAATTCGAAATAACCAGCGATATTTTGCTCCGCGCCTATTCCATCGGCCTATTTCCGATGGCGGAGAGCGCCACGGATCAGAATCTTTTCTGGGTCGATCCCGAGGTACGTGGCATTTTCCCGCTCGATGGCCTGATCGTATCGAAGAGTCTCGCCAAGACAATCCGCTCCGACCGGTTCGAGATCAGAATTGATGGCGATTTCGATGCCGTGATCGACGCATGCTCCGTCTGCCACGGAGGACGCGAAAAGACATGGATCAATGGCCGGATTAGACTGCTCTATCGCCAGCTTTTCGATGCCGGCAGGGTCCATACCGTGGAGAGCTGGGCGGATGGCGCGCTTGTTGGCGGGCTCTACGGCGTCCACCTCGGCGCGGCGTTTTTCGGCGAAAGCATGTTTTACCGCAAGACTGGCGCCTCGAAAGTCGCCCTGGCGCATCTCGTCGCGCGCTTGGTGAAAGGCGGGTTTCGCCTGCTCGACGCGCAATTCGTGACGCCGCATCTTGTTTCGCTCGGCGCGGTCGAAGTGCCGAAGGAAGTCTACCGGCGCAGACTCGCGGATGCGATGTCGCACCAAGGCGATTTTTGGAGCTGGCCGAAGGAACGTCGTGTCCTAGGGCGGGAGGCGCTCGCCGCTCTGCCCAGTCGCCCGCGCTAAGGTCAAAGTTTTGGCCCAGCGAATGTATCCATCCGCCACGCCCAAAAGTTCAACAATTGAACGCGGTCTCTTGGAACATGCGGAGAGCGCCATTATGTCTCGAGATCAAGCCAGCCAACTCTCCCTTTGCGGCCTTATTCGCCGCCCTGTGCTGGACCGGCGATTTGGCATGAATGCCTTGGAGCAAACCGATGCACGATCATCACAATCGCCCGCAAGCCCTCTCGGGCGGTATTGGCGAGGAAACGCATATGGCGAAGGATCCGGTTTGCGGCATGAATGTCGATCGGCGCGACGCCAAGCACAGCGCCGAACACGGCGGCCACACCTATTATTTCTGTAGCCAGGGGTGCAAGACCAAATTCGCCGCCAACCCTTCGTCCTACGTCGCCGCGAAACCCACACCTCCGGCACCGGCACCGGAGGGCGCGATCTACACCTGCCCAATGCATCCAGAGATCCGTCAGACCGGCCCCGGCAATTGTCCGATCTGCGGCATGGCGCTCGAACCTGATGTAGCGAGCGCGGATTCGGGTCCCAATCCCGAGCTTGCCGGCATGACCAGGCGACTCTGGTTCGCGCTCGCTCTTAGCCTGCCTGTGGTGGTTTTGGAGATGGGCGGACACCTCTTCAACCTTCACATGCTGATCTCGCGGACGACATCGAATTGGGTGCAATTCGTCCTTGCCACGCCCGTCGTGCTTTGGGCAGGCTGGCCGTTTTTCGAACGTGGCGCGCGATCGCTTGCGACACGCAATTTGAACATGTTCACGCTGATCGCCATGGGCACCGGCGTCGCTTGGGCTTACAGCGCCGCCGCGACATTGGCGCCGGGTCTTTTTCCGCAAGCGTTCCGGGGCGCCGACGGCTCGGTCGCGATCTATTTCGAGGCCGCCGCGGTCATTACCGTTCTCGTGCTGCTTGGACAGGTTCTGGAGCTCCGGGCGCGTGAGCAAACCTCCAACGCGATCAAGGCGCTTCTCGGCCTCGCGCCAAAGACCGCGCGGCGTCTTCGCGGCGATAACACCGACGAGGAGGTGCCGCTCGATGCGATCGCCGTTGGCGACCGCCTACGCGTGCGGCCAGGCGAAAAAGTGCCGGTTGATGGCGCGATTCTCGAGGGGCGCGCGACGATCGACGAGTTGCTCGTCACCGGCGAATCCATGCCGGTTGGCAAGGACGCGGGCGCGAAGGTAATAGCCGGCACGCTCAACCAGACCGGCTCCTTCGTCATGCGCGCGGAAAAGGTCGGCGGCGAGACGCTGCTATCTCAGATCGTGCAACTGGTCGCGAAAGCGCAACGGAGCCGCGCGCCGGTCCAGCGCCTTGCCGACCAGGTCGCAGCTTGGTTCGTGCCTTTGGTGATCGCCACGGCCCTTACCGCCTTCGTGGCCTGGGCGATCCTTGGCCCGGAGCCGCGCTTCGCCTTCGGGCTCGTAGCCGCCGTCTCGGTCTTGATTATCGCTTGCCCCTGCGCGCTCGGCCTCGCGACGCCCATGTCGATCATGGTCGGGGTGGGACGCGGCGCGCAATTGGGCGTGCTCATCAAGAACGCCGAGGCGCTGGAGCGCATGGAAAAGATCGACACGCTCGTCCTCGACAAGACCGGCACCCTCACCGAGGGCAAGCCCAAGGTCACAACGATCCGGACAAGCGGCGACTTTGGCGAGGACCAAATTCTGCGGCTCGCCGCGAGCCTGGAGCGGGCGAGCGAGCATCCGCTCGCGGCCGCGATCGTCGACGCGGCAAAGGAACGCAAGCTTGAATTGTCGGAGCCATCTGGGTTCGATGCTCCCGCCGGAAAAGGGGTTTTGGGCACGGTCGATGGCCATAAGCTTACGATCGGCAACGCCGGTTTTCTCGATGCGAGCGGCATCAGTACGGCGGAGTTCGCCGAGGGTGCGGACGAACTGCGGAAGGATGGCGCCACAGTCATCTTTATGGGACTGGACGGGAAGGCGGCCGGGCTTCTGGCGATCGCCGATCCGGTTAAGGAGACGGCGCTTGACGCGATCAAGGCGCTACGCGGCGAAGGCGTGCGGGTGGTAATGCTCACCGGCGACAACAAAACCACCGCCGAGGCCGTCGCGCGAAAACTCGGCATCGAAGATGTCACGGCCGGCGTTCTGCCCGCTAACAAGAGCGCCGTGGTCGAAAGGTTGCGCGCGAATGGCCGTATCGTTGCGATGGCCGGTGACGGCGTCAACGACGCCCCAGCGCTCGCCGCCGCCGATGTCGGCGTCGCCATGGGCACCGGCACCGATGTCGCGATCGAGAGCGCGGGCGTCACGCTGCTTAAGGGCGATCTACGGGGTATCCTGCGCGCGCGCCGCTTGTCCCGGGCGACAATGCGCAACATCAGGCAGAATCTCTTCTTTGCCTTTGTTTACAATGCCGCCGGCGTCCCGATCGCCGCCGGTGTGCTTTACCCAGCCTTCGGCATTCTTTTGTCGCCGGTGATCGCGGCCGCCGCGATGTCGCTCTCGTCCGTCAGCGTGATCGGCAATGCCCTGCGGCTGCGCAAGGCTGCCATTGACTGAGGCGGTTTGGGATTGGAGGCCTCGCCCGAACTTAACTTATACTATGATTTCAAAGCCTTACAAGACGCGGTGGGATTTTTCTGAACCGTATTTTTTAAGGAATTCCGCCGTGTGTCTCCCACAGTTGGTCGACTTCGGGACGAAGAATTGCCAACCCGGCCAGCTCTTTTTCGTTCCCATCGCAATCGGATATGGTTGGCTGGAATAGGCTGGTGTGCGGAGGAAGGTACGAGCGATCCAAAACTCATTCAATCTGCTTTGTCTTGTACTTTTCGAGAGGACGGCACCGAAGTACGCATCGACATCTATAGGCTTGAGACGACCGACTGGTCTCTTGAAGTGGTCGATGAAACGGGCGCGTCCACAGTTTGGGATGATCTCTTTTCTACCGATAAGGCCGCGCTCGACGAGGCGCTGAAAAACGATCCGCGAAGAAGGGGTCAGGACATTTCTGAGTGGCAAAACAGACATTATGCATTGACCTTAGGATTTGCAGAAGATGTGATCGAAAGTAACCCACAAAACCGCCGCCTCGGATATGCCCGCGTCAGCACCTACGGCCAGACGTAAAATTCCTGCTTGATCATCCCGGTTTCGGGATCTCGCCGCGTGACCGCGCGCAGCGTTTCACCATAGCTCTCTGGCGCCGCGCTTGCCGCGATCGAGTCCGCGAAAATTTGCGCCGTCGCATTTCTCAGTGCTTGCCCGGATAGCGTACTCAAATCGACACCTTTCCACGCGGGGGAATGTGTTTGATGCTCGCGGGCTGACCAGCGGCGGTACGCGGTAATTCCTTCACCGTCCCAGGGATGTTTGGCGTCCTTTCCCGCTGAGACGCCAATCGAAGTAAAGCTGCACCCCCTGTCGAGTGCGGGCAGGCAATCAACCGGAGCCGTGTATTGCTCCGCTTGAAGGGTCCTATCACCTCGCTATCTCTCGAGTAATCGCAGGGCGCATCCAAACCGCCCGCTATCTCGGAGAGCAGGTTGCAGAAACATCCCCCAAAGCACACTCGCCTCCTGCCCGTGGAAGTCCAAGGCAAACCGCGGCCCGAAGACGTCGAGATCAACAAGTTTCTGGCAATTTACAACAAGACCGGGAACAACTTGGCCTTGTGGTCGGCACTTCTGGTCTGTCTTCGGCACCGTCGCCCCGTGCCGGACGGGCTCGCCCAGTTTTTCGAGGGGATCGCGGAAAAACTCCTTCAATTTTCGGCAGACGGCGAGAAGGAAGCGCGTCAGCTCGTGCCCGATCTCGTGTTGGGTACAAAGAGCCAAGGCGGCGGCCCCTCAGTCTTTCAACAATTCCGACAGATTTTGGAGGAACGACAGCTCCTCGAGCTGATCCACTCTCGGATGATCACGCACATTGTGGAGGCTTGCCCCCCTGGACGCAGGCTCAGGTTTACGAAAGCGTGGCGGACGAAACTGGCCGTGAGGTCGAGTACATCAGAAAGCTTTTCGAGCAGTATGACAGAACTCTGGTTCGTTCGGTATCAGCGCCGTTCGCGAAGCGAAGCAGCGAGGAGGCGTTGCTGAGGTCCTACCGCGGGAGCCCCGGGCGCGGCGTTCGTCAAAGTGACGGAGGAGAAATTGAATTTGAAAGAACCTATTTCGAAGGTGCTTAAAGTTCATTTTGAAGGAATCAGCGGTAAACGGCATCGTGCTGATGTTTTTATCTATTTGAAAACATTACTTTTTCTTTGATCCGGATTCCCAGCACGGCCGAAGTTGTCGGTTTTTGGCCACCTGGGGAGGGCATGCTCGGATTGAAGATCCCCACCAGCCTTCCCATGACCGCAACCGCTTTTTCGGATCGAGCGGATAGCCGGCGGTTACGCGGGCAATTTCCTCGGCGCGTCGTGCGCGTGTCAGTTCATCATCGCCCGCGAAGAGGCCACGCACGCGCCCTTCTTCTTCCTGCCGGCGTTGAACTTCGGCAGCTCGGTCGCGATGCTCCCATAGCTCCCAGCCCTGATCCAGCACCTGCCAGGCGCTGTCCTCAAGCGCGGACAAAAAGGGCATGCGCTCGGCGGCCGCGATCTGTTGAGCGGGGGGTCGAAGCGAAATCGAACCTCCGCGCTTTTTTGCACAGTGAACCGTGCCGGTTGGGCCGCGCCACCGACGCGGGATACGCAAGAGATCTACCAATGGGCGACGTTCGCCATCTTCGGAACGCTCAAGCAATGCCGGGTCGAGGCTTCGGCTGAGCGCTCGAATGCAGGCCCAATGAAAACGTAGGAGGCGCTCAGAGTTCCGTGAGTCGCGAAGTACAATCGTCAGGGCAGGGGATCCCTCACTCGCAAATCGTCGCGCAAAAAATCTGGACCGCATCCAATGCACAGCGGCGGCGAGATGATCCTCGGGAACCGACATCATCAGCCGCGTTACGAGATGACCTTCGTCATCCGCCTCGTGGCGGTACATCCAATGGAATTGCGGATTCGAATCCGGGCACCACTCGTTCAACCGCATGCTCAATTCATGGGTGAGGCCAGAGATCAGCTCTGCCCCCGCGACATGGTCCCGAATTCCGATTTCGGCATGGTGAATGGTGAGCCGTAGAATTCAGCAGCGCGCCATAGTGTGGCAGGAACGAGCCCGCTTCCCAAATCGGCCGGACCTCACTCCAGGCAAGGTATTCTTCCGGCGTTGATCCGGACCCAGGGGCTCTTGCAATTCGCAACTTGTGGGCTGGCCGAGGAATTGACCGTGCAATTTTCTGTCTTCCTTGGGGGTCTGGAAGCGAATTCATCAACCGGTTGAAACGGCTGAGAGTCATGGCAAACTCGTGCTCACTCAGCCGGTCCGGGAACGCTAGGGCGGCAATCGCATTCTCCCAAAATAATTCCTCGTCGAGGTGCAAGCGGCAGGCACGCTCTGCCATTCCATGTAGCAACGTCTCGCGGAACTCGGTCGGGAGCCCGCGCATGATGGGATCATCCCGGTACAGATGGCGGACCGTAACAAAGTAATTGTACACAAAAAACTGATGCAGAAATCCGAGTTTGCGTGACGGCGTCTCGGCCCATTCCTCTATGAGCTGGAGTTGACGCTCCAGCTTGCCGTCGAGAAGAGCGTGGGAATGGGCCATCAACCGGTCAAGGAAATCGAGATTCAATGCAAGCCGGACATTTGTCTCGCTGATCGCGCCAAATTCCGAGACCTTCTCGAGTGCGCGAAGCAGCTCGCGAGGCCGTCCACCGACAGCAGCCTGCAGCAAGGCAAGACCGATGCGTCGTGCGCAAGGCCTTCGGCTTGACAGATTTTGACTAGGAAACGGGTAGCACTTTCGGCTGTGAGAAGAGCCAGTTCGAGATGGGTCAGACGTGAGCGCAATGCCGCGGGAAGCGCCTCTGGTTTAGACGTCAAGAAAATGAATGTAGCCCAGGCTGGGGGGCTCTCGACGATGCGCAAAAGGGCGTCAAAAGCTCGGCGCGACAGGTTTTGAATCTCATCGAGCATCAGCACCCGCCGATTCCCAATCCGGGGGGCGGCGCGTGCAAAATCTAGTAAGCCCTTGACCTCTTCGACCGTGCTGTGCTTTCCGCACTCGAACCGCTGGAAGTCGGGGAAGCCGCGTCCGATGTCGCCGAACTCTTTGCAGGGGTCACACGAGCCACAGGGTTCGCCATCCTCGGGGCCTTGCAGCATAAAGCTTTTGCATAGATCAAGCCGAGCGTCGTCTTTCCCGCCCCGTAAGGGCCGGAAAGCAGCACAGAGCGCGCCTCTTTCGAAGTGACTTGCTTGCGAAACCAGGCGTCGGCTTTCGGCTGACCGGCTACATCACCAAACCGCTGCGGCCTATATTTCTTCGTGAGGTCCGTCATCGCTCATTTGCTTCTGTCTGCTTGCGCGTAATAGACGCCGCAGCGAATGCCTCGGGACCGGATAGCAGCACCAGCAAACCGCTTGCAAAGGTTCTGAACCACTGAGGTTGAGAGCCGTGACTTCAAACCCGGTTGGTTGGAAACGTCGAGCCGTCGAGCCTTTTCCCAGCCTTTGAGGTAGGTAACCATGCTTTGGCGGCGGCGAGCACGAAGAAATGTTGCGCGAGTTCGGCGATATCCTCGACGAGGCGTTCTCCCAAAGGTGGCACCCGCAATTTCCGCAGAAACGAGCGTTGCGAAGGTTCCGAATACGTCTGACGGCCAGTTTGCGCTTTGGCCGGGTCAAGATCCAAATGTCCACCGATTAGGGATTTACGAATTCGAGATCGAAGCCACTTCGCTCGATCAAGCCCTCTGGGCCGCTGAGCTTCCGACGCGGCAGTCGCCGTTCCTCACTCTTGAGCTATCTACCTCTGAATTGAAGATCATTTCGGAGACGAAAGATGCGTCCTTCGTCATTTCGTCCTCCGCGCCGTTGCTTCAGAGGGCTGAAATTGGCAACGCTCCCATCAGGTTCAAAGTTAAACGCCACATCATGAGAGCCATTCGCTGGATGCCGGGTCCGCTCGCGTTTACATTTGACCGGCAGTCGTCCTTACTTTCATGGATTCGCTACGATGATGTTACAGGGGAGTAGCATCCCATTTCCGCACCGGAGCAGAATGGGTCTCGTTGGCCGCGCCAAAATCTGGCCTGCGCCCGCTAGCGGTGATTTCTGGGGATGTGGGCGGCGGCATCAGATATGCGGCAACTCTGATTGGGAGGAAGGGACCACCGAGCTTCCCGTGGGGGGGAGTACAGATCGAAGGCGGTTCGATCTTGGGCGCGTACCTCTATGGGGTTTCACGCTACCGCTCTCCTTGTCTGCCGGAGAGTTCTCACATTGAATGTGCCGAAAATTCACGTCGCCAATGCGGTGGCTCTTTTCCGCAGGCTGGATGGTCAGGTCGAGGTCCTGGAATCAAAATCCCGCATCCACGTCAAGGCGCACAATATCGAAGGCTTTTGGACACGAACGCATTTATGGTCTAATTCTCATAGTCTTAATCGCCTCTTCGAGTTGTCACCTTTGCAGACGGTCCTTGTCGAGACACTGCTCCTGCAGAATATGGCCAATCGGTTGGCGGGATTGTTTGAGAAGATACAGGTGACCGTTGAAGACCGCGGGGCTGATGCGCGTGTCGTGATGACCGGATTATACAAGGTCGATAGGGGCACAGTGTATTTTCTAGGGAAGCTCGTGTACAGCGGGGCGGGAAACCAACGAACTTGGGACCTTACAATCGACGTTAAAGATCTGCACGATGCAGCTTCGGCGACAACTACCCCGCGTACCCTTCTCAGCATCTGTGATCGTGGGCTGCTCGTCCAGTCTGAGGGGTCCGAAGACAAATTCGAGACGTTTCTCGTCGGTAGCGAACGCCAATAGCTCCGAGCTTGCGATTTCTCTCGCTCACGCGCGCTCAGGCCGCCGTCGAGCGCGGGGGCCAGCCAATCAGGAACTGCTGACGTTTCGATTGTTTTCTGTTTCGTAGGTGATACGCAGGCTTCGCATGGTAGCCAGTCCCCTCTGGGGTTCCGGTCCTCGACGCAAGCCAGGAGACTCGGGGATCGCCGGACGAAGGGCATCGGCGGAAAGTGCCCCCTCAAGGAGCGCAGGAGTGGACTCCGGACGGCAAAGAAGAATGACCTCGACTAAGGGTCGTCTTCCAACACCCAAAGAATTGTACACTGCCGCTTCAAACCCGCAGCCGCTCCTTGTGATAGTTCGGGACGCTCGCTCTTACAGTTATGCGGCGTTGCATGCGCTCAAGAGCATGGGATTTAATCTCGATCGAGCGAAGGCACCTCAATCCTCATCGCAACAATCTCTCGGTGAGCGGTTCGGCCGATTAAACTCTTAGAATGTCCATATGGCGTGGCAGCGAGGCCGTCAGGACGGCCTCTTTGGGGTCGGGTGGTACAAGGATTGCCGAAACGTTTTTTGGGTCTCAGTAGCGACGTAACGCTTTGTCGATTGCCGCGCTCTCTTTAGGAACGGTGACGCCATGGAAATCCCTACGATACATCTCACGCGGCAAGAGATGGAACACGCAGCTCTTTCAGTCGGGGCGAAGTTTCGGACCGTCGAGCAATGGCGTTATCGGGGCGTCCCTTTGCATGCAATTGAAGCTCATGCGGCACTTCGGCGCGGCGATCCTGATTGACGATGTTGCTTCTCAAGCCTTGCCGCCTGTGAGGCAACGCACGCTGGCTGATATTTGCCGCGAGAGATTTCTCACGCCTTCGGGGATTTCATGAATGGCACTGAATGGCACTGGTGATCTCCTTCTGCGATGCTGCGTCTCGGTGATGCTTCGCTGACCGGATCTTGCTTCTTTTTTGGTTGACGCTGGTCAAACTAGCCCTGGTGAAATCATTGATGTCCGTTGAATTGAAGCCTGCCTCTCCCCTTGGTTATCATTGCGGCGGTAATGGACGACGGCCATCGGCCAGGACTATGACTGCGCGCACGGCGATGCGGCTTCCGGGGGAAATGGATGCTCAATTGCACGATCTTGCCAAAAGAGATGCCGTCTCCGTTACAGCTATTATCCGTCGCGCGATCGCAAGGGAAATTGCTTTAGCGAGCCGATAGTCGTTTGACACTTGCGATCTTTTAAAGTCCTTTTCGACAATCCCTGAAAGTTGCAATCCGAAACTTTGCGGACAGCTTGCTGCACGTGGGTTTCGAGAATCAGCCCCTTATGAAGGCGAGTACGCCGTGTAGGTGTGTCAGCCGTGGGCCCGCCTGTCGATGAAGTAGCGGATTTCATCCGAGCGATCAAGCCATCCATGTGACCTGCCAGTGAGATATTCCTCCACGAGGAGTTAGAGTCCGGCCTGAACAAGGGACGGACCGATGAAGCGAAGCAGGTTTACGGAAGAACAGATCATCGCAGTGTTGCGGGAGCATGAGGCTGGCGCGAAGGCTGGGGAACTCTGCCGGAAGTACGGGATGTCGGAAGCGACGCTGTACAACTGGAAGGCCAAGTTCGGCGGGATGGATGTCTCGGATGCCAAACGGCTGCGGGCACTCGAAGACGAGAACGGCAAGCTGAAGAAGCTGCTGGCGGAGTCGATGCTCGACGCCTCGGCCCTGCGCGAGCTTCTGGGAAAAAAATGGTAGGGCCCGCCGTAAAGCGCGAGGCTGTCGCTCATCTTCGGACGATGTTCCAGATGAGCGAGCGGCGGGCCTGCTCCGTCATCGCCGCCGATCGGACCAGCATCCGGTATCAATTCTGCCGGCCGCCTGATACCGAGCTCCGGTGCCGGCTGCGCGATCTGGCCAATGCACGCCGGCGGTTCGGCTATAGACGGCTGTTCGTCCTGCTGCGCCAGCAGGGTGAGCCATCCGGCATCAACCGGATTTACCGGCTCTATCGCGAGGAAGGGCTAACAGTGCGCCGCCGTCGCGTTAGGCGGCGTGCCGTCAGAGCGCGGGTGCCGATCCTGATCGAGGCCAAGGTTAATGCCCGCTGGTCACTCGACTTCGTGCACGATCAGTTTGCTTGTGGCCGGCGCTTCCGCATTCTGAACGTCGTCGACGATGTAACGCGGGAATGTCTGGCGGCGGTCCCCGACACCTCGATCTCCGGCAAGCGGGTGGCACGGGAACTGAGCACTCTGCTCCAACGGCGCGGCAAGCCCGACATGATCGCATCGGATCATGGGACCGAACTCACCTCGAATGCCATCCTCGCCTGGTGTGCCGAGCACCGCATCGATTGGCACTACATCGCCCCGGGTAAGCCGACGCAGAACGGCTTCTGCGAGAGCTTCAACGGCCGGATGCGTGACGAGCTATTGAACGAGACCCTGTTCGTCGGTCTCGATCACGCCCGGCAGGTCATTGGCTCATGGGCCTACGATTACAACACCGCGAGGCCGCATTCCTCGCTCGGCTACCAGACACCTGCGGCCTATGCCGCTGATCTCACCGCAACAGGCGCCCGGCTGCGCAATCCTGACCAGCTCCGCCGCTCGCCTGTTGCTCACACCGCGCCGCAAGGCGCATCAACTGCCGAGGCTCACGTCCTGAAGTCATAAGAGCAGGCTTCATTAATTTCATGAAGTCCCGATGGGATGTGTTCTCCGACCCGCGATGGACCAAAGGAAAGTCAACATACGCTGTCTGGTTTCTTCATATGCTGACCTATTTCATTGAGGTCGTCATGCCAAGGCTCCAAAGAGTTGAAGCCATTCACCAGCATGCTCCCTATCAAGAGCCGGAGAGAACGATACCCGAGGAGCCGGAAGCCCCCCAGGATGCCGTTTATTAGGGTCCGCGTTTGGCTGACGGAAGACCAATGCTAAGTCTAGGAGACCACGAATTGCTCCTCGCGGAAGGCATTGAACCGTGAGACCAGCACCTTCAATAGGACAATCTCGTTACCGAATCGCCATTAATCAGAATGGTCAAACTCGTACTTACTGTTGGGCTGAGAGCAAACAAGAGGCTTATCGAGCGGCCAAAGAGAAGGCTGTATCAATGGGCTTACTAGTGAAATTCTTATTGGCACGATTACCTCCTAAAGAAGTGCTGTAAATTACCAAAAATGTTTTGACCGTAATGTTCATCTTTAATGTTAGATCGGCTCTTTTTCCTGTTAAATGCAGGGGGATAGAATGTTTTCGCCTTCTTAATATTAATTCAATATTAGGAAGGCGAATCTTAAGGAGTGCCCACTTTCGGAACGCCGTAATAGCCTTTGGCGACTTGCCAGGGTGGCAAGAGTAGGGGTTTGGTTGCGTGCATGAGTCGTGCGATTTGATTGCAGAAAAACCAGGCGACGGTTCTACGTGTATATCTATTACAGCCTCTGCGATGGGCGCATTTTCATAATGTACGTCCTCTCGCGTCATGCTCAACTATCCGGAAATGGATTACTTAGCGGTAAATATTCTCCAAATTTCATCCCAGATACTTTCTCCAAACGACGGCGAGTCCGCTGTCTCTTCCGCGCGGGTTTCGTCCTAGGCTTCGGCCTATAGGCGAGTACTACGGCAACCATCGCGTCCAATATCTTCGGAGGTTGATCGCGTTTTTTGGTGAAAATCTTGCAACTGCACCTCGCCTAATGAGCTTTCGACGCAGGCGGTCGGTGAATGGTGGCCCTAAACGAGGCCGTGCCACTGTTGACGATAACATGGAACAGGCCGTCGCTCGCATTGAAGTCACGGTCCCTGGCGCCGAATCTCAAGCACCTATCTCCCATAGCCGCTCCGCGTGCATGAAGGACGAAGACGCTGCTCTCGTCGAATATATCCGTCGGGCTCCTTCGAATCAAATGTCCTTTGGAGCCATTTTGGTATTTCATTACCGATTTCGAATTCCCTTCTCTCCAGGAAAATGCCCAAGTCTCATGTGGAATTTTATGATTTCTTCGATGATATTTTGCCAGAGCTTCATCTTTTAATTGACGCGTACAAACCAACTCGCACATTACCCCATGCGGAAGTCCTTCAGAATTTAATTGATCATTTTTATAATAACTCTCCAAATAATCGTACCCCTTTCTACCAAAGAGACGGCGGAGAAACCTCTTATGTATTTTGGTTCCTAACTTATTTCGTGAATCAATTGAAACAACAATACAAAAACGAATAGCTATGACCCGCCATCATCTTACTATATCCCATTGTGAGTCCCTTAAAGAGCCGAAAGCAGAGCTTCCGTGCATGACCGCCATTGGCCGCCTCATCAATCATCCTGAACATCATCTGAAGTTGGTTGCGATGAATCACTCCTGCGCAATCGAATTCCTCAAACGTGGCGACCGCACGCGCGCCTTTTTGTATTTTCATATAGCGCGGTTGATGATTGCTAACGCGCGCAAGATTGACAGAAGATCTATCCTAAACCAGGTCCTAAACCTCGTTAAGTCCTAGGCCGTGTGGACGGATTTGATCAAGATGAAGCCGCAGACGAGTGCGAGGAATGAGGCATAGTTTCTTGCCGTCTTCTCGCAGCGGAGCGCGATGCGTTTGAAGCGCTTGATCTTGCCCATCATTTGCTCGATACGCGCCCGCGCTTTGTAGAGGACCTTTGCGAAGAACTTCGGCTTGTCGATGGTGTTCGAGCGATAGGGGATGACCGGACAAATGCCGCGGTTACGCGCCGCCTCCCGATTTGTCTTTGCATCATAGCCCTTGTCCGCGACAACGGCGCGGGGATCGACGTCCGGACCGAGGTCGAGGAGCACTTCGAAGTTGCGGCTGTCGCTCGCTTCGCCGCCGGTCAGATGGAAGCCGATCGGATAGCCGTCGAGATCGGTCTTGAGATGGATCTTGGTCGAGAACCCTCCCCGGGAGCGCCCGAGGGCTTCGCCATCCTGCCCCCTTTTGCGCCGGCCGCCGACACATGCGCGCGGATGACGGTCGAGTTCGAACATCTGCACGAGATGCGCCCGCTCGCTCAAGGAGGCGAGCGCTTCGAAGAAAGTTTCGAACACGCCGCTGCGGCTCAAGCGCCAGAAGCGCTTCCAGATGCTGTTCCAAGAGCCGAACTCGGCCGGCAGCGCTCGCCAAGTAATGTTGTGGATCGTGAAATAGTGCAAGGCTTCGAGAAACTTGCGGTCGTCCGCCCCTTGTCCCCACGCCGCGAGCGGCAGGCATCGAACACCTCGTGCACAAGCACCCAATCTTCTTCGGTCATCTTCGTCAGCATGGCCGGCCCTCCAAAAGCCAGCCACCCATGAATCACCGAAAAAGTGATTTGGGAATCCCTTGACCTATATTTTCCGATATCCGTCCACACGGCCTAATACCATCATTAATTATGTTGACAGCCCCATTTCCTTTCTATGGATCCAAGCGCTACGTAGTTGATGAAGTTTGGCAGCGATTTGGTTCACCTATTCAATATATAGAACCTTTCTGTGGAAGCGCGGCCATCCTTCTAGGCGCACCAAAGCCAGCTTCGCTTGAAATCACTAACGACGGTTCTGGCTTCATTGCTAATTTTTGGAGAGCCGTGAAATATCAGCCTGAGAATGTAGCGCGTTGGGCTGATTATCCTATCTCGCATGTTGATCTTGGAGCCCGTCACCTATGGCTCATGGAACAGCGTGAGCAATTAGGGGAAAACCTTCAAGACCCGAACTCATGGCCATCTTTGGCTGGAGTGACCCCGATATGGCGGCGCTCTACACAAAAAAAGCGCGGCAAAAACGCATCGCTGGGATGCTATGGGGTTGCTTGTGAGGAAGGTACGCGAGGAACGATAACTGAACAAAAGTGTCCCACTTTTCGTGGTGGTTGAAATAAGTGGGATAATTAGGCGGCAACAACCAAACAAAAACAACGGCTGAAAAATGGGTTGGAGGCCTCGCCCGGAATCGAACCGGGATGGAAGGATTTGCAGTCCTCTGCGTAACCATTCCGCCACGAGGCCTCTGCCGCCACGAGCCGAGCGGCCCCCGCCTATACAAAGGATAGGGCTTTGCCGCAAGGCGTGCTTCCAGCGCGGGCGGCCTTTAGCGCTTTGCAAAGGCGGCGCGGGCTTGTTAAATGCGCTCGCGAAAACACCCGATTCCCTGATAGCTCAGCTGGTAGAGCAATCGACTGTTAATCGATCGGTCGCAGGTTCGAGTCCTGCTCAGGGAGCCAAATCTCACTTTTCGCCGAATTGGCCGTGTTCCCCGCCCCATGGCGGGATGCGATGGCGGTGGTTTCCGCTAACAAATCAAATGGTTGGCGGAAGGTGGCGACCACCTCGCCGTCCTCCCAGGTGCAGTTCGATAGTACGAAGTTGAGCAAGCGGCGTTTCTGGCGCGGTTCCTGCCGCGCAAACAGCCTTTGGCTGGCATTCCCCAGATAACCGGGAATGTGCCAAGCGCGTATCATTGATCTCCTGCCGTGACATCGGACATTCGTCCTATACCGGCATTATTTTCCGGATCGCCCGCTTATTGAGGTTGAGATTGCCGCGCTGCGGCGCTGCTGTGGTGCTCCGGCACACCAAAACCAGTGACATGGGCGGATCGCGCACCGGACAATACAGAGTTGGTTGTGATCAAGACGCACTTCTCCCTTAGTTTTTGCTCGACGCATGACGACCGAACACTTCACGCAGGCGCTGGATTGGGCGGCGGCCGCAGGTCGGCGATCATTCGTAGGATGTCCGCGAAGAGATTTTTCGGAATGGCGACTTCGGCCATCTGAAACGCGACATAGCGGCCATGGCTCACGATCTTCGCGCCGATCTTGATCAGCTTTTCCTTCAGGCTCGTCAGTGACCAATCCTTTATCGGTTCGGGCGTCGCCAGCGTGCGCAGAAAATTACCGAGATTGTAGGCCAGCGCATGAAGCTGGAGACGGACGGCGTTAGCAGCGAACGACCGACATGATAGCCGGGTCCACTTGATTGCGCCTTTTCCTTCCTTGATCCATTGCTCACACGTGCCGCGCTTGTTGTAGAAGGCGACGACATTCTCGGCGGAGCGCGCCATGTTCGTCACGATGAAGCCGACGCGCGGATAAAGCTCGCCCGGATGCCATTCGACCTTGGCGATCACCCGACGCGGCTGCGACCAGCTTCCCGCTTGATAGGTGAAACTTGCATGGGATCGGCAGACGTCATTGGACGGGCGACCAACCGGGCGTTTGAGCAGATAGCCGATCCTCTCTTGCAAGATGTGATTGGCGGGCAGACGGATCGCATATTTGATCCGTTCTGCCTCCAGATATTCGTAAACTTCGGGGTTTGCGAAGCCGGCGTCGGCGCGGAAATAAATGCGTGAGACCTTGCCTTGATACCGCGCCACGACCGGCTTCAGCACCGCCTCCCATCCATCGGCGCTGTGAACATTGCCGGGGCGCAGGGCGCAGCGTTCCAAATCGCCATATTGGTTGAAAACGAACAGCGGATGATAGCAGGTGCAGTCATAGTGACCGTTCCAGACACTGTGTTCCTGTTCGCCATGCGTCGGGCTCACGCTCGAATCCATGTCGAGCAAGATACCTCTCGGCGGACGGCGACCATGAACGCTGTCGATCCATTTGCCGGAGAGATCAGCGAGCGCCGAAAGGTTCTTTTCCGCCGTGAGCCAGCGCGTCTCAAAGCGGCCCATCTGGCTCGGCGAAGCCGCTGCATCCGAGGCCGCCTTTCCGCCGACTATCCACCGCATCGCGGGATCATGGCGCAGGCGTTGAGCGTCGTTCACGTCTTCATATCCGGCAAGTCGCCCAAATATGGATTGCCGCAACATCCCGACGAGTGCATGCCGGCCATTCTTGCCAGTGCGTGCGTCGGAGAGCGCATCACCCGCCATCGCGCTGAGGCACAGCGCGTCGTCCAGTTCCCGGTATGCGAGCAAGCCTGCGTCGGAGGTAACCACCGATCCGCGAAAGTGAAGCAACAATCGGCGGTCGAAATCGAGCCTGAGAGCGCCATCATACGATTCACCCGCCGGGTTCGCCATGACGGCCTCATTCGATCCGAAATAACATGCTGATTATGTTAGCTGAATCGCGGCATCGACGCTGCAAATTATTGCCTCATCCGGCGTATGCGGGTTTGGGCGTTTTTGGCTAGTTCGAGAAGCTGCACACCCTCAATTAGATAGGATTTGTCAGCGGTACGGTGCCGCTCGATTTCGCGCTGGCAGCGATTCTGGTCTTCGCGCCACTGGTTCGACATTTTCTCAAAGAAGGCCAGATCAACCAGCCCGTCGAGCTTGTCGACATACATGTGAATAAGCATGGAATAAGGACCCCGCTTTTGGGGTGATTTGCATCCAATCGGGACCCCGGGGCTGAGGGTCCACAGTGGCCTCCTGGATTTTGGGAGGCCGAGATTGGAATGCTGGTTGTGGAAACGATCGCCAAGATTTGCCGGGCGTTTTTTGTTCAGAAAAAGCCGATCAAGGAGATTTGCCGGGAGCTGCACGTCTCCAGAAAGGTCGTCCGGAAGGTCATCCGATCCGAAGCGACCGAGTTCCATTACGAACGCTTGACGCAGCCGCTTCCCAAGATCGGACCGTGGCGGGAGCGGCTGGATTCCCTGCTGTTGGAGAATGCAGAAAAATCGGCGCGCGAGCGGCTGACGCTTGTTCGGCTATTCGAAGAACTGCGCAGCCTTGGTTATGCCGGAAGCTACGACGCGGTTCGCCGTTACGCGAAAACGTGGCGCAAGGAACGCGGTGTGGCGCTGGCGCAGGCTTATGTGCCGCTCACCTTTGCTCCCGGCGAGGCCTATCAGTTCGACTGGAGCCATGAAATCGTCGTGCTGAACGGCGCGACGGTGACCGTGAAGGTCGCCCATATGCGGCTCTGTCACAGCCGCATGCCGTTTGTCCGCGCCTATCCACGCGAGACCCAAGAGATGGTCTTTGACGCGCATGACCGCGCCTTTGCCTTTTTCAAAGGCGCCTGCGAGCGCGGCATTTATGACAATATGAAAACCGCGGTGGAGACAATCTTCGCCGGCAAGGACCGGCAATACAATCGCCGCTTCCTTCAAATGTGCGGGCATTATCTCGTCGAGCCAGTGGCCTGCACGCCGGCCTCGGGCTGGGAAAAGGGCCAGGTCGAGAACCAGGTCGGCTTGGTGCGTGAGCGCTTTTTCACGCCGCGCCTGAGATTTCAAGAGCTATGACGAATTGAATGCCTGGCTCCTCGACAAATGTGTCGCTTACGCCAAGGCGCATCGTCATCCAGAATGCGCCAGCCGCACGATCTGGGAGGTTTTCGAGGACGAACGGCAAAAGCTCGTGCAACTGCGCGGCCGCTTCGACGGCTTCCATGCAGTGAGCGCGGCGGTGTCCAAGACCTGCCTTATCCGGTTCGATAACAACAAATACTCGGTGAAGGCGCGCGCGGTCGGGCGTCCGGTCGAAATCCACGCTTATGCAGACCGGATCGTCATTCGCCAGGACGGGATCGCCGCCGGCGAACATCGGCGATCCTTTGGCCGCGAAGAGACGATTTACGATCCCTGGCATTACGTTCCGGTTCTGGCCCGCAAGCCCGGCGCTCTGAGGAATGGCGCGCCGTTCAAGGACTGGGTCTTGCCCTCGGCCATGGAGAAAATTCGCCGCAAACTCACCGGCTCCGCCGATGGCGATCGGCAGATGGTGAAAATCCTCGCGGCGGTTCTCGACGACGGGCTGCCGGCGGTCGAGGCCGCCTGTGCCGAGGCGTTGAGCGAGGGCGTCCATTCCGCCGACGTCGTTCTCAACATTCTGGCGCGTCGCCGTGATCCCGGTCCGCCACTCACCATACTCACCCCGGACGCGCTGAAACTCCGGCACGTCCCGCTCGCCGATTGTGCCCGGTACGATCAACTGAGGAGTTCAGGCTGATGGAACGCACGCAAATCTTCGACCTCATGAGCGAACTCAAGCTCTTCGGCATGCGAACCGCCTATGATGATGTGATGGCGGCTGGCATAAAGCGGCAGCACGAGCCGCCACAAATCGTCGGCGATCTTCTTAAGGCCGAAATTGCCGAAAAGCAGGCGCGCTCCATCAAATATCAGATGACCATCGCCAAACTCCCTCTGGCCAAGGACATCGATGACTTCGACTTTGACGGCACGACCGTCAACGAAACCCTGGTGCGTGATCTTTCCGGAGGCGGCTTCATCGCGCAGCAACGCAACGTCGTTCTCGTGGGGGGCACCGGGACCGGCAAGACGCATCTCGCCATTGCCATCGCGCGAAGCTGCATCCGCGCCGGCCTGCGCGGCCGCTTCTTCAATACAGTCGATCTCGTCAATCGCCTGGAGGCCGAAGCACGCGCAGGGCGGCAGGGACGAATCGCCGATTACCTCACTCGCAAGGACTTCACCGTTCTCGACGAACTCGGCTATCTGCCCTTCGCTCAGGCTGGCGGGCAATTGCTCTTCCATCTCGTTAGCCAGCTCTACGAACGCACCTCGGTGATCGTCACGACCAATCTGGCGTTCGGCGAATGGCCGAGCGTCTTCGGCGACGCCAAGATGACGACCGCGCTCCTCGATCGTCTCACCCATCACTGCGACATCGTCGAAACCGGAAATGAAAGCTGGCGCTTCAAAAACCGCGCCTAGCGCTCAAAGCCCCCTCCCACGCCACCGCGCTCGCCCCGGCTGCGCAACCCTGACCAGCTCCGCCGGGGGCGAGCGCTGTCGTTCCTCCCCGCCAAAAGGGGTACCTTTTGCACACCGATCCGGGGTCCCGATTCAATGCTGTTTGACAGGCTGGCTCCCCGAACAACGCAATCTGGGCCGGGTTATTGGCGAACAAATGACGATGCAAACGCCAATGCCCACCACCTTCATGGGCGAGCGTGAAACGGTAGCGGCCTTCCTTCGCCGGATTTTCCTCAGGATCGAGGCTCTCGTCGATCACGATGCGCCGATCGTCGAAGAAAATTGCAGCAAGGATGTCGGGATCGAGGCCCGATCGCGGCACGCCGAACAGCCTGTGGGTGTCGTCGAACTCGATGCCGAGCTTGAGGTGCTTCTCGACGATGTCTTCGATGGGGATCGGCGGCGCGATGACGATGCCGCGCGCGTGCGCGTATTCGGCCAGCAGCAGCGCCGCATCGCCCTCGATCATTTCGTCGGGAAGGTAGGGAACGAACTTGGTCATGTAATCCGCATCCTCTTTTGCATCTGCATCGTTGAAACCGACACCGCCTAATACCAAGTCTCGCTGATCACGACCGATAGGCCCAC
The DNA here is from genome assembly GCA_963730245.1 of uncultured Alphaproteobacteria bacterium. GTDB lineage: Bacteria > Pseudomonadota > Alphaproteobacteria > Rhizobiales > Beijerinckiaceae > Methylocapsa. Next base: position 282,851 of record CAVSRA010000004.1, on the reverse strand, counting down.
TCTCTTGTTCCGATGGAGATGATTTTCCAGGGCATGTCGATGAGCTTGTTCCAGGCGAAGCAGCAGTGGTCGAGAATGTCGTCGTAGGATTCGAAGACGCGGTTCGAGAGCCAGTTGTCGCGCATGAATTGCCAGATGTTCTCGACCGGATTGAGCTCGGGCGATTTCGGCGGCAACGGCAAGAGCGTGATGTTGTCCGGGACGGGAAGCTTCGCCGAGACATGCCACCCGGCCTGATCGAGAAGAACGAGCGCATGCGCGCTTGGTGCGACCGCAAGCGAGATTTCTTCGAGATGCAGGGCCATGGCCTCGCTGTTGCAGGAGGGTAGTACGAGCCCGGCGCCTTTTCCTTCGGCCGGGCAGATGGCGCCGAAAATATAGGCTGAACTCGTCCTCTGGTCGTGCGGCGCCGAAGGCCGTGTCCCGCGTTTCGCCCATCGGCGGGTGACCTTGTTTTTCTGCCGATCCGAGCTTCGTCTTGAAACCAAATCTCTATCGGCTTGCCAGGAGCCTCTTTTGCGGCGGTCTCCTCCACGAGGGCGAGAAAGTTTTTTTAAAAGCCGCCGCGGCTTCCTCGTCTTGCGCATGATGGCGCGGTCGCGCCGAGAGCTTGCGAAAGCCCATATGCCGCAGCTCGCGGCTGAGCGTCGGCTTGGAGATCGAAACCCGGAACTCTTCGAAGAGCCACTGCGCCAGATCGATCAGCCGCCAGCGGACGACGCCATGCAGGGCGGGAATCGGCCCATCTTCCACGACCTGCCGCAAGGCTTGGCGCTGGCGCTCGCCGAGGATGCTGGGAGCGCCCGGCGCTTTGCCGGTCAAGAGACCATCAGGACCTTTGGCGTTGAAACGGACAACCCAGTCGCGCACGATCTGCACCCCGACCCCGCCGATCCGCGCCGCATCCGGCCGCGAGCCGCCATCATAAATCTCGGCCAGTGCCAAGAGACGCCGGGTCTGATCGGGGTCACGCGATCGCCGCGCCAGCATGCGCAGGCCAATCGTGTCAAAGTCAGAGCGAAGCGGAACCGGAGTCGACATGGCAAACTCTCCCAAACTGGCATTCCCCAGATAACCGGGAATGTGCCAAGCGCGTATCATTGATCTCCTGCCGTGACATCGGACATTCGTCCTATACCGGCATTATTTTCCGGATCGCCCGCTTATTGAGGTTGAGATTGCCGCGCTGCGGCGCTGCTGTGGTGCTCCGGCACACCAAAACCAGTGACATGGGCGGATCGCGCACCGGACAATACAGAGTCGGTTGTGATCAAGACGCACTTCTCCCTTAGTTTTTGCTCGACGCATGACGACCGAACACTTCACGCAGGCGCTGGATTGGGCGGCGGCCGCAGGTCGGCGATCATTCGTAGGATGTCCGCGAAGAGATTTTTCGGAATGGCGACTTCGGCCATCTGAAACGCGACATAGCGGCCATGGCTCACGATCTTCGCGCCGATCTTGATCAGCTTTTCCTTCAGGCTCGTCAGTGACCAATCCTTTATCGGTTCGGGCGTCGCCAGCGTGCGCAGAAAATTACCGAGATTGTAGGCCAGCGCATGAAGCTGGAGACGGACGGCGTTAGCAGCGAACGACCGACATGATAGCCGGGTCCACTTGATTGCGCCTTTTCCTTCCTTGATCCATTGCTCACACGTGCCGCGCTTGTTGTAGAAGGCGACGACATTCTCGGCGGAGCGCGCCATGTTCGTCACGATGAAGCCGACGCGCGGATAAAGCTCGCCCGGATGCCATTCGACCTTGGCGATCACCCGGCGCGGCTGCGACCAGCTTCCCGCTTGATAGGTGAAACTTGCATGGGATCGGCAGACGTCATTGGACGGGCGACCAACCGGGCGTTTGAGCAGATAGCCGATCCTCTCTTGCAAGATGTGATTGGCGGGCAGACGGATCGCATATTTGATCCGTTCTGCCTCCAGATATTCGTAAACTTCGGGGTTTGCGAAGCCGGCGTCGGCGCGGAAATAAATGCGTGAGACCTTGCCTTGATACCGCGCCACGACCGGCTTCAGCACCGCCTCCCATCCATCGGCGCTGTGAACATTGCCGGGGCGCAGGGCGCAGCGTTCCAAATCGCCATATTGGTTGAAAACGAACAGCGGATGATAGCAGGTGCAGTCATAGTGACCGTTCCAGACACTGTGTTCCTGTTCGCCATGCGTCGGGCTCACGCTCGAATCCATGTCGAGCAAGATACCTCTCGGCGGACGGCGACCATGAACGCTGTCGATCCATTTGCCGGAGAGATCAGCGAGCGCCGAAAGGTTCTTTTCCGCCGTGAGCCAGCGCGTCTCAAAGCGGCCCATCTGGCTCGGCGAAGCCGCTGCATCCGAGGCCGCCTTTCCGCCGACTATCCACCGCATCGCGGGATCATGGCGCAGGCGTTGAGCGTCGTTCACGTCTTCATATCCGGCAAGTCGCCCAAATATGGATTGCCGCAACATCCCGACGAGTGCATGCCGGCCATTCTTGCCAGTGCGTGCGTCGGAGAGCGCATCACCCGCCATCGCGCTGAGGCACAGCGCGTCGTCCAGTTCCCGGTATGCGAGCAAGCCTGCGTCGGAGGTAACCACCGATCCGCGAAAGTGAAGCAACAATCGGCGGTCGAAATCGAGCCTGAGAGCGCCATCATACGATTTACCCGCCGGGTTCGCCATGACGGCCTCATTCGATCCGAAATAACATGCTGATTATGTTAGCTGAATCGCGGCATCGACGCTGCAAATTATTGCCTCATCCGGCGTATGCGGGCCAAAAGCTGTTTGCCATGGTGAATCAGATAAATGCCGATTTGGGAATCCGCCTCAGGAGTTAAACTTTCAGAGACTTGGTATAAGTTTATTCCGAACGCTTTTTCGATCTGGTCGGCGGTCTTTGTCGTCGGCCGTCATTGGCATATAGAATTGAAATCGAAAATTGAGCAGCTGATCGAGAAATAAATTTTAAACAGCCTGAAAAAGTGCGGTGCAAGCGGGAAATTCCTTTTAACCCGCATACGCCGGATGAGGCAATAATTTGCAGCGTCGATGCCGCGATTCAGCTAACATAATCAGCATGTTATTTCGGATCGAATGAGGCCGTCATGGCGAACCCGGCGGGTGAATCGTATGATGGCGCTCTCAGGCTCGATTTCGACCGCCGATTGTTGCTTCACTTTCGCGGATCGGTGGTTACCTCCGACGCAGGCTTGCTCGCATACCGGGAACTGGACGACGCGCTGTGCCTCAGCGCGATGGCGGGTGATGCGCTCTCCGACGCACGCACTGGCAAGAATGGCCGGCATGCACTCGTCGGGATGTTGCGGCAATCCATATTTGGGCGACTTGCCGGATATGAAGACGTGAACGACGCTCAACGCCTGCGCCATGATCCCGCGATGCGGTGGATAGTCGGCGGAAAGGCGGCCTCGGATGCAGCGGCTTCGCCGAGCCAGATGGGCCGCTTTGAGACGCGCTGGCTCACGGCGGAAAAGAACCTTTCGGCGCTCGCTGATCTCTCCGGCAAATGGATCGACAGCGTTCATGGTCGCCGTCCGCCGAGAGGTATCTTGCTCGACATGGATTCGAGCGTGAGCCCGACGCATGGCGAACAGGAACACAGTGTCTGGAACGGTCACTATGACTGCACCTGCTATCATCCGCTGTTCGTTTTCAACCAATATGGCGATTTGGAACGCTGCGCCCTGCGCCCCGGCAATGTTCACAGCGCCGATGGATGGGAGGCGGTGCTGAAGCCGGTCGTGGCGCGGTATCAAGGCAAGGTCTCACGCATTTATTTCCGCGCCGACGCCGGCTTCGCAAACCCCGAAGTTTACGAATATCTGGAGGCAGAACGGATCAAATATGCGATCCGTCTGCCCGCCAATCACATCTTGCAAGAGAGGATCGGCTATCTGCTCAAACGCCCGGTTGGTCGCCCGTCCAATGACGTCTGCCGATCCCATGCAAGTTTCACCTATCAAGCGGGAAGCTGGTCGCAGCCGCGTCGGGTGATCGCCAAGGTCGAATGGCATCCGGGCGAGCTTTATCCGCGCGTCGGCTTCATCGTGACGAACATGGCGCGCTCCGCCGAGAATGTCGTCGCCTTCTACAACAAGCGCGGCACGTGTGAGCAATGGATCAAGGAAGGAAAAGGCGCAATCAAGTGGACCCGGCTATCATGTCGGTCGTTCGCTGCTAACGCCGTCCGTCTCCAGCTTCATGCGCTGGCCTACAATCTCGGTAATTTTCTGCGCACGCTGGCGACGCCCGAACCGATAAAGGATTGGTCACTGACGAGCCTGAAGGAAAAGCTGATCAAGATCGGCGCGAAGATCGTGAGCCATGGCCGCTATGTCGCGTTTCAGATGGCCGAAGTCGCCATTCCGAAAAATCTCTTCGCGGACATCCTACGAATGATCGCCGACCTGCGGCCGCCGCCCAATCCAGCGCCTGCGTGAAGTGTTCGGTCGTCATGCGTCGAGCAAAAACTAAGGGAGAAGTGCGTCTTGATCACAACCGACTCTGTATTGTCCGGTGCGCGATCCGCCCATGTCACTGGTTTTGGTGTGCCGGAGCACCACAGCAGCGCCGCAGCGCGGCAATCTCAACCTCAATAAGCGGGCGATCCGGAAAATAATGCCGGTATAGGACGAATGTCCGATGTCACGGCAGGAGATCAATGATACGCGCTTGGCACATTCCCGGTTATCTGGGGAATGCCAGTTTAAAGATCAAAGGGCCATTTATGCCGGGTGCGGGCATATCCGCTGGCATCGAATATCCTTGCGGGGGTGTGTATCGCGAGATCGTGGAGCCCGAGCGGCTCGTTTTCACCAATATTGCGACGGATAATGAGGGAAATCCTGTCCTCGACGGGCTCACAACGGTCATCATCGCCGAGCACGGTGGCAAGACGAAACTCACCCTGCAAACGCGCGCTGTCGCGGTGGTCGCCCATGCCGCCGCATACCTTGCAGGCATGGAGGCGGGCTGGGCGCAAAGCCTGGAACGCCTCGCCGAAGAGCTAGCGAGATCCTAAGGCGTTCGCCAACTGAGGGAAGAATTCATTAAAAAAACAAAGAGGAGAACTAAATGCAAAAAATCACCCCGTGCTTATGGTTCGACGGTCAGGCAGAGGACGCCGCGAACTTCTATGTCTCCATATTTAAGAATTCGCGGATCACTGCCGTGTCCCGTTATGGCGACGCTGGTCCCGGTCCCAAGGGCGGCGTCATGACCGTCGCGTTCGAGCTCGACGGACAATCGTTCACGGGCCTCAACGGCGGTCCGATGTCCAAGTTTACCGAGGCGATCTCAATGATCGTCAACTGCGAAACGCAAAACGAGGTTGACCACTACTGGGAGAAGTTGTCCGCCGGCGGGCAGACCCAGCAATGCGGCTGGTTGAAGGACAAGTTCGGTGTCTCTTGGCAAATCGTGCCGACCGCGCTTGTCGAGCTGATATGCGACAAGAACCCGGCCAAATCGCAGCGAGCCATGCAGGCCATGCTGCAGATGACCAAGATCGACATCGCCAGACTGCGAGAGCCGCGTGCGCGATGAAGGTCCGCGTATCGAAGCTTTGTTGACGCGAAAGGAGAACCGTAATGACCAACTACGTCGACGTTTTCGTGGTCCCCGTCCCCGAGAGTAAAATCGAGGCTTACCGCAAGCAGGCGGAGTTATTCACCAACGTCTGGCGCGAGCATGGTGCAATCTCATGCATCGAGGTTGAGGCCGACGACGTGAAGCCAGGGACGTGGACTTCGTTCCCGCAGAGCGTGGACCTGAAGCCCGGCGAGAAAGTGTTCGTCGGCATCATCACCTACAGATCGCGCGCCCACCGCGACGAGGTCAATGCCAAGGCGATGAAGGACGAGCGCATGGCCGGCATGAAGCCGGAAACCATGCCGTTCGACGGCAAACGCATGATCTTCGGAGGGTTCAAGCCGTTCGTTGGCGGATGACGGGCAAGGCACGCCGCTGCGATCCTCGCGCCGCAATAATGGGGTCAGGTGTCCCTCGCTGGAACGATACCCAGAGGGACAGGAGACGCGACGATGAAGTTCATGATTATAGTTAAGGCTAGCAAGAACTCGGAGGCCGGAGTCATGCCGAGCGAAGACCTGCTCACTTCCATGGGCAAATATAACGAGGAGCTGGCGAAAGCTGGCGTGATGCTTTCGGCCGAAGGCCTTCATCCGACGTCCAAGGGCGCGCGCGTGAGGTATGCTGGAAACAAGCGCACCGTTATCGATGGCGGCGAGCCGAAGGAGCAGATAGCAGGCTTCTGGCTATGGCAGGTAAAGTCGAAGGAAGAAGCAATCGCGTGGGTCAAACGATGCCCCAATCCGCATAATGATGACTGCGAGATTGAAATCCGCCAGATTTTCGAGGCAGAGGATTTTGGCGCAGCGCTCACGCCCGAGCTACGGGCGCAAGAGGAGCGCTTGCGCGCGCAAGCCGGGGAGCGGGCGAAGGCCGCAAAGCAGTGAATTCCGGACTCCCCGTGTTGTCAGGCGAGTTCTACCGCAAGGCGCTCGGCGCCGAGATCACCATGCTGAAGCGCTTCAAGGAGAGTCCTGATCCGTACATGTGCCCGTCCGGCACCGAGGAAAAGTTGATGCACATGAGCTTCCGCATCGGCGACACAACTCTGCTGGCGTCCGATGGGCGGTGCTCGGGGCAGCCGAACTTCCAAGGCTTTTCGCTAACGCTCTACGCGGCCGACGATACCGAGGCCGAGCGGCTGTTCGCGTCCCTGGCCGACGGCGGGCAGGTGCGGATGCCGTTGACCAAGACCTTCTTTTCCTCGCGTTTCGGCATCGTCGCCGACCGCTTCGGCGTGCCAAGAATGATCCTCGTGGCGCCATGAAGGCCGGTGCCCTCTCTCGGCCAAGGGGCAAGACGCCGCTTTAGCTATTTTTCTGGGCTAAGGCCCTGCCGTCCGCCAAACGTGCCGCGGCGTTGACTTCGGCATGAATTTGGGCCGGGGCAGCGGTGAGCAGGCCGTGGCGGGTATCGCCGCGATTATAGACAATCGCGCATCCGTCGAGACTTGCCAAACGCCCCCCTGCCTCGTGAAGGATGAGATCGGCCGCCGCGATGTCCCAATCATGAGCGTTTTCCGAGGCGAAGCCCGCGTCGAGCGCACCTGACGCGACATTGGCGATACGCAATGCAAGCGAGGGAATCTTGGGCTGCAACGCGAATTGGAGCCCGGCTTCGCGTAGCCGCTCGGCGAGCAGCACGGGCGCCGCCACCCTTGCCCCGGCACCAAGCGCGACAAGTTTCGAAACCTCGATTGCCGCGTCATTGAGCCGGGCGCCGGCGCCCCTGACCGCGACATACGTTTCCCCGAGCGCCGGGGCATGGACGACGCCAATCAGCGGGCGCCCCTGTTCGACAAGCGCGATCGCGATCGCCCACGCCCCGTGACCTCGCATAAAGCTGCGCGTGCCGTCGATCGGGTCGACCACAAGGACAATATCCTTCGAAAGACGCGCCGATGTGTCCGCGGTTTCCTCGGAAAGCCAGCCCGCTTCCGGCACCAGGGTCTCGAGACGCTGCCGCAAAAAGCGATCGACAAGATGATCGGCTTCGGTAACCGGAGAGCCGCCCGCCTTGTGCGAAATCTCGGCGCTGGTCACCGCGCCCGGGCGAAAATAAGCTAGCGCCAGCGTCCCGGCGCCGCGGGCGGCGTCGACGAAGGACGCGGCCAGGCCATCCCCGTGCGAGATCGGAACCAATGTCATGTGCCGGAGCGAGAAAAAGATCCTTTCGCTTATCCTGCTGCAGTGCGGGACACAAGCGTTTCCCTTCGCCGCGCCGTCTCTTGCGTGCCACCTCACCCGGGAGCACCCCGCGGCACCGTCGCATCGACCTTGTCCGTTGGCGCATCCAGATCCGGCCAGATCCGGACCCAACCGCCGGCCCCGCTTCCGCGTAGGTGGGCTTGGCCGCGCTTGATCTCTGAGAGGACTTACGAGCACTAGCCGGTGTCATCTTGATCATGTATATGATAATGCCCCTCGTAGGAGGCGCGAATGAGCCTGGCGACACAGAGATTGGTTGTCCCGATCACGGCAAAGGATAAGGCGCGCATCGAGCGGAAGGCAAGGCGGGCAAGATTTCGACTGCCGAATTCGTCCGGCGGGCCGCGCTCAATTATGAACCAGCGGATGCGGAGGCGGAGGCGGAGCTGCGCGGCCTTGCCGCTGGTTTCGAAGAGCTTCATGCCAGCACCCTAGCCCAGCTCGATCGCACCGCCGCAGCCCTCGACGCGGCGCTCGCGCATTTCAACCGGAAACGCCTGTGAGCGGTATTCGCGACGCATTGAAGGCGATCAAAAAGGCGATTTGCTCGAGGAGCGGATTACCAGCCAGAGCAAGAAGCTGGAAAAATTGGCTCTAAACGTCGTCGAAATGGACAAACGGCTGGCGGCGCTCGAAGGCCGCATGAAGGGTTTCCTCGCCGCGGCTTCGGCTTTCGGCGGGGGAGCCAGGCGTCCCGCGAAGTTGATAGAGGTGGCACCCAACGACCGTTCAAGCATGCCACCCGCGCAAGAAAGCTGAAACGTGCTCCATGAGCCGATGTGAGAACGCCTTGCTCAAAGCTATCAAGCGCCAGGCCTGCTCGTGTGGCGTTACCTGTTCAACCCGGCGCGGGCGAAGGCCACCGCGCACCCCATCGAAGAAGCCGGCGCGAGACTCCGCGCGATGATGCCCTGGACCGGCGCCAACAAGCTTGGCGACAAGGAGAAGAATTAGGGTCTTTCGGGAACGGGGAGGGCCGAGTTGGTCTCCGGCGCGCCAGGAGAAGCCAATCGTTCCACAAGCGGACCTTAGGGATTTCGGTCTTCCGACTCTGCGACGACGTGCGGGCGCTAGTTTTCCTAAGCGATGCGAAGTCTGTCCAAAATCTCTTGGCGAATGGGTCGTTTCGGGCACGTTATACCAAGTCTCTGAAAGTTTGACTCCTGAGGCGGATTCCCGAATTGGCATTTATCTGATTTACCATGGCAAACAGCTTTTGGGAGAGTTTGCCATGTCGACTCCGGTTCCGCTTCGCTCTGACTTTGACACGATTGGCCTGCGCATGCTGGCGCGGCGATCGCGTGACCCCGATCAGACCCGGCGTCTCTTGGCACTGGCCGAGATTTATGATGGCGGCTCGCGGCCGGATGCGGCGCGGATCGGCGGGGTCGGGGTGCAGATCGTGCGCGACTGGGTTGTCCGTTTCAACGCCAAAGGTCCTGATGGTCTCTTGACCGGCAAAGCGCCGGGCGCTCCCAGCATCCTCGGCGAGCGCCAGCGCCAAGCCTTGCGGCAGGTCGTGGAAGATGGGCCGATTCCCGCCCTGCATGGCGTCGTCCGCTGGCGGCTGATCGATCTGGCGCAGTGGCTCTTCGAAGAGTTCCGGGTTTCGATCTCCAAGCCGACGCTCAGCCGCGAGCTGCGGCATATGGGCTTTCGCAAGCTCTCGGCGCGACCGCGCCATCATGCGCAAGACGAGGAAGCCGCGGCGGCTTTTAAAAAAACTTTCTCGCCCTCGTGGAGGAGACCGCCGCAAAAGAGGCTCCTGGCAAGCCGATAGAGATTTGGTTTCAAGACGAAGCTCGGATCGGGCAGAAAAACAAGGTCACCCGCCGATGGGCGAAACGCGGGACACGGCCTTCGGCGCCGCACGACCAGAGGACGAGTTCAGCCTATATTTTCGGCGCCATCTGCCCGGCCGAAGGAAAAGGCGCCGGGCTCGTACTACCCTCCTGCAACAGCGAGGCCATGGCCCTGCATCTCGAAGAAATCTCGCTTGCGGTCGCACCAAGCGCGCATGCGCTCGTTCTTCTCGATCAGGCCGGGTGGCATGTCTCGGCGAAGCTTCCCGTCCCGGACAACATCACGCTCTTGCCGTTGCCGCCGAAATCGCCCGAGCTCAATCCGGTCGAGAACATCTGGCAATTCATGCGCGACAACTGGCTCTCGAACCGCGTCTTCGAATCCTACGACGACATTCTCGACCACTGCTGCTTCGCCTGGAACAAGCTCATCGACATGCCCTGGAAAATCATCTCCATCGGAACAAGAGAGTGGGCCTATCGGTCGTGATCAGCGAGACTTGGTATTAGTGTCCATTTATTTTCTCGGCACTGCTCCAGCCACGCAATCATGGTATTATTGAGCGCTTCGGGGAAGGGTGTCGTGGGTTTGGCCTTGCGCCATGCTTCGAGGATCGCCTCGCCTTCCGCCGATGATACGGCAATGAGGTCACCGCGCGATCGCTCGAGGTCATGGAGGCCGCACCAGAACTGGGCCGTGGCGTAGCTCATCAGTCCACCCTTTTCGTCCCGCGCGGGGCGATGCGCGATAACGACGGCAAGGTCATCATGCCAGATGATTGGGTCCGTCAGGCGCGGCATCCCAACCAGAACCGCAGCGCTGCCGAGAAGCGACAGCAGATCCGCCCAAGCTACGGCGTATTCGAGTGGTGTCACGGCCGCTTCGCGATTTAGGCGTTCAGCAAGATCAGGAGTGTCGAAATTTTGGTGGAATTCGGATGGCAAATGACAAGCGAGCGCAAATAACGCCCCGGCAAGTCCACCAAGTCTCGCCCCGGCATATTGGCTCGCCAGCCAATCCGGCGTGACGGTATTATTGAGAAATTTGGCGAGCAGATCGTGCTCAACATCCCCAGCGAGCGCGATGAGGGTAGCGAACGGGCGGATGTATCCCGCATACGCCGGATGAGGCAATAATTTGCAGCGTCGATGCCGCGATTTAGCTAACATAATCAGCATGTTATTTCGGATCGAATGAGGCCGTCATGGCGAACCCGGCGGGTGAATCGTATGATGGCGCTCTCAGGCTCGATTTCGACCGCCGATTGTTGCTTCATTTTCGCGGATCGGTGGTTACCTCCGACGCAGGCTTGCTCGCATACCGGGAACTGGACGACGCGCTGTGCCTCAGCGCGATGGCGGGTGATGCGCTCTCCGACGCACGCACTGGCAAGAATGGCCGGCATGCACTCGTCGGGATGTTGCGGCAATCCATATTTGGGCGACTTGCCGGATATGAAGACGTGAACGACGCTCAACGCCTGCGCCATGATCCCGCGATGCGGTGGATAGTCGGCGGAAAGGCGGCCTCGGATGCAGCGGCTTCGCCGAGCCAGATGGGCCGCTTTGAGACGCGCTGGCTCACGGCGGAAAAGAACCTTTCGGCGCTCGCTGATCTCTCCGGCAAATGGATCGACAGCGTTCATGGTCGCCGTCCGCCGAGAGGTATCTTGCTCGACATGGATTCGAGCGTGAGCCCGACGCATGGCGAACAGGAACACAGTGTCTGGAACGGTCACTATGACTGCACCTGCTATCATCCGCTGTTCGTTTTCAACCAATATGGCGATTTGGAACGCTGCGCCCTGCGCCCCGGCAATGTTCACAGCGCCGATGGATGGGAGGCGGTGCTGAAGCCGGTCGTGGCGCGGTATCAAGGCAAGGTCTCACGCATTTATTTCCGCGCCGACGCCGGCTTCGCAAACCCCGAAGTTTACGAATATCTGGAGGCAGAACGGATCAAATATGCGATCCGTCTGCCCGCCAATCACATCTTGCAAGAGAGGATCGGCTATCTGCTCAAACGCCCGGTTGGTCGCCCGTCCAATGACGTCTGCCGATCCCATGCAAGTTTCACCTATCAAGCGGGAAGCTGGTCGCAGCCGCGTCGGGTGATCGCCAAGGTCGAATGGCATCCGGGCGAGCTTTATCCGCGCGTCGGCTTCATCGTGACGAACATGGCGCGCTCCGCCGAGAATGTCGTCGCCTTCTACAACAAGCGCGGCACGTGTGAGCAATGGATCAAGGAAGGAAAAGGCGCAATCAAGTGGACCCGGCTATCATGTCGGTCGTTCGCTGCTAACGCCGTCCGTCTCCAGCTTCATGCGCTGGCCTACAATCTCGGTAATTTTCTGCGCACGCTGGCGACGCCCGAACCGATAAAGGATTGGTCACTGACGAGCCTGAAGGAAAAGCTGATCAAGATCGGCGCGAAGATCGTGAGCCATGGCCGCTATGTCGCGTTTCAGATGGCCGAAGTCGCCATTCCGAAAAATCTCTTCGCGGACATCCTACGAATGATCGCCGACCTGCGGCCGCCGCCCAATCCAGCGCCTGCGTGAAGTGTTCGGTCGTCATGCGTCGAGCAAAAACTAAGGGAGAAGTGCGTCTTGATCACAACCGACTCTGTATTGTCCGGTGCGCGATCCGCCCATGTCACTGGTTTTGGTGTGCCGGAGCACCACAGCAGCGCCGCAGCGCGGCAATCTCAACCTCAATAAGCGGGCGATCCGGAAAATAATGCCGGTATAGGACGAATGTCCGATGTCACGGCAGGAGATCAATGATACGCGCTTGGCACATTCCCGGTTATCTGGGGAATGCCAGTGTATATAACCTCACCGCGCCACAATCCAGGATCGAACTTGATGATTTGATTTCGAGCGGGCGCCCAAGCCAGCTCCGGTCGTCCCAACGGTCCGCGGACTGTCTTGGAGAGATTGACAATGAAGTTTGGTCGTATGGGAGCTTCATTTTCTCGATAACGGTTCCAGTCGTCCAGGTCAATCAAGTGCCACACGTCCTTCGCAAATGGTATGGTTTCGAGAAAAGACAGGAGCGCGTCGAGCGGGGCATGGACAGCGAGCTCGGCTAATTTTTCTGCCTTCCCTGTGAGACCCTTGATGAGGTCGCGGCGGATCGTCGACAAGCCGCGTCTCGGGAACCCGGCGTACTGGAGGAAGAAGGTGAGCCCGTCGAGCGGAGTTCGGAGAGCGAGGTTTGTCACCTCCTCGCTCTGCCCAGCGAGCTCCTCGATGAGGCTGCTGCGGATCTCCGACAAGCCGCGTTCCTCTGAGGTGGTGGCGCATCGCCGACAGACGGCGCTCTTCAGGCTCGGCGTACTGGAGGAAAACGGCGAGCGTATGGAGCGTATGGCGCGGAGTTCGGAGAGCGATCTCCGTCAACTTTTCCTTCTTCCCCGCAAGATCCTTGATGAGGTTGCTGCGGATCGCCGACAAGCCGTGTTCCTTGGGCTCGGCGTATTGGAAAAAGAAGGTGAGCTTTTCGAGCGGCGTTCGGAGAGCTACTGTAAGAAGCGCATCACGAAATGTCGTTTGTATCTTATCTTCCTCTGGAATAATCGCCACCCCCAGCGTCGAAGCTACTTTCAACCCCGTGATGACGGTGTCGAGATCTGGCTGTGCCTTGATCCAATCGCTCTTCGGCAAGGCCTGTAATATCCGCTTGGCCAAACCTTCATCTTCGTCCGCCCATGCGGCTCTCGCAAGCCACATTCCCACGGCTGGGCATGAACGAACCACCGCGCAACATTCTTCGGCCCGATCCACCGGAGGATGTGCAGCAGCCCGAAACAGCCATCCCAACGCTGAATGCACAAGGCTGTAGCGTAGATGCAGGGCCTGCCCATGCTCGGATTCGAAAACGATTCCGTTATTGACGCAGTTCTCAAAGCGAGCCATCGGCTCGGCTAACGCCTGGTTAGGAAGTGAATAGTCTTCAGGAAGCGAAGCGAGCCGCAACAGGTTTCGTCGTTCCGCTTCTGGTAGTGGCTTAAGGTAATGAAACTATATCTCCTCTACAGCGTCGGCCGCCGTGAGTGTCCAATCCTTGTTGAAGAGACAATTTTTTCAACTCCTGGCCGCGGCGCTGAATGCGATGAGGTCCGCCGATGAATATCCGTCCTTCGACTTGCCGCCGAAGGTTCTCAACCAGGATTCCACTTCCACGGCGGGTGGCTCCGGCGGGTCGCCGTTTAGCGCCGCGTGATCCACCGACACGATCCTCCGGTAGACGCCGCGAAGTTCATCGCTGCCAGCGTGCAGGATGAGCGGGGGGAGATCGGGATTGCCATCCAAAAGAGAGCTGACCCGCTTACGCGTTTCGCGGCCCACCAGAAGAAGCCGTGTGCCAGCACCGCATGCTGTGTTCTTCCAATAGTGAAAAAGATCGTCTGCGAATTTGTCGTCTCGATGGATGCTGTCAAGAATAAACAGAATACTTTGGCCGCCGAACTCGACCAGCTCGTTCTGAACGCTGCCGAGGATATCTTGTTCGCGTTCCGCCCAGGGCGCCAAATCCAGATAATAGATCGGCAAGGTCCGATAGTCGGCGCCTGCGGCGATCAGGTTCACCATGACGGTCTTTCCCGCCGCGCCCCGGCCACGGACAAGAGCACAACGGCGCTCGCGCAGTTGGGACTCCACCGTGTCTGCCAACTTGGGCCGGTGGACAAGTCCTAGCTTATAGTCCTGCGCGCTCGGGCTCGAATGCATATTCACGCTTGTTGGCTGTCGTATACTCCCCGAGCATCCTGAAATGGTTTGGACAATCGGGAATTCCAAGTATCGTCAGCCGCGTTCGGGCGTACCGTGGCTCTGCCAATTCACGAACGAGGCCCATCCCGACAAGAATATGGATCCGCTGTTCGTCTATTCCGAGGTCGCGAAATTTTGCCGCCCAGCGACCAATGTCGTTTGGATCAGCTCTTTTCTTCGGATATCCGGCAACGAACAAGAAACCGGTGAGTTTTTTGTGCTTACCGTCTGTAGCTTTACCATAGTCGGCGGCGATATGTTTTTGCCAGTTATCCTTCTCCCGTGTCGCTTCCACGGCGTCAACTGTGTAGTCGGCGATGACACCAGCATCTGGCCATCCCGTTGTCGTTTGCCCCTCTTCATTCCGTCCTATAATCTGCAAATCTCGATAACGTTGGGGATCGCGGATTTTGGCGATGTCCTCCGCCAGTCTCTGCAAAGCGGTCGCAGAAATTGTTTGCAGCTTGAGGCAAATCTTCTGCTCGAGATCGGTGCGCACGGTCATGATTTCTTTCAGGCGATTGGCTCAATCATGGACCGCCGGCCGGACTTCCCGTCAGAAGTACCGATATTCCGCGCGATCCTCTACGCGTCTAGAGACGGAAGACGTATGAGGCCTTGAGTACTTTCGGGCCACAATCGGACAAATGTGGACGGCCTCGGATGGCAACCACATTCCTCAACTCTTGTTATCTAGCTTGCGGAACAAAAACGGCGCGACGTCGGCTACCTTTGGCGGCCGCTTGGTCCCAAAAGGCAGCGGCCGGCAGACGGCCATGGCGGAAAGTCCTACGCGTGCCGTCAGAAAAGTCCGTTGAGAACGCCTTCGCCGAGACGGGCCGACAATCTCGCGGCGATCCCGTGACCGACAAATTGTTGGATGAGGCTGTCGCCGACGGCCATGCCCCCCGTGATCGCGATATGCGCGGCAATCGTGCGCAGCAGCTTCAAAAAGCCCAGCAGTCCCGGCCGCCCGCCATAGATCACCGCGATACGCCGGATGAGCCTTATCGCCTGCGCCCCGACGAAGACGACGTCGATGATCGCGCGCGGCGCAAGGGCCGTTACCATCGACACGCGCTTGGCCGCGGCCGCGATCTCGCGCCGCACGTCCAAGTCGAGCGGCTCGATAAGGGTGCGCTCGGCGATGTCGATGAGATCGCGCCCGTCGACGATGTCATGCGCAACCTTGCGCAATTGAGCGCGCGCGCGCGCCGTATCGGGCCTTGCGGCATAGAGCGCGGAAAGATCCTTAACGAGGCGCCGTGCCTCTTTAAAATCGTCCTTTTCGCGCGCACGGGCGAGCCCAATATGAAGGTCCGCGATATGGCGCTGGCGCAGAATACCGCCAATTTCCCGCATAGCGAGAACGAAAAGCGCGGTTCCGGCGGCGCCCGCGAGCGCAAGACCAACGACGCCGAAAACCGGCGACCAGGCGAAAAGATCGTCGATGAGCCGGGTCAGCCAGAGCCCGAAACCGAGCGAAACGAGACCGCCCGTGGCCGACCAGAAGAGACCGCCCCAGGACAATAGCGAGCGGGCAGCGACTCCTTGTTTCTGTGCGGCCTCGACCGCCTCTTCGCCAGCATCACGCCCGGCCAGAAAAGCCTCGGCCTCGGCCTCGTAAGGGTCGACCAAAGTTTCGATCACCATGGCCTCTTTCGGGGCCGCGGCGCCGGGCTCCGGGGTCATCGCACCGAGGCGGAACGCCCGCGGGCGGGGTTTTGGTTCAAAGGCCACGCAAAACCTCGTTAATCCCTTGCCGCGGCGCCACGTGATCACCGGGAATTGGCAAAACTCTTGTCTGGTCAATCATCGAAACAAGCCTTTGTCGAGGGCATTAGCCGAACCGGTCGCCAAGGAGAAACTGCAGCGCGCGGTCGAGCCGGATATGGGGCGGTGGCAGAAGCGAGTCATCCTCCGCCCGGACTGGGACGGGAGGACGGAAACGGACGAAGCGGTAGTCGATTTCATTGGGCTCGATGCGCGGAGCGTCGCGAAACACCGCATCGGGATCAATCGGGAGTTCACCGGGATAAATCGCCGCCTCCGCCTGTCCATCGAAAATCTCATCGCCGATCCGCTCGCCTTCGAGTGGCGTGCCGATGACGGCTTCAAGCGTGGGCTCGTCCGGGGCGCCGACCATGCCCTCGCGCGTTGCCCTAACCGCTGAGAGCGCGATGACATCGACCTCGGCGCCAACTGATTCGACGCGGGCGATGGCTCTTTTGGTGAGATGCCGCAAGATCGCCTCGAGCCGGTCGTGGCTTGTGTGGTGCAGATGATCGGCCTTTGCCGCGGCAAACAGAATCTTGTCGATCTTCGGCCGGAACAAGGCCGACAACAGATTTCCGCGCCCGACGCGAAACGCGGCGAGAACATCGGTTAGGGCGGACTCAAGGTCGCGCATCGCGGCCGGTCCCGCGTTCAATGCGGAAAGCGCGTCGATAAGGACGATCTGGCGGTCGAGCCTGGCGAAATGGTCGCGGAAAAACGGTGTGACGACATGCGTCTTATAGGCCTCAAAGCGCCGTTCCATCATCGTCGCGTACGAGCCCGGCGGATAGATTTGGCCCTCCTCGACGGCGAGCGGCACGAAAGTAAGAGCAGGAGAGCCGTCGAGATCGCCCGGCATAAGAAACCGGCCCGGCGGCAGGCTCGAAAAGTGATTTTCGTCGGCACGGCAGGCGCGCAGATAATTGGTGAAGAGTTCGGCCTCCCGGCGTACCTGCCCTTCATCGGCATTGGCGCGCGGATCGGTGCTCGCGGCAAGTGCGCGCCATTTCGCCGCGAGCGGCACCCTTGCAGCGCCTGCCGAGGCACTGAAGGCGTCGCGCGACCATTGCCCAAACGATTTGCCAAGCAGCGGCAAATCGAGCAGCCATTCGCCAGGATAATCGACGATGTCGATGGTAAGCGATTGGTGCCCCGGCCGCTGGCCGATTTTTTGGTCGTAAACAAGGCACAGCCGCAGCTCGGAAATGCGCCTTGTCGATTGCGGCCAATGGCGTTCCCCCGGACGGCCTTTGGGACCGGTCAGAGCGGCAATGTGATCCTCGTAGGCGAAGCGAGGCACGGCATCGTCGGGTTGTGGCTCGAGCATGGTGCTGATCAGCCGTCCCTCGGCGTGAACCCGAAACACGGGCAAGGGATTTTTCCTCCCGCGCAAGGCCGGGCTTGTCGCTTTGATAAGATTGTCGACGAGCGCGGTGATGAAGATCGTCTTGCCCGCGCGCGAGAGTCCGGTGACACCGAGACGAACATGCGGGCCCGTCGTCAGCTCGATGAGGGCCTGCGCCGCGGCGCGGGCTTCGAACAAGAGGTTGGCGATCAGAGACAAAACAAATTGGCTTTCGAGAGTATTTCGAGGCGGCGAGGCCACAGGGAACGGCCGGGAAAAACGGGTAAAGCAAGTGAACCAAGAAGTGTAGTCAGGTAGTGCGTTTTCGTCTTGTTCGACGTAACAAAATTATGCGTCTCGGCGTGGGGCCTTGCTGCCGCCCCTTGCCCAGAACAGCCGGGGTTCGCATGATGGAAACGGCGAGGATCGCCCGGACGAGGCCTGATTCTCGAGATTGCCGGTAGCGTTCAGCGCCGGCCTCCAGCACGCTCTTCTCCTCCTCGGTGAAACGGCCGGACAAACGGTCGCTGGCTCATTTGAGGGATGCGCTTTGAGTTGACCCATGTCATTTGTCGTCACGCTCTGGTTTTTAAAATTGCTCCGCTGGCCTGGATCCGAAGCGCATAGGGCTCTCGCGGCGGGCGGTCAATTATAGTATTGGGAGACAAAAATGGGTGAAGTCATTGTTTTCAAGACGGAGAAAGACGGCACGCATCTGAGGACGCCGCCAGAAGGCTCGGCTAAGATCGTTTTTTTCACTGGTGTTTGGCATGAGCCGGACGCAAACTTAGAGGCGGTCACGCGACGTGAGGATTCGGATAGGGGAAATCATCCGCGACCTGCTCATCTTCGTCGCCGCGATGTTCGCTCCTCTCGCGATCTATGCCCAACATGAGACAAACGTAGAAGGAAGTCTGTATTTATTGTAAGTCCCTGCTCTATTGCCCGGACGGGCATGCCGGTTTCTATGCGCATCCATGAACCGCTCGAACTCCTCGCGCCACCGGGATTTCCGGGACCAGCCGATCGATCGCGGTGGCGCCGTTCTCAATTCTACCGGGAAGCACGGTTATCCGCCGGCAAGCTGGAAAAATTCACGCAACGGTCTAGCCGGCCACCACCGGCGACCGTCTCGCTCCAATCAACGCAAGGAAAGTCGATCACTGCGAGGCAAGGCGACGGGAATTGGCGGGGCGCGGCACTTTCCCCGCCGCGCACGAGAAAACGCACGAATTCGCCAAGGCCTGGATTATGCCCGACGATCAGCAAGGTTTTCACGGAGCGGGCTGTTTGCGCAAGAAGATCCCGCAGGGTGTCAACGTCGGCGTTGTATAGCGAAGCTTCGAATTCGCAGGCTGGTTTTTGCGGCAGTTCCCGCAAAATCATGTCGAGTGTATCGCGCGCGCGCAGCGCTGGCGAAACAAGGGCGAGATCGAAAACGAGACACGAGGCGCGAAAATAGTCGCCCATTCGCGCCGCGTCGGCGCGGCCTTGCGCCGTCAACCGCCTTTGAGAGTCGCCTTCGGATGCGGGAGCAGCGGCTTCGGCATGGCGAACAAGGAGGAGCCGCAGCATCGCGCAAGCTAACGCTCGAGGGGAAATTGGGGACGATTTTCGGCGGCGTCCCTTTAGGCGTCGCCAAAGGCAATCGCCGCTTTGCCTCGCGGACGGTGCTGCCACTTGGCTCGATCGCTGACGAACATCGACTTCCATTCATTGACTTCGGCCACACGCTGCTGTTTAGCCCACGCGACGGCTTGGCGAAAGAAAAAAAGCGCACAGTACCGCCAGCATCCCTTCGGGCCCATTGTCCCCGTTCCGGAGATCGCCGGAGCTTCGCTTTTTGTCTCGTCAGGAAAGTCTCGAAGAACAAAGTCTTGCAAGACAGAGGTGTTTGAGCACTTTCACAATGCTCGAAAACGCTCGACGATTTTCTCACCGCCGCTCGGAACACGATCGGCGTTTTCGGCCGCGGTTTAGTTTGGCTTTTCCGTTGCTTTCGTCGCGGCACTCACCGATTTGAGCCACGCCTCTTGATAGGTCTGTGTGATTTCCGCCGGGAAGGCCGCGACGAGTTCGCCAAGCTTTCGGCCATGTTGCGCCGCATGTTCGAAAGCCTCTTTCATGAAGTCTGCCTGGATCGCCGCGACTTCGTCCACGCCATGCGCGGTGCGAAGCTTTTCCAGGGTTTTCGTAGTAAGTTCAAAGGATTGTTTGGATATTTCGAGGATTTCACCGGCAATGGCGCGCATGTTTTTCGACGTGGCATTTAGCGTGTTCATCGATAGTGCGTTCACCGCGCTGTCAAACGAGCCTGCCGCGCCCTCGGTGCCGGTGCCTGTTGCCCTCTGATCCTGTTCAGCCATTTTTTTCCTCCGTTTCGGATGTCTCCCATTTGCCCAATCAGCAATATCCGTTAACGTCCGAGGCGCGCAAGAGTCGCCACGAATTTCAAAAAAGATTTTACGTCAATTGTCTACGATCAACTCGAGTTCCAACTATTTCCTTGCGCTTCGGCGACCGAGACCGCGGTCATGTTGATGAGGCCGCGCGCCGTCACCGAAGGCGTCAGGATATGGGCGGGCTTGGCGGCGCCGATCAGGATCGGGCCGACTGGCAGGGTGTCGGCCATGATCATCGTCATCGTATAGGCAATGTTGGCGGCATCGAGATTGGGCATGACGAGAACGTTCGCCTCGCCTTTTAGACGCGAGGATGGCAACACGAGATCGCGCATCGCCTGCGACAAAGCGGTATTGGCCTGCATCTCTCCATCGGCCTCGAGATCCGGGGCGCGTCGGCGCAAGATTTCGAGCGCGTCTCGCATCTTGCGGGCCGAAGGCGTGTCATCCGAACCGAAATCCGAATGCGACACAAGGGCGATTTTCGGCTCGATACCGAACCGGCGAACGTGGGCCGCGCACAACAGCGCCATTTCGGCGATCTCCGGGGCGGCGGGATCTCGCCGGACATGCGTGTCGGTGATAAAAAAGGCGCCCTTATTGGTGATCATCAAGCACATCGCGGAAAGATCAGTCGCGCCGGGAACGAGCCCGATAATGTCCTTGATGAAGCGCAAGTGCGGATTGAAGCGCCCGTCGAGGCCGCAAATCATAGCGTCGGCGTCGCCACGCTTCACCGCGATCGCCGCGATCACCGTCGAATTGGTCCGCACCAAGGTCCGCGCGGCCTTGGGCGTGATCCCGTGCCGTCCCGCCGCGTCGAGATAGTAAGCGACATAATCGCGATAGCGTGGATCGTCGTTCGGATCGACAAGTTCGAAATCGCGCCCCGGCCGCACCGCGAGGCCAAATCGCTCGATACGGGTCTCGATCACTTCCGGACGCCCGACAAGAATAGGTTTGGCGATCCCTTCCTCGACGACGGTTTGAGTCGCGCGCAGCACCCGTTCATCCTCGCCTTCCGCATAGATCACGCGCTTGGGACAAGCTTTGGCGGCCTGTATCACCGGTTTCATGACGAAGCCGGAACGGAATACAAAGCGCGACAATGTCTCTTCATAAAGGGCGAAATCGGCGATCGGCCTTTTCGCGACGCCCGTATCCATCGCGGCCTTGGCGACCGCCGGCGCGATGCGCAGGATCAAGCGCGGATCGAAAGGCGCCGGAATAAGACTGTCCTTGCCGTAATGCCGCGCCTTGCCACCGTAGGCCCTGGCGACCACATCGGACGGCGGCTCATGGGCGAGCTGCGCGATCGCCCGCGTCGCGGCGAGTTTCATTGCCTCGTTAATGGACGTGGCGGCAACATCGAGCGCGCCGCGAAAAATGTAGGGAAAGCAAAGCACGTTGTTGACTTGATTCGGAAAATCAGAGCGCCCGGTGCAAATCAGGGCGTCCGGCCGCGCCGCGAATGCCGCGCCTGGCTCGATTTCGGGAGTGGGGTTGGCGAGCGCCATGATCAGCGGCCGTTCGCCCATCTCCTTCGCCATCTCCGGCGTCAAGACGCCTCCCGCCGAAAGCCCGAGAAAAATATCGGCGCCGCCGATGACATCCTTGAGCGCGCGCGCATCGGTAACCTTTGCATAGATCTCGACGTAATCATTCATCAACGACTTGCGGCCGCGATACACCACGCCTTCGATGTCGGTGACAAAAATGTTCTCGCGCTTGGCGCCGAGAACGACCAGAAAATCCAGGCAGGCGAGCGCCGCCGCGCCGGCGCCCGATGTCACGATCTTGACGCCGCTAATTGTCTTACCGGTAAATTCCATGGCGTTGAGGACCGCCGCGCCGACGATGATCGCGGTACCGTGCTGATCGTCGTGAAACACCGGAATCGACATGCGCTCGCGCAGCTTGCGCTCGACCTCGAAACATTGCGGCGCCTTGATATCCTCGAGATTGATGCCGCTAAAAGTTGGCTCCAACGCGGCTATGATGTCCACCAGCCGGTCGACATCGGTCTCCGCGATCTCGATGTCGAACACATCGATCCCGGCGAATTTCTTGAACAGAACCGCCTTGCCTTCCATCACGGGCTTGCCCGCGAGGGGACCGATATTGCCGAGTCCTAAGACCGCGGTGCCATTAGTCACCACCCCGACGAGATTTTGCCGTATCGTGAGTTCGGCCGCCGCGCGGGGATCGACGGCGATCGCGAGGCATGCCGCGGCGACGCCGGGCGAATAGGCGAGCGACAGGTCATGTTGCGTCCCAAGCGGCTTGGTTGCCACGATCTCGAACTTGCCGGGGCGCGGCGAACGATGGTAGAGGAGCGCGCTCGACGCCAAATCGGAACTGATGGAATCGGCCATCGGCCTGCTTTCTATCTGAACATAGGGCACGAGATAACCGGAGCCCGCGCCGATGTCCACCATGGCGATCAAAGCGTCCGGGAGCGTTCCCGATCTTCAAATCGCGGCGGCAGCGCCAAAGCGCGCGGAGGATTGGCGCCAAGGCGACCGCCGGATAGCTGACGAACGCATCAAACAGTGACCAGTCATGACCGCCTCCGCCGCAAGCCGTGTCGAGATCGTGCGTGACGTGGCGAGCCTCAGGGCGCGCCTCGCGGAGTGGCGGCGCGCGGGCGAGACAATCTCGCTTGTGCCAACCATGGGCGCGCTTCATGCCGGACATATTACCCTTGTCCACGAAGCGAAAAAGCACGCGCGCCGCGCGGTGATGTCGATTTTTGTCAATCCGGCGCAATTCGCGCCTTCGGAAGATTTCGGCTCCTATCCGCGCTCGTTCGAGGCGGATGCGGCTCGGTTCGCGGCGGCGCGAGGCGATTTGCTGTTCGCGCCAAGCATCGAGGTCATCTATGGCGAGGGTTTTGCCACCACTATCACCTTGGCGGGGCCCGCTGCCGTGGGCCTAGAGGATCGTTTCCGGCCGGGCCATTTTGGAGGCGTCGCAACCGTCGTGGCAAAACTCCTCAACCAGTGCCGCCCCAATGTCGCGATCTTTGGCGAAAAGGACTATCAGCAGCTTAAGGTCGTGACGCGGATGGCGGGCGATCTCGATTTCGAGACCGAAATTGTGGGCGTGCTCACGGTGCGCGAGGCGGATGGCCTCGCGCTGTCGTCGCGCAATGTCTTTTTGTCGGCAAAGGAGCGCGCCGCTGCGCCATGCCTTTATGCCGCGCTTCGCCGGTGCGCGCGCGACATCAATGAGGGAGTTATGATCGAAACCGCCCTCGATACTGCCCGGGAAACTGTCGCCACGGTGGGTTTCGTCATGGATTATTTCGAAGCGCGCCATGCCGAAACCCTTTGCCCCATCGCGTCGCGCGGCGAAGGGCCGATTCGCCTTCTCGCCGCGGCAAGACTCGGCGAGACGCGGCTCATCGACAATATCGCCGTGTGAAGCGACGACATCTGTTTGGTAAGGAGACAAAGTGTTTAGAATCGAGACGCCCTTGGGAGATCGCTATGTTCAGACCTGTGGCTGACATCCTGCAGCCAGACCCGCGACACGAGAACAACGTCTATTACAATCAAGCTACAGGCCAATCGCGGGCCGTCCGCGTGGCGGACTGGCACACTCTTATCGCCAAGCAGGTTCCGGAGCGGATACGGAACGAATTCGATAAAGCTCGAAATGCTTTCCTTTATTCCTGGTTTTCCTACGAACTTGCCACACTCGCGGAGCACCAAAGCTTTGCGACCCTTGAGATGGCGCTTCGAGAAAAGTTAACCGAGCGCGATCCCGCATTCAGTGCACCAGGGGGACTAAGGAAGCTTCTCAACTCGGCCAAAGAGCGGGAACTACTAACCGAAGGCGATCTGGCCCTGCCGGGAATGGAGTTTTTACCGGGATTGAGACCCTAATCGACTTTCTGCCAATGCAGCGCAACAAGATCGCTCAAGGGAGTGACTACCTTTTCCCGCAGGCATCTTTGAAGACGATCGAGCTTTGCGCCGATCTGATCAATGCGCTCTGGTGTCAGAGGGCCATTTGTTCTGACCCATATGCGCCGAAAACTTCTGATACTCGAAACGCGCCATTTGCACGTGCATCTGTCTTAGAGGGGCAAACATGCTTCACTTGCTCCGTTCTCTCACCCCCAATCAGCGCGGCGCGGTCATTGCGAGCTACCTTGGCTGGACGCTGGACGCTTTCGATTTCTTCATCCTTGTCTTCGTGCTCAAGGATGTGGCGCAAGAATTTGCCACCGATGTGGAAACGGTCACTTACGCCATTTTCCTTACATTGGCGGCAAGACCCGTTGGGGCGCTGTTGTTCGGCCTCGCCGCCGACCGCTACGGCCGCCGGCCGGTGCTTATGATCAATATTCTGCTTTTTTCGATGCTTGAATTTGCGACCGGCTTGGCTCCAAGCCTCACTATATTCTTGATCCTGCGGCTGGCATTCGGCGTGGCCATGGGCGGCGAATGGGGCGTCGGCGCCGCGCTCGCGATGGAGACGATCCCTCCCGGAACGCGAGGGGTGGTCTCAGGGGTTCTTCAGACCGGCTATCCGAGCGGCTATCTTCTCGCCGCGATTACCTATTTCGCGCTCTATGGACTGATCGGCTGGCGCGGCATGTTCATGATTGGCGTCCTGCCGGCGCTGCTCGTTTTGTATATTCGCGGCAAGGTCGAGGAATCGCCAGCTTTTTTGGCGCGCGCCCCTTTAAGGCAAAGCCCCGGCGTCGTCAAAATGCTACGCAGCCACGCCGGGCGTTTCCTCTATGTCGTATTGCTCATGACCGCATTCAACTTCCTGAGCCATGGCACGCAAGACCTCTACCCAACATTCCTGCAACTCCAGCGTCATTTTTCGCAGCATACGGTCGGCCTCATCGCGATCGTCTATAATATCGG
This sequence comes from uncultured Alphaproteobacteria bacterium, assembly GCA_963730245.1. GTDB lineage: Bacteria > Pseudomonadota > Alphaproteobacteria > Rhizobiales > Beijerinckiaceae > Methylocapsa. The sequence goes on along the minus strand of CAVSRA010000004.1, from coordinate 258,049 downwards.
CGCGATCCTTGGCGGACTCTTGTTTGGCGCGCTCTCGCAACTTATCGGCCGGCGCCGGGCGATTGCTCTCGCGGCGCTTCTCACTTTCCCCCTCATTCCGGTTTGGGCTTATGGCGCGGGTCCGATTATACTGGCGGTTGGCGCTTTCCTCATGCAATTCGCCGTTCAGGGAGCCTGGGGCGTTGTCCCCGCGCATCTCAACGAACTTTCCCCCGAAGAGATGCGCGGGACGTTTCCTGGCTTCGCCTATCAGCTTGGCAATTTGCTGGCCTCGGCGAACGCCACTCTTCAGGCGGGCATCGCCCAAGCCAATGGCGGAAGCTATGCTTTCGCGCTTGCGACGGTCGCCGCAATTGTCGCCGTGACCGTTGCCCTCCTCGCTATTTTCGGTCCCGAAGCGCACGGCGTCAAATTCGCCGGCGCTCAGGTCAATCCACACGACGGCCCAACGCGGCGACGACCATGACCAGACACCAAATGATCGTTCGGGTGACGGTCGGCGGCTATGTCCAGGGCGTCGGCTACCGCGCTTGGATGGAAATGGAAGCCCGCGCGCTCGGCGTTAGGGGCTGGGTAAGAAACCGCTTGAACGGCGATGTCGAAGCTCTCTTGGCCGGTCCGCCGGACGCCGTCGAGGCACTTTGCGCGGCATGCTGGCGGGGTCCCGCGCACGCCCGCGTCGACAAGGTAGAGGTCGTGGAAGCGGACCCGGCGGCGCTCGCCGGGCCAGGCTTTCGTCAGATCGCCACGCTTTAAGGTAGCTCGCCACGGGAGTTCGACCTCTTGCCGGAGGTCTACGACCGCAAACTTGGGACGATCATGTGGAACGGACGTACGCGGCGAGGGCCGGTGGGGCGACTATACCGCCGTCGCGCCGGGCGGCCTAGCGCCGGCTGGAGGCACCGGCTCCAACCTGGTGATGTATTTCGCCGGGATGTTTGCCCGTGGCGATGGCACCTGGGGAACGGCGATAGGCCGCCATCACCCAACCGTAGCTCGCCGGTCGAGCAAGCTGAAGCCCCGGCGTGAGCGCGCCGCGTCCGTGATCGCGCTGATCAGGGCTTCAGCGTCCTAAATGCTGCCGGTAAAAAGCTACCTCATCGGTAAGTATCTCGGCCAACTCATCGCGCACTGGACCAGTTGTGAGTGCGACCTCCCGCTTCGATAAGTAATCTGCCGCGGGATTCTGGCTCACCTGAGCGCGAGCTCCTCGGACACCAAGCAAAGCCTCAAGGCGTCCCAATTCTTCATCGAAAAACGACATGTCGCCAATAAAGTCAAAGCCCGCCATATTGACGTCACGAAAGAAGTAATGTCGGTAGAAGCCACGCATTTGCGGCAAGCGAACAAAATCGAGCATTCCCATTCCCTCGTCAAGAACACGCTGATGCAGACTGTGCCCATCTCCTGGCGTGTTTAGCCAGAAATAGTAATGCGATATCGTACGTTCGATAGGATCACGTAGAAACGTGATGCGGAAGGCATTCTCGATCCGTTCGTATTTTTTCGCCCAGAAGTGGCCATGCACGACGAGGGTCCCCTCAGGCAATCTGCGGGCGGCTCCGTACCGCGAAAGAAACCCCGCCGGATCGACGTTCATTTCCGACTTCGGGTCGATGGGCCGATCAGCATAGTCCAGCCTTAACTGGCCATTGCCAAATACGCTTTCCAGCCAAATCACAAAGCTCGTACCCGCTGCTTTGGGGACATGTACGGAAATGATTGCTTTGTTCATATGGGGACGCCCCCGGTTGGCAAGAGTCTTCATCCGACATCGACCGGATGATGGCCTTGCTGAGGCTGAGTTTGCGGCTTTCCCGGGATTTTGGCAATGCCAATTCCTCTCGGGGGGCTCTCGTGTCCCGAAGTCAGTGACATTGGCGCCTCGCGCGCCGGAAATGCGGATTTTGCTGGTTTTTGATCGGACGCAATCCAATCCAAGCGCTTCACGTCGAAAGGGTTGCCGGTGGCGGCCGACGTTCCGCGATTAGCCGCGGGATGTCGGCGAATAAATGCCGTGAGATGGCGACCTCGGCCATCTGGAAGACGACGTAGCGACCAACCATAGCTCGCCAGCCGAACAAGCTGAAGCCCTGGCGCGAAGGCATTACGCCGGGGTTTTTTCTTTGCGTCGTGGCCGGCCGCCAGATGGGGTAACGGTCCGCCGTCAACATCGCCCGACGTGACTTGCCGTGCGAATGGAACTATACAATCGGCCCAAGGTCACGGCTTTGCAAGAATAGTTCGGTGACGCGCCCTTTTGGCGCCGATTACGGCGTGTCACGCGATGTGGAGAGTTGGTGGCTTCGAACACTCCCACGATACGGCACGTTCGAGAAAGGAAGGCAAATGCCACAAGATGACATATGGGTGTCGATCGTTGTGGACAACGTTGATGATCATCTCTACAAAGCTGACCTTTTAATCCGGACCTTGGATCGGCATGCGAGTATCCCCCCGGGCCAAGTAATTGTCCACTATGTAAATCGGCTTCCCGCGGCGGACGTCGCGCCATTTGCTCGAATGGGCTGCAAGACAAGAAAGATCAAGCCATTTCTGGACGGAAAATATTGCAACAAGCTGCAACAACTTTCCTTTGTCGATGAGTTCGGCCTGAGCGAACCGGCCGGGGTGCTGCTTCTGGACGTCGACATCGCGGTCACGGCCCCGCTCGTGATCCCGGACCGAGACCGCGTCGCTGGAAAGATCGTGGATGCGCCCCACCCACCAATTCATGTGCTGACCAGGATTTTCGAAGCCGCGGCGGTTGCGCTTCCGGAACAGGTCCAATGCGATTGGAATATAGGGAAGACTTTTGCCTCGAATTTCAACGGTGGTGTCCTCTACATCCCTGCCTACCATGCAAATGCGATCGGAAAGTCTTGGAAATGCTTTGCATCGTTCTTGTATGAAAACCCTAGCCTCTTCGAGAACGACCAGCAACTGCGGCACATCGACCAAGTTTCATTCGCCTTGGCCATCGGCGATACGGGGACGGCATATTCTCACCTCCCCGCAAACAGCAACTTTCCTGCGCACGGCAACACCATGCCGAGAACCCTCGATGCTCGCAGTCGCATTCAGATGCTGCACTATCATTGGGAACTCGACGATTTCGGATTTCTGAGGTCGGCGTTGAAAGTTGACGCGGTGCAGACGGCCCTCTCCGTGGCCAACGAATGCGCGGTGACGTGCAGCAACATCCACTTTTATGAGCGTTTCAAAATTGGCCAAGCCCGCCGTCCAATTTGCGGTGATGGCCGGCATCCGAAAGTTCCAGTCGTGCGGGATATCCTGGATTGGCTGGAGAATGCCGAGCGTCACCCGAAACTCGTGTTTCATGCCGGCACCCCGAAAACAGGCACGACCGCCCTGCAGTTTTGCCTTGAGGAAAACAAGACTAGATTGGCCCAAAGAGGAATCTATTACCCTCACGCTCGGCACGCACCTCCGCCGCACGCTCCGAAACATCAGTTCCTTGTCTGGCAAATGATGGCGGGAGATGCGCAAGGTCTCGGCACGTCGGTACTCGCGGCCTTGCGCGCCATGCCCAGCACTACGAATCTCATCCTGTTCTCGACGGAGGGGCTTTTCAATCACTGGTGGGATTTTGCCGCCGAAAGCCGTTCGATGCTCCGCTTCCTCGCGTCCGCCTTCAGACTGGAAATTCTTATATGTTTTCGTGACGTGGTCGATTTTGCCGTGTCGTTCTATTGCCAGAGCGTTCGTAATCCGCCGATTTATCCATGCTATGGCCGGGATTTGTCCTTGGGAGAAATGCTGGAAGACGAGTGGTTCAGGAAACACCTCGACTATGTTGGCTTTCTGATGGAGGTTCAGCACTCGCTAGGGGACGTGACAATTCGCCCATTCGGTTATTCCGATACGGTTATGTCTGAAATTCTCCAGTATCTCGGGGCAGGAGATCTCGAATGCGGCGTCGAGCGCCACAACGAATCGTTGCATCGTCAGGGACTAGAGATGATGCGGATTGTCAACAGGTATCCCCTGGAACCGGGGGTTCGAGATGAGATTCTATCTCAGGATTCGCGAGATCGAAGTCGTGTTTGGCGCGCAGTTGGAATCCTACCGGCCCAGCGCGGAATTGGCGGGATCGATCAGGAGGCTCACCGAGAAAAACCAACTGTTACTTGCGCAACTATACCCTGAACTCCTTGAGTGTCCGGGAAAAATCGCTTGCCTGGGCGTCAAAGTTGGATTGTCCTGGCGAACATGATTTGACCTGGTTGTCTCGGTGAAGGCGAACGCGCGGAGCTTTCTGGCTCTGGCCCGCGACGGGCGCCGCGAGGCGCGGGCGTCACGCCGCGCCAATGCGATCATGCTGCTTAAACGATGGGAGGAGCCGCGGCGAGGTCGCGGCGGCGAAGCCCATTATGGCGTGCGCGCCGTCTGGCCCCGAACTACCGTTTCTTGCGGGTCATAGACGCGACTGGCGTCGACGGCTGCGTGGAACATATCAGATTTCATTTATACACTGCGCGCGTGAATGCACTATGCGCGTGCACTTTTTTGGTGCGAACGAAATCGCGCCAGATTCATCGGGAGGACCAAGATAGCGATCGCGCTCTGTATTGTTGTTGCGCGAGTTGAGCCGCGCGAAGCTCGTCTACAAGGTCGAGGCGCGGCCTCCTTTGCAACAAGCCCCCGTGCTCAACCCTGGCCAACCGGTCACTCTGCGGCCGATCGCGAAGGATGACTCGCCATGACGGACTTCACCATCGACGTCCGTGACCTGAGGAAGAGCTTCGGCGCCCGCAAAGTCGTCGACGGACTCACCTTGCAATTGGGCAGGGGCGAAATCCGCGGTTTTCTTGGCGCCAACGGCAGCGGCAAGACCACCGCCATACGGATGCTGTGCGGGCTTCTCGTTCCCGACGGCGGGAGTGGCACTTGCCTTGGACATGACATCATCAACGAAGCCTCGCTGATCCGCCGCGAGGCCGGCTACACGACGCAAAAATTCAGCTTCCACGAGGACCTGACGGATTTCGAAAACTTCGACCTCGTCGCGAGCGTGTACGACGTGCCGAACCGGCGTAAATCCGTTGCCGGCATCATGGTCCGCATGTGGCTCGCCGATCGCCGCGAGCAGCTTGCGGGACAGCTTTCGGGCGGCTGGAAGCAGCGGCTCGCGCTCGCCGCCTGTGTTCTGCACCAGCCGATGCTGCTGCTGTTCGACGAGCCGACGGGGGAGTTGATGCCAAGGCCCGCCGCGAGTTCTGGGACCTGATCCACGACAAGGGCCGGCGAGGGGCTGACCGTGCTCGTCTCGACCCCATGGACGAGGCGGAACGATGCCAACGCATCGTCTATCTTGCCGACGGGCGCATCGTCGTACAGGGAGCGGCGCCGGAGGTCTCCACGCATTCAGGACTCGTTATTTTCGAGGCGACGGGTGGAGATTTGGACGCGGAAGCCCGGCGATTGCGACGAGCGCCCGGAGTCGAGGCGGCCGCCGTGTTCGGACGCACCGTGCGTATCGCTGGGACGGACCGCGCCGCGCTCGAAAGCGCCATTTGGTCGATGCTGTCGAAAAATGTGGTTTTTTGCTTAGCCTAACGTTGTGGTCTTCCAACTGAGCTGCGCTGGCGGTTGCCGAAGCAATCCGATTTGCGCCGACTTTGACGCGAACTGGATTGATCCAATTCTGAACGATTTCTCACGCATACGATGCGCGCCGTCGGGTTGATGACGGCCCAAGGGTCCGGAGCGCAAGCGTTTTAAGGTTCTGGACAATGGCAGCGAGATGAAACTCGTCGCGTGCACCGGAAAGTCCCCTGAGCCGCATCCGCTCGAAGCCGTGGTGTGTCTTCAAGTGCGCGAAGCGCATCTCAACACGCTTTCGTTCGTCTCGCGATTTGGCAAACGCCTTTGTCTTCATCTTCCGTCGTGCGATATCGCGGGCGTCCTCATGGAGGTCACGCGGGATCTTGCGTGCATCGGCTGTGGTGCAGCACTTCGCTCGTATTGGGCACACGTCGCAGTCCCGCTTCGAGGCGCGGTACAGCAGCGTGCGTCCGTCGTGCACGGTGCCGCTGGTCTTAAGCAGTTTCCCGTTGGGGCAGATGTAGGCTCCGCTTCCTCGTTTGTGTCGCGGCAACTTCATCGTATGTGCGAGCCGGCGTCGCCTCGACATCCACGATCACGGCATTCTCGATATCGATGAGATAGTTCAGCCCGTATCCGAATTGCACGCGCTTGTTGGCCTTGGCCGTCCAGGCCGATTGGGGATCCGACGGCGAGATTGCCTTGGGCGGCTGGCGCTCATAACGGCGCTGTCGTTTGCCCTCGGGTCCACCACTCTCATTGTCATTCTGGGCATCGCCTTCAGCCGCCGCTTCGGCTTCGAGTGCTGCAAGATACTCAGCCACCGCACGCTTCCGCTGCTGCTTCTCAGTCCAATCGAGTTCATCGGGCGCCTTGCCATGATAGCGGCTTGCGTTCGCCTCGATGACGCTCGCATCCACGGCAAACCCCTCGCCCTTGACCAAGCCCATCCCCATCGCAGCGATGACGACGCGCTCGAAAATATGGCGCAAGATGTCGCTCTCGCGGAACCGGTTCAGCCGGTTCTCGGAGAAGGTCGAGTGGTGGGGAACGGCGTCATTGAGATCGAGCCGGCAGAACCACCTGTATGCGAGGTGGAGCCTGACCTCCTCGCATAGCTTCCTCTCGGAGCGGATGCCGAAGCAGTAACCTATGATTAGCATCCGGATCAGCAACTCGGGATCAATCGAAGGCCGGCCGATGTCGCTGTAGAATGGACCCAACTGTTCGTGCAGGTCGCCAAGCACAGATGTCACGAAAACGTTGATCCGGCGCAACAGGTGGCCCTTCGGGATCATGTCATCGAGCCGGAATTCATAAAAAAGGCTCGCTTGTTCTCGATGCTTTCGCCCCATCATCACCGAATCTTCCCGCTCTCATTCAATTAGCAGGAATCATCGTTCAGCCCGTCACGCAAACCCTTTTTCGACAGCATCGGTCTAACGGCGGCGCCGTCTCCTCCTGGCGCGAAGCCGAGCCGCGCCTCGAAGACGTGTTCATCCACATGCTGAGCGTGCAAGGAGACGGATCGTGAAGGCCTTCTCCGTCAGGCGGTTCGTCGCGCTCCTACGCAAGGAGTGACTGCAAATGTGGCGCGATCCGATAACATTGCGTTTCATCATCGCGCCTCCTTTCCGTAGAGCATTCGAAATACGAGCGCACGCTCGCCGCCGCGCTTCAGAACAGCGGTTACTATGACATTTCGATGCTTGCCTCGGAAGCCGAGGCCGAACGCGGTCTGGCACAGGGCGAGCTTATTCGTGAACAACATCCCGCGAACTTCGACCGCTCCGTTGACCGCGGCGAAACGCCATCGATCCTCGTCGACGCCACCGATCCTGCGGCCATTGGCAATGCGGCGGCGGCGCTCGCGGCCCTATCGGCGGCCCTTGACCGGGACCTTCCGCCGGTTCGCCAGCCTCACGTCTCGGCGCCGCCGTTCCAGTTCGTGGTTCACGCCCGATACAACCCGGAGCAACTGACGGTGCTCAACATCGTGCCGGGGCTGATCTGCGTTGTTTTGCTGATATCGACGCTGTTAGTCACGGCGCTCTCGATAACGCGTGAGCGCGAACGCGGCACCATGGAGAACCTGCTCGCCATGCCGGTGCGCCCAATCGAGGTCATGCTCGCCAAGATCGTACCTATATCTTTGTTGGCTGTATCCAGGTGGTGCTCATCCTCGCCGCTTCCGCTTTGTTCTTCCAGTTGTCGGTTCGGGACTCTGTGGCGTTGCTCCTTGTCGCTTTGGGCCTGTTCATTGCCAGCAATCTTGCGCTTGGGATCGCGTTTTCGACAGTGGCGGCAAACCAGATGTAGGCGATCCAGTTTGCCCAGTTTACCCTTCTGCCGTCGCTTCTGCTTTCGAACTTCATGTTCCCGTTCAAGGGCATGCCGGTCTGGGCGCAATGGGCAGGCGAAATCATCCCCGCGACGCACGCGATGCGGATCGCGCCGGAGCTTTCGGCGGCAAGCTGAAGACGGCGGGATGCGGTCATGGACAGCCGCGTAGAAATTTTTCCTTTTTTCCTGAGGCATTGAGGACAGCTGCCTTGAGATGACTGCCGCCAATGTCGATGGCAAGGGTCAGCGGTTTCGTCAGTCCGGTGCGATCGTTGGTGCGTGTCATTGGCTCGCCCCTAATTTAATTGTATGCGGCCGTTCGACCGTGACCTAGAACGGTTCGGACCCGGTCCTTATACCAAGTCTCTGAAAGTTTGACTCCTGAGGCGGATTCCCGAATCGGCATTTATCTGATTCACCATGGCAAACAGCTTTTGGGAGAGTTTGCCATGTCGACTCCGGTTCCGCTTCGCTCTGACTTTGACACGATTGGCCTGCGCATGCTGGCGCGGCGATCGCGTGACCCCGATCAGACCCGGCGTCTCTTGGCACTGGCCGAGATTTATGATGGCGGCTCGCGGCCGGATGCGGCGCGGATCGGCGGGGTCGGGGTGCAGATCGTGCGCGACTGGGTTGTCCGTTTCAACGCCAAAGGTCCTGATGGTCTCTTGACCGGCAAAGCGCCGGGCGCTCCCAGCATCCTCGGCGAGCGCCAGCGCCAAGCCTTGCGGCAGGTCGTGGAAGATGGGCCGATTCCCGCCCTGCATGGCGTCGTCCGCTGGCGGCTGATCGATCTGGCGCAGTGGCTCTTCGAAGAGTTCCGGGTTTCGATCTCCAAGCCGACGCTCAGCCGCGAGCTGCGGCATATGGGCTTTCGCAAGCTCTCGGCGCGACCGCGCCATCATGCGCAAGACGAGGAAGCCGCGGCGGCTTTTAAAAAAACTTTCTCGCCCTCGTGGAGGAGACCGCCGCAAAAGAGGCTCCTGGCAAGCCGATAGAGATTTGGTTTCAAGACGAAGCTCGGATCGGGCAGAAAAACAAGGTCACCCGCCGATGGGCGAAACGCGGGACACGGCCTTCGGCGCCGCACGACCAGAGGACGAGTTCAGCCTATATTTTCGGCGCCATCTGCCCGGCCGAAGGAAAAGGCGCCGGGCTCGTACTACCCTCCTGCAACAGCGAGGCCATGGCCCTGCATCTCGAAGAAATCTCGCTTGCGGTCGCACCAAGCGCGCATGCGCTCGTTCTTCTCGATCAGGCCGGGTGGCATGTCTCGGCGAAGCTTCCCGTCCCGGACAACATCACGCTCTTGCCGTTGCCGCCGAAATCGCCCGAGCTCAATCCGGTCGAGAACATCTGGCAATTCATGCGCGACAACTGGCTCTCGAACCGCGTCTTCGAATCCTACGACGACATTCTCGACCACTGCTGCTTCGCCTGGAACAAGCTCATCGACATGCCCTGGAAAATCATCTCCATCGGAACAAGAGAGTGGGCCTATCGGTCGTGATCAGCGAGACTTGGTATTAGCTGTGCGATTTTCGCCCCCACCTCACAACGTTCCACCAGCTTTGCGTTGCCATTGAGCACTTCGAACTCGGTTCGCTCACCCTCGCGCCAGAAGCGGATATCGAATTTGTGCCGACCTACGCGAAGATCGCGAATTGTTATGTCCGGCAACCACTCTGGGAGCAACGGATCGACATACAGCTTGTTCCGTGGCGCGTCGGGCAGGAACCCCAGCATGGCCTGCGTCAGCATGAAGATCGATCCGGCCGCCCAGGCTTGCGGCACATTCGCGCCGATATATTGCACCGGAAACGTCGTCTCATCGCGTTGAAAGGCAGTGTAGAGCTCCGGCAATTGGTTCAGCAGAAAATGACTCGCTGCGACGCTGATGTCGTGCGCGATCCGCCCGGCCTCCGCGCCGAAGCCATAGAGTTTGAACCCCATCGCGATGATCCCATTGTCGTGCGGCCATACCGATCCAGTCTGATAGTTGTACGGATTGAATGCCGGATTGCCCGCCGAAAGCGTGCGGATGCCCCATCCTGTCCACATGTCCGGCGCCATCAGGCGTTCCACAACGATCTTGGCCCGCTCGCGAGGCACGATGCCAGACCAAAGGCAATGGCCGGCATTCGAGGCGACTGTCAGGACTTTCTTCTTATCGCCGTCGAGCGCATAAGCATAAAAGCCGAGTTCGTCATCCCAAAATGCCGTGTTGAACCGTTCAAACAAGGCGGCTGCCTTGGCGCGCAATTCCCCCGCACGGTCGCATTTGCCGAGCGCGTCAAACACCTCGGCAATGCGGATCCAAGCGCTGTAAACATAACCCTGGAGCTCGCAGAGTGCCTTCGGTCCCTTCACCAGCGAGCCGTCCGGATAGACGATGCAGTCGCCGGAATCTTTCCAAGCCATGTTCTCATAACCGGCCGGAGATCGCGTCTGGTATTCTTGGAAGCCATCACCATCGCGGTCTCCATAATTGTCGATCCAAGACAAGCAGCCCTCAACGGTCTCCAGATGCCGCTCCAACAAAGTCTGGTCGCCCGTTGCGCGCCAAGCCGCGTGCAAGGTGATTAAATAAAGCGGCGTGGCGTCAGCGGTGCCATAATAGGGGGTATGCGGGATCAGTCTGAAATGTGCCAGCTCACCGTAACGCAATTCGTGGAGTATCTTGCCTGGCTCAGCATCTCGATAAGGATCGTCTTCTTTTGCCTGGAGAGAGCCAAGCATGTCCAACGAGCCACGTGCAAATTCTGGATAGATCAAGATGTTCTGGATCGAGACGATCAAGCTGTCGCGTCCGAATGGCGCGATGAACCAGGGAAGCCCGGCGGCAGGCAAAAAGACGGTATGATCCGTGCCCTCGATCGGTAGGCGGAGCGCGGCCATGTCCTCAAGCGCACGGCGAAAAAGGCGGTAGAACTCTTCATTGCTGGTCTGAATTTTTGCCACGGTCTTCAGCCAATCCGCCAAGGTTTCGGCGTGGCTCGAGGCAGGATGTTGGTCGACGCAGTTATGTGGCGGATCCGAATGCTTGTCGTTGTCCTGCAACGTGTAGAGAAGGCACGTATGCCAGGCTTCTCCAGGTTCGAGCGCGACCTCGAAGCTAAGGCGACCATTTGCATAGACGGGCTCCTTAGGAAAGTTATCTGCAGAAATTATAACCGACCTGCTGAAGTCGCGGTTGCGATAGACTGTGCGAAGCCGTTGGTGTGCCTGTGACCATTCAGTTGTGATCCGCCCCCGGCGCACAATGTTGCCCGCTTTTACCTCGAATAGATCTGCAAAATCGCAACGGATGGCGATCTCAAGCTGAAATTTTATCGGCTGCATGCTGTTATTGGTGATGTCGAGATCTTCGTGCATGCCGCCATGGATCCATCGGCTGATGGTGAAGCCGAGCGTGCGCGGCGGAATGATGCCGGCTTCCGTCGCGAAAGAACGGTTGGTAAGGAAGATGCGCGACGCGTAATAGGTAGTAGCTCCGCCATTCAGTAACTCCCAGGGTTCTCCATTGGCGTAGACGGCCCAACTGCTGACAACGCGCGTATCGAGGAAGTAAAGCCCCCGTTCACTTGGCCAATTGATTTGTCCGTCCGGGTCACTGATCAGGACGGTCTGGCCCTGGTGGATAGAGATCTGAGGTGGACCGATCTGAACCACGAACGGCATGGCGACGCGCTCCCCGTTGATTTGCCCGCGGCATGATGCGAAGCATTGCCAGAGCCCGGGCACAATGACAATGCCTGGTCGCTTGCCGGATATTTGAGAGCTTATCCGATCAAGCTGGAGGATGAAGAAATCATGAAACGCGTATGCTTCGCGCCGCCGGCCAAGGAGCGGTTATGGCACGCACCAAGACCGGCAGCGATTGTGTCGCGGGAGCAGACTCATCGCTCATTGAACAAGCGCAATCGCTCGCTGGCGACCGCTGCCATGGCCGAGAGGGACTTGCCGTAGATTTTGTAGGGAACAACTTCGTCTGAATTCTCGGCCAGTGCCGCCTCGAGACCATGTCGCCAGGCAAGACGCAGCTCGGTGCTGATATGGACGATCGTCATGCCGGCCGATATTGCTTTTTGAAAGTCGCCGTCGTCTGTTCCCGATCCTCCGTGGAGGGTAAGAGGCATGCCTGTGGCTGCCGCGAGCTCGCCGATGCGGCCAATGTCGAGGCGCTTTCGCACGCTGCCGCTGATCATACTCTTGAGCAGCCCATGCATATTTCCGACCGCGGGAGCCAGGACGTCAATCTGCGTGGCTTCGACAAAACGCTTGGCGTCATCGGTTTTCGTCAGCAGGCGCGAACTCTCGGGCACGCTGTCGTGGATCTCCGAGCCGCTGCCGATGAAACCCAACTCGCCCTCGACGATAATCCGCGGATTGATCGACTTGACCGCCTCTACAGCCTGTCTGGTAAACTCGATGTTCTTTTCCAAGGGCATAGTGGAAACATCGAAGCCAATCATATCGTAGCCTGCCTTCGCCGCTTCGACCGCACGTTCCAAGGAATGGGTGTGATCGGCATTGACGAAGATCGGGTGGTCGAGCTCCTCGCGCAGGCTGGCGACCACGGCGACAGTCTCGCCGACACCGATGAAGTCGCGCTCGCCCTCGGAAGTGCCGATCAGTACGGGCACTTTCAATGCGCGCGCGGCGCCCGTCACCGCCTTTAACGCAACAAGATCGGACACATTGAAGTGGCCGATGGCGATCCGCTTACGTTGGGCATCGCCCAGTGCTTCGGCAAGTGTTATCATGCTCGGTCCGCCTAGTCGTTACCTGTGTTCAATGACCCGGTGTGCGCTTAGTCTAACAATGTCGCTCAATAACGAGATAGCGCGCGGGAAGGCTTAGATTACAACTACTACAACGCTTGTTATAGGCCTCTTGAGATATTGCCGTCTACAGGAGAAGCGTGTCCGCCGAGCGCCGCCACGATTCCAGCTTGACCTCCAGGGAGAGACGGCGCGCGTCGCAAGCGTTCGTAACGCCGTTATCGCCCGGGACTGGACGGTTCGATTGCAGACGCTATATGACCAGCCTAAACCAATAGGGAGCCGTCCACTCGATGTTCTCATAGGTTTGCGGTGATCCGCAAGGCCCTCCTGGCGCCATGCATTGCGACGTGGACCAGATGAGTCAAGGCTGACTCCGCCTTCTACCGATTTGGGCCGAAGCGAGGCAGAAGAATGGCGCGTCATAGCGAGATCGATCAGCTAGCGATCAACACCATCCGCACGCTGGCCATCGATGCGGTGCAGAAGGCAAATTCTGGCCATCCCGGAACCCCGATGGATGCGGCGCCGACCGCTTATGTGCTGTGGCAGAGATTTCTGCGCTATGATCCGGCCGACCCTCATTGGCTCAACCGCGATCGCTTTGTCCTTTCGAGCGGCCACGCGTCGATGCTGCTCTACAGCCTCATCCATCTGACCGGAATAAAGGCTGCCGACCCGTCGTACGAGCAGCCGGACCGCGGTGCCGTGACTTTAGAGGACATCAAGAATTTTCGCCAGGCGGGCAGCCGCTGCCCAGGACATCCGGAATTTGGTTGGACCACCGGGGTCGAAACCACGACCGGCCCACTAGGTCAGGGCGTGGCGACCAGTGTTGGCATGGCGATCGCCGGTCAATGGCTGCGCGCAACCTATAACCGGCCCGGCTACGATCTCTTCGACTTCAATGTCTATGCGCTATGCGGCGACGGTGACATGATGGAGGGGATCTCAAGCGAGGCGGCGTCCTTGGCCGGCCATCAGCGGCTCTCCAATCTGTGCTGGATCTATGACAGCAACCGCGTGACGATTGAGGGCCACACCGATATCGCGTTCACGGAAGACGTCGCGGCGCGCTTTCTTGCCTATGGCTGGAACGTGGAGCGGGTAACGAATCCGAACGATCTCGATCTCATGGAGCGCAGCTACCGGACTTTTCTTAATGGCAAGGATCGTCCCACACTGATCGTTGTGCACAGCCACATTGGCTATGGTGCCCCGCACAGGCAGGATTCCCCTTCCGCGCACGGTGAACCCCTTGGGGCAGAAGAAGTGCGACTGACGAAGGAGTTCTTCGGTTTCGATCCAGCCCAGACCTTCGTGGTTCCCGAAGGTGTGAGGGCACATTTTGATGCCAACATCGGGACAAGGGGCGGCGAATTGCGGAAAGCGTGGAACGCGGTCTTTGCCCGCTATCGGGCTCAGTATCCTGATCTGGGCGATCAGATCGAACGCCTCAACAAGCGTGATTTGCCGGACGGCTGGGACGCCGGCCTACCGACCTTTGCCCCGAGCGTTACCGGCATGTCGACGCGCGATGCGTCGAGCAAGATTTTGAACGCTGTCGCCGAGCGGGTGCCATGGCTGGTCGGTGGCGCGGCTGACCTTGCCCCAAGTACCAAGACCCGTCTGGCCTTTGAATTTGCTGGGGACTTTCAGGCCGATGGCCGTCTTGGCGACCATCGAGGACGTAATTTCCATTTCGGCGTTCGCGAGCATGCCATGTGCGCCGCCGTCAACGGCATGACGCTAAGCGGCATGCGGGCCTTCGCATCCGGATTTTTGATCTTCACCGATTATGCGCGGGGCGCGATCCGCCTCGCATCGCTCATGGATCTGCCCGTTCTCCACATATGGACGCATGATTCGATCAGCGTCGGCGAGGATGGACCGACCCATCAGCCGATCGAACAAATCGTCTCGCTGCGCGCGATTCCCGGAATGATCGTCATCCGCCCGGCCGATGCGAATGAAATGACCGAAGCCTATCGTTTCGCTCTGGGGTTAAAAAACCGTCCCGCCGCGCTGATCTGCTCGCGACAGGCGCTACCGATCATCGACCGCGGTCAATTCGCTCCCGCCAGCCGACTGGCGCAAGGCGGCTATATTCTTGTCGACGCCCCAGCTTCCGTGCCAGACGTGATCCTGATCGCCAGCGGCAGCGAAGTATCGCTGTGTGTCGCCGCGCGCGACCTTCTTGCTACCGAGAATATTAGAGCCCGCGTCGTCAGCATGCCGTCATGGGAACTCTTCGACGCCCAGGAAACAACCTATCAGCAAAGCGTGCTGCCGCCCGCGGTGACGGCAAGGGTCACGGTCGAGGAAGCCTCACCAATCGGTTGGGAGCGATATGCTGGACCATGCGGCGTAGTCCTCGGAATGCGCAGCTTCGGCATGTCGGCGCCGATGAAGATCGTGGCCGAGCATTTCGGCTTCAAAGCGGAGCATGTGGCGGCTGCCGCCAAAAGCAGCATGCGCCGCGCGGCGGGCGGAATGAGCTCGCAAGACGATCCGTTTCGCTCATAGGAGAACGCCAATGCAACTCGGCATGATCGGACTAGGTCGAATGGGCGCCAATATGGCGGTGCGAACTCGATGAGAGACGGCCATGAATGCATCGTTTATGACAGCCATCCGGGACCGGTGCAGGAACTGGTCAAGCAAGGAGCTAAGGGCTCGACCAGTCTGACCGAGTTCGTCAAAAGTCTGGCAAAGCCCCGGGCGGTGTGGCTGATGGTGCCGGCCGCGGCGGTCGATCCCGTGCTCGGCTCCTTGACCCCACTGCTCGAACCGGGCGACATCGTGGCCGATGGGGGGAACTCCTACTACCATGACGACATTCGCCGCGCGGCTCAGTTAAAAGTGGCGGGCCTCCATTATGTCGATGTCGGAGTAAGCGGAGGAGTATGGGGGTTGGAGCGTGGCTACTGCCAAATGATCGGCGGCGAGCCAGAGGTCGTCCAGCATCTCGATCCGATCTTTCGTGCTCTGGCCCCGGGAGTAGCCGCCGCGCCCCGCACGCCAGGTGCCACTGGCGAGCCGAAACAGGCCGAATGTGGCTATCTGCACTGCGGTCCTAACGGCGGAGGTCATTTTGTCAAAATGGTCCATAATGGCATCGAATATGGCATCATGGCCGCCTATTCCGAGGGACTGAACATCATCAAGAGCGCCAATGCCGGCCGTGTGAGCCGCGAAGTGGATGCGGAAACGACGCCATTACGAAATCCCGAATTCTACCGCTACGAGTTCGACATCGCTGAGATCGCCGAGGTCTGGCGGCGGAGCAGCGTCATCGGCTCATGGTTGCTGGATCTTACCGCCGCGGCGCTGCGCAAGAATCCGGAGCTGACGAGTTTCGAAGGACATGTCTCGGATTCTGGCGAGGGGCGCTGGACGTTGCAGGCGGCGATCGACGAAGGAGTCCCCGTCCCAGTCATCAGTGCGGCCTTATTTGGGCGCTTCGAATCGCGCGGGCTTGCCGAATATGCGGACAAGCTGCTGTCGGCGATGCGCTATGAATTCGGCGGCCACGTCGAGAAACCGGCAAGCGGGGAGATCACTTGAATGCACCGCCCGGTTTCCGATGCGATCGTTTTCTTTGGCGCCACGGGCGACCTTGCCTACAAGCAGATTTTTCCCGCCTTGCAAGGTCTGGTTCGTGACGAAGGGCTCGATGTGCCGATCATCGGCGTTGCCAAGGCGGGATGGTCACTCGCCCAATTAAAGGAGCGCGCTAAGGACAGCCTTTCCAGCCATGGCGGCCTCGACACCAAAGCCTTTGCCAAGCTCACCAGTCTGCTCCGCTATGTCGACGGCGACTACAATGATCCGTCAACCTATGTGACACTGCACCAGGAACTGAAGGACGCGAGACGGCCGCTGCATTATCTTGCCATTCCTCCTAGCCTGTTTGCGACAGTGGTAGAGGGGCTCGCTAACCAGGGCGCTGGGAAGGACGCTCGCCTCGTCGTCGAGAAGCCTTTCGGCCACAATAGAGAGTTTGCGCGCCAACTCGATCGCATTCTCAACCGCTTTTTTCCGGAGGAAGACATTTTCCGGATCGATCACTACCTCGGTAAGGAGCCAGTACAGAACATACTTTATACGCGATTTGCGAATTCGATGTTCGAACCGATCTGGAACCGCGTCTACATTAACAGCATTCAGATTACCATGGCTGAAAGCTTCGGTGTGCAGGATCGCGGCAAATTCTATGATGAGACCGGCACCATTCGCGATGTATTTCAGAACCACATGCTGCAGATGCTCGCCAGCTTGACCATGGATCCGCCGACGGGTGAGGAATGCGACGCCGTGCGCGAGCAGAAGGCGGCCCTGCTGAAGGCTCTGCGGCCGCTAGATGCGGCGCATGTCGTTCGTGGTCAATATGCGGACTATCAATCGGTGCACGGCGTGAAGGCCGGCTCGACCGTCGAGACATTCGTCGCAGCCAAACTGTTCATCGATTCGTGGCGGTGGGCCGGCGTGCCGATTTACATTCGGGCTGGCAAGGCGCTCCCGGTCACCACCGCGGAGATAATGGTGGATTTCAAAAGACCACCACGGGAATCCTTCGCGGAGATTATTCCCCCTGCGTCAGGCCATATGCGGCTACGGATCAGCCCAGACGTCACCATCGCATTGGGTCTGCGGGTGAAACGCCCGGGCGAGGGCATGCGCGGCGAGGACGTCGAGTTGATCCTGACCGAGCAGGCGACGGCTTTCATCCCGCCCTATCAGCGTCTACTTGGCGACGCGATGCATGGCATAGGGGATCTTTTTGGCCGGCAGGACATTGTCGACGCCCAATGGCGGATCGTTGAGCCAGTCCTTGACGAGGTCGCTCCGCCGATTACCTACGCACAGGGAAGCTGGGGGCCGGAGGAAGCCAACCAGCTGATCGGGCCAGACGGCCCATGGCACAATCCGAAGCCGGCGACGATGCGCTCATGACCGCGATGCATGACCTTGTCTTTCTTTTCGATGTCGACAACACGCTCCTTGATAATGATCGCGTCCAGGCCGATTTGGCCGCCCATTTGACCGAGGCGTATGGGGTCGATGCCTGCACCCTTTACTGGGACATTTTCGAAAAACTGCGGCAAGAGCTCGGCTATGCCGACTACCTCGGCGCATTGGAACGATTTCGGCTTCAGGAAATGCACGATCCAAGGGTGCTGAGGATGTCAAGCTGGCTCGTCGACTATCCTTTTGCCGACCGGCTTTATGCAGGCGCGCTAGAGGCCGTCAAGCACGTCCAGCAATGGGGTCCAGCTGTCATCCTCTCTGATGGCGATGCGGTGTTCCAGCCCAGGAAGATCGAGCGTTCCGGGCTCTGGGCAGCCTTCGACGGCCGCGTGCTCATCTATGTCCACAAGGAGCGGGAACTTGCCGATGTGGAGCGCTTTTATCCGGCAAGGCGGTATGTAATGCTCGATGATAAGCTGCGTATCCTCGACGCGGTCAAGCAGGTGTGGGGCGAGCGCGTCACCACCATTTTCGCGAGGCAAGGCCACTACGCGCGGGACCCGCAAATTCTCGCCGGCTGTCAGCCGGCCGACATTCAATTGGACCATCTCGGCGATTTGAACAAGTACGCCTTGGCGGCATTCATAACCACATCAGCGAGACGAAACCATGCAAGCAACAAGAGTACCGCATGATATGGGCCAGAGTTTTTGGCTCAATAACATCACTCGCAATCTCCTCGCCAGAGGCACGCTGAAGAAGTATATCGACACCTCTTCAGTCACCGGTCTTACCTCGAACCCCACCGTTTTTTGACAATAGACCTCTTGCATAACCCTTTTTTAAGCAACAGTTGATTCGTTGCCGCCAAAGGGGAGCGGCGATGAGATGTGATTTGGTCAAAGAGCTGCAAGGCGCAGCATTCCGGCGGCTTACGGGTGTCCGGAGGAGCACATTTGAAGACTTGGTGGCGGTGCTTTTTGCCGCCAAATGCAAGCAGAAGGCGGCCGGCGGCAAGCCCAACACGCTTTGCATCGAAGACCAGCTTTTGATGATGCTCGAATATTGGCGGGAATACGGACTTATTTTCATATCGGGCAAACTTACGGGATCAGCGAAAGCACCGCCTACCGCAACATCAAATGGCGTGAAAATGCCCTGGCCAAAAGCAAGGTCTTTCGGTTACCGGGACGCAAGGCTGTGGCGGCAAGCGAGCGGGTGTTCGACATCGTCTTAATCGACGCAACCGAGACACCCATCGAACGGCCAAAAAAAACAAAGGCGCTACTATTCGGGCAAGAAGAAGCGGCACACGCTGAAAACCCAGCTCGTCGTCGAAAAATCGACACGCCGCATTCTCTGCCTCGCGCACGAAAAAGGACGGCGACACGACTTCCGGCTGTTCAAAACATCGAAGGTGCGGCTGCATCCTGAGACGAAAGCCGTTGCCGACCGCGGTTATCAAGGCCTGCAGAGAAGGCACGCGAAGACGAGCCTGCCCAAAAAGCGCAGCAAAAAGACTCCGTTGTCCGCAAGCGACCGGGAAAGAAACCGCGCCATCTCCGGCGAACGCGTGGCTTGCGAGAACGTCATCGCCATGCTCAAACGCTTCAAAATCATCGCCGACCGCTATAGAAACCGCCGTCGCCGTTTCGGTCTGCGCTTCTTCCTTATCGCCGCAATCTACAACATAGAGCTCGAGGCCGCGTAACGGTTATGCAAGAGGTCTAATGCCATCTCCCGTAACAACTCCTATGACGCGGAAATCCGTCGGCTGGTCGGGCGTGGACTAACGGGCGAGACGCTGCTCTTCGAGCCTCGCTATCCAGGGTCTCATCCAGGCGGCGGACTTGTTTGCGCCCATTCATGAGCGCACCAAGGCGCTGTCACGTTACAAAATTGGACACGTAAAAAATCTGCTGACACGTCGGGCTCACGCCGCAATGACAACTTCACACCACGTTTGCAGCGCCCTTCGTCGGGTCGGCTGATGCGAATTCTCCGCTCGACTGTTGCGCCATCGGCCGCGCTCATGGCGATTTGCGATTCCAAGATCACTGGCCGCGGCAGCATAAGATCTTAGGTCACGTGACGAGCTTGTCTGGGACGAAGCCGTATTTCTTCAAAAGCTTGCGCATGAGTTTCAGCGCCGCGCGCCTGTTTCTCGTGCTCTGGACCAGCACATCTAGCACTTCGCCCTCGGCGTCGACGGCGCGCCAAAGAAAGACCATGCGGCCATCGTTTTTCAGATAGACTTCGTCGAGATGCCACGTCGTATAGGGCTTGGGGCGGCGTTTGCGCAGGTCCGCTGCGATCTTAGGTCCAAAATGGTTCCCCCAGCGGCGCACCGTCTCATAGGAGACCGTGATGCCACGCTCGGCCAATAAATCCTCGACGTCGCGAAAGCTCAGGGTAAACCGGACATAGAGCCAGATCGCCTGTTGGATAATCTCGGGAGAGAAGCACGGCTATCATCAATGGCCGAAAACCGCCGCAACTTACCGCCCAGACGTCGATGCGCCTGACGCTGCTGTCGGCCGGCTGGGCTGAACAGCGAAAGCTCCTCGGCTTTCGCTGAGAAACTCATCGTCGATTCTGCAAGTTTCCGCCTCCAAACACTTTGGCTACGCCTAACGTCGGCTGCTCCGCCCGCGAAAAGAGTCAACCGCGAAAGGGCGCCGGAGAGATTTTCATAACGGCCGCAGCCGAAATCGCGCGTGAAACCGTCTCTGCCACAAATCGCTTTGAACTCGAAACTGGTAGACCCCGCAAATTCGCGAGAAAATAGGCTTCCTAGAAAGACAAACACACTTGCAATATCAATTGCTTAATAGCTGGCTGGGGGCGGGAGGATTCGAACCTCCGCATGGCGGAATCAAAATCCGACATAACTATTTTCAGGGCGTTTTCTAGCGGTTCCATCAATGCTGATATTATGTGTGTTTTTGAATTTTTGGTTTTCTGTTTCCTCAAATGGCCTGATTTGATAAAGCCTTTGGTAGCCAAATGGTAGCCAGGATTTCGCGGAATGCCGCAGGAGAAGCTAACAAAGCGGAATATCGACGCGCTAGGCCGTGTGGACGGATATCGGAAAATATAGGTCAAGGGATTCCCAAATCACTTTTTCGGTGATTCATGGGTGGCTGGCTTTTGGAGGGCCGGCCATGCTGACGAAGATGACCGAAGAAGATTGGGTGCTTGTGCACGAGGTGTTCGATGCCTGCCGCTCGCGGCGTGGGGACAAGGGGCGGGACGACCGCAAGTTTCTCGAAGCCTTGCACTATTTCACGATCCACAACATTACTTGGCGAGCGCTGCCGGCCGAGTTCGGCTCTTGGAACAGCATCTGGAAGCGCTTCTGGCGCTTGAGCCGCAGCGGCGTGTTCGAAACTTTCTTCGAAGCGCTCGCCTCCTTGAGCGAGCGGGCGCATCTCGTGCAGATGTTCGAACTCGACCGTCATCCGCGCGCATGTGTCGGCGGCCGGCGCAAAAGGGGGCAGGATGGCGAAGCCCTCGGGCGCTCCCGGGGAGGGTTCTCGACCAAGATCCATCTCAAGACCGATCTCGACGGCTATCCGATCGGCTTCCATCTGACCGGCGGCGAAGCGAGCGACAGCCGCAACTTCGAAGTGCTCCTCGACCTCGGTCCGGACGTCGATCCCCGCGCCGTTGTCGCGGACAAGGGCTATGATGCAAAGACAAATCGGGAGGCGGCGCGTAACCGCGGCATTTGTCCGGTCATCCCCTATCGCTCGAACACCATCGACAAGCCGAAGTTCTTCGCAAAGGTCCTCTACAAAGCGCGGGCGCGTATCGAGCAAATGATGGGCAAGATCAAGCGCTTCAAACGCATCGCGCTCCGCTGCGAGAAGACGGCAAGAAACTATGCCTCATTCCTCGCACTCGTCTGCGGCTTCATCTTGATCAAATCCGTCCACACGGCCTAGAACCAGCCGTCGAGCGCTATACGCTGTGGGACACCGAACTGATCGGTTTTGGCCTGCGCGTGAATCCGGCCGGCCAGAAAGTCTTTGTGATCAAGTATCGAACCAACGGCCGTCAGCGCTGGTACACTATTGGGCGCCATGGCTCGCCTTGGACTCCAGAACTGGCACGCAAGGAAGCTTTCCGACTGCTCGGCGAGATCGCTCACGGCGATGACCCGTCGGAAAAGCGCGCCCTTAGTCGCGCCGCGATGACATTTGGCGAATTATGCGATCTTTACCTTGCCGAGGGCGTCGCTCACAAAAAGCCTTCGACACTTAAGTCGGATATCGGCCGGATCAAACATCATCTTGTTCCGCTACTGGGCTCCAAACGCGCAGACGCGATAACCATTGGCGACATCGAGCGGCTTCTCATCGATGTAGCCAAAGGGAAAACTGCTCCATCGAAATTGACGAAAGCAGAACGGAAGGCCGGCAGCGTTGTTCACGGCGGCCCCGGCGTCGCGGCTCAATGCGTGACGCTGGCGGGAACGATATTCGCGTTCGCCATCCGTCGAGGCGTTCGCGCCGACAATCCCGCACACGGAATCAAAAAACCAGCAGTAAAGAAAATGAACCGCTTCCTGTCGGAAGTTGAAATCGCTAGGCTCGCCAGCGCGCTCGACGCCGAGAGCGCTTCAAGCGGCACGCCCTATCCCGCGGCCGCGATCAAAGTGCTTCTCTTAACGGGCTGCCGGAAAAGCGAAATTTTGAATTTGCGCTGGATAGACGTCGATTTTGAGCACAAATGCCTTCGTTTGCTCGACAGCAAGACTGGAGCCAAAATCGTTTATTTGAATGCGCCCGCCCTGGCGATATTGACGGAACTGCCGCGCGTAGAGCGCAACCCATATGTTTTTATCGGAACGCACGAAGGTGCCGCCACAAAGGCTATCGACAAAGTTTGGGCTCGTGTAAGGACCAAAGCCGGTTTGACGGAGGTTCGCATCCATGACCTAAGGCACAGTTATGCGTCGGTCGGCGCAGTTGGAGGCTTCAGCTTGCCGATCATTGGCGCCCTGTTGGGGCATAGACACGCTATGACGACGGCAAGATATGCGCATTTATCAGCGGATCCGCTTCGCGCGGCCAACGAAGCAGTTGGTGGACGAATTGCTTCAGCGATGGCCGATTCACGACCGGAATTGCCTGCGTCGATCGAGCGGGGACATAAAGCACTTTAATCAACGGAAGGGCGCGTTTGGTCGACTGAGAGTGGCACCGGCCATGAACTGACGTTCGAGTACCCGCTTTTTGGACGGCCGTAATTGGCCGGAAGCGGACTGGCGGCTTTCGCGGAGAGCATTGAAGAGGCGGACATTGAAAACGAGGCAAGCCGCGCTCGCCTCACTGCTTGCGAACATGGGCAAGCTAAAGCCAGATCCAGGTGTAGTAGCTTGTATTTGATCTTACAGACGGCGTCCTTTTGGAGATGGCCGGTTCACTGCCGATGGTGGTCAGGCAGCGATCATTTTTTCCCTCGCAATCGGGATGGCGTCAAGGAATGTTTGCAGCGGCGTCTTGCCGAAGCACCAGCGGCCTTGATGCGGTCTCTCCTCGTTGTAGCTTTTGACCCATAGATCGAGGTCGTCCTGCAAATCCCCGATCGAGGCATAGAGCCTCTTTCGGAAGGCGATGCGATAGAACTCATCCCGCACTGTCTTGTGGAAGCGCTCAGCGATGCCATTCGTTTGTGGGCTCTTCGTCTTGGTCCTGGAATGGTCAATATCTTCCACCGCGAGATAGAGCTCGTATTCGTGATGCTCGGGATTGCCGCAATATTCGGTGCCGCGATCGGTCAGAACACGTGAGAGCTTCACGTCCTTTTCGTCGAAGAAGGGCACGACCCGATCGTTCAAGAGGTCGGCCGCGGTGATCGGCGTCTTGCGATCATAGAGTTTGGCAAACGTCACTTTCGAATAGGTGTCGATGAAGGTCTGTTGGTAGATGCGGCCGACCCCTTTCATGTTGCCAACATAGAACGTGTCCTGCGCCCCGCAGTAGCCCGGGCATTCGCTCTCGAACTTGGCCCGTGCGCCTCCTTTTCGGTCTTGGCTTTCTCCAAGGCTA
Source organism: uncultured Alphaproteobacteria bacterium (assembly GCA_963730245.1). Lineage (GTDB taxonomy): Bacteria > Pseudomonadota > Alphaproteobacteria > Rhizobiales > Beijerinckiaceae > Methylocapsa. The sequence continues at coordinate 234,327 of CAVSRA010000004.1, read as the reverse complement.
TGACCTGCGCCTCGGTCAGGATCCGGCCTTGCCTCAGCAACCTTGGCTTCCAGCGCCTTGAGCCGTTTCTTCATCGTCTCGAGATCATGGCGCTGCCAGACGCCGCGCACGCCGGCCGGCGAGATCGAGTGGCCAAGTTTCCTCATTTCGTTAGCGACGCGGATCTGGCCGAAGGCCGGCTGCTCCAGCGAAAATTCAACGATCCGCGCCTCGATCTCGGGCGCGGTCCGGTTCGCCAGGATTGGCTTCCTGCGGCTGATCTCTTGCAACGCCAGCTCGCCGCCTTTGTCATAGAGTTCCTTGAGGCGGTAGAAGCTGTCGCGGCTATAGCCGAGCATCTTGCAGGCCTGGCTCACATTGCCGAGCTGCCTGGCGAGCTTGAGCCAAGCCCACCTTTCCTTTGATAATCTTCTGGTCCTTGGTCATCGTCGGTGTCCTCATAAAACGCCGAGGCCGGGCTCTCCGCAACCCTGGCCAGCTCCGCGCCCGGCCTCGGCTCTCGCTTCGGCCTTATGACACCAAATGTCGGATCAAATATCAACTAGTACATCCAGGCGACTTGGCCCCTCCCTGGCCTTCAATCTCATGGGCAGGCGGAGCCTGTCAGCGCGGAATGAGTTGCAGCCAGACCACGTCGTCCTGACCGAGCACCGGCATGACACTCACCTCCATGACTTCGTATTTAACGCCGGCGGCATATTTCGCCCCGGTCGTGTTCTTGGCTAGCGCTTTGTAATTTTCGAGCTTCGGTGCGATCAGCACATCCTGGTTCCCGCGTTCGGCATAGCCAACGATCCACTCGGGGATGTCGATGCGCGGCCTGATGACGTCGCCGGCCCGTACTGGATAGGGCCTCGCGCTCCCGCCGCTCTGCTCATCGATTTCGACATACACGCGCGACCAGCGGTGATGATCGGACGGGTCGAGAGTGCCGGCATCAGCCCAGCCCTCCGTGGCACGCGGAGTCCGATCAAACAAGGCGACGATACCTGCTGTCCAGCTGGATGGAAACTCCTTGTAGAAGCTGCTGATTGCGCCCAGCGCCACGGCGACCATAATGATCGCAGCAACGACGCGGTTGTTCTTGAGGCGCTGCGTCCAGCGGTCGACGAGTGTCGTGTCGTCCTTGTGCGCGGGCTTCCAGTTGGCGACATCGCGCGCCAGCCTCAGCGCCTCCTCGATCGCTCCGTCTAGCTCCGCAGGAGAGCGGTCAGGAGCTGTAACCGATCGTCGTATGCAGCGTTCGAAATCGTCGTAAGGCGCGGCAATCGTATCAAGTCGATCAAGTCGGGAGCGCAGCACGTCCACTGCCTCGCCCAACAGCCAACGATTGTCACATACCGCCTTAAGATCGGGGTCCACGCTTATGGCGTCCAGATATGCATCCGGCACCCCGGGATTGTCGCGGCGCGCGGCACATTCGCGGCACGCATTGTTATAGCGCTCTTTCGCCACGCGTTGCCAGACGGCTTCTTCGGCCGCCACGCGTGCCAGGATGCGGGCATTAGCCGCCTGTATATTCTGAAGCAGCTGCTCGCACCGTTGAGCCTGCTCGATGACTGCCGTGAAACTCTCGTCCAGGTCAGCGTCCTCATTGCCGTTCATTCTACTCCTCCCATTCGCCGACTGGGCTGGGCATGCGCGCATATGCAGCTCTCTTTACCGACTCAGCACAAAAGCTCACGCATCTCTCATAAAGCGCGGGATGCGCCGAACGCACCCTCGCCTCCAGCCGTGCGGCGATCGCCGGATCCGCCTTCGCGTCCCCGATCAGATGCGTATAACCGGCCCGCTCGGCCTCCGCCGGATCGAAGGCATGGGCCGAGGAAGGGAACAGGCATTCAATGCCGAGGGTGACCGGATCTGCTCCCCGGGCTTGCCTTCGTTTGGCCGACACCTCCAAGCAGGCGGCGAGAAAATATTGCTCGACCAAAATATTATCCCGCACGTTAAGCCTCTCCCAAACAACAGCGTTTTGCGGATGCCTGATAATGTCGATCGCGAGAGAGGCGTAGCGCCGGAGGAACGCAACGTCCGTGCCACCGAGTATGCCGCAGCACAGCGCCGCATTACGCCGCTGCTCGGCATAAAGGTACCACTCCTCGGGCAGCCATCCGCCGAGCTCTGCCATCGCCCGCATGAAGCCATCGGCCCGATAAAGCGACTGGTCCTCGAACTCGAAATGCTCGGGATTCTGTGCAAAAACCGGGGTAGCTTCGAGCCAGGCCGGGAGGGGTTTCCACAAGATGACGTCGGCATCGAGATGAACGAAGGGTTCGGTTTGTGCCGCATAGGCACTGAGCTTGCCCAGCACCCACCATTGCGGGTCCGTACCCTCGCGGTTTAGCACCTCGAGGCTAGTGTCGACGTGCCGAAAGGGCAGCCCCAGTCGATCGACCAACAGCGTAGCGCCGGCTTCGTCGGCAAACAGGCACGTATCAACATAGTGACGCTCCGCCTCGCCTAACGAGAGAGCCCAGCTAAGACAGTGTGTGCGCGCGCTGTGCCAGTAACGGTGATAAAAGAGATCGTGCGGCCGCGACCAGAAGGACCATATCGCGCGCATCAGATCAGATGGCCTCCAATGCCCGGCCATGTGCTCCAGCCGCTCGACGAGGCCCGGTCGAGGATCTCGAAGGCAAATGGCAAGCGGCGTCGCTCCGCGCCGAACGACAGCTCGATATCTCGCCAGCCGAAGGGGGCGTCAGAGGCAATGGTCAGCACCAGGTCCAGCTGGCCGCGCCCAGCATAGTCGTCCCGGCGGACGGTGACGCCCATCCCCGTCACCGCGACGTCGCTCGCCTCCTCAACACATGAAGCGAAAAGTGACAAACGCACCACCGACCCCCGTCGTCCCCGATCGAGTGAGAGAGTCGCCGCCCATTCCGATCCGGTCACGACATGACTCACACCCCGAAGGATCCCCTGGACGACAGGGTATTGTAAGCTGGTTCCGGGATGGGCGAAAGGGACATGAACGAATGGTTGGTTTCGGGCAGTGGCAGTAGGCGGGCTTCGAGAAGAAAGCGCTAGGGATCCCCTGGCAGAAAGGCTAACTTTTCCGTGTGAAGCAGGCGTAGCGAATCGGCGATGGCAACGCGTGGCTCTATCCGCCCTGCAAGACCAAAGTCTGATTTTCTGATGTCCCTCATTTTCCGAGTTTTTCAACATCGGGTAATGGGCGGCTGCTCCCCGAAAGTCGATAAGATCGGCTTTCCGATATGAAGAGGAGAGCAGCTATGGAGTATTTTGCAGGATTGGACGTCTCTATGGAAGAGACGCATGTCTGTGTCGTCGATCGAGACGGCAAGGTCATTCTTGAAACCAGGACGCCAACCGCGCCCAAGACAATCGTCGCCGCCTTGGCAAAAGGGCCAGCCATTGAGCGCGTTCTATTCGAGACGGGCCGCATGGCCCCGATGCTCTTTCATGGCCTGACAGCGCTTGGCTTGCCGGTAGTCTGCGTCGAGAGCCGACAGGCCTACCAGGCGTTGAGGTCGCTGGCCGCCCACAAGACAGATCGGAATGACGTGCGCGGTCTTGCGCATTTGGCGCGGACCGGTTTCTTCAAACCGGTGCACGTGAAGTCGCTCCCTTCACATGCCGTCCGCGCACTCCTCGTCGCACGCAAGAAGCTGGTCGGTCAGCGCGTCACCCTCGAAAATCAGATCCGCGGACCGGCGTCAGGCTGCCGCGCGGGCTCAGTTCCGGCTTTGCCGAAAAGGCGATGGCTGCCGGTTGCGGGATTCCCGGCCTCGATGGCGCGATACGGGGATTGCTCGCCGCACGCGATGCTATCGTGAAGGCGATCCTTGCCATCAACACCGACATGAAAAGTCTAGAGCGATCGTCGTCGGCATGCCGACGCCTGATGACGATTCCGGGTGTGGGCCGGCTCACTGCGCTGGCCTTCGCAGCCGCGATCGATGATCCCGATCGCTTCCGACGTTCGCGTGACGTGGGCGCCTATCTAGGCTTGGTCCCGCGGCGTTATCAATCTGGCGAGATCGACTATACCGGCAGCATCTCCAAATGCGGCGACGCACGGCTCCGCACACTACTCTACGAGGCGGCCAATGTGATGCTCACCCACTACCGCGGCAGTCTCGCACTAAAAACATGGGCGCTCGACATTGCCAGGCGATCAACGATGCGCAAGGCGCGGGTTGCGCTCGCGCGCAGACTCGCCGTCATCATGTTCGCCATGCTGAAACACGGCGCCGAGTTCGAGCCGGCGTAGACCCGCCGCCACCAGAGATCGGAGGCCGAGACGAGCTCCCAAGGGGGAGCATGACCCGAGGGAGGGAGCAACGGACGGCGCCGATTCTGTCGCACGGCCAGACCACGAGCGGCCAGTGCGGTTTCAACCAAGCCGCCTCGCACCCAGCTGACCCCATCAAGCGCCATCGAGCACGCAGAGAACGCAGTCACCCGAAGGCAATGCTAACCACCCAAACCAGCGCAGTCGCCCTTGACCTATTAGAGAACAGTATCGGCGCAAAGCGGATGAGTTCTGCCAATCGGCGAAAAATGAGGCAAAGAGACTGCTGATTCCGCCCTGGGCGAAATCAGCAAATCTGAGATATACAATATTCGTTAGTGCGTAGCCTCGAGGGGATATGTCGAAATTGCATCCATGTCCTTGTAATAACATTAAGTGCGCTTGACGCTTGCTATCCACAATTTGCCGCTTTGGGAGGACGGCCAGATTTGCGATCTTCTCAGCAGCGGTTACGGAGGAGCGACAATATGTCCGAAGTCAGCACGTGTCTATGGTTCGGGAAGGACGCGGAATCGGCCGTCCGCTTCTACGTCCATCGTGCCAGGTTCCACGATCCACCATATCCAGCGCTCGCGGGGTGCTTGGCCCGGCGGCGAGGCTGGAGATGTCATCTTGATCAGCTTTCGCCTTGGGGGCCAGAGCTTCCAGGCGCTCAACGGCGGCGCGCCGGTAGAATATGGCACTGCCGTTTCGATCTCAGTGCGATGCGCTGATCAAGCCGAAATTGATCGGCTGTGGGCAGCGCTCACGGCCGACGCCGGAGCGGAGATCATGTGCGGCTGGCTGCGCGATCGGTGGGGGGTCCCCTGGCAGATCGTGCCCGGAGGTCCTCCCCCGCCTTCTGGCCGACCTAGATCCGGCCGTTTCTGCGCGCGTCTTCGCCGCTATGCAGGGCATGGTGAAGCTGGACGCTGCCGAGTTGGAACGCGCGGCGGGAGTGTGACGCGTCTGCTTTGAGAAGGACGGGATCATCGGCTGAAATACCGGAAAGGGCGCGTGCGTGGACGCGGGAGATCAGGCCCCGCCCTGTAACTGGCGCGGGTGGAAGTGCAAATATCAAAACATCTGCAACACGCCGCGACTGGACAGAATGGGGCTTATGGGGGTCATCGCAGAATCTGTTCCAAAACGCACTCTAAGGGGATCGTGGAATCTTTCCCCCTATTTCCTCACAAAGCCTTCAAAAAATATCGGTTCCTGACTCAGCTCAGGTAGATATGCGAAAACCGCCCCTCTCCGGTAGGGAAAATCAGGCCGCCTGCGGGATGCTGATATCTTGGGTGGTGATCGTATCCATGACTTCCTCCGTTGTTGTTGATTTCACCAGGGCACTGTTCGACCGTTTCGGTCGATGAAGCGCAGGCCGGCCTTCCCGCGGCTGCGCTCGACGCTTTCCACTACGAGCGGGATGCTCTCCTCGACCGACAGAGTGGCCGCCGACGTCCCCATGTCTGTCCGAACCCAGCCCGGCGCGACCAGCAGAAGGGCGCGCGGGTCGCCGGCATGGCGGCCCGAGAAGCATTGTCAAACAGCATTGAATCGGGACCCCGGATCGGTGTGCAAAAGGTACCCCTTTTGGCGGGGAGGAACGACAGCGCTCGCCCCCGGCGGAGCTGGTCAGGGTTGCGCAGCCGGGGCGAGCGCGGTGGCGTGGGAGGGGGCTTTGAGCGCTAGGCGCGGTTTTTGAAGCGCCAGCTTTCATTTCCGGTTTCGACGATGTCGCAGTGATGGGTGAGACGATCGAGGAGCGCGGTCGTCATCTTGGCGTCGCCGAAGACGCTCGGCCATTCGCCGAACGCCAGATTGGTCGTGACGATCACCGAGGTGCGTTCGTAGAGCTGGCTAACGAGATGGAAGAGCACCCGCCAGCCTGAGCGAAGGGCAGATAGCCGAGTTCGTCGAGAACGGTGAAGTCCTTGCGAGTGAGGTAATCGGCGATTCGTCCCTGCCGCCCTGCGCGTGCTTCGGCCTCCAGGCGATTGACGAGATCGACTGTATTGAAGAAGCGGCCGCGCAGGCCGGCGCGGATGCAGCTTCGCGCGATGGCAATGGCGAGATGCGTCTTGCCGGTCCCGGTGCCCCCCACGAGAACGACGTTGCGTTGCTGCGCGATGAAGCCGCCTCCAGAAAGATCACGCACCAGGGTTTCGTTGACGGTCGTGCCGTCAAAGTCGAAGTCATCGATGTCCTTGGCCAGAGGGAGTTTGGCGATGGTCATCTGATATTTGATGGAGCGCGCCTGCTTTTCGGCAATTTCGGCCTTAAGAAGATCGCCGACGATTTGTGGCGGCTCGTGCTGCCGCTTTATGCCAGCCGCCATCACATCATCATAGGCGGTTCGCATGCCGAAGAGCTTGAGTTCGCTCATGAGGTCGAAGATTTGCGTGCGTTCCATCAGCCTGAACTCCTCAGTTGATCGTACCGGGCACAATCGGCGAGCGGGACGTGCCGGAGTTTCAGCGCGTCCGGGGTGAGTATGGTGAGTGGCGGACCGGGATCACGGCGACGCGCCAGAATGTTGAGAACGACGTCGGCGGAATGGACGCCCTCGCTCAACGCCTCGGCACAGGCGGCCTCGACCGCCGGCAGCCCGTCGTCGAGAACCGCCGCGAGGATTTTCACCATCTGCCGATCGCCATCGGCGGAGCCGGTGAGTTTGCGGCGAATTTTCTCCATGGCCGAGGGCAAGACCCAGTCCTTGAACGGCGCGCCATTCCTCAGAGCGCCGGGCTTGCGGGCCAGAACCGGAACGTAATGCCAGGGATCGTAAATCGTCTCTTCGCGGCCAAAGGATCGCCGATGTTCGCCGGCGGCGATCCCGTCCTGGCGAATGACGATCCGGTCTGCATAAGCGTGGATTTCGACCGGACGCCCGACCGCGCGCGCCTTCACCGAGTATTTGTTGTTATCGAACCGGATAAGGCAGGTCTTGGACACCGCCGCGCTCACTGCATGGAAGCCGTCGAAGCGGCCGCGCAGTTGCACGAGCTTTTGCCGTTCGTCCTCGAAAACCTCCCAGATCGTGCGGCTGGCGCATTCTGGATGACGATGCGCCTTGGCGTAAGCGACACATTTGTCGAGGAGCCAGGCATTCAATTCGTCATAGCTCTTGAATCTCAGGCGCGGCGTGAAAAAGCGCTCACGCACCAAGCCGACCTGGTTCTCGACCTGGCCCTTTTCCCAGCCCGAGGCCGGCGTGCAGGCCACTGGCTCGACGAGATAATGCCCGCACATTTGAAGGAAGCGGCGATTGTATTGCCGGTCCTTGCCGGCGAAGATTGTCTCCACCGCGGTTTTCATATTGTCATAAATGCCGCGCTCGCAGGCGCCTTTGAAAAAGGCAAAGGCGCGGTCATGCGCGTCAAAGACCATCTCTTGGGTCTCGCGTGGATAGGCGCGGACAAACGGCATGCGGCTGTGACAGAGCCGCATATGGGCGACCTTCACGGTCACCGTCGCGCCGTTCAGCACGACGATTTCATGGCTCCAGTCGAACTGATAGGCCTCGCCGGGAGCAAAGGTGAGCGGCACATAAGCCTGCGCCAGCGCCACACCGCGTTCCTTGCGCCACGTTTTCGCGTAACGGCGAACCGCGTCGTAGCTTCCGGCATAACCAAGGCTGCGCAGTTCTTCGAATAGCCGAACAAGCGTCAGCCGCTCGCGCGCCGATTTTTCTGCATTCTCCAACAGCAGGGAATCCAGCCGCTCCCGCCACGGTCCGATCTTGGGAAGCGGCTGCGTCAAGCGTTCGTAATGGAACTCGGTCGCTTCGGATCGGATGACCTTCCGGACGACCTTTCTGGAGACGTGCAGCTCCCGGCAAATCTCCTTGATCGGCTTTTTCTGAACAAAAAACGCCCGGCGAATCTTGGCGATCGTTTCCACAACCAGCATTCCAATCTCGGCCTCCCAAAATCCAGGAGGCCACTGTGGACCCTCAGCCCCGGGGTCCCGATTGGATGCAAATCACCCCAAAAGCGGGGTCCTTATTCCATGCTTATTCACAAAGCATTTCATCAGCATGTTGAGAGCGGCCTTGAAGAGCTCCCAGAAACCTCTGTTACTGGCGATACTGCCGAGCTCGGAGGTCATGACGGCGATCACGCCGCTACCGGGCACGAGGTCTTCATAAAGTTCGACGAAGCGCATCGGGCTCAGCGCATTCGTCAGCATCATGTCGACGAAGTCCTCTTCATCGACCGTCGAGGGCGTCTCTTCGTTCGCCTTGCAGATGCCGGCATTGACGAAGAGCACGTCGAGCCGGCGTCCATTAAGCCTTTGGCGCAAGGCGCGCACGGCAGCTGCGTCGGCGATATCGACGGTCTCGATTTCCAGGCTACCCGGATATCGGACTTGAAGCGTGACGAGTTCGCGAGACGGACCGCGTTGAGTGGCGATGACGTGCGCGTTGCGCTTCAGCCATTCCTCGGCCAGCGAGAAGCCCAACCCGCGCGAGGCGCCAACGATCAGTGCAGTCAATGCTGCGGCCATGTCCTATCTCCGATTCCGGCGCGTGCACGACCGATGCGCCTAGCGCGCGGTGCTGCTCTGCCTCTCGATGAGTTCGCAGGAGGGCGAAGACGCCCTGCCTCGAAAGATAAGTTGCCACGCCTTTTATCTTGATTCCAGCGCCGAAAAGTCCATAGACTGCGGATTTGGAATCAGGAATGGCGATGCCCTATGACGGCCGTCTCCTCTCCGATGTGACGGTCCTTATGGCCGTTGTCGAAGCCGGCTCCATGGCCCGCGCCGCCGCGGCGCTGGGCCTAACCTCGTCCGGGGTCGGTCGGGCGATCACGCGGCTGGAAGCGCGCGTTGGCGTCCGGTTGCTTGCGCGCACCACGCGCACCATGACCCTCACCGATGAAGGGCGGCGCTTCTATGAGGAGGTTGGGCCGCATCTGGACGGCATTGAGCAGGCAGCAATGACGGCCTCGGGCTCGGCGGGCACCGTACGAGGCCGCCTTCGGGTCAATGTCGATCCGTTCTTTTCGCGCATTGTGCTCGCCGCCCAGGTTGCCAGCTTTCTTGATCGCCATCCGCAGGTACGCCTTGAACTCATCATGCGTGACCATATCGGCGATCTGGTTGCGGACGGGTTCGATCTCGCGCTGCGGTTCGGCGAGCCGCCGGGCGGATCGCTGATTGCGCGCAAGCTGATCGAAACGCGCATTCTTACGGTCGCCTCACCTGCCTACACCGAGCGCCACGGACGGCCGAAGCACCCTTCCGAAGTGGCGAAGCTGCCTTGCATCGATTTTTACGACGCGGCCAATGCCTGTCCGTTCGAATGGGAATTCCGCAACGGCAAGGAAGTCTTGCCGGTCAAGCCGTCGGCCCGCCTTATGGTTTCGGATGTCGGTGCGATGCTTAGCGCCTGCGAAGCCGGTGTCGGAATCGCGCAGATCATGCAGCTGGGTTCGACGGACCTGCTTAAGCAGGGCAGACTGATCGACTTGTTTCCGGACTGGCCAGGCGAATTGTTTCCTCGTTATGCGCTCTATCCCTCTCGCCAATTAAGGGCCGCCAAGGTGCGAACCTTCGTCGATTTCACGGTCGACTTGTTATCGAAAAGCAGAGGGCATCTGACGCGAGCCGCGCCAACTAAGCCGCTTCCGCCTTTTCAATAATCGTCGGATCATCCTCGCCGACGCCGGCGCGATTCACGCGCCGCGACACCGGCCATTCAAGCAGCGCGCTTTCGGAGGCCGGCCGCAGCGTCCGCGCCGGGCGAGCCGTTGAGCCAAGCGTCGAAATCTTCGGCCCGTAAGCCTCACCGAAGAATGTTGTCTGAGCGATCTTGACAATATCATCGTGAGAGAACCCTCCCATTCCGAGCAGCGCAATCAGGTTCTTCCCGTCGCCCAGGTCGAGGAACGCCGCTTCTCCACGCGAACGAAGTTCGACTCCTTCGTCCAAGAGACCTCCGAAGGTAGGGAACGAGATTACGCTGATTTCGACAACGGAGGAGCCGACCATCGTTTGCCCGCCGCGATCGACCAGGACGGACAGACGAGCGTGATAGGAAATGGTCGGATAGACAAAATGATATCCGATGACCAGCGCTGAGGCGACAATCGCCAGGATCACGAGCACTCGTGACATCCTGACGCGAAATCGGCCGCCTGGAACGCACCTTGTTCACACTCGACTGGATCAGCGACCCCGCCTTGCGCCGGAGAACCAATGCCGGCCTCAACAAAGGCGAAGCGCGCAACGCCCTCTGTAAGCGTGGTCTGAAGACCGCAGATCGTCATGCGGCTTTCTGCTGAGCGACGGGGCTCCAGGCCCATGGCATGAGTTCATCGATGCGGCTGTTGGGCCATCCTTCGGCGATCTTCTGGATGACGCTGCTGATGTAGGCGAAGGGTTCGACGCCGTTCAGTTTGCAAGTTTCGATGATGGTGTAGATTGCCGCTGCTCGTTCGCCACCCGCCTTTGAGCCAGCGAAGAGCCAGTTGCGACGCCCGATGGCGACGCCTCGAAGCGCGCGTTCGGCAATAAGATTGTCGATCTCCAGACGCCCGTTCTCGCAATAGCGGATCAGCGCCGGCCAGCGTTTAAGCGCGTAAGATGGCGACGGCAAGCGCGCCTTTCGCCGAAAGCTTGGCACGGATCTCCTCCATGCGGGCTTTCAGTTCGTCGAGTTGCGGCTTTGATCGTGCCTGCCGCGTCGCGCGTCTTGTGTCGGGCGGTTGTCCACGCACCTCTTCCTCCACACTGTAGAGGCGCGCAATCCGTTCCAGCAGTTCAGTCGTCACGGCAGTGGCCTGTTTTCATGCAGATCGAAGATCTTGCGCTGTGCATGTCCCCAGCAGGCAACTTCGACGATGCGTCCCGTGCGGTAGAGATCGTCATAACCTGGATAGGCGTCGGCTTGCAGATGACCGCGAAAATCTTTCAGCATCGATTTGGGATGTTCAGCGCGCCGGTCGGTGGTGAAAGCGAACCAGACGGCGGGTTTTGCCAGCCCGCCATGCGCGCGATCATCAATGGCATGGACCCACAACCGCGCGGTCTTCGTTTTGCCATTGCCGGGATCGAGCATGGGCACGGGCGTGTCGTCGGTGTGGAGCTTTGACGCTGACAAAACCATTTCCCTGATGCGCGCCACGATCGGATCAAGCAACGCCGCGCCCTGACCGGTCCAGCCCGCCAGCGTCGAGCGGTCGATATCGATGCCCTGAGCCGCCATCATCTCGGCCTGGCGATACAGCGGAAGATGATGATCATACTTGGAGACGATGATGTGTCCAATCACGCGGAAGCTCGCCTTGCCCCGCGCGATGGCCTTGTCAGGCGCTGATGCCTGCACGCTCTTCTCGCACACCCGGCAGGAGAACTTCGGACGAATGTGCCGCGCGACCTTGAAGACGACGGGTTCGATGTCGAGCGTTTCATCGGCGTCTTCCGCGAGACGGCGAAGAGTGCCGCCGCATGCAGGGCACACGCAATCGCCACTCGCCGGCAGATGCACGATTTCTTCACGCGGCAAATGCGCGGGCAGTGATCTATCTGGCGTCTTGCGTTCGCGGATGGACGATGCCGGGAGCCGCGGCAATTCGGCTTCCGCCGTCTCCAGTTCCTCCAGCGCTAGTTCGAGCTGGGCGATCTCGCTCGCCAGCTTTTCCGAAGAGCGGCCAAAATGCATCCGCTTCAATCGCGCGATCTGAACTTTAAGTTTCTCGATCAACAAATCGCGGCTGAGAAGTGCGCCTTCCACCGCCATCCGCGCGGCGCGTTCGCCGTCGAGCTCAGAGCGTTGCGCAGCCACGAGGCGGCGCAAGGATTCAATGTCATCGGGAAGCGAGGCAGCGTTGTCTGGCACCCAAAACTTGTATCATAAACGGCCAAAAATGCCAGAAAAACCAAGCAATTCAATGCTTTTTCAACCCGCAAGTTGGGGATGCCAGCTCCGCACGGGCGCGCGCCAGTCAATGCCTTCAGGCAGCATCGCCAGTTGCGCCGCCGACAGAGATACGGTTCCCGTCGCCGCCATCGGCCAGATGAAGCGTCCCTTTTCCAGACGCTTGGCGAACAAACACAGACCCTGACCATCCCACCACAACAGCTTGATTAGATCGCCGCGCTTGCCCTTGAACGCGAACAGTGCGCCCGAATGCGGATCCTGCATCAAGACTTCCTGCACCATGACAGCCAGGCCATCAAAGCCGCGCCGCATGTCGGTTGAGCCACAGGCCAGATAAACGCGCCCGTGCGCCGGCAACGCGATCATCGAGCGCCCAGTGCATCGAGAACGGATGTCAGCAATGCGCCGTCGGCCCCTTCGCGAACCCACACACGCACGCCGGAGCGAAGCTCGATCTCTATCACCCCACAGCGATCGTCAGACCTCTCGCACGCGCCTTTCGACGATGGCGACGATGTCATTGTCAAGGCTGGTGGCAGCGCAGGCGTTTCGCACGGTGGCGCAAGTTCGACCCGCGCAAATCCCAGTCCGTTTTGCTGCGCCAGATTGCCGTTGCGAACTCCGCCAAGTTCACCGTCAAGCAATTGCCGACGCCATGTATAAAGCTGGCCGCTGCTGATCTCGTGCCACTCAATCGTGCTCGCCACAGATGAACCCGACGTGAAGGCTTCGCCAATGATCGCGAGCTTCTGCTCCACCGTCCAGTTGCGCCGTCCCGAAACGCGCCCGACAATTTGAACACGCGCCTTCGAACTACTCATACGACCGGTCGTATGACTGCTCGTATCCGCATCACTTTGGCTGACCATTCGGCGCTCCGAACTTGGAACGCACAAACAGCCCAATCAGCTCAAACAATGCAAGGCGGTCTCTAGACCGCGCTTACGCCTTGAGCACCTCGCCCATGCGCGCACCTGTCAATAACTGCAGTCGAACAGCATTGGCCGCGCGCGCGTTCGGATGGTCCTCCAATACGCGGACCAGGCGCGAAAGCTCTTCGTCCGTGAGCCATCGGTCACGCTTTTCCTCTCGATACCGCTGGATTCCCCTGGCAGGATTGTCGCGCCTCCAACCCCACTCGACGGCCAAATTGAGCATTTTCGAGATCAAGGCGAGCACCCGGTTTGCTTGATATGGGCGGTCGTTCAGACGGAGGTGCATCGACTCGACTTCCCGGCGGTCGATTGACGCAACCTTCTTGGTTCCAACCGCGGGGAGGATAACGTTCTCCAACATACCCCGATCATCTCGAACGCTCTTAGGGCGCTTCTTGGGAACGGCATGGCGTTCGAGATAATCAGAAGCAAGATCGGCCATGTTCGGCGCCTTTCGAACCGCACTGCGCTCCCCAACCGGATCCTGTCCACGCAGGGCGTCGGGCGTAACTGACAAATATGACTGGAACCGTTGGCTTCTGCAGGGTCATAACGGTGCTTTCGAGTGTGCCGGTTTCAACGACGCACTCGGCGCAGAGAGAGGGTTGCCGGAGCCTCGAAATCGTCCAGGACGTTGTAGGAGCGCACAATCGGCCTTTAATACAGTCGGTTGAGGTACTATTTCAGCTCTTGCTATGGTTGTGTCGTGTGTCTAGGCTCAATACGATAGGGGGGCGAACTTGGCTACCAAAAATCGTATTTTCATCAGCTTCGCCATCGACGACAAATGGGCGAAAGAACGTCTTGTTGGGCAAGCGAAGCTCGGTAAGAGACCGTTCGAGTTCACCAACATGTCGATCAATGAACCTTTCGACGAAAAGTGGAAGACACAGTATCGCTCCCGCATCAAAGGATGCGATGGCATGATTGCCTTCGTGAGCAAAAATACTGCCAAGGCCGTCGGCGCGGTTTGGGAGGTCAAAACCGCGAAAGAGGAAAGCGTCCCTGTCATCGCCATCTATACCGATCGATGACCGTCCCCCGACCCTTCCAACCGAGTACACTGGCGTGAAGAAGGCCGGGTGGACATGGGACAACATCAAGTCGTTTCTCGATGGCCTCTGAGTTTGAATGCCCATGCCTAAGCGCGCTCTGCTCGTAGGTATCAACAACTACGATCACGTCACTTCGCTGACAAGCTGCGTCCCGGACGCCTAGGCTACGGCAGAGGTGCTGGCGCGCAATGGCGACGACAGCGTTAATTTCGAGTGCAGGCTGCTGACTAGCCCAGGATTGCAGCCGGTGACCCGAGGGCTTTTACGCCAGCAATGGCGCGAGCTGTTTCAGGATTTTCGTGGCGACGTACTCTTCTACTTCTCTGGGCATGGCACGCCGACCGAGGTCGGCGTGTATCTTTTCACCCAGGAGGGAACATCGGACGATCCCGGCTTGGCGATGCAAGATTTGGTCGACATGGCCAACAATTCATCCGCCAAGACTGTCCTGCTTATCCTGGATTGTTGCTTTAGCGGTTCCGCCAGAAACCCGGCTAGCCTGCAGGCCGGCGGCCTCGAAAACAAGGCAATCCTACGCGAAGGGGTCACCATCTTAGCCGCCTCGCGACCCACGCAGGCATCTATGGAGATCGGCGGCCATGGCGTCTTTACCAAGCTCGTGCTGGGTGCTCTGAGAGGCGGCGCTGCTAACGTCCGGGGGCAGGTCTCGGCCGCGTCGATCTACGCCTATGCCGAAGCGGCCCTGGGTTCTTCAGCGCCCCCTCTACAAATCCCACGCGGCGCACCTTGAACCAGTGAGAGTTTGCGAGCCAGCGGTTCCCGACTCCCTACTCAGAGAGATGCGGACATTTTTCCCGACTGCGGCCCACGAGTATCGGCTTGATATGACCTATGAGGAAACGCACCAGGGCTGCGCAAAGCCGGAAAACGTAGCGATCTTCAAAAAATTCAAACGGCTCCAGATCGCGGGTTTACTCCGGCCAAAAGTCGGCGATGATCTATATTGGACAGCCGAGCGTTCAGGGCATGTGGTGCTGACCGATCTCGGGCGGTTCTACCTGAAGCTCGTGAACGACGGCCGCATCTGATCATGCGGATTGGCATAACTGGCCACCAAAGTCGCGACGGGATCGACTGGTCGTGGGTCAAAAATACGATCCGGGTCGAGCTGTCAAAGATTGTCGGCGTCGAGCAGTGTCTTTCCTCGCTCGCGGCCGGCAGCGACCAAGTGTTCGCCGAGGTGGCCCTCGATCTTGGCATCCCGGTTCTGGCTGTGATTCCCGTGCGAGGCTATGAGCGGTATTTTAGGGGCGATGATCTGGCAAGATATCGCCGGCTCCGCCATCAATGCAAGGCAACGCAACTCAATTGGTGCGGTGACGATGAGCGAGCCTTCTTTGAAGCTGGAAAGACCATTGTCGAGAAGAGCGACATGATGCTTGCCGTATGGGATGGCAAGCAGACCGAAGGAGGAGGTGGAACCGGTGATGTTGTTATCTTTGCTCAGAAGAACGCGAAGCCAATCGTACACGTAAATCCAATAGACCGGTCGATACAGAGGGTTTAGCCGGCCCTTTGGATCGGTTGCAAGCGGAGCACGAAGTAGGATCAGACGATGCCAAACATCCAAGTTGATGCAACCCGAAGGCGCGAGGTCATTGAGGCGCATCGTTTGTGGGCGAGTGGACTTCAACGGGAAACAGGGCAAATAGGCGGAACAATATCCAGCTTGGTGGAGGGGCCGCCGGTTTACACCCCATTAAAAATCACGACCTACTCAGATTTTGAGGCGACTAGATTTCTTTCGGTTGACCCGCGATTTTTAGATTTTCTGAACAAGCAAGGTATCCCTTTTGAACAAAACTGATCTCCGCGTCGCCGCTCGGCGCGGCGTGACTCGCCGCGAGAAGCAAAGGTGAAAGCCTCGAAATCGTCCAGCCGGACACGATGTAACTGCGGCCAGCGTCTCTCCTCGCCATGATCGCGGCGGTTGATCGCCTCGCGCTTCTGGTGGTCGGTGAGCCCACTTCAAATCACGACGCGCTCCACCTCGTCGAGGCTCATCTCGTCGCGTCGGCGGTCGTACAGTTGCGTCGTGCGCGTCGAGGCGTGGTTCGCCATGGAAGCGGCCTTTTCGAGCGTCCCGCCGTTCTTGAGATAGGCGGTGATGCCGGTCGCGCGGAAGCTGTGATTGCCGACTTTCGTAGCGATGCCGGCGGCCATCGCGCGCCGCCGGATCATGGCATAGGCATTGGGCTGGGGCAGGGGGGTTAGGGTGAGCTCGCCCGTGCCTCGGCCAATCGTGCGAAACAGCAAGCCCTTCGGGTCATTCGCTAACCCGCAACCGTCGATATAGGCGTGAAGGTAGGTCTCAAGGTTGTGATGGCAGGGCATTTCGTGGCGCTTGCCGCCCTTCTCGTGCAAGCGCACCCAAAGGCGGCGGTTCTGCACGTAAACATCTTCGACCTTCATTGCGAGCGCCGCGCCAACGCGCGCGAAGGAATAGACCATCAAGCTGATCAAGGCGCGGTCGCGTAAACCCGCTTGCGTCGTCACATCGATGCTGTCGAGCAATATGCGCGCCTCCGTTACATCGAGCACCGCCGTCTTGCCGACTTTGACGATATGCTTCGGGCCGCGCACGCTCGCCGCCGGATTGGTCGGCACGATCTGGCCGGTGACGAGCCAATCGAACAACATGCGGATCGCGGCGAGTTTCTGCTTGGCGGTCGGCGCGCTGTGGCTGCGGGTCGCGGCCTCGATGTAAGCGCCGACGTGAAGCGGCTCCACGTCGATGATCGAGGCGAGGCCGTGCTGCTCGCACCATTCGAGGAATTCCGCAATCGAGCGGCCATAGGCGCGGCGCGTGTGCGGGTTGCGGATGTTGGAGACGAAGAATTCCCAAAAGCGCGTCTGCGCGCGCTCACCAGCGGCGGCGATGAGGGCGGGGGCGCGAGCCGTGATGGGAACCAGCTGGTTCATCGCCGGTTGTTCCACCAGTGCCGAACGCGCAGCCAAAGCTCTTTGAGATCAATGCTCACACCCCAGAGCCCCGGCTTGAGCGTTAGCAGATCGCTCCTCATCTTCTTCGCCTGCTCGTTATCCTCCTCATAGAGGATCGTCTGAGGCAACTCCTCTGCGCGAGGCTCTTTGGGAACCGGATCCTTGCGCGCCTCTGCATCGATTTCTTCTAGAGGGATATCAGCGACACTCATCGCCCATACCTCGCGCAGTGCTGGTTCGTCCGGATGTGAATGGCTCAGAAAAGAAAGCTCGGCCAACTGCGCCAGAAACGCCGATTGATCCATCATACCCCTCTGCAGAACCGTGTATGATAAAGGTTATTATCACATATAGACGGGAGCTTGGCAAGGGTTGCAAATTGCCCGACTGTGTGCTACTGTCATACACATGACAAACTCCTCCAACACCACCTCGGTTGTGAGCGTCCGGGTCAATCCCGACGAGCGCGCCATCCTTGAAGCGGCGGCGGAACTGGCGCACACCAATCTCAGCGACTTCATGCGCCGCAAGGCTCTTGAGTTCGCCGAGGCCGATGTGCTCAACCGAACCATCGTCACGATTCCGGCCAAAGACTGGGAGGCGTTCGAAGCTTGGGTCAAGCGCCCCGCCGAAGCGACCCCCGCGCTCGCCGAACTCGCGCGCCGAACCCCGTCTTGGGAAAGGTGACGGGTGGCGGTAACGCCGCCACGTCCGCTCGCCGAGAGCGATGACCGGAATCTCTTCGATTGCGGGCGCGAGACGCTCAACCTCTGGTTCCGCCGCCACGCCTGGGCCAATCAGGCAAGCGGGGCTTCGCGCGTCACCGTCGTCACCGACGCCACATCGGGACGGATCGTCGGCTACGTCACCCTAAGCGCCGCGCAAATCGAGCGCGCATTTCTTCCCAAGCCGAAACAACGCAACCGCCCCGATCCCCTGCCCGTCACGCTGCTCGGTCAACTCGCGGTGGACAAGGACTATCAGGGACAAGGGCACGCCGTGTCCCTCCTCCTGTTCGCGCTCAAGACGGCATTGAATGCCGCCGAAAGCATTGGCAGCATGGGCGTCGTCACGCATCCGCTTGATGACAATGTGCGGGGCTTCTACGCGCGATGGGGATTTGAAGACCTGCCCTTCGACCCCCGCCGCGCCATGTTGGTGCGCATGATCGACCTGCAGCGAGTTTTCGAAGGCGAGATGATCTTGCCGCGCGGCGTTCGCGCGCCTGTGCGCGACGTCGAGCTCTGAGCGGCCACGCCATTCAGGGGCGGCATTTTGCACCTGATTTATGCACCGAAAAAGCGCTTGGAAATCAAGGGTGAAAGAGAACGCCAAAAGTCTTGATCTGCGCAACATGGCGGGAGCGAGCCAATATCATGGGTATCTCGCAGATGTTTGCCAGGAGTAAATGCAACTGTCATTTGGCGGTTGCCCGATTGACAACGGCCATCGCTGATAATCACTATCGATTCCAACACCTGATCCCATTACCTTAGGCCCTAGATCGAAGTAGGCTCTAATTTGTCCAAAAACTGAAGGCAAGATGCCGGATCAAGATGTTGAACAGAAGCGCCTCGATCTGGATCGAGAGCGCTTCAATTTCGAACGAGAGCAGTGGCAGGGAGAGACTGCCCTCAAGAAGGTCGAGCAAGATCGGTCTCGTTGGGCCAACCCGCTCGTCATCGCGATATTCACTGTCGCCTTCGCGGGTCTGGGCAATATCGTTCTTGCCTTTGTCAACGGCTCATTACAGCGGGCCTCCGACACCGAGCGTGCGAGAGAGACGCGCGAGCTTGAGAGGAGCAAGTCCGAGGCATTGTTGGTGCTAGAGATGATCAAGACAGCAGATCCGGACAAAGCTGCCGCGAACCTGGCGTTCCTCGCAGATTCCGGTCTTCTATCGGATAAAGATCAGGTAGAGCGTATTCATACATATTTAAAGCAGAGAACGCCGGGGCAGGGGCCGTCATTGCCGCCATCCCGAGGATTGAAGGACTACGATCGCGCCATCGCGGAAGCCAGCCGTGCGATCCGGCTCGATCCCAATGCCGCATCTGCCTACGTCAATCCCGGCCTCGCATACGCTGCCAAGGGGGACAATCTCCGCGCCCTCAAGGACTTCGACCGAGCGATCGAACTTTATCCCTCTGGCTACTCTGCCTGGTTGAATTGCGGCCTCGCGCACGCTGCCATGGGGGACTATAAAATGTCCCTCAACGACTTAAGCGAGGCGATCACGCTCGATTCTGCGCGGGCCACTGCCTTTTATGTCCGCGGCCGAGTGTATGCCGCCCTGCAGGACTACGACAGAGCTATCGCTGATTACAATACGGCGATCATGCTCAATCCCGATTCTGCTTATGCGGTGCTGTGCCTCTACCTTGCACGCACGCGTTTAGGAGACCAGACCGCTGCCGCAGAACTCGAGACCAATGCGAAGAAACTCAAACAAACGAACTGGCCCTATCCACTTGTCGAATTATTCCTTGGCCGCTTGACGCCCGAAACAACTCTTGCCGCTGCGACCAAACCCGACGATCGTTGCGAAGCACAGTTCTATGTCGGCGAATGGCGCTTGTTGCGGGGTGACCGCCCGGCGGCCAATGTTGCCCTCAAGGCCGCAGAAGACACCTATCCGACAGATAGCCGATCCTCTCTTGCAAGATGTGATTGGCGGGCAGACGGATCGCATATTTGATCCGTTCTGCCTCCAGATATTCGTAAACTTCGGGGTTTGCGAAGCCGGCGTCGGCGCGGAAATAAATGCGTGAGACCTTGCCTTGATACCGCGCCACGACCGGCTTCAGCACCGCCTCCCATCCATCGGCGCTGTGAACATTGCCGGGGCGCAGGGCGCAGCGTTCCAAATCGCCATATTGGTTGAAAACGAACAGCGGATGATAGCAGGTGCAGTCATAGTGACCGTTCCAGACACTGTGTTCCTGTTCGCCATGCGTCGGGCTCACGCTCGAATCCATGTCGAGCAAGATACCTCTCGGCGGACGGCGACCATGAACGCTGTCGATCCATTTGCCGGAGAGATCAGCGAGCGCCGAAAGGTTCTTTTCCGCCGTGAGCCAGCGCGTCTCAAAGCGGCCCATCTGGCTCGGCGAAGCCGCTGCATCCGAGGCCGCCTTTCCGCCGACTATCCACCGCATCGCGGGATCATGGCGCAGGCGTTGAGCGTCGTTCACGTCTTCATATCCGGCAAGTCGCCCAAATATGGATTGCCGCAACATCCCGACGAGTGCATGCCGGCCATTCTTGCCAGTGCGTGCGTCGGAGAGCGCATCACCCGCCATCGCGCTGAGGCACAGCGCGTCGTCCAGTTCCCGGTATGCGAGCAAGCCTGCGTCGGAGGTAACCACCGATCCGCGAAAGTGAAGCAACAATCGGCGGTCGAAATCGAGCCTGAGAGCGCCATCATACGATTCACCCGCCGGGTTCGCCATGACGGCCTCATTCGATCCGAAATAACATGCTGATTATGTTAGCTGAATCGCGGCATCGACGCTGCAAATTATTGCCTCATCCGGCGTATGCGGGATTAGGTATAGTGGATGTCGCGATGTGGTGCAGCTCTACAGCGTGCGGCATTCAGGAGACATGGCTCGCATCCGCGACACAGCCCCGGTCATTTGCCGGGGCTTCGTTATTTTTTGGTGCGTCATGCCAAGAGGCCTCAAAAGGCGAATGCCGGCACGCCGATGTGTGCCCAATTTCCCATGCTATGTTTGGCACAATGCAAGGGAAGCCGGGGGATGCCCTGTCGCAACGCCATCGCAACAAGCGAGCGAGAGCGGCCGAGAAATTACGCACCCCCAAAATCCTTCCTTCAACCTGAGCCAGGGCGCACTCTGGCGGCGTCAGGTTGGTCTTGAGAGAGGCCGCAAGGCTGCCGCTTCGGACGGTGCGCGAAAGCTAGGCCGCGACGCTGTGGGGTCGTGCTAATCGCCTCTGCGTTCCTCGCGCTCGAAAGTTACAGCTCCATGGCGACGGATAGAGTTCCACCACCGCAGGCCGCGCGATTGCGGCCTCGTGGGGCAAAAGGGGCCTGAGACCTGTGTGCCGAGCGGTCAAACGCCGCGCCGCAAGGCGCGCCGCCTCGGCGGGCCGGAGCTGCACAAGCGGACCTTCAGGGACGCGCGGAAGCGAGCTGCGTTGATCGCAAGCGGGACCGGTCAGCGTCCCCACATGAGAGGCCGCCTGCGAGGCTATGATCTGTGGCGGCCATAATAAGTCACAATAAATCAGCCGGTTATAATGTCTGTCTTGACATTGTCAGGCAAGACGCGTAAGATGTGAATATGGCTCAGCCTACGAATAGAACCGAAAAGCTCGACTTGCGGCTCAGCAAGTCCGCCAAGCAGACCTTGCAAGCTGCGGCAACGGCGGCGCGCAAATCCGTGAGCGAGTTCGTGCTCGAAACCGCGCTCAGCGAAGCCGAAGAGCGGCTGGCTGACCGGCGCATCTTCACGCTCGACGCGAAGCGTTGGGAAGCTTTTGTCGCCGCTCTCGACGCGCCGCCGCGCCGTCATCCGCGCCTCGAACGGCTATTCCGCGAACCGTCCGTCTTTGACCCCAAGCCGTGACGAATTCGCTGCGCGTCGAAAAGTTGCAACGGATTCATGCGGTAGAAGAATTCACCTGCGGTCAAGCGGAACTCGACCGCTTTCTTATTCGCCACGCGCTGCAAGCGCAGCAAGCGAATTCATCCCAAACTTACGTCGGTGTAAGCGACAAGACGATTGTCGGATTCTACACGCTCGTTGTGGGTCAAATTCAGCATGCTGACGCCCCGGAGCGCGTTGTCAAAGGGATGCCGCGTCATCCGATACCGCTTCTCGTTCTGGCGCGGCTCGCCGTGCACAGCGACTGGCAAGGCCGGGGCCTGGGGGCAGGGCTGCTCCTCGATGCCTTGGGCCGCACGCTGCAAGCTGCCGATATCGCCGGAGCGCGCGCTCTTGCTGTCCATGCAAAAGACGATTCCGCTGCATCGTTCTACCTGCACTTTGGATTTATTCCGTCTGTTACCGATAGCCGCCACCTGTTTAAGTTGATCAAAGACATTCGCATCACGGCAGGGCTCGATCGGGCGGAAGGAAAGCCCCCATAACCCCGCCGCCTCTTGCTGGCTGCCGTTGCTGGGGTAGGGGTGGCTACGGGGACTTGAGGTCGTCGCGGAAGGGCGCGATGATGATGAACGGAGACAAGAGATGGCATTGACGGGGAGCTTCAAGGAGCTGACGCATGTTCGGCCCGCGCGGCAATCCGCAAGCCCGCAACCTCTTCGGCATCATCGGCTACCTGCAGAAACAGGCCGGCGTCGAAGCTCCACGTCAGGCAGGGGCCGGGGTAATATGGGATCACGTTATGGATTTAAGCCGCAACAACCACCACGGCCGGGAGTTGCGGACGTTGTAGGCGCGGTTGAGCCCGATCCGGACTGCTCCGACACCACTCGACGAAAAGTAGATCGCCAGAATGACACCTATTGTGGGGGGACCACTCCGTGTTTGCGTCAACACATTGTGGATCTCGTTCGCTATGGGTGCCGCTACCTGCTGCGGCCAGGTCTGCAATAGAATGTGTGCCACTTCATCGGGGAGCGCGGTCACAAAGATCAGGAACGGGAACAGCGAAGTCAGGATCGATAGAGCGATGTGACTCGCAATGGCCCAACCGTCATCTTCAGAAAAGCGCATGATGGCATCGTAGAGAACCCTAAGGACAAAGCGCATCGGTCTGCGGCCTCATGCCAGTCAGGACTTAACGAAACCACCGGGCGGGCTTCTCCGTGCATTCACGCACCCGTGCTACAATTTCGAGGCTTTTCCGGAGTTTTTGTGGCGCCTCATTGGCGTTCTTTATTCGTACGTCAACGACTGGCGGATATCGCCAGTGGGCCGTGGGCCCGGATCGAAGAAAGACCAAAATCGATGACGACAGGGTCGATCTATCTCGATCATCAGGCGACGACGCCGACAGACCCACGCGTGGTCGAGGCAATGTCACCGTTTTGGTATACAGAATTCGGCAATCCACACTCGTCCGACCATGCCTTCGGGTGGCGAGCCGATGAAGCGGTTCAGGAGGCGCGGCAGAATATTGCTGACCTGATCGGGGCCGACACCGACGAAATCGTCTTCACCTCAGGCGCGACGGAAGCGAATAATCTCGCCATTCTCGGATTTCTCAACTGCGCAGAAATGACACGCACCCGTGTCATTATCAGCGCGATCGAACACAAATGCGTTCTTGAGTCATCGCGTCAGCTCTCGCGCATTGGATACGAAGTTGTTCATGCGCCCGTGCATCCGTCCGGGCATATCGATATTGAAGCTCTTAATGACCTTATCGACGAAAACACCGCATTCGTATCGGTGATGTTGGTCAGCAACGAAATCGGCTCGATACAGCCGTTGAAGCAGATCGCCGACATATGCCGAAACGCCGGCGCGGTCCTGCATAGCGACGCCACGCAGGCGGCAACCGGATTGAAGATCGACGTCAATCTTTTCGAGGTCGACCTACTAAGCTTGTCGGCGACGACGCCGAGCGCAAAGCCTGGACGCTGGTGTCAAAACGCTATCGGTTGCACTGAGGGTAAGAGCATGGCGCGCAAGAAACAGAGTTACATCAAAGGCACCTTCACCCATCGACGCACCGAAGCCGACTACATGGGCGTGCTGCTGGATGCCGTGCCGCTGGAAGAGTGGCGCGACGTCGTGGGCGCGACGGTGGCAGCGGCGAAGGCCGGCGACGCCACGGCACGCGCTTGGCTGGCGCAATACTTGGTGGGCAAGCCGATCGCGACCGCACCGGCCCCATTGACGGTCATCGTGCAGCAGTTATAAGAAATGGGATACCCAACAGTGACATTTCTGCGGCGGCCGCAGGTCGGCGATCATTCGTAGGATGTCCGCGAAGAGATTTTTCGGAATGGCGACTTCGGCCATCTGAAACGCGACATAGCGGCCATGGCTCACGATCTTCGCGCCGATCTTGATCAGCTTTTCCTTCAGGCTCGTCAGTGACCAATCCTTTATCGGTTCGGGCGTCGCCAGCGTGCGCAGAAAATTACCGAGATTGTAGGCCAGCGCATGAAGCTGGAGACGGACGGCGTTAGCAGCGAACGACCGACATGATAGCCGGGTCCACTTGATTGCGCCTTTTCCTTCCTTGATCCATTGCTCACACGTGCCGCGCTTGTTGTAGAAGGCGACGACATTCTCGGCGGAGCGCGCCATGTTCGTCACGATGAAGCCGACGCGCGGATAAAGCTCGCCCGGATGCCATTCGACCTTGGCGATCACCCGGCGCGGCTGCGACCAGCTTCCCGCTTGATAGGTGAAACTTGCATGGGATCGGCAGACGTCATTGGACGGGCGACCAACCGGGCGTTTGAGCAGATAGCCGATCCTCTCTTGCAAGATGTGATTGGCGGGCAGACGGATCGCATATTTGATCCGTTCTGCCTCCAGATATTCGTAAACTTCGGGGTTTGCGAAGCCGGCGTCGGCGCGGAAATAAATGCGTGAGACCTTGCCTTGATACCGCGCCACGACCGGCTTCAGCACCGCCTCCCATCCATCGGCGCTGTGAACATTGCCGGGGCGCAGGGCGCAGCGTTCCAAATCGCCATATTGGTTGAAAACGAACAGCGGATGATAGCAGGTGCAGTCATAGTGACCGTTCCAGACACTGTGTTCCTGTTCGCCATGCGTCGGGCTCACGCTCGAATCCATGTCGAGCAAGATACCTCTCGGCGGACGGCGACCATGAACGCTGTCGATCCATTTGCCGGAGAGATCAGCGAGCGCCGAAAGGTTCTTTTCCGCCGTGAGCCAGCGCGTCTCAAAGCGGCCCATCTGGCTCGGCGAAGCCGCTGCATCCGAGGCCGCCTTTCCGCCGACTATCCACCGCATCGCGGGATCATGGCGCAGGCGTTGAGCGTCGTTCACGTCTTCATATCCGGCAAGTCGCCCAAATATGGATTGCCGCAACATCCCGACGAGTGCATGCCGGCCATTCTTGCCAGTGCGTGCGTCGGAGAGCGCATCACCCGCCATCGCGCTGAGGCACAGCGCGTCGTCCAGTTCCCGGTATGCGAGCAAGCCTGCGTCGGAGGTAACCACCGATCCGCGAAAGTGAAGCAACAATCGGCGGTCGAAATCGAGCCTGAGAGCGCCATCATACGATTTACCCGCCGGGTTCGCCATGACGGCCTCATTCGATCCGAAATAACATGCTGATTATGTTAGCTGAATTGCGGCATCGACGCTGCAAATTATTGCCTCATCCGGCGTATGCGGGTTTAATGCCAGAGTCAGATGGTTGCACCAAAGTGCCAAGGGCGGCGCGGACGGTTCCTAGGATTTGCTCCTGTTTCTTATCGTCCGGCTCCTTTGGGTCTGGCTTCACCGCGAACGGCTTTTTCCCTGTCAGCAGACCGCTCATGATATGGAAGCCCAGGGCACGATAGGCTTCCAATTGTTCCTCACCAAAAAATTGGTCGCTCGTTGTCTCATGAGGAAAAGCGCGATAGCGGCGCTTGTAGTCCAAAATAAAGTCATGCTCATCGCCGCTCAACGATGCCTTGACGTACAGCAGGATGCCCTTTTCATCTTTGTTTTTCCCATATCGAATCTCGCCGGCGGCGCAATGCGGCCCGGGCGTACTGGAAATGGCGGAGCCATCCGCATCGGCCTTCTCGAAGGCCTTGTCTACTCCGACAGTGCAATCCCGGATCGCCTGCCAGGGCAAATCGATGGTTGCGCCGAGATCAATGCGGGCATAGCGCTCGAGGATCATCAGAGAGCCAAAGCTCATAGTTGGATCGGCGTCCGCGTCGATGGCTATGATGACCTTGCAGCGGCGCTTCATGAGCGAATACACACCGAGATTTTCGATATGTCCCCCAACCGTCGGACTGTTCTCGGTGATCCAGCTGAAAGCCTCCTGGAACAGCAGTAAACTACGAAAATCTCTCAGCCATAAACGCCAAGAAAATTTACCTTTAACCCGCATACGCCGGATGAGGCAATAATTTGCAGCGTCGATGCCGCGATTTAGCTAACATAATCAGCATGTTATTTCGGATCGAATGAGGCCGTCATGGCGAACCCGGCGGGTGAATCGTATGATGGCGCTCTCAGGCTCGATTTCGACCGCCGATTGTTGCTTCACTTTCGCGGATCGGTGGTTACCTCCGACGCAGGCTTGCTCGCATACCGGGAACTGGACGACGCGCTGTGCCTCAGCGCGATGGCGGGTGATGCGCTCTCCGACGCACGCACTGGCAAGAATGGCCGGCATGCACTCGTCGGGATGTTGCGGCAATCCATATTTGGGCGACTTGCCGGATATGAAGACGTGAACGACGCTCAACGCCTGCGCCATGATCCCGCGATGCGGTGGATAGTCGGCGGAAAGGCGGCCTCGGATGCAGCGGCTTCGCCGAGCCAGATGGGCCGCTTTGAGACGCGCTGGCTCACGGCGGAAAAGAACCTTTCGGCGCTCGCTGATCTCTCCGGCAAATGGATCGACAGCGTTCATGGTCGCCGTCCGCCGAGAGGTATCTTGCTCGACATGGATTCGAGCGTGAGCCCGACGCATGGCGAACAGGAACACAGTGTCTGGAACGGTCACTATGACTGCACCTGCTATCATCCGCTGTTCGTTTTCAACCAATATGGCGATTTGGAACGCTGCGCCCTGCGCCCCGGCAATGTTCACAGCGCCGATGGATGGGAGGCGGTGCTGAAGCCGGTCGTGGCGCGGTATCAAGGCAAGGTCTCACGCATTTATTTCCGCGCCGACGCCGGCTTCGCAAACCCCGAAGTTTACGAATATCTGGAGGCAGAACGGATCAAATATGCGATCCGTCTGCCCGCCAATCACATCTTGCAAGAGAGGATCGGCTATCTGCTCAAACGCCCGGTTGGTCGCCCGTCCAATGACGTCTGCCGATCCCATGCAAGTTTCACCTATCAAGCGGGAAGCTGGTCGCAGCCGCGTCGGGTGATCGCCAAGGTCGAATGGCATCCGGGCGAGCTTTATCCGCGCGTCGGCTTCATCGTGACGAACATGGCGCGCTCCGCCGAGAATGTCGTCGCCTTCTACAACAAGCGCGGCACGTGTGAGCAATGGATCAAGGAAGGAAAAGGCGCAATCAAGTGGACCCGGCTATCATGTCGGTCGTTCGCTGCTAACGCCGTCCGTCTCCAGCTTCATGCGCTGGCCTACAATCTCGGTAATTTTCTGCGCACGCTGGCGACGCCCGAACCGATAAAGGATTGGTCACTGACGAGCCTGAAGGAAAAGCTGATCAAGATCGGCGCGAAGATCGTGAGCCATGGCCGCTATGTCGCGTTTCAGATGGCCGAAGTCGCCATTCCGAAAAATCTCTTCGCGGACATCCTACGAATGATCGCCGACCTGCGGCCGCCGCCCAATCCAGCGCCTGCGTGAAGTGTTCGGTCGTCATGCGTCGAGCAAAAACTAAGGGAGAAGTGCGTCTTGATCACAACCGACTCTGTATTGTCCGGTGCGCGATCCGCCCATGTCACTGGTTTTGGTGTGCCGGAGCACCACAGCAGCGCCGCAGCGCGGCAATCTCAACCTCAATAAGCGGGCGATCCGGAAAATAATGCCGGTATAGGACGAATGTCCGATGTCACGGCAGGAGATCAATGATACGCGCTTGGCACATTCCCGGTTATCTGGGGAATGCCAGTTTAATATATTTCGGATTACGTAGCCAATAGCCGAGGCGCATGTTGAGAAGGGCAAGCGTGAAGGCGAGCGGCTTAACGGTCACCGAGCCCATGTTGGACGAAACGGCAGCAGCCGAAATCGCCATTGCAGTGCCAAGGTCGAGTGCCGTCTCTTCCTTTTCGATTTGTTGGGTTCCGACATAGCCCGTTGCGTCACTGCCAGTATATTCTGGCGTAAAGATAAAGAAGTCGGCATTGCGTCCCCTCTTATTGGCGTATTGCGAACGCTCAATATTCAAGGAGGCGTTGATTATCGGATAGGGACAACGTTTGGTGTCTATCCTGTACAAGTTGGGTTCATATGCGTCGAGATCATCACCGGGTTTGTCGCGCCGGCTGGGAGGGATTAAAAAGAAAGGCCTTGCTGAGGCGATCTCGGTACAGACGATAGATTGATACACAGCGCCAACGCCGCCGAGACGGCGAACGCAAACAGATAGAGGCCTGCGGCAGTCGATGGCACCAGCCACGTTAGCCAGCTGGGAGCATAATCTGGCATTCCCCAGATAACCGGGAATGTGCCAAGCGCGTATCATTGATCTCCTGCCGTGACATCGGACATTCGTCCTATACCGGCATTATTTTCCGGATCGCCCGCTTATTGAGGTTGAGATTGCCGCGCTGCGGCGCTGCTGTGGTGCTCCGGCACACCAAAACCAGTGACATGGGCGGATCGCGCACCGGACAATACAGAGTTGGTTGTGATCAAGACGCACTTCTCCCTTAGTTTTTGCTCGACGCATGACGACCGAACACTTCACGCAGGCGCTGGATTGAGCGGCGGCCGCAGGTCGGCGATCATTCGTAGGATGTCCGCGAAGAGATTTTTCGGAATGGCGACTTCGGCCATCTGAAACGCGACATAGCGGCCATGGCTCACGATCTTCGCGCCGATCTTGATCAGCTTTTCCTTCAGGCTCGTCAGTGACCAATCCTTTATCGGTTCGGGCGTCGCCAGCGTGCGCAGAAAATTACCGAGATTGTAGGCCAGCGCATGAAGCTGGAGACGGACGGCGTTAGCAGCGAACGACCGACATGATAGCCGGGTCCACTTGATTGCGCCTTTTCCTTCCTTGATCCATTGCTCACACGTGCCGCGCTTGTTGTAGAAGGCGACGACATTCTCGGCGGAGCGCGCCATGTTCGTCACGATGAAGCCGACGCGCGGATAAAGCTCGCCCGGATGCCATTCGACCTTGGCGATCACCCGGCGCGGCTGCGACCAGCTTCCCGCTTGATAGGTGAAACTTGCATGGGATCGGCAGACGTCATTGGACGGGCGACCAACCGGGCGTTTGAGCAGATAGCCGATCCTCTCTTGCAAGATGTGATTGGCGGGCAGACGGATCGCATATTTGATCCGTTCTGCCTCCAGATATTCGTAAACTTCGGGGTTTGCGAAGCCGGCGTCGGCGCGGAAATAAATGCGTGAGACCTTGCCTTGATACCGCGCCACGACCGGCTTCAGCACCGCCTCCCATCCATCGGCGCTGTGAACATTGCCGGGGCGCAGGGCGCAGCGTTCCAAATCGCCATATTGGTTGAAAACGAACAGCGGATGATAGCAGGTGCAGTCATAGTGACCGTTCCAGACACTGTGTTCCTGTTCGCCATGCGTCGGGCTCACGCTCGAATCCATGTCGAGCAAGATACCTCTCGGCGGACGGCGACCATGAACGCTGTCGATCCATTTGCCGGAGAGATCAGCGAGCGCCGAAAGGTTCTTTTCCGCCGTGAGCCAGCGCGTCTCAAAGCGGCCCATCTGGCTCGGCGAAGCCGCTGCATCCGAGGCCGCCTTTCCGCCGACTATCCACCGCATCGCGGGATCATGGCGCAGGCGTTGAGCGTCGTTCACGTCTTCATATCCGGCAAGTCGCCCAAATATGGATTGCCGCAACATCCCGACGAGTGCATGCCGGCCATTCTTGCCAGTGCGTGCGTCGGAGAGCGCATCACCCGCCATCGCGCTGAGGCACAGCGCGTCGTCCAGTTCCCGGTATGCGAGCAAGCCTGCGTCGGAGGTAACCACCGATCCGCGAAAGTGAAGCAACAATCGGCGGTCGAAATCGAGCCTGAGAGCGCCATCATACGATTTACCCGCCGGGTTCGCCATGACGGCCTCATTCGATCCGAAATAACATGCTGATTATGTTAGCTGAATCGCGGCATCGACGCTGCAAATTATTGCCTCATCCGGCGTATGCGGGATAATATTGGAGCCAATGCACCCACCGCAACATGACATGCGCAACTTGTCGTAGCCAGTCCGGAGCATTTGCGTAATGAGTATTTTTTGAAATGCTGTAATATGTTAACTTGAGATATAATAGCCACAGGAACGATGGAATGATGATAGCAGAGAACCCTAACGCCGCCATCGCCAAGATTTTCTTGATCCAAGCACGCCATCTTGTGTCTGACTTCGTCAACGCGATAATGTCACCGAGATATTTGGAAAGGAAAACGAAAGCCGCCCCGAACGGTGCAAGCAAGGTCATTCGCGTGAACCAGCCGTGGAGTACCGCGCCAAGGCATTCGCTCGAAAAGACCGAATTGGCGCATACACCCATCCCGTCGGAAGCGGGTGCGGCCATCGCGCGAAGGATGAAAGGCTGAGTTTCGAACCATGCGCTTGTCAGCGTGATGAAGAAAAGCCATCGCGAAACACTGACGAACGGTCCGCGCAGCTCGGCGCCGTATTCCAGTTGCCTCCGCGATTTGATCTCATTTTGCCAAAATTGGGATACGTAAATCGACTTTGCGAAAGCCCAGATAACAAGAAAGATGACGTTGACCCCGCCAAGAATTATGGTGAACCAATAGCCATCAAGTCCCCAGAGATCCTGAAACGAATCTGAGTTGGTCAATCCAAGCCAGGCACGGGGGAGAAGTTTGACGAGTACGTTCGGCTCGGTCAACGACTCGACGGTCGGATGGTTGAACAAAGTGAGCCAGACGCATAAAAGCAAGACTGGCAAGACGATAAGGATGTTGGCGACAAGACCGCGGCCGATGATCCCAAGCGCCGTGATCACGTCCAGGGCGCCATGCGGCGCGAGATAGTTGGAATAATCCCTTATGTGGCGAACGGAATCGGTATCCTCGTAATTTTCGGGATTGGTGAATGGAAATCTATCCTTCGCCGTTTGCGTCTCTGCCAGTTTTTTGATTTCTTCTGAGTTTTTCCCTGTCGTCGAGATTTGTGTCGCCGCCGTCAACGAACAGCCGACGTAACCGCCTCCCGACACCGTCAAAAGATAATCAATTCCCTCGATGCCGGATTCGGCATGCAGAGCCTGCAGAGCGCCGAGCCCGAACGAGGCCGACCGGATGCCGCCGCCTGAAATCGCGAGCCCAGTGTACGATGAAAGCCGGTTCGGTCCCGCGCCACATTCTTCGTGAGGAAGTTGCGACGCTCTATGACCGCGGCATGTTCAGCTTCGGAAACGGGTTTCGGCAGGTAACCCGCTTGCCAGAGAGTCGGATTATCATGATCGACATAGACATGGTCGCCCCGTTTGGTCTCTGTCATCCCACTCGCCCATCGTTACCGGCCTCACCGGCGGATGAGGCCGCTAGGACCATCGCGCCCGCGCCGCCTCAGCCTTTCTCGCAGAAGGGGGAAAGAATCGCAAGGCCGGAGGCTTGGAAATAAAGAGCAGCAGTTCGACGGTCGCTTCGAAATTCCGCAAACGATGCTGTCGAAAAATGTGGTTTTTTGCTTAGCCTAACGTTGTGGTCTTCCAACTGAACTGCGCTGGCGGTTGCCGAAGCAATCCGACTTGCGCCGACTTTGACGCGAACTGGATTGATCCAATTCTGAACGATTTCTCACGCATACGATGCGCGCCGTCGGGTTGATGACGGCCCAAGGGTCCGGAGCGCAAGCGTTTTAAGGTTCTGGACAATGGCAGCGAGATGAAACTCGTCGCGTGCACCGGAAAGTCCCCTGAGCCGCATCCGCTCGAAGCCGTGGTGTGTCTTCAAGTGCGCGAAGCGCATCTCAACACGCTTTCGTTCGTCTCGCGATTTGGCAAACGCCTTTGTCTTCATGTGTTTAGGCGTGCAACTTTGACCCCCTGAGGTGGGGGATCGGCGTCCAAAATTGACCCCCTTGGTTCTGGCCTGCTGGACTGCCTGCTTTGGTTTGAAGCGGGCGGTGGGGGATGCTGATTGTGGAGACGATCGGCCGGATACGGCGCGAACATTTGATCAAAGGGAAGTCGATCAAGGAGATCGCCCGCGGCTTGAAGATATCGCGCAACACGGTGCGCAAGGTTCTTCGCTCGGGTGAGACTTCATTTTCTTATGAGCGGGAGATTCAGCCGCGCCCCAAGTTGGGTCGTTGGAAAGCTGAGCTTGACCGGATGCTTACGGCGAACACCAGCAATCCGGCACGCGAACGTCTGACTTTGATCCGGCTCTTTGAGGAGCTGCGGGCACTGGGATATGAGGGCGGCTATGACGCTGTTCGCCGCTATGCCCGGTCCTGGAGCCGGGAGCACGCGAGCCAGATGGCGGACGCTTACGTGCCGCTGACGTTTGCCCCGGGCGAAGCTTACCAGTTCGATTGGAGCCACGAGATCGTCGTGATGAACGGCGTGACGACGATCGTGAAGGTCGCGCACGTCCGTCTCTGCCACAGCCGCATGATGTTTGTCCGCGCCTATCCCCGCGAGACGCAGGAAATGGTGTTCGACGCCCACGAGCGGGCCTTCGCCTTTTTTAAAGGCGCCTGCACACGTGGCATCTATGATAATATGAAGACCGCGGTGGAGACGATCTTCGTCGGCAAGGACCGGCAATATAATCGGCGGCTCCTGCAAATGTGCGCCCATCATTTGGTGGAGCCCGTCGCCTGCACGCCTGCATCTGGCTGGGAGAAAGGTCAGGTCGAGAACCAGGTGGGTCTTGTTCGCGAGCGCTTCTTCACGCCGCGATTGAAGTTCAAGACCTATGACGAGCTGAATGCTTGGCTCACCGATAAGGTCAGGCTCCGCTTCCTGTCCCAGTGGAAGTCCGAACGGGAGAGGATGCCGTCCTGCCGATCGCTCATTTCCCATACCGGGATGTGCGGGATAATTTTCTTCTCCTTGACCAGCCAGCCGAGGAACTTGCCCGTCCCATAGGCCGTGTCCGCGGCAAGGCGCCTTGGTTTCAGATCGAAGCGCTCTTCTGCTCGATCCAGCATCGTTTGTGTCGCGGGCTTGAGGAGATCGGCGATCGTCGGCACCGATCCGTTATGAAGATAGGGCCCCGTTAGCCACATCCCGTCGAGCGGCTCCGCGACATAGCAGCGCCTCGTTCAACTAGCACGGTATCCGGCTTATAGGGCGAGGCAGGAGGTCGCAAGGTCCGCAGGTACCGCTCCATGCGGGCGATCGACGGAAAGTTGAAGGACTTTCCAGTCGCGCCATAGCCCAGGGCCGAACTGACGACAACCTCGTGAATGGATGTGTTCAGCCCATCCCAATGCAAAGGCGCATTTGGCGGGATCGCGTCGCGGGCGTCGAGGCCCCAAACCGCCTGCATATCTGAATTGCCGATTGTGCCATCGTCAGCAAGGTGCAGCATTCCGAATTTGACTGGATTGAACGGATCGATCCGGCCGGCTCCCCAGTTCGGCCGCTTCTCGGTCCACGCCAATTGAGTCTTTTGCTTGAGAAGCGCTTTCTGCGTCTGCGGAATAATCAAGAACCGGTAAAGCAGGCGATCGACAAGAGACAGCGACGCGCTCTTTTCGATCGCGGGAAGCAGGACATCGGGCGCGAAGCGCCGGTCGGCCGCACAATTCGAGAGAAACCGCTGATAGCCCTGCACGTCAATTATGTTCGAGGGACCCGCCGGATAAACGACGGAAGGAGAGCTCGCGTTGGTGCGCGTCACGGTGTGATGGCAGAAGGCGCAGTTGATGGCGGCGCGCTCGAACCCGACACGGGCGCGCGAGATGCCGACGGGCGCGTCGTCTCGGCTATGGCCGGCTTCCCAGAAGAAGCCAAGCGAAGCGTAGCCGCCTGCACCTGGAAGAAGATCCGGACAAATTTTGGGCAGCGCCCGCCAGACCAGATAGGGCAAGCCATTTACCCCGCATACGCCGGATGAGGCAATAATTTGCAGCGTCGATGCCGCGATTCAGCTAACATAATCAGCATGTTATTTCGGATCGAATGAGGCCGTCATGGCGAACCCGGCGGGTGAATCGTATGATGGCGCTCTCAGGCTCGATTTCGACCGCCGATTGTTGCTTCACTTTCGCGGATCGGTGGTTACCTCCGACGCAGGCTTGCTCGCATACCGGGAACTGGACGACGCGCTGTGCCTCAGCGCGATGGCGGGTGATGCGCTCTCCGACGCACGCACTGGCAAGAATGGCCGGCATGCACTCGTCGGGATGTTGCGGCAATCCATATTTGGGCGACTTGCCGGATATGAAGACGTGAACGACGCTCAACGCCTGCGCCATGATCCCGCGATGCGGTGGATAGTCGGCGGAAAGGCGGCCTCGGATGCAGCGGCTTCGCCGAGCCAGATGGGCCGCTTTGAGACGCGCTGGCTCACGGCGGAAAAGAACCTTTCGGCGCTCGCTGATCTCTCCGGCAAATGGATCGACAGCGTTCATGGTCGCCGTCCGCCGAGAGGTATCTTGCTCGACATGGATTCGAGCGTGAGCCCGACGCATGGCGAACAGGAACACAGTGTCTGGAACGGTCACTATGACTGCACCTGCTATCATCCGCTGTTCGTTTTCAACCAATATGGCGATTTGGAACGCTGCGCCCTGCGCCCCGGCAATGTTCACAGCGCCGATGGATGGGAGGCGGTGCTGAAGCCGGTCGTGGCGCGGTATCAAGGCAAGGTCTCACGCATTTATTTCCGCGCCGACGCCGGCTTCGCAAACCCCGAAGTTTACGAATATCTGGAGGCAGAACGGATCAAATATGCGATCCGTCTGCCCGCCAATCACATCTTGCAAGAGAGGATCGGCTATCTGCTCAAACGCCCGGTTGGTCGCCCGTCCAATGACGTCTGCCGATCCCATGCAAGTTTCACCTATCAAGCGGGAAGCTGGTCGCAGCCGCGTCGGGTGATCGCCAAGGTCGAATGGCATCCGGGCGAGCTTTATCCGCGCGTCGGCTTCATCGTGACGAACATGGCGCGCTCCGCCGAGAATGTCGTCGCCTTCTACAACAAGCGCGGCACGTGTGAGCAATGGATCAAGGAAGGAAAAGGCGCAATCAAGTGGACCCGGCTATCATGTCGGTCGTTCGCTGCTAACGCCGTCCGTCTCCAGCTTCATGCGCTGGCCTACAATCTCGGTAATTTTCTGCGCACGCTGGCGACGCCCGAACCGATAAAGGATTGGTCACTGACGAGCCTGAAGGAAAAGCTGATCAAGATCGGCGCGAAGATCGTGAGCCATGGCCGCTATGTCGCGTTTCAGATGGCCGAAGTCGCCATTCCGAAAAATCTCTTCGCGGACATCCTACGAATGATCGCCGACCTGCGGCCGCCGCCCAATCCAGCGCCTGCGTGAAGTGTTCGGTCGTCATGCGTCGAGCAAAAACTAAGGGAGAAGTGCGTCTTGATCACAACCGACTCTGTATTGTCCGGTGTGCGATCCGCCCATGTCACTGGTTTTGGTGTGCCGGAGCACCACAGCAGCGCCGCAGCGCGGCAATCTCAACCTCAATAAGCGGGCGATCCGGAAAATAATGCCGGTATAGGACGAATGTCCGATGTCACGGCAGGAGATCAATGATACGCGCTTGGCACATTCCCGGTTATCTGGGGAATGCCAGTTTACGCCATCGTTCCCAATCGACCCATATTTGAAATGATCGCTGTCGGACGCGAAAACGGGAAATTCCTTGCGAAACAGCTTGTCGTACACAATCCAGCCGATGCCGCCGGCGGCGAGCAGAACAAATCCCAGCACGCCGAACCATACGAGCGCCTTTTTCATTGCCGGCTTCCTATTTTCGCGACTTGTGAGATGATGCGAAGGCAAGCCCCAATAGAATTGCCTCGGGCAATCCAAAAATGAAATCGAACAGCCCGAAAGCGATGTAGCGGCCTCCGATGATGGAGAAAAAGGTGACGCCGCCGAACCGGCAGACGACGGCGAAGATCGCGGCGAAGATGTTGCGCGATGGATCGAGCGCCGCAGGGACGTAAAAGCCCGAAAGCAGGATCAGTAAAAACGACGCGAAACGCGGCCAGACCAAAGGTTCGGCAGGGGGCAGCTTCAGAAACTCCAGAACCATCGGGGTCTGTGTGATACTCACAACGGCGACGATGACATTCGAAACGATACCGAGCCACATCACCCGCCGAAACCAAAGGAGATAGCCATTGTCGCTCATCACCGCATTCCTCCTGATGAACACTAACCTAGTCTCCGCCGCGTCAGAACGTCAGAAGATAGGCCAAGAGCGCTGCTTTATCGGTTGCGGGAAGTTCGACGCCGTAATCATGCCCGCCATTCCAATTGCCGCGCACACTGGTGTCGAAACAAAAGCCCTTCGCGGCCTTCTCCCCCGGCGTGCAGGGAGGTGCCTCGAATCCGCCTTTCTCTGAATCGAGCACGTCCAGGCCACGCACAAACGATTTCGGCCGCTGATCGGCGGGCGACAGTAGATCGGCGAGCGTCGGGACTGAGCCGTTGTGAAGATAAGGTGCCCGCAGCCACAACCCGTCGAGGGGCAGATTGGCGTAGCCGTCGGTCTTTTTGAAATAGCGGAACCGGTACTTGCCCCCGTCAACATCCTTAAAAAGTTTCAATTGATAATCGAGAAGCTTCTCAGTGTAACTATCGAGCCGCGATTTATCGGCGCCAAGCGTGGCATTTGGCTCGACTTTGCCGAGAGCAGATCCTTCGAACACATAGCCGTCAGGTCCCTGGGAACCGTGACAGGCTGCGCAATGCGTCATGTAAATCTGGCGTCCTGCCTCAACTTGCTTCTGATCGGGACGATAAGGGCTTACCGGCGGATGCAGGTTCTGGAGCCAATCAGCAACCCGTTCGATCGAGGCATGATCGACGGATTGCTCGGTGACTCCAGCGCCAAGCGCGGCGCTAAGGTTGCGCTCTTGCAGGGATGGGTTATTGCCGTCCCAATGAAGCTCCATCATCTGCTGGCCGCGCGGCCCCTGGTTGAAGATAGAGGGGAAATCGGCCACGCCAATCTTTTCGGCGTCGGTTAGATCGGAAAACTGCTGATGAAACTGTACGACCTTGTAGGGGTTGAAGGTATCGACACGCCCTGGTCCCCAAGCCGGCTGATATGCCAGGAGCGGGCCAAGACTGGCGCGTGTCTCGATGAGCGCCTCGCGCAGCCGGGGGATTGCGACATAGCGCCAGACCTGCTCGTCGAGCCAATCGATGTTCGCCCCTGCCTTCTTCATGGCCGGAATCAACTTGTCGGGGCTGAGCTGCGGACTATCCGCTATGTCGACAACGAAAGCGGTGAAGGCGTGCAAATCGAGATTGTTGGAGGGCATTGCCGGGACGATCTGCTGGGAGCCGTCCGCTGTTTTCCGCGCGGTTCCGGTATGGCAGAGTGCGCAATTAAACCATGCCCTTTCGACCCCCTGGATCGTCCGCCGGCTGAGGCCGATCGGAAGATCCCGCTTGTTTCCATTGGCGTCTGTCTCATAAAGAAACCCGAAGACGCTCAAATCCTTGCCGTTGAATTTTTCCGGAAACAGATCGGGCAGCGCTTTCCACACCGCATAGGGAAGGCCGCTCACCTCGCTGCCGATCGAGCCATATTTGAAATGTTCGACGATGTCCGAATATTCTGGCGTTGGCGCCGGGCCCAGGTAGCGGCACACCGGCGCCGACACCGACTCGACAATGTTCGAATATGGAGGAGGCGGCGCCGGACACAGGTAGCGCTGCGCCAAGATGCCTCCGAGCGCAAGCGTGACAACTCCTGGAATCCCGATCACGACAGCCAGAATGACAACGATGACCCGCGTCCATCCGCCTTTTTGCTTTTCCATGGCCCCTCCCTGGTTCACCGCCATGCGATTTTATTCTTAGATCACATAAATCTCGATAAAGTCGCGAAGTGGGCTACGAAAAGCAAAAAGAAAGCTGTCCACGCGACAAAGCCGATAATGAGGATAGTGACGAACACTCCAAACCAAAACGCGCCTATCGGGCCTAGCGCAAGCATATCTATCAGCGTCATGCTGCCC
This sequence comes from uncultured Alphaproteobacteria bacterium, assembly GCA_963730245.1. Classification (GTDB taxonomy): domain Bacteria; phylum Pseudomonadota; class Alphaproteobacteria; order Rhizobiales; family Beijerinckiaceae; genus Methylocapsa. The sequence continues at coordinate 196,240 of CAVSRA010000004.1, read as the reverse complement.
ACTAAAAGAATCAACGATATGATAACCGCAAGGGCAGCGCCAATCCATTCACCCAATGTATTCCCAACCCCTGCCTCGGAGCCGCTGCTACCCGACGTTTTCATTTTAACACCTTCTTGATTTTCTACAATTTGCTAAGCCATTGATTTATAATTCCAGCATTCGCGGTCACCACCCAAGCGCAAACTGGAGCATCTGGCGCTGGTCGAAATCGAGCCTGACAACCTTATCATTTGTTTCACCCTGGTGCGCCATAGTTAGAACCTCAGCTTAGATAAGATATTGATTACAATAGCCAAATCGACGGGCGGCCCCTATCGATTTATGAGTCATCTGGCGGATACGGGCTTACGGAACGACCAGATCTGGCCGCACCTTATAAATGGAAAGTATCTGCTCCAGCATTTTGTCATAGTCTCCGCCATAGCGGGAAAGCTCATAGCAACCGAGTGGATTCTTCGGCGCATTTAGCAGGCATTTGTTGCAATAGGTACAAGGAATGAGCGGCAGATCGCGTCCCGCTTGCCATTGCTGTGGCAGGTCGGGATTGGCGATCAAAGAGCGGGCAATTGAGACACCGTCGAGGGCATCTTTGGCACCCGGGGCGCTCTCTGAGAGAGCCTTGCGAATAAAAGCCGCGTTTTGATAACCGCCGGTGTTGATCACCGGGATTGACACGATCTTCTTTACGGCGCGCGCATATTCGAGGCCGACGCCTTCGACCAGATGCCCTTTTTTCATCCGGAACCACACCCAGCGGAAGATCGGCCGCAGGATTCGGTAGCGGAACGACAAATAATTCCTGAATGTGTAAATGCCAGAGGACAGCATCGCATCGTAGGTTTTCTCGATCGTATCGAAGTCGAAGTCTCCAGGCGGTATTAGAGGGTGCGGGAATAAACTGCCCTCCGAGATATGGAGCGCGTCAGCCCCCGCCTCCTCGACCCACCGCGATAGCTGCAATCCCTCATCCAGAGTGTTCCCCTTCTTCTCCCAAGGGATGACATTATTGTAGTCGATAGCGTTGAGTTTGACCTGAAGGTGATAGTCCCGACCTACGCGATCACGGATCGCTCCGATGATTTCGAGCAGGAACCGCGCTCGATTACGTAGCTCGCCACCGTAGCCATCCTTGCGGTCATTGATTCCCGAACTCAGAAATTGGGTGATCAAATAGCCATGGGAAGCGTGGAGCTCGACACCGTCAAGCCCCGCTTCTCGCGCCCGCCAAGCCCCGTCGGCAAAAGCCTTGACTGCGTGATCGATTTCCGCTTGGGTCATCGCCTGCGTCAAAATTCCATTCAGGGACTCCGTGCGGCTGGTGGAGCTGCGGGAAATTCGATGCTGGTTCGATATGCCAGGCATATCCAACTGTCGGCCAGAATGGCTTAGCTGCATTATAAATTTGCAACCGAACTTATGGACCGCCTCTCCGACCGTAGCCCATAATGGGATGAAGTCGTCGCGATGGATCGTCCCGTAATTTGGGAGGATTCGCCCCGCCATCAGGACGGGTACGAAGGAGGAGATGATGGCGCCTACGCCGCCCTTGGCGAATTGGCTTTCCCAATTCACCCGCACCTGGGTCAGGCTGCCGTCTTCGTTGTCCCAACGGCCGCTGATGCTAGAGCGGAAAATTCAATTCTTAATTCCGATATTGCGCCACTTGAGAGGCTCAAAGATGACGTCCCCGTCCAATTTATCCCCCATTGGTTTTTGGCCAAGAGACAGTTTGTGAACTTCAACCGTGCAACATTCGAATACAAAACTCTCCGTAACGAGGCGCCATTTGCGCGTCCACTTTCTGGAACCGATAGCGCCTAATGCGCTCAGCCTAACCTATGACCGGACGAGTAGCAAGTTATTCCAAAAGTGCGCGCGTGTAGCCGATCTATTGTGCACTGCGTTAGCCCCTTGCTTCGCGCAGAATGACGTCGGCGGCTTTTTCAGCGATCATATAGATCGCGCTCGCAATAAAAAAACCGGGTATGCGGGGAAACACCGAGGCATCGACGACGCGCAGCCCTTGCGTCCCGTGGACCTTGAAATCGCTGCTTAGGACGCCGCCCTTCGGTAGGTCCGTGCTTGGTTCGCGCGGGGTCGCCTTCTTCGAAATAATGAAAATTGATTTCCGGGTGCCGGCGCGGATCGTCCGAGCGCAATGTGACGCGACCGCGATTGTTCGTATACGCCTTCAACAGGGCGAAGCTCAGATAATCGAGGTGTTCCCGGACCTCTTTGGAATAGCCCGGATAATAGCCCGTGAACCGCGTCAGCAGCGCCATGCAGAACAGATCAGGTTCTTTCCGCTCAAGCGTCGAGCGCTTGGAGAAGGAGATGGCGGCGCCGTTCGATGTATACATGCCGTCACCATGAGTGTGCCAATCCCGGCGATGTTCGCTCCATTCCTTGTACAGGCGATCGCCGCGCTCGAACCTTGCGCCCTTGAGCGAACTCCAAGGCTTGGCCATTTGATGAACGACGGCGACCTCATGGCGGTCCTGAAGATTTTGTCCGACGCCGGCAAGCTCGACGCGAACCGGGATGCCATGTTTCTCCAGGACTTCCCTCGGCCCAATCCCCGATAGCATCAAAAGCTGCGGCATGCTGAAGGCGCCTCCGGCCAGGACCACTTCCCGAGCCGCCCGAACCTCCAGGAGCTCGCCAGGCTCCGCGCTGGCGTTCTCATGGGCGCCACAGAGCCGTTCGCCCTTGCGATATTCGACGCCGGTCGCCCGATATTCGCCGTTCAGAAGTTTCTCGTCGTCGAAAATGACACGTATCGCCAGAGCGTCGTATTCGATGCGCAAGTGCTTCGGGTGGCGCCGGGCGACATCGAGGACGCGCTCCCGAACGCCGCCGCGCTTATGACCTCGCGTCGAAAGAGGCGTATAGCAGAGCCCCTCCGCGCGTTGGCGAAGGCGACGCCAGTCGTTTGGATCGGCCTCTCCTCTCACCAAACGCCGGATCGCGGCCGTCCAGGAAGATCCACCGAAAATAACCGTCCAAGCCGTACAGATGAACATTCGAAAAATTTGGCCGTCACGAACCCTTCGGGGCAGCGCGCACTCGGTCGAAAGCCATCCCCCTTCCAGCCATGGCCGGTCGGATCGAAGCGGAACCAGCGCAAAAAGCGCCAGAGCCGGCGATGGCGGCAGTCCTCGAGGAGCTGGAAATAGCGGCGCATTTCCGATGCCCGCCAGGATGGGTCGCCGGTGAGCTTCGCGATGCCGTCCCAGTCGGAGTCGTTCGGGGCGACGAAAATCATCGCATTGTGGGCGGTGCAGCCACCAAGGGTCGCGGCACGGGGATAAAAAACGCTTGGCTCGCCCGTATCGGGATCGGGGCGCCACTTCGGATCGGCCTTCTGCTTCGCGTCGTCTTCGTAGTGGCGGACAAAAAAATTCCAGCTCATCGCCGGGTTTTCCGAAGCGAACGGGTGGAAAGCCGGGACCTCATAGTCCTCGGGAAGACTATCTCCCGCGCCTTTGGCGAGCGCATCCCCGCCTGCTTCCAAAAGACAGACGCGCATCCCCGTCTCGGCGAGCCTCGCGGCGAGCGTTCCGCCGCCGGCGCCGGAGCCGACGATCACATAATCATACTCTGGCTCTGGCGCCAACGGAGCTTCCCTCAGAATGTCTTGATGAATTCAATCAAGGCGCGCTTGTCGTCGTCGCTCAACTCCGGCTCCTTACCAAATGACATTTCCTCGTCGCTCAGGCCCTCCGTTTCGTTGAATTTCGCCGTGCCGAAATAGTGCCCCCGGTTGATCACGAAATCCGGGCATTTGCTGAGCTTCAACAGCGGTTCCCGCAGCTTCTGCACCCAGGCAAGGATTTCCTCGTCGCTCGCGCTGGCGCCGGGCGGCGGCAAATTCGCGACAAGTGTCCCCAGCAAGCCCAGGAAATTTTTTTCGTGCTCCGCTTTCCCGGCAACACCTTCGATATCAACTAACGGCTGGTAGTTGACGAAATAGATTGGGAAGCCTTCCGGAATTGGGCCAAGCTCGAAATTGCCGTCCTTGTCGAATAGACGGGAGATTGGGTCCTTTAGCAGGCCCGAGAACGGCTCTGGCAGGGAGCTGAAGAGATACGACAGCTCCGGCGGAATCTGGCGCTTGGGAATTCTGACCCAGCTTCGCTCCGTCGTCCGCAGGATGAAGCCATCAAGACCAGGCTCGGTACGCCGTTTCTCGGGCCAAAGCAATTGTTCGACCGACGCTTGGAAGGATTTCATCCTGCTCTCGACCGAAGGATTGTCGTCGAATGGACCGATCCGCTTGTTGATAAGGAAGGGAGCGTTGGCCCACTCGCTGACCAGCGAGGGCACGCGGGTAAAGCCGCGGCCGCCTCCCGGCATCGGGTAGTGCCAGCGTTCTCCCGTAAAGGGATCCTGAAGCGTTATCGCCCCAACCGAAGGCAGATCCTTGTAAGCGGATGATGAGAAATTGTCCCAGATGTTGCCGCGGATTGAATTGGTTGCGAGCGGATTGCAGGCATTGGTCCGCAGCAAAGTGACAGGTATGCGCGCATCGGTCGAAAGATAATTGTTATCGAGGAAATCTGGCTTGGCGACGATTTCGCGCATCTTCTCCTTGAACTCGCCGGTCTTCGTGTAATCCCAATAGCGTTTCCAGCATGTGAGATAATTTGGACCGGAACATCCGCCCGGATCCAATTTCGTCCATGCGGCGTCTGGCAGTTTGCTCGAATGGCACCGCGCGCAGGTTTCCGCGAATTTGGTCTTGCCGCGCTCCAGCGTCGCTGTGTCGGCCGTCAGATATTTGTCCCCGCCAGGGGCGTCCCTTAGGTGGTCCGGCTGACCCGCTTTCAGAAAGAATTTCGCTATGAATGGGACGCCCGCCTCGGTCGCCCGCCAAAAGGCGGAATTTTCCTCTGCGTTCTTGATGAGGAATGGAGAAATCGGCTTGCCCCCGACGCTGGGATTGAAATGTGTGAACCAATCTTCGCTGTAGAGCCCGATATTCACATAGACACGGCTCAGCGCCCCAAACACGCCGACCGAGTTCGGCCCCATCCTTCAGCACGCGCGGCGACCAGGCCGTGTCCGGCGGATCGAAAAAACCGGGGAGCTGCTTGTTGTTAAGCTCGCCGCCCTTCAGCGTCTCCTTGCCCCAGCGGTGCGCCAACGCGAGCCGCGCGCCGAGATTATAGATCGCATTATTCGACCGCGGATTATTGATATAGTCAGTCGAGACCAATGACGTTTCCGTCGTGCCAGGCGCGTAGGTATTGGTCACTTGATGAACAAAATTCGTGAGGTCGGTCCTATAAGCAAAAAGGCGGCCGAACCACAGATACTGGGCGCCGCGGGTCGAGTTGAGGTCAGCCCATTGCGGATGCGAGGGGTCGGCTGGGGGGTGGATCGGGCTCGGGCTGACATGGCACATGGCGCAGGACATGCCGACCCGATAGGGCCGGACGAGCTTCGGATCGTTGTAATAGTCCGGGTCGGTGTAATATCTTTCCGGATTCCAGTGTTTCGCCGCATTCTCGTCGAAATTGGGATTGGGGAAGAGGCGCAAGCCGACGATCCCCGAGGCATAGCCGAAGTAGGAGCCGACCGGCAAAATCTTGCCGCCGCCGATCGGCTGGCCGCGTGCGCCAATTTTCACGCCAGGGTAATTTGCTTCGTTCTCGAACGGATCGGGCGGGCAGTCCTTGCGTCGCACATCTAGCCAGAGTCCAAAACGGTCCGGATCTGGGCCCGCGGGCTTCTCGAAGCAGGGCTCATTGACCGCGCCGAGCCAATGCCAGCGCGTGTCGCGATTGCATGGTCCGTAGCAATATGTCTGGCTCGGATGGGAGGTCACGACCTTCAAGAGATCATGGTAGCCGAGGGTTGATGACGTGGCGAGCGTATCCCATTGGCGATCATTGCCTCCGGTCCACACCAACCACATGTTGCGGCCCTTGACCTCCTCAGGAGTCAGCGCCACCCCATTGTCCATGTCGTGGAAATAATCTTCGTCGGCCTGCGGGAAGGTCGCGGCCTTTCGCCCGGCCTTCTGCGCCTCATCCAGCATCTGCCCGGATGCCGGAGGGGAGTCGCAAATTGCAAGAAGCAACATGCACGACAAAATGGCGAACCCCCCGCCAAACAGTTTTAGCTGCGCCATTGTTCCCTCTCCCCTTTTGTTGCGCCGCGAAAGTTCCGCGCATCCTGTAAGACTTGGGCAGGCTAGTACCCACTATCAGTGGAGCGCGAGTCGGCTAGACATGGGAAGACAGCGTTTCGCGCACTGGTGATTATGGATACTAGTATGTTTTGCATATGATGAAAAGTGCTTTGGCCGGCCCTGCAGCAATTCTAAATGGTCGGCTGAAGGCTGAATTTTCTGGTTTCCCTGAGCCTATCTTTCTGATTCAAGGTCGGGGTGGTGATTCTCGACGCGCTTCTTTCCGGCCTGAAGGATGTTTGCGCTGGCTTTTCCGACAAGCGGAAGGGCGGCGACGCGGTCTATTCGATGGCCGACATCGGGTTGTCGGCGTTTTCGCTGTTCTTCATCCAGTCCGAATCCTTTCTGGCGCATCAGCGCGAGCTTGAGGAGGCGCGCAAGACCTCCAATTGCCGGACCCTGTTCGGCATGGCGAAAATCCCAACCGACAACCACATCCGTTCGATGCTCGACCCGGTTGCGCCGTCGCTTTTGCAACCCTCGTTCGATCGGGCGCTCGCCTTGTTGCGCACCCGCGGCGGGCTGACGCCGCCTTCGCCAGTCCAGACGTTTACGAGTTCTTAGATGCCGAGCGGATCAAATACGCGATCCGGTTGCCGGCGAACCGCATCCTGCAAGAGGGGATCGGCCATCTGCTGACGCGCCCGATTGGGCGACCGCCGAATGAAGTGCGGCGTTCCTATGCAAATTTCATCTATCAGGCGGGACGCTGGACAAAGCCGCGCCGCGTCGTGGCCAAGGTCGAATGGCATCCAGGCGAACTTTATCCGCGCGTCGGCTTCCTTGTCACGAACATGGTGCGAGCCGCCGAGAACGTCGTTGCCTTCTACAACAAGCGTGGGACCTGTGAGCAGTGGATCAAAGAGGGCAAGGGCGCGATCAAGTGGACCGGTTGTCGTGCCGTTCCTTCGCCGCCAACGCTGTTCGCCTCCAGCTTCATGCGCTGGCTTACAATCTCGGGAATTTCCTGCGCACGCTGGCGACGCCGGAGCCGATCAAGGACTGGTCGCTGACGACTCTCAAGGAAAGGCTGATCAAGATTGGCGCGAAGATCGTGAGCCACGGCCGCTATGTCGCCTTTCAGATGGCCGAGGTCGCCATTCCCCGGCAAATGTTCCAGGAGATTTTGTGGCGGTGTCCTATACGGCGCGATCAGTCTCGCAACGATTTCATCGATAGCTTGTGCGGAAGACCTGGCAACCGCTATGACGCCGTTAGCGCCGGGTACGTTCACCACGTCAGCGCATTCCGACGAATGGAAAATTGCGAACTCGCTGAGCGCGGGCCCCGCTAGCATCACGGAGCACGCAGCCGTGATGGATTGGCCCGCGAATCCGAAGGATGGAATGTCTCACGGCAGGGTGCTTCGCCAGGGCACCAATGGTTGGACATGCATGCCCGACGTTCCCGGAAGGCCTCAGCACGACCCGATGTGCGCAGACGAGACCATGATGAAGTGGCTCACGGCAACCCTCGCTGGGAAGAAGCCTGACATCGATCGCGTTGGACTGTCCTACATGCTTTTGGGCGAGGCAAGGCAGGGACAGGGTGCAGCTCCGGCAAAAGACCCCAGCCAGGTCAAAGAATGGTTCTATGTCGGCCCGCACATCATGGTCGTGCTTCCCGATTCAGCCAAGGACGCGCTCCGGGGCATCAACCAGGATCTCTCCAATAACCAGCCCTATATATCGCTGCTCAGCTCCGCAGATGTCGCCACGCCCATCTGGGTCATTCCCGTTGCAAAGGGCGGCGACAGGATCAAGGAGGAGCCTGTGAAATAGGGCCTCGCTACACCACGGGCGAAGTGGAATGCGGAGAAGTGGTCATGATCAAGGTCAGCGTCATGTATGCCAATACGCCGGGCGCACGCTTCGACCACACGTATCTGATAAAGGCTCGCCTGGGTAACGCGTGCAAGCACTACAGTGTGGACAAGGGCCTTGCTGGCGAGCCTGCGCCATATGTCGGCCAAAACACCAAACGACCTCAATAGCAGTCGCACACCAATTAGGATTTGTTCCTCATGTTTCAGGCAATTCGAACTTGATCATTCGATGAATAGGGTTTTGATTCATTCACCGCGTGATGCCCCCATTCATACCGCTAGCCTCGAAATCGTCGCGGCGCTGACATTGTAGCTGCGGCCAATCGAGCGCAAGGTTTCTTCGTCTTTATTTCGGCGCTTGATCGCCTCGCGCTTCTGGTGCGGCGTGAGTTTCGGCTTGCGTCCGAATTTCACACCATTGGCTTTTGCGTCGGCGCGGCCCCGCGCCGTGCGCTCCCTGATGCGTCGGCGTTCGAGCTTCGCGGCGACGCCAAGCATGGCAAGCACCAGTTCCGCTAAATCGGACATCGACGACCGGCTCGGCAAGCGAACGCAAGCCAGCTCCCGCCTTCTGCAGGTCGTGCCGCTCGGCTGTTATGGCTGAGATCGGACACGGCAATGGACGGCGCATTGAACTACAAGGGGCGTTTCCTCGCGGATTTCAGCGGTGCCCCTACATTGGCGGCCTCCGACGGTGCACTTCTTGGAATGCTCGATTCCGTCGGCTTTGCGCCACTTCGGGAGGAAACCGGCGCTGGCTTCCACGTTGGTTTAGTGGTCCCCACCGATTTGCTTAGCGGTCCGCCCTGAGGCGAGTGCGCAACGAAAATGGGGCGACCTGCGGGTGGTCGCGGGAGTGACGGAAGCGGCCGTGGCGATTGACCGAAAACGTCGAATGATCGGCCTCGCAGAACTTGCGTTCAAAGCGGATTCCGTAGCAGTAACCGGCGATGAGCCGCAGGCTTATGTGCCGCTCACCTTTGCTCCCGGCGAGGCCTATCAGTTCGACTGGAGCCATGAAATCGTCGTGCTGAACGGCGCGACGGTGACCGTGAAGGTCGCCCATATGCGGCTCTGCCACAGCCGCATGCCGTTTGTCCGCGCCTATCCACGCGAGACCCAAGAGAACTTCTTCTCTTCAATCTCGTTTGGCCCATATTGGGTCAGCCGTTTTTGCGCCTCGGCTTGACTGAGACCATCCGGCGACGAGCCCAATCTTTTCTCCACTTCCGGCAGGGGGATTTCAAATCGTCTTTTGAATTGGACGTTGATCCAGGCTTCGATATGGGAGCCTTAGGCTGCTTGGCATTGGGATTCGTCATTGGTATTCTCTCTGTCTTTTAGCAATGCCCCAAGATGGGTGAGTTGCGGGACACCTGTTGTCATTCTCGAGTACTTTTCATCGCACCATTGTATTCGCTACGGCACGGTTGCGCCGAGAAATTGGATATTCACATTTCTTTTCTGACCGTATTCAGCCGCTCCGTAAAAGCAGGATCGTGCCGCCCAAACCCGCCAACAGTCCCAGCCACAGTCCAACGGCGACGCGCGTGGCTTTCACGGCACCGTCTTGCTCCAACTAATACCAAGTCTCTGAAAGTTTGACTCCTGAGGCGGATTCCCGAGTCGGCATTTATCTGATTCACCATGGCAAACAGCTTTTGGAAGAGAGCTGTCCCTGTCGGAAATCAAGTCCGAACGTAGTGATGATGTAATCCGCCGAGAACTGGCGCCGACAAAATCCGTCCAACAGCCTGAACGGACCGGGGCGCTGGCCCATTGTTCATTGACAAATGTGTGCGAGCACCATTGTAATACCGCATGTAGTACCGTGTCCTTGAAAGGCTGACTCGTTGAGGGTTTTCAAATCGGCGGCGGCATGATTTATTTTGGCGAACCATGGAGATTCGCCATGTCTGTGCCGTTTGCCATTCGGACTGATTTTACAGGACTTCAGCTTCGTGCCCTCGCCAAGCAGAGCAAGGATGCCGCCTTTGCCCGCCGTCTGCTGGCCGTTGCCGAGATTTTTGACGGCGGCTCGCGCAGCGATGCGGCGCGCATTGGCGGCGTCGGGCTGCAGACCATCCGTGATTGGGTGCTGCGCTTCAATGCCAAGGGTCCTGAAGGCCTCAAGGATGGCAAGGCACGGGGCCCAACCCGTCCTTCTCAAGGACGAGCACCGGCGGCGCGGCGATGGCTCCGATATTCCACGGAACAGGTCGCCAAGCGCCCGGGCAAGGTTTCCTCGACCGCGCTGGTGCGCTTTCGCATAAACGATTATTCGGCGCCAACGGCCTATGGTTTTCGCGACGTCCTGGCGAAGGGCTTCGTCGACGAGGTGGCGCACGAAGTCCACAGCCTCGGCAGACTCTTTGGCCCAAACATGCGATGGGTATCTTGAGCGTTTGTTTCAGGCGATTGCGCCGCCGCGGTCAACGAGCCGCGTCACAATCCGATGCTCTGCTCCTGCTCGATAGGAACGGCCACAGTTCTACCGCAAATCCGAAAGGATAACCGAATTGTCGGAGCCGATAATCTTCGTCCGCACAAGTGCGTCGCCGTCGAACCAGACGTCGCGAGCAAATTCACCAGTCAACGTATCGGCGATTTTGTAGTGATGGGTCCGGCGGGGCACACCATGGCGTGTTAAGACTTCTTCGCCGAGATCGGTCACCTTCATCGACAGGCGCTTGCCGGTGTCGGGATTGAAAGCGTCGAATTGATGGATCGCGTCCTTGCCCCACAGGCTCGCCGGTGCGGCAGTCTTGGGCAGATCGCTATGCTTGCCGTCGGCATCCATGCTCAGCTTGTTTGGCGCGGCCGTGAGGAATGTTTTGTGCCATTATCATTGGTCCGCGATTTAAAGGCGATGAGTTGACCGTTTTTCCAGGTTTCGTTGCAGGAATGTTCGTAACGATAGGCCTCGATGAATATTACCTTGACGGAAACGTCTTTCTTGATCTTGACTGTGGTCGTATCGTTCTGACGCTCGATGTCGATCGTATCCGTGCCGATTTTATCGTTTCCGCGGACAATGTCGAAGACCCAATGGATCTTGGTCGCGGCAGCGGGACTATCGGCGCCCGCTGGCACAACTGGCAATGCGAGGAGAGTGAGAAAAAGGGCAATTGTTCGCATAATGACCACCGTTTTTTTGCGGATTGCTTGCGACACTACACACGAAAAGTGCCGGTAATGAGACAGAACGCACGCGTTGGATGCCTCTTGCACGCCGGGTGCGAGAAAGGTGCGGCTGGCCCGTACGGTCTTGAAACCTTGCATCTTGCGTTCTCATCGTCGGGTCGGTTGATGCGAATTCTTGGCTCGGTTGTTGGGCCATCGGCCGCGTTCATAGCGTTTTGCGATTCCAAGGTCACTGGCTGCAGCTCGCGCCCCGTTGCGCGGCGCGGTCAACGCCCTCAATTCTTGCGCTGAAAGCGATACTGATCAAGAAATATGACGCAGCCATGCTCGCGCTTCGCGGCGAAACGGTTTTGATCGAAACGCGGGGCACCTTCGCTCGCTACCACTTCCGTCGCCAAATCTTCGAGCGCCGCGTCTGTCAAAGCTGACGAGCCACGCAACGCCAAAACCGTTTCCAGCGCCTTATGAATAGCTGCCACCATCTCCAAAGCAAAACGCGACGCTTGATAGCGCCGAGAGATCTTGACGACCCGTCATTCGGCTCCGGTTACTGTAATATACGCGATAAACATTGTGCGAAGCTCGCGTACGTCCGTGCGCGCCGGATTTTTCTCGTTTAATCCTCAGCTTAAGAGCCCGGCGAGAACCACGACAAACCCAGCGATAACGGCAATCCTCCCCGCCTTTTCAATTCAAACGGCCGGTAAAATACGCAACCGCACCAAAGACAATAACGATTACGTTTACACCCGCATACGCCGGATGAGGCAATAATTTGCAGCGTCGATGCCGCGATTCAGCTAACATAATCAGCATGTTATTTCGGATCGAATGAGGCCGTCATGGCGAACCCGGCGGGTGAATCGTATGATGGCGCTCTCAGGCTCGATTTCGACCGCCGATTGTTGCTTCACTTTCGCGGATCGGTGGTTACCTCCGACGCAGGCTTGCTCGCATACCGGGAACTGGACGACGCGCTGTGCCTCAGCGCGATGGCGGGTGATGCGCTCTCCGACGCACGCACTGGCAAGAATGGCCGGCATGCACTCGTCGGGATGTTGCGGCAATCCATATTTGGGCGACTTGCCGGATATGAAGACGTGAACGACGCTCAACGCCTGCGCCATGATCCCGCGATGCGGTGGATAGTCGGCGGAAAGGCGGCCTCGGATGCAGCGGCTTCGCCGAGCCAGATGGGCCGCTTTGAGACGCGCTGGCTCACGGCGGAAAAGAACCTTTCGGCGCTCGCTGATCTCTCCGGCAAATGGATCGACAGCGTTCATGGTCGCCGTCCGCCGAGAGGTATCTTGCTCGACATGGATTCGAGCGTGAGCCCGACGCATGGCGAACAGGAACACAGTGTCTGGAACGGTCACTATGACTGCACCTGCTATCATCCGCTGTTCGTTTTCAACCAATATGGCGATTTGGAACGCTGCGCCCTGCGCCCCGGCAATGTTCACAGCGCCGATGGATGGGAGGCGGTGCTGAAGCCGGTCGTGGCGCGGTATCAAGGCAAGGTCTCACGCATTTATTTCCGCGCCGACGCCGGCTTCGCAAACCCCGAAGTTTACGAATATCTGGAGGCAGAACGGATCAAATATGCGATCCGTCTGCCCGCCAATCACATCTTGCAAGAGAGGATCGGCTATCTGCTCAAACGCCCGGTTGGTCGCCCGTCCAATGACGTCTGCCGATCCCATGCAAGTTTCACCTATCAAGCGGGAAGCTGGTCGCAGCCGCGTCGGGTGATCGCCAAGGTCGAATGGCATCCGGGCGAGCTTTATCCGCGCGTCGGCTTCATCGTGACGAACATGGCGCGCTCCGCCGAGAATGTCGTCGCCTTCTACAACAAGCGCGGCACGTGTGAGCAATGGATCAAGGAAGGAAAAGGCGCAATCAAGTGGACCCGGCTATCATGTCGGTCGTTCGCTGCTAACGCCGTCCGTCTCCAGCTTCATGCGCTGGCCTACAATCTCGGTAATTTTCTGCGCACGCTGGCGACGCCCGAACCGATAAAGGATTGGTCACTGACGAGCCTGAAGGAAAAGCTGATCAAGATCGGCGCGAAGATCGTGAGCCATGGCCGCTATGTCGCGTTTCAGATGGCCGAAGTCGCCATTCCGAAAAATCTCTTCGCGGACATCCTACGAATGATCGCCGACCTGCGGCCGCCGCCCAATCCAGCGCCTGCGTGAAGTGTTCGGTCGTCATGCGTCGAGCAAAAACTAAGGGAGAAGTGCGTTTTGATCACAACCGACTCTGTATTGTCCGGTGCGCGATCCGCCCATGTCACTGGTTTTGGTGTGCCGGAGCACCACAGCAGCGCCGCAGCGCGGCAATCTCAACCTCAATAAGCGGGCGATCCGGAAAATAATGCCGGTATAGGACGAATGTCCGATGTCACGGCAGGAGATCAATGATACGCGCTTGGCACATTCCCGGTTATCTGGGGAATGCCAGTTACAAGGGCTATCGCCGGCTTCACTATGCGGCGGCAGCCCGGGCGTGAGGAAGCAAAAGATATTCATGGTAATCGAAATAAATAATGAAAATGTGAAACCCGCCACAATCGCCATTATATCCCCTATTTATTTTGCAGAACTGCGGCTTAGCTTATCCACAACCATCATGGAAACGAATTAGGTACACGATTAATTGTTCCTCGGTTGACGGTTCGATGGAACTATTTTGGTATGGCGCGAGTTGCCTCAATGTCCAGTTACGTTGACTGGCCATAGCGATCGAATCCATCGAAAGCTATTATGTGCACGTCCCACCCTGGGCGGCTTTTTTGGAGAACATATCATGGACAAAGATCGGATCGAAGGATCGGAAAAGGGGATCATAGGCAAAGTCAAGGAGGTCGCCGGCAAGGTGCTTGGCGATGCCAAGCTGCAAACCGACGGCAAGGCAGAGCAGGCGGCAGGAAAGGTTCAGAACGCTGTCGGCGGCCTCAAGGACACGGTCAAGGGGAAATAATCGCATCGGCGGGGCTCTGGTTGGCCGGAACCCCATGCCTCGCACTGTTGCCGGCACGTACCGGCAAGGGTGCGGGCACCAAGGCGAGTGATCAACGGCGAATAATCGGCTACTCCCGCGCTTCCAAATGCGCAGGGATTTAGCTCGTGGACGGCCTCGGCCACCTGGCCGGGGTATCCTCCATGAGCCCCCGGCATCCAAGCTGGCCATGTTGGTGCTGAAGAGGCTCGGAATGATCCGACACCTTGTAACATAAAGGAACTTTTCGATGAATCGCTCTGATATTCGCTCTTGCCCTCGCGACTACTCCGGCATTTGCTCGTGCTGGCGGAGGTGGTGGCCACGGAGGTTTCCGTGGGGGTGGAATTCACACCGGACGCAGCGTCGGTTTTCATGGTGGAGGTTATCGCGGTGGCTATCGTCACGTCTATAGAGGTGGCGGCTATGGCTACGGTTACAACGGATACAATGCCTACAATGGTTACTACGGTGGTGATCCAGGAGCCGCAATTGGCCTAGGTATTTTAGGTGGCGTTTTAGGCGGCATACCGTAATCAATTATGAAACTCATGATCAAACACAAACGAATTCGCGAAGTATGCCGCAAATATGACGGGAGGTCGCCGTGCTCGCGCTCGTAATTGGAATCCTGATTATCGTCGTCGTCGGTGCGATCTTGTTTTGGGTCATCGATAAATTTTGTCCCGACGCGCGGCTGGCGCAGCTTCTCAAGTTGCTAGTGGTGCTGGTCTGTTTGGCGGCTATCGTGAACCGATTGCTTCCGTTGATTGGATATCCGTCTTTGCTGTAGCAGGCATTTGTGTGCGACCATTGCCGTGATGATGGTTGTCGTATTCCCGGTCATCTGGCCATGATTGAGCCATTCAAGGACATCGAGGATGCGCGGGCGCTCGCGCAAGCCATCGTGGACACGGTGCGCGAACCCCTGCTCGTGCTTGACAGCGACCTCCGCGTGCTCGCCGTCAGCCGCTCCTACTACCTGGCGTTCCAGGTCGACCGCCAGGACGTTTTGGGCCGGTCACTCTACGCGCTCGGCGACGGTCAGTGGCGCATTCCAGCTCTTCGCATCCTTCTGGAGAAAATCATCCCGGAGCGGGCCGCCATGGACGCGTTCGAGGTCGAGCATGAGTTTCCCATGATTGGCCGCCGCATCATGCTCCTGAACGCCCGCGCGGTGTTCTACGCGGACCACGCTCAAACGACCCTTCTTCTTGCTTTCGAGGATGTCACCGAGCGGCGTGCCATCGAACGCGAGAAGGAAGAGTTGTTGTGGCAGACGGAGGAGTTGCTACAGCAAAAGGACATGCTGCTCCGGGAGCTTGAGCACCGTGTCGCCAACAGCCTTCAGATTATCGCCAGCATCTTGATGCTAAAGGCGCGCACCGTGACCTCGGAGGAAACCCGCCAGCATCTGCAGGACGCGCATCAACGCGTGATGGCGCTCGCGGCCGTGCAGGGGCATCTTCACGCATCCCAGCGGCACGACTTGATCGAGGTCGGTCCATACCTGTCGAGGCTGTGCGAAAGCCTTGCGGCCTCGATGATCGGTGACCGCCGGCCGATCTCGCTGCAGGTTCTGGTCAACGGCGGCACGGCGGAGTCCGCCAGGGCCGTCAGCCTCGGCCTTATCGTCACCGAGCTCGTGATCAACGCTCTGAAACACGCTTTTCCCAACGACTCACAAGACAGTCGGGTTGTCGTCAGCTACCAGATCGACGGACCGGACTGGAAGCTTGTCGTGTCCGACAATGGGATCGGAAAGCCGGATGTCGCCAACACTCCGGCGAAAGGCGGCCTGGGCACGACCCTTGTCAAGGCGCTCGCGCAAGACCTCGATGCAGAGGTTGAAGTCGTCACCGGCCCAAGGGGTGTGAACGTGTCGCTCACGCACGCGACCTTCACCTCGCGGCTACCCCAAACAGCCTGACAGCGCCCAAAGCGTTGTTCGTAATGTCAGCTTGCTCGCATGCCAAAATCTCGGGGCTGTTGAAGTAGCCGCGATCCGCAAGGGCATCGAGATGGTCAGCATCAAGAATGTCCTTCGCTTGCGATGCGACCTTGGCAAGTTGTGAGCAACCCGAGCCGGTATTCGTCACCTCGTGCGTGACGATCAGATGATGCTCCGTATCTACAGCGACCTGCACGTTTTAGCCGACGACGCCCGAGCCGCGCCCGCTCGTCGCCATCGAAGGTGAATCAGGGTCGGTCAGAGAAATCTGCTGATTGGGCGAGGCCATCATCTCCTTGTCGATCGCTTTCAAGCGCTGCATCTCAGTCGCCAGCTTGGCAAGCTTCTTCTTGAGGTGCGCCGTCTTCGCAGCGAGGGCTTCCGTTGGTTCCTGCAGGTCGGCGGTGTCGGTCGCAGCTTTCTTCATCGCGGATGTGGGCATAGCTAATTCTAAGTTGCAGTTCTGAGAACTAGAGACGCCTGCGGGGCGCGAACAGTTGCCAAGTCTCGCGAGGTCGATCGAGGCAAGCTCGCCTCAAACCAAAGCCGCCGCCTGAAGCGCCCGTCACCAAAATTCTGCGATAGCTCCGATTCACTATGCTCCTTTTTTCTTCAACCAAGCGTCGATCATCGCGATCTCTTTTTCCTGCGCGGCAATGATTTCTTGTGCCAGCTTCTTTGTATCCACATCCTTGCCGTTAGCGAGGACCACCTTAGCCATGTCAATCGCCGCCTCATGGTGCGTCCGCATCTGCTTCATGAAGTCGATCTCGGCGTCGCTGGTAATTTTGGGCATCGCCTCCATCATCTTCATCATTGCAGATTTGTAACCCTTAGTGGACGGGGATCGTTGGGGCTTGGCATCATCATCTTCGTATCCATGCCCTTCATGTCCATTCCGGGCATAGGAGTGGCTTGCTGCGCAAGAGCTGCCGATGATGAATACGGAAGCGACGGATCCGAGAAGTATGCGTTTCATCGTGATTCCTTCGAGTTGATAATTGGGAAAGATTAGCGGCGCGACTACGAAGCCTTGCCGGCTCTTCGCGGCTCAGCTGGCCATGGTTACGGTTGAAGTCACTGAACGGCAAGGCCCCTGGCGCCGTGACAATGCCTACTCTACTGCTCAGACCCTGAGGTTTGGAACCCAAGGGTCGCGGCCTGAGCACTAGCGCCCCCCATTCCGAAGAATGCGATCCGAGCAGCCGATCCCGCTCCTGGGCCTCACGCTCGGCAATGGCGAAGGAGGCAATGCAGCCGAGCCGGATGTCGTCGCTCCATCCCCGGGCCTTGGCGATGGCGGCGAGCAGAGCGTCCCGGCTTTCAGGCCTCATCGCCCGTTCGGTGCAGGGCGCATTTACAGAGACCAACTCCGTGCGGCTTTGTGGACGAGACGTGGATGCCAAACGGAGCGACGTTGCGACGCGTCAGTAGGCCAGCCTCGAAAGGCCCTCTATCAACTCTTCATCCGTATCAAGACACCGGCGGGTTGAATATAGTCGCTCTACGAAGGTGGATAAAGCTCAAGGCCAGGCGCCGATTCCGCAAGGCGCTTGGCGCTCCACAATCTGCGAAGATCCACCGCCCAAAAATAAAAAACAGCCACAGCGGCAATCGCGAAAACCGCGCCGAGAGGCGTCTGCACGTAATTCACCAAGTCAAAAAATCGCACCCAATACCTTCACTCCTATGTTTGTTTAGTAGCTGTCGTGATGGGTTCCGGTCGTCCCCCGACCTAAATCCCTTCGCATTTGGACGCGCGGGAGGTAGCCGATAAGTAAAGCCGCTCGGGTGGGGCGTGCACAATAGCTTTTCGATGGATTTGATCGCTATCGCCAGTCAACGTGACTGGTCATTGACACAACTCGCGCCGCATCAAAATAGTTTCGTCGATCTGCTTCGGTCTTCAAATACTTTTTGCCGGAGGGATTGACGGCTACCATCGACGCTATGCGCGGCGAGATTCTTGAAAGCTCTTTCCAGGAATGACGTGAAGGCTTCAGCGTCTTCGGTTGCTTGCCCTTGTCCCGATATCGCCTCTTCGATCCGCTCAGACGCCAGTTCCGGTGCCGGGTCCGTGGTGCGGCCCCGAAGACGGTCCTCGTACGAACTCATTGCGATCCGCCGTTCGATCTCTGCGTTGACGACTGCCGGGCCTTGGTCCCATAGGGCTTCCTCGATGCGCACATAGGCGAGTTTGCGTGTCTTGTCCCTGACGCGGCCCTCGAGACGGTCGTCGTACCAAATGGTCCAAACCTGCCAGTCCTGCTTTGCCGCATGGAGCATGGCTTTCATTTCCCGCCACAAGGAATTGAGCCTGGTCCGGTTGACCTTGCGACCACAGCGGCGATCTTGCGATGACAGATGCCGCCGCGCCTTTTTACGTCGCATCGGACCTGAACGAAGCAGGCTCCTCGGCTCTTGCGGGAAACAGCCGGCGGAGCGCAGACCAACCGCGCCTACAGCCGCGCCGTGGGGAGTTCCTTGCCTTTATGTAGAGCGAGCGCGTTCCATATTGCCGCTTACGCGATTCTCTGCGCCGGCCATTGCTGTTCAGGCAAAGGACGTGTTGGTTCTCAAAACGGTCAACGTGTTTCTCCCGACAAGCGATCGCATGTTTCCTGATGGTCCTGGATCTGATGTTGTCATTTCGTACTGCTTGGTGTACCACTCGGCCGCAATGATGTTGTCGCAGCCGGCCATGATCCGGTCTGCGTGGGAAGCCGAAGTCCAAAAGATGCGCACCGTTTACAAGGCTCCGATTCCGGAAGAGCAAATCCAGACGATCGTGTCGTATTTGGCCGGTCTGCAAAATGCCAAGTAGAGTCTGCGGCGCGCCAACGCCATCGAGACAGCATGGAAGCCGTTGGCGATGATTTGCCGTATCAACGAGGAACCACGTTTGCATTGCGGACGAATTTTCCTGACGGCTTCAACGATTCCACGCTCACCCTTCGCTTCGGCTCAATGTTTGGGATGCGGACCGAGTAACGAGAGATCTGCCGGAGAGAGCCGATCGGAGGCCGTGCTTGCTTGGTGCCAATAGGGGTAGAGCAGTGCTGGCGCGCTGATGGAGTCGAGCCGCGCACGTTCCTCCGAGGTAAGGACGAGACCCACCGCTTTGAGATTGTCCTTTAGCTGGGCATCGGTCCGGGCGCCGACCACCACCGACACGCCCGGCCCGCGAGGAGAACGCTTGCAAAACGGGTTATTGATGGCGGGTCGCATCGCCTCGGTGCGATGCGACCCTCAAGTGCGAGAATCTAGATCCGCAGAAACCCAATCACTGTTTATTGATCCAGTCGTCGACGTGCTTGCGGGCCGCATCCTTATCAAGACCGTAGCGTTCCTGGATTTTGCCTCCAAGTTGTTTGCGCTTGCCGTCGATCTTATCGAGATCGTCATCCGTAAGATTGCCCCATTGCTCCTTGATCTTGCCCTTTAAGTGCCCGCCCGAAGAGATATTGAATCTTATGAGTCATTTGTGATTCAAGGGTGGTTTCCTGATTCGAAGGGGGTCCCCCATGTGGACGGTGAAGAATCGCGGGCGGTACGACCGCGGCAAGTTACGATATCCGAGCGATCTGACCGACTCCGAATGGGAGCTGGTTGAACCGCTCACGGCTCAGTTTTCGCTCGCCGATATTTTTTCGGCATGGAAAGCCGCGCCATTTGGTGTTCGAGACGGACTCTTCCCGGTGCTCGGCGTCGCATTCATCATGTCGCATCTTGATCATTTGTCGATATATTTGGACGGCGTCTATCAGGTGCGGGTAACGACCATGATGATCGACCGGCTGACACAGGAGTCCGACGCCGTCAAATTGCGCTGGAATGAACTTTCAGAATTCCAGAGGTCTGCACTGAGCGGTCTCGCGGACCTCGTTGCCAAGAACAATGGTTTTGGCCCCGAAATCGTCTGTCCCGCACCTCTTGACATTGCCAAGGGCCTCGTACGCTTGGTCAACGACCTTCCTCAATGGGTACTGCGGACGCGGCGTCTCTCCCGCACACTGCTGTGCAAGTGAGAGCCCTCGCCAAGACGGCGAACGACCCCAACAAGTTCTTGCTCGATGATCTGCCTACGGTCCTCGGCGCGGAGTCCAAGCTCGGTGACCCCTCGAAGATTATAGCCTTCGTGAACGAGGGGCTGACTGCGCTACTGACCGCCTATCCGCATCTGATGAATGATATCGAAGCGGTTATGTTCCAAGAACTCCGCGTGGGCGGCAGAACGCTTGAGGTTCTCGCAGACCTCAGGGAACGTGCAAAGACGGTTCGCGGCCTGACGGGCAACTACCGTCTCGATGCCTTTGCCACACGCCTGACGGCTTACGATCTCGCCTCGGAGAGGCCGAGGGGTTTGCGCATGTGAAGGGCCGCAGGGATCGTCGACTGAATCTCGCCATCTATACGTCCGACCCCCGTAAGGACGCGCCGGTTCATGCCGAGGTCAATATAACGACTGCTGAAAATCAAGAAGTGGCCGACCTGACCAAGGAAATTCTCGCGATACTGACGAGTAAACAAGTCGGTCGCGACGTAGCGCTCGCAGTCGTCGCGGAACTCAGCACGTTATTGGCGGCGCAATCGCAGGAGACGGCCGCACAGGGGCCAAAGAGGGAGACCGCATGAGCGAGCGGCACGTTCTTGGCTTGTCGGGAGGCCGCGACAGCGCGGCCCTCGCCATATTCATGCGGCAGAACTATCCCGAAATCGATGTCGAGTATTTCTTTACCGACACTGGCAAGGAGTTGCCGGAAGTCTATGAGTTCCTTGGACGCCTTGAGGGGTTCCTCGGTAAACCGGTCATCCGGCTGAATCCAGATCGGGATTTCGATTTCTGGCTGAAGCAGTACAAGAGCTTTCTGCCGTCGCCGAAAACGCGCTGGTGTACGCGAAAGCTCAAGATCGGCCCCTTCGAGAATTGGGTGCGTCCATCACTGGATGCCGGCGACAAGGTAACGAGCTATGTAGCGATCCGGGCGGATGAGGATTACCGCGAGGGGTCGCAGAAATCAGGCCGTGACACCGGTACCTATGATAATAAGATGAATACCAAGTCTCGCTGATCACGACCGATAGGCCCACTCTCTTGTTCCGATGGAGATGATTTTCCAGGGCATGTCGATGAGCTTGTTCCAGGCGAAGCAGCAGTGGTCGAGAATGTCGTCGTAGGATTCGAAGACGCGGTTCGAGAGCCAGTTGTCGCGCATGAATTGCCAGATGTTCTCGACCGGATTGAGCTCGGGCGATTTCGGCGGCAACGGCAAGAGCGTGATGTTGTCCGGGACGGGAAGCTTCGCCGAGACATGCCACCCGGCCTGATCGAGAAGAACGAGCGCATGCGCGCTTGGTGCGACCGCAAGCGAGATTTCTTCGAGATGCAGGGCCATGGCCTCGCTGTTGCAGGAAGGTAGTACGAGCCCGGCGCCTTTTCCTTCGGCCGGGCAGATGGCGCCGAAAATATAGGCTGAACTCGTCCTCTGGTCGTGCGGCGCCGAAGGCCGTGTCCCGCGTTTCGCCCATCGGCGGGTGACCTTGTTTTTCTGCCCGATCCGAGCTTCGTCTTGAAACCAAATCTCTATCGGCTTGCCAGGAGCCTCTTTTGCGGCGGTCTCCTCCACGAGGGCGAGAAAGTTTTTTTAAAAGCCGCCGCGGCTTCCTCGTCTTGCGCATGATGGCGCGGTCGCGCCGAGAGCTTGCGAAAGCCCATATGCCGCAGCTCGCGGCTGAGCGTCGGCTTGGAGATCGAAACCCGGAACTCTTCGAAGAGCCACTGCGCCAAATCGATCAGCCGCCAGCGGACGACGCCATGCAGGGCGGGAATCGGCCCATCTTCCACGACCTGCCGCAAGGCTTGGCGCTGGCGCTTTGGCGTTGAAACGGACAACCCAGTCGCGCACGATCTGCACCCCGACCCCGCCGATCCGCGCCGCATCCGGCCGCGAGCCGCCATCATAAATCTCGGCCAGTGCCAAGAGACGCCGGGTCTGATCGGGGTCACGCGATCGCCGCGCCAGCATGCGCAGGCCAATCGTGTCAAAGTCAGAGCGAAGCGGAACCGGAGTCGACATGGCAAACTCTCCCAAAAGCTGTTTGCCATGGTGAATCAGATAAATGCCGATTCGGGAATCCGCCTCAGGAGTCAAACTTTCAGAGACTTGGTAGAAGTCCTCGATTGGTAAGCAGGTGGCAGGCGCGCTCTATGTGCATCGCGATGCTTTGCCGTTCACAACCGGAATCGATCCCCGAACGATGGCACGAGCCGAGGCCTGTGCTGGAGACGTCGAATGGAACGTCGTTCGGATAGCGAAGGGGTCGGTGTCGCTGCTCCTATACGAGTCCTTCGATGACGCGCCGTTTCCTGCGCTTCTCGCTTCTGTAAGGGTCCATCTCGCGTCAGGTGCCGTCTTGCGGACGGACTACCGGAATCGGGCAAATCCTCCGATCCTGCACCGCAAAGAACTTCTTCTGCTGCCCGACTATCCGGGGCAGCCGGGATTCGGACGTTGACGGTTGTCGCGGAGGACCATGGTTTATTTCGGGACCCGCGCGAGATCGGCACGCGCAAGGCCTGGATGGCTGGAATAAAGAAGGCTGGACTTGCCCTCCGCGGACATCGTCTCGTTCCTGACGATGAGGAGCACGTCGAAGTCGCTCGACACAAAACGGCGATCGTCCGACGGGAACTGTCGCAGCCCATGCAACTTATGGTCCGGTTCGGCGTCGTAGCCCCCGGGCGTAGCGTTTTCGATTATGGCTGTGGCCAAGGCGAGGATGCTGCCGCATTGGCTTCTCGTGGTTTCGAGGCTTTCGGTTGGGATCCGCATCATGCCTCTGATGGACCGCGCCGATCTGCGGACGTGGTGAACCTCGGTTTCGTCCTAACCCGCATACGCCGGATGAGGCAATAATTTGCAGCGTCGATGCCGCAATTCAGCTAACATAATCAGCATGTTATTTCGGATCGAATGAGGCCGTCATGGCGAACCCGGCGGGTGAATCGTATGATGGCGCTCTCAGGCTCGATTTCGACCGCCGATTGTTGCTTCACTTTCGCGGATCGGTGGTTACCTCCGACGCAGGCTTGCTCGCATACCGGGAACTGGACGACGCGCTGTGCCTCAGCGCGATGGCGGGTGATGCGCTCTCCGACGCACGCACTGGCAAGAATGGCCGGCATGCACTCGTCGGGATGTTGCGGCAATCCATATTTGGGCGACTTGCCGGATATGAAGACGTGAACGACGCTCAACGCCTGCGCCATGATCCCGCGATGCGGTGGATAGTCGGCGGAAAGGCGGCCTCGGATGCAGCGGCTTCGCCGAGCCAGATGGGCCGCTTTGAGACGCGCTGGCTCACGGCGGAAAAGAACCTTTCGGCGCTCGCTGATCTCTCCGGCAAATGGATCGACAGCGTTCATGGTCGCCGTCCGCCGAGAGGTATCTTGCTCGACATGGATTCGAGCGTGAGCCCGACGCATGGCGAACAGGAACACAGTGTCTGGAACGGTCACTATGACTGCACCTGCTATCATCCGCTGTTCGTTTTCAACCAATATGGCGATTTGGAACGCTGCGCCCTGCGCCCCGGCAATGTTCACAGCGCCGATGGATGGGAGGCGGTGCTGAAGCCGGTCGTGGCGCGGTATCAAGGCAAGGTCTCACGCATTTATTTCCGCGCCGACGCCGGCTTCGCAAACCCCGAAGTTTACGAATATCTGGAGGCAGAACGGATCAAATATGCGATCCGTCTGCCCGCCAATCACATCTTGCAAGAGAGGATCGGCTATCTGCTCAAACGCCCGGTTGGTCGCCCGTCCAATGACGTCTGCCGATCCCATGCAAGTTTCACCTATCAAGCGGGAAGCTGGTCGCAGCCGCGCCGGGTGATCGCCAAGGTCGAATGGCATCCGGGCGAGCTTTATCCGCGCGTCGGCTTCATCGTGACGAACATGGCGCGCTCCGCCGAGAATGTCGTCGCCTTCTACAACAAGCGCGGCACGTGTGAGCAATGGATCAAGGAAGGAAAAGGCGCAATCAAGTGGACCCGGCTATCATGTCGGTCGTTCGCTGCTAACGCCGTCCGTCTCCAGCTTCATGCGCTGGCCTACAATCTCGGTAATTTTCTGCGCACGCTGGCGACGCCCGAACCGATAAAGGATTGGTCACTGACGAGCCTGAAGGAAAAGCTGATCAAGATCGGCGCGAAGATCGTGAGCCATGGCCGCTATGTCGCGTTTCAGATGGCCGAAGTCGCCATTCCGAAAAATCTCTTCGCGGACATCCTACGAATGATCGCCGACCTGCGGCCGCCGCCCAATCCAGCGCCTGCGTGAAGTGTTCGGTCGTCATGCGTCGAGCAAAAACTAAGGGAGAAGTGCGTCTTGATCACAACCGACTCTGTATTGTCCGGTGCGCGATCCGCCCATGTCACTGGTTTTGGTGTGCCGGAGCACCACAGCAGCGCCGCAGCGCGGCAATCTCAACCTCAATAAGCGGGCGATCCGGAAAATAATGCCGGTATAGGACGAATGTCCGATGTCACGGCAGGAGATCAATGATACGCGCTTGGCACATTCCCGGTTATCTGGGGAATGCCAGCCTAAACGTCATCGAAGTTCCTAGAGAACGCATTGAGACGCTAAAATTTGCGTGGGATTTCGCTAAGCGATCGCTGTGCGTTGCCGTGATGCTCCAAGGCAAGGCGTCGACCGCCGGCCATAAGCCCTATCGGGACGGATTTCTGACTTCCCGGGACACGTTCCAAAAGTACTTCGACCAACGGGAACTCCAGACGCTCGTTGCCGGCGCGACCGGACAACAGCCGCTGGCGTTCGCTCCCGGCATCGTCGCCGTCTTCAAAGACAAGGACCTTGAGCAGGAGGTGCACCTCATACCAAGTCTCTGAAAGTTTGACTCCTGAGGCGGATTCCCGAATCGGCATTTATCTGATTCACCATGGCAAACAGCTTTTGGGAGAGTTTGCCATGTCGACTCCGGTTCCGCTTCGCTCTGACTTTGACACGATTGGCCTGCGCATGCTGGCGCGGCGATCGCGTGACCCCGATCAGACCCGGCGTCTCTTGGCACTGGCCGAGATTTATGATGGCGGCTCGCGGCCGGATGCGGCGCGGATCGGCGGGGTCGGGGTGCAGATCGTGCGCGACTGGGTTGTCCGTTTCAACGCCAAAGGTCCTGATGGTCTCTTGACCGGCAAAGCGCCGGGCGCTCCCAGCATCCTCGGCGAGCGCCAGCGCCAAGCCTTGCGGCAGGTCGTGGAAGATGGGCCGATTCCCGCCCTGCATGGCGTCGTCCGCTGGCGGCTGATCGATCTGGCGCAGTGGCTCTTCGAAGAGTTCCGGGTTTCGATCTCCAAGCCGACGCTCAGCCGCGAGCTGCGGCATATGGGCTTTCGCAAGCTCTCGGCGCGACCGCGCCATCATGCGCAAGACGAGGAAGCCGCGGCGGCTTTTAAAAAAACTTTCTCGCCCTCGTGGAGGAGACCGCCGCAAAAGAGGCTCCTGGCAAGCCGATAGAGATTTGGTTTCAAGACGAAGCTCGGATCGGGCAGAAAAACAAGGTCACCCGCCGATGGGCGAAACGCGGGACACGGCCTTCGGCGCCGCACGACCAGAGGACGAGTTCAGCCTATATTTTCGGCGCCATCTGCCCGGCCGAAGGAAAAGGCGCCGGGCTCGTACTACCCTCCTGCAACAGCGAGGCCATGGCCCTGCATCTCGAAGAAATCTCGCTTGCGGTCGCACCAAGCGCGCATGCGCTCGTTCTTCTCGATCAGGCCGGGTGGCATGTCTCGGCGAAGCTTCCCGTCCCGGACAACATCACGCTCTTGCCGTTGCCGCCGAAATCGCCCGAGCTCAATCCGGTCGAGAACATCTGGCAATTCATGCGCGACAACTGGCTCTCGAACCGCGTCTTCGAATCCTACGACGACATTCTCGACCACTGCTGCTTCGCCTGGAACAAGCTCATCGACATGCCCTGGAAAATCATCTCCATCGGAACAAGAGAGTGGGCCTATCGGTCGTGATCAGCGAGACTTGGTATCAGGCGTCATTCCCGCGCATTCGTTGTGGGTGAAATGCCGCGACCGCCGTATCGGGAGCGCCTTATCGTCGCGCGTCCGGAACTCCGCGAACGCATCGCGCCGGCCATCGACACCTTGCGCATCCATGCCATCCGGCTTGGACGTTTGCCGGAGCAGCAAGAAGCCCCCGCCGAAGCCTTGGCATGTATCTCCGAAAGCCGCGTATCGTGGCAGCGAGCCTTGGATGTGTTGCGTGACGATCTCCGGACCGATGAAACATTCGCTGTCGCCGGAAGCGACAGGCGAGAGGATTTGCTCGTTCACTTTGCCCTAATGCAGTTTCCAGGGGCTCCAAGATACCGGCACCTGCCTCGGTCGATCCAGACCGATATCAAGGCGTTCTTCAGCGGGCATTCGGCGGCGTTGGAGGAGGGTCGCCGCCTCTTATTTGCCGCTGGCGATTGGGACGGTGTTCGCAATGACATCGAGGCCGCGATCGTCGACGGCCTCGGCGGCGTGCGAGGAAAGCGGCATTTCCGGTTCCGATCGACCGTCCTACCGAAACTGTCGCCGAGGCTGAGGGTGTTGGTTGGGTCCGCGGAAGTCCTGCAAGGCGGCGTCGAGGCTAGCGATTTCGTTGAAATCGATCTCGAGGCGCCTCGGATTGTCATGATCACCTGCGACGATATCGACCGTTTTATCCCTTTCATCATCGAACGGACGCAAGTCGATCTCGGACGGCTTAAGGTCTCGACAGACAGGCGCGATTCAGAGACTATGCCTGTCTACTTCAAGTCGCGTTTCATGCCGGCTGATGATCCGGGACGCGACGGGCAGCTCGCATTCGAGGCCACGATGGCTAGCACGGGACTGTTCGTGCCGGGGGCCCCGGATCCATTGTGGGCGACAATTAAGCCGTTCCTGGCCAATTTAGTCTCCGATATCTGACGTTTTCTGCGTTGCCCAGAATGAATGTTTTTTCAACATTTGGCTGATCCCGAGATGTGTAGCTCAAGAAAAAAGTCGTCTCTCTTCGCTCGCTTTCTGTCCGCGCGGACGACGATCGTCTGACGGAGGCATCGGAAAGATCGGCCAGAAATCTTGTGTCGCCGGGTGTGCGCTCTTTCCGAATATCGCCAGCGCCACGCGCGTGTCATCGTCCGCCACTTTGAGACTCTCCCGCAGTTTCTTCGTCCGAGAGATCCCTCAGTTTTCCCGCGCTCAAGTTTAACAAAAAACTCTTTATCTGCCTTCAATGCCGCCAAACTCGCTCGTGCTGATGCGTGAACGCCATTCACATCCAGCTCCTCCACGACCTTCTCAATGGCAGGTAGGATGTCTCGAGCAGTCGCAGACTGGCGATAACTACGGCCGAGCAATGCGCGCGAGAAATGGCGACATTTAGCCGATTTCGGCTGTACAGGAACGCTCGACTCTCCGGGTAGCCATTCTGGCGATGCTGGATGCCGACAATGAGGATTGTATGTTGGCTTCGTCACTTCAAACGCCTGCGGCTCCGAGGGTCGCGTCAGCATCGCATCCGGCGTCGTCCGCAAATCTTGACAACACAATCGGGGCACGCCAAGGTTTCAAAGCGATCTCGCGATTCGTTTGGCACTGGAACGTCACGCCATGGCGGTCGCGGAGCTTCGGCCGGTTTCTTTCATCTGCGCCCTTCACGAGGAGGACGGGCGATGACGGTAACGACGGACGCCGCGCAACGCGAAGCGTTCGACCGGGACAAGGTCTGTTACGAGCAGAACTGCCAGCAGTTCCGCGCGATGAACCAGATCCTGTGGCAGGTCCCACTGCTCGCAATCACCATCACCGGCGGGCTTTGGTACGCCGCCCTGAGCGTCGCCGGTGCACAGGACTTGAAACGGCCGCTTTTCGCACTCAGTGCGATCGTCGATATCGCCTTAATATTCGTGATCCTGCGCGTCCGTTACGTAATGGGCGCGTATCTGGAAAAGCTGAAAGCTTTCAATCCGGCGGCATGCGTCGAGGCGCCAGGAACCCGATGGTACAACGCAAGTCTGACCGTCATCCGCGCCTTTTCAACCGCGCTCGCTCTGGCGGCAGTCGGATCCATCGCCGGCATGTTCAATTTTGCGTGGCCGCGATTTTGGAGCTGACGCGTTGCTGAAAACTCGTCCTCGTCAGACTGTATCGCGAAGGTCGGTGTCGGGTTACGACCGACGGGCCGTCGATTTCGCGGAAGCGTACGAAGTTCTTCCAGGATGGCGATGGTTTGTGGCGCCAAGGGGATGCGATGCGGCCGACGCATCTTCATGCGGTTCGCAGGAATGGTCCAGACGGCTTGATCGAGGTCGAGTTCCTTCCAAGTGGCGAGACGCAATTCTCCTGGCCTCGTAAAGGTCAAAGCGAGTAACTGCAGGGCGGAGCGGACCACCAGCGTTCCATCATAGCCATCTATTGCGCGCAAAAGCGCGCCGAACGGGACGGGTTCGACGATAGCGGCGCGATGTTGGACAACGGGCGCAGCCAAGGCGCCGCGTAGGGCACTGGTCGGATCACTCATGGCGCGGCCCGTCGCCACGGCGAAGCGAAAGGCTTGGCCGATGATCGCCCGAAGCCTCCGAGCCGTCTCCAATCGTCCGGCGGATTCGACCTGCCGAAGCACGGCTAGGACTTCGGGTGCGGTAATTTCAGCGATGGGGCGCGGCCCCAGTGCAGGAGTTGCGAGGTCGAAGAGCCACTCCGCCTTGCTGACGGTCCCGGCGCTTCTTTTCCAGAACCTCGCGGCTAATGGCCTCGAAGGTATCTGCCTTCTGACTTTCCGAGGTCAACTTTACGAGCCGCTTTTGTTGGCTCGGATCGAAACCCGAGGTCAACAGCTTCTTGGCCTCTTCCCGCTTCGCGCGTGCCTCTTTCAATCCGATGCAGGGATATGAACCGATCGCGAGTTTGCGCTGCTTACCCGCGAAACGATAAGCCAGATTCCAGAGCTTTGAACCCGACGGCTGAACCCACAGTTGCAGGCCGCCGCCATCCGAGAGTTTAACTGTCTGGCCTGTCTTGGATTTCGCGGCGCGGATCGCTGAGTCAGTCAGCATTTGTTGGCCTCGTGTCTCGGCATCTTGCACCAAGGCCAACAGTAAGGCCAACAAATTTGCTGGCTGTCAACAGACATTCAAGGACGATTTAGGACGCTTGTAAAAGCTATCTCTCTTATTTTTCTATGATTTTCGGATATCCCTGAATGGCTATGGATATGTATTTGGCTCCCCTTCCTGGACACTTATAGAACCATGTGCCTTGCGCCGCAGGATAATATTCGGCGCATCCTAGAGGAAGTTCGGGAAATGCGGCTGGCCGCATAAAGATCGCGCTAATCGACCGCTTCGACAAATCCTCCAAGCAAGCCGTACGGGTCCGAACCCAACATCCACAGGATCGAACGGTCTTTTCGGAGAAACTTGTGAGTGGACCTTTCCTGCCGCCTGCTCTGCATTGCCGTCGGTTTGCAGCTTGGCATCGCCAAGCACCTTGCCGGCGACCTCGTGATGAAGAGGCTCGGAATGATCCGGCATCTCATCGAGCGACCGGCGAGGATGGTGAAGGTCAGCTCGAATTGTAGGACGGCCTGGACGGTGTTGTCACATCAGCGAGTTTTACCTTTCAATAGAGCCAGATTGCCGTCGATTGGGAAATTAACGGCCTGCCGATAGATCCAAAACGACGTCGAAATCGGTTATACTCATCCAGTGTAACAATGCCTCTTAGGCTTTTCAACAGCCAGGACTTAAGATAGGCTCGCGCACATTGCCACTAATATGACGGGAGGTCGCCGTGCTCACGCTCGTAATTGGAATCTTGATTATCGTCGTCGTCGGTGCGATCTTGTTTTGGGTCATCGATAAATTTTGTCCCGACGCGCGGCTGGCGCAGCTTCTCAAGTTGCTAGTGGTGCTGGTCTGTTTGGCGGCTATCGTGAACCGATTGCTTCCGTTGATTGGATATCCGTCTTTGCTGTAGCAGGCATTTGTGTGCGACCATTGCCGTGATGATGGTTGTCGTATTCCCGGTCATCTGGCCATGATTGAGCCATTCAAGGACATCGAGGATGCGCGGGCGCTCGCGCAAGCCATCGTGGACACGGTGCGCGAACCCCTGCTCGTGCTTGACAGCGACCTCCGCGTGCTCGCCGTCAGCCGCTCCTACTACCTGGCGTTCCAGGTCGACCGCCAGGACGTTTTGGGCCGGTCACTCTACGCGCTCGGCGACGGTCAGTGGCGCATTCCAGCTCTTCGCATCCTTCTGGAGAAAATCATCCCGGAGCGGGCCGCCATGGACGCGTTCGAGGTCGAGCATGAGTTTCCCATGATTGGCCGCCGCATCATGCTCCTGAACGCCCGCGCGGTGTTCTACGCGGACCACGCTCAAACGACCCTTCTTCTTGCTTTCGAGGATGTCACCGAGCGGCGTGCCATCGAACGCGAGAAGGAAGAGTTGTTGTGGCAGACGGAGGAGTTGCTACAGCAAAAGGACATGCTGCTCCGGGAGCTTGAGCACCGTGTCGCCAACAGCCTTCAGATTATCGCCAGCATCTTGATGCTAAAGGCGCGCACCGTGACCTCGGAGGAAACCCGCCAGCATCTGCAGGACGCGCATCAACGCGTGATGGCGCTCGCGGCCGTGCAGGGGCATCTTCACGCATCCCAGCGGCACGACTTGATCGAGGTCGGTCCATACCTGTCGAGGCTGTGCGAAAGCCTTGCGGCCTCGATGATCGGTGACCGCCGGCCGATCTCGCTGCAGGTTCTGGTCAACGGCGGCACGGCGGAGTCCGCCAGGGCCGTCAGCCTCGGCCTTATCGTCACCGAGCTCGTGATCAACGCTCTGAAACACGCTTTTCCCAACGACTCACAAGACAGTCGGGTTGTCGTCAGCTACCAGATCGACGGACCGGACTGGAAGCTTGTCGTGTCCGACAATGGGATCGGAAAGCCGGATGTCGCCAACACTCCGGCGAAAGGCGGCCTGGGCACGACCCTTGTCAAGGCGCTCGCGCAAGACCTCGATGCAGAGGTTGAAGTCGTCAGCAGCCCGGGAGGCGTGAGCGTGTCGCTCACCCACGCGGCCTTCCCCTCGCGGCTCCGCAGGTTAGGCTGACGTTGCGTTATTGCGGATAAAGCAGGCGGCATTTTTGTCGCGTTGTTATGGCAAATGTAGCTCATGGTAGGTGCCTGAATGTCTCGAAGTGAAACGCTACATCTCGTCGCCCAAATCATCCGGCCAGCCTGACGATCTTTTTGATTCGTGTCGTCTTGCCGGACGCGCGCGGCATTGCGGGGTAGGCTTCGGGCGCCGGTCTCTGTTCGCCATTGTCTAATTTCCGTTTAGCCGTGGCTGAGACTGGTTCGATTGCAGAGAGAGGCGGGGGTCGCCTGACCCGCCCGTTCGGCATTTTGCGCGTCATCCCATCAATCCCCGGGTCTCATTGCAACTGGTGTGGTGATTCGCGATGTGGACAGACAGAGCAACGTGCGATCTATCGGCGTGACGAGGGCCGCTACCCGAGCAATTTGACCGATGCAGCCCTTGATCCCTGACGCCTCTCCGGGGGGTCAATTGTGTCCAGCACAATGGTAGCCGTCAATCCCTCCGGCAATAAGTATTTGAAGACCGAAGCAGATCGACGGAACTATTTTGATGCGGCGCGAATTGCATCAATCGCCAGTCACGTTCAACGGCTACTAAACAAACATGGAGTGAAGGAATTGGGTGCGATGCTTGACTTGGTGGGTTACGTGCAGACGCCTCTCGGCGCGGTTTTGGCGATTGCCGCTGTGGCTGTTTTTTATTTTTGGACGGTGGATCTTCGCGGATTGTGGAGCGCCAAGGGCCTTGCGGAATTGGCGCCTGGCCTTGCGCTTTATCCACCTTCGTAGAACGACGATATTCAACCCGCCGGTGACTATCTTCTTGATACGGATGAAGAGATGATAGAGGGCCTATCGAGGCTGGCCTACCGACGCGTCGCATCCTCTATCAACGCTTCGATGCAATCGAGCGTCAAATTAAGAGCCGGCTGCGTGAGTCAAACTACGCCACCTGACAAATACAGTCCTGCGCGTTCCTCAGTATGAATTGTCGTCGGCCGCACGATACTTGCGGGACGCGGCGGCTAAGGAGGCAGTGCACCTTCGAACCGCGCACAAGCAGCCGCTCATGCCGGAGCTTCCGTTGATCACGCTAAAGATCCATCACAGAACAACCTATCGCTACCGTGAGCCGGTGAGCCTCGGGCCGCACCGTTTGATGCTTCGCCCGCGTGAGACCCGCGATCTTCGCCTGATTTCGAGCGACGTGGTGGTGATGCCTGCTGCGGTGGTGACCTGGGCGCAGGATGTCTCAGGCAATACCGTCGCGACAGCCACCTTTCAGACCACGGCCGAGAATCTCGTGATTGACAGCGTCGCGGAAATCCGACTCAATGCCGCCGCCTGGCCCGTCTTCGACGTCGCCGCCTCCGCTATTTTCTACCCGTTCCAATATTCCGACGATGAGTGGATCGACCTCGGCGCGCTGACGATCCAGCAATACCCAGACCCGGCAGGGCGGTTGCGGGGCTGGGCGCGGGCATTCGTCGGCGGCAATCCGACGGACACGCTTGCCCTGCTCAAGGACCTGAGCGCCGGCGTCTCAGGATGCATCTGCTATCAGAGCCGGGAGGACGAGGGCACCCAGTCGCCGACCCAGACTCTGGATCGCGGCTGGGGATCTTGCCGGGATTTCGCGGTCCTCTTCGTTGAAGCGGCGCGCTGTCTCGGTTTCGGGGCGAGGATCGTTTCCGGCTATCTTTACAATCCGGATCAGGACATTGTGGGGTCCACAGATGCGGGGTCAACCCATGCCTGGGCGGAAGTCTATGTGCCGGGCGCGGGCTGGATCACCTTCGATCCGACGAACCGCAGTGTCGGCGGCTTCAATCTGATCCCCGTCGCCGTCGCGCGCGACATCCGGCAGGTAATGCCGGTGACCGGCAGTTTCGTGGGAATGACTGACGCCTTTCAGGAGATGTCGGTGGAGGTCCTCGTCACATCATAGACCAATGAACGCGCCGGCCGCGCCCTTGCATCCGATCGCGCGCGGGCACGCGGGACCGAGCCTGCTCGCCATGATCCTGGCTTCTAAGTTCTTGCTACACCAGCCACTGCACCGGCAGAGCGCGACAATCCCCGGTCGCAGAAATCGATTGCGGCCGGCTTTCCGGCCTTCGTCCTCGGGCATGACCCTTCGCGACGCATCATCTGCGTCAGCTATTCCGTCGACCTTGCCAAAAAGCACGCCAACGACTTCCGCGCCGTGCTCGAATCGACCTGGTACCGATCGGCGTTCCCCAACACGCGGATCGGGCCATTCAAGAACTCGGAAACCGAGATCGAGCCTACCGCGTTCTGCACGAGGAGCCGCATATCCGGATTTAAGGCTCATTTTGCCGATGCGCGGGCATGTGGATAAGATCCGCAGGTCTCTTGATGTGAGCAATTTTGCACAGCCCTCACCGTGGAATGGGCGTAGTTCCGCTGCAAGCTCGGTCACGGTTCAGTTAACAGCACGGTAACGGTCAAAGTTCGATTGCAACGGCGGGGCTCCGGCCGCTCTTACGCCCCCGCGCCGGTCAGAAGAGCCCGCCGATCCTCCCCGGCGGGTTCTTTTTTGTCCGGCGATTATCGAATTAAACTGGGGGTCGCGAACGCGGTAAGTTCCAAGTTCGCAGCACCCTTCGCATTGCTCGCCTTCCGGGATGGCGATTTTCGGCACTGCGCGGGTGAGCACGGACGGGCAGACGCTCGACCCTCAACGGGCGGCGTTCAAGTCCGCCAGCAAGCGAGGCCAAGACCGGCCGACGCGAAAGCAGCGCGCACCTTTGAAATACGCTCGCACTATATCGTCTGATTATACACCCCGCCCTCAGGGCTCTCCCGCAAGACCTTAACGACCGCCGCGAAGCATTTTCCGGGCTTTTCAACGGTATCCAAGATTCGCGAATTTATTCCAGCCACCATAGGCCGCCTCTTCGCCGGGGGTTAATTTGACGTGGACAGGACCAACCACATCGTGCCCTTGCTCACGCAACCAGTCTGCCAGCCCCGCCTGCAACAGCGCGTCGGGACCCGCTGCTGCGCCCTTATGTGTATCCACGCTGTACGGCAATGTAATAACAGCGAACTTCAACTTTGAACCCCTATTGGCAGCGATCAGCGATAGGCCCACGTCCGCCCCGGCTACGAAACCCTGGCCATCTCCGCCAGGGTCGACGCGGCACATCCCGCTCTACGCCCACGCCCAAACTGGCCCGGTTTTGCGCCGCCCCACTGGCCGGCTTTTACTCCGCCGTTGACAATGCACCCATCATGAAATCGATATGCTATTTATTCTTGTCTCGATCCTCCGTCGAGGGTGCGAGCCCGGCGTCACCTGCGCCGGGCGGGTGTTTCGATTCTGCAAGCAGCCGCTCGAAGTCGGCGAAAACATCCGCGATGAGCGTGGCCCGCCTCGGGTCTTCGACTGCCGACGTCTGCGCAAGCAGGATCAGAAGATAACGGGCCTTGGCCACGGCTTCACCCCAGCCGTTGGCAGTCCCGGCGCTAAGCAATTGCTCCAGTTCATCCTGGCTCGCCCACAACGCGGCGCGGCCGGTCTCGGCCCTGGCCAGCTGACGCCGCCTCCTGGTCGCCTTCTGCGCGGCCATCCCTCGCCAGCCGTCCAGGTCGACTGTGTCCTCGACCAAAATTTGCCCACTTTCAGCGAACTGTAGGTCGACCGGGCGAATTAACAACCCAGTTGACGCAGCCGCGCATTCACCAGTATGCCCTGCCGGGCACGGGGGGTGCTGGCCCGTTTTGACCACTAATGGCTGGTTTTAGATTGCTAGCTGGCTGCTGCAAGGTCCCGGAAGACCTTCGCGGGCTCGCGCCCGGCATGCTGAGTGCCGTCGACTTGACAGAAAATGCCCCATACAAGCGCAATATTTGATTTTTGACGTGAGCCGCAAACACCTTATTCAACGTGCAGAAATTTTGAACGTGGTAGGCATGATACATCAGGAGCCAGCGTTCTCCGGGAAGTTCATTGCCCATCTTCTGGCTCGGGCCATCCGCGTCGAGGCAGACCTCGTCGATCAGCTGTTCAATTCGAGTGAGAAACGCCTTGCCCGGATGCTCCTGCTGTTGGCGAACTTTGGCAAGGAAGAGAGACCGGAGCCGATCCTCGCGAAAATCAGCCAGGAGACGCTTGCGGATATGATCGGAACGACCCGGTCCCGGGTGAGTTTTTTCATGAACAAATTTCGAAAACTAGGCTACATTGACTACAACGGCTGCATCGAAGTCCGCAGTTCACTGTTGAATGTCGTTTTGCACGACGAGCCGCGTATCAACACTTAAATGTGCTCATTTTGCTGACCTACGGACACGGATACGATCCGCAGACCTCTTGTTGTGAGCATTTCTGCACAGTCATTTCCGTAGCATGGGCGTAGCCTCACTAGCATAGGAGGGTCGTCCCCTCCTCCCTGACAGGCGAATGTTCACCTGCGGCCAGACCGTGTTGAAGGAGACTGGCGTTTTCTGAGCCTGGTGGGGGATTTGTCCAGCTATCCGATGAGTCTCGAGAATACGAAATTGCACATGTCAAACGAAAGTCTCCTGATCATATTTGGGGTCGGCCTCATTGCCGGATGGCTGGCCGGCCAAATCGTGCAAGGCACCGGGTTTGGGATCGTCGGCGATCTCATCATTGGAATTGTAGGCGCCTTCATCGGTAGTTGGCTGCTTCCTCAACTCGGCATCCATCTTGGCTCGGGCATTATTGCGGCGATCATCAACGCCACCATCGGCGCGCTGATACTGTTGCTGATCATCAGGCTCGTTCGTGGCGGAGTTGGGTGGCGAGGGAGTTGGGGGAGACGTTGGTAGCCATCCGCTTGCGACGTCGTCCATGTGGATGTCACAGGAGAGTTGCCGACCACTCCGCGAAATTGGCGCCATTGAACGTCTCTGATGACGATCCGTGCGTCGTTCGAGAACCGCATCGTTCGACGTCATGTCGACCCGATCTGAGCGTTATATGAGCCAGGAGAATAATATGGCGATCGAACATGCCTGCATGCGGGTCGTGCGCAAACCCTGGGGAAGCACCGATCTCCGGCCCTGGAGCGAGATTCGCCACGATGGCGGCCCGATCGGCGAACTCTGGTTTCAGCGCCCCGACATGAACGCACCAGACCCAGCCTTGCTCCTCAAGTTGCTATTCACCAAGGAACCGCTGTCGATCCAGGTTCACCCGGACGATGCCTTCGCGCAATCGATCGGTTTGGGTCATGGCAAGACTGAGGCCTGGTACATCCTTTCCGCAACGCCGGGCGCCAAAATTGCCATCGGGCTGAAGCGGCAGCTCACGGCCCGGCAATTGCGGGCCTCGATCGAGGACGGCTCGATCTCAGACTTGGTTCAATGGCACCGCGTCCTGAAGGACGACGTCATTTTCGTCCCGGCCGGCACGATCCATGCGATCGGTCCGGGACTCGTGGTTGCAGAGATCCAGCAGAGAAGTGACGCGACGTTCCGCCTTTTCGACCATGGCCGGCAGCGGGAGCTTCACGTAGACAACGCCGTGGCGGCCGCGAATGCGGGGCCGGCCGAATGCCAATCCGTTCCGAGGCGACTTACCGATGCCAGAACCCTGCTCGTCGCCAGCCCACATTTCGTCCTTGAGCGGATCGACCTCTCGCCGCAATCGAACTGGGAGCTCCATGCAGAGCACGAGACCTGGGTCCTTGTCCTCGAGGGCCACGCCCGGGTCAGGCTGAGGACCGTGTTCGTCGGTGAAGCCATCTTCCTGGAAGCGGACCGCACCAGTATCAAGGTTGGATCCGACGGCCTGAAAGGTCTGTTGGCCTATTTGGGCAATGAGCCGAGTCCGAGCCTGTTGCACAATCACGATAGGCAGAACGTCAGTTCCCCGATCAGCCATCTTTCATCATCGCCATCTCATCACCGAGGAACAGCGGGTTCGCAGGTGCGCTCGACGGAGGCGCGACCGTGACCCAGCTAAGCCGTCTAGCGTTCATCGGGAATTCGCTCCCACGCCGCTGCGGAATCGCCACCTTCACGACCAGTCTGCAGGAGGCGATCTCGACATCATTCGCGCACGTGGAGACCTCAATCGTGGCGATGACCGACTGTGGCCACGCGTACAACTATCCATCCGTCGTTCACCTTCAGGTCAACGACGACAAAATAGAAGAGTACGTGCATGCGGCCGACGTCCTGAATGCAGGCCAATTCGATGTCGTTTCCCTCCAGCATGAATTCGGGATTTTCGGTGGTGAAGCCGGCGACCACATTAAGGCGCTACTCTCGCGGCTGACCATGCCGATCGTCACGACCCTTCATACGGTTCTTTCCGGGCCGACGCCGGTGCAACGTGGCGTCCTGGACCGGATAGTCGACGCGTCGTCGAGGGTCGTCGTCATGGCCGAGAAAGGCCGGGAGCTGCTGCGTACCTTGTACCGGATACCGGCGGAAAAGATCGAGGTCATCCCGCACGGGATTCCCGACTTCCCATTCGTCGAGCCGGACCGAGCGAAGGCCGAATTCGGCTTCAGCGACAGGGCCGTCATCCTGACGTTCGGACTTCTCTCTCCTAACAAGGGCATCGAAGTCATGATCGATGCGATGCCCGCCATTCTGAAAAGCCGCCCCGATGCCGTGTATGTCGTTCTTGGTGCGACGCATCCTAATCTCGTTCGGCTTCAAGGCGAGGCTTACCGCGAGAGGCTGGTGGCGCGCGCGCGGGAACTCGGCGTCGAGGACCACGTCGTGTTCCTCGACCAATTCGTCGACCGGGCGACGCTGCTCGGCTACATCTCGATGTGCGACGTATACGTCACGCCATATCTCAACGAGGCGCAAATGACGTCGGGCACATTGGCCTACAGCTTTGGGCTCGGAAAAGCGGTCGTTTCGACACCCTATTGGCACGCGCGGGAACTGCTGGCTGACGGGCGCGGCATTTTGGTTCCATTTGGCGACGCCAAGGCCGCCGGCAGCGAGATCGCGGGATTGCTGACCGACGATGCCCGGCGGCAGGCCATGCGCAAGCGCGCGTATGCAAGCAGCCGATCGATGACATGGGAGCGAACCGCGGAGCGTTACCTGCCCGCTTTCGAAAGTGCCCGGCGGGGGCATCGGATCAGGGTGATTGCGCGGCTCAACCGAAGCGTGCCCTCACCCGGCAGCCAGGCTCCGCCAGAGATGCAGATCGGTCATCTTCTGTCCATGTGCGACGGCACCGGGCTTTTCCAGCATGCGGTCTATTCGGTGCCCGATCGTTCCCACGGATATTGCGTCGACGACAATGCCCGTGCGCTGCTGTTGGCTTGTTCTCTTAACAACCCAGGTGAGGAGCGCTTGCCCGAAGCTTTGACGGCCCGGCTGGCTGCCTTTGTCCAGCATGCGTGGAATCCCGACACAAGGCGGTTTCGTAACTTCATGAGCTTCGATCGACGCTGGCTTGAAGATCGCGGCTCGGAGGATAGCCATGGGCGGACACTTTGGGCGTTGGGCGAGTGCGCACGCAGCGATGCTAGTCCGTCGCGGCGGCGATGGGCCACCTCCCTGTTCGCCGAAGCGCTGCCGGTTGCGGAGAGCTTTCGCTCGCCACGCGCGTGGGCATTCACGCTGCTCGGGTTGGATGCCTATTGCGCTGCGGTTAGGGCGGATTCCTTTACCGAGCGTGTCCGGCATGTCCTTGCCGATAGGTTGATTTCCATAATGGCGGAGGTTGAGACGAAGGATTGGGTGTGGTTCGAGGACGGGCTTGCCTACGACAACGCGCGTTTGCCCCAGGCCTTGATTGTTACGGGGATTTCTACCGGAAGGCCCGCCTATGTCGAGGCCGGCTTTAGGTCCTTGCGTTGGCTCATGACGCTGCAGACAACGCCGGCGGGCTTTTTCAGACCGGTCGGTACGGAGGGCTTCGGCGACAAGCGGAAGCCGCCACGGGGGTTCGACCAGCAGCCCTTGGAAGCGACGGCGACGATCTCAGCCTGCCTTGCCGCGTGGCGTGCGGATGGCGGTGTCGAATGGATGGCCGACGCGGCGCGCGCGTTCGCTTGGTTTTTCGGCAGCAATGATCTATCGTTGCCGCTGGTCGATCTGGAAACGGGAAGCTGCCGGGATGGGCTGCATCGCGACCGCCCGAACGAGAACAGGGGCGGCGAATCCGTGGTGTCCTACCTTCTTGGCCTCGCGGAAATTCGTCAGCTTGCTCTCATAAGCGGGGATCGCGCGAAACTTGCGCTGCTTCGGGCTTTACGCGCTTGAACTTCCTGAAATCCCACTCAAACGAGCCGAGGGCGCTTTGTCACAAGCCACGTTCCTGAACCGCCAGGCTCTTTATCTGCGCCCCGATCCGGCGAGGGTGGTCGTGCGCCCGTTCAGGCCGGCGACCGAGCCGAGGGACCTCAACCCCATCGACAGGACGCGGGCGAACCATATCGTCCACCGGGTCCTGGCGCTCGATCCCGAGATGGCGGCCAGCCAACTGGCCGATGTTCTTGAGAATTTCCAAGGTCGCCACCGCAACCTTCTGGAGACATTCGAGGCGCGTGCCGACGAAATGGAAGACGCCTTTGCTACGCATGCTGTTTTCACGAAGGTACAGCGTCAACTGATCGGCGCCTATTTTATGCACGAATATTCCTTCGAAGCGTCGGCACTATTCAATCCGAGCATCGTCTCCCATCCTGATCAGTCCGATGCGCCGGAAGGCGGGCGACGCTTCGTCCTGAGTCTTCGCGCAGTCGGGGAAGGGCATATTTCTTCCCTGACGTTTCGATCTGGATCCATCGAGGCCGATGGTCGTGTGATCGTCGATCCGACAGCACGACTTGCTTCAATTCCCAGAGTGCGAAACCGGATATCAGGTCCGGATGGGGACGGCGTCGAGATAATTTTCACGCCTGACGAGCATATCAGCGAGCGGGTGATCTTTCCCATCACCGACTCGCAGTCGAACGGTATCGAAGACGCCCGCTTTGTGGAATTCGAGGACAGCGGGCGCAAGACTTTTTATGCGACTTACACTGCCTACAGCGGCAAGGCGATAAGATCCGAGTTGCTCGAGACCACCGACTTCATATCATTCCGTATGTCGCCCCTGAGGGGAGCCCCCACGCGAAACAAGGGCATGGCGTTGTTTCCCCGAAAGCTCGATGGCAAGTACGCCATGATCGGCCGGAATGACAATGAGAACCTCTATCTTATCTATTCGGACGACTTGTTCTCTTGGGACGGTGGTTTAGCCATTTTGAAACCTCAGTTCCCATGGGAATTCGTTCAGATCGGCAATTGTGGGTCGCCAATCGAGCTTGATAACGGCTGGCTGCTACTGACCCATGGCGTAGGTCCGGTTCGAAAATATTCGATCGGAGCGGTTCTCCTCGACAAGGGAGATCCCTCCAAGGTTCTCGCACGGTCACGCGAGCCGCTGGTTCGGCCAGATCCGTCCGAGCGCGAAGGGTACGTCCCCAACGTCGTCTACACATGTGGAGCCATACGGCACAATGACCAGATCATCTTGCCCTATGCGGTCTCTGATACCTTCTCCAATTTCGCAACAATCAAGATTGCCGCACTGATGCAGGCCATGGAAAGCGGATAATTGTTCTCTTGGCGCTGTCGGCGGTGGAGACCCTTCCGAGCCGTTCAGGTCTAGGTGTGGATGGCAGCAATGAAGTCATAAACGGCCTAAAATCCGACGTCCGCATTGAGTTCTGCTTCTTTCAAATGCGGATGTCGGGCGGCCGGTGCATGAGCAGACTTACGGCCTTCGGTTTGCCGCAAGAGCGGTATCCACAGATAGCGTTTAGGTATCAGTTGACGCGCGGGCGCGAATCAGGTTTACAGTCCTGCACAAACAGGTGACGGGAGACACCGGCATGTCAGGGGAGAGGTTCGGCGCATTCGTTCGCCGGGAACGAGAAGCGAAGGGAATCGGATTGAGGGAGATGGCCAAAATGATCGGCGTGAGTCCGACCTACCTGTCGAAGGTCGAGCGGGATGAGTTTCCGCCTCCGGTCGAGGATAAGGTTAAGGCGATCGCCAAGATTATCAATTGCGACGCCGACGAATTGTTGGCCCGAGCGGGCCGGGTGTCGTCGGACCTCTCCGACATCATCAAGCGCCGACCGATCGAGCTGGCGGCGCTTCTGCGGACCACCAAAGGTCTCAAGGCCGAGGACATCGCACGGCTGGCCTGCGAAGTTCAAAAGGCGAAGGGCAAGTGATGGCTTTAAGCTTGCTGTTGAAATGTGGGACCGCACCCGTGCGCGTCGGCAAATCTCGAACTCATTCTTCGCGACCATAAACGCCGCTTTAGTTGCCGCAATTGCCGCAAAGGATTCGATCGCCCTGTTTTCACCTTACGTTTGTATTTCCGGCATCGTGTTATGCGTCCTCTGGTTTTTCTACATACTGACCTACAAAAAACGATCCGACGCTAAGCAGACCGTTATTCTACAAATGGAAGGGTTCCTTCAACACCGGCCCTTCTCTGATGAGAATGAACTTTTTGTCGGGCGCGTCTTAACGTTGACGATAATAGAGAGGGGCATACCCGTCGCGTTCTTTATAATTTATGCCTTTGCGCTGCTCCATTTCTTTTTGCACAAATCCGTGCTTGGTGAAAGTATTATCGTGTATTCTTGGCGCATCTGAAGGAGAAGAAGATTATGAGCAAGGTTTTTACTGAACCACGCCCGGCAAGAACGATATGGAG
Organism: uncultured Alphaproteobacteria bacterium; assembly: GCA_963730245.1. Lineage (GTDB taxonomy): Bacteria > Pseudomonadota > Alphaproteobacteria > Rhizobiales > Beijerinckiaceae > Methylocapsa. The sequence continues at coordinate 154,258 of CAVSRA010000004.1, read as the reverse complement.
CCCCGCCGCTTCCGGGGCAGCGGAGAATGATAGACGTTGTCGGTGACCCTTTTACGAAGCCTTATCCGCCGCATTGGGTCCTTCGGGCAGCGCACCGCGCCTGATGACTAGATACCGCAGCTTGCCGTTCCGGACGAGGAGCTTGGGAGGCCATGGGCAAGCTGAGGAAGGAAGAACTTAAAAGCGATGATGAAGTATTTGCACAAAGAAATAACGCGGCACGGCAAAACGGTCTATTATTTCCGTCGAGGAAATGATGCGCGTGAACACGTTGACCCCCTACGAAGTGGCCGACAACATCGACAGCGCGATCGCATTCCTCGAAGAACTAAACATCATACTGACAAGAAGAAATAAATGAGCATGACCAAACGCCGCCTCGACGCACTTCATTGCCAGAGTAAAGAGATAAAGATCTGCGGGGAATGCAAGGCACAGTTTGAATTAGGCGGGCATAGCGATGACTGGCTGGGCTTTGCATCGATCGATCCCTATTTCTGTCCGTGGTGCGGATGGAAATGCGGCCAGGGGCGGAATGACCGTGGAAGCTGGCACACCGAATTATTAACACCCGGCATTCCTGATAAATACGTTCCCAGTAGGCCGAGAATCCATTGAGCCCGCATACGCCGGATGAGGCAATAATTTGCAGCGTCGATGCCGCGATTCAGCTAACATAATCAGCATGTTATTTCGGATCGAATGAGGCCGTCATGGCGAACCCGGCGGGTAAATCGTATGATGGCGCTCTCAGGCTCGATTTCGACCGCCGATTGTTGCTTCACTTTCGCGGATCGGTGGTTACCTCCGACGCAGGCTTGCTCGCATACCGGGAACTGGACGACGCGCTGTGCCTCAGCGCGATGGCGGGTGATGCGCTCTCCGACGCACGCACTGGCAAGAATGGCCGGCATGCACTCGTCGGGATGTTGCGGCAATCCATATTTGGGCGACTTGCCGGATATGAAGACGTGAACGACGCTCAACGCCTGCGCCATGATCCCGCGATGCGGTGGATAGTCGGCGGAAAGGCGGCCTCGGATGCAGCGGCTTCGCCGAGCCAGATGGGCCGCTTTGAGACGCGCTGGCTCACGGCGGAAAAGAACCTTTCGGCGCTCGCTGATCTCTCCGGCAAATGGATCGACAGCGTTCATGGTCGCCGTCCGCCGAGAGGTATCTTGCTCGACATGGATTCGAGCGTGAGCCCGACGCATGGCGAACAGGAACACAGTGTCTGGAACGGTCACTATGACTGCACCTGCTATCATCCGCTGTTCGTTTTCAACCAATATGGCGATTTGGAACGCTGCGCCCTGCGCCCCGGCAATGTTCACAGCGCCGATGGATGGGAGGCGGTGCTGAAGCCGGTCGTGGCGCGGTATCAAGGCAAGGTCTCACGCATTTATTTCCGCGCCGACGCCGGCTTCGCAAACCCCGAAGTTTACGAATATCTGGAGGCAGAACGGATCAAATATGCGATCCGTCTGCCCGCCAATCACATCTTGCAAGAGAGGATCGGCTATCTGCTCAAACGCCCGGTTGGTCGCCCGTCCAATGACGTCTGCCGATCCCATGCAAGTTTCACCTATCAAGCGGGAAGCTGGTCGCAGCCGCGTCGGGTGATCGCCAAGGTCGAATGGCATCCGGGCGAGCTTTATCCGCGCGTCGGCTTCATCGTGACGAACATGGCGCGCTCCGCCGAGAATGTCGTCGCCTTCTACAACAAGCGCGGCACGTGTGAGCAATGGATCAAGGAAGGAAAAGGCGCAATCAAGTGGACCCGGCTATCATGTCGGTCGTTCGCTGCTAACGCCGTCCGTCTCCAGCTTCATGCGCTGGCCTACAATCTCGGTAATTTTCTGCGCACGCTGGCGACGCCCGAACCGATAAAGGATTGGTCACTGACGAGCCTGAAGGAAAAGCTGATCAAGATCGGCGCGAAGATCGTGAGCCATGGCCGCTATGTCGCGTTTCAGATGGCCGAAGTCGCCATTCCGAAAAATCTCTTCGCGGACATCCTACGAATGATCGCCGACCTGCGGCCGCCGCCCAATCCAGCGCCTGCGTGAAGTGTTCGGTCGTCATGCGTCGAGCAAAAACTAAGGGAGAAGTGCGTCTTGATCACAACCGACTCTGTATTGTCCGGTGCGCGATCCGCCCATGTCACTGGTTTTGGTGTGCCGGAGCACCACAGCAGCGCCGCAGCGCGGCAATCTCAACCTCAATAAGCGGGCGATCCGGAAAATAATGCCGGTATAGGACGAATGTCCGATGTCACGGCAGGAGATCAATGATACGCGCTTGGCACATTCCCGGTTATCTGGGGAATGCCAGATTAAAGTTACGCGCCCACGCTGAAAAATATCGCGACGCCGGCCCGACGATCATCACAATCATCGGCGGCCTGCCCCCAAGAGACCTGCTTTGGGCCAATGCCGGTTGAGAGGACTAATACCAAGTCTCGCTGATCACGACCGATAGGCCCACTCTCTTGTTCCGATGGAGATGATTTTCCAGGGCATGTCGATGAGCTTGTTCCAGGCGAAGCAGCAGTGGTCGAGAATGTCGTCGTAGGATTCGAAGACGCGGTTCGAGAGCCAGTTGTCGCGCATGAATTGCCAGATGTTCTCGACCGGATTGAGCTCGGGCGATTTCGGCGGCAACGGCAAGAGCGTGATGTTGTCCGGGACGGGAAGCTTCGCCGAGACATGCCACCCGGCCTGATCGAGAAGAACGAGCGCATGCGCGCTTGGTGCGACCGCAAGCGAGATTTCTTCGAGATGCAGGGCCATGGCCTCGCTGTTGCAGGAGGGTAGTACGAGCCCGGCGCCTTTTCCTTCGGCCGGGCAGATGGCGCCGAAAATATAGGCTGAACTCGTCCTCTGGTCGTGCGGCGCCGAAGGCCGTGTCCCGCGTTTCGCCCATCGGCGGGTGACCTTGTTTTTCTGCCCGATCCGAGCTTCGTCTTGAAACCAAATCTCTATCGGCTTGCCAGGAGCCTCTTTTGCGGCGGTCTCCTCCACGAGGGCGAGAAAGTTTTTTTAAAAGCCGCCGCGGCTTCCTCGTCTTGCGCATGATGGCGCGGTCGCGCCGAGAGCTTGCGAAAGCCCATATGCCGCAGCTCGCGGCTGAGCGTCGGCTTGGAGATCGAAACCCGGAACTCTTCGAAGAGCCACTGCGCCAGATCGATCAGCCGCCAGCGGACGACGCCATGCAGGGCGGGAATCGGCCCATCTTCCATGACCTGCCGCAAGGCTTGGCGCTGGCGCTCGCCGAGGATGCTGGGAGCGCCCGGCGCTTTGCCGGTCAAGAGACCATCAGGACCTTTGGCGTTGAAACGGACAACCCAGTCGCGCACGATCTGCACCCCGACCCCGCCGATCCGCGCCGCATCCGGCCGCGAGCCGCCATCATAAATCTCGGCCAGTGCCAAGAGACGCCGGGTCTGATCGGGGTCACGCGATCGCCGCGCCAGCATGCGCAGGCCAATCGTGTCAAAGTCAGAGCGAAGCGGAACCGGAGTCGACATGGCAAACTCTCCCAAAAGCTGTTTGCCATGGTGAATCAGATAAATGCCGATTTGGGAATCCGCCTCAGGAGTCAAACTTTCAGAGACTTGGTATAACTGTCTCTGAAGCGCGATACGACATTTCATAGATCCTTTTCGATATTTGGTTTTAACCCGCATACGCCGGATGAGGCAATAATTTGCAGCGTCGATGCCGCGATTCAGCTAACATAATCAGCATGTTATTTCGGATCGAATGAGGCCGTCATGGCGAACCCGGCGGGTGAATCGTATGATGGCGCTCTCAGGCTCGATTTCGACCGCCGATTGTTGCTTCACTTTCGCGGATCGGTGGTTACCTCCGACGCAGGCTTGCTCGCATACCGGGAACTGGACGACGCGCTGTGCCTCAGCGCGATGGCGGGTGATGCGCTCTCCGACGCACGCACTGGCAAGAATGGCCGGCATGCACTCGTCGGGATGTTGCGGCAATCCATATTTGGGCGACTTGCCGGATATGAAGACGTGAACGACGCTCAACGCCTGCGCCATGATCCCGCGATGCGGTGGATAGTCGGCGGAAAGGCGGCCTCGGATGCAGCGGCTTCGCCGAGCCAGATGGGCCGCTTTGAGACGCGCTGGCTCACGGCGGAAAAGAACCTTTCGGCGCTCGCTGATCTCTCCGGCAAATGGATCGACAGCGTTCATGGTCGCCGTCCGCCGAGAGGTATCTTGCTCGACATGGATTCGAGCGTGAGCCCGACGCATGGCGAACAGGAACACAGTGTCTGGAACGGTCACTATGACTGCACCTGCTATCATCCGCTGTTCGTTTTCAACCAATATGGCGATTTGGAACGCTGCGCCCTGCGCCCCGGCAATGTTCACAGCGCCGATGGATGGGAGGCGGTGCTGAAGCCGGTCGTGGCGCGGTATCAAGGCAAGGTCTCACGCATTTATTTCCGCGCCGACGCCGGCTTCGCAAACCCCGAAGTTTACGAATATCTGGAGGCAGAACGGATCAAATATGCGATCCGTCTGCCCGCCAATCACATCTTGCAAGAGAGGATCGGCTATCTGCTCAAACGCCCGGTTGGTCGCCCGTCCAATGACGTCTGCCGATCCCATGCAAGTTTCACCTATCAAGCGGGAAGCTGGTCGCAGCCGCGCCGGGTGATCGCCAAGGTCGAATGGCATCCGGGCGAGCTTTATCCGCGCGTCGGCTTCATCGTGACGAACATGGCGCGCTCCGCCGAGAATGTCGTCGCCTTCTACAACAAGCGCGGCACGTGTGAGCAATGGATCAAGGAAGGAAAAGGCGCAATCAAGTGGACCCGGCTATCATGTCGGTCGTTCGCTGCTAACGCCGTCCGTCTCCAGCTTCATGCGCTGGCCTACAATCTCGGTAATTTTCTGCGCACGCTGGCGACGCCCGAACCGATAAAGGATTGGTCACTGACGAGCCTGAAGGAAAAGCTGATCAAGATCGGCGCGAAGATCGTGAGCCATGGCCGCTATGTCGCGTTTCAGATGGCCGAAGTCGCCATTCCGAAAAATCTCTTCGCGGACATCCTACGAATGATCGCCGACCTGCGGCCGCCGCCCAATCCAGCGCCTGCGTGAAGTGTTCGGTCGTCATGCGTCGAGCAAAAACTAAGGGAGAAGTGCGTCTTGATCACAACCGACTCTGTATTGTCCGGTGCGCGATCCGCCCATGTCACTGGTTTTGGTGTGCCGGAGCACCACAGCAGCGCCGCAGCGCGGCAATCTCAACCTCAATAAGCGGGCGATCCGGAAAATAATGCCGGTATAGGACGAATGTCCGATGTCACGGCAGGAGATCAATGATACGCGCTTGGCACATTCCCGGTTATCTGGGGAATGCCAGCTAAAGATACAGCAGCAGTTGTACACTGCGGTTTCTGCGATGTCCCCGCTGGCACTCGCCGCAACGTTCGCCGAGGAAATCAGTCGACTGGGGCAGAGTGAGGTGTGGCAGCATGGGTCCGCTGCGCTATCGCTGCCACGGGCAGGGCTCTGGGAACAGCTGCGAGAGCTTGGCACGATAGCCGCGCGATTCTCCCTTTAATACCCGCGCCAGCGACGCGGAAATCTGCGGCGCCGGGAGATCGCGGTATTTGGCCGCAAGCCCGGCTATCCACTGCTCAGGGGGGGAGCGCATGACGGTACGCCAGGCGCCGCCGACCCGCGCGTCCAACTCGCAAATCGGGTTTGTGAAGCCCTTCGGACCCCACCAACGCACCATGTGCTCGGGATCTGTCCACGCCTTAAAGACGAGCCCGCGCGGCGCGTCGAAGACGCGGGTGATCACGACCTCGCGTTTTACGGCGCTAGCAGGGGCGCTTGCTTTCGCATCGATTTTCGTCACGTCTCTTCCCTTTGGTTGGGGCACGTAAATTGCCGGTTAGCCCATTGTCGCCAAATGCTCGGCGAGACGATCCAGAGTTTGTTTTGCGCCCTCGATGGCGCCATACTTTTCGGCCACCCGGTCGCGTTCCGCGGCGGACGGGAAGAGCGCCCGCATGGTGAGCTTGGTTTTGCCGCCCTGATCCTCGAAGGTTACCGTTACGTGGAACTGCACGGGCTCGACATCGTCGCCCCCGCCATGGCTGTAGACCAGCCGTTCGGGTTTCACGATCTCGTTGTAGACGATCCGATTCTCATAATCGACGCCGTCGGGGCCGTGCATGACGAACCGCCAAACGCCGCCAGGCCGCACGTCGATCGCGCGAATGGTGGTAGTGAAGCCGTTCGGCCCCCACCATTGCACCAGGTGTTTTGGATTGGTCCACGCTTCAAAGACGAGTTCGCGCGGCGCGTCGAACACGCGGGTGGTGACAATCGTCCGCGCATCCTGCCCGGTGCCGGGGTTATTTCTTGCGTCCATGTTTCTTCTCCTTGGCTTGTAGTTTCTTGAGATAATCGTCGAGCCGGTCGAGGCGGGCGTCCCATAGACGGCGATACGCTTCAAGCCAGTCGTCGACGTCCTTGAGTGCGGCAAACTCGATCCGGCAGGGCCGCCATTGCGCCTCGCGGCCGCGCGCGATGAGACCGGCGCGCTCCAGCACCTTGAGGTGCTTCGAGACAGCGGGCAGGTTCATCTCGAAGGGCTCGGCCAGCTCGGTCACCGATGTTTCGCCCAACGCGAGACGCGCGAGGATCGCGCGCCGCGTCGGATCGGAAGAGCCGCGAGGGTGGTGCTGAGGCGATCAGATGTTGTATTTAACCGTCTGGTTAAATACAGGAGAAATCTCTTTTGTCAAGCGCGGCGCGCGGCTAGCCGACAACGGGCAAGGTCTTGCGAAAAATGTACTCTGTTCACGCCGCCAGCTCGCCGGAACGCGCGATTTTCTTGCTGGCTTGCACGGCAAAGCCGCATCGAAGCCGGAACCTAGCGGAACCGGAGCCGATATCGCAAATTCTTCAAAAGCTGTTCGCCAAGTTGAATCAGACCCCAGCTGTTTAGGGAATCTGCCGCGGAAGCCGACCTCACATGGACTTGGTACAATCCGCAATTCGAGTTAGATTCGGATGAATAGAAGACTAAAATTGCATCACATAATAGATATATACTTAAATACTATACAAACGTTTAGAAATTACGTAGTCTGAGCGTGCAAATATATGGCCGTTTTTCATCATATACTCCATGCAAGGTCATCCAAGCTCGGACTTCCAGCTTAACGATGCCATACAATGGAGTGTGAATATTGAAGAATATTATCATTGTGACTATTGCGTTCATCGCCTTTTGCGGTGCCGCGCAGGCTCAAAGCTGTGACAGGCAAGGCTTCTTACTACCGCGGACGCGGCTGGATGAGCTCGCGCATCGCTCGCTGCCGTTCGGAACCCATGTCCTTGTGACCAATCTCTCCAACAATCGCTCGGCGGTACTGGTGGTCAACGACCGGGGGCCGTTCGTCAAGGACAGAATCATCGATGTCTCGACTGGCGCCGCCGACGTTCTCGGTCGCCGGGCCGGCGTCGCGCGGGTCACCGTCGAAACCGTCGCGGACTAGCATCCGCGCAAGCGCTCCGCGCCGCGAATGTCCAATAAAACAACAACTTTCGCTGTGTCGAACCACGCTTTGACGCGCCGGTTCTCGCGGCCGGGAAACCTTCGCCGTGGCGCGGTTGCACCGGCGTCACGGCACGAGCGGACCGAGATCGCCAACGGCGGCCGTCCCCGGCAGCAGCCCCCGCGCCCGGGCCGCGATTTTGCAATCGGTCCCGCTGCCGCTGATCTCGAAGAGATGGTATCCGGCTGGTTGATGCGGCGTCCCGCGAATGGCCGAGGCAGATGGCACGCCGACAACCGGCACGACACCTTTTGGACCGTCCATCCGCGCCAAGCAAAGCCTGTGGTTATGGCCGTGCACGATAAGCTCGGCGCCCGCGCGGCGGATCAGAGCCGCGAGGCCACCTGCGTCCACGAGGCCGCGCCCGAGCTGCGAGGCCGCGGTTTGCGGCGGATGGTGCAGCATCACGACGCGGACGAGCCCGCGCCTGCCGGTTTCGACAAGAAGCCTCTCGGCGGCTTGTAATTGGCGGCAGCCCAAATATCCCGCCGCAATGAACAACGGCGTGGGAACCCCCGATGACAAGCCGACCAAGGCAACCTCGCCGCGAATCCGCAGATAAGGGAATCCCTCGCCGGCGCTTGTTTCACCTGTGGTCCAGGGGGCGAAGGTGCAGGCGAGATAAGGCAACGAGCCGCGCACATAGGCGTCGTGATTGCCGGGCACGAAACTCACGTCCTCGGGCGCGCCCAAGCTTTCGAGCCAGTTCCGGGCGAGCTGGAACTCCGCCGGTAGACCGAGGTTCGAGATGTCCCCGGTCATCGCGACGTGGCTTGGATGATGCGCCTTCATGTCCGTGACGATTTGCTCGAGCACCGCCATGTCATGGATGCGCGAGCGGGAGCGCGTCCAGTTCAAATAGCCGGTGACACGTTTGCCGATCAGCTCGCGCCTGCGGGGACGCGGCATTGGTCCGACATGCGGGTCGGACAAATGGGCGAGAAGAAATTTCACGCGGGCCAATCCGTCCGCTCCGCGTGGCGCGTCAAGCGGCGCCAATGAGAATAAATGAGAATAGCTGTCGCCCACACAATGGCGCGCGCCCACACGATTTGCAACACGGTCCGCGAAATTGGGGCCGCTATGTATCTCGCGCGAGCGAATCCTGTCACAGGTCATAACGTCACAGACGACGCCGCTCGGGCCGTAACGGCGCGCCTGCAAGGTCCGGGGGACGCCGCGGTCTTGAGCGGCGGCCGGTAAACATGAATTGACTGGCGCCAAACATCCGTTCGTCTAAGTTCGGTGGACATGGGAAATCGTTGCAAACTCGGCTTTCCGCTCCTGACTATCTCCAATCGCTCGATCCTGGTTGCCTGCGCGCGTGCGGCGATGGTTGTGGTGGCCTGCTGCAATCTTGGCGCCGGGCCATTCACGTCCGGCACGATCGATTGTGTCGCCGAGCTTTTCACGAGCCAAGGTTGTTCCTCATGCCCGCCTGCCGACCGATGGCTCGCGGCGATCGCGCGTAAACCCGGGGTTGTCGCGGTTTCCTTCCACGTGGATTACTGGGACTACATCGGCTGGCGGGATACGCTCGCGTCCCCGGCCTTCACGGCGCGCCAGAAGGCTTATGCGGCGGCGCAAGGCGAGGCGAATGTCTATACCCCGCAAGCAATTGTGAACGGGCTGGCTGGCGCGGCCGGCGGCGACCGGGCCGAAATCGAGCAGGCGATTAAGGTGACGAAGGGGGTCGATGGCGCGCTGACCGTGCCGATGCGGCTTACCGAAACTGGCGGCCATTTTATGGTCGAGGTCGCCAAGGGCGCCGGCGGCCCGGCGGGTGTTTTTGCGCTGTAGGTTGCCCGCGCCAGCACGATTCTCATCCCGCGCGGTGAAAACGCCGGGCGGAGCGTAACCTATACGAATGTCGTCCGCGCGATCGACAAGCTCGGCGATTGGATTGGCCAGACCGCGACCTTCGACGTGCCGGGCGTGGCCCGCGACGGCGAAGGCTTTATTGTATTGGTGCAGAAGGGTACACTGGAGCAGCCGGGCGCCATTCTTGCCGCCGCGAAGACCGAGGGACTCTGAGGTAAAAGGCCGCGAAAAAACGGCTTTCATCGCCGCGTGGATCTTCCTGAGAGCCTCCAAATTTCCCGCGATTGGCCGCTACGATGCCTTTCCACCGCCCCGCTCACGGCATATAGAGGAGGCGAAGTAGCATCCCTTTTCCGCGCCAGGCGGCCAGGAGTATCAATCCGCCATGTTTCGCCAAATTTTTCCCGGTTTCGCCATAGTCTTTGCCCTCGCCTTCGCGGCCGCGCTGGCCTGCACCGGCCCCGCCTCCTCCAAGACCAAGCCAGCGGCGAAAGCCGAACAATCCGGCGCCACGGGCGCGGACGCGACAAAGACTGAGAAGCCGTCGCAACTGGCGAGTTACGGCGACTGGGGAGTGTTCCTCGCGCAGGGCGAAAAGTCCAAGACCTGCTACGCGCTGGCGACGCCCAAGGACAGGGCTCCCGCCGGATTGAAACGCGATCCCGCCTATGTCTTCATCTCCAACCGGCCAGGCGAGAATGTGCGCGAGGAGGTCTCAATCATCATGGGGTTTCCGATGAAGGAGGCCGGCGCGCGCGCCGAAATCGCCGGGGCCGGCTTCGCTCTCATTGCCAAGGGTGCCAACGCCTGGATTAAGAACCAGGCCGAGGAAGCTACGTTCGTCGATGCCTTGAAAAAAGGCTCGAAACTCATCGTCAAGGCGTCCTCGCTGAAGGGTCACGTGACGACCGACAGCTATTCTCTGGCGGGCCTATCGCAAGCTCTCGAAAGAGTCGAGAAGGAATGCCCTTGAGGTGCAGCATCTAGGCTTGAACGGCTTGACGGCGATTTATAGCACGGAGAGTCTAACGCGGCACACGCCCGAAACACTGTCTTTTGAGAGGGCGTGCGGCGCTTATTCGAGCCGGACCGAATGGCGGCCATAGCCGCCAACGATGGGCACTGAAACCGCTTCCACCGTCGTTGCATTCCGATGTCCGCCACGAAGACCGGCGGAAGTCCATCGAACGGCGACGGTTTACTCGGGCTGATAAAACGTGATTAATGGCCCTTCTACGTAGCCCACAACCCTGACAATTGGGGGTATTCCCGTTGTGTTCCATCGAAGTATTGCATGGAGCCGGAAGACCATAAAGAATCCGGGCGGTGGAGGGTTTGGGAAAACGAGCGGGTTAACTGCAAATGTCACCGCGTCAACCTATGGTTCTGTTTGAGTGAGAAGAAAGGGAAGTGGCGGCGTCGACATCCCGTCTATGGCAAGATTGGGAGCCAACGGACTTATGCCCTCGAGAAATGCGTCAAGCTGCCATTCTCCCGCGGTAGGGCTCCAGCCATTGCTCAATGGAAAGTCAGGGACCAAGGGTCTGGATTCGTCTCCCCCGGAAAATCTGGGTTTGGAGGAATTACGAACGGAACCGGAACTCCTTGATCGACGAATTCGAACGGAAATGAAATAGCCATTTTCTCTTCTCCTATTTGCGAGGAAAATCCTCATCTGTTCCCCTCCAACGGAGGGATTTGATGCCGGACGAGTGACCGGGCTAAATTTTAGTCACCTCCGAATTCAAACATCGCAAGATCATCCAAAAAGAAGGTTGGCGCGCCCCCTGTTTAGGGGGTGCGGTTTCAATTCTAAACGCTCCGAGCTTCCGCGATTCCAAAACAGTTGTAAGATCGCCGGTCGTCAGTGTGGATTTGGCAACCTTTTTCAGGCGCCGCCGCCCGGCCCATGATAATTTTTAAAGCTTGGGCGGAATCCAAAGGAGCGCCGCGCCGGCAGGAGGCGATTATGTCCGGAAAGATCTATCCCATCGCTCCCGGCTGGATAAAACGCGCCTATATCGACAATGCGAAATACCAGGAACTCTATGCTTGGTCGGTCGCCGACCCCGATTCCTTCTGGGCCGAGCAGGCACGCCGCATCGATTGGATCAAACCCTTCACAAGAGTAAAAAATACGTCCTTCGGGCCTGACTCCGTCTCGATCAAATGGTTCGAGGACGGAACCACCAACGTCGCGCAAAACTGCATCGACCGGCATCTCGCCCGGCTCGCCAACCACACCGCGATCGTCTGGGAAGGCGACGACCCGAAGGATTCAAAACAGAATCACCTACCAGGAACTGCACGGCGAAGTTTGCCGTCTTGCCAATGTCCTCAGGGCGCATGGCGTCAAGAAGGGCGACACGGTCACGATCTATCTGCCGATGATCCCCGAGGCGGCCTATGCGATGCTCGCTTGCGCGCGGATCGGCGCGGTCCATTCGGTGGTATTTGGCGGTTTCTCCGCCGAATCGCTCGCCGGACGGATCGAGGATTGCCGCTCAAAACTCCTCATCACCGCCGATGAAGGGCGGCGTGGCGGCCGCAAGACTCCCCTCAAGGCGCATGCCGACGAGGCCGCCGCGAAAACCGCCGGAATCGTCAAGACCATCCTCGTCGTTAAGCACACCGGCGGCACTGTTGCTTGGGTGGACGGCCGCGACGTCTGGTGCCACGAGGCCATGGCCGAAGCTGCGGCGGAGTGCCCCTGCGCCGAGATGAACGCGGAAGACTCTCTATTCGTTCTCTATACGTCGGGCTCGACCGGCGCGCCGAAGGGCGTGGTGCATACAACGGCGGGCTACCTCGTCTTTGCGGTGATGACGCATCAATATGTTTTCGATTATCGCGATGGCGATATTTTTTGGTGCACCGCGGATGTCGGCTGGGTGACCGGGCATAGCTATATCGTCTATGGTCCGCTCGCCAATGGCGCCACGACGCTGATGTTCGAGGGCATTCCAAGCTACCCCAGCGTGTCACGCTTCTGGGAGGTCGTCGACAAGCATCGGGTCAATATTTTTTATACCGCGCCGACCGCGATCCGCGCCCTGATGCGCGCCGGCGACGCGCCAGTCAAGGCGACGAGCCGCGCCTCGTTGCGGCTTCTAGGTTCCGTCGGCGAACCGATCAATCCGGAAGCCTGGGAATGGTATTACCATGTCGTGGGCGACGCGCGCTGCCCGATCGTCGATACCTGGTGGCAGACCGAGACCGGCGGCATTCTCATTTCGCCGCTGCCCGGCGCGATGGAGCTGAAGCCCGGCTCGGCGGCGCGGCCGTTTTTCGGAATAAAGCCGGAGGTGGTGGATGCCGCCGGAGCCGTCCTCGAAGGCGCCTGCTCGGGCAATCTTGTCTTGGCCGAATCGTGGCCAGGCCAAATGCGCACGATCCATGGCGACCATGCGCGCTTCGTGCGGACCTATTTTTCCGCCTATCCCGGCAAATATTTCACCGGCGACGGCTGCCGCCGCGACGCGGACGGCTATTATTGGATCACCGGCCGGATCGACGATGTCATCAATGTCTCCGGTCACCGGCTCGGCACGGCGGAGGTGGAGAGCTCCCTCGCCGCGCATGCAAAGGTCGCGGAAGCCGCGGTCGTCGGCTATCCGCACGCCGTCAAGGGCCAGGGCATCTATGCCTATGTTACCTTGATGACCGGGGTCGAGCAGAGCGAGGAACTCCGCGCCGATCTCGTCGCCTGGGTGCGCAAGGATATCGGCGCGATCGCCAGCCCGGACATCGTTCATTTCGCGCCCGGATTGCCAAAAACCCGTTCCGGCAAGATCTTGCGCCGCATCCTGCGCAAGATCGCCGAAAAGGAATTTCACGCGCTCGGCGACACGTCGACGCTCGCCGATCCCACTGTTGTGGAAGATTTGATCCGCAACCGGGCGGGTTGACGAGCGCGAAACTACCTCTCCCATGACTAAGAAGCGCCTCGGCGGCCTTGCAAGTCAGAATGACCTGGGCTTAGATCAACCGGGGGGTGAATTGTGAATAGATTGAGAAATCGTATGCTAAAGCTGAAGAAGATCACGTAGTTACACAGCTCGTCCAAACGCTCCTCACCCTAAAGATCACGTAGTTACACAGCTCGTCCAAACGCTCCTCACCCTAACTATTTGTCCTAAGGAGAAGAATTTTATAGCACAAATGGCATGGACTTTCCAGAGTCCAGCTCACGGCCAATTCCGCAATTTCGTGGATTGGCCGCACCATGAATATTATTTCTCATGAACGCCAGACCGGCGTCGTCAGCTCCTGGCGCTTGTGAATTCGCGCGGGGCGACCCCAGTGCGTGGGACTTGAGCCGCCGGCGAAGCAACGGAGGAGCAGTAACAAAATATTAACCATATATATAACTTTCCGAGGGGATCGCAATAATCGTATAAATTGGTTAACGGTCTAGCTGTTAGGTTGTCTTCCGTCGATTCAATCCGTATTCGATGGAGACGCCAGTGGATAAGCAACATAGAGAGCACTTTCTTAGAAGTGCAGGTTATCGTGTAGATCTTTCGTCTATCATCTCCAAAAAATGTTTTGGCATTTGCCTCGCCGCTTGCGCGGGAATCGTGGCAGTAAGTGCCGAAACACAAGCCCGTGAATATGTGTCCTTTTCGCAAAACTTTCCGGCCGGCACCACTATTATCAAGCAAAGCCAGCGGAGGCTCTATTTTACGACCGGCGCCGGAACCGCCGTGCGTTATCCGATCGCGATCGGCCGGGCGGGCAAGGCTTGGCAGGGCGAAACCTTCGTTCAAGGCAAATTCGTCTCGCCAGCGTGGTCGGCGCCCTGGGTCGTGCTGCGAGACCACCCCAATCTTTCGAGGGTTATACCCGGCGGCTCGCCGCGCAACCCGATGGGCGCCGCGGCAATCACCCTGAATCTTTCCGAAGTCGCGATCCACGGCACCAGCGCGAGCATGCGCAGATCCGTCGGCACGGCCGCGTCTTATGGTTGCATCCGGATGTATAATGAGGACGTCGTGGACCTTTATCATCGCGTCGAGGTTGGGACGCCGGTCGTCGCGATTCCATAAGACGCCTTTATTTCGATCGCGGATTGGTCTAACCCATTCTTCTGGCCCGGATATTTTGCGCCCGCGCTGGCATCCGGCGCGCGCTGTTCAATCGGGCTGCACGGCGGGATTGCCGGCCAGTCGGGTTCGGCGTAAAGTTGCTCGCGCGCGGTCCATGAGTCGCGGCAGCCTGACCGCATCGTCGCCGCGCGTGCCGCGTGTGCCTGTTGGTCATTTGCAAGGAGTCATCGGTGGAAGCAAAGGTCCTCGATCGTACCGAGCTCGCCAACCAGATCATCGACGTGATCGTCAAGGAAGGAATGGTTGACCGCGAGAAAGCCACTTTGGATGCGACGATCGAAAGCCTCGATCTGAAATCGATCGACATCGTGATGATTTTGACGGCCATCGAGGACAAGTTCGACGTCTATATTCCAATGGATGGCCCATTCCACGAGGCACGGAACATCGGCGATTTGATTGACGCCATCGCCGCCTATATCGGCAAAGAAAAAAGCTGAATGGCCGACGCGCGGCGAATTGTCGTCACCGGCATGGGAGCTGTCTCCGCCGCGGGCATTGGCGCGCCGGCTCTCTGGCAGGCCGCGCGCGAGGGGCGTTCGTGTGTCGGCGAATTACGCTTCGCAAGGCCGTACCGCGGCCGCATTAGAATTGCCGCCCAGGTCCAGGATTTCGATCCGGCGTCCTTTCTCACCGCGATCGAATTGCCGTTCTGCGATCCGGTCACTCAATATTTGCTTGCCGCCGCCGACGAGGCGATCGCCCAGGCCGGGCTCGCGTCCGCGAGACCCTTAGGCCCGCGCACCGCCACCATCGTCGGCACCGGCATTGGCGGCATGCACACTATAGAAAACGGGCTATATGTGACGCTGGTCGAGCAGGGGCGTCTTGAACCATTGACGGTGCCGCGTCTGATCCCCAGCGCCGCTCCCTCCCAGGCGAGCATCCGCTATGGATCGACCGGGCCATGCTTCGCGGTGGCGAGCGCCTGCTCCTCGGCGACCCAGGCCATCGGAATAGGCCTCCATCTTGTCCGCTCCGGGGTCGTCGATCGCGCCATCGTCGGCGGAACCGAGGACTGCATCACCAATAGCACGATGCTTGCTTGGGAAGTGCTGCGGGTGCTCACCCCGGACTTCTGCCGGCCTTTTTCCAAGGGTCGCAACGGCATGGTCATTGGCGCGGGCGCCGCGGTGTTCATTCTCGAAGAAGCGGAGCTGGCCCACGCCCGCGGCGCCAAAGCGCTCGCCGAAATCGCCGGCTACGGGACCTCGGCCGACGCCAAGGATCCCGTGCGGCCCGATGCGCAAGGAGCAGCCGCATCTATGCGGTATGCGTTGACCGACGCCGCCGTGGAAAGCGAGGCAATCGATTACGTCAATGCGCATGGAACCGGGACGACCGCCAATGACGCCACGGAGGCGGAGGCGCTGAGGCTTGTCTTCGGGAATCGGTTTTCGACCATCCCGGTTTCCTCGACGAAACCCATCCACGGACATGCACTGGGGGCCGCCGGCGCGCTCGAACTTGTCGTGACGATCGGAGCGGTTCGCGAAAATGTCGCGCCGCCAACCATCAACTGGCAAGAGGCCGACGCCAAATGCCCCGTCGATGCCGTGCCAAATGTAGCGCGTCCCATGCCGATCCACACCGCGCTGACCAATTCCTTCGCTTTCGGCGGCATCAACGCCTGTCTCGTCGTGCGGCGCGCGGCATGACCGCGCGGGGTCATGCCCAACCGGTTGGCTCCGACTTTGCGCCGGAGCCGAGCGCGGATACGCTAATTCGTCTGCCGCCAATCCGGGTCCGGACGGACCGGGGCGAGGTCGAGGGATTTTTGCGCGAGACCGGAGGTGCGCGCAGAGACGGTTTTGTCCCTCTCACATTCCCGGTTCGCTGGCTGGCGCATCCAGCCGTCCGCAGCTTGATCTTGCAATTGATCGGCGGCCAAGGTTTTTTGCCGATTCACGAGGGCCAATGCTTTGCCTACGAACATGTGCTGCGAATCGAAACCGATTACGTCCTCGCCATCGAGGCGCGCCGCACCGTAAAGCCACCGCGCTTGACTTTAAGAACGGCTGTTTCGACCGGGCAAGGGGAGATATGCGCGCATCTCGAAACCGTGCTGCGCATCGTGCCGCTTAATTTGGAACCGGCATCATGATCGTAGCCGGAATGGAGCTGACGCCGCCGGATTGGCCAAAGACCGGGGACGAAATTCGCGCGCAAAACTTCGGGCCGTTTGCGCGGGAAGCGCTAGCGCGTTATGCGGCTATTTCCGGCGACGACAATCCTTTGCATCTCGAACCCAGTGCCGCCAGGGCGGCCGGGCTTGCGGGGATGCCTGTCCAAGGAATGCTGATGTTCTCCTGTTTCGAACCTTTGATCATGCGGTGGCGGCGCGATCTTTTCATCGCGCGGCTATCGGGAAAGTTTCTGCGGCCGGTGCTGGCCGGCGAAGGCATCCGCGTGTCCGGCCGGGTCATGCGCAGGCGGGACGTTTCAAGACCGGAGCTCACGCTCCGGCTCGTCGCGCGCGCGCAAAATAACGATCTTGCGATTGTGGGGGAAGCGACGGTTTTGTACAAAATTCCCGGTCCGCTTGGCTGAGATGCGGCCGAAAACCATCCTGATTACCGGCGCATCGAGCGGTATTGGCCGGGCGCTCGCCTTGGTTTACGCACGCGATGGGATATCCTTGTCTCTCGTCGGGCGCGACCGCGAACGGCTGGAGGACACCGCCGCCGCCGCCCGCGCGCGAGGGGCCGAAGTCAGCATCGGCCAATTGGATGTGTGCGACCGAGACGCGATGGCGCATTGGATAATCGCGGAGGACACGCGCCGGCCGTTCGGCCTCGTCATCGCCAACGCGGGCATCACGTCCGGCTTGGCGCCGGGAGGCCTCACTGAGGACCCGGGCGCGGTTCGCGCCATTGTCGGGATCAATCTTATCGGCGTCTTGAACACGGTCGAACCGTTGATCGCGCCGATGTGCGCGCGCGGGACCGGCCAAATTGTCTTCGTCGGCTCGATCGCGGGCTTACGCGGCTTGCCCTACGCGCCTTCCTATTGCGCGACCAAGGCGGCGGTCCATGCTTATAGCGAGTCCTTGCGCGGCCGCATCGAGGCCCGAGGGGTTCGCGTCAGTCTCATCATCCCCGGCTTTGTGAAGACCCCGTTGAACGATAGCATCGACGCCATCAAGCCGCTCGAAATCACCGGCACCGACGCCGCCATCCTCATTGCCCGCGGTCTCGAACGGGGCAGGGCGATTATCGCTTTTCCAACTTCACTCTATCTGTTGGCGCGCTTCGCCCGCATCCTGCCGGCCCGGCTCGTGGATAAAGTCATGGCGCGTTTTCAGGTTAACGTTCCCGAAACCCAAGAGCGTATTCGGTAACCATTTCTTAACTTCTGCCGCGTCCGCCGGAAGCTCCTCCGCGTGGTTGCGTAGTTAAACACTGCAATCTCTCAAATTCTGCAACAAACTGTTGCAATTTGTTTGTTGTAGGAGCCAGTGGTTTCGGATTTAATGCTTGTGAATTGCCTGTTCGTGCGGCTTTTATAAGCGTTCCGGTTGCTTGCACGAAGAAGCTCTTCCGGCGCGAAGGATAGTCCGGGCAAAACCGCTGTTCCGAGCGAAAAGACGCATGGCAATGCGCGGGCGCAGCGGACCGGAAGCGACCGTGTCACGGGGGCTTGGCAATTGGTTTTCGTCGATCTTTTCCGAATTTTGTGCGAGGCCGGCTTGCTCGCCGCCGTGTGCGGGCTTTTATTTGTTGGCGGCGGCTTTCTCATTCTCATTGGCATCAATATTTTTGAGCAAGCGACCGGCAGGCTGCTCGGCAAGCCGCTTCCGGCACCGGTGGTTAGCGAGGCCGGTCTTCCTCATGTTCTCGTGCAGATCCCGGTCTTTAACGAACCCGCAATGGTCGCGGAGTGCTTGCGATCCGCCGCCGCGCTCGATTGGCCGCGAGAGAAACTGCAGATCCAACTTCTCGACGACAGCACCGACGAGACGACCGCGATTGCCAGCGCTGTCGTTTGGGAGCTGCGCCGGCAAGGCTACGATATTTCCCACCTTCGCCGCGCGGGACGGCAGGGCTACAAGGCGGGCGCCTTGGCTGCTGGCCTTGCTCGCTCGAATGCCCCCTACGTCGCCATTCTCGACGCCGATTTCCGGCCGCCGCCGAATTGGCTGCGGGCGATCATCCCGGCCTTGATCGCCGATCCAAGCGCGAGCTTCGTGCAATCGCGTTGCGAATTCGCAAACTACCGGACGAATTGGCTGACCCGCGCGCAAGGTCTGATGTTCGACGCCCATTTCGTCATGGAACAGGCGACGCGCTATCGCGCCGGCTGGCTGTTTCAATTCAACGGCACCGGCGGGGTCTGGCGCCGCGCGGCGATCGTGGCGGCCGGCGGCTGGTCGGGCAATTCGCTCTGCGAGGATCTCGATCTCACGGTGCGCGCCGAAATCGCCGGATGGCATGGTCTTTTCGCGATGGATCCCCCTGTGCCTGGGCTTGTCCCCGAAAAGGTTTCGCATTGGCAAGTCCAACAGCGACGCTGGTCGAACGGCTTTGTGCAGGTCGCCCGCATGCTACTCGGCGAGGTCTGGATGGCCAACTGGCCGGTTTGGCGAAAGCTGCCGGCGAGTTTTCTCATTCTCATCCAGACATTTTACCCTTGCGTTGCGCTCGCCTGCCTTTGCTTGGCTCTGTGCGCGATCGTCCGGGGCGGCGATCTCGCCCCCTATCTGCCGGTCGTCGCAACAATTGCGGCCTTGGTCCTGCTCATCGGCATTGGGATGACGCTCATGCCCTACATTATTTTGCGGCGGGGCTCGCTTTGGCGCTATCTCGCGACGCTCGCTTCCCTGCCCCCGCTGATGATCTATGTCAGCCTCTCCAACGCGCCGTCGATCCTAAAGACCGTTTTCGGGGCGACCGAGACCTGGAAGCGCACGCCTAAGGCGCCGCCCCTTGCGGACGTTTCGCCGGCAACGGATCAGCTCAACGAGGTCTGATAATCGGCGCGGCGGCGCGGCGATCGACTCGCGTGTACAAAGTGAATTGCGGGTCGAAGATAAACTTGAGCAACAGCCCGCTCCACGATTTATGCGTCTTGAGTCCGGTGTAAAATTCTGGCGCTATTTGCTTCAGCCGTGGCAGCCGCGACCAAGGCACGTCGGGAAAATCATGGTGTTCGTTGTGATAGCCGATGTTGAGCGCGACAAGGTTTAGCGGACCGTAATAATCAAACGTCTCCTGGGCCGGATCTGAGGTAAAATGCTCCTGGAGCCAGCGCGCCCCGAGCGGATGCAAGCCTCCGACCGAAAACCAGAAGGACGCGAAAAGATAGAAAAGCGCATTCGGGCCGAAGCAGGCCAGAACCGCGAGATCGTAGAGGAAAACGCAACCGCCGTTGACGAATGTCCACCGGCTCCACATCGGCACGGAGCCTTTCAGACGGCCGAGGCGGGTAAGCTGGAAGACCGGAAAAAGAAACATCCATGCCGCCTTGCCTACCGCGCTTCCGCCAAACAGACGCGCTTCCCAATGACTCGGGAGATCGGCGTCGTAATCGTAATCGCCGAGATGTGAATGGTGCTTCATGTGATAGCAGCGAAATCCCATCGCGGTCGGACAAGTGTTTGGCAGGTCGGCGAGAATCGCGGCCCATTTGTTCAGGACATTGGATTTGAAGATGCAATTATGGGTCGCGTCGTGGATGACGACGAACATCGCGTGATTGGCGAAGGCGCCGATGCAAAAGGCGGCGGCCAAGGCCGCCCACCAATATGCGGGCCCGAGATAACCAAAGAGCGCGGCAATCGAAGTCTGTCCGGCGACGACGGCGAGAGCGATCGCCGCCGTCCTCCGGTCGAGGCCGATGAGACCGGCGGCTTCCGGATGCGCCGCTAAAATGGCGCGGCGGCGCGGCGGATGTGGACGCTTTATCGGCGTCGCGATGAAGCCTGCCTCCGCCGCCCCGCGTTCCATGCGGGCGAGTCCGACCTCTATTGAGTAAAGCCCCATATGCCGATCGTCCTCTAGCAATTCACGAAGTCTTGTTCCGCGAACGCGGAAAATTGCTTCGCGGCCAAGATCAAGCGAGCATAAAGTGTTCAGCGCTCTAAAATCAAGCCGCGAGATTTTTCTCATAGACGCGATGCACCTTGTCGATGCGCGCCCCGGAAAGCTCGATTGGCCGGCGCATGCCGAGATTGTCCTCCAAAACCCAGCCGAATTCGACGTGTTCGATCGAACTCGATTTGCCGCGGCGGCGCATTTCCTCGATGAAAGCCAAAATGACCGCCCCGCCGGCGGCCTTGCGATGCAAGGCGCGGCGGATGCCAAAAAGCGCGAGCCGCCCGGACTTGAATTTGTGCTTCCTGATCCGCGAGACGAGGCGCGGCAGGCCGAGAGGGAACAGACGGCCGCCGAGATCGGCGGTTATTTCATGCAGGTTCGGCAAAATGACACCGAACGCCTGCGGCACGCCGTCGAGCTCGATCATGAACCCGCCCTCTGGCGGCATTACCATCTTGAGCGCGTCGGCACTCGACATGAACTCGGCGAGCGTAAAGGGCACAAAACCCCAATTTTCGCTCCAGGCATCGTTGAAGATATCGACGATAATCGCTGCTTCCTTGCCGAGGTTCTTGAGATCGAGAGTCCTGATGTTGAGCCTCTCGCGCCATTCGGGCCGCTCCAGAACGCTTTTGCCCGCCTGCCGGTCTTTCTCGCCGGCATCGTAGCGGTAGGATATGAGATCGCGCGCCTTTTTGTAGCCTTGGCGCTCCAGGGAACTGCCCAAATAGGCCGGGTTCCAGGGCATGAACACCATGGGCGTGGCTTCGAACCCTTGAACGAGAAGTCCCGTCTCGCTGTTCACGGAGGGCGAAAACGGCCCATGTACGAGCGCGGGCCCGCGTTGGCGCAGCCAGTCTTCCGCGGCTCGCGTTAGGCCGGCGACGACTTCGTCGTCGTCAATTGCATCGAGACAACCAAATTGCGCCCGGGATGCGCCAAGCGGCGCATGGGCTTCGTCGTAGATCTGGGCGAAAATCCGGCCGGCAAGCTGGCCATTCTTGCGGGCGAGCCAGGCTGCCGATTGGACGAGCTTGAAATGCGGATTGAGTTTCCTTGCGAATAGGGTCCAGCGCTCGGCATCGAGAGGGGGAGCGAAGCCTGGGTGATCCTTATAGAGAAGGCGGGGCAGCCGGCAAAAGGCGAGAAAGTTTCGCAGTCCGTTCGCCGCAACGATCTCTAACTTGCGCCCGGTCCCGCTCATCGAATTAGCCTTGCTTCCTTTCAAGCCCTGGGGCGGCCTGCGGCGGTACCGCCACCGCGGGTTCGGGCAAGCGCCGCGTGGCTCGCGGCAGGAAACGCGAACCGAAACTTAGCGCTGCCGTCAGGTCGCCGCGCTCAACGAACGGGCCGGCGCCTCACGCTGGCTTTCCCGCTTGGCCAACAGATCCGTCACACCCCTCATCTCCGCCTCGGTGTGCAGGGCGGAGATGAAAAAACGCAGACGCGGCTGGTCTTTCGGCACCCCGATTTGAATGATCGGCGGCACGTAATAGCCGTGCTCCATCAAATGGTTGGAAGCCGCCAGAGTTCAAGGCTGTCCGAAAAAAGGACCGGGACGACGCCACGCCCGATGGCAGGCCCCGTATCGAGCCCCGCGTCATGGGCAAGCTCCACGAAGAGTTCGGCATTGTGGCGCAACCGTTCAATGCGCCAAGTCTCTTCCTGCATCACTTGCAAGGCGGTCTCCGCCGCCGCCGTTATAACTGGCGATAGGCCGACGCTATAGACGAAGCCCGGCAACGTATAGCGCAGCCATTCGATCACGGGCGCCTTGCCCGCGACGAACCCGCCGCAAGACGCCAAAGTCTTCGATAAAGTACCGATAATGAGGTCGATTTGCTGCGGATCGACACCAACGTGTTCCCAAAGCCCGCGTCCCTCGCTCCCCAGCACGCCGATCGAATGCGCCTCGTCGATCAACAGCCAAGCCCTGCGCCGCTCCTTGAGCTCGACAAGGCGGACGAGGTCGGCGATGTCGCCATCCATGCTGTAGAGGCCCTCGGCGACGATGAGGGCGTTACGGGAATTGCCGCGTCTTTCACGTAAGAGAAAATCGAGATGGTCGAGATCGTTGTGACGGAAAATAATGGTTTCGGCGGGGGTAGCCTTGGCCCCGCTAACGATGCTGTTATGCGACAGTTCATCGATGAAAAGCGCGTCGTGCGACCCCAGTATATGTGAAATCGTCGTCACATTGGTGAGATAGCCGCTGACCAGGGCAAGCGCCGACTCGGCGCCGATAAATTTGGCGATACTGGCTTCAAGGCGGCGATGCGTCGATCGTTCGCCGCCGACGAGGCGGGAGCCGAGCGCGCCAATCCCCAAATTATCCAAAGCCGCCGCCGCCGCGGCCTTAACCATGGGATGCGCCGCGAGCCCCAGATAATCGTAATTGGCGAAACTGACGAAGCGCCGGCCGTTTATTCCGGCTTCCCGCCGCAAACTGTCGATCGGCGCGAAAAACGGGTCACCGCCGTCGAGGTAAGCCTTTCCGGCGAGCCGGAACCGCTTCGTGGCATACTCGGCGAGGCTGTTGAACTTTTGCACTTTGCGTTCGGCGGTCAAGCTGGGTTCACGAAACGATTGGAAGGTCCGGCGTCTTGGCGGCGGCATCTCGCGTGCCGCTTTTTGGCGGTCCCGGATCGCACCGATCCGATTTGAGCGAATCGTGCATAGCATAAGCGCTGGAGGGAGCAAAAGGGGATCATCGCGCACCGCCAAAAGACCATTGCCACCGCCCTTGTGGGAATAAAAAAAGCTATTTCTTATCATTAGCTTACAATCTATTGTCAATTCCGGTTACAAAACGTAACAAAGCCCCGTTCGCGGCCCGGCAAGTTCGGCTAAGGGAAATCGTGCCTTGCCCGTTCCAGGCCGCGAATCAAGGACTTTAAGACCAGGCAGGAGCCGTTACGGCGCAACTTGCCGATGCCGGCGGACCTTTGGCCGCTCTGGCGGGCTGAAAAGAGCGTCAGGGATTCGCCGCGATGGGTTCGAGGCCCGGTGTTCCGGCTTGCGCGGGCAGGCTTGTTTCGGCCGCCCGTGGTGCCATGGACACGAGCATGCCCGCGATCGCCGACGCCGCCTCGCGGGCGATCGCCTTGCGATTGTCTCCCCGCGCGTAGGCGAGCGGCTCGCCAAAGGCGAGATCGCACCGGATCTGCTCGCCCTTGAGGAGTGACCAAAGATGCGGGAGCAAGGCCGCATCGCCGATCCATGCCGCCGCGGGTGATGAATAGCGGATAGCGACAGGTTGAACGCAAACCTTCTCGATACCGCTCGCCATGGCGAGAACATCGCGCACGGCGGCGAAATGAGAGCTGTAAAATTTGCGAAGCGCCGAGCCGTCGCCGGTCGTGCCTTCCGGGAAAAGCAGCATGGGGCGGCCCGCGAGCATTCGCTGCGCCATCGCCGCGTTTGCGGCGGGGATTGTCCGCCGCCGATTGCGATCCACGAATACGGTTTCCTGAAGCCGCGCGAACGCGGAGACGACCGGCCACGCTTCGACTTCACGCTTGGCGAGGAAACAGACGGGCTCGACGCTGCAAAGCACCACTATGTCGAGCCAGGAAAGATGATTTGCGACAATAAGAAGAGGCCCTTGCGGCGGCGGGGCGCGCTTCGCGACTACATCCAGGCGAAGCAGGGCGGCGAGCGTTCGGCCGAGGGCGACCGGGAGCCACAGACGTAGCGGCCAATGCCGGCGCAACGCGATCCACTGCAAGGGAGCGAGGGACAAAAACAAGAGCAGGACAAGAACGACCGCCGTAAAGCGGAGATAAGCCATGTCTCACCAAAGGTTAGGATTTCGATTCGCGCCCTTTTAAAGGGATTAGCCTTCAGTTTGATGACAGTGCCGTCGCTTTTCTTTCCCTGTGGAGCTTGCCCTTTTGTCATCAAACCGTTACGTCCGGCTTCTAGAATTCGATCCATAGAGTTACGATTGAGATTTGCTGGCTGATGTGGAATTTTGCCGCGCCGTTCGGTTTCGGCGGTGCCGTCCGGAACACCGCCGCCTTCGTAAGACCGAACCGGATCGTGCGCGATCTTTCCGGCCTGCCTGCGGTGCTTGGGCGTTTCGGCCCGTTTGAAGTGCGGCTGGCGACGACGAGCCGGGAGATCCGCAAGGCGCAGCGGCTGCGATTTAAGGTTTTTTTCGAAGAAGGCGGCGCTACTCCTCAGCAACGCGCCGCGCTGACAAGGCGGGACATCTGTCGTTTCGACAAAATCTGCGATCATCTTCTCGTCATTGACAAAGAACAGCTCAATCGTTTCGGCCGGAAAAAGCCCAAAATCGTTGGTGTCTATCGTCTTCTTCGCGGGGATACCGCGGCGCGCCACCACGGCTTCTACAGCGAAACGGAGTTCGATATCGCGCCCTTGCTGGCCCGTCAACCCGGCAAGCGCTTTTTAGAACTCGGCCGCTCTTGCGTCGATGCGCAATATCGATCGAAGCGCGTTATCGAGCTGTTGTGGCGCGGCCTTTGGGTCTATGCGAAACATCATCGTATCGACGTTCTGATCGGCTGCGCGAGCCTGCCTGGCGTCGATCCGCTTGCGCTTGCCCTGCCTTTGAGTTTTCTGCATCGCCATGCGCTGGCGGACGAGGAATGGCGCGTCCGCCCGCTTGCCGGGCGCGGCGTGGAAATGGCGATCCTCGACGCCAAGGCGATCGATGCGCGCAAGGGCGTAGCCGCGCTGCCTCCCCTGCTCAAGGCTTACCTGCGCGCCGGGGCGAAATTTGGTGACGGCGCGGTGGTCGATACGCAGTTCGGAACGACCGACGTCTTCACGATCATGCCGCTTGCCGACATGGAAGAGCGCTATCAAGACTATTATGGCGGGCCAATGGAGGCGCCGGATAGCTACGTCGCGTGAATCGCCCCCACTTTCCCAGATGAATGCTCGCGGCTTGCCGGAAATAGGCGCAGAGGGGATAGAGGCCGACACCGCACGCCGGGCAGTTTGCGCTCCTGCTGACGGTCCTTGACATTCTTTACAATTGCCAAGTTCGAGAAAAACACGCAGCGTCCGTCCCCGCGATGTGGAGGGATTTTTAGTCGCGCAATACCACCCCCTTGCGCACGGCTGGGCTGGCGGCCGGTCTATTACGGCTTGTCTCTCGATATTGTCGAATTAAGCGAAACGGCCGGGCGGCTAAGATGCCGCCTCATAATGGGAGGGCGTATCTTATGCGTAGCAAAAATGGTAACGGAAACTGCGGCGCATGCGCGGGGGGATTTATGGCCTTCTTCGCCAGCACGCTGGCGATGGGGCTAGGCTTGATTGCGCGGCCGGCGGAGGCGGCGCCGTTCGCGTACGTCGCGAATGGATATTCCAACACTGTGTCGGTGATCGACACGGCCACAAAAACCGTGGTGGTCACGGTCGGGGTGGGGATATCGCCCGATGGTATCGCCGTCACCCCGGACGGGACAGAAGTCTATGTCGCCAACGCGACCTCCAACACCGTTTCGGTGATCGCCACGGCCACCAACAAGGTGGTGGGGTTGCCGATCCCGGTGGGGTTTAACCCCGTGGGGGTGGCCTTCACCCCGGACGGGATACGCGCGTATGTCGCAAATTTCGCCTCCAACTCTGTTTCTGTTTCGGTGATCCGCACGGACACCCTGAAGACGGCTCCGGCGGGAACCGGCGCCGAGGCGGTCGCCGTCACCCCGGATGGGACCCATGTCTATGTCGCGAATTTTATCTCCAATACTGTTTCGGTGTTTGCCAGGCCCGGCAACGCGCTGGTGGCCACGATTCCGGTGGGGAATTCGCCCAGTTGGATCGCCTTCAGCCCGGACGGGAGGCGCGCCTACGTCGCGAATAAGTATTCCGACGCTGTCTCCGTGATCCGCACGGACATCAACACGGTGGTGCGCACGGTCGGGGTGGGGACTAACCCCGTCGGGGTCGCCTTAGCCCCGGATGGGGCACACGCCTATGTCGCGAATCAGGGCTCCAACAATGTTTCGGTTATTGCCAGGCCCGGCAACATGGTGGTGGCCACGGTTCCGGTGGGGACCGGCGCCGAGTTGGTCGCCGTGACCCCGGACGGGAAACACGTCTATGTCGCGAATAAGTCTTCCAACAATGTCTCAGTGATTCGCACGGCCACCAACAGGGTGGTGGCCACGATTCCGGTGGGGAGTATTCCCCTTGCCGTGAGTATTTCGGCGCAATGAGCCTTGCGGGCGCTGACCACGCCGACGCGGCACCCACTCGCGCCGGTACCCCCGCTTTCGCAGATGAATGCTCGCGGCTTGCCGGAAATAAGCCGATGAGGCCGACACCGCGCGCCGGGCAGATTGCGCTCCTTCTAACAGTCCTTGACATTCTTTACAATTGCCAAGTTCCCGAAAAACGCGCAGCGTTCGTCCCCGCGATGTGGGCGGGATCCAGCACGCAACGCCGACGCCTGGCGGGCGGCGGGAGTCTTTGCCTTCTTGCTATCTAGCCAGTTAGGCGGCTAGTCTATCGATATAATCGAATTAGCTGAAACTACCGGCGGCCGGAGACACGGCCTCATGACGGGTGGAGATAAATCATGCATGGCATTAACCGCGCGCGAACCGGCGCCGCATCGGCGCGGGGTTTTATGGCCCTCTTCGCCGTGCTGGCGATAGGGCTGGGCGTGCTGGCCACGCCGGCGGCGGCGGCGCCCTTCGCCTATGTCACGAATAGCAGCTTCGGCACTGTTTCGGTGATCGACACGGCCACCAACACGGTGGTGGCGACAATTCCGGTGGGGAATTTGCCCAGCGCGGTCGCCGTCACCCCGGATGGGACACACGTCTACGTCGCGAATGTCGACGACAGCACGGTTTCGGTGATCAAAACAGCCACCAAAACGGTGGTGAAGACGGTTCCGGTGGGGACTGCCCCTTCTGGGGTCGCCGTCACCCCGGATGGGACAAAGGTCTACGTCACGAATGCAAACGACAATACTGTTTCGGTGATCCACAGGCCCGGCAACACGGTCGTCGCGAATAGTGGCTCCGGCACTGTTTCGGTGATCGCCAGGCCCGGCAACACGGTGGTGGCCACGGTCGCGGTGAGGGCTTACGCCTTTGGCGTCGCCATCACCCCGGACGGGACACACGCCTATGTGGTGAGCCTAGGCGGGGGCTTTTCATTCGTAGGCGCGCTCTCGGTGATCGCCACGGCCACCGACACGGTAGTGACCACGGTCGGGCTGGGGAATTTTCCCTATGGCGTCGCCGTCACCCCGGATGGGACACACGCCTACGTCACGGCGAATATCCTCTTTGGGCCCAGCCAAGTCTCGGTGATCCGTACGGCCACCAACACGGTGGTGAAGACGATCCAAGTGGGGAGCGGGCTCTCTGGGGTCGCGGTCACCCCGGACGGGACAAAGGTCTATGTCGTGAGTGGCCCCAACACTGCTTCGGTAATTGCCAGGCCTGGCAACACGGTGGTGAAGACGATCCAGGTGGGGACTAACCCCCAGGGGGTGGCCATTGGGCCATGATGCCTTTAACCTTCAGCCCTCCCCGCGGTCACGGCCAGCACTTTCTGAGCTGCTTTAGCTTTAAGCCGGACCGGGCGTGATCCGGTCCAATTGGAGCGGAGCACGTGCAATAGCTCGCCAGCCTATGTCGCGGCGATGGAAACCGCCCGGCCAATCGATCAAATCAATCGCCGCATAGGCGCGGGCCCGCGCTTCCGCCACATCGGCGCCAACGCCCGTGACGTTGAGGACGCGGCCGCCGTCGGCGATGAGTCTTTGCCCTTCGCGCTTCGTCGCGGCATGGGTGATCGCTATGAACGGCATTGCCCCGGCACGCTCCAGCCCATGGATTTCGCTCCCCCTAACCGGCGCGCCGGGGTAACCCTTGGCGGCGAGCACGACGCTAAGCGCGGTTTTCGCCGAGAGCCGCAAGGGGCGCTCCGGCAGCCGCTCTTCGACGCAGGCGAGGAGCAAGGCAAGCAGATCCTCTTCGAGACGCGGCAGCATGACTTGGGTTTCGGGATCGCCGAAACGTACATTGTATTCGATGAGCCTTGGCCCATCCGAGCAAATCATCAGCCCGGCGAAAAGGGCGCCCTTGAAAGGCGCGCCCATCGCCGTCATTCCCGCGAGCGTTGGCGCGACGATCATTCGCATGACGCGTTCGCGCAGCCGGGCATCCATGACCGGCGCCGGCGAATAGGCGCCCATGCCCCCGGTATTGGGGCCGCGCTCGCCTTCGCCCACGCGCTTATGGTCCTGCGCGGAAGCGAACTCCACCCCACGCGCGCCATCGCAAAGCGCGAAAAACGAAACCTCCTCGCCGTCGAGAAATTCTTCCACAACAATTTTTTGCCCCGCCGCGCCAAATTCGCCCGAAAACATGCCGTTGATCGCGGCTTCCGCCTCGTCGAGAGACATCGCCACGGTGACGCCCTTGCCCGCCGCGAGCCCGTCGGCCTTGACCACGATCGGCGCGCCCTTGCCGCGCACGTAAGCCTTGGCGGACGCGGCATCGGTGAAGCACGCATAAGCGGCGCAGGGTATGTCGTGGCGTCGGCAAAAATCCTTGGCGAAGGTTTTGGACCCTTCGAGCCGGGCCGCCGCCTTGCTCGGACCGAAAGCCTTGATCCCTGCCGCCGCCAGGTCATCGACGATGCCGGCGACAAGCGGCGCCTCCGGACCGATCACGACGAGATCGATATCGTTCGCCTTGCAAAATGCGATGATCGGCGGATGGTCCTTCGGATCGAGCGCGACGTGCCGCGCGAGCGCTGCCGTGCCCGGATTCCCCGGAGCCACAAAAAGCGTTTCCAGCAAAGGACTCTTCGCCAACGCGATGGCGATGGCATGCTCGCGCCCGCCGGAGCCAAGAAGAAGAACGTTCATCATCAAATCGTTTGCGGCGGTTGCATCTCGACGACATGATACCAGAAGCTGACGATCAACGTTCGCCCTCCCGTTCTTTGCCCTGCGCTTCAAAGAAGTGAGCGGAATTAGGCCATCGCCAATTCGGCCATGGTTTTTGGAGGGTGCCAACTTCCAATGGTTGTCCAACCCGACGAGGCTGTGCGTTGTCAACGAAGTGAAACGGGTTGATAGTTAGAACGGATCAGGAGCGTTGGCGGACGGAATCCCCGACGAAGGCACGTTAATTTACGTCAAGGCCGGGATCCACGGCGACGAACCCGAGGACATCTCGATTTATGCGAAGACCAACGAGGCATTTCCGCATGAATCGCAATTCGAGAGCTATCGCCAACTTGGCTCGCATATTGGCACGGCGGTGTTCGACAACGCGAGCATAGCGACTTGGATGAACGCGCGAGGCTAATTACGTGATGCGCTCAATTGTTTTGCGTCCGATCAAAAACCAAGAGAGAGGTGCGTCTGAATGACAACGAAACCCGCATTTCCGGCGCTCGGCGCACCGATGTCACCGGGTGGGCGCCCTCATGTTGATGATTTGCAATTGTCAATAACCTTAAATTGATATATCCTTAAAAAGGGCCAACCTCACCCTCGTCAAGGCTGTCATCCGGTGGATGGTGGTTTGTGAAGTTTACGGCGCGGTGCCGCTCGCGGAGCGGCGCGGGCGCACAGGCGCGAAGAAATTTGCCTTTCCAGCGGGACTGACATGACCTCCAAGACGGATGATAGATTATGAAAACACTTTCGGTCAACAAATCAACGCGGGCAACGGGCTTTGCGGCCCTCTTATTTGTGCTAATTCTTGGTTATGCCGGCAATGCCGCCGCGCAGACCCCATGCACGCCTTCGCCGAGCTGCGTGCCTAAGATGACAATCAAGATTTTCAATAATTCCGACACATACAACATTTATCCGGTGCTTTCGAGCGGCACGGCCGTGCCAGATCTATATTTGCAAGCGGCGTTAATGGTTCCCAAGGCCCAACTTGGCGCCAACCCATTCCCCAAGCTTAACCAATTTCGACTCTATATCAATCCCACGGGAGACGGCATTCCGCCAGGCGGCAATGTCACGATAAAGCTTCCGTTCTATACGCAATTGATCCCTACCGCTCAGGTAAACCCGAAATGCCCCACTAATCCGGCAACCCCGAACTGCCCGGATCAATTCATCGATTGGTGGGGTGGGGGGCGCATTGAATTCTTTAGACACCTAAATTCGGTTCATCAGCCCCCAGCCGCCCTAACGGCGGACTATATGGGCACGAATTTACCGGCAAGGGGGTGCCAGGTCAAATGTAATGGCGCCGCCGTCCCCGCCGCGTGTCCGACCTCCTTTGCCAAATTCACATGTAGCCCCATCGCAGGCGCGGCCGTCCCGAAGTGTCCCACCTGTCAGCAGCCATTGCAAATCTTCAAGGATCCGGCCGGTTTGAAGAACAACGAGCCAAGTCAGCTGACCGAATATACCTTAGGGGCTGTCAACCAAAACACGGATCCATTTGGGCTGGATGTGCATAACGTCGATTACGATGTCTCTTATGTCGATACCGCTTTCATGCCGATCGCGATGGAGCCGGTCAATAACATTCAAGTTGGTTATATCGGCATGATACAGTCCATCGAGACCTTTAGGGCCGCTCTCATGAAATTCACCATGCCGAGTTCACCATGGACAGGCTGGCCGCAATTCAAGGACGACCAAGGGGTAACAATTCTAAAGATCCCATCGGCCCTCCATATCTTTGCGGGCGATCCAGATATGACGCCGCCGGGGCCGCCGCTACCGGGGCCGCCGCCGCCGCCATACCCATGGGCACCCATAAACAAATTGGCAGACCTTTGGCAAACATGCGTCACAGAAAATGGAACAGCACCAATTTGTCCTTCCATGCGCGATGTAAATGCGCTGTTCGGGGCCAACTATCGCAACTACGTGGCGACCTACACGATGCCTTCGTTTGGCTGCAACTCCGACGGGATGCATCCCAACCCCGTGGCACTGACCAGGGCGTTGAAGCTGCGGTCGGTGCATGGCTGGAGCCCATTTAATGATAATTGTACCAACTCCCGGGGTAACCTGCTTGAAAATACCCCCGGCTACTTCACGTGCTGCAACCCTGATGGATCAAGGATTTATACCAAATATCAGGCGGTCAAAGAGGAATTTGATAAATTGCAGTATTGGCCAGATGTGGTAGGCGGAAATTTGCTAAAAGGACGTTTCAACCCCTACGGCGTGCTGATCCATGGCGCAGACTATATTAACGCGCCGTATGTCTATGCCTACTCTGTTGACGACGCCGTGGGGAATATGCAAGTCGCCGGCGACGGGCTTATCCTTGCCGTCGGAGGGGTGAATGGTTTGCCGAACCCGAACCACGCTACCCCATTTATTAACGTGAGTTTTGGAGGTGCGACAACTGATCGCGTCCAGTTTACGAAGTACGGTATCTGCACAACTACACCAGACACAGCTGTCAATCCCGATTTCCGCAGCTTTATCATCAGCTCGACAAACCCCAATGCCTGTCCGTTAAGCTGGGTGGACAATTCCACCCCATCGAGTTTGCAATATACATTCAAGCTCAAGGACCAACCGCAGGGAACGCCGCCCTGGGTTGTATGCAACCCAGGCGACGACACCTGCGCGACGGCTCTCAACCCGGCCGCCCGCGCGCCCATCGACTGCTCGGGCAACACCACGGTGACAGCTATGAACTGGTGCATGAACACGGTGTTTGCATACGCACAGAAACAGGCCCAGAGGAAACACTATTACGCCATAGCTGGCGCCCCGCCACAACCATAGCGCCAACCCGCCGCTTCCTCGAGACCTATGTCCATGCCGTCGCGTGGGGCACGATGAAAGCGGCGGTTATAGAACGGGGTCTCGAGGAGGCCGGCATCCCGCCGTCTTCCCGCCGTGAGAGGCAAATCGAAGCAGGCTCGGTTGTCCGGGTTGCTTCCGCTGCTTTATACCGATATCAGCCCCGTTTTTTCCACCCCCCAGCATCTTGAACCGCTGTCGCCTTGGCGTCCTAAAGATTGTCGAACAGGAAGCCGACGACGTTGTTGCGCTGAAGGGCAATCAGACCTCTCCCTCACGCGCAAACGCCTGAAGGCTTGCGTCAACCCAACCTTCAGAGCCGCATTGCGCGCCTAACGATGAAGGATTTTGCCCTGGCTGCCGGCGCGTTCATTTGTCGCTCGCGGCGCGCTCACCCCGGATCGAACCGGGACGCGATGAGCTCGCGCAGCCGCTCAACGGCGGCTCCCGCCCGCCGCGGCAGGGGCGTGCCATTGCAGTTCCTGGCCTCCAACACGCGGCTTATGCTGTTGGTAAGAATAACCTCGTCCGCCCCGGCAAGGTCTTTGACGTGGAGCGAGTTCTCGACCGCCGCCAACCCCGCCTGTTGCGCCAGCGAAAGAACGAGCGCCCGCATCGTGCCCGGTAATGCGCCATCGCTTACGGGCGGCGTTTCCAGGCGCCCCTCCCGGATGAGGAAGACATTGGCGACGCTCGCGCAGGCGATGGTTCCGCGTGTGTTCAGCATTAGCGCGTCGTCCGCGCCTTGCCCGCGGGCCTCGGCAAGCGCCAGCAAATTGTCGAGATAGGGCAAGGCTTTAATGCGCGAGAGAGCCGAATGCTCGTTCCGCCGTGTCACGGTTGCGATATGGAGGGAAAGGGGAGTTTTCCGCAGGGCTGGCATGGGCGAAAGCGTCATAAAGATCGTTGGGCGAGTCGCCTCTGGCGGGGCGAGACCGCGCGGGCCGGCTCCCCTGGTCACGGTTACGCGCAAGACGGCGGACGACGCTTCCTCGGCGGCAATATAACGCGCGATGGCGGAGCGGAGCTTGGACAGATCGACCGCCTGGACAAAACCCAGAACGCCGAGACCGGAAGCGAGCCGTTCAAGATGCGCCTCGAGATCGAAAACCCGTGCGTTGTGGACCGCCATCGTCTCGAACAAACCGTCGCCGAGCAGAAGACCGCGATCGGCTATCGAGACATGCGCCTCTTCCGGCATGTCAATCCGGCCGTCCTGCCATACACGCATCATTGGCGCCCGAGGTGGCCGAGAAAATTGCGAAGCATCCGATGGCCATGGTCCGTGAGGATCGATTCAGGATGAAACTGCACGCCGAATGTCGGATGCCTTCGATGTTGCAAAGCCATGATCTCGCCTTCGTTCGACCAGGCCGTCGCTTTGAGCGGACCATCTGGCTGGTCGAGCTCCACGATCAGCGAGTGATAACGCCCGACACCGACCGGATTGGGCAAGCCTTCCAAAATGCTTGACGCGTCGTGGCGCACCAGGCTCGCCTCGCCGTGCATCGGGCGCGCGGCGCGGGTGACCCGCCCGCCGAACACCTGGCCGATACATTGATGGCCAAGGCAAATCCCGAGGATCGGCACGCGCCCGGAGTATTCTGAAACGAGCCGCATCGACACTCCCGCCTCATCCGGCGTGCAGGGTCCAGGCGAAATCACGATGGCTTGGGGTCTTTCGCGCGGCAGGGCGGAATCGTTGCGCACGACTTCCGGTAAGGCACCTAGTTCGCGCAGATAATTGGCGACCGTGTGCACGAAGGAATCATAATTGTCGATGACGAGAATCACCGCGCGAATTCCTTCGCGCCGAAAGCCTCGAAAATCGCACTCGCCTTGTCCAGCGTTTCGTCATATTCGGCGGCGGGATCGGACGCCGTGACGATCCCTCCGCCCGCCTGCACGACGCAGGTGCCGCCGCGAAAGGCTGCGGTGCGGATGACGATGCTGGTGTCCATGGCGCCATTAAATCCGATATAACCGATCGCGCCGCAATAGGGGCCGCGCGCATGGCCCTCCATTTCGGTGATGATTTCCATCGCGCGAACTTTTGGCGCGCCGGTGACGGATCCGCCGGGAAAAGCGCCGGCCAGAACATCGGTCGCGCCCTGCCCTTCGCGCAGACGCCCAACGACGGACGAAACCAGATGATGGACCGAGGCATAAGTCTCAAGGCCGCAAAGCCGCGGCACTTGCACCGAGCCCGGCAGGCAAACCTTCGAAAGATCATTGCGCAAGAGATCGACGATCATGACGTTCTCGGCGCGATCCTTGCGGCTCTCGGTCAGCGCCCGCGCTTGCAGGGCGTCGAGCACGGCATCCTTGAAGCGGCGCCGCGTGCCTTTGATCGGCCGGGTCTCGACGCGATCGCCCTCGACCTTGAGAAATCTCTCGGGCGAGGCCGAGGCGATGACGAAATCTTCGTGGTCGAGATAGGCCGAAAAAGGCGCCGGATTGAGCGTGCGTAAGCGGCGGTAAAAGCCAAAATGATCGAAGTCTCCTGGCACCGGGGCTTCGAACCGCTGCGCCACATTGGCTTGAAAAATATCGCCAGAGAGAATCCGCTCGATGACTTCGCGAACCATCCGCTCATAGCTTACCCTCGTGAAATTGCTGGTCCAGCCTTCGAGTGGCATATTCCACGCCGGAGACAAAATGGGCGCACGCTGGAGCCGCGCCTCGAACCAGCGCCCGCGCTCCACCGCGCGACGGTTCCGCTCTGGCTCTTCCAGCTCGGGAAACCCGGTGGAAAGGGCAAACCCGCGCCGATCGATCAAATCGAAGGCGACGACAACATCGTAAAGCCCAAGCGAAAGATCGGGGAAAGCGAGCTTGTCCAAGGCGGGCGCCGGCAGGCGCTCCAGACTGCGCCCAAGCTCGTAGGAAAAAAGCCCAGCGGCGCCGCCCTGAAAAGGAGGCAATCCGGGCGAGGACGCCGTTCGATAGGCCGCCAACATGGACTTCAAGCGCGATACCCAGTCGCTCCCCGCCTCACGGGCCTCGAACCGGGCGAATGGATCGGCCGCGACAAAACTGTAGCGGCCAAGCTTTCTGTCGGCCATTGTACTATCGAGAAAGGTCAGAAAAGGCAGATCGCGAAGCGCGTGCGCAGCCTCGGCGGGGTCGCAAAAATCGATTTCGATGACGTGCATCGCGCTGCCTTCGCACCTCCATCAAGCCGGAGTGAGTGCTTTCCTGGTTGGTTCGCGCTTTGCCAGGCCGGGCGGACGAGCCAAGACATCTGCCAATATGGCAAACCGGCGCGCGCCCGCCAAGCCCGCCGCGAACGGCGGCGGGAACTGCCCAACTACCGGGTGTTCAAAGAGTCAAAGCCGCTACGTTCAAACGACTATTTTTGCCCCGCATCGGATTCCTTCGCGGGCGCGGGCGGCTTCGGCGCACCGGGAGCTGGCGCCGGGGTTTGCTTTGGCGGCGGAGCCGGGGCCTTGGGCGGCGGTACCGGGCGGGCCGGAGGCCGGCCTTTGTAGGCGAACCAATCACTTTCCCGTCGCCTGCCGGGGCGAGAACCCGCTTGTGCGCACTGGGCGGCAGACACGGCTTCTGTAATTTCGCGCGGAGTCTCGTGAATTGCTTTTTGACTTGGCATGGACTCCTCCTGTGGATTTTTCTTTGGGGTTAAAAAAGCTTCGTCAAACCCGCGCTTTCCAGGATAACGTCCAAAAAGAGGCGTAAGGGCATATTATTGCATCCGCGTCAACGGTCATTGATGCGTCCTCGGCCATTGCCGCTACAAGATGTTCCCGGCGACAGTCGCAGCCAAAAAAATCGATCGCCGTCTTGCACGGATTGGTGGCATGACGTAGCGGTGAGCTTGCATCGATGCCGGCAGCGTACGCGGCATGGGAAAAACGCGGTTTTTTAAGATCGGTATTTGAGATTGGCGAGAACAACAAGCCACGCCATGGCGGCTGCGAGGAGAGGCTGGAATGAGCCATGAGTGAGGCGCGGATAGACGGCAAGCCTGCTTCGCTTGCGGCGGCGGCCGAGCGCGCGGCGGAGATATTGTCGGCCGCGCGAATGCCTGTAATCGCCGGTCTCGGCACCGATGTCGCGGGCGCCCGCGCTTCCATTCTGCTCGCCGAAAAGCTTCGCGGCGCCTATGATCATATGCATTCCGCGCGGATTTTCGTCGACCTCGACGTCATGCGCCAGGCCGGGCTGATGTTCACGACGCCGAACGAGGCGCGTCTTCGCGCCGATGTCTTGCTCTTCATCGGCGAGGATTTGACCAAAATCTGGCCCGCGATGATCGCGCGCCTGTCGCCCGCCGAAATCCCGGCTTTCGATCTTGCCCGCGAGCCGCGCAAGCTCTTGTGGGTCGTGACCGGACGCGGCGGCGCGAAGCTTGAAGGGCTCGCGATCCAAACCCTTGACTTTTCGAATCTGCACATGACGCTCGCCGCCTTGCGGGCCCGCGCCGCCGGCAGGCCGGTAAGTTGCGCCAAACGCATGCTGCACAAGCTCGACGAATTCGTGGAAGTTCTTAACAATGCGCGTTTTGGCGTCGCGGTCTGGGGCGGCGATTCGCTCGATAGCCTGTCGATCGAGATGCTGCATGGGCTAATCCGCGATCTCAACAAGACGACGCGTTTTTCCGGTCTGCCGCTTGGCAGTGATTCCAATGCAGCCGGCGTCGTGCAGGCATCGGGCTGGATGACCGGCTTCCCGGTGCGGACATCCTTCGGCCGTGGCTTTCCTGAGCATGACACATGGCGGTTCGACGCAACCCGCATGATCGAGAGCGGCGAAGCCGATGCCGCGCTGTGGATCACCGCCTATGGCCCTGAGGCGCCGCCATGGAAGAACAATATTCCGCTGGTCGCGCTCGCCTCCCCGCAAACGGCTTTCGTGCGAGAGCCGCAGGTCCGCGTCGAGGTCGGCTGCCCTGGAATAGATCATGACGGAGCGGAATTTTCCCGCGAAACGGCTTCGATTGTTGGCCGCCTCGCCTCGCATCCAAGCCAAGCGCCTTCGGTCGCGGCGATTGTCGGCGAAATCGCAAAACGCCTCGGGGAAGACGCGTCATGCTGATTCTCCTGAAAGGCGGCCGCCTCATTGATCCGGTGAACGGGCGAGACGAGGCCGGCGATCTATGGATCGAAAACGACCGCATCGTCGCGGCGCCGCCGGGCAGGCTGGCGGACGAAGTGCATGACGTCTCCGGCAAGATCGTCATGGCGGGCGCGATCGATATTCATTCCCATATCGCCGGCGGCAATGTGAACACCGCGCGCCTGCTGCTTCCCGAAAAACATCAAAACCATTTGCCGAATCCTCCCTCGTTGCCGCTAAGCACCGCCAAATGGTCGACATTCGAAACCGGGACCATCTATGCCTCGATGGGCTTCACCACGGTGATCGAACCCGCCATCGTGCCGCATCAGGCGCTCCAAGCCCATCTCGAACTCTCCGACATTCCGATCATCGACAAAGGAACGCTGACCGTCCTCGGCAACGACGATTTCTTGTTGTCGCTGTTGCGTGAGGGCGAAGGACAAGCGGCGGTAGCCGATTACGTCGCGTCGGCCGTGGCGGGCAGCAACGGGCTTGGCGTCAAATGCATCAATGCGGGCGGGGCGGCGGCGTTCAAATACAATGCGCGGACTTTTAGCCTCGACGATGTGGTGCCCTTCTACGGCCTAACCTCGCGGCAAATCGTCGAGGCCTTGCAGCGGGCGGTGGAGGATCTCAAAATCCCGCACCCCCTGCATCTGCACGCCAATAATCTCGGCATTCCCGGCAACGTCGCGACCGCGCTCGCGACGATTGAGGCCGCGCGGGGCGAACGCTTGCACTTCGCGCATCTGCAATTCTACTCTTACGGAGCCGAAGGTGGCCACGGCTTTTCTTCCGCCGCCGCCGAGCTCGCCGCAGCCGTCAACGCCGCGCCGAATGTCACTATTGATGTTGGCCAGGTCATGTTCCGGCAAACGGTCACCGTCTCGGCCGATGTACTGCGCCAGTTCAATGGCGCCGAAACGGCGTGGCCAAAAAAATCCGTGATCCACGACGGCGATGGCAACGGCGGCGGCATCGTTCCCTATCTTTATCGCGAGAACGATTTCGTCAATGCCGTGCAATGGGCCTGTGGACTGGAATTGCTCTTGGCTATCGACGATCCGTGGCGGGTTTTCTTCACGACCGATCATCCAAATGGCGCGCCGTTTACGACCTATCCAGAGATTTTCGCGCTGATCATGAGCCGCGACGCCCGCGCCGAGGCCATCGCGCGTTTGCCGCAAGACGCTGTCGCCATGACGACGCTGCCGTCGATCGCGCGCGAATACAATCTCAACGAAATCGCCATCATGACCCGCGCCGCGCCCGCGAAGTTGCTTGGCCTGAAAGATCGCGGTCATCTGGGCGAAGGCGGACTCGCGGATATCGCCGTCTATTCGCCCGGCAAGGATTTGGCGAAAATGTTTCGATTTGCCCATCTTGTGTTCAAGGATGGCGATCTCGT
This sequence comes from uncultured Alphaproteobacteria bacterium, assembly GCA_963730245.1. GTDB lineage: Bacteria > Pseudomonadota > Alphaproteobacteria > Rhizobiales > Beijerinckiaceae > Methylocapsa. The sequence goes on along the minus strand of CAVSRA010000004.1, from coordinate 115,459 downwards.
CGTGCGCGACGGGCGCGTCAGCCGTTATCGCTGGGGCAAGGCGCTCAAGGTCAATCCTGGCTATGATAAGGTGATCGACCGCCGCCTTGCTGGCTATTACGACCATCATTTCGGCGTCTCTCGCGACTTGTTCGCGGTCAAGGAAAACCTCCTTCCGCGCGCCGATGCCTTCGCGGAGGTCGCATGCGCCCGATGAAAAGAAATGGCGTCCGCATCGACGATAGTTTTGCCGAAGCCTTCCCCATGCGCGGCACGGCGATCCTGATCACCGCGCCCAATCGCCGCTGGGCGAGACAGGCGGCCGCCACGATGACTGGATTTGCAACCTCCGTCATCGGCTGCGGCGCCGAAGCGGGTATTGATTGCGAACGCCCTAGCAAAAGCACGCCGGACGGGCGCCCCGGCGTTCGCGTCCTTATGTTTGCCATGTCGAGCGACACTTTGCAGACGCAGCTTGTCGACCGGGCCGGCCAATGCGTCCTGACATCGCCCGGCTCCGCCTGTTTCGCTGATCTCGACGGCGCCGACAGATTGCCGATAGGCGATTCGCTCCGCTATTTCGGCGATGGCTGGCAAGTCTCGAAGAAGTTCGGCGACCGGCACTTCTGGCGCATCCCGGTCATGGATGGCGAGTTCCTTTGCGAGGCGACGACGGGGCTTACCAAAAAAGCGGTTGGCGGCGGTAATCTCCTCATCATGGGCGCGACCGCCAAGGCCACGATGCGCGCGGCCGAACTCGCGGTCGCGGCGATGAACGGCATCGAGGGTGTCATTCTTCCTTTCCCCGGCGGTATCGTGCGGTCCGGCTCCAAGGTCGGCTCCAAATACAAAGCCATGATGGCTTCGACCAACGACGCTTATTGCCCGACCCTGCGCGGAGCGGTAGCGTCAAATCTCGACGAGGATGTCGGCTGTGTCCTCGAAATCGTCATCGACGGGTTGACCGAAGAGGCTGTCGCCGGCGCCATGCGAGCCGGCCTCGCGGCGATCGTGAAGCTCGGGCCGGAACATGGCGCGGTGCGCGTCGGCGCCGGCAATTACGGCGGCAAGCTCGGCCCCATCCATTTTCATCTGAAGGATCTTTTGCCGTGAAATCGCTCGTCCTCACCCTCAAGCAGGAGCCCGGTCAAAGGCTCGACCTCGCTCCTCTCGTCCCGCATCTGCTCGATGGCAAATTGCCCAAGGAGATCGCGGAGATCGAAGTGCAGACCACCCGCGAAAAGGTCACGGCCGGCGATATTTTTAAGATCCGCTCCGGCGGCGTGGACTCGATCCGTTTCGAGGGTGGGTCAACGCGCCTTGACAACATTGGCAACGATATGAAGTCCGGAGAAATCGTCGTCGAAGGCGATTGCGGCAAATCGCTTGGCCGCAACATGAGCGGCGGTAATCTCGTCGCGATGGGCGATTGCGGGCCCTGCGCGGGCAGCGCCATGTCGGGCGGCAAACTCGAGATCGCGGGCGATGCTGGCGGCTTTCTCGGCGCGCCGCTCGAAGGCGAGATGGAGGGCATGACCGGGGGGGTGTTGATCGTGCGCGGAAATGCCGGCGAACGCGCGGGCGACCGCCTGCGCCGCGGCACCATTGTGATCGAAGGCTCCGCCGGGGATTATCCTGGAAGCCGGATGATCGCCGGAACGCTGATCGTGCTCGGGGAATGCGGCAGCCTGCCCGGCTACCTCATGCGGCGGGGCACGATCGTGCTTGCGAACCCGCCCGAACTGGGACCTGCGTTCGTCGATTGCGGTGCGCATGATTTGGCCTTCGCCCGCGTTTTTTCGGGCCTTCTGCTCCCCGAAAGCCGCGCCGCCGCGAGGCTTCTTTTCCGTCCGCTCATCCGTTTCGCTGGAGACATGGCCGCTCTCGGAAAGGGCGAAATTTTCTTCCCCGCATAATATGGCCGCGCCAGAGGCGGCTGTCGGTTTAAGGCGCGGCAACCTTCCACACAACAACTTCATTCGTCCTCCCTCGATCAAGGGTTGTCGAGTTAATGGTTGACGGAAGCCGGGCTTCCATCTCGCAAATCGATCGTCTCGCCATGAGCGAGCGCCGCGACCGGTTCCTCGGTCTGCTTGGCACGAGATCAGTCATTATGGGTATCCTGAACATAACCCCCGATTCCTTCTCCGATGGCGGCAAATTCTTACACCTCGACGCCGCCATGCAACAGGCGAAAAAACTTGCGGCCGAAGGCGCCGACATTATCGATGTGGGAGCGGAATTGACACGCCCAGGCCATACGCCGGTCGAACCAGAAGAGGAACTCGCCCGCCTCGAACCCATTCTCGGAAAGCTGACGGAGTCCGTCAATGTACCCTTCTCGATCGATACGTCCAAAGCCAAGGTCGCGCGTCGCGCAATGGAACTCGGCGCCTGCGTCGTCAATGATGTTTGGGGATTGCAGAAAGATCCCGCCATGGCGGACACGGTTGCCGAAACCGGCGCCGCAGCGGTTCTGATGCACAATCGCGACGGCGTCGATCCCGGCCTCGATATCGTCGCGGACACGCGCCGCTTCTTCGACCGGTCATTGCGTCTCGCGCGCGACGCAGGTATTCCCCGCGCGCGCCTCATTCTCGATCCCGGCATAGGCTTTGGCAAAAGCCGGGCGCAAAATTTCACGGCCTTGGCCAATCTTGCCACGCTGAAGGACTACGGCCTGCCGATCCTCGTCGGGGTTTCGCGTAAGTCGCTGCTTGCCGGGCTCTCGCCGGTCGAGACAAGCCTCGTTCGCACGCTCGCCGCTAATCTCGCGGCGGCCGCCAATGGCGCCTCCATATTCCGAGTTCACGATGTGGCCGAACACGTCGCCGCCTTCAAGATTTTCGATGCCATCGTCCGCCGCTGACCTTTTGGGCACCGGCCCGCTGACTAAAGCCGGCTTTGGGCTCGGGAGCAATATCGGCGACAAGGCAGGCAACATCGCGCGGGCGCTGGAGCTGTTGGAGCAGCGCGGTATTGTCCGAGTGACAGCGGTTTCGTCGATCTACCGCACCGCGCCTTGGGGTTATGTGGAGCAGGACTTTTTCGCCAATGCCTGCGCAATAGGAGAAACCCGCCTGCGGCCGCTCGAACTCCTTGCCGCGACCAATGCGGTTGAAATCGACATGGGCCGGAAACCGTCGGTCCGCTGGGGGCCGCGCCTCATCGATATCGATATTCTTTTCCACGGCGACGCGGCTTTCGCGCATGCCCAATTGAATTTGCCGCACAAGGATCTTTTCGAACGCGCTTTCGTTTTGGTGCCCTTGGCCGAGATCGCGCCTCACTTACACATCTCAGGGCGTTCCATCGCAAAAGCCGCCGCGTGTTTCGCCGGCGAGCCAATCGAAAAATGGGACGCGAGCGGCGGGCGTGGTTGAACCATGAGATAATTTCATGATTCTCTCTCGTCGCGGGCGACGGAGACCATCGTGGGTGCGAAAGTGATGGCAGTTAAGAAGTGCGTTGTGGCCCCGAAGTTAGCAACGTGGTCGGCTGGGCGCGGCTTGCGGCGTCACTCGAACATTAGCTGCACATTGGTGATCAGCCGACTGAAAAATGCAGTTGGGCGATAACAATATTCGTTCATCGCAAGCGGGGCCTCTTTGCAGCGCCGGTGGTCGGGGCTCCATTCATATCCCTCCTTGCTCAAACACGCGGCAATCGACTTGTTGAGGGCATCGCTTTGGGTGCCTCGCTGGCTCGGATTCGCTTTTTCCGCCTCAACGTGACAGTAGCCAACCACGACTTTCTGGTTTTCGAAAAAAGATGCGCCCGACGCATAGAATTGGATTTCCATCACGCCAAGGAGCACAAGGCCGGCACAAATTCCTAGAATAGCTTGGGTTCTGGTCTTAAAGACTAAATCGAGACCAAATAAGGTCAGGCCACCGAAGGCGACGAGGCCACCGCCCCCGATGATGAGAATGGGCGCGAGGAATATGGTTAGGTTTTGATCCATTTAGGGGTTCCTCCTGCTGGCGAGACAGCAAAACCGCCCGCCCAATTGACGTTGCAATGCAGGAGTCATCAGCCTTGCCGGCGGTTAAGGGGGCACCCCATCCCCTGGACGCAGCGCGCGTTCCGCAGCGGCCTTTGGCCGCTTATTAACAGCACGCGTCGCGCCAAGTCAAACCCGCCGCCGCGAAATTATGCCGTGCCGCTCCACTTGCCCCGGACGCATGGGCAAAAGCGGTTACGTGCGGTCGAGCACTTGGATCCGGCTCTTTTCGTCGACACACAACACGGCCGGCCGCTCGGGCGGATTGAAATAAAGCCCCGCGATATCACGCACCTTTCGGACACGCACGTAGCTGAGACCAATTCTCGCCGCGGCCGAAAGGGACAATGCGATTTGATGAGATACTGGCGTGCGACGGGCACAGCCGATTTTTCAGGCAAGACGTGCACATCGGGCACGAGCGAATCGATTTCTGTAAGACTTTTTGGCGATATTTGGAATAGCAGTTCGGCCGCCACGCAGCTAATCCAGGTCGTGCCCGATCGCGGATAGGTTACGAGAAAGATATCCCGCGCCGCGTCTGGCCAGAATTTCTCCGGCAGAGCGGGAGTTTCCTTCCCCGTGAGACGGTGGCGCAACGAAACCACTCTGTTCATCAACGTGCGCACGCGGTGGGCTTCCCTTTCGTCCCTCGTTTGATCCGACATTTCTCAGTTAGGCACCGTCTCGGCGTCATCCTGCTTCGGTATGACATTCCGTGCAAGCATGAGCCATGGCGGCGGGCACGGAATTCGTTTGGCTTTGAGCCCTCGCTGCCGGGATGACTGACGGAAACAAAGCCAACGCGCGAATGAAAGCGATTACAAATCGACGTCAAACACCAGGAAAGGAGCGCCGCGGAAGACCCGATCTCGCTGTCGCCGCAAGTAGATGCCTGCATGAACAAGTTCCGAGCCCAGCAAGAATACCGGCCAAACACAAAAATGTTGCCACAAACACTTCTATCCACATTCTTGAACTTCGCCGTCACGCGTTCCTCCCCGCCTGGCCTCGCAGCGCCGCCTGCGCCGCGGCAAGCCGCGCGACCGGCACCCGGAAAGGCGAACAGGATACGTACGTCAGGCCGGCGCGCTCGAAAAAGTCGATCGAGGCCGGATCGCCGGCGTGTTCGCCGCAGATTCCGAGCTTTATGTCTGGCCGCGTTTTCCGGCCGCGCGCGACGGCGATTTCGATGAGCTCGCCCACCCCCTCCTGGTCGATCGTCGCGAAAGGGCTGGCGGGAAGAATTCCCTTGGCCGTATAGTCGCCAAGGAACGATCCGGCATCGTCGCGCGAAACAGCAAGGCAGGTCTGAGTCAGGTCATTGGTGCCAAACGAAAAGAACTCGGCGGTTCCGGCGAGTTCGCCGGCACGCAAGCACGCGCGGGGGGTCTCGATCATCGTGCCAACTGAATAGGCCACGATCTCGCCGGTCTCGGCGGCGACGGCTTGCGCGATTGCATCGATCCGCGCCTTGATAAGATCGAACTCGGACCTCGCGATGACGAGCGGTATCATGATTTCCGGCCGCGCCGCCGCGCCGGTCATGCGTTTGGCCGCGACCGCGCCCTCGAAAATGGCGCGGGCCTGCGTTTCCGCGATTTCGGGAAATGCAATCAAGAGCCGGCAGCCGCGAAAACCCAGCATCGGGTTGAATTCATGCAATTCGGCGGCGCGCTGGGCGAGCTTTTCCGGCGAAATGCCCATGGCTTCCGCGACCGCCGCGATTCCCGCCTCGGTTCGCGGCAAAAACTCGTGCAGCGGCGGATCGAGCAGGCGGATCGTCACCGGCAGACCCGGCATGATCTCGAAAAGCCCGGTGAAATCGGCGCGCTGGATAGGCAATAGCTTGGCGAGCGCGGCACGCCTGCCGGCTTCATCCCCGGCAAGGATCATTTCGCGGAATCCGCCAATCCGTTCGGCTTCGAAAAACATGTGCTCGGTACGGCAAAGGCCAATGCCTTCCGCGCCGAACCTTTGCGCCACGCGCGCGTCCCGTGGCGTTTCGGCATTGGCCCGCACGCCCATGCGGCGGACCGCATCGGCCCATTCCATCAGGATTGTAAATTCGTCCGAAAGTTCGGGCTGGCGCATTTTGACCGCGCCCTTGATCACTTGTCCCGTGGCGCCATCGATGGTTAGCACGTCCCCCCTATTGAAGGTAAGGCCCGCCGCCGACATCGTCGCTTTCGCATAATTGACCCTTATCGTGCCAGCGCCGGAGACGCATGGCTTGCCCATTCCGCGCGCGACAACCGCGGCGTGGGACGTCATGCCGCCGCGCGTCGTCAGAATTCCCTCCGCCGCGTGCATCCCCAAAATATCCTCGGGACTTGTCTCGATGCGCACCAGAATGACCTTGCGGCCCGCGCACTTCATTTGCTCGGCGTCGCTGGCGTCGAACACGATCTCGCCGCTGGCCGCCCCCGGCGATGCCGGCAGGCCGGTGGCGACGATTTGGCGGGGGGCGCTTGGATCGAGCGCTGGATGTAAGAGTTGTTCGAGCGCGGAAGGATCGACGCGCGCGATCGCCTCTGCCCTGTCGATCGATCCTTCATTCGCCATATCGACGGCGATGCGGAGGGCAGCCTTGCTGGTGCGCTTGCCGTTGCGTGTCTGCAACATCCATAGTTTGCCACGCTCGACCGTGAATTCCATGTCCTGCATGTCGCGGTAGTGCTTTTCGAGAAGACCGGCCGCGCGCGCGAATTCGGCGAAAACCGCGGGCAACGCGGCTTCCATCGAAGGCTCTTGGGCACGCGCCGCGATGCGCGCCGCCTCGGTGATGTTTTGCGGCGTTCTGAGGCCAGCGACCACGTCCTCGCCTTGGGCATTGAGCAGGAACTCGCCGTAAAGTTCCTTCGCCCCGGTCGAAGGATTGCGCGTGAAGGCGACGCCCGTCGCCGACGTTTCGCCCATGTTGCCAAAGACCATGGCCTGAATAGTGACCGCGGTGCCAAAGCTCGCCGGAATATCGTGCAGCCGCCGGTAGGCGACCGCACGCGGATTCATCCAGGACTCGAATACTGCGCCGATGGCGCCCCAGAGCTGTTCGCGCGGATCTTGCGGAAACGGCTTGCCCAAGGTTCTTTCGACCCTTGCCGTGAAATCGACAATCAGCTTTTTCCAATCCTCGGACGAAAGCTCCGTATCTAGGGTTACACCTTTGTTTTCTTTATAGTACTCCAATATCTCCTCGAATATGTGATGTTCCATCCCCAACACCACGCTCGCATACATTTGGATGAAACGGCGGTAGGAATCATAGGCAAACCGCGGATCGCCCGAGCGTTCCGCCAACGCCTCGACGGTGATCTCGTTCAGTCCGAGGTTTAAGACGGTATCCAGCATGCCGGGCATCGACTCCCTTGCCCCGGACCGGGCCGAGACGAGGAGCGGATTACGCTCGTCGCCAAAGTGGCGGCCGGTGAAACGGCCAACGGAGCCGAGCGCGGTGTCGACCTCGGCGGCAAGGTTTGGCGGAAATTGTTTGCCGTTCTTGTAAAAGTAAGCGCAGACTTCGGTGGTGATCGTGAACCCTGGCGGAACCGGCAGCCCAAGCCTTGCCATTTCGGCGAGACCGGCGCCCTTGCCGCCGAGGAGCTCTCGCGGACCGCTTTCGTCTTCGGCCTCGCCCTGACCGAAAGAGCAAACCCATTTTGCCATCGTGAACCTATTGGCGCGTGGGACCGTGGGAAAAGCTCTTGCCGCGAAGCGATCAAACCGGTCGGTTCGCGATTCCTCGCCGCAAGCGTTTCATTTCCAAGCGTCTCACATCATTGCCCATTGCGCGGGTGGATTATTCATCGCAGTTTCTATAATGCCGCAAGCGCAACCCGAACCCGATCCACCCAGTGCCCCAAAACAAGAGATCGAGGCCGAGGAGAACGCCCAGGATCACGAAACTATTCGCGGGCCAGCCCGCGACGATCAACACCCCGACCAGCGCCGTGAGCACCCCCGCGAGCAGAACTGGGCGCCGCACTGAAGCACCGAGATGCGCCCCGAGGTAGATCCGTACAACCCCCGTCGCTACCATTCCCGCGCCGAGCACCAAAGTAAAGAAAGCCGCCGCGACCAAGGGCTGCGCAAGCGCAAAGGCCGCGACGACGATATAGGCAAGTCCGGCAATAATCCAAACCACGAACCGCCGCCATGTCTTGGCAGCAAGACCGGTGGCGATTTCCGCGGCGCCGGCGACGATCATGAAAACCGCGATTGTATAGACGGAGGCGATGGTCGCCGAAGCGACAAGGACAAGCGCGACGACGCCCATGCCGGCGGTCAAGACACCCAAAGCGACGATCCAGCGCCAGCGAGGCCTAAGACTTTCGATCGACCTTCGCAAATTCTCCGGCGGCTCCGGAAACGGGCCGGTTTTGACTGAATATGACATCGACTTGATCCTTCCCCTTAGCCTTAACCAGCCCGGTGCCTCTCTGGTTCCCCCTTGCACCCTTCTTCCCGCGGACATCTTCTCGTTTTTTCGCGCTCTGTCTGCTTATGCGAAGCTTCGCTTTTGCTCATTGTTATTCGTTGTCTTGCGGAAAAGCAGGGTATGGTTAAACCTTGCTGAATTGTTACTCGACTGTGATCAAAAAGTCGCGACGACGCAGGAAAATCCGCCGCATGCCCGACTTCGAACCGGTTGGCGTTGCGGGTTACGCTTTTGTTCGCTATTCACCATTTAGACAGGCCGGCTAGGCAAAACCTTGCCTCGTTTTGGTCTTGCAGCGTTTCGCCGTCTTCGCAACGCCGGGATTTGGGGATTTTTTTTCAGGCCTTGCTTTCAAAGAGGCGCCCGTGACGACAACTTCAAAGACTCCGCTTCTCGACACGATCGCCGCGCCCGCCGATTTGCGGCGCCTGAAGGAGTCCGATCTCGCCCAAGTCGCGGCCGAGCTGCGCGCCGAGACGATCGATGCGGTCTCGGTGACCGGCGGCCATCTCGGCGCCGGACTTGGCGTGGTCGAGCTTACGGTTGCCCTTCATTATGTTTTCGATACGCCAGACGACCGGTTGGTTTGGGACGTTGGCCACCAAGCCTATCCGCATAAGATTCTCACCGGGCGGCGCGACCGGATCCGAACCTTGCGCCGTGGCGGCGGCTTATCCGGCTTCACCAAACGCGCCGAGAGCGAATATGACCCTTTTGGCGCGGCGCATGCCTCGACGTCGATTTCGGCCGGGCTCGGAATGGCGGTGGCCAACACGCTATCGGCCAAGAAAACCCACGTCATCGCCGTGATCGGCGATGGCGCGATGTCCGCCGGCATGGCCTACGAGGCAATGAACAATGCCGGCGCCATGCATTCGCGCCTTATCATCATTCTCAACGACAATGATATGTCAATCGCGCCGCCGGCCGGCGCCTTGTCCGCGTACCTCGCGCGGCTCGTCTCCGGCGGCACCTACCGCTCCGTGCGCGAAACGGCGAAGCAGCTCGGCCGCCATCTGCCCAAATTCATCTATGACAGGGCCCGCAAAACCGAGGAATTCGCCCGCAACTTCTGGGCAGGTGGAACGCTGTTCGAGGAGCTTGGCATTTATTATGTCGGACCGATCGACGGTCACAATCTCGACCATTTGCTCCCGGTGTTGAAAAATGTCCGCGATGTCGACTTGGGGCCGATTCTGGTCCATGTCGTGACCCAAAAAGGTAAAGGCTACGCTCCCGCCGAAGCGTCAAGCGACAAATATCATGGCGTAAATACATTCGATGTCGTGACTGGCGTCCAGGTAAAACCCAAGGCAAATGCGCCTTCCTATACGCGGGTCTTCGCCGATGCCTTGATCGCCGAGGCGCGAGCCGACGACAAGATCGTCGCGATTACCGCCGCGATGCCGGGCGGCACGGGCCTCGATATTTTCCAAAAAGTCTTTCCCGAGCGCAGCTTCGACGTAGGGATCGCGGAACAACATGCGGTCACTTTCGCGGCCGGCCTCGCGACCGAGGGTTTTAAGCCCTTTTGTGCGATTTATTCGACCTTCCTCCAGCGCGGCTACGATCAGGTCGTCCATGACGTGGCAATTCAGAATTTGCCGGTGCGCTTCGCCATCGACCGCGCCGGCCTCGTTGGCGCCGATGGCCCGACCCACGCCGGCTCTTTCGACGTTTGCTTCCTCGGGATCCTTCCCGGCATGGTGGTGATGGCGGCGGCCGACGAAGCCGAGCTCGTGCATATGGTGGCAACCGCCGCGGCCTATGACGAAGGCCCAATCGCGTTCCGCTATCCGCGTGGCGACGGCGTCGGGGTCGACCTGCCCGTGCGGGGGAAAATCCTGGAGATCGGCCGCGGCCGGATTTTGCACGAAGGCAACAAAGTCGCCATCCTGTCGTTTGGCACGCGCTTGGCGGAGGCATCAAAGGCGGCGGAAGATCTCGCCACCTATGGCGTCTCGACGACGGTCGCCGACGCGCGCTTCGCCAAACCCCTCGATCAGGACCTCCTCTTCCGCCTCGCGGCGAACCACGAAGTCCTGATCACGATCGAGGAAGGGTCAATTGGCGGATTCGGCTCCTTTGTGATGCAATCGCTCGCAGAGGATGGCGCGTTCGACGGCATAGGCTCGCGCGGCCTCAAATTCCGGTCGATGGTGCTACCCGACCGTTTTCTCGATCATGACAAGCCGGAGAAACTCTATGCGGGCGCGGGCCTCGACACGAAAGGCATCGTCGCCAAGGTGCTGGCAACCCTTGGCCGCGGCAGCGATGCACGAAAGAGCATGATCGCTTGAACGCGTGGTCTTTGCGAAAGGCCGCTAATCCCTCGCCACGGATGTTGAACTGGGGATCAGCGCAGAACTGGCAAGTGCTCCGGATCAACGAGGATTTCGATGTTGCGAGCGACCCCCGGTTGTCGCCGAATGAACCCTGCCCGTTCGAGCGTGAGCACCATCTGGTGAACTGAAGGTGGGCTGACCCGGAAATATTGCTGTCGGCTTCGGCCGGCGGTGCAGGCGCGTGTATGCGTAGATGAACGCCAGATACTGGCCCTGCTTGGGCGTGAAACTTTTTGCGGGCGCCATACGCCGGACATCCGATTCAGCCGTTGGTTGGTGCCTCGAACCGCGCGGAGGCACGGATGAATGTAGGCTGCGGGCTCGCACTCCGCCAAGCCGCGCGCGGCGAACTCTCGACGCTCCACCAGTTGAAACAGCTTTGAATTACGCCGCAGCCGATGTCCTGACCCTAATATTGGACGTGACCGGCATCCTTTCAGATATTCGTCCCTTACAACTCAAGTGTCGTGGGAAAACCAGCTAAAGTGGTCCCATCCTACTTGCGTAAGCTGTTCCCCCGTGACGCCCCCCGTATGCTCTAACATTTGTAATCAACATTGACCTGCCACTGAGATATTCCTCCACGAGGAGTTAGAGTCCGGCCTGAACAAGGGACGGACCGATGAAGCGAAGCAGGTTTACGGAAGAACAGATCATCGCAGTGTTGCGGGAGCATGAGGCTGGCGCGAAGGCTGGGGAACTCTGCCGGAAGTACGGGATGTCGGAAGCGACGCTGTACAACTGGAAGGCCAAGTTCGGCGGGATGGATGTCTCGGATGCCAAACGGCTGCGGGCACTCGAAGACGAGAACGGCAAGCTGAAGAAGCTGCTGGCGGAGTTGATGCTCGACGCCTCGGCCCTGCGCGAGCTTCTGGGAAAAAAATGGTAGGGCCCGCCGTAAAGCGCGAGGCTGTCGCTCATCTTCGGACGATGTTCCAGATGAGCGAGCGGCGGGCCTGCTCCGTCATCGCCGCCGATCGGACCAGCATCCGGTATCAATTCTGCCGGCCGCCTGATACCGAGCTCCGGTGCCGGCTGCGCGATCTGGCCAATGCACGCCGGCGGTTCGGCTATAGACGGCTGTTCGTCCTGCTGCGCCAGCAGGGTGAGCCATCCGGCATCAACCGGATTTACCGGCTCTATCGCGAGGAAGGGCTAACAGTGCGCCGCCGTCGCGTTAGGCGGCGTGCCGTCAGAGCGCGGGTGCCGATCCTGATCGAGGCCAAGGTTAATGCCCGCTGGTCACTCGACTTCGTGCACGATCAGTTTGCTTGTGGCCGGCGCTTCCGCATTCTGAACGTCGTCGACGATGTAACGCGGGAATGTCTGGCGGCGGTCCCCGACACCTCGATCTCCGGCAAGCGGGTGGCACGGGAACTGAGCACTCTGCTCCAACGGCGCGGCAAGCCCGACATGATCGCATCGGATCATGGGACCGAACTCACCTCGAATGCCATCCTCGCCTGGTGTGCCGAGCACCGCATCGATTGGCACTACATCGCCCCGGGTAAGCCGACGCAGAACGGCTTCTGCGAGAGCTTCAACGGCCGGATGCGTGACGAGCTATTGAACGAGACCCTGTTCGTCGGTCTCGATCACGCCCGGCAGGTCATTGGCTCATGGGCCTACGATTACAACACCGCGAGGCCGCATTCCTCGCTCGGCTACCAGACACCTGCGGCCTATGCCGCTGATCTCACCGCAACAGGCGCCCGGCTGCGCAATCCTGACCAGCTCCGCCGCTCGCCTGTTGCTCACACCGCGCCGCAAGGCGCATCAACTGCCGAGGCTCTAACCGTCGCTGGATGAAAGTTCAGTTGCAGGTCACTCCCGCTAACAAGTAAAGCCTGGCACCCAACAGATGCTCACTATTATCAATATTTTAAATGTTGCTAATTTGGCGTGCGGCAACTGCCCTGGTGAGGCAGATGAGATCGCGCGCTCTTCTCATCTTTCGAGATAACCTTCGCAGACCTACCCGCGCCCGCCTGCGGCACTCCGCGCGGTAGAGCCCATCACAATGGCGAGCGCGGCCTTGAACGCCGCCTCGGCGTCGAGCGTCGTCGTATCGAGCACGATGGCGTCATTGGCCGCCATCAAGGGCGCCGCGGCGCGGTTTTTGTCGCGCTCGTCGCGCCTGACGATGTCGGCGAGCACGCCCGCGTAATCGGCCTTTTCGCCTTGGCTTTCGAGCTCCAAGACACGGCGCGTGGCCCGCGCGCCGGCGCTCGCGGTGACAAATATCTTTGGGCACGCCTCGGGGCAGATCACGGTGCCGATGTCGCGGCCGTCGAGGACGGCGCCGCCGGGGCCGCGTGCGAAGGCCCGCTGCATATCGGCAAGCGCCGCGCGGACCTCGGGGATAGCGGCGACAATCGACGCCGCTTCCGCCATTTCCCGTCCGCGCAACAAATTCTCGTCGAACCCCGCGCGCGCCAGGCCCCGCGCGGCGGCAATCGCCGCCTCCTTTTCGGAAAGAGCATGGCCCGCGCCGATAAGAGCCCGCGCGGTTGCCCGGTAAAGCAGCCCGGTGTCGAGGTGCGGCAGGCCAAAATGCCGCGCCAGATTGCGCGCAAGCGTACCCTTGCCGGAGGCAGCCGGTCCGTCGATGGCGATGATCATTGGAACCGCGCCCCCAACTGCTCCATGAGCGCCTGAAACTCCGGAAAGCTCGTCGCGATCATGCTTGAATTGTCGATCGCCATCGGCCGGCCCGAGGCGAGGCCAAGACAAAGAAAACTCATCGCGATGCGATGGTCGAGTTGGGTCGCAACCGTGCCGCCTCCCAAAACGTCGCCGGCGCGGCCCTCGATGATCAGGTCGTCATCGACGATCTGAGTCTCGACCCCCGCCTCGCGCAAACCATCGGCCACCGCGGCGAGCCGGTCGGATTCCTTGACCCGCAACTCGGCAAGGCCGCGCATCCGGGTCTCGCCCGAGGCGAAGGCGGCGGCAACCGCGAGAATGGGATATTCGTCGATCATTGAAGGCGCGCGGGCGGCGGGCACATCGACACCCGTGAGCGCCGCCGCGCGCACCCGCAAATCCGCGACCTCCTCGCCGCCCTCGGCGCGGCGGTCAAGGATGTCGATGTGGGCGCCCATTTCGAGCAAGGTCGCGAGAAGACCAGTGCGCAAGGGGTTCATCATCATCCCCTCGATGACGATGTCGGAGCGCGGCACGATCGTCGCGGCGACAAGAAGAAAAGCGGCGGAGGATGGATCGGAGGGCACAATCACCAGCGCCGGGCGCAAGTCCGGGCGTCCTTCGAGCGTTATTTTTTGACCGTGTTTGGCGAAAGGTTCGCTCTCGATGGAGGCGCCAAAAACTTTCAGCATTTTTTCGGTGTGATCGCGGGTAGCCTCGGCCTCGATCACGGTCGTGCGGCCGGGAGAATTGAGACCGGCAAGGAGCGCCGCCGATTTGATCTGCGCCGAGGCCACCGGCGGGGAAAATACGATCGGAACGGGCTCGCTCGTGCCCTTGAGCAGGATTGGGCAGCGCCCCCCCGGCGATTGCGCCAAGACCTCGGCTCCGATCAGGCAAAGCGGATCGAGAATCCGCTGCATCGGGCGCTTTCGCAAGGAGGCATCGCCGTCGAAGCAGGCGGTTATCGCATGGCCGCCGGCAACGCCCATCATCAGACGCATCCCGGTTCCCGAATTGCCGAAATCGAGGGGTGCGCGCGGCGCGAGGAGCGAGCCGATCCCGCAGCCCCGGATGCTCCAGCGCCCTTCGCCGCGCCGCTCCACTTTCGCGCCGAGTGCCGCGCAGGCGACAGCGGTGCGCAAAATGTCGCCGCCTTCGAGCAGGCCCACGATTTTGGTCTCGCCGACGCAGAGGAGGCCGAGAATGAGCGCCCGGTGCGAAATCGACTTGTCGCCCGGGGGCTTCACCCGGCCGCGCAATGGCCCCTCGGCACACGTGGCGAGCGCGGCCGCTAGGGTCTCCATAAAAGTCTCCCCGGTGGATCAGAGTGAAAAGACAGGTCCGCCCATTGAATTGGCAACGCGCGCGGTCGCATCGCTGGTAACATAGCGGCGGGCAGGCTGTCATCAAACCGTCCTCTAGTTCATCCTACATCCGCGATGGACGTCCTGGCGACTCGAAAAAGCCCATCGTTTGAAGAAGATATACCTCGTTCGCCGATGTGGTCGTTCACCGGGAAGGTGCGAAGGCGGCGGCACCGGCAGTTCCGCCGTTCAAGCTCGCGGCGAGCGGCGAATCCCCGACAGCACGGAGTGGGTTGGCGCTTTATGGCGAATATTTGCGGGCGATCGGCGTTGGCGGCCCGATCGATCATGAACCGCCCGGCCCGGGCAGCGCCGCTCCTGGCGCCCTAATCAGTCAACCCTCAAAAAGCCCTTTTCAGTCGAATGTGCTTAACGAGTTCGCGCGGAAGGGCTATACCCCGGCCGCCGCCGGCCAGACCCGGTTTCACCAACATGCGCCAGTCATCCAACTGTCGCGTGGCGTGGCTATCGCGCGGACGATGCGCGGGGATTCGCGCCCGATCTTCTTCCGTGCAGGCGCGTTTTCTCCCGGGTGTGGCCGCCGCGCAAATGGTTCCGAGTTGAAGAAGAGTTGATGCCGCCGCTATTTGATCCCGCGTTCCGGAACGACGCGCTCAATCTGATCGTCGCCGTCCTGCTTGGCGGCGCCATCGGCTTCGAGCGGCAGTGGCGCCAGCGCCTCGCGGGATTGCGGACCAACACGCTGGTCTCGCTCGGCGCCGCGATTTTCGTCGTGTTTGAGAGCCAATTCACCGATACGAGTCCGACGCGGGTCGCCGCGCAGATCGTAACCGGCATAGGCTTTCTTGGCGCCGGGGTGATTTGGAAGGAAGGCGTCAACGTTCGCGGCCTGAACACGGCGGCGACGCTGGGGTGCTCCTGCGCGGTCGGGATGCTCGCCGGCGCCGGCCATTGGGGCCGCGCCATCCTCGCCGCCCGGCTCGTCGCCGGAGTTAACCTCGTGCTGCGGCCGTTGGTCGGATTGATCAATCGCCAGCCGCTCGAAACCGCCGAAATCGAAACGTCGTATATCGTGACCGTCACCTGCCGTGCGCACGAAGAGGCGCAATTCCGCGCGCTTCTGGTGCAAGGATTTGGGCTCAGCGATCTGCATTTGCGCGAGCTCGAAAGCACCGATATCGAAGGCACGGACCGGGTCGTCGTGAATGCCACGCTCACCTCGGAAAAGCGGCGCGAAATCGCGCTCGAATATATCGTCGGGCGCCTGAGCCTCGAGCCGAGCGTGACGGCCGCGCGCTGGCGAACGGTGAACACGGTCGTGTGACGATCCGGGTCGCTAGGGCATCGTCTCGCGCAAAGATTTACAATTTGTCTCGGCGCTTCATCGACGGCGTTTTCAGAGCCGCCCGGCCGCGGTTGACGTTGCCGATGATGTCGTGCGCGGATTTCGTCCAGACGAAAGGCTTCGGCTCGGCATTATTGCATTCGATGTAGACGTGGATGGCGCGCTCAAGTGCCGGCACGCTTGTGAAAACACCCCGGCGAATACGCTCCCTGGTCATCTTTCCGAACCAGCGCTCCACCAGGTTCAGCCACGATGACGATGGCGGAATAAAGTGGAGGTGGAAGCGCGGATGTTTGGCGAGCCAGTCCTTGACCCCTTGTTTTTTGGGGGTCGCGTAGGTGTCGGCAATGCCGTGAATGTCCAGATGTTTGGGCGTGCCGCGGTCGATGGCTTTGAGAAACTTCAGAAACTCCCGATGCCGATGCCGGGGCATGCACTGGCCGATCACTTCGCCCTTCAGCACATCAAGCGCGGCGAACAAATTGGTCGTGCCGTTGCGCTTGTAATCATGCGTCATGGCGCCGGCGCGGCCTTTCTTCATCGGCAAGCTGGGCTGGGTGCGGTCAAGCGCCTGAATCTGGCTTTTCCCGTGGTCCCAGGGCCGTATCTGGCCGCGCATTTTCGAGAAAATGGCGGCCGCCGGTCTAGTTCCAGACGAGCTTTCCATCGACAGCAGCCATGTCAAGGCGCACCGCTCGGCGGCTGGTTCAAAAAGGGGGAGTTCGCGGAAGCGATTGGCCGTTCGCGCGGCGGAAGAACGAGCAAAATCCATGCTTTGGCCGATGATCGCGGCAGACCGGTCGCCTTTGCGCTGACCCCGGGAAACGTCGCCGACATCACCATGGCCGCTCCATTGCTTGGAGCCGTCGCCAGACCAAAGCGGCTGCTGGCAGACAAAGCTTACGACGCCGACAGCCTGCGCAAATGGCTCAAACAAAGGAAGGTCAAAGCAGTCGTTCCATCCACAGCCTTACGCCGGACGCCCTATCCTCTGGACAGCACGGCCTACAAACGCAGAAATCTCATCGAACGAATGTTCTGCAAGCTCAAGAACTGGCGACGCATCGCAACCCGATATGACCGCTATGCGCAAAACTATCTCTCTGGTCTCGCCCTCGCAGCCATAACGATCGCATGGATGTGAATGAGTTCCCAACCTTGGGCGGCGTTAGACTTGCCCGCTGCCGCGCCGAGGACAATCCGCGCCCGCAGCACGACGCGCCGTTCCGTCTTGCCCGAGCGGACAATCCGTTCAAGTTCCCGCCTGTCCTCGGGCGCTACCGCCAACGCGGCGCTGGTTACCCACATGCCGCATCCCCGAATCACTTTGTCAAGCGCTACGTGAGACACTACATTAGCATTTCCGAGCCGTGGCTCAGAATGGCGAGGCTGCCGCCGACAAAGGATCGCGATATTGCTATGGTTCGCCGTTTTGACTAAGAGGTAGGTGGCAAAACTTTGGTGTTTGCTTTCGGGCAATTCCAGCCGCAATAGCTCAGCTGGCAGAGCACCTCATTCGTAATGAGGGGGTCCGGTGTTCGAATCACCGTTGCGGCACCAATCTTTTCAAATACTTAAGTTACCTACTTAGCAACTCTGCCCAAGCGTCCGGACCTGTAGCGGACCTGCTGACTTAGCTTCTTGGATTGATCCGGCGTTAGGCCAAATCCCCTTGCCAATTTTTCCAAGCATCACCTCCCCTTAATTCATTTGTCCCTGCCAATTGGAAAAAAAAGCTGCTTGTGAAGCTTTCTCGCAGTGCGAATTGCCCTAACTACCGTCGAATTAAAAGACAAAAACACGTTAAATTTCAGACATTTGACACGAATTTTTTATTATGCTATAGTTCAAGCTAAGGGTAATTGCCCTCGCATCCAAATCAACCGGGAACTGGCCATGCGCGCCTCTTGTCCGCCCTTACCTTGGCCCCCGCCACCGCTACGGCGCCTGCCCCACACCCTCTCAATTCCGTTGTCCCCCAGGCCCCTAGCGGGGCCTTTCTCATTTTAGGGAGTTCGTTCCATGTCTAACCCCAAGAACGGCGAAAAAATTCCTGCCCTCATAGTCTTCGGCCGCTTTCGTGGCTCCAACCTTAATCAAGCTGCCGTCTTTCTCAAAAAAGACGCCGAGGCAGCAAAGAAAGCGGCTTCGGACGCCGGGCTGTCGTCCATGGAAGTGACAACCGAGGAACATCGACAAGCCGCGGCTGCTTTGCCCGAAGGCGTTATCAACGCGCAGGGCCGGTTCTCGCTATCTCCGGCCTCACCTGAAATAATTGCTGAACTCGATCGCCTGCCCAAAAGCGCAACAGGCCAAGGAGCTACGTCGGCTAGCGGCGCAAAATCTGAGACTGCATCGGCGACGATTTCCGCCGATCTCTGGCGGCAACTCAAGCCTGGTTTGCTGGTTCTAGCAGCGGGCTTTGACGAGCAGGATAATTTGGCCGGTTGGTGGGAAGCAATCATCGTCCGCATCGACGATGGTGAATTCCTCGTCCGTTGGCGCGATGAACCCAATGAGCCCAGAGTCAGCCGCAGCCAGGAATATATTGCCCTCCTTCACCCGAAACTCACCAGCTCTTAACCTGCATTATGCAGCGCTCTGACCGGTACGGCGCGCAAAATGTCGCGTTTGCGTGATTTTATCTGATTTCGTTCAGTCGCAGGCGCGCCGCGTCTTTTCCGGCGTCGGGCCAGAGGGCGGGGTGGCGAATGTTTGCGGGTTGACGGGACGGACAGCGCAGCGCGATAAGTTTTGCTGATCTATGGGAATGGAATGAGGAGTTTTGGGCTATCGCAGCAACTTGGGGAACAGAATCCTCACGTGCGAAAAGTTACTCTGAAGGTGGGCTAAGGTCACGACAAAAAACCCAAGTTTCTCTGGCGTCCAATCAACCGCGTTTCCGGTCAGCTTCGCAGCTGATGGATCTGCACCGACATACGACAACGCCGGCGCAAAGCGCCCCCGGGCCTCGAGTTGCCCAACCATCGACCCGCTTTCGGCTTGGCCGTCGGTCACATCCGAATGCTGACATGCCATGAATATTGTCAGCACCCACCGTTAGAAGCTGCGCGGATATCTCGGTATGCGATACAGATCCCGCAGTGATGGCGCGCAATTCTCCTCTGACGTCGCTGCGTTTGTGAATCTTTTAGGGCAGGCTGAATATCTTCAGCGGCTCATTACACTCGGTAACGGCCTTAATCTGAAAGGCTATGTAACTGAAATCGACGACCTCCGCTATTCACTCGAATTGCAGCTTCTCAATCTCGAATTGCTCCGCATACAAGAGAAAGGCGCTTTAAGCGGCGTGCCCGGACACTTGCACGAGGCGGCTGACTTTGTCCTCGGGGTTGGCCAGACCATCCCGCACCTGTCCGAAAGAGCGCGTCGAGAGCTTCGCAGCAAACTCTTGGGCGGCCTCAAGACGAATGGTTTAAGGCCGCTTCAGCACGAATTTCGCATCGCGGGGGAGGTCAGTCGCCTCGGTTATGATGTCACCTTCGCCGACCTGGAAGGTGGAGAAGGCGGATTTGACTTCCTGGCAGAGCGGGATGACAAGGCTTTCGAAATCGAGGGGAAATGTGTTCCTGCCTTTTCCGGGCAAGCGATCCTCCCGGAGGACGCTGAAAAGCTGTTTCTCGCTCTAGCTCAGAAATTCAGCGGCTGGACCGACGATGCCAGCATTCCTATTCTAAGTGTTACCTTGGGTGCGCGGCTGGACGTTAATGAGTCGGCGATCTCCGCTCTGATTGACGCGTGCAACAACGCGGCACGAATGCGCACAACGACTGACCTAGTGGACTATGCGACTGTCAAATTTCTCGGAGCGGCTCCCGAAGCGTCAATAGATCGCCTGTCCGAGATAGTCCAAATCGACCGTATGTCTACGTGGGCGAATGTCTTTCTCTCGGTTACAAAGCCTCGGGTGGTCGTACGCTTGGTCTCAGCGCGGTCGAGCAAGTTCGTGCCGAACATTCTCGCTACCCTGTCAGATGCGGCCAAACGGCAATTCAGCGGCACCCGGCCTTGCGTCATCTGGCTCCACATAGATTATCTTGATCCTGTGTTCTTCAATTCGCTCGCCTACGATGAGAAAGGGTCTTCCTTTTTCGACCTGCTGGCGCTTGCGGTCCTCGACTCGCCAAAGCGCCCTCACATATCCCAGCTGGTTTTCAGTGGCGGCGCGCACTTGGTACGTCAGGGTGAGTATGCCTTCAGCCGATTTAAAAGTGTGGTCTACAACGCCCCGCACGGCAAATTTGGATGCACGCCACTTTTTCCTAGCGGGAAGAACATAAAATCGTCGGCGACGTTGACTGGTGAGAAAGCAAAGCCACTGCTGACCGCTGCAAAGCTGAACTTCAGCATAGCATCAGGACCAAAAGAAGCCACCACTGCGGCGACTAGTGCATTTTTGCACCGTCGTCTGACCTCGTCTGACTCAGCGGAGCGACTTACTGCTGCTAGGGCTCTTTTTGCCAAGGCTTTGAAGCTAAGCGAGCAGGGACGTAGTGCAAAAGCAGCGGAAGCCTATGATACATTGCTCAGCCAATTCGCTGCCGAAAGTGAGGCCATCTTTCAAGAAATGATCGCCGCGGCGCTTTTCAACCGCGGAAACATGCTCGGGGAGCTGGGCAAACACAATGATGCTCTCTTGGCCTACGAAACCGTTGTCAGCCGCTTTGGTGCATCTGACATACCTCTAATCTGGCATTCCCCAGATAACCGGGAATGTGCCAAGCGCGTATCATTGATCTCCTGCCGTGACATCGGACATTCGTCCTATACCGGCATTATTTTCCGGATCGCCCGCTTATTGAGGTTGAGATTGCCGCGCTGCGGCGCTGCTGTGGTGCTCCGGCACACCAAAACCAGTGACATGGGCGGATCGCGCACCGGACAATACAGAGTCGGTTGTGATCAAGACGCACTTCTCCCTTAGTTTTTGCTCGACGCATGACGACCGAACACTTCACGCAGGCGCTGGATTGGGCGGCGGCCGCAGGTCGGCGATCATTCGTAGGATGTCCGCGAAGAGATTTTTCGGAATGGCGACTTCGGCCATCTGAAACGCGACATAGCGGCCATGGCTCACGATCTTCGCGCCGATCTTGATCAGCTTTTCCTTCAGGCTCGTCAGTGACCAATCCTTTATCGGTTCGGGCGTCGCCAGCGTGCGCAGAAAATTACCGAGATTGTAGGCCAGCGCATGAAGCTGGAGACGGACGGCGTTAGCAGCGAACGACCGACATGATAGCCGGGTCCACTTGATTGCGCCTTTTCCTTCCTTGATCCATTGCTCACACGTGCCGCGCTTGTTGTAGAAGGCGACGACATTCTCGGCGGAGCGCGCCATGTTCGTCACGATGAAGCCGACGCGCGGATAAAGCTCGCCCGGATGCCATTCGACCTTGGCGATCACCCGGCGCGGCTGCGACCAGCTTCCCGCTTGATAGGTGAAACTTGCATGGGATCGGCAGACGTCATTGGACGGGCGACCAACCGGGCGTTTGAGCAGATAGCCGATCCTCTCTTGCAAGATGTGATTGGCGGGCAGACGGATCGCATATTTGATCCGTTCTGCCTCCAGATATTCGTAAACTTCGGGGTTTGCGAAGCCGGCGTCGGCGCGGAAATAAATGCGTGAGACCTTGCCTTGATACCGCGCCACGACCGGCTTCAGCACCGCCTCCCATCCATCGGCGCTGTGAACATTGCCGGGGCGCAGGGCGCAGCGTTCCAAATCGCCATATTGGTTGAAAACGAACAGCGGATGATAGCAGGTGCAGTCATAGTGACCGTTCCAGACACTGTGTTCCTGTTCGCCATGCGTCGGGCTCACGCTCGAATCCATGTCGAGCAAGATACCTCTCGGCGGACGGCGACCATGAACGCTGTCGATCCATTTGCCGGAGAGATCAGCGAGCGCCGAAAGGTTCTTTTCCGCCGTGAGCCAGCGCGTCTCAAAGCGGCCCATCTGGCTCGGCGAAGCCGCTGCATCCGAGGCCGCCTTTCCGCCGACTATCCACCGCATCGCGGGATCATGGCGCAGGCGTTGAGCGTCGTTCACGTCTTCATATCCGGCAAGTCGCCCAAATATGGATTGCCGCAACATCCCGACGAGTGCATGCCGGCCATTCTTGCCAGTGCGTGCGTCGGAGAGCGCATCACCCGCCATCGCGCTGAGGCACAGCGCGTCGTCCAGTTCCCGGTATGCGAGCAAGCCTGCGTCGGAGGTAACCACCGATCCGCGAAAGTGAAGCAACAATCGGCGGTCGAAATCGAGCCTGAGAGCGCCATCATACGATTCACCCGCCGGGTTCGCCATGACGGCCTCATTCGATCCGAAATAACATGCTGATTATGTTAGCTAAATCGCGGCATCGACGCTGCAAATTATTGCCTCATCCGGCGTATGCGGGCTAATAGCGGAGAAAGTCGCTCTTGCACTGTATAATTCGGCGAAAATCCTGGAGCGGAATCCCGCTCACATCAAGGAAGCGATCGACACCTATAAACAGATCGGCAAAAGGTTCCAGACATCGCCTCACATCTACCCGCTGGAGATCGTTGCTAAAGCCCTCGTTAACATGGGGGTTCTTCTTGGAATCTCCGAAGCCGCGCTACACGTCTACGATGAGATTATCGAGCATTTCGGGAATTCTTCTCAAGAGGGCCTTCGCGGACAGGTAAAGAAGGCGCTTCTGAACAAAGGCCGCGTGCTTATGACCACAGGTCGCGCTGCGGAGGCTCTCGACGCATTCGATGCCGTTTTGGCTCGCCCGGGT
Organism: uncultured Alphaproteobacteria bacterium; assembly: GCA_963730245.1. GTDB lineage: Bacteria > Pseudomonadota > Alphaproteobacteria > Rhizobiales > Beijerinckiaceae > Methylocapsa. Next base: position 92,584 of record CAVSRA010000004.1, on the reverse strand, counting down.
ACGTCGCAAGCCGGCTCCGAGCTTTGGGCCATGTTCTGGAAAATGAGCGTTCTGTCATCGCTCGGGCGCGAACACGAAGTGGCGGAACTCTGCGATAAGCTGGTCGAGTCCATTGACCCAACGACGGAACTGCGTCTGAGGGAGGCCGGTGCCAGTGCCCTATTGACGAAGGCCTCGATCCTCAAGGCTGGAGGCGATCGGATTGGGGAAGTCGCGATTTATGACACGCTTCTTTCGAAATTCAATTCGGACTCTGACCGGGAACTCGTGGTGCTCGTTATCGCCGCCCAAGAACGGAGAGTGGAAGCACTGACTTCGCTTGGCCGCCATATGGAGGCATTATTGGCATGTGATGACATCATGGCCCGCTGCAATGGCAAAGGAGGGCCGCCTGACTCCTCCGAGCACGTCGCTTGGGCGCTTTCCGCCAAGGCATTTACATTTGCCTGCGAAGAAAGGTCGGAAGACGCCGCGAAGGCCTGTTCGGAGATTATCGGGCGCTTCGGCCCAGGCTCCCCAACGCCATTATTGGAGCGTGCCGGGAGGGCGTTGGTTGAAAGGGCAGCTCATTTTTGCGACCTCAGTTGCTATGAGGAAGCGCTGTCCGATTGCGACACGTTCCTGGCCACCTACCAATCGTCGGCCGAGCCATGGATTTCAGAGGCTGTAGCACTTGCGTTCCTGACCAAAGGCTTATCGCTGCTCGGGATGGAGCGAAGTACCGAAGCTACGGATGTCCTAAACAAGATTCTCACCTGCTTTGGCGGCGAAACCGAACCACCCATAAGCGACTATGTTGCCTCTGCGCGAGATCTCCTTCGGGACACGGAAAGCGAATGACGGACGAGGGCACGCGTTAGTGGGGTATCGTCGTCTTCCATATCGGCCCGGGAAGCGCCTGGAATGGGTCAATCCCTATTCGCGCCCGGTTCGGCCGGTCTCCCTCTCGCCGATCCTGGAACGCCAACGGGACATCATGCGACGGCTTTTCCCTGGCCGCCTCGATGAAGGGAACAGATGACCGCCTTTGTCCTGGCCGCGCCCTTGGCGTCCCTGATCCCGAGCTTGACGACGATCTGACATAGTGAGCGCGATGAGCGATGACGACAAGAAAGCAGCGGAGGGAAATGCCGACGGGACGGGCACCCTAAAGCGCATGGAGCGGAATCGGAAAGCTCACCGCACACCAGAAGCGCGAACGCTCTTGTCGACGGGATAGCTTCGCAAGTAGCCTTGGCGCGCCGTTTCAATATCAGGGTAATGTTACGGACTGGAAAATCCGCTCACCAGGTTCGGGAAAATGGAAAGTGCCGCCAAGCGAATGGTGCGAGGCGAAGACCCAATTCGCCATCATATTCGACGAAGGGTTCGTCACGGCGTGATGGTCAACCCGGCCTCGCACACAAGATTCCTGACATTCCCGTTGCAGAGTTGAGAAAATCTCCTACCATCAGCCCATGAGCCAAACTCGGTCCATCCCTCCGCCATCTATAAGTACTTGTTATTGTTGCTATTTATATGACACATTTATTAATTGCCCTAGCACCTGCCCTAGCAGGTGCTAAAAGGGCCTCTGTTCGGGCACGGCTAGGATCGACAGGGACAATGGAGGCTACGCGGGGATATTTGCTGCGTGATGCGCAGTGGGAGAAAACGCTGGGAAGCACGGACGCAGGCGTGCCGATTCAGTCCCAACAACGTGTGGCATGCGCCCCCAAATCTTCCGGCCATTTTAGCTAAAGCCGAGACTGCATCGGCGACGATTTTCGCCGATCTCTGGCGACAGCTCAAGCCCGGTTCGCTGGTTCTAGCAGCGGGCTTTGACGAGCAGTATAATTTGGCCGGTTGGTGGGAAGCGATCATCGTCCGCATCGACGACGGTGAATTCCTCGTCCGTTGGCTCATTGGTGTGGCCCGGCCAGCTTTCATAATCGTGGAAGGCAACGCCCTCACCAGTGGAGGCGGCGATAAAATCAAACCGTTACTCGTTGGGGTTGGTGTGGAATAGTTGCAAGACGTTCGCGCTTGAGCCTCGCCATGACTCAGCCTGTTTCTTTCCCTCCTCGCGCTTCGGCGCCTGCCGCTCGCGGTAATCTGCTCGCGCCGTTCGTGCACGCAAAGAGGCGTGCGCTCGAATACCTGACAGAGGTCATCGAAGAACCCTACTCTGGCGACGACCAGCACGATTCGGCCCTTCGCCGTGAGCGCTAATTCTGTGCCCTTACGATAGAGGTGGAGAAAAGCGGCGCGCGCATAAGAGTGATTTTGGCTGATCCCCTGTTATTTTGATAATGACTATCATCAGCGCCAAAAAGCCAAGGCATGGCATCATTTACGAATAGAAAAAGTTCCCCAGTCTTTTGAGCAACAAAATCTGAAACAAGCGTTTTGCGCGGATAAGAGGACCGGCATACTGTATCGCTTTGTAAGTTAAATTGGTGCCAGATACCAAATTGGTGCCAGACACCATCACTCTTCAACCATGCCTTTCTAGCGAATGGAAGTTCATACTCGGGCAGAGGACGCGATGGACCAAACACGGATACATTCAGCTCGGCAGACGCCTTGGTACTCTCTTCTGGACAGGGATGGGCCTTTTGATGTGCTTCGCAGAACTCCGGTGTATCAAAATAAGATTGCGGCATGCGCTTACAACCCGCGTTATCCTCAGGAATCGGACCCGACCCATCATTTGGAACCAGCGGCCATTCAATGTCACCGCTGTTACCTATTCGTGCAATCGGCTGAAACCACCCAGCAGATTGCCATCTAAGAAACGGGCTTTTGAAGAGTTTGCGAATCAAACCGTCGCTCGCAAAGCCCTCGACGTCAGACATAATCGGCCCGTCGAACCATGGATCATCAAGATTAACGTCTATACGCAGGCGATACGCTATGCCCTTCTCTACAGCCATGGCACTTGGCCAACACGGGCTACTCGTAGTGAAAAGACCTGTGTTGGGGCCCGAGACATCTGGAATTGAAATATTTTCGTTGGAGGCGAGCCATCGCAACTTCTTTGGTTCAGTATTGGAACAAACCTTTCCGCTGCCGAGTTTAATGTTGAACCAGACTCGACTCAAACCAACAGTTCCTACAAAAATAACTAAAGCAAACCCCATCACAATGGCAATTTCACCAAATATCTTCGCCAAATCTAATCCATTGTTTCCCATTGCCCCTGTGACTTTGCGGTAGAAACTCCACACGGAATCTGCGAGCCTTTGACGAAACCGGGACAGACGCTTTTGTGATTGTGGCATCTTCGAAACAACGTGCTCCAATACCCCAGAGGAAGGCTTCCAAATTTCACGAGCGTGATCGCGAATATTATCGCGCAATTTATTTCCCCGCACGTAAAACCAAAAAGCTAAACCGACAAGTGCAAGGAACACTATCGGATAACGATGAAGGCAATCGAGATAGGGATCAACGTAAGATGGCGTCACAAATTTTAATGCTCCCACCACCGGGCCAACGAATGCGTTTATTCCCTCGATGATATCGCTCGGCGTGAAGTCGGTGTCGCGGATGACCGAGGCAACCGAGCTGCTTAACGGAGCGGGCACTGAGCCCATCAGCGAGTCCCATACCGGCATCGCCACGATCGCTACGAGGGTGAAAAGTAAGAGAAAATAACTGGCTTGACGCCGCAAGACTAAGTTCAAAAGATGCTCTTGCTTTTGTTGATAACCCGAAACAGCTGATGATGGCTCCGATTGTGAATATGTCGAGCGAACTTCAAGGTACTCCCTGAGAGGCACGATTGCGTGATCTGCCCGCAATACTTTGCCGTCGTGAGGCAGGTTAACCGGGGCATAACTATCCGAACAGTCGAGGATGCGTTTAATTACGCTATGATGCACGATCACATCGTGGATTGACTCAGTACCATTGCCCTTCGTCTCGATTTTTCTTGGACTGTAACGATAGAGAACGCTGGCACCCCTTCTTGAGTCATGCAGAGTCCCATATGGCGACGACGCACTTCGGAAATCTTCCTCAGCACCGGGACGAAAGCGCAAACCATAATTATATCCATCAGAATCTTTGCCGGTTTTCTCCGCAAATTTTCGGTCTGCTTCTCGGATCTCCTCCATCATCCACACGAGTGGAATATGAGCTAGCTGACTGTCCGGATAGCCACCGCCAATATCGGAATGAACCCCTGCAAACCAAACCTCACGAACTCGATCGAGATCTTCCGGTAGCTCGTGCTCGTTCCCTGCAGGGGTCGGCCTTTTCCGTGAAACTTGGCAATAAGTGTTTTTACAGGAGCAGCCGCGAGTATTATTTCAGAGAGAGACTTTCCATGTTGTTTAAGTCGAGTTATCCGAATTGGGTGAAAGGTCGTTCGTTCGTCATCGATAGATAATGCGTGCCGCACACGCCAGACCGTATCGGACATATCTTCGATAGGAAAAGAAATCGGCCAGATTAACTTGTCGATCGCTGAACGCAGTGATTCTAAAGGCACTCCGAATGCTTCGACCGTATCAAAAAGACCGACAAACTTAATCGGGATATGAACCCCGTCACGCTTCTGCGCGACGACAGCATTCGTTACTGTATTGGAAACAGCAGCCTTTTTCTTCGACGTCCAAAATGGTGCGTTGTAGCGATGGAACCAATTTCCAGGCCAAATGAACAAAACAAAATCACGAATTACTCGTCCTAAGAACGGAACAACATTTTTCCACGAAACGCTCTTTCGACGATAGGCGCGCCACGCAGCCATCGAGTTTCGTTCCATTTCCTCGTGAGAGATAAACGTCCCGTTGAACTGCCGTGGAACAAGGCCTTCACTTTTTATCAATTCAATTAGGGCCCGGATTGTAAACGCTCCCCGGCTGAAACCGAACATATAAATCTCATCTCGTTTTCTTCCCAGTTCCAACATAAAAACCGATAGAGTTTGCGAATATTTCCCGGCGCACCAACACCTGTTGCACCATCGAACATTGCCCACGGTCGAAATGACGAAGTGCCCACACCTTCAATATAGTACGCGATCTGATCATTCTGTGAGGTATCGAGAGCATCGAACAAACGCCAGATGTTCGATTCCTGCTTGAAAAACGCATTCCCAGTTCCATCGGCGAATATAACTAATTTTTTTGCCATAGACGTCGTCCCCCTTGCGTTCATCAGCCCTAAACCCGCATCGCCCGAATTGATCCGACATTCGCCAGATAACCGGGAATGTGCCAAACGCGTATCATTGATCTCCTGCCGTGACATCAGCCGTTCGTCCTATACCGGCATTATTTTCCGGATCGCCCGCTTATTGAGGTTGAGATTGCCGCGCTGCGGCGCTGCTGTGGTGCTCCGGCACACCAAAACCAGTGACATGGGCGGATCGCGCACCGGACAATACAGAGTTGGTTGTGATCAAGACGCACTTCTCCCTTAGTTTTTGCTCGACGCATGACGACCGAACACTTCACGCAGGCGCTGGATTGGGCGGCGGCCGCAGGTCGGCGATCATTCGTAGGATGTCCGCGAAGAGATTTTTCGGAATGGCGACTTCGGCCATCTGAAACGCGACATAGCGGCCATGGCTCACGATCTTCGCGCCGATCTTGATCAGCTTTTCCTTCAGGCTCGTCAGTGACCAATCCTTTATCGGTTCGGGCGTCGCCAGCGTGCGCAGAAAATTACCGAGATTGTAGGCCAGCGCATGAAGCTGGAGACGGACGGCGTTCGCGGCGAAAGAGTGGCAGGAAAGACGGGTCCATCGGATCGCGCCCTTGCCCTCCTTGATCCATTGTTCGCACGTGCCGCGCTTGTTGTAGAAGGCGACGACATTCTCGGCGGAGCGCGCCATGTTCGTCACGATGAAGCCGACGCGCGGATAAAGCTCGCCCGGATGCCATTCGACCTTGGCGACGGCGCGGCACGGCTTTGTCCAGCGTCCCGCCTGATAGGTAAAATTTGCATAGGAACGCCGCACTATCCGCAACATCCGCTACAGCAATGTTTTCGTTATTTTTTCCGTATTTTCCATCCGCAACACGAATACGCGGGGACCGGCGCGGGGCTTACAATCGATTTGACCACACTAAGAAAACCAAATCGCTGCGCTCCGAAGGGGCCACATACATGCTGCATCCAAGCTCCAACCATCTGATGAACATCGCTACCAACGGAACGAGTGCTTATTGTGGTGCGGCGTCTCGCGAAGCGTGGAGCGGTGGTGAAGTAAGGGACGTGTCTACCGAAATTGCCGCTCGTGCTTCCCAGGTGCTTCCCAATTAAGATTTCCGGGAACAATTCGGCACCCTAGATATGCTAACCTATTGATTTTGATGGTGAGCGCGATGGGATTCGAACCCATGACCTCCTGATTAAAAGACAGGCAGATCCTAACTTATTGGCCAGGGCAAAGGACCTATAATACCAAGTCTCGCTGATCACGACCGATAGGCCCACTCTCTTGTTCCGATGGAGATGATTTTCCAGGGCATGTCGATGAGCTTGTTCCAGGCGAAGCAGCAGTGGTCGAGAATGTCGTCGTAGGATTCGAAGACGCGGTTCGAGAGCCAGTTGTCGCGCATGAATTGCCAGATGTTCTCGACCGGATTGAGCTCGGGCGATTTCGGCGGCAACGGCAAGAGCGTGATGTTGTCCGGGACGGGAAGCTTCGCCGAGACATGCCACCCGGCCTGATCGAGAAGAACGAGCGCATGCGCGCTTGGTGCGACCGCAAGCGAGATTTCTTCGAGATGCAGGGCCATGGCCTCGCTGTTGCAGGAGGGTAGTACGAGCCCGGCGCCTTTTCCTTCGGCCGGGCAGATGGCGCCGAAAATATAGGCTGAACTCGTCCTCTGGTCGTGCGGCGCCGAAGGCCGTGTCCCGCGTTTCGCCCATCGGCGGGTGACCTTGTTTTTCTGCCCGATCCGAGCTTCGTCTTGAAACCAAATCTCTATCGGCTTGCCAGGAGCCTCTTTTGCGGCGGTCTCCTCCACGAGGGCGAGAAAGTTTTTTTAAAAGCCGCCGCGGCTTCCTCGTCTTGCGCATGATGGCGCGGTCGCGCCGAGAGCTTGCGAAAGCCCATATGCCGCAGCTCGCGGCTGAGCGTCGGCTTGGAGATCGAAACCCGGAACTCTTCGAAGAGCCACTGCGCCAGATCGATCAGCCGCCAGCGGACGACGCCATGCAGGGCGGGAATCGGCCCATCTTCCACGACCTGCCGCAAGGCTTGGCGCTGGCGCTCGCCGAGGATGCTGGGAGCGCCCGGCGCTTTGCCGGTCAAGAGACCATCAGGACCTTTGGCGTTGAAACGGACAACCCAGTCGCGCACGATCTGCACCCCGACCCCGCTAGCTCGTCGGGATCTTCGACTTTCTGGCGTGCCCCGCTGAGCGCGGCACCAAAAATGCCACCTCGGGCATTGGGAGGCACAACCATTTCCAAGAACCGAACACGCTCGCCTGACCGCTTACTTCCAATACGCCGCGCGATCTCGGCTAGCGTTTCCGGCCCTGTGCTCGCTCCGAAGCAGAACCATTTGAGAGGCGGAAAAGCGCCTCCTCCTGCCCCCTTGGCGATGGCTTTAGAACGGCCACTCGAAAGCCGCTGTGCGTAAAACTTCATGGCTTTTAAGAGCTGCTGGTCTGATGTGGAATCGCCACTCTCTGTGTCATCGAGCACCACGACAAGGTCGTTGCGAGTATACGCCGCCTCCGCAACTCCTCTTGGCGTTGCCTCGTAGTCTGTCGTGATGTCCGGCGATCCAAAAACCGATTGAGTTATGCGTGCGAGCGTTGTCTTTCCGCTGCTCGACTCCGCAGCCCAGTGGAAGATAGCACTTTCCGGCAAGAGTTTCCCTCGACCGTCTTTTTGCTCGGTGTAGCTGGGTAGAGGCGCCGCAAGCGCAATCAAGATCGCGAAACTCACGAATGGCGACGCGGGAGCAGGTTTCAGGACGCCTTCGTGATATTGCGTAAGATCGCCCTTGATCTCCCCAAATGCCGGATCGGAAAAGTTAGCATCCCAAAGGAAGCGTCCCTCCGCCGATCCATACATGTGCCCCGGCATGACGAAAGCTTTTGCGCCATCACGAAAGCCAGGCTTGGAAACAACCTTAATTGCGTCCTTCGGCGTCGCCGCCATGAGACTTACAACGAACTGCAAGCTGAGCTTAGGATCCATGGGTAGTCGTGCATCTCGCGCACATAGCTCGCGGCGAATTTTCCCAAATTCCGACCGGTCTCTTGCAGAAATAATGATCGAGTCCGTCCTTCCACTGCGCGTCCAAAAGCGGATCTCGATTTCGTATTCCTTCGATAATTCATTATGTCGATACCTCGCTAACCACTTTTTATCCGGTTTGCAGGCGGGGTCGTTAGGCTCGCAAACACTGGCAATAATAAATTTGCGCGTCTTTTTCATCATGACGTTGACCTTTCATAATATGAGTTAGGTTATCCAAATGCCTCAGCGCCTCACCGCCCCAGCAAATAAATGGTCACAGCATGCATCGTTACGGCACGCCTTCTTCATTGAAGGCCCGAGGCAATGAGACAGTGAGGCAGAGTCCTAAGTGTAGTTCGGTAGTTCGGTAGTTCGGTAACAATTTTTCAAAAACATATGACTCTAAGCCCGCATACGCCGGATGAGGCAATAATTTGCAGCGTCGATGCCGCGATTTAGCTAACATAATCAGCATGTTATTTCGGATCGAATGAGGCCGTCATGGCGAACCCGGCGGGTGAATCGTATGATGGCGCTCTCAGGCTCGATTTCGACCGCCGATTGTTGCTTCACTTTCGCGGATCGGTGGTTACCTCCGACGCAGGCTTGCTCGCATACCGGGAACTGGACGACGCGCTGTGCCTCAGCGCGATGGCGGGTGATGCGCTCTCCGACGCACGCACTGGCAAGAATGGCCGGCATGCACTCGTCGGGATGTTGCGGCAATCCATATTTGGGCGACTTGCCGGATATGAAGACGTGAACGACGCTCAACGCCTGCGCCATGATCCCGCGATGCGGTGGATAGTCGGCGGAAAGGCGGCCTCGGATGCAGCGGCTTCGCCGAGCCAGATGGGCCGCTTTGAGACGCGCTGGCTCACGGCGGAAAAGAACCTTTCGGCGCTCGCTGATCTCTCCGGCAAATGGATCGACAGCGTTCATGGTCGCCGTCCGCCGAGAGGTATCTTGCTCGACATGGATTCGAGCGTGAGCCCGACGCATGGCGAACAGGAACACAGTGTCTGGAACGGTCACTATGACTGCACCTGCTATCATCCGCTGTTCGTTTTCAACCAATATGGCGATTTGGAACGCTGCGCCCTGCGCCCCGGCAATGTTCACAGCGCCGATGGATGGGAGGCGGTGCTGAAGCCGGTCGTGGCGCGGTATCAAGGCAAGGTCTCACGCATTTATTTCCGCGCCGACGCCGGCTTCGCAAACCCCGAAGTTTACGAATATCTGGAGGCAGAACGGATCAAATATGCGATCCGTCTGCCCGCCAATCACATCTTGCAAGAGAGGATCGGCTATCTGCTCAAACGCCCGGTTGGTCGCCCGTCCAATGACGTCTGCCGATCCCATGCAAGTTTCACCTATCAAGCGGGAAGCTGGTCGCAGCCGCGTCGGGTGATCGCCAAGGTCGAATGGCATCCGGGCGAGCTTTATCCGCGCGTCGGCTTCATCGTGACGAACATGGCGCGCTCCGCCGAGAATGTCGTCGCCTTCTACAACAAGCGCGGCACGTGTGAGCAATGGATCAAGGAAGGAAAAGGCGCAATCAAGTGGACCCGGCTATCATGTCGGTCGTTCGCTGCTAACGCCGTCCGTCTCCAGCTTCATGCGCTGGCCTACAATCTCGGTAATTTTCTGCGCACGCTGGCGACGCCCGAACCGATAAAGGATTGGTCACTGACGAGCCTGAAGGAAAAGCTGATCAAGATCGGCGCGAAGATCGTGAGCCATGGCCGCTATGTCGCGTTTCAGATGGCCGAAGTCGCCATTCCGAAAAATCTCTTCGCGGACATCCTACGAATGATCGCCGACCTGCGGCCGCCGCCCAATCCAGCGCCTGCGTGAAGTGTTCGGTCGTCATGCGTCGAGCAAAAACTAAGGGAGAAGTGCGTCTTGATCACAACCGACTCTGTATTGTCCGGTGCGCGATCCGCCCATGTCACTGGTTTCGGTGTGCCGGAGCACCACAGCAGCGCCGCAGCGCGGCAATCTCAACCTCAATAAGCGGGCGATCCGGAAAATAATGCCGGTATAGGACGAATGTCCGATGTCACGGCAGGAGATCAATGATACGCGCTTGGCACATTCCCGGTTATCTGGGGAATGCCAGTTAAGGGCTCTTGCACGGGCTTTGAGCCATCTATTCCTCATTTTCAGAAATGCGTGGGTACGATGTCCGGGTAATCATCAATTGGAGCCCTATCGAATTGTTGGCTTGGCGAAGGCGTACCTTTCGGAACGACAATCGACCACCAAGGCCCATAGCATCGAGGAACAAGGCAAGCTCAATGCATTCGGAGACGCGAAGGCGGTCATAGGTCGTTCCCCGACAGAAGCGTGTTTTCATGGTCTTTGGGTTGAATCGCTCTATCTTTTCGATTGAAATCCTCCTGTTGAAACTCGGCTTGAATATATAAGAGAAAGCATTGGCATTGCCGTCCCATTCCTTCACCATGACCGGCCTTGGTGCTTCTTCGCTTCTTGGAAACGCCGCCCGGGGGTCACTCGTAAGCTTATCGATATCCTCCGCTCTCACGATCAAATGGACATGCGGTGACCAGTGAGACGCATACAAATTGTCCTGGTGTTCGTTCAAAGTGAAATCGACGCTTCCTACAGCCCAAAGCGCTGAAGTTTTTGCCAAGCCGTCTCTCACTCGCCGTTTGAAGTTGAGGAGGGAGAATTCATGCAGAGATCCCTTTGGCACCGAAGAGTTCCGAGGGATAATCGTAACGAAGGTGATGAAGCATTTGTCCTCATGGTCCCCGACAAACTCTTCGACAACCGATGCCATCAGCAGCCGTTCGACCTTGCCACATTGGTGGCAAGCGGGAGAATGACAGCGATGATCCGGGCAACAGCCAGGCAATTTGGCAACCAACGCACGTGCATTATGGGTATCGAGGCCCGAGCGTTCGATACGATCAGCCAAATCGTAACTGTTCTCACCTTTTGTCCCTGCTTCTTGGTATCGAGCTTCCGTCATGGCGTTTTCAAAGAGGGAAGCGATACCAGGACATTGAGGACCGAGCATTAGAGTTCCCCCTCGTTGTTCGAGGAGGAAGCGGTCGCACTACCAGGAGCCAAACGGCGTCTACTTAGCAGCCAAAGTTCAAGATCTGTCTCTAAAATCCCTCGCCGGCGCGTCGAGATATGAATGACACTTGGGCCTTCGCCTTTGGCAATTGCACGTTCGAGTGAGCGACGGACAATCCCGGCTCGTGCTGCGGCTTCGTCGTATGAAATGACTTTCATTGGCGTCCTCTGTTGTTCTCTTGTCTGTCAGAGGATGATGCACAACGACGTGTCAGCCGTCAGCCGGATTGGCCAGAAACTCAATTACTGGCTATTCCGACCGCGTTGATTATACTTTATTTTCAGTTTCCGGCCGCACCTTTCTTGCTATTTTGAGCCATTCCGGAATCTTCTCCTTCAAACTTGAATCGCTTGGCTCGTTGCCGAATTTTTCCTGGCAAAATCGCTGGAGGGCTGTCACGAGGCGTGCCTGCGCGTTCCATTCAGGATCGTCAGGCGAAATTCCGCCGTGGTAGGCCATAAGTCTGAGCGCCTCATTTTCGATCTCATCCCAATTGTATTTGGGTTTGCGCCCGCCGGGGCGCCTTGAACCTGCGGAGGCTGCTTGGATCAATTGCCCTTCAGGATGAAGATATCTCCTCAATTCCTCTTTGGAGATAAGCACAAGGTGTGGACGTGAGCTAATTCCAAAAGAGTACGGCTTGTCTAAGCTTCTCTCTGATAAATCCTCTCGGTTCCAAAAGCCTGGAGTCACGTCAATGGGGTTGGCGCAATTAGGATGATAAGGAGGAGTATCTCGGCATGGCAGTGCGCTTGCCTGTGGTATCCCTGATCCCAAATCATTTTTGAGTTTCAGCCATGCCTTTTCCCTTATTTCAGGAATCCGACGCTCAGCCTCTCTCGTCCGGGATGCAACGTCCTCAAGGTGACTCTCTCTCGTGTCCGCTTTGCCTTCCCCAGGTAATGGATCGGGGCCCCATTCATCGTCAGCAAGAACATCTGGGATTTTTAACCCGCATACGCCGGATGAGGCAATAATTTGCAGCGTCGATGCCGCGATTCAGCTAACATAATCAGCATGTTATTTCGGATCGAATGAGGCCGTCATGGCGAACCCGGCGGGTGAATTGTATGATGGCGCTCTCAGGCTCGATTTCGACCGCCGATTGTTGCTTCACTTTCGCGGATCGGTGGTTACCTCCGACGCAGGCTTGCTCGCATACCGGGAACTGGACGACGCGCTGTGCCTCAGCGCGATGGCGGGTGATGCGCTCTCCGACGCACGCACTGGCAAGAATGGCCGGCATGCACTCGTCGGGATGTTGCGGCAATCCATATTTGGGCGACTTGCCGGATATGAAGACGTGAACGACGCTCAACGCCTGCGCCATGATCCCGCGATGCGGTGGATAGTCGGCGGAAAGGCGGCCTCGGATGCAGCGGCTTCGCCGAGCCAGATGGGCCGCTTTGAGACGCGCTGGCTCACGGCGGAAAAGAACCTTTCGGCGCTCGCTGATCTCTCCGGCAAATGGATCGACAGCGTTCATGGTCGCCGTCCGCCGAGAGGTATCTTGCTCGACATGGATTCGAGCGTGAGCCCGACGCATGGCGAACAGGAACACAGTGTCTGGAACGGTCACTATGACTGCACCTGCTATCATCCGCTGTTCGTTTTCAACCAATATGGCGATTTGGAACGCTGCGCCCTGCGCCCCGGCAATGTTCACAGCGCCGATGGATGGGAGGCGGTGCTGAAGCCGGTCGTGGCGCGGTATCAAGGCAAGGTCTCACGCATTTATTTCCGCGCCGACGCCGGCTTCGCAAACCCCGAAGTTTACGAATATCTGGAGGCAGAACGGATCAAATATGCGATCCGTCTGCCCGCCAATCACATCTTGCAAGAGAGGATCGGCTATCTGCTCAAACGCCCGGTTGGTCGCCCGTCCAATGACGTCTGCCGATCCCATGCAAGTTTCACCTATCAAGCGGGAAGCTGGTCGCAGCCGCGTCGGGTGATCGCCAAGGTCGAATGGCATCCGGGCGAGCTTTATCCGCGCGTCGGCTTCATCGTGACGAACATGGCGCGCTCCGCCGAGAATGTCGTCGCCTTCTACAACAAGCGCGGCACGTGTGAGCAATGGATCAAGGAAGGAAAAGGCGCAATCAAGTGGACCCGGCTATCATGTCGGTCGTTCGCTGCTAACGCCGTCCGTCTCCAGCTTCATGCGCTGGCCTACAATCTCGGTAATTTTCTGCGCACGCTGACGACGCCCGAACCGATAAAGGATTGGTCACTGACGAGCCTGAAGGAAAAGCTGATCAAGATCGGCGCGAAGATCGTGAGCCATGGCCGCTATGTCGCGTTTCAGATGGCCGAAGTCGCCATTCCGAAAAATCTCTTCGCGGACATCCTACGAATGATCGCCGACCTGCGGCCGCCGCCCAATCCAGCGCCTGCGTGAAGTGTTCGGTCGTCATGCGTCGAGCAAAAACTAAGGGAGAAGTGCGTCTTGATCACAACCGACTCTGTATTGTCCGGTGCGCGATCCGCCCATGTCACTGGTTTTGGTGTGCCGGAGCACCACAGCAGCGCCGCAGCGCGGCAATCTCAACCTCAATAAGCGGGCGATCCGGAAAATAATGCCGGTATAGGACGAATGTCCGATGTCACGGCAGGAGATCAATGATACGCGCTTGGCACATTCCCGGTTATCTGGGGAATGCCAGTTTAATATAATTTTTCTTGGCGTTATACGTTCTTTGAAGAAAACCCGCCTGCCACTGGTTGGGGCTTTGGATGGAAGGGAGCTAAATTTTGTGTGGCGAAATCCTGTCGAGGACAAACCAAGTAATGCATTGATATCAAGTAATTCTTTCGAAAACCAAATGTTTGCTGCCTGCTCAACAGCTTCTCGGACGGTCCAGCAATCACACCACATAAACATCATCCTCTATTTTATCCAGCCCGCCACGTGCACGTCATCCGGTTTGTCGAAATTTCCGCTGTCACCTTATTTGTTCCGGCCACGGAATTGCTTTCTACCAATCCTTTTTCGAATGCCCCGGATAACAGCGTGGAAAGCGCGGCGGCAACGCGCTCCTGCAGACGTCCACTCCTCACTTTCTGGCCTTGCCCATTCGCGAAACTTGCGCCTTGATTCCGACAGAGCCTCATTAGAGTTATGAGGCTGGTTTCGAGCTTGAATGTTCCTCCTAGGTCATCAGAAGCGAGCGGAAACCAAGCCATGCGTCCTTAGCTTGTCGGCTGGCTCGCCTATCCAACCCAGCGTTTCGTAGCGACTATCGGCCCAAATCTTCAATCCCGTTGCGGCAAAGTGACGACGTTGCCCATGGCAGCACGTCCATCGACAATAGCTTGCACGTGTTCACCCCAAGCCTGTAGGGCGGCACGCTTCTCTAGAGCGAAATCATGGCGCTGATAAACCCCGACAATGCCAGCCCGGCTTCCCGAGACGTGGTTGAGAACTTGCTCAGTCACCTCAAGACGCACGCCGAGCCACTGCAGGCCCGTCGCCATTGTGCGGCGCAGATCGTGAAGCCGCCAATTCGTTACGCCAGACTTCGCGTCCAAAGCTGCTTTCGACTTTGACCAGCCGTTGAATGAGCCACGGAGACCAGGAAAAACCAACTCGCTGAATTGGGGAAGGCTACGCAATGGCTCCCGCGCCAGTTCGGACAAGGGAACGATATGGGTTGCGCCGTTCTTGGCGCGGCTGGCGGGAATGGTCCAAATGGAAAAATCGTCGGACAATTCCGCCCATTTCATGCCGGCCACTTCCTCGCGCCTCTGGCCGCTCAAAATGAGAAGTCGAACGATGGCATTGAACGGCCCGATGCCATCCGTTGCGCGCCAGATAGCGGCGAGTTCATCATCGGACAGCACCCGCTCGCGCTTCACAGTGGGGGTGACGGGCAAGTTAGCGAACGGGTTGACTGAGAGAGCGCCGCGCTTCACGGCCCAACCGTAAGCGGCTTTACCGTAGGCTGCTGTTTGCGCCGCCATCACCGCGCTTCCTTTTCGCGCCCTGTCGTCGAGCGTCTTGACAACGTTTGCACGGTCGAGATCGGAGGCGGGGAGTTCGAGATAGCGGGCAAAGGCACTGCGCAACGCTCGTATGGCCTCTGCGGCATAGCTTGGCCGCTTGCTCGCCAGATGCAAGGCTTGCCAGTCCGAGAGCAAGGCGGAGAGCGTCAAGGCTTCATGTGCTGCCTTCCGGCGCGCCTCGACGATGGCGTTCTTTCGTTCGACGGCGGGGTCAATCCCTTTCGCCACGTCGCCCATGACGGCGCACACAGCGTCGCGGGCTTTGGCCAACGAGACCGCACTGCAAGCGCCCAGCGGGATTCGACGCTTCTGTCCGTGGAACGTGTATTGTGCAAGATACGTCTTGCCGCCGCCCGCCATCACTCGCACGCCAAGCCCGCGCTGTTCGTCATCGAAGACGAGCATGTCGCGTTTGTCGGGAGGGCACTTCAGGCTCTCAATGCGCGCGTGCGTGAACTTCATGGCCACACTCCAGGTCCGCTCGGGGTCCGCGGACCTCCAGCGGACCCAGTGAGAAGACATTTTGGGGCGTGTTGTGTCGCCTAATGTCAGGAAGGTATGGCAGAAATGCCTTTAAATAAATGGGCTTTGTCGGGTCCGCTGTATATTGTGACGTGTCCCGTCGCGTGCAATTTGCTTATTCGTAATGAGGGGGTCCGGTGTTCGAAATCACCGTTGCGGCACCAATAATAACAAAGGCTTATGTAGTCCAAGCTTGTCAGTGTAATTTCGCGGGGTAAGCATCGGGGTATCGCAGGTTATCGCTGAAAACCCGTCGCTCTCCTTTCCCTGGCCGTCCGGCTCGTTCCCGCCGCGCTCACTCCGGCCGCGCCGGTCGCGCGGACCGAACCCGAGCCAAAAAGCGCCGCAAGGTGCTCTGCGAAACGTACAGAAACTTGGCAATCGCCGCCTTTGGCCGGCCGCACGCCAGCATGTCGACGAGTTCAGCTCGCATTCTTGCGGGGTAAATCCCGGCGTTTGGGCATGGTTGTTCGCTCCGGGCCGCGCCCCTTGCGCAGCCGACGCAAGAGCCACATCAGCGCGCGAAGCTTCCAGACGCGATAGCGAAGGCGCTGCGTCATGCGTTCACCGGGAAGAAGTGACAATCGACAGCGAGAACGACTGAACGGAATTCATGTTGACCAGTCGGCGCCCCAAATATTCGAGTTTCGTAAGCGTGCAGATAGCGCAGCTTTTCGAGGAATTCCGCGTCGCTGGCGCAAGGCGCCTCGGCGAGATCGTCTATGGCGTCGAATTCCGCTTCGTTCAGATGATCGGGATAGCCCTCGGGGCCGTCTGCCGCATCTATCGCGGCTTGCGCGGCCCTGTGGCGTTCGATGGCCAACGCTAGCGGGGTCATGCCCGCCAGTGCTTTGCCGGTCTTCGGTTTGGCTGGCGGGAATCAGCTTTTCCTTCAGGCTCGTCAGTGACCAATCCTTTATCGGTTCGGGCGTCGCCAGCGTGCGCAGAAAATTACCGAGATTGTAGGCCAGCGCATGAAGCTGGAGACGGACGGCGTTAGCAGCGAACGACCGACATGATAGCCGGGTCCACTTGATTGCGCCTTTTCCTTCCTTGATCCATTGCTCACACGTGCCGCGCTTGTTGTAGAAGGCGACGACATTCTCGGCGGAGCGCGCCATGTTCGTCACGATGAAGCCGACGCGCGGATAAAGCTCGCCCGGATGCCATTCGACCTTGGCGATCACCCGACGCGGCTGCGACCAGCTTCCCGCTTGATAGGTGAAACTTGCATGGGATCGGCAGACGTCATTGGACGGGCGACCAACCGGGCGAATATGAACTCGCGCGAGCTGAGCGACAAAGGCTTCTCCAGCCATAACGTCACGGTTAGGTTGGGTAGATCGGTCACCGAACCCAAGATGCCGCCTCCCCTCAGGCGGCACAGCGGAATTTCGCATGAGCGGCCAATATGTAACCGCTGTGCGCTATCCCGCGCGCTCGCACACCCAAAAAAGGGTGGAATTCCCAATCAAGTCGTTAATTCAGAGATGCAATCAAGTTGTTGCATATATCTTGAATGTCGGTGAAAAAGTCCCGCTATAAAAAGCGCAATGACGTCGCATAAAGCTGACGTTGACGCGCTGAATATCGTTGTTTTTATTAGGCTTCTGTGATTCCCTCGAACGAACAATCGGGGGAGGAACGGGCCATGATGGGACGCCTTGATGATCGGCAACAGCCGCTTTTCTATGATTTCTGCCTCGAAGACCATGTGCCCGACGATCATCTGTTGCGCCAGGTCGCCAAGGTTTTGGATTTAAGCGGTGTGCGACGGAAGCTTGCTCCTTATTACAGCGACATGGGCCGCCCGTCGCTCGATCCCGAACTGATGATCCGCATGCTGCTGGTTGGCTATCTCTACGGCATCCGCTCGGAGCGGCGCTTGGTCGAGGAAGTACATCTCAATCTGGCCTACCGCTGGTTCTGCGGGCTTGGCCTCACGGACGAGGTTCCCGAACGCTCCAGTTTCTCCAAGACGCGAAATGGGCGATTCCGCGAGAGCGATGCCTTCCGTATGGTGTTCGAGAGTGTGCTGCAAGCCTGCCTTCGTGCCGGTCTCGTCGGCGGCGAGACGTTCGCCACGGATGCGAGCGTCATCGAGGCCGATGCGCGCGTAGCGCGGTGCACGGAAGATGCGACGCCGCCGGAGAGTTGGAACGATCCGGGCAAGGTCACGCGACCGGTGCGCGAATATCTCGACCAGCTGGACAAGGCCGCCGGTCTTGGCGCGCTCCCCGGCGAAAGCCCGAAACCGCCGAAGTCGCTATCGCTGACCGATCCACAAGCGGCGTTGACCAGCAAAGGCCGCAGCAAAATCGCTTTCGCCTATGGCACCAACTATCTAATCGACACCAAGGCGGCGATCATCGTCGATGTGGAACCATCACCCGCGCGCTGGACGGCGGAAGTGGCGGCGACACGCACAATGATTGAACGCGCCAAGAGCCGGTTCGACCTGCAACCGAAAAAGCTGGCGGCGGACACGGCTTATGGTTCAGGCGGCAATCTGGCATGGCTGATGGAGCGCGGGATCGAGCCGCACATTCCGGTGCTTGACCGCTCCATGCAAACCAATGGCGTCTTCACGCGCAACGACTTCACCTTCGACCGCGCGAACAACGCCTTTATCTGCCCCGGCGGTAAATCCCTGCCGCTCGCTTACGAACGCGACAACGGCATATTAATCTATCGCGCGCGCGTCCGTGATTGCGCGGGCTGCGCGCTCAAGCCGCAATGCACCAAGGCTTCGTCGCGGGTGCTGTCCGTCAACGCGCATGAAGACGTGCGCCAGCATGTTGCCAGCCTTGCCGGAACGGAAGCGTTCAAAAAATCCGCCCGTGAACGCCGTAAGGTCGAGATGTTATTTGCGCATCTAAAGCACCATCTCAACTTCCGTCGTCTTCGGCTGCGCGGCATGACCGGCGCGCGCGACGAATGCACGCTCGCCGCGATTGCGCAGAATCTCCGCAAGTTCGTCAAGATGATCGGCTTCTCGCCGCCGCCCCTGTCGGCGGCCTCTGTTGTGTCGGGATAAGGTGATGGATCAAGTGACAGGCGTAACTTCGCCCCTTTAACCCGCTTCGGGCAGCCGAAGTGGGAACCAAGAACAGCATTCCCTGCCAAACGCGGCGATCAGGCCGCAGCCGACGCCTTTCCAAATGCCGACTTTTTCACCGAAATTCTTGAGATTTGCACGGGCGAGCCTGCTGAAACGCTTCCAAGGGTGGCGAAGGCATGGCAGTGGCGCTGCGCACGATCATGTCGGCCTCGCCTTCCGGTCTCAATGTTACTAACGACAAGCTGACGTGGACCGAGCCGCGGTCCGAGCGCGAGCGACGGGCCAGGATTTTGCGGTAAACAATCCTCCGCTTTTGGGCTATTTTCAGCGATGTTTTCCTTTTAGGCGTGGGCAATGTACGGGTGTCAACGGCGGAGTAAAAGCCGGCCATTTGGGCGGAGCAAAAACAGGCCAGTTTGCGGCGTGGGCATCGAGCACGACGCGCCACGGCCGCCCCGGCGGAGATGGCCGGGGTTTCGTAGCCGGGGCGGCCGTGGCTTTCAGGAATCTGGGATGATTTCGCCGGTTTCGGGATCGGCGGCTGCGGCGACCTCATCGGGGGGTCGAGGGTCGCGCCGCCGTCTTGCCTTCGATTGCTTGAGCCGGTAGCTCTCGCCGTTCAGCTCCAGAATATGGACATGATGCGTGAGGCGATCGAGCAGCGCGCCGGTCAGACGTTGGTTGCCGAAGACGCTCGTCCATTCCTCGAATGGCAAATTCGACGTGACGATGGTCGAGCCACGTTCGTGACGCTGGCTGAATATTTCAAACAGAAGCTCCGCGCCGGTTTGGGAAAGCGGCACATAACCGAGTTCGTCGACGATGAGCAGTTTGACGGAGGCGAGCTGCGCCTGGAGTTTCAGGAGACGCCGCTCGTCGCGCGCCTCCATCAATTGATGAACGAGGCCGGCCGCCGTGAAGAAGGAGACCGGGAAGCCGCGTTGGCAGGCGGCCAGGCCGAGCGCCAGACAGGCATGCGTCTTTCCCGTGCCGGAATTACCCAGAGCAATAACATTGTCGCGGGCGATGAGATATTCGCAGCGCGCGAGTTCGAGTGTCAGCGGCTTGTTGAGCGATGGAATGGCGGTGAAGTCGAACGTGTCGAAACTTTTCACCGCCGAAAGGCGGATGGGCCAGCGGCACGAAGACTTCGCGCGACCGGCTGCGGGCGATCCGAACGTAATCCTTCACTACGGTATAACCGCCGGCAAAACCGTATTCGAGCCGCAGCCGTTCGAAAATCCGCTTCGCGGTGTGCCGCTGCTTCGGCGGTGCCGTCTTGCCGGACTCCAGAATCGCGTCGATTACCGGTACGAGCAGTCCGAGCTTTGGCCGCTCCGGAGCCTTGGATCGCACATAGCCGGGCGGCGCCGAATAGCGGCACATCTTGGCAATCGTATCCCGGCTCAGTCCGAAAACCCGCGCCGCCTCGCGTTGGCTCTTCCCTTCGATGAAGACAAACCGTCGAACCGCTGCGTAAATCTCCACCGCGAACATCCCCGGCCATCCCTCTTCGAATCAGACTTCGAAAAGGTTCGGCCTCGAAAGTGGCCGAGTTCTACTCCGCCAGGCGCGACCGCGTTATGCCGCCGCTCCGTGGCCTACTATTGCTCCGCCGCGTACAGCCCTCCCTGCCAAACGCGGCGATCAGGCCGCAGCCGACGCCTTTCCAAATGCCGACTTTTTCGCCGAAATTCTTGAGATTTGCACGGGCGAGCCTGCTGAAACGCTTCCAAGGGTGGCAAAGGCATGGCAGTGGCGCTGCGCACGATCATGTCGGCCTCGCCTTCCGGTCTCAATGTTACTAACGACAAGCTGACGTGGACCGAGCCGCGGTCCGAGCGCGAGCGACGGGCCAGGATTTTGCGGTAAACAATCCTCCGCTTTTGGGCTATTTTCAGCGATGTTTTCCTTTTAGGCGTGGGCAATGTACGGGCCGACTTTTCGTTTTCTTGCAGCCATTTGGTTCATGTGCGCACCAGTGGCCGCAGGTGCGGCCGAAATAAAGATCAGCGATGAAGCTGCTATCATTCTGGAAGGGACGATTGTCCCTGGAGACTACGATAAGTTCCGCAAGTTGATTAACGAGAACTGCCCATCAAAATCGTGGAACCTTTTATGTCCGAGTGAAATCTATCTTGCGTCACCAGGCGGCAACGTGACGGAGGCTATAAAGATCGGGCGGCTTGTACGAATGCTCCGTCTTGGCATCGAAGTGCCAATAGATTATGAGGCCGCGAACTTACGGCAGCAATCTATTGAATTGCTCAAGTTCCAGAATCCCAGGCTAAATTATTTGTGCGCCAGCGCGTGCTTCTTCATTGCCACAGCAGGCATTGAGCGTAGCCCTTACGTGCGTGGTGATAAACCTATTTTGGGCATCCATCGCCCGTCCATGACTGATGCTGATCTCAAGAGCCTCGGCGCAGATCAAGTCATCGCCTCTGCTACTCAGGTGCGCGCCATATTGAGCACGGCTTCACGGATATGATTCTTCAGCACCTCATCGATCCGCCAACGTGCAGCTCGCCGATGCAGGAGCAGATTGCGCTCATTCAGCACGTATACCGCACCAACCCCGAGGCCGCCGATATGGTCAAAACCGAGATGGCTAACGAGGGAGCATAGCCAGTCTTTGACATAAGTTACATGCGCATGCGGGCTGAAGCGTTCGTCAAGGAGATAAACGAGTTTATGCAGAGCTACCGCGTGCTCTGCGTGACCATGCCTCTCGGGAATGCCGAACCTCAGGTCTTCGAAATGCCACGCCATAGATGGATTTGTCGGTCTGGCAACAGGCTGATCATGATAAAGCTTGTCGATATACGCAGGATTGTCCAGCAGGGGATCGAGCCGCAACATCTCGTCTTCACATTTGATTGCAAACAGCATGATGGGCATCGAGTGACCAGACGTCACAATGGGGTTCGCCATGAACGCCTGACCGGGCGGAACGTCCTTCGCCATGTACGAGTCACAAATTCTGAAGAAGCGGAGTCGCTCCGGCGATCCCTGCACAAATGCGCGGTGGTCTGATATAGCGACGATCCGAAATTCTTTGTCTAACACCTCAGCAAAAACCAGAATGCCACTACGCCCCTTTGGATTACCGGGGCCTGTGATCCCAACATGAAAATGGTGAAGGCCATGCCGGGTCAGAACCATGTCGATGTCCTTTCGCCGGTCTGCAGGGCGAGCACCGGGAAGAATGATGCCCTTCTTGGTCACGTCATCGGAAAGGTGTGGCGTGAGGTCTTTCCCGGCAGCTACCTTCTCCAGTAATGGCCGGATTTTCGGCTTTACCGCTTGAAACTGCAGAGGCGTTACTCCGCGCGGCCAAAGCCTTACCACTCTTGGCTTGGCCGGTATGAGCCTCATGCGCCACGTGAGAAACGCTAATATCACTTGGTTTGTGGGCATCGCCCGCAGAGCTTCGAGAGAAGCCCGGTTGTTAGGCGCACGCGGCAGCATCGTAATCATTTCATCGCGGAAGGCCTGGATGCGTGGCGGATATGAAATCGGCATGGCAAATCTAAGTTTGGGTCGCGTCGATCATTTTTAAAAAAGGAAGCTCCGACTTTTTCACCGATATTTTTAATTTTTGCACGGCGGGATAGATTTCAAACTTCGATAGCCTCAAGGAAAAGATCAACCTCGCCGGTCTCTTCGTGGGTCGCTGCCACGGGGCGCGGCTATGCGTTCAACCCCGCTCGCCATGCTCGGCCTGAAGGCCTTGCGCGTGGCTCCGCGCCGCTTCGCGGTGTCCCTGCAGGACAGGGTTTGACCGCGCCGCTTTCCGTGGCCTCCTGAAGCTGTCGGGACGAAGGGCGTCCCGATTCAAGTTTCGACGGCCTGCGGCGCGTCGAACAAAGGGCTTGGCAAGACAAGGACCAGGTCGTAAGGGCGCCGGCGGTTAATTCCAGCCGTAAACAGTCACGCCTTCCTGGCCGTCATACGCGACAAAGGCCGCGCCAACATGCCGACGCGCCAGCCGATAAGCGGAAAAGTTCAGCGCCGTCCAGTACGCCGCGCGGCTGACATACAAAAGCGTTTCGGAGTCCGGCTCCGACTGCCCCGCCTTGAGCGCAATGGCTTGAATAGCCATGTCGTCGCCCTTCGCAAGCGGCGACACGCGGCTTAAAAAAAGGCCGCTTGGCCTTTGATAGAGCATCTCAACGGCGCCGGTGGCCGTATCCAATTTCATGAACCAGGGCGCTAATTCGCGAACGCCACTGATTGCGAAGAACTTGTCCAGGTCGAAAGTCCCGTCGCAAAACACGACCGGTGCGCCGCGAAGGATGCAAAACTCCGTCTCCTGACGCAGCGCGGGTTCTGCCCCTGCTGCAAGGGCGCTAAGGCGGGCGGCTATCGTCGCGGCAGGGCCGGTCACCGCTGCGCTATGGGCAATCGCCATGTGATCCTCACACTAGCGCGGGCGCGTCTTCAACATAGGGCGGGATATAACCGCCGGGATAACGATGCCTGCGCTGAAAATAAATCGCGCCCGGGCGGCGCTCACTGGCGATGATTTGCTCCAAAATCTCAGTCATGCGTTCAGTGTGCCGCAGAAGAACTTCGAGATTGTGGCGCAGAGGCTTCGCTGTGGCATCAACAAAGGCCTTATGGAGGGCCATTGCGGTTTCGAAAACGTAGTCATGGGCACGTTGGACCGCATCGTTAAGCCAGGGAGCGTCTAAATGGATCTGATCCCTGTCTCGCTGGAAGTACGCCCCATCGACCACCCGGTTGCCGCATCTTTCACGCATCCGAGCCACGCGGGCCGTGGAATCACAATGGGCCTGAATCGCCGCTTCCCTCTTCGCCCTGGCAGATTGTTCATCTTCGACAGCTATGCGGTGTCGCCGTGCGACTGTCGCAAACGCGGCGGCGGCTTCTTCATGGGCGCGACTTGACCGTTGTAGCCGTTCGCTTGCGGCGACGTTGGCCGCTTGCCAGTCCCTAGCCAAAGCGGTTCCTAAGACGCGAGCAAATATCCCAGGCCGGCTGCTAGCATGAGCGGCGCAGGCCGCTAGCGCCGCCTCTTTCTCGATTCGCGCGTTCTGTTCAACACTCTGTGCCGCTGCTAGTTGGAGGCTGGCGGCGCTTCGGTTGGCCTCAGACTGGGCCGTGTCCCGCGATGTCATCTCCGCCGCTTCGGCCAGACGAGACAGGGCCGCAAAGTCGCGGCGGGCGGTTTCCAATTCTTCTAATAGGGATGCTCGGTGGGTTCTCCCGCTCGACGACGAATGGCCGCCGGCGCATCAACTTCCCCGTGTGGATCGGATCGGGTTCCTCGATCCACTGCGGGTTGCCAGCCGCCTCAGCCAAGTAGGTTTGGAGCCCGTGGTCCTTGTCAAGCCAGGCGGCCTGGCGGAAAGCGTAGCGGTTGCTGGCATTACCCAGAACGACTGCGACTAGACCCCAGGCGGCCACCCCTTTCGAGACGTTGTCCCCAACAGTCTTAAGGTGACGAAGCCCAACCGCATCGGAGGCGATGGGTCTAGCGAGGGCAACTCCCGACTGACGTTTTCGACTGCCGCATTGTTAGAGGAGGCGACGAGAATCTCGAAACCGCGCAGGCGCGGATCGACGCGGGGGGCGCATATCACGCCGACGGGCACGCTGCGCTACACGTTCGACGCGGGGGCAAAGGGCGCGAATTTGACCGGAACCGCGAACCCGGTGCAGGTGATGCTGACCATCGGCGGCGACAGCGGCGCCACCTCGGTCACGGCCGAGATTTCCCACTAAAACGCGGGCTGCCGGGCCTGATCCCTTAATTTAGTCAACTAAAATCAACCATTCCTTCAGGGAGGCTAATATGCAAAATAATAAGTCATGGAAGTTCGCCTCATTCGCGCGCCCGCGCGTAAATAAATTTGCCGGTGGGGCAATGGTCGCGGTAATGCTTACGTCACCCGCGCTTGCCGACACGGTGACAAACCTCGCCTATCCGTCGGTCCCAACGAGTTGGTCATTCTTCAACGGATCTGCGGGCACCTCGCCGACAGTCGCCCCGGATGGAACGATGACGGGCGTTGTTGTGGACGCAAGCGGAACCGGCGGCGGCATTATGTCCGGAGCCAAGTTTCCGGTCACGGCCGGGACGGTCTACACTTCTTCAAAATACCTCCGCGTCTCGAACGGCGACCCAAATTTGCAGGTCTGCATTGGCAAGAGTGCGTTCGGGAAACGAGGCCCAAGGCACTGCTTGACATTCAACGGCCTCACCGGCGCATTTATCTCGCTCGACCCATTCCTCGCCGATTACGCGATCGCGCCGATTGCGCAGACCGGTTGGTGGCGTGCCTCGGTGACTTTCACGCCGACTTCGACCGCGAATGCAAATCTAGGCGATTTCTCGGCAACCACGGGAATCTTCGAAGTTTGGGGCGAACAGCTCGAAACGGGTCAATACCAGAGCAAGCTAGTTCCAACGACGGTTGGTCCTGCGAGCGGGGTGAATCAGCTTAATCCAAATGCCGATAACGCGAATCTTTGGAATGCAACTAACGGGGGCGCATCGCAAGTAACTGGCCGTACCGGCGGACCTTTGCCGGCATGGAAGTTTGCCGCACCGCCAGGTTGTCAGTATAATACTATATCTACTACTATTGTGGCATCAGATAACGCGGCGGCCCCTGTTTACTATTATTTCTATGTTGGTAATACGAACAATTTCACGCTGAATATTGATCAGATCGTCACAAATGACATATCGCGCGCGACGATCAATTATGTAGAAGGCCAAATTTACGCTCAAAACCTGTACGGAGCCCGCGGCGATTCGCCATTTACTTATGGTGAATTCAACGCTGGCGAGTTCGAGGTGGTATGGGTCGCGATGGGTTCCCTTGATACGGTTGAACAAACCAGCATGAACGCGACCCTAACGTCTTGTTCCTATCCTATCTCCGATATTCAAACCATAACTCTCGGGCGCGTTGGCATTCAAACGGGCCTTTTTCCATGACTGCCTACATTCTCGGCAACCCGCTCGCGTTCAACGCCACGGCGAGTCAGAACCCGATCGGGATTGATCGGATGACGGCAAATGCCTGAATGGAGACGCAACTAGCGTCCGCGGTTCCAAAGCTGGTTCTCACCATCCCGCAAGCCGGGACCGGCCCCACCCGGCCGGGACCAAGAACTCGATGCAGGTTTCACTGACCATCGGCGGCGATAGCGCCGCCACCTCGGTCAATGCCTCCATTAACCAACAAATAAACGGTTATCAACCAGTTAAGCGTCCCTTGCCCCGACGGCGTCGGGTGCTATATCGGGCGGCAGGGCGGTTCGGCTCGACGCGCCCGCCTGTGGAGACCGGTCACATGACGCAGCCCCTGGCGAGCGGCAAGTCCGCGCGCTTCGATCTCAACGAGATCGCGAAATCCTTTCCCCCTAGTGCCGACACTTTGCTCCTCGACACCTATTTGACGAACGAGGACGCGGCGAGTTCGCGGGTGTTCCGCGTCTACCGCCCGACGCCGCCGCACTACCACGCGACCTGCGACGAATATCTGTATGTGCTGTCCGGGCGCGGAACCTTCTGGATGGAGACCGCCGAGAACGGCGGCACGTTCGGCCCCGGGCAATTGCTGTTCTTCCGGCGCGGCGTGGTGCACGCCCTGCCGGACATCATCGAAGGGCCGGTCGTCTTCCTGTCGGTCGACACGCCCCGCCGCGATCCCCGCGATATCATCTTCGTCAATCCGGCGGACGGCACGCCGGAGAGCTTCATTCGCGACAAGAGCCGCTGAGTCGCTGCGTGGGCGCCAGCGCCGAGTCACGAAGGGATCCCCGCGGCCGGGGCACGCCTTCGATGTCGGTTGAGATGCTTTGGCAAGAGACCGCCATCGCCCGTCCTCAACTCGTCGAGCCGTTGCCGTCGATCGCGGCGTAGCGGCTTGTAGCCGGCACAGGGAGCCCTCCACCGCCTCTCGGATATGCTCAGGCCGGCTGGGGGAATTTTACTTCACAATAATTGGGGAAATTCAACGTGCCATTGGCACCGCCGGCCATGCCAGAAATAGCCATAGCGTATTTCTATGTTTAGGCAAGTTATACAAAAAAGGAGGACCAGATGAACGATCCTAATTGGGCCGACATCACGTCTGCGTTTGGAACACTAGCTATCGCGACGACAGGAGCGTGGGCTCTAGTGCAGTGGAAAAATACTCTGCAAAATCAAAGGGCGGACGAATGCGTCAGCGCCGCTCGCGATTTGTCGGGAGCTGTCGGCCGTTGCGTAACCCTCAAGAGCATTAAGCCACAACAGTATTGGGTCCCCACACAAGAAATGTGGCACGCCTACGACCAAGTATGGGCAAGCTGGCGTCGATTCGATCAGGCATTCGCCCTAGCACTGAGATATTATAAGCACCTCCCAAAATCCATTCCTGGTGAAATCACAAATAAGCTCTACGATCTCGAAGCCGTATTGCGTCACGATTTGTCCGCTGAACATGTGAAGCAACAAGCAGATGAAATTAAAAGGAACATCGAAAAGCTTCTCAGTCCGGTTTATAAGCTCTGAACCACAAACCAAGAGAACGATCGTGGATCAATACGTTGCATTGGACGTCTCGCTCCAGAAGACCGCTGTTTGTGTCCTGAATGTTTCGGGCCGCGTTTTGATCGAAGCAGATGTCCCATCTGAGCCTGCGGCTTTGATAGCTTTCATCCAAACCCATGCGCCCGGTGCAGCCAGGGTTGGATTGGAAAGCGGGCCAACGTCACCATGGCTGTGGCATTCCCTAAAGGCTGCCGGGCTCCCGGTGGTCTGCATGGACGCCCGCCATGCCCATGCTGCCCTGTCCGTGCGCCCCTCCAAATCCGATCGCAACGATGCGCACGGCCTTGCCGAGATGGTGCGGATGGGTTGGTACAGAGAGGTTCAGGAGTTCTCGCGGCACATGAAAGGATGGCGCTACTGGGCGTTCGCCGCCGGCTCGTCAATATGCGCGTCGAGATCGATGGTCAGATCCGCGGAATCCTGAAGACCTTTGGCCTGGTCGTAGGAAGCGGCAACAAAGGTGCTTTCGCCCAACGCGCACGGATGCTCGCCCAAGACCATCCGGTCTTGTCGGCGCTCATTGACAAATTGATCGAAGTGCGGGAGGTTGCCGTTGCCAAGGTGGCGGCTTTGGACAAGGAGATCCGTCGTTTTGTCCGCGACGACCTGACGTTGCGACGGTTCATGACGGTGCCTGGCGTCGGGCCGGTAACCGCCCTTGCATTCCGCTCCACGATCGATGAGCCGAACAGGTTCAAGCGGGCTCGGGATGTCGGTCCCTATCTCGGACTGACGCCTCGACGGTATCAGTCCGGAGAAACGGACCGGCACGGCGGGATATCGAAATGCGGGGACCGATTTACCCGCACCTGCCTTTATGAGGCCGCCAGCGTCCTTCTCACGAAAGTGCGGCGCTGGTCGCCCCTCAAGGCATGGGGAACGCGGCTGGCGCGGCGCATCGGATCGAAGAAGGCGCGTGTCGCCATAGCCCGCAAGATCGCCGTGATCCTGCGATGCATCTGGACCGATGGGACCGAGTTCTGGTGGACCAAGGAGACGGCCACGGCCTGATCCCTGTCCATCGTGCCAGCTCCGCATTCGCGGAGACGCTGTCCTGGCCGGGACGGCGGGTTGAAACGACTGCGAGCAGGCTGTTGCCCATTATCCCTTCCGGGAAAAGGGCGGTTCACACGTTGCAGCGCTTCACCCCTGACACCCATTATGGGGCGACCTAAAGCCGACCCCGGAGAGAACCGTGACCCCAACCAAGGCATCAGTTTCCAGAATGCTTGACTTTGAAATGCCGATTAGAGAACAGCCTCCACCCATCTCGGCCATTCACGCATTTGACGCGAACGTCCGCTTCGGAGCAGAGGCGATGATCGACCGAACGGCAAGGATGGGCGCTTACGGGTCACAGTGCGCCGGTCAGCCATTTCGCAGGAAGAGCGGCTTCAAACAATTGGAGGACATTCAACCTAGGAGCCGACCTTCCCAGGTGGGCAATTAGGCAGAAAAGTGGGGCCACAGAAATTTTTTGGACACGACTTTGTCAATCGGCACCAAGCGTGCACGATTGCCCGATGGCGCGAACTCAATGACCTCGATGACCGGATAGACGGCTATCTTCAGTATTTGAAGGAGGCCTATTACGAGACAGATCCGAATAAGGGCGAGGATGGCGAAATAATGAAGCACGAATTGGCCGAATTAGCCATTGAGAAGTTTTGGTATTTGCACGGGAAATTGCTGAGTTGGGCTCAAGCACATATGACTGGATACAGCATTCTTATTGAAAATCCGGAACTAGTCAGCTTTCTAGAAGCAAAACTTGGCTACGAGATAGCTGAAGATAGTCATTTACTTGAACATATTGGCCTAGTGTACAATTACAATCCTCCAGACCGAGAAGATAAGGCGTTGGCCGAGACGGAGGCTCTTCTAGAGGAATTCAAAACCCGAAACCCTGGCGACGAAGAACTGATACTTACTCCAAACGCCCTTCGGCGCCTGATACGCGAATTGTTGATGTCGAGATGTGCCGACAATTCCTATTGGCGCCATGTGACCTGCCAGTGAGATATTCCTCCACGAGGAGTTAGAGTCCGGCCTGAACAAGGGACGGACCGATGAAGCGAAGCAGGTTTACGGAAGAACAGATCATCGCAGTGTTGCGGGAGCATGAGGCTGGCGCGAAGGCTGGGGAACTCTGCCGGAAGTACGGGATGTCGGAAGCGACGCTGTACAACTGGAAGGCCAAGTTCGGCGGGATGGATGTCTCGGATGCCAAACGGCTGCGGGCACTCGAAGACGAGAACGGCAAGCTGAAGAAGCTGCTGGCGGAGTCGATGCTCGACGCCTCGGCCCTGCGCGAGCTTCTGGGAAAAAAATGGTAGGGCCCGCCGTAAAGCGCGAGGCTGTCGCTCATCTTCGGACGATGTTCCAGATGAGCGAGCGGCGGGCCTGCTCCGTCATCGCCGCCGATCGGACCAGCATCCGGTATCAATTCTGCCGGCCGCCTGATACCGAGCTCCGGTGCCGGCTGCGCGATCTGGCCAATGCACGCCGGCGGTTCGGCTATAGACGGCTGTTCGTCCTGCTGCGCCAGCAGGGTGAGCCATCCGGCATCAACCGGATTTACCGGCTCTATCGCGAGGAAGGGCTAACAGTGCGCCGCCGTCGCGTTAGGCGGCGTGCCGTCAGAGCGCGGGTGCCGATCCTGATCGAGGCCAAGGTTAATGCCCGCTGGTCACTCGACTTCGTGCACGATCAGTTTGCTTGTGGCCGGCGCTTCCGCATTCTGAACGTCGTCGACGATGTAACGCGGGAATGTCTGGCGGCGGTCCCCGACACCTCGATCTCCGGCAAGCGGGTGGCACGGGAACTGAGCACTCTGCTCCAACGGCGCGGCAAGCCCGACATGATCGCATCGGATCATGGGACCGAACTCACCTCGAATGCCATCCTCGCCTGGTGTGCCGAGCACCGCATCGATTGGCACTACATCGCCCCGGGTAAGCCGACGCAGAACGGCTTCTGCGAGAGCTTCAACGGCCGGATGCGTGACGAGCTATTGAACGAGACCCTGTTCGTCGGTCTCGATCACGCCCGGCAGGTCATTGGCTCATGGGCCTACGATTACAACACCGCGAGGCCGCATTCCTCGCTCGGCTACCAGACACCTGCGGCCTCTGCCGCTGATCTCACCGCAACAGGCGCCCGGCTGCGCAATCCTGACCAGCTCCGCCGCTCGCCTGTTGCTCACACCGCGCCGCAAGGCGCATCAACTGCCGAGGCTCTAACCGTCGCTGGATGAAAGTTCAGTTGCAGGTCACATGACCTCCAGCATAGCATGGCGGCTCTAAACGAGGGCGAAGTAGATGAGCTAGCACAGCTATCTCCAGGACGACACCAGGGCCTGCCCTATTCTCTAAATCGCTGGAAGCTTGAAGCGCTCCGGCAAGTCCGTTTTCGCGTCGGCAAAGGCTACAAAAAATATCGTGCGCTTGATGAAATTGGCGCAGCGATTGGGCAAAGCCCGGAAGCGTTGCGAGCTTGGGAAAAAGACCTCGAAAAATCAAAGGATAGATCCACCGACTTATATTGCAGCGAACTAGCTGGGCGATACGATTTCATATTTTCGGGGAGAGGCGAGTGGGCAGATTCCGAATAAAGAAGAGCACGCCTCGCACCGCGGCCTAAACCACTTCGATCACGCCAGATATCTTCATCAAATAATTACAGAACGCGATTTGCAAGAGATTCGCGACCGCATCAAGCATTACCGAAACGTCAAAACTGGCGGCTAAACGCCCTTTCAAAGCGGCACGCCAAAAAAAGTGGTGCGGGAAAGCGATGTTCCCTCACCAAAAAAAGGGTGATCGAAAACAAAGAACAAACACCGCGCAATTTCAAATAGAAAACGGCAACTTCAGAGCGTTTCCGGCAACTCAACGACTCTGACGAAGCGATGACCACTCCAAAATACGACCGCACGCTGACGCTTCGCGGCGCTGCCACATATCTCGGCCTCTCCGCCTCAACCCTGAATAAGCTCCGTTGCACCGGGGCCGGTCCCATCTATTTCAAGCTCGGCCGCGCGGTGCAACGGGGGTATTTTTGGGGTATTGTGAAAATCACGGAAAGCAACCTTAACCTGTTCAGGCGAAGGATTTTGACTAGCCGACAGCATCCAAAGCAAGCGAACTGGTAGCCATATGGTAGCCGGCTTCCCATCTGTTTGGACGTGAGTCCTGCAACTCGTTGATAAGATTGGCTGGGGCGGGAGGATTTCGAACCTCCGCATGGCGGAATCAAAATCCGCTGCCTTACCGCTTGGCGACGCCCCAACGCCGCTTTTTATCCCGGGCTGCCGCCCGCGGTGGCCGGACCATAATGCGTGGCGGGACAAGCCGCAACCGCTGTTGGCGGCCAAAAATCCGCGCTCCTGGGCTCGTCGAAGGGGCGAGGCGTATGGTTTGGCGAAAGCCCTTGCATAACCCTTTTTTAAGCAACAGTTGATTTGTTGCCGCCAAAGGGGAGCGGCGATGAGATGTGATTCGGTCAAAGAGCTGCAAGGCGCAGCATTCCGGCGGCTTACGGGTGTCCGGAGGAGCACATTTGAAGACTTGGTGGTGGTGCTTTTTGCCGCCAAATGCAAGCAGAAGGCGGCCGGCGGCAAGCCCAACACGCTTTGCATCGAAGACCTGCTTTTGATGATGCTCGAATATTGGCGGGAATACCGGACTTATTTTCATATCGGGCAAACTTACGGGATCAGCGAAAGCGCCGCCTACCGCAACATCAAATGGTGTGAAAATACCCTGGTCAAAAGCAAGGTCTTTCGGTTACCGGGACGCAAGGCTGTGGCGGCAAGCGAGCGGGTGTTCGACATCGTCTTAATCGACGCAACCGAGACACCCATCGAACGGCCAAAAAAAACAAAGGCGCTACTATTCGGGCAAGAAGAAGCGGCACACGCTGAAAACCCAGCTCGTCGTCGAAAAATCGACACGCCGCATTCTCTGCCTCGCGCACGAAAAAGGACGGCGACACGACTTCCGGCTGTTCAAAACATCGAAGGTGCGGCTGCATCCTGAGACGAAAGCCGTTGCCGACCGCGGTTATCAAGGCCTGCAGAGAAGGCACGCGAAGACGAGCCTGCCCAAAAAGCGCAGCAAAAAGACTCCGTTGTCCGCAAGCGACCGGGAAAGAAACCGCGCCATCTCCGGCGAACGCGTGGCTTGCGAGAACGTCATCGCCATGCTCAAACGCTTCAAAATCATCGCCGACCGCTATAGAAACCGCCGTCGCCGTTTCGGTCTGCGCTTCTTCCTTATCGCCGCAATCTACAACATAGAGCTCGAGGCCGCGTAACGGTTATGCAAGAGGTCTACCGAAAGGTTTGCAAAGCAAGTTAGGATTGCAGGTGACATAGGAGCTAATAGCAATGCAGCCTTCCAAATTTCCGCAAACGTTCGTGGGTGCCATTACGGTGGCCGTATTAGCGGGCTGCATTCTGCTATTTATTCAAAAAGATTTTTTCCAAACCAACCAGCTAGGTCCGATCCGGCCAGGTCCGGTTGCGCCACTTCCGGTTACGCCCATACGCGAAACTGCGGCAGAGTCTTTTGTGGCGCCGATAGGGGTTACGAAGATGCAGATCGCTCAGTGCGTACAAAGAAATTCGAGCCAGTTTGTCCTTGGGCGCGACTATAGCCTTGAGGAAGCAGGATCGCTTGGGGAGGTGCTCGTAAACCTGCATGAACGCGATCAGACACTTAAGGTACTCATGCAAGAGTGCTCAAGGCCGCACGCAAACTAAGCAAGGCGACAGCAAGGAAAATATCATGCTCAAGAGAATAACCCTAGGCCGTGTGGACGGATTTGATCAAGATGAAGCCGCAGACGAGTGCGAGGAATGAGGCATAGTTTCTTGCCGTCTTCTCGCAGCGGAGCGCGATGCGTTTGAAGCGCTTGATCTTGCCCATCATTTGCTCGATACGCGCCCGCGCTTTGTAGAGGACCTTTGCGAAGAACTTCGGCTTGTCGATGGTGTTCGAGCGATAGGGGATGACCGGACAAATGCCGCGGTTACGCGCCGCCTCCCGATTTGTCTTTGCATCATAGCCCTTGTCCGCGACAACGGCGCGGGGATCGACGTCCGGACCGAGGTCGAGGAGCACTTCGAAGTTGCGGCTGTCGCTCGCTTCGCCGCCGGTCAGATGGAAGCCGATCGGATAGCCGTCGAGATCGGTCTTGAGATGGATCTTGGTCGAGAACCCTCCCCGGGAGCGCCCGAGGGCTTCGCCATCCTGCCCCCTTTTGCGCCGGCCGCCGACACATGCGCGCGGATGACGGTCGAGTCGAACATCTGCACGAGATGCGCCCGCTCGCTCAAGGAGGCGAGCGCTTCGAAGAAAGTTTCGAACACGCCGCTGCGGCTCAAGCGCCAGAAGCGCTTCCAGATGCTGTTCCAAGAGCCGAACTCGGCCGGCAGCGCTCGCCAAGTAATGTTGTGGATCGTGAAATAGTGCAAGGCTTCGAGAAACTTGCGGTCGTCCCGCCCCTTGTCCCCACGCCGCGAGCGGCAGGCATCGAACACCTCGTGCACAAGCACCCAATCTTCTTCGGTCATCTTCGTCAGCATGGCCGGCCCTCCAAAAGCCAGCCACCCATGAATCACCGAAAAAGTGATTTGGGAATCCCTTGACCTATATTTTCCGATATCCGTCCACACGGCCTAGCCTTGGGGGCCACAGTTATTGGGCTTTCAGGCATGGTTCGCGAAGCTCAAACGCAATTGTCTGGAGACTCCGAAACGGATGTGCGTCGTGCTGCGGAGTGTCTAAGAACAATACCTGGGTTAATATCGAAGGCAATTCACCAGATGACATTACCAACGACAATGCGCACTTTGTGGTAATTCAGGTGAATTCGAGGGCGGCTTGGTGTTCCACGAACAATGATACGATTACACAAAGGAATACGAGAGGGTATGTTTCCTAACATTGATCAGTCGCGCGTTACGAAATGTATGGCAGGTTTGAGCTGGCATTCCCCAGATAACCGGGAATGTGCCAAGCGCGTATCATTGATCTCCTGCCGTGACATCGGACATTCGTCCTATACCGGCATTATTTTCCGGATCGCCCGCTTATTGAGGTTGAGATTGCCGCGCTGCGGCGCTGCTGTGGTGCTCCGGCACACCAAAACCAGTGACATGGGCGGATCGCGCACCGGACAATACAGAGTTGGTTGTGATCAAGACGCACTTCTCCCTTAGTTTTTGCTCGACGCATGACGACCGAACACTTCACGCAGGCGCTGGATTGGGCGGCGGCCGCAGGTCGGCGATCATTCGTAGGATGTCCGCGAAGAGATTTTTCGGAATGGCGACTTCGGCCATCTGAAACGCGACATAGCGGCCATGGCTCACGATCTTCGCGCCGATCTTGATCAGCTTTTCCTTCAGGCTCGTCAGTGACCAATCCTTTATCGGTTCGGGCGTCGCCAGCGTGCGCAGAAAATTACCGAGATTGTAGGCCAGCGCATGAAGCTGGAGACGGACGGCGTTAGCAGCGAACGACCGACATGATAGCCGGGTCCACTTGATTGCGCCTTTTCCTTCCTTGATCCATTGCTCACACGTGCCGCGCTTGTTGTAGAAGGCGACGACATTCTCGGCGGAGCGCGCCATGTTCGTCACGATGAAGCCGACGCGCGGATAAAGCTCGCCCGGATGCCATTCGACCTTGGCGATCACCCGACGCGGCTGCGACCAGCTTCCCGCTTGATAGGTGAAACTTGCATGGGATCGGCAGACGTCATTGGACGGGCGACCAACCGGGCGTTTGAGCAGATAGCCGATCCTCTCTTGCAAGATGTGATTGGCGGGCAGACGGATCGCATATTTGATCCGTTCTGCCTCCAGATATTCGTAAACTTCGGGGTTTGCGAAGCCGGCGTCGGCGCGGAAATAAATGCGTGAGACCTTGCCTTGATACCGCGCCACGACCGGCTTCAGCACCGCCTCCCATCCATCGGCGCTGTGAACATTGCCGGGGCGCAGGGCGCAGCGTTCCAAATCGCCATATTGGTTGAAAACGAACAGCGGATGATAGCAGGTGCAGTCATAGTGACCGTTCCAGACACTGTGTTCCTGTTCGCCATGCGTCGGGCTCACGCTCGAATCCATGTCGAGCAAGATACCTCTCGGCGGACGGCGACCATGAACGCTGTCGATCCATTTGCCGGAGAGATCAGCGAGCGCCGAAAGGTTCTTTTCCGCCGTGAGCCAGCGCGTCTCAAAGCGGCCCATCTGGCTCGGCGAAGCCGCTGCATCCGAGGCCGCCTTTCCGCCGACTATCCACCGCATCGCGGGATCATGGCGCAGGCGTTGAGCGTCGTTCACGTCTTCATATCCGGCAAGTCGCCCAAATATGGATTGCCGCAACATCCCGACGAGTGCATGCCGGCCATTCTTGCCAGTGCGTGCGTCGGAGAGCGCATCACCCGCCATCGCGCTGAGGCACAGCGCGTCGTCCAGTTCCCGGTATGCGAGCAAGCCTGCGTCGGAGGTAACCACCGATCCGCGAAAGTGAAGCAACAATCGGCGGTCGAAATCGAGCCTGAGAGCGCCATCATACGATTCACCCGCCGGGTTCGCCATGACGGCCTCATTCGATCCGAAATAACATGCTGATTATGTTAGCTGAATTGCGGCATCGACGCTGCAAATTATTGCCTCATCCGGCGTATGCGGGTTGAGACGACAGCCGCCGCCACAGTAGTCGACTTTGCGAGCGGTACCCGCGGCAGAAACCAATCGAGAAACTCAACATAAATTCGGCAACAGCGAAATGTCTCCTCTCGGCGCTTTCCACCCCTTCTGGGAAGGAATTCAACCTGAGGCACTACCTGGCGGCCTCAGATCGTCTTCAAGAACCCGGCGAAACGCAGGACGCCTTCCGGCCAGGGGCCATGTCCGCTTTCGCTGTTGATGTGGCCTGAAAATCCCGCGTCGATCAGCTCCGCGCCAAGCGCGCGCGCCAAATCATCGCTGTCGGCAAAAGAGGAAAAATGATCGTCGCGGCTCGCGATCACTAGGGAAGGGAAAGGAAGCGGTTTTCCGGGCACGGTCAAGAACGCGGGGTCGAGCGCGTCGAGCCCGGCGAGAACCTTGGCAGAGGGCGGGGCGACCAGAAAGGCGCCCTTGACCTTGCCGCTGCTTACTCCTTTTGCCAGAAACGGCGCCGCGTGCACGGCCGCGAGCACGCCGAGACTATGGGCCACGAGAACCACTGGGCGTTCCGCCCGCGCGACTTCCTCGACGATGCGCGCCCGCCAGGCGTCAAGGGCGGGATGCTCCCAATCCGCTTGAACGACGCGCCGCACGGCCGGGATTTTGGCTTCCCAGCGGCTCTGCCAATGGTCCGGCCCCGAACCACCAAGCCCGGGTATGACAAGAATGTCGGCCTCGGTTGAACGCATCGAAAAAAGCTCGCGGTCGTCGTTCAGGCGGCGCCGTGCCTGGGTTCTTTTGTGCGGGCTCTCGGACAAGAGCGCCGAGGCGTTGGCGTCTCAGGTCTTTTTTCCGCGTCGATAGGCACGGCGATCGTCAGCTCTCGCCGAAGACGCGCCTAAAGATGAAATCGATATGCTGCAAATGATAGCCGAGGTCAAAGAGCTCTTCGAGTTCGAGATCGCTTAGCACCTTGCGCACGTCCTTGTCGCTTTTCAAGAGCGTCAAAAACTCGCCTTCGCCGCGCCACACCGGCATGGCGTTGCGCTGAACCAAAACATATGCCTCCTCGCGGCCGATGCCTTTTTGAGTGAGCGCGAGCAGAACCCGCTGCGAATGAACGAGGCCGCCCAGCCGGTCCAGATTTCTTTTCATGTTGGCGGGATAGACAATCAGCTTGTCAATCACTTCTGTAAGACGCGCGAGCGCGAAATCGAGGGTGATCGTCGCGTCCGGCGCGATCATCCGTTCGACGGACGAATGCGAAATATCGCGCTCGTGCCAAAGCGCGACGTTCTCCATGGCCGGCATCGCCATGCCGCGCACGAGCCGGGCGAGCCCCGTCACGTTTTCGCTCAGCACCGGATTGCGCTTGTGCGGCATGGCGGACGAGCCTTTCTGGCCTTCGGAAAAAAATTCCTCTGCTTCCAGCACTTCGGTTCGCTGCAAATGCCGGATCTCGGTTGCAAGTCGCTCCAGCGAGGACGCAATTACGCCCAGGGTTGCAAAAAACATGGCGTGGCGATCGCGCGGAATGATCTGCGTCGAGGCGGGCTCGACCGCAAGCCCGAGTTTTGCCGCGACGTGGGCCTCGACGCGGGGATCGATGTTCGCATAAGTGCCGACGGCGCCGGAAATCGCGCAGGTCGCGATTTCTTTCCTTGCATTCACCAAACGCTCCCGGGTGCGTAAGAATTCAGCGTAGGCTTGCGCGAGTTTTAGCCCAAAAGTCATTGGCTCGGCGTGGATGCCATGCGAGCGGCCGATCATGGGCGTGCGCTTGTGCTCGAACGCGCGGCGCTTTAAGGCGGCAAGCAAGGCGTCGATGTCGGCCAGAAGAATGTCCGAGGCGCGCGTGAGTTGGATGGCCAAACAAGTGTCGAGTACGTCGGAAGAGGTCATTCCTTGATGCAAAAAGCGCGCCTCTGGCCCGATGAATTCGGCGAGGTGAGTCAAGAAGGCGACGACATCATGTTGCGTGACATTTTCGATCGCGTCGATCCGCGCCGCGTCAAACGTTACATGGCCGGCTTTTTCCCAGATCGCCCTGGCGGCATCGATCGGGATGACGCCGATTTCGGCCAGCGCGTCGCAGGCATAAGCCTCGATTTCGAACCAGACGCGAAATCGTGTTTGCGCTTCCCATATGGCGGCCATTTCGGGACGGGAATAGCGCGGGATCATGCGGCAAGCTCTTGGGGCGGAAGCTCCTGCTAGCCTAGCATGACGGAGCGGCCGGAGCAAAACAGGTGACGATCCGGCACTGTCTCAGTTTGATGGGGCAGAGAGCAGAGATTTGCCCCTAATTTCTGCACATTGTAAGTGGCTGATTTGATTGACGCAGATACGTGGACTTGATATGTGAGTGGCTCCCCGCAGGAAGCTGTGATAGACTAAGTTTTTGTCAAGGTAGTATCCTGGGATCTCCCCCACCGGGGTGATGACGTTGGCAATGGCTAGAGATACATTCGAGCAATGGGCGTCCCTGCGGGCCAGGCGCTTCGAGCAAGACCTTGACTTATGCGCATGCACAGCGCATCCGCCGCCTTATACCAAGTCTCTGAAAGTTTGACTCCTGAGGCGGATTCCCGAATCGGCATTTATCTGATTCACCATGGCAAACAGCTTTTGGGAGAGTTTGCCATGTCAACTCCGGTTCCGCTTCGCTCTGACTTTGACACGATTGGCCTGCGCATGCTGGCGCGGCGATCGCGTGACCCCGATCAGACCCGGCGTCTCTTGGCACTGGCCGAGATTTATGATGGCGGCTCGCGGCCGGATGCGGCGCGGATCGGCGGGGTCGGGGTGCAGATCGTGCGCGACTGGGTTGTCCGTTTCAACGCCAAAGGTCCTGATGGTCTCTTGACCGGCAAAGCGCCGGGCGCTCCCAGCATCCTCGGCGAGCGCCAGCGCCAAGCCTTGCGGCAGGTCGTGGAAGATGGGCCAATTCCCGCCCTGCATGGCGTCGTCCGCTGGCGGCTGATCGATCTGGCGCAGTGGCTCTTCGAAGAGTTCCGGGTTTCGATCTCCAAGCCGACGCTCAGCCGCGAGCTGCGGCATATGGGCTTTCGCAAGCTCTCGGCGCGACCGCGCCATCATGCGCAAGACGAGGAAGCCGCGGCGGCTTTTAAAAAAACTTTCTCGCCCTCGTGGAGGAGACCGCCGCAAAAGAGGCTCCTGGCAAGCCGATAGAGATTTGGTTTCAAGACGAAGCTCGGATCGGGCAGAAAAACAAGGTCACCCGCCGATGGGCGAAACGCGGGACACGGCCTTCGGCGCCGCACGACCAGAGGACGAGTTCAGCCTATATTTTCGGCGCCATCTGCCCGGCCGAAGGAAAAGGCGCCGGGCTCGTACTACCCTCCTGCAACAGCGAGGCCATGGCCCTGCATCTCGAAGAAATCTCGCTTGCGGTCGCACCAAGCGCGCATGCGCTCGTTCTTCTCGATCAGGCCGGGTGGCATGTCTCGGCGAAGCTTCCCGTCCCGGACAACATCACGCTCTTGCCGTTGCCGCCGAAATCGCCCGAGCTCAATCCGGTCGAGAACATCTGGCAATTCATGCGCGACAACTGGCTCTCGAACCGCGTCTTCGAATCCTACGACGACATTCTCGACCACTGCTGCTTCGCCTGGAACAAGCTCATCGACATGCCCTGGAAAATCATCTCCATCGGAACAAGAGAGTGGGCCTATCGGTCGTGATCAGCGAGACTTGGTATTAGTCGTCGAGCACGTGGAAGGAAGTGATATGGCGACGATCCCTGAGGCGTTGGCTGCTTGGATTAAAAATGATGGTTTAGGTTTCGTAGAGGATTCGATGAAGGATTTATTCAAAGCCGCCCTCGTTGGCGCGGCTTTGTCGGCA
This sequence comes from uncultured Alphaproteobacteria bacterium, assembly GCA_963730245.1. GTDB lineage: Bacteria > Pseudomonadota > Alphaproteobacteria > Rhizobiales > Beijerinckiaceae > Methylocapsa. Next base: position 52,566 of record CAVSRA010000004.1, on the reverse strand, counting down.
GTAAATTTATTTGCGACAGAACAGCATGAACAGCAACAATTAAATCGAATAAAAACTTATGAAGAGCTTTTGAAACTAAAAGATGCGATGGCTGCTGTGTAAAATTTGGTGATCTGAATAAAGAGTATTTAGAATCAAGAATTGCGTTGCTAGCGGCCAGAATGCGTATTACGCCGCCACCTCACGACTGGTGGGATACAATATGTTCTAATTTATGTTCTGTATTTGCTGTCTTGTTCTTAATAATATTGTTTTTTACGAGTAAAGCAGTCGATTATCAGCGGGTTTTTGTAGCAGTTGCATTCGTAATAATAGGAGCGGTGGTTTGCTATTCAAATTATGACATTGGAAAACGCATATCCGAAAAACTTTATAATCGTGGTATTCGTAGAATAACACAGTTATTGATATCTCTCGCCGTATCAACAATAGGCGTGACGTTGGGCTTTTTTATCCTTGTCTTTCAGAAGTTTAATTAATCGGCATCGAAGGTCCGCTTCCTTTCAGAACCCATCATTCAGCGGCAAGCCAAATCATGATCGGATCACCGTTGATCGTCGCGGCGTCAGCGTCGATGTGTGCGGGCTTTCGTGCGCCGCCATCGCCTGGGCGTTTTCGAGTTGAGTTGTCAGCTGGCGCGCAAGGGTGTTAACCTCGCTAGATTGTTTGCTCGCTCGCAAGACGAGGATTTCGTGGCCACAGCTCAGATCGAAGCGATTGCGCCGAGCGTTGGGGCTTACGTCCCAAGATTGTGGCAATTGAAGCCGAGCGAAACATTGGGGCTCGCACTGTCGGGCGGCGGGTTTCGCGCCTCGCTGTTCCATATTGGCGTATTGGCGCGGTTGGCCGAACTCGATTTGTTGCGGCATGTCAACGTGTTGTCGACAGTTTCGGGCGGCTCCATCGTCGGCGCATATTACTACCTCAAGGTCAAACAACTGCTCGAAGGTGAACGCTTGGACGCGGTGGCCGGGCGAGTCACGCCGTCGTCGCAGGCTTATGTGGATATCGTCACCGAAATTGAAACGGAATTTCTGGCGGCAGTTCAGACCAACGTCAGAATGCAGGCGTTGCTCGACCCGATCGCCAACGCGAAAATGATTTTCTCCGATGACTATTCGAGAAGCGATCGGATCTCAGAAGTGTACAACGAGCGCTTCTACAAGAAGTTCGCTAAGAACCATGACGGCAAATTCAGACTTCCCGAACTGTTGATCACGCCAGTGGGCATGCGGCCAGGCTTTAACGTTAAGGATTATAATCGATCTGCGGATTACAAGATTCCCATCCTCAACATTAATGCGACTTCGCTCAACACCGGCAGCCGCTGGGACTTCACCGCGGTCGATCTGGGCGAAGTCCCGCCCGAGAATCCAATCGGGACGATCGGCGTCTTGCCGCGCCTTCGGTACGACGATTCCGGGCTGACGCAGAAACAACGCGACAAGCTTGGGCAGATTACCCTTGCCGGCGCGGTCGCGGCTTCGGCTTGCGTGCCGGCGATCTTCACTCCGTTTGCAATCCACGACATTTACCCTCCCGGTCGGAACGGAGAGGAAATCGTCATCGAACTGGTCGACGGCGGCGTCTACGACAATCAAGGCGTGGACGCGCTGCTGTCCGAAAAATGCGACTATATCATCTGCAGCGACGCGTCGGGACAGTTGGAGGAGAACCGCACACCATCGAGCCAGCTTCTGCCGGTCGCGACGCGCGCGAACGACATTCTGATGACGCGCGTGCGCGCCGAATGTTACGACAATCTTCGCGTCTGCCCCGGCGACGGAAAATTGGTCTTCTTCCATCTCCGCGACAAATTCAGCGGCACCCGGGATTTTCCCCCTCTGCCAGGACCCGTCGACAGCAGCAACGGTAAGGACGACGGCCATGTCTACGCCCTGTCAAATATCCGCACCGATCTCGACGCCTTTTCCGACATGGAAGCCTATTCGCTCATGTATGACGGCTATTGTCTCAGCGATTACTTCCTTCAGCACGATGAAAACAACGCCGGGCTCGGGGCGGAGACGCCTGACGGGCGGCCGCGCGCGCCGTGGGGTTTCCTGAGCGTTCGGCGGATCATCAAGGACGAGAAGGAGACGCTGCTCAACCATCTTAAGTCAGGCAAATATCTGTTCTTCAAGGCTTTTTATCTGGCTCCTTTGGCAGCCTTCGCGGTGACCCTGCTGCTTGTCGCGCCCGTCGCCGCCTTGCTGCGCTGGAACATCGACCTGCTTCACAAATTATACGCAATCTTTATCGACGATTTTCTATACTACGCTTTATTGGCTGTGTTGATCGGCGGACCCATCTACGCGATTGTTAAAGTGCTTGATAACACGCCGATGATGATGAAGGCGTTCGACTTTATCAGACAGTACCGGCGGGCAGACAATAAGTTTTTGACTTGGCTGTTTTTCGTCCCCGGCCTCGTCGGTACGGCGGTGGCCGTGATTCACCTGTTCATCTACACTCAAATCTTCATTCGTGCCGGAAAACTGCCGTCACCCAAAGGTCCGTAATCCGCCGCATCACCTTCGGCGTCGTAACCGTCGGCACCGGATCGCGAACTCATAAACGAAGGGCAAAAATGAGTGATTTTACCTTATTTTCTAACGAGAAATGCCCGCTTCGGCTCGAAAGCCGAAATTCAAATTGAGGTCAAACCGGCGGTTTGAGACCTTAACCTATCCTGTCGTGGCTATACCGTCGGCGCCAGCTCGGCAGGGCGCCCGGAAAAGGCAGCGGCGTGGCCTCATAAACCGCGCGGGCGATGGCGCGGGCGAGGCAATCGGCGGCACATGAGCCGATCTCGGTCTTGTCAATGATCGTTGGGACTTTGCCCGCCGTTCCGGTCGCGGCGGAAAAAACCGTGTCGCCGTCCATGAGCGCGTGCGAGGGGCGCAACGCCCGCGCCATGCCGTCATGCGCCATGATGGCAAGATGCTTCGCATCCGCTTTGGTCAGCGCCGCGTCGGTGGCGACGATGGCAATGGTGGTATTTTCTGGCGCGCCGCCCTTGACGCGAAAGCCGAGCGCGTCCCTCGGCAAACGCACGGGCCAGCCGAGGCCGCCGAATTCGCCATTTTGCTCATAAGGGGCGGCCCAAAAATGCGGGCCTTCGCCGATCGTCGCGCGGCCAACCGCATTCACCGCGACAAGCGCGCCAACGCGAAAGCCGCTCGATGTCGCATCGCTCGCCGAGCCAAGGCCTGCCTTGAGATTTTCGGTCGTGGCGCCAAAGCCCGCGCCCACGCTGCCGAGGGCAAAATCAACCGCCGCCGAGGCTGCCGCGCTGTAGCCCAAATGCCAATAGACCGGCTCGCGGCCAAAGCTTTTGTCGCCGCCATTCAAGAGATCGAAAAGGACCGCGCCCGGCACGATCGGCACTTTGATGTCGCGCACCGCGAAGCCACGGCCGCTCTCGCGGAGATAAGCGGCGACTCCGCCCATCGCATCGAGGCCATAAACGGAGCCGCCGGAAAGGACCATGGCATCGACCCGCTCGATGGTCATCGAAGGTTCGAGCAAGCCCGTGTCGCGTAACCCCGGCGCGCCACCATGAACAGCGATCGAGGCGATGGCGGGAGCATCGAAAATCAGCGCGGTGACGCCGGAGCCGAGTTTTTCGTCCTGCGCATGGCCGACGCGAAGGCCGGGGACGCCGGTAATGAGATTCTTCAATCGTGCCGCATCCCAACGAAACAGGGTTGGCTTCGACCACCGGAACTTCGCTCGGGCCGAGGTCAACGCCTCGCCGAGATACTTGGGCTACGACGCGCCGTAGCGGTCGACCACCGCGTGTGCAATCCCGGCACCCTCCGCGAGAAACCGGGTGATGATGGTCTGCGCGTTTGGGGTGCACAGATGGTAGGTCCTTTCGTAATCGTGAAAGCCCCGGTTATAGCTACCAGCGAGCCGCTCCTTCCGCGCGGCGGTCTTGGCATCGGCTTGCAAAAGCGCCTGCATCTTCGCGCGCCAGTCGTCCTGAGGGTTGGAGGCGCAGAGTGCATCGAGATAGGTCAAGGCGCCGAGGATTTCGGCTAGCCTAAGAACCTCGGGATCGTAAGGCGGCGGTGGCGGCTCCGCTTCCGGCACCCGAGCTGCTTTTGTATCGGGCGCGGGTTTGGCCGCCGCTTTTCTGGGCTTGGTCTTATGGCCCTTGACCTCGCCGTGTTGCGTATTTTTGCCGACCGGCTGGGACGCGGCTGGCGGCGGCTTTGCCTCTGGCCGGCTGCCAAAAAGAAAGTCTAAAAATTGGGCATCGGCAGAAGTAGTCGAAATCGCGATGCAAATTGCCGCCACCGCAATCGCGCGCAGCGCGCGGCCCGGAACGTCTTGAGCGCCCGCGAACGCCACGACTTCTTTCATCGTGGGTTTCTCAAGGTTGGCCTGCCTAGACGCGCGCATTCAGGGCTCTTTGCGCCGCTTCAACCACGGTGACGATATGAGGCGTGCATTCGAGCCCGGAGAGGCATGCGGGCAGAACCCAGACGGCCTCCCCCGCCTCAGGCCCAGGTTTGGCTTCTCCCGCGATCCATTCGCCCACAAAGGAAGCAATCACGTAATGATGGCGGATTTTGCCGGCGTTGTCGCGATCGATTGATTCCACAAATTGATTAAAGGCAACGAGCCGCGTATCGATTTGAAGTTCCTCCTGAACTTCGCGCAGTGCCGCCGCAGCCAAGGTCTCGCCGACCTCAACCAGTCCTCCGGGCAACGAAAAAGCACCAGCATATGGCGGCTTGGTGCGCCTAGCGAGTAGAACCCGGCCGGCCCGGAAGACGGCGACGCTCACGCCAAGATATGGACTCTGCGGATAAGTCCGTGCCGAGCCCGGCCGGGCCTCGCGCGCGGCGCAAGAATTAATATGGCTCATGGATAGAGGCGCTCCTTGCGCCACGGGTCCCGCTCCGTTTGGCGCCGGAAAACGATACGGTCGTGCAGACGGAAGGCGCCCTCCAACCAAAATTCGAGGTAGAGCGGCGAAATCCTGTAGCCGAGCCAATAGGGCGGCCGGGGAACTTTGCCAAGGGCAAATTTCGCGGCATATTTCGCGGCTGCGGTCTCCAGCGCGAAACGGCTTTCTAGCGGCCGCGTTTGCTGACTTGCCCAGGCCCCGATCCGGCTCAGCAGAGGGCGGCTGGCGAAATAGGCATCGGCCTCGGCATCGGTAACGAGGGTGACCGGCCCGCGAAAACGAACCTGCCGCCGCAGCGATTTCCAGTGCAAGACGGCCGCCGCCCGCATGTTCGCGTGAAGCTCCTGGCCCTTGGCGCTCTCGGAATTGCTGTAAAAGACAAATCCCGACGATTCGACTCCCTTGAGCAGGACCATGCGCACATTCGGGAGGCCATCGGCATCGGCGGTCGCGAGGGCCATCGCGTTGGGGTCACTGGGCTCGCTTTTTTTCGCCGCTTCGAACCAGACCACAAACAGCGCGAAAGGATCGGACGCCTCCGTGAAGTCACGAGTCGTTAACCCATTCAAAGGTAAACCTCCAAAGGAATCAATTTTAACGAGCAGCCGAGTCGTGAAAGGGGATGCTTTTCGGCGTTATGGCCACTCTTCGTTTGGCGGGAGGCCTTGTAGCATGGCGCGCGGATCACGTGCGATTTTTCGGTTCCTGTATTTCTGGTCCTTTGGCCGGGAACCGCTCGCGCGAGCGGCGAAAACTTGCATCCTTGGCGGCCTGCCAATGATCCTTGCCGGATGCTCCATGGCGCTTCCGATCTCGCCCTTGATGTCGCCGGGCTTCAAGGAAGATGCGGCAGGTGCGGTCCCGAACTCGTCGCTCGCCGGTCTCCTCGAACCCGAGGACTGGCGCCGCGCCAAGGCCGCGCTTTCGACCGCCCTCGATCCGCAAGGCAATGGTTCGGTGGTCGGCTGGGATAATCCGGACTCGGGCAATAAGGGTTCATTCACTCCGGTTGGCAAACCCTACCCCTTGGACGCCGGAATTTGTCGTGTCTTTCTCGCCGAGGTCGATTGCAAGGGCGACGAACACACCGTGCAAGGAACAGCTTGCTCGGACAAACAGGGCGAATGGACGATCGCCGAGGCGAAGCCCTGGAAAAAGACCTAAAGGCGGATACTATCGCCGCGAAACCGGCTGGCGGCTTTTGCGCGTGATCCAGTCCGATTGGACCGGATCACGCCTGGAAGCACGGGTTTTAGCGGGACATCGCGGCCTTGACCGACGCGGCCGCGCCGGAAATCGTGGCCGTGACCGACGTGGCGCCGCTGTCGCCGCCGATGGTCAGGGTTACATACACCGTGTTCGTGGTTCCGGTCAAGTTGGCGCCCGTCGCCTTCGCTTGGAATGCGTATCGCAGCGTGCCCGTTTGCTTTATCAGCGCTTCTAGGCTCACGCCGTCGATGACCCCCTTGAAGGCGAATGACCCGTCCTTTTGCGCGACGAAGGAGCCGATCGGGATGGTGGTGGCGAAGCTTCCGACTTGGATCGTGACCGGCTGTGTGACGGGATTGACCGCGGGCGCGGTGCTGCTCAAGGTAAAGTTCGACCCAAATCCGAAGGCATCCTTGGTTGGAGTGCCGCCGAATTGGATCGCGAGCAGGGCGTTGAAGGTGAGGAAGGGGATGCCCGGCGGCGGCGGCACAATGCCCACGGCAAAGGGTAAATTCCCCACCGCGAGCGTGGCTGCCTCCACCGCGTTGGTGGCCGTGTCGATCACCGAAATGTTGTTGGAGTTCTCATTCACGACATAGGCGTGTTTGCCGTCCGGGGTGACGGCGACCGCAACTGGGAGACTCCCTACCGCAAGCGTGGCCGCCTCCACCGTGTTGGTGGCCGTGTCGATCACCGAGACATTGTTGTCGCGACCATTCACGACATAGGCGTGTAGCCCATCGGGGGTGAAGGCGACCGCGCTGGGGCCAGCCCCCACCGCGAGCGTGGCCGCCTCCACCGTGTTGGTGGCCGTGTCGATCACCGAAACAGTGTTGTCGTTCAGATTCGTGACATAGGCGTGTTTGCCATCCGGGGTGACGGCGATCCCATCAGGGTTGGCCCCCACCGCGAGTGTGGCCGCCTCCACCGTGTTGGTGGCCGTGTCGATCACCGAAATGTTGTTGGAGTTATCATTCACGACATAGGCGTGTTTGCCATCCGGGGTGACGGCGACTCCGCGGGGGAGACTCCCCACCGCGAGCGTGGCCGCCTCCACCGTGTTGGTGGCCGTGTCGATCACCGAAACATTGTTGGAACCAAAATTCACGACATAGACGTGTTTCCCGTCCGGGGTGACGGCGATCGCTTCAGGTAAATTCCCCACCGCGAGCGTGGCCGCCTCCACCGTGTTGGTGGCCGTGTCGATCACCGAGACAGTGCCGCCAAGGCCAAAAAAATTTCCATTCGCGACATAGGCGTGTAGCCCATCCGAGGTGACGGCGATCGCATTGGGTTCGTTCCCCACCGCGAGCGTGGCCGCCTCCACCGTGTTGGTGGCCGTGTCGATTACCGAAACATTGTTGTCGGCCTCATTCGTGAGATAGGCGAAGGGCGCCGCCTCCGCGGGCCGGACCATCGCGCCCAGCCCCATCGGCAGCAGGGCGAAGAGGGCCATTAACCCGCGCGCCCATTCGGCGCGGCGTCCGTTACGATTGTGTCTATACATAAAACATTCCTCCACAAATTTCCGGCATTATTTGTCGGATCGCTTAACTTTATTGTACTTCCGTTACGCTCAAATGACAAGGCCGAGTCGGTGCGCTTGGAAGCCAACCCGCCGGATTTCGAGCCGCCGAGGTGGGTTACGTTTTTCCGTGCAATCGCACCGGTTTTCCGCGCATTCCTGCCGGTCCCAAGCCGCCGGATGTATGAGTCCTGAGTACTTTGCATAAAAACCGGTCCAGCCGCGCGATCAATCAAGCGCAATATGCCGGTAATTATGCCTAAATCGTTGCGTTTCAAAATTGCAAGCTCGGGGAATGCAGGTTAATAAAACGCGGATTAGCTTTGCAGGCCAGGGGTTTCTGTTCATAAAGCCTTGCGGCCGGTGTGCCGCGGCCCCAATTTTGCAAAAGACACATGCGCTTGTGCCGGCGATTGGGCGGGCGCAAAATTGGGCTAATCGATGCGTGATCCTTATGCGGTTTTGGGCGTTCAGAAATCAGCCGAGATGGCCGAGATCAAAAAGGTCTACCGCAAACTCGCCAAGAAATTTCATCCAGATCAAAGCAAGGAGCCGAAGGCGAAGGAGAAATTCGCCGAGGTGAGCGCCGCCTATGAGATATTGGGCGACGAGAAAAAACGCGCCGCGTTCGACCGGGGCGAGATCGACGCCGAAGGCAAACCACGCTTCCACGGTTTCGAAGGCTTTGGCACGGAGGGCGCAGGTTTTGGCCGGCGTTCGCGAGCGGGCGGCGGCCCTGGTTTCCAGCATTTTGAATTCAATTTCGGCGACGGGCATCCGGGCGCTGAAGGATTAAATGCGAGCGATATTTTCGCCGACCTTTTTGGCACCGGGACGGCAACGGGCCGCAGGGGGAGAACGCGCGGCCACGGCGCGCCGCCGCCGCGCGGAGAGGATGTCAATGTGAACGTAACAATAAGCCTCGCCGAGGCGGCGAAAGGGACGACCGCTCGCGTCGCCTTGCCGACCGGCCGGACCCTGGAGGTCTCAGTCCCGGCGGGAATCGAGGATGGCAAGCAAATCCGCCTAAAGCGGCAGGGTCAACCAAGTCCATTGGGCGGCGAGCCGGGCGACGCCCTGGTGACCGTCCAAATCGCCAAACATCCCTATTTCCGCGTCGAGGGGCGCGACTTGCGGCTCGATTTGCCGGTGACCCTTTATGAAGCGGTCCTCGGCACCAAGGCCAATGCGCCGACGCTCGAAGGAGCGGTGGAGCTTACGGTTCCCCCCGGCTCGAATGGCGGGCGCACCTTGCGCCTGCGCGGCAAAGGCTTGCCTCGTCCGAATGGCTCCTCCGGCGATCTGCTGGTGAGCTTGAAAATTGTCCTCCCCGACGAGGCGGAACTCCGAACTTGCCAATCTTATGCGCAAATGGGAAAGCCAAAAGCCCTATAATCCGCGCACCGGCTTAGTTTAACATTTGCCTGTGTCCGCGCTTCAAGCGCCGCATGGCCGCACCATGCGGCGCTTGAGCGGAGCCATAAACACGGGCGCGAAAGCCGCCTGCCGGACCGATATAGTTAATCGGCAACGTTTTGAAACCAAGGAAAGCGGGGCGGCGTGAGGGCGCGTCCTCAGAAACACTTGCCGGTTGTGCGCGCCGGAACAAGCGTGATTGACGGCGCGGGAGAGACAGCTACCGGCACGGAATTGGGGTATCGTGACCGATTTTCCGTTTTCGGACGTGAACTGAAATAGTGTCTTGGGCGAGGCAAAAATGCGGAGAAACAAAATGGGACGCGGTGTACTACTTTGGCTTCTCGGCATGCCTATTCCGATTATAATTCTGCCAATCCGGGCCTCTGGACTAAAAAGCGTCGATCATGCAACATAAGGGTGCGCCAGAAACAAAACGGGGCGCCAGACAGGAAGCCATCGCGGATGACGGATGCCATAACCGGCGACCCGCCGGTCTACGATGCGCTGGCGCAAGCCAAGGGACTGTTGCGCTCGGTTCGCGCCGGCGCGCTCGCCACTTTGGTGCCAGGCAACGCCTTTCCGTTTGCAGAGTCTTGTCAATGTCGCGACCGCGCCTGACGGCAGCCCGATCCTTTTGCTATCGCGTCTTGCGGCCCATACAAGGCATCTTGCATCCGATCCCCGCCTTTCGCTACTCCTTGCGCAAACCGGCGCGGGCGATCCGCTCGCCCATCCACGCATCACGATCATGGGAAGAGGCGCAAGCGTCATCGACCCAGACGGCCGCGCGGCACTGAAGGCGCGCTTCTTGGCCAGGCATCCGGAATCGGCGCTTTATGCGGACTTTGGCGACTTTGCATTTTGGCGCGTGGCAATGGAACAAGCGCATTTGAACGGCGGATTCGCGCGCGCAGGACACTTCGAAGCGACCGCTCTCGTCACGTCGCTCGACGGCGCGGAAGCCTTGGTCGCTGCAAAGTCACAAGCGCTTGCCGAGATGAATGCGCACCATCAAGATGCACTGGCGCGGTTTGCGGCCGCGCTGGCAGGCAGGCCCGATGGGCCATGGCAGGCAACAGGGATTGATCCCGAAGGCATCGATCTCGGCTGCGGCGATCGAACCGCCCGCCTCGCGTTTCCCCGGCCGGTTCGTACCCTACAAGATCTCCGCGAGATTTTGCCTAAACTTGTCAAGCCCACGCGGCCAGCCGCCCCCGACCCGGACGCTTGAAAGAATGGCGCCAATCTTTCATTGAGTTCCGGGGAAGATTGACGGAATTTTCCGAAAATGCGATGCGGAGGCGCGGGGATATTCTAAATCGCTTTTCGACCGAAACAATTGCCCAAGCTTATGATCGCAGCTGGTCGATGGCCATGCGGCGGATTCCGAGATAAACTTGGCGCCCCTTAAACGGATTTCCGCCTTGGAATGGAGCAAGGCAAGAACCCGTTGGGGGGTTCGTTTTTTCTACACGCTTGAGTTGGTGTTTTGAACTCAGCCTAGACATTTAGTGTATTGTCTCTGGCAAAACTATGCGCGATACGTAGCGAGACGATTTGCAGATCAAAGGAGTAAGATACATTTTGCCAGAGCCTTCATTGTAGACTTTTGCATGAGACATTACACTAGGTATTTAAGTGGGGAGAGAAAGCGTGGCATCGAAGAAATCTCCTTCAAAGAGATCGCATGGGAAAGCTCAACCTAAAAAGGTGGAGGTTTCTGGCGGAAGCGGCGAGGCGGCCACATTAGAGCAGCGTCCGCGCCGGACGCTCTTGCTCATCCTCGGCATGCATCGCAGCGGTACATCCGCCTATACCAACACGTTCGCATTGCTTGGCGCCGCACTGCCTCGTCGTTTAATGAGCGGTAGTATCAGCAACGAAAAGGGGCATTTCGAGTCATCGCGCCTATTTCTCGAACACGACATGATGCTGGCGGAGATTGGTAGCCAATGGTATGACTGGAACGCCTTGAGCAAGGATTTTTTCAAATCCACGTTGGCTCGTACATTTGCCGCGCGCTTTGCGGAAATTGTTCGCGAAGAATATCAGGACGCCGAGCTTATTGTCGTCAAAGATCCACGTATCTGTCGTTTCGTGCCGATTTGGCGTGAAGTTGCCACGCTTCTCGATGCAACCATCAAGGTTGTCACTCCATTCCGCAATCCTATGGAAGTCGCATCGTCTCTGAAAAGGCGCGATAACCTAGCCATCCAGGAAAGCCTGCTTGTGTGGACCAGGCATGTCCTGGATGCAGAATTTTGGACACGTGATCTCCCCCGCGCATTCATTGCTTACGAGGCTCTACTCGGCGATTGGCGTTCAGCTGTTGACCAATGTTCCAAGGAAATTGGGCTTGCTTTTCCGCGGCGGTCTCCGAAAGCCGAACGGCAGGTCGACATTTATCTCGATCGCGCGCTGCGCAGGAATATGTTTGCCGACAACGAGTTTCTAAGCCATTCGAACATCCCCGACTGGACCAAAGATGCCTACGTCACCCTGAAAAAACTCCAAACGGATTCTCGTAATCAGGAGGTGCTGCGGAAGCTGGATCGGGTAAGGGCTGATTTCGACCGGGTATCGTCTAATTTGGCTTCCGTCTTCGCAGAGCGTGATCAACGTCTGATTGAGGCAACCGGCGCGAACGCCCAAAAAGCAAGCGAGTTGGAACAGCGAGCCGCGACCCTCGACGGCGAGTTACGAGCATCGCAAACGCGGCTCTGGGACGTTGAACAGCGGCTTAGTGAAGCACTTCAGCAGAAGAGTTATATGGAAGACGAGTTGAGCCGTGCAAAGGATAACGCCGCACAGCTTGAACAACAGGTAAGACTCAAGGTTGATTCCGAGCGACAATTAAAATGTCTTCTCGAACAATCCAATGCTATTGCATTGACGTCACAAGAACATCTAGCCGTCGAACAACGATCTTCCCAACAAATTTTTGCGGCATACGCGGCCACGATTTCAGCCGTTGATCAGTTGAAGCAAGAAAAGGCCGCGTTAGCGGTGGAACACGACGCTCGATTACATTTGCGACGGTCTCTCGCCGCCAGCTTTTGGAGACATCAGTCGAATTGCGCACCAACCGCTGCCAGCATGAATGTGCAGGCTTTGGAAGCGATCGCTGAAAGTCAGAACCGTCTCATGAACGGTATTATTGAATTCTGTCATGCCTCTTACATTTTCTCGGACAGATCACATCGTGACAGTGTTGCCGGTACGCAAAGCGCCTATCAATTATCGCGGAAGAGGTTTATCCGAATTCTGCCGCGCCTGGAACGAGGGTTACTTGCAACATGTAAAGGCCAGCAAATGTTTGCCATTGCTATGTCAGGACTATTCGACACCCGGTGGTATTTGGAAAAGAATGCCGATGTGGCCCAATCCAGCACTTCGCCATTGCTCCATTTTTTGCTCCACGGAGGGCAAGAGGGACGGGATCCTAGTCATCTATTCTCTGCAAAAGCCTATTTAGCTTCTTACCCAGACGTGGCGCGAGCCAAGGTTAACCCGCTTGTTCACTTCCTTTTCCATGGTTTGATTGAAGGACGCGACGTAAGGCCGCACGGCGTTCCAGATACCGGATGAAGCCTCGTAAAGGATCGGCGTAGCGAAAACAAGGCTCGCTAGTGGATAAAATCTGACGGAGGAGTCCTTCGAGTATAGTGCCTATTTTTCAATGCCTTATGATGCTAGTCGGCGAACCAAATCGGATCGAGTCATTGAGAACTTTTCGAAGCTTATTTCGGACCAGCCGCTGCTGCCACGAATTGTGACTCCGGGTGTCGCGAACACCTCCGGCGAACAGTATCGTTTCTCAGTTCTGCGAGTTTCCTTGAACCCTCCGGCGATTGTGATATTCAATACTGCCCCCACATTGGATGCTCTGTAATTGCACGCGGTGAACCAACATGGACCAACGACCTAGCGCCACCGGCGAAGAGCGCCGTTCCGAACAGGAACTTATCACGCCGGGCCAGGAACAAACGCGGCCTAAATTTAGTGACGTTTACGTCTCTGTTTGGATATCACGGGAAGTTGATGAACAAGCCGGGAGGCGTGCAATCCTTCTTTCTGCGCTCTTTGGGTTAGCCTCGGCTGCAGCGGTTCTACTTTTTGTTGCGTTGGCGTTGATTACGATTCCTATGGTTGGTGTTCTCTCTGTCGTCGCCATGTATGCCATTATTCGGCATGCGCAGTTTCGCCGCGTTCGCACGGCTTTGGCCCGAGGCAAATTGCGCCGAACCTAAGTCCGCTCAATCTCCGCCCCTGATCCTGACGCAGCGCACAAGCGCGAATGTTGCTTCGGAGCTTTCACATCGGCGCCGAAATGCGCGGCGGCATGCCACGGCCAACGCGGATCGTAAAGTATGGTGCGCGAGAGCCACAAAATCGCGCCCCAACTTCAACGATCGCCGAATATCAGCCTGATCGTAGTCGGCGATGAGGCCGACTGCGACAGTTGGCAAGTTGGTTGCAGCCTTGACAGCTCGGGCGAGCGTGCCCCGCTTGAAAGAAGGGGCCACCTCACATCAAGGAAACGACCAACGGCGTAACCTTCAGGGTTGCGTTGCCTCCAACGTAACGCTGAAGATGGTCTCGAAACGTCTTATGCGCCCAGAGCTTGGAGATTTCAGCGAGCGTCGCCTTTTCCGTGTCGCTGACCTTCACGCCTCCGAAGCCGAGGAAACCGCCTTCTGAGGCGGCCTCCGCCACTAATTGTGCGATATGCGCGAGCCAGGCCTTGAAGGCCTTCGCGTCGGCCGGGGCCTTGGCGTCTAGGATCGCTGCCGTGCGGCCGAGGTCGGTGAGCGCCCTATCCTTGATTTCGGACAACTTGGCCCCCTGGATCAGGGCCTTTACCCCTCGCGGGCGTTGGCGCGTCCGTCCGAGGTAAGCAGATCATCGACCACCGCCTTGATCAGTTCGTCGCCGCCGCCGCTCGCCTTGGCTTCCGCAAGCGCGCGGGCACTGGCCAGCTCTTCCTTTATCGTTCCAAAAAACCATGCGGGTCTGCCGCACTGATCGCGAACCCCGCGAGCAAAGGACTCTCCAATAGTTTCTTCCATTCCTCTGGGGCAAAATCGGTCTTGGTCGCCATTGCTTGTCCTCCCTTGTCAAAAGACGGGTCTCCCCGCATGAGCCCTTTGCGAATATTTGTGTGGTCCGCTTTGAGGGCACCATAACTTTCAATGCTGACCCGATACGAAATCTGAAAGGCTCCAATGGTGAGGACCAGGTCGCCGTGCGCGTTCATCGCCCCGTGACGGAGGTAACGATCCTCGGCCAGCATCTTCGCAGGCCTCGTCCCGTCGTCATTTTTGAGAATGATTGTGGGCAGTCGCGGTATGTTTGTGGGCAAGCTCGCTATGTTCGAGAGCCGCAGTTGCGTGCTCCTTCGCCTCTTTGTGCTCGCCGAGTTCGTGATGATGGGCCGCCTGATGGTGATGATCCGCTGCAGCGTTGACAGGCCGCCTGATGGTGATGCTCACTGGCCGGATGCTTAAGTGTCTGTGCCATTTACGCTACTCCTCCCTGAGAGCGAACAATTGTAATATTATAGTTACTGGTAACTAACGCTGGTCATGGATGCCGATTCATCGACATTGATCGGCGCCATTGACTGCCGGACGGAGGTTGCCCGTCAGGTCGCGCGTGGTCCGAAAGAGGCGGTGCATGGCCACTTGGCTGCTTGGTTGAGTAAAGCTCTAAGGTGCCTTCATTTAATTGACAATTCTTAGGTTTTTCCGGTCTCAAGGTTATATCCAGCCTGCCCTGAATTCAAATGTCTTGGCATGGGACGGTGGTCCCATCCCTCAGAAGTCTTGAGAGTTTTGGCGCAGATGTTCTGCGCGGGTCAGGACTTAATGACGTCATACTCGATGCGGCGGTTGTGCAAGCGGCCTTCGTTCGACTCATTGCTGCCAACGGGGTTGGCGCTTCCATAGCCCTTCGCCACCAGCAAGGATGGATCTACGCCAGCGTTGATCAGCGCGGTGCGGACTGCGTCGGCGCGCTGCTGCGACAGCACTTGATTCGCCGCCGCATCGCCGGTGTTGTCCGTGTAACCGGCGATCTCCAGCACCGCGCCCGACGCCAGCCGCTTGATCTGAGCGGCGGCCTTTTGCAGCAGCGCCATTTCCGACGCTGGCACCTCATATCCGGCGGTTGGGAAATTAATGATCGACAGGTTGAGAATATCGACCAAGTCTTTAGCGGTGAAGCCCGCCTTAAGCGATGTCAGGGCATCGGTCACCTTTGCGTTGGCGGCGGATGCCATATCTGCGTCGCTCAGCGCAGGAGTAACGGGCGCGGGCTGAGGCGCATTTTGCGCGACCGTCGTAGCCACCGGCTCGGGAGTTCTTTCCCCAAGAATAAAAACGCCTAACGCCAAAGCGGCGATGGCTGCGGGCCAAAGCCAGCGGGTCGTCTTCGGCTTGTCCTGGATCATCTCGATATGCCGTGGGGGAACCTGTTCCCTCACGGTCGATGTCCGCAGGGAAACAGCAGCGGACAAAAAGCTCCTGACCTCTGAAGGCAGGGTTGCGGGAACCACGCCGCCTGGGGTCAGCACGCCAATCAGCTTTGGCAGAACATACCCGACAGCGGATGAAACGACAGACGAGCCAAGACCGAGCTTATTAGCGATGTCGCCAAGCACTGTTGAGCCGAGGGCGCGCTCGACTTGCTGGGTTGCCAAGGGCGCAGGATTCGTGTTGCCGAGCCATGACGCGATCTCCGAACCGAGACCCGCTGACTTGAGCTTATCCAAAAAACCGCTTAGGCCTAGTGGCGATCCCACGGCCAGATTGAGGACTTCCCGCACCAGGGGACCGGCGTTCGTGCCAAGCCCAAACCGCCCGGCAATGTCGTCGATCAGCGCATCGAAGAGAGCCATGTTGTTCCTCCTGAGTTTGTTTGCAAACGCTTTCGGCAAGCGCGCCAATTCCGACAAGCACCTATCTTTTTGAACGTTAGTGCCGCCACGCCGTAACTAATGCGGTCAAGGAAGCCGACAAGGATCGGGACACCCGAAAATGGTATTGTCACATTGGCCAAGAATAGGCGATTTCCGAGCCGATTTGCCTCGCCGACTAGCACGCTAAGGCATTGAATACAGATATCCGAGCTGAGAGCGCTCCGCCATATTGACAAGTAAAACCCATGAACGTGACAAAGCCTAGCCCAATCCATGCAGAGGAGGCATGCCATGCAGGAATATAGAAACGACAAGATCGTTGTCCGTCATAACCCCCAAGATTTGCATCCAATAGGGGAGTGCGTGCGCGGCCTTCCCTCTGTCTTCAACGTCTCGAAAAATCCGTGGATCGACGTAAATGGGGCTTCCGCGAACGCGGCCGCCGAACAGGTCAAGCGTTGTCCGTCGGGCGCGCTGACCTATGAGTTGCTGAAGATGACGAAATAGATATCGTTGGGTAATGGGCCAGTTTGAATGTGGCTGTCTAGATGGGCGCCGCGCAAGCCCTGACTGGGTCGGAACGTACAAGAGCATCGGGATAGAAGCGGCGCCGCAATTTGGCATGTCGCGAACCAACCAGCTCCGACGATGGCCTTGTCACATTGCCAAATTGAGCATGTGGCAAATATGCTGGCACGTTGGACTCACGCCGCGGCGACGACTTCGCGCCATATCTGCGTCGCCGATCTCCTGAAGGCTCGGTGCGTTCTTGCCGATGTGAGACGGCGTTGGACAAGCCCGATGGTGACGTGACAATGCCCGGGCGACTGGCCACTAGATCGCCGGCACGTTCGAAGCCGCCGTGCGGCTATTTGGAGCCGGCGCAGCGATCAAGTCGATCCATGGCGCTCCGGGTCTGGCGTCACATCTGCGTGCAGACGAGACACATACCAGCACAGCGCCGCGACCGGGATTCCGATCAGCGAGGTCAGCACGAAAAACATTGTAAATCCCGTGCGCGCGATAATGAAGCCGGACGTTCCCGCGAGGAGGCTGCCGGGAAGGGCGCATAGCGAGGTCAGAAGGGCATATTGGCTGGCGGCGAGCTCCGTCGCGGTGAGCGATGACATGTAGTTGATGAGCACGACCTGCGCGAAGGCGTAGGCGAAACCTTCTATGCTGACCGCGACGGCGAAGATCCAGAAACCACCGCCGCCGCTAGCGGAGAGCCAGGCTAGGCTCAGATGCGAAGCCGATCCTGCGACCGTGCCGAGCAACAGGCTCGGCATCAGGCCGATCCTGCGGATGATGTAGGCGCTGAAAAAAGTTGCTCCGAGCGCGACCCAGAATCCAAACAGTTTCGTGACCGTCGCAATATCAGTGTCGGAATAATCCAGGCTTTTGAACAAAGGGAAGGCCATGGCGCTTGAGATATAGCCGGGCATTCGAAAGCCGGCGATCATGAGGAGGATTGGAAGGGCCAGTGGCCCGAGCCGCGTCACCATTTCCTTGATAGGCGCGACGACCGTGGCGACAAAACCCGGATGCTCTTGACTCGCGGTGATGTCGGACTTGGGCTCGGGGGCGACGAAAGCGGAGATCGCGCCGACCGTCATCAGCGCCGCCATGCAGAGATAGGCGGAGCGCCAGCCATATCTGTCGGCGAGCAGCAGCGCGCCGGCGCCGGCGGCGAGCGTGCCGACGCGGTATCCCATCTCCGAAATCGCCGTCATGACCGATTGCTTGTCGACCGGAACTGACGTGATGCGCCAGCCGTCGATCGTCACGTCCTGCGTCGCTCCAGCAACACCGAGGGCGAGCGAGAAAGCCACGGTGTAGCCCATCCAATGAGCCGGATCGCCGAACGCGACGCCGGCGAGTGCCAGCATTATGGCCAGCTCCGAGACAATGATCCAGCCACGTCGGCGTCCGAGAAGCGCGCTAAATATCGGCGCGTCGTATTTGTCGAGGAACGGCGCCCAGATGAATTTGAACTTATAAGCAATGGTGAGCTCGCTCATGAGCCCGATCGTCTCGATCGGAACTTTGGCCTCCGACAGCCAGGCGGACTGCGTCACATACACAAGAAGAAAAGGGATACCCGCGCTGAAGCCGAGCCCCAGCATAGCCGCATAACGCCGGTCGGCTAACACATGGGCGAGGAGGGAGTCTTTTTCGGGATCCTTCTGCATTTCGGGTCTTGTCACGTTCGCGAGTTTTACTTGTCAATCGCGCGTAGCGCTTTCAGCTCGGATGTCTATTTTTCGACGGCCTAGGGTTCCCGTCGCCGAGCCAAATCGGCCCGAAAATCGCCTATGCCTGGCGAATATGACAATGCCCTTCCCACTGCCGCCGAGTTTCAGGCAATCTCCTATTTGATTGTGACGCGCATCGTGGCCCAGCGCGTCTCGCCGGGCGGGATCAGCGCGACACCCGGTTTTGAGACGAACGGCCCGTCGAAATCAGCCGGGCTCGCGGTACCCAGCCAAGGTTCGATGCAGAGGAAGCGGGAGCCGGGCTTCGTCCAGATGCCCAGCTCGCGGAACCCGTCCCAGGCGACTTCCACGCCGGGACAGGTGGGGGCGGCGAAGCGCACCGAGCTGCTGGCGACATGGTCCATGATGATGGCGTCGGCCACGAACAGATCCTCGCGCAACTTCAGAACCCGTCCTTCGACCGGCGAGGGGAACAGCTCCGGTCGCAACAAGCCCCCGGTCAAGCGGCGGATTGGTGCGGGTTCGTCATGCGCGAACGTCAGCGCGTAAGCCTCCGGCGGCGTGTCCGGACGCAGCGGCCAGTTGAAGCCGGGATGGGCACCGAATGAAGCTGGCAACGCTTCGGCCCCGGTGTTGGCGACAGTGAATGTCATCGCGAGCTCGCCGTCCGCCACCGCGTAGTCCAGCTCGAGGCGGAAGGCGAACGGGTACATTGCGCGCGTCTCGGCGGCATCAACGAGCGTCAGACGGCAGGCGTCTACCCTGCGATCGTGAGTTGAAGGCGCGGTCGCGGGCGAAACCGTGCTGCGTTAATCGATAGGTTTGACCGCCATGGCGCAAGCGATCGTCCATCAGCCGGCCGACGATCGGGAACAGCACCGGCGCACACCGGGGCCATGCTGGACCCGCTTGCCATGTATATTCTGTCCCTTGCGGATCGCGCAGTGACCGCAGCTCGGCTCCCTGCGCCCTGATGACCGCAGTGATACCGCCGTCGCTTATGGTGTGGTCCATGGATCCTCCTAAGGGCATCTTTCCGTTGCGGCCGCCGCGTCTGGATCCGCCGATAGCGTCGCGATCCGGGAGGCGATGCCCGGTGATTCGCAATATCGGAGGCGATTGATGACCCATTTTGTTGGCTTGGATATTTCGCAGAAGACGACGGCCATTTGCGTCGTCGACAATTCCGGTTGCAGACTAGGGCGGGGCCAGTGCCCATCGAATCCGGAACAGATCGAAGTTGTGTGTCTTGATGCCCGGCATGCGCGTGCCGCTCTACCCCGAAGACCGGTGCTTTCTTCAAGACGTCGAGAGGATCCATCGAGATTCCATCCACATCGCTCCCGGTCAA
Organism: uncultured Alphaproteobacteria bacterium; assembly: GCA_963730245.1. GTDB lineage: Bacteria > Pseudomonadota > Alphaproteobacteria > Rhizobiales > Beijerinckiaceae > Methylocapsa. The sequence goes on along the minus strand of CAVSRA010000004.1, from coordinate 33,006 downwards.
ACAGGATCTGTTCGTCGATGACCGGGCCAGCATTGATCATGGCGAAGGCATCTGGTTCAGAGAACCGGTCCGCGAGATGACAATCTTTGCCGAGCAATATGACATCAGCGTGTCGCTCTTGGTCCCGGAAGATTCGGCTCCATTCGTCTCGTTCGAGTCGGAATTGGAGTCGGACACATATGATAAGATGGTGCCTGAAGCACGCCGACGAACGGCCGCGAAATAAAGGTCCGCGGGGTCCGCGACCGACGTGGCGACAGACAGGGGCTGGTCTATCTCAATCGATCGATCCATTCCTCGACCATCATCCTCGGGCTGCTTGGCATGATATCGATAGAAGAGGAATGGAGAAAATTGGTCCGGCATAAGGACAACATCTACCCCGGCCAGCACGAGGCCATCCTCGATCCGGAGCTTTGGCAGATCGTGCAGGACAAGCTCGCGGCCAACCGGCACGAGCACTCGTTGGCGGTGGGCGCGGAGGCGCCGAGCCTGTTGGCAGGCCTGATCGTCGATGCCGGCGGCAGTCGGATGACGCCAACCCATGCCACAAAGAAAGCCAAGCGATACCGCTACTACGTCTCGGCGTCGCTTCTCACTGGTGATCGCCCGCAAACCCAGATCGGGATGCGCGTTCCGGCGGGCGACATCGAAGGGCTGGCGCTCGACCGGCTGAGAACGTTGTTCTCGTCCAGGACCGAGATCGGCGACGCCCTCGCCCCGCTCGATCTTGAGGCTCACGCACTTGATGCAGCTCTGTGCAATGCAAGCGCACTTTCAGACCGATGGCTTATGGTGGCGCCCGTCGAGATGAGAAGCCTAATCCGTGAAATTATAGGGAGTGCGAAGCGAGCCCGATCTTGATCTCGTCATCCTGTCGATCCAGGCAAAGCTACGGCGTGCCGGAAAGGGCAAGCGTCTTGTCATCGCGAACGGCGCGCTGAGGTCAATGAAGGTCTTGTCGACCTGATTAAAGAAGCTTTTGCGATCCGAAACCAGCTCCTTTCAGGATCGGACGACAGCATCGAGGCGATGAGCGGACGCATCGGAATGAACAAGGGCCATCTGGCCTCCCTCATTCGACTTTCTTACCTCGCGCCGGAAATTGTCGGCGCTCTCCTCGCGGGCCGGCACCCCATCGAGCTAACGCCCACGCGGCTCTTGCGACTGAGCAGAAACCTGCCGCAGGACTGGATGGAACAGCGCCGTTTCCTCGGCTTGGCCGCCTAAACCTCACAGCTCCACATCCGACGACTCGAAAGCGGCCTTGAGAGACCTGCGGCCGTTTGGGCGAGAATCTAGGGCAATCTCCTCCGGCCGGAGTTTTGGGAACATCTGATCGCGGCGTTGTTCCAGCGTCGACATGATCGAACCCAGCGCGGCGAGTCGCCCGCGGCTCATGCTTTGAACCGTATCACGTTTTTCGAGTCCTGGCCGAGCATGGGCATCTAACGCAGATCGTTCTTCTTCATTGGGCGAGACTGCGAAAGGATTGGTCGGTATGAAACCCGACGCGATAGACCCCGCCGCGGGTGACCTTGCACGAGGGGTGTGTGGTGGAGCTGGATTGAAGTCTGATACGAATAAAGGACTCTTCTCTATTCGGGCGGTGGTGGTCAAGCGCTTTCAGGCTAATAACTCCAATTTTTGTCGCTCGCCGCGCTTCTCTTCGGGATCAGCCGCTGGCTCTCCCAGCATGGGATCAGCAGGAAGAGACGGAACAATCTGACTCGCGTACTGATCGCGGTAGAGCGATCGACACAAGAGTCCAAAGCGAACTCGTCTCATCCATCGTCCCGCGAGGGACATCGTTGCGCTGGATTGTGGTTTTGTCGCTCCGACAGTTTGGCGTTCGTCGCTCAGATTGTCGGCGCCATTTCCCTTGTCCAGCGGAACTCGGTTCCATCACTCCACATGCGATGCATAATCACGGCGAGCCGTCGGGCCAGTGCGACGATGGCTTTTTTCTGCCCCCTACGCTTGGCAATGTTCATCGCCCATGCCTTCAGCCACGACCATTTCTGCCCGCGGGTCAGCATGACCTGCGCGGCCTCATAGAGCAGCGCTCTCATGGCCTCGTCGCCACATAACGAGATTCGCCCAACGCGATGGCTCTCGCCGGACTGATTGAGAACCGGCGTCAGCCCGAGAGATGGCCCAACAGCCTTCGAGTTCCTGAAGCGCGCTGGAACGTCGACCGTGCTGATAAAGGCCAAGGATACGACCGGACCCACGTCAGGGATGGTCATCAACCGCTGACAGACTTCATTGTCGCGCGCGAGCAGGAGAACCTTGCGATGCAGCTTGGCAAACTTTTCACGCAAGACCCGGCGCGCGGCGAGTAAAGGCTCCATAATATCGGCTAACTCCGGCACTCCCTCGACGAGGTCGTGGATCCGCTGCTCGAAACCGACAACGCCAACGATTCCGACTTTCAGTCCAAAATTGCGCAACAAATCACGTTGGCGCATGAACATTCACGGCGCGATCGATCTGGAGACCAGACAACCTTCCGCGATCGCTTACCACGATCGCTCCGCCCGGATAATCGGGACCATGACCATCGACGCCGCCTCGACGATAAAGCTCCTGGAATCGATCGAGGCGCTCTATCCGATGCTCGTGCTCATTCATGTCTTTCTCGACAACGCGCGCTATCATCATGCCAAGCGCGCGCGGGAATGGCTCGCCCGGCCAGGCCGCCGGATCAAGCCGCATTTCATTCCGCCCTATTGCCCACACTTGAACCCAATCGAGCGGCCATGGAGTCTCATGCCCAGACACGTTACGCCCAGACACGTCACACTCAACAAATGCCACGCCACATGCGGACAATTCGCGGGCGCCACGCTCGATTTCTTGCGCGGCAGAGTCCCCAAGAACTGGGGAAGCTTTCGTGATTCGGTCACCGACAACTTCCGCATCATCAACCCAAGGGATTTTCGGGTTCCGACGTGAACGGGGTATAGATCGGTATATTTCTTGGCTGTGCGGATGCCGCGCGATTCGCTTGGGGCAAGAAAGACAGCGATGCGCGCCTCTTGGATCACAAGACACTGGAAGCGATGCGCGAACGCTCTCCTTGTAACTTGGGAGGTGCGGTTGGTGCTATGGCATCGCCAGCGGTGGCGGACGGGAGATCGGCTCCTTCTGGGCGGAAAAACCCGTCGCTCAGCTTGGTTCCCCGTCTGCCTCCTGAGCGAAGCGCATCAAATGCCCTTGATGCGCGGAAGTTTGCCGAAGGGCCATCGAACCCGAACAGTCGCTTGGGGCGCCGAAAACGACATTTGGCGAGCCCGGTTGCGCAAGGAAGAGTGAAGATGGATACCATTGTTGTAGGGAACGACGTTTCGAAGCAAGCTCGATATCGCGGTTCGCCCAAGTGGCGAGATGTTCAGCACGAGCCGGGATGCCACGGGACTTGACGCATTGATCGCCCGTCTCGCGCCTTTGGCGCCCGAGGCGGTTGCTGTCGAAGCGACGGGTGGCTTCGAGACGGTGGTGGCGGCGAGCCCTCGCGGCGGCGGGCGAAGCAGCCGTGGTAAGAGGCTGCGGAGGGTTGCCCGTTGTTGTGGTGAACCCGGCCCATGTCCACCCTCTCGCGCAGGCCTTGGGCAAGCGCGCCAAGACGGATCCCATCGATGCCATGGTGATCGCCCATTTCGCCGCGGCGACAAAGCTGGACATCCGTCCGCTCAAGGACGAAGCGACGCGGCTTCTCGCCGATCTCGTCACACGGCGCCGTCAGATCATCGAGATGACCGTCGCCGAGCGGCAGCGGCAGCGACGGCTTGTCGAGAAGCACCTGCAAAAGAGCATCGCGCGTCTGCCGAAGGCGCTTCAAAAGGAGCTCGCGGCGGTTGCGCCACAATGCCGCAAATCAGGCGAGATGAGCTTTCAGCTTCTCCGCCAAATCGGTCTTTTCCCAGGAAAAACCGCCTTCAGCGTCCGGCGCGCGGCCGAAATGGCCATAGGCGGCGGTGCGCGCATAGATTGGCCGATTGAGCCGCAGATGCTCCCTGATGCCGCGCGGGGAAAGGCGCATGACCTCGAAGAGGGTTGCCTCGAGTTTTTCTTCCGGAACTTGGCCCGTAGCGTGGGTATCGACATAGATCGACAGCGGCTCGGCGACGCCGATCGCGTAGGAAAGCTGAATCGTGCAGCGATCGGCGAAACCCGCGGCAACGACGTTTTTGGCGAGGTAACGGGCGGCATAGGCTGCCGAGCGATCGACCTTCGTTGGATCCTTGCCCGAAAATGCGCCGCCTCCATGTGGCGCCGCCCCGCCATAGGTGTCGACGATAATTTTGCGGCCGGTCAAACCGCAATCGCCGTCGGGACCGCCGATCACGAATTTGCCGGTCGGGTTGACGTGCCAAACCGTATCGGTCGCGATCCAGCCTTCCGGCAAGATTCTCCGGATATGGGGTTCGACAATATCGCGCACGTCTTGCGAGCTCAGGTTTTCGTCGAGATGCTGCGTTGAAAGCACGATCTGAGTTCACGCCGACGGGTTTGCCATGCACGTACTTGACCGTTAGCTGGCTTTTGGCGTCCGGGCCAAGCATGGCGGCGGCGCCAGAGGCAGCCTTGCGTTCGCGGGCGAGCTCCTCGAGAATTTTATGGGCGTAGTAGATCGGCGCCGGCATGAGCTCCGGCGTTTCCCGGCAGGCATAGCCGAACATGATCCCTTGATCGCCCGCTCCCTCGTCCCTGTTGCCGGCGGCATCGACTCCTTGCGCGATGTCGGCGGATTGCGCATGGAGCAGAATTTCGACGTTGGCGGTTCGCCAGTGGAAACCCTCCTGCTCGTAACCGATGTTCTTGATCGCGCCGCGCGCCGCGGCCTCGATCGCGTCCTGTTCGATCGCCGCGCCGCGCACCTCGCCCGCGATGACGACCCGGTTGGTCGTCGCCAAGGTCTCGCACGCAACCCGGGTCTTATAGGGATCCAAACCGGCTTTCGCGCCTTCGCGGAAGAAAAGGTCGACAATCTCGTCGGAAATCCGGTCGCACACCTTGTCCGGATGGCCTTCCGCGACGGATTCACTTGTAAACAGGTAATTTTCGCGAGCCAATGGCTTATCTCCAATGGAAAAGAACAGTTTGTAGCAACAACGCTTTTGGCAAGCTGTTCGTTTTGTCAAGCCATTCGCACCAGCGTGTTCGTTTAAGCGAACGCGTTCCATTCACCGTGTAGTGTCTTCATCATGGTCCAAGGTTTCCCGCGCGTCCGGGCCTGGCTCTTCGCCGGCGAGCGAGGACACGAGATCGACGATCCGCTTGCGGATTTTTGGATCGTGAATCCGGGCAAAGGCCATGTTCAAATGGAGGCCCTCGGCGGTCGACAAAAAATCCGCGACATAGGGGGCGTTCGCTTCCGCGACGCCCATCGGCCCCGGTTCGGACTTGGCAATTGCTTCGAAGGAAGGCGCTCCTTCAAAAAAGAAGGCCGGAGGAACATCGAGCGTCCGTGAAATCTGCTGGAGTTCTGCTCGCCCCGATCCTATTCGTGCCTTTTTCGTATTTTTGGACCTGTTGAAACGTTAGGCCCAATGCCTCTCCCAATTTTTCCTGTGTCATGCCGAGCATGACGCGCCGCATGCGGACGAGGCTGCCGACGTGCCGGTCGATCGGGTTTGGTATTTTTTTCACGAATGCCGTTCCAACCGCCACGCTTCCGCCGTAGCCGCCGGAAGCCGGTATGCCGGAAGGATTCGGTAGCGTCATGGCCCCTTATAACGCAAAAGCGGCCTGCGGCATATCCGCGTCCGGATTTTCCCCGGAAGCGTACGTTAATGATTTAGTGTAGAAACCCGCGGCGGCCGCCCGCCGGGGTTAATAGAAAACGACGCCTGCCTCAGGCATGCAGCAGGGCGGGTCTTTCGAAGGATTTGGCGAGGACCCGGCGGCGATTGCCGCGCATTTCCCGGAAGCGCTCAAGCGTCCGCCCATCGAAGGTAAGCGTCACCGCAATCACCTCCCGTCCGTTAATCTTGTGCGGCAAGCCGAGAGGTAACGGTTGGAAATGAAGCTGGACCAGGGGAAGCAGCCCCGTCGGTTCGATCTCGATGATGAACTTTGAGACGCCGCACTCAAGGGCCCATTCGAGCAAGCCCGACCCAAGGGAGTTGGCAATCGGGCTCGCGTAACCTCCGCCCTGCCGATGGCCCGGCGCGACGCAATGGCGCGAAATCTCCCAAATGTCGGCGCCAACTGGCTGCTCGACCTCGCAAAGCTCCGGCGTGATGTCGGAGAGCAAATGCGGACGAGTTGAAGGTAATAGACGCTGGTAGCCAAGCACCTCGCTATGCTCGATGCAGAGCATATGCACCGCATGTTTGTTGTCGAATTGATCGATCTCGTGCCCATCCGGCTTGGCGAGATTGTGACAGCCCATTTCCTCGACAAACACTTGATGACGCAAACGATAGGCTTGCTCCATCTCGTCACGATAATGATAGTCGTTTTCGGGAGTAACTAGGTGAATCACGGAAGTTCTCCAGTTCACGGTGGGGTCGATGCCTGGGACCAATTGGCCCCAGCGTCGTCCAATTCGGTGACTGGAGAATGCCGGAGGGGTGGGGGTAGAGATAGTACGCGCTCGCGTACCATTCCTCCTGTTGATCGCCCGCTTCGCGCGCACCGGCCGCATGTCCTTATTGGCGCCATTCGGCAGTCCGGATTTTTGCTCGGAAGCATATGTTAATGATTAGTTTAAGGAAACCGGCGGCGGCCGCCGCCGGCCAAGGTTAAATGAAACCGACGACTGCCTCAGGCGCCATGCAGCAGGGCGGGACGGGAACGAAGGTTCGGCGGTCGTTGGCAGCCCTATCGGCCACGTCGCTCATAGTCCTCCTCCGACGGTAAACCACCCCTCACCCACGGCCTCAGCCGGCTGCGCGGCAAAATTCTTCAGGCGTTCGTAAACCGCGTGGTCACGCGCGGAAAACTCAGCCGGCGCACGTTTACTAGTGAAGTCCGTCAGATCCAAAAAAAAGCCGCGATAATCCGTTATATTTGGTCGCTTGAGGATAACCGAGATTGCTTGTTCAGACATCAAAGCAGCGGCGGCAGAGACTAGGGGAGGCCAAGCCGGTACTAGCTCCAGATTCAGAAAATCTGTAGAGTGCCATCCGTTCAAACTTTATTCTTGGAAGAACGCCTAAGACGTACGCACTGAGCCGTAAAAGGCAGTCTTGCGCGATTTCCGGTTTGTCAATCTGTTCCCATCCCAATCCGAGCGAGGGATAACTTAGGCGCTCCTCGGGAGTTGGGTCGCCTGGCCGCGTGACGAAAACATTAGGAGACGGCGCAAAATAAAAATCTACGATGGGCACCTTGGCTTCCCGGGCGGCGCGGTACAACAGCATCCCAGGACCAAGTGCGTCGACTCCCGGAAGCACAACGTCGCACTGCTTGAGGATGTTCTTCAGGGTTGCAACTTCGCTCCATTCCGCTTCGTACGTTTGCACTTGGGCGGAGCCGTTCACGGCTAAGATGAAGTCGCGGGCGACGCTTACCTTGCTGAGGCCCAGAGAAGCCGTGGTACAGAGAACTTGAGACGCGAGGTTTTCGGAAGAAAAGGTATCAAAGTCGGCAATGATGAACCGACCGACGCCGCACCTTACAAGATTCTGAAGCAGCGACTGGCCGATGGCCCCCACGCCTGGAATAAAGACACAGCTTTCGGCGAGCCGCTTAAATTCGCCGGCATCCACAAAGCCCCTGCCGCGAGAGAAGATCATCGGCTCTTGTATTCCCATGTATTCCCATATTCACAAAATAGCCTCTACAGGAAGATTCGCCGCTCAGCTTACTCTGTCAAGCGGTTGGGAATTCTTCCCCTGCGGCTAAGCAAGTCGGCGGCGGCCGCCGCCGACCAAGGTCAAAAGAAACCGACGCCTGCCTTAGGCGGCTTGCAGCAGAGCGGGCTGGGGAGCGAAGGGTTCGATTTTCCTTGTCTGGGTGCCCCTCATTTCGCGCAGGCGCGAAAGAGTTCGCGAGTTGAACGTGGCTATGATCGCGATGACGTCCTGTCCGTCAATCGTGTGCAGCATCCCCAAAGGCGTCGGACGAAAATGCAGCTGAACCATTCGTAACAGCCAAATCGGGTTAGTCTCGATGATCAACTGCGAGATTCCGCATTCCAAACCCCATTCCACCGCGGCGCTCAGCAGCTGATTGGTGATAGGACATACGGCTCGACCTTTTTCGCGGCGTTCTCGCGCGACGCAGAAACGTGTCCATTCCCAAATGTGGGCACCGACTGGTCGATCGACCTCGCAAAGCTCCGGCATGACTTCCGAAAGGAAATGCGGACGAGTTGAAGGAAGCATGCGCTGATAGCCGAGAACCTTTCCTTCCTCGATATAGAGCATATGCACCGCATGTTTGTCGTCGAATTGATCGATCTCGCGTCCGTCGGGCTTGGCGAGATTGTGCCAGCCCATTTCCTTGACAAACACCTGATGCCGCAAACGATAGGCTTGCTCCATCTCGTCACGATAAAAAGACTTGTTGTCGGGAGTTACAATGTGAATCACTGACATTCTCCAGGGTTTAAAGTCCGGAAGATGCCAAATGTCACTTGTCGGAGGCATCCTCCCGCGCAGTGACCTGAGAATGCCGGATTTACGGAGGGTGTGGGTAGTACGCGGTCGCGTACCTTTACGCGATCAACCCCCGGCGGATCGCTTCGGCGACTGCTTGCGTGCGGTTGATCGCTCCGAGTTTCGTGCGGACCGACCGCATGTGCTTATCGGCTCCGTGCTCGGAGATGCTCATGACCTCGCCGATTTCCCAATCGTTTTTTCCTTCTGCTGCCCATTGCAACGCCTCGCGCTCGCGCGCCGAGAGGATTATCGGCGCGCCCGAAACGTTTTCCTGCTTCAAGGCGATCGCGCGTCCTATGGCGTAGGTCGCGATGAGTGTCAACATGCCTTGCGTATCAGGGCTCATATCGGTGTGCCGTCCACCAGCCGAAAACCCGACAGTTTGCTTATCGAGGGTTTGGAGCGATAAACCAAATCCTTCCTTTAAATTGAACTCGGTGGCTTCATCCAAAACGCGGCGCGCGTTTGGATTGTCCTGGACCAGCGGACCCAATTCGTTCCATCTGAACGGCTCCGGAGACGATATCATCCGGCGTATCGTAGCATCATAGGCCACGTAGCCACGTGAAGCATACCGATTTGCCCATTCCCCCGGCCAACGGTTGAGCAACAATTGTCCCAGCTGGTCCTTGCGACTCGATTGAGGCCCTGGGATTGTGCTGGCAACCATATGTTCGACGCCGAATGGCGCGACATGACGCATCACCTGGGCCGCAACATCCTCGAGGTTGCGCGCACGATCGAGGTCCCGAATGAACGCGAGCGTGTGGTTCAGAGAATGACGAAAAGCTCGCGGTTGCACGACTCCCTCGCTTAAATGCGCCCCGGCGCAGGCGCCATCAATCAATACCGGCTTGTCCTAGATCGCGTCTACCGGGGACTTGTGAAAAAAGAGTAACGTTTGAACGTAATTGAAAACACAAAGCTAAATTTTATGCAAGAACATTTATGCAAGTACGGAACCGGCAAAGCCCAAGGTTATCGCAGGAGTAACGTTTGAACATAATTGAAAACACAAACCTAAATTTTATGCAAGAAATTTATGTAAGCAAGGAAGCGGCGGAGCCCAAGGTTATCGCGTTGCAAAAAAGGGGGATGAGCTTGAAGAGATAGTCGGTGTTCCAGGCAGCCTTTTTTGAATTTTGCGCGTAACGAGCTTTTGGTCTCGTCCTTGCGCAGGACATTGAGGGCCATGTGGCGCAGACGGCGAGATTGTGCGGCCCGTTGTCCATGCTGTCCTCATCCATGACCACGTCGAGGCACCAATGCAAGCGGTTTTTCGACGCCCCAATGGGTGCGCCCGACGTCGTTGGCGCGCTCGACCGACGCGTGGCTGCTGAACAGGTAATCGGCCGTTACGGTGGAGGTTTTGCCAGCGCCTTCGCGGATGCAGGTGATTTTGGCGATCGCCTGCAACCCCGGCCTTCGATGCTGTTCCTGCAGCCAGCCGATATCGGTCGAGACGAAGGCTTCGCGGGTCGCGATAGGCCGTGATCGTCGTCGCCAGGAACCGCGCGCCTGGCCGGGCGCGCGTTCACAGCCGCGATTGTTCATCACGTTGAAGCTTGCGGGCGCGATTTTCCATTCTCCCCTTGCCGCAAGCAATGACCGCTTCGACATTGGCCGTGGAAACGGGCCGGCTGACGACCCACGCCATGGCCTATTTGCCGCGACCCGTGGTGGCTAAAATCGCAACCCCGATCCCGCTGACCGCCGTCGCGTCCTTACGTTGAAGCTCCCGTCGGCGCGCCGCGGCACGGCCTCGATCCAGCGCTAGCGCAATGTCTCGGGCTTGTCGCGGCTGCGACGTTTTTCCGCGCGGCGCGAAGCCTCGGCGCCCTTGCTTCGCGCCCTTGCTGAAGCCGTCCCGCGCCTTGGGCGAGCTTTCCTGGCGGCGAAGCGAAAAGCGTCGCCGTCGTCTGGCCATCATGGCGATCGGCTGACCCGCGAACCGATCGGCGCCGCGATAAACGGGATGCGAGGGCCGGCGCCGTTCGCGATGTTGGCGAAACCAGCGGTTGGCGCGCTTGCACGTCAGAATCCTGGTTGGCCTGCGCCGTCCTGGCGCGATAAACCGCGCGCGGCACGCCCCCGGAATGGCCGGGCGCCACGGCCGTCGCCGCCAGCATGGCGGGATAACGCTCGCTCTTGCGGTTGGCGCGCTGGCGCGCCCGACAGTGCGGGCAGCCGCGCCTTTGCGCGCCGGAATATTCCGTTCCGTCGCGGGCGATCAGGGTTCTGCCGGATAAGTCTTGCAAAGGCCGGCCGCGGGGGCGGCTTGGCCAAGCGCTTTTCCAGCCGCGCGAAGCAGGGCCGCGACGGCGCCGGATTGGCCGCGTCCAGCCTGTCGCGGATGCAATTGCCGGACGCAATTTTGCCGATCCCGAACAGCGTCTGGCGGTTGAGAGCGTCCGTGCCCTTGTTTCCTGGGCGCGGGGCGGACAAAGAAGAGCTGCTTTGGATGACCAACATCGCAACCGCCGGGCGACCGAAACCGGCCATCGCGAGGTTGCCGCCGTGTCCCGCCCGGCCATCCGGAAAACCTCCGCACAAGGCTCGCAAAACTTAAAACAGGGATGGCAACGGCTTCATCCCTCCCAAGAATTATTTTTCCATCGATTTGGGAATCCGCAAAATTTCCTAGTTTTGGAATCGCTGTTCTTTATCCAATGCGGAGGGAACGGCGACAACGGATTGCCGGGACTTCAAGCAAGGGCACCGCCAAAAATTGTTGGCATTTCTGTTGGCCGAGCGGCTACTTCGTCGAATCTTAGAGCGGTAGGGCGAAAGTGGAGGTTATAGAGTCTGTTCTGGTGGAGACCGACAATGTCTCCAGCCGTCTTCCCGGCGTCGTGTTCGATTAAGCGGATTCGTCCGTACGAAGGCAAATCGAAGCGCGTTCGGGTGTCTGGTTTGCATCCGCTGCTTTTACCGATATCGGCCGAGTTTTTTGCCGCCCTCCGGCAACTCGAACTGGGTTCAAGGGCACCGTCGTCTTGGCGTCCTTGGCTTGAGGGAAGCGATGGGTTACGCCATGACCTGCCGGAGGCGGCCATTTGGCCATGGCGAGGCCAAGGTCACGCATGCCTGGTTGTGGGCGCAACGGAGTGCGGCGGCGGGAACCCGGCGGCGGGGGAAAAAAGGGTCGCGGCTTGGCCGTGTGGACGGCAAATTGGTACGAAAGCAATGATCGCGCACGCGCACGGCAATAATCCGGATTGCACCGGCGCCGACGACCAAAGCCGCATCCTCGGCGATGTTGGCTTCGTGCATCTGCATGTGCACAGCTCCTATTCCCTGCGCGAGGGGGCGGTGCCGGTCGCCAAGCTCGCCAGGCTTGCCCTCGCCGATGCGATGCCAGCGCTCGCGATTACCGATTCGAACAATCTCTTCGGAGCCCTGGAGTTTTCCGAGAAACTGGCGAACGAAGGGGTGCAGCCAATCCCTGGCCTGCAAATCACCATCGACTTTCAAGACGGCGCGGCAATGTCTCCGCGCGGCACGGCGAGCGCTTGCCACGCATCCATCGTGCTCTTGGCAAAGGACGCCGCCGGCTATGCGAACCTGATGCACATTGCCTCACGCACCTGGCTCGATCCAGAACCTGGAGATCCGCCGCATGTCCGCCTTCTCCGTCTCGAAGGGCGAACCCAAGGGCTGATCGCGCTCACGGGTGGCCCAAGCGGTCCTCTCGACCGAGCCTTCGCCCATGACCGGCCGGAACTGGCCTTCGCCCGCGCGGCGGCGCTTGAGAGATTTTTTCCCGGCCGCCTCTATGTCGAAATCCAGCGCCACGGCCTTTCCTCCGAACGCGCGATCGAACCGTGTCTCCTCGATCTCGCCTATCGCGCCTCGCTTCCGCTTGTTGCGGCCAACGAGGTGTTTTTCGCGGCGGCCTCGGACTGTGAAGCGCACGATGCCTTGATATGCATCGCGGACGGAACCGTCGTAAGTGACGGCGCCCGCCGCCAGCTTTCGCCCGAGCATCGTTTCAAGACGCGCGCGGAAATGATCGCGCTTTTTGCCAACCTTCCGGAGGCGCCCCGCAACAGCGTCGAGATCGCATTGCGTTGCGCCTTCCGGCCGTCGACGCGCCAACCGATTCTGCCACGTTTTGCCGTGATCGGCGGGATCGAAGAGGAGGCGCACGAACTCCGCGCCGAGGCGGAGGCAGGCCTCGCGGCGCGTCTTGCCGCGCATGGTCCGGCGCAAGGCTTCACGGCCGGCGATTATCGCGCACGGCTTGCCTTCGAACTCGACGTGATCGTCAAGATGAATTTCCCCGGCTATTTTTTGATCGTGGCGGATTTCATCAAATACGCCAAATCGCGGGATATTCCCGTCGGGCCGGGACGCGGTTCGGGGGCCGGGTCCTTGGTTGCCTATGCGCTCACGATCACCGGTCTCGATCCGATTCGCTTCGGTCTCTTGTTCGAGCGCTTCCTCAATCCGGAACGCGTTTCGATGCCGGATTTCGATATCGATTTCTGTCAGGACAGGCGCGACGAAGTGATTGCCTATGTCCGCCGCCGCTACGGCGACGATAAAGTCGCGCAAATCATTACTTTCGGATCGTTTCTGGCGCGCGGCGTGATGCGCAATGCCGGCCGCGTCCTCGAGATGCCGCTCGGCCAGGTCGACAAACTGGCCAAGCTGGTGCCGCAGAATCCGGCCGCGCCGGTGAGCCTGAAACAAGCGATCGAGTCGGAGCCGCGTTTAAAGGAAGCCGCCGATACGGACCCCCGCGTCACCAAAATGCTGCAGATCGCACAGTCGCTTGAAGGGCTTTATTCGAATGCGTCCACGCATGCGGCGGGGATTGTCATCTCCGGCCGGCCGCTGGAAGAACTCGTGCCGCTTTACCGCGACCCGAAGTCCGACATGCCGGCAACCCAGTATAACATGAAATGGGTCGAGGCCGCGGGCCTCGTGAAGTTCGATTTCTTAGGCCTCAAAACGCTGACCATCGTCGCAACCTGCCTCAAACTTCTGAAGAGGCGCGGGATCGCGGTCGACCTCGAAAAAATTCCACACGACGACAAACAAACCTACGCGATGCTCGAACGCGGCGAAACCGTGGGTGTCTTCCAGCTTGAAAGCGCCGGGATGCGCAAGGTCCTGGTCGACATGCGTGCCGACCGTTTCGAGGACATTATCGCGCTCGTCGCCCTCTACCGGCCGGGCCCGATGGCGAATATTCCGGCCTATTGCGCGGTGAAGCGCGGCGAGCAAGAACCGGACTACATTCACCCAAGAATCGCGCCGATCCTCAAGGAGACCTTTGGCGTCATCATCTATCAGGAACAGGTGATGCAAATCGCCCAGGTTCTCGCCGGATTTTCGCTCGGCGAGGCGGATCTTTTGCGCCGCGCCATGGGCAAGAAGATCAAGACCGAGATGGCCGCGCAGCGCAGTCGGTTCGTCACCGGCGCGGTCGAGCGCGGCCTCGATAAGGCGCGGGCGGACGAGATTTTCGACCTCCTCGCCAAATTCGCCGACTACGGTTTCAACAAGAGCCATGCGGCCGCCTACGCGCTGATCGCCTATCGGACCGCCTATCTCAAGGCCACTTATCCGGTCGAATTCCTCGCTTCTTCGATGACGCTAGACAAATCGAACACCGACAAGCTTGCCGAATTCTGCAACGAGGCGCGGCACCTCGGTATCAAGGTTCTGCCACCGTCGGTGCAGACATCGGGTGCCGATTTCGAGCCCGCCGAATGCGACGGCGAACCGGCGATCCGCTACGCCCTCTCGGCGATCAAGGGCGTTGGCGAGGCGCAAGCGCGGGGGCTTGCGGCGATCAACGGCAGTGGCGAAACGGCTCGCCCTTCGAGGCCGGCATTTCGCGATTTGACCGATTTCGCGGCAAAGCTTAATCCGCGCGAGATCAATAAGCGCATCCTCGAAAACCTCGCCTCGGCCGGCGCCTTCGACGAACTCGAGCCCAACCGCGCGCTGGTCCATGCGGGCGCGGAATCCATTCTCGCCGCGGCGCAGCGGCGCCAGGACGAGCGGCTTGCCGGGCAGAGCGTGCTGTTCGGCGGCGAAACTCCCGATGCTATCGTGTTGCCGAAGGTCGCGCCTTGGCCGCTTACCGAGAGGCTGCGGCGTGAATTCGAATCGGCCGGGTTCTTTCTGTCCGGGCATCCGCTCGATGCCTATGCCGCGATCCTCGCCCGGCTGCGGGTGCAGCGCTGGGCCGAGTTCGCCCGTGCGGTCAAGCAGGGCGCGTCTGCCGCGCGGCTCGCCGCGACAGTGCTTGAGCGGCACGAGCGCCGGACCAAATCCGGCGCGAAAATGGGGATCGTTAACCTCTCGGATCAATCCGGCCAATATGAAGCAATTTTGTTTCAGGAAGGTCTCAATCAATATCGCAATTCCTTGGAGAAAGGCGCCTGCGTGCTCGTTGGCCTGCAAGCAGCGCTTGAAGGCGAGGACGTGCGGGCCCGCATCGTTTCGGTGGAACCCTTGGACAGCGCGGCGAATCGGATCGGCAAGGGGCTGCGCGTTTATTTGCGCGACAAGGATCCGCTGGGCGAAATCGCGCGGCGTCTCAGCGCGCGGGGCGATGGTGAAGTGTCGCTGGTGCTTCTCACGAACAGCAGCGAGGTCGAAGTGAAGTTGCCGGGCAAATTTTCCGTTTCGCCGCAAGTCGCGGGCGCGCTCAAGGCGATCCCAGGCATCGTCGCGGTGGAGCATGTGTGAGGTTTTTTGACGGAGGTACAGATGATGAAACTCTATTGGGCGCCGCGCACGCGTTCGCTGCGTGCTCTCTGGGTTCTCGAGGAAGCGGGCGTTTCCTATGAGCGCGTCCGGCTCGATCTGTCGGCCGGCGAACAAAAAAGCGCGGAATTTCGCGCGATCAACCCGATGGCGAAGGTTCCCGCGCTGACCGACGGGCCTCTTGCGGTCGCGGAATCTGGCGCCATTTGCGCCTACGTCGCGGAAGCTCATCTTGGAGCGGGCCTTGCCCCGCCGGTTGGGGATCCCGCGCGCGGGCGTTACCTGCGATGGCTGTTTTTCTCGCCGGGCTGTGTCGAGCAGGCCTTTTTGGCGAAGTTCGGCGATGTCAAGTTGAGGCCCGAGTCGGCGGGGTTTGGCGATTTTGACAGAGTCTTCGACGTGGTTGAGGCGGCGGTTGCCACAGGTCCGTGGCTGCTCGGCGAAAAATTCTCGGCGGCCGACGTCATTATCGGCTCAGACCTTTATTTCGGGATCGATATTTTTAGGCTTGTTCCTTCGCGGCCGGCGCTACGCGCGTATGTCGACCGCTGCCTCGCCCGCCCGGCGCTCCAGCGTGCCAAGGCGATCGACGCTGCTGGCGTTTGAAAAGATCAAAATCGCGGCGAGATCCGGGAACGGCGGCCGCCTCACGGTACTTAGAACCCCGATGCAGACGCGCTGGGTCCGCCTTGCGCGCAAAACCGGATCGAGCCAAAATGATGAACGGTAGCGTGGCGCGGATCGCGCGCGTTTCGTCGCCTTCCGCACCAGGATTAATCCCAGTCTATGCCCCTCACAGCGGAATTATGTTCAGTGTCCTGCTCGGCCATACGCGACTCAATTGTCCGAGCTGGCCGCGAGATAAACGCCCTCGGAATCAATCAGGGAACGGCTGGCAACATCTCCGTGCGCGACGGATACGCCATGCTGATCACGCCGAGCGGCATCCCTTACACGACGATGACGCCGGAAATGATCGCTATCGTCTCGCTTGTTGAATCCGATCTAGCTTTTGAGGGGCCTCTTGAGCCTTCGACAGAATGGCGCTTCCACCGCGACATCTTGCGCGCGCGAAGGGACGTGAACGCCGTGGTGCATACGCATCCGCTTTACGCGACGACACTTTCCGTATTGCGGCGCGATATTCCCGCCGCGCACTACATGATCGCGGCGTTCGGCGACAACCGAATCCGTTGTACGGATTACGCGCCGTACGGAACTGCCGAATTGTCCCAACTCGCCGTGGCGGGTCTTGGGAGAGCGCATGGCGTTTTGCTCGGGAATCATGGAGCGATCGTCACGGGCTCCAACCTGGACCAAGCATTGTGGCGAGCCGTCGAGCTGGAGGCGCTCGCGAAAATCTATTATCTTGCCTCGTTGGCCGGAACGCCCGTCGTGTTGCCGGACGATGAGATTGCGCGGACGATTGAGAGATTTAAGAATTATGGAGTCAAGCCGCCGCGCGGCTGATAAGACGGCGTCATGCGGAATTTGCGAGGTCGGGGAACAGGCTCCGCAGCGCCGCTTCGTTCGCGGCGCAGGCGCCCCGTTCGGTGATGAGGGCTGAAACCATACGCGCGGGCGTCACATCGAAGCCGAAATTACGCGCCGGCGAGCCATGTGGCGTCAAGCGCACGCGAGCGGTCTCGCCGTGTTCCGTGCGTCCACAAATATGGGTCACTTCACTTTGATCGCGTTCTTCAATCCGAATTTCCCTAAGGCCATCGCTTATGCGCCAATCGATCGTTGAACTCGCCAGGGCGACATAGAAAGGCACGCTATTGTCGTGCGCGGCCAGCGCCTTCAGATAAGTGCCAATTTTGTTGCAGACGTCTCCTGCGCGCGTGGTGCGGTCGCTGCCGACGATGCACAAATCAACGAGACCATGCTGCATCAAATGACCGCCAGTATTGTCAGCGATAACTGTATGTGGGATCGCCTCCCCGAGAAGCTCAAACGCGGTTAGGCTAGCGCCTTGGTTCCGGGGCCGTGTTTCGTCCACCCACACATGCACGGCGACGCCAGCGCGGGCTGCCTTGTATATCGGCGCGAGCGCGGTTCCCCAGTCGACCGCGCACAGCCAGCCGGCGTTGCAGTGAGTGAGAATATTCACTGGACGATCAGGACACCGGGGCGCCGCCGCGCTTATGAGCGCCGCGCCATAGTCGCCGATCGCGTGACAAGACCGTATGTCCTCATCGGCGATCGCCGCGGCTTCGCTATAAGCAAGCGGGCGCCGCATTGGCGGCGGCGTAGATAAGAGACGATCGCGCAAGCGGTCCAGCGCCCAACGCAAATTGACGGCGGTAGGCCGCGATCCAAGCAATTCGGCATAGGCGGTTTCGATGGCATTGTCAGCCGGGTCGTCGGCGACGGCGAGCGCCAAGCCATAGGCCCCAGTCACCCCGATCAACGGCGCTCCGCGCACGATCATGTTCTTGATCGCCTCTAGGGCGTCACCGAAAGAGCTGAGCGTCTGCGTCTCGAAAGAGTGCGGCAGCTTGGATTGATCGATGACCTCGACGCTTCGCCCGTCCGCGTTTAGCCAGATTGTTCGGTAATGGCGGCCGTTTATCTTCATGAGCGCAATTTCCTATTCGAGAGCCGCCGGTCGGTCGCTACCGCCAGAGCGCAGCGCTCGTCTTTTCTAAAGGAGGACGACGTTGGGATGGAACTGCTGGCGCTGGCGGCCGCGTTCTTTGTCGTTTCGTCCTGCATCCGCCAGATAACGGCGCCCTCAAGGCTGAGAATGTCCTTTTCGACAGTCTTTGGCAACGCCAAGACCTCGACCTGGGCGTGATTCCGATGCGAAGTGTAACGAATCAGGGACCGTTGGATCATCAAGGGAAGAAAGTACTTCTCGTTCGCGCACGATCACGGTCGGGACCGTTGCGAACTGCCGAATATCGGCTGCGGTCGCATCCGGCGCCAGTATCCGCTCCTAGCACGGGAGCGGAAATTCAAAACGCCGCTTGCCCGATCCCTCCGCGCGGCCTATACTTGGCGACTCGCCATGGGGTGCTGCCGGAAACGGCGGCTGAGATCAAACCCGTAGAACCTGAATCTGGGTAATGCCAGCGCAGGGACCGGCAAAGCAAAGACGAGCTCCGCCTTGGGCCGCTTAGCATCCGCCTCCCGCCTCGCCGGAAGAAGCCCAGAGCGGAGGATCGCGATGAATATCTTGGACAAGCCGCAAAACCTCGTTCCGCGAAGCGTGACCTGCGGGCCGTTGCCGGGTTCGAAAAAGATCTATCATCATCCGCGAGGCCGCGCGGACATCGCGGTCCCGTTCCGTGAAATCGCGCTCGATCCTTCCGCGAACGAGCCGCCGGTGAGAGTCTACGACCCCTCGGGGCCCTACACGCAGGACGCGGTTTCAATCGATCTCTCGCAAGGTCTTGCCCCCATTCGCGAGCCCTGGCTCGCGCGCCGCCAAGGACTCGATATCTATGCCGGGCGCGCGGTGCGGTCTGAGGATAATGGCGGCGCCACGCCGGGCCGCCTGGTGCCGCCCTGCCCCGCGAACAGGCTGCCGCGCAGGGGCGTTGGCGATGGCTCCGTCACCCAATATGAATTTGCCCGCGCCGGCATCATCACGGAAGAGATGATTTTTGCCGCGGCGCGGGAAAGTCTCGGCCGCGAACAGATGCTCGAAGACGCGGAGGCACGGCTCACGGATGGTGAAAGCTTTGGCGCCGCGATCCCTTCCTTTGTGACGCCGGAATTCGTGCGCGACGAAATCGCGCGGGGCCGCGCGATCATCCCCGCCAACATCAATCATCCGGAACTCGAGCCGATGATCATCGGCCGCAATTTCCTCGTCAAGGTGAATGCCAATATCGGCAATTCGGCGGTGACGTCTTCCGTCGCCGAGGAAGTCGAGAAAATGGTCTGGGCGATCCGCTGGGGCGCCGACACCGTCATGGATCTCTCGACCGGGCGCAATATCCACAATATCCGCGACTGGATCATGCGCAATTCGCCGGTGCCGATCGGCACGGTGCCGATCTATCAGGCGCTCGAAAAAGTGGACGGCGATCCGGTAAAACTCACCTGGGAAATTTTTCGCGATACCTTGATCGAGCAGGCCGAGCAGGGCGTCGATTATTTCACGATCCATGCCGGTGTGCGCCTCGCCTATGTGCCGCTCACCGCCAAGCGCACCACGGGCATCGTCTCGCGCGGCGGCTCGATCATGGCGCGCTGGTGCCTCGCCCATCACAAGGAAAGTTTTCTCTACGAGCGCTTCGACGAGATTTGCGGCATCATGCGCGCATATGATGTTTCCTTCTCGCTGGGCGATGGTCTGCGGCCGGGCTCGATCGCCGATGCCAACGACCGCGCCCAATTCGCCGAGCTCGAAACGCTCGGCGAGCTGACCAGGATTGCTTGGGCCAAGGGCTGTCAGGTCATGATCGAGGGTCCCGGCCATGTGCCGATGCACAAAATCAAGATCAATATGGAAAAGCAGCTTGCCGAATGCGGCGAGGCGCCGTTCTATACGCTGGGGCCGCTGACCACTGATATCGCGCCGGGTTACGATCACATCACGTCCGGCATTGGCGCCGCGATGATCGGCTGGTTTGGCTGCGCCATGCTCTGCTATGTGACGCCGAAGGAACACCTTGGCCTGCCGGATCGCGACGACGTGAAGGTTGGAGTGATCACGTATCGCATCGCGGCGCACGCCGGCGATATCGCCAAGGGGCATCCGGCGGCGCAAATTCGCGACGATGCGATTTCCCGGGCACGTTTCGATTTCCGCTGGCAGGATCAGTTCAACCTCGGTCTCGATCCCGATACGGCGCGGCTGTTTCACGACGAAACGCTGCCGAAAGAGGCGCATAAAACCGCGCATTTCTGTTCGATGTGCGGGCCGCAATTCTGCTCGATGAAGATCACCCAGGATCTGCGCGAGGAAGTTTTGGCGTTGGCTGAGCGCGACAAAGGCATGGCGGAAAAGAGCGCCGAGTTTTTGGAAAAAGGCGGCAGGCTTTACGTGTAAGACTGACTGCCGCGCGACGTTATGTATCGGCGAGGGCGAGCTTAACTGGTAGCCTCACACCATGCCAAGTGTGAACCTAAGATCCTTTCCTGGGCGCGCGAATCCGCCGGCCTCTCCTGGAGGAAGCGGCGGAGGAGTATTCACGACAGCCACGGCGTTGATGCCGCACAGCGGTTAGCTGCGCTTGAAGCAGGCGAGGATACGCCGACCCGTTCCACTCCTCTAAAGATGGCCCAGAAGTATCGTCGTCCTCTCGTTGCATTCTACATGTCCAACGTCCCGAGGAAGGGCAATCGCGGACAAGACTTTCGAACCCTTCGGGTGGGACATTCCGGTGCTGCGGATGCGCTGCTCGATGTTCTCGTCAGGGATATCCGAGCACGCCAGAGTATGGTTCGAGCAGTTTTGGAGGATGTCGACGAGGCGGTACCGCTTCCCTTCAATAGTTCAGCGAGCATGTGCGACGGCGTTCCCGCACTTGTTGCCTCCATTAGGGGGCGCCGCCATCGCCCGGAAAATAGGTTGGAACAAAGGCAGGGGTAAGAGCAGGGGCGAGAAAATGAGTTCGACACTCGCGGCCTTGGCGATCAGCGCCTTTGCCATGGGAGCGGGAGCGCCCGGTTCCACGGCGCAGGCGTCGATCGCGCCCGAGGAGCTGACCGGCATAGTCAAGACCTATCGCATTCCCTCGGGCACCATTGCGGCGGCTCCGCCGTCATTGCGAGAAGCGAACCGAGAGCGGCGTCGACGGCGAAAGCAGCGAGCCTAAATTGCGAGCGTTCCCCGCCCGAAGGGATGGAAGGGGAACGCGACGAAGGCAAGGTGCGTCCGGCGGAAGCCGGTTCGACGTAGCCGCGAAGGCGAGAGGAAGCGGACGCGATGGAAGCGGGCGACTGGAGAGAGCTTGCGAAACAAGCGTCTCGAAGGATGAAGGCACAGGTTCCATGATCAGCGGTCGCAACAGCTTTTACCGTTTCGCGAGCTCCGCGATTTCCCGGTCAAACTTGGCGAGACCTTGTTTCCACTGGGCATTGTCCGGCGAGAGTTTTGTCAGCCGCGCCATGATTTCTCGGCTGCGGCGCAAATAGTCGCGCGCTTTCGCGCTGTCGCCCAACTGCCGGTGCACCAACGCCAGCTTGCCAGAGGTCACCGCGAGATCGCGCTGCCAGCCCGCGTTGCCGGGATCGGATCGCGCGAGGCGGTCGCTAATGGCGAGGTCCGCCTCATACGATTTCAGCGCGCACGCGAGATCGCCTTGCGCCTGTTGCACATCGCCGATCTTTTCGTAGCTCACCGAGAGATCGCGCTGCCAGCCCGCGTTGCCGGGGTCGGATCGCGCGAGGCGGTCTCTAATGGCGAGGCTGTCGGAATAAGATTTCAGCGCGCCTGCGAGATCGCCTTGCGCCTTTTGCACGTCGCCGATCTTTTCGTAGCTGACCGAGAGATCGCGCTGCCAGCCCGCGTTGCCGGGATCGGATCGCGCGAGGCGGTCGCTAATGGCGAGGTCCGCCTCATACGATTTCAGCGCGCCCGCGAGGTCGCCTTGCGCCTGTTGCACGCCGCCGATCCTGTTGTGGCTGACCGAGAGATCGCGCTGCCAGCCAGCGTTGCCGGGATCGGATTTCGTGAGGCGGTCGCTAATGGCGAGGTCCGCCTCATACGATTTCAGCGCGCCCGCGAGATCGCCTTGCGTCTCTTGCACGCCGCCGATCCTGTTGTAGCTCACCGAGAGATCGCGCTGCCAGCCCGCGTTGCCGGGGTCGGATTGCGCGAGGCGGGCTCTAATGGCGAGGCTGTCTTGATAAGATTTCAGCGCGCCCGCGAGATCGCCTTGCGCCTCTTGCACATCGCCGATCTTGTTGTAGCTCACCGAGAGATCGCGCTGCCAGCCCGCGTTGCCGGGGTCGGATTGCGCGAGGCGGTCTCTAATGGCGAGGCTTTCGGAATAAGATTTCAGCGCGCCCGCGAGGTCGCCTTGCGCCTGTTGCACGCCGCCGATCCTGTTGTGGCTGACCGAGAGATCGCGCTGCCAGCCAGCGTTGCCGGGATCGGATTTCGCGAGGCGGTCGATGATGGGAATGGTGTCCCTATAGGATTGCAGCGCGCCGGTTAGGTCGCCACGCCGGTACTTAACCTCGCCAAGGCCGCCGGCCGCTGCATATTTGTAAGACGTTTGGTAATCGCTTTGCGCAAGTTTTTGCACGCGCTCAAGCCGCTCTTGCGCCTTGTTGAGATCGCCATAGTCGATCTGAATCCAGCCTGCCCCCAACAAGCTCTGCACATCGTCCGGATCGAGGGCGAGTGCTTTCTCGTAAGCCTCCAGCGCCCGCTTCGGGTCGGCGAGGCCGGCGATGGCACCGAGGTTGCGATAGGCGATTGCCGCTTCCTTCCGGTCCTTCTCGATCCGCACCATCTTGTCTTCCGCGAAAGCATTTAGGAGTTGCGCCGCCTCGGAGATCTTGTTCGCCTTCAAAAGGTCGAGCGCTTGTTGGAGACGACTGTCGCCTTCGGTCGCGCCTTGCGCGATCGATTGGACTGCCTCGCCAACCGCCCGCTCCGCGCCCGGCCCGGCCGAAGGGTTTCTTTCCACCAGCACTTTGGTCAGATTGGCGATCAGCACGTTTCAAGCTGTTCGGCCAAGGGCTTTTGAATTTGCTCGATCTGTTCTTTGCTCGGCCCGACACTGAAATTCCCGCCAACGCTGGTATTGCCGGCCGACGCAATTCCAGTTCCCGGCAGCGCAACGCTCGTGCCGCCGCCGTTCTCGTCATTCGGCTTTTTGCGCAAAAATATTTTGCGCAAAAATATAAAGACGGCCCATATCCCTTGTGCGACCGCAGCTATTGCGGTGCCCACCGCGAGTATTACGGTGCCGATCCAGGGCCAGTTCCAATGGCCGTCAGAATCCTTGAAAATTTCCAATAGCGACGAAAGCCACGAAACCATTTTTAAAAACCGCCAAAAGCACCAATTTTCCGCGCGATCCCACTCGTTCCAAGGCCGCCCGCTGTATGAGGCCTTGTAAGATTAGACCGAAAAACCGGACAAAGCCAATTGCCGTGCTTTGGGTGGGTTTTTCCCGTAGAGGCACTTTAGCATCGGACGCTACGCCAGCGGCTTCACGCGGGCAAAACGACATGCTATCCCTATCCCTCTACTATCCCTAGCCGCTATCGCAGGAACTCGAAGCATGAGCCAAACCGTCGCCAGCCGTACCGCCCCGAACCCATTTTTCGCGGCGGGGCTCACTGACGCCGATCCCGAAATCGCCAAGGCGATCGAGCTGGAACTCGGCCGCCAGCGGCATGAAATCGAGCTGATTGCCTCCGAAAACATCGTCTCCAAGGCCGTGCTCGAAGCGCAGGGCTCGGTTTTGACCAACAAATATGCCGAGGGCTATCCCGGCCGGCGTTATTACGGCGGCTGCCAATTCGTCGATATCGCCGAGACTCTGGCGATCGAGCGCGTGACCCGGCTGTTCGACTGCAAATTCGCGAATGTGCAGCCAAATTCCGGCAGCCAAGCCAACCAGTCGGTGTTTCTCGCGCTATTGCAGCCGGGCGATACGTTTATGGGGCTCGACCTTGCCGCGGGCGGCCATCTGACCCATGGCTCGCCGGTGAATGTCTCCGGAAAATGGTTCAAGCCGGTTGCCTATGGGGTTCGGCGCGACGACAATCGAATCGACATGGAATCGGTCGCGCGGCTCGCGGCGGAGCACAAGCCGAAGCTCATCATCGCCGGCGGCTCGGGCTATCCACGGTATTGGGATTTTGCCGGGTTCCGGGCGATAGCGGATTCGGTTGGCGCTTATTTTTTCGTCGACATGGCGCATTTCGCGGGTCTTGTCGCGGGCGGCGTGCATCCTTCGCCGCTCCCTCATGCCCATGTCGTCACCTCGACGACCCACAAGACCTTGCGCGGCCCGCGCGGAGGATTGGTTCTCACCAATGACGAGGCGATCGCCAAAAAAATCAATTCGGCGATATTTCCTGGCCTCCAGGGCGGCCCTCTGATGCATGTGATCGCGGCCAAGGCGGTCTCCTTCGGCGAGGCGCTCCGGCCGGAATTCAAGTTTTACGCGAGGCAGGTTGCCGACAACGCCAAGGCGCTTGCCGCGACGCTCAATGATCGCGGATACGCCATTACCACCGGCGGCACCGACAATCATCTGATGCTGGTCGATCTGCGACCAAACCAGCTCACCGGCAAGGCGGCGGAGGCGAGCCTTGGCCGCGCCGGGATCACCTGCAACAAAAACGGCGTGCCGTTCGATACCGCGAGCCCCATGGTGACCTCCGGCATCCGGTTAGGCACGCCGGCCGCGACGTCGCGCGGTTTTGGCATCGCCGAATTCAAAAAAGTCGGCGAACTGATCGGCGAAACCTTGGACGGCTTGGCCAAGCACGGCGAGCCGGGCAATGCCGCTGTCGAAGCCAAAGTCAAGGCAGGCGCACGCGAATTGACGGAGCGATTCCCGATCTATTGAGGCCGAGGATCGTTTGCGTCTTAAGGTATATCGCGAACTCTGGCCGCGTTTTATAAGATCATGCTTTGAGGCCGGTCCGCCATGCGGTGCCCTTATTGCGGCAGTCTCGATACCCAAGTCAAGGACTCCCGCCCGGCCGGCGATGCGTCGGCCATTCGACGCCGCCGGGCCTGTCCCGATTGCGGCGGCCGGTTCACGACGTTCGAGCGCGTGCAATTGCGCGAACTGATGGTCTTGAAAAAATCCGGCCGGCGGGTGCCTTTCGACCGCGAAAAGCTTGTGCGCTCGATTGAGGTCGCCTTGCGCAAGCGGCCCGTCGAGCTGGACCGGATCGAGCGGATGGCCAATGGAATTGTGCGCCAGCTCGAAAGTCAGGGCGAGAGCGAAATTCCGAGCGGCCGGATCGGCGAGCTCGTCATGGAAGGTCTTCGCGGGCTCGACAGCGTCGCCTATGTGCGCTTCGCCTCGGTCTATCGCAACTTTCGCGAAGCGCGGGACTTCAACACGTTGATCGACGAACTCGCGAATGGCGAGGGCGAGGACCCCGAAGACGAAACAGCACCGCCTTCGGAAATTGCGCGTTCGCCGGGCCTGGCATGATCCAATCTTGCGCGGACGCGCGATTCATGGCCGCGGCTCTCGCGGTTGGGCGGCGCGGGCTCGGGCTTTGCGCGCCAAACCCCGCGGTAGGCACGCTCATCGTCAAGGATGGCGTCATCGTGGCGCGCGGCTGGACCAAGCCCGGCGGCCGCCCACATGCGGAAACCGAGGTTTTGCGCGAGGCGGGGGCGCAAGCCCACGGCGCGACGCTCTATGCGACGTTGGAACCGTGCAGCCATCATGGGCAGACACCGCCGTGCACGGATGCGATTATCGCGGCGGGAATTGGCCGGGTGGTCTATGCCGTCGACGATCCCGATCCCCGCGCATGCGGTTCGGGCGTGCAAATCTTGACTGACGCCGGCATTGAAGTGACGCGCGGCGTGCTCGCGGAAGAGGCGCTGCGGGCCAATCGCGGCCATTTTTTGCGAGTTACCCGCAAGCGCCCGATGGTCACATTGAAGCTCGCCGTGACGGCGGATTTTTTTGCCGCGGGACCAGCCGGCGATCCGCGTCTCGTCATTACGGGCGCGCCGGCGAATGGGCTCGTGCATGTTATCCGCGCGATGCACGATGCGGTGTTGACCGGCATCGGCACCATCTTTGCGGACGATCCCCTATTGAGCGTGCGGCTTCCCGGCCTCGAAGACCGTACGCCTTTGCGCGTGGTGCTCGACAGCGATCTTCGTCTGCCGGCGGTTGCGCGGCTTGCCGCCACGGCGGCGAGGATTCCTACCCTGGCCATCGCCGGCGACGGAGCAAGCGAAGCGAGTGCCAAGCGGTTGCGCGAGGCCCGCATCGAGGTCGCCCATGTGCGCCGCGACACGGCGGGGCGCGTCGATCTTCGTGCCGCGTTGGAACTCTTGGCCGCGCGCGGCTTGACCCGGATTTTCAGCGAGGGCGGCCCGCGCGTGGCGGCGGGATTGATCGGGGAGGGGCTCGCCGATGAAGTCTTTATCTTCGCCGCGCCGGAACCTCTCGGCCGGGACGGCGTTTTAGGCCTCGACGCGGACACCGCCGCCCTGCTTGCCGATCCGCTGCATTACCGCGCTGTCGAGACTTCGAATGATCGGCGCCGACCGGCTGACCCGGTACGAAAGAGTGCCATAAATGTTCACGGGTCTTGTGAGCGATGTCGGCGAGGTGGAACGGGTTGACGCGGGGGACAAGTTAAACCATCTGCGCATTGCCTGTTCCTATCCGGCCGGGACGATCGCAACTGGCGCATCGATCGCCTGCGGCGGAGCGTGCCTGACCGTCGTCGCTTGTGGCGAAAACGGCAATCGCAGTTGGTTCGAGGTCGATGTCGGGGCGGAAACTCTCGCCCGCACGACCGCGCGGAACTGGAAGACAGGCACGAGAACTCAATCTCGAACGCCCGCTCAAACTAGGCGACGAACTTAGCGGCCATATCGTGACCGGGCATGTGGACGGAGTGGTGGAAATCGTCGCGATCGCGGATTTCGATGGCATGCGGCGCATCGACATCAGGGCTCCGCATGAACTCGCGCGTTTCATCGCGGAAAAAGGGTCCGTCGCGCTCGATGGCACGTCGCTGACGGTCAACTTGGTGGAAGGCAATGGTTTTTCGGTGCTGCTCATTCCGCACACGCTTAAAGTCACGACCTGGGGCGAAAGGCGCGCGGGCGATGAAATCAATCTCGAAGTCGATCTAATGGCCCGCTACGCCACGAGGCTCGCCGGTAATGCCGCGGCATCCGGGGTATAACGCAGGCTGTTCGCCACGGACCAGTGGCTGCGCCCGATTGCCCTGCTACCGGCCGGACAAATCCTGGAGAAATTCCGGCCGCCATGCTAAAAGCGCGCCCCAATCATGTCCACGCTCGCCGAACCTCTTGCAGAGATTGACGATCGGGCCCATCGCGGCCGTGTTTCGCTTGCGGGCGCCACCCGGCGCGAGCTTGCTTTGGCGCTTGCCGAGGCAGGCGTGCCGGAGCGCGAAATCCGCATGCGCGTGGCGCAGCTCTGGCACTGGATTTACCACGCGGGCGCAACTTCCTTCGCCGCGATGGGCAACGTCAGCAAGGTTTTGCGCGCCGCCTTGGCCGAGCACTTTACCCTTGCCCGCCCGACGATTGTCGCGGAGCAAATTTCCCGCGACGGAACGAGGAAATGGCTGCTGAGGCTCAACTCCACCGGCGCGCAAGACAAAGGCGCCGAGGTCGAATGCGTCTATATCCCCGAGAGCGATCGCGGCACGCTTTGCGTATCGAGCCAGGTCGGCTGCACCCTGAGCTGCACCTTTTGCCACACCGGAACGCAAAAGCTTGTCCGCAATTTGACCGCATGCGAGATCATTTGCCAGGTTTTGATCGCGCGGGAAAGACTTGGGGATTTTCCTGGATCTCTGCCGCCAGACGATGGTTTCGTGCCGGGCGAAGATTTTCGCGCGGTGTCGAATATTGTTTTCATGGGCATGGGCGAGCCTCTCTATAATTTCGCCAATGTGAGGGATGCCGTGGCGGTCTTTGCCGATGGCGACGGCCTCGCGTTGTCGAAGCGCCGGATCACGGTCTCAACAGCCGGCGTCGTGCCGCGCATGGAAGAGCTTGGCCGAGAGACCGGCGCGATGCTCGCGATCTCGCTTCATGCGGTGCGCGACGAATTGCGCGACAAGCTCGTGCCGCTCAACAAGAAATATCCGATCAAGGACCTGCTCGCCGCCTGCCGGGCCTATCCCGGCGCCTCCAACGCGCGGCGCATCACCTTCGAATATGTGATGCTGAAGGACATCAACGATTCGCCCGCCGACGCGCGGGAACTGGTGCGGCTTTTGAAGGGGATTCCGGCCAAGATCAATCTTATACCGTTCAATCCTTGGCCCGGCGCGCCTTATGAATGTTCGGACTGGGGGCGCATCGAGAAATTTTCCGGTATTGTGTTTGACGCGGGCTATGCAAGCCCCGTGCGCACCCCGCGCGGGCGCGACATTTTGGCCGCTTGCGGGCAGTTGAAGAGCGAGACGGAAAAGTTGAGGGCGCGGGCAAGGCTCGCGGTGCACGAAGGATAGGCTTAGGCCGTTCCGGCGACTATGTGAGCATGGGCTGGAAGAAACCGAGGTCGGGATTGCAAGTAAGCTCACACGAGGGACGTTTTCGGCCACGTTTCTTATAGCGTGCCAAATCGCTTGTGGCGTTTGCGCCGTAATACCGGATATTTAGCTCATCGGCGTTCTGAATATGGTAATTAAAGCATGGGGGCCTTTATTTGCTTTATTGGCGCTCGCAGGAACCGGGATCGTCGGTTTATTTGTGGAGCATCCCGAACCATACAATCGCGGCCAACCAACCGTAACACCATGCAGGAATCGCCCAGAGTGCAAAAAAATCACTATAATCGCTTCCAACGAAAACGACGACAAAGGAAAGCAAGAATCCAATTGGTATGATAAGCCGACTGATTGGCTTCTTGCTTTGTTCACCGGCATTCTCGCTCTTTATACTCGACGCCTGTATCAGGCGACGGCCGGGCTGTTTAAAGAAACAGCCGAGTTGCGTAGGATAGCTGATGATCAAAGAGTGGATTGGTCGCGCTCTATAGATGCCGCTGAAAGGGCGGCTGACGCCGCCAAAAAATCCGCCGAAGCTGCACTGAAGAGCGCCGACATCGCCACCAAGTCCCAAGAGGCGCATCTTGCTCTTGAGGATGTCGAAACAACGTGGGGCTGGGACAGAGATAGATTGAATGAGATATTCATATTTCATGGCGTTCTTAAGAATGTTGGGAATACCGCCGCGAGAAATGCTAAAGCATTGATAGGTTTTCATAAAACAGAAATTGGAATTAGAATAGACAATCTCTTTGAAGGAATTGTTATGGATGTAAATTTTGGTGTAACCATAGGATCTGGAGTTCCAATTAGAACCGCACCAATTAGCATGACCAGTGACCTTGCTAAAGAGATTTGGGACAAAAAGAAGAGATTTTTTATCCGTATATGGGCACGTTACGAAACCGTTTTTTCGGCTGGGGTCACTGTAGATAGCATTTATGATCTCGAAATTAAAGCATATAAAAACCCATACGACTTTAAATTCGAAGGTTCGCAGAACGCTAGAATTTTTGTATTCTCTGCCATTGACAAAAGCTGAAAGTATCGTCAAATCATGCGCTGCCACTAGCTGAGGTGTATTTAGCGCGCACCGCGCAGCCGCGCTCACTTAACGCCATGCTTTAGGCTTGTGGCGTATGCGCCATAATACCGGAGGTTTGCCATGACGGACCGGAAACTCGACACGGCGACAAAGCGGTGGTCAAAGTAGCGTCTCGCGGCTGCGATCGGCCATCAGAAAGGCGGCGATGCCGGCCGCCGCCGCGGCAAGCATGAGATAGAAGGCCGGCGCGAGGGTAAATCCGGTGGCGGCGATGAGCGCGGTGGCGATCGCCGGCGCGGTGCCGCCAGCGACGCCGAGGCCGAGATTGAACGCCACCGAATAGCCACTCATCCGGTACGCGCCGGGGAATTGCTCGGACAGCATCGCCGGATCGGTGCCCATGACCAGCGCCAGGATCGCGCCGAAGCCGAGCTGCGCTAGCGCGAAGCCGGCCAGCGTGCCGTCACGCGCCAGGAGGAAGAACGCCAGCGCGACGGCGAATTCGGCGGCGAAGGCGATCATCAGCAAAGTGCGGCGGCGGATGAAAGCGTCGTTGGCCAACCCCGCGAGCGGGACGATGACCAGCGCCAGCGCCTGCGCGACGGTCGTTGCCTGCAGCGCGCGCGCCTCGGACAGCCCGCCGAACTGCGCGGCATAGACGGGGAAGAACACCATGGTCAGGTAGTTGACGACGCCGTAACCCGAGGTGAAAAGGATGGCGACCGCCATCGTGCGCGGGTCGCGCGCAAAGGCGCGCTTCAAGGGAAGCCCGCGCGTCCGCTTGGGCGGTGTGCCATCCGCTGGCAGCCGCCGGCGCAGCAGCAGCGCGCCCATCGCCAGCACGCCGCCGAGCAGGAACGGCAGCCGCCACGCCCAAGAATTCGAGCTGCGCTTTGCCGGCGAAGGTGACCGCCGCGGCGGCGACCGCGGAGGCCAGCAGCACGCCCGATGTGGAGCCGATATTCGCCATGCTGCCGGCGAAGCCGCGGCGTCCGGGCGGCGCGGTCTCGACCAGATAAACGACCGAGCCAGTGTATTCGCCGCCGACCGAGAAGCCCTGGAACAATCGCACCAGGAGCAGCAGCACCGGCGCGCCGATGCCGGCCGCTGCATAGGTTGGCAGCAGCGCGATCGCGGTTGTGCCGGCGCCCATCAGCGTCACCGACAGCAGCAGCACGAAGCGCCGTCCGACGCGGTCGCCGACGGTTCCAAGGACCGCAGCACCAATAGGTCGCGCCGCGAAGCCGGCCGCGAAGCTTCCATAAGCGCCGATCAGCGAGGCGAGCGGATCGTCGGAGGGGAAGAACAACCGCGCCAGCACCGGCGCGAAATAGCCGTAGAGTCCGAAATCGTACCATTCGAGCAGATTGCCGACGCCGCCCGCGGCCAGCACCGCCGGCGAGAACCGCGCGCCAACGCTAATTTCACGCGATGCGGATTGGTCAGCGCGCGCCGTCATGGCAACGCCTCTCTATCTGGCCCGGTCCCGAGGGGGATTTGTGTGCCATGAAAATCCGACATGGTGAAGTCCTAAACTTGCTGGAAATAAGGGTTGGGGCGCTGTTCAAGGCGAGCGTGCTCTTTTCGATGGCGGCGGGAACGATCGGCGGGGCTTTGTCACGGCGATTCGGGCTTGCGGCCCTGGCAATGCGCTTGCGTTTGGCGAAGGCGTCCGCTAGGTTTGCAGGATATTGGTCAGATGAGTTGCCAAATTGGCTTTCGGTTCCAATATTTTGCACAAGGACGGTAAAAGCCACGCGCCGTTGAGCGGCGCGCGGGCGCTTTATTTCGGATTGCTTCGGCTTATCCGCCCCTGAGGGCCGGCCGGGCAATCTGCCTTGGCGCTCAGGGGAACGCGGCAAGCCATGTAAGCCAATTTCGACCGGACAAACGCCATGACACACCTAGCTACCGCTCCCCGCGTGGAGCCCGCGCGGCAAAACTCGCAAGCGATCGTCATTTTCGACACGACCCTGCGCGACGGCGAGCAGTCCCCCGGCGCGTCGATGACCTTCGAGGAAAAGCTGCAAGTCGCGGGCCTCCTCGACGCGAT
This sequence comes from uncultured Alphaproteobacteria bacterium, assembly GCA_963730245.1. Taxonomy (GTDB): domain Bacteria; phylum Pseudomonadota; class Alphaproteobacteria; order Rhizobiales; family Beijerinckiaceae; genus Methylocapsa. Next base: position 1,403 of record CAVSRA010000004.1, on the reverse strand, counting down.
GGGCGTCGATATTATCGAGGCCGGATTTCCGGTGACCTCGGAAGGCGATTTCGAGGCGGTCTCCGCGATCGCCAAACGCATGAAGCGGGCGAGCGTCGCGGGTCTTGCCCGCGCGGCAGCGAAGGATATCGACCGTTGCGCCGAAGCCGTGCGTCCGGCGCTCCGCCCGCGCATCCATTTGTTTATTTCGACCTCGCCGCTCCACATGAAATACAAGCTGCAAAAGCAGCCGGATGAGGTCCTCGAAATGATCGCGGCAAGCGTCGAGCGAGCGCGCAACCTTGTCGCCGATGTCGAATGGTCGGCCGAGGACGGCACCCGCAGCGAGATGGATTTTCTGTGCCGCTGCGTCGAGGCCGCGATCAAGGCGGGCGCCACGACCATCAATATCCCCGACACCGTCGGCTACGCGGTGCCGCATGAATACCGGGCTTTGTTCGAGACCGTGCGCGAGAAAGTGCCCAATTCGGACAAGGCGGTCTTTTCCGTCCATTGCCACAATGATCTTGGCCTGGCCGTCGCCAACACGCTCGCTGGAATCGAAGGCGGTGCTCGGCAGGTCGAATGCACGATCAACGGCATGGGCGAGCGGGCGGGCAATGCCGCGATGGAAGAGGTGGTGATGGCGCTGCGCGTGCGCGGCGACACAATGCCCTACCACACCAATATCGATACGGCGATGCTGACACGAGCCTCAAAACTCGTCTCGGCGGTAAGCTCGTTCCCGGTGCAATTCAATAAGGCGATCGTCGGGCGGAACGCTTTCGCGCATGAGAGCGGCATTCACCAGGACGGCATGCTGAAGAATGCCGGGACGTATGAGATCATGACCCCCGAGAGCGTCGGCGTGGCCAAGACATCGCTCGTCATGGGCAAGCATTCCGGTCGCCACGCTTTTAAGGAAAAGCTCAAGGAGCTCGGCTACGAGCTTGGCGAAAACGCCCTCGAGGACGCTTTCGCCCGTTTCAAGGATCTCGCCGACCGCAAGAAGATCGTTTACGACGAAGATCTGGCTGCCCTTGTCGATGACGAGATCGCCCATGCCTATGACCGCATCAAGCTTGTCGCACTCACCGTGATCGCCGGCACCAAAGGGCCGCAATCGGCGGCCTTGACGCTCGATATCGACGGCGAACAGAAGACCCATCAGGCGACAGGCAATGGGCCCGTCGATGCTATTTTCAACGCGATCCTTGCGCTCGTGCCGCACAAGGCCGTGCTCGAACTTTTTCAGGTGCACGCGGTCACTCAAGGAACCGACGCGCAAGCCGAAGTTTCGGTGCGGCTTGCCGAGGACGGCAAATCGGTCACCGCCAAAGGCGCCGATCCCGACACTCTAGTGGCATCGGCGAGGGCCTATATCGCGTCCCTGAACAAACTGATGGTCAAGCGCGGAAAGCAGC
>CAVSRA010000003.1:0-868391 GCA_963730245.1 uncultured Alphaproteobacteria bacterium | reverse complement strand
CGCGGCATCGCGGCTGTGCCGCTGGAATTCCTGCGTAATGGATTGCTCCATCCGCGACTCCTCCCGCTGGATCGCGCTTTCCCGCGTCCGGTCTTGCGTGGCGATCAGCGTCTCGTAATCGGCGCAATTCCTCTGCGCCTGAATCTCGTTGGCGGCGTCGAAGGCGAAGCGGAGATCGTCCTGCGCCGTCTGGCACTTCTCGATCCGCTCGTTAAATGCCTGTTCGATGGTTTCGCGCTGGTCGAGCCACTGGCGGCGCATTTCCCGGTGTTCGCGGTCCGAGATCGCGCGGCGGCGTCCAGCCGAACGGCGACGGCGCGGGTTCCGGCTTATAGGCGATGCGGTCGCGCATCTGGTCCCATTTGCGCTCATGCTGTTCCAGAGCTTGCCGCTTGTTATCGGCAATCCGCGCCTGTTCCTGCGCGACGCGCTCCATCGCCTGCTGCTGCGCGCGCAGGTCGCGCTCGCGCTGCTCCTTATGGGAGGCGAACAGCGCTTCGCTCTGCTGCGCGAAACGCTGTTCCACCTTGCGCTCGGCTTCCTGCCGCAGGTCGCGGCTCGGTTCGCGGGGCATGGGATTGGTCTTCCTGCTTTAGGTCAACTCGGGGATTGCGCCCGGCTGGTCGCCCCATTCATCGGCGGGCGTCAGCGGCGTTCCCTGTCCGCGGCGGGCGAGGGCGTCCAGAACGTTGTCGCAGGCATTCAGCCGCGTCACGATCGCCATTGCTTCCTTCGGGCCGTAGACGGTCAGAACGTCATTGCGCTGGCCGAGGTAATCGAAGGAGAGGTGGAATGACTTGGCGTACCAGCGCGCCCGGCGGACGAGTTTGCCCTGCATTTGCGCCTGCGCCGCCTGAAACTCCTGCTGCTCCTGCTCCGCCTGCGTCCAGTCGTGCTGCAAGAGCGCGAAGCGGTGCGGCAGCAGGCGGTCATAATGCTTCCAGCCGAACAGCGTTTTCACGCTGAATTGCTCCAGTGTCAGCATCAGCCGGACGCGCTTGCGCAAGAGAGAGCGCAGCGCCCCGTACAGGACGAACCCGCCGACGACGGGAACAACGATGGCCGCTGTCAGCATCCCGCTATCGGGGTTTGGCGCGCTGGCAACGCCAGCGAGGCCATAGCCGAGGCCCGCGACCACGCCGAGTCCCGTCAGCCAGCTCGCCGCCATAGCGCGCACGGGCGTCAGCACACGGGGTTGCACGTCGAAAGCCGGAGCGCCGTTGTGGTCGGCGACCTGCCTTGTGGCAGGCTTTCCGGCGAAGGGTGAACGGACTTTCTGTAACATGATCGATCCTCCTGCGGATGAAGACACGGATTATGTGGACTTACGAAAGGGCGGATTCCTCGCGCCAATCTCGCGGGCTTCGCCGATGGCAGCGACGCTTGGCGATGGCGCGGGAAGGAAGCGCAGCGGGGCGCGCCCGTTCAGGGCGGGTGCGCCCGGCGTACGGCGGAGAGCATCGCGGCTGCTCTCGTAGTCCGCGGCGACCCGGTCGGCGCGCTTCTTTGTGTCGCCAATCAGTATCGCCATGTAGACCGAGGCGTGCGTGAACCACGCACGGACGACGACATAGCTCAGCTCGAACGTCATCAAGACGGCCATCATCAGCCATGAGAAGTGACGAGCGGCGGTCCCGAAGCGCGGGTCGGAGTACACCTCCTCCAATGCGAGGTAGCTCATCAGCGCGTCATTACGATCGGGAATGAGGTGGCTTTTCCTCTCTTCGTCGATCTGGGCTGCTTCGCCCGCGAACGCGGCCTCTGCCGCTCTTACGTCAGCGCTCGCCTTGTCGAGCTTCTTCTGCGCGTCGGTCAGCCGCGCCTCGTAGATGCTGATATCGGAATCGGCTTTGGCGAGATCGGCGTCCGCCGCCGACCTTGCGCGTGAGCGCCTCGCGGTATTTCGACCCCGCGCCGGCCTTGTATCCGGGCGCACCCTTCAGCTCGCGGTCGGTTTCTATCCGGTACGCCTCCGCCCGTTGGCTGGCCGTCGCGCGCAATTGCCGGGCGGCATCGAGCACGCGGGTCATTTCCCCGGCGCTCGTTGTCAGCCGCTGGACCTCCGCTTCCAGCGTCCCGAAGCGCAAAGTCCGCTGCTCGCGAAGGCGCTCGGCGTACTGCTCCTCGATCTGGCGGTTCTTTCCGCGCACATCCTGTTCGAGCTGCGTCCTGATGGCGTCATGAAACATCGCCATCGATGCGCCGGTTGAAGTTGCCGTCGAAAGGATCACGGTCATGGCGAGGCGCATGGCGAGCCGGCCATGCTCCCACCAACGACGGCGCGCGCCGGGCTGGCGCAGGACGCCCGTCAGACGCCAGTCCGCCGCCCCGATAGCCTGATCGATCAGGAACATGAAAACGCAAGCCAGCGCGCCAAAGGCGAAAGCGGCGGGCAGAGTGACGAACTGCGCCCAGAAGGCGGTCCAAGCGAGTCCGGTGACACCGGCCACCACCGAAAGCAGCAAAGCCTCGGAGACGACGGCGTAGCGGTCCTGACGAGGCGAAAGGGCAAGCAGGTCGGGGTTGCAGCGCACCAGCACACAGGCCAGGCGCACGATCGGGGAAAGGTTTTCGGGGGCGTTGTTCATGGCGATGTCTCCTCAAGTTAGAGTTCGAAAATTCAGGGTTCATCGAGGCAGCCGATCACCCGGGGGATCGTGGAGAAGCGTTCTGTGTGCCGGCGTCCATCCAAGCCGATCGCGACCAGATGAAATTCCTCTGCCGTCGGCTCGATATCGACGACCATCCCGCCATCGAGCGCGACGCCGTAAGTCTCGCCGCGCACCGGCGCTTCGATGAATGCCTCGCGCGCGCCGCTGATGCGCCAGTGGAAAGTGACGGCGGTTCCCGGGTTGCCCCATTGAACCGGGCGCTCGATCTCGATGCGCGGCACCGGAGCGGCCACTTGAACAGTGCGCGTCTGGACGGTCGTGGCGAACGGACCCTGCGCGACGAGGCGCAGGAGGATTGGACCCGGTCGCGTGGGACGCAGCATGAACACGCCGGCGGATGTCCCCGCGTGCTCCGCGCGTTCGTCGCCATCCTCGATTTGCAGCGTGACGGAGGTCGCGGACGGCGCTTCCCAGACGACGGGAAGGCTGTCCCCGACGAAACCCTGTCGCGCGACATCGATCTTCGAGAATTCCGGCGCGACGACCTGCGGCCTGATGCGAAAGTTATGGACGACCCGGCCCGGCTCAAGTGTCAGCGACACGACAAGCTCTGCCGGGGTCAACGGCACGATGCCGATCTCCGCGTTCGGGGGAATGTCGCCGTCGAATAAATCCTCGCCGTCCTGCCGGATGCGCAGGGAGGCGCCTTGCCGCATGGCGGGTCTTCACTTGCAGCGTGTTCAACACGCCGACCACGGGCTGTTCGGCGAACGCGCATAGAAGCAGCCGGGGGCGCGCGAACTCAAAGCGCAGACTTCTGCCCGCCTCTTGCGGCATCCAACCAGTTGCGCTCACATTGACCATGACTCGTTCCTCAGTAGTGGAGCGTCATAACGCCGTTTTGGATTTCGATTGATCGGAAGAGGCGGAGCCAGCTCATGCCCAGCAATGGCTTATCGAGCGCTCCGCCGTTCACCACAGCGGGAATGTCGATCACGGTGAAAGGTCCGATGGTGAGTTGGCGGATCGTTATCTGCGCGTTCTGTATCGGGCCGTTTGCCGTGTTCGTCGGAATGATCGAAACTCAGCGGGCCGACACTGCAGCCGTCCGGCGGCTTCTTTCGTGAGCGATGATGTAGCTCGCGCCTGTATCGATCATGAATTCGAGGGGGACGCCGTCGGCGCTGCCTTTGACGTAGTAGTGGCCGTTGGCATCCGCCTTTATCCGGATGACGTGGTCGGAACCCTCGGTCGCGCGCGGTCCGTGACCGGGCTCCAAAGTCGGAGCAAGGAACGGAATGAAGCGGAGCAGCCCGGCGGCGAGCGCCGGTCCATAGGCTGTCCCGCCGAGCAGAGCCCCGCCGAGGCCGAGACCGGCCACCGCCGCGATGCACACCCGAAGCGGCGCCCTTCGCTCTTTCTTTGTTTCCCGGATAAGCACATACGCGGGCATGGTTTTCTCCTTGGGCCGTCCGCCTGAAAGTCCCTGCGAACATCCCAAAGGTAGGATTTCCCGCCCCCGCGCTTTCCTCGCGGGAACCTCGCGCCGCCAGCCTTCGGCAGCACACCCGGCGCGGCGGGGATGCTGTCGCTCTGTCGTTTCCGACGCGGGTTATGTAGGCTTGGAGAGGTCCGATCCCCCGCGCCATCTCGCGGGGCGACGGGCTATCGGCATGGATTTCTAGGGCGCGACCGCCATGCGGTTTTCGGACTGGCAACTCAACCGGTTGCGGGACGCGCTTGCGCGCCTATCACGACTACGGGCGGCCGGTCGATGACGGCGAATTTCAACTGGAAGGACGTGAGCGAGGCGATCAGCCTCGACCGCGGACGTGAACGTCCCGCCCGAGCGCCTGCGGCAGTTCGTCGAAGGGAAGACAGCACGGACGGCGCGCAGGCGGAAATTCCGGTCGATGCTGAAGCCGAGATCGCTGGAAGCGATCGTCAAATTTCGCCGACGAAGATTACGCCTGCTATTGCCGGAGCGAGCTGGAGGAGCACGCGCCGTCGTCGCACGCGGCGCAGCGCCTGCTCGAATATCTCGACCAGGACTTCGACACGAGCAGCGCGTCGCTGCCGCCGGTCACTGTTCGAGGGCACGTACCAGGCGCGCGTCACAGAAGAGCACAGTTTTGTTGTTCGGAACTGACGCTGCAGCGCGCTTCCGACGAGGGCATGATGCAGGTGACGAAGACGGAGGAGTTCTTATGACAGCCTGACGGACGAGTATCGACGAGTTGGACGCCCGAGCAGCGCGCGCGAACAGCGTACAGCCGCACCCTGTATGGCGGCTGGGCGATTCTCACGCCCGAGGACAATCTGATGGTGTTCCTCAAGGAGGCCGATAACGGCAAAAATCTATACCAGTTCACCCTCGCGGCCGACATGTCGTATCAGCCCGGCGCGACCGTCGAACGGCTGGTCCTTCTGCGCCACGATTATCCGATCGAACTGGAGGACACGAACCGCGACGACCCGAGAAATGCTGCGCGCGATCCTGCAAGAGACGGAGAGGAACATCGCTCGTCTTCAGGAGGATCGCGTAGTGGCCGCGCCGACGTTCACCGCCGAGAACTTCGCCGACCATCTGGCGGCGCTACCGCGACGCGCGTCGAGCAACGCGGGCCGCGATCGAACGCGCCGCCGTGAAAAGCGCTTCGCGCTGGCGAAGCCGCGCCGGAGAGCAATGCATAGGAAAGGCGCATGGCGCTAGGCATTTCTCGTCGAGCATCGAGAGACGGTGTGCCAGATCGTCAGACGACCCGCTCCGAACTCACGGCCGACGACAGAAGCTCTTGCCGCCGCTTGCGAGCGGGCGATGGCGCGCCTTGGCCGCGAATGGCTCGACGCTGCGCGGCGCGGCGACGCCGCCGCTGGTGCGCGCGTTCATCGAAGAAGGATTTCCGATCGACTATCCGAGACCGGCAGAACCGGCGAGAACGGCATTGCATGCCGCCGCCGGATCACGACGCGCGAGCCTTCTGCGCGTGCTTGTGCCAGCGCTGGGCCGGATTTCTGATGCGGGACCGGCAGGGACGGCTCGCGTCGGAACTCGCCTATCTGTACGGCGAGGACCCGGCGATGGCGCGCCTGCTTGGCACAGGGAGCGCAAGCAGGCGGAAGCCACGGGACGCGACGTCAGGACGGCGCGTCTATGCTTCGAGAACGATCTCGCGCCTGAAGACGGCGGATGCGGCCCGCCCGCATCGAAATACTCCACCCGTTGCAGGATCATCGGATCGAAACCCGGCCCAGATCGACGAGCTGCCGTTTCAGCCGGTCGCTGCGCGAGAAATGACGGCTGACTTCGTCGGGCGTCAGCAGGTCATGCAATTCCATGCTGGAATTGCGGCCTGATAATCCCGATTGCGCCTGTTCCGGCCCGACCTCGCCCTGACGGGCGACCTCGATCCGGGTTTTGCCGAGGCGCCGTGAGACATATTCCAGCGTCTCAAGATCGTTGTTGCCGAAGAACTGAAGGATACCGGCGTTGCCGGCGAAAGTTTCCCAGCGCTCCTTGTAGAGAGCCTTACCCTGTCCCCAGTCCTGCAGGACGGTCCACAGCTTGACTCCAAAAGACGCGATTTGTCCGGCCGCGTCCTCTAACTGGCGCATATGGCCGAGCACCGGGAATTCGTCGAGGCAGACCAGCACCGGCGCGGCCGGCGCCGTCTTCTCGCGCTCCATCGCATCGAGAAGCTGATTGATGAAGATGCGCAGCCACCTGTTGCACAGCCCCATGCGGCTGGCGGGCAGGCAGAGATAGACGCTGACGCCCTTCGCGATCGCGCTTCAAATCCGCGAGATCGAAATCATGCCCGGCCAGCACGCGGCGCATGGCCGTGTAGTCGAGAAACTTGGTATGACGGCGCACGGTCGAAAGCACGCCCGCGCGCTCGTTCGATCCCTTTTCGTAGAAGTCCCGCGCCGCGCCTTCGAGCGCGCCGCCGAGGTCTTCGGTCGCGGGGTTCTTCGCGAACCGCGCCGCGCTTTGCAGCATCTCCTTCTCCAGCAGATGCAGCGGCTCTTCGTCTTCGCCGACGAGCGCGGCGGGTTCCTGCGCCAGCGCCGTGCGGATCAGATCGCGGACAGTGAGAAGATTGCGACGCCCCGCGTAGCGCGGTTCCGTCGCGACGTGGAGGATCACGCCCTCGATGAAGTTCTTGGCGCTTTCATCCCAATGCGGGTCCTTTTCCTGTCCGCTGCGCACCACAAGCGCATCCGCGATCAGGCCGGCATCCTCGATGATCGTCGGGCTGTCGGGTTTCAGGACCGCGAGCGGATTATAGGATTTGCGCAGATGCGCGATGCCGGGTGACGTGTTCCCGAAAGGATCGAGGACATGCACCTTCTGCCCGAGCGCGGCGCGCCGGGCGGCGGTGATGTTGGCGAGTTCGGCCTTCGGGTCCGTCGCCATGCACGCTCCCGCGATAGAACAAAAGATTATTGATGAGCGTGACGGACTTGCCCGCGCGCGAACCGGCGACGGTCAGGACGTGCCGGTTATCCTCGATCCCGACGAGCTTGTTGCCGAACGCGCCGATGAGAATCTTTCCGCCCGGATTGCGCGGGTCATATTCGAGCGCCTTGCGCTCCAATATGACCTCCGGCGTCTGCCAGCGCGCCTGCGGCGCTGTCTGCTGCTTCAAATAGCGCGAACTCAGCCCGCGGGGTATGTCGCGTGTGAAGTCTTCGAGGAAGGAGGCCATTGCCGCGTCTCCGTTTGCTGCCATCGTCGGCAGGTCGCGGCTGATATTGTCCTGTCAGCGTGCGCACAAACCTCGCGCCAACCTCGCGCGCCGGAGCTTCACGGCGAGCCGTAAAGAGTCGTTCCGTTAGAGCAATCCCGATGCCGGCGGCAGCGGGTGCCGGCGCCGTTTCGCATGTCGCCGATTTTCGGTCGTCGTTTGGATGCCGTTGTCAAAGACACGGGCGGCTGGTTTCGGTCGGTTCGCCCGTCAGGGCTTCCGTTCCCTTTGTTCAGAACGGGGCTGTTTCTCTTTCAGCCTTGTACCCCAGAAGCCGTTTATCAGACCGGCGGGGATGCTCTGCGGCGTGTCCTTCTCCTGCCCGCTCCATTCGGCCCTGCGGGCCTCCCGTGTTGGGGACACGTCCCCGGCGGCCTGCTGTCCGGCGGGTAAGGCTGGAAAGGCCAGCCCGTTCAACAAAGGAGAAGACCCATGACTAACACGAACCAATCGACCGAAACCAACGCCCGCGGCAACGACAAGCCCAAACTGCCGACCCACGTCGCCAAGGTGCGCCACGGCTACGGCAAGAAAGCCACCTACGAGCGCATCGGGGTTGCGTGGCGGAACGACGACGGCTCGCTCTATCTGAAGCTGTCCGGCACGCAGGTGGTCAGCGCCCTGACGCTCTACGAGCTGAAGGACAAGGAAGAGGCCGCGCCCGTCGACTGACGGCGAGCCCGCAAACGAAGAGGCGGGGGAATAACCCCCGCCTCACGGCTTCCTTCAAACGCGACAAGGCGCGGGCCGAAAGGTCCGCGCCTCGTTTTTATGCTTTATGCTTCTGACGCCGGTTCTTCAGATTCCGCCTCTTCAGCGGTCGGCGTTATATCGCGGTATCCGCGCGGCGTCGGCTGGTTGACTTCCATCGCCTCCATATGCTCGCCGCAGACCAGCTTGGCCCCGTGCTTTGCCCAAGCCTTCATGTCGCCGTGCGGGCAGACATAGCGGACGCGCTTGCCGCTCTTGCTTTCGGCTTCGGCATCCGCATCGTCGTCATCCTCGACAGGCGTCGGCACGCTTTTCCGGCTGCTCGATCCATGAGACGACCAAGCCCTTTCGCCAGCAGCTTCCTGACCGCCCGGTCGAAGGGTCCATCCGCCACGATCATATGGCCCATGACATCGCCGGTCTCGGCGCCATCGTCCTTACCGGTAGAGGTGGGTTGCAGGCCGATCGATCTCATCTTCTCGGCCCACTCCTTGTTATGATAGCGGCCCCGGCCCGGCTTGCCGAAATGGTGCTGCCACAGATGGACCATTTCATGAGCGAGGGTGGCGAGCACTTCTTCCTGTGGCCGGTCCCGGAAGTGAGTGGGATTAAGGGCGATCTCATCGGTCAGGGTGCCGTCGGCACGACCAAATCGATCACCGCAAAAATACCCGTAGCTCTTCTTGCTTCGTTGCAGCGTGATAAGGCAGTTCGGCAAGCTCGCCCTCGAACAGAGAACGGTTCAGATTCTCGTATGCCTGCTGCAAAGGATCGTAGGTTTCACGCGTGGGTTTGACGGCTTGAATGTTTGAGTCGGACATGGGCGTTCTCCGCGTCGCTCCGCCCGTCTCCGTTTCGCTCTGGGATGTGCATCACAATTTTTGGAATGAACATCACAGTCATCATCAAACAACGTCGGGCGTCATCCTCAAGATGCGCCATGCTGATTCCGCTTTTCCTCGCGCCAACCTCGCGATATGAGTTGTGGTGTGCATCACAGATCACAGAATCAGATGAGTGGTGCTCACTCCAATTTTAATCTTCCCCGGCTACAATCGTAGTATGGGGCTCACGGATAGATTAGTGACGGTTACAAGGTGTGCGCGGTACTACCGCGCCCACCTTGCTGGGGGCTTACGCAGCCCCCAGTGACCCCCTGCGGCAACCCCTAAGCTCACGCGTCTTTGAGGACGCGCTTGCTAAGGGGTTGGATCAGCCGGCCGCTGTTCGCTCATGGGCATCGAGCCCATGCCGGCTGAGCGCAACGTGTGAGACGTTGCGCGTTTCGCGCTGGCGCGCGATCGGGGAGACTTCGCTCTCCCCTATCCCCATCGAATAAGGGGCTCCACCGCAGCCCCTTAAAACCGGCGTCCGGGGCTTTCGCGCCCCGAGACCACGACCGCCTGAGCCCGCTGGGCTACGGCGCGGCATTGCCGCAAGGGAGACTTCGGCTCTCCCTTGGAACCTATCGACCGGGGCAGGCGCGGCCCCGGAGCCCGCGAGGATCGCACGAGGTTCGTGCGAGGCGGGAGGCCGACGGACGCGCCTAACTTTGGCAACATGACGGAGAAGACCGACAAGAAGCGCGACGCACCGATCTCCTACCGCCCGCCGGCAGACCTGGCGGACGAGTTCCGCCGCCGCGTCGAATCGTCCGGCCTGCCCGTCAATGCCTATATCACCCGCGCGATCTTCAACGCCGCCATCCCGCGCGCCACCCGCCACCCCGCCGCCGAAAAAGAAATGCTCGCGCATTTGCTCGGCCGCTCCGCCGCGATCCGGGACGCTCTGGACAATGCCACCCGCATCGCCGGCGACGATCAACGCGTGGTCGAGGCGGCGGAAGCCGCCTATGCCGAGCTGAAGATCATCGCCGCCGCGCTCATGAAGATGATGGAGCGGACGCCGTGATCCCGTTCGGCAGCCAGCGCGCGGGCGGGCAGGATCTCGCCACCCACCTCTTGAACGCGCAGGACAACGAGCGGCTGGAGGTGGCGCAGGTGCGGGGGTCCGTTGCCCGCGACCTGCACGGCGCGTTCGCCGAATGGGAGGCGCAGGCGCACAAGCTGACGCGCTGCACCAATTACCTCTACAGCCTCTCGATCAACCCGGACCAGCGGCAGGGGCGGCTCACGAAGGAACAGTATCTCGATTACATCGACCGCGCCGAACAGCGCCTCGGGTTCTCCGGCCAGCCGCGCGCGGTCGTGTTCCACGTCAAGAAGGACGGGCGGGGCGTGCCGCGCGAGCACTGCCATGTCATCTGGTCGCGCATCGACGTGGAGCGGCGCAAGGCCCGTCACGTCGCCTACGACTATGAAAAGCTCATGGCCGTGACGCGCGAGTTCGCGCGCGACCACGGCCTGCGGCTGCCCGACGGCTATTACAAGGACAAGAAACAGGACCGGCGCCGGGGCCGGCAGATGACTGTCTACGAGAAGAAGCAGGAGGATTACGGCGGCGTAGCGATGGCGCAGCACAAGGCGCAGGTGACGGCGGCGTGGAACCGCCGCGATACGCCGCGCGCCTTCGTCCGGCTCGCTGGAGGATATGGGCTACATCCTCGCCACCGGCGAACGGCCCTATGTGCTGGTCGATCGCTTCGGCAACATGAACGCGCTGGCCAAGCTGATCGACGACAAGGCCGTCCGCGTCAAACACCTCCGCGAATTCCTCGGCAAGGACTTTCCGACCGACTCCCTGCCGACCGTGGACGAGGCGCGGGCGCTGGCCGCCGCGCACCGCGCCGCGATGGAGCTGTTCCGGAAGAACGAGGAACGGGCAAGCGCGCGAGGCCGTCGAGAAAGCAGCGCCGCGAGGAGTTGCAGCGCCGCCAGCAGCCGCGCCGCCGGGACGTGGAGCAGGAGGCGAAGGGGCTCGCCGACCGGCAGCGTCAGGCCCGGCAGGAATTTTCGCGAGCGGCAGAAGCAGGAGCGCATGGCGTTCCGGCAGGGCTATTTGCAGGAAAGCCGGCGCATCCGGCTCGACCGCGCCGCGCATCGGCCGACCGGCCTTGCCGCCTTCATCGGCCGCATCACCGGCGTCGAGCTGATAACGAAGAAGATTCACCAGTACCGCGACGCCACCCGGTACAAGCTTTTCCTCGCGCAGAAAAAGGAACTGGCGGAACGGCAGCAGCGCGACGCAGCGGCGCTCGACCGCCGGCAGCAACTCGAAGCCTTGACCATGCAGCGCCGTCTGCGCGCGCTGGAGCAGGTCGAAAAGCGCGAGCTGCGGTCGCTGGAAACCACGCTGCTGAAGGAGCGCCGGATCGAGGACCGCGAGCGGACGGGCCGCGAGCCGCCGCCGCCGGAGCCGGTGCCCTGACGCACGGATGAGCCAACGAGCCGGAGAAGCCGATCGACTTGATGGCGGAATTCGAGCGGGCAAGCGCGGAACCCGCGCCGACCCATGTGGATGAATTCAACAGGGCGGCAAAGGCGCCGATCGACCTGATGGCCGAGTTCGAGCGAGCGTCGGGGTCCGGCGACGGCGAGGGTGATGCGTCAGGCGATTCGGCGCAGGACCCGGCGCCCGAGGCGGAGATCAAAATCGAGCGGCGCCGCCGTCGCACACGGGACCGGACGCCGGATGCCGAGCGGTCAGCGCAGCGGACGCGCTCCGAGCCGGACAAGGATAGTGAAGGCCCGCCGTCTGACGATCCGGCGCCGACGCGCGGGCGCCGCCGGGACCGTGATCTGGATCGTGGACGGTAGGGTTTTCCCGAGTACGGATTTAATCACCGTGAAATCTGTAGCTCTTCAGCCGTAAACGCATTTGCAACAGCGTCCTGATAGAGGGAGTCGAGCGACGGCCCGAGGGCAAGGAGTGCCGCGATGCGCTGGATGATCTCGCGGAACCAGCGACGCTCATCATCCGTCAGAGCTTCGCCATCACGACGATCCGCCTGCCGGTAGCCGAGCCACTTCTTCAAGACGGGGTAGCCGCCGAGCTGAAAATTCCAGACTAATTCGGGGACATTCGCGAAGTACGCGTCGTCGTTAAGGTACAGATCGCCCGTCCGTTCACCCCACGCATCGCCATATCCTGTCACCGGAAGCTCTTCTGCCATAAACGGCCGTGGCTTCCAGCGGCCTTTGCCGCCACCCCAATACGTTACGGTGATCTTGATGTCATTCGGGCGTACTTGTTTCCCGTCGGTTCTCTTCAACGGACCAAGCGCTCGGGCACGATCGGCGCCGACAACAGCCTGGATAACATCCCCTGCATCGCGGCCAGCATCCAAGAGGCGCGTTACTTGTTCGCCGGCAGTTGCAAGGCGATCAAAGAGCTTTGCATCCTTCGGTATGGGCAAGTGCGCCCAGTCTGCCGAGAGGGCGCTCTTATGCTCTGCCTGATAGCTCGGCGCATGGAGGACGGCAAAGGCGACGCGAAACAACTTACCGACAAAAGCCCGCGCAGGATCTTCACGCCGTTCGCCCTTAAGCCCGAAATGATCGCGCAGGACGCGCCAAGTCGCCTCCGGAAGGTTGGCATCCCTGTCGGATAACAAGTCGTCTCCACGGGTCTCGCGCGGAAACACGACCGAGCCGCGTTCATGCACATGACGATTCACCATCTCGGTCGCAAATACGGGCCAGGTCTCGGACACTTTGCGCGGCTCCGGCACGGTAATCAGCCACTCATTGTTTGCGGCGTTCCGCGCGAATTCCGGTCGGGCTTCGTTCAGCCATTTGTCGGACGGCACGTAGTAGATGTAACGCCGGTCAAAGGGGAAGGTGAGCAGAGGTATAACCGCGTCCTTCCGAAAATGGCCGCTCGCCTTCAGTTTCTGCCACACTTTCTCTGGATCGTATCGGGCGCGCGGGGTTGCAATCTCCTTCGATGCCTTTTTTGCCGCACTGAAACTATCGGCAGCGAAGTACGCGCGCAGCCGCCGTTCGAGCGCCGTCCGATCGGTATCAATGATTCCGCCCTCCAGACCGCGATTATGATTCACGCCCTGAAAGCTGATCGGGAATATCTCATCGAGCCCCGGCCATGCCTCGAATCCGCCCTCGACGGTCTTTGGACCCAGCCGCCAGCGGTTTTCCTGCGAAGGCTTCACCGGTTCGTAGACAGGAGCGGTGATTCCGCTGGACGAGCCCGTTGGCAGGCTCGCCAGCAGGCCATGCCGTTTGCCCGCTGCTGGTCCCCAGAAGTCGCGGTAAAGTACAGCAGTATCGTCAGGCTTCGTCCGCTCGCCTTTCCGCTTTACCCACGTAACAATCGCGGTGCCCGGCTGAATGCCACGGGGGTCCATTTCCGTCGTGAATGCGCTGTCATCGCGCGTGCCCGCGCCAGACAAGCCCTTTGGGATGATCTTGCCAGTGCGGTACTTGTCGCCGTTCAGATTATCGATCCATACAGCGTGAAAATTCGACAGTAACGACCGCCGCATCAGCGGGTGCGAGCGGCCTGTAAGGTAGGAAGAATTTGAAATATAGGAGACGACGCCATAGTCGGCAGCTTCGCCGATTCGCTCTTCGGCAAGCCGAATGAACCGGATGTAGAGATCATCAAGCAATTGCTTGCGTACGCCGAATTCCTTGTACAGCAGACTCTCGCCGCGTTGTTTCTTCTTGATGCGCCCGAATTCGTCCCGTTTGAACGATCCATCCTTGTCGGTCTCGTCGACGAGTTCGATGCCCTTGTAGTGCGCCACTAGCTCCGCTTCCTCCGCTTGTGCGGCGCCCGTGAAGCGGTCGTAGGGAGGATTGCCGAGAATGACGATGATCTTGGCGTCGTGCTTCACCTTCTGCGAAGCATCGAATTCTTCCCGCATCTCCGGAAAGTTCAGCTTGATATCGCCTGCCTCGTGCCAGCCGGAGAGGGCGTTTGTCAGGAAAATCGCGAGGCGATGAGCCGCATCTGGTGGCGACCCGAGTTCGTCGAGCAGGAGAAAAAGTTGAAGCTGCGCTATGGCGAAGGGCGCGGTTAGGATTTCAAAGCCCATCACGCGTTCATGGAAGGCGCGCGCCAGTTCAAGCCCGAGGCTGTTTTCGTCGCCTTCGCGCTTCAGCTCAGCCGCTATGCACCGCGCGACCTCCAGCAGATAGGCGCCGGTGCCGCAACAGGGATCAAGAACGACAACATTGGGATCGGCGAGGCCGCGCGGGCGTCCAAGCTCCGTTTTGAGAAGATGGTGAACACGCTGGACCTGATAGCGGACGATTTCGGGCGGCGTGTACCAGACGCCCAAATCTTCCCGCAGTTGCGGATCGAATGCTTCGAGGAAGGGCTCATAGAAATACGTGATGGCGGCTATCGTCGTCTCGCCGTCGATGGTCGGGAAGCTCATCCGCGAACGAAAGAGCGGTCGGTCCACCCGGTTGAATGTCTTAATCGCCCTTATCAGGTGAGCTTCCAACCCAAGATGCTTCATTCGCGCCGGATGACGAATGTCGTGAAGGAGTGCAACAAGGAAAGGGATAGGCAGATACTGATGCGCGTGATCCGCCTCGAAAGGGGCGTCGGCGTCTGCTTCCTTGTCCCACAATATCCACGCTGCGAAGAGCGCGTAGAAGACCGACTGGACGAGCGACGAGCGGAAAAAACGCGCGCCTTTTTCATCATCGATATCAAAGGCGAGCCCGAGCGCCTGCCGGTAGTCGTCGAGCAGCGGCTTTACCGGCTTGAGATCGTCGGGCATCGCCGCCTTGGCGTCACGCGCCTGCCGGGCGAGAATCTTCGCAAGGTCGGCAGGAGAACCGATGCGCGCGAGATCGGTGACCGCGCGCGTGACGATCGAAGTGAGGTCTTCGACAGCCGAAGGATCGACTTTCTGCTTGGCACCTGATCCGCTGACGGCCGACCAGAGATCAACGGTTTTCTCTAGGACGCGCTTTTTCGGTGGCACGGGCTTGCCAGTTTCGCGCTTGAAAGATGGATCACAGGTGAGAAGCCCGATGCCCCGCACATTGCACAGAAGCACGACGCCAGTTTGCGACAGGTAGCGGCCAATCTGGTCGTTTTGCTCGGTGGAAACGGCAAGGTCGGCCAGAGATGTATCAACCCGCTTCACTTCACCGTAGACGCCGACGAACAGTGACGAATCGCCAAGCACGAAATCCGGCATGTCGCGGCGGCGTCCACCGCCCTCCGATGTTCCGGTGATCACATCGAACGGCAGCCGTTCGCTCTTCAAAAGGGCGTTCAGCAACAGCTTCAGGTCAGGATAAAACGTCGTTTCGGTCGAAGACGGCAGGCCTTCAAGCCTGCGCGTTTCGCGGACGTAGGTGGTGATTACTTCGGCAAGGTTCTGCATGAGCACTCGAGGCGGGTCACTACGGGAACTGTAACCCACAAACGTCGGTGACGCCGCAGGCCACAGTTACAGACCACGATTGGTCCACAGAATTTAGGCGTATCAATCCTCAAAGGTCGATCTCTCACGAGCATATCGATGAGTTGGGGATGGCTTGCGTCGATCCAAGTTAGGGCACCAGCAGACGGTCGGCAGCGCTTCGACATCGGGCATAGCGAGATGCGCCAAACCGGCACTGCGCGCCCGCGACAGCTATTCGACCTGCCCGCAGGTGGGTGGTATCCCATGTCAGGTCCATGACGAATTTCGATCTCCTTTTGTTCTTGACAAGTCTATCACGACGGGTTAGACATGTTTGGGGGTCGGGAGATGCGCTATGAACGATTGACGGCGATCAGCAAGCGTCATGAAGACCTTCTGGCGCTGATACGTCAGGGCGCGCATTCATCACCTCACTTGGCAAAAGAACTTGGCGTCTCCGAACAGACGGTGTATCGCGACGTTCTTTTTCTCAAGCGTCAGGGCCATCACATTAAATCCGTTCGCCTGCCGACCAATTGGGCCTACCAAATGGTCACTCCGTCCCATCAAAGGCAGCACTCCCACAAGGGAGCCTCCTAGATGTGCCCTGCCCAAGCTGCCGATTGGCGCAAAGATTTCGGAGTTGATGATCGCGAGCCTCCGTACTTCTTTGCGAGCAAGGACCAGCTCACCCTTTCAAGCCCCCAGGCTTATGCGATCAGGCGGGCCTTCGATCTGTTGGACCTAGATGGCGTCCTCTGTACCGAAAATTCTCCTCTCGTCTATTTCAAACAGGTCGCACGGATTACACCAGAGGAGGTTCGTCTTCTCCACAAAAAATTCTGGAATCATGGCAGCGCGCCGATCCTTGTTTTGATTACAAAGGATAGGATTTCACGTCTACTCGGGAATGACGCAGCCGGCCTCGAAGCACGATGCGAGTGGCGACCCTCCGAGTCTGGTTCAGAGCCTCGACCGAGTTGCGCAAGGACTCCGCGAATTCTTGACATCGGTGGAATCGGGCACGTTTTTTCAGCGCCACGCCCGCTCGTTTAATCCAGATAATCGGGTGGACCGCTCCCTCCTGCGCAATCTCAAGGATACCCGCAACGTCCTGATTGAGATCACCGAGCGCAATCTCCAATCCTCGGTTCTCGATGCCCTGCTTTGCCGCTTGGTATTTACCTGCTACCTCTTCGACCGCGGCGTGATCCTCCCAAAATACCTCGACGAGCTTGGACTTCGCGGCATGGCGCATCTGCGCGACGTTCTCGCCATGAAACCGACGACGGGTGCCAAAGCGGCACTCTATAAGCTTTTTGCGCAGCTTGAGAAGGACTTCAATGGTGATCTCTTTCGAGATGACCTCGCCACTGAGTTCTCGGCAGATCACCAACAAACACATTCAGAACTCTCAACGATTTCTTTCAAGGGACATTGGTCAAGACTGGCCAGCAGGCCTTCTGGCCATACGATTTTAGCGCGATTCCGATCGAGACCATCAGCGCGATTTATGAGCATTTCCTCAAAACGGAGGACAAGCGTGCGGGAGCGTTCTACACACCTCGCGTCCTAGCCGAGGTAGCTCTCGACACTGCACTAGAGGGATTCAACTCTCTTCTCGACAAGCGCTTTTTCGATCCTGCATGCGGCTCCGGCATTTTTCTGGTTGGGCTGTTCAATCGGATGGCTGAGGAATGGAGGCAGGTCAATCCGAGGGCTCAGAACGACCGCCGGGCACGAGAATTGATGCGCCTTCTCCAAGAGAATTTGCATGGCGCGGATATCAATCCGACCGCGTGCCGTATCACGGCCTTTAGCCTCTATCTAGCCTTTCTCGACCAGCTCACGCCGAGAGATATTCAAGAGCTTCAGGCCAAGGGACGCGCACTGCCTCGACTGATCGCCGCTTTGCCGGACGGAGCGCCGGTGGCGCCCTCAAGCAACAACATCCGCTGCACTGATTTTTTCGCCACGGACGCCGATCTTCCATTCTCCGTCGATCTTGTTGTCGGAAATCCTCCTTGGGGAAGCTTGGCGACCAAGAATACTCCGGCAAGTGACTGGTGCACAAAAAACCGGAAACCCCTTCCCGACATGCAAATGGCAGCCGCCTTTGTCTGGAAAGCGACCGAACATATCTCGGCGAAAGGGCACATCTGTTTCGTGTTGCCGCATGGGCTTTTGTTTAATCATGGCACAACAGCGGTGGCGTTTCAGAAGGCATGGCTGAGCCAGGATACGATCCAGCGCGTTCTCAATCTTGCCGATTTTCGGCAGTTTCTCTTCGAAGAGGCCATTCATCCGGCATTGGTTGTGACCTACAAGGCTGGAGCGCCCGAGAACTCTCGTCACGCCATAGACTACTGGATACCTAAGGTCGATTGGCTTGCTACACAGGCCGAAGTCATCAGCATCTCTCCCGCAGATCGGACCACGATCCTTGTGAGTGACCTGTTACGCGACCTCGACGGCCCGGACGCTCCCCAGCTTTGGAAGCAACGTCTATGGGCCACGCCCCGCGATTTACGTCTGCTTGATCGACTTTCTCTCTATCCGCGGCTGCGTGATCTTGTGCGCACCTCAAGCCAGCCGAACAGTGAAAAGCCATGGATCATCGCCGAAGGTTTTCAGCCTGTTGGACCCAACGACGATCCGAACGAAGCCCGTACTTTAAAGTTACCGTCGAAGAGCTTTATCCCGGCCAAGAGTCCCGGTCTGGACCTCTTCCTGCTTCCGGCGGATTGCGAGAATCTCAAATCAGCATCTGTAACGGTTCGCAATAGGTCGAACAAAAACACACTCGTTTATGAAGCACCGCATGTGCTTATAACGAAGGGATTTAAGCGCATCGCATTTGCAGATTTTGATGTGAGTTTTCGTCATGCGGTGCGAGGCATACATGGCCCAGACGACCATAGGCAATTGCTTATGTTTCTTGCGGCCTACTTGCGAACGCCCTTGGCGCAGTATTTCATGTTCCATACCTCTTCAAGCTGGGGAATGTATCGACCGGAAGGTCACGTTGAAGAAGTTCTTCGCCTTCCATTTCCGCTGCCCGAACAGCGGCGCGACCCAAAACGTAGCCGTACCATTGTAGCGAAGGTTGCCGATATCGTTGCCCGCGCTTCGGAACAGGTTCAGGCCAATTTTATCCTGCGCACAGGCGTCGTACAGTGCGCCAGCGCTAAGATTGAAGCTTTGATTGACGAATATTTTGATATCCAACCGCTCGAAAAAATGCTGATCGCTGATACGCATGCGGTCATCATCCCCAGCATTCAGCCGACGAAGGCGCGGATGCCCGTACCGACTGTACAACACAGTTCGCTGCAACAGCGCGAAGCCTACAAGGGCCGGATTTGTGAGACGCTTAACGGGTGGGGGAAGGCGAGCCCGTACATTGTCCGCGGCAAGACACTAGCTTCCGCCAGTCTCGGTCTAGGCGTGATCCTACTTGAGAAAATCCCGCAATCGGAAGCATCTACTGCGCAGATTGGGGGCGATGACGATCTCTTGCATTCGATCAATCGCCTTCGCAAGGTCGCGCTCCGCGATGGAGCTCGCGTTGATCCCATCCATGGGCTGATGATCTTCGACGGGAGGCAGGTCTATGTCGTTAAGCCAATTGCCCAGCGGCATTGGACTCAAACGGCCGCGCTCAACGACGCGGATGAGATTGCTGGTACTATCCTCATGCACTCTCAGCGGGAGAGCGCATGACGGTAGTTGGCATGCCTAGCCAATGGGCCGATCTCATCGATTCGATGGTTCCCAACATCCTAGAGCTGGTAATATCCACGTGGACCGACATGCCGCCGCTCGCCGGCGATGCACGCGAAGATCCAACGACGGAAGAATTATGCCGCCGACTGCGGCAGAGCCGAAACGCCGGTGATCTTCCCTTTCGGATCGATATTCAGATGGCAGAACTTGATCCCGCGGCGGGGCAAGATCAAGGGCGCATCGATATTGCCTTTTCGCCGATGGTGCCACGCGAAAATATTTATTTTGCTCTCGAATGCAAACGATTGAACGTTGTCCACGCTGGCGGTGTGCGCTCCTATGCCAGCGAGTATGTGATCTACGGAATGCTTCGCTTCATTCGGGGTCAATATGCTTCAGCCGTCCGTCACGGCGGGATGCTAGGCTATGTGCTTGATCGCAACGTCAACAACGCCATAGCTAACGTTGGCGGGGTGGTTCAGGCCCGTCATGTCGAGCTGGGGATGACTCCTCCGGGCACGCTACAAGCTTCGTCCGTGCGTATGGGTGATTTGCGATTCCGAGAAACTCAACACAAGCGCGCGCACACTACTGAGGCTATTGCCATTCACCACATCTTCGTCGCACCGGTTTGAGGACTACGGCGCACCGGCGAGGCTAGATTTGCACAAATTCGTCGCGCGAATTCACGCCCAAATGAGTTCGATCAGGTTGAATAGCAATTTCTGGCGGCCTTCCAGTTCCTCAGGTCCAAAGTGATCGAGCGGCTTCAGGTCGAGATCGTAGCGTTTTCGTAAGTCTGTCATGTCGAGTTTCGACTTATAGCTGTCGGCTCGCAGCGTCTCGTTCCAGTAGAGCGTGTTCGCATACGACTTCAGCTTGTCACTGTAGGGTTCGTTGTTGCTCGAAATGTTGTCCTTACCCTTGAGGAGCAGAATTCCGCCGAGCCGGTTTCTCTCTTGCTCGAACAGCTCCTCGTTTTTCTCGAAGAGCGCGAGGTTTTCTGCGTTCCACGACGGAATGTGTTCGACGTGGAAGCCTGTCTTCGCGCCGGTCTTGGTGACCAGATCGGCGATGGGCTGTCTCGGGTTCTGGTTCAGGTTTTTTGCCAGAAACTCATCGATGCGTGCGAAGAAGTAGCGCTTGAACCGCGTATTCAGGCTGATGCCGGTTTGTTTGAATGATGCGTAGCTCAGGGGCTCGGCTTTCTCCACGTTGCGCCTCGTCGCAATCGTGCTCGTCAGTTGCGCGTCGAAGGCCGCGCGGTACGTATCGGCGTCTTTTTCCCTGATGGCTTCCGAGATGGAATAGAGCGAATCCGCGAAGTCATTACTGTCGTAGGCGTTTTGCAATTGCAGAAGTGAGAAATACCGATCGATTTCCTCTCCGATCACGCTCAACTTCTTGTCTTCGTCGGGGTCATTGAGCTTGCACGCCGAGATCGCCAGCAGGTAGGGGGCGTCGATATCGAGAAGTCCGTTGTAATAAATATGCGGACAATGGACGTCTTCTACCCTGTAAGCCTGCAACAGCTTGACGTAGAGCTTGCCGAAGTACGTGAATTCGTTTTTGAGAAAGTTCTTCACCTTGGTAGGGTTGCGGCTGAGTCCGAGCCGCTCATCGATGTCGCCGACGAACATCGCGCGGTGGTAGTCGCCATCGAAACTCTGTCCTTCCTTGCGCGTCGCGGCGAACTTTCCCTTCAGGTAGAAACGAAAAAAACTGTCGAGTTCGTCTTCCTTGAAAGCGTTGATGTTGGCGGCTTGTCGCTCCCACAGACCGTTGTAGTCACCCTTATCCAATTCGAGCTTCGCGATCTGTCCGAGGAGTTTTCCTTTCAGAATTTCGTACGAGCGTAGGCGCACGCCCCGGTCATTGATGACTTCGAAAACCATCGAGACATCCGTCTGCTCGACTGCGAGGTTTATCAGCACCAGCCGGTGAAGGAAGTAGAAGACGAAGGTTTCGAACCGGTGGTGGTCAGCAAGTTCCTTGTCCAGCCAAGCGCTGATGATCTCGTAGTTGCCGACCATGTTCTGCGCGGTGATCCCGCTCGTGACATTGATGCTCTTCGGGTCCTTGCCGTCGAAGAGAGCTTGCTGCGCCGCCGTGTGGCCGACGTGATTGATCCAGAATTCCTGTTCGTAGCCTGATTGTCCTGCGATCTTGCCTTCGATCCACCCGCCGAGCTTTGACCCATATTTTTTCGAGAGGTGGTGCAGCTTGATGAGGATCAGCGAAAGCGTGGTCAGTCGCTGTTGTCCATCGACGACGTACACACGACCTTCGACCACATTCGTGACGTAGGTGTTCAGGTAGTACCATGGGTAACGCGCCGTGGCGGTCTCCTTACCCGGGTCGAGGTCCTTGGACTCTTTGTACTGCTCACGGAATTTGAAGAAGATATCATCCAACAGTCGGTTGACCGGCTCGGCGGTCCACCGATAGTCGCGCTGGTAAAAGTCGATGTAATAAGGCGTATTGGAAAATACTCTATCAATATTCTGTTTATCTGGTGAAATGTCCATCTCTACTCCCCTGAATGTACATTTAGTTGCACGGCTATCTTGTTTTGTCTACATAGTCGATTCGTAGGTTTCGGTATTTCCCAGAGGTGCGGAATGATTCCCCAGCGTTTTGTCGTCGAGTATCCGCAGCGCTGCCTGAAGCTGCTGGAAGCCATGGAACCGTTCGCCCGGCAGGAGCAGCTCGTCGGCTCGTTCTCACTTCTGGTGGCATCGGCGTTGTTTACGATCCCCTATGAGCGTCTCAAGGCGAAACATCCGCTCGCCGCAGGCGGCGCGGATTCCGATCTGTATGATGCGCTTCGGGCCGTCGAGGGCAAAAAGTTTCTCGAAGCCGATTTCTGGAACGGCATACAGGCGCATGATTGGCGGTTTTCCCGGATCATGACCTCGCCGGAGACGACGCGCGACTGGAAAGACGAAAAAGGCATGCACCCCATGGGTGCCGACGCCGGGAATACGATCGACGAGCGAAAGACCGACGCCGTCCTGCGGGTGATCCGCAATGCCTTGGCCCACGGCAACGTGATTTACCTCGACAAAGACGGGTTCGAGACCGTGGGGGCCACGGTTCAGTATCTCGCATTCCTGTCGCGCTACGAAGAAACAGAAGAACAGCGGAAGCAATCAGAAACCTATCGCCTCGTGGCCACCACCGAGGAAGGTTTCCTCGCGTTCGTAAAGTGTTGGGCAAGCTGGCTCAACGGCTTTCCGCCCGACGTACGCTTGGTATTTAGCAACGCTGCTGAGTGAACAGGCCGCTTTGGGGCGCATCCGGCCCTTCCCGATGGCGCGGGCCGGACCCGGCTCTAGGCTTCGCCCCGAGCCCGCTTTGCGGTCTCGGCCATCCGGTAACGATCCGTTGCGCGAAGTCTGATGGCGTGAGCCTGCGGCTCACCGGTTTTTCTCGATCTTGATCAGGGGTCAGGGAGGGCGCCGCCCTCCCTCCCGGCACGTCTTCTTTTGGACCGGCAGGGCCGCGTCCGTCGCAGGCCGCAGGTGGCCCGCCCCGTCCGCAACCCGGCCGGCCAAACAACCCGCACCACCCAGACCTACCCGCTCTCGCCGATGGGCAACCGGGTGCATGCGCACCCGTCTTTCCAAGGAAGGAAGGGTCGAAGGGCAGCGAAGGTCGCGGCCCGCGCTCATTTCGAGAAGGAGAAAACCATGACCATGCAATCTGTTTCACTGTCGGCATTGGAGGCATCCGCCGCCAACCCGCGCCGGAAATTCGACCGCAAGACCATCGAGGGGCTTGCCGCCAGCATCAGGACCGATGGCCTGTTGCATAACCTTGTCGTCAGCCCGGTGAAGGGGAAAGGCAAGAACCAGCGTTACCAGATCGTCAGCGGATCGCGGCGCTTCGAGGCGCTGCGCCTGTTGGAGCAGCGCGGCGAACTGCCCGAGGATTTCACGGTCGCCGTGGAAGTGCGCGACGACCTCTCCAAGGACCAGACGCTGCGCATTGCCACCGTCGAGAATTTGCAGCGGCAGAACATGACGCCGCTGGAAGAAGCGGGGGCATTGACCAAGCTGGTTCACAAGGGCGTCACGCTGGACGATGTGGTCGCGCAGACGGGATTGAGCGCCACCACCATCAAGCGGCGTCTGGCGCTCAACGGGCTGTGCAAGGAGGCAAAGGCTTTGCTGGCGAAAGGTGGACTCACCTTGTCGCAAGCCGAGGCGTTGACCTTGGGCAGTGACGAGGCGCAGCGGAGCATCCTTGAGCAGATCGAGAGCGGCTCCGAGGCCAGCGCCGAGGACATCAAGGCTACGCTCTTGGATGACCGCCCGACCGTGGCCTTGGCGATCTTCCCGGCGGAGCAATACACCGGCACCATCACCACCGACCTGTTTGCCGAGGACGAGACTTCGTATTTTGACGATGCGGAGCAGTTCATGGCGTTGCAGAAGGAAGCGGTGGCGGAGCTGGTGAAGCATCACGAGGCAAGCGCCGCATGGGTGGAAGTGACGCAAGGCTGGCACATTCCCGAGTGGCAGTACCGCAAGGCGCGGAAGAACCAGAAGGGCGGCGTTCTCATCAACCTTGCTCCCTCGGGCCGCGTCGAAATCCGCGAAGGTCTGGCCAAGGTCAGGATCGAGAAGGAAACCGCCAAGGCGACTGCGGAGAACCCGGCAGCGCCCGTGAAGGCGAAGGCCGCGTATGCCAAGCCGCTGTGCGGGTACATCGCCCATCACAAGGCGGCCGCCCTCGCGGAAATCCTTCTCGCCAGCCCGCGCGCGGCGCAGGAAGTGATGATCGTGCGGACCTTGAAGGAATTTCGTCCGCACGAGTCATTCAAGGCGCTGGCGAAGGAAGCCGATCCTCAAAGCGCGTACCGCGCCCTTGAGACACAGGCGCGTCAGTTCGCAGGCCGGTTCGGGTTCGTTATCGAGGAAGGGGAGTCGGTGTGGGACAGTTTCCCGCCGCCGTTCACCGACGAACTCACCTTGTACGAAGCGGTGAGGGGTTTCTCCGATCACGACCTCGCTGCAATTGCAGATCCTTGCTGACCGCGCTTGTCGTTCGGGCAGGAGAATTGCGAGCGGCTGGATTCGGGCGACAGCCTGTTCAACCGCGTGGCGCGGGACCTGAGCGTGGACATGCGCAACCACTGGCGTCCCGATGCCTCGTTCTTGTCCAAGCGCAACCGGGAGCAGTTGTATCCATCGCCGTCGATTGCGGCTACGCCGAGGGGAAAGGTCAGGTGTCGTCCTATAAGAAGCCCGATCTTGTGAATTGCCTGATCCGGCATTTCCAGAGCGCGAAGGCAGCGACAGCACCGACCCCGGCGCAGTGCAAGGCGCAGCAGTGGTTGCCCGAGGCGATGCTGTTTCCTGCCGTCGATGCGGACGCGCCCGCACAGACGGAGGACGAACCTGACTCCGAAGACGAAGTGACCGACGAGGATTGATCGACCGGCCTCGGCATGCACCCCCTACCGGAAATGGTAGGGGGTGTTTTTACGTCAGCGACAACAGCGGGCCGTCATTGCGAAGGCCGATTCCGGTACAGAGCTTCGAGGCGGTGCCGCCGGGCGGGATTTCGCAGAGGATCGCCACGAACTGGCTGATCGTGAACTCCTCTTCAGGCCGCCATAGCGCCGTGAAGAACGGCGCTTCGTCCTTGAGCCCGAGCCGGTAGCTGCGGACATGCCATTTTGCGAATTCTGAATTGCCGCCGCCGAGCGCGGCGAGCTGGTGCGCGTCCGCGCTGTTCAGCGCGATGCCGCGCACATGCAGATAGAACCCGTCCCCGAAATCTGTCTCGTAGACATCCTCATGCAGCACCGCCCAGACGGTGAGGGTGCCGCCCGCGTCCTTGATGATCTTGCGCACGGCATCGACCATCGCGGGCGTGATTTCGGTTTCGCCGGGATGCTCGGGCAGGCCGACCCGCAGGATGTTGCGCTTGTCGGCTGGTGCCATCGTGAGGTTCCGCGCG
Organism: uncultured Alphaproteobacteria bacterium; assembly: GCA_963730245.1. GTDB lineage: Bacteria > Pseudomonadota > Alphaproteobacteria > Rhizobiales > Beijerinckiaceae > Methylocapsa. The sequence goes on along the minus strand of CAVSRA010000003.1, from coordinate 843,336 downwards.
ACAAAAGGGAGAGCCACTTTCTCGCAATCGGATGATGGGAGCAAGCACGAGCGCAGATCACCGCTATAGGCATCGCGCATACGCGCGTATTTATTGGCATGCTTCTGAAAAATAAAACTCCGATTATGCGCAGAATTATTTTCCATTGTTACTCTGACTATTGACGACGACTATTTTATCCCGCTTCGTATTACGGGGATTTACAAAGAATTTATTACGCTGGGGATAATATTCATGAAGTCATTTCGCATTGGCAGACTTTTGCTGCCAGCACTCTTGATCATTTCGGCGTCTCACGCCGAGGCAGCCGGCGCCGCGTCACTCAACGTGAAAATCCGGCAGCTCAATCCGGACGGTCAGGCTCAACAAGTCACCTGTGGTGTGAATGCGAAATGTCCTCTGTCCCTTGATATCCAGACTGGATCGACGAAAGAGACGCTGACCGTCGACATCAGTTTTGTCCCCGGCAACGTGTTGTTCACATTCGAGACGCCCAAAGGATTTCTCTACGGGGGAGAAAAAACTCCTGCCGACCCTCCGCATGCCATTTACGAAACAGTCTGGCACAGGGGGGTAGTCGAGGGCACGCCGTCGACTTCGAACGTCACGTTGTTTGGGCCGCCTGTTCCGAAAGCGTTTTCAGCGCCGATGTTAAGCACGGTGCCGCAACCCGTCGCCGATCTTGAAGTAACCTTGGTGCAGGCGCCATGAGTTGCCACCTGAATAAGCATCCAACGCTCTTCCGAAAATGTGGGCGCGGCGCTGCTCTTCGGCTCGCCCCTCTTTTCATCCTGCTCTTCGCGTGTATTAGCGCGCCACCGGCGGAAGCCCTGACCTATAGCTATGTCGGCCCCGCCTTCAACGTCACGCAATGCATAACCCATTATGGCAGCGCACCTCCCTGCACCGGCGGCTCCATCACCGGGTCCGTAACATTTACCGGCATATCCGCCAGCTATTCCGGGAACGTATACCCAGCCAGTGTTTCATCATGGAGCTTCAATGCGAGCGGCGGCATAGGTGCCTTGAGTACGGGTAATTATTTAGGCGGAAGCTGGAGCTTTTCCAGCGGACAGATTTTGGCGTGGAATCTTCGGCTTGGGAGGATTTTCACAGTACCCTCCCATTGATTTACACAAATGATTATTCCGGTGGTTACGATTTAGGCAATAGTGTGGCCTCGACTACGATAGGCTTTGTACAGCCTTACCCTACCTACGGTCACTGGACCAATCCCAAGGTGTTTGGCCCACCACCACCCTTGCCGCAAGCCCCTAACACGGCCCCACCAGATCCGCCCAAGGACATGGCTGGCCCCGCCACGACACCCCCCACTTGCTGCCACCAACTCACCCAGGTGGGTGAACCTATCGATGTCGGAAGCGGCAATATGTACGAGCAGGTTATTGATTACACGACGGTAGGCGCTAACCGGCTCGCCTTCATCCGCTACTACAACAGCATGGCCACGGTGGATACGCTAGCCAAGGGCCTGGGCCGCAACTGGCGCTCAAACTACGACCGCTATCTCCGGATCGTTTCGGCTACGGAGGTTGACGCCGAACGCGCCAGCGGCCAGGTCGTCAGCTTCGTACTCGTCAGCGGCACCTGGACACCCGATACCGATGTCGATATGACGCTGACCAATTCCGGCAGCACTTACACGCTGACTGATCACGACGACACGTAGAGACCTATACGGCGTCAGGTGCAGTTGGCACGCTGAACAGCATCGCACTTCCCAACGGCTACACGCAGACAATGAATTACACGAGCGGTGTGCTGACCTCGGTGTCGGATTCCTACAGCCGCTCGCTGTCCTTCACCTATACGAGCGGCGTGCTGACCGGCGTCAGCACGCCCGACAGCGCGACGCTGACTTTTGGCTACACAACCACATGCGGGCCAAAACCTGCTGACCTCGATCACCTACAATACGAGCCCCTCGACCAGCCAGACATATGTTATACGGAACACGAGCTACCCCTTCATGCTGACCGGCATCACCGACGAGAACGGCAACAGCTACGCAAGCTGGACCTATGATGGTTTTGGCCGCTGCACCATGTCTGAGCACGCCGGCGGCGCGGATGAAGTGCAGGTTTCATACAACGATTCCACTGGCACAACGGACGGTGACCAACCCGCTCGGCGAACAGGAGACCTATACGCTTGCATGACCATCAGGGCGTACCGAAGGTCACCGCTATCGACCGCGCCGCTAGCTCGCCTGTCGCTGCAGCCACGCGCATACTTCACCTACGATACCAACGGCTATCTTGCCACCGCGACCGACTGGAACGGCAACTCGACCCATTACACGAACAACAGCCACGGCGAGCCGACCATCGATCACCGAAGCCTATGGCACCGGACGGGCGCGGACCACTTCGATCACATATGACTCAACGTGGGTTCACAAGCCGTACACGATCACCAAAACGAACGTCACCGATCGACGACCGCTATGACGCCACCTACGGCAACTGCTGACGAGCCAACGCTGACCGACACGACGGGCGGCTCGACCAACGGCGATACGGAAGTCTGGACCTATACCTATAATGGCACCGGCGAGTTGCTGACCGAGACATTCCCGCGCACCGGCAACCACCGTCAAAAATACCTACACCTACTCTTCGGGCGCTCTGGCCAGCATCACCGACCAGCTTTCGCACACGACCACGATCAACACCGCCAACGGCACCGGCCAGCCGACGGAGATCACCGATCCCAACAGCGTCGTCACCGATTTCGTCTACGACAACCGCAACCGGCTGACCAGCAAGACGGTCCACGCCTCGCCCTCGAACGAGGTGACGAGCATCACCTATATCGGCTCGGGCCAGCCGATGTCGTCACGCTGCCGGATTCAAGCACGATCACCTACAATTACGACAACGCGCAGCGCGTCACGAAAATCACCAACACGGCGGGCGAGACGATCAACTACACGCTCGACGCGATGGGCGACGTTACGGCGCTGGCGATCAAGGATTCCGGCGGCACCACGCAGAAAATCATGGTCCGCGACCTATGATGTTCTCGGCGACCGGCTGACGCTGGTCGGCGCGGGTGGGGCCGGCGCAGACGACGAGCTATTCATATGATGGCATGAAGAACCGGACCTCCATCGACCGACGCGAACAGCAAGGTCTGGTCGCAGGCGTGGGACGAGCTGCTGCGGCCGACCACCGTCACCGATCCGAATACTCACACGGCGGCGCCGACCTACAACAATTTGGACTACGTCACCGCGCAGACCGACTTCAACGGCTACTCGACTTCGCTTCACGCGCGATGCCTTCGGCAACGCCATCGCGAGAAGCAGCCCGGATACCGGCTCGTGGTCCTTCACCTTCAATGAGGACAACAACGTCACCGGCGTCACCGACGCGCGCAGCGTCGCCAGCGACGCTTTCGTATGATGCCGGCGACCGCCTGACGGGCGTGAGCATCACCGGCTATTCCGGCGAGGCCGAGACGTTCAGCTATGACGACACGACCTCCGGCAACAAGGGCGTTGGGCGACTGACTTCCGTCTCGGATGAATCCGGCAGCACGGCAGCCGCGTCTACGACAATTTTGGCAACATCACCTCCGAAACCCGCGTCATCGGCAGCAAGACCTATACGATCAGCTACAGCCATGATCTCGCCAACCGCATCACCGAGATCATCTATCCCTCGGGGCGGTATGTTGATTACACATATGACAGCTCAGGCTACCTGACGACGGTGACGACCAAGCCCAGCAGCGGCGGGTCTGTCACCACGCTCGCGTCATCGATCACGCACAAGCCCTTCGGGCCGATCGCGTCGTTCACCTACGGGAACTCCGAGGCGCAGACGCGGAGCTTCGACAACAACTACTGGCCGACGGCGCTTAACACCGTCTACAGCGGCAGCTATGTGCAGGAATTGTCGCTCGGCGAGGACTAGCGCCGGCAACATCACGAGCATCACCGACACGCTCGATTCCACCCGGAACGAAAGCTTCGGCGTTGACGGCCTGAACCGGCTGCACACCGCCTCCGGCAAATACGGCAGCCGCACCTACACTTACGATAACAATAGCAACGGGCCACGCCACGTAATACGACGGCACGACGACATACACGACGACGAACGTGTCGAGCAAAAACCTGCCCGACCACATCACGGACGGCACGAACACGCGACACTTCACATGGACCGCTAACGGCAATATGGCGACCGATGACCGGACCTTTGTGGGCGGCGGCTCCGCCGCTTTCACCTTACGGGGGCCGCAATGTTCTGGAATCCATGACCGTCAACAGTCAGGGCATCACGTACAAGATCAACGGGCTCGGACAGCGCGTTTCGGAAGCCTTCTCGGGCTCGACCACGCACTACATCCACGACATCAGCGGCAACGTCATCGCGGAAGCCGACGGCAGCACCGGCACGACGACGATGGAATACGTCTGGATGGAAGGCGAGCTGCTGGCGCAGATCGACGGCAGCGGCAACATCGTGTATGTGCATAATTCGCATGTCGGCGCGCCGCAGAAGATCACCGAATCCGTCGCGCACGCTGGTTTGGGATCAGATCATGCGAGCCGTTCGGAGAGGTGTCCAGCACTCCGACCAGCACGACGCCGACGAACTGGCGCTTCCCCGGCCAATATGCCAACGCGAACAACTCGCTCTCGCATAACGGCGCGAGGGACTACGACCCCTCCTGCGCTTGCTACATCGAATCCGATCTCCTCGGACTGGCGGGCGGGCTGAAATCCGATTGCGTATGCGGGCCAGAATCCGACGCAGAATGTCGATCCGCCGGGGCTCGCATGGTGGGGCAAGCTCATCGGAACCTGGATTGGTCGAATCGGCGGTGCGGCTGGCGGTGAAGCAATTGACCCTGCGGGTGGCGGAATACCCGGAGAGATATTTGGCGGTAAGATTTTAGGCGAGGTTGGTGATGAACTGACCGGCCCGGACGCGCTGCCAAACTGCCCGCCAAAACCCGAGGGAGTGCCTGCGGATTGGATTGAGAAGCCGACTGATGACCCCGGTGGCATGAGGTACACCAATCCCAATAACCAGAACGATTATATTCGCGTCATGCCAGGAAATCCGGACAGTCCGTATCCCAATTCGCAGAAGCCTTATGTCGTCGATCAGAACGGCTCATTCCGGGACGTGAATGGCGATCCCATCACAGGTCCCAATCCCGGACAAACTCCTGCGGCGCATATACCTTACGATCAGTTCAAGTTTCGGAGGTAGACATGGCGGAAGACATGAATGTGTGGTTTGGCCTTGTGAAGGACGCCGTCGGCTGGCTGGCCGATGAAGAGAAGCAGCGACGCTCTTGGTACGGGCATGGTCCCGAGGTAAGCAGTCCAAGCGAGACCTTCGAGAGCTTTCTAGGTGATGCCGCAGTCGAAGAATATCTAAAGAGGGACAACACTGGTCTCAATAAGCGGCAGCTTGAAGCCCTGACGCACCTCACGAAGATGATGCGAAAGCTGCGCACCGAAACGCCCGGCTCTATTGACCGGAAAATCGGGCCGGCTTTTATCGACGACCCCCGCTGGAAAGAAGTGATCAAAACGGCGAAGGAAACCCTGTCTCTTCTGTAACTCTCCGAAGGTCCCCACGATCAGAGTGTGACTGATGAACGACGAAAAAAACAGCAAGACTTCAACGCGGCAAGCTAAAAAGCGCATCACGAGCGAAAGTTTCGCAGCGCTCATCATTGACGCATTGGTAGATGCTAAGGTCGTCACACAGGCTGATGTAGCGCGTGCGATTGGGATTGCGAAGGAAGAGATCGACGCTCGGAAGGCGGCTGGAGATTACTAGATATAGCCCTCTCACCTCACCACGTCATCCCACGGATTTTTGTCGCCTTCGTCCGGCAAGGCGTCAAAGGCGGCATCGAGCTTCAGACGGTCCCACACCGTCCGGGCGTTGATCCGCTTCGGTCTCGGCATCCGCCCATCTGCAACCATCGCATCGAATAGCGTGGGGGAAACGCCGATATAGGCGGCCGCTTCGGTCCGCGACAGCCCGCGTGGTGGCAGGGACGGGGGAAGGACGGAGGCGCGCTTCGGCATCGGGTCTATCGTCACATACGATCGGAAACCGGCGCCAGCATCGGCCTAAGCCCTTGAACTGCAAAGAGTAGATAAAATTGGTTGCAGGCCCCCGCAACCAGTATTAACAATGGGTTAGGCGCTTGCCTAACTCTTTTTTTGTGCTATAAAAGTCTTACACAACTCTTACACAAAAACCGGTTAGGAGGGGATTTAGGATTTCAGGAGGTATCTGTGATCACTCACGAACTCATGGGAGGAAAACTCCACGTCTATAAGCGCGAGAACAGCAGCTTCTGGCAGTGTTCGACCTATTTAAAGGGCCGGAACCACCGCACCACCACGAAGGAGGAAAGCCTCGTCCACGCGAAGCAGATCGCTGAGGATTGGTATCTTGAGCTTGGCGGCAAGGCCCGCGCTGGCCTGCTTAAGACAGAGAAAACCTTTGAGCTGGCCGCCGATCAATTTCTCAAAGAATATGGAATCATCACCGAGTACCAGCGCAGTCCGCGATGGCATACGTCTGCGGCTGCACCTTGTGCTGTTCTTCGGCGACCTGGGCGTGTCCGAGGTGACCCCGGGCAAAGTGCAAGAATACCGGATGCATCGAATTGCCACGTCGAGCACCGGCAAGGTGTGTTTAGGCGTGCAACTTTGACCCCCTGAGGTGGGGGATCGGCGTCCAAAATTGACCCCCTTGGTTCTGGCCTGCTGGACTGCCTGCTTTGGTTTGAAGCGGGCGGTGGGGGATGCTGATTGTGGAGACGATCGGCCGGATACGGCGCGAACATTTGATCAAAGGGAAGTCGATCAAGGAGATCGCCCGCGGCTTGAAGATATCGCGCAACACGGTGCGCAAGGTTCTTCGCTCGGGTGAGACTTCATTTTCTTATGAGCGGGAGATTCAGCCGCGCCCCAAGTTGGGTCGTTGGAAAGCTGAGCTTGACCGGATGCTTACGGCGAACACCAGCAATCCGGCACGCGAACGTCTGACTTTGATCCGGCTCTTTGAGGAGCTGCGGGCACTGGGATATGAGGGCGGCTATGACGCTGTTCGCCGCTATGCCCGGTCCTGGAGCCGGGAGCACGCGAGCCAGATGGCGGACGCTTACGTGCCGCTGACGTTTGCCCCGGGCGAAGCTTACCAGTTCGATTGGAGCCACGAGATCGTCGTGATGAACGGCGTGACGACGATCGTGAAGGTCGCGCACGTCCGTCTCTGCCACAGCCGCATGATGTTTGTCCGCGCCTATCCCCGCGAGACGCAGGAAATGGTGTTCGACGCCCGCGAGCGGGCCTTCGCCTTTTTTAAAGGCGCCTGCACACGTGGCATCTATGATAATATGAAGACCGCGGTGGAGACGATCTTCGTCGGCAAGGACCGGCAATATAATCGGCGGCTCCTGCAAATGTGCGCCCATCATTTGGTGGAGCCCGTCGCCTGCACGCCTGCATCTGGCTGGGAGAAAGGTCAGGTCGAGAACCAGGTGGGTCTTGTTCGCGAGCGCAGTGCGTCCCAAGGTGGGACTTCTGTCTCTGCAATGATTTTGGACAGCAGCCATGTCAAGGCGCACCGCTCGGCGGCTGGTTCAAAAAGGGGGAGTTCGCGGAAGCGATTGGCCGTTCGCGCGGCGGAAGAACGAGCAAAATCCATGCTTTGGCCGATGATCGCGGCAGACCGGTCGCCTTTGCGCTGACCCCGGGAAACGTCGCCGACATCACCATGGCCGCTCCATTGCTTGGAGCCGTCGCCAGACCAAAGCGGCTGCTGGCAGACAAAGCTTACGACGCCGACAGCCTGCGCAAATGGCTCAAACAAAGGAAGGTCAAAGCAGTCGTTCCATCCACAGCCTCACGCCGGACGCCCTATCCTCTGGACAGCACGGCCTACAAACGCAGAAATCTCATCGAACGAATGTTCTGCAAGCTCAAGAACTGGCGACGCATCGCAACCCGATATGACCGCTATGCGCAAAACTATCTCTCCGGTCTCGCCCTCGCAGCCATAATGATCGCATGGATTTGAATGAGTTCCCAACCTAGGGCGTGAACTCATAAATGTTCCGGCGCGCCTAGAGTTCTCCTTTGTAGTCGAAAGCGGCCATTACTGGCCGTGACCTGCAACTGAACTTTCATCCAGCGACGGTTAGAGCCTCGGCAGTTGATGCGCCTTGCGGCGCGGTGTGAGCAACAGGCGAGCGGCGGAGCTGGTCAGGATTGCGCAGCCGGGCGCCTGTTGCGGTGAGATCAGCGGCATAGGCCGCAGGTGTCTGGTAGCCGAGCGAGGAATGCGGCCTCGCGGTGTTGTAATCGTAGGCCCATGAGCCAATGACCTGCCGGGCGTGATCGAGACCGACGAACAGGGTCTCGTTCAATAGCTCGTCACGCATCCGGCCGTTGAAGCTCTCGCAGAAGCCGTTCTGCGTCGGCTTACCCGGGGCGATGTAGTGCCAATCGATGCGGTGCTCGGCACACCAGGCGAGGATGGCATTCGAGGTGAGTTCGGTCCCATGATCCGATGCGATCATGTCGGGCTTGCCGCGCCGTTGGAGCAGAGTGCTCAGTTCCCGTGCCACCCGCTTGCCGGAGATCGAGGTGTCGGGGACCGCCGCCAGACATTCCCGCGTTACATCGTCGACGACGTTCAGAATGCGGAAGCGCCGGCCACAAGCAAACTGATCGTGCACGAAGTCGAGTGACCAGCGGGCATTAACCTTGGCCTCGATCAGGATCGGCACCCGCGCTCTGACGGCACGCCGCCTAACGCGACGGCGGCGCACTGTTAGCCCTTCCTCGCGATAGAGCCGGTAAATCCGGTTGATGCCGGATGGCTCACCCTGCTGGCGCAGCAGGACGAACAGCCGTCTATAGCTGAACCGCCGGCGTGCATTGGCCAGATCGCGCAGCCGGCACCGGAGCTCGGTATCAGGCGGCCGGCAGAATTGATACCGGATGCTGGTCCGATCGGCGGCGATGACGGAGCAGGCCCGCCGCTCGCTCATCTGGAACATCGTCCGAAGATGAGCGACAGCCTCGCGCTTTACGGCGGGCCCTACCATTTTTTTCCCAGAAGCTCGCGCAGGGCCGAGGCGTCGAGCATCGACTCCGCCAGCAGCTTCTTCAGCTTGCCGTTCTCGTCTTCGAGTGCCCGCAGCCGTTTGGCATCCGAGACATCCATCCCGCCGAACTTGGCCTTCCAGTTGTACAGCGTCGCTTCCGACATCCCGTACTTCCGGCAGAGTTCCCCAGCCTTCGCGCCAGCCTCATGCTCCCGCAACACTGCGATGATCTGTTCTTCCGTAAACCTGCTTCGCTTCATCGGTCCGTCCCTTGTTCAGGCCGGACTCTAACTCCTCGTGGAGGAATATCTCAGTGGCAGGTCAATCCGTTTGCAGGTTAAACGGCGGCTTATACCAAGTCTCTGAAAGTTTGACTCCTGAGGCGGATTCCCGAATTGGCATTTATCTGATTCACCATGGCAAACAGCTTTTGGGAGAGTTTGCCATGTCGACTCCGGTTCCGCTTCGCTCTGACTTTGACACGATTGGCCTGCGCATGCTGGCGCGGCGATCGCGTGACCCCGATCAGACCCGGCGTCTCTTGGCACTGGCCGAGATTTATGATGGCGGCTCGCGGCCGGATGCGGCGCGGATCGGCGGGGTCGGGGTGCAGATCGTGCGCGACTGGGTTGTCCGTTTCAACGCCAAAGGTCCTGATGGTCTCTTGACCGGCAAAGCGCCGGGCGCTCCCAGCATCCTCGGCGAGCGCCAGCGCCAAGCCTTGCGGCAGGTCGTGGAAGATGGGCCGATTCCCGCCCTGCATGGCGTCGTCCGCTGGCGGCTGATCGATCTGGCGCAGTGGCTCTTCGAAGAGTTCCGGGTTTCGATCTCCAAGCCGACGCTCAGCCGCGAGCTGCGGCATATGGGCTTTCGCAAGCTCTCGGCGCGACCGCGCCATCATGCGCAAGACGAGGAAGCCGCGGCGGCTTTTAAAAAAACTTTCTCGCCCTCGTGGAGGAGACCGCCGCAAAAGAGGCTCCTGGCAAGCCGATAGAGATTTGGTTTCAAGACGAAGCTCGGATCGGGCAGAAAAACAAGGTCACCCGCCGATGGGCGAAACGCGGGACACGGCCTTCGGCGCCGCACGACCAGAGGACGAGTTCAGCCTATATTTTCGGCGCCATCTGCCCGGCCGAAGGAAAAGGCGCCGGGCTCGTACTACCCTCCTGCAACAGCGAGGCCATGGCCCTGCATCTCGAAGAAATCTCGCTTGCGGTCGCACCAAGCGCGCATGCGCTCGTTCTTCTCGATCAGGCCGGGTGGCATGTCTCGGCGAAGCTTCCCGTCCCGGACAACATCACGCTCTTGCCGTTGCCGCCGAAATCGCCCGAGCTCAATCCGGTCGAGAACATCTGGCAATTCATGCGCGACAACTGGCTCTCGAACCGCGTCTTCGAATCCTACGACGACATTCTCGACCACTGCTGCTTCGCCTGGAACAAGCTCATCGACATGCCCTGGAAAATCATCTCCATCGGAACAAGAGAGTGGGCCTATCGGTCGTGATCAGCGAGACTTGGTATTAAATATTGGGATTTTGTATATTGGCGTTTGAAGTGGAATTCTCGTTTGTGGTTGTTGTCTGAATAGTTTTAGAATTACTCCCCGCACCCGCTCCGGTTTGGGGGCCGCCCAGCGTAACTTCCGAAGTCGATCCATTCGTTGTAGAGTTCGATGTGCTTGTTGTTACGGTTGGTGGCATCGGCCAATAATAGTTTACGATTTGCCTTAAATATTCTGGTGGAAAATTGCGCGTATTATATTCTGCACCATAGGTATAACTAATATATTCGTCATTGAGGTCAAGGGCTTTTTGTGCTACGCTTACAGCATCAGATAATATGTCAGAGTTTTTGTATTAACAAAGCAATTTCCGCATCTATTCGACCGTCATTGAAAGGGCGCTCCATGATTGCGACATGTTGCTTGAATAAATCGAGCTGTATTTCCATCATCTCAATGTGAAAAGACTTCAATATGACGAGCTGTTGACCTTTTTTGGTATGTCCACCAGTCACGCTCACAACCTGCACGTCCTCGGGAGCCTCGATTAGCAAGGTGTTAGGGGTAATATTAACTTCGGCGACTGTTGTGCTTGTTGCCGTAATCGCAGTGGCTGCCATCCCTGCAAATAATAAATCGCGACGCTACATAATCAGAGTCCCCTTGAATCGATTTGTCAGGCTTACAAGGCGTCTCGCTATTGTCAACAGACTGATCGACTTTCAAGTCGGCAAGTTAGATTTCGTCCACTAGCCCCCATTATGCAGCGCAGGTTGGCGGATATGGCACAAACCGCTGATTTAGCGTAGGAAATAGGTGCCAAAGCTAATCCACGCCATTTCCGCGAGACCACACCCGCCATGAACAATCTTATGCTGCCGCTGCCCGGTCTGTCACCTGTCTCCGGCAAGACCGTTGTCGTCAAATTCGACGGTGGTCTGTTGTCGTCGGACGGCGGCATTCTGGTGTTGCGCGAGGTCGAACAACGCCTGCGCGTCGCCGATCGCCTGGCCGCCTGCATCGAAGACCCGCGTTCGCCCGAGCAGATCACACACAGCCTCGCCGACATTATCCGTTTTCGACTGCTGATGATCTCGGCAGGCTACGAAGACGGTAACGACGCCTCCAATCTTCGCGGCGATCCCATGTTCAAGATGGCGCTGGACTTGTCGCCGTCCGACCGCGAGCTGTGTTCGCAGTCGACTATCTCCCGCCTGGAGAACCTGCCCGACGCTCGCACCCTGCTGCGCATGGGCCGCGCCATGGTCGATCTTTACGGCGAGTCCTTGCGTCAGGTCCAAAAGCGGATCACACTCGACATCGACGACACGTTCGACGCGGTTCATGGCGGCCAGCAGTTGCGACTCTTCAATGCGCATTACGACGAATATGGTTTTCAGCCGATCGTCGTATTCGACGGCGAGGGCCGCTTCATCACGACGGTGCCTCGCCCCGCCAAACGGCCGGGCGGCAAGGAGATCCGGGCCTTCCTGCGCCGCCTGCTGCGGGCGATCCGCGCCAACTGGCCAAACACCCAGATCTTGCTGCGCGCCGACAGCCATTATTGCTGTCCCGAAGTTCTCGACTGGTGCCGGGCCAACGGTCTCGGGTTACATCCTGGGCGTCGCGCCGACCACGACATTGCGCCGCCATGTCGAGGGCATCGAGGCCAGCACGAAGACGCGCTTCGAGGCCGCGCCGAAGGAGGACGGCAAGCTCCGCCGCTTCAAGGAGTTCTTCGATGGGGCCAAAAGCTGGAGCCGGGTCGAGCGGATCATCGCACGCATCGAAGTCGGCGCGGAAGGGCCTGACACGCGCTTCATCGTCACGAACCTGAAGGTCCGCAACGCCGGTGTCCTTTACGAGGATGTCTACTGCCGGCGGGGCCAGGCCGAAAATCACCATCAAGTCGTGGAAGACGCATCTGGCGGCCGACCGCACCTCATGCACGAAGGCCACGGCCAACCAGCTCCGGCTGTTCCTGCACGCCGGCGCGTACTGGCTGATGTGGGACCTGAGCGCATCGATGCCCAGGCGCTCGATGTGGCGCGTTGCGCAGTTCGACACGTTGCGCCTGCGGCTCATCAAAGTCGCCGCCCGCGTCGTCGAGATGAAGACGATGATCCGTGTTCAGCTGCCGACGTCGTGCCCCGCCCAGGATATTCTGCGTCTCGCACTCGGGCGTATACCGCGCCTCGTCACCTGACCGACGGGGCGCAGCGCCCCTAACCCTTGAGCCCGTCCCGTCAACCCGCAAACATTCGCCACCCCGCCCTCTGGCCCGACGCCGGAAAAGACGCGGCGCGTTTGCGACTGAACGAAATCAGATAAAATCACGCAAACGCGACATTTTGCGCGCCGTACCGGTCAGAGCGCCGCATAATCCAGGTTAAATAGCGATCCGCTCCACCTCATCGAGCGTGATCTCATCTCCCGTTCGGTCGTAGAGCTTGGTCGTGCGCGGACTTTCGTGTGCAGCCATTGCCTGCACGTTCTCCAGCGTGCCGCCGGCCTCAAGATAAGCGGCCGTGGCCCGGAAGGTATGGCAGCCGATCCTGGCGCGCGTGCCAAGCTCGGCGGCGCGGTGCTGGATCATGCGCCAGGCGTCGACGCGGTTCACAGCCGTTACGGTGAGCGTGCCGGTGCGGCCGGCGGCGGAGCGGAAGAGGGGGCTCTTGCCGCCGTCACGGATGCCGGCCGCCTCGATGTAAGCGTCGAGATAGGCCTCCAGATTGTGATGCGCCGGCATCTCATGCCGTTCGCCGCCTTTCTCATGCAGACGGACCCACCAGCGCTTGCCCTTGGGGTAATAGTCCTCGACGCGCATGCCGACGACCGCGCCGATGCGGGCAAAGGCAAACGTCATCACAGAAATCAGCGCCCGGTCACGCAAGCCGACCAGGGTTGACGTGTCGATGCTGTCGAGGAGCTCGCGGGCCTGTTCGCCGGTGAGCACCGTGGTCTTGCCGGTCTTGACGACATGCTTCGGCCCGCGCACGGCATGCGCCGGGTTGGTGGCGACGATCTGGCCGGTGACCAGCCAGTCGAAAAGCATGCGGATGGCGGCGAGGTGCTGCTTGACCGTCGGCTTCTTAAAGTCCTTGCCGAGCGCCTCAATATAGGCGGCGACATGCAGCGGCTCGATATCGGCGATCTCGCCGATTTTGTGCTTATCGACCCAGGCGAAGAACCGCACAACGGCATGGTAATAGGCTTGCCGGGTGTTCTTGTTGCGGATGGTGGCGGCGAAGAATTCCAAAAAGCGGCGTGCGGCCTGGTCGCCGGCCTCGGAGATCACGCGCGGCACCACGATGCCGTGGTGGCCGGCAACGCTTTTCAGCGGCCGGGATTCGGCTGGCACAAGAGCCTGTGATTCGCTATCCGATTCCATGGGGTTTAGCGTAACATAACGTCCTTATGTTACACTATATTTGGCATCGGCTTCCCATCAATCAGGTGCCAGCTTCCGTCGTTAAGCCTCCCCTGCTCGCCCTTGCGTACCTGTCCGCCACGCCCTTAGAACTTGCGTTCGCTTCGTCAAAAGCACTTCGTTTGTTAGCTTGAGGCAACATAAAGTGACTTAGTGTGTGCTTGACAAAACAAATATTGACTTTTCTGGTTATTACGCTATGTTAGCTGAAGCTATCGTAAGGCATTTTTATGATGGGTTGAAGCAACATGGACGCTAGGAACGCACTCTTAGGTGCAACGCCGTATCAGGTCGAGAGAACCCTTAGAAAGCTTGGGGGCGATTTAAAGACGGCGCGGCTACGGCGGAATCTCACGAGTGAAGAGGTGGCTCAAAAGATTGGAACCAGCCGCTTTGCGGTCGCCGACGCAGAGAAAGGAAAGCCTTCGACCAGCGTTGCCGTCTACGCCGCGCTGTTGTGGGCCTACGGCCTCATCGACCGGCTCGCCGATCTTGCGGACCCTCGCAAGGATGAAGAAGGCATGACGCTTTCGCTAAGCCGCGAACCCGCGCGCGCGCGCCATCGCCGAAAGCTCAACAATGACTTCTAAGCCGGCACCCAGCGAGTGTTTTGTTTACATCACGTTGCCCGGCACGACCGAGCCGGTCACGGCGGCGCGCTTTGAACTCACTTCGGACCGCAGCGACACTCCGCTTGGGCGATTTGTGTATGGCAAATCCTATCTGGAAGGTGCCGACGCGGTTCCTCTCGATCCGGTTGAACTCAAGCTTGCGGCGCGTGTCTATGAGACGACGGCAATGAAAGGTATCTTCGGCGCCTTGCGTGATGCCGGCCCCGATTATTGGGGAAGGCGTGTCATCGAACGCTATGTCGGCAAAGCGCCCCTCGGTGAACTTGACTACCTCCTTCACTCGCCGGACGACCGCGCTGGCGCACTGGGCTTTGGGCTCGGACAAAAGCCGCCGGCACCGAAACGCAAATTCAATCAAACAATCATTCTCGCGGAACTACAGGCGATAGCGGATGCCATCGTCAACGACGAAGAACTGCCGGCGGGTGTGGAAAAAGCCCAAGCCAAAGAGCTGCTCCTCGCCGGTACGTCAATGGGCGGAGCGCGCCCTAAGGCCGTGGTCGAGGATGGTGAGGGGCTGTGGATTGCCAAATTCAACCGACCAGACGACAAGTGGAATATCGCACGGATCGAGTATGCCATGCTTACGCTTGCGCGCGCGTGCGGACTGACCACGGCTGAAAGCAAGGTCCTTGCAATCGGCGGCCGCGATGTCTTGTTGGTAAAGCGCTTCGATCGAGAGAAAACGAAGGCGGGCTACCTACGCGCGCGGATGGTGAGCGCCATTACACTGCTCAAGACGGAAGATTCTCATCAGGTTAGAGATAAATGGTCCTATCTTCTCCTTGTCGAAGAACTGCGTCGCGTCAGTGTCGAACCCAAAAAGGACGCCGCAGAACTGTTCCGGCGCATGTGTTTCAACGCGCTTATCTCCAATACCGACGATCATCCGCGCAATCACGCGCTCATTGCCAAAGAGAGGGATTGGAAACTCTCGCCGGCGTATGACCTTGTGCCTATGCCAAATGTCAGCCTCGTACATAGGGACTTGGCGATGATCTGCGGCGATGAAGGCCGCTTTGCGAATGCAAAAAACCTGCTTTCACAATCCGCGCGGTTCCTGCTGCCGAGCGACGACGCCAAGCGCATTGTTGCTACGATGAGGGATCGCGTTAGAGGCACGTGGTACGAAGTTGCCCGAAGCCTTGGTGTCTCAGAAAAAGATTGTGCACGTATCTCCGGTGCATTTGCTTATCCGGGCTTCGATCTCGACCACGTACAGCCAGTCGGGGAGAATTGACTGTGCTGACGTACCGAGCCTCCGTGCCCGCACCTCGCTCGTCCTTACTCGCTCGGGCACATTCCTCGCGCCTGCCTTCGCGCGCGAGGGAATCACATTGCCGGCGCGATTTACGCGTTGGCCCTGCGGCCACGGCGAGCGATGCCCAACATGTGTAAGCCGATGCCACACATGTGCCGCCTTGCGCCGTTCAATAACTTATTGAAAAGACTAATATTTTTCCAATGGACAATCCGCATGTTGCGCTCTATATATTTGAATCAATAGAGAAATAACCACATTTTACACACTCTCTTACACATACACATTTTTTGATACTTTTATGCATTATTTATCAATAGCTTATAATATCGGCTATCGGTCTCATAACCTGAAGGTCACAGGTTCAAATCCTGTCCCCGCAACCAAAATAATGCCGTCAAGTCAATGACTTGGCGGCTAATTGATTCTGCTCCCTACCGCGCCGATAAGCGCCATGGACTCACCATGGACACATGCGGGAAGGAAATTCCGCGCAATCCGATCATGATTTCGCGCTCGTTTGCCTACGCTCCGTGATTTTACAGAACGCGTCGCTGGTTGACGTAGGTTGATCGTACGATCGACTGTCTGACGATATTGGTTTTTCCGGTGCGTCGCATGGCGGAGGAGAGGGCGCAAGATACGACTTCTTCGTCAGCCGGCGAGGCTCGGTTGGCGCCGTGGCGCCGCCCATCATGCCCTGCCTCCACCAGTTCTGGATGATCGCCTCCGACGCTTTCACGCCCGGCCGGTTGAAGCCATAGAAAGGCCCCTCCGGCAGGTCGCAATAGAATTGCGAGCGATTGGCCGCGAGCCGCGCCTGCAATCCGTCGAACACTTCCTTGGGAAGGCCGCCCGGATTGGCCGCCGTCTTCACCATCAGCGGCGGCATCGCACTGATCAGGGCCGCCTTCGCTACCCGACTCTCGCCATGCCGTCCCAGATAGTGCGCCACCTCGCCGCCGGTCAGCGCCGCCAGGTCATCGGCATAGTGATCCATGTCATGACCGTCGCTCACCTGAGTGGACCGGCCATGGCCTCGGCGGTCATGAGCTATGACGCGATAGCCGTGCTTGAGGAAGAACAGCATCTGCGTGTCCCAGTCATCGGCCGACAGCGGCCAGCCATGGCTGAACACGATGGGCTGACCTTTGCCCCAGTCCTTGTAAAAGATCTCTGTGCCATCTCTGGTTGTGATCGTGCCCATGTCGTGCCTCCTTGATGATTGCGGGATGATGCAGGTGACCCTGCAGCCGACGTTTCGACGGCCAAGCGGTCATTGTCGGCCGCCCGTGGGATCATAGGCAGTAGTGACTACAATCAGGACACCGCGCGGGCGGCCTCCCTTGATTGCTTCAGCCAGAGTCGCTGCAGTAAGCGGTCTGGCAAATGGCGACGGCGAGAAGGTCGCCTAAAATATAAACTCGTCGATGGTATGCTGCACATTCCCGACGCGCCTGGCGTCGGCATGGAATGGAATGAAGACGCGGTAACCGCTAATCGAGCAATGGGCTTATGCTATTCCCGCTCCCCCCATCCCCAATGGGCTTATGCTATTCCCGCTCCCCCTATCCCCAATTATAACTTATCAACGATTCTGAAGCTGCGCAATAAGATGTGGTATCAATAATGGCTCGTGCCGCAAAATTACCTGTCACAATGAGTGTCTGATCCCTCACGATGAGGGCGCAGGCCGCGCGAGGCCAAACCATGGCTCTGAACATCGAAGATTATGCCATCATCGGCGATTGCCAGACGGCCGCCCTCGTCGGGCGTGACTTGTCGGTGGACTGGCTTTGCTGGCCACGCTTTGATTCTCCCGCCTGCTTTGCCAATCTTCTCGGCAGCAAAGACAATGGCCGATGGTCGATAACGCCGGCCGATCCTGGCGCCAAAATGACGCGAGCCTATCGCGGCCATACCTTGATTCTCGAAACCACGATCGAGACCGCCGATGGTGTCGCTATCGTCACCGATTTCATGCCCGCGAAAGTCCAAGGCTCGCATCTTGTCCGCCTCGTGCGCGGCATAAGCGGCAGCGTCAAACTGCGCACCGAGCTCATTATCCGTTTCGGGTACGGCGCGGTCGTGCCATGGGTGCGCCGGTACGACGATGGAAGTCTGCGGGCGGTAGCAGGTCCCGATCGTGTGGTCCTGCGCACGTCCGTAGGACTTCGCTCGAGAGGCCGGACTCATGTCGGCGAATTCATTGTCGCCGCCGAGGAAACGACGGATTTCACGCTGAGCCATGGCGTTTCCTACGAGGGTGTGCCCAGCGCCATCGATCCTTATCAAGCGCTCGAACAAACCGAACGGAACTGGAGCGCCTGGTCGCAGCCATTCGAAGGCGCGGGGCAATGGTCGGAGGCTGTGATCCGTTCCTTGCTCACCTTGCGTGCTCTCATTTTTCAGCCAAGCGGCGGCATTATCGCGGCGCCGACCACCTCGCTTCCGGAGCAATTGGGCGGCTCCCGCAATTGGGACTACCGTTTCTGCTGGCTGCGCGACGCGACCTTCACTTTGCTCGCGCTGATGAACGCGGGCTACGCCGGTGAAGCGATGCGATGGCGCGCTTGGTTGATCCGTGCCCTCGGTGGCGAACCGGCGCTGGTGCAAGTTCTCTATGGCCTCGGCGGGGAGCGCAACATTCCTGAACGCACGCTTCCTTGGCTTTCCGGCTACGCCGGCTCGATACCGGTGCGCGTCGGCAATGCGGCGGCCGGTCAGTTGCAGCTCGATATTTATGGCGAGGTTCTCGATGCGTTGTATCATAGCCGAAAGCGGCGGCTTGTTAGCGATGCCGCCGATTGGATGCTTCAAATCGAGCTGTTGAAGCATCTTGAAACGATCTGGGCATTGCCCGACGAAGGCATTTGGGAGGTGCGCGGGCCACGGCGGCATTTCACCTATTCGAAAGTCATGGCCTGGGTTGCGTTTGATCGCGCAGTTAAAAGCATCGAGGAATTCGGCTTTGTCGGGCCGCTTGATCACTGGCGGCGCCTGCGCCAGCACATTCACGATGATGTTTGCGCCAACGGATTCGATCCGGAGCAAGGCGCTTTCACCCAGAGCTATGGCGGAAAGGATCTCGACGCGAGCCTTCTCATGGTGGCCCTCGTCGGTTTCTTGCCGCCCGATGACAAACGCCTGGCCGGAACGGTCGATGCCATCGAGCGCCGCTTGATGGTGGACGGGTTCGTGCGCCGCTACGATACACAAGTGGCCGAGGATGGCTTGCCTGTGGGCGAAGGCGCATTTCTCGCCTGCAGCTTCTGGCTCGTCGATAATCTCGTGCTTTTGGGAAGGCTCGACGACGCGCGCGCTCTGTTTGAGCGGCTGCTCGCGCTCCGCAATGATCTCGGTCTTTTATCCGAGGAATATGACTCTGCGGGAAAACGCCTCGTCGGCAATTTTCCGCAAGCTTTTTCCCATATTGCCTTGATCAACTCCGCGTATAACCTCGTCCGCGCGGCAAAGCCCGCGGAACAGCGCTCCGGCGCCAAGGCTCCGGAACCGGGGGAAGATCGGTTCGGCCTGTTTTGAGTGTCATGCCGCCGGCAAACCAGTTCCTTGCTCGACTTGCAAAAGCAGCGCGAACAGTTGGCTTTGGCGATGCGAGTCCGTCTTGGCAAAGTGGCAGGGCGTCGTCGAGCGCAAACCAACGCGTCACCTTTGGCCGGCTGTCTGTCCATTCGCAAAAAGACGTCGCCGGCACGAGACAGTGCCATTCTGCCTTGAGCCAACCGCGCCAATAAGGCAGTTTCAGATTGCGCGCATTCGTCACCGGTGTGCATCGGGAGATTCGGCGGCGGCGGGGAGGCGGTGTCCCGCTTGATGTTGAAAAGCGCGAAGCGAGCGCCGCTGGTTGAGAACCTACGCAGCCTTCGTGATTGGCAAGTATTTGACCCCAACGCGCGGCCTCATGTGGCTGACCTTGGCGCGGGAAGGGGCGATCGATTCCAAGGGGATAAAGGGATCATATCTGGAAGATCATCTGAAACGGCGCAATTGGCTTCGCTTTCTTGCGTTGCGCCGAGGCGGCTTTTTTTCGGAATGGTACGCTTTTGGACTTGACAAATGTCAATCTTCACTAGGCTTTTCAACAGATGAGGCCGATGATAGGCTTGTGACGTTGCCGCTAAGATAATGGGAGATCGCCGTGCTCACGCTCGTAATTGGAATTCTGATTATTGTTGTCGTCGGTGCGATCTTGTTTTGGGTCATCGATAAATTCTCTCCCGACGCACGGCTAACGCAGCTTCTCAAGCTACTAGTAGTGCTGGTCTGTTTGGGGGCGATCGTTGCCCGGTTGCTTCCGCTGCTTGGATATTCGTCTTTTCTAGCTGCGCCACCGGCTGCGCCAGAATCCTTGCCTTAAAAGGCGAGCGACATATCTGAGCCCGCCTTCGCGCCGGGCTTTTTCACAGCGCCAGCGACCCTTGCGCCGTCGAGACTCGCGAAACCATTTTCGTCGGCGTATGGAACTCGCGCTTGTCTTCTAGGATGTCTTTGACGGTCAAAAGCTGCATCCGGTCATATTTGACGCCGCCGTATTCGAACGGTAAGGTGGCCGATATTGATTCCGCCGTGCGGAGGTTCGAATCCCCCCTCTCCGCCAGTTATTATGTATTTGATATTGCAAGTGTGTTTGTCTTTCTAGGAAGCCTATTTTCTCGCGAATTTGCGGGGGTTACCGATCTCGTGTTCAAAGCGATTCGTGGCAGAGACGGTTGCACGCGCGATTTCGGCTGCGGTGGTTATGAAAATCTCTCCGGAGCCATTTCGCGGTTGACTTTTTTCGCGGGCGGAGCAGCCGACGTCAGGCGAAGCCGAAGTGATTGGAGGCGGGAACTCGCAGAATCGACGATTTGTTCTTAGCGGCTTGCGCGCGCTCCCGTTGCGCGATCCACGCGGTTTGCGACAAGCATGGCCTGGACATCGTCCCACAAAGGTTTGTCGACGATCGCCGGCTGTTCTCCGGGATAGGCATTGCCCTTGTGGAATATCTCGCCGCGGTAAAGCCGGTTCTGGAGGCTCTTCCCCCAGCGCGTGAACCGACTTGAGCGCGAGATAGCGCCGGTAGATCTCGACAACGATGTGCGCCTCGGCGTCGTTGACGACAAGCTTGCGGTTTTTCACATCAAAACCCAGTGGCGGCATGCCGCCCATCCACATGCCCTTTTTCTTGGAGGCGCCGATCTTGTCGCGGATACGTTCGCCGGTCACTTCCCGCTCGAACTGGGCGAAGGACAAAAGGACATTCAGGGTCAGCCGTCCCATGCTGGTGGTGGTGTTGAATTGCTGGGTGATCGACACGAACGAGACGCCGCGGCGGTCAAAGACCTCGACGAGCTTGGCAAAATCGGAGAGCGCGCGCGTCAGCCGGTCGACCTTATAGACGACGACCACATCGATCTGGCCTGCCTCGATGTCGGCAATCAGCCTTTTCAGGGCTGGCCGCTCCATCGTGCCGCCGGAAAACCCGCCATCATCATAGAGCGTCGGCAACACCGTCCAGCCTTCGCGCTTTTGCGAGAGAATGAAGGCGGCGCAGGCTTCCCGCTGGGCGTCGAGCGAGTTGAAGGCCTGCTCCAGCCCCTCCTCCGATGATTTTCTTGTGTAAATCGCACAGCGTGCCTTTTTGGCGGAGCGTCGCGGCGTCTTGTCCGATTCACCCATCGCACGCCCCATTGCTCGGCGGCCGCCTGTGCGGCGATCTTCGGCTTCGATTTGGACGGCTGTCCGGCAGGCACGCGATAAACGCGCTCAGTCCCGGCCTTCTCCGATATCAGTGTCAAGCCGAGCTTCTTGCGCACCACACCCGCAAAGAAGCCGCGGACCGAGTGCTGCTGCCAGCCGGTCGCCTTCATGATGGCGGCGATCGTTGTCCCCTTGGGCTGTCTAAGCAGAGCGAGGACGGCCTCCTGCTTGGTCCCGCTGCGGGTCGAACCCAAGGGAATGGTCGAAGGCTTCGCAGGTCTGTTCGCGCGGCTCTTGGCGCGCGCAACCTCGGTCTTTCTGGGGGTTTTGCCATGCGACATTTGAGGATCCTTTTCGGTTGCGACGGCACCAGCGCCGTCACCACCGAAGCCCCGCAGTGGCACCATCGCCAGCGGGGCAAGATCCCGGATCGGGCCACCGGCCCATATCTCGGCACGGCGACAGTGACGCTCTCTTCGCTGCGGAAGTCCACTCCTTTCCGCGATGAAAATTAAGCGCCAATCGGCCCAGCGTTTGGCACGCGTCTCTGGATTCAAAAGTTCGAAATCCTTCCGTTCCGGCAAGGCAGTTGAGTTTCGGGGGATGTAATTCCGGGTGGTGAGAATTGCCGACATTTCCGTTGGTTAGGCTGGCGGGCGCCGGCCTCTGCTTGCTAATTTCCAATTTCCGTTTCGGCATGGCGAAAACCAGTTCAATTTCTCACGGAGACCGGTTGCGAGCCTCACCGGGTGTGAAGCCGAGGCGCACAGTTGGCCTTTGGCTTCCACGACGGCGTGAATCTCATCCCCTTGCCACTCCCACTGCCCGCAACGAAAGGATGAGCGCCGCAAAGTAAGCCTGGGGAAATCGGAACAGTGCGCGCCAGGACTGGTGAAAGTGCGCGCTAGGTTGGGAACTCATTCAAATCCATGCGATCATTATGGCTGCGAGGGCGAGACCAGAGAGATAGTTTTGCGCATAGCGGTCATATCGGGTTGCGATGCGTCGCCAGTTCTTGAGCTTGCAGAACATTCGTTCGATGAGATTTCTGCGTTTGTAGGCCGTGCTGTCCAGAGGATAGGGCGTCCGGCGTGAGGCTGTGGATGGAACGACTGCTTTGACCTTCCTTTGTTTGAGTTTGTCTGCCAGCAGCCGCTTTGGTCTGGCGACGGCTCCAAGCAATGGAGCGGCCATGGTGATGTCGGCGACGTTTCCCGGGGTCAGCGCAAAGGCGACCGGTCTGCCGCGATCATCGGCCAAAGCATGGATTTTGCTCGTTCTTCCGCCGCGCGAACGGCCAATCGCTTCCGCGAACTCCCCCTTTTTGAACCAGCCGCCGAGCGGTGCGCCTTGACATGGCTGCTGTCGATGGAAAGCTCGTCTGGAACTAGACCGGCGGCCGCCATTTTCTCGAAAATGCGCGGCCAGATACGGCCCTGGGACCAACGATTGTAGCGATTGTAGATAGTCGTCGGTGGCCCATAGGCTGGCGGAACGTCGCGCCAGCGGCATCCTGTTTTCAACACATGCAGGATGCCGGAAATGACAGTCCGATCGTCCACGCGCGGTTTTCCCGGCTTGCCGTGAGGCAGATAGGGCTCCAACGTCTTCCATGCCTCATCCGACAGCCAGAATAAACTCCTTGCCATGCCCTCTGCCTCCAGCGACTCAAATCACGGCAAAAATATATCATGGAATCAACACTCTGTATGGGTTCTCAACCTAGTGCACTGACTCATTCAGAAGGGACAGGGATTTTGGTGAGCTTTTCGAAGATGGCCGATGCTGAGGCAGTCCAGACGAATGGCATTGAGGTCTTGTTATGCGCCTTGATGTAGCGCTCGATGGTGTCTTGCAGCTCGGCGACGGATTTGAAGACGCCGCGGCGGATTTTTCGTCGCGTGATGGTCGAGAAGAATCCTTCGACGGCATTGAGCCACGACGCCAATGTCGGCGTGAAATGAAATGTCCAACGCGGATGATCGGCCAGCCACGTCATGACGTTGGGATGTTTGTGCGTGGCGTAATTGTCGGCAATGGTATGGATGACTTTGCCGGCGGGGACGGCGCGTTCCACGGCGTTGAGGAACTTGATGAATTCCTTGTGAGTATGTTGTGGCATGCAGCGTCCGACCACGGTCCCGTCGAGAACATTGAGGGCGGCAAACAATGTCGTCGTGCCGTTACGCTTGTAATCATGGGTCATGGTCCCACACTTGCCGGGTTTGAGCGGCAGGCCCGGCTGGGTGCGATCGAGAGCCTGGATCTGGCGCTTCTCGTCGATCGACAGGACGACGGGATGACCGGGCGGGTCCATGTAGAGACCGACCACGTCTTCGACCTTTTCGGCGAATTTTGGATCATTGGAGCGCTTGAACGTCCGCAAGCGATGTGGCTGGAGGCGATGGGCATCCCACAGACGCTGGACGGCGCGAAGCGAGATGCCGACGGTCTTGGCCATCGCCCGGCCGGTCCAATGGGTGGCTTCGCCCGGCGGTTCGGAGCAGGTGAGCGCCAGCACTTTGGCGACGACGCCGGTCGAAAGCGGAGGCCGGCCGGGCTTGCGCGTCTTGTCGTGCAGGAGACCAGCGATTCCTCCCTCGCCGTATCGCCGCTGCCAACGCCAAACAGCCGGACGGCTGACGCCGGCCTGTTGGGCGATTTGCAAGACCGGCAAGCGCTCGGCCGAAAGGAGAACAATCCGCGCCCGCTGCATATGTTTGAGCGGGCGACTACGGTCGCGGGCGATGGCGAGCAGACGCTCGCAATCTTCGGCGGCGAGGATGACGTTGACAGTCTGGGACATGCCGCCAGACTCGCACATACCGCCAAAATTGTGAATCCTATGTCAGCGTCAGTGCACTAATGCCCCGTCTCAGAAATTCCTTGGCATAACCATTGGGTCGTGATTCCTCTCCCTGTCTTCTTGATTTGTCGGACCATGGCGAAAGCGGTTTGCCAAAAAGCGCTTCGATGGCCTTGATGACGAGCCGCGCCGCGGCGCGCCGCGCAAGATCGATGACGAGAAGATCACCGAAGTCGTGATGAAGACGCTGGAGACGATGCCGGCCGACGCAACGCATTGGAGCACGCGCTCGATGGCGAGAACGT
The DNA here is from genome assembly GCA_963730245.1 of uncultured Alphaproteobacteria bacterium. GTDB lineage: Bacteria > Pseudomonadota > Alphaproteobacteria > Rhizobiales > Beijerinckiaceae > Methylocapsa. The sequence continues at coordinate 818,576 of CAVSRA010000003.1, read as the reverse complement.
CCGGCGTATCCATCTCGACAGTGCATCGCATCTGGAACGCTTTCTCGTTGGCCCCGCATCGCAGCGAGACTTTCAAGCTTTCGACCGATCCTCGGTTCGTCGAGAAAGTGCGCGACATTGTCGGCCTCTACCTCGACCCGCCGGAGCGGGCTCTGGTGCTCTGTGTCGATGAAAAGAGCCAGATCCAGGCGCTGGACCGCACCCAACCGCTGCTGCCATTGCGGCTTGGTCAGATCGAGCGGCGCACCCACGACTACGAACGCCACGGCACGACGACGCTATTCGCCGCGCTCGATGTGAAAGCGGGAACGATTGTCGGCGAATGTATGCCGCGCCACCGCGCCCAGGAGTTCCGCAAGTTCCTCGACGAAATCGAGCGCAACGTGCCCACTGATCTCGACATGCACGTCGTCACAACGCGTCGAGCCACAAGACCAAACTGATCCGCGGTTGGTTCGCCAAGCGTTCGCGCTGGCACGTCCACTTCACGCCGACGTCCTCATCCTGGGTCAATCAGGTCGAGCGCTTCTTCGCGCTCTTGTCCGAGCAGCAGATCAAGCGCGGCGCGCATCGATCCGTAGCCGAACTGGAAGCCGCGATCACCGCTTATATCAAAATCGGAAATGCCGCACCCAAGCCGTTCCGCTGGACAAAATCCGCCGATGCCATCCTCGCATCCATCGAACGCTTCCGCCCACACACTCGACACACACGCAAAATGTGCATAGGAACTTCGGAATCGGGACACTCGCGTCGACGAGGTCGCTCTCACATTTGAGGAATCGCGTTCAAATCACCGGCAATTTGAACCCTAGCACAGGCTTCCGCGTTGTTATTCCGATCGGTCGGCGCAGGGTCCTGGTGCGACTGCGGGAGGAGTGCGATGTGGATAGTTGGCTTTGCACTGAGGTTTCCGCACACCTTTTACGTGCTGGCTAGCCTCATCCTTTTTCTTGGCTTCACCACGATCGTCAGCATGCCAGAGGACATCTTCCCCGAGATCAATATCCCGGTCGTCTCGGTGATCTGGCAGTACACTGGCCTCAGCACCCCGGAGATGCAGCAGCGTGTCACAACCTACGGCGAATATGCCATCAGCTCGAACGTGAACGGCATCAAGGACATGGAGGGGCAAACGCTGAACGGAATCTCAGTTCAAAAGATTTTTTTTCAGCCTGATGTCAGCCTCGACCTTGCGATCTCCGAGATCGTGGCTGCCACCAACGAGATCCGGGCGCTCATGCCACCCGGCATCGAGCCTCCGATCATCGTGCAATACAATGCTTCAAGCGTGCCCGTCCTGCAGATCAGCCTGAGCTCCACCACGCTTAACGAGTCGCAGCTCTATGATTACGGCCTCTACCGCCTGCGGCAGCAACTGGCGCCAATTCACGGGATCACGCTCCCCACGCCCGCGGGCGGGAAGTACCGGCAGATCATGGTCGATATCGACCCGGCCAAGCTTTTAGCCAAAGGGCTGACCCCCAACGACATCGTGAATTCGGTCAACGCTCAGGCCCTGACGCTGCCTTCCGGCACGGCGAAGATCGGGGACATAATGTACAATGTCCGGACCAATGCGCTCCCGGTGACGATCGATGATCTCAACAACATTCCGGTCAAATTCGCGGAAACAACCGTGGCCACACGCGGCGGGGCGACTGTCTTCCTCAAGGATGTCGCTCAAGTGCGCGACGGCTACTTGGTGCAGCAGAACGTCGTCCGGGAAAACGGCCGGCGCTCGGTCCTGATCAGCATCATCAAGAACGGAAACGCCTCGACGGTCGAGGTTGTTAAACGGGTCAAAGAGGCCCTGAAGGTTGCACGCAAATCGGCGCCCCCTGGCATGGAGATCACGGAACTCTTCGACCAGTCGGTGTTCGTTACCAATTCTGTGAATGGCGTCATCCGCGAAGGCGCGATAGCGGCGGGACTTACCGCCCTGATGATTCTTCTGTTTCTTGGCTCATGGCGATCGACTCTGATTGTTATGATCTCGATCCCGCTCGCGATATTGAGCTCGCTCGTCGTCCTTTATTTCCGCGGCGATACCCTCAACACGATGACTCTCGGCGGTCTCGCGCTTGCCGTCGGGATCCTGGTCGATGATTCGACCGTCACGATCGAGAACACACACCGTTTGCTGACGGAGGAGGGCAGGCCCTTGCCTGAAGCCACCCTCCATGGTGCCGCCGGAATTGCCGTGCCAACGCTCGTCTCGACCCTCGCCATCAGCTGCGTGTTTACGTCGGTGCTCTTTCTTCAAGGACCCGCGAAATATCTTTTCACGCCGCTCGGCTTTGCTGTCGTGTTTGCGATGCTCGCGTCTTATGGCCTCTCCCGCACCTTGACGCCAATTACGATCGGCCTGCTGCTCAAGGGCGAGCACCGCGGCGCCGAGGCCGGAACTGGCTGGTTTGCTCGCTTTCATAGCCGTTTCGACCAGGGTTTCGAGCGGATGCGCACGGGCTATGTCGAATTGCTGCATCTGCTTCTGACCCGTCAACTCATAGCGCCGTCCATTGCTGTTCTGGTGCTTACGCTCGGCGCCTTTATGTTTGTCTTCGTTGGCCGCGACTTCTTCCCAGCCATTGATAGCGGGCAGATCATGCTTCATGTGCGTGCTCCGCCTGCCACCCGTATCGAGGTCACCGAGCAGATCTTCCAGGCGGTCGAGAATAAGATCCGGGAGGTCATTCCTGAGAGGGATCTCGATCTGATCGTGGACAATATTGGCCTGCCGCAGATAGCCTATAATTACGCGTTTTCAGACGGAACGACCATTGGCGTCAATGACGGCGTTATCCTCATTTCACTGAAGGAGGTTCATGCCCCGACGGCCGGTTACGTCCGGAAGCTGCGCGAAGTGCTCCCGGCCGCCTTCCCCGAAGACATTTTCTATTTCCAGGCGGCGGATATAGTCACGCAAATTCTGAATTTCGGCATACCGGCACAGATCGACGTACGGACCGTCGGCTATGACCGGGTGAAGAACCTGCGAATTGCCCGCGAATTGCGGCGCAGGATCAACGAGATTCCGGGCATCGCCGATGCCCATCTCCAGCAGGAGGTCGATGGTCCAGATTTTTTTGTTGATATTGACCGCACCCGGGCGACCGAGTTTGGGCTAACCGCAACCGGGATCGCCAATAACCTCAACGTCAGCCTTTCCTCATCTAAGCAGGTGTCGCCCAATTTCTGGACCGATCCTAGCAACGGAATTCCCTATTACCTCGCCGTCCAGACGCCGCAGTATTGGGTCGATTCGATGAGCGCCCTCATCAATACCCCCGTTTCAACTGCAACCGCACCCGCAACAGCAACTCCGACTACAAATGAGCCCGTGCCGGGGATGCTCAGCAATGTCGCAACGATTAGACGTGACGCGATTCCGACCAATGCGAACCACGCCAATATTCAGCCAGTCTATGAGATCTATGCCAACGTCCAGGCTCGCGATCTCGGCAGTGTTTCTAAAGAAATTTACAAGATCGTCGCGGATCTGGAGAAGCAGCTCTCGCCGGGCAATAAGATCGAGGTCACGGGCCAGATCCCGAGCATGGAAGGGGCCTTCGACAATATGAGCATTGGTCTGCTCTTCGCCGCGGTCTTCGTCTATATGCTCATGGTTTTGAATTACCAGAATTTCGGCGATCCATTCGTCGTTATTCTGGCGTTGCCGATGACATTCTGCGGCATCCTGACCATGCTCTTTGTCACGGGGACGACGCTCAGCGTGCCTTCACTGATGGGCGCGATCATGGCGGTTGGCGTCGCCTCCGCAAATTCGATTTTGCTCGTCACCTTCGCGCGTGAGCAGCAGCTTGCCGGAGTGAGGGCATTCGATGCCGCGATCGCTGCCGGACATACGAGGATAAGACCCGTGCTGATGACGGCCGCTGCGATGATCGTTGGAATGATCCCAATGGCAATTGGCGAACCGGGTGGAGAACAGAATGCCGCGCTTGCCCGCGCCGTCGTCGGCGGGCTCCTTTTCGCCACTCCAACCACGCTGCTCCTCGTCCCTTACCTCTTTGCAATGCTGCGCAAACGTAATGACGGCAGACCGGCCCACGGTGTCTTTGAGGAGGAGGTATGACGAACGACCGTGGTGCGGCGCCAATGCTGGACGCCCCCGGCCCGAAACAGCCTCCGCCTCTCGAGCCGGGCATCGGCGAACCGGAGCGCTTCAAAGGCAAGGGCCGAGGTAAATCTGGGAAGCGGCTGCTCGGACTGGCTGCGCTTCTGGTGCTTGGCGGCGCGCTCGCGCGCGGCGTGTGGTGGCACTACGAGCAATATCGCCAGGCCATTGCTATTGCGCAGCAACACCGCAACTTTGTCCCGAACGTCCGGGTCGGGACCGTAACGATGAGCGGCAATGTGTTGCATGTGAATTTGCCATGTACGACGTTGGCCTTCGATGCAGCGAACATCTATGCGCGCGCGAGCGGCTATATCTTAAAGCGCTATGTCGATATTGGCTCCCGAGTCAAAGAGGGGCAGTTGCTTGTTGAGATTACCGCGCCCGAGCTCGAGCATCAGGTTGCTCAGGCGGAGGGTACCCTCCTCCAGACCGAGGCTTCACTGCGGCAAACGCTTGCCAACCGTGAGCTCGCCAACGTCACCAACCGGAGAACGTCCACCCTCGTCGTGGAGGGATGGGCAACGAAACAGCAAGGTGACGTGGACCGGTTGACTTATGCGGCTCAACAGCAAGCCGCGCAGGCGGCCGAAGCCAACATCCAGGCCCAGCGGGCCCAGCTCAAGGTGTTGCAGCAGCAAAAATCCTATCTGCAGGTCGTCGCTCCCTTTGACGGCGTGGTAACTCAGAGAAATATCGATGTTGGCAGCCTTGTCCAGGCCGATGCAACCAGCGGAACTTTTATGTTCACAATGATGCACAGCGATGTGATCCGCATCCAAGCATATGTCCCGCAGGATCAGGCATTCGGATTAGCTCCGGGCGACGAGGGGTTCGTCCACGTGCCGGAAATGCCCAACCGCAGCTTCCCAGGCAAGGTGACACGGATTGCGGATGCGCTGCAGCCCGGAACGCGGACGCTCCTCACCGAGATCGACGTGCCCAACCCGGATGGTGCTCTAACCCCTGGCACTTATTGCACGGTCGAGCTGCGGGTCCCGCGCCGAACGCCGTCGTTCATCGTGCCTGCCGACGCAGTCATCTTTAATCAATACGGGTTGCGTGTGGCAGCGGTCCAGAATGGCACCGTCCACATGCAAGAGATCACGATTGCCCGTGATCTCGGCAGGGAGGTTGAAGTGCTGAAGGGCGTCGAGAATGGCGAGGAGGTCATTCTCAATCCGCCGGCCGATCTCGAAGAGGGCAGCAAGGTCCGGGTCCGGACTGCTCCGGCGGCAGCCACACCGTGAAGCGTCGGGAAGGACTCTTTCATGAAACTTAGCGCCATGATTGGCGCCGTCGTGGCGATATGTCTGACGGCTGGCGGCGCGACGGGCAAGGAGCAGCAGCCCGTCAAGATTGGCGTGCTCACCGATATGACTTCGATTTACTCCCAAGACGCTGGCCCCGGCTCGGTTGAGGCTGCGCATTTGGCGGTCGAGGATTTCGGTGGCTCCGTGCTGGGCAAGCCCATCGAGATTCTATTTGCGGACGATCGGAACGACACCGGCCTCGGCGTAAGCATCGCCCGGCGATGGTATGCCGAGGGTGTCGATGCAATTACGGACGTGGCGAATTCGGCTGTGGCGCTGGCAGTGGAGCGAGTGTCCCGGGAGGCCAAGAGGATTGTCCTTTTTTCGGGGCCGGCTTCCGCCGACCTTACCGGCCAGAACTGCTCTCCCTACGCCGTCGACTGGACATACGACACCTATGCCCTTGCCCACGGCACCGCCCAGGCGATCGTGAGATCCGGCGGCGATAGCTGGTTCTTTATCGCTGCTGATTACGCTTTTGGCTACGCGATGCAACGAGACGCCAGCAACGTGATCCGCTCGGACGGCGGCATAGTGCTTGGCAGCGTCTTTGTGCCGCTGGGAATGCCCGACTTCTCCCAATATCTTCTGCAAGCGAAAACGTCAGCTGCAAAGGTTGTGGGTCTTGCCATCTCAGGACAAGAGATGATTAGCGCGATCAAGCAGGCGAGCGAGTTCAGCATCGTTCAGGGCGGCCAGCGTCTCGCCGGCTTGCTCGTCTTCATTTCCGATGTGCACAGTCTCGGTCTGAAGACAGCGCAGGGGCTGCTGATGACCTCTGCCTATTATTGGGACCAAAATGATCAAACCCGTGCTTTTGCCAAGCGCTTTTTCAGCAAGATGAAGCGTATGCCGACCATGGTGCAGGCGGGCGTCTATGGGGCCACCACACATTATCTAAAGGCCATGCAGGCTGTCGGCAGCGATGATGCGGACGCCGTCATGGCGAAGATGCGCGAGATTCCCATCAACGATTTCATGACGCATGACGGCAAGTTGCGCGTTGACGGGCGTGTCCTGCGCGACATGTATCTTTACGAGGTAAAGACCCCAGCCGAGTCGAAATATCCCTGGGATTACCTCAAGCTGTTGCAGACCATTCCGGCGGGCGAGGCCTTTCGGTCGCTTGATGAGGGTGGCTGTCTTCTCGCACCCAAGAATTGATGGAGCACATCGCGGACTCGCGCGCGGATTTGCAAATCGCGACCTGGTCGGAATAACAACCGGCGCGCCTTCCCCCGACATTGAATTTCTGGCCGCGAACTCACCGCTTCGAGCGCGACGCAATTTCGCTCGCGTTTTTCGTCGGCTAAAAGCGATGCATATAAAGTGCATGCAGGGTGCGCAGGGCGGGACGCCTTGGGGCTAGGGTTCCAGGGGACAGCCTGTCATCGGTTATGATTGGTAGAGTCGGAGTGTGGCGCGGGTGGCTTTAGGCCGGGCATATCTGTTGCCGCCCCTTTCGTCTGGCGGTACCTCACTAGCTCGCCCGTTGCTCCCGTTTCCACACCCCGCTCATCGAACCGGACATGCGGATCGCCCGCATCCGGCTCTCGGATAAGATCTCACGCCTTCACCCACGATGGGCCGCGGCCGAGCTGGGTCAAGCGTACGAGCCGGAAGTGCCCGTATAGGTGCGAGAGTGGATAGCTCCCGCCCTTACGTCGCCTGACCTTGTGCTTGGATCGCAGCCACCGGCGCAACCGCACAGCCGTGTAGTTGTCGAGCGCGCGATAGGCTTTGCTGGTAGTGCCGACACTGAAGTAATTGGCCCACCCGCGAAGCGCGCGGTTCAACATGTCGACGAGCTCTGTGGTCTCTTGCCAGCTGCGCGCTCGGTCGGTCAGCGCGTGGACTCTTTCGACCATGCGCTTGATGCTCTTCTTTGACGGCCGGTGGCCCAAGCGGGCTTTGCCGGTCGTTGGGGAATACATTCGCCCGAACGTATATCCCAGGAAGTCGAACTCCCCTTCCGGGACCTTGCAGATCCGTGTCTTCTCCTCGTTCACCGTCAGCTTCAGCTTGCCCATGATCGCGCGCAGATGGTGCAGGGCTGTCTCAGCGCTGCCCCTCCGGCACAGGATCACGAGATCGTCCGCATAGGTGACGAGGCGAGTGCCGAGACTTTGCTCGAGGCCGAGCTTCTTCCACCCCAGCACAAACCGGCGCATGTAAAGATTCGCCAGCAGTGGTGAGAGGGGTGAGCCCTGCGGAATGCCGCGCCGGTTGTCCCTGGCCTCGGTCGTACGTTTCTTCCGCCCTCGTTGGTCGGTTTCTTCTACGGGGCAGTCCAGCCACATCTTGATCAGATGCAGCACGCGCCGATCAACGATCCGGCGCGCTACCGACTTTAGGAGGTCGGTATGCGGAATGCTCCCGAAGTAGTCCGCGAGGTCGGCGTCTACGACGTCCGGGTGGCCACGGAACAGTAGCTCTTCCACCTCCACGACTGCCTGCTGGGCGTTTCGCCCGGCGCGATAGGCGTAGATTTCCGGTAGGAGGTCGGCTTCAAAGATCGGTTCCAGCACCAGCATCGCTGCTGTCATGCAGACCCGGTCCCGCACGGTCGAGATGCCCAGCGGCCTGAGCTTGCCGTTGGCCTTCGGTATGAACACGCGTCTGATCGGCTCCGGCCGGTAAGTCTCCTGCCTGAGCGCAAGCGCCAGTTCGCCAAGCCACCGCTCAACCCCGTACGCCTCGATATCCGCAAAGTCCTGACCGTCGCCACCCGGCGCGCCCTTGTTGGAGCGGCACTGGGCATAGGCATGCGCCAGAATATCGTCACGGCTGAGCTTGTCGTACAGGGCGTAGAACCGATAGCCGGCTTCCGCCTTCGCTTTCGCGTGTAACGCCGTCTGCAGTTTCTGAACACTCTTCGGAGTTGCTAGGTTGCCCAATCTCCAGGTCCCTCACCACGTCTTGCGTCGGTCTTGAACTGAGGCTCCTTCCCTCCACCGGCATTACCCGGTTTCATCGGTATTACGGGCCTCTCCGCCACCCCAACGCGCCCGGCCTGTCCCTCACGGGCGTCCGGTTGATCATCCCTGATCACGTATTGGGGCTTCCCGTGTTGCGTGCGCTTTCCTTGTGTACATGCTGCCGCCACTACCCCGGTGCAGCGGCTGGGCGTACTCGTCGCTCACACCCAGCCGTGTCAGCCTTCCCCGGAAGGGTCACCGGGTCGGCCTGCACATCGTCCTTTTCGAGGCTTGCTCGGCGTTCACTCGCGTTGCGGCCTGCACACTCGCGCGGTCACCGTATTTCGTGACCCGCTATCCGAAGGCTTCAGACATTTCGTCACCTCCATGCCTGCTCCGGTTGCTTCCGGCTGGAGCGGTCGCCGGGTAGGACTTGCACCCACTGGAAAGCGCCGCCTTTTCACGGCGCACACCCTTAAGCCCGCATACGCCGGATGAGGCAATAATTTGCAGCGTCGATGCCGCAATTCAGCTAACATAATCAGCATGTTATTTCGGATCGAATGAGGCCGTCATGGCGAACCCGGCGGGTAAATCGTATGATGGCGCTCTCAGGCTCGATTTCGACCGCCGATTGTTGCTTCACTTTCGCGGATCGGTGGTTACCTCCGACGCAGGCTTGCTCGCATACCGGGAACTGGACGACGCGCTGTGCCTCAGCGCGATGGCGGGTGATGCGCTCTCCGACGCACGCACTGGCAAGAATGGCCGGCATGCACTCGTCGGGATGTTGCGGCAATCCATATTTGGGCGACTTGCCGGATATGAAGACGTGAACGACGCTCAACGCCTGCGCCATGATCCCGCGATGCGGTGGATAGTCGGCGGAAAGGCGGCCTCGGATGCAGCGGCTTCGCCGAGCCAGATGGGCCGCTTTGAGACGCGCTGGCTCACGGCGGAAAAGAACCTTTCGGCGCTCGCTGATCTCTCCGGCAAATGGATCGACAGCGTTCATGGTCGCCGTCCGCCGAGAGGTATCTTGCTCGACATGGATTCGAGCGTGAGCCCGACGCATGGCGAACAGGAACACAGTGTCTGGAACGGTCACTATGACTGCACCTGCTATCATCCGCTGTTCGTTTTCAACCAATATGGCGATTTGGAACGCTGCGCCCTGCGCCCCGGCAATGTTCACAGCGCCGATGGATGGGAGGCGGTGCTGAAGCCGGTCGTGGCGCGGTATCAAGGCAAGGTCTCACGCATTTATTTCCGCGCCGACGCCGGCTTCGCAAACCCCGAAGTTTACGAATATCTGGAGGCAGAACGGATCAAATATGCGATCCGTCTGCCCGCCAATCACATCTTGCAAGAGAGGATCGGCTATCTGCTCAAACGCCCGGTTGGTCGCCCGTCCAATGACGTCTGCCGATCCCATGCAAGTTTCACCTATCAAGCGGGAAGCTGGTCGCAGCCGCGTCGGGTGATCGCCAAGGTCGAATGGCATCCGGGCGAGCTTTATCCGCGCGTCGGCTTCATCGTGACGAACATGGCGCGCTCCGCCGAGAATGTCGTCGCCTTCTACAACAAGCGCGGCACGTGTGAGCAATGGATCAAGGAAGGAAAAGGCGCAATCAAGTGGACCCGGCTATCATGTCGGTCGTTCGCTGCTAACGCCGTCCGTCTCCAGCTTCATGCGCTGGCCTACAATCTCGGTAATTTTCTGCGCACGCTGGCGACGCCCGAACCGATAAAGGATTGGTCACTGACGAGCCTGAAGGAAAAGCTGATCAAGATCGGCGCGAAGATCGTGAGCCATGGCCGCTATGTCGCGTTTCAGATGGCCGAAGTCGCCATTCCGAAAAATCTCTTCGCGGACATCCTACGAATGATCGCCGACCTGCGGCCGCCGCCCAATCCAGCGCCTGCGTGAAGTGTTCGGTCGTCATGCGTCGAGCAAAAACTAAGGGAGAAGTGCGTCTTGATCACAACCGACTCTGTATTGTCCGGTGCGCGATCCGCCCATGTCACTGGTTTTGGTGTGCCGGAGCACCACAGCAGCGCCGCAGCGCGGCAATCTCAACCTCAATAAGCGGGCGATCCGGAAAATAATGCCGGTATAGGACGAATGTCCGATGTCACGGCAGGAGATCAATGATACGCGCTTGGCACATTCCCGGTTATCTGGGGAATGCCAGTTAAGAGACATTCAGCTTCGGGGGACGGCAACCCGCTATCGCAACGTCACATCGATCGGGCGACATGAATCTCTCGCTGGCGTGTGACCATGCATCTAACGACCATTAATACCAAGTCTCGCTGATCACGACCGATAGGCCCACTCTCTTGTTCCGATGGAGATGATTTTCCAGGGCATGTCGATGAGCTTGTTCCAGGCGAAGCAGCAGTGGTCGAGAATGTCGTCGTAGGATTCGAAGACGCGGTTCGAGAGCCAGTTGTCGCGCATGAATTGCCAGATGTTCTCGACCGGATTGAGCTCGGGCGATTTCGGCGGCAACGGCAAGAGCGTGATGTTGTCCGGGACGGGAAGCTTCGCCGAGACATGCCACCCGGCCTGATCGAGAAGAACGAGCGCATGCGCGCTTGGTGCGACCGCAAGCGAGATTTCTTCGAGATGCAGGGCCATGGCCTCGCTGTTGCAGGAGGGTAGTACGAGCCCGGCGCCTTTTCCTTCGGCCGGGCAGATGGCGCCGAAAATATAGGCTGAACTCGTCCTCTGGTCGTGCGGCGCCGAAGGCCGTGTCCCGCGTTTCGCCCATCGGCGGGTGACCTTGTTTTTCTGCCCGATCCGAGCTTCGTCTTGAAACCAAATCTCTATCGGCTTGCCAGGAGCCTCTTTTGCGGCGGTCTCCTCCACGAGGGCGAGAAAGTTTTTTTAAAAGCCGCCGCGGCTTCCTCGTCTTGCGCATGATGGCGCGGTCGCGCCGAGAGCTTGCGAAAGCCCATATGCCGCAGCTCGCGGCTGAGCGTCGGCTTGGAGATCGAAACCCGGAACTCTTCGAAGAGCCACTGCGCCAGATCGATCAGCCGCCAGCGGACGACGCCATGCAGGGCGGGAATCGGCCCATCTTCCACGACCTGCCGCAAGGCTTGGCGCTGGCGCTCGCCGAGGATGCTGGGAGCGCCCGGCGCTTTGCCGGTCAAGAGACCATCAGGACCTTTGGCGTTGAAACGGACAACCCAGTCGCGCACGATCTGCACCCCGACCCCGCCGATCCGCGCCGCATCCGGCCGCGAGCCGCCATCATAAATCTCGGCCAGTGCCAAGAGACGCCGGGTCTGATCGGGGTCACGCGATCGCCGCGCCAGCATGCGCAGGCCAATCGTGTCAAAGTCAGAGCGAAGCGGAACCGGAGTTGACATGGCAAACTCTCCCAAAAGCTGTTTGCCATGGTGAATCAGATAAATGCCAATTCGGGAATCCGCCTCAGGAGTCAAACTTTCAGAGACTTGGTATAAGGTTGTGATAACGTCGTCGACACGCTTGAGCGTGCGACCGAAAGTTATCGCGTGACTGACTGGCAGGCGACTTTTGCTCGGGACGCGGTTCCGCTTCTCAACGCTGGCCAGCCGTTGCCGCCAGCTCAGACGGCGAAGGTGCACGATCTTATCGAGGACATATGGAATCGCGACGCATTCGAAGAGGCCATGGCCAAGGATCATTGAAGGCTGGCCGAACCTCGCGTCAAGCTGGCGCCGGCAAGAGCTTTGTTAGCGTCGGCAGATTGAGGGCGCCCTCTCTGGGCGAGCCGTAATAGTCCCAGGCCATCTCATGGCCGAGATAAATAAAAGGGCCTACCACGAAGCCGAAGGCCGACAGCGCCGCCGCCGTGGCGAGATCGCCGACCACTAGGTAGTTCGTGGCGAAGTCCGTCGTCGTGGCGATGGTCCGAAAGGTGATAGTCTTGGCCAACGCCCGATTGATCGTAATCCCTACCCGACCGGCCAGCGGCTCCTTTACGTCCGGCCGAAGGGTCAGGAGAACTGGGAGGTCGATAGCGGTTCCCGGCAGACCGACTTTGCGTTTGACGGGAGGGCCAAAATAATTCCAGGCCGTTTCGTGGACAAAATAAAACAAGGGGCCGACTGCCAGGCCGAAGGCTGACAGCCGCCGCCGCGGTGAGATCGCCGATCACCACGTAGTTCCAGGTGAACTCCAGGGTCGTAACGATGATCCGAAAGGTGACGGTCTTGGCCAACGCCTGTCTAATTGCGAACCTGGGACGGGCGGCCAGCGGTGCCTTAACGTCCGGCCGGTCGGGCAGGGGAACCGCGGGCATAATCCGCCGGCGGACGGTTGAGTTGAACAGCGGCTGCAGACGCCGACGCAGCTTGGGCAGGCGCCTGGGCGCCAACTTGGACGCCAGCACAGCGGCGCCGCCGATCATCATGCGTGGGATCAGCGCCACTTCGAACAAGGCGACGCCTGCAGCGATCACCCCGATGGTCGCAACCGTGGTGACGAAATCCTGTGTGGGCATCGCCTCGTTACCGGCGCGGGTGGGCGCCGTATCAGCCAGTTCGGATCCGCGGTTGACATCGATTTGTACTTCGACGCAGCGCTTTCCTGCTTCCATTGTCGCTGCAACAAAAATTGGGAAGAACGCCGCCGAGTGCGCGCAGAACGCAAAAATCATCGCCAGTTCAGCCCTTCGTTTGCGCGCAAATCTGCAGGTTTTTGATCCGTCATTGTAGACCTGTGGCGGTTTGAGCGCAAACTCATGAACATCAAATGACGCAAGAGACGGCGTCGGTAGTGATTGAGCCATAGCGGCCTTAAGGAAGTTGCCCTCAAGCATCGTGAGCTGACTTTGCCGAGCTACATTTAACAAACCTGCGCGGCGAGGAGCTGCTTCTTATGGGGCGGCGCCGTGGCCACTTGCTACAAGTCTCAACCAAAGGCCCGGGTCACCACGAAGGTCGTCAGCCCTACCAGACCCCCCACCAGGGTTCCGTTGATGCGGATGTATTGCAAATCCTTGCCGACCTGAAGCTCCAGCCGGTCCACCAGCCGACCTGAAGCTCCAGCCGTTCCACCAGGGTTTTGGTATCCCATCCTGCCACGAGCTCGGCGACGAATGTGCCGATCTCAGCGCGGTTCGGCACGATGGTGCTCAAGACGAGCCCCGATCGTTGATCGTGGCACTGATGTGATCATCGCCCTCCAGCGAATTGCCCAAAGAGCGCAGCGCATGCTCGCGACCACTGGAACAGCAGTTGCAGGCGATTAACAGTTCGGAGTTTGCGAAGAATTTTTGAACTTGTCCTCGTACTGTGCGGGAGAACCGGTGCGCATCGAATCAATCACCATCGCGGCGATCGCCGCTTACAATCCTTGGATTCATTCGCACTGCACTCCGGAACAAGCCGTGCAAATTGACCGTCGGATGGACCCGGGCAATCATTCGTTATCGTTCTTATTTTTATCTCCCAGTTGAGACCCGACAGAAATTTTCGGAGGGACGATGGTATCCGCTCAGCGTAGCCATGGAACGAATCGTGCGTGCCCATCGCGCGCTGAGCTCGCCATGTCGGAAGCTCGCACCAAAGCTAAGAGCGCCAAGACGGCAGATGAACGCGAAGCCGTCTGGCCCCCCCGGCCTGCCTGCCCGCCAAAAGGTCAGACCGCGCCTAAGGATCATTCCAGTTTTGATCACTCTGGTGATGGTCACGCTTGCCGTGCCACTAGGTTGGGCGATGTGGGACGCCTATATGGGTGCACCCTGGACGCGCGACGGCACCGTGCGCGTCTATGTCGTCGATGAGGTGCCGGAGGGCGTGGTCCTTGCGGCCGGGATGACGGCCACCGTGCAAATAGATCCTCGACCCCGGCCGCAAGCCCAGTGAACATTCTTCGGATCAGATCGCGCACCTCTTTGCCGATCCGTGGCCGGCCACCGCGCGAACGGGATTTCCATCATCGGTACGCGGCGAAGCCCATGCGGTGCCAACGCACAACTGTCTCTGCTGGCCGACGCCCGCGAGCGGCTCGAGCTCTGGCGACAGGAATACAACGAAGATCGACCTCACAGCGCCCTCGGCGGCTTGACGCCCAGGGCCTTTGCAAGGTCGGTTCGTCGCGGCGGGGGACAGCCTGGAGACGCAGTGTCAAGGAAATCAGGAGGTCTGATACCAAGTCTCGCTGATCACGACCGATAGGCCCACTCTCTTGTTCCGATGGAGATGATTTTCCAGGGCATGTCGATGAGCTTGTTCCAGGCGAAGCAGCAGTGGTCGAGAATGTCGTCGTAGGATTCGAAGACGCGGTTCGAGAGCCAGTTGTCGCGCATGAATTGCCAGATGTTCTCGACCGGATTGAGCTCGGGCGATTTCGGCGGCAACGGCAAGAGCGTGATGTTGTCCGGGACGGGAAGCTTCGCCGAGACATGCCACCCGGCCTGATCGAGAAGAACGAGCGCATGCGCGCTTGGTGCGACCGCAAGCGAGATTTCTTCGAGATGCAGGGCCATGGCCTCGCTGTTGCAGGAGGGTAGTACGAGCCCGGCGCCTTTTCCTTCGGCCGGGCAGATGGCGCCGAAAATATAGGCTGAACTCGTCCTCTGGTCGTGCGGCGCCGAAGGCCGTGTCCCGCGTTTCGCCCATCGGCGGGTGACCTTGTTTTTCTGCCCGATCCGAGCTTCGTCTTGAAACCAAATCTCTATCGGCTTGCCAGGAGCCTCTTTTGCGGCGGTCTCCTCCACGAGGGCGAGAAAGTTTTTTTAAAAGCCGCCGCGGCTTCCTCGTCTTGCGCATGATGGCGCGGTCGCGCCGAGAGCTTGCGAAAGCCCATATGCCGCAGCTCGCGGCTGAGCGTCGGCTTGGAGATCGAAACCCGGAACTCTTCGAAGAGCCACTGCGCCAGATCGATCAGCCGCCAGCGGACGACGCCATGCAGGGCGGGAATCGGCCCATCTTCCACGACCTGCCGCAAGGCTTGGCGCTGGCGCTCGCCGAGGATGCTGGGAGCGCCCGGCGCTTTGCCGGTCAAGAGACCATCAGGACCTTTGGCGTTGAAACGGACAACCCAGTCGCGCACGATCTGCACCCCGACCCCGCCGATCCGCGCCGCATCCGGCCGCGAGCCGCCATCATAAATCTCGGCCAGTGCCAAGAGACGCCGGGTCTGATCGGGGTCACGCGATCGCCGCGCCAGCATGCGCAGGCCAATCGTGTCAAAGTCAGAGCGAAGCGGAACCGGAGTCGACATGGCAAACTCTCCCAAAAGCTGTTTGCCATGGTGAATCAGATAAATGCCGATTCGGGAATCCGCCTCAGGAGTCAAACTTTCAGAGACTTGGTATGAGCCATGGAAATCGTAATAAAGTCCAATCCGGACGCCGCCGCGACGCTCACTGCTCAGTTGATCGCGGCGCGGGTGCGCGCGAAGCCGGACCTCGTGCTGGGGTTGGCCACTGGGCGGACGATGGAGGCCGTTTACACGAAGCTCGCCGCCCTTGAGTTGGATTTCTCCCGCTGCCGCAGTTTCAACCTCGACGAATATATCGGCGTGCCGCCGACCGACAAACATTCCTACCGCTGTTACATGGACGAGCGGCTGTTCGACAAGATCAACATCGTCAAGACCAATACCCACGTGCCCGACGGCATGGCTTCCGACCTCGGCGCGGAAGTCGCGCGTTACGAGCTCCTGATCAAGGAAGCTGGGGGCATCGACCTGCAACTGCTCGGCATCGGCGAGGACGGTCATATTGGCTTCAACGAACCCCTATCCGCGCTGATGTCGCGAACGCGCGAGAAGGCGTTGACCCCTGCCACGCGTCGACAAAACGCGGGAATGTTCGGCGGCGATCCTGACCGCGTGCCGAAGCGGGCGCTGACCATGGGGGTGGGGACGATTCTGGAAGCGCGAGAAATCGTGTTGCTCGCGACCGGGCCGGACAAGGCCGCGATTCTCGCCAAAGCATTGGAGGGGTCGATCTCGGCCATGATCAGCGCGTCGGCGATCCAGCTGCATCCCCGTTGCAAGGTCGTCCTGGATCAGGACGCCGCCGGCGCGCTGACGCAGCGGGGCTACTACGATTGGGTTTTCCAGAACGAGCCTGAATGGCAAGCCTATAGGTGATGAGATTTCCTGTCGGCTCTTAGTGTCACCGACCGGAACGCAAAGTGTTCGTGTGGAAGGAAAGGCCGCGCCGAGTGTCTTCTTCAAATTCTGTGATCGATTGACAATTGAACCGGCAAGATCCTGGCGCGAAGAGTTCGGCGCGCGCTCGACCAAACATCGCTCGCTTAAAGGATTTCAATTGATTGATTTAGCCTTCGGTTTACGCTGTCGACATTAGACCTAGCCTTTGTAACGGCCAATCTGAACTGACGATGGTTACGGCGTCAAGAATGCGAGGACAGCGACGATAGAACCAAATGAACAGGGTGTACGCGGCGGAGCAATAGTAGGCCACGGAGCGGCGGCATAACGCGGTCGCGCCTGGCGGAGTAGAACCCGGCCACTTTCGAGGCCGAACCTTTTCGAAGTCTGATTCGAAGAGGGATGGCCGGGGATGTTCGCGGTGGAGATTTACGCAGCGGTTCGACGGTTTGTCTTCATCGAAGGGAAGAGCCAACGCGAGGCGGCGCGGGTTTTCGGACTGAGCCGGGATACGATTGCCAAGATGTGCCGCTATTCGGCGCCGCCCGGCTATGTGCGATCCAAGGCTCCGGAGCGGCCGAAGCTCGGACTGCTGGTACCGGTAATCGACGCGATTCTGGAGTCCGACAAGACGGCACCGCCGAAGCAGCGGCACACCGCGAAGCGGATTTTCGAACGGCTGCAGCTCGAACACGGTTTTGCCGGCGGTTATACCGTAGTGAAGGATTACGTTCGGATCGCCCGCAGCCGGTCGCGCGAAGTCTTCGTGCCGCTGGCCCATCCGCCTGGCCATGCGCAGGTCGACTTCGGCGAATGCTTTGGCGTCGTCGGCGGCGTACGGATGAAGCTGCATGTGCTCTGCTTCGACCTGCCGCATTCGGACGCCTGCTTCATCAAGGCCTATCCGGCGGAGACGACGGAAGCTTTTCTGGATGGGCACATCTCGGCATTTGCCTTTTTCGGCGGCGTGCCGCTGTCGATTTTGTACGATAATCTCAAAATCGCGGTGGCGAGGATTCTCGGCGACGGCAAGCGCCAGCGAACCCGCGCCTTCACAGAGCTTGTTAGCCATTACCTATTTCAAGAGCGGTTTGGGCGACCGAGAAAGGGCAATGACAAGATACCATGAGGATTGCCACCAGCGATGCTGCCGGTGTTAGCGAGAAGCGCAATCGAGGAATTGATCATGGAAGCTAATGTTTGCAATCGTGAACCCAGCTTGTCCAATTCGGTGGAAGAAGCGGCAATATTCGTGTCAATCGAATTGAGCCGCGCACGATGGCTGGTGACATCGCTTTCTCCGAACACGAATAAATTTTCTCGGCACTCCGTTCCCGGGAGCGATATTGCCGAGCTGCTTCGGCTATTGGGCGAGCTTCGTGCCAAGGCCGAGCAGCGGATACACGCCGGCGTGAGGATCATTTGCATTCAGGAAATAGGATTTGATGGCTTCTGGATTCATCGTGTTCTCGTGTCGAACGGAATTGAAAGTCACGTGGTTGAATCGGCCTCCATCGCTGTTTCCCGGCGCCATCGTCGAGCGAAGACTGATGCGATTGACGGGGAGCTTTTGCTTCGAACGCTGATGGCTTTCAAGCGCGGTGAGCCACGCGTATGCGCTATGGTGGTTGTGCCAACCCCCGAAGACGAGGACCGGCGCCGGCTCTCGCGCGAGCGCAAGACAATGGTCAAAGAGCGCATCGAGCACATTAACCGCATCAAAGGGCTGATGGCCTCCCAAGGAATTGCCGGGTTCGAACCAAGGCGCGCCAAGTCACGCGAACTCCTCGACAATCTTCGGACAGGGGATGGGCGACCCCTTCCCGAGCGCATGAAAGCTGAGATCAAGCGCGAACTCGAACGTCTTGAGTTACTACGCAAGCAGATCGCGGAGATCGAGGCTGAACGCGATGCGTTGCTCTGCCCTTGCGAAACCACCGAGCCGTCACCAGGCGCTCAGCTTTTGAAACTACGAGGCATCGGACCGGAGTTTGCGTCAGTGCTTTGGCAAGAGGGTCTGTATCGTCGGTTCGCAAACCGCCGCCAACTAGCAGCCTACGCTGGCTTAGCCCCAAGCCCTTGGCAAAGTGGCGATATGAACAAGGAGCAAGGAATCGCCAAATCAGGGAACCCACGATTGAGGACCACGATGATAGAGGCCGCCTGGCTTTGGCTGCGCCATCAGCCCAAATCGGCGCTGACCCTATGGTTCCAGAACCGCGTCAAAGGCGACCGGGGCCGCCATCGCCGAATTGCGATCGTCCGCGCTCGCGCGCAAGCTGCTCATTGCGTTCTGGCGCTTCGCCACGTTCGGCGAAATACCTGAAGGAGCCACACTGAAGATCGCGTGAAGGACAGGAGGCTATAAAGAAACAAGAATCCGCGAGACTCGGCCAGTCTCGTTGGGTGCGGCAGGGTGAACCGCGACTTTGTCTGGCTGAAACACGCCGCTGATAAGATTGGTCGCACCCTTCCGAGCCGATCGCCCTAGCATGGGGAATTATGGTGCAGCCGTCGAGGCGGCGACCGGATGTGAGGTGACGCGGCATTCGTGCCGTTCTGTGTTGAAGGCTCGGGCCAGCACTACGTTCAAGATAGCGACAATAGTTTGAATCCGGTTGACAGGAGAAATCCTCATGTGAAGGCAAGGTCGAGGCACTGGTGAAGTATTTGTACTAGTTGATATTTGATCCGACATTTGGTGTCATAAGGCCGAAGCGAGAGCCGAGGCTGGGCGCGGAGCTGGCCAGGTTTGCGGAGAGCCCGGCCTCGGCGTTTTATGAGGACACCGACGATGACCAAGGACCAGAAGATTATCAAAGGAAAGGTGGGCTTGGCTCAAGCTCGCCAGGCAGCTCGGCAATGTGAGCCAGGCCTGCAAGATGCTCGGCTATAGCCGCGACAGCTTCTACCGCCTCAAGGAACTCTATGACAAAGGCGGCGAGCTGGCGTTGCAAGAGATCAGCCGCAGGAAGCCAATCCTGGCGAACCGGACCGCGCCCGAGATCGAGGCGCGGATCGTTGAATTCTCGCTGGAGCAGCCGGCCTTCGGCCAGATCCGCGTCGCTAACGAAATGAGGAAACTTGGCCACTCGATCTCGCCGGCCGGCGTGCGCGGCGTCTGGCAGCGCCATGATCTCGAGACGATGAAGAAACGGCTCAAGGCGCTGGAAGCCAAGGTTGCTGAGGCAAGGCCGGATCCTGACCGAGGCGCAGGTCATAGCCTTGGAGAAGGCCAAGACCGAAAAGGAGGCGCACGGGCCAAGTTCGAGAGCGAATGCCCGGGCTACTGCGGGGCGCAGGACACGTTCTATGTTGGCAACATGAAAGGGGTCGGCCGCATCTACCAACAGACCTTCATCGACACCTATTCGAAAGTGACGTTTGCCAAACTCTATGATCGCAAGACGCCGATCACCGCGGCCGACCTCTGAACGATCGGGTCGTGCCCTTCTTCGACGAAAAGGAAGTGAAGCTCTCACCTGTTCTGACCGATCGCGGCACCGAATATTGCGGCAATCCCGAGCATCACGAATACGAGCTCTATCTCGCGGTGGAAGATATTGACCATTCCAGGACCAAGACGAAGAGCCCACAAACGAATGGCATCGCTGAGCGCTTCCACAAGACAGTGCGGGATGAGTTCTATCGCATCGCCTTCCGAAAGAGGCTCTATGCCTCGATCGGGGATTTGCAGGACGACCTCGATCTATGGGTCAAAAGCTACAACGAGGAGAGACCGCATCAAGGCCGCTGGTGCTTCGGCAAGACGCCGCTGCAAACATTCCTTGACGCCATCCCGATTGCGAGGGAAAAAATGATCGCTGCCTGACCACCATCGGCAGTGAACCGGCCATCTCCAAAAGGACGCCGTATGTAAGATCAAATACAAGCTACTACAAAGTATTCCCGCGCCAACTTCCTCACCCCCGTGCCGCACACTCCTTCGTTCGAGGCGCTCAACGCCGCTCTGGAAGAACGCTGCTGCGCCCGGCAAGCCGAGCGCGCCGGCCGCCACGAGCAGACAATTGGCGAAAGGCTTACTGCGGATCAAGCGGTCCTACGGGCTTTGCCCGAGCTGCCCTTCGAGCCCTGCGACAAGCGCCCGGCGAAGGTCTCCTCGACCGCGCTGGTGCGCTATCGCATGAACGATTATTCGGCGCCAACCGCCTATGGCTTTCGCGACGTCCTGGTCAAGGGCTTCGTCGACGAGGTGGCGATCATCTGCGGCGCGAGCGAGATCGCCCGGCATCCGCGCGTCTATGGCCGTGGTCAGTTCGTGTTTGACCCGAAGCACTATCTGGCGCTCCTCGAGCAAAAGCCCGGCGCGCTCGATCAAGCGGCTCCCTTGCAGAACTGGACACTTCCGGAACCGCTCCAGCATCTGCGGCGGCTCTTGGAAGCCCGCATGGGCAATCGCGGCAAACGCGAGTTCATCCAGGCGCTGCGGCTGATAGAGGTCTTTCCCGAGACGCTCGTCGCCGCGGCCGCGCTCGACGCGATCCGGCTCGGCGCGATCAGCTTCGATGCGATCAAGCAACTCGTCATCGCCAAGGTCGAACACAGACCCGCAAACCTCGATCTCGGCCACTATCCCTATCTGCCCGCCGCGAACGTCAAGACAACCTCAGCCGCCGATTATATGGTTCTCGTTTCCGGGAGGGCAGCATGACGGCGGCGGCTCCTGCTGCCAGCCCGGCGCCGCCGCAGATTCTGCTCGCCCATCATCTGCGGCAGCTCAAATTGCCGACCTTCCTGCGCGAATATGAAAAAGTCGCCGCAGAGGCGGCACGCGAAGGTCTCGATCATGTCCGCTTCCTGCTGCGTCTCGCCGAACTCGAACTCATCGATCGCGAAAGGCGCATGGTCGAG
Organism: uncultured Alphaproteobacteria bacterium; assembly: GCA_963730245.1. Lineage (GTDB taxonomy): Bacteria > Pseudomonadota > Alphaproteobacteria > Rhizobiales > Beijerinckiaceae > Methylocapsa. The sequence continues at coordinate 797,207 of CAVSRA010000003.1, read as the reverse complement.
CGCCGCATCCGCGCCGCGCATTTTTCGGCGGTGAAAAGTTTCGACACGTTCGACTTCACCGCCATTCCATCGCTCAACAAGCCGCTGACACTCGAACTCGCGCGCTGCGAATATCTCATCGCCCGCGACAATGTTATTGCTCTGGGTAATTCCGGCACGGGAAAGACGCATGCCTGTCTGGCGCTCGGCCTGGCCGCCTGCCAACGCGGCTTCCCGGTCTCCTTCTTCACGGCGGCCGGCCTCGTTCATCAATTGATGGAGGCGCGCGACGAGCGGCGTCTCCTGAAACTCCAGGCGCAGCTCGCCTCCGTCAAACTGCTCATCGTCGACGAACTCGGTTATGTGCCGCTTTCCCAAACCGGCGCGGAGCTTCTGTTTGAAATATTCAGCCAGCGTCACGAACGTGGCTCGACCATCGTCACGTCGAATCTGCCGTTCGAGGAATGGACGAGCGTCTTCGGGAATCAACGTCTGACCGGCGCGCTGCTCGATCGCCTCACGCATCATGTCCATATTCTGGAGCTGAACGGCGAGAGCTACCGGCTCAAGCAATCGAAGGCAAGACGGCGGCGCGACCCTCGACCCCCCGATGAGGTCGCCGCAGCCGCCGATCCCGAAACCGGCGAAATCATCCCAGATTCCTGAAAGCCACGGCCGCCCCGGCTACGAAACCCCGGCCATCTCCGCCGGGGCGGCCGTGGCGCGTCGTGCTCGATGCCCACGCCGCAAACTGGCCTGTTTTTGCTCCGCCCAAATGGCCGGCTTTACTCCGCCGTTGACACTCCAGCTAAGGAGACAGAGCCACGTCTCATTGCGCCGATCCACTACCACCAGCAAGAAGACATTGTGGCTGAATGGGCCGCTAAGGAAGGAGCTAGCTGGACGGTCTTGCCTCCCCATATGGTCATGGGACCAAGCCTAAACTCGCCAATGAACCTCGTTACCAGTCTCGCGACCTACGCTGCGATGACTCGCGAACTCGGGTTGCCCTTACGCTTTCCTGGCACCAAGGAGGGATGGAACACTCTCCAGGAGACAACTGACGCAGAACTGTTCGGCCGCGCGACTTTGTGGGCTCTAGGTGAAGACAAAGCACGCAATGAAATCTTCAACATATCGAACGGAGACGTCTATCGCTGGAGGCAACTGTGGAATGAGCGCGCCGCCTTCTACGACCTTCCAATCGCAGAGCCGCTTGCGATGTCTACTGTTTCTGAGATGAGCGAGAAGGCCCCTTTGTGGGATTCAATGGTTGCCCGCTATGGCCTGCATGCCACGCCCTACAACCAGATTGCAAACTGGGCGTTCGTGGACTGGATGCTCAACTTCCGTGAAGTGTCAATCCAGAGCACAATCAAGATTTGTCAGGCAGGCTTTGCGGATTGCATCGACACGCACCAGAGCTTTAGGCGGCAGCTCACCAGACTTCGCGATCTGCGCATCATCGCCTAATGGTCTTGCTTGCGTTGCCTTAGGAGAACCGCGACCGCCTGATTCCCACGAAAATCAAGGAGCCTCGAGTTCCGCGAAACACCGTCGGGTTTCCGGCGGCCCAACAAAGGATCGTAGAATGAGCACTCAAGTTGTCTTGATCACCGGTGGACTCACCGGCATAGGGCGCGCCGCCGCCGTCGCCTTCGCCAAGAAGGGCGCGAAGGTGGTCGTTGCCGGTCGGCGTGATGAGGCTGGCAAGGTGCTCGTTAAGGAGCTGCGCTCTTTCGGTTCGGAGGCCGAGTTCATCAACGCCGACGTCCGCAAGGAGGATGAGGTCCGCGCGCTGGTCGACAAGACCGTCGCACGGTTTGGCCGTCTCGATGTCGCGGTGAACAATGCCGGCACCGAAGGCCAGGTTGGCCCGATCACGGACCAGACCGCGGAAAGCTATGCCGCGACGTTCGACACGAATGTTCTCGGCGTGATCCTGAGCATGAAGCACGAAGTGCGCGTCATGCAAGGACAGGGCAGCGGTAGCATCATCAACATCTCCTCGACCTACGGGCACGAGGGTGCGGCGGGGGCCACTGTCTATGTCGGCAGCAAGCACGCCGTCGAAGGCATCACCAAGTCGATGGCGCTCGAGGTCGCCAAGTCGGGAATCCGTGTGAACGCCGTGGCGCCTGGTCCTACGGACACCGGCATGTTGACCCGCTTTACGGGCACGCCGGAGAACAAGGCGGCTCTGGTGACGACTGTTCCGATGGGTCGCCTCGGCCTCTCGGAGGAGCTTGCCAATGCGATCGTCTTCATCGCGTCGGACGAAGCTTCATTCATCACCGGCCACATCCTCAATGTCGACGGCAGTAAGAGCCACTAACCCCTTCCGGGCGCGGAGGTTTGCTGCGCGCCCGGTTAAGGGGCGGTCTTCCCGAGGCACCCTTCTCGCAGCTTTCGCTGCGTCCGGACGCCGCCCGCTTTCGACCGCTTCGCATGTCGGCTTGAGCGCCATCATCGGAGGGAATCTCCATGACCCAGCACAGTCACCAGACCGCGCCGACGCAGTTCGTCGAAGCTAACGGCATCCGCTTTGCCTATCGCCGCTTTGGCAATGCAGCCGGCGTGCCACTCGTCTTCAACCAGCACTTCACCGGCACCATGGACCATTGGTATCCGGCGGTGACCGACGGTTTCGCCAAGGACCGCGAAGTGATCCTGTTCAACAACGCCGGCGTATCCAGTTCCTCTGGAGAGGTGCCCACTACGTTCGAGAAAATGGGCGCCAACGCGGTGCCCTTCATCAAGGCGCTGGGACTGACGAAAGTCGATGTGCTCGCCTTTTCGATCGGCGGCTTTATCGCGCAGGAACTCGCACTTCAGGCCCCCGATCTCGTCCGCCGCCTGCTGCTGGTCGGCACCGGACCGCGAAGCGGCGACCGCATGGATACTGGTACGCCGGAAGGCAAACAGATCTTCGGCGCGACCTATGAGCATCCGGACGATCTTTGGCTTCACGTGCACTTTACGCCGTTGGAAGTGAGCCAAGCGGCCGGCCGCAAATTTCTCAAGCGCTTTCGGCTTCGTACCAAAGATCGCGATCCCGAAGTGACCGAGAAGGCAGCGCTGGCGCAGCGCATGGCAATCGCCAAATGGGGCGCTAAACGCGTACACGCTTGGGATTATTTGAAAGAAATCAAGCAGCCGACTCTGGTCGTCAACGGCAGCAACGACGTCATCATCTACACGATCAACTCGTACATCCTACAGCAGAATCTGCCAAACGCTCAGCTTATCATTTATCCCAATTCAGCGCACGGCTCTCTGTACCAATATCCCGAACTGTTCGTCCGTCATGTCTCGATGTTCCTGTCGGCGCACGAGCGCCGAGGCGTGTGAGGATCGAAAGCAGTCAAGTCATCCGGCACAGCAACAACCAGGACGATGATCATGCCTAGTCTGACCGGTAAAACCGCTCTCGTTACGGCATTGTCATGTCTGGACGGCGCCCGCTGATCAAGGGTTTTTTTGCGGCGTTGCGTTTGATCGTGGGTGCGGTCATGTCTTCGGCCTGTCGATGCGGGTTTTGACGCCCCGCTGGCCCTGATGTTGTCCGCTGATCCCTTGCCCCAAATCACGTTGGCGCGCTTGACGGCGCAGACAATGCCACGGGCTTTGGGATCAATCCGCGCTCTTCGCATCACCTCTTGGTCACCCTCGATTCTTTTGCAGCCCTTGGCCGCTGACGATGTCGGCGGTCGTTACGCCGGAGCTGCGCTATAGGTTGTCTTACCGCGCATGATCGCGAAGGCGATGCGCGCCATTTTATTGGCGAGCGCGACGGCGACAAGCTTGAAGGGCTTAGTCTGCATGAGCTTCTTCGCAAAGGATCGCAGCGCGTCGTCGTGCGGCTTGCGATGATAGAGGACCGCATGCGCGCCCACGACGAGCAATGTCCGCAAATATCGATTGCCCATCTTCGAGATGCGGCCCAATCGCTCCTTGCCGCCGGACGAGTTTTGTCTCGGCGTCAGGCCAAGAAAGGCGGCGAACTCACGCGGGCCCGAGAAAGCGGAGACGTCTTGAACGCTCGCGGCCATCGCCGAGGCCGTCACCGGGCCGAAGCCAGGAATAGTCATCAGCCGGCGCGCCATTTCGTCGCCTCGAGCCATCGCGGCGATGCTTCGATCGCTGCGTGCAATCTCCTGATCCAGAGCATGCAGTTGACGCACGAGCGGGGCGAGCGCCGCGCGGACGCAGGCCGGAATCGTCTCGTCGCCTTCCGCCATGACGAGCCCCGCCATTTCGCGGGCGTTCTTGAGCCCCTGCGCCGCGATGACCCCAATCTCGGCCAGATGCCCGCGAAGCGCGTTGATCAGTTGCGTGCGTTGCGCCACCAGCATTTCGCGCACCTTGTGATGCATGAGCACCGCCTGGTTCTCCAGCGTGCGCACGCCGACAAAGCGCATCGAAGGCCTTGTCACCGCTTCGCAGATCCCGGCGGCGTCGGCCGCGTCATTCTTTTGCCGACGCACATAGGGTTTGACATAGGCCGGCGGCATCATCCGAGCGTCATGGCCGAGCTTGATCAGCTCGCGCGCCCAATGATGGGCCGAACCGCAGGCTTCCATACCGACAAGACACTCGGGCAATTGCGCGAAGAAGGCCAGCACGTCCTTGCGCCGAAGCGCCTTGGCGACGATCACGCGGCCAAAGGCGTCGATCGCATGAACCTGAAAGACATGCTTGGCCAGATCGAGGCCAACAGTCGTGACAGACGACAAATCGGTGATAGACTTTCCCATGGACGGCGCTCCTTCAGAGGGTTGCTCAACGACAACCGTCTTGGCACAGCTCTTCATTGAGCGAGATGCCGGTGCGGGCGCCGTCCACACCATCACGTTGGCCAAGAATAGGCGATTTCCGAGCCGATTCGGCTCGGCGACGAGTGCCGTAAGGCACTGAAATATTGACATCGGGGCTGAGAGCGCCATCTCCTATTGACAAGTAAAACCCACGAACGTGACAACGCCGTGCGAAATCCTGCGCGGCGTTTGACCAAGTCGGGCAGACGGTCCGTGCGGGCGATCCCGTCATGGCGTTGGAGGAGACCTGAATTGCTGCCTTCCCCACTCACGTTGGACGCACTACGCGCGCTCTATCTCGATCGGCCCTTTGCCATAAAAGATACCGTCGAAGAGGTGCTCGGGCGTGTCGCGTTAGCGCAGGACCCTGCGATTTTCATCTCGCTTGTTGCGCCAGACGATTTGAGGCGCACGGCAAGCGAGCTTTTGGAACGCGCGCCCGATCCCTCGCTCTTGCCGCTTTGGGGAATTCCCTTCGCCGTCAAGGACAATATCGACGTCGCCGGTCTCGACACGACCGCAGCTTGTCCGGCCTTCGCCTATCGCCCGGAAAAAGATGCAACCGTCGTCGCGCGTCTAAGAGCGGCTGGGGCGCTCGTCATCGGCAAGACCAATCTCGACCAGTTCGCGACAGGCCTCAACGGTACGCGCTCCCCCTATGGCGCGCCACGTTCGGTGTTTCATGCGGATTATGTGTCGGGCGGATCGAGCTCGGGTTCGGCGGTCGCGGTCGCGGCAGGTCTCGTTCCCTTTGCGCTTGGCACCGACACGGCGGGCTCCAGCCGGGTACCGGCGGCGTTCAACAATATCGTCGGGATCAAACCGACGCCGGGCCTGTTGAGTACGACGGGCGTCGTTCCGGCCTGTTGGAGCCTCGATTCGGTGAGCATTCTCTCAGCGAGCGTCGCGGATGGCGTGCGGATTCGTCGTATCGCGGAGGGGTTTGATGCTAGCGACCCCTATTCGGTGCAAGGGATGAAAAGGACGCTTCCTTCGTGCCCGCATGTCGGCGTTCTTTCGGAAGGCGATCGCGAATTTTATGACGACGCGCCGAGCGCTGCTCTTTATGCGCGTGCGATCGACACCATGCGCGGGCTTGGCGCGGTGGTTGCCGCCTTCGATTATCGGCCTTTCCGGGAAATCGGGGCGCTCCTTTACGACGGGCCGTGGCTCGCCGAGAGGCTTGCGGGGGTTGGGAATTTTATCGACAAGCATCCTCAAGAGCTGGACCCAGCCGTGCGCACAATTCTTAAATCAGCGCACCGTTACAGCGCCGTGGACGCATTTACCGGAATGCGCAGATTGCGGGAATTGAGCCGCGCCGCCGAAACCGAATGGGCGAAGGCGAATTTTCTATTGCTGCCAACCTCTCCAACGATTTACAAGGTTGAAGAGATGCGCGCCGATCCGATCCGGCTCAATGCCCGATTAGGCACCTATACCAATTTCGTAAACTTTCTCGGCTGTTCGGCTATCGCGATTCCTTCCGGGTTCAAGAGCGATGGTCTCCCATTCGGCGTGACGCTGGTTGCTCCTCCCTTTCATGATGACGCATTGGCTATACCGGCCGCGGCGATGCATGCGGCGGCAAATTGCGGTGTGGGGCTGGCACGCGAGAAAGTAATTGCTCGCCTTCCGGCTGCTATGTTGAATTCGTGAGGAGCGCACCCGCGAGGGTGAGACGATTGCTTCGAGGGCACCGATGGAACTGCGGCGTGCGGTTTCACGAATTTTGCCGTGGAGTCAATCGCAGCCAAGCCGCAAACTCCCGGCTCGATCTAAAGTGCGAGAGGTCGGTCACCGTCGCGGCGATGGCCGTCGCCGTGACAAACACCAGCGCTTCCGAAAACTCCGTCTACTTGACTCGCGGTCAGCAGCTAATCAGAGCATGATTGTCGCATGATTGCAATTGCCTTCCTTTTCGTCCGCGTGCTGTGCGACTGCTTCAAGTCGCGGCGGCGGCTGAGAACCGAAATCTTGGTATTGCGGCATCAGCTCAATGTCCTGCAGCGGTGCGCACCACGCCGATTGCATTTGCGCTGGGCCGACCGCGCCCTGTTCATTTTGGCTCTATCGTCGCTGTCCTCGCATTCTTGACGCCGTAACCATCGTCAGGTCCGAGACTGTTGTGCGTTGGCATCGCATGGGCTTCGCCGCGTATTGGCGATGGAAATCCCGTCCGCGCGATGGCCGGCCACGGATCGGCAAAGAGGTGCGCGATCTGATCCGAAGAATGAGTATTGAGAACCCGCTGTGGGGCGCTCCCAAGATCCATGGCGAGCTGCTCAAACTGGGCATCGATATCGCGCAGTCCACGATTTCGATCACCATGGTGCCGAGGCAGGGTCGGCCATTGCAGACTTGGAAGATTTTCCTTCGCAATCATGTGGAGGAGATGGCCTCGATTGATCTCTTTGTCGTTCCGACGATTGCCTTTCGACAACTATTCGCATTTCGTGTTCTTGGCCATCGACGGCGGCAGATGTTGGGATTTGCGGTGAGCCAGAACCCAACGTCGGAGGGGCTGGCGCGCCAAATCACCGAAACATTCCCGTGGGACACGGCGCCCAAATATCTCATCTGTGACAATGACAGAGCATTTGGCGGCGTATTCAAGGCTCGGGTGCGAGCAATTAGCATGCGGGACCGGCCGACCTCGTTCCGCTCGCCGCACGGCGTTTATCTCAATCGATTGGCAAGTCGATTTCTGCGGCGAGCACGGCTACGTCGATGTTATGGGCTATCCGCTGGACAATACCGCGAATCCGCTGAAGTACGCGGCCAGGGCTCTCAAGGACATCCGTGATGCTGGAATTTGGGTCGTGCATTGCCGCGAAGGACACGTACCTGACCTCAGCGATTGTCCCTACAATAAGATTTTGCGCAGCAAGATTATCGGCAAGAATGCCGTGGGAATCGGCGAGAAACCTGAGGGGGGCGTGGGCCCGCTGTTGATTCGAGGATCGATGAGTTGGACCATCGTCAAAGAAGTCGAGCCCATCGCTGGCGAGATTATTGTCGACAAGGCCGGAAAGGGTGCAGCTCTCGTCAGTGACTTTTTCATGATTCTACAGAATCTCGGCGCCACGCACCTCATTCTATGTGGGATCACAACCGATGTTTGTGTTCATACGATCATGCGGCAGGCCAATGATCTCGGCTATTGGTGCCTCCTGCTCAAAGACAGCACAGGCGCTACTGACATGAGCAATCACAACGCCGCGATCAAGATGATCAAAATGCAGGGTGGTGTGTTCGGCTGGGTGTTCGACACCGAATGCCTGTACAAGGGATTGAGAGAGGCAGCTTTGATACGCTGATACCCCGGCCAATGGCGCGCCTTCCATCACCATGCGACGTTGTGCATCGCGGCCTACGGATTTCTGGTCTCTGAGAGGGAGATGATTTCCATATCGCTTCCGAATACTTCGTCCTGTCCCGGCACTTGAGCGTCTCAAAGAGAAACTGACCACGTACCACCTCAAGAATGTAAAAAACTCCTTGCGAAATCAGGCAGCTGGTTGGCCAATATGGCAGGGGCGATCGTCATGCCCGGCGCGACCTCATCGCTCTTGCTGACAGACTCGGCGTCGAACTCACGGCGGGCCGCGATGAGCAGCACGAAAAGAAGCAGGGCGCTCAACTTGGCGACGATCATGGATATTTGTTCTCCCAGCTCTGCGGCCCAGCGCAATGCGCCTGTGGTGAAGCTTCAGCTCGGGCAAAACCTCTGCCATGAGATCGAGCATACTGGCGGCCGCTTCGATTGCCAGAATGTGAGCACGCGCTGGAAACACCAGCAACGAGACTGCGAGCCCAGTCACAAGGGAATATGCTCGATCAACCATCGGCACGCCCATATAGCGCCCATACATGGTCACATCGTCCGGCGCGAGGCGCGTGACCTCGGTGAAGGTTTGCTTCGCGGCATAAACGATCCACGGCAGGATCGTCTTCTGGTTCAGCCATCCCAGGCCTGCACGACAATTTGGCGCGCGATTTTTCCGTCCTTAAGTTCGACCATCGCCGAGCAGAACACCCTGGTTCCATCGGGATACGCACAGCTTTGCGTGAAGGCGAGACGGTTGCCCAGGCCGACGCTACTTTCGATCTTGTGAGGGCGTTGTCATATTATTGAAAATTGGATGCGACTCCGTCGGAATCTGTGGCTACAATCACGTCCCGGCGATGACTTTGCACTACCTCTGCAGCGCCGATGCCGTCAAGGCCCTTTCGACCGCCGCTGACCGAGAAATTCCCTCACGAAGGAGCAACGAATAGAGATAAAGAAAGGCTTGACGGAAACAATCCCATACAATCGGCGGCCCAATGTTGCCGCACCATTGCAACTAAAGGAGTTTGCAATGGACTGGAATCGCATCGAAGGAAACTGGAAGCAGTTGAAAGGCAAGATCAAGGAGCAGTGGGGTCATCTTACGGATGACGAACTCGATAAGATCGCTGGACGCCGCCAACAGTTTGAGGCAAGATTCAGGAACGCTACGGCCTCACCAAAGACGCAGCACACAAGGATGTCGACGACTGGATCATGAGGCAATAGTGATCGGGACTTGACGCACCCGAGCGAATGTATGAACGCCGCATCGGGCTAGCCTCTCTTGCCCGATGCGGCCTTCGACGGGCTGGCTCGGATTCAACATGCATTTGGATTCAACATGGTATCGGGCGGACGGGAGGGTGGCGACGCCACGCGGCGACAAATCGAAATACACCGGACAACAGGAACGCAAAGCGAATCACATCGCCGAAAGTTATGAATCACGTGGCGTCCCGGAGAAAGAAGTCGAACGCAGAGCAATGTCGGAGAATTATCTCTTGTGTCGGTTGCTGGTCGGTCTCACCGAAACGCCACGGCTGCGCTCCATGAATACTTTGCGTATCCTTATTGTCGAGGACGAACCGTTAGCCGCCATAGTTCTGGAAGCGATCGTCAACGAGATTGTCACGACTGCCGGATGTGGCAAACGGCAAGACGTTTGAGATCGCACAAATTCTCGAACGTAAGTGTGCGCCTTTTGCTTTTATTTCGTGACCGAAGTCAGACCGCCGGCCGGCCGGGCCCGCCAGCTCATCCAGCGGCGCGCGGGGTAAGGGCCGCATTAAAAAGGCTAGTTGACTCTACCGGGTATGAGCCTTCTCAATTCAAAAAGCCGCCACGCTGCTTTGATAAGAAGCCAAGTGCGTTAGGGCGTATGGACATTCATTTGAGCGCGAACAAGGAACCGGCGAGATGGATCTTGGCGGCGAAGCTTTCGTCGGTTTTTTCGTAGCGTGCGGCGATGCGGCGGAACTGCTTAAGATTACAGAATAAGTTTCGGAATTCCAACGCCCGAATTCCGCGGAGAGATCGCGCCAGGGCGCACCGGTACCGCGCCGGTACAAGGCCAGCCAGCCATACATTGTCTGGCTGGTGATCCGCAAGCTCGCGCGACGGCCGCCGGGCTCTCACCGGCCTGCACACTGCGCACGGCACGCATGCGCAGAGCCTCCAACGTCTTGTGATCCAGTTTGCGAGCATCGTCTTTTCTCATGTACTTGCATTAAACTCTTCCACGATGCGGTGAAAGATGCAATATTTGGCCAGCCGTCCGAGGCAGCAGTTTCGGAACACAAATTGAGGTCTCGGTGGTCAGGCTTCATATGATCCGTGTGCTAACCTGTCACTGCCTTTCACCGCCTCTTGGGGTCTTGTTAAAATTGCTTTATGAAGTGATTCAAAGGATTGCGCCGGAGCGCATTGGTCGTGCTGAAGCGGTTTAATCCAACTTCACCATTACCTCTGGGTGCAAAATGGCCCTCGTCAAGACTTCGAAATTTGCTGCCGTCGAGGCTAAGACCCCGTCCGGGCCGGCCCCCCCCAAGGCCGTTACACGAACAAGGTCACCCGCTCGGAAAGCCAGTTCCGGCGCCCGTCAGGAAACCTTGGTCGAACGAGTTGCCGCGGCGACCGAGGAACTGGCTAGCGGCCTGGCGGAAGCGTCTGGCGCCGCGCAGGAACTTCGCAGCTCCATGGAACAGATTGCCAGCGGCGCGGAGGAAGCCGCCGGCGCGTCGCAGGAACAACTCGCGGCCATCAAGCGAATATTCGACAACCTGCGAACGGCTCGCGGCGAAGCTGATTCCTCGCGCCGCCTGACAAGCAATGTTCAGACCCAGCTCTTGGAAACAGCCGGACAGATCACAACCACCATCCGCGCCATTGAGCGCAATGCACAGCGGCAGGGCGCTTTGGCTGAGATCATTGCCGAGCTTGAGCGGCGCGCGAAGGACATCGGCGACGTCACGCAGACGGTCAGCCGCGTCTCCGATCAGACCAATCTTCTGGCGTTAAATGCCGCGATCGAAGCCGCGCGCGCGGGCGATCATGGCCGCGGCTTCGCGGTCGTCGCCGACGAGGTTCGCGGGCTTGCCGAGATCTCCGACAAGAGCGCGCAGGAAGTGAGACGCTTCGCGGACGATATTCAGACCGACGTTCGCGGCGTTGTCGTCGCTTTGAAAAAGGCTGCAGAAACCTCGGTGACTGAAGCGAAAGCGACGCTCGCTGTGGTCGCGACCCTTGAAGCCCTTCGCGAAGATATGCTGGCCATCGCTAAGAGAAGCGAAGATATGCTCGACGCCGCGATCGAAGCCGAGCGCGCCGCAGCCGAAGCCCAGAAAGGTGCCGAGCGGGTCGCGAGCGCAGCCGAAGAGCAATCGGCGGGCGCTAGCGAGGCACAATCAGCGGCCCAGCAGCAGGCCAAGGCGCTTGAGCAGGGGCAGGTTGCGGCGCAGTCGTTGGCCGCTTTGGCCGAAACGCTTCGCGGCGGCGCGGCGGATGCATCCGCGAAGGAACAGATTAGCGCGGCTGCGGAAGAACTTTCGGCCACGATCCAAGAATTTAGCAGCGCCGCGAGCGAAATCATGGCTTCCGTGGGGCAGATCAACCGCGGCTCGCAGCTGCAGGCATCCGCGACGCAGGCAACCTCTGCCGCGCTTGTTCAGATCGAAAAGAGCGCCAAGCTGGCGCAGACGAACACCGGCCTTGCCAGCGAGCGCGTGGCCGGTTTGGAGGCGGCGCTCAAGGAGAGCCGCAAATCCGTCGAGAAGTTGATGACCGGTGTGGGCGCCACGCTGGAAGATACGCAAACCAGTGCGGCGACGGTCGCGCGGCTTGCAATGATCGGGCGGAAAATCGAAAAAATTGTCGATGCCATCATGTTAATCACCGTGCAGACGAGCATGCTCGCCGTGAGCGGATCGGTCGAGTCTGCGCGCGCTGGCGATACCGGGCGCGGTTTCGCTGTTGTGTCCAACGATATAAGAAGCCTGGCGCGGGAAACCTCCGAGAATGTCGAGCGCGCGAAGGATTCGGTGCGCAGCGTCCTCGAGCAGGTCGCGATCCTCAATCGCGATCTCGAGCAGATCATCGCGACCTCTGCAACCGAGGTGCAGAACAACCGCGCTCTGTTCGCATCCTTGGACAAGGTGGACATCGAACTCGCTTCGCTCGTCGCCGCCAATCGCGCCATCCTTGAAAGCGCCAATGCGATCCTGATAAGCGCGGGGGAAACCGCTGTGGGCGCGCGCCAAATCGCCGACGCGGCCGAACAGGCCAACAGAGCCTCGCAGCAGGCAGCGACTGCTTCGATAGAACAGGCGCAGGGCGCCGAAGATCTTGCCGCCGCAATCGAGGAAATTGCTTCCCTTGCGGATGTGCTGAAGCAGCAGAATGAAGAAGATTGACATTTCCCAGAGCGTCGCCGCCGGATCGAGACGGTTTCTGACGTTCCGCGTCGGGAAGCGCCTCTATGCGCTGCCGGCGGAATGGGTTATAGAGGTGATCCGAATCCCACTCGTGGCGCGCGTGCCGCAAGCGCCCAAGGCGCTTTTGGGCGTCGCGAATTTGCGCGGCGCCGTTCTGCCGCTCGTGAGTCTCCGCCTTTTGCTCGGCATGGACGAGAGCGCCGCGTCCCGCGCGATCGTATGCGATGATGGCGCGCCAGTGGCGATCGCGGTTGATGCGGTCGATGCGCTCATCACGGTCGAGTCCAGTCGCGTCGAAACGAAACTGGCGGAACTGAGCCTCGAGCTGGGCGAGCGATTAAAGGGTGTGTTCTCGCTCGGCGAGGGTCGTGGTGCGGCAAAAATCCTCGACGTTCAGAGTCTTCTTTCCTTGGCGTTCGCGCAGCGTGGTCGGCCGTTGCGCCAGTCAGTGGCAGGAAATGCCATCACGGCGCGGCGGAATTTGGAACCAGCAGTCGAGCGTGACACATTCATCACCTTCGACGTCGCGGGGCAAGAGTTTGCTCTCGATCTGGGCGCGGTTCAGGAGATCATTTCCTTGCCCGACAGGACTGCGGCCTTGCCGGGCTGCGAAGCGCTGGTAAGAGGCATGATGTCCTTTCGCGGGCAATTGCTGCCGTTGCTTTCTCTGCGCGGACTGCTCGGATTCGCGCCCGCGTCCGTTTCGGACGCGGAGGAGAAAATCGTCGTTACATCCGTCGGAGGCGCGCTGGCCGGTCTGGTTGTCGATCGCCCGCGCGCCGTCGTCTCCGCTGATCCAGGGCGGATCGATCCGGTACCGCCCGTTCTTGCGGCGCGCACTGAGGGCGAGGCGCGGATCAGGGCCATCTATCGGGGCGAGGAAGGTCGGAGGCTCATTTCAATCTTGGCGCCGGAGCAGCTCTTTCGGGAGGATGTCATGAAGCGATTGGGCTCGGGGCAAAGAGAGGCGCTGCCACGGACGCAGAACGGCAAAGACAGCAAGGAGCGCAAATTCCTGGTCTTTCGCCTCGGCGATGACGAATTCGGACTGCCCATCGAATTGGTGGACGAGGTGGCGCGCGTACCGGACAAGATCACCCGGGTTCCGAAGACGCCCAAATTCTTGGAAGGCGTCTTCAACCTGCGTGGCGAAGTTTTGCCGGTAGTGGATCAGCGCCGCCGATTCGACATGCCCAAGCTGGAGCAAGGCGACGGCCGCCGCCTAATTGTGGTGCGGACGGAACGCCATCGCGCGGGGCTCATCTGCGACAGCGTTTCGGAGGTGCTGCGAACGTCGGCTGATTCGATAGAAGCCGCGCCCGAGCTGACAGGCGACATCACACGGCTGGTTCATGGCGTGGTCAATCTCGAACAAAAAGGGCGCATCGTTCTCCTGCTCAATCCGGCAGAGCTTCTTACACGTGCCGAGCGGGGGCTACTCGACGCTTTCGAAAGCAAAGCGCGGGCGCATTCGTGATCAAGGTCCTTGTGATCGACGACTCCGCGCTTGTGCGGAAGCTGCTAGGCCACGTTCTCTCAAGCGAATCCGATTTTGAGGTATCTTTCGCCCGCAATGGGCTCGAAGGGCTCGATCTTCTGGATAAGGTCAAGCCAGATGTTGTCACGCTCGACGTTTACATGCCTCAGATGGATGGCCTTGCCTGTCTTAACCGCATCATGATCGAGCGTCCCTGTCCGGTGGTGATGGTCTCGTCGTTGACCCGCGACGGCGCGGAAACGACGCTTGAGGCGCTGCGTCTAGGTGCCGTGGATTTCGTGGCGAAGCCCGAAGGCGCCGTTTCGTTGCAGATGGAAGTTTTTGCGCCGGAATTCCTCGGCAAGGTGCGCTCGGCGGCGGGTGCCAAGCTGAAAGCAAGCGTTCGCCTGCGCGACCGAGTCCAGCATCGCATCGGCGGGGTGGCATCGCTGCGGTGCATGGCGCACGCCAACGAAAAAACAAATGCCCGCGCGACGGGCGAGGGAATTGTCCTGATCGGCACCTCGACTGGCGGGCCCCCGGCGCTGGAAGCCGTGCTGACGCCCCTGCCTTCAACATTTTCGTGGCCAGTTGTCATCACCCAGCACATGCCGGCGAGTTTCACCGGCCCTCTTGCTCGCCGCCTTAATGATCTTTGCGCCATCGGTGTGACAGAGGTTATGCGCCCGACCCTACTGAAGCCAGGCTGTGCCTATATTGGACGTGGCGACGCGGATGTGGTCGTGTCGCGCCGGGCGGGCGGGCTCATCGCGAAGCCCGCGCCCGCCGAGACCGGTTATCCTTGGCACCCGAGCACCAACCGACTTGTGAGAAGCGCCATGGAGCATGTCTTTCCGGGCCAATTGATCGGCGTTCTCTTGACTGGAATGGGCAATGATGGCGCCGAGGCCATGACGCGGCTGCACGAACTGGGTGGCAGGACGATTGCAGAAGCGGAAGAGACAGCCATTGTCTGGGGCATGCCTGGTGAACTGGCAAAAGCCAATGGCGCTGATTGGATCCTTCCATTGCAACACATAGCGGAGCAACTGAAACAACTGGCGCCACTTGCATGCCTCTGATCAAAAACACGTTTCACAGGCCCGCTTCCAGCAGCCCGGACCCGGCAGCTGCTCTCACCAGTGTGTCGCCGGACGAGCGCTGGGCCGCGGCGCGCGCTGCCGGGGATGACCCCGTGAACCTTGCGGCCTTGGCTCAGGTTCTCGCTCGTGAGAGCGATACGCGCGTGCGTGAGGCGATCTTCACGGCGCTGGCAAGGATCGCAACCCCCGAAAGCGCGCTGGCGGTTCTGCCTTATCTGAGTTCGGACGACGCAAATATACGCACCTGCGCGCTCGACGCCCTTCGCGCGATGCCGGAGGCGGTAAAGGCTCATCTATCGCAAGCGCTTGCCGATGCAGACGCGGATGTGCGGCTTCTGGCGTGCGATCTCATCCGCAACATCCGCGATGACGATGCGCCGTGTTGGTTGTGCGAGTTCCTCGAAATCGAACATGTGGCCAATGTCTGTGCCGCGGCGGTTGATGTCCTCGCAGAGATCGGAGACGTGCAGGCGCTGCCGACCCTCTGGCGATGCGCCGCTCGCTTTCCCAACGACCCTTTCCTCGCCTTCGCCATCAAAGTTGCCGCCGATCGCCTCCGCGCCAACGCGCCGGGGTCCAGTGTCTGAGTCCGAACTGATCACACAAGAGGAATTTCGCAAGCTCTGCGATTATCTTTACAGGCGGACCGGCTTGGTGTTCACCGAGGCGCGGCGTTACTTCGTGGAACGCCGCGTGACGGACCGAATCGCAGAAACCGGTGCGACATCCTTTATGAACTATTTCGCCCGACTACGGAGCGATTTGGACGGCGAGGTCGAAAAGTTTATCAATGCCTTCACCGTTAACGAAACCTATTTCTACCGCGAAGATTATCAACTCACCTGCCTAACGTCGGATCTGCTCAACGAACGGACGCGGATGAAGCGGCCCGGCGAAGCGCTCCGGATCTGGTCCATCCCCTGTTCGACAGGAGAGGAGCCATACTCCATTGCAATCTGGCTCTTGGAGAACTGGCCGCAGGTGGACGCGCACGACATCGAGATCATCGGTTCCGACATCGATACCAATGTACTGAAAGAAGCGCGCACCGGCATTTTCGGCAAACGGGCGCTGATGCGCCTCACGCCCGAGCTGATCGACAAGTATTTCGTGGGTGCCGAGACAGGACGCTGGCAAATTCTCGACGACCTGCGCCAGTCGGTCCGGTTCACCGCGGTCAATATCGTCGAGCGGTCCGAGACGCGCCCGCTCGGCGCGTTTGACGTTATCTTCTGCCGCAATATGCTGATCTACTTCGACGACTCATCGCGTCGGGTGGCGGCGGAGAACCTTTATGAAAATCTATCGCCCGGAGGATATATATGCCTGGGGCACACCGAGTCGATGAGCCGCATCTCGCCGTTATTCGAGGTGTGCCGCTTCGCGGATGCTATCGTCTATCGCAGGCCGTTGGAGATTTCGCATGGCTGAGCGAAAGCTGCGTATCCTGATCGTCGATGACGCAAGCCTCGTGCGTCTTTACTATCGTCAAATCCTTGAAGCTAAGTGCTTCGAGGTCGAGGAGGCAATGAACGGCCTGGAAGCGCTGGAAAAGTTGCTCGTCAATCCGGCGGACATGCTGATCGTGGACGTGAATATGCCGCAGATGGACGGTATCACGTTTCTCAGGACATTGCGGCGGCAAGCGCTGCCGCTGTCTTCGATTCCGGCACTGGTAATCAGCACGGAGGCCGGCGCCCAGGACATCGCGGCCGCGCGCGCCGGTGGCGCCAATTTTTATCTAGTCAAGCCTCTCGGCTGGGATGTTCTGACGCAATATGCCGCCATGTTTTGCGGGCTGCCCGCATGAACGAATTTCTCGAATATTTTTTGGTGGAAGCGCGCGAACTTGTCGAGCAGGCGACAAGCGATCTCCTGATGCTGGAGCGCGCGCCGTCCGACCGCGAGCGTCTGGACGGCGTGTTCCGCGCGTTCCATACGCTCAAGGGGGGCGCGAGCATTGTCGATTTTGGCCCGATGTCGCGGGCGATGCATGCCGCTGAGGAAGTCCTCTCCGCCACGCGGGCGAGTGACCAGCTGGTCACGCCTACGCTGATCAGTGACTGCCTGAGCTGCCTCGACCAGGTGGATCAATGGCTAGATGCGATCCAAGACAGCGGCGATCTTCCTGGCGACGCGGAAGCCGCTGCGGATCGTGTCATCGCGCGATTCACGGCTGATCCAAAATCCGCCGATGATACGCAGGGCAAGCCCATCGCTACCGCGAGTGCGGTAAGTGCCGTTTTGCCGGCGGCTATTGCGGTTTTGCAGGAACAGCTATCGCTTCTCGTGACTGGCGGGGACGGCGCCGAAGGCAGAATGGCCTCGGCAGGCCGGCTTGCGGCAAATGTGTTGCGCCATATCGCACGGTTAGACGACGCGAAGCAAATTGAACGCGCTTTTTTGCAAAGCCGGACGAGCGGCGATTTTACGCTTCTCTCAGCGGCCATTGAACGCATGGTTGAGAAGATGAGGGCACCGGTGCCGGTCGAAGCCGTCGCGGCGAATGCACCAAGAGCCGCATCAACATCGCGAACGTTGCGGGTGGACACGGAGCGTGTGAATGAACTCGTGAATGTCACGGGCGAGCTGATAGTGGCGAAGAACGCGGTCGGCCATATCGCGAAGCTGGCTATGGAAGCTAACAATACACTTGCCGCCGTGATCAAAGATGAGCATGCGAGGTTTGATCATCTGATTGAGACGCTCCAGCGAGTTGTGCGGGGCTTGCGCGTTCTGCCGATGCATGTGGTTTTTCAACGATTTTCGCGGCAAGTTCGGGAGATGTCGGAATCTCACAGCAAGCCCGTGCGGCTGGTTACGGAAGGCGACAAAACGGAAGCCGACAAAGCTATTGTCGAGATGCTGTTCGAACCGCTGCTGCATGTTGTACGCAACGCCATCGATCACGGGTTTGAACCGGCGGAGCAGCGCGCCGCGGCTGGAAAGCCTAGTCTCGCCACCCTCTATCTTAAGGCGTGGCGCGAAGGCGAGCGCGTGGTGGTCGAAGTCGAAGACGACGGTGGCGGCATTGATGTGGCCAAAATCCGCCAAGCCGTGGCCGAACGATGCCTCGTATCGCGCGAAGTGCTCTCCGCCATGAGCGACACGGAAGTGCTTGACTTGATTTTCCTGCCGGGATTTTCGACAGCCCATGAAATAACCGAATTGTCCGGCCGTGGTGTCGGAATGGACGCAGTGCGAGCGGCAATCGAGAGGCTTCGTGGACGGGTCTTGGTGGAAACTCGCTTAGGCAAGGGCACTACGGTGCGCTTTGTCCTGCCCTTCAGCGTGATGATGACGCCAGTGATCACGGTGGAAGCCGGAGGACAGATGTTCGGCATTCCTCTCGATGCCGTGATCGAGACGGTACGGATTCCGCGCGAGCAAATACATTCGGTGGGAGGCGCGCGCGCCTTCGTGTTGCATAATCAGACGATTCCCCTCATCGAATTGGGCCGGACATTTGGCTGGGGCGGGGACCACGCCTCGTTCGACGCTACCGTGGTGGTCGCGTCGAGCGGCGGCCAGCTGGGAGGGCTTCAGGTCGACCGGTTGGGCGCGCACATGGAGGTGATGCTCAAGCCCACGGAAGGGTTGCTGTCCGGCATGCCGGGGATCGCGGGTACTACTTTGCTCGGGGACGGCAGCGTTCTTTTGGTTTTAAATCTAGAGGACGTTCTCCAGTGAGGAGGCGTCGCTCTGGTCTAGTCCGCGTTTTGTGGTCATCGAAAAAGTGCTAACCTGGACAGCACCAGCCTTGGCCAGGAACTTTTACCGTGGTCAGGGCGTTCGAGCAAGGGCAGAGTGATGAATGAGTCATAATGTACTCATCGTCGATGACAGTAAGCTCGCCCGCATGGCGGTGATCAAGCTTTTTCGTGCCTTGCATCCCGACTGGTCCCACGTCCAGGCGGCGAATGGCGATGAGGCGATCGCCGCACTAAATGAGAAAAAGGTTGATCTGGTGGTGCTGGACTTCAACATGCCTGGCCGTGACGGGTTGGACCTTGCAGCCGAGTTTCGCAAGACAAGGCCCACAATGCCAATCGCCGTGATTTCGGCAAACTATCAGCGGGAGGTCGTGGATCGCGCGCGGGCCGTGGGTGCCACGTTTCTGCCCAAGCCGGTTACCGAGCAGGCCCTGGAAGAATTTTTGGCGACTGCAGTTCAGCGACGCCAGGATTTCGACCCATGACGGAATCGCCCCATGCCGCTCTGGATGAACTCGAATTGGATGCGCTGACGGAGCTTGTCAATCTCGGCGTCGGCCATGCGGCGTCAAACCTGCGCAATATGATTGGCCAGCAGGTGTTTTTATCGGTGCCAAGCGTGGCCCTGGTCGCCCGCCAGCGCGCCATCGACCTCTTGCAGACGAGCGAGCCACGCAAGCTCGTCGCCGTGCATCAGATGTTCGAAGGCGACATCAATGGCCGCGCGCTGCTTATCTTTCCGGAGACGCGAAGCCTTGAGTTGGTTCGGGCGGTGACGAGCAGAGATCTGCCGCTCGAAGATATCATCGAACTGGAACAGGAAGCGTTGGCTGAGACCGGCAATATCATTTTGAACGGTTGCCTATCGACGATTGCAAATCTTCTTCGGCGCACCCTGAGAATATCTTTGCCAGAAATTATTCGGGGCTATAGCCATGACCTGTTTAATCTCGAGACGCCACCGGAGGGCGGGGACGTCGTTTTGTTCGTCTACATCAATTTTGTGGTTCGTGGGCGCGACGTACAGGGTTATATTGCCTTGCTGATGGATCTACCGTCGGTCACGGCCCTCAAGCAGCTTCTCGATGACTTCATCCGAAGGACGGCAGGCGATGGGAAGCTGGAAAACGAGGCCCGAAATCGGACAGGATGAGCTGCCGCGCACGGTCTTCGATGCGGTCGATACGGGCTTGATTGTGGTCGACGGCGACCATCGCGTGATCGCCTGCAATGCGTGGTTCACGTCGGCCGCCCGGATTGGCGCCGAAGAAGCTATCGGCAGGACGATCGAGGAGCTGTTTCCGCAGACTGGAACAGGCCGGTTGACGTCAGCGGTGGCGGAGGCGTTGAAATGCGGCACATCAAGTATTCTGACCCATTCGCTTCATCCCGCCCTCCTTCCTCTCAAAACTCGAGCCGGCCGCGTTCTTATCCACGATGTGACAGTTGGCCCGGGGGGCCGCGAGCCCGCCGTCCATTGTCTAATACAAATTTTCAACGTTACCGTCGCGGCCGAGCGCGATCGCGTGCTCCGCGAACGACAAAACGCCCGGTTTGACGCCGTTGTCGACAGCGCGCCAGACGTCATTCTAACGCTGGACGATGAAGATAAAATCCAGCTCGCCAATCCCGCCGCGGCACGTCAGTTCGGCTATACACCGCAGGAGTTGATCGGACAGCCAGCTACCAAACTTTTCGAGGATCACGCGGCCTGGAACGAAATCCGTGGTGCCGTCATGAGCGGAAACGTCGCGGGTCAGCCCATCGAATTGATCGCCCTCCATAAGGATGGCTCACCGAGCTTTTTTGAAGTGTCTCTTTCGCGCTGGGTAAGCGAGTTGCGCCAATTCGTAACGGCAATTCTGCGGGATGTGACCGAAAGGCGCGCCGCCGAAGAGGTATTGCGCGCGAGCGAGGAACAGTTTCGTTCCATGGCGCAGGCCGTGCCAAATCATGTCTGGACGGCGTCGCCCAACGGTTTGCTCGATTGGTTCAACGACCGTGTCTACGAATACAGCGGAACAAAGCCTGGTACGCTCGATGGCCAAGGATGGAACACGCTTGTACATCCCGACGACTTACCAATCGTTATCGAACGTTGGGCCGAGTCAGTGGGATCCGGGCGCCGATACGAAGTGCAGCTCCGGCTGCGCCGGGCCGATGGCACATATTGCTGGCACATCGCTAGGGCCACCCCGATACGCGGACTGCATGGCGAAATCAGGGGCTGGGTTGGCAGTAGCACAGACATCGAAGACCAGAAAACTGCCGCGCAGACGCTGGCGAACCTTAATTTAGCGCTTGAGGATCGTGTAACTGAGCGGACGAGTTAGCTCATGCAAGCCGAGGCAGCGCTTCGGCAAAGTCAAAAGATGGAAGCGGTCGGCCAGCTTACTGGCGGGCTTGCCCACGACTTCAACAACTTCCTTCAAGTAATCATTGGGGCATTGGAGCGCATTAAGAAGCTCATCTCCGATGGGCGGATCGGAGAAATTGACCGCTTCTTGGACAGCGCATTCGATTTGGCTAACCGCGCCGCCACGTTGACTCATCGACTTCTAGCCTTCTCGCGGCGGCAGCCTGTCGATCCACGACCAGTCAAAGTCAGTCAATTGATCGCGAATATCGAAGAGCTTTTACGCCGCTTGGTCGGAGAAACCATCAATTTGGAAATATTGGCCGGCGATGACCTTTGGCTTGTGCGCTGCGACAACAACCAGCTCGAAAATGCAATCCTGAACCTTGCGGTCAATGCACGCGACGCCATGCCAGAGGGCGGCACAATTAAGATAGAGACAACGAACAAAGTGTTTGACGGAAGTCAAGCGCGTCAACGCGATTTGAGCGCCGGTGAGTTTGTCTGTCTGCGGGTGAACGACACGGGTGTCGGAATGACCCCGGACGTCAAGACGCGGGCATTCGATCCGTTCTACACCACTAAGCCAATTGGCCAAGGCACGGGTCTTGGTCTCTCCATGATCTACGGATTTGTTCGCCAATCCGATGGCGCCGTGCGGATCGACAGCGAGGAAGGCAAGGGAACGACGATCGAAATATGTTTGCCGCGTTACAAGGGCGATGCGGCCGAAACGCCAGACAAGGCGCCGCAATGCGATCATCGAGCCGCCGGTGATGAGGTCGTCCTTGTCGTGGAAGACGAGGCTTTTGTCCGACTTTTGATCGTCGACGTCCTCAACAATATGGGTTATCGAGCTCTTGAGGCCGCTGACGGAGTTTCGGCACTGCGTATCCTGCAGTCGTCCCAACGCATCGACCTTTTGGTCAGCGATGTTGGCCTTCCCGGGTTGAATGGGCGCCAGCTCGCGGACGCCGCGCGTGTCAATCGTCCAAGTCTGAAGGTGCTTTTCATCACCGGTTATGCGGAGACCGCAGCGGGAAGCTCCTTTCTTGAAACCGGTATGGAAATCATCACGAAGCCTTTCTCGACGAGCGCGCTGGCCACCAAACTGCACGAGATGGTCGGAAGCGGCCCGCGCAAATGAGGGTCATGAGGCTCGTTGCCCCTAAAATGAGTGAAATGACTCCGCGTTCTATGTCTCTAGCCGGGATTCTCAAGATGCCTCCTCACCTATAGCCCATCGGAATAATCATGCTGCCGCCGTTTGATTGACCGCGGCCTTGGTCAATTCCGTAAGTAGCTCGTCCGTCCTCTTCTCTTCGGCAAGAGTTTCATCAAGCAACTTTGCTGCCCCACTCAATCCAAGCTCGGAGGCCCACGTTTTAAGGGTGCCGTAGCGGGATATCTCATAATGCTCGACCGCCTGCGCCCCGGCGAGGAGCCCAGCGTCGAGAGCCGGAGAATCCTCGAACTCCTCCATAACCTCTTTGCCTTCGTCCAGGATGCCGAGGATAGCGTCACAGGTCTTGCCGCGCGCGGGCTTCCTTATCAGCTCGAAGATTTCCTCCAGGCGGCCGACCTGTCCTTCGGTTTCATCACGATGCGTCTGAAAGGCCTTTCGCAACTGGTTGGAGTTGGCCGCTTTCGCCAACTTGGGAAGAGCCTTCAGAATTTGTTTTTCGGCGAAATAGATGTCCTTGAGAGTCTCATGAAAAAGATCCTCGAGGGTCTTCGCTTTCGCAGCCATCTGATGCTTCCTCGGTTACTGGACTACAGTCGCAAACGTCGTCGAACCTTCAAAGTTCCCATGCCCCAAAATAAACGCCTTCAGGTTCGCCGTGATTGGAGCCCCAACTGGCCGCCGCCTGGAATCCCGCTATTTTCCGGTCTTTTTGACCGCTGCAAAATCGGGGTAGTCTTTATTGCCTGCGCTCTCCGCGCTAAAGTCCGCGTCGCTCTTATTTGTATCATGCGGAGAGCGGCCGGTGACTTTTTCAATGACCTTATTTACCAGGCCGGGTTCATCCTTCGTGTTTCCAGTACCGTTTGCGGGCTCTTGTGCGAGCGCGACCGTCGGTACAAGCACGAATGCTGCCGTGGACAGTGCTGTTACGAGCTTCATGAAAAGTCTCCTGTTGTGCGAATGTACCGGCTCCGGATGAAGATTGTGCCGGATTAGTCCATGAACGGAGATTAGCCTAAAAGGTTCCCGCTCGAGCACCCGCACGGCGCCGGCCGCTCCGGGCGATAGACACTGGAGGGCTCTGTTGCAGCGAATAAGATAGAGTGATTATAAAGATTGAATCGCGCTCCAGCCGGCGCTGTCACGTTGCAAAATTGGGCACGTAAAAAATCTGCTGGGACGTCGGGCTCGCGCCGCAATGACAACTTCACACCACGTTTGCGGCGCCGACACGCGAAAATCGCGGTGGGTTCTTGCCGAAGTGAGATGACGTTGGACGTTGAAGATACCATGGGGCGCGGCGAGGACAAGACACCATCGTCGCTTGGCAACAATCGACGGAGTGTTCCATGTCCCAGCCAAACAACTCGCGCGGCTGCCGTACGACCCTTGATCAGGATAGCTCGCTCATCGCGGTAGTCGAGATGAGTCGAGTCGAGTTGGCTTGTCGCTGGCATCGTACCCGGAATATCGCGCCAACCAGCGACGAAGCTGAAGGTGGACCAGACGGCTCTGCTCGGGCCGCTTCGGCGCTGGCGGAACGAAGCCGCTAAGGCGGGACGCGGGATTTCACGTCGTGCCGTGGCCTTTGAGGCTGGTCGCGACGGATTTTGGCTGGCGCGCTGGCCGCGGGCCCGTGGTATCGAAGCTTACGTCATTCACGCGACGAGCATCGCCGTCTCACGTGAGCATCGGCGAGCGAAGACCGACCGGTTGGACACCGAGTTGCTCACGCGAGCTTTCATCGGCTGGCCGCGCGGGGAACCGAATCATTGCAGTATCGGTAAGAGCCGTAGCTGATTTTGGTCATCGTGGAGAATAAGCGCCAGAGGTCGAGCTCAGCAAGGGCCGAACGTGACATTGCCTCCGTAGGCGTTCGGCGAAGTTTCGCTGGACTTCCCAAGGAGTCTGATCGTGACCCGGGAGTTGGCATCGCGAACAAGACCTCCGCGCGCCTCATTTGACCAGCATGACCTTCGCGTCGCCTTGTCTGCTCAACAAATTGAGGGTCACATCCCGCCCGTGCCGATGGAGTCTGAGGTCGAGGCGCGACTTGCCGAGACTCAACTGGTTCAAGGTCACATAATCCAAAAAGGCGGGCATGACAGGGTCGCGGAATGACACCGAATTGGCTTCATGACGCAGCTCCATGCCGAGACAGGCCCCGAGAAAGGCAAAAGGCGCTGCCGACGCCCAGGCTTGCGGCGCGCACGCAACGGGATAGGCCGTCGGCCCGCGGCGCGGTTTGCGGATGAAGCCGCAGAACAACTCCGGCAGGCGGCGCAACTCCTGGTACGCCGCCGCCTCGAACATCGCGGAGAAGACTTTGGCCGCGTGCCCGGGGAAGCCATAACGGGCAAGACCAAGCGCAATTATCGCGTTGTCGTGCGGCCAGACCGAGCCGTTGTGATAGGAAATCGGATTGAATCGCGCCCCGCCACTCGCGACCGTTCTGATCCCCCATCCGCTGAACAAATCCCGGCCAAGCAATGTCTCGGCGACGCGCGCCGCCCGTTCCGGCGCGGCGATCCCGGTGAATAGCGCATGGCCCGCATTCGACGTCCGGACCCGGCATGGATTCTTGTCTCCATCGAGCGCCAAGGCATAGGTGCCAAGATCCTCGCACCAATAAGCCGCCTCGAATTTCTGTTGCAGCGATTGCGCCTCGCCGCGCAACTTGATTTCGAGATCATACCTGCCCATGCGATGCGCGAGTTTCGCGGCATGCGTCTTGGCCGCGAACACATAACCCTGGACCTCGCAAAGCGCGATCGGCCCTCCTGCCAATGCGCCGTCGGCGTGAAAGATCGAATCGTAGAATCCTTCCAGCCTTGATTGACGAGGCCCACTCCGGTCTGCCCCGCATATTCGACAAACCCGTCCCCATCCGCGTCGCCAAACCTATCGATCCATTGCAGAGCCGCCTCGATATTTGGCCAGATCGCGGTGATCGTTTCGATGTCCCCGGTCCGGTCGAAATACATGCCAGCCAGCATGACATAGAGCGGCGTCGCATCGACAGTCCCGTAATAGAGCCCGAACGGCACTTCGCCCAGACGTGCCATTTCCCCGTTCCGGGTTTCATGCAGGATCTTGCCCGGCTGCGCGCCGGCGAAAGGATCAAAGGTTTTCGCTTGGGTCGCGGCGAGAAAGCCAAGAACGCCTTTGGCGACGGACGGGTCCAGCCACAGGAGCAGCATGGCCGTGATGATTCCATCGCGTCCGAAAGCCGTGCTGTACCAAGGAATGCCCGCGTAGGGATAAAGCCCCCCATAACTTGTCCGCGTCATCAGCATGTAGAGGTCGGCGGTGGCCTGCCGGCAGACTTCATTGAAAAGTTCGTTCGAACTTTCGATCGTCGCGATGCCGGTCGCCTTGCCCCGGATCGCGCGCCGCCTCGCTCGGAAAGCACGTCCAAAGGAATTGATCCGTGCCTCGTTCCTGTCCTCGCAAAGAACCGAGACAAAGAGTGACCTCCGCTCATTGGGCGCAAGCGCGAATTCAAACGTCGCGCGATTTGTCTCAAGACGAGAGGGCGGCGGCCAGAAGCGCAATTCCGTCTTGCGCTTTAAATTGTCGAGCCCCTCGTAATGAAACTCGGCGCCGTCTTCGGTGACCAACGACGTGGACGTGCCGCGCCGTTTGCGTGAGGTTCCGCGAATTTCGAACAGATCGCGAAAATCCGCGCCAAACCCAATGTCGATGCGAAAATGTCTGGTACTGTCGGCGTAATTACGAAAACCGATCCTCTCATAGCAGACAGCCTGCCAAAGGAATTTGGTGCGCTCGATCGCAATCGTGCCGCGCGGCAGCGAAATGACGCCGTCGATATGGACATCGGGATTGGCAAGATTAACGGAGAGAGCGGCATTGTCGTATTGAACCACCGAACTCAACAACAGCGGCCGTTTGCCCTCGAACCGGAGTTCGTACCAGGACAAAAAGCGGGTGTCGTTGAAATAAAGCCCTTGGGGTCCGGTGCCGATGACTCCAATGTCGCCATAATTATCGAAGAC
This sequence comes from uncultured Alphaproteobacteria bacterium, assembly GCA_963730245.1. Classification (GTDB taxonomy): domain Bacteria; phylum Pseudomonadota; class Alphaproteobacteria; order Rhizobiales; family Beijerinckiaceae; genus Methylocapsa. The sequence continues at coordinate 770,796 of CAVSRA010000003.1, read as the reverse complement.
CGCGAAAGCATCGCCATGTTTCAGCGTCCGCAGCGCCCGCTGGACGAGGGACCCCTCGATTTCGATATAGTGCTGGGGCAGCTCGATCGTCGCGTCCGCGATACTATCCATGCTGCGCGCGGTCGCATGAGTGTCGTCGCCGATGTCCGTTCTCCGCGCAAGGTGCGTTTTGCCACCGTAGACCGCATGGCAATGCGCCCGCCCTGCGAGTGCCTGGCGTACGCCGGTTCTGGATGCCGTCTGGGATTTATCGCCTCAGCCCGCCGGGTTCAATATCTGCCCGCCGCCTTTCCACGCAATTCGCTCCCAAGCCAGTGGCGAGACCTCACGCTGGGCATAGGCGGTATGGAAAGCTCGGCAATTTCGGTGTTTGCCGGAACGCGCGCCAGGAGCGAACGATACGCCGCGACATAGGCTCGCGCCATCCGCGCCGCGGTGAACCGCGTTTCAAATTCAGCGCGAACCTTGCGCCGGTCCATGTAAGCGGCTTGTTGCACAGCCTCCACCGCCGCCTCGATCGAGTCGACCATCCTGCCGCTGACGCCCTCGGTGACGACTTCCCGCACAGATCCATTTGGCCAAGCAATTACCGGCGTTCCCGCCGACATCGCTTCAATCATGACGAGTCCGAAAGGCTCCGGCCAGTCGATCGGAAACAAAAGCGCGCGTGCGTTGCCGAGAAATTCGCATTTTTGGGTTTCGTCGATTTCACCTATGAATTCGATGAGGGGATGGTCGAGAAGCGGTTCGATCTCGGTCTCGAAATACTCAACGTCGACGGCGTCTACCTTTGCCGCCAGCTTCAAGGGTAGACCGGCGCGCTTGGCGATTTCAATCGCGCGGTCCGGACGTTTTTCTGGTGAAATGCGTCCGAGAAAAGCCAAATAGCTCCCGCCCTCAGGGTTGAACGGACAAATGTGCGAAACCAGTCCATGCGGGATGGTGGCGAGCCAATTGGCATCCGCCGGCATTGGCCGCCGCTGCGCGTTTGAAATCGAAACGAGCGGCATCTCCGGATAGGCTTTGTAGAGCGGCAGAGCATCGGGCAAATCGAGCCGCCCGTGCATCGTCACGAGACATTTGTGTGCAAGATCGTGGAACAGGGCTTGCGGAAGCAGATCGACATGAAAATGAATGATGTCGAAATCATCGGCGTGGCGACGGACCTGTCGCAGCATGGCTAATGTGCTGCCGAGGTGGTCGCGGATTCCCGCAAGCCGCAGAACTCTGCGGAGCGCACACGACAAGCTCGGCCGCCGTCTCCAACTCGCCGCTCGCGAACAAAGTAACCCGGTGCCCTTGTCTAACAAGCTCCTCCGCCAGCCAGGACACAAGCCGCTCCGTTCCGCCATAGAACTTGGGCGGCACGGCTTCCGCCAGCGGCGCAACGAGCGCGATACGCATTGAAACTCCTTCGTTGATTGAAGATCAACGTTTTCCGGCCTCTCTTAAGTGTGGATGGATAACGTGTTGGACGGGCGAAAGTTCCGGAAGAACTGCCTTGCGACTTGCCCATGGTTTAAGGTGGGGATGATTACCAAAAAAACGTTCCCTAGGAAGTCTTGCCGAGTTCGAGCGTGATCGGGTCGGTTACGAAGATGCAGCTCACCGGCCGTCCGTTCCCGCCGCCCGTTTGGCAAAGGCGATGTTGGAACTCATCGATAGCTATCGACATTATAGACGCAATTTTTCCGCACGCTAAGCGAAAGGATCCGGAGCTTTCAATATATCGCCGGTATCGGGCGCTAGGTGCTCGCCTCCCGTTTCAAGGCGAAACGGGAACAAATTTCTCGTGACTGGACCGCGTCGATGCACCGGGAGCACTTACAGCGTTCGAGAAGCTGAACCAAGGCGTGCATTGGTTTGCAGACCAAATGAGACGAGGAGAAAGCAATGCGTAAACTCGGACCAATACTCAACGCCCTGGCGTTGTCGGTCGCGCTCCCCAGCGCCGGATATACACAGGGCGCGCTGCGCGGTGCAATCGGAGGCGCTGAGCGCGTAGCCGAAGCTGGACGTCCCGCGGATACCGCGATGGGAGGCAGGGCAGGTGGAATCGTCGGTGGAAGAGCCGGATTGCTGGACGTCGATCAGTGGCCGCGTTTCCGTGAATACGTGATCCACCAACATCTTGTGTCCAATCACTATGATCGGCCCGTCGCCGTTGGCGACGTTTTACCAGGACCCGCCGAATATTACGATATTCCGCCCGAATTCGGCGTGCGCGGCGACTACCGTTACGCGATAGTGAACAATCGCACGGTCATAGTGGATCCTGCCATACGCGTCGTGGTGGAGGTCGTCGACTAACTCGCGCGTCTCAGGGGGAACTGCGCTGTGGCGTAGCTCATTTCTCGCGCGAGAAATCATATGAATTCGAACTCGAAAAACTTCGCCAGGGGTAGCTTCAAATCAGTGTGAGAGTTCGAAACGATCTCGTATTGCGTGAATTGCGAAATCCAGCTGTGCGCTTCCAAAAGCAGGGGCGGCATTTCCGACGATGGAGACTGATGATGGGCTAGCAACCGCAACATGCCGAATTGTGGCTTTGCTTCGATGAACGACGACAAGCAGCGGGATATTGCCCGCAAAGGTAGAGAACGTGCGCTCGACGAGAAGCGCAGGTTTTCCAAGGACCACGTCCTCGCGACGGAAGCTGGCCGCAAGGGGGGCAGAGCGTTCTCGATGAGAAGCGAAGCTTCGCACGACATCTTAAAATCGCCTCGGATGCTGGCCGCAAGGTCAGTCGATCGTCGGGCGGCACATTCGCCAACGACCATGCGGTGGGGAAGCTTCGCATACTTCGCACTCTAAGCGGTAACCGCAACGGCCTGGAGAGCCACCCCGTTTGTCCGCCTTTTGCTTATGCTTGAGGAGGTACGCTTGAGGAAGGAGTGCATTCAGCATTGTGGATCCTCTCGCGTGCTCTGGTTCAAGTCCACTTCAAATCGCCGAGGTGAAAGTGCCAGGTTACGAGCGGAACCAAAATGCTCGAGCCGAATTACCGTCAATTGAAGGACGCTGGAAATAGGAGGACTCGAATGGACAATCATCAAGTGGTCGCGACACATCAAGTGGTCGCGACATTGAACAAGCTGCTGGAGACGACAAAAGACGGTGAGAGCGGCTTCCGTACTTGCGCCGAAGGCGTCACGAGGCCCGGTCTGAAGACCATGTTCGAGGCTGCCGCGCGGAGATGCGACGAGGGCGCTATCGAATTGGAGGCCGAGATACGGAGGCTCGGCGGCGAACCCGCGGCCTCCGGCACGGTCGGCGGTTCGCTTCATCGCGCTTGGACCAACATCAAATCTTCAATCACTGGAAAGGACGAACACGCGGTGCTGGCCGAATGCGAGCGTGGCGAAGACGTGGCAAAAAGCGCCTATGAAGCAGCGCTCAAGGAGGACCTTCCTCCAGATGTAAAAGCGATCGTGCGCCGCCAGTACGAAGGGGTGAAAGCAAATCACGATCGCATCCGCGATCTGCGAAATCAGACGGGCCAAGCGAGCTAGTGCACAGGTCCCATGAAACTTATTCAGCGAGTGAGATTCTCGAAGTCTCTGCACGTCATGAAGCAAACATTTCTGGGGGATGGAAACCATGATGGAACCACGGTCCGGCATGCAAGCAGCAACCGAAGAGGCTCGGGTGTCTGGAGTTTCATGGGGCGCGATTATCGCCGGTGGCGTCGCCGCGTCAGCCTTGACTTTAGTGCTTCTGGTGTTTGGTGTGGGTATGGGATTCGCGACGGTTTCGCCTTGGTCCAACGCCGGGATTTCGTCGACTACCCGTAGCGTCGGTGCTGGCCTTTACCTGATCGTGGTCGCGATGCTATCGTCAACCATTGGCGGCTATCTCGCGGGACGCCTGCGAACCAAGTGGGTCGGCGTCCATACCCATGAGGTCTATTTCCGGGATACTGCCCACGGATTCCTGGCATGGGGCTTGGCAACCGTCCTTAGCGCAGCTGCTTTGGCTTCGGCGACGGCTAACATCGTTGGCGCTGCATCGACCGGCTTCGTGCAGGCCACCGGTCCGGATACGGCCCAGTCATCCTTACTAATCGACCCTTTCGTGGATAGACTGTTCCGCTCCGATCGCGGCGCGAACCAAGCCGGGGAGGATCCAACTGCCCCACGCGCAGAAGTTGACCGTCTTTTGATAGCTAGTCTTCGTGCTGGGGGCGATGTCGCTCCCGCGGATCGTACCTATGTGGCGCAAGTCGTCGCGCAGAGCACAGGGCTTAGTCAGGCAAATGCAGAAAAGCGGGTTTCGGAGGTGGTTACCCAGGCCAAGGTTACGGCCGACAATGCTCGCAAGGGCGCGGTGAAATTATCACTCTGGTTGACCGCCTCCATGCTGATCGGCGCCTTTGCCGCGAGCCTAGCCGCCACGGAAGGCGGGCGGCTACGAGACAGTGCATGAAATTAAGGTCTCGGCCGTCCACTGGAACCAGCGAAGTAGAAATCGTCAACAAGGAGGACATTTGCCATGGGTCGCGGAATTCTTCTCTGGCTGTTGGGAGTGCCGATTCCGATCATCATCTTGCTTGCGCTCTACTCTCGTTAAATGGTCGGATCGAGGCGATGGCGCGCGCCCAGCACTCACGATATAAGATCGGAAATTGGCCTATGAGCGAACCGGAAGAGGCATGTTCATGCGGCGAGTCCCTAGCCCAACCGCGCAAAGTAAGGCTCTGGGTTAGGAAGCTGCCTTACATCGCTGTGCTGGCGCTCACAATATTGGGCGTGGCCTATACCAGCGTTTCGCGCCAGCCTCTCATCGGCTAGTGGGTGTTTCTTGCTTTGGCGACGGGACTTCTCTGCGTAACCATGGGATGGCTTAATAATCACGATTCCAAAGCTCGATTTCGGATGGTTTGGCCGCAAGCCCTCCACTGGTTGGCTTTCTTGGTCGCGATGAACATAGTGCTCTTACCCGATGTTCAAAAAATGCTGACTTCGGCTGCGACGGGATTAGGACTTCTAGTGCTGCTGGCACTTGGCACTTTTGTCGCGGGAGTCCGCGTATCCTGGCAAATCTGCGTTCTCGGCCTCATCATGGCGCTTTGCGTGCCGGCGATCGCATGGCTCACAGAATCTGCTCTCTTTTTGGCCTTGGGCGGCGCAGCTCTTATCGGGATTGGCACGACCTTTTGGTGGCGCCTGCGCGAGGGACAAACCTCGAAACTGCCCGAGAGCGGAGAATCGCTCGACTAATCGCAATATCTCTTGGGTGGATTCCATCGGTGTGAGTCAACGCCCCGTTGAAAATCCGACCTCGGCTTCGATTGCACGGAGCCACATTGTCCTACAGCCGCCTTTCCCGTCGGTGGCGAGGAGAAGAGCAGCGGCCGCGCGGACGGAGTTCGTATCCCAGAGACAAAGTCATGAGCGATTTTCTCGCAAGGCCGCCCGCTCGTGCCCGGCCGCAACCGAAACCCGATCAAGCGCGCACACTCGAAATGCTCGCCACGCTTCTGCTGGTCGCGCTAGTGGTGGCGATGCTTTATGTCGGGCGCGAAATATTCATTCCGATCGCGATCGCAATTCCGGTGAGTTTTGTCTTGTCGCCGCCAATTCTCCTGCTGCGGCGCTGGGGTTTGGGTCGTGTCCCCTCCGTCTTGACCGTCGTCATTGCAGGGTTGGTCATCGCATTTTTGGTCAGCGCCGTTTTGACCCGGCAGGTTTCCGAGCTGGCTGTTGATCTGCCGCTATATCAGGCGACGATCAACGCCAAACTCGACGACTTGCGCGATGCCGCCGCCGATAACGCCCTCTTTGCAAAAGTTTCGGCCGCGCTGCAGCATCTTGGCGAAATTAATCCGCATCGGCCGGCACCTTCGAGCGTGCCCTCGCCTTCGGACCAACCAAAGAACCAACCGGCCGAGGGTCAGGAAAACCAGCCGCCGGCCCCGGGCGAGGTTCATCAAGCGGCGCCGGGGCGCTCGAAGGCGTTGGCCGCGCTGAAAAACCTCGGCAATATTGATCCGCACCGGACGGCACCTTCGAGCGCGCCCGCGCCTTCAGACCAACCAAAGAACCTATTGACCAAGGGTCAGGAAAGCCAGCCACCGGTCCCGGTCGAGGTTCAGGAGTTGGCGGCGTGGCGTCCTTTCGCCATTGTGGAGACCATCGCCGGAGACGCGCTTTCGTCTCTGGAGACGACCTTCATCGTCGTCATCCTCGTCATCTTCATTCTTTTGCAACGCGAGGATCTGCGCAACCGCTTCATCAGGCTTGCCGGATCGAACGATTTGCACCGCACGACCCTCGCGATGAATGACGCGGCGGGGCGGCTCAGTCGATTGTTTTTGGTTCAGACCCTTGTGAACGCTTCCTTCGGCGTCATCGTCGCCGTTGGCCTCTATTTCATCGGCCTTCCGAGCCCGATCCTTTGGGGCGTCGTCGCATTCTTGCTGCGGTTCGTCCCCTACTTCGGCCCGTTGATCGCCGCTGGTTTTCCCATGGCCCTGGCGGCGACGATCCGGGCTGGAGCATGGCGCTCGAAACCTTGGCCTTGTTTCTTTTCGTCGAAACCATCATCGGGCAGGTGGTCGAGCCTTGGCTCTATGGCCACAATACGGGGATCTCGCCGATCGCCGTCGTGATCTCGGCAACATTTTGGTGGTGGATGTGGGGCACCGTCGGTCTTGTGTTGTCGACCCCGCTCACGGTCTGTCTTCTCGTGCTCGGGCGGCACGTGGAGCGGCTGGCTTTTCTCGATGTCATTTTCGGCGACGCGCCTCCTCTTACTCTGGTCGAAAACTTCTATCAACGCATGCTGGCCGGGGACGAGTCGGAAGTCGTCGACCAGGCCGAACAATTCTTGAAAACCAATTCGCTCGTCAACTATTACGACGACGTGGCGCTCCCGGCTTTGCTGATGGCGCAAGTGGATCTCCGCCGCGGCGTGCTCGACGAGCAGCGACAAAAGCGGATCAAGGAAACGATCGAGGAGGTCATCGAGGATCTGTCGGATCATGTCGATCAGCCGCCTGCGTCGGCCCCGGCGCCCGAGTTGGTCGAGTCGTTTGCTTTGGAAACGTCAGGTGGCCCTTCTCTGCCAAGTTCGGCGCCAAGTCCCTCGCCAATTTCCGCGCTAAACGTCGAGGTGCGGCCGCCGGACCTGCCGCCTGGCGGCCTCATGTCTAGCGAGGAGAGCGAAAGGCCGGTTCTATGCATCGCTGGCCGCAGTTTCCTCGATGAAGCGGCTGCGGCGCTATTTGCGCAAATTCTTGAAAAGCACGGCATGGGGGCGACAGTCGAGCCCGCCGGGGCGCTGACAGCTGGCCGAATCTCACGCCTTTCGGCCGAGGGCGCTCGGCTCGTGTGCCTCTCCTATCTCGATGCCGATTTGAGCGCGGCGGGAGTCCGTTTCGCGGTGCGGCGTCTGCGCCGGCGTCTCGGCGAGATCAAAATTTTGGCCGGTTTTTGGCAGAGCGGTCCTGGACAAGCGAGCGAGCTGTGCGCGGAGACGAACGCGGATTTCTGCGCGACTACTTTCACGGAGGCGCTTGCTTTTTGTCTCCTCGAGGCGGTCGAATTGGAGAAGGGCACCCCGGGCAAGATCAGCGTGAAGCCTGCGGTGTAGTAACTTGTATTTGATCTTACGTATGGTGTATTTTTGGAGTTGCCGCGCTCCACCGCTGTGAAACCCGGTGAGCTGCTCTCCGGCCGGGCAGCGAACGAATAAAGTACGCCAATGAGGCGCCACAAAAACTCCGGAAACGCCTCGAAATTGTTGTTCCTGCACGGGTGCATGAATGCAACGGAGAAACCCACCCAGGGGGTTCGTTAAGGCAGCAGACCGATGCGCTTTGTCCTTAGGGTTCTCTACGATGCCATCATGCGCTTTTCTGAAGATGACGGTTGGGCCATTGCGAGTCACATCGCTCTATCGATCCTGACTTCGCTGTTCCCGTTCCTGATCTTCGTAACCGCGCTCGCCGGCTTTTTTGGCTCGAAAAGCCTGGCCGATGACGTGGCACACATTCTATTGCAGACCTGGCCGCAGCAGGTAGCGGCACCCATTGCGAACGAGATCCACAATGTCCTGACGCAAACACGGAGCGGTCTCCTCACGATAGGCGTCATTCTGGCGATCTATTTTTCGTCGAGCGGAGTCGAAGCAGTCCGGATCGGGCTCAACCGCGCCTACAACGTCCGCGACTCCCGGCCGTGGTGGCTGTTGCGGCTTGAATCCATCGCCTATGTTTTCGTTGGCGCGATCGCGCTTCTGACCCTCGCTTTTTTGGTTGTTCTCGCGCCCTTGATCTGGACGGCCTTGCTGCGCTTCGCGCCTGGTCTTGAGCATCTCGACCGCCTGATCACCTTCGGCCGCTTCACGGTCGCGAGTTTGGTGCTTCTGCTGGCGCTTGTCCTCGTGCATAAGTTTCTGCCAGCCGGGCGAAGATCGCTGCGCGAGATTGCCCCCGGGATTTTGCTGACGTTCGCAATGTGGATCGCGGCGGGCATTGCCTTCGGTTCCTTCCTCGCCGAATTCGCGCGCAATTATGTAACCACCTACGCGGGTCTCGCGTCGGTGATGATCGCACTCGTCTTTCTCTACATGATCGCTTCCATTTTCATCTTCGGCGGCGAATTGAACGCGGCCATCCTGCGGGCAAAACGCAAGAGAGACGGAAATTTGAAGGTTGAACGAGCTATGCGCGGAGGTTGGTGACGGCGCGGGGGAATGGCGGCGTATCGTGGGGGTGTTCGACGCCTTCACCTCTCCACCCAAGGAGTGATACGCCATGTCCCAGGATGATGTCATCAAACTGCCTCAGCCAGGAGAGGTTTGCTCCACCCCCGTGGGCGGCATCGCTTTCAGGAACCGTGGTGCGGTTGTTCCGTTCGCCACTCGCCTGGATGAACTCGCCGGCCGAGATCGTTGCCGCATGGCCGACGACGGTGATGAGATCGCGCTTGCCGCGCGCCTTTACGCGCAGAAAGCAGAAGCCGTTCTCGCGTTTTCACGCGGCTTCGAACTTTAGCAGACCTGATGCGGCGCATCTTGTTACCTGCTCGCCGACGTCTTGCGGGCACGCCGGGAGGGAGGTCTCCACTTCATCAGGCAGGGCGAGGGTGCCCCAGAGATGGACGCCATTCGACCCCAGCCATTCTTCTCGTTCCATCCGCTACCTCGTGATCATAGAGCCGGGACCCTAGGGAATGCGCTCGGCATGCCGGCTTTGCGGAGCGCGCTTTCCATGCCGCGCGCCGAAGTTCGCTCGAACAATCGAAAAAACGGGATGAAATCGTTCACACGCTGACTCCGTTGAACCTCACGATAGCGACGGCGTCACTTGCACCGGTGCATTGCGTCGCAGCTCCAATGAGCTTGTTACCGCGGATCACCACACGACCTTATTTCGACGCGATCCGTTGTCTGGGGTGGAGCGCTCCATCCCATTTGGAGGCGAGTTATGGCTCTCTACGTTCGGGCATTTCTCATAGGCGTCATCGCCGGACGTCGGACTCAATTCCAGCCTCCTCTTCGCGCGTGACGGGAATATTTACACTTCGGGCGGGGTCACCGCCGGAATCGATCTCGCACTGGCCGCCAACGCAGCCAGCCCGATCGCGACGTAAAGCCAAACAATGCAAGGCGGCCTTCAGACCGCGCTTACGTGCTTCACAACCACGCATGCTTTGAAGTCGAAGCGGAAACTCGGCGATCTCCGGTGGGGGGAATAGCTGTGACGGACCTCCGCTACCACCTTTCCCCCCCACATCCGGGCTGCCGGAAATACCTGATGGCCGATGAGCGCGGCGAGCCGGCCCCGCACTTCAACCTCTATGGGAGCGCCCGGCGGCGTGGGCAGGACGACGATGCCGGCGACCAGCTCGCGCAACGCCCTGACCGGCTCGCGATCGTCGCCCAGGCTTTCGAATGACAGGGCCTTCTGAAGATCCTCGACCTGCTGCCGATACCGGGCAAGAGCCGTCGGGTGGAGCGCCACGGTCACGGGTGGCTTCTCCGCGCTGGCAAGGTCGGCTTCGAGCCGCTTCCGCTCGGCCCTCAACTCACTGAGCGGCTCGCGAACCTCCGCTTCTTCGGAAAATCCCTTTACGTAGGATTGGAAGATACGGTCGAACTCGCGTTTTACCCGCGCCAGGCGCTTTTCAATGCGCGACCGGTTGGCGATCAGCCCGGACGCGAGCCGCTTGCGCTCTTCGTTGTAGGTTTCGACATAAGCCGCAATAAGATCGGGCGTGGTGAGATTGGCTTTCAAGCCGTCAAAGACCGTGCGCTCGACCGTATCGAGATCGTAAACGCGACGATGGTCGCACGTTCCTGCCTCTTTCATTTGCGTACACTGGATGCGTTGCCGTCCTTTCCTTGTGTCCTTGACGGACATACCGGCGCCACAGCAGCCGCATTTTAACAGACCGGAGAGAACGCGCTTCGGCTTGCGGGTGTGGCAAGGAACCGGGCCGCCCCGCTCCTGCTTGAGCGCAATGGCCTGCTCGTAGAGTTCCTGGGATACAATCCTCAGATGCGGCGCGTCGATGGACTGCCACTCGAACGACGGGTTCGGGCGCGAGACGCGGTTCCCGGTGTCCGGGTCCTTGATCATGCGGACCTTGTTCCAGACAATGCGGCCCGCATAAAGATCGTTCTGGATCACCCCGTTATGACGCTTGAGGGAACCGTTCAGCGTTGAAGCCGTCCAGTAGCGTCCACGGGGCGGCGGAACCTTGCGCGCGTTCAGACGGGCTGCGATCTCCCGTGGCGTCTTGCCGCCGACATACGACTTGAAGATTTCGCGAACGATCGCGGCTTCGTCCTCGTCGATCTGGAGTTCGCCGGGCTTGCCCGGCACAGGCCTGTAGCCATAAGCGCGCCCGCCGGCATGCCGCCCGTCACGGATGACGCCTGCCATCCCGCGCCGGACCTTGTGGGCGAGGTCCTGGAGATAGAGGGCGCCGACAAGTCCGCGTATGCCGATCTGGATCTGGTCGGCCTTGCCGTCGTGGACGGCCCTGAGCTCGATCCCAAGAAAGTTCAGGCGCTTCCAGAGCCCGGCGAGGTCTTCCTGATCGCGCGAGAGGCGATCCAGCGCCTCGACGAGGATGACGTCGAAAGTCCCGTCCCGCGCCGCATCCATCATGCGCATCAGGCCATCGCGGCCAAAAATCGATGCGCCGGAGCGCGCCCGGTCATCATAGGTGCCGACCACGTCGAGGCCGTTTTTCGCCGCATAGGCGCGGCACAGTGCAAACTGGTCTTCGATGGAGCGTTCTTGCTGGAGCTCGGTCGAGAAGCGCGCGTAAATGGCGGTTCGCATCACTGTCCGTCCGGTTCGGGCCGGGGCAAGGCTGCCTCGGCAGCCCGGCGATGATCCTCCCTCGCGGCCGCTCGCGCAAGCGATTTAACGAATTCCAGGAGCTTCGGGTCCGGCGTAGCCGAGCTGGCTTCCTGCGGCCGGCGCGCGGTTTCAGACTTTTTCTCGGAGCCCGGTGGCCGGTTCATATGCGCTGCTTCGCGTCGGCAAACGGCGTCAAGTGCCGTCATGCTCAACGTAGTGGCGCAGCAGTCCGGAGTCCTGGTCGCGATCTGGTCAAAGTTGCCCCTGCCGTTCCCCGTCCATCTGTGTTCGTTCTTTGCCGGTCATTTATAGCGGCTGTCCTTGTGGCAAGCGTGAAGCTCCTCCTCTGACGTTGCGGCCCTTACAGGGTGCGGTTTGGCCCGCCGCTGTTCCAACGCCCGTGAACAACACCATGGACGAAAGGAACGACAATGACGAACCGGACCAGATACAGAACCGAAGCCGAACTGAAGGCGCTGTTTGAGCAAGCCGTCCGCGCGATTGGCTTCTACGAAGCGCAGCGCAAGGTAGCGCTGATGGCCCTCGAAAGTCTGAAACGGGCGCTTAACGCCTGCAGGCCGAAGCCGCCGACGCCTTAGCACTAACGCGGAGCCGCATCGCGCGGCTCCGCGCGCCGCTGGATGAGCGTCGAGTGATGCCTCGAACGACAATCAAGACTCGCCACAAACTCGCCACAGGCCGAGACGGACTGATTCGGAGAATGGCGGATTTCTGCGGGTTACAGATGGGAGGCATTTTGTGGCGAATGTCGCTATTTTTGGCAGTATTCTGAAAATTGACAGGCTCTAACCCATTGATTTATCGACTGGAGCGGGTGAGGGGAATCGAACCCCCATAGCCAGCTTGGAAGGCTGTTTATTTTCGTGCAAATTCAAACATTTGGTTCTCTATTCGCCACAACTCGCCACAAGAATTATAGGCAGCCTAATTTCGTTCAAGCTGGCTATGGCCTTTTTGAGCCATTCCTCCCCTTGTGGCGTCCGAAGAAAAGTGATCCGATTACTCACGCAAACGACTCTATTCGGCTACGGCAGATGTCAAACAGTTGGAGTGCCATTTTTTCGCATTCAGCTCCATAGTCGAGCGCTTTGGGCAGCGTGATCCGGTCTATCGCCTCTCTGGTGTGCTCTAGTATTTGGTCGATCGCAGCATCGGCATCTCCTGCTTTCAATCCGGCTGTGGCAGCCAACGCGCGAAAGTCGGCACGACGAAGCTTGTCGTCCTTGCCGTTGAGTTTGAGCGCCAAATGATCGTGCTTCAGGCGTGGAAAAACGCGCGTGGTTACCGCGTCGTAGAGTGGCGCCATCCGGACACTGCGGAACTTTTGTTCCCTCGGCTCTGCGATCTTGAGGAGCGCTATATTCTTAAGGTGCATGTCGCCATCGGCGATCAACCAGGCGAAAAGCGCGCGCTTGAGAACGATCAGCAAATCTTCTTCGGGTGCTGTCGAGAGGGGCCTGATGGCACGGGCGAGCCGCTCCATTGTCCCTTTGTATTTGTCCTGGGTGGGAAGTTCGAGCACGGAGCAAAAATCTTCGAGCGCCAGCATCCGGCTGTCGTTGAGGCTTTCGCGTATGTCGAAGCGTTCGACGATCAATGCCGGCGGCATGCCGTCAGGCATGGCGACAAGCGCCGTGTCGGGCGTAGCAAAACCAGCCGCTTTGCCAAGCGCCATGTCCAGCCATTCAATAATGGGAAGAGCGTCGTATCCGCCGGTCGCGGCAGGCTTCAGGATGTGCGTAAACGGCTTGCCGGTGCTGGGCGAAAGAGTGCCGTCAGCATCGAGATACATCGGTGCTTTAATCTGGACACCTGAAAGGCGTGGTGTATCGGCACTCTCGTAGATGTGCGCCAGATTGCGCTCGAAATTCTCTTCGATATCGCTGCGTCCGGGACCGGCGTAGTGGCCGGTAAATGCCCCATCCGCTGTATATTTTTCCAGGCGGGTCAGCAGGATATCAGGCGGTAGTGTGGCCAGATCGCTTTGCTGCTCCACGATTGTGATATTGGACATGTAGCGCTTGCCTGACCGTAGCAGCGAGCGCTCGTCCTTGTCTTTGAGGACGGTTTCAAGCCAGCCCTCTGGCAACAGAGACACAATGAACGGCGGTAACTTGCCGGGCGTGGTCTGCCTGATGAGCGGTGGGCCACAGCCTTCAATCGGATTCCATCGCCATTCAAATCCGTCGTGACGCAGTTGACCGACCGGGTTGCCATGCCACGCGACAATCAGATCAAGCGCGGCCTGGTTTCTTGCCGGTGCAACGGCAGGACGGTGGAGAAGGAACCGCTCGGCAAGCTCCCCTTCGCGATACCATTCATTCTCGCGGGCCAGCGCCCAAAGCGCGTCCGCCGCTGCCTTGGGACTGCCGTACTCTTCAACCAGGCGTAGGGCGATAGCATCGCGCGTGTCCTCGTCGATCGAGGCCGCATGTTCGCTACGCAGACGAAATCCTTCAAGGAATTGCTGACGAATGGAAGAGACGTTTATAAGGAATTCTCCCGTGCCGTCGTCGACGACCGCTGAACCGATAGACGGATGCTTCGGCGCTTCGTTCTGGATGATCTCCAGCGCCCGGATGCGAGTGCGCTGGATGCGTCGACCGCTTAGAAAGAGCCGACCGTCGCGGGTCGGAGCCAAAAGAACCGCGCTGGCTCCCGACAGATAGGCGCGAGGATACAAGTATTTTGCAATACGGACGGCGTGCCGGAGCACCGTTGCGTCAGCATCGTCGCCCGCATCCACGTAAATGCCCCGCATAAGCTGGACGAGCTTGCCCGTCTCGGCCTGGTAGTGGCTGCGGGTCTTGTCTATTGTCTCGCCGACGAGGTGAAGAGCCATTTTCTAACTTTCGCGTATCTCACATACGGGTAAGTTAGGACGTTCCGGCTCAAATTTCAAGCAATATTCTAACTTTCCCGTATCTCACATACGGGAAAGTTATATTCTTTCGCGGATTGAGCTCCTGCCAGACAAGCGGAAAGCGAGACCTCGAATGGCTGGACGGCAATTATGAAAGGCCAACGGGAACGGTCACATGCGTATTTCCGCTGACGCACAGTTACGTTTCCCGAGAATCTCCGCTGCCAGCTCTTCCGCCGTGCCTTTGTGCGCCTCGTCGCGCCCCTTGAGCAGATGCCCATAGACGTTCAGCGTGATCTCGATCTTTGAATGCCCCATCGCAGTCTGAATGAATTTCAAATCCTTGCCCTTCTCGATCAGCTTGCTCGCGTAATAGTGCCTTAAGGCATAGGGGGAGTAGATCGGTCGCCGGACGCTCTTGCCGTCGATTTTCTCCGTCCTGATCAACCCAGCCTCTTCCATCAAGGGCAGCCAGGCGCCCGCCCGGAAATTATTCAGAGCCTGCGGTCTGCCGGAATCAGTTGGGAATATCAGATCGTACGGAGAGGCTGGACAATACTCCCGCCACTCGAACACCATGTCGGTGACGATGCGCGGCAGATAGATTGTTCGCTTGCCCGCCTTCGATTTTACCGGACCGATAATGCCGGTTTTATCTGCACGTTGTTTAACGTGTACGGTGGTCTCCGTGATCTGCGGCCACGCAAGCCCACGAATTTCCGAGGGACGCATGCCCGAGAACCCGGCGAGATAGATCATCGGCCGATAGCGCCGCCAGCATTTCTCCATGTAGTCGTTTTTGTCGCCCATGATATCGGCGGCGGCGTATATGTCCCTTACCTCGTTATCGGACAGAATCTCGATCTCGGATTCCTCATCTTCATAACGCCCGCTGGCCTTAATGGTGATGCGCGCGACCGGGTCGTCTTTGATGAACCCCTGATGCTTCATCTCGATGATGATCGAGTGAAACGACGAAAGCGTGCGCCGCGCCAAATCGCGGCTTTTGGTTTGCAAAAGCCAGTTGCGGAAGTGCACGACGTCGGCCGGTTCAAGTTCCGGCAGATTCTTTGTCCAAGCGTATTCCTCAATCACGCGTCCGCGACGGCGATACTCCTTGAACGTCTCCGGCTCGACTTTCTCACGGCCATCGCGGCCGATTTTTTCGCAAATATCAAGCCAGCGCGTGACAGCCTCCGGGACGGTTATGATGCCAGCCGAGGGGCGCTTGGGCAGACTTCCGAGGTTTTCAGAGAAGGCGCGGGCTTCTTTCAACGTGTCAAAGGACGCGTATGTGTAGCCAGACTTGGTTTCACTTGTCGGGTATCGGACTTGATACTTTACGCCTTTTGGGCCTTTTCTTTTTCTTATATCTGCCATACGCGGACAATACGTTAGACCTACCGCGCTAAGCAAGGATTCTGCAATCATTACTGCGTTCTAATATTGCTTTGTGCTTCCCCCCGCTTCTGCAAACCGGCTCCGAGGCCGGATGCTCGACGGTGTGCTAGTGGATAAAACCAAACGCTTGGTACTCGACCGATAGGGCAGCAAAGGGTGGAGGCCTCGGTGGTTAGCAGAAATTCGCCCTATTTTTGCACGGTGTAAGTGGCTGATTCTATTGAGGCGACTTCGCGGCTTGATTTTCGCAGGCACCCACGGCAGGTTACCCTAAGGTGACTACTTGCTTGAAAGAGACCACATTCGCATATTGCTGTGAGGAGACGACCGAGGAGTTCAACAATGACCAGCGCCGCCCTGTTTTCCTTCCGGCTCGACATCGTATCCGACACCATTTGTCCCTGGTGCTATGTCGGCAAGCGCCGACTCGCGGCGGCGCTCCCCATTTTGGAAGCCGAAGGGCTCACGTTCGATGTGGCCTGGCGTCCTTTCCAGCTAAACCCGACCATGCCGAGGAAAGGCCTAGATCGGCGCGCATACCGCTCAGCTAAATTCGGCTCCTGGGAAAAGAGCCAGGCACTCGACGCTCAGGTTACTGAGGCAGGCGCTAGCGCCGGTCTGGTGTTCCGTCACGACTTGATGGCGAAGACGCCGAACACGGTGGCTTCCCATGCTCTCATCCGCCTCGCGCATGAAACTGGGGACGCCGCCATGCAGGATCGCGTCGTCGAAGCGCTCTTTTCCGCCTACTTCACTCAAGGCCTTGACGTCGGTGACCCCGCAGTTCTGGCCGACCTTGCGGAAGGGGCTGGAATCGAGCGCTCGCGTGCTTCGGCGTTTCTCTCTGAGCCGGCAAGCTTCGATGCAGTAATCGATGATGAAAAGTTGGCACATGGCCTTGGGCTCAATGGAGTGCCCTCGTTCGTTCTCGGCGGAAACTACCTGTTTTCGGGCGCGCAGCCGACCTCAGTCATGGTGCGAGCATTGCGCGAGGCGAGCGCAAAACGGATCTCGACCGGTCAGGTAGCTGCTCCGGCGGAGCCTGTTAATGCACCCGCATGAGGGCAACGGATCACCGGAGGACCGGCGGCTGCAAATTGCGGTCGCTGGGGGTTCGATCGGCGGCTTGTGCGCCGGCCTTGCCCTCCACGGTTCCGGGTTCGACGTGAACGTATATGAGCGCCACCCTGGCCCGATGGACACACGTGGCGCCGGCATCGTGGTCCAGGGCGAGCTGGTCCAACTCCTCGACACCTACGGCGCGCCGCCGTTGCCTACAACGAGCTGCCGCGTGCGGCGTTACCTCGATCCGCAGGGCGGCGACGGGCAGATGCAATCCATGCCGCAGGCGTTCACCTCATGGGAGGCGATTTACGAAACGCTGCGCGTCGCCTTTCCCAAGGAGCGCTATCACATGGGTGCCACTCTTGCCGGGGTGAACGACCCTGGGGACGGACAGGCTGTCTCGGCCGAAATCGAGGGGCACGGCCACATAAAGACGGACTTGCTGGTGTGCGCTGACGGGGCACAGTCGCCGACCCGCCGCCGGCTCCTGCCCGACGTGCAGTCAATCTACGCGGGCTATGTCGCCTGGCGCGGCACGCTCGACGAAGCGGATGCGCCAAAAGAGCTTGTGCGCTTTTTCGAGGACGCCTTCACCTTTTCAGAGGCCCGCTCGGGCGGGCACATCCTGACCTATTTTATTCCCGGGGCGGGCGCGGACACGACACTGGGAAGGCGACGCCTCAACTGGGTTTGGTATGTCGCAGCGGATCAGGACGAACTCGGCCCGCTGCTGATCGACCGTGACGGCCGCCAGCATCACGCTTCGCTGCCGCAAGGTGGTATCCCACAAACGACCGTGCAGGCGCTTGTCGATCGAGCCCGGCACGAGGTTCACCCGAAGCTCGCCGAACTCGTGGCAGCAACGCCTGATCCGTTTGTGCAGACGATCGTCGATGTGGTTGTGCCGCGCACCGTCTTCGGCCGGGTCTGCCTTCTTGGAGACGCTGCGTTCGTAGTCCGGCCCCATACCGCCGGCGCTACAGCAAAAGCCGCGCGCGATGCGACGGTGCTCGCGACCGCGCTCAAGCGCACACGGCAGAAAGTCGACGCGGGCCTGCGGAGTTTCGAGGAAACGCAGCTTGAATATGGCCGAGACCTCGTGGGTTACGGCGTGGCGCTCGGCCAACGCTGGGCCTCCAAACACGCGCGGAAACCGCAACCATAAGGAGGGACGAGTGCAGGAAAGAAATGGGGCGGCACTGGGGCGGGTGCGTCTTTTTGGACAGGCGCAGTCGAACGAAGCCTATCAAATCCGGGACCTGCTCACGCGATCCGTGGTTGCCTTTGACTGGGTTGAGTTGGGCTCGGATAAGGACTGCCGACGCGAACTCGGCTTGGCTCTTACCGATGTGCGCCTGCCTGTTGTCGAGCTGCCTGACGGGAGCATGATGTCTGCTCCCTCGCTGCGGGAACTCGCCGACCGGCTTGGCTGGGTGACGCAACCAAAGCTCCGCGAGTATGACCTCTCGATCTACGGCGCGGGTCCTGCGGGACTGTCGGCTGCCGTTTACGCGGCTTCGGAAGGCTTGCGGGCCGTCATCATCGAGCGCCACGCGGTCGGGGGCCAGGCGGGCTCGTCGAGCATGATCGAGAACTACATGGGCTTCCCGCGAGGGATAGCGGGGGCTGAGCTTGCGGAGCGGGCGCGCCAGCAGGCCGTGAAATTCGGGATCGAACTTCTGATGATGCAGGAGGGCGTCAGGGGCGAGTTCCATGACAATCGCATCTGGGTCGATCTCGCAGACGGGTCGAAAATGGTGGCGCGCGCGAATATCTGCGCCACGGGCGTCGAGTGGCGGCGCCTGGGTTTGCCGAATGAACAGCGCCTACTCGGGGCGGGCCTCTACTATGGCGCGGGCTTGAGCGAAGCGCCGCTCTGCCGCGATCAGCATGTCGTCGTGATCGGCGGCGGCAACTCGGCGGGCCAGGCAGTGATGCATTTCTCGGCGCACGCAAGGCGGGTCACGATGCTGGTGCGCGGCTCGAGTCTCGGCGAAACGCTATCGGACTATCTTGCCAGCCGCATCCTGCGTGAGCCGAACGTGGACGTGCGCTATGGCAGCGAAGTGACGGGCCTCGACGGCGACGGGTTTTTGAGCCGCGTAGCAATCACCGATTGCGGCTCGGGTGCAGTGGATTGGCTGGATACCCGCCGCGTCTTCGTGTGCATCGGTGGCGTTCCCAACACCGATTGGGCAAAAGACACGCCGATTGCGCGCGATCAGGTCGGCTATCTGGTGACCGGGGCGGACCTGATGGAGGGTGGTAAGCCGCCGAAATCCTGGCCGCTCGAACGGCCGCCCTTCTATCTTGAAACAAGCGTGCCAGGCTCGTTCGCTGCCGGGGATGTGCGTCGCAACTCGATTAAGCGGGTTGCGTCGGCCGTGGGCGAGGGCGCAATGGCGGTCGCCTTCGTGCATCGCTACCTGCAAGAAACCGCATAAGGGACCCTGCCGCAGATGCCGGACACCTGGGCGACACAAACGTGAGCAGAAAAGACGGCGCCGGCGCCGATAACCTCCGCTTTCCGGCTCGGCGCATTCTCGACCTGATCGGTGACAAATGGACACCTGTCGTCCTCTACTGCATCTCGCTCCGCGAGGTGCGGCGGTTCAACGAGCTGCAACGCCAAATCCCCGACATCTCCAAAAAAATGCTGATCCAGACCTTGCGTAATCTGGAGCGCGACGGGCTGGTCGAGCGCACCGTGTATCAACAAGTGCCGCCCAAAACAGAATATCGGCTCACAGAAGACGGCAGGCGGCTCCGGGAACCGATCTCGCAATTGTGCGCTTGGGCGATGGAAAACGAGGCCTTCGTAACAAGCCTTTTTGCTCGCCGTGACAATCTCAAAGGGCACACAACCTACAAAGGGGAGGCGCCGCCGCAAGGCGGACCTTCATCCGGTGCGTAATTGATTTCTGCACAATGCCGAAGGGCCGCTTTGGAAAGCGGTCATTTGTCGCGGCGGGTACCGAGCGTCGGATTTCATCCCAGATCACAATTGCGCTCCGCTTCGACCTGTCTATTGAAATAAGCGCTCAGCAGCGCGTTCCTGTCGATTTTGAGCCGACCCTCGATGGGATCGATGAACCAGGGCAGCTTGCGCTTTCCATTCGCGTTCATGTCTGACGAGCGTTTGATCTGGCGCGGGGTCAGGTGAATATTCATCTCGGCTAGAAGCTGGCGGGCCTCTTCAAGGTCGAGATAGTGAGGTCGTTGACCGGCAACGCTGCGCTTGCGCGTTGCGCCGCCTTCCGGTAGCCGGCCATCGCGGCGTTCTGGCCTCTCCGTATCTTCCCAATCTGCTTCCGTCACGTTGCTTTCGGCGATCCTTGCGCCAAGTATTCCAATACTTCATTATAAACCAATATTCATAATTATCCAATTTTTGGACGGCCCTGCGCTTCCCCGAATTTAGTTGACTTCGTGTTGTCAAATATGACAACATATATCGATGACACGCACGACCCGGCCGATTGCATGGATCAAAGCGGCCCGAAAAGATTTTTAGGACTTCCCATCAGGAGCGCGGCGGGATTTGGCCCGCGCCCTGACCGTCGTTGCCGAGGGCGGACACCCGGACGTTGCGAAGCCGCTGACCGGCTTTGGGTCCGGCGTGCTGGAGCTGGCGTTGAAGCATCGAGGGGATGCCTTCCAACGACTAAAGGAGGTTGTACGATGAGCGACGATTTTGAACTGGTACGTGGGAGCGGCAATGTCTTCCGTGACTTCGACATGCCAAACCCCGATCTTGAGCAACTGCGCGCCATCCTGGCGGCGCAGATTATTAAAGCTCTAGACCACAAGCGCCTGACGGTCCGCAAGGCTTCGGAACTGACGGGCATTGCTGCCGCCGATTTCTCCCGGATTCGGAATGCGAAGATCGGGCGGTTCACGGTTGATCGCCTGATGACGGTCCTGGGCCGTCTGGATCAGCGCGTCGACGTAAACGTGAAAGTGCGGCCGAATGTAAAACGGGCAATCCCTGTGCCATCTCAATAGATGAGGGCGCTCTCAGCGCCGGTATCCCCGTCCCGGAAGGGGCGCAGCGAGGTTTGAATACGTGGCGTTTTACACAGTCTGACTTAGCAAAACGAGCCACATTCAAACTACGACGTCTTGGGTCTTCAGGCATCGGGCGCAAGTCAATCCGGCTCGTGCCGATCGCGCTCCCGGCTGCGCCCGCCGTCATCATTGCCTCTGTCTCGTTTTTTGTAAGTTCCATCGGCTTTACGTTCCGCCGCCGACCGTCTGGCGCGCCAGTCCCGCCGGGTTGATTTTTCGGTGGTCGGTGTAAGGTCGGCTCCATTTCCCTGATTCTGATCGGCCTTCCGCTCGTGTTCCGGTTTGGCTTCGATCCGGGTGGTTTCCGAGGCGGCTTCCCGGAACTCGTCGCGATGAGATTGGTGCTGGTCGCCTTTGTCCTGCTGGGGTTCTGGAGTGGCGAATTCCTGGCGATAATCCGACCAGACCTTCTCACGTTCAGCGGCGAGCTGCCGCCAAACCGTCTTCTGTGCGGCGACCTCGGAAGCGTGACGGGCTTTCATGGTTTCCCGGTTTTTCTGGAACTCCTGTGAGAGTTTCGCCAGTTCAACCCGGCGCGACGCCTTCAGGGTTGCCGCTCTTTCATTGCGGCTCTGCGCCTGTCGTTGCCGTAGGGCCTGCTTCTGGGTCTCTTGCTGCTGCTGGAACTGCTTCCGGCGTTCGGCCGGGCTGATCATCAGCTTGAACAAATTGGCAAGGCCGCCCCGCTCTCTCAGGGCCGAGTAGTGAAGGCGCACGGCGTTGCCGATCGCGCCAAGGAAGGCGGTTTCACGAGCGCTGAAGAGGCGGCGCTGGGCGAACTGCGTGCGCCCGAGTTGCTTCCACTCGGCGCTTTCCTGGAGGTCGCGCAAGGCCTGCTCGGTATAGGGATGAGGCGGTCTCGTTCGCCTGCTTTTCCAGATGGCATCGATGAATGGCTGATAGCGGTCGTTCACGGCCTTGCGGTCGGCTGTATAGCTGTTCCACAGTTTCTCGGCCTCGGCGTTGCGCGCCTTAAATGCGCTGTTCTGTGCTGCCTTCAGATTGGCGACATGGGCGGCATAGGCGGCTTTGATTTCAGCGACGCGCTGTTTTGCTTTTTCGCCGTTGAGTTTCCGGGTGGCCAGCCATTCCTCTCGCGACTTCGCCTGGGCCGGCCGCTTCGGCGGCTCGACGCCGTTGTCGAGCGCATGAAACTTTGCCCGCCGGTCGGGGCTCCGGATAACGCCCTGGCTTACCTCGTAGTCGTCGGCCCACCGGTCGAGTTTGTGGGCGTCGTTCGACAGGGACGCGGCCTGACCGGTTTCAGGGTTGACCAGATTGACGATGACATGGACATGCTTATGGGGCCGGTCGGTGTGTTCGATGATGACCGCCTGATGGTTCTCCATGCCGAGGGTGCGCAAGGCATCGAAGGCGGTTTCGCGCATATGCGCTGCGTCAGGCTTGTCGGCCTCATGCCAGTTGAGCGTAAAAGCATAAACCGGCCTGGTCAGCTTGCGCCCCGTCGCCTTGACGCCGGAACGCTTCTTCAACTCATCGGCCGCATCGCACAGCGCTTTCATTTCACGCCAGGACCGGTGCGGGTCGTCGGTCGCCAGATTGTGCAGGTCAATGAAACCGACGCGCTCCGATGTTTGGGCGCCCTTGTCGTGCAGAACATACACAAGGGCGCCCTTGAATGACGTCCCGCGCCCTTTGGTGGCTCTACCCTTCGCCCAGTTCATCCGGGGCCTGCCCTGGCGTGTCGATGCGTCTGAGCAGGCTGCGCAACTCGTTCAGAGTCGCCTCGATGTTGCGCGCGCGGAATGTGTCGCCGGTCGCGTTGCAGGCCCGGGCGATCTGGTTGAGGTTCGAACCGATCCGGGCGAGGTCGTGCCGATCGATCGCGCTTAACGCGCGCGACCGGCGAACGAGGATTGTGCCTGACAGGGCCTGCTCCCGGAGGAAGTCGGACAGCGGGATGTTGTGTTCTGCAGCGCGGCCCTCGATGGTCGCCAGCTCGTCCTGACGCACGCGGGCCGAAATGAGCAGCTTGCGCTTTTCGGAGTTGGTTTTGCGAGGCCTGCCGCCTCTGCGGAAGGGTGGTGTTCGTCGAGTCATCGTACATGGCCGCCTGCCAGCGGGGTTTCAGGGGGTGCCCCCCTGACGAGCGTTTTTGTAATACAAAAACATTGCTCGCTATCCCCTATACTTAGTATATGGCCATACAACTAACAATTTCAACAGATATTGAGGCGGCATAGGAGAATAAAATATCTTATAACGCAAACTTGTACAATATTGAATATTTAAACACTTTGAAAACAACCAAATGTCTGATTTGAGTTTGCTAATATTATCATATATATACGCGGAATGTTGATTTTATATGATTGAATACATCGAAACGGCAAAACTTGTTTGCTGAATTGATATGGTGATTTGGAGGGATTTGCAGGGGGGGCGCGACTGCATACGGAGTAGGTGGGGCCGCGCGACGCCTCGGATAGAGACCGTTTAAACGCCCTTGCCCCGGGCCTCGGCTTCCGCTTCTGCTTCCACTATGAAATCGCAGAGTTCTTCGCTCACTTCGCACTCAGCGGCAATTGTCGTCGGCATCCGGCCCTGCTTGTCGGGCACGAACGATGCGCCGCGTTCCACAAGAGTCCGCGCTACATCGAGGTGGTTGCATCCGACCGCCAGATGAAGGGCTGTCATGCCTGTGACTTTGTCGGCTGTGTCGAGCGGCACACCGCGTTCCAGCAATGTTACCACTAATGGGATATCCCCATAGTAGGCGCCTTGCAAAAGCATTATTGAGGCGTATTCGGGATCAAGGGCGCCCCTATTCTGCGCGTGCTTCAGCATTGCCGCTTGGTGCAGAACGCGGTCTTTTTCCGAAACGTCGGCCATCACGTTTTACTCGGCTTTCTGTAACGTATCTTTCCAAGCGCTTTATTACCAGGCTATATCTTTGTTAGCCGTATCTCGATTTTCTGGATACCCAAGAACTGCACCACCTCGCCTTGCCCCCGGAGTGTCTCGTTTTCGGGCCAGAGCATGTAGTTCCGCGCACGACCCTCAAGCCGGTCCTTCAGCACGACAACGGCTGCGTGACCGGAGCAAGCGAGAACGCCGTCATAAATGGCGTGATTGAGACCGGGAGTCGTCTTTTCCGTCACGCGCCAAAATCCCGCATCAGGTGCAATGACAATTTCTGTATCGTTCGCCGTCTCGCCGTCAAGAGTGGCTACGACCCCCGCATTGGCCAAGTACCTTCCGGAATAGTCGCGCCCGTTGCCCGCGCCGAAAAAGACCGACAAGCGTTCTCCAAGCGCGCCTATCGGATCAGGAGAAGGAAAGTCCTTGGCAAAGCGCTCGAACATATCGACATAAGATTCGACCGTCCGCACTTTGTTGGCGAGAAATCGCTGAACGGTGCTGATACCGACCGACTTTTTCTGCTTTATCTCTTGGGCGGCGTATATCCGTGCGGTTAGTTCAGGGGCGCCGATACGATGCTCCCGCATATAATGCAGCAGCTTGTTGCGAATGCGAGCGCGCGCTTCCTTATCATGTTCTGGTGGGACAGATGACTTGGCCATGGCATGTTCCGCCGCTGTATCCGTTGCCCTTGAACGAGTGCGAGGCCATCGGCCGATACGATGACCAATTCCTGACTAATGTCAAACTGGCAGTCGCATCCAATCTCTGACGGGAGAACGTCAGAGAGAGCTTGCAAATGCAAAAGCCCCGCACTGCCAATGATCACACCAGTCGAGAAAGCTATTTACGGGCCGCGACGAATGAACTGAGGCCTTATTTCGCCAAGCTCGGTCTAACGCTCCCGGACAAGGTCAGATTCGCCGTCGCATTCACATCGCACGGCAAAAAGGGAAAGGTGGCCGGAGAATGCTGGCATGCCGGCGCGTCCGACGACGGCCATCATGAAATCATCATCCGGGCCGATTTTGCCGACCCTGCCGAGGTGCTCGGAATCCTCGCGCATGAGCTGGTGCATGCCGCGCTGCCGCCGGATGTAAAGCACGGCAAGGCATTCAGGGAAGCGGCGCTCAGAATCGGGCTTGAAGGGCCAATGCGGCACGCCCTGCCCGGCGCGGTCCTTAAGGAGCGTTTAAACGAGCTCGCCGCGTCCCTCGGGCCATTTCCCCACGCACGGTTGAACTTCGATCGCGTGACGCTGGCGGGCGAAGTGGCAGCAGACCGGCCAAAAAAGCAGGGAACGCGCATGCTCAAAGCCGAATGCCTCGGCGCGGGCTGCGGTTACACCGTGCGCGTTGCCGCGCGGTGGATCAGGGAATGCGGGCCGCCGCATTGCCCGAAACACGGCGCGATGCACGTACCGCCGCTGGCGCAGGAAAGCGCTGCGGCTGACGGCGAAGCAGAGCCAGTCCCCACGAATGCAGACGATGCGGACAGCGAGGCGATGCAGGCTGACCGCGCGGCTGCCTTCACCACAGAAGCGGTGGAGTAAAGATCATGGGCCTGATCATCGCCATCGCGTGCGGGTTCGCATGGTTCCAGTTTTCGGACCCGTTTTCGCATTTCCTGCTTCAACATGCGCCGGCGGCCTATGCCCGCCAGCTTTCTTCGAATGGCCCGTTGATTCTCGGCGGGCTGATGCTGTGCGGGCTGGTCGCGACCGCCGGGCTGCAAGGCTCGATGACAAACCAGCGCACCGCCGGCATGTGGCAATCGGCGCCGGGGCGGCGGGTCATCGGCTGGGCCGCGCATGGGGCGGCGTTCGTCGTGCTGATGGCGTCGATCGGCATGGCATTGCAGGCGGTGATCGGCGGGAGCCCGTTGACCGCCGGCATGGCTGCCCTGCTCGCATGGGGCGGGCTGCGGCCATTCAAGATCTTCCTCGGCCGCGCGACCCGTCCGCTGCGCTGGTTCCTGGCGGGGCGGCATGTCGGGCTGGGCGGCACGTCCAGTTTTTCCGGCCTGCTGGATGAATGGGCGAATCCATGGCGGCCGGGGCAGGTGCTGCTCGGCGCATCGCTCTACGATCCGAAATGGATCGTTGGATTCAGCGATGACCGCCATGTCTGCACCATAGCGACAAACCGGGCGGGCAAGGGCCGGTCGGTCATCATTCCGAATCTCATCACATGGCGGGGCTCGGTCCTGGTCATCGACCCGAAAGGTCAGAATGCCCTTGTCACGGCAATGGCGCGCGGCAAGGGGGGAGCGGGCCTGACGCGTCCGCTCGGGCAGACGGTGCGGATTCTCGATCCGTTGGGCGAAATCCGCGATCCCCTGCTGCAAGACTGCAAGGCGCGTTTCAATCCAATCGCCGGCCTCGATCCGCGCGCTGACGACTATGCGGAGCGCGTCGAGCTGATTGCGGACGCCCTGGTCGTTCCCGATACAAAAGGGAAGGACAATTTCTGGGATACGTCAGCCAGAAGTCATCATCAGCGGTCTGATCGATTACGTTGTGATGAGTCCGGACATTCCGAAGGAGGACAAGCATCTCGGCACCGTACGGGATCTCCTGATTCATCCGGATGGCCCGCCGCTCGAAAGCGACCCAAAAGCCGATCCGCCTTTCCGGGGCATGTCGGACATGGGCGGGCTGGCGCAGGCGGCTGCGTCGCTGGTCCTGCAAGCCGGCAAGAATGCGGCCGGCGACGTCATCGCGACGGCCATCTCTCATACGAAATGGCTGGACAGCACGGGCATGCGCCGAACCCTCGCCGCATCGGATTTCAGCCTGCATGATCTGAACAACGGCGCGACGACGATCTATCTGGTGCTGCCGCCGCAATATCTGGACATCCACGGGCGGTTCCTCCGGCTGTTCGTCAATCTGGCCCTGCAGGCAGCCGCCGAAGGGCGCAAGGGCAGGCACGCGACGCTATTCCTGCTCGATGAATTCTATGCCCTCGGCCGTCTCCAGCAATTGGCGAAGGCCGCAGGCCTGATGGCGGGCTACGGCGTCAAATTGTGGCCGATCCTTCAGAACCTGGCGCAGGTTCAGGAACTGTACCCCCAGAACTGGGAAACGTTCATGGGCAATGCCGGCATGTGGCAGGCCTTCGCCATGAACGATCAGACCACGGCGCGATACCTGTCCGAGCGTCTCGGCAAGCGGGTTCTCTGGCGCAAGATGCGCGGCCCCGAAGGGTATGACTGGGAACTGGCGGGAACCGCCAATCTGCGGGACGCGCAGGAGCTTGCCAAGGCGACAAGCCGGGCCAGTGGAAACATGGCTGTGTTCACGGAAACGGGCGAGGCGTTCCTGCTGCGCCGGACGCCTTACGACAAGCTGTTCCCGCGCGGGCGCTACATGCCCGATCCTTTCGAGAGCGGAGGCTTGCAATGACCACCTCATTGCCGCAGGGCATGGAGCTCTGGCAGCTGTGCAAATTTATCGGCGACGCCGTCGCCGTGTACGCGCTGTTCGTGTTGATGCTCGCTGCCATCCGTGCCGGATGGGCTTTGTTGAAGCGCCTGACCGGCCTGTCGGTACGAGCCGCTTGCATTGCAGGCGAAGCGCTCGGACTCGCGGCGGCATGGCCCTTTGAAGTTGCGCTCGACCAGTCTGAAAAATGGGTCGCCTTCGGCGCCGAGTGGCGCGCGCAGCGAAAGATCTGGCGGGCCGAATTCCGCAAAGTGATGCCGTGGGATGAATTTCGCCGGCAAGTGACCGGACAGACCAGGCCCAAACGCGATGACTATACCGATGCGTTGAGCCTGTTCGGCCTCGCGCAACCCTTTACCCGGCAGGACATGGACGCGCGGTTCCGGCGCATCATGCAGGGCGTCCATCCCGACACGGGCGGTTCCGAATATCTGGCGCAGCTGGTCACAACCGCGCGCGCCCTCATTCTCAAGCGAAAAGGATGGAAAAAATGAGCCACAAATCTGAACTGGTGATCAATCGGGAACAGCAGCTTGCCAGGCTGCGGGAGGCGACGGGCACTCCTGAGCGTTTCGTGTTGGATTTTGTGTGCGCCAGGCATGACCGCGCCTTTCGCGTGACCTTCGCCCGCTTCGCTCCGGCACAGCGGTTCCGGTGCGAGAGCGTCGACAAGTCCGAATCGGGCCAGGCGACGACGATGGCGCGATTGCAGGGGCTTTTGCGTCCAGCGGAAGCGCTCCGGGTCCGGACCGAGGACGTGGACCTATCGAGTGTGTCCTGCGCCTGGTGCGCGGCTGCGTCGGGTTGGACGCTCTGCGCCAAATGCAAAACGCTGATCTGCGGCGCCCGCAGCTCCGGCCGTTCTTTCACCTGCCGGGATAGCTGCGGCGCGCACTTCCAGACAGCCCCGCTCGATGCGCTTGATGCGGCTCGGCAGGGTGCGACGGCTACGCAACTCGCGATCGGGCACAGCCAGACGCTGCTACCCGGAAAGGGTCCGCGAAAATGACCGGCGGGGTATTCAAGAAGGACGATACCGCGTCCCTGCAGGCGAAAGAAAAGCCGCGCCTGAAATGGGGGAGAGACGTTTGGATTTCCCTTGTTGCGTGCTCCCATTTGGAAGGGACGCTGTCAGATCCGCGGAAAGGCCGTATCGACATCATCGGCGCGTACTTGATTGTCGCGCTGGCCGCCACGATCCTGATTTTCAGGATGTGGCGCCGGATAAAGCAATAGCTAAACCGCGCGTGATGCGCTGCGACGGGTTCGAACAATGAAAGTCGGTGGAGCGGTTGCGGTGCTTGGAATTGGCATGGCGGCGTCGCAGATCGGCACGCCGCATCTGCTGACGACCTATGACTGCGATACCGATGGACGAAAATGCGTCCGCTACACGCAATGCTTTTACATCGGGATCCAGGGCTGGCGGAAATTCTACCCGGGAGTGGCGCCTGCCGGGGATTGCCCGGGCGTGAAGTTCTTCGCGCTGGATTGGCCGCCGTTCATCTGGCGCAAGGGCTGAATGGCCGGAAGCAGGCTGACAACAAGAAAGGCCGAAGCCCGGCTCCGGGCTTCGGCGATGCCGATAAGAAAAAGAAGGGGCTGTTAAGCCCCCTCCTCCTCTTGCTTCGGTGCCCGGAGAACGATGCGGCCGCCCGTGGTCGGGAAGAGATCGAGGTGCAGGCTCAGACCGTCGCCGTCCTCGTGCTCCCAGGCCGCGCCGACGCGGTTCCAGAACTTGCTTTCCCCGCGTTCCACGACGGCCCAGGCGATCAGTGCCGGGGGTTTGGTTTCGCGTTGCGGTGCTTTTTTCGTGTTCTTTTTGCCGTAAGCCATTGTCTTGCTCCTTTAGGTTTCGGGCTGACCCCATGCCAGCCGTGCCTTTCCGTGAGCGGAGCGCATAGGCCCGGACGCAAGCACTTGTTTGGGGGGACCGTCTTCGGGGGAGCCAAAGAAGTGCTTGCGTCCATCAGGGCCGCGTTCCGATAGGTTTGACACTTAAGGCTGGCGTGCGGGATCAAGCCCGGTGAAGGAGCGGCGACAGGCATACCGGAGCAACACGAAAAAAGCGCTGCAATCAGTCGTGAAACCCGACGCCTGCAAACGGGCTGGCGAATAACAGCGGGGGAATCGTTCTGGCCTGCATTTGCGTGGTGTCAAGCATGGGAACGAACGGCGGGAGATGTGCCAGCCTTGCCCTGCGGAGGCCGTACAGCGGCATTTGCATTGTTCCGGGCCGGAAAAAAAGGAGGACGGGGCATAACGGCCCTGTGTCAGGGGGCCGAAGGTCCGGCAGGTCGCAATCTTCGCTATCCTCCTACACGGCGGACAAGGAGCGTCGCGCCGGAGCCTGAAAATATGATACAATTGAACAATGAGGAAAGCCCGCTCGAACGCTCCAAAGATGCAGAAAAAACCCGCCGGGGTCGATGCCGGGGCGGTGCTGGTCCGCAAGTTCGCAATCAAGCTGTTCGACCGGGACGAAGGGGAAGCGGCAAACTGGAAGCTGATCGCTGAAACCCTGTTCAAAGCGGCGTTTGACGCCCTCGACCGGTCGCCGGATGACGAGGGGCGCACGGCGCTGCTGCGGCGGGTCAACGCGGGGTCTTATGATCGCCTGACGGCTGATCCTGCGGAAAACAAAACGCAAGCCCCGGCGGGCCGGAATGAGGCCGCAAAGACGGATTTGCAGTCGCCGGGGCCGGGGGCCGCCGATGCGTTCAGGAATTCAGTCTGAGCGATTTTCAGAAGCAATTGCCACAATGCTGATTATTACACCGGGGATAGCGCTTCGATAATTCGGCAATCCGCGATAAGTCCGCCGGTCTGACACCGCCCATTTATGCGGCGCAGCTCGTCGGCAAGCCGGGTCAGGTCGGCAATCTTCTGTTCAATTTCCGTCAGATGCTCGGCGCTGATCCGGTTGACCTCGGCGCAGGGTTGATCCTCCTGCGTGGACAGGCGCAGCAAATCCCGCACCTGATCGAGGGTAAAACCCAAATCCCTGCACCGGCGAATGAAGCGCAGCCGGGTCAGGTGATCCGCCCCGTAGGTGCGATAGTTGCCGGAAGTGCGCGGCGGCGCCGGTAGCAGCCCCGCCTGCTCGTAATAGCGGACCGTGACGACCTTCGCGCCGGTCGCCTTCGCCAGTTCCCCAATTGTCAGCCGTTCATCCATGTCTTGACCCTATAGTTACTATAGGGTGCATCCTTGGATTCGGAAAGGATCAAATCGAGGATTTCCATGGCTTGTTGCGCGAATGACCATTGCGGCTCTGACAACAGGCAGCCTCACGGCCGCTATCGCCGGGTGCTGTGGGTTGCGCTCGTCCTCAATGGCGGCATGTTCCTGACGGAAATTGTGGCCGGTCTCGCAGCCGCATCGTCCGCGCTACAGGCCGATGCGGTCGATTTCCTGTCGGACGCGGCAAACTACGGCATAAGTCTATCCGTGCTCGGGCTGGCGCTCGTCTGGCGGGCGCGGGCTGCCCTTGTCAAAGGCGTCAGCATGGGACTGCTTGGCCTGTGGGTCGCGGGCAACACGCTGTGGCACGCGGTCATGGGGACACTGCCTGCCGCCGGGGTCATGGGCGCGGTGGGCGTGCTGGCGCTGCTCGTCAACGGCGGGGTCGCCTTCCTGCTGTATCGCTACCGTGGCGGCGATTCCAACATGCGCTCGGTCTGGCTTTGCTCGCGCAATGACGCCCTCGGCAACGTCGCTGTGATGCTGGCCGCCCTCGGCGTGTTCGGCACGGGGACCGGCTGGCCCGATATAATCGTCGCATCAGTTATGGCGGTGCTGTCGCTGTGGGGTGCCGGTCAAATTATCAATCACGCATGGAATGAGTTGAGAACCGGCGAGGGCAAGGCGCTCTCGCCGGTCTCGGCGGAATAGGAATGACGACGCCCGGCCATGACCATCACGATCACGACCATCACGCCCCCCACGACCACGATCATGCCGGGCACGATCGGCTTTCAGCTCGTGGACGTGCTGAAAGACGTTCCTGCAAAGAAGGGCGGGCGGCGGAAGTAGCTCGATATCACCACACACGCTCCGCGTCGGCGCGTTCGTCGCCGAGTAGGTCCGGGGCGTAGCGCATCAGGTCGGCGACGTGGGCCGCTGCCTCATCCATCTCTGGAGGCGGGTCAGGAGGATGCGGCGGCGGATCGCGTGAACGAAAAAGCCGTGGCGGATGCCCTTGGAAATCCATTGCAGATGCCACACCATTGCCCGGCCCTCAACTCCTCCTGTGAAATCGTGCTGTGGCTGACGTTGTAGGTCCGGGCAATCTCGCGCACCGGCTCCCGGGCCGGTTCACTGCATCTGGTCGAGCATGTCCGAGAATGCCGCTTTCAGCTTGAGGGCCTTCTTGATTTCTTCGCAACTCACGTAGGGATGCTCGCTGTATTCGAGAAAGCTCGGCCAATGGTGGTCGCGGAAGAACTTGACGATGGACGCAGGATTTGTCGCGTAGTCCGCCGGCCAGCCCTCGAGGGCCTCAAAGGCCGACTTAATGCCCGTCTTCCCGAACAGGATAGAGGCGTCTTCGCAGTATTTGTCGAAGTCGGTGTCGAAGATGCCCTGATACATCATGTAGCTCTCACCCTTGATGGTGAAGATCACCCATCTCAGGTAATGCGCTTTGAGTATGGCGAGGGTGGTGGGATCGTCTGCGATTGCTTTCTCTATGACCTTGGCATGGTTGTATATGTGCTCTTCCATTCCGGGGATGACCTTCGCGATGACGCTGAAGCCGTAGCAAGCCGGAGTTTGGGGAAAGGTCGGGCCGTATCTGCCTTGCTTAACTTCATCCTCGAAGAAGCCCCCTTTGGGGATCGCCATGGCGGCGGGCTTCGTCCAGTCTTCCTGCTTCGACCTGTCTGACATGGGATTGTTCCTTTCCCGGTTAGTGGTTGCGTTGCTGCCTTGATCCTTCAATCTATCGTCCAGCATCCTTGTCTGCCGTCTCAGTGCAGGATGATCCCGCCTTCACCAAGGGGTTTCGGGGACAGGTCGAGCGCCCGGAGCCGCAAAGCGTCTCCGCCAGAAGGTAACGCTCCCTCACGCTGCCTATGGACCAAACGGTTACGACGTGCGCCCCCACGCCTGCGCATTGATCTTCCACTCCGGGCCGTGCTTTGAAAATGTATATGCGAGGGTGCCGGTCCGAACGACGGTTTGGCCCTTAATCGTTACCGTAAGAGTCCCCGCTAGGACCGCGTACGCATAGGAGCCCTCCACGTTCCAGAACCCCATCTCGTACGACAGGTGCTCGTACGAAACCCCAAGGTTCTCACGCCACTTCTCTACGTCAGCAAGCCAATTGGCCGCAGCATTTGGGTTCAACCAGCGATAGGGTGCGATGCCGTCAATGATGATCGCGGTGTCCCCAAAAACACCGAGGAAAAGCTCAGTATTCCGGGCGTTGAAACCGTTGATGTGATTCTCGATAAGAGTTTGGATTTCACTCGGTAGTGTGCTGGTCAAGGTCATCCTCCAGTCATACGACGGTACAATCCCCAAAAATAGCAAGTTTCACAGAAAAAGGCGTCTGCCTCTCGCTGCCACACACGCTGTCAGTTCGGCAATGATCGCCCAATATAGCGCTAGGACGCCAGCTCGCCGGAATTGGCGATCAGCGCCGGCACGAGATGGAGATCGGCGCCGGTTGGGGTCGTGAGGGCGGTCGGTTGGAGGGGTGCTGGGAGCTGGTCGTTATGGGATGTCATGACCCCTACTCTACCACCAATCTCACGCAGACGTTATCATGCGTGAGGATCTTTCGCGGCCCTCCTGGTCGTCGCGCAATTTCAGCATGGTTCATAGTCGCGGCTGCGGCACCTTCCGCACCTTGATGCGGTCGGCGGTTTTCATCGCTTGCGCCATGTCATAGTCGAGTTGCAAAGCCGCCCATGTTTCGGGTGCGCTGCCGAAAGCCTTTGACAGCCGGATTGCCATTTCCGCAGAAATGCCGCGCCGCTCGTTCAGCAATTCGGACAAGGCATTGCGCGACACGCCAAGCGCCTTCGCGCCGTCCGTCACGGTCAACCCGAGGGGTTCAATGCACTCCTGCCGGACAATCCGGCCCGGATGCGGTGGGTTCTTCATCGGCATGGTTCGTTCCTTCCTAGTGGTAGTCGATCAATTCCACGTCCACGGCGTCGGCTCCGTCATAGCGCCAGATAATCCGCCAGTTGGCGCGAACGGTGACAGACCAGAAACCGCGCAAGTCGCCTGTCATCGGGTGCAGATGGAAGCCGGGCAAATCCATCTTTTCCGGCGCGTCGGCATGGTCCAGCACGGCCAGAATGTTTTCGATCTTGTCCAGCATGTCCGCCCGGACCTGTGATCTGTCGCCGCGCTCAAAAAGACGTTTCAAACCACGATGCCGAAAACCCTTTATCATAAGGTAATGTAGCCTGTAGCCTGTCGCATGTCAACTTCTTTCGTGCCTTCGATTCACGAAAGTGTGAATCCGGGGACTCTGGATCGCGGAGTCCGGTGCGCCTATCCTCCTGCGCCATCCCCCTGCGCCAAGAGGGCCTCGGGGGACAGGAGGGGGATGAGATGCGACGCGCAACGATTGCGACCATGGACAACGGCCTGCCGGTGCAATGCCTGTCAGAGCGGGATTTTCTGTTCCCGGATGCTGACGAAAAATACGTGCCGGACGCGCCGGCTTATATCCAGAGTTACGATGTCCCGGCCTTCCATGCCCTGCTGCGGGCTGGGTCGCCGGAGGATGCCGTCGCGGCGTTCCCCTATTTGTCGGACCTTGAAAAAACCTTCGCCCTCCGGGGGCTGTTCGAGAACTGGACGAAAGAACTGGCGGGAGGGTGGGACGGCCTGCCGCCGCACCTCGTGGCATGGGTGGAGCGGAAAAGGCTCAACGGTCACGCCGGGGACGATACGCCCGGCGCTTTTGATGCGTAACCCCGGCGCTCCTTGACGCGCCGTCGCATGGCAAGGGCGTCGTGGGCCTGGAGCCATGTTCGAAGGGAATGAAAGCGTCTGCGCCGATTGCGGGGATGCCGGGTGAACGCCGCCCGGTTAAATCAGGCTCACAGCCGCGGGCAGGGCCGTCGGCGCGGTCTCATGGGTGACGATGTCGGTCGCCGGATCAGTCCTGTACTGACGTTGCTTGCTGAACGGCCCGGAATCCATGCCGCTTAAAACGGAACCATTTTAAGCGGTGAAGGGATTTCCCCAATGGCCGTTATCACTGTTGAGTGATATGACTACGCACGGTCGAGTATTGGGGGTCGTCAGATGTTGAGGCGCGGGCGCATAGGCGGCTTTTTCCTCGTGACGGCATTGGTGATCGCTCCCACCGCCGCGAAGGCCGCCGAGGGAGGTATTTTCTGCAAGGGCGACATGTCCTTCATCGAACGGCTCGAGCCGAATATGGCTATGAGCTTCAAAGTGATGGGCGCCGACGAGCGGCAGCATATCATCAGCGTCGAGGGCGTTGCGATCCCGCATAATGGTGGATGGCGTTATCAGGAGAAGTCCGACAGCGACCCGGACCAACGCTGCACGCTCGATATTTTTCCGCGCGCTGGCGGTTTTGTAATGCACACGATCGAGGGCGCTCGCTGCGTCAGTTATGGAGGATACGGAGCATATTCCCTCTTGGAAAAGCAGGCGTTCCCAGCGTCGTCCCGACTCAGTGGGTTTTCTCCTAAATTCGATAAAGATGGCCTAGTGATCGATTTCGACTGCGAACGAAGGCGGTTCTTCGATATACCAAATTGAGGACCAAACCATGGCCGGCGCGGCGACGGTGCCGGCCTTACCCGATCACATATGGCAGACGCGGCGCACGGTCTCACGCGCATTCCCCGCCCCATTTAAATCGAAGTCAACGACCTTGTCTCCTCGGGCATTGCGAATGGTCAGCAGATCGCCGCGACCGAATTCGTCCATGAAAGCGACAGGTAGCAGGTCGTTTAAAACCCATGCTTTCTCCGGTTCGTAATAGTGCATGATCGCCGGGAATTCACGGGTTGCGCCATCGTGGCTCTTGACCGCAAAAATGACCGGGCGGCTTACGTCATCGATATTGTCGAGCGCATTCCCGGAGTAGGGTTGAAATGTCACGGCAAGTCCGGGTTTTAGGTCGGTGTTACATGTCCCGTAAAATATCGTCCGCCCGCTTACAGATTTGCCGTGAAAATTAACGCCTTTATGATTGCTGAAAATAGCTGCGCTCCATTCCGCGAATGCCTTATTTGAACCCGCCGCTGCGAAGCCAAGAAATGTAGCTGCTGCGACGAGTCCATTGCGGTTTAAAAGCGTCATAACCGAAGCCCTTTCACGCAGGCAGCACACTCTCGTTGACGCAAAAAAAACAGATCCCATTTATGCGAGCGTTCGCGTGGCCTGTTGCAAGAGCTATCCGTGAGCGTTTCCAATGCAAACGTCGCGGACGGGCTACCAACGCGCGAGGACGGCGGGAAGGTGCGCGTCTTAAGTCGAATTCGCGCGGAGACTGCGGTGACGCGGTCAGTCGCTTTCCGGCGTCGAGAAGGGAAGGGGCTTTGGGCCCAACTAAGAATGCCTTAACTTTTCTAAAGTGTTTGCTGACATGGACATATTGTTTTTCATCTTATTTACTTCGACTCAATTCCGTCGTATCCCTCTTTTTCCCCGCTTTAAGATACATGTACAATCCCCAAACAGCAGCAATGGCAATGAAAATCCAACCAAGCGGACTTGATGGGACTTCCTGTTTGTAACCCACTAATAGTAATGTCCCACCGCTCAAAAAAAGTATTATGTATAAAATGTCATATATTGCCTTAGGCTGAAACCATCCAAAAAAATCAAGAGCAATTCTACTAAGAATTAAAACTATTAAAATGGTTGTCATGGTTTTGAAGAACCTTCTGAAGTGCTGTTTGTATTTGTTATCGTTGGTGGAATCGGAGGACCATAAACTTCCTTTTTGTCGTGAAAGGCTAGGCAGCCAACTGTTGCTACAGCTTCACAAACAATAAATGCAACAGTCTTAACCCGTACATCACCAGGGCATTTTTTGGGTATAAGCCAACAGACCTTGCCCGCAGTAAGTTCACAAATTACTGTTTTTTCTGCTCCACTCATTGGTGGTGACGGAAGCGAGTGCGGACTACACCATGCTCTCCCTAGTGATTGACACATCGCAATAGCAACTAATGGATCGTCGCTGCTAAGCCCCAACGGATCGATGAATTTCATCGGATTCTGGCTTGCATACCCATAAGTATTGATCCCCCCCGCCAGCCCAATCGAATCGCTCTCTATATAACGCCCGATTCTTGGGTCGTAGTCACGAAAATAATTGTAGTGCAGCCTCGCTCTTGCGTCGTAGAACTGCCCCGGAAAGCGGAGATCGTAGCTGAAATTTCCCAACGGGTCCGATGGATCGCCATTGCCGAAGGGGTCATGGCTCCACTGCCACACCACCGTGCCGGTGGCGTCGGTGATCTGATGCGGCGCGCCAAGATGATCCGGCGCGATATAAAACCGCCCCGCCGGCTCAAGCACGGCGACCGGCAAATCGCCGAGCCACACCGTCTCCTGCAGAGGGTTGCCGCCGCCGTCGTATTTGCCGATGAGATGGCCCGCCTCGTCATAGACGAAGAAGAACTCCGGAACGCTCCCATTAGTCTGCCCTATGCGCTGGCCCAGACCGTTGATCAGCTGGGTCGTGCCAGCCGCTCCCGACCAGGATACGGCAAGCCGGTTACGCGCGTCATAGTCGTAGCGGAAATCGGCGAACGGGGACGAATGACTTAGCGTGTCTCCGGTGGCGTCGTAGGTGAAAGCCTCGGTCCAACTGCCGCCGATGCCAAGCAGGCGATTGCTGGCGGGGTCGACATTATAGGCCAGCGAGACAGGTGGCGTTGCATTGGTCGCATAACCCGTGCGATTGCCGTTCGCATCATAAGTGTAGGTTTGCGTGGCCGTGCCGCTCGCATAAATGTGCAAGCTGTCGAGCGCGTTGTAGGTGAAACTCTCGGCGGGAAACCCGGTCTCCGTGCGGCCGGTGATGCGGCTCGCCCCGTCATAGCCAAGCGCGATATTGTCGGCGGCGGGCAGCGCCAAACCGGTAATCCGCCCGTCCAGATCGAACGTGCGCAGGTAAGAAGCGCCGTTGCCTTCCGTCCATCCCGTCGCCATGCCGAAGGGTAGGTAGGTCACGCCGGTGACCAACGTCTGGGCATTCTTCGTCACGCTGCTTACCCGGCCCGCGGCGTCGTAGGCATACATAATTTGCTTGCCCGATGGATAGGTGACGCTCGCCAAGCGCCCGCCCGAATCATAGCCATAGGTCATCGTCAGCGTCACCGCGCCGGCGGTCTGGATTTTCTGCGTCACATGGCCGTTGGCGTCATAACTGTAGACGGTCGAGCTGGTCACGTCCTTGATCTTGGTCAAACGCCCAATGCCGTTGGCGCCCTGATCATAATGCCAGGCGGCGCTGGTGCCGTCGGCGAACGCCGCTTTGGTGACACGGTTTAGCGCATCGTAGCTGTAGGTCGTCGTGTTGCCGCGCGCGTCGGTTGAACTGGCTACATTGCCGGCGGCGTCAAAGGTATTGGCGGTGACGCCGGTATCGGGACTTGCGACCTGCAATTGATCGTCGAGCCCATCCCACTTATAGGCTGTCAGCAAATTGCGCGGATCGGTCACCGACTTCAGATCATCGTGGGCGTTATACCCAAAAAATGTGGTTCCGCCCTTCGGGTCGATCGCCTCCGTCAAACGATTGAGCGCATCGTAAGCGTAACTGGTCGCATGGTTCAGCGGATCGGTGACGGTCGTCAGATTTCCCTGCTTGTCATGGGCGTAAACCGTCGTCTGACCCTCCGCTCCGATCGTCTTTTTCAGCCGGTTGACGGCGTTATAGGCATAAGAACGCGTTTGCCTCAGCATGCCGGACGGGTCGAACGCCTGTTCGTTGATCACGTTGCTTGCCGCGTCGAGCGTATAGGCGATATGGTCGCCGGCGGCATCCGCGATCCCCGTCAGACGATGCGCCTGATCGTGAGTATAGATCAGATAGGAACCGTCCGGCTGGGTCACTCTTTTCAAATTCCCGGCCTTGTCATAGGCGTAGGCGGTCGTGAGCGTTGCGACGGTGCGCGAGGTCAAGCGGCCGCGCGGATCATAGGTCAGGCTTGTCGTTACGCCGTTCGGATCGATGATCGTCAGCGGACGGCCATTGCCGTCGTAGCTCGTGATGCTGGTCACATGCCCGAGCGCATCGGTGATGCTCGTCAGATCGCCCCTGGCGTCATAGGCGTAATTGGTGACGTTCCCGCGCGGATCGGTCGCCGTCAACACTTGGCCAAGAGCGGTGTAGGTATAGGCAAAACTGCGTGTCGCCGCGCCCGCCGTGATTTCCTCGGTCAAGAGATTGCCGTGGGCGTCATAGGTAAAGGCGGTGGTCCGGTTCGGCTCCGTGATTTGCGTTGGCAAGTGGAAGGTCGAAAGCCAGCTTGTGCTGATCGTTCGCGCCAGCGTTGTGCCGGATGCCTCGACGCGCGAAAGCTCGTCGCCGCGCGTATCATGCGTATAGGTCGTGACGTTGCCGTCGAAATCCGTGCGGCTGGCGATGAAGCCGTTGGCGTCATAGCTAAAGGCTTTGCCTCCGAGCGAGGGCAGCGGCGTGCCGGTCAGGGCAGTCGGCTTGATGACGTTGAACTGCGTCCCGAAAGTGTAGGTGTGGGTGTTGCCCCGCGCGTCGGTTACCGTCGAGGCTGTGCCGTTATAGGCGATCTTTGTCAGATCCGCGCCGCCGGCATGCTGGCTTGAAATCGCGCGGCCCTGTGAATCATAGGCCCACGTCGCGAAGCGATTGCCTTTCTCGTCGATGATGCCGGTGAGAGCATTCGGATAGGTCGCATTCTCATAGACGTAGCTGCGCACCGACGCATCGGGATAGGTCACCGATACAAGATTGCTGGCCGCATCATAGGCATAAAGGTAGACGCCGCCGCCCGGCGCGGTCATCTGGCTGACGCGATTGCTGGCGTCATAGAGGAAGGTCAGCTTGTGGCCGAAAGGCCCCGTGACCGTGATCAGGCGATTGCTGGCGTCGTAGGCGAGGCTGGTCACCAATCCCGCCCGAGTCGTGATCGTGCTCAGCAACCCCGCCGGGGTGTAATTCTCCACGGTGTCGTCAGCCGTGACCAGCTTCCAGCCGGTCGGCTGCGCGCTTAAGACCGACGTCACGTCCGCGTCCGCCACATAGGCGCCTGCAGCGTTTTTCGTGAAGACGTCCTGACGGCCGTCCGCCCGCGTGACCGTGACGGTGCTTCCGCCTGCCGCTGCGATCGCCCCGCGATGCCAGGTGCTGTGCCACTTGGCCCCGAAGGCGGAGCTGGCCGGATCGAAACTGTTGTAGGTGCGGACAAGGCGCAGGCCCGTGTGGGAAGCGCAGGCGACATCGGTCTCGATCTGTACCTTGTTTCCGGTCGCGGCATTGATCGGATTGCCCTCGATGGATGGGGGCGGGGAGGATCGAGGTTGTTGTTGACAATCAGACGGTTGGGCAGTCTGGTCGAAGGATGGCTCGTCGGGGGGCTCCTCGCCGAGATTCTTGGCGGCGCGATCAGGCCCGCTGACGGTTATGGTCTTCGCGTTGAGAGTGCCCTGTGCGTCGATATAACCACCACCGATGCCAGGAATGTATTGTATGTAGGAAAAATTAATATTACCATATTTTCCGGCGTAACCGCTGTAAGTATAACTGAACGGGGAATGCCAGTCATAACTATTGGTGAATAGTTTCCCGGTTTCCGGAATTAGCGAGACGTCAACACCCGCGGAAACGGAAAAAGTAACGGCTTGTCCTTGTGGAGTGATGTTGATGGAACGGGTTGCATTCGAGTGGAGGCCGCTTTGAACAGGCATGGGATAATTAACCGAGCCACTCCCGATCGTCAGGGCGGCCGTCCCTGGACTCGCTGCCCCATCGCCGCGTATCTCTGAATAATAAGGTACTCCTTTGGCGTCGTACTTTATGGTTTGCGTCCCTTTTGTGTCGTCAAAAGCGTAGACCAGAGTAAAGCTCTTGCCGGTCAAACTGCCCGCCGGCCCGAAAGCGCCCTGTCCGTTGGGTCCGGAATCGAAAGCGCTCAGCACAATTCCGGTAATGGTTGCCGTTACGATAGAGGCTTGCGCCGGCCCCGCGAAGGCGGCGCAGGCGATAACCGCGCCGGCAAAACCCGCGATCCGGGCCAACAAAAAAGGAGCCCAGTGTGCCCCTGCGATCCGCTTCCGATCCATTATTCGCCCCCCAAATTTATATCGTGAAAATATTTTCGACGGCGGCTGCGACCGCGGCATGAAGGATTGCGTCGCCCGGACGGGAGCCGCCTGAACTGCGACGCCAGAGGTTACAGTTTATGGAAACGAAGTCAACCGCGAATATTGCAATTTCCGCCCTATAGGGCCGTTATAAATTTAATGTATATGATCATAAATATTTATGATTATTTTACCACAATCATAATAACGCGTGGCGTGAACAAGACTTCTACCATCTTTGGGGCGCTTTTGCGGTCACGAATATCTGTGGCGCGCTATCGCGCGAACGCGACCGGGGATACGCCGCGAGGCGCGGCCCCGGAACGGGGTGGGCGCGGCGGCAGGGCTTGCCCTGGGGCGCAAAAAAATGCGCGGCCGCCTTGACCGGCCGCACCTTAAAAGGCGCAGCCGGTCAGAGGCTCGTTCGATCAGGCCGCTTTAGAGACAGAAACCACGGTCCCGGCTTCCGGGCGCGGGCGCACCGGCTTCGGCAGCCAGCCGGTCCCGGCAGTCTGGCGCTCGGCAAGAGCCGCCAGTTCCGGCTTTTTCAGCTTCTCCCAAGAGGGGGCGCAGGGCGTTCCCTTCGCCTCGGCAATGGCGGCAAGCATGGCCTGTTTGCCGATTTTGCCG
This sequence comes from uncultured Alphaproteobacteria bacterium, assembly GCA_963730245.1. Lineage (GTDB taxonomy): Bacteria > Pseudomonadota > Alphaproteobacteria > Rhizobiales > Beijerinckiaceae > Methylocapsa. The sequence continues at coordinate 729,801 of CAVSRA010000003.1, read as the reverse complement.
AAGAAGTTGGACGCGGTGGGCGTAAACCACTGCCCCATGTCCAGTTGCAGGGCCTCGGCCAGATCGTCGGCATGGCGCAGACTGTCGGCATCCTGTCCGCCGTGTTTTGTCTGGACGGCATCGACCGCATGGGCGGCGCAGACCGCCATGAGGTCCAGAAGCGTGTCCTGCGTCTGCCCGATGCACCAAGCCCACAGATCGGCGGAATCCCCCGGCAGATGGTCCTGCCACCGGTCGCGGTCGGCATCCAGAACGCTCAAGGCCTTGCAGTCGTCGGCGGTCTTGATGACGGATTGCAGGGCATTGAGGCGAGTCGAGATTTGAAGGCAGGTGCCGCCGCCCTGATAGAACACCCTCAACGTCAACGCATGCACCACGGCGGCGAGGGCCACCGAAGGCGACTGCGCCAGTTCCGCCCGGATGGCGGCGGTCTTCTGCGCCGTCAGGTATTCGGCAAGGGAGGCGGACAGGCCGGACGGATCGCCGGACGGTTTGCCCTGCTCCCCTGCTCGTGGTTTTGGCGCATCGTCCTTGGCCGTCAGGCCGCGCTCAATGACAAGATCGCCGTCATAGTCGAGAAACAGGATAGCGCCGGTTTCCGCCACGATTTCGGGCGGGGTGAAGGCGGGGCGGTCGTCCATCCTGTCGATGCTTTCGGCAATCTCCCTGATGCGGTCGCTTGTGGCCTCGTCGTCGTCCGCTTCCTCGTCGTTCATGCTGGCCTCAAGCCGGTCCAGTTCGGCGGTCAGGCCGTCATAGACTTCCTGCTCGTCGGCGGGGAGCGGCGTCAGTTCACGGTGCTGGCTGAACTGGCTGCGCTCCTGCCAGTCGAACGAATCCCGCAATTCGACCCACTTCCAGCCTTCGGCGGTGACGGCGGCAACTTCTTCCGCCAGCTTGTCATGCGTCAGCTTTTGCAGCAATGCCGCATCGAGGATGTAGCCGCTGTTGCCGGTGTCGAACAAATCGCGCCTGACTTCTCCCCCTGCGTCTTCATAAGATTCGAGGCCGACGAACCGCACCCGTTTGTCGGTTGAGGGAATTTCCCCTTCCGTGAGGGCAGAGCGGATACCGCCGGGATGGTGAGCGCCCCCCTGCCAGACGCGCTCCTGCGCGGCGTGGTCGTCCGACACGGTGAAAGCCTGTAATTGCTCAAGGCTCATGCGGCCTTCCCGATAGACGGATAGCAGGGCAGGGGACACGCGCCCCAGCTTCATGCGTCTGACGACAAGGCTTTCCATCACGCCGAAACGGGCGGCAACGTCCGCAATCTCCGCGCCGTTGTCGATCAGAGCCCGGAACGCTTCAAACTGGTCGGCGGGGTGCATCGGCACCCGCACCACGTTTTCGGCAAGGCTGATTTCGGCGGCATCGGAGTTTTTGGAAAGAACCTTGCATGCAATCGGCATGTCCGCAGGGATGCTGCCCTTTTCGGCCAGCATGGACAGCGCCATGTGCCGCCTCTGCCCCGCGATGACGGCGAATTTGCCGCGAGAGGTTTTCCGGACGACAAGGGATTGCAGCAATCCATGCGCCGCAATCGACGCGGCAAGTTCTTCGAGGCCATCGGCAATGCCGGTTTTACGGGCATTATCTGTTGAAGCGACAAGTTTGTTCAGTGCAATGAGGTCGGTCATTTTTCAGTTTCCTTTTGTGTTGTGATGGTGATGAAAAACCCGGTCCCCGCCTTCGCCAAGGCTTCGGCGGACAGGCCGGGCGTGGGTTAAAACTCATGGCCTGCCGCTCCGGCGCAGGGCCAAAGCCGCCCCATAAAACGCGGCGGCGTCCTGCAACATCGTGTCGATGCCTAGGGCCGCGCCGATGGCCTGATTGACCTCGCCGTCCTTGATCGCGTTTTCCGCGTCCGTTGCCCGCTCCAATGCGCCCGCAAGCGTCATGCGAAGGGCAGACAGGTTGGCAAGAATGGCTGCGTTTTTGAGTGCCTTATCCATGTTACGCCGCCTTTCTGGCTGCGTATTTCGCAGCGCCGGCAAGCCGGGTCCGGGACTGACGGCAATAACGGTCCTCAAGTTCAATCCCGATGTAGCGGCGGCCCGACAGAAGGGAAGCAACGGCGGTGCTGCCTGACCCTGAAAACGGGTCCAGAACGATCTCGCCCGGCTTTGAAAAAGCCTGAATAAGCGGCGTCAGGATGCTGACGGCCTTTTCAGTCGGATGCGCCCGGTTGCCGGAATATTCCCACGGTCGCACGTCCGCGATGGGCTTTCTGGGGCGGTCGGGATTGCCCTTTATCAGCAAATAGGCTTGCTCATGCCGGGACTGTAGAAAGCCCGTGTTTGAAGCGTAATTCTTCTGCCAGACAATATGCCCGACGGGCCGGAACCCTGCCCGCCGCCATGCGCCGAAAAATTCATCGACGCGGTTCCAGCCGTAAAAGCAGACGCAAAAACTATTCGGCTTTAGAACGCGGTAGGCGTCAGAAAAGGCCGCAAGGGCTCCGGCGCTGCCGCCGTTGTCGTTTTTGATCGTCCGCCCGCTCCTGTCCCGATAGTTCACAAGATACGGCGGGTCGGTGACGACAAGATCAACGGATGCGCTCGGGAAGGCCTTTAAAATCTGCACGGAGTCGCCCTGGACAATCTGGTTTACTGGCAATGTCATGACGCACCGCCCGCGGCCTGCATGGCTTTTTCCGCTGCGCTGGTCGCTTCGCTAAGGGCGGAAACTTCCGCCTCGAACTGGCCGGTTGTGCCGTCAATGGCCGCTATCAAGCCGTCGGCCTTTTCGATCAGCGCTTTCAGGGCCTTGAACACGTCCGGGGGCGTTTCGTCCTCAAGGTGGCATTCTTCGCCCGCCTCGTCGGTCAGCATGAAGTGGTCCGGCTCTTCGCCGTCAACGTACTCGCAGAAAATCAGGTCCCCCTCGTGATAACGCTCAAGGATTTTGGCCTTTGCCTCTTCCGGGCTGTCGGCCTGCACGTCGCCGTTGGCGGCGTATCGCTCGTCACGAAAGGCTGTAAATTGATAGGGTTTCATCGGTCTTTCCTTCCTTAATTGCTAAAAAGGTTGCGCATGCAACCTTGCTAGCCACGCGGCAATGAGCGGGGGGATGGCGGTCAAGGCCGGTTATGCCGGAGGGGGATCACCCACCCGGAGGGCGGCGCAGCCGTCTTGCAGCCCGGTCTTTCCTTGTCCGCCGTAGCCTCTTGGCGTAGGTGGATTCCGGGCGAAAGATGGGGATACCGGCATAACCGCCCGCAGGGCCTGGCCTTGACGGCCTGGGGCGCAGCCCCGCTTTCAAACCGGACAAAGCCAGCCGGAGGCTGACGACGAATACTTTCTTCTTGCGTGATGGATCGTTACCCGGATGGGCGAAGACGCCGCTTAAGCGGCTTCGGGCGCTCTTGCGCCTAGAGCCAGATCCGAAGGACACGCCTGAGGGAAGCCCGTACAGCGCGGTTTCGGTTTTCGGCCATGAGGGGTAGCGCGTGGGTGGCCGGAAGCGCACGGGCGGGCAAAAAAAGGGGGTGGCGTTCCGGCGGGAGTGCTCGCGGGCGTTCGCACGCGGCGGATCGTGGCGTTTTGTTTCGATCTGATTTTCGTCTCCATTCTTTCCTTTTCGCTGTGGCTCGCGCTCGCCGTTTTGACGTTCGGGCTTTCGCTCTTGATCCTGCCGCCGCTGTTTCCAATCGTGGCGTTTTTTTACAATGGACTCACGATTTCGGGCTATCGGATGGCGACGCCGGGCATGCGGGCGATGGACCTCGAAGTGCGTCTAACCGACGGCACAAGGGTGCCTTTCCTCAATGCCGCGGTGCAGGCGGTGCTTTTTTATGTGAGCACGATGTTCCCGCCGGTATTTCTCGTCTCGCTCGTGAGCGCGAACAAAAGGTGTCTGCACGATATGCTTGCCGGCGTCATCGTCACCCGGCGGTTTATGTGAGGGCTGGAATTTTCAGGCGGTGTTTTCGGAGGGCCAACTTCTGAAAGCCAAAAAGAGGGCCGGCGAGATTGACGCGAGAATTGCGCGACGCACCGCAGTTTTACCTTACCTCGCCTTCGGCGTGCCCTTATTTGCCGGGCCGGCAGGAGCGCAAGGTCTTCACCCATTTGATCGGCCGCCGCGCCGCGGCGCTGAACGACCAGCTTACCCAATCGGGATTCCGGCGTTCCCAGACTATCGCTTACCGCCCGGCCTGTGAAAAATGCCGCGCCTGCGTGTCGGTCCGCGTCAAGACCAATGAATTCCGCTGGTCGCGGAATTTCCGCCGGGTCGTCGAAATCAATCGCGACCTCGCCGGAACCGTGGTGCGGGCCGAGCCCACCTCCGAACAATACGCACTTTTCCGCCGCTACCTCGACGCGCGGCATGGCGACGGCGGCATGGCCGACATGACGGCCAGCGATTATTCGACGATGATCGAGGACAGCCATGTCGAAACCCGTCTCGTCGAATATCGTCTTTCCCAGGAAAGTGCCGTGGCGGCGGGCGAGCGGCCGCTCCTTGCCGCCTGCCTGACCGATCTCCTCGCCGACGGTCTGTCGATGGTTTATTCCTTCTACGTTCCGGGTGAACAGCACCGTTCGTTCGGCACCTATATGATCCTCGATCATATCGAACGCGCGCGCCGTTTCGGCCTGCCGCATGTCTATCTCGGCTACTGGGTCGCGGGCTCGAGGAAAATGGCCTATAAGGCGCGTTTCCTACCGCAGGAACGGCTTGGGATGAGCGGCTGGGAACGGGTGGAGTAAGCTCTTGAATTAAGAGCTATTTAGCGTCGGCAGAATTCACAATAGACGCCGCAAACGGTGTGCTGGCGCGCTTAGCAAAGGTATATTTCAATGGGCGCCATCCAATAACGATTTTACGGCCTCAACGTTACCTCCGGATTTCGCCTGCCGTTCCGCTTCGATCAGACCCGCGACCCATCCTCCATCAACGAGGGTTAAGCGCAGGGCAGGATCCTTCGCATCTGGGGAGAGCATTGCAACAAGAGTTGTCGGGCAAGAACGCACGTCTCTCGAAAGAAGCGCGCTTAACATCGCGTCACCTGTCATCCCTATGCCGTCAGGCAAGACGTGATTTTCTGCATCCCGAGAATGACCCCAGTACGATCGCATTTCGTCCAACTTTCCCTCGGTATAAACGTAACCACGGGTTTGGCTAACAACGTCAATTTCCTTGCACGCCCGTCCGAGGGCTTCTGGATTATCGGTCCAATATAGATCATCTCCGTAGCCTCGGTCGTAACTAGCGGATGGAGGGCCATATTTATCAGTTAATAGCTTCGACGCTTCTTCCTTCGTCAATCCGGGCAGGGGCAATGCAAGACGGCGCGATACCCCAACAATTCGATTTCCCGCCTGAGGCAAGGTGTACAATGCTATCAGTTCCGTTCCATTGTTAGAGGCATAGATGCGCCGCCACAACAACGTCGGCGTATAGCCCCAGGTGCCGGGTTTGAGCTCGACAACGGCGGCAACCTTCATCTGCTGACGGACGATCGTGTCGGCCTGGTCGATTGGCATACCGAGTTGCACCTTCACAATGTCCCTGCCAAAGGCTCCTGGTGGCCGCTCTTGTTTGTGCGCAATATTTCTTTCGTCCTCTACAGCGGCGATACGCTTCTGCCCTTCGCTATTGATCTTCTCTTCCTCGGCTTTCTTAGCCTGCGCCTCCTTTTCCGCTGCGGCCGCTGCTTGTCGCGAAGCTTCTGCCCGAGCTTTCACATCTTGAATGTCTCCCTCAAGGGGAAAATCATCGGGCTTTAACTTAGCCAAGATGACACCATCCTTGCGTATAATTTCAACTCCAACCAAATCCGCAATCACGACTCCAAAAGGCTTTTTCGAATTCGGTGCCAGAACAGCATCGCGGGCGCGAATCATGATGCGAGCTTTATATCCTTCGCCACCGGGATCACTCATGAGAGTAGCTTCCGCGTCGGCGGGTGCCATTCGCAATTTGTTGAACGTAAGGTGACGACCGAGCCCTAGATTCAAATCTGCTTCAGATTTAATGGCATCGGCCCAATATGAGGGGGCCGATGCCATTCCCTCGCCCGTCATGATGGATGGCGTATTCCAGGGCCAATTCGAATCGCTGTGGTCGAGACCTGCGTAGATCGCGAGGTCTTGCGTTGCCGGATTCGATGCTTTTAACCGAGATTCTTTTAAGAGCGCGGAGTGCTGATCATTGCCGAAATTGAGAATGCCGGTTGCAAAATCATATTTAGCATTTGGTAAATCCACTTCGATAACAGCAGTCGGCAAAATACGCTCAGCAAGGGCGCTGAGAAATTGCCGGAAGACGGGCACAAGCTCCCTTGCGGCAAACTCACTCTGACGGCCCATGACGGAGTCCGGCGAAAATATGAAAACCTCAACCACATGGTTGTATCTTGTATCGAAGTCTTTTTCGCTCTTAAGGAACGACCAGTCCTGTTCACGATTAAGGAAGAGGTCAATCAAGGCACCATTCGCGAACGAGGGATGGCGTGCAACCTCCGATTGCCAGTCAAAGACAAACGACGGATGAAGCGGATCAAGACCAAAGTTTTGTATCGATGAACTTTTGCTCATGAAATCGTCGATCTTCTTACGGCGATCTTGCTCGTGCCCCACAACATATGAAAGCTTTCGAGCCAATATTTCGTCAGAGACGAATGCGGGGTTTCGAGCGAGCATTTGCAACCGGAGCCAGGACGCATCCAGCTTGTCTGCGGCATGCTGAGAGTTGCCCTTGCCCGAGTCGGCCTTGAGAAATTCATTCACCTTCGGATAGGGAGCAGCGAGATCTGCAACAAGGGAATCGAAATCCCTTGGTTTCACATAGGCGCCTGTCTCCACCTCTTTTATACAAGCGAAAAAAGTCTCTACGCTTTTACTGATCTGGTACTCACTACTATCATTTGGATGTCTTGAGTAATCATCGGAAAAGTGGTCGGCAGCGCAGAGGCACGTAAGTCGGGCGTCTCGTAGGTCAAAGGTTTTGACATGAAGATAGATACATTTGTTATAGCTGTCCCTTTTTATGGAAGCACGATTAACGCACAAGCCTTAAATCCTATCTCGAATGGCGTTTTCGCCGACAGACCAGCCTTGCTTAATTCGTTCTGCCATGAAAGCGTCGGCGAGGCATTCGCAATCTCGAAACTTCGCAAAAGTAGTGAGGCCTTGACATTGACTTAGGTTTTTCTGACGTTCTTCTGTCAATCGACGGCGATCGGACATGTTCAAGCCATTAGATGCACCGTCCCGAGAATTGTTTTGAGAGCCTGAAGAATCGCGCGACAATGGCCCGGCAAAAGCCGATAATTCCGCGAGACGCTGTCGATACATTTTTTCTAAACAGCCCTCGTTTCCCTCGCATCTGCCTCTTTCTGATAGCCATGCCAATTGCTTGTATTTCTCAGCATCTTTTAAGGCGTAGGCAAATCGAGTAAAAGCGTCCTTGTAAGTGGTCGCAAGCTGAGCATCGAGACAAGCGAGGATGGGAGAGCGGCAGATAGCGATCTCGACGCCCGAATGCGCCTTTGTACAGTCGAAGCTTGGACCTTGTCCGGAAGGCGACGCATCGCAGTCAACGGGATGATAAACCGGACGTTCCGGTTCAACCGGAGGCAAGCCGCCAGAATTTGCATCGGAGCTTTGCAACGGCGGCTGTGTCTCCTGGCGCAAGGCCGCGGTCCTATCCAGTAGTAATTTTTGAATGCAGGCCGTGGCCGAACCGCAGGCATCACGTTGCTTGATCCAGCTTCTTTGTTCCATTGCGATTTGAGCCGCACGACCCGGGAACGCCGTCCTGGCGCTTACGTATGCTTCCGCCATTGTCCGATCGAGGGCTGCTAGATCGGGATGTTGACAAATGGAGATCTGACTGGGCTCGTACGCGGTTGCGCAGTTGAAGCTGGGGCCGTTTGAACCGTTAGGAAAAATATCGCCTCCCTTTGGAAGATTGCGCCTGCCGGAAACCGCGTTCCCATGCGGCTCAGCTCTCATCCTCATTTGGTTCGAGAAGAGGCCAAAAAGATCGGGAAACAATTGTTGCTGCGCTACCCCATCGTTCACGACCTGCAGAAAAATCGCGGTCGCATATGCCGTTATACTGATAAAAGTCCGATGCCTTCCTTCAAACATTTTTCAGCGTCCGTTGATACAGTTAATGGCCCCTGCATTGAGGGCACGATAAGCGCCCCCGTCAAGACGATATCCCTTTAGCATATCATGCATCCGCTTTGCGAAATCGGATTTCGAACTTGCCTGAGTTTTAATTCAGAGACCGGCTTGCAAGATTCCCTTGGCGCTCACGATTAAGTGCAGCGCGCGCGACCTCGGCGACAACGGCGACGACGCCCGTGCCGCAAACCCTCCTCGAAACAGACGAAGACGAAGGTCTCATAGCGCGCGCGCCGTCGCAATCCCTTGCGACAATTGCCCCGCGTTGCTCGCAAGTGACGCTCTGGTTGCGGAAAACGCCTTGCTTTTGGCGCGCGTCGCCTAACTCGAAGCCAAACTCGGCCTGCCGCCGAAAACGCCCTCGCAGAGGCGCAAGCCATCGGATGAAGCGGCGCGCAAGCCCACGCCCCGGCCGCAGGCGTGCCTTCCACTCGACGTTGTGGCGTTTCCTCAATAATAATCTAGTTCAACAATCCGATCAAGCCTTTAGGACTGGCACGTTCTACCGAAACAAGAGTGCCGACTGTGTGAGGTCAATTTCAAATAACTCCAAATCTGTTATTTTTAGGAAAACCTTTTGGGGGCAGGCGCCCGGCTTCGGCACGGTTGCCCAGCCAATCCCGCAGCTCACGCCCTGAAACACTAAATGTCCGCCCGGCAGAATCCTTCCAGGTCAAGCCCTCCTTGAGATAAAAGACCTTGGCGTCGCTGAGCCCGCATCCCGGTATTTTTGCAGGCGCACGCCCTTGCCGCGGCGATGTCCCACTTGATGTTGAAAAGCGCGAAGCGGGCGTCGCTGATTGAGAACCTACGCAGCCTTCGCGGTTTTGGCAAGATGCTCGTTCGATGAAGCGGCTCTTGCCTTGCGTGCGACGAGCGCCGCTTGCAGAAACGGAAGCTGTTTGTAAGCCTTGAGCCGCCTGAATCCCTTGGCGGCTTCATGCATGGCGGCGCCCGTCCAACGGAGAGCCATGGACGGCGAGCGCCAATATTTCACGTTCCAGCAGACGCGCCGCACCGTGCCCATGACGTTCTCAATGATGTTCGTGCTGGCGAGCGAACGCCGCAGTTCCGGCGGCAGGCCGAGCCTTGTTACGGTGAGCATCTCGTCGAGCCCTTCCAGGATTGAGGCGGAAACGCCCTCCCAGTCCTTTTCGAGGCGCCGGGCGAGGTTGCGAAGAAGCGTCTCGGCCTTGCCGGCGTCGTTCATCTCCCATGCCTGCCGCAATGCGCGTCTCACTTGCGCGTGCATCGATTTCGGCAGGCGGTCCAGGATGTTGCGCGCCTTGTGTATCTGACAGCGTTGAATGGCCGCGTCGCGTCCAAAGGCCGCACGGATTGCCTTGGAGAGAGCCTTCGAGCCGTCGATGATGAAAAGGCGCGGCACAGCGGGATCGAGGCCGCGTTCGACGAGATTGCCAATCAGCGCCTGCACGGTCGTTGCGTTTTCCGTTGCACCCTCCACGACGCCGAGCGGATGCTTGTCGCCGTTCACATCAACGCCGATCGCCGCCACCAGGGTCATGTCCTCGTCCATGTGAATGCCGTCGATCTGGATGACCATAAGCCCGAGACCGGAAAGATCGGACGCCATCCACTCCTTCAGCCGCGCTGCCGATAGCGCAACAAAACGCCTGGAGGCGGCCGATTTCGACAGGCCAGAGCCCTTGGGCGCCGGCACGTCGCCTTCAGGCAAGCGTATCGAACGTTGGAACTTGCGCGTCGAGACATTGATCAGCATCTGGTTCATCGCCCATTGGCCGAGCCAGTCTTCCTTCGTCGCCCCTTCCCAACTCGGAAGAGCCTGCTCCTTGCCGTCAAAGCCGCGAAGCCGGGGACGTTCGATCTCGACCTTGCCGCCGTGGAAGCCGAGTTTGCCTTTCGTCTTGCCCCACCGATGCGCTTGCCGGCTCTCGCCGCGTGCATGGCGCGGACCGCAGGCGCCCCGCGCATCCGCCTCCATCATTTCGGCGAGAGCCTCGACCCCGGAGGCCAGGCAAAATCTCTCAAAGCTCGCCGACATGCTCGCCAGCGCCTCGATCTTCAACTCTCTCGTCGGAATCGCGGTGGATGTGATAAGTCTGTTCATGGCGTTGCTTTCCTCTCGTGGAATCGACACCCAAAGCCTACAGGCTCGAGGCGAGCAACGCCGCTCCTTCTATTTCAACAATGACCGGGACATCGCCCTTGCCGCGCGCCATTTCAGGTAGCTGTGCAAGCGGAAAGATCAGGAGCTTCCGGTTTTCGCCAATCACCGCCACATAATCGCCGTCAGCGGGGACAATGAGCGCGGCGGTCGCCGGCTTTCCAACGGAAAGAAGCAGTTTGCCCTTGCGCGTGCCGCCAACCATCTCGTCCTGGCTGGCGACGAACCCGCGGCCATCGCTCGCCGCCACCAGCCTTCGACCGTTGTCTGGCGCGCGGCCGCCCCCATCTGCGATGCTTATTGTTAGTGCAATGTTTGGTGGCGGAATCCTTCGGGAACTTATTGAGCTTGCCATTAAGATTTATAACTCCGGCGCGGTTTTGCACTAACCCCCGAAACCTGTGTTTCATCGCACACGCGTCATAGTCGTAGCGGAAATCGGCGAACGGCGACGAATGACTTACCATATTGCCGGTGGCGTCGTAGGCGAAAGCCTCGGTCCAACTGCCGTCGATGCCAAGCAGGCGATTGCTGGTCTTGTCAATATTATAGGCCAGCGAAACCGGTAAGGTTCCTTAATGCCGTTGCTACCAGTTGGGGACAATCGTCGGCGGGTATCGCTGCGGCTTACTCAAGGCGCACCAGCACGCTGTCTGTTGCGCCTTGGGCATCCATGACCGACACGCGGACAAAGCCCGCCCCATCAGGCGTCCACGCCGTTTGCCGGCGCAAGTCCGGGTCGCCGACTGGCGTGCCGTTGACGATCCATCGCAGCGGCAAAACTCCGCCTTCGGCTTTCAAGGCCAGGCGCGCGCCAGGGCGGGGCCCTTGCGGCACGGGATCGCTTAGGCCGAGATCGACACGGGCACCATCCGGCGGAAAAGCGATCTTCACTTGTGCTATCGCCGCGGCAGCGAGAGTCTTTGGTGCGTCCTTGCGCAGATGCCGCAAGGGCGGGGGAAGAGAGGCGGTGCGGCCGGAGAGAATACCGGCAGGCGGCGCTAGGAACTCGTGCTCGGCGCCAAGCCTTGTGAACGCGTCAAAGAGCACCGGCGCGGCGGCCTGACGCCCGACGAGCCCGAAGACTGCTCCATTGTCCGGCCGCCCAAGCCAGACTGCAATCGTATGGGCCTTGTCGAAACCGATCGCGAAAGCATCGCGATAGCCATAGGAAGTTCCGGTCTTGAAGGCGATGCGCCCATAAGGCGCATTGAGCGGCGGCGGCACGCCACGCAGAATGTCGGCGACATACCAGCTTGCGACCGGCCCGATCATTCGCCGCGCCTGCGCTTCCGCCGTCGCGACGTCCCGCGCCATTTCGGTCAGAGCAGGCACGTCTCCACCGCGCGCCAGTCCAGCATAAAGCGCTGCGAGATCGCGAAGCGTGATTCCAAGCCCGCCCAAACCGGTGGCAAGCCCCGGAGCGGCTTCGTCCGGCAGCGTGATCCGTGCGCCGGCATTGCGTAAACGCGCGATGAAATAGGCTGGACCAATTTCGGCGAGCAATTCGACCGCCGGCAGATTCAAGGACATTTGCAGGGCGTGGCGTGCCGTAACCGTGCCTTGAAAGGAGTGGTCGAAATTTTCCGGCGCGTAGATGCCGTAGTGTGTTGGCCGATCGTCCAAAACGGTTTCAGGATGGGCGATACCATTTTCAAAAGCAAACGCATAAATCAAAGGTTTCAATGTGGAGCCGGGCGAGCGGATGGCCTCGGTCATATCGATCGAACCGGCGCGCTCTTGCGAAAAATAGTCTGCCGTGCCGACATGAGCGCGAATCTCGCCGCTCGCGTTGTCAATGACGAGGATCGCGCAAGACAGTCCGGGTCCAAGCGTCGCCGCCGCCTCATGCGCCAAACCTTCGAGCGAGGCTTGCAGTTTTGCCTCAAGCGTAAGGTGGTAGATAAGCTGCTGCGGCGCGCTCCGGAGCGCTGCCTCGCTGGCATGCGCGGCGAGCATCGGAAATGCCCGGCGTTTGCTGGGGACAGCTTCGCGCTTGGCCGCGTCACGTTCGGCTGCGCTGATCACGCCGCGTGCGAAAACCCGGTCGAGGACAGTGTCGCGAGCCGCACGCGCGGCCTCCCGATAACGGTCCGGCCGCCGGGTTTCCGGCGATTGCGGCAAAGCAACCAGAAGCGCCGCCTCGGCTATTGACAGGTGCCCAGGCTCATGGCCGAAATAGGCAAGGCTCGCCGCCCTCAGCCCCTCTATATTGCCGCCATAAGGCGCGAGGGCGAGGTAAAGATTAAGGACGCCGGTCTTGCTTGTCTTTTGCTCGATCTCAACGGCACGCAGCATTTGCGCGAGCTTCGCCGCCATAGATTTTTCTGCGGGCGGCTCGATGAGCCGGGCCACTTGCATCGTCAGTGTCGAGCCGCCCGAAACGATATGGCCGTGACTTGCCCATTGCAACGCGGCACGTCCGAGGCTCAGAAAATCAACTCCGTGATGGGTGCTGAAACGATGGTCTTCATAAGCAATCAACATCGCCATGAAGCGGGAATCGATATCACCCGTCAGGATGGGAAGCCGCCAGCGCCCATCCGGCGTCGTGAAGGCCCGCAAGAGCTGGCCATTGCGGTCGACCACGATGCTCGATCCTTGGGTCGGCGCATCGAGGTTGAGCGGGCCAAATGAATGGAGATAATGTATAAAGGCCGCGGGAACGGCAAGGCCGAGCGCCGTCAATGTAAGGACGAGCGCGGCAATCCTGCCAAAGTGTTTCACCTGAACCATTTTCATTTGGGTGCGGCGATATCGATTGCTCCAAAAGCGGTACGGCCGAATCGTTCGGGACGGTACATGTCCTCGATCGTCGCGGGCGGCAGGACATAATGTCCCGGCGTCACCGCGCGCACGACATAGGCAATGGAGAAGGTCGCCTTGTCATGCCCGTCGCGATTGAAGGCCGCGACGAAACGATCATCGCGATATTCGGTGTGCGCCGGCTCGACGGTTTTCTTGAGCCAGGACAGCGCCTCGATCGAACCGCCCTCGAAGAGATCGGGATTGTCGATTTCGAGTCCCGCCGGCAAATGATCGACGAGGAGCAGCCGGGCAAACGCGGCTTCGCTTTCAGTAACCGTTAAAGTGACGACAAAGCGGTCGTTCTGCTTGATCAGCGCGGCCGGCTCGATGGGCGTTCCAGCCAGCGAATAATACGCGCGCTCGATTCGATAACCCTGTTGCGCGGCTGGCTCCGGGGTCAGCGGATTGCCGGACGTGGTCAAAACCACGCTCACCGGTGCTTGCCCGCTATTGGCGATCGTGACAGTCTTCTTGTCGAGCGCGGCTGCGCGCCAGCTCTTGAAGAAGGCGCCCGCATGGGGCACGCCGTCAATCGAGAGGGCGGAGGTCTCCGTCTTGTCGGCGAGCGCCTCGGCGGCGAGGACCATGAACGCATTTTCCTGCGTGCTGGTGAGAGAGGTTTTCGCACGCGCGTCTTCGACAACCTTCGATATGCGTAGAATTTCGGCGGCAGGCATTTGGGTTTCGATGCCCAGCGCGAGAACCCCGGAGCCATCGCGCAGCCGGGAACCATAATCGGGACTGGAGTAAAGCGGATTGCCGATCGTGCTCAAACGATCCGTCGCTTTGCTGAAGACCGCCGAGGCGCGGGTGCGGTCGCCCAGAAGAGCCAAGGCTGCGGCAAGTTGGGCACGCGCGAGCGGGGACTCGAATGAGTCAATCTTGGCGTCGGCGAGGTAGCGCAAATCGCCCATAACCTGGCGGCCATTGCGCGCCAGAACATAAGCGGCATAGGCGATCGGGGCACCTTGCCCCGCGCCAATGTCGTTTGAATTGGCAAGAAGATTGCGCAGCCGCTCCAGCGCGGCATCGAATTTCTTCTGCGGCACGTCAAAATGATTTTCCCGCGCGCGGGTCAGGAAATCGGTGACGAAGGCATGCAGCCACATGTCTTCGGAATCGCTCGACGACCAGAGGCCGAAGGCGCCGTTTAAATCCTGGCGCGCCAGCACGCGTTCGATCGCCTCGCGGATGCGCTGATCGACGTCAGAGTCGATCCCGAGCGCGGCGCTCTTGGCAAGCTTGTTCACATAAAGGAGGGGCAGGGCGCGGCTGACGATCTGCTCGGTACAGCCGTAAGGATAGCGATCAAGCGCCTGAAGAAGGGCTGGAACATCTATTCCGGCAAGTTGCGACACAGCGAGCGAAATCGCCCCTGTACCGGGCACGAAATCAGCGATGAGGTCGTTGGAGACATTCAGGCTCGTTGCCGGCGCGAGCGTCCGCACTGTGCGGCGATAAAGCTCGGACGTGCCGGGCAAAATATCAAGCGCGAGCGTCTGCGGCGCCTCGAGGCCGGGGCCGGCCAGCTTGAGGTCGACGGCGGCACGGCCAACCCCTGAGGCCGTGACCGGGACAGTCAGCGCCTTGCGCGCTCCGGCGTCGAGTTTGACCTTGCGGTGCAAGGTATCGGCCGGCGCCGAGAGGGGGCCGTGTACGTCGAGATCGAGGGCATACTCGCCGGGCTTTCCTTCGACATTATCGATTTGCACAAAAAATTGCGACCGATCGCCAAGCGAAAGAAAACGCGGCGCCGTTACCTGCACGACAACAGGATCGCGAATGATGACATCAGTGCTGGCGCCGCCCGCCTTGGTTTTTGTCCAGGCAACGGCCATTACCCGCAAGGTGCCGTTGAAGGCGGGTAGATCGAAAATGATCCGGGCCCGGCCGTCAGGGCCTACTTTGACCACGCCCGAAAAGCGGGCAAGCGGCTCCTGAGTCGGACGTTCGCTGCCGAGGCCGGGGGACGCATCGCCGCCCGATCGGATCGCCCCGCGCGAGCCCTGCATTCCATCGATCAAAAGACCGTAGAGATCGCGGATTTCCGTGGTCAATTGCCGCTGACCGAAAAAATAGCCGCGCGGATCGGGCGCTTCATAATGAGTGAGATTGAGAATGCCGGCATCGACCGCCGCGACGATCACTCTGGCTTCTTCTCCCGACGCCAAGCCCTTGATTTCAACCGGAATGGTCAGCGGTTCACGCGGCCGCGCCTTGGCCGGCGGCGCGAGGCTCACATCGAGCTTATGGGCGTCTGCATCGATGGCAAACCAGGCAAGGCCGATTGCCCGGCCCGGCATGCGGTTGGCCGCCTTGTCGAGCGGACGATGGGCCAACACCACCGCATAAGCGCCAGCGCCCCATTCACCCGCGACTGGAATCGACTTGGTCGTGTCGCCCTCTTTCAGATCGAGCGTCGTCAGAGTGTTCAAACTCTCGCCGACAATCGCGATCGTCGCGGTGCCGGTAAACCGCAGGCGATGCTTACCCGCATCTCCTCGCCCGGTTTATAATTTGCCTTGTCGAGACTGATATCGAGAAGATCGGGTGTTTGTGCGCTTGCCTCGCCAGACCAGCCGCTCTCGAAGGTAATACTCGTTGGCTGATCGCGGCTATTGTCGCTTGCAAGATCGAGCCGGTATTCGCCAAGTCCGACGATGGCGGAAATTTTTGCCGGCGCTTTAGTGGAAAGGTCTATCGTTCCGTCGGCTACTCGCTTCGATGATTTGACCCGTTCGAAATTCCAGCGCCCGTCGGTCCGGTACCATTGGTAATCATCGCTGATCCGGTACAGCGACCAGGCGACACCCTTGCGGGCGACGCGAGCACCGTCTGCGCCAATCGCGATGACGTCGAAACTCGCCGCCGCGCCGTCGCTCAAAGTGGTAAAATTCTTTTTGACGCCAATCAGGCCGCCCTTCGGCAGGATCGGCAGGACCAGGGAGCGTTCGACCGCGCGCCCGCCTGGCTCGCCGGCGCGCAATATGATCTTCGCCTCAAGGGGGCGTGCCGCAGTGACCTCGGGAATTGGCGCGAGAATCTTCGCCGTGCCCTTGGCATCAGTCGTCGCGACATCCTCGATCTCATTGCTGATCGTCTCGAAAGGCTCGTCCTGCAACCCGGCTGCAAAGCCCGCGAGGGCGGGCAATTGCGATTGGCCCGCGGCATTGATTTGAACGTCACCGGTGATTTCGAGATTTGCGCCGGCTGCGCCATAGAGGTAGCGCGCCACCGCGGCAATCTCGACCGTATCGCCAGCCCGCGCCGTCGTCGCGGCCGGGGTCAACGAAAATTCGAGACGCTCAGGCACATAATCTTCGACAAGGAAGCTCGTTCGCCCGACCGGAGCCGCTTTCGGATCGGCAAAAGCCTCGATGCGCCAGGTCCCTGTCGAAATGCCGGGCAGCAGCGAGAGCGCAAAACTGCGGCCGCCATCTCCCTGATCTTCGACCTGGACCCGCTTATATTCGACGCCATCGGGGCGTTTGACGATGAGGGTGAGCGGCAGGGCAGGTGCGCCGGTGCCAAGCCCATCGCGCAACAGCGCGGAGATGAAAACCGTCTCGCCGGATCGATAGACGCCGCGTTCGGTAAAGACCAGAGCATCGAGCGTGGCCGTCCCCGCGCGTCCTTTGACGCCGCGATCGGTGAGGTCGAACGCGGGCTGCGCGAGGTCGAGGAAACCATAATCGCCCTTGCCGTCCTCGGCGACGAGAAGACCGGGCGCGACCCCTCCCGTGCCACGCGAAAATCCTGGATCGAATTGGATGTGGCCGGCGGCATCCGTCTTTTTTGAGGTCAGAATCTCGTTGTCGCGCGCGACCAGGCGCACGTCGGCTCCAGCGATCGGCAGGGCACTTGCCAATGAACGCAGGAACACGTGAATGCCGTCCTTGCCGGTGAAGGAGGTAAGTCCGAGGTCCGAGACGATGAACCATTGGGTTGCCGCCGTGTCGCCGCTTTCCTCGTCGCCGCTGGTCGCGGCGGCCTGATCGTCGGCCGGCTTTGCGACCATGACATAGACACCGGGATCGAGCTTTCCGGCCGCCTCGATGACCGGGAAAGCGGTTGTCACGTCGACATTGAGTTCTGGACTGGCGCTGAGCGTGCCCGACCAGATTTTCTTGCCATCGGTGTTGATCAATTGCTTGATCCGGTAGGACGAGAGCTGAGCAAGAAAATCTTCGGATCTTATCGTCGGCAAAAGGTTGCGATCGCCGATCCGTACGATTTCGATGCCGATTTTTCGCGTGTTGACGGATAAGACAGGAATGCCTTCCTGCCCCACACGCGGCAGCACGTAATTCTTGCCGGTGAAGTGCACGTGAGGCGAACGATCGCGGACGTAGAGTTCATAATCCGCCGATTTGAGCAGGGCTTCGCCGGTCGAGGAGGGGAGGCCCTGACGCAACACGATTTTGTAATGTTCGCCGTGCCTCAGGCCTTCGACGCAGAGCTGTTGATCCTCGGTCGAGATCGCGGCAGTGGCGAAACCCGATGCCGTCACGAAGGGCGCGAAATCGACCTTGCCGAATCCAAGACGCTCGGAAAACTGGAAGCACGCCCGAGGCGATGCCAACTCATTGTCGATTTTGTAATCGACGATGCGAAACCCATGCTTTTCGCGCAAATCCTCATAGATGTTGCGCACCAGGGGGATGTCCGCGAGATCGAGGCTCGCGCGATAGGCATCGAGCGACGGACGCCACATGCTTCTCTTCGCGTAGATTTCGCCAAGCCAGGCAAGAGCGAGGGCGCGCTGTGGCTTATCGCTTGCGTGCTGATAGGCGATATAGGCGGCCGCCGTGCCGGTCTGCTGGAGATCATGATCATCATCGCCAGCGGCGATTGCCGCGCGCGAATAGTTAAGCCAAGCACCTGCATCCTTTGGATTTGCCGTAATGATCGCCGCGAGATATTTGACCGCGGTCTTGAAATCCTTGCGCGCGAGCAGCTGGTCGGCATCCCTGCGTAATTTTGCAAGCGGCTGGGTGGCAAGGGTGCCCAAATCCTTGCCGACGTTTAGTTCGAGCCGGGTCGCGTCGCTCGTCAGCTCATCGGTTACGAAAGATTTCTGTGCATGCGCGGGGACGGCCCAGAAAAATAGCGCCATGCCTAAGACCGGAAGGATCGATTTGCGCATTTTCAGCTCAATGAAACGGGGAATGGTAAAAAGCGGATGCTACCATAATCAACGTCGAACGCTACGTTAGCAAAATTCAGCCGACGTCTGTCACCGCCCACGCGCGTCTCGCAGCGCCCTTCTTGCCAATGCGCCGCTTTCGCTGACTAACAGTGCCCCGAGCAGATCTTTAACCAACACCCATCGAATGCCGGTCTTGCTAAGTCTGAGCATGCCGCCTTCGATGGATTTTGGCAATGCAATTCCCTCGACAGAGGGCTCAATGCTGGCGTGGCGAGCGAAGCCTCACCTTTTCATCCAAGCTCGTTGAGCCTCGGAATTGGAGAGCCCGTTCGTAGTGGACCTTTTCTCAGAGATTCACCCCTGGAGGTGTGTTTGTATGGAATTTCAAAAAATCGCCGTCTAGTTATGGTTTTTCATGGAATGTTACGGTTTTTCATGGTATAGTAATCCTGGAACGAAAATTCACGAGCAGGATGCGTTTTTCATGGGGAACATCCTTAAGAACGATTTTTCAGGCCCTGTTACAGTTTTTCAGGATCGACGGCTCCCGGAGCTGGCGACGCCCGTTGGGTATGCCGCCCTGATCGACGCATTGCGGCTGAGAGCCCCGGCGCCGCGTACGCTCTCGGCAATCGGCCAGCGGCACAAGCTTTACCAGCAGGACGGATGGAATATCTATACACCCCGGCACGCTCCCCCGGAGACTCTCGAAGGGCATCTGAGCTTCGCTCTGAAATATGAAGGGCTCGATCTTCTCGTCCTGAAATCGCTCTTTCGAGCCACAGGACCCGGACCAATCGAGGCGATCGTCAGGGCGACACCGACCGGTTCCTATGCCCGTCGCATCTGGTTCCTCTATGAGTGGCTGCTCGGAACGGAACTCGACCTGCCTCCGGCCGAGAAAGGCGCCTATGCCCTCGTCGTCGATCCCGACCAGCAATGGGCGGCGGCTGCCACGACGTCGTCGCGCCATCGCGTCAAAAACAACCTGCCGGGCACGCCGTCTTTCTGCCCGATGATCTTCCGCACAGAAGCGCTCCGAGCCTTCACTGCGCGCGATCTGGCCGAACGGGCGCGCGCCGCAGTGGCGAATGTGCCCCGCGACCTGCTCGCGCGTACCGCTGCGTTCCTGCTGCTGAAGGATTCCAAATCGAGCTTTGCCATCGAAGGCGAGCATCCGCCGCAGGATCGCATTCAGCGCTGGGGGAGGGCCATTGGCGAAGCCGGACGTCGGCCGATCGACCTCGACGAATTGCTTCGCCTGCAGCGCATCGTGATCGGCGACGCGCGCTATGTGCGTTTGGGCCTGCGTCATGAGGGGGGCTTCGTCGGCGAACATGACCGCGAAACCGGTATGCCGCTGCCGGACCATATCAGCGCCCGGCATGAAGACCTGCAGTCCCTGATAGAGGGGCTGGTTGTTTTCGACCGGACCGCCGCGCGCCACCTCGATCCGGTACTCGCGGCAGCCGCACTCGCCTTCGGCTTCGTTTACGTTCACCCCTTCGAGGATGGCAACGGACGGCTCCACCGGTACCTTATTCACCACGTCCTGGCCGAGCAAGGTTTCAACCCGCCCGGCATGGTGTTCCCCGTCTCGGCGGCGATTCTCGACAGGATCAATGATTACCGCAAAATCCTGGAAAGCTACTCGGCGCGGCTGCTGCCACTGATCGAGTGGGAGCCGACCGACAAAGGGAATGTCCGCGTCCTGAATGATACGGGCGATTACTACCGCTTCTTCGACGCGACGCCGCATGCGGAGTTTCTTTATGAATGCGTCGAGCGGACGATCGAAGTGGACCTTCCCGCCGAGACCAGTTTTCTAAAGGGCTATGACAGCTTCAGACAGCAGGTTGAGGACATCGTCGATATGCCCGACACCACGGCCGATCTCCTGTTTCGCTTTCTCCGCCAGAACGACGGCACGCTCTCCCGGCGTGCACGGGAACGGGAATTCGCCGAGTTGACCGAGGACGAAGTTGCAAGGATCGAGGCGACCTATGCGAAGGCGTTCTCCGGCTGATGGCAGACAGAGGCACTTTGAAATCGCAACGGAAACTCGGCAATCCGTATGCGATAACAAACGTTCGCGCGCGTTATGCTTCATCTCTCCCGTCCCGGTTCGTTGTGGCCTGCAATCGGGCCACCCTGTTCGTACCGGGCCTTTTCTTCAGAGATCCGTTTGTCCCTCGCAGCTTCGTTCTTCTGGTGAGCGGCGGTCGGGGACCGACTCTTGCCGTGCCGAATGCAGGCTTCCGTCTTGTTGGGATCCGACACGCAGACACAGTAGACTGCGTCCGAGAGGCGCATTTCCGGGCCTTGCTCGAACAGCCATGTGGTTGGCCGCGCCAGCGGCTCATCGGACAGATGGGCGACAGTAACGTGCTGCGTCCGCCCGTCGGGGTCCGGGCGCTCGATCAGGACTTCGTCCGGCGCCAGCTGGAAATGCCGGTGCGCGAGATGCACGGCGAAACGGGCCAGTTTGCCGTGCCGGGCCAGGACGTCCCGGAGTTCCTCAAGACAATCCAGGTCGCTGTCGTCGAGCGCTGGTGTCTGGTGCAGTTCAGGCAGCCTTGCCCATTGCATTGGTCGGATCGAGAGGAGCATGTCATGTTTCCGGTGGCGGTTACGCTCTTGCAGGCAATTACAAAGCAGGCGCGGATCCCGCGTGACTACGGCAGGGACAGGCGCCTTGCAATCGCAGGGGAAACTCGGCGGCCTCTGGTGGGGGGGAATAGCTGTAGCGGGCCTCCGACTCGAACCCCCTGCGATGGAATTCTCCCTTGTGCAACCGTGACTGAGCTTATCGACCTGCGTGACGTCGACAGCACCTGCGTATACGCAGTCCCTCTGTGCGCCGTTTAATAGGCGGGCAGGGGCCCCGGTCAGTCGGCTGACAAGCCCCTCGACTGAGACGCCTCAAGCACCGCGGCTCAAAAATCGACTGGACTTCTGCCGCAAAGGACGCATTGCTATGGGTGCCGGCCGGTGGACATGGCCACCCGGTGAAACACCTAGGGCTCGCCTCGCGATGTGCGGGGCTTTGGGTCGTGCAAGCGTCAATTCCGGCGCCGCGAACCAACGGAGCCTAATACCATGTCGACCCTTTCCATAAAATCCCGGAACACGAAGAGCACCGCACCTAAGAAGGGGAGCGCCCAATCGAAGACGGCATCCCGGCGCAAGGTCACGTCTCCTGCTGCCAACGCCAAGAAACCGACGTGATCTCGTTGAATCGAAGGCCGAGCGAGTCGCCGCCGCCAAGACGCCGTTGAGGGCTGACAAACCAAGGGCGGCGCGAGTGACCAAGCAGGAGCGCGTGCTCACCCCGCTGAGCCAACCCGAAGGGGCCAGTATCGAAGAAATGATGCAGGCGACCGACTGGCAGCAGCACAGCGTGCGCGGGTTCCTGGCGGGCACGGTGAAAAGGAAGCCCGGCACTTCGCTAACATCCTTGAAGCCCAATGACGGCGTTCGCCGCTACCGCATCGAAACGCGGCGCGCTCGGTGACATGGAAAAACGGGCGATCGATGTCGCAAAGGCGCTCGTGCGGCTCTCGGAGGTGACCAACTTCGAGCTGCGCGGCGAGTGGCGGCGGCTTCATCGCATGCCGCCGCCGATGCGGCTCTCCCGTGACCTCTTGATCCGAGGGATCACGTACAAGCTTCAGGAGAGGGCGTATGGCGGCCTCTCCATGGCGACCGCACGGAAGCTGGAGCAGGCCGGCGCCGATTCGCTAAGCCGCGGCTCGGTCACACCCGCGCCGCTGATCTCCTTGAGGCCAGGCACGCGGCTCGTGCGGGAGTGGCACGGGGTCACCCACACGGCCCTCATCCATGCCGACGGCATCGAGTGGCGCGGTCAGCGCTACCATTCCCTTTCCGTGGTCGCGCGAAAGATCACCGGCGCCCGCTGGTCGGGTCCGCGGTTCTTCGGCCTCAGGCGGCAGCTGGATTCTCACTCAAGGGCGGGGGAGGGCGATGGCGAAGGCTGATCTCGCACGAACCGGGTCCACCATCCGCTGCGCGATTTACACCCGAAAATCGTCCGACGAGGGCCTCGAGCAGGAATTCAATTCTCTCGACGCCAGCGGGAGGCTTGCGAGGCCTACATCGTGAGCCAGCGTCATGCCGGCTGGATCGCGCTTAGCGACATGTACGACGACGGCGGCCTGTCCGGCGGGACGATGGAGCGGCCGGCCCTCAAGCGGCTTCTGGAGGATATCCAGGCCGGGAAGGTTCAAATCGTCGTTGTCTACAAGGTCGACCGGCTGACGCGGTCGCTTTCAGATTTCGCCAAGATTGTCGACATCTTCGATGCGCACAATGCGTCCTTTGTGTCGGTAACGCAGCAGTTCAATACGACGACCTCCATGGGGCGTCTGACGCTCAACATGTTGCTGTCATTCGCCCAGTTCGAGCGAGAGATTGCCGGCGAGCGCATCCGCGACAAGATCGCGGCGTCGAAGAAGAAGGGCATGTGGATGGGCGGGAATGTGCCGCTCGGTTACGACGTCAAGGAGCGCAAGCTGACCGTGAATGAGACTGAGGCGTTGACTGTCCGGTTGATCTTTCGACGCTATGCGGAACTGGGCTCGGTCTTGCTGCTCAGGGCCGAACTCGACCGGCTGGGGATTGTGAGCAAGCGCCGTGAAGGAGCCGGCGGACGGCTGGCCGGCGGCCAACATTTCTCCCGCGGCGCCCTCTATTTGATGCTGCAGAACCGGCTCTGTCGGGGCGAGGTCGCGCATAAGGACAACATCTACCCCGGCCAGCACGAGGCCATCCTCGATCCGGAGCTTTGGCAGATCGTCCAGAACAAGCTTGCGGTTCATCGGCAGGAGCGCTCTTTGGCGGTGGGCGCGGAGGCGCCGAGCCTGTTGGTTAGGTCTGATCGTCGATGCCGACGGCAACCCTATGACGCCGACCCACGCCACAAAGAAGGCCAAGCGATACCGCTACTACGTCTCGGCGTCGCTTCTCACTGGAGATCACCCGCAAACCCAGAAAGGAATGCGCGCCCCGGGGGGGGACATCGAGGCGTTGGTGCTCGACCGACTGGGGGCGTTTTTCTCGTCAAGCACCGACATCGGTGATGCGCTCACACCGCTCGATCTTGAGAACTCGCGCCTTTGATGCGGCCTTGCGCAACGCTTGCACGCTTTCCAAGCGATGGCTCGCCATGCCGCCCGTCGAGATGAAAAGCCTCGTCCTGGACATTGTCGAACGGGTAACCATTGCGGCCAATCGGATCGACATCTGGCTGAACCGCGCGAAAATCGCCGCGGCACTGGAAGCGGGAGGAGGGAGCCAAAGGCCTGATATCGACCCCATCACCCTGTCGATCGAAGCGAAGCTGCGACGCGCCGGCAAGGGAAAACGCCTCGCCATCGCGAATGGTGCCGGGACGGAAGTCAACGAAGGCCTCGTCGAACTGATCAAAGATGCTTTCACAATCCGAATCCAGCTCCTCTCAGGATCGGACGACAGCATCGAGGCGATGAGCGGACGCCTCGGATTGAATAAGGGCCGGATCACTTCGCTTGTTCGATTGTCCTATCTCGGCCCTGAAATCGTGCGTGCGCCCCTCGCGGGCAGTCAATCCAACGCGCTGACGCCGAGCCGGCTGCTGCGACTGAGCAAAAACCTGCCGCATGACTGGAAGGAACAACGCTGTTTCCTTGGCTTCCCCGCCTAAATCTCCATCAAGATCCAGGCCAAACGCTCCACATCCGACAACTCGAAAACGGCCTTGAGAGACCCTGCGGCCGTTCGGGCGAGAATCTAGGGCATTTTTCGTCTCTGGTTGGCGTTGTCGTGATCGCCCGAAAGCTAACCTACGGAAATTCCGTGGCTATTCCAGCGATTGCCAAAACCAAAAATATGAGGCGATATAGGGAGGAATTCGTGGCTGGGGGACCTGGATTCGAACCGGGATTGACGGAGTCAGATTGGGTATTCGGCCGGTCGGCTTGCCCTTCGTGGGGGTGAAGGGTGCTGCGCTTCAGGTTGATGGTGGACGTGGTCTGTGTTGAGCAGCCGCAAGCATCATGGGAGGAGCGCAGCATGAAACACTATGCCGGATTGGACGTGTCGGTCAAAGAAACGTCCCTATGCATCGTCGACGAGGCGGGCAGGATTTGCCGTGAAATGAAGGTGGTAAGTCACCCCGAAGACCTTCTCGCTGTTCTTTGCGATCCCGCATGGCGGCTTGAACGTGTCGGTCTCGAAGCTGGGCCTCTGTCGCAGTGGCTGTTCAGTGGATTGGCGGAAGCAGGAGTCCCGGCGATCTGCATCGAAACGCGACACGCGAAGGCGTTTCTCAAGGCGCAGGTCAACAAAAGCGATCGCAACGACGCGCGCGGGATCGCGCAGATGATGCGAGTTCGGCTTATTCCGACCCGTGCACGTCAAGACGCTTGCAAGCCAGAAACGAAGGGCGCTCCTCGCCGCTCGAAAGATACTCCAGGAAAAGGCTCTTGCGATCGAGAACGATATCCGTGGTTTGTTGCGCAATTTTGGACTGAAAGTCGGAATCGTTGTCGGTTTCGAGCAGCGGATCCACGACCTCGTCGAGGGAGTGCCGGAGTTCGCCGATATTATGGAGCCTTTACTCGCCGCGCGCCGGGTCTTGCGTGAAAAGTTTGCCAAGCTGCATCGCAAGGTTCTCCTGCTCGCGCGCGACAATGAAGTCTGTCAGCGGTTGATGACCATCCCTGGCGTGGGTCCGGTCGTATCCAGCACGGTCGACGTTCCAGCGCGCTTCAGGAACTCGAAGGCTGTTGGGCCATCCCTCGGGCTGACGCCGGTTCTCAATCAGTCCGGCGAGAGCCATCGCGTTGGGCGAATCTCGTTATGTGGCGACGAGGCCATGAGAGCGCTGCTCTATGAGGCCGCGCAGGTCATGCTGACCCGCGGGCAGAAATGGTCGTGGCTGAAGGCATGGGCAATGAACATTGCCAAGCGTCGGGGGCAGAAAAAAGCCATCGTCGCACTGGCCCGACGGCTCGCCGTGATTATGCATCGCATGTGGAGTGATGGAACCGAGTTCCGCTGGACAAGGGAAATGGCGCCGACAATCTGAGCGACGAACGCCAAACTGTCGGAGCGACAAAACCACAATCCAGCGCAACGATGTCCCTCGCGGGACGATGGATGAGACGAGTTCGCTTTGGACTCTTGTGTCGATCGCTCTACCGCGATCAGTACGCGAGTCAGATTGTTCCGTCTCTTCCTGCTGATCCCATGCTGGGAGAGCCAGCGGCTGATCCCGAAGAGAAGCGCGGGCCCGCGAGCGACAAAAATTGGAGTTATTAGCCTGAAAGCGCTTGACCACCACCGCCCGAATAGAGAAGAGTCCCTGTTGAGACATTGATTTCGTTCGCTTATTTTGCAAACTGGGGCAAAAAACGCCCCATACACTTCAATGGGTTATAATCGCTTTGCAAACCGAAGAGACAAGGGACTCGCCACCGAATAGCCACCCCTGCCGCGTCAGTCCCCCACTTCGCCCCTCCCAGCTACGCAGATCGGTGTTGCGTTCGCCTAGGCGATTTTTCCGTCTTCGCATTGCCCAGCCGGTCGGCCGCGCCCGCGCTCACTCTGGCCGCGCCGCCATGCCATGTGCCACGGGTGGCCGCGATCACTATTGCGTGTTGACCTATTTAAAAGCGAGCTGAGTATTATCTCCAAATTCCAGAAACACCACCGCGTTATTAAAGAGACGTCGCGTGACGATCCTAATAATCGGGAGCGTCCTGCTAGGGGCGACCCTCGGGCGATTTTTCAGGGTTCCGGTTCTGGCCCCGGCGTTTGCGCTCTCGCTCGCAATGGTTGTCGCAAGTTCCGCTTATTTCGGGCACAGCCTGCTGCGCACGCTTCTTGAATTCGTCGTGCTGATCACAAGTCTTCAGATCGGCTACGCCTCCGGCCTGCTGTCACGTTTGATTCCAAGTGTGTCGGAGAACGCCGGGGAGCCACGTCCGCGCCTGCGCCCGCACCCTGAGCCGCTCCAGCCTGGTCTATGTGATCAGGAAGCCCAAAGAGTTCGTGGACACAAAAGGGTTCCGAGGAAAGCAACATCCCGTTTAGTGGCGGCGTCACAGCCGCCGCAAGACCCAACGCAGCGCGACAAGCTTCCAAGCTGGACGGTGTCACCGGCACCCCCGCGCGCGGCCGCCGCAATCGCCCGCAATCGCCGCCGCATGAAGCCCAAAACCGGTCGTGATCTTTGTCCAAAAGCGCCTCACGCGAAATCATTGCGCGTCGGTTCAAGTCTTTGCCAGAACGGCCAAACTCAGAACGACCAGACCAAGCCAAACCAGGCACGCGATCGTGAACCAGTTGAAGAAGACGCCGGTTTGTTCCCCATACGATCCAAAGCCAAAAAAGCTGACCCAAGTCGGGAATGAAGAGAGTCAAAAGAAGGCTTCCAAAGCTGGTCAGATAGGCGAGATACAGAGTGAAAAAATAAATACTGGCCCCCAGCAGCAATACCGCCGTCATGATCGTGAGCGCAATGGCGTCCTTCAGTGTGTCGTTCATTTCGGCTTCTCCTTCCCCGCCCGCCATGGCTGAGAATTGACCGCGATCACGTGCACGAGAACACGGACGGTGGCCGACCGGAGTTGCGCCGACTGGAGGCACGGGCATTGCCGCTCAATACCAAGTATCGGTTTTTAATTTCACCCGAACTTGGGATCAATTTGCCTTACCCGGCGGGCCGCGCCGCCAATTTGCGACTCTCGCGGCACATTTGGCGCAAGGCTGCCCGCCTAAGCTCCGTGTCTGAAACCTTACCACGCAATACGACAGTAATGACGATCCCGGAAAGCGCAGCAACCTCGCGGTGGTGGGTAAATGACAAAACTTCGCGGCGCCGCGAAGATTCTACCGGCTTGCAAACATAAGCGGCATCCGCGCACGTCTGGTCCGAGATCGCGAATCCCACCGGATACGAGGTTAGCAGGGGAGTCCCCTGTCTCCAATCGGAGTTCACCCGAGACCGGAAATCGGAACTTGACTTCAATGCCCTCATACGAGGGCCAGCGGCCCCATGCGCCGCGCGAAAGGGCCGGACATACGACCGCAGCCGACCGAACCGTTCAGCACGAAAAAAGTGCTTGCCATGAGGCGCCGCGGCGATCCCGCTTTCCCCCGATCACCGGCACACCGCCAGGAGCGCAGCATCGAAGTGGCAATCCCCAGTTCCCGGGCAATCTGGCTCAACGGCCGTCCGCTGCTCGCCAGCAATCCTACCGACTCCCGCTTGAACTCATCCGTAAATTGACGACGCGACGTACCCATTAAACACCTTTCCAGCTCCAATAGGATCTTATCAAAGGTGTCCACCATTTCGAGGGAGGGTCATTCCATGCGCAAGCGTTCGTTCTCGCGCCGCAGGCGGGCGTTTTCGGCCGCCAGATCCGCCCCGGCAGGCGGGATCGCCGCCTGCGTATTGGGGCGCCGCGGCGATCCTGCCTGCCCCCCGTCACCCTTGTTCCGCCAGGCGCGCAGCATCGAGGCCGCAATCCCCAGCTCCCCGGCGATCTGGCTCAACGGCCGCCCGCTGCTCGCCAGCAACTCTACCGCCTCCCGCTTGAATTCATCCGTGAATAGACGACGCGTCGTACCCATCAAACACCTTCCTGCTCCCTCAGGAGCTTACAAGAGGTGTCCACCATTTCGAGGGAGGGTCATTCGGGATCATCGATTAAATAATCCGCAGGGATGGTCGGCAATTCCAATTCATCATTGGTGCGCTCCACACCACTCAAAATCGCCATTACAAGGTCATGGTCGGCGGGGTGCCAAGGCCAGTTCTCGGGCTTGAGATCCGCATACATGGCAAACCGACCAAACGAAAAATGGCCAAGAACGAGCCAACGCCGGATATTCCATCGCTTCAGCCCATCGATAGCGCTGCGCGCCCTTTGCAAATTAGTTTCGATGGAACCGAACGGATCCTCTTCGTTGCTTTCGAACTCGGGGAGTTCACGACTGAAGTCCTTTTCAAGAAGCTTTTGGAGGCTAAGATTGGCCTCGACTACGCCTTCCCGGGCAGAGAGGAAATAGATGGTTTTTCCCTTGACCTTTTTATCCTCAAGTCGAACTGGTAAGAGCAGCAGCAGAGCGAAGGCGTTTTTGTCGGAATGATCGGCTTCGTACCATTCCAAAAATCCAAACGCGAGAAATAGCGTCGAAACACCCATCTCCTGCTTCGCGAGCCGTGCATCGTCGGAGATCTTCTCTAGAAAGCTTTCCAGCTCATCGGGATATTTGAGCGTTTGAAGCGCTAGGTCGGTGTGAGCGTCCTTCTGCCGGTTCGGCGGGAGTTCGAGACTGGGATCAATCCCGAACGATCTGGCGTGATCGGCCCGATTAATCTCTTTGCGATTTGGACGAGGGGTTAACCCCAGCTGTATGCGGACCTTGTCGCGCAGATGGCGATCAAGCCTTGCGACCGCGACCTCATCGTCCCTCGCCTCACTCTTTAGGGCTTCGAGCTTCACGAGGTAATCAACGTCCGACACCTTAGCGTGCTCGAAGGCCGAGATGAAATCATCGCTTTTCTCATCGGCGGGGATTTCATCTGGTTCTTTAAGTGGTCGAATCTCAAGAAGGTTTTCTTCCGCGCCCAACAGAGAATTCGCGGGCGCACGGTGACACTGAAAGTGAAATATGCCGATTTCCGGCAGATCACGCGAAGCCGGACCGGTCAGGTGCTCTTTTCGACGCGAGCCGAAGTCGAGCAGCTTATACCAAGTCTCTGAAAGTTTAACTCCTGAGGCGGATTCCCGAAATCGGCATTTATCTGATTCACCATGGCAAACAGCTTTTGGGAGAGTTTGCCATGTCAACTCCGGTTCCGCTTCGCTCTGACTTTGACACGATTGGCCTGCGCATGCTGGCGCGGCGATCGCGTGACCCCGATCAGACCCGGCGTCTCTTGGCACTGGCCGAGATTTATGATGGCGGCTCGCGGCCGGATGCGGCGCGGATCGGCGGGGTCGGGGTGCAGATCGTGCGCGACTGGGTTGTCCGTTTCAACGCCAAAGGTCCTGATGGTCTCTTGACCGGCAAAGCGCCGGGCGCTCCCAGCATCCTCGGCGAGCGCCAGCGCCAAGCCTTGCGGCAGGTCGTGGAAGATGGGCCGATTCCCGCCCTGCATGGCGTCGTCCGCTGGCGGCTGATCGATCTGGCGCAGTGGCTCTTCGAAGAGTTCCGGGTTTCGATCTCCAAGCCGACGCTCAGCCGCGAGCTGCGGCATATGGGCTTTCGCAAGCTCTCGGCGCGACCGCGCCATCATGCGCAAGACGAGGAAGCCGCGGCGGCTTTTAAAAAAACTTTCTCGCCCTCGTGGAGGAGACCGCCGCAAAAGAGGCTCCTGGCAAGCCGATAGAGATTTGGTTTCAAGACGAAGCTCGGATCGGGCAGAAAAACAAGGTCACCCGCCGATGGGCGAAACGCGGGACACGGCCTTCGGCGCCGCACGACCAGAGGACGAGTTCAGCCTATATTTTCGGCGCCATCTGCCCGGCCGAAGGAAAAGGCGCCGGGCTCGTACTACCCTCCTGCAACAGCGAGGCCATGGCCCTGCATCTCGAAGAAATCTCGCTTGCGGTCGCACCAAGCGCGCATGCGCTCGTTCTTCTCGATCAGGCCGGGTGGCATGTCTCGGCGAAGCTTCCCGTCCCGGACAACATCACGCTCTTGCCGTTGCCGCCGAAATCGCCCGAGCTCAATCCGGTCGAGAACATCTGGCAATTCATGCGCGACAACTGGCTCTCGAACCGCGTCTTCAAATCCTACGACGACATTCTCGACCACTGCTGCTTCGCCTGGAACAAGCTCATCGACATGCCCTGGAAAATCATCTCCATCGGAACAAGAGAGTGGGCCTATCGGTCGTGATCAGCGAGACTTGGTATTAGGCTGACTTATTCACCTCACTAACGTGCATTGATGATTTTATGTAAGGTTAGATTTCGGGCGAAATTCCACGCAATTTGGCATTGCTTTCTGCCGCCCGATCGAGCGGTTGTCTCTACCGTAGAACTCAATTCGGGGCCACACGCCAGTCAGAACGAGGTTACGGCAAAAGCGGGCCCTGCGGCCATTCATCTTTGCGTAAGATCGCAACAACTCATAGACGTGGCGCATCCGTTGCACACGTGCGGGACAAAGCCACTATTGGGAGCCGACGTGATGATAGCCGGTGAAGAAGCGACGCGGACCGTGGCCGGTGCGACATCGCTCGCGCCGGTCACCGCAACGATGTGGCAGCACGTGATCGTGTCACTACTCTGGTTTGCGTTGTCCGCGCAGTGGATGACGGTCATGCCGATCATAGTGCCGGATCAGGTCGCAGTCATCGTTGGCGGGGACAGCGCTGCCAAGGAGGGGATCAGTGGCACCATCCTCGCGGCGGGAGCTGTCGTGGCTCTCGTCGTCGCGCCCATCTCAGGCGCGCTTTCCGATCGCTCGCAACATCGGCGCGGGCGACGCCGGCTTTTCCTAATCGCGGGAGTCCTCGGCAGCTGTGTCGGCCTCTCGCTGCTACTTCCGTTCGGCCCCGGCGCGAGCCTCTGGCTCTACGCGGCGGCGTTCGTCTTCCTGCAGTTTTGGTGGAACTGGGTCGCAGGTGCCTACGCGGGCCTCATCCCGGACGTTATGGCAGAACATGAACAGGGTCGCGCAAGCGCCTGGCTGAACATCCTGTCGGTCGCCGGTTCTCGACGGCACCAGGCATTTCGTCGGCGCCGACGCGATCCTCCGCGCCGTGCAAAAATCATATGAAGCCTGGACATGGGGCGCGCGCCCGAGCGAATTGCAAATCGCGCTCGAACGAAACAGTCTGTCGCTGATCGCGGATCTGAGTGCCGCCGAATATCGCCCGCTCGTCATGGGCGACAAGGCCAGAGGCCAACGCGGTTATGAATTCTACAGAGTCGCCTGCGCGGAGGCACGCCGTTCCGAAACTCACGCCTGAACGTGCCGCGGCGCAGCGTCGACAAATCCTGGACGCCGCGCTGATCTGTTTTGCGAAGCAGGGTTTCCAGGCGGCCAGCATGCAGGACATCGTGCGCGAATCCTCGCTGAGCCCCGGCGCCATCTACGGCTATTTCAAAAGCAAGACGGAGATCGTGCTGGCCATCGCTCTCGAGCGGCACATGGTCGAGGCGGCGCATATTCAGCAGGCGCTCGAACAGCAGACCTTGGACGGCACGCTGGAGGCGCTACTCGATCGTTTCGTGCGCTCGCTCTACCAGCCGCAAGAGCGGGCGTGGCGCGACATTGCCATTCAGCTCTGGGCGGAAAGCCTGCGCGATGAGCGCATTCGCGGCATTGCCGTCGAAGGCGTCGATGGTCCGGCACATTTGCTGACCCAATTGATCGAGAATCTCGATGGAAATTCCGCATCTGCCGAGGGTTCGAACCAAGCGCGCGCGCGCGTGCTAATCGCTTGCGTGCAAGGCCTGGCCTTGCAGACCGCTTGGGACCCGAACATCGACCTTGACGCTTGCGCGCGTGTCTTGCGCGCGATGGTGCAGGCAGGCGAGCCTCAACCGAGCGGCAATGTGTGGCTTGAAGCGCAGATCAAACGGCGCGTCCGCAGCACGAAGTCTGGCGTGCGACCGGGAGTGAAATCTTGAAACCGGCGCCTGCCGGTTTTGCACGCCGGCTGGCACCGTGCCGCTCAAATCTGTCGCTCACGCCTTGAAACCGATGCGAAACCCACCCCAATGGCGGCCGTGCACATGGATCGGTACCGAGACATCTTCGGTTATCTCCACGACGGTCAAGGGATCGTCAGGTTCATCAAAGATGGCGAGCTACGTAGCGGCCGGGACGGCGCGTTGATTGCCTTCGTCAGAGATGGTGGCCTTCACGACCCTGTCTCGGGCGAGTTTATTTGCGCGCTCGGGCCTCTGTGCGTCTTCGGAAACGAATTGCCGGAGCGCCTAAAAGCGAAAATGAAATAAGGGTGACGTTTGCCAACGGTTACCTGGGACCTGGAGATCAGCATTGAATTGGTGTTCTCTTGCAAAGGACTTTGCGGGTCCGATCGCTACGGTCATAGCCGCCTTTGCGGCAGGGCTGATAACCTGGATATTCTCACGGATCCAGTTCTGTTTCCGCGGATCGGAATCCGGTTGCCCGGTCTTACACTCGGACCCAAACGCCTGACCGCGTCCGCGCTGACCGTTCGCGACTTCCCCAAGATCGATATCGTGCTTCTTTCTCACGCGCACTTCGATCATTTCGACATGCGCACGCTCCATCGATTTGATCGTTCGACTAGGGTGATCCGGCTTTGAGCGCCGCCGCGACGATTTCTTGCCGGGTGATTGACGCTTCTCCATGCTGCCGCCCGTTACACACTGTAACGGCCAGAAACCGCCCTTGGACCCTGGGTCACCCCTTTTTCCAGGCTCCCGAGGGATAAGATGCGTCCTCTTTAAGTTTGACCCCCGTTCTCGGGCGAATTCGTCCTCTTTTCAAATAGATAGCGTGGCTAGAGTTAAATGGCGCAATAGAGCTCTTTTCAAATAGTTGGCTCTAAATGGGGGAGCATTGCGCGCGTTTTAGGGGTAAACCGCCAGTTCTTCACGCTTTCTAATTGTCGGGCCAACGTTCCGCGTTGGCGGCGCGCGTAAGCTTGGCGAACTGCTACCCGCGACTGGTCTGCGGTTCCCGTGTGACGGACTCAAGAATGAACACGCTCCACGACGATGTCGCCCGGCAGGCGCTCGCTGGCTCGTCTCCGGAACAATCGCAAGGGGCCCGATTTCTAGAACAAGACTGTGGTATAGGACGTCCCGATGTTTACGGCACTTTTGAACGCGCTTGGCATGGCGTTTGCCATGGGATGGGAAATCCTGTGGCCACTCGTGCTCGGCTTTGCGCTGTCCGCCGTCATTCAGGCGATCGTCTCGCACCGGGAGATGAGCCGCCTTCTGCCCGACGACAGCCCGCGCTCGATTGGCACCGCGCTGGCGCTTGGGGCCGCTTCCTCATCCTGCTCCTACGCGGCCGTTGCGATTGCCCGGTCGATCTTTCGCAAAGGCGCGAACTTCACGGCTGCCATGGCTTTCGAGATGGCATCCACCAACCTCGTTCTTGAGCTCAGCATCATCCTGATCGTGCTCATAGGGTGGGAGTTCATGGCCGCGGAGGCGATCGCCGCGCCGATCATGGTCGCGATTCTCGCTGTTCTTTTCCGCCTATTCTTGCGACCGCAACTCGTTCAGGAGGCAAAGGACCAGGCCGAGAAAGGCATTGCCGGGCGAATGGAGGGACACGCCGAGATGGACATGTCGGTTCCCGCGGAAGGCTCGCTTTGGCGGCGAATCACCTCAGACAAAGGACTGACCGCAATCAGCCACTACTTCGTCATGGACTTTGCCGCAGTGTGGATGGATATCGCTGGCGGCCTCGTGATCGCTGGAGCAATTGCCGCCTGGGTCCCGCAGGATTTCTGGAAAGGATTCTTCCTGAGCGATCATCCGGTCCTGGCTACGCTGTGGGGGCCGATCGTCGGGCCGCTCGTCGCTATCCTTTCCTTCGTCTGCTCGGTCGGAAACATTCCCCTCGCCGCCGTGCTGTGGAACGGCGGCATCAGCTTCGGCGGCGTGCTTGCATTCATCTTGGCCGACCTGATCGTCCTGCCGATTTTGAACATCTACCGCAAGTATTACGGGCTGAAGATGGCCGCGTTCCTGCTCGTGACATTCTATGTCGCGATGGCGGGCGCTGCCCTTGGGGTCGAAGGATTGTTTGGCGTCCTTGGTTTCATTCCCCGCGAGCATCAGGCGCGCGTCGTCGAAGCGTCGGTCACGTGGAATTATACGACGTGGCTCAATATTGGATTTCTTCTCCTCGCGGCTTTTCTGGTGTGGCGGTTCGTCGCGACCGGCGGCATCTACATGCTGCGGATGATGAATAGGCCGGCACGCGGCGATGAGGCACATCACCACGTCCACTGAAGCTCTCTCCGGCGCTGATCGTGTGACATTGCGGCAGCCGGTGCCGGGTCGGCCGTGTCGCGCTATCGCCCACATCCGGTGCAGAATCACGCCGACCTGCGGGCGAGTGCTACTTTGTCCGTTTCGTCCCCCGCCGCTTCATCAAGTCGATGACGCAGCGCTTCAGCGCCGAGAAACGCGTCGCCCGCGGCGATGGCTTGACCGACGCCGGCTCGCCATGCTTCCGTTTCCGCGATCACGGGACGAGTGCAGATGCGCCCAAGAGTCACTGCGCAAACACCTTATTTATCAGCGTGTTAACAGGTCTCCAACTGAGCGAGTGTGACTGGACGAATTTTTTATTCGAGCGCGCAGGCCTGCGGCGACGAAATGGCCCTCGTCGATGATCCCGCGTTGGGAGAGCCGAGACGAAAATCGCCAGCCAGCTAAGGGGCGCTTCACATGAATTCGTTCTACATTGGGGTTCTCAATGAGCGCTATGCTTTCGACCTGCTTTCAGGGCTGACAGGATCACGCTCCCGGCAACTTCGATGTCTCTGTGCTCTTGTAGTGCAAGTCGCTTTGGATTTCGGTGTGCCCCATCGGCAAATGAAATTGGGTTTCTAGGCGCGCGATCGTCGCTGGTGTCAGGAGCTTGCGATCCGCATAGCTGATGAACAGATCGCGCGCCCGGTCGAAGACGATGCGTCCCGCGGCCAGTCTTCGTATTCCGACGACCGCACAATGGCGCGCAAGGCGGGATCGACGGTCCGGTCGCGGCACATTGCGCCCATGTTTCGTAGTGGCCTGCCGTAGGTTAGACAATCGCCGTATGGCTCGGCCTGGTCGAGCGGACAGCCTGCGGTGAGCAGCCTCGCTTTGCCGTTTGACGTTTGCGCCACCAGAAAATTCCGACATGGGGCGTCTCGCGCTGAGCGATTGCGGTCATGTTGTCACTTTCGCGCGGGCGCGTTATGTCGTCGGCTTGCCGTCTGGCGCCAGAGCTTTTTCGAGCTCCTGTTTGACACCGAGGGCATCGGCGGGGGCGTGTTATCTTATGACGCTCTTGGATTCGAAAGCCTCGCCCGTCGCTTCGAGAGTTGCGGTCTGCCCGGTGAAATTCTGCCAGCGCGTCACGGCGACGTCGACGATTGCAAAATATGTTCTCCTGGGAGTTTTTGTCACGACGCCGTGATGTTTCAAGGGGGAACTATTTACGTAGCGGCGCGCCGTCCAGCCTTGTTAGCATCGAGCTTGTTGAGTACGGCTTCTTCAAAGTCCGCTTACCATCCCATAGCGACCCTCCCCCACACCGCTGATCGCGCGGCGGCGCTGCAAACTCGTTGATTTTCAAACACCTCCAGGTCTGGTTAGGGTCAAAAGGCATAAACCTTGAAGCGAAGATATGTTTTCCCGGTTGCCCACGAGGCTGTGTAAAAACGCAGATGCGTGATCGGCGGATGTTGGCCGGCTGGCGGTTTCCGATTGTCGGATTTCGACGGACTTGCTGAGAAGCATGAGCTTTTGAGGCGCCCTCAGGCGCGCATGGCCTCCATCAGGGGCTGGGCACACAGGATGGCGATCACACGCTTCAGATTGTAGGTCAGAACGTGGAGGCTCATCTCTGTTCGGACCTTTTCGAGGGTTCTGGTCTTGAAGTGGGTGGCGCCCATCCAGGCCTTGAGGGTGCCGAACGGGTGTTCGACGGTCGCGCGGCGGACGCGCATGCTCTTCGGCGCGCGGTCCAGCCGGTCCTGCATGGCGTCGATTACGGCCTCATGCTCCCAGCGCTTGATCCGGCGCTCCTTGCCGGTCGTGCATTGGGTTTTCAGCGGACACTCGGCGCACTTGCTCGTCCAATAGCTGTGCAAGGTCATTCCCTTCTCCGCCGACGTGAAGCGCCAGGTCAGACGCTGGTCGGCCGGACAGCGATAGGCGTCCTCTTCAGGGATGTAGACGAAGTCCTGTTTGCCGCCGGCCCGCAGCCTTGGATCCTGAGGTGAGCGGCTTGGGGACATGGGGCGTAACGCCCAGGGGCTCGCAGGCCAGAACCTCCTCGCCCTTGAAGTAGCCGCGGTCGGCCAGGACATCGAGCGCCTCGACGCCCATGGCGGCCTTGGCCTGACCCGCCATGTTCGAGAGTTGATCGCGGTCGTGGCCGACATTGGTGACGTCGTGGGCCACGATCAGGTGGTGCTGCGCATCGACGACGGTCTGCACATTGTAGCCGACGATGGCGGTTCCTTTGCCGCTGGTTCCCATGGCTCGCGCGTCCGGATCGGTCAGCGAGATCTGCTGATCTGGCGCGGCGTGCACCTCAGCTTCCATGGCTTTGAACGCCTGCATCTGCGCCTTGAGCGCGGCGATCTTGTCCTTCAGGCGGACAGAGTTGGCCGGCGCCAGTTCCCCGTCCTGACGATCCGCCGTTTCCAGCGCTGCCATGTAGCGCTCGATGCTGGCCTCGACCTGCTCCATCCGCCGCTGGATTGAGGCCTTGGTGAAGTTCTTGTCGCGGGCGTTCACCGCCTTGAACTTGCTGCCGTCGATGGCGGCGACGGCATGGGCGAACAGACCCAGCTGTCGGCACAGAGCGATGAACTGGCGGCAGGTCCCCCGGATCGCCGGGCCATTGTCCTTCCTGAAGTCCGCGATGGTCTTGAAGTCCGGCGTCAGACGCCCGGTCAGCCACATTAGCTCGACATTGCGATGGGTCTCGCGCTCCAGCCGGCGGCTCGACGCGATCTGGTTGATGTAGCCGTAAACGTAGATCTTCAGCAGCGCGCCCGGATGATAGGCTGGACGTCCGGTCGCTTCTGGAATCACACCGTCAAAGCCCAGCGCCCCGAGATCCAGCTCATCGACAAACACGTCGATCACCCGCACCGGGTTGTCCTCAGCAACGTAGTCATCCAGATACTCGGGAAGCAGAACGCCCTGTATACGGTCTTCACTCTGGACGAAGCGCGTCATCTCACCCCCCGGCGCGAATCATCCAGAATTATAACTCAACAGGCCTTTTCACACAGCCTCCCCCGGTAGCGGACCTTCGCCCGCGGCGCTGATGGCCTTAGGAGTTGGCCTCGCTCAGAGAAAGGCGTTCGGAATTGAGGCAGGCCGTGGGATCACGATTCGAACTCCCCAACGGGAGACTTGAATTAAGCGGCCGCCATTAGGCCGTTGCGGCCGAATTAGCCGTCTCACGGAGCTGATCCCAGAGGTCGTTGGCGACGACCTTCAGATACGTCAGGTGAGCGTCGACAGCCTCCCCCGACCCGTTGAGGTTGGAAGCCGATATCTTGGCGATGTCGTAGTCGCCGTGCCCGAAATGATATCCACCTTGCTCGGGGCTCCACGAGTCCCGCTCAACTCGGAAGCGAGACAGCACTGAGCCCGCCACACCACCGTGTTGGGGCACTTCCAGGTGATCGGGCTTTTGGCGGTGACGCATTGCGGCGCAATCTTTCGCCGCATAGCGAGCCGGGCACGCGGGACCGCCATTGGACCACGCCTCCCGGCAAGCATTTTCGTCGATTACGCCTTTATTTCCGCGAGCATCGCCCTTGCCGCAGCGGCGTATGTGCGGCGGCGGGGTTGATGTCGTGGTCGATTAAAGTGGTCCACACGTTGCCCGGCAGAATATCCAAGCAGTTCCAAACCAACCCACATGCCTTCGATATCGGAATTTGGCGTTGCTCGTAGTTGACCTCGAATCCGGCCAGAGGCTCCGGGCCGGTTCCGTCCCAGCAGGTATAGGCTTCGACGGAGGATAGAAACGTGTCTCGAACATGGCCGGCCGCATGGCCGCCCTTGCCTGTATGGTAATTTGACATTTAGTGACCTCTTGATTCAAAAATGACAAGAGGCTCAGGCTCGTCCCCGATCACGCTCGACTGCCTAAACCGGCGGTGCCACGCCTTACCGCAACGGATGCCCAAGCATCACCCAGAGATCTCAGATCGGGTCGATCCCGGGGATTTGGATTCAAAATAGCAGACCGTGACCCAGCAGTCTACCCAGGCTCGGAATTGAGGTTAACCGTCATTTGAGTTGCAGGACTTCGAGGAGGAAGTCAGGGTTACAGCTTCCAATACCGGCGGGGCTCGCCCCCTCGACCGATCACTCCGTCAAAGTGCAGTGTGCGCGTAGTCCCTACCTCTCAAAAACACGTTCAGTCGCCAGACGCTTGTGTGCGTTGCGTTTTATCGAAACGTTTGACGACACGATCTCGCTTCAGCCGGGAGAGCCTATAGATCCAAAAAGACCCATCGAGCTGATCGACCTCGTGCTGGAGACATACGGAGAGCAGACCATCGGCCTCTTCGACCATTTCCACACCGCTTAAATCCTGGTAGCTCATCCGCACACGGGCATGGCGTTCGATCTCTTCCGTTACGCCCGGCATGGAGACGCTGCCTTCTTCGTGCCGGATCATGTCGGCGGAAGCCCAGACGATCTGCGGGTTGACATAGGTCCGCACTCCATCCGAGTTTGCGATTTCGATCACGACCAGCCGCTTCAATACACCGATATGCGGGGCGGTGATTCCGATTGCCGATGCCGCACGCAACGTGTCCAAGAGATCGGTCGCAAGCGAGCAAAGATCCTCGTCAAATACGACGACGCGCTCGGCCGCCGCGCGAAGGTGATGATCGGGAAATCGCAGGATCGTCTGCACCGTCACGGCATATTTTCCACATCCGGCCCCGATCGGCCATCGCTCGCGAAGGCGTTGTCAACATTGGTCGCGTATAGCCGATTTCGTAATCGTTTTGGTTCTTGTGGGCAGGGGCATAAGCCGTCGATTCCCTGCCTCGGCGGCACACTGGCTCTCTTGACAAGTAAAACTCGGCAGCGTGACAACGCCAACGCGGCCACTGTCAGCATTGCGTCATGCTCGAACCAAATAGGTGGCGATCGTCGCGGGGTGCAACGCTGAACGCATTTGCACGTCGCCCGAAATCTAACCTCGCGTAAAATCATCAATGCACGTTAGCAAGGTGAATCAGTCAGCCTAAAGTGACAGGCAGAGTTGAGGCCCGCTTTCCAGCTGCTTCTCGCCGAGCGACGACAAGGTCATGCCGAGAAGGCGGATGCCTTTTGCGATCGGGAACAGTGGCTCGAGCAGCGCGTAGCTAAGCTGCTCGATTTCGGCTCGCGTCGAAAAGAGCCCCTGACCGGTCCGGCTTCGCGTGATCTGCTGGAAATCGGCATATTTCACTTTCAGGGTCACCGTGCGCCCGCGAATCTCTGCTCCCTCGCAAGTGCGCCAGACCTTTTCGATGATCGGCTGGAGCCCCTCGCATGCGGCCTCGAATGTGAAGATATCGGCGGAAAAGGTGTTTTCCGCACCAAGAGACTTGCGGATCCGGTCGGCTCGGACAGGCCGTTCATCGATGCCGCGCGCGAGCCAGAAATAATATGGCCCCGGCTTCCCGAAGTGCTGCTGAAGGAAGGCAAGCGTCTGCTCTCTGAGGTCGAACCCGGTTTTGATCCCGAGCCGGTTCATCTTCGCTGCCGTCGCCGGCCCAACGCCGTGGAACTTCTCGACCGGCAATCCTTCGACGAAGGCAGGCCCCATCTTCGGGGTGATGACGAAGAGGCCATCGGGCTTGCCATGATCCGAGGCGAGCTTGGCGAGGAATTTGTTGTAGGAGACACCCGCGGAGGCTGTTAGGCCGGTCTCAGTGCGGATCTTCGCCCTTATCGTCTCTGCTATCTGTGCCGCCGACACGATCCCTTTCAGATTTTCGGTGACGTCGAGATAGGCCTCATCGAGCGACAACGGCTCGATGATGGCCGTATATTCGGCGAAAATCTTGCGGATCTGGAGCGATACCGCCTTGTAGACATCAAACCTTGGCGTCACGAAGATGAGGTCGGGGCATCTGCGTTTGGCGGTGACCGATGGCATTGCGGAGTGCACGCCGAATGCCCGCGCTTCGTAGCTTGCGGCGGCGACGACGCCGCGCTCGCGCGATCCGCCGACGGCAACAGATTTGCCGCGTAGCTCTGGATTATCGCGCTGCTCCACCGAGGCAAAAAACGCATCCATGTCGATATGGAGGATCTTGCGCTGCCGTGTGGGCTCGTCCGAGACGTGCCCGTTCGGATCTTCGGTAGTGCTCCTCGCCCTATCGCGATCACTATCCTGCGCAAGCATGAATGTCAGGCCGCGAGGCCTCCCTCATCTTTCTTATCCCCCCTCGCGACAGTCTTTAGCGAATTGTCAGGAAGCGGCCTTTGCAACTTGAGCGCTTCCTCGGCTGGCGCATTCATCCAGACGTCGATCTCCTCCCGCGCCGTCAGAACAACGGGCATTGCTTTCGAATGGATCGCCCCAACTTCCTCGTTCGGCTCGGTCGTCAAAAACGCGAAGATGTCATTTGTTGTTTCGCCTTCCTTCACTTTCCGGACGGAGGTCCAGCGCGGGCCTTGTCATGTCTGGATGGCGCCCGCTGATCA
Organism: uncultured Alphaproteobacteria bacterium; assembly: GCA_963730245.1. Lineage (GTDB taxonomy): Bacteria > Pseudomonadota > Alphaproteobacteria > Rhizobiales > Beijerinckiaceae > Methylocapsa. The sequence continues at coordinate 689,127 of CAVSRA010000003.1, read as the reverse complement.
AGGGTTATTTTGCTGTGGCGCGATGATCGTGGGTGCGGTCATGTCTTCGGCCTGTCGATGCGGGTATTGACGCCCCGCGGGCCCTGATGTTGTCCGCTGATCCTTTGCCCAATCACGTTGGCGCGCTTGACGTCGCAGACAAGGCCACGGGCTTTGGGATCAATCCGCTTTCTTCGCATCACCTCTTGGTCACCCTCGATTCTTGTGCAGCCCTTGGCTGCTAACGATGTCGGCGGTCGTTACGCCGGGGCTGCGCTATAGGTTGTCTTGCCGCGCATGATCGAGAAGGCGATGCGCGCCATTTTATTGGCGAGCGCGACGGCGACAAGCTTGAAGGGCTTGGTCTGCATGAGCTTCTTCGCCCATGATCGTAGCGCGTCTTCGTGTGGCTTGTGATGATAGAGGACCGCATGCGCGCCCACGACGAGCAATTTCCGCAAATATCGATTGCCCATCTTCGAGACGCGGCCCAGCCGCTCCTTGCCGCCGGACGAGTTTTGTCTCGGCGTCAGGCCAAGAAAGGCGGCGAACTCACGCGGGCCCAGAAAGCGGAGACGTCCTGAACGCTCGCGGCCATCGCCGAGGCCGTCACCGGGCCCAAGCTGGGAATAGTCATCAGGCGGCGCGCCATTTCGTCGCCTCGAGCCATCGCGGCGATGGTTCGATCGCTTCGCGCGATCTCCTGATCCAGAGCATGCAGTTGACGCGCGAGCGGGGCGAGCGCCGCGCGCGCGCAGGCCGGAATCGTCTCGTCGCCTTCCGCCATGACGACCCCCGCCAATTCGCGGGCGTTTTTGGGCCCCTGTGCCGCGATGACCCCCATCTCGGCCAGATGCCCGCGAAGCGCGATGATCGGTTGCGTGCGTTGCGCCACCAGCATTTCGCGCGCCTTGTGATGCATGAGCGCCTTGGTTTTGTTGTGACCTGCCAGTGAGATATTCCTCCACGAGGAGTTAGAGTCCGGCCTGAACAAGGGACGGACCGATGAAGCGAAGCAGGTTTACGGAAGAACAGATCATCGCAGTGTTGCGGGAGCATGAGGCTGGCGCGAAGGCTGGGGAACTCTGCCGGAAGTACGGGATGTCGGAAGCGACGCTGTACAACTGGAAGGCCAAGTTCGGCGGGATGGATGTCTCGGATGCCAAACGGCTGCGGGCACTCGAAGACGAGAACGGCAAGCTGAAGAAGCTGCTGGCGGAGTCGATGCTCGACGCCTCGGCCCTGCGCGAGCTTCTGGGAAAAAAATGGTAGGGCCCGCCGTAAAGCGCGAGGCTGTCGCTCATCTTCGGACGATGTTCCAGATGAGCGAGCGGCGGGCCTGCTCCGTCATCGCCGCCGATCGGACCAGCATCCGGTATCAATTCTGCCGGCCGCCTGATACCGAGCTCCGGTGCCGGCTGCGCGATCTGGCCAATGCACGCCGGCGGTTCGGCTATAGACGGCTGTTCGTCCTGCTGCGCCAGCAGGGTGAGCCATCCGGCATCAACCGGATTTACCGGCTCTATCGCGAGGAAGGGCTAACAGTGCGCCGCCGTCGCGTTAGGCGGCGTGCCGTCAGAGCGCGGGTGCCGATCCTGATCGAGGCCAAGGTTAATGCCCGCTGGTCACTCGACTTCGTGCACGATCAGTTTGCTTGTGGCCGGCGCTTCCGCATTCTGAACGTCGTCGACGATGTAACGCGGGAATGTCTGGCGGCGGTCCCCGACACCTCGATCTCCGGCAAGCGGGTGGCACGGGAACTGAGCACTCTGCTCCAACGGCGCGGCAAGCCCGACATGATCGCATCGGATCATGGGACCGAACTCACCTCGAATGCCATCCTCGCCTGGTGTGCCGAGCACCGCATCGATTGGCACTACATCGCCCCGGGTAAGCCGACGCAGAACGGCTTCTGCGAGAGCTTCAACGGCCGGATGCGTGACGAGCTATTGAACGAGACCCTGTTCGTCGGTCTCGATCACGCCCGGCAGGTCATTGGCTCATGGGCCTACGATTACAACACCGCGAGGCCGCATTCCTCGCTCGGCTACCAGACACCTGCGGCCTATGCCGCTGATCTCACCGCAACAGGCGCCCGGCTGCGCAATCCTGACCAGCTCCGCCGCTCGCCTGTTGCTCACACCGCGCCGCAAGGCGCATCAACTGCCGAGGCTCTAACCGTCGCTGGATGAAAGTTCAGTTGCAGGTCAGCTGCTCTCCAAACGAACTCTCTGCCCTTGTTAGAAATAAAATGATGCCACACGTCTGAGATCCCGAAAATACCAAAGTGTCGCTCCGAGCGAGCATATGAACAATCGCTTCTGCATGAAGACCGTTTGACGTTGCTCCACCAACGAATCTCGCGAAAACGGCTTTGCCAATGACAGGTGATGGGCAGCATCCAGCTAAAGCATGTAACCAATCATGGCCGGTTGAGCCGGCCCGTGGGCTCTGCGAAAACGGCGCTAATTTGAGTTGCGAACTTAATCCCGTAAAATATCAACCCCTTGTGCGATATTCGCCCCACGCCCTTGGTCTGTACGACCTTGGCCCGCTTAACGGTCTCGACAGAGACATCTAATTTTTTAGCCGCATCCGCTTGTGAGACTAATGGGCCCCGGGGCCCATTGATCGCGCATAGCCTTTCGGCTCCGTCGCCCACAAGGGAGAGCTTGCGTTTGCGTGTCATTTCCACAAATCCGTCTTGGTGTAGCCCGTTAGCGGCAACTCAGGCCGCGTGCAGTCCCCGTCAACGTCGCCTACGGTTGATCTTGAGGTAATCGACCAGGGCGTCTCACGAGCCACACCGAAGAACCGCGGCGCCGATCGCCAGGGCCGTCGACGCGCGCTTGGCCGCGTGGTCTAGCACAGGGGGCAACTCAAAGCGCATAGACCTAACTCCATAGTTGCGTAACGGCGTCCGCCATGTCGATCTCTGCATCCTCTACGGGGCGGTCCTCACGCCCTCCTGCTCGAACGCAACCGCTACCACCGCCCCACCTGGATCTACACGCCCAACCCCATCGCATCGCCGGCCTTCCAAGGCCTCTACGGCGCGGCCTTCGCGGCCGTCCTCGAAACTCCGGACCTGCAACTCCTCCACGTCACGCCCACCGAACGGAGTCAGGACCCGGGCCGCCCGCAACGCCGACGGGCCGCAAACCCAGCCGCGCCGGGCCAAGAAATTCTCTTCATCACGACAAGGCTAAGGGCGCCAAAGTCGAAGACTGCAAGCGCGCCGGCGCCAACCGGGATTATGGTCCGCCGGCAAGCCCAGCTCACGCCGGCTCAGTGCTACCATGCAGGAGAACCTGCACAACTGCTGGTTACCCGACAGGCGACCGCTACCTTCCGCTGGCTGCCGGATTTACTCGCCACGCGCCCACCCCACGCTTATTTCATCGACGCCAAATCCTCTGTAAAACTCTGGATTTGAGCTTTCAGTCACTGTCACAAGAAAGCACAACGCATCATTCATCTCAGGGCGGCGAGTTGGGCGAGCGGATCGATCCTGTCTAGGACGCGAGCTTAAAGCTCGCGCTTTAGGGCTTGTTGAGATTCATCTTGAATTGATGACGGCGGCGGCAAGATAGATAATGGCTGAGAAGCCGGCATCTGTTTTGTCGCTGCGCATGGCGATGCGTTTGAATTCCTTGAGTTTCTGGAAGAAATTTTCGATCAGGTGCCGCCATTTCCGCTGTCCCGGCATCAGCACGAAGCGGACAAGATTGCCAAGCGCGTCCGTGAGGGCGAGGATTTTTGTGGTCATGCCGCCCTTGGAGCGGCCTACGGCCTGATTTTGAGTCCTCCTTTTGTGCCCTGTCCGTGGCGATGAACCTTGACGATTGTCGCATCGGCCATCGCGAATTCCATGTCCGGGTCATCCGATACGGCGTCAAAAAGCCGCTTGAAAACATCAGCTTTCACCCAATCGCGATAGCGCTTGAAGACGGTGTTCCAGTTACCAAACATAGGCGGTAAATCTCTCCATGGACTGCCAGTGCGCGCAATCCACAACACCGCTTCAAGAAACATGCGGCCATCACCGCCGGTTCGGCCAGGGTCCGTGGCTTTGCCCAAACAAAGAGGCCCCATCTTCGCCCATTGCGCATCCGTCAAAACGAATCGGTCCATGCCAAACTCCTTTCAGAGCTTGAATCACGTCCAGACCGTTCTGTGAATCCTGAATCTCAACAGGCCCTAGGCGACCGTCGCCAAACCGTGTTTTTCCACGAGCGAAAGAAGCTTGAGTGACGTTCCCTGCGGGTGCTTTTCCCCGCGCTCCCACTGGCTCACAAGACCAGTGGTGACGTTCAGATAGCGGGCGAACACGGCCTGACTGGCTCCCTCGCGCTCCCGCAGAGCGCGGATTTCCTCAGCCGTCAGCGGCCGCACAGGCGTCAGGCACGCTTCGTCGAATTTGCGCATGGTTTGCTTGTCCATCACGCCGGCAGCGTGCAGACCTTCCGCCGTCTCGTGAATCGAAGCCATTGCCCGGCTACGGTATTGCCTTGTCATCGTCCATCACCTCCATAAAAACCCCGGCCTTTATCGCCTTGGCGAGCGCCGCATCGTCGTAAGCCGCCAGTTCCGCCGCGAGCATCTTGAACGCGGCCAGTTCGTCGTCGCGGATGTTGTCCTGATCCTTCTTCGCAAAGCCGTGGACGAAGAAGGCCCGCGCCCCGGCCCGGAACAGGATGATCGTGCGAAATCCGCCTGACTTGCCCTTGCCCTGACGGGCGATGCGTTGCTTGATGACGCCGCCGCCAAGATCGGCGTCGATCAGTCCTCGCTCTGCATTGCCAATCGCTTCGCACAGGGCTGAATCCGCAATCCATGCCTTTTTGGCGAACCTCGCAAACGACTTGTTTTTGAATATCCGCACCCCCATCGGCAGCCCTTGGGGCATCCCAGAATATAAGTATAACACCTAGTGTTATAAAAATCAAGCCCGCTCACTCACCCCTTTATCAGCACCCGCCGACGCTCTTTCAGCTCCCGACTTTTTCACCACAATTCTTGCAGACCGTGTGAAAACAATTCGAAAGTCGCGCAAGCTTCGGGCATGAGCGCGATCATTCCAACCCGTATCGTAACAGGAGTACCACCGTGGCCGCACCCGATCTGATCGCTGTTTGGGAAGAACATCTCGGCAAGGAATTCATTGAGCGCGATGTGGACGCGCCGACCGACACGATGGGGCCTGAGCCCCACGTCAATCACGTTCCCACCATGACCGGTGCGGTGGGGCGCGAGGAGCTGAAACGCTTCTACAAGTATCATTTCGTTCCCGCCCACCCGCACGACACCGAGATTGTTCCGGTCAGCCGGACGGTCGGCGAAAGCACCATTGTCGACGAGATGGTGGTGAAGTTCACCCATGACCGGGTGATCGATTATCTTCTTCCGGGCATCGCCCCGACCGGCTTGCCCGTGGAGATCGCGGCCGTCGTGGTCGTGTCAACGGCGGAGTAAAGCCGGCCATTTGGGCGGAGCAAAAACAGGCCAGTTTGCGGCGTGGGCATCGAGCACGACGCGCCACGGCCGCCCCGGCGGAGATGGCCGGGGTTTCGTAGCCGGGGCGGCCGTGGCTTTCAGGAATCTGGGATGATTTCGCCGGTTTCGGGATCGGCGGCTGCGGCTACCTCATCGGGGGGTCGAGGGCGCGCCGCCGTCTTGCCTTCGATTGCTTGAGCCGGTAGCTCTCGCCGTTCAGCTCCAGAATATGGACATGATGCGTGAGGCGATCGAGCAGCGCGCCGGTCAGACGTTGGTTGCCGAAGACGCTCGTCCATTCCTCGAATGGCAGATTCGACGTGACGATGGTCGAGCCACGTTCGTGACGCTGGCTGAATATTTCAAACAGAAGCTCCGCGCCGGTTTGGGAAAGCGGCACATAACCGAGTTCGTCGACGATGAGCAGTTTGACGGAGGCGAGCTGCGCCTGGAGTTTCAGGAGACGCCGCTCGTCGCGCGCCTCCATCAATTGATGAACGAGGCCGGCCGCCGTGAAGAAGGAGACCGGGAAGCCGCGTTGGCAGGCGGCCAGGCCGAGCGCCAGACAGGCATGCGTCTTTCCCGTGCCGGAATTACCCAGAGCAATAACATTGTCGCGGGCGATGAGATATTCGCAGCGCGAATGCGGCAGGTCGAAGCAGAGCACATGCAGCTTCATCCGTACGCCGCCGACGACGCCAAAGCATTCGCCGAAGTCGACCTGCGCATGGCCAGGCGGATGGGCCAGCGGCACGAAGACTTCGCGCGACCGGCTGCGGGCGATCCGAACGTAATCCTTCACTACGGTATAACCGCCGGCAAAACCGTGTTCGAGCCGCAGCCGTTCGAAAATCCGCTTCGCGGTGTGCCGCTGCTTCGGCGGTGCCGTCTTGTCGGACTCCAGAATCGCGTCGATTACCGGTACGAGCAGTCCGAGCTTTGGCCGCTCCGGAGCCTTGGATCGCACATAGCCGGGCGGCGCCGAATAGCGGCACATCTTGGCAATCGTATCCCGGCTCAGTCCGAAAACCCGCGCCGCCTCGCGTTGGCTCTTCCCTTCGATGAAGACAAACCGTCGAACCGCTGCGTAAATCTCCACCGCGAACATCCCCGGCCATCCCTCTTCGAATCAGACTTCGAAAAGGTTCGGCCTCGAAAGTGGCCGGGTTTTACTCCGCCAGGCGCGACCGCGTTATGCCGCCGCTCCGTGGCCTACTATTGCTCCGCCGCGTACACCCTATCTCGAACAGGAGCTGAAACCCGAGGCGGACGGCGATTTCGCGCTCGGCTCCGACCTGTTCGCCCAGCGCATCGCCTATAACGAGATAGTCGATATTCCGCCGGACAGATTGCTCGATATTGCTTATGCGCAGCTGCATAAGGATCAAGCCACACTGTCCGAGGTCTCAAAGTCTTGAACCCATTGGAAGTTTGCATCAGCGCGGTGACCCCGGAAAACGAACCCAGCGCTCACGGAAACGTCTTATACCAAGTCTCTGAAAGTTTGACTCCTGAGGCGGATTCCCAAATCGGCATTTATCTGATTCACCATGGCAAACAGCTTTTGGGAGAGTTTGCCATGTCAACTCCGGTTCCGCTTCGCTCTGACTTTGACACGATTGGCCTGCGCATGCTGGCGCGGCGATCGCGTGACCCCGATCAGACCCGGCGTCTCTTGGCACTGGCCGAGATTTATGATGGCGGCTCGCGGCCGGATGCGGCGCGGATCGGCGGGGTCGGGGTGCAGATCGTGCGCGACTGGGTTGTCCGTTTCAACGCCAAAGGTCCTGATGGTCTCTTGACCGGCAAAGCGCCGGGCGCTCCCAGCATCCTCGGCGAGCGCCAGCGCCAAGCCTTGCGGCAGGTCGTGGAAGATGGGCCAATTCCCGCCCTGCATGGCGTCGTCCGCTGGCGGCTGATCGATCTGGCGCAGTGGCTCTTCGAAGAGTTCCGGGTTTCGATCTCCAAGCCGACGCTCAGCCGCGAGCTGCGGCATATGGGCTTTCGCAAGCTCTCGGCGCGACCGCGCCATCATGCGCAAGACGAGGAAGCCGCGGCGGCTTTTAAAAAAACTTTCTCGCCCTCGTGGAGGAGACCGCCGCAAAAGAGGCTCCTGGCAAGCCGATAGAGATTTGGTTTCAAGACGAAGCTCGGATCGGGCAGAAAAACAAGGTCACCCGCCGATGGGCGAAACGCGGGACACGGCCTTCGGCGCCGCACGACCAGAGGACGAGTTCAGCCTATATTTTCGGCGCCATCTGCCCGGCCGAAGGAAAAGGCGCCGGGCTCGTACTACCCTCCTGCAACAGCGAGGCCATGGCCCTGCATCTCGAAGAAATCTCGCTTGCGGTCGCACCAAGCGCGCATGCGCTCGTTCTTCTCGATCAGGCCGGGTGGCATGTCTCGGCGAAGCTTCCCGTCCCGGACAACATCACGCTCTTGCCGTTGCCGCCGAAATCGCCCGAGCTCAATCCGGTCGAGAACATCTGGCAATTCATGCGCGACAACTGGCTCTCGAACCGCGTCTTCGAATCCTACGACGACATTCTCGACCACTGCTGCTTCGCCTGGAACAAGCTCATCGACATGCCCTGGAAAATCATCTCCATCGGAACAAGAGAGTGGGCCTATCGGTCGTGATCAGCGAGACTTGGTATTACACAAAATCTCTGACATTCCCTATTTCCCGGCGCGCGTAAGCATTTGAATTATCGGCGCGACAAGGCTTCGATTTCGTCGGCCGATTCAATGGAAAATATGTGATCGGGGAAGCGAAGTTCCCCGGTCGGGTTCCCGTTTCCGTAACGAGATCGTACCCCGGATCCGGGAATTCCATCGCTCGATAAAGGCTCCGGCCACGGCCTTGAAGCTCGTGGAAACCAGCTGAGACGCGGGACAATTTGCGGGGGAACTGGCACAGCTCTCCGCCCGCCCGTCCCTGGTGGACGCCGACGCTCTAGCAGTCTGCGGAAAAACCGGGAAATTTGAGCTTTTGCCGTTCCGGTATGGAGCTTTGTGCGGGTGGTTCAGTCGTTTGGCTCGGCATAAAAGGCTCTTTCTCGTGTCTTTACGGAGTTCGCCTAGGCGGCAACCAATTTCGGGATGCGGATCAGGTTGTAGGCGATGAGGTTCAGCAAGAATCCTCCGGCGATACGGGCAACCCCGCGATGCTTAGCCTTGCGCATCGTGCCATGCTGCTTGCCCCAGCCGAAGATGCATTCGATCATTTTGCGGCGCTTCTGCGACATGCCATAGCTCGCGTGCCTTGTCGTGCGGGCATCGATCGAGCTTCTCCGCCGCTTGCTGATTTTGGCTGGGCCATTGTTCTGCGCCACATGCGGCGTGACGTCGATGGCACGCAGGTCTTCAACATGGCCCTTCGTATCATAGGCCTTGTCCGCGCCTGCCGTGATGCGATGACCAACGGCCTTGCGCTTGCCTTTCAGCATGGCTTGCGAGGCGCGCCGTTCCGCCGTGCCATCGGCCTTTGTGACGACCCCTGCCACCGCAAGCCCGTGCCGGTTCTCCATGGTGACATGACCCATGTAGCAGAGCCTCGCCTCCCGCCCCGCCGCCTTGCGATAGAGACGGCTCTCCGGATCGGTCGTGCTCGCATGCGTCTCGTTCGAGCGTTTCTGGCCGCGAAAATCCGCGCCATCTCCTTCCTTGTCGCCGCCGACCTTGGCCCGAAAGCTCTTCTGCGACGCCCAGGCCTCGATCAAAGTGCCATCCACCGAAAAATGCTCGTCCGACAAAAGCGGCTTCACCTGCGGGTAATTCAAAAGCTTCGTCATGAACTTTTGAAACACCTCGCCGTGCTGCAGTCGATCCCGGTTCTTGGTGAAGGTCGTCGTGTCCCACACAGGGTCGTCCGGCGCAAGCCCGGCGAACCAGCGATACAAAAGATTATAGTCGAGCTGTTCCATCAGCTGGCGTTCCGAGCGGATGCCGTAGAACACCTGGAGCAGCAAGGCGCTCAGCAATTGCTCCGGTGGGATCGAGGGGCGGCCCGCGCTCGAATAGAGCTTTCCGAAGCTGGGGCTGAGATGCTTCAGAACCGCCCGAACCAGCTCCCTTACCTGCCGCAAAGGATGCTTCGCCGGCACCCGCGCCTCAGGAGACAAATAGGAAAACAATCCGCCCTGATCCCGAAATCGTCCGCGCATGAACCCCCCCACCAATTCGTGACCAAAGTGAAATCATCTCAGATCGGCCAAAGCCAGGGTTTTTTCAGCAAACTGCTAGAGCCGGTTCAAGCTCTCGTCGTTCGGTCGGACAAACTCCGCGATCTATTGGTGCAGGAGGCCGAGCTTGGCGAGCGGATCATGCGGGCGTTGATCCTGCGCCGCGTGGGTTTGTTGGAAAGCGGCGCGAGTGGCCCGGTCATCATTGGACACGCAAGTCATGCAGACGTATTGCGCTTGCAGGGGTTTCTTGCCCGAAATGGCCAGCCACATCGCGTACTCGATTCCGACAGCGATGCTTGTGCGAAGACCTTGATTGAGCGTTTTGATGTGAACGCGCATCATTTGCCCATTGTTTTGTGTCCGAACGGCAAGTTGCTGCGTAACCCCAGCGAGAACGAGCTCGCGCGCTGTATCGGCCTGTTGCGGCCGATAGATGCGAAGAAGGTCTATGACGTCGCGATCGTTGGCGCGGGCCCCGCGGGATTGGCTGCCGCCGTATACGCTGCCTCGGAAGGCTTGGAGGTCATTGTGCTCGATTGCCGCGCCTTCGGCGGACAGGCAGGTGCTTCTTCGCGCATTGAAAACTATCTTGGATTCCCGACCGGTATTTCGGGAATGGCTTTGATGGCGCGCGCCTATAATCAGGCGCAGAAGTTTGGCGCGGAAATGGTGATACCGGACCAAGCGCGTCAGTTAAGCGAGCGAACAATTGAAAACAGCAAGAGCTATTTCCTGACTGTTGGCGATGACGAGAGCTTGCGGGCTCGCGCGGTCGTGGTGGCGAGCGGCGCGCGCTATCGACGCCTTGATGTGCCAAACCTCGCACAGTTCGAAGGATCGTCGGTGCACTACTGGGCCTCCCCGATCGAGGCGAAGCTTTGCGGCGGTCAGGAAGTGGCGCTGGTCGGCGCGGGTAATTCGGCCGGACAGGCGGCCGTCTATCTAGCGAGCCACGTAAAGAAGGTGTGGCTGTTGGCTCGCCGCGAAAGTCTGGAAGAGACCATGTCCCATTACCTTGTCGAGCGCATCAAAGCGCAGCCAAATATCGAAGTGGTGACCCGTTGCGAGGTCACGGCGCTGGAAGGTCGCGAGGGGAATCTCGAAAGTCTGCGTTGGCGCCACTGCTTACTCAACGAAGAAACGACGCGTGCTATAAGTCACCTTTTCCTTTTCATCGGCGCCGAACCGAATACAGACTGGCTTGCGCAATGCGATGTGGCGCTAGATGAAAAAGGGTTTGTCCGCACGGGTGAAGTTGGCGGCGAAAAACGTCACGCACTGGAAACGAATCGCTCTGGCGTGTTCGCCATCGGCGACGTACGCTCGGGTTCGGTCAAGCGCGTCGCCGCCGCCGTCGGAGAGGGCGCGCAGGTGGTGTCGGCGCTTCATGCCTATCTGGCCCGGAGCGGTAGCGCCGCTACGTCTGCTGCCGAGATCGCGAGAGCTTAATGCCCAACCAATGTGCGCACGCCAGAACCATCCGTGACGTAACGCCGAGCGCGCTCGGATGCGAGGAATGTCTGAAACTTGGTTCGGCGTGGGTGCATCTGCTGCGTTAGCTAAGATTTAATCTGACATGTGGTGTGCTGGACCCCTCGGCGGATTGGAGGACACCACATGACGACCGAACAGAAGATCATCCGCGCCAAGGTTGGGCTCCTGGAGCTCGCCAAGCAGCTCGGCAATGTCAGCCAAGCCTGCAAGATGATGGGTTACAGCCGCGACAGCTTCTACCGTTTCAAGGAACTCTATGACAAAGGCGGCGAGCTGGCGTTGCAGGAGATCAGCCGCAAGAAGCCAGTGCTGAAAAACCGCGTCGCGCAGGAGATCGAAGACGCCGTCATTGCGGTTGCCATCGAGCAGCCGGCTTTCGGCCAGGTTCGCGTCGCCAACGAGCTGAGGACGCGCGGGCTCGCAGTCTCGCCCGCAGGCGTGCGTTGCGTGTGGCAGCGTCGTGACCTCGAGACCATGAACAAGCGGCTCAAAGCACTGGAGGCCAAGAGCGCTGAGGCAAGGCCTGGTCCTGACCGAGGCCCAGCTCGTCGCGCTGGAAAAGGCCAAGACCGAGAAGGAGGCCCATGGCGAGTTCGAGAGCGAGCATCCGGGCTACCGCGGCGCGCGGGACACCTTCTACGTTGGCAACCTGAAGGGGATCGGGCGCGTCCACCAGCAGACGTTCATCGACACCTACGCCAAGCTTGCTTGCGCCAAGCTCTATGATCGCAAGACGCCGATCACGGCAGCCGATCTCCTCAACGACCGCGTGATCCCCTTCTTCGACAGCCACGAGGTTAGGCTGCTCCGCATGCTGACCGACCGCGGTAGCGAATACCGCGGCAATCCAGAGTGGCACGAGTATGAACTCTACCTCGCGATCGAGGATATCGATCACTCGCGCGCTAAGTGTCCGTCCGGAGAGATATTGAATCGTCTGAAATCACTTGTGATTCAAGGGAGGTGGCCTGATTCGAAGGGGGTCACCCATGTGGACGGCGAAGAATCGCGGGCGATACGACCGCGGCAAGTTACGATATCCGAGCGATCTGACCAACTCCGAATGGGAGCTGGTTGAACCGCTCATTCCACCGGGCAAGCGCGGCGGTGGCAAGCGGACCGTGGTGATGCGTGAGGTGGTGAACGGCCTCATGTACATTCTGTCGACCGGCTGTCAGTGGCGGGCGATCCCGAAGGACCTGCCGCCGAAGAGCACGCTCTACGATTATTTCGACCTGTGGACCTACGACGGCACATTGGAGGATATCCACCACGCCCTTTATGTGAGGTGCCGCGAGCAGGCCCAAAGGGAGGCCAGCCCCACCGTCGCCATCATCGATAGTCAAAGCGTGAAAAGCGCCGAAAAAGGGGGGCCCGCATCGATCCACCCGGCTATGATGCGGGCAAGAAGATCAAGGGTAAGAAGCGGCATATTCTCGTAGACACGTTGGGCTTGCTGCTTCATGCCGTCGTCCATCCGGCCGATATTCAAGATCGCGATGGCGGCATTCTCGTCATGGCGACCCTGTTCGGGATGTTTCCTTTCTTGGAAAGGCTGTTCGCCGACGGCGGCTATCAAGGACCCGAATTTAACCAGGCTGTGGCACGAGTGCTGCCGCATCTGAAAGCTGAAATCGTCAAGCGCTCCGATCACGCCAAGGGATTCGTGGTCTTGCCCAAACGCTGGATCGTCGAGCGCACTTTCGCTTGGCTCAATCGATGTCGTAGGCTCGCCAAGGACTGGGAGAACCTTAATCGAAAAGCCCTCGCGTTCTTGCGCCTCGCCTCAATCCGCCTCATGCTCAGAAGACTTTGTAATCCCGCATGAAGTCCCCGGACAGACTCTAAGACCAAGAGCCCGCGGACCACTGATGTGATTGACAAGAACTTTTTTCAGCAATCTGCGGTGTCCTTGGGACGTAAAAGTCCGGATTTGATCCATCGGACCATGTCAGATTTCGCCGTTCATCTCATGGCGGCGAGTTTGGCGAGCGGGCCGCCTTGTCAATGATCGCTTTGCGACCGCCGGAGGCGGCGGCCCTAAGGCCGTCATTGACAAGCGCGGACCCGGCTCGGCGATAATGTTCGCCGCGAGATGAACGGCGAACTACGAGTTCCCGCGCCAATGACCGAAATCTCAAGTCCAGACTGTTACACTTTTGAAATTCTTGAAGGGCGCGCGATCTGCACTATCCTTAAAAGCGCGCACGGGCAACCGCGTGGCAAAGAGCGGGGCAAGAGGTGAGAGCCCTGCCGCGCAGCCTTTATCGTCGCTCCTCATTTGCGGCGCCTGTGCGCGCCTTGGTTGCTGGCTTAGGCCCTCGTGGGTTCCAGCCGGCGACGAAGCGAGTGTAGGCCGCCTCGGCCTGCTCGACCCAGCGCCGCTCCTGCTCGCGATAGCTCCTGATGTTGTAGGCATGGGCCGCACCCTTCCGGCCGCGTGCCGGTTTGTGCCCGGCCTTGAGCTCGAGATCGCGCAGCTTCCTGGCATGTAGCGCTGGACGCGCCAACAGATAGCTCTCGTTCTTCGTCAGCAGATGTGTACTAGTTGATATTTGATCCGACATTTGGTGTCATAAGGCCGAAGCGAGAGCCGAGGCCGGGCGCGGAGCTGGCCAGGGTTGCGGAGAGCCCGGCCTCGGCGTTTTATGAGGACACCGACGATGACCAAGGACCAGAAGATTATCAAAGGAAAGGTGGGCTTGGCTCAAGCTCGCCAGGCAGCTCGGCAATGTGAGCCAGGCCTGCAAGATGCTCGGCTATAGCCGCGACAGCTTCTACCGCCTCAAGGAACTCTATGACAAAGGCGGCGAGCTGGCGTTGCAAGAGATCAGCCGCAGGAAGCCAATCCTGGCGAACCGGACCGCGCCCGAGATCGAGGCGCGGATCGTTGAATTTTCGCTGGAGCAGCCGGCCTTCGGCCAGAATCCGCGTCGCTAACGAAATGAGGAAACTTGGCCACTCGATCTCGCCGGCCGGCGTGCGCGGCGTCTGGCAGCGCCATGATCTCGAGACGATGAAGAAACGGCTCAAGGCGCTGGAAGCCAAGGTTGCTGAGGCAAGGCCGGATCCTGACCGAGGCGCAGGTCATAGCCTTGGAGAAGGCCAAGACCGAAAAGGAGGCGCACGGGCCAAGTTCGAGAGCGAATGCCCGGGCTACTGCGGGGCGCAGGACACGTTCTATGTTGGCAACATGAAAGGGGTCGGCCGCATCTACCAACAGACCTTCATCGACACCTATTCGAAAGTGACGTTTGCCAAACTCTATGATCGCAAGACGCCGATCACCGCGGCCGACCTCTTGAACGATCGGGTCGTGCCCTTCTTCGACGAAAAGGAAGTGAAGCTCTCACCTGTTCTGACCGATCGCGGCACCGAATATTGCGGCAATCCCGAGCATCACGAATACAAGCTCTATCTCGCGGTGGAAGATATTGACCATTCCAGGACCAAGACGAAGAGCCCACAAACGAATGGCATCGCTGAGCGCTTCCACAAGACAGTGCGGGATGAGTTCTATCGCATCGCCTTCCGAAAGGGGCTCTATGCCTCGATCGGGGATTTGCAGGACGACCTCGATCTATGGGTCAAAAGCTACAACGAGGAGAGACCGCATCAAGGCCGCTGGTGCTTCGGCAAGACGCCGCTGCAAACATTCCTTGACGCCATCCCGATTGCGAGGGAAAAAATGATCGCTGCCTGACCACCATCGGCAGTGAACCGGCCATCTCCAAAAGGACGCCGTATGTAAGATCAAATACAAGCTAATACAATGAAATTAGTCTGGATCTTGGCAGCCGCACGACGCCGCATAACGGACCAATCCCGCGGTACTATTAAGTTCGCTGCGTGGGGAAAGATTGCAACGAGCCTCCAGCACCCTCGATGCCTCAACCGCCACCAACTGAATTCGCCGCGTTCAGCGGGAGCGGCGGCTCAGTTGGACGCGAGGGACGGATCATCCAGGTCGGCGCCGCCTTCGGCTCGACGCTCGGGCAGCTGGTGGCCATGCCCGCCCGGCAACGGGGCCTGCTGATCGCCGCCGGCGCCGGCGCCGGCATTGCCGCCACGTTTAACACGCCGATCGGCGGCATCGTCTTCGCGGTTGAGCTGATGTTGCCGTTTGCAACCCCCCTGAGCCTGCTCTGGGTCGGGCTCTTTTGCGTGACGGCAAACCTCCATCGGCCGTGTGTTCTTCGGCGTCCTGCCCTCCTTCTGAGGATCTCGGCTTCCCTGGCTGGGGATGAGACCCGGCAGAACGGCCTGCGCACGACACTCGCCCATGAATACGGACATGTCCGATTCCACGCCTATCTGTGGGATCTGGAGCCTCCGGACCCGGACCTGCTGAAAAGCAACCCGAATGCGAGCATGCAGATCTGCTATCGCGACAACATTCTCGACGCGGCCCAGACCGACTGGATGGAGTGGCAGGCTGGCTATGTCTGCGGCGCGCTCCTTATGCCCGCCAGCCGGCGCTGTTCCTTCCAGTCATGCGGCAGGTCCTTGCTCAGCTCGCGGGCTTGCTCCGCAGGCAGAGCAGGGTTCCGTGGGCTTGCATTCCCGCAGAAAAGGGGTATATACCCGGCTATGGAATTCGAGACACCTTGCGCCTGCGCCACGCTCCGCCGCGCCACGCGCGCCGTCACCGCAGCCTATGACGCGGCTCTGGCGCCCTCGGGGCTGCGCATCACCCAGTTCAGCATTCTGCGCAAGCTGGCTCACCTTGGCCCCCTGCCCATCACGCGCCTGGCCGCCGAGTTGGCACTGGACCGCTCCACAATGGGCCGCAACCTCAATCCCTTGGAGCGCCGCGGCTTAGTTCGGATCGAGGTCGGGAACGTCGACCAGCGCGAGCACGTCGCCCATCTCACGGCCGCGGGCGAGGCCGCGATCGAGGCGGCACTGCCGCATTGGCGCAAGGCTCAGGAGCGGATCGCGGCTTTGGTGCAGCCTTCCGCCATCGGCGAACTCGCCGATCAGCTCGACGCCTTTCGGGCGCATGAACAGAGTCCCGCGTGAGAAAAGAGCAGGACGATCAGAAAATGCAACGCGCACCCTGACATCCAAGGGATCCGAGCGGGGCCTCTTCCGCTCAAGCTAGAATTATCGCCCCGATCGCGGAGCGGCCGAGTCGTCAGCATTGCGGGGGTGAGCAACTGGACCCAAAAGCAGGTATATGCCCGTAATGGAAGGAGACCGCCGATGACGATCCGCAAAACCACCCTTGCTGCCGCGTTCGCGTTGGCGTCCATTGGCCCTGCCCACGCGGAGGGGCGGAGGCGACAGGAGAACGCCGTCGCGAAACAAGCGGACGCCTGGTTCGAGAATTACAAGTTCCGGGACGGTGAATCGATCCCGCGTCTGCGCATTCACTACGCGACGCTCGGGACCCCGCATCGAAATGACCAAGGAGACATCGACAATTGATGAAACCGGAGCAAAGACCGTGCGGCCCTATGGCCGCGCCCCGCGCGGGCGCCGCCTCAAAGCCTCCGCGCCGCATGGCCATTGGATGACAACGACCTTCGTCGGCGCCTTGCGTTGCGATACGATCGCCGCGCCTTGGGTGTTCGATGGGCCCATGAACGCCGCGTGTTTCATCGCCTATGTCGAACATTTTCTCGCGCCGGCCTTGCGCGAGGGCGATGTCGTCGTGATGGACAACTTGCCAGCCCACAAAGTCGCCGGTGTCAGGGAAGCGATCGAGCGAACTGGCGCGACGCTGCGCTATCTGCCGCCCTATAGCCCTGACTTCAATCCGATCGAACAGGCGTTCGCCAAGTTTAAAACATCGCTGCGAAAGGCCGCCGCGCGAACGTTCGAGGATCTCAGCAAAGCCATCACTCAGGCGCTCGCTGACTTCAAACAAAAAGAATGCGCGAATTATACCAACGGCATTGGGGAATGACCGATGCCCAGTCTCGCGTGGTAATTGAGGCGATGCGCTTTGGTTCAGCGGCGAGAGCATTTCATGCGGCGCAACACGCATCAACGATATCGGTATAGCTTTTGAACACGCGGTTGCCGAGATGGTTCTGGCGCAGGAACTGCCAGATGTTCTCGACGGGGTTCAACTCGGGACAATAGGACGGCAGTTGGAGCAGACTGATATTGCCTGGAACCCGCGGCTTTTCGCCCGTCTGGTGCCATCCGGCTCCATCGAGGAGCAAGACGGCGTGACTGCCGTGCGTCACCTGGCAGCTGATCTCCTCGAGATGCAGGTTCATCGCTTGGGCGTTGGCATAAGGCAGCACCAAAGCCGCGCCGATATCGCGACGCGGGCAGACAGCGCCGAATATGTAGGCCCATTCGTGGCGCTGATCGCGCGGGGCGGGCGGCCGGCTGCCGCGCTCCGCCCAGACGCGGGTCAATGTGCCCTGCTGACCACCACGGGCTTCATCCCGCCACCATGGTTCGATCGGTTTTTCGCGCCCATGCTTGGGGATGACGGCTTTGACCAGATCGGCGAAGTTTTTTTGTGTGTCTCCTGCGCCGCCGGGTCCTGCCGCGGATGTCGCGGCCGCACCGACAGCCGCCGAAAGCCGAGGCGGCGCAGCATCGCGCCGACGCCGCGCTCGGCCAAGGTCACATTGAACCGCGCCTTGATCACGCGGGCCAGATCCACCCGGCGCCAGCGAACCACACCATCCACGGCAAGGTCTGGTCCTTTGCGAACCAGCTCTGCTCCTGCCGCGTCCTGCTCTGGAGTGAGCCGTGGTTTCGGTCCAGCTGCCATCCGGTTGCAGAGCCCGGCGATTCCTTCGGCATTGTAGCGTAGAACCCAGTCGCGCAAGGTCTGCCGGTCCATGCCACGGAGCTTGCCGGCTTCGCACCGCTTGTATCCTTCAAGCACCAAGGCCAGTGCCAACACCCGCCGCGTTGCATCGGCGTCATTGCTGCGTGTCGCCGCCGCGCGGAGTTCCGCCGCCGTGTAATCGTCGCGCGTAATTGTCAAAGCCATCGGCATCAGAGTCTCCGCAAATCATTGCTGAAGCCGCAGCGAATCACGCCAGCCCTCATTTGCAAAGACCAACTGATACCAAGTCTCTGAAAGTTTAACTCCTGAGGCGGATTCCCGAATCGGCATTTATCTGATTCACCATGGCAAACAGCTTTTGGGAGAGTTTGCCATGTCGACTCCGGTTCCGCTTCGCTCTGACTTTGACACGATTGGCCTGCGCATGCTGGCGCGGCGATCGCGTGACCCCGATCAGACCCGGCGTCTCTTGGCACTGGCCGAGATTTATGATGGCGGCTCGCGGCCGGATGCGGCGCGGATCGGCGGGGTCGGGGTGCAGATCGTGCGCGACTGGGTTGTCCGTTTCAACGCCAAAGGTCCTGATGGTCTCTTGACCGGCAAAGCGCCGGGCGCTCCCAGCATCCTCGGCGAGCGCCAGCGCCAAGCCTTGCGGCAGGTCGTGGAAGATGGGCCGATTCCCGCCCTGCATGGCGTCGTCCGCTGGCGGCTGATCGATCTGGCGCAGTGGCTCTTCGAAGAGTTCCGGGTTTCGATCTCCAAGCCGACGCTCAGCCGCGAGCTGCGGCATATGGGCTTTCGCAAGCTCTCGGCGCGACCGCGCCATCATGCGCAAGACGAGGAAGCCGCGGCGGCTTTTAAAAAAACTTTCTCGCCCTCGTGGAGGAGACCGCCGCAAAAGAGGCTCCTGGCAAGCCGATAGAGATTTGGTTTCAAGACGAAGCTCGGATCGGGCAGAAAAACAAGGTCACCCGCCGATGGGCGAAACGCGGGACACGGCCTTCGGCGCCGCACGACCAGAGGACGAGTTCAGCCTATATTTTCGGCGCCATCTGCCCGGCCGAAGGAAAAGGCGCCGGGCTCGTACTACCCTCCTGCAACAGCGAGGCCATGGCCCTGCATCTCGAAGAAATCTCGCTTGCGGTCGCACCAAGCGCGCATGCGCTCGTTCTTCTCGATCAGGCCGGGTGGCATGTCTCGGCGAAGCTTCCCGTCCCGGACAACATCACGCTCTTGCCGTTGCCGCCGAAATCGCCCGAGCTCAATCCGGTCGAGAACATCTGGCAATTCATGCGCGACAACTGGCTCTCGAACCGCGTCTTCGAATCCTACGACGACATTCTCGACCACTGCTGCTTCGCCTGGAACAAGCTCATCGACATGCCCTGGAAAATCATCTCCATCGGAACAAGAGAGTGGGCCTATCGGTCGTGATCAGCGAGACTTGGTATGAGTCAGAGGTCAATGCCGCTGGTATAACTCCTTCTGCAGGCCTGGAGTGCCAACAGGCTGATCGCAGCGGCTGGATACTGATGCATCTCCCGATGTGGAGGAACACGCGTACTTGAGAGTTGCGGTCAATAGGCCGCTATGCAGTGTACATCAAATCGCTCCAAGAATTCCAAAGTGACCGCGCTTGGTCATCATCAATGGCCACCTGCGCGGGTAACGGCGAGCATGAAGGGCTGCCGCGAAGGAAGGAGCGATAGGTCAGCGGCATTCTGGCTCAGAACAGACTGCCCAATAGTCGTAATGTTTCCCGCCGCCTCTTTTGGATGACGCTTCTATGACAAACTACGATCCCGGGCAGACGGATTCCCCCGAGCGCTATAGTCTCCCCGCGCTTCTGACGCGAGCCTGGTTGGCCCGGCTCAGCGTCGTCGCCGCCGCAAGCGCAAGGTCGATGTGCGCGAAGTTGTGAATGGATCATGTACGTGCCGAGCACGAGGTGCCAGTGGCGCTATGTTCCCAAGGACCTTCCGCCCAAAAGCACGCTCTACGATTATTTCGATCTTTGGACCTACGACGGCACGTTGGAGAATATCCATCACACGCTTTATGTGCAGTGCCGCGAGCAAATCGGGCGAGAGGCCAGCCCCACCGCTTGCGTCATCGACTCTCAGAGCGTGAAAAGGGCCGAAAAAGGGTGGCCTGCATTAACCCCCACGGCTGTGATGCGGGCAAGAAAATCAACGGCAAGAAGCGGCACATTCTCGTCGATACTTTAGGGCTCCTGCTCCATGCGATCGTGCATCCAGCGGATATTCAAGACCGCGACGGCGGCGTGTTGGTTCTCTCGACCCTGTTCGGCATGTATCCGTTTTTGCAAAAGCTCTTCGCCGATGGCGGATATAAAGGGCCGGTCTTTCAAAAGGCTTTGGCAAAAGCGCTTCCGCACCTCGAGATCGAATTCGTCAAACGGTCCGATCCCGCCAAAGGCTTCACGGTTCTCCCACGGCGTTGGGTTGTCGAACGCACCTTCGCCTGGCTCAACCGATGCCGGCGATTGGCCAAGGACTTTGAAAACCTCATCCGGAAGTAGGCTCCGCAGGAGGACGCGGGCGCAGGGACGGTCTTGATCTATTCTCATGTGTCGTGCGTTCAGCGCGCGTTGAATAGCTCTTGCGATATCGTTCGGAACCGAAAATCGATTGGTAGCGTTCGATGCAGCGCGGCTGTGATCTCGGCGACGCGTTCACGGTTGAGGTCAGTTGTTGTTTCGTGCAATATGCGGGATTGTTCCTTGGCTTGAGTTGTAGCTTCCTTTAGCATCTGCCATTTCTCCCATTTGTCTATTTAGGTCGATATCTGGCTCAACCGAATCTGCCATAGCCGCTTGGTCATCGCGGATCAGAAACTCACTTTGATCCCCGCAATTAAGGGCATCACTCATTGTGGAGGAGATGCAGGAACAAGCGGTTTCGTCTGAATCTGGACTTGTGAAACCAGCATGCGATGAACCGGGTATCTAGTGGCTATCACCAACAGTCTGCTTTGTTGCTCCTCTGAGAGATCTCCGACGAAGGAAATCTTCATTTCAATCCGGTCCGCCATTCCAATCTTCGCGTCAGAGTCTAGGAGGATTCTCAACGGGGACTCTTGCGTATGACACGGCAGCATGTACTCCTTGAAGAGGCCACTGATGCCTCTGAGCATACATTTGAACCGTGATGTTGGCACATGCTCCCAGCGAGGCCATGAGCAACTCGTGCGCGTTAGGACCCGCGTCATTACCGCCGACATCGCTTGGTTCATCGGACTGGAACGCATGAGGGCCAACGGCTATATTCTGGGCGTATTTCAAAGGCCCGGAATTTACGGATACATTTCTGGGCATAGTTTGTGTTCCTCCTCGTATTCAGCGGCTCATCGCGAAAATAGCCACTTCGTATTTCTCGAAGGTAATACGGACATTTTTCTCACGCATTGACTTCTTCCTCTCGAGCCAGACGCAAAACCCTGGGCAGCACAGCTGTTTCGACTGGAACCGAATTAATGCCGTAGAGGTTCTCCCGTGCAAGATCGCTTAGAGTATGTCCAGGCGGCATCTCGAGAAAAAGATTGCAGCCTAGTTCCTTGAGAACTGTTGTCGCATCATGCCAGCGCACGCCGTGCGCAATGTTATTCACCAGATCATGTGCAACCAATTCCTTTGTGCGCATGGCTCGCGCGGTTACATTCCCGACGTAAATCACTTGTGGTGTTCCAAGGTTCAGGGTGGAAATCCGCCTCCCCAACAGATCTGCTACGGGCTGGAGTAAAGGGCAATGAGACGGAACGGAAACTTGCAGCCGTACTGCCTTGCTGGCGCCTTGACGACGAGCTTCGTTCAACACACGATCCATCGCAACGTTCGAGCCGGCAATGACAATTTGACGCGGCGCATTGATGTTTCCGACAAACACCGGGGCCTGATCCGAAGTCATAGCCTGAACGATTTTCGTTACCTGAGATTCACTCAGTCCCACGATCGCCGAGAGACCGTAGCCGCTCGGGTAGAGGTTTGCCATCTCCTTCGCGCGCAGGCTCACTAGGTCAACTCCGTCCCGCAGCTCTAGGACGCCAGCGATCACAGCAGCGGCAAATGCGCCGACTGACAAACCGGATACTGCTGCGGGCTGGACCTCTTGCTCCATCAGGGCGCGCGCAGTACTCACTCCTGCCGCGAGCAGAGCAACCTGTACCGAGATGTCAGATTCTAGGGCCTCTCCCGAGTCGAGATTGCGTACATCGGAATGGAGCACGTCACTGATTTCTTCGAGTGTGCGGACGACCGCGGGATGGCTTCGCAGGTGGTGGAGCATCCCGGGAGACTGTGAGCCCTGCCCAGGAAAGATAAATGCGACGCTCATAAAGCAGCCACCTTAGTGTTCGACTGCTCATTCCACGGATCATCGCCGAACCTCAGGCCGTCTGGGTAACACAACAGTATCCGCGCAGACGACGCGCAAGCGTACTCCTCGAGCGAGAAGCCGCATTCTGGCGTCTCCACGCGAACATCCACCTTAGCTTGCAGCCCAGTCACACGATCCCACAGAGACCGCGCCTCCTCCGCGGCAATCTGGTGCGGCGCACGGATTGCGAGATCGAGATCGCTGGCTTCGGTTGTGACCTGATGTTCAGTGGCCAGCTCAAACCCAACACTCCCTGTCGGTCCCCACGGCAACGTGAGGCCCCGCCACCTCTCGATGACCTCCTGCAGCGCCTTCAATGCAGGCGTTCGACGAATATGCGGTGAGGACTGGCTGAGAACCAGCAGCTCCGCGGGCCGAACAATCTTCCTTATCAGGCCCTCGCCGCAGAACCCTCCCCAGCGTTCGCTTCGAGTGGTTCCTCGAACTCCGACTGCGATCTGGCCAACAGGGGCTTGACCACGGCGAACGACGACCCACGGGCAGGAAATGAGTGTCTCTCTTACCCAGGACGGTTGAGCGACGCTACCCGGAGTGAGGGAATCTGCTTCGATTTGAAGCAGATCATGTACCCGGGGAACGTCGATTTTTGAGAGCTTCATCCGTCACTCACTTCAACCAAGATGGTTAACGATCACAATCTGGCCGAGCACGATCGAAACTGCGGCACGTGATATTTAGAACCAGCACGATCTTGCCGAGAGTTTGGCCGCTTTCGATCTGTGCATGATCGCGCCGCACATTGGCTGCATTGATCGTCCCGAATTTTTCGCCAAAGTTGACCTGACAACTCTTTGGTCGACCAGTTTAGAAACGCCATGGAGCAATCTGTGATGCTCGATCATGTCGAAGGTATCGAACAGCGATCACGTAAACATGAATTCCCAGTGCAGAGAGACGCTCTTCCTTTTAAGCTCGATGATGTCGAGCGGCGTGCTGGGATCGTCGATGATAGCCAGTTGGCCTTCGGAAGTCAGTACTTCGGCAATCTCGGCAAAGTGTTTCTCCGTTTGTATCAGGCTTGCCACGTATGGAAGGACCATTGTGCCCCAACGCGATACTCCCGCCGGAACCGTCCCGACTTGCTGCAAGATTTGCCAGGGTAGTCGGAAAAACAAGTGACGGAGCCGATTGCGAGGGATGTTGCCACAGTGACCGTGGATTGCGAACCGAAGACCGAAGCGAGCAATGGCAGTCCGACCGCAGCCGAGTTTGGAAAGCCAAGGGTCAGCGCGACCACGGAACTGTCTGATGGGTGAAGATTTTCTCGGAAACAGCCCAAGAAAAACTGACCGCATACGAAACGACATAGAGAATGGTCAGCACAAGAGCTGCTGCGGTCTGCTCGCGCAATGCCGCCCGCGGTAAGCTGGCAATTGCAAGGACGAGCGAGGAAGGGGCGGCGAAGCTCATGACGAGGTGGTGAGCGTTCGGACGTTTTGATTGTCCATCACGTGCCAAAACCCGGCGAAATAGCCAAGAAGCAGGCCGGCGAAGATCGGCACCGGAGCGTCGGTAATGACCTTCGTCATATCGGTCTGCTCAAGTCTTCACCCATTGATCTTCCATGTGGGCGCGAGCGGCCAATCCTGCCTTGCGCATTTCACGCGCACCCTCGGATTCTCGCCGATTGCGAAGATCTTTCGATCCAGCGCGCGCAGCGACAATTGCGTCGATTAGTTCTTTTTGAACGCCAGCCACCGTGGTCTGTGAGGGATTATCGGGATCTTGCACGTGCAGCACCTTATGAAGCATGCCGAGCCTGGCGTAGTCGTGAATGTCATATGACATGGGAACGACCTGATGGCCCAGGCGCTCCAAGTCCGCGACGGATCGCAGGGTGATCCGTGCGGCCGCCTCCTTGTGCATGGCATGGATTACGACGTCGCCGTCGTCGAACGCGAGGATTCGGTTGGCCTGGTAGCCATGTGTCAGAAAGCCGCCGGAGATGGCCTGTCCCGCGACGAGCGTGATCACCGGATGTCCTTTCATCCGGGCGGTAGCATAAGCGTCCGCAGCCGTCGCAGCGGCCAGGAAGATGGCGGCAGTCTCCTCGCGCCGGCCGTAAGCCTGGCTCTTTACGTCCACGACGGCGATGATCGGACGTTTCTTGCCGTTTTCGTCCTGCTCGACCACTTCGCGTATACGTCTTGCCAGCGTATAGGCTTCCTCGAGGCCCACTTCTCCACGCCGCGCGCATGGAAAGCGAGCTTGTGGGTTCGGCACCACGCAGAGAAATCGCGCCGTGTCTTGGCCGAGCCTGGCATCCGCGGTAAGCACAGAGCCCGGATCTTCATCCATAGGTGAGCTCTGACCGGTTAACGCCTGGAACCATGCCCTGCCTCGAAGCCCCACTTGCGCACTCATCTCGCACCTCCTTCCTCGGTTTTGTTGTTCCAGCGTTCTCTCAGGCTGAGTGGATCGAGCTGCTGGGACGTGTCGAGCGCCGCAATGCGCTCGCGATAAAGCTCGACCTGCTGGCTGCGATGTACCTGCGGCAGACCGGCCTTTACGTACCGCTGAACTGCTGCCGCGATCTTCTGCACGTCGTCTAAGACGAGCTAATCAGCGACTCCCATGCCGACACGCTGTTCGCCACCTGATTGCCCAGATCAGAGCGCAGTCGGAGGAATCAAACTCTTCTATTCCAGACTCCTGCTCGATCACCTCAGCACCGTTCAGACCGAGTCGCGCTTCCTGCGTCATGACGATGTAGCTCGAAAGCCCAGCCACCAGCGACATGCCGCCAAAACATCCGACCGTGCCCGCAATCACGGTGACGACCGGTGCATGCTGACGCAGCGCAAGGATCGACGCCATCACTTCGGCGATCGCTGCGAGTCCGAGGTTGGCTTCCTGCAGGCGCACGCCGCCAGTTTCGAGTAACAAGACCGCAGCCGTCTTCTTACCATTTTGCGAATCCTGGGTCGCCAGATCGAGGGCCGCAGTCATCTTTGCGCCCGAGACCTCGCCCATACTGCCAGCCTGGAATCCTCCTTCGAGCGCAACGATGACGGCTGGCTTTCCAGCGATCGTGCCTTTGAGGACAACGCAGCCATCATCGGATTGTGGTGCGATACCCTGCTCGGGCAACCATGGAGATTCAATGCGTTCGAATGGGTCAACCAGTTCCCTCCATGAACCAGAATCCATCAGGCTCTGTGCCCTCGCCCTGGCGTTCAGCTCGATGAAGCTCTGCCGATTGACAAATGGCGGAATGACGTTTGCATTGCTCATTCTTGGATCACCTCAACTGCCTGTTCAAGCCGGAGCATCACAGTGCCGGGCGTAGCGCCGGCATCGTTGATATAAATGCGAACGGCGCCGTCATACTTCGCGAAAAAGCGGTCCAGCACAGCCTTCCAGCCGCTACCAAATCCGTTCACACTGGTTTGAACCGAGACATGGGCTATGCCTGTTTCGGCGGGTTCCATCAGAACCTCCATGTCTCCGGACCCAACGACGCCAACGTGTGCTTTCTTGGTGACGCGCCGTTTTGCCGAGGGATAATCGAACTTAAGCTGCTCCATCTCTCTCCTCCCATTCGCTCTGGTCCTTGAGTACTTCACTTTGTTGGCAATCGACCGCATCCAGAAAGATCGTGGCGGCCAACAAGTCACCACTTCCGCCGGGCGAAATATGTCTTGCGATCAGCTCACGATCGAGTTTGCGCATCTTCTTTCGTCCATTGGCATTGCCGTATCCACCAGCCATGAGAATGGCTTGTGCCCCTGATTTTACAGAACTCAAGGCTTCACTCCCACCTCGATAAAGAACGCAGGTGTCGTCAAGTTGAGACATGACGCTGAGCAGCGCGTCCAAACGGCTGATCTCCTCTGAAGATCCTGTAGCTCGTTGCCTGCGCAATGCAGGAAGCGCGAATCCCATAACGTGCGGAAAATCGTTGCAGGCTTCTCCTCGTGCGCCGGCAACTCCGTAACGGTTTCGCACAATGTCACCGTGCGTGATGATCTCCGGCTGCGCCCGATACGGAAGCCTCGCGATGGCACCCGCCGCAGCTGCGATCTCTTGCGCATTCTGGCCTTCTCTGCGTGCAGCTGCGGCGATAAGAAGACCAATAATCCAGATAGCCCCCTTGTGCGCATTGCTTCCCTGGGTAGCCTTGCACATAGCTAGCTCTGCATCGCGGCCGATCATGGCAAGCTCTTCGCGAAGGCATGTATCCAGATCTCGACCTGCGGAGATAGAACCCATCGTGGAAAAGTACGGTTCGAGAACGGTCGCAGATCGCCGGATCAGCTCGAGTGACAGGTCGTTGTGGGCTCCCGACCCACGCCGATCAACGAGGCCGGGCTTCGGCGTAAGTTCTGCTTCAGCGATCAGGGCATGCGTGGCGAGCGCGGCAAGACGATCGGATAGTTGCAGGTTCCCAGCGACGTCATGCATATCACTCGCAGCGAGAAGGTTCGCGTGCATTTACCAGCTCCTGAACTGTGCGGGGACTTTGTATAGACCGCCGGACCACGCGACCAGATCCTCCATGCTTCGCGCCGCGAGCAGCGAACGGTTGGCCTTCAGACGCTGCACGCCGATGTCTTCCGGGTAAGCCACGATGCCTCTTCGCCGAAGCTCCGCAGTCTCCTGAGGTTTTGCACGCAGGCCGATCGGACTCACTCCGGCCACTGCGGCAAGCGCACGGCGCCGCTCCTCAATGCCCTCTGTTTTGTAGAGGTATGCGATACCCTCCTCGGTCACTACATGACTCACATCGTTGCCGTAAATCATGACAGGTGCGATTGGCATACCCGCCTTCTTACCAACTTCGATCGCGTCCAGAGTTTCGACAAAGGCGGGTACTCCGCCCTTTTGGAACGTCTCTACAATTTGAACTACCACCTTTCTTCCTCTCGCGGTCGGGCTCAAGTCAGTCTTTAGATCAATCCACGCGGGGCTGGAATGCCGACGGCCATGTGGATCATGTCCCATGTTGGGCGCACCCCCGTGGCCGGTGATCCGTCCTGCGGTCACCGTCGATGAGTTTGCATCGCCATCGATCTGCAGAGTCGATCCAATGAACGCATCGACTGCATATTGGCCTGCAAGCTGGCAGAGAACACGGTTCGAACGGAGGCTGCCGTCGCGGCCGGTGAAGAAGACATCCGCGCGAGCGCGAATGTAATCGTCCATACCGACTTCGCTGCCGAAGCAGTGGATGGTCTTTACCCACCCGCTCTCGATCGCGGGAATGAGTGTCGGATGTGGGTTCAGCGCCCAATGTTCGCAGATCTTTCCGCGCAGTCCGAGCGACTCGCCGTACGTGGGTAGCAAAAGCTCGATCGCGGCCGTGTCGAAGCCGATGCCGTGATTGAGCGAGTGGACCTCGTGTCGCTCGTAGATACCGCGAATGACCATCATCGCGAAGAGAATCTGAAGGTCACTGATTTGCCGGGGATCTCGAGTGAAAAGTGGCTCTACTGCATAGGGCCGGTCAGACTCGACGACGACATCTACCCATGAGGACGGAATATCTACCCGTGGAAGCTTCTCAACAATCCGGTTTGCCTGCACGACGACAATTGCATCATGGAACGCGGCAGCCTCAACGATTACCGGCGTGTCTTCCGTCCCAGAGCCGGTATATAAATTACCGTCACTGTCAGCCTGCTCTGCGCAGACCAACACGACGTTCGGTGCCAGGTCGACAAGCAGGCGGGCATACAGCTCAACGTATGTGTGAATGGCACCGATTTCGAGAACACCGTCTTCGAGCAACTGCGCCACACGGAGGCTTTGAGGGCCTGCGAATGCGAAGTCGACTTTTTTCGCGATTCCCAACTCGAATAGAGTGAGATGCTCCGGCCGGCTGATGCTGGAGATGATCAAATGCAGGCCATGCAATTTCTTCGGATCGACCTTGACCAAAGACCGTGAAAGGAAGTCAGCTTGCTTCTGGTTGTCGCCCTCGATCACGATCCGATCCCCCGGCGCAATCAGCGCTTCCAGGGACTCCACCAGCTTTTCTCGCGGCAGCAGCGGGCCGTCCATCCAGGAAGAGACGAGTTGCAGGCGCCTTTTTTTCTCGTCGCGGCGGGACGTCCAAGAGCGAGTTGATCCTTGTTGCGAGTATTCCGTGGGGTGTGGCATAACATCTCCTTCGTGTTGATGACTATCTTTCTGAGGTCTCTATTTAGCAGTCACGATCAACTCCGCTCCGAACCGGCTTCAGCCGGCGGCCTTCGTGAGAAGTAGCTTCATGGCGAGAGCGATTTCTTCGACGTGCGTTTCCGTTGCAAAGTGTCCCGTGTCCAGAAATTGATCGACAGCATTCGGATTGTCCCGCCGATAAGCCTCTGCGCCTGCAGGTATGAAGAAGGGATCGTGTTTGACCGTCCTGCGATTTAGTGGACACTGGACTTAAGCGGCTTGGCGCTCTGCCTGTTCGGCGGTGATATACCCGAGGGCGGAATGGAGCCGCTGACGATTGTAGTATCCTTCGAGGCTCTGTCACATTCCCAATTAGAGCACGTAACAAATCTCCCGGCACGTCAGCGGCGACGGCCTCTCGCCATGTCTGCATGGCCGATTCCCTGAAGGCTCGGTGCGTTCTTGCTGAGATGAGGTGGCGTTGAACGTTGAAAGTGTTGTACGCGGCTGCGTGGCTTGAGAGAAATCTCTGGGCTGAACCCGAGCTCTTAAAACCCTGCATCTTGCGTTCTCGTCGGCGGGTCGGTTGATGCGAGTTCTCGGCTCGGTTGTTGCGCCATCGCGCACGTGGCGGTTCGAAATCCCCAGATCATGGGCTGCGGCCCTATAGGACCGCAGGTCATCTGTGACGAGCTTGTCTGGGACAAGGCCATATTTGTTCAGCAACTTGCACATGAGTTTCAGCGCTGCACGCTTGTTCCTTTTCGCTTGGACCAGCACATCGCGCACCTCGCCCTCGGCATCGACCGCGCGCCAGAGATAGACCATGCGGCCATCGATTTCCAGTTCAAGCCCGCATCGGCGCGTGTGGAATTCACGCCGACGAGAAACCGTCGTCTCTGGGGGAACTTTCTCCGATCCAGCTCCTAAACAACTGTCAGAAGTGGGAAATGCAGTGCAGTGCATCGCTGCCCAGGTAGCGAGCGAGGGCGGCCTTTTGCGTTCGCTCGCCGGGCAGGCGCGATGTTGCGGCAATTTTTCGGAGCCGATGAATTTGAATTCTAAATCTGGAACGACGCGCTTATTATCAAACTGATCAGGTATGAAGATCGAGGCTCTTAAGGGCCTTCCTGCGACGCCCTTCACGGGCGTAACAAAAAACATGAAATGAATTCCCCCAATTTGTCCGGCTCGAATGAGATTTTTTGAATGGTACATTCCCCTTGCTGAGTCGACCGTCACCATTTGAGTGACTATATCAACGCCTCTCGGCTCCAAAAGCTAGTTCCCGCCGCGTGGATAACGTATGGAGAAGTGTTAGTTGCCCGTAACACGCCGCTGATTTGCATCGCTTCCGTGGCGCCGTGCTTTCCAAGTCCCCACTTTAACGAGTATGGGTGGATGCCGGGGAGCAATATGAGGGTCTGCTTGGGAATCTGAATGCTGTGTACCGATTTCTTGGAAGCGCCGCGCTTAAAAAGGTCGCGCACAGGGCGAAGACCATCAAATAGGGGTTTTATGAACGGAATGAACTGTTGAACTTCTTGCAAGCTAATCATGCCAGACTACTTCCATTGTCTTCGTCGCCGGTCTCTTGGTTCTGTCCGTAGGTCTTTTGATCGAGCGCGCTGAAGCCGCGAGCGGTCGCTCTTGGCCCCGCTCGCTAACTCCCAAAACGCCTCCTCGCATCCGGCCCTGGTCAGTTGGCGCACTTGTCATCAAGCAGTGCTTCCGCGCTCACGAAATTCCTCGGCGAGGCACCGGAGTCGTTGGCCAAAAGGTAGAAACCGGTCCGGCCATCGGCGAACGTCGCTCCGATCACAGCCAGTGTTTGCGTTCCCATAGAAAACTTGCCCGACGGGAGACCGCTCGCGAGCAACTTGAAAGGATCCACGTGGGCCAAGCTATCCGTCTCGATCTTCATTGCCGCAAATCGGTGCCCGAGAAGCGCCGGGCGAAGAAAAGACCAGGCTTCGTGAATTTTCGCTTGATGGCGGCGCAAGACATTAGCGACCGCCGGGGCGATGCAGGCGACATGAATGTGCAGCTGGTCCTGGCTGCGACTCGACGAAGCGGCGGGCGTCCCATGCTGCCTCCCAATAGTTTGGTGCGTTTGCGCTCTGCAACGCCGGACTTTCGAAGCAGATCCTCGACATTCCGAAAGCTCAGGGTGAACTGGACATAAAGCCAGATCGCCTGTTGGATGATTTCGGGCGGAAAACGATAGCCGCTGTAGCTGATTTTGATCATCGTGGATCGTACGGCTGACGTCGCTGAGCGGCAAGCCCACCAACGACGCGACAATGCCACGCGGCAATATCTATTTGCATGAGTTCGACCTGATTTCGAGTGATGGGCGGCTCGGGCAGCATCTCCGCGACGTAGGCGAGCGCGCGCCAGGGCTTTATCACATTTGCCAACTGAGCACGTAGCAATTCTGCTGGCAAGTTGGACTCACGCCGCGGCCAATGCCTTCGAGACGGCTGTCCTTTATCCGCAGCGCGGGCGGGATCGCCGCCTGCGTATTCGAGCGCCGCGTCGATCCCGCATTCCCCCGATCACCGACATCCCGCCAGGAGCGCAGCATCGAAGCGGCAATCCCCGGCTCCCCGGCAATCTGGCTCAACGGCCGCCCACTGCTCGCCGTAAATTGAAGACGCGACGTACCCATTAAACTCCTTTCCAGCTCCAATAGGAGCTTATCAAAGGTGGCCACCATTTCGAGGGAGGGTCACACCCGCTTCCTCAGTTTCTCCAACGGCTAAGTAACGGCCGAGGACGAAATCCTTGAAGTCTCGGCTGGGCACTCTTAATTGCGGGCGCCGGTGCGGCTGAAGAGCTGATGGATCGCTGATGACCGGAAGGTACCTTAGGGTTGCACGATCTGATCAAGGCTGCGGTTATCCTCGATTTCGAAGCGACGGATGCCTCGGCAAGCCGCCGTTGATGCCCCAAAACCATGATCGGACGGAATGCGGATTGTTTTGGCCTGAAGCCCGACGATCAATCCGATTTGGTGTGATCCGCATGCCTGCGTCCCTGAGTGATCAGGCGCGCACAGCGCTGATCGCGCGCGTAGATCCACAGCCAGCTGATCGCGACGCTAAGCCGGTTGCGCACGCCGATAAGAAAGTAGATGTGCGCAAAGCCCCAGATCCACCATGCGAGGGCGCCGCGCAGCTTGATGCGCCCGAAGTCGATCACGGCCAGCCGTTTGCCTATCGTCGCCAGGCTTCCGGCGTGTTTGTAACGGAAGGGAGCAGACGCCGTGTCGCCTTGTAAGCGCGCTTTGATGGATTCGGCGACATGACGTCCCTGCTGCTTTGCGGCGGGGGCTATGCCGGGGACCTCCTTTCCATCAGGATCAGCGATGGTCACCGTGTCGCCGATGGCGAAGACGCTCGGGCGGCCGGGAACCGTGAGGTCCGGCAAGACCATCAGCCGCCCGGCACGGTCAGCTGGCGCGCCGAGCCATTCGGCCGCAGGTGACGCCCGCACGCCGGCGGCCCAAATCATGGTCTTGGCCTCTAAGCTTCGGTCACCGTAGACGACACCGTCGGCCGTGCATTCGGAGACGGGCCGCCCGAGTTCGACCTCGACGCCAAGCCCTTCGAGCGCGCGCTGCGCATAGGCCGAAAGATCCCCTCCATACCCTGCCAAAACGCGGGGACCGGCCTCGATGAGGACGATACGCGCCTTTCGGGTGTCGATGTTGCGGAATTCAGGCGGCAGCGTGTCCCGGGCCAGTTCCGCGATGGTTCCGGCGAGCTCTACGCCGGTCGGACCCGCGCCGATGATCACGAACGTCAACAGCGCGGCCCGTCGCCGGGGGGCGGTTTCGCATTCCGCGCGTTCGAAGGCGAGCAAGATGCGGCGTCCGTCCTCGAGCGTCTTCAGGCCGGGCGCGAACGGCTCCCATTCGTCATGGCCGAAATAGGCGTGCTGGGCGCCGGTGGCGAGAATGAGCGTATCGTATGGTAAGACATCACAGTCATCCAGCAGAACAACGCGCGCATCCGCATCCACGCCAATCACCGTAGCGAGCAAGGTCGTGACTTCCGACCGGCCGCGCAGCAGGTGCCGGATTGGCCAAGCGATCTCCGAGTCTGCCAATGAAGCGGTGGCGACCTGGTAGAGCAGCGGCTGGAAGAGATGGTGGTTTCGCCGGTCGACGAGCGTGATGCTGACTGGCGTTCCGGCGAGTCGGTAGGCCGCTTCTAGTCCGCCGAAGCCGGCGCCGACAATCACGACGCGATAGCGGCCCGCCGAGCGGGCTCGCTCCGGGCCGCGTCGATTAGAAGCCGGTGTGCCAGGCGAGCTGGTAATGGGCGCCTGTGCGCGCTCCGCCATCATATGCGAACACCTTCGGTTCAGACTTCAAATCCTTTCCTTCGGAATCACTCCGGACTTTCCATGAACCGCTAATTTTAAACGTTGCAGCAGTTGCGAGAGTGTCCCCAGTTTCATCCTGCCAGGCGCGCGACTTCGGTGGCCACGCCAAACTCCGCCGTTTTTGCGCTTGAAGCAGCGACGAGCGTGCGAAGCAGTTCGCTTATCGAGCCCATGATGCGAACTTCTTTCGAAAGCTTTTTGGATGTAAAGTGAGACACGATAAGCTTGACGTACCAGTGTCGAAACTTAGATCGTTTGATGAAGCGACGGTTGAAAAGTTATGGCCTCTCCCTCGAGTTGATCGCTCAACCCGCCGGGAAGGGGCCAAAAACCGGCGCAAATGCCCTCGCGGGGGTGGTGTTAGGCGTGAGCAGCCAGAATGATCATTACCAGCCCGCGGAGACGAACGCTCGATCCGATTTAGCGCTGTTAAGCCATTGCAGTGTTACCATTTATTTTACCTGGTGCGCTCATGTCTGATTTTCCGATGCGCTCGGTTCAAGCTAGTCAACTAACGTACGAGCTCCATTCGCTAGGATGGAAGGCGTTTCAGCAATTGTGCGTATCGGTCGCCAGCGCGATGACATCGGCGCCGGCCTGGGCGAGGGCGCGGGCGGATGCGCGGCCCATGCCGCACGAGGCGCCGGATACAAGAGCAGTTTTGTTAGCAAAGACATACGCCGCCACATTCGATACCAACGTTCTCGACACGGTGCTCAGCCTGAAGCATGAGCTCCGCATCAGGCAGGCTCAGGGCCACGGCAGCATCGTCAACATCTCGTCGACCTACGGCCACGAGGGGGCTGCCGGAGCCGCCATCTACGCCGCCAGCAAGCATGCCGTGTAGGGGCTGACCAAGTCGGTGGCGATCGAAGTCGCCGCCTCGGGCGTCCGCGTCAACGCCGTCGCGCCGGGGCCGACAGACACCGGCATGCTCGACCGGTTCACCGACGGCGATGAGGGTAAGGCATTCATGGCCGCGGGAGTATATTACAGTGGATCGCCAGGGGCACGGATGGGCTGAAAATCGGCTCACGGACATTTTCGTCAATTGACGATCACTTGCCGGGCTTCGGCTAAGGGTCGACTGCCGTCATCCCGACACGAGGCCGCACAGGTCCGCCTACGGCGCAAATGCGACCTCAATTGATGTCCGCTGTCCCGCGGCTCCTGGAGCATGAGCGGACATGCCGCTACGTTGTTGCTCTTTGAAACTGGTGTCGCGATGGGATTGTCTGGCTGGCGCCGCTGTCCTTTAGTAGCAAAGATATCCTTGGCGCTCGCTCAACCAAGCCTGCTCATCCGGTATAGCCAGCATATCTAAGTCTTGCGGCGTCGCGAGTGCATCGTCAACCCATTCCCGGAGTAACGGACCGCCGTTGATGACATCGATGGCGAGCTTGCCTTGCTCGTACTCGTAGGCGAAATCGCGCCAGAGCGGATAGTCGGGATACAACCGGCGAATAGCTTTGAAAGCGAGTGCCTGGATACGCCAGGGCTTGAACGCCTGATGATCGTAGTCAGGACTTTCCGTGTGAATCTGCACGCCATTGCACAGCTTGCCGACATATTTGTGAAACGTGGGTTCGAACCAGCAATTGCGCAGGCGGCAACCACGGAGCCACTGCGGCGCAAGAGTGAGCATTTCCTGTGTGACTGCGCGTGCATCGATATCGGGAGCGCCGAACATTTCGAGCGGTCGCGTGGTGCCGCGCCCTTCCGAGAGCGTCGTGCCCTCGAGCATCACCGTGCCCGCATAGGCGCGCGCCATCCATAAATTCGGCGCGTTGGGACTGGGATTGATCCATGTGCGCTCGCCGAGCGGCCAACCGAATCCCGGCGCGGCATCGGGCTGCCAGCCCTGCAATTCGACGACACGGTACTCGATATCGAGCTTGAGAGTTCTGATAAACCACAGACCCAACTCACCAAGCGTGAGCCCGTGACGCATCGGCAATGGACCAGCGCCAACGAAGCTTTGCCATCCGGTGCGCAGCGTCAAGCCTTCGACTGGCCGGCCGACAGGATTGGGCCGATCCAGCACCCACACTGCTTTGCGATGTTTCGATGCCGCTTCGAGAACATAGCGCAGCGTCGTTACGAACGTATAAATGCGGCAACCCAAATCCTGTAGATCGACAAGGATGACATCGCATGTATCCATCATTGCGTCGGTCGGCTTGCGCACTTGACCATAGAGGCTGAATACTGGGATGCCATGCACCGGATCGATGAAGTCCGGCGACTCAATCATGTTGTCTTGCTTGTCGCCGCGCAGACCATGCTGTGGACCGAAAGCCGCGGTGATCTTCAGGTCGCCGCATGCTGCTAACGCATCGAGCGAGGGCGTCAGGTCTGGCGTGACCGAGGCGGGATGGGCGAGCAATCCAATGCGCTTGCCCTTGAGTGGCGCGCGCAAACTGGGCTCGGCGATAAGGCGATCATTGCCAAATTTCATGGTCGCTACGCTTTAGGAAAACTCAAGCGCAAAGGAATCGGAATGATGGAAATCCGCCTTGCCCGGTGGATGCGCCAGCGCCCAATATGATTTATGGCCGCTCGTATCTTCGATCACCGCCGCGAAACCAATTCGCCATGCCCCGTCGATTCGCAGGCTCGACATCTGATCCATTTCCAGCGAGGCTTGTAATCTGTAGCACGCCCGGCTCGATCGCACCTCAATGCGGGGCGCGCTTATCTCGGTTGCAACACGCATCCCGCTTCGGTAGCTATCGAATTGATATGCCGCCCATTGTGTTGAGGGCGCAAAGTTGAATTCGTAATAGGCGGGGCCGGGCGAAGCGCGGACGAATGCCTCGAAACACGTGTGCCGCCAAAGCTCAAGGGTACGCGCTGCCGCAACTGCGGCCGGAATACGTAGATCGCCTACCCTGCCGGTCACCAAATAGGACAAGACCAAACTGCCAGCGCATGGACGCATGATTTCCACTTCGATGTGTGTCACCGCGGAGCAAAGCGAGTCCGGATGAAGTTTCAACGCCTGACGCATACGGCCATTGTAGCGGTAAGACAACCTCACGACGACGGTAGAGACGCTTCAGACTCAACGGCTGTCGAGATTGACAGACTGCGGTCAGTTTGCATTTACTAACCTTTGTGCCCGCGCGCGACGAAGCGTCTGACGCCTGGGCATGGCAGTTGCTGAGGGACGACAATGCTGAGGGACGATGGGACCGATGGAGGCGGTCGGCGGCCTGCCTCTCGAAACGTGTTCGGCGAACCGCTTGAAATCTGCTCCATAAAGCCCATGACTGGCTTCTATCAGGACGGCTGCTGTAATACCGGGCGGGAGGACTTTGGCAGTCACACGGTCTGCGTCGTGTTGACTTCAGCCTTTCTCGAGTTTTCCAAATCGCGCGGTAACGATCTTTCGACTCCCATGCCAGAATTCGGCTTTCCAGGGTTGAAACCCAGCGACCGGTGGTGCTTGTGTGCACCTCGCTGGCAGGAAGCGTTCGAGGCAAAAAAAGCACCCCGTGTGGTCTTGCGCGCCACTCATGAGGCTGCTCTGGCTAACTGCTCCCTCGCCGATCTCAAACGCTTCGCAGTGGACCTGGCGTGAGAGGGGCCAAAATTGCACGCAAATTAACTGTCAGTTGCGAAATGTAGCTGGTCCACACATTTCAGGGTCGCCTTCGGATGCTCAGCGGACATCAAGCAAATTTAGCAGAAAGGCCGGGTTTGACCCGGTGCGGTCCTCGATTCCGGCGGTATATGACGCACAGCCGGGGGCCGTTGGAAACTTGTCCCGGATACCGGCAGCGGAGAAGCACGTGGACGATTGGCTGCATAACCTTCCGGTCATATGGATGGCGGTGGTGGTTTTCAGTGTCACTTACCTCATCGCGGCCACAATCTATGCAGTTGTCATGGTCCTCGCGACGGGCGAGCGGGCACGCGCGTTCAAGGCCGTCTCGCCCGGTATACTGTCTCCGCTGGGTGTACTCTTCGGCCTTTTCGTCGCGTTCACTGCGGTCCAGGTCTGGAACGATAACGATCGGGCCAACGCGGCGGTCGATCGCGAAGCTAGCGCGCTTAGAGAGGTCGTGGTCCTCGCCGCCAGTTTTCCGGGGAGCCGCAAGCGCGTCTGAGCGCGTTGATCCGTCGCCACATTGAAGTTGCCGCGACTCAGGAATGGCCGATGTTGGCCCATCAGACCGCCGCCACGATGAACATCACCCCGCACCACCTCGACGAAGCGCTGCAGTTGGCCCTCGCTCTAACGCCCAGCGGCCAAGGCCAGCAGATCGCACAGCGTGAGATCGCCACCGAGCTGGGAGCCGCACTCGATGCACGCCATCAGCGTTTCGTCGTCAGCGTAGCGGAAGTCAAGTTCGTCAAGTGGTCATTTTTGTTCGTACAGGCATTTTGCGTCATGATCATCATCGCCCTGATGCAAAGCGACAACCGGCTCGCCACTTCCATAACGATGGGCGTCTTTGCGACCGGGGTGGCCGCGTCTGTGGTGTTGATCTTATCTTTTGACCGGCCTTTCGTCGGGCAGCTCTCGGTCGGGCCCGACTCGTCGCTGCGAGTCATGCCCGAGGCGGCCGCTTCACCTCTTGTCGCGGCGCCGGCGGCCCCATCAGCACCCGAGGCGCCAGCGGCCGCGCCGCCGCCAATCAATCCGCTCGAGAAAACGGCGTCAAAATCGGTGGCGCAGGCCGGGGGAGCGGCGTCGGCTGTATTTCCCTCTGAAATTTCTCCTGCCCACGCAGGCGAACAACCATCCGTGGCGCGCCTAAAAACCTGTTCATATCACGCCAACGCCGCAACCAATTCCAATGGCGGCCTGTGGAACTCCTATAGGAATGAATGCAAGAAGCGCTTGAAAGGCTAATATCTAGAGCATGAGATGATCATGAGACTCCAAACACTTTCGTGGATAATCCGACCCACTGTGATCGGCCCATCCCACGGAATCGCTTCCGGTTCGCCCCTACCGCAACAGTGGTGGCTAATTTTATTGCGGCAGCCGTAAACCCTTTATCTGGCATTCCCCAGATAACCGGGAATGTGCCAAGCGCGTATCATTGATCTCCTGCCGTGACATCGGACATTCGTCCTATACCGGCATTATTTTCCGGATCGCCCGCTTATTGAGGTTGAGATTGCCGCGCTGCGGCGCTGCTGTGGTGCTCCGGCACACCAAAACCAGTGACATGGGCGGATCGCGCACCGGACAATACAGAGTTGGTTGTGATCAAGACGCACTTCTCCCTTAGTTTTTGCTCGACGCATGACGACCGAACACTTCACGCAGGCGCTGGATTGGGCGGCGGCCGCAGGTCGGCGATCATTCGTAGGATGTCCGCGAAGAGATTTTTCGGAATGGCGACTTCGGCCATCTGAAACGCGACATAGCGGCCATGGCTCACGATCTTCGCGCCGATCTTGATCAGCTTTTCCTTCAGGCTCGTCAGTGACCAATCCTTTATCGGTTCGGGCGTCGCCAGCGTGCGCAGAAAATTACCGAGATTGTAGGCCAGCGCATGAAGCTGGAGACGGACGGCGTTAGCAGCGAACGACCGACATGATAGCCGGGTCCACTTGATTGCGCCTTTTCCTTCCTTGATCCATTGCTCACACGTGCCGCGCTTGTTGTAGAAGGCGACGACATTCTCGGCGGAGCGCGCCATGTTCGTCACGATGAAGCCGACGCGCGGATAAAGCTCGCCCGGATGCCATTCGACCTTGGCGATCACCCGACGCGGCTGCGACCAGCTTCCCGCTTGATAGGTGAAACTTGCATGGGATCGGCAGACGTCATTGGACGGGCGACCAACCGGGCGTTTGAGCAGATAGCCGATCCTCTCTTGCAAGATGTGATTGGCGGGCAGACGGATCGCATATTTGATCCGTTCTGCCTCCAGATATTCGTAAACTTCGGGGTTTGCGAAGCCGGCGTCGGCGCGGAAATAAATGCGTGAGACCTTGCCTTGATACCGCGCCACGACCGGCTTCAGCACCGCCTCCCATCCATCGGCGCTGTGAACATTGCCGGGGCGCAGGGCGCAGCGTTCCAAATCGCCATATTGGTTGAAAACGAACAGCGGATGATAGCAGGTGCAGTCATAGTGACCGTTCCAGACACTGTGTTCCTGTTCGCCATGCGTCGGGCTCACGCTCGAATCCATGTCGAGCAAGATACCTCTCGGCGGACGGCGACCATGAACGCTGTCGATCCATTTGCCGGAGAGATCAGCGAGCGCCGAAAGGTTCTTTTCCGCCGTGAGCCAGCGCGTCTCAAAGCGGCCCATCTGGCTCGGCGAAGCCGCTGCATCCGAGGCCGCCTTTCCGCCGACTATCCACCGCATCGCGGGATCATGGCGCAGGCGTTGAGCGTCGTTCACGTCTTCATATCCGGCAAGTCGCCCAAATATGGATTGCCGCAACATCCCGACGAGTGCATGCCGGCCATTCTTGCCAGTGCGTGCGTCGGAGAGCGCATCACCCGCCATCGCGCTGAGGCACAGCGCGTCGTCCAGTTCCCGGTATGCGAGCAAGCCTGCGTCGGAGGTAACCACCGATCCGCGAAAGTGAAGCAACAATCGGCGGTCGAAATCGAGCCTGAGAGCGCCATCATACGATTCACCCGCCGGGTTCGCCATGACGGCCTCATTCGATCCGAAATAACATGCTGATTATGTTAGCTGAATTGCGGCATCGACGCTGCAAATTATTGCCTCATCCGGCGTATGCGGGTTTATGGGTGACACTGGGCCATCGCGGGTTAAGACACATTCACCCCGGCCCTTGGAGAGTTTCGCGATGCATGGCGCTCAGGCAATAATGGGTAGCCACTGCCCTCTACATACTCCTTTGATGACTCGCTGAAACGCTCTGCCACTCTCCACTAGTGTCATGCCGAAAGGCAATGTCCGCTTCCGGGAATCAAATTAAAGGTGCGGACCCGGCGTTGCTGAGACAAACCGCTTAGATTGCTTAGGAAGCAGCCAATGTCGACCTACTTCACGAGTGATCATCACTTTGGCCATGCGGGGGCACTGGGCCTTTACCGCCGTCCGTTTGCATCAGTCGCCGAGATGGATCGCCAGATGATTGATTCGTGGAATTCGGTGGTTGGGCCGCAGGATGAGGTTTGGCACCTGGGCGACTTCGCCATTCGTCAAAGGCCGGAGCGGGCAGTATCTCTTTTGAAAGCGCTGCATGGCCGCAAACACCTTATTACCGGCAACAATGACGATGCCGCGGTCATTGGCTGCGACGGCTGGGAGAGCATCGTTCAGTATGCCGAGGTGAGTGTCGATAGCATCCACCTCGTCTTGTGCCACTATCCCTTCCGGACCTGGCGGAATATGGGTAAAGGTTGGGCCAATCTGCATGGCCATAGTCACGGCCAACTTAGGCCGCTGCCGCGCCAGTTTGACGTAGGGGTCGATGTTTGGAATTTCCGGCCTGTGCAACTCGCGGAATTGATTGGCAGCTCGAAAGCCAGTGTACGAAGGCCAGCTTGAGTGCCGCAAGTTCATTTATTGATCTTTGACGAACACAGTGACGTCAGATGGGTAATTCGGCTTGCTTCCAGAAGGCAGCGACGAGAGTTTTGCGGCGCTGGGTTCGCTTAAGCTTGGAGCGCGCAAAAGCGCTGAGTTCAGCGAAGTCTTTCGGACAGAAGTTTGGTTTCTCATGCTGCTTCCAATGCGCCCACAGGTACTCGACCGGATTGAGTTCTGGCGCATAGGCCGGCAGGAATTCAAGCTTTATGCCGCCGCCTTCGCTTTCGACATAGTCGCGCACCAGACGGCTGCGATGAACTTGCCGCCGATCCCAGATGATAAACATCTTGCGGGGAGCAAGGGGGTGGCGGAGGTCTTTGAGGAAGGTGACGAGATCGGATGCGCGCACGGCGCCTTTGACAGGCTTGAAATAGAACTTGCGGAAGGTGACCCCGGCCACGGCCGAGAGCTGGTTCCAGGTGAAGCTGTATTGCAGCACCGGGGTCTCGCCCTTGGGCGCCCAAGTGCGCACGCGGTGCGGCCGTTCGCTCACTCCGGACTCCTCGATGAAGACGATGGTTCGGCCTTCTCTCGCGCAGTTTTTTTTAGCACCGGCCAGTGCTTGGTCTTCCAACGCCGGATCGCCGTTTCATCCCGCTTCCCGGCGCGGCCGCTCGGACGCTGGCAGGAGAAGTTCAGGCTCTTGAGCAGCCGCCACACGCCGGATTCCGAATACCTTATGCCGCTGAGTTCCTCGATCAGCTTGCCGACGCACGCCAGCGTCCACGGATCGGTGGAATACCCTTGCGCCAGAGCGCCAGCTTTGAGCGCCGCGAGCAGCTGCTTCTTGTTGGCTTCGCTCAGCCGCGGCGGACGCCCGGTGCGAGGCGCTTGGCGCAACGCGCGCCGTCCGTTCGCGGCGAGCGCTTGCCCCCAGCGCCACACCGACGTCCGGCTCACCTTGAGCCACCGCGCCACTTCCGCCGGCTTCACGCCCTGGCGCAGCAACCGCGCGCCCTGCAAACGCCGCGCTTCCAATTCCGCTCGATCGCGCCTCGTGCCCATCACCACATCCCCGCCTCGGCAAATCCATGACAGGAAGATGGTGACTGTTACTTAGTTAGTCAAGGATCAATAGTTGTTGGGTGGAAAAACGCCGTGACGCTGCGGACGATCTTGCGATTTCCTGATCATCGCCTTCGCGCGAATGCCGAGCGCGTGGTCGTATTTGACGAGGATCTTTGCTCGCTTGCGACTGATCTCTTGGACACGTTGCGTGCGGCATCGGCAATCGGAATCACCGCCCCGCATATCGGTGTATTGAAGCGGCTGGTCGTGATCGAAATCGCAGACTTGGATGGAGTGCGGACCTACGTCAACCCGCAGATCGTCTGGGCTTCCGCCGACATGATCCGGCACGAAGAAGGCAGCGTCTCCATGCCGCGCGTAACGGAAGAGATCGAACGCCATACCTGTGTGCGGATGAACTACCAGGATTTGAGCGGCGTGGAAAAGGTCGAAGAGGCCGATGGTCTCCTTTCCGTATGCCTCCAGCACGAGGTCGATCAGCTTGACGGGATCTTTTGGATCTATAGGCTCTCCCGGCTGAAGCGAGATCGTGCCGTCAAACGTTTCGATAAAGCGCAGCGTACTTAACCCGCATACGCCGGATGAGGCAATAATTTGCAGCGTCGATGCCGCGATTCAGCTAACATAATCAGCATGTTATTTCGGATCGAATGAGGCCGTCATGGCGAACCCGGCGGGTGAATTGTATGATGGCGCTCTTAGGCTCGATTTCGACCGCCGATTGTTGCTTCACTTTCGCGGATCGGTGGTTACCTCCGACGCAGGCTTGCTCGCATACCGGGAACTGGACGACGCGCTGTGCCTCAGCGCGATGGCGGGTGATGCGCTCTCCGACGCACGCACTGGCAAGAATGGCCGGCATGCACTCGTCGGGATGTTGCGGCAATCCATATTTGGGCGACTTGCCGGATATGAAGACGTGAACGACGCTCAACGCCTGCGCCATGATCCCGCGATGCGGTGGATAGTCGGCGGAAAGGCGGCCTCGGATGCAGCGGCTTCGCCGAGCCAGATGGGCCGCTTTGAGACGCGCTGGCTCACGGCGGAAAAGAACCTTTCGGCGCTCGCTGATCTCTCCGGCAAATGGATCGACAGCGTTCATGGTCGCCGTCCGCCGAGAGGTATCTTGCTCGACATGGATTCGAGCGTGAGCCCGACGCATGGCGAACAGGAACACAGTGTCTGGAACGGTCACTATGACTGCACCTGCTATCATCCGCTGTTCGTTTTCAACCAATATGGCGATTTGGAACGCTGCGCCCTGCGCCCCGGCAATGTTCACAGCGCCGATGGATGGGAGGCGGTGCTGAAGCCGGTCGTGGC
This sequence comes from uncultured Alphaproteobacteria bacterium, assembly GCA_963730245.1. Classification (GTDB taxonomy): domain Bacteria; phylum Pseudomonadota; class Alphaproteobacteria; order Rhizobiales; family Beijerinckiaceae; genus Methylocapsa. Next base: position 646,409 of record CAVSRA010000003.1, on the reverse strand, counting down.
GCGGTATCAAGGCAAGGTCTCACGCATTTATTTCCGCGCCGACGCCGGCTTCGCAAACCCCGAAGTTTACGAATATCTGGAGGCAGAACGGATCAAATATGCGATCCGTCTGCCCGCCAATCACATCTTGCAAGAGAGGATCGGCTATCTGCTCAAACGCCCGGTTGGTCGCCCGTCCAATGACGTCTGCCGATCCCATGCAAGTTTCACCTATCAAGCGGGAAGCTGGTCGCAGCCGCGTCGGGTGATCGCCAAGGTCGAATGGCATCCGGGCGAGCTTTATCCGCGCGTCGGCTTCATCGTGACGAACATGGCGCGCTCCGCCGAGAATGTCGTCGCCTTCTACAACAAGCGCGGCACGTGTGAGCAATGGATCAAGGAAGGAAAAGGCGCAATCAAGTGGACCCGGCTATCATGTCGGTCGTTCGCTGCTAACGCCGTCCGTCTCCAGCTTCATGCGCTGGCCTACAATCTCGGTAATTTTCTGCGCACGCTGGCGACGCCCGAACCGATAAAGGATTGGTCACTGACGAGCCTGAAGGAAAAGCTGATCAAGATCGGCGCGAAGATCGTGAGCCATGGCCGCTATGTCGCGTTTCAGATGGCCGAAGTCGCCATTCCGAAAAATCTCTTCGCGGACATCCTACGAATGATCGCCGACCTGCGGCCGCCGCCCAATCCAGCGCCTGCGTGAAGTGTTCGGTCGTCATGCGTCGAGCAAAAACTAAGGGAGAAGTGCGTCTTGATCACAACCGACTCTGTATTGTCCGGTGCGCGATCCGCCCATGTCACTGGTTTTGGTGTGCCGGAGCACCACAGCAGCGCCGCAGCGCGGCAATCTCAACCTCAATAAGCGGGCGATCCGGAAAATAATGCCGGTATAGGACGAATGTCCGATGTCACGGCAGGAGATCAATGATACGCGCTTGGCACATTCCCGGTTATCTGGGGAATGCCAGCTTAAGCATCAGGCGACTGAACATGCATCCTTTAGCAAGGCATCGTCACGTCGCAGGTGCGCTCGCCGTTCAGTGAGGGGCCGAGCGAAATAGATAGCTCACCTACATGCCGCCGTTGGATGGTAAGGATTGATGAGAAGCGCGGGCATTGCCGGATTTGAGGCCATTTTTCCGTTATGGTGCTCAGATAAGCCGTTGATTTCGTTGTGGTGAATGATGGCACATTTAGACGACTGACAAGTAAAACAGCTTAGCGTGATGATGTAGACGGCGCCTGCACCGGCATGTGGCTCGATTGAGAGCTGTGCCAAGATGGTTATCGTTGAGCGACTCTCTGAAGGAGCGCCGTCCACGGGAAAGTCTATCACAATGCCCAGTGACCAATTTGGCATGCCTCCGCTTCGGCCAAGCTTTCACGCGTCTTCACCTTGACGGAAACGATTCCGCACTGGTGATTGACAACATTGGCAAAAGAGACCGGGAAACAAATGGGTCACTTTTGCTTGGGTCGTCGTGGCCTCGGCCTTCAGGCCAAAACCGTTACGGCCAAGACCACGGCCGCGACAATAAGATTTGATGTCGCGCGGATCTCGTGGCGCAGGCGCCAGCCTACGGGTGGTAAAATCCCATTTTGGGACCGAAGGAACGGGATAGTAGACATGGTTTGATTTCTCCATTGCTATATTGGGGACGGCGCGCTGTCTTGCTGGCGGTTAAGATGGGGATAGCTGGCTTACGCCGCCATGTCGGTCGAATGAAACTTTGGTAAGGTTCGTGCGGGCATTGTCAGGTTATTGATTGGACGCGCCTTCGGCGGAATTTGCAGTGAGATGGCTAGAGGCAGGCCTCAATCCTTTAACATAGCGCCCGCGAGGCGCTCGGCAGTATCGAGCCGGCGCTCCGCCATGGCGAGCAGCATGACCCCGCCGTCCGAGTTGATCCGCCCGCCATCGACGGCGGCTGCGATGTTCTTTCCCTGAACAAGCTGGAAACGACAACGGCGGGATTGTATCGTCAGTCACGGCGAGCGTGGCCGACGCGAATCGCGGCTACTAGTCCAGACCCTAAAACGTGCCACCAGTACGGAAACCACCGCCGCCGCTGGGGGACTGGACGGGCGGACGCGGGAGCGAGCCCGGCCCCGGCGATGGAATCATCGGAGGAGGCATCATACCGCCGCCCCAGTTTGACGAAGGCGGGCGCCGGTAACCCTGATCAAGAACCTGGCCAAGAACAATGCCCTTCATCGCACCTTGGAGGATGCCGCCAAGCACATCGTTGATCGTCGTCTCGTTGCCGAAGGCGGTGCCCGGGTAGTCATAGCCGTGCTGGCGGAATTCCCGCCGCGCCTGCTCGATTTCGATTCGCCTTGCCGCGACCTCGCGAATTTGCCCCCGTATCCGCGCGATTTCCTCGTCGGCCCGGCCGATCGATTGCGTAAGCCGGTCGATCTTTTCGACGATAACACGGTCTTCGTCCGTCTTCGTGCGCGCAGCCTCGCGATAGAGCGTACGCACATCATCGCGCAAATCGTTCTCCGCCATAAGCTCGATCGCCTTGGTGAAGGCACCATTGTTGTCCTGGTGTGCGATTGCATCATATTGCCGGTCGAGCGTCTCCAAGCTTTTGCCCACCTCCGCAACCTCTGCCTCGCTTGTATCGAGCGCCGCCTTGGCCTCCACCGCCTTTTTTCGCAATGGCCCACCGCCGGCCTCGATGAGGCGACCCTGTTCGAAGGCTCCGAGCTTTTGCCGTTCCGTTTCGCGTTCCGCAGCGAGCCGGTCGGCATGCGCGCGCAGCCGGTTCGGAATTTGGTTGAGCATCGCGTAATTCGCGCGCGCCTCGCGGTAGTTGATGAGCGCGGCGATCTTTTCGTCGAAATAGCGGACGAAAAACCCTGAAGGATAGTCCGGCGTGCCGAGCTTGCGCCTCCACAAATACATAAAGAGCAAATCGAACTCATAGGGGGTTTTCTTGCGGGCGCGGCCGGCCTCGGCTTGCACCGCCTTTTTTTCTGCCTCATCCGCGGTGTTGCTTGCCGCGTCGAAACGCGCCTTGAGCGCGATCCAAGCGGGATCGCTTGTGACGCTTGGAGCGATCTCGTTCTCGCGTGCGCGAAGCGCGCCGGCCGCCGCATCATAGGCGCTCGCCCGCTCGCGCTGGATCTCTTCGGCCTTTTGCAAAGCATCGGCGGCTTCTTGGCGCCGGCTTTCCGCCTCGCTTATTTGGCGCGCGATGCGATCCAGAAGGTCTTTGACCTGCTGCTCCGCAGCGTCAAGATCATGGACAAGACCGCCGCTTTTTATAAGGCCGAATTTCAGTTGCGCGAGGGCGCGCAATTCCTTGAGACGATCCTGGCGCAGCCGCGCCGTTTCCTCCGAAGCTGAGCGCAGAGCCGAATCGAGCCGCATCTCGTCGGCGCGGACGTTGGCGGTTGCCTCCTCGATTGAATTGAATGCCTGCCTGCCGGTGATCATCGGGCCTCACCATTTGGTAATCGTGCCGCCGAGTACCGGCATCGCATAATCGACATCGAGAGTGCCGCGCCTCTTTTGGCCAACAATGTTGCGCTCTATGATCCCGTTGTCGCGCTTATCGTCGCTCACTTTATCAAAGACTTCATTGCTCACGCGCACGCCCCATCTATTTACCGTTGAGGTGACGCCGGTCTCCTCATTGAGAATGGGACGGGATAGAATTTTGCCGTTTGGGGTGATGGCTTCGACGATCAGATAATAGTTGCGCGCACGGGTGTTGATCTGCGGTTCGCGCCAGACGCCGCTCGCCTCACCTGGCCGATTGACGATCCGAAGCCTGAATTCGGCGCGCAGATCGCCAAGCAAGACTTCCATGTCAGCGACAGCCTTGCGGCCGGCGGCCGCATCGCCGCGCGCCAAGGCCGCCTTGCCATCGGCCAAGATCCGCGCCGCATATTGGGTCGCGGTATCGACTTTCGTTTCCCGCAAAACATCAGCGTAATCGGCGGCAAGCGTTTTCGGCAAAACCTCGGCGATCTCAGTTGCTGCTTGCTCTTGCGCTAATCTCTGTGGTCGAGCGACAAAAAAATCATAGGCGAGCCAAGTGGCGAAGAGGACAAGGAAAGCGCCGAGCAAGATCTTGCCGGTCAGCGCGCGGCCAATCCATAAAAGCGCAAGGTTCCGTGCGAGGCTTGGGCGCGGCGGCTCGTAAGAAAAGCGTTTCTCTTTGAGCGCCTTGACGCCTTCTGTGAGAACTCTATCGGAAACCTCGATTCCCTGCCCCTTGTAGACCTCGCGCAGACGTTTGATCAGGGCCTCGTCGCTGGCATCAGCCGAGAGTTCGCGCTCGACGACGCGTTCATCATAGCGCAGCGTATCGACGACATCCATTGCCAGCATAAGATCATCGAGCTTGGGCGCGGACGCGCCGGCCGCCGCGACAGTCACATCAGACATTGGCGCTGAGAGTGTTGCCTTCGAGGATGAGGGCTTCGAGGCGGCGTTTGCCGTCCTCTACGGCGGTCCGGATTTCTTGGGAGTTTTGGGTCGAGAGCTTGCGCATTTCCTCGATGATGCCAAACGACTTCTCCTGGAAATTCGTGATTAAATCGACGAGCTTGACGACAGCATTGGCCCGGATGGTCGGGCCATAACCTGCGCGGACGGCTGCTTCCTGAACCTTGTCGCCGAGCTGGGATAGAACCTCGATGCTTTTAGACACCCCTTCCTTCATCGCTTCGAGCGACTGGGTCGATTCATGCAGCCCAACGAGTCCGGTGAATGAGGCCTTCAGCGCGGTCAGCACCGAGTTGTTCGTCGAGAAGAAACTTACGGCCTGAGCGTAGACACGCTCCTTGACGTTGGTCGTCTGGTTCAGGCGGGCCATGATCACTTCCGACGTATTGTAGCTGATTGTCAGATTATCGGCCAAATCCTTGGCAATTTGATAGCGCTTGTCCTCGTCCTGCAATGCGCGTAATTGTTCGTCACGCTTCAATTCGAAGTTGGCACGTTCGGCAGGATACGTTCCGGTATAATTTGAAACCATTTCGGAGGCTTTGGTAAGTTCGCTCTTCGCGGCGTCGAGTTTCACCTCGGCTTTTTTCAAGACTTCAAGTGCCAACACCTCGGACTGCTTCAGCGCGCCGCGAAAATCATGATAAGCGTCGAGGATCTTGGCTTCGCGCTCGATTTGATCCTTCGTCGATTTCGTCACATCGAGATAAGTCGCGCGAATCTTATCGAACCTGTCGGCGATATCGCCGCGCGCCAATTTCATCCAAATATTCGCCACCCGCTCCGTAAAATCGATTTTGCCGTCTTCGAGTTGATCGACCATCGTTTTGGAATCGTCGCGGATCGAATTGAATGCTTTCGCGATGTCTTCGTAGCGGCGACCGATCTCCATCGCTTGGGTCTGGTCGCGCACGACCTCGTTGAAGACCTCCGTCTGCCCCAAGGTCCGCGAAATGACGGCGATCCGGTCTTGGTCGAGATCCGAGATTTTTTCGAGCAGCGCATTAATCGGCGTGAAATCGGGCCGGACCGGGGCAATTCCGAGATCGCGCAGGGTCCCCGTCGCCTGATCAAGATATTGCATTGGCGACTTGATCAATGAGTTTTCCATGATGTCCCTCCCTCGCTATGCCGGAGACCCAATGACATGCTTCAGCGTGAAAAGTGGACTTCGCTCAAAGACAATAGCGCCGGTGCAGCGCTTACCGGCAATTCTAGATAGGTTTCGCGGCCGCCGCAAGTTCGGTGGGGCAGCCGCGCGGTCAACCTGTGTTCTTGATCAAGGCGTTCCGCGCCGGTAATGCCGCCGCGCGCCGTCGAAGCTGCCGCCGTCAGCTGCGCTGCTGAGGGCCGGAACCAAGCTTTGCCGGATGGTTCCGCGGATCCCTCCATTAGCGGCGCCTGTGAGGGTTCGACGAGGGGATTCCTAAAGCGCGGCGCCTCCTTCCCAGGATCGAGCTCCGGGTGGCCGAACCACCCCAGAAATCCTTTCATCAAGCCGCCAAATCTGATGGGATGGACGCCTCCTGCTCCCCGACATCCAAGTGCCTAAGCTGGCATTCCCCAGATAACCGGGAATGTGCCAAGCGCGTATCATTGATCTCCTGCCGTGACATCGGACATTCGTCCTATACCGGCATTATTTTCCGGATCGCCCGCTTATTGAGGTTGAGATTGCCGCGCTGCGGCGCTGCTGTGGTGCTCCGGCACACCAAAACCAGTGACATGGGCGGATCGCGCACCGGACAATACAGAGTCGGTTGTGATCAAGACGCACTTCTCCCTTAGTTTTTGCTCGACGCATGACGACCGAACACTTCACGCAGGCGCTGGATTGGGCGGCGGCCGCAGGTCGGCGATCATTCGTAGGATGTCCGCGAAGAGATTTTTCGGAATGGCGACTTCGGCCATCTGAAACGCGACATAGCGGCCATGGCTCACGATCTTCGCGCCGATCTTGATCAGCTTTTCCTTCAGGCTCGTCAGTGACCAATCCTTTATCGGTTCGGGCGTCGCCAGCGTGCGCAGAAAATTACCGAGATTGTAGGCCAGCGCATGAAGCTGGAGACGGACGGCGTTAGCAGCGAACGACCGACATGATAGCCGGGTCCACTTGATTGCGCCTTTTCCTTCCTTGATCCATTGCTCACACGTGCCGCGCTTGTTGTAGAAGGCGACGACATTCTCGGCGGAGCGCGCCATGTTCGTCACGATGAAGCCGACGCGCGGATAAAGCTCGCCCGGATGCCATTCGACCTTGGCGATCACCCGGCGCGGCTGCGACCAGCTTCCCGCTTGATAGGTGAAACTTGCATGGGATCGGCAGACGTCATTGGACGGGCGACCAACCGGGCGTTTGAGCAGATAGCCGATCCTCTCTTGCAAGATGTGATTGGCGGGCAGACGGATCGCATATTTGATCCGTTCTGCCTCCAGATATTCGTAAACTTCGGGGTTTGCGAAGCCGGCGTCGGCGCGGAAATAAATGCGTGAGACCTTGCCTTGATACCGCGCCACGACCGGCTTCAGCACCGCCTCCCATCCATCGGCGCTGTGAACATTGCCGGGGCGCAGGGCGCAGCGTTCCAAATCGCCATATTGGTTGAAAACGAACAGCGGATGATAGCAGGTGCAGTCATAGTGACCGTTCCAGACACTGTGTTCCTGTTCGCCATGCGTCGGGCTCACGCTCGAATCCATGTCGAGCAAGATACCTCTCGGCGGACGGCGACCATGAACGCTGTCGATCCATTTGCCGGAGAGATCAGCGAGCGCCGAAAGGTTCTTTTCCGCCGTGAGCCAGCGCGTCTCAAAGCGGCCCATCTGGCTCGGCGAAGCCGCTGCATCCGAGGCCGCCTTTCCGCTGACTATCCACCGCATCGCGGGATCATGGCGCAGGCGTTGAGCGTCGTTCACGTCTTCATATCCGGCAAGTCGCCCAAATATGGATTGCCGCAACATCCCGACGAGTGCATGCCGGCCATTCTTGCCAGTGCGTGCGTCGGAGAGCGCATCACCCGCCATCGCGCTGAGGCACAGCGCGTCGTCCAGTTCCCGGTATGCGAGCAAGCCTGCGTCGGAGGTAACCACCGATCCGCGAAAGTGAAGCAACAATCGGCGGTCGAAATCGAGCCTGAGAGCGCCATCATACGATTCACCCGCCGGGTTCGCCATGACGGCCTCATTCGATCCGAAATAACATGCTGATTATGTTAGCTAAATCGCGGCATCGACGCTGCAAATTATTGCCTCATCCGGCGTATGCGGGCTAAGGTGGTCGTCGCGAAATCGGCCACACTCGAGAGGAGGCGTAACCGCCTTGTCTCAGCAGGTGACCAGCGAGGTCATCCTCATGCAAACGCTGGATGTGACAATTTGACATTATTGCGAAAAGAGAAGTCTATAAAGACGACGAGGATGACGTGCTTGGAGCATGGCCGCACCGGAACAAGTACCGGCAATTTGTGCTGAGGGAGGCATTCGTTGTCGAACAGCCCAGATCATGAAGCCACTGCAAGGCAGCCGTCGTCATTGCTCAATATGCCGTTCCCGCAGCAGCCCGCACTGCAACTGATCTACGACACGGCGCCGATTGGTCTTGCGTTCCTGTCTCCCGACTGCCGCTATTTGCAGATCAACCAGCGCCTCACCGAAATATGCGGCATCTCGGTAGAGGATCATTTGGGACGTTCGGTACGGGAGTGCGTGCCGGCTTTGGCCGAGTCGGTCGAAAACATCGTCCGCTCGATCATGGAGACCGGCGAGCCGGTGACCGGCGTTGAGGTCGTCGGCCAACGCGCCGATCAGGTCGGCGAACGCACGTGGATCACCTATTGGCACCCGCTGCGCGATCCCAATGGCGAGATCGTGGGCGTCAACGTTGCGGCCGAGGAGATCTCCGAACGCAAACGCGCGGAAGCGGCGCTCCGGGCCAGTGAGCGGCAATTCCATATGTTGGCGGATTCCATCCCGCAGCTCGTCTGGATGGCCGAAGCTGACGGCAAAATCTTTTGGTTTAACAGTCATTGGTACGAATATACGGGCCTCCCTGCCGGAGAAATCATAGAACGCGACTGGCAGGGAATTCTCGCCCCGGCAGCGAGCGGCATAGTGCGACGGCAGTGGGCGCAATCTCTGGACGCCGGAACGACGCTGGAGATGGAGTTGCCACTGCGCGGCAAGGATGGACAGCATCGACCGTTTCTGACGCGCGTCGTTCCGCTCTGCGATGCGGATTCTATCGTCTATCGCTGGATAGGCACCCATATCGACATCAGCGAGCAGAGACGTCGCGAAGAGCATATCCGCTTCGTCATCGACGAACTTTCGCACCGTACGAAGAACCTGCTGGCCGTGGTCATGGCGGTCGCCAACCAGACGGCGCGACATGCCAGCGACGTAACGCAATACCACGCCCGCTTTGCCGAGCGATTGACGGCGCTCGCCGATTGCCACGACCTGCTGGTGCGGGACAGCTGGCAGGGCGCGTCGTTCCGTGATCTGGTATCGGCGCAGTTGAAGCCGTTCCGTGAAAGCAACGAGGGCCGAATCGATGCGATCGGCCCGTCAATCATTCTGAACCCCGATGCGGTGCAGAACCTGGGGTTGGCGCTCCATGAGCTGGCGACCAACGCGTCGAAGCATGGCGCGCTGTCGGGTCCGCACGGCAAAGTATCAATACGATGGCTTCTAAATGAGACGGCCGACAAAATTTGCATGCATTGGCATGAGAGAGACGGACCGCTCGTCGCGCCGCCGCAGCGTCGGGGTTTCGGCTACGTGGTCATAGAGCAGATCGTGCCTCGCGCATTGAACGGAATTGGCACGCTCGACTTTGCTCCCGCGGGACTGAACTGGACATTTGAGTTCCCAGCGCACTGAAATTAGCGCGGCAAATGCCCGGCTTTCCGCTGAGCGAAACCAGAAAGGGTCTGTCGGCCGATTTCCGTACGCCTATCACCCGTGCTGCTTCCCATACGCCTTCCCAACTTGATCTATTCGGAAGGCAATGTCACGGTGGGCCGGGCTTGCGGCTGCGCCGGCGGTTCGCGAGCCAAGGCGATGACCAAACGCTGCTATAGCGGCTATCGCTTCCCGCCCCGAAATCATCCAGCAGGCGATCTGGCTCTATCTTCGGTTCGCGCTGAGCTTCCGCGATGTCGAAGATTTATTGGCCGAGCGTGGGATCTTCGTTTCCTATGAGACCATCCGGCGCTGGGTGGACCATTTCGGGTCGATGGTCGCGGCGGGCCTGCGCAAACCCCGGCCCAAGCCCAATGCGGGCATTTTCACATTCGCGAAGTATAGGCGATTTTCGAAGCGGAACCCGATTCAGTCACAGGAGGTCGGCTGCATCCTTCTGGGCCGCCAATTGCGGCGCGGCGATAGTGGCACCCTCGAACTTTGTATCGATGTCCTCCGACGCGATGCCCGTCTGCGCCCAGTGTGCTCGAAGATAGTCAGCCCACTGGAACTCCAAATAATCCTCGCCACTGGAACTCTCATCACCCTTCTCGAATCCGCAAGACTCCCGAACCGCGCCAGCCAGGCTGCGGAAAGGATTGTTGCTCAGATCCTTGACAGAGGCAGGAAGATCGTGAGGCGTTATTGAATTGCCGTTCCGGTCTTTAAGATAAACCTCGTTATTGGCCTCGAGTTGTTTCCAAAAATCATTCGGCTTAGTGTGCGATAGGTTATCGATGATAGTGCAGTACGTGTTCGACACGCCGATATCGAAGAGCGCTCGCGCCGGATGATGATGATCCGTGATATAGAAAATGCCTTGAGGACCGATGGTGAGAGGCTCTACTTTATTATGTCTCCGCAAATAGTTAAGGAAGTCAGATTGAGATCGCCGCTGAAATTCGCCTTTGAGCTTCTCTGCCTTGATCCGAACTTCTGCCATTCCGACCGAGACCTGTGTGGGATGAAGGTCGGAGATCTTGCATATGCAGATATCTCCCTTTTTTGATTGCTCGTCGCAATATATATCCCTCGCCAAAGCAGGCTGGTAAACAGAGGAGATCAAGAAGAGCGACAGGCAGCCACACAGACGGTGCTATTCGCATCTAGGACTCCATCTACAATCGGCCGTATCGACTGCTTGAACACGGGGTCAACCGTGCGATCCTGTTGGGCAAACTCCGATCATTTTGACCGACATGCGGGTTTTCGTTTGTTCTGGGGCACTGTAACGGTGGACCAGCATGAATGGTTCCCGTTTGCTGACCTCGAAGCTGCGGTCCGGCGCCACCGCGATTAACCGCAAGATGTCCGCGAACAAATTTCTTGGAATGGCGACCTCGGCCATCTGGAAGGCGACGTAGCGGCCATAACCGCGGCCACCGCGTTCGATGGTCAAGGGTTTGCGTGGCGCCTGGACGAAGCTTGGTTCGCCGTCGCGCATCCACGCGGCGCACTCGAGGGCATTGTCATGTCTGGACGGCGCCCGCTGATCAAGGGTTTTTTTGCGGCGTTGCGTTTGATCTTGGGTGCGGTCATGTCTTCGGCCTGTCGATGCGGGTTTTGACGCCCCGCTGGCCCTGATGTTGTCCGCTGATCCCTTGCCCCAAATCACGTTGGCGCGCTTGACGGCGCAGACAATGCCACGGGCTTTGGGATCAATCCGCGCTCTTCGCATCACCTCTTGGTCACCCTCAATTCTTTTGCAGCCCTTGGCCGCTGACGATGTCGGCGGTCGTTACGCCGGAGCTGCGCTATAGGTTGTCTTACCGCGCATGATCGCGAAGGCGATGCGCGCCATTTTATTGGCGAGCGCGACGGCGACAAGCTTGAAGGGCTTAGTCTGCATGAGCTTCTTCGCAAAGGATCGCAGCGCGTCGTCGTGCGGCTTGCGATGATAGAGGACCGCATGCGCGCCCACGACGAGCAATGTCCGCAAATATCGATTGCCCATCTTCGAGATGCGGCCCAATCGCTCCTTGCCGCCGGACGAGTTTTGTCTCGGCGTCAGGCCAAGAAAGGCGGCGAACTCACGCGGGCCCGAGAAAGCGGAGACGTCTTGAACGCTCGCGGCCATCGCCGAGGCCGTCACCGGGCCGAAGCCAGGAATAGTCATCAGCCGGCGCGCCATTTCGTCGCCTCGAGCCATCGCGGCGATGCTTCGATCGCTGCGTGCAATCTCCTGATCCAGAGCATGCAGTTGACGCACGAGCGGGGCGAGTGCCGCGCGGACGCAGGCCGGAATCGTCTCGTCGCCTTCCGCCATGACGAGCCCCGCCATTTCGCGGGCGTTCTTGAGCCCCTGCGCCGCGATGACCCCAATCTCGGCCAGATGCCCGCGAAGCGCGTTGATCAGTTGCGTGCGTTGCGCCACCAGCATTTCGCGCACCTTGTGATGCATGAGCACCGCCTGGTTCTCCAGCGTGCGCACGCCGACAAAGCGCATCGAAGGCCTTGTCACCGCTTCGCAGATCCCGGCGGCGTCGGCCGCGTCATTCTTTTGCCGACGCACATAGGGTTTGACATAGGCCGGCGGCATCATCCGAGCGTCATGGCCGAGCTTGATCAGCTCGCGCGCCCAATGATGGGCCGAACCGCAGGCTTCCATACCGACAAGACACTCGGGCAATTGCGCGAAGAAGGCCAGCACGTCCTTGCGCCGAAGCGCCTTGGCGACGATCACGCGGCCAAAGGCGTCGATCGCATGAACCTGAAAGACATGCTTGGCCAGATCGAGGCCAACAGTCGTGACAGACGACAAATCGGTGATAGACTTTCCCATGGACGGCGCTCCTTCAGAGGGTTGCTCAACGACAACCGTCTTGGCACAGCTCTTCATTGAGCGAGATGCGGCGCCGTCCACACCATCACGTTCATGGGTTTTACTTTTCAATATGGCGGGGCGCTCTCAGCTCGGAGTCTTTTCAATGGCTTATCGACGGAGGGAAGGTGTTGTATTATAGCCTTGATCCACGGTCTCGTGGCGTTGGCTCGTTCGGCCGAAGATTGGTAGGGCACGGCAGCGCTGATCGCTCTTTCATCGCCTCTCTCGGCACGCGGACAGCGTTGCTCCCGCGCCATGTTCCAACATCATCAGCGGTAGCGAATCTTCGCCTAAAGACGGGTGTGAAGGGGATACCCCGTTTGCGCCAAAATGTTTCACGTGAAACATTTTGGTGCGATTGAGCACGGCTCAGGATTGCGGCCGCATCCCCCGATGGTCAGCTCGACCACTTCCGGCGGGCGCATGAAGCGAACCGGGGCGTAGGAGGTGCCAAGGCCGGCGGAGATGATGAGATGGCGGTTTCTTTGGACGATATGACCGTAGACCAGATCGTACCCGTAGTGGTGACGCAGGAAGCGCTGGCTGAAAATGGGCAGGTTCACCTGGCCGCCGTGCGTGTGGCCGCAGAGCGTCAGCGAAACGCGGTCTAGAACACGCAGGAAAATGGCAGGCTCATGCGCCAGCAAGATGAGAGGCGCATGATCTTTTATTTGCGCCATGGTCCCGGCTAGATCGTCGAGGCTCCTGAAGCGCCAGTCGGCTTTCGGTTCGCCGATTTGATCGCCAAGGCCCGCGACCCAGAAGGGTTGGCCGTTTTTGGTCAGGCGCAATGCATTGTTTTCGAGAACGTCGATGCCGGCCGAACGCAAGGCGCGGCGCACGCCTTCGGCGCCGTCGGGGGGCATGCCGGGCAGGGCGCCATGCAACCAATCGTGGTTGCCGAGAACCGAATAGATGCCGAGGGGCGCTTTCAAAACCGAGAGCGCCTCGCCCCACTCGTCCGGCATCACCGGGCCGGTGACGAACCGGTGTCCGCCTGAAAAATCGCCGAGCAGAAAGACGATGTCGGGAGCAAGATCGTTTGTTAAATTCGCGATCCCGCGGACGCGGCTCGCGGGCATCCAAGGTTCGCAGGCATGGATGTCCGCCAGCACGGCGGCCTTGAGGGTCAATCCGTCCGGCCAGTGGGGCGGGGTAACGCGATAGGAAGTCACGTTAAGACGCAGGCCCGGTTCAAACCCGAACGCATAGGCGCCAAGCCCGGCTGTCGTCCAAGCCAAACCGCCGGCGCCCTGCAAAAAAAGCCGTCGGCTAATGCTCGCCATTATCTACAGTACTGCAAAAGGCCAAAACCATCAAATTAAAAAGCTGACGGTTTCCGCACCGGGCTATGGCTACGCCGCCTCGTCATCCCTGAGCAGCGCGGGAATGTCCTTGCGGCTTTGCGGCGGTTTTGGCGGCTTGCGCGCGGTTGCCTCGAGCGCAGCGGCGACGGCGGAAATCCCGATTTCGCGATAGAGCCTTGAAAGGAGATCGGAGGGTCGATTTGAGGCGGCGGCTTCTTGCGGAATGGTCTGATCGGTGCTCATTTCCATTAATCCAAACTGTATGCGACAACGTCAGCTCGCGGGGAGCTTTCACGAATGATCATGTGGGGAGGAAGTTAACGCCGTGTAACCGGCCTCGTGCAGTTTTCGAATTGAATCGTGAAACCGTTACGTGAGAGCAGATCAAAAAGAGTTGACAGACTTTGCGGCTTCCAGCCGCGCGCGATCACGCTAACTTGCCTGACTTGCATGAAGCATTCGCAGCAATCGCGAATTGTGTTGACCTAACCCTTGCCGCCGCGCTCAAGGCGAGGCCATCGGCGGTGTCTGGAAGCCCCCGCCCCGTGTTTCGAGCATTGCGGCACAGGCAATGGCCGTGCGGTCCTCGAAGTCCCCGGCGATGCTTTGGACGCCGCGCGGCCAGCCATCCGCTCCAAGCATCGCCGGAGCGACGGCGGCCGGCAGAGCGGCACAAGTGGCGAGGCAGGCCCACGGCATCGGATTGAAATAGGGCCTTTGTTTGCCGTTGACCTCAATCGCGCGCGGATTCGGATTGGGCTTCGTCACGTAAATGCCGTTGCAGGCCAGGAAGTCGCCGGTGAAAATGGGAAAATTGGTCTTGCCGAGCGGATCGCTCCGGCGCGGCGCACCCGAGCCACCGCGCTCGCATCTTCATTCGGGATATAATTTTGCGCGCTGGAGCGCCCGGGGAGGTCACCATGCCCGCAACCTCGAAACAATCCTTGATCGTCACCGGCAAGCCTTCGAGGGGACGAGCGACGCGCGCATCCGAACTGGCCGCGGCGCGCCAGGCCGATGCGGCATCTTTTTGCACAATCGCGTTCAAGGCCGGATCGAGGCGCTCTATGGCGGCAAGATTCGAAAAATAAGGAGGTCCAGCGCGGAAAATTCCCGGCTACGCGGCGCCGCGCGCACATTGGCGGCGGAATCGAGCAAATGCGGCATGGCTGGTTCGCTCAGAATGGTCTAGCCATTTGGCGCTTTTCACGCAAATAGATCGCAAGAGGACATTTTGACATGCGGCGTCTGATCGTCGAGGAGCCCTATTCCAAGGCGGCCTTGCTCAGCCAGCGCCTCGCGATGTTTTCGCTTGCCGTCGCGGTTATCGGCATTTTGGGAGTTGCGCGCGGTCTAGACCTGCTCGCTGTGCTCGCTGGGGCGCTGATCGTCGCCTGCGGCGCGATTTTATGCGCGATTTTGGCTTTCGCGATCATTTGGCGCAGCGGGCGCAAGGGCGCCGGGCAGGCCTTCGCGGGGCTCGTTCTCGCCACTCTGCTATTGGCATACCCAGCCTATCTCGCACAACAAACCCTGCGCCTGCCGCGTCTAGCCGATATTTCGACCGATATCGCCGATCCGCCAAACTTTTCTCTTTCGCGGGAGGCCTTGGCCGCGCGCGGCGATACCACTCCGCCTGGCGTCGCGATCGCGCAACGCAAGGCGCAGATCAACGCCTATCCGCAGATCCAGCCGCTCCTCCTCGATCTCGACGCGCGGAAAGCGTTCGACGCCGCCGTGGCGGCGGTGGCGGCAAACGGCTGGAAAATCGTCGAACAGAGGCCGCCGGGAGGGCGCGCGGGTCTTGGCCACATCGATGCGATCGCCACCAGTTTTATCCTCGGCTTTCCTTCCGATATCACGTTGAGGCTAAGGCCGCTCGCCGGTCAGACGCGAATCGACATCCGTTCGGTGTCGCGCCTTGGGCGTTACGATTTCGGCGCCAACCCGCGCAATATCGCTGGCTTCGAGGCGGCGCTGGAAGCAGTTGTCGATAAGAAATGATTGCTCCGTGCCGGTCGATAGATGGCGCGGGGCGCCATCGCACCCTCGGCCCTGACGAGCCCTCGGCTCGCCGAGATCTTCAAGACACGCAAGGACGGAAAAGGCGGCGGCGTTGGTAAGCGCCGAGTCGAGGCCCTCGACGCCAGAAGTCGGCCCAGGCCATGACATGATCGCCGACAGCAAGCCGCTTTCTCGCGGCAAGGCGAAGGCTCGATGGTTTGTCGCGTGGCCGGGGTTTCGACAAAGAGTTGCGAGAAATTCTTGCCCTTGATCGCATCGCCGTCGCGCAGGATCGCAACCTTCGCGTAATCGAAATCGTTGGCGGCATAAACCGCATTGCCCCTGGACTGGCGCGCAAAATTATATGCGAAGCATGTGCCCTCGAACAGGCGGAGCGCCAAGCCACCTAATTCGGCGTCCACTAAATCGCAGGAAGGTCAAGAGTCATTGGAAGGGCGCGAGGCCGCCGATCGCAGCAGAAGAGCGCAACTGCGCAACCAGCTCGGCCTGGTTAAGCGAGGGCCTGACCGATGAACGCGCACCGGCTCTTCATGCCGTAGTCGTTCGCGGCGCCGTCTCAGCTTGGAACCGAATCGGTTCCGAAGCGTTTGTGTACATGATCCGCGGTTGGGAAGAACCACGATGAAAACGAAAAGACCCGCAATGTTTAGAATTGGACTAACGGCGCTCATCGCCGCGCCCCTCGCATTCACATCTGCTAAAGCTTTAGACAACGCTGCTTCCGCCAACGCTGCCGCTGCCTTCGGCCAGTTCGGTCTTAACGGTCTCGCCGTCGCTGGAGCGGCACCCGCCGGATATGGATATGCTCCATTCGTCCCGCCTGTGTATACGCCCGTTTGCTGGACGCAATATGTGATGGTTGGGAACGCATACCACTGGGTCAATTGGCCGTACACGATTTGCCGATGAGCGGCGACCTTCGAGGCGCCGGTCCCGAGCGCCCTGCTGCCGGAAAAGCCTACCGGTGCCAAGTCCGAGGCCGAGGGACAGGCCGCTTGGCCTGCGCGGCCTCGAACGGGTCACGGGAGAGGAGCTGAGATTTCGTCGCCGCCAAGGGCCGGATTGGAATGCGCAGCCGGTTGCCCTAGCCATGCGTCGCAACGGCACGTCGAAAACCCCACTCCGCAAGAACGAGTCACTACAAGTTACGCGGCAACAATGCTCTTGCCGCCTTTCGACGCCGCCCCGCTTTCGTCCGCTCGTTCTTTATGGAGCAGTGACATGTTGGTATGCGCCGATATCGAAGGGGCCGGTAGCGGGGCGCGGGTTCCGGTCGAAGTCGAGCACGACCCCTTTGTTGGTGAGGTTGACGCCGGCATTGATGAGCGGCGATCCGGTGGCAGGTATTAAGTTGCCTGATCCAAGGTTGACAAAAAGCGGATCAGCCTCGATGCCGTGCTGCTCGGCGGGGAAGTTCGCGGCCCATTGCGTAAGCGGCTCGTCAAGGAATGTGGGCAGCCACTGATGTACTTTAGCGGGGGTGACGGCGTGGAACCAGTCGTTATAATCCATGGTCATTTCCCCCGTCCACATTTTAAAAGACTGTTGTTCGACGATAGCGTTACTTGGCATATAAGCGAACGCATTGTTCTTGATCACGATGTTATAGACCGCGACGACGGCGGGGGTTCCGATGTACAAACCGTACCCGCCATTCCCGTTCCCCGTATGCTGATTGTACCCCCAGTGGGTGGGGTTTACGAACGTATTGTTCAGCACGTAAATATCATGCATGGTGGACCCGGTGCTGTTATTGGTTGGAGTCAACCACATTTCCATGCCAGTGCTCGCGTCCCAGATTACGTTATTGCGATAGGTGATGTTATACACGGATATATTAGTTCCAGTGCTCTGATTGGTCATGCCAGAGTCGAAAATTTGCCAAATTTTGTTCCGCTCAATCATGATGTCATGCGCATTGCCCCAGAGACAAAGCGCATCGCCATAGCGCAGGCCTTTGCCGCCGAGGTTGCCGCCGCCGATATATGAGATATCGAGATCGCGAAAGGTTAGATTGCTCATAGGAGTCCCGTTCCCCTGGATCGCGGCTGCGGCGCCGTAGCGAAGCGCTAAGTGCTGCACGTAAGCGTAGTTCGCATGGCTTATAAGGACAATAACCCGATCGATGGCCAACTCCAGGCCGGAGAACGCCGTTGCCGGGTTTGTGGTCGAATAGACGACAACCCTCCAGTCGGATGTGCGGAAAAACCAGTCGAGGGGTGATTTCAAGTCGCTCTGGTTCCACTTCTCCACGCCTGTCCGACGCGGGCTGCAACATATGATGTTTCCGACATCGTTGGCATTGTTGTAAGGGAGCCCGTTTGTGAGGCCTGGCTGTGGCGGGAAGGTCGCTACGCTCTGCCAGAGGTTGCCTCCCAGAGCTGTCCAGTCGGATGGCATTTTTTTAACCACGGAGCCCAAAAGCAACGGACTCGGACCCGTTCCATAGGCGTCGTAGTAAATCGCGCCGGCGGGCGATCCACTCTGGATCTGCAATTGTCCGCGCCAAGAGCCGCCCCGCTTGAAGCGCACCGAGGTGTTGGGCCCTAGCACCGCGCTGTTCACCTGGGTAAGCGACTTCCACGCGGCAGCAGGAGTGTGGCCGTCCGAGGTCCAGCTACCGTTAACGTCATCGACGTAATAGGCGGTAAGCGCGTCGCCGATGCCGAGCGTGAGAATGCCGGTCACCGGCGCCGCGGAGCACTTGGCGCTGACGGTATACGCCCTGCTGTCCACGATCTGGGTTGGCAGGCCAGAGATAGTCCCGCTCGTTGGATTGATGGTCATTCCGTCCGGGAGGGCGGGAGTGATGGAAACGTTGGAGAGCGTCCCCGTGCAGGATGCCGTGTTCGACGTGATCGTCCGGCCGAGAGTGTAGGTGACAGGATTATGCGCGTAAATAATTCCAGATGCCGCGGCGGCGTCCCCTATAACGCCAAAACAAAGTAAAACTAAGTTAAATAACGAAGCCATTAGTAGTAGCTTGTTGTTGCGCATTTCCCCATCTCCTATATACTATTTGCACGACGCCTGGATGCCTTATAATGAGCATATTATTGACACATGGCGACTAACCAAAGGTAGTGGCTGTCAATGAATTTCATATGACGTGATAGTGTTTTAAGATTGCTATTAGTATGTTTACATATGTGTGACGTGATTATGTTTCAAGATTGCTATTAGTATGTTTACATTCGGCTTGACATGAATGGGCTGAAACGAGTCCCTTCTGGCATGAGAGAAGACGATACCCGCTGGCTGGATCACGCGACGTCGAGGATATGCCCGGTTGGCATATCACGGTAAGTGAAACATACATGCTAACAGTTGTCATTCATTATTTTGTGGGGATAACCGAAATTATCCGGGTTATCCACCCCCGGCCTGGCATTGTGCTAAGTGTGTGACAGAACGGCAGTAAACCGTGAGGGAAACGATCGAGGGCGGTGATAGTGGCCGGGGAGAGCCTGGAGGAGGCTTTGGCACGACACGGCAAGCTCAACACGGATCATCGAACGCCTGTGGCGCTCGATCAAGTATGAAGAGGTGCATCCGAAAGCGTACGCTGACGGCCGCGAGGCGCGGGCCGGCATCGGTTCTTGGATGACCTTTTACAATTTTCGACGCCCCCATCAGGCGATGAACTACCAGATGCCGATGGTGGCGCGGCGCGCCGGCATGGACAGAATTGAGGCGGCGCAAAGAGCTGTGGATATGCTGCTTCGCTTGGACAACGCAAACGCGTTGCCCACATACCCAGAGCACAAGCAGAAGCAGCAAGAAGCGGCTTGATTTTTGACGGACAAGGGCAGGCGAGATTACGCCTTAAATCGAAGCCCCCATGGTCCCACCAATGGGGTCCCGTTCACAGCGTAGTTGTCGCTCAACGTAGGAAAGGAACGAGTATGGAAAAACGTACAATTATTTTTGCACGGTTTGGAAGCTTTTCTCACACGAACGAGTCTTTGTATGCTCAACTCATTAAAAGATTTCCTCACCACGAAGTCGTCGATTTCTGCGCCAAAAACGCGATGCTGAAAAGGCCTTCTGCCGTCTTTACGGCTTTGATGGCCGAAATCTTTGAATACGGCCCTATGATAATGGCTGATCGAGGGACGAGGGGGTTGTTCTTTTTTTTACAGCCGTATTTCTTCTCGCGAAGTTCATCAATTTTCCGGGAGACGTTCCTTCCCCTTGCAGAGAAAATCGACGTGGTTGTCCAGACACAAGCGATGTTTAATGCCGCGCTCCCAAATATTCCTCTCATTCTTTACAATGATTATGCACTGAAATGCCCTGGGTTTCACAAAAAGAAGCCCTCCGCCTCTCTCGTCGATCTAAAATCCACCCTCTATAAGAGGGCGGACGCGATTACGGTATCATCTTCGTATCTCCACAAAACTCTGGTAGATTGCTATGGATGCGACGATGCGAAAATCTCCACTGTTTTCATCGGCTCGAACATCAAGGCTCCCACAATTGACGAAGACGTCGATAGATACGCGCGACAGCAAATATGTTTTGTCGGCATTGACTGGGAAAGAAAGGGCGGCCCCGTCTTATTGGACGCGTTCCTTGAAATCGCCGGGCGTTTTCCAAAATGCCAATTGGCTATTGCCGGATGTTCTCCACCGGTGTCTCATCCAAGAATCCGCACATTCGGCAAGATCTCGCGAGAAGCAGTAGCGGCTATTTGTAGGGAAAGCTCAATATTCTGCCTGCCGAGCATTGTCGAACCTTTGGGCATTGCAGCGATTGAGGCGACGGCTTACGCGTTGCCTGTCGTGGCGACGCGGGTCGGCGGGCTTTTCGAGACCGTCGAAAACGGCGTAACTGGCTATCTTGTTCCGCCCAATGACCCAGGTTCTCTGGCAGATGCCCTCGCGAAACTGTTGGCAAACCCGGCTGACGCTCAAAAAATGGGATTTCAAGGGGCGAGACCGCAACTCTAGCCGTTTTGATTGGGAAATTGTAGGAGAGAAAATCGCTGCCATTGTCCGGCGCACGGCAAGCATCGAAGGCTAACGCCGGACACCCTACGGTATCGAGGCCGCCATTTTAGGTTTTCGCGAACTATCTGTTTTGATATCGATCCTCCAAATATCGCAACAAATCATGCGGATCGACCCCTCGGTTTCCCCGACTGCGATTAGCAGTACGGCTCACGAGACGAAGGTTCGTTCTTTCGTTTCCTCCGCCGTAAGAAACTGGCACGATGTGATCAACTTCAAATGAGGCATCAAGTGGATGTCCGGTCAAAGCACATCTGCCACCCTGCTCCTCCACAGACTATATTAACCGGTCTTCCTCATCGGCAAATTCCGCGCATGCGGGCACCAGCATCGATGCGCACGCGCTCGCTAATCTTCAATACGCTGAAGACGGCTGCTTCGCGACGGGCAACGCGCCGATCGAACTTGGCTTCCCGATAGGCTCAAATCCATGCCTCTTCATGACGCGACAGCCATCCTTTGAAGCGGCCCTTGAGTGGGCGAGTATGCGGAACTTGACTAATTTATAAAAAGGGTGTAGCATGTTTTTCAAGCATGGAGATACCCTTATGGGAGCGATCAAATTCACCCAACAGATGACGGTTTTGCAGTTCGATAAGCTGTTCCCGACCGACGATGCATGCAAACAATATTTGACCGCTCGCCGGTGGCCAAGCGGCGTCGTCGTTTGCCCGCGCTGTGGCAATGAGAACGTTTATCCGGTGACTAACCGACCTTTCCATTGGCAATGCACTAAATGTGTTCCAAAGGGCGGCTATCGGTTCTCCGTGCTTGTCGGCACGATCTTCGAAAATACCAATATCCCGATGCGGACTTGGTTCAAGGTTATATATCTGATGCTGACCAGCAAGAAAGGCATCGCCGCACTGCAGGTGCATCGGATGTTTGGTTTCGGTTCCTATGCGACAGCGCATTATATGTGTCACCGCATCCGCGCTGGGCTCGCCAACCCTGAATTCCGCAAGCTCATGGGCATCGTCGAAGTTGATGAAACATATATCGGTGGCAAGAACAAAAACCGGCATTGGGATAAGCGCACGCCGGGAACCGGCGGAGAAGGTAAGGACATTGTTGTCGGCGCCGTCGAGCGCAAAGGAAACATCGTGGCTCGCGTCATCGAACATGCCGATACCGCAACGTTGAACAGCTTCATCCACGAAGCCATTTCTGAAAAAGTCAGCCTGATCGCGACTGACGATTTCCCAGGATATTGCAAATTGAAAAAGCACAGCACAGTCCGGCATAGCGCTGGCCAATATGTCAACGGTGCGGTCCACACTCAGACGATTGACGGTTTCTGGTCGCTCTTGAAGCGCGGCATTATGGGCAGCTTTCATAAAGTTAGCCGCAAATACCTGCCTCTGTATGTTGCTGAATTCGAATGGCGCTACAACAACCGCGATAACGCGGACATCTTCGGTGCCGCGATAGCACGTTGCTGAGACGCAGAAAGGACCGGCGGAGGCGGGGGCGGACTTCAGGGCTAAGAATGTTTTTCAATTGATCGGCCTATCCGTTGCCCAAGGTAGTGAAGATAATTTTTCATCTGTTCAGTCTCAAAATTACCTCTGAACATAAGTCTTGGGCCGAATGGCCCATTGAGGAGATTATTTATTTCTGCGGATGAAATCTTTCCGGTTAATTGAGACTGAATCCATCCAGGCAAAGCCTTTACTTCGGCCTTCCATACGTCATGTTCCTCAGTAGTTTGAACAACTGCATCAGAAAGGTGCCTAACCCTACTGAATACAGCGTTTAGTGCTTCTCCTTGGCTGTTTTCTAAATTGTAACTAGCCAACCATAATTGAAATGGCGATACGAACACACTTCTCAACACAAAAATTATAGCCCATGCGCATAGGGCGTAGATTGCCGTTGTCGCAGCTCCATTAATCTGGCATTCCCCAGATAACCGGGAATGTGCCAAGCGCGTATCATTGATCTCCTGCCGTGACATCGGACATTCGTCCTATACCGGCATTATTTTCCGGATCGCCCGCTTATTGAGGTTGAGATTGCCGCGCTGCGGCGCTGCTGTGGTGCTCCGGCACACCAAAACCAGTGACATGGGCGGATCGCGCACCGGACAATACAGAGTCGGTTGTGATCAAGACGCGCTTCTCCCTTAGTTTTTGCTCGACGCATGACGACCGAACACTTCACGCAGGCGCTGGATTGGGCGGCGGCCGCAGGTCGGCGATCATTCGTAGGATGTCCGCGAAGAGATTTTTCGGAATGGCGACTTCGGCCATCTGAAACGCGACATAGCGGCCATGGCTCACGATCTTCGCGCCGATCTTGATCAGCTTTTCCTTCAGGCTCGTCAGTGACCAATCCTTTATCGGTTCGGGCGTCGCCAGCGTGCGCAGAAAATTACCGAGATTGTAGGCCAGCGCATGAAGCTGGAGACGGACGGCGTTAGCAGCGAACGACCGACATGATAGCCGGGTCCACTTGATTGCGCCTTTTCCTTCCTTGATCCATTGCTCACACGTGCCGCGCTTGTTGTAGAAGGCGACGACATTCTCGGCGGAGCGCGCCATGTTCGTCACGATGAAGCCGACGCGCGGATAAAGCTCGCCCGGATGCCATTCGACCTTGGCGATCACCCGACGCGGCTGCGACCAGCTTCCCGCTTGATAGGTGAAACTTGCATGGGATCGGCAGACGTCATTGGACGGGCGACCAACCGGGCGTTTGAGCAGATAGCCGATCCTCTCTTGCAAGATGTGATTGGCGGGCAGACGGATCGCATATTTGATCCGTTCTGCCTCCAGATATTCGTAAACTTCGGGGTTTGCGAAGCCGGCGTCGGCGCGGAAATAAATGCGTGAGACCTTGCCTTGATACCGCGCCACGACCGGCTTCAGCACCGCCTCCCATCCATCGGCGCTGTGAACATTGCCGGGGCGCAGGGCGCAGCGTTCCAAATCGCCATATTGGTTGAAAACGAACAGCGGATGATAGCAGGTGCAGTCATAGTGACCGTTCCAGACACTGTGTTCCTGTTCGCCATGCGTCGGGCTCACGCTCGAATCCATGTCGAGCAAGATACCTCTCGGCGGACGGCGACCATGAACGCTGTCGATCCATTTGCCGGAGAGATCAGCGAGCGCCGAAAGGTTCTTTTCCGCCGTGAGCCAGCGCGTCTCAAAGCGGCCCATCTGGCTCGGCGAAGCCGCTGCATCCGAGGCCGCCTTTCCGCCGACTATCCACCGCATCGCGGGATCATGGCGCAGGCGTTGAGCGTCGTTCACGTCTTCATATCCGGCAAGTCGCCCAAATATGGATTGCCGCAACATCCCGACGAGTGCATGCCGGCCATTCTTGCCAGTGCGTGCGTCGGAGAGCGCATCACCCGCCATCGCGCTGAGGCACAGCGCGTCGTCCAGTTCCCGGTATGCGAGCAAGCCTGCGTCGGAGGTAACCACCGATCCGCGAAAGTGAAGCAACAATCGGCGGTCGAAATCGAGCCTGAGAGCGCCATCATACAATTCACCCGCCGGGTTCGCCATGACGGCCTCATTCGATCCGAAATAACATGCTGATTATGTTAGCTGAATCGCGGCATCGACGCTGCAAATTATTGCCTCATCGGCGTATGCGGGATTAATCCAGGTGACGGTCACAGATGAGATTAACGCAGGTAGCCTCTTTCCGTCCGGAGACGGAGGGTAAATCCAAAGAACTGACAATCAACCCCGTACAGCTCTTTGCCAAAGGGAATGGCGAGAGAGACGGGACTTGAACCCGCGACCTCCGGCGTGACAGGCCGGCGCTCTAACCAACTGAGCTACTCCCCCGCGACAGCGGCGTCGCAATGGCCGCACAGGAGACCTGCCGGATAGGATAGGCGATAGGCCAAGTCAAGCGCGACGGAATCGGGTAACGGCTAGCGGTCCTGCCGACCTTCCCGAGTTAACGCACTTTACCGCCCCAATTTCTAACGTCGGGTGGAGTGGATTTCAGCGTTCGACCAACAGGCGGTAGCCGGCACCCCGGGAGGTTTGCAAATGCAGCGGATTAGCTGGGTCGCGCTCGATCTTGCGGCGCAGCCGATTGACCTGAACATCGACTGTCCGCTCGTTGGCGGCGACGCCTGAACCCGCGAGGGTTTCCCGCGCCACCGTTTCGCCCGCGTTTTCGGCCAGAAGCCGCAGCATCTCGCGCTCCCGGTCGGTCAACCTTACTACCTCGTCGCGCTGGCGCAGTTCGCCGCGGCCAAGATCGAAGCTGAAATCACCAAAGCGCACCGACGCTGGCGGTCCCGCGATAGCGCGCGGCGCCGCGCGGCGCAGAATCGAGGCGATCCGCAAGGCGAGTTCGCGCGGCTCGCAGGGCTTGCCGAGATAATCGTCGGCCCCGGTTTCCAGACCGCGCACCCGGTCATCCGCTTCGCTCCGAGCGGTCAGCATCAAAATCGGAACTTGCGCGAGTTCCGACGCGCCGGCCCGCAGCCGCGCCGCGAAGGAAAAGCCATCCTCGCCCGGCATCATGACGTCGAGGACGATCGAGATCGAAGGAGAGACATTTGAGGCGGGCCATCGCTTCCGCGGCATCGGCGGCGGTCGTGACGCGATACCCCTCTTCGCTCAGCACGCGAGACAAAAGCGCCCGGATGCGCCGGTCGTCATCGACAATCAGAAGATGCGCGGCATTGTCGGCCGGCGCCCCCGCCGCGGGGCAGCCATCCGATGAGCCATGTTGGCTCACCGTTCGGGTCCCTCGGTGCTTGAGGCCGGGCCGGCGCCGGTCATTGCGGCAACCTTGTCCCGCCCGCCCGCGTCGACCATGGCGAGGAGAAAGTCGATCGCCCGCGCGCGCCCCCCCTCGGGAAGCTCCCCGAACACCCGCGCGAACCGTTTCGACTGCAAAAGCGCGACATCCAGCGCAAGAGCCTGTCCCCGCGCGGTTGGAAACAATTGGCGCTGGCGGCGGTCCTTCATGCCTGGGCGTGCCTCGACATAGCCCCGGCCGATCAATTCCTTGAGGACGCGATTAAGACTCTGCTTGGTGATTTGCAAAATGTCCAGCAATTCGGCGATGGTGAGTCCCGGACGTCTCGCGACAAAATGCAAAACGCGGTGATGCGCGCGGCCAAATCCGAGCCTGGCGAGGAGATGATCGGCATCGCCGACAAAATCGCGATAGGCGAAGAACATGAGCTCGATCAATTCGAACATCGGCGCGTCCGGTCTAGCGGCGGCCGAGAAAACCGTCCTCTCCGCGAGGTTTTGCGAAACGTCCCGCCGGCGAGCTATCAGATTCATGTGCGCGGCCTTTTACGTCAGGACTGTTGACATATTTCAGGAAGATCAGTACACGTCAAGCCCCCGCCCGGCGGCGTTTTTTTTCAATAAGGCCCATGGTTTTGTGATCCCGCCCCGCCATATTAGGCTGGCTATCAATGACCGCGCATTTCCGCGAAACCTCACCGCGGGCCCGGCCATAAGCCCAGGAGTGAGCGATGTCCGCTTTGCCCTTCGACCAGCGCGACGGGTTTATCTGGATGAACGGCAATCTGGTCGTCTGGAAAGAAGCAAAGCTTCATGTGCTTTCCCACGGTCTGCATTATGGCTCCTGCGTCTTCGAGGGCGAGCGCGCCTATGGCGGCCGCATTTTCAAATCGGCCGAACACTCGGAGCGGTTCAGAACCTCGGCGGAATTGCTCGATTTCGAGATTCCTTATTCCGTGGCGGAACTGGACAAGGCAAAGCAGCTCGTCGTGGACAAGAACAATTTGCCAAACTGCTACGTCCGCCCGATTGCCTGGCGCGGCAGCGAAACGATGGCGGTCGCGGCGCAGAACTCGACGATCAACGTCGCGATCGCCGTCTGGGACTGGCCGAGCATGTTCGATATCGAGCAAAAAATGCAAGGCATCAGGCTTGACATCGCCGATTACCGGAGACCCGATCCGATGACGGCGCCCGCCCGCGCGAAGGCCGCCGGGCTCTATATGATCTGCACCATCTCAAAACATCGCGCCGAGCGGCGCGGCTATGCCGATGCGATGATGTTCGATTGGCAGGGGCGGGTCGCGGAATGCACCGGCGCCAATATCTTCTTCGCCGCGAAGGGCGCGATCCACACCCCGATCGCCGATTGCTTTCTCGATGGAATCACGAGGCGCACCGTGATCGACCTCGCGAAGCGGCGCGGCATCGAGGTGATCGAACGCCGCATCATGCCGGAAGAGTTAACTGGCTTCGAGGAATGTTTCGTTTCTGGCACCGGCGCCGAGGTCACCCCGGTTTCCGAGGCCGGCCCCTACAAATTCACGCCGGGCGCGATATCCCGCGCGATGATCGACGATTATTCCGCCGAGGTGCGGCCGAAGCAAAAGGCGGCGTGAAGCGAGAAGCGCATCTGCCGTTCCTGCAACGTTACCTGCCCTGCCCTGCCCTTTCGGCGTGCCAAGAGCAAGATGGGTGACGCTGGGGGGAAACAGGATCAATCCAGCGCCGTTCCCGGCCGCGTTCCCGGCATGGGTCCCGGTAGACATGGCCGGACCGCCCGGATCTCTGGGAGCGCCCGCAACACCAAAGAAGGACACATCGGCGCCCTTGTTGAACGCCGGTTTTAAGTCACAGCTCGAAATTCAAACCGATCCGTTACCGCGAAAGCTTCATCGCTCAGGACCGGCCGCACTGTCGTGCCAGCGGCCGAGCAGATAGAAGGACAGCGCGGAAAGCGCCGCGAAAATCGCGATGCCGGTGGCCGAGATCAAGGCAAGCGCCGCGAACATGCGCGGAATGTTCAGGCGATAGCCTGCTTCCGAGATGCGGAACGCGAGCCCAGCCCCTTTGCCCGCATTGCCCGCCGCGAGTTCGGCGACGATCGCGCCGACAAGCGCTAGGCCGCCGCCGATCCGCACCCCCCCGAGAAAGTACGGCAAGGCGGCGGGCAGCCGCAAATGCAAGAGCGTTTGCCAGCGCGTCGCGCGATAGAGCTTGAAGAGATCGACGAGATTGCGGTCGGCCGAGGCGAGCCCGAGAGCGGTATTCGACAAAATGGGAAAAAAGGCGACGAGAAAAGCGCAGACGAGCACCGCCGCCGGCGCCTCGAGATAGATCAAAAGCAAGGGTGCGATGGCAACGATCGGCGTCACCTGCAGCACGATCGCAAAAGGCAAAAACGAGCGCTCCACCCACTTCCATTGCGTGAACAATATCGCAAGGCCAACCCCGCCGGCGACGGCCGCCGCGAGCGCGGCAAAGGTGGTTTTCAGGGTCACGAGCAAGGCGGGGAACAGCGTGGCCCGGTCGGTGAAAAGCGTTTCCAGCACGAGCGAGGGCGAAGGCAAAATATAGGCTGGCACATTCCGCAGCCGAACGTAGGCTTCCCAGGCCGCGAGCACGCCCGCGAAGACCATGACCGGCGGGCCATAGCGCACGGCCCATTGCGGTAAGCTTTCGTCAAAGGATTTCATGTTACATCCACATCCATCGCGCCGTGCAGCGCCCGCGAGGCTTGCGCGCAATAATGCGCGTAGGCCGTGCTCGTGCGGAAATTTCCGCGCGGCGAAGGGGCATCGATTGCAATCTCCGCGACTACGCGGCCGGGCCGCGGGCCCATCACCGCGATCCGGCTCGAGAGAAAAACGCTCTCGAAAACAGAATGCGTAACGAAGACGATGGTTGTGCCAAGCTCGCCTTGCAAGGCCAATAAGTCGTCGTTGAGCTTGAACCGCGTGATCTCGTCGAGCGCCGCGAAAGGCTCATCCATTAGTAGAACCAACGGGCGCAGGACGAGCGCGCGGGCGATCGAGGCGCGCATGCGCATCCCGCCGGAAAGCTCGCGCGGAAAAGCCCGCCCGAAAGGGGCAAGCCCAACGAGTGCCAAGGCCTCGTTAACCGCGGGACTTGCTTCGCTCCGCGCAACCCCCCGCAATCGCAGCGGCAAGAATACATTGTCGAAAACGCTCGCCCAGGGCATCAAGGTTGGGTCCTGGAACACATAGCCTATGCTTGCGTGGTCGAGCTCGAAATCCCGCGTAAGCGTGCCGGAAGAGAGGTTGTCGAGACCGGCGATGAGCCGCAATATCGTCGATTTACCGCAGCCGGAAGGACCAAGCAGGGTCAAGACCTCGCGCTCCCGCACGTCAAGATCGAGGCCGGCCAGCGCGACCGTCCCGTTCTTGTAGATCTTACCGGCATATTGGATGGAGACGAGAGGCTTTGTCATCGGCGCCATGAAAGGAACTTGGCAAAAACCCGCCGTTTCATTGGCGCGGCCGCAACTCGATCCCCACGCCATGTCCGATGAATTGCAAGGTGTAGGCGCGCTTATAATCGAGCTCCGGCTTGAAGAGCCCCGCTTCCACCATCTTGACAAAAAAGCTCTTGACCCTTGCGTCGCGCATGGCCCCGATGCCGAGCGGCAACGAGTCGCCCGAATCGACAATGCCGTATTCCTTCATCTTAGTGACCGAATAGGCAAGCTGATCGTCGCCGATGTCGGGATTGTCGCGCTTGATGAGAGCATTGGCCGCGCGGTTGTCGTCATAAATATAATTGTACCAGCCAATGATCGAGGCGTCCACGAATCGCTGGACGAGATCCGGATTCTTGTCGATGAGGCCGCGCGTGGTTTCAATCGTGGTCGAATAGGAATCGTAACCGTGGTCAGCGGCGAGGAACACATTCGGCTTGAACTTGCCTTGCCGTTCGACCTCGAAGGGTTCCGACGTCGCATAGCCCTGTTCGATCGAATGTTTGTCGGCGATGAAAGGCGCCGAGTTGAACGTATAGGGCTTGACGTTTTCGTCTTTAAAGCCATAGGCCTTCTTCAGCCATTGGTAGACCGAGACAAAACCGTCCTTGCCGATGAAGGCGGTAGCCCTCGGCAGATCCTCGATCCGGTCGAGGCCAACGCCTGGATGCGACATCAAAATGAAAGGGTCTTTTTGAAACAGCGCGGCAACCGCGACGATGGGAATTTCTCCCGCCACCGCGTCAAAGGCTTGAATGAGATTGGCGCCGAGATCGAATTCGATTTTTCCCGCCGCCAGCAAGAGCCTGTTATTGGCGTTGGGGCCGCCTTGCAGGATCCTCACATCGAGTCCGTATTTTTCATAAGTTCCGTCGGCCTTGGCCTGATAGAACCCGCCATGCTCGGCTTCCGCAAGCCAGTTCGTCGCCAAGGTCACTTTGTCGAGTGCGGCGGACGGAGTGGCGGCAAGAGCAAGAGCCGCGAAAAGGAGAGCAAAAAATTTCAAGACTAACCCTCAATCGGCGGCGGGTTGATCTGGCCGCGCGCTTGCGGATGATAACAACAATCGCGGGAAATATGGCCGGGAAGTTTAGCTTTGGACTCACACCCGCGTCGCGAGCTTTGGGCCGGGACGAGGGCGAGCGGGATCGCGCCGAGCACAAAATCCACGATTCCCGTCTCGTTGAATATGATACTCCGCCGGCCGGTCAAGTGCTGGCGTCCGGACTCATGATGGGCGCAAAGGGCCGCGTCTCATCGTCACCAGAGAGATTGATAAAAGGGGCCCGCGGCGCGGCCGCAAGTTCGCCGCCGCCTACTTTGATGCGGCACGCACGGCGGACAGCCTAGCCCCATTATGCAGCGCAGGTTGGCGGATATGGCACAAACCGCTGATTTAGCGTAGGAAATAGGTGCCAAAGCTAATCCACGCCATTTCCGCGAGACCACACCCGCCATGAACAATCTTATGCTGCCGCTGCCCGGTCTGTCACCTGTCTCCGGCAAGACCGTTGTCGTCAAATTCGACGGTGGTCTGTTGTCGTCGGACGGCGGCATTCTGGTGTTGCGCGAGGTCGAACAACGCCTGCGCGTCGCCGATCGCCTGGCCGCCTGCATCGAAGACCCGCGTTCGCCCGAGCAGATCACACACAGCCTCGCTGATGATCTCGGCAGGCTACGAAGACGGTAACGACGCCTCCAATCTTCGCGGCGATCCCATGTTCAAGATGGCGCTGGACTTGTCGCCGTCCGACCGCGAGCTGTGTTCGCAGTCGACTATCTCCCGCCTGGAGAACCTGCCCGACGCTCGCACCCTGCTGCGCATGGGCCGCGCCATGGTCGATCTTTACGGCGAGTCCTTGCGTCAGGTCCAAAAGCGGATCACACTCGACATCGACGACACGTTCGACGCGGTTCATGGCGGCCAGCAGTTGCAACTCTTCAATGCGCATTACGACGAATATGGTTTTCAGCCGATCGTCGTATTCGACGGCGAGGGCCGCTTCATCACGACGGTGCCTCGCCCCGCCAAACGGCCGGGCGGCAAGGAGATCCGGGCCTTCCTGCGCCGCCTGCTGCGGGCGATCCGCGCCAACTGGCCAAACACCCAGATCTTGCTGCGCGCCGACAGCCATTATTGCTGTCCCGAAGTTCTCGACTGGTGCCGGGCCAACGGTCTCGATTACATCCTGGGCGTCGCGCCGACCACGACATTGCGCCGCCATGTCGAGGGCCCGAGCAGATCACACACAGCCTCGCCGACATTATCCGTTTTCGACTGCTGATGATCTCGGCAGGCTACGAAGACGGTAACGACGCCTCCAATCTTCGCGGCGATCCCATGTTCAAGATGGCGCTGGACTTGTCGCCGTCCGACCGCGAGCTGTGTTCGCAGTCGACTATCTCCCGCCTGGAGAACCTGCCCGACGCTCGCACCCTGCTGCGCATGGGCCGCGCCATGGTCGATCTTTACGGCGAGTCCTTGCGTCAGGTCCAAAAGCGGATCACACTCGACATCGACGACACGTTCGACGCGGTTCATGGCGGCCAGCAGTTGCAACTCTTCAATGCGCATTACGACGAATATGGTTTTCAGCCGATCGTCGTATTCGACGGCGAGGGCCGCTTCATCACGACGGTGCCTCGCCCCGCCAAACGGCCGGGCGGCAAGGAGATCCGGGCCTTCCTGCGCCGCCTGCTGCGGGCGATCCGCGCCAACTGGCCAAACACCCAGATCTTGCTGCGCGCCGACAGCCATTATTGCTGTCCCGAAGTTCTCGACTGGTGCCGGGCCAACGGTCTCGGGTTACATCCTGGGCGTCGCGCCGACCACGACATTGCGCCGCCATGTCGAGGGCATCGAGGCCAGCACGAAGACGCGCTTCGAGGCCGCGCCGAAGGAGGACGGCAAGCTCCGCCGCTTGCAAGCTCCGCCGCTTCAAGGAGTTCTTCGATGGGGCCAAAAGCTGGAGCCGGGTCGAGCGGATCATCGCACGCATCGAAGTCGGCGCGGAAGGGCCTGACACGCGCTTCATCGTCACGAACCTGAAGGTCCGCAACGCCGGTGTCCTTTACGAGGATGTCTACTGCCGGCGGGGCCAGGCCGAAAATCACCATCAAGTCGTGGAAGACGCATCTGGCGGCCGACCGCACCTCATGCACGAAGCCACGGCCAACCAGCTCCGGCTGTTCCTGCACGCCGGCGCGTACTGGCTGATGTGGGGCCTGAGCGCATCGATGCCCAGGCGCTCGATGTGGCGCGTTGCGCAGTTCGACACGTTGCGCCTGCGGCTCATCAAAGTCGCCGCCCGCGTCGTCGAGATGAAGACGATGATCCGTGTTCAGCTGCCGACGTCGTGCCCCGCCCAGGATATTCTGCGTCTCGCACTCGGGCGTATACCGCACCTCGTCACCTGACCGACGGGGGGCGCAGCGCCCCTAACCCTTGAGCCCGTCCCGTCAACCCGCAAACATTCGCCACCCCGCCCTCTGGCCCGACGCCGGAAAAGACGCGGCGCGTTTGCGACTGAACGAAATCAGATAAACTGGCATTCCCCAGATAACCGGGAATGTGCCAAGCGCGTATCATTGATCTCCTGCCGTGACATCGGACATTCGTCCTATACCGGCATTATTTTCCGGATCGCCCGCTTATTGAGGTTGAGATTGCCGCGCTGCGGCGCTGCTGTGGTGCTCCGGCACACCAAAACCAGTGACATGGGCGGATCGCGCACCGGACAATACAGAGTCGGTTGTGATCAAGACGCACTTCTCCCTTAGTTTTTGCTCGACGCATGACGACCGAACACTTCACGCAGGCGCTGGATTGGGCGGCGGCCGCAGGTCGGCGATCATTCGTAGGATGTCCGCGAAGAGATTTTTCGGAATGGCGACTTCGGCCATCTGAAACGCGACATAGCGGCCATGGCTCACGATCTTCGCGCCGATCTTGATCAGCTTTTCCTTCAGGCTCGTCAGTGACCAATCCTTTATCGGTTCGGGCGTCGCCAGCGTGCGCAGAAAATTACCGAGATTGTAGGCCAGCGCATGAAGCTGGAGACGGACGGCGTTAGCAGCGAACGACCGACATGATAGCCGGGTCCACTTGATTGCGCCTTTTCCTTCCTTGATCCATTGCTCACACGTGCCGCGCTTGTTGTAGAAGGCGACGACATTCTCGGCGGAGCGCGCCATGTTCGTCACGATGAAGCCGACGCGCGGATAAAGCTCGCCCGGATGCCATTCGACCTTGGCGATCACCCGACGCGGCTGCGACCAGCTTCCCGCTTGATAGGTGAAACTTGCATGGGATCGGCAGACGTCATTGGACGGGCGACCAACCGGGCGTTTGAGCAGATAGCCGATCCTCTCTTGCAAGATGTGATTGGCGGGCAGACGGATCGCATATTTGATCCGTTCTGCCTCCAGATATTCGTAAACTTCGGGGTTTGCGAAGCCGGCGTCGGCGCGGAAATAAATGCGTGAGACCTTGCCTTGATACCGCGCCACGACCGGCTTCAGCACCGCCTCCCATCCATCGGCGCTGTGAACATTGCCGGGGCGCAGGGCGCAGCGTTCCAAATCGCCATATTGGTTGAAAACGAACAGCGGATGATAGCAGGTGCAGTCATAGTGACCGTTCCAGACACTGTGTTCCTGTTCGCCATGCGTCGGGCTCACGCTCGAATCCATGTCGAGCAAGATACCTCTCGGCGGACGGCGACCATGAACGCTGTCGATCCATTTGCCGGAGAGATCAGCGAGCGCCGAAAGGTTCTTTTCCGCCGTGAGCCAGCGCGTCTCAAAGCGGCCCATCTGGCTCGGCGAAGCCGCTGCATCCGAGGCCGCCTTTCCGCCGACTATCCACCGCATCGCGGGATCATGGCGCAGGCGTTGAGCGTCGTTCACGTCTTCATATCCGGCAAGTCGCCCAAATATGGATTGCCGCAACATCCCGACGAGTGCATGCCGGCCATTCTTGCCAGTGCGTGCGTCGGAGAGCGCATCACCCGCCATCGCGCTGAGGCACAGCGCGTCGTCCAGTTCCCGGTATGCGAGCAAGCCTGCGTCGGAGGTAACCGCCGATCCGCGAAAGTGAAGCAACAATCGGCGGTCGAAATCGAGCCTGAGAGCGCCATCATACGATTCACCCGCCGGGTTCGCCATGACGGCCTCATTCGATCCGAAATAACATGCTGATTATGTTAGCTGAATCGCGGCATCGACGCTGCAAATTATTGCCTCATCCGGCGTATGCGGGATAAAATGCGCGCCGTACCGGTCAGAGCGCCGCATAATCCAGGTTAGGTCGTCTGGCGTGCGCTTGCCGCCCTGCGTAGGCTGGAACGTGGCCGTACAAGCAGCGGCCGGAAGGCGGCGGCTACGGCGGTCGATCAGAGGCAGGGAAACGCCGAGCCCGCCGCCATTCGGGCCAGCGTCGCGGACGGATCGTCCGGCGAAATTTGCCGCATGACGCCAAGTTGCTTGGGGCAAACGATCACGGCGTATGCGTTAGGTCAGCTGTTTGGAAAGGATATTGGTAAGCGAAAATGCGCCAGCCATCTGCTTGGAATGCTTGATCTCAGCATTTTTCCGCGAGAAGCGAAAACCGCTTCCCGGAACGATTCTTAGATGGTAAGCTAACGGAAGCCTCGACAAACGACGAGGTACGCCACGAGCCTTGAGCCCTGTAGGGCCGGCCGGCTTCTGACCGCGTTCGTACGCGGAAAGTTTTCGCTTGTGGCGCGGGCCGGCTGGACACTGAATTGAGATAAAAGGGAGATGGACGATGGCTATTGTGCAACCTGTAGGAGTCGGCACTATAGATCGAATTGAAGGTGGCGGCGGCACCATGGTGGTTCTGATCGCGATGATCATTCTCTTTGGCGCAGCGACGTATTTCACCGGCCGCTTGTATGGCAGAGCAGGATATATTGCCTGCGGAGTTGGGTTCGCGGTCGTTTGCATCACGTTGGCCTTCCTCGGCGGGTTGGGCGTCTTCGGCTAACCACAAACCTGCCAATCAATATGGCGTGGCGCGCCCAGCGCGCCACGCAACCAAAATCCCGCCAATTTGACCCGCCAAAAGTGGGTTTGTTCTTGCCTTCTGGAAGGATTGGGAGAGACCGTCGCGAAGGCGAGCCGGTGAGACCTCGATGCCGGTCCATGGATCGAGGCGTGTAACGCCCCCTTGAGGTCGAGGGCGGGACAATGCAAGCTCGTCTGCGCGAACGGGTTCCAGGGCATAGCTTCCGGCCTGGCCTAAGCGGGTCTGAATCACACTCCAATGTTGCTCGCCGGCATGCCAGCGAAGGATGGCATCCCGTGGCTGATGCCTGAACCGCGGCCACCACAGGCAGCCGAATTCACGTCGAGCGCTTGATTGCATCGCGTTCGAGAGAAGGAAAAAGAGGAAATTCGCCGATGGCCGTAGAATCTCATGCAATACGGCAGGCAAGGAGGCTCCTCACCTATATCGTCGAGGACAATGGAACTCCATGTGAAGCGAAATTCGCATCCGGCGAGATTCTTCGATGCGGCGCGGGAAATCCTAGAATTTTCCTGACATTTCATTCAGATCGCGTACTGCAAGGCAATCCAAGTGATTTTTCTTTCGGCCAAGCCTACCTGGACGGCGAATGGGATATTGAGGGGGATATATTAAACGCGCTGGACCTTCGACTTCATCTTACAGGAACTGGTAATTTACTAATAACGCTGAAGTTTATTATTGATCTATTCTTCAAGTCTGCGACCTCAGTTAATAAGCGCGTCGTCGCTGCCCACTACAATTTTGGCGATGATTTCTATTTATCGTTTATAGACAGCAAGTACAGGTTCTATTCTCATGGTATATTCCATTCCGATGACGAAACGCTGGAGGAAGCATCAGAGCACAAGCTGGAGAGTATGTGCGGCGCTTTGGAATTAAAGCCTGGAATGCGCCTGTTGGACATTGGTGCTGGTTGGGGCGGGGTGCACCAATATTGCGGACCTCGCGGCATCCATGTTACTTCTCTCACATTGACTGAAGATTCTTATAACTACACTGATAGCCTAATTAAGCGCATGGAACTCAAGAATTGTTCCATAATTCTCGAGGATTTTCTCAATCATCAACCGAAGGAGCCCTATGACGCCGCGGTTATCTATGGGGTAATCGAGCATATTCCCTATTATCGAAAGTTTTGCGAACGGATTTGGGCTTGTCTTAAGCCTGGAGGACGTCTCTATCTGGACGCAGCTGCAGCTCTTCAAAAATACGACGTGTATGATTTCGCCCGCCACTATATCTGGCAGGGCACCCACACGTTTCTTTGCTTACAGGATATAGTCCAGGAGCTTCTGTACTATGGCATGGAAATCGTGGAGATAAAGCGAGAAACCCACGATTATGAACTAACAATGAAACACTGGGCAATGCGCTTCGATAATAACAGTGAGAAAATCATCGAACGGTGGGGCAAGGAAATCTACCGCGCTTTCCACCTGTACCTCTGGGTCGGTTGCCACGCGCTTCGCGCAAATACCCTGCAAGCTTATCACCTCGTAGCGCAGAAGCATTTCTTGCCTGGACCCCGTCCAAGATTCACAAGACGAACGTACCAATTCATTCGCAGTCTTGTTTAGGCAAACTCCTCTAAATTTAGGGGTCGGATTTGATGGAATCTCGTAGTGCGACACTGAAGTTCAACACGAACCGCGACGGCCTAAACTAGTAGATATTATCCAGGCCATGCTTAAGGGGGATGCCCCATTACCGCCGATAGCTCAATTGATCGGCTTTAGGCTCACATCTGTCACTTGCGGACAGTCAGTCGTCGAATTCCAAGCCGGTGAACAGCGTGCCGATCCTTCGGGTATACTCCATGGCGGTGTCTTTTGTGACATAGTTGACGCAGCCATGGGCATTGCCTATGCTTCCATACTTGAGTAAGGCGAAACTCTCGCAACTCTGGAATTGAAGATCAATTTTCTCAAGCCTATTCCGCAAGCAAAGCTGCGTGCTACAAGCAAAGCTGCGTGCTATAGGTAAGGTTGTTCACAAAGGCCATACTGTCGGCCTAGTGGAATGCGATATCCTTGATGAGAAGGGTTCCTTGATTGCGCGCGCCAACGGTGACGTTTCACGCTTGCCCGGGGCGCCAAAAGGAGGCACGGTCAAACTGAGCTGGCATTCCCCAGATAACCGGGAATGTGCCAAGCGCGTATCATTGATCTCCTGCCGTGACATCGGACATTCGTCCTATACCGGCATTATTTTCCGGATCGCCCGCTTATTGAGGTTGAGATTGCCGCGCTGCGGCGCTGCTGTGGTGCTCCGGCACACCAAAACCAGTGACATGGGCGGATCGCGCACCGGACAATACAGAGTCGGTTGTGATCAAGACGCACTTCTCCCTTAGTTTTTGCTCGACGCATGACGACCGAACACTTCACGCAGGCGCTGGATTGGGCGGCGGCCGCAGGTCGGCGATCATTCGTAGGATGTCCGCGAAGAGATTTTTCGGAATGGCGACTTCGGCCATCTGAAACGCGACATAGCGGCCATGGCTCACGATCTTCGCGCCGATCTTGATCAGCTTTTCCTTCAGGCTCGTCAGTGACCAATCCTTTATCGGTTCGGGCGTCGCCAGCGTGCGCAGAAAATTACCGAGATTGTAGGCCAGCGCATGAAGCTGGAGACGGACGGCGTTAGCAGCGAACGACCGACATGATAGCCGGGTCCACTTGATTGCGCCTTTTCCTTCCTTGATCCATTGCTCACACGTGCCGCGCTTGTTGTAGAAGGCGACGACATTCTCGGCGGAGCGCGCCATGTTCGTCACGATGAAGCCGACGCGCGGATAAAGCTCGCCCGGATGCCATTCGACCTTGGCGATCACCCGACGCGGCTGCGACCAGCTTCCCGCTTGATAGGTGAAACTTGCATGGGATCGGCAGACGTCATTGGACGGGCGACCAACCGGGCGTTTGAGCAGATAGCCGATCCTCTCTTGCAAGATGTGATTGGCGGGCAGACGGATCGCATATTTGATCCGTTCTGCCTCCAGATATTCGTAAACTTCGGGGTTTGCGAAGCCGGCGTCGGCGCGGAAATAAATGCGTGAGACCTTGCCTTGATACCGCGCCACGACCGGCTTCAGCACCGCCTCCCATCCATCGGCGCTGTGAACATTGCCGGGGCGCAGGGCGCAGCGTTCCAAATCGCCATATTGGTTGAAAACGAACAGCGGATGATAGCAGGTGCAGTCATAGTGACCGTTCCAGACACTGTGTTCCTGTTCGCCATGCGTCGGGCTCACGCTCGAATCCATGTCGAGCAAGATACCTCTCGGCGGACGGCGACCATGAACGCTGTCGATCCATTTGCCGGAGAGATCAGCGAGCGCCGAAAGG
This sequence comes from uncultured Alphaproteobacteria bacterium, assembly GCA_963730245.1. Taxonomy (GTDB): domain Bacteria; phylum Pseudomonadota; class Alphaproteobacteria; order Rhizobiales; family Beijerinckiaceae; genus Methylocapsa. The sequence continues at coordinate 608,213 of CAVSRA010000003.1, read as the reverse complement.
TTCTTTTCCGCCGTGAGCCAGCGCGTCTCAAAGCGGCCCATCTGGCTCGGCGAAGCCGCTGCATCCGAGGCCGCCTTTCCGCCGACTATCCACCGCATCGCGGGATCATGGCGCAGGCGTTGAGCGTCGTTCACGTCTTCATATCCGGCAAGTCGCCCAAATATGGATTGCCGCAACATCCCGACGAGTGCATGCCGGCCATTCTTGCCAGTGCGTGCGTCGGAGAGCGCATCACCCGCCATCGCGCTGAGGCACAGCGCGTCGTCCAGTTCCCGGTATGCGAGCAAGCCTGCGTCGGAGGTAACCACCGATCCGCGAAAGTGAAGCAACAATCGGCGGTCGAAATCGAGCCTGAGAGCGCCATCATACGATTCACCCGCCGGGTTCGCCATGACGGCCTCATTCGATCCGAAATAACATGCTGATTATGTTAGCTAAATCGCGGCATCGACGCTGCAAATTATTGCCTCATCCGGCGTATGCGGGCTGAAATCGATGGGCGATCTAGGCAATGCCGGTCGCCGGCGTATTTTTCAAATCCGCCACCAAGGGTTATTCGGGGACTGGTAACGTTTCCGGCACTTTGGTGGATTTCCTTGACGAAGCCGGGAAACTCAGGGCTACTCCCCGTCGTCTGTTCTTAAGAGCTGGCTGTCTCTGACCGAACCGGCCGAAGGAGGAAACACGATATGTCGCTGAGAATCAATTCCGAAGCACCCGACTTCACCGCGGAATCCACGCAGGGCACGATACACTTCCATCAATGGATCGGCGACGGCTGGGCCATCCTCTTTTCGCATCCAAAGGATTTCACGCCAGTCTGCACCACGGAACTCGGCTACATGGCCCGGCTGAAGCCGGAATTCGACAAGCGCGGTTGCAAGATCATCGCGCTGAGCGTCGAGCCGGTAGCGCAGCACGGCCGGTGGTCGAAGGACATCGAGGAGACCCAGGGTTATGCGGTGAATTATCCGATGATCGGCGATCCCGAGCTGAAGGTGGCAAAGCTTTACGACATGCTGCCCGCGGACGCCGGGGACACGTCCGAGGGCCGGACGCCGGCCGACAACGCGACGGTGCGCGCGGTCTTCATCATCGGACCGGACAAGAAGATCAAGGCGATGCTGACCTACCCGATGACCAGCGGGCGCAATTTCGACGAGGTTCTTCGGCTCCTCAACTCCTGCCAGCTTTCGGCGAAGCATCCGGTCGCTACCCCCGTAAACTGGAAGCAAGGCGAGGACGTGATCATCGTCACATCGGTGACCGATGATCAGGCTAAGGCGCGTTTCCCAAAAGGCTTCCGCGCCGTGAAAGCGTATCTCCGCTTTACCCCGCAGCCTTGACGGCTCGCCAACTTGGAGAGGATGAAAAGGTTTGAGCTTTCGGATCAAGCCGTAACGGATGCGTTGCGCGTAGCCGACCATATCGGGTAGCGGAGCGTGCCGATTTCCGGCTAGAGCATGTCCTTAAAAAGTTGCCAGATTTTTTCGATAAGGACCTGCTCCAATATATTGCCATGGAGCGTTTCATTTTCGATCGGACGATTCCATCCGATCGAAAAGGGCGCTAATCTCTCTTTGTGACCTGTTCCTGGCGCCTGTTCCTGGCGCCTGGCGCCTTCCCGGTCCGATGGAAGCATCGGACCTTGACGGAACGGCGCCCGCGCGGGATCCCTAAGTTGGAGCTTGTTCCAAGACATGCTCTCATGCCTTGGGTTGCGCAATCCTAGTCACCTCCCTGGAGCAAAGTAAATGGCGCAACCCGCCGCGAAACATACCGAAACCCCTGATGCCGCGCGGCTGCCGGGGCGCGGCCGCATTTATGATTCGATCACCGAGACGATCGGCGATACGCCGCTGGTGCGGCTAAAGAAGATCGCCAGGGAAAAGGGCGTCAAGGCCAATCTTCTCGCCAAGCTCGAATTCTTCAATCCGATCGCCAGCGTAAAGGACCGCATTGGCGTCCACATGATCTCGGTCATGGAGGGCGCGGGCAAGATCGCGCCCGGCAAAACCACCCTCATCGAGCCGACCTCCGGCAATACCGGCATCGCGCTTGCCTTTGTCGCGGCGGCGCGCGGCTACAAACTCATCCTGGTCATGCCAGAGTCGATGTCGCTCGAACGCCGCAAGATGCTTGCCCTGCTAGGCGCCGAACTCGTCTTAACCCCGGCGGCGCAAGGCATGAAGGGCGCCATCACCAAAGCGCTGGAACTCGCCGAGGCGACGCCCGGCTCGGCGATCCCAAAACAATTCGAAAACCCGGCGAATGTGGAAATCCATCGGCTTACGACAGCCGAGGAAATCTGGAATGATACCAAGGGCGAAGTCGATGTTTTTGTCTCCGCGGTCGGCACGGGCGGGACCATCACGGGAGTGGCGCAAGTCCTGAAGCCGCGCCGGCCGAATCTGAAAATCATCGCGGTCGAACCGGAAGATTCGCCGGTTCTCTCGGGCGGGCAACCGGGGCCGCACAAGATACAGGGAATCGGCGCCGGTTTTGTTCCCGCGATCCTCGACCAGTCGTTGATCGACGAAGTCCTTACCGTCGGCAATCAGACATCGTTCGACACGGCTCGGCTGGTCGCGCGCTTGGAGGGCATCCCGGTTGGAATATCGTCGGGCGCCGCCGTCGCTGCTGCTGTCGAAATAGGCCTGCGCCCGGAATTCGAAGGCAAAAACATCGTCGTTGTTGTACCGTCGTTCGCGGAACGCTATCTGTCGACGGCACTGTTCGAAGGGTTTTGATTACGTTGGCGCAAGCTTTGCGTGATAGGGTAGCGGACAGGAACCTTTATGGGGCGGCTGGTTTTTTTTGGAGCATTGAGGATTAGGGCCTGTGTTCAGTTGAGCGAGACGATAACTGAGGCCAACTGGACTCCGGCGAGAAAATTTCTGGCGAGTTTGTCGTAGCGTGTGGCGATGGCCCGAAAATGCTTGAGTTTATTGAAGAAGCGCTCGACGAGGTTGCGTTCGCGGTAGAGCGCGAAATCGCAAAGCCGTGGGGTTTTGCGGTTCGCTTTCGGCGGGATGACCGGAGTGATTTCCCGCTTGGTTAGGGTGGCGATAAACGGATCGGCGTCGAAGGCCTTGTCGGCGATCAAGGCGTCTGGATTGGCGGCTTCAGGCAATTCCGCTGCGCGAGCCAGATCATGGGCCTGACCTGGCGTGAGTATGACAGGATTGCCAAGAGCGTCGACAAGAGCGTTGATTTTGGTTGTCAGTCCACCGCGCGAGCGGCCGATCGCTTGCGCGCCGTTTTTTTTTCGCGCCCCGGCACTGTGCTGGTGAGCACGCACAATGGTGGCATCGATCATCATGTATTCGTTATCGTGATCGCTTGCCAACAGATTGAAAATGCGCTCAAAAATCCCACTCTTCGCCCACCGGCTGAAGCGCTGGTGAATGATTTTCCAATCACCGAAACGCTCCGGAAGATCGCGCCAAGGAAGGCCGGCCCTATACCGATAGAGAACGGCTTCGACAAACAATAGACCTCTTGCATAACCCTTTTTTAAGCAACAGTTGATTCGTTGCCGCCAAAGGGGAGCGGCGATGAGATGTGATTCGGTCAAAGAGCTGCAAGGCACAGCATTCCGGCGGCTTACGGGTGTCCGGAGGAGCACATTTGAAGACTTGGTGGTGGTGCTTTTTGCCGCCAAATGCAAGCAGAAGGCGGCCGGCGGCAAGCCCAACACGCTTTGCATCGAAGACCTGCTTTTGATGATGCTCGAATATTGGCGGGAATACCGGACTTATTTTCATATCGGGCAAACTTACGGGATCAGCGAAAGCGCCGCCTACCGCAACATCAAATGGCGTGAAAATACCCTGGCCAAAAGCAAGGTCTTTCGGTTACCGGGACGCAAGGCTGTGGCTGCAAGCGAGCCGGTGTTCGACATCGTCTTATACCAAGTCTCGCTGATCACGACCGATAGGCCCACTCTCTTGTTCCGATGGAGATGATTTTCCAGGGCATGTCGATGAGCTTGTTCCAGGCGAAGCAGCAGTGGTCGAGAATGTCGTCGTAGGATTCGAAGACGCGGTTCGAGAGCCAGTTGTCGCGCATGAATTGCCAGATGTTCTCGACCGGATTGAGCTCGGGCGATTTCGGCGGCAACGGCAAGAGCGTGATGTTGTCCGGGACGGGAAGCTTCGCCGAGACATGCCACCCGGCCTGATCGAGAAGAACGAGCGCATGCGCGCTTGGTGCGACCGCAAGCGAGATTTCTTCGAGATGCAGGGCCATGGCCTCGCTGTTGCAGGAGGGTAGTACGAGCCCGGCGCCTTTTCCTTCGGCCGGGCAGATGGCGCCGAAAATATAGGCTGAACTCGTCCTCTGGTCGTGCGGCGCCGAAGGCCGTGTCCCGCGTTTCGCCCATCGGCGGGTGACCTTGTTTTTCTGCCCGATCCGAGCTTCGTCTTGAAACCAAATCTCTATCGGCTTGCCAGGAGCCTCTTTTGCGGCGGTCTCCTCCACGAGGGCGAGAAAGTTTTTTTAAAAGCCGCCGCGGCTTCCTCGTCTTGCGCATGATGGCGCGGTCGCGCCGAGAGCTTGCGAAAGCCCATATGCCGCAGCTCGCGGCTGAGCGTCGGCTTGGAGATCGAAACCCGGAACTCTTCGAAGAGCCACTGCGCCAGATCGATCAGCCGCCAGCGGACGACGCCATGCAGGGCGGGAATCGGCCCATCTTCCACGACCTGCCGCAAGGCTTGGCGCTGGCGCTCGCCGAGGATGCTGGGAGCGCCCGGCGCTTTGCCGGTCAAGAGACCATCAGGACCTTTGGCGTTGAAACGGACAACCCAGTCGCGCACGATCTGCACCCCGACCCCGCCGATCCGCGCCGCATCCGGCCGCGAGCCGCCATCATAAATCTCGGCCAGTGCCAAGAGACGCCGGGTCTGATCGGGGTCACGCGATCGCCGCGCCAGCATGCGCAGGCCAATCGTGTCAAAGTCAGAGCGAAGCGGAACCGGAGTCGACATGGCAAACTCTCCCAAAAGCTGTTTGCCATGGTGAATCAGATAAATGCCGATTCGGGAATCCGCCTCAGGAGTCAAACTTTCAGAGACTTGGTATTAATCGACGCAACCGAGACACCCATCGAACGGCCAAAAAAAACAAAGGCGCTACTATTCTGGCAAGAAGAAGCGGCACACGCTGAAAACCCAGCTCGTCGTCGAAAAATCGACACGCCGCATTCTCTGCCTCGCGCACGAAAAAGGACGGCGACACGACTTCCGGCTGTTCAAAACATCGAAGGTGCGGCTGCATCCTGAGACGAAAGCCGTTGCCGACCGCGGTTATCAAGGCCTGCAGAGAAGGCACGCGAAGACGAGCCTGCCCAAAAAGCGCAGCAAAAAGACTCCGTTGTCCGCAAGCGACCGGGAAAGAAACCGCGCCATCTCCGGCGAACGCGTGGCTTGCGAGAACGTCATCGCCATGCTCAAACGCTTCAAAATCATCGCCGACCGCTATAGAAACCGCCGTCGCCGTTTCGGTCTGCGCTTCTTCCTTATCGCCGCAATCTACAACATAGAGCTCGAGGCCGCGTAACGGTTATGCAAGAGGTCTAATCGATTGTCCGCCGCTGTGCCTCCAACATGGCCTTCGCGACCGGGAAGAAAATCCTTGATCCGATCCTTGGTCGTCGCGTAATGCATAGCGTCGCATCGGTCAGCCCCTCCTCAGGCCGACCACCCATGAATCACGCAATTGCTGATTTGGGAATCCCTTCCGCAAACTCGCGTCAAACGAACAACAGCGTTCCACGTTTGATTCTGATCCGTTCTCGTACCATCACCTCCTAACTGAAAACAGGCCCTAAAAGTTCTTCCGCCAACGTCGCACAAGGTTACTATTGCGCCACTTGAGGCGTGGGGGAGGGTCACCCGGCGCTCGGCGCGCCGATGTTACCGGCGTTGGTGCATGGGAGTCCTCATGTCGAGGATTTGGCATTGCCAAAAACCTTAAAATGCGGCAACTTCACACCCGCCAAGGCTGTCATCAGGCGGATGTCGGTTTAGGCAAGAGCGGCAAGAACGTCGCGCGCGCTGCCGCCGAAGGCCGCTTCCCGATGCGTTGGGCGCGCATCGCCTTAGGCGTCGCACGGCGGTTCTGCTAGGTTTTGGATTTATCGGTCGCGGAAAACATTTGCGGATATGTGAACATGGTCGATATCGTGCTGATCAATCCGCGTTTCGAGATGAGCTATTGGGGTATGGAGCACGCCCTCCACCTATGTGCCAAGCTTGGCAAGCGCGCGAATATGCCGGTTTCAGCGCTGCCCTTGCTTGCGGCTCTGACGCCCCCGGAGCACAAAATCACTTTAATCGATGAGAATGTCGAAGATATCGATTTTGCTCTTTGCGCCAAGGCCGACGTCGTCGGCATTACGGGAATGACGGTGCAGAGATTCCGTATGACTGAAATTCTCCAGGAATTGAAAGGGCGGGGCTGCTTCACGGTCGTCGGCGGTCCGTGGGTCAGCGTGCAGGAGGATTATTTCGGCTCGTTGGCCGATGTCATTTTCGTGGGGGAAGCCGAAGAGACCTGGCCGCAATTTCTTGCCGATTGGGCCGAACGTAAACATGCTAGCCGCTACGAGCAGGCGGAGCGCACCGACATGAGTAAAGTGCCGCCGCCTCGCTACGACCTTTTGAAGATGAACCAATATGTCATCACTCCGGTGCAGTTCTCGCGCGGCTGCCCATTCACCTGCGAGTTTTGCGACATCATTGTAACCTTTGGCCGCCGTCCGCGCCTCAAGACGATACCCCAGATTATTGCCGAACTGGAGGCTATTCGCCGTTTAGGTGGGGTCGGTGGCGTCTTCATCGTTGACGACAATCTGATCGGCAATAAGAAGGCGATAAAACAAATTCTCCGCGAAGTCATCGCCTGGCAGAAGGCGCATGATTATTCGATGGCATTTTTTGCGGAGGCTTCGCTCGATCTGGCAGACGATGAAGAACTCATGGGCCTCATGGACGAGGCAAATATCCGTTACGTCTTTGTCGGCGTTGAAACGCCCAACGAGGAATTGTTGCGTGAAACGAGTAAGCTGCAAGAACCTGCGCGGTAAGGAGCGCAGCATAGTAGAAAAGGTGCACGCCATCCAGGCCCACGGGCTCGAGGTCTGGAGTGGGATGATCGTCGGATTCGACCATGACGGCTTGGACATTTTCGATCGGCAGATCCGTTTCGTCGAGCAGGCCCGTGTGATCCATACCTCGGTCGGCATGCTCACCGCGATCCCCAAGACACCACTTTATGCAAGGCTTGCCAGTGAGAATCGGCTCGATCCCGCCGATCGGACGCCGTACGGAACGAACGTCATTCCCCTCGGCATGGACCGCGACGCTCTGCGGGAAGGATATTTGCGGGTGCTCCATGCACTTTATGATCCGAAAGCCTATTTCGCCCGTGTGGATTCACTCTTTCTCGAAGGCGGTCTGAAAACGGGCGACGTCCGCAACGCGCATTTGCGCAGCCGGCCATTCAGCCTGTTCATTCAATATGCGCAAGCGATGCTTTACACAGGTTTCATCTTTTTCAAGCTGCAAACCGCCGTAGAGGCAGCCGATCTTCGTCACCACTATCGGCGCGCCTTTTTCAACGTGGTGCGACGACGTCGCGACCCGTTTGTTCTGCAAGCCTATGCGTTGAAGGCTGTCTTGCATTATCATTATCACAAGCTCATCACGGCCATCGATGCCGATGGACATTTGCTGAATATCTTCTGATGGCTCTGTCATACGTGAACATCCGATAATCGCGTCGGCGCCTAAAGGATATCACACTCCATTAGACCCACAGTATGACCTTTGTGAACAACTTTACCTATAGCGCGAAGCTTCGCTTGCCTAATTGGCTTAGGAAAATTAATCTTCAACTCGAGAGTTGCGAGTTTAGGTGTTTGGGGGAGTGCTTGTTACCCGGCGCGCGACGCGCCGATATCACTGCCTTTGGTGCGCCAAAACTTCTTGGCGACGGTTCGGTCTTGCCAAGGCTCGGCCAAAGTGGCAATCTCAGCCGCGAGACCGGGTCCTCGGGTGGATGCCGGTTTAACTAGGGAGGTCGAAAATGAAAACTGAAGGTTGGGTACTCGTGGGTATCGTTAGTCTGGCTGTTTTGGCGCTCATTGGATTCTCGCTTGCGGGGCTACCAACGAAGCCCGGCACGCCCGGATCGGCGTTCCCGCCCACCATAAACGGGCAGTGACGTTACTCCCGCCGCAATGGCAGGAGCATCGCGGACGTCGAGCGCTGGCTCGCGTTTAACTAGGGAGGTGGAAAATGAGCACTGAAATTTGGGTACTCGCGGGAGTCATTGGTCTGGCTATCTTGGCGCTCCTGGTATTCTCGATAATCGGGATGCCACACGGCTGCGTCTCGGCTCCTTGCTAAACTAAGGACTCTCGGGATTACGCCCGCCGCAATGGCAGGAGCATCGCGGACGCGCTGGCTCGCGTTTAACTAGGGAGGTGGAAAATGAGCACTGAAGTTTGGGTACTCGCGGGAGTCATTGGTCTGGCTATCTTAGGGCTCCTGATATTCTCGATGATCGGGATGCCACACGGCTGCGTCACGGCTCCTTGCTAAACTAAGGACTCTCGGGATTACGCCCGCCGCAATGGCATGAGCATCGCGGAGGCCGAGCGCTGGCTTTCGCCAGTTGTGAATTACGATCAGGCAAGCATGGACGAGGCCGCGGCGGCGAAGTGGTGCGGCCGCCGTCGTCTCGCCCATGCCGGTATGCCGGGTCTGGCTCGGATCCGTGGCGCGAAAAGAAAGCCGCACCAAAAAAAACAGCTGAGCAACAATACCGCCAAGCGCGCCATTCGACCAGTCGCGCTTGGCTACATGATTTTTTGCTTGCTTCGACGCCGACCGCCGCGCGCGCAAGCAAATCTACGCCCGGGCCAAGTCGCACGGCGAAGTCCACCCGCCGCTTGGAGCGGACCTCATAACTTACGGTCCGGATTCTCAGGCGTTCGTCAAGCGATCGGCGAACCAGCCAAGTCTGCCGGAGCGCGGCGGCCGGCTCCTTCTATTTGGTGCTCTTCGCGCCCGCTTCCACGGAGCAGTTCCCTTGGTCGTTAGGATGCGATTTCTCCCAAGTGGTGATCGACTGCGTCTCCGAGGCTGACATCCTCTTGCTCATGCAGTCGCAATAGGCTGCGACGACGGTCGTGGTCTGGCCCTCGCCTTGGTTGTCGGCCACGCATTGCTTGATCCTAGCGGCATCGTCGGCGGCAAAGGCTGGCCCAACTCCCGGCGCCATCGCTACGGCCGCGACGGCAATGAGGGCGATACGGCTGAATGTCATCGTTCTGCTCCACTTGTGATGCGAGACGCCCCACCGGCGCTCGGCTGAACCTGCATCGGGCTTGCGAGCGTCTTCCGCGTCCCGGCCGAATGGCCGGACGGCGTCATAGGTGACGGCCACAAGCGGGGATTCCTGAGATGATTCCCGAATCGGCGGCAATATTAGCGGTTTTCCGGCTTCGCGGGAAGACCGGCGCGACATGCCGGCACTTGGGGGCTGATCTGGCCATTTTCCCTGGCGACTGGACGCCCCCTCCCATTTGTTGCTCTTGCCAACCATCGAACGTCAGACGCCGGCGCCATGGGCGGCTGCGATCCTAGCTCCCCCATCAGCCGTAAGATCTCCCGGAACCTTTGCCGCAGGATAACGAGTTCATATTGCTTCGCTTTCTCCCCTGATCGAGTGCATCGCGGCGATGGTTCGGTCTTAACAAAATCCGCCAAAAGTGGCAATCTCGGGGCAAAAGCTGGTGATCGGGTAGATGCCGGTTTAGCATGGGAGTTGGAAAATGAAGACTGAAGCTAAGGTCCTCATTGGACTCGTGTGTCTGACTATCGCAGTGATCCTGGGCGTCTCGGCTATCTGGCTACCGGCGTCCTGACCTCGCCGCCGTCACCGATAGGTGCGGGCGGGAGCTTTCGCCTTGCAAGGGCCAGTGTCGGTGACCTTTGCCTGAAACAAAGGTCACCGACGAAAGCGATTCGAGCCGGAGCGGCGCCAAGGTTTTTGTCATCCGGCAAGCGTGGACGAGGCTGCGGCGAAGTTCCCCTGCCCTCTTGCGATTATCGCCGATGGCGCTCCAGTTTCATCGGGCTCCCTCCAAAAGCCGGGCGGCGGCCGCCCGCGCCTCGTCGGTGATCGTCGCGCCGGCCAGCATACGCGCGATTTCCTCGCGCCGTGCTTCCTTTTCGAGAATTGAGACCCGCGTCGCGACACGGCTGCCTTGTCCGGCGGCGTCCTTGACGATGCGGAAATGACCTCGCGCACGGGCCGCGACTTGCGGCGCATGGGTCACGGCGAGCACCTGCACGCGGGACGCGAGCCGCGCAAGCCGCTGGCCCATGGCATCGGCCACCGCGCCGCCGGCCCCCGTATCGATTTCATCAAAGACAAGTGTCGGAGCCGAGTTTTGATCGGCAAGAACCACTTTCAGGGCCAGCATGAACCGGGCAAGCTCGCCGCCAGAGGCGATTTTCATCAAAGGGCCAGGCTTTGTTCCGGGATTGGTTTGCACCCAAAACTCGACTTGATCGTACCCGTCCGGGCCTTCCGGCTCGATGCGGAATTCGGTTGTAAAATGGGCGCCTTCGAGCTTGAGTGGCGCGAGTTCGGCGGTCACTTCGGCATCGAGCGCGGCTGCGGCTTTCTTGCGCGCCTCCGACAATGCCCGCGCCGCCGACGCATAGGCGGACTCGGCGGCCTCGGCCTCCCGCGTTAATTGCGAAAGCCGGGTCTCCCCGGCGTCGAGGGCGGCAAGCTCGGCCGCGAATTTTTCGGCGAGCGAGGCAAGCGCATCGACGGGAACCCCATATTTGCGTCCCGCGGCGCGCAAGGCAAACAGCCTTTCTTCAACCCGCTCCAATTCGCGCGGATCGAAATCGGCATCGAGCAAGCCGCGATCGAGGGCTTGCCCCGCAAGATCGAGGGCGTTCAAGGCGGCATCGAGCGCCTCGGCGGCGGGCGCAATCAATCCGGGTGCCTGAGTCTCGACGCCGCTGGAGCCTGCGCAGCGCGGCGGAAAGAGCAGGCATTGGCGAATAATCGCCCGTCACCGTCGCGTGGACATCGCGCAGTTCGGCCGCGACCTTCTCGGCCTGCATTATGGTGGAGCGGCGCTCGGCCAGCACGGCTTCTTCGCCAGCTCCGGCGGCAAGCCCGGTCAACTCGGCGAAGGCGTGGCGCAGGTAATCGGCCTCCGCTCGCGCCTGTTCAACCCGCGCCCGCTCGCGCGCGTGCTCGGCCGTGAGACCCCGCACCCGTGCATAGGCGGCGCGCACTTCGGCGGCCGCAAGGTTCAAGCCGCCAAAGGCATCGACCAGTTGGCGATGCGTGCCTGGATTGACGAGCGCGCGGTCGTCGTGCTGGCCATGAATTTCGACCAGTTCGCTGGCGATCGCCCGCAACCCTTGCGTGGTCATCCGCTGATCGTTGACGAAAGCGCGGCTGCGGCCATCCGCCAATTGCAGGCGCCGCAAAATAAGTCTGCCGGCAGTTTCTATGTCTTGTGCCTTCGCCGCGACCACCGCCTTGTGGTCCTCGGCAAGTTCGAAAGCCGCGCTGACTTGACCTTGCGGCGCGCCGTGGCGGACCAAGCCGCCATCGCCCCTTGCGCCAAGCGCCAGCGAAAACGCATCGAGTAGAATCGATTTGCCGGCGCCCGTCTCGCCGGTCAAAATGGTAAGGCCACGGTCGAATTCGAGATCAAGATTGTCGATCAAAACGATGTCGCGGATGGAGAGCGAAACGAGCATGGGGTCGAGGGGCTCCCCGATGCGCCTCCATATGGCGCGGCTCTTTCATGTTTTATGGAAACGGGAAAGAGTTTCAACTTGTCCCTTTAACCCATTTCCTCGCCGTGCTGTGGACTTTCTTCCAGGAGAGCGAAGACACTTCGATAACAAATGCCTTGGACCGTGAATTTTCGCACGATCACAAGCCGTGGAAGACGTTCCGGCGGCCTCCGGCCGCGCCTTAGCCGAAGCCCATTTTGTGGAACGCTTTCGATATCCAGGACCCCTGGTCTTCATGCGGCTCCAGCCCGCCTCCTTGGAGCAGCGCATAAGCATCCTTGTACCAGACCAACTCCGGGAAATTATGCCCTAAGACCGCCGCCGCGGTTTGTGCCTCGCCCGGGATGCCAAGCGCGAGATAAGCCTCGGTCAGCCGCAGAAGAGCTTCCTCGGCGTGCCGGGTCGTCTGATATTTGAACAGCACTTCGCGGAAGCGGTTGATCGCCGCCGCATAATTATGCTGGTTCAGATAATAGCGTCCGACGAGCATCTCCTTGCCGGCAAGCTGGTCGCGGGCGACTTGAAGCTTGTAGCGCGCGTCCTCGACATATTCCGACTTCGGGAATTTCTCGGTGATCAAGGTGAATATTTCAACGGCCTTTGCCGCCCTGTCCTGATCGCGGTTTATGTCCGGGATTTGATTGTAATAGGACATCCCCTCGAGATAATAGGCATAATCGACGTCCGGAGAGGACGGGAACAAGCCGATATAGCGTTTCGCGGAGGCGATGGCGTCGTCGTAACTAGCGTTTTGATATTGGCTGAAGGTGGTCATCAAAATCGCTTTCCTTTGCCATTGCGAATAAGGATATTGCTTTTCGAGTTCGGCGAATTTTTTTGCCGCGCCGTCGTAATCCTTGTTTTGCAGCCGGGCGAGCGCTTGATTGTAAAGATCGTCCGGCGGGACATCAGGCACGATCTCGGTTTTGTATTTTTCGCCAGCAAACCAGTTCATTGGATTGAGTGAATCCATCCATGAGTCGGCCGAGGCCGGGAGGGACAGGGACGCCAGCCCCGCCACCACGGCTACACGGATCAACAGCCCGCCCGCGGCTCCTCGCCACGGCTGTCGCGTTTTCTCAAAGCCAGTTTTCATGCGCTCTGCTCATTCATCGCAAATAAACTACGCACGGCCGCAACCCTTCTATCGCAACCGGCGCTGTCACGCTAGCATCCCTGTCGGTCCGCAAAATAGCATAAATGTGGCGGAGAGCTCTTAAACTTGGTCCGGCGGCGGGTGGTCGCAGTCTCCACATCGCTTTGCCGGCAAGCAAATAAAAGTGAACCCCGCCACAAGGGCGGGGCCGCATAGATTGTGCCATTTCGTAGCTGGAAGAGGCGTGGATTCGCTTCCCCTGTTTATCCTGTTATGGGATTTTGATCAAAGGACCTGCGAGGAGGGGGAAGTTTGACGTGTTTAGAACCTGGATGCCGGCGTTATGTTCCCCATTGAATCCGGTTTGGGTAGCCGGACAACCCGCCTTTGCGGCGTCAGACGCCGAATCGAACCAAAGCCCAAGGTGATACATCTGTATGGGATTGGTCGCTATGCCTGTTGTTGCCTCCGGGACGAAGGCGGGCGGCGAGGGAAATTCATTCACCGTGGGCGCGACGCCAGGCGAGATAATGAAAGTCTCGCTACTGAAGCGGCCGACGAAATTGCCGACACCGATACCGCCTCCAGCGGTCGTAATGTCGCCCATGTACCAGGCGACCCCGAACGGCGCGGTCGGAACCTGAATTATGAAAAAATCGAAGTCGGTTTTCGCCGGCAGTCCAGATACGACGATCTCGAGATTTTCGAAGTCTCCGAAAGTATGAACGATGACCGTGGCGCTCGCGTTGGGCAGGCAGGTCTTCGCGCCTGCCGACACCATCATCGGGAACTGGATGGTCTGCGCCGCGCGCGCTTGGACGGAAGCGAGCGCCGCAACTGACGCCGCGATGGCAACATATGGTTTCATTGTTTCCTCCTACTTTAGGTAAAGCTGCAAAGTGTTCGACTGAAGGACCATGTTCGAACGTTGTGAAAAAATTCCCTCCGCTCGAACTTTTGGCGGAGACGAAGTCCCTCCGCGCTGAAATCTTATAGCGACTCGAAAAACGACTTAATATCCCCCGGTCGTGCTATTTTTGGCGATCCACGGCGTTTCGCCGGATTCGACGGGGGAGATCTGTCCGCCATGCAAAGGACCCGGCCGGATGCCGTCCGGCGAGCCATTGCGCACAGAGCGAACCTAGTCGCGGTTGGCGCTGGGCTGATAGGCCTTAGCTGCTTTCATCAAGCCTTATCGCCATAGGTGCAGCTGACGCTCCAACCAAACTGTGAGGCGCATTCCTCACCCCCGTCGTTGGACTGCGGCGGAGATATATGATTACGCTCGGTCCCGCCTTTAAGCGTCAAAACGAACCGAACGGACAGTTGTAGTTTACCCCGCATTCCCAAGGATTACCCGCAATTGTTGGCGCGAAAATGCGACGAGGAGAGCGACGATGACACCGCGCGTAAGAGAGATTCTGAGCTGGTATGGTGCGGATAGCGCTGGGACACTAACCAACCTCGCCCGGCTCTTGAACCACGGCCGGTTGGCTGGCACCGGCAAACTAGTGATTCTGCCGGTCGATCAGGGCTTCGAACATGGGCCGGCGCGCTCTTTCGCCCCAAATCCGCCAGCTTACAATCCGCTTTATCACTTCGAGCTCGCGATCGCAGCGGGCTGCAATGCGTACGCTGCACCGCTGGGCTTCCTGGAAGCAGGCGCCCGCGATTTCGCGGGGGAAATTCCGCTCATCCTCAAAACCAACGACAATGATGTGCTGCGGGACGAGAAAGACCCGAACCAGGCATTGACCGCCAGCGTGCAGGACGCGCTTCGTCTCGGCTGCTGCGCGGTCGGGTTTACGATCTACCCGGGATCGGCGCACGAGTTAAAAATGTACGAACAGATCCGCGCCTATGCCGAGGAGGCAAAACGCAACGGGCTCGCGGTCGTCATCTGGTCTTATCCGCGCGGGTCGGGTCTGAGCAAGGAAGGTGAAACAGCAATCGATGTCGTTGGGTATGCCGTCCAGATCGCGGCTCAGCTCGGGGCGCACATCATCAAGGTGAAGATGCCGACGGCGCATATCGAACAAGAAGCGGCCCGCAAGGTGTATGTCGAACGGCGCATTCCGATCGCGACCCCGGGGGATCGCGTCCGTCACGTCATTGATTGTGCTTTCGCCGGCCGCCGCATCGTCATCTTCTCGGGCGGTGCCGCGGTCTTAGATGACGACAAGCTGCTCGCTGAGATCCGTTCGATCCACGCTGGCGGGGGGTTTGGTTCGATCATTGGCCGCAACTCATTCCAACGGCCGAAGGAAGAGGCGCTCCGGATGCTTGGCGCTGTCATGGACATTTATGCGGCCGCGCCAGACCGGATTTTGACGCATTAAGCGCCGGGGCAGTCATGCCGGATGCCGGGCCGCACAGCTCGATCATTGTCGCGCCGTCGATTTTCTCAGCGGGTTTCGGGCTCCCGCCGAGGAGGTTTTGACACTCCCGCACAACATAATTCCTGACTTTCGCTTGCAAGGCTGGGGAGCGAGACCAATCCGATGCGGGAAATTTCTGTCCTCCGTCCCGGAGGTTTTCGTGCTCTAAGGATGGTCAATGCGGCTCAGCCCACGCCAAGCCCCGGCATGGTCGTGATCGACGTGGAAGCGGCTGGCGTAAACTTCGCCGATTGTGTTGCGCGGCTCGGTCTTTATGCCTCCTCCTGGCGCTATGCTGGTTGGCCGTTTACGCCCGGATTCGAGGTCGCCGGGCACGTAGCGGCGCTGGGCGAGGGAGTATGCGGCCTCGAAATCGGAGAACGGGTGATCGCGCTCACCCGTTTCGGCGGCTATGCGGAACAAGTCGCAGTTCCTCGCCATCAAGTTTTCGCTTGTCCGAGCCTTCTGACGACTCCGCAAGCCGCGGGCATAGCCGTCGTGTTTCTCACGGCGGCCTATGCGTTGGACGAGCTTGCGGCGCCCCGGCCGGGAAGCACCGTGCTCGTCCACTCCGCCGCGGGCGGCGTCGGGGGCGCTTTGCTGCAGCTCGCTCGTTTGCGGGGCATCCACGCGGCCGGGGTCGTCGGGTCCACCCATAAGCTGCAAGCGGCAAAAGATGCCGGCGCCCATGCGGTCATCGACGCATCGGCTGAGAATTGGTTCGCGGCGGCGCGCCATTACGCGCCGAACGGGTATCGAGCCGTCTTCGACGCCAACGGGCTAACCCTGCGCCAGAGCTTGCGATTGTTGGCGCCAATGGGGCGGCTGGTCGTGTACGGGGCGCACGGAATTATACCGCGCAGCGGAAAGTTGATCGGCGCATTAGCGGCCATGCTACGGTATGCGCTCTTGCCTCGTTTTGGTGCTCTGCGGCTCGCCAGCGAAAACAAGAGCGTCATGGCCTTCAATTTGAGCTATTTATTCGATGAGGTCTCCCTCCTCGATCGGATCATGTGCAGTTTGCTGACGGATTTCGAGCAAGGGAGGCTGGTCCCGCCACCCACGAGGTGCTACCCGTTCGAACAAGCGGGTCTCGCGCACCGCGATGTTCAGTCCGGGCTGACGATCGGAAAATGCGTGCTTACCATGGGCTCCGTCGAGGCAAATTTGACGCGGCGGCACCCTTGACGAATCCTCCCGGCCATGCCCCCACGCGAGATTTCGCCGCTCCTGCCGAAGAGGATTTCGATGGCCTTGAACGTTGCCGTCCAGATGGATCCGATCGACAAGATCAATATCGCGGGCGATTCGACCTTCGCGCTCCTTCTCGAGGCGCGGGCGCGGGGACATAGGCTATCTTACTATACTCCCGACAAGCTTTCGCTAAGCGACGGCCAGGTGGTGGCCGGGACGGCGCCGGTCGAGGTCCGCGATGTTGCCGGCGATCATTTCACCCTGGGCGGCGCAAGAACGACAGAGCTCGGGTTGTTTGAGGTCATCCTTTTGCGTCAAGACCCTCCTTTCGATCTTGCCTATATAACTTCGACGCATCTGCTTGAGCATGTGCGGCAAAGGGTCCTGATAGTCAACGATCCGGCGAGCGTGCGCAACGCGCCGGAAAAGCTTTTTGTCATGAATTTTCCGCGGCTTATGCCGCCGACCCTTGTCACCCGCGATAGAGAGGCAATCGAAGCGTTTCTTGAGGTGCATGGCGAGGCGGTGATGAAGCCTTTGCATGGGCACGGCGGCGCGGCAGTGTTCAAGATTGCCCACGGCGATCCAAACTTTGGCTCGCTTTATGACCTCTTCGCGGCGAGTTTTCGCGAGCCATGGGTGGTGCAGCGCTTTCTGCCCCAGGTTGCAGAGGGCGACAAGCGGATCATCCTCGTCGATGGCGTGGCGGCGGGCGCGGTCAACCGGGTGCCGGCCGCAAACGACATCCGCGCGAAACCTGGTGCGTGGCGCCACGGCGACTGCGGCCGAGCTTACGCCGCGCGAGCGTGAAATTTGCGCGGTGATCGGCCCCGAGCTGAAACGGCGCGGCTTGCTTTTTGTCGGCATCGACGTCATCGACGGCAATCTGACCGAGATCAACGTGACCTCGCCGACCGGGATCAGGGCGATCAAACGGCTCGGCGGTCCGGATATCGCCGTCGCGATCTGGGATGCGATCGAAGCAAAATTGCGCCTTGGCTCGGCCTTGTCATTCCCGGAAACGGAAACCACCTTGGAGGAATCGCGCGGGATCCGCCGATCGCCAGGCCATCGGAATCAATGAACGCCATGCTCGAGACAACGTCGCCGGTCCAGCCCCGGCGCTATCGGATCGCCTTGCCGCATGGGGCCTATTTCCATCGCGCGGGCCTGCGCGCCAAAATCGCGGCGCTCCATGCGGGCGGCGAGCCGGCTCATGCCGTGCGCCCGCAAACGGTCGCGCTTTTTCGCGCCGCCTTGGACCAGGGACGCGCGCTCGCCCGTGAAACGTTCCAGGCCGATGGGGGTGGCCTCGCCTGCGCCGGCCATCTCGCCCATATCGAAGACGAGCTTATCCGCGAGATTTTCAATTATGTGACGGCCTATGTTCATCCGGTCGCAAAGGGCCTGGCCGACGACGCCTTCGTGGTCGCGGCGGTGGGCGGCTATGGGCGGGCGACCCTTGCGCCGGGTTCAGACATCGATCTCCTTTTTCTGCTCTCGCCCGCAGCGAGGCCGCGCGGGGAACGCATCGCCGAGGCGATCCTCTATATGCTTTGGGATCTCGGCCAAAAAGTCGGCCATTCGACACGCTTGGTCAAGGAATGTCTGGTTCATGCCCGCGAAGACATGACCGTCCGCACGGCGCTCCTTGAAGCCCGCCTTATTCTCGGCGACAGCGGGCTTTTCGAAACCATGCGGACAAGGTTCGAGCGCGAGATCGTGCAAGGAAGGGCCGCCGAATTCGTCGCGGCCAAGCTCGCTGAACGCGACAGCCGCATCGCGCTGGCCGGCCAATCGCGCTATCTCGTCGAGCCAAACGTCAAGGACGGCAAAGGCGGCCTCCGGGACCTCAATACTTTGTTTTGGATCGCCAAATATGTCTACCGGCTGCGCGAAGTAGCCGATCTTGTTGGCGCCGGCGTGTTTTCCAGTTACGAATATAGACTGTTCCGCCGTTGCGAGGAGTTTCTCTGGCGAGTCCGCTTCCATCTGCATTATTTAACCGGCAGGGCGGAAGAGAGACTGAGCTTCGATCATCAACGCCGGATCGCGGACCGGCTCGGCTATTCGGCGCGAGGCGGCTTAGCCAGCGTCGAGCGGTTCATGAAACATTACTTCCTGATTGCCAAGGATGTCGGCGATTTGACTGCGATCGTCTGCGCCGCGCTCGAGGAAAAGCAAGCCAAACCGTTCGCCAGGCTCGACCGGTTCCGGCCTTGGCGGCGCAAGCGGGTGGCCATCGCGACCGGAGGTTTCGAAGTTGAAAATGGCCGTGTCACGGTAACGGGACCAGAGGTCTTCGCCAACGATCCGGTCAATCTCATCCGGCTGTTCTGGGTCGCCGACCAAAATGGCCTCGCGATCCATCCGGACGCGACGAGGCACGTCACCCGGGCACTGAAGCGTATCGATACGAGGTTGCGTGCCGATCCCGAAGCGAACCGGCTGTTTCTCGACATATTGACGTCGCGCAACCAGCCCGAAATCGTGCTGCGGCTCATGAACGAAGCCGGCGTTCTCGGGCGTTTCATCCCGGAATTCGGCCGCATCGTCGCGCTCGTGCAGTTCAATTTGTATCACCACTACACGGTCGATGAGCATATCTTGCGCGCGGTGGGAAACCTCGCCGAGATTGGTTCGCAAAGGCTTGCCGCGGACCATCCCCTGGCCACCGACATTCTGCATTCGATCGGCAATAGGAGGGCGCTGATTCTCGCGCTTTTCCTGCACGATATCGCCAAGGGGCGAGTGGAAGATCATTCGGCGGCCGGCGTCAATGTCGCGCGCTCTCTCTGTCCTCGTCTCGGCCTCACGGAAGCAGAAACCGATACCGTCGCGTGGTTGGTCGAGAACCATTTGGTGATGTCCGATATCGCGCAGCGGCGCGATCTTGGCGACGCGAAAACGATTGCGACCTTCGCCAGTCGCGTGCAGACCCTTGAACGCCTCAAAATGCTGTTGGTCCTCACCATTTGCGACATCCGCGCCGTGGGGCCGGGGGTCTGGAACAATTGGAAGGCGGAACTCCTGCGCACCCTCTATTGGGAGACCGAGGTGGAGCTCTCGGGCGGTCACTCCACGACCGATCGCAAACAGCGCGTCGCCCAGGCGCGCGAGGAACTGCGCCGCGCGCTGCCGAAGTGGTCAAGCCTCGATTTCGAGGCGTACGCCGCGCGTCTTCCCCAAGCCTATTGGCTAAAGGCCACGCTGGAGCAGAAACTTCTTCACGCCAAACTTTTGAATATGACCGAAGTCGAGATACCCGCGCCGATAACCGATATCCTCGTTGATCGGGACCGTAGCGTCACCGAATTGACCGTCATTGCGCCCGACCATGCAAGGCTTTTATCCACTCTCGCCGGCGCATGCGCGGCAACTGGAGCCAATATTGTCGATGCGCAGGTTTTCACGACGGCCGATGGCATGGCGCTCGACACAATTTTTATTTCGCGCGCTTTCAAATACGACGAAGACGAGTTGCGCCGGGCGGGCAGCATCGTGCTCGCCATCGAGCGCGCGCTCAGTGGACAAGTCAGGCTGCGGGACATGGTCGCCGCAAGGACGCGGGCTGCCGGAGAGGACCGCGATGTGTTTCGCATCCATCCAGAAGTATCGATCGATAATACGCTTTCCAATCGCTTCACCGTTCTTGAAGTGACCGGCCTCGATAGGCCTGGCCTGCTTTATGAATTGACGGCGATCATGTCCTGGCTCAACCTCAACATAGCCTCGGCCCATATCGCGACATTCGGCGAAAAGGCGGCGGACGTATTTTATGTGACCGATCTCATGGGGGAGAAAATTACTTCCGCGCATAGGCAAGACGCGATCCGGCGGGCGATTCTGGGAATTTTCGATCCAGCGCAGGAAGCGCCCGTCATGGCGGACGATGGGTTCCGGCAGCTTCCGGGGATCGCGATCTTGCCCAACTAATCGCGGAAGGTCGAGGCGGGAACTTGATTTTGGTTACCAAAAAACTGATATCCCGGCGTGGTTCGTCACTGAGTTAAAGAGCAATCATGAACAATTCAAAAAAAGCCGAAAACGAAACTGCCGCGATCAACCCGGACGGGTCCACCGGCGATGCCAGCGCGGTGTCCGCCGGCCCTGCCGCGCAAGCTCCGGCTGGAGAACCGGATCCTTTCGTTGTCTTGGAAAATCTTCAGCTCGAAAACGCGGCGCTGAAAGACAAGGTCCTGCGCGCCCTCGCCGAGATGGAAAACCAGCGCCGCCGCGCCGAGCGCGAGGTTGCCGACGCCAAGACCTATGGCGTGACCTCGTTTGCCCTCGATATGCTGCCGTTCGCCGACAATTTGCGACGCGCCGTCGAAAGCCTAGCGCCCGATGCCCGCGAGCAGGCGGGGCCCGCGCTGAAAACCTTGATCGAAGGAGTTGAACTCACCGAGCGCGACTTCCTGTCGCGGCTTGGCAGATACGGCGTCAAGAGGCTCGAACCGCTTGGTGCCAAGTTCGATCCCAATCTACACGAGGCGTTGTTCGAGGTGCCTGACGAGATGGCGCCGAATGGGACCGTC
This sequence comes from uncultured Alphaproteobacteria bacterium, assembly GCA_963730245.1. Taxonomy (GTDB): domain Bacteria; phylum Pseudomonadota; class Alphaproteobacteria; order Rhizobiales; family Beijerinckiaceae; genus Methylocapsa. Next base: position 587,164 of record CAVSRA010000003.1, on the reverse strand, counting down.
GTGCAGGTGGTCGAGGATGGCTACGCGATCGGCGATCGCGTGCTTCGCCCCGCCAAGGTCGGCGTCTCCCGCGGCGGTCCGAAACCCGCGAACGAAAACGCTCCCACGTAGTCCGTGGAAGCGTTCTTTTTTTCATACCGAGCGGCTTGGCCGGTGTCCGTTTAGCCTATGGCGCAATGCCTTCGGCTAATATTTGAAAGTGACGCCTGTCGACGCGATCCAGGGATCGATCTTACCAAGGGTTTTGATGTGGATATTCGTGTCTAGGAGATTCCCTTGAAAGTTGGGATTGAGGTAAATCAGCTTTTTCGCGTCAAAAAAGACGCCCAAGTGTTCGGTCAGCATATAATCGAAGCCGGCTTGGGTTACGAAGCACCAAGTCGGATCGACACTGAAGTTCGAAAGAAAGCCGTCACTGGTATTGGCGAACATCACCACATAGGCCGCGCCGGCGCCGAAATAGGGCTGAAACGGACCCCATTGCGTGAAGTGGTAATCAAGGACGCCCATAAGGGGCCCAAAGCGCACGCTTCCCACTAGGTCCGTTCCCAAGGCTGGTGCAAAATTGAAAACAGTCGCCTTGATATGCATGAGCGGGGGCACGCCGGCGGAGATTCCGAGCGTGATATTGGGCGTGATGTAATAGCCCGCTTCCAAACCCAGGGTATAACTTGGCGGGATAGCTACGTTATTTAACGTTGCGGTGCCGAGGGGGGTCGGTATTGACTTCAAGAACCCGCCTCCGGTCGACTGCGCGTCGGGCGGCGAGTAAAAGGCACCCAGGGCGCCGACATGAAGGTAGAAGAGCGGCGGAGCCGGCGGAAGCGGTTCCGGCGTGGGAGTCAAATCCGCGGCATCGGCACGCGTGATGGCGAGAGCTGCGATCAACGCAGCGGCCCAAATTCTGATAGCACCGGTCATGAACTTTCCCTCCAGTTTTATGTTCTAGGGTTCACGCGATATTGACCTTTTGTCAAACGATCAGTGCTTGCCAACACGCTTTCGATGCGCACTATGACTTTTTTGCCACGCTCCAAGACCCCTGGAAGCTCGCATGAGGGGCAATTGCAATTTGATTTAGAGCAAAGGGGGGCTCTGCCGGATTGCGACAACATGGCCTCTACCCAGGGCGTTAAGGATTCGCGATAAGTCGTGGTAAGGCATGGGAAACTCGATCCCGGCCAACACGGGAAACGCCGAAACAAACATGGAGCAGCCAGATGAGGCGCGCGATTGACCGGAGGGAACGGGCCCTACTCTTTTATCTCGTGGTGTTGTTTGGGTTTGGCCTTGGGATCTCCGGAGCCGCGGCGCATTCGCGTCTCGTCAAATCCGATCCTTCGGCGCGCGCGGTCCTTGATAAGGCGCCGAAGGAATTGAAGCTATGGTTCAACGAGGGGGTCGAACCGGCATTCGCGAAGGTGTGGATCGTCCCGGCACAGGGAGCGCAGATCCCCTTGACCAGCCATGGCGACAGTTCCGAGCCGCGGCTTCTGATCGTCGCGCTTCCCGATAACCTGCCAGCCGGGCCGGTGAATATCGGATATCATATGTTATCCGTTGATGGTCACACGGTCGACGACAAGCTGTCCTTTAAGATCAAGGCTCCATAAGTTAGGCTGCGCGATCATGATCGATCCCTTTGCAATTGTCAGGGCCATCGCAACCTTGGCAGCAGCTATTGTCCTGGGTTCCGGGGTGTTGGTCTGGTGTACGCGCGATGCCATGGCGCCGGCGGGGGGGTCCGTTTGGCGCCGCCGCATCGTCTTATTGGTATTGGCGGCTGCCTTTGTCGGTGCTGTCGCAACAGGACTGGGTGCGGTTGGTGCCGCCGCCGACGCCGCGGGAATCGCAAGATTTTCGGTTAATGGCTCGACCATTGGGACTTTCCTATTCAAGACCGGGGTCGGCCGGATCGCGATTATTGAAATCGGCTACGCCGTAGCGGCTTGCATCCCCGCCGTTATTGCCTGGGTCACGCTAAAGAAGTCGCCGATTTCGGACTTGGGCTTATTGTCCGCCGCGGTCATCGCAGGCCTTGGCCTCGCCACCTTCCCCTTCAACAGCCATCCGGTTACGCTTGATCAGCAGATCGCGGGTCTTTCCGCCTCCATTGCGCACCGTCTCGCGTTAGGCGTGTGGCTTGGCGGGTTGCCCGCGCTGATTTTATTGATTGGAGCGGGACCGGTCCCGGACGACACGCGGCGATTGGCCGCCGTCATCCTGCGCCGCTTTTCGCGGCTCGCGATCGTCGCGATGAGCGTCATCCTGGTGAGTGGGACGCTGCTGACCTGGTTTCTTGTCGGCAATGTTCCGGGAATTATCGGAACCGAATACGGGCGGCTGCTGATCCTCAAGCTCACCTTGCTTGGCGGCATTTTCGTCATTGCAGGCGGATTGCAACGGCACCTTTTGCCGATGCTTGAGGTAAAGCCGAGCGATCCCACCTTTCGAAGCTATGCCAACCGGGTCAAGCTCGAGACCGTGGTGGCGGTCCTAATCGTCGTCGTGGCGTCTGACATGGCGGGATTGGCCCCGCCCGAGCATGAGAACATTGTCTGGCCGCTGCCATTTCGCTTGTCGTTCGCGGCGACCTGGGCAATCCCCGGGGTCCCGACGCGTTTCATCGGCGGCCATGTGCTGATTTTGCTTGGCCTCGCGGCGCTCGCGTTCAGTTTGATGCCATCGCTGCGGCCCGCCTGGTTCCGGTTGCGGGCCACCACCGGCCTTGGCGCCGGCGTTGCCGCCGCGTTAGTTGGGGGCGCGATCGCTTTCCCGGCGATCTCGGTGCAAGCCTTCCCGGATACCTATCTCGCGACGGACATTCCTTTTGCTGCGACGTCGATCACTGCCGGTCTCAAGCACTATGAAGACAATTGCACCGGGTGCCATGGCGTCAGCGGCCACGGCGACGGACCGGTGGCTGCGAGCCTCCCGATAAAACCCGCGGATCTTTCGGCACCGCATACGGCCTTGCACACCGGAGGCGATCTCTACTGGTGGGTGACCCATGGCATTACGGGAAGCCCTATGCCAGGCTTTGGCGACGTGCTCACCGACGACGAGCGGTGGGACATCATCAATTTTCTCGGCGCTTTTTCAATCGGCTATCAGGCGCGCATCATCGAACCAAAGATCAACCCGGGCCAGTACTGGCTCGCGCCGCCGGATTTCCAAGTCACCGATGAAACCGGCAACACCTTCATTTTGAGCGACTATCGGACCCAGTCCGCACTCCTCGTGGTGCTTTTTTCCTGTACGCAAGAGAACGTGGCGCAAGAGACGGCGCGGCTCGAACAGCTATTGGCCGCCCGCGAGCGGATGGCCGAACTCGGTGTCAAAATCATCCTGGTCGCGTCCGGCAAGATTTGCGAGCCGCTGCGCCGCCTTGCAACCGGCAAGATTCTCGTCGCCGATCGCGACACGGCGGACGTGGCCGCCACCTATGGCTTGTACACGCGCACCTTTCTCAACCGGAAAATGGACGTGGTAAGAGTCCCGGAAACGCATGCCGAGTTCTTGATTGACCGCTCCGGCTATATTCGCGCGCGTTGGCTGCCCGAGGAGGACAACAGTTGGAGCGATCTTGGGTTCGTCGAAACCCAGCTTCAAATGTTGTCGCGCGAGCCGCCAGCCCCGCCGCCTCCTGGCCCTCACGACCACTGAGCGCCACCTAACAGTCGCAGCATGAATTATAGGCTTTACCGCAGCGGCGAGTTTTTCTAGCTCGGCAGATCGCCGCGAGTTGTTTATACCAAGTCTCGCTGATCACGACCGATAGGCCCACTCTCTTGTTCCGATGGAGATGATTTTCCAGGGCATGTCGATGAGCTTGTTCCAGGCGAAGCAGCAGTGGTCGAGAATGTCGTCGTAGGATTCGAAGACGCGGTTCGAGAGCCAGTTGTCGCGCATGAATTGCCAGATGTTCTCGACCGGATTGAGCTCGGGCGATTTCGGCGGCAACGGCAAGAGCGTGATGTTGTCCGGGACGGGAAGCTTCGCCGAGACATGCCACCCGGCCTGATCGAGAAGAACGAGCGCATGCGCGCTTGGTGCGACCGCAAGCGAGATTTCTTCGAGATGCAGGGCCATGGCCTCGCTGTTGCAGGAGGGTAGTACGAGCCCGGCGCCTTTTCCTTCGGCCGGGCAGATGGCGCCGAAAATATAGGCTGAACTCGTCCTCTGGTCGTGCGGCGCCGAAGGCCGTGTCCCGCGTTTCGCCCATCGGCGGGTGACCTTGTTTTTCTGCCCGATCCGAGCTTCGTCTTGAAACCAAATCTCTATCGGCTTGCCAGGAGCCTCTTTTGCGGCGGTCTCCTCCACGAGGGCGAGAAAGTTTTTTTAAAAGCCGCCGCGGCTTCCTCGTCTTGCGCATGATGGCGCGGTCGCGCCGAGAGCTTGCGAAAGCCCATATGCCGCAGCTCGCGGCTGAGCGTCGGCTTGGAGATCGAAACCCGGAACTCTTCGAAGAGCCACTGCGCCAGATCGATCAGCCGCCAGCGGACGACGCCATGCAGGGCGGGAATCGGCCCATCTTCCACGACCTGCCGCAAGGCTTGGCGCTGGCGCTCGCCGAGGATGCTGGGAGCGCCCGGCGCTTTGCCGATCAAGAGACCATCAGGACCTTTGGCGTTGAAACGGACAACCCAGTCGCGCACGATCTGCACCCCGACCCCGCCGATCCGCGCCGCATCCGGCCGCGAGCCGCCATCATAAATCTCGGCCAGTGCCAAGAGACGCCGGGTCTGATCGGGGTCACGCGATCGCCGCGCCAGCATGCGCAGGCCAATCGTGTCAAAGTCAGAGCGAAGCGGAACCGGAGTCGACATGGCAAACTCTCCCAAAAGCTGTTTGCCATGGTGAATTAGATAAATGCCGATTCGGGAATCCGCCTCAGGAGTCAAACTTTCAGAGACTTGGTATTAGGCCTTGCGTAGGCGTCAACGCGGTCCATATACGCGTAGCTATGTCACTGCGTCAGCCCCACAGCGCTCCTGCGGTAGCGCCGGCAATATCGGCGGTACGATCGCACCATATATTGAGTTCCATTCCTACCGTCATTTATGTGCTTGAGGTAACAGCTAAAGGTTTTCGCGGCCAATGGATAAGTGACAGCGTCACGAGTATCCTTGGTTACGAAGTCGAGGAAGCGCTGGCCCCTGACTGGTGGATCGCCTGTCTGCATCCCGATAACAAGGTGGCCGCTGTCGAGAAAACGTCGATCCTGATGACCCACGGCCGCTTGGTGCAAGAGTACCGGTTTCGATCCAAGGACGGCCACTACCTTTGGATTCAGGACGAGGCGAGCCTCTTGCGGGATGCCGACGGCCGGCCCACGGAAATTGTCGGGTTCTGGACCAACATTACAGAACGCAAGCGGGCGGAAGAACGGGCAGCGCAAGCGCGCGAGCAAGAGGTCGACAGTGGCGAGCTGAATCGGTCTAACAATCGCATTGCAGTTCATCTGGTGATCGCAGCCCTTATCGTCGGCTCCAGTTTCTTGCTCCTTGCAAACGCAGGACCCCTGACGTGGGGAATGACTATTATTGGGCTCACCGTCTTTGCGGTCGGCTGTAGCCTCGGGTTGGTATTGATTTGGCTCGTGGTCAAATCCGGCAAACGGTCGCGCCATATCTTGAATTCCATTCCTACCGTCATTTATGTGCTAGCGATAACAGCTGAACGTTTTCGCAGCCAATGGATAAGTGGCAGCGTCAAGAGAATCCTGGGTTACGAAGTCGAGGAAGCGCTGGCCCCTGACTGGTGGATCGACTGTCTGCATCCCGATGACCGGGTGGCCGCTGTCGGGAAAACGTCGATCCTGATGACCCAGGACCGCTTGGTGCAAGAGTACCGGTTTCGATCCAAGGACGGCCACTACCTTTGGATTCAGGACGCGGCGAACCTCTCGCGGGATGCCGCCGGCCGGCCCACGGAAATTGTCGGGTTCTGGACCAACATTACAGAACGCAAGCAGGCGGAAGAACAGGCAGTACAAGCGCGCGAGCAAGACATCGAGAGTGGCAAGCTGAATCTGTCTAGCAATCGCAACATTGCAGTTGGTCTGGTGATCGCAGCCCTGATCGTCGGCTCCAGTTTCTTGCTCTTTGCAAACAGAGGGCCCCTGACCTGGGGAACGACTATTATTTCGCTCACCCCCTTTGCGGTCGGCTGTAGCCTCGGGTTGATATTTATTTGGCGCATGGTTAAATCCGGCAAATATTAGGACTTCGTTCTATCGCTCAGCATGCGGTGCAAAATCGAAGATCGCATCCGTAGCGATAGAATTCTCCGAATTGGCAGTTTATCGCTTTGGAACAAATGAGCTGGCATTCCCCAGATAACCGGGAATGTGCCAAGCGCGTATCATTGATCTCCTGCCGTGACATCGGACATTCGTCCTATACCGGCATTATTTTCCGGATCGCCCGCTTATTGAGGTTGAGATTGCCGCGCTGCGGCGCTGCTGTGGTGCTCCGGCACACCAAAACCAGTGACATGGGCGGATCGCGCACCGGACAATACAGAGTCGGTTGTGATCAAGACGCACTTCTCCCTTAGTTTTTGCTCGACGCATGACGACCGAACACTTCACGCAGGCGCTGGATTGGGCGGCGGCCGCAGGTCGGCGATCATTCGTAGGATGTCCGCGAAGAGATTTTTCGGAATGGCGACTTCGGCCATCTGAAACGCGACATAGCGGCCATGGCTCACGATCTTCGCGCCGATCTTGATCAGCTTTTCCTTCAGGCTCGTCAGTGACCAATCCTTTATCGGTTCGGGCGTCGCCAGCGTGCGCAGAAAATTACCGAGATTGTAGGCCAGCGCATGAAGCTGGAGACGGACGGCGTTAGCAGCGAACGACCGACATGATAGCCGGGTCCACTTGATTGCGCCTTTTCCTTCCTTGATCCATTGCTCACACGTGCCGCGCTTGTTGTAGAAGGCGACGACATTCTCGGCGGAGCGCGCCATGTTCGTCACGATGAAGCCGACGCGCGGATAAAGCTCGCCCGGATGCCATTCGACCTTGGCGATCACCCGACGCGGCTGCGACCAGCTTCCCGCTTGATAGGTGAAACTTGCATGGGATCGGCAGACGTCATTGGACGGGCGACCAACCGGGCGTTTGAGCAGATAGCCGATCCTCTCTTGCAAGATGTGATTGGCGGGCAGACGGATCGCATATTTGATCCGTTCTGCCTCCAGATATTCGTAAACTTCGGGGTTTGCGAAGCCGGCGTCGGCGCGGAAATAAATGCGTGAGACCTTGCCTTGATACCGCGCCACGACCGGCTTCAGCACCGCCTCCCATCCATCGGCGCTGTGAACATTGCCGGGGCGCAGGGCGCAGCGTTCCAAATCGCCATATTGGTTGAAAACGAACAGCGGATGATAGCAGGTGCAGTCATAGTGACCGTTCCAGACACTGTGTTCCTGTTCGCCATGCGTCGGGCTCACGCTCGAATCCATGTCGAGCAAGATACCTCTCGGCGGACGGCGACCATGAACGCTGTCGATCCATTTGCCGGAGAGATCAGCGAGCGCCGAAAGGTTCTTTTCCGCCGTGAGCCAGCGCGTCTCAAAGCGGCCCATCTGGCTCGGCGAAGCCGCTGCATCCGAGGCCGCCTTTCCGCCGACTATCCACCGCATCGCGGGATCATGGCGCAGGCGTTGAGCGTCGTTCACGTCTTCATATCCGGCAAGTCGCCCAAATATGGATTGCCGCAACATCCCGACGAGTGCATGCCGGCCATTCTTGCCAGTGCGTGCGTCGGAGAGCGCATCACCCGCCATCGCACTGAGGCACAGCGCGTCGTCCAGTTCCCGGTATGCGAGCAAGCCTGCGTCGGAGGTAACCACCGATCCGCGAAAGTGAAGCAACAATCGGCGGTCGAAATCGAGCCTGAGAGCGCCATCATACGATTCACCCGCCGGGTTCGCCATGACGGCCTCATTCGATCCGAAATAACATGCTGATTATGTTAGCTAAATCGCGGCATCGACGCTGCAAATTATTGCCTCATCCGGCGTATGCGGGATGAGGCGTTTTCTCTCGAATCCGCTCTGGTCATTCGCCTGGCCTTGTTTTGTGACTTTGCCGTGAAACGATTGCGACTTGGTCGGCTTTGCCGACGTTCCAGAACTCTGGTCGCTCTCAAATGCAAGACAACGCCGAGCGGCTTCCTTATTTACGAGTTATATAATAATAGGCGGGTGATCCGGGATGAACAGGATCCCAAAAAATCTCCAACTTTTTGGGAGCGCGTGTGCCCGCCTACAACGTCGCGGGCAGCACCCTGTCGGGCGGATGGTGGCCGTCCATGAAAGTCTTGATGTTGACGATGACTTTCTCGCCCATGTCGACGCGGCCTTCCGCCGTCGCCGAGCCCATATGCGGCAAGAGCGTGACCTTACCGGCGTTGGCTAGCTTGACAAGCTTCTGCGAGACTGCCGGCTCGTGCTCGAAAACGTCGAGCCCGGCGCCAGCCACCTCGCCTGTCTCGAGCATACGGGTGAGCGCGGTCTCGTCGATGATTTCGCCCCGCGCGGTATTGACGAGGATGGCATGCGGGCGCAGGTATTTTAGTCGGCGCGCCGACAGCAAATGATAGGTCGCGGGCGTATGCGGGCAATTGACGGAAACGATGTCCATGCGGGCGAGCATCTGATCGAGCGATTCCCAGTAGGTCGCTTCGAGCGCTTCCTCGATCGGGGCGGCGACGGGGCGCCGGTTATGATAGTGGATCTGCAAGCCGAAAGCCTTGGCCCGATGGGCGAGAGCCTGGCCAATGCGGCCCATGCCCACGATTCCGAGCCGTTTGCCGCTGATCCGGCGTCCAAGCATCCAGGTCGGCGCCCAGCCGGTCCATTCGCCCGCGGGAATTACACTTGCTCCCTCGACGAGCCGCCGCGCCACCGCGAGGATCAATGCCATGGTCATGTCGGCGGTATCCTCGGTGAGGACGCCTGGCGTATTGGTGACGGTCATCCCTCGTCCCAAGGCAGTGGTCACATCGATATTGTCGACACCATTGCCGAAATTGGCGATGAGCTTCATCTGTTGTCCGGCTAGTCCTATCAGCTCTGCATCGATTCTATCGGTAACGGTGGGTACGATCACCTCGGCGGCGCGCATGGCCTCGGCGAGAGCGCTGCGCGGCAGCGGTTTGTCGTCGATGTTCAGGCGCGCGTCGAAAAGCTCGCACATGCGGGTTTCGACGGCGTCCGGCAATTTGCGGGTCACGATCACAAGCGGTTTTTTCCGGCCCATTCTTTTCCTTGTCCTTTAGGCTCGCCGGATGCGATTTTAAAAAGAACCGCCGGATCGTGCGAATTCGCCCGATTTTCTCTTGGCGCGATCGCGCCTGGCCACGCCGTCTGCTGCCCCCATGCGAGGACTTGCCACGCACGCCGTCTTCACCGGGCGTTAACGATGCCCGGCACACAAGAGGAGCGTCGTCTTTGCGTTCATTGCCTCCCCTTGTGATTTCTGTAGCAGATGGCCGGTCAAAGACAAGAACGCCGGCAAGTCTCCATTGCCGGCGGGAAACGTGCGGTGCACTCTCTTTGATTTCCTTTGTCTTCCTGGAGGGCGCAATTCGAGAACGCCATGAACGAGCGCGGTTCATGGTCCATGAGATGAGCCAACTTTTTTGCGGCGCCGCAACATCAACGAGCCCACGCACCGATGAGGGGAACCTTGAAAGCCCGGATGCGCCAAATCGCACTGCCTTGGAATAGAGTCTTCCCTTGCGCCCTACTCGCCATGGCCGTGGCTTTCTGTGCCTTGGCTGCCGGGGGATCCGCGCAAGCCGACCAGAATCGGCTCCGCTAGCGGCTTACCGGTTCCACGTTATGTGAGCCTGAAGTCCGATCGCGTGAACCTGCGCGAAGGCCCCTCCAAGGACCATCGGACCGTGTGGGTCTTTCAACGCGCGGGACTCCCCGTCGAGATCACCGCCGAATTTGAAATTTGGCGCAAGGTCCGCGATTCCGAAGGCACGGAGGGCTGGGTGCTCCATTCGCTTCTTTCGGGAAGGCGCACGGCTCTGGTTGCACCTTGGAAAAAGGGAATAAATTCGATCCTCTACAGCAAGGCAAGCCCGACATCGGCGGCGGTCGCGAAGTTGCAGCCTAATGTGATCGCAAGCGTGCGCGGCTGCGACGGCGCCTGGTGCCGCGTCTCGGGCGACGGCTTCGATGGCTTCATCCAGCAATCGAATCTGATGGGGCGTCTATCCGAATGAAAAAATCGAATGACCGGGCGCCCGCTGGAAATCGGAGGCCCCGCTCCGCTTGGGTCACGTGCTGGACGGCTTCCGGATCGCCGCCGCCGCGCGCAGCAATACCCCGCCGGAACCATTGTTTTCTCGCGGTTTGCCATGTGGAGGTGAGCCGCACGCCAATTTGTCCGGAGATGCTTTTCGCAAAGCTTCCCCGAACTGCGCGGTGTCCCGATCCCAGCCAAGTTCCAACACGGCAACGGCAGTGGCGAAGCGTTACATTCAAGCTACATCAGTTGTCCTTGGCGTGCCCAGTCAAACGTGCCCAGCCGCCCTGGACGGCGGACGAAAAGGCCTTGATACCGTGATTGACCACGTCCCAATTGACCACCGGACGATCGAAGGTGCCTTCGCCGCCGCTCGTGTTGCGTATCGTATCGGACACATAGGCCGCGCCGATCGTGAGGATTATGCCAACTATGATCCCGAAAAACATGCGCATTCAAGCCCCTTTTTGCCCAGAGCGGTTCCCCATGACTTGGAGTGGTTCCCCCAAGTCTCGGACGCACATTAGCTTTTGTTTTCGCTTCCGGTCAAGCCCGGCGCGTCATTTCCGTGCGTTAAGGCAAGATTGAAAAACACTTCACCGGCTCGCAGGCGAAAGGTAAGAGCTTAGGAAGCAAGTCAGGGAACGGAAGTGCCATTGCGGCGTTCACTCCTTGCCCGGCTTTAAACACGGCGGCAAGGCGACTTCGCAATCCTTTAGAAGGACCGGGAAATCAACCGACAAAGTCAACGTCTAAATTCATGCGCCGGCCCAAGACGGGCGGCGGAGTTGCAGCGCACTTTCGCGTGGCGCCGGGGTTTGAAAACGCCGAATGAGGAGACGCAATGACCGGTGATACGGTACAGCGGGAGGTCCGGTCGTCCGCCGAGCTTCAAGAGGTTTGTCTGCGCACCTTGAAGAAATGCCGCGGGTTTGAACGGGTCAATCGGATTTTGATCCAGCCGCGCGACAATGCCGAAGATTCCGCTAACTGGACTTTGGCGGCGGTAAGACCGCGTGTAGATAATCGCTCTCTGCGCGCCGCCCGCGAGACGATCGGATTTCTCCAGCAAACTTACCGGTTGATTCCGGTTGATTTGCAAGGCCGCAACAAGCGCGGAGGCTAGGTCGCGGTCCGCAGCTTTGTTTTTCCATGATCCTGGCCGCGAAACGGGCTTTCCTGTTCATGGATCGGCCAATTATTCCTCGTGCGAGGCCCCAGTGCCGGAGCGCCTTATTTCAAAATATTAACGAGTATTGATTGTTGCCCCCATCTTCTTCGAGCATTGGCGCTAGGAGCGGCTGGCGAAACCTGGCGTTTGGGCGTATCTGATCGTTTATGCCGGCAATGCCTCGGCCTCCCTTGGGGCTCCATTGCGGTGGCAAAAAAGGGGCCCGGGTTTTTTGCTACACTCGCACCTTCTCGGGACTGGCGCCTATTGTCCGAAACGGATTTTGACGAACCAAGATCTTGAAAAGCTGGTCAACACGACCGATGCCTGGATCAGCGAGCGCACGGGCATCAAGGAGCGCCGGATCGCGGCGGAAGGAGAAGTCACTTCGGATATGGCGGTTGTCGCGGCGCGGCACGCGCTTGCGATGGCCAGCACGAGAGCCGAAGATCTCGACATGATCATCGTCGCCACGGTCTCGGCCGACATGCCGCTGCCTTCCTGTGCGGTTATCGTTCAAGCCAAGCTCGGCGCGGCGCGCGCCTTTGCCTTCGATGTTTCGGCTGCTTGCGCGGGCTCTCTTTATGGGTTGAGCATCGCCGACCAATTCATAAAAACCGGCAAAGCCCAGCGGGTGCTCGTCACCGGCGCCGAAATCTTGAGCCGCCTCGTCGATTGGAGCGATCGCAACACTTCTGTGCTTTTCGGCGATGCCGCGGGTGCGATGGTCGTCGGACCATCATGCGAACCGGGACGCGGCCTCCTGTCGACGCATCTTCATTCCGACGGAACCGCCGCTGGAATATTGAAGATACCTGGCGGTGGCAGCCAGCATCCGCAGTCCGCCGAAGTGCTTGCCAAGAACATGCACAAGATCGCGATGAACGGGCGCGAGATTTATAAGTTCGCGGTCCGCGTCCTGCCGCGAGCGCTTCTCGAAGCGCTCGCCGCGAACGGGCTAAGAGTTCGGCGACATCGACCACATTGTCTCACATCAGGCCAACGCCCGAATAGTCGAATCGGTGCTGGAGAGGCTCGGCATTCCGCTCGAAAAATGTTTGCTGAACTTAGAGCGTTACGGCAATACGTCGAGTGCCTCGCTGCCGATTTCGCTCGACGAGGCGAACCGGGCGGGCCGGCTCAAGCCGGGCGATCTCGTCGCGATGATGGCGATCGGGGCAGGGATGACATGGGGCAGCGCCTTGATGCGGTGGTAGGCAGGCGGCCCTGCACCTAACCGAAATGTGGCCTTGCTGGATGGTCGACGACTATGACCCGCCCATCGGTGAGCGCTTTGACAGCTTCTTCCTCAGCATGAAAATGCTCGTGAATGGAAGAACCGCGTGTGAAGTCATAATGCGCGTCGAGTGGAAATAGCGTCCGTTCCAACCTGGCAATCGGTCAATGACCTTCAGACTGCTTGTATCCACAAAGGGCATGGGAAATTCCTATCAAGGGTTACGAAGACCTAAACGCGCGGCGCGGAATGAGGCCACAGTTGTGCAGCCTTCGAAGCCTGCGTCAGAAAGGACATATTTTGTCCATCGTCGTGTCCGCTACAATCAACGAAGCGCGCTTATTTTGCGACGACGACCTTGCTGGCGGCGGCAACGACAGCTCGCTTGAAAGCCCCTTCGATGGTCACCGCGAAATTATAGTGGGTTCGCGAAAACGGCGCCGAGCGAAACGGCTTGTTGCTGCGCCAACCGACCAAAATCGCGCCGATCGCCGGTTTGTTTATTCTCATGACGAGCGCGCCGCCGGAGGCTCCATCCCCGGTTTCGCAATCGAACGAAAATTCCCTTGTTCCTTCCGCGCCGACCGACAATTGGTCGTGCAGGAGGCATTTTTCCATTGATAGCTTGCGCCCCTCGCCCCAATCGATGTGACCGCGCGCGACGAACTCGATCGGCGTATTGGAGCGCGCCGCGTCGGCAAGGCCATAGGGGGTTACCCCTTCGATTGGATGCGTCAAACGCGCAACGGCCCAATCATGAACCGCCGCGACCGCGTAAGGATTGGTGCTGCCGGCAATGATCGAGCCGAAGTTGATCGGCACCCTCAATTCCTTGCCGCGAAGTCTCGATGGAAAAAAAGCAGGTCTTTGCTCGGGGAGCGCCTTTTTCGTCGAAAAATACATGGGCCGCGGTTGTTACGAGGTCATTGGCGAGCGTGAGCTGGCCCGCGCCATGCGCTTCGCCGCATTCGATGAGGCCGGAGCCCGCAAAACGGGTGCGAAGCTCGGCGGCGTCGAGCTTCTGCTCGGCCGCGAAATCTTCCACGCTGCGCCGGCTGTTCTTGCCGAAGACGACTACCGGCACGGCTTTGAGCGGCGTAGCCTTCGGAAGCTTTTGAGTGAAAAAAGGAACAGCGGAAGCTTGAGCGGAAATTCCAAAAAGGACGATGCAAATAGCGACGGCGTGCATTCCACCCTTTTGAAACATCTCGTTTTCTCCTGTCGAACCGGCGCGGCGCGAGCGTCGAGCCGCGCGAAACGCTCTATCAAGCCGAACCGTCCTCGTATTTTGTCAATGCGAAAACAAAAAGGCAGGATCCCCGCGGAAGTGCTGTTTGGCGAAATGGTTCACGTATCACACCAAATCCGCTCGGCCGGAGGTGCCACGGGACGACAGCTGGAACGATACACCGCCAGCATGTTCCGGGGCTGGCGCGGAACCGCTGGCTTCCGCAATACGGCTTTAATGAGACAAGCGCCAATTGCGTGGCATGGCGCCAGGCTCGCTCGCCGATTGCCCCGCTTGCCGGGCCTTTCAACGCCGGGCCGGGGCCGTCATGTTGACCTGCCCCCGCGCGATGGGACGACGCGGACGCCGGACGGACAATGTCTTCATCGCGCGCCGGTGACGGGGACACTATCTGAAGCACTATGCCGGCGGGCGCGGCCCCCGCTCACACGGGACGCCCTGATGGAACAGCGGGGCCTTTCGCGGAAAGGCGAGATGATGCTTGCCCGATGCGGCGTGAAACGAGGGTGGCGCAGGCCGGAGGAAGACCACGCCAGCCAAGGGATACGCCGCCCGCGATGGCTCGCGCTCGCCGGCAGGATTGGAAAATTGCTTGAAAAGCAAGGCCAATTGCGCCCGGGGGACATCCTCGTCCGCGCCGAAACCGGCCAAATCGTTCATGCTGGCGCTCGGTTCGAATCCGAGTGCCAAACCAATCAGCTCCGCTTCATCAAGGAAAAATCTTGGTTAACCTGAGTTCCTCGCCGTGGTGCCTTAAACAAACCTTATTGACCGTCCGGCGCGCATCGGCTATGAAAGAAAAGTTCTTCGGCGGCAAGGGTTCGTACCGTGAAAGTCATTCTTATCGTAGCGCGCGCGCCGGAGGCGGAACGGAGATAGGCTCCGCTCTCCCTCGGCTGGCGCATATCCGGGGCCCTCATGGGCCTTTTTTATTGCCCAAATTCGAGAAATCGCAAACAGTCTCTTTGGAACGCACCCCTTGGAGCAAGATATGACCAATTTGATGACCGGAGCGGAAATGGTCGTCCGGGCGTTGCGGGACCAAGGAGTCGAAACTATTTTCGGCTATCCGGGCGGCGCGGTCCTGCCGATCTACGACGCCTTGTTTCACCAAGATTTCATCAAGCATGTGCTGGTGCGCCACGAACAGGGGGCGGCGCATGCCGCCGAGGGCTTCGCCCGGTCGAGCGGGAAAGTCGGCGTGCTTTTGGTGACCTCCGGTCCTGGCGCCACCAATGCAGTAACCGGCTTGACTGATGCCTTGATGGATTCGATCCCGCTCATTTGCATCACCGGCCAGGTGCCAACCCATCTCATCGGCTCCGACGCCTTCCAGGAATGCGACACGGTCGGCATAACGAGGCATTGCACCAAGCATAATTATTTGGTCCGCCAGATCGAGGATTTGCCGCGCGTGCTGCACGAGGCTTTTTACGTCGCGCAAAACGGGCGTCCGGGGCCGGTCGTCATCGATATCCCGAAGGACGTGCAATTCGCGGTCGGCGCCTACATCGGCCCGCGCAACATCGAGCACAAGACGTATCGGCCGAAGCTCGATGGCGATCCAGGCCGGGTCGCACGGGCCGTCGCGCTGATGGCGGCGGCCAGGCGTCCCGTCTTTTATACAGGCGGCGGAGTCATCAACTCGGGCCCCGACGCTTCGCGCCTGCTGCGCGAACTCGTTTCGCTCACCGGGTTTCCGCTCACTTCGACCTTGATGGGGCTTGGCGCCTATCCGGCGTCGGGCAAGAACTGGCTCGGCATGCTCGGCATGCACGGCACTTATGAAGCCAATAATACGATGCACGATTGCGATTTAATGATCGCGATCGGCGCGCGCTTCGACGATCGCATCACCGGCCGGCTCGACGCTTTCTCGCCAGGCTCGAAGAAGATCCATATCGACATCGATCCGTCCTCGATCAATAAGAACGTGAAAATCGATCTCGGCATTGTCGGCGATTGCACCCATGTGCTGCGTCAGCTGATTGAGGCGTGGCGTGGCCATTCCGCCAATGCCGAGGCGCTCGTCAAATGGTGGGCGCAAATCGCCAAATGGCGGGGGCGCAAATCGCTGTCCTTCAAGAACTCGAACGACGTGATCAAACCGCAATATGCGGTGCACCGTCTTTACGAGCTGACGAAAGCGCGCGATACCTACATCACCACCGAGGTCGGACAGCACCAGATGTGGGCGGCGCAGCACTACCATTTCGAGGCGCCGAACCGCTGGTTGACATCGGGCGGCTTAGGCACCATGGGCTACGGGCTTCCGGCGGCGATCGGGGCGCAGATGGCGCATCCAGGCAGCCTCGTCGTCGATATCGCGGGCGAGGCCTCGATCCTGATGAACATGCAGGAGCTCTCGACCGCCGCGCAATATCGCCTGCCGGTCAAGATCTTCATCATTAACAACGAATATATGGGGATGGTGCGGCAATGGCAGGAACTCCTGCATGAAGGCCGCTATTCCCAAAGCTATTCGGCCGCGCTGCCCGATTTCGTCAAGCTTGCCGAGGCTTATGGCGCGCATGGCATCCGCTGCTCGGACCCGGTGCTGCTCGATGACGCCATCATGGAGATGATCGAAACGCCAAGAACCGTCATCTTCGATTGCGTCGTCGACAAGACCGAAAACTGCCTGCCCATGATTCCGTCGGGCAAGGCGCATAACGAAATGCTACTACCGGGCGACGACGAGGCGATCGAACCCGCGATTGATGTTGCCGGCAAGATGCTGGTGTAAAATCATGAACGCTCCGGCGGCCCCCCTCTCGCCCTATTCCTCGGCCATCGGCAAATCGAATATCGAGGTCCACACGCTCTCGGTCCTGGTCGACAACGAGCCGGGCGTTCTCGCCCGCGTCGTCGGGCTGTTTTCCGGGCGCGGCTATAACATCGAGAGCCTGACGGTCGCCGAGGTCGCCCATGCCGAGCATCTTTCGCGCATCACTATCGTCACTTCGGGGCCACCGGAGGCGATCGAGCAAATTGGCCATCAGTTGGAGCGGCTCGTGCCGATCCACAAGGTCACCGATCTGACCTTGCGGGGCAATGCTGTCGAGCGCGAGCTCGCGATGATCAAGGTCGCGGGCAAGGGCACCAACCGCGACGAAGCCTTGCGGCTCGCCGATGCCTTTCGCGCGCGCGTGATCGACGCCTCGATGGAGAGCTTTGTGTTCGAGCTTACCGGCGCCGTTGGCAAGATCGACCAGTTCATCGAGCTCATGCGGCCGATCGGTCTCATCGAAGTGTCGCGCACCGGCGTCGCCGCCATGTCGCGCGGGCCAAATCCGATGTGAGGCCGCGCGCCGGGTTTTTCCGAAAGTGCCAATCGTACCAAAATGCTTCACGTGAACCATTTTGGTACGATTGGCGAGGCTGAATACTCAAATGCCTCGTACTTCTGGCGACCCTTGTATGAGTGGGATGGCGCGAAAAACTGGTACTTTTGGCGGTTGGAAGGTCGCCGGTTGGAACGGCTGCGCTTGAACCGAAGCTCATGACCCAAGCTGGAAATGTTGGCCCTCGATCGCAACACACGCTATACTCCTCCCTGTAAGCAACGGCGGGGTGAGGCATGCTTATTCTTTTTATTGGGATCGTCGTTTTTCTGGGCGTGCATACTCTCACAACCTTTCGCGAGACGCGGACAAGCCTGATTGAACGTTTTGGCCTGGGCCCCTTCAAGGGCCTCTATTCGGTGGTGGCTATTGCCGGTTTCGCGCTTATCGTCTGGGGCTTCTCCCGTTACCGGGCGGAGGGGTTGATCACACTATGTCGCCGCCGGCATGGACTTGGCATCTGACCATCTCGCTCATGTGGTTCGCCTTCGTGGCGCTGGCTTGCATGAATCCCGCGCCCGGGAGGATCAGGGGATGGCTGCGCCATCCCCATGCTGGTAGCGATCAAGATCTGGGCGCTGGGGGTCAGGACACTGATCCACTTCGAGGGGTCCAGATCATAACCTTAATTCCTGGCCCAACGTTATCGGTTTATGATTCCTCCATTAGAGGTTGTAAACGTAGATGTGGCCTGCAGTGGGTTTAGTGGATCGCAAAGCGGGGTTCCGTTGGGTTGAATTAAAGTGTTAATGTCACCTGTACAGGACGACTGAGTACCGTTTTTCGCTTCGGTAACATTCGTGAGGGTAATGACTGAACAAACTCCTGCTTGGCAACCAGAAGAGGCAAAGAGGTTCCCGTGGATGGTGCTATTTTGAATAGTGATTGCTCCGCCACCACCTGCTTGAATGTTATGACCCCAAATATCGCTCCCTTGAACATTAATGACGGAAGTCCGTCCAATGGGATCTAATTCTCCCCACTGTAACGTGGAGTTAATTACACTAAGATTGCCAGCGATAACTCCAATCTCGTTTATAGCGGAGTTAGAAATTTGTGCATTGACAGGAGCCGGACCACTGCCAATGTAGATCTGCCAGGCAAGCGGACCGAGGTTTACATTATTAAGCGTTAACTGCGGCTGACTGCTCCAGGGGAACGTGAGGGAAAACGGCGTACCGGCTCCTACGATCCCTAGTGGAAGTTGGCTCAGCGTCAGGAGACTAGTGGGGGCCGTGAGTGGGTCTAAATTAAGTGAAATGGTGGCTTCCTTTTGTCCAATGTTGGCTCCGGTAATGGTCCAATTGGAGCCGGCATGAGATTCAATTGCAATGCCTGGACGAGCATTTGTCACCGTGAGATTCCATCCGACGTTCAATCCTGTAGAGCTGCCGGCAGACCAATTATAATTCGTCGATGTATTGGGAAGGGTGAGGGATCCTGAGGTGCCTGAAGGAAAAGCTAAGTGGAGACCCTGCTGGGTTTGAGGCCCTGTTATGCTCACCAAATTGTGCCCGTTTACGTAGATCTCATTAGGAACGGTCGAGTTGGTACTGGTGAGACTTGAACTGCCGCCCAATTTGGCCAGCAGCCAGTTATTATTCGAATTCAAGGTGGCATTTACGACCTGCAAATTAGCACTGCCAGTAGCATATAAGGTCGATGTCAGGTTGTGCGTTCCCAAAGCGTTTGTAGTTACGTTTCCATTGAGCATGGATATATTGGCATTGTCGGCCGCATTGATATTGTACTCAAGATTGAACTGGTTGGCCAGGGCAAGTGTTCCACCATTCACGCTCAGCGCCCCAGAGCCTGACAAATTGACATTGCCTGCCACGGTCAGCACGATAGATGATCCGATGTTTAGCTGTGAGGCACTGGTTCCAGTCCCTCCAATGACTAAATTACCATTTATGGTACAACTTTGCTGCAAATCATTCAGTGACCCATCCCTTAAAGTTAAACCGCTAAACCCGCCATTGGGGCATTGCAGTGGTGTAAGTGCCGTTGTAGACACTGTAACCGTTGTCGACTGGCCCCCCGTTCCACCCCCGCCGGTGCAGGTGATGAAGTAGGTTTGTGGGGCAGTCGGAAAGACGGTCGCAATACCTGATGTCCCTCCTGCGGTGAAGCCGGTGCCTGTACATGATGTGGCGTTGGTGCTACTCCACATGAGAGTTGAGGAGCCGCCGGAGGTTATTGAGGGTGGGCTTGCAGTAAGGGTGAGGGTGGGGATGGGATTCACCGCGGCTTGGTAGTCTTGGATGCTCCACCCATCTGCGCCATTATCATAGTCGATATTCCACCAGACGAAATTGTTGGCGGAGATGGGACCGCCGATGACGGTACCATAGTAACCGAGAGGTTCCTGACCAAGAATTGTTCCTGAGGTTGAGGGTGTTGCATAGACGTTGAGATTGGCAGTGGTTATGACACGGTCGCCGATTACAAAAGCTGGAGGGGTGGCAGTGACGGTAATAGTGATACTCAACGAATTATTCGACTTACTGCTCTCAGTAATACGGTTGAGAGGGTCAACAAACGCTAGTACGGTGTGGCTTCCTGCGCTAGCGAGCCATGTCGAAGATCCTCCGGAATTACCGCTACCGGGAGCCTGGTTTGCGGTGAGAGCGACAGATGCTCCTGGTGCGAGTGAAATTATGTTATTGTCCGAGGCGCTTACCGGATTTCCGTCAACGAAGAAGTAGACGCCCATGCTGACGCCGCTCGGTGTGGCGGCTATTCCTTGATTCTTGATCGTAGCAGTGAAGGTGACTGCTTGGCCGCTTGTTGGATTTGCAGGAACTCGTTGAGATGTTGGTGATAATGAGATCGGGTAGGTTAGGCCCCGCGGCGGCGGGCGCAGTGGAAAGACCGAAGGCGAGCAGAGCCGCGGCGATGGATAATATGGATAATGATGCAATCTTGATCATGGAATACCTCGTGTTTAGCCGTTCAGCGGCTACGCGGAATAGCGTTGCCGGGGCTCCTGAATGCATGGCGAGTGGGGTCAGAGCGCGCGTGTTGTCGCGCGTGTTGCCGTCGATGGCGTAGTTGCCATAGCTTTGGAAGCCTTATCTAATAATTTTTATCATCCAATTACTTAGGGACGATTATCATATAGCATAAAATTTCATTACACAAGCGAATTAGAACGTTAGTGTCTGTTCTGAAACTTCTTGAACCAAAAAAATCATTTGTGATTCAAGGTAAGGTGGCTTGACCGATGTGGACGAAAGAAAACCGCGGGCGTCATGACCGGAGCCAACATAAGACTTGATCATGGAATACGTCGTGTTTAGCCGTTACGCGGCAACGCGGAATAGCGTTGCCGGGGCTCGTCAATGCATGGCGAGTGGGGTCAGAGCGCGCGTGTTGCGTCGATGGCGTAGTTGCCATAGCTTTGGAATCCTTTGCTAATAATCCAATTACTTATGGATAATTATCTTATATCATACAATTTTCATCACACAAGCGAATTAGAACGTTAGGTCTGTTCTGAAACTTCTTGAATCACAAAAGATTCTTTTGATTCAAGGACTTCTTGAACCAAAAGAATCTTTTGTGATTCAAGGCAAGGTGGTCTGATTCGAGGAGGGTCACCGCTGTGTACCGCCTCCCGCTGAGCCCCCTCACCTCGAAAACTGCTTATATTTCAGCCGGTGCGGGATGATGCTGTCGATGCCGAGACGGCGTTTTTTGTCTTCCTCGTAGGCGGCGAAATTGCCCTCGAACCATTCGACATGGCTGTCGCCCTCGAAGGCGAGCATGTGCGTTGCAATGCGGTCCAAGAAGAAGCGGTCGTGCGAGACGATGACCGCGCAGCCCGCGAAATCTTGGAGGGCCTCTTCGAGAGCGCGCAGCGTATCGACGTCGAGATCGTTGGTCGGCTCGTCCAGCAGAATGACGTTCGCGCCCAATTTCAGCATTTTGGCGAGATGCACGCGGTTGCGCTCGCCGCCGGACAATTGGCCAACTTTCTTTTGCTGATCCGGGCCCTTGAAATTGAAGGCGGAAGTGTAAGCACGCGAATTGATCTCGCGCTTGCCGAGGTAGATCAGCTCATCGCCGCCAGAAATTTCTTCCCACACGGTTTTTTTGGCCTCCAGCGCGTCGCGCGATTGATCGACATAGCCGAGGCGGACCGATTCGCCGATTTCGATTGTGCCGGAATCCGGCTTCACCTCACCAATGATCATCCGAAACAAAGTGGTTTTTCCGGCGCCGTTCGGGCCGATCACGCCGACGATGCCGCCGGGCGGCAATTTGAACGAAAGATCGTCGACGAGCAGCGTGTCGCCGAAACCCTTCGAGAGATGCGAAAATTCGATGACGTTGTTGCCGAGCCGCTCGGCGGCCGGAATGACGATCTGGGTCGCCGCGTGCGCCTTGTCGTTCTGCTTGGCGACGAGATCGTCATAGCGCTGGATACGGGCCTTGGATTTGGCCTGGCGCGCCTTGGGGCTCGCCGCGATCCATTCGGCCTCGGCTTCGAGCTGGCGCCGGCGCGCCTCCTCCTCGCGGCCTTCCTGGGCGAGGCGCTTCTGCTTTTGTTTCAACCAGGCGGAATAATTGCCCTCGTAGGGGATGCCGCGTCCGCGATCGAGCTCGAGAATCCACCCCGTTACGTTGTCAAGAAAATAGCGGTCGTGGGTGACGATCAGGATCGCGCCGGGATAAGCGCGTAGGTGGCCCTCTAACCAGTTGACCGTCTCCGCGTCGAGATGATTGGTCGGCTCGTCGAGGAGCAAAAGCTCCGGCTGTTCGAGAAGCAGCCTGCAGAGCGCGACGCGGCGCCTCTCGCCACCGGATAGGGTTTCGGCCGCCGAATCGCCGGGCGGGCAGCCGAGCGTGTCCATTGCCTGATCGATCCGCGCATCGAGGTCCCAAAGGCCCTTGGCCTCGATCTCGTCCTGCAATCTGGTCATTTCATCGGCGGTCGCGTCCGAATAGTTCGTCGCGAGCTCATTGTAGCGATCGAGGATCGCCTGTTTCCCCGCGACGCCTTGAGTCACATTGCCGCGCACGTCGAGATTTTCGTCGAGCCGCGGCTCTTGCGGCAGATAGCCGACGCGGGCGCCTTCGGCGACGAAACCCTCGCCCGAAAACTCCTTGTCGATCCCGGCCATGATCCGCAAAAGCGTCGATTTGCCCGCGCCGTTGACGCCGAGGACGCCGATCTTGGCGTCGGGATAAAATGAAAGATTGATATTTTCCAGGACCTTTTTTCCGCCTGGGTAGGTCTTGCCGAGACCTTGCATGTGATAAATGAATTGCCGCGCCATGGAGTTTTAGTCTTTCCGCCGGTAAACTTAAGGTGGGAAGGGTTTAGCCGCGTAGCCAAGGGCGGTCCAGGCCGCTAAGCCAAGCACGGCGTCCTAAGCGCAAAAAAAGATTGCGGCCTCGGCGGCGGCAAAGCCGGCTAGCGTCTTTGATGCCAGGTCTTTGACATGAAACTGGAAGAGGCAAAATTCATGAATGCGCCGGGGCCGCGCCGTCGCCGCGAATGAATGCGCCGGGGCCCGTGTTATGTCCGCCCGTGTGTATCTTCCTGAACCGCATGGGGAGGCGGCTTCAGAAAGGCGGCGAAGCGCCCCCTGATGACGCTGTAGCACTCGCATGACGCGCGTTCGAGGCCGGGACGATCGAGAACTTGCATTCTGCCCCGGCGATAGTTGATGAGGCCTGCCTTCTGTAGCGCCTGCGCGGCAACCGTCACCGCCCTGCGATTGACGCCCATCATCGCGGCCAAGAACTCGTGCGTGTAGGCCAATTCTTCGCCGTCCGCCCTGTCCTGCATCATGAGGAGCCACCGGCAAATCCTCTCTTGCGTTGTGTGCATGGAATTGCACGCAACCGTCTGCTGAATCTGAGCGAGCTGCGTTTCGGAATAGCTGACGAAGAGATTGCGAACATGCGCGCTGTTCTCGAATTCCACTTGCAAAACCTTGATCGGGACACGGATCAGGCCACCCCGCAGCTGCACAAGACTTCGATTGAAGGAGGTGCGGCTATACATGGCCGCGAAGAGACCGAATGCGCCCTCACGCCCGATGTTCGCGGTCTCGATCGCCGACCCGTTCTCCAGAACCGTCAACAAAGAGAGGACGGCGCCATTGGGGAAATAGGCGTGATTGAGGATGCCGCCCGCCTCGCACACGATTTGGCCAAGCTCGACGTCGACTTCCTCAAAATAGGGTGTGAGCCGCTCGCGGCTGGCTGGCTGAATTGCAGCCAGCAACCGGTTGCCACGCGTAACAGCTGTATGTTTTTTCGCCATGTCCGATCCCGAGGAAGTTCGTAAAATCCTCGGCGTGCGGGAACCCCAAATGGCCAAATAAAGTCAAGATCGCGCTGAGCGGCTCTTCGAGCAGTCCCTATGCATATAGCGTCTTGCTTTGTGGTGCAAGCCACAGACGGACAGGTTGAACGCAGCGCGTCCTAATTTATGTCCGCCCCCGCGTATGTTCCTGAACCGCGTCGAAGGGGGGTTTCAAGAAGACGGCGAAGCGCTCCTTGATGACGCGGTAGCACTCGCATGACGCGCTTTCGAGCCCGGGACGATCGACAACTTGCATTTTCCCCCGGCGATAGTTGATGAGGCCGGCCGTCTGCAGCGCCTGCGCGGCCAGCGTCACCGACTTGCGATTGACGCCCATCATCGCGGCCAAAAACTCGTGCGTGTAGACCAAGTCTTCGGCTTCGGCACGATCATGCATCATGAGGAGCCACCGGCAAATCCTCTCTTGCGTTGTGTGCATGGAATTGCACGCGACCGTCTGCTGAATCTGAGCGAGCAGCGTCTCGGAATAGCTGACGAAAAGATTGCGTACGTGCGCGCTTTGATCGAATTCTTGTCGCAAAACCTTGATCGGGACGCGAAGCAGGCCGCCCTCCAGTTGCACAATGCTTCGATTAAAGGAGGTGCGGCTATACATGGCCGCGAAGAGACCGAATGCGCCCTCACGCCCGATGTTCGCGGTCTCGATCGCCGACCCATTCTCCAGAACCGTCAACAAAGAGAGGACGGCGCCATTGGGGAAATAGGCGTGATTGAGGACGCCGCCCGCCTCGCACACGACGTGGCCAAGCTTGAATTCGACTTGCTCAAGATGGGGAGCGACCCGCGCGAGGCTGGCGCTCTCAAATGCGCTCAGAAACCGGTTCTTATGCGGAACAGCTGTTAGTTTTCTGTCCATGTCCGATCCCAAAAGCGTTCATGCCGCCCAGTATGAATGGACGACGAACGGCCCCAGGAGTCAAGGTTGCGAAATGTCGGTTGATATTTTTATTTTTATCTTTGGTGGCGCAGTCCGCAGACATGATAAGCACAATCACTATAGACTACTAACTATGAATTACCATCTTTCTTTTTTGGATGATGACGGGTGTCCAAGACGTGCGGGAGGGGGTCTTCGAAACCGACGACACCGCAAAGCGTTGGATTCATAGGCGAGGCGTGGTCTCGCGATTACGAGTGCGCCTTAATGGAGTTTTGGGGCCAAGAGCGTCGTGTTGCTCGGGCCCCAGCAGGATTTTTTCGGCAAGCTTGGAAATCCAAATGGCATTTCGGGTAAGACCGATTATCGGTTTCGGGCGGAGGTAATTCCGCCTTGGCGCTAGGGCCGGGATCGCCGGCACATCTGGTAATTGTTCCCGGGCCGGCCAGAGCCCGGCTTCGGGAGCCCGTGGTCTGTGCTTCGTGAGCAAGGATGGAGCGGGCGGCTTTGGCGTGGCTGTGGTGGTTGAGAGGCCGTCCTTGCACGTCAACATCAATATGGGCGAGGCGGACATCAGGAGGCCAAGGAACATTGTTAAACGGCCAGGTTGAAACCGGCGGCCATTTTCAATACTACTGCCCGATAAGTACTGGAAACGAGCGACGGCCCCGCGCAAGCATGATCCGCGAAAGTGGGGACGGCTGTTTCGTTTCGGCCATGCGAACACGAAGACGTTGGACCATGAACCGGCCGGTGGTGGCCGGATCGGGGTCGAACACTGCGGCTTCGGCCTGCTAGGCCTGGAACGCCGGCGGGCGGCGTGGCGTGGCTGGCGGCCGTCCTTTGGCTGTTGCCGGATTTGGCGCGCCGCCGCCGTGTTCCGCCATTTTGCGGGCGCCGGTTTGGCTCCTGGACCGGTTTGCATGCGTGCCAACGCAGGATAGCGATCAGGTATGACGGACGATGATCTGAATGCTCCCTTGGGACAGTTCCCGGTTCCAAAGCGCCCGTCGCGCGGCAACGCGCTTTACGCGGCGTTTGCCATAGCTGGTTTGGGGTTGCTTGCTGTTCCCGCCGCGTTTTTGCCGACGCTCGTCAGGCCGCCAAGCGCGGCGCTTTACGAAACTCCGGCCAGGGTACCCAATAACGCGCCCCCGCCGCAACGTATCGTGGCGCGAGCGCGCGAGACAGCCCCCCCGCTTCAAGACAGGCCCGCCACGGTGCCTGCCCAGGAAGCCGGTTTGGGGGCGGAGGCGGTCGAGCGTCGGACCGGGGTGAAAATCATTCGTGCCGGCGGCGGCGGCGCGCCCGAGGCTCTCGTTATCGATGTGGCGAAGGCGCTGAACACGGACCTCCCGGCGGCGCCTGACCCTCGGCTTGTCGAACAAACGCGGCATGGCCCAGTCCCGCGCATTGGGGCCGACGGCGCGCGGCCGTCCGAGGTTTATGCCCGCCCCGCCGGATCCTCCGGCGCCTTGACACAGGATGCGCCGCGCATAGCTTTGCTCATTGGCGGCTTAGGTCTTGCTCCGCGCGCAACTGAAACGGCGATCGCAAGTTTGCCGGGCGCCGTCACGCTCGGCTTCGCGCCCTATGGAGCCGATCTTGCGCGCGAATTGGCGCGCGCGCGCGCGGCGGGCCACGAGACCATCTTACAAATTCCGATGGAGCCCTTCGATTTCGCGCGCGACGATCCCGGCCCGCACACGCTTCTCGCGGGCGCCGGGAAAGCCGCGAATATCGACAATCTTACCTGGCTGATGAGCCGGTTCACTGGCTATGCCGGCGTCGCGAATTTTCTCGGCGGCAAGCTCACGGCGGATGCAAAGGCTTTGACGCCAGTCTTGCGCGAGATCGCAGCGCGCGGCTTATTTTACGTTGATGACGGGACGTCCGCGCAGAGCCTCGCCATGACGCTTGCGCCCGGTCAGGCTCTTGCCGCCGCGCGCGCCGACCTCGTCCTCGATTCGACGGCCGAGCCCGAGGCGATTGAAGCGGCCCTCGCGCGGCTCGAAGCAATCGCCCGCGACAAGGGCGCGGCGATCGGGGTTGCGAGCGCGCTTCCGGTTTCGGTCGAAACTATCGGCCGTTTTGCCCGCGCGCTAGAGGCGCGAGGAATTGCGCTCATCCCGCTAAGTGCGGCCATGCCAAGCCAGCAATCTGGCATGATGATTGGATCGTCGACCGTGAGGTAAGGCGAAAATGGACTCGCTAAATTACCGCCCTTGCGTCGGAATCATGCTTTTCAATCGCTCCGGGCTCGTCTTCGTCGGGCGCCGCCGCAACAAGAGGATCCTCGAGCACTTGCGCCAAGGGCACGAATGGCAAATGCCGCAGGGCGGGATCGATGCCAGCGAAGTGCCATATCAGGCGGCCTTGCGCGAGCTGCGCGAGGAAACCAACGTGTCTTCCACGACATTTCTTGCGGAGTCGCCGGAATGGTACAGCTATGATCTGCCGGACGGCGTTTTGAAGAAATCCTCGAAGGGCCGGTTTCACGGCCAGCGGCAAAAATGGTTCGCGCTGCGTTTCGACGGCGACGAAAACGAAATCGACATCGACACACCCGCCGGCGGACAGCGGCCGGAATTCGATGCGTGGCGATGGGAGTTGATCGGCCGTCTCGCCGCACTGATCGTTCCGTTCAAGCGGCCGGTTTACGAAAAGGTGGTCGCAACATTCGGCCATCTTGCCGAGCCATTTTGCGCAACAGACGTTTAACGCGGGGGCGAGACGAGGTCGAATGGATCTGCGCCAGACGGCTTTGAGAGGGCATCGTCAAATTGCGCCGAGACCTTCGAGAGTGGCGGAAGGGCGGCATGACCGGCAAGCTTTGGGAAGTCGCCTGGGGACGGCTTCGATGCCGCGCCTACGCGTTGGAGGCAGCGCCGACGGCTCTTCGACGGTGCTCCTCGTCCTGTCGCGATAACCTTCCAGCCCAAGCATGAACGTCATGCCGCGAGGCCTCCCTCATCTTGTCTTTCGCCCCTCGCGACGATCTTGAGGGCATTGTCGGGAAGCGGCTTTTGCAGCTTAAGCGCTTCCCCGGCCGGTGCACTCATCCAGACGTCGATTTCCTCCCGGGTCATCAGAATAACGGGCATCGCTTTCGGGTGGATCGCCCCGACCTCCTTGTTCGGTTCGGTCGTCAGAAACGCGAAAATGTCGTTTGTCGTCTCGCCTTCCTTGACCTTCCGGACGGAGGTCCAACGCGTCCAGATGCCGGCAAAGAAGGCCAAGGGCCGCGTCTCGTTGAAGGCGAACCAAACGGGAGGGCGTGTGCCGTCCGGCAGCACTTCGTTTTCGGAAAAACTCGTGAAAGGCACGACGCAGCGGTTCTCGATCGCAAGCCAGCGCCGCCAATGCGGGGATGTGACGTTGCGGACATTGGTGACGCCTGGATCGGATTTCTTGCCCTTCAGCGCAAAGACAGGCGAGGGCATGCCCCACCGCGCCATCGTCAGCTCGCGGCCCTCGGGCTGGTTTTTGACAATCGGGGCGGCATAATCTGGAAAGACGCTGGGGAGCGGCGGCAAATTGCCGGTCCGGTCGCGCATGGCGCCAGTGAATTCGCGAATCGCCTGCTGGCCCTTCGTCACCGAATACAAATTGCACAAAGGCCGGTCTTCCTCATCGGCAAATTCCGCGCATGCGGGCACCAGCATCGATGCGCACGCGCTCGCTAATCTTCAATACGCTGAAGACGGCTGCTTCGCGACGGGCAACGCGCCGATCGAACTTGGCTTCCCGATAGGCTCAAATCCATGCCTCTTCATGACGCGACAGCCATCCTTTGAAGCGGCCCTTGAGTGGGCGAGTATGCGGAACTTGACTAATTTATAAAAAGGGTGTAGCATGTTTTTCAAGCATGGAGATACCCTTATGGGAGCGATCAAATTCACCCAACAGATGACGGTTTTGCAGTTCGATAAGCTGTTCCCGACCGACGATGCATGCAAACAATATTTGACCGCTCGCCGGTGGCCAAGCGGCGTCGTCGTTTGCCCGCGCTGTGGCAATGAGAACGTTTATCCGGTGACTAACCGACCTTTCCATTGGCAATGCACTAAATGTGTTCCAAAGGGCGGCTATCGGTTCTCCGTGCTTGTCGGCACGATCTTCGAAAATACCAATATCCCGATGCGGACTTGGTTCAAGGTTATATATCTGATGCTGACCAGCAAGAAAGGCATCGCCGCACTGCAGGTGCATCGGATGTTTGGTTTCGGTTCCTATGCGACAGCGCATTATATGTGTCACCGCATCCGCGCTGGGCTCGCCAACCCTGAATTCCGCAAGCTCATGGGCATCGTCGAAGTTGATGAAACATATATCGGTGGCAAGAACAAAAACCGGCATTGGGATAAGCGCACGCCGGGAACCGGCGGAGAAGGTAAGGACATTGTTGTCGGCGCCGTCGAGCGCAAAGGAAACATCGTGGCTCGCGTCATCGAACATGCCGATACCGCAACGTTGAACAGCTTCATCCACGAAGCCATTTCTGAAAAAGTCAGCCTGATCGCGACTGACGATTTCCCAGGATATTGCAAATTGAAAAAGCACAGCACAGTCCGGCATAGCGCTGGCCAATATGTCAACGGTGCGGTCCACACTCAGACGATTGACGGTTTCTGGTCGCTCTTGAAGCGCGGCATTATGGGCAGCTTTCATAAAGTTAGCCGCAAATACCTGCCTCTGTATGTTGCTGAATTCGAATGGCGCTACAACAACCGCGATAACGCGGACATCTTCGGTGCCGCGATAGCACGTTGCTGAGACGCAGAAAGGACCGGCGGAGGCGGGGGCGGACTCAGGGCTAAGAATGTTTTTCAATTGATCGGCCTATCCGTTGCCCAAGGTAGTGAAGATAATTTTTCATCTGTTCAGTCTCAAAATTACCTCTGAACATAAGTCTTGGGCCGAATGGCCCATTGAGGAGATTATTTATTTCTGCGGATGAAATCTTTCCGGTTAATTGAGACTGAATCCATCCAGGCAAAGCCTTTACTTCGGCCTTCCATACGTCATGTTCCTCAGTAGTTTGAACAACTGCATCAGAAAGGTGCCTAACCCTACTGAATACAGCGTTTAGTGCTTCTCCTTGGCTGTTTTCTAAATTGTAACTAGCCAACCATAATTGAAATGGCGATACGAACACACTTCTCAACACAAAAATTATAGCCCATGCGCATAGGGCGTAGATTGCCGTTGTCGCAGCTCCATTAATCTGGCATTCCCCAGATAACCGGGAATGTGCCAAGCGCGTATCATTGATCTCCTGCCGTGACATCGGACATTCGTCCTATACCGGCATTATTTTCCGGATCGCCCGCTTATTGAGGTTGAGATTGCCGCGCTGCGGCGCTGCTGTGGTGCTCCGGCACACCAAAACCAGTGACATGGGCGGATCGCGCACCGGACAATACAGAGTCGGTTGTGATCAAGACGCACTTCTCCCTTAGTTTTTGCTCGACGCATGACGACCGAACACTTCACGCAGGCGCTGGATTGGGCGGCGGCCGCAGGTCGGCGATCATTCGTAGGATGTCCGCGAAGAGATTTTTCGGAATGGCGACTTCGGCCATCTGAAACGCGACATAGCGGCCATGGCTCACGATCTTCGCGCCGATCTTGATCAGCTTTTCCTTCAGGCTCGTCAGTGACCAATCCTTTATCGGTTCGGGCGTCGCCAGCGTGCGCAGAAAATTACCGAGATTGTAGGCCAGCGCATGAAGCTGGAGACGGACGGCGTTAGCAGCGAACGACCGACATGATAGCCGGGTCCACTTGATTGCGCCTTTTCCTTCCTTGATCCATTGCTCACACGTGCCGCGCTTGTTGTAGAAGGCGACGACATTCTCGGCGGAGCGCGCCATGTTCGTCACGATGAAGCCGACGCGCGGATAAAGCTCGCCCGGATGCCATTCGACCTTGGCGATCACCCGACGCGGCTGCGACCAGCTTCCCGCTTGATAGGTGAAACTTGCATGGGATCGGCAGACGTCATTGGACGGGCGACCAACCGGGCGTTTGAGCAGATAGCCGATCCTCTCTTGCAAGATGTGATTGGCGGGCAGACGGATCGCATATTTGATCCGTTCTGCCTCCAGATATTCGTAAACTTCGGGGTTTGCGAAGCCGGCGTCGGCGCGGAAATAAATGCGTGAGACCTTGCCTTGATACCGCGCCACGACCGGCTTCAGCACCGCCTCCCATCCATCGGCGCTGTGAACATTGCCGGGGCGCAGGGCGCAGCGTTCCAAATCGCCATATTGGTTGAAAACGAACAGCGGATGATAGCAGGTGCAGTCATAGTGACCGTTCCAGACACTGTGTTCCTGTTCGCCATGCGTCGGGCTCACGCTCGAATCCATGTCGAGCAAGATACCTCTCGGCGGACGGCGACCATGAACGCTGTCGATCCATTTGCCGGAGAGATCAGCGAGCGCCGAAAGGTTCTTTTCCGCCGTGAGCCAGCGCGTCTCAAAGCGGCCCATCTGGCTCGGCGAAGCCGCTGCATCCGAGGCCGCCTTTCCGCCGACTATCCACCGCATCGCGGGATCATGGCGCAGGCGTTGAGCGTCGTTCACGTCTTCATATCCGGCAAGTCGCCCAAATATGGATTGCCGCAACATCCCGACGAGTGCATGCCGGCCATTCTTGCCAGTGCGTGCGTCGGAGAGCGCATCACCCGCCATCGCGCTGAGGCACAGCGCGTCGTCCAGTTCCCGGTATGCGAGCAAGCCTGCGTCGGAGGTAACCACCGATCCGCGAAAGTGAAGCAACAATCGGCGGTCGAAATCGAGCCTGAGAGCGCCATCATACGATTCACCCGCCGGGTTCGCCATGACGGCCTCATTCGATCCGAAATAACATGCTGATTATGTTAGCTGAATCGCGGCATCGACGCTGCAAATTATTGCCTCATCCGGCGTATGCGGGTTAATTGCCGGTCCAAATTGGCTTGCGTTATCAATGAAGTGAATTGAGCCTAGGAGCGCCACAGCAAGCCCTCCTAGGATAGTTCCGGACAGGCCAGTAGCCCCAGCCCATGACGATTTGAATGAGAGGGAAGCGCATTTCCAAATATAAATCCTGATCTTATGCATGCCTCAGATGCTAAGCTGATTCGCCTATTGTAGTCAAGTTCCGCATAATCGCCCTCTTGTGAATAGATATGCAAGCTTCCCCTCGCCCTGTCGCGATAACTTTCCAGCGCAAGCATGAACGTCAGGCCGCGAGGCCTCCCTCATCTTTCTTCTCTCTCCCTTGCCAATTTTCCAACGACAAGCGCATCGTCGAGAGTGGCCTTTGCAGCTTGAGCGCGGCCCCGCCTGGTTCAGTGACCCTTCAAATGGAAATTTATCAGCGATTGACTCTCTCGGCGTAAATGGAACAAATAGGGAACATAGCATCGCCCGAGCGAGTTGCAAAGGACATGAGGACGTCCACCGGCCTTCCTATTGTCGAAGAGCTTCGAGAGCGCATCCAGCGTCTCGAAGGCGCGGCCGCGCGCAGGCAGATGGTGCTGCCCTTCGGCATCAAGGAGATCGACCGGCATCTGCCGGGAGGCGGACTGGCGCTCGGCGCTCTGCATGAGGTGGCCGGCGGCGGCAATGGCGCGATCAATGGTGCGGCCGCGGCGCTCTTTGCGGCGGGAATTGCCGCGCGCGCGGGGGGAAAGGTCCTGTGGTGCATCACGCGCCCGGACTTGTTCGCCCCAGCCCTCGCGCAAGCCGGGCTCGTGCCCGATCGCGTGATCTATGTCGAAGCGGGGGACGAAAAGGCTGTGCTTGCCTGTTTCGAGGAGGGTTTGCGGCATGGCGGGCTTGGCGCCGTTGTCGCCGAGGCCGCGCGGCTCTCGATGACGGCCTCCCGCCGCCTTCAGCTTGCCGCCGAAAGCTCTGGCGCCATCGGCATCGCCATCCGCCGCTGGCGGCGTCACACCGAGGCCGCCGACTTCGGACAGCCGACGGCGTCCGTCACGCGCTGGCGCGTCAGCGCGTTCCCCGCAACCCAATTGCCTGTTCCCGGCGTTGGACGCGCCCGATGGCGGCTCGAATTGATCCGGTGCCGCGCCGGCGAAAGCGCCGATTTCGAAGTGGAGGCCTGCGATGCCAAGGGTCGTCTCGCTCTTCCTGCCGAGCTGGTCCACGGACCGGGTCAGAAGGAAATTGGGCGGCGCCGCGCCGCCCGCTGAGGCGCCGCTCGTCCTTGTCGGCTGGGAGGGAAGGCGGCGGGTGGTCCTGGCCGCGGATGCGGCGGCGCGGCGCGCAGGCTTGCGCGTTGGCGTGCCTGCGGCCAAGGCGCAGGCCCTGGTGCCGGGACTCATCGTCAGGGACGCGGAGCCTGCCGCCGACGCGGAAGCGCTCGACCGGCTCGCGCTCTGGGCGCTGCGGCGCTACGCGCCTGTCGCCGCCGCCGATCCGCCGGATGGACTTGTCATTGATACGACGGGCGCCGCCCATCTCCATGGCGGTGAAGACGCCATGCTGCAGGGGATGGTTGAGCGGCTCGCCGCTTCCGGCATCGCTACCCGCGCGGCACTCGCCGACAGCTGGGGTGCCGCCCATGCCTTTGCCCGTTATGGGGCGCGGCCCGCCATCGTCATCCCAGCGGAAGAAAGCGAGAAGGCCATTCTCGATCTGCCGATCGCCGCCCTGCGTCTGCCCAAAAATATGGTGGAGGACTTGTCCGTCCTCGGCTTCGAGCGCATCGGCGAACTGGCGGCAAAACCCCGCGCGCCGCTTGCCTTGCGCTTCGGTCCCGAACTTGGCCGCCGCCTCGATCAGGCCATGGGACGCCTCAGCGAGCCGATTGATCCGGTTCGCCCACCGGACCTCATCGAGGCCCAGTGCGTCTTCGCCGAGCCGATCAGCGCGGCAGAGACCATTGCCCGCACCACGAGCAAGCTGGTAACCCAACTGTGTGAGATGCTGGAGACCAAAGGCCTCGGTGCTCGGCGTCTCGATTTGCTCTTTCACCGGGTCGATAACCGTATCGAGGCCATCTGCATCGGGACGGCCTTGCCGGTGCGCGATGCGAAGCGTCTGACGCGGCTCTTGTGCGACAAGTTTGAGGCCATCGATCCGGGCTTCGGCATCGAGATCATGCGCCTTGCCCCCACGCTCGCCGAGCCGCTTGCGCAAAAACAGACGATCTCCTCGCTCATCGAAGAACCAGAGGCGGGTGTCTCCGGCCTCATCGACACGCTCGCCAATAGAGTAGGCGAACAGCATCTCTATCGCTTCGCTCCGGTCGCGAGCGACGTGCCGGAACGCTCGGTTCAGAAGATCGCGCCGGCGGCGCCCGATACCGGCGAGACTTGGCCAGATCCTTGGCCGGACCCTTGGCCGCGTCCCTCGCGCCTGTTGCCGGCACCCGAGCCGATCGAGACGGTCGCGTTGCTGCCCGATCATCCTCCCGTCAGCTTCACCTGGCGCGGCATAAGGCGGTGCGTGAAATGCGCCGACGGCCCCGAGCGCGTCTTCGGCGAATGGTGGAAACGCGACGCCGAGCTCTCCGCGGTGCGCGACTATTTCCGCATCGAGGATGAGGCGGGCGAGCGCTTCTGGATCTACCGCGCCGGCGATGGCGAGGACGCCGCCACCGGCTCGCACCGCTGGTTCCTGCACGGGATTTTCGGATGAGCGCGGCGCGCTATGCCGAGCTGCAATGCACCTCGCATTTCAGCTTTCTTCGCGGCGCGAGCTCCTGCGAGGAATTGTTCCCCGAGGCCGCAAAGCTCGGCATCGCGGCGCTGGCGATCGCCGACCGCAACAGCCTTGCCGGTATCGTCCGCGCCCATGAAGCCGCCAAGGCCACGGGCATACGCCTGATTGTCGGTTGCCGCCTCGACCTTGCCGATGGCATGTCCATTCTCGTCTATCCAACTGATCGGCCGGCTTACGCGCGGCTCTGTCGGCTGCTGTCGCTCGGCAAGAAGCGCGGCGGCAAGGCGCAATGCCGGCTCGATTGGTCCGATGTCGCCGCTTATAGCGAGGGGCTGATCGCGGTGCTCGTCCCCGACGAGGCGGACGATAGTTGCGGGCTGCGCCTTCGCCGCCTCACGGAAGCTTTCGGCGACCGCGCCTATCTGGCGCTGACCTTGCGCCGGCGGCCGAACGATGCGCTGCACCTTCATGAGCTGTCGACCATGGCGGCGCGGGCGGGCGTGCCAACCGTCGTCACCAACGATGTCCTCTTCCATGTTCCGGCGCGGCGTATCCTGCAGGATGTCGTCACATGCATCCGGCACAATTGCACCATCGATGACGCCGGCTTTCGCCGCGAGCGCCATGCCGATCGCTATCTGAAATCGCCGGAAGAAATGGCGCGTCTTTTCAGTCGCTATCCCGAGGCGCTGGCGCGCACGGTTGAAATCGCCGAGCGCTGCCGCTTTTCGCTCGACGAACTCGCCTATCAATATCCGGAAGAAGCGGCCATGCCTGGCTTGACGCCGCACCAGGCGCTCGAAAAACTCACTTGGGACGGTGCCGCCGAGCGTTATCCCGAAGGCGTGCCCGATAAAGTGGTGGCGACCCTCACCCACGAGCTGCGCCTGATCGAGAAGCTCGGCTACGCACCGTATTTCCTGACGGTGAACTCGATTGTCCGCTTCGCCCGCGGCCAGGACATTCTCTGCCAGGGCCGCGGCTCGGCCGCCAATAGCGCCGTCTGCTATGTGCTCGGCATCACCTCGATCGACCCCGAGCGCAACGATCTTTTGTTCGAGCGTTTCGTCTCGGAGGAGCGGCGCGAGCCGCCCGATATCGACGTGGATTTCGAGCACGAGCGGCGAGAGATCGTCATGCAATGGGTGTTCGACACCTATGGCCGCGACCATGCCGCGCTTTGCTCGACGGTGATCCGCTACCGCGCCAAGGGGGCGTTGCGCGATGTCGGCAAGGCGCTCGGCCTGCCGGAAGACCTCACCAAAATGCTGTCCTCGCAAATCTGGGGGTGGTCTGAGCAAGGTGTCGAGACCAAACACGCCGAGGATCTCAATCTCAATCTCGGCGACCGGCGCCTGCGGCTCGCCATGGATCTCGCCCGCGAGTTGATCGGCACGCCGCGCCATCTCTCGCAGCATCCCGGCGGCTTCGTCCTCACCCACGACCGGCTCGACGAGCTCGTCCCGATCGAGCCTGCCGCGATGAAGGACCGCCAAGTGATCGAATGGGACAAGGACGACATCGACGCGCTGAAATTCATGAAGGTCGATTGCCTCGCCCTCGGGATGTTGTCGTGCATGAAGCGCGGCCTCGATCTGCTCGCCAAGCACAAAGGCATCGCGCTCGATCTCGCCACCATCCCCGCCGAGGATCCACACACCTACGCGATGATCCGCAAGGCGGACACGCTCGGTGTCTTCCAGATCGAGAGCCGCGCGCAGATGGCGATGCTGCCGCGGATCAAGCCGCGCACCTTCTATGACCTTGTCATCGAGGTCGCCATCGTCCGGCCGGGCCCGATCCAGGGCGACATGGTGCATCCCTATCTGCGCCGGCGCGAAGGCAAGGAGAAGGTTATCTATCCCAAGTCCGAGCTGGAGAAGGTGCTTGGCAAGACCTTGGGCGTACCGCTGTTTCAAGAACAAGCCATGCGCGTCGCCATCGAATGCGCGGGCTTCACG
This sequence comes from uncultured Alphaproteobacteria bacterium, assembly GCA_963730245.1. Taxonomy (GTDB): domain Bacteria; phylum Pseudomonadota; class Alphaproteobacteria; order Rhizobiales; family Beijerinckiaceae; genus Methylocapsa. Next base: position 551,035 of record CAVSRA010000003.1, on the reverse strand, counting down.
GCCGGCGAAGCCGACCAGCTGAGACGGAGCATGGCGACCTTCAAACATACCGGCGGCGTCTCGAAATTCCGCGACAAGCTGGTCTCAGGCATGATCGCCCATGGCTATGAGCGGGATTACGCCGAGAAGACCTTCAAGCAACTGGAGGGCTTCGGCAGTTACGGATTTCCGGAAAGCCACGCGGCGTCGTTCGCGCTGATCGCCTATGCCTCGTCTTGGCTCAAATGCCATCACCCAGATGTCTTCTGCGCCGCGCTTCTCAATGCCCAGCCGATGGGCTTCTACGCACCGGCCCAGATCGTGCGTGACGCCCGCGATCATGGCGTCGATGTCCGGCCTGTTTGCGTCAACGCCTCGCGCTGGGACTGCACGCTGGAGCCGACCGGCCGGGAAGACCGCTTCGCTGTCCGGCTCGGTTTGCGCATGGTCCGCGGTCTCGCCAATACCGATGCCGCCGCCATCGTCGCCGCGCGGGCGGACCAACCGTTCGCCTCTATCGATGATCTCTGGCGCCGCGCCGGTGTTCCGGCCGCGTCGCTCGTGCGGCTCGCCGAGGCAGACGCCTTCCGGCCGTCCCTAAAACTCGCGCGGCGCGAGGCGCTCTGGGCGATCAAGGCGTTGCGCGACGAGCCGCTGCCTCTGTTTGCGGCCGCCTCGACTCGCGAGGCCGAAGCCGTGCCGGAGGCCCAAGAGCCGGCGGTGGCGCTACGCCCATGACCGCCGGCGGCGAGGTGGTCGAGGACTACGGCCATGTCGGGTCTAACGCTGCGCAGCCACCCGGTCTCTTTCCTCCGTGGGGACCTCCGCCGCCAGCGCATCGTCCCCTGCGCCGAGGCGATGCAAGCCCGCGACGGGCGCTGGCTGCGGACCGCCGGCCTCGTGCTCGTGCGGCAAATGCCGGGCTCCGCCAAGGGCGTGATGTTCATCACCATCGAAGACGAGACCGGCATCGCCAACCTGGTCATCTGGCCGAAGCTCTATGAGAAGCAGCGCCGGATTATTCTCTCGGCCAGGATGATGGAGGTCAACGGCCGCATCCAGCGCGAAGGCGAGGTCGTCCATCTCGTCGCCCAGCACCTGACCGACTTGTCGCAGGCGCTCGCGAGCGTTGGCGATAGAGACGTCACGTTCCCGCTGCCGCACGGCCACGGCGACAAGTTCCACCACGGCAGTCCGGGCCTCGATTTGAGGAGTCTTCCGCCCGGGGAGCCCAAGCCGCGCGACATTCACATCCCCAATCTCCACATCGACATGATCAAGGTGAAGATACGGGATTTCCGGTAGGCCGCGCAAATTGCCGGAAACCTGGCGAGCGGAGCAAGGCGCAAGATGAATCAAGGCTTGTACCGGCCGGTGGATCGGTGCCGTCTCAAACAAATAGGGGCCAGCTGCAAGCGCGAGGCACACAGGCGCGAGTGAGGTGAAGTATGAAACTGCATCCGCAAGACCTGCAAAAAATCGCCCGCCTCACGCTGGAGCACTACAATCAGTGTGCTAGAGATTTCTGGGAAGGCACGCGCGATCACAATGTCAGCCAGAACATCGAGGCGCTGTTGCGGCATATCGAGGGTGAGCCGCCGTTCACAATACTCGATTTTGGCTGCGGACCAGGGCGCGACCTCAAGGCGTTTGCGGAGCAAGGTCACATCGCAATCGGTTTGGAAGGCGCCGTGCATTTTGCGGCAATGGCGCGCGCCCATAGCGGCTGCGAAGTATGGCAGCAGGATTTCCTCAAGCTCGAACTGCCGGAAAAATATTTCGATGGCGTGTTCGCCAACGCCGCGTTGTTTCATGTCCCAAGCCAGGAGCTGCCGCGTGTATTGCTGGAACTCCACGCCACGCTAAAACCGGGTGGCGTGCTGTTTAGCTCGAACCCGCGCGGGGGTAATGAAGAAGGCTGGAATAGCGGGCGCTATGGCGTGTATCATGATCTTGCAAGTTGGCGTCGCTATACGTCGGCCGCGGGATTCGTGGAACTAACCCATTATTACCGTCCTGACGGCGTGCCGCGCGAACAGCAGCCCTGGCTGGCGAGCGTTTGGCGCAGGCTGGCGTCCTGAAAACCATCGCTTCCGCCGGGACATCCCGGGCAATCAGGCAAGCGCGTTTGCAAGCACGAGGGAGCGAGAAATGACCGAAGGAATTGCGCGGCGCTCGCCTGCGCCGCGGCGCGAGGACTATGCTCTCGTGGACGGCTCGCGAGGGCCGCGGCGTGATTTCAGGATCACGGTCGGCCTGCGCGAGGGTTGGGATGAAGAGGGGCGGGTCTACGACCTTTCAGAGGCGGTGCGCACGGCGCGGGCCTGGATGAGCCGCCGGGTGGGGGCCCACCTGCCGGCGCTTTCCGGCATGTTCACCCGCGCCGAGGTGACTTACGCCTGGCCCCGTCCGGACGGCTCGGCCGGCTCCGACCGGGAACCGGTCGCGGTGTTCACCGGCGAGGCGGTGCATGCCTATCTGGGACATCTGCCCGACCAGGAGATCGAGGCGATGTTGAACGAACTTGCGGTCGAACTCGGCGCCGCCCTAGGGCAGGAACGGCTCTATGTGGCGTTTTGCGACCGGACCTGGATTCTCGACGCTGGCGCGCGCGAAGGGTAGCGGCGAGCACGCGCGAGTTCTCATTTTTTAAATTCCACAAGCGTTCCCGAATCGCGGTAGTGTCTCAGTTTGAATTTCTTCTAATGATCCAAAGCGGAAGTCGAGCGGGCTTCGTCGTCCTTGGCAATTACGTCGGCGATGAAGATATTCAGCGCTTGCCGCAGACCTCCCGTGTGACGTCCGAGGCGTTTTCGGCCGCAATCTCAGGAATTTCGCTGTGGCCTGCGGCAAGACAATGGCCGAGTTTTGACCCCGCCATTGCTTCGTGCAGGCTCAACCCCAGAGGCAATTCACTGCGTCACAGAACCTCGCGAGCGGTGGCCCGGAACTCGGCACGAACAGCCGCTGTCAACGCGGGACTGGTGATTGAGCAGGCAAATTTTCGTTGGCGTGGTGCCGCAGCTCCTTAACTCCACCTGACCCGTTGCCACGCTCCCGCCGATAGCAAAGGTAGGATCACGGCAGATGCTACTGCAAGAAAGGACAGCCGTAACCCCGCATGCGCCGGATGACGCACTAATTTGCGGCGCAAGGACCGCGATTCAGCTAACATAATCAGCATGTTATTCTGGATCGGATGAGGCGGCCATGGAGAACCCGACGGGTGAATCGAGTGGCGAGGTTCTTCGACTGGATTTCGACCGCCGACTAACAGCATGTTGAAAAATCCGGTCGGTGGCTCAGATCTCTACTGAAATCAGGGTGCCATTGGAAATTTCGACATCCACTGGAACCAGTGCTCCCTGGGCTAAGATCTGCTCGAGGGTTATAATGACGGAATGGATGTGGGCCAGGGCTTCTTCCCGCGTTTGACCTCCGGTTGAGGCTTCATAGCTTTCGAAGGCGGGGCAGTAGGCGCGCCATTGATGGGCCTCACGTTCGACAACGACGTGAAACGTATAGGTCATGCCACTATCGCCCCGAGGAGCTTAGGGAGACGGATCAAATTGTAGGCCGCCATGGCGAAGGTGAAGGCCCATCGCACACGTGGCAGGCCCCGAAATCGCGTCTTCCTTTGGCCTGCGACCGTCTTTGTCCAGCCGAACACCTCTTCAATCCGCTTGCGGATGCGCTGGCTGACGGCATAGCCGGGATGGCGCGTCGTGCGCCCGTCGATGGCCGAGCGGCGGCCCTTTGTGTTCTGTGCGACATGCGGCACGGCACCGAGTTCCCGCAACTCCATCACAAAGTCCGCTGTGTCGAAGCCCTTGTCGCCGCCAACCGTGATGCGTCGCGTCGTCCCATCCTCGCCGGTCACGCCCTTGATCATCTCCAGCGCCGCATACCGCTCGGCGTAACCGGTGGCGCGGGTGAGTTCGGCATCGACCACAAGGCCGCCGCGGTTCTCCATGAGAACATGGCCGATGAAGCACAGCTTCGCGCCCTGTCCTGGGCTTTTGCGGTAGAGCCGTGCGTCCGGATCGGTCGTCGAGGCGTGTGTCTCGTTCGAGCGCTTCTCGCCGTGGAAGTCGACTTCGGCGTTGTGTCCCTCTTTAGCCGGGCGCTCATTTGGATCCCTCTTCGAATCATCCTGCGGTGGTTCCTTTGCTTTGAAGCTCTTCATCGAGGCCCAGGCCTCGATGAGAGTGCCGTCAATCGAGAAGTGTTCGGTCGACAAGAGCCGCTTCACCTTGGGCCGCTCCAGCACAGCGCACAAAAAGCCTGCGGCGACATCGCCATCAAGGAGTCGGTCGCGGTTTTTGGAGAAGGTCGAGTGATCCCAAACAGCATCGTCGATGCCGAGCCCGACGAACCAGCGGAAAGACAGGTCGAAGTCGAGCCGCTCCATCAACTGCCGCTCGGAGCGGATCGAGTAGAACGCTTGCAGAAGCATTGCTCGTAGTAACTGCTCGGGCGGAATCGAGGGTCGCCCGAAGGGCGAGTAAAGCGCCTCAAACCTCGCAGTCAGAATGCTCAATGCCTCGTTCACAATGAGGCGGACCGCGCGCAGTGGGTGCGAACCCGGAACCCGCCCCTCAAGATCGACGTATGAAAATAGCAACCCTGATCTCTCATCCATCCCGCGCATTATTCCGATCCGTCTTGCTTCAACGCGAGGGAATCATGCTAACGAAACCAAGGAAAGAACTTTTTTCAACAACCTGCTAATACCAAGTCTCTGAAAGTTTGACTCCTGAGGCGGATTCCCAAATCGGCATTTATCTGATTCACCATGGCAAACAGCTTTTGGGAGAGTTTGCCATGTCAACTCCGGTTCCGCTTCGCTCTGACTTTGACACGATTGGCCTGCGCATGCTGGCGCGGCGATCGCGTGACCCCGATCAGACCCGGCGTCTCTTGGCATTGGCCGAGATTTATGATGGCGGCTCGCGGCCGGATGCGGCGCGGATCGGCGGGGTCGGGGTGCAGATCGTGCGCGACTGGGTTGTCCGTTTCAACGCCAAAGGTCCTGATGGTCTCTTGACCGGCAAAGCGCCGGGCGCTCCCAGCATCCTCGGCGAGCGCCAGCGCCAAGCCTTGCGGCAGGTCGTGGAAGATGGGCCAATTCCCGCCCTGCATGGCGTCGTCCGCTGGCGGCTGATCGATCTGGCGCAGTGGCTCTTCGAAGAGTTCCGGGTTTCGATCTCCAAGCCGACGCTCAGCCGCGAGCTGCGGCATATGGGCTTTCGCAAGCTCTCGGCGCGACCGCGCCATCATGCGCAAGACGAGGAAGCCGCGGCGGCTTTTAAAAAAACTTTCTCGCCCTCGTGGAGGAGACCGCCGCAAAAGAGGCTCCTGGCAAGCCGATAGAGATTTGGTTTCAAGACGAAGCTCGGATCGGGCAGAAAAACAAGGTCACCCGCCGATGGGCGAAACGCGGGACACGGCCTTCGGCGCCGCACGACCAGAGGACGAGTTCAGCCTATATTTTCGGCGCCATCTGCCCGGCCGAAGGAAAAGGCGCCGGGCTCGTACTACCCTCCTGCAACAGCGAGGCCATGGCCCTGCATCTCGAAGAAATCTCGCTTGCGGTCGCACCAAGCGCGCATGCGCTCGTTCTTCTCGATCAGGCCGGGTGGCATGTCTCGGCGAAGCTTCCCGTCCCGGACAACATCACGCTCTTGCCGTTGCCGCCGAAATCGCCCGAGCTCAATCCGGTCGAGAACATCTGGCAATTCATGCGCGACAACTGGCTCTCGAACCGCGTCTTCGAATCCTACGACGACATTCTCGACCACTGCTGCTTCGCCTGGAACAAGCTCATCGACATGCCCTGGAAAATCATCTCCATCGGAACAAGAGAGTGGGCCTATCGGTCGTGATCAGCGAGACTTGGTATAATGCTCCAGTTTCGCGGATCGGTGGTCACCTCCGACGCAGGTCGCCGACGCGCGCGCCGGCAAGAACGGCCGGCATGCTCTCGTCGGCTTGTTGCGACAGTCTGTGTTCGGACGCCTCGCTGGATACGAGGATGTGAACGACGCCGAACGCCTACGCCATGATCCCGCGATGCGCTGGATAGTCGGCGGCAAAGCGGCTTGGGGTCGTGGTGCATCTGCGAGCCAGATGGGCCGCTTCGAGACCAAGTGGCTCGCCGTTGGAAAGAACCTTTCCGCTCTCGCTAATCTTTCCGGCCACTGGATCGATAGTGTCCATGGTCGCCGTCCGCCCAGAGGCGTCGTGCTCGATATAGATTCGAGCGTCAGCCCGACACATGGCGAGCAGGAGAACAGCGTCTGGAACGGTCACTACGCCTGCACCTGTTATCATCCGCTGTTTCTGTTCAATCAGTTCGGTGATCTGGAACGATGCTCGCTGCGTCCCGGGAACGTCCATAGCGCCGAGGGGTGGGACGCGGTGCTGAAGCCCGTCGTGGCGCGGTATCGTGGCAAAGTCACGCGCCTTTATTTTCGCGCCGACGCCGGCTTTGCAACTCCTGAAGTCTACGAGTTCCTCGAAGCCGAGGGGATCAAATATGCGATCCGTCTGCCCGCCAACCGCGTCTTGCAGGAACGGATCGGATATTTGCTCAACCGCCCCGTTGGCCGCCCGTCGAATGACGTGCGCCCATCCTATGCAAGCTTCACCTACCAAGCAGGAAGTTGGTCGAGACCCCGCCGGGTGATCGCCAAGGTAGAATGGCATCCAGGCGAACTCTATCCACGCGTCGGCTTCGTCGTCACCAACATGTCGAGGCCTGCCAAAAATGTCGTTGCCTTCTACAACAAACGCGGCACGTGCGAGCAATGGATTAAGGAGGGGAAAGGCGCGATCAAATGGACACGGCTGTCATGTCGGTCGTTCGCCGCCAACGCGGTTCGTCTTCAGCTTCACGCACTCGCTTACAATCTCGGCAACTTTCTGCGCACGCTGGCAACGCCCGAGCCGATCAAAGACTGGTCGCTGACAACCCTGAAAGAGAAGCTCATCAAGATCGGCGCGAAGGTAGTTAGCCACGGCCGTTATGTCGCCTTCCAGATGGCCGAGGTCGCAATTCCGAGAACTCTGTTCGCCGATATCCTGCGGCTGGTCGCGGAACTGCGGCCATCGCCGGCGGCCCTTTCGATGTGAAGCGCTTGATTGTTTTGTGTCCGATCAAAAACCAAGGGAGAGGTACGTGACGCCACCAAAATCGATATTTTCGGCGCTCGGCGCGCCGATATCACTGGCTTGGGTGCAGGAGAGCCCCTCTGTCGAGGGTTCGGCGTTGCCAAAATCCGTCGAAAGTGGCAAGCTCAGTCTTAACAAAGTTGGCATCGGGCGGATGTCGGTTAGTTCGAACTGACGGCCCGTTTGCGGTTTGCTAATTTTTCTCACGTCGCGCATAATCTACTTAATTTTGTCAACTAAAATCAACCATTCCTTTAGGGAGGCTCAGAGTCTGTCCGGTGACTTCATGCGGGATTACAAAGTCTCTTCTGAGCATGAGGCGGATTGAGGCGAGGCGCAAGTATGCGAGCGCTTTTCGATTGAGGTTCTCCCAGTCCTTGGCGAGCCTTCGACATCGATTGAGCCAAGCGAAAGTGCGCGCGACGATCCAGCGTTTGGGCAACACCACAAATCCCTTGGCGTGATCGGAACGCTTGACGATTTCAGCTTTCAGATGCGGGAGCACTCGTGCCAAAGCCTGGTTGAATTCGGGTCCTTGATGGCCGCCGTCGGCGAAGAGCTTTTTCAAGAAAGGAAACATCCCGAACAGGGTCGCCATGACGAGAATGCCGCCATCGCGATCTTGAATATCGGCCGGATGGACAACGGCATGAAGCAGCAAGCCCAACGTGTCTACGAGAATATGTCGCTTCTTACCCTTGATCTTCTTGCCCGCATCATAGCCGTGCGGATCGATGCAGGCCCCCCTTTTTCGGCGCTTTTCACGCTTTGGCTATCGATGACGGCGGCGGTCGGGCTGGCCTCCCGTTGGGCCTGCTCGCGACACTTCACATAAAGGGCGTGGTGGATATCCTCCAATGTGCCGTCGTAGGTCCACAGGTCGAAATAGTCGTAGATCGTGCTCTTCGGCGGCAGGTCCTTCGGGATCGCCCGCCACTGACAGCCGGTCGACAAAATGTACATGAGGCCGTTCACCACCTCACGCATCACCACGGTCCGCTTGCCACCGCCGCGCTTGCCCGGTGGAATGAGCGGTTCAACCAGCTCCCATTCGGAGTCGGTCAGATCGCTCGGATATCGTAACTTGCCGCGGTCGTACCGCCCGCGATTCTTCACCGTCCACATGGGGGACCCCCTTCGAATCGGGAAACCACCCTTGAATCACAAATGACTCATAAGATTCAATATCTCTTCGGACGGACACTAACCCGCATACGCCGGATGAGGCAATAATTTGCAGTGTCGATGCCGCGATTCAGCTAACATAATCAGCATGTTATTTCGGATCGAATGAGGCCGTCATGGCGAACCCGGCGGGTGAATCGTATGATGGCGCTCTCAGGCTCGATTTCGACCGCCGATTGTTGCTTCACTTTCGCGGATCGGTGGTTACCTCCGACGCAGGCTTGCTCGCATACCGGGAACTGGACGACGCGCTGTGCCTCAGCGCGATGGCGGGTGATGCGCTCTCCGACGCACGCACTGGCAAGAATGGCCGGCATGCACTCGTCGGGATGTTGCGGCAATCCATATTTGGGCGACTTGCCGGATATGAAGACGTGAACGACGCTCAACGCCTGCGCCATGATCCCGCGATGCGGTGGATAGTCGGCGGAAAGGCGGCCTCGGATGCAGCGGCTTCGCCGAGCCAGATGGGCCGCTTTGAGACGCGCTGGCTCACGGCGGAAAAGAACCTTTCGGCGCTCGCTGATCTCTCCGGCAAATGGATCGACAGCGTTCATGGTCGCCGTCCGCCGAGAGGTATCTTGCTCGACATGGATTCGAGCGTGAGCCCGACGCATGGCGAACAGGAACACAGTGTCTGGAACGGTCACTATGACTGCACCTGCTATCATCCGCTGTTCGTTTTCAACCAATATGGCGATTTGGAACGCTGCGCCCTGCGCCCCGGCAATGTTCACAGCGCCGATGGATGGGAGGCGGTGCTGAAGCCGGTCGTGGCGCGGTATCAAGGCAAGGTCTCACGCATTTATTTCCGCGCCGACGCCGGCTTCGCAAACCCCGAAGTTTACGAATATCTGGAGGCAGAACGGATCAAATATGCGATCCGTCTGCCCGCCAATCACATCTTGCAAGAGAGGATCGGCTATCTGCTCAAACGCCCGGTTGGTCGCCCGTCCAATGACGTCTGCCGATCCCATGCAAGTTTCACCTATCAAGCGGGAAGCTGGTCGCAGCCGCGTCGGGTGATCGCCAAGGTCGAATGGCATCCGGGCGAGCTTTATCCGCGCGTCGGCTTCATCGTGACGAACATGGCGCGCTCCGCCGAGAATGTCGTCGCCTTCTACAACAAGCGCGGCACGTGTGAGCAATGGATCAAGGAAGGAAAAGGCGCAATCAAGTGGACCCGGCTATCATGTCGGTCGTTCGCTGCTAACGCCGTCCGTCTCCAGCTTCATGCGCTGGCCTACAATCTCGGTAATTTTCTGCGCACGCTGGCGACGCCCGAACCGATAAAGGATTGGTCACTGACGAGCCTGAAGGAAAAGCTGATCAAGATCGGCGCGAAGATCGTGAGCCATGGCCGCTATGTCGCGTTTCAGATGGCCGAAGTCGCCATTCCGAAAAATCTCTTCGCGGACATCCTACGAATGATCGCCGACCTGCGGCCGCCGCCCAATCCAGCGCCTGCGTGAAGTGTTCGGTCGTCATGCGTCGAGCAAAAACTAAGGGAGAAGTGCGTCTTGATCACAACCGACTCTGTATTGTCCGGTGCGCGATCCGCCCATGTCACTGGTTTTGGTGTGCCGGAGCACCACAGCAGCGCCGCAGCGCGGCAATCTCAACCTCAATAAGCGGGCGATCCGGAAAATAATGCCGGTATAGGACGAATGTCCGATGTCACGGCAGGAGATCAATGATACGCGCTTGGCACATTCCCGGTTATCTGGGGAATGCCAGACTAATATGCAAAATAATATAAGCCATGGAAGTTGCGCCTCATTCGCGCGCCCGCGCGTAAATAAATTTGCCGGGTAAGGGTAGTCATAACCCTACGCGCAATAGAATTTCTAATTTCGGCTGATGTAGCCCATAGCCGGTGGCTTATTGGTATGCCGCAATGTCTGCTGATAGAAAGACTTTGAGCCAATAAGCCGGAAACTCACCCATTGCATTTCTGACGGAACCGTTATAGCGGCTAGCAAGTTTAGGATTGCCGGTTTGTTGCCCAATATAGCACTGATGAATAACAATACCATGGATGTATCACGTTTCATTCCCGCTTGCAGCAGGGAGAAGATGAGTGGAATTTTTAAGCGGTTTCTTGGCAGCGCTTCCGTTCTGGTTGGCCTTCTCGCCTTGCTGTGCACCATCGCGGCGCCGCCTGCCCGCGCGAGCAACGCGGGGATCAACAAAGGCGATTGCCCGCCGCCAGGTTGGACCAACTGCGGCGAGCCGATCAACCTCCCGTTCGGCTGGATGTACGAGAAGGTTACCGATTTTACGACCGTTGGGCAGAATCAGCTCGCCGTTACGCGTTATTTCGACACTTCGCTTGCAGTCCCTTCCAACTCGCTGGGGAACTGGCGTTGGACTTATGACCGGTTTCTAGACCTCAGCTCTTTACCTTCCGAGGTCGACGCCTATCGCGCGGATGGAAAGGACATTATTTTCGTTCCGGACGGGAAGGGCGGCTGGAAAGGCCCAAGCAATTTCGATCTGCGGCTGACGCGGTCAGGCCCGAACTGGATACTGACTGATTGGAACGACAACGTCGAGACCTATATACCTGTGGATGGCGGCTTTTTGGGCCAGTTGATGACAATCAAGGCCCGCGATGGATACACTCAAACATTACATTACAATGTGAACATCAGTCCCCAACTGACTTCGGTGACCGACTCTTACGGGAGAGCCTTAACTATTGCGTGGGGCAGCAATAGGCAGATCAGTTCGATCACGGCCCCGGATGGCCTGGTTCTAACTTACACTTATGTCGGTACTCCCAATCCTACGGTCCCACTAGCTTTAGCCCGGGTCGGCTATTCGACAAGTCCGGCGACAAGTCAAAGTTATCTTTATGAAGATACTTACTGCTGCGACGCGGCTGGGCCGCCGGTGACCGGCATCATCGACGAGAACGGCAACCACTTTGCGACCTGGACATACGACCACACGCTCAATTTCCCCCGAGCCACGTCGAGCCAGCACGCGGGCGGCGCCGGTCTGACGAAAGTCAACTACGGCAGCGGTGGCCTTGGCAGCCCTACAGTGACCCAACCGCTCGGCCTGCAGGAGGCCTATCCCGGGTTCGGCAACATTACCGAAATCGACCGGCTTGCCACGGCCACGACCGCCGCGGCGGTCCGCAAGTTCACCTACGACAGCAATGGCTATGTCACGAGCGAGACGGACTGGAACGGCAACCTCACGACCTTTGTCAATAACGGCCACGGCCTGCCGACGACGGTCACCGAGGCTGCCGGCACGCCGCTGGCGCGCACTTCAAGCATTGTCTGGAACGGGACATTCCGCTTGCCGGTGCAAATCACGCAGCCGAACAGGACCACCGCTTTCACCTATGACGCCAATGGCAACTTGCTGACCAAGACGATCACGGCGGGCGCGGTGACGCGCAACTTCGCCTACACCTACAACGCGATTGGCGAAGTGCTGACCGCAACCGATCCGCGCGGCAACGTCACCAATTACGCCTATAACGCGAAGGGAAATCTGAAGAGCGTCACGGATGCGCTTGGGCATGTGACGAGCATCACGAGCTACGACCGCGCGGGAAGGCCCCTGACGATCATCGATCCGAATGGCGTCACGACGGCGCTGACCTATGACGCGCGCGGCCGCTTGACGTCTTACACGGTTGGGACGCTCAGGACCGTCTACGCTTACGACGCGGCGGGGAATTTGATCAAGGTGACCCTGCCGGACAACTCCACTCTGATCTATACCTACGATCAGGCACATCGTCTGACGGGAATCGCGGACGCGCTGGGCAACCACATCACCTATACGCTTGACGCGGCGGGCAACCACATCAAGGAACAGGCGTTCGGCGAGGCCGGCTTGCTGAGTCAAACGCGTTCTTTCGCCTATAACGCCCTCAACCGGCTGAAAAGGATGATCGGAGCGGAGGGTCAGACGACCGTTTACGGCTATGACAAGCAGGCCAATCTGACCGCGGTCACCGATCCGCTGAACCATTTGGCCAATTACACATATGACGCGCTCAATCGTTTAGCGGAGGCGATCGACCCGAAGGGTGGAACCACATTTTACGGCTACGACGCCAACGATCATCTGACTTCGGTCACCGATCCGCGCGATTTGAAGACGGCCTATGCGTGGAATGGGCTCGACGACCAATTGCAGCTTGCAAGCCCCGATACCGGCACGACCAACAGAACCTTCGACGCCGCCGGCAACGTCGTCACGTCCACCGACGCGCGCGGCAACACGACGGCCTACAGCTACGATGCCCTGAACCGCAAGACGCACGCGGCCTTCGCCGACGGCACGAGCATCGTTTGGCATTATGATCAGGGCGCAAACGGCATTGGGCGTCTGACCAAGATCAAGGACGTGACCGGTTCGACCGTCTATAGTTACGACGCCAATGGCCACGTGACGCAGAAGCAGCAGACCGCCGGCGCGGTGACACTGACCACGATCTATGGCTATGACGCCGGCGGACGTTTGGCGAGTATCACTTATCCATCGGGCAAGCAGGTTGTGTATGCCTACGACGCTGCGGGCCGGGTAAGCAGCGTGACGGCGAACGGCCAGACGCTGGTCACGGGCGTGACCTACGTGCCTTTCGGCATGGCGTCGGGATGGACGGCAGGCAACGGCGCATCCTATCAACGCACCTTCGATCTGGACGGGCGGATTACGGGTTTGGCGCTGCCCGCCGGCGACAATATCGCACTCAGTTATGACGCGGCGAGCCGCGTTACCGGCATGACGGAGACCGGCTTTCCCGCCGAGAGTTTCAGCTATAACGCGCTCGACCGCTTGCACACTTACGCAAACGGCGCGGCCATGCAAACCTACACTTATGATGCCGACGGCAATCGAACGGGTTATGTGACCAATGGAACGTCACCTGTCGCGCTGACCTATACTTACGACGCCGCCAGCAATCGCCTGCTTGGCATCGGCGGCAGCCTGAGCGAGAGTTTCACCTATGATGCCACCGGCAACATGCGCTCTTATTCGTCGCCGTCCGCCGATTACAGCTTCTCCTACGACGCGCGAAACCGTCTTACGGAGTCCTTCGTCGGAGCGATTGGCACAACCTGGCTGATCAACGGTCTCGGTCAGCGGATTTCCCAGGTTGCGGCCGGTGCTCCGCAATTCTTCTTCGTCTACGACGAGGCGGGTCATCCGATCGGAAAATACGACGGCAGCGGCAACCTTCTGCAGGAGACGGTCTGGCTCGGCGATTTGCCGGTCGCCGTGCATCAGCCGGGCGCGCGATTCTATATCGCGCCGGATCATCTTGGGAGCCCGCATCAGATCACCGACGCCAGCGGCGCGGCCGTGTGGCTGTGGCACCATGACCCATTCGGCAAGCGCGATCCGACGGGCACCTTCACCTACGAGCTCCGCTTTCCGGGGCAATTCTTCGACCAGAGCACCAAGCTGCATTACAATTATTACCGCGATTATGACCCCAGGCTAGGGCGCTATATCGAAAGCGACCCGATCGGGCTTGCGGGCGGGATCAACACCTATGCGTACGCCAAGGGGAATCCGGCCGGAACCATTGACCCTCTAGGGCTGGCGGGGTTCTCCATCGGACCCATCACTATTTCGCCGAGCCCGCCCTTCGTATCAATTGACATTCCGAAAGCGCTAATCGGACCAGCTATTGATATACCGGCTCTGAACGCACAAAGGGATGCGGAGATCGCTACATACGACACACTTCGGAAGCAACTGGACGACCTGGAACATAATCCCCAATGCCCCAGTCTTCTGAAGAAAGCACTAGAAGACAGCCTGAAGAATCTTGGAAATCAAATCAATAATATCACAGATCAAATTAATAATTTAGCCAACGATTTGGCGAAACAAGGCCTTGGCCTGAATCCCGACGGAACGTCTCCTTGGACGATCCCAAATGGACATATACAAAATCCTGGCTCCTTGGGGCCCGGCGGAGCGGTGGGTGGCTAGCGTCGGGGGCTCGCGCTGATAACGGCCGCGCGCGGCGCGGGCCTGGATGAGCCGCCGGGTGGGGGCGCACCTGCCGGCGCTTTCCGGCATGTTCACCCGCGCCGAGGTGACCTACGCCTGGCCCCGTCCGGACGGCTCGGCCGGCTCCGACCGGGAACCGGTTGCGGTGTTCACCGGCGAGGCGGTGCATGCCTATCTGGGACATCTGCCCGACCAGGAGATCGAGGCGATGCTGAACGAACTTGCGGTCGAACTTGGCGCCGCGCTGGGGCAGGAACGGCTCTATGTGGCGTTTTGCGACCGGATCTGGATTCTCGACGCCGGCGAGCGCGAAGGGTAGGGCGACTGGGCGCGAATCTCATTATTTTTAAATTCCGCAAGCGTTCCCGAATCGCCGTCCATGTGGATGTAACGCGTGAGACCCGCTGCGAGATTGACGATGGCGCTTTTATAGCGAAATTGTCTTGGGATGCCTCGCCCAAGGCTTCGGTGAGTGCCCCGCCCAGGGGTGGCCGTCACCTCGATTTTTCGACCGATGACCTGTCGAAAGGAAGGCTTTATGACCGAAGTGCAAGACGACGCCGAAGCCCTTCGCCACAAGCAAAAAATGGCAAGGCGCAAAGCCGCGCAGGACGCCGAGGTGGCCGCCAAGACGATAACTGAAAAAGGCCTGCTCATCGTCCATACCGGCAAGGGCAAGGGCAAATCGACGGCGGCTTTCGGGCTTTTGCTGCGGGCGCTCGGCCATGAGTGGCCTTGCGGCGTCGTGCAATTCGTCAAGGGCGCCTGGGACACCGGCGAACGCCGTGCGCTCGCCCGTTTCTCCGATCTGCTCGCTTGGCACACGATGGGCGAGGGTTTTACCTGGGAGACGCAGGACCGCGCGCGGGACATGGCGGCTGCGGCGGCGGCTTGGGCCAAAGCCCGCGAGCTCATGACCGATCCCAAAATAAAACTTGTCGTCCTCGACGAATTGAATATCGCCCTGCGCTACGATTATCTCCCCGTTGCCGAGGTCGTCGCCGCGCTGCGAGCCCGCAGGCTTGATCTCCATATTGTCGTTACCGGCCGCAATGCGACGCCCGAAATGCTGGAGGCCGCCGATCTGGTGACCGAGATGAGTCTTGTTAAGCATCACTTCGCGGCTGGTGTGAAGGCGCAAGAGGGAATCGAGTTCTGAGCATGAAGCGGCGGCCCAAGAGATTGATGCTGCAAGGCACCGGCTCCGGCGTTGGCAAGTCGCTGATTGTCGCGGGGCTGTGCCGCGCCTACCGTAATCGCGGGCTAAAGGTGCGCCCGTTCAAGCCGCAGAACATGTCGAACAACGCCGCGGTGACCCCGGATGGCGGAGAAATCGGCCGCGCCCAGGCAACCCAGGCAAAAGCTTGTGGCGTAGCGCCAAGCGTCGACATGAATCCTATCCTCTTGAAGCCGCAAAGCGGAAATGGCGCGCAGATCGTTCTGCGCGGCCGGGTGATAGGCCAGACGCAAGCACGCGAGTACCAAGGCCTGAAACCGGAGCTTCTGCCAGCCGTGCTCGACAGTTTCGCGGCCCTTTGCGAAGACGCCGATCTTGTCCTCGTCGAAGGCGCGGGAAGTGCCGCGGAAATCAATCTGCGCAAAAACGATATCGCCAATATGGGTTTTGCCCGCGCCGCCCGTGTTCCTGTGATTTTGGCCGGCGACATCGATCGCGGCGGCGTCATCGCTCAGATCGTTGGCACAAAGACCGTGCTCGATCCGGCCGACGCCACAATGATCGTGGGGTTTCTCGTCAACAAGTTTCGCGGCGATCCGGCCCTGTTTGCGAATGGCATGCAAAGCATCGAGCATTTGACCGGCTGGCCAAGCCTTGGACTTATTCCTTTTTGCGCGGACGCGACGCGGTTGCCGGAGGAGGATTTGCTCGCGCTTTCCGCCCCAAGGCCGCGGGGCGCAGGGCGAATCACGATCGCCGTCCCGGTTTTGCCTGGCATCGCCAATTTCGACGATCTCGATCCATTTTATTTAGAGAGCGATGTCCGCCTCGTCATGGTCAAAAGCGGCGAAACCCTGCCCGCCGAGGCGACGCTCGTCATTCTGCCCGGCTCGAAAACGACGATCGCCGGTCTCGCGGCTTTCCGGCGCGAGGGCTGGGATATCGATCTCTTCGCGCATCTCCGGCGCCGCGGCCATGTGTTCGGCCTTTGCGGCGGCTATCAGATGCTTGGCCGAGCCATTCGCGATCCGCTCGGCGTCGAGGGTCCTCCGGGCGAGGTGCAAGGGCTAGACCTGCTCGATATTGAAACGGAACTTCTAGGCGACAAATTGCTGGCGCGCGTGCAAGGCACTGGGGTGCAAAACGGAGTTCCGTTCAGGGGCTATGAAATGCATGTTGGCCGGAGTTTTGGGCCGGATTGCGCGCGGCCCGTGTTGCATTTCGCCGACGGACGCAGCGATGGCGCGGCGTCGGCCGATGGCCTTGTGAGCGGCTGCTATGTGCATGGGCTTTTCACAGACGCCGCGCAACGAAGCGCTCTCCTCGCCCGCCTCGGGGGCAAGGGTTCGGGCGTCTCTTATGACAAGTCTCTCGAAGCGGCGCTCGACGCCGTTGCCTTGCATCTTGAAACGCACATCGACCTCGACCGGCTTCTTACGCTTGCGAGATAACAAGCGCCATCAAGGTCAAAGCTGCCCAATGGACGCCGCAGGCAAATCGATAGAGCGCGAGCGCGCGCCTAATGTCTTTAGCCGAAGCCTCCTTGCCCGAGCCGATCCAGGCGTCGTCGACCTTGCATTCGCCATAGACGCGCGGGCCGCCGAGCCGCAAGCCGAGTGCGCCCGCGAATGCCGCCTCGGGCCAGCCGGCATTGGGGGACGGGTGTCCGCGCGCCTCGCGCCGCATGGTGCGCCACGCGGCCTTTGGCGAAGTTTCTGGGGCGAACCAAGCCGCGATGACGAAAAGAAAGGCAGATAGGCGCGCGGGACAAAAATTGACGAGATCGTCGAGTTTCGCCGCGGCGAAGCCGAAAGCGGCATGACGCTCTGTGCGATGGCCGATCATGCTGTCGGCGGTGTTGATGGCCTTGTAGCAAGCGCCGCCAGGCAGGCCGCCGAGTGCCAGCCAAAAGGCCGGCGCGACGACGCCGTCGGAAAAATTCTCGGCGAGGCTCTCGATCGCGGCGCGGGCGACGCCTGCTTGGTCGAGTCTCGCTACGTCGCGGCCGACGATTTTAGCCGCCGCCGCGCGGCCGGATTCCAGTCCGGCGGCAAGAGCCTCGGCGACAGCAAGGACGTGGGCATCGAGGCTGCGTTGCGCGATGAGGCTCGAAGCGATAAGCGCGGTGAGCGCCAAGCCCGCCGGTTGAGGAAGTTCCAAATCCGCGAGCCCGAGGCTGAAAAGATAGGCGCCGCCGCCGGCAAGCGATAAAAGCAAGAAGAGCGCGGCAAAACCCAGGGCGCGGCGCGTGGCATAGGATTGATCCTCGTGGTTCAAGGACCGGTCGCCGAGCGCAATCAAACGGCCGGTCCAAGTAACCGGATGGCCGATCGCGCGAAAAACGCCTTGCGGATAGCCAAGGCAGGCCTCGATAGCGACAGCGAGCGCCGCGAGCTTCAGGGTTGCGGCCAAATCCATGCGTGAGACTTCCTGTCCGGACTTGCCGGAGTTGCTCCTAGCGGAGCATGGCGGCGATCTTTTTGCCGCGCGGCGAGCCTACCCGCAAGCACCTGAACCCTGGCTCGATCTCTCAACCGGTATCAACCCCTACGCTTATCCTTTCGCCTGTCCGCCGCTGGAAAGTTTTACGCGGCTGCCGCAACCAGACGCGCTTCGCAACCTGGAAGCGGCGGCGCGAGCGGCTTATCGCGCACCCGCGTTCGCGGAGATCGTTGCGGCGCCGGGAAGCCAGGCGATCATAAATCTGCTGCCTCATCTCGTGCCGGCGCGGTGCGTTGGAATTCTGGGGGTTACCTATTGCGAGCACGCGCGGAGCTGGGCCGCCAGCGGCGCGGAATTGAGCGTCGTCGCAGACCTCTTCGGGCTCGAAGACAAAGATGTAGCCATCGTCGTCAATCCCAACAATCCGGACGGCAAGCTCGCCGCGACGGCGGATCTGCACGCGCTGGCGGCGGTTCTTCGCGGACACGGCGGCCTGCTGATTATCGACGAAGCCTTCGTCGATTTTCTTGCGCCCGGCGCCAGCGCCGTCCCGGACACCACTGAAAGCGGCGTCGTCGTGTTGCGCTCGTTTGGCAAGACCTACGGCTTGCCGGGGCTTCGCCTCGGGTTCGCGATCGCGGCAAAACCCATGGCGGCAAAACTCCGCGCCGCGCTGGGTCCCTGGCCGGTTTCCGGCGCGGCCATCGCGATAGGCTCCGCGGCCTTGACGGACGCGGAATGGCTCGCGGCGACGCGGGCGCGCTTGCACGCCGACGCAAGCGCACTCGACAAGATGGTGGCGGCGGCGAGTTTTGCTCCCCTGGGCGGCAGCCCGCTGTTCCGGCTCGTGCGGCACGACGACGCGCAAGGCTGGTTCGAACGGCTGGCGAAAGCCGGGATTCTCGTGCGGCGGTTCGAGGCGCGGCCGGCGTGGCTGCGCTTTGGGATAGCTGGCTCGGACTCCGGCCGGATGCGCCTTGGCGCCGCACTCGGACTGAATTGCCGTAATTGCTTCGGTGATGGTGGTTGGGAGGCAAGGCGCCCTCGGTCTTAGGCGCGGGCCGGAGCGGGTGCAGGCCGCTGGCGCCAGGAGGCGAGCGCAAGCACGAACGCGCGCCGCGCGACGGATAAGCAGCTTCCGCTTCTCCCGGCGGCGCGCCGTATGCACGGCATGAGCCACTTCAACCAACGCCCATCTAGGCAAGACCGCCAAGTACGCGTAGGTTGTCAAACAGCGGCGCGCGGTTCGCGCTTTTCAACATCACGCTGGACATCCCTGCTGTTTCAACAACCAACGTTTGTCAACTATCGTTTGTCTAAATTTATTTTCTTTCATGTGGTGCAGACCACAGACATCGGTTCAATATAATGATATAGCTTTTTTTTTGAGCTGATATTTCAAGCGGTTAATAGGTAAAGAATGGCTCAGGTTCAACGGAGCTCGCCGGCTGAACCCACCGGCACTCCCGTGGATGGCCTATGCGTCAATTTGTCATAGCTTTGTGTTGGCATACGTCACTCAAATTTCGTGAACTAGCTGTTGCCTAAACCCATTTACCCATTTGGGCGATGCGCGCGGCGACAAAGGGAGGCATAATGCGGCTGGTAGCAACTTGGGATCCGAGAATCATGCGCGGTTTAAGTGACACTAAGGAAAAGTATATCCGTCTCCAAACCCATTTGGGGGAAGCGCCGGACCCGCGCGAGGATCATTGTCCCGCCGATGCTCGACGGGATGGTCAAGACATGCGAACTGAAAGAGAACCCACTGAAAAAGAAACCAAGGGAAGGGATACGCGTCGCCTGATTGTCGAAGTAGCGGAACGGCTCTTCCGGCAACTCGGTTTCCAAAAGACGACGGTCGCCGATATCGCACGCGAGCTGCGCATGTCTCCGGCGAATGTCTATCGCTTCTTCGGGGCGAAATCCGAAATCAACGAGGCTGTCTGCATGGAACTCCTCGGCAAGATCGAAGCCGAGGCTGCAAAAATCGCCATGTCTCGCGGCACCGCCCTCCAAAGAATGCGAAACTTGGTCGCGTCCGTCGAAAAGGCATTTTACAAACAGTACTTGTTGGATCGCAAGCTGCACGAGTTGATCGAAGCCGCAGTGACCGAAAACTGGACGACCATGCGCGCGCACAACCATCGCATGACCTTGATTCTCGAACAGATAATCGCCAGCGGCATGGCGGCAGGCGAGTTCCAACCGGGAGACGCGGCGCTCGCGGCGCGCCTTGTCAACACCGCTTGCATCCGCTTCTGTCATCCGCTCCTCATGGCGGAATATGAGCAGGAGCCGGAACCGGCTCTCGATCACATGCTCGATTTTTGCCGGGCCGCGCTCGTTCGGGAGCCCGTTTGAATTGGTTGCCGCATAAAAGGGCCGTTCCATCGCAATAAGACTGGCCGGCCGCCGCGGCAGGCGGTGCGTGACCACCGAACCGGTCTTCAATCAAGCCAGTTAATCGTCGCGGATCGAGGAAGTCGCTCTCCCGCTCTCGCGCCCGTCCCCTCCCTCCGCCGGCGAGTTCGCGCCTCGCCGGCGGCAGTCCATCTTAGTCGAAACCAACTGTTCAAAACATCGAAGGTGCGGCTGCATCCTGAGACGAAAGCCGTTGCCGACAGCGGTTATCAAGGCCTGCAGAGAAGGCACGCGAAGACGAGCCTGCCCAAAAAGTGCAGCAAAAAGACTCCGTTGTCCGCAAGCGACCGGGAAAGAAACCGCGCCATCTCCGGCGAACGCGTGGCTTGCGAGAACGTCATCGCCATGCTCAAACGCTTCAAAATCATCGCCGACCGCTATAGAAACCGCCGTCGCCGTTTCGGTCTGCGCTTCTTCCTTATCGCCGCAATCTACAACATAGAGCTCGAGGCCGCGTAACGGTTATGCAAGAGGGCTAATCTCGACGATTTGACCGTCGTCGAAGCCCGCCGGGCGCAAGGCCTCGATATCCGCGCCCGCCACCTGGCCCCGGTGCTCGACCAGTTTTAGCGCGAAGGCGAGCGCAGCGGCGGTCTTGGGTCATCCGAGAGCCGGGCCTGGGCATCCGCCATGTCCTGCCCGCTCACGCCCGCATTTTTCCAAGCAGGGTCTTCTCGCCGAGCCAGGCCGCGAATTCTCGTCCGGCCGGAACAGGCCGGGATCGCGGATCGTCGCCTTGACCGCGCTGGCTTCCATGCCAACCAGGCAGGGGGTTCTTGCCTCCAGAAATACGCGCCGACCTCTGTTTGGCGCAACCATCGGTTGACGACCGTCTCACCGCTGGCGTCGACGCCGTGAATCTGGGCGCTTGGCAAGATCGCGAACGATCGTGGCAATATGCAAAGCGGACGCCTCCTCTCGGTTGCGGCGTTCGCCGACGGCCCCCCTTATAGCACATCGATGCAGGGGAGAGGGCGCCATCCGCCCCATCAGAATTTCAACCAATCCATGGCCGGGCCAAAGCCCGGCCATTGTCATGGCTACGCCTTGTCTCAAATGCCGAAATAATCGTGGTACCACGCAATGAAAGCCTTAACTCCTTCTTTCAGCTGCGTTTTTGGGGCAAAACCAGTCAGAGCCAAAAGCAACGAAGTGTCGGCGAAGGTGTCTGGAACATCGCCTTGCTGCATCGCCATGAAATTGCACTTGGCCCGTACTCCGGTCGCGGCCTCGATGGCGGCGACGAAATCCATGAGCGCGACCGGTGTCTCGGCACCGATGTTGACGACCCGCCAAGGCGCGACGGGGGATAGGCTGTCAACGGGAAGGGGCGCGGCTCTTCCTTCGACCTGGGCCGGCGCATGGCCAACGAGCCGGAGCATCGCTTCGACCAGATCGTCGATATAGGTAAAATCCCGGCTCATTTTCCCATGATTATAGACATCGATTGGGCGACCCTCGAATAGCGCGGCGGCAAATTTGAAAAGCGCCATGTCCGGGCGGCCCCAGGGGCCGTAGACCGTGAAAAATCGCAACATCGTGATCGGGATTTTGAAGAGATGGCTATACGCATGGGCCATCTCCTCGTTCGCCTTTTTCGAGGCGGCATAGAGCGTCAACGGATGATCGGCCCGGCCGGTCTCGCGAAATGGGACCTTCGCGTTGGCCCCATAGACCGAGGATGTCGAAGCCAGCAGGGCATGCGCCGGTGGCGCATGGCGCATCAACTCTAGGAGATTGAAAGTTCCAGTCAGATTGGCGTCGACATAGGCGCGCGGATTGTCGAGGCTGTAGCGCACCCCCGCCTGCGCGGCGAAATGGTAGACCGCATCAAACCCGTCGCCGTAAATCCTTTGCAATGCCGCGCGATCCTCGAGCATCGCGTCGTGGCCGGCAAAGCCCGGCTTTTGCAGCAATATCTCATGCCGGCGTAGCTTGAGGTTGCGATCGTAATAGGGCGTAAACCCATCGATGCCGGCGACTTCATGGCCTTCGTCGAGAAGACGGCGAGCCATGTGAAAACCTATGAAGCCGGCGCTGCCGGTGACGAGAACACGCATTGTTCGCGCAATCGCGGAGAAGGGGTTTAACGGCCCGCGCGAACCTCGTTAATGCCTGGGCACCCGCGGAGAAAAAAATACGTCGCATAAACGCCCCGCGATTACCACGTTGACGGCCGTGCTCTCCTTTGCGGTATCAACTTATATCGGCACAAACATGCACCTCGGTCTATCACATGCCGGCAAATTTCCTCGAAGGCAATTGCAAGACCGAGATCGCTATCAGCCAACTCGCGGTGTAACGATCTGATGAGTCATGGTCTCAACGGCCGAACTCCACGCGTTCGATTGTACGGACATTTGATTCGAAAGGGCCAAACTCATTGTTTGCCCTAATAATACACTCGGAACTAACGTGGCCAGTCGAATGTTCCCCGTTAAGAGGTTAATTCTATTGTTGGCGTTTCATCAAGCACGGAAAAACTTTGCATATTCTTAAATAGAATTTTTTGCCCGTAATCTAAGTGTAGCCCGTCACCTCGACAGTCGGTATAGGTTGAAA
Source organism: uncultured Alphaproteobacteria bacterium (assembly GCA_963730245.1). GTDB lineage: Bacteria > Pseudomonadota > Alphaproteobacteria > Rhizobiales > Beijerinckiaceae > Methylocapsa. Next base: position 528,099 of record CAVSRA010000003.1, on the reverse strand, counting down.
CCGTTTTTGCATCCACTGTAACAGTTTTACTATCTTTAAGCTTGATGGCGACCTTTGCTTTCGTCCATGGCTTGGGGTTATCAATAGAGGGTGCCGGTCGAGCAGCTGGCGTGGCGTCCGCCAGCTTTTTGGCAGCCTCCGCCAGCTTGCTGAGATCGGTCACGATGCTCGCGGACCAACGGTTGCCTTTGCTTCCGCGGCTTTCTGCTCTGCAAGCGGAGAGTTTCATTCCTGCTTGGCTGTCTCCGCTTCCATAATGACGTTCGAAACCTGCACGATCTTTGCTTCATAGTCTTTCGCCCCGTTGACACAGGCCAGATACTGATCCGGCGGCTGGGGAAGTTCGCTGTGCTGCGCCTGGCAACACGCCGTGAGATGCTCGCCGACTTTGCGAGCCCCGTCGGAAATGTCTTGAACCTTTTCCCCACCGATCACCAGTACGCCCTTAGCCTTGATGACATCCACGCTGAGGTTCAACTTCTGAGTGGTCTGCTCCATGATCGAAGCACAGGGTCCAGGGCGATGAAAAACCACGAAGATGCCTGCGATCAGGAAACCGGCGGCAATGAAGATCATCAGCGGTTTCGGCATGACTGGCCCCTTTCTCCCGTTGCGATTCCAAAAAAAAGCCTACTCAACCATTTTCTTGAAACTGATTTGATCGCCGCGCGAAATTGATGTCAATATACACTCTCAGATATTGCCATTCAAGTTGTCGCCAGAAAGCTTACCGCGCGCCCTTACCAAGTACACAGTAGTAGCGACGGAAATGCGCCTCGGTCATTTGCGTGCCCGCCGACAGTCATCGGGATTCAAATCGTAACCCAAATACTGAGCCTATCCTGGCACACCCGGATTAACGGAAACGAGCCGCGTGAAACATTGCAAGCGCGCGGGCGCGCGGCTATAAGCCCCGTGGCGTCCCTTCCGGCACCCCTGGAGGCGTGGGCGCACGATACGTTAGCATCGCAATCTCAAGGACACCCAAATGGCCGGGACGAAAACCCTGAACGCCATGGCGCGCGAGGGGACAGGGAAGGGGGCCGCCCGCGGCGTGCGTCGTGCAGGCCGTATTCCAGGCGTGATCTACGGTGGCGGCGATGCCGCCGCCCCAGTCTCTCTCGACTATCGCGAACTGAACAAGTTGATCTACGCCGGGCATTTCCTGACCACGATCTTCGAGCTCGATGTGGGCGGCGTCAAGCAACGGGTCATTCCGCGCGATTATCAGCTCGATCCCATCAAGGATCAGCCGCTTCATATCGATTTCCTCCGCCTCAAGCCGGGGGCGAACCTGCGTGTCGAGGTGCCCGTGCATTTCATCAATCAGGATATCTGCCCCGGCCTCAAGAAGGGCGGCAGCTTGAACATCGTGCGTCACGCGATCGAAATGCGGGTTCCGGCGGATGCCATTCCCGAGGCAGTCGTCGCCGATCTTGCATCGTTGCAAATCAACGACTCGGTGCACATTGACGCGATTCCCCTGCCGGAAAGTTGCAAGCTGACCCAGCGAGAACGCGATTTCACGATCGCGACGATCGCGCCTCCGCTTGTTGCCGCGGAAGAGGCGGCGGCCCCGGCCCCAGCGGCCGCGGTGGCCCCGGCCGCCGCGCCGGCGCCCGACGCGAAAGGGAAGCCCGCCGCCGCCGCGCCGCCAGCCGCCCCGGCCGCCGGTGCCCCAGCCAAAGCCCCGCCAAAAGGCAAGAAATAGCGTCACGCGTTTGTGCCCGGATTTTTGCGCGCGAACTTAAGTAAAGCTTCCGAGCGGGCGCCATGCTTCTCTTCGCCGGCCTTGGCAATACGGGAAAGGCCTTTGCCGGCCATCGCCACAATGCCGGCTTCATGGCTCTCGATGCAATCGCGCGCGACTATCATGCGCCGGCGTTTCGCGCGCGCTTTCAGGGCCTCGTAGCCGAGATCATGCTCGAAGGCGAGCGCGTGATTCTGCTCAAGCCGCAAACCTACATGAATGAATCCGGCCGTTCCGCCGGCGAGGCGGCGCGCTACTATCAAATCGATCCGTCTCGCATCGTCGTCTTTCACGACGAGCTCGATCTGCCGCCGGGCAAGGTGAGAGTCAAGACTGGTGGCGGCAATGCCGGCCATAATGGCCTTCGATCCCTGACCGGACATCTCGGCAACGAGTACCGGCGCGTGCGGATCGGCATTGGCCATCCCGGCGACAAGGCGCTGGTGCATAATTATGTGCTGAGCGATTTCGCCAAGGCGGACATCCCTTGGGTCGAGGCTTTGTGCAACGCGATTGCGGCCCATGCCGGGCTTTTGGCCAAGGGCGAGGACGAAGCATTTCAATGCAGGATTCATCAGGCCATGGAAACCGCCGGATTTGGCAAGGCGGCACTGACATAGGCTAATCGCTCGGAGCACCTTCGCCCGGTTCCACGGGCATGATTTTGAGCGACGTGATCCGGTTGCGCGTCTTGCGCAACACTTCGAAGCGGAAATTATGGAAACTGAACACCTGTCCCGGCTCCGGGATGGCGCGCGCCTCATTGATGACAAGACCGGCGATCGTGGTGGCTTCCTCGTCCGGCAGATCCCAGGCCATGGCGCGGTTGAGATCGCGGATCGGCACGGAGCCTTCAACGATCGCTGAGCCGTCGGACATCAAGCGCACGCCTTGAACGATAAGATCGTGCTCGTCGGCGATATCGCCGACGATTTCCTCGAGAATGTCCTCTAACGTAACAAGACCCATGACCACGCCATATTCATCGACCACGAGGGCAAAATGAGTCTTGCGTTTCAAGAACGCTTGGAGCTGATCCTGAACCGGGGTCGTTTCCGGCACGAACCAAGGTTCGAGCGCGATGCTTTCGACTTTGAAATCTTTGACCTCGCCGCCGGCCGCGTCGAGCGCGCGCAAAAGATCCCTGGCATGCAGCACGCGGACGATATTTTCCGGTTCGCCGCGCCAGAGCGGCAGCCGCGAATAAGGCGCGGCGGCCACCTCGCGTATCAGATCTTGCGGAGGTAAATCGGCGTTGAGGGCGAGCATCTTGGTGCGATGAACCATAACGTCCGACACTTCGAGATCGCGAAGATCGAGCAGGCCGCCGAACATGTCGCGGTCGGAACGTCCGACGCCGCCCTCCTGATGCAGAATATCTACCGCGCTTTTCAGTTCTTCGTGCCCGGACAGAATCGATTGCCGGTGGCTCGTATCGACACCGGCGATCTTCAAAAATCCGCGCACGAAAACTTCGACGCCGATGAGGACAGGCCCGAAGATGGCGACGAAAAATGATATCGCGCGAGCGACTAGAAGCGACGTGCGGTCGGGGTAATTGATCGCCACGGTTTTCGGCATCACTTCGGCGAAAACTAGCAGAAGTACGGTCATGAGCCCGGTCGCGTAGAGCGCGCCGCGCGCGCCGGCAAGCGCGACGAGGATGCTAGTTGTAAACGCCGATGCGCCTATATTGATGAGCGTGTTGCCGAGAAGCGTCGTGCCAATCAGCCGCGCCCGGCTCGCTAGAAGCCGGTTGACCAGAGCCGCGCGCCGGTCGCCATTTTTCTCCAAGGCATGCATGCGCGCGCGGGAGGCGGCGGTAAGTGCCGTCTCCGAAGCCGCGAAAAACGCCGATAGCGCTACGCATAAGAGGATGGTTGCGATCGCGAGCCAAACATCGACTTGTAGAACGCCGGCACCCGCGCCGTTCATGACGTTAATGTCCTATATTCAGTTCATCTTGAAGGAAGCCGAGGATCTCGCTGGCTTCGATATTTTTGGCTATGAAGCAATCGCCGATTGCCCGCGCAAGGATAAAGGTGAGGGCGCCATGCGCGACCTTTTTATCCTGATACATGGCTTCGAGGATCGCTTCGGGGCCGACGTTCCAGCCAGGGATGCCGACCATGCGTACAGGCAGGCCAACCTCTTGCAGATGCGCTTCGACTCTCGCTTGGTCCTGCACACCGCAAAGCCCAACGCGCGCCGAGAAGCGGAACGCGCAAGCCATGCCAATCGCGACCGCCTCGCCATGCACGAGCCTTGCTCCATCATAGGAGGTGAGGCGCTCGAGCGCATGGCCAAAGGTATGGCCAAGATTGAGCAGCGCCCGTTCGCCCTCGTCATACTCGTCGCGCGCGACAATCACCGCCTTGGCCTTGCAGCTCGTCGCGATCGCATGAACGCGCGCGGCTCCCCCCGCGAAGACCGCGCGCCAATTGGCTTCCAGCCAGGCGTAGAATCCGGCGTCGCCAATGAGACCGTATTTGACGATTTCGGCATAGCCAGCGCGAAATTCGCGCGGCGGCAATGTTTCAAGCGTATCGGTGTCCGCGATAACGAGCAAAGGCTGATGGAAGGCGCCGATCAGATTCTTACCATGCGGGGAGTTGATCCCGGTCTTGCCGCCAACCGATGCATCGACCGCGGCCAAAAGCGTAGTCGGCACCTGAATGAAGCGCATCCCGCGCCGGACCGTCGCCGCGGCAAAACCCGCAAGATCGCCGATGACGCCGCCGCCAAGCGCGAGGACGACATCGCCGCGTTCAAGTTTCGCACCGATCAGGGCGTTGCATACGCGGGCATATTCAGCGAGGGATTTCGACCCCTCGCCTGGTGCCACAACCACCCTTGAATGGCGGACGAAAGCTTCGTCGAGGGCCCGTTCGAGGGCAGGCAAATGCAGTTTGGCGACATTTTCGTCGGTGACGATCGCGCAAGCCGCCCGAGGGGCCAACCGGCGAATATGGTTTCCGGCTTCCGCGATCAGCCCCGCGCCAATCAAAATCGTATAAGTCCGCGCGCCAAGCTCCACGCTGACTTGCGCCTGGTTCGAAAATTGTTGCCGGCCGGCGGCCTGTTGCTGATGCGAAACGGTAACGTTTTTTGCCCTTGCTAGCGGTGACAGGTCGGGCGAAGATCGCAAAAAACACTCGATGCCCGCAATAATCTCCTCTACCGCGAGTTCATGCGGCCCATCCCGCGAAACGATGGTGACGTCGGCCAGGGCGTAGACCGGATAACGCTGTTCCAAAAGCGTCCGCAGCGTTTGCTCCGGGTCGCCGCCTTGCAGAAGCGGACGATGCGAGCGTTTGCGCACGCGGCGCCAGAGCACGTCATGATCCGCTTTAAGCCAAACCGATATTCCAGACAAGGCGATCTTGGCCCTTGTCCCCTCGTTCACGAAGGCGCCGCCGCCACTCGCAAGCACACGCGGGCCGTCGCGCAAGAGACGCGCCATGACGCGGCGCTCTCCGTCGCGGAAAGTGTCCTCTCCGTGCCGCGCGAAAATTTCGTTGATCGACAGGCGCGCTGCGGCTTCGATCTCCTCATCGGCATCGACGAATTCGAGGCCAAGCTCCTGCGCGAGACGTCGGCCCGTCGAGGTCTTGCCCGATCCCATGAGTCCGATGAGGACAATCGAGCGCCGCCCAAGCGCCGACACGAGCAAGTCCGCGCGCCGGATACGCGCGCGGTCCGTCTCTGTCTCGGCTCCCGATGCGCCGCCGCCGCTCATCTTGTAAGTGTAGCACGGCGACGAGCCCGATTTAAGTGGGACTTTTGGGTTCCTTCCTTTCGGGCCTGGCGCCACTTCGGCATCTGCCGCGGCAGGGAAAGACGCCCCTCGCAAACCGTTGTTCTTACGTGTGTTTTAGGAACAAAAAGGCGCCGCGTCCGGAAGGCAAATTCAAAGGGATCAATCCGTGGCTCGTGCCTGTCCTCGCAAGGAACAGTGATAAAGAGCGAGCGCAAGCTCGAAGTCAAACGCCGCGCGATTTGTCGCAAGACGAGAGGGCGGCGGCAAAAACCGCAATTCCGTCTTGCGCTTTACATTGTCGAGCCCCTCGTTATGAAATCCGGCGCCGTCTTCGGTGACCAACGAGGCGCACGTGGCGCGCCGTTCGCGTGAGTTTTGCGAATTTCGACCTTGCCTATTGTTTGAAGACGCAGGACGATGGCAAAGCCAACATACAAGTGGGCTTTCGGCTTCCAAGCCACTCTTCGAGTTCCCTCTGCGTTGGCGGCATGTGGGTGAGGCTGTGCTAAAATTGCAACGGTGCCGCGGATACTGTGCCGTTGCACAGGAATACGGCTCGGCTGCGCTCGCTTCGGCCGCTGTTTTCGGCTAGCGTGATTGAAAGTTCTTGCCGGGGAAATTCATGTTTGGCTTGCGGTGCGGCCTGATCTCCTTGCTCACCCTATCCCTGCTGGGGGTCGGCGGCTGTGCACCGTCCAGTTTCTTTCCAGAGGCTGGACCTACCTCGTTCGCTATTCAGAGCGGAACCTCTCCGACCGTCCCCTACGCCTTGATCAAGCTTACCCCCGAGACCATCGACATTCTCGCCGCCCATGAGCCGAAAGGCCTCGCGGGCGCCTTCACGGACCGGCGCCCATCGGCCAACATCACTTTCGGCATCGGCGATGTCGTCTCGGTCACGATTTTCGAAGCGTCGTCGGGAGGTTTGTTCATCCCCGTCGAAGCGGGTGCGCGTTCTGGCAATTTCGTAAACCTTCCGGACCAAATGGTAGACAGCACCGGTAATATCACTATTCCCTTCGCCGGATTGATCAAGGCCGCTGGCCGCACCAATGTCCAGATCCAAAACGAAATCGTTGAGAAGATAAAGAACCGGGCGATCGAGCCTCAAGTCATAGTGTCCTTGGCGCAGCAGCGGACCTCGCTGATCAGCGTGGTCGGCTCGGTAAATACGCCGCTTCGCTTCGCGGTTCCGGCCTCTGGCGCGGGAGACCGCGTTCTCGACGCCATCACCCGCGCGGGCGGCATCTCCGGACCAGGTTATGCGAGCTGGGTCATGCTCGAGCGGGGCGGACGCCGCGCCACCGTGCCGTTCGAGAATCTCGTGATGAATGCAAGCAATAACATCTATATTTTGCCGGGCGACCGGATCTATGTCTATCAAGAACAGCAGAAATTCATGGCCTTTGGGGCAACCGGCAACATCGCGTCCACGACGTCAGGATTGGGGCAAACCCAGATTAATTTCGACGCCTGGCGGCTCAATCTCGCCGAAGCCGTGGCGAAGGCGGGCGGACTAGCCGACTTTGCGGCCGATCCACGCTCGGTGTACCTTTACCGTCTGGAGCCCCGCGAAGTTGCCCAGCTTCTCGGCGCCGACATGTCGCGGTTCGATAGGCCGCTCGTTCCGGTCATCTTCTCCATCAGCTTCCAAGATCCCGGCGGCTATTTCCTCGCCACTAGGTTTCAGATGCGCAACGATGACATTATCTTCATGGCGAATGCGCAATCCAACGATGTCTTGAAATTCTTTAACTTTGTCGATGCTGTGGCATCGACGGCGATCGCCACGGAAGCGTCCGTCGCGGGCGTCCCAGTCACCAGCGCCGCGGTTCATGGCCACGCGTTGGCGGCGGCACCGTCCAGAACGTTTAATCCTTGTGTAAATATTGGTGTTGGTGGAACCTGTGTACCGGGGACTACTGTCACAACACCATGACCGTGACTTCATCGCGCGGCCCATCGTAGCTCGTAGCCGCGCAGCGCAGGCTTTTGCAAGAACGCCGGGTTCCAGCCCGGCTTTTTCATGCTTATATGGCCCTTGAACTCAGCCGCGTTTGGCGCCGCCCGCGTCCGTGCCGCCTGAAACACCGGAAGCGGTGCGTTTGTTCCGGCCCGGCACTTCGCTTGGAGGGCAACCTTGATCGCTAAATTCCTTCCGCGAGCTTCATCTGCCCTCACCCGCCGCTCGGCGTTGCGGCTTGGCTTCGCGGGCCTCGTCTTGCCGCGCTTTTTCTCGCCTGCCGCCCGGGCGGCCGCGCAGGAGACCGAGACCCACGGCCTCTCCATCTTCGGCGATCTCGCCGAACCCGCCGGCTTTAGCCATTTTTCATATGCGAATCCCGATGCCCCGAAGGGCGGCGAGATCGTGCTGCAAATCAGCTCGACCTCCGGCAACCAGAATTTCACCACGTTCAATACGCTGAATACCTATATTTTGAAGGGTGACGGCGCCGCCGGAATGGGGCTCGTTTTCGATTCGCTGATGAGCGGAAGCGGCGACGAGCCGGATTCGCTCTACGGGCTTGTCGCGCGCGCGGTACGGGTCTCCGTCGACAAGACAACCTACCGCTTTCTTATGCGCGAGGAGGCAAGGTTCCATGACGGCTCGCCCTTGACCGCGCGCGATGTCGCGTTTTCCCTAAATATTCTGAAGACCAAGGGCCACCCGTCGATCCGCCAATCGCTGCGCGATCTCGAAGCCGCCGAGGCCGAGGCCGACGATGTTGTCATGGTGCGCTTGAAGCCGCACCACAGCCGGGAAGCGGCATTGATCGTCGCCGGACAACCGGTCTTTTCCGCGGCCTATTACGCGGACCACCCTTTCGACGAGACGACACTCGAGCCGCCGCTCGGGTCAAGCGCCTATAAGGTTGGCCCCTTCGATGCCGGGCATTACATCGCTTTCGATCGCGTCCCGGATTATTGGGGCAAGGATCTTGCGGTCAATATCGGCCAGGCGAATTTCGATCGCGTCCGGTTCGAATATTTTGGCGACCGGAAAGTCGCTTTCGAGGCCTTCAAGGCGGGCGTCTTCACCTTTCGCGAGGAATTCACCTCGGCCGTGTGGGCAACCGGCTACGATTTCTCCGCCGTCAAGGATGGCCGAGTCAAACGCGCGACCCTGCCGGATGAATCGCCGATGGGAACTCAGGGCTGGTTTTTGAACATCCGGCGCGACAAATTTAAGGATGTCCGGATCCGGCAGGCCATCGGTCTCGCGTTCGATTTCGAGTGGACCAATGCCAATATCATGTATGGTGTCTACGCGCGCACCACGTCGTTTTTCCAAAATTCTCCGATGGCCGCGCAAGGCAGCCCGTCTCAGCAAGAAGTTGCGCTGCTCGAACCGTTTCGGGGCGATCTCGATCCAACTGTGTTCGGCGAGGTCTATGCCCCCCCGGTATCGGATGGCTCGGGCCAGGATCGCGAGCTTTTGCGCCGCGCGGCCACGCTCTTTTCCGATGCCGGATGCAAGCGGGCCGGCACGCTCTTGACGCTGCCCGATGGCAAGCCTTTCGAGATCGAGTTTCTGGATTTCGACAATGCCTTGGAGCCCCACACCGCGCCCTTCATCAAAAACCTGAAACTTCTCGGGGTTGAAGCGCGCTATCGGGTCGTCGATGCGGCGCAATATAAGCGGCGCCTCGACGATTTCGACTATGACATCGTGACCTCGCGCTTCGGCCTCGGCCTCACGCCCGGAGAAGGCATGCGATCGACATTTGGATCGGAAGCGGCAAGCCTGCCTGGCTCGCGTAATGTCTCGGGGATCGCCATCGCGGCGGTCGACGCCTTGATCGAAAAAGCCTTGGTCGCCGAGACGCGAGAGCAGTTGACCTTTATTTGCCGCGCGATTGATCGCATTCTGCGCTCTGGTCACTATTGGGTTCCGATGTGGAACAAGCCCAATCATCTCGTCGCGTACTGGGATGTGTTCGGCCGTCCCGAGCGCGGCCCAAGGTATGATATCGGCGTCGTCTCGACCTGGTGGTACGACGAGGAAAAAGCCAAGCGAATTCATTTCGCCGGCCGCTGAGGGACGTTCGATGATTGCCTATATCGCGCGCCGCCTTTTGTTCATGGTTCCGACCCTCTTCGGAATTTTGGTTATCAACTTTGGCATCGTTCAATTTGCGCCGGGCGGCCCCGTGGAACGCATTCTGGCGCAATTGCAAGGGCTCGATACCGGCGCGACCGCGCATTTCGGCGGCGGCGGCGAAGTTGGAAACGCTGGCGGCGCCGATATATCATCGAAATATCGCGGCGCCCAGGGGCTCGACCCGAAATTCATCGCCGAACTCGAAAAGCAATTCGGTTTCGACAAGCCGGCCTATGAGCGTTTTATTCTAATGCTCAAGAACTACGCGACGTTCGATTTTGGGCGTTCCTACTTTCGCGACGTGCCGGTTTTGCAACTGATCAAAGAAAAGCTGCCGGTTTCGATCTCGCTCGGTCTTTGGATGACGCTTTTGTCCTATGCGATCTCGATTCCCTTAGGGATAAAGAAGGCGGTCAGCGACGGCTCGCGCTTCGACGTTTGGTCCTCGGCCGTCGTCATCACCGGCTATGCGATCCCGAGTTTTCTCTTCGCGATTTTGCTTATCGTTCTTTTTTGCGGCGGGTCGTTCTGGCAGATTTTTCCGCTTCGCGGCCTGACCTCGGAAAACTGGCCGCAGCTTTCACTTGCCGGAAAGATCACCGATTATTTTTGGCACATCACTCTGCCCGTGGTGTCGATGACACTTGGCGCCTTCGCGACCTCGACATTCCTGACCAAGAACTCGTTCCTTGACGAGATCGCCAAGCAATATGTGCAGACGGCGCGGATGAAAGGCTTGAGCGAGCGCCGCGTGCTCTATGGTCATGTCTTTCGCAACGCCATGATGATCGTCGTCTCCGGCTTTCCCGGCGCCTTTATCGCCGCCTTCTTCGGCGGTTCTCTCCTCATCGAAACGATCTTTTCGCTTGACGGGCTTGGTCTGCTTTCCTTCGAATCGATCGTCAATCGCGATTATCCGGTCGTGTTCGCCAATCTCTATATTTTCGCGCTGCTCGGACTTATCGTGAACCTTCTCTCCGACTTGACTTACATGTGGATCGATCCGCGCGTCGATTTCGAGACGCGGGAGGTTTAGGCCGTGCGCGCCTCCCTGTCGGACGGCGGTATCGACGCAACGCCTCTCGCGCCGGCCGGACGGAGGCCCCGACGATTTCGCTTAAGTCCGATCAACCGGCGCCGTCTCGAAAATTTCAAAGCCAACAAACGTGGCTATTGGTCTTTTTGGATTTTTCTGTTCTTTTTCGTGCTGTCGCTTTTTTCGGAATTCATCGCCAACGATAGGCCTCTCGTCGTCGCCTACAAAGGCGAGATATTGTTGCCGATCCTGCATGATTATCCGGAGGAGAAGTTTGGCGGCTTTCTCGCACAAACCGATTATCGCGACGCGGTGATCGCCAAGGAAATCAGAGAGCATGGCTTCATGATATGGCCGCCGATCCGCTATTCCTACAAAACCATCAACCGCCAATTGCCGGTGCCAGCACCTTCGCCGCCGACCTGGATGCTGAGCGAAGCGCAGTGCCGCGCTGCCGTGCTTCGCATTTATAAAAGGCCCGATGGCGATTGCAGGGATATTGAATGGAACTGGCTCGGAACCGACGATCAGGGCCGCGATGTCCTTGCCCGATTGCTCTATGGCTTCCGCCTCTCGCTCTTGTTCGGCTTGACGCTAGCGGGGATTTCCTCGGTCGTGGGGATCGCCGCCGGCGCGGTGCAAGGCTATTTCGGAGGCTGGACCGATCTCATCTTCCAGCGCTTCATCGAGATATGGTCGTCGCTCCCGCATCTCTATCTCTTGATCATTATTTCCTCGATCATCACGCCGAGCTTCTTCGTGCTGCTCGGCATCCTTTTGTTGTTTTCCTGGGTGTCGCTCGTGCATGTCGTGCGCGCGGAATTTTTGCGCGCCCGGAATTTCGAATATGTCAATGCCGCGCGGGCGCTTGGGCTCTCCAATGGGGCGATCATCCTCAAACACGTCTTGCCCAATGCGACCGTGGCGACATTGACGTTTCTCCCCTTCGTCCTCAACAGCTCGATCACGACGCTGACCGCGCTTGATTTTTTGGGCTTTGGCTTGCCCCCTGGCTCGCCTTCGCTCGGCGAACTCTTGTTGCAGGGAAAGTCGAACTTGGCCGCGCCGTGGCTCGGCCTCACCGGCTTTCTGGTCATCGCGATCATGCTCTCGCTGCTGGTCTTTATCGGCGAAGCCGTGCGCGACGCTTTCGATCCTAGGAAGACGCTTTTCTAGGCGTCGGCGCCGTCAAGTTAACGTTCTCGCGCACCGTGCTTATTTTGTGCCGTTCGCACAAAAAAAGCGTCGACCGGAAAACCTTTCACATGGCTCACTGCGGCCATCGCCGAGACGACCGGGACGGCGCCAAATTCGAGCCGCCGATGCGGGCTATCCTATGGTTTTTTATGTATTCGATAATGATTTCGCCAATGAGCGCCGCGTGTTCCTTCAGCATCGTTGTCTGCCGGAGCTGAAATAAAAAGGTGTTCGTGTGGCCCGACGACAGCACGAAATCGCCGGGTTTCAGCGAACCCGTGCGGATGATCTCCCGCAGCCGCAGCCACCACACTTCGCTTCAGTCGAGAACATCCTCGGCCTCCGCGCGATCTTGTTGCCCCGCAAGAGCGGTCATCGTCTCGTCCCTCGATCCATTCGGCATCGTTGGCTAATACCAAACCTCGTTGTTCGTGATTCTCATCGTCCATCATCATGCCCGGCCTTGAGCCGGGCATCCAGATACGGAACGCTAACGTTTATATTAGATGGCCGGGTCAAGCCCGGCCATGACATCGGGGGATCGACAGGTCACTCACTTCACGAATTAGTGTAACGCGGCGGCGGCACTTGGAGTTTCCGCCACATTTTGCTGTGGATCGCCGCCAGCCAGGGCCCAGCGGGGAAGCGGCGGCAGGTGCGCAGCGGCCCGCGCGCCTCTCGACGTTTTCGCGCGCAGCATTACATTTTAGGTCGAGCAGCCGCGGGCCTCCCCCGCGACAGCGCTTTTGAGGAAAGGAGCCGCACGATGTCATTCTTCGGATCGCCCCCGGATTTCGATCTTAGCCTCAGTTCAACCCTTGCGCGCAACTGGACAGTTGTTGTGGCACGGGGCGTTTTCGGGGTCATCATCGGCTTGATCGCCTTTCTTTTCCCGGGTCCGACGCTGTTGTCGCTCGTCGGCCTGTTCGCGGTCTTTCTGATTATCGATGGAATCTTGGCGACTGTTGCCGCCGTGCGCGCGGCAAGCAAGAACGAACGTTGGGGATTTCTTACATTCGAGGGCATCGCCGGCATCGTGGCGGGGATTCTCGCCATGGCCATGCCCGGCCTCACGGTGTTCGTCTTTGTGGGTCTCCTCGCGGCTTGGGCCCTAGTTTCGGGGGCGCTGGAGCTTCGCGCGGCCTTCAATCTCGAAAAAGACCATGGCCGCTGGTGGCTGGCACTCGGCGGGATCATTTCGATTGTTTTCGGAATAGTGCTGGTCGCGGCGCCGAGGTTCGGCGCCGTGGTGGTGACCTGGTGGGTCGGCGCCTATGCGACCTTTTTCGGCGCAAGCCTTCTCGTGCTCGGCTTCAAGTTGCGTGCGCGAAACGCTGGGCCCGGATCGCAGACCGCCAGCCGGTCCTGACACGTATGGACAAGTTGGAAAGGGCAGGGGAGCCGTCCCTTTCCGGCGTTACAAAGGGCTTTGCGGACCGGCACCGACGGCGACCCGCACGCCGCGCGACCGACCCGCATTGAGCAGCGCACCGGAAGCCTTGACGAATTGGGGTGGTTTGCCAGGGGAACTATTGCTTTTTAGCTTTGAGTTTCTGCAGCGCCTGGGCGCAGCCCACGCTCATTTCCTTCTTATGAGTTTTATGAGTTTTAAGACATTGAATAAGCCGGCCGCCGCTGGGCTCGATGCCTTTGCACAACCGCTCGATGTCGCTCATACAATAGATGCGGATGTCCTCCAATCCAGCCTGGGCCTTGGCAGGAACCACGAACTCGCATCGGGACAATCCTCTGGCTTAACGGCTGTTTAGCAGTTGGCTTCGGTCAAGCATATATCACAAAAAGCTTTGCGGATCGACATCGACGGCGACCCGCACGCCGCCGCGCTTCGGCGGCCCAGCGGCGAGCCAGGCGCGCAAAAACCCTTGCAAATCAGATGAGCGTGGTGCCCGCACCAACAGACGAAAACGGTGGCGCCCGCGAATAACCGCGATCGGCGCCTCGGCGGGCCCAAGCAAACTCAGCTCGTTCTCTTTCGGCAATGCGCCGGCTGCGGTTAGCACCCAGCCCTCCGACGGCGGGAGAGTGTGGGCGGCACGGGCGAGCGCCCGCGCAAATACCTCGGCCGAGGCGCTGTCCTTGCCCGACACGATCAGGGCGGCGAGACGCCCGAAAGGCGGCAGCCCGGCGCGGTGGCGCTGGTTTGTTTCCTCGTTGTAAAAACGCTCGCAATCGCCCGACAACAGCGCGCGCATGACCGGATGCTCGGGTGCCCAGGTCTGGACCAGCGCGCGCCCGGCGGTCTCGAACCGTCCCGCGCGCCCAGTCACCTGTTGCAGCAATTGAAAGGTGCGCTCGGCCGCGCGCGGATCGCCCGACGTCAAGCCGATATCCGCGTCGATCACGCCGACCAGCGAAAGACGCGGGAAATTATGCCCCTTCGCGACAAGCTGGGTGCCGATGACAATATCGCATTCGCCGCGCGAGATCGCCTCGATTTCCTCGCGCAAACGCTCCGTGCCGCCTGGAAAATCCGACGAGAGGGCAAGAATCCTCGCCCGCGGAAAAAGCGTCGCCGCTTCCTCGGCCAATCTCTCGATGCCGGGGCCGCAGGCGGCGAGCGAATTGACCGCCTCGCAGGCCGGGCAAACCGTGGGCCTTCGTTCGATATGGCCGCAATGATGACACATCAGCGCCCGCCGGAAACGGTGTTCGACAAGCCAGGCGGTGCAGTTAGGGCAATTGAAACGATGTCCGCACGCGCGGCAGAGGGTCAAGGGCGCGTAGCCCCGCCGGTTGAGAAACAGCAGCGCCTGTTCGCCATGCGCGAGCGCCTTTGAAATAGCTTCATTGAGCCTTGGCGCGATCCATTTTCCGCGCGGCGCCGCTTCGACACGAAGATCGATTGCCGCGATCGCGGGCAGCGCCTTCGCCTTGAAGCGGGCGGCAAGCCGGATATGGCCATAGCGGCCGTTCGCGGCGTTGACGCGGCTCTCGATCGAAGGCGTCGCCGAGACGAGGACGACGGCCGATTTCTCGATTTGGCCGCGCACCACGGCCATGTCGCGGGCGTAGTAGGCGACGCCGTCCTCCTGCTTATAGGCGCTCTCGTGTTCTTCATCGACGATGAGCGTTGCGAGATCCGCGAAGGGAAGAAACAGCGCCGAGCGCGCGCCAATAACAACCTTGACCTCGCCCAGAGCCACCGCGCTCCACAGCCGCGCCCGCTTGCGCGCGCTGACGCCCGAATGCCATTCCCCCGGACGCGCCCCGAAGCGCGCCGCGAAACGGCCGAGAAATTGCGCGGTGAGCGCGATCTCGGGCATGAGGATCAGGCTTTGGCGTCCGGCTTCGAGAGCAGACGCGACGGCCTCGAAATAAACCTCCGTCTTGCCGGAGCCCGTTACGCCTTCGAGCAGGGTCACCGAGAACGCGCGGGCTTGGACACGTTCCGTTAAAATGGACGCGGCGTCTTGCTGCGCGGCTTCAAGCGACGGCCTGGCGAAAGCCGGCTCGCAGGCGAGCGCCGTCGGCTCGGGCGGCAGCGCGATTGTCTCGAGCGTGCCTTCATCGATCAAATTGTCGATGACGCCGCTTGAACAGGCGGCGGCCTCGGCGAGCGCCGCCTTGGAGAAAGCAAGGCCGCCTTCCGCCGCGGCGATGACGCGCGCGCGGGTGGCGGTCATCCGGCGTGGAGGGAATCCCGCGAGGCGAACGCCAACCCTCGCCGGTTCGGGCCCTGCTTGTAATGGCGCGCCAATCGCCATGCGCAGCACCATGCCGCGCGGGCTCAATGTCCAGCGCGCCACCCAATCGATGAATTTTCGCAAATTGGCTGGAAGCGGCGGAATATCGAGGCGCGCGGCAACGGCTTTCAGATTTGCCCGCTCGCGTGTCCCCGGCCGCGTGTCCCAGACGACGCCGTTGGTCATTCTCGTTCCGAGCGGCACGTCGACAAAGTCGCCAGGCGCGACAATGGTGCCGCGCGGAACGAGATAGGAATAGGGACGATCGATCGCGACCGGCACGAGAATTTCCGCGATGGCCGCGCCGTCGTCCGTCAAAGTAAGGTTGCCGCCCTTTGCCATTTCATTTCGGCGGGTTGTTTGCGCCTGCGTCTGGCGGGCATGTTGTGGCCCTCGACCGCGCCGGAAAAAGCCATCGCGGCGTAGATGTAGCCCTTGGGAAAAGGGCATCGGGGTTAACGTTCTCCATCCGGATCGGCACTTGCAGGCGACATTTTTCGCGTAAATGGCTATGACTGTGGGGTGCGCCGTACAGGCACGGGAGCCCATTGTATTTTAGATTAGCTTTGGGAACGGACTATCGATATTCTTCGCGAAGGAGCGGGAAAACGTGAAAATCCTTCCGGTCATCATGTGCGGCGGCGCGGGAACGCGGGTCTGGCCAGAATCGCGCGAAAGCCTGCCGAAGCAATTCATCTCTCTCATTGGGCCCCACTCGACCTTCCAGATGGTCGTCGAGATGCTTGCTGACGGCGTGTTCGAAACGCCGATTGTCGTTTCCAATCACGATTATCGTTTTCTCGTTGGCGAGCAGTTGCAGAGGATCAAGCGCGAGGCGCGCATTGTTCTTGAGCCGGTCCGGCGTGATTCTGGGCCGGCCGTCGCGGTTGCCGCCGAACTCGCGGCGCAATCCGGGCCGGACACGATCGTCGCGGTTCTGGCCGCCGATCACGTGGTGCGCGATGGCGAACGTTTCGTGGCTTTGTGCAAAACGGCGGCCGAAGCGGCGGCGCTTGGGTTTATCGTGACGCTCGGCATAAAGCCGGACACGCCCGCCACTGGCTATGGCTATATCAAGCCGGGAAAGACGGTGACGCCCGGCGGCGACGTGTTGAAGGTCGAGGCCTTCGTCGAAAAGCCCAACGCCGCGACGGCGGAAAAATATGTCGCCGAAAATTATCTCTGGAATTCCGGGAACTTCTTTTTCCGCGCGGATGTGATGCTGGATGAGTTGCGAAATTTCGAGCCGGACATGGCGGCAGCGGCGGCGGAAGCCGTCGTCAAGGCCAAACCGGATTTGAATTTTTTGGTCCTCGACGCGGAAGCTTTTGCAAAGGCGCCGAAGAAATCGATTGACTTCGCGGTCATGGAGCGCACCGGCAAGGCCGCGGTTGTCCCCGCCGACATAGGCTGGTCGGATGTCGGCAATTGGGGGGCGGTCTGGCAATTGTCGGAACGCGACGGCAACGGCAATTCGATCCGGGGCCGCGGCGTTGTCATGAATGCGTCTAACGTTCATGTTCGCTCCGACGAACATTTGACGACGGTCGTCGGCGTCGACGATGTCATTGTCGTAACCACCCAGGATGCGGTCTTGGTGCTCAACAAGGCGCAGGGCGATAGCGTCAAGCAACTGGTCGATCTCCTGAAAAGCGCGAACCACTCGGAAGCGTTGGAACATAAGCGCTCCTACCGGCCATGGGGCTATTATCAATCGGTCGATTCCGGGGCGCGCTACCAAGTCAAACGCATCGTCGTGAAGCCAGGCGAGCGCTTGTCCCTGCAAAAGCATTTCCATCGCGCCGAGCATTGGATCGTCGTCCGGGGGACGGCCGAGGTTACCCTGGACACTGTGATCCATCTTGTGCACGAGAACGAGTTGATCTATTTGCCGATAGGTTGCGTGCATAGAATGGCCAATCCCGGCCGGATCGAGCTCGAATTGATCGAGGTGCAGACCGGTTCTTATCTGGGCGAGGACGATATCATCCGGCTCCAGGACGTGTATAACCGCAGCTGACCTGCCGCGTTTCGAAAAACGCCTGCAATGGGCGGATCGAGGCATTGCCTGTCATGGTAAGACAAATTTCAAGCTTGCCTTTCGCGCTGGGTTTTTTGACCGTTTGCGCGGCGGTGCTTGCCACGGGCGCGTCCCTTGGGCCCGCCGCCGCGCGCCCCCTGGTTCCGGCGGAGCGGCGGTATAGTCCTTACAGCGGCGTGTTGCCCGCTTGCGACGATCCCGCCGTTTTCGAAAGAATACAGGGGCGCTTCCATGATCGCGAAGCCGAGTTCTGGAACACCGGCCTTGAGATCCTAGGCTTCGAAAAAGTCAAGGAAATCGGCTATAAAACGAACGGCGAGGATTACATCCCCCGCCGCTATTGCAGCGCGCGGGCTTACTTGAACGATGAAAAATCGCATCAGGTTTCCTATTCGATCAACGAGGACCTCGGCATCATAGGCTACGGTTTCGGCGTCGAGTGGTGCGTCGGCGGACTCGACCGGAACGATGCCTATGCGCCCAATTGCAAAATGGCGCGGCCGTGAGAGGGTTGCCGATGATGTTGGCTAGGCTGCTCCCGTCAAGAAACCGGGCTGGTTTTTTGCCAGCCCTTGTTGCCTTTGCCTCGCTCGCGTGGGTTTGCCCCTCGCTGGCCGAGCCGCTGGCCGCTTTTTGCGGGCCGGACCGTTGCGCCGGCCCCGCGCCTTTCTTGCCGCTAAGAGTCCAAGCGTTGCGCGGCGCCGCGAGCAGGCCCGGAGATTTCGATTTTTACGTTCTTTCGCTTTCCTGGTCTTCGGGCTTTTGCGAGACGCCCTCGGGCGAGCGGGCGCGCGGCCAATGCGACGCGGGCGCCAATCTCGGCTTCGTCGTGCATGGACTGTGGCCCCAGTATGAGCATGGCTATCCGTCAGACTGCGGTCCCGCGGCCCGGTTCCCGTCGCGCCTGGCGCTCGACAGCGCGCAAGGACTTTATCCCAACGAAGGACTTGCCCGGCACGAATGGCAGAAGCACGGCACCTGCTCCGGGAAAAGTCCCACCGACTATTTCGCCGAGGTGCGGCGCGCGCGCGATTCAATCGTCATTCCCGCGCCGTTTGTCGCCGCCAAGGAGCAACAGACGTGGACGCCGATCGATATAACGCGCGCGTTCATCGCGGCGAATGCGAGGCTGCGGCCGGGCATGCTGGGCGTGGCGTGCGCAAGCGGCGTCCTGCAAGAGGTGAGGATTTGTTTTTCCAAGGATCTGCGCGATTTTCACGCCTGCCCGGAGGTTAGCCGGCAAGGCTGCCGCGTGCGGGAAATCTCGGTGCCGCCGATTTTGTGAGACTTCGCGAAGTCACAGCGAAGTTTGGGTCAAACGCCTCCGCGTGAATTACCGCCACCATATTCACGCCGGCAATTTTGCCGATGTTTTCGAGCATATTCATCGGTCGCGCGTTTTGCTGCGCCTCGGCGCGAAGCTAACGGCTACCCGCTATATCGAGACCCATGCGGGAAGCGGCATCCAGGAGCTTTTTGGCCGGGAGGCCGGAAAGACCGGCGAGTGGCGCGGCGGCCGCTTGCCAAAGCTCGCTGCTGCCCCACTTTCTTGGGATCGGATTCGCCTCTCCGAGAATTCGAACCGGCAAGGCGAGAGGCGAGCATCGCGGCGGCCCTACCGGATGAGGCAAAAACGATTGGACGGAATGCATTCGATGTCGCAGCAAGGAACCGTCAAGTTCTTTAACGCGGACAAGAGTTATGGCTTTATAAAGCCAGACGACGGCGAACGCGATATTTTCGTGCATATCACGGCGGTCGGGCGCGCGGGGCTGCAATCCTTGAACGAGGGGCAGCGCGTGAGCTACGAGATCGAGGCTGACAAAAAGGGCAAGGGACCCAAGGCGGCCGATCTGCATTTGGTATAGTATGTTATTTCCGGCTGCGGAACAAGGTTTCGCGAACGACGATGATGCCAAAACGTAGAGATTTTAGGCCATGGAGCTGCCAAGTGAGCGTCAAAACGTTCGAGGTTGGCGAAGACGAGGAAGGGTTGCGCCTCGACCGCTGGTTCAGGCGGCGCATGCCAACGCTCGCTCTTTCGCATCTAAACAAGATCGTGCGCACCGGCGAGGTGCGCGTCGATGGCGCCCGGGTGAAGACCGCGACGCGGCTTGCAAAAGGCCAACGCGTGCGCGTGCCGCCGGTGAAGCTCGATGCGCCGGTGGCGCCGGCACGAGAGATTTCGCCAACGGATTTGCGCGCGCTCCAAGACATGATCCTTTACGAGGACCGCGATCTCCTGGTGCTCGACAAGCCTTTCGGGCTTGCCGTGCAAGGCGGCTCGGGAATGACGCGCCATATCGATGGGATGCTCGCCTCGATGCCAAACGAGCGTGGCGAGCAACCGATGCTGGTGCACAGGCTCGATCGCGATACGTCGGGGGTCTTGCTGGTCGCGAAGACGCGGAGCATCGCCGCCGATCTCGGCGAAATTTTTCGCTCGCGGCAGGCGAGAAAAATCTATTGGGCTCTTGTTGAAGGCGTGCCCAAGCCGGCGCAAGGCCGCATTTCCCTCTTTCTGGCGAAAGGCGACGGAATGGGCGCGGCCCGGCCTGTGCGCCGTGACGAAGCGGCGCGCGGAAAACTTGAAAAGATGCGTGTCGCCCGGCATGGCGACGAGGATGCCCGCCATTCGGTGACCTATTACGCGATTGTCGATAAAATCGCGCTGCGGCTGGCCTGGCTTTCGCTTAAGCCCATAACGGGGCGCACCCACCAGCTGCGCGCTCATGCCGAGGCGATCGGCCATCCAATCATCGGCGATCCCAAATATGGCGCAATGCCCGGCAACGATCCCCGCCGCAACGATCCGCTGCGGACGATACCGGACGCGGTCGAACGCAAGCTGCATCTTTTGGCGCGCCGCCTGATCCTGCCGCGTCCCGGTGGCGGCACGCTCGACGTCACCGCGCCCTTGCCAGAGCACATGCGGCGCTCGTTCGACATGTTTGGCTTCGACGTGAAACGTTACGACCCGATCGAGAACGCGCCCGAGTGAATGTCAGCTCACGGAGCGGCGTGGTCCGGCTCGACCAGGCTCAAGCGCGTGAGATCGGCGACCGGCCGCCTTTGATCGTCGACGGTGACCGCTTCGGCGTAGTGCATTCCGAACAAGACATCGACGGCGGTATAAATGCGCATGTCGTGGACAAGCGCACCGATTGCGTTATCGCGTGCCTCGATGCTCAGAAACAGTCGCGCGTCGCCCTCCTCGAACCGCTCGGCGTTGTAGCCGGCGAGCGGACTTTTTTCGTCGATGAAGTGCATCACGGTCCAGGTCAACGCGAACAAAGAGATACTCGCGTTCGACAGGGCGAGGTCGTGCAAACGGCGCAGCGAATGGCCTTCCGCGCTTTCCTCGAACAAAAGCACTCCCAGCCGCACCGTGGCATTGGTCAGCAAGGTCATGCGCCCATTGGCAATGCGCACCATCAAGGTCGGCGAACAATTGTGACTCGTGACGACGGCCTGATCGGCAAACAGTATTTTCGGTTTCGGCTTCGAAAAGCGGACGAACAAAAGCCCGGTCATGATCGCGGTGAAGACCATGCCGCATACGATTTCAATCGCCGAAACAGCGTGGCCATAGAGCGTCGCCGGAGCCATGACTCCGTAACCGACGGTCGCCAACGTCTCGAGGCTGAAGAAGAATGCGTCGGAGAACGAGCCCGGCCGCATATTGGCAACGCAACCTGGCGACGCGAGATAAAGCAAGGCGAAGACAACGTTGATGGCGAGTTCCAATCCGACGAACGCAAGCGCGAATCCCTTCCAGCTCAGTTCGATCGCGATATGATAGGGATCGCTGAAGTCGTAGCGCGAGGCGCCGCGTTTGACGAGTTCAACCGCGCCGGCGCCGACGCGCATTGTCGCGTCGCGTTTCATGCGCTTTTTTCGCTCGGGCACGATGCGCTTCAAGCCATGGATCTCCGTCCTTGCGCGGCAGCGGCATCCCTCTCGGACGCGTGCTGCCGTGGCGGCAGTATATTTGCCCCGGCCGTAAATCGTACCAAAATGTTGCACGTGAAACATTTTGGTTCTCTCATCGCGACGGCTCCGTCCAGAGGCAAGCATTCGTTCGCGGCGATGCCGTGGCGAGCTTACGGTTGGCGGGAGCGGTCGAGCTTGGCCGCCTGCAGGCGCGGCGCGCGCCAAATCTTAAGCACAAGTCTCAAGCACATGTCGCAAGCAAAGGCGATGCGCTCGCGGCCAGCGCCTCCCACCCCGCGCGCGGGGTGCGGACATTGGTCTTTGAAATCCGCCCGCCGCCCTTTGCAACGATGCGGCCAAACGTTTTCGCGACGACGCGAAGATAGTTTGAGATGGAAAAAGCGGGATTTGATCCATCGGTCAATGTCAGGTTTCGCCATGAGATGGAAGGCGGGTTGCGATTTCCCGCGACAGGGACTGAAATCTCAAATCCCAACTTCACCATTGGCAAGTCCGTCCGAGCCGCCAGCGTCTGCCCGGGGACGGTGCGAAAATGGGTCGCGCGTTATTGTGCAGAGAACCTCGCCGCGCGAACTCGACCCCGCCAAAACAAGAGGTGTTTATCAAACGACGCAAAGCCTTATCGATCCGGCCGGTTTTTGGGTCCTCAAGGCACAGCGGTAGAAAAAGAATAAAGACCTCTCCGGCGCAAGTTTCCGGCCTCACCGGTCCTCAGGTATCCGGCGGCCAAATTTCACGAGGCACCGTCTGGCGGCGGTCCGGTTTCGAAGCTGGCGAGTTCGACGCCTTCCGCAACGTGGTCGCCGAGCTGGAACTTGAACTCTTTCACGATGCCGCTTCGGGGCGCGGTCAAGAGATGCTCCATCTTCATGGCTTCAAGGACGAGAATCGGCTGGTTTACCTCGACTTTGGCACCTGGCGCGACGAGCAATGCGGCGATGCGGCCGGGCATGGGCGAGGTGAGTCGCCCCGCCGGTTCATCTCGCCGCGCCGCCCCTGCAATGGGGCCGGCCTGTAGAAAGCGATGCGCGGCCTCAGCCCCAACAAACACAAGGATCTCTTCGCCCGAGCGGACCCAGACCGCGTTGACGCGGCGATCGTCAAGATCGGCGGCGAGAGTTCCATCCGGCGCGAGCGTGCCGCTGGCGTGAAAAAAAGTGCCCCCCAGCAAGTCGATCCGCCAGCCATCCCGCAGATAGTTTACCTCGACGTGACGGTCGCCGCGCCCTCCGGGCAGGATCTCGCGCAGACACAGGGTTTCCTGCGCATGCTCGTTCAGGCGCCAGCCATTTTGGTTGTTCCACGGGCTCCAAGGATCGTTCGACCGCTGGGTTTTTTCGCGCCCGAACGCCGCTCGCTCGCAAAGGAGCCCGACGACCGCCACGGCCAGAACATCGTGTCCGGCAGGTGGCCGCCTAACCAGAAGATCGTCGCGATGGCGCTCGATAAATCCGGTATCCGGCGGCGGCGCGTCGAAAGCTTGATGGGCAGCAATGGCGCGTAAAAAGTCGAGATTGGTTGCAACCCCTGCGACGCGGGTCTCGGCGAGCGCGACGCGCAGGCGGCGGATGGCTCCTCGCCGGTCCTTATCCCAAACGATCAGCTTGGCGATCATCGGGTCGTAATCGTCCGGGATCGCATCTCCCGTGCGCACGCCTGCGTCGATTCGAAGCTGTGCTCCTTGACCGGGAAGATCGAGGTGCGCGATCCGGCCAGCTTGCGGCAGAAAATCGCGCGCCGGGTCCTCCGCGTAAAGGCGCGCCTCGATTGCATGTCCGAGCGATCGTATTTCCTCCTGGCGCAGAGGCAACGCGCCGCCCTCGGCGACATGGATTTGCCATTCGACGAGATCGATGCCGGTGATCATTTCGGTTACCGGATGTTCGACCTGGAGCCGCGTATTCATTTCGAGAAAATAGAAGGTGCCATCGTCTGGCGAAAACAAGAACTCGACCGTGCCGGCGCCCACGTAGCCGATCGCGCGCGCTGCGGATAAGGCCGCCTCTCGCATGGCTTGGCGCAGCTCACCGGAAACGCCTGAAGCGGGTGCTTCCTCGATGATTTTTTGATGCCTGCGCTGGATCGAGCAATCGCGGTCAAAGAGATGGACGAAGTTTTGCTGGCTATCGGCGAAGATCTGGACTTCGACATGGCGCGTGCGCGAAAAATATTTTTCGATGAGCACGCGATCATCGCCAAAGGCAGAAAGGGCCTCGCGTTTGGCGCTTGCGAGCTGGTCCGCGAATTCCGTCGCGTGAAAAACGATTTTCATGCCCTTGCCGCCGCCGCCCGCCAAGGGTTTGATCAAGACGGGATAGCCGAGCGCCAAGGCGTTTTCCGCGAGGAGGACCGGGTCTTGTTCGTGCCCATGATAACCCGGCACGAGAGGGACGAAGGCTTTCTCCATGAGGGTCTTGGCTTGCGCTTTGTCTCCCATGGCGCGGATTGCCGCCGGAGGCGGTCCGATGAAAACGACGCCTGCGGTTGCGCACGCGTCCGCGAAATTCGCGTTTTCGGACAAAAACCCGCAGCCTGGATGAATTGCCTCTGCGCCGGATTCTTTGGCGGCGGCAACGATTTTAGCGCCGTCGAGATAGCTCGCGCGGGCCGGCGCCGGACCTATCCGGAAAGCCTCGTCGGCAAGCGTGACATGCATCGCCGCGCTATCTGCGTCCGAATAGACGGCGGCGCTCGCAATGCCAAGCCGCCGGACTGTCCGGATAATCCGGCAGGCGATCTCGCCGCGATTGGCGATCAGGATTTTCGAAAACATCGAGTCTCGTACCACACGCTCACGCCGCGCCGCACGCTCTGACAACGCTCAGGGTTTGGATGACTTGTGATCCCCAACCCTCCCGAGATTGCTTGCACTGTTCTTTTGATGATGCCGGTCGCGGTACACTCCTTTGCGAGAACCGGCGGCGCCTCAACTGAAAAAAACCGGCTCAGTTGGCACGGTGTGGACCAGTGTATTGGAACGCGAAACGGCGCTTACCGGTCATGATCGACAAGACTTGGTATCAGTCGAATGCAAACGCCACCCGGGCGCGGGTTTCGGAGTCGAACCGCTCGGTCGCCTGGCGGACATTTCTTCCGCCGAGTTTTACGTAGAATTGGGTTGCCCGCTCGTTGTCGGCCAAGGCCCAAACGAGAAACGAAGAATAGCCGTGCTCGGCCAGGTCCTTGCGGGCAATCTCGAAAAGACGCGTGCCGAAGCCCAGCCCTTGAAATTCAGGCGCGATATAAAGTTCGAATATCTCCCCGCCATAAAGCAACGAAGGCACGCGATTGCGTCCATAGCTTGCGTAGCCGCCGATGGTTTCATCGAAATCCAGGACCAAAAGGCGCGATCCCCGCAAAATGGCCGAATGCCACCAGCGTGGCCCGCGGCGCGCGATCATCCGTTCGAGCTCGCGGCCGGGAATAAGGCCGCGATAAGCGTCGCGCCAAGCGGCATCGTGCACATCCGCGATGCCTTCGGCGTCGCCTTCGCGCGCGTTCCGGATGGTGATGACTGCCTCAATCATCCGCCAATGTTAAGGCCGCCTGGGCCGCCGCCGCAAGAACTCTTTCGCGCTTCCTCCGCAATTTTCCGGCGGCCATCGCGCGGGAATTGCCGTCCGCCGGTCCAGCGATGGCGCGATCACCGGCTGACTCCGGCGTTTTTCGATCACGAATCCGCGAATTCGTTATGGCGGCGCGGCGGAGCCACGGAACCCGCGGCACTTTCTTCCCGCTCTTGCGAAACTTCCGGCTCTTGCGGAGTTCTCCGGCTCGATCGCGCGAATGGCCCGCACGTCCGGCCGCCGAGCCCGATCAACTCCCTTGACGAGGAGCGCGAACGCTATGGCCTCGCAATTGAGGAGAGTCAGCCACCATATCTGGGACGTCGCAATACCAAGAATGGCGATCGTCAAGATCGCGACAAGAGCGGCGAGCAACGCCGGCGCCGTCTTCGCCGGGAGCCGCCCGGCAAACTTGAAGGCTTGCAAGGCGAGGACGGTGAAACCGGCGGCACCGACAAGGCCAAAATCTAACCAAAGCACAAGCAAAAGACTTTTTGGTGTCGCTTCGGGCAGATAGCCGAGGCTCAAGCCTCGATGCACGAAGTCTAGACCGTGCCCGGTAATCAGACGCGGCCACTGCGAGACGACGAGCTCGCTCCAGATCAGCATCGGCGCGGACCCGGCGCCGGGATCAAATCCAGTGATCCATGGAACCAGACGGTAGAGCAAGGGGAGCAGGGGGGAAAAAAGGATCAAGGACGCGAACAGCCAGGCGAAAAACCGCGCCGTCTGGGCGGGGCGGGACATGGCCATGGCGAAAGTGAACGCGCCCGCGCCCATCGCCAGAAGCGCGATCTGGGCAAAACCGGCAAGCGCTACGCCGGCCACGAGAACCGCGAGGATCGCCGCGGCGATCCAGTGCTCGCGCAGCGACAAGAACCCAAGCGCCGGCCAGACCAGGACGATCGAGGTGATTGTTGCCCGCTCATACAGCGTTTCGTCGAACTCGAAACCGCCAAAAAACCAGGGGGTGTCGAAATATGCGAGGGCAAGTGTCGCCGCGCTCGCTACGGCGATACCCCCGGGCAACAGGTAAAAATCGAGAGTCTTGGTCTTTTGGGGCAGATAGACGGCAGCCAACACCGCGAGGGACGTGGCGCCAGCGAACTGCAGAAACCGTTCGCCTGCTTCCGCAGGGAAGGGAGTCCATATCACGGACACGGCGGCCCATAAAGCCACCAACAGTGCCGCGCCGCCAGCCGGCGAGAAAATCGCGTCGCGGAGCCGGCGCCCCGCATGTGGGGGGGCATCCAACAGTGCGCCAAGCAGAATCAAAATCGCGCCGACCGGCAACACGACATAAATAGCGCCGCGCCAAAAGATTCCCGCACAAGGCAAACCCACGAATAAAGTGGCCAAGCCAAGCCGCATCAGGAGTTTCGCGGCGGCCTCGGCCGGCGTGTCGCTGAATCGCATCGCAATGGACATGGCTTCCGCCTTATAGGCCCGGTGGCCCTGGAGTTCGCTCAGTACACAAATGCTTGTACGCCCTGAAGGAGGCAACACTCAAGCGAGAACACAAAGGAGAAGCGTTGGAAACGCGACCCTTGTCATGACTAATAATTAATAATGACAATTATTCTTTATCAATTTGTCGAAAATTGTTACAAAACCTAAGTAACAGGAGGGATCGAGCCCCTGAGCATCAACGGCTTACCCGCAAGACTACCGGCCACTTGGGCCCCTGGCCGCCAAGTGTTGGATCGAAAGATATAGTTCGGGATCAATCGCTTTTTACGACGATTGCGGTCCTTCGCGCAGGCGTTCGCGTCACATGACACCGCGCGCGATGATGCGCTCCACGTCCTCGATCGATTGCGGCGTGCCGGCATGGAGCCATAACCCGTCGAGCCTTTGGCCAAACAGGCGTCCGGTTTTCGCCGCCTCGAAAAAGAACGGCGCGAGGGGAAAAATATCCCGCGTCTCGCGCTCGAAAAGCCCCGGCTTGACGATACCGACGCCCGTATAGACGAAAGGCGCGATTTCGCGCTCCGGCCGCCGCGTCAAGCGGCCATCGGGCGCCATGTTGAAATCGCCCGGCGAATCGACCCCCACGCTCGCCGTCGCCGCCGCGACGAGCAGCAAAATATCCATTGTTTCCGGATCCCAGGTGGCCGCGAGTCGGCCCAGATTGTCGGCTAGACCTGCTATCCAGAAGGCATCCGTGTTGGCGAGAAAAAACGGCTCCGGCCCAAGCAAAGGCAATGCCTTGGCGATCCCACCGCCCTGATCGAGAAGTTTTTCGCGCTCATCCGAGATTACGATCTGGGGGGCTTTCCGGGCGGCAAGATGCGCTTCGATCTGGCCCGCCAGATAATGCACGTTAACGATCGCGGTATCGACACCGGCCATGGCGAACCGATCGAGCACATGGTCGATCAGCGGCTTGCCCGCAATCACGATCAATGGCTTTGGCACGCGATCGGTCAACGGTCGCATTCTCGTGCCCAATCCCGCGGCGAACACCATGGCTTTGGCGGGTAGGAATGAGGACATTGGGATGCCGGTTGCCAAGCTATCGTACGATTAGCCGCACGGAACGATCGAAGGCGCCTTTCTCGAATCTTCGCATTTGCAATGCGCGTCAAAAAGCGGGGCGGACATTCGACAGCCCGTCACCGCCGAAGTTAGCGCGCGCGACCAAAGATCCGTGGCAGATGCTCCTCATACCAGAGTTTGAGCTCGGCTAAAGCTGGATGGCTCAGGTCCGTGGCCAAATATTTTTCGACCCGGGGCAGGTGCGCAAGATACTGCGGCTTATGGTCGCGTTCATCGAGGCGTGCGAAGATGCCAAGGATCTTGGTCGCGCGCTGCGCGCCCAAAATGGCATAGGCGCGGGCAAACCCCGCCGCATCGAAGCCCGCGTCATCCTCGCGCCGCAACCGCGCGTAATGGGTGAGGAGTTTCAGTTCCTCGTCTTGCGGAACGTCGACGCGGGCGTCCTGCAATAGGGAGACGACATCGTATGCGGGATGGCCCAAGACACAATCCTGGAAATCCAGGACGCCCACCTTGGCGATGCCTTCGCGCCCGGCAAGCCAGAGCAGATTTGGAGAATGATAGTCGCGCAACGTCCACGTCGGCCGTGCGGCGAGGACATCCTGAACCACTTGGCGCCAAAGATTGACAAAGGTCGCCTTGGCGCCCGAGGCGAGTTGAACGCGGGCGACGAAAGGCGCGTACCACTCCAGCAGCAGTTCGATCTCGATCAACAGCGCATCGGCGTCATAGCTTGGAATTCGGTAGGTCTCGTTGCCATCGAGGGGCAAAGTGTCGGGAAGGCTGGCGCCGTGCAAATAAGCAAGCCCGGTCAGCGCAACGGCGTAACGTTCCTCAATGATGCCGCCTCCGCCCGCAACCGGCTCGCAGCCGAGATCCTCGACGATGGCAACACCGGCGGCGAGATCGAAGGCAAAGATTTCGGGCGCCGAGAGGCCTTGCGCGCGCAACCCTTGGCCGACCGCGATGAAAGGCGTTATGTCCTCGGCGAGTTTGGCGATGACGCTATAGGATTTGCCGTGGCGAAGCGGCGGCCCGTCCGGTCGAGGCGGCGAATTCATCAAAATGGCGCTCCGCCCATCGGGTTTCACCAAAAGCTCATAGCTTCGCGTCGACGCATCGCCCTGCATGAAATCATGCCGGGCTCCGCTCCAGCCGCTGCGGTCGAGAAGCTCGTGGACCGCCTTGGCGCGCGCGAGCCGCGCCGCGAACGCTCCAATCCCGGTTAGGGTCACGGCGCGGTAGCCGGGACCGCGGTCCTTTTCGAGCCTCAATTCGATAGCGAGCCGGTCAGCATCGAGAAGGCCGCCCGCGTGCTCCGGCCATTCGACAAGGACGAGCGCGCCGTCGCAAGCCTCCTCGAACCCCAATTCCAAGAGTTCCCGCGGCTTCTCGATGCGGTAGAAATCGGCGTGAACGATGGGGAAGTTCAAGCCCTCGTAAACCTGCATCAAGGTGAAGGCCGGGCTCGGCACCTCGAGGTCTTGCTCGCCCGCTAGAATACGAATGAGGGCGCGCGCGAACGCCGTCTTTCCGGCGCCAAGGCCGCCCGACAAGGTCACGAGATCGCCAGGACCGACGAGCGCAGCGACATCGGCGGCAAACCCGGCGATCGCGCCCTCGTCTTCTAGCTCGCGCGGCCAGATCGTACCGGAAGCGGGGAGCGTGCCTGCGGCCATTGTGTTCACGCTCCTTGCACAGTGCTGCTTGCGGCGAGCGTCGCGCCTTGTAAGGGAAAGATGCAAGTCGCGCGCGTCCCTTTTCCCGGCGCCGAATCGATTTCGACGCGGCCGCCATGCAGTTCGACGAAGGATCGCACAATGGAGAGACCAAGTCCCACGCCGCGATGCCGCGCCCCGGTAGTATAGGTTTTAAACCGGTCGAAAACGTGTTCGAGGATTTCGGGCGGAACTCCACTCCCCTCGTCGGTAACCCTGAACAGGATTTCGCCGTCCTGCCTCATCGCCGCGAGATCGATGGTCTGACCGGGCGAGGAAAAGCCGATTGCATTCGAGAGAAGGTTGAAGAGAATCTGCCGGATACGTTTGCCGTCGGCGACAAAGGACCCGACATCCTCCATCGTGGCGACGCGAAGGGTGAGCGAGGATTTGCCGAGCCGGTCTTGGATGCCTTCCGCCGCTGCCCGCATGGTTTCCGCGATGTCCACCTCATCGAGCGACAGCTCCATCGCGTCCGCGTCGATCGAGGCGAGATCGAGAATATCATTGATGATGGCGAGCAGCGCCGATGAAGATTTCATCACATAGCCCGCATACTCGCGCTGTTTGCCGTTGAGCGGGCCGATCGCCGGATCGTCGAGAAGCTGAATGAAGCCGATGATATTGGTCAAGGGCGAACGCAGCTCGTAGGAGACATGGTGGACGAACTCGTTGCGCAGCTTTTCAACGCCGATCAGCGCCTGATTGCGTTCGGTCAGCGCGCGTTCGACATTCACGCTTGCGGTCATGTCGATGAAGGTGAGAAGGGTCGCGCCATCGGGCAACGGCGCGGCGGCGCAATCGAGCACGGACCCATCGCTGCGCGCGAGACGGCGTTCGAGCCCAACGCGTTGATCCGGCAATCCGGCGACGGCGGCGCGCAGGGCGTCCCAAATTTCTAGGTCGGCGAACAGCGGAGCGCAGAGCAGGGCGACGCGGTCGATATGCGGCCGGTCGTCGAGTTCGCCCCGGCCGAGCGTCCACATGTTGGCGAAAGCCGGGTTGAACAATTTGAGGCGGCCGTCGCTGCCAAACACGGCCACGCCCTCCCTCAAAGTCTCGAGGGTTTCGCTTTGCACACGGATCGAGGCGTTGAATTGCGAAACGAGACGGTAGCGTTCGGTGACATCGTCGAAGAGATAGGTGACGCCGCCTTGTGGATTGGGGCTGATGACCGCGCGCAATGTCCGCCCATCCGGCGGAAACCAGACCTGTTCGTCGGTATCGGGGGATTGATAGGCGGCGAGCAGGTCTGCCTTCCAAGCCCGGAAATCGGCTTGCTCCGGCAACAGCCGCGCCCTCCGGAGACGATCGAGAATCTCGGAATTGGTTGGTTTCTGGTCGAGCCAAGCCTGATCGAGTGCCCAAAGCTGACGATAGGCCGCATTATGGAAAACGAGCTGCTTGGCGCCGTCGAAAATGGCAACCGCCGTCGAAAGCTGGTCGAGCGTGCGCGCATGCGCCTGCGTTTGCTGGTCGAGCGCGGCACGCATGGATTCGATTTCCGACACATCCGCCGCCATTCCGGCCGAACCGGGGCCAGCAGGCGCATCGACAATCTCGAGCATCCGGCGCTCGCCGGCAACGACCGCCGGCGCGCGCCCGTGCCAGACTGCTCCTGTCCCACGCGAGACAGCGCTCGCCTCGCGCGCCTGACTTTCGATAAGCTCGATGCCGCGCAAGACCGCGGCCTCGCGATCCTTAACTTCGACCGCGCGGGCATAGGCGGCATTGACCCAGCTCAATTTGCCGCCGCCGTCGCGCACCCACGCCGGGTATGGAACGGCATCGAGCAGTGCCCGCAAGGCGTGGAGTTGCTTGATCGTGGCCGCCTGCAACTCTTGGAGTCGGACGGCATCGAGACGATCGCCGGAGACATCCCTGATCCGCAGCACGGCAAGGCCGCCAACCGGGCACCCCTCGATCTCGAGATGCCGCCCATCCAAACTCGCGACGGTGTTGCGGAACGATTCTCCCCGTGCGCGCAACCGCGCAACGGAGTTGTCGAGAGTTTGCGCCATCCCTGGCGGCAGCCAGGACCCGAAAGCAAGCACGCGGCGGGGATTCGACCGGTCCCCGGCAAGCCAAAGATTTCCTTCGATATCGGGGTCCTCGCCCGGCCCTCCCCAGGCAACGATAATTTGGGTTTCGGCGCCAAGAAAAAGCTCGGCGCGGTCGAACTTCGCGCGCAACGCTGAAAGCTCAAGATGATGGGTTGCCTCGTGTTCCAGCCAACGCCGCCGCTGGGATAGAAAGAGCAGTGCGGCGAGCATTAGACATGCGCTGAGACCGGCGATCAGCGACAGACCCGCCGCGCCGGCATGGCCGGGCAAACTCGCGGCGACGCCCATTTGACTGGCGGCGTCGCCCTGCACCGGCGAGGCCGCCAGGAGGAGAATGCAAATCCCGGCGCAAATCCCAGCATACCGCGCGAGTTTCATTTTTCGCCGGCGCCAGCACCAACCCATCCACCCCTCCTACTATGGCCGAATCGAAATTCTTACCGCGCGAATCAGCCAACTTTATGCAAATCTTGCCATTAGTGCGAAACCAGTGAGGATTAGGGGTGCCACGACAATCGCGCGACACGCTCCTTCCAGGCCGCTCTGCCTCATCGTGGGCAAAGTTTCTTGTGCGAGGCAGGTTCGTCGGACGATTTTCCGCATCCTGCCGGTCATCCGGCGGCGGGAGGAGACCGTTTGTTCGCATTGCTAGAAGGGATTGCGTCGCGCACTTCGATCGTGACATGGGAGAGCATTCGGAACCGGCTGAGCCGCGACCGGTAAAATTCCGCATCGCGGGGGTTGGCCGTCATGATCGACACGATCGCGCCGAGATGGCCGGGGCCGAGCCGCCAAAGATGGAGATCCGCCAAGCGGTCGCCGTCGCTTTCGATCGCGCGCCGAAGCCCTTCAGCCATTGCCTTATCGGGGTTCATATCCAGGAGCACGCCGCCGGTGTCGCGGATTAGGCCATAGGCCCAATTGGCGATGACCAAGGACCCCACGATGCCCATGAGGGGGTCCATAAAGACCCAGCCAAAAAAGCGCCCGAGGAGCAGTCCGCATATCGCGAGCACCGAGACCGCTGCGTCCGCCGCCACATGCACGAAAGCCGCGCGCATGTTGTTATCGCGGCCAGCGCCAGCGGCGAACGGAGCGCCGCCATACCCGTGCTCGATGAAATCGAGCTCGTAAACATCCGCGTGATCAAGTCCCGCGAGCCGCAAGCGGACCTTGAATGCATGCGGCTCGGGAATTTCGTCCACCGATTCGAGGAAAGCCCCGCGATCAGCGAAGGCAAAATTCTGCCGCGCGCCGCCGGGGCGCTCGGTTTCGATCGACGCCGCTCCATCGCCAAGTACTGACGCAGGTTCGAGATTGTCCTCGCGGCGGAGCCGGAAACGCGGCGGCACGCCATCCTCGAATATTTCCAAAAGCAAAATTCCCCGCCCGATATCGATGCGGCGAGGCTCGTCATCGGCATGCGCGTCGTGCTCCCCGCGATGCCTAACCCCTTGGCGATGCGCATGGCCTTGATGATCGCCGCCGCCCGAACGTAGGAGCCAGGCGGTGGCAATGTTCACGATGAGACCGCTGGCCGCGATCAAAATCGCCTCGTCGAAATAGATCGTCACCGGCGAAAAAAGACGCAACCCCGCCTCATAGCCGATAATCAAAGCGATGATCGCAAGGACGAGGGCGCTCGTAAAACCGGCGAGATCGCCGAGCTTTCCCGTGCCGAACACGAAGCGGGGATCATTCGCGTGCCGCCGCGCATAGGTATAAGCCGCGGCCGCGATCAAGAGCGCCAAGGCGTGGGTTGCCATATGAAAGCCATCGGCGACCACGGCGAGCGACCCAAACAGGGTGCCCCCCGCGATTTCCGCGACCATCATGAATCCCGCGAGCGAAATCGCCGCCCAAGTCCTGCGCTCGTTCAGGGCATGGCTGGCGCCAAGAAAAATATGGCTGTGTTCACCGTTAGGCATGGCGTCCTGGTCGTTCATCATCCCTCCTGCATGGCCCGGACCGTCATCTGAAATAGCTGTGAACGACCTCGATCAGTTGCGCCGCCGCCTCGGCGTCGAGGGCGTCTGGATTCTTGGCCGGATCGACCAAATGCGTGCGGATGTGATCCTCGACCACCTCCACCAGCAGGCTGTTGATCGCGCCACGGCACCCGGCGATCTGATGCATGATCTGGGCGCAACCAGCTTCGCCGTCGAACGCGCGCTCAATGGCTTCGACCTGCCCGCGAATGCGGCGCACCCGATTCAGAAGCTTTTGCTTGTCGCGGATGACGTGACCCATGTCCGGCTTTCTTTGACATTGGTATAGGTGGGTATCCTATATGCCGTGGGCAAGGTGGTCAATGCGAGCCGTTTTTGCCCGCGAAAAAAGCCATCGAAAAGCGGTAGTGTCCCAGTTTGAAATTCAGCAATGGGTGGAAGCGGATATTCGGTCGGGTTAGCCCCACGACTCGTCTTCGCCGACAACGAAAAAGCAGCATGCCGCCTATACAAGGCGTCACTCAGTCTTTAATCATAGTCGCGAAATGCCTCTTTCAACCGATCAATCGTGTGACGCCATTTAGGGGTCTTGGGAGCGCAGACCGTGTTCCGGTTTCCAAAAAGCCCGATCTCATTGACCGCCTTATCGAGCGGGACCGTTTGAGCCCAATCGACGGGCACAAAATACTCCATTTTGTCGGGATCATCTACGAACTCCCTATGATAGGTCGCGGACGTGAGCACATCGAGTGCAGGCCGCTGGCTTCCGTCATCTGTTATGATCTTGAAGTCCGGCGCCGGCTCAGGCGGGCCTTTGACCCGTCCTACGCCAACGAAGCCGTGGCCAGGTGCTTTGACCCAAATGCGATCGCCTGCCTTGAGAAGATTGAGCGTCTTCGAATACCATGAACCCCCACCAGCGCTCACGAACCCGTATCTGACCGCGTCAGGCCAGGACCGAGTAAGGCCTTCACCGAATGACACGTAGTATTCTCCATTCCAGGGTTCCTTAGGCGACGACGGTCCCGAAGTTGTCGCAGCGACTTGGGTTTTGCAGCAGCCAAGCGCGGCTCAACAGCTGCTCAGTCCCAGAGTCAAAGACCTGGAAACACAAGACATTGATCGGAATGCCCCACTTGGTGAGGCAAGCGACGATACGTTCCGAACTGGCGTCGAGAGAAGCGGCTAGGATGACGATTTGGTGGCTCTGATTGATCGTGTCTTCGTCGAGCGGTTGGCCGAAGCGCGCCCGGAAGTCGTTCGCCAAATCGTGTTCATGTGCAAACCGAGCGTAGATTTGTCCAACTTCCTGCGCGTCGAGTTCCTTCAAGCCAGGTGGCGTAGTCGATCGCCTGCGCGACCACCACACGCGGTGTGCGATCTCGCTTCAGTTCGATCAGTATGAGCGTCCCGTCAGGCGCGATGGCGAGTAAGTCGATACGCCCCCCGAAACCGGTGTCCTCCTGGCGCCCAATGATCATCCATTGATCCGACAGGATCTCCGGCGACGCCACGATCATATCCTCGAGGAACTGCTCGCTGGGCAACGTGGTTTCGAGGAGCCGTGAAGGCGATTTGGCGACTCGCCAGACGCTATGATGGAACGGCATTCTTGGTAGCCCTGGTTTGACTCATTTGCGGCAGCATAACCACTACCTCTCTATCAGAGATGTTCGGCGAACACTCGTAAGTCAGCGCGGGTCGCAGACCGGGCACGGGCCGAAGGACCTCTCTGGGTCGGAAGAAGAAATTCAAACTGGACATTACTGGAAGACCGGCGGGCTTGCATTTGTCTTCGAAGTGGGCTCCGGTTCACGCAGACAAATGCGGCACAATTTCCAGCTCTTACGCCTCCTTGCAGTTTTGCCGCTGGCGCTTTGCGGGCCGGCGCACGTCGCCCCGGCGCTCGATCAACCCGCAAACCACATGGCGCCCACTGCCGAGGGCTTTCAAGAGTTTTTGCAAGGCCTCTGGCCGCTTGCCGAAGAAAAAGGGATCGCGCGCGGAACTTTCGACTCGGCTTTCGCTGGGCTCACCCCCGACCCCGCCGCGCCCGCGGCGTCGAACCGGCAGGCGGAGTTCGACAAGCCTCTCAAATCCTATCTCGACGAAGCCGTTTCGCCCCGTCGCATCGCGCGTGGCCGCGAATGTCTGCAAAGGTGGCAAGACGAACTAAAGCAGATCGAATGGCGCTTCGGGGTGCCACGCGAAATCCTTCTCGCGGCTTTCGGCATCGAGACGGACTTTGGGAAAGCAAAAGGTGAGAAAGACGTCATCCGGTCGCTCGCGACCTTGGCTTATCAGCGCCAGGACCGGCCGGTTTTCCGCGACGAATTGATCAGCGCGCTGGTCATTCTCGACAAAGGCTCTGCCGCCCGCGCGGCAATGAAAGGATCCTGGGCTGGCGCGATGGGCGGCCCGCAGTTTCTTCCATCGGCCTTTCTCAAATATGCGGTCAGTTACACGGGACGAGGCTCACCCGATATTTGGAACAATCCCCTCGATAGCCTCGCCTCGATCGCGAATTTTTTACGCCAATCCGGCTGGCAACCGGGCCTCGCCTGGGGAGCGGAAGTAATTCTGCCCGAAAATTTCGGCTTTGCCTCGTTGCATGGCAGCTTCGCCGCCTTTGCCGCGCAGGACGTCAAAAGCGCCAACGGGGACGCGTTTCCACAAGGCGACGCGACCCTATATCTCCCGTCCGGCGCCGCCGGTCCGGCTTTCCTTTTGTCGGCCAATTACTGGATTCTTAAGGCGTACAATAATTCGGATTCTTACGCCATGTCGCTTGCGCTTCTCGCGCAACGGATCGAAGGCAAACTGTCTCTTCGCGGCCGTTGGCCGGTGGCCGAGATTTTCTTGAGCCGGACGCAAAAGGCCGAGATTCTAACGCCTGCTCGAAAAGCTAGGGCATTATCACGGAGAAATCGATGGCCGTTTCGGGCAGGCCTCGCGCGACGCGATCCATGACTTCCAAATTAGCATTGGGGCCGTTCCGGCCGACGGCTTTGCCCCCCCGGAACTGATGGCGCGGCTTGCGGCGGAAGTGAGCGGCCGACCGCGGTAACTTGTATCATTCTAAGTCTAATCCGTGAGACTCAAAGCATCAGCGAGTGCTTTGTGGATTATCTGACGTTCCTTTGCGGTCTCGATTTGTAACTCCCACGCCCTCTTGCACGTCTTGTTGATCGTGTCACAGACATCCTTACTCGGTGCCGGCGGAACAAGTATCATTTCAACTTTCTTCTTTAGCAGATGCTGCTGTCCCGTTGCACCCGTAATTTGCCTAGTAATTTGGCGCTGACCCGCCTTCGTTTTCAGATACGCAAATAACACTTCGGGAGGATATCCTTTCGAACGAAGGATTGTCACTTCCAACACCGTGACAAACTTGCCAGCATCGAGAACAAGACTTGTTTTGCCAATCGACCCATCCCTATCGAAGAAATTAGCACGTCACCAGTCCTAAGACGGACCAGATTTTTAGTGTTCGGCGCAATTAGAAAATCGTCGCTAACGCCGGGGCAGATAAACGGGTGAACCAGATCCCCCGAACGAACAACGGGGACACCATTCCCATCAACATAACCCGAAGGGGTTTTTCCATTCAAAACCGAGCAAACAGATTTAAGCCCGCATACGCCGGATGAGGCAATAATTTGCAGCGTCGATGCCGCGATTTAGCTAACATAATCAGCATGTTATTTCGGATCGAATGAGGCCGTCATGGCGAACCCGGCGGGTGAATTGTATGATGGCGCTCTCAGGCTCGATTTCGACCGCCGATTGTTGCTTCACTTTCGCGGATCGGTGGTTACCTCCGACGCAGGCTTGCTCGCATACCGGGAACTGGACGACGCGCTGTGCCTCAGCGCGATGGCGGGTGATGCGCTCTCCGACGCACGCACTGGCAAGAATGGCCGGCATGCACTCGTCGGGATGTTGCGGCAATCCATATTTGGGCGACTTGCCGGATATGAAGACGTGAACGACGCTCAACGCCTGCGCCATGATCCCGCGATGCGGTGGATAGTCGGCGGAAAGGCGGCCTCGGATGCAGCGGCTTCGCCGAGCCAGATGGGCCGCTTTGAGACGCGCTGGCTCACGGCGGAAAAGAACCTTTCGGCGCTCGCTGATCTCTCCGGCAAATGGATCGACAGCGTTCATGGTCGCCGTCCGCCGAGAGGTATCTTGCTCGACATGGATTCGAGCGTGAGCCCGACGCATGGCGAACAGGAACACAGTGTCTGGAACGGTCACTATGACTGCACCTGCTATCATCCGCTGTTCGTTTTCAACCAATATGGCGATTTGGAACGCTGCGCCCTGCGCCCCGGCAATGTTCACAGCGCCGATGGATGGGAGGCGGTGCTGAAGCCGGTCGTGGCGCGGTATCAAGGCAAGGTCTCACGCATTTATTTCCGCGCCGACGCCGGCTTCGCAAACCCCGAAGTTTACGAATATCTGGAGGCAGAACGGATCAAATATGCGATCCGTCTGCCCGCCAATCACATCTTGCAAGAGAGGATCGGCTATCTGCTCAAACGCCCGGTTGGTCGCCCGTCCAATGACGTCTGCCGATCCCATGCAAGTTTCACCTATCAAGCGGGAAGCTGGTCGCAGCCGCGCCGGGTGATCGCCAAGGTCGAATGGCATCCGGGCGAGCTTTATCCGCGCGTCGGCTTCATCGTGACGAACATGGCGCGCTCCGCCGAGAATGTCGTCGCCTTCTACAACAAGCGCGGCACGTGTGAGCAATGGATCAAGGAAGGAAAAGGCGCAATCAAGTGGACCCGGCTATCATGTCGGTCGTTCGCTGCTAACGCCGTCCGTCTCCAGCTTCATGCGCTGGCCTACAATCTCGGTAATTTTCTGCGCACGCTGGCGACGCCCGAACCGATAAAGGATTGGTCACTGACGAGCCTGAAGGAAAAGCTGATCAAGATCGGCGCGAAGATCGTGAGCCATGGCCGCTATGTCGCGTTTCAGATGGCCGAAGTCGCCATTCCGAAAAATCTCTTCGCGGACATCCTACGAATGATCGCCGACCTGCGGCCGCCGCCCAATCCAGCGCCTGCGTGAAGTGTTCGGTCGTCATGCGTCGAGCAAAAACTAAGGGAGAAGTGCGTCTTGATCACAACCGACTCTGTATTGTCCGGTGCGCGATCCGCCCATGTCACTGGTTTTGGTGTGCCGGAGCACCACAGCAGCGCCGCAGCGCGGCAATCTCAACCTCAATAAGCGGGCGATCCGGAAAATAATGCCGGTATAGGACGAATGTCCGATGTCACGGCAGGAGATCAATGATACGCGCTTGGCACATTCCCGGTTATCTGGGGAATGCCAGTTAAGTGATTGACCACCCTCTGATTTCAAGGCGCTTTATTAAAGCCAGATCTTGCGGATCGAAAAATTCTGCATCCCGCCGGTCGGCGGCGGCCACGTCTGCGTAGGTAATAATGCTAACGACCGCCATTTAGTGCTCCCGTGGAAAGACAACTTCTGATTCTTGGCCCACTTCACAAACGCCTCTCCGATTTGGTCGAGATCGTGCAGCACTTTCATGTGCCCGTGCTCGTCCAGCTCAGGCGCATTATCCTTGCCTAACCTCACAAGGTAATTCCCGAGATTGTCCTTGCCGGGCATTTCGCTCAAAGCAAAGAATATGGGGTAATTGTCTACCTTCTTACAGGAAGGCCCAGCGGCCGGATCGTTGTTCCATTTCTGGAGGAATAGAATTGTCGTTTTAATATTTGCGTGAGGCTTGAACGTACTAACGTGCAAACTCACACTGGCCAAAATCCGAGCCCGATCACCAACAAATGCACGCAATTTAGCGTCAGAGACGTTGTTTACGCGCCCTTGCGGAAGGACTATGGCCATTCGACCGCCGGGCTTAAGGAAATCCAGGTTTCTCTCCAAGAATAGAACGTCTCGGCTAACCTTCTTTACCCATTTTCCGCTCCTGTTCTTGGCCAATTCGAACTGGTTTATTATTCGAGGCTCCTGCACATTTCCCGCGAACGGGGGGTTCGTAAGGAGGATGTCAAAATCAAAATATCGGTAGTGTTCCTGATTAAATTTGTCGCGCTCGCGATCTTTTGGGAATTGGGTCAACCTAGCTTTCAATCCGACTTTAGCTTCTTCGCTCCACATTCTTGGGTCGAGAGAATTTGCACGGAAAACGTGAGTTTTTCCATCACCTGCAATTAGCCCGCATACGCCGGATGAGGCAATAATTTGCAGCGTCGATGCCGCGATTTAGCTAACATAATCAGCATGTTATTTCGGATCGAATGAGGCCGTCATGGCGAACCCGGCGGGTGAATTGTATGATGGCGCTCTCAGGCTCGATTTCGACCGCCGATTGTTGCTTCACTTTCGCGGATCGGTGGTTACCTCCGACGCAGGCTTGCTCGCATACCGGGAACTGGACGACGCGCTGTGCCTCAGCGCGATGGCGGGTGATGCGCTCTCCGACGCACGCACTGGCAAGAATGGCCGGCATGCACTCGTCGGGATGTTGCGGCAATCCATATTTGGGCGACTTGCCGGATATGAAGACGTGAACGACGCTCAACGCCTGCGCCATGATCCCGCGATGCGGTGGATAGTCGGCGGAAAGGCGGCCTCGGATGCAGCGGCTTCGCCGAGCCAGATGGGCCGCTTTGAGACGCGCTGGCTCACGGCGGAAAAGAACCTTTCGGCGCTCGCTGATCTCTCCGGCAAATGGATCGACAGCGTTCATGGTCGCCGTCCGCCGAGAGGTATCTTGCTCGACATGGATTCGAGCGTGAGCCCGACGCATGGCGAACAGGAACACAGTGTCTGGAACGGTCACTATGACTGCACCTGCTATCATCCGCTGTTCGTTTTCAACCAATATGGCGATTTGGAACGCTGCGCCCTGCGCCCCGGCAATGTTCACAGCGCCGATGGATGGGAGGCGGTGCTGAAGCCGGTCGTGGCGCGGTATCAAGGCAAGGTCTCACGCATTTATTTCCGCGCCGACGCCGGCTTCGCAAACCCCGAAGTTTACGAATATCTGGAGGCAGAACGGATCAAATATGCGATCCGTCTGCCCGCCAATCACATCTTGCAAGAGAGGATCGGCTATCTGCTCAAACGCCCGGTTGGTCGCCCGTCCAATGACGTCTGCCGATCCCATGCAAGTTTCACCTATCAAGCGGGAAGCTGGTCGCAGCCGCGCCGGGTGATCGCCAAGGTCGAATGGCATCCGGGCGAGCTTTATCCGCGCGTCGGCTTCATCGTGACGAACATGGCGCGCTCCGCCGAGAATGTCGTCGCCTTCTACAACAAGCGCGGCACGTGTGAGCAATGGATCAAGGAAGGAAAAGGCGCAATCAAGTGGACCCGGCTATCATGTCGGTCGTTCGCTGCTAACGCCGTCCGTCTCCAGCTTCATGCGCTGGCCTACAATCTCGGTAATTTTCTGCGCACGCTGGCGACGCCCGAACCGATAAAGGATTGGTCACTGACGAGCCTGAAGGAAAAGCTGATCAAGATCGGCGCGAAGATCGTGAGCCATGGCCGCTATGTCGCGTTTCAGATGGCCGAAGTCGCCATTCCGAAAAATCTCTTCGCGGACATCCTACGAATGATCGCCGACCTGCGGCCGCCGCCCAATCCAGCGCCTGCGTGAAGTGTTCGGTCGTCATGCGTCGAGCAAAAACTAAGGGAGAAGTGCGTCTTGATCACAACCGACTCTGTATTGTCCGGTGCGCGATCCGCCCATGTCACTGGTTTTGGTGTGCCGGAGCACCACAGCAGCGCCGCAGCGCGGCAATCTCAACCTCAATAAGCGGGCGATCCGGAAAATAATGCCGGTATAGGACGAATGTCCGATGTCACGGCAGGAGATCAATGATACGCGCTTGGCACATTCCCGGTTATCTGGGGAATGCCAGATTAGATTAAGCGCTCGTGCAATCTTTACGGAGCGAGCGTCGAAATCTATACCAAAAACGCGACTAGCGGCGTAGTCTGATTGCCACCGCTCTGGCCCCTTAGCGAGAAACATATTTCCCCACACGTGGAAGATCGAGTGGACGGTAAAGCCGCAAGAACCCGCTGCTGTATCTATCACGTAATCGTCCAGCGTCGGATTCAACATCTTAACGCACATATCAATTACGTGGCGCGGTGTAAAGTACTGTCCTTTTTCTCCCTTCGCAGCCTTCAAGGAAAGGTACTCGAAAGCCTCATCAATAACTTGGAGGTTAGAATTAAATAGCTTTATGTCCTCAAGAAAGGAACCACACGTCTTTAGATGATGTGGTTCAAGATTTATGGTTTCACCCTCAACAAATACGCCAGGCCATTCTTTCTGGGCTCTCTTAAACAGATCATCGACTTTACTCGTAGAATTCCCTCCTGCTCCACCCACGCGAAATTCAAGATAGCGCTTCGTCTTCCCACCTCGGGCGGCCTGCCATTCGTCAAATAGTTTTGCGTAAATTAGCTTAAACACCTCTTCAAATGCGTCAACCCCGGCGCCTGCCAGGACAAGGTCTTCCATGTCTTCGATAATTCCACGCAGCGACCGCCGTTCCGTCAATAGTTTGTTGCGGACCTCAAGTTCGGCGAGCGTCCAGCGCTCTGCTAAAAGATCGGAGAGGGACTGGCTAGTATTGGGGATATCAGGGAGACTTCGGAATAGGTTGGGGTCTTCTCTGTGGAGCGCAATTGTTTCGCTACCGTTAGTCCAAATGCCTATTGGAGAGCCTTCAGCGTTACAGTAGCTTTTTAATTGTTCCAGCCCATCTTTCCGCTTGGGTGTCTTTACTTCGACGATTATGTATGGCGTATCGGTAGTATTCTTCTCCCAAACAACGATATCCGCAGCTTTTTCGTGTACCGCCGATCCGAAATATACAGGCCTTTCAACCGCAATCCGCTCCTTGGCGTATCCATACGTTTTATTAAGGCGGTTAATGTACAGCTGCCGCACAATTTCCTCCGGTTTATACCAAGTCTCGCTGATCACGACCGATAGGCCCACTCTCTTGTTCCGATGGAGATGATTTTCCAGGGCATGTCGATGAGCTTGTTCCAGGCGAAGCAGCAGTGGTCGAGAATGTCGTCGTAGGATTTGAAGACGCGGTTCGAGAGCCAGTTGTCGCGCATGAATTGCCAGATGTTCTCGACCGGATTGAGCTCGGGCGATTTCGGCGGCAACGGCAAGAGCGTGATGTTGTCCGGGACGGGAAGCTTCGCCGAGACATGCCACCCGGCCTGATCGAGAAGAACGAGCGCATGCGCGCTTGGTGCGACCGCAAGCGAGATTTCTTCGAGATGCAGGGCCATGGCCTCGCTGTTGCAGGAGGGTAGTACGAGCCCGGCGCCTTTTCCTTCGGCCGGGCAGATGGCGCCGAAAATATAGGCTGAACTCGTCCTCTGGTCGTGCGGCGCCGAAGGCCGTGTCCCGCGTTTCGCCCATCGGCGGGTGACCTTGTTTTTCTGCCCGATCCGAGCTTCGTCTTGAAACCAAATCTCTATCGGCTTGCCAGGAGCCTCTTTTGCGGCGGTCTCCTCCACGAGGGCGAGAAAGTTTTTTTAAAAGCCGCCGCGGCTTCCTCGTCTTGCGCATGATGGCGCGGTCGCGCCGAGAGCTTGCGAAAGCCCATATGCCGCAGCTCGCGGCTGAGCGTCGGCTTGGAGATCGAAACCCGGAACTCTTCGAAGAGCCACTGCGCCAGATCGATCAGCCGCCAGCGGACGACGCCATGCAGGGCGGGAATCGGCCCATCTTCCACGACCTGCCGCAAGGCTTGGCGCTGGCGCTCGCCGAGGATGCTGGGAGCGCCCGGCGCTTTGCCGGTCAAGAGACCATCAGGACCTTTGGCGTTGAAACGGACAACCCAGTCGCGCACGATCTGCACCCCGACCCCGCCGATCCGCGCCGCATCCGGCCGCGAGCCGCCATCATAAATCTCGGCCAGTGCCAAGAGACGCCGGGTCTGATCGGGGTCACGCGATCGCCGCGCCAGCATGCGCAGGCCAATCGTGTCAAAGTCAGAGCGAAGCGGAACCGGAGTCGACATGGCAAACTCTCCCAAAAGCTGTTTGCCATGGTGAATCAGATAAATGCCGATTCGGGAATCCGCCTCAGGAGTCAAACTTTCAGAGACTTGGTATTAGCCGGACGTTCTCTGTCCGATGCAGCGCAGGTTATGTAGGGCTTACCTTTTTTATCGAAGATTTTCAGATTTGACAGTTCTGCCGCCTCGAAGATCGTCAAGGCGTATTCCGACCCCTTAAGGATATCTGGGAGGA
This sequence comes from uncultured Alphaproteobacteria bacterium, assembly GCA_963730245.1. Classification (GTDB taxonomy): domain Bacteria; phylum Pseudomonadota; class Alphaproteobacteria; order Rhizobiales; family Beijerinckiaceae; genus Methylocapsa. Next base: position 484,464 of record CAVSRA010000003.1, on the reverse strand, counting down.
GGTAGGTTGCCGTGCCCATAGGTTCGCTATCGTCGAGGTTGCATGGTTCGAGACGCGTCGCCGCCTACTGCAGAAGGTAGGCCAGGCAAACGCTACAGGGGACGTATGTAGATCGGTGTTACGGGCCCGGGCCACCACCTGCAATTGTAATCCGTAGCGGAGTGCATGGATAACATAGCTTCGCTCACGTCCGCTTGAGCAAATTCGGTCTTTTGCCTCGCCGCTTCGCCATGCCGTTTTGCCCGCATCGCAATATTCGTTGGCGCGGCGCATTACCTCTTTTAGATCCTGGTAATAGGCGAGGCTGATTAGGGTCAGCGGCCCGCACGCTGGTTAACGCAGCGAAAACCCGCAAATTCCGTCGGCCGCAAGCCCGCGCTCGCTCGGCAGGGTAACTTCCGCAAGGCGCTCTTAGACTCGGCCGGGCGCCTCTGTTCTTGGCGCAGGCACTTGATTATGAAAACACCGATCAATATAAACTTGGCACCTCCCCCCACGAACAAGAGCCTTCGTTTGCCGCGCGGCGACGGAACATGCGGGATTCATGGTCAAGATCACCTATATCGACTCCTTTGGCGAAGCCCGGACCATCGAGGCGCAAGAAGGCGCCACGGTCATGGAAAACGCCATCCGCAACGCGATCCCCGAGATCACCGCCGAATGCGGCGGCGGCTGTGCCTGCGCGACGTGCCACGTCTATGTCGGCGAAAAATGGGTGCGTCTCACCGGCAAGGCCTCGGACCAGGAAGAAGATATGCTGGATTTTGCCTATAAGGTTCAGCCCAACTCGCGGCTCAGTTGTCAAATCAAGGTCACGCCTGACCTCGACGGGCTCGTCGTAACCACCCCGGACCGGCAGGGCTAGGAGTTTTTTTGCCGGATCGGGGTATCCCGCGAGTCTGTGCGACTGCCGGCCGCCAACAGCACAGCGCGGACCCGCCCTAGCGGCATTATGCGCCCGCTCCTTTTCGATATTATTCCGGAGCAAGGTAATGAGTGAAAGCATAACAACCGACGTGGTCATTGTCGGCGCCGGGCCGGCCGGTCTCTTCGCTGTGTTCGAGCTTGGACTGCTCGACATCAACGCCCATTTGATCGACATTTTGCCGATGCCGGGCGGCCAATGCGCCGAGCTTTATCCCGAAAAGCCGATCTATGACATTCCTGGCTTTCAAAAACTGTCCGGGCAGGAGCTCGTCGATGCCTTGCTGCGGCAAATCAAGCCGTTCCACCCATCCCTCCATTATGGCGAAATGGTCGAGGCGCTGGAGGTTCTGGGAAGCCCCGAAGCACCATTGTTTCGCATCCGCACCAGCGGCGGTCAGAGCTTCGCGTGCAAGGCTGTCATCGTGGCGGCGGGCGGCGGTTCGTTCCAACCGAAGAAGCCGCCGATTGACGGTATCGAGGCCTACGAGGGCAAGTCGGTCTTTTACGCCGTGCGCAAGATCGAGGATTTTCGCGGCAAACATGTGGTGATCGTCGGCGGCGGCGATTCGGCGCTCGATTGGACTCTCAATCTTCAGGCCGCCGCCAAGCATTTGACTTTGATTCACCGCCGCGACGATTTTCGCGCCGCGCCGCATTCTGTCAAGGCCATGCGGGAGCTTGTCGCCGCCGGGCGGATAGATTTGCGCCTTGGGCAGATCGCCGCCGTGACCGGCGAAGCGGGCGAGCTCTCCTGCGTGACCCTCAAGGACGCGAGCGGCGGATCACGCGAAATCGCCTGCCAAAGGCTCATCCCTTTTTTCGGACTCACGATGAAGCTCGGTCCGGTTGCCGGTTGGGGTTTGAACCTGCACGAGAACCTCGTTCCGGTCGATGCTGGAACCTTCGAGACCAATGTCCCCGGCATTTTCGCGATAGGCGACATCAATTATTATCCGGGCAAGTTGAAACTCATTTTGTGCGGCTTCCACGAGGGCGCGCTGGCGGCGCAAAAAATCTACCATTATGTCTACCCAGGTAAGAGGCTGACGTTTCAATACACGACATCCTCCTCGAGCTTGCAAAAAAAGCTCGGCGTGACTTGAAACCGCCCCGCCATATCGCCTCGGCTAGGGAGAGAACATGATCCGCGTCGCCTTTTACGCCGGCTCCTTCGATCCCCTGACCAACGGCCACGTCGATGTCATCGAAAGCGCCGGGGCATTGTGCGACGAGCTCGTCGTCGCGATCGGCGTGGATTCGGGCAAGACACCGATGCTCGGCGTCGCGGAACGCTCCGCTCTTATCGAGCAGGTCCGCGGCGGCCTTCCACTGGCCTTCGCGCGTAAACTTTCGGTGCGCACATTTTCTGGGCTTGCGGTCGAGGCCGCGCGGGAAGCCGGAGCGAGTATGATGTTGCGCGGTCTTCGTGATAATACGGACCTTGACGCCGAGATGCGGATGGCGGCGATGAACGCGGCGATGGCGCCGGACATCAAAACAGTGTTTTTCGCGGCTTCACCCGCGGTTCGTCATATTAGCGCGACATTGGTGCGGCAGATCGCAGGGCTCGGCGGCGACGTGTCGGCATTCGTGCCCGAGGCGGTCGCGCTCGCGCTCGCCAAACGGCGCGCGCCCAACTGACCCCGTGGCTTGCTTGTGTTTAAAAGGACCAGATTAGAATGACGTTTCAACGGATGACGATCCGCGCCGTCTTGGGCTTGGGTATTGCCATGGGTCTTTCCTTCGGCTATGGCCAATTTTCGAATGGGCTTTCCGCCGCGCCACTGCAAGACCTCCAGCACACGCTCTATCTCGACACCAAGGACGGTCGTGTCACGATCCTGCTCCGGCCCGATCTCGCGCCCAAACATGTGGCCCAAATCGAGGCATTGGCGAAGCGCGGCTTCTACAATGGCCTCGTCTTCCACCGGGTCATCGATGGGTTCATGGCGCAGACGGGCGATCCCACCGGTACCGGCATGGGCAAATCCGATCTGCCCAATATTCCCGCGGAATTTTCCTCCGAGCCGTTTACGCGCGGCACCGTCGGCATGGCCCGTTCGCAAGATCCGGATTCAGCCAATTCGCAGTTTTTCATCTGCTTCGCCGATGCGGCGTTCCTGAACAACAAATATACCGTTATCGGCCAGGTGATTTCGGGCATGGACGTGGTCGATAAGATCAAGAAGGGCGCCAAGGAAGCCAATGGCGCGGTGACCGCGCCCGACAAAATCGTCAAGATGCAGCTCGCCTCCGCCGCGGCTGGGAGCAAGAAATAGACCAAGGCGCCCGCCGGTACCTCCACGGTTTTGCCCCGTCAATGACACAAAGCAAAATGGCGAAGAAAAATTAGGTCTCTAACACCGCTTCCATGGCTGATTGAATCGAAGCGCTTGCGGTACCGTGGAGCGGACATGATTTGTCTTCGGGACGCAAGGTGTGATTCCCTCGGATCATTTGATTTGGAGGGAACAGATGGTCAAATGCGCCAAGGTCCAGGTCCGGCGGTTGAACAAAGCCATCGAACGGCCCGCGCAGCTCCATCAGGTTCGCCCGCTCGTCCTGGAACATCTCCCAGATCGTCCTGTCTTTGAACTCCGGATGCTTGGTGCGCCGGGCATAGGCGATAGGTGGTGCGAGCACATCTGCGGAAAGCGGCGATTGTACTGGCGCGCCTTGCCAATGAAAATCGCCTCCACCGCCGTCTTCATGTTGTCGTAGGTGCCGCGCCGGCAGACGCCGCCGTAGAATTGAAACGCCTTATCATGAGCGTCGAACACCAGTTCCTGGGTCTCCCGGAAGTAGACGCGCACGAAGGGCATTCGACTGTGCGACAGCTTCATGTGCGCCGCCTTGATCATCAGCGGCAGCCCTTGAAGCGTGATCGTCTCGTGGCTCCAGTCGAACTGGTACGCCTCGCCTGGGGCAAAGCTCACCGGGACGAACGCCTGCGCCGGAATCCGTGCTCGCTCGTTCCGCCAGGTTTTGACGAAGCGATGTACGCTGTCGTGCGCGCCATCGTAACCGCGACCGCGCAACTCTTCGAACAGGCGCTGGGTCGACCGGCGTTCCCGCCGTGGCAGGTTGGCTTCCTTCTCCAGGACTCCGGTCAGGACCTCGACCCATTCGCCGAGCTTTGGCACAGGCTGAATACCGCGCTCATACTTGAACTCGGTTGCCTGGCCGCGGATCACCTTGCGCACCGTCGCGCGTGACACCGATAGCGTCCGCACGATCTCCTTGATCGGCCGGTGCTGCTCGAAATAGGCGCGACGTATCTGCCCAATCAGGTCCATGCCTATCATCCCCCCAGCGCCCTTCCCGGCCCATCGGGGCCAAAGGAAGGATGCTGACACACGACGTCAGGAGGGGTCGGTATTGGATGCGAAATCGCCCCTCAGGGGGTCATTATTGCGTGCGAATTTGCATTCATCGCTTCCGCCATTACGACTTCCTCGCCAAACGCGATCGCAGCGAAAAGCTCGAACTCTGTCGTTCGCTCGCGACCACCCAGGCATCCCCTGATCAATCCGGCAGGCCGGCCGCGAAGAGTCCGGCGCCGAGCCGCCCTTCAAAACTGACGCGATCGCGTGCCCCGACCACGACGGCATCATGCGGCAGACCGGCGGCGTTGCGCCCCTCGGGCCGAGGCGTTTCGGTTGCGGCACGTCATGAGCGTCATGTCATGTCCGCCCTCAATCGCATCATGCTCTTTGCGCCCGGCGCGCGACGAGCCGACGGAATGCCAGCCGGCACGCCTGGTTGCGCATTGGCGCCGATTTTCTCGCCAAAGACACTCGTATGACGCCTCAACCGCCTTCACTCGGTCGAAGCGAAACACGAACCGCGCACCCTCTGGCGATCCCACAATACGCGTCCGGCCGTTCGACCGGCTTGCGCGCCGCGGCCTTGCGCTGTGCGCTTTCCGCACGCCGGCCAACGACCTGCGGCTTCGTTCAATCCAACTTACGTAACGTCCGCTCCCAGGAACCCCAAAATCACGCCGCAGACCTCAAACAACCTTCCAGATTCCCAAATCGGAGGTTGTCTTACTCGACATGGCGAACAGCTTTCAGGAGGATTGCCATGTCTCGTCCGGTTCCGCTTCGTACCGGCTTTGACGCAGTTGGTCTACGCAAGCTGGCGCGACAATCGCCCGCCGGGATTTACGCCGGCGGCCCCGCTCGGACGCGGCGTGGATTGGCGGCGTCGGAGCGCCGATGGTCTCAACCGCAAGGCGCCAGGGCGCTTCGCGAAGCCGGGAAATTGTTGGTGAAACGAGCCGCCCCAAAGCGATTACGCCGCGCCGGTTCGGCGGACGCGATGCGCACCCTCGGCAACGCAAGGGTCTGGCCAAGGTGGCAAAAAGGTGTTAAAAATGCGCTTAAAGGATGTTGCGCGGTCGGGCTCGACAATATTCGAAGCAACATACTCAAGGAGATTTTGCTACGTTTGGAGAGAACAGCGCCATGAGCAATAACGGTGTAGAACAAATTGTCATCCGTCATATTTCAGGCTCCAAGGCCAATCAGATCGAACATATTTCTCTTGCCGGCGTGAACGAAATTACCATCGGCCGCGATCCCAAGTCGAATATAGCGTTCGACTCGTCGCGCGACGATGTCGTCAGCCGCCGCCATGCCGTGGTCCGGGTGGTTCGCGGCGATCGAATCTCATTCCGTCTCGCCGATCTCGGCAGCAACAACGGGACGTTTCTCAATGGCGAACGGATCACGGAGGAGGTGGAGCTCCTGCCCGAGGATTCGATCGGACTGGGCAAGAACGGGCTAAAGTTCATCTTCAGCGTGCAACCCCGGCCAGCGTATTTGGTGGCGCGCACCCGGGTCATCGACATTAGCGAAGCCGCGGCGACGCGCGTCATCGAGACCGCCGGGACCGCAGCTCGGGACGCCGTTTTGGCGAGCGAGATGAGCGCCGAGCCGGCGAGTCAGAAGTTCGAGCCACCGCCGAAGGTGGGGGTCGGCAAGGAGACCATGCTCCATATGCTCGGCGAAGAGCGCCGCGCCGCAAGCCGCGTCTGGAGATCTTGGCTCGCGGGCATCGTAGCTTTCGTGATTTTGGGAGGCGGCGCGTTCTACTGGAAACATATCCGTGACCAAAATGCGCAACGTGCCGAACTGCAACGCGCGAAGGAGGAGATGGCTGAACGAGAGACCGGCCTCGAGTTCAAGGTGCAAGAACAACAGGCCAATCTCGAGAAGAAGACCGCGGAAGGCCGGGGGTTGAGCGCGCAGGACATCGTCGAGCAATTCGGCAACGCCACGGCCCAAATCAGCAGAGCATGGCGTCTCTATGACCAGACGACCGGCAAGCCGATCTTCCATCAGACAATTAGCGCCAAGCTCCCCAATATGAAGAAGGCTCAGACATGCCCCGCCTATGTGGATTTGGGAAAGTACGGCATCGTTCGTTGGCTCACGCTCGAAGATGACTTGCGGTCCAATATCCCGATTGGCGAGAGGGCGAGAGGCACCGGTTTCGCGGTCAGCGAACAAGGGTTCATGCTGACCAACAAACATGTCGCGGCGGCATGGAACCTCTCGTTCGGACAAGCGGATCCGGCCACCTCCAACGAGCACGCGTGCGGCTGGTTGTACGAGTATGTCACCGGCCCTGGAGCCAAGGAGAAGAAGTTTAGAAGACCACCGCGGCCGATGGACTTGGATGATGACGAGTTCATCGACTTAAGAAGCTGGGTTCCGGCTTCTGGCGGTATCCTCTTCATGAGGGATTGGGCGGTTCCGATCGGAGCGGAGCGCAACGTTCCCGACCCGACCAAAAGCGACAAACGCACGTTTTTCGGGCGCAACGATGTGCTCGAGGTCCGGTTCGCGAATAGCCGCGGAAGCGCCAACGCAAACCTCGTGAATTTCTCCAACGACAGCGACGCGGCTCTCATCAAGGTCGACACGCCGCAGCAACTCAAGAAAGTGGACATTGCCACCGATGATACTGTGACCGTCGGCGAAATCGTGGTCGCCGTCGGATATCCTTCGGTGGCCGCCACGACGGTCGCATCGTAGTGCCACCATCGAAGCCGGCCAATACAGGACAAATACCGATATCGTGCCGCAGCCTTTCGTGAGCGAGGGAATTGTCTCGGTGATCAGCCCCGCCGTCAAGAGCGAGAATGGGGTCACTGTGGGTGGCGCGTCGGGCGATGTCATCCAAATGAGCATCAACTCGACCGGCGCCGGCAACAGCGGCGGTCCCGTTTTCAACAAATCGGGGAAAGTCATCGGCATTTTTACCTATGGCAGGAGTAAAGGCGGCGCGGCCACAACCGAAGCCATCCCGATCAAATACGGCCGGGACCTCCTGATGTCGCAGCATCCGTAGCGAGGGAGGCCCCCGGTCATGGCGCTCGCGTCCGGGAATTCCCACAGGTTCGAGATTGCCGGCGCGATGCTGACGGATGTTGGCCGTGTCCGGACCTCGAACGAGGATTCTGTCGCCTTCGTCATTCCGTCCGGGAACGATCCCGCCGCGAGCCGGGGGTGTTTGCTCATCGTCGCCGACGGAATGGGAGGGCACGCGGCGGGGGAGGTTGCGAGCGCACTTGCGGTCGAGGTCGTGCGGCAGGTTTATTTTTCACTGCAAGGGCCGGTCCCAGAATCCTTGATGACCGCGTTCGAAACCGCCAATTGCGCCGTCCTCGAACATGGCAAGAAAACCCCCAATTGCAAGGGCATGGGCACGACATGCACGGCCCTCGCCATTCATGATGGGCAAGTGTGGCTCGCGCATGTCGGCGATAGCCGCGCTTACCTTTTACGCGGCGGCAAATTGACTCAACTGAGCGCCGACCAGAACTCTCCATGCGCAAATGATCCGCGAGGGCCTAATGACCGAGGAAGAATCCAAGACCAGCGAAGGCGGGAATGTCGTCTTACAGGCACTCGGCACAGGTCCGGACGTTGTGCCCGCAGTCTGGGGAAAAGGGATCCCCCTGATCGAGGGCGACATTCTCGTACTTTGCTCGGATGGGCTATGGAATATGGTGGACGACACAACGATAGCGAGAGTGGCGGTGCGCGCGGCGCCACAACAAGCTTGTCAAGATCTCATCGGCGCGGCGCTCCAAGCGGGCGGATATGACAATGTGTCGGTCGGCATATTTGCCGTGAGTGCGCCTGGCGGCCCCGCGGCCGAGCCGCAGACGACGACGCGGCGCATCGAGATCGCCGGAACAGAGGCGGTGGAGGCCGCCGCGGCACCGCTGTTCGCATTGCCGGAGGGTCTGTCATGAGCCTCATCCGCACGATAGGCCACTACCGGACTACCCAGCGGATCGCCACTGGGGGCGCCGGCGAAGTATATGCGGGAATCGACACAAAAGTGGGCCGCGAAGTGGCAATCAAATTCTTGCGCCCGGAACTCGCGAGCGACCCAAGCTACGTCGACCGTTTCCTCGCCGAGGCGAAGAGTCCTGGGCGTCTCAATCATCCCAATATCGCGACGCTCTACGAACTGCGGCAAGAGGACGATCATGTTTGCATGATCATGGAGCTCGTCAGGGGCCGCACAGTCGAGCAAATCATTGAGGTGCGGCGCTGTCCGCTCTGGATACGGGAGAGTCTCCGCCATTATCGCCCAGGTCGGCGACGGGTTATCCTATGCCCACGAGCAGGGCGTAATCCATCGCGACATTAAGCCATCGAATTTGATGATCACCGAGTCCGGCCGCGTCAAGATCATGGATTTCGGCATCGCGCGGGTGCGCGGGAGCGATCGGATGACCCGCGCGGGCAGCGCGGTCGGAACGCCGCTCTATATGTCGCCAGAACAATGCCGCGGTCTGGAGGGTGACGAGCGCAGCGATATCTATTCGCTGGCAATCGTGCTCTACGAGCTTTTGGCCGGCGCGCCCCCGTTCAAGGGGGCGACCGATTTCGAGCTGACCAAGGCACATCTCGGCACGCCGCCGCCGCCGCTCATTCCACGTATCGTGGGTGTCGACCTGCAGCTCGAATCCGCCATTATGACTGCTCTGTCCAAGCGGCCCGAGCAGCGGTTCCCTTCAATGCGCTTCTTTACCGACGCGACCGGCGCCACCGCTCTGCGCGGCGACGCGACCGGGATCCTCCACAATTATATCCGCTCCAGCCAGGGCCAGGCGGCCACGCATGAAACCGCGAAACCCGCGCCATTTCACACGGCACTCGCCGTGGTGCGGAGCCGGGCGGCAACAATCGCGCGCCGGTTCAAAGGGCTTCATCCCGCCGTTCAAATCGGTTCAGCGGCGGCGTTGCTCTTAGTGGCAATTGTTGCCCCGGTTTTGTTGTGGATAGAACCCGGTCCCGGGCCCGAAAGTCCCGCTGGCCAATCGCCGTCCATCCCGTCTCCGGCCGGAAGTGCCTCCGATATGAGTTACGAGGGAGCGCCGAAACGCGAGCGCGCGGCGAGCCGGAACGAAGAGAAGTACGACCCAACGCAGGAACACCTGTCGACCCCCATTCCCAATCGTCGGTCTGGTCAGCTATCTGATCAAGGGCGCGTCTTCCTCCCTACGGACAAGGTGTCGCCGCCAACAGATTGCGACCCCAATTTTACGGGGGACTGCGTCAAAAAAGACCTTCCTTCGAAACCGCCCAGGGTGGCATCTCGGCAAGACGCGGAGACCCCGAGTTTCCGGGATTTTGAAGCAGCGGAGATACAAAGCAACTACGGAGAGGCGCTTGACATAGCGACGAAATTAGACGCCGCCGGGGATCCGGCGGGAGCATATGGATTGGGTCTCCTCTATGCCCGTGGCGAAGGCGTTGAAGTGGACGAGCAAAAAGCGTTCGACGAATTTCATAAGGCTGCAGACAGGGACTACGGCATGGCTCAGTTAAAACTCGGTGTGATGTATCACCGGGGCCTTGGGGGCGCCCGTAAGGATTTCAAGATCGCCAAGTCTTGGTATCAAAAAGCAGCAAAAAACGGCGTCGGAGAAGCGATGGTCGCCCTAAGCGGAATGTGCCACAGGGGAGAAGGCGGGTTAACTCGCGACTGCGAGAAGCAATATTTGGACGAGGCAGCAAAAGCCGGGTATCAACCTCAGTAATGAAAGCGTTGAACAAGACCCCCTCACAGAAGAGGTGTCACGGAACTGTTGTCTTAATTCATTAGTCCATTTCAAAGCTTTGGCACGGGCGCGCCGCCGCCCCCTCCGCCGCCGCCGCCGCCATGGTGTCCGCCGCCGTGATGTCGATGACCGCCGCCGTGGTGGCGATGGCCATACCGATAAGAATAATGCCGCCCGTGATAGCCGCCGTGGTGACGATAATAGCCCCTTGGGTAGTGCCCGTGACCGCCGAGATAGATCCCGAAAGGACCGACACCGATGTATTGCGCCGCGGCCGGCCGGGCATCGAAAAAGGCTGCGACGGCAAGCACGGATAAGCCAAATAAGAACGATCTGCGCGAAAACGCGTGCGCTTTTGCCGCGTCGTTCATTCCAGGGCTTCCGTCCCGCGCCATCATTCGGCTTCTCCGCCAAATTCGTCCTAAGTATCTAAACAATATCCCATGCCGCCGTTTGCTTTGCAATATCTTCTGACTCGAAGCGCAGGCACGCGCAGATTTGGCTGGATGCAGTCGTCCTAATCGTACTCATCCGGCGAAGGCGGGACCGGCAAAACCGGCACGCCCTCCTCGATCAAGGCGCGCGCGTCGTCGATACTCGCCTGGCCATGGATCGGGCGTTCTGGGACGAGGCCCTCGTGAAATCTTGCGGGCTTCCTCGGCGAAGCGGGTGCCGACATCGTCGGCCTGTTCGAAAAGCCGTTTGCGAAAAGCGTTGATCATTGCCCGCGACTTCCGGTCGTGCCGATCGAGAAGCGCGACGTTGGTTTGCGACTGCGCTTGCGCCGAAATTTTGGCGCGCTTCGCCTCGCCTCGGCTCGCGATCGCCGGCGCCATGATGGCTTTTGTCACCTCCTTCGCCTGGCAAAGCGGGCAAAGGACGAGGCCGGACTTGACCTGCGTGTCGAAAGCCTCGCTGTTCTGGAACCAGCTCTGGAATTCATGGCCGCGCGCGCAAAGCAAGGCGAATTTGATCATTGCACTCCGCCGGCCAGAAGCTTATCGAGCTTGCCATCGCGGTCAAGTTCGTGCAGCTCGTCGCAGTCGCCGATATGAATATCGTCGAAAAAGATTTGCGGAACGCTCATGCGGCCATGCGCCCTCGCCGTCATGTCCCCACGTGTCCGTGGGTCGCCATCAACCGCGATTTCGGTGAAAGCAACGTTCTTCTTGCGCAACAAGTCCTTGGCCCGGCGGCAAGAGGGGCAGGCGACCGTCGTATAGACGGTGATTTGCGGCATCGCGTCCACCTTTCGCGAAATCTTTATATGGGAGACACGGCCGAAGCCACAACCGGCGTCATACCTGGCGGAAAGGGCACGGCAAGCGCCGCGTCAGCCTGACGCGCCTTCCCGGATAGAACCGGTGACATCCGAACATATCTCTGGAGCGCCACCCAAGCCGCTGCGCCGAGCGCGCGGCGGCGCGCAGTGGCGGATGCTCGCGGCGAAGCCCGATTGCCTTTGCGGGCGAGACCGCCGGAGGGGGTGCGCGCGGCCGCACGCCACAAGCCTGCGCTTTCGCGACCATAGCCGCAAACTCGCCGCGCTCGAGGCGAAATTGTTCGGCTTGAGCGCACAACCCACCGATTATCGGCGCGAAATGCCGTGGACGCCGATGTCGTCAATGTTTGGCGGAAAGGCCTAGACGGCCGCATCAGTTATGATGAGCTCGGCGGATAATCGTTCCGGGGAGCTTCTATCCCAAATTGGCGAGGCCGGGAAAGCTCTGCAACAGCCAGGCCGATAAATCCGGGATCGATCCGGTCAGGAACGCTACTCCCGTCGCCACGAGAAGAACGCCAATAAAGCGCTCGATCGCGCCAAAATAAGGCCGAAACCGCTTCATAACGCGGACAAATGGTTCAATCGCCAGCGCCGCCAGCAAAAACGGCAGGCCGAGCCCGGCCGAATAGGAGGCCAGCAGCGCGATGCCCTTGCCAATTGTCTCCTCCGACGCGGCGACCGCCAGAATCGCCGCGAGAATGGGGCCAATGCAAGGCGTCCAGCCGAAGCCGAAGGCCAACCCCATGATGTAGGCGCCCCAAATTCCGGCCGGCTTTTGCACGTCGACCCGGGCCTCGCGATAGAGCAGGGCGAACCGGAAAACGCCCAAAAAATGCAAGCCCATCACTATGATCGCGACCCCGGCGAGGCGCGAAAGCGTTAAGAAATATTTATGCAGCAGCTGACCGAAAGCCGAGGCCGTCGCGCCGAGGCCAACGAAAACCGTGGAAAAACCGAAGATGAAAAGCACGGCCGAGAAGAGAATGCCGCGCCGCGCGCGGGCTTCGCGGCGGTTGGCAACCTCCTCGATGGTCGATCCGGCAATAAACGTCAGATAGGGTGGAACCAGCGGCAGCACACAGGGGCTCAAGAATGATAGAAGACCTGCAAGCGCGGCGGCGGGAAGCGTGACATCATGCGTCATCCGACCTTTTAGCTTATTCTGGGATAAGGGAAAAGCGCCAAAGCCTCGCGGAAGTACGGACACTTCAGCGGGTTTCATAAAATTAACGTGAGACCTTGCGAGGATAAAATTTCAGATTCGGTTCAGGAAAAATTCATGGCGGCAATAAATAATCTTATTTCGATGCCCATCGCCGCAGCCGCATGGCTTTTGCGCCCCAATAATACCCTGGTCCGCGCCAGCACCCGTGTGGCCGCGCAATGGCCTGGCGCGCTCTTTCGATGACGGTTTTCCTCGTCTCTTTCTGCAATATCCTGTTCAATTTCGCGATCGGTCTTCTCGTCGCGAAATTTCTTGGCCCAGAGGAATATGGCCGGTTTGCCCTCGCCTACGCGACCGCTATCTTCGTGCAGACTGGCTTTTTTGATTGGATCCGGCTTGGAGCCACGCGCTTTTATTCCGAACGGATACGTGACGAGGAGCCAGCGCTGCGAGCAACGCTCGATTTCGGCTTTGCAATTCATTGCCGCCGGGCTTGCGGCCGGCGCCAGCCTTCTTCTCTTCACCGGCATCAGGTTTACATTATCTTATGGTTTGATCGCCCTGGCACTTGGCGCCGCCGCCGCCAATGGGCTTTTCGATTATCATACGGCGCTGGTTCGCGCCCGCTTCGACGACCGCCTTTTTACTAGGCTCGTCCTCGTCAAGAACATAGTGGCTTTTGCTCTCATGGGCGGCGGAGCCTTCCTGTTTGGTTCGGCCAAGATGACCCTTATTGGCACAATCGTCAGTCTCGGCGGATCGGTCGTCACCGCTCGCGCGGCCCTACACGATCCAACCTCGAAACCTCGGCTTGCGCGACTTTCCATTGCCCGCTCGCTGATGGCATACAGCCTGCCTATCGTCGGCGCCAATCTGCTTTACCTTGCAATTCCACTTGCCAATCGCTCGATCCTCGCGATTCTCGATGGATTTTCCGAAACCGGACAATTTTCCTTGGCCTATGATTTTGGGACCAAGGCGATCCAGGCGATCGGCTCGGCCCTCGATATTGTGTTGTTTCAGATCGCGGTCGCCACCCACGAAATGCACGGTCCGGCGCAGGGGAGGCGGCAGATCGCCCGCAACATGACAATCGTTATCGCAATGGTTTTGCCGGCATGCACGGGGCTTTGGCTGATCCTTCCCTCGATTGAGCACTTGGCCGTGCCAGAGGCATACCGGGGCCATTTCGACTTGCTCTTGCCTTTGATGATGACCGGCCTCTTCTCCATGGCCATGATTCAATACGCAATCAATCCAGTTTTCCAGATCGAGAAAAAAACCGCGCCTTTGATTGTCGCGGCGTTGGCGGCTTGCGTTGCCGATCCTCTGTTGCTCCTGGTTTTGCCCCGGGGTGGCGGCGCGTCTAATCTCGCCATCGCCCAGGCCGGCGCGATGCTCGTCGCGCTCATCGTGCTGACCGGTTTCGCAAGCCGGGCATGGCGGCAATGGCCGCGTCCGCGTGATCTCGCCGTCACGGTTTTCGCTAATGCCTTGATGGGTGCGATCGTTCTGCCAATGCGCGCCCAAGAGCCAGGACTTGCGACGCTCGTCGAACAGATTGCCACCGGCGTCGTCGTCTACGCTGTCGTCGTGTTGGGGTTCGATGTGGCCGGATTGCGAAGCCTCACGTTAGCGCGTCTGCGCCTTGCGGCGGCGCGAACAAAAACGCTTTAAGGTTTTTGCCGCCGCCGGCTGGAGCTTTGCATGAGCAACGTCGCCCATCCGTCGATGTCGATCCGCCGTGCCAGGGCGATGCCTTGCACCCCATAGGCGGCGGCGACGCCAGCAACATCGCGTCCAATGAGACCGGAGAGTATAATGTCCGCGCGGGGTGCCGCTAATCTTGCGATTTGCGGTGCGAGATCACGCAGCGGACGCGCGAGAATATTCGCGAGCACCAGTTCGTAGGGTCCTCCTGCCCGCAACATCGGGTGCGCCACCCCTTCGGCCCGGACCGCACGCACAAAACTTGCGACGCGATTGCGTTTTGCGTTGGCGCCGGTCGCTGTCACGCAAACACTGTCGATATCCCCGGCGTGAATTTTGCGCTTGAACAATTTGGCCGCCGCGATGGCAAGGACGCCGGAGCCAGTGCCGAGATCGAGGATGGCGCGCGGACGCCGCTTGCGGGCGACGAGATCCAGCATGTGGAGGCAGCCGCGCGTCGAACCATGGTGGCCGGTGCCAAAAGCAAGCGCGGCCTCGATCTCGATTGCGATGTCATTCGCCTTGACCGCGTCGCGTCCATGCGCGCCATGGATGAGAAATCGTCCCGCCCGTACCGGCTTCAGCCCTTCGAGGGAAGCGCCAACCCAGTCGCGCTCATCGACGCGGTCGAAGCTTGCCGCGCGAGCGGCGGCGGCGCCCGCGACAATGCCAACAAGGGCACGAACATTTGCTTCATCGGGGGGATCGCCAAAATAGGCCTCGACGATCCAGGGAGCATTGTTCGAGCCGTCTGTGTCCTCGGCTTCCTCGAAGGCCGCGGCGGCGGTCGTGGCCGGATCGAACGTCTCGACAATAATGGCGGCGATTCTGCGCGCCGCCGCCGCGCCGCAGGAAAGACGCATCACATGCGCGGCGCGGTTCGGGGGCAGGCCTTCGAGCATGGCGGCAGCTACCATGCAGGGCCGCCAACGGCAATGCGGAGCTTGCCCGCCCCGCCGATAATCGCGGCGCGCACCTCGACCGTTTGCTCGATCCCGGCGATCCCGGCGTGACGCAGGACAAAGCGGGACAGCAAATGCCCACAAGTTTTTGTATATGATAATATCCTTTATCATATGCTTTATGGAGGGAAGAGGGGATGACCTGGGCAGAAGTGGTTGGGGCGCTCCCGGCCAAACTTTTGGTATGGGCGGCAAGCTTGGCCTGTGTCGCGTTCGCGGCGCTCGTAATTGCTACCTTGGTAAGTCTTTATTTGACGTAGGAGCCGTTCTCGATAGCGAGTTCTGGAATTTGGGCCGAAAGCTCCGATAGTTTTCGCGGCACCGAAAGACGCTGTTGTGGCGTTCGCGATCAATGCAGAGCCGTCTGAATCTCGCAAACATTGCCCGCGTGACTGGTCTCCTTTTGAGGAAGCTAGGGGACGTTTTGTGATTGGAGCAGGCAATCCGGGCAAAAACGGATTCTTCAAGTGGAAGCAAACGCAACCGGAGGGGAAACCTCCAATCGAATTCGATTTATCGCGATACATGCCTCTCTCTATAGGTGGCGAAGAAAAGCATTTGCTAGCCATCAAAGAAATCCCGCCTCATGACCACGGCGTTCAGTTCATACAGCATTCTGAATATGTGCGAGAGAAGCAGGGATATCCCGGCATAGAGTCTGTCGGCCGCGACGTCAAAAGGACTGACCCGAAATGGGATACTCGATACACTGAAATAGTTGGCGGCGGACAGGCTCATGACGTTATGCCTCCATTTGTCGCCCTCTACTATTGCAAGAAGGACTGAGCGATGAACCAGCTCGTCCGCGCCGACCGCGCCCCTACTCTGATCGCCGCCGCCAGAGACCGCGCCTCCTATCGCTTCCTTGAATTCTTCACCGCCAACATTCGCAACCCGCACACGCGCCGCGCCTATGCGCGCGCGGCGAAAGAATTCTTCGACTAATTTGCGACGCGCGTCGTACCAACGCCGCAACAATGGCGATCCGCTCAGGAGACCGCGCGCGGCCGTCAGGCCTTCCGGCACCCATCGAGGAACAAGCGAACCGCGGCTTTGAGCCTCCGGTCTTCCTGCGAGGATTCCTCGCGGCCATTGAATTGTCGCGCTATACCGGGCGATCGCGGCGCCACGTCAGGACGGTATTCACGGCATAGTTCCAGACCGACGTAATAGCTAACCCGCAGATGCCCGCCAGGTACCACGCTAGGCCCGCTTTGAGCAGGAAGTCGGCAAAGCTCACGTTGACGAGTGCACCCAACGAACAGGCTGCGTAGAAAACCAACAGTCCGTGCACCATGCGCCAGCCGCGCAACTGGCGGTCCCGGAACGTCACCGCGTTGTTAAGCAGGAAATTGAAGGTCATGGCTGTAAACGTGGCAATTGTTTGCGCGGCCGCGAACGAGGCGCGCGATTCGAAATGCAGCGCCGCCAAAACCGCCATATGGAGAACGAAGCCCAGCGAGCCGACAAGCACGAAAACCACGAAGCGGGTGGGGATCACGCCGCCTGCGAATTTATCCACCAGCAGGAACAAATATTCGAGCTCGACGTTCACCTCCAGCTTGCTCACGCCCATGCGGCGCGCGCGGAAATGATAAGGAACTTCCGCCACGCGCACCGGCCGTTCCGCTGACGCCAAAAGGTCGACCAGAAATTTGAACCCCGTACCGGTCAGCCGGCGCGCCACGCTCTGGAAAAATTCCTGCGTGACCAGAAAATAACCGCTCATCGGATCAGAAACCCGGCACTTGCAAACAAAGTTGCTGATTTGCGAGCCCATATTGCTGAGCCATACGCGATTGGCCGCGAATTCTCCGATGCTGCCGCCCTCGATATTGCGGCTGCCGATAACGATATCGAAGCTGCCCGTTTGCGCGAGCGCCAGCATGCGCGGCAGCACCGTTTCGTCATGCTGCATGTCGCCATCGCTCACCGCAATGAACGGCGCCGCGGTCGAGAGGATTTCTTCAATGCACGCCGAAGACAACCCGCGCCGCCCCACGCGCTGCAGAATGCGTGCCCGAGGATCCCGCTGACCCAGTTCGCGGACCGCAACGGCGGTTCCGTCGGGAGAATTGTCGTCCACGAAGATCGCTTCCCACGCAATTCCGGCGAGCGCCTTGTCGAGACCCGCGAACAAAGGACCAACGTTCTCGCGCTCGTTTAACGTGGGGATGACGACAGCAAGCTGAATGGAGCCGAAGCCCGGACGCTCCGGGTCGCTGGAGGCGGAAGCTCCGGTGCGAAATCCGGCTGGGGATGGGCTTTCGGCCATTTCGTCGCGGGCCTTACGGCTTTGCTTTCGGCACGCCGTCGTTAACGAGCGGGCCACTGCTGCTGAAGACCACGATGTCATCGAACACCGCGGCGCGTCCACCTACACCGCGATAGGCATCCCATTTCGCCGCAGTGAGCGCGCAATCGAGGCAAATCACCGCACACGCCGCCGGGTGTGGCTGCGTGCTCGCATACTTTACGCTGAGATTCTGCACGCCCTCGTACCACACACGCCGGTTTTGGCCGTCCGCGTGGATCATGGCGAGAAGAGGGTAGACGTAAAACGAGTTTGGGCTGTGGTACAGCCTTGAATTTGGAATGGGCATGTACGAATCAATGGCGATATCGCGGCACGGAAGCTGGTTCACGTATGCGGCGGCGGCGATATTCGCGGCGGCGGTCTGCTCGTGCTGGTCGGCAAAATACTGAACATCGCGAGATTGGTAAATGTCAGCAACGCCGCTCCATGGAGGGTGCGTGATCCACGGAACCAGCGCGCGGGTCCTGTTGACGACGGCGAAGCACAGCGCGTATGCCAGCAGCACGCCGATGACGGCAGCCGAGATGCGGGGGCGCACACAATATGTTAATGCGATCCCGATGACCGCCGCGGCAAGCGCAAAAAGCGGTAGGTGATGGCGGCTTTCCCAAATTTGCCAGCGCAGCAGCGCACAAAAAAAGACAAACGAGGCGACAATTCCCGCGGCGTACCAGAGCGTTGCGCGGGGCGCCGGAATCTGCCGCCGCTTCCAAACCAGCAGACACATGGCCACCGTGAACAGAAGAAGATGCAGCGGATTGCCGGCGTATATTTCGTGCACGGAAAAATGATGGAGCTCGAACTTTGTTCCCGGCCAGACCGCGCCGGGATCGTCCGGATCCTCGCCAATCCAGCCTATTAGCGTGCGCACGCCGCGCTCGATGTGCGCGTTGAGAATCGCACTCGGCGCGACCGTGTGAACCGAGAGCCCGCGGATCACGTTTGCTAGTGTCTCGCGCAGGCCCACGTGGTCCACCATCCAGTGCAATCGCGGCCCGCCGTCGGCAAATGGCATGCCCATCGGCGATCCGGTGAGGTCGTACGCGCGTGCGTACTGCGGACCGTTCAGCGCGAAAATCAGCAGCAAAAAAATGGGGCAGCGCTTCAGGAAGCGAATTCGCGCGGCGCGCGAACCGATGAACCAGCAGGCCAGCACCAAGAGCGGCAGGAACACGTACGCAGTGCCTTTGGTCAAAATCGCGAGGCCCGCCGAAATTCCGACGCAAACCGTGTTCAGCCAGCCAGGCTCTTCGTTGGAAAGAAGCAGGAAAGCTACCGTCGCGACGATCCAGAAGGAAACCACCAGCGTGTTCATCGGCCCCGAAGCTTCCAGCACGGCCTCCGGTATCGTTGCGCACACCAGGGCGGCGAGCGCCTGCCCGCGCCGGTTCGCTCCGAGCAATTTGGCGATGAGCGAAACGCCCGTGATGGTTCCAAGGAAGCTGAAAAACTCAACGAGATTCACTAGCCGATCGGAGCCCCAAAGCAAATCCAGGTGCAAGATGGCGTCTTCCGCCCAGGTGCCAAAGACAAGCTGGGCGTAATCCGGAGTCGGGAAGAACCTCACGTTACGGTCGCTCATCCACATCAACACGCGGGGGAGGTGATATTCCATGGCGTCCCACACGTTCGGCGGCGCGAGAAGCGCGGTGACGCCAATCAAGACCGCCAGAATGGCCGCGCCCGATAGCAGATACTTGGCTTCCACGTCGAGCGGTTCGTCCGAAGTTTCCGCACCCGGAGGCGCGATTGGACCTCGGTCCGCGCCATAGCGCCAGATCGCGAACGTCACGGCGCACACCACCAGCCAGAAAACGGTAACGCCGCCTCGCGTCACCAAATTCATGGAGCTGAGCAGTTCGGTGCCAAGGATGAGGCACGCGCCATCGATCGCGGCGGCCACGAGCAGCCCGTTGCGCCATTCGATCCGGGACTTGCGGCAGCGCAGAAATACAAAAAAGAACGCAAGGACCGGCAGCAGCGTCAGCATCGGTTGGCTCGCATGTTCCAACGGGACCAAGACAGGCGAAGGTCGCCGTGGGGGCGTTGCGGGAACAAGCGAAGGCAACCGGACGTTATGAAGTGCATCCCACTGAGCAACCCGCGCTTATAAGGAGAGGGGTTCAAGTGGGGCCGATTTGCCGCCAAAAGGCGAAGGTTTGAACCCCGAACGGGATAATTATATGGGCTTTCGCCACGGCCGGACAACGTGCCGCGAAGCCCTGCGGGGCCAGGTACTCGAAGTCCCAAAAGAATTCCAGGCAACCTATTCAACAGCAACGCCATGGGCCGGACAACATTGCCCTGGTATTCCCGCGTTATCCGGCTCCAAGGGCCGGCGCCGGGGTAGAACGGATCCGGTTGGACGAACACAGTTTAAGCGCCGCCGGGATCCTGCGCTTCAGTACTTCGCCGTAACGGGAGACCCGCAGGTCCAACTTACTTGGATCCGCGGACCAAATAGGGTGTCGACCTGTTGAAAGGCGTAACACTCCATTCTTGGCGGATGATAGACATATCCGTAGGGATAGGGGAGACCAAAAAATGGCATTCCCTCGACGGTCCCCACCGGCCGCGCCTGCGATGGAACCGGCAACACCATCATGCCCAGGCACACACCCGCCACGCTAAACTTCCGGATGATCATTTTGGGTGTCCATAATGTCGAGAAAGATCGCACACTTTATCGCATAAGTCGAGGCTAGTAGCAAGCGGGAGCGCCCTTTCGTTCAAGCAATGCCTTGGATTGATGCAATTTCGACACAGATCCGGGGCGAGGTCTATCAGGCATTGTCCGGGCCGCCGTCAAAGGGATGACGTGGCGCCGACCTCGCTCGCCAGCGAAACCCAAGATCGCGGATTTCGGCTTCGAGGCACTCGACCTCAAGCCGCAGCGCCCGGCCGGCGGAGAACACGAACTCCACATAACCTCCGGGCGAGTCGGTTTCCTTGAAGCCGATATCGAGGAGATTGAGAACGAGCGCCTCGTCTCGACAATGAAAGCCCCGGCACGAGACCTTGAGCACGCGCCCGAAATGCAGGCCCGTCCGGGCCCGCTCGCAGCAAGGGCGTCCCCTTTTCTTCGCCGCGGCCTGCACCCAATCGAACCTCGCCGCGACCAACGCGAATTGTTTCGATTGGGGCACAAAGGCCATGTCGCCGACACGCACCAAGGCATCCTGAAGATTTGCCGCGATCACCGTGAGATCGTCGGCGTCGAAGGCGATCAATCGAGGAAGACCCGGCATCGGCGCCTCTGGGTGGTTTCGGGGTCCTCGCGGCGCGGAAACGGCGGCGCGGCGGACCCCGTGCCAAGGGTGTTGCGAGACATTATACCAAGTCTCGCTGATCACGACCGATAGGCCCACTCTCTTGTTCCGATGGAGATGATTTTCCAGGGCATGTCGATGAGCTTGTTCCAGGCGAAGCAGCAGTGGTCGAGAATGTCGTCGTAGGATTCGAAGACGCGGTTCGAGAGCCAGTTGTCGCGCATGAATTGCCAGATGTTCTCGACCGGATTGAGCTCGGGCGATTTCGGCGGCAACGGCAAGAGCGTGATGTTGTCCGGGACGGGAAGCTTCGCCGAGACATGCCACCCGGCCTGATCGAGAAGAACGAGCGCATGCGCGCTTGGTGCGACCGCAAGCGAGATTTCTTCGAGATGCAGGGCCATGGCCTCGCTGTTGCAGGAGGGTAGTACGAGCCCGGCGCCTTTTCCTTCGGCCGGGCAGATGGCGCCGAAAATATAGGCTGAACTCGTCCTCTGGTCGTGCGGCGCCGAAGGCCGTGTCCCGCGTTTCGCCCATCGGCGGGTGACCTTGTTTTTCTGCCCGATCCGAGCTTCGTCTTGAAACCAAATCTCTATCGGCTTGCCAGGAGCCTCTTTTGCGGCGGTCTCCTCCACGAGGGCGAGAAAGTTTTTTTAAAAGCCGCCGCGGCTTCCTCGTCTTGCGCATGATGGCGCGGTCGCGCCGAGAGCTTGCGAAAGCCCATATGCCGCAGCTCGCGGCTGAGCGTCGGCTTGGAGATCGAAACCCGGAACTCTTCGAAGAGCCACTGCGCCAGATCGATCAGCCGCCAGCGGACGACGCCATGCAGGGCGGGAATCGGCCCATCTTCCACGACCTGCCGCAAGGCTTGGCGCTGGCGCTCGCCGAGGATGCTGGGAGCGCCCGGCGCTTTGCCGGTCAAGAGACCATCAGGACCTTTGGCGTTGAAACGGACAACCCAGTCGCGCACGATCTGCACCCCGACCCCGCCGATCCGCGCCGCATCCGGCCGCGAGCCGCCATCATAAATCTCGGCCAGTGCCAAGAGACGCCGGGTCTGATCGGGGTCACGCGATCGCCGCGCCAGCATGCGCAGGCCAATCGTGTCAAAGTCAGAGCGAAGCGGAACCGGAGTCGACATGGCAAACTCTCCCAAAAGCTGTTTGCCATGGTGAATCAGATAAATGCCGATTTGGGAATCCGCCTCAGGAGTCAAACTTTCAGAGACTTGGTATTAGACGTTTGTCAAGCCAAGGGGCTAGCGATTCGGGTTACGGAAATAGGTTAAATCCCAAGCCTAAACCATCACCGTTTCAAATTGAAACGATCATCTTCTTATACATCCCGTACATGAGGTTGCTGCTCTCCGGCGAAAGTTGTGAAGCTTTCGCTGGTGATGCGTGAATGACGAAAGGAGAGCAGCGATGAGTATGATTGCAGGACTTGACGTTGGAGGCAAGCGGGACGGCGATGTGCGTTGTAGACGAGGCCGGCAAGATCGTCTGGCGGGGCATGGTGGCTTGGCCCCTTGATCAGCGGGCGGCTCGCGCGGGCCATCGTTTGCAGAATGTTTCATCTCGCCGCTTGGTAGACGCCTTTGGGCAGGGCATTTTGTACCGGCGGCCTTTCAACGCAACAGAGTCTTTGCTATTCGGCGATGATTTCGCCGGAACCGCCCAGTTCGGCGGGAAAGTCCCTCATTTTCGGAAGCGCGTCGCGCATAGGCAGCACCGTCTCGGCGTAGTTGACATGAAGCTGCGGCCGAAACGGAAAGTCTTTGATGGTCGCCGCGAATACGTCGATCAGTCCCCAGGCCGGAAGGCTCGACATCAAATGTCCGCCGCAGGTCCGGCAGAATTGGCGGTGGTGCTTCTCGGTCTTGTGGTAGGCGCCGATCTGATCGGCCCCCTTTGTCACCCTCACGTT
Source organism: uncultured Alphaproteobacteria bacterium (assembly GCA_963730245.1). Lineage (GTDB taxonomy): Bacteria > Pseudomonadota > Alphaproteobacteria > Rhizobiales > Beijerinckiaceae > Methylocapsa. Next base: position 461,812 of record CAVSRA010000003.1, on the reverse strand, counting down.
TTCCGGCTTCCAGAGCGTGAAGGCATTGACTGGCGACGCGGCCCACGACCTGCAAGACTGACAGTGGCAATACCCCATCGCTTCCGGCTGCCCGGACACCTCTAATTCAACCGCACCACAAAAGCATGCGCCGGAGTAATACCAAGTCTCGCTGATCACGACCGATAGGCCCACTCTCTTGTTCCGATGGAGATGATTTTCCAGGGCATGTCGATGAGCTTGTTCCAGGCGAAGCAGCAGTGGTCGAGAATGTCGTCGTAGGATTCGAAGACGCGGTTCGAGAGCCAGTTGTCGCGCATGAATTGCCAGATGTTCTCGACCGGATTGAGCTCGGGCGATTTCGGCGGCAACGGCAAGAGCGTGATGTTGTCCGGGACGGGAAGCTTCGCCGAGACATGCCACCCGGCCTGATCGAGAAGAACGAGCGCATGCGCGCTTGGTGCGACCGCAAGCGAGATTTCTTCGAGATGCAGGGCCATGGCCTCGCTGTTGCAGGAGGGTAGTACGAGCCCGGCGCCTTTTCCTTCGGCCGGGCAGATGGCGCCGAAAATATAGGCTGAACTCGTCCTCTGGTCGTGCGGCGCCGAAGGCCGTGTCCCGCGTTTCGCCCATCGGCGGGTGACCTTGTTTTTCTGCCCGATCCGAGCTTCGTCTTGAAACCAAATCTCTATCGGCTTGCCAGGAGCCTCTTTTGCGGCGGTCTCCTCCACGAGGGCGAGAAAGTTTTTTTAAAAGCCGCCGCGGCTTCCTCGTCTTGCGCATGATGGCGCGGTCGCGCCGAGAGCTTGCGAAAGCCCATATGCCGCAGCTCGCGGCTGAGCGTCGGCTTGGAGATCGAAACCCGGAACTCTTCGAAGAGCCACTGCGCCAGATCGATCAGCCGCCAGCGGACGACGCCATGCAGGGCGGGAATCGGCCCATCTTCCACGACCTGCCGCAAGGCTTGGCGCTGGCGCTCGCCGAGGATGCTGGGAGCGCCCGGCGCTTTGCCGGTCAAGAGACCATCAGGACCTTTGGCGTTGAAACGGACAACCCAGTCGCGCACGATCTGCACCCCGACCCCGCCGATCCGCGCCGCATCCGGCCGCGAGCCGCCATCATAAATCTCGGCCAGTGCCAAGAGACGCCGGGTCTGATCGGGGTCACGCGATCGCCGCGCCAGCATGCGCAGGCCAATCGTGTCAAAGTCAGAGCGAAGCGGAACCGGAGTTGACATGGCAAACTCTCCCAAAAGCTGTTTGCCATGGTGAATCAGATAAATGCCGATTCGGGAATCCGCCTCAGGAGTCAAACTTTCAGAGACTTGGTATAAGTTGTACTCACGAAAATTCTCCTCCTCTATGGCGATCGCCGGACCTGGCCGGCCACGCGGCGCAAATGCCAGAGGAAAGCCTCGACCCTAAGGATCTAGGGCTTCGCACTGCTCTTCTGCTATGAGCGCCGCCCCCTCTTGCCATCGATCTCCTACCGCGATCCGGGCCTTTCGAGTCTCAAGATCACCTGGCCTGATGAAAGCATATCTTACCTTCGGGGCGCTCACACGGGAAATCGGCGCCAAAATTAGAGGCTTGATTCAAAAGAGTTTTTTTGGTGCATAATTCCGGTGCGACGGGATTCCGGATTTGCGGCGGTGCCTTTTCGTTTGCCGCCTTTCGCCAGGATAAGCGCGGCGGCGTTTCTGGTCTAAGATCAGGCGAGGCGATCCTCGCGAATCGCTTTAGAACCGCGGAAGAGGCGAAGGCGCGTGCGGATGCAAACATGGTCGAGCCGGAATAGAAGCACGGCGGCGGAACTTTAGTCATTATCGGCGCACCCAATGCCATGGACGCGGGAACGGCGACGTTGACAGGTGCCCGGCCTGGGATCGACTGGAACTACGGAATTGTAACCGCGACGCAAGTTTATTCGCGCGGCGACGTGGAGAAAATACCTGCGTTGACACTGACAGAATCACTATTTGGGGAAGCGCAATGACCAACGATGACGATCAGACCATGCTGGTTGCAATCGCAATAGGGGCAATCCTCGTAATAATATGGGCGATAAGAATGGCGATTATCGCTTTTTCATAGTATGTGCGATGTATGTGCGATATGTTGTATTGCTCAGCTAAAGAGCAGGCTGCCTCGTCGATTTTATCAAACCCGAACTTTCACGGCGAATGGCTTGAAGCTCGGGTTTTGGCGAATGGCGCTAAAAGCAAGTGCGGATGCTGGGTTGAGGTCAAAAGCAGCGCCGTGACCTCTCTAAAGCTTCCGTAGCTCGACGTCCTCGATGATGTGGCTTGGCCCCTTGGTCAACTCCAGGCTCGCGCGGGCATTGTGGGGAGGATGTTTTCGCGCAGACTGCAAAGATTCAGAAGATTCTTTTGGGTTCAATTGCCGCGCGCGGCTTCCGCTGCTTTGGCTCGCGTGTGCGAGCGGTAACGTCTTCCGCGCGTATCGTCAACTTGACCGAACGGCGGCACCCTTTCTTACGACATGCCGATCAGTATGCCAGTCGCGAAAACAAGCAGGCCTCCGACCACCACTTGGAAGGCGGCGGAGATGAGCGGCGTGTCCATGTAGTGGTTGCGCACCCAGGCGATGACGCCGAGCTCGACGAGGACGACCGCGCCCGCAATGGTGGTCGCCGTCCAGAAGTCGGAGATGAGAAAGGGAAGCGCGTGCCCGAGGCCGCCGACCGCTGTCATAGCGCCGCAGACGAGGCCGCGCAACCATGGGCTGCCCCGTCCTGTCAGGGAGCCATTGTCCGACAGCGCTTCCGCAAAGCCCATCGAGATCCCGGCGCCGATCGCGGCGGCGAGCCCGACGAGGAAGGTCGGCCAGCTCGCCCTCGTCGCGAAGGCGGCGGCGAACAAGGGCGCCAGAGTTCGAGACCGAGCCGTCCATAAGACCGGCGAGACCCGGCTGCACGATCTGCAGCACAAAGAGCCGCCGCTCCGCCTCATTCTCCCTTTCGCGCACATCATGGGGAACGTATTTGGCTTCAAGCCGCTCCGCCTTTGCCTCATGCCGCCGTTCTTCCGCGGCGAGATCACCGAGGAGCTACCGGACTGATGCGTCCTGCGACTGCAGGGCGGCCCGCACGTAGAAGCGCTTGGTCTCCGCCTCCATCACCTCGGCCAGCTCACGCACCTTGCCGATCCCCAACGGCCGCGACATCCAAACCGGTTTCCTCTCGACAAATCCCCTCACATCCTGCCGGCGGATGAGCGGGATGTGATCGCCAAACCGCGTGCGAAACAGGGTGAGAAGACGGTGGCGGTGGCCGCTTTCCTCATCGGCCATGGCGCGGAACAGTTGTGCGGTATCCGGGTAGTTATCCTGCAAGCCGTGGGCGAACTCGCTGTAAATACGACTGTCCTCCTCCTCGAGCGTAATCGCAAGCGCGAGAAGTTCCTGCTCTGAAAGATCGGAGAAGTTCTTCATCTGGTTCTCCCGCGTCCATCACCAATGGCAGAGGTTAAGGATTAGTGTAAAGTCAAAAAGCACGGCCGCAAACACCCCCTAAAGCTTACGTAGCTCGACGTCCTCGATGATGTGGCTTGGCCCCTTGGTCAACACGAGGCTCGCGCGGGGCATTGTGGGGAGGATGTTTTCGCGCAGATTGCGAAGATTGATTCTTGTCCAAATGTCGCGCGCGGTTGCTTCCGCCTCTACGTCGTCGAGGCCGGCATATTTCTTGAAATAAGACAAAGGGTCCCGAAAGGCGGTGTCGCGCAGGCGCATGAAGCGGGAGATAAACCATTTTTCGAGATCTTTTTCCGCGGCGTGCAGATAGACCGAAAAATCGAAGAAATCGGAGACGAAAGGAATGGCCCGGCCATCCCGCGATGGGCGATTGGGCAAGAGGACGTTCAGGCCCTCGACGATAAGGATATCCGGGCGATCGACTGTGATGCTCTCGCCAGAAATCACATCGTAAGTCACATGCGAATACACCGGCGCTTGGACATTGCGCTTGCCGGCTTTCACATCGGAAAGAAAGCATATGAGTTTCGTGCCGTCGTAGCTTTCCGGAAAGCCCTTCTTCTCTAGTAGACCCTCGCCTTCGAGGCGGGCGTTGGGATAAAGAAACCCATCCGTGGTGACGAGTTCGACCTTCGGCGTGTTCGGCCAGCGCGACAACAGCGTCTGCATGACCCGCGAAAGCGTCGATTTGCCGGCCGCGACCGAACCGGCGACGCCGATGATATACGGCACTTTTCCACCCTCGGCGCCAAGGAAGCGCTGGGTCACCTTGTAGAGACCTTGCGTCGCCGCGACATAAAGCGCGAGGAGGCGCGACAGCGGCAAATAGATCGCGACGACTTCTTCGAGCGAGATCGGATCGTTGAGCGACCGCAGCCGCGTCAGATCCTCCATCGACAAAGTGAGTGGCGTATCGGCGCGCAAGGCTGCCCATTCATCCCTCGTGAAGCGATGATAGGGTGAGAGTGCCGCCGCAGTGGATCCCACGCGTTCGTCCATTTATTCCGATCAAGTATGATCCGCGCGGCGCGCCGCTTTTTCCGCATGGCCGGATTGGCCGGTGCGGCGTTCAAGCTCCGCGCACACATCTTCTAGCGAGACGCCACTCTGATGCAAGACGACCAGCAAATGATAAAGCAGATCGGCGCTTTCGCAGGTGATCGCTTGCGCGTCGCCTTCCATAACGGCGATCACGACTTCGACCGCCTCCTCGCCGAGTTTTTTGGCCGCGCGAGCTGTGCCGGCGTCGAGAAGCGACTTTGTATATGACGTCGAGGCACTCGCATTGGCGCGCGCGGAAATGATGGCGGCCAAATCGTCGAGGGTAAAGCGCGTCACGACTCTGTTCCCGTGCCGGCGGACGCGATTCCCGCGAGAAAAACTTGCGGCTCCGCACCCGGCACGCGCGGGCTCGGATCGAGCCGCACCGGCAATCCGAAGCTTGCCATATGCTGCTTGGCTTGCGCGATCGTAAATTCGCCGAAGTGAAAAATCGAGGCGGCGAGCACCGCGCTCGCGCCACCGTCGCGAATTCCCTCGACGAGATGATCGAGCGTGCCAACTCCGCCGGAAGCAATGACCGGGACTGGAACCGCGGCGGCGACGGCGCGGGTGAGAGCGAGATCGAAACCGCGTTTGGTGCCATCGCGATCCATCGAAGTCAAAAGAATTTCGCCGGCGCCGAGCGCCACGGCTTCTTGCGCATAGGCAAGGGCATCAAGGCCGGTCGCCTTGCGTCCGCCATGGGTGAAGATTTCCCATTTGCCGGGGGCCGTTTGTTTGGCGTCGATGGCGACGACAATACATTGGCTGCCGAATTTTCGCGCCGCCTCGCGGACGATCTCGCGGTTGGCCACGGCGGCGGTCATGACCGACACCTTGTCGGCGCCGGCAAGGAGCAGTGCCCTTATGTCCTCTAGCGTACGCACGCCGCCGCCGGCGGTGAGCGGCATGAAGCAGGCTTCCGCCGTGCGCTGAACGACATCGAGGATGATCGCGCGGTCCTCATGGCTGGCGGTGATATCGAGGAAACAAAGCTCATCGGCGCCCGCGGCGTCGTAAGCGAGCGCGCATTGGACCGGATCGCCGGCATCGCGCAGAGTGACGAAATTCACGCCCTTGACGACGCGGCCGTCTTTCACGTCGAGACAAGGAATGACGCGGGCCTTAAGCATCAAGCGCGGCTCCCGGCGGTTAACCCAATGTTCATGCCGGCGCCGTGGCCAGCCGGATCAGCGCCAGTGCGTCCGCCGGATCGAGACGCCCGTCGTAAAGCGCCCGCCCGGCGATCGCGCCTGCGAGTTTCGCGCAGTCCGGCATCAACAATCGCTCCACGTCGGCGAGCGAGGCAAGACCGCCCGAGGCGATCACTGGAATTCTCAGCGAATCGGCGAGCGCCAAGGTAGCCTCGATGTTCAACCCCTTGAGTACGCCATCGCGAAAAATGTCCGTATAAACGATCGCGGCGACGCCTGCATCCTCGAAACGCTTGCCGAGTTCGGCTGCGGTGAACGGCGAGGTTTTGGCCCAGCCTTCGACCGCGACCGCGCCGTCGCGCGCGTCGATTCCAACAGCGATGTGGCCGGGATAAAGCCGCGCCGCCCGCCGGACGAGTGCTGGATCGCGGACCGCCGCCGTTCCCAGGACGATCCGCGCGACGCCCTTGCCGAGCCAGACTTCGATGCCGTCGATGTCCCTGATGCCGCCCCCGAGCTGGAGCGGGATTTCGACGGCCGCGAGAATTGCCTCGACCGCGGGTGCGTTCACTGGGCGCCCGGCGAAGGCGCCGTCGAGATCGACGACATGGAGGTATTCGAACCCTTGGCGCGCGAAAACCCGGGCCTGGGCGGCTGGGTCCTCGTTGAATATCGTGGCCTTTGTCATGTCGCCTTGCTGGAGGCGCACGCATTGGCCCTGTTTGAGATCGATCGCCGGAAACAGAATCACGGCCGCCACCTGAGAAAATTGGCGATCAGCGCGAGGCCGAGCGCCTGACTCTTTTCCGGATGGAACTGGGTTCCGGCGATGTTTTCGCGCGCGATGAGCGCCGCGATGGGGCCGCCATAATCAGTTGCCGCAATGACGCAGTCGTCGCGCGAGGGCCTAAACGCATAGGAATGCACGAAATAGGCGTGCAAGCCATCCTCCCCGGCCGGGATGCCGGCGAGAAGCGGATGCGCGCTCGCCGCCCGCAACGTATTCCAACCCATGTGCGGGATGCGCAAGCGTCCGGCTTGCGAATCTATTGGCTCGACGTCGCCGCCGATCCAGCCAAGGCCGGGCGTGGTTTGATATTCAAGTCCTCGTGTGGCCAGCAATTGCATGCCAACGCAAATCCCGAGAAATGGCCGGGCTTTATCGCGTACGGCCTCGGTCATGGCAGCGAGCATTCCGGGCATGGCGTCGAGGCCGCGGCGGCAATCGGCGAAAGCGCCGACGCCTGGCAAAACGATGCGATCCGCGCGGAAAACGGCGTCCGGATCGCGCGTGACAGCGATTTTTGCGGAAAGGCCAGCCTCGCACGCGGCCCGTTCAAAAGCCTTGCGGGCGGAGTGGAGATTGCCCGAGCCGTAATCGACGATGGCGACATTCACGCGCGCGCCCTCACGACTCAGCGCCGCCTCGCGCACCGGACGCGATATCCGCGAACGGGCCATCCGGCGCTTCGAATTGGCGGAAGAAAGCGATTTCCGCCTCGTCGCAGGCCGGGGCACTGATGATTTCGACGAGACGATACCCTTGGCGCCCTAGCTTAGCCTCGCGCAGCCGGTTGGCTTCGAGACCGAGCAGCATTTGCAAGGTGAAGGAAATGAAGAGGCCCGCCCCGGCCGAAACAACAGTGAGCGAGGCCGCGATCAGGATCGCATAAGCGGCGGCCCAAAGCGCGAGTGCGGCCCAAAGCCGGTGCAAGGCCAGCCAAAGCGGGCCAAAAAAGAACGCCTTCCAGCTAAAAGCCTGCCGCACGAACGCCGCCTCGGCAACGGATTGGGGCCCATCGCCCTGGATATGAACCGAATAGAGGGCCATGGCTAAACTCCTTCAAAACCGCTAGCCGGAAAGCGAGCCCTTGGTGGAAGGGACCACGCCAGTTTGGCGCGGGTCGAGCGCGACCGCGGCGCGCAAGGCGCGGGCCAAGCCCTTGAACGAAGATTCCGCGATATGATGCGCATTTTCGCCATATAAAGTCTCGACGTGAATAGTCATCGCGGCGTGGGTGGTAAAGGCCTGGAAAAACTCACGCACGAGTTCGCTGTCGAAGGCGCCGATTTTTCCTTGCGCGAATTTTGTCCTAAAAACCAGAAAAGGCCGCCCCGAAATATCCACGGCGACCCGCGTAAGAGTCTCGTCCATCGGCAAAAACACATCCGAGAAACGGGCGATGCCGGCCATGTCGCCCAAGGCCTGGTGCACCGCCTGACCGAGCGCTATGCCGGTATCCTCGACCGTATGATGCTGATCGATATGAAGATCGCCCGTCGCGCGGATGTCGATATCAATCAACGAGTGGCGCGCAAGTTGTTCCAGCATATGGTCGAAAAAGCCGATCCCGGTCGCAATTCTGGCCAGGCCGGTGCCGTCGAGATCGACGCTGACCTCGATATCGGTTTCCTTGGTTTTTCGGGTAATAGCGCCCTTGCGCATGCGTGACTCGATTTCGGAATGAGCCGCGTCTCTAGCAAGTCGCGGGGGTGCTGGCTAGCTGTCTAGGGTTTCGCGGGCTACGCCGCCCTGGCCGCCATCGGTCCTGAGCGTTTCCAAGCTGCGTGGTCCCTCGCAAACCGTTGCGGTCCTTATTGATCGGGTGTTACTGCGCCACAATATCGAGCCGTGGGTTATTCGATGGATTCGCCGCGCGACGCTTCAGATACCCCTGGACTGGCATTCCCCAGATAACCGGGAATGTGCCAAGCGCGTATCATTGATCTCCTGCCGTGACATCGGACATTCGTCCTATACCGGCATTATTTTCCGGATCGCCCGCTTATTGAGGTTGAGATTGCCGCGCTGCGGCGCTGCTGTGGTGCTCCGGCACACCAAAACCAGTGACATGGGCGGATCGCGCACCGGACAATACAGAGTCGGTTGTGATCAAGACGCACTTCTCCCTTAGTTTTTGCTCGACGCATGACGACCGAACACTTCACGCAGGCGCTGGATTGGGCGGCGGCCGCAGGTCGGCGATCATTCGTAGGATGTCCGCGAAGAGATTTTTCGGAATGGCGACTTCGGCCATCTGAAACGCGACATAGCGGCCATGGCTCACGATCTTCGCGCCGATCTTGATCAGCTTTTCCTTCAGGCTCGTCAGTGACCAATCCTTTATCGGTTCGGGCGTCGCCAGCGTGCGCAGAAAATTACCGAGATTGTAGGCCAGCGCATGAAGCTGGAGACGGACGGCGTTAGCAGCGAACGACCGACATGATAGCCGGGTCCACTTGATTGCGCCTTTTCCTTCCTTGATCCATTGCTCACACGTGCCGCGCTTGTTGTAGAAGGCGACGACATTCTCGGCGGAGCGCGCCATGTTCGTCACGATGAAGCCGACGCGCGGATAAAGCTCGCCCGGATGCCATTCGACCTTGGCGATCACCCGACGCGGCTGCGACCAGCTTCCCGCTTGATAGGTGAAACTTGCATGGGATCGGCAGACGTCATTGGACGGGCGACCAACCGGGCGTTTGAGCAGATAGCCGATCCTCTCTTGCAAGATGTGATTGGCGGGCAGACGGATCGCATATTTGATCCGTTCTGCCTCCAGATATTCGTAAACTTCGGGGTTTGCGAAGCCGGCGTCGGCGCGGAAATAAATGCGTGAGACCTTGCCTTGATACCGCGCCACGACCGGCTTCAGCACCGCCTCCCATCCATCGGCGCTGTGAACATTGCCGGGGCGCAGGGCGCAGCGTTCCAAATCGCCATATTGGTTGAAAACGAACAGCGGATGATAGCAGGTGCAGTCATAGTGACCGTTCCAGACACTGTGTTCCTGTTCGCCATGCGTCGGGCTCACGCTCGAATCCATGTCGAGCAAGATACCTCTCGGCGGACGGCGACCATGAACGCTGTCGATCCATTTGCCGGAGAGATCAGCGAGCGCCGAAAGGTTCTTTTCCGCCGTGAGCCAGCGCGTCTCAAAGCGGCCCATCTGGCTCGGCGAAGCCGCTGCATCCGAGGCCGCCTTTCCGCCGACTATCCACCGCATCGCGGGATCATGGCGCAGGCGTTGAGCGTCGTTCACGTCTTCATATCCGGCAAGTCGCCCAAATATGGATTGCCGCAACATCCCGACGAGTGCATGCCGGCCATTCTTGCCAGTGCGTGCGTCGGAGAGCGCATCACCCGCCATCGCGCTGAGGCACAGCGCGTCGTCCAGTTCCCGGTATGCGAGCAAGCCTGCGTCGGAGGTAACCACCGATCCGCGAAAGTGAAGCAACAATCGGCGGTCGAAATCGAGCCTGAGAGCGCCATCATACGATTCACCCGCCGGGTTCGCCATGACGGCCTCATTCGATCCGAAATAACATGCTGATTATGTTAGCTGAATCGCGGCATCGACGCTGCAAATTATTGCCTCATCCGGCGTATGCGGGCTGGATTATCCAAGATGTCCCACATTTTCATTTCATATGTGCGAGAAGACCAAAACTTGATCGATAAATTGGTGTCCAACCTTGAAGCAAAGGGCGCGCTGATTTGGCTGGATCGAGAATCCATTAATCCCGGACAGTTATGGCAAGATGCAATCAGAGATGCCATCGAACAAGGAAATTTCTTTATAGCGTGCTTCTCAAGCAATTCAGTGAATAAAAAGAAGAGCGGAATGAACGAAGAACTTCTCATAGCTGTTGAGGAGCTTAGGAAAATGCAATACGGCGCGATTTGGTTTATTCCAGTCCTTTTAAATTCTTGTACTGTGCCTCGCATACGTATTGGGCCGAACATGACATTGCATAGCCTTCAATGGGTGTCGCTAGCGGACAATTGGGAAGAAGGTGTTACACGTATAGCCAATATCACGCTCGATCTGGAAAAAAAAATATAGAGAAGAAATAGACAGGAGCGCGAGTGCTGTCATAGATGCAGAAAGAACGCTCGTAAAGCAGAAATATTGGGAGTGGGAATCTCAGGCCTTTAAAAACGATTTCGACGCTGGCTGGAAGGCGTCTTAATGCGATTAGGGTCTATGAGGAGAGGTTAGATGTGGCTCGGCAGAACTATGAGAGATTTGCTAGAAATTATATCAGTAGGTTTGGCGATGCATACGGGCCATTAGAGCAAATATACGAAGAGTTTCTAAAGGATAGGATACACATCGATTACAATCCTGATAGGAGGGTCAAGGATATAATCGACAGCCAGTTCAAATTTAAATTTAAAGTTTTAGGTATTCTATGTTTTATTCTATTTGTTATATTCCAAATTATATATACAATTATAGATTATTTTTCTAAATAAGCGGCACTGTCAGCGTGGCGGAGCACGCAGAGTTTGTAAAGCGGCGGCCTTTGTCCTAAACCGCAATCTCGCTACCTGGCGCGCGCCGGTCCAGAACGGCCAAGACAAATTGGCAATTATCACCTTGACTCAGCAGATTTTATGATGTACGGTTTTTATCAAGACGATAGGAGCCGGTCATGTCGAACGAGTTGCAGAACAACGCTTTCCACAATGAAACTAAGGCTCGCGAGTGGCTCGAAAGCCACCTTTGGCCTGACGGTCCGGTTTGCGGGCATTGTGGTTCGGTTAGCGATGCCACGGAGATTGAGACGCGTCCCGGTCTTTATCAGTGCAACGCCTCGGAATGCCGCAGTCAGTTCACGGTAACAGTCGGGACACTGTTCGAACGCTCACATATTCCGCTGACCAAATGGCTGATGGCAGCCTTCTTGGTTTGCTCATCAAAGAAAGCCATGTCCGCTCTTCAGATGAGCCGCATGTTGGGCATCAGTTATAAGTCAACGTGGTTTATGATGCACCGCATCCGTGAAGCAATGCGCGATGGTACGTTTCCCACTCCTATCGGCGGTCAGGATAAGGTAGTCGAGGCCGACGAAACCTACGTTGGCGGCAAAGCCAAGAACCGCGCCTTTAAGCCAGAGCCAAAGAAACACATTGTCATGTCTCTGGTCGAGCGCGGTGGCGAAGTGCGCTCGTTCCATGTCAAGAACGCAACCGCAAAGACACTCCGCGAAACCGCAGTTAAGATCGCGAGTCGCAAATCATATCTGATGACGGACGAAAACGCCGCTTATACAAAGCTCGGCAAGGAATACGATGGCCACGGAACCGTGAATCATAGCGCCGATGAGTATGTTCGCTTGGGCGGGTTCATTCACGTCAACACCGTAGAGAATTATTTTTCAATCTTCAAGCGCGGGGTGTATGGCACCTATCACCACATTAGCGAGCAACATCTTGACCGCTATTTGGCAGAATTCGATTTCCGTTATAACAACCGCGGCGGCCTTGGCGTGAGTGATCGCGCCCGCGCCGACAAATTGCTTAAGGGCATTGTCGGAAAGCGTTTGACGTATCGGAGACCTGACGAAGCCGCGCACGCTTAAACAGAAGGCGCGAGCTTTTCTGCGCTGGAAGAGCAAATCTCATGCTCAATGACACTGACGAGTGGCCAGTCACATGCCCGGAATGCGGATATGAATCTCGAAAACAAATCGGATGGCTCAAGAACAATAGTAGCCTTACCTGTCCGCGCTGTGGTTTCGTAGGCGAATTTTACACGGACGCATTTATCAAGATGTTGGATCATCTGAAGAAAACTATCAGCGGCGCTGCCAGGACATCCAGGCTGTTTAAGAAGAAGTCGTAACTCTTCAAACAACTCTATGACTGGCTGCGCACATTCTTTCACCCTAGGTTTGGTGATCGGTGCCCGATGTTGCGGCCCTGCCTTCGCGATCTCGCGAATAAACTTCTCGAACCTCGGCCACGCGTCGGGGACAAGTTCGATGTCTGAGATCGCCTTCTTAGGCGCCGCCGCTTTCTTAGTTGCCATTCTTGGATTCATATCATGAACACAAAGACACCGAAACCGCGCCTATCTGCCACACTGACTCTAGAAGAGGAGGAGATGCGTTTCTATGCAGCCATTGGCAAGGCGCTGACCCAATGGCAATCCATTGAAACCGGGCTTGCAAACATCTTTTGTGCACTCGTTGGGCGCTCTGGCGATAGCGGATTAGCAAATATTGCGTTCTATTCCGTGGATAATTTTCGATCAAAACTCGCGATGACAAGTAAGGTTGCCACCGCGCGGTTTTTTTTCGTTCCCGAAAGAAAGTCTGAGTGGTGTGGCCTCTACAAAAGCGCCGTGGCACGTTCAAAGAAGCGTAACTTCCTAGCTCATTATCAGCTCGATATTGAAAAACATAGGAAGCCAGGCGATCGATGCCGATTATGCCCTTCCCCCAATAAGCTACCTGGCGATCAAACTGATTACGACACGGCTACATATTCAACCCAAGATATTGTTGCCTTTGGTAACACATTCGATGTCCTTGGCTCTGAACTCATAACTTTTTGGGAGGCCATTCGCCCACCGCTGCGGCCGCCGCCGCCCTAAGCATATCGGCTACAATTGCGCCATCTGCAGGTCCGCCTTCATACTCTAGCAGCCCTAATTCATAGAGCACGTCCTTCGCCGCGCGAACCATCGCTGGCGTTACCCCAATCACATCCTTCGCCGACCTGTCACGCCGGGCATTTATACTGTCATGGCCATGCTGAGTCAAGGTGATAATTTCCGACAAATTGTTTAGTCCGGTCGTCTTCGCATGGGTGGGGTGACGCGGATGGTTCGCGACACGGACGCGACGTTCAACCCAACGACGCGGTCCTGGCATCTTTGCCAGGACCGCGCGCAACGTCAACTCTCGAGGACTTGCGGCGCCAACAACCTGGGATCACGCCGGAGCGCGTGCGATTTCGCGACGGTTGTTGTCGCGTAAGCCGCCCCGGCGGAGCTTGGTCAGCGATGCCAGATGGAGGAGGACCGAGACCGGCACGAGGAAGACCGGAATTAGCACCAGCGGAAACTGGCTAACGAGCCCGTTTGGCAGATCGAAGGCAAACAACTGGAACTGCGAAGGGGAGGTTAAAAATCCCGCCGTCACCGCGACGACAAAATCGGCGAGCCCAAAGAGGTTCCACGCAAAGACCAAGTCGGCATTCTTACGCGGTTCACGCGCATAGGCAACCGCGACGACCGGCGCGAGAACGCTGACAAGCACATCGCCGAGGCCGGCCGGCCAGGCGAACAATCCGGGCAGCTTTCCCGCCCCATACAGGATCAGGAAAATCGCGCCTAACACGCGATAGAGCTGAACGCCGATCAGCCACTGCTGCGGCACCGCATCGATGATGCGTGCGACGGTCGAGGATCGCCAGATGAGCAATCCGCCGATCAGGATCGGTACGAAAATTCCGTATTGGATCGTGGGGATACGATCCGCGGTGGCACGATAGGCGTCGATCCATGCCAGGCTGGTCGCCACTAGAAACCATCCAATGAGAACAATGGATGATGTTCGAGCAACCGAAGCACGGTCGGAAGCCGTCCAATCAGATTTGCTCAGCGCACTGTTCAAACCGAAGAGAATCGCGGCGACAATGCCGATTCCGCCGGTAATCACATAATAAGGAAGATAGGTTGGAACAATCATCATACACCTCCAGAAGCGGGGTAAGACACCATTCATTACGCGGGTCACCAAAGGCGGCGGCTTTCGGCCTTTTCGAATGTCCTAGTCACGCTAGAAATACGAGCAATTCCAATGGGCTGGTTCGATTAGGCTTAGTGACGATCCGCAAGCCGCCACCGCATGGAACAACCCACTCCAATGGTCGCTATATCAAAACTAGTAACTTGTCAATAGCTAGTCACTTGAAAATTTAGACGGAGCGTTTATTTGTTATCCATGCCAAGCGGATATGACCAAGATTGCCCGGTTGCGAAAGCCCTCGATGTGGTGGGCGAAAAATGGGCTTTGCTCGTGCTCCGGGATCTGTTCCGCAAGGGTCCTTTGCGGTTTCATGATTTGGAGACGGGGCTCGAGGGCGTCGCGCCGAACACGCTGTCGGCGCGGCTCAAGACGCTCGAAAAGCAAGGTGTGATCGGGGCGCGGCTTTATGAACAACATCCGCCCCGGTTCGAATATTTCCTAACCGACAAGGGCAAAGCGCTAGGCCCGGTGCTGAAGGCGCTTTATAAATGGGGGGAACTCTATGGCTGAAGTCGTCCTGCGAGCGCAAAGCATTATCGTCCCAACTTTTTTGGGATCTTGGTCTCAGGCCTCCGCGAAAGCCGCCAGAGCGGCATCGAGCATCCCGGCGGGAAGCCAAATGACACGCGGCCCGGCTGTCCAGATCAGCAGCATCCGCAAAGTTTTGTCTGGCCAGAGCGGCGCCAGAACCGCGCGGTAAAGCGCCATTTGCCTGATATCGTAGGAAGGTGTGTCGTCCAGGGGGCGAGGCGTGCCGGACTTGTAATCGGCGACGAGAGTTTCCTTCTGGTTTTCGCCAATCCGGTCCACCCGTGCGGCTACATCAATTGTCCGCTGCCCAAGCGCTACTCTGCCCGCGACGGAAACTTCAGCTTTTGAACCTGGCCCGAACAAACCGGCGAGTTCCGGCAGGTCAATCAGCTTCAGTGCTTCTTCGGCGAGATGTTGGCGCGCGCTCTCGTCGAGGCCGGCAGCTCGGGCGCCTAGGAAAGCCAGCGCCGCGCCGCGCCGGTGCCCTGCGGCGATGCCCGGCAGATATTGCAACAGCAGATGAATTAAGCGGCCACGGCTCGAGGCTTCCCGCCTTGCTTGCGCCGGACACCGGCCGTCGAGATGGCCGGTCAGGTCTTCGAACGCGCTCGAAGGTCTGACCGGCGGTATCGCATTTGCCTCGATCGGGGCGGCGCGGCCAAGCCAGTCCGGAAAGGCCATCGGCGCGGCGGTGGCCTGGCTGTCTGAAAAGGCGGCATCGGCGGGTGCGCCGCTTGGCCGCGAGACAAGACGCCGAATTTCCCCCTCGCCGCCCCACAACGCCGGTACCGTCTCAATTCCGGCTTCGTTGGCGAGAGCGGCCTCGATCATCTTGGCCCAGCAGCCGCAGTCCAGCTTTCCCGCGCCATGAAACCCGGTGATATAAAGACGCTCTTCGGCGCGGGTCAAAGCCACATAGAAAAGCCGCTTGTATTCTTCCATCGTTGCAGCGCGCGCCCTCTTGCGCGCGTCGTTAATCACCCCGCAATCGAGGTCTTTCTTCGGCGACCAGGCAATAGTTCTTTCGCCGGGCACCTTCGTGTCGAGTACAAAGATTTTTGGGTCGTGATTCGCCGAGGGGATGCCGCAAGTATCGGGGAGAAACACGATTTTTGCTTCAAGCCCCTTGGCCGCATGGATGGTCATCACCCGCACCGCGTTCTCGGCGCCCTCCATGTCGCGCTTGATCGAGTACTCCAACCCCGCGAGATCGTTGAGAAAGGCCGCGAGCGAAGGCGCGGTGCCGCCTTCATGCGCCATGGCGAGGCGCAAGAGTTCGTCGATCGCGTCGCCTGCTTCCGGGCCGAGCCTCGCTTCCATGTCGCGGCGTCCGCCATCCGCGCCGAGAAGGCCCGCGTAGTATGCGAAAGGCCCACCACCGGCCCGCGCCCGCCAGACCGCGAGTTTCTTTGCAGCCTTGGCATGCCTTGTCTCCGGAGAGGATAGGAGCGCATCGAAAAGGCTGCCGCTACGGCGAGGCGCAAGCCCCATGAGATCATCGTCGTCAAGCCCGATCAACGGCGATTTCAGCACGGAGGCGAGCACGAGATCGTCTTGCGGAAGCAGGCTAGCGCGCCCGGCCGCCATGAGATCCATGACGGCGATATGATGGGTAAGTTCAAGCCGGTCGGCGCCAGCGGTTGGAATTGCACGCCTTTTCAGCGCCCTGATCATGGCCTCGAAAAAAGGCCCGCGTGTGCTAACAAGGATCAGAATGTCGCCAGGGCATACCTGCCGCAAGGTTTGGCTATCGTGCACGAATTCGCCGGAGTGAGGATCGATGAGTTGCGCGATCTTTTGGGCAACCCGTTGGGCAACAAGATTGGCCGGGTCTTTCGCATCGAGAAGATCGAGTGGCAGCGTCCACGCGCGGAGATCTTCACCGGGCTGCGGCGCGGCAAGCGGCCAGAGTTCAACAAGACCAGGCAATTGATGTTTTAGCGCTTGGTGCGGCATCCAAACGTCATTCGCCGCGACAAGCCCGCGTTTATGATCCCCGTGCTCGAATACCTTGTTGATCGCGGCAAGAACGCTCGGCGCCGAGCGAAACGACAGGGTGAGCGGCACGTGCGCGAACGGTTGCGCACCGGCCGTAAATTGGGCCTCGAATTTTCGCCGCATCTTGTCGAACATGTGCGGCGCGGCGCCCTGGAAGGAAAAGATCGATTGCTTTTCGTCGCCGACCGCGAAGAATGTGCGCCGGCCTTGGCTTTGCCCGCGCCCGGCCGCGAAATCGCCGGTGAGCACTTCGAGAATTTTCCACTGGGCCTCGCTCGTATCCTGCGCCTCGTCGACCAGAACATGGTCGATTCCCGCGTCGAGCTTATAGAGCACCCAACGCGCGTCCGAGCGTTCGAGCATAGCCAAGGTCTTTTCGATGAGATCATCGAAATCGAGAATTCCACGCGTGGCTTTCTCCTCGCCATAGCGCTTGAAGATGGCACCCGCGACCTCGATTAGCGCGCGCGAGCGATTACATGTGGCGGCGGCCTTGTGCTCAGCACGAAGTGCATCGAGACGATCCTGCTCGGCGCAAAGCTCGGTCCCGATGTTGGAGTGCTTCTCCAAAAGGCCTTTCGTCAAAAGCTTTTTGGCTTTGGTGCCTTTGCCATTTTCGATAAAAAAGATCGCGAGATAGCGATCGAGACACTCTCCGAACTCGCTTTCGGAGCGCCGCGACCGATAGGCCAAAGCCGCCTGCCGAAACAGGTCCGCCTTTTCTTGATCATTCGCGCTTCCTTGGTCAAGAATCGCGGCGAGTTCACTCCAGCGCTCCGGCGCGATGCCATCCTCGGCCATCTCGCGTTCGATGCGAGCATTATCGCGGCCCTCCCTCAAACCCAGGGAACGGCGCAAAATCTCCACAGGCGCTTGCGGCGACAGCGCGCGCGAAATAGCACTATACTTCATCGCTTCTTGAATGAGGCCGTCAAAGGTGTCCGGCCCGCATTCATCCATGACGCGTTGAAGAGCGCCGCCGAGCGTGCTGTTGCCGAAATTCACCTCGGCCAGAACCTTGCGCCGGGCACGCTGCAACAATTCGCCCTGGCCCTGTTCGTCCGGCACTTCGAAACGCGATGGGACATTGGCTTCGAACGGAAACAAATGCAGCAGCCGTTCGCAAAAGGCATGGATCGTTTGGATTTTTAAGCCGCCCGGCGTCTCGAGCGTCCGCGCGAAGAGTTTTCGTGCCTCCGTCATGATTTTATAGCACGGCGCTGGTGCTCCGATCGCAAGAATCGCCGCCCGCAGCTCTTGGTCGGAGAGGCCTGTCCACCCGGCGAGGGTATCAAATACTCGCGCGGCCATGTTCGCGGCCGCTGCCTTGGTAAAGGTTAGGCAGAGGATTCTTGAGGGAGCGACGCCTTGCAGGAGAAGCCGGATGACGCGGCTCGCGAGCACATGCGTCTTGCCCGATCCGGCATTGGCCGAAACCCAGACCGACTGGTTTGGATTTGATGCCTGGTCCTGTTTGCCCCGCGTGGCAGCGGGTATCTCGAAGGATGCCATTATATGCCGCCGCCTTCCGGTTCACCGCCCAGCGACCATTCCTTGACACGGGCAAGATGGTCATAGGAATTGTAGCGCTTCGCGAATTTCGGAAACGGACGCGGCGGATAGGCTGTTGCTGGGTCGCGGAACTGGTTGAGCAGCGCGATGAGACTGCGATAATGGTCTTCCGCGACATCCATGAAATTGGCTTTGGCGAAAACGACGGGCCTTTCCTCCCCGCCGCGCGTTCCGCCGAGCTTCAAATAAAGTGCCTCAATTGCTTTGATGTTCCAACCGAGGTTGTAGGCGTCCCGCACGGCCATCGCCGCTTCGAGCGTCAGTTGCGGCGCGAAGCCCACTTCGACCTCCTTCAACCCCGGCGGTGTACCAGTTTTGTAATCGACGAGCGTCACCGTTCCATCGCCATTAAGCTCGATCCGGTCCGCGCGCGCCGTGAGCTTGAAGTCCGAACCGTCGGCAAGAACAAAATCGAGTACGCCTTCGGCCTCGGTATTGATCGTCGTAATCCCATCGCGGCGTCTTGCTTCGAAGCCGAGAAAGAAATCGATTGTTTTTTCAAGCCGGGGCCACTCTAGCGCGGCGAAATCGGCGTCTTGCAATTGCGCCGCGAACTCTTCGCGCAGAAGAGCGCGAAGGTTTTCGCGTGCGTCTGGCGGCAAGGGTCCGGCCGGGTGGCCATTGACAAAGGCCGCCAGTGCCGCGTGGATGGCGCTGCCGAATTCGCCCACGCCCAAAGCGCCGCCGAGGGGATCGAGTTTCTTCAGCCGCAGAATCTTTTCGGCATAAAGGGCGTAGGGGTCGCGCCGCAGCGTCTCGATCTGGGTCACGCTGAGGCGCTTCGGGCGCAGCTCGACCGGCGGCCTCGGCAGCGGTCTGTCGCTTGGCGGCGCGACCGGGGCCGACTGTTCGATTGCCCGCGCAAGGCCTAAATAAGAGTCTCCGCGTTGACGGCACGCCGCCCACGCCTCGCCGCACAGCGCCGCCATGCGCTGAAGGAACCGCGACGCCACCACTGGCGCGCCGTCGCGTTTGCGGGCACGGCTCAAAATCACTTTGCCTTTGCCCATCGCTTGGGTGAAATCATGCGCTGTCTGGCCGAGTTTCCGCTCCGGCGGGGTGAGGCCCAGCGCGGCCCGCATGGGCCGATTAAGAAAAGCGTCGGTGCGCGCCTGAGGCGGCCAAACCGTCTCGTCGAGGCCGCCAAGCAACATCACATCGGCGTCGATAAGGCGCGCCTCGAGAAGCCCGAGGATTTGGAGGCGCGGATGCGCCCGCTTCGCCTCGCGGAGGATAACCTCTCCCGCCACCGCCGCGAAAAAAAGCCCGTAGGATTCGACGTCGAAAACCATGCTATCCGAGGCGCTTTGGTTGAGCTCATCGAAGAGAGAGTCGAGCGCCTCCTCGCCCTCGATGCGATCGTCCTCGGAGCCAGCGATTGCTTCGATCGTATCGCGATGCGCCGCGACCCACCGGTCCAAGGTGAGTTTGCCGCGCAAGTTCAGGAGCGGCGCGAATTGGGCGCCAAGGCGGACCAGCAAATCTTCGAGGCTCGCCCATTCTTCGGCGGAAATTCGCTTCTTCGCCGGATGCGCGAAAGGGCCGTTCGCTTCGTCGCGCGCCGCCACAATCAAGGCGGAAGGTTCGCCGACAATGCGCTCGGCAAGGCATCCAGCGGCGCCGGCCGAGCGCAGCAGGCCGATTTCGAGAAGCGTGGCACGCCGGGCAATTTCTTCGCGGGAGAGCCCCATCCGCAGCAGCGGATGCGTCAAGAGCGCGGCGAGATCCGGCGCCGCCATCTTGCTCGCGGCGCAGGCTATCGCGAGCCGCGCCAGCGCCCCAATAGGGCTCGCGCTTAGGGGTTCGCCGGCGGAGTCCTCGGCATCGACACCCCAGCGCAGCAATTCCGCGCGCACCCGCCGTGCGAGGTTGCGATCCGGGGTGACGAGCGCCGCAGTCTCGCAGGGCGTTTCCAAAACGTGGCGCATGGCGATCGCAAGCGCCAACGCTTCCTCGCGCTCGTCGGCAGCCTCGATCAAACTGACCACTTGCAGCGCGGCATCGAGTTCGTTGGCATCCACAACTCCACGATAGGCGATCCATTCGCCGGTCAACTCCGCCGGACGCAACGCCTCGGAAACAAACTTTCCGCGCATGACAAGGTTTGGAATTGCCCCGCCAAGACTGACAACGCCTTCGCGCTTGACCTCGAGAAGCCCGAGAAGGCGGGAAAGCGCGGCTTGCGGATGCGTGAACGAGGCCTCGATATTTTGGCCGGGATCGCCCGCGATCATCGCCCACGCGCGATCGTCGAGATCAAGATCAAGGCCAGGCAGCACGACCGCGCCCTTCGGCGCCCGGGCGATTGCCGCGAGCAGGCGCGCGGTCGCGCGATTGGTGCCCGTCGAGCCGATCGCGATGATCGGACCGGTTAGGTTGTCATCTTGCACGCGTCGGATTTGCGCTTCGATCAGCGCAACCTGGCGCCGCGCTTTGTCGACCAATCCGTGCTCGCGAAGACTCTCTGGCCATTGCTCGATCGCGATATTGAGGAAATCGAGCGTGATCCGCCAATAGGGGTCGAACTCGGGCAGAACGAGTGGATCGAGCCTTTCCCAAGCCACATCCTCGATGATCAATTCGTCGATGAGAGTGGCGAGCTCGCCGGACAAATGCCAGGCATCGGCGGCGGTCGTAGCGACTAGAAAAAACTCCCGCGAATCGCACTCATATTTGCCTTGCGCGTCGACCGAGACGATCGCATGGCTCAAGGCGCGCGCCCATGTCAGGATCAGTCCGGCGAGCCGCATCCGCCGCGCGATCTCTCCCATCGCCTCGGGGAGACCATGTTCGTAGGCGCCATCAAGCCCCGCTTCATCGAAGAATAGGCCTGTCTCCGTTTCCTCCAGCCCGCCGAGCGGCAAAATGCGCGGCAACAGGATCGAGGGGCGGTCTATCGCGCGCGCGAGCTCACCGGCAAGTGCGTTGGCCGCGCGGCGTGTCGGAACATAGATCGTGGCTTCCGCCAGTTCGAGCGGACCGAGGCGGCGCGAAAACCCCTCGACGACACGGCCTTCGAGGAGCGCGGCGGCGAAGGTTTGCAAAAAGGGCGCGCCAGGCGCGATGGTAAAAACTCTTTTTTCCACGCGGGTTTTTCAAACGATCCGTGCCAGTGATGACGTCCATCATGCGACCTGGGGAGACTCGCATCCTACACCGTTTGACCGCCTTTCCACAGCTTGGCCTGCTAGCGAGCGGGGGGCCTCTCCGGTGACGGGCGCCGCTGACGCCGGCCAGTCATGGTGTTTGACGCGTGCGATCGCGGGCAAGACGCTGGCGGTTCGCTTGAACGCATGACGCGCGACGAGGCCCAGGCGATTGCCGAACGGCTCGGCACGAAGGTCGCTGCTCCCGTCTCCAAAAAAGCCGGTCTCTCGTCGCCAGGGTTGCCCCGTGACGCGGCAATCCGGGAGATGGAAGGGCGCGCTGCATTGGTGGGGGCGGCGCTTTTCATGGGCGCGCTTGTCGCGGCGGCGCCAACCCGCTGCCGCGGGCCTTCAGGCAGCGCCTCGTCGAGGCCGGCAAGTCGAAACTTGTCGCGATCATCACGGTGGCGCGCAAGCGGTTGACCATCCTCAACGCCGTGCTGCGGGACAGCAAACCATGGCGCGATGTCGCAAAGGAGCAGGCTCATGCCAAACCTTAGATCTGATGGCAAGCCAAAGGTCCGCGGCAGCCGGACAAGTCAATGTTGCTAGCCGCGCCGGCGGGAGCGCGCAAACGCTCGCCTTGACGCGGCCAGCCGGGGCAGGCAACACTTCCATCAAGAGATCGCCCTTGCCTCGCAAGTCAGTCGTCGAGCGGAAGGAAGCCCGAGGTTCCATTGCGAGCCAAGCGTTTCGCAAAGCGAACGCAATGGAAGCGGGTGACTAGAGAGAGGCCTGAAAGGCCGTCTCGTCCTTCGATAAACTAAGTCCTTCGCCAACTCACCGCGCATCAAGGGCATTTGATGCGCTTCGCTCGGGAAGAGCATCGGGTTTGGGAGTCAAGCCTTTCTTGGC
Organism: uncultured Alphaproteobacteria bacterium; assembly: GCA_963730245.1. Classification (GTDB taxonomy): domain Bacteria; phylum Pseudomonadota; class Alphaproteobacteria; order Rhizobiales; family Beijerinckiaceae; genus Methylocapsa. The sequence goes on along the minus strand of CAVSRA010000003.1, from coordinate 439,498 downwards.
TTCGAGGATCGGTTCTCGCGCACGAGGGTATTGGCGAGGACAACGCGCGAGCCGCGCGGCGCATCTTTCGAGACGCCGCTTTGTGGCTCCTTAGAGCGTTATCAGCTGTGACTGAAATCGTGGAGGATTCCCAAGGTGGCATTTGCGTAATTCAAAATTCTGGCTAAGAGGAGGCCAGGATGGATGACCAAGCCGTATTCGAAAGATATTTGCACGCGCGGTGTGGCGGCTGTCGGGGCGGGGGGAGCTGCCGCAAGGTGGCACAACAGTTCAGCATTGGCGCCAGCCGCGTGATGCCGCGGCCACAGTGGTTCCGGCGGACGGGCTGGGTTGCGGTCAAGCCGATGGGCGGGGCGCGCCATTCGCGCATCAAGGACGAGCGCGACTGGCGGCTCGGCCGCACCGCCGCGTCGCCTGATCCGCCGCGTCACGGCGGCGTCGCGCGTAAACGCCTCGAAGCGCCAGAACCGGCGGCCGAAACGCCGCCACGAGGCTCGACAAGGCCTCGGCGCCGGCCATGCGACGCAAAACGGTCTGAAAATCCACCTTCAGACCCGCGCGCCCGCGTTATCCGAAATCTCGCGGATTTTGGGTTAACGAGGGCAATTGATCAGGAAGCGCTGTGCGCATAGACCCAACGCTCGGATCGAATGAAGCCTATTACTTCGTGCCTTGTATGCCTTGCATGGCGGTGATCGCCTGTTCAACCGGCTTGAAGGCTGCCTTGGCGAGGCTGGAATGGAGTTCACCCATTTTATTATTAGTCGCCTGCGCGACGAAGTCGGCGTACGCCGTCTTGGCATAGTCCGACTGGATCTGAATCACGGTCTCTGACGACTTGGCGCCTAGCAGTTTTTCGCCGAGGGCCAGGCGAGTTTCCACTGACTTTTTCGTATAGTCAGCCCCTTCGGCGAAAATAGCCTGAAGTGTCGTCGAAAAGGAAGCAAAGTCCACCCCGTTGAGTTGTCCGTTTCCTGCGGTTTGTACGCTGTCACCATCTTTAGCCACTTCATCACCTCCCGGTTTAGTTCTATTACGCCTAGCAACGTCTTGCGCAGCTCTAGCAACGTCATCTCAGTTAGCCGAACCGTGTGCTTTAGCGACGTTATGTGGCGTATACCACATACGGCTAAAACTGACGCATTCTTTGGGATCGCTGAGTTCTTCGCTTATCGTAATGCACAAATTGCAATAGAAGTCAATGGTTTATTTACACGCAACATATATCAAGACGGCGCTGAGACGGCAATTGGAGCTCCGGGGAGAGCCCCGAAGGTGATGCAAGACAGCGGAGAATGCGAGCCCCCGGGTTGGCTGGGAGTCCAAGCGAAGCCGCGGTTTTTATCCCTTTATTTTGCCACGGGCCCCCATCCGCGAGACGTGCGAATTTTCAACGATCAAGCTCTCGCGACTCACCCGGCCTCCCGGTATTCTGTTGCCATGCCACGCCTCCCGCGAAACAACGCGCCCCGCGTTTCCGGTATCGCGTATCTCGATGTGTCTCACGCCGGCGAGACCTATCAAATCAACTTGCGGCGAATGGCCGCCGCGCGCCGCTTTACCTTGCGGGTCCGGGCGGCGACGCAGGACGTTGTTTTGACAATGCCCGCGCGGGGAAGCCTCGGCGAGGCAAAGGCGTTTGCTGGTCGGCACGCGGCCTGGATCGGCGCAAAACTGCGCCGGTTACCGGAAATGATCCCCTTCGAGCCGGGAGCGTTCGTTCCCGTGCGCGGAACGTTGCATCGTATTATCCATTGCCCCGCGACGCGCGGGAGAGTCTGGATCGAAGACGGCGGGCCAATGCCGGGGAACGACGCCGCGCCCTTCCTCTGCGTGAGCGCCGAGGCGCCATTCGTGCCCCGCCGGGTGCGCGACTTCCTCGTCAAGGAGGCCAGGCGGGACATTGCGGCCGCTGTCGCGAGCCACACCAAAAGACTTGGGGTCGGCCCGCGGAAGATCACCTTGCGGGATACGACGAGCCGGTGGGGATCTTGTTCCTCGTCGGGCTCGCTCAGCTTTTCCTGGCGCCTGATCATGGCGCCCCATTTCGTCCTCGATTATCTCGCTGCGCATGAAGCGGCGCATCTCTTGCACATGAACCATTCCTCCGCGTTCTGGGCTGCGGTCGCGCGCTTGACGGTAGATACGGCGCGCGCGGAAGCCTGGCTCAAGGCGCATGGTTCCGGCCTGCTTCGCTTCGGGGCGGACCAGGCTTAGTCTAAAGTCCATTTCTGCTCGTCGCAGAAGAGTTCAACCTGCCGCGGGCGGCACCTTGGCGGCGGCCTCGCTGAGACGCTTGCGGTAAAGCGCGGCGAAATCGATCGGATCGATGTAAAGCGGCGGAAACCCGCCCGCGCGCACGGCGTCGGCGATAATTTGGCGCGCGAAAGGAAACAAAAGGCGCGGGCACTCAATCATGACGACCGGGTGCATGTCGTTTGCGGCAATATTGCGCAGCCGGAACAGACCCGCATAGTCGAGCTCGAACTTGAACAAAAGACCAGCGCCCTCGCCCGCCGACCCTTCGAGAAGAATATTCACCTCGAAGTCGGCTTCCGCGACTTGCCGCGCATTGACATTGACCTGGATCGCAATGTTCGGCGCCTTCTCCTGAGGCCCCAGGGAGCGCGGCGCATTCGGGTTCTCGAATGAAAAATCCTTGGTGTATTGCACCATCGCATTGATCGAAGGTGCCATATCGGCCTGCGCGGCGTCGCCGTTGCCTTGTCCGTCAGCCATCGTGAAAGAATCTCCCGCGGCTGCGGGTAGCACGGATGCGGGGTTCCCGGCAAGTTGACCTAAGATGGAACATCGTGGACGCTAATTTCGTGCATAAATCCGGCGCAATATCCAATAAGAATGACCAATAAGAATGACCATGAAACGCCGCCGGAGCTGTCTCGCGCCATGCCCAAGGATGCGCCTCGCGTCTATTTGATCACGCCGCCTATCGCCGATTTTACCCCTTACCCGCTCCTCTTCGAGACGGCGATGGCGGCGTGCGACGTGGCTTGCGTGCTTTTGCGAACCAGCGCGGACGACGACGGCGCGAAAGAGAGGATCGTGCGCGCGCTCGCCCCTATGGTGCAAAGGCACGGCGTTGCTTGCCTCGTCGCGGACGACCCGCAATGGGCGGTCCGCGCCAACGCCGATGGCGTCCATATCGATGGAGGGGGGGAGCGGCTGCAATCCGCCTTGCGCACCTTGCGGCCAGGCCACATTGTCGGCGCCGGAGAATTGCCGACGCGGGACGCGGCGATGACCGCTGGCGAGGCGGGCGCCGACTATGTTATGTTCGGCGGGCCTAGCGGCGCGGTGCCGCACGCAGCCATCGTCGAGCGCGTCGCTTGGTGGGCGGAAATCTTCAACGTTCCTTGCGTTGGCTACGCGCGTGAGCTTGCCTTGATTGGCGATCTTGTTCGCGCCGGGTCCGATTTCATTGCGCTTGGCGACGCGGTCTTCGCCGATCCGCGTGGCGCCGCCGCGGCCTTATGCGACGCCGCCCGCCTGATGGCGCCAACGCCGGAAGCAACCGAATGACCGATGCCTCCAGCAACACCATTTTGCGACTTTGCGCCGGCTTTGCGGCGGCATGGGCGGTTTTGCAAGGCGGCGAATTTTTCGCGCACGCACAGGCCGCGCCGCCTAGCGAGCCACCGGCCGAAGCAGGAGCGCTGTCCAACCCGCCGCCGCACACGGATCCCTTGCCGGCTCCAGCGCGGCTTGGCGGCGCGCCGGATATCGCCTTCGCGGCTTATCAGCGCGGCTATTATGTGACCGCGATGCGCGAGGCGATGAAGCGGATCGAGGCCGATCCCGACGACGGACCGGCAATGACCCTCATCGGCGAGCTTTATTCGCAAGGGCTCGGCGTCCGGCGCGACGCCGCGGAAGCAGCTCGCTGGTACAAGCTCGCGGCCGAACGCTCCGACCGGCAGGCCATTTTCGCTCTCGGGATCGCCAAACTGAAGGGCGAGGGCGTGCCGCGGGATCGCGCCGGCGCGGCTGCGCTTTTCCAGCAGGCGGCGGCGCAAGACCATCCCGGCGCGCTCTATAACCTTGGCGTTCTGGCGATCGAAAACGATGGCGCCGCCGCGGACTTCCCAAAAGCCGCGCTGCTCTTCAGGCAATCCGCCGAACTTGGCTATTCCGACGCCGCCTATGCGTTGGGCCTATTGTTTAGGAATGGCACCGGCGTCGAAAAAAGCGACCAGCAAGCCGCGCAGTGGATTGGCCGCGCGGCGAAGGACGATAACGTTCCGGCGGAAGTCGAATACGCGATCATGCTTTTCAACGGAATCGGCGTCGAAAAGGATGAGACGGCGGCGGCGAAGCTTTTTCTCAAGGCGGCGGTGCGCGGCAATCCCGTCGCGCAAAACCGCGCCGCGCGTCTTTTGGCGGCCGGGCGCGGATTGGCAAAGGATATGGTCGAAGCGATGAAATGGCATCTTCGCGCAAGAGCCGCCGGCGTCAAGGACGCCTGGCTCGACGGCGAATTGGCCAAGCTTTCGGCGCAAGAAAAGTCCGCCGTCGAGGCGAGCTTGCATCGATATGCGGGGAATTGAGAACGAGTTGCTTCGCCGACGGCGCAATCGGTCGATCACATCATCGCCCTCACGGGCGCGAGCGGGGTGACGCAGCGCGAGTATACCTGGTTGGACGATCTCCCGGTCGCGGTCGTCGATGCAGGCGCGACCTTGCCGGTCATTTATTGCGTCCACACCGATCATCTCTTCCGCGCGGTGGCGATGACGGACGCCGGCCAAAACATCGCGTGGGGCGCGAACTCGACGATGGGGCGCTATCTGCCGCCGGATCCGCTCATCGTCGATGATGGCGCCGCTTCCGTCAAAGGCTTGCCTACTATTCTGACCGAAACCACATCGTCAGTGGGCAACGGCGCGCCGATAGCTGGTACCATGGGAATTCCAAGGGCTTATGCTCGCGCGTTGCTGCCCGACGGGCCGCGCGTCTATGACTATGCGAGGCAGAGCACGATCGCCTCGGTCAAGAATTGCGCGAGAATGTCGCGCTTGCGGGCGCCGATGGCCATACGAAGACCAATTTCATGGGTGCGCTCGGTCACCGCGGACAGGGGAACAGCGAAAATTGATCCAAAAATGAAGGCAGACAGAGTTTATTCTGGGTCTGGTGTACGGTGGATGCGAGAGGCGTTTGCCGCGCTCATCTTCTGCGCACGTCTCTGTTCGCCAGGTCCGGGCCTATGCATTGGAACGAATACGTGTGTGGATTGAAATGAGTTACTTGGTCCCGAAACGCCTCAACTCAAGTCGAAACGTTTTTCATGCGAGCCGCTCGCGCCATACACCGCGACGCTAACGCCATTCGCCGATGTTTCTATTGCGAAATCGTAACGCTGGAGGACGCGCGCAAGGACTTGCGGGAGTGGTCCGGCATAGGACCCGGAGATCGGAACGTCGAGGCCGGCCGACACTCTGTAATGCAAAACATATGTTTCGCTTAGCGCGCTAAGCAGTTCTTCGACCGATGCCTCGCGCGCTTCGATTGCAATTGCATTTGGCTTACCCGTGACATGGACCTCGGCGTAAGCCCTCCCGAGCAGCGCTTGAACGAGAATGATGAATAAGGCCAGAAGAATTAAGGCTTGCGGTCTCGGATTACAAAACCGTGATGACGTCAAAGCTCCGGCCCCTTCTCATTTGGAAGCGCATAAACCAGCCGCCTCGCCAAACAGTTTGGCCGCCACCATAGCACCGAGAACGCCGACTTTGGCTCTCGTGCGCTCGTCGGCACCGTCGAAGAACCGGCCGTCCGCCATTCGGCATAAGAGGCCTCAACGGCCCAGTAGTCGGTGCTCCAGCTTGTGTTTCCCGCAACTAGTTGGCGCCCTGTATTGCGATCTGCTGCGCAGCCAATTGAGGCGCGGCCATCGCCACCGAGGCCCCGGATCGACATTGACGGGGGCGATGAGACCGGAAAAATCCCGGATCGCGCCGCCCATCGCCTTCTCCATGCCAAGTTCCTAACGACGGTCAAAGCGCGAGCGAGGTGATGCTGGATGGCCAGCGCGTACTCCCACAGTTTATCAGTTTGCCAACGAGCGTTAATCGCAGTTGCAATGGCTCGACCGGTTTGAAGATGCGGTCCATGACGCCATTCTGGCAAACCGCGGTGGGTGGAGGAGTCGGCCCATTGCATTGCGTGATAAAGCGCATCTGTTTTCAGAAGAGAGCCGTAGGCGTAGGTGATCTGGTCCGACCTGTTGTCCGTAATATTGAGGCCGTCGAGCTGGATCGTCCAGCCGTTGTCGAATGTATACCCCACGCGCGCACTTAGGAGACCGGTCGCCGGCGAGAAGCAGGCGCCGTCTTCCGTTAGCGGCCGGCGCCCGAAATAGCGATAGACGAGCCCTCCAAACCGTCCGGTTTTCTCGCCGAGCGTGAGATTGATCGAGCCGACGATCGTCGCAGTGCCAGGGACATAGTTCCCTGGCCCGTTGCCGATTTGCGCCTCCGGGAAACCGGCGAGCGAGTAGTAGAGTGCGGCTTGCGCGCGATCATAGCCGAGAAAGCGCGCTCTCGTGTCAGCTACGTCGGCGTCGAGATCGAACCAGGAAACTAGCCGGTAATCATTGGTCCATTCGACGCCAATGCGCCGTGTGGGCAAGAGCGTGGGCTGGGTGTCTCCGGCGTCCCCGTCAAAAATGTTTTCGGACGTCGGTCGACGCCAAACACCGCGATCGTGCTATTCAGGCCCTCGACCGCCTTGGTCCTGATACCGATTTCGGCACCCCGAGTGGGTACCAGGAAAGTCTCGGGATCTAACCTCTGTTGCGGGTCGGTCGGCTCGACATTGACGGTCACGCCGCGAACGTCGTTGCTGTGGAACCCCTGGCCGAGATTCCCGTAGAATTCGGTTTTTTCAAAGTGCCCAAAGACGATACTGGCCTTCGGGCCAGGGACGAACGCTTTGGGATTGCCGGAATTGACCGCCTGGGTGATCGCCGGGGCTACCTGACTGTCCGACGCCGCGAAGAAATCGCCGCGAAATCCGATAATGGTCTTGCACCAATCGCTCCAATGCGCGGTTTGCTGGCCGTAGACGCCGATGCTGCCTTCGTCGAGGTAATCCGCCGTGCGCCATGCGCCATGCAGTCTCGTAATGCACGCCAAGCTGGCGTTCGAGTTCCTTTGCTGGCACGCCATGGCGAGACGCGGTGAACAGATACATCGCATAGAACCACTTTTGCAGTGGCACGCGGATTCGGCCGAACGGCGTTCCAACCATCGGGTGAATGTGGTGTCCGCAGTTGCAGGTGTATGCCGGCATCCGCGACAACTTGCGAAACTTGCCGATCTCGCCACAACGCTCGCACGCGACATTCTCGCCATACCGATGCTTGAAAAGATGCGCCAAGCAGGCGTCGTCATCAGGGAATTGAGCGAGAAAGTCCTGAATAGTGATGCTCTGTGCCATGTGATTCTCCAATATAGATACTATGGCACATCTCTATGCATACGCCAAACCGATAATCGCGAAATTTAATTTTGCGATTCGCATTTATATTGTTATTCCAATTATCTAAGACCGCTACATTCCATAATCTTTCGGCAGTTACGTCAGTGGGCTTTTGGCAGCATCCATTTGCCGTCGACGCTCTTGACCGCGCCGCGCTTTTTCATTATCTGAATCGTATTGGAAAGCGTCCCGCGGCTCACTTCCCTGCCTGCCGTCCTCATCTGATCGGCGAGCTCGGCGAGCGAAAGTGCGCCACTCCGGTTCAAGACTTCGGCGATGGCGGCGCCAACGGTCTGTGGCGCCTTCGATGAGTCGTTCGTCTTCGGTTTCCGTTTCGCCCTAGCCTTTGGTTTCATCCTCGGTGCCGGCGCGGCGTCGAGCGCCTTGAGTTCGCGCTCGGCAATACGAAGATCGGCGATCCTCGCCTCCAGTTCCGCTATTTTCGCGCGGATGCGATCGATAGAAGTTTTCATGGCTCGTTGCTTACATCAAGAAGTAGGGGCTGTCACTTGGCTTTTTACCTGCCGCCTTAACTTAACCCCATATCCATTCTTGTTTTGAACCGATTTTCGCGTTTGTCGCGGAAGGCTCGGCGACTCGGGCGCGGCCACTGTGTGAATAAGTCGCCATTCACCATGAGTTGTCATCCTCAAGACTAGGTCGATAACAGGCACGGGCGTCCTTTGCCATGAATCGGATATATTAACGCGAGTTTTCAGCAAGGTATCCGCGGTAGAGGGGCATGATCCCAGGTTAGATTGTATCCTGCGTTTGTGAAGTAGTTGGCGCATTCCCGCGGTGGAAAGGCGCCGAGACGTTGCCCGATTGCCGCGCAGACGGCTTCGATGGTGCGTGCGGCGGCGTTGCGCAACAGATGTTTGAGCGGAGGGCGAATGTTCTCGAGATGCTCAATCTCCGCATCTGGACGAAGCCCAATGCCGGGATGGGGAGCTTCTGCCGGTCGCAACATGAACTCGTCTTCGCCTTCAAGGCAGGGCACGGCGCGCACCGCAATAATGTTCAACTCGGTCGATACGGCCGCAACCGGACCAATGTCTGGGCCTATGCGGGTGGTCCAGGATTTGGCCGCGCCGGGGAGGAGGGTCATCTCGCGGCCTTGCACCCGACGGTCAAGCCCATTGCGATGGTCGCCGACGCGATCCTCGACAGCTCTCGGCGCGGTGCTATCGTTCTCGATCCTTTCCTCGGCAGCGGCACGCGGTCCGTCGTCGTGTTCAGGAACAATGCGATCGAGCTCGCCACCATCCAGCGCAGCTTGGCGCAACAGGCTTCCATGCTCGAGGAGAAGCTGGCGCAGGAGCGCCGCCTTGCGCAGCTGCAAAGCAATTTTGTCTCGATGGCGTCGCACGAACTCCGCACTCCGTTGACCATCATAGACGGCCACGCCCAGCGCCTGGCAAAGATGAACGGCGCGGCCCGCCCGCTCGACATCGGTCAGCGTTCGAGCAAGATCCGCGGCGCGGTGCGGTGCATGACGAGCCTGCTCGACAGTTTGCTCAATTCTACGCGGCTCATCGATGGCGAGCTCTATTCCATCCGACGAGCATCGACATGCGTGCGCTGCTGCACGAGGTTTGCCACCTACATCGGGAGATCGCACCGGGATCGCAGATCTACGAGAGTTTCGATGCACAGCCTCTGCCGATGGAAGGAGATCCAAAGCTGCTGTTTCAAGTAGTGAGCAATCTCTTATCAAACGCCGTCCAATATTCGCCCGGCGGGGGGCTCATCAAAATTACGGCCGGGACCGATGCCGAGCAGATAGTCATTTCCGTCCAGGATCATGGGACGGGGATTCCCGAGGCCGACCGCGAAAGACTCTTTTCGCGCTACTATCGAGGCAGCAATGTTTGCGGCATCGTCGAGACTGGGGTCGGATTATATCTCGTCAGGATGGTGATCGAGCTTCATGGCGGAGAGATCGCGGTCGAAAGCCGGGAGGGCGAGGGATCGCGGTTCACAGTCCGGCTGCCGACCCATCCTCCTCGGGGTTCTGAGGGGGGACGCCCCCAAGGGCGCCGATGCGCCAAAGGGGAGATGTTGAACATCAAAATCACGATCGTCACGGACATCATCCTCGACATCTTCGACTTCGGCATGAACATGGCCGAGGCGACCGAGGCGGTAAGAATCCATCACCAATGGCAGCCCGATGGACTGCAAGTCGAGCGCGGCCTGACGGAGGATACAATCCGGCGGCTCGAAGCACTTTGGGCACAAGATCGTGGTCCGTGGCGCCTGGGGCTCGGCGCAGAGCATCATGCGCATGAATGGCCAGCTGATGGGCGCATCCGACACGCGGCAGCGAGGCAGTTTGGCCGCCGGATATTGAGGCTCCCGATGAGGTGAAAAAAGTGCCCGGCGTTTGGCGCCGGGGCACGGAACTCTCTAACTCTCTTGTAGCGACTAGAACTTCGCGATGATGTCTCCGCCGAAGGTGAATTGCTCGCCCTTGGCGCCGGCCCCAAAGCCGGGGAAGCCCCGGCCGCCCGGGACGTTCACGCCGTCGAAGGGCGCCGTGTCGTTCAAGGACGCGTCGTAGCGAACTTCCGGCCGGAAGGTGATCGACTGGAGGAAGGGGGTGTCCTTCGGAATCGTTGGCGCGATGTTGAGACCGGCGGTGATCTCGAAATAGGTGGTTGGCGCGGGGGCGAAGATCGCCGTGTTGGGGAAGCCGGACTCTACGTTGACGAAGTCGAAATTGCCGGGGTAGGCGGCCACGAAGAAGTTATTGTTGTCGCGCCAAACCTCGACACGTCCAACGGCCTTCAGCCAATCGTTGACCGTGTAGATGGCATATTGCGCGATACCATAGCCCTCCACGTTGAACCCATCGTCGCGGATATAGTTGAGATCGTTGATGAGGGTCCAGGAATCGTTGATTTTCCATGTCGTTGTCATGTCGCTGAGATAGCGAAGCGCGGTGCTTGGGTCGAACAACGCCTGGTTCGCCGGAATGTTAGGATTTTCCGGCCCGATATGGGTGGTGGCGAGGATCGTGAGGTTGCCGCCGAGCAGATTGAGGCCAATGCCGCCGTGGAACGCCGGATGGGCAACGTTGCGGTCTCCGAAGGTCGTGTTCACGCCGGTGGTGATGCCGACATAGAGATCGACCAGCGGATCGACATGCGAGATCGACATAATGCCGGTATGCATGAGCGGGATGCCGAAATTGAAGATGTAGGAATGCGAGTAAAAGTAATTGGTGGTCGGGTCGATCGTCTCGGCGCCTTCCAAGGTAACAAATTGACCGGCCTTGATGTCGATGCCGCCCGAATATATCCAGGGAAGGTGCACGGCTCCCCAGGCCTCGATGGGACTGAATTGGTTCAGCTCATTGATCCAATAAGCTGACTCGCCGAGATACGTCGCGTAGCGCGCGTCCGACCCGTACATCACTTGTAGCTTGAAGCCGAAATCAAAGTCGGTCGCCTTCGGATCGAGCGGCCGCGTCGCGGTCAATAGGATCTGATTGAGCAGCGGCGTATTGGCCTTGTCGGTGAACAAATGCCCGAAATTTAAATCGTCGCCGGGATTGGCCGCGTTCATAGTAGCACCGGCCTCCACCGTGCCCCCTATAGTGAAGGTGTCCCACCAACCGGCTGGCGGCGGCGTGGGGGCGGGCTCCGCGGCGCGGGCCAACCCGGCGGAGAGGCCGAGGAACGTGCCGGCGCAGAGGGCTGGCACGAGGATGGATTTTGGCGGACGAGGCATTTACGTATCTCCCAGAAGAGCAAGTGATCGCCGTGAAGCGTGCGCCGCAAAATTTTTTTTGCAACATCTCTCGCGATTCCGCACTCGTTTCTTTCGTCACCCGATGCACATTTGCCACAGTTTGCGCAACAAACCGGCATGCCTGCGCCGGCGTCTAACATCAGCCGCGTTAAGGGCTGACCTGTGACCATGGAATGGGATTGAGTTGATGGCGGCCGCGCCGGCCGCTCGGTTTCAATGCGCGACGCTCTGCGTCGTGTCGCGTCCCCCAGCGTAGGTTTCAATCGCACCAAAAAATCTGCCGGTCTTACTTTTCGAGCGGCAGACCCTTGTCTTTGGCCTTGTAAGGTTTTGGGCCCTCGACCGGACAAAAGCGTTTCACGTAGAACCGTTCTAGATCCAAAATACCTCTTCTTGAGGATGGCCGGTCCGGGAAACGTTTTTCAGGATTTTCGAGCAGCCCGTCACATGCCGTGACCAACAATGGGCGACGCTGAGGACAGCGACGGTCGAGGAGATGGTGTTTCGGCCGGAACGCCAAGCCGGAGAAAAGATTGCGCTACTACGATAAATCACAGTATAAGCGAAGTATCTCTATTCGTCAACACGCCAGCGTTAATTGCGATTTTCAACCAAATACGTATCAGCTCAAATTGACACTCTCTATATTTCTGTGCATTTCTATTAAAGTCAGACGATCAGCGAGAAACTTAAGACTCCGCGTTCAAATTTAAAGAGGCTTGTCATACCGCCGGAGCCGGGAGAATAAGCGATGCGTCGATACAAACGCCCTTCGCAAAAAGATCCGCGCGACAAGCGCACTTTCTCACCTGAAAACGGAAGCGGCATTGCGCACGCTGGTCAGGAGCGCAGCCATGAATGGCGGCAAGCCTCGGATCTCGGGCGGCGCCGCCTGTCTCATCACGATGACCTTGCTGGCCGGTTGCGCGGTCGGCCCCGATTTTATCGAGCCGGTGGCCCCCGATGTGACGGGATATACAAAGGAACCGCTCAAAGCTTCGTCGGTTTCGGCCGGGTCCGGCTTGGACCAGGGACAACGCTTCGTTCAGGAACTCGATATTCCGGGCCAATGGTGGACAACATTTCATTCGCGCCCGCTGAACGATCTGATCGAGGACGCGCTGAAACACAATCCGGATGGGCAGGCGGCGCAGGCTGGTTTGCGGGTCGCCAGGGAGACGACCGAAGCGCAAAAAGGGGCCTATGCGCCGACCGTCAGCCCCGGTTACAACAGCTTTACCCAAAAAGCGTCGAGCATTGTTTCGCCGCCCTCATCGAACCCCTTCACCCCCTATCTCACCTTGCACACGAGTTAGGTCGATGTTTCCTACCGAGTTGCCTGGCAAGTTCCAGCAAGCCCACCTCTCCTTTGATGATCTTTTGGTGCCTCGTCATCGTTGGTGTCCTCGTAAAACGCCGAGGCCGGGCTCTTCGCAACCCCGGCCAGCTTCGCGCCCGGCCTCGGCTCATGCTTCGGCCTTATGACACCAAATGTCCGATCAAATATCAACTATTAAACCTACACCCACGGGTAGCCCTGGTTGGGTGCGTTCCAGGGCCTGACATTGGCTCTTTTCATCGCAGCATAGGATCAAGGCTTTCTCTGGCGGGTTGAGATAGAGCCCGATCACATCCCAGAACTTTTCAACAAAAGCCGGATCGTTCGAGACCTTGAACGTCAGCGATACATGTGGCTTGATGTCGTTAGCCGCCCACAAACGTTGCATCGTGGCCTTGGATAAAACGGTGGCTTTCGCCATCGTGCGACAGCTCCAGCGCCCCAGCGCCTTGGGTGGCCGGCCTATCTATTCCAGAACACGGCGGATTTTATCCGTGGGCAAACTGGCCTTGCGCCCACGTCCTGGCGCGTCTTCGAGACCGTCAAGACCTTCTACCAGTGATTTACGGTAACGCGCGAAATCCCAACTTCAGCGGCTATTGCCCTTGCTTCATGCCGCCAATCGCCAACACCATGATCTGCGCCCGTTGCCGCTTGCGCCATCGACTCTGATACCGCTTCCATGGCTGATTGAATTCGAAGCGCTTGCGGTACCGTGGAGCGGACATCGGAGTGATTTGTCTTCGGGACGCAAGGTGTGATTCCCTCGGATCATTTGATTTGGAGGGAACAGATGGTCAAATGCGCCAAGGTCCAGGTCCGGCGGTTGAAAACAGCGCCGCGATGGAAAATACCCCAAGAGCAGCGTCGGCGCATCCAGACGGCGTTGCCGCGCGAGAGCTTGATGACGCGGCCATTGATCGCGGCGGCGATGGGCGTGTCGCCGAGCACGGTGAACCGGGCGCAGATGACCTATGACCACGGCGGGATCAAGGCGCTCAAACCGAAGCCGAGCGGCGGACGCAAGCGCGAGAACATGACGCAGGTCGAGGAAAAGGCCTTGGTTCACGCGCTTTGCCAAGGCCGCCGGAGCCGGCGAAACGTTGAACATCCACGGATCTCAAGGCGGCCTACGAAAAGGCCATCGGGCACGAAACCAGCAACAGCACGGTCTATAATAAATGCGTACAAGTCTGGATTTGATCCAACGGTCAATGTCAGATTCATTCATTTATTCAACGGCGGGCATTATCGGCGAGGCGGACTCGATTCTGTCAAGGACGCGAGCTTCGCTCGCGCCGGCGCAGCCGGTGCTGTGCATCCTTGACAACATCGATCCACTCGCCAAACTCGCCGCCAAGAGATGAATGGCAAGCTGTGATTTCATCCGGCAGTGCCTGAAATCTCAAGTCCAGTATTTTACTTCGGCACGGCCGCGTCAACTGGCCACGGCCATGCGGGGCCCCGATCGGCATCAGGCGGTCGCCTCGGGGCTCATTCGCGAATGCATCTATTTGCATGGTGCGGTCTCGGCGATTATCCTGCACTTGACTTCTTCTGGCATTTATGCCAGTATCCTTCCATGGCCGGAAGGAACCATCTCATGGCACGCAAGCAGCCCAAGCCAATCCATCAACTCACCATTACCCAATTCGAATGGATGTTCCCGGACGAAGACGCATGTTGCGCATATCTTGTCGGCCGCCGTTGGCCAGAAGGTGTTCATTGCCCGCGCTGCGGCGCAGAGAACCCTCATAAATTGCCTCACCGTCCTTGGAGCTGGCAGTGCTATGAATGCGCTCCCGATACCAGCTATCGTTTTTCTCATATTGCTGGAACAATATTCGAGAATAGCAATAAGCCGCTGCGGGACTGGTATCGCGTTATCCACCTGATGCTGACCAGCAAAAAGGGCATTAGCGCGTTGCAGATCAAGCGCTATATGGGATTCGGTTCGTATGAGACGGCGTGGTCCATGTGCCACAAAGTTCGCGTTGCACTGATGGAGGACATTGATAAGCTCGGCGGAATTGTCGAGGTCGATGAAACTTTTGTGGGCGGCTTGGCCAAAAACCGGCATTGGGATAAGCGCGGCGGTGGAAGCGGAACCGGTGGCATAGGTTCCGGCAAAACGCCGATCGTCGGCGCCGTCAGCCGCAAGGACAACGCAGTTGCGCGCGTGGTCGCAAACATAACCTCCGATACTCTCACCGCGTTCGTCCGCGAAGCCGTCTCGCATAGAGTCAGCTTGCTTTGCAATGATCAATATCCAGGCTACAATCCGCTCGACAAGGAATATCTACACGCGACTATTGACCATGCGCGAGGGCAATATGTTATCGGCGCAATTCACACTCAAACCATCGAAGGTTTCTGGTCGATCTTCAAGCGCGGTGTTGTCGGCACATTCCACAAAATGTGCCGCAAATACATGCCGCTCTATGTTGCCGAGTTTCAGTTCCGCTACAACAATCGGGAGAACACGGATATCTTCGGAACGGCGATCAAGGGATGTTGACAATTACCGCTCCCATTCGGAAATGACATATGAAGAACCGAATGGTGGCAAAGTATTCGGAGGACGCGCTGGGAAACCTATTTTTTTAGAAGATTTCCGAACCCCACTCTCAGGCATTGAATCATATTCAACCTCAAATTCAATCGTTATTTCATTTATATTTGTTGTGATTATCACATCTTGACTTAATGTGGTCTGAAAATTTATACCCTGCGTTTGCGGAATAATTGCGGGTTTGGATGGCACAGGGATATTAAACTGGCATTCCCCAGATAACCGGGAATGTGCCAAGCGCGTATCATTGATCTCCTGCCGTGACATCGGACATTCGTCCTATACCGGCATTATTTTCCGGATCGCCCGCTTATTGAGGTTGAGATTGCCGCGCTGCGGCGCTGCTGTGGTGCTCCGGCACACCAAAACCAGTGACATGGGCGGATCGCGCACCGGACAATACAGAGTTGGTTGTGATCAAGACGCACTTCTCCCTTAGTTTTTGCTCGACGCATGACGACCGAACACTTCACGCAGGCGCTGGATTGGGCGGCGGCCGCAGGTCGGCGATCATTCGTAGGATGTCCGCGAAGAGATTTTTCGGAATGGCGACTTCGGCCATCTGAAACGCGACATAGCGGCCATGGCTCACGATCTTCGCGCCGATCTTGATCAGCTTTTCCTTCAGGCTCGTCAGTGACCAATCCTTTATCGGTTCGGGCGTCGCCAGCGTGCGCAGAAAATTACCGAGATTGTAGGCCAGCGCATGAAGCTGGAGACGGACGGCGTTAGCAGCGAACGACCGACATGATAGCCGGGTCCACTTGATTGCGCCTTTTCCTTCCTTGATCCATTGCTCACACGTGCCGCGCTTGTTGTAGAAGGCGACGACATTCTCGGCGGAGCGCGCCATGTTCGTCACGATGAAGCCGACGCGCGGATAAAGCTCGCCCGGATGCCATTCGACCTTGGCGATCACCCGGCGCGGCTGCGACCAGCTTCCCGCTTGATAGGTGAAACTTGCATGGGATCGGCAGACGTCATTGGACGGGCGACCAACCGGGCGTTTGAGCAGATAGCCGATCCTCTCTTGCAAGATGTGATTGGCGGGCAGACGGATCGCATATTTGATCCGTTCTGCCTCCAGATATTCGTAAACTTCGGGGTTTGCGAAGCCGGCGTCGGCGCGGAAATAAATGCGTGAGACCTTGCCTTGATACCGCGCCACGACCGGCTTCAGCACCGCCTCCCATCCATCGGCGCTGTGAACATTGCCGGGGCGCAGGGCGCAGCGTTCCAAATCGCCATATTGGTTGAAAACGAACAGCGGATGATAGCAGGTGCAGTCATAGTGACCGTTCCAGACACTGTGTTCCTGTTCGCCATGCGTCGGGCTCACGCTCGAATCCATGTCGAGCAAGATACCTCTCGGCGGACGGCGACCATGAACGCTGTCGATCCATTTGCCGGAGAGATCAGCGAGCGCCGAAAGGTTCTTTTCCGCCGTGAGCCAGCGCGTCTCAAAGCGGCCCATCTGGCTCGGCGAAGCCGCTGCATCCGAGGCCGCCTTTCCGCCGACTATCCACCGCATCGCGGGATCATGGCGCAGGCGTTGAGCGTCGTTCACGTCTTCATATCCGGCAAGTCGCCCAAATATGGATTGCCGCAACATCCCGACGAGTGCATGCCGGCCATTCTTGCCAGTGCGTGCGTCGGAGAGCGCATCACCCGCCATCGCGCTGAGGCACAGCGCGTCGTCCAGTTCCCGGTATGCGAGCAAGCCTGCGTCGGAGGTAACCACCGATCCGCGAAAGTGAAGCAACAATCCGCGGTCGAAATCGAGCCTGAGAGCGCCATCATACGATTTACCCGCCGGGTTCGCCATGACGGCCTCATTCGATCCGAAATAACATGCTGATTATGTTAGCTGAATTGCGGCATCGACGCTGCAAATTATTGCCTCATCCGGCGTATGCGGGTTAAAAACTGACACTCCATCAACTTCTCCCTTAATGGATATAGTCCTAGCCGTTATCGTTTCATCACTCACATTTTGTACTATCATATTGTAACCGCGCAGAACCAGTTGTCTTTCAGCGTTCCTATCGGCTTTGATTCGATAATCACCATAGGCAATCAACCGCCTTAATCCCGCATACGCCGGATGAGGCAATAATTTGCAGCGTCGATGCCGCGATTTAGCTAACATAATCAGCATGTTATTTCGGATCGAATGAGGCCGTCATGGCGAACCCGGCGGGTGAATTGTATGATGGCGCTCTCAGGCTCGATTTCGACCGCCGATTGTTGCTTCACTTTCGCGGATCGGTGGTTACCTCCGACGCAGGCTTGCTCGCATACCGGGAACTGGACGACGCGCTGTGCCTCAGCGCGATGGCGGGTGATGCGCTCTCCGACGCACGCACTGGCAAGAATGGCCGGCATGCACTCGTCGGGATGTTGCGGCAATCCATATTTGGGCGACTTGCCGGATATGAAGACGTGAACGACGCTCAACGCCTGCGCCATGATCCCGCGATGCGGTGGATAGTCGGCGGAAAGGCGGCCTCGGATGCAGCGGCTTCGCCGAGCCAGATGGGCCGCTTTGAGACGCGCTGGCTCACGGCGGAAAAGAACCTTTCGGCGCTCGCTGATCTCTCCGGCAAATGGATCGACAGCGTTCATGGTCGCCGTCCGCCGAGAGGTATCTTGCTCGACATGGATTCGAGCGTGAGCCCGACGCATGGCGAACAGGAACACAGTGTCTGGAACGGTCACTATGACTGCACCTGCTATCATCCGCTGTTCGTTTTCAACCAATATGGCGATTTGGAACGCTGCGCCCTGCGCCCCGGCAATGTTCACAGCGCCGATGGATGGGAGGCGGTGCTGAAGCCGGTCGTGGCGCGGTATCAAGGCAAGGTCTCACGCATTTATTTCCGCGCCGACGCCGGCTTCGCAAACCCCGAAGTTTACGAATATCTGGAGGCAGAACGGATCAAATATGCGATCCGTCTGCCCGCCAATCACATCTTGCAAGAGAGGATCGGCTATCTGCTCAAACGCCCGGTTGGTCGCCCGTCCAATGACGTCTGCCGATCCCATGCAAGTTTCACCTATCAAGCGGGAAGCTGGTCGCAGCCGCGCCGGGTGATCGCCAAGGTCGAATGGCATCCGGGCGAGCTTTATCCGCGCGTCGGCTTCATCGTGACGAACATGGCGCGCTCCGCCGAGAATGTCGTCGCCTTCTACAACAAGCGCGGCACGTGTGAGCAATGGATCAAGGAAGGAAAAGGCGCAATCAAGTGGACCCGGCTATCATGTCGGTCGTTCGCTGCTAACGCCGTCCGTCTCCAGCTTCATGCGCTGGCCTACAATCTCGGTAATTTTCTGCGCACGCTGGCGACGCCCGAACCGATAAAGGATTGGTCACTGACGAGCCTGAAGGAAAAGCTGATCAAGATCGGCGCGAAGATCGTGAGCCATGGCCGCTATGTCGCGTTTCAGATGGCCGAAGTCGCCATTCCGAAAAATCTCTTCGCGGACATCCTACGAATGATCGCCGACCTGCGGCCGCCGCCCAATCCAGCGCCTGCGTGAAGTGTTCGGTCGTCATGCGTCGAGCAAAAACTAAGGGAGAAGTGCGTCTTGATCACAACCGACTCTGTATTGTCCGGTGCGCGATCCGCCCATGTCACTGGTTTTGGTGTGCCGGAGCACCACAGCAGCGCCGCAGCGCGGCAATCTCAACCTCAATAAGCGGGCGATCCGGAAAATAATGCCGGTATAGGACGAATGTCCGATGTCACGGCAGGAGATCAATGATACGCGCTTGGCACATTCCCGGTTATCTGGGGAATGCCAGTTAATGGCTTCACGGCAGTTTTTGCCGCTAATAACTCACTTATCTGAACATCCCGATTTGCTGTGACTCGGAACGAAGCCTCAAAAATCCAGACAATAATAATTGCAAGAGCCACAACGAGCCACCATGCTAGAGAAATATGTGGGATCATATTTATGACCCTCCATCGTTCTTCGTTTGGTGGCCGCCAAAATTCGTCGCGACCGACAATCCAAATCCCCAATATGAGCCAAGCTGCCCCGAGCCATTTCCCAAAAAGCCCCTCTCTGCAGAGAGAAATAAAATGTAAGACGCGATGGAGGATAAAGTTCTGCATGTGAGCGCCAAAACCAATAAGCATAGAGCGCCGGCTCGGAGCCACCTTAGCGACCGGAGGTCAAAAGTCAAGTTCCGGATAATCGCCCTAAGGATGGCACTCGCGTCTATCTGATCATGCCGACATCGAATACGGCGTGCTTCCAGGCCTTCCTGAACGTCCTGTCGCGAAAGTTTGCCAGGCGGGGTATCCTGTTGGTGCTTGACGGCGCCCCCAACCATCGCTCGAGCGAGCTCGTGCTTCCCGGCAATATCTCGGCTCTCTTCCCGCCGCCCCACGCGCCTGAGCTCAAACCTCCGCCCGCCACTCCACTAAGCCTTGCTTAGTGGAGCCTCTGGCTGGCTCCGCCGAAGGACAATCCGTGCGATGAAATCCGCGAAAAGATCTTCAAGAACGATGCTCTTAAATCCATCGACGCCGTGCGCCCGAGGAGACGATCCTCTCCATGGAACGCAAGCCCGAAATTGTAAAATCCATCCCCTCATTCCCCAACATCATCAAGTCACTCTGATGTGGAAATGGTATCAGACCTTCCATCGCCCAAGGGCTCCCAAACCGAATCGGGAGCCGCTAGAATCCAGAACTCTGGATATGGCAAACGAAATCGATATGCGATTCCCCTGAGTCAACTTGACGGCGCCGTTGCCGCATAGGATATTCGGCCCTGCGCTATGACCGGCTCGGGGGAGGGTATGATGGACGGCAACCGGCCAGCGGCGGTGTCTGCCGCCATCGAGCAGATAGGTACCGGACAGGTCGGCGACGTCCCAGACGCAGGCCATGCTCTACTCATTCAGGAGATGCACGCCTTCGACGAGAGGGCGGCGGCCTTGCTGGGCGTGTCGGCTTCCTCAAGCGTCGTCAGGTCGATGCGGCGGACCGCGAGCTTGAGGGCGAAGCGCTTCGACTTCCGCTCGACCCCCGCTTGGCGAACTCGGCCGCGCGCGCCTCAACGCCTCCCGCGTCGACGGACCCGATGCGCGGGAACCGCGGCGTGCGCGAGATCCCATCGAAGACCTGCGGCACAGCCGGCGCGTGGGTCACGCAGGAGAATGTAGGAGAGGCGACTTGAAAACCGCGCTCCTGCGCCTGCTCGGCCGCCTCGGGCTCCTCCTCCCCGCTTTCCGCGTCTGGGAGCGCTGGCGCATGCTCGGCGCCAAGACGGTCGCCGTCGGGCCAGACGGCCTACCGCTTCCGCCGCCGGAGCTCATGGTCCGCGTCGCCGGCACCGGGGACGCGGCCTGGTTTATCGAGGGCGGCCGACTCGCGGAGGAGTTGATCCGCGCGGCGCTCGGGCGCGCGGGCGCACCGCTCGACTCGCTCGAGGCGATCCTCGACTTCGGCTGCGGGTGCGGGCGCGTGCTGCGCCGCTGGCACCACCTCGACGCGCGGATCTGCGGCAGCGACCTGAACGGCCCCGCCGTCGAGTGGTGTCGCACGCACCTGCCGTTTGTCGAGGTTGGCGTCAACGCGTTCGAGCCGCCGCTGACGTACCGCGACGCGAGCTTCGACCTCGTCTACGCGCTCTCGGTGCTCACCCACCTCCCGGTCGAGGCGCAGCTCGCCTGGCGCGACGAGCTAGGCCGCGTGCTGCGCCCCGGCGGCCACCTGCTACTGACGCTCGCTGGTGACGCGTACGGCGAGAAGCTGAGTGGCAAGGAACGCCGCGTCTACGCGGATGGCGGGTGTGTCGTGCACAGGGCGGAGGTCGCGGGCTCGAACCTTTGCTTTGCCATCCACTCGCCCGCGTTCGTGCGCGGTCGCCTCGCGGACGGCTGGGAACTAGTCGAGCACGTGCCGCGCGGCGCGCTCGGGAACCCGGAGCAGGACCTTGTCGTCCTGCGCAAGCCGGATTCGTAGGCGTCGGCCCGGACGCTCCGGGCGGATCGGCGAAATGCGCCCGTGCGCGTCGCCCACCACTTCGCCTCCGGCGCGCCCGTCGTGTCGTTCGAGTTCTCGTCCTGCGCCCAATGACAGAGGGAGCCTTGCACGATCGATAAGGGCGGGAAGTCCTTCGGCAACCGCCGCCACTGGCAACCCGTCAAGGCCCTATAAAGAAGCGCATCCGCCACGCCGCGTCGAGATATCGCGAGGGTGCGAAGGAGAGCGACGTGAGCGACGGTCAACCCATCGAAACAGTGCCTATAAGAGGCTTTGAATTCTTCGAACCCGTGTCGCTAGGCCCGGAATCCCGAATTCGTCGACGCCGGCGGCCGGCGGCCGACATCGGTCGGGTTTTCGGCGGAAAGCCGGTGGCGGTACTTGGGGCGTTGCCAGGCGGCATTGGCACGGTCCTCAGCCAGAACGCATGGCTGCCGGTCCTGCGGACCTTGGAGACGATGCCCAGGTACGGCGGACGCCTTATCGTATCCTGTGCCGGCAGCGTCTTCGACGGAGGCGGCTGGCTCGCAAGCGATACCACAAAGGAACAGCTTCGGCAGTTCATCGAAGGCTTCGTAGCGTTTGTCCTGCGCGTCCTTGGCCTCGAACGCTGACGGCCTCCACTCGATCAATGTTACGAAACGCGGAATTGATCACGCCGTGATGGATCAACCAAGAGACACAAAGGATTTTGCGCGGGCACCTTGTCGTCATGAACACGCGGCTCAGGCGCCGCTTGAGCATGCACGTTCGTGACAACTTCTAAGCAACTGGGGGATTCTTGCATTGCGGGCGGATCGTCAAGCCGGCGCACAGCGCGCTCGTCAGCGCGACACCAGCCGCGACGAGCATTGCAACCCGAAAGCTCCGCACGAAGGACTCATCTAGGACTTTCTCGAGCGTCCGCCGTTGCTCGCCCTCGATCCGCGGAGGCACCTTCGCCTCGGCAAACTTCGGCACCTCCGCATTCAAGGCGCGCCGAATTTCAGGCGGCGCATGCAATTCGGCCAAGCGCGTGTCGAGCGCCGCTCCGAATACGCCGACGACGAGCGCGCCGAGGAGCGCGATGGCGAGCATGCCGGCAATCCGGGAGATGGCGTTGTTGATGCCCGATGCCGTACCCGCGTGCTGGCTCCCGGCCGCGCCCATGACGGTCGTGGTGAGCGGGGCCACGCTGATGGCCATGCCTAGACCGAGCACCGCCATCGCCGGGAAGAACGTCGTCCAATAGGATCCGCCGATGCCGGGGAGCGCGAACAGAGCCGACCCGGCGGCCACGATGACAGGGCCGATCGTCAGCGGTTTTCGCGCGCCGTAGCGGTGGATAAGCCCGCCGGACCAGCGCGACAGCCCGCCCATGATCAGAGTGAAGGGCAGGAAGGCGGCGCCCGCGAGCGTCGCCGAATAGCCTTGGATCCGAATGAGGTTGAAGGGCAGGAAGAACAGGACGCCGCTCAGCGCGAAGTAGAGCAGCAAAGTCATCGCGTTGGCGCCGCTGAAGACCGGGGACCGGAACAGGCCGAGCGGCATCATGGGGGATGGTGCACGCGCCTCGTACCAGACGAAAAGGGCGAGAACGACCCCGCTCCCGAGCAGGACACCTGGAACGATGGGATACATCCAACCGAAATCGGACGCGGCGGTCAAACCATAGGCCAATCCCGCAAGCCCGAGCACCGCCAAAAGGGCGCCCCGCCAGTCCACGGTCGCATCATCCGAGGCGTCGCGGCTCTCAGCTACGCGCCAAAATGCCAAGCCGAGCGTTAGCAGGGCAATCGGCACATTGATGAAGAAAATCGCGCGCCAAGACAGGGCATCCACCAGCCAGCCCCCGAGGACCGGTCCCGCAGCCATGGTGAGGGCCGAAAAGCCGGCCCAGGTGCCGATCGCTTTGCCGCGTTCATCTGCCGGGAAGGCGACGCTGATAATCGCAAGGCTGCCGGGGATTAGCAGCGCGCCACCGACGCCCTGCGCCGCCCGCGCGGCGATCAGAGTTGCGGTGTTCGGCGCCAATCCGCAGGCCACGGAGGCTGCCGTGAAGATGGCGATACCAAGCGCGAACACGCGCCGCCGGCCAAAGCGATCGCCGGCCGAGCCGCCGGGAAGGATCAGCGCGCCGAGCATGAGCGTGTAGGCATTGACGACCCACTGCGCTCCTGCGACGGATGTGTCCAGATCCGCTTGAATGGCCGGCAGGGCCACGGTGACCACGGAGCCGTCGATGAAAGCCATGCTCGAGCCCAGGATGGTCACGGCCAATACCCATGGCCGGGCGCGCACGGCGCAGCCGGGCGTGTCCGCTGCGGCGCGGATGACGCCTTCATCGCAGGGGGCCCGTCCGAAACTGATCATTGGCTGACTGGTTGCGCGACTTTTCGTCAAGTCGTCCGGGCGCTAGGAAATTGCACGCGGGACACCTGGTATTCCCGGCGCGCATTCGAGTGCCGCGCGGTCCCACTTGCCCGCGTCGGCTGCGGCCTCATAGGTGCTTTGCAGGAAGTCCAGGAGTGCCCTATCCGGTGACTCGTTTGTTCGCACCGCCTCGTAGGGCAATAGAAACTCGCCCAGTTCCTGGCTGAAGAAGGCGGCGTCCGGCCGGACGGGAGCCGAGCGAAAACCCTCCGGCATGGAATAAGCGTAGGAATAGAAGGCCGGATAATCGATGGCGCCGCCGCCGGGCCAAAAGCCTGCGCTGCTGACCTCATGCGAATAGGCCTCGCACGCAACTTCGTCCGAAAGGTTCGGAACTCCTCCCGGATGCCGCGGCGCGCGCCGGCCAGAAAAGCGCGTCACCGCCAGGTCGAAGCTGCCCCAGAAAAAATGGACGGGGCTGCATTTACCGGTAAAGCGCGTGCGGAATGCCTTGAACAGGCGATCAGCCTGAAGGAGCACCCGCCAGAAGCGGTGTGCATAGTCGGCATCATACGCGGCATGCACTTGGTCCTCGCTGAAGCGGATCGGATCAGGCACCTCGTTGGGACTCTCATCGATGTGCACCTCTAAGCCAAGATCGGAGAGCGCCGCCATGATCGCCGCATGGAAATCCGCCACCGGCTGGGCATGAAGCGGCATCTGCCATCGAGGGCCGTCGCTGGTCTCGATGCGCAGCGCGTGGTCAATGAAATCGAAGTCGATTTGGAACGCCCGTTCGCCGTATGGTATGGGTGAGGTGGTCAAGCCGCGCGCGGTCACGTAGAGCGCGACGTGCCACGAATGATTGAGCCAGAGTGTCTGCGACAGCCGGATCTTGCCCACGATCTGCGTCCAGAGATGAAGCGTCGCGCAGGTCTCCCGCCACGCCGGATACGGCAGATCCGGCCATGATCCCCGATTTGTACCGCTCTGCGTCATGCCACCCTCCATCGAGACGATCAGGTAAACGAACTCGGTAGGCTCTGTCACATTGTTTAACGAACCATGTAACGAAACGCGCGGTGCATCGGAGCTTATACCGCTGCGGCGCCATCGCGCCATGTCTCCTCTGGGCTGACCCCACGCTCTTGAACCATTGCATTTTGCGCTCCCTTCGTCGGCCCGGCTGATGCGCATTCTCCGCTCGATTGTTCCACCATCGGCCGCGCTCGTGGCTGTGGCGCGTTTGTCTGGGATAAAGCCAGATTCTGCTTTTCGACACCAGAGTGTCAAACAGCATTGAATCGGGACCCCGGATCGGTGTGCAAAAGGTACCCCTTTTGGCGGGGAGGAACGACAGCGCTCGCCCCCGGCGGAGCTGGTCAGGGTTGCGCAGCCGGGGCGAGCGCGGTGGCGTGGGAGGGGGCTTTGAGCGCTAGGCGCGGTTTTTGAAGCGCCAGCTTTCATTTCCGGTTTCGACGATGTCGCAGTGATGGGTGAGACGATCGAGGAGCGCGGTCGTCATCTTGGCGTCGCCGAAGACGCTCGGCCATTCGCCGAACGCCAGATTGGTCGTGACGATCACCGAGGTGCGTTCGTAGAGCTGGCTAACGAGATGGAAGAGCAATTGCCCGCCAGCCTGAGCGAAGGGCAGATAGCCGAGTTCGTCGAGAACGGTGAAGTCCTTGCGAGTGAGGTAATCGGCGATTCGTCCCTGCCGCCCTGCGCGTGCTTCGGCCTCCAGGCGATTGACGAGATCGACTGTATTGAAGAAGCGGCCGCGCAGGCCGGCGCGGATGCAGCTTCGCGCGATGGCAATGGCGAGATGCGTCTTGCCGGTCCCGGTGCCCCCCACGAGAACGACGTTGCGTTGCTGCGCGATGAAGCCGCCTCCAGAAAGATCACGCACCAGGGTTTCGTTGACGGTCGTGCCGTCAAAGTCGAAGTCATCGATGTCCTTGGCCAGAGGGAGTTTGGCGATGGTCATCTGATATTTGATGGAGCGCGCCTGCTTTTCGGCAATTTCGGCCTTAAGAAGATCGCCGACGATTTGTGGCGGCTCGTGCTGCCGCTTTATGCCAGCCGCCATCACATCATCATAGGCGGTTCGCATGCCGAAGAGCTTGAGTTCGCTCATGAGGTCGAAGATTTGCGTGCGTTCCATCAGCCTGAACTCCTCAGTTGATCGTACCGGGCACAATCGGCGAGCGGGACGTGCCGGAGTTTCAGCGCGTCCGGGGTGAGTATGGTGAGTGGCGGACCGGGATCACGGCGACGCGCCAGAATGTTGAGAACGACGTCGGCGGAATGGACGCCCTCGCTCAACGCCTCGGCACAGGCGGCCTCGACCGCCGGCAGCCCGTCGTCGAGAACCGCCGCGAGGATTTTCACCATCTGCCGATCGCCATCGGCGGAGCCGGTGAGTTTGCGGCGAATTTTCTCCATGGCCGAGGGCAAGACCCAGTCCTTGAACGGCGCGCCATTCCTCAGAGCGCCGGGCTTGCGGGCCAGAACCGGAACGTAATGCCAGGGATCGTAAATCGTCTCTTCGCGGCCAAAGGATCGCCGATGTTCGCCGGCGGCGATCCCGTCCTGGCGAATGACGATCCGGTCTGCATAAGCGTGGATTTCGACCGGACGCCCGACCGCGCGCGCCTTCACCGAGTATTTGTTGTTATCGAACCGGATAAGGCAGGTCTTGGACACCGCCGCGCTCACTGCATGGAAGCCGTCGAAGCGGCCGCGCAGTTGCACGAGCTTTTGCCGTTCGTCCTCGAAAACCTCCCAGATCGTGCGGCTGGCGCATTCTGGATGACGATGCGCCTTGGCGTAAGCGACACATTTGTCGAGGAGCCAGGCATTCAATTCGTCATAGCTCTTGAATCTCAGGCGCGGCGTGAAAAAGCGCTCACGCACCAAGCCGACCTGGTTCTCGACCTGGCCCTTTTCCCAGCCCGAGGCCGGCGTGCAGGCCACTGGCTCGACGAGATAATGCCCGCACATTTGAAGGAAGCGGCGATTGTATTGCCGGTCCTTGCCGGCGAAGATTGTCTCCACCGCGGTTTTCATATTGTCATAAATGCCGCGCTCGCAGGCGCCTTTGAAAAAGGCAAAGGCGCGGTCATGCGCGTCAAAGACCATCTCTTGGGTCTCGCGTGGATAGGCGCGGACAAACGGCATGCGGCTGTGACAGAGCCGCATATGGGCGACCTTCACGGTCACCGTCGCGCCGTTCAGCACGACGATTTCATGGCTCCAGTCGAACTGATAGGCCTCGCCGGGAGCAAAGGTGAGCGGCACATAATACCAAGTCTCTGAAAGTTTGACTCCTGAGGCGGATTCCCGAATCGGCATTTATCTGATTCACCATGGCAAACAGCTTTTGGGAGAGTTTGCCATGTCGACTCCGGTTCCGCTTCGCTCTGACTTTGACACGATTGGCCTGCGCATGCTGGCGCGGCGATCGCGTGACCCCGATCAGACCCGGCGTCTCTTGGCACTGGCCGAGATTTATGATGGCGGCTCGCGGCCGGATGCGGCGCGGATCGGCGGGGTCGGGGTGCAGATCGTGCGCGACTGGGTTGTCCGTTTCAACGCCAAAGGTCCTGATGGTCTCTTGACCGGCAAAGCGCCGGGCGCTCCCAGCATCCTCGGCGAGCGCCAGCGCCAAGCCTTGCGGCAGGTCGTGGAAGATGGGCCGATTCCCGCCCTGCATGGCGTCGTCCGCTGGCGGCTGATCGATCTGGCGCAGTGGCTCTTCGAAGAGTTCCGGGTTTCGATCTCCAAGCCGACGCTCAGCCGCGAGCTGCGGCATATGGGCTTTCGCAAGCTCTCGGCGCGACCGCGCCATCATGCGCAAGACGAGGAAGCCGCGGCGGCTTTTAAAAAAACTTTCTCGCCCTCGTGGAGGAGACCGCCGCAAAAGAGGCTCCTGGCAAGCCGATAGAGATTTGGTTTCAAGACGAAGCTCGGATCGGGCAGAAAAACAAGGTCACCCGCCGATGGGCGAAACGCGGGACACGGCCTTCGGCGCCGCACGACCAGAGGACGAGTTCAGCCTATATTTTCGGCGCCATCTGCCCGGCCGAAGGAAAAGGCGCCGGGCTCGTACTACCCTCCTGCAACAGCGAGGCCATGGCCCTGCATCTCGAAGAAATCTCGCTTGCGGTCGCACCAAGCGCGCATGCGCTCGTTCTTCTCGATCAGGCCGGGTGGCATGTCTCGGCGAAGCTTCCCGTCCCGGACAACATCACGCTCTTGCCGTTGCCGCCGAAATCGCCCGAGCTCAATCCGGTCGAGAACATCTGGCAATTCATGCGCGACAACTGGCTCTCGAACCGCGTCTTCGAATCCTACGACGACATTCTCGACCACTGCTGCTTCGCCTGGAACAAGCTCATCGACATGCCCTGGAAAATCATCTCCATCGGAACAAGAGAGTGGGCCTATCGGTCGTGATCAGCGAGACTTGGTATAAGCCTGCGCCAGCGCCACACCGCGTTCCTTGCGCCACGTTTTCGCGTAACGGCGAACCGCGTCGTAGCTTCCGGCATAACCAAGGCTGCGCAGTTCTTCGAATAGCCGAACAAGCGTCAGCCGCTCGCGCGCCGATTTTTCTGCATTCTCCAACAGCAGGGAATCCAGCCGCTCCCGCCACGGTCCGATCTTGGGAAGCGGCTGCGTCAAGCGTTCGTAATGGAACTCGGTCGCTTCGGATCGGATGACCTTCCGGACGACCTTTCTGGAGACGTGCAGCTCCCGGCAAATCTCCTTGATCGGCTTTTTCTGAACAAAAAACGCCCGGCGAATCTTGGCGATCGTTTCCACAACCAGCATTCCAATCTCGGCCTCCCAAAATCCAGGAGGCCACTGTGGACCCTCAGCCCCGGGGTCCCGATTGGATGCAAATCACCCCAAAAGCGGGGTCCTTATTCCATGCTTATTCACACCCGCATGGCGGCTTGAACGTGTCGGTCTCGAGGCTGGGCCTCTGTCGCAGTGGCTGTTCAGTGGATTGGCGGAAGCAGGAGTCCCGGCGATCTGCATCGAAACGCGACACGCGAAGGCGTTTCTCAAGGCGCAGGTCAACAAAAGCGATCGCAACGACGCGCGCGGGATCGCGCAGATGATGCGAGTTCGGCTTATTCCGACCCGTGCACGTCAAGACGCTTGCAAGCCAGAAACGAAGGGCGCTCCTCGCCGCTCGAAAGATACTCCAGGAAAAGGCTCTTGCGATCGAGAACGATATCCGTGGTTTGTTGCGCAATTTTGGACTGAAAGTCGGAATCGTTGGCGTTGTCGGTTTCGAGCAGCGGATCCACGACCTCGTCGAGGGAGTGCCGGAGTTAGCCGATATTATGGAGCCTTTACTCGCCGCGCGCCGGGTCTTGCGTGAAAAGTTTGCCAAGCTGCATCGCAAGGTTCTCCTGCTCGCGCGCGACAATGAAGTCTGTCAGCGGTTGATGACCATCCCTGGCGTGGGTCCGGTCGTATCCTTGGCCTTTATCAGCACGGTCGACGTTCCAGCGCGCTTCAGGAACTCGAAGGCTGTTGGGCCATCTCTCGGGCTGACGCCGGTTCTCAATCAGTCCGGCGAGAGCCATCGCGTTGGGCGAATCTCGTTATGTGGCGACGAGGCCATGAGAGCGCTGCTCTATGAGGCCGCGCAGGTCATGCTGACCCGCGGGCAGAAATGGTCGTGGCTGAAGGCAGGGGCAATGAACATTGCCAAGCGTCGGGGGCAGAAAAAAGCCATCGTCGCACTGGCACGACGGCTCGCCGTGATTATGCATCGCATGTGGAGTGATGGAACCGAGTTCCGCTGGACAAGGGAAATGGCGCCGACAATCTGAGCGACGAACGCCAAACTGTCGGAGCGACAAAACCACAATCCAGCGCAACGATGTCCCTCGCGGGACGATGGATGAGACGAGTTCGCTTTGGACTCTTGTGTCGATCGCTCTACCGCGATCAGGACGCGAGTCAGATTGTTCCGTCTCTTCCTGCTGATCCCATGCTGGGAGAGCCAGCGGCTGATCCCGAAGAGAAGCGCGGGCCCGCGAGCGACAAAAATTGGAGTTATTAGCCTGAAAGCGCTTGACCACCACCGCCCGAATAGAGAAGAGCCCGCTGTTCTACCGTTGAACTATCCCCCACCCGCTCCCCGCAAAAGCCTTGCAAAGAAAGACGTTGGCATGCCGGAGCGTGGTCTATATGCTGGTGCCCAGACTGTCAACGAGCACACCCGCCTCGGAATAAGCCGGACCTCGCTGCCACCCTGTCGCGGCGGATAGGTTCCTGGCGGACGATCCACCGGTCGGCGGGATGTGGTTAAATTTCGCGTTCAAGTTTTTCGACGATCGCCGCCCATTCTTGGTATGAGATCATCGCCTGGTCGTCGGTTATTTCATTTTCGGACGTCCCGGTGATTTGGTTATGCCAGAGGCGGCCAAGGGTCACTTGGTCGTTCGACTGAAAGGCGTCGGAAAATCGACGCTCCCGCTCGGCATCAATGGCGTTAGCCTGTGCCAGCGAAATCGGATTCTGCTGATATTGGCTCGCAAATCTGAATTCTGAGATTGCGTGCCGTGTTTTCGCAATGGATTTCGCACTTTCACGCGCCGGATGCAAGGCATCGCCGGGCCTTCGCCTGGAAAACGTCGGCCGAGAGGCCCGTCGACGAGATGGCATTCCTCGACCTCGGCGATCGCTGGCAAGGATAGGACATCCCAGCGCCCCTGTTCGAGCACGTGATCGACCAGGTCGTCCTGATGCAGTCGTTGCATCACGATAATGATGCTTCCTTGCGTCTTGTCATTGAGGCGGCTGAGAAGCGTATTGTCGAACCACGTATGTGTTGCCTTGCGGCTTGTTTTGGAAAGAGCCTCATCGGCTTTTTGCGGCTCGTCGAGCACGATCATGTCCGCGCCGCGCCCCGTGAGGGCGCAGCCGACCGACGTCGCCAGTCGTCTTCCGCCGCCGACGGTCTTCGTTCCCCGCCTGGCGAGCCCCGAGCACGGTGCCAAAGAGGGCGCCGTAGAAGGGGCTTCGCATGACTCGCAGGCACGCCTCCGCGAGATCATTGGCGAGGTCCCGACCATAGCTTGCACAGATCACATGCATTGCAGGATCGTGACCAAGGAGCCAGGCGACAAAGGCCACCGAAACGCAATGGGATTTCAGATGGCGGGGCGGGAGGTTGATGATGAGGCGTCTAATTTCGCCGCGACGCACCGCTTCGAGCCTGATCGCGATGACCTCGATATGAAGTGCAAGGTCCAGCGGGTGACCCGGGTGCAGTTCGTAGAAACTGCGCTCGATGAAGCTCGTCAGATCCTCCTTCAGGATCAAACGCAGCTCCTTGGCTGAAAGCGTCGGTGGGACCTCGAAGTGGTTCGGGTCCGTCATTTCGAATCCTCGCCACCGTCTCCCGCGGCATCAGTTCCCGCAGGAGCGTCTTCGGTCATGCGGATGCGCCGGATGATACTTTCCATCACCAGCTTGTTTGCGGGCTGGTCGACTTCGATCGTGACTGAGTCTCCCGCTGATCCCTCGCTTCGGTTTATCTGATCGAGAACCAGGGCCGCCGCTTTCGAGTTGTTGCTCCGAGCTTTGTTGATGACTTGCTTTGCAAGCGCCTGCCGTTTCGGCATTCGGCGCCGCTTGCCGTTCTCGTGAGGGTGACCGGCTGCGCCAGTTCTTCGGAAAACAGCGTGCTGAAATTCTTCGAACCTTTTCGTCGGCCTTTGGAATTGCCGCTACGGCCCGGCTGGAACCGCGTGTGTTGAGGCGGACGGCAGGCGGCGTTTCTCGCACGCTTCCTACCGTGCAAACAGCCGTCGGGCGTTCAGGGCCGAGCAATCCATCATCAACGTCACGATCTATAAGCCAGACACCGACAAGCGCAAATTGTGGGATGTGGGAAGAGGCGACAATCGAAAGACGGGCGGGCCTGCCAGCAAGCTCGGCGCCTCCGCGCCCACCGCCAACGAGCGCTCATGCCGATTGGCTGCGAGCTTGTCCTCCACGATCCGCCAAACGACCCAACACCAGAGAGCCGAGCGCGAGCGAGATGCCGACGATCGCCGCGCATGTCAGCCAAGCCAAACGCGGCCATGGATTGGAGAGCCTGAACGCACCCTTATCCCGGGCCATTACCGCGCTCCTCCACCATCGGACCGGCTACTCATGTCGTAAGCAGGAACCGAATGGGTTTTGAGGAGGGCGAAATGTCCGTTCGGATAGCCACAGGCCACCAGCATCAAAAGCAGCAGAATTATGTTCCAGAGCGCAACGCCGTTCAACGATGAAGGGACATGTGCAGGAGGATTCACTGCCAGCGCGTAGCGCAAAGGAATTTCGACCGTCCTCTCACCAAAATGCGACCGGATAAGAATGAAGATCAAAAGAACCGCCGAAAGGAGCAGAACCAGGTCCAGGCGAGGCTTGGGCATTCAACTCTCGCGATGACGGCCGATACCAATGGGCATCTGTTCCCGCGTAATGATGACCGTGAAGAGCTGGCAGCAGCCGAGCGTAGCTTGCTGGGCTAGGTGCAACACAGATGAAACAATTTTGCACGTGTTGCTGGTCAATTCCGCCATCTGACGGTTCTCAGAAAGGCCAATTTGGTGTTTGCCGAATTGTCAAGACAAGTCAGATCCTGCTATTGTTGCGTTCGCTCCCCTGCTTGGGCCGGTCTTTTGGAGGCTGAAACGTGTGGATCGTTCAGATCGCTCTAAGGCGACCTTATACTTTCGTCGTTCTCGCATTGCTTATTGCGATCTTCGGAACATTGGCAGCCGTGCGCACGCCGACTGACATATTCCCTAACATAAAGATACCGGTTGTCAGCGTCGTCTGGACTTATACAAGCCTCTCACCGGACGACATGTCCGGCCGCATCATCTATTATTATGAGCGCACTTTGACGTCACAGGTCGCCGATATCGAGCATATTGAGTCGCAATCGCTCAACAGCTATGGCGTAGTCAAGATCTTCTTCCATAAGGACGTCAACATCGCCGCTGCGGTGGCCCAGGTAACCGCCGCGTCGCAGACCGTCTTGAAGTTCCTTCCGGCCGGCATCACCCCGCCTTACGTCCTTAGCTACAACGCCTCGACCGTGCCGATCCTCCAGCTCGCACTATCAAGTACCAAGCTGCCGCAGAGGCAGCTATTCGACCAAGGGCAAAACTTCATCCGCCCGCAGCTCGCGACAGTCGCCGGCGCCGCGATTCCATCACCTTACGGCGGAAAAATCCTTCAGGTGCAAGTCGACATTAACCAGCGCGCGATGCAGGAGCACAACGTGTCGGCCGAGGACGTCCTCAATGCCGTTTCCGCGCAGAACCTTATACTGCCTGCAGGGGACCAGAAAATCGGCCCTTATGATTGGAACGTCGCCCTGAACGCCAGTCCGATCGTCCTCGACCAAATCAATGGCCTTCCGGTGAAGACGGTCAACGGCACGGTGATTTACGTGCGTGACGTCGCTTTCGTACACGAGGGCTCTCCCCCGCAAACCAATATGGTGCGCGTCGACGGGGCCAAGGCCGTGCTGATGACGATTCTGAAGTCCGGTGCGGTCTCAACTCTCAACGTCATCGACGAGATTAAAGCGCTACTTCCGAGGATCGAGGAGACCTTGCCTGCCAGTATCAAGGTGCACGCTGTGGGTGACCAGTCGATTTTCGTCAAGGCTGCCATTTTCGGCGTGCTCCGGGAGGCGGTCCTCGCTGCTGCGCTGGTCGGATTGATGATCCTGCTCTTCCTTGGCAGCTGGCGCTCGACATTGATCGTCGTGATCTCCATCCCTCTCTCTATTCTATTTTCTTTGACCGTCCTTTCTTGGCTTGGCGAGACCATAAACATTATGACGCTTGGCGGGCTTGCGCTTGCGGTCGGCGTGCTGGTGGACCAAGGAATTGTCACGCTCGAAAGCATCTTTTATCATCTTGAGCAAGGCAAGGACATCGAGCCGGCCATTCTGGATGGCGCCCAGCAGATCGTCGTGCCTGCATTCGTCACCCTACTCGTGCTCAACATCGTTTTCGTGCCGATGTTCAACCTCAGCGGCGTGGCCGGCTATCTATTCAGCCCGCTTGCCGAATCCGCCGTCTTCTCGCTTCTTGCTTCTTTCGTTCTTTCCTTCACCTTAGTTCCGACGATGGCGAAGTATATGCTAGGTGGAGAGGCCGCCCACGGCCGAGGGGACCACGGCGCGGAAGGGCACAGCCAGCCCTTT
Source organism: uncultured Alphaproteobacteria bacterium (assembly GCA_963730245.1). Lineage (GTDB taxonomy): Bacteria > Pseudomonadota > Alphaproteobacteria > Rhizobiales > Beijerinckiaceae > Methylocapsa. The sequence continues at coordinate 405,731 of CAVSRA010000003.1, read as the reverse complement.
GCACCCCGCCGCTCACGCAATCCGTTCAAACGGTTCCAAGAGGGTTTCGAGCACCGGTTCACGCAGTTTCGCGCGGGTTACCGGTCCCTGCTATCGCTTTCTCTAGGCCGGCCCAAGACCTTTATTGCTGGGTTTATCGCTTGCGTAGTTCTATCCTTCGGACTGCTGCCATTCCTCGGGGAGAATTTCTTCCCAACCGTCGATTCTGGCCGGATACTCATGCACGTCCGCGCACCGACAGGCACCCGCATTGAGGAGACAGCCCGTCTGAGCGATCTCGTCGAACACACCATCCGCCAAATTATCCCGCCAGAGCAGCTAGACAACATCGTCGACAACATCGGGCTCCCAATTAGCGGTATCAACATGGCCTACAACAATTCTGGCACCATTGGGCCGGAGGACGCCGACGTGCTCATGAGCTTGAAGGAGGGCCATTCCCCGACGGCCGATTTCATCAAAGAGCTTCGCACCGTGTTGCCCCAAAAGTTCACAGGCATCGCCTTTGCGTTCTTGCCAGCCGACATCGTGTCACAAATCCTCAATTTCGGTTTGCCAGCACCCATCGATGTGCAGGTCGTCGGTCCAGAGAGGGAGGCCAGCTACACCTATGCAAAGGAATTGTTGAAGCGGATCCGTGCGGTGTCCGGCATCGCCGATCTGCGGATTCAGCAGGCCTTCGACTACCCGCAGATCAACGTCGACGTCGACCGTTCCCTCGCCGGCCTAGTAGGTCTGACGCAGCGGGACGTAGCTAATAGCTTGCTCATTACCCTTTCGGGCAGCGGTCAAGTGAAGCCGAATTTCTGGCTCAACACGCAGAACGGAGTTCTTATCCAATCGTGGTGCAAATTCCGCAATATTGGATGGACAGCGTATCCGATCTCGTCAATCTGCCCATCACCTCAGCCGCGACTACGAAACCGCAATTGCTCGGCGGCCTTGCCAATATTACCCCAGGACCGACCGCTGCCATCGTATCGCATTACAACGTCGAGCCGGTCATCGACATCTACGCCGCCGTGCAGGGACGCGATCTCGGCGCGGTCTCAAAAGAATTGAACCGAAGTCTTGGACAAGGCCGCCAAGGGCGCGCCGCGTGGCACCCATGTCGTGGTGCGGGGCCAGGTTCAGACAATGACCGGCGCCTATGCCGAGCTCTATTTCGGACTTGCCGGTGCGATCGTGCTGGTCTATCTGATCATCGTCGTCAATTTCCAGTCGTGGCTCGATCCGTTCATCATCATCACGGCTCTGCCTGCGGCTCTGGCTGGTATCGTCTGGATGCTATTCCTGACGGGCACGACCCTATCCATCCCAGCTCTGACTGGTGCGATCATGTGCATGGGCATCGCGACAGCGAATGGTGTCCTCGTGGTCAGCTTTGGGCGCGAAGGGCTCAGCCAAGGCCACGATTCGACAGCCGCTGCGATCGACGCCGGCTTCACGCGCTTCCGGCCCGTGCTGATGACGGCCGGTGCCATGATTTTGGGCATGGTCCCAATGGCTCTCGCCATGGGAGAGGGAGGCGAGCAGAATGCGCCGCTCGGGCGGGCGGTCATTGGCGGCCTCTTGGTCGCGACGGCCGCAACGTTGTTTTTCGTTCCCGCCGTCTTCAGCGTGTTGCACCGGAGGGATCCTAACATACAGCCGGGCGACGGTTCGTCAGCCAGATCATCAAATGCGCCGAGCTTTTGATCGAGGGGAATGATGCTGCAAATTGACAAGGATTTGCAGGAGATTGCTTCGCAGCCACGCCCGCAGGGCAGAACGCTGCGCATCGCAGGGCTGGTCGCCCTTGCTGCCGCGGCCGCGGCCGTTGCGACGGGCCTTTTTGTGCGCTGGCGCCATGAGGCGGCAGTCACGCAATGGACCGTCACAGAGGCTGTCCCGATTGTCTCCTTTGCCATGCCGCGGCCCGACGGCGAAGCCTCGCGGCTGATCCTGCCCGGAGACATACAGGCGTGGTTCGATGCGCCCATCTATGCACGGGTCAACGGCTTTCTAAAGAATTGGTATTTCGATTACGGCGCCCACGTGAAGGCGGGGCAGGTTCTTGCCGAGATCGAAGCGCCGGACCTCGACGCCTCCTTTGCAGCGGCCAAGGCGAGGCTCGCTAACTCGGAGGCAGTGGTCAACGTCAGAGAGGCCGAATTGGCGTTCGCCAAGACGACATACGAGCGTTGGCGGAATTCGCCGAAAGGCGTTGTCTCCGTGCAGGAAACAACAGCGAAAAAGGGAGATTTTGACGGCGCCACCGCCCGTTTAAACGCCTCCCTCGCCGAGGTGAACGTAGCCCAAAGCGAGGTCGACCGGCTGGCGGCGCTCGAAGGCTTCAAGCGCGTCATTGCGCCCTTCGACGGCGTGGTGACGGAACGCAATACGGATGTCGGAGCACTCATCAATGCTGGAAGCGGGGTGGGAGGTGGCAGCGGGCCAGCGCTATTCCGCGTCGCAGACGTCCATGAGATGCGCATCTTCGTGCAGGTGCCGCAGAGAATGTCGGCTGATATCCGTGAGGGGCAGAAGGCCGACTTGCAGCTGCCGCAATTCCCGGACAAATCCTTCGAAGCAACCGTCGCCACCACCGCCCGCGCCATCAACCAGAGCGCGCGCACTTTACTGGTCGAATTGCATGCCGGCAACCCCAATGGCGTGCTGCAGCCCGGTTCCTACACCGAAGTACATCTCCATTTGCCGCGGGACCCCAACACATTGAGTGTTCCCACGAACGCCCTCATCTTCCGCCAGAATGGGCTCGAGGTCGCTGTTATTGGCGAGGATCATAGGATCGTGGTGAAGAAAATCTCGATTGGCCGCAATCTCGGGAGCCGGGTCGAAGTTTTAAGTGGCCTCACGCCTTCCAATCGCGTCGTAGTCAGTCCCCCTGACTCACTTGCGGCCGGGGATCTCGTCCGCATCGCAAACGAAGCCGCTCCAAGTGGAAAAGGACCGGAGTTTGGAGCTGACGCGGTGGAGAATTCCCCGAGTGATGCTAAGACTACTGAACGGACCCGGTGACATGCTCTTGGCGAAAGTTACCGAAGCGGAGTCTTAGCGTGAATAAATGTCTGGGCGCGCTGGGCTTCGCTGCCGCCATTGGCGGTTGCACCGTGGGGCCGGATTACCATACGCCTGACATAGCTTTGCCGGACTCATTCCTCCCGCCGGTTGTTCAGATCGCCCAAAAGGCCAGCCGGAGACCGGGCGCCAATCTTCCTGATTGGTGGCAATCTCTGCATGATCCGCTACTCGACTCACTCGTCAGCCGCGCCATTGAATCCAACCTTGATCTCGAAATTGCACTGACGAGGATTTCAAGCGGCGAGAACGCAAGAATTGGTCGTGATGGGTCAAGCGCTCCCGGCCGCCGGCGGAACCGGCGGCGCCGGTATTGGCACGGGGACAGACCTCACGCGCGGCCGCGCAACACCGCTGTTCAGATCAGCGGTAAATACAACAAACTTGAGCAAAATCCAGGAAGCAGGCGGTTTCGAAGCTGTGTGGGAACCGGACGTCTTCGGCAAGTTCCGCCGGGAACTCGAAGCGGCAACTTACACCGCTGAATCCCTCGCCGACGCCCGCGACTGGGTTTTGGTGACAGTCGCCGCAGATGTCGCGCGCGCCTATCTCGACATGCGCGCCCTTCAGGGGCAGCTTGCCGTCCTGCGGAAAAACGTCGACGTGGCCAAAGCGAGTGTCGATTTCCAAAAGTCAAGATTGCAACAAGGGATCGCCAACGAACTGGATCTTGTGTTGGCGGAGCGTTATTTAGCGACTTTGCGGTCAAGCATTGCGCCACTCGAAGCCCAAATCGCCGCAAGCCAGCACGTTATTGCGGTTCTCCTCGGTCAGTATCCAGAGGATCTTGCCAAAGAACTCGCAAAGCCAGGCAAACTGCCGGCGCTCCCGGCGCAAATACCTCCAGGCCTACCAATCGATCTGTTACGCCGGCGGCCGGACATCCATGCGGCAGAACGCCAACTTGCTGCGGCCACAGCGCACATCGGCGTCGCAACGGCCGATCTCTTTCCCCAGTTTGTTGTCAGTGGCGCACTTGGCGGTCAAGGTGGGGTACGTTCATCCTCGGCAGTCCCACTCACGTTTATCGGCGCCGCTGGCCCCTCGGTTTATTGGCCTATGCTTGATTTTGGCACACTCGATGCCATAGCCAATATCGCCGAGCTACAAGCTCATGAACTCTTGGTCAACTACAAGCAGACAATATTAACCGCAGTCCAGCAGGTCGATGATGCGGTCGCGATCTACTGGGCTGCACAACGGCGCCTTAAGGATCTCGATCGCGCGATCGTGGCCGCCCGTCAATCAACCAAGCTTGCCACTGAACGGTACGAACGTGGGTTGACGGACTATCTGAACGTCCTGGACGCTGAGCGCCAGCAATTCGATCTCGAAGAGCAATATGTCCAAACTCAGCAGAGTGCCGCCGAGCAACTCATCACGCTCTACAAGGCGCTCGGAGGTGGATGGGAGACGCATGAGATTATGCCAGTCATCCAACAGCCGCAACCAGCCATTATCGCGGCTGCAAGGCGCCTGCTTTCGCCTGACCAGACCCGCTAGTGTCCTGGGTCGCAAATATCGACTATTGTTTTTTGACAAACAGAGTAACGTCAGAAGGGCAATTCGGCTTGCTTCCAGAAGGCTGCAACGAGCGTTTTGCGACGCTGCGTGCCGTTTGAGCTTGGCGCGCGCGAAGGCGCTGAGTTCGGCGAAGTCTTTCGGACAGAAGTTTGGCATCTCATGCCGCTTCCAATGCGCCCACAGGTAACCGACGGGATTGAGTTCTGGCGCGTAAGGTGTCAATCGGCGTTGAACTTTGACCCCTGGTCGGCGCGCAACAGTGACCCCTGTGTACGGTGAGATTTAGCAGAGTGAGGTGACGTCTGAGGAAGCCGTGTGGCGGACAAGCCGCGAGCGAGCGCGCCCTGGAAAAGCGCTGTAGCGAGCGAGCGGCTTGCGGTGGGTCAGGCGCGGTTTTTGAAGCGCCAGCTCTCGTTGCCAGTCTCTATGATATCGCAATGATGGGTGAGACGGTCGAGTAGTGCGGTCGTCATCTTCGGATCGCCAAAGACGCTTGGCCATTCACCGAATGCAAGATTGGTCGTGACGATGACCGAGGTTCGCTCGTAGAGGCGGCTGACCATGTGGAACAGCAGTTGTCCTCCGGCTTGGGCGAAGGGCAGATAGCCGAGCTCGTCGAGGATGACGAAGTCGAGGCGCGTCAGATAATCGGCGAGCCGGCCTTGGCGGCCAGCTCGACCTTCAGCCTCGAGCCGGTTGACAAGATCGACCGTGGTGAAGAAGCGACCGCGAGATCCGGCGCGGATACAACTTCGTGCGATCGCGATCGTCAGATGCGTCTTGCCCGTGCCCGTCCCCCCAACCAGGACGACATTGCGTTGTTGAGCGATGAAGTTGCCGCCAGCCAGATCGCGCACGAGGCTTTCATTGATCGGTGTCCCCTTGTAGGTGAAGTCGTCGATATCCTTGGCAAGCGGCAGTTTGGCGATTGTCAGCTGATATTTGATCGAGCGCGCCTGCTTCTCGGATATCTCAGCTTTGAGCAGGTCGCCGACAAAGTGCTGCGGCTCATGCTTGCGTTTGACCGCGGCGGCGAGAGCCTCATCGTAGGCATTCCTCATCCCATAGAGTTGCTCCGCAACGACGCGCCCCTCCTGGCGGATGACGATCCGATCGGCGTAAGCGTAAATCTCGACCGGCCGGCCAATGGCGCCGGCGCTGACCGAGTATTTGTTATTGTCAAAGCTGTAAAATACTGGACTTGAGATTTCAGGCAGTGCCGGATGAAATCACGCCTTGCCATTCATCTCTTGGCGGCGAGTTTGGCGAGGGGATCGATGTTGTCAAGGATGCACAGCACCGGCTGCGCCGGCGCGAGCGAAGCTCGCGTCCTTGACAACATCGATCCCCTCGCCGATCATGCCCGACGTTGAATGAATGACGTAATCTGACATTGACCGTTGGATCAAGTCCAGACTTGTACATCAAAGCGAACCAGGCAGGTCTTCGACACGGAAGCCGGCAGTGTGAATAAGCATGGAATAAGGACCCCGCTTTTGGGGTGATTTGCATCCAATCGGGACCCCGGGGCTGAGGGTCCACAGTGGCCTCCTGGATTTTGGGAGGCCGAGATTGGAATGCTGGTTGTGGAAACGATCGCCAAGATTTGCCGGGCGTTTTTTGTTCAGAAAAAGCCGATCAAGGAGATTTGCCGGGAGCTGCACGTCTCCAGAAAGGTCGTCCGGAAGGTCATCCGATCCGAAGCGACCGAGTTCCATTACGAACGCTTGACGCAGCCGCTTCCCAAGATCGGACCGTGGCGGGAGCGGCTGGATTCCCTGCTGTTGGAGAATGCAGAAAAATCGGCGCGCGAGCGGCTGACGCTTGTTCGGCTATTCGAAGAACTGCGCAGCCTTGGTTATGCCGGAAGCTACGACGCGGTTCGCCGTTACGCGAAAACGTGGCGCAAGGAACGCGGTGTGGCGCTGGCGCAGGCTTATGTGCCGCTCACCTTTGCTCCCGGCGAGGCCTATCAGTTCGACTGGAGCCATGAAATCGTCGTGCTGAACGGCGCGACGGTGACCGTGAAGGTCGCCCATATGCGGCTCTGTCACAGCCGCATGCCGTTTGTCCGCGCCTATCCACGCGAGACCCAAGAGATGGTCTTTGACGCGCATGACCGCGCCTTTGCCTTTTTCAAAGGCGCCTGCGAGCGCGGCATTTATGACAATATGAAAACCGCGGTGGAGACAATCTTCGCCGGCAAGGACCGGCAATACAATCGCCGCTTCCTTCAAATGTGCGGGCATTATCTCGTCGAGCCAGTGGCCTGCACGCCGGCCTCGGGCTGGGAAAAGGGCCAGGTCGAGAACCAGGTCGGCTTGGTGCGTGAGCGCTTTTTCACGCCGCGCCTGAGATTCAAGAGCTATGACGAATTGAATGCCTGGCTCCTCGACAAATGTGTCGCTTACGCCAAGGCGCATCGTCATCCAGAATGCGCCAGCCGCACGATCTGGGAGGTTTTCGAGGACGAACGGCAAAAGCTCGTGCAACTGCGCGGCCGCTTCGACGGCTTCCATGCAGTGAGCGCGGCGGTGTCCAAGACCTGCCTTATCCGGTTCGATAACAACAAATACTCGGTGAAGGCGCGCGCGGTCGGGCGTCCGGTCGAAATCCACGCTTATGCAGACCGGATCGTCATTCGCCAGGACGGGATCGCCGCCGGCGAACATCGGCGATCCTTTGGCCGCGAAGAGACGATTTACGATCCCTGGCATTACGTTCCGGTTCTGGCCCGCAAGCCCGGCGCTCTGAGGAATGGCGCGCCGTTCAAGGACTGGGTCTTGCCCTCGGCCATGGAGAAAATTCGCCGCAAACTCACCGGCTCCGCCGATGGCGATCGGCAGATGGTGAAAATCCTCGCGGCGGTTCTCGACGACGGGCTGCCGGCGGTCGAGGCCGCCTGTGCCGAGGCGTTGAGCGAGGGCGTCCATTCCGCCGACGTCGTTCTCAACATTCTGGCGCGTCGCCGTGATCCCGGTCCGCCACTCACCATACTCACCCCGGACGCGCTGAAACTCCGGCACGTCCCGCTCGCCGATTGTGCCCGGTACGATCAACTGAGGAGTTCAGGCTGATGGAACGCACGCAAATCTTCGACCTCATGAGCGAACTCAAGCTCTTCGGCATGCGAACCGCCTATGATGATGTGATGGCGGCTGGCATAAAGCGGCAGCACGAGCCGCCACAAATCGTCGGCGATCTTCTTAAGGCCGAAATTGCCGAAAAGCAGGCGCGCTCCATCAAATATCAGATGACCATCGCCAAACTCCCTCTGGCCAAGGACATCGATGACTTCGACTTTGACGGCACGACCGTCAACGAAACCCTGGTGCGTGATCTTTCTGGAGGCGGCTTCATCGCGCAGCAACGCAACGTCGTTCTCGTGGGGGGCACCGGGACCGGCAAGACGCATCTCGCCATTGCCATCGCGCGAAGCTGCATCCGCGCCGGCCTGCGCGGCCGCTTCTTCAATACAGTCGATCTCGTCAATCGCCTGGAGGCCGAAGCACGCGCAGGGCGGCAGGGACGAATCGCCGATTACCTCACTCGCAAGGACTTCACCGTTCTCGACGAACTCGGCTATCTGCCCTTCGCTCAGGCTGGCGGGCAATTGCTCTTCCATCTCGTTAGCCAGCTCTACGAACGCACCTCGGTGATCGTCACGACCAATCTGGCGTTCGGCGAATGGCCGAGCGTCTTCGGCGACGCCAAGATGACGACCGCGCTCCTCGATCGTCTCACCCATCACTGCGACATCGTCGAAACCGGAAATGAAAGCTGGCGCTTCAAAAACCGCGCCTAGCGCTCAAAGCCCCCTCCCACGCCACCGCGCTCGCCCCGGCTGCGCAACCCTGACCAGCTCCGCCGGGGGCGAGCGCTGTCGTTCCTCCCCGCCAAAAGGGGTACCTTTTGCACACCGATCCGGGGTCCCGATTCAATGCTGTTTGACAGGTTGGTTGATGCGAGTTCTCCGCTCGGTTGTTGCACCATCGACCGCGCTCATGGCGTTTTGCGATTCCAAGATCACTGGCCGCGGCGGCGTAAGAGCGGAGGTCATCCGTGATGAGCTTATCTGGGACAAAGCAATATTTCTTCAGCAACTTGCGCATGAGTTTTTCACTAAAATGCTTTGCTCGGCGTTGCGCTTCCGGTTTCTGGTCCTCGTAATAGAGATCAGGACGTCTCCGTCTTTCAGGAATGGCGGCGCAAATGGTGGGCAGGTGATTTCTTCGCGCTCCAGAAAGGCCATGACGGTAGCTACGCCGCCGCCCTCACTTTCCGACCTGCTGGCCACGTCGATGCAGTCCGCGCCTGCCTCTTCCAACGCCAGCCGAACGAACTCGCCGCGCCCCTGAATGCTGGGCCGGTAGTAGAATTCGTAAGCCATGTGCCAACTCCGTGTGCGGCTGCCGACTCTCCTCCGTAGGGCGGTTTGAAGTCGTACGCTATCATGCTGCTCGCCAACGGCCGAATAACCCTTCGACGAATCCGTCCAGTTCCTGACATCGTATCATTGCCAGAGTCGCCAGGCCTGCTCGAGCGGCCATGAGGCCGAAAAACCAGAATTGCCAACCAGAGACTGGGGCGCGCCAGCCTAACCTGCGGGAATGGCGGCGGTTCTCCCCAACCGGGAAAATCCGGCAGGTCCTCCCGTGACGTACGTCATAGACTGCCGAGATCGACTCAGCATCGCTGCGCGGCGCACGAGCTGGCGCTGCCCTTCGTTCAAACGGGCAGCGCCACCATGATCGGCGGAGATATCTCGATTAGGTCACGGAACCTTCTTGCCGTGTCAGACCTGCCCATCAGTTAGGGGCAAAAGCTTTGAGCCATTGGCGACTCGGCTGCGGCGAGCTGGCGACCGTTTGGGGGGCGGAGGGATATCTTGATGCGGGTCCATTGGCTACCCAGTCGGTGCGGTAGCATCAGCCGTATTACGAGTTGCCAGTTATCCAGACGATGGCATTGATGATGGTCTCGGTCACGACACCACCCACCCGTGACACGATGCTGAGATCAACGCCCATTTGTACACCGAGCATCGGCACGAGGAAGAGCAGGCCAATGAGGATTAGCATCCCATAAGGCTCTAGCCTGGCGAGCGGCGCGGCAAGCAGATCGGGTAGCAGACCAACTGCGACCCGTCCGCCGTCGAGCGGTGGTAGCGGCATCATGTTGAAGACCGCCAGCAGGACGTTGATGATGAGCGCGTTCGTGAGATTTTGCGCGACCCATTGATTGGCGGTGACTGGCAGGTAGACAACAAGATGAAACGTCAGCGCGGCCAAAGTCGCGAGCGCAAGGTTCATGCTCGGTCCCGCCGCAGCTACCCAGACCATATCGCGACGCGGATTGCGCAGCGTCTTGAAATTAACCGGAACCGGCTTGGCGTAGCCGAAAAGGAAAGGTGAACGCAGTAAGAGAAGCAACGCGGGCATCACTATCGTGCCGAATAGATCTATGTGCTTTAGAGGATTGAAGCTAACGCGGCCAAGGCGCCAGGCAGTATCGTCGCCAAAGGAAAGCGCGACGAACCCATGCGCGGCTTCATGAAAGGTGATCGCGATGATGACCGGAATCACCCAGGTCGATGCCTCGTAGACCGTCATATCGATTCCATCTCAATGGGGCGGGCGTGGTCGTGAATCTCCTGCTTTTCGGCGCCCGTTCGTGGACACCGGCATATATAATAGCCTTTGGTGCGCCCCGATGTCATGGTCACTCGAGCAGGCCTGGCGACGCTGGCAATGATACGATGTCAGGATCTTAAGCGAAATGCGAGCATTGATGGCGGCGGTGTGCCAAATGGCACGGGATGAGACCAAAGCGGCGACCAACCAGGACGTACAAACCTCTCTCCGGACCGTGCGTGAGATGACGAAGATCGAGGAGCATGAAATCCATGCCACCGTTTTGTCCTGCGCGCGTGCTCGCCGGCAGATGCTCGCAGTGTTGCCCGCCACGAAACCGACGCTGCATTGACCAGATGCCACTAACATCCCAAGCAAGACGAGCCAGAGACTCAATTTTCAAGTCGCTCCTTATCTCAAGCCCTGACGACGGACGTAGCGGACTAACTCCGTCAATCCTGGTTCGAATCCAGGTCCCCCAGCCATTGATTTTACGGCGGTTATCGGCGGCATAGGTTTCCGAAGCAGATCGTGCGCGTGATTGTGATCATCATCGGCATCATCTCACTGCTAAAGTATCTTGCAGTCTTTTGAGGCTTGGCTGCTTCGCGTCGTTGTTGAGATATTCGACCCCCAGACGCGGCAACCCAAAACGAGAGAGACCCGGCAGAGCGCCTGGGCGTACTCCTCCAAGACGCCGCGCTCAAGCCATGAAAGCCTGGATGGCGGCGGTTAATTTTGTTTTTGTCAAAAATGACCCGTAACCCTCAACTGGCATTCCCCAGATAACCGGGAATGTGCCAAGCGCGTATCATTGATCTCCTGCCGTGACATCGGACATTCGTCCTATACCGGCATTATTTTCCGGATCGCCCGCTTATTGAGGTTGAGATTGCCGCGCTGCGGCGCTGCTGTGGTGCTCCGGCACACCAAAACCAGTGACATGGGCGGATCGCGCACCGGACAATACAGAGTTGGTTGTGATCAAGACGCACTTCTCCCTTAGTTTTTGCTCGACGCATGACGACCGAACACTTCACGCAGGCGCTGGATTGGGCGGCGGCCGCAGGTCGGCGATCATTCGTAGGATGTCCGCGAAGAGATTTTTCGGAATGGCGACTTCGGCCATCTGAAACGCGACATAGCGGCCATGGCTCACGATCTTCGCGCCGATCTTGATCAGCTTTTCCTTCAGGCTCGTCAGTGACCAATCCTTTATCGGTTCGGGCGTCGCCAGCGTGCGCAGAAAATTACCGAGATTGTAGGCCAGCGCATGAAGCTGGAGACGGACGGCGTTAGCAGCGAACGACCGACATGATAGCCGGGTCCACTTGATTGCGCCTTTTCCTTCCTTGATCCATTGCTCACACGTGCCGCGCTTGTTGTAGAAGGCGACGACATTCTCGGCGGAGCGCGCCATGTTCGTCACGATGAAGCCGACGCGCGGATAAAGCTCGCCCGGATGCCATTCGACCTTGGCGATCACCCGACGCGGCTGCGACCAGCTTCCCGCTTGATAGGTGAAACTTGCATGGGATCGGCAGACGTCATTGGACGGGCGACCAACCGGGCGTTTGAGCAGATAGCCGATCCTCTCTTGCAAGATGTGATTGGCGGGCAGACGGATCGCATATTTGATCCGTTCTGCCTCCAGATATTCGTAAACTTCGGGGTTTGCGAAGCCGGCGTCGGCGCGGAAATAAATGCGTGAGACCTTGCCTTGATACCGCGCCACGACCGGCTTCAGCACCGCCTCCCATCCATCGGCGCTGTGAACATTGCCGGGGCGCAGGGCGCAGCGTTCCAAATCGCCATATTGGTTGAAAACGAACAGCGGATGATAGCAGGTGCAGTCATAGTGACCGTTCCAGACACTGTGTTCCTGTTCGCCATGCGTCGGGCTCACGCTCGAATCCATGTCGAGCAAGATACCTCTCGGCGGACGGCGACCATGAACGCTGTCGATCCATTTGCCGGAGAGATCAGCGAGCGCCGAAAGGTTCTTTTCCGCCGTGAGCCAGCGCGTCTCAAAGCGGCCCATCTGGCTCGGCGAAGCCGCTGCATCCGAGGCCGCCTTTCCGCCGACTATCCACCGCATCGCGGGATCATGGCGCAGGCGTTGAGCGTCGTTCACGTCTTCATATCCGGCAAGTCGCCCAAATATGGATTGCCGCAACATCCCGACGAGTGCATGCCGGCCATTCTTGCCAGTGCGTGCGTCGGAGAGCGCATCACCCGCCATCGCGCTGAGGCACAGCGCGTCGTCCAGTTCCCGGTATGCGAGCAAGCCTGCGTCGGAGGTAACCACCGATCCGCGAAAGTGAAGCAACAATCGGCGGTCGAAATCGAGCCTGAGAGCGCCATCATACGATTCACCCGCCGGGTTCGCCATGACGGCCTCATTCGATCCGAAATAACATGCTGATTATGTTAGCTGAATTGCGGCATCGACGCTGCAAATTATTGCATCATCCGGCGTATGCGGGCTCAAAGGTTCCAGTCTGGGTGCTTAAAAACTGTCGCGATTCGTCCGCGCGAGCACAAAAAAGCCCAAATACCTCGGGCACCGCGCCGACCAGGGATACTCGATCCCGGCCTTCGCCCGCCCTCATAGAATCTTCACAGGACATTTCCGTGTGATGGCCATTTAGGGTAACTGCCCGGCGCATGCGCATTCCCCTCTAGCGGCGCCTCGAAAAGTTGGCCTGGCACACCTGACGCCATGCACTGGACACACCATCGCAGCGGCTGGGGCGTGGTTCGCCTACCACTTGGGTAGTTGCGACGCAAAACCGAGGTCCGTGCACCAAGAGCCGACCTTTGCTTTTGAATTCCTCAAGAGTGCCTGCACGTAGGAATTCGGCGCTCGCAATCGCGCCTCCTCTTGCCGTTCCGCCGGAAATCCTGACTGCCTCAGCCGGCGGCTGCAAGTATACAGACATCACATGTATATGTGGTATCTATGTAATATAGTGTAATATAAGGTTAGCCGACAGAATCGAGACAAAGCCGCTGACGATTGCATTACGCTTCGATGGAGTATCGATCATAGAGGGTCGGCGTGCTCTAGAAAGGCGATTCGTTTACCCAGTGCGCATTGGTAGAAAGTGCTCGACCTTGGCATTAGATGGCCCCCCTATAACCGCGGTCGATGGCTTCCTTCACCCGCGCCCGACTCTCGCGGGCATCCAAACAATGCCAGCGCCAACCAGAAAACAGACTTCAAAACCGCAACACCTCCGGTTTCCAAATACTTGACAAAGCGAATCCGGGCCTCGTCACCAGGGCCATGGTCCGAGGTCTGAAGCCTTGCCCCACGATCGGAAAGCGGTTGTGGTCGCAGGTCGGTTCCGCCATTGAAGTCGGGGAGTGCCGTTCTCATCGAGGGCAACGATCACATTGCGTCGCGTAAGGAAACGGCGCCGCGTTTTTGGCGCGCCGCAAAACTCCACCTTCTATGCGGGCTGCCGGATTGGCCCTGCCCGGCTGCCCACTAGACAGGCCGACGCGGAAATGTTAGGGTTAGATCATCGTCCTCTAAACATAAAATGGCGTGCAGTGGCGCAACTCTCGCCCCCGGCGGGAGTTATCCGTCACTCAGGTGGGCCCAGAGTCCTCCCGCAAGACGCGCAGGGTCACTCGGCATATTTCGCGAAGGCCTTTAAGATGGCGGCCTTTGACAAGCTCATTCAGGAAATCGGCTCGCGATACTCTCTCGGTCCCGAGGCCTACCCTCTTGTTCAAGAGACTCTGGGCCTGATCAAGAGACAGCCAGGCGGTATTGGCGGTTTCGTGAATAGGTTCAAGGCCGCCGGGTTCGCCGTCGAGGTTGCTTCTTGGTTAGGAGGACCTGACCCCGTGCCTCTGTCGGGGCAAGAGGTAGAGCAGACGCTAGGCAGCGACGTTATTAGCGGCATTGCCAATAAAATCGGTGTAAGCCAACGCTTCGCCAGAACGATTTTGGGCTATGCAATACCCAAAATCGTCGTCGTGCGGGCACAAGGCGGAGCTATTCCACCAGCAATTAGTCCTTGGGCAGCGAGTTTCCACAACTCGACCATACATTCATCCACCCCCATCGACGAAATTACGCAGCATCGAGCAGAGCAAATTCGACCGAGCCGAATGGAATACAGTGGCGCCGCTGCCGGGCTCAGACCGTTGCTCATTCCGGGCGCCTCTGTGCTAATTACGCTCGGATTGCTCCTCGGATATTTCATTGGGGCAGGCGATCGTGGGGACATCCAGTCCGCGCCGACTGTGGTGCAAAGTGCGCCTGTGGCGTCCCCCCCTGTGCCTACGATTCCAGCGCGGCTGGCGCTACGCAATGAGAACGGGCTCATTGCTTACTCAGGCACAGTCGGAGACGACGCTACTCGCAGTTCCATTACTGACTCGCTCAAAACGGTGTTCGGAGCCCAGAATATTACCGGCGACCTCTCCGTCGACTTGAATGCTGGCCCGACGCACTGGGCCAAGGGTTTCAAGGCAGCGCTCGATAATTTCAAGATTCCGGGGTTGCAGGCGCTGTTTGAAGGAAATTCGGCTAGTGTCGGAGGAGCGATTCCTGAAGCAGACCGAGATAGGATCATGAGTTCGCTGAAATCCGTTCTTGGGCCCCAATTCGGATTTGCTACAATTGCAGGTAGCAGCGCTAACGAAACGTCGACCGCGTCTTCCCCGGTTACATCTGGTTTCAGCGTCGAAAACCCAATTGGCGCTCCGAATCAGTCAACTCTTAATCTCCCAACTATTTATTTCGCTACCAATAGCGCCGAGGTTCCGTCGGACACGAAGGTTCTCTTGCAGCAGGCAGCCGGTCTGATGAAACAATTGTCTGCTGGAACGACGTTTCGGATTAGCGGCTACAGATAGGGTTGGTACGCAGGCCGCTAACATGAGGCTGTCGCAACGGCGTGCAAATGTAGTGCGCCAAGTCCTCGTCGATGCAGGGGTCAACCCCGCCATCCTGAGCGCGAAGGGTTACGGCAGTTCCCATTCCCTGGCCAGCAAAAACGGGACAACGGAAGGCCGCAGTATCAGTACGATCGAAGATCGCCTTCGCAAGGACCGGCGCGTGGAATTCAGCGTAGCTAAATAATAACGATGTCAGTCCAGCGGCTCGAACGCAGCGCGGGCCGAGCAGACTCTGAGCAAGCCGCACTCAACAAGCTCTATTTATTTATGCAAATTCGCCCTAGGGCAGACGTCGTGTGTAGCCCTAATCCTCCTCGCGAAACCGGCGGCCCCTTCTTCGACGCTACCTTCGTGCAAGAAAGGGTGCCGTTGCGCGTCAGGCTCTGACCCGCCGCAAGGCCTGACGGCGCACCCGTTTGTAAATTTCAGGCACGCCACTTTTAATCTCCAGCATCCCGCGAGGACCCGCACCCTGGCGATCGCCCTGGTGGTCATGTCACAGCGGGCCCGCCTCCTGGTGGCCGTCCTCAGTTTGTCCCACCTGACCACGCGAAGAGCAAGGGAAATGACGTACCAGACTTCTACGATTGTGAGGCATCCTGCTTGGGTGACTTACCGATCGAAGTCGGCTGGGCCTTCGTCGACATGTCGACCGGTGACATCAGATCGGAAGGCTGTTCGGCCTCCGTCGCACCGGGACGTGCAACGGGTTTGGGACCCGGATGCGGAGAAACTGCACGGATTTTCGCTGGGGCAGCTCCGCGCCCACGGCCGTCCACCGCTCGTAATCGCGCGGCGGATGAATGAAGTTCTGGCTGACAGAGAACTGTTCTCCGATAATCCGGCCGATGATGAGCGCTGGCTTCGGATCATCTTCGACGAAGTCGGAAGCCGGGCGAAGCCTGCACGAACACCTCGACCGTAGTGATTTGTCATGCGCCGCCCGTGGGATTCGAGCGAGCTCTAATGAAAGTGGTTCAGGGGCACGCGATCAATTCAATTGGCGTTGTCACATTGGCCGAGTATAATCAATTTCGATCTCGTTTTCGACTATGTACCGGACTAAGCCGTTGATTTCGTAACGGACGGTCGGCGGCAAACTGGCTCTGTTGACAAACTCGCCAACGCGACAACGCCCCAAGGAGGCGTGCCATGTCGATGAACAAGCCCGACATCGAGCAAATTCAGCGCGCGGTGGCGACAAGCGCCGGGTTTCTGGTGATCGCTCGTCTCGGCGATCCTTGGAATTGCGGCCGGAATTGTGCTGCTGTTGTGGCCGATGAGCGGCGTCCTCTCGCTTACCTTGATTCTCATCGTGTTTTTCGTGATCGAAGGCGTTGCCTCGATAATGTTTGCGCTCGAGCACAAGCGCGAGCTGTCGGGACGATGGAGTTGGATGCTGGCGAGCGGCATCATCGACCTGATCTTGGCCACTATCATTTTCGCAGGCCTGCCCGGCACCGCAGCTTGGGCTATCGGGCTGCTAGTTGGCATCAATATGGTGTTCGGCGGCTCGGCGCTGATCGCGATGGCACTGCACGCCCGCGAGATCGATCCGCGTTGCGCTGCCCCGGTGCACTGAGGGAGGCAGCCTTGACCGGGAAGAATTCTCATAAAAGAAGCGTTCGGCGCGGGCGCGCGAGTTCCGCGAGGATTTCGTCGCCAGTGTAAAGGTCCAATGACATGACGCCGCGCGACGCGGCGGCGCGCACGGCCCTCGCCCATGTGCCGGTTGCAAAGACCGAGAAGTTTGCGGATGCCGATGCGATCATCTTCGGTCCGCCGACGCGCTTCGGCAACATTTGCGTGCGGATGCGCAACTTCCTCGACCAGACGGGCGGATTATGGATGAGCAGGGCACTCGTCGGCAAGGTGGGCAGCGTGTTCACCAGCACCGCGAGCCAGCATGGCGGGCAGGAGACAGTGATCACGAGCTTACACAGAACGCTCCTACCAGGGCATGACCATTGTTGGTGTGCCATATTCGGAGCGGCAGCTGGTGGTCATGACCGAGATCACCGGGGGGGACGCCCTACGGCGCTTCCACGATCACCGCCGCCAATGGTTCGCGGCTGCCTTCGAAGAACGAGCAAGCCATCGCCCGCTTCCAGGGTAGGCACGTCGCCGAGATCGCCGCACGGCTAATGCGGTAGCCGACGTTACGGCGCGTTCGTCGAGAAGAGTTCGAGCACTTTCTCCCGGGCTGACAACAAAGCGCATCGCCCGGTGGATCGACGAGGATTTTGAACCACTCATTCCGACCGGAGGAAGACCCTATGTCCGAGTCCACTACACTCATCGCGCCGGCCCCCGCTGCGCGGAAAACGCTCGTGGAACCGCTATTCGAGCCGGCCAGGCTGGGGCGCTACGACCTTCCCCACCGCATGGTAATGGCGCCGTTGACCCGCTCGCGCGCCCGCCATCCCGGAAACGTGCCATCTGCTCTCAATGCCTGCTACTACGCGCAAAGGGCCTCGGCGGCTCTCATCGTGACCGAAGCGACCCAAGTGTCGCAGCAGGGACAGGGCTACGCCTGGACGCCCGGCATTCACAGCCGCGAACAAGTCGAGGGCTGGCGCCTCGTCACCCACGCGGTGCACAAGGCCGGCGGCCTGATCTTCCTGCAGCTCTGGCACGTCGGACGCATCTCCCATCCGTCGTTGCAGCCCGACGGCATGCTTCCGGTCGCGCCCTCGGCCATCAAGCCTAGCGGGGAGGCGTTCATCGAGAATGAAAACGGCGAGGGGGAACTGGTCCCTTTCGTCACTCCGCGGGCCTTGCTGAGCGAGGAGATGCCCTACATTGTCGGCAATACACGCGCGGATCGCGAAATGCGCTGGAGGCCGGATTCGACGGTGTGGAGGTCCACGCTGCCAATGGTTATCTTGCCGGATTCGACGGTGTGGAGGTCCACGCTGCCAATGGTTATCTCCTCGATCAGTTCATCAATTCCCGCAGTAACCACCGCGCTGACGGCTATGGCGGCGCGATCGAGAACCGGGCGCGGCTGCTAATGGAAGTGGTCGTGGCGGTGAGCGACGTTTGGGGTCAGGACCGCGTCGGCGTACGATTGTCGCCGCTCGGCACCTTCAACGACATGGGCGACGACGACCCGGAGACGACCTTTGGCCACGTCGCCGAGAAACTCAACGGGCGCGCGCTCGCCTATCTGCACATTGTCAACCCTGCCGTCGCCGCGATCGAGAAGGGGATCGAGCCCGACCCTGGCGCGCTGAGGATGCTCGAACTGATGCGCGCAAGATACCGCGGCGCGCTCATCATCGCTGGCGGTTTTGACCACGACACTGCGACGGGCTGGCTTCAGCAAGGGAAGGCGGATCTGATCGCCTTCGGGCGCAAGTTTTTGGCCAATCCAGACTTGCCGGAACGGTTTCGCTCCGGCGCCTCCCTCAACGCCGACGATCCGTCCACCTACTATGGTGGCGGCGCCAAAGGGTATACCGACTATCCCACCCTTGCCCGGGAGCGGGGCGAGGAACCGCACCCCTGCGTTGACGAAAGGTGGCGATAATGCCGACGTGAGCTTTATCCGCGCGTTGGATTCATCGTCACCAGCATGTCGAGACCTGCGGAGAATGTCGTGCCCTTCCACAACAAGCGCTGCACGGCTGAAATCAAGGAGGGCAAGGGAGCTATCAAGTGGACACGGCTGTCATGCCGCTCTTTCCGCAGCGAGGGGAGTTGAGCGCCGGGTCGATATATCGCAGATGCCTCGATCGGCTGCGGGCGTGGGCACTTGGATGACCGGCCAGTCAGTCAGGACATAGGCCGCAAGGTCGATCTCGCGCTTTGCGGCGTCGATCAGCGCCACGTCGACGCGTTCCAGGTTCTCGGCGGGCGCACAATGGATCGCGGGCGGGGGATCGGCGTGGCCAGGTTGGTATAGCGCGAGGAAGCCGAAGGCGGCGATCAGCGCGGCGCGGATCATGCTCAATTCAGTGGCCTCTTCGCCTTCGCCGCTGGCGGCTTGGCCGTCAGACAACAATGAACATCACACGCCGCGAAAATATCTCGATGCCGGACGTTCGGTTACGGCTGCAGGAAGCGGGAAAAAGGCCGGGGCCGACCTTTTACCAGTGACGAAAGCCGACAATCGGGACGAGGATTGGCAACGGCTCAGGCATCATCACCACGGGTACTATTTCGTGTACCGGCATGATGCCGTTGACGTAGCAGATGTTGCCGGCTGGAAGCCAAACAGCCACCGGGAAGGTGGTTGGCACGTCAATTGTGCAGATCATCTGAACGGGCGTTGCGGACGCCGGAGCGCCTAAAATGGCGGCGTGGACCAGAATGGAGGCGGCTAAAAGGTTTCTCATTTCAAACGTCCTTCTTTCGTCAGGGAGTACCGTAGCGCAAAATGATTGCCGGGGCGTGCGTAACTCAAATCAAACTTAATCGATCGCCGTCATAGGTCGCCAAGGCGCCGGCGAACCCGCAACGCCATTTTTCCTTTCAAAAAATTTTCTCAGTCCGGGAATCGGATCGGGGTCCGGGAATCGGATCGGGTGTCACGGTCTGCGCACTTGGATAGGTCGTTGTCGGGCCGGGATCATTCCCGTGCCCGGGTGTTTCTTTTTCGGAATGGTACGCTTTTGGACTTGACTCGACTCATGGTTTCGAATCGCCGGTCACTCGGGGGGCCGCAACAGCAACTCTCGCATACCCGGAAACGAGAGCGTACAGTCCTTGATATTTATCGGTCCTTTTGGTTCCGCCCAATTGACGCCATCGCACTGCTGCCAATAGCTCTTGGTGATGCAAATCACAGCTCCAGGTGAGTACAATTGACCGTGGTAGTAGCAAAGTGGATTCTGTCCGGCTGTTGCAGTTTCAGCAACGGCTCCTGAGATTGGTGCCAACACCAAATATACCGCCGCAAAAATTTTTCGCACGACTTCCCCCAAATTAGCGCGATTATGCCGTACTCGACATAAGGGTTTAGACATGGTAGCGTTCCTCCATCATAAGGAGGATGCCACGGCGAGCCGCAAACAACCCAAGCCAGTTCATCAGCTTACCGCCTCCGAGTTTGAGGCGATGTTTCCAAACGAAGACGCCTGCAAGAAATACCTGCAAGCGCGCCGCTGGCCAAATGGCGTTTGTTGCCCGCGTTGTGGCAATCCGGCCGTATATGACCTGCCATCGCGCAAATGGCATTGGCAGTGCGCGCAATGCGCCCCAGGCGGTTCTACTGGCTACCGCTTCTCGATTTTGGTTGATACTATTTTTGAAAATACGAATAAGCCGCTTCGCGATTGGTATCGCGTCATTCATTTGATGCTTACCAGCAAGAAGGGCATGAGCGCACTTCAAATCTGTCGCTATATGGGCTTCGGTTCGTACAAGACCGCTTGGCAAATGTGTCACAAAATCCGCGTCGCGCTCATGGAGGATATTAAGAAGCTCGGCGGCATTGTCGGAGTCGATGAAACTTTCGTTGGGGGCTTTGCCAAAAACAGGCACTGGGATAAACGCGGTGGCGGCGGGGGAACCGGGGGTATCGGTTCCGGCAAAACGCCTATCGTTGGCGCTATCAGCCGCAAGGGCAACATGGTTGCCCGCGTGGTCGCGAACTGTCCGTCGTCAGAGTTTTTGGGACAAGGAGCGGCTTAAATTGAGAGAGTCTCTGGCTCGTCTGGTTTGTAATGTTATGCGACTTGCCGACGATGCAGCAAGCGGCGGTTGGCGATGGTCTGTCGTTTGATCCTTTCCCTTTCGATCAGAATGGTCTGGCCCCGCCCGAAGTAGACGTCGGCGGGCGTCAGGTTGGCGATGCTCTCGTGATATCGCAGGTGATTGTAGCCGGCGACGAAGGCCTCGATCTGGGTTTCGAGATCGCCCGGCAGGTAATAGTTCTCGAGCAGGATCCGGTTCTTGAGTGTCTGATGCCAGCGCTCGATCTTGCCTTGGGTCATCGGATGATAAGGCGCACCGCGGACATGCTCCATGTTCTGGCCGTCGAGCCATTTGGCCAGGTCCGCCGAGATGTAGCTGGAGCCATTGTCGGAGAGAAGCCTTGGCCGGTGGATGACCTTTGCCTGGTCGAGCCCCGAGGCCTTCAGCGCCAAGTTCAACGTGGCGGTGACATCCTCGGCCTTCATGGTTGGGCACAGCTTCCAGGCGATGATGTAGCGCGAGAAGTCGTCGAGGACGGTCGACAAGTAGAACCAACCCCACCCGATGACTTTTAGATAGGTGAAGTCGGTCTGCCAAAGCTGATTGGGCGCCGTGCTCTTGTCCTTGAACTCGTCGGCAGCCTTCATGACGATGAAAGCCGGGCTGGCGATCAGGTCGTGCGCCTTCAGCAGGCGGTAGACCGAAGCCTCTGACACGAAATAGCTTTCCGTGTCGGTAAAGCGCACGGCGAGCTCGCGCGGCGAGAGCGCCGGCTCATCGAGCGCGAGCTTGATGAGCCGCTGGCGCACCATGTCTGGAATCTGGTTCCAGACGCGATCCGGCCGGGGCGAGCGATCGCCTAAGGCATCGGGCCCGCCGGTGCGAAACAGATCATACCAGCGATAGAAAGTCGCCCTGGGAATGCCGAGTTTCACCAGTGTGCGGCGCACCGGCAAATGGGAGTGCTCGACGAGCTGGACGATCTCCAGTTTTTCGCAAGCCGGATACCTCATGCGGCGTCCTCCCCATCCGCCGTCATGCTTTTTTTGAGCAGACGGTTTTCGAGGGTCAGTTCGGCCACGACCTCCTTCAGCGCTGACGCCTCACGGCGAAGGTCCTTGACCTCATCCGAGGTCGCGGCCCGCGCCGTGTCGCCCGCCAGCCGCTTCTTGCCGGCTTCGAGAAAGTCCTTCGACCAACGGTAATAGAGGTTCTGGACGATCCCCTCACGGCGGCAGAGCTCCACAATGCTTTCCTCGCCGCGCAGGCCCTCCAACACGATGCGGATTTTGTCCTCCGCTGAAAAATGCCGCCGTGTCGCGCGGCGGATGTCCTTCACGACCTTTTCTGCCGATTCCTTCACCGGCCCGGATTTCTGTCTCATCTTCGCTCCTTGAAAGGCTACGATGAGCCAGAAATCCTCCCTTCTTCAACCCGCCGAATCTGTCTCATAGGTGCTGACGCTGGACAGGTCCAGGCCGCTACTCTCACCTCGTTCGTTCGAGAAGCCGTCTCGCACAAAGTGGGCCTGCTTTGCACCGATCAATATTCCGGCTACAATCCGCTCGATAAGCATTATCCACACGCGAGTGTTGACCATGCGCGAGGTCAATATGTCATCGGCGCAATTCACACTCAAACCATCGAAGGCTTCTGGTCGATCTTCAAGCGCGGCGTGGTCGGCACATTCCGCAAAATGAGCGGGAAATACATGCCGTTCTATGTTGCCGAGTTCCAGTTTCGCTACAATAATCGGGAGAACGCGGACATCTTCAGCAAGGCAATTAAAGGATGTTAAGTCTTGCGCGCAAAGCATCGACGATGGCCTTGTTAATTTTGGTCGGCGCCGGCCTGTCGGAGCCACCTTAGCCGACGGCGCGGCCTTATGTCAAGTTCGGGCCAATCGCCCAAATTAGGACAGCACCTTATAGCGCCAGCGATCCCTGCGCCGTCGAGACTCTATCTCAAAAATACAAAGCCCCGGCAAATGACCGGGGCTTTGTCGGATGTGAGCCATGTCTCCTGATTGTAGCCGTGCGCTGTAGAGCTACGCCACATCGCGACATGGGTAGGTAATGCCTGGCGCTAACGAGTTCAAGCGGGCACCGGAAAATCAAACTGAACCACGACCGATCGTTCGTTCCCCGGTGGGCAGACAGATGACCATTCCTGACCGCATTCGCCTTCGCTATGCGGTCCTGAAGCTCAACGCGCTTTGTTGCCTGTTGCGGCGCTCGCACGGCGAGAGGCTCTCACGGCCCGAGGGGCGGTGAGCTCGCGGCGAAAAACAACCAGAGCAGTTATCACGAGAACGATTATTGACGGCACAACACACATGAGGGAATCCCCGCTGTTTGCTATGGCAAGCCGGCGACGGGGTTGACCGGGAGGCGTGCCGAACCCCATCGTCCTATCGGTTCACTCTCCTACCAAAACAAAGGAGGAGATCACCGCGATTTTGCCCGGCATTTCGTCAAAACTTCGAAGACATCTCGCCCGGAATCTAATTAATAACCGGCGTGACATCGGTGCAACACGGGGCCGCATGACGTTGCCGTAGCCGAACTGATGAGGGCACAGCAAGGCCCGCGGACAACGGCCGCGGTTCCTAGGAATTAGGCGGAAAGCTTAGGGGCCGTAGTGGCTCAAATACCATTTTCTCCTCAAATTGCTTGGCAGCTTGCCGCCATTGGCTGCAAGTATCACCATGATCTGTTCGTGAAGCCAGATATTCATCGCGGCGGAGTCACTGGTATCGCCATCGTAGTGAAGCTCCTTTGCGAGTTCCTTACGCGCAAGGAGACTGCTGTCTACGGACAAGAGCTTCATCAGATCGACGACGGAGTGTCTCCAATCGAGCTTCTCGGTTTTTTTGTCGCTCAAGCCGTCGAGCACTGCGGCGACATCCACTGCTGGCCCCGGGGGCGCCGACGATGAAGTCGGAGCAGGGGCGGATGGCGCCACGTTCGTCGTCCCGCTAGCTTGAGCAGAGGGCGCAGCCGGAGCCGCAGCGGCGGGCGCGGCGGGCGCGTTACCCAATACTTTAGACATGATCGTCCCTAAGATACTCATCGCACGCTCCTATATTTCGTGTCGAATAAGGCGGGTCGCCTACTCTGTCGCGTCCACGCCCAGCGGCCCGCGCAGCGCGTGCGACTTGTGTGGCTAATCACCAAGTCTTCCGGCCGCATCTTCTCGCGGCCGGGCGGCGCGCGGACTGGGCTGAAAAGCTGTGGAGGGGCGATAATTGAGAATCAAACCTCCCCCGCAAGCGAAATCACCGCGAGACCGGCGGAAGGCTTGCAAATTGTTGCCCATTGCGTTGCCCCTGACGTTTTTCCTGACGATTTGTATCAATTGATTTCAGATAACCAGTTGATATCATTGGTGGGCGGTGACGGACTTGAACCGCCGGCCCTCTCGGTGTAAACGAGATGCTCTACCAACTGAGCTAACCGCCCGCGATCGCACCTTCATGTGGCGACAGGTAGTCGCACGGCGGGTTTCGAGCGTCAATGCCGTTGCGGGCTATCCGGGGCTCCGAACTTGGGCTAACGGCGGCTAATAAGTCGCGTTTTGGGTGATTCCAAGGGGCCGGTTGATTCGGGAGCCGCCGCCATGATGAATGGGCGCGCCGAGCCGGATCAACCGGCCCGCGCCTATCTTAATGCGATTGCAGACGACCCAGAGGCGTTGCGGCGCGCGCTTGCTGTCAGCCCTGATCCTCGGTGATCGAGATGGCCCGGCACCTTACGCTATTTGCAGGGAAATTCCGCTGGGCGGCGGCTCACATAAATCCGGGCGGCCAGCGGCGCCGGAAAGGCCTGGACAATCCCCGGACGGAGATAAGACGATCACGAGGGATGCCTGAACCTGGCGGGGCAGGAAGTTTTGGGCAAGTTCCAAGCGCCGCGCCGAACGGGCGATCGGCGCGCCCGCAGCGTGTTCCATATTGGGCCTTATGCGACTCGCAACCCATCCGAACCAAGCCGCCTGAAAACCGGGAGCTGTGCGATTCTCTCTGTTCCGCGTCAGCGCGTGCTCTGCGCTCTTTTCGCCTAACTTCTGCACGCAATACCAGCAGAAACTGACGACGCCGCTGGCTCCTGCCGCAGCGGCAGCAACGCCGGTAACCCAGCTCAGCGCATAAAGGGCGGCGAGCATCAGGATCCGCAAGATAAAGGCAATTACGCTCGCCGCACCGATAACGGCGAGGGGGACGAGGACGAGGTTCGACCAATAGTTCTCAAAGAAGATACGTTTGCCTTCAGAACGTGTCATATTGAAAGCAGCGACGGCGATACTGCTGAGGACAAGCTGCAAGAGGGAGAATCGCGCGGCTATCGTGCCAAGCTCTCGCAGCTGTTCCCAGAGCCCTGCCCGTGGCAGCGATAGCGCAGCGGACCCATGCTGCCACACCTCACTCTGCCCCAGTCGACTGATTTCCTCGGCGAACGTTGCGGCGAGTGCCAGCGGGGACATCGCAGAAACCGCAGTGTACAACTGCTGCTGTATCTTTAGCTGGCATTCCCCAGATAACCGGGAATGTGCCAAGCGCGTATCATTGATCTCCTGCCGTGACATCGGACATTCGTCCTATACCGGCATTATTTTCCGGATCGCCCGCTTATTGAGGTTGAGATTGCCGCGCTGCGGCGCTGCTGTGGTGCTCCGGCACACCAAAACCAGTGACATGGGCGGATCGCGCACCGGACAATACAGAGTTGGTTGTGATCAAGACGCACTTCTCCCTTAGTTTTTGCTCGACGCATGACGACCGAACACTTCACGCAGGCGCTGGATTGGGCGGCGGCCGCAGGTCGGCGATCATTCGTAGGATGTCCGCGAAGAGATTTTTCGGAATGGCGACTTCGGCCATCTGAAACGCGACATAGCGGCCATGGCTCACGATCTTCGCGCCGATCTTGATCAGCTTTTCCTTCAGGCTCGTCAGTGACCAATCCTTTATCGGTTCGGGCGTCGCCAGCGTGCGCAGAAAATTACCGAGATTGTAGGCCAGCGCATGAAGCTGGAGACGGACGGCGTTAGCAGCGAACGACCGACATGATAGCCGGGTCCACTTGATTGCGCCTTTTCCTTCCTTGATCCATTGCTCACACGTGCCGCGCTTGTTGTAGAAGGCGACGACATTCTCGGCGGAGCGCGCCATGTTCGTCACGATGAAGCCGACGCGCGGATAAAGCTCGCCCGGATGCCATTCGACCTTGGCGATCACCCGACGCGGCTGCGACCAGCTTCCCGCTTGATAGGTGAAACTTGCATGGGATCGGCAGACGTCATTGGACGGGCGACCAACCGGGCGTTTGAGCAGATAGCCGATCCTCTCTTGCAAGATGTGATTGGCGGGCAGACGGATCGCATATTTGATCCGTTCTGCCTCCAGATATTCGTAAACTTCGGGGTTTGCGAAGCCGGCGTCGGCGCGGAAATAAATGCGTGAGACCTTGCCTTGATACCGCGCCACGACCGGCTTCAGCACCGCCTCCCATCCATCGGCGCTGTGAACATTGCCGGGGCGCAGGGCGCAGCGTTCCAAATCGCCATATTGGTTGAAAACGAACAGCGGATGATAGCAGGTGCAGTCATAGTGACCGTTCCAGACACTGTGTTCCTGTTCGCCATGCGTCGGGCTCACGCTCGAATCCATGTCGAGCAAGATACCTCTCGGCGGACGGCGACCATGAACGCTGTCGATCCATTTGCCGGAGAGATCAGCGAGCGCCGAAAGGTTCTTTTCCGCCGTGAGCCAGCGCGTCTCAAAGCGGCCCATCTGGCTCGGCGAAGCCGCTGCATCCGAGGCCGCCTTTCCGCCGACTATCCACCGCATCGCGGGATCATGGCGCAGGCGTTGAGCGTCGTTCACGTCTTCATATCCGGCAAGTCGCCCAAATATGGATTGCCGCAACATCCCGACGAGTGCATGCCGGCCATTCTTGCCAGTGCGTGCGTCGGAGAGCGCATCACCCGCCATCGCGCTGAGGCACAGCGCGTCGTCCAGTTCCCGGTATGCGAGCAAGCCTGCGTCGGAGGTAACCACCGATCCGCGAAAGTGAAGCAACAATCGGCGGTCGAAATCGAGCCTGAGAGCGCCATCATACGATTCACCCGCCGGGTTCGCCATGACGGCCTCATTCGATCCGAAATAACATGCTGATTATGTTAGCTGAATCGCGGCATCGACGCTGCAAATTATTGCCTCATCCGGCGTATGCGGGTTTAGAGCAGCCTCGAACGTCTCGCGATGGGCAATGTGTTCGAAAACCCAGCTGACGAAAATAAAAACTCCGAAGCTGATCAGAGTACCTTTGAGCCGGGATCTGCCGACCATAGGCTGGTCGTGCATGGCAGTTCCATCCTTGGCAACTCTTGGCAACGCCGGTTTTAGATCAGGCCTGTCATTCGGACAATAACGTTAAGAGCTGCCGTCGCCCCAGCCAGTTGTGGTACATAAATCAACATTTTCCTTCCAAAATCAAGTGATTGAAATGACGGCGAATTCTCTTGCAATACAAAACGTCGATTTCTCTTGTCCGTCCCTCCGGCGGGGCCTGCCGCTTCCTGTCAGTACAAGCCGCCCTCACGATAGGGAAAGCCTGATCACTACCCGGAATTCAAATTCACCCCTGGCTACTCTGAAGGTTCCGGAGCGGCGCCAGCAATGCGTGGAAATAGGCGGCGCCATTGCCGGTTCGACCAGAGGCGGAACCGGTCGAGGTAGAGATAAAGCACCGGCGTGGTGTAAAGCGTCAAGAGTTGGCTGACGAGCAGCCCGCCGACGATCGCAATGCCAAGCGGGCGCCGGATCTCGCCCCCTTCGCCGAAGCTCAGCAACAGCGGGATTGCGCCAAAAATCGCGGCGAACGTCGTCATCATGATCGGACGGAACCGCAAAATACAAGCGCGGAAAATCGCGTCGCGTGGCGAAAGCCCGTCCGAGCGTTCCGCGTCAAGCGCGAAATCGATCATCAAAATCGCGTTTTTCTTGACGATGCCGATAAGCAAAATTACTCCGATCATCGCAATGATGCTGAACTCGGTGCGAAACAGCAAAAGCGCGAGGACCGCGCCGACCCCAGCCGAAAACAAGGTCGAGAGAATGGTAATCGGATGGATGAAGCTTTCGTAAAGGATGCCGAGAACGATATAGACCGCGGCAAGCGCGGCGGGGATCAACAAGAGTTCATTCGACAAGGACTCTGCGAATAACCGGGCGGTTCCTTGCATGCTGCCGCGGATCGTGGCCGGGGGGTGGAGCGCCTTCATCGCCGCCTGGATTTCCGTGGCCGCGTCGCTGAGCGATGCGCCGGGCTGCAGATTGAATGAAATGGTGCTTGCCACGAACAGACCCTGGTGGTTGACCGCCAACGGCGTGTGGCCCGGCCGAAAATGGCTGAAGGCGGCGAGCGGAACCATTGTTTCCTGGGTTGTGCTGACGGGCGAACCTGCCGAAGTGCTGCCCCTGCCGGTATTGGCCAGTGCATTGGTTTGAGCGTTGCGCGCTGCGGCTCCCTCGGTATTCGTGGCCGCGCCGGAATTGGTGCTCGACGACCCCGGTGCGAGCAGAGCGGGACTCTGCGTCACCGTTCCCGCCACGGCATTGCTCGTCGCCGTGCCGCTCGGGCTGGCGCCGGAAGTGCTGACATAGAGATCTTTCAGGATCGCGGGGTCTTGCCAATAGCGCGGGTCGACTACCATCACCACGTGATATTGGTTGACCGCGCTGTAGATTGTCGAGACCTGACGCTGCCCGAAAGCGTCGTAAAGAGTATTGTCGATCTGGCTCACGATGATGCCGAGACGGGACGCCGTGTCGCGGTCGATGTCGATATCGGTTTCCAAGCCTTTCTGCTGCTGGTCGGAGTTGACATCGGCCAGGATGGAGCTGTGTTGCAACGCCGTGAGGAGCCGCGACGCGAAGGAATAAACTTCGGCCGCATCATCGCCTTGCACGGTGTATTGATATTGGGCATTGCTCAGCCGTCCGCCCATGCGGATATCCTGCACCGATTGCAGATAAAGAAGCGCGCCCGGCACCTGCTTGAGCTTGAGGCGCAGGCGGGCGATCACCTCGTCCGCCGTGTCGCTGCGTTGGGACTTTGACTTCAGGTCGATATAGACTGAGCCGGTATTGGTCCCCGAGCCCGAGCCGGTATAGCCCTTGACGCTGGCAACCGCCGGGTCGGCTTGCACGATCGCCTGAAGCTGCGCCAGTTTTAGCTGCATCGCCTGGAACGAGATCGCCTGGTCGGCCTGAATGGAGCCGTACAAGCGGCCGGTGTCCTGCTGCGGAAAGAAACCCTTCGGCACGATCTTGAACAATACAACGTTAAGGCCAACAGTCGAAAGTAGAACCACCATCACCAAGATGCCGTGCCGCAGGGCCCAGCCGAGCGTTCGCTCGTAGCCCTGCAGGACCTTGGCGAACAGATCGAACCGGCGGCCACGCGCCTCGGCGGTCGCGCGGGACTTCAGAAACTGCGCGCACATCATCGGCGTCAAGGTCAAGGATAGGGCGAGCGAGATGACGATGGCGAGCGAAAGCGTGAGCGCGAATTCGCGAAACAGGCGGCCGACAATCCCGCCCATCAGAAGAATTGGAAGGAACACCGCGATCAACGAGATGCTGATCGACAGCACGGTAAATCCAACTTCCCGCGCGCCGGTGAGCGCCGCCTCGAGGCGCCCCCTTCCTGCGTCGGCGTGGCGCGAGATGTTTTCCAAAACCACGATCGCATCGTCGACCACGAAGCCAGTGGAGATGGTGAGCGCCATCAGCGACAAATTGTTCAAGCTGAAGTTCAGGAGATACATCGCGGCGAAAGTTCCGACGATCGAAACCAGCACGGCGACGCTTGGAATGATCGCGGCGCGAATATCGCGCAGGAACAAGAAGACAATCAGCATGACCAAGAGAATCGCGATGGCCAAGGTCCATTCGGTGTCATGCAACGAGGCGCGGATCGTAATGCTGCGATCGGAGGCGGGCTGGAATTCGATATCGTTTGGCATTGCCGCTTGGAGATGCGGCAATTCGGCCTTCACGCGCTCGACCGTATCGATGATGTTGGCGCCAGGCTGACGGAAAATGACCGCGAAAACGGCCTCCCGGCCGTCGGAAAGGCCGAGGTTGCGCACGTCCTCGACCGAATCCCGCACCTCGGCGACGTCGGTGAGCCGCACCGGAGCGCCATTGCGATAGGCAATGACGAGAGGAATATAATCGGCGGCCCGGGTCGCTTGATCGTTGGTATAAATCTGGAGATGTCGTTCGCCGTCCTCGATTGCGCCTTTCGGACTGTTGGCGTTGGCGGAGGCGAGCGCCGCGCGCACGTCCTCAAGCCCGATGCCGTATTTGGCCAAGGCGTGCGGGTTGAGCTCGATGCGCACCGCGGGCAAGGCACCCCCGAAAATGAAAACTTGACCGATGCCGTCGAGCTGGGAGAGCCTTTGCTGGAGGATATTGCTTGCAACGTCGTACATCTGACCGCGCGACTTGGTCTTCGATACCATGGTGAGGATAAGGATCGGCGCATCGGCCGGATTGATCTTGCGATAGGTCGGATTGGTGGGCAGGTTTGTTGGCAGATCGGCGCCCGCCGCGTTGATCGCCGCCTGAACGTCGCGCGCGGCGCCGTCGATGTCGCGGCCGACGTCGAACAGGAGGATAATACGGGTTTGTCCAAGGGTGCTTGCCGAAGTCATTTCCGTGACATGAGCGATCTGGCCGAGGTGGCGTTCGAGCGGTTCCGCCAAGCTCGATGCCACGGTGTCGGGGCTCGCGCCGGGAAGCTGCGCCTGCACCAGGATCGTTGGAAAATCGACTTGCGGAAGCGGCGAGACCGGCAGCTTTAAAAACGCGAGGCATCCGGCAAGCGCGATCCCCAGGGTAAGTAGCGTAGTCGCCACCGGACGCGCGACGAAAGGCGCGGAGAGGTTCATGCTTGAGACTCGGCGGCAGGCATGACCGCGGCCAGCAAAGGCGCGGCTGCGGCCAAGCGGAGATTGAAAAGCCGCAAGGAATTAAACTCCTTCTTTACAACCACACGCCCTTTCACGATAGGGCGCCGATGAGCGATGGCGCGCTTCGAGAATTTCCGCTATCGCTTGAAGAAAGCCGCCGTTGGCGCCGTGCGGAGCGCCACGTGAACGATCGGGTGGCGATTTGGCGCTGGGAAGAGCGGACATTATGCACGAGCCTGAGCCTGGAATGATCGAAGCGTTCGACATTCTGCGCTTGTTGAAATCCCTGCCGCACCGCTATCCGTTTCTGATGATCGACCGCGTGATCGAGGCGCGGGGCGACGAATCCGGCATCGGCATCAAGAATGTCAGCATCAACGAGCCGCAATTCCAGGGGCATTTCCCGGAGCGCCCGGTCATGCCCGGGGTTCTTCTGATCGAAGGCATGGCCCAGACCGCTGGGATCTTGTGTGTCAACGCGCATTCGCGCGGCCGAAAGCCGCAGCTTGTTTATTTCACGAGGATCGACAAGGCTAGGTTTCGCAAGCCGGTCACGCCGGGCGACCGGGTCGAGTTTCATATGACCCAGACCAACCGGCGCAGCACCATGTGGTGGTACAAAGGCCGCGCCTTGGTGGACGGCGTGCTTGTGTGCGAGGCGGAAATCGGCGTCATGCTGGCCGATGACAGTGCATAGCTTGTCGCGCCGGGATTTTTTTGCTCCGGCTACCTGACGGAAAATTTGCTTTATGTCGCGCTGGACGCCGGCCGCGCAGGGGCGGCTATCATTAAGATTTTAAACAACAAGTAGAACTTGTACGTCCGCCGCTTCACCGAAAATGAGCCGCCGCGCCTCGAAGGCAAAAATCCCATTGAATCAGCAAATACCGGCCTGCCGTGTTGTTGTCTCATCCATTGTAAAGTCCACTGTCAAGTATATAGTTTCCACATAACGCGTCTTAAAGCTCCACCAAATAGAAAATTATAGCTGACAAATCGGTTAAAACCACTGGATCGATGCGGCCAAACAAGCCACGTTATCCGTGCGGCAGACAAAGTAACGGTACGGACTGACTTAGTTTTTGGCGCGAGGCCGCGCAATTTAACGTAAAGGATGCAAAAGCGGATGCTGAGAACGCAGAGGAGAATCTAATGCAATTTCGTAATGACACAAAATTTAATTGTAAATTTCTCTAAGTTGATGCAGATAGATCCAGAAATAACCGATATTTGACAATCCATGCAGTTTATCTTGATTTACGTTGGCAATGTATCGCCGACATTAACATTTGTTCGTTACGAGTAACCCAACAGTCCGCTGTGTTCTACCAACGGCACGAGACTCCCCACGCTAAATATTACTATTGGCTCGGCGGCGATCCCAAGTGGTTTTCCCCAAGCCAAGACGTAAAGGCAAATCAATTGAATTTACTGTTAATAATCTATCGCCGACACTTACGCCACGCTTGCAAGAGCTATAATTGGTGAGGCCCTGTTGACAAAGCGATGGGCGGCGGAACTCGTCGCATGATTCAAGCCTGCCTCTTGGATGGAGGCAGAACCGATTCGACGCCGGCGCGCAGGCACGCCTTCGTTCCGCCTTGTTTCATTCAACTATCGTTCAATGTCCGCGCCGTAGCTTCGCTCTCAACATTGGCTCTTCCGGAATCAGGACCATCATGAAAACCATTTCGAGGCTGCTCATCGCCTGCTTCACACTGAGTTCGCTCGCGCTTGCCTCGCCATCGCGGGCGGAAGCGGAAAAACGCATTGCGTTCGTGGTCGGCAACGCCGCCTACCAGGCGGGTCCACTTGCCACCCCAGCCAATGACGCGGGACTCATCGCCCAGACCTTGCAAGCAGCCGGCTTCGATGTCGCCGGCGCGCGCGACCTCGACGGCGAAGCGTTGCGCGCGGCGTTCCGGGACTTCCTCGACAAGGCTCAGGCATCGGGACCAGATACCGTCGCGTTCGTGTACCTCGCCGGTTACGGCGCGCAGCTCGACGGCGAAAACTATTTCGTGCCGGTGGACGCGAAGATCGCGGCGGCGCCAGACGCGGCGGTCGAAGCGCTGCGCGTCTCCGATTATACAAAGCGGCTTGCCGGGCTTCCCCTGAAGGCGAGCTTCATCGTCCTCGACGCGGCGAGGGCTTCGCCCTTCGCCAAATCCGGTCCTCCCTTGGCCGGCGGATTGGCGCTCGTGGACGCCGAACCGAATATGCTCGTGGCTTTCAACGCCGCCCCGGGCACGGCCGCCGCCGCCGAGAGCGGGTCCTATGGCGCCTATGCGCAGGCGCTCGCCGAAATGATCCGCGAAGGCGGCCTGTCGCCAGGGGACGTCTTCGACGGGGTGCGTCTACGCGTCAACGAAACGACCAAAGGGGCGCAGGTGCCCTGGGCCACATCAAGGATCACGGCGCCCTTTGTCTTCTTCGAGCGCGCGGCGGACGCGCCACCCCCCGCCTTCGCAGCGGCCCGGGTCAACGCAATGCAGTCGCGGCCGCTCCGAGACCTCGGGGCGCAGGACGCCTATGCCGCCGCGATCGAGCGCGATACGCTGGAAGGCTATGAAAACTTTCTTGGCGCCTATCCGGCCGATCCGCTGGCCAATCGTGTCCGCGCCCTGCTGGCCGCCCGCCGCGAGGCCATCACCTGGCAGCGAACCTGGCAGGTCAATACGCCGGACGCCTATTGGTCCTACCTCGACCGCTATCCGCGCGGCCCGCACGCGGCCGACGCGCGCCGGCGCCTTGCGACTTTGGCAGCCGCCGAAGAGCCGCCTCCTTCTTACGCGCCGATCTTTTACGACGTGCCGCCACCGCCGCCCCCGGAGATCGTCTATGTCGATCGCCCGGTGCTTGTCTTCGACGATCCGGCGTTCGGCTTCGTGCCGCCGCCGCCAATCGTCTTCCTGGCGCCTCCGCCGGTTTATCTCGCCTCGTTCTTCCTCTTGCCGCCGCCGCCGCCGTTTGGACTTTTCGTGCTGCCGTTCCCCGTATTTGTTCCGGTCCCGGTTTGGGTCAATGCGCCCGCCTATGTGGCGCCGCCCCCTGGAAACGTCATCTACAATAACATCCACAACACGGTAATCGTCAACAACGCGACAAACTCCGTCACCGTCAAAAATCCGAGCGGTCAAATCGTATCGTCCACTCCGATCAAGGCGGCGGTCGCCGGCGCGGGCGTGGGGGCGGCGGCAGTCGCCGCGACAGTCGCGCTGCCTCGATCCGTGGCCAAGAAAGCGACAATGATCGGGGGCGCCAACCCGGGAACGCCGGCGAACAGGCTCGGGCCGGGCGAAAAGCCGGGGGCGCTTCCCGGCCAGCCGGGAGCGTTGCCGTCAACGCGTTTGCCCGCCGGTCACGCATTGCCCGGCGCGAATGGCAAGCCGTTGCCGGGGTTAGGCGAGAAGCCGGTGGCGCCAACCCAACAAAAGCCCCAACCGGCAGGGCCGGGCGCGGCTCAGAACCCGCCGGGCACGCCGTCCCCGAACAAGCCGCCCGCCGCTCATGCCTTGCCAAGCGGCCAGCAGCTTCCCCCATCGTCCGGCGGGCAAGTCGCCCCTGGAGGCGCCAAGCCTGGCGCGAACGGCAAGCCGTTGCCGGGGCCGGGCGAAAAGCCGGTGGGGCCAGCCCAGCAAAAGCTCCAACCGACATCGCCGGGCGCGCTTCGGAACCCGCCGGGCGCGCCATCGCCGAACAAGCCGCCCGCGGCTCACGCCTTGCCAAGCGGCCAGCAGCTTCCCCCATTGCACGGCGGGCAAGTCGCGCCAGGAGGTGCCAAGCCTGGCCGGATCACGCCAGCTGGAGCGCTTCCGCCCCCGGCGCAACAGCCCCAGAATAAATCTCCTGCGCACCCGACTTCACCGCCAAATGGCCTCGCTCCCTCAGGGGCGAACGGCAAACCTGCGGGCATCGGGAAGAATCCCGCCATTGTGCCGAAACCACAACCGCCCCAGAGTCCGCCGCAATTTCAGCAGCGGCATCCGCCGCAGCCGGCCTACCAGGCACCGCGCCCGCCGCCGCCGCAGCCGGCCTATCAGGCGCCGCGCCCGCCGCCGCCGCAGCAGAAGCCAACTTGCGGTCTGCCCGGCTTGCCGCCCTGCCACTAATGTACTGGTGAGCGGATTTGGTGCCTAGCTGTGAGCTTTCCATAGGTTGTCCATCCGGTCCAGATCGAGGAAGCTGAGGTTGCGAAGCTCAGTGTTCCAGAGGAGGACCGGATGAACATCCACAACAATGCCCGCCTGACGCCGATTGGTCGAGAGCGAATCGCCATGCAGGTAGCAAGCGGACAGACGCCGCAGGCCGCCGCACGAGCCGCGGGCGTCTGTCCGCGCACCATCCGCAAATGGGTGGCGCGTTATGCCGTCGAAGGCGTCGCCGGTTTGCAGGACCGCTCCTCGCGGCCGAAGCGGCTCCATCGCCCAACTCCGCAAGCCGTCATCGCCCGGATCGGCGAGTTGCGGCTCCAACGCCTGACCGGCAAGGCGATTGCCCAGGAGACCGGCGTCTCGCCGGCAACCGTCAGCCGGGTCTTG
The DNA here is from genome assembly GCA_963730245.1 of uncultured Alphaproteobacteria bacterium. Lineage (GTDB taxonomy): Bacteria > Pseudomonadota > Alphaproteobacteria > Rhizobiales > Beijerinckiaceae > Methylocapsa. The sequence continues at coordinate 370,414 of CAVSRA010000003.1, read as the reverse complement.
AAGCGGTTGGGCTTGAACCGCCTCAGCGCCCTCGAGCCGGCCACGCCGGGGCGGCGCTACGAGCGAGAGCATCCGGGCGAGTTGATCCATCTCGACATCAAGAAACTGGGGCGCTTCAAGCGCATTGGCCATCGCATCACCGGCGACCGCAAAGGCCAGAGCAATGCACGCGGCGTCGGCTGGGAGTTCGTCCATGTCTGTATCGACGATGCCTCACGCATTGCCCTCACAAGGATCATGCCTGACGAGAAGGCGGTCAGCGCAGTCGCTTTTCTCAAAGCCGCCATCGCCTATTACAAAAGTCTCGGCGTCAGCGTCACACGCGTCATGACCGACAATGGGTCGTGCTACAAATCCTTCGCCTTCGCGCGCGCCTGTCGCAGACTTAAGATCAAACACATCCGTACCAAGCCCTACACGCCCAAAACCAACGGCAAAGCCGAACGCTTTATCCAAACGGCGCTCCGCGAATGGGCCTACGCAAGAGCTTATCAGACCTCAGATCAAAGAGCCGCGGAGCTGCCGATTTGGACGCACCATTATAATTGGCATCGACCGCACGGCAGCCTAAAATCAAACCCGCCCATCAGCCGCCTCGGCATCTCCGAGGACAACCTGTCGAGGCTCCACACCTAGCGCCGCATTTACGGTGCGGCGTGCGAGTGGCAACCAAAGCCAACAATGTTTACATGACGAACCCTGGAGGATCGTCATGTCGAATTCAATCGTCATCACCCTGCCGCACCGCCTCGGTGCCGAAGAGGCGAAACGGCGGATTGCCGGGGGAATAGAGCTTCTTCGCCGGAATTACCTCGATAAACTCGCGTACAGCGAGGCCAATTGGAACGGCGACACGGCGAATTTGCGGGTCGTGGCTTTTGGGCAAACCGCGACGGCGCAAGTTTACGTCATGAACGATGCCTTGCGCATTGAAGTGCAGCTTCCCTGGATCCTTGCCGCCTTGACCGGAAAGATTCTAAGGCGTTCTCAAGACCAACGCGGAGGAATTGCTGCGGATCGGGTATACCCCGCCAAAAACCTGAACGGAATGGCAAACGGCAAAAAGGTCCGCGCGAACTTTGCCTGGCGCCCCTTATTCGATAGCGATCATCACATCGGAGGCTTTGATGACCGCATAGGCTTTTGTGCCTTTTTTGAGACCGAGTTCCTCGACCGCTTCGTTGGTGATCGAAGAGAGTACGGTTTCGCCGCCTTTGAGTTCGATTTCGACATGCGCGGTGGTCGCGCTCTTGCGAACTTCCTTGATCTTGCCTTCGAGGAAATTGCGTGCGGATATTTTCATTTCATTTTTCCCTCTCAATATTAATCCGTCCGTCATACCAACGGCCCTAAGCAGACATTCGTAGCGTCGCCAACGGATACTGGCGAGGCTTGTTGTCTATGGCGCCAACGGCGCTAGGAATGGCCGTTTCGAGGTCGTCCCCCATCGGCGAAGGTCTGATCGGCGAGATGATCGGCCTTGAGGCGGATCATTTCGGCCGTTACGACGACCGGCGCGGCGTTTCGCACGCAGGTCTTAAAGCGAGCTTAGGGAAACGCCGCCGATGGCGTAACTTTTCAGAATATTCGGTTTGGCGAAAGCGAAACAGACGTGCTGAACCACACGGTCGAGATCGAAGACGAGGGCCACCCCTTATCCCGTCGCGAGCTTCAAAGCTCGCATCCTTGCTTGCGGCCTTCGCCGTCGAACTCCATCGGGGACAGCGGACATATCCGCGCAGGCCGGACATAGGACCGCAAGCTGGCGAACCCCTCCGAACCAAAGAACACTACTTGCCAATCGCGGCCGTCCCATATGACAGCATCGAACCCGACTCGCCGGTAATACTTGGCCCGTGCAATGAATGGCGAGGTGGCGCTTTCTGGCTGTAACATCAAATCCCAACTTTCACACATAATCGCGCTCACTTCCCGATACAAAAGCGCGCGAAAATCTCACCCAAAATGTCCTCGACGTCCACCACGCCGGTCAGTCTTTGCAGCGAAACCATCGCCACGCGCAAGTCCTCCGCCAGCAATTCGGCCGGAGCGCCGGGATCGGCCAAAACACGCTCCAGCGCCTGCCCCGCGGTCTCGAAGGCCTTGCGGTGGCGTTCCCGCGCGATCAAGCCCGCATGGCCGCCGCCCACCACCGCGCGGGCAAAGTCCTCCATTCTTTTGAGCAGGAGATCGAGATTTTCGCCGCTCTCGGCGCTTATATAAAGCGCCTCGGTCACGCTTTGCTTTTTCCCGGCGGCTAAGAGATCGCTCTTTGAAAAAACCGGCCAGACCTCGCCGCCTTGAACACCTGGCGGCACGGGGGCGCAAGCCTCGGAGAGCCACAAGACGAGATCGGCGACCCTGGCTTTATCTCGCGTGCGAAAAACGCCGATTTTTTCGACCGCGTCAAAACTCTCCCGCAAGCCCGCGGTGTCGATCAATGTGACCGGGCAGCCGCCAAGATCGAGATGTACTTCGATTAGATCGCGTGTCGTGCCGGCAAAGGGGGAGACAATCGCCACATCGCGGCGCACGAGCGCATTCAGCAGCGTTGATTTGCCCGCATTGGGTGGCCCAGCAATCACGACGGCCACGCCTTCGCGCAGCCGCTCCCCGGCGCGGCCGGCGGCGAGTTCCGATTTGAGCCCGGCAAGAACGGGGCCGAGAATTTCGCCCGCCCGCCGCCCGGAAAACCCCGGCACGTCCTCTTCCTCGGAAAAATCGATCTCGGCTTCGAGGAGCGCCGCCGCCTCCAGGAGAGCGCTCCGCCAGATCGCGGCCTGACGCCCGAGCACGCCTTCGCTCTGGCGCAAGGCGGCGCGGCGTTGCCATTCGGTTTCGGCGTCGATGAGATCGGCGAGGCCTTCGACCTCCGCCAGATCCATCTTGTCGTTTAACAGCGCACGGCGGGTGAATTCCCCCGGCTCGGCTGGGCGGGCGCCCGCGATGCCGCCGAGCGCCTTGACCATGGCTGCCATGACGGCGCGGCCGCCATGGACATGGAATTCGGCATAGTCCTCGCCCGTATAGGTTTTTGGCGCGGGGAAAAAAATCACAAACCCCTTGTCGATGGCTTCGCCAGTGGCGGGATCGTGGAAGGTTGCGAGCTCCGCCGTGTGGGGTTGGGAAAATTTTCCGGCCAGAACTCTTGACAATTGCCCGCGTCGCCGGTCCCGAGAGGCGCAGGACCGCGATCGCGGCCCGGCCCGCACCGGAGGCAATGGCAAAAATCGTGTCATCCTCTGGGCGGGTCATTGCCGGCCTTGGAACTCACCTTGCGGGAGGTGACCGTGCAAGGCGGGTTTCGCGGCGGAGAATTTTGCAAGCTCGCGCGCGAATTGGGAAGTTACTTTGCGGCGATTTCTGATCGGCGAGATAAGCGCGCCGAGAATGACGACGGTCTGAAAGCCGATCGCGCCGATGATCCATTTCAATAGCTCTAATTTTATCCCGCCGATTTCGGTCCGCACCGCCGCCAAACCGGCCTTGGTGGCGAGATCGCCGTGGCTCGCTTCGCCAAAGGCCTCGGCCAAGGCTTCAGCTACAACAACCTCGGCATTCAATCGCCCCGCAACGACAAGGCCCAGGAGTTCGAAGCCAGCTGGACGGTTGCGGGCGCGGTCCGCGTGCGTCACGTGCGGGTCAAGGAAAACGCGACGCTCGCCGGCATCGCGGCGCACAGCCCGCGGCTCGCGAGGCGCGTCGGCGATGTCTGCACCGCGGCGTTTGCCCGCGCCGCCGGGGCCGTCCTGTCCGATCGCTCGCCGCCATGAAGTGATCGGGCCTTGCATTCAATATCTGCGCACAAGGTTGACGAGCTTGCCCTGAATGCGGACCCGGTCGGGGCCGAAAATGCGCGTCTCATAGGCCGGATTAGCGGCTTCGAGCGCGATCGAGGCGCCACGCTTGCGCAGCCGTTTCAGGGTCGCTTCCTCGTCGTCGATCAAGGCGACCACGATGTCGCCGGTTTCGGCGGTATCCTGTTTGCGAATCACCACGGTGTCATTGTCGAAGATGCCGGCGTCGATCATCGAATCGCCGCGGACCTCTAGCGCATAATAGTCTCCCGGCGGCAACATGTCCGGCGGCAGGCTGATGGTGTGGCTGCGGTTTTGCAGGGCGGCGATTGGCGTCCCCGCGGCGATCCGGCCCATAACCGGGATCGAGATCGAGATCGCTGAGCGTTCGAACTCGTCGCCGGAGTTGCTCTGCACCCATGCGCGGACCCGGCCGAGAGTGCCCTCAATGACGCTCGGCGCGAACCTTTTGCCCCGCGAGTTATCGGGGGGCGTCGAGGAGTCCGGCAAGCGCAAAACCTCGAGCGCGCGCGCGCGGTTAGGAAGGCGGCGGATAAAGCCGCGTTCCTCGAGCGCGATGATCAGCCGGTGAATGCCTGATTTGGAGCGCAAGAATAAGGCGTCCTTCATCTCGTCGAAGGAAGGCGGAACTCCGGTCTCCTTTAGGCGCTCGTGAATGAAGCGCAACAGCTCGCTTTGCTTTCTTGTCAACATTGGCCGGGCCCTCTTTTGCCGCTCTGCGCGGGCGCGGCGCGGCGCGGAATTGCACAAACGGTGAACGAACGATATACGTTCGTGCTGCGTTCCGCAAGCCCCTTGAGGGTTATTTCAGGCCAAATCCCTAATTGCCGAGATTTCGTTAACATGAGGGGATTCGATAGGGTTTCGAAAGGAGACCCATGACGCTCGCTTTCTTAATAAAATATCAACGAGGTCCCCGAATATCGTCGACCGGGAATGGTCGCCTATCCGCCGGACGAGATTCTTGGCTGTCGCGATCAGCCGCGATTGTGTGCGTTCAGGAGGAACGGCAGGCCGGCGGCAAAGGTCGTCACCACCGCCATTTGCAGGAACACGCGAAAAAATCGCGGATATTGTCGGCGGCGTGTTCGGCAAAACTCTCGGCGCAGTCGCCGCCCTGCAAATGAAATGCTTCGCCTGCGGCGACCTTGCCCAGCATACGCTTGAGCTTGCGCGCCTCGCCCGCGGAGACCAGCGGCGGAAAGCCCGCAATCTGGCGCTCGACCTCGGCCAGCGCCGCCAGGCCGGCATAAACTGGCACTTGCTCGATGGGTTTCGCTCTCCAGCTCGACGGTGACCAAGGATCCATCGGCATTTCTACGCACTCCCCAGGCGGGCGCTCCACAGCTTAAAAACGCTAACATGCCTTAATATCGAGGTTATTGAAAATGGAAGATGGAAACAGGTAGAGTCTTAGTTCGAAATTCTGCTGCCGACCCATAGCTGCCCTCAGGGATTTAATGCCGAGGCAGTTTCGAAGCTTCCACTGTTGGGATGCGTTGCGTATATTGCACACGGAACCGGGTGGAAATCATGCAACCCAGGACAGGAGGCAATATGGATGACACTACCGAGTGCCCGTTTTCGGGCGGGCAACCCACACCCTTGGCCAGGATGAACCGAGACTGGTGGCCAAGTCAGCTAAACCTCAAGGTTCTTCACCAGAACTCTCCCCTGAGCGATCCGATGGGCAAGGCGTTCAACTACGCCGAGGAGTTCAAGAGCCTCGACCTGGAAGCCGTCATCAAGGATCTCCATTTGTTGATGACGGCGTCGCAGGACTGGTGGCCGGCGGACTATGGCCACTATGGGCCGTTCTTCATTCGTATGGCGTGGCACAGCGCAGGCACGTACCGCATCGGCGACGGCCGCGGCGGTGCATCCTCCGGCACGCAACGCCTTGCGCCCCTCAATAGCTGGCCGGATAACGTGAGCCTCGACAAGGCGCGCCGGTTGCTCTGGCCGATCAAGCAGAAGTACGGCCGGAAAATCTCCTGGGCCGACCTGATGATTCTCACCGGTAACGTCGCCTTGGAGTCGATGGGGTTCAAGACCTTCGGCTTCGGCGGCGGACGCGAGGACGTCTGGGAGCCCGAAGAGGACATCTACTGGGGGGCTGAGGACACGTGGCTTGGAGACAAGCGCTACAGCGGCGACCGGCAGCTCGAAAATCCTCTCGCCGCCGTTCAGATGGGCCTGATCTACGTGAATCCGGAAGGGCCGAATGGCAAGCCGGATCCGGTCGCCGCGGCCCGGGATATCCGAGAGACGTTCGCTCGCATGGCAATGAACGACGAGGAGACAGTTGCGCTCATTGCCGGCGGCCACACGTTCGGCAAATGCCATGGCGCTGCCGATCCGAGCAAGTACGTCGGCCCCCAACCCGAGGGCGCCGACATCGAGGAACAAGGCCTCGGCTGGAAAAACACCTATGGCAGCGGCAAAGGCGTTGACACTATCGGCAGCGGGTTGGAGGGCGCATGGACCACCAACCCGGTGAAGTGGGACAACAACTACCTGGACAACCTGTTCGGTTATGAGTGGGAGCTGGTGAAGAGCCCTGGCGGTGCGTTCCAGTGGGCGCCCAAGAATGGAGCTGGAGCGGGTACTGTACCGGATGCTCACGACCCGTCAAAGCGGCATGCTCCGATGATGGCCACGACGGACCTCGCACTGAGGATGGACCCGATCTACGCGCCTATTTCGAAGCGCTTCCACGAGAACCCTGATCAGTTGGCAGACGCGTTCGCCAGAGCTTGGTACAAGCTGACGCACCGTGACATGGGGCCCCGCTCGCGGTATCTCGGTCCGCTCGTTCCTGCGGAGGAGCTTCTGTGGCAAGACCCCGTCCCTGCAGTCGATCATAATTTGATCGATGAGCAGGATATCGCCGCCCTCAAGGGCAAAATCCTCGCCTCCGGACTGTCCATCTCCCAACTGGTCACGACGGCCTGGGCGTCGGCGGCAACGTTCCGCGGCTCTGACAAGCGCGGTGGGGCGAACGGGGCGCGCATTTGCCTCGCGCCGCAGAAGGACTGGGAAGTCAACCAGCCGGCTCGACTGGCAAAGGTCCTGCAGAAGCTGGAGGAAATCCAGAAGGAGTTCAACAATTCGCAGTCCGGCGGGAAGAAGGTCTCGCTAGCTGACCTGATCGTTCTGGGCGGCTGCGCAGCCGTCGAGGCAGCTGCGAAGAACGCCGGGCACGACGTGAAGGTTCCCTTCTCGCCGGGACGTACGGATGCTTCGCAGGAGCAGACCGATGTGGACGCGTTCGCCGTGCTGAAGCCGACCGCGGACGGGTTCCGCAACTACTTCCCGAAGGGACAGCAGAGACTTGCGGAGGAGGTGCTGGTGGATCGGGCGCAGTTGATGACGCTGACCGCCCCTGAGATGACGGTTCTGGTCGGAGGCATGCGTGTCATGAATGCAAACTTCGGAGGGACACAACATGGCATCTTCACCAAGCGGCCAGAGACGCTCACCAATGACTTCTTCGTGAACCTGCTCGACATGAGCACGACGTGGAAGGCATCCTCCACATCCGAAGGCGTGTTCGAGGGGCGCGATCGCGGGACCGGCGAGCTCAAGTGGACCGGCACCCGTGTGGATCTCGTCTTCGGTTCAAACTCCCAGCTCCGCGCCCTCGCGGAAGTCTACGGATGCGCGGACGCGAAGGAGCGGTTTGTCAATGACTTTGTGGCTGCGTGGAACAAGGTGATGAACCTTGATCGATTCGATCTCGCCTGATCTCAGCGGAAAGGTTTTCCTTCAGAGGCCTCTGTAGCGCAGCCGCAATCGATCTTAGGGTAAACAGAACCGAATTGAGGCTGCGCAAAGCTTACGGAAGTGTGTGAAGAACCCGAACGCTGGTCGAAGCCATGGACAAGAAATCAGGGCGGCGTTTCAAAACAACTTGAAAGGCCGCCTTGACGCCAGGGCGTCATCATCTGCTAGTTCCAAGTTCGAGTCCTGGTGGGCCCATTCTCTTAAATCGTTCTAGGCAGGACACTTCGGGACGAGGGGTTGAATTGCACCAGGTTTGCCGGAGGCACCAACTCTTGAAAGACTGGAGCCATGGAGAATCACAGGATTACCTAATTCGGATTCCCATCATACAGAGCCCAGCATGACGTCCGCAATTGGCGCATCGGCGTCATTCAGCATTCGAACCGAGACGGTCCCCTGAAAAAGCGCGCCCCGCTACCCCTCGTCGAGTGGCCCCGAGTCCGGGCCTTCCGGGCCGGGGATTTCCCGCTCGAACCGCGCGGTGCGCGTGCGCATGGTGACGAGTTCTTCCGCCAAGGTCGGATGCAGCGCCATGGTCGCGTCGAAATCAGCCTTTTTGGCGCCCATTTTAACAGCAATTCCCAAAATTTGCGCCATTTCGCTCGCATCCTCGCCGAGAATATGCACGCCGAGGACGCGGTCTGTCGCGCCATCGGCGACAATCTTTATCAAGATTTTCTCCGCCCGCCCGGAGAGCGCCGCCTTCAAGGGCCGGAAGTTCGCAAGATAAATATCGACGCAATCGAAGCTCGCGCGCGCGTCCGACTCGCTAAGGCCGACGCAGCCGAGTTCCGGCGTCGAGAAGACGGCGGTTGGAATGTTGCTATGCACGACGGCCTCCGGCCTGCCGCCGAAAACCGTCTCGGCGAAAGCGTGCCCCTCGCGAATGGCTACCGGCGTCAGGGCAACCCGGTTGGTCACATCGCCGACCGCATAGATCGACTCGACATTCGTTTTAGAAAAGGCATCGACCTTCACCGCCCCCAGGCTGTCCGTTTCGATGCCCGCCTTCTCCAAACCAAGTCCCGACGTGTTTGGCCTGCGGCCGGTCGCGATCATCACCTGATCGGCGTCGAGCCGCCCGCCCTTCGTCAAACTCACGCGGTAGCCAGTTGGCGTCTTTTCGATGCCTGTGGGCTGCATGCCGAAAATGAGTTTGACTCCGGCGTCGGCGAGCCCCTCGCGCACGCCGACGCGCATATCGCCGTCAAACCCGCGCAACACATTCTCGCCCCGCGCGGCAAGGGATACTTTTGTGCCCAGCCGCGCGAAAATCGAGGCGAATTCGACCGCGATATAGCCGCCGCCGACAATCAGCAGGCGCTTTGGCAATTCCGGGAGATCAAATATTTCGTTCGAGGTGATCGCATATTCGCGCCCCGGAACGTCCGGTTCGAGAACCGGCGCGGCCCCGGTGCTGATAAGGATAATTCTCGCACTCACCTTGCGTCCATCGGCGAGAAGACGCACGCAATGAGCATCCTCGATTGTCGCGCGGCTGTTTTCGACCGCTACTCCCGCCTTGTCGAGATTGTCGCGATAGATCGCGGAAAGTCGGGAGATTTCCTTCTCCTTCGCGGTGACAAGTTTTTGCCAGTCGAAGGAAGCTTCGGCAAGTGTCCAGCCAAACCCCGCCGCGTCGGCGAAATGGTCCCTGTACCGGCTGGCATAGACCATGAGCTTCTTCGGCACGCAGCCCCGGATCACGCAAGTCCCGCCGATGCGGAATTCCTCGGCGATCATGACCTTGGCGCCATGCGCCGTCGCGATCCGGGCGGCGCGCACGCCGCCAGATCCGGCGCCGATCACGAAAAGATCGACATCGTAAGCGGCCATTCCACGCTCTCCACCCTGCCGTCAGGCTGCGGCATAAGAATCCGCTCCTTGAACGGATCCATGACCGCAATCGCCGTCAACGGCGCAATCCTACGCCAGGCATTGACCGTCGGCACCTCGTTCATGCGTGTGTTTCCCGTCTCGAAATCGACCGCGCCGCGAATGTCGCAACGATCGCGCCCGCTGGTTTGTCCGCCAACGATCTTCTGTCCCGTCGCCGCCCGGCACAAGGCGGCCGTGCTTCATACGTGGCGCACAGGGCGCATGTACGCTAAAATAGTCGGATCATGCCGACTAAACATTGGCTTTGTGTCCTGTGCAGAGATTCAAACCGAGCCACTACCAATTGCTCATGGTCTAAGAAACCGGCGATGGCCAAATCTCACGCTTCCTTCGTTTGCCAAAATTGCGGCGCGGTCAGCCAGCGCTGGCAAGGCCGCTGCGATTCCTGCGGCGCCTGGAATAGCATCATCGAGGAAAGCGCGGCATCGGGGATAGGCGCTATGGCGATTCAGGGCGCGCGAAAAGGCCGGGTTTTTGGCCTTTCGAACCTGATCGAGAAAGATCACACAGCCGCCCCGCGCATCACCACCGGCATCGCCGAACTCGACCGGGTAACCGGCGGCGGTTTCGTGCCGGGCTCGGTTCTTTTGCTTGGCGGCGAACCCGGCATCGGCAAATCGACGCTGGTCATTCAAGCCTGCGCCGCGCTTGCCGCGAAGGACCTGCGCGTCGTCTATATTTCCGGCGAGGAGGCGGTCGATCAGGTGCGCCTCCGCGCCCTGCGGCTTGGCCTTGGCGCGGCGCCGGTCGAACTCGCCGCCGAGACGGGCGTCGAGGATATTATCGCGACACTCTCCCATGGCAAGCGCCCTTCCCTTGTCGTTATCGATTCCATTCAGACGATGTGGACCGAACTTATCGAATCGACTCCTGGCACGGTTTCCCAGGTGCGTGGCGCGGCGCAAGCGCTGATCCGTTTCGCGAAGACAACCGGCGCGGCGGTGATCCTTGTCGGCCATGTCACCAAGGACGGCCAAATCGCCGGTCCGCGTGTCGTCGAACATATGGTCGATGCGGTGATCTCCTTCGAGGGCGAGGGCGGGCGGAATTTTCGTATCCTCCGCGCGGTCAAAAACCGCTTCGGCCCGACCGACGAGATCGGCGTTTTCGAAATGACCGGGCGCGGATTAGCCGAGGTCGCGAACCCTTCCGCGTTGTTTCTGTCTTCACGGGACGCCACGGCACCCGGCGCCGCGGTGTTCGCCGGGATGGAGGGAACAAGGCCGCTCCTCGTTGAGATCCAGGCGCTCGTCGCGCCAAGTCTGCTCGGCACGCCGCGCCGCGCGGTCGTCGGCTGGGACAATGCGCGGCTCGCCATGGTTCTCGCCGTTCTCGAAGCGCATGCCGGCGTCAAGCTCGGGCAATATGACGTTTATCTCAATGTCGCGGGGGGCTTGCGTGTCGGCGAGCCGGCCGCTGATCTCGCCGCCGCGGCGGCGCTGGTGTCCTCCTTGAGCGGGTTGAGCCTCGCGGCCGATTTGGTGTTCTTTGGCGAGATTGCCCTTTCGGGGGCGATCCGGCCGGTCGCGCATGGCATGGCGCGAACTCAAGGAAGCAGCGAAACTAGGCTTTTGCCGCGCCACCATGCCGCAGGGCCCGCTGGAAAACGGCGAGACCTTGGCGCAGGATCTCAACGTGCAAAGCTGCACGCATATTTCTGGGCTCGTCACCAAAATAGCGGCTGGGGACGGGCAGCCGGAGAAGGCGGCCATGCCGGCGAAGCGCGGCTGAGATTTTTACCGGTTGGAAGGCGATGCCTGCCGGACGCATTTAGGACACTGAGATGAAGAGACTTCTGTTGGCGGCCGTTGCCGCATTGATCCGCGGCGTTGCGCGCGGCGGGAGCGTCGTCGTTCTCGAATTGGGCGGCAGCTACAAAGTTGAGCCGGACTGTATTTCGAACACGGCGCTTTGGAACGCCGGAGACGACGTCCTGGTGTGCGGCGACAAGAAAATGATCAATAAGGATAATGGCGACAAGGTGCATGTAACGCCAGTGCGATAAAGCCGGCCGGCGTCCGCGCCGCCGCGTTAGGACTTAAAGCCAAGGCGACCGCATTCTACTGGAATCGCGAGGATGAACCTATTGCCCTTGCTTTGTTTCGATTATTATTCAATTATTAACAGAAAAGCCATCAGGTTCGGCGTCTTTTGCCGCCTTCGCGCCCGCCAGCCGCGAACAGCAATTGCGCTTATGGCGGAGAGGCCAAACCAATGCCAACCTATCTCGATCTGGGCTTGATCGCCGTCGTTTTGATTTCCGCCTTTCTGGCGATGTTGCGCGGCTTTACCCGCGAAGTTCTGGCCATTGCGTCATGGGGCGCGGCGGCGGTTGCAGCGATTTATCTCCACCCGTTGGTATTGCCTTACGTGAAACCCTATATCGCCAAGGACGTTATCGCTCTCGCGGTGGCCGCCGCGGCGGTTTTTTTTGTGACATTGATCGTAGTATCCTTGATTACCATCAAATTGTCGGATGCGATCCTGGATTCCAAGGTCGGCGCGCTCGACCGGTCGCTCGGCTTCCTGTTCGGCGCGGTTCGCGGGCTGCTCCTGTGTGTCATCGCCTTCGTGTTCTTCAATTGGCTCGTGCCCGCGCAAACCCAGCCCCAGTGGGTTAAAACCGCGCGCATGAGACCCCTTTTGCAGGCGACAGGCGACCAGCTCATGGCGATTTTGCCGGACGATCCGGAAGGGCTTTTGAACAAACTCAAGAAGCCAAAATCCGCCGGCGCCAGCGAGGAGACGGTGCCCGACACGGATCAGGAACCAAAAAAAACCGAGCCAGGCAAGGGGACGTAAGCGCGGGCGCTGGAGCATATGGCGCGGCAGGGGCGTCGTGCCGGGCCACCAAGCAGCGCGCGCAATGCGTCGACACCGATTCCTGGGGAAAACCCTCCCGGTTTGACGATGCCCCGGAGCGCGGGCTCGTGTAAACTTGAAGTTTGCAACGTCTTCGAGGCTGACATTCGCCTCAAGGTCAATTATGTAAGTCCTACGACATCGGTGCCCCTGCACTCCTCCGATTAACGAGAATCGGAAAAGGTCCAAAATCTTTATCTTCGCGCGATATCTTGTCGCTGGTTTCGCGGATCACGCCCGAGCTTTTAGGAGCCGCTGATGGGTGAAACGGTGGACGTTGGAAAGAGCCGTGATTTCGGCTGCGGGTCATTGGATGCGCGGAGTTTTGATCTTGGAGCCGCCGGCCTTGATCTCGACGCCGACCGTCTGCGCGAGGAATGCGGGATTTTCGGAATTTTCGGCCATCCCGACGCCGCCGCGATCACCGCTCTTGGACTGCATGCCTTGCAACATCGCGGCCAGGAGGCGGCGGGCATCGTCACGTTCGACGGTCAAAGATTTAATTCGGAGCGCCGTCTAGGTCTTGTCGGCGATCATTTCTCCAAGGCATCGGCGATCGAGCGCCTGCCCGGCGAGTTGGCCATCGGGCATGTGCGTTATTCGACGACGGGCGAGACCATTCTGCGCAACGTTCAGCCGCTTTTCGCCGAGCTTAACGCGGGCGGTTTCGCAATCGCGCACAATGGCAATCTCACCAACGGACTGACCCTGCGCCACGATCTCGTCCACAGCGGCGCGATCTATCAATCGACCTCCGACACCGAAGCTATCCTTCATCTCGTCGCCCGCAGCAGGCGTCCTCGACTTGTCGACCGGTTCGTCGAGGCGATGCGCTCGATCGAGGGCGCTTATGCCCTCATTGCGCTCAGCAACAAGAAGTTGATTGGCGCTCGCGATCCATTGGGAATCAGGTCGCTCGTCCTTGGCGAACTCGACGGATGTTATATCCTCGCCTCGGAAACCTGCGCGCTCGACATCATTGGCGCGCGTTTTGTGCGCGATATCGGGAATGGCGAGATCGTCGTCATCTCCGGCGAAGGGATCGAGGGCCTGCGGCCGTTTCCGCCGCGGCCCGCGCGGCCCTGCATTTTCGAATACATTTATTTCGCCCGGCCTGATTTGATCGTGCACGGAAAGCCCGTATACAATGTTCGCAAAATGATGGGCGCGGAACTCGCGCGAGAGGCACCGGTCGAAGCCGATGTCGTCGTGCCGGTTCCCGATTTTGGCGTGCCGGCGGCGCTCGGCTTCGCGCAACATTCCGGCGTTCCTTTTGAACTCGGCATCATCCGCAATCATTATGTCGGGCGCACGTTCATTCAGCCTTTCCAATCCGTGCGGGAATTGGGCGTGCGTTTGAAACACAGCGCCAACCGCGCGGTCGTCGCGGACAAACGCATTGTGCTTATCGACGATTTGATCGTGCGCGGGACGACGTCCGTGAAAATCGTGCGGATGATGCGCGAGGCCGGCGCGCGCGAGGTGCATTTTCGGATTTCCTCGCCGCCGATTGCCCATCCCGACTATTACGGGATCGATACGCCGGAGCGCGATAAATTGCTCGCCGCGACCCATACTCTCGACGAAATGCGCGCCTATATCGGCTGCGATTTGCTGGCCTTTCTTTCCGTCGACGGCATTTATCGGGCCATGGGCGAGAAGGGCCGCGATCCGGTCCGGCCGCAATACACCGACCATTGCTTTACGGGCGATTATCCGACCCAGCTCACCGACATCGGCGGCGATACGAAGGCCCAGCTTTCGCTTCTCGCGGAAGCAAGTTAGGGCAAGGGCTTGGGCCCGTTGCACGCCTGAACAAGATTTATGCGTCGCACGCTTGACGGCCGCATCGCCCTGATGACCGGCGCGTCGCGTAGTATCGGCCGCGCGGTGGCGCGCGCTTGCCCGCGCGGGCGCCCATGTAATCCCGGGCCGCCGCGGAGAGAGATTAGCGCGGCGGGCGAGGACCCGATGAGCCCGAGGACACCAGAAGAGCTCGCGCCAAAGATCCTGGCGCTCCGCGCGCGGGAATGGACGCAAACCGGCAAGCTTTACGGTTTTCCGGCGGATCGCGTGCAAATTTTCATGCCGCCTACCTGAACCATCGAGGCTGCAATGGCGCCGGGCGATCGGAAACTTTGGGCGAGGAACCTCCGCTAATCCACAATGCTGGTTTGCTTACGCGGCCGGGCCAAGGACACGCAACCGGTCGAGCGCCCCCTGGAGAATGAACGCGGCCGCCATCCTATCGACGACTCCGGCGCGCTTGGCGCGGGAGACGTCCTGCGCGATAAGCGAACGGGTGACGGCCATGGTCGAAAGCCTTTCATCCCAAAAGACGCAAGGGCGCGCCGAAAGCGGCCCAAAATTGCGCACGAAGGCGCGGGCGGCCTGAGCACGGGGACCTTCCGATCCATCCATATTAAGCGGCAAGCCGATGACGAGTGCCGCGGCATCGAATTTTTCCATGAGCGCGACAAGCCACGCCGCGTCCTTCGCGAATTTCGTACGCCGGATCGTCACAAGCGGCGTCGCGATCCGCCGCTCCACGTCGGAGAGGGCAAGGCCGATGGTCTTGGCGCCGAGATCGGCGCCGATAAGCCTCTGCCCGGCGGCGATGCGAAGAGCCAAACCGTCGAGTTCCAAAACTTCCGCCGTCATCAAGCGCCCTTCAATGCATATCTTCGCATATTGTATAAGTTTCTATTTGATCTGACGGACGGCAGGAACTGGCTGGTTGAGTTTCACGCCTCCAGTTGAGCGCCGAACTGATCGCCTATCTGTTTGTCCCGCGCGACACCGCGGGCGTCAAGAAAAGTTTGCATCGGCGTCTTGCCGATGCAGAGCGTCCCTAATGTGTCCGGACCTCGTTTTGTTCCGTCACCAATGCGTCGAGAGCTTTCCGCGGTTCGCCGATCGCCGCATGGATATTCTTGCAAAAGGCAATGCGGTAAAACTCATTGAGCACTGTCTTGTGGAAGCGCTCAGCGATGCCATTATCTGGCATGATACGTGTGGTGCCTTTGAGTGTCAGGCCGTTCCCGCAAAGAATGGTGTTATGGTGAGCCCATCTGGGACACGGGGCACCGGGAGCACGAAGGTGCGGGCAGGCCGCCGATAGACGTTGGGCTGAGAGCCCGAGCTCGTTACATGGCCGCCCCTTGCGACTTGCCCGGATGCGCCGTGAGCGCGGATCAGTAGGTGTCGTGTCGCCCGCCAGCTCCCGTTTCAAACGAGCGAGAGACGAAGGAAGCAGGCATGCGCGTCATCGGACTGGATATTCACCGCGCCTTTGCCGAGGCGGAGGCTTTGGAAGACGGCAGGCTCAAGCGATTAGGGCGCGTCACTATGCGACGCGATCTGTTGGAGAAATTCGCAGCGGCGCTGTCGAAGGATGACGTTGTCGTCGTCGAGGCAACCGGCAATGCAGCCGCAGTTGCCGCCGTGATCGGGCCGCACGTGAAGCGGGTCGTAATCGCGAACCCGAAGCAGGTGCGGATCATTGCGCACGCCAAGATCAAAACCGATACGACCGACGCCGGCGTGCTGGCGCAGCTCTACGCAAGCGGTTTCCTGCCGGAGGTGTGGATCGCCGATGAGCCGACGCAGGCGCTGCGCCGGCAGGTCACCCGCCGTAATCAGATCGTGCGCCAGCGTTCCCGGCTGAAGAACATCATCCAATCGATCCTGCATGCGCACCTGATCCCATCCTGCCCTCATCAGGATCTATGTGGACCCAAGGGCCGCGCCTGGCTTGCCGAGCAGATGGTGCCCGAGGACGAGCGTCTCGCCATCGAGCGGCATTTGCGCGAGTTCGATCGGCTCGGCGAGGATCTGAGAGTGGTCGAGCGTGATCTTGCCCGCTCGGCGCTGGCTGAAGAAAGCATTAAGCAGCTGATGACGATTCCAGGCATCCATATGATCGTCGCGCTGGCCATCAAGGCGGCGGTTGGAGATGTCGAGCGCTTCGCGCGGCCGCAGAAGCTCGTCAGCTACATCGGTCTGAATCCGAGCGTCCGGCAATCCGGACCGGGGCCCGCTTACCATGGGCGGATTACGAAGCAAGGACGCGGACATGCGCGCGGCATGCTGGTTGAGGCGGCTTGGGCAGCCGCGCGAACGCCTGGTCCCTTGCGGGCCTTTTTCCTTCGGGTGAGGGCCAGGCGGGGTCAGCATGTGGCAGCTGTCGCGACTGCGCGCAAGCTTGCCATCCTGGTCTGGCATCTGCTGACGAAGAACGAGAGCTATCTGTTGGCGCGTCCAGCGCTACATGCCAGGAAGCTGCGCGATCTCGAGCTCAAGGCCGGGCACAAACCGGCACGCGGCCGGAAGGGTGCGGCCCATGCCTACAACATCAGGAGCTATCGCGAGCAGGAGCGGCGCTGGGTCGAGCAGGCCGAGGCGGCCTACACTCGCTTCGTCGCCGGCTGGAACCCACGAGGGCCTAAGCCAGCAACCAAGGCGCGCACAGGCGCCGCAAATGAGGAGCGACGATAAAGGCTGCGCGGCAGGGCTCTCACCTCTTGCCCCGCTCTTTGCCACGCGGTTGCCCGTGCGCGCTTTTAAGGATAGTGCAGATCGCGCGCCCTTCAAGAA
The DNA here is from genome assembly GCA_963730245.1 of uncultured Alphaproteobacteria bacterium. Taxonomy (GTDB): domain Bacteria; phylum Pseudomonadota; class Alphaproteobacteria; order Rhizobiales; family Beijerinckiaceae; genus Methylocapsa. Next base: position 353,453 of record CAVSRA010000003.1, on the reverse strand, counting down.
TCTCAAAAGTGTAACAGTCTGGACTTGAGATTTCGGTCATTGGCGCGGGAACTCGTAGTTCGCCGTTCATCTCGCGGCGAACATTATCGCCGAGCCGGGTCCGCGCTTGTCAATGACGGCCTTATACCAAGTCTCTGAAAGTTTGACTCCTGAGGCGGATTCCCGAATCGGCATTTATCTGATTCACCATGGCAAACAGCTTTTGGGAGAGTTTGCCATGTCGACTCCGGTTCCGCTTCGCTCTGACTTTGACACGATTGGCCTGCGCATGCTGGCGCGGCGATCGCGTGACCCCGATCAGACCCGGCGTCTCTTGGCACTGGCCGAGATTTATGATGGCGGCTCGCGGCCGGATGCGGCGCGGATCGGCGGGGTCGGGGTGCAGATCGTGCGCGACTGGGTTGTCCGTTTCAACGCCAAAGGTCCTGATGGTCTCTTGACCGGCAAAGCGCCGGGCGCTCCCAGCATCCTCGGCGAGCGCCAGCGCCAAGCCTTGCGGCAGGTCGTGGAAGATGGGCCGATTCCCGCCCTGCATGGCGTCGTCCGCTGGCGGCTGATCGATCTGGCGCAGTGGCTCTTCGAAGAGTTCCGGGTTTCGATCTCCAAGCCGACGCTCAGCCGCGAGCTGCGGCATATGGGCTTTCGCAAGCTCTCGGCGCGACCGCGCCATCATGCGCAAGACGAGGAAGCCGCGGCGGCTTTTAAAAAAACTTTCTCGCCCTCGTGGAGGAGACCGCCGCAAAAGAGGCTCCTGGCAAGCCGATAGAGATTTGGTTTCAAGACGAAGCTCGGATCGGGCAGAAAAACAAGGTCACCCGCCGATGGGCGAAACGCGGGACACGGCCTTCGGCGCCGCACGACCAGAGGACGAGTTCAGCCTATATTTTCGGCGCCATCTGCCCGGCCGAAGGAAAAGGCGCCGGGCTCGTACTACCCTCCTGCAACAGCGAGGCCATGGCCCTGCATCTCGAAGAAATCTCGCTTGCGGTCGCACCAAGCGCGCATGCGCTCGTTCTTCTCGATCAGGCCGGGTGGCATGTCTCGGCGAAGCTTCCCGTCCCGGACAACATCACGCTCTTGCCGTTGCCGCCGAAATCGCCCGAGCTCAATCCGGTCGAGAACATCTGGCAATTCATGCGCGACAACTGGCTCTCGAACCGCGTCTTCGAATCCTACGACGACATTCTCGACCACTGCTGCTTCGCCTGGAACAAGCTCATCGACATGCCCTGGAAAATCATCTCCATCGGAACAAGAGAGTGGGCCTATCGGTCGTGATCAGCGAGACTTGGTATTAGGGCCGCCGCCTCCGGCGGTCGCAAAGCGATCATTGACAAGGCGGCCCGCTCGCCAAACTCGCCGCCATGAGATGAACGGCGAAATCTGACATGGTCCGATGGATCAAATCCGGACTTTTACGTCCCAAGGACACCGCAGATTGCTGAAAAAAGTTCTTGTCAATCACATCAGTGGTCCGCGGGCTCTTGGTCTTGGTTCGGGTAAGGTCGATATTCTCGATGGAGATATAGAGTTCGCATTCGGGATGCTCGGGACTGCCGCAATAATTTATGCCGCGATCGGTCAGCGCGCGCGAGAGCCTCACCTCATTTTCGTCGAAGAAGGGCGCGGCCCGACCGTTCAAGAGTTCGGCCGCCGTGATCGGCGTCTTGCGATCATAGAGTTTGGCGAACGCCAGCTTCGAATACGTGTCGATAAAAATCCGCTGATAGACGCGGTCAAGCACTTACCAAATCAATTAGTGTCGCCGCATTGCGGGCGGCGAGCGCCTCGGCGTCTTCTTTCACATGACGATGATGGGTGAACAACATAACCTGCGTCGTCTTGCCGAGCTCGGCCAGAAGCCCGAGTGCCGCGGCACCGCGATCGTCATCGAAATGCACGAGTAGATCGTCGGCGACGAAAGGCAGCGGCTCGGCAGCCGCGCAATATTGCTCGATGCTAGCGATCCGGAATGCGAGAAAGAGCGGATCGCGCGCCCCATCGCTCATCCGCGTAACGGACACGCGTTCGCCCGAGGCGCGCCGTCCGACGATGACCGGATTTCCATGTTCATCGATATCGGTATCGATGCCGCCGAACGCGCCTTGGGTCGACGCAGAAAACAGGGCGCTGGCGCGACGAATCAAGGGATCCTGTTGCTCGGCGCGGATCCTGTCCATTGCCGCCGAGAGAAGGTCCTTCGCGAGCGCGATCTCGACGTAAAGCTCGAGCGCGTCATTGATCTTCGCGGTCGCCCTTTCGCGCGCCGCGACCGCTTCGCTAAGTCCTCCGTTTGCGGAAAATTTCTCCCGTGCGCGCGTCTGATCCTGGAATACGCCGAGTGCGGTCTCCGTCTCGGCAATCAGCCACGTGGCATCCTGTTCGGCTTGGCAGAGATCGGCCTTGATGACGTCGAGAATCGCGGTCAGTTGCTTACCGCCAATCGATTCCCCCTTTGTCGGAAACCGCTACAGACCATGGAGGCGAAAACTTGGCCGCCCGGAAAGTTAGGCACGGCACCGAGTTCGGTGAGGCGTTCGAACAGACACCGGCTCGCGCGATCCTGCAAGTTGGCCGCGCGGACGGCCGCCGCGGGCGCGACGGAATCAACGGCGAGACCGGCCGCGCGAGGTCGAGATCTGCCGCGGGTCGCAGGCTGCCACCTGCCCCGTCGCCATGCTGGAGAGCTGGCGGGGTTTGGGACGCATCGCGCATGGGCTTCCGCCGCCTCTCCAAGAAGAGCGCCGGCGTCGCCGCCGAGCGGCTGACCGGCAAGCATGCGGAGCGGATGGCGCAGTGGACCGCGCCAAAAGCCGGCGTGGGCGACGACCGCTTCGAGGCGACCACTGCCAAGCCTTCGCCAGCCATTCGCCGCGCGCCCGCCAAGACGAGAAGACGAAAAGAGGCGGCGCGGCGCAAAGGTGGGACACAATCTGCTCTTGCTTCTCTTGCTTCTCTTGCTTTTCTTGCGGCTCGCAACGCGCAAGGATACCTTGCGCTTCCTTCGCGATGCGGCCGTTCCCATCGCCAACAATCAAGCCGAACGCGGCGGCTGAATGATGAAGGTCGGAAAATCTCCGGCGGCTCCCGTATGCTGAAAGGCGCGACCGATTTTACGGCCGTGCGCGCATCTTCTCGACCGCCAAGGAAGCAGGGCTGGAACAGCATTAACGGCTTGACGCAAGACCCATCTGGCCTGGCAAAATCCCTCCGCCTGCCGCGACAGTTACCAAAAAAGGAGCACTTCTCGATATTAAGAGGGACCCTCTCCTGCTGGGCAGAGCCCAGCCACGCCGGCGGGGATTTGCCATGTTCCAAATCCGCCGGGGTTTCTCAGAAGAAATCCGCTAGCGGAGGTGCAACAAAAATGCAACACACCGCGAAATTGCAACTTCGTTGCGCGATTAACGCGGCATTGTGGCTCCGGCGCGCTTGTTAGGTTTTGCGTTGGTGGTAAGAGTTAATGCTGACAACGACGGCTAAAGGTGTAATGACAGAGGGGAGCGATTCCATGAAGCGAGATTTCTTGCGGTGTTTGGCTGGCGCGGCGGCTGGCGTTCTATTGACCGGAACATCCACCTACGCGGCGGATCTTGGCGTGCCGCCTCCGCCTCCGCCTCCGCCTCCGCCTGTCTTTACCTGGACAGGCTTCGAACTTGGCGCCCAGGTCGGCGGCGGAGCAGGCCGGACCTCGGTTAACCAGACCACGTTCTTCGGCTCCGACGTTTCCGACAGCTACGGGAGCTCGGGGGTTTTCGGTGGCATTCACCTCGGGTTCAATTACCAGTTTTCGGGGCCAATCGTCGTTGGCGCGCAGGCGGAATACAATTTCGCCGGCGTCACCGGAACCGCCTCGGCCCCTCCGCTTGATTATTTGGAGACTTCGATCCGCCAGTTCGGATCGGTCGACGGCCGCCTCGGCTGGGCCTTCGACCACTTGCTCATCTACGCGATTGGCGGCTTTGCCTATGGCGACATCCGCAGCCAAATACAATTACAGGGCGATGCGCCTGGGGTTACCAACTTCTTCTCCGTCAACCGCTATGGCTACGATGTCGGCGGCGGCCTCGAATATAATTTCTACGGCAATTGGACGGCGCGGGCCGAATACCGCTACTATGATTGGGGCACGCTGGGCTACAATTCCGCGGGCTTCGGGTCCCTCGTTAATGGGATCCCTCCTCTCATTTTCGCTAATCCCAACCACAGTTCGAGAGACACCATGCAGACCGGCCGTGTTGGCCTGACCTATAAATTCGCCTGGCCGTCCACGCCGGTGGTCGCCAAATACTGAGTAACGCTGCCAGGCGAAGGCCCGGCCGAGAGGCCCGGCCAGAATCAAATGGCAGCCATAAGCGCCGCCACGGCTCAACCGGCCGGGGCGGCGTTTTCGCGCGGAGTTGGTATCGCAAGCTGGGGCTCTGGCTTAACCGCTTCGGGGCGGGCGCCAGCTTGGCCGGGATCGGGGCGCGAACCAGCGTCGCCGCGCGATTAGCCCGGGGACACGTCCCCGTTCCGGCTCTCATTAAGTAGGCCATAAGGTCGAAGGATCGCCCAGGTTTCGTCGATGAAGACGAGGCGCTTGGAGTTCGAGCTCCCTGAGACTTCTTCCACCGCGCTCGGAAGCGGGCGATGTCAGGGCGCTCTTGTTCGCTTGGCAGTACGCTTTTATTGAAGATCAGCCCCTCGGCGTGGACGAAGTTCCAGACCGTCCGGTAATCGACCCTGACGCCGCGCTCAGCCAGTTCGGCCTGAAGGCCGCGCAACGTGAAGTCGCGGCCGTTCCCCATGCGCGAAAGAAGCCAGTCGCGGTGCGGCGGCAACAGCCTTGGTCGATAACCATGCATCGGGCCGGCGGCCGCGCAGCCCGTCGCGCGAAGGCGCTGCGACCACTTAACAACGCTTGCCGCGCTCACTCGCAAAACCGCCGCAATGGACCGAACGCTCTCGCCCGCGGCAACACACGCAACTGGCCGCTCCCGCAAATCCAATGAATAGGGTCTCGCCATCCATGCCAGCCTCCATCCAGCCGACAGCTTGAATCAGATTTCTCCCCACTTGCGAATCCCCCATCAATTCAATCCAACATCATCCCGCTCTAGATCTCGACTTCGACCTCGACCTTACCGGCTTCGGTCTCGCGGAAATCGATATGATCCCCGACGAGGCCAGGCAAGGTTCGCCAGACACTTCATCCGATCGGGTGGTTCTATTGAGCGGTCATCCGGACTTCCATCTCGTCGTATCGTTTTGCCCGATAGATCATGAAGGAGACGATCCAACACAAGACGAAAATGCCGATAATGACGTAGCCAATCACGCCAAAATTATCATTCAGGCTACCGATCATTCCCCAAAACGGCCCATCTAGACTCAGCTTGTCGCCGATCAGACCTAGCACCTCGATGCCACCGACCGCCAACGCCACGATCACGGATACGAAGGTAATTGTCATGTTGTAATAGAGCTTGCGGATCGGCTTCACGAAGGCCCAGCCATAGGCGCCCAACATAAGAATACTATCGGTCGTATCGATCAGCATCATGCCGACTGTGAAAAGCGCCGGAAACACCAGGATTGACCAGACCGACAGCCCCTTGGACGCCTCTGCCGCCGAGATGCCGAGCAGCCCGACTTCCGTCGCCGTGTCGAAACCGAGCCCGAACAGAAATCCTAGCGGATACATGTGCCAACTTTGACCGATGATCCGAAACAGCGGCCTAAAAATCCCGGCCAGGAACCCTCGTTGCGCCAGCAGCATGTTCAGATCTTCATCGACATAGCGACCACCAGCCTTGACATGGCGGAACGTCTTGTAGACGCCGGCCAGAATGATGATGTTGATGATTGCGATCGCCAGAAGGAAACTCGCTGAGACAAGAGTTCCGACAAACCCACCAATCGTATGGAAAGATTCGAGCTGATCCTTGAAGGCGGCCGCGGTCGCCGCAACGGCCACCGACGCCAGGACTACGATCGTCGAATGGCCAAGTGAGAAGAAGAGCCCTACCGCGACTGGCCTTTTGCGTTCCTGCATGAGCTTGCGGGTAACGTTGTCGATGGCCGCGATGTGGTCCGCATCGACAGCGTGCCGCAGCCCAAAGCTGTAGGCCAGAAACGCCGTTCCCAGCAGCAGAGGAAACTGCCGAAACGTGATGAGCGCCCAGGCCCATACCACCAAATTAGCGGCGATCAGAAGGATATATATGCCAACGACTTTGCCACGCAGATTTCGGGCTGCGACGTTGGAAGATTGCTGGAGGAAACTACGCACGAGGCAACACCTCCGGCGTCGTCACACTTGGTTAAGTCCAGTCAGGTTTGATTGGGCTTTCATGTGAACGCAGCGTCACGCATCCGCGATGCCTCCTGGCGGATCCAATCATACCAGGCATCGAGACCTTCTCCCGAGCGGGCTGAAACCTTCAGAACAATAATGTCGGGATTGACCTCCCTCGCGTTCGCGATGACGCGCGCGACATCGAAATCGAGATGTGGCAAGAGGTCGCACTTGTTCAAAATCACGAGGTTGGCGGCACGAAATATGTGCGGGTATTTGAGCGGTTTGTCTTCGCCTTCAGTCACCGAAAGGACAACTATTTTGGCGCGCTCGCCTAGGTCGAATAGAGCGGGGCAGATAAGATTGCCGACGTTCTCGATCATGACGACGGACCCGGTCTCCGGTCTCAGCTGCGCCAATCCGCGAGCGACCATGTCCGCGTCGAGATGACAGCCGGCGCCAGTGTTGACCTGTATGACAGGGGCACCTGCCGCAAGAATCCGTTCGCCGTCGTTAGATGTCGCCTGATCGCCTTCCACAACAAAAAGTCGCAGCTCTTGTCGAAGATCACGAATGGTTCGTTCGAGCAAAGTCGTTTTTCCAGCGCCTGGCGAACTGACCAGATTGAGCGCCAGAATTTCGCGGCCCGCAAACCAGGCTCGGTTCTTCGCGGCCAAAGCGTCATTCTTGGCCAAAATGCGCATATCCAGCTCGACCGTGGCGCCGGGCGATGGTTTGAAATGATTATCGTGTTGGTGGTCTTCATGGCGATGAGCGTGCTCATGATGATCGTCGTGAGCATGCTGATGGCCGGGGCCAGCGTTGTGACCTACGCCAGCGTCCTCGCTGGCTGGTCCATGGGGACGAGCGTGAGAGTGGTCATGAAGATGGTCGGCGTGGATATGTCCCTCAACATGGCGATGAGGCTCGGAATCATATACGACCGTTGTCTCCGCCCCCGTCTGAAGATTGAGAATTGTCGCCTTCTTCTCGCTTTCGCATCCGCAGGTCGCGCACATCAAGCAGCCTCCTCGAGTTCCATACTCTTGATATTCAATTCCTCGCCCTGCAGGCGCACGAAGTTCAGCGAGCCGCACGAACAGGGGGCGTAGAGGGTTGGCGTGGCAAACTCGGCGCCGCATTCCAGGCACCGGGCGCGCGCTTCGATCATTCGGATCTCGAGAGTCGCGCCCTCGAGCGGCGTTTCCTTGGCCACCACGTCGAAGCAGAATGCGACCGCTTCCGTCATCACGCCTGACAGTGTTCCCACTTCGAGCGTGATCCGGCGAACTCGGCGCCCCCGAGCCGCATCGCTTACAAGCTGGACCAAACTTGATGTGATGGCGAGCTCGTGCATGACGGTCTACTCAACAGATGCGCGGCAATTGTTCGCCGACCAGCATATCCACAATGCGTTTGCCTCCGAACGCGGTGAGCATCGTGACCCGGCCAGCCTCTCCTTCGCAGATCGTCCCGATCACACTGGCGCTGCTGCCGAGTGGGTGCGCACGTAGGGTGGCAAGCGCGTTATCGGAGCTTTCAGGCGGCGCGACAACGACGATTTTGCCTTCGTTGGCCAGATAGAGGGGGTCGAGGCCCAGTATTTCGCAGAAGCCCCGAACATCCTCGCGGATTGGAGTTTGGGTCTCCTTGATCTCGATCGCAACTTGCGAGGCATCCGCGATCTCATTGAGGACTGTCGCTAGTCCGCCTCGTGTCGCATCGCGTAAGCAGCGGATGCCCGGCGCGGCAACCAGCAGCTTCTCGATGAGATCGTGCAGCGCCGCACAATCACTCTCAATCGCCGCATCCAGAGCCATGTCGCCCCGCGCCGTCAAGACGGCGGCGCCATGATCGCCAAGCACTCCGTTAACCAGCACAATATCGCCTGGCTGGGCAAGATGCGCGCCGAGCTCGACTCCCTTTCGAATCACGCCGACTCCCGTTGTCGTGATGAAAAGCTTGTCGCACGCGCCCCTCTCGACGACCTTGGTGTCTCCCGTCACGATCTGGACGCCCGCGTCCTGTGCGGTTCGGGCCATCGAAAGGGCAATCTTACGGATAAGATCAATGCGGATGCCTTCTTCAACGATGACCGCGCAAGCCATGTAAAGCGGCACGGCGCCTCCTACGGCGAGGTCATTGATCGTGCCGCAGATTGCGAGTTTGCCGATATCGCCGCCGGGAAAGAACAGGGGATGGACCACGAACGAATTCGTCGTGAAAGCGAGACGGTCGCCGTGCCAGGCCAAGCTCGCCAGATCGAGACGAGCCTGGTCCTCCAGCGGAGCCAATGCCGCATTGTCGAAGGCGGCGACGAAAACGTCGTCAATCAGGTCTTTCATCGCCTTGCCGCCGCCGCCGTGAGCGAGCGTCACTGTCGGCACATGGATCTTGCCGAGCTGCCTGGTGCGGCGAAAGGGGAGCATATTCATGCTGCCCCCGCCTGTTCCATGCCCGCTCGCTCCGAATCTTCATGGTGCCGCTTCACGCCACCATATTGAAAATAGGCGGCGCAGGCTCCTTCCGACGACACCATCAACGCTCCGAGCGGCCTTTCGGGAGTGCAAGCCGAACCGAACACCTTGCATTGCCAGGGTTTGATGACACCCTTCAGGACCTCCCCACATTGACAAGATTTTGGGTCGGCGATTTTTACATTGGGAATCGTGAACCGCTTTTCGGCGTCGAAGCGCGCGTACTCCTCGCGCAAGGTTACCCCCGAATGATCGATCGATCCGAGCCCGCGCCACTCGAAAAACGCTCTTAGCTCATAGACGCGCGAAACCGCCTCGAGCGCAGGCGCATTTTCGGCGTCCGGCACGATGCGCCCATATTGATTTTCGATGTCGGATCGACCTTCCATAATTTGCTTCAGCACCATCCAAATGGATTGCAGGATGTCGAGCGGCTCGAAACCGGCAATGACCATCGGTTTGCGGTAATAGTCCGCGATGAATTCGAAGGGCGCGGTACCGATCACCATGGACACATGGCCGGGGCCGAGAAACCCCGCAAGCTGCAGATCGGGGCTGTCGAGAATGGCCTTGATTGTCGGCACGATGGTAATGTGATTACAGAAAACCGAAAAATTGCTGATACCGTCGCGCTCCGCCTTCAAGATCGTCAGCGCGGTCGATGGCATTGTCGTCTCGAAGCCGATGCCGAAAAAGACGACCTCCCGGTTAGGATTCTTTCGTGCAAGCGCCAAAGCGTCCATCGGCGAATAGACCATGCGCACATCGGCGCCTTCGGCCTTTGCTTGCAGCAGGCTTTTCTTGGAGCCGGGAACACGCATCGCGTCGCCGAAAGTCGTGAAAATGACGTCCGGCCGCTCGGCGATCGCGACGCAATCATCGACCCGTCCCATCGGCAGCACACAGACAGGGCATCCCGGGCCGTGAACCAGCTCGATCTCCTTGGGCAACATGCCCTCGATCCCGTAGCGAAAGATCGAATGGGTGTGTCCGCCGCAGACTTCCATGATTTGGATCGGGTGCTCAATATTCAAATTCATGGTGCGGACAAGGCTCCGGATTTCTTCAACCAGAATCTGAGCCTTTGCATGATCGCGGAATTCATCGACGTATTTCATGCGACGTCTCCTTGGCTACGGCCGATCCACGATCGTCGGCGAGAAGCGTATGCACAAGATCCCAGAGAATATGATATGCAGCGACGTGACACTCCTGGATACGATGGATCGAGGTGGTCGGCACGATCAGGTAATGGTCGACGACGCCCGCCGTTTTCAATTTCCCGCCATCGCCTCCGGCAAGTCCGATCGTGACGATCCCCATTTCCCTTGCCTTGGCGAAGGCAGAGATGAGGTTGGCCGAATTGCCGCTGGTGGAAATGCCGATAAGAGCGTCGCCGGCCTTCGCTTGGGCGATAATTTGGCGCACGAACACATGGTCAAATCCGACGTCATTGCCGACGGCGGAAATCATCGCGATGTCGGCGACGAGGTTGATCGCGGCGAGCGCTGGGCGGCCAGCCGTGATAGGATGGACAAATTCCACGGCGACATGCGATGCATCGCAGCTCGATCCTCCGTTTCCCATGGAAAATAAGCGTCCGCCACGCCGATAGACATTGGCAAGGGCATGAGCAGTGGCGATAAGTGTCGGCGCCTGTTCGCTGAAAAAGCGGGCGTTGGTATCACGTGAGTCACGGGCTTTTTCTTCGACCGAATAGAGCAACGATTGATGGAGCTTGGCCGGATCCTGCCGCTGGCCGTGCAAGAAGGGATAGAGATCCTTGAGACCGGATTGAACAGACATGCCACGGAACTCCTATCCCAACGCCTGCGTCGTCGATTCGAAGATCGTTTTCAGTTCGGCTTGGGCTTCTCCCAATTCGGTGAGAATCTTGAGCGTCTCCACGGCCCGCGCCTCGTCGATCCGGCTCATCGCGAATCCGACATGGACCAGGACCCAGTCGTTGACGCAGGACGTAATGGGATGGTCCGCGTCGATTATGCAGGTAATATTGATCTGGCGCCTGACTCCGCAGACATCGACGGTCGCGACCTCATTCATGACGTCGTCGATCTTTATGATTCGACCAGGGATTCCGAGGCACATGGCGCCGTCCTTCCGTCCGCCTTCGTTACCAATTGCATAAGTTGGGCAGCGGCGATTGCCGCTTGGCCCAGGGCGAGGCCGCCGTCATTGGCGGGGATTTGCGCGTGGGTGAGCACAATGAAGCTTTCCGCCTCCAGACCTCGAACCACTGCCTCGAAGAGAATGCGGTTCTGGAAACATCCGCCAGACACCGCCACCGTGGAGAATTGACGACGGTTTGGGGCGCCCGCCAGCCGTGCCGCCATCGCGACGATGGCGCGGGCCAGGCCTTTGTGGAAGCGAGCCGCGATCAGCGGCGCGGGTGTCGCGTTCATGAGATCCGCGAGGATCGCATCCCACATCGGCAAGGGGTCCAGGACCGGCAGATTTTGATTATCGAGAACCTCAACCGCCAGCGGATAAGCCAGCGCCTCGGCCTCATCGTCAAGCATTTTCCCGGCGACAATGGCCTCGAGGCGCATCGCGGCTTCGCCTTCATAGGCCTGGCGATCGCGGCAGAGATCGAGTGCGGCGGCGACCGCATCAAATAGGCGTCCGCAAGAGGAAGCTTTGGGTGCGTTGAGCCCATTCCTTATCATGGAATTGAGCACGGCCAGCGGTTTGCTCGACAGGTAGCGAAAAAGATCGAGTGTGCCGAACTCCGCGTGAAATCCCGTCCAGGCTCCGTCGGCGGTGAGCTGGGCGTAGAGGTTCCGCCAGGGTTCACGTACGGCGTTTGCGCCGCCTGGCATGGCGACCGGCTTCAGGGCGGCTATCCGATGGTAGCGGTGATAGTTTGCGAACATGAATTCTCCGCCCCATATCGTCCCATCATCGCCCCACCCCAATCCATCCAGAACGATCCCAAGCACGGCCGGCGCCGCAAGGGGATATCCATTTTCCGAGAGGCAGGCGGCGATGTGGGCGTGATGGTGCTGCACCTCGATCAGGCGAAGCTTATCCCTGCGCGCCCACGTTCGGCCCAGCTTGGAAGACAAATATTCGGGATGGCGGTCGATCGCCAACGCGGCCGGCGCATGTTCGAAGAGATCGCCGTAGAGTCTAAGATTTTTGCGATAGTCATCGAACACCGCGGAATGCTCGAGGTCGCCCTGATGCTGCGAGAGGATCGCGTGTCCATCCTTCACCAGACAGAAAGTGGCTTTGAGTTCGCCGCCCAAGGCTACAATCTCGGGCGACATCTCGAACCCATCCGGAAGCCGCAGGGGCTCGGGGGCGAAACCGCGGGCGCGGCGCAGGACTCGAGATCTTGCCCCCATGATCCGCGTCAGCGAATCGTCCATGCGATTTGCGATCACGCGATCATGGATCAGCGCGTAGGCTGCGATTGACTTGAGCCTGTCGCGCGCGTCCGTATCGTCAATCACTTGCGGCTCGTCGGAAACATTGCCGCTGGTCATCACGAGCGGACGTTGGATGCGCTCCAAAATGAGGAGATGAAGCGGCGTTGTTGGCAGCATGAACCCGAGCAATGACAGACCTGGTGCGATCGTGTCGGGGAGATGTTCCGCAGCATTCGCATGCAGGAGAACGATCGGTGCCTGAGGATTGGCGAGGCAGCGCTCCTCCTCTGGAATTACGGCGCAAAAGCGCCTGATCATCGCCAAATCGCGCGCCATGAGCGCGAACGGTTTCGCATCGCGTCTCTTCGCGCGCCGCAGGAGGGTGATGGCATCGGCATTCGAGGCGTCACAAGCGATCTGATACCCGCCTAACCCTTTGATGGCGACAATCTCCCCAGCCTCGATCAGGCTGCAAGCCGCCTCGATCGGATCGAGCGGCAACTTTCTTTCGTGGTTATCATCCTCGAGCCGTAGGAGCTCGAGTTTCGGGCCACAAGCCGGGCAGGCGTTAGCCTCGGCGTGAAAGCGCCGGTCCCCGGGATCGCGATATTCGGTAAGACAGTGCGGGCACATGCCGAATTGCGCCATGGTCGTCATGGCTCGATCGTAAGGAATTCCGTTCACGATGCTGAGGCGGGGTCCGCAATGGGTGCAATTGGTGAAAGCGTAGCGGTGCCGCCGCTCCGCTGGGCGCAGTATTTCCGCCGCGCATTCCGCACAGATCATCGCGTCGGGAGAAATTTGCGTGTGAACGGCGCCAGCCACGCTCTCGGCGACCCGGAAGTCTGCAGACAGAGGGCCTTCATAGGCGCACGTTTCGACAGATTCGACACGTGCCAGCGGGGGTGGCTCGCGTTTGATCCTGTCGATGAGTTCGTCGATCCTTGACCTGCTGCCGCCAACGCGGACCAGCACCCCCGCCGCATCATTCAGCACTTCCCCAGCGAGGCCGAGTTCTCGCGCAAACCGCCACACGGCCGGCCGAAAGCCGACGCCCTGGACTCGTCCCCGCACACGAATTTCGATTGCAAGTGTTGTCATCGATAGGGTCCGCGGATGCGTCGTATTTTCGTTGCGGCTTATGCGACAAAGGGCGGCTTAAACCGCCCGTGAAGGCAGTGGATCGAAAACCTTCCATCCTCCATCGCGCAGAACGAAGTCGCAACGAAGGTCACATGGACCGAATTTTGAGGTAACGAATCACGTCTCTTAGATTGACCGCGATTAGGCCTACGATCAGCAATACGACGATGATTCCGAATAGTTCCCATCCGTTCATGACACTCTCCTGTTCCGCCATCAATCCGATGACGTATAACGGTTCAATCGGCCGGCGAGTTCACGGGCACTTGGTCAGATACGGCCGGCGCCAGCAAATCCTGCAGCACCTGCTCAACTATGCCTACCGCCGCGTCGACCGCGGCCGCGACCGGCGCGCTCAAGCCCATATATCCTTCTAGGTCGTCGCCAAAGGTGAGCGGCTCGCAGGCGACAAGAATGATGTGATCGCAATTGGCCCCAAGGGCGGTAGCCACGCGCAACACCCTTGCGGGATCGAGATCGTGCGGAGACATCAACAGATCCTCCGGGGCTGGATCTCCCGTGAGTTGGTCGGGCTCGATCACATAGACCGTCCCAGGCTGGCCGCCCCGCTGGGCGGCATCGATAAGTACCGCTGAGGAATAGCCCTCGAGCAGCGCATAGGTCAAATCGATTCCGCGAATGCCGAAATCGATCACCTCCACACCAGGGGCAGGCTCCGCCACCTCAGCCGTTGCGCCACTTCGACCCCGAACGCATCGTCGCCTTTGAAGATATTGCCGATGCCGGCGACGAGAATCCGCGTCATGATCCAACCCCGTCGCCACAACGTTCGACTTCGTCCGGCGAGAAGAAGAAGCGGTGACCTGGATAACGTCCGAGCCCAAGATCTCGGCCGGGATCATCGATAAGAGTCACCGCAACGTGAACGCGGTCCTCGAAATCCGTCTCGATGGCCTCGACAATCGCCACCTTATCCTTCAGGGCGATGTCCATGATGTCGCCGCCGGCCTTTGGTTGCAGCCGCACGCGATCGCCGACATTGAGCCAGGCTGCGTTTGTCGCATGCGCGGCAGGCCGCGTGTTTGCTTCGCGCGCCACCCAAGTGTCGCGCGGGGCAGCGGCTGTTGCGCGCGGATTTCGCATTACGCCATGCAGCTTGCAATGTTCCGCCGGAGTGAGTGCCTCGGTGCGCTTGAGCAGGGCGCGGGCGCGCTCATCTCCCGCGGCCATCTCACGCTTTTCATCATCCGTCATCGCCAGAATGCGCAGGATGAGGATCTCGTCGATCTCGGTGCTATCAAATAGGTCCCCGGGGCTCTCGGGCGCTATTTGCGGGTAGTCGTAGAGGATGATCGGTGATGAAAGGAGGTTATCTGTTGTGCCTTCCTCACCCGCAAGTACGGGCCAGGTTCCCTGGTTGTCGCATTGCGCCGCGGCCTCGCGCAAATCGTCCGGCGGATCGAGCAGCGAAACGAAAGCGCCGTCGCGCACCGCCAAGATCGTGTGGGTCGATGCGAGGGCGCGCCGTTGCGCCTGCTCACGGTTTTCGCGTTCGGCTGCTGGTAGTGGGGTGAGATTCTCGACGCGCACGGTTAAGCGCCAAACGTCAGTTGCAACAAATTCGGCGCTGATGCCGATCGTTCCCTCGATACTCAGAGCCGTCCGGACCCAAACCGCCGTGATGGGGCCGCCTTCCATACGAATGGGATCCAGATGGGTCTTTCCTGGAAAAGCAAAGTCGATCTGCGCGGGTGTCCCGGCCAGATTGCCGACCGCTAATGGCGGCGCTTCGACCTCGCGTTCGATTGCTTCCTCCCAGGAAACGAATTTGATGCCGTCGATGTCCATCGCGGGCACTTTGGTGAATGTAGGTACGGCGTCACGGGCCAATTCAGCCACGGGATCATGCAACTGGCCGATTTCACGTGGGAGGAGATGCAGAAACCTGACACGGACCTCGACGATGCTGCGCGGGGTGCCGCGAAGCAGGCATTGCGTCTGCATGCTTGAAGGATCACCGCCCTCAAACGAAGCGTAGTCCGCCGGAAAAACACCGCCGAAGGTCCATCTTTGCCGGTTCTTGATGGAAGACGCACGGTAGGGATAGAGGATGTATCCCTCGTAGAGCACGGCGGCGGCAATCTCCTTGACGTGATCGAGCTTCATGGCCGCGTGTCCGCCGTTTGCTCGTCGAGCAGGGCTTGCAACGCAAGTTCGAAGGTCGGTAGCCCTTTGTGGCGCTTGTAGCGATAGAGCTGCTCGAACACTTCCCGGCTCAACCGAAGCCAAGCGCTGTCGGGATAATAATGGTCCATCATCGACTGCCAGACGTTTACGGGAAGCCGAAAGCTCGCCTCATTGCTCCACGGAATTTGCCCGGCCTGCAATTGCCCGTTGTCATCGTGGTAGAAGGCCGTGCCGTTGAAAAGCAGTAGCAACGGGACCTCGCCGTCTTCGAGGCCGTAGAAATATTTTGTTGCCGCAATGTTGAAATCGTAGCTGCACGGTACCGGCAGATCGATCATGCAGTCGTCGCTGAAGGGTGGTGTTGACGCAGAGGTGTGGGCCCACAAGAAGCCACGCAACGTCTGACCCCAACGCTCCGGCTCACCGAACAAATCCAGCAGCCGCTCGTGTTCGCTCGCGCCATAACGGCGGCGAGTTGGCTCGATACGAATCTGGCAGTTCAACATAAGATTCTGCACCGGCGTCGCCGGGGTTTTATTCGTTACCTTCAGCTTGAAAACCAGCAAGGGCGACGCCGCGTAGGTCTCGACTCTGGCGCTTACCACCGCGAACTCGAGATCAACCATGGCGGAATCTCCCGGAACCTCCATCAGAGCGCGGGTCCTGAAGCCGAGCGAAATAAGCGTTGATCGCGTCCCAGACTTCGGCGCCCCCTGACAGGCCGCGCCAACGGATGCGGATCAGGCCCACTAGCGCGAAGCAATGGTCGATCGATACGCGGTAATATTCGCGTCTTCTTTTGGTGCGATTTACGAGCAAGGCTTCGACGTCGGGTGCCAAATCCGCAAGTTCGGGATTGTTGAGGATGAGCATCGACCACGCTTCCTCGCCGATGAATGATTCCGTCGTACCCGCCGGCCCCGGATAAAGCGCGATGGGGCGTCCATCGAGGGCGCTGTGGAAAAGGAACGCCAAGCCGATCGGAATATGCAAGGCATTCCATTCAGCATCGGTAAGCCGGAAATCCGTCAGCATCTGTGTCCGCCGCGGAACGCAGCGGAATTTTCCATCTGTCCTGCCATCGAACAATATCGAACAGGCCGGGCAGGCACAGACCAGCCGACGGTCCGCGATGTCGATCAGGTGCGGATGCTCGCTAGGGATCTCGACGTGGCACAGCTCGCAATATTCCGCGGGCGGAGGGCAGACAAACCGTCTTAGCTTGACGACCCAACCCGCGGACGATGTAACCGAAGTATGCATTCGTCCACCTCCTGTCGGGTCTCAAATCCGTGGAGGGCGCGGACGCACCTTCCGAACTATCCGGCGAGCGCCGTCATTTGTACCGTCGGGATCGCATCGGGACCTTCGATGATGATCGCCTCGAGATCGGGCGCGGCATCCATCAGCGTCCGCTCGATCTCGGCCCGGCAGGCGCGATTGTCTTCCGCGCCGCCGTGCACGCGCAGTCGGACTGTTGCCGAGCTGATTTCGGCGAGCTCAACGCGCATCCCCTGGGCGCCAAGATAGGCGCGCAACTGGTCGACCGCCTTGCGGACCCTGGCTTCGATCTCTTCCGGATGCAGCCCGTGGAGCACCAAGACCGCCTTGATTTGGGCATCCTCGGCCAAGCTTAAGAGCAACCGCGTGTCGTCGGAACTGGCTGCGGCCGCCATGATCCGAGCCAGAGCCAAAGCATGCAGATCGAGCACGATTTCAATCAACTCGCGCGCTGGCTCTCGCGCGACTGAATCGGGGACCTTCTCCAGCTGCGACAGCAGCGCATCGATGCGCTGCAATGAGCGGTCGAGCCGCGTCCTGTCCTTGCTGCTCATGAACGACTACCTGCCGACGCCGAACATCGGCGAATGGAACGTCTTCAGCGTCTTGCCATCGCCGAGGAACATGTGAACGCCGCAAGGCAGACACGGATCGAAGCTACGCACCGTGCGCATGATGTCAATGCCCTTGAATTTGTCCGGGCCGTTCTCCTCGAAAATCGGGGTATTCTGCACCGCATCCTCATACGGGCCCGGGGTGCCGTAGATGTCGCGTGGATTGGCGTTCCAGGGCGTGGGGGGATAGGGGTGATAATTGGCGATCTTGCCCTTGCGAATGACGAGATGGTGGGACAGAACGCCACGTACCGCCTCGTGGAAGCCGCAGCCGATGGCTTCGTCCGGCACCTTGAAATCTGTCCAGGTCTTGGTCCGCCCGGCCTGGAGCTCCGCAAGCGCTTGCTCGACGAAATAGAGCGCCGCCGCCGCCGCATAGGCCTGAAAATACGTGCGCGCCCGATCGCGCTCGATCGTATTGCTCCACTGCGGAACCTTCCACTCGAGCTCCATCTCGGGCTTCAGTGCGGTCTTCGGCAGATAAATCTTCACGCTATGGCCTGTTGACTTGACGTAGCCGATGTCGACTAGTCCTGCCAATGCCGTCGTCCAGAGCCGCGCGATTGCGCCCCCGCCCGTATCGAGAGCAAGATGGTCGCCCGTGCGCTTGTCCAGCCAGCGCGGCGACATGACCCAGGAATATTTGCCGTCGAAATTCCGCTTCTGCGGCCGGGGAGCCGTGGTTTGGTTCCACGGATGATTCTGATCGATGTCATTGCCCAGCGGGTCCTGGCGAACGAACGTTTCGCGATTTTCCCAGCCGTCGTAGTAGGAGCTGCCAAGCAGAATTCGCATTTGTAAATTGATGTCAACAAGACTTGTCGTAACCAGGTTGCCGTCGACGATCACACCAGGGGTGACGTACATCGCGCGGCCCCATTCCGCCATGTTCCCATATTGATAATCGCACTTCTCCGGATTTTGAAACGAGCCCCAGCATCCGATCAAGATGCGCCGCTTGCCAACTTCCTCGTAGCCCGGCAGCGCCTCGTAGAAGAAGTCGAAAAGATCGTCGTGCAAGGGTACGCATTTCTTCATGAACTCGACGTAGCGGACCAGCCGTGTCAGATAATCGGTGAACAATTGCACGGAGGGCACGGTTCCTACCCCGCCCGGATAGAGAGTTGAGGGATGCACGTGCCGACCCTCCATCAGGCAGAACATCTCGCGCGTGTAACGGCTCACGATCAGAGTTTCGCGATAGAAGTCTCCGGTAAACGGATTTAGTGCCCGCATGATGTCGGCGATCGTACGATAGCCGTGGTCGGCGGCGTGTGACGCTGGCGTTACCTCCGCCCGTGCGAACAGAGTAGGATTGGTCTCCTTGACCATCTGCTCGCAGAAGTCGACCCCCACAAGGTTGTCCTGAAAGATGTTGTGGTCGAACATATATTCGGCGGCTTCGCCAAGGTTGGTGATCCATTCCGCTATCGCGGGGGGCCTAATGCCATAGGCCATGTTCTGCGCATAGACAGAGCAGGTAGCATGGTTGTCGCCGCAAATCCCGCAGATGCGACTGGTAATGAAATGCGCGTCGCGCGGGTCTTTCCCCTTCATGAAAATGCTATAACCGCGAAAGATCGACGACGTGCTGTGACACTCGGCGACCCTGCGGTTCTGGAAGTCGATCTTAGTGTAGATGCCCAAACTGCCGACGATCCGTGTGATCGGGTCCCAATTCATCTCGACCAACGTGCCAGCCGCCGACGCGGCCGCGCTTTTGCCCTCTACTTCGCGTACAAATTCGGTCATGTCCATGTCCCTTTTGTGCGGGTTGGAACCCGGATTCCTTAATTGGGCTCGTGGCCGGTGGTCAGCTGTGGACGGTTGTGGCGCCACCTCGGCTCTTGGTTGAGAGTTGTATTGGTCAGTCTGCGCAGCCTTCGAATGATCGCACCATAGGGCAAGATCGCGTTTGAGGACAGGCGGCTCCCTGGGGGTTCGTCCATGAACGGCATGAATTTATCGGGAAAACCTGGCATCGTGCAGCCGATGCAGATGCCGCCGACATTGGGGCAGCCGCCGATGCCCGCCATCCAGCCGCGCTTTGGCACATTGCATTGCACAACAGGTCCCCAGCAGCCAAGCTTCACGAGGCATTTGCGTGAGCCGTATTCCCGCGCGAAATCGCCTTGCTCGTAGTAGGAACCGCGATCACAGCCACTGTGCACGGTGTTGTCGAACAACCATTTCGGCCGCAACGCCTCATCGAGCGGGATCATCGGGGCGAGACCAGCAAGCTGCCGCAGCAAATAGAGCAGGGTTTCCATGAAATTATCGGGCTGAACTGGACACCCGGGCACGTTGACGATCGGCAGGCCGGCCTTCGACCTCCAGTTCCAGCCGAGATAATCGGCGAGACCCATACAGCCCGTAGGATTGCCTTGCATGGCGTGAATCCCGCCATATGTCGCACACGTACCGATGGCAACAACGCCCAACGCCTTGGGAGCGAGGCGGTCGATCCATTCGTTGGTCTTGATCGGCTGTCCCGTCGCAGGGTCGGCGCCCATCGCCGCCCAATAGCCTTCGCCGCTGAGCTTCTCGTTCGGGATCGAGCCTTCGACGACGAGAACGAAATTGTCGAGTTCGCCGCGAGATGCTTGATGGAAAGGCACAAGAAACTCTTCGCCATTCTCATAGGAGAGGACAGGGTTGTGCAGATGAACTGTCGGCAACCCGGGAATGGCCCCTAGAATCACGTCTTCGAGGCTCGGTTGGCTGGCCGCTGTAATGGACACCGAATCCCCGTCACAACCCAAACCGGCCGTGATCCATAGAATGTGGACTTCCTTCAACTTAGGAGCGTGCTGTGTCCTGCGGCCGTAAGGAACACTATCAGAAGCCATGGTGACCCTCCCGGGTGCGAGACCGCAGCGGCGCTCCGCAGACCAATGCTTTCGGCAAGCGCGCTGGAAATCCAGCGTTGTTAGCAGCGTGGCAACGAGATTTAGTTTTTTTTTCATGGTCGGTCAATAGGGCGCGCGGCCAAGAGAAATGCCGCCTTAATGCCGCGTCGTCCGCACAGCAGCGATACGACAATCAGGCGAAGAATTGACCCCAGCAAATAATACTGCCCTTGCTTGCCGCGCGGATCCGCAACTTGCGGCAAATCGTCTTCGTTTGCATCGCAAAGGCCGCCCTGAATCAGAAGGCTTATTTAAGAATCAGAATATTCCCGTCAGTTCAACCCGTTCGAGATATTCATCAAATCACCTTGCGGTTGCAACAGGGTGATTTGAAGATATACAAAACGGAAGGAAGTCAGCCGAAGGTTGGCCGAATCATCTCACGCGAGGGATCGTGACCGAATGGCCGAGACGCGAAGATGGCTCGGGAAGCGCCCTGTGCGGCGCGGGTAGAGCCCGGTCCGGCGTAAGCCGGACGCGCCGATCCAGCCTTCATGCTTGACAATTCATAACCGCATGGCTATGAATCAATCATAACTATTGAGTTATGATTGATTCATGCGCACAGCACCTGACGCCGTCTTCAACGCCCTCGCCGATCCCACCCGTCGGGCGATCTTCGAGCGCCTGAGCCGCGAAGGTGAACAGACCGTGCGGATGCTGACTGATAACGCCGGCGTATCGCAACCCGCCGTGTCCAAGCATCTTGGTGTCCTCAAGCTAGCCGGTCTGGTGCGCGCTCGACACAGGGGACGCCAGACCCACTACAGCGCCCGGCCGCGCGCTCTCGCGCCGCTGGTGGACTGGATGAGCTACTACAGCCGCTTTTGGCACGACCGGTTTGATCGCCTCGAAGACTTACTCAAAAGGATGGACCAATGACTACTGCCACTACGCGCTCACTTGTGATCGAAAAAGAACTGCCTCACCCGCTGGAAAAAGTCTGGCGAGCTCTCACGCAAGGCCCGCTGATTAAGGAGTGGCTGATGGACAACGACTTCCAGCCTGTCGCGGGCCATAGGTTTAATTTCCGCTCCACACCCATGCCCAATTGGAACGGCGTAATCGATTGCGAAGTCCTGGTCGTCGAACCCAACAAAAAGCTCTCCTACAGCTGGAGCTCCTTGGGGCTGGGGAGCGTCGTCGTTTGGACGTTGATCGCGACAAGCGGCGGAACGCTCGTGCGCATGGAGCAGTCTGGCTTCCGGCCCGATCAGGAGGCCAACTACCAAGGCGCGAAGTACGGCTGGCAGAAATTCATCGGCCGTCTGGAGGGAGTTGTAGCGGGGCTGAAGTGACAAAAAATTGTGGAGAGATTTGTGAAAGCAAAAATTATCGCTTAATGGACTACCACCGCGCTGCTCGTGTTCTCCTTGGGAGCGGCGGCGCTGCGGAAGCCGTGCATTTGAAGCCAAACGTGGACGGCATCGTGCATGTTCTTGGCTACCCGCTGTACTTCCTGACCATCATCGGGATTTAGAAGGTGCTTGGAGCCATCGTTTTGCTCGTGCTGCGTTTTCCCCGCCTCAAGGAATGGGCGTACGCTGGCATATTCTCCAACGTGGCCGGCGCGGCGGCGTCGCGTGGCGGTTGGCGATTACGGCATTTACGCATTCCACGTCGTGGTCACGCGCAGGTGCAGGTGACAGAGATCATCCGCAGGCTGGTCGACAAGATCGTGCTGATGCCGGTGGAGGACGAAGGCCGCAAGAGCCTGCTAATCGACCGGCACGGCCATCTGGCCGGCATTCTGTCGCTGGCGACAAAAGCCAAAAGGCCGCTCAGAGAGAGCGGCCTTGAGGTGGGGTATATGAAATTGGTTGCGGGGACAGGATTTGAACCTGTGACCTTCAGGTTATGAGACCGTTCATGGAAAATTCTCACGAAGGTGCGAGCAGCGGTTCCGTAGACGGATGCCGCAGCCGTCCTCAAATGTGTCGCGAGCGCTTCCGCCGACGAAAATCCGTGCAGCTCTTCGAAGAGGCCGAGACTTGCGCCCGGGTCGGCCGGAATATCCACGACCCGGACCTGCTGCCTGGCTGAAAGCCGCTTGCCCCGTCCGTCCTCCGCGACCTTGTCGGACAGTCCAATCTCTCCGGATGAGAGGAAGAGCAGACGCCACCTAGCAGCTCGACGTGCCGAGCCATCCCGGGCGCTGCGGGATTTGCCCGAACCGTTGGCGAGCATATAGGCGACCTCGCCGGCCTGGCGCGCTGCGATCTGCGCGAGCTCGTCAAGGCAGAGGAGAGCGTCACAGTGCCCGAGCGCGACACCTGCAAGTCCGTTTGTGGTCGCTCGCCAGGATCGGACGTAACCACGTGGTTCACCACCACCCCACGCCGAGCCAGCTACCACCAGCGCGGTGATCTTGCTGATTGAAGACGTGCGACGGAGATGCAAACCGCCGCTCTCGACCTCCCGACAAGCGCGGCTGCAAACGCGGCAGGCAAAGCAACTCCGAGCCTGCTGTTGCCAACGGCATAGCGAGCAATTTGATTCTGCCATTCTTCGAGCGTGCCCCGCTCGCGAAATGCATGCTCGATAGCGCCCGACCCCTGCAGAAGAAGGTCCTCTCCGTGCAGAGCGCCGATGCACTGATCCGGGAGGACGAACGCCGATCCGTGCCAGCCGACGCGGCTCGTCGCAGTCACTCGAGCTGGCGATCGAACAGCCACCAGGAAAGCTGTAAGACGCTCTCGGCAGAGCCCGGCGGGCTTCCGCTCCATCTCCCGCCAGCGTGGCGCGCGGCAATGGCAAACGGTGTCGCCGACCATCGTGGTCATGCCATTCCAACAGAACGCCCCACGACTTACCATCTCCGTCCCGCGATTCGGCGAGTACCTGGAACTGATCCGCAAGCAACAGATCAGGCCTCTCGTCATCGAAAGGATCACGCCAGACCAATCCTCGCCCAGTCATAGCGTAACCGGCGGGCAACTCGATTTCCGGGATGGGCAGACGCGCAGAATCAAGAAGCTCCCCGATCGGCACGTTGTCGGGAACGGGATCGGCAAGATCCCACCCGTCGGGCAAGTCGTCGGGAATGGGCACGACGACGACGGACGCGGCGCCGGCTCTCATCGCCAACTTTGCGATCTCATTTGGGGCATTGACGCCGGTCTGGTCCGCATCGGGCCATGTGTTGACTCTTCGACCTGCGAGCGGGTTCCAGCCAGCTTTGCCGTAGGCGTTCGAACCGCCAGGCCACGTCACCGCAACGTGGTCGGAAAAATGCCGTTGAGCCGCGTCGGCAGTCTTTTCGCCTTCGACGACCATCACCGGTGCATCTAGGCGAGCCGCAAGACGTTCCAGACCGTAGAGTGGCTGCGGAGCGGAAAATGCTGGCCACCGCCAAGCGCACGAGCTGCTGGTCGCGGACTTTAGGTTCGGCGATCGGGCAACCAAGGAAAATCTTGACATTTTATGCCCGATCCACCCCCGACCAGCAGCCCGCATAGAACAACTTCGTCCGCCTCAACTGCCGCGCCAAAGGCGGCGTAGCTGAACTCCAGGTCTCCTGAATTGGAACTGCATTGGTCACCTTCTCAAATTCAAATTCGTAATCGTCTTCCGACAGAAACGCGAGCGTCCAGCAGAGAGGTTCCAAAAGTCGCGATGGTTCCAATGATTCGGGTTTCTAACCAGGATGACGAATTGAAAGCTTCGGCGCCAGTCCGCCCCCATTCCAACGCGCACTGGACCACCTCGGCTTGTTGCTTGGTCGGCGCAGTAGGCGTATGGGGCAATTTCGATGAGGTCGACGAGCAAGTCAGGAACATTCCTGACCATTTTCTTACTGATGTCTTCCAGCTTGAGTGTAATGTTCTGCGCTCGACCGCTCAGGGCAAGCCTCAGCGTCGAAACTCCACGCGCACGATTTGCGCCGCCACACAGAACGAGATGCTCAGGCATCGGCATCTCTCCGCTTACGCAATTCGGTGCGGAGTTTCTGGAACGTTACGTGTGCAAACTCGCTGGCCTTGTCCGGGCTGATATCTCCCACTTGGGAAGAGCGTCTACTCGTACCATCCGTCTGAGAAAGTGCGTGACCTTGTCGCCCTCTACCAGGAAAGGAGAACCGTCGGATAGGGATAATTCGATCGACGTCGAAATAACCTTAGTTTTTGTGCAGTTTATCGAAGCACGACAACTTTGGTGCCCAACTTGACCCGATTGGAAAGATCAACGACGTCCTCGTTGGTCATCCGAATGCAGCCGGACGACACCGCAGCCCCGATTGTATCTGGCTCGTTCGACCCATGAATGCGATACATGCTCGAGCCAAGGTAGATCGCGCGCGCGCCGAGTGGGTTATCCATTCCTCCAGGCATATGGCGTGGCAGATCGGGGCGGCGCTTGAGCATTTGCGACGGTGGAGTCCAATCCGGCCATTCGCGTTTCATCGTCACTGTCTTCGTGCCGGACCAGGTGAAGCCTTCCCGGCCAACTCCGACGCCATACTGGATCGCTTCCCCGCCATCGAGGACATAATAGAGGCGGCGTTCAGTCGTCGAGATGACGACCATGCCCGGTGCATAGCCACGGTGCCAAGGGACGACCCGGCGCGGTATGGCCTGCTCCCGAAAGAGATTTAGAAAGTCGGCTAGCGGACCCCGGTCGAGCGGATTAAAGTTCGCCAGCCTTATGTCGCTGAGCGGGTTATTAAAAGCGAAAGCCGACGATCCGCTCAAAAGCACGAGAAGTAGTCCCGTGCGGGCAAATGTACGGATCATTGTTGTCCTTCAATCTTGTTGGCACGGGGAACGATGCATTAACTGAAGTGCTATTCCTTTTAAGTTTTGAGGCCAAAGTTGGGCGGAGGCGCATGCGATGGTCAAACACCACGAGGAACTTGTCGCCTGCGGCATGATGCTGGCGCATCGCTGGCGAGAAGCGCTGCTCGAACGCGCGGAAGAGATCAGAACAGGCTATTGCCATAGCCCTCCGGATGGCCGCGGCGTGGCCGAATGCATTGCCAATAATGAGGATCGGAACCGATGGATGGTTCTGATCGGCTGGGCTGTGGCGCATCGACGGTATGCTCTGGATTACGTCCCTATCGAGAAGGCTGCGCGAGAGGCACGAATCGCCATCTTGGTCGGCGGCTTCGATATGCCGTGGGACTGGCACGCAGCGGCACCACAGGTGAGGCGACAATTGTCATGAAACCGCAGCCGAAACCATCTACCCAGGAAGTGCTGGCGGGCCTCGTCGAGCGCGTCACGTACCACAATGAGGAGAACGGTTACTGTGTTCTGCGGATCAAGGCACGCGGCCACCGCGAACTCGTCACGGTGATCGGGCATGCCGCGGTGATCTCTGCCGGGGAGTGGGTCACCGCATCGGGTGAATGGATCAATGACCGCACCCACGGCCAGCAGTACAAAACGAAGTTTTTTAAAAACTTCGGAGCCGACTTCGCTCGACGGCATCGAGAAATTCCTTGGCTCCGGGATGATTCGCGGCATCAGACCGGTCTACGCCAAGAAGCTGGTGCGTGCTTTCGGCGAGAGGGTGCTCAATGTGATCGAAGTAGAGCCCGAGCGCTTGCGCGAGGTAACGGGCATTGGTCCGGTACGAGCCGATCGCATCAGCGTGACTTGGGCCGAGCAGAAGATCGTCCGAGAAATCATGGTCTTCCTGCATAACCACGCTGTCGGCACGGCGCGGGCGGTGCGCATCTACAAGGCCTATGGCGCGGACGCCGTGCAGTTCATGTCGGAGAACCCATATCGCCTCGCGCGTGACATCCGCGGCATCGGCTTCAAGACCGCCGATGCGATCGCCATGAAGCTAGGGATCAAAAAAATGGCGATGATCCGGGTTCGCGCCGGCATCTCCTATACGCTGACCGAGCCTATGGACGAAGGACATTGCGGCTTGCCGACGGATGAGCTGGTGCCGCATGCCGAGAAGCAGCTCGAAGTCCCCGTGGAACAGATCCGCACCGCGCTTGATCTGGAACTGACAGTCTCTTCGCAAGCATTGAGTCGGCGTTGACCGTCCGCCGCGTGCTCGACGGACCGGCCAAGAACATCGAAGACCCCGAACGAACCGGAGCCGGAGACCCGGCTCCTTCGAGCGCCCTCTCGTCGGCAGATAAATAAGGCAGGGTGTCCCGCCTAAAGTACCTAAAGTATGAACCCCGCGCTAAAGATCTTTCGAAGCAAGCGTTTTGAACGTGATTGGATTTACTTAAACCAGATCGTGCGTCCCTGATGGCGCAGCGTCAGGATCTCCCCCTCGAGCGAAACTCCAGATCGGAACAGCCCAGCAACTGCCCATCCAATCAGTTTGAGCATATCTCTCATGGGAGGGAGCATCGCCCCCGATTCGCGGCTGCACGCCAGTCGAAACAGGTTTATGGTAAGGACAGGTTTGGTTTCCGGCCAGCGGATCGCCTCGAAATGGGCGTGCGCCGCATTCTCATTATTGAAAATTGGATTCGCAAGACCGGTAGACAGGGAAAGATCCCGTGCCGCGATCAATGCGAGACTCTGCTTATTATGGTAAATTGCATGATGCCCTTATCTTTTCTCGCCGTCGCCAGCTAGGATTTGGTTAAAAAATAAGCGCCAGGCACCGCCGCTCCGGCAAGATCATAGAGCGCCGATAGGCCGTCCAAGCGGGCGCGGTCCGGCGCGGTCCGGCTTAAGCCGGCGGCGGCGGGCAAACGAGCGCCCTCGATTAGAGTGTCGTCGCTCTCCTCGCCTTCGTGTTCGTTGCTCAGAGCCTGAAGGAAGTGGGCTGTCCAATCGTGGATGCTATTCGCGCGAAGCACCGCCATCATGGCCTGCCAGCAGTCCTTACGTTCATCGAGCGGCATGGCGTAGGCGCGCGTGATGGCGGCCGCGGTCGCTTCAATATCGTAGGGGTTGACGATCAAGGCGTTTTTTAGTTCATGGGCGGCGCCGGCGAATTGCGACAGCACAAGCACGCCAGGATTATCCGGCACTTGCGCCGCCACATATTCCTTGGCCACGAGATTCATGCCATCGCGCAAGGGCGTGACGAGGCCGATGCGGGCCATGCGATAAAGCCCTGCGAGGGTCGAACGGCTGATTGCTTTGTTGATATAGCGCAGCGGAGTCCAATCGACATCGCCGAGTTTGCCATTGATGCGGCCGGCCTCTTCCGCCAATTCGCGTTGCATGCGGGCATATTCGGGAACCTCCGAGCGCGATTTTGGCGTGATCTGCAACATGGTCACGCGCGCCCGCGCCGCTTCGGGCGAACGTTCGAGGAAAGCGGCAAACGCCTCCATTCGCTGCTTCAAGCCCTTTGAATAGTCGAGCCGGTCAACCCCGATGACGAGGGCGCGGCCCTCGAGGCTCGCGAGCATGCGTTTGACGGTGCTGTTATTTTCGGCGGCCCGGGCTTCCCTGGCGAAGGCCTCTGTATCGATGCCGATGGGAAACGCGCTGACTTGCATCCGGCGGCCGTCGATCTCGCACCAGTCGCCGCTGGCGATCCGCCCGGCGTTGGCGTTCACGATGCAATCGCGAAAATTATCGGCGTCGGCCTGGGTCTGAAAACCAACGACATCATAGGCTCCGAAGGAGCGAAGGATTCGCTGATAGGCGGGCAATGCGCTCGCCACATCCGGACCCGGCCAGGGGATATGCAAGAAAAAGCCGATCCGGCTGGCGCAACCGAGCTCGCGCAAAAAACACGCCATGGGAATGAGATGATAATCGTGCACCCAGATAAAGTCGTCTTGACGCAGCATCTTGTGGAGCTGGCGAGCAAATTGCTCATTCACCCGGAAATACGCGGCGGCGTTGCATTCCGATAGATCGGCGAGATCGAGGCGGTAATGACAGATCGGCCAAAGCGCCCGGTTGGCGAAGCCTTGGTAATATTGTTCGATATCGCGACGCGAAAGTCCGGACACCGCAAAGCTGAGAGATCCATTTGTCCTTAATTGCAGGACGGGTTCGCTTTCCTTGCAGGCCTCGCCCGACCAGCCGAACCAAAGTCCGCCGCGTGCCTTGAGCGCTGCTTCGAGCGCAACGGCAAGCCCTCCCGCCGCTGGCGTCGCCGAATATGCGGGCATAGGCACGCGATTCGACACGACCACAAGTCTTCCCTTCGATCCCTCGGGGACGATCGCGGCAGTTTTGTACAGAAGATCAATGCTCTCCACGGGAGGACCTTCTTCTGACCAAGTTAAAGCCTTAAACGCATAAGTGTCCGATTAGTTCCGCCATGATACCAACGGCCAAGGCGAGGTGCCTGAAGTTAACCAATCTCAACTTAAGCTCTATTGGACAATCACAATGGTAAAGTTATGGCTGGAACTCGTTCAAATGTGAGCCAGTCGCAAAAACTTGCAGGGAATCTACACCTTGACCGTTAGGAAGCCCGAAGGGCGGGCTCGTTCTTCGACGAGTTCGGCAGCCATTAACTTATATTATGTGTAGAAAACTTATGTGTAGAAGTTGGGATTTGAGATTTCAGCCACTGTCGCGGGAAATCGCAACCCAGCTTCCACGGGCTCGACTGACAGGAATTGCTTCTTGTGCAGATCAAGGCAGTGGAGGGCGAGCAGGATGCGCTGCTTGCCGCGGACCACGCCGTCACACCGGCGCCAGCGGCGATGTTGCTCGGCCTCAAGGGCATCGGACCCGAGTTCGCAGTCATCCTCTGGGCGGAGGGGTTCTTCCGGCACGCGCAACGCTGAGAATATCCGATCCTTCATTCAAAAGGACACGCTCACGTACCCGCCTGAAGTGTCTGAATACTAATGCACTGTTTAATAACGCCGCCAAAGATCATTAGGAAGGATGTGGCGCGAATTATGCCTACGATCACGATGAGCCGGAAGGGTTTTCAGACCAAAATTACTGGCCGGAAGCGCTCGGCCGGCAAACGCTTTATGCGCCCGTTGACCGCGGTTTCGAGAAAGATCCGCGCGCGCGGCTCGACCATTGGGCCAACCTCCGAAAACAAAGGAGCGATCCCGATTGACATGGCGGGTTGTGCTTCGTATGCGCCGGTCAGGCGAAAATTCGTTCGGTTTCTCGTTTCCTCATTTAAAAATCGCGAGCCTATAGGGATGCAGATATCTGGCAACCGCCGACAAAATCCACTAGTGGCCGCGCGGAGCCCCACGGCATGATTGATCGCAATGACCTGCGATGGTATCGCGACGCGATTATCTATCAGCTGCATGTGAAATCCTTCTTCGACGCCAACAACGACGGCATCGGCGATTTCGGCGGCCTGACCGAGAAGCTCGATTACATCAAGGATCTCGGCGCGACCGCAATCTGGGTGATGCCGTTCTATCCTTCGCCGCTGCGCGACGACGGTTATGACATTTCGTCCTATCGCGGAATAAACCCCGCCTATGGAAGCCTACGGGATTTCAAACGTTTCGTGCGCGAGGCGCATGAGCGGGGCCTGCGGGTCATCACCGAACTCGTGATCAATCATACCTCGGATCAGCATCCCTGGTTTCAGCGTGCCCGCGCGGCCAAGCCCGGCTCGGCGGCGCGCGATTTCTATGTTTGGGCGAAAACGGATCGCGCCTACGCGGACGCCCCGATCATTTTTCTCGACACGGAAAAGTCGAACTGGACCTGGGACGATCAGGCAAAAGCATTTTATTGGCATCGCTTCTACGCACATCAGCCCGACTTGAACTTCGACAATCCCCGCGTCCTCGAAGCCGTGCTCGATGCGATGGCCTATTGGCTCGACATGGGCGTCGACGGATTGAGGCTCGACGCCGTTCCCTATCTGGTCGAGCGGGACGGCACCAATTGCGAAAACCTCCCGGAGACCCACGCGGTCCTCAAGAAGATCAGGGCCGCGGTCGATGCCCGCTATTCGGACCGGATGCTTCTCGCCGAGGCGAATCTTTGGCCCGAAGAGACCGCGCAATATTTCGGCCAGGGCGATGAATGCCATATGGCTTTTCATTTCCCCCTCATGCCGCGTATCTACATGGCGCTGGCCCAAGAGGACCGGCATCCGATCACCGATATCATGCGGCAGACGCCGGAGATCCCGGACGGCGCGCAATGGGCGATCTTTCTCCGTAACCACGACGAGATGACGCTTGCCATGGTGACCGGCAAGGAGCGCGACTATCTATGGTCCTTTTACGCCGCCGACCCGCGGGCGCGGATCAACCTCGGCATTCGCCGCCGTCTCGCCCCCTTGCTCGAAAACGACCGGCGCAAGATCGAGCTTCTGAATTCGCTGCTATTGTCCATGCCCGGCACGCCGGTCCTTTACTATGGCGACGAGATCGGCATGGGCGACAATATCTATCTCGGCGACCGGGACGGCGTGCGCACGCCCATGCAATGGTCGCTCGATCGCAATGGCGGCTTCAGCCGTGCCGACCCGGCCAAGCTCTTCCTGCCCGCGATCCAGGATCCAGTTTACGGTTTCAGCGCCGTTAACGTCGAAGCCCAGCTCGCGAGCCCGTCGAGCCTCTTGACCTGGATGCGCCGGATGATCGCGGTGCGGCGTTCGCATGTGTCCTTCGGGCGGGGCACGCTGCGTTTTCTTCATCCATCGAACCGCAAGGTCCTCGTCTATCTACGCGAAAGTCCAAACGAGCGTATTCTCTGCGTCGCCAATGTGTCGCGAGCGGCGCAAGCGGTCGAACTGGACCTTGCCGAATTCAAGGATGCCGTGCCTATCGAGATTACCGCCGGCAGCCTCTTTCCGACGATTGAGTTGCGGTCCTATCTTTTGACCTTGCCGGCCTACGGTTTTTTCTGGTTCCGGCTCGAGGCGGCGGAGGCGAGCAAGGATCGCCACGATCAGCAATCGGCGCCGGGATTGTTCACGCTGGTCGCCACGGGCAAGCTCGAAACGATTCTCGCCGGGCGTGAACGCATCGCATTCGAACGTACGGTGGCGCCGCGCTTCCTGGCCTCGCGACATTGGTTTGGCGACGCGGGTACGCCGATCGGCAGCGTTTCGGTCAAGGACTTCGCCGTGTTTCGCAATGGAGCAGAGAGCCGTTTCGTTCTCCCGGTCCTCGACCGCGAACTGCCTGGCGGCCAGGTTGAGACTTATTTCACGCCGCTTGCGGCCGAACCGGAACGGGAAGACGGGCCGTCCCTCGTGCACGCCGCCGCGCGCTTGCGCCGTGGTGGTTCGACCGGCCTGCTGTACGAAGCAGAGGCGTGCGAAGGGTTCGCCCCAGCGATCTTGGCGGCGCTCCGACGCGGCGAAAGATTGGATACGGACCAAGACGGAACAATTTCCTTCTTGCCGTCGCCTCAACTCGCCACCGAACCCATGATCGAGACATCCGATATCCGTCGTATTGGCTCGGGACGGCGCAACTCCTCACTCGTCCTTGCCAACCAGATGATGCTGAAAATCCGTCACCGGCTGCAAACCGGAGAAGATCCCGAGGTCGAGGTCCTGCCGTTTTTGACCGAAGTGGCGCACTTCTCCAATTCCCCTCGCTTGCTCGGCGTTGTCGAGCACGTCGATCGCGCGGGAAACCGCGCTGTGCTCGCGATCCTGCAAACTTTTGTTCGCAATCAGGGCGACGCCTGGACCTGGATGCTCGACGCATTAAAGCGAAGCCTCGAGACTGCCGCCCTAACGCCGGGGCAAGACGACCGCGCCGGGCATGAGGAAGTCGCAATCTATATGCCGCACATGCGGCGGCTTGGCTCGCGCACGGCGGAAATGCATAAGGCGCTGGCGACGCCAACCGCCGATCCGGCGTTCCAGGCCGAGCCGCTGACGTTCGACGATGTTTGCGAGGCAGCGGACACGGCAAGAATTATGGCCATGCATGCCTTCAAACGCCTTCTATCGGTCGCCACGAACGCAAGCGGGGACAAGCGCGCCCAGGCCGAACGCCTTCTGGCCCGGCAGGAAGAGTGCTTTGCTCTGATCGACAAGCTTGCCCAGAAGCCTCATGGCGCGATCAAGATCCGCATTCACGGCGATTATCGTCTTGGCCGCCTCCTGGTCGTGAAGGACGATGTCATGATTGTCGATTTCGAAGAACGGCCTTCCCTATCGGCTGACCGAAAGCGCGCCAAAACGTCACCCCTGCGCGATGTCGCGGTGATGCTTTGCTCATTTGCGCATGTCGTTGCGGCCGCGAAAACCGATCTCGCCCGGTTCGTTCCCGACCCGGCACTCGCCGTGTCAAGGCTTCGCGAGGAACTTATCGAATTTTCCCAAATCTTCATCCGGGCTTATATGGAAGCGGCGCGCGACAGCCCGATCTGGATCGAGGATGAAGGCACGCGCAAGCGCCTCCTCGTCCTCTTCCTGTTGGTCGAGATACTTCAAGACATCGCAAGCGAGGCGGAAAAACGCGCGGAGTGGATCGACACGTCGATCGACAGCATCAACACAATCCTCGATCGCATGGTCAATGTGTAATGCATGGCCGCGATTAAGGCGCCACGCTGTTGGTCGCTATCAACCCCCAAACCCAAAGGCTAGGAATCCAAGCTTAAATAACACCGGCTGTCTCACAGTCGTTGACGCGTTCAGGGCCACTTCAGTCCGTCTGCCGGCCTCTGAGCTTAGTCGAATAAATTAATCGCGCGATGTAAAGCGATCCCGGGATAGAAATAGAATATGAATATCGCCGCACCCTGCCTCGTTCCGGATTTCCAGGTGTGTGCCCTCCTGCTCGACGTCGATGGTACCCTTCTGGACCTCGCGCCGACACCGCGCGAAGTGCGGGTTCCGTCCTCCCTTCGGCACGCCATGAATAGGCTCAGCGAGCGCACCGGCGGGGCGCTGGCGCTTGTCAGCGGGCGTCCACTGAGCGATCTGGATCGGCTCTTCGCGCCGTTGCAACTGCCCGCTGTCGGGGGCCATGGCGCCGAGTTTCGACCCATTGCCGGGAACAGCCTCGATATCCGGCGCACGGTACCGCTCGATGCGACGCTTAAGCGCAAATTCGCCGCGATCGCCGAAAGCGGACCCGGTATCCTCATCGAGGACAAGGGCTACTCAGTCGCCTTGCACTATCGCCTGGCCCCGGAATTAGGCGACGTAGTGAACGAAGCCGCCGCCCGAATTCGCCTGGAAAATCCGTCGGCATCAATCGAACTTCTTCGCGGCAAGTCCGTTTTGGAAATAAAGCAAGGTGGATTTAGCAAGGCCACAGGGGTGCGTGAACTAATGCGCTACCCGCCGTTTCGCGACCGCCACCCGATATTCATCGGCGACGA
Organism: uncultured Alphaproteobacteria bacterium; assembly: GCA_963730245.1. Classification (GTDB taxonomy): domain Bacteria; phylum Pseudomonadota; class Alphaproteobacteria; order Rhizobiales; family Beijerinckiaceae; genus Methylocapsa. The sequence goes on along the minus strand of CAVSRA010000003.1, from coordinate 320,028 downwards.
CGTCACGGATGAGTTGGTTTTCGAAATCATCGGGGATTTCGATGGGCTTGCATTTTCCGTGGGTCGCATTGTTTCCGGCGTCGATGGACATTTCGAGAATCCGGAAGCCGTGCGCGGCTGGCTCGAGCGAATTTCAGTGATAGCGAGACTGCCGCGCCATGAATGATTATGGGCTTGACCTCGCCGTCGTCGGCAACGGCCGTATCGCCGCACGATAAATGAAATTAGGACACAGCTCCAATAGGAGCTTATCAAGGGTGTCCACCATTTCGAGGGAGGGTCAAACCTTTGGATGTAGGATTTGGCGAACGTCTGTTTCCATTGGCCGCCATGTCCGTCGATCTCGGCGCCGGAGCATGCGTGGCGGGGCCGTCTCTTCAGTCTTTCAGCGACGACAAAGGACGCGCTACCGTTTCCAGCGGTTTCCGCTCGGCTGCCACGCCCCAGATCATCTCAATAATGGAGGCCAGAATCATAAGCGCCGAACCCAACAGATAGCCGCCGAAAACACTGGCACGCGAGCCAGTTGCAATCAGCCCGCCAAATAGAAACGGCGCTCCCACACCGCCGATCGCAGTGCCGGCCGCGTAAAAAAAGGCGATGGCGAGCGCGCGAATTTCCACCGGAAAGATCTCGGACGCCGTCAAATAGGCAGCTCCCGCCGCCGCAGACGCAAAAAAGAAAATTACTGTCCAGACGATTGTCTGCTGAGTTGCGTCGAGAAGATGAAGCGCGAACAGCCAGCCGCTTCCGGCAAGCAGCAAACCAGAAACCGCATAGGTAAAGGCGATCATTGGCTTGCGGCCAATCCAATCAAACAGCGGACCAAGCAATAATGGGCCAAGCACATTGCCAAGCGCGAAGGGAAGAATGTACCAGCCGACATTGTACGAGGGGACATCATAGAAATTCGTGAGAACGAGCGCGTAGGTGAAAAAAATTGCGTTATAAAAGAAGGCCTGCGCGATCATGAGAGCAAGGGCTAGAAGGGTCCGGACTCTGAAAGCGATGAAAAGCGTATGAAAGACTTCCCGCAGCGGCGTGTGCGTACGTGGGCGCAACCGCATTGGCGTGAGCGTCGATCCGTCTTGAAAACTCGCTCCATGGAGGCGGAACCCGGCTTCGATTTCATCGACCACCTTTTCCGCTTCCTGCTCCCTTCCATGAATGACGAGCCAGCGTGGGCTTTCTGGGATCCACGTCCGCAGAAAAAAAATAATGAGGCCGAGCGCGGAACCAATGAAAAAAGCGAGCCGCCAGCCGATGTCGGGATCGAAGCGGGTCGGGTCCAGAACGAATATCGATGCGGCTGCTCCGAGCGCGCCGCCGAACCAGAACGAGCCATTGATGGCAAGATCGGTCCATCCGCGATAGCGCGCCGGGATCATTTCCTGAATTGTCGAATTGACTGCGCTGTATTCGCCGCCGATTCCAGCGCCGGTAAGCATGCGGAACAGACAAAAGCTTTCCAGATTCCAGGCAAAAGCCGTAGCGGTCGTGGAAACTAAATAGAGACCTAACGTAATAAAGAAAAGCAGCCTGCGGCCTAGCCGGTCCGTCATCCATCCAAAGCCAAGCGCGCCAATGACCGCGCCCGCGAGATAAAAGCTCGACGCCAAGCCGATGTCGGACGCAGTGAAGCGCAGGTGGGGGCTCGCTTCGAGGGCGCCGGCGATAGATCCCGCAAGTGTGACCTCAAGACCGTCGAGCACCCAGGTAATTCCAAGCGCCGCCACCACCAGCGTATGAAATCTTCCCCAGGGCAGACGATCGAGACGGGCCGGGACACAGGTTTCGAGAATCTCGCCGGCCGCATCGTGCATCTATCGTCCCTCACGTGTCGCCCAACTGAATACCGGTAAACGATGAACTGTCGCGCCTCGTAATGGAGGCATTACGGCTGGCGGCTGGGCCTTTGGCGGCCGGCGACATTGCAACCGCCGTCATGCGAGCCAAGGGCGTGGCGGCGGATGACGACGCATTCACGGCGATCGTGACAGAAAGGGCGCTTAGCATGTTGCGGCGCCTAGCCAAGCGCCGCGAAGTAGCTAGAGTTGGCGGAAACCGCAACGCTCAATCGGCTGTCGTGCCTTCGCTCTTGTGACGCTGGCGCCGACGGGACGGAGAAGCATTTGTGGGCATTTTGACATCGGGGCGATGCATAAATTCATTCTTGATAACTGTTTTAGCTGGCATTCCCCAGATAACCGGGAATGTGCCAAGCGCGTATCATTGATCTCCTGCCGTGACATCGGACATTCGTCCTATACCGGCATTATTTTCCGGATCGCCCGCTTATTGAGGTTGAGATTGCCGCGCTGCGGCGCTGCTGTGGTGCTCCGGCACACCAAAACCAGTGACATGGGCGGATCGCGCACCGGACAATACAGAGTCGGTTGTGATCAAGACGCACTTCTCCCTTAGTTTTTGCTCGACGCATGACGACCGAACACTTCACGCAGGCGCTGGATTGGGCGGCGGCCGCAGGTCGGCGATCATTCGTAGGATGTCCGCGAAGAGATTTTTCGGAATGGCGACTTCGGCCATCTGAAACGCGACATAGCGGCCATGGCTCACGATCTTCGCGCCGATCTTGATCAGCTTTTCCTTCAGGCTCGTCAGTGACCAATCCTTTATCGGTTCGGGCGTCGCCAGCGTGCGCAGAAAATTACCGAGATTGTAGGCCAGCGCATGAAGCTGGAGACGGACGGCGTTAGCAGCGAACGACCGACATGATAGCCGGGTCCACTTGATTGCGCCTTTTCCTTCCTTGATCCATTGCTCACACGTGCCGCGCTTGTTGTAGAAGGCGACGACATTCTCGGCGGAGCGCGCCATGTTCGTCACGATGAAGCCGACGCGCGGATAAAGCTCGCCCGGATGCCATTCGACCTTGGCGATCACCCGACGCGGCTGCGACCAGCTTCCCGCTTGATAGGTGAAACTTGCATGGGATCGGCAGACGTCATTGGACGGGCGACCAACCGGGCGTTTGAGCAGATAGCCGATCCTCTCTTGCAAGATGTGATTGGCGGGCAGACGGATCGCATATTTGATCCGTTCTGCCTCCAGATATTCGTAAACTTCGGGGTTTGCGAAGCCGGCGTCGGCGCGGAAATAAATGCGTGAGACCTTGCCTTGATACCGCGCCACGACCGGCTTCAGCACCGCCTCCCATCCATCGGCGCTGTGAACATTGCCGGGGCGCAGGGCGCAGCGTTCCAAATCGCCATATTGGTTGAAAACGAACAGCGGATGATAGCAGGTGCAGTCATAGTGACCGTTCCAGACACTGTGTTCCTGTTCGCCATGCGTCGGGCTCACGCTCGAATCCATGTCGAGCAAGATACCTCTCGGCGGACGGCGACCATGAACGCTGTCGATCCATTTGCCGGAGAGATCAGCGAGCGCCGAAAGGTTCTTTTCCGCCGTGAGCCAGCGCGTCTCAAAGCGGCCCATCTGGCTCGGCGAAGCCGCTGCATCCGAGGCCGCCTTTCCGCCGACTATCCACCGCATCGCGGGATCATGGCGCAGGCGTTGAGCGTCGTTCACGTCTTCATATCCGGCAAGTCGCCCAAATATGGATTGCCGCAACATCCCGACGAGTGCATGCCGGCCATTCTTGCCAGTGCGTGCGTCGGAGAGCGCATCACCCGCCATCGCGCTGAGGCACAGCGCGTCGTCCAGTTCCCGGTATGCGAGCAAGCCTGCGTCGGAGGTAACCACCGATCCGCGAAAGTGAAGCAACAATCGGCGGTCGAAATCGAGCCTGAGAGCGCCATCATACGATTCACCCGCCGGGTTCGCCATGACGGCCTCATTCGATCCGAAATAACATGCTGATTATGTTAGCTGAATTGCGGCATCGACGCTGCAAATTATTGCCTCATCCGGCGTATGCGGGTTTAAGAGATTTACGTCTCATGAAGTTGTGAAGGGTCACTATTCAATTGCACCGGCTAGGCTCTGACAAGCTCCTCACCGGCAGCACCCGCCGATCAACCTCGGCGGGTGCTTTTTTGCCCAGCAGTTAGCGGGTTCCATTCCCAACTGAGATGCTCTGCCTTATTCAAACTGGCCGTAGTGTTGCGCGGGCTCACCAAGCGTGGCGAGGTCGTAAGAACCAGTGCACGCCGCAACGCTCAATGGGCGGTCACTAAGCATTAAATGTTGTGTATTGCCGTAGGCATCGCTCTATTCATAGCAGTCGACTCTATATACCCTCACTAACGCGAACCGCCGCGCCTGAAAAGGCGGGGCGGTTGCCGTACACCGTCTCTGCGGTGCGCGTAACCGAGTGGGCTTCCGTAGCTCAGTATATAAAGCACCGCGCCTGCTAAGCCGGGGGTCGCGCCTGCTAAGCAGGGGGTCGTGGGAGAATACTCCACCGGGAGCGCCACTCGATGTCTTTAAAACTCATACAATCGATTATGAGCCATTGCTAAACTCTTTTAGCGTGTAAGTTGCATTGTACCGCACGTTACACGCGAGAACAATTAGCACCGTAACGATCCACGATCTTCATTTTTTACCCACACGCTTTCAACAAATTTATCAACCGTGTCACGCCATGTTGCCACGCTGCCAATATCCACAGAAATCAACGGATGGGCCGCGCTTCATCGCCAGACCAGAAACCAGGTGAACCTGATCGCCATTGCTGATCCGGCGATGGTCTTCGCGCCAAGAAACGTCTTGAGCGTAACGAAGCAGGTGATGGTGGCCTTGTTCGGCCCGGCGCATCCGGCTGAAAAATTCCTCGGCCCAATTCGTGCAAGCGCCGTCAAGGCTATATGCCTCTTCGTGATTGATCCTCTTCATTTCATATTGGGCATGCAACGCATCCCAAGAGCTGCCTTCGTCCGCGTTGATAATCGTTCCCTTGGCAATGCGCGAGCGGATGAATGAAAGGGCTTGTCTTTCGGTGCGGAACACCGCCGGGAGTGAGCGGCCGTTGCGCTCGCGGATGATGACCACGCCATCGCCTCCAAGCTTGCGGCCTTTCATTCCTTCGGCCATCGCTTCGCGCAGCTTGTGAAGCAACACGAACGCTGTCTTGTACGATAGGCCAAGATCGCGCGAAATTGCGAGCGCGGTCTTCCCCTTCACTTCGTTGCAGAAGATCGCAATGGCAGCCAGACAGCCGCGCAAGGGCAGCTTGTGCGAGGTGAACAACTTTCCTGACGTAATGCTGAAATCGCCCTTGCAAGCACGGCAACGGAAGCGCAGCGAGCCACTCGGCCGGCGGCATTCATAGGCATTCAACCCGCCGCAAGATGGGCACACCGGCGCGCCGTCAGTCTCAGGCCAGCGGACTTTGCAGAACTTGGCCTCCACTTCCGCGTCTGACATGCGGAACACGTGAGCTAGGCTCAAGGTCTTGGCAGATAATGAGGTGCGAACGCATGTTTCGCTCGGAAAGGGCGCGACCTGCGCACGCCCGATCGAGCGGTTTGGAGACGTTGTTGCGCATCCGATCCTTGGTGGGCTACATCATCGGTACGCTCGAATTTAGATTTCGGAAGCGACAAGGGGTCAATTTGCCGGTCATCGAGAAATGCCTCAACCATGTCAGCGGAAGCTTTTCCGGAATTGTCGGCGTTTATCAACCAACGCTACAATTTCGAGGCTGAGATGCGCGCGGCGCTGGACCGCTGGGTGCGCCACGTCGAAGGGTTGGCGAGCGGCGTTCCGGCTAAAAATGTTGTGTCGCTTCGGGGGCAAGTGGCGTGACCGAAGTAGAGGACATGTCGGAATGGGAGCGCGTGGTGGCCGAGGCGCGACGGAAAGTTGTTGGCGCCCCCGTCGCAACGGAGCGGTCTCGGACAATTACGGCCCTTGAGACGAGAAAATGGCTTGAGAGGCTCGACGCATCACCAAACGACGCGCTATAGATGATGTTGCAGGGCGCCTTACGAAAATCCGGTGGCCGTCCGACGCCACCTCCCCTGCCGCTGGTTGTGACGACGAAACGGATCAATGGTGGGATTTCAAAGCCGCGATCAAGGCGGCAAATACATTGAATGCCGCTATCCCAGCCATGCTTTCATATTGGGATGGGTTGCAGTGGGCGCCCGAAACTCGCGGCGGCTATGAAGCCATAAAGGCGCTCGACACCGCGCTTTCGCTTGCCCTGCCATATATCGAATTTCCATTTGGGAAATATGAGCGCAAAACTCATAGACACCGGCCGAAAGATTGGCATATGGCCGCGATTGTGATCGCGAGGATCTTCATCGAAGCGATGATCAAGTCCGTAGGGAAGACCCCCAGTCTCGAGCGCAAGTCGCGTTTGATCGTGGTTGTTAATGAGGTGATGCGCCGGATGAATTACAAGTCTGTCACGGATAGCGCGATCTCGCGGCATTTGATTCGCCGGATCGAAAGATCGTCCGGCTCGATGTTGCCGGAAGTGAAAAAGACCACAAATTAATTCGCCGAGATTTGTGGTCCGCCTGCGGATACTTTGTCGCGGTATGAATGTACGTGTCACCTGATCAAGCTGAAGTGCTTGGGTTCGGCATGCTGACTGCCGATCTCCAAACAATGTCCCATCGCCATCGACAGGCACGTTTGATAGCAGCGCAGACATTCTTCGATGCAGCTTTTCATTTCAGCGTTGACGCGAGGCATGTGCGGGCTCCCTCCGAGTCGGGAAAGCATCGACGAGGCATAGCTGTCAAGCTTGCGGCGCAGGAAGCTCAAATCCTGCCGAGCAAAACCAGTATCAACACGATAATTAATACGAGGCCGAGGCCGCCCCCGCCATAGTAGCCGGTCCCGTAGAAGGGGCCGCCTCCAAGCCCGCTAAAGCCCCCGAGTAAGATGATAATCAAGACGATGAGTAGGATGGTTCCGAGCGACATGAAAGTCTCCAAAAAAGTTTAGACTACTACCCGCGAGAGAGTTGGCAGGTTTGAGTAAAAAGGGAAACCGACATTGGTTTGCGAGTTCGGTGCCGCGGCCGTGGGCGCGCGCCATCGCCTCGATCCGACCATTTAACGAGAGTAGAGCGCAAGCAAGATGATGATCGGAATCGGCACTCCCAACAGCCAGAGAAGAATTCCGCGACCCATGGCAAATGTCCTCCTTGTTGACGATTTCTACTTCGCTGGTTCCAGTGGACGGCCGAGACCTTAATTTCATGCACTGTCTCGTAGCGGCCCGCCTTCCGTGGCGGCTAGGCTCGCGGCAAAGGCGCCGATCAGCATGGAGGCGGTCAACCAGAGTGATAATTTCACCGCGCCCTTGCGAGCATTGTCGGCCGTAACCTTGGCCTGGGTAACCACCTCCGAAACCCGCTTTTCTGCATTTGCCTGACTAAGCCCTGTGCTCTGCGCGACGACTTGCGCCACATAGGTACGATCCGCGGGAGCGACATCGCCCCCAGCACGAAGACTAGCTATCAAAAGACGGTCAACTTCTGCGCGTGGGGCAGTTGGATCCTCCCCGGCTTGGTTCGCGCCGCGATCGGAGCGGAACAGTCTATCCACGAAAGGGTCGATTAGTAAGGATGACTGGGCCGTATCCGGACCGGTGGCCTGCACGAAGCCGGTCGATGCAGCGCCAACGATGTTAGCCGTCGCCGAAGCCAAAGCAGCTGCGCTAAGGACGGTTGCCAAGCCCCATGCCAGGAATCCGTGGGCAGTATCCCGGAAATAGACCTCATGGGTATGGACGCCGACCCACTTGGTTCGCAGGCGTCCCGCGAGATAGCCGCCAATGGTTGACGATAGCATCGCGACCACGATCAGGTAAAGGCCAGCACCGACGCTACGGGTAGTCGACGAAATCCCGGCGTTGGACCAAGGCGAAACCGTCGCGAATCCCATACCCACACCAAACACCAGAAGCACTAAAGTCAAGGCTGACGCGGCGACGCCACCGGCGATAATCGCGCCCCATGAAACTCCAGACACCCGAGCCTCTTCGGTTGCTGCTTGCATGCCGGACCGTGGTTCCATCATGGTTTCCATCCCCCAGAAATGTTTGCTTCATGACGTGCAGAGACTTCGAGAATCTCACTCGCTGAATAAGTTTCATGGGACCTGTGCACTAGCTCGCTTGGCCCGTCTGATTTCGCAGATCGCGGATGCGATCGTGATTTGCTTTCACCCCTTCGTACTGGCGGCGCACGATCGCTTTTACATCTGGAGGAAGGTCCTCCTTGAGCGCTGCTTCATAGGCGCTTTTTGCCACGTCTTCGCCACGCTCGCATTCGGCCAGCACCGCGTGTTCGTCCTTTCCAGTGATTGAAGATTTGATGTTGGTCCAAGCGCGATGAAGCGAACCGCCGACCGTGCCGGAGGCCGCGGGTTCGCCGCCGAGCCTCCGTATCTCGGCCTCCAATTCGATAGCGCCCTCGTCGCATCTCCGCGCGGCAGCCTCGAACATGGTCTTCAGACCGGGCCTCGTGACGCCTTCGGCGCAAGTACGGAAGCCGCTCTCACCGTCTTTTGTCGTCTCCAGCAGCTTGTTCAATGTCGCGACCACTTGATGTGTCGCGACCACTTGATGATTGTCCATTCGAGTCCTCCTATTTCCAGCGTCCTTCAATTGACGGTAATTCGGCTCGAGCATTTTGGTTCCGCTCGTAACCTGGCACTTTCACCTCGGCGATTTGAAGTGGACTTGAACCAGAACACGCGAGAGGATCCACAATGCTGAATGCACTCCTTCCTCAAGCGTACCTCCTCAAGCATAAGCAAAAGGCGGACAAACGGGGTGGCTCTCCAGGCCGTTGCGGTTACCGCTTAGAGTGCGAAGTATGCGAAGTTGCCGGGCTCGGTCCAGAGATTGAGCTGGGGCAATCGGTCGGGACGATCCGGGTCGAGAGGCAAACGTCCGGAAATGTCGAGGAGCTCTGCTTCGGTGAATCCAACCAAAGGGCCTCTGAGCAGAGCACTGTGAATAAGCATGGAATAAGGACCCCGCTTTTGGGGTGATTTGCATCCAATCGGGACCCCGGGGCTGAGGGTCCACAGTGGCCTCCTGGATTTTGGGAGGCCGAGATTGGAATGCTGGTTGTGGAAACGATCGCCAAGATTTGCCGGGCGTTTTTTGTTCAGAAAAAGCCGATCAAGGAGATTTGCCGGGAGCTGCACGTCTCCAGAAAGGTCGTCCGGAAGGTCATCCGATCCGAAGCGACCGAGTTCCATTACGAACGCTTGACGCAGCCGCTTCCCAAGATCGGACCGTGGCGGGAGCGGCTGGATTCCCTGCTGTTGGAGAATGCAGAAAAATCGGCGCGCGAGCGGCTGACGCTTGTTCGGCTATTCGAAGAACTGCGCAGCCTTGGTTATGCCGGAAGCTACGACGCGGTTCGCCGTTACGCGAAAACGTGGCGCAAGGAACGCGGTGTGGCGCTGGCGCAGGCTTATGTGCCGCTCACCTTTGCTCCCGGCGAGGCCTATCAGTTCGACTGGAGCCATGAAATCGTCGTGCTGAACGGCGCGACGGTGACCGTGAAGGTCGCCCATATGCGGCTCTGTCACAGCCGCATGCCGTTTGTCCGCGCCTATCCACGCGAGACCCAAGAGATGGTCTTTGACGCGCATGACCGCGCCTTTGCCTTTTTCAAAGGCGCCTGCGAGCGCGGCATTTATGACAATATGAAAACCGCGGTGGAGACAATCTTCGCCGGCAAGGACCGGCAATACAATCGCCGCTTCCTTCAAATGTGCGGGCATTATCTCGTCGAGCCAGTGGCCTGCACGCCGGCCTCGGGCTGGGAAAAGGGCCAGGTCGAGAACCAGGTCGGCTTGGTGCGTGAGCGCTTTTTCACGCCGCGCCTGAGATTTAAGAGCTATGACGAATTGAATGCCTGGCTCCTCGACAAATGTGTCGCTTACGCCAAGGCGCATCGTCATCCAGAATGCGCCAGCCGCACGATCTGGGAGGTTTTCGAGGACGAACGGCAAAAGCTCGTGCAACTGCGCGGCCGCTTCGACGGCTTCCATGCAGTGAGCGCGGCGGTGTCCAAGACCTGCCTTATCCGGTTCGATAACAACAAATACTCGGTGAAGGCGCGCGCGGTCGGGCGTCCGGTCGAAATCCACGCTTATGCAGACCGGATCGTCATTCGCCAGGACGGGATCGCCGCCGGCGAACATCGGCGATCCTTTGGCCGCGAAGAGACGATTTACGATCCCTGGCATTACGTTCCGGTTCTGGCCCGCAAGCCCGGCGCTCTGAGGAATGGCGCGCCGTTCAAGGACTGGGTCTTGCCCTCGGCCATGGAGAAAATTCGCCGCAAACTCACCGGCTCCGCCGATGGCGATCGGCAGATGGTGAAAATCCTCGCGGCGGTTCTCGACGACGGGCTGCCGGCGGTCGAGGCCGCCTGTGCCGAGGCGTTGAGCGAGGGCGTCCATTCCGCCGACGTCGTTCTCAACATTCTGGCGCGTCGCCGTGATCCCGGTCCGCCACTCACCATACTCACCCCGGACGCGCTGAAACTCCGGCACGTCCCGCTCGCCGATTGTGCCCGGTACGATCAACTGAGGAGTTCAGGCTGATGGAACGCACGCAAATCTTCGACCTCATGAGCGAACTCAAGCTCTTCGGCATGCGAACCGCCTATGATGATGTGATGGCGGCTGGCATAAAGCGGCAGCACGAGCCGCCACAAATCGTCGGCGATCTTCTTAAGGCCGAAATTGCCGAAAAGCAGGCGCGCTCCATCAAATATCAGATGACCATCGCCAAACTCCCTCTGGCCAAGGACATCGATGACTTCGGCTTTGACGGCACGACCGTCAACGAAACCCTGGTGCGTGATCTTTCTGGAGGCGGCTTCATCGCGCAGCAACGCAACGTCGTTCTCGTGGGGGGCACCGGGACCGGCAAGACGCATCTCGCCATTGCCATCGCGCGAAGCTGCATCCGCGCCGGCCTGCGCGGCCGCTTCTTCAATACAGTCGATCTCGTCAATCGCCTGGAGGCCGAAGCACGCGCAGGGCGGCAGGGACGAATTGCCGATTACCTCACTCGCAAGGACTTCACCGTTCTCGACGAACTCGGCTATCTGCCCTTCGCTCAGGCTGGCGGGCAATTGCTCTTCCATCTCGTTAGCCAGCTCTACGAACGCACCTCGGTGATCGTCACGACCAATCTGGCGTTCGGCGAATGGCCGAGCGTCTTCGGCGACGCCAAGATGACGACCGCGCTCCTCGATCGTCTCACCCATCACTGCGACATCGTCGAAACCGGAAATGAAAGCTGGCGCTTCAAAAACCGCGCCTAGCGCTCAAAGCCCCCTCCCACGCCACCGCGCTCGCCCCGGCTGCGCAACCCTGACCAGCTCCGCCGGGGGCGAGCGCTGTCGTTCCTCCCCGCCAAAAGGGGTACCTTTTGCACACCGATCCGGGGTCCCGATTCAATGCTGTTTGACAGACGACACGGCACGGTGTTTATGAGGGCATCGTTGGAACTCTATCGGCAGTCACAAAGACACCCTCAAAGGGAAATGGACGTCGCGGCTGCTTCCTTCGTTACGTCTGATCTTGACCTGACGTCTGAACGATGAAAGTATTCAAATTTGCTAATCCATCCCGCGTGACCTTGTCTAATTGAGACCATGCGGCGAAGTCGCGCCCTGACCTGAACACGTTCGGATCGGGCGTTGACGCTGTGATAACCGAGGCGATAAGCTTACCGACACCGGGAAATCTAGCGAGCAAGCGGTTCATATCGCTTCGCGCATGGGCATCCGCGATTTGCCCCTCCAGATCGCCGATCGCTTTCTCGATACACTCAAGAATAGCTGCCAGCACCCTGCAGACAGTCCTACAGAATCTTGCGAACGATGCAGAGCTCGACGGATCAGAACGAGCTGATCTAGATGAGAATCTCGAACGCGGCAAATACGACTGCTATGTTCCCCGCAATCTCCTACGTCGGGCAGCCGCCGTTGACAGGCTGAATGTTGCCGCGGATTCAGAGGTCTGCTGGGACCTCTTACAGCCGCTCCCATCATGAGCGGCGCGGAAACCTCGCAATCTCCCCGGTCACGGTCAGCTTCTCTCCGCTTTATTGTCCTCAAATGGCAGTTCCAGCTCCCGAGGGGAGAGTGCTGGAATGCTTTGCAATGAAGCGCCTATCAGCCCCTGAAAGTCTCCATACATTCCTGAAGTGTTGGAGATCACTCGTTGAATTTGCTTCTCACGCTTTGACCAGCGACGCTCAAAAATTCGCCGCTCTTCTTGCAGGTCCTCCTGCATCTCGATGAGTGCCTCTACAACTGCCTCCACTCGCTGCTTGAACTCAGAGCCGGAGAGGTATCTGTAAAGAACCTCCATCTTTTCATTTTTTCCAACCGCAGCCAGCTTGGTCCTCTCGATCTCAATGAGTTGAGACCTAAGTGCTATCGCGAGGCTCATCGCACACTGCGGATTCGTCACCCAGACCCCGCTTACCTGGCCAAAGTTCCCACAGTCCTTCGGAAGCACCTCGGTCAGCAAGATTGCTAGCTCTGCTTTCACAAGACGCTGGTCGTCTTTAAGCTTTTGTATCCACCCGTCGTTCCAGGCTTTCGTGCGCTTGGCTTCCCATACTATCGAGCCGCATGGGTGCCCCGCTTTATCAATGACCCTCTGTATGAGGTCTGCGCCGATAGCGCCTTTGGGAACTGGCTCGACGTGATCTAGCGGGAATGTGTTCTTGATGAGGGTCTCAAGTTCCAGTTCGAGCACTTCGCCTTGGGTTTGCTGAGAGCCTTGTTGGAGCCTTCGTCTGAGTTCCTCGTTGGCCTTGATGGCATCCTGAAGCTTCTTGTCCTTCTCCGCGTCTTTCAGACGATATTCCTCGGACAAACGTCTCGCTGTTTCGTCGCGGACCTTCGACAACTCTTGGTCCAGACGTCGAGCAATTTCCAACTCGACCGTCCGTTCCTTCTCTTCCAGAGCCCGTGTACGAGCTCGTACTTCGAGCTCGGCCTGTTGGGCCTTTGCAAGCTGATGGTCCTTTTCGGCCGCCTGCCGTCTCAGGTCGTCAAGCTCGACCGAAATCCCCGCCTTCGCCGTCGCTCTCGCCTGCAACTCGATCTCAGCCTGCTGTGCTTTGACCCTATCTTGTACCGTGCGGTCGAGCGCTTCCTCACGATCCAGGAGTTCCCGCTCCTTCGCGTTGATCGCCTGTTGTTGGGCCAATCCTTCCTTTTTCAGCTGCTCGCGAGTTCTCTCGACAATCTGGTGAGAGATCGCCTCGCTCACAGGGATCATTTCCCCGCAATTGGGGCACTTGAGTTTGTCGAGCTCCAGGCCATCTTTCGTCATCGGATACCGCCGTTTCCGATCGATGGTAGCCTAATTCTTTTTAAGTTTCGCCCGCTTAATGAGCCCATCCACAGATTGGACCATCTTGTCTAAATCCTTCAGTTCGACGGGGGCACCAGTGGCCTCATCTGTGTGCGAATGCCCTTCGATATACTTCGAGAGCTCCTCGTAGACGTCGACCAATTCCTCGACGAGCGCGTCGTCCCACGCGACCTTACGCAAGCCGGTCACGATAACTCGGTCACTCCAGCGCGGTACCACACCGTTGAAGAGCTTCTTGACGACCGTCTCCTCGATGGTCCGCCGCAGCGCTCCCATTCCTCCACTAATAGCATCCTGCCGCGGCGTACCTGAGAGCCGTTGTGCCGTTGCGAAGAACTGCTTTGCCCGCTCCGTGGTATCATATACCCTGCTGATCGCCGGCACGTCGTTGAGCGTCACGTGGCCCGGCCGCCCCTCATTATCGCGGTCGATCCAATGAGCCTCATACTCCATGTCTTGGTCCTCGGCATATTTGAGGAGCTGATTTAGGAATACGAGGTCGTGCGTAAAAACGACGACCTGCCGGTGTGTCCAGCGTCAGCACCTATGAGACAGAATTCGGCGGGTTGAAGAAGGGAGGATTTCTGGCTCATCGTAGCCTTTCAAGGAGCGAAGATGAGACAGAAATCCGGGCCGGTGAAGGAATCGGCAGAAAAGGTCGTGAAGGACATCCGCCGCGCGACACGGCGGCATTTTTCAGCGGAGGACAAAATCCGCATCGTGTTGGAGGGCCTGCGCGGCGAGGAAAGCATTGTGGAGCTCTGCCGCCGTGAGGGGATCGTCCAGAACCTCTATTACCGTTGGTCGAAGGACTTTCTCGAAGCCGGCAAGAAGCGGCTGGCGGGCGGCACGGCGCGGGCCGCGACCTCGGATGAGGTCAAGGACCTTCGCCGTGAGGCGTCAGCGCTGAAGGAGGTCGTGGCCGAACTGACCCTCGAAAACCGTCTGCTCAAAAAAAGCATGACGGCGGATGGGGAGGACGCCGCATGAGGTATCCGGCTTGCGAAAAACTGGAGATCGTCCAGCTCGTCGAGCACTCCCATTTGCCGGTGCGCCGCACACTGGTGAAACTCGGCATTCCCAGGGCGACTTTCTATCGCTGGTATGATCTGTTTCGCACCGGCGGGCCCGATGCCTTATACCAAGTCTCTGAAAGTTTGACTCCTGAGGCGGATTCCCGAATCGGCATTTATCTGATTCACCATGGCAAACAGCTCTTGGGAGAGTTTGCCATGTCAACTCCGGTTCCGCTTCGCTCTGACTTTGACACGATTGGCCTGCGCATGCTGGCGCGGCGATCGCGTGACCCCGATCAGACCCGGCGTCTCTTGGCACTGGCCGAGATTTATGATGGCGGCTCGCGGCCGGATGCGGCGCGGATCGGCGGGGTCGGGGTGCAGATCGTGCGCGACTGGGTTGTCCGTTTCAACGCCAAAGGTCCTGATGGTCTCTTGACCGGCAAAGCGCCGGGCGCTCCCAGCATCCTCGGCGAGCGCCAGCGCCAAGCCTTGCGGCAGGTCGTGGAAGATGGGCCGATTCCCGCCCTGCATGGCGTCGTCCGCTGGCGGCTGATCGATCTGGCGCAGTGGCTCTTCGAAGAGTTCCGGGTTTCGATCTCCAAGCCGACGCTCAGCCGCGAGCTGCGGCATATGGGCTTTCGCAAGCTCTCGGCGCGACCGCGCCATCATGCGCAAGACGAGGAAGCTCGTTCTTCTCGATCAGGCCGGGTGGCATGTCTCGGCGAAGCTTCCCGTCCCGGACAACATCACGCTCTTGCCGTTGCCGCCGAAATCGCCCGAGCTCAATCCGGTCGAGAACATCTGGCAATTCATGCGCGACAACTGGCTCTCGAACCGCGTCTTCGAATCCTACGACGACATTCTCGACCACTGCTGCTTCGCCTGGAACAAGCTCATCGACATGCCCTGGAAAATCATCTCCATCGGAACAAGAGAGTGGGCCTATCGGTCGTGATCAGCGAGACTTGGTATTAGGCGATCGCTCGCCCCGGCCGGATCGCGTCTGGAACCAGATTCCAGACATGGTGCGCCAGCGGCTCATCAAGCTCGCGCTCGATGAGCCGGCGCTCTCGCCGCGCGAGCTCGCCGTGCGCTTTACCGACACGGAAAGCTATTTCGTGTCAGAGGCTTCGGTCTACCGCCTGCTGAAGGCGCACGACCTGATCGCCAGCCCGGCTTTCATCGTCATGAAGGCTGCCGACGAGTTCAAGGACAAGAGCACGGCGCCCAATCAGCTTTGGCAGACCGACTTCACCTATCTAAAAGTCATCGGGTGGGGTTGGTTCTACTTGTCGACCGTCCTCGACGACTTCTCGCGCTACATCATCGCCTGGAAGCTGTGCCCAACCATGAAGGCCGAGGATGTCACCGCCACGTTGAACTTGGCGCTGAAGGCCTCGGGGCTCGACCAGGCAAAGGTATCCACCGGCCAAGGCTTCTCTCCGACAATGGCTCCAGCTACATCTCGGCGGACCTGGCCAAATGGCTCGACGGCCAGAACATGGAGCATGTCCGCGGTGCGCCTTATCATCCGATGACCCAAGGCAAGATCGAGCGCTGGCATCAGACACTCAAGAACCGGATCCTGCTCGAGAACTATTACCTGCCGGGCGATCTCGAAACCCAAATCGAGGCCTTCGTCGCCGGCTACAATCACCTGCGATATCACGAGAGCATCGCCAACCTGACGCCCGCCGACGTCTACTTCGGGCGGGGCCAGACCATTCTGATCGAAAGGGAAAGGATCAAACGACAGACCATCGCCAACCGCCGCTTGCTGCATCGTCGGCAAGTCGCATAATATTACAAACCAGACGAGCCAGAGACTCTCTTAATTTAAGCCGCTCCTTGTCCCAAAAACTCTGACGACGGACAGTGTCGGTGGGCGCTCTCGTCGACCAACCGCGTGGCGATAGCGCCTTTACGATCGTGATCCTGAGAGGTGACCGGGTCATCGAGCACAATCCCAGCGTTGGCCGGGTTAAGCGCGACCTCCGTAAGGAAGTCCGCCAATGCCACTGCCTTCTGCTCGCCTTCGCTAAGGATGTCTTCGGGCTCATATCCGCCCTTCATTTGCAGGGAGCGGACGGTCTCTCCTTTCTGACCCGCCGTTTGAATTTCAACGGGGACCCTGCAATCAAGCCTTCCGCATTCGTCCGCCAGGCGTCTTCGGTAAGATGTGCCGATGATCGCGGTGAAAAGCTCCTTCTCCTTGTCAGTAACGTGGCGCGGATTGAGTGCCTGTTTCGCCGCCTGGGCTTTTCTGCACCAGACTGCATCCGTCACGTGCTTTTCGATGGTCGGTAGAAGCTTGGTAAGGACCTCCCGATGGCGCAGCGTCTGCCGCTCAAGTTCCCCCGCTGCAATCGCGGTCGTCGCGTCACCTTTTTGAAGGCGGTTTATGTCACCGTCGATACGAGCTCTGAGGGCAGCAAGCGCCTCGATTGCTGTTCCCAATGCGACCGCAGCGTCTATTGAGCTGCGAGTCTGGAGCGCCTCGATCGTTCGTTCGCGAAGCGCCTTAACGTCCGCCACGGCGTTGGCGACGGTGCTCTCGGCCGCCGGATCGAGTTGGTGCACATGTTCGCGCACCCGTGATTCTGCAGAGAACGGTTCAACATCAAGGCTGCGAAGGCTTGCAATTTCTGTCTCAAGCGCTCTTGACGCGGCTGCCGCGCGGCGTTGTACGTCGCCTTCGATAAAGGACAGCAGGGTGGCAATGTGTTGCCGTGAGGTCTCATCCAACGGCCGCTCGCACAACAGGCAGCGGTCATCACTGGTCGGGTATGAGGCGTTTTCCTTGTGAGCCAGGGCGTGAGCAGCCTTCGCGAACGCCTGCCACTCAGGCGAACCAACGGCGTCAAAGAACGCACGCCCAAACTGATCGATTCCGAGTTTGGTTACGTGCTCAGCCGCGTCTTTGGCTCTCTTGCACAATTCACTACGCGATATCGCTTTGTCGGAGGTGAACGCTCCGCTCAATGCCTCGAGTTTCGCCACGAGGGCATCGATGTCGCTGCGCGCTTGGGCGAGTATCGCACGCGCTTCTTTCGACGATCCAGCCTTTAGGGCGACGAGCTGCGCCTCGATTTCGACAAGTCCCGCCTCCGTCGGCCCGTACCCTGCGAGCGCTCGAAGAGCCCTGATGTCAGTGGAGGCATTGATCGCTCCCGCAGCCTTGGACACTGGCGTCTCAAGACCGATAAACGAGTCTGAGAACTTGGTGTCGTGCGCCCGTGGAGCGATCTCGGCATCAATACGTTTTCCGATCTCGCCATACACTCTGACCATCTCTGGAAACACATCGAAGCCAGATAACTTGAACTCAAACGCCGCGGTTTCAGAGACGCGAAGTCGCGCGACCGTCGTGTCGAAGAAGCTGATCCTCCGTAGTTCTGGCTGGTCGGTATCCGGGTCGAAGGCGACGGGGGCCTGGGCGACCCCGTCGACTGTCATGTGAAACGCGGCGCTGATCCTCCTTGCCGCGCCGCTCTCGTAAATATTAGGCAAGATTTCCGGCCTGTGCCGGCTAAAACAAGCATTCGCAATCACGCGTGCAAACCCGGTCTTTCCCGCGCCGTTGCGGCCATAGATGACCGTGAGTCCGGGTGCGAATGTCAGCGCCGAACCGTCGGGGAGGGCGTTCACACCGCAAAGAGCGTCGATGCGCCGGAGATGTAGGGATCTCGTAAGGGCCTCGGCGGAGCGACCCGAAACCTCTAGGCTCGCTTCGCAGCCGGCCTGCGGCTCGCACAAGTTAGATTCTGCGAGGAAAAGTTGATGGACGGCGTCGATTTGGTCACTGGTCAGCGTACCGCCTCTCGTTGCGAAGACGAGAATACGACGCTGCCAAGCCTTTAGCTGCGCCGCCCAGTGGTCTAGCGCCTGCCAGACATTTGGAGTGGTAAGCTATTGATTCGCCATATACTTTGAACCAAACCAGACGCGACTTGCAGCACACATACCAGAGCTGTACAACTTTGACGATATTCCGCACAAAAAAGCAGCCGCTATGTGCGGTCCAAGCCGCCGGAACGGCCAGTGACCCGAATGACTAGGGGGCTGGCGCTCGGCGCGCTGCATGGGGGACCTGGATTCGAACCAAGATTGACGGAGTCAGATTGGGTATTCGGCCGGTCGGCTTGCCCTTCGTGGGGGTGAAGGGTGCTGCGCTTCAGGTTGATGGTGGACGTGGTCTGTGTTGAGCAGCCGCAAGCATCATGGGAGGAGCGCAGCATGAAACACTATGCCGGATTGGACGTGTCGGTCAAAGAAACGTCCCTATGCATCGTCGACGAGGCGGGCAGGATTTGCCGTGAAATGAAGGTGGTAAGTCACCCCGAAGACCTTCTCGCTGTTCTTTGCGATCCCGCATGGCGGCTTGAACGTGTCGGTCTCGAAGCTGGGCCTCTGTCGCAGTGGCTGTTCAGTGGATTGGCGGAAGCAGGAGTCCCGGCGATCTGCATCGAAACGCGACACGCGAAGGCGTTTCTCAAGGCGCAGGTTAACAAAAGCGATCGCAACGACGCGCGCGGGATCGCGCAGATGATGCGAGTCGGCTTATTCCGACCCGTGCACGTCAAGACGCTTGCAAGCCAGAAACGAAGGGCGCTCCTCGCCGCTCGAAAGATACTCCAGGAAAAGGCTCTTGCGCCTGATCCCCAAAGGGCACTCCGCGAACCGGTCTCTGTCTGCAATCGAACCAGTCTCAGCCACGGCTAAACGGAAATTAGAAAATGGCGAGCAGAGACCGGTGCCCGAAATCTACCCTGCAAGGGCCGAAATACCGAAAATTACCGGCCAGAGACTGGGATCCGCCAGCGTAACCCGCGGGAATGTCGCGGGTTCTCACACACCGGGAAATATCACCCCGGAGACCCGACTGCCTGGCTGAGGGACCTGGATTCGAACCAGGATTAACGGAGTCAGAGTTGCTCGCTTGGGGCGTGCTTGATGCTGGGGAAACGAGACATGTAATTCAGCCGAGTTGGTTACCGAGGTCGGCGCACCGAGATTAGCGCGATCGGACCGATCTCCGAAGACCTGCGACCACGAGCTTCTTTCGTGCAACAGCCTGTTGCACAACCTGCTAGATCAAGGAGCCCAAGTGTCCACCTCCGCTTACCTCACGCTTGAAGAAGATTCTCTGAAAGCTCTTTCCAGGAATGACGTGAACTCGCTAGCCGCCGTCCGCGCCGATCGCGAGGGGCGGTTCTTTACCTTTTGTTCATCATATGCGCAAATCCTAAAACAGCGGTGAGAAATCTCGCGATGAAGCTTGCGCGACATGCCACTCTCCCGCGCCTCAAAGCGGTGACGAGATGGCAGGCCGGTCAGACATCGAATGGATCGAAGATGTACTGGACCAATGAGCGAATCGAGATGTTGCAAAAACTCTGGCTCGAAGGAGGGAGCGCCAGCCGTATCGCTGGCGAACTTGACCATGGGATTACCCGTAACGCGGTGATCGGCAAGGTCTACCGGCTCGGGCTATCGGGCCGCGCCAAGGCGCTCCCGGGCAATGTGCCCGCTTCGCCGCCGCACCAAGGCACCGCGGCGCCCGGCCCACCGGCATGCAAACAGTCCGCAAGCCGTCGGCAATACCGCCCTGGCTTTACACCCGTTCGTGATCGAAGTTGCCGCGCCCCAGACGGTGAGGGACGTCGTGGTAGCGATATCCGAACCCGTGACCATTGTGGAATTGCGCGAGTCGATGTGCCATTGGCCGATCGGCGATCCGGCCCAGTCTGAATTTCGCTTCTGCGGCGCGAAGAAACTGCCGGGCCAAGGACCATATTGCGCCTGTCATGCGGGCATCGCCTATCAAACCCAACTTGACCGGCGGCGCGAGCGGCGGTCGCAAAGCCGGCCTAGCGCCTAGTCCCTGTGATTGCTGGGCCTGAGGCCCCACGCCGGCTTGGGCATTGAGGAGCATGATCTTATCGCCTTCGGGCTTGTATGCGTCACCGGGTGATGAAATCGCGATCCATATTGGTGATCGGGATCGAATGGTGCTTTATATGAATTTGGTGCGCGAGCCACGTCGTGCGGCGTAATGCGACGGGTCGCCTAGTCGTGACGAAGAAGAACCGCTTTGTTCGCGATCGCCTTCTTCCATGACGTTCTTCAGGAAATAGGCATCGATCTTCCCTTGTGTGGGGTCATTTTCTTCTCCGTCGGTCCAACCTGTCTCGCGGTTATGGTCGCGAAGTCCCGCCAACAGCGTGAGCGTGGTAAAGACGCTGTTGCCCGTCAATCAACAGCCAGCGGGTAAAACCGGCTAGGCAGACGAACGATCCGAGAAAATGACAGTGACGGATGTTCATTGGTTTGGACGAGGAGTTACTGCCTTCTTACTTAACTCTTAAGCTTACGCGGTCGAAGTGGCGGGCGGCGGTCGCAGTTCCGCGATCAATCGGCGGTGTGGGTCCAAGTCTGGAACGCGGGGACGACCGCTGGCGGCACGGAATCAATGCGCTGCGTGAGTTGAGCGATTGGGTCATGATTGGAGGTGTTTTCACACCTAACCCAGCCGGCGAGCGTGGAGACGTCGATTTCGACACCCTCGCGCGCATAAGTCTCGCTCTGCCGATTTAAGGGCTGATGCGATAGGAATTTCGAGGTTAGGATCATGGCAAGGAGGCTTGGTCCGGCGCGCCCGCGTGCAATCGGGTGCGAGGGTGCTGGCGGCTCGGTAATCCTAAATTTCGGAAGCGACACTACCAGCCATGCCTTCCGAAGGGCGGCTTCGGCCCGGGAATTCTTGATCTTGCGATGATGCGCTCCCAGTCTTCGGGTGAAAGCCACGTCATCCATGAATTGTTTTTGTCGAGGAGCGCTTGGCTGATCGAATCGCATTGGTCGTCGTGCTGGCTGCCGGGGAAGACGAATAGTTCGGCTTCGAGATCAGGTAACCACGACGCCCATTCGGGCAGCAAGACTTGGCCCGCCTCGAATTTTGCGGAGGCGACCGCCATCCGGCTCGCTTTGTCGCCCTCCGGTTTTACGGCGACGATTCCCGAAACCCATCCTCGCAGCTCCTGGACGAGCGAGGTTCCGGCGCCGGCGTCCTCAACCAGAACACGCCGCGCGTCCCACCTCTTGGCACTCGCCTGAGACCACGCTTCGTCTCGGCGACGTGCTGGCTGAAGATCGAGAGATCCTCGCGCAATATCTGCAAGACCCTGCCGGCCTCGGCCAAGAGGCCGACGGGAAGCCCGATGATGCGGAGCGTGGCGATGACGTCTGAAGCCCGGCTCCTCGAAGCTCTGTTGCGCAACGATTTTAGAGCCTTTGTCCATAAGGTCTTCGCCACCCTTTCTCCTGGCCAGGCCTACGCTCCGACGTGGCACGTCGAAGCGATCGCCTGGCAAGGCGATCGCCGCCGCTCTGTGATTCGCCACGCGCTTTGCTTGCACTTGGTTGGCGTCAGGCTTCGGAGAATCATGCTGAGGCGCATCATTGGAGTTCGAGCGAGCGGCGCCGATCTCCTCGAAACTTCGTCCGTCGTCGGCAAGCGTCGCCTCAAGCTTCGTCGATCTCTGCCACCTCTTGATGGCGACATCGACATATCCACCCGCATACGCCGGATGAGGCAATAATTTGCAGCGTCGATGCCGCGATTTAGCTAACATAATCAGCATGTTATTTCGGATCGAATGAGGCCGTCATGGCGAACCCGGCGGGTGAATTGTATGATGGCGCTCTCAGGCTCGATTTCGACCGCCGATTGTTGCTTCACTTTCGCGGATCGGTGGTTACCTCCGACGCAGGCTTGCTCGCATACCGGGAACTGGACGACGCGCTGTGCCTCAGTGCGATGGCGGGTGATGCGCTCTCCGACGCACGCACTGGCAAGAATGGCCGGCATGCACTCGTCGGGATGTTGCGGCAATCCATATTTGGGCGACTTGCCGGATATGAAGACGTGAACGACGCTCAACGCCTGCGCCATGATCCCGCGATGCGGTGGATAGTCGGCGGAAAGGCGGCCTCGGATGCAGCGGCTTCGCCGAGCCAGATGGGCCGCTTTGAGACGCGCTGGCTCACGGCGGAAAAGAACCTTTCGGCGCTCGCTGATCTCTCCGGCAAATGGATCGACAGCGTTCATGGTCGCCGTCCGCCGAGAGGTATCTTGCTCGACATGGATTTGAGCGTGAGCCCGACGCATGGCGAACAGGAACACAGTGTCTGGAACGGTCACTATGACTGCACCTGCTATCATCCGCTGTTCGTTTTCAACCAATATGGCGATTTGGAACGCTGCGCCCTGCGCCCCGGCAATGTTCACAGCGCCGATGGATGGGAGGCGGTGCTGAAGCCGGTCGTGGCGCGGTATCAAGGCAAGGTCTCACGCATTTATTTCCGCGCCGACGCCGGCTTCGCAAACCCCGAAGTTTACGAATATCTGGAGGCAGAACGGATCAAATATGCGATCCGTCTGCCCGCCAATCACATCTTGCAAGAGAGGATCGGCTATCTGCTCAAACGCCCGGTTGGTCGCCCGTCCAATGACGTCTGCCGATCCCATGCAAGTTTCACCTATCAAGCGGGAAGCTGGTCGCAGCCGCGTCGGGTGATCGCCAAGGTCGAATGGCATCCGGGCGAGCTTTATCCGCGCGTCGGCTTCATCGTGACGAACATGGCGCGCTCCGCCGAGAATGTCGTCGCCTTCTACAACAAGCGCGGCACGTGTGAGCAATGGATCAAGGAAGGAAAAGGCGCAATCAAGTGGACCCGGCTATCATGTCGGTCGTTCGCTGCTAACGCCGTCCGTCTCCAGCTTCATGCGCTGGCCTACAATCTCGGTAATTTTCTGCGCACGCTGGCGACGCCCGAACCGATAAAGGATTGGTCACTGACGAGCCTGAAGGAAAAGCTGATCAAGATCGGCGCGAAGATCGTGAGCCATGGCCGCTATGTCGCGTTTCAGATGGCCGAAGTCGCCATTCCGAAAAATCTCTTCGCGGACATCCTACGAATGATCGCCGACCTGCGGCCGCCGCCCAATCCAGCGCCTGCGTGAAGTGTTCGGTCGTCATGCGTCGAGCAAAAACTAAGGGAGAAGTGCGTCTTGATCACAACCGACTCTGTATTGTCCGGTGCGCGATCCGCCCATGTCACTGGTTTTGGTGTGCCGGAGCACCACAGCAGCGCCGCAGCGCGGCAATCTCAACCTCAATAAGCGGGCGATCCGGAAAATAATGCCGGTATAGGACGAATGTCCGATGTCACGGCAGGAGATCAATGATACGCGCTTGGCACATTCCCGGTTATCTGGGGAATGCCAAATCCAGGCTCGTATTCGACGCCAAATCCGATGCGGCCGACTTTCTCGGCCGCCAGAATGGTCGTGCCTGAACCTGCGAACTGATCGAGCACGCCGTCGCCACGCCCCGTGCAATCGAGAAGCGCATCAGCGACGAGAGAGACGGGCTTTGGCGTCGGATGGGCGGCGAGCGCCTCCATGCGGCCTCGCCCGAAGGTGTTGACCCCCGCGTAGGTCCAAACGTTGGAGCGATTGCGGCCGAAACGGCCCAATTCGACATTGTTTCTGTACGGATGGCCGCCAACCCGGAAGACGCCAATGAGTTCATGCTGCGAACGGTAGAACGAGCCCTGGCCGGCGTTCGACTTGTTCCAGACCACGAGGTTCAGCATGTCCCCATAGAGCTCGCGTCCAACGTCGATCAGATCGCCGATGTGGCGCCAGTCCATGCAGACGTAATGGACCGCCCCTTCAGCCGAGACGCGAACGCCATTGGCGAGCGTTTCAAGGAGGAACTTTCGAAACTGCGCCGGGGCCATTTCGCCAGAGGCGAAAGCGAATTCGGGATGTCGAACCCGCCCGCGCCCGCCAATCTCGCTCACCCGCAGGTTGTATGGCGGATCGCAAAACACCGCCGACGCCATTGCGCCCTCCATCAGGCGGGCGAAGTCGGCGGCTTCTCGCGCATCGCCGCACAAGAGCCGGTGTTTTCCCAGCCACCACAAATCCCCGCGTCGCGTTGCCGGAGTCCGGGGCAAAGCTGGCACGATATCTTCTGGCTGTGGCCTCGAGGGGGCCATATCCGCCAGGAGCAGGTCGATCTCTGGCGCCTCAAATCCAGTCAAAGAGACATCGAAGCCGTCGGCCGGCATAAGGTCGATCAGCTCGCCGAACTCGATCGCCAGGATTTCCCGATCCCAACCGCCCTGTTCGGCGAGTTTGTTGTCGGCGATGAGATAGGCGCGCTTTTGCACCGCGGTGAGATGGTCGAAACGGATAACCGGCACGTGAGTAAGGTTTTCCAGCTTCGCTGCCTCGAGACGCCCATGACCCGCAAGAACCATATTGGCGTCATCGACGAGCACGGGGTTTAGAAAGCCGAGCTTCTTTATGCTCGCCGCAATCTGCTTGATCTGCTTCCTGGAATGGGTCCGCGGATTGCGGGGATTGGGTCGAAGGGCTCCGATGGGGCTCCATTCGATGTTTGGCAAATGCGCCAGGCCGCGCTGCTCGATTAGGCGTGCGACGACGCCTTCGGCCTTCAATTCGGGGGATCGAAGCAGTCTCATTACAACGCCTCACCAGTTGGCGTTCACTCACTCCAGTGAACTTTCGGTGATGCGTTAGTCCCGCGATGGGGGTCGCGAACACTGGCCAAAATCATTTTGACTTTGGCCCAGTCTGCGCGCCCGAAAATCATAAGATTTTGATGCGGGCGGCTCCTGGGAAACGCAGGTCGAAATCGGCTGCTGATTTCTTGGCGCGATTACGATTCCGCAAGGCGGTCACGAAGCCCGACGGCCTTATTTTCACGTTATAGGTCGCACTGATCACTTTCGCGCCAATGACGGCGACAGGGCCGTTCTCGCCGGACGAGTTCAAGTTTCTCTCATAGCCGGCGTCGCGCAGGACCGATCTAATCAGGTCAGCGATCGGGGTCGCCGCGCCGTGCCAAACTTGACGTCGACGATGCGCCGCCGGACGCGGGGCCGCCGGAACCGCGCAAGCCCTTAATAGAAGCTCTTCCAAATCATCGAGCGACACCGCGCCTCCCTTGTCGATCCAAAGACAACTCCCGTCATTATCCTCAATGTCCCGCGCTGCACTCCGCGTTTCATTTATCGCAATCAGCAACCGCGCCGACGCCTCCTGAAATTTACGAAATCTTTTTTCCTGTTCCTCGAGCGGCGAAACGTCTTTCAGCTGACTGAGGGAATTGCTCCCTTGTGCTTGTGCTCCAGGTCGGCGTTATTTCGCCGGTTCCCGATTTTGTTCTGCCCTTCCAAGACGAGGCGGATCTCTGTTGCGAGCTTCCCGCATGCGGCGCGAGACGGTTTTGGGTCGTCCGCCTTCAGCGCATAATCAAACCACTTGAGCAGCTTCTCGACGTCGATATTGGCGGCTTGCGCCAATCGGGGCTTCTCTCGGTTGTCCACTTTCTTCCAGCCGACGGCGGGTTGGGGCGTCGATGCATTGCGGTCCATGATCACACTGTCCTTTTCATAAACTCAACCCGACTGGCATATAACCGCGCCTCACGTGATCCTTCCTAGCGTGGTGGACACGCTCAAATTGATCTGGCGCAGCCGGTCATCGGGCTGTTCCGATCAAGAGCCTCAGTCGAAGCGGAGATCTGACGCCGCGCTACCGGCTCAAATTGCTACGAAGCAAATCGCCACTTCATGCAGCATAAAACTGATCGCGCCACATTCCCTGTTCCGGGCGTTTTCGCGTTCGCTGTTCCCTGTTTGCTCGAAATAATTCCCTGTTCAGAATCTTAGGGAATTTTTGTCCAACTCGCTGATTTTACGGCCATCTAACGGACGATTTTTCGCCGGAAAGCCAGATTTTTTCAAAATTCCCTGTTATTTTCCCTGATAGCAGGGAATTTGAAGGTGGAGACCGGTTCGCCGTTGACTGTCTCGTCAGCCACAGACCTCCCTGATATGACCGTGAATCTCCAGAATAGTCCCGATACTTCCGCGCGTTAGCGCTCCGGTGAACGCATCGGTGCCAACCAGAGACGCAAAACGCCACGGTGTGGATGCTTCATTCTAATGTTCGGTGGCGACTCTTTTATTTCGTGTCAGAGGCTTCGGTCTACCGCCTGCTGAAGGCACACGATCTTATCGCCAGCCCGGCTTTCATCGTGATGAAGGCAGCCGATGAGTTCAAGGACAAGACCACGGCGCCCAACCAGCTTTGGCAGACCGACTTCAGTGTGCCGCAGCAAGCGGCGTGAGAGATGAGGGTAGGCCCCTCGCCATCAGCTTGCAGGAGTGGGTGGCAAACCACCGTATGCGGCGTGGATCAAAAGTCCGGGTCGTGAGCGATACGGAAAAGGCGTCACAAGGCGTCAGGTATGGAACAGGAAGGCGAACACACGTGAACTGCCGTCCAAGTGTCGAAAGTTGTCAGATGGCACCAAAACCGGAGAGTGAAGTTGCTCCGCGATCAATCTGGACGAGACCTGCTTACGGGCCAGATGGTGTCCGGCATAGAGGCAGCGCCAGCCCGCTCCTGGCTCTTATGTTGAACTGTGGGAACCTGCGACGGCGATGTGAAGCGAAAGGCACAAGCCCGAAAGGCAAGGCCGATAGTAGCAATGCGCCGTCAAGGGGCGGAGCCGCTCGTAGTAGTGTTGAAGCCGCTGTAATGACGGCAGAGCAAAGGGGCGGCGTCATCCTGGGCGAATGCAACGCCAACCGCGTAAGCGGGAGGAGCCTTGCATGACACCCAAGCCATTTGACATTCCCAAAGCTCTCGTATGGGAGGCATTTCAGAATGTAAAGGACAATAGCGGTGCCACGGGCATCGATCAGCAATCGATTGAACAATTCGAAGAACGCTTGGGTGACAATCTGTACAAGCTTTGGAACCGGATGTGCTCCGGCAGCTATTTTCCGCCGCCAGTCAAAGCCGTTCCGATTCCGAAGAAGACAGGAGGCGTTCGTGTGCTGGGCGTGCCGACGGTAGCGGACCGCGTGGCGCAGACGGTCGTCAAGCCCGAAGCTCGATCCTCTGTTTC
This sequence comes from uncultured Alphaproteobacteria bacterium, assembly GCA_963730245.1. Lineage (GTDB taxonomy): Bacteria > Pseudomonadota > Alphaproteobacteria > Rhizobiales > Beijerinckiaceae > Methylocapsa. The sequence continues at coordinate 292,677 of CAVSRA010000003.1, read as the reverse complement.
ACGCGGACTCCTACGGCTATCGGCCCGGCCGGTCAGCGCATGACGCGATCGCCGTCACCAAACGCCGGTGCTGGGAGTTTGATTGGGTTGTCGAACTCGACATCAAAGGCTTGTTCGACAATATCGATCACGATCTCCTGATACGGGCAGTGAGGAAGCATTGCCAGACCCCCTGGGTGGAACGCTGGCTTAAAGCGCCGTTGCAGACCACGGATGGTGAGGTCAGGGCGAGAGTGAGAGGCACGCCGCAAGGCGGCGTCGTTTCGCCACTTCTGGCAAATCTGTTCCTGCACTATGCTTTTGACGTCTGGATCGATCGCACTCTGTCGAGCGTGCGGTTCTGCCGATACGCCGATGATGCGGTCATCCACTGCAAGAGTTCAGGCGCAGGCGCAATTCGTGTTGCGGCGAATTGACGAACGCTTCCGAGAATGCGGCCTCGAATTGCATCCGAACAAGACACGGATCGTGTACTGCAAGGATATCAATCGCGAGCAGGATCATCTCGAAATCGAGTTCACTTTCCGGGGATATACGTTCAGGCCCCGCAAGGCGCTGGACAAATATGTAAAATACTGGACTTGAGATTTCAGGCAGTGCCGGATGAAATCACGCCTTGCCATTCATCTCTTGGCGGCGAGTTTGGCGAGGGGATCGATGTTGTCAAGGATGCACAGCACCGGCTGCGCCGGCGCGAGCGAAGCTCGCGTCCTTGACAACATCGATCCCCTCGCCGATCATGCCCGACGTTGAATGAATGACGTAATCTGACATTGACCGTTGGATCAAGTCCAGACTTGTACAACAAATATGGCCGGGTTTACGGGAACTTCTCCACGGCGGTCAGCGGCGTGCCATGCGGCAGACCATCCGAGGATGGCATCTGCAATTGAAGTGCGACAAGGAACTGGCCGATCTTTCGACCATGTTCGATCCGATCCTCAAGGGCTGGCATCAATATTATGGCCGCTTTTATGGATCGGCAATGTCGACGATCTGGAAGCATGTGAACGCTTATCTGGTGCGCTGGCTAACGCGCAAATACAAACGTCTTGCCCGGCATAAGCTCCGAGCGCGACGTGCCCTTGGCCGATTGGCGCAACAGTTCCCGCGAGCCTTTGTCCATTGGAGATTGGGATATGCGCCAATGGCTGGATGATGGGAGCCGGATGATCTGAGAAGATCACGTCCGGTTCTGCGAGGGGCCGAGGGTGCAACTCCGTCGGTCTACTCACCCCTATCTGAAGGTCATCGGTTGGAACTGGTTCTATCTTTCGACCATTCTCGACGACTTTTCACGCTACATCATCGCCTGGAAGCTGTGCACGACGTTGAAGGTCGAAGATGTCACCGCCACGCTGGACTTGGCACTGAAGGCCTCGGGACTCGACCAGGCAAAGGTCATCCACCGGCCAAGGCTTCTCTCCGACAACGGCTCCAGCTACATCGCGGCGGACCTGGCGAAATGGCTCGACGGGCAGAACATGGAGCACGTCCGTGGCGCGCCCTATCACCCGATGACCCAAGGCAAGATCGAGCGCTGGCATCAGACGCTCAAGAACCGTATCCTGCTCGAAAACTATTACCTGCCGGGCGATCTCGAAGCCCAGATCGCGGCCTTCGTCGTTGACTACAATCACCTGTGCCATCACGAAAGCATCGGCAATCTGACGCCAGCCGACGTCTACTTCGGACAAGGCCAGACCATTCTGATCGAAAGAGAAAGGATCAAACGACAGACAATCGCCAATCGCCGCTTGCTGCACCGTCGGCAGGCCGCATAACATTAAAAGCCAGACGAGCCAGAGACTCTCTTATTTTAAGCCGCTCCCTGTCCCAAAAACTCTGACGACGGACAGCCAGCACCTCGCCGCGCTCGCCGCCGTCTCGATCCCTTGCGCCAAGGAATTCGCCGCTAGCTTGCGCGGCGCGTCAAGCGTTGCCGCTTCGCGCCAGCAATTCTAAACGTAGGTTGGCTTAATGGCGGCTTGGGCTTTCGCGGTTTTGCCGGAGGCCGGGAGGGCCGTCAAACAGTGCCGGCAGCCGCGCTTTGGCCCGCGGAAATATTTTGTTCCGTCGCAGACGATCGGGGTCCTGCCGGATAAGTCTTGCAAAGGCCGGCCGCAGGGGCTTTATAAACTACGGCGCAGCGGATCGAATCCCTCATTTGCTCAGGAGTGGCTTACGCCGACTCGGCGCGTTATTTCGCCAACACAAAACGCTACTAATCGACCAGCATGCCGGCGCGGATCAACGATTGAAGGAAATGATCGACCAATTTGGCGGCTGCCTCACCCAGTCGGCCATCGTCAAGAAGCTGCTCGCCATCGCGAACAACGATGTGGCCATCGCGCACCAGAACCGACAATTCTGTGACGAGATCATCTCTACAGCGCGTGCCGTCGAGCAATGGCAGGAGAACGCTGGCGAGCGGGTTCAGCGTGAAAAATTCATGGCGGCGGCTGGCCGTCATCGCGGCTCTGCTCGCGGCGTCGCTCGCGGCGACGAACCAGGCCTTGGGCCGCTCTGGCATCTTGGCCGGCAAATCGATCGGCTCGGTTGAGATTTGCACCATCCCGAGCGACAGCATCTTCATAAAGGCCGCGGTAATTGTCTTTTGTTCCTCTGCGTCCGTGCGGCCCGGCGGGGCAAGATCGATAAGGCGGCTACTAGACGGCAGGCGCGCGATGAGCCGTTCTATCGATTGCTGTACCGCGGATTCGCTTGTCGACGTGATTGTACCGGATCCGTCGTCGAAAACGTATTCGCCAGGAGTTTCGGACTCAGCAGATTTGAATCCTTGCGGCGCTAAAATATGGAGGCCGGCCATTCGAGCGGGGTCGAGCGAGTGATCGATTGCCAATTTGCGCACTTCGTGCACAAGAAGCGTATGCCGGAAGGTGCGGCCCGACAGCATGTCGATATATTGTTCCGCCGCTAGAACCTCGTTTCCGGAAAGATCGCGAATGACCTCTGCTGCTTCAGGGACTACGGCTTCCGGAATCATCGCCCCAATGTTCGCCTCGCCGAGATAGGCGAGCCCATGCCGCTCCGCGGCGGCGGCAAATTGGAGAAACGTGCATGGCGAATTATTTTCCTCGAACAATTCGTGGGCGAGATATGAATCGGGGAGATTCCTGCATCTTTTGCGCTTCATTACGCCAGATTTTTCCGTAGCTGGTATTTTCCCGCGTATGTTTCTTGCAAATATCGAGCAGCTGGCGCACCTGCCCGGCGCGGCCGGCCAGTGTTTTTTCGGCGCCGGCGTGAAGAACGGCGCAATCGCGCACGATCTGAAGCATGCGCCAGACGGGCAACACATTGTAGCTAACGACGGCGACGCCATCGGCTGCCAGCCGCTCCCGGCAGACCTGCAGGATCGCCTCCCGGACGGCGTCCGGGGTCCAGCTGTAGACGCCGTGACATATAATATAGTCGAAACTGTCTTGCTCCGGGCCGAGGTCCGTGACACTGCGGCATCGCAGCTCGATGTTGGTCAGTCCGAGCCGCTCGATGCGGGCGAGCCCCTGACCGATCTGCGCCGGCGAGACGTCGAGACCAACGAAATGGGCGTGGGGAAAGACCGCCGCGAGAGGAATAATATGCCCGCCGGCAGCACAGCCGATTTCAAGTGTCCGCGCGGTCGCTGGGGCTTGCGTCGACAAGCCGAACAGACGCGCGATCGCCGACAATCGGGCCGGCTGCAGCCGCGGGTAAGGATAGGACGGATATGGAACCGAATCGTAGTTCTTTGCCGTTCGCGCGATTGAATCCGAAATCGCGGCTTGGTCAAATGTGGGCGCACCTGTTACTTTCATCCTGATGCCGTAATTAGGACAGTGGCAATTTGCCGAATGAAGCATGCGCCTGTGCATCAGTCCAGTTTGGCGTTACGCCGTCCCGGCATAGCGCCAATTGGCGGCTCGTTTACCCCAGGCGCCGGGAAAATCGGCGATGCCGGACCCGGCTACATCAAGAGACGCCGGACGCGAAGCCCGACCTGCCGCATGAACTCGCCGCGGGCCTCACGATCCAGCCCAAGTCAATTGAGTTGTCCGAGATTTCTGGTTATGGCGCAACGCGGACCAAATTCGTATGGACCCGCTGCCTTCGGTCCGCTGCCCTCACCGGGGCGTCTCGAACCAAGACTTGGAGTCTCATTGCGGCAGCCGGTGAGGCCGGTAGACCGGCGCGGCTGGAGACGCCTCCCGCACGCCGGACCGCTGCCGCCAGGGGCGCACGGAACCTGGGTCGGCGAGCAATTATCGCAGCTAGCCAGTTTCCTCCGAATGTCTGGCGCAAGTCAAGCCAGTTTCTTTTTTCAGTCTTGCACCGGCGGCCGCCGAAGTTCGGCGTTGGGTCGATGCTGTCGAAAAAGGGTTGCGTAACGGGCTGAACAATGATTCCTGCTAATTGAATTAGAGCGGGCAGATTCGGCGATGATGGGACGAAAGCATCGAGAGCAAGCGAACTTTTTCTACGAATTCCGGCTCGATGACATGATCCCGAAGGGCCACCTGTTGCGCCGGATCAACGTTTTCGTGACATCTGTGCTCGGCGACCTGCACGAACAGTTGGGTCCGATCTATAGCGACATCGGACGGCCTTCGATTGATCCCGAGCTGCTGATCCGGATGCTTATCATAGGCTACTGCTTCGGCATCCGCTCCGAGAGGAAGTTATGCGAGGAGGTGAGGCTCCATCTCGCATACAGATGGTTCTGCCGGCGTTGTCACATCGTTGAAAGAAGAACACGAGAATTCTGCGTCCCGAATATTTTCAAACGACCGCGACTGCCTCGCGCCACATGTTCATAGCCGACGCGCGAAAGGCTCGGTGCGTCCTTGCAGAAGTGAGATGACGTTGGACGTTGAAAGTGTTGTAGGCTGCGTGAGTTGAGAGAAATCCTTGGGCTGACCCCGGGCACTTGAAACCCCGCATCTTGTATTCTCGTCGTCGGGTCGGTTGATGCGAATTCTCGGCTCGATTGTTACGCCATCGACCACGCTCATGTCGTCTTGTGATTCCAAGATCACTGGCAGCGGCAGCATAATACCAAGTCTCTGAAAGTTTGACTCCTGAGGCGGATTCCCGAATCGGCATTTATCTGATTCACCATGGCAAACAGCTTTTGGGAGAGTTTGCCATGTCAACTCCGGTTCCGCTTCGCTCTGACTTTGACACGATTGGCCTGCGCATGCTGGCGCGGCGATCGCGTGACCCCGATCAGACCCGGCGTCTCTTGGCACTGGCCGAGATTTATGATGGCGGCTCGCGGCCGGATGCGGCGCGGATCGGCGGGGTCGGGGTGCAGATCGTGCGCGACTGGGTTGTCCGTTTCAACGCCAAAGGTCCTGATGGTCTCTTGACCGGCAAAGCGCCGGGCGCTCCCAGCATCCTCGGCGAGCGCCAGCGCCAAGCCTTGCGGCAGGTCGTGGAAGATGGGCCGATTCCCGCCCTGCATGGCGTCGTCCGCTGGCGGCTGATCGATCTGGCGCAGTGGCTCTTCGAAGAGTTCCGGGTTTCGATCTCCAAGCCGACGCTCAGCCGCGAGCTGCGGCATATGGGCTTTCGCAAGCTCTCGGCGCGACCGCGCCATCATGCGCAAGACGAGGAAGCCGCGGCGGCTTTTAAAAAAACTTTCTCGCCCTCGTGGAGGAGACCGCCGCAAAAGAGGCTCCTGGCAAGCCGATAGAGATTTGGTTTCAAGACGAAGCTCGGATCGGGCAGAAAAACAAGGTCACCCGCCGATGGGCGAAACGCGGGACACGGCCTTCGGCGCCGCACGACCAGAGGACGAGTTCAGCCTATATTTTCGGCGCCATCTGCCCGGCCGAAGGAAAAGGCGCCGGGCTCGTACTACCCTCCTGCAACAGCGAGGCCATGGCCCTGCATCTCGAAGAAATCTCGCTTGCGGTCGCACCAAGCGCGCATGCGCTCGTTCTTCTCGATCAGGCCGGGTGGCATGTCTCGGCGAAGCTTCCCGTCCCGGACAACATCACGCTCTTGCCGTTGCCGCCGAAATCGCCCGAGCTCAATCCGGTCGAGAACATCTGGCAATTCATGCGCGACAACTGGCTCTCGAACCGCGTCTTCGAATCCTACGACGACATTCTCGACCACTGCTGCTTCGCCTGGAACAAGCTCATCGACATGCCCTGGAAAATCATCTCCATCGGAACAAGAGAGTGGGCCTATCGGTCGTGATCAGCGAGACTTGGTATAAGACCTCAGATCGTCTGTGACCAGCTTGTCTGGGACAAATCCATACTTCTTCAGCAGCTTGCGCATGAGTTTCAGGGCGGCACGCTTGTTCCTCCTGCTCTGGACCAGCACATCATGCACTTCGCCCTCGGCATCCACGGCGCGCCAAAGATAGACCATGCGGCCGGCGATTTTCAGATAGACCTCATCCAAATGCCAGATAGTGTGGGGCTTGGGTCTACGTTTGCGCAGATCCGCCGCGATCATGGGCCCAAAATGATTCACCCAGCGCCGAACAAGTCTCGTAGGAGACCATGATGCCACGTTCCGCCAACAAGTCTTCGACCGGCATTGTCACACTGAGCAAGTAGAAGCCGTTTTCGATCGTGGCGAGGCGAGGCTAAGTCATTGGAATCGCTTAGCCGAGCTCTCTCCGGGAAGACAGTAGAAGCAAGGAAAACCCGCTAATGTGACAAAGCCCGGCAGCCTCTTCCAGCTGTGCCGTGCCGTCCCGCTCTCCCGCTCGCCGAGTGAGGACGGTCGAAGACGCGGCGATCCTCTCCTTGGACCAGCCGAGGTGGCGTTGACGGTGCTCATCACGCCCTTGAAAGACCTGTCTCGCCGACTTACCTAAGTCCGATCGTTCGATAATTGTACAATTATCGAAGTGATACAAAGTTCGGAGGATGGAAAGTCATGAGCAGATTGTCTGGCAAAACAGCGGTCGTGACCGGCGCGTCAAAAGGCATTGGCGCGGGAATCGCCAAAGGGCTCGCAGCGGAAGGCGCGGCGGTCGTCGTCAACTATGCCTCGAGCAAGGACGGCGCCGACCGCGTCGTTGCGGACATTAAAGCGAAGGGCGGCAAAGCGATCGCCGTGCAAGGCGATGTGGCTAAGGCGGCGGATGTGAAAAAAATCTTCGCGGAGACGAAGCAAGCGTTCGGCCGGCTGGACATTCTGGTCAACAACGCCGGCGTCTATAAAAATTCACCGCTCGACAGGGTGACGGAAGAGGACTTCCACCGGCATTTCAACATCAACGTGCTCGGTCTGCTGCTGGCGACAAGGGAGGCGGCGAAGCTCTTTGGCGACGCGGGTGGCAGCGTCATCAATATCAGCTCCGTGGTGAGTGATCTTACTCCGCCGAATACGGTCGTCTACACCGCTACGAAAGGCGCGGTCGACGCGGTGACCCGCGTGCTGGCAAAGGAGCTGGGCCCGAGGAAAATTCGGGTTAACTCGATCAATCCGGGCCTGATCGAAACTGAGGGTACACGTGCCGTGGGCCACATCGGCAGCGATTTCGAGAAGCAACTTGTCACGCAAACGCCGCTTAGGCGAACCGGGCAGCCGGACGATATAGCGCCGGTCGCGGTGTTCTTGGCGTCGGACGAGTCGCGTTGGGTCACGGGCGATACGCTGGCGGTTTCGGGCGGCTTGCGCTAAAGCGCTCAGGCCCTCGAGTTGGAGGCAAGCCGCCGCTAGAAAATGAGCATGATCGCTTCAATTTGAAGCGGTCATGCTCGAAGGTGTGGGGATGTCGAAACCGGCTAGCAAAACGCTGACGGAGGATCAAGTTCTTCTGATCGCGAAGGCGTTGGGCGATCGGCGCCGCTACGAAATCTTGAAGCGTCTCGGCGAACGCCCGGACGCGCTCGCCTGCTGTGCGGTGCGCGACTGCATGGGCATCAACCCGGCGACGCTCTCCCACCACATGAAAGAGCTCGAAATAGCGGGGCTGGTGGAGGTCGTCCGGGAGGGCAAATTCGCCAGCTATGCCTTACGGCGCGACGTGCTTGCGGCGTTCTTCCAACGCCTGAGGGAAGATCTCGCATAGTCGCCTCACTCGGCACGAATGTCTCTTTTGGGTGGTCATTCGCGCTCAAGGGCGTTGTCACGTTGTCGAAAGAAGAACACGAGAAACCTGCATCTCCAACATTTTCAAGCGACGGCGACTGCCGCGTGCCACATGTTCATCGCCGACGCACGAAAGGCTCGGTGTGTTCTGGCTGAAATGAGATGGCGTTGGACGTTGAAGGTATTATAGGTGGCTGCGTGGGTTGAGAGAAATCTCTGGGCTGAGCCCGAGCTCTTGAACCCTTGCATCTTCCTCTCCCTTCGTCGGGTTGGCTGATGCGAATTCTCCGCTTGATTGTTGCGCCATCGACCACGCTCGTGGCGCTTCGTGATCCCGAGATCACTGGCTGCAGCCCCATAAGATCGGAGATCATCCGTGACGAGCTTGTCTGGGACAAAGCCGTATTGCTTCAAAAGCTTGCGCATGAGTTTCAATGCCGCCCGTTTGTTCCTTTGCGGCCATCGATTTTCAGATAGACCTCGTCCAAATGCCAAGTCGTATGGGGTTGGCTTTTGGTGCAACTCGGCTTAGTAGCAATGCGTCCTTTGCGGCAGAATTCCAGACGAATTCCGTGGCTGCAACTCGTTTGAGACGTCTCAATTAAGGAGAGATCGCCGGAATGCGGATCATGGCGATGATCTCGCGCAGATCCACGTTTTCAAATCCTTATGCGTGCAAAAGCTTCTCCGATGATGAGCACCTTCGAGCCGTTTTCTCCGACACGATATCCACCATCTTCAAAATGAGCCTTCGCCATATCGCGCAACGTTTGTAGTCGTACCTTGTGGTGTTCGTTTTCAAAACGCCATTTGTCTGCCGGATGCTCCTGCGCTATATGCAGGACATCTTCGCTGGCGATCACATTCCGGATCATACGAACACCGCCGATTTCTGTGTCAGAACCGGTCAGCGAGAAAATGACTTTCTTTTCGAACGTTGATAAATCAAGCAGATGCGCCAACACACCATCGGCAAAATGCGGTACAAGAACATTGCGCGCCGCTTCAAGAATCGCTCCCTGATGTTTTGGATTCGAATCCTTTATGAATCGATGTACCCAATCACATCGACAGGCTGCCGCTATGAGCCATTTACGAACCTTGTCACCACGAATAACGGTGTCGACATGCTCGACCATACCGAGATTCCTCAATTTTAAAGTTCGATATCCTTCTCTGTCGACATCCGAAACCTCATTCACAGAGTGCACATAGCGGTGCATATGGCAATTCCCGCGTGACTGCCAGCGTGTATTGAACCAGGCATAAATGCTTCCTGCACCCATCAGCAAGAAAATGGAGTTGTAAAAGACCGAAACGTGGATTGGCTTTATCACAAACCCAAAGATATGCATCACATTGTCGTCCATTTGGGTTCCCTTAAACCGTTTCTAACTAGGCCGTGTTGACGGTTTTTATCCAGAGCCTCGCGGCTGCGATGCATAGCATTGAAAGGTAGGCTCTGGCAGTTTTTTCGTAACGCGTTGCAATATGGCGAATCTGCTTGAGACGGTTGGCACATCGCTCAATGAGATTGCGCCGCTTGGAGGATTCGTGATCGTATTCGATCGGCGATTTGCGGTTCGATCGCGGCGGGATCACGGGCTCGATGCCTCGCTTGGTCAAATCGTCGCGGATCGCGTCGCTGTCATAGCCCTTGTCGCCGAGAAGCCCGTCGGGAGCGACGTCGTGAAGCTCGATCAGCGCCTCGTAGCCGTTGACTTCGTGCGCCTCGCCGCCGGTTACATCGAAGGTCAGCGGCTCGCCGTTGGCGTTCGTGCGGAGGTGGATTTTGGTCGAGAAGCCGCCGCGCGAGCGGCCTTCTTGTTTTTGATTCCCCCATTTACGCCGGCTGCATGTTGGTGCGCCCGCACGATCGTCGAATCTATGGCATGTTCCTCGTCGGCCGGGGGCCCGAGAGAAGGCAGCGTTTCGAACGCCGCATCCCACACCGCAAGCTTGCTCCAGCGCGAAAAGCGCACGAAGACCGAGTTCCAGTTGCCATATCGTTCGGCATATCGCGCCAGGGCGCACCGGTGCGCAGAACCCAAACAATGCCGTTGACCGTTCGCCGCCTGTCCGCAACGGCGGGACCGCGTTCGCCCCGATCGGGGAGCAATGGGTTGAGAATACGCCATTCCGCGTCCGTCAGATCGCCTCGACTCGATGCCGCCTCATTAAGAAAGGCAGCCTTGGAATCATTCACCTATGAAAAAACCGTCAACACGGCCTAGGCTCAGACAATACTCAGCTATGATCTTCCGGGAGCGACCAACGGCGGCAAGCGGCGGGGTCGATTTCAACCACAATTACAATGATATCAAGTTCGTAAGTGCTGTTCCCGCCGGCAGCCCGGCGAGGCCTGCGGTCAACGATGGGTCCCGTCGAGGAAATGGCGGTTGCCGTCTCATAGGAAGTCTCCCGATAAGCGCTTTAACGGTCGGCGAACTCAGCGCTATCGCCGTCAGCAGGCCCAAATTCGGTTGCGACGGCCGCCCGGAGCATTTTGCGCAGCTCCGCCGCACGCCTTGGACCGAAAGTGGTTTCAAATCGCGAATGAGCCTCTGACCATCTCTCGTGCGCCACTTGCAGGCGCTTCTCACCTACCTTGGTCAAGTGGAGTTCCTTCGCGCGCCGGTCCGATGCCGTCGCTTCGATCCTAATCAGACCATCCCGCTCCAGCGGCAGGATGTTGCGCCCGAGCGTCGTGCGATCCATCACCATGTCCCTCGCGAGCATATTGATCGTCAACGGCCCTAGCCGTTTGAAGTCTTGCGAGGATCGAGAATTGGGTCGTGCGCAAGCCAGTCGGCGCCAAGTCTTGATCGTAAACTTGAGTGATATGCCTCGCCGCCGCCCGGACAGCGAAGCAATTGCATTCCTCAGGGCTCGTAACCATAGGCATTGCCAGATCCTCGATACGGGATAAGGTGCATGTGCCCCTTATATAGGAGCACCTACGCTCAACGCAACCAGTGCGGTCGGAGATTCTGCTCGACGGACGAAAGTTCTGGTCATGAACGCCAAGAAACTCGAGAGCAATTGGCAGACCGCGTTATGCCGCCGCTCCGTGGCCTACTATTGCTCCGCCGCGTACAGGAATGACCGATGCCCCGTATCGTGTGGCAATTGAGGCGATGCGCTTTGGCACCGCGGCGAGAGCGTTTCATGCGACGCAACACGCATCAAGGACGTTATTACACGCGAGCCCTTATTTGCAATGACCAGCTGAGTCACAGGTCAATGCCGCTGGTATCAGATAGTCCAGCCGTAGTCACCGGCGCTTGACCCATTGCATCTGCATAAACGCCGGGGTTGTACATGATCACAACGTCACTTCCGAATCCGGTGCCCACAGTTTTGCCATCCCAGTCCTGTCCTGGCGCTGGAGACGGCCCACCCGCGCTTCTAGCGTCACGCGGATCAGTGGGGTCGGCCGAAGCATTATATAGGCGGGTAAACTCGGGAACCTTAGGGTCAGGATCAGGAATCTCCCGTGGCCTAATGGTCACCTTCCTATTCCGATGCTTGCCAATCGCCATCATTACACGCGAACCCACAAATGTCGCGTATTGATTGCCAAGGATGTAGATTACATCAGCCTCGTAATTCGATGCACTACGTCGTGCATCAGCCGAAGGAAAGAGTGACAAGCCGAGAAATCCTTTGAGAAAGGGATCCCCATCGGCGAAGATGTTGTGTGCGAACGAAAATTGCTGCATGGTTCGATCTCCCGAATTTGTTGGACCAGCACGAACCGAAAAATGGCGTTCATGGTCCAGCCATCCTAGAAAAAGTCTGCCGCGAAGACCTCAAGTTGGACGAAAAGAACGCAGTGGGTCAGGCGCGCTCATCCAAACTCATACCCAAACGCTCCTTCCTCGATCATCACCCTCGCCTCTTTGAACTCTTCCTTTGCGAGGGAGCGTTTTAGGAACTCTCGCGAAAGCATAGGCAAAAGTGTATTCGTTATAATATTGTCGATGATACGGCCGCCAGAGTCCGGATCATTGCAAAGCGAAACGATATGTTGGACGACAGCATCGTCGTAGACGAAAGCTACGGCTTGGTTCTCCAGGATACGCTTGCCGATACGATCGAGCTGGAGGCGCACGATGCCACTGAGCATCTCTGGCGATAGAGGAAAATAAGGGATTGTCACGATCCGGCCCAAAAGCGCGGCTGGGAACACCTGCAGGATCTGAGCGGAACACCGACACCAGCGCCTCGACATTTTCCCGATACCGTGGATCGGTGGACGCCTCAACAATCGTATCGCTGCCGACATTCGAGGTCAAAATTATCAGTGTATTCTTGAAGTCGATGGACCGGCCGGTGCCGTCCTCCATGACGCCCTTGTCGAAGACCTGAAAAAAAATCTCATGCACGTCCGGGTGCGCTTTCTCGATCTCGTCGAGCAGAATCACGCTGTACGGCTTCCGCCTCACAGCCTCTGTCAAGCGCCCGCCCTCGCCATAGCCGACATAGCCCGGCGGCGCGCCTTTCAGGGTCGAAACAGTATGCGCCTCCTGGAACTCGGACATGTTGATGGTGATGATGTTCTGCTCGCCGCCGTAAAGCGCCTCGGCGAGCGCGAGTGCTGTCTCGGTCTTGCCGACCCCGGACGGGCCGCAGAGCATGAACACGCCGATCGGCTTGTTCGGATTGTCCAATCTCGCCCGGTTGGTCTCGATACGCTTAGCGATCATCGATAGACCATGCGACTGGCCGATAACGCGCTTGTTCAACACTTCTGACAGGCTGAGAACTGTTTCGATTTCGTCCTTCACCATTCGTCTGACGGGAATGCCCGTCCAATCCGATACAACGGAGGCGACGCACTGTTCGTCAACATGGGCGTAAATCATACGGTGCTCGGGCTCAATAGCGTCTAGGTCTTGGGACTTAACCTCCAGCTCAGCGCGTCTGCCCTCGCTGTCTTCCCCCTGTTGTTCGGCGAGGATTTCGCGCAGCGATCGAATGTGATCGACAAGCTCCCGTTCACTGTTCCAAGCTGCCTCTAGGACAGCAAGGTTCTCGTGTTGGGTCGTAAGTTCGTCGTCAATTGTGACGATGCGCGCCTCGTCCGTCGCGCCGAGATCGCGATCGCCGATGAGTGCCGCCTTTTCCCGTTCCAGCGCAGCGATAGCAACACGCGCTTCCTCGATCGTGGCAGGGGTTGCGCTCTGAGAGATGGCGACGCGGGCGCAGGCAGTATCGAGCAAACTGACCGCTTTGTCGGGGAGTTGCCGCGCTGGAATATAGCGTTGCGAGAGCCTAGCCGCAGCGACGACCGCAGCTTCGGAAATGCGCACTTTATGATGCTTTTCCATCGGTTTCGTCAGGCCGCGCAGCATACCGATACAACGGCCGAGGTCCGGCTCATCGATTGAGATCGCCTGAAAGCGGCGGCTGAGGGCCGGATCCTTTTCGATATGCCTTCGGTACTCGGCCCAAGTTGTGGCGGCGATGGTGCGCAGCGTGCCCCTTGCGAGGGCGGGCTTGAGGAGATTGGCTGCGTCACCAGTGCCTGCCTGACCGCCAGCACCGATCAGCGTGTGTGCTTCGTCGATGAAAAGAATAATTGGGACCGGCGAGGCTTGCACCTCGTCGATGACGCTGCGGAGCCGTTGCTCGAACTCGCCCTTCATCGAAGCCCCCGCCTGCATAAGACCGATGTCAAGCGAGCAAAGCTTCACTCCTCGCAATGAAGGCGGCACGTCGCCGGCCGCAAGCCGTTGCGCGAACCCCTCCACCACCGCCGTCTTGCCTACCCCGGCTTCGCCAGTAAGTATGGGATTATTCTGACGCCTCCGCATGAGCACATCGATGATTTGCCGGATTTCTTCGTCACGTCCTAGAATGGGATCCATCTGACCAGACCTCGCGTTCTCGGTGAGGTCATGCGAAAAGCGGTCAAGCGCGGTCTGATACCAAGTCTCGCTGATCACGACCGATAGGCCCACTCTCTTGTTCCGATGGAGATGATTTTCCAGGGCATGTCGATGAGCTTGTTCCAGGCGAAGCAGCAGTGGTCGAGAATGTCGTCGTAGGATTCGAAGACGCGGTTCGAGAGCCAGTTGTCGCGCATGAATTGCCAGATGTTCTCGACCGGATTGAGCTCGGGCGATTTCGGCGGCAACGGCAAGAGCGTGATGTTGTCCGGGACGGGAAGCTTCGCCGAGACATGCCACCCGGCCTGATCGAGAAGAACGAGCGCATGCGCGCTTGGTGCGACCGCAAGCGAGATTTCTTCGAGATGCAGGGCCATGGCCTCGCTGTTGCAGGAGGGTAGTACGAGCCCGGCGCCTTTTCCTTCGGCCGGGCAGATGGCGCCGAAAATATAGGCTGAACTCGTCCTCTGGTCGTGCGGCGCCGAAGGCCGTGTCCCGCGTTTCGCCCATCGGCGGGTGACCTTGTTTTTCTGCCCGATCCGAGCTTCGTCTTGAAACCAAATCTCTATCGGCTTGCCAGGAGCCTCTTTTGCGGCGGTCTCCTCCACGAGGGCGAGAAAGTTTTTTTAAAAGCCGCCGCGGCTTCCTCGTCTTGCGCATGATGGCGCGGTCGCGCCGAGAGCTTGCGAAAGCCCATATGCCGCAGCTCGCGGCTGAGCGTCGGCTTGGAGATCGAAACCCGGAACTCTTCGAAGAGCCACTGCGCCAGATCGATCAGCCGCCAGCGGACGACGCCATGCAGGGCGGGAATCGGCCCATCTTCCACGACCTGCCGCAAGGCTTGGCGCTGGCGCTCGCCGAGGATGCTGGGAGCGCCCGGCGCTTTGCCGGTCAAGAGACCATCAGGACCTTTGGCGTTGAAACGGACAACCCAGTCGCGCACGATCTGCACCCCGACCCCGCCGATCCGCGCCGCATCCGGCCGCGAGCCGCCATCATAAATCTCGGCCAGTGCCAAGAGACGCCGGGTCTGATCGGGGTCACGCGATCGCCGCGCCAGCATGCGCAGGCCAATCGTGTCAAAGTCAGAGCGAAGCGGAACCGGAGTCGACATGGCAAACTCTCCCAAAAGCTGTTTGCCATGGTGAATCAGATAAATGCCGATTCGGGAATCCGCCTCAGGAGTCAAACTTTCAGAGACTTGGTATGACCCTTCCGTTTCTCGGCGCCTGGTAGGATGGCGGCCGTACGATCCGAGCCGTCCAGCGGACGCAGAATTCTCTTCCTCGGAACCTTCCCAAATCGCTTGATATTTGTCGGTCAGCACGTCACCATTGATCTTGTCAAATTCGGCTGAAATTGTCAGGAGCGCGCGCTTCAATTCGATGGATTTCACGGCGGCTGCAAGAAGATGCCCGCTTCTGATTTGCGTCTCCCCAAAAAACAAAGTCGCGTAGTGCCAGCCACGATCGAGCATATCAATAATCGTGTTCGACACGCCGGGCATCTCTGTTTCGTTCGCGCGAAATTCTCGCACCACGCGATCCAGATCATCAAAGAGCTTGGTTCGATCAATCTTGAAATAGTCGGCAGTCAGATCAAGATCGGTGCTTTCTTTTTGTAAAATGTGCCATAGCCAGTGAGCGAGCTCGACATTGCGATTGCCTGCGCGCTTCGCCTGACGCAACGCTTGGAGGAAGGCGTCATAGCCAATTCGATTAAGTTTGCCGGCCACAGCTTCTAGGCTAATGTCAGTCATCTAGCCGTTTTTCCCTCTGATTGCGTGCTATTTCAACTTCACGACGTGCCCGCTCCGCGGGATTAAAACGCGCGTCGCAGCGATGCTGATTTGGCGGGTAATTGGGCGACATCCAGCCTGTCCAGCCGAGTTCTCCGGACTCGCCAAGACGAACCGGCGTCACATAGCGTGCTGGCAGAGCAAGCTCTACGTCCCAATCGATCTCGTCACCAATGTAAAAAAACAAAAGATCGACAAGCACTCGGCAGTCCGCACCGGTAGGCAAGAAGCGCCGATAACCTACCATGTCCTTGACGAATAGACGAACCCGGATTTTATCTTGAACGCTGAACGACGCCACTCCTACTAATAAAGTGTCACCCAATACGCTATTGCACGAACCGAGCGATGACCGCTCCGACTGATCAAAGGTCAACCACGAACCCACGAGTTGATCTATTTCGACATCGACATTGAAAAGCCCGCGGATCACGCTGCGAAGGCGCGACGCGGATTTCATTTGCGAACCAAGGATTCCGGCGTAGAGTGGAACTCCTCGCGGCACGGTGTCGAGATTGGCAAAAGCGGGTGATCCCGTGCCGATCACGGAATCCACATAGTCTCTGAAACGATCGTAATCGACGCGATCATTTTGAACGATTGGACGGGAATCCGCCCACGCGCGATAGAAGAGCTGTAAGAAGCGATTATTGAAAACATCGAGAAAATGGGCGAAGGAAGAGTCGCGCTCGACAAGCCATCCATGCGTTTCTTCGGTTGTCGTCAGAGGCAATGCGCCCTGCGGGCCAAGCAGACCAAGGAATCTGACGACAACGTGAACTCTATCTTGTGCTGGGGCAATTTCGTCGGAGTCAAATTCGGCTTCGATGTCGCGCTTGATCACATCAACTTGCTTTGTTGGGCGCCACTGCAGCTCGTATATATTAGAAGCCGGAAATTCCATCCATGGATCCTGACCGAACGATACGCTCAAGTCGCGTCCGCGGATTTGAATAACTTCTTCTCTTCGCGATCCGCTATCGCCGATACGTGGCCGTGGTCCACGCATTGGAGTTGTTGTTTTCGAATTGTCGCTATTGGGTAGGGCCGGCAATGACGTGCCGAGGGAGCGCTCGATACGACGCATCATATCAAAGAAATCGAAGCGCCAAGGCTCGCGCTCGAGCTCATCGAAATAAATCACAACGGCCTCCCGACGCCGATTCGCGCTGGCCAACGCATGATCTCTCCGCGCTCGCTCGTTCGCACGACGAGCTGTGTAAAATTGTTAAAAGCGGCGTATTCGCAAAAGAATCGGTCGAGAACCGCGCCGAGGAGGAAGGCCCCCGACCCTTCAAAAGCTTTGTCGTCCAGCGTCAACGTGATTTCGATTCCACGAGCTGGACCGATACCGCCTTGCCGGCGCAACCGGCGGACCACGGGCCGGCTTTCGACCGAAAGAATACCGCGAAGCCGCCGTTCGATCGCGCTATCCGAAAGTTCGGCGAACGTCGCTAGAATCTCGCGCAGCGCTCGGGCACTGTTACCCGCGCCGCGTTCCACGAGGCCCAAATGATTGAGTCTCAGCAAGCTGAGCAAACGCCAGGCGACGACTCCGGTGTGCGCTGTTTCCGTTCGGCTACGAAGGTGCGCCACGACTGGTTCACGCGGTGGTGTCGGACCAGCCACGCATAACACCCTAAGCTGGCATTCCCCAGATAACCGGGAATGTGCCAAGCGCGTATCATTGATCTCCTGCCGTGACATCGGACATTCGTCCTATACCGGCATTATTTTCCGGATCGCCCGCTTATTGAGGTTGAGATTGCCGCGCTGCGGCGCTGCTGTGGTGCTCCGGCACACCAAAACCAGTGACATGGGCGGATCGCGCACCGGACAATACAGAGTCGGTTGTGATCAAGACGCACTTCTCCCTTAGTTTTTGCTCGACGCATGACGACCGAACACTTCACGCAGGCGCTGGATTGGGCGGCGGCCGCAGGTCGGCGATCATTCGTAGGATGTCCGCGAAGAGATTTTTCGGAATGGCGACTTCGGCCATCTGAAACGCGACATAGCGGCCATGGCTCACGATCTTCGCGCCGATCTTGATCAGCTTTTCCTTCAGGCTCGTCAGTGACCAATCCTTTATCGGTTCGGGCGTCGCCAGCGTGCGCAGAAAATTACCGAGATTGTAGGCCAGCGCATGAAGCTGGAGACGGACGGCGTTAGCAGCGAACGACCGACATGATAGCCGGGTCCACTTGATTGCGCCTTTTCCTTCCTTGATCCATTGCTCACACGTGCCGCGCTTGTTGTAGAAGGCGACGACATTCTCGGCGGAGCGCGCCATGTTCGTCACGATGAAGCCGACGCGCGGATAAAGCTCGCCCGGATGCCATTCGACCTTGGCGATCACCCGGCGCGGCTGCGACCAGCTTCCCGCTTGATAGGTGAAACTTGCATGGGATCGGCAGACGTCATTGGACGGGCGACCAACCGGGCGTTTGAGCAGATAGCCGATCCTCTCTTGCAAGATGTGATTGGCGGGCAGACGGATCGCATATTTGATCCGTTCTGCCTCCAGATATTCGTAAACTTCGGGGTTTGCGAAGCCGGCGTCGGCGCGGAAATAAATGCGTGAGACCTTGCCTTGATACCGCGCCACGACCGGCTTCAGCACCGCCTCCCATCCATCGGCGCTGTGAACATTGCCGGGGCGCAGGGCGCAGCGTTCCAAATCGCCATATTGGTTGAAAACGAACAGCGGATGATAGCAGGTGCAGTCATAGTGACCGTTCCAGACACTGTGTTCCTGTTCGCCATGCGTCGGGCTCACGCTCGAATCCATGTCGAGCAAGATACCTCTCGGCGGACGGCGACCATGAACGCTGTCGATCCATTTGCCGGAGAGATCAGCGAGCGCCGAAAGGTTCTTTTCCGCCGTGAGCCAGCGCGTCTCAAAGCGGCCCATCTGGCTCGGCGAAGCCGCTGCATCCGAGGCCGCCTTTCCGCCGACTATCCACCGCATCGCGGGATCATGGCGCAGGCGTTGAGCGTCGTTCACGTCTTCATATCCGGCAAGTCGCCCAAATATGGATTGCCGCAACATCCCGACGAGTGCATGCCGGCCATTCTTGCCAGTGCGTGCGTCGGAGAGCGCATCACCCGCCATCGCGCTGAGGCACAGCGCGTCGTCCAGTTCCCGGTATGCGAGCAAGCCTGCGTCGGAGGTAACCACCGATCCGCGAAAGTGAAGCAACAATCGGCGGTCGAAATCGAGCCTGAGAGCGCCATCATACGATTCACCCGCCGGGTTCGCCATGACGGCCTCATTCGATCCGAAATAACATGCTGATTATGTTAGCTGAATCGCGGCATCGACGCTGCAAATTATTGCCTCATCCGGCGTATGCGGGCTAAGGGAAACATCATCGGCAAACTGAAAATCCGATTGACCTTCGCTGACCGGCAAATGTTCTGTGAGATGACGATTGGAGCAGAGGGCGCGGATGCTGAGTTCCGTGATCGAAGAACTGTCTTCCAGCGTCGCAGGCTCGCCTAGGCTAATAAATACGTCGGTACCAATATAATTCGATGCTATGCCATGCGCCTTTTCTTCTATCGTTCGCCGTCGAGGAACCCGGCGAATGGTGTAATAGAGCCCCCCGGATTTTTGCGAATTTACATAAGCGGAATAGAGCGGACGCACTGGGATCTTATTAACGGCCGCAGGTAAATTGGCATAGACTTCCAGGATGCGATGCGGCTCAAAATCGAGGTATCTGCTTCGATCGGGTACGACATGAAATTCATGCTGGTTCTTTCTGATCGGAACCCGGTCTGTTATCATCTCGAAGAGATTGATCGCCGGTGCGGCATAGAGCGCAAACATGTTCGGGTGCACCGCGGCGGCGAGACGCGCGTTGACCTCACTGAACCCAAATATGATGTCTATCGATTTCGCCGGCAGCTTCTGCATAATAGAATCAAGTCCAACGAGATCGAATGCTAGAAATTTGCGTGGAAACGCCAAATATTCACGAAGCAGATCGAACCCCCGAAACGTTCTATTATCGTTCGGCATAAGCGCCTCGTCGTCGTCGAATCCCACTTGCACGACACAATTGGTGGGGGCCGATACAACCACGGGATTTCCGAAATCATCGAAATAGCGAAACCAAATCCCACTGCAGTACGCGAAAATCTGCTCGTAAAGAGCTACCGCATCAGACTCCGCGCCGGCCAGATAAATCGGCAGGCGGGTGATTCGCGTGGCGGAAAACCATGTATCTGGGAATTTTCGTGATTCCGATTGAGATATCTCATTCTCCGGACTTGCTGCGGTCCGTAGATTGAGAGAAAGGCGCATACCCGCCTGGATATCTCTTCCAGCTCGTATACCAAGAGCATGCAGAGGAGCGGAATTCGTATAATATTCGGCGCCAGATAAGTCGAACGGCCACAGGCATATGGGGGAAGTCAGTCTGTAGCGACACGAGACGTGGCGGTCGCGCTCGATGTAGACGGCGTCAAGAATGGAGCCGCGCTCCACCTTTCGTCCCTCGCGTAGCTCTGGATCGCCAAACAAGGGTGCAATCTTGACCAGCATCATCGATGGCGTCGGCGCGAGAAAGTGAGGGACGAGTTGCTCGAGAAGGTTGTTGATGAATTCTGGGAACTCATGCTTGAGCTTCAGCTGTACCCTCGCGGCAAGGAAAGCCGCACCCTCCAGTAGCCCCGCGACAGTAGGATCCGTCCGCTCGCGTAGCAGTCCGCCTAGCCGGCCAGCAATGCCCGGATATTCATCTGCGAATTCACGTGCGTGCTCATAAAGCACATCGAGCTCGCGATTGTAAAAATCTAGAAATTCGCGATTTATGACTGCAGCGGAAAAATATGGATCTTGCCGGTCGTCACCTCAACATCAGCGATGAATTCCACTGGAACATTCAGCGGTTCGCACAATAGATCGGCATGAACAACGTAGCGCACTTTGAGTTCGAATGGATCGATTCGCCTGTCGCGCGCTATCCGCAGCGATGCCGCGGCCAGCCGTGGTTCGTGAGTGCAAAGAACTTTTTCGATGTCGCGTTCGAGGCCCACCACCTCCAATTCGTCGATCGTATGGATGGCGATATCGGGGAACCCGTAATTGATGACTGATTTTTTTACCATCGGAAACTCAGAAAGATCGATGGTTGAATTGATTGATACACAGTTCATCAATGCCTCAAGATCGCGGGTGACTTCGTGTCGTAAGGTCGCCTCGGTGAGCGCTCTCGAACACCGATTTGAAGACATGCGGAGGCAACGCTGGGGACGCTGGCATGGTCTTGGTTATCGTACGTCACAGATTTCAGCACCGACCAATGTCGAATCCGGGATGGATCGGGATGAGGAAATGCTGACGCAACAGGATGAGCACGCTCGTAAGTTACAAGAGGACCATGAAGACCCTCATCACGACCGGGACGTGCGGCGAGCCTGGATTGGAATGCTTGCGATCGCGTCACGGCGGTTCAAACCACACGAGGACGTGCAGAAACTATTGCAGGTTCTCGCGCATGATCCTGAAGTCCAAGCATGTTTCGGTGTCGAATGGCCGGTTCGCAAAATCGTTGAACGGTTGAACTTCGTTCATCCGGATCCTCCATGGAACGATGACCGTGTCGAGAATGCGAAGAAGCGCTTGCGGAACTGGATCGGTGGCATCAAGCGCGATCACGGCCTCGATCAGACGGATCTTCTGGCCTTGTTCGCGCGGTATGGACGCGCGAACGCGGCAGTCGCTGGCAGCGGATCGTCCGCGGCAAGCAAGACCAGGATAGAGACCTCTTCAACGAAGCGGCATGCACCATGACACAAAACAAGTTCGAGCGCACTTTGTTGGCGATTCTTGCCTTGGAACCCGAAGATGGTGTCTCGTCGGAGAAGGACGTTCATGCCTTTGTCGCGGGCTCCCTGCCGACGCTCGACACGCGGGTCGAAATGTACCTGCGAGCAATGCATGATTGCGACGCTGGCGCCCAAAACCACACTGACGCCCTCGACCGAATCCTTGCTGCTATGGCTACGGATCTCGAGAATGACGCCGGTCGTATCGGCATGGGATGGGGCGCCTTTCTTGACAAGGTGACAGGCTTCGTCGATCGTGCCCGAAAAGCATCTCCCTCCGCTTTTCGACGCACGGCTGCTGTGCGGCCGAGTCTGCGGATCGGCGTCTTTGCCGCCATGACCGCTGCACTTCTGATCTGTTGCTGGAACGGAGCATTGTTTTATGCACTGCATTCATTGAACACAACCATCGCCGGATTGCGAGATTGGGAAGGCAAATCGGGACGGCAATATAGTTGTACCTCGGGAGGTACTGGCGGCTATCCCTTCCGGGTCGTAATGATGTGCGCCGACCCCAAGGCTACCATAGTCACCGAGGGCGGCACGTTCATCGTTCAGGCGAAGGAGCTGCAGCTCGTTGCCGACGTGTTCAATCCCAGTGTGATTGTTTCCACGATCAAAGGTCCAGTGTCGTTTGCCGAACTCGACCGGCCGGATGCTTTCAGGGGGAGTTGGAGTCACGCCCAAGCGACTGTGTACGGCCCGCATCCAACGCGGGACGGATTTTCTATCGAACTCGCTGATCTCAACTTAGAACATTTATCGCACGGCGTCACGGAGGCTGTCGTGAGTGCCGAACACGTTCTGTTCTTCGCCCGGCTCAACTCCACCGCAACGCAAAAGCCCGCTTATGATCTGACGGCTGAAATTGCTGGCGGCATTATTCCATCGGGTCCGCCTATCGCTTCCCGGCCGTTTGCAGCCAGAATGAAGGCCGTTTTGCGCGGAGCAGGAGACATGACGCCGAAGCCGCTGCCGGCGAGGATACGAGAGTGGCAGCGGAATGGGGGACTCGTTGAAATGACGCAATTCGAAGTCCACGGGAGTTCGGCAAACGCGAATGCTCAAGGTACCATCGCCTTAAGTGCAAGCGGCGGTATTGATGGCACTTTGGAGCTCTCCGGGGAAGAATACGATCGTCTCTTCGAAGCGTTCGCAGGTGACAACCCAGCGAGCAGCACGCGCAATCAGCTCGCGGCCACCGAGACGGACGGAAGCCAGGTCGCGACACGGTCCCTACGCGCTGGAAATGTCGTATCCGAACCTCCACACGCCGGGAATCCGACACAGTCGTCGCCTGAGACAAGGTTGCCAAACAAGGGCCGGAGACTTCCTGCGATAAGCTTCGTGGATGGCGCGGCATATTTTGGTTCGATTTTGCTCGGTCGACTACCTCCATTCTTTTGAAATGTGCAGCCATGATCTTGCCGGCTCTGCAACGTTGCCTTTGGGTCAAGCTCATGCGCCTCATGATCGCTGAAAGCGGGCGCTTCCCGCATCTCGCGGAGTCCTACTATCGCGAGGTGCTGGCGCGAGCGATGAGCGCCATCCGACGTCTGGCGCGTGAGGCCATCCGCGAGGGCGAACTTGCGGGCGAACAGTCAGTGCGCTTTCCCCAAATCATCGGCGCGCCGGTGGTGGTGACGCTTCTGTAGACCACACTCTTCGACAAGTTCGCGCCGCTCGACAGCCACGGCCTATTGCAGGCCTATCTTGATCTCGTTTTCGGACCGCCCGCCCCATAGGAGCACCCGAAACGGACCTTCCGCTCGAACAGCAGCTGGGCGTTACGGGCCAGTTCGAGAATCTGCACACCTTCGTCCATGTAGGACTGCTCGGCGGCCTCGTGCCGCTCGAACTCCCGCAGGCAGCGGTTCTGTTCCTCGCGCCACTCGGCGGACATTTTGTCGAAGAACGCGCCGTCCACCCGCCCATCGAGCTTGTCGACATACATGGCGTTGATGCGGTCGCCGAGCCGCCTGTGTTCGCCCTGGAGCCGCCGGATCGCTTCCTCGTGCTCACGCCGTTCATCGGCGTGGCTCGCGTGCAACGCATCAGGCACCCACTCCAGCACCTCGTCGTCGAACTTCAGAAGCCCAAGCAGTTCGGTGAACTGCTTCTCCAGCGCTTCCTTGGGCACATAGTGGCGGCGGCAGGAGGCCGAATTGTCTTGGCACTTATCGGCGTATCAAGTGCAATGGTAATGGACGTAGCGTTCCTTCTTGATCTCGCCGACTACGGCGCAGCCGCAGGCATGGCAGGCGATCAGCCCTGAGAAAGCAAAATCGTGCTTGCCGCGCTTGGCCTTCTTGGCGTGACGTCCGTCCATCGTCCGTTGAACCCGTTCCCGCAGGTCGATCGAAACGAGCGGTGTTAGCGGCGGATTAATTCTCCCCAAAAATGGCATTTGAAAATTCCCCAGTTTTCATAATGCCGAGCCTCCCAGAATGAGCCCTGGCAGGCCCGACGGCGACCAACTCGCCGATGCTGTTCCCTTTGGCGGGAGGGAGCGGCGCGGTGATCAAACTCGGGGAACTCGTGATGATTTTGGATCTTCATCAACAAGGCTTGTCTGTTTCCGCCATTGCCCGCCACCTCGGCATCGATCGGAAGACCGCTCGTAGCGCCATCGCCAAGGGGCTGGAGCCGCCGAAATACAAAACACGGCCGCCTCGGGCGCGGATCACCGATCCGTTCGAGCCTTATCTGAAGGAGCGCCTGGCGGCCTATCCCGGCCTCACGGCGGTGCGTTTGTGGCGTGAGGTCAAGGAGCGCGGATACGCGGGCGGCTACAGCGTTCTCAGAGACTGCGTGCGCGACCTGCGGCCGCCGCGTACCGCCGGTTTCGAAGTGCGCTTCGAAACGCCGCCTGGCGAACAAGCGCAAGTCGACTTCGCCCATTTCGAGGTGGAGTTTGCCGACGATCCCGGCGTCAAGCGCGTCGTTTGGCTGTTATCCATGGTGCTCGGCTACTCCCGGCTTATCTGGGGCCGCTTCGTCGTTCACCAGGACCTGCAGAGCGTCCTGCGCTGTCATATCGCCGCTCTCGAGGCGATCGGCGGCGCGCCGCATGAGATCCTCTATGATCGCATGAAGACCGCGGTCATCGGCGAGGACGCCGACGGCCTCGTCGTCTATAATCGCGCGCTTGTCGATCTCGCCCGGCACTATGGCTTCCGGCCACGCGCTTGCCGGCCTTACCGGCCAAAAACGAAAGGCAAGGTGGAACGGCCGTTTCGCTACATCCGCGAGGACTTCTTCCTCGGCGGCTCCTTTCGCAATCTCGACGATCTCAACGCCCAATTGCGGCATTGGCTCGACACGGTCGCCAATCCGCGCGTGCACGCAACCACGCAGCGCGTACGAGGCCTTCGCCGAGGAAAAGCCGGTCCTGAGGTCCTCAATCTCGAAAGGCGAGTCTCCCACGAAGGAATGGTGAGCATCGGCGGCAATCTCTACAGCGTGCCGGACACGACGCGACGCCGCATCCTCGACGTTCATGTCTGTGCCGACGAGATCCGCATTTTCGAGGCCGGCGCTCTCATTGCCAGCCACGCGCCACTCGAGGGGCGTGACCAGAGGCGTCTCGACCCCGCCCATCGCAAGCCCTTGCCGCCGCGTCGACGGCCAGCTGAAGGCGAGCCCATCATTATCCGTCGCGCCGGCGATCGCGCCGCTCGACGCTCCCTCGACTTCTATGAGGCCGTCGGCCGCCGCCTCGCCGGCCAGGAGAGGACGCGATGACCGCGCATGCCGAGATCATCCTCTCCGTCGTCGACCGCATCAAGCGGAGCCTGGTTGGTTTGAAAATGCCACGCGCCATCGAAATCCTCGACGCCACGGTGCGCCGGATCGAGCGCGGCGAAGTGAACGCGCTCGAAGCCATCGACGCCTTGCTCGCCGAGGAGCTCTGCGTGAGAGCCGGCGCGTGAAGATGGCCCTCGTCATGGCGCGGCTCTCCCCCATCAAGACCCTCGCCGGCTTCGACTTCTCGTTCCAGCCCTCGCTCGACAGGAACCGCATCATGGCGCTCGCCGAGTTGCAGTTCATCGACCGCGCCGAGGCCTTGCATCTGATCGGGCCGCCTGGAACCGGCAAAAGCCACTTGAGCCTGGCGCTCGGCGTCGAAGCCGTGAAGGCCGGACGCAGCGTCTATTTCGGCAGCCTCGCCGATATCATCGGCGCCCTCGCCAAGGCAGAACGCGAGGGAGTTCTACGTGAGAAAATCAGGTTCTTCTGCCGCTTCGCCCTGCTCATCGTCGACGAGATCGGCTACCTCCCAGTCATTCCAGGCGGCGGCAATCTCTTCTTTCAGCTCGTCAACGCCCGTTACGAAAAGGGCGCCATGATCTTGACCTCAAATCGCGGATTCTCCGAATGGGGACATGTTTTTGGAGACCCCGTGGTCGCGACCGCTTTGCTTGACCGCCTTCTTCACCATGCGACCGTCATCCAGATCGAGGGAGCGAGCTATCGACTTCGCGAGCATGCCGATCTCGTGCCGGAAAACATCCGGTCGAAAAGTCACATCCAACCGTCGCCGATCCCGCCAACTCTCAAACGTCGCGGCCGGCCGCCCAAAAACGGAGCTCTCGATCAACACGACGGCTGATCACCACACCCGCCAAATTGGGGAATTTTACTTCGCCATAATTGGGGAAATTCCGCGCGCCATTGACAAGCGGTTCGTGCTTGCCTTGGATGAGCTTCCCATTCCATTCGAACTGGCCGGTATAAAGCCGGTTGCGCAGGATCGTGTGCACGATGCTCACGGGCCACCTTCGCGCTGCTTTTGGCATAGACGAGGCCCGCTGCGTGCGCCTTCTCGGCCGCTTCCTTCAACGAAATGCCGCCGCTGGCGGGACCTGCGCCGCTCGAGGACGGTATTGATTGCGTCGTTCGCGTGCACCTTAATGCTGGCGTCGTTGG
Source organism: uncultured Alphaproteobacteria bacterium (assembly GCA_963730245.1). GTDB lineage: Bacteria > Pseudomonadota > Alphaproteobacteria > Rhizobiales > Beijerinckiaceae > Methylocapsa. The sequence continues at coordinate 266,157 of CAVSRA010000003.1, read as the reverse complement.
CCGCGGCGGTGCAATCGCCTGAAAACAAATGTCCACTCATTGATCGCAGCGACGTCAGCGCCGACCAATCCCCCAATGGCACTCTGCGAACCAGTCTCTGTCAACCGTGGAACGCAGGACCAGTAACCCCCGCCAATTCGCGAGAAAATAGTCTTCCTGGGGAGACAAAAACGCTTGCAATATTAGGTACTTATTAACTGGCTGACGAGCCAGTCCTCGGCGAACCGGTCTCTGAAGCGAGATTCCCTGTTAACCCGCATACGCCGGATGAGGCAATAATTTGCAGCGTCGATGCGGCGATTCAGCTAACATAATCAGCATGTTATTTCGGATCGAATGAGGCCGTCATGGCGAACCCGGCGGGTAAATCGTATGATGGCGCTCTCAGGCTCGATTTCGACCGCCGATTGTTGCTTCACTTTCGCGGATCGGTGGTTACCTCCGACGCAGGCTTGCTCGCATACCGGGAACTGGACGACGCGCTGTGCCTCAGCGCGATGGCGGGTGATGCGCTCTCCGACGCACGCACTGGCAAGAATGGCCGGCATGCACTCGTCGGGATGTTGCGGCAATCCATATTTGGGCGACTTGCCGGATATGAAGACGTGAACGACGCTCAACGCCTGCGCCATGATCCCGCGATGCGGTGGATAGTCGGCGGAAAGGCGGCCTCGGATGCAGCGGCTTCGCCGAGCCAGATGGGCCGCTTTGAGACGCGCTGGCTCACGGCGGAAAAGAACCTTTCGGCGCTCGCTGATCTCTCCGGCAAATGGATCGACAGCGTTCATGGTCGCCGTCCGCCGAGAGGTATCTTGCTCGACATGGATTCGAGCGTGAGCCCGACGCATGGCGAACAGGAACACAGTGTCTGGAACGGTCACTATGACTGCACCTGCTATCATCCGCTGTTCGTTTTCAACCAATATGGCGATTTGGAACGCTGCGCCCTGCGCCCCGGCAATGTTCACAGCGCCGATGGATGGGAGGCGGTGCTGAAGCCGGTCGTGGCGCGGTATCAAGGCAAGGTCTCACGCATTTATTTCCGCGCCGACGCCGGCTTCGCAAACCCCGAAGTTTACGAATATCTGGAGGCAGAACGGATCAAATATGCGATCCGTCTGCCCGCCAATCACATCTTGCAAGAGAGGATCGGCTATCTGCTCAAACGCCCGGTTGGTCGCCCGTCCAATGACGTCTGCCGATCCCATGCAAGTTTCACCTATCAAGCGGGAAGCTGGTCGCAGCCGCGTCGGGTGATCGCCAAGGTCGAATGGCATCCGGGCGAGCTTTATCCGCGCGTCGGCTTCATCGTGACGAACATGGCGCGCTCCGCCGAGAATGTCGTCGCCTTCTACAACAAGCGCGGCACGTGTGAGCAATGGATCAAGGAAGGAAAAGGCGCAATCAAGTGGACCCGGCTATCATGTCGGTCGTTCGCTGCTAACGCCGTCCGTCTCCAGCTTCATGCGCTGGCCTACAATCTCGGTAATTTTCTGCGCACGCTGGCGACGCCCGAACCGATAAAGGATTGGTCACTGACGAGCCTGAAGGAAAAGCTGATCAAGATCGGCGCGAAGATCGTGAGCCATGGCCGCTATGTCGCGTTTCAGATGGCCGAAGTCGCCATTCCGAAAAATCTCTTCGCGGACATCCTACGAATGATCGCCGACCTGCGGCCGCCGCCCAATCCAGCGCCTGCGTGAAGTGTTCGGTCGTCATGCGTCGAGCAAAAACTAAGGGAGAAGTGCGTCTTGATCACAACCAACTCTGTATTGTCCGGTGCGCGATCCGCCCATGTCACTGGTTTTGGTGTGCCGGAGCACCACAGCAGCGCCGCAGCGCGGCAATCTCAACCTCAATAAGCGGGCGATCCGGAAAATAATGCCGGTATAGGACGAATGTCCGATGTCACGGCAGGAGATCAATGATACGCGCTTGGCACATTCCCGGTTATCTGGGGAATGCCAGGTTAACAGGGAAAAGAACAGGGAATTTCGTGAAAATTGGGCCGTTTGGCAAAAAGTCGCCCGTCAGAACGCAGCAGAATCAGTTAGTTGCAGGATAATTCCCTACAAAATAAAACAGGGAATTAATTCGCGCCGAACAGGGAATTGCAGCGTCTCGCAGGGAATCGCCCACCACGGCATCGATCGGCATCAATTCAGCCGCAAATGAAAGTCAAGCTTCGCAAACTTTTCAGCCTGTGAAATCACATTGGCGCCGCCGCGACCTCCAAATCCGGCAACTCCTTGGATCCTCGCAGGCCTCGCCGTCGCCGGTAGGTCGTAGATTAATCCTCGGCTTCCGCGCCGGGGAGATTCCAGGCGCTTCGATAACGACTTCAGGGATAACTTGGCCCCTCGGGCGCAGACGAGCGTTTCGAGGTCGCGTGGCGCCGAAATACGCGTTCGTGAATCGCCTTCATCGAATCGCGAGGCCCTTGGGCGCGTCGCTTATGGGAGAACACTAATTGTCGATCGATTCCTCGAACCGCGAAGCCGCGCCCATTATGCGTGTCTCTGAAATTGATCGTGCCTATCGAGCGTATCTTCTTCATCGCAGTCCGGCATCAGACGCATTTCGTTCACTTCTTCGTTGCCGACCCACACGCCCTTCGGATCGACGAAACCGATTTCAGCGTCGATCGATGGATCTCGCCGAGCGGCAAGAGAAAGCTCCGGCAATGGCACGGTTTCCTGCCGAGCGCGATAATAGATCCCTGATTTGAAGAGCCGTTTGCTCCCCCAAGACCAGTCGATGAAACCATCCTTGCTGACGACGATCATCGCGCGCTTGTCGGTGATGCCGAGCCATTTGAGGATGGCGGCCGTGATCGATACCTCATAGCAATCCGACAGATGGCGCATCAGCGCCATGGTGATCGCTTGGCTGCGGATTTGCTCCCGGAAGTCGTCGAGCGGCATCAAGAGGAAAGAAGCGAACGTGTTGGCCTGAGCCTCGATCTGGCCGTGCTCTGATTTCCAATCCAGCATGTCGCGGCCCGCCGGGGCGATATCGTGCTCGATCCGTTTGGTGGCTCCGGCACTACATTGATTGCTGCACAGAAGTCCGGACGCAGAGCCCGTCTGATCGAATATGACCCCGCCTATTGCGATGTCATCCTTCGGCGGTTCGAAGCAACGACCGGAGATAGAGCCACGCTTGCGGAGAACGGGCAGAGCTTCGAGGGTGTTGCGAAGCAACGCATCGGGAGCCCAGACAATACGAAGAGTAATCGCTTCGATCACAACCCCGAATTGCTCGGCGTCGTGTCGCAATGACGGATACGAAATCCGAGCCGCCAAACTATAAGGTGGCGTATTCTCAACCACCCGTTGAATATCGGTTCCGGAAGGGCGTCTCGGGCAACCCCAAGGGGCGCGGCAAAGGCACGAAAAACTTCGTCACCATCTTTATGACGGCGATGACCAAATCCGTGACCATCACCGAGAATGGGACGCGCAAGAAGATTTCGAAGCTCGCTGCTGCCGCGACCCAACTCGCAAACGACGCGGCGCGCGGTGACAAGAAATCGATCCAGCTCATCATTGCCTTGCTGCAGGCCTTCGAGCCAACGATCGAGGCGCAAAGGCCGAAAGAAGTGCTTATCTATTCCGGCGTGCTGGCGGAGCTTGACCGCAAGGCCTGAACATTGGGGAAGGCGCTTCTCTCGCGCCTGCTGAAGGTGACACGCTACTTGATTGGTGCGAGGAGGCCGCCATTTGCATTACAAATAATGGAGTTGTACCGATGACACGCTGCGGTGATCGCCCGGTTGATCGCCGCGCGTCGGCCCGCGCGGGTCCTTGCGGAATCCCCGTGCTGACGGCAAAGGAGCGCCGCTTCGCCACCGGCAAGGCGATTTTTCGGGGTTACCATTTCGGCGCTCCTGCTAGCTGTTGCATATTCGGCCATATTCGTCACAATTGGGCAGAAGCAACACGGTGAGTCGGGTTGAAGACCCTGACGGCGAAGTACGCCAACTACGGCTTCGGTCGGAGCGGACTCTTCTCTATTCGGGCGGTGGTGGTCAAGCGCTTTCAGGCTAATAACTCCAATTTTTGTCGCTCGCGGGCCCGCGCTTCTCTTCGGGATCAGCCGCTGGCTCTCCCAGCATGGGATCAGCAGGAAGAGACGGAACAATCTGACTCGCGTCCTGATCGCGGTAGAGCGATCGACACAAGAGTCCAAAGCGAACTCGTCTCATCCATCGTCCCGCGAGGGACATCGTTGCGCTGGATTGTCGCCCCGACAGTTTGGCGTTCGTCGCTCAGATTGTCGGCGCCATTTCCCTTGTCCAGCGGAACTCGGTTCCATCACTCCACATGCGATGCATAATCACGGCGAGCCGTCGGGCCAGTGCGACGATGGCTTTTTTCTGCCCCCTACGCTTGGCAATGTTCATCGCCCATGCCTTCAGCCACGACCATTTCTGCCCGCGGGTCAGCATGACCTGCGCGGCCTCATAGAGCAGCGCTCTCATGGCCTCGTCGCCACATAACGAGATTCGCCCAACGCGATGGCTCTCGCCGGACTGATTGAGAACCGGCGTCAGCCCGAGAGATGGCCCAACAGCCTTCGAGTTCCTGAAGCGCGCTGGAACGTCGACCGTGCTGATAAAGGCCAAGGATACGACCGGACCCACGCCAGGGATGGTCATCAACCGCTGACAGACTTCATTGTCGCGCGCGAGCAGGACCTTGCGATGCAGCTTGGCAAACTTTTCACGCAAGACCCGGCGCGCGGCGAGTAAAGGCTCCATAATATCGGCGAACTCCGGCACTCCCTCGACGAGGTCGTGGATCCGCTGCTCGAAACCGACAACGATTCCGACTTTCAGTCCAAAATTGCGCAACAAACCACGGATATCGTTCTCGATCGCAAGAGCCTTTTCCTGGAGTATCTTTCGAGCGGCGAGGAGCGCCCTTCGTTTCTGGCTTGCAAGCGTCTTGACGTGCACGGGTCGGAATAAGCCGAACTCGGCATCATCTGCGCGATCCCGCGCGCGTCGTTGCGATCGCTTTTGTTGACCTGCGCCTTGAGAAACGCCTTCGCGTGTCGCGTTTCGATGCAGATCGCCGGGACTCCTGCTTCCGCCAATCCACTGAACAGCCACTGCGACAGAGGCCCAGCCTCGAGACCGACACGTTCAAGCCGCCATGCGGGATCGCAAAGAACAGCGAGAAGGTCCTCGGGGTGACTTACCACCTTCATTTCACGGCAAATCCTGCCCGCCTCGTCGACGATGCATAGGGACGTTTCTTTGACCGACACGTCCAATCCGGCATAGTGTTTCATGCTGCGCTCCTCCCATGATGCTTGTGGCTGCTCAACACAGACCACGTCCACCATCAACCTGAAGCGCAGCACCCTTCACCCCCACGAAGGGCAAGCCGACCGGCCGAATACCCCATCTGACTCCGTCAATCTTGGTTCGAATCCAAGTCCCCCAGCAGTGCGCCCGAAAAGCGGTGGGTTAGGGTGCTTGCGGTCGAGATAGACCATGATCGCAAGGGATTCATGGAGCGTGAAATTGCCGTCGCGGATCGCGGGGACGCGGCCGAGAGGATTGATGGCGAGGAACTCCGGGGTCTTGAGCCCGCCCTTTGATGTTTTCGGAGTTCATCTCTGATTTTGGGCCGTCCAACCAACGCATCGGCCGCTCGATCTTCATGGGACCGCCGCTCGGCGCCGAGGAAGCCGACAGGATTTTCCAGTGCTTGACGAGGCGAAAGAAGTGCGCGAGAAGATTCACCTCAGTTTCGCCCGGCTGGAAGGATATGCCGAAGGCGGCGTGTGGATTGCTGGCCCCGACCTCACCGCCGCCGACATCGTCGCCTATCGGGGCCTGAAGCTCTTGCTGCGGGCCTCGCGGCGCCCCGAAGCAGCTCCATTGGAGCTGAGGCTTGATGACTTCGAGACACGCTTTCCCGGCATCGCGGCCTGGATGCAACGGGTCGAGCAGCTCCCAGGTTGCGAGAAGACCTATCCGCCGCATGGGCGGCAGGCGTCACCGTGACAGACGAACGTGCCAACAAAATCGGCATCGTCCAGCTCCCGACGCGCCGATGTCACCGGCTTTGGTGTGCCGGAGCATTACGGCGATGGGTTCGGCCTTGCCAGTGTTCGTCCAAAGCGGCAATCTCAGCCTCGAAATCTGGTCATCTGGTGGATGTCGGGCTTAAGAAAAGCGCCACAATAAATGCCGCCTTTGAGCTCATGCCGACGGGGCAAGGGTGAAACGGAAGAGTCCATTCTTGCCTGTGCTTCTAGTTGTCGCCCATCCGCTCGACAACGCTTTCGCCAAGGCCGCCACCACACGCATCCGCGCGACGCTGGAGCGTCGCGGCATCGAGGTCGACATGATTAGACCTCTTGCATAACCCTTTTTTAAGCAACAGTTGATTCGTTGCCGCCAAAGGGGAGCGGCGATGAGATGTGATTCGGTCAAAGAGCTGCAAGGCGCCCGGCGGCTTACGGGTGTCCGGAGGAGCACATTTGAACTGGCATTCCCCAGATAACCGGGAATGTGCCAAGCGCGTATCATTGATCTCCTGCCGTGACATCGGACATTCGTCCTATACCGGCATTATTTTCCGGATCGCCCGCTTATTGAGGTTGAGATTGCCGCGCTGCGGCGCTGCTGTGGTGCTCCGGCACACCAAAACCAGTGACATGGGCGGATCGCGCACCGGACAATACAGAGTCGGTTGTGATCAAGACGCACTTCTCCCTTAGTTTTTGCTCGACGCATGACGACCGAACACTTCACGCAGGCGCTGGATTGGGCGGCGGCCGCAGGTCGGCGATCATTCGTAGGATGTCCGCGAAGAGATTTTTCGGAATGGCGACTTCGGCCATCTGAAACGCGACATAGCGGCCATGGCTCACGATCTTCGCGCCGATCTTGATCAGCTTTTCCTTCAGGCTCGTCAGTGACCAATCCTTTATCGGTTCGGGCGTCGCCAGCGTGCGCAGAAAATTACCGAGATTGTAGGCCAGCGCATGAAGCTGGAGACGGACGGCGTTAGCAGCGAACGACCGACATGATAGCCGGGTCCACTTGATTGCGCCTTTTCCTTCCTTGATCCATTGCTCACACGTGCCGCGCTTGTTGTAGAAGGCGACGACATTCTCGGCGGAGCGCGCCATGTTCGTCACGATGAAGCCGACGCGCGGATAAAGCTCGCCCGGATGCCATTCGACCTTGGCGATCACCCGACGCGGCTGCGACCAGCTTCCCGCTTGATAGGTGAAACTTGCATGGGATCGGCAGACGTCATTGGACGGGCGACCAACCGGGCGTTTGAGCAGATAGCCGATCCTCTCTTGCAAGATGTGATTGGCGGGCAGACGGATCGCATATTTGATCCGTTCTGCCTCCAGATATTCGTAAACTTCGGGGTTTGCGAAGCCGGCGTCGGCGCGGAAATAAATGCGTGAGACCTTGCCTTGATACCGCGCCACGACCGGCTTCAGCACCGCCTCCCATCCATCCATCGGCGCTGTGAACATTGCCGGGGCGCAGGGCGCAGCGTTCCAAATCGCCATATTGGTTGAAAACGAACAGCGGATGATAGCAGGTGCAGTCATAGTGACCGTTCCAGACACTGTGTTCCTGTTCGCCATGCGTCGGGCTCACGCTCGAATCCATGTCGAGCAAGATACCTCTCGGCGGACGGCGACCATGAACGCTGTCGATCCATTTGCCGGAGAGATCAGCGAGCGCCGAAAGGTTCTTTTCCGCCGTGAGCCAGCGCGTCTCAAAGCGGCCCATCTGGCTCGGCGAAGCCGCTGCATCCGAGGCCGCCTTTCCGCCGACTATCCACCGCATCGCGGGATCATGGCGCAGGCGTTGAGCGTCGTTCACGTCTTCATATCCGGCAAGTCGCCCAAATATGGATTGCCGCAACATCCCGACGAGTGCATGCCGGCCATTCTTGCCAGTGCGTGCGTCGGAGAGCGCATCACCCGCCATCGCGCTGAGGCACAGCGCGTCGTCCAGTTCCCGGTATGCGAGCAAGCCTGCGTCGGAGGTAACCACCGATCCGCGAAAGTGAAGCAACAATCGGCGGTCGAAATCGAGCCTGAGAGCGCCATCATACGATTCACCCGCCGGGTTCGCCATGACGGCCTCATTCGATCCGAAATAACATGCTGATTATGTTAGCTGAATTGCCGCATCGACGCTGCAAATTATTGCCTCATCCGGCGTATGCGGGTTGAAGACTTGGTGGTGGTGCTTTTTGCCGCCAAATGCAAGCAGAAGGCGGCCGGCGGCAAGCCCAACACGCTTTGCATCGAAGACCAGCTTTTGATGATGCTCGAATATTGGCGGGAATACCGGACTTATTTTCATATCGGGCAAACTTACGGGATCAGCGAAAGCGCCGCCTACCGCAACATCAAATGGCGTGAAAATACCCTGGCCAAAAGCAAGGTCTTTCGGTTACCGGGACGCAAGGCTGTGGCGGCAAGCGAGCGGGTGTTCGACATCGTCTTAATCGACGCAACCGAGACACCCATCGAACGGCCAAAAAAAACAAAGGCGTTACTATTCGGGCAAGAAGAAGCGGCACACGCTGAAAACCCAGCTCGTCGTCGAAAAATCGACACGCCGCATTCTCTGCCTCGCGCACGAAAAAGGACGGCGACACGACTTCCGGCTGTTCAAAACATCGAAGGTGCGGCTGCATCCTGAGACGAAAGCCGTTGCCGACCGCGGTTATCAAGGCCTGCAGAGAAGGCACGCGAAGACGAGCCTGCCCAAAAAGCGCAGCAAAAAGACTCCGTTGTCCGCAAGCGACCGGGAAAGAAACCGCGCCATCTCCGGCGAACGCGTGGCTTGCGAGAACGTCATCGCCATGCTCAAACGCTTCAAAATCATCGCCGACCGCTATAGACTGCGCTTCTTCCTTATCGCCGCAATCTACAACATAGAGCTCGAGGCCGCGTAACGGTTATGCAAGAGGTCTAATCAAGTAAAACCCGCTAATGTGACAACGCCCAAGGGCGCGAGGGCACCGAGAATAGACCGCCGATCCGGCGACCATCCCGCATGAGACCAATAGCGCCGGAGCTTCGAACCCCGCTCTTCGATCGCGTGAATTGATCGAGCGAACCAGCGGCCTCGCGCAAACGCTCATTCCGGCTTCCACAAACCCATCGTGCGAAACGCCGCGCGCAACCCGCCAATCTCAATCTTCGCGCCGATTTATTCTCAGGCTCTCAGTACCCACTATCAGTGGAGCGCGAGTTGGCCAGACATGGGAAGGCAGCGTTTCGCGCACTGATGATTTCTGGAAAGGCCTCCTCCCCGTGTATGGCCATATCGCCGATTTCCAGCGTTTTCGCGTCCATCCGCAGCGGAACGATTATCCCGATGACCTTGAGAATGACGAAGGTCATGATCGCGTTAAACACGATGATGAAGAGCGCGGCTATCGCCTGATATTTGAACTGCGTGAAATTGCCATAGTACCAGCCCGTCGCGCTGATGCCCGGCGCGTCCTTTTCGGTGCCGATGTAGAGAAGCATGTCGGGATTGGCCAGCACGCCGGTCAAGAGGCCGCCCATGAGTCCTGCCACGCCGTGGGTCGAGAAGACGCTGAGCGTGTCGTCGACCTTATTCATGAGCGCCGACGTCTGCAGCTTGTTCATGGCCAACCAAGGAATGATGCCCGCGCAGACGCCGATGATGAGGGCGCCATAGCCGTCCACGTAACCGGCCGCGGGAGTGATCCCGACGAGGCCGGCGATCATGCCGTTGATGGCGCCGACGATCGAAGGCTTGCCGCTGAACTGCGTGTCCATGATCGTCCAGACCATGAGCGCGGTCGCGGTCGAGACATTGGTGTTGAGCACGGCCGCGCCCGCATTCGCGTTGGCGAAGTAGGGATCGCCGCCGTTGAAGCCGTTCCAGCCGAGCCACAGGATGCCCGCCCCTGCCAGCGCCACCAGGAGATTGTTGGGCGGGCAGTTGTCCCGGTCGGCCTGCAGCCGCGGGCCGATCACCCAGGCCGCCACGAAGCCCGACGTGCCGGCGGCGAGATGGATCACGTAGCCGCCGGAAAAGTCGACGGCTCCCATGGTCGCGAGCCAGCCGCCGCCCCACAGGCTGAACGCACCCACTGTATAGACGCAGGTCATCCAGACCGGGCAGAAAATCACCCACGCCTTGAAGTTCATCCGCCCGAGCACCGAGCCCGCCAGAATGATCACCGTGATCGCGGCGAACACGAATTGGAAAAAGACCAGCGTGGCCATCGGGAAGGTGAGGTCAGGCATCCGGATGCCGCCGCCGGCACGATCGCCGGAGACAATTCAACCCGCATACGCCGGATGAGGCAATAATTTGCAGCGTCGATGCCGCGATTTAGCTAACATAATCAGCATGTTATTTCGGATCGAATGAGGCCGTCATGGCGAACCCGGCGGGTGAATCGCATGATGGCGCTCTCAGGCTCGATTTCGACCGCCGATTGTTGCTTCACTTTCGCGGATCGGTGGTTACCTCCGACGCAGGCTTGCTCGCATACCGGGAACTGGACGACGCGCTGTGCCTCAGCGCGATGGCGGGTGATGCGCTCTCCGACGCACGCACTGGCAAGAATGGCCGGCATGCACTCGTCGGGATGTTGCGGCAATCCATATTTGGGCGACTTGCCGGATATGAAGACGTGAACGACGCTCAACGCCTGCGCCATGATCCCGCGATGCGGTGGATAGTCGGCGGAAAGGCGGCCTCGGATGCAGCGGCTTCGCCGAGCCAGATGGGCCGCTTTGAGACGCGCTGGCTCACGGCGGAAAAGAACCTTTCGGCGCTCGCTGATCTCTCCGGCAAATGGATCGACAGCGTTCATGGTCGCCGTCCGCCGAGAGGTATCTTGCTCGACATGGATTTGAGCGTGAGCCCGACGCATGGCGAACAGGAACACAGTGTCTGGAACGGTCACTATGACTGCACCTGCTATCATCCGCTGTTCGTTTTCAACCAATATGGCGATTTGGAACGCTGCGCCCTGCGCCCCGGCAATGTTCACAGCGCCGATGGATGGGAGGCGGTGCTGAAGCCGGTCGTGGCGCGGTATCAAGGCAAGGTCTCACGCATTTATTTCCGCGCCGACGCCGGCTTCGCAAACCCCGAAGTTTACGAATATCTGGAGGCAGAACGGATCAAATATGCGATCCGTCTGCCCGCCAATCACATCTTGCAAGAGAGGATCGGCTATCTGCTCAAACGCCCGGTTGGTCGCCCGTCCAATGACGTCTGCCGATCCCATGCAAGTTTCACCTATCAAGCGGGAAGCTGGTCGCAGCCGCGTCGGGTGATCGCCAAGGTCGAATGGCATCCGGGCGAGCTTTATCCGCGCGTCGGCTTCATCGTGACGAACATGGCGCGCTCCGCCGAGAATGTCGTCGCCTTCTACAACAAGCGCGGCACGTGTGAGCAATGGATCAAGGAAGGAAAAGGCGCAATCAAGTGGACCCGGCTATCATGTCGGTCGTTCGCTGCTAACGCCGTCCGTCTCCAGCTTCATGCGCTGGCCTACAATCTCGGTAATTTTCTGCGCACGCTGGCGACGCCCGAACCGATAAAGGATTGGTCACTGACGAGCCTGAAGGAAAAGCTGATCAAGATCGGCGCGAAGATCGTGAGCCATGGCCGCTATGTCGCGTTTCAGATGGCCGAAGTCGCCATTCCGAAAAATCTCTTCGCGGACATCCTACGAATGATCGCCGACCTGCGGCCGCCGCCCAATCCAGCGCCTGCGTGAAGTGTTCGGTCGTCATGCGTCGAGCAAAAACTAAGGGAGAAGTGCGTCTTGATCACAACCGACTCTGTATTGTCCGGTGCGCGATCCGCCCATGTCACTGGTTTTGGTGTGCCGGAGCACCACAGCAGCGCCGCAGCGCGGCAATCTCAACCTCAATAAGCGGGCGATCCGGAAAATAATGCCGGTATAGGACGAATGTCCGATGTCACGGCAGGAGATCAATGATACGCGCTTGGCACATTCCCGGTTATCTGGGGAATGCCAGTTCAAATGCCGAGGAGGCCACCGGTCCGGGTTTACCCAGGAATGGGAACCACTGCTCGCCGAAGCCCATGTTGTAGGCCCACAGCAGCCAGACGATCAGCACCGAGCAAAAGGCGTACATCGACATGAAGGCGGAATTGATCGCCCATTTCTTCTTGACGATGCCGCCATAGAGAATGGTGAGGCCTGGAAGGCTCTGCAAACCGACAAAGGTTGCAGCCGCGAGCTGCCAGGCGTTATTGCCCGAATTCAGCCACTCTGGTGATGGGAGAATCATGTTGTTTTTCCTCCGTCAGGTCGACTCCGACCGATTGAATGTTCGAGGAGCATGATGTTTTTGTCTTTTGATCTTGGCAACGCTCGCGCGCAACATGGCCGCGAGCGGTGAAATTCCGACAAAAGTCCTGGTCAGACGCTCCCAATCAAACGCTCACGCAAAAGATGCGCTACCAAACGTGATTTGGAGCTGCAACAGAGGATATGATCGAATTTTTCCCATCCCGCATTGCCTTTAGGCAACCACGCCTAGAGTTCGAGCAACCAGATGACCACGCTCCCGCTGCTTTGGATCGCCGCGCATCCGCTCGCGACGCGGCATAGGGCCTGTGTTCAGTTAGGAGGCGATGGTACGAGAACGGATCAGAATCAAACGTGGAACGCTGTTGTTCGTTTGACGCGAGTTTGCGGAAGGGATTCCCAAATCAGCAATTGCGTGATTCATGGGTGGTCGGCCTGAGGAGAGGCTGACCGATGCGACGCTATGCATTACGCGACGACCAATGGGATCGGATCAAGGATTTTCTTCCCGGCCGCGAAGGCCATGTTGGAGGCACAGCGGCGGACAATCGATTGTTTGTCGAAGCCGTTCTCTATCGGTATAGGCCGGCCTTCCTTGGCGCGATCTTCCGGAGCGTTTCGGTGATTGGAAAATCATTCACCAGCGCTTCAGCCGGTGGGCGAAGAGTGGGATTTTTGAGCGCATTTTCAATCTGTTGGCAAGCGATCACGATAACGAATACATGATGATCGATGCCACCATTGTGCGTGCTCACCAGCACAGTGCCGGGGCGCGAAAAAAAACGGCGCGCAAGCGATCGGCCGCTCGCGCGGTGGACTGACAACCAAAATCAACGCTCTTGTCGACGCTCTTGGCAATCCTGTCCGCTTAATACTCACGCCAGGTCAGGCCCATGATCTGGCTCGCGCAGCGGAATTGCTTGAAGCCGCCAATCCAGACGCCTTGATCGCCGACAAGGCCTTCGACGCCGATCCGTTTATCGCCACCCTAACCAAGCGGGAAATCACTCCGGTCATCCCGCCGAAAGCGAACCGCAAAACCCCACGGCTTTGCGATTTCGCGCTCTACCGCGAACGCAACCTCGTCGAGCGCTTCTTCAATAAACTCAAGCATTTTCGAGCCATCGCCACACGCTACGACAAACTCGCCAGAAATTTTCTCGCCGGAGTCCAGTTGGCCTCAGTCATCGTCTTGCTCAACTGAACACAGGCCCTAGGTTCGGTCGATACTGCGGGCGCTTTTTTGCTTAGGAACGTCAATTCCGGGATCGGCTTTTAGCTGAGTGATTCTAATTGAAGTTCTTTAAGCCAAACTGCCATCGGCGCTGCCGCGTTGGGCGTTTCTCATTCCGGCTTGTCGTCGGGCGGCCAAGGGCGGGCGTCGAGCGTCTCAGGTTCTTGGGGGATTGAATTCGGCCGAACGATATGGGATCAAGGGAAGGCTCGGGACATTTGCCAGGATTATGTGATCGAGCATCTCGGCGATCCATCCCGCGTCCTGGTTCTGGACGAGACCGGCTTCTTGAAGACGGGCAGCCATTCCGTGGGGGGTCGCGCGGCAATACAGCGCCACGGCCGGACGAATCGAGAACTGGCAGATCGCCGTTTTCCTCGGCTATGGGGGCCCGCAGGGTCGCCCGCTGATCGACCGCCGCGCCCTTAGTGTGGACAAGTGTCGTTCCCAGGAGAACAGCCGTATTGCGTCAACACGCGCCATGTGTTATAAAAATGGATGGCAGACGGGCGATCGAGCCCCCATGTCGTCGGCGATGGAGTTCGCTGAGACCGTCCAGTTAGGCTGATGACTCCTACGGTTGCTCCGCTCGGTTCGTCGGGTGCGGGAGACGCGTAGGGTGTTACAGTAGGGCGGATGGTCCAGCAGCCCGCGTTGTCCGACTCCCCCCAACCGTCGCCACGATCAAGACGAGCGCGCGCCAAGCAGCCTTGGAACTAAGGCAGGAGGTTCGCTCATGCTTGCGCGGATTGGCTACAATTTTCTTCAGGTATTTGTCGTGTTGGCGTTCGCGCCGCTGGTCGAAGGCGTCGCTAGCCGCCTGAAGGAAATCCTTCAATCGAAGCGCGGTCCCAGCATCTTTCAGCCATACCGCGACATCTGGAAACTACTTCACAAGGACGAGATTGTTTCGGAATATAGTTCCTGGATTTTTCGCGCTGCGCCATATGTCGCCTTTGCCGCGCCGGTCTTCGTCGCGCTTCTCATTCCGGTTCTGACACGCTACCCCCTGTTTTTCGCCTTCATGGGCGACATGCTGGGCGGTGGTTTCATTCTGGCGCTGGGTGGGTTTTTCTCGACTCTTGCCGCCGTGGACACGGCCAATCCCTACGGACCCATGGGCGCAAGCCGCACGCGCATGGTGGGATTTCTCGCCGAACCCGTCTTCATTGTGGTCTTTCTCACCGTCTCCTTCGTCGCAGGTTCGACGATTCCCTACATCGTGCAGATGCGCTGGATCACGCCAATTGCGAACTTCTTCGAGCCGTCGCATGTCCTTTTGATGATCGCGTTCCTCATGCTGATCCTCGCTGAAGACGGACGCATTCCCGTCGATAGCCCTTCTGGCCAGTTTGAGCTTGCGATGATCGATCGTTCGAAGTCGCTCGAGTATTCCGGCCGTGGCGCTGCCTTAACGAAATGGGCGGGCGCCACGAAGTTTTTCGTCCTCATCTGCATTTTTCTCAACGTGCTAGTCACGCCGTGGGGACTGGCTCAGGGGTTCAGTTTGGGCGAAGTGCTGCTCGCGATTCCGCTCGTGCTTTTCAAGATCTTCGTGTTCGTTCTCGTTCTCGTGTCCATCGAATCCTCGCTTGCCAAACTGCGTTTGTTCCGCATCCCGGAATTTCTTGGGGCCGCGTTTGTAACCTCGGTTGTCGCAATGATCACGCGGCTGTCGCAAATTTAGGTGCTGCCGTGAACAGCTCGCTTCACCAGGTCATTTCTGCCCTTGATGCGTTGACCGGCGCGCTGTTTTTGCTCACGGCGTTAGGCGTCGTGGCGACCCGCCAAGTCCTCGCGTCTCTGCAGCTCTTCATTATGCAGTCTTTGCTGCTGGCGCTATCGGCGGGTCTCATAGGAATTGCGTCGGACTCAATTCATCTTCTCGCCGTTGCTGTCATAACGATCGCAACGAAGACGCTGATGATACCGTGGCTGCTCCGGCGCACGGTCCCTGCGGAGGTGTACCGAACGCGCGAGATCGACCGCGTGCTCAATATTCCAAGTTCCTTGCTGCTCTCGGCCGGCATTATCGGCCTGGCCTATGTTGTCGCCTATCCGCTTCTTGGTGCCGTCAAGGTGCCGTTCGAGCAGATCAATCTGCCGCTTGGAATCGCAACCATGTTCCTGGGTGCCTTCACGATTGTCGTTCGGCGGGAAGCCGTGCCGCAGCTCCTAGGACTGCTTGCCGTGGAAAACGGCGTGTTCTTCGCGGGTATCGCGATCGCGCCGGACCTGCCGGTCATTGCAGAGCTCGCCGCCGCTGTGGACGTCAGTGTTATCGCTCTCGTCGTCGGTTTGCTGGCGCGCAGCATCCACAGGCGCGTTGGAACGACGGCGGTCGGCGATCTTTCAGCGCTGCGGGAGCGTTGAATCATGGAATTGGTCGCGATCTTCATTATTCCGATTCTCGCCAGCGGATTGTCAATGCTTCCAACTGGCCGCCGCCTCGCCGCACCCATCACGCTTACCGCAACAGCTATTATCTTGGCTCTCGCCGTTGCAGTGGCATTGGACGCATCGCGTGCCGAGCACGTGAGCGCACCTGGCGAATGGCTGACGTGCGATGGGCTGGGCGGCTTGGTGCTCGTCCTCGTTGCGTTAGTTGGGTTTACCGCGGCGCTGTTTTCCTGGGGTTATATCGGCGAACGAATCCGTCGTGGCGGCGCAGGCAATCAGCAGCGTTACTACGGCCTCTATAACCTCTTCGTCCTTTCCATGCTCGCCGTTCCGCTTCTGACAAATGTCGCTTTGATGTGGATTGCGGTGGAGCTGACTACACTGCTGTCAGCATTTCTTGTTGGCTTCGAGGATACTCCCGAGGCACTCGAAGCGGCGTGGAAATATGTGATGCTAACAACTCTTGGAGCGGTCTTCGCGCTGCTTGGCTTCCTCATCCTCTACTGGGGATCGCGCGTCGCGGGCTTCCATCCCTTCACATGGCAAGGACTCGTCGAAGCCGCGCCGCATATGCCGCCTGCGCTCTTGGGGACGGCCTTTCTGGTTATCCTTGTTGGCTTCGGAACCAAGGTCGGGCTCGTCCCGATGCACACCTGGTTGCCCGATGCACACAGCCAGGCACCCGCTTCAATCTGCGCGCTGCTCTCAGGCGTCGAGACGACGACGGTACTCTACGTCATTCTTCGGCTCTTTCCGGTCGTCGGCAGCGCGCCGGGACTTGACGCGAAACCGTGGTTCATCGCGTTCGGCTTGGTTTCGGTGGGAATCGCGACGCTACTCTTGATCACGGCCCACGATTTCAAGCGGATGTTCGCGTTTTCCACCGTCGAGCACATGGGAATTATTCTCGTGGCAGCCGGCCTCGGAGGGATGGATGCTCATCTCGGTGCCGCTTACCAGATGGCGGCACATGCCATTGCCAAATCGTTTTGCTTCTTCGCGGCAGGCATCGCCGTAATGGCCGTCGGCACACAGGAAATCGCCTCTGTTCGTGGCCTGATCCGCTCATCGCCGCTATCGGCGAGCGCACTCCTCGCCGGCGGTTTTGCCATCGCCGGAGCGCCGCCGTTTGCTGTCTTTGTAAGCGAGTTCGTGATTCTGAAGGCGGGCCTCGCCAGCGGCCAATACGTTGCTATCGGAATACTGGCATTCTTCGTCGTGGTCGCCTTCTGCGCGGTGATATACCACATCAACCTGATGGCCTTCGGCTTGCCCGACCGTGACCAGCCAGCGGTTGTCATACCGGCATCGTGCAAAGCATCACTTGCGCTCGCTGCGGTTCCCTTGCTTCTCATCGGGATCTATGTGCCCACGCCGCTGCAGCATTTGCTGCAGGTGGCGGCGACCGCCATGGGAGACTAGGTGATCATGGAAATGCTCAAGCCGGTCGCCGATGATGCTCGGACTTCCGAAAACTTCGCTACACTGTGCAACAATGTATGGCAAGGCCGCGTCGCCGCCGCACTTGATCAGCATGGGCGAATTTGTCGACTGAATTGCCGGCGCGATCAACTGGTCGAGGTTTGCCAATGGCTCAGCCGCGATCTGGATTTTGCGTTCGCGACCCTGATCGTTGAGGAGTTGCCCGACAATGGCTGGTCGCTCCTGTATATTTTCTACAAGGGCCCGAACTCCCCGTGGGTTTACGTCGAACCAAAACTCGATGCGTTTACGACCGCAGTGCCGTCCATCAGCGGCCTTGTTCATGGACCTTCTGCAGACTGGCATGAACGCGAAGCCGAAGACTTGTTTGGCTTGCAGTTCGAAGGCCACCCGCGGCTTGGGGAATTCATCCTTCATGAAGATTGGCCGGAAGGCGCCAATCCTATGCGCCACGATTTCGATGCACACGAACGCTTTGAGCATCGGGAAGCAGACCCGAAATGGGAGCCACCGACGATCGTGGTGGCGCCAGGGGCCTTTGCCATGCCGGTCGGGCCGGTTTTTTCCGATTTCGCCGAGTCGGCGCATTTCCTGCTCGAAACTGTCGGTGAGGATGTGATCCACACCATCCCGCGCTTCTTCTACAAGTATCGCGGCGTGGAGAAGATTGCGGAGGGACAAAACGTCGGCCGCGTTCTGCTTCTTGCCGAGCGGTTCTCGGGCACTGCGGCCTTTGCGCACGGCTTGGCGTTTTGCCAAGCCATTGAGGCGATCTGTGGAACGAAAGTGCCGACGCGGGCGCGGGCATTGCGCACGGTGCTGGCGGAGTTGGAACGCCTTCGTCATCATGCCGCGGTGATCACCGGAATATGCAATTCGACGGCATTGGCCGTCGCAACCAGCCAGGCCGCGCTCATTGAAGAGGATTTACTCCGCCTAAGCTGCAAGGTCGCAGAGCACCGTTATCTGTTCGGCGCGTTGAAGCCGGGCGGTCTGGCTCTGGACATTCCAGACGAAACCTGTAGCGATCTCAGCGTGACCGTTGGGGCGATCGTCGGGAGGCTGCACGAACTTCACGGCATGCTACGCTATTCGAGTAGCTTCCTCGACCGTCTGGAAGAGATCGGCGGCGTAAGCAACGAGCAGGCGCTCTCCTATGGTCTCGTCGGTCCAGTCGCGCGCGCCTCAGGCATTGCCCGTGATCTGCGCAAATTATTTCCTTATGCCGCATACGATGCGGTCGGCTTCACCGTTCCAATCGAACAGGAGGGCGACGGCTATTCACGCCTGCGGATTTTTTTTCAGGAAGCAGAACAGGCGGCTATGATCATCCGCCATGTCTTGCAAATCCTTCCAGACGGACCAGTCTGCGCGGAACCTGCCGACTGGTACGCCGGCGCGGCATTGGGCGCGGTAGAAGCGCCCGCCGGCGGCGCGTTTCACTGGGTGCGACTGCGCGGCGACGGCACGGTTGCGCGCTACCGCATCACGCCGCCCTCTTTTGCGAACTGGCATGGCTTTCATCTCGCGGCCGAAAACTTCGCATTCCAGGACTTTCCTATCATCCTCGCGAGCTTCGGCTTGTCGAACGCGGAATGCGATCGGTAGGAGGGCGATCCATGACAAATTGGGTGTTCAAGGGCCTGCGCACAGGGATCAAGACGACTGCCTATCCGGTGCGCCAGGACGACACGCCCGGTGTTTCGCCCGGGCGCCCACGCGCAACATTATTGGACTCCGCTGCAGAGGTGGAACGCCTCGTTGAGCTGTGCCCGACGCAAGCGGTCGAGCGGCAGGATGGCGGCGCCGCGATCGATCATGGCCGTTGTGTTCACTGCTTTCGGTGCCGACGCCATGCGGACGACGTCAGCGCGGATTGGGAACGAGGCTATGAATGGGCCGCTTACAGTGCCGACAGCGCAGCAGCCGCTCGGGATCTGGAAAAGGTATTCGGCCGCTCTCTGCACATTCGTTTTGTTGACGCTGGCGCCTGCGGCGCCTGCATGAGCGAGGCGCGCCAGCTCAATAACCCGTACTACAACATGCACCGCCTCGGCTTCTTCACCACACCGACCCCACGGAGCGCCGACATTCTGCTTGTCGCCGGTCCGGTTTCTGATGCCATGCGGTTTCCGTTGCGGAAGACTTACGAAGCCATGCCGAAACCAAAGCGCGTCGTGGCGATCGGCGCATGCGCGATTTCGGGCGGCGTATTCGGCCCGAGTTTTGCCGCTTCGGCGAGCGCGGCCGAAACTATCCCGGTTGACGTGATCGTCCCTGGCTGCCCGCCGCCACCGCTCGCGATCCTCCATGCACTTCTTCTCGTGGTGAAAAGAAAGCCGCCATCGGTACGCATATCTTTGCCTATCGAGCCAACAGAGGATGCCAAGGCATGAGCGCTGAGGTGTGGCTCTCCATAACATTCTTTGCGCTGTGTGGCGTGGGAGTCACCGTCGCGCTCCTAGTGCCCCCACGGTTCAATCCGCTCGCCCTTTCGATCGTGGGGTCGCTCGCCGCGCTCAATGTTCTAGTGTTGGGCGCTTTGCTCCTCGTAGCCAATGCGTCCTTCCGGGTCGAATTGTGGCCAGTCCTCACGTTAGGGACTCTGACGCTCACGGGAGATCCACTGTCGGCCCTTTTCCTGATCGCGAGCGGATTGGTATTTTTGCCGGTGTCAATCTTCTCAAGCCGCTACCTCGCGAAATACGCGGCACATTACAACCTTCGTTACTTCGGCATCGTCTATCCCGTGCTTTTCGCCTCGATCGTGTTGATCCTCCTTGCCGGAGACGCGATCTCATTCCTCATTGCCTGGGAGCTGATGTCGATTACAAGCTACCTCCTGGTCAATTTCGAATACGAGCGCGTGGAAACCGCCCAGGCCGGCTACGTCATGCTTGCCATGAGCGAGGCCGGCACCATTGCGGTGGCAGCTGCCTTCATTCTTCTCGCCGACGGCGCTGGCACGCTAGAGTTCGCGCATATACGATCCGCCATGCCGCCGCTTGGCGACGGGATTCGCTGGGCGATCTTTCTGCTGTCGTTCTTCGGCTTCGCCGTGAAGGCCGGGCTTGTGCCGGTCAACAGTTGGCTGCCACTAGCCCATCCAGTCGCGCCCACGAACATCTCGGCGTTACTGTCGGCCGTGATCGTTAACCTAGGAATTTACGGGATCGTGCGCGTTAATCTCGATCTCGCTCCCGTAAGCGGTGCGGTGCCTGGCCTGATCGTGTTGGCCATCGGCAGCATCTCGGCATTGGTCGGCATTCTTTATGCTACCGTTCAGGCCGAGATGAAACGCCTTCTTGCGCACAGCACGATCGAAAATATGGGCATCGTCACAGCGAGCATCGGGGCGGCGATGATCTTCCTCATCACGGATCATGAAATTGCTGCCGGCATCGCGCTAATCGCGGCGTTTTATCATCTCGTCAATCATTCCGTGTACAAGGCGCTCCTCTTCATCGGCACTGGCGCGGTCGAGGCGGGAGCGGGCACCCGCGATCTTGACCTTCTCGGGGGCATCGTTCGGCGGATGCCATGGACAAGCCTCTTCTTCCTTATCGGCGTCCTGTCCATATCTGCACTTCCCCCGCTTAACGGCTTCGTCAGCGAATGGCTGACGCTGCAAACGATCCTGCGCTCGACGTTGGTTGCCTCAATTCCAATCAAAATCGTGTTTGCGATCTCAGGCGCCATGCTGGCGTTGACCGCCGGCCTCGCGGTGACCTGCTTTGCGAAAGTGTTCGCCATGGGGTTCCTCGGTATGTCGCGTTCGGAAGGGGCAGCCAATGCCACCGAAGCTCCTCTAGGCACGCGGGTACCGCTCGCACTGCTCGCAGCTTTCTGCGTGCTCTTGGGAATTTTGCCCACCTACGTAATCCCTATAATCGACCGAGCCTGCGCACCGCTCGTTCCTGAAAACGCGACTGCTGCACTCATCCCGCCCTTCTTCATGTTGGATGAGCAGCGGCGCGAGAGCATCGCGCCGAAGTTTCTCACCGAGTTTCACGATCTCGGTGCGCAGGTCGGTCAAAGCATGCTGCCGGGCCGCGGCCTGGTCGTTCTTCATCGCGGTGGCGAACAGAACCCCGTCGTTTTTGCGATGTCCACGTCTTATATGCTGATCGCGCTCACAGGGATATTAGCGTTCAGCTTTGTTGTCTTTGGGCTTCTCTCGCGGCGCGCAGTCGCGCGAGGCGCGGTCTGGGACGGCGGGCTGCGCCGACTGTGGCCGACAATGACCTACACCGCGACAGGATTCTCCAATCCCGTACGCGTCATCTTCGAGAACATTCTTAACCCCCGCGCCGGTGAGGACAGTGTTGAAGCTGTTGCCCGACACTTTCGAACCGCAATCGTACGCAATCACACGACAATTCATATCGTCGATCGCTGGATTCTAAGTCCGCCCGTGGAGGGGTTGCGCTCGCTGGCGGGCGTGATTCGCAAAATGCACGTTGGCCACGTCAATGTTTACGCCGGGTACGTGCTGCTGGCGATGCTGCTAGTTCTCGTCCTTGGTGCAGGGATCTTCCGTCATTGACCCCAGAGCTCGCTTAGGAAACGAGGGCAATATATCGTGCCAAAGTCCAGCACTAAGTCGGATATCGATAGCTTTCTCGAAGCCGCGGCAAAGCTGCCACCGCATCCGATTCGGGGCGGGGGGCTTATTTTCGCCCTCGATGCATCGCGGCTTCTATGGTGCGGCATTGGCGCGCGAGGCGACGGCTCACCTCGAACGTTGCGAAATCCTCCTCGACACTTACGCCCGCAAAGTTTTCGCCGCCCAGGAGGAAAACCGCACCGGTCAAAGTGAAACAGAGAGTGAATGATGTCCGTCTCATCAGCCCGAGTTTGGAGCGGATTTCGCGTCGCAAGCACCGTTTCCGTCACGGTTGCCGGGGCAGTTCGTAACTGGTCGGATGTGGGTTCTGGCCCTCCGGCCCCATGCTTCGCGGCCAACCCGCCGATTTCGTTCGAAAAAGTGTGATCCACATGGCGTCACTCGGTTTTCTCCTCGGCCGGACGGCGGCGTCGATCCCCTATCCAACGCCAGCGCAACGACAAATCCTCGAGAGGCTGAACCGGTTACAGGCACGGCTCGACGAAGGCCTGCTCCGGGTCGCGGTGCTAGGTCAGTTCAAGCGAGGGAAGAGCACTTTGCTCAACGCGCTTCTCGGTGCACCGGTGCTGCCGACCGGTGTTACGCCAGTCACCGCCATTCCGACGTTCATCAAGGCCGGCCCTAAAGCGACCGCTCGGATCACTTTCCAAGACGGCAAAGAACCTCTTCTGACCTCGGTCGAAGGCGAGATCCCTGACGTCCTCGAACGCTATATCTCCGAAGTCAAAAATCCGCACAACCGGTTCAACGTCGAGATTGTGGAAATCGAGGTCCGCTCGGAATTCCTGAACCATGGAATTGTCCTCATCGATACGCCTGGCGTTGGTTCGACATTCCTTCACAACACGCGAGCGGCGGAGGCGGTGCTGACCGAATGCGACGCGGCGGTCTTCTGCGTTTCGTCGGATCCCCCCATCACCGAAGTGGAATTGAACTACCTCAGTAAGGTGCAGGAGCTCATTCCAAAAATTTTCTTTGCCTTGAATAAGGTCGACCTCCTGGACATGCAGGAAAGGCGCATGGCAGAATGCTTTTTGGCCGATGTGCTCGAGGAGCAGCCTATTATCACGCAGCCCTTCCGGATCTTCTCCATCTCGGCCAAACAAGGGCTCCAAGCGAAACTAGACAGGGACTCGCAGGCCCTGGCGGCGAGCGGAGTTGAGCATCTGGAGCAAGTCCTTGCAGGGGAGCTCGCGCGGGAAAAGCACGAAATTGTCTTCGCCACGGGACGGCTGCGGTCGATTTCGCTCGTGGGCGAACTGCTTTTCCAGAGTAAACTTGAACACAAAGCCTTGCTGACCCCGGAAGAGGACTTGAAGCAAAAGGCCAGCACTTTCGAGTTGAGCGTGGCCCGGTTCGAATCGGAGCGGCGCGCCTTGGCCGATTTCATATTGATCGATAGAGCCCGGCTGCTGAAGGAACTCGATGCGGAAACGGAGCGGTTGTGGAAAGAGGCGCAAAGAGGATCGCACCAAATCCTCAGCCGGATCGCTGGGCCGCGCTTCGATGAGGCAGAGGCTCGCAATCAGATTACAGTGGAACTCTCGCGATATTTCGAAAAGGCGTTTCGCGAGTTCATCGAGATGTTCCGCACGAAATTGAGCGAGCGGCTCGCCGTCCACCAGGGCCGGGCGGGCGCCCTGATCAACCTCGTTCGTCAAACGGCAGCGGATCTGGTGGAGATCGCGGTAGTCCTGCCCCAATCAATCGAAGCCTTCGAAGTCAAGCGAGAGCCTTACTGGGTCGCGCCCGAAACGGTGGCTTCTCTTTTTGACCTGTCCGCCAGCGTGATAACGCGATTTCTGCCCAGCGGCATGCGCGAGAACAGGGCGCGACGCCAGCTCGTGGCCGACGCCGATAAGGCCGTTTTGCGGAACATAGCGAATCTCGATTGGGCAATGCGGCAGAATATCGAGGAGGGGTTTCGCCGATTCAAATCCTCTCTGTCCGAGCAACTCGGCTCCGCGCTGCAGGCGACACGACAGGCGATGCACATTGCGATCGAACGCCGGACTCCAAGGATCGAGGAAATCGACGAGTACAGCAAAGAGTTGACGCGTTCCATTGCCTCGCTGTCGAATATTTTCACGGAGCTCCAGGCCATCGGCGCCGATCCAATCCGATTACAGTGAGGATCGAGGAGCCGAGTCGAGGAGCCAAGTCGTGCTGAGATTGTCGAGATCACGGGTCATCAGTGACATCGAGTTCATTGTCAACAATCCGGGTCCTGCAGTCGGAATACGGAAATGGACCTCAAAGGGAGCCGAGTGTTCGGTCGACCGCCACAGTTTTGCAGGCGAGGTTTACAGCTTCCACGTGGACATTCTTCAGGTCCGCCTGGCCGCCACAGGAGCTCCCAAATGGAAGCTGCTCATCGTCGGCGAATTCTGGCAGGGCGGCGACGGGGAAAGCATTCACTCGACCAAATGGCTCAAACTCTTGCACGGCAAGCCCGGCGATGTGCTTAAGTGGATCAGCGCGAACCGTGCCACGGTGCTGCCGTCGGCCAGGGATGAGATGAAGTCATCAAGGGCTTAGCCCGTTTGTTCCCGCCTATGGCCTTAGCGTTAACGCATAGCAGAGGCCGGCGCCCCGGCAGTCTTGGTCCATCGGGCGAAAGCGGGAGCCTTGGAATGCAACAAACTATAGCGCCACCACTGCAAAATCTTCCGAGCCGCTCGCTAACGATAACCGGCGCGCAGCATTGACGGAGCCGCATAACACGCTAATTATTGGAGTGGGGATGGGGTTCCCCAATGACCGCCAAACGGCTGATAACTCCTGCCTTGGACAACTTGGTGAGCACCGCTCACAACAAGGGGGAGTATGACGTGCCCAGGACCTTTTGTGATCTGAATTCACCAACTCTTGCGGAGTTGCTTTCCGACCCGATCGTGCAAATGGCCATGAGCGCCGATCACGTGACGGAACAGCAGCTAATGAGTTTGATCAGCGGCACATTGAGCAAGCTCGCGGTAGGATCGCAATCTGGTTCGGCGGGAAACCCAAAACCGTCGCCGGGGTTTGCAAATTATCGTCCTGGCGTGGGAATCATGCTTGCTTCTCAACGCTAACAATGATGTGTTCGTTGGGCGTCGAACCAAGACCAAAGGCAAGGCATGGCAAATGCCGCAAGGCGGCATCGATGAGGGAGAAGAGCCTTGTGCCGCCGCGTTCCGTGAGTTGAGAGAGGAGACTTGCAACGCCGAAATCCTGGCCGAAAGCGGGAGTTGGCTGTCCTATGATCTGCCCGCGGAGCTAGTTGCAACGGCCCGGCATGGGCCTTGGCGGGGCCAGCGCCAAAAATGGTTTGTGATGCGCTTCAAGGGGTCTGACGCGGACATTAATATCATGACCGGCGAACCCGAATTCTCCGCTTGGAAATGGGTCAGCATCGAACAACTTCGGACCTGATCGTGCCGTTCAGCGACACGTCTATCTGAGCGTGCTAAACGAATTCTGTGCCCCTGCGGGGCCCTTGTAGAGAGGCATTAACAGCATGTTGAAAAATCCGGTCGGTGGCTCAGATCTCTACTGAAATCAGGGTGCCATTGGAAATTTCGACATCCACTGGAACCAGTGCTCCCTGGGCTAAGATCTGCTCGAGGGTTATAATGACGGAATGGATGTGGGCCAGGGCTTCTTCCCGCGTTTGACCTCCGGTTGAGGCTTCATAGCTTTCGAAGGCGGGGCAGTAGGCGCGCCATTGATGGGCCTCACGTTCGACAACGACGTGAAACGTATAGGTCATGCCACTATCGCCCCGAGGAGCTTAGGGAGACGGATCAAATTGTAGGCCGCCATGGCGAAGGTGAAGGCCCATCGCACACGTGGCAGGCCCCGAAATCGCGTCTTCCTTTGGCCTGCGACCGTCTTTGTCCAGCCGAACACCTCTTCAATCCGCTTGCGGATGCGCTGGCTGACGGCATAGCCGGGATGGCGCGTCGTGCGCCCGTCGATGGCCGAGCGGCGGCCCTTTGTGTTCTGTGCGACATGCGGCACGGCACCGAGTTCCCGCAACTCCATCACAAAGTCCGCTGTGTCGAAGCCCTTGTCGCCGCCAACCGTGATGCGTCGCGTCGTCCCATCCTCGCCGGTCACGCCCTTGATCATCTCCAGCGCCGCATACCGCTCGGCGTAACCGGTGGCGCGGGTGAGTTCGGCATCGACCACAAGGCCGCCGCGGTTCTCCATGAGAACATGGCCGATGAAGCACAGCTTCGCGCCCTGTCCTGGGCTTTTGCGGTAGAGCCGTGCGTCCGGATCGGTCGTCGAGGCGTGTGTCTCGTTCGAGCGCTTCTCGCCGTGGAAGTCGACTTCGGCGTTGTGTCCCTCTTTAGCCGGGCGCTCATTTGGATCCCTCTTCGAATCATCCTGCGGTGGTTCCTTTGCTTTGAAGCTCTTCATCGAGGCCCAGGCCTCGATGAGAGTGCCGTCAATCGAGAAGTGTTCGGTCGACAAGAGCCGCTTCACCTTGGGCCGCTCCAGCACAGCGCACAAAAAGCCTGCGGCGACATCGCCATCAAGGAGTTGGTCGCGGTTTTTGGAGAAGGTCGAGTGATCCCAAACAGCATCGTCGATGCCGAGCCCGACGAACCAGCGGAAAGACAGGTCGAAGTCGAGCCGCTCCATCAACTGCCGCTCGGAGCGGATCGAGTAGAACGCTTGCAGAAGCATTGCTCGTAGTAACTGCTCGGGCGGAATCGAGGGTCGCCCGAAGGGCGAGTAAAGCGCCTCAAACCTCGCAGTCAGAATGCTCAATGCCTCGTTCACAATGAGGCGGACCGCGCGCAGTGGGTGCGAACCCGGAACCCGCCCCTCAAGATCGACGTATGAAAATAGCAACCCTGATCTCTCATCCATCCCGCGCATTATTCCGATCCGTCTTGCTTCAACGCGAGGGAATCATGCTAACGAAACCAAGGAAAGAACTTTTTTTTCAACAACCTGCTAACGCGCAGAGCACCCCCAGACCTCTGGCAGCATCTCTAGATTTCTGTGGCGCCTGGGCCTTTCAAGGTTGAGGCGTCATCCTGCGCTGAGTTAATAGTCAAAAACATCAGGCGCACCCCGGGACTGTCAGGAATCTTGTGTGTGGGGCCGGGTTACGTTCTCCAATCGCGTTCGGGCAGCCAAACGCCACCGGGCCTATCCGCGTGCGGTGGATCACCCCAAATGCATCCACTGACTCCATTGGCGGCCCAGGCGAAGAAGGTCGTTGTAGGTGGCGAAGACCATCAAGCTTGTCACCAGCATGAGACCGACCTTGAAGCCGAACTGTTGCACCTTGTCATTCATGGCCTTGCCGCGAACCGCCTCCACCGCATAATAGAGGAGATGACCGCCATCGAGGAGCGGGATCGGGAAGAGGTTCAGCATTCCGACCGAAATCGACAGAATTGCGGCGAGGTTGAGCAGGTACGACGGACCGAGCTTAGCCATCGCCCCGGACATCTCAGCGATCCGGATCGGTCCGGAAAGTTGATCGGTGGATTCCTGCCCGTCCACCAAGCCTTTGAGATAGCTGCCGGTGCGCTCCACGATATACCAGGTCTCTGACCCAGCGAGCTTAACCGAGGCGACAAAACCATAGTTCTGGACATGCCAATTTTCCGGCTTGCTTTTGGATTGGACGCCAAGGACACCGACCCGCGTGGTGCCGAAAGGGGTTGCCACGTCGCGCCGTCGCGGCGTCGCGACGAGTTCCACCAATTTGCCGCCGCGATCGACGCTGAAAACCAGTTGCGTGTCGCTGGCGGTCTGCACGACGCGCTGCATGTCCTCGAAGCTGTCGACCGCGAACCCGTCGATCGAAACGATCCGATCGCCTAGCTGAAACCCAGCCGCCTCGGCGGCGCTTCCGGCGGCGATGCCATCCACCGTGGGCAGTAGGATGGCGCGCCCGTTGGCATAAAAGATGCCGGTGAAAATGACGATCGCCAAGAGGAAATTGGCGAGCGGGCCCGCGGCGACGATCGCCGCCCGCTTCCAGACGTTCTGAGCAACGAAACTCACCGCCCGCTCGCTGGGCGGCATGGCCGCGACAACATCTGCATCCGTCATCGAGGCGCCATTGGCGTCGCCGTGGAATCGGACATAGCCGCCAAGCGGGAAGGCCGCAACCCGCCAGTGGGTTCCAAAGCGGTCGTTAAAGCCGAAAAGTTCCGGTCCGAAGCCAAGCGAGAAGGTGTCGACCTTAACCCCACACCAACGGCCAATCAGGAAGTGGCCGAGCTCGTGGAAAAAAACCACCAGGCCCAAGACAAAAAGGAAACCCAACATTATATACCCGGCCGACGGCCAAATACTTGTGAGGATTGACATTATGAACTCCTAGCCGGTTTTAACAATGCCTTCCGCTTGACCTCGAGGACATCCCGGCTCTCGCGACGCGATCATGCGGCCACCATACATATAGAGAACCGGTAAAAATACAGACAACCGGGTCTTTCCGTTGCAACAGTCCCGCCTTAGCCGAGCCCGATCTCAATAATTCGGACACGAAATGGGAACGGCCCTTGCGCGATTACCTTGACCCAAGCGGTGCTGGCGCCGCCAATTCATGTTTCCTAGGCAAGACGTTACCTTGATGGGACCAACGGTCGCAAGCAACGACCAATTAGGCGGGGCTCTCGAATTTTTGCTCCTCGCTGTTGAAAAAAAGTAATTCGAGACGGCGCCATCCGCTACCCAAAGCATTTAGTGTGCCACGTACGAATCCGCACGATATCATTACCTAATTCTTTGTTCATGTTCAAAAGTGAACACTTCGAGGAAGACCGGGGAAAATTGAGCGTGAGATTAGTGGTCATTTTCAAAAATGGCGGCGGGTCGCCCGCCTGATGATGATTCATGCTCACTGCACCCTGGCACGCGACGCAGCTTGCCGGGCGATAACAAAACGTGATCTTTCGCGCACGGTTTGGTCCATTGCAAGAGCGTCGGCAACCGATTCCGGCTCGTGCGCGACCCCGTCGGCGAGCGCCGAATTGCAAGCCTGTTCCACCATTTGGGCAATCTCGTGAAACGAAATCAGCCGCTTCAAGAAAGCCTCGACCGCGATTTCATTGGCGGCATTCAAGACAGTTGGAAGGCCTCGCCCCGTGCGCAAGGCGGCAATCGCCACGCGCAAGGCGGGAAAGCGGTCGAAATCCGGACGTTCGAAGGTTAGCCGACCAACGCTTGTCAAGTCGAGCCGGCGCGCGGCGGTCACGCTTCGCTTCGGAAAAGAGAGACAATGGGCGATCGGAACCTTCATGTCGGGCGCGGCAAGTCCGGCCGTGACCGAGCCGTCGGTGAAGGCGACGAGACCATGCACCACCGACTGTGCATGCACGATGACGTCGAGCCGCGCCGCCTCGATCCCGAAAAGATAATGCGCCTCGATCACTTCGAGCCCCTTGTTCATGAGCCCGGCGGAGTCCACGGTGATTTTTGGCCCCATCGGCCAATTCGGATGGGCCAATGCCTGTTCGGGAGTGGCCTTGGCAATGGCCTGGCTTGTCCATGTCCAAAACGGTCCGCCCGAGGCGGTCAGCGTGATCATCTCGATTGTATCGAGGCTTGCTTCGCCCATGGCCTGAAAAATCGCGTTATGTTCGCTGTCGACGGGAAGAAGCCTCGCCCCGGAAGCCGCAGCTTGGCGCATGAATGGAGCCCCGGCGCAAACCAGACATTCCTTATTGGCGAGCGCGACGGTGCGTCCGGCGGAAAGCGCCGCGAAGGTCGGCTTGACCCCGGCGGTTCCCGCGATCGCTCCCATCACGATGTCGGAGGGATGGAGGGCCGCTGCGACGACCGCCTCCTCGCCTGCCGCGGGCTCGATCGAGGTGCCGGCCAGGGCTTCTTTTAATTGGGCATAGCCGCGTGGGTCGGCAAGGGCTGCGAATTTCGCGCCGAGCTCGCGGGCGAGCCTTGCCAAGGCTTGCGGATTCCTCCCGCCGGCGATGGCCTCGACCCGGAAAGCGCCGCCCGCGCCGGCAATGATCTCCGCGGTCGATCTGCCGATCGATCCGGTCGCGCCGAGGATAACAACGCTGCGGACGTCGCGGTCGGCCACGGGACTTCGCCGCAATTGCATGACTTTCTCCATGGCCCCTCCTCAATTCAATCAGAGAACACGTTCGAGGGAGGCGGAGCAAGGGCTGGCGCTAAAAACGCGCCAAGAAGATGTCGCGAGCCAATAGTACCGTTTGGCGTCCGAGAAGATGCGGGCCACCCTAAAACCAATCGAACAGTCCGGCGGCGATTGAATCAAGTCCGCGCGCACTTCCAAAAAGGGTGGCGAAGGCGGCGGCGGCGATAAACCCGTCGAGCCGGTCCATGAACCCGCCATGGCCCGGAATCAAGCCGCTCGAATCCTTTGCACCGAAGCGCCGCTTGACCCAGGATTCGAAGATGTCGCCGCCTTGCGAGACGGCGGCGACGGCTAGGCCAAGCGCGAAAAGAGGCAGGGCCCGCCACGGTTCGCCAAGGCCATAAGCGCCAGTTGCGGCACCGAGACCCGCGCCGGCGAATACGCCAGTAAGCGTGCCGGACCAGGTTTTCGAGGGCGAAATTTTTGGCCAGAGTTTGGCGCCCCCGATCAGGCGGCCGCCGAAATAGGCGAAAACATCGGTGCCCCACACGGTCGCGAACAGCCACAGGATCGATCTCGCCCCATATTCCGACGAGGCATGCAGCGCGCTGGCGGCAAGGAGCAGCAAACCAGCGTAGATGATCCCGACAAAAGCCCAAATCCTCCGCCCTCGGCCCGCAGCGAGAGCGAGGGCAAGCCCGGAGCCGAAAAGCGAACAGCAGGCGGTGCCAAACCAAGCCTTGCCGGCAAAATAGGCGCTAGCAACGAGCCCCAGGGCAACGAAAAAAAAGCGGAGGCGACGGTTTGGTGCCGTTATCAGATTTTGCCATTCGCAGCCCACCGCCAAGGCGGCGCCGAGCCAGAAGAGATCGAAAACGAGGCCGCCTTGCCAGACGGAGACAAGCGCCGCCGCCATCAGGATAATTGCCGAGAGAACGCGCGGCAGGAGATCGGCCAAGCGGCACCGCCCGGAAAAATTGGGCGCCGAAGGGTTTTTGCCCGGCGCATCGGCGGCATCGTTCAGCATGGCGAGCAGCCCAAAACTCGGGGCCGCATAAATCATGTTTTCGCCGCGCCGGCCAGCAATTTACCATTCCGGTATTGCCCCGTCACGCCGCCGAATCGCCGTTCGCGCGCCGAAAATTCCGCCAAGGCCGCCGAAAAAGCCTGCCGGTCGAAGTCCGGCCAGTGCATCGGCAGGAAAACGAATTCGGAATAGGCCGCTTGCCACATCAGAAAATTCGACAGTCGCTGTTCGCCGGACGTGCGGATGATCAGATCGGGATCGGGAATGCCCGCCGTGTCGAGATGGCGGGCGAACAGCGTCTCGTCGATTTCGGATGCCTTGATGAGGCCGGCCGCCACCTCTTCCGCCAAAGCCCGTGCCGCGGCGGCAATCTCCTGCCGGCTTCCGTAGTTGAAGGCAACGATCAAGGTAAGACGGCTGTTGGCCTTTGTCCGGTCCTCGGCCTCGTCAAGCAAGGCGCGGATATCGGCTTTCAGATTGGCGCGCGCGCCAATTACCTTGACCTTGACTCCGGACTTGTGCAATTCGTCAAGATCGTTGCGGATAAAGCGCTTAAGAAGGGCCATGAGGTCGGCGACCTCCTGGACGGGCCGGTTCCAATTCTCCATCGAAAAGCTGTAAACCGTCAGATAGTCGAGCCCGAAGTCGATCGCCGCGCGAACGGTTTCGCGAAGCGCTTCCAGTCCGCGCCGGTGCCCCTCGATCCGCGCCAGTCCCCGCCGCGCCGCCCAGCGTCCGTTGCCGTCCATGATCACGCCGACATGCGCGGGCACGCCGGTCAGCCGCCGCCGCGCGGGAAGCGCTGTCTCATCCGCAACCATGGATGACATTGTCATGTCCTGGCCGCCAGCCGCCGGTCGCGTCGTCCCTTGGCGTCCTCTACCCTACGCAAGACAGCCCCTTCCGCCATACAGCGCCTCTCTCAAAAAGCCCGCTCCGCCGCAGGTCATCCGGCCGGCTCCGTAACAAGGACAGCCTGTGAAACTAAACGCGCGGCCCTCTTATAACAGTTCAGAACAGCTCACACTTGCATGATTTCGGATTCCTTCGCGTTCAGCGCGGAATTGATTTCTCCGACGAATTGATCCGTTAGTTTCTGAACCTCGCTCTCGTGGCGCTTTTCGTCGTCCTCGCCGATCGCCTTATCCTTGAGCAGCTTTTTGAGCACATCTAGTCCATCGCGGCGGACATGGCGGACCGCGATGCGTGCCTCTTCGGCATATCTGTGCGCGACCTTCGCCATTTCCTTGCGCCGCTGCTCGTTGAGTTCCGGGATCCTTATCCGCAAGACTTGACCTTCGACGGTTGGAGAGAGTCCCAAATTGGCATTGCGGATGGCCTTGTCGACGGCGCCGGCCAATGCCTTGTCCCAGACGTGAACCGAAAGCATCCGCGGCTCCGGCACGCTGATTGTCGCCAGCTGATTGAGTGCCATCGTTTGCCCATAGGCCTCGACATGCACGGGTTCGACGAGGCTCGCTGAGGCGCGCCCAGTGCGCAAACCTCCCAATTCATGCTTCAATGTCGCGACCGCGCCCTGCATGCGCCGGCTAAGGTCTGAAATATCGAATTCAGCGCTCATGTTGGCACCCACAGCCGTTTCCGCCCGGCCCAATCATGAGCCATGCGAGGATCGTAGCGCACTCAAGTAGGCGAAACCAGAGTGGCGTTGCCGCGTCCCTCGAGGGCGGCGAGGATCGCGCCGGACTCTCTTATCGAGAAGACGATTATGGGAATTCCGTTCTCGCGCGCAAGCGCGAACGCGGCGGTGTCCATGACCGCGAGATTCCTGGCGATGGCTTCGTCATGAGTTAAGCGATCGTAGCGAGTTGCCGCCGGATCGCGCTTCGGATCTGCCGAATAGACTCCGTCAACCTGCGTCGCCTTCATAATGAGATCGCAGGAAAGCTCGGCGCCGCGCAAGGCCGCGCCGGTATCGGTTGTAAAAAATGGATTGCCGGTGCCGCCGGCGAGAACCACGATCCGGCCCTTGCCAAGATGATGCAATGCCGCCTGGCGCGAATACGCCTCGCAAAGCGCGGGCATCGGCAAAGCCGACAGGGCTCGCGCCGCCTGGCCTTGCTTCTCGATCGCATATTCGAGGGCAAGCGCGTTCATTACCGTAGCTAACATGCCGATCGAATCGGCGCGAGCCCGTTCGATGCCCTTGTTGGCGCCTTCAATGCCTCGGAAAAAATTGCCGCCGCCGGCGACCACCGCGACCTCGATGCCGCGCGCCGCGACCTCCGTCAGATCCGCCGCGATCTGCGCCAGGGTGTCGTGGTCAAGACCATGGCTTCGCGAGCCCATCAAGGCTTCGCCGGAGAGCTTAACGACAATCCGCCGCCAAGCCGGAAATTTCGGCGGAAGCTTGGTTTCGCCCTGTTCGGTCATTGGTTCGCCGCCGGTTCCTTTCCCGCCCCACCCGCGCGATTGCGGATGCCCGCTCCGTGTTTGGCCGACTTAATTACCACGAGGCGCGAATGACGGCCCATGGCGTCTTTCTGTAAGGATTTTTTCGCCCCATTTTCTCTCCGTAAAACGAATAGATTAAAGTTCATGATCGATTCAACCGTCCTGTGGGGCCGCCCAGGTCCGCCTATGCGCTGTATCGTTGCGCCCATCCCGCCCCGTGCCGCCGGAGCCGGGCCAATCGTGCCGCGCTCCTGGCTCGCGGACACGGTCGCGGCCGGCCGCTGCATCGCCCTGTTTTGCAAAATCCCAAGAATTGGCCATATTCGATGACGGTGCTCGAATTTGAGGGGAGGAGGATGGTACAAATGCATGGTGTTGGCGAGCCGAAAGTGCATGATAATTTGGCTCGCCCGCTTTATCGGCAGCGCCTCTGCGCGGCGGTTATCGCTGGACTTGGATGCTTTGCCTTGAGCGTGTCACTCTACTTCGACGTTCACTTCGACGTTCACGGGGCGGTCGTCAAGAATCTGTCGATCCCGGTCATTCTTATCAATTTCTTCAGCTATTTCACGACCGAGACCGTTCTCCTTATCACCCTCGCGCTGACGATTTTTTGCACCCGGCCGCAAGCGGAGCAATTTCTGACCAGGCCAAGCGTCCAGTCGGCGCTTGTCGTCTATATTATAGTTGTCGGCGGAGTCTACACGGTGCTGTTGCGGAGTTTATGGCATCCGCATGGGTTGCAGATTTTGACCAACTTCGTGCTGCATGATGTGATCCCAGTCCTCTATCCCATGTATTGGCTAGTGTTTCTGCCCAAGGGCAGCTTGCGATGGAGCGATCCCGCGTGGTGGCTCGTTTACCCGGTCATGTATTTCCTCTATAGCATGCTGCGCGGCGCGGCCGTTGGCATCTATCTTTATCCCTTCATCGATGCCGCGCAGCTCGGGGTCGCCCAGGCCTGGCTGAACGGAATCCTTTTGCTGATCGTCTTTCTTTGCCTCGGTGTCGTTTTGACCGCCATCGACCATGCCCTGGCCTCCGGCGAGAGCGAGCGACACAGGCTTGGCAGGGCAGCCGAACTCTGACAAATAGGACCATTGATAGTTCATCCGCAGGTTTCAAGAAGACGCCATGGCGCAAACGCAGACCGGGGCAACGCCCGCCGGAAACGGCGTCCTCTTTCCATCCGGCGCGAAGGCTCTTCTGATCGATGGCAAGCGCGCCTCGGAGCAAGTGATCGCGCGGGTAACGGAAAATACCCGCGCGCTAGCCGCGCAAGGACTGAAGCCGGGCCTCGCGGTCGTCCTTGTCGGCGACGATCCGGCAAGTCAGGTCTATGTCAAATCCAAAAGCAAGGCCGCGCAAGCCTGCGGGTTTCATTCGGTCCAGCACGACCTTGCCGCGACGGCGAGCGAGGCGGAGTTGCTCGCCTTGGTCGAACAGCTCAATGCCGATCCCGCCATCCACGGAATCCTGTTGCAATTGCCGTTGCCCGGCCGGTTCGATCCTGGCCGCGTGATCGAAGCCATTTCGCCAGGCAAGGATGTCGATGGTCTGCACCCGGTCAATTCCGGACGTCTCGCTAGTGGCGATATGGCACGCGCGCTTGTGCCATGTACGCCGGCCGGCGGCATTGTCCTTCTCGATGCGGCCGCCGCGGTGCTCGGCGTCACTCTTTCGGGAGCGGAGGCCGTCGTCGTCGGCCGCTCCAATCTGGTCGGCAAGCCGATCGCCCAATTGCTACTTGGCCGCAATGCGACCGTGACGGTCGCCCATTCGCGCACCCGCGATCTCGCGGCGACGGTGTCCCGAGCCGATGTTCTCGTCGCGGCCGTCGGCCGGCCTGAGATGATTCGCGGGAGCTGGATCAAGCCCGGCGCGATCGTCGTCGACGTCGGCATCAACCGGGTCCCGCGCGACGGCCAAGACGCGGCCGGGCGGGCTAAGACGAAGCTGGTTGGCGATGTCGCCTTCGCCGAGGCGATCGCGCGCGCCGGTGCGATTACGCCGGTGCCCGGCGGGGTCGGACCGATGACGATCGCGATGCTGATGCAAAACACGCTCCGCGCCGCGCTGTTGAGCACGGGACAAAAACCGTCATTCTGACTGCCCGCCTCGCTTATCGCAACGCGAAGGCGATCAAGGATCGCGATTTCGCCGAGAAGCAGATCGCTGAAGTCAATGCGCTGCTCGCGCAGACGGGGGAAACGACTGAATCAGTTTATCGGATGGTCAAAATCAAGATCGGCGCGTAAAGCCGCGCTGTCGGCAGAGTGATTGCTCAGTTTGAGCCTTGGTGCCTTGGTGATGCTACGTGACGGGCGCGGAGCGTCGCGAAGTGCTCACAAAATCCCGGAATTAATTAGCCACCGCCCCTTAAAACTGGTGAGACGCGTACAAAGGCGCCGCCAATAATGCCTCAGAAAAGGCGGTTTCAAGGATTACAGGGGCCCATCTGGGGCATGTCTGCGCTTGCGCTTAACCATAGCGGCGGAGTACGAATTAGCTCTAGCCTAACTGCCTGGTAGCCCAAATGCCGGTAAAGGACGAGCCCCACACGCACACTCATTTTCCGAGCACGCGGCCGGAGACGGTCATCCTGGCCTTAAAGGCCGCTGCATACGAATCACTTGCCGATCACTTGGAGGATCGTGCCGCCGCTTATGGCTGTGGCCGCTCGACCGATGAAAGGTATTGCGCGCGGCTGTTGGCTCGCGTTTATCGTGCGGCAGCAGAAGATCGATCTAGCGACTCTCGCTGAATGCGTCGGTGTGATTTTCCACATGGAAGCAAGTCGGCGAAATATGTTCCTCTCTCAACCCATGTCTTTGGAGATCGATCGGGACGGTGCCGTCGAGAAGCAAGCCCTCGGCCAAGCGAGCCATGCCATCTGCGGTTTGGATACCGTACCCGCCCTGCCCGCAAAGCCAGAAGAAACGTGCATTGGTGGCTTCGTAGTTCTTGTCCGACGCATACGTCCTCAATCCTGCTATCTCGGGCTGGGCATCACACGGAACACTCGGCGTGGCATCGGCCGGGCTAATCAAGAAACCGTCCGGTGCTTGCACCAGTAGAGATCTTCGGATGCGCGGAAAACAAACGGCATGGAATCGGGCAGAGCCTTATTTTCATCCCTTGCCGGTTGGGCAACCAGTGCAGTGCGGCGGAGCGGCTGCAGCCCCTTTCCCGGAATACCGGATCGTTCCGCGACGATGTCACCCCACGCGCCCGCTGCATTTGATGATCGTGTCGGCCTGAAATATGCCGCGCGCCGCGTTGACGATCCGGAATTTGCCAGTCCACCTTGCACTGAGCAGCTCTGCCCCTGGCACAATTTGCGCGCCATTACGCTTAGCCTGTCTTTCGTAAGCCTGAAAGATTCCATGGACGTCCATGTTCTTGGCGTCTTTCTCGTAGACGCCGAAGATCACCTTGTCCCTTCGGATGATCGGTACTAGTTCGAGCACGTCCTTTCGGTAAAGCTCTACCAGTGGGATTTCGGCTCCTCCAGAGTCTCCAGCAGAACTTAGCCAGCTCCGTCGCGTCCTCGTCACCAGCAAAGTACAGAGCGCCACGATCACGCAGCAGCTGCGCATCGGTGAAGCCTTCTACCGGCTTCTCAAAGGCAGGCTGCGTTGCCTTCGTCAGAATGGCAAATTCCTCAGAGCTAAAATACGTCGTTGCAAGGAGTGCCGCACTACGCCCAGTGGCGCCGTAGTGATATTCGTCGTATTGTTCCAAAACCGAGACAGACACACCGCGCCGAGCAAGCTTCGCGGCAACGGAAATTCCGGCAATGCCGGCTCCGACGACTAATACGTGGTCCGGCTGATACATATTCGGCACAGGCGCTTTTCTGCGGGGTTTACAGCCCCAGGTTCGCAGCTAGCGAGCGCCAAATTTCGACACGCAATAGGGGTGCGTCCGACAACTTCAGACAAATAGGTCTTGTTGAGACCCATTAATTGCGGCAATTAAACCGTACACGCATTAGGAAGTGTGGGGCTGGTACCGGTTCGCTCTTGCAATTGCCGAATACGAGGTGGGAATGGGAAGTCTAGTCGAAAATCTCTTTGAAGTCGGTGGGGACGCCGTCCTCCTGGAGTTGTTCTGACCTGCAACTGAACTTTCATCCAGCGACGGTTAGAGCCTCGGCAGTTGATGCGCCTTGCGGCGCCTGTTGCGGTGAGATCAGCGGCAGAGGCCGCAGGTGTCTGGTAGCCGAGCGAGGAATGCGGCCTCGCGGTGTTGTAATCGTAGGCCCATGAGCCAATGACCTGCCGGGCGTGATCGAGACCGACGAACAGGGTCTCGTTCAATAGCTCGTCACGCATCCGGCCGTTGAAGCTCTCGCAGAAGCCGTTCTGCGTCGGCTTACCCGGGGCGATGTAGTGCCAATCGATGCGGTGCTCGGCACACCAGGCGAGGATGGCATTCGAGGTGAGTTCGGTCCCATGATCCGATGCGATCATGTCGGGCTTGCCGCGCCGTTGGAGCAGAGTGCTCAGTTCCCGTGCCACCCGCTTGCCGGAGATCGAGGTGTCGGGGACCGCCGCCAGACATTCCCGCGTTACATCGTCGACGACGTTCAGAATGCGGAAGCGCCGGCCACAAGCAAACTGATCGTGCACGAAGTCGAGTGACCAGCGGGCATTAACCTTGGCCTCGATCAGGATCGGCACCCGCGCTCTGACGGCACGCCGCCTAACGCGACGGCGGCGCACTGTTAGCCCTTCCTCGCGATAGAGCCGGTAAATCCGGTTGATGCCGGATGGCTCACCCTGCTGGCGCAGCAGGACGAACAGCCGTCTATAGCTGAACCGCCGGCGTGCATTGGCCAGATCGCGCAGCCGGCACCGGAGCTCGGTATCAGGCGGCCGGCAGAATTGATACCGGATGCTGGTCCGATCGGCGGCGATGACGGAGCAGGCCCGCCGCTCGCTCATCTGGAACATCGTCCGAAGATGAGCGACAGCCTCGCGCTTTACGGCGGGCCCTACCATTTTTTTCCCAGAAGCTCGCGCAGGGCCGAGGCGTCGAGCATCGACTCCGCCAGCAGCTTCTTCAGCTTGCCGTTCTCGTCTTCGAGTGCCCGCAGCCGTTTGGCATCCGAGACATCCATCCCGCCGAACTTGGCCTTCCAGTTGTACAGCGTCGCTTCCGACATCCCGTACTTCCGGCAGAGTTCCCCAGCCTTCGCGCCAGCCTCATGCTCCCGCAACACTGCGATGATCTGTTCTTCCGTAAACCTGCTTCGCTTCATCGGTCCGTCCCTTGTTCAGGCCGGACTCTAACTCCTCGTGGAGGAATATCTCAGTGGCAGGTCACTTTGGTCCACATCGGTTTTGAGTCAATGATTGGTACACTATCAGATGCACGCGATGAGGTTAGACCGGCTATCCTCCGTGGACCCGACGCGCTCGAAGATGACCTCCGCAAGATTTGTACCATCCCCAAAAGTCCTCTTGGGGGGAGGGACATCGCTGATCTCGCGAAGAGGACGTTAATTAGGATCAACAACCGACCATACTGTGACAGACATCGATCAGAAATCGCGGTGGAGGGCGTAATCCGAGCACTGCAGCCCGAAGACGAGCAGACACCGCGTCCGTAAATTCAGTTGAGAATTAATTGGCAACGCGGTTCGCATTCAACGAAGACGGCGGGCGCGATGCCTAGCGCAGGGCGAAAACCATCTTTCTGACCGCCGCTTCCGGCTTATCCCGTGGTCGGCTGTGTGCAAATCCAAAAGTTAACTTCGCTGAAACCATAACGGCGTCTTATCCCGCGCGGCGGGTGGTTAGAATTATCGTTCTTGGCCCTTTGCAGGGCGCACTTGCTTGGGCTGGAAGACGATGACCTCGAATCCTTCCATCCGCAGCTTGGCAACAATGGTGCGTTCGTAACCACCGCTGGCTTCGATGCCGATCCGCCGGGCTGCATGCGCGCCAAGCCAAGCAACGAGAATCACATGGCCGTTGGGATCATTGTCAACTTGGAGGCACCCGGCATGGCCCTCAATAGCCACCTCGAGTTTGCTCTTTCCGGTATCGATTCCTGCGCAAATTAGAGTAGACTTTTTCATCTTCCACGACCCTGCCTTGTGAATGCGAACCTGATGTTCAGGCAACCATACGGGTCCGACGAAGAGCTGAAGGCGATCTTGCTGAGCCACAGCCCACAAGGCTACAGATGAGACGATCCGACCTTCAGCGTCCGGTCCGGGTGGCGACCCGGACCGGACGTTCTTCACAGAACAGGCAAACTCTACAGGGAATCGCTAATACAAGATGAGGCTATCGGCTGCGCACTGGTGATCGCTCGTGTCACTTGACCCTGGGCTTCCCCGCGGAACCGGAGGACGCCATGCAAGCGATGGAGCTAAAGTAGCTTGGGTCTGCTCTTGAATGGACAGATCTCGCCGAACGGGGACGAATTTCGACGCAAAGGAAAACTGACAAAACACTGTAATATAAATATGTTATATGGCTGGGGGACTTGGATTCGAACCAAGATTGACGGAGTCAGATGGGGTATTCGGCCGGTCGGCTTGCCCTTCGTGGGGGTGAAGGGTGCTGCGCTTCAGGTTGATGGTGGACGTGGTCTGTGTTGAGCAGCCGCAAGCATCATGGGAGGAGCGCAGCATGAAACACTATGCCGGATTGGACGTGTCGGTCAAAGAAACGTCCCTATGCATCGTCGACGAGGCGGGCAGGATTTGCCGTGAAATGAAGGTGGTAAGTCACCCCGCAGACCTTCTCGCTGTTCTTTGCGATCCCGCATGGCGGCTTGAACGTGTCGGTCTCGAAGCTGGGCCTCTGTCGCAGTGGCTGTTCAGTGGATTGGCGGAAGCAGGAGTCCCGGCGATCTGCATCGAAACGCGACACGCGAAGGCGTTTCTCAAGGCGCAGGTCAACAAAAGCGATCGCAACGACGCGCGCGGGATCGCGCAGATGATGCCAAGTTCGGCTTATTCCGACCCGTGCACGTCAAGACGCTTGCAAGCCAGAAACGAAGGGCGCTCCTCGCCGCTCGAAAGATACTCCAGGAAAAGGCTCTTGCGATCGAGAACGATATCCGTGGTTTGTTGCGCAATTTTGGACTGAAAGTCGGAATCGTTGTCGGTTTCGAGCAGCGGATCCACGACCTCGTCGAGGGAGTGCCGGAGTTCGCCGATATTATGGAGCCTTTACTCGCCGCGCGCCGGGTCTTGCGTGAAAAGTTTGCCAAGCTGCATCGCAAGGTTCTCCTGCTCGCGGGCTGGACGAAACGGGACCTTTTCTCCCGTGCCACGACGGTTGATGACCATCCCTGGCGTGGGTCCGGTCGTATCCTTGGCCTTTATCAGCACGGTCGACGTTCCAGCGCGCTTCAGGAACTCGAAGGCTGTTGGGCCATCTCTCGGGCTGACGCCGGTTCTCAATCAGTCCGGCGAGAGCCATCGCGTTGGGCGAATCTCGTTATGTGGCGACGAGGCCATGAGAGCGCTGCTCTATGAGGCCGCGCAGGTCATGCTGACCCGCGGGCAGAAATGGTCGTGGCTGAAGGCATGGGCGATGAACATTGCCAAGCGTCGGGGGCAGAAAAAAGCCATCGTCGCACTCGCCCGACGGCTCGCCGTGATTATGCATCGCATGTGGAGTGATGGAACCGAGTTCCGCTGGACAAGGGAAATGGCGCCGACAATCTGAGCGACAAACGCCAAACTGTCGGAGCGACAAAACCACAATCCAGCGCAACGATGTCCCTCGCGGGACGATGGATGAGACGAGTTCGCTTTGGACTCTTGTGTCGATCGCTCTACCGCAATCAGGACGCGAGTCAGATTGTTCCGTCTCTTCCTGCTGATCCCATGCTGGGAGAGCCAGCGGCTGATCCCGAAGAGAAGCGCGGGCCCGCGAGCGACAAAAATTGGAGTTGTTGGCCTGAAAACGCTTGACCACCACCGCCCGAATAGAGAAGAGCCCGCTGTTCTACCGTTGAACTATCCCCCCCCGCGAAAACCGTTGAAAAGAAAGCTTTGGGATTGCGGATCCTGGGCCGACCGGCGTCATGCTGACGCCACAACGCAGTCGAGGCTCGATGCAACTTCCCAGTAAAAGGATGGTGGAGGATGGCTGCTTCGGGATCGCCAGCTTCAGGCAAAGCGCTCCACGCCAAGGCGCAACGATGACGCCCCCCGAACGTCGTCGGCGGCTGCACTGATCTATTCTACCAATAGTCGTGAACTATTTTGGCTCAGTGGGAAGCAGCTCGGTGAGGCGTAGCGCGGGTATCCTCATGTTTCGCCACTCCGGCCGCAAGCCGATGGTTCTGCTCGTCCACCCGGGCGGACCACTCTCGCGCAACAAGGACCGCAACAGCTGGTCCATCCCGAAGGGCGAATTTGGCGACGACGAAACAGCAGAAGCGGCTGCCGTACGGGAGTTTGAAGAAGAGACCGGTTTTCGTCCCGCCGGTGCCCTTCTTCCGCTTGGCGAGGCTATTCAGGCAGGGGGCAAGAGGGTCACAGCGTTTGCCATGGCTGGCGATCTCGATGCCACCCGTATCGAGAGCGTATCTTGCGAAATCGAATGGCCACCGAAGGGTGGACGGCTCATCCGCGTCCCCGAGGTGGACCGCGCGGAATGGTTTACGCTCGACGACGCGCGGGACAAGATCATCAAGGGACAAAGCGTCTTTCTCGATCGCCTGGAACAAATCCTGCGGCCGATGCCATCGATCTGAGGGGCGGCTTTACCCATCGAGCTCAGGATAGTGACGGAATATCCCTTGCTCGTTGAATGCGATGCGGCGGTTGCTGTCGAGATAAGCGCGGATGCGCGGATGTTGCGCGATTGCTCGATGCAGAGCCGCCACGCGCGGAACGTCGATGAGAGTCCGCTGCATCCTTCGCGGAAAGGCATAGAGCAGGCCTTCGACGATCTGGAACAGCGATAGGTCGGCATAAGTCACGGCGCTGCCGACGAGTTGGCCCGCATCCTCGGGATTGCGCGCTAAGATGCCTTCGAACCACCCCAGGAACTTGGGGATTCGCTCTTCGCGGAAATGTTTTGCCCGGCGTAGCGCTTCCGGTTTCTGGTTCTCGTAATAGAAATCGCCGCTCAACGGATGATGCGTATCGTGGGCCTCACCGACGAGATCGGCGATGGTGAGCTGGATCTGGTGGACCCAAAGCCGCTTCGCCTCGTCTCTCGGAGCTAGCCCGTGGCGGTCGCCGAGATAGAGCAGGATGGCGGCGGTTTGACCGATCAGGACATCCCCGTCCTTCAGGAACGGCGGCGCAAATGGCGGACAGGTGATGTCTTCTCGCTCCAGAAAGGCCATCAGGGTAGCTACGCCGCCGCCCTCACTTTCCGGCCTTCGGGCCACGTCGATGTATTCCGCGCCTGCCTCTTCCAACGCCAGCCGGACGAACTCGCCGCGCCCCTGAATGCTGGGCCAGTAGTAGAATTCATAGGCCATGTGCAAACTCCGTGTGCGGCCCTCATTAGGCTTTGGCAGAGGATGTAATTTTCCCCAGCGACATTGTAGCATTTGCCCGGCCTTGGTCCGCGATTGTTTCGATCTTTGGCAAAAAGCAAGCCGTGTCGCAGCATGAGTTGCGTTCACTGTTCGAAGCGGCGCGCTGGGCGCCGTCGTCCTACAACGAACAGCCCTGGCGCTATGTCGTGGCAACCCGGGATGACCGTGCGCAATTCGAACGGCTGCTGTCCTGCCTTGTGGAGGGAAACCAGACCTACCTGGGCGAAGCACGTGCCGGTGCTTGCGCCGGGTATCGTAAGCCTGAAATTCGCAAAGAACGGGAAGGACAACCGTGCTGCGGTCCACGATCTTGGTCTGGCTGCCGGCAATCTGGTGGTCGAGGCCACGGCACGCGGGCTGCGCGGGCACCAGATGATCGGGATCCTTCCCGACGAGGCGCGCGAAGTCTTTGGAATCCCGGAAGGCTACGAGGCATGGACCTGAATTGGGATCGGCTACGAAGGTGATCCCGTCACGCTGCCGGACAATCTCAAGCAGCGCGACCTCAACTCCAGGGCAGCGCAAACCCCTCAAGGAGCGTGTTCACCGACAAACGGGGGAATCCGGCACCCTTCCTGGCGAAACGCTAGGACTACGGGACATGGAAGACAGCTTCCAGGTCACCTGCCCCTATTGCGGTGAAACCGTTGAACTGGAGTCCGACGTGGAAGGCAGCCTGGTGCAGGACTGCGAGGTTTGCCGCAACCCCTGGCAGGTCCAGGTCTGGACCGAAGGAGGCCATCGCCGGGTATCGGTGGGACGCGGATGGAATCCCCGAGGATGATGCGTTCGTCCAAACAGAATGCGCGGACGGTGTCTTCGGCGTCGGGCTCTGCGAAAAACCCGCAAGAACCCTCTCATCGGGCGGGGCGTCTCGATCGCCCCGAGCCGATCACGAAATTGTTGCGCGTGCGGAGCCTTACCATGGGCCTCGAAACCGCTCTGGTCCTTCCAGCTTTCCAGAACGGCAAACCGGTTGTCCCGGACGATCTCGCGGAGCACCTGCACATCCTGGCAGCCATCGTCTTTGCGACTTGCTGCGGCCTCGGTTTTGAGCGAAGTGACCGCCGCTTCCATCGATGGAGGCATGACACCGCCCGCAACATAAAGGGCCCGCCCGTACCCAATGTGGTCAGGACAGCCCCCGTTA
This sequence comes from uncultured Alphaproteobacteria bacterium, assembly GCA_963730245.1. Lineage (GTDB taxonomy): Bacteria > Pseudomonadota > Alphaproteobacteria > Rhizobiales > Beijerinckiaceae > Methylocapsa. The sequence goes on along the minus strand of CAVSRA010000003.1, from coordinate 221,918 downwards.
GCCGGCAAAGATTAGTTTTCGACGAAAACGCTCGCGAGCGTTGAATATCAGGCCAGCGCGCCAACGTACGTCGGCCGCTCGATCGGCTGTCCGCAGCGCGGGCAGGCCGCGGGGGAGCAGGCGCGGCACCAGTCCTTGCCGCACCCACGGCAAGGCGCCTGGCCGGCAGGCTCCGTCAGATGCAGTTTCTCGTCGCAGACAAGGCGCGTGCGCTCGATCCCGGCTCCCCAGTCGCACAGCGGCGGCTCCATGAGCCGCGCAACCGGATGCCAATCGAGGCGAACGCGCCGCTCGCCCTTGCGCCGGCGCACGAGCGCCGAGAAGCGCTGCACGGGAACAAATAATTCGAGTGCCTGCACCCATTCAATGGTGACGCTCAGGGCGTAGTTGTGGCGCAAATCCTGGAGCTTGGCGGCGTATTCGCGCTCGATGGCCGCGACCCGTAGTGTTTCTCGCTTGCGATCGGCTTCCGACTTGTCGCCCACGGCGCAGGCGAGGGTGGCGAGTTTGCAGTGCGACGCCCGGCGCAGCTCGTCGTGATACTCATGCACGCGGGCGTGGTCGCGGTCGAACCGCCGCCGTATCGCGCGCAGGAACGGATCGAGCTCGCGCCGCACGCGTTCGAGAAGCAACGGCCGCACACGCGCATCGAGCGCCGCAGGCTCCCAAGCAGGGCCCGCGATGCGGCGCGCGCCAGGTTCCGGGACGAGCCAGTCCTTGTCCTGCGCGATAAGGGGCTGCAGCCGCGAGAGAACATTATCCAAAACGGCGCCAGTGCTTTGGTTGATGCCGAGCCAGACGAGTCCCTCGCGCTTGTCGTCGGACACGGCGGCGTAACGGAACGCCAAGAGAAGGCAACGCGCCCAGGCAGGTTCGACGCCGTCAAGGCGCGCGACGGCGTTGGGAAGATCGAGCGCGCGATCGAACAGGCGTTCCGGCTCGCCAGGCGTGGAGAGGGAGCCGGGTAAAACCATTTGCCGCTCGGCCCAACGGCCACGCGCGCCGAGCAGCCCACCGAAACGGTCGAGCCAGTCACTTTCGAGGCTGACGGGGATCGCTCCGGCAGGGACTTCCGCTGCAAAACCGAGCCTCGTCTGCTCCGGCCATCCCATGATTTCGCTCAGAGACGCCGGCGCCAGAACTTCGAGACCATCGGGCTCCACCGGTTCGACGGCCGCGCCTTCGATCTCCAGCAAGCCGGCGACGAAATCCCGAAACGCCCCCATCGGTTCACCTCATGCGGTCTCGAAGTCTTCGCCGAACAGCGCTTCGTCGAGCGCCTTCGCGCACTTGTGTTGCCGTCGCGCGTCCTCCAACCGGCGGCCGAGCAAGTCGAAAGCCTCGGCGCGCCCGGCCTCCGTCGTCTCGAGCCAAGCGTCCAACAGGAGTTCGGGGAATTCACGGTCGTCCTCGATCCCGCCCAGAATGGCGCCGGCTTCGCCGACCACGAGCTCAAACATGGAAATTTTCTCGTCAAGCAGCGCCAGGACCTGTTCCTCGATCGTACCTCGCGTCACGAGGTTGAACACGAACACTTCGCGGTTCTGGCCGATGCGGTCAATCCGGCCAATCCTTTGTTCAATAGCCATCGGATTCCACGGCAGATCGAAATTGACGAGCGTGTTGCAGAATTGAATGTTGCGGCCTTCGCCGCCCGAACTCGGTGCACAGGAGTACTGGAACTTCGTCGCGGAATTTGGCAATCGCGGCGTCCTTTTCGGGACCGCTAGTCTCCCGTCGAAACGCGCGAAGGCCATCCTGGCTTTGGAAAGCAGATCGGCCAGATGCGTCAACGTTTCACGCGCATGCACGAAGACGAGCTTCTTTTCGGCAGGGTTGCGGCGCAAAAGCTCGAGGAGCGCCATCTCCTTGCCGCCGGCGCCGAACGCCGCCCAGCGTCCGGCGAGCGCGCGCCAAACGAGGTCATCGGGACGGCGCCCGGCGAAGCGGGCCACGGCCGCCGCCGCCGCAGGTGGCGAGGAACCCGCCGCGACGAGGAGATGGCGTAGCGCCAGCCGCTTCCCGCCCGATCCGTCATCGGCCGCGAGCTGCCGCGCCGCCGCCGCGAGTTCGGCATAAGCCTCCGGTTCACCCGGTTGTCCGTCCACCCGGATCGTGACGGCGTGGCGGCGCGGCAATTTGAGCGCGACGACCGCCCGGGTGTTGCGGATCATCGCACCACGCATCAATCCCCGCAGCCGCTCGGGATTCGCGGGCTGGCGCGGCTTGCCAGGCGTCATATAGGCGGCCCGGAATTCGTTGAGCGTCTTGAAGATGCCTGGCTTGAGCAGCGTCAGCAAATTATAGAGCTCGATCAGATCGTTCTGCACGGGCGTCGCGGAGAGCAGCAGCAAGAAGCGTTTGCGCAATTCGTCGACGAGCTTGTAGCTTTGACTCGAACGCTCACGCAGGTGATGCGCCTCGTCGACGATGACGAGATCGAAGTTCCTCGCGATGAGACGCTCGGCATGTTCGCGGCGCCGCGCCGCGGAGATCGAGGCGATGATGCGGTTCTCGGCCCAAAATCCCGCGGGATCTTCGCGCAGACGCGGATCGTGCGTTGTCGCGCAAGCAAGACCAAACTTGCTCTCCAGTTCCTCGCGCCATTGCCCGACGAGAGAGGCTGGCGTTAGCACCAAGACGTGCTCGGCCATGCCGCGCAGCGCGTATTCCTTGAACACCATGCCGGCCTCGACGGTCTTTCCCAGACCGACTTCGTCGGCGAGCAGAACGCGGCCTCGAAACTGCTTGAGCACCTTGCGAACCGTCTCGATCTGGTGCCAGAGCGGTTCGACGCCGGCGAGATGGGGCAGGCAGAGTAACTCATCAAACCCCTGCGCGAGTCCTAAATGCGCAAAGCTGTTGCGTAGACCCCACCAGCGCCCGTCTTTCTCCGGCTTGGCCACGGCGGCGGCCAGGAGCGGCGCGAGATCTAGGTCAGCGGTGAAAGGAATGTCTATTTGGATTTGGGACAGTGGAAATGGAACGGTGGGATCGACCGCCGGCCGTCGCGCCGCCGGAGGTTTCGCTACAGACGTTGTACCGGGCTTGCCGCCAGATTTTGCCTCAATCTTGGCCAGTGGCGGCGGCTTCGATTGCTTCAGCCGCGCGCCCGCATTGGAGCGGGCGGGCGGTGCGCCGCCCACCATGATGGCGTCGAGGCACCCGGCGAGCCAGAGCTTGCGCTCCCGGCCACCCGGAAAGGCGCTCAGCGCCGCAGGCAATTGCGTAAGGCCGTGACGATCGAGCAGAGTGCGAGCGGCAGCGCGTTTGTTGGCCTGGTGCAAAGCAAGCGCTTGCAAAAGATAGTCGGCCGCCGTTGGAACATAGCGCTTGGACAAGCGTTTGAGGAACCCAAGCGCCCGCTCGGGCCGCTCGTCTAGAACCGCGGAGGCGGCCGCGAGACAAAGAATGTTTGGATCGCCGGGACAGGCGTTCACCGCCTCTTCAGCGAGCGGAAGGAATCCGGACGTGCGCCTCGCATCGTCGAAGGCGTCAATCAGCTGCCGTACCCAATGCTCGACCGGCGCTTCAAGCGGAAGCAGGATTTGATGTGGCGAAAAAGCAGGCATCTGGGCGTTGCGAATCGAACAATGGCTCGAGTCTATCCGGATTTTATGGGCTGGGCCGGTTTAGCGCCATGCCACGAGGGAACCTATCTCCGAAGACAATGGCGAACGGGGGTTTTGCGGCCGACCTCCCCGCCTGCGGCAGTTTCCACTGTTTGGAGGATCCGTGCAAGCCCGGAAACAGCAGCTTCCACCGCATTGTCACGTCGGCCAAGTATAACCGATTTCGAGGTCGTTTTGGGTCTATGGGCACGGGCGTAAGCATTTGATTTTGTTATGGTTCGCTCACATCGTCGATCGGCGGGGGCGCCGTTGCGCGCACGGCCGGCGTGGCGGCGCAGCGCAGGAAAGCGGCCGGCTCGCCATGAAGCACGCGACGAGCCCGCCGCTGTCGGAGAACGCAGTATCTGCGTCGCCGTTCGCGGATGTGGCGCGCTTTATTGGCCCTGACGCGCCAACGTGGCTCGTGGGGCACTTCGCGCGATGGAGCCCGAGTTTGATGCTGGATCGCTTCATCGAAAAAGAGCAACCCACCAAGGCAGAGACGAAGAAGCGGTTGGCTAAGATCAGGAAGGCTACGTTAGTGCTTCGGAAAGAGCTAAATGACACGCCTATAAGGGAGTTTCTAGAGATCGCTCCGTCAGACCCAATCGAGTACCGCGTTGCGCTCGAACACATATTGCAAGATTTTGCCGGACGCGTGGAGCGCGCCATGACGTCACCAGCACTCTCGACGGAAGATGGCAAGACGAGGCCGGGTCATGGAAAAGCAATGCCGGCCCCCACTTTTCCCCGAAGCGGTATGGCGCCGCCGTTGTCGCGGCGCGGATGTATTTCCGTCGCCGTTCCCCAGGGCCCCGAAATCCTAAGGTCGCCGCTGCGGCCAATGCCCTTTGGCGCGTTTCCGGCGGCGAAGCGACAGACCGGGGAGAAGAGCCACTCAACGGCGGGCGCTATTATTTCAAGGAGGTGCAAGCGCCGGCCTTGAGAAAGGTGCGCAAGGAATGTCGGCGTCATCTCGAAGAGGCCGAGCGTTTGTCACGGATCCTTTCCGGCAAATAATCATGCTCAAAAATCGCCTATTTATGTCCACTTGGATTTTCGAAGGGTTCGTTCAGAATCGCGTCATCTTATTCGTAGGCGAGTGCCGGCATTGCAGGAGGCCGCGATGGATGGGTCAAGCGATCCGCATAGCAAGTCAAAAAAGAAGCAGAGTCGTGATCGCAGCAAGCCACCGCTCCAAGCGGCCTCGTGCAACAGAGTGCGAGTGAGCGTGTCTCCGCACCTCGATATTCTGCCACTGAGATCGACCTCGCCCGATTGATAGTGCGCGCCTACGGATCGTGATCGGCCGAAGCGCGCTGGATCCTCAACTGTGCTGACATACGCGAGTGCGAACAGCACGCCGATGCCCGGCACGCTCATGAGAAGCCGGCACGCGGAGTTCGACTTCACCAGGGCGCGGATCGCCTTGTCGAAGGCAAATCTTGAGGGCGGCGCGCGCATGCCTGGCATCGAGACAAACGACTTCGAGCCCGAGATTGCGGAGTTCATGCACCAGCCATGGCGTCATCGCTCCGGTCTCGATCCCTATACGGGCGTCATCCCCCGCATGCCGGCGGACCAAAACGGTGATTTGTTCTGGAACCGTGGGGCACTGACCCCGCCAAAGTCTGTGGCCGGCATTGTCGACGACGCAAATGGCCGTCATCTTCTGCGAAACGTCCAATCCAACAAAATGGGTCATCGATCAACCTCCGACAGTGCGATTCACCGGGCAATGTTGCCCGGATCGCGGCACTATCGGCGGATCACGCGCCGACCGCGATTATCGGATGTCCACATATGACAAAGCCTCTTAGGGTCATGCTCAGATTGAAATTGCGGACTAGTTTTTCTCGCCTTTGTGACCCAGGGACCAAACATAAGCCGCGACTGCCTGAAGATTTTCGCCAGAAAGCTGCACGCCGCCCATCGGCGGCATGGCACCAGGGTGTTCCTTTGGCTCGAGCACACCGTTTCTGATCGTTTCGGTGATAGCCACTAGGCTGCCATCGCCCCAGAGCCACGTTCCGCTGCTGAGATCCGCGCCGACGGGCGTGCCGATGCCGTCGGCGCCGTGGCAGCCGGCGCAGGTTGCACCCGCGATCTCACCGAGAAAAATCTTTTTGCCGAGGGCGACCTGTTTGCTTGTCGCTCCCGGTGGAACAGGAAGAGCGGCCGCCTGTGTACCGGCGTCAGGATGGATGCCTTCCGGAGGAAGAACTTCCGGCGATGCCTTGGCTTCTATGGCCGGCGATAATGCGGCCTCGATGCCCGCGATGCTCGGATCGCCATTGAAGGTGACGCGCCAGATGCGCCCCGCCTTGTCATCGGAGATGAAAAGCGCCCCGTCCGGTCCTATAGCGAGTCCGGATGGACGGTGCGCCGCCCGGCCTGGCTCCTTATATTCCCCGGCAAAGCTGTCGGCAAAGACCACGTAAGGCCCCGACGGCTTACCGTCGGCCATCGGCTGGAAGACGACGTTATAGCCCTCCTGCGGGCCTGGCGCCCGGTTCCATGAGCCATGGAAAGCGATGAACGCGCCGCCAACATAGGGTTTTGGAAACTGCGAACCCTTGTAAAGCTTGAGATCATTCGGGGCCCAGTGTGCCGGAAACACGGCCACGGGCGGTTCGGCCTTATCGCAATCGCCGGTCTTCTTGCCACCGTCGCCGCCATATTCCGGCGCAAGCACCAACTTCTTCGGAGTCGGATCGAAATAGCATTGCGGCCAGCCGTACCAAGCGCCGTCTTTCACGATCATCACTTCCTCGGATGGAAGCTCAAAACCCTGTCCGGTGGTGTAGAGCTCTGGCCAATCCTCGTGCAGCTGATCGCGGCCGTGTTGCGTAGCGAACAAACGGCCCGAAGCGTCAAAGTCGAATCCTTCACCGTTTCTTATACCGCTGACATAGCGCTCCTTAGTCGAGAAGACCTGACCCGTTTTGTTAGCGTCGTATTTCCAAATACCGGCACGCGTTTCAAGCTCGGTGCACGGATCATTGCCGAGCGAATGGGGCATGCGGTTCTTGATCTCGCAGGCATTTGTCGCCGATCCCATCGATACGAACAGGTTGCCCTGGGCATCAATGGCAAGAGGATGCATTGGATGGTCGCCTGTGATCGGCATGCCACTGAGAATGGTTTCCGCTGGACCGGCCGGTGCAGTTTCTCCTTCCTTCAAGTCATAGCGTTCGACCCGGTCGTTGACTTCAGCGTAGAGCCAATGCTTGTACAGCGCGATGCCCGTACCGCCGTGGCTACCTTCCGCGAAAGTCTGGCCGAAGCGGACGTTCACGTCCGCTTGGCCTGCACCTTTGGTGTCCTTTAACGCGACGAGAAATCCACCCTCATGGGGCTTATCGTGGCCGTAGTAACTGCCACTCCACGTGTTGACGAAGACCGTCCCATCGGGGGACACGGCGAGCTGCCGGGCGTGTCCGATCTTGTCGGCGAATATCGTAGCGCAGAAGCCACTTGGGAGCGTGATGCCGGTTGACCCGCCCAAGCACGACGTTGTTGCCTTGTGTGCGGACGACCCAGCAACGATTCGCGTTGCGCCCAGCTGAGCCACGATAGCGCCTGCGGCCAGGGCCGCAACAATCCCGCCATTTTTTTGACCGACGACCCGCATCACTATTCTCCCAAAATTCCGGAACCTAAGAGCCATCGGCTGACGCTATAGTCAGTGACTGGAAGCCTGAGCCATTAGTTCCCGATAGCAACCGGCACGATTTCGAACGGAAGGTGTGGCGGACCATTGTCTTTCGCGCCGAAGAGATGCGACAGTTGACCTTCGGCGACCCAGGCCGTGCCACCTACCTTCGCGACGGCGGTCGGCTCTTTGAGCCCGTCCTTGAGCGTCTCGACGGTAACCTTATCGCCATCCACGGTGACGCGATCGAGCGAGCCGCTACCCTCTGCCATCAGAAAGCTTTCTCCGCTGAGCTGCCGTAGCCCGTCCGGCAGTTTTAGCGGACGCGACGTTTCAAGTTTTGTGACGGCGCCTGGCATACCGCCCTTGACCTCGACACGGAAGAATTCGCCTCCGTTGAATGTATTGACGTAGATATTGCCATCGCCGCCAATGGCAATCCCGTCTAAGCCAACACCGCTCGGAGGTTGAATTTGTTGATCTTCGACCCAAACCGCGAGAGCTTTTCTGCCTGGTTTCAGTTGCAGGATTTGTGGCGTGAGGGAATTCGTGACGTATACCGTTCCGTCGCTGGCAACGGTCATGTCATTGCAGAGGTTGGTGTTGCCGGGGAATTGTGCGCTTATCTTGCCGTCGCCCGTCTTCAGATCGAACCCCTTAAGGTGACTGCCCGTCGCGGAACCTGGGCCAGCGACGCCCCAACTCGACACATCATTCGAACAGACCCATAGGGTGTTTGATTTGGCGTCGGCAAAGACACCAAATGTCGAGCGGCTTTCGAATGCTCCCGGCGCGATCCACGCCTCGGCTTTCGATGCGCCGGGCTTGACCCGGGCGATGCCGCCCGAGGCAAGGCTGCTCAGATACAAAGTTCCGTCTGGGCCAGCCGTGATGCTTTCCGTGAAGGCGCGATCGCCAGGAACTTCAATGGCCTTAAGCTCTTCGGCAGCCAGTTGGCGGTCCAATGCAATGAAGGTTACGGCTATTGCGAGTAGCGCGCTGAGCCCTCGAGCTTTCTGCATGTCGGTCAATCCATTCTGTTGGCATGCAGCCCCGAGACTAGTGTCGAATGTGTTCTTGGAAACGTCAATACCCAACACAGCGTCAGTCATTTTGAGGCTTTCTCTTCGGATCCTCGCAGCAACGGCTCCGCATCGATCAATCTTGTACACAGGATCTGCGTCCGAACGCGTCCCAGGATACCGTCCAGCCTAAACAGCGGGGTTTGAAAAGCGGGGCCGAATTTGTCGGTCAGGCTCGGTCGCCAAAGGGATAGCGCAGGCTCACCGCTTTTCTCGCCATCCGGCAGAAAGATCAATTACCGGACATTCGCAACCTAAAAGAAGGGACAGGCGCCTTAACGGCCTGTGATTTTCTTTCATAGCGCCAGTAAATCTCATCATTTCACGCGGCGCCCATGAGCGCCTAGATTGCCGTCATCGTCCCGCATGGTCACGTTCACGCCAAGTCGTGACCGTGAAGGCTTGGGACGGTATCTTGCTGCAACAAGTGATCCGCTTAATTCAATTGCTTGACGAAATTGAAGGCGCGGCTTGAGGACCATACGTTCATTGAAGAGCATCGAGCGGCCTAAGCCAGAGAAAGGAACGGCCGCTCAATTCTGTTCGACGCCGGACGCCCCTCCGGTTCACAGCATTAATCGTCTGCCTGTCAGGGAAAGCCGATCACCAAGGAACCGCATATGCCGCTCGCCCGCATCGATCTCGTCCAAGGAAAGTCCGCAGAATATCGTCGCACCATCGGCACCATCGTCTATGAGGCGATGGTCGATGTTCTGACGGTGCCCAAGGGCGATCGTTTTCAGATTATCGCCGAGCATCCGGCTGACGCCTTCATCGCCGACGAAAACTATCTTGGTATCCGGCGCACACAAGACTGCATTTTTATTCAACTGACGCTCAATGCTGGTCGAACCGTTGAACAAAAAAAGGCATTTTACAAGGCCGTCGCTGACACTCTCCATGCGCGATTAGGACTTCGTCCTGAGGATGTATTTATCAATCTCATTGAGGTGCAGAAAGAAAATTGGTCCTTTGGGATCGGGATCGCCCAATATGCAGACTAACCGAACGTAGCGGCGCCATGATCGCGTCTGAAGCGCTGAACCGGGCTGCCTACAATGCGACTTGAATCTTTGATGCTCCGATCGATCCGGGCGCGAGCCGTGGTTCTCAAGTTGAAGAAATTGGTGACGCTGAATGGCGGCCATTTCGACGCGTATGGGCCAGACTTCGACATTGCGTCGCGCTCGGCGTGTGCATGGTTTGAGGAGCACCCGCTGGGCAAGCGGTAGCATTACAGAAAGCCAGTCAACATTTCAAACGGGCGCCGCAGCAGGCCAGGGTAAGTCCGTTCCTTGCAGCAATATTATAGCTTCGAACGCGACACCCTCCCTGCGGCGAAACGGTCGTCGAGGGATAGCATTTGAACATTCGACCTTTGCCGGGCCGCTGGTGGTCCTCGAATAGCGTCGGCGAGTTGAACATCGGCGCTGGCCAGGAGCGGCGCGCTCTGCGCATCGCGTTCACCGGTGGGGCGGCGGCCTTCGTGATAACAGAGAGTATCGGCGTTGCCGCTGCCATCTGGCCCGAAGTCTTGGCTGCGCCTGTTCGACACCGACCCGGCCATGCTGGCACCCGGTTCGACCTATCTGCGGATCGTTGGACCGTTTTTGCGGTTTCTATGGCCTGGGCTTCGCCCTCTATTTCGCGGCGCAAGTCGCGGGGCGGCTGTTATGGCCATTGCTGGCCAGTTTGCTCCGGCTGATTGTGGCAGCGCCACGTGGGTGGTCCGTCTTATCCCTCACAGGATCAGAAGGTTGGATCTATGCAGCCCTCGCCCTCGGGCTCCCTCTCTACGGCCCAGTCATCACTGCGACGACCGCAACTTCGTATCGGTCCCAGCACACATCCTGTCCAGGAAACGTCCTGGCGCAGGAAACGGACCTTGTCGGTGTGAGCGTCGGTCATGTTCAGAAAAGGCTTTGGCCCGCATACGCCGGATGAGGCAATAATTTGCAGCGTCGATGCCGCGATTTCAGCTAACATAATCAGCATGTTATTTCGGATCGAATGAGGCCGTCATGGCGAACCCGGCGGGTGAATCGTATGATGGCGCTCTCAGGCTCGATTTCGACCGCCGATTGTTGCTTCACTTTCGCGGATCGGTGGTTACCTCCGACGCAGGCTTGCTCGCATACCGGGAACTGGACGACGCGCTGTGCCTCAGCGCGATGGCGGGTGATGCGCTCTCCGACGCACGCACTGGCAAGAATGGCCGGCATGCACTCGTCGGGATGTTGCGGCAATCCATATTTGGGCGACTTGCCGGAATATGAAGACGTGAACGACGCTCAACGCCTGCGCCATGATCCCGCGATGCGGTGGATAGTCGGCGGAAAGGCGGCCTCGGATGCAGCGGCTTCGCCGAGCCAGATGGGCCGCTTTGAGACGCGCTGGCTCACGGCGGAAAAGAACCTTTCGGCGCTCGCTGATCTCTCCGGCAAATGGATCGACAGCGTTCATGGTCGCCGTCCGCCGAGAGGTATCTTGCTCGACATGGATTCGAGCGTGAGCCCGACGCATGGCGAACAGGAACACAGTGTCTGGAACGGTCACTATGACTGCACCTGCTATCATCCGCTGTTCGTTTTCAACCAATATGGCGATTTGGAACGCTGCGCCCTGCGCCCCGGCAATGTTCACAGCGCCGATGGATGGGTGCTGAAGCCGGTCGTGGCGCGGTATCAAGGCAAGGTCTCACGCATTTATTTCCGCGCCGACGCCGGCTTCGCAAACCCCGAAGTTTACGAATATCTGGAGGCAGAACGGATCAAATATGCGATCCGTCTGCCCGCCAATCACATCTTGCAAGAGAGGATCGGCTATCTGCTCAAACGCCCGGTTGGTCGCCCGTCCAATGACGTCTGCCGATCCCATGCAAGTTTCACCTATCAAGCGGGAAGCTGGTCGCAGCCGCGTCGGGTGATCGCCAAGGTCGAATGGCATCCGGGCGAGCTTTATCCGCGCGTCGGCTTCATCGTGACGAACATGGCGCGCTCCGCCGAGAATGTCGTCGCCTTCTACAACAAGCGCGGCACGTGTGAGCAATGGATCAAGGAAGGAAAAGGCGCAATCAAGTGGACCCGGCTATCATGTCGGTCGTTCGCTGCTAACGCCGTCCGTCTCCAGCTTCATGCGCTGGCCTACAATCTCGGTAATTTTCTGCGCACGCTGGCGACGCCCGAACCGATAAAGGATTGGTCACTGACGAGCCTGAAGGAAAAGCTGATCAAGATCGGCGCGAAGATCGTGAGCCATGGCCGCTATGTCGCGTTTCAGATGGCCGAAGTCGCCATTCCGAAAAATCTCTTCGCGGACATCCTACGAATGATCGCCGACCTGCGGCCGCCGCCCAATCCAGCGCCTGCGTGAAGTGTTCGGTCGTCATGCGTCGAGCAAAAACTAAGGGAGAAGTGCGTCTTGATCACAACCGACTCTGTATTGTCCGGTGCGCGATCCGCCCATGTCACTGGTTTTGGTGTGCCGGAGCACCACAGCAGCGCCGCAGCGCGGCAATCTCAACCTCAATAAGCGGGCGATCCGGAAAATAATGCCGGTATAGGACGAATGTCCGATGTCACGGCAGGAGATCAATGATACGCGCTTGGCACATTCCCGGTTACCTGGGGAATGCCAGTTTGGACCTCAATGTTAGACAGTTGCAGCTGGCCGCCACTCGGACCATCGACGAGCGCCGGGTCCCAGATATCGATGCTACCTCGGAAATGCAGCAGGCGAGCGGTACGCCGCCAGACTTGCCGAACCGACGAAGCAGCGTTGGTGCCGGTCGAGGGCGGATGGTCGCATGCCGCGGTGACCCGGCTGTCACCGTTGGCATAGTGCAACGTGATCCATGGCACCTCCAAGAGTTCGCAATATTCTGTTTGGTCTGGCTGTGGTGCTTGTCGGCGCCACTGGTTTCGCCGCGCACTGGTGCGTCTCCTTGGGATCGACAGGAGAACTCCGTCGTGAAACAAGCGGACGCCTGGTTCGAGAATTACAAGTTTCGTGATGGTGAATCGATCCCGCGTCTGCGCATTCACTACGCGACGCTCGGGACCTCGCATCGAAATGACCAAGGTGTACTAGTTGATATTTGATCCGACATTTGGTGTCATAAGGCCGAAGCGAGAGCCGAGGCCGGGCGCGGAGCTGGCCAGGGTTGCGGAGAGCCCGGCCTCGGCGTTTTATGAGGACACCGACGATGACCAAGGACCAGAAGATTATCAAAGGAAAGGTGGGCTTGGCTCAAGCTCGCCAGGCAGCTCGGCAATGTGAGCCAGGCCTGCAAGATGCTCGGCTATAGCCGCGACAGCTTCTACCGCCTCAAGGAACTCTATGACAAAGGCGGCGAGCTGGCGTTGCAAGAGATCAGCCGCAGGAAGCCAATCCTGGCGAACCGGACCGCGCCCGAGATCGAGGCGCGGATCGTTGAATTCTCGCTGGAGCAGCCGGCCTTCGGCCAGATCCGCGTCGCTAACGAAATGAGGAAACTTGGCCACTCGATCTCGCCGGCCGGCGTGCGCGGCGTCTGGCAGCGCCATGATCTCGAGACGATGAAGAAACGGCTCAAGGCGCTGGAAGCCAAGGTTGCTGAGGCAAGGCCGGATCCTGACCGAGGCGCAGGTCATAGCCTTGGAGAAAGCCAAGACCGAAAAGGAGGCGCACGGGCCAAGTTCGAGAGCGAATGCCCGGGCTACTGCGGGGCGCAGGACACGTTCTATGTTGGCAACATGAAAGGGGTCGGCCGCATCTACCAACAGACCTTCATCGACACCTATTCGAAAGTGACGTTTGCCAAACTCTATGATCGCAAGACGCCGATCACCGCGGCCGACCTCTTGAACGATCGGGTCGTGCCCTTCTTCGACGAAAAGGACGTGAAGCTCTCACCCCGCATACGCCGGATGAGGCAATAATTTGCAGCGTCGATGCCGCGATTCAGCTAACATAATCAGCATGTTATTTCGGATCGAATGAGGCCGTCATGGCGAACCCGGCGGGTGAATTGTATGATGGCGCTCTCAGGCTCGATTTCGACCGCCGATTGTTGCTTCACTTTCGCGGATCGGTGGTTACCTCCGACGCAGGCTTGCTCGCATACCGGGAACTGGACGACGCGCTGTGCCTCAGCGCGATGGCGGGTGATGCGCTCTCCGACGCACGCACTGGCAAGAATGGCCGGCATGCACTCGTCGGGATGTTGCGGCAATCCATATTTGGGCGACTTGCCGGATATGAAGACGTGAACGACGCTCAACGCCTGCGCCATGATCCCGCGATGCGGTGGATAGTCGGCGGAAAGGCGGCCTCGGATGCAGCGGCTTCGCCGAGCCAGATGGGCCGCTTTGAGACGCGCTGGCTCACGGCGGAAAAGAACCTTTCGGCGCTCGCTGATCTCTCCGGCAAATGGATCGACAGCGTTCATGGTCGCCGTCCGCCGAGAGGTATCTTGCTCGACATGGATTCGAGCGTGAGCCCGACGCATGGCGAACAGGAACACAGTGTCTGGAACGGTCACTATGACTGCACCTGCTATCATCCGCTGTTCGTTTTCAACCAATATGGCGATTTGGAACGCTGCGCCCTGCGCCCCGGCAATGTTCACAGCGCCGATGGATGGGAGGCGGTGCTGAAGCCGGTCGTGGCGCGGTATCAAGGTAAGGTCTCACGCATTTATTTCCGCGCCGACGCCGGCTTCGCAAACCCCGAAGTTTACGAATATCTGGAGGCAGAACGGATCAAATATGCGATCCGTCTGCCCGCCAATCACATCTTGCAAGAGAGGATCGGCTATCTGCTCAAACGCCCGGTTGGTCGCCCGTCCAATGACGTCTGCCGATCCCATGCAAGTTTCACCTATCAAGCGGGAAGCTGGTCGCAGCCGCGTCGGGTGATCGCCAAGGTCGAATGGCATCCGGGCGAGCTTTATCCGCGCGTCGGCTTCATCGTGACGAACATGGCGCGCTCCGCCGAGAATGTCGTCGCCTTCTACAACAAGCGCGGCACGTGTGAGCAATGGATCAAGGAAGGAAAAGGCGCAATCAAGTGGACCCGGCTATCATGTCGGTCGTTCGCTGCTAACGCCGTCCGTCTCCAGCTTCATGCGCTGGCCTACAATCTCGGTAATTTTCTGCGCACGCTGGCGACGCCCGAACCGATAAAGGATTGGTCACTGACGAGCCTGAAGGAAAAGCTGATCAAGATCGGCGCGAAGATCGTGAGCCATGGCCGCTATGTCGCGTTTCAGATGGCCGAAGTCGCCATTCCGAAAAATCTCTTCGCGGACATCCTACGAATGATCGCCGACCTGCGGCCGCCGCCCAATCCAGCGCCTGCGTGAAGTGTTCGGTCGTCATGCGTCGAGCAAAAACTAAGGGAGAAGTGCGTCTTGATCACAACCGACTCTGTATTGTCCGGTGCGCGATCCGCCCATGTCACTGGTTTTGGTGTGCCGGAGCACCACAGCAGCGCCGCAGCGCGGCAATCTCAACCTCAATAAGCGGGCGATCCGGAAAATAATGCCGGTATAGGACGAATGTCCGATGTCACGGCAGGAGATCAATGATACGCGCTTGGCACATTCCCGGTTATCTGGGGAATGCCAGCTCACGTGTTCTGACCGATCGCGGTACCGAATATTGCGGCAATCCCGAGCATCACGAATACGAGCTCTATCTCGCGGTGGAAGATATTGACCATTCCAGGACCAAGACGAAGAGCCCACAAACGAATGGCATCGCTGAGCGCTTCCACAAGACAGTGCTGGATGAGTTCTATCGCATCGCCTTCCGAAAGAGGCTCTATGCCTCGATCGGGGATTTGCAGGACGACCTCGATCTATGGGTCAAAAGCTACAACGAGGAGAGACCGCATCAAGGCCGCTGGTGCTTCGGCAAGACGCCGCTGCAAACATTCCTTGACGCCATCCCGATTGCGAGGGAAAAAATGATCGCTGCCTGACCACCATCGGCAGTGAACCGGCCATCTCCAAAAGGACGCCGTCTGTAAGATCAAATACAAGCTACTACAACCAAGGAGACATCGACAATGCCGTACTAGTCTTGCACTGGACCGGGGCCGATGGTCGGGCACTCCTCAGCCCAACCTACATGAAGGCGCTGTTCGATCGAGGCCAACGGTTGGACGCCCACAGCTATTACTTGATCTTCCCGGACAGTGTCGGCCACTGGCCAATCCAGCCGGCCGAGCGACGGCGTCAGAGCCGGCTGCCCCAACTATGGATACGGAGACATCGTTGACCTCCAGCACAAACTCGTCACCGAGACGCTCGGGATCAAACACCTCCGCGCCATTCTCGGCATGTCAATGGGTGGCATGAATGCTTGGCAATGGGCGGAGGCCTATCCCGACGCCATGGATGGAGTGATGCCGGTCGTCTCGCTGCCCATTAAGGTGTCGGGACGCAACATGCTGTGGCGCCGGATGGTGATCAAGGTCTTCGCACTCAATTTTGCCGACGACGCGTTCGATCCCGAAGAACTTCATGTCCTCGAGAGGCTCATGCCGCGGGTCGCTCATGGTCGCTTCTTCGTTCAGCCGGGATCCGAAACGTCGTTTGGCCATCTGATCATGGCGCATCCGGAACTAGGGGCACAGCACGTCGGTGAGTTCATGCGTTGGCTTGGCGACGCTCCGCCGCAAGCGAACCGATGACGCGACTTGATGTGATCCAACTGACCATCACCCGAATCGTCCTCGCCTCCGGGCCGCGCGTCGGCCGTCGAGTAGAGCTGCTTGCCAGAATGTACGCGCCGGTGCAGGTCGCGGCGCCCCGCAGGTCTCGCCTCAAAGGGTTCGAAGCGGCCAATGTGTCAATCGGCGTTGAACTTTGACCCCTGGTCGGCGCGCAACAGTGACCCCTGTGTACGGTGAGATTTAGCAGAGTGAGGTGACGTCTGAGGAAGCCGTGTGGCGGACAAGCCGCGAGCGAGCGCGCCCTGGAAAAGCGCTGTAGCGAGCGAGCGGCTTGCGGTGGGTCAGGCGCGGTTTTTGAAGCGCCAGCTCTCGTTGCCAGTCTCTATGATATCGCAATGATGGGTGAGACGGTCGAGTAGTGCGGTCGTCATCTTCGGATCGCCAAAGACGCTTGGCCATTCACCGAATGCAAGATTGGTCGTGACGATGACCGAGGTTCGCTCGTAGAGGCGGCTGACCATGTGGAACAGCAGTTGTCCTCCGGCTTGGGCGAAGGGCAGATAGCCGAGCTCGTCGAGGATGACGAAGTCGAGGCGCGTCAGATAATCGGCGAGCCGGCCTTGGCGGCCAGCTCGACCTTCAGCCTCGAGCCGGTTGACAAGATCGACCGTGGTGAAGAAGCGACCGCGAGATCCGGCGCGGATACAACTTCGTGCGAGCGCGATCGTCAGATGCGTCTTGCCCGTGCCCGTCCCCCCAACCAGGACGACATTGCGTTGTTGAGCGATGAAGTTGCCGCCAGCCAGATCGCGCACGAGGCTTTCATTGATCGGTGTCCCCTTGTAGGTGAAGTCGTCGATATCCTTGGCAAGCGGCAGTTTGGCGATTGTCAGCTGATATTTGATCGAGCGCGCCTGCTTCTCGGATATCTCAGCTTTGAGCAGGTCGCCGACAAAGTGCTGCGGCTCATGCTTGCGTTTGACCGCGGCGGCGAGAGCCTCATCGTAGGCATTCCTCATCCCATAGAGTTTGAGTTCGCCCATCATGTCGAGGACTTCGGTTCGTTCCATGATCACGCGCTCCTGAGTTGATCGTATCGGGCACAGTCGGCGACTGGCGCATGCTGCAGCGTCAGCGCATCCGGGGTAAGGATGGTTGCCGCCGGGCCGGGGTCGCGTTGCCGCGCGAGGATGTTGAGGATCACGTCGGACGAGTGGACGCCCTCGGACATCGCCTGTGCACAGGCAGATTCGACCGCCGGCAACCCATCGGTGAGTACAGCCGCAAGGATTGCGACCATCTGGCGATCGCCGTCATCGGAACCGGCAAGTTGTCGCCGCACGCGCTCCAAGGCGGCGGGCAGTACCCAATCCTTGAACGGAGCGCCATTGCGCAAGGCGCCTGGCTTGCGAGCCAGGATCGGCACGTAGTGCCATGGGTCGTTTCGCCGCGCCCATAGCAGCGCGGATGCTCCGCAACGACGCGCCCCTCCTGGCGGATGACGATCCGATCGGCGTAAGCGTAAATCTCGACCGGCCGGCCAATGGCGCCGGCGCTGACCGAGTATTTGTTATTGTCAAAGCTGTAAAATACTGGACTTGAGATTTCAGGCAGTGCCGGATGAAATCACGCCTTGCCATTCATCTCTTGGCGGCGAGTTTGGCGAGGGGATCGATGTTGTCAAGGATGCACAGCACCGGCTGCGCCGGCGCGAGCGAAGCTCGCGTCCTTGACAACATCGAGTCCGCCTCGCCGATCATGCCCGACGTTGAATGAATGACGTAATCTGACATTGACCGTTGGATCAAGTCCAGACTTGTACATCAAAGCGAACCAGGCAGGTCTTCGACACGGAAGCCGGCAGGGCGTGGAATCCATCGAACCGGCCGCGATAGGCAACGAGCTTCGGCCGCTCCTCCTCGAACATCTCCCAAATGGTGTGCTCGGGACGTTCCGGATGTGGATGAGCCTTGGCATAGGCGATGACCTTATCGGTGAGCCAAGCATTCAGCTCGTCATAGGTCTTGAACTTCAATCGCGGCGTGAAGAAGCGCTCGCGAACGAGACCCACCTGGTTCTCGACCTGACCCTTCTCCCAGCCAGATGCAGGCGTGCAGGCGACGGGCTCCACCAAATGATGGGCGCACATTTGCAGGAGCCGCCGATTATATTGCCGGTCCTTGCCGACGAAGATCGTCTCCACCGCGGTCTTCATATTATCATAGATGCCACGTGTGCAGGCGCCTTTAAAAAAGGCGAAGGCCCGCTCGCGGGCGTCGAACACCATTTCCTGCGTCTCGCGGGGATAGGCGCGGACAAACATCATGCGGCTGTGGCAGAGACGGACGTGCGCGACCTTCACGATCGTCGTCACGCCGTTCATCACGACGATCTCGTGGCTCCAATCGAACTGGTAAGCTTCGCCCGGGGCAAACGTCAGCGGCACGTAAGCGTCCGCCATCTGGCTCGCGTGCTCCCGGCTCCAGGACCGGGCATAGCGGCGAACAGCGTCATAGCCGCCCTCATATCCCAGTGCCCGCAGCTCCTCAAAGAGCCGGATCAAAGTCAGACGTTCGCGTGCCGGATTGCTGGTGTTCGCCGTAAGCATCCGGTCAAGCTCAGCTTTCCAACGACCCAACTTGGGGCGCGGCTGAATCTCCCGCTCATAAGAAAATGAAGTCTCACCCGAGCGAAGAACCTTGCGCACCGTGTTGCGCGATATCTTCAAGCCGCGGGCGATCTCCTTGATCGACTTCCCTTTGATCAAATGTTCGCGCCGTATCCGGCCGATCGTCTCCACAATCAGCATCCCCCACCGCCCGCTTCAAACCAAAGCAGGCAGTCCAGCAGGCCAGAACCAAGGGGGTCAATTTTGGACGCCGGTCCCCCACCTCAGGGGGTCAAAGTTGCACGCCTAAACACAGCCAATGATGGCTCGGCCCAGTTATACCGGCTCTACCAGATCTTGTTCGCGCGCAACCCGGATGCAATGGAGAAAACCACTTTGCTGGCGTTCCTGGTGAGCCATGAAAAGGCCATCAAGGAAAAAGCCGCGGATGGCAAGCTACTGTAGGGATCGCCATTCCGGTTGGCTTGAAAGATACGGACACGCTGAATCCGATAAAGGCCGTCGTTTTTGTTGATCTCGTTCACGTGGTCGTGAATTCAAACGAGTTTAGCTACCGCTTTTGATTGTTTCAACCGCTTCAAGAAAGGGAAAACACCATGAGGACGCAATCGCGCCGGGAATGGATCTTCAACGCAGTATACGGTCTCGGTGGACTGACACTGACCGCTAAAATGCCCGGCGGCGGGATCTTTGCCACACCCGCTCTTGCGGGTGCCTTCGCGGACCCGCTAGCCCCCAAACAGCCGCACTTCCCGCCAAAGGTCAAATCGGTCATCTGGCTGCATATGGACGGGGCTCCTAGCACGCTCGATCTGTTTGATTACAAACCCGAGCTCATCAAGCTCGCTGGTCAGGACGTGCCCCCATCATTCCTCGACGGCATCAAAACGAGTACACAAGGAGGTGTCGGCAAGCTGTTCGTATCTAACCGAACTTGGAAGCAATATGGCGAGAGCGGCGCCTGGTTCTCGGACCTGTTGCCGAACCTCGCGCAGCATGCCGACAAGCTGGCCTTCATCAAATCCAGCACGACGATTGGTACCACTCACGACATTTCCATTCTCAAGCTGAACACGGGGGACACAAGTCCTGGGCGGCCGTCGCTCGGTGCCTGGGTGACATATGCCCTTGGTTCCGCCAATCCAGATTTGCCAGCCTATGTTGTGCTCTACAGCGGCAAGAAGGAACCGCAGGGCGGCTCGGTCAACTGGAGTTCGGGTTGCCTTCCCGCGATTTACCAGGGCACCGCCTTTCGCCCGGACAACTCGCCGATCCTGCAAATCGATCACCCCGAATTGATCGGTCAGGCGGAACAGCGGGACGATCTCGACCTTTTGAAACACCTGAATGAACAAAGAGCGGCATTTTATCCGGACGACACGGAACTCGAGGCACGCCTGCGATCCTATGAACTTGCTTATCGCATGGAGAGCACTGCGCCAGAGGCTGTCGACTTGAGCAAGGAAAGCGACGCGACCAAGACGCTTTATGGCTTGGATGATGCCAAAACCATGGACTATGGCACCAATCTTTTGCGCGCTCGCCGCCTGGTAGAGCGCAATGTGCGCTTCATCCAGGTTGTTTCCGGACCGGTAGATGTGGATAGCGACGATACCGTTAAAAATTGGGATGCTCACAGGGACCTTGAGAAGAACCATGCCCCACACGCTGGGGCCGTGGACAAGCCCATCGCTGGCCTTTTGGCCGATTTGAAATCGCGTGGGCTGTTGGATCAAACATTGGTCTTATGGACATCCGAGTTTGGCCGCGCTTCCTACGGTCAAAGCGGTGATGGACGTGACCACAATCCCTGGGGCTATACCCAATGGCTTGCGGGCGGCGGGGTCAAGGCCGGCACGACGTTTGGCGCAACGGATGACATCGGTCTGCAATCGGTTGGGAAAAAGGTTGATACCTATGACGTGCATGCAACCGTGCTCCAACTCTTGGGCCTCGATCATCTGAAGACCGTATATTTGAGAAGCGGCCGGGCGGAACGCCCGACGGTCGTCTATGGCGAGGTCGTGAAAGATCTTCTTGCGTGATCGATCCGTCCGGCGGCGCCCGCAGAAATCAAGGCACGGCTAAGCTGAAGACGCTTAAGACGGAGAATTCCCGGCTGAAGATGCTCCTGTCTCTCCCCTAAAATGCCCTGCTAAAGCAACGACTGTCTCCCTGCTCCTCGAGCAGGGAGAGGCTATGCAAGTGGTTGAGAAATGACCGCTTTTGGCTCGGTCACAATTTGCGCCTCTCTGCATTTTCTCAAACTCTCCCTACGTTTCGAAGCAAGTGGTAGGCTGTGCCTTTTCACCGGGTCGACAACCGTATCGAGGCGGTCCGCAGCGGAACGGCGTTGCCGGTGCGCGACGTAACGCCTCTGACCTGGTAATGGTCGTCCACAGTCAATACCGACGGCATGTTCTGGATCAGGAAATCGCGTGCAGCGATCGAACCATCGCCGCGATGGCTCGAGACGACGAAATGGCGCGCCGACTGATGACCATTCCCGGCTTGGGCCCGGTGACGGCCTCGGCGATGGTCGCCAGCGTTCAGGAGATCTCCGCTTTCTCAGGCCCGCGCGAGTTCGCCGCCTTTCTTGGCCTGACGCCGAGACAAAACTCGTCGGGCGGCAAGGAGCGCCTGGGCCGCGTCTCGAAAACCAAGAGGTGATGCGAAGAGCGCGGTTTGATCCCAAAGCCCGTGGCATCGACTGCGCAGTGAAGTGTGAATAAGCATGGAATAAGGACCCCGCTTTTGGGGTGATTTGCATCCAATCGGGACCCCGGGGCTGAGGGTCCACAGTGGCCTCCTGGATTTTGGGAGGCCGAGATTGGAATGCTGGTTGTGGAAACGATCGCCAAGATTTGCCGGGCGTTTTTTGTTCAGAAAAAGCCGATCAAGGAGATTTGCCGGGAGCTGCACGTCTCCAGAAAGGTCGTCCGGAAGGTCATCCGATCCGAAGCGACCGAGTTCCATTACGAACGCTTGACGCAGCCGCTTCCCAAGATCGGACCGTGGCGGGAGCGGCTGGATTCCCTGCTGTTGGAGAATGCAGAAAAATCGGCGCGCGAGCGGCTGACGCTTGTTCGGCTATTCGAAGAACTGCGCAGCCTTGGTTATGCCGGAAGCTACGACGCGGTTCGCCGTTACGCGAAAACGTGGCGCAAGGAACGCGGTGTGGCGCTGGCGCAGGCTTATGTGCCGCTCACCTTTGCTCCCGGCGAGGCCTATCAGTTCGACTGGAGCCATGAAATCGTCGTGCTGAACGGCGCGACGGTGACCGTGAAGGTCGCCCATATGCGGCTCTGTCACAGCCGCATGCCGTTTGTCCGCGCCTATCCACGCGAGACCCAAGAGATGGTCTTTGACGCGCATGACCGCGCCTTTGCCTTTTTCAAAGGCGCCTGCGAGCGCGGCATTTATGACAATATGAAAACCGCGGTGGAGACAATCTTCGCCGGCAAGGACCGGCAATACAATCGCCGCTTCCTTCAAATGTGCGGGCATTATCTCGTCGAGCCAGTGGCCTGCACGCCGGCCTCGGGCTGGGAAAAGGGCCAGGTCGAGAACCAGGTCGGCTTGGTGCGTGAGCGCTTTTTCACGCCGCGCCTGAGATTCAAGAGCTATGACGAATTGAATGCCTGGCTCCTCGACAAATGTGTCGCTTACGCCAAGGCGCATCGTCATCCAGAATGTGCCAGCCGCACGATCTGGGAGGTTTTCGAGGACGAACGGCAAAAGCTCGTGCAACTGCGCGGCCGCTTCGACGGCTTCCATGCAGTGAGCGCGGCGGTGTCCAAGACCTGCCTTATCCGGTTCGATAACAACAAATACTCGGTGAAGGCGCGCGCGGTCGGGCGTCCGGTCGAAATCCACGCTTATGCAGACCGGATCGTCATTCGCCAGGACGGGATCGCCGCCGGCGAACATCGGCGATCCTTTGGCCGCGAAGAGACGATTTACGATCCCTGGCATTACGTTCCGGTTCTGGCCCGCAAGCCCGGCGCTCTGAGGAATGGCGCGCCGTTCAAGGACTGGGTCTTGCCCTCGGCCATGGAGAAAATTCGCCGCAAACTCACCGGCTCCGCCGATGGCGATCGGCAGATGGTGAAAATCCTCGCGGCGGTTCTCGACGACGGGCTGCCGGCGGTCGAGGCCGCCTGTGCCGAGGCGTTGAGCGAGGGCGTCCATTCCGCCGACGTCGTTCTCAACATTCTGGCGCGTCGCCGTGATCCCGGTCCGCCACTCACCATACTCACCCCGGACGCGCTGAAACTCCGGCACGTCCCGCTCGCCGATTGTGCCCGGTACGATCAACTGAGGAGTTCAGGCTGATGGAACGCACGCAAATCTTCGACCTCATGAGCGAACTCAAGCTCTTCGGCATGCGAACCGCCTATGATGATGTGATGGCGGCTGGCATAAAGCGGCAGCACGAGCCGCCACAAATCGTCGGCGATCTTCTTAAGGCCGAAATTGCCGAAAAGCAGGCGCGCTCCATCAAATATCAGATGACCATCGCCAAACTCCCTCTGGCCAAGGACATCGATGACTTCGACTTTGACGGCACGACCGTCAACGAAACCCTGGTGCGTGATCTTTCCGGAGGCGGCTTCATCGCGCAGCAACGCAACGTCGTTCTCGTGGGGGGCACCGGGACCGGCAAGACGCATCTCGCCATTGCCATCGCGCGAAGCTGCATCCGCGCCGGCCTGCGCGGCCGCTTCTTCAATACAGTCGATCTCGTCAATCGCCTGGAGGCCGAAGCACGCGCAGGGCGGCAGGGACGAATCGCCGATTACCTCACTCGCAAGGACTTCACCGTTCTCGACGAACTCGGCTATCTGCCCTTCGCTCAGGCTGGCGGGCAATTGCTCTTCCATCTCGTTAGCCAGCTCTACGAACGCACCTCGGTGATCGTCACGACCAATCTGGCGTTCGGCGAATGGCCGAGCGTCTTCGGCGACGCCAAGATGACGACCGCGCTCCTCGATCGTCTCACCCATCACTGCGACATCGTCGAAACCGGAAATGAAAGCTGGCGCTTCAAAAACCGCGCCTAGCGCTCAAAGCCCCCTCCCACGCCACCGCGCTCGCCCCGGCTGCGCAACCCTGACCAGCTCCGCCGGGGGCGAGCGCTGTCGTTCCTCCCCGCCAAAAGGGGTACCTTTTGCACACCGATCCGGGGTCCCGATTCAATGCTGTTTGACAGCAAGAGCAGCGCTGGTTGTTTCCTGGCCGCAAGCCAGGAAAGCCGATGACGACCCGGCAGCTCAATCGTCTGTTTTGTACTAGTTGATATTTGATATCCGACATTTGGTGTCATAAGGCCGAAGCGAGAGCCGAGGCCGGGCGCGGAGCTGGCCAGGGTTGCGGAGAGCCTGGCCTCGGCGTTTTATGAGGACACCGACGATGACCAAGGACCAGAAGATTATCAAAGGAAAGGTGGGCTTGGCTCAAGCTCGCCGAAACTTGGCCACTCGATCTCGCCGGCCGGCGTGCGCGGCGTCTGGCAGCGCCATGATCTCGAGACGATGAAGAAACGGCTCAAGGCGCTGGAAGCCAAGGTTGCTGAGGCAAGGCCGGATCCTGACCGAGGCGCAGGTCATAGCCTTGGAGAAGGCCAAGACCGAAAAGGAGGCGCACGGGCCAAGTTCGAGAGCGAATGCCCGGGCTACTGCGGGGCGCAGGACACGTTCTATGTTGGCAACATGAAAGGGGTCGGCCGCATCTACCAACAGACCTTCATCGACACCTATTCGAAAGTGACGTTTGCCAAACTCTATGATCGCAAGACGCCGATCACCGCGGCCGACCTCTTGAACGATCGGGTCGTGCCCTTCTTCGACGAAAAGGACGTGAAGCTCTCACCTGTTCTGACCGATCGCGGCACCGAATATTGCGGCAATCCCGAGCATCACGAATACGAGCTCTATCTCGCGGTGGAAGATATTGACCATTCCAGGACCAAGACGAAGAGCCCACAAACGAATGGCATCGCTGAGCGCTTCCACAAGACAGTGCTGGATGAGTTCTATCGCATCGCCTTCCGAAAGAAGCTCTATGCCTCGATCGGGGATTTGCAGGACGACCTCGATCTATGGGTCAAAAGCTACAACGAGGAGAGACCGCATCAAGGCCGCTGGTGCTTCGGCAAGACGCCGCTGCAAACATTCCTTGACGCCATCCCGATTGCGAGGGAAAAAATGATCGCTGCCTGACCACCATCGGCAGTGAACCGGCCATCTCCAAAAGGACGCCGTCTGTAAGATCAAATACAAGCTACTACATTTGTTTCACCAGACGGCTGACGCGGCCGGCATCAAGAAGGCGGTGACGCTGCATGCGCTGCGCCACAGTTTTGCGACCCATCTGCTTGAACGTGGGACCGATATCCGCATCATTCAGGCTCTCCTCGGAGACGAAAAGCTCGACACGACAGCGCGCTACACGCGCGTGGCCACCGGCATGATCTCTGCCATCGAAAGTCCACTCGACTTGCTGTGCGAGCCGCGCAGGACGCCCAGGAAGAGAGGCAAGGCGCCGCAGCCGGTTTAAGCGGCCTGCGGCCATGTCCCGTCCAGCTCTAGAAGTCGCGGTTATCTTCCGCGACCACGGGGCGGCATGGCGCAAGGCCAATGCCGGCCATGTGAGCCTCGGCCAATTGAAGGTGATGTCGGCAATCGAGAACTGCCGCACGGCGGCGCTCGGCGGCCATGTCGTGCGCTGCGAGGACTGCGCACACACGCTCATCGCATACAACAGCCGCCGTAACCGGCATTGCCCAAAGTGCGAAGGCGCGGCCGCACGGGAGTGGGTCACAGAGCGCGAGGCCGAATTGCTGCCCGTCGGCTACTTCCACCTTGTGTTCACGCTGCCCTCACCATCCTTTAGCGCAGCGTAGACTGGGCTCGCGCTCTTGTCGAGGTGCATGACGGCGAAGAGTACGCTACCGATCGCCTGGCCTTTTTTACCGGCTTCCGCCGTTATGCGGTCGGCGACGACGCTGAGCACTCGGTCCGTTTCATCGTCTTCGTGAGGCGAGAAGTTGAATTGCGTTTTCGGCGTGTCCGCAGACGACGTGGAAAACGTCTTGGCGGACCAGTCGGAACTCGCGAACTCGGCTCTCTTGACGTCACCTGCCCAGGCATCCTCAAATACGCCGGCATAGAAGCTTGCTACTTCGGGGTCATTGTACACAAGGACATGTTGGAATTGACATAGAGGCCGGTGAGCGAAAAATTTGTTGAGCCAGTTAGAACTTTGACAGGGCTCTTCGTGCCCGCACTTTGTTTGGAGATTATCAACACCTTGTCAAGGGAATAACGGCCAAACTTGCCACGCTTAATGAGCTGTTTCGATCCCGCCGACTTTGTGAACAGAGATTCAAATTCGTCCTCAGGCTTTGGCGACGAATTGCTATGGTGCAGCGTGGAGCTGTCGAGAATAATCCGTGCCCGCCCTTCCTTGCCGAGTTCCAGTAGAATTTTGATCATGCCAGTTTCATTGAAATCATAGGCGAAGACATCGACAAATAGGGCGTCGTCCTCCAGAACACTACTGAGCAACGAAAATATCTTCTCTCGCGCTGTGAAACCCAACCACGCATATTCATCCTTGAACGTGTATTCTTGGCCATGTGCCTCGGACCCCGCCGGCGCCGAGGTGTCGAAAATTAACTCCTTGTCGTCCGGCCAGAGCAGTGCATCGAGACCAAAATGATGGGTGAAATGTTGCCGCTGCCGGTGAAGCAGAGCTACGTCGCCTTTCTTGGCCGCATTACTCCGGAGAAGGGAATTGGTCGTGCGATTTGAATCCAAGTTCGAGATTCCCTTTGGCGAAGTTGTCGACAACGATCGAAACCATGACGCTAAGGTCCGGATCGAGCGGTTTGAGCGACTTTCTGGCGTCGAAATAGCGTGGCGTCACGCGTATTTCCCCATGAACGGCTTCAAGCCTTGGTGGACAGAGCCCGGGACATGAATCCAGCGAAATTTGTGGATCGGTGCATTTATGCTCGAATAAACAGATTCCTTTGGATCCTGGGCGTGGTCGGCAGGCGTCTTGAACGCGAGATTATTGTGGATGTAATAGGGTTGCTGGCCTTCAGGCTGGCATTGGATAGAGAAGCCAGCGAGATTTTTGATGACTTTTTTTTCAGAAAAATTGAAGGCAAGAAGCGTTTTGGCGTCGCCTCGATAGGCTTTCAACGAGAAGTTTCCTTTATTGGCGGATAAGCTGCTCATGACAAATTCGTCCTCGCTGTTATTTAAGCTGCGACAATCAGGTGACAGAGATGCTAATCAAGAGTAGGTTTCGCTTAAGTGGCGTATGGCGCAAGGACCCGGCGAAGGTGCTCCGCGTTGAACGCGATCGAATGATCCGTGCACTCGCGCCGAACGGCCCGATCAAGCGTTCAGCATATCCGTTCTGCCAGGGCGAGCGGAACGAGGTCGGCCGGTCCCGGATGCCCATTGCTCGCACCCGAGCCTTGAATGCTCCGCCAGATGCTCTGTCATTGTCACGGATGAGATATTTGGGCGCCGTGTCCCACGGGAATGTTTTCGGTGATTTGGCGCGCCAGCCACTCCGACGTTGGGTTTTGGCTCACCGCAAATCCCAACATCTGCCGCCGTCGATGGCCAAGAACACGAAATGCGAATAGTTGTCGAAAGGCTCGTCGGAACGACAAAGAGATCAATCGAGGCCATCTCCTCCACATGATTGCGAAGGAAAATCTTCCAAGTCTGCAATGGCCGACCCTGCCTTGGCACCATGGTGATCGAAATCGTGGACTGCGCGATATCGATGCCCAGTTTGAGCAGCTCGCCATGGATCTTGGGAGCGCCCCACAGCGGGTTCTCAATACTCATTCTTCGGATCAGATCGCGCACCTCTTTGCCGATCCGTGGCCGGCCACCGCGCGGACGGGATTTCCATCGCCAGTACGCGGCGAAGCCCATGCGATGCCAACGCACAACAGTCTCGGGCCTGACGATGGTTACCGCGTCAAGAATGCGAGGACAGCGACGATAGAGCCAAATGAACAGAGCGCGGTCGGCCCAACGCAAATGCAATCGGCGTGACGCGCGCCGCTGCAGGACATTGAGCTGATGCCGCAATACCAGGATTTCGGCTTCCAGCCGCCGCCGCGACTTGAAGCAGTCGCACGGCACGCGGACGAAAAGGAAGGCAATTGCAATCATGCGACAATCATGCTCTGATTCGCTGCTGACCGCGAGTTATGTGGACAGAATTTTCGGAAGCGACAGGGTCACACGCTGCCGCGCGCAAGGCTTAAAAGCCGTGGTTGCGCCGAGACGCATACGAACATGTCCAGGTCAGCGCGTCGGGCTTGGTAGCCAGTAACGCTGAAGTTCCGTCCGGGCATCACAGAGCGACACTCCAAATAGCAGATAACATGCACCGCGTTGGAAGCCGCACTTTTTGAATTCACAGTTTTATGAAGAGTGCAGTTCGCGCTCGCTCGACGAAATTTGTTTTAATCCGAGTGTGGCACCTTGGGAACTGCTTGTAGTGCGGGCTTACCTACACGAGTTCTCCTGAACAGGTATTTATTTCCTGCGCGGCAATACAAATCTGTCTCATTGGCGCTGACGGCGAACAATTCGGTGATCACGACGTCGGTGCATGATCATCGTTGCCATCAAATTCCATGGTGACCTTGATGTTGTTCGGCCGCTTCGCAATATTCCGTTCGACCACATCCTTCAGGGTTGCAATCGCCTGTATGACTTCCATCCCTTCGGAAGAGAAGGTCTCTGCATTAAAGATCAGTGGCGCAAGCAGGGGATTGGTCAATGCATGCGAGAAAGCGTCAACTGAAACCATGCGCTGAATGATTGGTGTGACCGCTAAGCGCGGCGGAACCTCCTCAGCAAATAGGCCGACGAAATATTCGATTTTGTCGACGTGGCCGTAGAGCCGGCGCAAGGCGTCGACGACGCGTGGGTTGCTGTTGATCTGCTCAAATCGCGTCAGGCGCGGATATTGCATCACCTCGCGGTAATCGTTGTAGGTCGCAAGCTTGCATTCCCGCCCTTGGCGGATACTGTCGGCTTCAACGGGGAGAAGGAATCTGGCGGTATTAAACAGGCCAAGTTTCCAAGACCGCGTGCGGCTTGCATTGTCGAATCCCCGTGCAAGGCCTTCCCGAAGTAAAGCCGTATTGTCGAAGAAGAAAGACTCCATCGGCTGAGCCTCGCCATTCCACGCAACATATTCGGGCACGAAGCTGTGCCAGCGATAGAGGAGATTGAATTCGATAGGTATCCAATTGGGTCTGTTCCACTCAGCCCGGTAACAAGGTTTCGGGTCGCTCAAGCATCGGAACCACGCGTTCGACATATGGTTGATGTATTCCTCAACCACAATGCGAATCAATTGGACGATGTTGATGTTGCACGCGGTCTGAAACACACGCTCGTCATCCCAGCTCGGGTGGGCGGATTCGAGGACGCGGCAAAGGCGGTTGTGCTCGCGAATGAAGAGCGTATTCATCATAGACGTGAAAGCGCTGCTGTTCGCACGTTCGCCTCCGAAGGCAAAAAGTGCCGCCCGTTTTTCCGCCGGCCATTGCGCAGGCAGCCGTAAAGGCGGAGGTACGATGGCGAATTCGGGCTTCTTGACGCCGGCCGAATCATAAAGCCGCGGCGCCCATTCCTCTCCGTTCACCGTTTCAGTCTTGAGCCGGCCTCGCTGACCTGCTGCCTCTGAGCGCAGCCGCAGTACGTTCGTGACATCCGGGCTCATGCCATAAACCGGATTGAGATCAACTTGGTGCGGGGTTTTGGTGCGTAGCCGATTGTAATCGTCAGTCAGAAGGAAGCTGTCAGTAAACCACTGCGCGAAGACAGGCAGAAGCAGAGTCGAGCGCTCAGATAAGGTTGGTCCGTCGGGACCGACGGCAAAGAGTTCGGTGACTTTTTCGATCGGCGGCAAGTCCGTCGCTTCCCGAGGAGGCAAGTAGCGAGCGAAATAGGTACGGTCAGTGAGCGACTGCCAGGAGGTATAGGGGGCGAAGGTGCTGAGCGGAAAAGGCCGAGCGGGACCTTTACGAACAGCATTGTTGACAACAAGGTAGTTGAAGATCCGCGCTAAAAAAGGAGTTCTGTTAACGAATTCCCAGAAGGCACGAAAGTTGGTTGCGAGATAGAATTCGAAGCGGTTGCGAAGGCCATCGCGGCTCGTGTCGCGACCGCTCTTGCGTTTTGAAATAGCCGCATCAGCCATGATCTGCTTCCGGACTCAAGCCAAGGATAAAATGCTCAGGGAAGGGGCCGCCGGAATTATCAATTTTTCCTTCGTCGCCTTCGAGCAAATGTACGCCCGGCAACATCAGGATATGGCGGATAACCTCTGGTACCACCACCAAGGCAACGTATTTGCCAAGGCATTCATGATGACCGAATCCGGTGTGGAGATACAAATGGCCAGGCCGGTCCTCGTGGAATCCGTCTGGATCTGGGAAGACATCGGGATCGAACATGGCAGAGCCGATAGCGGCAGCAACGATGCGCCCCGCCTTGATCGGCGTTGGGTGATCGCTGCCCGGTGCGAGCACGCTGTCCTCGTGGGCGATCCTCTGGACAAAGGGCGCGATCGGATTGAAGCGCAGCGCCTCCCAAACAATCGGATCAAGCGTAGAGATGTCATTTGCCTTCGCCGCTGCAATTGCCCTGGCAGCGATCTTCGGACGCAAAAGGATTTGTTCTGTTGCGTGGTTGATGGCCTGTGACATCGTCTCGACGGCGCCAACCAAAAGGCCGCAGATATTACTGACGACCCGTGTTGGATCAAGTGCCGAGAATCCAGCCTGCGTCATACGAAGGAGGCGTGAGACAGCATCTTCGCCTCTCGCCGATGCCCAGGGTTGACGCTGCCGCAGGAAGCCTCGTACCCATTCCTGCATTTCAGTCCCGGCCTGGACATTGGCGGCATGGATCTGAGCATCATTCAGGGGGTTGTAGAACATATCAAATTGGGTCGCCTTCGACCAACGCGCCATGGTCGCGACATCCGGCCCAGGGAACCCAAAACAATCCTGAACGACACGCACTGGAACGAAGCGTGAAATCGTCGTCGTGATATCGATTGTCGTAGCTCTTGGAGATTCTGCCAGCACAGCTGCTGACGTTGCGCTCGCAAAGGCCCGAATGCCCGGCAAATCGTCAAAACGCAGGACCGACCGCATGATCGATTTTTCGTGCCAATTTAGCTCGGTTAGGTCGCGCGCGAGCATGAAGAAGCCAACGGATGGGTCCATGCTTCGCACATTGTTCACATTGAATGTCCCCGGGCGGGAGAGAAGTTCGATCACGTCGGCCCAGCGGGAGACAACGAGAAAGAGCGGCATATCAAGCACAGGCCGGTGCTGCCGCAATTCAAGAAAAAGCGCTCTGGCGTCGGTTTGCACCCAATGAAAGAAGAAAAGGATCCGCGCTTGTGCATCGTCCGGGGCCAGCGCATCATATTCCGCAAGGAATGCCATCGTGTCGCCTCCACTCAATAGTTTTTCTTCAGTTACTCTATTCGTTATCAGAACGGGATGGAAGAACCTCTCCGACGCCACACATGTCTCGAGACATGACGAGGTCCAGCTCACTCCTTCCCTTCCGCTGCGGCCCGACGCTGACGTCCAATTTATTTTAGTCATAACTGCGGCGATGTTAGTTTAGACTCAACCCAAGATCGTCTCGCCCAATTGAAACAATCGAACCCGACCCCAGGGTCTTAAAGAGTTTTCAGGTACGCAATGAGGGCGTTCTTGTCGTTAGGCGCGAGTGTGATCCCGAATTCATGGCCGACCGGTGCATTGCCTGGTTCATTGGTGTCAAAGCAATATCCGGAGCTAAGTTTTTCACCGGGCACGCAAGCCGGCGCCAGAAAACCAATGTTTTCGCCGTCGAGCACCGTCGTTCCTCGTGTGAAATGCTCTGGGCGTTCGGCGGCTGGCTTCAACAGATCTGCGACTGTCGGCACTGAGCCATTGTGCAGATACGGACCTGTCAGCCAAAGCCCATCAAGCGGCTCAGCGATATAACCCTCAACCTTTTGGAAGGATTTGAAGCCGTAATCATAACCTTCCCTGTAATTGTTATAGGCATCGCGTGCCTTTGTCGTCCACATGTCGGTCCGATGGCGATCGGTTCCGATTTCGGCAAGAGGGATGATTGTGAGGGTCCGCTTGCCGTCTTTGCCGTGACATTCCGCGCAGTTTTCAGCAAATATGGCGGCGCCACGTTTAACCTGCACGGCATCGGGATTGTAGGGCGATGCCGGTGGATGTGTTGTCCGCAAAAATTGTTCCATACGGCCGATCGATGCAAAAAACTTGCTTCCTCTCGCTCCATCGCCAAGGGCCGAACTGACGACGACCTCATGAATGGAAGTGTTTAGGCCGTCCCAATGCAAAGGCGCGTTTGGCCGGATCGCGTCACGAGCATCGAGGCCCCAGACCGCCTGCATGTCGGAATTTCCGATCGTGCCATCATCGGCAAGACGCAACATGCCAAACTTGACTGGATTGAACGGATCGATGCGTCCGGCGCCCCAGTTTGGCCGCTTCTCCGTCCAGGACATTTGCGCTTTTTGATCGAGGAGCGCCTTCCGGGTCAGCGGAATAATCGCAAACCGGTAAAGCAGACGATCGACAAAGGACAGCGGGGCATCTTTTTCGATCGCGGGCAGCAGAGTATCTGGCGTGAAACGCGGGTCGGAAGCGCAATTCGACAAAAACCGCTGATATCCTTGCACGTCGATGATATCGGAGGGGCCGCCCGCATAAATGATCGGAGAATCATTCGTCTGAGTGCGCACCACGGTCGCATGGCAGAAAGCGCAATTGATCGCTGCGCGCTCAAAACCGACGCGTGCGCGTGATATGCCGACTGGCGCGTCGTTCTGGCTATGGCCGGGTTCCCAAACGAAGCCGAGCGAGGCGTATCCTCCGGGACCAGGAAGAAGATCCGGACAGATATCAGGCAATACCCGCCAAACGAGCCAGGGCAAGCCGTTTTGGCTATCGTTCCCTATCGACCCATATTTAAAATGATCGCTGGCGGACGCGAAAACGGGAAATTCCTCGCGAAACAGCTTATCGTACACGATCCAGCCGATGCTGCCGGCGGCGAGCAGAACAAATCCCAGCACGCCGAACCATACGAGTGCCTTTTTCATCGTCGGCTCCTATTTTCGGGTCTGGTGGGATGAAGCAAAGGCGCAGCCCAGTAGAATTGCCTCCGGCAGTCCGAAAATGAAATCGAAGAGCCCAAATACAATGTAGCCCCCCCGACGATGGAAAAGAAGACGACGCCACCAAACCGGCAGACGACGGCGAAGATTGAAGCGAAGATGTTCCCTGATGGATCGATCGCCGCGGGAACGTAAAAGCCGGAAAGCAGGATCAGT
This sequence comes from uncultured Alphaproteobacteria bacterium, assembly GCA_963730245.1. Lineage (GTDB taxonomy): Bacteria > Pseudomonadota > Alphaproteobacteria > Rhizobiales > Beijerinckiaceae > Methylocapsa. The sequence continues at coordinate 188,852 of CAVSRA010000003.1, read as the reverse complement.
AAAAACGCCGCGAAGCGCGGCCAGACCAAAGGTTCGGCAGGCGGCAGCTTCAGAAACTCTAGGGCCATCGGTGTCTGCGTGATGCTGACAAGGGCGACGATTATGTTCGAGACGATACCGAGCCACATCACTCGCCGGAACCAAAGGAGATAGACGCTGTCCCTCATGCCGCATTCCCTCTGATGAACACAAACCTCGCCGCGTCAAAACGTCAAAAGGTAGGCCAAGAGTGCTGCTTTATCGGTTGCGGGAAGTTCAGTGCCATACTCATGCCCGCCATTCCCATTGCCGCGCACACTGGTGTCGAAACAAAAGCCTTTCGCGGCCTTCTCCCCCGGCGTGCAGGGAGGTGCCTCGAATCCGCCTTTCTCTGAATCGAGCAAATCCAAGCCCCACACAAAAGATTTCGGCCGCTGACCCGCAGGCAACAGCAGATCGGCGAGCGTCGGAACAGAACCGTTGTGAAGATAAGGTGCCCGCAGCCACAACCCATCGAGGGGCAGATTGGCATAGCCATCGGTCTTCTTGAAATAGCGGAACTGGTACTTGCCGCCGTCAACGTCCGCAAAAAGGGTCAACTGATAGTCGCGAAGCTTCTCAGTGTAGCTGTCGAGCCGCGATTTATCAGCGCCAAGCGTGCTATTTGGCTCGACCTTACCGAGGGCAGCTCCTTCGAACACATAGCCGTCAGATCCCTGGTAGCCGTGACAAGAGGCGCACTGCGTCATGTAAATCTGGCGCCCTGCCTCAACTTGCTTCTGATCGGGACGATAAGGGCTTACCGGCGGATGCAAGTTCAGGAGCCAATCGGCGACCCGGTCGATCGAAGCGTGATCGACAGATGTCTGGGTGACCCCGGCGCCAAGCGCGGCGCTAAGGTTGCGCTCTTGTAGGGAGGGGTTATTGCCGTCCCAATGGAGCTCCATCTTCTGTTGTCCGCGCGGCCCCTGGTTGAAGATAGAGGGGAAATCGGCCACGCCGATCTTTTCGGCATCGGTTAGATCGGCAAACCGCTGATGAAACTGGATAACCTTGGAGGGGTTGAAGGTATCGACGCGGCCCGGTCCCCAGGCCGGCTGGTATGCTATGAGCGGGCCAAGACTGGCGCGTGTCTCGATGAGCGCCTCGCGCAGCCGAGGGATCGCGATGTAACTCCAAACCTGCTCGTCGATCCAGTCCATATCGGCCCCAGCCGCTTTCATTGCAGGGATCAGTTTATCCGGGCCGAGCTGCGGACTATCCGCCATATCCACGATGAACGCTACGAGGCCGTGGAAGTCGAGATTGTTGGAAGGCATTGCCAAAATGATCTTGCGAGGTCCGTCCGTTGTTTCTTGGACCGTGCCGGTATGACAGACAGCACAATTGAACCATGCCCTTTGGATACCCTGGATCGTCCGCTTGCTAAGGCCAATCGGTAGATCCCGCTTCTTTCCATCGGCGTCCGTTTCATAAACGAACCCAAAGACACTCAAATCCTGCCCCTTAAATTTCTCGGGGAACAATCCGGGTAGCGCTTTCCACACCCAATAGGGCAAACCGCTGACTTCACTGCCGATCGAGCCGTATTTGTAATGTTCGACAATGTCTGAATATTTGGGTGTCGTTTCCGGGCGTAAATAGCGCCACGCCAAAATGCCTCCGAGGGTGACCGCAAGTAGTCCCGGGATACCTATCACTATAGCAAGAATGACGACAATGACGCGCGCCCACTTGCCTTGTTGTGTTGCCACGACCAACGCCTCCTACCCCGTTACGAAGTTGTTTTACGTAATTTTGCCCTATGGAACTACCAGGTCTGGCCGCACTTTGTAGATGGAAAGTATTTCCTCCAGCATTTTGTCATAGTTTCCGCAAAAACGAGAAAGCTCATAGCACCCGAGTGGATTCTTCGGCGCATTCAGTAGGCATTTGTTGCAATAGGTACAAGGAATGAGCGGCAGATCGCGTCCCGCTTGCCATTGTTTCGGTAAGTCGGGATTGGCGATCAAAGAGCGGGCAATCGAGACACCGTCGAGGGCATCTTTGGCACCCGGGGCGCTCTCTGAGAGAGCCTTGCGAATAAAAGCCGCATCTTGATAACCGCCGGTGTTGATCACCGGGATTGACACGACCTTCTTTACGGCGCGCGCATTTTCGAGGCCGACGCCCTCGACCAGATGCCCTTTTTTCATCCGGAACCACACCCAGCGGAAGATCGGCCGCAGAATTCGGTAGCGGAACGACAAATAATTCCTGAATGTGTAAATGCCAGAGGACAGCATCGCATCGTAGGTTTTCTCGATCGTATCGAAGTCGAAGTCTCCCGGCGGGATCAAAGGGTGCGGGAACAAGCTCCCCTCCGAGACATGGAGCGCGTCGACGCCAGCCTCCTCGATCCATTTTGCAAGTTGCAATCCCTCTTCCAGAGTGTTCCCTTTCTTTTCCCAAGGGATGACGTTGTTGTAGTCAATTGCATTGAACTTGACCTGAAGGTGAAAATCCCGGCCAACACGATCGCGGATCGCCCGAATGATTTCGAGCAAGAACCGCGCTCGGTTGCGGAGCTCGCCGCCATAGCCATCCTTGCGGTCGTTGATTCCCGAGCTCATGGGAAGCGTGCAGTTCGACACCATCAAGTCCGGCCTCGCGCGCCCGCCACGCCCCGTCTGCGAAAGCCTTGATCGTGTGATCGATTTCCGCCTGGGTCATCGCCCGGGTTAAAATTCCATTCAGGGATTCCGTGCGGTTGGTGGAGCTCCGGGAAATTCGATGCTGGTTCGATACGCCGGGCATATCCATCTGTCTGCCGGAATGGCTAAGCTGCATTATGAACTTGCAGTCGAACTTATGGACCGCCTCTCCGACCTTAGCCCATAAGGGGATAAAGTCGTCGCGATGGATCGTTCCGTAATTTGGGAGGATTCGCCCCTCCATCAGGACAGGTACGAAGGAGGAAATGATGCCGCCTACACCACCCCGGGCGAATCGGCTTTCCCAATTCACCCGCACCTGAGTTCAGGCTGCCATCTTCGTTGTCCCACCGGCCGTTGATGCTGGAGCGGAATATTCTGTTTTTAACTTCGATATTGCGCCACTTTAGAGGTTCGAAGATAACGTCCGTGCTCATTCTTCCCCCTACTTTTGGGTCAAGCTACCAGACCCAGCAAATGCCACCGGCGCGTTCGTCCCGCTTTACGGAGACAGTAAATGGACCGGATAGTAGCTAATGGACCGGATAGTAGCTAACAAACTAAGTGTAACCTGAAATCGGGCGAACGGCAAATTACGCCAAAAAATTCCCGCGTGTAGCCTGTCTATTTTTTACCGCGACTGCTCCGTGCTTCGCGCAAAATGACATCGGCGGCCTTTTCGGCGATCATAAAGACCGCGCTCACAATGAACAATCCCGGGATTCGCGGAAATATGGAGGCATCGGCGACGCGCAGCCCCTTTGTCCCGTGAACCCTGAAGTCGCTGGAAAGCACGCCGCCTTCCCGCGGCGGGCCGATCGGACAGCTGCAGGAGGCGTGGTGGCCCCAAGCGTTGTCGCGCACATATTTGGCGAGCTCCTCGTAACTCTGCACGCCTGCTCCGGGCAGCACTTCGACGAGCCCGTGCTCTTTCGAGCTTGCGGTAATCTCGCGCACGAGACGAATTCCCTGGATCACCGCATCGAGATCCCTGTTTGCGAGATCGTCGCCCTCCTCGAAATAGTGGAAGTTTATGGTAGGCGGGGCGCGCGGATCGGACGACCGCAAGGTGAGGGTGCCCGCGCGGTTAAGCGTATGCGCCTTCAATATGCACCAAGTCAGATAGTTGCGGTGCTCGGGATTGCAGACATCTTCGCGTGAATAGCCGGTGCGATAGCCTAGGAACTTGGCGAGCAGCGCCATGCAGTATAAATCCGGATCGCGCAAACCGGGCGCGGAGCGCTGCGTGAAGGCAACCGCGGCGCCATTCGAGGTATAAATGCCGCGATGGCGCGGCGGTACTTGCCAAGGCGACGGCAAAAACCGGAATAGTCGGCGGGCCTGCCATTCCCGGAGAGCGCGGTCGCTCTCCCTGTATTCCACGTCCTCGAGCGCCGCCCAGTTCCTGTCTATCCGGTAGACGACGCCTACTTCGTAGCGGTCCTGAAGATTTTGCCCGACACCGTCGAGGGCGGAAACGATTTCTATGCCGTGCTGCTTAAGAGTTTTTTCCGGTCCGATCCCAGAAAGCATCAAAAGCTGCGGCGTATTGAAGGCGCCGCCGGCGAGAATCACCTCCCGCGCCACGCGGACTTCGTCCTCTGCGCCATCCGCCGCAGCAGGATCGGTATGCGCGCGATAGAGCCGCGCTCCCTTTTGAAATTTGACCCCGATCGCGCGGCGCTCGGCATCGAAAATAACTTTTGTGGCAAGCGCGTCATATTCAATCCAGAGGAGGTCTGGAACGTGCTTTGCAACGTCCAATAGCCGCTCGCGCGTCCCCATGCGCCGGCCGAGGCGAGTAGTAAGCGGCACTAACAAAGGCCCCGCGGCGCGCAGCCGCAATGAGCGCCAGCCGTTGGGATCGATCTCCGCGCGCAACCCGGGAATGAAGCCTCGCAAAGGCGAATTCTCAACCGCGGGCCGCCAGCCAAAGCGGACGGCCTTCCAGACCGCTTCCAGTTTCTCCCATGCCTTTTCCAGATGCACCCGCTTAAGCTAGGCCGCCATCCGCTCGCGGCGGATTGTCCGGCCAACAAACGATATAGTCTCGATAACGATCTTCAGGAGTAGCAAGTCGCAGGCGGCTTCCCGCGGCAGCGGCAGCTCTGTCGATAGCCATGGGGTGTATGTCTGCCCCGTCACTTTGCGGCAAAGCCGGACGAGAAAATGCCCCAGGAAGGGCTGGTAGCGGCTATCCTCGACCCGGCGCAGATAGCGGCGCATGTTTTGCGCGCTCCACGAGCCGTCGCCGGTAATGCGCGCAATCTCGTCCCAGTCGGACTCATGCGGGGCCATGAAGATCATCGCATTATGGGCGGTGCAGCCACCGAGCGTGGCGGCGCGGGGATAAAAGACGCTGGGCTCGCCGGTTAACGGGTCGTGCTCACATTTAGGATCGGCTTCTTGCTGTCTATGGTCCGCATAGTGCCGGACGAAGAATTTCCAGCTCATGGCCGGATTTTCCGAGGCGAGCGGATGGAAGCCCGGCACCTCATATTCTTCCGGCATCCCGGCGGCGGGCGCGTCTGGGTTTCCGCCTGCTTCCAGCAAAACGACGCGGTAGCCCGCCTCGGCGAGTCTCTGCGGCAAGCGTGCCGCCGCCAGCGCCAGAACCGACGACCGTATAATCGCATGCGATCATGGGCGGCGCGCCTTTTACTGCGTGACACCTAGCACTACTTTGGCAGAACTATTTTTGTGCGAATGCTGAGACGCATTCGCCAGTGGGGACATCGTTGATAGATTTGCTTTCGGAAGAGTGTCTTGATGACGGCACGCCGGACCGCCGGGAGAGTTGGTTGCGGTGGCCCATGATCGATTCTTTTTTTCCCGTTTCGCCTGCTTGAGGCGCTGTCGCTGAAGGAACGCATAGGCGATCATAGTCATGAGGGCGTGCCCGTGCAAGCCTTGCCATGACCGCCCTTCGAGGTGATCGAGGCCGAGCTCTTCCTGCTGATGGGCTTGCTCACAAACCCAGCGAGCCTTGATGGCAGTGGCGAGCCTCTTAAGGTTGGCGTCCGCCGGAAGATTAGACAGGTAGTATTTGCGCTCGCCCGATGAACGCCATTCGCCAATCAGCCATGCCGGCGTTGTCATGTCTGGACGGCGCCCGCTGATCAAGGGTTTTTTTGCGGCGTTGCGTTTGATCGTGGGTGCGGTCATGTCTTCGGCCTGTCGATGCGGGTTTTGACGCCCCGCTGGCCCTGATGTTGTCCGCTGATCCCTTGCCCCAAATCACGTTGGCGCGCTTGACGGCGCAGACAATGCCACGGGCTTTGGGATCAATCCGCGCTCTTCGCATCACCTCTTGGTCACCCTCGATTCTTTTGCAGCCCTTGGCCGCTGACGATGTCGGCGGTCGTTACGCCGGAGCTGCGCTATAGGTTGTCTTACCGCGCATGATCGCGAAGGCGATGCGCGCCATTTTATTGGCGAGCGCGACGGCGACAAGCTTGAAGGGCTTAGTCTGCATGAGCTTCTTCGCAAAGGATCGCAGCGCGTCGTCGTGCGGCTTGCGATGATAGAGGACCGCATGCGCGCCCACGACGAGCAATGTCCGCAAATATCGATTGCCCATCTTCGAGATGCGGCCCAATCGCTCCTTGCCGCCGGACGAGTTTTGTCTCGGCGTCAGGCCAAGAAAGGCGGCGAACTCACGCGGGCCCGAGAAAGCGGAGACGTCTTGAACGCTCGCGGCCATCGCCGAGGCCGTCACCGGGCCGAAGCCAGGAATAGTCATCAGCCGGCGCGCCATTTCGTCGCCTCGAGCCATCGCGGCGATGCTTCGATCGCTGCGTGCAATCTCCTGATCCAGAGCATGCAGTTGACGCACGAGCGGGGCGAGCGCCGCGCGGACGCAGGCCGGAATTGTCTCGTCGCCTTCCGCCATGACGAGCCCCGCCATTTCGCGGGCGTTCTTGAGCCCCTGCGCCGCGATGACCCCAATCTCGGCCAGATGCCCGCGAAGCGCGTTGATCAGTTGCGTGCGTTGCGCCACCAGCATTTCGCGCACCTTGTGATGCATGAGCACCGCCTGGTTCTCCAGCGTGCGCACGCCGACAAAGCGCATCGAAGGCCTTGTCACCGCTTCGCAGATCCCGGCGGCGTCGGCCGCGTCATTCTTTTGCCGACGCACATAGGGTTTGACATAGGCCGGCGGCATCATCCGAGCGTCATGGCCGAGCTTGATCAGCTCGCGCGCCCAATGATGGGCCGAACCGCAGGCTTCCATACCGACAAGACACTCGGGCAATTGCGCGAAGAAGGCCAGCACGTCCTTGCGCCGAAGCGCCTTGGCGACGATCACGCGGCCAAAGGCGTCGATCGCATGAACCTGAAAGACATGCTTGGCCAGATCGAGGCCAACAGTCGTGACAGACGACAAATCGGTGATAGACTTTCCCATGGACGGCGCTCCTTCAGAGGGTTGCTCAACGACAACCGTCTTGGCACAGCTCTTCATTGAGCGAGATGCCGGTGCGGGCGCCGTCCACACCATCACGTTGTTGAAAGTTTGATGCGGGTTCGTCGGGTTTCACAGCTGAAATCATGCGGCGGCGACGACTTCACGCCACGCCTGCATGGCTGAGGCCCTGAAGGCTCGGTGCGTTCTTGCTGAGGTCAGATGGCGTTGGACGTTGAAGGTGTTATAGGCTGCGTGGGTTGAGAGAAATCTTTGCGCGGATCCCACGCTCTTGAACCCTTGCGTCTTCCTCTCCCTTCGTCGGGTTGGCTGATGCGAATTCTCCGCTCGATTGTTGCGCCATCGGCCACGCTCATGGCGTTTTGCGATTCCAAGATGATTGGCTGCGGCGGCATAAGATCTCAGCTCATCTGTGACGAGCTTGTCCGGGACAAAGCCATATTTCTTCAAAAGCTTGCGCATGAGTTTCAGCGCCGCCCGTTTGTTCCTCCTAGTCTGGACCAGCACGTCGAGGGGCATTGTCACGTCGCCGGTGGGCTTGCCGTTCAGTGACCTCAGCCGTAACCATCGATCAGGGCTATCGACTCGCCAATCTCAAGTCCCCAGGCTTCGCTGACCTGCAACTGAACTTTCATCCAGCGACGGTTAGAGCCTCGGCAGTTGATGCGCCTTGCGGCGCGGTGTGAGCAACAGGCGAGCGGCGGAGCTGGTCAGGATTGCGCAGCCGGGCGCCTGTTGCGGTGAGATCAGCGGCATAGGCCGCAGGTGTCTGGTAGCCGAGCGAGGAATGCGGCCTCGCGGTGTTGTAATCGTAGGCCCATGAGCCAATGACCTGCCGGGCGTGATCGAGACCGACGAACAGGGTCTCGTTCAATAGCTCGTCACGCATCCGGCCGTTGAAGCTCTCGCAGAAGCCGTTCTGCGTCGGCTTACCAGGGGCGATGTAGTGCCAATCGATGCGGTGCTCGGCACACCAGGCGAGGATGGCATTCGAGGTGAGTTCGGTCCCATGATCCGATGCGATCATGTCGGGCTTGCCGCGCCGTTGGAGCAGAGTGCTCAGTTCCCGTGCCACCCGCTTGCCGGAGATCGAGGTGTCGGGGACCGCCGCCAGACATTCCCGCGTTACATCGTCGACGACGTTCAGAATGCGGAAGCGCCGGCCACAAGCAAACTGATCGTGCACGAAGTCGAGTGACCAGCGGGCATTAACCTTGGCCTCGATCAGGATCGGCACCCGCGCTCTGACGGCACGCCGCCTAACGCGACGGCGGCGCACTGTTAGCCCTTCCTCGCGATAGAGCCGGTAAATCCGGTTGATGCCGGATGGCTCACCCTGCTGGCGCAGCAGGACGAACAGCCGTCTATAGCCGAACCGCCGGCGTGCATTGGCCAGATCGCGCAGCCGGCACCGGAGCTCGGTATCAGGCGGCCGGCAGAATTGATACCGGATGCTGGTCCGATCGGCGGCGATGACGGAGCAGGCCCGCCGCTCGCTCATCTGGAACATCGTCCGAAGATGAGCGACAGCCTCGCGCTTTACGGCGGGCCCTACCATTTTTTTCCCAGAAGCTCGCGCAGGGCCGAGGCGTCGAGCATCGACTCCGCCAGCAGCTTCTTCAGCTTGCCGTTCTCGTCTTCGAGTGCCCGCAGCCGTTTGGCATCCGAGACATCCATCCCGCCGAACTTGGCCTTCCAGTTGTACAGCGTCGCTTCCGACATCCCGTACTTCCGGCAGAGTTCCCCAGCCTTCGCGCCAGCCTCATGCTCCCGCAACACTGCGATGATCTGTTCTTCCGTAAACCTGCTTCGCTTCATCGGTCCGTCCCTTGTTCAGGCCGGACTCTAACTCCTCGTGGAGGAATATCTCAGTGGCAGGTCACCATGATTAAGTCGCTATTCACCTTCAGCGGCGCTGCGGCCGCGGTAGCGATGGGCGCCGTCGTTTTTTTTTGCGACACGCTTGGGTCTCGGATATTTCGTGCGATTGATCCAATATCGAAAAACAATGCACCAGATCGCCGTCGGCAGCCTTCTGTGCTCCATCGGCTGGCTGACCACGATAGTCCACGTGAATTATTTCGACCCGAAATTTCTCGAGAAAGGCAGATTTCCTCGGAAATAGCTCGACGGGCGTTGTCATGTCTGGACGGCGCCCGCTGATCAAGGGTTTTTTTGCGGCGTTGCGTTTGATCGTGGGTGCGGTCATGTCTTCGGCCTGTCGATGCGGGTTTTGACGCCCCGCTGGCCCTGATGTTGTCCGCTGATCCCTTGCCCCAAATCACGTTGGCGCGCTTGACGGCGCAGACAATGCCACGGGCTTTGGGATCAATCCGCGCTCTTCGCATCACCTCTTGGTCACCCTCGATTCTTTTGCAGCCCTTGGCCGCTGACGATGTCGGCGGTCGTTACGCCGGAGCTGCGCTATAGGTTGTCTTACCGCGCATGATCGCGAAGGCGATGCGCGCCATTTTATTGGCGAGCGCGACGGCGACAAGCTTGAAGGGCTTAGTCTGCATGAGCTTCTTCGCAAAGGATCGCAGCGCGTCGTCGTGCGGCTTGCGATGATAGAGGACCGCATGCGCGCCCACGACGAGCAATGTCCGCAAATATCGATTGCCCATCTTCGAGATGCGGCCCAATCGCTCCTTGCCGCCGGACGAGTTTTGTCTCGGCGTCAGGCCAAGAAAGGCGGCGAACTCACGCGGGCCCGAGAAAGCGGAGACGTCTTGAACGCTCGCGGCCATCGCCGAGGCCGTCACCGGGCCGAAGCCAGGAATAGTCATCAGCCGGCGCGCCATTTCGTCGCCTCGAGCCATCGCGGCGATGCTTCGATCGCTGCGTGCAATCTCCTGATCCAGAGCATGCAGTTGACGCACGAGCGGGGCGAGCGCCGCGCGGACGCAGGCCGGAATCGTCTCGTCGCCTTCCGCCATGACGAGCCCCGCCATTTCGCGGGCGTTCTTGAGCCCCTGCGCCGCGATGACCCCAATCTCGGCCAGATGCCCGCGAAGCGCGTTGATCAGTTGCGTGCGTTGCGCCACCAGCATTTCGCGCACCTTGTGATGCATGAGCACCGCCTGGTTCTCCAGCGTGCGCACGCCGACAAAGCGCATCGAAGGCCTTGTCACCGCTTCGCAGATCCCGGCGGCGTCGGCCGCGTCATTCTTTTGCCGACGCACATAGGGTTTGACATAGGCCGGCGGCATCATCCGAGCGTCATGGCCGAGCTTGATCAGCTCGCGCGCCCAATGATGGGCCGAACCGCAGGCTTCCATACCGACAAGACACTCGGGCAATTGCGCGAAGAAGGCCAGCACGTCCTTGCGCCGAAGCGCCTTGGCGACGATCACGCGGCCAAAGGCGTCGATCGCATGAACCTGAAAGACATGCTTGGCCAGATCGAGGCCAACAGTCGTGACAGACGACAAATCGGTGATAGACTTTCCCATGGACGGCGCTCCTTCAGAGGGTTGCTCAACGACAACCGTCTTGGCACAGCTCTTCATTGAGCGAGATGCCGGTGCGGGCGCCGTCCACACCATCACGTTGTCGAACGATATACGCGAGCGATCTCTCTGACGATCGTGATCATGCTGGAGTAGTGGTCGCATGCCACGTGTCCATGGCCGAGGCTCGAAAAGCTCGGTGTGTCCTTGCTGAAATGAGATGGCGTTAAACGTTGAATGTGTTGTGGGCTGCCGCATGAGAGGAGAGAAATCTTTGTGCTGAACCGACGCTCTTGATACCTTGCATCTTGCGTTTTCTTCGTCGGGTCGGTTGATGCCAGCTTCGCGAGAAGTTGGAGACCATCGAGATCGAAAAGCTGAGCGAGGACGCGATACGCAGTAGCTACATCGACATTATACGGCGCGTAGCAACGCTAGCAGGAGTCCAGACGAACATACGGATGCGCGTGTTCGCCAACCCGGTTCCGCTCCTGCACTCGATAATAAACCGTGCTTATACTCGGACTATCCGGCTCGGCGAACTAATCGAGAGCGAGCTCTTCGCGAGGGTATGGAGGGACGCGCCGCTGGAACGGAAACCGGACGGTCCGCTTCTCCTCAAGCGCCTGAAAATCCACCCGACGGCCGCTGGCGAGAGCTTCGATCCAAAGATCCATTCGTCAAACGGTAGGTTTGAGGTGACGAGGGTTGAAGCCTTTGTCTACATTCGTCAATCGACCACTGACCGGGTGCTGAACAATCACGAAAGCCGGCGGCGTCAATACGGCCTTGCGGAACGCGCGCGGCAGCGACGATGATCTCGGGCGCTCTGGCTCCGGCGTCACCCGGCCTGGCTTCGAGCGCCTTCTGGCGGCGATCTGCGAGGGGCGCGCCGGAGCGGTCTTCGCGATCGAGGCCTCCCCCCTGGCGCGCAACGGCCGCGACTGGCATACGCTGATCGAGTTCTGCGGCCTTGTCGGCGCGATCATCATTGACGAAGACGGCGTCTACGAACCCCGCCATCCTAACGACCGCTTGCTGCTCGGCATGAAAGGTACGATGAGCGAGCTGGAGCTCTCGATCCTGCGTCAAAAGCTCCGTGGAAGCCTTGAAGCAAAAGGCGCGGCGCGGCGAACTCTTCATGACGGTCGCGGTGGGGTACGTAAAGGTTCGCCATGACCGCATCGAGAAGGAACCGGATCAACGGGTTCGCGAAGCTCTGGCGCTGGTCTTTTCCAAATTCGCGGAATTCCAGAGCATGCGGCAGGTCCACCACTGGTTTAGACAGGAACATATCGCCCTGCCGGTGGTTCGTTATTCGGCGGAAGAAGGCCGTAGCATCGCCTGGCGGCTGCCTGTCTACAACTCGATCCACCATATTCTGCGCAATCCGATCTATGCTGGCGCCTATGCTTTCGGCCGAACCGGCAGCCGCGTGACGATCAAGGCCGGCCGCAAGCAGATCGTGCGTGGGTTCAGGCGTGAGCGGCCGGATTGGGACGTCTTGCTCTTGGACCACCACGAAGGCTATCTCTCTTGGACCGAGTTCGAGAGGAATCAGCGCCTGATCGCCGACTATGGCGGCACGATAGGTCAGGTGGGCCGGTATCACTGCCAGGGAAGCTTCTTGAACCACGGCGGAGACCGCTGCGTCTCCTTCGGCAGCTTGCGCGTCGATGCGCCGTTTGAGCCGAAGTCGTCAGCCTTATGAAGCCGTTCGGCGTGGCGGCTGCGCTCGGCGCGATCGAGCAGCGAACGTCAAAGGCAGCGGAAGAACGTGGACAGGTCGAACTTGCGCTGAAGCAGGAGCGCTTTGAGGCGGCGCACGCACGGCGGCAATACGATGCCGTGGATCCTGACAATCGTCTCGTTGCGAGTGAACCGCAAAGAAGCGCACCGGGGCCTTATACCAAGTCTCTGAAAGTTTGACTCCTGAGGCGGATTCCCGAATCGGCATTTATCTGATTCACCATGGCAAACAGCTTTTGGGAGAGTTTGCCATGTCGACTCCGGTTCCGCTTCGCTCTGACTTTGACACGATTGGCCTGCGCATGCTGGCGCGGCGATCGCGTGACCCCGATCAGACCCGGCGTCTCTTGGCACTGGCCGAGATTTATGATGGCGGCTCGCGGCCGGATGCGGCGCGGATCGGCGGGGTCGGGGTGCAGATCGTGCGCGACTGGGTTGTCCGTTTCAACGCCAAAGGTCCTGATGGTCTCTTGACCGGCAAAGCGCCGGGCGCTCCCAGCATCCTCGGCGAGCGCCAGCGCCAAGCCTTGCGGCAGGTCGTGGAAGATGGGCCGATTCCCGCCCTGCATGGCGTCGTCCGCTGGCGGCTGATCGATCTGGCGCAGTGGCTCTTCGAAGAGTTCCGGGTTTCGATCTCCAAGCCGACGCTCAGCCGCGAGCTGCGGCATATGGGCTTTCGCAAGCTCTCGGCGCGACCGCGCCATCATGCGCAAGACGAGGAAGCCGCGGCGGCTTTTAAAAAAACTTTCTCGCCCTCGTGGAGGAGACCGCCGCAAAAGAGGCTCCTGGCAAGCCGATAGAGATTTGGTTTCAAGACGAAGCTCGGATCGGGCAGAAAAACAAGGTCACCCGCCGATGGGCGAAACGCGGGACACGGCCTTCGGCGCCGCACGACCAGAGGACGAGTTCAGCCTATATTTTCGGCGCCATCTGCCCGGCCGAAGGAAAAGGCGCCGGGCTCGTACTACCCTCCTGCAACAGCGAGGCCATGGCCCTGCATCTCGAAGAAATCTCGCTTGCGGTCGCACCAAGCGCGCATGCGCTCGTTCTTCTCGATCAGGCCGGGTGGCATGTCTCGGCGAAGCTTCCCGTCCCGGACAACATCACGCTCTTGCCGTTGCCGCCGAAATCGCCCGAGCTCAATCCGGTCGAGAACATCTGGCAATTCATGCGCGACAACTGGCTCTCGAACCGCGTCTTCGAATCCTACGACGACATTCTCGACCACTGCTGCTTCGCCTGGAACAAGCTCATCGACATGCCCTGGAAAATCATCTCCATCGGAACAAGAGAGTGGGCCTATCGGTCGTGATCAGCGAGACTTGGTATTAAGCAGGTAGCTGACCCGCGACAGGACGCGATGCGCCGCTCTGGTCCGCGGCTGACGGACTAAAATGAAATACAAGCCCGCCGGGCCGCGACTGCGTCGCGCATTATTCACGGTCTTGGAAATCATTGGATTGATTTCGTTCTCGACACCCGCCGCCTTTTTGGGGCCCAAGGCTCCAAAGGTGCCTCAGGGCGAAGGTCTCTTCAGGGCCGCCATCGCGTCCGTATTTCCCTGATCGGCAGCCTTTCGATACCAGGACAGGGCTCGCCCATAGTCCTGCGCGACGCCCCAGCCGTTGGGGTAAAATAAGCCGATATCGAATTGCGCAAATGCGCTGCCCTGATCGGCGGCTTTGCGAAACCAGAATAAGGCCTGCGCATAGTCCTACGCAACGCCCTGGCCGTTTGCGTAAAGTGCGCCGATACCGTTTTGCGCGTCCGCGCTGCCCTGATTGGCGGCTCTGCGAAACCAGGAGTTGGCCTGCGCATAGTCTTGTGCGACGCCCCAGCCGTTTTGATAAAAAAAACCGATATTGAATTGCGCCAGTGCGCTGCCTGAGCGGCGGCTATGTGAAACCAGGACAGGGCCTGCGCATATTCGTGCGCGACGCCCTCGCCTTTTGCGTAAAGCGCGCCGATATTGTTTTGAGCTTCCGCGTTGCCCTGATCGGCGGCTTTGCGAAACCAGAATAAGCTGGCATTCCCCAGATAACCGGGAATGTGCCAAGCGCGTATCATTGATCTCCTGCCGTGACATCGGACATTCGTCCTATACCGGCATTATTTTCCGGATCGCCCGCTTATTGAGGTTGAGATTGCCGCGCTGCGGCGCTGCTGTGGTGCTCCGGCACACCAAAACCAGTGACATGGGCGGATCGCGCACCGGACAATACAGAGTCGGTTGTGATCAAGACGCACTTCTCCCTTAGTTTTTGCTCGACGCATGACGACCGAACACTTCACGCAGGCGCTGGATTGGGCGGCGGCCGCAGGTCGGCGATCATTCGTAGGATGTCCGCGAAGAGATTTTTCGGAATGGCGACTTCGGCCATCTGAAACGCGACATAGCGGCCATGGCTCACGATCTTCGCGCCGATCTTGATCAGCTTTTCCTTCAGGCTCGTCAGTGACCAATCCTTTATCGGTTCGGGCGTCGCCAGCGTGCGCAGAAAATTACCGAGATTGTAGGCCAGCGCATGAAGCTGGAGACGGACGGCGTTAGCAGCGAACGACCGACATGATAGCCGGGTCCACTTGATTGCGCCTTTTCCTTCCTTGATCCATTGCTCACACGTGCCGCGCTTGTTGTAGAAGGCGACGACATTCTCGGCGGAGCGCGCCATGTTCGTCACGATGAAGCCGACGCGCGGATAAAGCTCGCCCGGATGCCATTCGACCTTGGCGATCACCCGACGCGGCTGCGACCAGCTTCCCGCTTGATAGGTGAAACTTGCATGGGATCGGCAGACGTCATTGGACGGGCGACCAACCGGGCGTTTGAGCAGATAGCCGATCCTCTCTTGCAAGATGTGATTGGCGGGCAGACGGATCGCATATTTGATCCGTTCTGCCTCCAGATATTCGTAAACTTCGGGGTTTGCGAAGCCGGCGTCGGCGCGGAAATAAATGCGTGAGACCTTGCCTTGATACCGCGCCACGACCGGCTTCAGCACCGCCTCCCATCCATCGGCGCTGTGAACATTGCCGGGGCGCAGGGCGCAGCGTTCCAAATCGCCATATTGGTTGAAAACGAACAGCGGATGATAGCAGGTGCAGTCATAGTGACCGTTCCAGACACTGTGTTCCTGTTCGCCATGCGTCGGGCTCACGCTCGAATCCATGTCGAGCAAGATACCTCTCGGCGGACGGCGACCATGAACGCTGTCGATCCATTTGCCGGAGAGATCAGCGAGCGCCGAAAGGTTCTTTTCCGCCGTGAGCCAGCGCGTCTCAAAGCGGCCCATCTGGCTCGGCGAAGCCGCTGCATCCGAGGCCGCCTTTCCGCCGACTATCCACCGCATCGCGGGATCATGGCGCAGGCGTTGAGCGTCGTTCACGTCTTCATATCCGGCAAGTCGCCCAAATATGGATTGCCGCAACATCCCGACGAGTGCATGCCGGCCATTCTTGCCAGTGCGTGCGTCGGAGAGCGCATCACCCGCCATCGCGCTGAGGCACAGCGCGTCGTCCAGTTCCCGGTATGCGAGCAAGCCTGCGTCGGAGGTAACCACCGATCCGCGAAAGTGAAGCAACAATCGGCGGTCGAAATCGAGCCTGAGAGCGCCATCATACGATTCACCCGCCGGGTTCGCCATGACGGCCTCATTCGATCCGAAATAACATGCTGATTATGTTAGCTGAATCGCCGCATCGACGCTGCAAATTATTGCCTCATCCGGCGTATGCGGGATAAGGCCTGCGCGTAATCTTTCGCGACGCCGTGGCCGTCTCGGTAAAACACCCCGATATTGTTTTGCGCTTCCGCGCTGCCGAGATCTGCGGCTTTGCGATAACTCGACATGGCTTTCCCGTAATCCTCTGCGCGAATGCCTTCATTGCCCTTCTTGAGCGCTTCAACGATCGGAAATGTTCGCACCGTGGCAACGCCTATCCCCAACAGCGCAAGACCCACAACAAGCGCCCCGCCGACGTCGATGACCTGCTCTGAAGCAGAAATACTCTCAGTGTCACCGGTATCGTGCGCCTTCCTGACCTTCTCGTCTTCTTCGTTCGGTGCGTCCGCACCGATCAGGATCTGGTGCGCCACCAGCGCCGCCAGATGGTAGGAGTCGCGGCTGCGCGATCGGCTCTTGACCATAACCATCGACCCATCGGGACGGAACAGCATGGCCCGAAGTCTCGCGAGGTCATCGAATTGGAGCAACTCCTCTTCCCATGGGGTATCCCTGAACACCTCCCGGACCTGCTCGACCCGCGCCATGATATCTTTGTTACGTTTGGAGCTTCGCCAGGCCTTGATCTCCGGGATCAACAGGATGAGCCGCGTGGCACATTTACTTTCAAGCACCTTTCGCAGTTCCCAATTCACGCAGTGCGTCTTGCCGGAATACATGATGATCAGTTGAGCATCCCGCATCCAGCCAAGCACCCTGGGTTGCCATTCGTTGTCGGATAGGAGAACGCGAGCGGCGCCGGGCTCGGGCAAAGTTTCCTTTGGTGAACCGATGGCGATAAAGGGGCCGAAATGGTTGAAATGGTTCGATAGTCTGGTTTCGAGTGAAAAGTCCAGCAAGGCATTTTCTGAACTACCGTAGTGCTGCTTCCCGTCGTCATCGAAAGATCGCAGGAACAAGATCGGCGAGCGCCGGTCGACGGCGAGCAGCGAGTTCGGCATCGACCTGGAAATACCGTCGCGCCCGCACGAGCAGGAAGAAGCCCAACAGCGTCATAAGCTGGCCGCTAGCTTGGTGCAAAACGACCATAATCTTGTGACCTGAATTGGGGAGCAGGTTCACGGCCAGCACCAATGCGCCGGCTGCGGCAAAGATCAGACCGCGCGGCTTGTTGATTCTCTTGACATCCGTCGCCTGCGCCGCCCTTACGCCGGGGTTCTTGCCAAGCCGAAACAATAGCTTGACCGTGACGTCCAACCCGGTGATGTTCATCCTTCGCAACAGCATCAGCGATATCCAGCCGACTAACGATGTGCCGCCGATCCAGGCGGCGCCAATCAGCGGATCTATGTGCTGCCGGAACTCCAAACTGTCCTGTGCAAATAGGCCCGCTATCGTGCCATTCTGGACCAGAACTGCCCATCCACTGAACAGAAGGAAAGCCACCAACAACGGAAATAAAACTCTGTACGCCCGCCAGACGCTCGGGTCGATCATACCGACATGGCGCCAGCCGGTATATGCCGCGAAGCAAAGCACAATCAACGTTATCAAGACCCATGCAAGCTGGACTTTGTCACCAGACAGAAAAACGGCCGGTAGTTGTGGAAGCAGTGCAATCACCCAGAAGCCGCAAAGAATCACCAGCGCATAATCGGTCAGTCGAAGCCAAGCCAGGGCGCGGGCTTGCTTGCTTTCTGCAATCCTGTTGACGTTGATCATGTCGTTGCCGCCGTCGTGCTGTGCGGGCTGAGAGCCGGCGTGGGGCTGCAGCAAATGATGGTGAAGTTTAATGACTCATTTTCGGGCGTCAAGATGTCATCCGATCGAGCAGCAAGTTCAAGAATTCGATCAGTGGGCTTTTCGGCCTTGTCATATGTGGACATCCGATAATCGCGGTCGGCGCGTGATCCGCCGATAGTGTCGCGATCCGGGCGGTATCGCCCCGTAATTCGCAATATCGGAGGCTGATCGATGACCCATTTTGTTGGCTTGGATGTTTCGCAGAAGATGACCACCGTCTGCGTGGTCGACGATTCCGGTCGGGGACTGTGGCGGGGCCAGTGCCCGTCCGTTCCGGAACAGATCAATGCTTTGGTCCGCCGGCATGCGGGGGATGACGCCCGTATAGGGATCGAGACCGGAGCGATGACGCCATGGCTGGTGTCCGCAATCTCGGGCTCGAAGTCGTTTGTCTCGATGCCAGGCATGCAAGATGCAGATCAACAAGACAGATCAGAGCGACGCGGGAGGGATTGGCTCAGATCGTTCGCACTGGCTGGTACCGGTCCGTTCATATGTGGACATCCGATAATCGCGGTCGGCGATAGTCGGCGATAGTGCCGCGATCCGGGCGGTATCGCCCCGTAATTCGCAATATCGGAGGCTGATCGATGACCCATTTTGTTGGCTTGGATGTTTCGCAGAAGATGACCACCGTCTGCGTGGTCGACGATTCCGGTCGGGGACTGTGGCGGGGCCAGTGCCCGTCCGTTCCGGAACAGATCAATGCTTTGGTCCGCCGGCATGCGGGGGATGACGCCCGTATAGGGATCGAGACCGGAGCGATGACGCCATGGCTGGTGTCCGCAATCTCGGGCTCGAAGTCGTTTGTCTCGATGCCAGGCATGCAAGATGCAGATCAACAAGACAGATCAGAACGACGCGGGAGGGATTGGCTCAGATCGTTCGCACTGGCTGGTACCGGTCCGTTCATATGTGGACATCCGATAATCGCGGTCGGCGATAGTCGGCGATAGTGCCGCGATCCGGGCGGCATTGCCCGCTGATTCGCACTGTCGGAGGTTGATCGATGACCCATTTTGTTGGATTGGACGTTTCGCAGAAGATGACGGCCATTTGCGTCGTCGACAATGCCGGGCGCAGACTTTGGCGAGGTCACTGCCCCACGGTTCCAGAACAAATCACCGTTTTGGTCCGCCGGCATGCGGGGGATGACGCCCGTATAGGGATCGAGACCGGAGCGATGACGCCATGGCTGGTGTCCGCAATCTCGGGCTCGAAGTCGTTTGTCTCGATGCCAGGCATGCAAGATGCAGATCAACAAGACGGATCAGAACGACGCGGGAGGGATTGGCTCAGATCGTTCGCACTGGCTGGTACCGGTCCGTTCATATGTGGACATCCGATAATCGCGGTCGGCGATAGTCGGCGATAGTGCCGCGATCCGGGCGGCATTGCCCGCTGATTCGCACTGTCGGAGGTTGATCGATGACCCATTTTGTTGGATTGGACGTTTCGCGGAAGATGACGGCCAATTGCGTCGTCGACAATGCCGGGCGCAGACTTTGGCGAGGTCACTGCCCCACGGTTCCAGAACAAATCACCGTTTTGGTCCGCCGGCATGCGGGGGATGACGCCCGTATAGGGATCGAGACCGGAGCGATGACGCCATGCCAGGCATGCGCGCGCCGCCCTCAAGATGCAGATCAACAAGACGGATCAGAACGACGCGGAGGGATTGGCTCAGATCGTTCGCACCGGCTGGTACCGGTCTGTTCACGTCAAGTCTTTCGAAAGCCACCGCGCGCGTGCTCTTCTGGGCGCAAGGACTCAACTCACCGGTATGACGACCCGATTGTCCAACCACATCCGGGGGGTGCTCAAGACGTTCGGCTTTCTGCCCGGCGCGATGCGGGGATTGCCCTTCGATCGGAAGGTTGAAGCTCTGCTGCTCGACCGTTCCGAGGTCGCGCTGATTGTCCGGCCTATGCTCGTTGCCTGGCGGCAGCTGCGCGAGCAGATTGCTGTTTTCGACAAAGCGATCCGCGCCCTGGTGAAGTCGAACTCCGCCTGCCGGCTTCTCATGAGCGTGCCGGGCATCGGCGTGCTGTCCGCACTCGCGTATGTCAGCACAGTTGAGGATCCAGCGCGCTTTGGCCGATCACGATCGGTAGGCGCGCACCTCGGGCTCACGCCGCGACAATATCAATCGGGCGAGGTCGATCGCAGTGGCAGAATATCGAGGTCCGGAGACACGCTAACACGCTGCGCAAGGCTTCGTCGCCGGCCCTTGTGATGACGCCGAGCCTGACCTTGCCGGCCGTTGAATGGTCCTTCGGCGTCAAGCCGATCCAGGCCGCGAACTGCCGCCCCGATCGAAACATCTCGGGTGCCGGAGTTTTCAGCAGCAGCAGAGTCGCGCCGATCGGACCGATGCCGGGGATATTGGCGAGGCGCCGGCTGCATTATCGGCCTTGTGCCAGGCCATGAGCTTGGCGTCGGCTTCGACGATTTGCGCCTGCAGCTGCGCATATTTGTAGTAGCTTGTATTTGATCTTACATACGGCGTCCTTTTGGAGATGGCCGGTTCACTGCCGATGGTGGTCAGGCAGCGATCATTTTTTCCCTCGCAATCGGGATGGCGTCAAGGAATGTTTGCAGCGGCGTCTTGCCGAAGCACCAGCGGCCTTGATGCGGTCTCTCCTCGTTGTAGCTTTTGACCCATAGATCGAGGTCGTCCTGCAAATCCCCGATCGAGGCATAGAGCCTCTTTCGGAAGGCGATGCGATAGAACTCATCCAGCACTGTCTTGTGGAAGCGCTCAGCGATGCCATTCGTTTGTGGGCTCTTCGTCTTGGTCCTGGAATGGTCAATATCTTCCACCGCGAGATAGAGCTCGTATTCGTGATGCTCGGGATTGCCGCAATATTCGGTGCCGCGATCGGTCAGAACACGTGAGAGCTTCACTTCCTTTTCGTCGAAGAAGGGCACGACCCGATCGTTCAAGAGGTCGGCCGCGGTGATCGGCGTCTTGCGATCATAGAGTTTGGCAAACGTCACTTTCGAATAGGTGTCGATGAAGGTCTGTTGGTAGATGCGGCCGACCCCTTTCATGTTGCCAACATAGAACGTGTCCTGCGCCCCGCAGTAGCCCGGGCATTCGCTCTCGAACTTGGCCCGTGCGCCTCCTTTTCGGTCTTGGCTTTCTCCAAGGCTATGACCTGCGCCTCGGTCAGGATCCGGCCTTGCCTCAGCAACCTTGGCTTCCAGCGCCTTGAGCCGTTTCTTCATCGTCTCGAGATCATGGCGCTGCCAGACGCCGCGCACGCCGGCCGGCGAGATCGAGTGGCCAAGTTTCCTCATTTCGTTAGCGACGCGGATCTGGCCGAAGGCCGGCTGCTCCAGCGAAAATTCAACGATCCGCGCCTCGATCTCGGGCGCGGTCCGGTTCGCCAGGATTGGCTTCCTGCGGCTGATCTCTTGCAACGCCAGCTCGCCGCCTTTGTCATAGAGTTCCTTGAGGCGGTAGAAGCTGTCGCGGCTATAGCCGAGCATCTTGCAGGCCTGGCTCACATTGCCGAGCTGCCTGGCGAGCTTGAGCCAAGCCCACCTTTCCTTTGATAATCTTCTGGTCCTTGGTCATCGTCGGTGTCCTCATAAAACGCCGAGGCCGGGCTCTCCGCAAACCTGGCCAGCTCCGCGCCCGGCCTCGGCTCTCGCTTCGGCCTTATGACAGCAAATGTCGGATCAAATATCAACTAGTACAAATTTGCGCACGGCCCGAGAGAACTTTTCGTCTGCGCTCACTGCGTTGGCTTTCACCGAGAAGGAGCGGCGGCCTGTGGATGCAGCTAAACTTGCCCTGGCCGCGTGGCCGCGCCAGGGCGCCATGGACCTGCCGAAGCGCGAGGTGACGCTGGATGCCGTCTTTCGCAGCCTTGCTGGCCTGCATGAGCGGATGCGTATTGCAACGAATGACGACATCACTTCCGTCGCCTTCAGCCCCGATGGCGCCCGCGTGCTGACCGGATCATCGGACGAGACCGCCCGCCTGTGGGACGCTTCGACAGGCAACGAAATCCGCGCGTTCGAGGGGCCTGAGGGCTCTGGCTCTGTCACTTCCGTCGCCTTCAGCCCCGATGGCGCCCGCGTGTTGACCGGATCAGATGACATGGCCCGCCTGTGGGATGCTTCGACAAGCAACGAAATCCGCGCCTTCGAGGGGCATGAGGGCTCTAGCTCTGTCACTTCCGTCGCCTTCAGCCCCGATGGCAAACGCGTGTTGACCGGATCAGATGACAAGACCGCCCGCCTGTGGGACGCTGCGACGGGCAAGGAAATCCGCGCCTTCAAGGGGCATAAGGACTCCGTCTCTTCCGTCGCCTTCAGCCCCGATGGCAAACGCGTGCTGACCGGATCAGATGATAAGACCGTTCGCCTGTGGGACGCTGCGACGGGCAAGGAAATCCGCGCCTTCAAGGGGCATGAGGCCACTGTCACTTCCGTCGCCTTCAGCCCCGACGGCAAACGCGTGCTGACCGGATCAGATGATAGGGCCGCCCGCCTGTGGGACGCCGCGACGGGCAAGGAAATCCGCGCCTTCAAGGGGCATGAGGCCACTGTCACTTCCGTCGCCTTCAGCCCCGATGGCAAACGCGTGCTGACCGGATCAGATGATAAGACCGCCCGCCTGTGGGACGCCGCGACGGGTGAGGCAGTCCGCGCTTTCGAGGGGCATGAGGCCACTGTCACTTCCGTCGCCTTCAGCCCCGATGGCGCCCGCGTGCTGACCGGATCAGATGATAAGACCGCCCGCCTGTGGGACGCCGCGACGGGTGAGGCAGTCCGCGCTTTCGAGGGGCATGAGGCCACTGTCACTTCCGTCGCCTTCAGCCCCGATGGCGCCCGCGTGCTGACCGGATCAGGGGAGGATGACAAGACCGCCCGCCTGTGGGACGCCGCGACGGGCAAGGAAATCCGCGCCTTCAGGGGGCAGGCAAACGCGTGCTGACCGGATCATTCGACAAGACCGCCCGCCTGCGGGACGCCGCGACGGGCCGGGAAATCCGCGCCTTCTGGCGGGCACGTGCTGACCGGATCAGATGATAAGAACGCCTGCCTGTGGGACGCCGCGACGGGCAAGGAAATCCGCGCCTTCAAGGGGCATTTGGCCACCGTCTCTTCCGTCGCCTTCAGCCCCGATGGCGCCCGCGTGCTGACCGGATCGGTCCCCACCGTTCGCCTGTGGGAGGCTGCGACGGGCAACGAGATCCGCGCCTTCGGGGAGGGCTTTTTCTTGTCCGTCGCCTTCAGCCCCGATGGCAAACGCGTGCTGACCGGATCAGATGATTAAGACCGCCCGCCTGTGGGACGCTGCGACGGGCAAGGAAATCCGTGCCTTCAAGGGGCATGAGGGCAAGGTTCTGTCCGTCGCCTTCAGCCCCGATGGCGCGCGCGTGCTGACCGGATCAGTCGACAACACCGCCCGCCTGTGGGACACATCCGCCATCCCGGAAGGCGGCATATTCGATATCGCCTGCGCCCGGTTGCCCGACCATGACCTTTCGGGCCTCGGCAAGGACTATGGCCTCGATCTCTCCGGCGCGGCGCCGATTTGCCAGAAGGACGCGAGCGGCAAGTTCACCACGCCTCTGCCCGACCAGCCGGCGGCGGAATGAGGGCCTCGCAAAAAGGATTTCCATGATCGCCACGTCGCTCATCAAACATGTCGTGGCGGTCGCGGGGCGGAGGATCGATCCGGAACCGGCCGAGGCGCGGCGATTTCCTTTTGAGCTGGTCCCAAGGGTCGAGCGCGAGCTGCATCGGCTGTTCGAGGAAATCGGGGTATCGGTGCTAGTGACCTCGGCGGCTTGCGGCGCGGATTTGCTGGCGCTGAAGGTTGCGGACGCGATGAGCATTCCGGCGCGGATCATCCTGCCTTTCAGCGCGGCGCGGTTCAAGGAAACGTCGGTGTTGGATAGGCCTCACCCTGACTATTGGGGAGAATTGTTCGACAACGCGATTGCCCCCGCCCGCGCCAACGGCGAGGTCATCGAGCTTGCAGGCAATCCCGGAAGCGATGGCGCCTATTCCGCGGCGAACGAGGCCATCATCAAAGACGCGCTCTCGCTGGCAGCCTCGGAGGCTGGCGGGGCGGACAAGCGGCCCGTCGCCGTGATTATATGGGAGGGACAAGCCCGCGGAGGCACCGACGCCACCGATGAATTCCGTCGGAGCGCCGAGGCTTCTGGTTTTGACATCCGGACGATCGCCACGATTTGAAAAACGGAGTTGACCGCGGCTGTTCTTGAGCCGACTATTTTTTAACTCAAACGAAAAGGATCGCCGCCGATCAAGGAGACTGATGGCGTCGCATTTCAGAAAAAAGCGATTTTGGAGGAAACACTATGCCGTCCTGTTTCGTCGTCATGGGATTTGGCAAGAAGACCGATTTCGCTACGGGCCGAACGCTCGATCTCGACAAGACCTATAAGAATATCATCAAGCCCGCGATTACGGAGGCGGGCTACGACGGTGTTCGCGCGGATGAGATTCTTCATTCCGGCGTTATCGACGTATCTATGTACGAAATGCTCTTTGCTGCCGATCTTGTTGTCGCAGATCTGTCGACGTCGAATTTGAATGCCATCTTCGAGCTCGGCGTGCGACATGCCTTGAAGCCGAGAGCAACCATCATCATAGCCGAAGAGCAGTTCAAGAACCCATTTGACATCAACCATATCGTCATCCGGCCCTACGTTCACCTCGGGACAGACATCGGCTTCGATGAGACGATGCGCATGCGGCAAGACCTGCAGACATTGGCAGCAGCTCTCAAGACAAACCAAGCCATTGATAGTCCCGTCTATACAGTGCTGAGTGACCTCCAACAGCCGAAGCGCAAACCCGCGGAAGGAACCGAAGTGATCGTGGTGGCGGCGCAACAAAATCCGGCCGACAAGGATACCTATGCGGCCAAGTTCGAATTTGCCCTCGAGGCCAAGAACGCCGGGGATTTCGATCTCGCCAAGAAGATCCTGCAACAGATTTATGCAGAACAAACCAAGCATGGGCTGGATGGAAAGCCGAAGCCCCGGCCACGTGTCATACAAGAATTGGCGCTTGCAACCTATAAGGCAGGCGAGAAAGCAGCAGAAACCGCAGGACTGGATGTTGCTTTGGCGGCATATGCGGAGGCCACGGAGCTGCTTCAACGGCTTGGCCCAGACACCACCACTGATCCTGAAACCCTCGGTCTTTGGAGTGCAATCCACAAGCGCCGCGCCAAAACGCCGGCACGATCGGACGCCGAGAGAAGGGCCGATCTTGACATTGCAATCGACGCCGCAGAGCGCGGGTTCCTCATTCGGCGAGACTATTATAACGGCACCAACCTCGCTTACCTCCTTAACCTGAGGGCGTCCATGTCCTCCGGCAATGACCAGATTGCCGACAATGTTCTTGCCGAACGAGTGCGGCGCCAGGTGGTGGCGATCAGCGCCAAACGGTTGGAGACTTTGGCAGCCGAGAAGGCTGCCCCTGCGAGCCGCTCGCTCTTATATTCGAATTGCAGGCGCCTTATGATGCTCGCCTTATCAAACATGGCTGCGCCATTATTCAGATAGAAATTAAGAATCTCATCGACGGAGTGACCCACCAGGGTGCGCCGGTCGAACTCACCACCCAAAGCGCGTTGACGTGAGTGAGCCGTCGGATCAGTGGGCCACCGCCCGAAGGGTGGTCGAAGGCAACGCCGGGCACGAGCACACGATCGAAGAAGCCCTTCAGGATCGCCGGTACGTTAAACCACCGACGCTCGGCGCCGGTGAGGCGCGGATCGAAGTCGTCAGCGTAGAGATCAATAGACCTCTTGCATAACCGTTACGCGGCCTCGAGCTCTATGTTGTAGATTGCGGCGATAAGGAAGAAGCGCAGACCGAAACGGCGACGGCGGTTTCTATAGCGGTCGGCGATGATTTTGAAGCGTTTGAGCATGGCGATGACGTTCTCGCAAGCCACGCGTTCGCCGGAGATGGCGCGGTTTCTTTCCCGGTCGCTTGCGGACAACGGAGTTTTTTTGCTGCGCTTTTTGGGCAGGCTCGTCTTCGCGTGCCTTCTCTGCAGGCCTTGATAACCGCGGTCGGCAACGGCTTTCGTCTCAGGATGCAGCCGCACCTTCGATGTTTTGAACAGCCGGAAGTCGTGTCGCCGTCCTTTTTCGTGCGCGAGGCAGAGAATGCGGCGTGTCGATTTTTCGACGACGAGCTGGGTTTTCAGCGTGTGCCGCTTCTTCTTGCCCGAATAGTAGCGCCTTTGTTTTTTTTGGCCGTTCGATGGGTGTCTCGGTTGCGTCGATTAAGACGATGTCGAACACCCGCTCGCTTGCCGCCACAGCCTTGCGTCCCGGTAACCGAAAGACCTTGCTTTTGGCCAGGGCATTTTCACGCCATTTGATGTTGCGGTAGGCGGCGCTTTCGCTGATCCCGTAAGTTTGCCCGATATGAAAATAATACCAAGTCTCTGGAAGTTTGACTCCTGAGGCGGATTCCCGAATTGGCATTTATCTGATTCACCATGGCAAACAGCTTTTGGGAGAGTTTGCCATGTCGACTCCGGTTCCGCTTCGCTCTGACTTTGACACGATTGGCCTGCGCATGCTGGCGCGGCGATCGCGTGACCCCGATCAGACCCGGCGTCTCTTGGCACTGGCCGAGATTTATGATGGCGGCTCGCGGCCGGATGCGGCGCGGATCGGCGGGGTCGGGGTGCAGATCGTGCGCGACTGGGTTGTCCGTTTCAACGCCAAAGGTCCTGATGGTCTCTTGACCGGCAAAGCGCCGGGCGCTCCCAGCATCCTCGGCGAGCGCCAGCGCCAAGCCTTGCGGCAGGTCGTGGAAGATGGGCCGATTCCCGCCCTGCATGGCGTCGTCCGCTGGCGGCTGATCGATTCTGGCGCAGTGGCTCTTCGAAGAGTTCCGGGTTTCGATCTCCAAGCCGACGCTCAGCCGCGAGCTGCGGCATATGGGCTTTCGCAAGCTCTCGGCGCGACCGCGCCATCATGCGCAAGACGAGGAAGCCGCGGCGGCTTTTAAAAAAACTTTCTCGCCCTCGTGGAGGAGACCGCCGCAAAAGAGGCTCCTGGCAAGCCGATAGAGATTTGGTTTCAAGACGAAGCTCGGATCGGGCAGAAAAACAAGGTCACCCGCCGATGGGCGAAACGCGGGACACGGCCTTCGGCGCCGCACGACCAGAGGACGAGTTCAGCCTATATTTTCGGCGCCATCTGCCCGGCCGAAGGAAAAGGCGCCGGGCTCGTACTACCCTCCTGCAACAGCGAGGCCATGGCCCTGCATCTCGAAGAAATCTCGCTTGCGGTCGCACCAAGCGCGCATGCGCTCGTTCTTCTCGATCAGGCCGGGTGGCATGTCTCGGCGAAGCTTCCCGTCCCGGACAACATCACGCTCTTGCCGTTGCCGCCGAAATCGCCCGAGCTCAATCCGGTCGAGAACATCTGGCAATTCATGCGCGACAACTGGCTCTCGAACCGCGTCTTCGAATCCTACGACGACATTCTCGACCACTGCTGCTTCGCCTGGAACAAGCTCATCGACATGCCCTGGAAAATCATCTCCATCGGAACAAGAGAGTGGGCCTATCGGTCGTGATCAGCGAGACTTGGTATAAGTCCGTATTCCCGCCAATATTCGAGCATCATCAAAAGCTGGTCTTCGATGCAAAGCGTGTTGGGCTTGCCGCCGGCCGCCTTCGGCTTGCATTTGGCGGCAAAAAGCACCACCACCAAGTCTTCAAATGTGCTCCTCCGGACACCCGTAAGCCGCCGGAATGCTGCGCCTTGCAGCTCTTTGACCGAATCACATCTCATCGCCGCTCCCCTTTGGCGGCAACGAATCAACTGTTGCTTAAAAAAGGGTTATGCAAGAGGTCTATTGGTCACCTGCGCGTATGGTTACGCGTAACCGACACGGGTCCCAGCTTTCGCGGAATACCTCACATCCGGAACACACCAAAGCGCGTTTCCTCTATCGGCGCATTGAGCGCGGCGGAAATCGAGAGGGCGAGCACCATCCGGGTTTCGGCCGGATCGATGATGCCGTCGTCCCAAAGCCGCGCGCTTGCATAGTAGGGATGCGCTTGGCGCTCGAATTTTTCCCGGACCGGAGCCTTATAAGATTTTCTTCTTCAGCCGTCCAAACTTTTCCGGCGGCTTCAAAATTGTCGCGGCGCACTTGCGCTAGAACATTGGCGGCCTGTTCGCCGCCCATCACCGAAATGCGCGCATTGGGCCACATCCAGAGGAGGCGCGGTCCAAAGGCACGCCCGCACATGCCGTAATTGCCCGCTCCGAAACTGCCGCCGATGATGACGGTGAATTTTGGCACGCAAGCGCAGGCGACCGCCGCGACGAGCTTGGCGCCATCCTTGGCTATGCCTTGCGCCTCGTATTTTTGGCCGACCATGAAGCCGGTGACGTTTTGCAGAAAGACAAGCGGGATTTTGCGCCGCGCGCAAAGTTCAATGAAATGCGCGCCCTTGAGCGCCGATTCCGAAAACAGGATTCCATTATTGGCGAGGATGCCCACGGGATAGCCGAAGATGTGCGCGAACCCGCAGACAAGGGTCGTTCCATAGAGCGCCTTGAACTCGTCGAACACGCTGCCGTCGACCATGCGGGCAAGGATTTCGCGCACGTCATAAGCCTCGCGCGGATCGGCGGGGACGACACCATATATTTCATGCGCATTGTAGAGCGGTTCGACGGGCTCGCGCACCACGACGCCGGGGTTTTTCGCACGATTGAGCGTACCGACGATATTCCGCGCGAGCGCAAGGGCATGCTTGTCGCTCAAAGCATAATGATCGACAACGCCCGAGACACGCGAATGGACTTCGGCGCCGCCCAGATCCTCCGCCGAGACGATTTCGCCGGTCGCCGCCTTGACAAGCGGCGGACCCGCCAAAAAGATGGTGCCCTGTCCCGCCACGATAATCGCCTCGTCGCTCATCGCCGGAACATAGGCGCCGCCCGCCGTGCAGCTTCCCATCACCACCGCGATTTGCGGGATGCCCGCCGTCGACATCCTCGCCTGATTGTAAAAGATGCGGCCGAAATGGTCGCGATCGGGAAAGACTTCGTCCTGGCTTGGCAGATAGGCGCCGCCGCTATCAACGAGATAGATGCAAGGCAGATGGCTTTCCCATGCGATTTCTTGCGCGCGCAGATGCTTTTTGACGGTCAGCGGATAATAGGTGCCGCCCTTGACGGTTGCGTCATTGGCGATGACGACGCATTCCTGGCCGCCGATGCGCGCTATGCCCGATATCAATCCCGCCGCCGGAACGGTTTCCGCGTAAAGCTCATAAGCGGCGAATTGAGAGAATTCCAGAAACGGCCTACCCGGATCGATGAGCGCCGCGATTCTTTCACGCGGCAGGAGTTTGCCCCGCGCTATGTGCTTCTCGCGCGCCTTGGGGCCGCCGCCTTGCGCGATGAGCGCCACTTTGCCGCGCAAATCTTCAACCAGACCCTGCATCGCGGCCTTGTTCGCGGCAAAATTTTGGCTATCCAGCGCGACGGCGGATTTGAGAACGTTCATCGTCCTAATTTCCGTCAAACAGCTCGCGCCCGATCAACATCCGTCGTATCTCGCTCGTGCCGGCGCCGATCTCATAGAGTTTGGCGTCGCGCAGCAGTCGGCCGGCAGGATAATCGTTGATATAGCCGTTGCCGCCGAGAAGTTGGATGGCATCGAGCGCCGTCCTTGTCGCGCGCTCCGCTGCGAAGAGCAGGGCACCCGCCGCATCCTTGCGCGACGTGTGGCCGTTGTCGCACGCGCGGGCCACCACATGAGCATAAGCCCGGCAGGCATTGAGCCTTGTATGCATGTCGGCGAGCTTGCCTTGGACAAGCTCGAACTCTCCAATCGCCTGGCCGAACTGTTTTCGGCTGCGGACATAGGGAAGGCAAATATCGAGACAGGCCTGCATGATGCCGAGAGGACCCGCCGCGAGCACGACGCGTTCGTAATCGAGGCCCGACATCAGTACATGGACTCCCTCGCCCGCCTCGCTCAGCACGTTTTCTTCCGGCACTTCGCAATCCTCGAACACAAGTTCGGAGGTTGGAGACCCACGCATACCGAGCTTGTCGAGCTTTTGTCCCAGATGAAAGCCCTTAAAACCACTCTCGATCAAAAAAGCCGTGATGCCATGCGCGCCGGCATTTGGATCGGTCTTGGCATAGACGACGAGGGTCGAGGCATAGGGGCCGTTTGTGATCCACATTTTTGTGCCATTCAGGATATAGCGGTCACCTTTTTTGTCGGCGCGCAGGCGCATCGACACGACATCGGAGCCGGAATTCGCCTCCGACATGGCGAGCGCGCCGACATGCTCGCCGGAAATCAGTTTCGGCAAATAGCGGCGCTTCTGATCGTCGTTGCCGTTGCGGCGGATCTGATTGACGCAAAGATTGGAATGCGCGCCGTAGGACAGACCGACGGAGGCCGAGGCCCGGCTGATCTCCTCCATGGCGATGCAATGGGCGAGATAGCCAAGGCCGGCGCCGCCATAATTTTCCCCGACCGTGATGCCGTGCAGACCGAGAGCGCCCATCGCGGGCCACAAATCGAGTGGAAAATTATCGGAGCGGTCGATTTCGGCCGCGCGCGGCGCGATCTTGGCGGCCGCGAAAGCGCGCACCGTATCGCGCAGCACGTCCAGCTCGGGGCCGAGAGCAAAGTCGAGGCCGGGATTTTGCATGGGTGAGGTCCTTGGACCGCCTTTGGACTATCTGACCCGCCATTCGGCCGCAGGCTAACCCCAAGCATATATGACCGCAAAGGTTGCCGGAAAATGGTCATCCGCCTGCCGCCGTGCAATAGAAGACGGCGTAACGCTGCCCGGAAAGTCCCAAATGGCCATGACAGCCGCCGCTCTCGACCTTTGCCGCGCTCTTGTCCGATGCCGCTCGGTGACGCCGGAGGATGGCGGCGCGCTCGGCGTCCTCGAAGCGAAGCTGAAACAGGCGGGCTTCGCGACTCATCGGATTATTTTTTCCGAACCCGGAACGCCGGACATCGACAACCTCTACGCCCGCTTCGGCGCAAGCACGCCGTTCCTCGTCTTTGCCGGCCATACTGACGTGGTGCCGGTTGGCGATGCCACAAAGTGGCGCTTCGATCCTTTCGCGGCGACGGTCGCCGATGGCGCGATTTTTGGGCGCGGCACCGCCGACATGAAGAGCGGGGTGGCAGCCTTCGCCGCCGCCGCGATCGATTATGTTGCGCGCCATGGTTCAGACAGAGGCTCGATCGGCTTTCTCATCACCGGCGACGAGGAAGGCCCGGCCATCAATGGCACCGAAAAACTCTTGCGCTGGGCTTACAAGAAAGGCGAACGTTTCGACCATTGCATCGTCGGCGAGCCGACGAGCTCGGAAGTGCTAGGCGACACGATCAAAATCGGCCGGCGCGGCTCGCTCAATGGCACGCTCATTGTCGAGGGCCGCCAGGGCCATGCCGCCTATCCCGACCGAGCGGACAATCCTATTCCAAAGCTCATGCGATTGTTCGGCGCCTTGACCGCCGCGCCGCTCGATTCCGGCACGCCGCAATTCGAGCCCTCGAATCTCGAAATCGTGTCAGTCGATGTTGGCAACCCAGCGTTTAACGTTATTCCCGCCGAGGCACGCGCGCGCCTAAATGTGCGCTTTAACGATCTTTGGACGGCGGAGACGCTTGCGGCGGAGCTGCGTGGAAGGCTGAACGCGGTGGCCGCGAAGTACACACTCAGTTTCGAGGCCTGCAACGCGGTTGCGTTTCTGACGAAGCCTGACGCTTTCACGGAACTTGTTGCTAAGGTCATCGAAAAGAAAACAGGACAGCGCCCAAAACTTTCAACGTCCGGCGGGACATCCGACGCGCGGTTTATCCGCGGCTATTGCCCGGTCCTCGAATTCGGCCTCATTGGCGAGACCGCGCATATGGTGGACGAGCATGCCTCGGTCGCCAACCTAGAGGCCTTGACGGAGATCTATGCGGCAATTCTCGAAGATTATTTTCGCTGACCTCACGGCAGAATTGCAAAGGCCCGCGCGGGAAAACCGAGACCGTCCTTGACCTTCGGCCAGCTCACCACAACCAAGGCGCCCTTGGCGGGCACCTTGTCGAGATTGGCCATGACCTCGATCTGATAATGGCCGCTCGTCAAGAGATAGGTTTCGGTCGCCATGTTTTCGGTCGTGTCGGCGTCCAGGGATTCATGCCCTATCGCCGTGATCCCGCGCTCTTCAACGAGGAATTTTACGGCCTCCAGCGACCAGCCCGGAAATGGTGTGCGCTTGAACCTTTCGGGGTCGTTCTCGAACTCCTTGGACATGTCAGTTCTGAGCGCCGCGAAGGCGCCGCTCGGCACGCGGCCGTTTTGCGCCTCCCAGGCGCGCAGATCCCTGAGCGAAAAAGCGTGGCTCGGGTCGGCGGCGAGATAGGGCGTCGCGTCGAAAACCACGAGCGGCAAAATCATCTCCGCGAGCGGGATTTTGTCCATCGTGATCCCGTCTTTTGCAAAATGCGCGGGCGGATCGACATGGGTGCCATATTGACCGGCCATTTCGTAATAAGTCGCGCGAAAACCGTCCTTCTCGATCGTATAGGGTTGGCGGGTTTTGGGGTCGATGGCGGGGCTCATCCGCGCTTGCCCGAAGCCAGACCAGACCGGCGTGTCCGGGCCAAAGGCATGGGTGAGATCGACGAAAATCTTTGACGTGATGACATGGTAGGCGTCGTCAAGCGAAGTCTGCGCCCGCGAAGGCAAGACCCATAAGAGCGCGGCCAGCAACACGGCAGACAAAACACAAATCCTTTTTGCCGCCGCGCTCATTTCCCGGGCAGCTTGCGAATCATGAAAAGCGGATCGCAATAGAAATTGTCGCGACCGGGCGAAACCGCGCGGGTGGCCGGGCCGATGGTGAACGTCAGGAAGGGCGTACTCCAATGCAGCCATTGCGCGATCGCGTCATATCTGAAAGTGTCCGCGCGCCGGGAAGCGCTAGCGGAAAAACCTTTGCAAGGATGGCGATCTCGGCGTCAAAATCAAGCGCGGAATCGCATGCTTCGGTTTAATCTACGACGGTAGTACGAGATTGGACAACATCTACTTCGATCGCGCCTCGCCGGAATTCGCCGCCCGCCGCGCCGAAGCGCGCAAGCAACTTGATGCGCTCGATCCCGCGATGCAGGGCAGCGCCCTGCCTACTGATCCGTCGCGGCGGGAGTGGTTCGAGGCGGTCTACGCCTTGGCGAAAGGCGATCCGGCCCGCGTGCCTTGGGCCGATCTTTCGCCGCATCCCTTGAGCAAGGCCTGGGTCGCGGCGCAGCCACGTGGGCTTTCCGGATTAAGAGTTCTCGATGTTGGTTGTGGCCTTGGCGACAATGCCGAATGTTTTGCAGCAGTGGGCGCGGATGTCACGGCGTTCGATTTCGTTGGCGGGGCGGTCGCTTGGGCGAAGCGCCGGTTTCCCGCAACGAAAATATCCTATTGCCAGGGCGATCTCTTCGCCTTGCCGGAGACCTGGCGGCAAGGTTTCGATCTCGTCCATGAATGTTATACCTTGCAGGCCCTCTTTCCCGTGCTTTTGCCGCAAGCACTTGCGGCCCTTGGATCGCTGCTGGCGCCGGGCGGAAGGCTTCTCATCATCGCGCGCGCAAGGGACGAGGCGTGCGAAACCATAAGCCCTCCCTGGCCGCTGCCGCCTTCGGTCTTCAAGGAAGCGAAACGTCAAGGCCTCGAACCCG
This sequence comes from uncultured Alphaproteobacteria bacterium, assembly GCA_963730245.1. GTDB lineage: Bacteria > Pseudomonadota > Alphaproteobacteria > Rhizobiales > Beijerinckiaceae > Methylocapsa. The sequence goes on along the minus strand of CAVSRA010000003.1, from coordinate 155,318 downwards.
TATCGGTCGAGGACATTCATGCGGCGGCCGGGGTCAAGGCGCGCCATTGGCGCGCGCTGTTCTGCCGCGCGGGCGATCGATGAGATAAGCGCGGCGCCAGGACCGCGCGAAATTCCTAGAAAAGTACTCGCTCGATAAGCAGACTGGCCCAAACCGGTGCCGCGCCCATGCAACCGGTTGCGCAAACTGGGCCAAGCCACTAGAAGCAAGCCTTACCTCAACGGGGATTTTGCATGCGTCCTTCCCATCGCGCCGCCGGCGAATTGCGGCCCGTTTCGTTCGAACGCAATGTTGCGCGCTATGCCGAAGGCTCATGTCTCGTGAAATTCGGCGCCACCCATGTGCTGTGCACGGCTTCGCTCGAAGACAAGCCGCCCCCCTGGCTGCGCGGCCAGGGACGCGGCTGGATCACCGCCGAATATGGCATGCTCCCGCGGGCAACCCACACGCGAACGCGGCGGGAATCGAATTCCGGCAAGCAATCCGGCCGCACGCATGAGATCCAGCGCTTGATTGGGCGCAGTCTGCGCGCCGTCACCAATCTTCAGGCGTTGGGCGAGCGCCAAATCACCCTCGACTGCGACGTACTGCAAGCCGATGGTGGGACGCGAACCGCCGCGATCACCGGCGCCTGGCTCGCCCTGCATGATTGCCTCAAATGGATGCATGGCCGCTCGATCGTCAAGGATCATCCCTTGCGCGATCATGTTGCCGCGATCTCGTGCGGCATTTCGAACGGCGAATCATTGCTTGACCTCGACTACGAAGAGGATTTTTCCGCCGAAACCGATGCGAATTTCGTCATGACTGGCGCGGGGTCTCTCGTCGAGGTCCAGGCGACGGCGGAAGCGGCGGTATTTTCCGATGCCCAGCTGCAAGCCTTGCTGGCGCTCGCCAAATCGGGAATAGCAAAACTCGTGGAGCTGCAGAAAAGCGCGATCGGCTGATGCGGCGCCAGCTTAAAGGAAAGCTCGTCCTCGCGACCCATAATGCGGGAAAGCTCGCCGAGATGAGGGAACTCCTCGCGCCTTTCGGCGTGGTGGCGATCGCGGCCGCGGAACTCGGCCTGCCGGAGCCGGAAGAAACCGGCGCGAGCTTTGTCTCCAATGCCGTGATAAAAGCCCGCGCCGCCGCCGAGCGCGCCAAAATTCCGGCGCTCGCCGACGATTTCAGGTCTATGTGTCGCGGCGCTCAAAGGCGCTCCGGGCATAAATTCCGCGCGCTGGGCAGGGGCCGCCAGGGATTTCGGCACGGCCATGAAAAAAGTCCAGCAAGCCTTGCAGACCGCGGATGCCCGCGCGCCGATAGAAGCCCATTTCGTGAGCGCCCTCGCCCTCGCCTTTCCGGACGGAGAGGTGCAATGCTTTGAGGGCAAGGTTTTTGGTGAGCTTGTTTTCCCTGCGCGGGGCAGCCTTGGGTTCGGCTACGATCCAATTTTTTTGCCACAGGGTTTTTCGCGGACTTTTGGCGAAATGACAGGGCACGAGAAACATGGGATTCCCGCCGATGGCTCGCCCGCCCTGTCGCATCGCGCCCGCGCCTTCCAGGCTTTTGCCCGTGCCTGCCTGGCCAATCGGTAGACTGTTTTACGAGAGACAGGGCGGCACGTTGTCACCCGCTCTTGCTTTCTCATCCTTCGCAAAATACTCTGTCGCAACGCACCATGAGCAGGAGAGTGAACATTGGGAAAGGTCACCGTGTCTGAGGTTTGGAAGACGAAATATGGCACAAGGCGGGTCCGTTACGATCCTCCGACGCTGAAGGAAGCTATTGCCGCGGCGCGGGGGTTGACCGGCGAGCTTCATCAGCAGGCCGAAATCGCCGCCTCGCTGATAAATCTGCCGATGGAAGAAGTGCGCGCCGAGCTGTTGAAGACGGCGCCGCCCCGCAACAGCGCGGAAATCGTGACCTCCGGCGGCCGCGAAGGGACAACGCGGACGGTGCTTGTCGAACGCAAGCCCAGCCGGCGCCCCGCCGCCGGGACGGGCACCTTCGGGCCTTTGTCGTCCGCCAAGAGGCGCGATCCCCGCGCCATGTGAGCGTCAGATCGTTAGCGCATTTTCCGATTGAATTGAATCGAAGGGGATTTTCGAACCGCCGCCGCTTGGCCTCTCCCGTGCAATATTTTGGCCGCGTCAAAATCCAAGTTGCAGACAGATTGCCCGTTCGATGGCGGCCATCTCCTCTTGGCTCAAGCGTCCGATCCTTTCCCGCAGCCGAAGCTTGCTGATGGTGCTCAGCTGGTCGGTCATGGCCTTCCGCTGCTCGCTGTTCAATACGACATAGGCTTCCGAAGGATAGAGGCGTTCGGCTTTGCTGGTGAGCGGTACAACCTGAACACGGTTCAGTGCGCGGTTCGCCATGTCGTTGCCGACGATCACGGCGGGCCGGGTTTTGCGGATTTCACCACCAATCGAGGGATCGAGCGAAACCCACCAAATGTCGCCTCGCTGCGGTGGACTATCCGGGTTCACGCGCTATGTCCGAGGTCAGATTGTCCAGCCACTCCGCCGCCTCGCGCTCGCGCTCCTCGTCGGCAGCCATGTCCCGGTATGCTTGCGCCAGTTCACGGCGGGTTACGTGCGGGCGGGCCAGGTCGTTCAGGAAGCGGCTGATCCGCCGTCGCCCTACGACTCTGTGCAAGCCCTCATAAACCTCATCCTCGACGGTGATGGTCAGCTTCTTCGCCATGGCCTTGTCCTCCTATACGTATAAAGTACGTATAGGAGGCAAATGTCCAGCTTCGGCAGTATCGGCCAGGGCGATCGGGTGAAAGGTTCCCTCTTCTTAAGCGGCTTTTGATATAGGCACTTAATGTCCCTTTTTATCCAAGCCAGCGTGTTTTGCGACAGGACAGTCCGCGGTCTCGATAACCGTTAATATCTTCCTCGGTTCATTAGCAAGGGGCCAGTCGCATAAAGCCCAATAGGGAACCTATAAGCCGCTTCCCGGCGGCCCATCATCGGCTATGGACGCAGATTGCATGTTGGACAGTGAAGCATCCGGCGTGGCTCAACGCCCTGCCCTCCCTCTATTTGATCGCGACGACCATCGAGTCCGGACCTGTAAGCGGTTCGACGCGGGTTTGCGAGAAGCCGGCCTCGCGCATCCAGGCCTGGCATTCGGCTCCCGTAAAATCGAAGCCGCCCGTCGTCTCGATCAGCATGTTCAGGCTCATTAACAGACCGAAGGCGTTTTGGCGCCGCTCGTCATCGATGATCGATTCATAGACAATGAGCGCGCCGCCCTTGGGAAGCGCGGCATGGGCCTTTTCCAGCAGCATGCGCTTACCCGCCAAATCCCAGTCGTGCAGAATGTGGCCCATGATCAGGACATCGGCCTTGGGCAGGGGGTCCGTGAAGAAGTTTCCGCTATGAAATTTTACCCGCTCCTGCATTCCCTGCTGGGCTACGAATTCCTCAAAGACAGGCTTGACTTCGGGCAGGTCGTATCCGGCGCCGGAAAGATGGTTATGCGCGCGGACGATGGTAACTGGCACCATGCCCTGTGCCGTGCCAATATCAACGAAGGACCGATGGTCTTGCCAGGGGAATTTGGCGGCGATTGCCTGAGCGGCAGCAAGGCTTACTCCGCTCATGGCGGCGAGGAACCCGCGCAAGCGGTCCGGATCGGCATAGAGCGCGGCGAACACATCGCCGGAGTCCTTGGCCTCGTTCTGGTTCCGGCCGGTCTTGAGCGCCTCGGTCAAAAAACCCCACGACTTGTAAAGCCGGGAATTGGCCATTTCGAGAAGCCCACCGGCATAGCTTGGTTTGGCCCGGTCGAGAAAAAGATCGGTCTCGGCCGTATTGCCGTAGCGTCCATCCTCGCGGTCGAGCAATTTTAGCGCGACAAGCGCGTCGAGGAAATCGCGCGCCGAGCGACCATGCAACCCGAGCCGTTGCGACAAATCGGCAAGATCGGCCGGGCCCTTGGCAACCTCGGTGAACAAGCCAAGCTCCACCGCGCTCAGAAGCGCCTTCGACGCCCAGAAACCAAACCCAAGTTTGAAAATATTGGCGGGCGTTGGGGCTTCGGTCATGGCGCTCCTCTATCTATGATGGCGTCACCCCTCCAAAATTTTCGCTCTTCGCAACGGTGGCTGATGGGCACTCGCCAAGGCGGCACCCAGCGCCGACATCTTGATGACTATCTCGATGAATTCACTTTCCGCTTTAACCGCCGGGCTTTCGTCCTTGGTGAAAGGGCGTTCAAGCCGCTTGCTCGATATCGGCTTCCTCGGACTCGTTTTCTTCGGTCTTGCCGCGGCGCGGGCCCTTTTGCAATTGCGTTTCGATCACTTTCAACGACTCCGTCTCGGTCAGCTTTTGCACGACAAGGATTTCGCGCGCCATGCGATCGAGCGCGGTTTCGTAGAGCTGCCGCTCGGAATAGGATTGCTCTGGCTGCGTATCGGAGCGGTAGAGATCGCGCACCACTTCGGCGATCGCCTTTAAATCGCCGGAGTTGATCTTGGCTTCATATTCTTGCGCCCGGCGCGACCACATGGTCCGCTTGACGCGGGCCCGGCCCGTCAAAGTGTCCAGGGCCACCTTAATGGCGGGGGCATCCGCGAGCCTGCGCATTCCGACGCTGGCGGCCTTCGGTGTTGGCACCTTGAGGATCATCTTGTCCCTGACGAATCTGACCACGAAAAGCTCGAGTTTGAAGCCGGCGACTTCTTGTTCCTCGATGGCGACGATTTGGCCGACGCCGTGGGCCGGATAGACCACATACTCATGCGGCTTGAACAGTTGCCGTTGAGCGGTCGCGGCCTTGGCCGGCTTATGCGCGGGGGGGACGGATTTCCCGCCAGGCTTTGCTTCCGCCATGTTCGCTTGGGCGGCGTCGAGGCGCGCGGGCGCCTGTGCGCCTGGCCTGCTCTCCATGCAAGGCGGCGTCTGAGAGTCCCGCGTCTTCGCGGCAAAAGGCTTGCCTGAGCCCTTGGCGGCGGCTTGCGATCGGCCGCCAGCCGCCGCAGCCTTCGGCGGGACGTGCGCGGCAATGGCGTCCGTTGGGCCCAAAGCAGATCCTGTGGATACTTCCTGCTCGGCGTTCGTGATCACCGCCAGCCGCTCTTTTGAGTCTAAATCCAGCTTCGAAGAGTTTCCGGCCGGCAGGCCGGCAGACGGCGAGGCTGCTTGCTTGCGCGCCTCGGAAAGCCTCGCGGCGTTTCGCTTGAGGGCGAGAATCGCCGCCGCGGCCGCTTTGCTCGCGGTCGTGTTTTGCGCGGTGCGAGTTCGAGGACTCGAGGGCCTCGCGCACGGTCGTTGCCGGTTTGGCGGTAACGCGGCGCAAGACCTCGATGGCCGGCGTCTTTAGCGGCGCGCCCGTCGGTTTTCCCCGTGCCGGTTTTTTGACGCAGGTAGGTGCGGTCTTGCCCGAGACCGCTTTCGCGGTCGCGCGTACGGACGCGCCGCGTTTCGCGCCGGTAGCGCGGGCGAGCACCGGCTTGGCGCTCCGAGTTCGCACCCTTCTTTGCGGCGCGGTTCGTGTCGCGCGCGCGCGACACGGCGCGTGCCGCCGAAGCCTTTTTCCTCGCCGCCGGCTTTGCCGCGACCGGGCTATTCGCGCGGCGGCTCACTCCCGCCGTTTTTGTTTTCGTTCTGCGCGAGGATTTGTTGGCGGCTAGCTTCTTGGAAGCAAGCGCCCGCGCGGCGGCGGCCCGTTTGGCTTTGAGCAAGGCGGATTGTTTCGCCGCTTTTGCCTGCGGGGTTCCCGGCCGTTTCGTCTGCTTCGTCTTGTTCGCCTGTTTTGTCTTGGACGATTTCATGGTCTTCTTGACAGACGCCATAACAAGCGCGCTCCTTTTTCCTGTCCCGCTTTGGAGACGGGACGGCTCTCGACGGCGGACAAACCCACAGCCGTTCGGATACTTTGAATTTCGGCCCTGGAGAGGCGCGTAGCGGGATGCTCCTCAACGACAATCGTCCGTCCATGACTTGGCCGGATTGACGCACCGAGATATTTTCAGTCGCGCCGTCAGGGTACTCTTGTCCCGGCGCCATTAAAGTCTCCAAGACGCGGACGACGGCGGACCGCAAATCCCCCCATCCAACGGGCGCCAAGAAGCAGTGTGACACAAAAATGAGCAAAGATCAAAAGATATACCGCTCCCGAGCAGCTTCAACCCCAGCTCCTCACCCGTGCGCCGGATTTCTTTCGCGATCGCAGCAATCGGCCGCACCCGACCGTGGCGTTAGTCTCCTTGGCCTGGATTTGGGGAAAAATAAGCCTCTAGCTTGCCCGGCAAGCCGTCGAATGTCTTGGCGTCCGGGGGGGCATCGCGCTTAATCGTGACATTCGGCCAGGACCGCGCCATGTCGAGGTTAAGCTTAAGCCATTTTTCGAGCCCCGGTTCGGTATCCGGCTTGATCGCCTCGGCCGGGCACTCGGGCTCGCAGACGCCGCAGTCGATGCATTCATCCGGATGAATCACAAGCATATTTTCGCCCTCGTAGAAGCAATCCACCGGGCAGACTTCGACGCAATCCAGGTATTTGCACTTGATGCAGTTTTCGACGACGACATAGGTCATGATCATTTTCCTTCGCGGGCAACGCCGCATCGCCAACGCGGCCAGTCAACAGCCCAATGCCAAGGGGCAAGGCGAATAACCGCCGATCCCCCTCTCGACTTGCTATCACATCGACATAGCGCGAAGCCGAGAACGGCGCCATGGACCGGAACCCCATGGTATCACAGTCTTTCCAAAACTTTCCAGAAACGCACCTTCGCCCGAGCGGTACCTTGACGACGCCCGTAGTGCGGCACTCGATCTATTCCATGTGGATGGTTTACTTTAGCGCTGTTGGTCCAAATAGTCCAAGGATTTTTGCAAGATTTTTGCAAGAACTCCGGATGTTTCCGCGGCGCTGTCCAGTGAATGCTCAAGTTTTAAATTGGCTCACTGGCAGGGCGGGGCGGGGGCTAATCCCCGGGTCCGACAATTCCTCGAACAAGCGAGAAGCTTCGGAAAAGCCGCCCCGGCGCGCGCCGGGAGCCACGACCTTAAGAACCCGCACCTGCTGCTCCAGCGCGATCGTCAAGACATCGCCCGGTCCGACACCCTTGGCCGGGGTTTCGATCCGCCGCGCATTGAGGCGCACATGGCCCTCGGTGACAAGCCGGGCGGCAACACCCCGGGTTCTCGCCACACGCGCGAACCACAGCCATTTGTCGAGCCGCTGGCGCAGCGCCACGCCTTTCCTTATCGTCATTACAGGTTCCTCAATAAATATCCCGTGGAAGCGCGATTTCAAGCGAAGAAACCGCCTTTGGGCGGAGCGAGGGGATTTGAGGCGAGTGAGGCGCCACCGGGCTCGACGAGCCCAGTCAGCGTCCGCCACAGGGTTTCGACGAAAGACGGTTCCATGTCGCGCAAAATAAAAACCATGCGGGTGCTGTGATCGGCGTCAGGCCAGGCCGGAAGCCGCAGCGGCGGGTGAAACACATGCTGGACGCCCTGTATGAATGACGACCGGCCGCGCGGGATCGTCGCCGAGCGCCACGATACCCTTGACGCGCAAGAGCCTGGGCCCGTGCGCCTTGCGCAGCATCTCAATGAACAGATCGAGAGCAGCCGGCGCCAGCGGCGCCTCGTGGGCGGAGCCGGGTCGGCAAGGCCAGTCGTTTCGATCATGACCCTTTGAAATGGCGCGATCCGGTCATTGTCGCGCCGGCGTAAAATATCTTCCAAGGTGGCAATGAGATCGCCGCGAATCGAGCAGCACAAACAGCCCGACGTCATCAGCAGCATGTCGCCGTCCAGTCGCTCGACGAGGAGATGATCGAGACCGATTTCGCCGAATTCGTTGATAATGACCAAAGTACCGGCGAGCGCTGGATCGCGCAGCAGGGCGTTCAAGAGACTCATCTTGCCGGCCCCGAGAAAACCGGTGACGAGGGAAAGGTGCGGGCGGCCTTTTTTGCCGCGGGGTCATCGGCTGCGGCACGGCGAGCAAGATGAGCAAAACATGATTAAAAGCTCATCGCCTGGCATGCTTTTCTGGCGTCTTGCTCTTCGTCTTGCCGGCATGCGCCGTGGCCTTCGCCGCAGGGAAATGCGCCTTTTTGGCGAATTTTGGCGCGTTCTTCGAATGTTTGTGGGCGCTCGCTTTGGCGAAGCTGGCTTTCCGTCCGGGGGCTTTGCCGTGCGCTTTTTTCACTGCCTTATGCGATGCTATTTTTGTCGTCTTGCGGGCGACAAGAGGGTCCGTGTCGCCGGTTTCGGTTCGCGCCAGGCGATGCGGGGGGAGGACATCGGGGGTCGCGGCGGTTTTGGCTTGCTTGGCCGCGCCCTTCATCGGCAGCGCCCCGGCATCGGGGGGGAGAGGCGTGTCTTCGAGCGCCGTCCCCGGCGCGGCGGGGGCATAGGCGCTGACGGTGCTGGGCGGTTGCGCGGTGCCGACCGGCGAATGGGCCGGCCGGGCTTGCGCGATAAGTCCCCCATAGCCCTCGGGCGCACCGGCGTAGACAGGGACGGGAGCGAACACCGGACGCGGTACCATGGCAATTCGCGGTGCCATGGGCAAGGAACTGGCAAACGCCGATGTGGTCATCAGCGCCACAGGCGCTGGCGCCGGGGATTTGCGGGCGAGCAATGGCGCCATTAGCCGGGAGAGCTCGGTATTGAATTCCGCCACCGCCTTGCCGCGTTTGCTGCAGGTCGATTGATGCATATCGGGAGGCGCCGCCGGGCCGTTCATCGATGTCTGCGCCATAAGGTCCGCGAGCGATTTCGTGGGCCGGTCGATACCGGCAAAGCCGCGATCGAACAAGGCCGCGGCCATGATCGTGCGGCTGCGCAAACTGGGCGCGCCCAAAATCACCGCGATGAGCTTGCGGTCGCCCTGGCTCGCGCTCGCGACGATATTGAACCCGGCGGCGCAGGTAAACCCGGTTTTCATGCCGTCGACGCCCGGATAGCGGCCGAGCAGATTGTTGTGATTCACGATGATTTGGCCGCCGAGCCGCAAGGCGCCAATGTTGAAGAGATTGGCCTGCTCGGGAAAGGTCAGATAGAGCGCGCGCGCAAGGATCGCGAGGTCGCGGGCGGAGGAAACATGCTCTGGGTCCGGCAGGCCGTTCGGATTGACGAAGTGGGATTGGGTCAAGCCGAGCGAACGCGCCGCGTCGTTCATATCGTCGGCGAAGGCCTCGACCGAGCCCGAAACCCCTTCCGCGATCGTGACGGCCATATCGTTCGCCGATTTCACCATCAGCATTTTTAGGGCATTGTCGAGGGTCACCAGCGAGCCCGGCCGAAAACCCATTTTGGACGGCGGCATCGACGCCGCGCGCGGCGAGACAACAAGCGGCGTATCGAACGCGATGCGATGATCCCGCACCGCGCTCAGAGCCACATAGACCGTCATCAGCTTGGTCACGGAAGCCGGATACCAGGGCTGCGTCGCATGATCCTCGTAGAGGACCGCGCCGGAAGGCATTTCGATCACCAGCGCGGGGCCGGCAAGCGCATGGCTTGCCCAAAAGCCGAACAGGGCCGCGAGGCAAACGAAATGGCACACGGCCGTTCGATAGGGGTTTCCGGCGTGAACCTTTTCAGGGGTTGCTGGATGAGGCGGCAGGCCTTTGCTTTTAAGGTTCATGTCCAGATCCCGGCCGGTTCGGGGCGCGCTCACGAAAAACCGCTTCTTGGTCTAGCTCGCATGAGCCTTGATGCAAAGTCTCATAACGCGGCAACACGGCGAAGGTTGGGCAGTGTGGCAGGGCGGCCACATATTGCGAGACAGCATCGCTGCTCAAACCGGTGAACAACTTCCAACCTGCCAATAAACCGGACAGGTCCGGCGCAGGCCGCGCTGGCGGCGTAGCTAGGGCGAGGCGGGTTTTGATACGAAGCGGCGGTTTGTCCGATTTCGCGCTCGACTCTTGCCAAAATGTTTCACGTGAAACATTTTGGTACCATTGGCAGTCTTGGCAAACATACTTTTCGCAAGGCGGAGCGAAGTGCGGCGCGGAGATTTGGAGCGAGCGGAATAGTGTGATAGTATTAAGCTTTGGCCCTGTAATTTTTTGGAATTTCATTGCCAGCGAGGCAATACCCTAAGCTTTCATCCATTGCGACAGGCTCTTAGAGCGTGATCATAGAATGGCAAAGGAAGTTGGTGGGTGGGGTGCTACGTAAGGATATCTTGTCATGGCCCACATCCTTATTACGGGGGCAGGCTTCTCACACAATTGGGGTGGATGGCTTGCGGCCGAAGCCTTCGAATATCTCCTCGGCGCCGCCGAGATTGACGAATACCTGCGCTACGAACTTTGGCAGACTAAAACACGCGGGGGAGGGTTTGAAGACACCTTGGATACCGTTCAAGGCGCGTACCAAACCAATAGGTCGCCGGAAAACAAGCGCCGACTAGACGCAATGACCGCAGCGTTGATTGGCATGTTCAACGCGATGTGCAAGGCGTTCGCGAGGCAGCGGCTCGAACAAGACCCCAATGACGCGTTGCGGGTCAAATCGTTCCTCTCCGGCTTCGACGCAATTTTTACACTCAATCAAGACACCCTGCTCGAGGGCCATTACTTGGGCAATGTTCGGTGGAGCGAAAAGTGGCCGGGCGCGTACCTGCCCTACATGGAGCGGATGAACCCTGAGCCTCAGACGTATTATCCCTATCCTCTCGACGCACCGATGACGCCTGCCAAGCACTTCACTGCATTGCCCGACCTCCAGCCATATTATAAACTTCACGGCTCCTATAACTGGTTTTCTGTAAGCGAACGTCTGCTGGTCATGGGCGGTAATAAGGCCGGAGATATCAACGCATCCGCTGTTCTCGCCCAGTACCATCGGGAATTCGCTGAGTACCTTGCCAAGCCGAACACGCGGCTGACGGTGATTGGGTACAGCTTCGGCGACGCACACATCAACGAAGCCATTTGTAAAGCCGCCGACGCCGGACAGTTGCGTATTTTCATAATTGACCCGGCAGGTGTCGACGTATCAAACAAAACATTCGTGCTGCAATTCGTGTCCCCGAGCCGCTCGTCGGGCGATTGTCGGCAAGCATCATTGGTGCGTCCCGGCGCCCTCTAAGGTCCACTCTTGTCAACGATCAAGTGGAACTCGACAAAGTGATGAAGTTTTTTCAATGAGTGACAGCAGCAATGACGCAGACGGCACAATTATTCAATCCCGCATACGCCGGATGAGGCAATAATTTGCAGCGTCGATGCCGCGATTCAGCTAACATAATCAGCATGTTATTTCGGATCGAATGAGGCCGTCATGGCGAACCCGGCGGGTGAATCGTATGATGGCGCTCTCAGGCTCGATTTCGACCGCCGATTGTTGCTTCACTTTCGCGGATCGGTGGTTACCTCCGACGCAGGCTTGCTCGCATACCGGGAACTGGACGACGCGCTGTGCCTCAGCGCGATGGCGGGTGATGCGCTCTCCGACGCACGCACTGGCAAGAATGGCCGGCATGCACTCGTCGGGATGTTGCGGCAATCCATATTTGGGCGACTTGCCGGATATGAAGACGTGAACGACGCTCAACGCCTGCGCCATGATCCCGCGATGCGGTGGATAGTCGGCGGAAAGGCGGCCTCGGATGCAGCGGCTTCGCCGAGCCAGATGGGCCGCTTTGAGACGCGCTGGCTCACGGCGGAAAAGAACCTTTCGGCGCTCGCTGATCTCTCCGGCAAATGGATCGACAGCGTTCATGGTCGCCGTCCGCCGAGAGGTATCTTGCTCGACATGGATTCGAGCGTGAGCCCGACGCATGGCGAACAGGAACACAGTGTCTGGAACGGTCACTATGACTGCACCTGCTATCATCCGCTGTTCGTTTTCAACCAATATGGCGATTTGGAACGCTGCGCCCTGCGCCCCGGCAATGTTCACAGCGCCGATGGATGGGAGGCGGTGCTGAAGCCGGTCGTGGCGCGGTATCAAGGCAAGGTCTCACGCATTTATTTCCGCGCCGACGCCGGCTTCGCAAACCCCGAAGTTTACGAATATCTGGAGGCAGAACGGATCAAATATGCGATCCGTCTGCCCGCCAATCACATCTTGCAAGAGAGGATCGGCTATCTGCTCAAACGCCCGGTTGGTCGCCCGTCCAATGACGTCTGCCGATCCCATGCAAGTTTCACCTATCAAGCGGGAAGCTGGTCGCAGCCGCGCCGGGTGATCGCCAAGGTCGAATGGCATCCGGGCGAGCTTTATCCGCGCGTCGGCTTCATCGTGACGAACATGGCGCGCTCCGCCGAGAATGTCGTCGCCTTCTACAACAAGCGCGGCACGTGTGAGCAATGGATCAAGGAAGGAAAAGGCGCAATCAAGTGGACCCGGCTATCATGTCGGTCGTTCGCTGCTAACGCCGTCCGTCTCCAGCTTCATGCGCTGGCCTACAATCTCGGTAATTTTCTGCGCACGCTGGCGACGCCCGAACCGATAAAGGATTGGTCACTGACGAGCCTGAAGGAAAAGCTGATCAAGATCGGCGCGAAGATCGTGAGCCATGGCCGCTATGTCGCGTTTCAGATGGCCGAAGTCGCCATTCCGAAAAATCTCTTCGCGGACATCCTACGAATGATCGCCGACCTGCGGCCGCCGCCCAATCCAGCGCCTGCGTGAAGTGTTCGGTCGTCATGCGTCGAGCAAAAACTAAGGGAGAAGTGCGTCTTGATCACAACCGACTCTGTATTGTCCGGTGCGCGATCCGCCCATGTCACTGGTTTTGGTGTGCCGGAGCACCACAGCAGCGCCGCAGCGCGGCAATCTCAACCTCAATAAGCGGGCGATCCGGAAAATAATGCCGGTATAGGACGAATGTCCGATGTCACGGCAGGAGATCAATGATACGCGCTTGGCACATTCCCGGTTATCTGGGGAATGCCAGTCAATAAGGAGTCCGCTCGTGGCGCAATGCAGATCCTTGAACTGGCTCCCGCTTCGGCTTCGGCCGGTTTCCCGGATCGAGGCTCATACGGAGACGGATTGACGAGACCCGTTCGCCGCGTCTCGCAAGTTAATTCATCAATCGTGGTGATCCGCGGCGCGGCCGGCCAGGACGGGCGATGTGACGCGCTCGCGCCGCACGCCGAGACCGACGAGCCGGGCGGGCAGCCGCCGCAGAATGGGAAAATATATGAAGAGGCGCAGGAACCGTGGCGGCGCGATTTTGCCGGTGCCGCCGAGAACACGGGAAATTATTCTCTTTTGAAAAACAAACTGCATGCCTTGGATAACTTTGGTCGGCCATTCGCGCCGCTTTTGCACTTGCGCCAGAAGCCGATCGCTCAGCGGCCCCTTGCCGCGCAAGGCTGGGCTAAGAATATTGGCGGCCGCGATCGCGTCTTGAATTGCGAGATTGATGCCGACGCCGCCGATTGGCGACATCGCATGCGCGGCGTCGCCGATGCACAAAAGCCCCGGCTTATGCCACAGCGGCAGCCGGTCGACCACGACGGTCAAGAGCTTGACGTCATCGAAGCTTTCGAGCTCGCCGACCCCATCGGCGAGAAACGGAGCCAGCGCCGCGATTTTTTCCCGCAACGAACCTATGCCTTGCGCCTTGAGGCGATCGGCCGATCCTTTGGCGATCACGTAGGCGCACTGCCAATATTCGCCGCGATTGAACACAACCAGGATCTGGCCGGCGTCGATCCGGCCGAGAAGCGCGCCGGCATCGGCGGTCCGGCGTGAAAGCTTGAACCAAAGCGCATCCATCGGCGTGCCAATGTCAAGCGGCACGAAGCCAGCTTCCCGCCGCACAAGGGAATGGCGGCCGTCGGCGCCGATCGTCAGATCCGCGCGGATCGTTAATTGACCATCCTTGGTTTTCGCGGCGACGCCCGCCACTTGTCCTTCCGCTTCAATCAGGCCATCCACTTCGGCGGACATCAACAGCCGGAAGAAAGGATAGCGCTTGGCTCTTTCGGCCAGAAAATCCAAAAAGTCCCATTGCGGCATGAGAGCCACGAACTTCGCTTGCACCGGCAGATGCGAGAAATCGACCATCGTAATCGTGACGTCACCGATTTTGACTTTGCCTAGCCGTACTTTCTGATGCGGCAGCTTCAGGAAATCTTCCAGAAGACCTAGCTCGTGCATCGCTTCGAGCGTCGAGGGATGGATCGTGTCGCCGCGAAAATCGCGCAAAAAATCTCCATGTTTTTCGAGAACGATCGTATCGACGCCGGCGCGGGCAAGAAGAAGCCCGAGCATCATCCCGGCCGGTCCGCCGCCGACGATGCAGCAACGGCAGGAGAATACTTGCGGGTTCTCGTCCATCGCTCGCCTTCCATCAATGCCCCGAGACGCACACTACACCATAAGCCAAGGCAAAATAAGGACAGGCCGCTTTATTAGCCTGCCGGCGCGGCCGAAGCCAGCAGTTCGCAAACATCCGCGCCCGTGTTGAATTAAACCCGCATACGCCGGATGAGGCAATAATTTGCAGCGTCGATGCCGCGATTCAGCTAACATAATCAGCATGTTATTTCGGATCGAATGAGGCCGTCATGGCGAACCCGGCGGGTGAATCGTATGATGGCGCTCTCAGGCTCGATTTCGACCGCCGATTGTTGCTTCACTTTCGCGGATCGGTGGTTACCTCCGACGCAGGCTTGCTCGCATACCGGGAACTGGACGACGCGCTGTGCCTCAGCGCGATGGCGGGTGATGCGCTCTCCGACGCACGCACTGGCAAGAATGGCCGGCATGCACTCGTCGGGATGTTGCGGCAATCCATATTTGGGCGACTTGCCGGATATGAAGACGTGAACGACGCTCAACGCCTGCGCCATGATCCCGCGATGCGGTGGATAGTCGGCGGAAAGGCGGCCTCGGATGCAGCGGCTTCGCCGAGCCAGATGGGCCGCTTTGAGACGCGCTGGCTCACGGCGGAAAAGAACCTTTCGGCGCTCGCTGATCTCTCCGGCAAATGGATCGACAGCGTTCATGGTCGCCGTCCGCCGAGAGGTATCTTGCTCGACATGGATTCGAGCGTGAGCCCGACGCATGGCGAACAGGAACACAGTGTCTGGAACGGTCACTATGACTGCACCTGCTATCATCCGCTGTTCGTTTTCAACCAATATGGCGATTTGGAACGCTGCGCCCTGCGCCCCGGCAATGTTCACAGCGCCGATGGATGGGAGGCGGTGCTGAAGCCGGTCGTGGCGCGGTATCAAGGCAAGGTCTCACGCATTTATTTCCGCGCCGACGCCGGCTTCGCAAACCCCGAAGTTTACGAATATCTGGAGGCAGAACGGATCAAATATGCGATCCGTCTGCCCGCCAATCACATCTTGCAAGAGAGGATCGGCTATCTGCTCAAACGCCCGGTTGGTCGCCCGTCCAATGACGTCTGCCGATCCCATGCAAGTTTCACCTATCAAGCGGGAAGCTGGTCGCAGCCGCGTCGGGTGATCGCCAAGGTCGAATGGCATCCGGGCGAGCTTTATCCGCGCGTCGGCTTCATCGTGACGAACATGGCGCGCTCCGCCGAGAATGTCGTCGCCTTCTACAACAAGCGCGGCACGTGTGAGCAATGGATCAAGGAAGGAAAAGGCGCAATCAAGTGGACCCGGCTATCATGTCGGTCGTTCGCTGCTAACGCCGTCCGTCTCCAGCTTCATGCGCTGGCCTACAATCTCGGTAATTTTCTGCGCACGCTGGCGACGCCCGAACCGATAAAGGATTGGTCACTGACGAGCCTGAAGGAAAAGCTGATCAAGATCGGCGCGAAGATCGTGAGCCATGGCCGCTATGTCGCGTTTCAGATGGCCGAAGTCGCCATTCCGAAAAATCTCTTCGCGGACATCCTACGAATGATCGCCGACCTGCGGCCGCCGCCCAATCCAGCGCCTGCGTGAAGTGTTCGGTCGTCATGCGTCGAGCAAAAACTAAGGGAGAAGTGCGTCTTGATCACAACCGACTCTGTATTGTCCGGTGCGCGATCCGCCCATGTCACTGGTTTTGGTGTGCCGGAGCACCACAGCAGCGCCGCAGCGCGGCAATCTCAACCTCAATAAGCGGGCGATCCGGAAAATAATGCCGGTATAGGACGAATGTCCGATGTCACGGCAGGAGATCAATGATACGCGCTTGGCACATTCCCGGTTATCTGGGGAATGCCAGTTAAAGGAGCAAGAATACTGCACGCAAGACCCCGGCGGGTAAGCGGCGGAACGAAGACGGATCGCTATCGAGGATGGAAGCGCGGGCGGGGATTTGGGCTAACCGGAATATTCAGCTTCGTCAGACTGTTTGGCCCCGAGTTTTTGCACGGCTTCTCTTACGAACGGATCGAGCCCCTCGCCACCTTCGTCCAAATGATGGACGATTTTCTTGCGCATGCTCGGCGGCCAGAATTTGGTGAGATGATTGGCGATTCCCGCGACCGCCTTGTCATGCCCTTGCGGCGTGAAGAATTTTCCGATCTGGTTCGCCATATAGACCAGTTTCTTGGGTGAAGAGTTATGCGACATGATGCGCGGCTCGACCGATGATGCGTTGATGGTGCGTGAAGATTTCGAAATCTTGGCCGCGGGTGACCGCGACGAGGGTTATGCCGCAGCTTTCGGCGAGCCTTACCCCGGCTGCTGTCGGCGCCGACACGGCGGCGACAACCGGAACTCCTAGGCGCGCCGCCTTTTGGATGAGCTCGATCGAGACCCGGCTCGTCAAGAGCACAAGACCGTGTGCCGCCGCGATATCACCCCGCACGAGAGCGCCGATGAGCTTATCGAGCGCATTGTGGCGCCCGACGTCCTCCCGCACGGCGACAAGGCCACGCGCCGGAGTCCAAAAGCCCGCGCCGTGAACGGCGCGGGTTTGGTCATTAAGCTTCTGCCCGACAGGCAGCGAAGCCATGGCCTCGACGATCGCCCCGGAGTCGAAACGACTCGCGTTGGAGACGAATGGCGCGGGGCGCGTCGCTTCCTCGAGGCTTTCGATGCCGCAAAGTCCGCAGCCTGTCGGCCCCGCCATGCTGCGGCGGCGGGCGGCATAGCTTTTCGCGCGGCCCTCCGACAACCAGGCTCTGAGCTCGATGCCGATTGGTGTCGTGACAATGTCGAGGCTCGTGATCTCGCTTGAACTTTCAATCAAACCTTCGGTGAGCGCGAAGCCAACTGCGAAATCCTCAAGATCGGCGGGTGTCGCCATCATCACGGCATGGGTCGTGCCGTTGAACGTGAAGGCGACCGCCGTCTCTTCCGGCACCGCGCGAGCGGACGCCGACATCTCGCCGTTCCGCCACTCGAGGCACGGTACGCTGAGCGAGGGCGGCGGCACCTTGATGACGTCGCCCATAAAATCTTCGGTCATTCGGCGGCTTCGACTGCCTCGGCGATGTGGCGGCTCTGCTCGGCCTGTTCGCGATAACGCTCCTGCCAATCCGTCGGCCCGTTGGAGCGCGAAATTTGCACCGCCGTGACCTTGTATTCAGGACAACTGGTCGCCCAATCGGCGAACTCAGTCGTCACGACATTGACCTGCGTGGATGGATGGTGGAACGTCGTGTAGACGACGCCTGGCGCGACACGATCGGTCACACGGGCGCGCAAGGTCGTCTCCCCGGCGCGGCTTGCGAGCTTCAGCCAATCGCCATCGCGGACCCCGCGCTGCTCCGCGTCATGCGGGTGGATTTCGAGACGGTCCTCCTCGTGCCAAACCACATTCGCGGTGCGCCGTGTCTGTGCTCCGACATTATAGTGACTGAGGATACGTCCGGTCGTGAGCAGCAGGGGATAACGCGGCCCGGTCCGCTCGTCGGTCGGCACATATTCGGTGATGACGAATTTGCCTTTGCCCCGCATGAAGGTGCCGATATGCATGACCGGCGTCCCTTCTGGAGCTTTTTCGTTGCAAGGCCACTGGACCGAGCCCGCTTCGTCGAGCTTGGCGAAAGAGATGCCGGCGAAGCTCGGCGTTGTTGCCGCGATCTCGTCCAAGATCTCGCCTGCATGCGCGTAATGCATCGACACGCCCATGCCCATGGCTTGGGCAAGCTTCACCGTGATCTCCCAATCGGCAAGACCGTTCTTGAGGCTCATGACCTTGCGCACACGCCCGACGCGCCGCTCGGCATTGGTGAAGGTCCCGTCCTTTTCGAGGAAGGTCGAGCCCGGCAGGAAGACATGCGCGTAATTCGCGGTCTCGTTGAGGAAAAGGTCCTGGACGATCACGCATTCCATCGCGGCGAGGCCCGCTGCCACATGATGGGTGTCGGGGTCGGATTGAAGGATGTCCTCGCCCTCGATGTAAATAGCCTTGAAGGTGCCTTCGACGGCGGCGTCCAGCATGTTCGGGATGCGCAGACCCGGCTCCTTGTCGAGTGTGACGCCCCACAGCTTCTCGAAGGTGGCGCGGACGGCGTCGTTCGAGACGTGCCGGTAGTCTGTCAGCTCATGCGGGAAGGAGCCCATGTCGCAGGCGCCCTGGACATTGTTCTGGCCGCGCAGGGGATTGACGCCGACGCCCTTCCGGCCAAGGTTGCCGGTCACGAGCGCGAGATTGGCGATCGCGAGCACCGTCGTCGAACCCTGGCTGTGCTCGGTGACGCCGAGCCCATAATAGATCGCCGCATTACCGCCGGTCGCATAGAGCCGCGCGGCCTTTCGGATTGTGTCCGCCGGAACGTCTGAGACTTTTTCGACCGCATCCGGGCTATTGCGGGGCTCCGATACAAACTCCGCCCATTCCTGGAATTCTTCCCAATCGCAGCGTTCGCGCACGAAAGCCTCGTTGACGAGCCCTTCGGTGACGATGACATGGGCAAGCGCGGTCAAGACCGCGACATTTGTCCCAGGCTGCAGGGGAAGATGATAGTCCGCTCGGCTGACGTATCGGCGACGGTCTTCCATTTGATCCCGGTCGGGAAACCGGCACCGCCGCGGCCGCGAAGCCCGGATTTCGTCACTTCGGCGACGATCGCGGAAGGCCCGACCTTAATCGCGCGCGCGAGCCCCTTCCAGCCGTCATAGGCGGCGTAATCGGCAAGCGAGAGCGGATCAACAATGCCGCAGCGCGCGAAGGTGAGCCGCGTCTGGCCTGAAAGAAACGGATGATCTTCCGGCTTTCCGATCCGCAGCGCATGGGCGCCGCCGGTCAATAGCCCGGCGTCGAAGAGGGACGCGATGTTAGACGCCGATACCGGGCCGTAGCCAGTCCGCCCTTGCGCCGTCTCGACCTCGATCAAGGGCTCTAAAAAGAGCATTCCGCGCGAGCCGGTGCGGACGATCTCGACCGGAAGACCGCGCGCGCGCGCTTCGGCCGCGATCCTCGCCGCGACCTGGTTGGCGCCAACCGCGAGCGCGGCGGCATCCTTGGGAACGAAAATAAGCGTCATGCGGCCCGCGCTTCTTCGAGAGCCTCGGTGATTTTGTCCAGGTTCAAGCGTCCAAGTGGCTCGCCATCGAGAAGAGCCGAGGGCGACGTGGCACAAAGACCAAGGCAATAGACCGGCTCGACAGTCAGTTCGCCATCGCGGGTCGTGCCATGCCAGCCGACACCGAGTTTCGCCAGAACGGCCGCCGCCAAATCCTCGCTGCCCATGCTCTGGCAGGCTTCGGCCCGGCAAAGCTGCAGAACGTGCGGCCCGCAAGGCTCGCGGCGAAAATCGTGATAGAACGTCACGACGCCATGCACTTCCGCGCGGGTAAGATTAAGCGCTTCGGCAATGAGCCGCACGGCGGCGTCGCTGACACAACCGAACTCTTCCTGCAAGCCATGCAGGATCGGCAGCATCGGGCCTTCAAGCCCGGCATGTTCGGCAATAATCTCCCTTGCGCGCTCGGCGTTCCAGGCGGAGGCCTCGGGCATGCGTTCCCCATCCATTTTGTGTACTTTTGGAATATGAGCCTTTGGCCCCCAAAAATCAATAAAATAGTCTTGTAAACTTATAGAGATTTTCTATCAATCGAAATGCCAAAACAAGCTTCTATCAATGCGGATCGCTCAAATGTCACCGTTTTTGCGCATGGCGAGCCTGTCTGCTTCGGCGACTAGCGCCCGGGTTAATGGCGGAATTGGCTCCCGGTGCGGCGACGCGAGCCCGATGATATGAAGTTCGCGGGGCTCCGTGATGGGAATTGAACGCAGCGGCTCGCTCACGCCCAGGAGATTGGCGAGCTTTTCCGGCACGATGCAGGCGCAGCCGCCGCTCCGGGCATGCGAAAATAAGACCACCATCGAGTTGGATTCGATAGGCGGCGGCGCGGCGGAATTTGCCAGGAGCCGGTCGATAATGCGGCGGTTTTGCATGTCGGGGGTGAGCAGGCAGAGCGGAATGCGACCGACATCCGCCCAAGTCACCTCCGCGCGCTCGGCGAGCGGGCTTCCGGCGGACGTCAAGAGCCTGTACTGCTCCCGATAAAGCGGCACCATGTGAAGCGGGCCGAGCGGCTCGTTGTCGAGATAAGTTAGGCCCGCGTCGATTTGGAAATCGTCGAGCATGGACAGGATATCGCGGGACGTCCTCGAAAGCACGGTGAAGCGCACGTCCGGATGTTTGGCCCGGAAAGGCGCGGTGAGTTCGGCGACCATGGGGAGCGCGGTTGGCACGGCGGCGAGCGTCAGATGCCCGGCGAGCGCGGTCTTGGATGCGTGAACATCCTGACGCATGGCGCGCGCGTCGCTGACGATGCGCCTCGCCCATTCGAGCACGCGCTCGCCTTCCGCCGTCAGTCCGTAAAAGCGTGAGCTGCGATTGACGAGCAGCACCCCCAATGTCTCTTCGAGCTGTTTGATGCCCGCCGACAAGGTGGGCTGGGTCACCCCGCAGCTTTCCGCGGCGCGGCTAAAATTGCGTTCCCGCGCCAACGCGATCAAGAATTCGAGCTTGTCGATCACGGAGGAGCAAAGGAGAGTTCGACGCCGGCGGCGCGGACGGCGGCCTTCCGCCGCGCGAACGCCGTGATCAAGGCCGCGTGGCTCCAGGCGAGGGATTTGGCCGAGGTCTGGACGCCGGTTGCTCGGTCGAATTGCTCCGAAAGCTCCCCCGAGGCGGGGGTATAGGCCGCTACGGTTGCCATGAATTGATCGCCGCGCCGGAGCAAGGCCTCAAAACGGCGTTTTCGATGCTCTGGCGCTCGCTGAGGGAGCGCCAAGGAATCATCCGTCGTGCCCAACCGAAGCAAAAACTCCTTATTGTCCGCCGTTGCCGGAACCTCCACGGCCGCCACCGCTCCCGCGAGAGCATAGTAAAATTCCGCCGCGCCGAGCGTTGAAAAATAGTAGGCGCCACCGCTGAAGTAACGGTCGTCCGCATAGCGCCCCATGGCCGGGCCCCGGTCATCCGGGCGGCCGCGGTTGATCGGGTAGCTTGCGTCAAAGAGTTCCTCGAGCCGCGCGAGGGTCGCCATGACCCTCGGATCGAGAACGCTGTGCGCTCCCCCTTCGCGTCCTGCGTGGATCACCGCGAGAATCGTTGCGAAATCGAGATCCTTTCCGCTCACCCCGTTTTCGACACCGCGGCGGCTTGCGTAAAAGCTCTTTTCTGGGTTCCAGTATTCGTCGAGCGTTTTTGCGATCTCGCGCGCCGCGTCCCGGAAGGTGTTCGCGCGCGCTTCGTCTACGCCAGCTTCCTCCATCCAAGAAGCGCCATCGGCGAGCGCCGCATGGTGCATAAGCCGGGTGCCATAATGGTGCCCTAACTCTTCCTCCCAAATGTCGAAACAGGGCTCGCGCCAATGGCGGAAGATAAAGCAAAGATCGGTCAGGATAAGCGCGCGCATGGACGCGCGGGTCGCGTCGTCGAGGCCAGCGAGAGGCCAAAAGCGCATCAGGGCAAGAGCCCGCCTGGCTGGGCCATCGTGTTGCGGGCGCGACCATTTGGAGATGTCGAGCGTCGCGTCCGGGTTGAACCGCGGCTCGCCAAGAACACGATCCCCCGTGATCTTTTGCAGATCGCTATCGTCCCGCACGAATTGCAAAAAGAACGGCTCAACATTTTTTCTAAAATCGCCGGCAAGCCGCAAAAAAACAGCCCCGTCAAGACGATTGAGAGAGAGGCTGAACGCGATAAACTCCTTGAAACGGGAAAGTCCCTCCCCGACGAACGCTCCCTCGGCAATCACATGCCGCAAGGCATCGACGACGAGCGCCGAATCGCGCAGCCAATGGAAGAAATAGTCGGGGTCCGGATCCCAGGAGCCGATCGCGGTCGAAGCCAGTATCGATCCGCGCGAGGGCCTTATCGTTTGACCAAATCCCGGCCGCTCCTTGACGAGATGGGTCGCCGAAATCGCGCGCAGCATCAGGGCCACCGAAACATCGCTTTGGCGCGCCATCCAATCTAGCAACAGAATCTTTTCGTCGCCCGGAACGCCCCCGGTCGCCCCGGCCGTTGCCATCGGCTTGCCTCCTAACTGACATGCGGGCTGGAAAAGCCGAGCCCCTTCAGGCCAGTCCTAACATCGGGATCGGCCATGAACAGCTTCCACAAAAGCCCGCTCCGATAATTCTCGATCATGATCACGATCGGCCCCTCGTCGATCGCGAGATATGTTTTTGCGTACCAGTCATGGGTCTCGCTGAAGGCATCGGTGAAACCGAAGCGGCCCCAAATTCTATCCCCCAACACATCGTAAAAATGGCGGAGCGCGCGCATCGCGTGCTCCGGCGCATAGGGAAAGCTTGATAATGCCGCCGTGGGAGTGATGACGCCATTGTCGTTGTCGGGTACATGTGCGGCATAGCCCTCCGGATCGTCGCTCGCCGTTAAGCCCCAGCACGAAGCTCCGAAGCCCTTATGACCGTTGGGATTGCGGACGCAGTGCTCGTAATTGATAAGGGTATGCTGGACGTTTTGTTCGAAATAGCTTGCGTAGGCGTCCTTTAGCCCGCGCGGATCGAGCCCGCAGAATGAATAATGAGAAAAGTACAAGGGCCCGCCGAAGTCCGGGCCGAGCGGCAGCTCGAGATCGTAATAGCGGCGGCGGTTGATGAAGGTGCGGCTTTGCGCGAAACCGTCATGGTAGACGGCGGGATCGATCGAGTAACGGGGCGAGGCGGCGGCGAGCACGTAAGTAATAAGGCATTCGTTCCAGCCGCGGATGTCGTGATCGAGGCTGAAGCCATTGTTGGGACTCCAATGCCAGGTCAAGACATGGCGGCCGTCCCGCGCGTGCCAGTTCCATTCGGCATCGAGCCACAACCAGGTAATCCGATCCCGCAGGTTTTTCTCGGCGGGGTTGTCCGCATTGAAATATTGGCGGGCGCATAAGAGGCCCTGAAACAGAAACGACGTCTCGACGATGTCGGAACCATCGTCCTTGCGGCCAAACCTTATCGCCGCCCCGGTGCGGCCATTCATGTAATGCGGGAACAGGCCATGGTAGCAAGGCGCCCGTTCCAGAAAACCGAGCATGACGCCGAGACGGTTCGCTGCTTCGTCCCGTGTGATCCAGCCGCGTTCGGCAGCGACAATGATCGCCATGACGGCAAAGCCCGAACCCCCCGTGCCGACGAGATCGTCATCGGGGTCCATGGCGAGGCCGGAGCGATCCCGCGCGAGGCCGCAGAGCGGATGCGCGCCCTCCCAAAAAAACCGGAAAGTCTGGCGCTGAACGAGATCGACGAGCCCCGCATCCGGCAAATGAGCAGGTGGCTTGTGTCTTGGCGAAGGTTTCTTAGAGGCTGGCATCGGCTGGCAATTCCGAATTGCGGCGGTCAAACGGCGGGGGCCTTTTGTTTTGCGGGCTGTACTGCTACGGGGATCCCCGCAAAGGGCGCCAAGCGCTCGCCTTTGGGATCTTCGATCAGGTGGAGGACACGCGTGTAAAAGCCTCGCGTCGCGTCTGCCTTGCTGATATTAACGACCGCCGCGTCCGCCAGTTCCTGGCCAAAAATATCAATGATAAAGCCGCGCGCTTCCTCGTCGAGGTGATCTGCTACTTCGTCGAGCAATATCCAGCTCGGCTTGTGCAACAGGAGCCGGGCGAAGGCAAGCTTGCCCTGGTCCTCGGGGGTCAATTCCCGTTCCCAGCGCGCGTCGCGATCGAGGTCCGGCGACAGATGGGTGAGCTTCATCCGCTCCAGCGCGGCCTTGTAATCCTCGTTCGTGAATTGGGAGGGCTCTGCCGGATATGCCAGCGCGCCGCGCAACGTGCCAGGCGGTATATAATCTTGTTGCGAGATGAACATCATGGTTTGCGCCGGCGGCAGCAAGATGCGCCCGTGTCCCCAGGGCCAAAGGCCCGCGATCGCGCTAAAGAGACTGGTCTTGCCGTCGAGCCGCTTGCCGATGATCAAAATCCGCTCTCCCGGATTGATCACGACATGATTCTCGCTGAGCCTCGTGCAGCCGCCGTGTGACGTGATGCTGATCTGGTCGAACACAAGCCTGTCGTCGGCCGTCGGAACAAGCTCGATGCGGGCTGCCTCGCCGCCGAGCGTGTCCATCTCGACAAGGGCCAGCCGGAAGCTCGCGACCCGCAACAGCGTGGCCCGCCAATCTGCGATCAAACTAAAATTATCGACGAACCAGCGCAGCGCCTGCTGCACCTGATTGAAGGCCCCGACCGCCATCATCAGGCCGCCGAGCGACATATCGCCGGCGAAATATCCGGGCGCCGCCACGATGAACGGGGCCACGATCGCGAACCATCCATAACCGGCGGTAACCCAGGTAAGACGCGTGATCGCGCTGACCAGCCGCCGCATCATCGCAAGGACCTGATCGAACTCGCGGTTCAGATAACCCTTTTCATCCGTTTCGCCGCCATAAAGAGCAATGGCGTGGGTGCGCTCGTTGACTTGAACGAGGCCGAACCGCAGATCCGCCTCACGCGCGTAGCGTTCGGCGTTGAGCGCGATTAGCGGACGCCCGACCCGCCAGCTTCCATAGGACGCGATTCCGGCATAGATCAGCGCGCACCAGACCATGTAGCCGGGCAAATGTACGCTTATGCCGGCGACGGAAAAGCTTACGCTTTCCGAAACAGTCCAAAGGACGGTAATAAAGCATGCGAGAAGAAGCGTCGATTGGAGCAAGCCAATGCCGAGGTCGGTCGAGAGATCCACCAGATGACGGGCATCCTCATGGATCCGCTGATCTGGGTTTTGGCCGATTTCGCCGGCGCCGGAGAGGCGAAACGCGCGCCTGGGCACGAGCCATTGATTGAAGAGATCGCGCGTCAATCCTTCGCGCAATTTCAGCTTGCTCAGTTCTCGAAGAAAGGCCTGGGCGACATTCAAGGCCAACAACGCGCCGGCAATCACCCCAAAGACCACGAGCTGATACAAAAAACCCGAAAAGTCCTTGAGCGAGAGCGCGTCGTAGAACGGCTTGTTCCACGCGTTGAGTTTGATCTGGAGGAAGGCGGTCAGCGCGACAACGGCGCAGACCGCGATTCCAAGTAAGACGAGTTTGTTGCGGCCGGGCGAATACCAAAAGGTTTTTACCATCATCCGCAATTGCGGCGCGAGCCTCTGGCCTGACGCCGCCGCGTCACCCTGGGGCGGGGAGGGTTTTTTCGTCTGATCGTCCATGTGCACCTGGTTCCATTTTCCGCCGAATCACCATAGCATGATGATTTAGAAACATGAACCGGGACGGCGGAAACCTGATTCGCGCTCAGAGCACCGGCAAATCTTGGCATTCGACCGAGCAATCTGGCTTATAAAACGGGCTTGCGCCCGGCAAAACGGGGATGGCATTGCCAGAATAGGAAAAGTTGCGCAAATTTAGCAATCAAATCCTTGTCAGCTGGGGAATGTCGGCTGACAATAAAGAACGCCAATGAGGCGCTACAAAAACTCCGGAAAAGCCTCGAAATTGTAGCACGGGTGCGTGAATGCACGGAGAAGCCCGCCCGGTGGTTTCGTTAATTCCTGACTGGCATGAGGCCGCAGACCGATGCGCTTTGTCCTTAGGGTTCTCTACGATGCCATCATGCGCTTTTCTGAAGATGACGGTTGGGCCATCGCAAGTCACATCGCTCTATCGATCCTGACTTCGCTGTTCCCGTTCCTGATCTTTGTGACCGCGCTCGCGGGCTTTTTTGGCTCGAAAAGCCTGGCCGATGAAGTGGCACACATTCTATTGCAGACCTGGCCGCAGCAGGTAGCGGCACCCATAGCGAACGAGATCCACAACGTGTTGACGCAAACACGGAGTGGTCTCCTCACGATAGGCGTTATTCTGGCGATCTACTTTTCGTCGAGTGGCGTCGAAGCAGTCCGGATCGGGCTCAACCGCGCCTACAACGTCCGCAACTCCCGGCCGTGGTGGCTGTTGCGGCTTGAATCCATCGCCTATGTTTTCGTTGGCGCGATCGCGCTTCTGACCCTCGCTTTTTTGGTTGTTCTCGCGCCCTTGATCTGGACGGCCTTGCTGCGCTTCGCGCCTGGTCTTGAGCATCTCGACCGTCTAATCACCTTCGGCCGCTTCACGGTCGCGAGTTTGGTGCTTCTGCTGGCGCTTGTCCTCGTGCATAAGTTTCTGCCAGCCGGGCGAAGATCGCTGCGCGAGATTGCCCCCGGGATTTTGCTGACGTTCGCAATGTGGATCGCGGCGGGGATTGCCTTCGGTTCCTACCTCGCCGAATTCGCGCGCAATTACGTCACAACCTACGCGGGTCTCGCGTCGGTGATGATCGCACTCGTCTTTCTCTACATGATCGCTGCCATTTTCATCTTCGGCGGCGAATTGAACGCGGCCATCCTGGGGGCAAAACGCGAGAAGGACGAAAATTTGAAGGTTGAACGAAGTATGCGCGGAAGTTGATGACGGCGCGGGGGAACGGCGGCTTGAATGCACGGTTGCACGGCAATGAGAGCATGTGCCTCAGCGAAGATCACGCTAGGCCGTTTCCCCGGCGCGATCGTGGCACCGGGGTTCGCCAATGAATAGGATCGACACGCTGCTCGCGGCGATGACCCTTGAGGAAAAAATCGGCCAGCTCAATATGGCTGCGGTGGGCCATGTTATCACCGGGCCAGTCGTGGCCAGCGGCGTGACCAAGGGCATTCGGGCCGGGCGGATCGGCAGCCTCCTCAACATCTGGGGAGCGCGGGAGGTGCATGCCGTTCAGAAACTCGCGGTGGAAGAGACGAGGCTCGGCATTCCATTGCTGATCGGCTTCGATGTTTTGCACGGGCACAAAACCATTTTTCCGATCCCGCTCGCCGAGGCGGCTTCCTTCGATCCACTCTTGTGGGAACGCAGCGCCCGCGAGGCGGCAATCGAGGCGGCCGCCGACGGTATCAGTGTGGCCTTCGCGCCGATGCTCGATATCGCGCGCGACCCGCGCTGGGGGCGGATCGCCGAGGGGCCTGGCGAAGACCCGTTCGTTGGCGCGGAATTCGCGAAAGCCAAGGTGCGCGGTTTTCAGGGGACTGGCCTGCCCGAGGGGTTGGCCGGCGCCGGCGTCGCCGCCGCCACGGCCAAGCATTTCGGCGCCTATGGCGCCGCCTTGGCTGGGTGCGACTATGCCTCAGCGGATGTCTCCGAACGGCTTTTGCACGAAGTCTATTTGCCTCCCTTCGCGGCGGCGGTGGCTGCGGGCTGCGCCGCGATCATGCCGGCTTTCAACGATGTCGCCGGCGTTCCGATGACCGCCCATATTCCGTTGCTGCGCGACTGGCTGCGCCGGGACATTGGCTTCGACGGCGTGATCGTCAGCGACTTTAATGCGATCGCGGAATTGCTCCGCCACGGCGTCGCTGGCGATCTCGCGGAGGCGGCCGCGGCCGCGCTCCTGGCCGGCGTCGATATCGACATGATGAGCGATGCCTACTGCCAGGGTCTGCCCGAGGCCATCGCGCGCGGTCTCGTTACGATTGACCTGGTCGATGCCGCCGCGCGCCGCGTGCTCACGCTCAAGGAGCACCTCGGCCTTTTCGACGATCCCTACCGGCGCGGTTCGGCGGGCGCCGCCACTTCCGGCGTTGCCGCGGCCCGGCGCGATCTCGCGCGCGACGCGGGGCGGCAGTCGATCGTCGTCCTTACCAATGACCATGTGTTGCCGCTGTCGCCAAGCTTCCGCCGCATCGCGCTCATCGGTCCGCTCGCCGATGCCGGCGCGGAGATGCTTGGGCCGTGGGCGGCGGCCGGGAGCGCGGCAGGTCCTATCACGATCCGCAAAGGCCTCGCGGTGGCGCTGCCCGACGCCGAAATTGTCTTTGCTCCAGGCGTGACCATCGCTGGTGACGACACGTTGGGCATCGCCGCCGCGCGGGAGATTTGCCGGGGCGCCGATCTCGTTCTTTTGTGTCTTGGCGAAGCCGCCAACATGAGCGGCGAAGCGGCGAGCCGGGCCAACCCAGGTCTGCCCGGCGTCCAAAGCGCGCTAGCCGAAGCCATTTTCGACTTGGGCAAGCCGGTCATCGCGCTGATTTCCTCGGGCCGGCCCTTGATGATCGCGGCGATCGTCGAGAAGGCGCGGGCCGTCGTCGCCACCTGGTTCCTTGGCGTAGAGGCCGGAAATGCGATCGCTGACGTGCTTATGGGCAAATTCAATCCGACCGGGCGGCTTCCCGTCACTTGGCCCCGCGATGTCGGTCAAGTACCGATTTTCTTCGCCACGCGGCCTTCCGGCCGGCCGGCCAATCCCGACGATCATTACAGCAGCAAATATCTCGACATGCCGGTGGAGCCGCTGTTCTTCTTCGGGCACGGCCTGAGCTATAGCCGCTTCACCTTGACCAATTTGCGGGCCAACAACGCTGAATTCAAACGCGGCGACGAATTGACAATCGAGGTGGACGTCATCAACGAAGGCCCCGCCGCCGGGGAAGCAACGGTTTTCTTGTTCGCTCGGGACGTCGTGGCGAGCGTGGCGCGGCCGGTGCTCGAGCTCAAGGGCGTGGGCAAGATCGCCCTCGCTCCGGGCGAAGGCGGAACCGTTTGCTTCAAGCTCGCCGCCGCGGCGCTCGCTTTTCCGGGCCGCGATCTAAAGCCGGTTTTGGAGCCAGGCGAATTCCAGTTCTTCGCCGGGCAAAGCGCCGATCCGCGGCAAATGCTGACGATCAACGCGCGCGCCCTGCCGGGATGAACCGCCGCCCTCGCCCCGAGGCGGGACAAAAGGGGAGGGCAACGCCCCATCCTCAAAGCCCGCAACGGCTGCTTTCGCGGTCTCATTCAGCAAAAAGATAGTGGTCGGAGTGAGAGTCCGACAAACTAGCGTGCGACGCGATTTGAGGCTGTCCGCTGTAACCCTTAATTTCAA
Source organism: uncultured Alphaproteobacteria bacterium (assembly GCA_963730245.1). GTDB lineage: Bacteria > Pseudomonadota > Alphaproteobacteria > Rhizobiales > Beijerinckiaceae > Methylocapsa. The sequence continues at coordinate 126,158 of CAVSRA010000003.1, read as the reverse complement.
CGCTTTATAGCTCGATCCTGTCTTTCATGATCCATGGTTGTCCGCTATAATCCACGTCAACGGGTGGGGAATATGGTGGGGAAGACATGGGGAAGGCAGTCAAGAAACTCTCAGCAAGGGCCGTGGCGACCATCGCCCAGCCCGGCCGCCATTCAGACGGCGACGGGCTGTACCTCAACGTGACGCGATCGGGCGCGCGCTCTTGGCTTTTCATGTGGAAGAAGGACGGCAAGCGCCGCGAAATGGGACTCGGCTCGGCGGGTAGCGTGAGCCTCGCCCGCGCCAGAGAACTGGCGCGCGAGTGCCGGGCTCAGGTCGCGGCGGGGCTTGATCCGATCGAAGCGCGCGACGCGGGGGCGGAAATCAAACCCGAGAAGCCCAACTTCGGCGCTATCGCCGACGCCCTCATTACTGCGAAGGAAAGCGAATGGCGCAACGAAAAGCATCGGGCGCAGTGGCGCGCGTCGCTCATGGAATTCGCCGCGCCGCTCCGGTCTCGCCCGATCGACGAAATCGACACGGCGGCGGTTCTGGCCGTCCTCACGCCCCTATGGCAAACGAGGCCGGAAACCGCCTCGCGATTGCGCGGGCGCATCGAGGCGGTTCTGGACGCGGCCAAGGCGCAAGGCCATCGATCGGGCGAAAACCCGGCGGCATGGCGCGGCCACCTCTCGCACCTCTTGCCGAAGCGCGGGAAGCTTACGCGCGGCCATCATGCCGCGATGGCCTATCGGGACGTTCCTGCTTTCATCGCTCAGTTGCGTGAGTGCAACGCCATCGCCGCAATGGCGCTAGAATTTTGCATTCTGACAGCGACGCGGTCCGGCGAAGTCTATGGCGCGCGATGGTCTGAAATCGACGTGGAGGCGAAGGTCTGGACCTTGCCAGCGGCGCGAATGAAAGCGGCCCGAGAGCATCGCGTTCCCCTTTCAGAGCGCACGCTCGCGATCCTCGAAAAGCTCGGCGACGCCAAGACGAGCGATTATGTTTTTCCGAGTCCTCATGGTCGAAAGCCACTGTCTCATGTGTCGATGGCCAAAGTAATGCACCGATTGCAAATTGATGGCGTCACGGTTCACGGCTTCCGTTCAGCTTTCCGCGATTGGGCGGGGAACGAGACGCATTTTCCTCGCGAAGTTGCCGAAGCGGCGTTAGCCCACACCATCGGTGACAAGGCCGAGCAAGCCTATCGGCGTGGGGATGCCTTAGAGAAGCGGCGAGCACTGATGGAAGCCTGGGCGGGATTTTGCGAGCCGAAGGCGGGCTCTAACGTGGTTCCAATGATGAAGGCAAAATAGGGCGGCATGAGCCGCAATTGAGACACACGGGGATAGGCCGGCCAGCCGACAAGTCTGGACGGCGATTTGGCTAGGGCTTCAATAGGCTGGTGAACGTTTTAGAGCAGAAGATGAGTACGGCTACAGGTCAAGTTGAATCGAAGATTATCGAGGCACTTCATGTCGGGATTGTTGAAGCTCTTGGAGGCACTCAAGCCTGTCGATGAAGACGTTGTGAAACGGATTGTCCAAGCGGTCGGTATAGCGGCGGACAAAACGGATCTTGCGTCGTTAGGTAAAGATCTTGCTGTCTTAAGGGCGAGGGGGCTGTACGCTTGCGAAATGTCATCTTCTCGCAAGGTAGCTCCTACTCAACGGAAGCGGCACGCCGAGTCGGTCCGAAGTCATGCTGACAAGCTTCTTTCTGCCCTAAGTCCTGCCCACGAATTCGATACTCGCGTTGGGTTTTTGAGCCTGTTTTGTAGCCATCAACATGACAAAGGTCCGAAGGCGATTGGTGAGTTGCTGCTCTCTCTCAGGTTTCTAATTCGCGACGCAGACCAGATTATTTCAGAGGCGAATGCAGAAATCCCACAAGGGAGGAAGGCAAAAAAGCCTCTTGAATCCAGCCCTCCGCCGCTGGATTCGCTCGGTTCGCTCTTTTCTCGGTACAATCCCCCCGAAACTGTTTCCTGGACCATCGCGTGGGAACTAGCGCCGTTTTACAAAAACCATTTTTGCAAAAATGCCACCGCATCAACGCCTTCGGAAGCGTCGAAGGATCGAACCCCGAGAGGGCCGTTTGTGCGATTCGTGCAAGCTGTTCAGCAGAATTTGGATGTGTTTCCCGGTCAAGATGCCGTGTCGCCGCATACCATCGCTTCGGCGCTGGCCAGGACGAAATCCCAAAGATTGGCTTGGACGAAATCCAGAAGAGACGAGGAAGCTCGCATTGACGCCATCCTGGGCAAGGGGTGGCGCCGCCCGTCTTCTACAGGGTGACTCGTAAAAATTTATCTGATCCGCCCTGCGTTTAGCCCAACTCAAGAATTTGATTCTGCTCGTCCCAGCGTGTCCGCCTGTGGTGGTGCGGAACGATACCTGAGGATGACTATATGACTTCAACTTCTCATGTCGCTATCCGGCCAGAGCTAGGTGGCGCCCCTATCGGCAAGAAATCATCATCGCCGAATGGCCAGCGCGCATGGCATGTCAACGACGCTTGTGCTGCGCTGCAAATATCCAGAAGTCATCTCTACGCGCTCGCCGCTGCAGGGAAAATTAAACTCATTCGCATCGGGGGGCGCACCCTCGTGCCGGGAGCAGAGATTGATCGGCTCGCCGATGAGGGAGCGTGATCGATGGCCGCTCAAAACGAAGCCCCGCCTGGCAGGGCGGGGCCTCTCGATATCAATTCCGTGGCTGGAAGCGATATTGAGAGTAGCGAAAAGCATGTCCATGTTCAAGAGGCAATCGCGGCCCTTCAACGTGATTTTGTCGCCGAGGCGTTACGCATCGCGGGCATCAAGGCGTTGCATGCCGCCGACGACATAACGCTCGGCGATGACGGCTGTGCCGAGCGCGGAATCCAGATTGCCATCCAAAATTTGCGCGAGGCCGCCACGGCTTTTCGACAGCTACAAAAGCTCAATGACGCCCGTTCCGCCCACCGGCGACAGGAGGACAGCCGACCGCATGAGTACCAGGTCTCCTCGCAGTCGAACGGAACGAGTCAGGCCCTTGCAGCCTTCATGCAAGAGAATTGCCCATGACTGTGCATCTTCGTTCATGGGCCGCGGCTCTGGGCGGCGACGTTTCCGGCAGGGGCGTGATTTGCGCAGGGCCCGGCCATAGCGCGCGCGATCGATCCTTAAGCGTCACGCCTTCCGTCACGGCGCCCAACGGCTTCCTCGTCAATAGCTTCGCGGGCGATGATCCGCTGGTTTGCCTCGACTACATTCGCGCAAAGCTCGGCTTGCCGGAATTTAGCCCAGAGCGGTCGCGGAAACGGGCTACAGGCTGGCAAAGCGAGCCCGCAGGCCAGCCCGCCAAGGCCGTCACGCAGCCCCCGGATAACGCACGCAAGTCCACCTGGCTATGGGGCCTTCGTGAACCGGTTACCGCAAGCTGCCCGGCGGTTTTGTATCTCCGGCAGACGCGCCGCTATGGCGGCCCGATCCCGCCAACGCTTGGCTATCTTCCTCCGAACGCCAAGCATCCGCCCGCCATGATCGCCGCTTTTGGCTTTTGCGAAGAGCCAGAACCGGGGGTGATCGATCCGCCCGGGGTTGTCACAGGCGTGCACATCACGAGGCTGACGCCGGACGGCGGCAAGGCGCCGATCGATCCGACCAAAATCATGCTCGGGCCAATGTCTGGTTTGCCGATCGTGCTGGCGCCGGTCAATGATAGTCTCGGGCTTGCGATCACAGAGGGGATTGAGGACGGGCTGAGCGTTTTTGAAGAAACCGGCTTGGGCGTTTGGGCGGCAGGCTCGGCCGGCAATATGCCAAAGATTGTCGCGGCGCTCCCGCCCTATGTCGAGTGCACCACGATATTCGCGCATCGCGACGAAACGGGAATGCAGTTTGCAAAAGAGGCCGCCCGGCTGATCGCCGCCATGGGAACCGAAGTCCACATAAAAGGACGCGGCTGATCATGGCAAAACGACCAGACTGGAATGATGTCCACCGCGCGAATCCCGGCGCTGTGCGCGACGCGCTGACTGAGCCGGACATCCCGTTTGACGATGCGTCGCCGCTGAATGGCGATGGCGAGGCGTTTTTCAGGAAATGGCCGCCGGACAGGCGGTCTGTGAATGCGCTGGAGCTGCCTGCGTTTGGTGAAACCTTCCTTATCAAAGCGAGCGAGATAACGCCGGAGCCGATTTCATGGCTTTGGAAATATTGGCTCGCACGCGGCAAGCTACACATCATTGCCGGCGCGCCCGGAACCGGCAAGACGACAATCTATCTCGCATTCGCGGCAATCATTACATCGGGCGGAACATGGCCGGACGGAACGCGGGCGGCCGCTGGCAACGTCTTGATATGGACTAGCGAAGACGGCCACGCCGATACGATTATCCCGCGCTTGATGCGCATGGACGCGGACCTCGGCCGCGTTTTCATTATTCGCGGTCACCGCGACGCGAAGGGCAAACAGCGGCCATTTAATCCTGCAACCGACATGGACTCACTTAGAGCAAAAGCCGCGACGATTCCGGGCGGCGTTGATTTTGTCTTTCTTGATCCGGTCGTCGCGGCCGTTCCCACGACTCGCAACTCGGACAAAAATGCGGAGACACGCGCCGGCTTGGCGCCGTTTGTAGAATTCGTTGAAGCATTGAACGCGGCCGGCGGCGGCGTTACCCACGTCTCGAAAGGGACATCAGGCAAAGACCCACTCGAGCGTGTAACCGGCACTCTCGCTTATGGCGCGGTGCCCCGAATTGTCATGCTCGCTGCCGAAAACAAAGCCGAGGGCGACGGTGAACCAGAGCGAATCATGGTTCGCGCAAAGAACAACATCGGGCCGAAAGACGGCGGCTTTGGCTATCATATCGACGCGGCGCCTTTGTGCGAATGCCCGGACATCGAAGCAACCCGCATTGTCTGGGAATTGCCGCTTGAGGGGAACGCTCTCGATTTGCTGAACGATGCCGAAGGCGAGACGGGTAGGGTTTCCAAGCTGGATGAGGCGAAACGGTTCCTGCGGGCGGCTTTGTCAAAAGGCGAGCGGCCGCAAGACGAAGTCAAAACGGAGGCAGCGGCTCAAAATATCTCATGGGGAACGCTGAAACGCGCCTCCGAAGGCGGCGAGGTCATCAAGCGCAAAGACGGCTTCGGCGCCGGAGCGCACTCGTTTTGGGGGCTGTCATGACCATGGAAGCGCAAATTCCACGCTTTGATCCTGCACTTGTTGCGCTTCTATGGGAAATCAAAGGAGTGCAAAAGACCACAAAGGAGATCAAGTCATATTCTCGTAAGTTATTGATTTTTTCAAAGGAGAGCAAGAAGCGCAAGTTTTTGGATACGCGCGCGCGAGGCACATGGCCGCAACTGCAGCCTCGGCATGACTCTAGCTGGCAGCGTTGTCATCGGCGAGACGAATGTAATCGAACTAACGAAAGGGAGGGTTCGCATCGCCGTCAACCACACATCACGCTACGAATCATTCGAGAATAGGAAGTCACACCCCCCAGGGTGGGACAAAAAATTTGAGATCAACCCCATGCACCAGAGTATCGGGACACGACTTGACAACTTACGGCGAGCGCCACGATGCGGGGCGACGACGCGCGTGGGTGCGCCATGCCAATGTCCGACCATGCGCGGCCGAAAGCGGTGTCGCCTGCATGGCGGGTTGAGCCTCGGCGCCCCCCGCGGCGCTCGAAACGGCAACTTTACCGACGGAAGCTGGACAGCGGAGGCGATCGAAGAGCGTCGGTGGCTTCGGTCACTTATTCGGTCCTTCGGCAAGCTTGAGAACACACCATGACAACGAAAAGCAACATTCCGAATGGTGCGGTTGCCAGTGTCGCGCGCCGCCCTCCCGTGCGAGTCAAGTTGCGGCGCATCGACGCGGACCGGGCGAAACCATATCCGCCCGACGGCGAGACCAGGGCTTGGTGGGATAGGCTCAAGAGGGCACTCGGCACGAGTTCGAGCGCTTTTGTCAATTCGTCATTGGTCCAATTGCAAGCAGCGGCCCGGCTACCATTTGGCGGCATCTCAGAAACCGCCGTGAATGCCGCGCTTGCCATGATTGAGGCCGCCGCCCCGAAGGACGAGATCGAGGGAGCGCTAGCCGTTCAAATGGCCTGCACGCACACTGCAGCGATGGCGGTCCTCGCCAGGCTCGGAGGTGGGCATGGGAGTGAGCTGCGAGTGGCGGCGCTCGGATCGGCCGCGGCGCGGTTGCTAAGAGCCTATGCGACCCAGGTCGAGGCGCTTCGACGGCTTCGTCACGGTGGGCAACAGTACGTTCGCGTCGAGCACGTCTACGTCAATGACGGGGGGCAGGCTGTCATAGGCAACGTGAAACAGCCGGAAATGCGAGGTTAGCCCTGTCGGCAACTTGCGCCATTTCTCCAGGCCGACGCCCTTGGGCAGTTGCCGGCGCGCGCAACCAACTTGTCAGGGAAGGTCGCTCCCTAATTTTCTTGCATCGCTCCTTCTACAGTCTTGAGCAACTGACCCGGTTCGACGCGAAACAGCTCCACTTTCAAGGCCCCAATCTGCGTATCTCGCCAATAATACCAAGTCTCTGAAAGTTTGACTCCTGAGGCGGATTCCCGAATCGGCATTTATCTGATTCACCATGGCAAACAGCTTTTGGGAGAGTTTGCCATGTCGACTCCGGTTCCGCTTCGCTCTGACTTTGACACGATTGGCCTGCGCATGCTGGCGCGGCGATCGCGTGACCCCGATCAGACCCGGCGTCTCTTGGCACTGGCCGAGATTTATGATGGCGGCTCGTGGCCGGATGCGGCGCGGATCGGCGGGGTCGGGGTGCAGATCGTGCGCGACTGGGTTGTCCGTTTCAACGCCAAAGGTCCTGATGGTCTCTTGACCGGCAAAGCGCCGGGCGCTCCCAGCATCCTCGGCGAGCGCCAGCGCCAAGCCTTGCGGCAGGTCGTGGAAGATGGGCCGATTCCCGCCCTGCATGGCGTCGTCCGCTGGCGGCTGATCGATCTGGCGCAGTGGCTCTTCGAAGAGTTCCGGGTTTCGATCTCCAAGCCGACGCTCAGCCGCGAGCTGCGGCATATGGGCTTTCGCAAGCTCTCGGCGCGACCGCGCCATCATGCGCAAGACGAGGAAGCCGCGGCGGCTTTTAAAAAAACTTTCTCGCCCTCGTGGAGGAGACCGCCGCAAAAGAGGCTCCTGGCAAGCCGATAGAGATTTGGTTTCAAGACGAAGCTCGGATCGGGCCGAAAAACAAGGTCACCCGCCGATGGGCGAAACGCGGGACACGGCCTTCGGCGCCGCACGACCAGAGGACGAGTTCAGCCTATATTTTCGGCGCCATCTGCCCGGCCGAAGGAAAAGGCGCCGGGCTCGTACTACCCTCCTGCAACAGCGAGGCCATGGCCCTGCATCTCGAAGAAATCTCGCTTGCGGTCGCACCAAGCGCGCATGCGCTCGTTCTTCTCGATCAGGCCGGGTGGCATGTCTCGGCGAAGCTTCCCGTCCCGGACAACATCACGCTCTTGCCGTTGCCGCCGAAATCGCCCGAGCTCAATCCGGTCGAGAACATCTGGCAATTCATGCGCGACAACTGGCTCTCGAACCGCGTCTTCGAATCCTACGACGACATTCTCGACCACTGCTGCTTCGCCTGGAACAAGCTCATCGACATGCCCTGGAAAATCATCTCCATCGGAACAAGAGAGTGGGCCTATCGGTCGTGATCAGCGAGACTTGGTATAAGCCGCCGCAGGATCGACCCCGGTTTCGTTCTTGAGCCAATCAACAAACGCCTTGGCGCTGCGCGGCGGCAAGCCGCTTGGCGAGGTCTTCGGTTTCCTGAGACAGATTAATCATGGGAACAATCTAGCGCAAAGCGCCCTAAATGGCTAGAAACTCGTGGGTTACGTTTGCGTCGCTTCGGGCGGGTCAAAAGCGCCGCGTTCTGCACTATTGCTCAACGGCTCACGTCTTCCCACCTAACCGCTGTCTGGACGAGGGCTTTGGGGCAAAGATGGACATCTCTCCAGCATGGTCGATCTTTTCAGTGATTAAATGAGCATCTCCCAGGTGATAGGGTCGGCCCTATGGCGCTTCGCGTCACACGCCTTGGACGATGACGACGCGATAATCGGCGCCTTTGTATCGATGCTCGCGCACCTCGCGATAGGTGGGGCTGTCGTACCAGGCCTTGGCCTCGTCGAAGGTGGGAAACTCGAGAATGACCACGCCTTCGACCGCCGCACCCTCGAGCACTTCCAGACGGCCATAGAATGCGCGCGGCGTGAGGGCGTGCCCCGGCATGGAGGCCGGGACCTTTTGCGAATAAGTGTCGAGCTCCGCCTGGTTGCGGGTTCTCTCGCGCGTGAAGACGATATAGGCGACCACGTTCATTTCCTCCGATTTCGCTTTAACCGACATTCACCAGATAGCTGCCGGGTCATTCGCCAATTTGCCCCGTTCCCGCGTTTTAGGCAATCCTGCGCCGTTGGCGCGAGCTGTCGATGGGGATGGAACGAGCCGGCGCCATGCCGAGCGTTGAAAATTGCCGAATTTTCCGTCATTGAGGCGCACCTCTTTCGCGAGTTTGGCTCGGACGCGTAACGAACGAAGGCTTTACGCGGTTGATGTGACTGGCGGCGGTCGAAGTTCCGCGATGAGCCGCAGAATGTCGGCGAACAGATTCCGTGGGATGGCGACCTCGGCCATCTGGAACGCGACATAGCGCCCATGGTTGACGACCTTCGCGCCGATCTTGATGAGCTTTTCCTTCAAACTCGTCAGCGACCAATCCTTGATCGGCTCTGGCGTCGCCAAAGTGCGCAGGAAATTGCCAAGATTATAGGCCAGCGCATGAAGCTGGAGACGGACGGCGTTCGCGGCGAACGTCCGACATGACAATCGCGTCCATTTGATCGCGCCCTTGCCTTCCTTGATCCATTGCTCGCATGTTCCGCGCTTGTTGTAGAAAGCAACGACGCGTTCGGCCGGGCGGCTCATGTTGGTGACTATAAAGCCGACACGCGGATAGAGTTCGCCCGGATGCCATTCGACCTTGGCCGCGACCCGGCGGGATTTTGTCCAACTCCCGGCTTGATAGGTGAAGTTCGCATAGGAGCGCCGCACTTCGTTCGGCGGCCGCCCAATCGGGCGCGTCAGCAGATGGCTGAACCTTTCTTGCAAGATGCGGTTCGCTGGCAACCGTATTTGGACGAGGGCTTTGGGGCAAAGATGGACATCTCTCCAGCATGGTCGATCTTTTCAGTGATTAAATGAGCATCTCCCAGGTGATAGGGTCGGCTCTATGGCGCTTCGCGTCACACGCCTTGGACGATGACGACGCGATAATCGGCGCCTTTGTATCGATGCTCGCGCACCTCGCGATAGGTGGGGCTGTCGTACCAGGCCTTGGCCTCGTCGAAGGTGGGAAACTCGAGAATGACCACGCCTTCGACCGCCGCACCCTCGAGCACTTTCAGACGGCCATAGAATGCGCGCGGCGTGAGGGCGTGCCCCGGCATGGAGGCCGGGACCTTTTGCGAATAAGTGTCGAGCTCCGCCTGGTTGCGGGTTCTCTCGCGCGTGAAGACGATATAGGCGACCACGTTCATTTCCTCCGATTTCGCTTTAACCGACATTCACCGGCGATGCGCTTACAGCTTCGGTCGTTTGAACTGCTAACTTGAGGCCTGCGCGAACTTCTGGGAAAAAAATGGTAGGGCCCGCCGTAAAGCGCGAGGCTGTCGCTCATCTTCGGACGATGTTCCAGATGAGCGAGCGGCGGGCCTGCTCCGTCATCGCCGCCGATCGGACCAGCATCCGGTATCAATTCCGCCGGCCGCCTGATACCGAGCTCCGGTGCCGGCTGCGCGATCTGGCCAATGCACGCCGGCGGTTCGGCTATAGGCCATAAGGCAAGCGCTCGATGCGGCGGCGCGCGCCGCCGGTGTTTTGCAGGAGCCGCAGAGACGGCGCGACCAATCCCCCGCCGCTGTTGCCGCCCGACGGGCGAGCCTCGACCGGATCGGCGCGGAAATCGCGGCCATGCCGATCCTCGATCCGCGTTCCCCGAACGAAATCGTGGACGATCTTAGCGCCCTATGATTGTCGTCGATACCTCGGCCCTGCTCGCTATTCTTTTCCACGAACCCGAAGAGCAAGCTTTTGAAAACATCGTCGCGGGGGCGACGAGCGTTGCGTCATGTCGGCGGTCAACGCGCACGAGACGGCAACCATCTTGCGTGTGCGCCACGGTCCCCAAGCCGTCGCGCGTCTCTGGCAATTGCTGACGGACAGCGAAATTGAAATTGTCCCGTTCGACGAGGTGCAGGTGCGCGCCGCCGCCGCCGCCTTCGACCGCTACGGCAAGGGCATCGACCCAAAGGCGCGGCTCAATCTCGCGGATTGCGCCGCCTACGCGCTCGCCGCGATGATGAACGCGCCCTTGCTGTTCAAGGGCGACGACTTCGCGGCGACCGACGTGCGGGCATGTCTTTGAATTGATCCCTGCCCTGCCCTGCCCTTCCCGCGCGCCGCCATTTCACGCGCGCTCGTTAAGACTTCTCGACACGAATTCAGAAGCGCTGGCAAATTCACGGTTATGAGCAAAGCCCTGAAAATGGCCGCCCCGCTTGCCCTCGGCCTCGCCTTCGTTGTCGCTTCCGTTGCGATGAATCCCGCATTGTCGCGCAACCCACCGGCGGCGGTTTGCGACGCCGTCCGCGACAAGGCATTTAGTGAATGCTTCGACGCGTTCTACGACAGCTATTATAGGGGCGGGGAGAACGGGAAATGAAGCGAGTGGAAGGAGTTTTACGATGGGCAAAGATGCCACCAGTTAGCCCGGATAATTCAAAGCGCATCTTGAGCGCGCATTGTTGATAGGGACCCGATCCGCGAACTCCATCCCAGAATTCTATGCGCGTCATCCTGGTTCAGTGCCGAACGCTCCTCGCGAAGGTGGCGTTCGAACACATATAAACTGGCATTCCCCAGATAACCGGGAATGTGCCAAGCGCGTATCATTGATCTCCTGCCGTGACATCGGACATTCGTCCTATACCGGCATTATTTTCCGGATCGCCCGCTTATTGAGGTTGAGATTGCCGCGCTGCGGCGCTGCTGTGGTGCTCCGGCACACCAAAACCAGTGACATGGGCGGATCGCGCACCGGACAATACAGAGTCGGTTGTGATCAAGACGCACTTCTCCCTTAGTTTTTGCTCGACGCATGACGACCGAACACTTCACGCAGGCGCTGGATTGGGCGGCGGCCGCAGGTCGGCGATCATTCGTAGGATGTCCGCGAAGAGATTTTTCGGAATGGCGACTTCGGCCATCTGAAACGCGACATAGCGGCCATGGCTCACGATCTTCGCGCCGATCTTGATCAGCTTTTCCTTCAGGCTCGTCAGTGACCAATCCTTTATCGGTTCGGGCGTCGCCAGCGTGCGCAGAAAATTACCGAGATTGTAGGCCAGCGCATGAAGCTGGAGACGGACGGCGTTAGCAGCGAACGACCGACATGATAGCCGGGTCCACTTGATTGCGCCTTTTCCTTCCTTGATCCATTGCTCACACGTGCCGCGCTTGTTGTAGAAGGCGACGACATTCTCGGCGGAGCGCGCCATGTTCGTCACGATGAAGCCGACGCGCGGATAAAGCTCGCCCGGATGCCATTCGACCTTGGCGATCACCCGGCGCGGCTGCGACCAGCTTCCCGCTTGATAGGTGAAACTTGCATGGGATCGGCAGACGTCATTGGACGGGCGACCAACCGGGCGTTTGAGCAGATAGCCGATCCTCTCTTGCAAGATGTGATTGGCGGGCAGACGGATCGCATATTTGATCCGTTCTGCCTCCAGATATTCGTAAACTTCGGGGTTTGCGAAGCCGGCGTCGGCGCGGAAATAAATGCGTGAGACCTTGCCTTGATACCGCGCCACGACCGGCTTCAGCACCGCCTCCCATCCATCGGCGCTGTGAACATTGCCGGGGCGCAGGGCGCAGCGTTCCAAATCGCCATATTGGTTGAAAACGAACAGCGGATGATAGCAGGTGCAGTCATAGTGACCGTTCCAGACACTGTGTTCCTGTTCGCCATGCGTCGGGCTCACGCTCGAAATCCATGTCGAGCAAGATACCTCTCGGCGGACGGCGACCATGAACGCTGTCGATCCATTTGCCGGAGAGATCAGCGAGCGCCGAAAGGTTCTTTTCCGCCGTGAGCCAGCGCGTCTCAAAGCGGCCCATCTGGCTCGGCGAAGCCGCTGCATCCGAGGCCGCCTTTCCGCCGACTATCCACCGCATCGCGGGATCATGGCGCAGGCGTTGAGCGTCGTTCACGTCTTCATATCCGGCAAGTCGCCCAAATATGGATTGCCGCAACATCCCGACGAGTGCATGCCGGCCATTCTTGCCAGTGCGTGCGTCGGAGAGCGCATCACCCGCCATCGCGCTGAGGCACAGCGCGTCGTCCAGTTCCCGGTATGCGAGCAAGCCTGCGTCGGAGGTAACCACCGATCCGCGAAAGTGAAGCAACAATCGGCGGTCGAAATCGAGCCTGAGAGCGCCATCATACGATTCACCCGCCGGGTTCGCCATGACGGCCTCATTCGATCCGAAATAACATGCTGATTATGTTAGCTAAATCGCGGCATCGACGCTGCAAATTATTGCCTCATCCGGCGTATGCGGGATAAAGGGGCGGCGGCACCGCCCTGATCATGCCATGCGGGGACTAGAGAAGGGCAAACTGCTCCTGGGTCGGTTCCGCGCAACAATACCATGGCTCGCTAAACTGAGCCGGCGTGCGCCGGGTTCCCATGGCAGGCACGGGTGGGGCAGAACGCCCGGCGTGATCGTGAGCAAGTCTCCATATTTCGCCGAAGAGCTGATCATTCGACTTGGTTCCCACCCGTTGGACCAGTGCCTGAACCCGCGTTTGGAGCATGTCGATCCCGGAGTCCGAGTTAGACCACGGATACACAAGCGCCGCTTCGTCAAGCGGGCCCACCAGGGCGCGAATCTCTGGCAGTTCAAGCAGGCGAGAACCCGGTGGAATCAGCAAGCGGATCGCCAGTTGCACCGGCGCGACGGATCGGATCAGGCCAAGCTCCGCAATCACCTTCAAAAGGTTTAGGTAACCGTCCAAGGTGGTCCACGGCGTGAACGCCACGAAGGTTGAAGTCAGCGATAACCCGATCTCGTCGAAGAGCCGCACCACCTGCAAGAAGTCCTCCTTTGTGTGGCCCTTATCTAAAATGGCCAGAACCCTGTCGTCCACTGATTCCACGGCCGTGGTCACGAATAGGCAACCGGTCTGTTGTAACACCGGCAGCAGCTCGGCATGCACCAACAGATGCTCCACCTTGATCGTCACATCGTAGGTAAGCTCGGGGAACTCCTCATGCACCGCCTCGACGATGCGGAGCGCATGAGTTGGGCCATTAAAGAAGTCCGGGTCGCCGAAGCTTATGTGCTGCGCTCCCGCCACAGCTTGCTGGCGAACGTCGCCAAGAACAATCTCCCGGGGGATGATGCGAAATCGGCCATTGTAGACGGGCACTACCGGGCAGTGCCGGCACCAGTGCTTGCAACCGCGGCTCGCCTCCACATAGCCGGCCGTCCGCTTATCGCCGTTCGGTAACCGCAAATAGGCGTAACGATCGAGGGAAGGAAGCCCCTCACGATCCGGGATGACGAAGTTTTGGCGGGCGACCGACACGCGCGGCTCCAACTGCTCGCCCGGCGCCGCTTCCACACCGCGCGCGAGGCGTCGGGCCAGGGCGGCAAGTCCGTCTTCAAACTCACCGCCCAATACGGTCTGGACACCTAGACGCCGCAAGTATATCTCGTTCATCGGCGCATATAACCCGAATGCGGCGATATGGGCCGTGGGGTTCCAGCCTCGCACCTTGGCAATCAGTTGCGCCGCCAGACGGGTGGCGGTGTGCATCGGGACGTAAAAGGCGATGAGGTCGGCCCGCCGGAATACCGCTTCATCGAGACTCTCCACGGCGAGGTCCAGGGTTTCCACGACGGCACCAATTTGCCGCAGAACCGCTGCTGGCTCGGCCAGGCCGAACGGCTGATGGCCTAGTTCATAGGTCGACACCAGCAGAGAATTGTACACGGGATTCACCTTTGGGAGTCCGGCTTCGCGTGGTCCTAAATCCCGTCAATCTACGCGTTGCCTCTGGAGCATGTCCTCAAAAAGGTTGCGCGACTTTTTCGGGACATGCTCGAGGAAACGCGCCCGATTACCGGATCACAAAAGCATGACGATCCACGGTCGTTGTAACCTGGATCTCACCGTCGCCGAGGGGCTTCCACCCGCCAAAAGGCACGCCGTCTTGTAAGACCTTACGTTCCGTGCCGTTTAGATTTGTCACCTTGAATGTCGTGTTGCTGCCTACTTTCTTATCGTCTCCGGGGAATATGGCCAGCATCAAAGCGCCCAGCCCCTCATCGTAAAAGGCTTGCCCAACACTTACCGTTGGGTAGTCAACGCCAAAGACCGTGGGCTGGTGGAATTTCTTCAGGTTTGGCTCATTATACAGGCGATGCCAGCTGCCCTGTCCCCCGGCGACCGTCATCAGAAGCCAGTCATTTGGCCAACCCCGAGGCCAGGGTTCATCAAGGCCAAATTGATAATAGAACTCGCCATCCTTCCTAGTTGGTTGATAGCGAGCATTCGCCCAGCTCATCAGCTGTGCATGCGTATCGAAGTCGCCGAACTCCCAGGCACATGCCGCTGCGGCGCCGAACCCAACCAAGTCCTCGCCGCCACCGAGTTCGGGCGGGAAGTTGATGTGGGCCGACCCATCGGGCTCTGTCCGCATAAACTTTTTCTTGGCCCCCGCATACAAGCGCCTGGCAAGATGCTGGTCGTCCGGCCAATACTGGTAAGCGCAGCAGAACCAGTTGCCTGGGATCTGATGCTTAGGCCCATTCATGTTGTAGGGGATGTCACGATCGTAATATATCGAGGCCCACTCATAAGGCCCGTCGGGCCCCTCGGCTCCGCCGACGAGGTTCTGCTTGGCCCAGTCCAGCCACCGGTAATAGCCGGTTTGGTAACTGGTGTTGTGGAACTTGTCGGTCATCTTCATACCAAGGCCACCCACGCCGACACACCACGGAAAGACCTTCCCTACTTCACAATCAATTCCTGGCGTGAGATCGCTGCCGCCTTCGTCCACGGGCGCCGTAAATTGGTCGTAGAGAACTTTTGCCATCTCCAGTTGCGTATACTTGAACTTTATTTTGTCGTCGTACACCAGCTCAATCGGTTCGTCATACTTCGCGCTGCCAGAGACAAATTCGTAGAGAGCAATGATGTTGAGCAGGTAGCCCTTGCCCATCATATAGGACCCGCCGTTGCCGTAGATTGGGTCCGGGTTGTATGTGCGGCCCACAGCCGGTGAGTGTGGTTGGGTGTAGGGTGAGGTGCGCCTGGCCTCTTTCGGAGGCACCTTGGTCGCGAGCCCGTTTCCGTAGTAGCCGGGGGCGTTGTAGACGCCCGCCCATCCGGGCGGCATGTTCTTGTCGTAGTAATCGTAGGGGTAGTGGCCGCGGTTGGGATCGAAGCCCTTTTGCTCGACCAGATCGAACCACGCTGCGTACTGGGTGTTCCGTTGAAGCATTAGCTCGATGATCTCGGCGCAGCCCTCGCGCCAGGCGGGGATCTCCTGGGCGATCTTTGCGGCGACCCGCGTCGACCATTCGAGGTCATAGCGAGGATACATGTACCAGGGGAAAATGCTCCATCTGTCCCACGCGTCCGAGATCTCGCCGCCCTTGGCCCAGTTATCCTTGACGTGCGACTTCCGCCACAGGAATTTTAGTACTCCGCGTGCCTCATCGGAGAGTGAAGGGTAGCCAGGGATCACGTGCATTGTTCTCCTCCCTAATCTATCTTAAATCGACGCATTGCCTCGTTGTCGCTCGCCGGAATCTTGCAAGGTGCCTTGGCTCATGCTTCTCCAGCTTGCGGCGCGCACGAGAATTACACGTGGCGAGAGGGCCGGGGAAATCATATTGTTGTTATCCCGTCAATTATGCCATACAAGTAACAATAAGCCTCGTCCTGCTAGAGTGATCAGCCATATGGCTTAACTTCACACCCAGGGGCAATATCAATGGCGCCACCAGCTCCGATCAACGCAGGCGCCATTTACACCTGTCCAATGCACCCGCAGATACGCCAGGTGGGGCCGGGCAATTGCCCCATCTGCGGAATGACGCTGGAGCCAGTCAAGGCGACGGCAGATGTCGGCGAGAACCGTGAACTCGTGGACATGACCCGGCGGTTCTGGGTCGGGCTGGCTCTCACCTTGCCGGTCTTCATCCTGGAAATGGGAGGCCATATTCCCGCGCTTGGGCTGCATGATCTTATCCCGCCGCGCATCTCCAACTGGATTCAATTCGCACTGTCCACGCCGGTCGTGTTGTGGGCGGGATGGCCCTTCTTCGAACGTGCCTGGGCGTCGGTCGTCCATCGCAGCCTGAACATGTTCAGCCTGATCGCCCTCGGGACGGGCGCCGCCTACCTCTATAGCGTCTTTGCGACATTTGCGCCGGGCATGTTCCCCGCAGGGTTTCGGGAGATGGGCGGCACTGTTGCCGTTTATTTCGAAGCCGCCGCCGTCATCACCGTTCTTGTATTGCTAGGCCAGGTGCTGGAATTGCGCGCACGCGAGCAGACCGGCGGCGCGATCCGCGCCTTGCTTAAACTGGCTCCCAAAACAGCGCGCCGCCTGAAGCCTGGAGGCGACGACGAGGAAGTGGCGCTTGAACTGGTTCAGGTCGGCGATCGTCTCCGCGTACGGCCCGGCGACGGCGTGCCGGTCGATGGCGAAGTGCTTGAAGGCAAGAGTGCAGTGGGTGAGTCCATGGTTACGGGCGAGTCGATGCCCGCCGCCAAGCAACCCGGCGACAAAGTGATCGGGGGTACCGTCAACGGAACCGGCTCTCTGGTCATGCGCGCCGACAAAGTGGGCGCGGACACCATGCTCGCGCGTATCGTGACGATGGTCGCCAAGGCGCAGCGGAGCCGCGCGCCCATTCAGCGAATGGCGGACACCGTGTCTGGCTATTTCGTCCCGGCGGTCCTTGGCGTGGCTGTCATGGCGTTCGTCGCGTGGGCCTTATGGGGCCCCGCGCCTGCACTTTCCTACGCTCTGATTGCGGCGGTCTCTGTCCTTATCATCGCTTGTCCCTGCGCGCTTGGCCTAGCCACCCCGATGTCGATCGGCGTGGGCGTCGGCAAAGGCGCTGGCGCTGGCGTCCTGATCAAGTCAGCTGAAGCTCTTGAGCGCATGGAGAAGGTCGACACCCTGGTCGTGGACAAAACCGGCACCCTCACGGAAGGCAAGCCCAAGGTCACAGCCATCATCCCGGCAGCGGGCTTTTCGGAGTCCGAAATTCTACCGTTGGCGGCTAGTCTTGAGCGTTCCAGCGAACACCCACTCGCCGCAGCCATCGTCACTGCCGCACAGGATCGCGGTGCTTCTACCCAAGAGCCGACGGACTTTGCCTCGGTCACCGGCAAAGGCGTTACCGGCAAAATCGGCGGCAGGGTCGTGGCGCTCGGCAATGCGAAGTTGATGACCGATCTTGGCGTCACGCTCGGCGATGTTAAACACAAGGCCGACGAGCTTCGCGGCGACGGGGCGACAGCCCTGTTTCTTGCGATCGACCGCAAGCCGGGTGGCGTCATCGCCATCGCCGACCCGATTAAGGCAACGACGCGAGCGGCCCTCGATACCCTGCGGAGCTACGGCATACGGATCGTGATGCTGACCGGCGACAACAAAACGACGGCCGAGGCTGTCGCCCGCAAGCTCGGCATCAAGGAAGTCGAAGCCGACATCCTACCGCAGGACAAGAATCGCATTGTCAAAAAACTCACGGCCGAGGGACGCATTGTCGCCATGGCTGGTGACGGGGTGAACGACGCCCCGGCTTTGGCCGAGGCCGCTGTCGGCATTGCCATGGGGAACCGAAGTCGCGATCCAGAGCGCCGGCATTACCTTGGTGAAAGGCGATCTTGCAGGCATTGCGCGGGCCATTGTCTTGAGCCGGGAGACTATGCGTAACATCCGCGAAAATCTGGTATTTGCATTCGCCTACAACGCGATCGGCATCCCGATTGCCGCCGGCGTCCTCTACCCCGCCTTCGGCCTCCTTCTCAGTCCGATCGTTGCCGCGCTCGCGATGTCGCTCAGCTCCGTGTCGGTGATCATGAACGCACTGCGCTTGCGTGCGCTGAAGCTCTAGCAGGGTCTTGAAGCGGGGGCGTTCGAAATTGGTGAGAAGTCGAAAGTGCCGCGGCGCCAGCCTGTGCGGCAGGTGATGCGAATGGACGGTGCGAGATGGACTACGTGAAATTTATATATCGGCCGCTGGCGGCGCGCGCAGCACATCATGTCCTGGTCGGTCGACATCGCGTGCGGCACACCGCTTAAATCCAAAACCTTGGCAACCTGGCGCAACAGATGATCGTTGCTACGGAAGGTTTCGCGTGAAACGGGCTCTACGACGAAGGGTATCTCGTCGTGATCGCGCCGGCCCTAAACTATCACGTCCAAGACGCCACGGATGCCTACAACGCATATTTGCGCGAGCCCGCGGACGGCAAGGTCCGCTTCGTCAATCTCACCTTGGAAGACGTCATCGAGACGATCCGGCTCAGCGACCCGGCGCACGCGGAAGCCCTGCATCACCGTTACTGCGATTTCTGGTTAGTCGGATCTAAGCATTCCTAAAATAGCTAAGCATTTTAATTGTTCTATAGATACTGTTAAAAACCGGCTTCAAGAAGCAGAGATTCCCTTTATTCCCCACCCATCTCAAATTTGGTGTGTCCCAGGGCTGTGTAGCCAAACAACTTAAACGTCACAATGCTCTTATATCGTCCCGCGCATCACAACCTGCTGATACTTCTATTTTTGATCGCCGCGCGGAATTTTCAAGTAAAACTAAACGTCTAGAATTCTTGGAAGAGTGTGGTGTTTGCGAAATTTGTCACGAGCTTATCGGGGATGGTACGAAGTGGAAGGAAGGTACCTATCATCATAGGACCTCAGCTAGTGATGAAACAGTCTCATTCTATTTGCGAAGACACCCTCAAAATTGTATGGTTATCCATCATATGTGTCATATAGAGAATTGGGAGCGTTTACATCCTTGGATATTTGGTCTAAATTCCCTTCAGTGCTGGCGAACGCTACCATCCATGCCTCAAAATGCCTCAAAATCCTCTTGACTCCCTCAAAATTGGGATGTAATTTTGTCTTCTTCCTTACTTACCAACCATGCACAATCATACTTAATTATTATTGTAACTATCGATAGCTATTATTACCATTAGGAATACCGAACTCATTCTTTTTATCTTTTTCTTGTTTAAGTAACTGGTCGGACGCCACCCAACTGTCCTGCCCGCCGAGGTCGCCACGCTCCAGATCGGCGCCAGCCTAGTCATCCCCTGGACCCCGCCGCCCGGTTTTGATGTCCGGATGGCGGCCATCCTGCGCAGCCGTCCGGGTACGGGCGGCCGCTACGGTCCGTGGGAAGTATTCATCAAACAGCTACGCGCCGCGGTGGTGTACGCGAACGCGACGTCGAACGGGCGCCGCTACCAAGTTATACCCGTCCATGACTCGCCGGACGGTAAATCGCCCTACTTTGGGGCAATTGGTACGGGCGCGCGCGTAACCCGCCTCTCTTGACAATTTGTGTGTGCAAGCGCTCTCCCCCTACCGCAATTGTCTCATTCAGCATCGCCCGCGTCGAGCCGTTTCAGATAATCCTCCAGCTATCGAGCACGCTCTTTGCCATGGTGGTCAAGAGTTCCCCCAGCCATCCTTGAAGCGTTGGTGCTGGCGCTTCGTGACGCGCACCTTGCGATGCGCGCTCCAAAAAGTCAGTAACGGGGATAGCACCGATAATCAGACGCCAAGTAATACCCGCGAGGGCAGCGGCCACGGCCCCTATACGGAGGGTAAGGCGCCTGCTCTTGGCTGCCCGCGATCGCCCCGCCGGGGCCGTAGCCATATCCATATCCATAGCCAGGGCCATAGCCGTAGCCAGGGCCGTAGCCATAGCCACCGCCATACCAGCCCTGGGCGAGCGCTGGGGAGGCGGCGAAGGCGGTCGAAACGAGTAGAGCCGTCGTTAGTAATTTACGCATTTCAATTCCTTTCATTTCCGGGGCGAGGGTCGTCTTTACCTCTTGCCGCCACGCGTGGAGAAAGGCTCGGCGCCAGACGGCGGACGTATGGTCTAACGTCACGAGTAGGAGTCGACCAGAGACCCCCAGCAAGGCCTTCATAGCGGCGCAAGTATTCTCCTCGTCCAGCACGTCGTGGACGGAGCGCAGGAATTGAGGAGCTAAGTGGAGTTCCAGGGTTTTTTGTAGCTGGAGTAGCCGCTCCGCTTCGGCTTGGGTCTCGGCTAGTTCCTCGGCCTTAGAGGGTTGTCTAGTCATTAGTCAATTCTGGCCGAACATACGGCGGTAACTTAGCTAATGTGATCTCTAGAATTACCTCCGAGGCCACCAAATCGGCATGAGCTTCATCCGGACGGCCCGCCTGCTCGGCGAGGCGCTGCTCCTTCTCGCTGGGATACCAAAACCCCTCATAAAGTCGGTCAAAATACATGTCTAGATCCATATCCATAGTGGAGGTCGCCACGATCTCTAACTCCCGGCGGAAATGGGCGAGCCAGGTTTGGCGGTGTCCCTCGGGCAGATAGATTAATGTGCTGGTTCAACAAGCGCGGCGGAACCCGGGTGGTGGCCGACGCGTCGCCGTCCTTTGCCCTAGCGAGGAGATTTTCGATACTTACCTTAAGGCGATAAGTGGCCAATTCGCTGGAAAGGTTCTTCCGATAACCAGCCGCGAGCCTGTGTCGGAGCTTCGTCACGCAGGCAAACGGTTCATCTTCAGCATGCCAGAGTACGTTGCCGGGCTGCAGTTCGAGACGGTGTTCCTGATTTCACGTTGATGCACGGGAGGCATTGGCCGACGCTTCGATGGGAGCGCGCCGCCAATTCATTTCTAATGTTTACCTGGGATCGAGTCGGGCGGAACAGACGTTGCGCCTAAGCGCGTCCGCGTCACGGGGAGGCGCAATATCCCACTCTTTCTTCGACATTCTTCAAGGGGTCCACCGCGGGTCAGGTCAATTCCGTGTTCAAAGCCCGGGAGATAACGCCACGGAAAGTGAGTGACTACAAGCAAGCGCTCGCGGACGGCGCATGTACGCTGGGGAATGTCTCTTTGTCCAAGTCCCTCCTCGCCAAACTGCAAACCCTCGGGATCGAGGTCCCGGCGACAGCGGACTAAACCCTTAGTGGGCCGCGTACAAGCGGCCCCCTAGTCAAATCAAAAGGAGATGTCAGCTGGCATTCCCCAGATAACCGGGAATGTGCCAAGCGCGTATCATTGATCTCCTGCCGTGACATCGGACATTCGTCCTATACCGGCATTATTTTCCGGATCGCCCGCTTATTGAGGTTGAGATTGCCGCGCTGCGGCGCTGCTGTGGTGCTCCGGCACACCAAAACCAGTGACATGGGCGGATCGCGCACCGGACAATACAGAGTCGGTTGTGATCAAGACGCACTTCTCCCTTAGTTTTTGCTCGACGCATGACGACCGAACACTTCACGCAGGCGCTGGATTGGGCGGCGGCCGCAGGTCGGCGATCATTCGTAGGATGTCCGCGAAGAGATTTTTCGGAATGGCGACTTCGGCCATCTGAAACGCGACATAGCGGCCATGGCTCACGATCTTCGCGCCGATCTTGATCAGCTTTTCCTTCAGGCTCGTCAGTGACCAATCCTTTATCGGTTCGGGCGTCGCCAGCGTGCGCAGAAAATTACCGAGATTGTAGGCCAGCGCATGAAGCTGGAGACGGACGGCGTTAGCAGCGAACGACCGACATGATAGCCGGGTCCACTTGATTGCGCCTTTTCCTTCCTTGATCCATTGCTCACACGTGCCGCGCTTGTTGTAGAAGGCGACGACATTCTCGGCGGAGCGCGCCATGTTCGTCACGATGAAGCCGACGCGCGGATAAAGCTCGCCCGGATGCCATTCGACCTTGGCGATCACCCGACGCGGCTGCGACCAGCTTCCCGCTTGATAGGTGAAACTTGCATGGGATCGGCAGACGTCATTGGACGGGCGACCAACCGGGCGTTTGAGCAGATAGCCGATCCTCTCTTGCAAGATGTGATTGGCGGGCAGACGGATCGCATATTTGATCCGTTCTGCCTCCAGATATTCGTAAACTTCGGGGTTTGCGAAGCCGGCGTCGGCGCGGAAATAAATGCGTGAGACCTTGCCTTGATACCGCGCCACGACCGGCTTCAGCACCGCCTCCCATCCATCGGCGCTGTGAACATTGCCGGGGCGCAGGGCGCAGCGTTCCAAATCGCCATATTGGTTGAAAACGAACAGCGGATGATAGCAGGTGCAGTCATAGTGACCGTTCCAGACACTGTGTTCCTGTTCGCCATGCGTCGGGCTCACGCTCGAATCCATGTCGAGCAAGATACCTCTCGGCGGACGGCGACCATGAACGCTGTCGATCCATTTGCCGGAGAGATCAGCGAGCGCCGAAAGGTTCTTTTCCGCCGTGAGCCAGCGCGTCTCAAAGCGGCCCATCTGGCTCGGCGAAGCCGCTGCATCCGAGGCCGCCTTTCCGCCGACTATCCACCGCATCGCGGGATCATGGCGCAGGCGTTGAGCGTCGTTCACGTCTTCATATCCGGCAAGTCGCCCAAATATGGATTGCCGCAACATCCCGACGAGTGCATGCCGGCCATTCTTGCCAGTGCGTGCGTCGGAGAGCGCATCACCCGCCATCGCGCTGAGGCACAGCGCGTCGTCCAGTTCCCGGTATGCGAGCAAGCCTGCGTCGGAGGTAACCACCGATCCGCGAAAGTGAAGCAACAATCGGCGGTCGAAATCGAGCCTGAGAGCGCCATCATACGATTCACCCGCCGGGTTCGCCATGACGGCCTCATTCGATCCGAAATAACATGCTGATTATGTTAGCTAAATCGCGGCATCGACGCTGCAAATTATTGCCTCATCCGGCGTATGCGGGGTCAGCACTTTTCACCAAGGAATTACCATGGCCAAAAATCATTATGGTGAAGTCACTAACCGCATCCTGGCCCAACTCGAAGCCGGTACCCCGCCCTGGATCAAAGAGTGGAAGTCAATCGGGCGTGGAAACATCCCCAAGAATGCCGTGACGAAGCGGCCCTACTCAGGTTGTGAATAAGCATGGAATAAGGACCCCGCTTTTGGGGTGATTTGCATCCAATCGGGACCCCGGGGCTGAGGGTCCACAGTGGCCTCCTGGATTTTGGGAGGCCGAGATTGGAATGCTGGTTGTGGAAACGATCGCCAAGATTCGCCGGGCGTTTTTTGTTCAGAAAAAGCCGATCAAGGAGATTTGCCGGGAGCTGCACGTCTCCAGAAAGGTCGTCCGGAAGGTCATCCGATCCGAAGCGACCGAGTTCCATTACGAACGCTTGACGCAGCCGCTTCCCAAGATCGGACCGTGGCGGGAGCGGCTGGATTCCCTGCTGTTGGAGAATGCAGAAAAATCGGCGCGCGAGCGGCTGACGCTTGTTCGGCTATTCGAAGAACTGCGCAGCCTTGGTTATGCCGGAAGCTACGACGCGGTTCGCCGTTACGCGAAAACGTGGCGCAAGGAACGCGGTGTGGCGCTGGCGCAGGCTTATGTGCCGCTCACCTTTGCTCCCGGCGAGGCCTATCAGTTCGACTGGAGCCATGAAATCGTCGTGCTGAACGGCGCGACGGTGACCGTGAAGGTCGCCCATATGCGGCTCTGTCACAGCCGCATGCCGTTTGTCCGCGCCTATCCACGCGAGACCCAAGAGATGGTCTTTGACGCGCATGACCGCGCCTTTGCCTTTTTCAAAGGCGCCTGCGAGCGCGGCATTTATGACAATATGAAAACCGCGGTGGAGACAATCTTCGCCGGCAAGGACCGGCAATACAATCGCCGCTTCCTTCAAATGTGCGGGCATTATCTCGTCGAGCCAGTGGCCTGCACGCCGGCCTCGGGCTGGGAAAAGGGCCAGGTCGAGAACCAGGTCGGCTTGGTGCGTGAGCGCTTTTTCACGCCGCGCCTGAGATTCAAGAGCTATGACGAATTGAATGCCTGGCTCCTCGACAAATGTGTCGCTTACGCCAAGGCGCATCGTCATCCAGAATGCGCCAGCCGCACGATCTGGGCTGGCATTCCCCAGATAACCGGGAATGTGCCAAGCGCGTATCATTGATCTCCTGCCGTGACATCGGACATTCGTCCTATACCGGCATTATTTTCCGGATCGCCCGCTTATTGAGGTTGAGATTGCCGCGCTGCGGCGCTGCTGTGGTGCTCCGGCACACCAAAACCAGTGACATGGGCGGATCGCGCACCGGACAATACAGAGTCGGTTGTGATCAAGACGCACTTCTCCCTTAGTTTTTGCTCGACGCATGACGACCGAACACTTCACGCAGGCGCTGGATTGGGCGGCGGCCGCAGGTCGGCGATCATTCGTAGGATGTCCGCGAAGAGATTTTTCGGAATGGCGACTTCGGCCATCTGAAACGCGACATAGCGGCCATGGCTCACGATCTTCGCGCCGATCTTGATCAGCTTTTCCTTCAGGCTCGTCAGTGACCAATCCTTTATCGGTTCGGGCGTCGCCAGCGTGCGCAGAAAATTACCGAGATTGTAGGCCAGCGCATGAAGCTGGAGACGGACGGCGTTAGCAGCGAACGACCGACATGATAGCCGGGTCCACTTGATTGCGCCTTTTCCTTCCTTGATCCATTGCTCACACGTGCCGCGCTTGTTGTAGAAGGCGACGACATTCTCGGCGGAGCGCGCCATGTTCGTCACGATGAAGCCGACGCGCGGATAAAGCTCGCCCGGATGCCATTCGACCTTGGCGATCACCCGACGCGGCTGCGACCAGCTTCCCGCTTGATAGGTGAAACTTGCATGGGATCGGCACACGTCATTGGACGGGCGACCAACCGGGCGTTTGAGCAGATAGCCGATCCTCTCTTGCAAGATGTGATTGGCGGGCAGACGGATCGCATATTTGATCCGTTCTGCCTCCAGATATTCGTAAACTTCGGGGTTTGCGAAGCCGGCGTCGGCGCGGAAATAAATGCGTGAGACCTTGCCTTGATACCGCGCCACGACCGGCTTCAGCACCGCCTCCCATCCATCGGCGCTGTGAACATTGCCGGGGCGCAGGGCGCAGCGTTCCAAATCGCCATATTGGTTGAAAACGAACAGCGGATGATAGCAGGTGCAGTCATAGTGACCGTTCCAGACACTGTGTTCCTGTTCGCCATGCGTCGGGCTCACGCTCGAATCCATGTCGAGCAAGATACCTCTCGGCGGACGGCGACCATGAACGCTGTCGATCCATTTGCCGGAGAGATCAGCGAGCGCCGAAAGGTTCTTTTCCGCCGTGAGCCAGCGCGTCTCAAAGCGGCCCATCTGGCTCGGCGAAGCCGCTGCATCC
This sequence comes from uncultured Alphaproteobacteria bacterium, assembly GCA_963730245.1. Lineage (GTDB taxonomy): Bacteria > Pseudomonadota > Alphaproteobacteria > Rhizobiales > Beijerinckiaceae > Methylocapsa. The sequence continues at coordinate 100,611 of CAVSRA010000003.1, read as the reverse complement.
GAGGCCGCCTTTCCGCCGACTATCCACCGCATCGCGGGATCATGGCGCAGGCGTTGAGCGTCGTTCACGTCTTCATATCCGGCAAGTCGCCCAAATATGGATTGCCGCAACATCCCGACGAGTGCATGCCGGCCATTCTTGCCAGTGCGTGCGTCGGAGAGCGCATCACCCGCCATCGCGCTGAGGCACAGCGCGTCGTCCAGTTCCCGGTATGCGAGCAAGCCTGCGTCGGAGGTAACCACCGATCCGCGAAAGTGAAGCAACAATCGGCGGTCGAAATCGAGCCTGAGAGCGCCATCATACAATTCACCCGCCGGGTTCGCCATGACGGCCTCATTCGATCCGAAATAACATGCTGATTATGTTAGCTGAATCGCGGCATCGACGCTGCAAATTATTGCCTCATCCGGCGTATGCGGGCTGGGAGGTTTTCGAGGACGAACGGCAAAAGCTCGTGCAACTGCGCGGCCGCTTCGACGGCTTCCATGCAGTGAGCGCGGCGGTGTCCAAGACCTGCCTTATCCGGTTCGATAACAACAAATACTCGGTGAAGGCGCGCGCGGTCGGGCGTCCGGTCGAAATCCACGCTTATGCAGACCGGATCGTCATTCGCCAGGACGGGATCGCCGCCGGCGAACATCGGCGATCCTTTGGCCGCGAAGAGACGATTTACGATCCCTGGCATTACGTTCCGGTTCTGGCCCGCAAGCCCGGCGCTCTGAGGAATGGCGCGCCGTTCAAGGACTGGGTCTTGCCCTCGGCCATGGAGAAAATTCGCCGCAAACTCACCGGCTCCGCCGATGGCGATCGGCAGATGGTGAAAATCCTCGCGGCGGTTCTCGACGACGGGCTGCCGGCGGTCGAGGCCGCCTGTGCCGAGGCGTTGAGCGAGGGCGTCCATTCCGCCGACGTCGTTCTCAACATTCTGGCGCGTCGCCGTGATCCCGGTCCGCCACTCACCATACTCACCCCGGACGCGCTGAAACTCCGGCACGTCCCGCTCGCCGATTGTGCCCGGTACGATCAACTGAGGAGTTCAGGCTGATGGAACGCACGCAAATCTTCGACCTCATGAGCGAACTCAAGCTCTTCGGCATGCGAACCGCCTATGATGATGTGATGGCGGCTGGCATAAAGCGGCAGCACGAGCCGCCACAAATCGTCGGCGATCTTCTTAAGGCCGAAATTGCCGAAAAGCAGGCGCGCTCCATCAAATATCAGATGACCATCGCCAAACTCCCTCTGGCCAAGGACATCGATGACTTCGACTTTGACGGCACGACCGTCAACGAAACCCTGGTGCGTGATCTTTCCGGAGGCGGCTTCATCGCGCAGCAACGCAACGTCGTTCTCGTGGGGGGCACCGGGACCGGCAAGACGCATCTCGCCATTGCCATCGCGCGAAGCTGCATCCGCGCCGGCCTGCGCGGCCGCTTCTTCAATACAGTCGATCTCGTCAATCGCCTGGAGGCCGAAGCACGCGCAGGGCGGCAGGGACGAATCGCCGATTACCTCACTCGCAAGGACTTCACCGTTCTCGACGAACTCGGCTATCTGCCCTTCGCTCAGGCTGGCGGGCAATTGCTCTTCCATCTCGTTAGCCAGCTCTACGAACGCACCTCGGTGATCGTCACGACCAATCTGGCGTTCGGCGAATGGCCGAGCGTCTTCGGCGACGCCAAGATGACGACCGCGCTCCTCGATCGTCTCACCCATCACTGCGACATCGTCGAAACCGGAAATGAAAGCTGGCGCTTCAAAAACCGCGCCTAGCGCTCAAAGCCCCCTCCCACGCCACCGCGCTCGCCCCGGCTGCGCAACCCTGACCAGCTCCGCCGGGGGCGAGCGCTGTCGTTCCTCCCCGCCAAAAGGGGTACCTTTTGCACACCGATCCGGGGTCCCGATTCAATGCTGTTTGACACTCAGGCGGCAACGTCATTTTCTTATGGGCGCACGGGTACGCAACCCAGCGTTGGCTCACATTCAAACAGACCCTCGACGTCGGCGGGGCCGTCGGCAAAGGGGAACACGGGGTCAAGGTGTATTTCGTTTCCAAGGTCGAGAAGACGACCGACACGGACGAAGTGCGCCATGTCCCGTTTCTCAAAGAGTACACCGTGTTCAATGTTGCCCAGTGCCACGGCCTTCCGGAAGAGTGCCTCACTGGCGAGGTGACAGTCCTCAATCTGGACGAGCGCAACGCGGACGCGCAGGACTTCATAACAGTCACCGGCGCAGATTTTCGCGAAAGCCAAGGTGAGCCCTACTACGCGGCGGGCCGGGACTTCATTGCGATGCCCTCTTTCGAGGCTTTTAAGGACGCGGACTGTTTTTACGCGACCAGCTTTCACGAGTTGGGTCACTGGTCCGGCCATAAAAGTCGCCTCGATCGTGATCTCACAAACCGGTTCGGCAATCGTGCTTACGCGGCCGAAGAACTCGTGGCCGAACTCGCTAGTGCCTTTCTCTGCGCGGAATTCGGAATCAATAAAGAGGTCCGACACGCCTCATACATCGCGAATTGGATCGAGCTGTTGCGGGCGGACGACCGGGCGTTCTTCACAGCGGCCTCGCAAGCGCAAAAAGCTGCCGATTACTTACGCGGTCTCGCCCTGACGGAATCCCTGCTGGAAACCGTCGTGTGAGGAAGCCTAGGTACTTGGTCTTGGATAATAAGCGGTACTTGTGGCGCGAAATTCTCAAACTGCGCCACGAGCAGTGTAAGGCGGCCGAACAGGCCCAGCCAGTCCTGTTCAACCTGCAAGACGACGAACGGCCGAAGTCTCAGCGTACGGCCGCGGCGAGATACGCGGAACCCACGCTCTTTTAGCGACATCGGGGGATCATCATCCCCGCACTTCGCGCATTCGAGGCGCCCTTCCTGCAAAATCACCTTGCCGAGATGGCCGTTCCTGCTTCATCGTCGATTAAACTTGCGGTTAAGCGTTGGTGCCGCCATCGACAGTCAGGTTTGCGCCGGTGATATACGACGCCTCCGGACCAGCCACAAACGCGACCAATGCGGCGACTTCGTCAACAGATCCGTAGCGGTCGAGCGCTGTGTTGGCCTTTTGGGGCACAGCCCAATCGCCAGCGGCGGGATTCAAATCCGTGTCGATCGGACCCGGCTGGATATTGTTGACTGTGATGCCCCGGCTCCCCACCTCTCTGGACAACCCCTGAGTGAACATCTTGACCGCTCCCTTTGTGGCCGAGTAGGGCACGAGGCCGGGCGTCATGGCACGCTCGCCTACACACGAGCCGATCATGATGATGCGACCGCCGCTCTTCATTTGCTTCAGCGCCGCCTGCGCCGCGACGAAGGTGCCGCGCACGTTGATGTCAATCAAGCGGTCCAGCTCCTCCAGCGTACCTTTTGGGAATGGCCGTGCCGGCATTGTTCACAAGGACATCGAGCCGGCCAAATGTCGCCACGGTCTCTTCGACCGCGGCTTCGACGGCGCCGGCATCAGTGGCGTCCGCCTGAATTGCGATCGCCTTTCGACCGGAGCGTTCAATCTCCTTGACGACCGACGCGGCCACATCGGCACCTTTCGTGTATGTGATGGCCACGTTCGCTCCGTCCGCAGCCAGACGCTTGGCGATTGCAGCGCCAATGCCGCGCGAGCCGCCCGTAATGAGTGCGATCTTTCCTTCCAGTTTCTGAGACATTGTTTCTCTCCTATTCCTCTAATCTCGCTCTTTGCCGATTCCAGTCGCGTATATAGGGCGAGCAATTGAGAAGCGCCCGCTCAAACGGAGGACTGATGACGTTCACCGGCAACAAGATAGTGCGCGGCGGTATTTGATTGACTGCCGCCAGCCACGGAGTCTCTCGCGACACGCTTTTCCATCTCCCGCAGCAACACATAGAAGACCGGCGTCAGGAACAAGCCGAAGAACGTCACGCCGAGCATCTGGACACCTACGAATCCACGATCGCGGTTGCCATAGCCGAAGGCGAAGCGGGTGAGGGAGAGACTGCCCCTCAAATCGCGCGCGATCCGAAAGAGGCGCCGACGTCTTGACTGCGGACGATGTGGGGCGCGCGGCTGTCGGGTTTCTCATGACTTTGTGGTTGGCTATCATTTGATAAATACGCCATTTTTCGGAAACCTGCCTCATGAAAGGCATCGAGAATGGCCATCCGGAGATCCGTGCAGACATCTTTGTTGAGGTCATAGAACACATAGAGTTTGAAGGTGAAATTGTCGCCGAAGTCTTCAAAAACGACGGAAGGTGCAGGCGTCGCCATGACATTGGGATTATCCTGCGCGACCTTGAGCAAGGTGGCCTTTGCCTTCCGGGGATCAGAGCCACAATCCACGGTCACCGGGATTGCTATGCGGCGGATGTTGTTACGAAGGGTCCAGTTTTTCACCTTTTCGGTGATGAAACAGGAATTCGGAATGAGAACGTTGGCCCGATCGAGCGTCTCGACCTCGGTAGAGCGTATGCTGATCTTGCGCACATATCCTTCCTCGCCAGCTACGACCACGAGGTCGCCAATCTTGATAGGCCGCTCGGCCAAGAGGATCAGGCCTGACACGAAATTGTTGACCACACTTTGGAGGCCAAAGCCGATGCCGACAGAGAAAGCACCGGCCACCAGGGCGAGACTGGAAAGGTTGAAGCCCGCATAAGAGAAAGCAGCGAGCGCCGCGATAGCGGTGCCAACGTAGCCCACGGTGATGCGGATCGAGTTCTCGAACTCCCCCCGAAATTCCTGCGGGCGTCAGGACCCGAACATCAAGCCAGCCCTGGAACAGCCTCGCAGCCGCATAGGCGATTCCGAAAACGATGATGGAAGCTAGAAGGGCAGCGAAGGATACTTCCGTATTTGCGATATGGAAGCCGAAAAACAACTGCCTGTACCAGTCGTAGATGTCAGGCCACGTATATCCCCACTGCGCCATGATGAGGGGCACTGAAAGCACCAGAACTGCAAATTTGAGAAACAGGCTGATGGGAAGCGCGAGCTGCTCACGGCGCCGCTGGTCTAGACCGGCTCTTTCTTTAAGCCAATGCCCTATCGCAGCGCTACTATCACCCAAGCCTTGCGCGAACCCCTCGACCCATAGGAGGAGAAGAGATACGAGCGCAAGAATAGAACCGGTTACGATCAACTGTCGCACCAGGAACCGGGACAGCGCAAGGTAACCCGTAAGGCTACTTACAACGATGGCCACGATCGTGGCCCAGACGGGTATCCGCAGCGCCTTGGTCCATCGAAGCGATAGCAGCCCGTCCTCATGCTTTCCTTCCAGCGGAGTGAGAAGGATGGCGGCGAGGATACCGGCCGAAAGCAGGTTTGACAAAAAGGCCACCGCGACGGTGAGCGCGAAAGGCGCCTGAACAAGGCGGGTGGCCACGTAGATTACCGACATCAGGCCATAAACGACAGCGAGCATAACGACGAGGCCGCATAAACGTGCAGCCACGCGATCGGAAGCAGGGATAAGGCGCCAATGGGGTGCCTCGGGTGCGAACACAGTGGTGACAAGCGCACTCACGGTGAAGATGATAACGGTCGATTGCGCCGCCAAGTAAAAAAGCCAATCAACGGCGTCGGGCAAAGCTGCGACTTGGCAATGGTCCCGTATAAGAAGATGATCGGGACCACGAGCGGCAACGCGCGGAGTAGGATAACGCCAGCTGCAGAGGACGCGCGGCTCCAAAAGGGCGGCTCGCCCGCAACTCGCCAGACGCGCAGTCGCGGTATACCCCACCACCCCACGAAGGTCAGCACCAACCAGACCAGGACAGCTTCAATCCCAATGTGGACAACCTCATCATGGTCGCGGGCATTGTTCCACCAATCGGCTATAAGGCCGCCGACCCGTCTCGCTGCCAGGGGCACATATTCCGGCGCGTCCGCCCAAGTTTGGTAGGAATAAACACCCGGGACGCGTTGGAAGAGTTTCGTCGTAAAATTCTTTCGGTGAATGTCCTGGATGGCGTTGATGAGCTGGTCGATGCGAAGATGGGCGGCGTTAGCCGCATCCTGGCCTGTGGAAAGCAGGCCGAGCCGGTAGTTGAGTTCAGCGCGCCTGAGCGCAACCTGTTCGGGCTCCTGTGGCTGGCCTGCGGCCGGCGCCGGCTCCAGCAAGCCTACCTCCGCCTTTGCGGCTTCCAGCCGTGGCCGGAGAGCGTCCCAGAAAACTTCGACCCCGGAACGGACGCGCTGTAGCTCATCACGAAGGCCGTTCAGCTCCGCGTAGCGCAGACTTGGGCGGCGAAGCTCACTTTCCAACCGATCAAGATCGCTTTGCCAACCGGCGATCGTCGCATCAATGTCGAACCCCACCTCTTGGTTTACGCGTCTGGTGATTTCAGCACTATTGACCTGCGGAGCGGCTGGCCGGGCGTCCGGTTGAGCGGCTTGGGGTTGCGGCGGGGCACTTGGTGTTGCCGACGTTGAATTCGCAGGCTGGTTGAGCGAAGGTTGGTCGGCTTGGGCGGCGGCGCCAACCATGGCCAGACACAAAATGGCGAGGAAAGCGCGCGCAATATCCCGGCGATCAATCATCGGTTGCCTCCTAAAGGGGATTTTCACTTAAGCCCGCTCGACTAGAGTTCCGTCAAAGATCATTGAATGCCATTTTGGCGGGAGTATGATTTACTGCCACGATGAGAAATAACCGGCGGCTCTCTCTCGTGCCGGCAACGCGCGGGTGCGACCCGCTGGCGTAGATCATATCGGCGCTGAAGCGGGTTCTCTGCCAAAGATAGGACATGCCTGCCGAGGCGGTCCACCTCTGCAGTGAGGGCGGGTAAACGCTCAAGGAGGAATACTACAGTAGCTAACCTCAGCCGGTGAACCCGGCGACGACACGACAACGTACCGCTCCAGGTCTTAGCACTACGCGCTGGTGATTTTGTCATAAAATTCCGCGGGATATAATTGACGCACATCGCGGCAGCCATCTTCATACCAAGAACGAAACGCCGGATGCGGGCGGGCGACGACAGGGAACTCGCTTTTGCCCAACAAGTAATCCAAACCGCCGGGTACACCGACGGCGCGGCGATCGGGTCCGAGACTCCGACTAACCCCGCAGCGCCGGCGCCAGGGCACCGGTCCCGGGTCGCGCCAGGGCCACGCGATCAAATCGCCGAGGTAGGTCGTTTGGCCATCGGGCGAATGCCGCGCGGATTGCACAACGACGCCCCGGTCATACCCCTTCATCAGATAGCTGAACGTCAGCCAATGCAGCCATGGTGTTTCCGTCCGCGGTCCCCGAACACGGACCGCCCGGGGACAAGGCCGCTTCATCTGATGCCCCGCCCAACTCCGGGCCCAAGCGCGAAACTCGCCGCGGTAATTGATGCGGTGCCACGGTGGCTCTTTGATGGAGGGAGGCGGCGGATCCAAACGGCGCCCGGGAATCCATCGCGCGGGAATCCACTCCTGGCCCGGCAGGAGCTTGTCGAACCAAATAACTGTCGCACCGGGTGGCCGGTCGGCGCCAATTACTCCCGGGATAAAGCAGATCACGTGTGTATGCTGGCCGATCCGGGGGCTATATTCATGACAATACAACCAGGCCAGGGGCAAGCGGCGCGAGGTCAGCCAATCCCGCAGACACTTTAAAAACTTCTCTAACCCGCATACGCCGGATGAGGCAATAATTTGCAGCGTCGATGCCGCGATTCAGCTAACATAATCAGCATGTTATTTCGGATCGAATGAGGCCGTCATGGCGAACCCGGCGGGTGAATCGTATGATGGCGCTCTCAGGCTCGATTTCGACCGCCGATTGTTGCTTCACTTTCGCGGATCGGTGGTTACCTCCGACGCAGGCTTGCTCGCATACCGGGAACTGGACGACGCGCTGTGCCTCAGTGCGATGGCGGGTGATGCGCTCTCCGACGCACGCACTGGCAAGAATGGCCGGCATGCACTCGTCGGGATGTTGCGGCAATCCATATTTGGGCGACTTGCCGGATATGAAGACGTGAACGACGCTCAACGCCTGCGCCATGATCCCGCGATGCGGTGGATAGTCGGCGGAAAGGCGGCCTCGGATGCAGCGGCTTCGCCGAGCCAGATGGGCCGCTTTGAGACGCGCTGGCTCACGGCGGAAAAGAACCTTTCGGCGCTCGCTGATCTCTCCGGCAAATGGATCGACAGCGTTCATGGTCGCCGTCCGCCGAGAGGTATCTTGCTCGACATGGATTCGAGCGTGAGCCCGACGCATGGCGAACAGGAACACAGTGTCTGGAACGGTCACTATGACTGCACCTGCTATCATCCGCTGTTCGTTTTCAACCAATATGGCGATTTGGAACGCTGCGCCCTGCGCCCCGGCAATGTTCACAGCGCCGATGGATGGGAGGCGGTGCTGAAGCCGGTCGTGGCGCGGTATCAAGGCAAGGTCTCACGCATTTATTTCCGCGCCGACGCCGGCTTCGCAAACCCCGAAGTTTACGAATATCTGGAGGCAGAACGGATCAAATATGCGATCCGTCTGCCCGCCAATCACATCTTGCAAGAGAGGATCGGCTATCTGCTCAAACGCCCGGTTGGTCGCCCGTCCAATGACGTCTGCCGATCCCATGCAAGTTTCACCTATCAAGCGGGAAGCTGGTCGCAGCCGCGTCGGGTGATCGCCAAGGTCGAATGGCATCCGGGCGAGCTTTATCCGCGCGTCGGCTTCATCGTGACGAACATGGCGCGCTCCGCCGAGAATGTCGTCGCCTTCTACAACAAGCGCGGCACGTGTGAGCAATGGATCAAGGAAGGAAAAGGCGCAATCAAGTGGACCCGGCTATCATGTCGGTCGTTCGCTGCTAACGCCGTCCGTCTCCAGCTTCATGCGCTGGCCTACAATCTCGGTAATTTTCTGCGCACGCTGGCGACGCCCGAACCGATAAAGGATTGGTCACTGACGAGCCTGAAGGAAAAGCTGATCAAGATCGGCGCGAAGATCGTGAGCCATGGCCGCTATGTCGCGTTTCAGATGGCCGAAGTCGCCATTCCGAAAAATCTCTTCGCGGACATCCTACGAATGATCGCCGACCTGCGGCCGCCGCCCAATCCAGCGCCTGCGTGAAGTGTTCGGTCGTCATGCGTCGAGCAAAAACTAAGGGAGAAGTGCGTCTTGATCACAACCGACTCTGTATTGTCCGGTGCGCGATCCGCCCATGTCACTGGTTTTGGTGTGCCGGAGCACCACAGCAGCGCCGCAGCGCGGCAATCTCAACCTCAATAAGCGGGCGATCCGGAAAATAATGCCGGTATAGGACGAATGTCCGATGTCACGGCAGGAGATCAATGATACGCGCTTGGCACATTCCCGGTTATCTGGGGAATGCCAGTTTATCGCCAACCGCTACGCCAATGAGACGGTCGGCGACCCAGCCTATCCGTTCAATCTGTTTTGCCGCCCGATTACCGTTAGCCTGGAGACCATGAAAATCGTGCGCAACCTTCCAGCGTTGGATATTTTGGCGTGATCTATAGTGGCTGAACAGAGGGGGGCAATCGTGAAGGCGCTAGGGGCTAAAGAGCGGCAGATCATGGATTTTCTCCATGAGCAAATCTTCGACCCAATTACGGAATCGCCTCATGCTTCCGAGAGGCTGAAGCAGGGCGTCCGATACACGATCATGCGGCTTGAAGAGCGCGACGCGAAGGGGATGATTCAGCTGGCATTCCCCAGATAACCGGGAATGTGCCAAGCGCGTATCATTGATCTCCTGCCGTGACATCGGACATTCGTCCTATACCGGCATTATTTTCCGGATCGCCCGCTTATTGAGGTTGAGATTGCCGCGCTGCGGCGCTGCTGTGGTGCTCCGGCACACCAAAACCAGTGACATGGGCGGATCGCGCACCGGACAATACAGAGTCGGTTGTGATCAAGACGCACTTCTCCCTTAGTTTTTGCTCGACGCATGACGACCGAACACTTCACGCAGGCGCTGGATTGGGCGGCGGCCGCAGGTCGGCGATCATTCGTAGGATGTCCGCGAAGAGATTTTTCGGAATGGCGACTTCGGCCATCTGAAACGCGACATAGCGGCCATGGCTCACGATCTTCGCGCCGATCTTGATCAGCTTTTCCTTCAGGCTCGTCAGTGACCAATCCTTTATCGGTTCGGGCGTCGCCAGCGTGCGCAGAAAATTACCGAGATTGTAGGCCAGCGCATGAAGCTGGAGACGGACGGCGTTAGCAGCGAACGACCGACATGATAGCCGGGTCCACTTGATTGCGCCTTTTCCTTCCTTGATCCATTGCTCACACGTGCCGCGCTTGTTGTAGAAGGCGACGACATTCTCGGCGGAGCGCGCCATGTTCGTCACGATGAAGCCGACGCGCGGATAAAGCTCGCCCGGATGCCATTCGACCTTGGCGATCACCCGGCGCGGCTGCGACCAGCTTCCCGCTTGATAGGTGAAACTTGCATGGGATCGGCAGACGTCATTGGACGGGCGACCAACCGGGCGTTTGAGCAGATAGCCGATCCTCTCTTGCAAGATGTGATTGGCGGGCAGACGGATCGCATATTTGATCCGTTCTGCCTCCAGATATTCGTAAACTTCGGGGTTTGCGAAGCCGGCGTCGGCGCGGAAATAAATGCGTGAGACCTTGCCTTGATACCGCGCCACGACCGGCTTCAGCACCGCCTCCATCCATCGGCGCTGTGAACATTGCCGGGGCGCAGGGCGCAGCGTTCCAAATCGCCATATTGGTTGAAAACGAACAGCGGATGATAGCAGGTGCAGTCATAGTGACCGTTCCAGACACTGTGTTCCTGTTCGCCATGCGTCGGGCTCACGCTCGAATCCATGTCGAGCAAGATACCTCTCGGCGGACGGCGACCATGAACGCTGTCGATCCATTTGCCGGAGAGATCAGCGAGCGCCGAAAGGTTCTTTTCCGCCGTGAGCCAGCGCGTCTCAAAGCGGCCCATCTGGCTCGGCGAAGCCGCTGCATCCGAGGCCGCCTTTCCGCCGACTATCCACCGCATCGCGGGATCATGGCGCAGGCGTTGAGCGTCGTTCACGTCTTCATATCCGGCAAGTCGCCCAAATATGGATTGCCGCAACATCCCGACGAGTGCATGCCGGCCATTCTTGCCAGTGCGTGCGTCGGAGAGCGCATCACCCGCCATCGCGCTGAGGCACAGCGCGTCGTCCAGTTCCCGGTATGCGAGCAAGCCTGCGTCGGAGGTAACCACCGATCCGCGAAAGTGAAGCAACAATCGGCGGTCGAAATCGAGCCTGAGAGCGCCATCATACGATTCACCCGCCGGGTTCGCCATGACGGCCTCATTCGATCCGAAATAACATGCTGATTATGTTAGCTGAATCGCCGCATCGACGCTGCAAATTATTGCCTCATCCGGCGTATGCGGGTTTATATGTGTTCGAACGCCACCTTCGCGAGGAGCGTTCGGCACTGAACCAGGTCTAAATAGGTCGGTACATTGGCCTCAATCTCTGGACCCATTAACCGCCAGGCAAGGGTAACTGAGGTATCGAAGAATAGGTCAAACGCCGCGGCAAACGCCGCGGCGCTGTACAAGGCGTTGAAGTCCTGCTCGGTTAAGCCTCGCCCCGCGGCCGGCGATGGAGAGGATAAGGGCAACACGGGTTTAGTCACCGCCGTCGAGGAACGCAAATTCATTGCGGGATAACATTAGTTGCAGGATAACATTAAATGCCTGGAGTAGGGAAGAAAGATGAAGCTGTGGGTTAAAGTTGGAGCTATTGTTATCGCTCTAATTGTGATCTGGGCATATGCTTGGTATGAGACACCAATTACACTATACCCATCGGAACATTGGAAAGAACAATACCCGGAGAGGCCTCCAGTAAAATTAACACTTAGTATGACCGAAAATGCCATTGATGGCATGGTTTCCAACCAAAGCGACAGCGTTATCACCTCTGTAGTTATACATGTTAGAGTCAAAGAAATTCGAAAATGCGGAGAGACGCTGTTAAATATGTTTTCTGATCTAGATTGGGAGGCTAATTGTAAAAAGGACCCCTATCATACCGTTGAAGATACTGTTGATGGACAGGCATATGAGTGTTTTCATGGGGAACTTGCTCCATATAATACGGCAAGTTGTCATTCAGCAATTGCTATGAAATTTGATCCATCAAAACAAATCTGGGATTTTTTTGTTTTAAAGGTCATTGGAAAGCCAAGTATTAATATGTTTGGCGTGAGGAATTTTTTCTCGATGGCTAAAGCGCCGCCCTAAAATGAGATTACAATATTATATATTACACTGGGAGACAGGACGATGAATCTCGTTTGGATCACGCGCGACGGAACCCCTCGCTAGCGTACGCCTCGCAGGTGGTAGGCTGATCAGGGGCGGGAACTCAGGAAAAAGTAAGGGGCGCGCCCCCCTCGTACATCGGCGATCACCCCCAGCACCTGACGCGCCATGTCCGGCACTCGCTCGTCCTCGTCATTCCGAACGATCGCGATCAACCCGGCCACTTTATGCAGACCTTGCGTCCAATCATGTCGAGCTGCAATCCAGAATTCATTCAAACTATGCAGCCGAGCTTCGACGACGTACCTGCTACGGCCACCGCCCGTTACATCCACAGCGTAATACCAAGTCTCTGAAAGTTTGACTCCTGAGGCGGATTCCCGAATCGGCATTTATCTGATTCACCATGGCAAACAGCTTTTGGGAGAGTTTGCCATGTCGACTCCGGTTCCGCTTCGCTCTGACTTTGACACGATTGGCCTGCGCATGCTGGCGCGGCGATCGCGTGACCCCGATCAGACCCGGCGTCTCTTGGCACTGGCCGAGATTTATGATGGCGGCTCGCGGCCGGATGCGGCGCGGATCGGCGGGGTCGGGGTGCAGATCGTGCGCGACTGGGTTGTCCGTTTCAACGCCAAAGGTCCTGATGGTCTCTTGACCGGCAAAGCGCCGGGCGCTCCCAGCATCCTCGGCGAGCGCCAGCGCCAAGCCTTGCGGCAGGTCGTGGAAGATGGGCCGATTCCCGCCCTGCATGGCGTCGTCCGCTGGCGGCTGATCGATCTGGCGCAGTGGCTCTTCGAAGAGTTCCGGGTTTCGATCTCCAAGCCGACGCTCAGCCGCGAGCTGCGGCATATGGGCTTTCGCAAGCTCTCGGCGCGACCGCGCCATCATGCGCAAGACGAGGAAGCCGCGGCGGCTTTTAAAAAAACTTTCTCGCCCTCGTGGAGGAGACCGCCGCAAAAGAGGCTCCTGGCAAGCCGATAGAGATTTGGTTTCAAGACGAAGCTCGGATCGGGCAGAAAAACAAGGTCACCCGCCGATGGGCGAAACGCGGGACACGGCCTTCGGCGCCGCACGACCAGAGGACGAGTTCAGCCTATATTTTCGGCGCCATCTGCCCGGCCGAAGGAAAAGGCGCCGGGCTCGTACTACCCTCCTGCAACAGCGAGGCCATGGCCCTGCATCTCGAAGAAATCTCGCTTGCGGTCGCACCAAGCGCGCATGCGCTCGTTCTTCTCGATCAGGCCGGGTGGCATGTCTCGGCGAAGCTTCCCGTCCCGGACAACATCACGCTCTTGCCGTTGCCGCCGAAATCGCCCGAGCTCAATCCGGTCGAGAACATCTGGCAATTCATGCGCGACAACTGGCTCTCGAACCGCGTCTTCGAATCCTACGACGACATTCTCGACCACTGCTGCTTCGCCTGGAACAAGCTCATCGACATGCCCTGGAAAATCATCTCCATCGGAACAAGAGAGTGGGCCTATCGGTCGTGATCAGCGAGACTTGGTATAAGGCGTTCAATTGTCATGCGTTCGATGCAATCCGTGGGAGAGGTGCGTCTCGATGACGGCAAACACAACATTTTTCGTCCCTCGGCGAGGCGTCGGCCCCCACCGACGCCCGTCCACAAGGTGCTGCGGTGATTCACGCTTGTCAGAAACGCCAGTCTGGGACAATATCAGGCTGAAATCGGCCGCTATCTGGGGAATGCCGGCTAAAATCTCTTCGATTGGCGCTGCCTGTTCATCTGTAGCAACGATTAATGTGATTCTGGCCTTCAAGAAAATATACCCCTCGTACGATTTTTTCTGTCAGGCGCCGGATGCTATTTGCCGGCAGACGAATCCCCAAGCCTTGTGTAGCAGGACGATCCCATCTTTCACCTAGCCCAGGATATACAGCTGATCTTTGATAAAATCGCTCGCTTTGTAGCTCGCGTTGTAGGGAGAGAGACGATGGCACAGAGAAAGCGTCAGCCCCACAGCGCTCCTGCGGTATCGCCGCTACGATCGCGCCATATATTGAATTCCATTCCTACCGTCATTTATGTGCTTGCGATAACAGCTAAAGGTTTTCCTACCCAAGCTCCCGATGATACTTATTGCGCATCGAGTCAATGATCGCCGGCAAGACCATTCAGGCTTATCTCTACCCGCATTATTATCAGCTACAGCCTTGGCTCGCGCCTGGTGCGGTTCAGGTCAAGAACGCGGACCTGAGCGATCCTGACCGTCGCGCGGAACTGAAGTCGATCCATCTTCGCTTCGACTCGATAACTTCCGCTGACCACCACAAGTAGCTTGCTCCGCTATGGCAGCAACGAATTCCTCAACATGGATCGATGATGGCGAGAAATACGCTTTTGTCGGTCTGAGTGTGAAGCTGGAAGGCCAATTTCCGTCGGGCAGTCTGACGTCAAATCTTTCGGTGCTGGCCGATACAAAATTTGCCGTTCCGCCGAGCTGGCGCGAGTGGTTGGGGACAATCCGCACCGGCGAGGTCGAGGACTGCAACCTCTTCCTGCTGAGCAAGCTGGCGTCATCGGCGCCCGACGTGCTCGACGCCGAAAACCAGAAGCTGCAACGGCGCGCCTGGAATTTCTTTGTTGGCCTGTTGCTGGCAAGCCCGTTCGCGCCGGCCCACAGGCCGGTCATGCTTACAGGCTCGCGCCGGAATGGCGAGATCGGCTTGCGCCAGCAGCAGGATTTCGAGCCCCCAATTCCTTGCCTGTTTCGGCCATATCCGCCGGTCGTGCCTGACGATATCCGGCTGGCCGCACATCTCGGGGAAAACCTCGAGATCATTGTCACGGCACAGATCGCCGGCGGTCACTGGCGCCTGTCCCGGACCCTGCATGTCTATACCGAGGCGCGCGTGAATTCGGAGGTTGTTGACCGCATTCACCAGTATTGCCGCTGCATCGACGGCTTGATCCTGCCCACCGCGGGCAAGACAAAGCAGCAGTTCAAGAGCAGGACGGAGTTGTTCATCGGTGCTGGCCATCACGATTTGATGGGCGAGCTGTACGATGTGCGCAGCGCCGTAGAGCACCTGCACGAGAACAGGTATCTGGAATATTTTGATCGGGCGGTGCGACTTGATCTTGCGCGGAAAGAAGCGATTGCCGAATACATCGCGCGTGAGGCTCTTGCGCGCGTGATCGGCAACGACACTTTATGGCTTCATTTCGGGAATACGCCCGCACTCGAAAAATTCTGGGCGTTGACCCCGACGGAACGGAAGAGCATCTGGGGCGACCCGATCGATCCGCTGGACGCCGTCGTAGACTTCGATCCCCAGTACATTCATGACGGGCTCCTCGGTGGTCCGTAAATGCACCTCAGGGGCTCAACTTCTCACGCGGTTTATCGCTTCCAATCGTCTTCCCAGACATCGAGCTCCATCGGAACAGTGCGCGCATCGTCCTTGCCTTTGGCTCGACGACGTTCCTCGCGGTGCATTGCCAGCGAAAGATAGACGAGACCCGCGCGCGCGTGTCTGAGGACGCGCAGCGTCTTGGCCTCGAAATCTTCCCTCTGGATCGAATAGGCGAGGTCGTCGATCCACATCCTGTCCGCGGCAGTCGGGCTTGCTGGCGGAGAATAAATCTCGTGCACCTTCAAATAACGGTGCTCAAGCTGGTTGCGGATGGCATAGAGCGTCTGCGCCTCGGGCTCCGTCACATCATGGAAGTCTTTGTCAAAAAGGTCTTTGGCCAGCCAGTAGAGGCCCCGCAGCGGCCAATTCTCGGACCGATCGAGCTCCGGGCGTATGCCTTGCTTCCAGTCCGCGTTTACGTACCACACGCCTCGGAAATAAACTCTCGATTCGTCAAGCTTTAGATCCAGATAGGCGTTAGAAGAAAGCGATTTTGTCGAAGAGCGAGTACGCAAGCCGGTACGCCGCTTTCACCTTTTCATTGGCGATCGAATAGGTCGGATAGTCGAGCGTATTGTAAAGCGACACGCCGCGGTCCGCGAAATGCACGCCCTCGCTTCGCATGCCATCGTAGTACAGCCAGCGCGCCGTCACGAATTCCTGCTTCAACTGGTTGAAGAGGCCGAGCAGCGCAGGGGGCTCATCGATCGGCGTCACGAACGGCGGCAGATGCAGCATGTCGCGTGCGGCAATGCGGTGAGGACCGAGATCGTTCAGCGGATTCAGGAAAAGCGTGTTCTCCAGACACCAGAGGCGGTACGCGCGCTCTTCTTCGGATGCGCCGATCTCATGACCGTCGAGGTTCATGGCGCGTTCCACTTCCTCCACGTCGATGCGTGCCGCGATTTGATCCCTGATGTTCGCGAAAAAGGCTTTCGCGCCGTCATATCCCCCGCCTTCATATTCCGCTTCGTCTGCAAGGGCCGCGGACAGCGAGTTGTGAGCATGGCATAGGAAGACGCGCTGGTGGCCTGAATCGTAAAGTGCGCGCGCATATTCAACGAGGCCGTATCCACGGTTGCCAAGCGCCATGCCGAAGCGCGACCTCATGGCCAGAGCACGGTTCCAATATTCCTGCGCTTCGACGAAGCGCCCGACTGTGTTGATCTGGTTCGCAAGGTTCGTGAATATCTGACACTGACGCAGATCGGGCAGCTCACGGAAACTCTCATGCTGTACGGCGCCACGGAGATGCAGGAGCTGCTGTTGCAACTCCGGCTGTTCCCATGCCCAAACCGCCGAACGGTCGCCATGCCGCGCTTTCTGCCGGTTGGCCCATGCGTTCCCGCGGAAGTATTTCAGCAGCGCAGCGTCGGCGGCCGATAACGAACCTCGCTCAAGTTCCTCGGCCCATAAGAGCGCGCGGGCTGTTCCTTCTTCACGCGCCAGGTCGCCGGACAGATCAATGAGCAGGCCGACCTGCTCAAGTGCTTCGGCCGCTGATAGCTTCGCCGGGCCTTGCGACGCCATCAGCCGTTCGAACATCTTTTCCCGGTTATCGTCCGGCATCGAATTTCGCCCACTGCCTGAGGTGACCCGCATGAGACAGATTGAGAATCGCCTGCGACGCTTGGAGCGCCAGCCGAAGAACGCGGCTCGGCGATTCATCTTATGGGATGATGGCAGTGGAAGCGCTCATATCGACGCCGCCGCCCTCCGAAAAGAGCACAGCGAGAATATCGAGATTGTTCTCGTTGGATGGCTCCCGGATGCAAGAGCAACTTAGCGATGCGCGGCAAATTGTCCGCCGTTGGCCGCGCTAATCCGCCTCGACCTGTGTTTTGCGGTGGGGAATCCGGTGGGGAAAGCCGCTCCCCGCTTCTAGCAATTATTGTTCTATCAATAGGTTAGCTCTAACAATGGTCGGAGTGAGAGGATTTGAACCTCCGGCCCCCTCGTCCCGAATCCCGTGTCCCGCATAAACACCGGCTAACAGCAGCTAACCAATGCATGCCGCCAATTCATGACATACCATTGAAACAAGGTCATTTTTTGTAACTTTGGCTTACCCCTGCTAACACCAGTTGACAGACAAAATGCACCCAAGTCTCCGCGCTGCAGCAGCAGATCACGCGCCTTGCTCGGGAAAGACGCTTGGATCGCCTGGCGCCGCTCCTGACCTTTCAATCCGTCATTGGATGCTTTCGGCGAGTTGCTTCATGAACTGGTCATTGATGCCGAAGTCCCTCAGCGCGCCGCCGAGCGCACCGCCCGCCGCTCCCATAGCCGCGCCAAGAAGCGGATTAAGGAAAAGAACCCCGATCAGCAAACCCCAGAAAGTGCCCCGCACCGCGCCGGACGCCGTTGTGTTGACAACTTGGTGCAACTGGACCTGACCATTGACGGATTTGCTGGCGATGACCGCATCCGCGAGCTTGATGATATATTCCCTCTGCAGCTCGAACAGGCGCGTTCGCACCTCTTCGGCTTTTTCCAGGGTCGGATTACGGCCGCTGGGTTGGAAGATATTACTCAGGTTGCCGCCGAGGAGCGTACTTGCCGATCCACCGAATGTCCCAAGGATGCTGATCGCGGGATAGAGTTCCGCCGTCGCGACACCGATCTGTGCACTTTGTGCCGCGGCACGCAATTCGGCGGCACGAATGTCGGGCCGGCGGCGCAGCAAGTCCGCTGGAACACCGACAACAACTTTCCTCGGTGCGGCAGGGATCTCGCCGGTCGACCGGGCGAGCAGGAAGCCTAGCGGCTGCGGCGCCATACCGAGCAGCACGCGGAGCGCATCCAGCCCCTGTTGCAATTGGATGGTTAGCTGCGGAACCGTCGCTTCGGTCGCGCCGAGCACATTTTCCGCTTGGTAGACGTCGAGCAGGGTCGCGGCGCCACCCTTATATTTATCGCGCGATGGTAACAATCCCACGCTGCCTGACGATGTTCTCACGGGCGATCGCGATCTGCCGCTCAGTCGTGCGGATCCCGATGTAAGTGCTTGCGACATCGCCGAGAAGCGTCACGAGGACATCATCATAGGTCGCGATCGAGGCCAGATAAGCGGAATCGGCGGATTCGACGCCGCGGCGAAGTTTGTCCCAAAAGTCCAGCTCCCACGCCGCCTGGACGCCGAGAAGGGCTCGCCAATAGTTGGCGGACGCGCTTGTGCCGAGCGAAACCACGGACGCATCAGAGAGGCTGCGAAGATTGTAAGTCGTAGCGCCTGCCGCCAGCTGTTGCCGCGGAAAGAACTCGCCAATGGCAATACCGAGCGTGGCGCGGGCTC
This sequence comes from uncultured Alphaproteobacteria bacterium, assembly GCA_963730245.1. Taxonomy (GTDB): domain Bacteria; phylum Pseudomonadota; class Alphaproteobacteria; order Rhizobiales; family Beijerinckiaceae; genus Methylocapsa. Next base: position 81,692 of record CAVSRA010000003.1, on the reverse strand, counting down.
GGAGCACCTTTGTGCCGGCGCTCAATAGGGTAAGATTTTGCGAATATGCGATTTCAATCAGCCGGTCGAGGATAGGATCGTGGAAAACCCGCCACCAATCCCGGTACTCCGGCCCGGTTTGCAGCGACTTGTTTCTCCATTCGAGCCAGTTGCTGGCCGTCGGGGCAGGTGGCGGCGCGAAATCAGGCCCGACGGCGCATCCCGCCAAGGTAACGAGCAGGGCCGCGACGACCCCCCACGACCCCCCGGCCGAGCCCCATGACAGCGCCGCGCCGGTCGGCTTCCCGTTCGGGGTTGCTTATTACCGGCAGGGCGAAGGCCGGACCTGCCCGATCGCTAGCGACGAAAGTGCCACTGAAGCAAATGCCGGCAGCCGCCGCGCACCTTTGGATTTTGTCGAGCATCGGCCGTCCCGTTGGGCAACCCGAGGCGCAAAAGCGCCTTCTCGATCACCGCTGAGTTGCGACTTGCGATGTTGTCGTGCAGCAAGGAACGTAACATGGGGCCAACGCGGGTGCTGTGACCAATCCGCCACAGCTCGCACGGGATTTCGCGCGGATCCCTCGGCTTGTAATGGCCGTCGCTGTCAATTCGGTCGAGCGACGCGAGCATCTCGATGTCGCCACAGACGCCATCGAACTGGAGCCGCAATTCGGTGAGCGCGCCCGACCAGGCGGCTCCCATTTTTGGGGAAAACTATTCCGCCGCCGACACCTCCTTAACTGAGACGTCTCAAACGCGCTGCGGATCCCGCGCTCTTAAATCCTTGCATCTTCCTCTCCCATCGTCGGGTCGGCTGATGCGAATTCTCCGCTCGACTGTTGCGCCATCGGCCGCGCTCATGGCGATTTGCGATTCCAAGATCACTGGCCGCGGCAGCATAAGATCTTAGGTCACGTGACGAGCTTGTCTGGGACAAAGCCGCATTTCTTCAAAAGCTTGCGCATGTGTTTCAGCGCCGCGCGCCTGTTTCTCCTGCTCTGGACCAGCACATCCAGCACTTCGCCCTCGGCGTCGACGGCGCGCCAAAGATAGACCATGCGGCCATCGTTTTTCAGATAGACTTCGTCGAGATGCCACGTCGTATAGGGCTTGGGGCGGCGTTTGCGAAGTTCCGCCGCGATCTTAGGTCCAAAATGGTTCCCCCAGCGGCGCACCGTCTCATAGGAGACCGTGATGCCACGCTCGGCCAATAAATCCTCGACGTCGCGAAAGCTCAGGGTAAACCGGACATAGAGCCAGATCGCCTGTTGGATAATCTCGGGAGGGAAGCGGTAACAGGCGTAGCTGATTTTGGTCATCGTGGAGAATAAGCGCCAGGGGTCGAGCTCAGCAAGGACCGAACGTGACATTGCTTTCGTCAATGAAGTCGTGCGATCCGGTGCTCGGCCGTCTGATCGCCGGGTGCCGCCTGAGGGATGGAGCCCAGACGGTTGGACGCCGCCCGCCACGCAAAAGGCCATGATCACGGCAAATCATCAGCGCAAGCGGCAGGCGCTTCATCATTCGCTCCGGCGGCGGATGCCTGCCAAAGATTTCCAGGATGCCATGCTCGGGAACACGTCGTCCCGGGAGATCAACGCGTGCATCAGCGCCGCACTGAAATGGGCGATAAAGGTGGCGAAAACTAAAAGCGCCAGAAGGGTATGTGCAGGCCGCAGCACAGCGTAGAGCACGGCGTCATGCGGCAGAATCGGCGGCAGTTGCAGCGGCCCAAAGAGGACGATGGGATATCGCGCCGCAGACAGCATCCCCCAGCCGACGAGCGGCAATGCGAACATCAGCGCATAGAGAACAACGTGCGACGTGTGCGCCACGAAACGTTGCCAGGCCGGCATGCCGTCTGGCAGGGAAGGCGCGGGATTGAGAAGCCGGTTCACCAGGCGGATCGCGACCAGGACGAGGATCAGTATGCCCAGCGGCTTATGGATCGAGACCAGCCAATGATAGTCCGACAGCGAAGCGACCATGCCGACGCCGATGAACAGCATGGCCAAGAATCATGAATGCCATCGTCCAGTGCAGGATACGCGAAAACATCGTGAATTGCAGACGCTGTGCCATAATTATTCTCCCATGCCAGTGCCGGGAGTCTGGACTGCGCTCGATTCCTTCTTTTCCCCCGCGCGCCGCGTGAAGGATTGAGAATGCCGAAAGGCAGCACCAGCGGATCGAAATTGACATCGCGGCAATTCCCGGGCGCTTCGCTCTCGATGTGATCGATCGTGAGCGTGCCGACATCGACATGTTCGCGATTGTCAGGCCACGGAGTTGTTGCGTCGTCGGTCGGATCGTCCGGCTGACCGATCGTGACGATCAGATGCCAATGTAGCGGCGCTCGCTGGATGCGTGCGATCAAGGCATCGAAGAGGTAATTCTCGTCCTGCGCCGTGGCTTGATCGGGCGCCTCCGGGTCGAACGGTTCGGCCGTCACCATCGACCAACGAACCGGCATCGAGGCGCCGGCGGCGTTGACGAAGCGGAACGCGTCGAGGCTGTTATAAGTGGCGTTGGCGAAGCCGGACGAGAACGGCTTGGCATTGATTGAGTTGAATTGCCCGGGCGGTCTCCGGATGCGCAGCGAGAAACGGCTTCATCTTGGCTGGGTCCGGCTTGGCTGTCGCGGGATCTGGCTTTGAGGCGAGCAATTGCTCGTTGAAGACCTCGGCAGTTCTGACCGCAAAGACCGGGATGTCGTTCATGCCAGTGCGCCACTCCTCCGCATCGCGCGGTCGGAAGCTGAGCGCCATACTGCGCACTGCTTTCGGGCCGTCGGCCATATAGGGTTGGCCGCCGGCCAGCGCGAAACGGCCGATGACGGGGACGCGGCCGGGCTGGAAGACGACGGCCTTGGAAAGGCGAACGCCCTGGCCGTTGCTCTCGAAGTAACCCGCGATGCAGACACCCTTGGCGTGATTGCGGCGGAAGCCGGAATAGATGCCGTTGACCTGCTCGAAGGTGTCGATCAGTCGCGCCTGCGTCAAGCGGTGCGGAGAGAACCAGCCGGCGATATAGGCAAAGCATCCCGCGACGGACGCAACGGCCGCGCCGATCATGGCCAGCCTGACGAGTGCGCCCCTGTCTGTCAGCGACGGCAACCGGTATTGTGTTGGGGTTTTTGAAACTTTTGGCAATCGTCTGCTCCTTGTTCAGAGGACGCGATAAGAGGTAGGACGCCGCCAGCGTGAAAGGCCACAATCGCGCCTTTAAGACGACCCTGCAGTGCGGCTGGATCGAAGTATGAAGTACATCATCCACCCCCTTGCCGGTGGTCCCGGCGCCTCAAACGCCGGCGCGAATGGTAGGGTAGATCATGCTTTTTGCTGGGCATCGGCCTTACTCCTATGTCTCGGCATTTTCGTTAGTGCTATGCGGAGGGAGCGCCTCTCCAACTGAATAACTACCGGCTAACGCCGGTAGGTTCGTTCGTTACCGAAAGTCATCCTCAGTGTAAAGTTCACTGATGGAATCGAGTTTGTCAGAACGCAAGCTCAAGCCACTGCCACCTGATCCCTTCCGTCACCAAGTTTCGGCGATAGCTCACCTGTGTTGACACTGAATGACTGAAGGCATCGGTACCCGGACTAGCATCCGACATCGTCGGTTCGGCGCCATCCCACGATTAAAGTCTCGAGCTTTTCTCCCGTGCGAGCGTTCCACCACCTTTCGTCTCGAAAGACGACTGGAAATGGAATCAAGTATCGGCCGCGTTTGTCCGAGGCGAGCACATAGACGATTTCGCCCTCCTCGGGCGTCGTTGTGCTGTTCCATTCCGTTTCCGCTTTAGGCATCCCTAACCTCTCCCGCGTGGCTAAAGCCAAGGAGGGTCGCCGGAGATGCAGCCGAATTTTGCGCCGGTGTCTGAAAGAGTAAAGAGATCGATGTGGTAAGTAAAGGAAACAACGTCACGGCGCCGGGAGGTTTCCTGGAAAGCTTTCACGATCGGCGAGCGACGGCCCTGACAAGCCTTTCGGCCTTTCGCCGCTGCCACGCCGACCAGACTTGAATGCCGGGGCTATTCCGAGGCCAAGCCGTACAGCCGCAAAGACCTTGCCGGGGCCATCGCGCCCAAGGAGGCCTAGCGGCTGGTGACGAATGTGCGCAACCTGAAATCGCCCTATTGGTGCGGATGGCTCAAGGCGGAATGACGCTGTCTTGTTTCGGCAACGTCATTTTGCGAATGGACCGACAGCCGGCCAAAGGTCATTCATTGGTTCGTGCTCGACGAAAGCCGGCCGATCTCTGCCTTTGCCGGAATATGGCGCTTGTGGACCGGCGAGCGGAAGGGCGAGGCTGGCGAGCATCAGCTCTTCGCGTTCCTGACGACAGAATCGAATGACGTTGTGCGCCAGATCCATGCCAAGGCCATGCCGCTACTTTTGACGAAGGCGGAAGAATGGGACACATGGCTTACGGGCTCGGTCGAGGAAACGGTGGTGTTGCAGAAGCCTTTACTGAACGATGCGCTGCGGATTGTCGCGACGGGCGAGAAGAGCGATCGGGCGCCGGTTGACGAATAGCTATCGGCCGAAGGTCGTGACTGCCTCTGCGCGGCCTCAGGCTTGGCGAAAACCGAGGCGATTATCTAGTTGACAAACGTTGAACAAAATGTAGGATCGTGTCAGCTTGAGAGGCTCCTGCGGTCACATGCGTTCGCTTCTTGCCATTCGGAAGCAGAAGTCGCTGACGACTGTCGGCAAATGGGTTTTGGGGAGGAAAATGCCGCGAAACGCTTTCCCACTCTCCAGATCACATTCGTATCCATTGGGCAGCAGTTTTGATTGGTGCCTTTGCGAGGCCGTCTGCGGCGGCGGCGACGTCTATCGCCTTCTTGTAGCGTTCGACCGAGCTAAGGAGCAATATCGGGCGTGGTTGGGATTGATCTCTGGAAATGATACAGCGCTGCTCGGTCGTCTGGAATTCCATCCGTGTCACCGAGGATGGCACTGCCATCTCAAAACAGGGCCAGTGTCGAAGGTCGTCAGGGGCGTCGTAAAAGAGCCCAAGCACAAAGATCGCGTTCATATCTGCAACAAGCAGAGGGCATTCAGCGATTCGCAACTAGCCTGCATTATGCGGCGCTCTGACCGGTACGGCGCGCAAAATGTCGCGTTTGCGTGATTTTATCTGATTTCGTTCAGTCGCAAACGCGCCGCGTCTTTTCCGGCGTCGGGCCAGAGGGCGGGGTGGCGAATGTTTGCGGGTTGACGGGACGGGCTCAAGGGTTAGGGGCGCTGCGCCCCGTCGGTCAGGTGACGAGGCGCGGTATACGCCCGAGTGCGAGACGCAGAATATCCTGGGCGGGGCACGACGTCGGCAGCTGAACACGGATCATCGTCTTCATCTCGACGACGCGGGCGGCGACTTTGATGAGCCGCAGGCGCAACGTGTCGAACTGCGCAACGCGCCACATCGAGCGCCTGGGCATCGATGCGCTCAGGCCCCACATCAGCCAGTACGTGCCGGCGTGCAGGAACAGCCGGAGCTGGTTGGCCGTGGCCTTCGTGCATGAGGTGCGGTCGGCCGCCAGATGCGTCTTCCACGACTTGATGGTGATTTTCGGCCTGGCCCCGCCGGCAGTAGACATCCTCGTAAAGGACACCGGCGTTGCGGACCTTCAGGTTCGTGACGATGAAGCGCGTGTCAGGCCCTTCCGCGCCGACTTCGATGCGTGCGATGATCCGCTCGACCCGGCTCCAGCTTTTGGCCCCATCGAAGAACTCCTTGAAGCGGCGGAGCTTGCAAGCGGCGGAGCTTGCCGTCCTCCTTCGGCGCGGCCTCGAAGCGCGTCTTCGTGCTGGCCTCGATGCCCTCGACATGGCGGCGCAATGTCGTGGTCGGCGCGACGCCCAGGATGTAACCCGAGACCGTTGGCCCGGCACCAGTCGAGAACTTCGGGACAGCAATAATGGCTGTCGGCGCGCAGCAAGATCTGGGTGTTTGGCCAGTTGGCGCGGATCGCCCGCAGCAGGCGGCGCAGGAAGGCCCGGATCTCCTTGCCGCCCGGCCGTTTGGCGGGGCGAGGCACCGTCGTGATGAAGCGGCCCTCGCCGTCGAATACGACGATCGGCTGAAAACCATATTCGTCGTAATGCGCATTGAAGAGTCGCAACTGCTGGCCGCCATGAACCGCGTCGAACATGGGATCGCCGCGAAGATTGGAGGCGTCGTTACCGTCTTCGTAGCCTGCCGAGATCATCAGCAGTCGAAAACGGATAATGTCGGCGAGGCTGTGTGTGATCTGCTCGGGCGAACGCGGGTCTTCGATGCAGGCGGCCAGGCGATCGGCGACGCGACGGCGTTATTCGACCTCGCGCAACACCAGAATGCCGCCGTCCGACGACAACAGACCACCGTCGAATTTGACGACAACGGTCTTGCCGGAGACAGGTGACAGACCGGGCAGCGGCAGCATAAGATTGTTCATGGCGGGTGTGGTCTCGCGGAAATGGCGTGGATTAGCTTTGGCACCTATTTCCTACGCTAAATCAGCGGTTTGTGCCATATCCGCCAACCTGCGCCGCATAATGGGGGCTAGTTCTCGAAATCGAGTCCGATGTCGAGGACGGCGGTGCTGTGGGTCAGCCAGCCGATCGAGATCAAATCGACGCCGGTCGCGGCAACCGCCGGCGCCGATTTTGGCGTGACTCGACCGGAGGCTTCGGTCATCGCGTGGCCATCGACTATTGCGACCGCCTTGGCGAGCCTATCCAAGGTCATATTGTCGAGAAGCACGGCATCGGCGCCTTCGCCGAGCGCCTCTTTGAGCTGGTCCAAATTATCGACTTCTACTTCGATCTTGACGAGATGACTGGCCGCCGCGCGGGCGCGCCGCAACGCCTGTGCGACCCCCCCCGCAATGGCGATATGATTGTCCTTGATGAGAATGGCGTCGTCGAGGCCGAAGCGGTGATTGGCGCCACCGCCCGCGCGCACAGCGTATTTTTCGACCGCGCGAAGTCCAGGAGTAGTCTTGCGGGTGCAGACGATCTTGGCCTTTGTGCCTTGCACCGCCGCGACGATGGAAGCCGTTGCGCTTGCTATTCCACTTAGATGCCCCAGAAAATTGAGGGCGGTTCGCTCGGCGGTCAAAATTCCGCGCGCTGGTCCGCTTACCCAGGCGATGACGCCGCCCGGCGTGACCGTCGCGCCGTCGTCTATTGCAACCTGCATCGCAATATTCGGATCGACGAGCTCGAAGGCGAGTTTTGCCAAGTCTAGCCCGGCGACGACGCCTATTTCACGGGCAATCAGCGCGGCTCGCGCCGCGAGTCCAGCTGGAACGATCGCGTCCGTGGTGAGATCGCCCGCGCGGCCAAGATCTTCGAGAAGCGCCGAGCGAACCAAAGGCTCGACCATGATCCGCGCGAGGGGCACAAGTGGCATTCGCTTAGCCCTCCCCGCCACGAGTTCGCGAAGCCGACCCTCGCTTTTTTCGAGTTTTTCTTTATTATAGACAGCGAAAATCGAAAGTAAACTCCACATTTAGTAGCGAGTTAGTTCGAAACTTGACGACGAAAAAACCTGCAGATAGATTTTTTGTTTTCATTCATTATCGTTCTTTTCTTTTAGTGGTTTGTCCTCGGTTAGCAAGTACGGAAGAAGCTTCAAGAATACCAAATAAAATACGCTTAAAAAAAGTAAACGAAAATGGAGTTACACAATACTCTTTCGCTTATAACGGCTTTTGTTGCTTCATCGAACTTGTCTGAAGGAATATAGGTAGTTGCCGATGCGTATGCAGATTCATTTCTAGAATCCAAAATCATCCCAACAAAAGCGTTACCACCATTACAATTAAAAACGTGAAGCCAAGCTTGTCGTACGCTTAGGGATGCTTGTACGCTAAAAAAGTTAATCCGGAGAGCGCTGGGACAACTATCAATAGTAGTTTATCGATATCCACGTGTTCCGCCCAGTTGCGATTTATCAACAATGCTAGCCGACTTCAAGCTCACTCGCTACCCAACGGTCTTTTCTCATGGTCGTTTAGATGGCCATTTCGGGGACAATTTCCCGCGCGGCCGCAAGTGCCTCGTTGAGGCGCAGCGTACTTCTCTGCGCACGCGCGGAGCGGCATGGAAAATCGGTTCGCGCATGGGCGCCCCGACTTTCCGGCCGGCGCAAGGCCGCGATCACGATCAACAGGGCGACGCAGGCGGGATCGCTCGCCTCCGCGTTCTCCGACGCAAGCGGCAGCAGGTCGGCCGCCGCCGCCGCCAAACCGTCGCCGTCGCGGAGAACGCCCGCCGCGCGCGAGAGAATTTTGCGCACGGGCGAAGAATCGCTGGTGGCGAGCGTGCCTAGCTCGGCCTGCGGCGTGCGCCTGCGCCTTGGCGTGGTCCCCTTGATGCTCTCCGCGACAAGACGGCCGCAGACGGCCGCTTCGAGCAGGGAATTGCTGGCGAGGCGATTGGCGCCGTGGAGGCCCGTGCACGCGGCCTCGCCGCAAGCCCAGAGACCCTCGACCGATGTGTGCCCGGCAAGATCGACCGCGATGCCGCCCATGTGATAATGCGCCGCCGGGCGGATTGGAATTGGCTGGGTGGCGGGATCGATACCAGCGGTGTGGCAAAAACCAGTGATCGCCGGAAAGCGACGCGCAAAATCGAGGTCCGGCACGCCTCGCGCGTCGAGAAAAACCCGGTGGCCCGCCGCCATGTGCCGCCAGACCGCCCGGGCGACAACATCGCGCGGTGCAAGCTCGGAGCCGGGTACGCCGGCCATGAATCGATGGCCAGTCTCGTCGACGAGAATGGCGCCTTCGCCCCGCACGGTCTCGCTGACGAGTTTTAGCGGAAACGAGGCGCTATCCAATGCCGTCGGATGAAACTGGATGAATTCGAGATCGGCCATGGCCGCGCCCGCCTTCGCCGCGAGGGCCAGCCCTTCACCCCACGATCCTACCGGATTGGTGCCATATTGGAACAGGCCGCCGATGCCGCCAGTCGCGATGACGGCGCACTCCGTAGCGAAAATCACCGGTCCGCAGGTGCTTTCGGCGACAAATCCTGTCACGCTGTTATCTTCGACGAGCAGCCGCCGGGCGGTGGCTCCTTCGATCACGTTGATCGAAGGCGTTTCTCGCGCGCGGCGGGTCAAGGGGCGCATGATTTCGCGTCCGCTGGAATCGCCGCCGGCATGAACGATCCGCCGGCGCGAATGCGCGGCTTCGAGGCCGAGCGCAAGTTTGCCCTCGCCGTTGCGATCGAAAGGCACGCCACGCCGGATCAATTCGTCGATCGCGGCCGGCGCGGCTTTGAGGATCGCGCGCGCGGCAGGCTCGTCGCAAAGGCCGTCGCCGGCTTTGAGCGTATCGGCGAGATGCAGCGAAAAATCGTCGTCCGGCCCAAGGCTTGCGGCGATCCCGCCTTGGGCGAGGACGCTCGATGATTCACATCCAAGCGGTGCCTTGCTGAGGAGGATTACCGGCCGGGGCGCCAAGGAAAGAGCGGCGGTCAGGCCAGCGAGCCCGCCGCCAACAATGACGCATGCCCCTGAAGCGTCGATCACATCCATCACTTCACCGCCAGCATGCGTTCGACGGCCCGGCGCGCGGGAACGGCGATCTCAGGACGGATATGCACTTCGTGTTGCATCGTCTCCAGCGCCCGCCTGATATTGCGAAGCGTGATCTTTTTCATATGCGGGCAGAGATTTGCATGGGCGGATGAATTCGAGCTCGGGATATTGGATCGCGACATTGTCGCTCATCGAGCATTCGGTCAAAAGCACGATGCGCGGGGGACGGTTCTTGCTCACATAGGACGACATGGCGGCGGTCGAGCCGGAAAAATCGGCTTCCGCCACGACGTCTGGCGGGCATTCCGGATGCGCCAAAACGATCACGCCGGGATAATCCTCGCGCAATTGCCGCACCTCCTCGGCGTTGAAACGCTCATGCACCTCGCAATGGCCGGACCAGGCGACGACTTTCACACTTGTCTCGGCCGCGACGTTGCGGGCTAGGAATTCGTCAGGCAGCATGATGACACGCTCGACACCAAGCGATTCGATCACGGCCCGCGCGTTGCCAGACGTGCAGCAAATGTCCGACAGGGCCTTCACGGCGGCCGAGGTGTTCACATAGGTGACGATGGGAACGCCTGGATAGGTTTGCCGCAATAGCCGCACATCCTCGGGCCGGATCGACTCGGCAAGCGAACAGCCGGCACTAAGGTCCGGGATGAGAACGGTCTTTTCCGGATTAAGCAATTTCGCGGTTTCGGCCATGAAATGAACGCCGGCCAAGACGATCACATCCGCGTCGGCCGTCATCGCTTCCCGCGCGAGAGCGAGACTGTCTCCGACAAAATCGGCAACGCAGTGAAAAATCTCCGGCGTCTGATAATTGTGCGCGAGCACCACCGCGTTTCTGGTCCGCTTCAGTGTCATGATGGCGTCGATGTCTTGCGCATGGACCGGCCACTCGATTGCCGGGATCGCATGGCGAACCTTTGCATAGAGGTTCTCCGCGTAGGGAGTTTTCGCGCGGACAGTTTCCGGATACGGCATCGCCATCGTCTTATACTCCAAACGAGTATTATTGGAGCATATACCTATATTGAGCATAAGATTTGTCAAGCCCTCGAGATCGGCAATTTGGTACCGGCAATAGCTCGTTGAGCGAAGACCTCGCGGCGGAACCGGAACCGTTTCGCCGGACGCCCGCCCGTATTTGGAGTGGTTTCGCCGGTTTCCTCGACGAGTTCCTGCTGTTCGATCAGGCGGCGGAAGTTTTGCTTGTGGACGAGCCTCCCCGCCAGGGCCTCGACACAGCGTTGCAATTGCAGGAGCGTAAAGGTTTCCGGCATTAATTCGAAGACAACCGGATGATATTTAATTTTAGCCCTGAGCCTAGCTATACCTGTGGCGAGAATGCGGCGATGATCGAGAATCATCGGCTGGCCCGTGCGCGGCAACGCGCCGGGCGCGACGCCCTGGCGCATGGCCCCCGACGAACTTCCGCGTACCGCTTCCGGGATGAGGCCCGCCTCGTAGAGCAATTCGTAGCGCTGCAGGACAAGCTCCTCGTTCCAGGCGCGGCGGCCGCGCCCGAAGGTGATCGCGACGCGCTGGCGGCGGTCTTGCCGTAGGCCTGGTTTTGAGGGCGCGTCGGCCCAGGCCTCAAGCTTAGGCAAAAGCACGGATTCGATCATCGAAGGGGCGCCGGCGCGATGGTCTTCCCACGGGAAGTAATAATACCAACTGCGCCAGCTCGCCTCATGCTCGCCCGAGGCGGGCTGCTCGCGCGTGAGGCCGAGATAGCTGATCGAGATGACGTGTTGTCCGGCGCCGCCGCGATCCCGGTCTGCGAAAGTATAGAGCTGCTCGACATAGCCGGGCGGCAGCTCGGTTTGCCGCTCGACCCAGGCGCGCAACCCCGCCTGCAGCGAGCGATGGGCGAGTTCGAACGGACCGGATGGCAGCGCGGATCGATCCTGGATGGTCAAGACGCGCGGATCGCCCGAGGTCACGGCGACCAGCACCGCGATAAGATCGGCCGCGATCGCATTCCTGGCGGCAACCGGCGCGGCCGACGTGCTTAGCTCGGCAATGCCGATTTCACGAAACGTGCCCATCAGCCGGCGCCGTTACCGGGTTCCATGGAAACCTGTCCGAACAAGAAGGATTTCACGAAGATACCGCGATTTGGCCGCGAAGGGAATCCTTATTGGCGCGGTATCCTCTTGTTTCAGTGTAAATTTCAAGCGGCAATAGCGGGTGGTTTAGATCGGCCATAACATCGCCGTCAAACCAAATAAAAGCCAGATTTCGGACATGGAAAGGAAGGTGCGAGCGCGCCTACCCCAGGTCCAATTGGATCGCCGCGATCTCGTGACGCGGCCAGCGCCAGGGCGCGATGTAGACGGCGTCGCCGCGCCACGTCAATGGCGCCGCCCAAGGGTTCGAAGCGAGCCAGGTTTTCGCCGCGCGGGAGATACGCCGGCGTTTGACGAAGTCGATCGCGGTCCTGGCCTCGTCGAGAGTTGGCCGTACCTTCACTTCGACAAACGCGACCGTGTCGCCGTGGCGTGCCACGATATCGATCTCGCCGTCACGGACGCAATAGCGGCAAGCCAGGATCCGATAGCCCTTGAGGCGCAAGAGGACAATGGCGAATCGTTCGGCGAGGATCCCAAGGCCATGCGCCTTCTTGCGATTACGCGGGCTTCTCGCGCTCATCGCTCACGCTGGGAAAGATCGACCGCCCGGGCATAGACCTTGCGGCGCGGCTGGCCCGTCTCGGCCGAAACCATGGCTGTGGCGTCCTTGACCGAATGGGCTTCCAACGCCTTCCCGAGCCTAGCATCGAGGTCATCTTGATTTTCCGCCGGCGGCTCTGCTCCCGGCGGCCCGACGAGGACGACGATCTCGCCTTTGGGCGGCGGCCCGGCGGAAACAATGGCCGCTAGATCAGGCAAGCGTCCGCGCCGGACGGTCTCGAAATATTTTGTGAGCTCGCGGGCGATCGCCGCATCGCGTTGTCCCAGAACGGCGGCCAAATCGTTCAATGTCGCCGCGACGCGGCGTGGCGACTCGAAAAACACCAGGGTCGCGGGGATCGCCGAAAGCTCAACGATGCGGCCGCGCCGTGCGGCACTTTTGTGCGGCAGGAATCCTTCAAAAAAGAACCGGTCGGTTGGCAGGCCCGCGACCACCAGAGCGGCAAGCAAGGCCGAGGCGCCCGGAACTGAAACCACCTCGATGTTTTGCGCAAGCGCATCCGCGACAAGTTTGAAGCCCGGATCGGAAATCAACGGCGTGCCGGCATCCGAGACCAAAGCCAGCGCCGCCCCCCCAGAAAGCCGGGCAAGGAGGTGCGGCCGCATGACCGCGGCGTTATGCTCGTGATAGGCGACGAGCGGCGTCGCTATTCCATAGTGCGCGAGCAATGTCTTGGTGACCCGGGTGTCCTCGGCGATGATCGCATCGGCGGCGGCGAGCGTCGCCAGCGCCCGGAATGAGATATCGCCGAGATTGCCGATCGGCGTGGCCACCACGTGGAGGCCAGGCCGGATCGGTTCCGCCTCGGCCCTGAGGCCGAAGGCGGTAAATGCGCCCGGCTTCTCGCCCTCGGAGGTTTTTGCGCGCCCAAGGGTCTTGCCGCGCCGGGAAGCCGCGCCTTGCAGTGCCCGGTGATCGAATCCGTCCGCATTACCCGCGTTCATGGTGTCCCGCCTGCCGGGGAATGCCCGGCCATCTTGCGCAAATTGGTTGTTCTATCAATCGTCCATCTGTTCTATTTATGGAACGATGGCGTTTTTTTGCCAGCAAGCGCGGTGGCAAAATGCCGTTTCTATTGTCGCCGGCCTGAATTTATGACTGATAGGGTGATAAAGGATGGAGTTTTCCATGCTATCCTATCCAAATTGTCCGCCCGGAGGGCGTCCGGTCAAGGCATTTCGAAACAAGCGAATCGGAGCGTCGCCCGAATGACCTATCTTCCACGCAAGAACGGCAGGCGGGGGGCTTTGTGGCCTCTTTGCAATTGGCGCGCCGGAGCCGTTCGGGCAATATGGGTATTAGGACTTTGTTTGTCGCTAGCGGCCTGCGGCTCGTTGAGCGGGATGCTCGGACGGGGCGGGGCTGGCGCGCCAACTCCGCAGGCGCAGACCGTGCCGCCACCGTATCAGAGCGAGCAAATCGGCTCCGGTCCGGCGCGCGTGGCGCTTATCCTCCCTATGACTCAAGCGTCTGGACCAAGCGTCGTCGGCACCTCCCTGCGCAATGCCGCCGAGCTGGCTTGGGCGGAGGCTGGCAACAACGATATTACCTTGCTTGTCAAGGACGATCGTTCGACCCCCGAGGGCGCGCGCGCGGCCGCCCAAGCGGCCCTGTCGGAAGGGGCCGAGCTGATCATCGGTCCGCTGTTTGCTTCGAGTGTGCGCGAAGTGGGCCAGGTGGCGCGTGGCGGCGGAAAACCGATCATCGCATTTTCGACAGATACATCGACCGCCGGCCCGGAGCTGTTTCTGCTTTCCTTCCTGATCGAGAGTTACGTCGACCGGATTGTCGATTTCGCCGCCGCCAAGGGCGAAAAGTCGATCGCCGCCCTCATTCCGGAAAACGACTACGGACGCGTGGCGGAAAACGAATTCCAGCAGGCCGCCGCGCGCGACAACATAAGAGTCATGACGATCGAACATTACCAGCCGCGAACGATCTCCGAGGCTGTGCAAAAAATCGCCGCGCTTCATGATCAAATCGATTCGCTTTTTATTCCTGAACAGGCCGATGCGATGCAGGCGATGTCGCAGGCATTGGCAGCGGCTGGAATCAACGGCAAACATGTGCAGATCCTCGGCACCGGTCTTTGGAACGACGCGCGCGTCCTAAAGCTTGCCGGGTTGCAAGGAGCATGGTTCGCGGCGCCCGAAAATGGCGGTTTCAATGCCTTCGCGGCGCGCTACCGCGCCAAATATCAGTCCGATCCAACCCGAATCGCGACGCTTGCCTACGACGCCGTGTCCCTCGCCGCCGCGCTTGCCCACACCCAAGGCTCGCAGCGTTATTCGCCAAACGTCCTCACCAACCGGTCCGGCTTCAACGGCGCCGATGGCGTGTTTCGCTTCCGCTCCGATGGGACCAACGAACGCGGTCTGTCGGTCCTGCAAATCAATAATGGCGCCGCGTTGCCGATCAGCCCGGCGCCGCATTCGTTCTCGGGCACCGTTTCGGCGACTTGATATTAACCGCTAACCCCGATCGACCGTTGGTTCCGCCATGGCGTCTTGCCGCCGCTGGATTTGCAGATCGACTTCGTCCTGCTGGATTTGCTGATATTGCTGGGAAAGTTCTTGGAGGACTTGCCTATGATAGTTGTACTGGGCTTCTTCCTCGGCGGTCCAATCGAGGGCATGCGCCATATTCAAGCTAATGATCCATGCGGTATCGCAAGGGCGACGGATAGGGTTTTCATTGTCGGTTATCCACTTTTGTGCCGATTGCCATGGTATGAGTTGCCGGCTTCAAGACGAAACACGTTTCACTTTGCGACTTCTCCGCCACCGCCGAGATGCTTGCCCGCGTCGCGCTGTTGCGAAAACAGCGGCGCCGCCGCGCCGGACCTTCGGATCAAACCGCGCACGTCCGGGCTAAACGCCAGATCGTCCCAGGAGCCGCCGACATCGAATTGAAATTTTGGGATTTCCTTCCCAGGCTTGGCCATACCGGCGGACGGCATGGCAACGGCATGCAGATCGAGCCCGCGTTCGCCGAAATCCACGGTGCCGCCAAACCCAACTCTGAAGCTCGGGTTTTCGAGCTTGCCTTCCTCGATGCCGGCTACCCCCTTAACGAAGCGCAAACCGAAAGCGGCACGCTCGAAAGCGGTCCGGCCGCGATGAATGTCGGCAAGAAGCGCAAGCGGGCTTTTGTCGATCCGGTGCAGGATGGAATCAAGATCGATCCCTCCGAGTTGCCCTTGCGCGACGTTTATTTGCGCCGTCCCTTCGAGGTTGCGCATAAGTTCGCTTATGCTGACCCCGGCGCTTTCGAGATTGGCCATGCCGGTCAAGGCTCCGTAAAATTCCGGCCATCCGAAGGCATCGAACGACAAGGCGGCGAGGTCGGCGCCGGAAATGACGCTGGTGGCCTGCATGCCGACGCCTTTGTCGCTTACCTCGAATGTTGCGCGGCCCTTGATTGTGCCTTGATATGCCTTCGCCCCGGCAAGGGTCAATTCCACACGGCGGCTGTTGCGCATCAGAGAAAAGGCGGCATCCTCGATCTCAAAATACGAAAAAAGCATGTGCGACGCCGATATGCGGAAATCAAGATCGGCCGAGCCATATTCCTTTAAATCGAATGGGTCGCGATTCCATTGGCCATCGCGCCCAGTGGCCGGCGAAAGGCTTGCAAGGAATGGCCGGAGCGACAGCCGGTTTGTCGCCAATGTCCCGGAAAAGACTGGAGTCCCGTCGCGCGCCTGAAATGCCAAGAATTCCTTCGAAATCATTCCCATCGAACCGCAAATGCAGGCCTGAAAGGACCGCGCTCGCCGCCGTGATGGTCGCCTCGCAATTTGCGTCAAAATCATTGAAGGGCGAAGGCAACGGAACAAAATATCCAACTTGTTCCAAAAGCGTTCGCCCCGACGGCGCGGCGGCGTGAAGGTGGCCGTTGAATTGCCACTTCGGCATGCTTGCAAGACCGCCATCGGCCGCCAACGAGAACGAGGGTGCGTCGATCTTCAGGCTCAGGGCGGATTGCTGGCCTCGCAACAAACCAGCCGGGGTGGCAATCCAAGCACCTATCGTGGCATTCTCTCCACGGAGTCGGGCTTGCCCCGTCACGATCGCCGCCGCGCTTAGTTCGCGCCAGTCCAGTGTCAAGTTAATGGCGTCGATCGACAGATCTGGCGAAAGTTGCTTGCCTGTCAAGCGCGCACGGCCATCGACAAGGGTCACGGCGCCAAGTCTCGCCGCGTCCGCCGATGCAGCCTTGGCGGTTGCTGGCGAGGCGTCCGCGGTACGGCCGATCACGCTGTCTTCGGGCATCGGCCGGCGATCGAGATCGATTTGTATGTCCGGCTGACCGAGGGTCGCAGACGCGATCTCGATTCGGCCGGCGAATAGTGGCGCGAGCCTGACGTATCCTTTAAAATAACGCGCGTCGATACGAAGCGCGCCGGAAGGGTCGGCGAAGCTGACGCCCTCAATGCTGACATGGGGTTGCGGCAGGACAACAAAGACCGCGCGGCCCTGCCAAAACGTGGCAAGTCCGGTCACGCGGCGGATTTGCGCCGCGATCTCGTTGCGCAAAGCCGTATTTGAAAAGGCCCAGGGCGCGGCGGCCGCCGTGATCGCGGCAAGAATGGCGAGGCCCGCGAAAATGTAGATTATTAGCGACAGAAGTTTGCGGAACGGTGGGGAGGGGCGAGATACGACCGTTGTCGATTCGACCATGGCTCTCAGGCTGCCCCCAATGGGATTGCGCAAAGCTAAAGCATTGTCGCGCGACGGCGATGCCGGGTCTGTTCAGAAAACACAGAGAATCAAAAAGGCGAATTTTGCCATGTTTCCCTGAAGCATGAAACGGCCCTCGCCAAGAATTTAATTTGGTCTTCGAACTTTGTCACGATCAAGGCGGAACGGAGCGATCTTTCGCGCGAACGGGCTCGCCACGCCGATTTCAACGCTTGCAAACCGTTCGATCCTGTCGAGCGCTTGTATCGATTCGACCTGCGCGGCAAGAAAATCCTCGTCGCCGCCAAGCGCCGTCGGGCTTCACAGACCGGAGGTTGGAATACCCGTAGCGTGGCGCGCCGGCAGCTGACGATCGCCACGCGAAAGCGTGCCTTCCTTTTCGGAGCCGCGCCGGTCATCGATCGGGGAACCGAACTCCGCGCGCAAGAGCGTAAAGAGTTGCTCCGACCCGAACGGTTTTTGCAGCACAGCGCGTCCCGCATGCCGGACGGGGATACCCGAAATGCCGTACCCTGTCGTGAAAAAGAAGGGACAAGCACGCGCGGCGAGAATGTCGGCGACAGGATCGATCCTTTGTGAGCCAAGGTTCACGTCGAGGATTGCGCCGTCGATCTGTTCGCGGCCGATCAACAGCAGGGCGGCGGAAACTTGCGCGGCGGAACCGGCCACACCGAAGCCGAGTTCCAGCAGCATCGCTTCGAGGGCGAGCGCAATGAATGGCTCGTCCTCGACGATCAAGATGCGCTGTCTCTTAGGGGTGGCCCCAGTGTCGGCAACCATGATATTACTGCTCGATAACTTGGCATCGCAAATATTTTGCCCTGTCCGGCAATCAGAGTCCAGAAAATTAATCATTCATCAATATGTTGATCCGGCGTGCCGTCACGAGATTGACGCATGACGATCAGGGCCGCCAGCGTCACAAAAGCCCAGCCAAAAATTAGAAGCGTTCCGCCGAGCGGGGCGGCCATGGAAAATAGTCTTGTCCCGGCGAGAGCGCGCGTCGAGAGATCGCCGCCAAACAACAGGCTACCGGACAGAAATAACCCCGCCGCGCCCAGAAACCAGATGCCGCGTTGCGGCACGGCCAAGGCAAGCCCGCAAACGGCGAGCGTGGCGGCCGCGTGGAGGATCAAAAAATTGGCGGCCGTTTGAAGCCTGGGGTCGGGCACGCCATGCGCGGCGGCGGCCGCCAAAATTATACCGCCCGCGCCGGTCAGTCCGGCCGCCGCGGCCGCCGCGCATGCCCATTTGCGCATCGTGCAAGACCTTTGGTTCCCCGGTCGAAGCCGAAACCTTATTCCTTTGCGGCGGACCGCGATATGGTCTTCGCGCCCGCCCTCGGTCCGGCGCGCATCGCGCCGCGCCGCGGATGCGGCTTGCAAATCTCAAAAAGCGCGTTACCCATTTCTTACCTTTAGAGCTTAATCTTTAATTCTTACCGGCGGGGAGAAGTGCGGATGCGTCCACGGCTTGTTTGGTTTACCGCCCTGCTGGCGTTGGCCGGCATCGGCGGGGAGGCTTTCGCGCAAGAAAAGGGCACGCTCGAACCAATGCGGCTGCCGCCGCTCGCTCATCCGGAGGATCCCTCCACTCCGGCAAAACAATTGTTCGGACGTCAAGTCGTGCCGGCGGCTTTGGCCGCGCGCACCATCGGATTTTATTCGCGTGGCTGCCTCGCGGGCGGGCAGGCACTGCCAGTCAACGGTCCGGCTTGGGAGGTGATGCGGCTCTCCCGCAACCGCAATTGGGGGCATCCGGCGCTGCTTGCCTTTCTCGAACGTTTTGCGCGGAAAGTACCTACCGTCAGCCATTGGCCTGGAATTCTCATCGGCGACATGTCGCAGCCACGCGGCGGGCCGATGCTCACCGGGCACGCCTCGCATCAGATCGGTCTCGACGCCGATATTTGGCTGACGCCCATGCCAAACCGCGACCTGTCGCGCTTGGAGCGAGAGGAAATGTCGGCGGCCAACATGGTGCGGCCAGACCGGCTTGACGTCGATCCGGCGAAATGGACGCCGGATCACCTCGCGGTCATCAGGGCGGCGGCGCAAGATCCTGCGGTGCAACGCATTTTCGTCAACGCGGCGATCAAGAAAGCGCTGTGCCGCGAGGCGACGGGCAATCGTTCATGGCTCGGCAAGGTCCGCCCTTACTACGGACATGACTACCATTTTCATGTCCGCCTTGCTTGCCCGGCAGGGGAAGAGGCCTGCCGGGATCAAGATCCCGTCCCGCCCGGGGACGGATGCGACGCCTCGCTCGCCTGGTGGTTTTCGGACGCGGTCCTGCATCCAGCGCCCTACCCGGAAAAACCGAAGCCGCCCCTCACGATGGCGCAATTGCCGCCCGAATGTGAAAACGTCCTCACCGCGCGCTGAGAATTGTTGGGCTTCGCCAGGTGCCGGCCGCGTTTTCGAATACAAGACCAGATTACTGCGAACTATCCGCGGAGGCCGGGGTTTCGATCGAATCCAGCGGCTTCATTTTTATGTGATGCAGCTTGGTCTTGTGATTCACGCTCACGGTGCGCCCCATGACGATGGGCGCCTGCGGCCTGGCGTGCCGAGAGATGGCGGGCACACTCGCGGGGAGAGGGGGATCTCCCTTGATGCCAACCTTCTTGGGAATGCCTCCGGCGAGCGTGGAGCCCGTCGCGGCGAGGCTCGAAAAAATGAGGATTATAAAGATTCGTCCAAGTGTCATCACGTAACTCCAACAGGCGGGCATCTTCAGTGGATTTCCGCATATCTGCTAACGCGCCAGATGGCAAAATGTTGCGCCGCTGGTTGGCCGCAACCGGGTGTTCCGCCTGATTATTTCAAAGCGAAGTAATGCCTGCTTCAAGTGAAAATTTGGTTGATGCCGTGCGCAGCCGCTCTCATGACTGCATGGCGCAAGAAATCAGTTCCCGCTTGCGCCGCTACGACGGCGAGATACCGATGGGGCAAGAAACGCCAGTGCCGCCGAGGCCGCAATAGCCCCGCGGATTTTGCGCGAGATATTGCTGGTGATAGGCTTCCGCGTAATAAAATTCCGGCCGGTCGAGGATCTCCGTCGTGATTGCAGGAAAGCCCCGCGCGGCCAACGCTTTGGCGAAGACCGCCTTGCTTGCCTCCGCAGCGGTGCGCTGGGCCGCGTTTTCGACATAGATGGCGGAGCGATATTGCGTGCCAACATCGTTGCCCTGCCGCATCCCTTGGGTCGGATCATGGCTCTCCCAAAAAGTCTTTAACAGCCTTTCATAGGAAATCCTTGCCGGGTCGAAAGCGACCAACACGACTTCGTTATGGCCGGTCGCCCCGGTGCAGACTTCCTCGTAGGTGGGATTTGGGGTATGGCCGCCCGCGTATCCGGCGGCCGTCACATGGATACCATCGCCGAGCTCCCAGAACTTGCGCTCGGCGCCCCAGAAACAGCCCATGCCGAACAACGCGGTCTCGATGCCTTGCGGGAACGGAGGCCGCAGTCCGTGCCCGGTTATGAAATGGGTTTTGACCGCCAAAACCGAGTCCGGCCGTCCGGGCAGAGCCTCGGCGGCGGTGGGCAGAAACATGCGTTTGCGAAACGACAACATGGTCGGCATCCTTCGGGGACGTCATCCATTCTCCCCAAAATGGGTCATCCACCGCAAGAATACAATAGAATGCCGGCGCAACCAACGGGGCGCGAGCGTTCAACGGCTCGAACAGCCGAATCTTGGTGCCGGTTTCCTGCCAAGCCATATAGCCAAACATCCAATGGCGCCAACGGCGAGCCATACCGGTAAACGCATAAGATCGACTAACACGGGATCCCAAAGGAATGGATGAATCTGACGTTCAACGAAGGCCTGAGTCAAAGCCAGCTTGCCCGGGGCGAGCGCCATGAGCCTCTCGCCGAGTGGCGTAACATATAGCCTCCCGCCCGCGACGGAGCGCGTGACATCACCGATGAGAAAGACGAAAGCGGTCGCCAGCAAGCACAGGCCTAAAAGACGCAAAAGCAGCCGGAACATGATTTACTCGAAACTCCCCTCGCTAGCTTGGCCAAGGCCGCAAACCTCGGTCCGGATGCGGACCCGTCGTTGGAAGCCGCAATGGCGACGGCGGATGCTCGCGATCAAGGATCGGTCCGGCTTTACCGCCGCGCCTCCCCCTCCCGCGCAATTTCTCTCCTCTCGCTGCGCCGTTCGCATTGTGTTTGAACATGCCCGCGCCTATATAACGGCGCGATTCCCTCCTCGGATATTATTTTAGCTTCGCTGACGGTATCCACGAACAACGCGGGATTTTCCGTGTCCGAGCGCATAGGAGACATATATGAGCAATGCGCCACTGATGCCCAAGGCCACCGCCGTCTGGCTGGTCGAGAACACCTCACTCACATTCGAACAGATCGCCAGTTTTTGCAAACTTCATCCGCTGGAAGTGAAAGGGATCGCGGATGGTGAAGTAGCGGCTGGGATCAAGGGACAAGACCCTATCACGTCCGGCCAGTTGACCCGCGAGGAGATCGCGGCTGCCGAAGCAGAGGAGAAGCATCAGCTGCAGCTCGCGGTTTCGAAGGTGCGGCTGCCGGGGCCGAGCCGCAAGCGCGGCGCCCGCTACACGCCGCTGTCGCGGCGGCAGGATCGTCCGAATGCCATCCTCTGGCTGGTTCGCAATCACCCGGAGCTGAAGGATGCGCAGATTATGCGCCTCGCCGGTACCACGAAGACGACGCTGCAGGCGATCCGCGACCGGACGCATTGGAATTCGGCGGCGTTGACGACGATCGACCCTGTCACGCTCGGGCTCTGTTCGCAAACGGATCTCGATTTGGAAGTCAACCGCGCCGCCAAGGACCGTCCGCCGCCCGAGGAAGACCGTGGTCAAACCCTCGTACCGAGCGAAGTTACGACACGAGAAACCCATAACGAACCAGTGAGCGAAGCCGGTGTTTTTGGCAGTTCTGGCGTTGAAAAGGCCGAACCGGAAGCCGGCATCGACGTCGATTCAGTTTTCGCCAAGCTTAAGGATCTCAAGGTCAAGGAATAGCAATTTTTCCCTGGGTCGCGAATAGCTTGTGCTGACAGCGCTATCGAAGAATGAACGGAACAGCGCGATGAAGAAAGGCGAGATACCCATCACGTCCTCGGACGAGGCTGATTTCGTCCGTGCGCTTTCTTTGAACGGCGCGGCTGACAAGCCGCGCCGTTAAAGACAAAGATTGAATCCACACCCGTCGGCTTTGCGGGACGACCGCACACTTAATTTGGAACCGAGCTCGGGCGGATCGTGCCGGAACCCGTCCGCCACCTCAACGGGCGAGGATGGCGAGCAGCAGGAGCGCGACGATATTGGTGATCTTGATCGCCGGATTGACGGCCGGACCGGCGGTATCCTTGTAAGGGTCGCCGACGGTGTCGCCGGTCACCGAAGCCTTATGCGCCTCGCTGCCTTTAAAGTGCTTGACGCCATCCATGCCGACGAAACCGTCCTCAAAACTCTTCTTGGCATTGTCCCAGGCGCCGCCGCCCGATGTCATCGAAATCGCCACGAAAAGCCCGTTGACGATAACGCCGAGGAGCGACGCGCCCAAGGCCGCGAAGGCCGACGCCTTCGAGCCGGAAATCAACAGCGCGCCAAAATAGACAACCAGCGGCGCAAGCACCGGCAAAAGCGAAGGCACGATCATTTCCTTGATCGCCGCCTTGGTCAGCATGTCGACCGCGCGGCCGTAATCGGGACGCTCGGTGCCTTGCATGATGCCGGGCTTCTCGCGGAACTGGCGGCGTACTTCCTCGACGACAGAGCCCGCCGCGCGGCCAACCGCGGTCATCGCGATGCCGGCGAAGAGGTAGGGGATCATGCCGCCAAAAATCAGCCCTGCCACGACATAGGGGTTCGATATGTCGAAGGACACCGCGCCCATTCCCTTGAAATAGGGAAACTGATCGGGGTTCGCGGCGAAAAAGCCGAGATCGTGACTATAAGCATTGAAAAGCACCAAGGCGCCGAGCCCGGCCGAGCCGATCGCATAGCCCTTGGTCACCGCCTTCGTCGTATTGCCGACCGCGTCGAGCGCGTCGGTCACGTGCCGGACTTCCTTCGGAAGGCCCGCCATCTCGGCGATGCCGCCGGCATTGTCGGTCACCGGCCCAAAAGCATCGAGCGCGACGATCATACCGGCAAGACCAAGCATGGTGGTCACCGCGATCGCCGTGCCGAAGAGGCCGGCGAGTTGACTGGTCGCAATGATGCCGCCGATGATGACCAGCGCGGGCAGCGCGGTCGATTTCGAGCGAGACCGCGAGGCCTTGGATGACATTGGTGCCATGTCCGGTGACCGAGGCCTGGGCGATCGAGACCACGGGGCGCTTGCCGCTGCCGGTGTAATATTCGGTGATGACGACGATAAAGCCAGTCACGACAAGCCCAACAAGGCCGCAGATGAAAAGATGCGAGCCCTCGACCGGTGTGCCGCCCGCCGTGCCGATGATCCCCCAGCCGACGGTGAGAGAGGTCGCGGCGGCAAGGCCCGCGATCGACAAGAGTCCGGCGGCGATCAGGCCTTTGTACAGCGCCCCCATGATCGAATTGCTCGACCCAAGCTTTACAAAGTAAGTTCCGGCGATGGACGTGACGATGCAAGCCGCGCAGATCGCTAGCGGATAAAGCATGGCGGCATCAAGCACTGGCTGACCGGTGAAGAAAATCGCGGCGAGCACCATGGTGGCGACGACCGTCACGGCATAGGTTTCGAACAAATCAGCGGCCATTCCAGCGCAATCCCCGACATTGTCGCCGACATTATCGGCGATCGTCGCCGGATTGCGGGGATCGTCCTCGGGAATCCCGGCTTCGACCTTGCCGACGAGATCGGCGCCGACATCGGCGCCCTTGGTGAAAATGCCGCCGCCGAGACGGGCGAAGATCGAAATGAGCGATGCGCCGAAACCGAGTGCGACCAGCGCGTCGATCGTCTCGCGGCTCTCCGGCGCATGGCCGAGCGGCCCGGTGAGAATGTAAAAATAGACCGCGACGCCAAGGAGCGCCAGGCCCGCGACCAAAAGCCCGGTGACGGCGCCCGCCTTGAAGGAAATGTCAAGGCCCGCGGCGAGCGATTGCATGGCTGCCTGGGCGGTGCGCACATTGGCGCGGACCGAAACATTCATGCCAATGAATCCCGCCGCGCCGGAAAGGATCGCGCCGATCAGAAACCCGGCCGCGAGCAGCCAGGAAACGAGGAAGCCAAAGGCGGCGAAGATGGCAATGCCGACAATGGCGATGGTCGCATATTGCCGTTTCAAATAGGCTTGCGCCCCCTCGGCGATAGCCCCCGCGATTTCCTGCATTCGGGGCGAACCGGCGTCGGCGGCGAGGAGTTTTGACGACGTCACCACGCCATAGACGATGGATAAAAGACCAGCGAAAATCACCACCCAAATGGAATTCATGCGTTGCAACCTCAAATGGCTAGTTAAGGGAATTGACGCTGCCTCGCGTCCGGGGCACGGCCTATACGAATTTGCTGCACCGCGCAATCGTGCTCTTTCCTCAGCAGTGTCTCAGGTTGAATTTCTGCTTTGCGCCACAAGCCGACTCATGCACCGCAGCAAACAGCACCTTGTCGCAGTAAGGCGCGTGGGCGCTTCCCGCTCCTGCTGTCGGGCTAAGCTTCCGCGATCGCCCTGTCGCGCGCTGCTAGTTCTTCTTCTGATGCGGGGTGCCGAGGTACGGAAACTCCTTGAGAATGTCGGTGTGCGGTTTCAAACCGCTGGAAGGGCATTCTCCCTTGGTCAGGAACGCAAGGCGGTAATCGATCACGTCGTCAGTGAAGACGCGGCCGTTGGGATACTTCGCAGGCTTCGACGGATCGAAACTCAGCACGTCGGGCAGTGTTCGCTCCTTGTCGATCTCGGCAATCGCTTCTTCGCGCGAGTAATTTCCCGTGTGGCCCATCAGATGCACGAACTGATCGAGCCAGCGTTTGCGATCGTTCACCGGCTCGCTGGCGTTGTATTCCAACTTCGTGTCGTCGGTGTTGAAAAAGCTGCTGACACTCGGATGGCCCGCGCGATCGACGTGGATCAGCTTGCCATCCTGCCGCACGCTGCATCGTCCCCAGATGTGTACTTCGGGCTTCGGGGCTAGTTCGCTCGTCGGCAGTTCGACCACCGTCGAGAAGACGTTGGCTTCGGTATTCGAATCCACGCCAGTCCACGGTGACTTGCCGCTTAGGTGAGGCTCGGTGAAATTCCGCTTGCCCCTGATGTCGAACAGATTCTTGATGCCGTCGAAATCGAAGAAGAAAGCGTCGCTGCGACTGCCGGCGAAGAATGTGTAGTCGCCCGCCTTGACGAGGTTGGGCTTGGGGTCGAATGAGACTTCTGCATCGGCGACTATCTTCTTCCCGATAGCTTCGACCGAGCGCGACTCCGCGCCTTTGGCCAGAAACACGTTGAAAGTCTGCTTGCCGTTTTGCGGCTTCGAAAACACGTAGCTAAGCGCGAGGTCCGTCAGCAAATCACCGTCGGTGTCGATGTTGAGCCGGTAAATGGCGTCGGGATGAAGCGCCTCAGCATTTGGATTTGCGTTGAGGATGATCACAGTTCTCGACGGGTCGGTGGGCGACTGGAACGCGTAGAGATCGCACAGGTCGAGTCTTTGGTCGCCGAGCGGCGGACCGAGGCTGAGTCCAGTAAAATGATTCGACATTTTTCCTTCCTTTCGTAATCGAGGCATTCGAGCCCCTAAGCCATGATAGTGAGGATATCAAATTGGCCGGGTTCAGTCAGCGGGTATGAACGCGATTGTGCAACCGGCCGACTGCTGGCCAAGGCACGCTTATTTCCGAGATGGGTCGCTACCGTTGAAAAACTCTATTTTTTGCCTCGATCACAATTCTTGAGGCAGCAGGCGGGCTTTAAGAGAAAGTGCTAGGGACCCGGCGGAAAGGCTAACTTTTCGGTGTGCGACGCTCGTAGTGAATTGGTGATGGCAACGTGTGGCGCTATCGGCCCTGCATGACCAAAGTTTGGTTTTCTGACGTCGCTCATTTTCCGAGTTTTTCAACATCGGGTAATGGGCGGCTGCTCCCCGAAAGTCGATAAGATCGGCTTTCCGATATGAAGAGGAGAGCAGCTATGGAGTATTTTGCAGGATTGGACGTCTCTATGGAAGAGACGCATGTCTGTGTCGTCGATCGAGACGGCAAGGTCATTCTTGAAACCAGGACGCCAACCGCGCCCAAGACAATCGCCGCCGCCTTGGCAAAAGGGCCAGCCGTTGAGCGCGTTCTATTCGAGACGGGACGCATGGCCCCGATGCTCTTTCATGGCCTGACAGCGCTGGGCATGCCGGTGGTCTGCGTCGAGAGCCGACAGGCCTACCAGGCGTTGAGGTCGCTGGCCGCCCACAAGACAGACCGCAATGACGCGCGCGGTCTTGCGCATTTGGCGCGGACCGGTTTCTTCAAACCGGTGCACGTGAAGTCGCTCCCTTCACATGCCGTCCGCGCACTCCTCGTCGCACGCAAGAAGCTGGTCGGTCAGCGCGTCACCCTCGAAAATCAGATCCGCGGACTGGCGGTGGCGTTCGGCGTCAGGCTGCCGCGCGGGCTCAGTTCCGGCTTTGCCGAAAAGGCGATGGCTGCCGGTTGCGGGATTCCCGGCCTCGATGGCGCGATACGGGGATTGCTCGCCGCACGCGATGCTATCGTGAAGGCGATCCTTGCCATCAACACCGACATGAAAAGTCTAGAGCGATCGTCGTCGGCATGCCGACGCCTGATGACGATTCCGGGTGTGGGCCGGCTCACTGCGCTGGCCTTCGCAGCCGCGATCGATGATCCCGATCGCTTCCGACGTTCGCGTGACGTGGGCGCCTATCTAGGCTTGGTCCCGCGGCGTTATCAATCTGGCGAGATCGACTATACCGGCAGCATCTCCAAATGCGGCGACGCACGGCTCCGCACACTACTCTACGAGGCGGCCAATGTGATGCTCACCCGCTACCGCGGCAGTCTCGCACTAAAAACATGGGCGCTCGACATTGCCAGGCGATCAACGATGCGCAAGGCGCGGGTTGCGCTCGCGCGCAGACTCGCCGTCATCATGTTCGCCATGCTGAAACACGGCGCCGAGTTCGAGCCGGCGTAGACCCGCCGCCACCAGAGATCGGAGGCCGAGACGAGCCCCCAAGGGGGAGCATGACCCGAGGGAGGGAGCAACGGACGGCGCCGATTCTGTCGCACGGCCAGACCACGAGCGGCCAGTGCGGTTTCAACCAAGCCGCCTCGCACCCAGCTGACCCCATCAAGCGCCATCGAGCACGCAGAGAACGCAGTCACCCGAAGGCAATGCTAACCACCCAAATCAGCGCAGTCGCCCTTGACCTATTAGAGAACAGTATCGGTCAAGAGCAGAGATTCAAACTGACCCACTATCCTTTCCTGGCCTGACATGCATCTTGGGGGTACCCGCTAAAAATGCCGGAAGGAAGGCCGCGCGAGGACCAAACTCCGCCCCTCCGCATCCTTGAACACTGGCGGTGCGTTGCTTGGCCTGGCCGCGCCGATCTGGTGCGCCGAGATTCCGGCGGCGTCCGCGCAAACTTCGAAGGCGGCGCTTTGGGAGGGCGGCACGGCGCAAAGAATCTCATAGTCATCGCCCCCAGTAAGAATCGTTTCGAGGAGATATGGGGCGTCGCGCAGGATCTTCCTCGCGGCATCCGAGAGCGGCACGTCGGCGGCCGCCACCTCCGCGGTCATTCCAGTCAGGCGCAACATTTTGGCGAGATCGCCTGCGAATCCATCCGAAATGTCGATTGACGCGTGCGCATGGGCGCGCAACGCCTCCCGCAAGGCGAGACGCGGCTCCGGCAGAAGGGCGCGGCCGGCGAGATAGGCAGCATCTGCTTGGCTGACGCACTGGGTCCACTCCGTGTCTTGCGCCGCGTCGAGGCGGAATTCTAGCCCCAAGGCCGCATCCCCAATTGTTCCCGTCACATAAATGCGGTCGCCCGCCGCGACGCCTTCCCGCATAACCATTTTTCCCGCCGGGACGGTGCCGAACGCGGTTATCGAGACGATGAGCGGCCCGGGACTCTTCACGGTGTCGCCGCCGAGCAGCGGACATTTGTAGGCCGCGGCATCCGCGCCAAGCCCTTGCGCGAAACCCGCGAGCCAATGCGCCGTCCAATCTTCCGGCAAGGCGAGGCCCAGCAGAAAACCGGCAGGCTCCGCGCCCTTGGCGGCAAGATCGGAGAGGTTTACCCGCAATGACTTGCGGGCGACCGCGCCCGGCGGATCGTCGGCGAAAAAATGTACCCCGGCGATCGACATATCCTTGGTCGCGACAATGTCATGGCCGGGTTTTTGGGCGACAAGCGCGGCATCGTCGCGCAAGCCAAAAGCCCCCGGCCCTGCGAGCGGCGCGAAGTAGGTTGCGATCAATTCGTCTTCGGACGGCCTGTTCATGAAACCTACTCGCGCGGAAATTCCGCCGCGCGGCACTGGCGCGCCAGGGCGTCCAGCACCGCATTGATCATTCCGGCTTCCTTGGGGCCAAAAAAGGCGCCGGCGATATCGACATATTCCTTGATCGAAACCCGCGCCGGAACATCCGCGCGCTCTTTCAATTCATAGGCCCCCGCGCGTAAAATCGCGCGCATGACGGAGTCGATCCGCGCCAACGGCCAGCCCGCCGCCAAGGCTTTGTCGATAGACCGGTCGACCGGACCCTGAGCGGAAACAACGCCGGTCAGAATATCGCTGAAAAACGCGGTTTCGGCGTTCTTATATTGCACACCCTCGATTTCAGTGCCGATCCAGAACGATTCGAATTCGGCGCGGGTCTCCTTCAGGCCTTTCCCGGTGACCTCCATTTGATAAAGGGCCTGAACAGCGGCGAGGCGGGCGGCGGAACGCCGGCCGGCATTGGCCATCAGGACGCCCCGATTGCAAGTTTCAGCCGATGGATCGAAAGCGCCGCCCGCGCGGCTTCGCCACCCTTGTCGCCTTGCCGGGGGTCCGCGCGCGAAAGGGCTTGGGCCTCGTTATCGACGGTCAAAACGCCATTGCCGAACGCGAGTTTTCGCGCAAGGGAAATCTGCATCAAGGCGCGCGCGCTTTCATTGGCGACGATCTCGAAATGATGGGTCTCGCCGCGAATGACGCAACCGAGCGCCACCGCACCGTCGAAAGGGTGCTTCGAGGCGCCCGCATGATCGAACGCCATCACCAGGGCGAGCGGGATTTCGAGCGCGCCGGGCACGCTGACGAGGTCGAAGGAGGCTCCCGCCTTGGCAAGAGCGGCTTTCGCACCCTCCAACAGCATCGCGGCAATATCTTCGTAATAGCGCGCCTCGACGATAAGAAAGCGCGTGCCCCTTGCTTCAAGGAAGGGGGAAGACCGGCGCGGCAAGGCCATGTTGGTTACTCAACGCGAAGGTGCGCGGGACAGATGGATTCAGGTAACAAGCAAAACCTTCTTCGGCAAGCATAGGGAAGGCTTGCCGGGAGTGCGGCATACCCAAGCCGGGCGTCGAAAACTTACTCCGGGCGCTCACGCCTCGCTTTTTTGTGCCGCCGGGGGCGGACACCGCGCGTTGCCCTCACGCGGAAGCACGATAACCATGCTGTAGTTTCGTCGAACGGATGATTGCGCGGGCCTCGCCATCATGACCTGCCGCGCATGCGTCGGCCGCGCGGCCGAGATCGGTCTCGATCTGATCGTACACCGACCGGTTGACATTTCCAGTATGGACGTCGGCGTCAAGCACGGTTTGATAGTGGTTGAGATCCTTGGTGCAGGCGGCGCCCTCGGGCAAATTCGGCCAGTTCGGCGGAACCGGCGGCTGGGGCGCCACAGCCGCGACTGGCGCGGAGGAGCCAGAGGTTTGATTGCAGCCGCCGAGGGCTATTGCGGCGAGAAAAACCCCCGCCGAAAGGAATGCGGTGCCGGATATTGATCCAATTCTGGACGTTCTTCGCATTGTAAACCCCGCAAGACGCGCCCAGCTTAAGTTTCGCCGGATGCCATCGTGTCAGTACACATGCGGCAAGGGATAATCAACCGGAATGGAGTTGTCGCCGGGAGCACTGCGGACACTTTCCACTATCCATGGGTTGCCGCCATAGGTCTGGCTCGGCCACGGCAAACGACCTTAGCCCGACGCAACCTGATTTTCTGATTTTACGAGTTGTGAAGACGGAACGCCGATCACCCTGCTGTTCAAAATACCAGGGAAGCGACAATCGACGGACGCTTCCAGCAAGAAGGGCGATTTCGAGCACCGTCGTTCACCCGCCGATCATGGTGGTAATGACTTCGCCGCCGCGCGCGATCGTCAATTTCCAATAATTGCGATGCTCGCCCACCGCCGATTCGAGCTCCCGCGTGGTGCCGATCGCCCTGTCGTTAATGGACATGATGACATCGCCTTTTTGAAAATTGACCATCGCCGCCCGCGAACCGTCCTCGACGTCGCTGACGACGACGCCCTCGCTCACGCCATGGAGAGATAATTCTTCCAAAACGGCCGGCGACAGATTGATCACGGTCATGCCGGAGAAGGGCGAGGAGCCGGTGAGCTTGATTGGATCTCGGGCTGGAATTTCCGGGGCCGGAATCAGTTTGACCGAGGCAGTGCTCTGCTTACCATTACGAAGCAGAGTCAGGGCTGCGGTGCCACCAAGCGGTTTCGTGGCCATCCGGTAGCCGAGACCCTCGGGATCGTCGACGCCCTGACCGTCGATGCCCGTGATGAGATCGCCGCGCCGCAAACCCGCCTCGGCGGCCGGACCGCCGGCGGAGAGATCGGCGACAAGCGCGCCCGACGGCCGGTCGAGGCCAAGCGAATCGGCGATTTCCCTGGACACCGCCTGCAGGCTCGCGCCGAGCCAGGGGCGCCGCACCTGATGCCCTCCGCCTTTGGCGGCGGCGATCACGATTTTCACCATATTGACCGGGATTGCGAAGCCGATCCCGATCGAACTTCCGGTTTGCGAAAAGATCGCGGAATTAATGCCCACGAGCCTTGCCCGCATATCGACGAGGGCGCCGCCCGAATTGCCTGGATTGATCGCGGCGTCGGTTTGAATAAAAAATCCGTAATCGGATATGCCAACCTGGGTGCGCGCCAGCGCCGAGACGATACCCTGGGTCACCGTCTGACCGACCCCGAATGGATTGCCGATGGCCAACACGATGTCGCCGACTTCGAGCGCGTCGGAATCGCCCAATTCCATCACCGGAAAGCTCTCGTCCCCTTTCAAGCGCAAGACCACGAGATCGGTGCGTTGATCGCGCAGCACAATCCCTGCATCGAATTCCCGCTTGTCCGCGAGCGCGATTTTCACATCCGTCATGCCTTCAATGACGTGATAATTGGTGACGACGAGGCCCGACGCATCGACGAGGACGCCGGAGCCAAGCGAGCGCGCGGTCCGGCCGCCTGGCCCGGAATTGCCGCCCTCACCGAAGAAATGGCGAAAAATCGGATCGTCGAAGAGCGGATTGCGCGGCCGTTTATCCGTCCGGGACGCATAGACATTGACGACGGCGGGTTGCGCTTTTCGGACGACTGGCGCGAAGGACCAAAAAATATCGCTTTGCGTCTGAGGCGTCTGCCGCGGCGGCTCGGCGCTCGCGGAAACGGCAAGGAGAACCAATCCCAGAAGCAAAGCGGTCAAGGCCCGGAGCAAACCAAGCGAGGGCGTGTTCATGGATCGCTCCCAACCAGCGGACCTGACCCTGTAGCGGATGTAAGATGCGGAACCGGTTCGCGTCACGGCATTGCGCCACGAATGCGCCGCGCGAGTGCACGCCGGTACCCGCGAACGATTCCTAAGCCGCCGCCTCTTTTTCGCCGCTAACTACCGGCGCGGAATCTTGCCCCTTGGCATCGACATCGCGGTCGACGAATTCGATGACCGCCATGGCGGCATTATCGCCATAGCGGAATCCCGCCTTCAAAACTCGCGTGTAGCCGCCATGCCGGTCCTTGTAGCGCGGCGCGAGAACGGCGAAAAGCTTGCTGACGAGAGGGGCATCCTTGATCTGCGCGATCGCGTGGCGTCGCGCATGCAGATCGCCGCGCTTGCCGAGCGTGACCAGCTTCTCGACGATCGGGCGCAAATCCTTGGCCTTCGGCAGCGTGGTGACGATCTGCTCGTGCTTGATCAGCGCTTGGCACATATTGGAAAACATCGCCTTGCGATGCTCGTGCGTGCGGCCGAAGCGGCGCTTGGCGTGTCCGTGATACATGGCGTTCTCCGTTATTTTCGCGGCCGCCGTGCCAAGGTACGGCCGCACCCCTTTGTTTACCTCGCGTTGGCCGAGAGGGGAGGGATAATCCGATTCAGTAATGTTCCTCGAACCGCTTGGCGAGTTCATCGATATTCTCCGGCGGCCAGCCGGTTATGTCCATCCCGAGGTGGAGGCCCATCTGGGCCAGCACTTCCTTGATCTCGTTCAGCGATTTGCGCCCGAAATTCGGCGTGCGGAGCATTTCCGCTTCGCTCTTTTGAATGAGATCCCCGATGTAGACAATATTGTCGTTCTTCAGGCAATTCGCCGAACGCACCGAAAGTTCGAGCTCATCGACCTTTTTGAGGAGCGCCGGGTTGAAGGCGAGTTCGGGAATCGACGGTGTCGCCTCGACTCGGTGCGGCTCCTCGAAGTTGACGAAGACATTGAGCTGGTCCTGTAGGATACGCGCCGAAAAAGCGATCGCATCTTCGGGCGACAGCGATCCGTTGGTTTCCACTTGCATGGTAAGCTTGTCGTAATCGAGGATTTGCCCTTCCCGCGTATTCTCGATCCGGTAGCTTACTTTCTTGACCGGCGAGTAGAGACTATCGACCGGAATCAAGCCGATCGGCGCGTCTTCCGTCCGGTTGCGGTCGGCCACGACATAGCCCTTGCCGGTGTCGACCGTGAATTCCATGCGGATTTCGGCCCCTTCGTCGAGAGTACAAATGACAAGCTCCGGATTGAGGATCGAAATATCGCCGGTTACGCCGATGTCGGCGGCGGTGACCTTGCCGGGACCCTGCTTCTTCAAAACCATGCGCTTCGGGCCCTCGCCCGGCATCTTGAGGGCAATATCCTTGATATTGAGCACGATGTCGGTCACGTCCTCGCGCACGCCGGGGATCGACGAGAACTCGTGCAAGACACCGTCGATATGGACCGAGGTAATCGCCGCGCCTTGCAGTGACGACAAGAGAATGCGGCGCAGCGAATTGCCGAGGGTTAGGCCAAAGCCACGCTCGAGCGGCTCCGCCACGATCGTGGCCACCCGTTTTGGATCGTCGCCCGCGACCACTTCGAGTTTGCTTGGCTTGATAAGCTCCTGCCAGTTCTTCTGAATCACGACGGGACCTTTCCTCGATGCAAATCGGCCGACGCAATGGTGTCGAAAATGCTTTCTTAAACGCGCCGCCGCTTGGGCGGCCGGCAGCCATTGTGCGGAATAGGCGTGACATCGCGGATCGAGGTCACCGTGAAGCCCGCGGCTTGAAGGGCCCGCAACGCCGATTCCCGGCCGGAACCCGGCCCTGAAACCTCGACATCGAGCGTCCGCATGCCGTGTTCGGCCGCCTTTCTGGCGCAGTCCTCGGCCGCCATCTGGGCCGCATAAGGCGTCGATTTGCGCGACCCCTTGAAGCCCATGGTCCCCGCCGACGACCAAGAAATTGTGTTGCCCTGCGCGTCGGTGATCGTGATCATGGTATTATTAAAGGTCGAATTGACGTGCGCGACGCCGGACGCAATGTTCTTGCGCTCGCGGCGGCGAACGCGGGTAGCCTCTTTCGCCACTATCCGATTCCTTCAAACCCGCCCGTTGTGCCAGGCGCTCGGGACCTTCATCGATTGCAGGCGGCGATTGCTTGGCCGGTCACCTGGCGGCGAACGCCATGACATCTTCTCTTGAATTTACTTCTTCTTGCCGGCGATGGGCTTGGCCTTGCCTTTGCGAGTACGCGCGTTGGTGTGGGTGCGCTGGCCGCGCACGGGCAATTGGCGCCGGTGGCGAAGCCCACGGTAGCAGCCAAGATCCATGAGGCGCTTGATGTGAATCGCAACCTCGCGGCGAAGATCGCCCTCGACCATGTAATCGCGGTCGATCGCCTCGCGAATCTGCAAGACTTCCGCATCGGTTAACTCGGCTACGCGCCGCCCGGAGGGAATATTCACTCTTTCGCAAATTTCCTTAGCCTTCGTCGGGCCAATGCCGTGAATATATTGAAGCGAAACGATGACGCGCTTGTTGGTTGGAATATTGACTCCCGCGATACGAGCCAAAACCTCTGTCTCCATGTGGGCCGCGCTGCGCGAAAGCTTCGCGGCGGGAAAAATTTATCTCGCGTCCAGTGGAGGCCGGCCTTTGCGGGATACCTGGCAAAGGCAGCCCTCTGACAACAGAACGGCCCCGCGAACCTTGTCTCAGGCAGGGAAAGGGTGTCCTTAGCCGATCACGCGCGCGGCGTCAACTGGCTGTCTTTATCCCAGGGTGATTCGGGGAAAAGGGGAAAACCGGCGGATAGCGAGGTTTTGTTGGCCACCCGAAGTTTCGCCGCATCGGGAATCGCCAAACCCCTGTCCCACGCGAGACCCCTGGCGAGGCGAGGCTTCCTGTCGGGGAACCGTCTGCAAGCCGCCGCCAAGCGAACGCGCTTCCTTGCAAACCGCGCAACCCTGATCGCCTACCCTGCCTTTCCTTCCAGGTCTTCGTGAGATCCCGCGCCACCTTCGCGCGCTCTCCCAGCCTCGGGCAAAACCGCAAAATCCGATGCCGCCACCAAGCCAACCTACGTTCAAAATTGCTGCCGGCCGCCGCGCAAATCCCGTTCCCTAATCCAGTTTGCTCGGCCGAACGCCAAGTTTTGCCGCTTTGGTTCCGGTAGAGACGCACGTCTTCCGCGGGTTTGGCGTGAACGCATCACGACTGGACGCTTCACGCGGGCGCTCGAAATTCGGCAATCAGCCGCCGGATGAATGGCAAAATTTGGCCAGACCCAAATACCCGCTTCTTGTCTCGCCGCGCCTTGCGAAGGTACATTTGGCGAGAGGTTCAGTCTTACCTCGATGTTTCAATTGAAACATCGAGGTAAGATTGCGCGGAGCCCCGGTGGATTTCAGCGGCGGAAAGGATCCATTCCGGATTCGCCGGCGGGCAAGCGAAGATGGCCACGCGATGACGTGCCCTCGTCCAGGCGGACAGCGATGGGCGAAGCTCCCGGCGGGCCGTAGCCGGACGCGTTCGGCTTGCGGGAGCCGAATTCGACGCGGACATGACCGTCAATCCGCTCGCAACCGGCGGTTTCCCCGACCGGCAGGCCCGAGACGCATCGCTCAGGCGCGCGCGAAGCGGTCTCGTTGCTTGATTGAAGCTCGCCGGCCCGCGCCGGTTTGCCAAAGCCAAGGCAAACGGCGGTGGCGCAACAGCAAACTGAAACAAAAATATCGCGCAAATTCATTTGCAGCCTAAACGATTCATTGGACGATCGTGAGCAGTTTTCCTGACCCTACAATGAGGCGATATAATGATAAGTTAAATTTATCCTCGCCAATCTCCCAGGGCCGCCTGAACCAAGGCGAGAGCCGCGACGGCGGCCGTGTCGGCACGCAAAATGCGGGGACCAAGCGGCAGGCGCAACACAGGCGGCAACCCAAGGAGCACCTCGCGTTCCCGGTCGTCGAAACCGCCTTCGGGGCCGATCAAAACGGCGAGCGCAGGTGGCCCTTTGGCATCGGCGCGGGAGCGCAGCGCCGCCAATGGATCGCTCGCTGGCGCGTCTTCGTCGCAAAAGACGAGGAGGCGGTCGTTTTCCCAAGCGCCGAGAAGCGCATCGAGCCTGATCGCGGGAGCGATTTCTGGAATCGACAGAATACCGCATTGCTCGGCGGCTTCGATCGCATGGGCGTGCATCCGTTCGCGATTGATCCGGCTGGTCTGGGTCCGACGGGTCAGCACCGGACGCAGCAGTCCGGCCCCCATTTCCACCGCCTTTTCAACCATGTAATCCTGTCTTGCCTGTTTCAGCGGCGCAAACAAATAATGCAGATCGGGACGCGGCTCCTGCGGCCGTGTCAACTTGTCGACGGCGAGCATGACATTTTTGCGGTCGGAAGTGGCAACCCTCGTTTCCCATTCGCCGTCGCGGCCATTGAAAACAAGGATTCTCGCTCCTTCCGATAGGCGCAACACATTGCGGACATAATTTACCTGTGCCTGATCGAGAGCGATTTGCGCCGCCTGCGCCAAGGGGGGATTGACATAGAGGCGCGGCGCGGCGAAATCATAGCGGGACATGCGGCCGCTCGATACGGTCGAAGGCGCGCCGCGATACGCGCGAACCGGTTACGCTTGCGTGCGCGGCGGTGTTTGTCATGGACGCACGTGATTTCGCTCGAAGCGATTTGGCACGTGTCCTCGCGAGGCAGCGCGCGGCGACGAAAACAAGTGTCCCTGGCAAAAAATTGGGATAACACATCGAAACGTTTCTGAAAGGCTCGCATCATGATGCCACATAGGCGCATTGGCTCCCTGCGTAAAGCTGTGCTCGCCGCCACGGCCTTACTCCCATTCGTGGGCTGCGGCGCGGCTTATGCCACCGATTGCAACCAGGATATCGGCGCGCTGACCAAGAAGCGTCAGGGCATCATCGATCAACTCAATCAACTCGCCACCAAGGGCGGCAAGAAACAGCTCGATCCCGTAGCCTCTTGCCCGAAGCTGCGCGCGCTGGTCGCCGTCGAGCATGAGCTCGTTACTTATTTAACAAAGAACAAGGAATGGTGCGCGGTTCCCGACGAAGCTTTCCAAAATATTTCGGCGAGCACCGGCAAATCCGGAAAGGTCGCCGATCAAGCCTGCAAGATCGCGGCGCAGATGAAGAAAGCACAAGAGCAACAGGCCAAAGGCGCCCTCAACGTGCCACAGCAGAAACTCCCCGCCGGGCCGCTGTGACCGGCCGCCCATTCGGGCCAGAATTTCCCGCACGCGATCAATCCCCGCCGGCCGGTATTGCCGGGTCCGCCCTGCCCGATTCGATTGCCGGCCAGCTCGTCTTCCGGCTCGCGCCAAGATCCTGGCATCCGCTTCTTCAGCTCGCGCGCCTCGATCGCCCGATCGGCTGGTGGCTGCTTCTGTTGCCATGCTGGTGGTCGAGCGCGCTCGCGAGCATTTATCAAGGCGGACCGTTGCGCGTCCGCGACCTTCTCTTGTTTTTCATTGGAGCCATCGTCATGCGCGGCGCCGGCGCGACCTATAATGACATCATCGATCGCGACATCGATGCGAAGGTAGAGCGCACGAAATGGCGTCCGCTCGCTTCGGGACGCATCGGCGCAACGACCGCGGTCCTCTTTCTTGCCGCGCAATGTCTTGCCGGACTTGCCGTGCTTTTAATGTTCAACGGCTTTACGATCCTTTTGGGATTGGCGTCGCTTGGCGTTGTTGGCCTCTATCCTTTCATGAAGCGAATCAGCTCCTGGCCACAAGCTGTTCTGGGCGCGGCATTCGCATGGGGGGCTTTAGTTGGGTGGGCGGCAGCCCTGGGGTCGCTCGCGCTGGCGCCGCTATTGCTCTATCTCGGCGCGGTCTTCTGGACCATCGGTTATGATACGATCTATGCGGTCCAAGACATCGAGGACGATGCGCTCGCCGGTATCGGCTCGACCGCGCGGGCATTTGGCGGGCGCCTTCGTTTGGGGATTGGATCTCTCTACGCGCTCGCGGCCGTCTGCATCGAAGAGGCGCTCCTTGCCGCCGGCGCGGGGTGGCCGGCGCAAGGCGGCCTCTTGCTTTTCGCGCTGCATCTTGCCTGGCAGGCGGCGCGGATCGATCCCAGCGATGGCGCCCTTGCGTTGCGCCTGTTTCGTTCGAACCGCGATGCGGGACTTATGCTTTTCGCCGGTCTCGCGGTGGAAATTTTTCTCGCGCCGAAATGATTTGTTGCGGCGCTCATTCGGCCGCGCGAGTGTGATGCGCCCCCATCCAGCTGTCCAAATCGCGCGCGGCGCGCAGGCTGATCGCGGCCTTGCGCGCCAGCCCCTTTTCAGCGCCCCGTGATTTCTCGATCGGCGGGAAAAGTCCAAAATTAACGTTCATCGGCTGAAACGAAGGCGGCCCGGCGTCGATGATCCCAATGTGTCCACCGGTGATGTGGTTGATCAGGGCACCAAGCGCGGTCGTCGGCGGGAGCGGCGCAAGAGCCTCGCCTGTTCGCTCCGCCGCCGCCATGCGGCCCGCGGCAAGCCCGATCGCCGCGCTTTCGACATAGCCTTCGCAGCCAGTGATCTGGCCCGCGAACCGCAGCCTCGGATCGGCCCTGAGCCGCAAGGCGCCGTCGAGCAATTTGGGCGAGTTTAAAAAAGTGTTGCGGTGGATCCCGCCGAGACGCGCGAAGGCGGCATTTTCCAAGCCCGGAATGGTGCGGAAAATTGCAACCTGCGCGTGATGTCTCAGCTTGGTCTGGAAGCCGACCATATTGTAGAGCGTGCCGAGCGCATTGTCTTGGCGCAATTGCACGACGGCATAAGGCTTTGCGCCGCCA
This sequence comes from uncultured Alphaproteobacteria bacterium, assembly GCA_963730245.1. GTDB lineage: Bacteria > Pseudomonadota > Alphaproteobacteria > Rhizobiales > Beijerinckiaceae > Methylocapsa. Next base: position 43,227 of record CAVSRA010000003.1, on the reverse strand, counting down.
GGATGCGGATTGGTCAGGCCGAATGGCTTCATTGGTCCGTGCCGCAGGGTCTCGGGGCCGCGCTCCGCCATGATTTCGACCGGCAGGCAGCCATTGAAATAGGGCGTGTCTTCGTCGCCAAGCGTGTGTGGCTCGGTTTTGTCGGCCTCGATCAGAGCTTCCACGAAGGCGTGATAATGGCTTTGTGTCAGCGGGCAATTGATGTAATCGGCGCCGGTTCCGGCCGGCCCCGCCTTATCGTAGCGCGACTGAAACCACGCCTTCTCCATGTCGATCGACTCTCGATGCACGACCGGGGCGATCGCATCGAAAAAGGCAAGATCGCGCTCGCCGGTCAGCGCTCGGAGCGCCGAACTGAGGGAGGGCGATGTCAATGGTCCGCTCGCGATGATCACGCTGTCCCAGGCGAGCGGCGGCAGACCGTCGATTTCCTCGCGAACCAGTTTAATGAGCGGGTGCCCGCAAACCGCCTCCGTGACCTGTGCGGAAAATTGGCCGCGGTCGACCGCGAGCGCGCCTCCGGCTGGTAGCTTATGCGCATCGGCGGCGGCCAGGATGAGTGAATCGAGGCACCGCATTTCGCGGTGCAAAACGCCAATCGCGCTCGTTTGCGGATCGTCGGCGCGAAACGAATTCGAGCAGACGAGTTCGGCAAGACCGTCCGTATGATGTGCTGGCGTCATGCGCGACGGCCGCATCTCGTGCAGCACGACGGGGACGTATTGCCGCGCGATTTGCCAGGCCGCCTCGCTGCCGGCAAGGCCGCCGCCGATCACATGGATGGGAGCCAACGGGCACCGCTCGGACATGGCGTCGAAGCTTAGAGCATTTTCGCATTAGGGGAAAGTTTTGGTAGTGGTACAGTTTGAAATCGTGGCCGCTTGGCGCGACTTTGAACCGTTCCGCTTTTCATGTCATAATTCCAGCATGATAGACAAGCGCCTTAAACGCCCTCGCGATCCCGTTCAGCTAGGCAAGCTGATAGGCGATATTCTAACCGGCCAAATCGAAGATCGCGAGCCGCCTTCCCCCGAAAACCCGACCAAAGACCCGGCCGCCGTCTCATTGGGCCGGAAAGGCGGCTTGAAAGGCGGCAGGGCGCGCGCTGATTCGCTTACTCCCGAAGAGCGTAAACAGATAGCCCAAGCCGCCGCTAAAAAGCGTTGGGCGAAACGGGATTAGGTCGTTGACCGAAAGCGATAGATGGTGCATTACATGTACCGTGAGACATTGGATTAGTGGATAGAAGCCGCTTGCGGCGATAGGCGCACCGTGCTATGTGCGTCTAATGCCAACATACATCGAATCACAAATCGCTTTACGGCGTGCTCGACTTCTGGAACTCGACCGGGATAGGCTCACGGTCGAGGCAGAGCTTCGCGCTTACGAGGATGCCATGCGGCATCTTTCTGGAGCCGAGACAGCCGAAACGCCAGCACGCTCATCATATCACGCCGATCTGCATACTGGCGGCTTTCAAATGTCTACTGGGTGGCTCGACACTTTGCGAGCCATAAACGGTCGCGGACGCTCTTTTGATGCGCGGGACATGATTGCTGCTGGAGCGGCATTAGGGTTTGAAATCAAGACGCTCAACGCCAGAAGCCAGCTCTTCCAATACAAAAAAAAAGGAATCATCAAACGTGTCGCGCTTGGAAAGTACGCGCTCACCCAAAAGGGCCGGGACATGCTTCAGAAAAAAGGGAATGCAAGCGCCACGACGAACGGACAAGAAAATGGGGGCAGTGAGGCCGGTGCCTCGGGAACCATTTAGCGGGTCTCCCCTTTGGGTTCGACTCCCACTGCCTCCACACCCATCCACTGTCAGAGCGCAAATGTCTTGGAGGACACGCTCTAGCTAACGAAACACTTCCCGCCCGTTCGCGGGGCGCGAGCGGAGAAAAGGAGTATCCCGTGTGGCAAGCCATTATAATAATGACATGAGGGCTAGGCCCTAGTCATAGTACGCCTTAGCTCAGCCGACCGCAACTGCGAAAGCAGCTGCGGCGGCTTCGCTTTCATAGCAGAATCAGCGGAATCCGTCCAGTGCGTTTTGCCATTTTTGGCTTTGCGTAAATAATTTGTTATGCGCAAAATGTCATTTAGTTCTTGACCGTTCTGGTATGAAAGCATATTATCGTTCCTATGAACAAGCTCACCCCCGAGAAGCGCGCCCAAGTCCTCCAAATGATGGCGGAGGGCATTGCGTTGCGTGCAATTACCCGCCTGACCGGCATTAGCCGGACCACGCTGCAAAAGCTCTTGAAGGATGCCGGACAAGCGTTCTCCGAATATCAAGACCGCGTGCTTATGAACCTCCCATGCAAGCGCGTACAGGTTGATGAGGCATGGTCATTTTGCTACGCGAAACAAAAGAACGTGCCGACCGCGAAAAAGGCCCCGAAAGGCGCCGGTGACATCTGGACGTGGGTTGGATTGGACGCCGACACGAAACTGGCCGCGTCCTTTTACGTTGGCGGCCGTGACAGCGAAGCGGCAGAGATTTTCATCAAGGATCTTGCCAAGCGTCTTGCTAATCGGGTCCAGCTCACCAGCGACGGCCACAGGCCTTATCTGGAAGCCATCGAGGGTGCATTCGGCGCCGATATTGACTATGCGATGCTGGTCAAAGTGTATGGTGAAGCGCCGGAAGGTCAGCGCCGCTACAGTCCCGCAATTTGCACTGGCGCGCACAAGCATCGCATCGAAGGCAACCCCGATCCAAAGCATGTCAGTACGTCCTATGCCGAGCGCCAAAATCTTTCAATGCGCATGGGCAACCGGCGCATGACGCGCTTAACGAATGCGTTTTCGAAAAAGGCTGAGAACCACGCGCACATGATGGCGATCTATTTCATGCACTACAATTTCGTCAGACTTCATCAAACCCTGAAGGTCACTCCCGCGATGGCCGCTGGCGTGACTTTTAAGCTTTGGGAAATGACGAATATTGTGGGCGTGCTTGAGGCGTGGGAGACTTCAAAGCCCCTAACTTGAGAGCCAACGGAACAAGGCAACCTTTTTTGCTATCCCATTCGAAAAACCGATAGGAGCCATCATGGCAGACAATCCCGATCCGCGCCCCGGCGAAGTTGCTGTAGTAATCCCGGTTAATGACATTCCGCACGCTCCATTCATTTTTTACGAGGGAGCGCCCGCGTTCGGCCACACGAATGGGGTCATTAACCTCACGCTGTCGGCCACGTGTACTTGTGTGGGACCGGATGGTGGTCCCAAAAATGACCATATCGTCGTCGCATACCTGCGCGGCAACATTCAGGCAGCCATCAGTCTGCGCCAGGCTATTGACGCTGCATTGTTGATGGCCGCGCCAACGACAGAGAAGGCGAATTAAATGCCACATTCGTGGTCTCCTGAATAATCAAACTGTACCACTACCAAAGTTTTCGTCAGCTTGCCTCCGCGTTGCCGCGCATCAATCTCGTGATTGATGACAATCCCGCGCCGCCGCGCGCGGTGAACGATTTCGCGACAATCAATCCGGGCGATGTCGGTGAATCACTGTTTGCGCTACATTCGCCAGCAAGCCCGGCATAATCCGGGTTAACTTCGAAGCGAGGAGTAATCATCATGGAGCGTATTCTGATTGTACTTGTTGCCTTCGGTCTTTCCGCCGCGCCGGCGCAGGCGGGACCAAACCGGACTTGGGTTTCCGGAAAGGGAATTGACGCTGGCGCCTATCCGGTTACGGCACCTTGCCGGACTTTTGCCTTTGCGATCGGCCAGACAGACGCCGGCGGCGAGATCGACGTGCTCGACCCGGCCGGCTATGGCACGGTGACCATCACCAAGGTGATCAGCATCGTCAACGACGGCGTCGGGGTCGCGGCCATCGGGGCGGCCACGGGAAATGGCGTCAAGATCAATGCCGGGGCGACCGACAGCGTTCACCTGCGCGGCCTGACCATGGACGGACTTGGCGGCGGGTCAAACGGCATCCACTTCAACGCGGGTGGGAATCTCGCCATCGAAAATTGCGTCATCCGGGGTTTCACCAATGCTGGGATCGCTATCACGCCCGGCACGGCGAGCAGCTTCTCGGTGTCGAATACGATTGCTTCCAATAACGGCCGCGAAGGGATCTTGGTCAACCCCAAAAGCGTGCCGATAGTCGTCAACGGCGTGCTCAGCAAAGTCACGGCGAACGATAATTTCGACGGAATCCTCGTGTCTGGCTTCACGACCGGGGCATTTCTCAATGTCACCATCGTCGATAGCGAGGCTTCCAACAACCGTTCTATTGTATTCGACGTCGCCAGCGCCGGCGTCATAGCGCAAGGAACGAATACCGCCGTCATGGTGCGCAATTCCGTTGCCAGCTACAACATTGTGGGACTTTTCGCGGGGTCGAGTGGCATTCTCAGGGTCGCACATTCGGTGGTCACGGGGAATTATACTGGAGTGAACACGTTCGGCGGCGGCACTCTATTCACCTACGGCGACAACGACATCGACGGAAACACGAACAACAACACGGGCGTTCTGACTTCGCTCGCGATGCATTAACGAGCTCTCCGCGCCGCGGGGCGTCTCCGGCGCTCCGCTCAACGCGCCGCGGGCGTCCTTGCTCGCGGCGCCTCTTGGCGGGGGTAGAGCGGCGGCGGTCTCGTCGCTATTTGCCGTGGATGGAGGCGCTCGGGCGCTTCATACCAGCGAGGGGTCTCGATTACGTGGCGATCAGCCCGGCGTTCGGTCGCGAGCACCGCTTCGGTGAGCGACCCTAGGCATTAGGAACAATTGCCGTCGAGGACACCCCCAAAAATGTGAACCTAACTATTAAGAGCTTCTCCCAACGAGTTTTTGTTGCATCGTCTTGTTCACCAGGCAGTGTGTCCCATCGGTAGGATCTTCCGTTCGCCGGGGCCGTTTTAACCGGCACTCCTTCGGATCGGCGGGATTTTTTACGCCGTAGAAGGCATTGATGATTGCTTGTTCCTGCTCATGATTGAAGGCATGGGTTTGGCCAAACATCACATATTGGAATATCTGCGGCTGTGTTTTGGTCACAAAGGCAAAATCCGCCGACTGGGGCAGCTTCCCTGTCGCAGAACCTTGATAGGCTGCTGGTCTTGAATATTTAACACCGGCTGGTGTTGATTTTTCCCGATAGCGCATTCGTATAGCACGCTCTCGGTTTTGACATCTGGCAGTAGTAGTGGATGGCAATATCTGGCCAGTGCGTTGGGGCGTAGCCGGTCTTCAGACATCCCGTCAAATATTTATAGCCTTGATCGGTATGCTTAGATTGCCCGGTCAACCGGCTCCCAAAAATATCCGCGCTGCTGTTCATAGCCGCCAATATCGCCGCGCAAGGAAGATCCAGATTTGCCGCTGGTGCGTCCGGCCGATAGTCAGTGTATGGGAAACTGGGATCATTGGCCGGATTGGCAACCAGCTTATCCAACTGTTATTGGGCCGGAACTTGTATCCAGTCCGCGACTGCATTGACCTTGTCGACTGAAGTACCGATTCCTAACTTTGCCAGAGTCGCGCTATCAAGGGTTCCGGTCTCCGGTAGCCCAGATTGTTTCTGAAATGCTTTGATGGCAGTAATCGTATCGCTACCCGCAACCCCGTCCAAGGTTCCTGGGTTGAGGCCCAACGCGGCAAGCTTTGACTGAGCTTGCTGGGTAACCGCATTGTAGCCGGCGGCTTCACTGGCTGGAGATACGCCTACTCCAGCTGCGATCATCAGGAAACCGATTAGAATACGACTTAGCTTTAGCATGGTATTACCTCCCCCTCTCTTTTAACTCGTTGAAGACTTCCACACGCTGACTGGATTCCTTGGCCGGGATTGCCGCTTTCTATGAACTATGGCGATGCCCACGCTCGGCCTAGAGACGGGCGCGCCAAACTCATTCACCACCGCGTTGGTGACGGCCGTTCGATTAGCATATTTTCGCCTCCAATAGAATGTCACGACGGAGCGCGAAGCTCGACTCCGGTGAGCGAGAGACAAACCCCGGACAAGAGAAAGCGCCCGCCGGGGAGGATCGGCGGGCGCTTCTGACCAGCGAGGGGGCTTAAGAGCGGCCAGAGCCCCGCCGGCGCAACCATTATGTGGCGATTGCACAGTTTTAAACTGTGATCAAGCGTCGTTTTGCGACATGATTAAGTTATGAACCGCGACTTAGCGACCGAAACCTACGTATGACCCAACCATTTGACCAAACTTTGACCAAACATTGCGTGACCAAACATTGCGTGACCACGCTCATCCCTTACCAATTTTTGACCGAACCTCGACCGTCACCAAGGTTCGAGTACTACAACGCGTGGTCCACGCTTGATCCGCCACCGGTGTGGAAAAAATTTACCACCGCATCATGCCCGCTGGAGGATTGTAGCCGGACCAAGGCAAAATTCGTTCCAGGCCAGTTTTTGTTGCAGTGCAAAATACCCAATGGAATTACCCATGCTCTGGAATTTCGCGAGCAGCTATGCGTTTCTTGCAAGCCTTACGCCTGGCGATTCCACTATCGTTCGCCCGCCCTTCACTCTCCGCCGGGCCAGAGCGGCAAACCAGCCGTTCTGGATGACGCGCTGGACGAAAAGATGCCTCGCTAAGCTTGTCCGGGGCTTGCACCGCCGCGAAGGGCCAAACACGCAACCGCGTGACCCCCGTTGTCGCGCTTGCCCAGACCGGCCCCGGGCCAAAAAGGTCACTCCGCCGCCTCTGTGCCCTTCGCCAAAGGCCGCCGTTCCAGAAACGCGTGCAAATAGCGCCCGGTGTAGCTTTTCCTTGCCCGCATGATGTCCTCGGGCGGACCGGCCGCGACGATCTCGCCGCCTCCATCGCCGCCCTCGGGACCAAGATCGACGATCCAGTCGGCCGTTTTCACAACCTCGAGATTGTGTTCGATCACGATGACCGTATTGCCTTGATCGACCAGTTCCTGCAAAACTTCGAGGAGTTTCGCGACATCGTGGAAATGCAGCCCGGTGGTTGGCTCGTCGAGAATATAGAGCGTGCGGCCGGTCGAGCGCCTGGAAAGCTCCTTGGCGAGTTTGACCCGCTGCGCCTCGCCGCCGGACAAGGTGTTGGCCTGCTGGCCGACCTTCACGTAGCCGAGGCCGACGCGGGCGAGAGTCGCCAATTTCTCGCGGATCGAAGGAACCGCCTTGAATAGGTTTGCGGCTTCCTCGACCGTCATGCCGAGTACGCCGGCGATCGATTGGCCGCGATATTTCACTTCAAGCGTCTCGCGATCGTAGCGCTTGCCCTTGCAGACGTCGCAAGTGACGTAGACGTCGGGCAAAAAGTGCATTTCGATCTTGATCACGCCGTCGCCCTGGCAGGCCTCGCAGCGTCCCCCCTTGACGTTGAAGGAGAAGCGTCCAGGCGGATAGCCGCGCGCCTTGGCTTCCGGGAGGGCCGCGAACCATTCCCGGATCGGCGTGAAGGCGCCAGTATAAGTCGCCGGATTCGAGCGCGGCGTGCGCCCGATCGGCGATTGGTCGATGTCGATGACCTTGTCGAGATGTTCGAGCCCATCGATTCGCGTATGCGGCGCCGGATGTTCGAGCGCGCCGTTGAGTCGCGTTGCGGCGGCTTTGTAGAGCGTATCGATAATGAGGGTCGATTTGCCGCCGCCGGAGACGCCGGTGACGCAGGTGAAAACCCCGAGCGGAATCGCGGCCGAGATATTTTTGAGATTATTGCCGTGCGCGCCGACGATGGCGAGCTTGCGGTCCGGGTCGGGCCTGCGCCGGCGGCGCGGCGCCGCGACTTCAAGCGCGCCGGTGAGATATTGGCCGGTCAGCGAATCCTTGTTCGCCATGATTTCGGCGGCCGTGCCTTGCGCCACGATCTTGCCGCCGCGAATGCCCGCGCCCGGGCCGAAATCGACGACATGATCGGCGGCGAGAATTGCGTCCTCGTCATGTTCGACAACAATAACCGTATTGCCGAGATCGCGCAGCCGCCGCAAGGTGTCGAGAAGCCTCGCATTGTCGCGCTGATGCAGGCCAATCGAAGGTTCGTCCAGCACATAAAGCACGCCGCTTAGGCCCGACCCAATCTGCGAGGCGAGCCTGATGCGCTGGCTCTCGCCGCCGGACAGCGTGCCGGAAGCGCGAGAAAGAGTGAGATAGTCGAGGCCGACACCGACCAGAAACGAGAGCCTGTCGGAAAGCTCTTTCAGAATGCGCTTGGCGATCTCGCGCCGTTTTGAATTGAGCTTGCCGGCCAGCGCGCCGAACCACTCTTGCGCGGCGCGCACCGAAAGCGCGGTCAATTGGCTGATGTGGCAACCCTCGATCTTGACCGCGAGCGCCTCGGGACGCAGCCGCGTGCCTTCGCAGACGCCGCAAGGCGAAGCCGTCATGTAGCGGGAGATGTCCTCGCGCGCCCATTCGCTTTCGGTCTCATGATACCGCCGTTCGAGATTGCCGATGACGCCTTCGAAGGGTTTTACGACGTCATAGGAGCGCAAACCATCTTCGTAGGTAAAACGCACGGCCTCCTCGCCCGAGCCATGCAGGATCACATCGCGGGCTTGTTCCGGCAGCGTCTCGAAACGGGCATCGAGGCGGAACTTGAAATGCTTGGCGAGCGCTTCGAGGGTTTGCAGATAATAGGGCGAGCTGGAGCGGGCCCAGGGAGCGATGGCGCCTCGGCGCAGGGTGAGCTTCGGATCGGGGACAATCAGCTCGGGATCGACGGTCTGCTCGACGCCGAGGCCGCCGCAATGCGGGCAGGCGCCAAACGGATTGTTGAAGGAGAACAGGCGCGGCTCGATTTCGGGGATGGTGAAGCCGGATACGGGGCAGGCGAATTTGGCCGAAAAGACAATCCGCTTGGGCGCGCCGTTTTCGTCCCTCTCATCGGCATGTTCGGCTATCGCTATGCCGTCGGCGAGTTCGAGCGCGGTCTCGAAACTTTCCGCTAATCGCGCTTCGATTCCCTCGCGCACCGCGATTCGGTCAACCACGACATCGATATCGTGCTTGACCTTTTTGTCGAGCTGCGGTGCGTCGGCGATTTCGTAAAATTCCCCGTCGATTTTCAGCCGCTGAAAGCCGCGCTTCATGAATTCGGCGATTTCCTTGCGGTACTCGCCCTTGCGGCCCCGAATAACGGGTGCAATAAGATAAAACCGCGTGCGGGGCAGCGCCATCACGCGATCGACCATCTGGCTCACCGTCTGGCTCTCGATGGGGAGCCCCGTCGCTGGCGAATAGCCAATCCCGATGCGGGCGAAAAGCAGCCGCATGTAATCGTAAATCTCGGTGACGGTGCCGACCGTTGAGCGCGGATTCTTCGAGGTCGTCTTCTGCTCGATGGAAATCGCCGGCGACAGGCCGTCGATCTGATCGACATCGGGCTTTTGCATCATTTCCAAAAATTGGCGCGCGTAGGCCGAAAGCGATTCGACATAGCGGCGCTGGCCTTCGGCATAGATCGTGTCGAAGGCGAGCGAGGATTTGCCCGAGCCGGAAAGGCCGGTAAACACGACAAGTTTTCCGCGAGGGATGGTGAGGTCAATGTTTTTGAGATTGTGCTCGCGCGCGCCGCGGATTTTTATCACACGGCCTTCAAAGCGCTCTTCCGCCGGCTCCTTGGGCGGCGTCCGCGCCCATCCGGGCAAACCCGTGGACGTTGGCAAAAAATCAAGCGCGGGGTCCGGCGCGCCGGTCGCCCGGCCGGAACTGGCGCGCGCCTTTGCTGTCTTCATCGATCTCGTCTGAATGCCGCAATCCCTGGCGTTGGGAAACCCGTTCGACGGGTGCGAAAACCTTGTCCCAATGTAGCGGGCTTGGCGGCGTTTGCCATGGATTTTCGGCGAAACCCTAACGTTGCGCCCATGTTTTCCCGCCCGCACCGGCTGGTTTGCGGCTGATTGCTGTTTCCAAAACCGGTTTCCCTCTCCCCATCATGCGCCACGGCGTGGCGTGGCTGCAAGCAGAGAGCATGATCTTGAAAAACTCTCCGAGTGCTTGGAAAAGATCATGCAAGAAAAAAGATCAAGAAGACGAACGATTAAACTTGACGGGATTATAGTTAACGATATTCTGGCATTGTCTTAATCTGACATAACTTATACCAAGTCTCGCTGATCACGACCGATAGGCCCACTCTCTTGTTCCGATGGAGATGATTTTCCAGGGCATGTCGATGAGCTTGTTCCAGGCGAAGCAGCAGTGGTCGAGAATGTCGTCGTAGGATTCGAAGACGCGGTTCGAGAGCCAGTTGTCGCGCATGAATTGCCAGATGTTCTCGACCGGATTGAGCTCGGGCGATTTCGGCGGCAACGGCAAGAGCGTGATGTTGTCCGGGACGGGAAGCTTCGCCGAGACATGCCACCCGGCCTGATCGAGAAGAACGAGCGCATGCGCGCTTGGTGCGACCGCAAGCGAGATTTCTTCGAGATGCAGGGCCATGGCCTCGCTGTTGCAGGAGGGTAGTACGAGCCCGGCGCCTTTTCCTTCGGCCGGGCAGATGGCGCCGAAAATATAGGCTGAACTCGTCCTCTGGTCGTGCGGCGCCGAAGGCCGTGTCCCGCGTTTCGCCCATCGGCGGGTGACCTTGTTTTTCTGCCCGATCCGAGCTTCGTCTTGAAACCAAATCTCTATCGGCTTGCCAGGAGCCTCTTTTGCGGCGGTCTCCTCCACGAGGGCGAGAAAGTTTTTTTAAAAGCCGCCGCGGCTTCCTCGTCTTGCGCATGATGGCGCGGTCGCGCCGAGAGCTTGCGAAAGCCCATATGCCGCAGCTCGCGGCTGAGCGTCGGCTTGGAGATCGAAACCCGGAACTCTTCGAAGAGCCACTGCGCCAGATCGATCAGCCGCCAGCGGACGACGCCATGCAGGGCGGGAATCGGCCCATCTTCCACGACCTGCCGCAAGGCTTGGCGCTGGCGCTCGCCGAGGATGCTGGGAGCGCCCGGCGCTTTGCCGGTCAAGAGACCATCAGGACCTTTGGCGTTGAAACGGACAACCCAGTCGCGCACGATCTGCACCCCGACCCCGCCGATCCGCGCCGCATCCGGCCGCGAGCCGCCATCATAAATCTCGGCCAGTGCCAAGAGACGCCGGGTCTGATCGGGGTCACGCGATCGCCGCGCCAGCATGCGCAGGCCAATCGTGTCAAAGTCAGAGCGAAGCGGAACCGGAGTCGACATGGCAAACTCTCCCAAAAGCTGTTTGCCATGGTGAATCAGATAAATGCCGATTCGGGAATCCGCCTCAGGAGTCAAACTTTCAGAGACTTGGTATTAGTTGCGTTTCGACGTGGAAATAATTACAAATATTATATATTATCAAATCTTTTTTAAGAGGTGATTAGCATGCAAGGTAATTGCAGCAAGCGAACCGGCATCGGCGCGGGCATTCGCGGCCCTTTGGGCCTTATTGGTGCTGGCGGCAGTCTTGGGCGCCCGGCCGACGGCGACGGCCCCCTTCGCCTACGTCTCAAACAGTAGTGTTCCTCTGTGCGCAAGCGGCGGCGCTGTGTCGGTGGTCGACACGGGCGCCAAACCGCCAGCGGTGGCGGCCACGGTCGTGGTGGGGACTTGCCCTGCAGGGGTCGCCATCACCCCGGACGGGAAACACGCCTATGTGGCAAATCAGACCTCCGGCACTGTCTCGGTGATCGACGCGGCCACCAACACGGTGGTGGCCACGATCCCGTTCGTTTCCAACACTGATTCCCCCATAGGGGTAGCTATCACGCCAGACGGGAAATACGCCTATGTGACGAAGGGGAATCCCAACACCGTTTCGGTGATCGCCACGGCCACCAACCTAGTGGTGGCCACGATTCCGGTGGGGGTGGGCACCTATGGGGTAGCCGTTACCCCGGATGGGAAATACGCCTATGTGACGAGTCTTATCGACAACACTGTCTTGGTGATCGCCACGGCCAGCAACACCGTGGTCGGCTCCCCGATCCCGGTGGGGAATTCCCCCGAAGGAGTCGCCGTCACGCCGGATGGGACACACGTCTATGTCGCGAATTTTGGCCTGACTGGCACTGTTACTGTGATCGAGACGGCCACCAATACGGTGGTGGCCACGGTTCCGGTGGGTAGGGCCCGCAGCAGTCGCCGTCACCCCCGTGATCGCCACGGCCAGCAACACGGTGGTGACCACGGTCCCGGTGGAGGGTGGCGCCTTGGGGATCGGCATTACCCCGGATGGGACACAAGCCTATGTGGCAAACGGGCCACACGGGCTCTCCAACGGCGCTGTCTCGGTGATCGGCACGGCTAGCAACACGGTGGTGGCCACGGTCCCGTTGGGGGGTCCCCCCCCCCGAAAGGCCCGTCATCCCCCAGGAGATCGGCATAATCCCGGACGTCCCATTCGCCGCCTTCAGCCCCACGGCTATGATCAATTTCGGCACGACGCCGAACACCGATGCCTTCGTTCTTAAGTCGAGCTTCACCTTGGGGGGCACCAGCCACGGGATTAATCCCTTAGCCCAGCCGGTGACCTTCCAGATCGGCACCTACGCCGTGACCATCCCGCCCGGCTCCTTCACCGGCACAATCACGTCGAGCGCTTTTGGGCCGTTCTTTTTCACTGGCACGATCAATGGCGTGTCTTTGCACGCGGCGATCGCGCCCACGGGGGCCAAGCGATTCTCGTTCCAAGCGGGGGCGCAGAACGCCAGCCTGACGGGGACCGTGAACCCGGTGACGGCGAGGGTTTCGATCGGCGTCAACAGTGGCACGGCCTCGTTCACGGCCACCATTTTTCCCGCGCTCGCGGCTGCGCATTGACGGCGACTGACCATCGGCGACGAGAGCTGATGTCTAGGGAATTATTGCGGCAGGCGTCCAGGAAAACGATGTTGGTCGGCGTTTCCTGCTCCATCATGCGCAGGACGACATCGAGGTCCATTGGGCTGAATGCGCGCCAGCCATCCGTCCAAAGTGGAGGATTGCGGCCAAGACCATCGGCGAGGACTTCGGGGCTCACGCCTTCCTACCGGCGTTTCACACCGTGTATCCGCAACTCGTCGAGGGTCTTGTGCTCCGGCTTCCGGGGGTCGTTTTTTCTCATGCCAATTTTCTCACGCCGCGTGAGAATCATCTTCGCCTCGCGCCGTCAAGAAAAATGTCCAACTATTTATGACCCGATCAATGAGCGTTGATATGCGGCTCTTCGTGGAGAACGACATTCAGCAATGAACTGTGGACTTCGATGCGGCCGTTGTAGTCAATGTAGCCTAGTTTTCGAAATTTGTTCATGAAAAAACTCACCCGGGACCGGGTCGTTCCGATCATATCCGCAAGCGTCTCCTGGCTGATTTTCGCGAGGATCGGCTCCGGTCTCTCTTCCTTGCCAAAGTTCGCCAACAGCAGGAGCATCCGGGCAAGGCGTTTCTCACTCGAATTGAACAGCTGATCGACGAGGTCTGCCTCGACGCGGATGGCCCGAGCCAGAAGATGGGCAATGAACTTCCCGGAGAACGCTGGTTCCAGATGAATCACGCGGACAATAGCCGCTTTTTCCAGTCGCACGATGACAGAGTCCCTCATCGTCGCAACCGTTGCTATGCGCTGCGCCTGCCCGGCAAGACATCCTTCCCCGAAGAAATCGTTCGTTCCGAGAATTGCAATGACTGCTTCCTTGCCTTGCTCCGAAACGACGGTGATCTTCACCTCGCCGCTCTGGATGTAGAAGACCGCATCCGCGGGATCTCCCTGTGAAAAGACAATATCGTCCGTGCGGTACTCCCCAATGCTGCGGCCCTCGCCAACCATGGTGAGAAAAGATTTCGGATCAAATGACGGTTGACGTTTGGTCGTCATGGCAGGCCTCTGGTACCCCGAGTCTCTCGCGAGCGAACCTTCTTTGTGTCATATACCACATACCACAAAATTTCTCGTAGCGAGTGAGCAATTTTGAACAGAGCGCCGCCCGGCAGTCTGTTATTTTAGCTCAAACAGCCAGGAAAGAGCTGTTGATATCAGGCAACGAATTAATTGCGGCGGCGTAGATAATAACGGCATCGGGGCGGCGTCGGGTGACAATCCTAATCATCGGGAGCCTGCTGCTTGGGACAGTCTTCGGACGGTTTTTCAAGGTTTGGGTTCTTGTTCCGGCCTGCGCGTTGGCCTTCGTAATCGTTTTTGCCAGTTCCGGCTATTACGAACATGGTCTGCTGAGCGCGCTTCTCGAATTCTCCGTGTTTGCGGCGTGCCTGCAAATCGGCTACGCGTCCGGCTGGCTTTCATGCGTCATCCGCGACAGGTGGCGACGCCTCGAGATACCCCGCGAAATACCCAGCGAATCGTCGCATCCGGCGGCGACGCGGCGCTCGCAACCGTTTTAAACGCTCTGCCCCAGCGCAGCGACAGGAAATAGGCATCGCGGCAGCGTGCTTCGGACTTCCTTTCGCTCAGGTCGAGGGTCTAGCAATCCGCTGTAGCCAGACCGTCCTCTTGTCAATCACCACCGTGGGCTTCACGGTTTTCACAGAAAAATCAACGCAAGACCTTGCGCTCGCCGACGCGTTCGGGCGGTAATCGGCGTTGGTGAATCATGCGGCATGTGGCCCTGCATGCCGGCCAAGCGGAATTGGTTAACCAAAAGCTAGGAAGCTTTGTCGAATAATAGCAAATGATCCAAAAGCGGGTATGCGGCACAAGGGCTGCACCATGAAACTGACAAAACTCCGCATCGCGGGCTTCAAGACTTTTGTCGAGCCGGCCGAGTTTTTGATCGAGCCCGGGCTCACCGGCATTGTCGGGCCGAACGGGTGCGGCAAGTCCAATCTGGTCGAGGCGCTGCGCTGGGTCATGGGCGAGAGTTCGTCGAAAAGCATGCGCGCGTCGGGCATGGACGATGTGATTTTTTCCGGCGGCGGCGACCGGCCCGCGCGCAACATGGCGGAGGTGGTCCTCTTTCTTGATAATAGTGATCGCTCGGCACCCGCCGCGTTCAACGATAACGAGATTATCGAGGTTTCCCGCCACATCGAGCGCGAATCTGGCTCCACCTACCGGGTCAACGGGCGCGAGGTGCGCGCCCGCGATGTTCAATTGCTCTTCGCGGACGCTTCGACCGGCGCGCGCTCGCCGTCGATGGTGCGGCAGGGCCAGATCGGCGAGATCATTGCCGCCAAGCCGCAGGAGCGCCGCCGGATCATCGAGGAAGCCGCGGGCATCGCGGGGCTCCATTCCCGCCGCCACGAAGCCGAGCTGCGTCTCAAGGCGGCGGAGGATAATCTCGTTCGCCTCGACGATATTTTGCGGCAGATCGATACCCAGGCCGAGAGCCTCAAGCGGCAGGCGCGCCAAGCGGCGCGCTACCGTGGTCTCGCGGGCGAGATCAGGCGCAACGAAGCCCTGCTTGCCCTGATCAGCCAGGGCGAGGCGGCGAGCGTGCTCCAATTGGCGGAGGCCAAACTCGAAGCCGATCTGCGCGACGTCGCGGAAAGAACCAGGGCCCAGGCCGAGGCGGCCCGGCGGCAAGCGATCGCCGCGCACGAGTTGCCGGGATTGCGCGGCATCGAAGCCGAGGCCGCCGCCGGATTGCAAAGGCTCGTTCTTGCCCACGAGACGCTGGATGGAGAAGAAAGGCGGGCGAAGAGCCGCGCCGTCGAACTGGAGCAGAGAATCGCCCAAACGGCGAGCGATATTGCCCGGGAGGCGGCGCTGATCGAGGACGCGGCGGGCGCTCTCGCGCGGCTCGATCAGGAGTCAACCGAGCTTGCGGGCAGCGGCGTGGGCGAAGCCGGGATCGAGGCTCTGCGCGAGAAGCTCGCGGACGCCGAAGCGGCCCTCGCGATTACGGAAAAGTTGTTCGCCGGGACGCAGGACACTAGGGCGGCGGTGGAGGCGCGGCGCGCGGCGCTAGAGGCGGTAATCTGGGAAGAAGCGGCGCGCGGCACGCGCGTCGAAGCGGAAATCGAAAAGGTGAAGAAGGAACGCGGCGCGCTTATTTCGGATTCCCCGGACGGCGCGAATTTCGCGCTGTGGGAGGCGGCGCTCGACGAAGCCATCGCGGCGGGCGAAGCGCGCGAAGCCGAACTGGCCTTCGCCGAAGCCCGCCATGCAAAGGCCGGTGCCGAAGAATTAAAAACCCGGGCTCCGATGGCCGAAGCCGAGCGCAAGGCGCAAACTCTTGAAACGCAAATCGCAACATTAGCCAAATTGCTGAACGCCGGAACCGGCGGCTTTTGGCCTTCGGTCACCGAGGAGATCAGCGTCGCGAAAGGCTATGAGGCGGCGCTCGGCGCGGCGCTCGGCGACGATCTCGACGCCTCGACCAATCCGGCTTCGCCCGCGCATTGGGCAAGGACCGATGCGTCGGACGACCCGGCTTTGCCACCTGGCGTCGAAGCGCTCGCAAGGCTCGTCACGGCGCCAGCTCCTCTCGCGCGGCGGCTGAACCAGATCGGCGTTGTCCCGCGGGCCGAAGGAACCGCCTTGCGGATGCTGCTGAAACAAGGCCAAAGACTGGTCTCGAAGGAAGGCGATCTGTGGCGCTGGGACGGTTTCACGCAAGCCGCCGAAGCCCCGACTCCCGCTGCGCGGCGTCTCGCCGAAAAAAACCGTCTCGGCGATCTCGCGATCGAGGCAGAAGCCGCGCGCGGCGTTGCCAACGCCTTGAAAGCCGATGCGGAGCTGGTCCAAACGGCCCTTGCTGCCGCGGCTGCCGCGGAAAACGCGGCAAGACAGGCGCACAAGGCCGCGATACGCGAAATCGAAGCGGCGCGCGCGGAAAAGGTCGCGGCCGAAAAGCACAAGGCCGCGACCGCCGCGCGGCTCTCGGGGCTCGAAGAAGCTCTCCTCCGCCTCGATGCCGTGCGCGACGAAGCCAGCGAAAAACAGACGCAAGCCAAAGCGGCGCTTGCCCAATTGGACGCGCCCTCGGAGCTGACCGCGCGGCTCGACATGGCACGCGCGGCGGCGACGCACGATCGCGCCGCGGTGGCCGATGCCAGCGCCGGACTGCAAGCGCACCTGCGCGACGCCGAGACGCGGGCAAAGCGCTTTCGCGACATCGAGGAAGAGTGCCAATCCTGGCATGCCCGCACTGATCGCGCGGAAGGGCAAATCAGCGCGCTGGAAGCGCGGCGCGAGGACGCCACGCAAGAGCTGCGAAGACTTGCCGAGGCGCCAGATATGTTTCTGGCCGCCCGGCAAACTCTGATGCGCCAAATCGAAGCGGCCGAGGAAGCGCGCAAGCGGGCGGCCGACACTCGGGCCGAGGCCGAGTTGCGTCTTGCCGGAGCAGATCGCGCCGCACGCGACGCGCTCGCAGTTATGAGCGCGGCGCGGGAAGAAAAAGCCCGCAGCGAAGCGAGGGTCGAAGCGGCACGGGCGCGCTGTGGCGAGATCGCGCATATGATCGCGGCCGAGCTTGATTGCACGGAGGACGAACTTTTTGGCCTCGCCCATGTCGCGCCGGGAGACGGTCTCCCACCCATGGCGGAAGTCGAAAAGCGGCTCGACGGTTTGAAAGACGAGCGCGAGCGGCTTGGCGGCGTCAATCTGCGGGCAGAAGAAGAATTGAACGAAATCCTAACCTCCAAGACCAATCTTTCCACCGAACATGCCGATCTGACCGAGGCAATCCGGCGGCTGCGCCTGGCGATCCAAAGTTTGAACAAGGAAGGCCGCGAGAGGCTCCTCTCCGCGTTCGATGCCGTCCATACGCATTTCAAGGAGCTGTTCACGACACTTTTCGGCGGCGGCTCGGCCGAGCTTCAATTGATCGAATTGGACGATCCGCTTGAAGCGGGGCTCGAAATCGTCGTCTGGCCGCCAGGTAAAAAGCCGCAGGTCATGACGCTTCTGTCCGGCGGCGAACAGGCGCTTACCGCGATGGCGTTGATCTTCGCGATCTTTCTTACCAATCCGGCGCCGGTTTGCGTTCTCGACGAAGTCGACGCGCCACTTGACGATGCCAATGTCGAACGCTTCTGCGATCTTCTCGACAATATGCGCGGCAAGACCGAGACGCGCTTTATTACCGTCACCCATAATCCGATCACCATGGCGCGGATGAACCGGCTGTTTGGCGTAACCATGGCCGAACGCGGCGTGAGCCAGCTCGTCAGCGTCGATCTCGAAGAGGCCGAGCGCTTCCGCGACACGGGTTGAGCGCGGCAAACTCCAGAGAAAGTCGTCAGAGCACAATGTCTCGGTATATATCAGGAGCTTATACGTTCATGGGGGGGTTGAACCCAAGTCCGGCGAAAACCCGAGAAAATCCTGACGCCGCCGCGCGCAGGTTCACACCGGTCGAACTGCGGCGGCAAGCGAATATGCGGCGGACAGAGCGTTCATTCGAAACTGTCTGGCTCGACAGGCGTTCTATACGGATCCAGCTGGAGCGCCGGAGTGCATTCTCGTCCTTCTGAAAGACGCGGTCTTAACCTCTTACGCACCGTCCTTGCCTGGACCGCTCACGAGGTCTCTGTTCTCGATCCAGGCTGCTTTGCTATTGTGATGGCGACGGGAATTACGTCGAACGCCATGTTTGCCGAGCGCCAGCGTGGATTGTCAGACGTGCTATTTCGCGTGAACCTTTTTGTCTATCCGTGGCTTGTTCTTGCCACCATCTTACGAATGACCGACGTCCGTGCCGCTCTATGGAGCGATCTTACTAACCCGCGTCTCGTATTTTCGTTCTTTACGTTCGTTGCGGCATCAGACGTTCTCGGCGTCCAGATTGCCCTGCGCGGATTTGTGACAATCCCCTTTCTGTTGTGGTTATCGGCGCTCGCGGCCTTCGCCATCCTCACATATTTCAGTTCTGGCTTGCTGATATTCTGCAATGCTGCCTGTGGAGCCGCTCTGGTTGTTCGTGGCGGTGAGCTTCTTGCTATCGTAGGCGCCCAATCCTTGGTGCTTCTTGGCGTGCCGATGGCGGCTTCAACAATCACCGAACATGGAAACTCCATATTTGTCCTCATTCAGGCGCTTTGGGGAGTAGGACTGGTTCTTTATGGGATATTCATCACTCACTTCGCCTATTGGATCTCTTACATGCGTGTCGAGCCCCAAGATTTGACCCCGCTACTTTGGGTGGTCATGGGCGCGGCCGCGATCAGCGCAAATGCCGGGTCTTTGCTGGTCCAAAACGGGACGGCACCGGATTTCCTCCACACCATGCGACCGTTCGTTGACGGCGCCAGCTTTACCATTTGGGCGTGGGGGACATGGTGGATTCCGCTCCTCGTCATGTTCGGCATTTGGAAACATGGTGTACGCCGAATTCCGCTGAGCTACACGCCAATGTTGTGGAGCATTGTGTTTCCGCTCGGAATGTACGCTGTCGCAACCGGCCGCCTCTCGCTGGCCGGCGATTATCCACCCCTTCAAGTGTTGTCGCATTTGATGGCCTGGGTGGCGCTCGGCGCGTGGATCGCAACCGCGGCGTCGTTGATCGCCGCATCTGCACGAAGTTTGCGAAAGTTCGCGCGATCCAACTTGACCGGCCAGGGCTCCGAATCCGGGTTAACGCGATAATTTCCGCCGCGCCTCGCACTTGACAATAGGCGGCGGGACATGGCGCTCCGCGCGGCAGTCCTCGCCGAGGCGCGGCTTGCAAGCTTTGGAACGCGAGCAAATTCGCTGCTCGTCACCCGCCGGTCAGCGGATGCAAATCGCGCACCATGGCATTTAGGTCCGCTGCCAACGAAGTCAATCCGGCGAGGTCACGCCAGACCTCAAATCAAATAAATCCGGTCCGGCAGCTGGTCCTTATCGTCGCTTTCGGGCGGGAAATGCTCGGCCAGGACGCGCCCGCATTTCTCGACCGCGATCACGAAACCGTCCGCGATCTCGCCATAAGTCATCCGCTCCAGAAGAGCGTCGATCGCGTCCTGCCAGACGGACTGCTCGACCTGGCTCGCGATCCCCTCATCGGCGACGATGCGAGCGTAATGTTCGGCGAGCGAGACGAAGATCAGGACACCCGCGCGGTTTTTCTTGCGAGCCATGCCGCGTATCATGAATTGCTCCATCGCGGCACGATGCGCTTCCGCGCGCCGCGCGCGGCGCGGGACGAGGACGCGGCTCAGGGATGACTCGGACAAGATTAGAAAAAGCACCACGAAAAGGACGATCTGCGCCAAAAAGATCTCGCGCACGGAAAGATTCGTCAAGGCGAGAACAAACCAGGGCGCGCTCAGGGCGATGAGCGCCGACCAGGCGGTCGCGTAGGACATATAATCGGAGGATGCGCGTGCCAGCACGCAGACGATCTCGCCCGCCGTTGTCGCCTCCACCGCCTTGATCGCGGCACCAACGCGGCGCTGGTCTTCCGCCGAGAGATGCGCCATCACCAACTCCCCGATGCGCCGCCGCCGCCCGACGAGCCGCCGCCGCCGGAAAAGCCGCCGCCATCCGACCAGCCGCCGCCCGAGCCGTTGCCCCAGCCGCCTGAGCCGCCGCGACCCCGGCTGGAACTCATCAGCATGCCGAGCAAGAAGGACAGGAAATTGCCCCGCTCGCGCGGCGGCGTCAGCATGAAGAAGATGAACACGAAAAGTCCAAGAGCTATCCAGGGACCGAGGTCATCGAGCGTCGTATCCTGGCGGACGATGCGCACCTGCGGGCGTTTTTCCCAATCGGAGGAATCCGTCGTCAAAACGGTGATGATGTCGTCGACGCCGCGCTCGATGCCGCCGCCGAAATCGCCCGCCTTGAAGCGCGGCGCCATCGCATTGGTAATGATGATTTTTGATAAAGCGTCGGTCAGGGTGCCTTCGAGGCCATAGCCGACCTCGATCCGCGCCTTGTGCTCGTTCGGCGCGACAAGAAGCAGCACGCCATTGTTGGTTTGCTTCTCGCCGAGCTTCCAGGCGCGAAACAGCGCGTTGGCGTAAGGCTCGATGTCGTCGCCTTCGAGCGATTTCACGGTCGCCACGACGAGCTGAATGCCGGATTTGGCTTCGAGCGAGGCAAGTTTTGAGGTGATCCCGCTGGATACGGCGGGCGGAATGATATTGGCGGAATTGACGACTCGCCCGGTCAGCGGCGGAAACGCATAGGCCAGCGCCAGGTTGACAAAGGCAAAGGCCGCGAGCAGTGCCGCCGCAAGGCAAAATCCGGGCAGACCAACTTTTTGCACGCGGCGTAACACGAGGATATCGCGGCGCCAAACTACTCTAGCCAACGGCACCATCCCTGCCGCGCGCGTGGACCCAAATTCCGCCGTCAAAATTTCACTTGTGGCGGCGTCTGCGCCGACTCATTGGCGGCGAACTCGGCCATCGGCTTGTTGGCGCGAAAAAGCGTCGATGCCCAAATGAGGCTTGGGAGCGTCTTCAAGCTGGTGTTATAGGCCCGGATCGCCTCGATATAATCGCGCCGCGCGACTGAGATGCGGTTCTCGGTGCCTTCGAGCTGCGACTGCAATGCGAGAAAGTTCTGGTTCGATTTCAAATCGGGATAATTTTCGCTGACCGCGAGGAGACGGCCGAGCGCCCCGGACAATTGCGTCTGGGCCTCCTGGAATTGCTTGACCTTGTCGGGATCGGTCAATTGCGATGCGTCGATCTTGACCGAAGTCGCCTTGGCCCGCGCCTCGACGACGGCAGTCAGCACGTCCTTTTCCTGCTTGGCATACCCTTGCACGGTAGCGACCAGATTGGGAACAAGGTCGGCCCGCCGTTGATATTGGTTCTGCACGTCGCCCCATTTGGCCTTGGCCTGTTCCTCGAGCGTGGGGATCGTGTTGTAGCCGCAGCCTGAAATGCCGGCACCCAGGAGGGCGAGAACGGCAAAAGTGCGCACGCGGAGCAATAGCCTGGCCGCGGGGGACGGTTCAAACACGTTTTGGGTAGGATTTACGGACATATTCATGATGGCACCTCCAGCTTTGGCGAAACTAACCGGTTCGGGCGCATTTAGCAAAGACGCAAGGTCCGCCGCGCGCTTCCTTCCGCCAGGATGGTTGCTATTGAGTTGGACTTGCGGCTTTGCCGCAATCGTTAACTTGAATATTCAATTCGGACGCATTTTGTTTGCGCCCTCGTGCAAAACGCTACCGCGCCGTGTATACTGCACAGGCAACGCTTTCAATTTGACACGTAGCAATAAACGATAGAATATATGACGTTCCATGACAGGGATCTTATCAATGCCAATCATGATCAAATCATCGTCAACCAAGATCACATCATTGTCACCCATCGTCGCGGTTCTTCTCGCCTGCGGTCTTTTCGCGGTGCCCGCGCGGGCAGGCCCAAACCGGACTTTTGTTTCCGGAACCGGAACCGACAGTGGCACCTGCTCGCGCACCGCGCCATGCCGGACTTTTGCTTTTGCGCTCACCGAGACCGCCGCCGGCGGCGAGATCGACGTGCTCGACCCCGCCGGCTATGGCACGGTGATCATCAACACGGCGATCAGCATCATCAACGAGGGCGTCGGGGTCGCGGCGATCCAGGCTGGTTCGGGCGTTAATGGCGTCACGATCAATGCCGGCGCTAGCGACAGCGTTCATTTGCGCGGCTTGACCATCGATGGACCCGGAACCAGCACCAGCAGCTCAAACGGCATCGCGTTCGGCTCGGGCGGGAACCTCGCCATCGAAAACTGCGTCATCCGGAATTTTCAGACCGGAATCTTTATCGCGCCCAGCACGTCGAGCAGCTTCTCGGTGTCGAATACGATTGCTTCCAATAACGCTGGCGGGATCGGGATCGAACCCACCGGATCGGCGGTCGTCACCGGCGTCATCAGCAAAGTCATAGCGGACAATAATAACACCGGAGTCACCGTGGAAGGCAAGTTCACGACCGGGGCATCGCTCAATGTCGTCGTCGCCGATAGCGAGACTTCCAACAACAACACCGGCACCGGCATCGACGCGGATTCGGTGCCCGGCTCCGCGCGAGCCTCCGTCATGGTGCGCAATGTCGTTGCCAGGTTAAACAATTTCGGCCTTGGCGCGGACGCGAATTCCACTCTTCGGGTCGCGCATTCGGTGGTCACCGGCAACAATACTGCGTTTGAGACGTCCGGCGGCGGC
Organism: uncultured Alphaproteobacteria bacterium; assembly: GCA_963730245.1. Taxonomy (GTDB): domain Bacteria; phylum Pseudomonadota; class Alphaproteobacteria; order Rhizobiales; family Beijerinckiaceae; genus Methylocapsa. Next base: position 20,262 of record CAVSRA010000003.1, on the reverse strand, counting down.
ACCATTCGTAGCTATGGCGACAACGACGTCAATGGCAACACGGTCGACAATTTCGGCATTCTGATCACGATCCCCACGCATTAACGAGTTCCGACAACGCCATCCGGTGTTGCCGCACAACAGCTGAACAAGAGGAATTCCATGACAAAGATCACATTATTACAAGCCATCGCCGCGGCTCTTCTTGCCTGCGGTCTTTTCGCCGCGCCGGCGCAGGCGGGACCAAACCGGACTTGGGTTTCCGGAACGGGAACCGATAGTGGCACCTGCGCGATCACCGCGCCGTGCAAGACTTTCGCCTTCGCGCTCACCGTGACCGCCGCTGGTGGCGAGATCGACGTGCTTAGTCCGGGCGGCTATGGCTCAGTGACCATCAACCAGGCGATCAGCATCATCAACGACGGCGTCGGGGTCGCGGCCATCGGGACCACATCGGGCAACGCCATCACCATCACTGCCGGCGCGACCGACAGCGTTCATTTGCGCGGCCTGACCCTTGCTGGACTTGGTGCCGCAATGAACGGCATTCAGTTCACCACGGGCGGGAACCTCGCCATCGAAAACTGCGTCATCCGGAATTTTGCCAATGCCGGGCTCGATATCACGCCTAGCACGTCGAGCAGCTTCTCGGTGTCGAATACGATTGCTTCAAATAACACCGCTATCGGGATCTCGGTCCAACCCACCGGATCGGCGGTCGTTTCCGGCGTCCTCAGCAACGTCACGGCGAACAGTAATGCCACCGGAATCCTCGTGGGTGGCGGGGTATCGCTCAATGTCACCGTCGCCAACAGCGACGCTTCCAACAACTCCAGTCTCGGCGTCGGGGCGATCACCACAACCACCGCCCTCCTGCTGAGCAACGTCGTTGCCAGCAACAACAATACAGGACTTGCCGCGTCCACGAGTTCCACTATTCGGGTCGGGCAATCGGTGGTCACTGGGAATGTTACTGGAGTGTTCACGACCGGCGGCGGCGTCCTAGATAGCTACGGCGACAACGACATCAATGGCAACACGAGTGATAACCTGTCGGTTCTGACGCTGATCTCAAAGAATTGACGAGTCCTCAGCGCCGCGGGCCGTCTCCGGCGCTCCGCCCAACGCGCCGCGGGTGGACTTGCTCGCGGCGCCAGTTGCCGGGGTAAAGCGGCCTCGTGCATCGCTACCGCCCGCTGTATGCTTCTCGGGCAACGCTTCCCTTGGCGATTGCTCACCGCGATCGTTACGCCCGCATTGCCGCGCTGGCGGCGCGGTTTGCCGGACGGCGCCGCGCCGGCGGGTCGGGTCGCGCATGGCTTCAGGACCGGCGTCGGGCGCAAAGACGGGCGTCAACTTTCCGAACTCGATGAAGACGGGCGAGCGGGGCGACCTCACGCCGATTTGTCGTCAGCCGATCGCCCACCTTGGCCCGGATCTACGACGGCGCAACCACGTCGCACCGATGGGAGAGGCGGGTTCATTGGCGATTAACGCCGTGGCCGCACGGTCCGGCCGCGTAACAAAACGCAAGCCGCTTCCCGGGACGCCGGAGACCGCCGCAAAGCTTGCCGATGGCGCTGGGTTCTGGCGATCTCGCCGAGGCAGTCCACTGCCCCAGAGCGCCCGCTCTCCGCCTCCGCGATCGGGTCCGCTCTTTCGTAAATATCCAAGCCAACAAATCGGACATGTTGCATGCGGCCGATGCGAGCGGTGCTCCACCCTCCGCCAAATTAGAGGGTCCAAAAATCTTCCTCAATTCCGTTTTGAGCAACGGGGCTAACTCCGGATCGGCGAGGGCGAAGGCCACATTGGCGGCGAGAAACCCGAGCTTTCCCCCGCAATCGTAGGTCTTGCCATCGAAGCGCACGCCGTGAAACGGCTGGCTCCTGGCGAGCGCCTTCATGCCGTCGGTGAGCTGAATTTCGCCCCCGGCACCCTTCTCGCCCTTTTCGAGAATGGGGAAAATTTCCGGACCAAGCACATAGCGGCCGGAGATGATGAGATTTGAGGGCGCCGTTCCCCGAGGCGGCTTTTCCACCATTCCGGTGATCTCGAACGTAGACCCGAAATCCCTGCCGATGGCGACGACCCCATAGAGATGGGTTTCCTCCGGCGGCACTTCCTCGACGGCGATAATATTGCCGCCATGTTTTTCATAAGCCGCGATGCATCGGGCGAGGCAGCGGCCTGCTCCGGCCGCCATCGTCACCATATCGGGCAGCAGCACCGCGAAAGGCTCATCGCCGACGATTTCGCGGGCGCACCAGACCGCGTGGCCGAGGCCGAGCGGAACCTGCTGACGGGTGAAGCTCGTCGCGCCGGGGGCTGGCAGATCGGCCGTCAAGGCCTGCAATTCCTTCAGCTTGCCGCGCTTTTTCAAAGTGTCGTCGAGCTCATAGGAGATGTCGAAATGATCCTCGATGACCGCCTTGTTGCGCCCGGTGACAAAAATAAAATGCTCGATTCCGGCCTCGCGCGCTTCCTCGACGACATGCTGAAGGACCGGGCGATCGACGACCGTCAACATCTCCTTTGGAATCGATTTGGTGGCCGGGAGAAACCGCGTCCCCAGACCAGCGACGGGAAAAACAGCCTTGCGAATGCGTTTCGTCATCAATCATCCAACGGTTGAGAGCGGCGCCGCTTGGAGGCCCTGCGGGAGCATGGGCGTGACGCGAGCCGCGCGGGGGCAAAGTAATACCAAGTCTCGTTGAGAATCACTCTCAGGTCATGCCCGCCTTGAGCCGGGCATCCAGACTCCGGCGTTTGGTGTTTGGATGGCCGTGATACGCCCGGCCATGGCATTCCGAGGCCGACGAGTCACTCTCCTCGAGATTTGGTAGAATGCGGTGCCGTTCCTATCGCAGAAGGTTGGCGGTTTGAAGGTAATTTTCTGGGGAGGGCGAAAGCGGCTGCGGCTCTTTGTGCCAGGGCAATCTTTCGAACGGCGGTGATATGAATCTCCCTGCGGTCCGCCGCGCTCACCGCCGCAGCCGGCCCTGTTCTGTACCGTTTTAAGGGCGCACCGGTTGTTGCGGCCATGCCTTGGCAGAGCCCAGCGGGGGCGGCTCACGCGAACTTTTCTGGCTATAGAGGCGCGCGGTTAGCCGCACGCCTTCCCTATGAAGAAAAGAATGATGAGGTCACCAAACAGAGATCCTCCGCTAGCGCTAGAGAGTGCGGAGAAAACCTCCGCGCAGTTCAATTCGTCTCCCGCGCCGGAGACCGGGCGGCCGCCAGGGGGCGCGCATGCGGGCTGGTCGCCTATGACGGGGCAGAGCAACCCCTCGCCAATCGGGCTGGCGCCGCCATTGGGGAGGTCGCTCAGCACCTTCTCGGTCCATTGCGTGAGACCTGCGGCCGGCGGCTTGAGCTTGAACACCGTGCCGAGGCTTATATTCCCGCCAGCGGATGTCGTGCCAAAGAGCACGCCCGTAGGGTCGAAGACTAGCCCTCCCTGCGGGGCTTCCCCGTCCCCGGCGAATGTGCCCTGGAAACGATAGAGCACCTTCTCGGTCCATTGCGTGAGACCCGCGGCAGGCGGCTTGAGCTTGAACACCGTGCCGCAGCCGTTGCCACAAGAAGCCCCTCCCCCTCCTTCTAGCGTCGTGCCGTAGAGCGCGCCTTTGCTGTCGAAGATCACACCCGCCAATGGCCGCGAGCCATCGCTACCACCCTTGAAGCTGTAGAGCACGGTCTCGGTCCACATATGCCCGGAGGCCGGCGGCGCGAGCTTGAACACGACGCCCGAGGGGGCGGCGCCGATGACGCGTGTGGTGCCCTGCGTGGTGCCATAGAGCGCGCCCTCGCTGTCAAAGATCAGGCGGCCATACACAGGTAAACACCCATCGCCCGTGCCCGCGAAGCTGTAGAGCACTTTCTCGGTCCATTGCGTCTCCCCGGCCACCGGCGGCTTGAGCTTGAACACCGTGCCGCAGTTCGAAGACCCGCCTCCGCCCGACGTGGTGCCGTAGAGCGCGCCTTTGCTGTCGAAGATCAGCCCTGCCTCCGGACCGACGCCGTCGCCCCCAACGCCCCCGAAGCGGTAGAGAACCTTTTCGGTCCACTGCGTCTGCCCGGCGGCTGGCGGCTTGAGCTTGAACACCGTGCCCAGGCCAAAAGACGCGCCTCCTGCTAGCGTGGTGCCGTAGAGCGCGCCCTTGCTGTCGAGGATCAGGCCCGCAAAGGGAGCCTCGCCGTCGTTTCCGCCCTGGAAGCGATAGAGAATCTCCTTGGTCCATTTGGTTTGCCCAGCGGCGGGCGGCGTGAGCTTGAACACAGTACCGCAGCCGAGGCCAGCAACGCAGCCGGTGCCTCCGCCGCGCCAGGTGGTGCCGTAGAGCACACCATTGCTGTCCGAGATCACGCCGGCATGGGGATTCGCGCCGTCAGTGCCGCCATTGAATTTATGAAGCACGGTTTCGGTTGCCGCCGCCGCGGCCGGCCGAACGTGAGCGAGACTGGCGACCGCCAACGCCGCAGACCCGGTGAGCAGCCCGATCAGAGCTGACCGGGAGGTGTGCAATGAGAGGATATGCTTGCAGCGCATGGAACAGCCATCAGTATAACTGACGTTAGTGAGCTTTCGATACAACTTAGTTATAACAAGCTTACATCGGAACTAGATGTAGGCCGAAATAAGCCTTGGATAATCATAACGCCGTCTGGACGCACAGTAAAGCCCCGTTAAGTATTCGCTGGGGCCGGACCTTGACGTCAAGCCGCTATACCCACCATAAAAAGGCCGCGGCCCTGAACGGTGCCGCGGCCTTCATGTCATGACAAGCGGCCAGCGCCAAAATTACTCGGCGGCCTCGGCAACCGGCTTTTTGCCGTTGAACTGGGCCGTTTCGGTCGACGCGCCCATCGCGGTCGTCGAAGCAGTGCCGCCCGTGACGGCAACTGTCACCGCGTCGAAATAACCGGTCTGTTAGCCGAACTGGTTCATCGTGTTGTGAGAGCCGCCGGCCTTTAGGGCTGCCTCGCCAGCAAAATATTCCTTGTGATCGTCACCCATGTCGGAGCCCGCCATGTTCTGGTGTTTTACGCAGGCGATGCCCTCGCGGATTTCCTTGCGCTGGACGTTGCGGACATAGCCAAGCATGCCCTCCGCGCCAAAATATTCTTTCGCAAGATTGTCGGTCGACAACGCCGCCGTGTGGTAGGTCGGAAGCGTAATGAGGTGGTGGAAAATGCCAGCCCGCTTCGCCCCGTCCGCCTGGAAGGTGCGAATGCGCTCGTCGGCCTCGGCGGCCAAATCCGTGCCGTCATAGTCCACGCTCATCAGGGCTGACCGGTCATAGGCGGAGACGTTCTTGCCGGCGGCTTTCCAGGCGTCAAACACCTGCTGGCGGAAATTCAGCGTCCAGTTGAACGACGGAGAATTATTGTACACCAGCTTGGCGTTAGGAATGACCGCGCGAATGCGATCCATCATACTGGCGATCTGATCCACGTGGGGTTTTTCGGTTTCGATCCACAACAGGTCGGCCCCGTTCCGCAGCGAAGCGATGGAGTTGAGCACACAACGATCCGGGCCAGTGCCGGAACGGAACTGATAGAGGTTGCTGGCGAGGCGCTTTGGCCGCAACAACTTGCCGTTGCGGTTGATGATGACGTCGCCGTTGCGGGCGTCTCCGGGCGCGACTTCCTCGCAGTCGAGGAAGGCGTTGTACTGGTCGCCGATATCGCCCGGCTCGCGGCTGACGGCGATCTGCTGAGTGAGGCCGGCGCCGAGCGAGTCCGTGCGGGTCACGATAATGCCGTCATCCACGCCAAGTTCAAGGAATGCGTAGCGGCAGGCGCGCACTTTCGCGAGGAAGACTTCGTGCGGCACGGTCACCTTACCGTCCTGGTGGCCGCACTGCTTTTCGTCAGAAACCTGGTTTTCGATCTGAAGCGCACAGGCACCCGCCTCGATCATCTTCCTGGCGAGCAGATAGGTCGCTTCCGCGTTGCCGAAGCCCGCATCGATGTCGGCGATGATCGGCACAATATGGGTCTGAAAGGAGTCCACGGCCGCCAGCAGCGTCTTTTCCTTCGCGCTGTCGCCAGCCTTGCGCGCGGCGTCGATCTCGCGGAATAGGCCGCCGAGCTCGCGGGCGTCCGCCTGGCGCAGGAAGGCGTAAATCTCCTCGATCAGCGCCGGCACGACCGTCTTCTCGTGCATCGACTGGTCCGGCAGGGGGCCGAAATCGGAGCGGAGCGCGGCAACCATCCAGCCGGACAGATACATGTAGCGCCGGTCGGTCGCGCCAAAATGCTTCTTGATGGAGATCATCTGCTGCTGAGCGATAAACCCGTGCCAGCAGCCCAGCGATTGAGTGTAATTGGCCGCGTCGGCGTCATAGGCCGCCATGTCCTTGCGCATGATGGCGGCCGTATATCTGGCGATATCGAGACCGGTCCGGCAGAGGTTCTGCAGGCGCATCCGGGCCACGGACTCAGGATTGATGCCGTCCCATGTGCCGTTCTTGCCTTTGATGAGCTGCTTCACCTGGGCAATATGGCCTTGATAATCGTTGGTCTGCCCCGGATGGGGGATTTGGCTTTGATAGGTCATCGCGCGCGCCTTCTCTCGCCTTCAAAGCCGATCGTTTTGCGCATCAATATTCTCCAACTTCACTAGCGAGTTCACAGAGATTGACAAAAAGCGTCACTCGGGCGGAAAACCACCCCGCCGTATCCTGGCGTATCGACGAAAACCGCCGATCGCGCAAGAGCTTGTTGGCAAATTCAAGTTGCTATGTAACATTCATACATTGTAACTTTGTGTGCATGTAAACAGTCACTCATGAACGCTGCCGCCACGCCTCCCCGAAAAATCTTCGCCGGCCCCCGGCTCAAGCGGTTGCGTAGGGAGCGCCAGCTTACCCAGGCCGCGATGGCCGCCGAACTTGATATCTCGCCCAGCTATTTGAACCTGATGGAGCGCAACCAGCGCCCGATCACGGTCCAGGTCTTGATTAGATTGACCGACGTCTATGGCATCGATCCGCGCGATTTCATGGAGGTCGAAGGCGACCACTCGGCCGGTGAAATCGAGCAAATTCTTGCGGATCCGCTGTTTCGGGAGGGTGGGGTGCCACGCGCCGAAGTGCGGGACGCGGCGGAAAATTCGCCCGCCCTGCTGGCTGCCATGGCGCGGCTCTACCGGGCCTATTCCGCCGCGCGGGAAGCAACCGAGGCGGGCGCTGCCGGCGGGGCCGACCGCGACCGTACGGAGCCCGTTCTCGGCGAAAGTCCGATCGACCGCATCCGCGCCATTTTACACGAGGCGCGCAACCATTTTTCCGAACTTGAAGAAGCCGCCGAGACGTTTGCCTCCGAGCTGGCGCTTAACGGGAACGATCTTTTCTCCGCCTTGTGCGAACATCTTCGTGCCCGCCATGGCATCCGCGTCAGGGCGCTGCCGGTCGAAGTCATGGGCGACCGGCTGCGCTGGTACGATCATCACCGCCGCCAATTGATGATCTCGGAAGTCGTGGAGCCGCCGGGCCGGACTTTTCAGGCGGCCTATCAGCTGGCCCTCAGCCAATTCGGCGAGCTTCTGAACGCCATCGCGGCGCGGTTGGAGCCAAACGACGGCTTGAGCCGCCGGTTGCTGCGCATAAACCTTGCCAATTATTTCGCCGGCGCCGTGATGATGCCGTATGGGCGTTTCCACGAAGCAGCCGAGCTTGCCTCCTACGATGTCGAGATTCTGGCGGCTCGTTTCGGGGCGAGCTTCGAGCAAGTGGCGCATCGCCTCACGACGCTCGCCCGGCAGACCGCGCGGGGCGTGCCGTTTTTCCTCGTTCGCGTGGACATGGCGGGAAACGTATCGAAACGGTTTTCGTCGAGCCGGTTTCCGTTCGCCCATTCGGGGGGCACCTGCCCGTTATGGAATATTCACGCGACGTTCGCCGAGCCCGCCCGGATTTTGACGCAAGTCATCGAGCTCAACGACGGGTCGCAATGGTTTTCGATCGCCCGCACCGTGCGGCGCTCGCTCACCCCCTGGGGTGCGATCGAGCCGCGCTTTGCCATCGGGCTTGGCTGCGAGATCAAATATGCAAGGCGCCTCGTCTATGCCAAACGGCTCGATTTCAACGCGCTCGACGCGACGCCCATCGGGATCAATTGCCGCCTCTGCGACCGCCCCGCCTGTCCGCAGCGCGCGGCGCCCCCGGCGTTGCGGCCGTTGCTCGTCGACGAGTCGATGCGCAGTATATCGCCGTTTACGTTCAAGGATGTGTAATCAAAAAAGCCACTATGATTCAACGCACTAATTTTGCTGCACGGGGCTAGATCTTCGCCCGCTTCATGGATTGCGACGCTGTCCCAACAGAGCGCGGAAGAGGCGCGTCTAGATGACAATAAAATCCGCGTTTCCGGCGCTTGGCGACCCGCTTTCACTGGCTTTGCCGCACGGGAGCCCTCATCTCGGGGGTTTGGCATTGCCAAAATTCGTCGAACGTGGCAATTTCAATCTTAACAAGCTCGTCATCCGGTGGCTATCTGTGCAAATGGATCACACGGCCGGTGCAGGCTAATCCGAAGTGCCGGCCAACAAATGTTCTAAGGGGCAGTCAATGATTTGGGCTACCGCAATACTCTGTCTTCTTCTTTACGCACCGCTCGCGGAGTACGCGGCGCATCGCTGGGTGATGCACTATCCTGGGATGGGAAGGGGTACATGGTGGAGGGATCATGCAATCGAGCATCATGGCAAGAGCCGCAACGATATAAACGTCGACATCGACGCATCGAGCGTCGTGGCCGCGACAAGCCCAATGTTCGTATTCGCCATTTTCCTCGGCTGGCCTTGGGTTGTTTTCGTTCTGGTCGCGTGCATCGGCTATGCCAATCTTTGGTCATCGTTCCATGAAGCCTACCATGGTATTTCCGAGACCTGGGTTACCAAATTCCGGTACTACGACATTTGGCGTAAACATCACTTGCTTCATCACCAACACCCGAAAAGGAACTTCGGAACGGTTTTTATCTACACCGACATGCTTTTCGGGACCAAAGTTTAAAGAGAGCCGAGCCAAGAATTAGCGGAGCGTCTCTTACATATCTTTTCTTAGTAGGGTCCGGACTGAATTAATTTAGACCCAACAGACTAAGGTAACGACGAAGCAGAGGGCCGAAAGGAATTTTTTTGCGCGAACTTGTCGTATCGTGTTGCGATCCGCCGGAAATCCTTGAGCCTTCCGAAGCGGCGCTCGATGACGTTGCTAGCCTCGCCTATCGCTCGCCAACCTCTTGCATCATAACATGGTTAATCAGGTCTCAACCCTAAGAGAAAAGCGGCGCTTCGCCGCCATGACCGATGCCGGCTGGACCGTGCGATTACGCCATATAGGATTGGGCTAAGGCCGGGTTGATGATCAAGGGGTCGCCCGCTCATCGCAGCCAGGCTGTTAGCCGTCGTATCGCCGCGACGATGTCGTTTTCGGGCCCGGCAAAAGAGAGCCTCATCGCCGATTTGCCGCGCAAGCGGTCGAAATCGGCTCCCGGCGTCGTCCCGATCCCCGTCGCATCAAGCAGCTTGGCGCAAAAATCAGCTGAGTCATCGCTGAACCGCGAAATATCGACGTAGAGATAAAACGCGCCATCGGCGGGCAAGAAATCAAACCCGATGCCGGGCAATTCGTTGAGCAGGATTTCGCGGTTTTTTGCATAGCCCGCAAGCACAGCCTGCAATTCTTCTTGCGCGTCGAAAACAACCTCCGCGCCGATTTGGCTCAAAAAAGGGACCGAGATGGACAGGCTTTGCTGCAAGCGTTCGATGGGGCGGATGAGAGGCTCGGGCAGCACGAGCCAGCCGATCCGCCAGCCGGTCATGCAGAAATATTTGGAGAAGGAGTTCGCGACAACGGCTTGGGCCGAAAATTCGAGCGCCGTCGCCGCCGCCTCGCCATAAGTCAGCCCATGATAAACCTCGTCGGAAATGAAGGCGATGCCAAGCCGGTCGCAGGTCTCGCAAACGCCGCGCAAGACTTCGCGGCGCATCATCGCCCCGGTCGGATTGGCCGGACTCATCAGCAAGATTCCGTCGAGCTTGTTTTTGCAATGCTCGGCCTCGATCATTTCCGCGGTCACCGTGAAACAGCTTGCCCGCGGGGTCTCGATTGTCACAGTTTCGATGCCGAAGGCCTCCAAGATGTTGCGATACGCCGGATAGCCCGGCGCGGCGACCGCCACGCGCGCGCCCACATCGAAAAGCGTGAGGAACGCCAAAGCGAAGCCGCCCGACGAACCGGTCGTGACGGCGATGCGTTCAGGAGGAACCGCGACGCCATGGGTATCGCGGTAATGCCGCGCGATCCGCGCGCGCAGGCTTGGGCGTCCGAGCGCCTCGGTATAGCCGACCCGGCGCCCATCGAGCGCGGCGATGGCGGCTTCCCGCACGACGCGCGGCGGCGGCGCGCCGGGCTCGCCGATTTCGAGATGAACAATGTCTTGCCCTTCGCGCTCCCGGCGGGTGGCGCTGGCAAGCACATCCAAGGCCATGAAAGGCGCGACATTGGATCTGAGGGACAAAGGGATCCTCGGCCGCGACAGGTCCGCCATATTCATGTCTTTTGTCATATTCCCGGTCTTTGGGGCCGCTTCGCGCCAAAATACCGCCGCGTTGCAAGGCTCCCTATAAATTCGAATTGGCCGCCAATAAGACCGGCCAGCGGAGGTTTCGAGCGCGAGGATGTTTCCATATGACCGGCGGTGCACTAAGATTGCCGGTCATAAATTCAGGAGGATGATTTATGTTTTGGCGAAGTCACGCGCTATCAAGCTTGCACCTTGGCCGGTTTCGCTATGGCGTATGCCGTCACGCAGGCTATCGTGGGGCAGGCTTGGCGGCGCTGACGCTTGGCCTTTTCGCGCTCGTCTCTCCGGCTTGCGCGGAAGGCTTTTCAGCCGGCCAAAAAGCCGAGATAGAGGCGATTATCAAGGATTATTTATTACAGAAACCTGAAGTTCTGCGCGAAGCGATCGGCGTGCTCGAAGCGCGCGAAAAAGCCGCCGAGGAAAAGGCGCGCGAAAAAGCCGTATCGGATCCGTCCAGTACGCTTTTTAGCCCGGTCAATCAGGCGGTGATCGGCGATCCAGCGGGCAAGATCACGCTGATCGAGTTTTTCGACTATAATTGCGGTTACTGCAAACGCGCTTTGAGCGATCTTGCCCGGCTCATGAAGGATAACCCGGATCTCCGCGTCGTCTTGCGCGATTTACCGATTCTCTCGCCTGGTTCCGTCGAGGCGGCGAAGATTGCCAACGCCTTCCTCCGGCAATTCCAGGGCGAAAAATTCTGGGAATTTCACCAAAAGCTTCTCGGCTCGCGCGGTCCTGTCGGCAAAGTGGAAGCCCTTGGCGTTGCCAAAAATCTTGGGGCCGATATGGACAAATTGGCTAAGGACGCCGCCGCGCCGGATATAACCTCGGGCATCGAGGAATCCGGCAAGCTAGCCAAATCGCTTCTGGTGACCGGCACGCCCACCTATGTGATCGGCGAGGATGTCGCCGTCGGCGCCGTGGGCTACGACGAATTGGAAGCCAAGGTCGCCAATATTAAAAAATGCGGCAAGGTGATCTGTTCATGAAGCGCTGGGGCCCGCCAGCCATGCAAGCGGGGCAAGAGAGGAGGGACTCGAACGCCTAATCGCGATAATATCAACGCCATGGAAATATACTATAACACTCTACTATACTTATATGCGGGCGTTCGGTTTTATACCTGGCAAAGGTTCTATCTTATGAAATAACCAATTGCCCCTGCCCCGCGCGCCGTCGTTCCGGCGCTTCCGTTAAGACTTCTCGACGAACAGCGAAATTCGCGCCAGGCTGACGCCATGGCGAACCAGGCCGCGCGGGCGCCCGTTCGGGTTGCGGTCGCCATGCCGTGACCCTAAATCGATTTTGCGACCCTCGATTTCTTATCATGTAATACCAAGTCTCTGAAAGTTTGACTCCTGAGGCGGATTCCCGAATCGGCATTTATCTGATTTACCATGGCAAACAGCTTTTGGGAGAGTTTGCCATGTCGACTCCGGTTCCGCTTCGCTCTGACTTTGACACGATTGGCCTGCGCATGCTGGCGCGGCGATCGCGTGACCCCGATCAGACCCGGCGTCTCTTGGCACTGGCCGAGATTTATGATGGCGGCTCGCGGCCGGATGCGGCGCGGATCGGCGGGGTCGGGGTGCAGATCGTGCGCGACTGGGTTGTCCGTTTCAACGCCAAAGGTCCTGATGGTCTCTTGACCGGCAAAGCGCCGGGCGCTCCCAGCATCCTCGGCGAGCGCCAGCGCCAAGCCTTGCGGCAGGTCGTGGAAGATGGGCCGATTCCCGCCCTGCATGGCGTCGTCCGCTGGCGGCTGATCGATCTGGCGCAGTGGCTCTTCGAAGAGTTCCGGGTTTCGATCTCCAAGCCGACGCTCAGCCGCGAGCTGCGGCATATGGGCTTTCGCAAGCTCTCGGCGCGACCGCGCCATCATGCGCAAGACGAGGAAGCCGCGGCGGCTTTTAAAAAAACTTTCTCGCCCTCGTGGAGGAGACCGCCGCAAAAGAGGCTCCTGGCAAGCCGATAGAGATTTGGTTTCAAGACGAAGCTCGGATCGGGCAGAAAAACAAGGTCACCCGCCGATGGGCGAAACGCGGGACACGGCCTTCGGCGCCGCACGACCAGAGGACGAGTTCAGCCTATATTTTCGGCGCCATCTGCCCGGCCGAAGGAAAAGGCGCCGGGCTCGTACTACCCTCCTGCAACAGCGAGGCCATGGCCCTGCATCTCGAAGAAATCTCGCTTGCGGTCGCACCAAGCGCGCATGCGCTCGTTCTTCTCGATCAGGCCGGGTGGCATGTCTCGGCGAAGCTTCCCGTCCCGGACAACATCACGCTCTTGCCGTTGCCGCCGAAATCGCCCGAGCTCAATCCGGTCGAGAACATCTGGCAATTCATGCGCGACAACTGGCTCTCGAACCGCGTCTTCGAATCCTACGACGACATTCTCGACCACTGCTGCTTCGCCTGGAACAAGCTCATCGACATGCCCTGGAAAATCATCTCCATCGGAACAAGAGAGTGGGCCTATCGGTCGTGATCAGCGAGACTTGGTATTAATCAGCGGGTCCACGGTTCGAGCCCGTGTGCGCCCACCAAATAATCTATAAATACCAACGACTTATTGCAGCGTCGATGCCGCGATTTAGCTAACATAATCAGCATGTTATTTCGGATCGAATGAGGCCGTCATGGCGAACCCGGCGGGTGAATCGTATGATGGCGCTCTCAGGCTCGATTTCGACCGCCGATTGTTGCTTCACTTTCGCGGATCGGTGGTTACCTCCGACGCAGGCTTGCTCGCATACCCGGATACATGCCGGTAAAGAAGGCGTTGCGGCCGGAGGTGCAGCTCTGCATGGCGACGTAGTCCATGAAGATCGCGCCCTCGTTGCCGATGCGGTCGATGTTGGGCGTTTCCCCGACCATCAAGCCGCGATGGTAGATTCTAGGCTGCATAAAGCCGATGTCGTCGCCCATGATGAAGAGAATGTTGGGCTTTTCGTCGGAAGCAGTCTGCTCGGCGGCCGTCTGCGCCCTTGGTTACTTCTTTGCTTGCGCTTGCGCGGCACCTGCCAGCAGGGGCAGGGTGGCCAAGATCGCCCCGGCGGCGAGTCCGCCGAGGATGGGACGGAAAAAACTGCGCATGATCGTGGTCCTCTATTTGATAAAGGGCATTTTTCTGGGGATTGTCTTTCTGACTCCGGGCGGACCACCCGACCGGAACTGTTTTACATAACGTGCATGACGCGACGAACAAGACATTGCGACAATCAATATTTCGATCACTTGGAGCAGTGCCACGAGATTATGTTGTAGCTTTGAAATCTTTTCGGGGCGGCCTCGATCTGTTGCTTCATCGCTTCCACGCTGAAGCTGACGACAAGCCGGAGGCCATGGAGCGCGGGGTCCCTTGCCAGCCCGGGGTCCCTTGCCAGCCAAAGAATCCGCAAGACAGTTTCTTTAGAGATTTTAAGGTCGAGCGAACGGTCCTCGATTCGAGTTCAAGGGATCGCGTCAGCTGCTTGCGCGAGTGCTCTTTCGAGTTCATCAATAGGCGCGCCCAACCGTTTCTTGTTGCACCATCGCCATACGCGGGCGGGTGCGGTGAGCGCTCCATCACGGTTTCTTTGGGCCGTACGCGAGCCAATTCACCGTAACACCGTACAAGACCCCCTGAGACCTGCGAATAGTGACCTTGAAGCCAGTTTCGTTGATGTCCGTGGCTTCCACCGAAAATCCAAATCGATCGGTATCGAGATTGGCACCAGACTTAATGCCGGCTATGGCGACAGACACCTCTGGTTTGGCTGCAAACCGCTGGGCAAAGGACACGGGAGGCGATGTCCAACTCGTAGGTCCACCGCGCGGCAAATTCTGGAGCGACCAGTTCGGCGAGTTTGATCGATTTTGGCCGAACGCTTTGCTCCCCATTTGGACTACATTTCCAGTTGCCTGTTTTTGGAGAATGGCGATGCTGTTTTGCAGACATTCCATCTTCTTGCCGGTATTGCGAATTGTCTTGCAATCGGGCAACTCATCCGCGATGGCGGCATGAGACCCCATCGATATTGCAGTAATGATCCCCGTAAATACCCATCGCACGATCGCACCCATGTTTGCCGTTACACGCGACCGTAAGGCGGAACCTCCCGACGCTCAATGACTTTTTCGCGCAAATTTCTCACGCGCAAGGGCAGTCGCGGTGAACAATGCCGCTCGGCCTGTTTCGTCCCCAATGACCCTGCGGTGAACTCGATCCGCCTCGCGCATAGCCGCGATTGAATGAGTATCTTTGTCGTGGCGCTGCGATCGGTGGAATGCTGCAATTACGCAAATAGTTCAAAGGGCTTTGCATGCAAACTTATGGCCAGGTTGACAGGCCTCGTCGGTTGTTTGTTTCGGCAAGAGCGTTTAACGCGCCTGGCGTTTTTCGAGATCGAGGACCAGCATGCGAAGCTCCATGTCTGTGGGATAAAGTGTGACGAGTTCACGCGCATGGGTCAGCGCGGTCGCAAAATCACCCGTTTCTTGCGCTATCGACACAAGGGCGAGAAGCGTGTCCCGATCTGCCGGATGGCGTTTGTGCGTCGTCTCAAGCAGCTCCATCGCCTCTCCTTGGGAGCCGATGGAATTCAGCGCGATCGCGTAGACATAGGCATAGCGCGCATTGCCGGGGGCAAGCTCGCTGGCTTGCCACAATTCCGAGAGCGCCTCGGCATATTTGTGCTGACGCACGAGCGCAAGGCCCAGCGAGTGCCTTATATCCGCATTGTTCGAGTCAATCGACATTGCCTTGCGCAAAAGCTCGGTGCCTTCCTGGTTTTGCCCGCGCATGTGGTCGAGATCGGCGAGGTTCACGAGCGCGGGCGTAAAGTTTGGGTCGAGACGCAAAGCCGTTTGGTATTGATTCTCCGCCTCGGAAGGGCGACGGAGCTTTGTCTCCAAGAGGCCGAGGTTCAGATGCGCCTCCGGCCGATCGGCATCAATCATCTCGGCATCGAACAATTCGAGATAAGCCGCCGCGAAAGCAGTCTGCTGCTCCGTTGTCATTGCCCGCTGGTCGACACCGGCAAGGACTCGCGCCGTTTCGATGCGGACCGCGCGGACCGGATCGCCGAGCAGAGGAGCGACCGCTTGACGGGCTCGGATCGGCGAGAGCCGCGCTGATTGCGGCCTCTGATGCGGGCGTGGCCAAGGGCGCGAGCAGCGCCACGGCACTGGCTCTAGCGATGGCTGGCTGGTCTTGATCGGCAATCAGCGCATCGAGCAAGGGTTCGGCGTTCGCAGCGCCGGTTCGGCCCGCGTTAAGCGCGGCCCCGAAGTGGGGCCTTGTCTGCCGCCCGTTCGGAAACCATTTCGCGATGGTTTGCGCGGCCCAATCGGCGGTCTTGCCGGCATGGCATTTTGTGCACGCGTCGGGCGCGCCGGTCGATGCTGATAAATCGGGCCGGGGGACGCGGATGCTGTGATCGCGCCGGTCGTCCACCACCATGTAGGTTTTCGAGGGCATGTGGCAATTGACGCATTGCGCGCCGGCGCTGCCTGGCTGATGATGATGATGTTCCGCGACATCGAATTTCGCCGGCAGATGGCATTGCGCACAGAGCCCATTGCCTTGCTCGCGGAGCGCCAAACCATGCGGCTCATGGCAATTGGAGCAGGTGACGCCGGCATGATACATGTGGCTCTGGACGAAAGAACCATATTCGAAGACTTCGCCATCGATCTGCCCATCGGCCTGATAGAAGCCGGGTTCGATCAATGCGGGCAAATAGGAATCGAGAAACGCCGCGCCCGCAGGTAGATCCTGTGCGATCACCTTGCGGCGCGAGTGGCATCCCGCACAGACGTCGAGCTCCTGCGAATTCAAGGGCTCAACGCGCTGGGCGATGCCCGTCTCGGGGGCCATTCGCCATTGATCGTGGTTGGCTGGCGCGAGACGCGTGGTGAGCCCCATCTGACCTTTCTCCGGCGGAGGATTGGGCTTCGCCTGCGATGATCCCAAGCTTTCGGCCGCTTGCGCCTCGGCCCAGGCGACGTGGCGAGAGCCTGGTCCATGGCAAGCCTCGCAGGCGACGTTGATGTCGATCCAGGTGGTGGCATAGCTGTCGGAAGCGAGGTCGTAGTTCTTCTTCAGATGGGTGGAATGGCAGCTCGCGCACTGATAGTTCCAGGTCTGGTCGCGTCCGGTCCAATGGAGACTATCGCCGGCCCGCAGGGTCTGGCCTGGGTAAAGGGGAAACCAGCGCTGCCCACCCTGCTCCTTCGGACGGCTGTCCCAAGCAATGCCAAGCGCTTGATAGCGGCCGCCCGGAAAGGCAATCAGATATTGCTGGAGCGGATAGATGCCGAAGGTGTAGTCGATCTCATAATCGTGCAGCGCGCCGTCCGGTCCCTCGGTCCGCGCCATGAACTTTTCGCCATCGCGGGAAAACGTCGTTGTAACACCGTGGTGGGTCAGCGTGGCGTTGGCGAAATCGCCGAGGACCGTGGCGGCATTCGCCTTTTGCATGGCAATGGCATGATGCGAAGTCTTCCAGCGTTCGGTCTCCGGCGCATGGCAACCGGCACAAGCCTCGGCGCCGATGAATGTGGCAGGCGCATCCGTTTGCTCTTCCGCTTTCGCAGAGTGGACGGACAACAAACCTGCCGCCGCCACGACGATGGCGAAAACGGCCTGGAACCGGATAAAAATCAAATGGCGCAATTCCTAGGCCGTGTGGACGGATTTGATCAAGATGAAGCCGCAGACGAGTGCGAGGAATGAGGCATAGTTTCTTGCCGTCTTCTCGCAGCGGAGCGCGATGCGTTTGAAGCGCTTGATCTTGCCCATCATTTGCTCGATACGCGCCCGCGCTTTGTAGAGGACCTTTGCGAAGAACTTCGGCTTGTCGATGGTGTTCGAGCGATAGGGGATGACCGGACAAATGCCGCGGTTACGCGCCGCCTCCCGATTTGTCTTTGCATCATAGCCCTTGTCCGCGACAACGGCGCGGGGATCGACGTCCGGACCGAGGTCGAGGAGCACTTCGAAGTTGCGGCTGTCGCTCGCTTCGCCGCCGGTCAGATGGAAGCCGATCGGATAGCCGTCGAGATCGGTCTTGAGATGGATCTTGGTCGAGAACCCTCCCCGGGAGCGCCCGAGGGCTTCGCCATCCTGCCCCCTTTTGCGCCGGCCGCCGACACATGCGCGCGGATGACGGTCGAGTTGAACATCTGCACGAGATGCGCCCGCTCGCTCAAGGAGGCGAGCGCTTCGAAGAAAGTTTCGAACACGCCGCTGCGGCTCAAGCGCCAGAAGCGCTTCCAGATGCTGTTCCAAGAGCCGAACTCGGCCGGCAGCGCTCGCCAAGTAATGTTGTGGATCGTGAAATAGTGCAAGGCTTCGAGAAACTTGCGGTCGTCCCGCCCCTTGTCCCCACGCCGCGAGCGGCAGGCATCGAACACCTCGTGCACAAGCACCCAATCTTCTTCGGTCATCTTCGTCAGCATGGCCGGCCCTCCAAAAGCCAGCCACCCATGAATCACCGAAAAAGTGATTTGGGAATCCCTTGACCTATATTTTCCGATATCCGTCCACACGGCCTAATGCACCAGCAACCGCAGACTGTGAACTGGTACTCCCCAAATTTGAAGGTGTGTGGGCAAAAGACTTCGAAAGCCAGAGCCACTTGCCTCGAGTCCCTTCTGCCGAGACATGTCAAGACGACAAGCTGTGCGAATGCACCGCCTCGCGCAGCTTGTATCGATGCGTGGCAATTGTCGTAATTGCGCAACACTTCGCCACTATCGCGACCAACGGTATGTCCCGTTTACACTAATTATACCCATGCTGGCTTGTTTGTGAAGCACAGTGCTTTGTGAGCTGAGTAGCCGACATGCCTCGTATAACCGGAATTGTCATCGCAGCAATACTCGCGGGGCCAGCAATGGCCGCCGACCTGTCCGTCAGTCCGCCACCCGCCCCACCGGCCTACAATTGGACGGGCCTATATTTTGGTATCAACGGCGGCGGTGCATGGGGGCAGCAGGACCCATTCGATATTCTAACGAACCGGTTCGATCATGTGTCCATCAATTACAGCGGGGGAGAGGTCGGAGGAACGGCTGGCGTTCAATTACAGATCGCTCATGTCGTTCTGGGTTTCGAGTTGGACCTCGATTGGGTCGGTGTCAGCGGTTCATCGGTACTTACTCCGACAATTTTCGGCACCCCGGCAGGATTCTCGGTCAATGGAACGACCAATATCAACTGGGATCTCACAGCTCGGACGCGCGTTGGATATGCGCAGGACAATTGGCTGTTCTTTGCAACGTTCGGTGTGGCGGTGCTTGGCGCCAAGACCAACTTGACCACACTCAGCGGACTGACCTGCGGCACATTTGGCATCATTGGCAGCGGTCCCGGCGAAGTCACATGCTCAGGAAGCAATAAGCGGCTCGGCGCGGCACTTGGAGCCGGCATTGAATATGGGTTTACCCCGAACTGGAGCGCGAAGCTTGAATATCGCTACACCGCCGCGGCCTCGCTGGAGCTCTCGCACATCAACGAGGTGCTGGTTGGCGTGAACTACCGGTTTGGTGGGCTTTAGACCGAATGTTCCGCCCGGTCAATGTCGCCTCGAAAAGGTCGAGCAAGGCGAGCTTGGCGTCCGGCGAGAGTGTGGGGCTATCGGCGACGTCGTCGGCGCCGCGGGCGAAACGGTAATAGGCGAGGATTAATACCAAGTCTCGCTGATCACGACCGATAGGCCCACTCTCTTGTTCCGATGGAGATGATTTTCCAGGGCATGTCGATGAGCTTGTTCCAGGCGAAGCAGCAGTGGTCGAGAATGTCGTCGTAGGATTTGAAGACGCGGTTCGAGAGCCAGTTGTCGCGCATGAATTGCCAGATGTTCTCGACCGGATTGAGCTCGGGCGATTTCGGCGGCAACGGCAAGAGCGTGATGTTGTCCGGGACGGGAAGCTTCGCCGAGACATGCCACCCGGCCTGATCGAGAAGAACGAGCGCATGCGCGCTTGGTGCGACCGCAAGCGAGATTTCTTCGAGATGCAGGGCCATGGCCTCGCTGTTGCAGGAGGGTAGTACGAGCCCGGCGCCTTTTCCTTCGGCCGGGCAGATGGCGCCGAAAATATAGGCTGAACTCGTCCTCTGGTCGTGCGGCGCCGAAGGCCGTGTCCCGCGTTTCGCCCATCGGCGGGTGACCTTGTTTTTCTGCCCGATCCGAGCTTCGTCTTGAAACCAAATCTCTATCGGCTTGCCAGGAGCCTCTTTTGCGGCGGTCTCCTCCACGAGGGCGAGAAAGTTTTTTTAAAAGCCGCCGCGGCTTCCTCGTCTTGCGCATGATGGCGCGGTCGCGCCGAGAGCTTGCGAAAGCCCATATGCCGCAGCTCGCGGCTGAGCGTCGGCTTGGAGATCGAAACCCGGAACTCTTCGAAGAGCCACTGCGCCAGATCGATCAGCCGCCAGCGGACGACGCCATGCAGGGCGGGAATCGGCCCATCTTCCACGACCTGCCGCAAGGCTTGGCGCTGGCGCTCGCCGAGGATGCTGGGAGCGCCCGGCGCTTTGCCGGTCAAGAGACCATCAGGACCTTTGGCGTTGAAACGGACAACCCAGTCGCGCACGATCTGCACCCCGACCCCGCCGATCCGCGCCGCATCCGGCCGCGAGCCGCCATCATAAATCTCGGCCAGTGCCAAGAGACGCCGGGTCTGATCGGGGTCACGC
>CAVSRA010000002.1:0-2609350 GCA_963730245.1 uncultured Alphaproteobacteria bacterium | reverse complement strand
CCTTTTTCCATGCTCGCTTTCAAGATCATGGACGATCCCTTTTGTCGGCACGATTACTTTCGGCCGTGTCTATTCGGGCCACGTCGAGTTGGAACATTACTGTCTTGAACTCGACCAAGGACAAGAAGGAGCGGGTCGGCCGCATGCTTCGCATGCACGCGAATAACCGCGAGGACATCAAGGAAGCCTATTCGGGAGATATTGTCGCGCTGGCCGGCTTGAAGGATACTCGGACCGGAGATACGCTCTGCGATTTGAACAAGCCGGTGATCCTGGAGCGCATGGAATTCCCGGAACCGGTGATCCAGATCGCCATCGAACCGAAATCCAAGGCCGATCAGGAAAAGCTTGGGGGTCGCCTTGGCCAAGCTCGCGGTGGAAGATCCATCCTTCCGGAAGATTAACCGATCAGGAATCCGGGCAAACGATCTTGAAGGGCATGGGCGAACTCCATCTCGACATCAAGGTCGATATTTTGCGGCGCACCTATAAGGTCGACGCCAATATCGGCGCGCCGCAAGTCGCCTATCGCGAGAAACTGGCGCGGCGTTGCGTAATCGATGAAATTCACAAGAAGCAGACCGGTGGCTCGGGCCAATTCGCGCGCGTGAAAATCATCTTCGAGCCGAACGAGCCAGGTAAGGGCTCGAGCTTCGAGAGCCAGACGTCGTCGGCGGCACGGTGCCGAAGGAATATGTTCCCGGCGTCGAGAAGGGCATCAACAGCGTCATGGGGTCCGGTGGTCTCGCCGGGGTTCCCGTTCGTTGATGTCAAGGCGACGCTCGCTCGACGGCGCTTATCACGACGTCGATTTCTCGGTCCTTGCCTTCGAGATTGTGCGCGCGCGAGCGGCGTTCCGCCGCGCCCTCTTAAGGAATGCGGCTCCGTCTTGCTCGAACCGATCATGAAAGTTGAGGTAACCACACCCGAGGACTACACGGGCTCGGTCATGGGCGACCTCCTCGGCAGGCGCGGGCAGGTCCAGGGGCAGGACATGAGCCGCGGCAACGCGGTCGTCATCAATGCGATGGTGCCGCTCGCGAATATGTTTGGCTACGCGACGAATCAGCTCGCTGATCCTTCAGCCAAGGCCGCGCCAATTACACAATGCAATTCGATCATTATGAACAGGTCCCGGCGGGCGAAGCCGGGAAGATTTTAGGACAAATACACCTGATCTCTTGAGGCAGCACGTGAGAAAATCTTAGAGGAGCCGGACGATGGGCAAGGAAAAATTCCAGCGGACAAAGCCGCATTGCAATATCGGGACAATCGGTCACGTCGATCATGGCAAGACGTCTGCTAACGGCGGCGATCACCAAGGTCTTGGCCGAGACGGGGGCCGCGACCTATACCTCCGACCCTGATCAGATCGACAAGGTGCCTGGAGGAGAAAGCGCGCGGGATTACGATCTCGACGGCGCATGTCGAATACGAGACCAAGAAGCGGCATTACGCCCATGTCGATTGTCCGGGCCACGCCGACTATATAAAAAACATGATCACCGGCGCGGCGCAGATGGACGGCGCTATTTTGGTGGTCTCGGCGGCGGACGGCCCAATGCCGCAAACCCGCGAGCATATACTTCTTGCCCGCCAGGTCGGCGTCCCGGCGCTGGTCGTGTGCACGAATAAGGTCGACATGGTCGACGACCCAGAGCTTCTGGAGCTCGTCGAGCTCGAGGTTCGCGAGCTTTTGTCGAAGTACGATTTTCCCGGCGACGATATTCCGATCACCCAAGGTTCGGCGTTGTGCGCGCTCGAGGGCCGCAATCCGGCAGATTGGACACGATTCGGGTGTCGAAGTTGATGGACGCGGTGGACGCCTATATTCCGCAGCCCGAGCGTCCGGTCGATCAGCCATTTCTGATGCCGGTCGAGGATGTGTTTTCGATTTCCGGCCGCGGCACCGTCGCAACGGGTAGGGTTGAGCGCGGTGCCGTCAAGGTCGGCGAGGAGGTCGAGATCGTTGGCCTGCGGCCGACGGTGAAGACGGGGTGACGGCGTCGAGATGTTCCGTAAGCTCCTCGATCAGGGTCAAGCGGGCGACAATATCGGCGCGCTTTTGCGCGGCACGAAGCGCGAGGACGTCGAGCGCGGCCAGGTCTTATGCAAGCCGGGTTCGGTGAAGCCGCACACGAAGTTCAAGGCGGAGGCCTATATCCTGACCAAGGATGAGGGGGGCCGTCATACCCCGTTCTTCACCGACTACCGGCCGCAATTCTATTTCCGCACGACCGACGTGACCGGCGTCGTGACCTTGCCGGAAGGCACCGAAATGGTGATGCCCGGCGACAACGTCACGATGGATGTCGAGCTGATCGTTCCGATCGCGATGGAGGAGAAGCTGCGCTTCGCTATCCGCGAAGGCGGCCGCACCGTCGGCGCGGGCGTCGTCGCCTCGATCACCGAATAACGCGCGCTCGCGTCGCGTGTTGGATATGCAGAGCTCCCTGCTTGCGCCTATCGGTTACGGCAGGCGGAGAACGAGGATTGGCGTTAGCCGTGGGGCCAGGGGCCGCAGCCGGCAGACAGGGATTGCATGCGATGAACGGCCAGAATATCCGCATTCGCCTCAAGGCATTCGATCATCGAATCCTCGATTCCTCGACGAAGGAGATCGTCTCGACGGCGAAGCGGACGGGCGCCCATGTTCGGGGCCCTATTCCGCTGCCGACGAAGATCGAGAATTTCACGTGAACCGTTCGCCGCATGTCGATAAGAAATCGCGCGAACAGTTCGAGATAAGGACTTATAAAGGGTTCTCGATATTGTCGATCCGACGCCGCAAACGGTGGACGCTTTGATGAAGCTCGATCTGGCCGCCGGCGTCGATGTGGAGATCAAGCTTTAGCGATAGCGGGCTTTCGGAATTGAGACGAACTTCGCGCCGCGCGCCGCCGCGCGGAGGGATAAGGAAATTACCATGCGATCAGGTGTCATCGCGCAAAAGCTCGGCATGACCCGCGTCTTTACCGGCGTGGGCGAACATGTGCCGGTCACGGTGTTGAAGCTCGACGGCTGTCAGGTCGTCGCGCATCGGACCAAGGATCGCAATGGCTATACCGCGGTGCAGCTCGGCATTGGCCGCGCCAAGGTCAAGAATGTATCGAAGGCCGAGCGCGGCCACTTCGCGGTCGCGAAGGTCGAGCCGAAGCTGAAGCTAGCCGAATTCCGCGTCGAAGAAGACGCGTTACTTCCGGTCGGCGCTGAGATCACGGCGGACCATTTCGTCGTTGGCCAGTTCGTCGACGTAACCGGGACCAGCACCGGCAAAGGCTTTGCTGGCGCCATGAAGCGCTGGAATTTCGGCGGCTTGCGGGCGACGCATGGCGTTTCGATCTCGCACCGGTCGCATGGTTCGACCGGCGGCAGCCAGGACCCGGGCAAGACCTTCAAGAATAAGAAAATGGCCGGGCATCTCGGCACCGAGCGGGTGACAACGTTCAATCTGCGCATTGTCGAACTCGATATCGAGCGCGGGCTTATACTCGTCGAAGGCGCGGTCCCGGGAACATCCGGCGGCTGGATTTATGTGCGCGACGCGGTGAAAAAGGCGCTTCCCAAGGAGGCGCCGAAGCCCGGCAAATACCGCCTGGCAAGCGCCTTCGGGCGGCGCGGCCGGGGAAGCGGAGGAGACCAGCGCATGAAGATCGATATCACCTCCCTCGACGGCGAGGCCGCCGGTTCGATCGAGCTCGACGATGCTATTTTCGGACTCGAGCCGCGGAGGATCTGATCGCGCGGATGGTCCGCTATCAGCTCGCCAAGCGCCGCGCCGGCACGCATCAGACGAATGGCCGCGCCGATATCGGGCGCACTGGCAAGAAACTGTACAAGCAGAAGGGGACGGGATCGGCCCGGCACGGCTCGGCGCGGGTGCCGCAATTTCGTGGCGGTGGACGCACCTTCGGTCCCCTCGTGCGCTCGCACGCGCAGATCTGCCAAAGAAGCTGCGCGCGCTGGCCCTGAAGCATGCGCTGTCGGCGAAGGCCCAGGATGGCGGCATTATCGTGTGGTCCGAGGCGAGCGCCGCGGACGCGAAGACCAAATCCTTGAAGGCGAGTTTCGCCAAGCTCGGCCTGACCAACGCCTTTATCGTCGACGGCGACCGAGCTTGAGGCAAACTTCTGCCTTGCGGCGCGAACATTCCGCAAATCGACGTCCTCCCTGTGCAAGGCATCAATGTCTACGACATTCTCCGCCGCGAGAAACTCGTTTTGACCGAAGCGGCGATCGATGCCTTGGAGGCGCGTTTTGAATGAGCCCGGAAAATCTCGCGCACGACGCGCACCATTACGACGTCATCCTCGCCCCGGTTATCACCGAAAAGGCGACGATGGCCTCGGAAGCAAACCAGGTCATCCTCAAGGTTCGCAAAAACGCGACGAAGCCTGAGATAAAGGCGGCGGTCGAGCGGCTCTTCGACGTCAAGGTGGAAGCGGTCAATACGCTCTTCCGCAAGGGCAAGCGGAAAGCGTTCAAAGGGACGCGCGGCGTCCAATCCGACGTGAAGAAGGCCGTCGTGACCCTTGCCGAGGGTCACAAGATCGATGTGACGACCGGCCTTTGAGGTTTACGAGAGGAATGCGCCAATGGCACTGAAGACATTCAAACCGGTCACCCCGAGCCTTCGCCAACTCGTCATCGTCGATCGCACCGGCCTCTACAAGGGCAAGCCGCTAAAGCAGCTGACGGAGGGCAAGCCGTCGTCCGGCGGGCGCAACAATAATGGCCGTATCACCGTGCGTTTTCGCGGCGGCGGCCACAAGCAGAGCTACCGGATCGTCGACTTCAAGCGGCGCAAGCTCGACGTTCCCGCGAAGGTCGAGCGGATCGAATACGATCCGAACCGGACCTCCTTTGTCGCGCTTATCCGCTATGCCGATGGCGATCTTTCCTACATCATCGCGCCGCAGCGGCTCGCCGCGGGCGATGAAGTGGTTTCTGCGCACAGGCCGACGTCAAGCCGGGCAATGCGATGGCGCTTGCCAATGTACCGGTCGGCACGATCGTGCACAATATCGAGATGAAGATCGGCAAGGGCGCGGCCATGGTGCGTTCGGCCGGCACCTACGCCCAGGTGGTCGGCCGCGATCAGGGCTATGTCATCGTCCGCCTGAATTCCGGCGAGCAGCGGCTGATCCATGGCCAATGTTTCGCAACGGTCGGCGCGGTGTCCAATCCCGACCACATGAATGTTTCGATCGGCAAGGCGGGACGCAGCCGCTGGCTCGGCCGCAGACCGCATAATCGCGGCGTGACGATGAACCCAGTCGATCATCCGCACGGCGGCGGCGAAGGCCGGACCTCGGGAGGGCGCCATCCGGTGACGCCCGGGGCAAGCCGACGAAGGGCAAAAAGACGAGGTCGAACAAATCCACCACGAAATTCATCGTGACCTCGCGTCACAAGAGCAAGAAGAAGGGCTGATCATGGCTCGCTCGATCTGGAAAGGCCCGTTCGTCGATGGCTATCTGCTGAAGAAGGCGGAGATTTCGCGCAATTCAGGACGTTCCGAAATCATCAAGATTTGGAGCCGCCGCTCGACCATCCTGCCGCAGTTCGTCGGGCTGACGTTCGGCGTCTATAACGGCCACAAGCATGTGCCGGTCACCGTTACCGAAGATATGATCGGCCACAATTTCGGCGAGTTTTCTCCGACGCGGACCTTCCACGGTCACGCCGGGGACAAGAAAGCCAAAGAGAGAGACTGATCATGTCCAAGGAGAAAGCGCAGCGCGCGCTGAAAGACAACGAAGCCAAGGCGGTCGCGCGGATGTTGCGGGTCAGCCCGCAGAAGCTCAATCTTTTGGCGCAGTTGATTCGCGGCAAGAAGGTTGATCGGGCTCTCGCCGATCTCGAATTTTCCCGCAAGCGCATCGCCTTCGACGTCAAGAAGACCCTCGAGAGCGCGATCGCCAACGCGGAGAACAATCACAATCTCGATGTCGACGATCTCGTCGTCGCCGAGGCCTATGTGGGCAACGCTATGGTCCTGAAGCGTTCAGCGCCCGCGCGCGGGGCCGGCCGGGCGGATCGAAAGCCGTTCTCGCATCTGACGATCGTTCTCCGGGAAGCCGCGCGCCGCGGCTCAGGCGTAAGGAGAGAAGATGGGACAGAAAGTCAATCCGATCGGCCTGCGGCTCGGCATCAACCGGACCTGGGATTCGCGCTGGTTCGCGGGCAAGACCGAATATGGCAAGCTCCTGCACGAGGACATGGCAATCCGCGCGATGCTCATGAAGAACTTGAAACAGGCCGCGATTTCGAAGATCGTCATCGAGCGGCCGCATAAGAAATGCCGGGTGACGATCCATTCGGCGCGGCCTGGCGTGGTGATCGGCAAGAAGGGCGCCGACATCGACAAGATTCGCAAGCTCGTTGCGAAAATGACGGACTCCGAAGTCCTCATCAACATTGTCGAGGTGCGCAAGCCGGAAATCGACGCGGTCCTCGTTGCCGATTTCGATCGCCCAGCAGCTTGAGCGCCGCGTCGCCTTCCGCCGCGCCATGAAGCGGGCGGTGCAATCGGCGATCAGGCTCGGCGCGGAAGGCATAAGAATCAACTGCTCGGGTCGCCTCGGCGGCGCCGAAATCGCAAGGCTCGAATGGTATCGCGAAGGCCGCGTGCCGTTGCATACGTTGCGCGCCGATGTCGATTACGGCACCGCGACGGCGCACACGGCCTATGGCACCTGCGGGATCAAGGTCTGGATCTTCAAGGGCGAAATTCTTGAACACGATCCAATGGCGCAAGACAAGAAAATGGCCGAACAGGAGCATTCTGGCGGCAGAGCGGCGGCGGCGCGAACGCGATGCCGCCTGATCGCGCCCCGCTGCAGATTAAGAGTTTGAATTATGTTGCAACCCAAGCGAACCAAATTCCGCAAAGCTTTCAAGGGCCGCATACGCGGCGCCTCGAAAGCCGGGTTCGAATTGAATTTCGGTCAGTTCGGCCTCAAGGCGCTCGAACCCGAGCGGATTACCGCGCGTCAAATCGAGGCCGCGCGCCGCGCGTTGACCCGGCACATGCGCCGCGCCGGCCGCGTCTGGATCCGGATTTTCCCGGATGTCCCGGTTTCGAAGAAGCCGACCGAAGTTCGCATGGGCAAAGGCAAGGGTTCCCCGGAATTCTGGGCCTGCCGGGTCGCGCCGGGCCGGATCATGTTCGAGCTCGACGGGGTCCCGGTCGAAACCGCGGGAAGCGCTCCTCCTGGCCGCCGCCAAGCTGCCGGTCAAAACCCGCTTCATCCAGCGCATCGCCGAGGAATGGGAAACGGTCATGAAACAGAAGCAGCGGTTGTCCGATCTCAAGATGATGTCCAAGGATCAGCTTGAGCAAGAGTTCCTGAATCTCAAGAAAGAGCAATTCAACCTGCGCTTTCAGCGCGCCACCGGCCAGCTCGAAAACACCGCGCGCGTGCGCGTTGTGCGCCGCGACATCGCAAGGATCAAGACGCTTTCGGCGCAAAAGCAGGTGAAGGCGCGGAGTAGGATCGCAAGCAAACAAGGTTTAGAAAGACAGGTTCAAGAAATCATGCCGAAGCGAATTCTCCACGGTGTCGTGGTGAGCG
Organism: uncultured Alphaproteobacteria bacterium; assembly: GCA_963730245.1. Taxonomy (GTDB): domain Bacteria; phylum Pseudomonadota; class Alphaproteobacteria; order Rhizobiales; family Beijerinckiaceae; genus Methylocapsa. The sequence goes on along the minus strand of CAVSRA010000002.1, from coordinate 2,601,773 downwards.
ACAAGCAAGAAAAGACGATCGTCGTCAAGGTCGAGCGCCGTTTTACGCATCCGCTGTTGAAGAAGACGGTGCGGCGATCGAAGAATTATCACGCGCATGACGAGATGGAAGCTTTCAAGCTAGGGGACACGGTGTCGATCGAGGAGACGAAGCCGATCTCGAAGCTGAAACGCTGGACCGTCGTCGGCGCGGCGGCGAAATGACGGGTTAATTGTTAGGGAGGCGAAAACCCCCTTTAAGGCGAAGTCCGGTTGGCCTTGTGCCGCCGGAATCCGGTCTGGGAAGAAAGGTGTCAAGACGATGATCCAGATGCAAACCAACCTCGACGTCGCCGACAATTCCGGCGCGCGCCGCGTGATGTGCATCAAGGTGCTCGGCGGCTCGAAGCGTAAATACGCGGGCGTCGGCGATATTATCGTCGTCTCGATCAAGGAAGCGATTCCGCGCGGGCGCGTCAAAAAGGGCGACGTGATGAAAGCGGTGGTCGTGCGCACCGCCAAGGACATCAAGCGCGCCGACGGTTCGGTCATCCGGTTCGATTCCAACGCGGCGGTCTTGATCAACGCCCAGTCGGAGCCGGTCGGCACCCGCATTTTTGGGCCGGTTCCGCGCGAATTGCGCGCCAAGAACCAGATGAAGATCATCTCGCTCGCGCCAGAGGTGTTGTGATGGCGGCAAAAATCAAAAAGGGCGACAGGGTCGTTGTCCTCGCCGGGCGCGATAGAGGCCGTTCCGGCGAAGTCGTGCGGGTTCAGCCCAAAGAGGAGCGCGCGATCGTGCGCGGGGTCAACACGGTGAAGCGGCACCAGAAGCAATCCGCCAAGCAGGAAGCCGGGATCATCACCAAGGAGGCCCCGATCCATCTATCGAATCTCGCGATCGCCGACCCCAAGAACGGCAAGCCCACGCGAGTAGGGTTCAAGATCTTGACGGACGGCCGCAAGGTTCGTTTCGCGAAGCGCTCCGGAGAATTGATCGATGGCTGAGTCGAAAACCGGCAAAGGCGGAGCCAAAGGCGCGGGCAAGCCAACAGGCAAGGGCGCCGGTAAAATACTGCCAAGGACACCGCGAAGGGTGCGCCAAAGGTAGCCGCCAAGGCCAAGAAACCGACCCCCGAGAGCAAGGGAGACGCGAGGCCCGCAGCCACCGCCGAAGCGCTTGCGCCGCCCAAGGATTACGTGCCGCGGCTTAAGAAACATTACGAAGAGGTCGTGCGGCCACGGCTCGTCGCGGAATTTCGCTACAAGAACCGGTTCGAAGTGCCGGGCATCGAGAAGATCGTCCTCAACATGGGCGTCGGCGAAGCAGTCAACGACACCAAGAAAGTCACCCTCGCGGCGGCCGACCTCGGCCTGATCGCCGGTCAGAAGGCAGTCGTCACCCGTGCCCGCAAGGCGATCGCGACGTTCAAAGTGCGCGAGAACATGCCAATCGGCGCCAAGGTCACCTTGCGTAAGACGCGCATGTATGAGTTCCTCGATCGACTGGTCACGATCGCGCTGCCCCGGGTCCGGGATTTTCGCGGCCTCAACCCGAAGAGTTTCGACGGCCACGGCAATTACGCGTTGGGGATCAAGGAACATATCGTGTTTCCGGAAATCGACTACGACAAGACCGAAAGCATTTTGGGTCTCGACGTGATCGTTTGCACGACGGCAAAATCCGATGACGAGGCGCGCGCGCTTTTGCGGGCCTTCAACTTCCCGTTCCGACAGTGAAACGAATACAATTCAACCCCGGAAACTAGAGGCAAGGATTGATGGCGAAGAAAAGTTCGATCGAGAAAAACAACCGCCGCATCAAACTGGTCACGCAATATGCCGGCCGCCGCCGCCGCTTGAAGACGATCGCCAATAACGAGACACTGACCATGGAGGAACGCTTCGCCGCGCGTCTAAAGCTCGCCCAATTGCCGCGCAACTCCGCCGCTTCGCGGATTTGCAACCGCTGCGAGGTGAGCGGGCGACCGCGCGGTTTTACCCGCAAAATGAAAATGTCGCGGATCGCGCTGCGGGACTTGGGCTCGAGGGGCCTGATCCCGGGTCTCGTGAAGTCGAGCTGGTAGGAGGGCGGATCATGGCAATGAACGATCCGTTGGGCGATATGCTCACCCGCATCCGCAATGCCCAGATGCGCCGCAAGGGCAAGGTGCAGACGCCGGGATCGCGGCTGCGCGCGCATGTGCTCGACGTCTTGCAATCGGAAGGCTATATTCGCGGCTATTCCACGACGGAATATGGCAATGGCCGCACCGAGTTCGAGATCGAGCTGAAATATTCCGAGGGCGCGCCGGTCATTCGCGAGATCGAGCGGGTGTCGAAACCAGGGCGGCGCGTGTATGCCGCCGTCGGTGCGATGCCGCGCGTTGCGAACGGATTGGGCATTACCATTGTTTCAACCCCCAAGGGCGTGATGGCCGACCATGCCGCGCGCGACGCCAATGTCGGCGGCGAAGTCCTCTGCAAGGTCTTCTAACCGGACAAACGAGGAAATCCTAGCATGTCGCGTATCGGAAAAAAGCCGGTTGTCATCCCCGCCGGCGTAACGGCCAAGGTGGACGGCCAGTCCATTTCGGTGAAAGGCGGCAAGGGAGAGCTATCCTTCACCGCGCCCGATAATGTGAGCGTGGCTTTGGCGGAAAGCAAGATCGCGGTCACGCCGCGCAACCACGGCACGCAGGCGCGGGCGATGTGGGGCACGACGCGGTCGGTCGTCAATAGTCTAATGATCGGCGTCTCGAAGGGTTTCGAACGCAAACTAGAGATCACGGGGGTCGGCTATAAGGCCGTGGTCTCAGGCACGAGCCTTCGACTTTCGCTTGGCTATAGCCACGATTTGAATTTCCCGATCCCCGCGGGAATCGCAATTGCCGCGCCAAAGCCGACGGAAATCTCGATCACCGGCATCGACAAGCGGCAGGTGGGGCAGACCGCCGCGGAAATCCGCGCCTTGCGCCCGCCCGAACCCTATAAGGGCAAGGGCGTAAAATATGCTGGTGAATTTATCTTCCGTAAGGAAGGCAAGAAGAAGTAGAAGAGGCGAAGGCAAGGATTTGGACGAATGGCAAAAGATGATAGGGTGACGGCCCGTCGCCAGGCGCGTGTCCGGCGTACCCTCCAGGCCCATGCCTATGGCAAGCCGCGGCTGACCGTCTTCCGCTCGTCGAAGCAGATTTATTGCCAGATCGTCGACGATGGCTTGGGCCGGACGCTTGCCGCCGCGTCGTCGCTCGAAAAAGCCAACCGGGAAGGCCTGAAGAGCGGGGCGACGGTGGCGTCGGCGAAGATCGTCGGCCAGCAGCTTGCCGAGCGCGCGGCGCGGGCCGGAATAAGCGAAGTCGTGTTCGACCGCGGCGCCTATATGTATCACGGACGTGTCAAGGCGCTGGCGGAAGGCGCCCGCGAAGGCGGGCTCAAATTCTAAGGCGAACGGCAAATAGGATGTTGGCCGCGCGGCGGAATAAACGCGAGGCGGATGCGGAAATGGAACAATTTCATGGCGCGTGACGGGGAAGGCGGCCGTGGCCGCGATCGCGAGGATCGCGACGGTGAATTCATGGATCGATTGGTCCATATCAATCGCGTCGCCAAGGTGGTGAAAGGCGGCCGCAGATTCGGCTTCGCCGCGCTCGTCGTCGTCGGCGACCAGAAGGGCCGGGTCGGGTTTGGTCATGGCAAGGCCCGCGAGGTTCCCGAAGCCATCCGCAAGGCAACGGAATCCGCGAAGCGCTCTCTCATCCGGGTGCCGCTGCGGGACGGCCGCACCTTGCACCATGACGTCAATGGGCGGCACGGGGCCGGCCGCGTGGTGTTGCGCGCGGCGCCGGCCGGAACCGGGATCATCGCCGGCGGTCCGATGCGCGCCATTTTCGAGACCCTCGGCATGCATGACGTCGTCGCCAAGTCGCAAGGATCATCGAACCCTTATAACATGGTGCGCGCGACCTTTGCTGCCCTGCGACGGGAAGACTCGCCCCGCGCCGTCGCGGCGCGGCGAAACCTCAAGGTATCCGCTCTCCAGGCGCGCCGCCAAGGCGGCGAGACGGAAGCAGCGAGCGAAGCGTAAGGGAACAAGAGATGACAGCAAACCCCCCGGTCCAGGTCATCGTGGAACAAATCAAGAGTCCCATCGGGCGTCCCGCGTCGCAGCGCGCGACGCTTGTCGGTCTTGGTCTGAACAGGATCGGCCGGCGGTCCGCGCTTGACGACACTGCCGCCGTGCGCGGCATGATCGCGAAAGTGGCGCACCTCGTTCGCATTGTCGACGCGGCGCGGGGGCCGGACGAAACGAGGATAGGACAATGAAGCTCGATGAGATCGCGGATAATCCCCTGGCTTCGCGGTCGCGCATGCGAGTCGGACGCGGGATCGGGTCTGGAAAGGGTAAGACTTGCGGGCGGGGCGTCAAGGGACAGAAAGCGCGAACCGGCGTCGCGATCAAGGGATTTGAAGGGGGTCAGATGCCGCTGCACCGGCGGCTGCCGAAGCGCGGCTTCTGGAACCCGTTTTCGATCCGCTATAATGAAGTCAATCTCCGCCGCGTTCAGGCTGCGGTGGATGCGGGCAAGCTCGATCCGGCGGCCCCGGTGACGATCGAGGCGTTGATCGGTGCCGGCGTCTGTGCGAAACCGCGCGATGGCGTCAAGATCCTGGGCGAGGGCGCGCTCGCGGCAAAGCTCGCCTTCGAGGTGGCCGCGGCGTCGAAGAGCGCGGTGGCGGCGATCGAGGGCGCCGGTGGGTCGATCGTTTTGTTAAACAAGGAAACCGCGGCTCCGCCGGCCGGGTCTTAGGTTCGCCGGAGGGCACGAGGCCGGCGTTCTTCTTGGCGGCCCACGGGAAAAAGCACCCGCCGCCAAACGCAGTTGCTTTAAATGTCTTGGCCCCGACAAAGGTTGGCCTCGACAACGGTTGGCGTCGGGAAGAGATTTGGAACTCTCTCGATTCCCGTGGAAGTCACAGGGTAAAAAATCGTTCTGGCACCTCGCGGGTCAAGGGAGCAGTAAATGGTATCGGCGGCGGAGCAGCTTGCAGCGAATATCAATTGGAGTGCGTTCGGCAAGGCCGAGGAACTCAAAAAGCGCATTTTGTTCACGCTCGCGGCGTTAGTCATCTATCGTCTGGGGACCTACATCCCCTTGCCTGGAATCGACCCCGTGGTTTTTGAAAAGAGCTTTACCGGCAATCGGCAGGGTGTTCTTGAATTGTTCAATATGTTCGCCGGCGGCGCGGTCCAGCGCATGGCGATCTTCGCGTTGAACATCATGCCTTACATCTCCGCCTCGATCATCATCCAGATGCTGACTTCGGTCTTCCCGACCTTGGAGGCTTTGAAGAAGGAGGGCGAATCCGGGCGCAAGGTCATCAATCAGTATACGCGGTATCTGACGGTCGTTCTCGCCGCCTTCCAAGCCTATGGCATCTCGGTGGGGCTCGAAGGCCAGCCCGGAGTTGTCCTCGAACCTGGGCTGTTCTTCCGCATTTCCACCGTGTTGACCTTAATGGGCGGCACGATGTTTTTGATGTGGCTCGGCGAACAGATCACCTCGCGCGGTATTGGCAATGGATCCTCGCTCATTATTTTCGCCGGCATCGTCGCGGCATTTCCTTCGGCCATCGTCAATACCTTGGAACTCGGTCGCCAGGGCGCGATCTCGACGGGACTGATCATCGGGGTGCTGGCGATGTCGATTGCAGTGGTCGCCTTCATCGTGTTCATGGAACGGGCGCAGCGGCGGCTTCTGATCACCTACCCAAAACGTCAACAAGGCAATAAAATCTACGAGGGTCAGACCTCTTTTCTGCCGCTGAAACTAAATACATCCGGGGTCATCCCGCCGATTTTCGCGTCCTCGCTTTTGCTGTTGCCGGTCACGATCGCCAATTTCTCGCAGAGCCAGGGCGGCACCGGAATTCTCGCGACAATCACGACTTATCTCGGTCATGGCCGTCCGCTGTACATGGCCGCCTATGTCGGGCTGATCGTCTTCTTTGCCTTTTTCTACACTTTCATTGTCTTCAATCCAGTGGAGACGGCGGACAATCTCAAGAAACACGGCGGCTTCGTGCCCGGGATAAGGCCGGGCGAACGGACCGCGCAATATATCGATACAATCCTGACCCGCGTCACGGTCCTCGGCGCCGCCTATCTCGCCCTTATCTGCCTGTTGCCGGAAATGCTGATCTCCTACGCGGCGCTGCCGTTTTATTTCGGCGGAACTTCTCTCCTCATCGTGGTCAGCGTCACCATGGATACGGTGGCCCAGGTGATGGGCCATCTGCAGGCGCATCAATATGAGGGGCTCATAAAGAAAGCCAAGCTGCGGGGAAAACGCAGATGAGAGTGGTCCTTCTTGGACCGCCCGGCGCCGGAAAAGGCACCCAGTCGGCGCGGCTCAAGGAGAAATTTCATATCCCGCAATTGTCCACTGGAGACATGCTGCGCGCCGCGGTCGAGGCCGCGACGCCAGCGGGGCTTGCGGCAAAGGCGTTCATGGACAAGGGCTGCCTGGTGCCGGACGGGACGGTGGTTGGTATCGTCGCCGATTGCATCGCGGCACCGGACGCCAAAGGGGGCTTTGTCCTGGATGGATTCCCGCGCACGGTGCGTCAAGCGGAGGCCTTGGCCAAAATGCTGAGTGCAAAGAACCTGGATCTCGATGCCGTCATCGAACTCAAGGTGGACGAGGCGGCACTGCTGGCGCGGATCGCCAAGCGCGCGAACGACACCCTCGCGACCGGCGGAACGGTGCGCGCCGACGACACTCCGGAGGCGTTCAAAACCCGGCTCGACGCCTATCACGCCGAGACGGCGCCCGTCGCTGATTTTTATGCGAAAAAGGGGGTCCTGAAAACGGTCGATGGGATGGCGCCGGTCGATGCCGTCGCCGCGGCGATCGGCAAGGTACTTGGCGGCTGAAACCTCTTGGCTTTCTTCCTCGCTAGGGTTGCTCACCCAATAAACCCGCCAAGGTCGAAGCGCAATTGCCTCAGAGTATCCATGCACTCACCGGCTGCTTCTTCAACGGACCGAAATAGCTCGCCGAAATGCACCTGAACCAAAGAACGAACGACGTTGTTAAGCTTTTCGACTGCACCTTGGAGGCGACGCGCTGTATCAGGCTCAAGCTTCAGGTTGGTTGCAGCGAAATGACGCATGAGATTCCCCATGTGCCGTTGAATTCTCGCTACCGTGGTTAGTATGCCTTCCTCAATTTCTCGCCACCTCTCATGGCCCTCTCCCGTGAAATTGAGGCTCACTTGGCCAAACTGAGCAATCAACATCCTTGGATCTGAATGACTGCGAGTTTGAGTACCCGCTGCAAATGCGATTTCGAGCGAACGAATGTAACCACGTAACTCATTCAGTCCAGTCTCTGCGCCCATGAGTGCATCTCGAATAGCGTACCGATTGGCTTCGCGCTCTAGTTTAGCTTGCGTTCGTCGCGGCTCAATCAGTGCGTACAGTGATGCAATGGAATCGAGAGCACCGAGTGCGACCAAAAGAGTCGAGAACGGCTCCAGGTCGATTAGATTACTCCTGTCTGTCTGCTCCACTATGTTTTCTCCTTCGGAAAAGCCGTAATGCAGAGGTGGAAACGCGGCTCTGGTGCCGCATCCCCTCGACCGACGTGTTTTCGACCAGTTGCGATATCTTATATTATACCAAGTCTCGCTGATCACGACCGATAGGCCCACTCTCTTGTTCCGATGGAGATGATTTTCCAGGGCATGTCGATGAGCTTGTTCCAGGCGAAGCAGCAGTGGTCGAGAATGTCGTCGTAGGATTCGAAGACGCGGTTCGAGAGCCAGTTGTCGCGCATGAATTGCCAGATGTTCTCGACCGGATTGAGCTCGGGCGATTTCGGCGGCAACGGCAAGAGCGTGATGTTGTCCGGGACGGGAAGCTTCGCCGAGACATGCCACCCGGCCTGATCGAGAAGAACGAGCGCATGCGCGCTTGGTGCGACCGCAAGCGAGATTTCTTCGAGATGCAGGGCCATGGCCTCGCTGTTGCAGGAGGGTAGTACGAGCCCGGCGCCTTTTCCTTCGGCCGGGCAGATGGCGCCGAAAATATAGGCTGAACTCGTCCTCTGGTCGTGCGGCGCCGAAGGCCGTGTCCCGCGTTTCGCCCATCGGCGGGTGACCTTGTTTTTCTGCCCGATCCGAGCTTCGTCTTGAAACCAAATCTCTATCGGCTTGCCAGGAGCCTCTTTTGCGGCGGTCTCCTCCACGAGGGCGAGAAAGTTTTTTTAAAAGCCGCCGCGGCTTCCTCGTCTTGCGCATGATGGCGCGGTCGCGCCGAGAGCTTGCGAAAGCCCATATGCCGCAGCTCGCGGCTGAGCGTCGGCTTGGAGATCGAAACCCGGAACTCTTCGAAGAGCCACTGCGCCAGATCGATCAGCCGCCAGCGGACGACGCCATGCAGGGCGGGAATCGGCCCATCTTCCACGACCTGCCGCAAGGCTTGGCGCTGGCGCTCGCCGAGGATGCTGGGAGCGCCCGGCGCTTTGCCGGTCAAGAGACCATCAGGACCTTTGGCGTTGAAACGGACAACCCAGTCGCGCACGATCTGCACCCCGACCCCGCCGATCCGCGCCGCATCCGGCCGCGAGCCGCCATCATAAATCTCGGCCAGTGCCAAGAGACGCCGGGTCTGATCGGGGTCACGCGATCGCCGCGCCAGCATGCGCAGGCCAATCGTGTCAAAGTCAGAGCGAAGCGGAACCGGAGTCGACATGGCAAACTCTCCCAAAAGCTGTTTGCCATGGTGAATCAGATAAATGCCGATTCGGGAATCCGCCTCAGGAGTCAAACTTTCAGAGACTTGGTATTACTTTGCGTCGATCTTGGACGCCTCTCTAATGTGACAATGATACTGACGGGAATTCGGCTCCCAATCAATGTAAGCGGAGTCGTGAAGAATATATAGTTGGTGAAGTTCGTTGCTGGCGTGGACGGCCCATGCCCTATGCGGCGGGACTCTCAGCGTCAAGCGCAAGGCAAGAGATTTTCCTCGTCCTTGCGCGCCAGCGCCCGCATCTCGGCGAGCGTGCGATTGTCGAGCACGGTCGCGATCGCGTTGCGGGCTTCGAGCATGACGAGACGGACACAGCAATGATCTTCGTCGGCGCAATCCTCGCAGCGCCGGTAGGAATTCTTGCTTGCGCAGGCGACGGGAGCGAGCGGCCCATCAAGGACGCGAACGATGTGACCAACCTTGATTTCATGCGCCGGCCGGGCCAATGCGTAGCCGCCGCCTTTGCCCTTTTTTGAAAAAACGAAGCCGGCGTTGCGCAGTTCGCCGAGAATCGTGTCGAGAAATTTTTTTGGAATTTCATTCGCATTGGCGATGTCGTTCACGAGCGTCGCCTCGCCCACCGGGCGTCCGGCAAGGTGAACCATCGCTTTCAGACCATATTTTCCTTTTTTCGTGAGCATTCTTCCACCCTCGACCGGCAATTTGTCGTGCAACCGGGTCCGGCCGGCGACAATATCGAGCCCGTTCGCAAATATCCACAAATTTTATAGTCTTTGATAGCAAAATCTGCCGTTGTTCTTTAGCCCCGTCGATTATGGGAGGCCATCTCCATGCGCGGATGGGGGCGGCGAGCAAAGCCAAGCGTCCAAAACGCCTGAAAGAGGCAGCGTCCATCCACGGCTGCCGCCGACGCGGGGGCCCGTCAAATCACCCGCCGGCCGCAACATCGAACGCGCCACGGTCGATGCCGCCGCCAACCAAAATCGCGCGCTTTCCCGAATGATTGGGCGCGCCCACGACGCCTTCCTGTTCCATCCGCTCGACGAGAGAGGCCGCTTTATTGTAACCGACCGACAGCCGGCGCTGGATGTAGCTCGTCGAGCATTTTTTGTCGCGCAGAACGATAGCGACGGCGCGGTCGTAGAGATCGCCCGCTTCCTCGGCATCCATGCTGCCCGGCGCCGGCTCGTCGCCATCCTCGCCGTCTCCGTCGTCGTCCTCGGTGATCGCGTCGAGATATTCTGGCTGGCCTTGAGTTCTTCAGGTGCGCGACGATCTTTTCGACTTCGCTGTCGATGACGAAAGGCCCATGCACGCGCGAAATGCGCCCGCCTCCCGCCATGTAGAGCATGTCGCCTGACCCAAGAAGCTGCTCGGCGCCTTGCTCGCCCAAAATCGTGCGGCTATCGATCTTGGAGGTGACCTGAAACGAAATGCGGGTCGGAAAATTCGCCTTGATCGTCCCGGTGATAACATCGACGGAGGGGCGCTGCGTCGCCATGATGAGGTGAATGCCCGCCGCGCGCGCCATCTGGGCAAGCCGCTGGATCGCGCCTTCGATGTCCTTGCCGGCGACCATCATCAGATCGGCCATCTCATCCACGATCACCACGATGAAAGGCAGGACCGAAAGCTGCATTGCTTCCCGTTCGTAGATCGCTTCGCCGGTCTCTGGATCATAGCCCGTCTGCACCGTCCGCATGAGGGTCTCGCCCTTGGCCATCGCCTCCGCGACGCGGGCGTTAAACCCATCGATGTTGCGGACGCCGAGCTTCGACATGTTCTTGTAGCGCTCCTCCATTTCGCGAACCGCCCATTTGAGCGCGACCACCGCCTTCTTTGGGTCGGTGACGACCGGCGTCAGCAAATGCGGAATCCCGTCATAGACCGACAATTCGAGCATTTTCGGATCTACCATGATGAGGCGGCATTCGTGCGGCATTAGCTTGTAGAGCAACGACAGGATCATCGTGTTGATGGCAACCGACTTGCCCGATCCCGTCGTGCCCGCGACGAGAAGATGCGGCATTTTTGCCAGATCGACGATGATCGGCTCGCCGCCGATTGTCTTGCCAAGCGCGATCGCCAGCCGGTGTTTGGTTTTCTCGAAATCCTGGGACCCGAGCAATTCGCGCAGATAGACGGTCTCGCGCCGCTGGTTCGGCAATTCGATTCCGATCGCGTTGCGCCCCTGAACCACGGCGACGCGGGCCGAGAGGGCCGACATCGAACGCGCGATGTCGTCGGCAAGACCGATCACCCGCGAGGATTTGATGCCAGGCGCTGGCTCCAGCTCGTAAAGCGTCACCACCGGACCTGGCCGCACATGAATGATCTCGCCCTTGACGCCGAAATCCTCGAGCACGCCTTCAAGCAGTCTGGCGTTCTGGCTGAGCGCGTCCTCGGAGACGTTGTTCGCGACTGGCTTCTTGGGCTCGCCGAGGATGTGCAGCGGCGGCAAGTTATAGACGTGCCGCGCCAGCTGGTCGAACAACGAGGGCTGCACCTCCCTGAGCGCGCGCGATCCGGGCTTTAGCGCGCCGGCTGCCGCCGCGATGACGCGGCGCGGAGCGTAGATGTCGCGATCCTGTTCCTGGTTTTGCCCCGGCGGAGTCCTCCCGCGTGCCGCGCGGACGGCAGGCGGAGCATAGGCGCTGGCGTCGAAATTGGACTCCGCCAATTCGGACGGTGGCCAGTGCAGCGGCTCCGCAGCGAGATCGAGCGGCCGCTCGACGGCGCCTTCAGGCTGTCGCGCGGCGGGCCATGCGGGCTGCCGGGGCTCGCGCGAGCGCGCCACCGCCGCCTTTAGGCTGAGACCGGCATGAATGATGGCGCCGAGCAAAACGAGCGCGAAGCCCGGCTCGCCGGCGGTGTCCTGATCCTCCGGCACCGGTACGTCACCGCGATCCGGCAAAGGGTCTTCCTCGTCCTCGCCCAAATTCGCCGAAGCGTAATCGCGCAGGCTGATCGAGGCCGACAGGCAGAGGATCGCGCCGCACGCCAAGACCGCGGCAAATAAAAGCATTCCGGGAAGATGCCCCGCGAGCATCCGGCTAGGAATTGCGAGAATTGCATCGCCCACGACTCCTCCGAGGCCGGTCGGCAAGGGCCAGCGGGCGGTGACCGGCAGCAATGAGGCGAGCCCTGCCCACAACACTCCGCCGCCGAGCCATAGCACCAGCCGGGCCTTGACCCGTTCGAGGCGCCGGGCGGCGATGAGCCGCCATCCCCAAAAGCTCACGGGAGTAAGAAACGCGATCACTGAGAGGCCGAGCATTTGCATGACGAGGTCGGCGGCAGCGGCCCCCGGCGCGCCAAGGAGATTGTGCACCGGTCCCGACGCCGCATGATTGAAGCTCGGGTCCTGGACAGACCAGGACGCCAAAGCCAAGCCAAGCCCCGCCGCCGCGGCGATCAGGCCGAGGCCGGCGGCCTCGGCCCCGCGCCGCAGCGCGAAACCGCGCAAGGATTCCGGAATGCGATCGAGGGCCGTGAAACTTGTCGTTGTCCGCATTCTATCCCGCGCCTGTTGCACCGCTTCCATTTTTGTTTGAACCGTCCGCCGGCCGCAGCGCGCGCGCCTCGGAAAAAGAACCTGTCTCGCGGCAAAAGTCATGCGAGACAAAAGGCCTAGAGCAGGACGGGGTTCAACTTAAATCCCGTGCGCTAAGCGTCTTGGCGCCCGGCGAGCTTCAAGCCAAATTATCAGGATGCGGTTAAAGGTGTTTTAACCTTGCGCCGGCCCGCGCGGGCGCAAGTAGCGCGGCTTTGGTTTTCCAGCGGGGGGCCGGGTGAAACAATCATGCGGCGGTGGAATTGGCGAGGAATGCGTCGTCCTCTGGTGCGGTTTTGCGCTTGAGACGGAGAAAGTCTTTGGCCTGGAGCATTTCGGGCGAGATTATGGGCCATGCGCTTGCTTACTTCCTCATTCCGAGAGAAGGTGGAATTGGTGAGGATTTTGCGTCGCCGGGACAACTCCGGCCTTTACTTGAAAGCTTCTCGGCAGAGGTATCTATTTCAGAAAGGTTAGGATTCGCGTCAGTATGTCGATGATCTGCCTTACCTCGGACGAGTTTGCGGGGATCATAATGATCCCCGGCACGCGTCGGCACCACCCGAGGTGAGGCATGCCCTTCTTGACTTACGGGGTTGCATGATATAAACGTTTTAGACCGTAGTATCGCGATTATAAGTCTTATTGTTGGAACGTCACTAGGAATAGCAGGAATCGCAGCTGCTTACTTTTATATAGAGTCTATTCAAGAGCGAATCCAGACGTTTCTCATTAATCCGACCCGGGCCGTAATCGTGGATTCGAATGGCCCCCAGCCGTCTGATCTCACGGTTTCATACAAAGGAAATCCAGTCGGATTACGAGGGGTTACAGCTGTACGACTTTATTTTTGGAATTCCGGAACGATGCCAATACAACGAATGGATATTCTTCGGCCAATCCAGTGTGTTTTACCAGATGGAATCGAAATTCTCGACGCAAAGATATTAAGTTCAAGCCGTGATGTATCAGGGTTCAAGATTGCGGTTCCAAATGGAACCCCAAACATTTTAGAGATAACTTTTGACGCGCTTGAGAAGAATGATGGGGGGTCTATTCAGTTAATATACGCAGGCAATCGTGATGCTCCCATAGCGTTTCGTGGAGTCGTATTAGGTTCAAAGTCAATCAAATTGGCCCTATCCCGCCTGTTCGGAATGGCCAAAATCGCGCCTTGCGAATGCCCAAGGCGATGTCGCCGAAATCGCCGTCCATGGTTGCATCCTCGGGCTCGTCAACCGGCAATATCTTGTCCGCGTGCGTCCGGCGGGCGGCTTGCCCGCCAAGCTCGTCGTCCGCTTCAAGCCAAGAGAGTGGCCCGCGCTGCATTGGCTCGACGAAGATCGCTTGCAGGTCGATCTCGGCGAGGTCAGGTCCCTATCGCCGCAGATCGATCAAGTTGGACCGATCCATGTCACTTTCACCTTTACCGGCGTGGACCCTGCGCTGGATTGAAGCGGTGCGGCGCTACTGTTTTAGGGAAAGCAGCACGGTTTCGGGCAATCGCTCATGTCCGGTCAACCGTGCCGCCGGTGCCGCGCATTGATTCGCCAGAATTCCGAGGCGCCTCGACCGACCGTGCGTTAAAAATAGCGTGCACGATTTGGCCGGTTTAGCCTGTTTTAAAGCACGACGTCGGGCGTTCGCCAGGCGAGATGTTGGCCGGCGTCGACCGCGATCATCTGTCCGGTCACGTTGCGCGCGGTGGCCAGATAAAGAACCGCGCCGGCGACTTCACCGGGCGAGATCGCGCGGGCCAGCGGCAAGCCCCGCACCTCTCGCGCGAAGCCCGCCTCGCCCTGGTTGAAGTTCGGCGAGACTGGGCCCGGCCCGACCGCGTTGACTCTTATGCCTTTTGGCGCGAAGGCTTGCGCCATCGTCCGGGTCGCGGCCCAAAGCGCCGATTTGCTCAAATTATAGGTGAAAAATTGCGGCGTCGGACGCAACACCCGCTGATCGATGATGTTGACGATCGCGCCTTCGATCCCGTCCGGCAATTGCCCGGCAAAATCGCGCGAAAGAATGACAGGCGCCCTTAAATTCACCGAAAAATGCTTCTCCCAACGTTCGAGATCGAAGGAGGCCGCATCGTCCGCCTCGAAAATCGCGGCATTGTTGACGAGCAGGGTGAGCGGCCCGAAGATCGCCGCGGCGTCCGCGGCGTCCGCGGCGAGCCGGGCGAGGGCGCCCTCTTCGCGGAGATCGGAAGGCAACACGACCGCCTTACCGCCTTGCTCCTTGATGCTTGCCGCCGCCGCCTCGGCATCGGCGCGCGAGGCCAGGCTGCAATGCAGCACGACCGAATAGCGAGCCAGCGCAAGGCGCTCGGCGATCTTCCGCCCGATCCCCCTTGCCGCTCCGGTCACGAGCGCTGCGCCGGGCGAAGCAACAAACCCAGATCCGCCGTTCATGCCCGCATTCCCCTAGCGTGGAAAAGCCGTCTGCCGGACTGTCGCCGGCATGGAATCCAATCAGATCGTGCTCCGCCCATCAAATCGATGGCATTTCGTGGACAGTTTGTTAAGCGAGTAAATGCCTGCTCGCTTGCGACGCGTCAAAACCAAGCGAAGGCCGCTCCCGCCGCCGGAGTCGCCTGGCGCGACAGGCTTGACTGCAAACGTGTTTTTGCCCACCACTCTCCGCGGCCCTTCGGGTCATGATCGCGACACCCTTAATCGGATATGTCCGCCGGGCGCCGCCTCAGCCAGGGATTAACACCACGCATGACAATTAGCTCTGAACTTTCAGCCTCCCCCGGCCTCGCGGACCCCGAGGACGCCGGGCCCGCGCCCCGCCGCCGCTCGGTTGGCGTGCGCATTGGCTCCGGCAACGCGGCAGTCCTCGTAGGCGGCGGCGCGCCTATTGCCGTCCAATCGATGACCAACACGGATACGGCCGATGTCGAAGGGACGGCGGCCCAGGTCGCGGCGCTTGCCCGCGCCGGCTCCGAGCTCGTGCGGATCACTGTCGATCGTGACGACGCCGCCGCGGCCGTGCCGCATATCCGCGACCGTCTCGCAAAAATGGACTGCGACGTCCCTCTGATCGGCGATTTCCACTATATCGGCCATAAACTGCTCAACGATCATCCCGCCTGCGCGGAGGCGCTCGACAAATATCGAATCAACCCCGGCAATGTCGGCTTCAAGGACAAGCGGGACAAGCAATTCGGCCGCATCGTGGAGGCGGCGATCAAATATGGCAATGCGGTGCGGATCGGCGCCAATTGGGGCTCGCTCGATCAGGAGCTCCTCACCGCGTTGATGGACGAAAATGCCCGCGCGCCTTCGCCGCGCTCGGCCGGCGCCGTGATGCGCGAGGCGATGGTGCAATCGGCGCTCGCCTCCGCCGCTCGGGCGGAGGACATCGGGCTTGGCCGGGACAGAATCATCCTGTCGGCAAAGGTCTCGGATGTGCAGCATCTCATCGCGGTCTATCGCACGCTCGCGCGGCGAAGCGATTACGCGCTGCACTTGGGCCTCACCGAAGCGGGCATGGGCTCGAAAGGCATTGTCGCCTCCGCCGCCGCCATGGGCATCTTGTTGCAGGAGGGGATCGGCGACACGATTAGGGTTTCGCTCACCCCGGAGCCCGGCGGCGACCGCTCGCTCGAAGTGAAAGTGGCGCAGGAACTTTTGCAGACCATGGGGTTTCGCACTTTTGTGCCGCTGGTCGCCGCCTGTCCTGGCTGCGGGCGCACGACCTCCACGGTTTTTCAAGAACTCGCGCGGGATATCCAGACTTATATCCGGGAGGGGATGCCGCTATGGCGGACACGCTATCCAGGAGTTGAGGCGCTGAACGTCGCGGTGATGGGCTGCATCGTCAACGGGCCCGGCGAATTGAAACATGCCGACATAGGGATCTCGCTGCCTGGCACCGGTGAAACGCCGGCGGCGCCGGTGTTCATCGACGGGCAGAAGGCGACGACGCTCCGCGGCGCGGGCATCGCCGCCGAATTCAAGCAAATCGTCGAGGATTATATCGAGCGAAGGTTTAGCGGCGTGAAGAGCGCGGCTGAGTAGGCGCGGCGGATTGGCTGGCGGTACGGGATATGTCAGCCTGGGGGAATTTAAAGCAGGTCCCGAAAAAATTTGCCAGGCTTTTTCGACGGACCTGCTCCAGCTCTTGGATGTCAAGCGATTCCTTTTCGATCAAATGACTTCATTAGCTCGATTGGCGCCGCAGGAAAGCGGGAATCTCGAGCTGGTCCTCTTCGATCGCCCGGGTTTGATAGGCGCCGCGGCCATGCGCGTCCACCGCCGGTTGCGGAGCTCTTTGCGGGGCTGGCGGATGCTGCGCACGTTTGCCGTACTCGGCATGGACCGGACTCGGCTGCTGCTGCGGGTGGATCTGCGCTTGTGCTGGCTGCCGCGCGGGCGCTTGCCTGTCGCGCGGGCCAGAACCCGTCGCCGCTTCTTCCTGGCGGCTGATGCCGAACGAGGCAAGCCTTTCGAGGAGCGAACGGCGCTTGGCTTCGGGATGCGGCTCCGCCCCACGTTCGCCTCGACGCGCGCGGATCTGGTTTTGCGCCGGGAGAGGCAAATCGTCGATTTGCGGCATCCTCTGGGGCCGGACGTAAGGCGAATCGGGTGGCCCTGGAACGAAAGGATCGGCGTCGAAATGCTCGCTTGGCCGCATGCCTTGTTGCGCCTGTTCGACATAATGACGCGATTGCGGGGCGACCTCCTGGACGCGGACTCCTTGCTGAGCGCCAGCGCCTGGGGCCGCGGATGCCTGCAAAACCCGGTCCTCGTAACGTGGCGCATACTCCGCCGGCGGATGGGCCTCCGGCGGGGCGCCAGGATAACGCGGTTGCGCCGTTTCAATCGGACGCGCCGCCGTCTGCGCCCGCAAGCGGTTGGTGACTTCGGCAATGCGCGCCTCCGCGGCGGTGGGTTCATAGACGCGGGCGACATGGTCGATTCCCGTCGCGACGACCGAGACGCGGACAATCCCGTCGAGGCTTTGGTCGAAGGTCGCGCCAAGGATGATATTGGCGTCCTCGTCGACCTCTTGGCGAATCCGACCGGCGGCCTCGTCGACTTCGTAAAGGGTGAGATCGCTGCCGCCGGTGATCGAAATGAGCAGGCCGCGCGAGCCCTTCATCGAAACCTCGTCGAGAAGCGGATTGGCGATCGCGGCCTCGGCGGCGAGGATCGCCCGCTTTTCGCCCGAAGCCTCGCCGGTCCCCATCATGGCCTTGCCCATCTCGCGCATGATGGCGCGAACGTCGGCGAAATCGAGATTGATCAAGCCTTCCTTGACCATCAGATCGGTGACGCACGCAACACCGGAATAGAGCACCTGATCGGCCATCGCGAACGCATCGGCGAAAGTGGTTTTCTCGTTGGCTATGCGAAATAGATTCTGATTGGGAATGATAATCAGCGTATCGACCGATTTCTGCAGTTCGTCGATACCGGCCTCGGCCACGCGCATGCGCCGCGCGCCCTCGAACTGGAAAGGCTTGGTGACGACGCCGACGGTCAGGATGCCCATATCTCTTGCGGCGCGGGCGATGACCGGCGCGGCACCGGTGCCGGTTCCACCGCCCATGCCGGCGGTGACGAAGACCATATGCGCTCCCGAAAGGTGATCGCGGATTTCCTCGATCGCTTCCTCAGCCGCGGCCCGGCCGACCTCGGGCTGCGATCCGGCGCCGAGACCTTCGGTGACTTGCAGGCCCATTTGGATAATCCTCTCGGCCTTCGACGAGGTTAGCGCTTGAGCGTCGGTATTGGCGACGATGAACTCGACCCCGATCAGGCCCGAGACAATCATATTGTTTACGGCATTGCCGCCCGCGCCGCCGATGCCGGCGACCATGATATGTGGTTTGAGTTCCCGAAGCTCGGGAGCTTTAAGATTGATCGTCATCGTCTGGCCTCTCGACGTTGGAGCGCCGGTCAAGGACGCTCGGGTTTTCAGTCACGTTGTTCGCGGCAAACTCGAAGGACTCGCCGCGCTTACTCTCGCCGCACGCACCGCTAAAAACTATTCTTGAGCCATCGCCCGACCCGCCCGATGTACCCATTCGCTTGCGACTCCGAAGCCGCGCCGCGCCGCGAAGGGCGGAAATGCTCGATGCCGCTCACTTGCGGATAGATCAGAAGCCCGACAGCCGCGGCAAAAGCCGGGCTCTTCGCGGATTCGGGCAGCCCTTTTATGCCGAGCGGCCGGCCCATCCGCACCTGCCCGGAGACGATGCGCTTTACCGCCGCCTGCGTGCCGGTGAGCTGGCAGGCACCACCGGTAAGAACGAGTCTTCGCCCCGCATGCGCGGGAAGGCCCGCGTTCTTGAGCCGATCGCGCACGAGCTCGAGGATTTCCTCCACGCGAGGCTTGATGATGGAGATGAGCTGCGCCTTCGGCAAATGGGCCGGACGCTCGCCTGCCTCGCCTGCCTGAACCACCGTGATCGTCTCGGCTTCATCGGAAACCGAAGTGAGGCAGCCGCCATGAAGCGTCTTCAACCGTTCGGCATCGGCGAGCGTGATCCCGAGGCCGCGCGCGACATCCATCGTGACATGATGGCCGCCGATGGCGAACGCGTCGACATGCGTCAGATGGCCGCCGGAAAAGACGCTTACGGACGTTGTCCCCGCGCCCATGTCGATCAAGGCGGCGCCGAGTTCGGCTTCATCGTCAGCCAAGGCGGCAAGACCCGCCGCGTAAGGCGTGGCGACCAACGCGTCGACCGTGAGATGGCAGCGTTCGACCGCGAGCATCAAGTTGCGCGCGACAGCGGCGTCGCAGCTCAGCACGTGCATATCGGCGCCGAGTTCGTCGCCGACCATCCCCCGCGGATCTTGAATGTGACGCGTTTCACCCAACGCAAATCCGATTGGCAGGGCGTGCAGCACCGCCCTGCCCTCTTGTCCGCCGCGCATTGTGCAAGCCTCCAGCACGCGGTGGACATCGGCTTGCGTAACGGCCCGCCCGGCGATCGCGATCTTGGCATCGTAGAGCCGCGAGGAAAGCCTGCCGCCGGTCGCGTTCACGAGCACGCTTTCGGCCTGCATCCCAGCCATGCGCTCCGCCGCGTCGACGGCGAAACGGATGGCGCTTTCCGCCGCGTCCATATCAACGACGGCGCCGCTCTTGATCCCGCGCGAGCGTTGATGTCCGATGCCAAGAACGCGGCAACGATGGGTGCGACCGCGCAGCGGCTCGGAAGGATCGCTCGGGGTCAGTCGCGCGACAAGACAGACGATTTTAGAGGTTCCAATGTCGAGCACGGAAAGGACCGCGCTCTTGCGGGCCGGCAAGGACGGCAAGCGCGGCGGCAATACCTTCGAATTCATGTCCGGCCGCCTTTTACCTTGTTCTTACTCGTGAGCATCGCGGCGCGTTCGGCCGCCGCTTCCTCGGCGAGACGCGCGACAACCAGACCGGATTGACGAAGGTCGAGCGAAAGGATGTCCTTGTCGAGCACGTGCGAAGTGCGCTGAAGGTCAACGAGCCTTGCGAGCGCCGCCTCGGGCTCCATTTCCGGCAAGAGAACGTCTATCCCGTTAGCCGTTTTCAACGTCCAGCGGCGTTCCGCGACGAGCACGCCCGCCACGATCCGTTCGCGCAAATCTCCCGCCGTTTCGAGAAGCGCCAAATATTGATCGAGCTTCGCGTTGGCCCCCGCGCCCACGACGAGCGGCAGATGAATGAAGCGCTGGTCGCGCATTGCGGCGAGAGGAACCCCGTCTGCGGCCACGATTTGCACTTGCCCGTCGCATTGCCACAGGGCGAAAGGCTGGCGCTCCTCGATCTCGATCAGGAGCCGGTCCGGGTAGAGCTTGGTGATCGCCGCTTCCTTGACGAGCGGCAGCTGTTTCAGCCTCTCCCTTATTTTCGCCACGTCGAGAAACAGAAGCGAATTGCGCGGACCTATCCCCGCGACAGTGAGAATGTCTTGCTCCTTGAGTTCGCGCTCGCCCGCGATGGTCACGGCCTTGATGGAGAAACCCAGCGCCTTGGCAAGTATGTCAGAGGGCTCTCCTTGCCTCGCGACGAAGGCGGCGTAGTGGCCGCCTCTCACCGCGCCGTAGGCGCCTGCGGCCGCTAACAGCGCCAGGGAAAAGACAGCACCCGTGCCTGGCCCGGCGAGCCGGCTAAGGATTCTATGCCGCAAGCCCGGCCTCGGCTGACGCGCTGGCGGCACGATTTGCCGCGGCGATAGGGGTTCGGGAACAGGCACGGCGCCGGCATAGGCCAACGCCGCCGGGGGAAAGCCAATGATCACAGCTCTCAACGATCGCAGGAAGCGTCCTCGACCATCCATCGAACAAGCTCACCGAATTTGAGGCCGGCATGGCCAGCGAGTTCCGGCACAAGCGAAGTCTCGGTCATCCCAGGCTGGGTGTTGACTTCCAAAACCACGAGCTCCCCCGTCCCGCCGGGAGAATCGTCGTAGCGGAAATCCGTCCGGCTCACGCCGCGACAACCGAGCGTCCTATGCGCCTTGAGCGCCAACTCTTGAACAATTTGGTAAATATTTCCTTTAAGTTTCGCCGGAAGGACGTGGATGGATCCGCCTTTCGCGTATTTTGCGTTATAGTCGTACCAGCCCCCGTCTGAAGCGCATATCTCTATGACATCATATGGTTTTTCGCCGATGACGGCGGACGTTAGCTCGCGTCCGGCGACGTAGCGTTCGACCAACACCTGGTCTCCGTGCGGCCAATCATTCTTGGTTAATTCTTGCGGGGGGCGGTTGGCGCCCTCCCGGACGATCAGGACACCTACGGAAGATCCTTCGTCGACGGGCTTTACGACGTAAGGAGGCGGCAAGACATGGCTTTTGGCCGCCGTGAAGCGATCCGTCGTAACGCCTTCCGCGATTGGCACCCCGGCGGCGCGAAAAAGCTCCTTGGCGCGATCTTTTCGCATGGCGAGCGCCGAGGCGAGCACGCCGGAATGGGTGTAGGGAATGCGCAGCATTTCCAAAATGCCTTGCATGATGCCGTCCTCGCCAAAACGCCCGTGCAGCGCGTTGAAGGCGACGTCGGGGCGGAGATTGGCGAGCGTTCCGGCGATGTTGCAGTCGACATCGACGCGGGTGACTTTAAAACCTTGCGTCTCGAGCGCTTTCGCGCAGGCCTCGCCCGAGCGCAGCGACACCTCGCGCTCCATCGATAGGCCGCCCATCAGCAGGGCGACGTGTTTGGTCATGCTAACAATCCAGTTGGGCGCGTTACGGGCGTGTGCCAATCGTACCAAAATGTTTCACGTGAAACATTTCGGTACGATTGGGGCTTCGGGCGAACGTACACGCGCGAGGCGCGGCGTGATACAAAGCCGGGATTTGCCGCAAGCATAAGATCGCGGTATAATTTATGAGTACGACCAGGCATATTTTTGTCGAAGATCGAGTTCCGACCGGGTTTCGGTTTTTTAAAGACGCCCATTTTCGCGTCATCCTGATCGACGGTAACGATGAGATCCTTCACCATCGCCGGGATAACTAAGGCGTTCGATATATCGTTTGGAAAACGCGACAGTGATAACGTCTTGCGGTGCTTGACCGCTCGTCCGATCCAAATAAGACCATTAGAGTTGAATAGTTCTAACCAACCGTCCTTCACGGGATCGCCCAGCGGCGTGTGATGTCGGATCAAACCGGTTCCATGGTTGGCCACTTTCGCCGTGCCTGATGCCGCTTCCAGTTGGGCCCTCCTCGCCGAGGCGCTGTCCTGCCAGGCTGCGGCCCGATTGACCGCGCGAGGCGGCCGCCCTTCACACCAGTGCTGCGCCGCCATCCACGACCAATACCTGACCGGTGCCGTAGGTCTGGCGCATTAGATAAAGGTAGGCTTCGGCGATCTCCTCGGTCTCGCCGACATGGCCCACCGGCAATTTCTCCGCCGTCTGTCGATAGATCGCCGCACGATCCGCCTCGCCCATGGCGGCCCAGAGCGGGCTCTTCACCACGCCCGGACAGACGATGTTGAACCCCTCCATGGCAGAGCACATGCTTGCGGCGAGCGCCCAGCCAGCCTGAGGCCGCTTACCCGCAAGGCCGGACGTGAAGACGATGGAGCCGCCCGGACAGATGCTTCCGCTGCCGTATTTCGCCGCCAGAAAGGCGCCCCAATAGCGCAGACCGAAGAAGCTGCGCGCCGCCTCGACATCCGTGCTCGCCAGGCTGCCAAGCTGCAGCGCTTCGCCGGCTGTGAAGACCAGATGGTCGAAGCTGCCGAGCATTGCGAACAGCGCCTGCACCGCCGCCTCGTCGGCGAGATCGAGTGCATGGCCTTCGCCGCCGGCCGGCAGCGTGGCTAGCGCTTGGTCGACTCGCGTCCTCCGGCTGGAGGCAATCACCACTGAGGCGCCGTCCTTTGCCGCCGCTTGGGCGGTGGCGAGGCCGATGCCGGAGCTGCCGCCCAGCACCACGATGCGCTTTCCCTCGAAGGTCAGGTCCGAAACTCCCTCCATTAGGTCACGTGTTGCGGGCAGGTGCTTTTTGCATCAGACAGGCCCTTGCGGACGTCAAGGGCCGTTCCGGCCACATGATCCCGTTCATCGCATGGCCGACCCGAGCGCATCTGAACTTTGAAGTCAAGGTCTACGACCGCCGGAGGCGGCGCGCCACTCGAATCGGACTTGTCCGATTTCGACATCGTAAATGCCGATCTTGGCAACAGCCGAGATCGGTTCGCGTGCTTGAGTTCAAAGTTCAGATACGCTTTTCTGCCGTGCGATGAATGGGTTTTTCCGCGCCAGGCGCGCGGCTCAGGACGAGAGGGGTTTTCCCGCTCTTAAAATTTCCCACTCCAAGGTGACGCCGCTGGTCTCCAGAACGCGGGCGCGGATGAGTTCGCCCAAATTTTCGAGATCGGCGGCGGTGGCGTTGCCGCGATTGATTAGAAAATTGCAATGAAGCTTTGACACCTGCGCATCGCCCACCGCGAGGCCGCGGCAGCCCGCTTTGTCGATTAATTCCCAGGCCTTGTGCCCCGGCGGATTTTTGAAGGTCGAGCCGCCGGTGCGGGTGTTGACGGGCTGGGTTTCCGCGCGGGCTTTGGTGATCTCCGCCATCTCCGACAGGATCGCGTGTGGATCGCCGGGGCTGCCTGCAAAAACCGCGCGGGTAAAAATCACGTCCTCCGCCGCGCCGCAGTGCCGGTAGGAAAATCCCATGTCCGCATTGGAAAACTCAACGGCATTGCCCTTGCGGCCGACGCCACGGCAGGAGACGAGGACATTCTTGGTCTCGGAGCCATAGGCTCCCGCGTTCATCCTCAGCGCGCCGCCAACCGAGCCCGGTATGCCGCGAAAAAACGCAAGGCCCGCGAGACCCGCCTTGGCGGCGGCGGAGCTAAGTTTTACGTCCGGCGCGCCAGCGCCCGCGAGCAAAAAAAGTCGCTCGATCGTGATCTCTTGAAAACTTTTGCCGAGGCGGATCACGACGCCTTCAATGCCGCCGTCGCGCACCAGAATGTTGGAGCCAGCGCCCAGCGCCAGAACCGGAACCGCGGGATTGAGGTGGCTAAGAAAATACGAAAGATCGTTCTCGTCCGCGGGCTCGAACAGCACTTGCGCTGCGCCGCCGGTCCTGAACCAGGACAAAGGGGCCATCGGCGCATGGCTCGTGAGAGACCCGCGCAGCTCGGGCATTTGCGCGGAGAGTTTTGGCGCGATACCGGGAAGGATCGCGGGGCTTTCCTTATGCGGGGACAGCGGCATCGAGCACCGTGTCCGCCGCGAGCTGGCCCGGCAGCGCGTGCGCCCATTGGGTGATATTGCCGGCGCCGAGGAAAACAATGTAGTCGCCGGGTTTGGCGAGCGTGCGAATAAGCGGTGCCAAATCCTCCGGCCGTTTCAGGCCAAGCGCATGGGCGTGTCCGCGCGCCTTCAGGGCGGCGACAAGCGAATCGCGATCGGCGCCTGCGATGGGCGCTTCGCCCGCCGGATAAACATCGGCGACGATCACCGTATCGGCGTCGTCGAACGCGCCCGTAAAACCGTCGAAGAGCGATTGGAGACGCGTATAGCGATGGGGCTGAACGACGGCAATGACCCGGGCCTTGGCCGACGCGCGGGCGGCGCGCAGAACAGCGGTGATTTCGACCGGATGATGGCCATAATCGTCGAAGATGGTTGCGCCGTTCCAATTCCCGGTGCGGGTAAAGCGGCGCTTGACGCCGCCGAACCCGGCGAGTGCCTTCCTGATCGTCTCCGCGTTCATGCCGAGCCGATGCGCGACGGCAAGTGCGGCCGTCGCGTTCAGCGCGTTGTGATGGCCTGGCATCGGCATGACGATGTTTTCAAGCACTGTCTCGGCGCCGCTCTCGCGGTCGCGAATGATCGCCGTAAACCGCGAAACGCCATTGCTGAGATCAAGACCGGCGAGCCTGACATCGGCGTTCGGATCTTCCCCATAGGTAACGACGCGCCGGTCCTCGATCTTTTGGGCAAGCTCTCGCACGATTGGATGGTCGTGGCACATGACCGCGAAACCGTAGAAGGGAATATTTTCGACGAAAGCGCGAAAAGCGTCCTTGATCGCCGCGAAAGTCCCGAAATGATCGAGGTGTTCGGGATCGATATTGGTGACGACCGCTATATCGGCGGGAAGCTTGAGGAAAGTGCCATCGCTTTCATCGGCCTCGACGACCATCCAGTCCCCGGCTCCTAGCCGCGCGTTGGTTCCATAGGCGTTGATGATGCCGCCGTTGATGACGGTCGGATCGAATTTGCCGGCTTCGAGAAGAGTAGCGACGAGAGATGTCGTGGTCGTCTTGCCATGCGTTCCGGCGATGGCGACGCATTGCTTGAGGCGCATGAGCTCGGCGAGCATTTCCGCGCGGCGAACGATCGGCAGGCGTTTTTGCCGCGCGGCAATGAGTTCGGGGTTGTCCCGCTTGATCGCGGTAGAGATCACGACGACTTCCGCCGCACCGAGGTGTTCCGCGCAATGACCGATATGGATTAGCGCGCCTTTGCCGCGCAATCGCAACACATTGGCGCTCTCGGACGCGTCCGAGCCTTGGATCTGATAGCCGAGATTAAGCAAAACCTCGGCTATGCCGGACATGCCTATGCCGCCTATTCCGACAAAATGAATGGGGCCTAGTTTATCCGGCAATTTCATGGATTCTTGTCCTTGTCGCTCGTGAGACTTTGCACCAAATCGGCGAGCCGTTCGGCGGCATCGGCGATGCCGGCCCGCTTCGCCGCGGCGCCGCGGCGCGCGAGAGAGGCCACACCGCCCTGCGCCTCGACAAGAGCAGTCGCCAGCCATTGCGGCGAAAATGCGCTCTGCGCGACGACAATGGCGGCCCCGGTCGCCGCGAACTGCTTCGCATTGGCGGCTTGATCCTGATCGAGCGCATGAGGGAGCGGCACAAGGATGGCGGGGCGCCCAATCACGGCGAGTTCCGACACGGTCGAGGCGCCGGCGCGGGCAATGACGAGATGGGCTTGCGCGATCCGCGCCGGCAAGTCCGAAAAGAACGATTTGACCTCGGCATCGACGCCAACGCGCCGGTAGGCATCGCGCACCCTTGCTTCGTCCGCCGCGCGCGCCTGGTGAACGACGACGAGCTTTTGCCGGGCGGCTTCGGGCATGAACGCGGTCGCGGCGGGCACCACGTCCGAAAAAATTTTTGCGCCCTGCGAGCCGCCGGTAACGAGGATTCGCACTTGGCCGCCGGACCAATCCGGGAAGGCTACCCGCGAGGCCTCGATCACCATCGGCCGAACCGGGTTTCCGGTCAGATGCGTCTTTCCCGCCAAAGCTCCGGGGAGGCCGTCAAGCACCTCGAAACCTTGGGCGATCGCATCGACCCTAGACGCGAGAAACCGGTTGGCGCGGCCGATCACGGCATTCCCTTCGTGCAAAAGGGTTGGCACGCGAAGCCACGTTGCCGCGAGCATCGGAGGAACGGTCGGGTAGCCGCCAAAGCCAATCACCGCGCGTGGGCGGATCCGATTGACAAGCCGGCGCGCGGCAACAGTTCCCCGGATTAGCGTGAAAATCGCCATCGCGCGGGAAAACAAGGCGCCGCTCCTCGGGGTCGCGGCGGCCAATTTGTGAATGGCATGGGCGGGAAAATCGCCGCCATATTTCGCCGCCCGTTCGTCGGTGACAAGATGCACTTCCATGCCGCGCGCGGCAAGCGCATGGCTCAGGGCCGCCGCCGGAAACAAATGGCCGCCGGTGCCACCCGCCGCGACCATAACCAGACAGCGGCCGCTCATGGAAAAGCTTCGGCCCTGGCGTCTTCAAGGATCGCCGCGCCCGGCCGTTTTCGCATGACCGCGATCAACATGCCGATCGCGAGCCCCAGCGAAATAAGCGAGGAGCCGCCGTACGAAATAAATGGTAGGGTCATGCCTTTCGCCGGTATGAGATGAACGTTGACAGCCATGTTGATCGCGCTTTGGAGGCCGAAAAGCATCACCAGTCCAGCCGCGGCGAAGCGGCAAAAAGGGTCCTTGTTGCGCGCCGCCATGAACAAGCCGCGCACCACGATGAAGGCAAAAATCGCGGCGATCAGGAGGCACGCGAGAACACCGAATTCCTCTCCCGTAACGGCGAAGATGAAATCGGTATGGGCATCTGGAAGTATGCGCTTGATGGTTCCTTCGCCCGGCCCCTTGCCGAACCAGCCGCCGGACAGGAAGCTGTCGAGCGCGGTATCCACCTGAAACGTATCGGCCATGCCGCCGCCGGCGCTGGGATCGATGAATTTGAGAACCCGGGCGCGTACATGCGGCACCAATTTATAGGCAAGCAGCGCGCCGCCCAAGCCAACTCCGCCAATGCCGGCCACCCAGAACCAATGCTGACCGGCGACGACGAAAAGCGCCGCCCAGACCAGCGTGACAAGCATCGTCTGGCCGAAATCAGGTTGCAGAATCAAAGGTACGATGGTCGCCAACAACAATAGGACGGCGAGAAGGTTGGCCGGAGCGTCGCGCCGCTTGCCGGCTTCCGAAAAGGCCCACGCCACAAGAACGACAAAGGCCGGCTTCAAGAACTCCGAAGGCTGGACACCAAAGATCCAGCGCCGCGATCCCTTAATTTCGTGGCCATAGAGCAGCGCCACGACGATCATGGCCATCGCCAGCGAAAACACGAAAAGCGCGACCCGGCGCACTTGCCGCGGGGACAGGAACGAAGTTGCGACGAGGACCGCGACCGCAGGCATCAGGAACAGAACTTGACGGTGCACGAAATGGAATGTCGAAAGGCCGAGCCGCTCCGCGACCGGCGGGCTTGCCGCCATCGTTAACACTAGTCCGGACACCATCAGCGCGGCCACCGCCGCAAGGATCCAGCGGTCGATTGTCCACCACCAGTTCGCCAGGGCCGAGCGTTCCGCGCGCGACACCATTGTCTCTCCCTTCAGCCCGATTTTTTTCCGGCGAGCAAAGCCTCGACGAGCGAGCGAAACCGATCGCCGCGCTTCTCAAAATCCGGAAATTGATCGAACGACGCGCAGGCCGGCGAAAGAAGCACGACTGGTTCCGCGAGCTGGCTCGCAAGTGCATCGCGCGCAGCTACCGGCACCGCTCCTTCGAGCGTACCGCAGCTCTCATAGGGAAAGGAATCCCCAATCGTTTGCGCGAAATTCTCGCTCGCCTCGCCGATCAGATAAGCCTTGACCACTTTGCCAAACAAGGGGCGTAGAGGTTCGATGCCGCCCTCTTTCGCCCTGCCGCCGATGATCCAAAACACTTTGCCGAACGACCGGAGCGCCTTTTCGGCGGCATCGGCGTTGGTCGCCTTTGAATCATTGATGAAGAGAACCCTCCCCTTCCGGCCTACCTCCTCTAAACGATGCGGCAGACCGGGAAAACTTCGCAGGGCTTGCGCGACGCGCTCGAGATCAAATTCGCGCGGCCCGAGCGCCGCGACGGCGGCGGCGGCATTCTGGCCATTATGCTCGCCGCGCAACGAGGCAATTCCGGCAAGGCCGGCGATCCGTGTCGAATAGCCTCCGCGCCGCCGTATGAGACGGTCGCCATCAAGAACAATGCCATCTTTGATCGCGGTTTTGGTCACCGAAACACATGCCGTTTTTCGGCCCGCTTTCATGAGTTCCTTGGCAATGCCACTTGTAAGTCCGTCGTCGATTCCGATCACCGCGAGATCGGCATTTTCCACCAGCTTTGCCTTGATCGCGGCATAATTTTCCATCGTGCCGTGGCGGTCCAGGTGATCTGGCGTGATATTGAGAAGCACGCCCACGGATGGGTTGAGTGAGGGCGCGAGAGCGATCTGAAACGAAGAGCACTCGACGACATGAACGCGCTCTTTCGAGGGCTCCGCCAAGGCGAGGATCGGGGTGCCGATATTGCCGCCAACCTCGACCGCGAAACCAAAGCTTCGGAAAAGATGCGCAATGAGCGCCGTCGTCGTGGATTTCCCATTCGTGCCGGTAATCGCCACGAAAGGCGAGCCCGGCGCGATTTTTTGCCGCTCGCGGCAAAATAATTCTATGTCGCCGATAATTTCCACTCCGGCCCGCATCGCCTTCAGCACGGTCCAGTGCGGCGCCGGATGAGTTAACGGAATGCCGGGCGAAAGCACAAGCGATGCAAAATTCCGCCAGTCCGCAAGCGCAAGATTTTCGATCCTGAGACCCGCCGCGCGGGCCTTCTCTCGCGCATGCTCGTTGTCGTCCCAGACGGCAACTCGGGCGCCGCCCGCGACCAGGGCCTGGGCCGTGATAAAGCCCGAGTTGCCTAGGCCAAGCACGGCGGCATGCTTGCCATTGAACGAAGTGACCGGCGTCATCCTCACCTCAATTTCAAGGTGGAGAGGCCGATCAGCGCGAGCACGAAAGCGATGATCCAAAAGCGCACCACGACTTGCGGCTCGGACCAGCCAAGTTGCTCGAAATGGTGATGGATGGGCGCCATCTTGAAGACCCGCTTGCCGGTGAGCTTAAAGGAAACGACTTGCACGATAACCGACAGGGTTTCGAGAACGAAGAGACCGCCGACGATGGCAAGAACGATCTCGTGCTTGACCGCGACCGCTATCGTGCCAAGGGCGCCGCCGAGCGCGAGCGAACCCGTGTCTCCCATGAAGATCTGCGCGGGCGGCGCATTGAACCAAAGAAAACCCAAACCGGCGCCGATCAAGGCGCCGCAAACGACGGCAAGCTCGCCCGCGCCGGGAACGAAATTAATCCCCAGGTAAGTCGAGAACACCGCGTTACCGGCGAGATAAGCGATGATCCCGAAGGCCGCCGCGGCGATCATCACTGGCACGATCGCGAGGCCGTCAAGGCCATCCGTGAGATTGACCGCATTGCCGGCGGAAACGATCACGAAAGACCCGAAGGCGAGAAAAAAAACGCCGAGGTCGGCGACGAAACCATTGATCGTCGGCAGGGCGAGGCCCGTCGTGTGCGCTGTTCCGAGTTTCATCATCGCGAAGCAGGCGGTGACGGCTATGGCAACTTCCAAGGCAAGCCGCCGCCGCCCGGAAAAACCCTTTTGCGTCTGTTTCGTCACCTTCAATAAATCATCGTAGAAGCCTATCGCGCCGAAACCTCCGGTCACCACCAGCACGATCCAGACAAAATGATTGCGCAAATTCGCCCAGAGCAAGGTGGAGACGATAACTCCCGACAGGATCATCAAGCCGCCCATCGTCGGCGTCCCGCTCTTCGTCAGGAGATGCGACGGCGGCCCGTCGCCGCGAATGGGCTGGCCCTTGCCTTGTTTCAAGCGCAAGGCGGCGATGATGCGTGGCCCGAAGAAGAACACGAAGAAGAGCGCCGTCGCGGTGGCGCCGCCGGTGCGGAAGGTAATATAACGAAATAGGTTGAGCGGCCCGAAAATGCTTGAAAAATCGGAGAGCCAAGTGAGCATTTCACGGTCCTTGACGATTTTGCGTGGAATTTTCCGCCGTGGCGTTTTCCTTGAGAGCGTCGACGATCGCGCTCATCTTGCTGCCGTTCGATCCCTTGACGATCACCATGTCGCCGCTTTGCACCGCCGCCACGACGACCGCCGCAAGGTCGCTTGCGCGGTCGCGCCAGGCCCCTTGCAAATGCCCGGGCAAAGCCTCGAACAGATGTTTCATCAAGGGACCGGCAGCGAAGACGAAATCGATGTGATTGGCTACGACATCGCCGGCGAGTTCGGCGTGCATCGCCGCGCCTTTGTCGCCAAGTTCCAGCATGTCGCCGAGGACCGCGATGCGGCGTCCCTTGCCCGGCATGGGAAGGGCGCCGGCAAGGGCGATCGCCGCGCGGATCGACGCCGGATTGGCATTGTAGCTCTCGTCGACCAGTGTAAAAGGACCATTTTTGGCGGATAGGCATAGCCTCTCGCCCCGGCCCGGCTGCGCCGAGAAAAACGCGAGCGTGCCAGCGGCAAGCTCGAGATCGACGCCGAAAGCCTTCGCGGCAAGGAGCACCGCGAGCGAGTTCATGGCAAGGTGGTGGCCGGGCGCGCCGAGACGATAGGTCAGGCGATAACCGCAGACTTCCGCCTGCACGATGGAATGGTCCGCGCTAAGTGTCACGCTCACCAGCTTCGCGTCGGCTTTGTCGTGTTCGCCGAAACTCGCGACATGACCCGCGGGCGAGGCCTTGGCATGGGCAAGGAGACGCTCATACTCGGCGATGTCGCGATTGAGGATTGCAACGCCTCCCTGAACAAGGCCGGAAAAAATCTCCGCCTTGGCGTCGGCTACGTCATCCAGGCTCGCGAAATATTCGAGATGAACCGGGGCTATTGTCGTTATGATTGCGACATGCGGACGCACCATGGCGGAAAGAGATGTGATTTCGCCTTGGTGGTTCATGCCGATTTCGTAGAATTCCGAAGCATGTATGTTTCGGCATTCGCGCCAAGGTGAGGGGCACGCCCCAATGATTGTTGTACGACGCAACCGGAGCGTGGGAAACCCCCACCTGGGCGAGCGCGAGCCGTAATGCTTCTTTCGTCGACGTCTTGCCCGCCGAACCGGTCACCGCGACGATGCGGGCTCTTGAGCGGGCCCGCGCGGCGGCGCCAAGACGTTCCAGCGCGGCGAGAACATCGGCCACGACATAGAGCGGCCCGAGCGGCTTGAGCGCCTCGGCATGGGCTTCATCGACCACCGCCGCGACGGCGCCCTTCGCGAAAGCCGCGCCGATATAATCATGGCCGTCCGAGCTAGGTCCCTTGATTGCGAAAAAAAGGTCGCCTTTCTGGAGCGTGCGCGTGTCGATCGAAATTCCGGTGGCGCCGCCGCGCGGCACGGAGCCGCTTACCCGCGCCGCGAGCGAGCCAACGAGACCGAGACTTGTCCACAGGAAGCTGTTCGCGGCGCCGTTGCTCATGCGGAAAGATCCTTTAGTAGCGCGCGCACGCAGAAGGAGTTGGAAAAAGGCAACGTCCTGCCGCCGACAATCTGGCCGGTTTCATGTCCCTTGCCTGCAATGAGAAGACCATCGTTTGGGCCGAGCATCGCAAGGGCCTGGGCGATCGCCGAAGCCCTGTCGCCGATCTCCTCGACATTGTCGAAGCCGTTCGCGCCTAGAAGGATGGCCTTGCGGATCGCCGCTGGATCCTCCGAGCGGGGATTGTCGTCGGTGACGATGACGCGATCCGCCAGGCGCGCCGCCGCCTCGCCCATGAGCGGCCTTTTTCCCGCGTCGCGGTCGCCGCCGCAGCCAAACACCACGATGAGGTTTTCGCGCACAAGCGGCCGCAATGCCTTGAGGGTTTTTTCGAGCGCGTCCGGCTTATGCGCGTAATCGACGAAAATGGGCGCGCCCTTGCGGCGGCCGACGAGTTCGAGACGGCCGGGCGCGCCTTCGAGCTTTTCGAGCGCCGCAAACACCGCGCCAGGGGAGCTTCCCGTGGCAATGCAAAGACCGGCGGCGACAAGCGCGTTCGACGCCTGAAACGAACTGGCAAGCGGAAGAAGAAGCGAGAAAATCCTGTCGCCATGGGCAACTTTGATCCGCGTCGAAAAATTCTCGGCAGCGCTTTCGAGGAGGCGCAGCGCGGTACCTTTCAAGCCGGTCGAGACGACGCGCAGGCCGCGCTTTTCGCAAACCGCGACGACCTTTGCCGCGACGTCGCTGTCGGCATCGACAACGGCGGACTGGCCAGGGGCAAGCAGCCGGTCGAACAATTGCAATTTCGCGGCGAGATAATCGTCCAACGTCGCATGATAGTCGAGATGATCGCGCGAGAGATTGGTGAAGGCTCCGGCACCGAGGCGGACGCCGTCGAGCCGTCGTTGCAGAATGCCATGCGACGAAGCCTCCAGGGCGAGATGGGTCACTCCGCCGCGCGCCAGTCCGTCCAGGGTTTTGTGCAAGGTCACCGGATCCGGGGTGGTAAGCGAGCCCGCGACCGGCCCCGAAGGCGCGACGACGCCGAGCGTGCCAAGCGAAGCGGCCTTGGCGCCGAGCGCGGCCCAAATCTGACGCACGAAATCGGTGACCGAGGTCTTGCCGCTCGTTCCGGTGACCGCGACGATCGTTTCGGGCTGGCGCGGGTACATGCGCGCCGACGCGTGCGCCAAGGCACTGCGGACGTCTGGCGCCGCGATGAAGGCAGCGGGCGCGATGGAGCCCGCGGAAGCGCGCTCGGCGACGATTGCGACAGCGCCGCGCCGAACCGCTTGCGGCGCGAAGACGAGGCCATCCGTTTTTGTTCCCGGCACCGCGAAAAAAACCATGTCCGCTGTCACCGCGCGGCTATCGGCGCTGAGGCCCTTGATCTCGCGTCCGGCCAAGGATTCCGGAATATCGGCCCGCGGAAACAGTTCGGCGAGGCGCATCAATGAGCCCTTCCGCCATGCGCCGGCACATTCGCCTCCGCATAACCAAGTTTTGCCAGGAGCGGAAACGGTTGCGCGGGAAGATCGATGCGCGGCGGAAGCCCAAGCAAAGGCCCTGTCCGTTCGATGATCTTCCCGGTGACCGGACCCGCGTTCCAGGCAGCGGTGCGGTATCCGGCGGTCTCGGGCAATCCCTGCGGCTCGTCCAAGAGCGTCAGAAAGAGATATTTGGGCTTGTCGGCCGGCAGAACCGCCATGAACGTCGTGAGAACCTTATTTTTGGAATAATGGCCGTGGACGATTTTGTCCGCGGTGCCTGTCTTGCCGCCGACGAAATAGCCCTTGATATCGGCTATTCTCGCCGTGCCGATTTCCGCGTTGAGCCGCATCAAATAGCGCAAGGCCTCCGACGTTTCCGGCTTGACGACGCGCGGCGCATCCTTCTGCGCCTCCTCCTCGTTCCGCTTCAAAAAGGTCGGCGTGACGAGGATTCCGCCATTAACCAGCGCGTCGACCGCCATCATGGCCTGCAAGGGAGCAACATTGAGGCCCTGTCCGAACGCAATCGTCATCGTATTGAGTTCGCCCCAATTTTTCGGAACGAGGGGCTCGGCGGACTCCGGCAGCTCGGTGCGCAAGCGGCTAAGCTGCCCCATTTTGCCCAAGAAAGCCTTATGACCCTCGACTCCAACCATCAAAGCCATGCGCGCGGCCCCAACGTTGGATGAATAAGTAAATACCTCGGGCACGCTCAATACCCGGTGGGTCGCATGAAAATCATGAATAGTGAAGTGCCCGTAGCGCAGGCTATCACGTGCGTCGATCCGCGAATGCAGCGTCACCTTGCCCAAATCGAGGGCCATTGCAATGGAAATAGCCTTGAAGGTCGAGCCCATTTCATAGACGCCGACGGAGAGCCGGTTGATGTGATCTGGGTCGAGGGCGTCGGCCGGGGTATTTGGATCGTAGTCGGGCAAGGACGCCATCGCGACGACTTCCCCGGTATTCACGTCGAGAATTGCCGCGGCGCCCGCCTTGGCCTTGAACTTGGCGATGCCCTTGGCAAGCTCGTCGCGCAACGCGTAAGTCGCCTTGAGATCGAGCGACGTTGTGATCGGCGTCAGGTTCTCAGGGGTCAGACTGAACCCCGCGCCATGCAAATCCGCCAGTCCCTGGCCGTCGATGTATTTTTCGAGTCCCGAAATGCCGATGCCGTCGAGGTTGGCAAAGCCAAGCACATGCGCGGCGATCGGGCCGTTTGGATAAACCCGTTTGTTTTCAGGTAGAAACCCGACACCGGGCAGGCCGAGGTGATAGACTTGCTGTTGCTGCTTCGGCGTGATTGCGCGTTTGACCCAAACGAAACCTTTGCGGGAGCCGAGACGCTCGCGCAGTTCATGTGCGTCGACATCGGGAAGCGCGGCGGTGAGAAGCTCGACCGCTTCGTCCTTGTCGATGATTTGCCTCGGCTCGGCGAAAACCGACATGACCTTTATGTCGGTCGCCAGAAGCTCGCCGTTGCGATCGAGAATATCGGGGCGTGCGGCGGCGATAGCGTCGGTGGCCGCGCGTCTGTCGCTAGCAGGCGGGTCCGGGCGCAGACCGAAGTCGATGAGCTTCGCCGCGATGATTCCATAGACCCCCAGAAATACCCACGCCGCGAGTCGGATGCGGGGCGCACTCTTGCCGAGCCTCGCCGAAAAAATGCCGGCGAGGAAACTTTCGGTGCCGCGGACGTGGCTGCCCGCGGGCCTGACTGTCGCACCGTTTGCCTCATCGTCGAGTCCTGAATCGAAGCCGTCGCTCATCTTTTCGCGATCTTCTTCCACTTTCGCACGGTCATCTTGCCGGCGTGGCCGACACGGCGGCGTCGAGGGCATTGGCGTCGCCAGGGGTATTCGTCGGCTCCGCCAATCCGAGCGCTTCAAGTTTACGTCCGATCGCATCGACTCTTGATGCCTTGCCCGGCAAGGCATCCGCGCGGACGATCTGGTTCAGGGCGACCGGTTGTAAATCGAGGAACTTGTCGGCGAGCGCCAGGATGCGCTCCGGCCGCGTCAAATGCGCCCATTCGGCGCGCAGCGTGCCAATTTGGTCCCGCTCCAGCTTGATCTCATGCTGGAGCTTCACGATTGTTTCGGCATGAAAGATTGTCTCGTATTTAATCGAATAGGCGTAGATCGCCGAACCTATCAGCGCCACGATCGCCAGAATATTTAATATCCGCACCATTTCAGCGGCCTCAAGGATGAGATGCTGGGAGTTTCGCGAGCGCCATCAGTCGATCGTCGAGACCGCGAGGCACGGCTGTCGTGCGGACACCGTAACGAAGCTTGGCCGACCGCGCGCGTGGGTTGGCGCTCATTTCACGCCGCGATGGCAGCACCGGCTGCTTGCCTCCTAGGCTGAAGGTTGGCTCCGGCGGAGCGAGCTCGTGCGGCAGCCGCCGGGAGGGCGTTTGACCGCGCCCGGACCGCCCGGCGAAAAACTGCTTGACGATACGATCCTCCAGCGAATGAAAAGTCACCACGGCAAGCCGGCCGCCCTGCTTTAGGATCGCCTCGGCCGCGGCGAGCGCATGCACCAATTCGCCAAGTTCATCGTTGACCGCGATGCGCAGCGCCTGGAACGCGCGCGTCGCGGGGTGCACCTCGCCGGGTTTCCCTGGCGCCACGCGGGCGATCATTGCAGCGAGCATCAGTGTCGAGGTGAAAGGCGCCGTGGCGCGGTCCGCGACGATGGCATGGGCGATACGGCGGGACGCACGCTCCTCGCCGAAATGGTAAAAAATATTGGCCAAGGTTGTCTCCCCGGCGGTATTGACAAGATCCGCGGCAGTCGTCCCCTCGCCGTCCATGCGCATATCGAGCGGGCCGTCGCCGCGGAAGGAAAAGCCGCGCGCCGAGTCGTCGATTTGCATGGACGAAACGCCTACGTCGAGCGCAACGCCGTCGAAATCACCCAAGCCACGCAGCCGCGCAGCCTGGTCGAGCCTTCCAAATCGCTCCTTTACAAGACAAAGCCGCCCCCGCGCTTCGGCCACGAGCCAGGCTCCGCCGGCAATTGCGGCAGGATCGCGATCGAGCGCGAGAACACGGGTGTCGGGCTTGGCGAGCAGAGCCCTCGCATAGCCGCCGCCGCCAAAAGTGGCGTCGAGATAAAGTCCGCCCTCGCGCAGGGCAAGCGCGGCCATAACTTCGTCACGAAGCACGGGAACGTGCCGGGCCGGTCCGCCGGCGGCAAGATGAGCCTCATCGCCGCGACCCGCTGTCATTCCCGTGCTCCATGTGGCCGTGGCGGCGGCGAATCCGGCGCCACGTGTCTGGAACTGAGCTGTTTTCTGAAATCATGCAGCCGGCTTCTGGCCTCCGCCAGATGCACGCGAAAACGGCCCGGTTCCCAGATCTGAAACTTGAAATCATGCCCGACGAAAGTAACCTCCGTTGCGATGCCCGCATAGGCCTTGACGCTTTCGCTCAGGTTTACCCGCCCCTCCGAATCGATCTTAAATATCTCGCTGGTGCCGATGAGGGCCGTCGAAAACAGATCGCGCTCCTCCGAATAGGGAGAGAGGGGACGAAGAAGCTCGTGAATTTCCCGCAGCAACGCATGGCCCCCGCAATCCACCGCTTCCACATCGAGCGACGGATGAACATAAAGATCTTCGAACCCGTCGCGCTTGAGCACCGCCCGGAACGGCGCCGGAATCGAGACCCGTCCCTTGGCATCGAGCCTGCTCGTGTAATTCGAGAGAAAGCCGCCAGAATCGTCCACTCCCCACCCCACCTGCGCCCCGCGGCGAAGCGCCGCTCGTGCGCACGCATACCCCTGGCCTACTCTGCGCGGGAAACATTGGGATAGCATGGGAAAATTTGGGCGTCAATGGAATTGCAGAGCCTTCGCGGGACAATCTTGCGAAGACGAACCGGGGCCCGCCCGTTGACGAGGCCGCCGTTGCCTGATTTCCGTCCGCGGACCTTAAGATTCGCAGTGGACTGTTATGACGCGGACTGGACAGAAGACCGCATTCGTGTTCGCCGGCGGCGGAAGCCTCGGCGCGATCCAGGTCGGCATGTTGCGTGTACTGGTATCCGAAGGAGTGCAACCGGATTTCGTGGTTGGCGCGTCGGTCGGCGCGATGAACGCCGCCTATTTCGCCGGGGCCCCGAACGCGGAAGGCGTGGCGAGGCTTGCGGAAATCTGGTTTGGCCTCCGGCGCCGAGAGATCTTTCCGGTCACTTTCAAAAGCGCATTCGGTCTGCTCAGGCATCCTGAGAGTGTCATCAACTCCGGTGGCCTGCGGCATTTGATTGAGGACAATTTGGCTTACCCGCGCTTGGAGGACGCGACGGTTCCCGTTCACATCACCGCGACCAGCGTCGAGGGTTTGACGGTTGTTCTCTCGAAGGGACCGGCGATCGACGCCATCCTCGCGAGCGCCGCGATACCGGGCATCTTCCCACTGGTTCATATCGACGGCCAGACGCTGATGGACGGCGCAATCGCCAGGAACTCTCCTATTCGGGTGGCGGCGGAACTCGGAGCGTCGCGGATCGTCGTGCTTCCTACTGGATATGCTTGCTCCTTGAACGAGCCTCCGAAAGGAGCGATCGCCAGGGCCTTGCACGCAATCACCCTGTTGATCGAGTGGCGCCTCATTCACGATGTCGAGCGGCTCGCGGACGCGATCGATGTATGCATCGTGCCGGCGCTCTGTCCGCTCGACGTGTCGCCATACGATTTCTCGGCGGCGCGTTATCTCATGCAGCGCGCCGAGGAGAGCACGCGAAAATGGCTCGATGGCGGCGGCCTTTCGCGGCGATCGCGGCCTCAGGAACTTGAGGCACACCATCATTGAATGGCCATTCTCCCCGCCATGAGGGCACGGGGTGGCTCGATCTGCCCCGCGTGGCTTGCCGAAATCTTGGCGGAGCGGCCATGTTGAACGCGGCGAAGGGACGCTGATCGCAGGAGGGGCCGCTGGCCAGGATAAATAACGCCGAGGAATTGCAGGCGTGGCTGCGAAAGCAGCCGCGCAAGGTGGCGGTCGCTTTCGCGGCGCGCGCGGCGTTGCGCGTTTTGCCGTATGTCGAGGAGGCACTGCGCTACAAACCTACCTACATCGTTCTCCCGGTTTTCGGTGCCTTGGCCTTTGCATGGACCACGGCTAGATATTCATACGAAGGGATACGCCGCCCCGTCGATCGACGTCGGCCACTTTGGCCTCGCCTCACTGGCCGCTACAAGCGCCGCCGGCACCGCTCAGGCCGCCAGTGTCGCCGTCTCGAAGCCATCTCTTGCTGTCGAAGTCTTCAGGTGCGCCGACGACGCCTTCGGCGCCGCTATTGAATCCGCCGCCGCCGACGCCTTCACCGCTGACTACGTCGCCCGCGCCGCCCACGCCGCATTTTGGAACGCTGTTTCAGCCGACGCGACGCAGGTGGAAGGGGGCGCCGCAACTTCCGCGATAGCCCGATCGCCGCTGTGGCCGGAAGGTCAACCGGACAAGCTCCAACGCTTGTGGCAGGAAATGAAGGCCACGCTCCACGCAGCGGAGCAGGACTGGCAAGTTTGGACCAGTTGGTACGACGACCGGCTCGCTGGCAACGGGGACGAGGAACGCGAATTCGCCTATGTGCGCTATGTGCGCATCGAGAACGCCCTATGGAACCAAGGCCCGGCAATCGTCAACGCCGAGATCAAAAGGCGGATCGACGAACAAATATCTTATGGCGACCTTCATGCCATCGGAGACTCCGATATCGCCAAATTTGAGGGGGTCGTCTCGATGGCCGTCGCGGAGCCTAAGCCGCGACGGCCTCGGAAAAAGGAACCGAAGCCTTCGCCTGTTCCCGAAATTCCGCCGACGCTCCCTGCACCGATAGAAAACGTTCCCTCAGCGGTTTCCTTCGGTTGGACTTTAGATGGCACGATCACCATTGTTGCCGGGGCTCAGAATTGGCCGGTGCTACCCTTCAAAGGAAGCGAGCAGGATCACGCCAATCGTCTCGAAGCCTGCCGTGTTCTGGCAACCGACACGGCGCGGTCATTACGAAGCGGCGAATGGAACATACGACCCGACTACGCGGAAACTCTCGACCAATATGTCGCATATATTCCGAAGCAACCCGAGGAAGGCAATTTCCTGCTGGCGGATGCGAAGGCGCGGATCATTCGATCAATGTTCGCAGCCGAGCAGGATTTCCTTCCCGTTCCAGTTGCCGCCGAACTTAAGGTCCTTCTTGAACAGCACATAGGTCTTCGCGCCTATTATCCCGCGACGGAAGAATTCTACGAGTTCGGTGCGATCGGGCCATTTGGAACAGCCGCTGCCGATCGACGCCGCCGAAGGATTTATTCAAGGCGTGCGGGACAATACACCTACCTTCTTCGAGCCGAAAGTCGCCGATACGATGCAAGGCGTCGCGCAACCTTTGCCGCAGATTTCAAAGGTCGATGCCGGATTTAGAAGCAACCGCCCGCCGGAACCCGTTCCTCCGCCGGACCCGCTTGGCGAAATCGACCCCGAGAAATCGCGTCGGTTCACATTCGGGAGTGCAGCCAACGCATTATGGAAGGCTGTGTTGTCCGGCGACACGGCCGACAAGAACGTCGAAGGCTGGTCGAAAGTCATCGCGACCTTGGGGCCGAAGGTAGCAGATATTCTCGAATGGTTTCTATCCTCCTTTAGCTGGCATTCCCCAGATAACCGGGAATGTGCCAAGCGCGTATCATTGATCTCCTGCCGTGACATCGGACATTCGTCCTATACCGGCATTATTTTCCGGATCGCCCGCTTATTGAGGTTGAGATTGCCGCGCTGCGGCGCTGCTGTGGTGCTCCGGCACACCAAAACCAGTGACATGGGCGGATCGCGCACCGGACAATACAGAGTCGGTTGTGATCAAGACGCACTTCTCCCTTAGTTTTTGCTCGACGCATGACGACCGAACACTTCACGCAGGCGCTGGATTGGGCGGCGGCCGTCAGTAGAGATCTGAGCCACCGACCGGATTTTTCAACATGCTGTTAAACGACACGCCGGCATGAGAGTGTGAATGAGGTTTGAACTCAAGGACGGCCCTAACCGGGCTTCGGCGGAAAACCAGGCCAGTGCGCGGCGGGGACAAAGCTCGCGCTTGCCCCGGCTGAGATGGCCGACGCCATTAACGCCGTCTGATGCTTCGCATTTTTTCCAAAACAAAAAATAAGGCGGCGCGCGAAGCCATGTCAAAGCGATATAGGCTCCATCGATCGCACATGGTTTGGGTCAAAGTTTTAGCCAAAAGCTTTGCAACATCCTGGTGGAAATCCTCCGGAGCGACTTCCGGCAAGCTTCCTGGCTTGATTAAGCTAACCGGCATCGAGTAGTTTTTTACTAGCCAAATTGCGTCAGCCTCCGCTATCTCAAGCAGTTGTTCGCGATATGGCTCACTCAACCGCCAATGAGAGCCATGACTCTGCGCTTGCAATTTCTTTCTCAAAACCGATCTTACATACTGCAGTTTTATGAATTCAAGATATGGTATTTTACTTCTGTACGCACTTTCGTTCCGACTAGCTATATTGATTAGCCGTAACGCCTCCGTAACATTTGCATCCAACGAGGCATTGCATTTGTGATCGTCTGTTAGTATAGTTCTAAGATGGGCTAAGCCAATTTTCGATAGAATAGAATAAATAACATCCGATGCTTCGTTGTAATCGAATACGATTACATGATCGCGTCCGAAAGGCGCCTCCCACATCTTAATTGTATCGGCATATCTCATGTAAAAATTGTCCGGCTCTAAAACCATCTCGGCGAATTCGTCGAGGGTTTGGTCCGAACCGCTTATCACACGTGTGGAATAAGACGAAAAAAGCCGAGACAAGTGATCGCGCAAGGCGATCACGACAAGGCACTCATATTCGTTGAAATCTGCCGCAAGCTTTTCGATCTGGGGAACCCCGAATCGGGAGGATAGATGTTCCGAGCTAATGATCACTTTGTCGACGCTGGAAGCCTCGATTTCTTCTTTAAGGGATTTCACCATCTCGGAATTCGCGATAGGTGACCGGAGATGGAAATCGTCCGGTCTTTCCGAGGGTAGATAGCTTGCCGTCAATGGAGCGTGGTTCAGCGCATAAAACGCGGACGAGCGTTTTGGGTATAATACGTTGTGCTGTAAAAGGCGGCGCGCATTACGAGTGCAAAAGCGCTGAAAAGACGTCGTGCCGGTCTTCTCAAGACCAATGTGAAATATAATCTTGATGCCGCTCGCATGCATACGATGGATGGGTGCCGGCGGGTTGGCCAATGCCGCGCCATATCTAAATGAGACGCTTATTCCTAAGCCGGCACATAAGCCACTAAAATTATGG
This sequence comes from uncultured Alphaproteobacteria bacterium, assembly GCA_963730245.1. Taxonomy (GTDB): domain Bacteria; phylum Pseudomonadota; class Alphaproteobacteria; order Rhizobiales; family Beijerinckiaceae; genus Methylocapsa. The sequence continues at coordinate 2,560,356 of CAVSRA010000002.1, read as the reverse complement.
TGAACTTCGCCGCTGTCATTTTACACGACCGCCGCGACGCGGACGATTGAAGCATGATCCGGGTCGCCCCTGGCGCCGGTTGCTTGCACCCAACCTCCGCCCAGGCTCTCGCCTCGTTGACAGAAAGTTCAGCGGACCCTAGGGTGCGACTTTTCCACATCCTCCTCGCGGCCTGCTTTCCCGAACGGCGCAGCGTCGCCGCGACCGCGGCGGGCGGGGCCGGGCCCGATGGCGATGGCACGGCCGGCCGACGCGCCTCGCACCGCATCCAATTCGAGGAACCCGCCCGATTGGCGCCGCCACAGGGACGCGTAGATGCCGTCGCGCGTCAGAAGCTCGCCATGCGTGCCCGCCTCCGCGATGCGGCCCTTGTCGAGCACGATCAGCCGGTCCATCGCCGCGATAGTCGAAAGCCGATGGGCGATCGCGATCACCGTCTTGCCCTCCATCAGCGCGTAGAGGCTCTCCTGGATCGCGGCCTCGACCTCCGAATCGAGTGCCGCGGTCGCCTCGTCGAGGACGAGGATCGGCGCGTTCTTCAAGAGCACCCGCGCGATGGCGATGCGCTGGCGCTGCCCACCCGACAGCTTCACCCCTCTTTCCCCAACATAGGCGGCGTAGCCGGCGCGCCCGTGCGGATCGCTTAGGCCGAGCACGAATGCATGGGCATGCGCCCGCTTTGCCGCCGCGACGACATCCTCCATCGGCGCGTCGGGGCGCCCGTAGCGGATATTCTCGGCCACGGAGCGGTGCAGCAGCGATGTATCCTGCGTCACCATGCCGATCTGGCCGCGCAGGCTGTCTTGCGTGACCGCGGCGACATCCTGTCCATCGATCAAGATCCTGCCGCCCTCGACATCATAGAAGCGCATGAGGAGCTGGACGAGCGTCGACTTGCCAGCGCCCGAGCGCCCCACGAGCCCCACCTTCTCGCCAGGCTCGATCGCGAAGCTGAGATTGTCGATCACGCCCACCGCCTTGCCGTAGTGGAAGCGCACATTCTCGAAGCGGATGGCGCCGCGCGAGGCCTTGAGCGCGGGCGCCGCAGGACTATCGACGAGCGAATGCGGCCGCGCGATCGTCCCCATGCCCTCCTGCACAGTGCCCATATTCTCAAAGATGCCGATCGCCTCCCACATGATCCAGCCCGACATGTTGGAGATGCGGATGGCGAGGCCGGAGGCCAGGGCAATCGCGCCGAGCGTCACCGCGCCGTTCAGCCAGAGCCACACGGCGAGGCTGCCCGTGCCCATGATGAGGATGCTGTTCAGGATGGTCACCGTCGCGTTCATCAGGGTGATCAGCCGCGTCTCGCTCAGGAAAGTCGCGGTGTGCTCGGCCAGCGCGGCGCGGGCATAGTCGTCCTCGCGCTCCGGAGAGGCGAAGAGCTTCACCGTCTGGATGTTGGTGTAACTATCCACGATGCGGCCGGTGAGGACGGAGCGCACCTCCGACATCACCGCGGACCGGTCACGGATCTGCGGCACGAAATGGCGCAAGGTCGCCACATAGGCGAGGATCCACAGCGCCAGTGGGCAGGCGAGGCGCCAATCGGCCTGCGCGAAGATGACGAGCGCGCTCACCGCGAACATGGTCACGAACCAGACCGCGTCGATGATCTGCACGACGGATTGGCGCAAGGACGGGCCGGTTTGGATGATCTTCGAGGCGATGCGGCCGGCAAAATCATTGGCGAAGAAGCTGATCGACTGGCGCAGCACGAAACGATGCGTCTGCCAGCGGACGAGGTTCGTCATGCCTGGCGCGATCGCCTGGAGGGTGAGGAGATCATGCGTTAAGCCCGCGAGCGGCCGTGCCACCAGGACCACGAAGCCAATCCACAGAAAGCTCGGGCCGTAATCCTGAAGGACGCGCTCCGGGCTCGTCGCCTGCAGCAAATCGACGAGCGAGCCGATATAGCGCAGCATCGACACCTCGATCAGCGAGGTGACCAGGCCGCTCGCCATCAGGCAAGCAAGAAGAGGCCACACTTGCCGGCAATAGCGCCAATAGAAAGCCAGCAGATTTGCCGGCGGCGTGGATTGGTCATGCCTTCGGAAGGGATCGATTTGGGTCGCGAAGAAGCGGAACATGGCTCGTTTTCCAGGAGAGGTCACGGCGAATCCGGGCTCTCAAAGCGGTTGCGATGGAAACGCACCACACAAGGAGCGAGGCGGGCCGTGAGAAGCTGAAATGTAGTGAGCGCGGATGCGGCGCCGGAGAGCGCCGTCAGGCCTTGCCGGGTCCGGTCAAATCGTGCTCAACCCGTGAAGGGGCCCGTCTTGGTCGCGTGCCGAATCCCGGCGCGCAACGCGGAGGCGAGCGGCATGGACCGGGTGTTCGGCTGAAATACATCCATCCGCCCCTCCTCGCGCCACCTATGCCCAAAACACACTCCGCGGGAATCAGCTTCCGCGAAGATGGTCGCCCTCATAAATAAGTTCGGCCCGCAAGGCAACAAGAATCTCGCATGCGACCCGAGGCTCCCGCCGCGTTGACAGACAGTTCAGCGGCCCCTAGGGTGAGGCTTTCCCGCATCCGCGCCGGGCTCGCGCGGGCTTCCTTTCCCGCGCGGCGCACGGAGAAGGGACACCTTGTAAGGCAGGACATGAACGGCGTTATCCTCGCCTTCGAGAACGCTATGGAGCAGGCCGCGCAACCGCCCGAGCCTGAAATCGTAAGCCGGACCGTGCAGCGCGGCGCCGGACTCTTGACCGACTATATTGTCTATGGCGCCGCCATCGGCGGCCTGTTCGGCTTGGTTTTCGCGCTCGCCTATGGGCGGTCAAATGGTTTCGATCCGAAAGCTCTTTCGGCGCTCTTGGCTCTTGCCGGCTTTGTCGCGATGGTGCTCGTGCCGGAGCTGAAATATCCGGCCAGTCCGCCCGCGATCGGCGTGCCGGAGACGATCGGCGCGCGCACCGCGCTTTATTTTGCCATGTTCGCGATTTCCCTCCTCGCCATGACCCTCGCCGCGACGCTCGCCCCACCACTCGCGGCGAGGCTCGGCCCGTGGAACGGCGCGCTTGTTTCTGCCGCCGTCTTCGTCGCGGTGGCGGCCTTGGCTGCCCTGGCGCTGCCGCCCGTCGATGAAGTTCCAGGCAATTTTCCGGCGAGCGTCTTGTGGAATTTTCGCCTTCCGTCCGTCGGCGCGCGCGCGGTCCTGTGGGCTGCGCTCGGGCCAACCTTTGGCGGCATAACCCAAATTTGGCTTGCCGGCGGGAAGCCCGGCCGCTCTTAACCTTCCGCGGCAATAAACTTGCTTGCACAATCAAACGGGATGAACGCCGCATGCTCCGCGGAAAAATTGCCTCCGCCGGCGATCATTTTCTGATTGGCCTTCGGCCGTCGCCGGTCCTCGACGACCACGACCGCGCGCTTCTTGGCGATTTGCGCCCCGCCGGCGTCATTCTCTTCAAGAGCAATTTCCGCCATGATCTTCCTTATGAAGCCTGGCTCGAGAGCCACGCGCGGCTAGTTACCGATATTCGTGCGGCAACCGGGCGTGCGCGAATGTTCATCGCCATCGACCATGAGGGGGGCCGGGTGTGCCGGACGCCGCCGCCGGTCACGCGCTTCGCCTATGCCGCGCGATGGGCGGGGCAAGCGGCGCGAGTGGGCCGCGCGATGGGCCGCGAGCTCGCCGCTCTCGGCGTCAACCTCAACTTCGCCCCGGTGCTCGATATTCACACCAACCCCAAGAATCCGGTGATCGGCGAGCGCGCCTTCGGGCAAACGGCAAAAGCGGTGATCGCGGCGTCGCTGCCTTTCATAGAGGCCATGCAGGCGGAAAAAGTCATCGCCTGCGGCAAGCATTTTCCAGGACATGGCGATACCAGCATCGACTCCCATCTCGGCTTGCCCTCGCAGACGCTCGGCCTCGATGCGTTGCGGGCGCGAGAGTTCAAACCTTTCGCCGCCGCGATCGGCGCGGGGCTATCCATGATCCTGATGGCGCATATTCTCTATCCCGCGGTCGACGCGCATGCGCCGGTCGCGCTCTCCCGCCGTTTCGCGACCGAGATTCTGCGCGACGAGCTTGGCTTTCCGGGCGTAGCCGTCTCCGATGATATCGGCATGGGCGCGATGAAAGGGTTTTTCGATAGCCCCGATGCCGCCGTGCGCTTGATCGAATCCGGCTGCGACATGGTGATGGTCTGCGCCCAATTCACCGGCACCGGCCGTGCCAGAGATTTCGCACAAGCGATTCTCGCGGCGGCCGATGACGGCCGCTTGGACCCGGCCCTGTTGGCGCGATCGCGGGCACGCATCGAAAGCCTGCTCGCGCGGGCGGCAACAAACGAAGTGGGGTTTTTGCCTCAAGAATTGTTCCGCGCCCATGCCCGCGCCGGGGAGCTCCATGAGGCCGAGACCGTCGAGGTTGTCTAGCGCGGCCTTCCCTTCGTCCGCGAGAACAAGCGCGAGATTTTGCCGTTGTGGCCTCCCGGGCGCCCCCCTCGAAGGCCGCGGAGCCATGGACGGCCCCCAAAAAGAAAAGTATGATATTCGGCTAGGCCGTGATTAAGTCTGCTCATGACTTTTCGATTTTGGAATCATGCCTCATGGACGTGATGCTCTTCTTGAAGACGGTGCCCGCGGTGATCGGCATCGCGGGCTTGCTCACATACTTTATGATGCGCGTGCGAGAGCCCGTCTCTGATCTGGAACTCGTGAAAATCGTGCAACGCGTTCGCAACATATTTTTGCTACTCGGGTGCGTGGCGTTAATCATGTTAAGTGCGTGGCTAATCCTCCGGCCTGCGCCACCAGATAGCGATACCTCCGTCTCGGGCCTCGCCGCCAGTCCCTATCGCCGCTTCGCTTTCGAAACGATGGCTGATGGGCACTCGCCAATGCGGCATCCAGCGCCGGCATCTTGATTGCCATCCCGGTGAATTAACTCTCCGCTTTGCCCGCCAGCGAACGTATGCGCGCGGATTGGTCTTTTATGGCCTCGCTCAGCGGGCTGCCACCGTTGGTCCGGCGCCAAATTCCCAATTCATCAACGATGGCGGTTCTTCACCTGTAAATGGGAGTGCAGGAGATACCCAAAATACTGGGGATAGGCAATGCCGGCCGCTTCATGATATTGGTTTGAGGTAAGGTTATAGGGCTTCAATACACGCATTCCTCGAAGCAAGGCGCGATGCTTCCGGCCCATTGCGTTTTGAACTTCGCGATCAGCCGCTCGGCTTCGCTGCCTCCCGCGAGGACCGCGTCGAGGGGAGCGAGAAACATTGTTTCGTCGAAACCCCGGGCATTGCGCCGGTTGCGTTTGGCGAGACCCATGCGGGCAATGCGCAAAACCTCGGCCGCGACCTCCCGCAGTCCCCGCCCGTGGATCGCCGCCGCAAGGCCGAGGCGCGGAACATCATTGCGCAAGTTTTCCCGCGCCTCGGCGCTCCAGTTCTTGACGAGATCGAAAGCCGCGTCGAGCGAGGACGGCGCGTAGAGGAGCCCCGTGAAAAACGCCGGAAGCGCTGGAAGGAAGGGCCTTGGCCCGGCGTCGGCCCCGCGCATTTCGAGATAGCGTTTTAGGCGCACTTCCGGAAAAATGGTGGTAAGGTGATTGGCCCAATCGGCGAGCGTCGCCCGCTCGCCCGGAAGCCTCGCGAGCCTCCCCTGCAAAAAATCGCGGAAATCGGCGCCGGCCACGTCGTGATAAATCTCGCCGCGCTTGACGAAATACATCGGCACCGAAAGCGCGTAATCGACATAGCGCTCGAACGACATCCCTTGCTCGAAAGCAAAAGGCAGCGTGCCGGTGCGGGCTTTGTCCGTAGCGCGCCAAACCTCCGAGCGCGCCGAGAGAAAGCCGTTGAGCTTGCCCTCCGCGAAGGGCGAATTGGCGAAAAGCGCCGTCGCGACCGGCTGCAAGGCCAGCGAAACGCGAAGCTTCTTGACCATATCGGCCTCGTTTGAGAAATCGAAATTGGCCTGCACGGTGGCGGTGCGAAACATCATGTCAAAGCCTCGCGCGCCAACCAAAGGCATATATTTCATCATGATCGCGTAGCGCTGCTTGGGCATCATTGGGGTTTCGCCGAGCCGCCATTTGGGGCTCATGCCGAGCGCGAGAAACCCTATCCCAAGAGGCGCGGCGACCGCTTCGAGCGCCGCGAAATGGGCATCGAGCTCGGCATTGGTTTCATGGATCGTGTCAAGCGGCGCGCCGGAGAGTTCGAATTGACCGCCGGGCTCGAGCGAAATCCCGGCCCCGCTCGTTGCATCAAAGAGCCCGATGATGTGGGCGCGGTCGTTCACCGGCGCCCAGCCGAGCCTCTTTTGCATTCCCTCCAAAAGCGCGCGGATGCCGCCTTGGCCCCGCGCCGGCAGGCCATCATAGGGCACGGGCGAACGGCCGCTCCGGAAGAAGGGAATTTTCTCATGCTCGGTGCCGATCCGGAATTGCGCCGCCGGCTTCGCGCCGCCCGCGATCCAGGCGACGAGTTCGTCGCGCGACGCGATGGGGGTCAAATCCGTGCCGTCGCGAGTCATTGCCACGCTTTCACTTGGCAGCCAACATGCGCGGCCCATCGCAAGACGCGCGGCCGGCGGCTTACCGGAGAGTTCGCCGCCGAATTCCATCCGGCCTCCCCGCGCCGCTACATAGGCGGGCGGGCGCCAAGGCGCAATGCGCCCAAGCAAGCGCGCCCGAACAGGACCGGCGGCGACGGCGCGAGGCTGCCGGTTTCAGCGAGGCTTGCCAAGGGAACAATGTCCGGCAAGAAACCGGACGATGCTACAAGACCTTGCGGCGTTTTGCGAGCCGTCCCGTGATCATATAGGCGGCGATCACGGCCAAGATACCAAAGAGTGCCGAACCGGCGCCGTTCGCCAAGACACCCTTGGCAGGCAGAGAGGGCATTGTTGCGTGCGTTAGACTGACACGATGCTGTATCAGTATGCTGACATGAGCAAGTACCGGTGCTGCTTCGTGACATTTCATAGATACCGGCTACCACGATGCATATCTCCGCTATGGCATCGTAGATGATGGGGCCTCCAAGGACGCAGACGCCAGATGCTTGAAGTCCGGTCGGGTCCGTTAAGCTCAGCGGATTCCCATTTACATATCCATATGTGTTGATCTCACCCTGCAACCCGATCGGATCACTTTCGATGTAACGCCCCGTCCTTGGGTCATAGTCGCGGAAATAATTGCAATGCAGTTTCGTGCCCTGGTCGAAGAACTGCCCGGAAAGCGGAGCTCGTAGCCGAAGGCGCCCGTTGGATCGCCATTGCCGAAGGGGTGATGGTTCCACGGCCACGCGGCCGCGCCGCTGGCGTCAGTGATCTGATGTGGCGCGCCGAGGTGGTCCGGCGCAATATAGAATCGCACGCCCGGCTGATTCACGGAGCCAGCTCTCTCTTTTTCACCACCAGCCATCATTATCATGCATCACCCCCATAATTCGCGCGTCGGCGGGTGAACTATCGAGCCTTCATAGCGAAGTCCGTCCGGGCGGTCTCGCAAGAGCAGAAGAGGTCCGTCGAGATCGACGAAACGCGCGTGGGCCGTGAGCAGAAGCGCTGGGGCCATCGCGAGCGAGCTTGCAACCATGCAGCCGATCATGAGCTCGAAGCCGAGGCCTTCGGCCTGCTTTACCAGGGCCAACGCCTCGGTAAGCCCCCCCGTCTTGTCGAGCTTGACATTGATCGCGTCGTAGCGCGCGCGCAGATCTTCGAGCAGAGTGCGATCATGAACGCACTCGTCGGCGCAAATCGGGACGATATGTTCTATTTCCGCAAGCGCCGAATCCTGGCCCGCCGGAAGCGGCTGCTCGACCAAAGCAACGCCGGCCTTGGCGCAAGCTTCGAGACTGCGTTCGAGATCGGCCTCCGCCCAGGCCTCGTTGGCGTCGGCGATGAGGGTTGCATCGGGCGCGGCGGCGCGCACCGCTTTGAGCCGGGCCGCGTCGCCCTCGCCCGCGAGTTTGATTTTTAACAGCGGCCGCGCGTGCGCCAAAGCCGCCGCCCGCGCCATTTCGTCCGGAGTGCCCACCGAAATCGTGAAGGCGGTCGTGACTGGGCCCGGCGGCGCGATGCCCGCGAGCGCATGGGCCGGAGCGCCGCTTCGCTTGGCCGCCAAATCCCACAGCGCGCAGTCGATGGCGTTGCGAGCGGCGCCAGGGGGCAGAAGGGTTTGCATAAGGCCGCGATCCGCGCCGGCCTCGATCGCGCAACGAACCGAACCCATTTGGCCGAGGACCGAATCGACCGTCTCGCCGTAGCGCGCATAAGGAACGCCTTCGCCGCGCCCGCGGCAAAACCTGTCCTCGATCGCCGCCACGACCACGGCCGCCTCCGTCTTCGCCCCGCGCGAGATCGCAAAATTGCCACGGATAGGAAAGCGTTCGACGGAAATGGCGAGGCGGAGCATGAGCCTGGAAATCCCATAAAATTGAGACGCTGGCGGGAGGCGTGGCACGGCCGGAATTTTTTCAAGCTTTGGCACGCTTGACATGGAATATAAAGAGGCCATTCGCTACCTCCTGGCGCTCCAGCGTGTCGCTGGTCTCATCCAGAAGATACGGAATGTCGATGACGGCGAGAAGGTCAGTGCATCCGACAATCCGACGATCGCCTCGCGCGAGCTTTCACAGCACCTTGCGGGTCCGCAGCACCGGCAACGGACAGTTCAGGCCGCGCAAATAGAGAGGCATCGAAGGACTCCAAAAATCATCCGTGGCGGCGCGTTAAACTTTGGCCTAAGGGAGGGAAAAGGATGCGGGCTTCAGGTTCCAGAGGATGCTGCGGGAATTCGCGGCGGCCGTTCGTAATCCCGCATGGGCGCGCGGAAAAAGCCGTGAAAACTTGCATGGCAAGCAAACCTTTGCGGACTCGCGAACCATGCGGGTGATCGGCCTTGCCGGTTGGAGCGGCGCGGGCAAGACGAGTTTGATCGTCAAGCTAATCCCCTATTTGCGTGAACGCGGCATCGTTGTCTCGACGCTCAAGCACGCGCATCATGCGTTCGATGTCGATCAACCGGGCAAGGATTCCTACCTCCATCGGGAGGCCGGCGCGCGCGAGGTCCTCGTCGCCTCAAACCGGCGCTTCGCGCTCATGCATGAGCTGCGCGGGGCCGAAGAGCCCAGCCTTGCCGAACTTCTGCGGCGCATGAGCCCGGCCGACCTCATTCTCGTCGAGGGTTATAAGCGCGATGCGCACGCAAAAATCGAGGTTTTCCGCACCGCGAACGGGAAACCGTACCTTTACCCAGAGGACCCAACGATCGCCGCGCTCGCGACCGACGCGAGGGAAGGTCTTCCCACAAATTTGCCGCACGCCCATCTTGACGACATCGTGGCCATCGCGAGCCTGATACTCGCGCTCGCCCGGCCTATCGAGGAAATCGTTTCTCGCCTTGCCAAGGCGTGACGGCGATCCTTTAAGCGCGATCCGGTTGCCGTGCATCGATTACCGGCTGAGCAGGCAGCCGTGTCGCCCTGCCCTCTTCGTCCCGCCAAACGCAAGGAGACCCGCGATAATGAGCGAGACCGCGCCTGCCAGGAACGGCCTTCCACGCCACGGCGCCATAAGGTTCATCGTGCTGCTTGGCGTCGTCGACCTATTCGCCGACATGACCTATGAAGGCGCGCGCAGCGTCACCGGCCCTTACCTTGGCGTCCTCGGAGCGAGCGCCGCGATCGTCGGCGTTGTCGCGGGTTTTGGCGAGTTCCTCGGCTACGCATTGCGGCTCATATCGGGCTATCTCAGCGATCGCACCGGCAGCTATTGGCCAATCACGATTGTTGGCTATGGCATCAATCTCTTGGCCGTGCCGCTCCTTGCGTTGACCGGCCGCTGGGAGCTCGCGGTTCTCCTCATCGTCGCCGAGCGGGCAGGCAGGGGGATCCGAGTCCCGGCGCGCGACGCGATGCTGTCGCACGCGGGCAGCCAAACCGGGCTTGGCTGGGGTTTCGGCCTGCACGGCGCGCTCGATTCGGGTGGAGCCATTCTCGGGCCCCTGATCGTCGGCGCCGCGCTCTATTCAAAAGGCGGCTATCAGGGCGCATTCGCCATATTGGCGATCCCCGCCGTGCTCACTATGATATTGCTCTTCGCCGCGCGCCATTTCTATCCGCACCCGCGCGATCTCGATGTGGCGCCTCCCGATTTGACGCCTGGCCATTTGCCGCGCCGGTTCTGGGTCTACGCCGCCGCCGCGGCCTTGATCGGGGCGGGTTATGCCGACTTTCCGTTGATCGCATTTCATTTTGGCAAGACCGGTTTGATCGCGCCGGTTTGGATCCCCGTTCTTTATTCGCTCGCCATGGCGGCCGAAGCGTTGGCCGCGCTCCTCCTCGGCCGCCTGTTCGATCGGATTGGCATCGGCACGATGATCCTTGCCACTTGCGCCTCGGCGCTGAGCGCTCCCCTCGCCTTCCTTGGTGGCCCGGCCGCGGCGATGACCGGCATGGTGTTGTGGGGCATTGGAATGGGCGCCCAGGCATCGGTGATGCGCGCGGCGATCGCGCCGCTCGCGCCTGTTTCGCAACGGGGCACCGCGTATGGCATTTTCAACGCCGCCTATGGCCTCGCCTGGTTCGCCGGGAGCAGCTTGCTCGGCGTGCTTTACGGCTGGTCCGTGCCGGCGCTCGCCGCAGTCTCTGTCTTGCTGCAAGGCGCGGCCCTAGCGATTCTGTGGCGGGTCTGGCAGGCCGCTCCTGATCGTTGAATGGGGAACGACAACTGAAAGTCCGCGAGTTGTGATCGCCGGATTCAAGCGAAAGTTTCCTCGCCTTGCCATGATTCGATTTTTTGACTAGGACTGAGCAACTTCGAAGGGGGTGAGGCTCCTCGAAACCGCCAAAGAGGCAGATGACGTCTGCCGCCCTGTAATGATACGGGGGAGGATCTTTGTGTGCCCGCCATTCAATGCGGTTTTGCCAGCTCTTTTTTTTCTGCCATTTCCCGTCCCCGTGCATGATAGCGCCCCGCAGGGATGGCCTCGATCCCAGATGGATCGCCCGCCGTCGCCAACCCCCCTTTTCGCCCCTCCGAACCCTCAGGATAATTCATGACCGGTGTCTGGGCGCTTGCCGCACTGTGGTTTGGTCTTGCCCTGATCGCGAGCCTAGTCTCGATCTGGTTCCGTGGCTCGACTGCCCTTACGGAGATCATCATCGGAATAGTCGCGCAATTAATAATCGGCGCCATCATTGGCTCGGGAATGCTCGGCGCCAATGACATCTGGGCAAAGTTTCTCTCTGGCAAGGGCGTGCTCGGCGCCGATGACATCTGGGTAAAGTTTCTCTCCGGTGCGGGCGCGATGCTCCTGACGTTTTTGGCGGGCGCCGAACTCGATCCATCGATTTTCAAGCTCAAGTGGAAGGAAGCCACCACGGTCGGGCTTGTGAGCTTCATTTTACCATTTCTCGGAAGCGCGGCGGCGGCCCACTATGTTCTCGGATGGGGGGTGATGCCGAGTTGGCTTGCCGGGATTGCCATGTCGACGACTTCGGCGGCCATCGTATACGCCGTGACGCTGGAATTCGGTTTCAATACAACCGAGTACGGCAAAACCATCTTGGTCGCTTGCTTCGTGACCGACCTAATGTCAGTCGGCGCGCTTGGCCTCATTTTCGCTCAGTTTACGATAAAAACCTTGATATCCCTCGGGGTTGCCGCCGTGGTCTTGTTCGCTCTTCCGTGGCTCACCCCTCGCCTCTTCAAGCTGTATGGAGGTCGGCTTTCCGAGTTCGAGACAAAGTTTCTGCTTTTTTGCCTTCTCGGAATGGGAGCGTTCGCCGATTGGGCCGACAGCGAAGCGGTCCTTCCCGCCTATCTCGTTGGAATGGTGCTTGCCGGAACCGTAGGCAAGGATCACGAGCTAATCCGGCGTCTGCGTACGCTGACTTTCGGATTGATGACCCCATTCTATTTCATCCTAGTGGGCACTTTTGTTTCGATTCCCGCGCTTGTCGCGGCGCCAGCTGCATTCACTTTTTTTCTTATTGTCAAAATGGCGACCAAGTTCGTTGGCGTTTTACCAGCAACGAAGCTCTTCGGCTCGCCAAACAAAGAGGCAATGTACACGACCCTCCTGATGTCGACGGGGCTCGGCTTTGGGACGATCGCATCCTTGTTCGGCCGGTCGCACGGGATCATCGATAGTAGCCAGTTTTCAACCTTGGTGGCGGCGATCATCGGAACCGCGATCATCCCCACCTTTGTCGCCAATACATTCTTTCTGCCAAGCCACTTGCTGCCTCGGCCGGAACCAGAAGTGGCGCCGTCACGAAGGAGTGGGGTGCCCGGTAAAATCCTCTCCGCCAACGACGGATCGGACGATGCGCTTCGCGCGTTGGCGCTTGCGCTTGCGATCGCGAAACAGAACAATTCAGAGCTGCACATGGTTTCGGTCAATAAGATCGGCTATGCGCCGCAATCCTCCGAACAGATGATGCAAGGAACGGGAGCTGCCTCCGGGCGTTTTCGCGGCGTCCTTCAACACGCGCATGCGATGGCCGAAGAGAGCCAAGTACAACTGCATACCCATGTCGTGGCTGGACATCCGGTGCGAAGCGTTGTTGATCTCGCAGCCGAACTCAACGTGGAATTGCTGGTGATCGGGGCGGGAGGTCGTTCAACATTGTATGAGCGTTTGGTTGGGACCCGTGCGGACCGTATCGTGCGACACGCACAGTGTCCGGTGCTTGTCGTGAAATGACGTGGGACCGCCTCATGGGCGGAAGCTATGCGGTCGAGATTACGCCTCTCGATTATTCAAACAGGAGCTTGAGAGACTAGCGTCACCGTCAAGCAGTTTTTATCGACTACCGCCATAACGTCCATTATGGCGCTGAGCTGGCGGGTTTCCTGGTCGCCGCCGGAGCGCCCAGCAACCCGCGGGCCGTGAGGGAAAATGCCGCCGATGCTCTATCTTTGGGTGATGCTGGGAAGCGCTCTTGGCGGAGCCACGCTACAAGCGACACGACATGCTACGCACATTGCGATCGAGCAATGCCATTATAGGGAGATGAGTTGACGAAAATAATTCTAACCCGCCATGGCCATGTCGAAGGAATCAAGCCGGCGCGCTTCCGCGGCCGCACCGAGTTGCCCTTGACTGAACTCGGTCGTGCCCAGGCAAAGGCGGTCGCGGCGCGGATCGCCAAAACCTGGAACCCGGCGAAGGTCTACACAAGCCCAATGGGCCGCTGCGTCGCAACGGGACAGGAAATTGCCAGGGCTTGCCGCGTGGCAAGCGAACCAATAGAGGCACTTAACGATCTTGATTACGGCCAGTGGCAATGGCGGACCTTTGACGAGGTCCGGGCCAAATGGCCAGAACTCTTTGCCATTTGGCAAACGACACCGCATCTCGTGCAATTCCCCGAGGGCGATTCGCTGCAGGACCTTGTGGCCCGGACTGCCGACGCCCTTCGCTTTGTGTTGGAACGTCACGCTTCCGAAATGGAGACCGTCGTCCTTGTCGGCCACGACAGCGTCAATCGAGCCCTGCTCTTGCAGCTTCTCGATCAACCCCTCTCAGCTTATTGGCGGATCGCCCAGGAGCCATGCGCGATCAATGAGATCGACATCCTTGATGGCCGCATTTGCGTGCAACGCATCAATGAGACTCATCATCTAGAAAGAATTGCCTAAAGAATTGCTTGTAGAAAGAATTGCTTGAAGATTGGATCGTGCGGGTGTTCACGCGCCCACTAATTTGCGCCGGATTTCTAGTTGTACTCTCGCTTGATTCTCGATTAGAATCGATCATCGAAAAAAGGGGATGGGGTTCCCCAAATCGCCGAAGAGGCTAATAACTCCTGCCGTGCAACAGCAACTAGCGGGAGTTTTTTCGTTTATCCGCCGAGCGGTCCGGTTTTCCGAGTTCTTTCGCACAAATTCGCAACCGGCAAGCATGGTCTTGATCCGGCGGATGGTGCGTGAGGCTCGCCGGACTCGACCGTGCACGATGGACGAACGACCCCTTAATTGACAGGATAAAAAACATGATCAGTGTATGGGCACTTGCGGCACTGTGGCTGGGTCTCGCCGCGGTTGCGACCCTTCTCTCGATCTGGCAGCGCGTATCAACGGCATTGTCCGAAATCGCCGTCGGAACGATCGCTCAATTTATCTTTGGCTTGGGGGTGCTCGGAACCGACGAACCCTGGGTCAAGTTCCTCTCAGGGTTAGGCGCGATTGTCCTGACGTTCCTCGCCGGTGCCGAACTCGACCCGCAGGTCTTCAAGCTCAAATGGAAAGAGGTGCGACAGGCCATTCGGCATTGTACGAGCGAATGGTCGGGAGCCGCGCGGATCGCATCACCCGGACGGCACCGCCGCCGCGAGCGGCGGAATTCTCAGCCGCGAAAGAATTATTGCGAACGCAGGTTTCAACCGGTGGATGGTACCGCCCGCCGCCCTCGCCATTCATTTGTGCATCGGCATGGTCTATGGGTTCAGCGTTTTCTGGTTGCCCTTGTCAAGTTCAGTTGGGACTGCGATCGGCGCCGAGGTACCGGCCTGCGCGGGCTCCGCGACGACACTCTGGGATAAGACTCTCGGCACGCTCACCGCGCTGATGGTGACGAATTGCTAATGGACGCAGTTCGATCTTGGTTGGATGTTCACGCTTTTTTTGTTGCTCTCGGCTCGTCCGCCGCGATCTTAGGCGGCTGGCTCGAGCATGCCGGGCCGTGTAATGCGGGCGTTTACGCGGCGCTCTGCTGGTGCGGCGGCCTGATGATATCGGCGATTGGCGTCAGAACGCATCAGCTGTGGATGCTTTGGATCGGCTCGGGCGGGATCGGCGGGATCGGACTTGGTCTTGGCTATATTTCCCCGGTATCGACACTCGTCAAATGGTTCCCCGACCGGCGCGGCATGGCGATCATGGAGTTTGGCGGCGGCGCGATGATCGGCTCGCCCCTCGCCAATCTGCTCATGAACCATTTCAACCCGCATACGCCGGATGAGGCAATAAGTTGCAGCGTCGATGCCGCAATTCAGCTAACATAATCAGCATGTTATTTCGGATCGAATGAGGCCGTCATGGCGAACCCGGCGGGTAAATCGTATGATGGCGCTCTCAGGCTCGATTTCGACCGCCGATTGTTGCTTCACTTTCGCGGATCGGTGGTTACCTCCGACGCAGGCTTGCTCGCATACCGGGAACTGGACGACGCGCTGTGCCTCAGCGCGATGGCGGGTGATGCGCTCTCCGACGCACGCACTGGCAAGAATGGCCGGCATGCACTCGTCGGGATGTTGCGGCAATCCATATTTGGGCGACTTGCCGGATATGAAGACGTGAACGACGCTCAACGCCTGCGCCATGATCCCGCGATGCGGTGGATAGTCGGCGGAAAGGCGGCCTCGGATGCAGCGGCTTCGCCGAGCCAGATGGGCCGCTTTGAGACGCGCTGGCTCACGGCGGAAAAGAACCTTTCGGCGCTCGCTGATCTCTCCGGCAAATGGATCGACAGCGTTCATGGTCGCCGTCCGCCGAGAGGTATCTTGCTCGACATGGATTCGAGCATGAGCCCGACGCATGGCGAACAGGAACACAGTGTCTGGAACGGTCACTATGACTGCACCTGCTATCATCCGCTGTTCGTTTTCAACCAATATGGCGATTTGGAACGCTGCGCCCTGCGCCCCGGCAATGTTCACAGCGCCGATGGATGGGAGGCGGTGCTGAAGCCGGTCGTGGCGCGGTATCAAGGCAAGGTCTCACGCATTTATTTCCGCGCCGACGCCGGCTTCGCAAACCCCGAAGTTTACGAATATCTGGAGGCAGAACGGATCAAATATGCGATCCGTCTGCCCGCCAATCACATCTTGCAAGAGAGGATCGGCTATCTGCTCAAACGCCCGGTTGGTCGCCCGTCCAATGACGTCTGCCGATCCCATGCAAGTTTCACCTATCAAGCGGGAAGCTGGTCGCAGCCGCGTCGGGTGATCGCCAAGGTCGAATGGCATCCGGGCGAGCTTTATCCGCGCGTCGGCTTCATCGTGACGAACATGGCGCGCTCCGCCGAGAATGTCGTCGCCTTCTACAACAAGCGCGGCACGTGTGAGCAATGGATCAAGGAAGGAAAAGGCGCAATCAAGTGGACCCGGCTATCATGTCGGTCGTTCGCTGCTAACGCCGTCCGTCTCCAGCTTCATGCGCTGGCCTACAATCTCGGTAATTTTCTGCGCACGCTGGCGACGCCCGAACCGATAAAGGATTGGTCACTGACGAGCCTGAAGGAAAAGCTGATCAAGATCGGCGCGAAGATCGTGAGCCATGGCCGCTATGTCGCGTTTCAGATGGCCGAAGTCGCCATTCCGAAAAATCTCTTCGCGGACATCCTACGAATGATCGCCGACCTGCGGCCGCCGCCCAATCCAGCGCCTGCGTGAAGTGTTCGGTCGTCATGCGTCGAGCAAAAACTAAGGGAGAAGTGCGTCTTGATCACAACCAACTCTGTATTGTCCGGTGCGCGATCCGCCCATGTCACTGGTTTTGGTGTGCCGGAGCACCACAGCAGCGCCGCAGCGCGGCAATCTCAACCTCAATAAGCGGGCGATCCGGAAAATAATGCCGGTATAGGACGAATGTCCGATGTCACGGCAGGAGATCAATGATACGCGCTTGGCACATTCCCGGTTATCTGGGGAATGCCAGTTCAAGACGCCGACGTCGGTCGGCGTGTAGCAAACCCTCATCGTTCTTGGGTTTGGCTATTTCGTCTACATGATCGCCGGCGCCTTCGGCTATCGCGTGCCGCCCGACGGATGGAGCCCGGACGGGTGGACACCGCCTGCCACGCATGATCACGGCCAATCACGTCGCTCTGAAACACGCGCTCAAAACACACTAATTCTGGGTCATCTGGGCGCTCTGATCCGTGATCCTTCGACAGGTTTCACGCAGTTCTCCGACGCGCAAAAAACGCTGGCCGCCGCGATCGGGGGTGGATTCGTCGGGCTCTTCCCGTTGTTCAACATCGGCGGCCGATTTTTTTTGGCGACGCTTTCCGATTCGATTGGCCGCAAGACGACCTATTTTGTCTTCTTCGTGCTCGGCGTGGTTTGTTACGCTATCGCACTCACTCTCGCGGGCATGATGGCGGTCGTGGTTTTCGCGGCCGCATTTTGCATCATCGCCTCGATTTACGGCGGCGGATTTGCCACCGCACCCGCCTGTCTCGCGGATATCTTTGGCGCGCGTTTCGTCGGCGCGATCCATGGCCGTATGCTCACCGCGTGGTCGACGGCGGAGATCGCCAGTCCGGTAATCGTCAATTTCCTGCATGACACGCGCGTGGCGCAAGGCGTTCCGCGCGATCATGTCTACGACCTGATCTTTTATGTTCTTGCCTGCCTCCTCGTCGCCGGATTCATTTGCAATGCGTTGATCCGGCCGGCTCACGCCAACTGGCACATAAGGGAGGAATGGGAAAAAATCCCCTCGGCGCGCGGCCTGGCTATTGGGTCGAAGGGCGCCTACGGAATCGGCCGGGGCGGTCTCGATGCCCAGGCGTTCCTCGCTTGGGCATTGGTCGGAATTCCGCTCGCCTGGGGTGTGTGGCAGACCCTCGAAAACGCCGCGAAAATCTTTCAATAGCCGGCTCAAGCGGGCCCGCGAAGGGCCGTGGCTATAGTTGGGAAGCGCCAGACGCGTTGGCGCTGCCCGAGTCGGCCGCTTGTGCGTCAAGCAATGCCAACTCCTTTTTGCTCGCCTGAATTTCCCTTTCGAGATGAAGCAGGACCGCGCGGCTGCGGCCGCTCGCCGAATTTCGCGTTGCGGAAAGCGTCTTTTCGGCACGTTCGAGGCGCGCTTCGATTTCCTCGCGGCGCGCTTTGCGTCCTTGCAGCATGCGGCTTCCCCCCTAAATTCGCTTGGGCCGCCAACTCAAGGCCACTCAGCTTGGCGAGCAAAAACGAAACTTGCGGCGGCAGTAGGGCGAGGCTTCCGCGGGTTCCAAATGAACTGCCGGTTGCAATCATGATCGCGCCATGATTTCGACAGCTAGACCGTAAATTCGCAACCTTGTGGACTCTGGCATCGCGGCGAGGGTTTCAAGATAGACCTGACCGGCACGGCACATTTTTGCGTCGCCGATGGGTGGATCGCTGGCCTTGCCGTCGAGAAGCGCGTCGATTTCCGGGGTCTCGAGACCTTTAGCGCGCAAAGCCTTTTCGAGCTCGTCGAAATCTGTGTCAGTTGGAGCCGGTCTCTCGATCCGTTGGATTTCGCCATCATGGATGGCGTCGATGCCAGCAATTGCCATGGCGGCGACAAGACCACGGTTTTGCGCCGAAAATTCAAAAAAGCCGGGGCTCTCGCTGCCATAGAGAAAATTGACGCATAGGCGCAAATCCTTGACCCCGAGTGCGCGCAACATTGCGAAGTGCAATTCAAAAATATGTTCCAGAGCGGGCCCGCCAGCTTTGGCCGCCAGAATTCCGCGTGAAAGGCGCAAGGAGCGGGCGGCTTCCGCCATGAGCAGATCGGCGCTTGCAATCTCGCCGCTTGCCGCGAAACGCTGGGCAAAGGCCGCGAGAAAAAACTCGTATTCGGAAGGAAAGACAGTTTTCAGGCGGTCGAAGAAAGCCGCGTATTCTGGCGCCGTTTTGAGCTTTTCTCCAAAAGCGCGCCGGGCGGCGTCGATTTCATCAGGCGACGTCCACGGCTTGCCCGGGCGCGTGGACGCCGTAGCGATCAAGGGCGCGGACGACGTTTCCGAGCGGATCGCCTTTTGCAGCAGGGCCGCGCCGGTAACTATCGCGCCAAGGGCGGCAAGGCCCAACAGCACGAGCCGCAAAACATTCACGCGCGCGGTCTCCCATGCCGGGTTACTTGAACGCAAACCCTGACTTTGCCCAAAACGGCGGCAACCGGCAAGTCCTCCGCCAACATGATAGCGGGGTCGTCAGCTGCAATTTTTCCGATTGATGCGGGGCACGGCCTCGATCTCGCCTTTGAGGCGCGCGATTTCCGGCATAAATTCATCCTTGGCCAGTTGTTAAATGTTATGTAATACTCAAACTCGTTTGCACCGGCGGCGCTCTAGACGCTCTTAACGCCCCCTCGCCGGCCAGCAGCGCCCGCACATCCTCCATGGCGGCCGCAAGCTTCCCATCCCGTTAGGACTTCTTCGTAGCGGGAAAATGCGCGGCCGGGTCAAGCACCTATATAGGTCCCAAAAATTTCATCGGAAACAGAGATAAAGACTTTGTTGTCCAACAAGCTGCCACTATCGCTCGTATTCTCCGCCGTAATGCTGGTATTGCCGGTATCGACGACAAAGCTTGCCGCCGACGATGATACCAATCCGCCGGCCACGCCGCGTGGTCTCGCCACGGCCGCGATCTTAACCTCGCGAATTACCCCGGCGTGGACTACCTCCACCGGTTACTCTGGCACCAGCCGCGCGGCGAGCGCCACGTACGCCCATGCCGTCTCCGCATATGACGCGGCCGGCACCAATTTAAGTCAGTCAGGGAGTGTGAGTTTGGCAACGCAGTCCGAGGCGGCGACAAGTTTCCCAACGATTGGCGCTCACGCGCTCGCATTTTACCCATGTATCGGTTTCACCGGCTGGCTTTGGCGGACGATCAAATCAGGTGGCATATCAGCGCCTTCAATGATCACCCAAGCCTCCGGAAGCACGATATTGGCATGGGTTGGCAGGGGAAAAAAAAGCGCATTCACATCGTCAACGTTGCCGACGGATAACAAAGGCAACGCATACCGCATGATCGGATCGGTCCATGATTTTTTGCCGTTGTGGCCGAATTCCGGCGAAGCACTGTACGCCTCCCTTTCTGCTGTAGGCGGCAACGGGCATATCGTAACCGCGCCTTTGCCTGGACCAGACGAGATCACACTCGCGACGGTCGAGGTCAAAGGCGGCGGCGTGATTCAGGACGCTCAATGGAACAGAGTAACCGTCCCTCCACAAACCAGCTTGAATGTCACGACCACGGGTCCGGCCACTTTGGTCGCCATCTGGGTAGGCGATTCTGGCGCCGCCTCCGTAACGGCATCTCCAAACAACGGATTCACCGTCATCAATTCGCAACTGTTCGCCGGATGTGCCGTTGAAGCCGTTGTCGCAACAAAAGATGTCTCCACTGCTGGCACCCACAATGTCACCTGGACGGCGACACCTACACAGGGGGCGCACATGTGGCTCGTGGCCGTGCAAAATCATACATAGTTGCGGCTCTTATGATCGTCCCCTAGCCCGCGAACGCCGCAGATTCCCACCATTCCCGCCACGGCGCCGGCGCAATATTCGAAACTCCCGCTCGCTTGAAACGATCGTGCTCTAGCCACGCATGAGCATGGCGATGAAGAAGCCATCGGTGCCGCTCGTCAGCGGCGTGAGACGCAGACCAAAACCAAATCGCGAAGCGAACGGCCCAAGGCCAGGCATCCGCGCCATTTCCGCCAGCTCCAGCGCCGGAAGGCTTTTATAGTCCGCATGAGAGCCAAGAAACGCCGTGAGCCTGTCTTCGTTTTCCTCGCGCAGAACCGAACACGTCGCGTAAAGTATCCGTCCGCGCGGCTTGACGAAACGCGCGGCCTCCACCAGGGCAAGGTCCTGCTCTTCGATGCGGATCGCCAGGGCGCCCGGTCTTATCCGCCATTTGGCGTCCGGACTGCGCCGCCAGGTGCCCGTGCCGGTGCATGGCGCATCGACCAAAACAAGATCGCAGCGCTCTTCGAGACCGGCGAGCACATTGTTTTTCCCGCGCGGCGCATGCAACTGAACGTTACGTGCCCCGGCGCGTTCGAGTTCTGGCGATGCTCCGCGTGAGTCTTGCCCCATCGCGGTCGGTCGCGTGGATCTGACCCTTGTTTTGCATCGACGCGGCAAGCGCCAAAGTTTTGCCACCTGCGCCGGCGCAGAGATCGAGCACCTGTTCGCCTGATTTTGCGAGGGCAAGAATCGCGGCGAGCTGCGAGCCTTCGTCTTGAATTTCGGCGCGGCCTTTGATGTAGGCGGGCTCAGCCACAAGCGCCGGGCCGCGCCCGTCCGGCGCCAGAGGCAAACGCAACCCCAAAGGGGAATACGGCGTTGGAGCCGCGCGCAGATGCGCGAGAACTCGCGAGCACCTTCTCGCGCGTCGCTTTTAGCGTGTTGACGCGAAGATCGACAGACGCGCGCGTGGCAAGCGCGCTCATCTCCGCGACAACGGCCGGCCCGAAGACCGCGGCCAACGACGGTTCCAGCCACGCGGGAAAATCGCCCGCGACAAAACTTGGCGCTCCGGTCAGGTCGCCGGCCGAAAGCCGTTCTAGCTCTGCTTCGTTGAGTGGGGGCGGTGCATGACCTTCGCCCGAACAGAGCGCCGCCAGCGCGCCGGCGCTCATCTCCCGCACCTGACGCAAGGCGCCAAGCACGATCGCGCGGGGCGTTTCGTCACCCATCATATACGCGGAGGAAGCGCGCTTGCGCTGCGCGTCGAAGACAAGCGAGGCGATCGCGGCGCGGTCTTTCGAGCCCGCGAACCGGTGCGAGAGACCCCAATCCTTCAGCGCATCGGCGGTGGGCCTTTTGCGGGCTTCGATTTCCGCCACAATTTCAATCGCCGCACTGATGCGAGCGCCAGGGGTCATTGGGAACGAGCTATCATGGCGCTCCAATCAGGGGCCGGTAAAAGCGCGGACGGCGACGAGCCGTCACATGAAGAATAAGCCGTTGGCGCCAACAATGGAGAACTGGCCGCGCAACGCACGTAAGCCATCGCCGCCGTCCGCAAATCGAATCAAAGGATTTCGACGGAATCAGCACTTTGACCCGCTTGCCACACAATTCTTCGCCCGATTGCCTTGGGTTTTCCGCCGCCCGTCCTTGACGCCGGCGAGACCCTAACTTAAGAGACGTCAGGTCCCATCCCGCGCAATGGAAGGCTTGCCCGCCGGCGTTTTCGGCTCGGCTTGACTGGGCGCGAGGCATCTCACCGGTCGAAGTATAGCGAGGAAAAGCGAATGTCCCGCCGTTGCGAATTGACCGGCAAGGCCGTGCAGACCGGAAATCTGGTCAGCCATTCGAACCACAAAACGCGGACGCGGTTTTTGCCGAACCTCTGCAATGTGACGTTGATATCCGATGTGTTGCAGCGCAAAGTCCGGATGCGGGTGAGCGCCTCGGCGTTGCGCACGGTCGAACATCGCGGCGGTCTCGATGCTTTCTTGTCGAAGGCGAGCGACGCCGGGCTTTCGCGCGGCGCGCTGGCTCTCAAGCGCGAGGTCGCCAAAAAACTGGTAGCAGGCGACACTTAGAGCGGGTCGCGGTACCGGAGTTATTTCGATCCCGACGACGGCGGTTCATCGTCCTGGGGCTCCGCGCTTTGGCTGGTTCGCCGTAGAAATCTCATCGAAGGGTTTCGCTAAGCTTCCCAGATTTTCGAAGCTGACGATCTCGACCTTCGTCGCGTCCGGTGCCGGAGCGTCGAAGAATTTTTCCTCCTTAAATCGCCTAAAGATCTCGAAGTTAAGGTCGCTCTTAACCCGGACGCTGGTTTCCACGTCGCCGACGAAAGCACGCAGCTCGAAGTTGAGCGCCCTGGCCGACATGCCGGTAAACAGGATTTGCGGGGCTGGTATGGCCAAAACGAGCTGATTTGCCTTGGCGATCGCAATCAAGACCTCGCGAACTTTCTCCGGATCAGCGAACGCCGCGACCGTGAGAGGTATCACCATCCGGCCCGTCCGGTCGTTCCGCACGAGATTCGTGACGACGCCGGTGATCAGGCTCGAGTTCGGTATTATCACCTGGGCGCGATCAAACGTCTCGATCTCGGTCGCGCGGACATTGATGCGGCGCACAAAACCCTGATCGCTGCCGACCACGATCCAATCGCCGACCCTTACGGCGCGCTCCCACAACAGGATTAGGCCCGAGACGAAATTATTGACGATCGACTGCAGGCCGAAACCGATGCCGACCGATAGAGCGCCAGCGATAATGGCGAGCTTTTCGAAATTCAATCCAAGATAGCTGAGCGCGAGGCCAGCCGCGACGAGAAAATTGAAATAACCCAGACTCGTCCGGATCGAATTCCGCAGCCCTACATCGAAATTCAAATGCGGAAACAGCTTCGAATCGACCCATTGCAGAACCGCGTGAAACATCCCGAAGGCCAGCGCGAAGAGGCCGATGGCGATGAAAATGCTGAATGGTGAGATCGTTACGTCGCCGACCTTGAAGCCAAAAAAGGCGGCGCCGAAATCGATTGGGACATCGCTGCGCTGCAGCCCCCAGGGTGCCAGGACGAGTCCTGCCGCAACGGCGAAAAGCACAAGCCTGATCAGGCCGGCGAAGAGGACACCCGCGAGTTCAAGCGAGTTGCGATTGAAGCCGATGCTGATGATCAGACGGTGCCCGATTCGTGCCGTTGGCGCAAGGGCTTCGCCGATGGCCTCTTCGGCGAGAACGATCGACATGAACAACATGCATGCGACGACGAAAACCCGGACAAATTGCTCAAGCAAGAAACTGCCAAAGGCGGCATAGCCGATCAAAATGGAGATGGTGATGGTGAAAGTCACCGCCCAGGAGGCCAGGCGCAAAAGATCGAACCAGCCCCTATGCCTGGTGACCTCAGGGCCGAAATATTCGTCGGTCTCCAAGGTGCTGCCAAAGCGCCACTGCTCGACGCCGAGCATGATCGCTCCGATTAAGGCGGCAAGCCCGCGCATCGTGACGGCGACCGGTAAGGAGGCGCCGACAATGTCGTTGAGAGCTTCGAAAAGCCGGGTCACTGAGACGATGCAAGCCAGGCTAATCGCCATGCGAACGATGCCTTCCGCCGCCCTATCGCTAATCTTCGGCAGCCGCCAATTGGGGCGTGTCGGCGCAAACAGGCCGCGCGCTATTCCCGCCGCCGCGGCGATGCGGATCACCCCCTCGCCGGAAGCCTGCATGAAAGGCTGCAACTGCGCGTTGGTAAGATCGAAGGCATGGAAGACCAGGCTGATAATATAAATCATTGCGGCCGCCGGAACCGCGATGACGAGCGCGATCCACCAGGCGCCGAGAATTTTGAGAAAACGGCTGGGCTCCGCCACCGTGGGACTGCGGGCGAGGATGCGGAGCGCCAGCCGCGAAAGCGGCCAATAAAGCACAATGATCAGGGCGAGCGAGCCCCAGAAAACCGGACGGCGCTGGCCATCGAGCCGGGCGTTGATGCCGTTCATCCATGCCCAGAACACCGCTTTGACGGCGGCCGTGTCGCTTGGCGCTTCGCGCCAGACATCGGTCCAGAGCGCGGGGTCCGCTATGCTTGCCGCTCGCGCGAACAGTGAGCGCGTGAATAAAGCACGCCGCCGTGCCGTAATATTTGCGCCGGTCTGATCGGCCTCGACCGCGAGCAGGCGGGCGCGTTTCGAAAGTTCGTCTGTGTCACTATAGAGCTTTTGCTGGTCGGCGCGCTCCGCCGTCACCGCCGGGCTTTCGGCCGGCGCGGAATTGTCCGGTTTCGGACCGAGCTGGTCGAGGCGCGCCTTGATCCCGGCCAGGTGCGGGGTCAGACGGTCGAGCACATCGGCTACCGCGTCCGAAATCGGATCGATCTGCTGCCGCAAGGCTTGGAGATCCGCATCGGTCAGATCGTGAAGCTCGAGGCTTGCTTCGATTTGCTTTAGGGAAGCGCTGAGTTTGTCGAGGGCCGGACCGAACGGCGCGTGCTCTGGCGGCGCGGGAGGCGGCGGCGCTGGCGGACCCATTGGCTGCGACGTCTGACCATTGGCCGGCCCCTGATTTTGCGCGGGCCCTTGAGCCTTGTCCTGCTTTTGGACCGGCGCCGGATTTGCGGTAGCTTCGCCACTCGGCGGTACTACCGTGAGGAGCGCAAAAAGACCGATCAGGCACGCAAGATATTTTAGCAAGTCTTCTCCCTTGTGTCG
This sequence comes from uncultured Alphaproteobacteria bacterium, assembly GCA_963730245.1. Taxonomy (GTDB): domain Bacteria; phylum Pseudomonadota; class Alphaproteobacteria; order Rhizobiales; family Beijerinckiaceae; genus Methylocapsa. Next base: position 2,535,483 of record CAVSRA010000002.1, on the reverse strand, counting down.
CGCGCGGCCAGGCGCAAAATCGGTTTTCGCTTAATCACGCTTCAAAGGCAACCGACGCTTCTTACCGTGTTTTTTGCGGCGGATACACGTGCGGTCGGCCCTTGTAATCAATGACCTCGTAGGTTTCGCCGGGAGATAGGTCCGTTAGATAATTCGGGCCAATCGGCGACTTGCCGTGGCCGCCGGGAATATCCAGCATGTAATGGGGCTGGCATAGGCCCGACACGCGGCCGCGCAGCTGCCGCATCAAGTCCTGGCCTTTTGCGATCGTCACCCAAAAATGCCCGGTTCCCGGTGCCCGATCAAGCTGGTGAAGATAATAGGGTTTTATGCGCGCCTCGACGAAGGCGCGCATGAGCTTCGTCAGCGTTTCGATATCGTCGTTCACTCCGGCAAGGAGCACGCTCTGGCTCAACATTGGGATGCCCGCGTCGATAAACCTTGCGCAGGCCGCGCGCGCCGCTTCGGACATCTCGCGCGGATGATTGGCATGCAGGGCCACATAGACGGTCTTGCCGGAAGAAAGCAAAACACCGGCAAGCTCCGTCGTGATCCTCGAAGGTACGGCGACCGGAACACGCGTATGCAGGCGAATGACTTTCACATGATCGATGGCTTTGAACCTGGCCATGATGTCGCCAAGCCTTCGCTCCGGCAAGGTCAGCGGATCGCCGCCGGTGATGATCACTTCCCAGATCCGGGAATGGTCCGCGATATAGCCCATCGCGGCGGCTAGCGACTCCGGCGCGAGATGCACTGGACTGTTTGGCCCGACGACCGCGCGGCGAAAGCAAAACCGGCAATAGACCGGACAGATATGCAGCAATTTCAAGAGCGCGCGATCTGGATAGCGGTGAACAATGCCCTCGACCGGGCTGAATGCGAGATCGCCGGTCGGATCGGCCATTTCGTCTGGCCGCTCATCGAGCTCGGCCACATCCGGAACGAACTGCCGGGCGATCGGATCGCGCGGATCGGCGGGGTCTATCAGCTCCGCGACCGCGCCGGTGACGCCAATCGCATAGATCGCGGCGACCCGCTCGATCGCGGCCTTTTTTGCATCGGGCAGGAGACCGGCTCCGATCAGATCGGCGGCGCTGCGCAAAGTTGCCGGAGGCTTGCTCATCTCACGGGTGAGCCCCGCTGAACCGGCGTCCATACAACTTGCTCGATATGGGACGCTCCGGTCGCGAGCATCGCCAGCCTGTCAAAGCCAAGCGCTATGCCGCTAGCCTCGGGCATGATCGCGAGAGCCTGCAAGAAATCCTCGTCGATCGGATAGGCCTCGCCATAGATCCTGAGCCGCTCCGCCATTTCCGTTTCGAAGCGCCGCCGCTGTTGCGCGGGATCGTTCAACTCACCAAATCCATTGGCGAGTTCGACGCCGCACGCATAAAGTTCGAACCGCTCCGCGAAACGCGTGTCTTCCTGCAATTTGGCGAGCGCTGCCTCGCTCGTCGGATAGTCCATGAGGATCGCCGGGCGGCCATGGCCGAGTTTCGGCTCGATCTTCGCCGCCAGGATCTTGCTGAAAATATCAGACCAGCTGTCGTCCGCAACGATTCTTAGTCCGTGATTGCGGGCGGCTGCCGCCAGCGCCGCGCGGTCCGGTTCGGACCACTTGAGCGTGGCCAGAAGATCGATGCCGGCATAGCGGTCGAAGGCCTCGGCCAGGGTCAAGATTTCCGGCTCCTCGAACGGATCGGCAACATGGCCGCCAAAGCGCAGGTCGCGGCTGCCCGCGGCGGCGACGGTGCGGGCGAGAAGGCCCATGCAGTCCTCGATCAATCTCTGGTAAGGCTCGCCCGCGCGATACCATTCCAGCATGGTGAACTCGGGATGGTGCAGTCTTCCCCGTTCGCGGTTCCTGAACACATGCGCGAAGGAAAAAATGCGCTCTTCCCCGGCGGCGAGGAGTTTTTTCGCCGCGAATTCCGGGGAAGAATGCAGATAAAAATTTGATTTTGCTCCAGTATCGTCCAACATCTCAGTTTGGAAAGCGCTGATATGGGCGTTGTTTCCGGGCGAAATCTGGAGGATAGCCGTATCAACTTCGATAAAGGATTGCGCCGAAAAAAAAGCACGCGCGGCTTCAACCATCCTGGCGCGGCCGAGGAGGAAAGGCCGCCGGTCGCTGTGAGCACGCGGTTGCCACCAGGGCGAACGTTCGGGCGCGGGCGTGTTCATAGGTGCCATTTTACTGGAAATGCGGCCCGGAGGGGGCTTGCGGTTTCTTCCTTGACGCATTTTCTTGGGGCAAGCCGGGGAGACCATTCGCCCGAAAATGCTCTGGCGAAAAGCCGGAACATGGCTATTGTGCCGCCCGGAGTTCGATCCGCCAGCCTGGGCTCCTTTGCCCCGGGGCGAGCCGGAATCATATCTTCGTATAGGGAAAGCCCGTGAAAGTCATCGCCAGTTCAATCCGCAAAGGCAATATTATCGAGAGGGAGGACGGTCAGCTTTATGTCGTTTTGACCGCGGAAAGCTTTCATCCGGGCAAAGGCACGCCAACGACTCAAATCGACATGCGGCGCCTCTCGGACGGCGTCAAAACAACCGACCGCTACAAAACGACCGAGCAGGTCGAGCGCGCCTATGTCGAGGACTCGAATTTCAGTTTTCTCTACCAGGACTCCGATGGCTTCACGTTTATGAATACGGACACTTACGATCAGATCGTCGTGCCCGCCGAGGTCGTTGGAGACCAGGCGATCTATTTGCAGGAAGGCATGATTTGCGTGCTATCTGTCTTCAACGGCACCGCCGTCGGAATTCAACTGCCCGCGCGGGTGACGCTCGAAGTCGTCGCGACCGAGCCCGCGATGAAAGGTCAAACGGCATCGTCTTCGTATAAGCCCGCGAAACTCTCGAACGGCGCGCGGGTGATGGTGCCGCCGCATATTTCGCCGGGCGTCCGCGTCATCGTTCAGACGGAAGATGGCTCCTACGTCGAGCGCGCCAAGGAGTGAGGCTACGGATCCAAGGCGTGTGGCTCGCGCCTCACCAAAAGGTGACTTAGCGCCGCTCCGCCGGCTCGCTCCGTGTCGGCGTTGGAAGCCGCGGCGGGTTGCCGAGGCGGCGGTCGAGATATAGCCCGACCTCCTCCGCCAAAAGCTCGATGCAGTTTTCGAAGAAATGGTTGGCGCCTGGAATGATCACATGCTCAATGGAGATGCCCTTCTGAGTCTTGAGCTTTTCGATCAGACCGGTAACCTCTTTCAAGGGTGCGACCCGATCGCGATCTCCATGCACGAAAAGTCCGGAGGAAGGACAAGGCGCGAGAAACGAAAAATCGAAACGGCTGGCCGGCGGCGCGATCGCGACGAAACCTTCGATTTCCGGCCGCCGCATCAAAAGCTGCATGCCGATCCAGGCGCCAAACGAGATTCCGGCGATCCAGCAGGCCCGCGCCTCGGGGCTGATGGCCTGCGCCCAGTCGAGTGCTGCCGCCGCGTCCGATAATTCGCCCTGGCCGTGGTCGAAACAACCCTGAGAAAGCCCGACACCGCGAAAATTAAAACGCAGCACGGAAAAGCCGCGCTCCGCGAACGTATAATAGAGATTATAGACGATCTGATTGTTCATCGTCCCGCCGAATTGCGGATGTGGGTGCAAGATGATCGCGATCGGCGCGCCGCGTATCGTCGAAGGATGAAACCGGCCCTCGATGCGGCCGCCGGGACCGTTGAACTTGACCTCGGGCATCCTTACTCCGCTGAGATAGGCGCGCGGCTACGCGACGCAAGCGGCCCTAAACGATCAGGCGGATTTTCCGTCCAATTCGACATTTCCCACCTGGCGCGCATTCCTGGCGCGCATTGTCGGCGTTTGTGGCTCGCTTGACTTTGGGAGCCGCGCGGCGCCTAAGATGAAGCGTGGCGAATGGGCGCAAGGGACGCGCGTCGATGTCCGGTTCCGCGAAATCCTGACGATCCCGGCGGATCTTCTAGCACGTATGCCCCACTGGATTGCAAGCTCTTTTGGATTGCAAGCATTAGGGGCAGGCGGGTTGCCTAGAGCGCTTGCGCAGCACGTGGAAACATGTCCTCAAAAAGGAATTGTTAAAACGGGCTGATCAGACCCCCGAACGCCATTCGGGATGCGCGCAATACCCCTACCGGCCGTACTTCAAACTTGGACTTCCATCCAGTTCAAAAAACGCCTAATATTCACGCTAGCGTGGGAGGCATCTGAGGAATCCCGGCTAATGGTGGCCTGGGGGGGACCGCGACCGGCCTTTCGCGGCTGCTGTCACCCGCGGGTTTGCGGAATTCCAGACCGACGGTCCTCTCGGCGGAAAGGCCCGCAATTCCAATTCCGGGGCATTTGCGCTTCCAACTGACGCGCTCAATCTGGGGACCCGACGGTCGGGAATGGAGCCGGCTTACAGCAAAAAGGGGACACGGTTGTCACAAACGGTCGCGGAAGTCTTGATCGGTGTGCTCGAACAGACCGGGGTCAAGCAAATATTCGGACTAATCGGCGACTCTTTGAATCCGCTAGCCGACGCGCTCCGTCGAAGCAATATCGAATGGATTGGCGTCCGTCATGAGGAAGGAGCGGCGCTGGCCGCCGCCGGCCAAGCCAAGCTCACCGGACAGCTCGCGGTGTGCGCCGGCACCACGGGTCCCGGCAGCACGCATCTGGTTGCTGGCCTCTATGAAGCCAGCCGCGACCATGCGCCCGTCCTGGCTCTCTCCGGTGACATGCCGCGCAAGATGCAGGGGATCGATTTCTTCCAGACGACAAAGCCAGATCTTCTTTTCCGCGACGTCTCCCTCTATACGGAAACAATCACTTCCCCAGAGCAGGCGCCAGGCGTCTTTCACCAGGCAATCGCAACAGCCTACGCGGGCCGGGGCGTCGCTCATTTGACGCTTCCGCAAGACGTTATCGCGGCCAGGGCTGAAGGAGAGCTCTCAAGTGTGGCAACCCTGAAGCCGCGTCCGGAGTTTGCCGCGAGCGACGAAGATATCGCCGAAATCACCCGCCTGATCGACCAGGCGGACAGCGTGGTGATCATGTGCGGGGGCGGATGCCGCGGGGCAGCCGATCAACTGCGCGCCCTCTCAGACCGGCTCAAGGCCCCGCTGATCCATTCGGTCAAGGGCAAAGACATCATGCCATATGATGACTCGCGATGGATGGGCGGCATCGGAATGATCGGCACCAAGGCCGTGTACAATGCAATCATGGGCTGCGATCTCTTGCTGATGGTGGGCACGGACTATCCCTACTCGAATTTCCTGCCAAGCAAAGGGACCGTCATCCAAATCGACGAGCGGCCGCAAGTGCTTGGACGCCGCGCTCCGACGGTACTCGGCGTCACCGGCTCCGCTCGCCCGACCCTTAAGCTGTTGCTCGACGAGGTCGCGTCCAAGACCAACACGCACTTCTGGGACAAGGTGACTGAGGAGCGTCAGAAGTGGGATGAGATGCTGGACAAGCAGGCCGATCCGGCGCGAAGCAAGGATCGCATCCATCCGCAGGCGGTCGCCCGAGCGGTCAGCGATCTGGCCAAGCTCGATGCGGTATTCACCCTCGACACCGGTCTAAACACGCTCTGGTCCGGCAACTGGATCCGGCAAAGCGGATCGCAGCGGATTATCGGTTCCTTCAACAACGGGGCCGTCGGAACGGCGCTCGCTCAGGCCAACGGGGTGCAAGCGCTGGATCGCTCGCGCCAGGTGATTGCGCTCTGCGGCGATGGCGGATTCAATATGCTGATGTGCGAATTTCTGACCGCAGTGCATCATAAGCTGCCGGTCAAGGTGGTGATCTACAACAATTCCGCCTTCGGTCTTATCACGTTGGAGGCGGAGAGCGTGGGCCTGCCCCCGTTCCGGGAGGGAATTGAATTTCCCAATCCGGATTTCCTGTCGCTCGCCCGCGCCTGCGGCGGCCATGGATTCAAGGCCACGAAGCCCGGTGAGTTGAAGGCTGCAATCAACGAAGCCTTTGCGGTCGATGGCCCGGCGATCGTCGATGCCGTTGTGGTTGCAAACGAGTTACCGAACCTTCCGCACCTCGACCTGGATATGATCGGGCATTTTGCTTTGGCAAAGGTCAGGGAAGCCGTTCTCGCCGTGACCGGCCCGTGACAGCAGTTGCCCCATAAGGGAACGCCGACGCTGCCGTGAGCGGCTGATCTCGCCAACCGGCGCATAGGCTTTAGTTCCTCAGGTTGCGGATTTCTTTCGTGTCGCGGACTCGCGTTTATCTTGACCATAACGCCACGGCGCCCCTGCATCCGGCGGCGCGCGAGGCAGTGTGCGCGGCCTTTGATCTTTGCGGCAACGCCTCCTCCGTTCATGCCGAAGGGCGAACCGCGCGGGCCATAATCGAAGCTGCCCGCGCCGAGGTGGCCGCATTTGCCGGCGTCGCGCCCAAAAACGTCGTTTTTACCTCAGGAGGGACGGAGGCGCTGAATTTGGCGCTGACGCCTTCTATCGAGACGCCGGACGAAAAAAGGCCCTTCGGCCTGCTTGTGGCAAGTGCCGGGGAACATCCGGCGGTCCTTGCAGGCCATCGTTTTGCCCCCGCGCAACTTGAACTTGCCGGCCTGACGCCTCGAGGCGTGCTCGATATCGAGGCGCTTGGCGCCACCCTCGCCCGCGCGAGCGCCTCGGGGCATCGCATTATGCTGGCCCTTCAGGCCGCCAACAACGAGACGGGGGTTATTCAGCCGGTCGCGGCGGCGGCGGAGATGATCCATGCGGCGAGCGGGTTCGTGGTCTGCGATGCGGTTCAGGCGGCAGGCAGGATCGATTGTGACATCGGGAGCTTGGGAGCGGATGCGATCGTCTTGTCGGCGCATAAATTCGGCGGCCCAAAAGGCGCCGGGGCGCTTTGTTTTCGCTCTGACGCTTACCACATAAGGGATGTGCTGCTGCGCGGCGGCGGGCAGGAGCGGGGGCTACGGGCGGGAACCGAGAACGTTGCCAGCATTGCCGGAATGGCCGCTGCCCTTGCCGCCGCGAAGGCCCGGCTGCGGGAGGAAGCGGCGGCCCTATCCGTCTGGCGGGACGAGTTGGAGGCGGAAATTTCGCGCGTCGCGCCGGGCGCGGTGTTTTTCGGCGCCGGGGCGGAGAGATTGCCGAATACCTCCTGCTTCGCCCTGCCCCGCATCGAGGCGCAAGTGTTGCTGATAGCTTTGGATATGGAGGGTATCGCGGTATCGTCGGGTTCGGCCTGTTCGTCGGGAAAGGTGAAACGTTCGCACGTCTTGAGCGCGATGGGCGTGGAGCCGGACGCGGCGAGTGGCGCGATCAGGATCAGTCTCGGATGGAATTCGCGGCGGGAAGATTGCAGTTCGTTCGTTGAGGCTCTCGAAAGGACGCTAAGTACAATCAGGGCGAGGCGGGACAAGTCCGCCGCATGAACAACCGGGCTAATTTCCGGCGAATACCGGCTGGGTTTCTTGCCCCTACTTTATTGGGTTCCCTTCCGCTGCTTTATAAGGTACTCTACGACATCTGAACCAGCGGTCCTTGAAACCGCCGAGGTGAGGAGAACGGCATGCCTGCGGTACAAGAGACCGTCGATCGCGTGAAGGCGATCGGCGTCAGCGAATATAAGTATGGTTTTTTCTCCGATATTGAATCCGACAAAGCCCCGAAGGGTCTCAACGAAGACACTGTCCGGTTCATTTCGGCGAAAAAGGACGAGCCCGCTTGGCTGACCGAATGGCGGCTCGGCGCCTACCGGCGCTGGCTCACGATGCAAGAGCCGCGCTGGGCCAGGGTGGACTTTCCGAAGATCGACTATCAGGACCTTTACTATTATTCCGCGCCCAAGACGGCGGCTGGTCCGAAGTCGCTTGACGAAGTCGATCCGGAGCTTCTGAAGGTTTACGCAAAGCTCGGAATTCCGTTGCGTGAACAGGAGGCGCTTGCCGGCATCGGCTTGGATCGCAGAATTGCGGTCGATGCGGTGTTCGAACTCGGTCTCGGTCGTCACCACCTTCAAGGAGGAACTGGCCAGGGCCGGGGTAATTTTCTGTCCGATCTCGGAAGCCGTGCATAGCCATCCAGACCTCATCCGGAAATATCTTGGATCGGTGGTGCCCACGACGGACAATTTCTACGCGACGCTGAATAGCGCGGTATTTTCCGACGGGTCCTTCGTTTACGTTCCCCCGGGCATTCGCTGCCCGATGGAACTCTCGACGTATTTCAGGATCAACGAACAAAACACAGGCCAGTTCGAACGCACGCTGATCATCGCCGATAAGGGCAGCTACGTTTCCTATCTCGAGGGCTGCACGGCACCCAAGCGCGACGAAAATCAACTGCATGCCGCGGTCGTCGAGCTGATCGCCCTTGACGATGCCGAGATCAAATATTCGACGGTGCAAAACTGGTATCCAGGCGACGCCGACGGCAAGGGCGGGATCTATAATTTCGTCACCAAGCGCGGCGATTGCCGGGGCGAAAATTCCAAGATCTCCTGGACTCAGGTTGAAACCGGATCCGCGATTACCTGGAAATATCCGTCATGCATTCTGCGTGGCGACAATTCGCGCGGCGAATTCTATTCGATCGCGATTTCCAACGGCCTCCAGCAGGTCGATTCCGGCACCAAGATGATCCATCTCGGCAAGAACACGACGAGCCGGGTCATTTCAAAGGGAATTTCCGCGGGCAGATCGCAAAATACCTATCGCGGTCAGATTTCGGCGCACCGGAAAGCCACGGGCGCCCGCAATTTCACCAATTGCGATTCGCTGCTCATCGGCAATTCGTGCGGCGCCCATACGGTGCCCTATATCGAATCGAAGACCCCTGGCGCGCAATTCGAACATGAGGCGACAACCTCGAAAATTTCCGAGGATCAGCTGTTTTATTGCATGCAGCGCGGGCTTTCGGGCGAGGAGGCGACGGCTTTGATCGTCAACGGCTTCGTGCGCGATGTGTTGCAGCAGCTGCCGATGGAATTCGCGGTGGAAGCGCAGAAATTGATCGCGATTTCGCTCGAAGGGAGCGTCGGCTAACTCCGCTCCCTCTTCGGCGATGCAACAGGCGGTTCCTTTTTGCGTCGGCCTATCCGGAAAATCACGCAGAACGGAGCCAAGAATTTCCGCGATCGGAGAAGCGAAAATTCGAGCGGGCAACCGGCGCTCAAATGTTCAAACCTGCTGATATTTGGCCGAGGAAAAATCGTGCTCGAAGTTAAAAACCTCAAAGTTTCCATCGGTGGACGCCAAATCCTCGATGATCTCGATCTCACCGTTCAGGACGGGGAGGTTGCCGCGCTCATGGGGCCAAACGGGAGCGGCAAGTCGACGTTGTCCCATGTCCTCGCGGGCCGCAAGGACTATACGGTCGAGACTGGCGAGGTCTTCCTGAACGGCGACAGTCTCTTAAACCTCGAGCCGGACCTCCGCGCCGCCAAGGGGCTTTTCCTCGCGTTCCAATATCCAACGGAAATTCCCGGTGTCGCGACCTCGACCTTCCTCAAGGCGGCTTTGAACGCTCAGCGCAAGCAGCGCGGCCAAGAAGAGTATTCGACCCCGGATTTCATGAAACGGGTCAAGGCATCGGCCGGCAAGCTCAAGATCAGCCAGGACATGCTCAAGCGCGCGCTCAACGTCGGTTTTTCCGGCGGCGAGAAAAAACGCATGGAGATTCTCCAAATGGCGCTCCTGGAGCCAGCTTTCGCAATTCTCGATGAAACCGATTCAGGCCTCGACATCGACGCCTTGCGGGTGGTCGCCGATGGCGTCAATGCGCTGCGCTCGCCAAGGCGCGGTTTCCTCATCATTACCCATTACCAGCGTGTTCTCGACCACGTGGTGCCGGACACCGTGCATGTGATGGCGCAGGGTCGAATCGTCCGCAGTGGCGGCAGGGAATTGGCGGTCGAACTGGAAAAAAGCGGATACCGCGATTACGTCGCCGAGCCGGCCGTCGCATAAAAGAAAATGGCAATGAACGCTGACATCATTCCGGCGAGAACGCCTGCCGAAATCTTCCTGGCCCGCGCCTTCGACGCTTCCAAGGCCGAGCTGCCCGGGACCACGGACGTGGCCAAATGGCGAGAGGCTTCGTTTAAGGCTTTCAATGTATCGGGGCTGCCGCACCGGCGCATCGAGGCTTGGCATTATACCGATCTGCGCACGCTCATGCGCGATGCCTTGCCGCTTGCGACGTGCCAAGGCGGCGCAACAATCGATGCGCTGCGCAAGGAATTCACCGCTGCCCGCGTGCCACGGCAGCGTATCGTTCTGGCCGATGGCTTCTTCGTGCAGGAATTATCCGGTGGTTTGCCAGACGGACTAAAGGTGCGCTCGCTCGCCTCGGTGCTGACCGAAGGGCGGTCCGATTTGATCGCGCTGTTGTCTTCGCATGATCTTGCCACGCGGGATTCCATCGTGTCGTTGAACGCGGCTTTGATGCAGGACGGCGTCGTGATCGAGGTGGCGCCTGGGACCGTGATCGCCGAGCCGGTCAACCTAATTCACGTCACGGCCTCTCCCACGCCAGCCGCGCATTTCTCCCGCTCGGCTCTCATTATCGGGGCTGGCGCATCCCTCCGCCTCGCCGAGTCGAGGCATATCGCAAACCGTGCTCAAATGGTCGGCGCGGGCCAAGCCAACGCCTGTGTTATCGTTTCCCTAGGCGATGGGGCGAAGCTCGCTCATACGGCGATGGTGACGGCAACTACTCCGGGCGGTGCGCGGCTCGAGAGCGTGATGGTGCGGATCGGCGCCAGAGCGAAGTTCGACAGTTTCGCGCTCGTCGCCGGAATTGGCCTTGTGCGGCGGCAGATGTTTGTGCGGTTCGAAGGCGTGGGGGCGGAAGCGTTGCTTAGCGGCGTATCTCTTCTCGGTGGGCGCGAACATGCCGATACGACCTTGCTCGTCGAGCACGTGGCGCCAGGCTGCGTGAGCCGCGAAACCTTCAAATATATTCTCGACAAGGAAGCAACCGGTGTATTCCAAGGCAAGATCCATGTCGCGCCGGGGGCGCAAAAGACCGATGGCAAGATGCTTTGCAAGGCAATGCTGTTGTCCGATATGGCCGCGATGAACAACAAGCCGGAGCTTGAAATCTTCGCCGACGACGTCGTCTGCGGGCATGGCGCGACATGCGGCGGCCTGGACGTCGATCAATTGTTTTACCTTCAGACCAGAGGATTGCCTTTCGCGCAAGCCGAGGCGCTTTTGTTGGAAGCCTTCGCGGGGGAATTGGTCGACGGGATCGGGCATGAAGGCTTGATCAAGGCCTATCGCCGCGAGGTGAACGCTTGGCTTTCCGCGCGGCATGCGCCGGCGGCAGCGCCGCGCGGCGCAATCGCCTAGCGAGTACGGACTTGGCGCGCCGCGCCAACGGAGCAACGAATGAACAAGCATATCGCCGTGGACGCGCCGCTCGAAATTGCCGCTCTCCGCGAGGATTTTCCGATTCTCTCGACCATGGTCTATGGCAAGCCGCTCGTCTATCTCGACAACGCCGCTTCGGCGCAAAAGCCAAAGGAAGTCGTCGAGCGGATGCTCCACGCGACCTACCATGAATATGCCAACGTTCATCGCGGCCTGCATTATCTTGCCAACGCCGCGACCGATGCCTATGAGGTCGCGCGCGAAAGTTTACGCGCTTTCCTCAACGCCGGGTCCGCCAGCGAGATCGTCTTCACGAAATCGGCGACCGAGGCAATCAATCTGGTCGCTGCCTCTTTCGGCGAGGCCTACATCAAGGAAGGCGACGAGATCGTCCTTTCGATCATGGAACACCACGCCAACATCGTGCCCTGGCATTTTTTGCGCGAGCGCAGGGGCGCCGTCCTGAAATGGGTGGATATCGACGACGAGGGAAATTTCCTGCTCGATGCGTTCGAGCAGGCATTGACGGCGAAGACCAAGATCGTCGCCCTGACTCATCTGTCGAACGTGCTCGGCACGGTAACTCCGGTGAAGGAGATCGTCAGGATCGCGCATTCGCGCGGGATACCCGTATTGATCGATGGTTCGCAAGGCGCGGTCCATCTCGACGTCGATGTTGTTGACCTCGATGTCGATTTTTATTGCCTAACCGGCCATAAGCTCTATGGGCCGACCGGCATCGGCGCGCTCTACGGCAAGAAGGAATGGCTCAAGAAATTGCCTCCCTTCCTCGGCGGCGGCGAGATGATCGATGAGGTCACCAAGGATCGCGTGACCTATAACGAGCCGCCGCATCGCTTCGAAGCAGGCACTCCGCCGATCGTGCAGGCGATTGGGCTCGGCGCCGCCGTGAACTATGTGCGGAGGATCGGCCGCGACCGCATTCATGCGCATGAACTGGGCTTGAGCAGTTATGCGCGTGAGCGCTTGTCGCGAATCAACTCGCTGCGGGTCTTCGGCCAAGCGAAAGGCAAGGGCGCCATCATATCCTTCAACATGGACGGCGCCCATGCGCATGATGTCGCCACCGTGCTCGATCGATGCGGTGTCGCGGTCCGTGCCGGAACGCATTGCGCCCAACCGCTTCTTTCCCGCTTCGGGGTGACATCGACCTGCCGCGCATCCTTCGCGCTCTATAACACCTTCGAGGAAGTCGACAAGCTCGCCTTAGCCTTGATCAAGGCCGAAGGCCTATTTGCTTGAGAAACGAGGAGCCAGACATGGCCGAAGCACAATACAGCGAATGCCAGGAAGCCGTTGAAGGCCCCGAATCCATGCCGAACGAGCCGCAATGGCTGTTTGATGGATCGGTGCCAGAATTTGAGCGCGCGCGCTATACAAACGACATCGTCGCGGCTCTGAAGACCGTGTTCGATCCCGAAATTCCCTGCGATATTTATGAGCTTGGACTGATCTACAAAGTGGAGATTGGCGACGATCGCCTGATCAAGATCGATATGACCCTGACCGCGCCAGGCTGCCCGGTGGCGGGCGAACTCCCCCAGTGGATCGAGGCAGCGGTCGGCGCGGTGCCGGGGGTTCTCGGCGTCAATGTTACGGTGGTTTTCGATCCGCCGTGGGACCAGAGCCACATGTCGGACGAAGCGCGCGTTTCGCTTGACATGTTTTGAGTTTTGCGCGCAATCCCGGCGGCTCAACAACTTCGTTTCGTCGCGGAAGTCGGTACTGTCCTAATCGGCTGATCAATACCGGAACTCGCGCGTTGACCGAGCCGATGGATCGATTATTTTTTCAGGAGGGGAACGAGCGATTTTTCGAGTGCTTCTGATGTCATCTCGCCCGTCTCCTTCTTGCCGTTGATGAAGAAGGTCGGCGTGGCGGTGACACCGAATTTCTCCGCGGCGCGGTCATGCACCTTGGCGATCTTGTCGTAGAGATCTTGTTTCTTGAGGCAAGCCTCGAAACTATTTTGGCTCATTCCGGTTTGCTTGAGGAGAGCGGCCAAGGCTTCGAGGGGCTTGTCCGTAAATGCCCAGTTCTTCTGTTGGGCGAACAGGAGATCGACGATCGCATTTCGCTTTTCGTCGCCAGCGCAGCGGGCCAACATGAAACCGGCGGCCGCCAAAGGGTCGAGTGGGAATTCGCGCAGGATAAAACGGACCTTGCCGGTATCGATATATTTGCTTTTTAAGTTCGGAAAGGTGGTGGCGTAAAAGCCCGCGCAATGCGCACAGGTCATCGAAGCATATTCGACAATCGTGACGGGTGCATCGCGCGGGCCAAGCGCAACGTCTGGCAGAGCCTCGCCCGCCATCAGCTCATCCAACGACACTCCCGCGCCTTGCGCCAGAACCGGGGCCGCGGGAACGCCGAGCACCGCGAAAAAACCAGCGATTGTCAAAATGGCGGCTGCCGCCGTCTCGAAAACACCGCGAAGACGCCTCAAGGCAGCCTGACCAATCTCAAGCGAACGCATGAATTTGTGCTCCTTCGGCAACCGAGCCGAGATTTGCCTGATTACCCGGCAGGAAGGCAAGACAATTATTGTATTGGCAAGTGCAGGCGCGTGCCCCGCGCGCCCGCCCTATGGCATCGTTTCCGGCAAGCCAACGCAATTTGCTTAAGGCCTGGCGAGAGCGCGCGCACCAAGCCGGGTCAATGCTTGCCGCAGCGGTTCGTCCATGACACCGCTGGCAATCGTTTCCGCCATCGTCTCAGCGGCCTTATCCAACGGTCGGGGCGCATGCCTGGCGAGGGGCGGCGCGGCAACCGGACCTTGCTTCAACAGAAGGCGCGAGACGCAACGCCAGCCGAAATGGGCGTTGACGCGCTCGATGACAATGGGGGCGAGATGCTGCAATTCCAACGCGAAACCCGTTTCGACGCGCACAATGAGCGTCGCTGGGGCGGGGCCGTTTTCCGCCGCGCGGTCACTTTGCCTCGTGGGCCACTGCACTTTGACCGGTTGCGACATCGCGGCGAGTCTTTCGCCGACTATGTCGTCCCAAAACAAAACGAGACCCGACTTGCCAAAACCTTGCCGCCGCAGAACCGGATCGATCGCAGCTTGAACGAGGTCCGCGAGCGGCCGGGACCAAGGGATTTTTCTGAGACGGTTCCACATGTTCCCTTATATCGTGTATCGGCCGGTGCTCCACGCGAAAATTCGTTGCTTCTAGGCGCTTTCTCCGGCCGCTTTCCACAATGGGCAACCGGGGGCGTCCTCAGGCTTCAGCTTGCCACAACGCCAAACAAAGCGGCGGCGCCGTTCTTAAGTTCCTCGGGCGGAATGTACTCATTGTGGGTCGCGATCCACCAGCGATGGCCGGAAGGGTCCTCGAATTTGCCGCCGCGATCACCATAGAACTGATCAGCGATCGGCCGAAAAACCTTGGTGTCCATCGGGTATCGGCTTGACGGTCGTGCTCATCTTTCGACCCCTTTGCTTTGTCGCTTTTCGTACGTAAGATAAAAAAGCGACAAAACGAGGCGCATCCATGGCCTTCAATACGAGGCTTCACGCGCGAGCGGGTGCCGCGGCAGCGCTTCTTGCCTGGTATGACCGCCATCGCCGCGATCTGCCTTGGCGAGCGTTGCCGCGCGAGCCCGCCGACCCTTACAAGGTCTGGCTGTCGGAAATTATGCTGCAACAGACGACGGTCACGGCTGCAAAACCCTATTTCTTGGGCTTTCTGGCGCGATGGCCCAAAGTCGGCCTGTTGGCGGAAGCTAGCGGCGAAGAGGTGATGCGGGCCTGGGCCGGCCTCGGCTACTACTCTCGCGTGCGAAACCTCCATGCTTGCGCCAAAATTGTCGCGGGACCGCTCAAGGGCAAGTTTCCGGATACTGAAGCGGGATTGCAGTCCCTTCCGGGTATTGGGCCCTATACCGCGGCGGCGATCACGGCGATCGCTTTCGGCCGCCCCGCGGCCGCCATCGACGGCAATGCCGAGCGGGTGCTTGCGCGCCTCTATTCGATCGAGACGCCGCTGCCCGCGGCAAGGTCCGAAATCAAGGCCAAGGCACGAGAAATGGTGCCGGCCGAGCGGCCTGGTGATTTCGCGCAAGCCGTGATGGACCTTGGCGCCATGATCTGCGCGCCAAAACACCCTTCTTGCGACATTTGTCCCTTGCTAAAATTTTGCCGCGGCCATGCCTCGGGCTGCCCCCAAAACCTGCCGCGCAAGGCGCCAAGACGGGAGAGGCCGCTGCGCCAGGGGGCGGCATTTTTCGTACGCCGCCAGGATGGCGCGGTTCTCGTCCATACGCGGCCGCCCGAGGGTCTCCTCGGCGGCATGACGGAAATCCCCGGAACAGGTTGGGAAACGGATTTCGATGCGGCCTCCGCGGCAAGCCAGGCGCCGGTCGAGGCTTCCTACCGGAAGCTCGATAAGAGTGTCTCGCATGCGTTCACCCATTTCGCCTTGCGGCTCGACATTTATGTGGCGGAAGTTGCAAACAGGCGGCGCGCGCCCGCAGGCTACCGTTTCGTGCCTGATTGCGGCCTCGACAAGGAGGCTTTCCCCAGCGTCATGCGCAAAATAATCGAAGCCGTGCGCCTTTCGGCTCTGCCAATCGTACCAAAATGTTTTTGGTACGATTGACGAGGCTGAGTACCCGAGGACCTCATACATCCGGCGGCCTTCAGACGAGTAAGCCCGCATACGCCGGATGAGGCAATAATTTGCAGCGTCGATGCCGCGATTTAGCTAACATAATCAGCATGTTATTTCGGATCGAATGAGGCCGTCATGGCGAACCCGGCGGGTGAATTGTATGATGGCGCTCTCAGGCTCGATTTCGACCGCCGATTGTTGCTTCACTTTCGCGGATCGGTGGTTACCTCCGACGCAGGCTTGCTCGCATACCGGGAACTGGACGACGCGCTGTGCCTCAGCGCGATGGCGGGTGATGCGCTCTCCGACGCACGCACTGGCAAGAATGGCCGGCATGCACTCGTCGGGATGTTGCGGCAATCCATATTTGGGCGACTTGCCGGATATGAAGACGTGAACGACGCTCAACGCCTGCGCCATGATCCCGCGATGCGGTGGATAGTCGGCGGAAAGGCGGCCTCGGATGCAGCGGCTTCGCCGAGCCAGATGGGCCGCTTTGAGACGCGCTGGCTCACGGCGGAAAAGAACCTTTCGGCGCTCGCTGATCTCTCCGGCAAATGGATCGACAGCGTTCATGGTCGCCGTCCGCCGAGAGGTATCTTGCTCGACATGGATTCGAGCGTGAGCCCGACGCATGGCGAACAGGAACACAGTGTCTGGAACGGTCACTATGACTGCACCTGCTATCATCCGCTGTTCGTTTTCAACCAATATGGCGATTTGGAACGCTGCGCCCTGCGCCCCGGCAATGTTCACAGCGCCGATGGATGGGAGGCGGTGCTGAAGCCGGTCGTGGCGCGGTATCAAGGCAAGGTCTCACGCATTTATTTCCGCGCCGACGCCGGCTTCGCAAACCCCGAAGTTTACGAATATCTGGAGGCAGAACGGATCAAATATGCGATCCGTCTGCCCGCCAATCACATCTTGCAAGAGAGGATCGGCTATCTGCTCAAACGCCCGGTTGGTCGCCCGTCCAATGACGTCTGCCGATCCCATGCAAGTTTCACCTATCAAGCGGGAAGCTGGTCGCAGCCGCGTCGGGTGATCGCCAAGGTCGAATGGCATCCGGGCGAGCTTTATCCGCGCGTCGGCTTCATCGTGACGAACATGGCGCGCTCCGCCGAGAATGTCGTCGCCTTCTACAACAAGCGCGGCACGTGTGAGCAATGGATCAAGGAAGGAAAAGGCGCAATCAAGTGGACCCGGCTATCATGTCGGTCGTTCGCTGCTAACGCCGTCCGTCTCCAGCTTCATGCGCTGGCCTACAATCTCGGTAATTTTCTGCGCACGCTGGCGACGCCCGAACCGATAAAGGATTGGTCACTGACGAGCCTGAAGGAAAAGCTGATCAAGATCGGCGCGAAGATCGTGAGCCATGGCCGCTATGTCGCGTTTCAGATGGCCGAAGTCGCCATTCCGAAAAATCTCTTCGCGGACATCCTACGAATGATCGCCGACCTGCGGCCGCCGCCCAATCCAGCGCCTGCGTGAAGTGTTCGGTCGTCATGCGTCGAGCAAAAACTAAGGGAGAAGTGCGTCTTGATCACAACCGACTCTGTATTGTCCGGTGCGCGATCCGCCCATGTCACTGGTTTTGGTGTGCCGGAGCACCACAGCAGCGCCGCAGCGCGGCAATCTCAACCTCAATAAGCGGGCGATCCGGAAAATAATGCCGGTATAGGACGAATGTCCGATGTCACGGCAGGAGATCAATGATACGCGCTTGGCACATTCCCGGTTATCTGGGGAATGCCAGTTAATGGCTTCACGGCAGTTTTTGCCGCTAATAACTCACTTATCTGAACATCCCGATTTGCTGTGACTCGGAACGAAGCCTCAAAAATCCAGACAATAATAATTGCAAGAGCCACAACGAGCCACCATGCTAGAGAAATATGTGGGATCATATTTATGACCCTCCATCGTTCTTCGTTTGGTGGCCGCCAAAATTCGTCGCGACCGACAATCCAAATCCCCAATATGAGCCAAGCTGCCCCGAGCCATTTCCCAAAAAGCCCCTCTCTGCAGAGAGAAATAAAATGTAAGACGCGATGGAGGATAAAGTTCTGCATGTGAGCGCCAAAACCAATAAGCATAGAGCGCCGGCTCGGAGCCACCTTAGCGACCGGAGGTCAAAAGTCAAGTTCCGGATAATCGCCCTAAGGATGGCACTCGCGTCTATCTGATCATGCCGACATCGAATACGGCGTGCTTCCAGGCCTTCCTGAACGTCCTGTCGCGAAAGTTTGCCAGGCGGGGTATCCTGTTGGTGCTTGACGGGTAAGATCGCGCGGAAATTTCGTAATTTAGGCGAGTTGGATGGGGCGGCCGAGCGCGATGGCTAAATTTGACCACTTTCGGATATAGACGCGCCTCAATCCACCTCCAAACCCTTCGTGGTAGGCTACTTTTAAGATTCTATTTGCAAGAGGTTCATTCGATCGAGTATGTTGGGACGTTTTTGGACGTTGTTTGTCATTTCAATAATTGAGTTCTCTATGGGCTAGAGTAATGACATAAGGTCATTCTTAACCTCTTCTCTCCTGTCGTCGGGAAACTGCATGGCAACGCTCGCCGCCTGTGCGCCCTGGAGGATGACGCAAATTGCATCCTCACGTTTCATGCGCGATAGTGCGTTGGAATCAGCCTCACGGACTCGGCACTTGGTAGGCGGACAGTGACAAGCCAAGGTCGCTCTTCGCCAGCGACGACCCCTATTCGCGTTCCCCTGACATCGAAGTTCGTGTAATCACTGACCAATTTCATGATCATTTTCTCATGAATAGGTTGCGCAAGATCGCCCGTCAGCGTCGAGCACGCTGAACCGCCAGCGCGGGAAGTAGCCGGGGAATGCCGTAGCTCTGGCCATCGCGAACGGGGCCATCGTCGCTCTTGTCTGCCCATCAAAGACCATCTGATTCTCTGACTCGCCTGTCTTGACAACTCCCGGTCAGGCACTTCCAAATTTGTTCCGCACAGCACATGAACGTTGCCGGTTAGGTAATCCAGAAGTTGGATCATGGTCACGACTCCTCTATCGTCCTGCATCGGCAACGACCGCCGTCCGGCCTGAACAAGGGACGGACCGATGAAGCGAAGCAGGTTTACGGAAGAACAGATCATCGCAGTGTTGCGGGAGCATGAGGCTGGCGCGAAGGCTGGGGAACTCTGCCGGAAGTACGGGATGTCGGAAGCGACGCTGTACAACTGGAAGGCCAAGTTCGGCGGGATGGATGTCTCGGATGCCAAACGGCTGCGGGCACTCGAAGACGAGAACGGCAAGCTGAAGAAGCTGCTGGCGGAGTCGATGCTCGACGCCTCGGCCCTGCGCGAGCTTCTGGGAAAAAAATGGTAGGGCCCGCCGTAAAGCGCGAGGCTGTCGCTCATCTTCGGACGATGTTCCAGATGAGCGAGCGGCGGGCCTGCTCCGTCATCGCCGCCGATCGGACCAGCATCCGGTATCAATTCTGCCGGCCGCCTGATACCGAGCTCCGGTGCCGGCTGCGCGATCTGGCCAATGCACGCCGGCGGTTCGGCTATAGACGGCTGTTCGTCCTGCTGCGCCAGCAGGGTGAGCCATCCGGCATCAACCGGATTTACCGGCTCTATCGCGAGGAAGGGCTAACAGTGCGCCGCCGTCGCGTTAGGCGGCGTGCCGTCAGAGCGCGGGTGCCGATCCTGATCGAGGCCAAGGTTAATGCCCGCTGGTCACTCGACTTCGTGCACGATCAGTTTGCTTGTGGCCGGCGCTTCCGCATTCTGAACGTCGTCGACGATGTAATACCAAGTCTCGCTGATCACGACCGATAGGCCCACTCTCTTGTTCCGATGGAGATGATTTTCCAGGGCATGTCGATGAGCTTGTTCCAGGCGAAGCAGCAGTGGTCGAGAATGTCGTCGTAGGATTCGAAGACGCGGTTCGAGAGCCAGTTGTCGCGCATGAATTGCCAGATGTTCTCGACCGGATTGAGCTCGGGCGATTTCGGCGGCAACGGCAAGAGCGTGATGTTGTCCGGGACGGGAAGCTTCGCCGAGACATGCCACCCGGCCTGATCGAGAAGAACGAGCGCATGCGCGCTTGGTGCGACCGCAAGCGAGATTTCTTCGAGATGCAGGGCCATGGCCTCGCTGTTGCAGGAGGGTAGTACGAGCCCGGCGCCTTTTCCTTCGGCCGGGCAGATGGCGCCGAAAATATAGGCTGAACTCGTCCTCTGGTCGTGCGGCGCCGAAGGCCGTGTCCCGCGTTTCGCCCATCGGCGGGTGACCTTGTTTTTCTGCCCGATCCGAGCTTCGTCTTGAAACCAAATCTCTATCGGCTTGCCAGGAGCCTCTTTTGCGGCGGTCTCCTCCACGAGGGCGAGAAAGTTTTTTTAAAAGCCGCCGCGGCTTCCTCGTCTTGCGCATGCTGGCGCGGCGATCGCGTGACCCCGATCAGACCCGGCGTCTCTTGGCACTGGCCGAGATTTATGATGGCGGCTCGCGGCCGGATGCGGCGCGGATCGGCGGGGTCGGGGTGCAGATCGTGCGCGACTGGGTTGTCCGTTTCAACGCCAAAGGTCCTGATGGTCTCTTGACCGGCAAAGCGCCGGGCGCTCCCAGCATCCTCGGCGAGCGCCAGCGCCAAGCCTTGCGGCAGGTCGTGGAAGATGGGCCGATTCCCGCCCTGCATGGCGTCGTCCGCTGGCGGCTGATCGATCTGGCGCAGTGGCTCTTCGAAGAGTTCCGGGTTTCGATCTCCAAGCCGACGCTCAGCCGCGAGCTGCGGCATATGGGCTTTCGCAAGCTCTCGGCGCGACCGCGCCATCATGCGCAAGACGAGGAAGCCGCGGCGGCTTTTAAAAAAACTTTCTCGCCCTCGTGGAGGAGACCGCCGCAAAAGAGGCTCCTGGCAAGCCGATAGAGATTTGGTTTCAAGACGAAGCTCGGATCGGGCAGAAAAACAAGGTCACCCGCCGATGGGCGAAACGCGGGACACGGCCTTCGGCGCCGCACGACCAGAGGACGAGTTCAGCCTATATTTTCGGCGCCATCTGCCCGGCCGAAGGAAAAGGCGCCGGGCTCGTACTACCCTCCTGCAACAGCGAGGCCATGGCCCTGCATCTCGAAGAAATCTCGCTTGCGGTCGCACCAAGCGCGCATGCGCTCGTTCTTCTCGATCAGGCCGGGTGGCATGTCTCGGCGAAGCTTCCCGTCCCGGACAACATCACGCTCTTGCCGTTGCCGCCGAAATCGCCCGAGCTCAATCCGGTCGAGAACATCTGGCAATTCATGCGCGACAACTGGCTCTCGAACCGCGTCTTCGAATCCTACGACGACATTCTCGACCACTGCTGCTTCGCCTGGAACAAGCTCATCGACATGCCCTGGAAAATCATCTCCATCGGAACAAGAGAGTGGGCCTATCGGTCGTGATCAGCGAGACTTGGTATAACGCGGGAATGTCTGGCGGCGGTCCCCGACACCTCGATCTCCGGCAAGCGGGTGGCACGGGAACTGAGCACTCTGCTCCAACGGCGCGGCAAGCCCGACATGATCGCATCGGATCATGGGACCGAACTCACCTCGAATGCCATCCTCGCCTGGTGTGCCGAGCACCGCATCGATTGGCACTACATCGCCCCGGGTAAGCCGACGCAGAACGGCTTCTGCGAGAGCTTCAACGGCCGGATGCGTGACGAGCTATTGAACGAGACCCTGTTCGTCGGTCTCGATCACGCCCGGCAGGTCATTGGCTCATGGGCCTACGATTACAACACCGCGAGGCCGCATTCCTCGCTCGGCTACCAGACACCTGCGGCCTATGCCGCTGATCTCACCGCAACAGGCGCCCGGCTGCGCAATCCTGACCAGCTCCGCCGCTCGCCTGTTGCTCACACCGCGCCGCAAGGCGCATCAACTGCCGAGGCTCTAACCGTCGCTGGATGAAAGTTCAGTTGCAGGTCACAGTGGCTCCACCACTCCTTCAGGCAGTTGTCCCAGGAGTGAGGTCTGCAAAAATCTTCCAGTTATATTTTCCACCAAATTTAGGAACAGATGAAACAAGCTGAAGTAGTGTCTTCTCCGGCCACAGGGGGTCAGTAACATAGCTTCTCAGATGTGCGTCCCAAATCAAGGCGGGAATAGCCCCTCCTAAAACCGCATTCACTAAGTGTCCGTCCGAAGAGATATTGAATTCTATGAGTTATTTGTGATTTCAAGGGTGGTTTCCCGATTCGAAGGGGGTCCCCCATGTGGACGGTGAAGAATCGCGGGCGGTACGACCGCGGCAAGTTACGATATCCGAGCGATCTGACCGACTCCGAATGGGAGCTGGTTGAACCGCTCATTCCACCGGGCAAGCGCGGCGGTGGCAAGCGGACCGTGGTGATGCGTGAGGTGGTGAACGGCCTCATGTACATTTTGTCGACCGGCTGTCAGTGGCGGGCGATCCCGAAGGACCTGCCGCCGAAGAGCACGATCTACGACTATTTCGACCTGTGGACCTACGACGGCACATTGGAGGATATCCACCACGCCCTTTATGTGAGGTGCCGCGAGCAGGCCCAAAGGGAGGCCAGCCCCACCGTCGCCATCATCGATAGTCAAAGCGTGAAAAGCGCCGAAAAAGGGGGGCCTGCATCGATCCGCACGGCTATGATGCGGGCAAGAAGATCAAGGGTAAGAAGCGACATATTCTCGTAGACACGTTGGGCTTGCTGCTTCATGCCGTTGTCCATCCGGCCGATATTCAAGATCGCGATGGCGGCATTCTCGTCATGGCGACCCTGTTCGGGATGTTTCCTTTCTTGAAAAAGCTCTTCGCCGACGGCGGCCATCAAGGACCCGAATTCAACCAGGCTTTGGCACGAGTGCTCCCGCATCTGAAAGCTGAAATCGTCAAGCGTTCCGATCACGCCAAGGGATTTGTGGTGTTGCCCAAACGCTGGATCGTCGCGCGCACTTTCGCTTGGCTCAATCGATGTCGAAGGCTCGCCAAGGACTGGGAGAACCTCAATCGAAAAGCGCTCGCATACTTGCGCCTCGCCTCAATCCGCCTCATGCTCAGAAGAGACTTTGTAATCCCGCATGAAGTCACCGGACAAACTCTAACACGATGTGGGTTTGGCAAAAGGGAACGAGGACCTGGGCCTCATGGAGAATCCGCATGACGCCCGCATGATACAGGGCTACACGAAACCCTCCGCCCGAGAGCGAGACGAGGAAGATTGGAAAGCGTCTGGAGGCGCCCAGTCCGGCAAAAGACTTGATCGTCGTCAATGGCACCCCGCCTGAATCCGCCGTGCGCTTATCAAGTGCCGCTCAAGGCGATATCATCGCCGACCAAGGTTATACAATAAAAACGATTCCCGTTGGTTTGGAACGCAGAGAAAATACGGGCGGGCCACTACAGCTTCAGGGTCGGCGACGCGGCAAGCCCTGCTCGCCATGAGATGAATGGCGAAATCGGACATTGACCGATGGATCGCCATGACGATCATCAAGCGGGCGACGCTCGCACGAATTTATGCCGCCGCCTGGCGCAGGCTCGCCCTCGCCAATGACCGCAGGGCGTCGATCGGCTGATATCTCCCCTCGCGGAAAAAATGCCAGAACGTCCAGCCATTGCAGGCGGGCAGGCCTTGCACTAGCGCGCCGATCCTGTGAATCGAGCCGGTGATGGCGCCCGCCGAAACCGTGCCGTCCACACGCACGATCGCGGCGTGCCGCTTCTTTTCATCGGTGAGAATTTCACCAGGCCGAACGAGCCCCGCCTCGACGATCGCGGCGAAAGGAATGCGTGGCTCGGATCGTTTGTCCGCAACCGCCGCGATGGCGCCCGGCGGGAGCGGCTCCACGCCCGCGATCCTCGCCCTTGCTGCGCTCACGTAGCTTGCGTCTCGTTCGATGCCGATAAAGGAACGCCCGAGCTTTTTGGCAACGACGCCGGTGGTGCCAGAACCAAAGAATGGATCGAGAACCACGTCGCCCTTGTTCGAGGCGGCGAGCAGAATGCGCGAGAGCAGCGCCTCGGGTTTTTGGGTCGGGTGGACCTTGCGGCCGGAGGAATCTTTCAGGCGTTCGGTGCCGGTGCAAATCGGCAAAAACCAATCGGAGCGGACCTGGCAATCCTCGTTGCCGGCTTTCAGCAGTTCGTAGTTGAAGCAATAGTTCTTGATCTCCGCGCACTTCGCCGCCCAGATCAAAGTTTCATGGGCGTTGGTGAAGCGCCGGCCGCGAAAATTCGGCATTGGATTGGCTTTGCGCCAGATAATATCGTTCAGGATCCAAAACTCCTGATCCTGCAAGATCGAGCCGGCCCGGAAAATATTGTGGTAGGAGCCGATCACGAAAATCGTCGCGTCCTTTTTCATGACGCGGCGCACAGCATTGAGCCAGGCTCGCGTAAAATTGTCGTAATCAGAAAAGCTCGCGAATTTGTCCCAATCGTCGTCGACACCATCGACGCGGCTTTGATCCGGCCGCGAGAGACGCGATTCGAGCCGCAAATTATAAGGTGGATCGGCGAAGACGAGATCGACGCATTCAGGCGGCAGCCGGGCCATCTCCTCGATGCAATCGCCTTTGATGATTTCATTAAGGGGAAGCGCGCCGGGCGCCGGACCAGGGCCGGGCATGGCGGAGCGGGCCGGCGAAATTCCAGTACGCATGACCTTGATCTGGGATTTCGGGCCGGGCGCTCCGGCACGTAGGCTACGCATGCATGAAAACCGGTACGCGATAGCATTGGCCGCGCGGAGCGGCCCATGGGGCTTCCTCGAGATTCCGCCGTTTTAGCGAGAGGATGAGCGGGACTTCGAGTGTGGATCCAGCGGTCATTCGCCGTGACGGCTGGCACTCCAAACGAATCCTGCGTTACATTTGGTTAAGACCGCGTTTAGAAGGCAAATCACGGATTGTCCCTCTTTCGCACGTCGAGAGCGGATCGAAGCAATAGCGGGCTAGCCCGCCGCGAAAGGTCGGAAGCTCAGCCGGTGAAAAGGGCACGGTCCATGCAGGGCGATCGCCGCGAGATGGGCGGGCGTACCATAGCCAAAATGCTCGCTGAAACGATATGCGGGATATAGACTGCAGAAGCGGCGCATCAGGCGGTCGCGGGTCACCTTGGCGATGATCGAGGCGGCGGCGATCGATGAAATCGCGGCGTCGCCCTTGACGATCGTCTCGGCGGGGACGCCAAGACCCGGCGGCAAATCATTGCCGTCGATCAGAACGTGGCGGGGCGCGACGGAAAGCGCGAAGAGCGCCCGGCGCATGGCGGAAAATGTTGCTTGGCGGATGTTGATGCGATCGATTTCGGGAGCGCTCGCGAAGGCGACCGCCACCGCCATGGCATGCAGCGTGATCTCTTCGTAAAGGCGTTCGCGCTCCCTAGGGGTAAGCCGCTTCGAATCGTTTAGTCCGCTTGGCGGCTTGCGCGGATCGAGGATGACGGCTGCCGCGGCGACCGGCCCGGCAAGGGGGCCGCGTCCCGCTTCGTCGATTCCCGCCACCGGCCAAATGCCCCGCTCTAGCAGGTTTCTCTCGACGTGGAAATCGGGCTTTGTCACGCGGCAAAAGTCCTGAAGGGCGTACCGCACTCTAGAGGCCAGGCACGCCTATTTTTTGCCGAAGCCGAGGCCGCCGAAGCGGGAGTTGAAGCGCGAAAGGCGGCCGCCGCGATCGACCAAATGCTGCGAGCCTCCGGTCCAGGCCGGATGGGTGGTTGGATCGATGTCGAGGTGCAAGGTGTCGCCCGCTTTGCCATAGGTAGAGCGGGTGAAGAACTCGGTCCCGTCGGTCATGACCACCTTGATCAAATGGTACTGGGGGTGAATATCGGGTTTCATCGGCAAGTCCTCGTGTGTCCGTCGGCGCCAGCTCCACCGCCTCTTGTCGCGATGGTGCCGTTCGTCAATCGTGACCGAAGTTGCGGCCCTATACCACAGGCAACCGGCCGATACAAAGAGGGAAAACGGGCGGTCGCGGGCCGGTGCGAATTTGGCCGGCGTTGCGCAATTAGGTGTGGACTATCGACCGGTGTGTGACACCGTGCAAGTCAGGCAAGCGACCGTCGGAATTTGGCTTGACATATAATAAACAACGTGATTGAGTATCAACATATCGATTGAATGATGGCCACGTTCGCATGGGCAACCCCTCGCATCTGCGTGTCGTTGGGCAGACGCTATCCGCCGATGACGAGCAGCACGCATTGAACCTGGTATTTGCCGCGCTCTCGGACCCGGTGCGGCGAGAGATCCTCGACCGGCTCGATGGGCACGATCTGCTCGTCTCGGAGGTCGCTGCGCATTTCGATATTTCGTTGCAGGCCATCTCACGCCACATCCAAGTTCTGGTACGTGCTGGATTGGTGTCTCAGGAGCGGACCGGCCGCATCAGCCGCTGCCGGTTCGACGCGGGACCGATCTACGGCGCGGCCGTCTGGCTCAATCGGTACAGCAAATACTGGCAAGCTCAGTTCGATCTGCTGGCGGTCTCGCTGGAGGAGATCGAGCGGGAGAATTCCACAAGGGCACGCAAGCCAAGCCAAGGCAAACGAGCGCGATCAAACCCGGCCCGCGGGCGCAAGCAGGCCGCGAAGCCACCATTGGAGAAATGAGCATGACCGATCATCAAGTCGTAACGCCAGAAGAGTGGGGAGAGGCCCGCAAGCAGCTTCTCGCCAAGGAAAAGGAGTTCACAAGGCTGCGCGATCAGCTGAGCCACGCGCGCCGGGATCTGCCTTGGGTGCGCGCCAAGCAATATGTATTCGACGGCCCCGAAGGGAAGGAGACACTTGGGCAGCTATTCAATGGCAACAGTCAGCTCATCGTTTATCATTTCATGTTCGCTCCTGATTGGGAGGCCGGCTGTAAGGGTTGCTCGTTTTGGGCGGACAATTTTAACGGAATTGTGCCGCATCTTAATCAGCGCGACGTGACGTTCGTCGCCATCTCGCGCGCGCCGCTAGCGAAGCTGCAGGCCTTCTCGACGCGTCTGAGGTGGAGCTTCAAATGGCTGTCGTCGTCCGGCAGCGATTTCAATTACGACTACAACGTGTCGTTCACGCCGGAAGAACTTGCCGGCGGCGGCGCCATCTACAACTACGCGGCGAACAGGATGAGCATGTCGGAAATGCCGGGTATCAGCGTGTTCTTCAAAGACGCCGAGGGGAACGTCTTTCACACCTATTCCTGCTACGCGCGCGGCCTGGATATACTGAACACCGCCTATCACTACCTCGACCTCCTGCCCAAGGGGCGCGACGAGGCGGGCCTGTCCTTTCCGATGGACTGGGTGCGCCTTCGCGACGAATATGGCAGTTGATTACAAAAGCGGGAGGATTGGCAATGATGTACAAGGAGACCGCCGGGAAGCTGGCCGAATACCGGAGCCAAATCGCCGGCATTCGCGAGAAAATGCGAAGCGCTCAAGCATCGATCGAGCCCGAGGAAGTCCAGGACTATGAATTTGCGACGCCGCAGGGCAATGCGCGGCTGTCCGCTTTGTTCGGCGACAAGGACACGCTATTCGTCATCCACAACATGGGCACCAGCTGCGCGCATTGCACGATGTGGGCTGACGGCTTCAATGGTGTGTTCGAGCACTTGCGCGAACGCGCGGCTTTCGTGGTGTCGTCGCCGGACACGCCCGAGCGGCAGAAGAGTTTCGCCGCTGGTCGCGGCTGGGAATTTCCGATGGTCTCGAACGAAGGCACGACGTTTGCGGAAGATATGGGTTATCGCCCGAATGGCCGCGCGATGCCGGGCGTTTCGGTCTTCAAGCGCAAGGGTGACAAGATCCTGCGGGTGGCGGACACGGCCTTCTCGCCTGGCGACGATTTCTGCAGTGTCTGGCACCTGTTCGATCTCATTCCGGAAGGCGCCGCAGGTTGGCAACCGAATTTTAGCTACGCACGCTGAGTGAGAATAATGAGCGGCAACTACAACGGCTGACGTGCCGTACACTATGACATTGCCGCAGAGCCGGTTTTCTCCGGACAAAACGTGTACCCCGCCCCAGCAATGGACCCGGTGCGGCCAGTTTGCGCCGGGCTTATTTTTGGCGGCTCTGGAAAGAAAAGACCGCGGCGAAAATCAATAAGATTCATGGCAAATGCGGTAAGTTGAGCCCCGCGTTGTCAAGCATCGCGCCGGCAAGGAGCCGCTTGAGCTTGGCGTTCTCCTCCTCCTCAAGCTGCTTCAGCCGCGTCGCGTGCGGCGCGGCGGGTCAGGTCCAGGGCGTCACTGCGGGCACTTCGCACGGAGCAGGCATGTCGACCGTGCCAAAGTTGGCTGGTCCCGCAACTTCCAAATATTCCATGTCCTTCGAATAGTCGAACAAATAATGATTTATGCCAGGACGTTGATGCACGCAATCGCCGGCCTCGACCAAGGTCAGCTGGTCTTCATACATGAAGCGGGCCCAACCCTTGAGCATGATCACGATGTGGAAATCGGCGATATGCCGGTGCCAGCCGGTGCCTTCCTCCGGTGGCTTGTTGGCCCTGACCAGCGTCGCAACGACTTTGCCGCCCGTGGCTTTGGCGATGCCAAGATCTCGATAAAGGAAGAAATCGCGAAGGCCGTCGGATTTAAACCCGGTGTCACCTTCCTTGATATGCGAGAATGTGGTTTCAGCTGGTTGTCCCGGTTTTGCAGCTTCCATTGTCATCCTCCTTCGGAATACGGATAACTTTCCCGCTTGACGCGGATAAAACGATCGGCGGGACAGATCGAGTGAGAATTAGATCATTGACGTTTTCCCGCTCATTTCATCTCGTGCATGAGAGGCGCGGCGCGCACGTGCATCGGCGATAGGCGGAAAATGCCGGATGCGAGGTGAAATTGGCGGCATGATGCTCAAAATTCGACCTCGAGTTCTTCTACGTTCTCGGGTTCCTGCTTTGCCGCGCCGATCCACTCGATCATCTCGGGCATGGCCATGATCGTCTCGCAATAGGCGGCACATATATCGTCCAATTTGACGTGATATGTGAGGAACCGCGTCACCACGGGAGCATACATTGCGTCGGCCATCGAGCGCTCGCCCAACAGAAATGGCCCGCCGTAACGACCGAGGCACTCCCGCCAGATCCCGGTAATCCGGTCGATATCGGCTTGGGCGCGAGTCCAGACTTTGAAGTTGGGGAAGTCGCCCTTGAGGTTCATCGGCAGGGCCGAGCGCATGGGAACAAAGCCCGAATGCATCTCCCCACTAATCGAGCGGCAGAGCGACCGCTTCGCGCGGTCCGCCGGTAGCAAAAGCGCCGCGGGTTCGATCTCGTTTAGATACTCGCCGATCGCCAGCGTGTCCCACACCTTAATTCCATTGTGGCTCAGGCAGGGCACCAGGAAGGAGGAGGACAAAAGCAATAGTTCAGCGCGCATCGCGGGGTCGTCTGGCGAAATGACCTTTTCAGAGAAAGGAAGCCCCGAAAATTTGGTCATCAACCAGCCGCGAAGCGCCCATGAGGAATAGTTCTTGCTGCTGATCGTGAGCGTTGCGTCGTCCAATGCCCCCTCTCCACCGGTAAGAGTAATCTTGGCTGGCTAGCGAACTGGAATAACCCTGGCAGCCCAGCAAAAACCAGAGCATAATGCATGCCGCCGCTCACGCAATGATCCCGCTGCTAAATAATAATCTTCCCACGCAACGACGCCGCGCGTTATGTGAATTTTCCTCCAGTCATGATGATGTGCCTTCAATGATCTATCAAGCCTATCGAACACAGGCGAATTTCTTCGATCAGGTCCGGCCGCTCGCCGCTGCCGCCGGATCGGCGTTGCGCTTGCCTTGGCCTCGGCTGGGGCAGGATTGGCCACTCCATAGGTTCGCTGGAGTTCCTGGAAACCTTCGCCAATCTGACCGTGATCCATTCCCGGCTCCCTTTTGGAATCGAATCCGTCGCGGACGGCAATTGTCTCGTTCCGGTGACGGAAGAGGCGGTCTATTCCACGCCCTTCGCCACGCTGCTTCACTTCAAGAAGGCAACCGGGGCGGCACAACCACGGGTTCTATTGGTGGCTCCCATGTCGGGTCATTTCGCGACATTGTTGCGCGCGACGGTCAAATCAATGTTGACCGGCCACGACGTCTACATCACCGACTGGTATAACGTTCGCGATGTGCCCCTCGCGGATGGTGGCTTCGATTTTAGCGCCTTCGTTGACCATTTGATTGAATTCCTGCGGGTGATGGGGGCCGGGTCCCACGTCGTCGCCGTCTGCCAGCCCTGCGTCCCCGTCCTCGCCGCCGCGGCGTTGATGGCGGAAGATGGCGATGCGGCGCAGCCCCGCAGCATGACCTTGATGGCCGGGCCAATTGATACACGCATCAACCCGACCAAGGTCAACAAGTTGGCCGTTCAACGACCGATCGATTGGTTCGAGCAGAATCTGATCGCTGAAGTGCCTGCCGCCTATAAGGGCGCTCGACGGCAAGTCTATCCAGGCTTCATGCAGCTCGCGGCCTTCATGAGTATGAATCTCGAGCGCCATCTACGCTCCTTCATGGATATGGTGGAAGCGCGCGCGGCCGCCGATCAGTCAAAATTCCAGTTCATCCAGGCATTCTATGAGGAATATTTCGCGGTCATGGACTTGCCTGCAGAGTTCTATCTCGAAACGGTAAAGCTGATATTCCAAGACCACGCCCTGCCCCTCGGCAAGCTCGAGGTGCACGGCCGCCCGGTCAATCCGGGCGCCATCAAGCGCACCGCTCTGCTGACCGTCGAAGGCGAGCGGGACGATATTTGCGGCCTCGGCCAAACCCTCGCCGCGCAGGACCTTTGCACGGGATTGCGGCAATATATGAAGATGCACCACGTGCAGACGGGGGTTGGCCACTACGGCGTCTTCAGCGGCCGCCGCTGGAACAACGAAGTCTACCCCATGGTGCGTGATATCATTCAAATGACAGACTGAGCCACGGGCCAGGCCTCGATGCCGCAGTCCAATGCCGCGACACTGTGCCATTCGTCAATCGTGATGGGAGCTGCCGCCCGATAGGCCGGCCAACGGCCCGTTACAAGGGCGGCAAGCGGATGGTTGCGGGCCGGTTCGAATTTGATTCGCGTTGCGCCAGGAGCGGACGCGCGAAGCTGAAATCAAGGGTGCTGCCAGGACTTTGAGCTGGACTTCACCAATTTCTTCGTCAGAACGCGATCCAGACATAGGCGAAAAGGGTGTTGTTCTGCGAGGCGTTGTGAAAGGCGCCATCGAAATTGTTTACCCCCCCGAAGAGCGTTAGATAATGCGTGTAGGATAGGCCGATACGGGCATTGGCCCAAGGCCAGAACGCAGGCCCGCCGTTGCTGAACGGCAAGTAGGCAGCATCGAATATGAGCCCCTGGCCGTTCGGATTTATGTTGAGCGAATTGGCGCTATAAAGCAGGGAATTTGCCGATCCATAGACGCTAAAATAGGTAGCCGTCAGACTGTAGGTATGATCATATACATAGCCGAGAGAAGTCCTGAAGGTCTCGAGCGTATTGTAGTTGTTGGAAGAAAGTCCCTGCAGAAACGATGAATTGAGGTGCTGCTGCTCGTTTATGTGCGTTATCTTGGCCGTGATGATATGTGGATCCCCGATGTACTGATACTGAGCATCAAATCCAATATCGAGAATCTGATCAAAGCCGAAGCCCGGTACCCGTCCCTGTAGCAGATTGGCGGATAGACCAAACGTGCCAATTTCGAACGAGTGCTCGCCGACGTTGTATTCAAAAGCGGCACGCCAATAGGGCGCGGCGCCGCCGATCGAGAGGTCGCCGATGCCAGGCTCGCCGAGCACCTCCAAAGCTTGCTTGGAAAGGTTTTGGTAGGCGCTCACATCGAGGTAAAGCATGTCATTCCAGAAGGTATAGATTCCTGTTCCGACGACTCTCCCCCCAAGAGCCCCTTCGATCGTTGTTCCGGGCGGCGCAAACTGCGGGGCAATCGTGGATGCGATGTAAGGGATGCCCCAGGCGGGCGTTGTGTTCCAGACGTCCTGAACGGTCGGATTGTTATTGACCGACACTCCATAAATCAGATCGAGACCGAGAAGATTCGTCGTATCCGCGTAGCGGATGTCCGTGTTGTCAAGGAATGTGTGGTTCGTCGCCCGGTCATAGGTCACCTGCGCCAATGCGCCAATATTTCCGTAGATTTGGCCGCCGTAAAACACGCTCGCTTGCTGCAGGATCGTATTGTTGTTGGTATGGGCGTCTCCGAGCGGCGGCGTATCCTGGTTTCGGGCGGTGTGGCTGAAAGTTGGGATGAGCATCGCGGCAAGCGGCGGCGCCTCCTCAAAAGTCAGGCCGCCGCCCAGCGTGTAGCCGTTTAATTTGAAGCGGCGCCCGAATGGGGTGAGCTCGGGAAAAGCGGTATGACAGGTGGCGCAGGGCTGGCCGGTCTGCCGCGCGAAACTCGGCACCGCCGATGCCATGGGCGGTTTGATCAAGATGCCCGCTCCGGTCACCACCACGGCAAGGAACGTGACCCCTCCAACAGCAGCCGCGGCTGGCCAATCAAGCCGCGCGCAACGGGCTGTCATGGTTTCACTTCCGATGCCAGCTTTCGGACGCGCGGCTTTGTCGAAATCAGCCTTCCTTTGAGAATCTTTGCATGGGCCAATGTTGCCGCCGTGATCGGACCGCTTCGAAGAGGCGGGTGAACACGCGCGCCCCTTCGAAACTCCTGGTTACGGTAACAGTGTTTGGACGTTGACGGCATGCGAAATTAAGCCCCGCAATGTGTTTTTTTTAGTGTGTTGCAGGGCAGCAACACAGCTTATCGGCACCATTGGGAAATAACTTCACTAACCACTTCACAGAATTGTCGCGATATGTGATAATCACAGTGCAGCATTTTAACGCACTATTTTCTGATGCGCGGGCGTACTGATAAGTGGGTGGAAATTATGGTTGGCGGCGTTGGCCAAGAAATCTCAAACTGTTATTCAGACGAATCGTACCCGACAAAGCTCAGGTATGAGGCGAGGGCCTCAATTTCGTGCGGCGACAATTTGCTCGCAATTCGGGGCATAGGCTCCGCGGCCGCGTCAAACCCTTCGCCCCACTGCTCGAGTTCTCTTTTTCAAGTAGGAATAGGACAATCCTCCCAAACGGGGAATTTCTTTAACCCCCTCAGCATTCGGGCCATGACAAACGAGGCAAGACACAATATTGGATTCCGGAATCCCCAATTCATATATTGTTCTTCCTTCGGCTACTAGCTCGCTATTTCCGTCACTGGCAGCTTCGGGAAGAAGCGCCGAAAAATAAGCTGCCAAATCATGCGCTGTCTGGGGACTGAGATTTGCCGTGGCACCCCACATGTACTGCTTGGATAACGAATTACCCCGGATGTGCTCTTTAAAGCTCAGAAGCTGATTCTCGATGTATTGATCTCTTTGTCCTGCCAATCGTGGCGCGGTCGAAAATCCTTGCGCCGATGTTCCATGACACCAAGTGCAATTCCGGACCGGGAGGGACTCACCTGCCAATAGCGGACCCGCAGCAGAAGAAACTATCGCCAGGATCGCTATTTTTGACTTGATGAGGTTCATGATCCAAGTTCTCATACTTTATGAATTCTTCGAAACCGGCGACCTGTATAACGATCGGATTCACTTCAGAATGCTGACGTAGGCCGCGATGGCGGCAATCTGTGATTGATTCAAGTTGTGCGTCGTCGGCACCATAATGGCCGAAATATCTTTCGCCGACCCGTGACCTCGCTCTTTACCCCAATTCGTCAATACTTTTACTGTGTATGGAAAGAGTTGACCTGCCAACCGAGGAATTTCGTCTTTACCCTTAGCCTCCGGACCATGGCAAGCGGAGCACGCAGGAACGTCGGCTTCGGGTAATCCTTCCTCCAAGATTGTTTTTCCCATGGCCAAGCGCTCCTTCGGAGCGCCACCTATTGGATTAGGATCGAGATCCCTAAAATGCGCGGCCAGGGTCGCGACCATCGACGGGCTCAAGACATGCGCCACGTTAAACATGACCGGGTTCGTCCGCCTGCGCTCAATAAAGGCCCGCAACTGATTCTCGATGTATTTGGGCTGCTGCCCCGCGAGCCGGGGCATGGGAAAATATCCACGATATCCCTGCCCCGACAGCCCGTGGCAGGTTTTGCAATATTCCAACTTGGCCTGAAGCTCCGGCTTCGAAAAGGCGACCTTGCCCCCGTCATCCGCGCCGCGCGCAGCGGAGAAAGGAATAGCAAGGGCTGCTGTTTGCAACACCAATTGTAAACGAACGAACTTCATAATTCGGCCTCTCGGCTCTTCCTTTGGTGTCATTGCCTAACTGACCTTCCTGCAACTTCCTGTACGCCGGACTTAAACGGCTTTTCACTCATCTTTCTTGTGCGCGATGGCGCCAAGGGCAGAGTGGAGCCGCTGACGATTATAATAATTTCGGTATAGGCAAACAGCTCGCATTTTGCTACTTATCGTGGGGAAACATTTCAAAGTACCCGGGTGGAATGGAAAATAGCAAACGTCTCCCACATTCTGCTCCAACGCACAATAGGCCTACCAATCCCGTCATTATAAACAGCCGGCGCATATGGTCTAGATCTGCGTGCCGGTCATGGCGGTGCGTCAGATAACATCGGAGGGCTGAGCATGAGAATCATTTCCTTACAAACCCTGGCGCCCGCGGCAATTCTCGCAATTGTTTTCACCGCAGCAGGTCGCGCGGAAGAAACGAGTCCAGTCAGCGTTTCGCAGCAAGAGCTTCAGGCTAAGATAACATATTGCAAAACATGTCATGGGCTGTCCGGGCGAGGTTTTCGTGG
Source organism: uncultured Alphaproteobacteria bacterium (assembly GCA_963730245.1). Classification (GTDB taxonomy): domain Bacteria; phylum Pseudomonadota; class Alphaproteobacteria; order Rhizobiales; family Beijerinckiaceae; genus Methylocapsa. The sequence goes on along the minus strand of CAVSRA010000002.1, from coordinate 2,500,750 downwards.
AGCTTATACCATGCCACGACTCGCGGGGCAGCAACCCGAGTATCTTGAGAATCAGTTGCGGGCCTTTATTGAGCGCAGGCGAACGAACCCAGTCATGTTTAACGTGGCCCATGTCCTGAGCCCGTCAATGATCACGGCCCTGGCCGCGCATTTTAAGGATTTAAATCCCCCACCATTAGGTGTCGCTCCAAAGGAGCTCGTGGCCGCGGGAAAGACAATCTACCAGGAGGGATTACCCGAAGCCAACGTTCCTCCATGCGCCTCATGTCACGGTCCAGAGGCTAAAGGTAACGGGGCATTTCCCAGGTTAGCTGGACAGCTTAATGACTACATCATTAAGCAGCTCGTGAATTGGAACAAAGAGCGGGGTCAGGATCCCGCAAAACCAGACACATCAGCCATTATGGAACCGATTGCGCACGGCCTGAAGGAGCCGCAGATTGAAGCGGTTGCGGCCTACGTCAGCAATCTGGAGTAACCTCTTCCGGCGTGCCGCATAGGCTCGTAGACCGGAGGCAGGCCCCGCGAGTCCGCTATGGGTCAAAACGGGCGCATCCCAAAACTAATCCACCCCAAGCGCACAAAACTTTACTCCGGCCACTCAAACGTGTACCCCGTCCCCGCAATGGACCCGGTGCAGCCAGTTTGCGCCGGGCTTATTTTTGGCGGCTCTTGAAAGAAAATACCGTAACGAAAAGCGATCGGTTCGATGGCGAACGTGGTGGTGGTCGGCGCCCAATGGGGCGACGAAGGCAAGGGCAAGATCGTCGATTGGCTGTCGCTCGAGGCCGATATCGTGGTGCGCTTTCAGGGCGGCCACAATGCCGGGCATACGCTCGTCATCGACAACAATGTCTATAAGCTCGCGCTGTTGCCCGCCGGCGTCGTGCGGCCCGGAAAGCTCTCGATCATCGGCAATGGCGTCGTGCTCGATCCGTATCATTTCGTCGACGAGATCGCCAAGCTCGCAGGCCAAGGCATCGAAGTCTCGCCAAACAATCTGAGGATCGCCGAAAACGTTACGCTGATCCTTAGCCTGCACCGCGAACTCGACGCACACCGCAAATCCTCGAATGTCGAAGCGTTGAAGATCGGAACCACCAAACGGGGCATCGGGCCAGCATACGAAGACAAGGCGGGACGCCGCGCGATCCGGCTCATGGACTTGGCCGAGCCGGACAGTTTGGATCAAAAAATCGCCCGCCTGCTTGCCCATCACGAGCCGCTGCGCCGGGGTCTTGGGCTCGAACCCGTCACGGCAAAGGCCATTCGCACCGAACTCGATTGCGTCGCGGCCAAAATTCTGCCCTTCATGGATGCGACCTGGGAGTTGCTGGAGACCGCCCGGCGCGCGGGTAAGCGCATTTTGTTCGAAGGCGCGCAAGGCGCGATGCTCGATGTCGATCACGGCACTTACCCGTTTGTGACCTCGTCGAATACGGTCGCCGCCAATGCCGCCACGGGGTCTGGCCTCGGCCCAAAGGCGATCGGTTATGTGCTGGGAATCGCCAAGGCCTATACGACGCGGGTCGGCGGCGGGCCGTTCCCGGCGGAACTCAACGATGCCATTGGCGAGCGGATCGGCGACCGGGGGCACGAATTCGGAACCAACACGGGGCGGCGCAGGCGGTGCGGCTGGTTCGACGCGGTGCTCGTGCGCCAGGCGGTAAAAACCTCGGGGATAGACGGCATTGCCTTGACAAAACTCGATATTCTTGACGGCTTCGAGGAAATCAAGGTCTGCGTCGGCTATCATCTCGATGGCCAGCGCATCGGCAGATTGCCGGCAAGCCAGGCGGCGCAGGCGAGAGTCGCTCCGATCTACGAGACAATCGAGGGGTGGAAGGACACGACGGCCGGCGCCCGCTCCTGGGCGGCGCTTCCGGCGCAGGCGATCAAATATGTCCGCCGCATCGAGGAATTGATCGAGGCCCCGGTCACGCTTCTCTCGACCAGCCCCGAGCGTGCCGATACAATCCTTGTTCACAATCCCTTCCGCGATTGATTGGCAAAGTTCCGCGGCGGGATTGACGGAAGGCCAATCAAATGCTCTCAACACGAGATGGCTGACTATTACCCGGTGCTCGCCAAGGCCGTCGCGGGCCTGCCGGATTCGACGGCCGAATCACGCCACGCCATTTACGAGCGGGCGCGCGGGGCGCTTTTCGGCCAATTGCGCAGTCTCGATCCGCCGGTGCCGGAGGAGACAATCGAGCGCGAAGCGCAAGCATTGGAAGTGGCGGTAGCCCAGCTTGAAACGGAAATTGCGTCGCGGCCGGGTCCCGGAAGCGGCGAGCCCGTGGCCGAACCGGATCTCGCGGGCCTTGGGCCAACGGCCGGGAGTCCGGCCGGTGCATCACCGGTGACTGAGCCAAGCGCGGCTCCGCCGTTGCCTGAACCCAATCCCCCGAACCCAGATCCGCCCGGCCCCGCTCCATCCGCGCCGGTTCCACTTCCAGCTGCGCAACCGCCGCCGCCTTCGCGACCCCTCAAAGTTCGGCGCGATCCGCGGCCGCCCGTGAACCCGGGCGCCCGGCCGGACGGCGCGCCTCGGTCCGGCCCAGCTTTCAACCCTATGCGGTCGACGTCGCCTTCGGTCCGCAACCCGGCTTCGGCGGCGCGGACCGCGGCGACGCCCTCGGCTGCGCAGGACGAGCCTCAAGCCCCGGCAACAGGCACCGTTTTTCCCGGCCAAACTGCTTCGGCCGGGTGCGACTTCGGTGCATTTGCCCCGGCACTGGCCTTCCCGGAGGTTTTTGCCCCGGAAGCGCCCGCCGTTGAAGCGTTTGCCCCGGAAGCGCCAAACCCGAGCCCCGATAGTTCCGAACCTGCGGCGAAAACGCGGCTTGAAGCTCAACATCCTTTCGCACCTCGGCCCGCGCGAGATGCCGGTCCCGCAAAGCGCCTTATGATCGTCGGTGGAATTGTCGGTCTCGTCGTCGTCCTTGTCGCGATCGCCGCCTATAAGCTGCGTGATCGCCCCGAAGATCTTTTGCGCCCGCAACCTCTTTCGCCATCGACCCAGGGCGAGGCCGGCACTGGCGGCAAGATCGCCGACCGCATTGGCGCCGGCACCGCGACACCCGGGTCCGCGCCAGCCTTGGCCGGTGTGCCTTCGTCAACCGCCGATCGCAACGATGACGCCAAAAGCGGTTCCGGACCCGCCAATCCTCCCATTCCCGTCGCCCGCCGCGCCGCCCTCCTCGTCGAGGCGCCGGAAGAGCCGTCCAAGGTAATAACTTTTCGTGGCACCGTCGTCTGGCGGCTCGATAACGTCAGCAATGGACCGGACGAGCCGCTAAGCATGGCGGTTCGCGCAGACATCGACATACCTGAAGAAAAGCTGCAAGTGGCGATGATGCTTCAAAAAAATTTCGACGGCACATTGCCCGCGTCGCATACCATGAAGCTGATGTTTGCCGTGCCGCAAGACAGCCCCTTGGGCAATATCAAGCAGATCAGCGTGGTGCAGATGCGCCGCGAAGACAACCCCACGGGAGAGTCTCTGACGGGAATTACGGTGCCGGTGATGGAGAATTCCTTCCTCGTCGGTTTAGCCCGCGGCCACGCCGAGGCATCCAATCTCGATCTTCTGCGGTCGCGCGAATGGTTGGATGTTCCGATGGTTCTCGCCAATGGCCATATCGCGAAATTGACCTTCGAAAAAGGACCCTCGGGGCAGCGCGCCCTGGATGACGCGATGGCGTCCTGGCAGCGCGATAGTCTGAAATAATCCGCCTCTAGCGGCGCGAATGCCTGGCAATATCCGCGCGCGCCCCCGCTGGCCCCGGTTTGACCCTGTCTCTCACACAAATTCCGCGTCGCGCCAATCCACGGGCGCGTGCCTTCAGGTTGTCGGCGACGGCACCCGCTTCGCTGCGAGCGCCGCGCGCAGTTGCTCGATCTGGGTTTCGACCGGGCTTGGCGGCAGGCTCTCCTTGCCGCGCACGTCGCGCGACTGATAGATCAGAAGATCGAGATGGATAATGCGCGCCTGCAGGCGAAGCGATATCCCGATGAGGTCGCGCAGACGCGGCGGCAAGCGGACGAGAACATCCTTGTTGGATACGATGCCCTGCTCGGACAATCGAATCCTGCGTTTTTCGGCGGCGGCCTCGGCGCGGCTCAGTTCGCCTTCGTTGACGGCGCGTTGGAGGAGCAGCCAGGAGGCAATTTGCATGAGCCTTGTCGTCAAACGCATGCTTTCGACCGCGTAGGCGACCGCCGCCGGGCGCGGCAGGAGCTTCGCCTCTTCGCGGCCATCGCCGTCGAGATAGGTGGCCGCCCGGCTCACCAGATCCATTCCCTCCTGGAAAAGAACCATGAATTGTTCGGACGCCGCCAGCCACTCGCCAAAGGAGACGGTCTTATCCTCTCTAAAAAACGGCGTTGGAACCATCACGCGCCTTTTTTACCGGACGCCGATCGATGCAGACTTGCCGGAGAGCAGAGCCCGCGGGCGGCTATATTTTTCACGTCATAGGCCAATTCGCCGGCCCGTGGGAGTTCACTTTTAATTAGGCTTAATACAGGGTTTGCGTCGGCAAGACGACCAGGGCAACGAATCCGGGTTAACGCGGCGGTGAGTTGAGGAGCGTTGCAAGATAGTTCGGGTCTCAGCCGGCGATTTTTCGGCGCAGTTTGATGCTTCGCTTATCGTTTGCGGATCGGATGAGATTGATCGCGAAGTGCCTGACGACGGCCATGTTTTTTGCACCATGGCTTTTTCCGAGGCGAGAGAGATCGTCCTCGAAGACGACGTCGAGCACCCAATGGAGCCGGTTCTCTATGCCCCAGTGGCCGCGCACCGCCCCGGCCGCCCCTTCGACTAGCTCAGGAGGCGGCGGTGAGCGGCGCCGACGAGATGTCATAGCGCGTCTCGAAGCGGCAGCGGTCGGCGAGTTCGGTGCGCGACGTGACCCTGATGATGTTAGCGGCAGCGGGCAGCCGCAGCTCGCCGGAAAAGCGCCGATCGCCGTCGAGCCAATCGACTTCTCGCACGACGTTGCCTGCGTTCCTTCTGGCGCTTTGGCCGCATTTGCCGGCCGATCGCGTCTGGCGCGGCCAATTCGACGACGATTATGTGCGTCGAAACCCGCTCGACGCGACGGCGTTGCGCAACCGTCTGGCCATGTGGGCGCGCATTCTGGGGTCTGACTCAATCTCGATGAAGTTTTCTGATGGCTTGAGGCTGTCTTCCGAAAGGAATCAGTGCCATGCCAACCAATTTTCGGGTTTCGTCTCTCATTCCCACCGGCCTGATCGTCGACAGCGTCATGCAGGACGGTGACGCGATCGTTGTCACGGCTCATGCCGGGGCTCAGATGGCGATGTGCCCTCTGTGTTGCTCGCCGTCGCAGCGCGTTCACAGCCGATATGTCCGGCAGGTCTTGGACCTCCCTTGCTCAGGGCGGGGTGTTTTCCTTCGCGTCGTGGCACGGCGCTTTTGCTGCAAGGCCCCGCATTGCCGGAGACGGATTTTCGCCGAACGCTTCGGCGAAACCGCGTTCGCCGAGCGTTCGCGCCGGACGAGGAGGCTCGATTGCGTGGTTCATCATCGGGCCGGCGGCAAACTTCGCCAGGCGCCTGATGTTGCCTGTCAGTAATGATACCGTGCTGCGCGTAGTGCGGCGTCGAGCCCTTCCACGAACCGAGCCGCTGACCGTGGTTGGCGTCGACGACTGGGCTTTCCGGCGCAACCATCGCTACGGAACGATTGTATGCGACCTTGAACGACGTCAGATTGTGACGCTTTTGCCCGATCGCGAGGTCGCAACGGTACAGGCATGGCTCGCGGGCCACCCCGACATAAAGGTCCTTTCCCGCGATTGTGGTGGCGGGTACGGCGAGGCTGCTTCAATGGCTCTGCCTACCGTCATCCAGGTCGCCGATCGCTGGCATCTCATGGAAAACGTCAGCGCGGCGTTCCTGATCGCCGTCCGCAAATCCATGCGGCCGATTCGCGCCACGATCGGAGCGACGACAATCAATCCGGACCTGCTCACCTGCGCGGAACGGCTGCAATACGAGGGCTATCTACGACGGGAAGAGATCAATGCCGCAATCCTGGCTCTCGCCAGGAACGGCGTGGCGATCAAGCAAATCGTTCGCAAGACCGGCCATAGCCGGCAACTTGTCCGTCACGTGCTCCGGGGCGTTCATGGCGATGTCTTCCGGACGACGCATATCTAACGCGGCTGGACGCGCAATGGACCGATGGCTGTCGCAACAGCGCCGAACTCTGGCGGCGTCTCAGATCGGAGGGCTTCGGTGGCTCACTGCGGGTGGTTAGCGAATGGGCGACCCGGCGGCGGCGCGCCGAAAAGGCCAGCGACCTACAATTGCAGAAGGTCCCTTCGGCTCAAACGATCGCACGGCTCATGACCATCGCGCGGGATCATCTGAGCAAAGCGGATACCGTCACCATAGCTGCTATCGAGGCAGGCGGCCCACACTCGTCGATGCACGAAAGCTCATCGATCGCTTCCACGCCATGGTTCGAAAACGGATCGAGGCCGATCTCGACTCATGGATAGAAGCCGCGAGCCAAAGCCTCGTCGCTTCATTCGCGTCGGGCGTCTCAAATGATAAAGCCTCGGTCCATGCCGCATTGGTGCAGCCCTGGTCCAACGGCCAGACCAAGGGTCAGATAAACAAGCTCAAACTTGCGAAGCGCCAAATGTACGGGCGTGCAAAGATCGATCTTCTCCAGGCAAGACTGATTGGCGCATCGTAAGCATGGCGGAACATCATCGAGATTGCGTCATACCCCATTCTGGCCCCCTTGGCCGGATCGCCTCCGAGGAGCATTCTTGAAGTCGGCGCGAATATCGGGATCAACATGGCGGCGCTGGCGCAACTCTCGGGCGCGGAGCTTCATGTGGTGGAGCCGAATCCGACTGCGCGCGATGTGCTCGCAAGTTCCGAATTTATGGACAAGGCGAAAGTACACGACGCCACCGGCGACGCTCTGCCCTTTGCGAAAAACTCCATCGACATGGTCTTCACCTGTGGAGTTCTCATTCATGAGGCGCCAGAGCGCCTAGAGGCCACTTGCCGCGAGATCCATCGTGTCGCCAATCGCTACATCGCCTGTATTGAATATTTTTCGGCAGCCCCTGAGGAGACGATGTATCGCGGGTGCGAGGGCAAGCTCTTCAAGCGGGATTTCGGCGGCTACTGGTGGGACCTCTTTCCCGGACTGACCTTCGTCGACGGCGGATTTTTCTGGAAGCGCGTCACCAGCCTCGACGACTTGACCTGGTGGCTATTTGCGAAAAACCAGCGCTGATGCTTTCGATCACGTGAACTCGTCGATGAAGACGATGGTTCGGCCTTCTCTCGCGCAGTTTTTTTAGTGCCGGCCGACGCTTCTTCTTCCAATGCAAGATTGCGGCTTCATCGCGCTTGCCTCCCGCGACCTGCATATCCGTTGGCAGGAGAAGTTCAATTTCTTGATGAGCCGCCACACACCCGATTCCGAATACCGCTCGGAGCTGATCTTCGCGATGAGCTTGGCCCCGCGCGCCAGCGTCCACGGATCGGTGGCATATCCTTGCGCCAAGGCGCCGGCTTTGAGCGCTTCGACCAATCGCTTCTTCTCGGCGTCGGTCAGCCGCGGCCGCTGCCCGGTGCGCGGCGCCTTGCGCAACGCGCCGCGCCCGTTCGCCGCAAACGCCTGCTTCCAGCGCCAGACCGAGGTGCGGCTGACTTTGAGCCGGCGCGCCACCTCTGGCGGCTTCACACCAATTTGCAGCAAACGCGCGCCCTCTAGCCGCCGCGCTTCCAGTCCCGCACGGACGCGCGCCTTGTTCATGCGTGCATCCATGCCTTCGAAAACCCATGGCATGGAGGTGGGAATGGTTACTCAGTTTGTCAAGGGACAATAGTAGCGACGAAATAAGCCTCGAGATCCACGACCCCGGAACGAAAAGCGCCGCATAATCGGCGGCCTATTCTCCCGCCGGCACATCGGGCTGTGCCAGCAAGGGAGTTGTCTCGGATGCCGCCGCGCTTTCGGCTTTTTGCGCGATAATCATTTCATCCCGGATGTTCGCGACACGCCGGAGCTTGGCCATCGCGGCGCCCGTACCGGCTGGAATGAGGCGGCCGACGATGACGTTTTCCTTCAAGCCTTCCAAGGTATCGGCCTTGCCGTTCACGGCCGCCTCGGTCAACACCCTGGTCGTCTCCTGGAAGGAGGCGGCCGAGATGAACGACCGCGTCTGCAACGACGCCTTGGTGATCCCTAGGAGAACCGGAGTTCCCGAAGCCGGCTTTTCGCCCGCCTCGATCGCCGCGGCGTTGGCCTCGTCGAGCTCGACCTGATCGACTTGCTCGCCAGGCAAGAACCCGGTACCGCCGGGCTCGACGATATCGACCTTCTGCAGCATCTGCCGGACAATCACCTCGATATGTTTGTCGTTGATGCTGACCCCTTGCAACCGGTAGACTTCCTGAATCTCGTTGACAAGATAGGCGGCAAGTTCCTCGACGCCCTTGATCGCCAAAATGTCATGCGGCGCGGGATTCCCATCGACGATATAATCGCCCTTTTCGACGACGTCGCCGTCCTGGAGATGGATGTGTTTGCCTTTTGCGATCAGATATTCGATTGGCTCGGCACCATCTTCATTCGGAACGATCGAAATGCGCGTCTTGTTCTTGTAGTCGCGCCCGAATTGCACAGTGCCGGAGGCCTCGGCGATAATCGCGTGATCCTTCGGCCGGCGCGCCTCGAACAGTTCGGCGAACTCGCGGCAGACCGCCGGTGATGTCGCGCGTCTTCGCCGAGTCCATCGAGATACGCGCAACGATGTCGCCAGCCTTGACCAGGGCGCCTGGGTCAACCCCAATGATCGAATCCACCGGCAGCGCATAACGCGCATCGCTGCCGCGGTGCAGCTTGCCGATCTTGCCGTCCGCCGATTTGATCACGATGGCGGGCTTCAATGTCGCGGAGCGCTGATTGAGGCGCCAATCCATGACCAGACGCTTGGCGATGCCGGTCGCCTCGTCGATGGTTTCCGTCATGGAAGCACCTTCGACGAGGTCCTCGAAGGCGATCGTCCCGGCGATCTCGGTGAGAATCGGCCTTGTATAGGGATCCCACTCGGCAATGCGCTGGCCGCGCTTGATCTTGTCGCCATCGTCGACTTTGAGCCTGGCGCCATATTGGATCCTGTGGACCGCGCGTTCCGCGCCGTCTGGGCCCTCGACGATGATTGCGACATTGCGCGCCATGACCATGAGGTCGCCCTCGCTATTGCGGGCGAGATGGCGATTGCGGATCTTCACGACTCCATCGAAATTGGATTCGATGAAGGATTGATCGGCGATTTGCGCCGCGCCGCCGATGTGGAATGTGCGCATCGTGAGCTGCGTGCCCGGCTCGCCGATCGACTGCGCGGCGATGACCCCGACGGCCTCGCCCATATTGACCGGTGTTCCGCGCGCGAGATCGCGGCCGTAGCACTTGCCGCAAACGCCGTTCTTGGCTTCGCAGGTCAAGACGGAACGGATCTTAACTTCCTGGATCCCGGCCGCGTTGATGCGGTCGATATGCCATTCCTGAACCATTTCGCCGGCGGCGACGATGACCGCGCCCGACGCCTCTTTCAAATCCTCGGCCGCGGTGCGGCCAAGAATTCGCGTCGCGAGCGAGGCGACAATCTGGCCCGCGTCGATGATCGCACGCATGCGAATCCCGTTCCGCGATCCGCAATCGAGCATGGTAATAATCGAGTCCTGCGCCACATCGACGAGGCGGCGCGTCAGATAACCCGAATTCGCCGTCTTCAAGGCGGTGTCGGCAAGACCCTTTCGCGCGCCATGCGTCGAGTTGAAATACTCGAGCACGGTCAGCCCTTCCTTGAAGTTCGAGATGATCGGGCTTTCGATGATTTCGCCCGATGGCTTTGCCATCAGTCCGCGCATCGCGGCGAGCTGCTTCATTTGCGTTGGCGAACCGCGCGCGCCGGAATGCGCCATCATGTAGATCGAGTTGATCGGTTTGTCGCGGCCGTTTGCGTCCTTCTGCACCGTCGAGATGCGCGCCATCATCTCCTCGGCGAGCTTGTCCGAACATTTCATCCAGACATCGACGACCTTGTTGTATTTTTCGCCTTGCGTGATCAATCCGTCATTATACTGCTGCTCGTATTCCTTCGCGAGCGCGCCTGTCTCGGCGATAATGCGCGGCTTGGTTTCCGGCACGACCATGTCGTCCTTGCCGAAGGAGATACCGGCCTTGAACGCCTCGCGGAACCCGAGCGCCATGATCTTGTCGCAAAAGATGACTGTCTCCTTCTGACCGCAGTTGCGGTAGACGATGTCGATCATGTTCGAGATTTCCTTCTTGGTCATGAGTTTGTTCACGACATCGAAGGGAATCTTGACATGGTGCGGCAGCAGCTGGCCAAGAATCATACGGCCGGGCGTGGTTTCGAAAATCTTCGATACACGCTGGCCCTCGCCGTCGAAGGTCCCCGCTCGCCCCTTGATCCGCGTGTGCAGGGTGATCGCCTTGGCATGCAAGGCATGTTCGATCTCGCCCATATTGGCGAACGCCATCCCCTGGCCAGGTTCGCCCTCGCACATCAACGAAACATAATAAAGACCGATGACGATATCCTGCGATGGCACGATGATCGGCTGGCCATTGGCCGGATGCAAAATATTGTTGGTCGACATCATCAGCACGCGCGCTTCGAGTTGCGCCTCGAGCGAGAGCGGCACGTGCACCGCCATCTGGTCGCCATCGAAATCGGCGTTGAACGCGGCGCAGACAAGCGGATGCAGTTGGATGGCCTTACCCTCGATCAACTTGGGCTCAAAAGCCTGAATGCCGAGACGGTGCAGCGTCGGCGCCCGGTTCAGCATTACCGGATGCTCGCGGATGACTTCGTCGAGAATATCCCAGACTTCCGGCTTCTCTTTTTCGACCAGCTTTTTCGCCTGTTTGACGGTCGCCGAAAGACCCTTCGCGTCGAGCCGCGAATAGATGAAGGGCTTGAAGAGTTCGAGCGCCATCTTCTTCGGCAGGCCGCATTGGTGCAGTTTGAGGTCGGGCCCAACCACGATGACCGAGCGGCCGGAATAATCGACGCGCTTGCCAAGCAGGTTTTGCCGGAAACGGCCTTGTTTGCCTTTCAGCATGTCGGCGAGCGACTTCAGCGGCCGTTTGTTGGCGCCGGTAATGACCCGGCCGCGCCGGCCATTGTCGAACAAAGCATCGACGGCCTCCTGCAGCATCCGCTTCTCGTTGCGCACGATGATGTCCGGCGCGCGCAATTCGATGAGCCGTTTCAGGCGATTGTTTCGGTTGATGACGCGCCGGTAGAGGTCGTTTAAGTCGGAGGTCGCGAAGCGGCCGCCGTCGAGTGGCACGAGCGGTCTGAGGTCGGGCGGAAGGACCGGCACTTCGGTAAGGATCATCCACTCGGGCTTGTTGCCCGAACGGATGAAGGCCTCGATGATCTTCAACCTCTTGGCGAGCTTCTTGGGTTTCAGTTCCGTCGTCGATTTGGCGATCTCGACCTTGAGCGATTCGGCGATTCTCGGAAGATCCATGCCACGTAGAATTTCGCGAATTGCTTCGGCGCCAATGAGGGCGGTAAAGGAATCCTGACCATATTCGTCCTGCGCGCGCAGGTAGTCGTCTTCATTGAGAAGCTGGCGGTTCTTGAGCGGCGTCAGGCCCGGATCGAGGACGATATAGGATTCGAAATAAAGAATGCGCTCGATGTCCTTCAGCGTCATGTCGAGGAGAAGCCCGATGCGCGAAGGCAAGGATTTCAGAAACCAGATATGGGCGACCGGCGCGGCGAGCGAAATATGCCCCATGCGCTCGCGGCGTACCCGCGACAAGGTCACTTCGACGCCGCATTTCTCGCAGATGACGTTCTTATACTTCATCCGCTTGTATTTGCCACACAAGCACTCGTAGTCCTTGATCGGGCCGAAGATCCGGGCGCAGAAAAGTCCATCGCGTTCGGGTTTGAAGGTGCGGTAATTGATTGTCTCCGGCTTTTTGATCTCGCCGAACGACCAGGACAGAATCTTCTCCGGGCTCGCGATCGAAATCTGGATCTGATCGAAAGCCTGCGGTTGCGCGGCCGGACTGAAGAGATTCATGACCTCTTGATTCATTGCCTGTCTCCTGATGCTTGGGCCGGCGCGGTGGCGCCGCATGGCCCCACCGGAAATATTCAAAAAAAGAGACAACGCGCGCGGCTCGCGCCACTGGGTAGTATTCGATGCCCGCGTCTATTCGGCCGCCTCGGCAGCCGGCAACTGGCTTTTCGGTTTCGTTGTCTGATTAAGTTCGACATTAAGGCAAAGCGAACGCATCTCCTTGACGAGCACGTTGAAGCTTTCGGGAATGCCAGATTCGAAAGCATCGTCGCCTCGCACAATCGATTCATAAACCTTGGTGCGGCCTGCTACGTCATCGGATTTCAAGGTCAGCATCTCCTGCAGCGTATAGGCCGCGCCGTAAGCCTCGAGCGCCCAAACCTCCATCTCGCCGAACCGCTGGCCGCCGAATTGCGCCTTGCCGCCGAGCGGCTGTTGGGTGACGAGACTATAGGGTCCGATCGAGCGCGCGTGGATCTTGTCGTCGACGAGGTGATGCAGCTTCAGCATATAGATATAGCCGACGGTCACCTTGCGGCCGAAAGCTTCGCCGGTACATCCGTCGTAGAGAGTGACCTGGCCCGAGCGGTCTAGACCCGCGCGCTCCAGCATTCCGACGATGTCCTTTTCCCGCGCGCCGTCGAAGACCGGCGTCGCGACCGGCACGCCGCGGCGCAGATTTTCGCCGAGTTCAACCACGGCCTCATCGTCGAGTTCCATGATCTCCGTCTTGGCTTCATAAATTTCGATGAGCTTGTCGCGCAACGGCTTCGTGTTCCCGTCCCGCAAATAGGCATTCACCGTGTCGCCGACCTGCTTGCCGAGACCGGCACAAGCCCAGCCGAGATGGGTTTCGAGGATCTGCCCGACATTCATGCGGGAGGGCACGCCTAGCGGATTCAAGACGATATCGACCGGCTGCCCGTCGGCGAGGAAGGGCATATCCTCCTGTGGCACGATCTTGGAAACGACGCCTTTGTTGCCATGCCGTCCCGCCATCTTGTCGCCGGGCTGGATCTTGCGCTTCACCGCGACGAAAACCTTCACCATCTTCATGACGCCCGGCGACAATTCGTCGCCGCGCTGCAACTTTTCGACCTTGTCGAGAAAGCGGCTCTCAAGGGCTTTCTTGGCCTCGTCATACTGTCTGCGCATGGCTTCGAGCTCGGCCATCGTCCGGTCGTTCTCGATCGCGAAGATCCACCATTGCGAGCGCGGATAGTCCTCGACGATCTCCCTGGTGAGCATGGTATCCCGCTTGAATCCCTTCGGTCCGGCGATAGCCTTCTTGTCCACGAGAACGTCCATGAGACGCGCATAGACGTTGCGATCGAGGATCGCTAGCTCATCGTCGCGGTCCTTCGCGAGACGCTCGATTTCCTCGCGTTCGATAGCTTGGGCGCGCTCGTCCTTGTCAACGCCATGCCGGTTGAAGACGCGCACCTCGACAATCGTGCCCTGCACGCCAGGCGGCACCCGCAACGACGTGTCGCGGACATCCGATGCCTTCTCGCCGAAGATCGCGCGCAAAAGCTTTTCTTCCGGAGTCATCGGGCTCTCGCCCTTCGGCGTGATCTTCCCGACCAAAACATCGCCCGCCTGGACCTCGGCGCCGATATAGACGATTCCGGCCTCGTCGAGATTCTTCAACACCTCTTCCGATACATTCGGAATATCGCGGGTGATTTCCTCCGGACCAAGCTTGGTGTCGCGCGCCATCACCTCGAACTCGTCGATATGAATCGAGGTATAGACATCGTCCTTGACGATTTGCTCGTTGAGAAGGATCGAATCCTCGAAATTATAACCGTTCCAGGGCATGAAGGCGACGAGGACATTGCGGCCAAGCGCCAGATCGCCGAGTTCGGTCGACGGCCCATCGGCAATGATGTCGCCGTTGCGCACGTAGTCGCCGACCCGCACCAGCGGCTTCTGGTTGATGCAGGTCGACTGGTTCGAGCGCTGGAACTTCATCATCCGGTAGATATCGACCCCAGGCTTGCCAGCGTCGGTTTCCTCGGTTGCCCGGACCACGATGCGCGTCGCATCGACCTGGTCGACAAAACCGGTCCGCCGCGCCGCGATGGCGGCGCCGGAATTGCGCGCGACGACGGACTCCATGCCGGTCCCGACCAGCGGAGCGTCGGATCTGACGAGCGGCACGGCCTGACGTTGCATGTTGGAGCCCATGAGCGCCCGGTTGGCATCGTCGTTCTCGAGGAACGGGATCAAGGCGGCGGCGACCGAAACGAGCTGCTTTGGCGACACATCCATGAAATCGACGCGCTCGCGGGGAACCATGACGACGTCGCCCGAGCGCCGGCAGACAACAAGATCCTCGGTCAGCGCCCGCTCCCCGTCGAGCGGCGCATTCGCCTGCGCGACGTTATATTTGGCTTCCTCCATCGCCGAAAGATAAACGACCTCGTCGGTTACCCGGCTATCCTTGATGCGCCGGTAGGGGGCTTCGATGAACCCATATTTGTTGACCCGCGCGAACGTCGCGAGCGAATTGATGAGACCGATATTTGGGCCTTCCGGCGTTTCGATCGGGCAGATGCGCCCGTAATGCGTCGGATGCACGTCGCGCACCTCGAAACCCGCCCGCTCGCGGGTGAGACCGCCGGGACCTAGCGCCGATAGCCGCCGTTTATGCGTAATCTCGGACAACGGATTGGTCTGATCCATGAACTGCGACAATTGCGACGAGCCGAAGAACTCGCGCACCGCCGCAGCGGCGGGCTTGGCGTTGATCAGATCCTGCGGCATGACCGTATCGATGTCGACGGAGGACATCCGCTCCTTGATCGCCCGCTCCATCCGCAGCAAGCCCAGCCGGTACTGATTCTCCATCAGTTCGCCGACGGAGCGGACACGACGGTTGCCGAGATGGTCGATGTCGTCGATCTCGCCGCGACCGTCGCGCAGATCGACAAGCGCGCGCATGACCGCGACGATATCTTCCTTCCGCAACGTGCGCACCGTATCCGCCGCGTCGAGATCCATGCGCATATTCATCTTGACCCGGCCGACCGCCGAGAGATCGTAGCGCTCCGGATCGAAAAACAACGAATGGAACATCGCCTCCGCCGTTTCAAGCGTCGGCGGCTCGCCCGGACGCATGACGCGGTAGATATCGAACAACGCTTCCTCGCGCGAGCGGTTCTTGTCGACGGCGAGCGTGTTGCGAATGTAGGGACCGATATTGACATGATCGATGTCGAGCACCGGCAACTCAGCGAAACCGGCCTCGATCAGAAGCGCCAGGGATTTGGCGGTGATCTCATCGCCCGCTTCGGCGAAGATTTCGCCGGTCGCCGGGTTATAAAGATCGGAGGCGATATATTGCCCGTGCAGATCTTCATCCTGAGCGCGCAGAAATTTGACCCCTCGTTCAGCAAGCAGACGCGCGGTGCGGACCGTAAGTTTCTTGCCCGCTTCGAGAACCACCTCGCCGGTGTCGGCGTCGATACGATCGAGGGCGGCCTTCATGCCTTTCATGCGATCGGGCTCGAAAGGCAGACGCCACCCGTCCCCCTCCCGCGCAAAAGTGATCGTCTTATAAAAAATCGCTAGAATCTCCTCGCCATCCATCCCGAGGGCGTAAAGGATCGACGTCGCCGGAATTTTCCGGCGCCGGTCGATGCGGGCATGGACGATGTCCTTGGCGTCGAATTCGATATCAAGCCAGGAGCCGCGATAGGGAATGATCCGCGCCGCGAACAGAAGCTTGCCGGAAGAATGACTCTTGCCTTTGTCGTGATCGAAAAATACCCCCGGCGAACGGTGCATTTGCGAAACGATGACTTTCTCGGTCCCGTTGACGATGAACGTGCCGTTCATCGTCATCAAGGGCATGTCTCCCATATAGACATCCTGCTCCTTGATGTCCTTGACCGACCTTGCGGCGGTGTCGGGATCGACATCAAACACGATCAGGCGCAAGGTCACTTTGAGCGGCGCGGCGAAGGTCATGCCGCGCTGGCGGCATTCGTCGACGTCATATTTCGGCGGCTCAAACTCATATTTGACAAATTCGAGCAGCGACGCGTTGGAAAAATCCGAAATCGGGAACACCGATTTGAAAACCGCTTGCAGCCCCTCGTCCGGACGCCCGCCTGGCGGCTCGTCGACGAGCAGGAACTGGTCGTAGGATGCCTTTTGAACTTCGATCAAATTCGGCATTTCCGCGGCCTCGCGGAGATGCCCGAAAAATTTGCGGATACGCTTACGGCCGGTGAACGTCTGCGCCATATGATGAGCCATTTCGCTCCTCGTACCTCATGTAAACAACGATTTTCTCGAGCAGAAATTCGCTAGACCCGCGTCCAGCCGGGGCGCCAAAGGGGCGGGACATTCTTAGCCCCAAACGTTCACGGGGAAATACCGCGCAAAGATTCGATAGACGTCGAGACTTAATCCGTTAACCAAGCAATCCCTGTTTCGGCATGGCCGACGGCCTCAATCTTCGCCGAGACCGCCGCCTTGCCAAACATCGAACCGCCGAAAGAGCAAAGCCGCGATCACTTGAACTCCACCTTGGCGCCCGCTTTTTCGAGCGCCGCCTTGATCTTTTCGGCTTCTTCCTTGGTCACGCTTTCCTTGACGGGCTTGGGCGCCGCTTCGACAAGATCCTTTGCCTCCTTCAAGCCAAGTCCGGTCACCGCGCGCACTTCCTTGATGACTTCGATTTTCTTGTCGCCGATCGCCGCGAGGATTACGGTGAATTCGGTCTGCTCCTCCGCCGGCGCCACTAGCGCCCCGGCCGCGGGTCCGGCGGCGACGGCGACGGCCGCGGCCGCGGACACGCCCCATTTTTCTTCCAGCAGCTTGGCAAGTTCGGCGGCTTCGAGCACGGTGAGGCTCGACAGGTCCGCGACGATCTTTTCCAGATTGGCCATTTTCAGTTCCTTCAATTCAAATCCAAAACGCTTGCTAAGTCTCACAAGTCAAAGATTTCAGGCGGCATCTTTTCCGGCGTAAGCCGAAAAAACGCGCACGAGCTTGGCGGCCGGCGCGGTTGCAAGCCGCGCCAGAACTCGCCGCTGGTGCCTGGATGAGGCCAACGAGTTTGGCGCGCAGTTCATCCAACGACGGCAGCGTCGCAAGCGAGCGCACGGCATCGACGTCGAGCGAGGTCGCCCGCATGGCGCCGCCAAGGATCACGAGCTTGTCGCAATTCTTGGCAAAAGCCACCGCGGCTTTCGGCGCCGCGACCGGGTCGTCCGAATAGGCGATCAGGGTCGGACCCCGCATCAGCTCCGAAATCGACGCGGCCTCCGTGCCTTGAAGAGCGATCTTGACGAGACGATTCTTGGCGACCTGTACCGTGGCTCCAGCGGCGCGCATCTGCTTGCGCAGAGCTTGCATTTGAACCACGCTCAGGCCGGAATAATGCGCGACCACCACCACCGAAGTCGTTTTGAAGACATCGGTCAAGGACGCCACGCACTGTATTTTTTCCGCTCTGTCCACAGTGTGTCTCCTTGCGCGGGTACGAAGTTTAAGAATTCCGGCCTGCGGGCTGCATCCGCCGCCAGTTCAACCCGGGCGAACCCCCGTCGAGGCGACGCTGTGCCTGTCCCCGGAACCGACAGGCCGCGCCGGACAGAGGGATAGACCAAAACCGAAAAACCGAAGGAAGCAAAAAGGTGAAGCCTTCCCGCGATCCCAAATCTTGTTGTTGCCCCGTCTATGCCAGCCCAGACCGCGTCGCCGGCAAAGCCGAATTGGCGTTCAAGGCACTAAGATTGAGTTCGACCACGACAAGGACCCTTGCTTCGGCGTTCTCGAAAAGGACACGGCCGGAAGGGACAGGCGTCAACCGCCTATCCTCCAGCCTTATCCACCGCTTCACGAAACACCCTTCGCCCGAAGCGAAACTCACCGAAACCCCGCCATCGCGGAAACTTTATGGATGCGGGGCTGCTATTTCCCGATCCGCCCCGAATCTTCTATTTAACCCTAACGATCTCTCATGCCAAGGCCCGAAATGCAAATTTCGCTGATCCGCGAACGATCGGTTTAGACCGTGAGCGTCGCAGGATCGACCTTGACCCCAGGACCCATGGTCGACGAAATCGCAACCCGTTGAATATAGGTGCCCTTGGCGCCCTGAGGCTTGGCCTTGGCCACCGCATCCACGAATGCAACGATGTTTTCGATCAATTTCTCGTGCGCGAAGGACGCTTTGCCCACGCTGCCTTGGATAATCCCGGCTTTTTCGACCCGAAACTCCACCGCCCCGCCCTTCGAGGCCTTGACCGCGCCAGAGATGTCCATGGTCACGGTGCCGACCTTCGGATTGGGCATCAGGCCGCGCGGACCCAAAACCTTGCCGAGCCTGCCGACGAGAGGCATCATGTCTGGGGTGGCAATGCAACGGTCGAAGGCGATCGTGCCGCCTTGGACGGTCGAAACCAGGTCCTCCGCGCCGACAACGTCCGCCCCCGCCGCCTTGGCTTCGTCGGCCTTGGGCCCACGCGCGAACACCGCCACACGCAGGCTGCGCCCGGTTCCGTTCGGGAGGTTGACCACGCCGCGCACCATCTGATCGGCGTGCTTGGGGTCGACCCCGAGATTCATCGCGATCTCGACGCTCTCGTCGAACTTCGCGTTGGCGCGCTCCGTGACGAGCTTAACCGCCTCGGCGACCGGATAGAGCTTGATCCGGTCAATTCCCTCGCGCGCTTTGTGCACGCGTTTCCCAACCTGCGCCATCGCCCTACTCCACTATCTCAAGGCCCATGGAACGGGCGGAGCCCTCGATCATCCGCATCGCCGCCTCGACCGAGGCGCAATTGAGATCGGGCAGTTTTTTCTCGGCGATCTCGTGAATCTGCGCTTTCGTGATCTTGCCGGCAAAACCGCGGCCGGCGGTTTTCGAGCCCGACTGAATGCCCGACGCTTTCTTTAAAAAAAAGGAAACCGGCGGCAACTTCATCTCGAAAGTGAAGGACCGGTCCTGGAAGGCGGTGATGACGACCGGGATTGGGGTCCCTTTTTCCATCTGCGCCGTCTTGGCGTTGAAGGCCTTGCAAAATTCCATAATGTTCAAGCCGCGCTGACCGAGCGCGGGACCGATCGGAGGCGAAGGGTTAGCCGCCCCGGCCGGCACCTGAAGCTTCACGTAACCCGTGACCTTCTTTGCCATTGCCCTGCTCCCAGACAATGCCGGCCCTTTGGCGCGGCAGTTGCGGTCGTGGTCCAACTCAGCCGCTGTCAGGCAGGCGAACCGATCTCCCACGTCTCATCCCACCGGTTGCAAAGCGCGACCCATGGTGCCTTTCTCAAATCCCCCTGCCCAAGCGGGAGCGAAAAAATGCGAAGCCGCCGGGCAACCATGCCTATGACAGATGGCGAAAGCCGGACCTCCGCATGCTTAGACCTTTTCGACCTGCGCATATTCCAGTTCCACCGGCGTCGCACGGCCGAAGATCGAAACCGCGACCTTCACCCTGGACCGGCCCTCGTCGATGTCCTCGACGGTCCCGTTGAACGACGCGAAGGGGCCGTCGGCGACGCGCACCGTCTCGCCAATTTCAAACGAAATCGACGCCTTGGGCCGTTCGACGCCTTCGGCAACCTGCCCTTTGATGCGTTCCGCTTCGCCATCTGGAATTGGCATCGGCTTCTTGTCCGCGCCCAAAAATCCGGTGACCTTCGGGGTGTTCTTAATCAGATGGTAGACATCGTCGGAAAGGTAGCATTTGACCAGCACATAGCCGGGAAAGAATTTGCGCTCCGAATTGATCTTACGGCCGCGGCGAATTTCGACGATATGCTCGGTCGGGACAAGAATTTCCTCGAATTGGCTCGAGAGACCACGCTGCGCCGCCTGCTCCTTGATGGATTCGGCGACCTTTTTCTCGAAATTCGAATAGGCGTGAACGATATACCAGCGCATGCTCATCGGAACAACTTCAAACCTCGCTCGTTAAAACCCCGCGCCAGGTCGAAACTTGCGCAAGCAAAAACCGGGGCCGCTGGAACACCCGTATAGAATGATCAAATTTACCCAATTGAACAGCCTCCTTACCTTGCTTTTAATTTTGTTTCTTAGCGCAAACCAAGGCGCCGCGTTTGACCGTGCGCTCGAGCCTGTTCCGAAAAAGTTGCTCGCCGTTTCCGGTGCCGGCATGCTCCAACTCTTTGCTTTCGAGTGCATCCTTATTGATCAAATGGTTCCATTCGATCGGGACGCCCGCTAGTGGCCAAAACTCAGAATGCCGGAGACGATGAAGCGCAGCGTCTGATCCACCGCGACGAAAAAAAAGCTGGCGAGCAGAACCATGAAAATAACAAGCCCCGTCGTGATCAGGGTCTCGCGGCGCGTCGGCCACGTGACCTTGGCGCCTTCGGCGCGAACCTCTTGAAGGAATTCCAAAGGGTTGGTCATTTCTTTGGTGTGCCGTCCATTACAAAGCTGCTTGAAGCCGCGCGGATTCGCGGAAGTGCCTAAACCGTATCACGTCCCGTTCAAGACCACGAAATGCGGGAAACACGAGAAGCTGGCAAAAAGCATCGCCAAAAAATCAGGGCGCGGAACCCGAAGGCCACGCGCCACAATTTTCTCTTATAATCAATCGCGCGCGGAACGCAAATTCAATTTTTTGACTGGCCGGAACGCCACGCCGCGCCCCTTCAAAACCTGACGGTAAGGACTTGGAGATGTGACGCCAATGACGGGCGCCGGAACAAATCGTACCAAGGAAAGCCGCGGCGGCGGCCCGGCAATGATCTTGGTGCGCCCGCAACTCGCGGTCAACATTGGCATGTGCGCGCGGGCGATGGCCAATTTCGGGTTGACGGATCTCCGTCTGGTATCGCCCCGCGAGGGCTGGCCTCGGTCCGGCGCTTATCGAAAAGGCGCTTATGCCGCCGCGGCCGGCGCCGTGCATCTGCTCGAAGCCGCGGCACTTTTTGAAACCCTCGAGGACGCGGTTCTCGACCTCAATTTCGTTTGGGCGACCACCGCCCGTGAGCGGGGCCAGCACAAGCAAATTTTGACGCCCGCCGAAGCGATGCCGGATTGCGCCCATAAAATCGCTAACGGCGAAAAACATGGCGTGCTGTTTGGACCCGAGCGCACCGGGCTTGCCAATGACGAAGTGGCGTTGGCCGATGCGATCATCACCTTTCCGGTCAATCCCGCCTTTGCCTCGCTCAATCTTGCGCAAGCCGTGCTCTTGACAGGGTACGAGTGGGTGCGCGCCGTGACGGATGCCAGGGCGCCGTTCGCCATGGTCCAGCGCTCGCCCGCCGCGCCACACGCGATGGTATTGTCTTTTTTCGCTTATCTCGAAGGCGAACTCGAACGCGCCGGCTTCTTCCGTCCCGAGGCGAAGCAGCCCGTCATGCGGCGCAACCTGCGTAATATGTTCCATCGCATGCAGCTCACCGAGCAGGACGTGCGTACCCTGCGTGGAATGGTCGTGCGCCTCGTTGAAGGGCCAAGGGCTGGTGCCGGGTCGGACAAGTTGTCCGCCGGAGGCAAGGCCACCCCGTCCCCGGATTCCAATGATTCGTTGGCCCGGCATGAAGATTGAACCATGCGTCCGGATTGGGCAGCCGGCCGGCTCCAATGGGTTGAAGCTAGGGTTTGCCGCGGGCGTCGATCAATCGGCGCGGAAATTGCCCCTCCTTCTTCGAAAGCATAACAAAACTCTCGCCCAATACGGAAGCGCAGCGCTTCATTCAAAAGTGGGAGCTCGAAATCAACGGAGCCATCCGCCAGACACGCGCTCATCGCCGCTGCACAACGCCCTGGCCCAGATCGGCCAATAAACGCGCAAAGAGACGCACGCAACAGTGGGGAGGCCGGCAGAAAGCCCTTGGGTTCAGGCTGCCGGCGGCGGCAGGCTTATCCCGGCGAGCGCGGCGCGCAACGCGTCTTCTTTCGTACGGTCGAAAGAGGTTCGCAACACCGTCCCGCCGACGCCTTTCAAATCGGCCAGCACTTTGTCTGTCGTAAGCTTGCGGATCAGCAAAAACAGCGCCGCATTGCCGGACTGCAAGGTTTCCGCGACTTCCTTCATGAAGGCATCGTTTATGCCGACGTCGGTGAGCGCGCCGCCAAGGGCGCCGGAAGCCGCGCCGATCGCGGCACCGGGCTAGCGGCATTAAGAAAATCAAGCCGATCAGCGTGCCCCAAAAGGCGCCGGAACCCGCATACGCCGGATGAGGCAATAATTTGCAGCGTCGATGCCGCGATTCAGCTAACATAATCAGCATGTTATTTCGGATCGAATGAGGCCGTCATGGCGAACCCGGCGGGTGAATCGTATGATGGCGCTCTCAGGCTCGATTTCGACCGCCGATTGTTGCTTCACTTTCGCGGATCGGTGGTTACCTCCGACGCAGGCTTGCTCGCATACCGGGAACTGGACGACGCGCTGTGCCTCAGCGCGATGGCGGGTGATGCGCTCTCCGACGCACGCACTGGCAAGAATGGCCGGCATGCACTCGTCGGGATGTTGCGGCAATCCATATTTGGGCGACTTGCCGGATATGAAGACGTGAACGACGCTCAACGCCTGCGCCATGATCCCGCGATGCGGTGGATAGTCGGCGGAAAGGCGGCCTCGGATGCAGCGGCTTCGCCGAGCCAGATGGGCCGCTTTGAGACGCGCTGGCTCACGGCGGAAAAGAACCTTTCGGCGCTCGCTGATCTCTCCGGCAAATGGATCGACAGCGTTCATGGTCGCCGTCCGCCGAGAGGTATCTTGCTCGACATGGATTTGAGCGTGAGCCCGACGCATGGCGAACAGGAACACAGTGTCTGGAACGGTCACTATGACTGCACCTGCTATCATCCGCTGTTCGTTTTCAACCAATATGGCGATTTGGAACGCTGCGCCCTGCGCCCCGGCAATGTTCACAGCGCCGATGGATGGGAGGCGGTGCTGAAGCCGGTCGTGGCGCGGTATCAAGGCAAGGTCTCACGCATTTATTTCCGCGCCGACGCCGGCTTCGCAAACCCCGAAGTTTACGAATATCTGGAGGCAGAACGGATCAAATATGCGATCCGTCTGCCCGCCAATCACATCTTGCAAGAGAGGATCGGCTATCTGCTCAAACGCCCGGTTGGTCGCCCGTCCAATGACGTCTGCCGATCCCATGCAAGTTTCACCTATCAAGCGGGAAGCTGGTCGCAGCCGCGCCGGGTGATCGCCAAGGTCGAATGGCATCCGGGCGAGCTTTATCCGCGCGTCGGCTTCATCGTGACGAACATGGCGCGCTCCGCCGAGAATGTCGTCGCCTTCTACAACAAGCGCGGCACGTGTGAGCAATGGATCAAGGAAGGAAAAGGCGCAATCAAGTGGACCCGGCTATCATGTCGGTCGTTCGCTGCTAACGCCGTCCGTCTCCAGCTTCATGCGCTGGCCTACAATCTCGGTAATTTTCTGCGCACGCTGGCGACGCCCGAACCGATAAAGGATTGGTCACTGACGAGCCTGAAGGAAAAGCTGATCAAGATCGGCGCGAAGATCGTGAGCCATGGCCGCTATGTCGCGTTTCAGATGGCCGAAGTCGCCATTCCGAAAAATCTCTTCGCGGACATCCTACGAATGATCGCCGACCTGCGGCCGCCGCCCAATCCAGCGCCTGCGTGAAGTGTTCGGTCGTCATGCGTCGAGCAAAAACTAAGGGAGAAGTGCGTCTTGATCACAACCGACTCTGTATTGTCCTGTCCGGTGCGCGATCCGCCCATGTCACTGGTTTTGGTGTGCCGGAGCACCACAGCAGCGCCGCAGCGCGGCAATCTCAACCTCAATAAGCGGGCGATCCGGAAAATAATGCCGGTATAGGACGAATGTCCGATGTCACGGCAGGAGATCAATGATACGCGCTTGGCACATTCCCGGTTATCTGGGGAATGCCAGATCAGATAATCCTTTTGCAGATCCAAAATCTTGTGGCGGACCTCTTCGGCCTTGGCTTCGGACGGAAACGCGATAACGACGAGATCGCTCATGATGTGGTCCTTTCCTGTCTCATTCGCGGCGGTTCGTATTGCGCGCACCGCGCCAGCATCCTTATCGGTTGCCTTATACCAAGTCTCGCTGATCACGACCGATAGGCCCACTCTCTTGTTCCGATGGAGATGATTTTCCAGGGCATGTCGATGAGCTTGTTCCAGGCGAAGCAGCAGTGGTCGAGAATGTCGTCGTAGGATTCGAAGACGCGGTTCGAG
The DNA here is from genome assembly GCA_963730245.1 of uncultured Alphaproteobacteria bacterium. GTDB lineage: Bacteria > Pseudomonadota > Alphaproteobacteria > Rhizobiales > Beijerinckiaceae > Methylocapsa. Next base: position 2,476,419 of record CAVSRA010000002.1, on the reverse strand, counting down.
AGCCAGTTGTCGCGCATGAATTGCCAGATGTTCTCGACCGGATTGAGCTCGGGCGATTTCGGCGGCAACGGCAAGAGCGTGATGTTGTCCGGGACGGGAAGCTTCGCCGAGACATGCCACCCGGCCTGATCGAGAAGAACGAGCGCATGCGCGCTTGGTGCGACCGCAAGCGAGATTTCTTCGAGATGCAGGGCCATGGCCTCGCTGTTGCAGGAGGGTAGTACGAGCCCGGCGCCTTTTCCTTCGGCCGGGCAGATGGCGCCGAAAATATAGGCTGAACTCGTCCTCTGGTCGTGCGGCGCCGAAGGCCGTGTCCCGCGTTTCGCCCATCGGCGGGTGACCTTGTTTTTCTGCCCGATCCGAGCTTCGTCTTGAAACCAAATCTCTATCGGCTTGCCAGGAGCCTCTTTTGCGGCGGTCTCCTCCACGAGGGCGAGAAAGTTTTTTTAAAAGCCGCCGCGGCTTCCTCGTCTTGCGCATGATGGCGCGGTCGCGCCGAGAGCTTGCGAAAGCCCATATGCCGCAGCTCGCGGCTGAGCGTCGGCTTGGAGATCGAAACCCGGAACTCTTCGAAGAGCCACTGCGCCAGATCGATCAGCCGCCAGCGGACGACGCCATGCAGGGCGGGAATTGGCCCATCTTCCACGACCTGCCGCAAGGCTTGGCGCTGGCGCTCGCCGAGGATGCTGGGAGCGCCCGGCGCTTTGCCGGTCAAGAGACCATCAGGACCTTTGGCGTTGAAACGGACAACCCAGTCGCGCACGATCTGCACCCCGACCCCGCCGATCCGCGCCGCATCCGGCCGCGAGCCGCCATCATAAATCTCGGCCAGTGCCAAGAGACGCCGGGTCTGATCGGGGTCACGCGATCGCCGCGCCAGCATGCGCAGGCCAATCGTGTCAAAGTCAGAGCGAAGCGGAACCGGAGTTGACATGGCAAACTCTCCCAAAAGCTGTTTGCCATGGTGAATCAGATAAATGCCGATTTGGGAATCCGCCTCAGGAGTTAAACTTTCAGAGACTTGGTTAGTAATGTGAAGCGAAACCGGGAATTGGCTAGACCTTGAGCCAAAACTTTTCGCACCGGCACGGCGAAGCTCGCCTCCGGCGACGGGAACCCTGCTACAGCCCCTCGAAAAGCACGCCCGCGAACAACGCCGCATAAGCCGCCGCCATCACCCAGAAACGATGCATTCCGACATAATGTCCGGCGAGCGGAATATGGGTGTAGAGGGTCGCCACGGCGGCAACGGCCAGGATAAGCGACACAAAAAAAATGGGAGCGCCCGGCGGGGTCAATCTGAAGCGCATGGCAAGGTCCGAAACAAATCGATCTTAAGCACTAAGCTTAGCCATTCGCGGCGTGGCGAAAATTTGACCGCGCATTATTTTTTCGCCGCCTTGCCCAAAAAACGGGGCCGCGCCCGGACAAAGCGCGACCCCTTGCTTTTAGGCCCCCCCGAGGACCAAAGGGGAGAGTGTGCAGTAACTCTCTCAAGTTAGCCGCGAATGTCCAGTAACGTTTCCGCGATATGAGGGCTGCTCGGCCTGGCCGCCGAAGACCGTCCGGTGACAATCGGGGGAGCGAGCTGGGTCAATATTCCAAGCGCAATGGCGGCAAGCGCAAGCACAAGAACGAGCACGCTCGAAAACTGAAATTGCCGCCTCGCGGCGCGTGCGTCATAGGCGCGGACGAAACCGGCATCGGACTTGTGGTCGAAGTTATCCGCGATCGACATACCGCAACCTCCCCTTCGCCGGCAAAGCCCGGACGTTTAGAAATTTTCCAACGCGACAACGCGGATAGCCCGTGCAAGGTTCCTGTCTGATAATTTCTTTCCGCGCGCGCCGCACCGCTAAAGTATTTTCAATGTTAACGGAGCGTAAATCCACATCCGCCGCACCTTCAGACCGTAACGCGTATCTCTGAGTTCCCTCAGCGGTCTTACCGGTTGCGTTCCGGCAACTTCAAACCTAAGGTCCGCGCGCAATAGGGGACTTTGCAGTCCGCTTTGCGCCCTTGCGCCCTTGGTTCCCGCACCGGAGCTTTGCCAGATGTCTTTCCTCGCCGATGCCCTTTTGCGCGTAAAACCTTCCGCGACGATCGCGGTCACGCAGAAGGCGCGCGATCTCAAGAACGCGGGGCGCGATATTGTTTCACTGTCGACTGGCGAACCCGATTTCGATACGCCGGACAACATCAAGAAAGCCGCGATTGCCGCAATCGAACGCGGCGAGACCAAATACACGCCCGTGTCCGGCATCCCGCCCTTGCGCGAGGCGATCGCGCAAAAATTCAAGCGCGAGAACGGGCTCGACTACAAGCCATCGCAGACGATTGTCGGCACCGGCGGCAAGCACATTTTGTTCAATGCCTTTCTCGCCACCCTCAATCACGGCGACGAGGTGATCATTCCCGCGCCCTATTGGGTGAGCTATCCCGATATGGTCCTGATCGCGGGCGGCACGCCTATCGCGGCCGAGACCAAGATGGAGCATGGTTTTAAGCTGCAAGCGGAGGCGCTCGATGCGGCCATCACGCCAAAAACCAAATGGCTGATTTTGAATTCGCCTTCGAACCCGTCGGGCGCAGCCTACACAAGGGCGGAATTGAAGGCGCTCACCAATGTTTTGTTGCGCCATCCACAGGTGTGGATCCTGACCGACGACATTTACGAGCATCTCACCTATGGCGATTTCATTTTCGCGACACCGGCGCAAGTCGAGCCGGAACTCGCCTCCCGCACGCTCACCATGAATGGCGTATCGAAAGCCTATGCGATGACCGGCTGGCGGATCGGCTATGCCGCCGGGCCGGAACATTTGATCAAGGCGATGGACACCCTTCAAGGCCAGCAGACTTCTGGCGCCTGCTCGATCGCACAATGGGCCTCCGTCGAGGCCTTGACCGGCCCACAGGATTTTATTGCCGAACGGAGCAAAATTTTCGAAGACTCGTCGCGACCTCGTGGTCTCGATGCTCAACCAGACCAAATATTTGAACTGCCCGTCGCCGGAAGGCGCGTTCTATGTCTATCCTTCCTGCGCCGGTGCCATCGGCAAGAAAACTCCGGACGGCAAAGCGATCGGCAACGACGAGGATTTCGTCGCCGCGCTCCTCGAAGCGGAGGGCGTCGCGGTGGTGCAAGGCGCGGCGTTTGGGCTTGGTCCAAATTTTAGGATTTCCTATGCGACGACGACTGCTGTTCTCGAAGACGCCTGCGCGAAAATCCAGCGGTTTTGCGCGAGCCTCGCGTGAGCGCATGGCCGCGGGTTTTTCGCGCCAATCGTACCACATCCGCACCGAAAAATATGAGAACGAGACGCCGCCGGAAGGCCTCGTGTTTCCCGAGATCGAAACCCCCGCCCATGCCGCCGATCTCGGCATGACATTTTATCGGCTTTTGCCTTTGTATGGCCATCGCCAGGGCGGCGATTGAGAGTTCAGCGCGCATATCATCGCGCATGCCCAGCCAATAATCTTCCTGGCGCAAAGATCGAGCACGGCCGCCAGGTAGAGCCAGCCTTCACCGGTTGGCACATAGGTGATGTCGGCGAGCCAGACTTGATTGGGCCGTTCGACAGCAAAATTGCGGCCAGGCCGATTGCGAGCAATAGGCAAACCGTGATTGCTGTTTGCGGTACACTCTCGAAATCGCCGCGGGGTTTGTGCCCGGATGCCGATAGCGCACCAGCCGTTCAACGCGGCCGCGTCTAGCCTTATGCCCCTCGGCGCACGAAGTTGCATGGACCCCGGGCGGGCCATATCGCTCCCCAATACGCCGCGTTGACCCGGTAAATCTCGGCCAGCAAAGCACGGTTATCCGCCTTCCGATGGTTCTCGGGGCGGCGCGTTAACCTCGGCGCCACCGCTGTCCAGCTGGGCGGAACTCCTTGGGGCATAATGAGCACCCCCGTCATCGATCCAGCCAGCCAGACGCTACTTGTCATCGACTTCTACAACAGTACCCCAAGCGGTCAAAGTCCCACCCCAACCTATCAACTGCATGCCCTCAGTCTGAGCACATTGAAGGATCAGGCTGGCTCTCCCCGCACAATCGCCGCATCCCACCATTTAACGGATGGCTCTACCTATCTCTTCAACGCCGCGGTCACCAGGCACGGCCAGCGCTGCTCCTGCAAAATGGCAATGTGTACGCCGGATTTGGCAGTAATGCGGACCTTAGCCCCGACCAGTCGCGCGGCTGGCTCTTGGGATGGAACGAAACCACTCTAGCTGGCATTCCCCAGATAACCGGGAATGTGCCAAGCGCGTATCATTGATCTCCTGCCGTGACATCGGACATTCGTCCTATACCGGCATTATTTTCCGGATCGCCCGCTTATTGAGGTTGAGATTGCCGCGCTGCGGCGCTGCTGTGGTGCTCCGGCACACCAAAACCAGTGACATGGGCGGATCGCGCACCGGACAATACAGAGTCGGTTGTGATCAAGACGCACTTCTCCCTTAGTTTTTGCTCGACGCATGACGACCGAACACTTCACGCAGGCGCTGGATTGGGCGGCGGCCGCAGGTCGGCGATCATTCGTAGGATGTCCGCGAAGAGATTTTTCGGAATGGCGACTTCGGCCATCTGAAACGCGACATAGCGGCCATGGCTCACGATCTTCGCGCCGATCTTGATCAGCTTTTCCTTCAGGCTCGTCAGTGACCAATCCTTTATCGGTTCGGGCGTCGCCAGCGTGCGCAGAAAATTACCGAGATTGTAGGCCAGCGCATGAAGCTGGAGACGGACGGCGTTAGCAGCGAACGACCGACATGATAGCCGGGTCCACTTGATTGCGCCTTTTCCTTCCTTGATCCATTGCTCACACGTGCCGCGCTTGTTGTAGAAGGCGACGACATTCTCGGCGGAGCGCGCCATGTTCGTCACGATGAAGCCGACGCGCGGATAAAGCTCGCCCGGATGCCATTCGACCTTGGCGATCACCCGGCGCGGCTGCGACCAGCTTCCCGCTTGATAGGTGAAACTTGCATGGGATCGGCAGACGTCATTGGACGGGCGACCAACCGGGCGTTTGAGCAGATAGCCGATCCTCTCTTGCAAGATGTGATTGGCGGGCAGACGGATCGCATATTTGATCCGTTCTGCCTCCAGATATTCGTAAACTTCGGGGTTTGCGAAGCCGGCGTCGGCGCGGAAATAAATGCGTGAGACCTTGCCTTGATACCGCGCCACGACCGGCTTCAGCACCGCCTCCCATCCATCGGCGCTGTGAACATTGCCGGGGCGCAGGGCGCAGCGTTCCAAATCGCCATATTGGTTGAAAACGAACAGCGGATGATAGCAGGTGCAGTCATAGTGACCGTTCCAGACACTGTGTTCCTGTTCGCCATGCGTCGGGCTCACGCTCGAATCCATGTCGAGCAAGATACCTCTCGGCGGACGGCGACCATGAACGCTGTCGATCCATTTGCCGGAGAGATCAGCGAGCGCCGAAAGGTTCTTTTCCGCCGTGAGCCAGCGCGTCTCAAAGCGGCCCATCTGGCTCGGCGAAGCCGCTGCATCCGAGGCCGCCTTTCCGCCGACTATCCACCGCATCGCGGGATCATGGCGCAGGCGTTGAGCGTCGTTCACGTCTTCATATCCGGCAAGTCGCCCAAATATGGATTGCCGCAACATCCCGACGAGTGCATGCCGGCCATTCTTGCCAGTGCGTGCGTCGGAGAGCGCATCACCCGCCATCGCACTGAGGCACAGCGCGTCGTCCAGTTCCCGGTATGCGAGCAAGCCTGCGTCGGAGGTAACCACCGATCCGCGAAAGTGAAGCAACAATCGGCGGTCGAAATCGAGCCTGAGAGCGCCATCATACGATTCACCCGCCGGGTTCGCCATGACGGCCTCATTCGATCCGAAATAACATGCTGATTATGTTAGCTAAATCGCGGCATCGACGCTGCAAATTATTGCCTCATCCGGCGTATGCGGGTTTATACGGGCGCGAACTTTCCGGCAAAATACAGGGGCGGGGTTTTTTTGCCCAGCATGGGTCGTGGGACCGCAGCGTGCCGATCGGCGCGCGGGTCAGTTTCGCCTCGCTGAAACCCGATGGCACAGGCGACAAGGCGGAAGTTTTCGCGGAGGGCTGGCTCAACGAAAAGGGCGCAACTCCCCGACGGCTCGCTTATCGTCTCCGACGATTACGCCGGCGCCTTGTACAAGATCACCTATGAAGGGGCGGGCCGAAGGCGCCATTGCCGCCCAAATAATGCGCGACGGTGAAAAACTACGCACTTTATTTCTTACCCAATACCATGCTTCAGATCAGCCCTATAAACCGCCAGCACAGTCATGCGGCGGCGACAGTAAGCGCGTAGATATACGATTCGAATTCCAACCCAGAGAGGTATCGCCGTAGATTTTGCTCCGTCGCCCAACATTTCATTTTCGCTTGTTCGTCTGCGTCATCTAGCCCACATAAACTAACAACCTTAGCACGTAAATGCTTTATTATCCTTCTTGAAAACGGCTTTGCACGTTCTACATCATCGAGCCAAGCGAGCACCCGACAAATCGTGTCCAACCATGGGCACTGTAATTCACCATTTGGTGTCTCTTCTACTGCACCGATCAGCTCCTCCAGCAATATTTTAAGATTCTCTTCGCTAATACAAAACTCTTGACTCTTTGCTTGCTCAACCCCCAGAACATAGCCGTCTCCCCTTTCGACAAGCGAATAATACAACAGATTATTTACAAATTTGTTACGTTCCTTTCCCTTCTCCTCAATCTGATAGCCTTCCTGTGTTATCCTAATTGCCTTCGCTATATCCGACTCACCTTCGCGTTTATCCGAACTTCTTGCTATAGCCCAATAATAGGTACCAAGCGCCAGACGAACAGCCGCATGCAACAAGTGACCTTGGGGCACGTTTTTATCCAAGCCTCCGTCAAGTAGTTGCTTGCATTCTAGCAATGCCTTTTCAGCGCCCTCGAAATCCTTTTGTTCAAGAAGCACCATCCCGTGCCTATACCTACAGGCCGCATCTGTTTCTTCTTCTTTCCTAATAGTAGAATAAATATGGCTCGCTTTGTCGATATTGCTTAGTTCCCTATTTTCAGCAGCAAAAAGACAGCGGGCACACTCCATTCTTGTCTCGTACTTAAATCTTCTCTCCAAGTCTTTATCATGTATGATATAGCTTAAAGATGTCTGAAATGCACTGTCAAATAAAGTTGCCGCCTCTAAATAATTTTTGGTTCGTTGATATGATGTATTGGCATTTTCGGCTACTTTCAACTTGTCATATCCTTGTTCTAGGCAATTATAAAGGTTAGAAGGTATACGCTTAAAAAAATGCGCTAGAATACTCGCATCTGCCCCTGACACGGTAGCTACCTGTACGACTGAAAGCTGTCGGTCTGATTCGTCGCTGTATTCTTTGATTATTTGCGCATATTGTATACATCCATCAATAAGCATCTTCAACACATAGACATGCTTGTGCCAGCTTTCAACAACCGATGGGCTCCTCGTGTACAAATACCTGATCTTATGGCTGATTTGCCCCCACGCCTCTTCGAAAATATTCCTTATCTGAAATTCTACGTTTACCTCGATCGGCCTTTTCGCGCTCGGGCTGAACTCGTCGTCGACCTCGACTTCGCATTTTGCGCAGACGTGAATAGAAGAGTATAAGTCGCCGGTCGCGGCTTCATCGTACCGCAGCGAATGCTGCTTCAGGTAGTCCGCAATCGGGTGGTGGAATGACAAAGGATCGCTGAGCGGGCGACTAGAATACACTATTATTGAGTTCTAACTTATCTTTGGGCGATCGCCCGTACTGAGACTTATGTGAAATTAACCCAAGAATAAAATCAAGTACTTCAATAATATAAACGTGAAACAATGTAATTATACGAAACCCACAGATATCTTGAAGGTGAAGAGGAATATAATATTGTAGACCTTGTCGCCGCATTTCAAGAACTTTATCTACAATTCTGTACTCGCCCTTCGTTCTGGAAGTAATACTATAGGCAAGACGTTCAATTTCGGGAGTTCCTTCAAGGGCCGCCTTTATCACTTTTTCGGCTTTTGCTCCCGCCTCACGCGCTGATTTGGCCAAGTTACGCAGCTGCAACATCTCAGGCTCGGGTTCCATCGTGCGACCTCTTCAATTATTTATTTAAACTGGCATTCCCCAGATAACCGGGAATGTGCCAAGCGCGTATCATTGATCTCCTGCCGTGACATCGGACATTCGTCCTATACCGGCATTATTTTCCGGATCGCCCGCTTATTGAGGTTGAGATTGCCGCGCTGCGGCGCTGCTGTGGTGCTCCGGCACACCAAAACCAGTGACATGGGCGGATCGCGCACCGGACAATACAGAGTTGGTTGTGATCAAGACGCACTTCTCCCTTAGTTTTTGCTCGACGCATGACGACCGAACACTTCACGCAGGCGCTGGATTGGGCGGCGGCCGCAGGTCGGCGATCATTCGTAGGATGTCCGCGAAGAGATTTTTCGGAATGGCGACTTCGGCCATCTGAAACGCGACATAGCGGCCATGGCTCACGATCTTCGCGCCGATCTTGATCAGCTTTTCCTTCAGGCTCGTCAGTGACCAATCCTTTATCGGTTCGGGCGTCGCCAGCGTGCGCAGAAAATTACCGAGATTGTAGGCCAGCGCATGAAGCTGGAGACGGACGGCGTTAGCAGCGAACGACCGACATGATAGCCGGGTCCACTTGATTGCGCCTTTTCCTTCCTTGATCCATTGCTCACACGTGCCGCGCTTGTTGTAGAAGGCGACGACATTCTCGGCGGAGCGCGCCATGTTCGTCACGATGAAGCCGACGCGCGGATAAAGCTCGCCCGGATGCCATTCGACCTTGGCGATCACCCGACGCGGCTGCGACCAGCTTCCCGCTTGATAGGTGAAACTTGCATGGGATCGGCAGACGTCATTGGACGGGCGACCAACCGGGCGTTTGAGCAGATAGCCGATCCTCTCTTGCAAGATGTGATTGGCGGGCAGACGGATCGCATATTTGATCCGTTCTGCCTCCAGATATTCGTAAACTTCGGGGTTTGCGAAGCCGGCGTCGGCGCGGAAATAAATGCGTGAGACCTTGCCTTGATACCGCGCCACGACCGGCTTCAGCACCGCCTCCCATCCATCGGCGCTGTGAACATTGCCGGGGCGCAGGGCGCAGCGTTCCAAATCGCCATATTGGTTGAAAACGAACAGCGGATGATAGCAGGTGCAGTCATAGTGACCGTTCCAGACACTGTGTTCCTGTTCGCCATGCGTCGGGCTCACGCTCGAATCCATGTCGAGCAAGATACCTCTCGGCGGACGGCGACCATGAACGCTGTCGATCCATTTGCCGGAGAGATCAGCGAGCGCCGAAAGGTTCTTTTCCGCCGTGAGCCAGCGCGTCTCAAAGCGGCCCATCTGGCTCGGCGAAGCCGCTGCATCCGAGGCCGCCTTTCCGCCGACTATCCACCGCATCGCGGGATCATGGCGCAGGCGTTGAGCGTCGTTCACGTCTTCATATCCGGCAAGTCGCCCAAATATGGATTGCCGCAACATCCCGACGAGTGCATGCCGGCCATTCTTGCCAGTGCGTGCGTCGGAGAGCGCATCACCCGCCATCGCGCTGAGGCACAGCGCGTCGTCCAGTTCCCGGTATGCGAGCAAGCCTGCGTCGGAGGTAACCACCGATCCGCGAAAGTGAAGCAACAATCGGCGGTCGAAATCGAGCCTGAGAGCGCCATCATACGATTCACCCGCCGGGTTCGCCATGACGGCCTCATTCGATCCGAAATAACATGCTGATTATGTTAGCTGAATTGCGGCATCGACGCTGCAAATTATTGCCTCATCCGGCGTATGCGGGTTAAAAATGATACCATAATTTCCAGAATGAGGTTACGTCAATTCGACCGGTGGAGACCGCCTTGGCGTCAGAGATAACGGAAGGGGGGCGTCAGTCGTTGTGCCTACGGAGATCAAAATGTAATTCTTACAAGACATGGACGAGAGATGGCGGCTATCGTCGGAATGAAGGATTTTAACGCGATTAAAAACTTAAAATTGCTCGGAATTTATGACGCAGTTACTAAGGCAAGAACGCCGTCACTACTTAGCTTCTATCGCAAATATATAATTTTGCTCTTAAAACAACGTTACGGGATCACCTATAATGGGCGCGATGGCGCCATGCCGCCCAAATGATCGGCGACGGTAAAAATATCCTTGTCGCCGCGGCCCGAAATATTGACCACCAGCAAATGATCTTCGGGTTTTGTTGGCGCGATGTCCAAAACCTTGGCGAGCGCGTGCGCGGGCTCCAACGCCGGGATGATTCCCTCCAGTTGCGCGCACAGCTGGAACGCGGCGAGCGCCTCGGCGTCGGTCGCGGAGAGATAAGTGACTCGCCCCGTCTCCTTAAGCCAGGAATGTTCGGGGCCGATGCCCGGATAGTCGAGCCCGGCCGAGATCGAATGCCCCTCCTCGATTTGCCCGTCGGCATCCATCAGCAAATAGGTGCGGTTGCCGTGCAATACGCCGGGCCTGCCGCCCGCGAGCGAGGCGGCATGCTTTTTGTCGAGCCCAAAACCCGCCGCCTCGACGCCAAAAATTTCCACGGAGGGATCGTCGAGAAAAGGATGAAACAGGCCGATGGCATTGGAGCCGCCCCCTATGCAGGCAAACAGCGAATCCGGGAGCCTTCCCTCGGCGGCCTGCATCTGCGCCCTGGTTTCCTCGCCGATCACGCATTGGAAATCGCGGACCATGGCGGGATAAGGATGCGGACCGGCCACCGTGCCGATGCAATAAAACGTGTTTTCGACATAGGTGACCCAGTCGCGCAAGGCCTCGTTCATCGCGTCCTTCAGGGTTTTGGCGCCCAATTCGACCTGCACGACCTTGGCGCCAAGGAGGTTCATGCGAAAGACATTGGGCTTTTGCCGCTCGACATCGACGGAACCCATGTAAACCACGCAGTCGAGCCCAAATCTCGCGCAGGCGGTGGCCGTCGCGACGCCATGCTGGCCAGCTCCTGTCTCGGCGATGATGCGTGTTTTGCCCATTCGGCGGGCGAGCAGAATTTGGCCGAGCACATTATTGATTTTGTGCGCGCCGGTGTGATTGAGCTCCTCGCGCTTAAAATAGATTTTTGCCCCGCCCGGCCTGCCGGACGCGGCGGCTTTTTGGCGGACATGGAAGGTCATGCGCTCGGCAAAATAGAGAGGACTCGGTCGCCCGGCATAATGGGCAAGCAGATTGTCGAGTTCGGCCTTGAAGGCCGGATCCGTCTTGGCGGCGTTGTAGTGTTTCTCGAGATCGAGGATCAGCGGCATCAAGGTTTCGGCCACGAACCGGCCGCCAAAAATGCCGAAATGGCCGTGTTCGTCGGGACCGCCGCGAAACGAATTGAGAGCTGGTGGCACCGCATCCGCCTTTACTTGCTTAACGGTCGATCAGGATCTTTCGGGGCTAAATTGACCGGGCCGCTTTGGCGCGCCACAGTATTAGCCGACCGGCCCGGACAGACCAAGCTTTTCGGCGGCCCCTCGGACTGCCGCGATGAAAGCCGCGATCTTTGCCTCGTCTTTCACGCCCGGAGCATTTTCGACGCCGGAGGACACGTCGACACCCGGCGCGCCGGTTTGGGCCAGCGCGTCCGCTGCATTGGAGGCGTTGAGGCCGCCCGCGAGCAGCCAGGGCCTTTTGGTTTCGATCCCGCCAAGCAAGCTCCAGTCGAAGCTGGTCCCGCTGCCTCCGGGCCGGCTGCCGGCGAGGGGCGGCTTGGCGTCGAACAGCAGGAAATCGGCCACTCCCCCGAAAACCGGCACAAGCGCGAGATCGGCCTCCGCAAAGATTCCAATCGCCTTCATCACGGGAAGGCCGAAACGGGCACGAATGGCGGCGACCCGTTCCGGGGTTTCGCATCCATGCAGTTGAAGGAGCCCGGGATCGAGTGCTTTGATCGCCGCCGCGAGCGAGGCATCGCCAGCATCGACCGTCACCAAAACCTTACACGCCCGCGTCGCGGCGCGCCGGGCGAGACTTGCCGCCCGTTCCAAAGTGACGTGCCGGGGACTTTTGTCGAAAAAAACAAAGCCGACCATGTCCGCGCCGCAGCTAAGCGCTGCGTCGAGCCCATTTTCCGTCGCGAGGCCGCAGATTTTGACGATGACGCTCATCGGCTGGCCTGACCTCCGTCGATCGAGGGGATGTTTCGTTTATACCATGACCGCGAGGTTTTTGCCGGCACCGCGGGCCAGCCCCGGCGTTTTCAGCAGGCTTTCCTTGGAAAGTTTACGGAATCTTCCGTGCTTCACCCGGCCGGGAACCGGATAGCCGCGCGACTTGCGCCTGCAAGGAGACCGCTTCGGCTCTCGCCCGCCGCGCGGCGCGGCGGTACCTGCCTTGTTCGAGATAGGTCGCTACGCCGCCGCAAATAACCCCAACCATGACCGCAACGCCTATGACAACAAAAAGCGGCACGGTGATTTGGGTGCCTTCTAGTGCGGGCCCGGCAAAAGGATCGAGGTATATAATCACGTCATGGCGGTTGGCGTCCAGCAAGGCTATTGCGGGAAGCGCGAGCAGAACCAGAAAAAGGAGTTTTAAAAATCGCTTCATTTGCGTCTGCCGATGAATTCGCGCCGGTTCACGGCGCGCTTCTAGATGATTTTTCGCAAGTTGGTAAGACCCTGCGGGGGATGCCCCAAGCCAACGAAAATTCCGGGCCAATTGGGACGGAGGCCGCGCCCATCCCGCGGCCTGGCCAAAGTTTCATACGCGAGCAATCGAACATCGGCGTGGAATTGCAAGCGGCACGCTTCAGCCGGCGCCGACTTGGTTCAGACGTTCGCGCATTTCCTTGCCGGTTTTGAAAAAGGGAACGGATTTTTCAACCACCGGAACATGTGCCCCGGTGCGCGGATTGCGGCCAACCCTTGCGTCCCGGTGTTTCACCGAGAAGGCGCCGAACCCACGCAGTTCGACCCTGTCGCCGCGCGCCAAGGCACTCGTGATTTCATCGAGAATTGCGTTGACGATTTTTTCCACGTCGCGGAGGTAGAGATGCGGATTTCGGTTGGCAATCCGCTGTACGAGCTCGGATTTGATCATCGGCCCCATCCCCCAAATTTTCTTTGTCTAAACTAACCCGTGGCGCGCCAAGCTTCAGTTGGCGCCGCCAACTTGCCAAATCGAAACAAGCCCGTCAAGCATACGCTCTTGCGCGGCACTCGCGGCACGATCGAGCGCGCCGCTCAGCCCGCCAAGCCCGAGGAATTCCGCGGCCCGCGCGGAAAAGCTCAAGATGCCCAAACGTTCCAGCGTTCGTTCCTGCTTCCAGTCCCGTACCGGCAGCCCCTTGGGAATATTTTTTTCTTGCTCCAGCCATTCGATGGCTTCGCGCTCGCCGCCGAGACGATCGACAAGATGCAGTTCCACCCCTTGGCGGCCGGTAAAAACTCGTCCGTCCGCGACGGCCTCCAGCTGCTCGCTAGTCATATTCCGGCGTTCCTTCACCAGCGCTTTGAACCAGGTGAAACTGTCGCCGACGAGCGCTGCGAGCGCGGCACGCGCTTCCGGACTCGTCGGCTCGAATCCGTTCGGCGAAGCCTTCAGCGGGGAGGACTTCACGTCCTCCACTTTCACCCCAACCGTGTCGAGCATTTTGGCGAAGTTCGGATATTGAACGAGGACGCCGATCGAACCGACCAGCGCGTTTCCCAGCGCGACAATCCGGCTGGTCCCAAGGGCGGCAATATAGGCGCCGGAGGCGGCCATGCTCCCGACCACGGCAACCGTCGGTTTCTTTGCCGAGAGACGGCGAATCGCATCGTAGAGCCGCTCCGCTCCCGCGGTCGTGCCGCCAGGGCTGTCGATCGAAATCAGAACCGCTTCAGCGGTTTTGGAATCTTCTATTTTCTCGATCAGTTTCAGAGTTTCGCGGTCGCCGGTGATCACGCCTTCGATGGCGAGCCTCGCAATATGCGGCGTGAATCCCGTGGCCCCCTCCGGTCCAAGCAGGCGGAGGCCCGCGGCGGCGGCGGCCAGGATCAGCGCCGCGACGGCGGCAATTCGCCAATAGGACAATTTTTGCCGCAAAATACGCCGCTCGGCGAGATAATCCGCGAATAAAGGCGCAGCCATGGCACTCCAGTGGTTCGGGTTTCGGCCAGCGGCCCGGTCCGCGCCGGCGGCTCGGATTTGCGTCGTTATCAAAGCAGATTTATGTCGATTAGACAACTGGCGGCGCGGCGGCAATTCGGCTTAATTCCAAACCATCCTCCCCAGCGCATGGCGCGGCAAGTTTTTTGCCTGACCCTGGCGGCACCCTCTACTCCGGCGACAGGCTGAGAAGGATCAGCCCGGCGGCATCATCCTCATAATCCTTGTGCAGCCAGCCGGGCAGCTGGCCGCGCTTCCATCGCTCCATCGCGGTCTTGGGCAGGTCGGCAATATAGGGAGCACGGGTGTTTGACGGTAGCGCGCACAAAAGCACCCGTTTGACCCTTGCCGCTTCCAACGCCGCTCTGGCGTCGCCGTCGGTCAGCGCCCGGCTTGCCAGCAAATACCTTGCGATCCCTTTGTATCCTCGATGGTAAGGCGCAGCGACCGTCATCGCGCTTGTCCTCCACAGCAGTTCGGGTGCGAAATCTATGTCGACGAGCACGACATCCCGTTCGTCCTTGAGCCAGCCCGCGGCCGCCGCGACGTTACAGGAAGATATTCGCGCGTTGCCCGCATCGGTCACGGTGGCATAGAGCGGAGCCACGGCAACGATCGTTCCGAAGACCGCAGCCGGCAGCACTCCGGCCCGGTCCCTGAGGCGCGATGCCAAAATGGCAAGCGCGACGGCGCCCGCCGCCGAAGCGTAGGGGGCAAAGCGGAGATGGATGATGCATATTGCCAGGAGCGTTGCGGCGCAAAGAGTGGAGTAGGAGAGAAGCCAGAACCTGCGCCAGTCCCCTTGGGCCTTCAAGAGCTCGAGCGAGAAGAAGAGCAAAGCGAGGATGCCGCCGCCGCCGAAGGCGATCAGGCGCAACGGCGTGGCAAGGGGGCGAAATTCTACATTGTTGCCCCAGATGAGGCGCTGAACCTCGACCGGGGTCTCGGGGGCGATTCCCTGGGCAAGCTCCGGGAAGGCGGCGAGCCAAAGGACTCCGGCGAGGACTCCGGCGCCGAGGAGCGCCGCGAGCCGGCGACCTGCGCCGGGCAGGTTGACGTGGCGCAGCGCCTTCGCCGCGGCGAGAAGAAGGGGGCCGAGGAGGACGTAGGGAAGCGAAAGCCGATCCACCTCGATCGAGAGAAGCCCGCCGTTTGGCGGATCGAGCAGCCAGGCCGCAGCCGTGATGACGGTGAAGCCAAACACGCATCCCTCCACGCGGCCGGCAGCCGCCTCGTTCCCATCCAGTACCCATGAGAGGGCGAGCCCCGCGAAAGCGAGAAGGGCAAAGGGCAACATTTCGACCGAGAAGGCAGTCCCGGCGCCGCACCACAGGCCCGCATAGATGGCCGAATTTGCCCGACCGCCGCAGTCGGAAACGGCCCGGACCGCATGTGCGAGTGCCGTGGCGGCGCAAAGAGGAATGATAAGGTGGTGGCCGAAGCGACCGGCTCCGCCGTAAGCTAGCAGCGCCGGCGCCATGATGGCGGCGGCCGGGACGAACAACATTGCCGGCTTCCACGCGACGAAGGGTCTTGCGGCCCACCAAAGGGCTGCCGTCAAGGACCCGAACAGGACCGGGCCGAACAGCGTTGCCACCGCCAGGATCGCGCGGTCGCGCCCAAGGAACGGCTCCAGCAAGAGAACGAACGGCAGGGCGAGTATTTCGACGAACCGTGTCCAGTGGAGGGAAGTCCCGTATCCGGAGGAGTCGCGGCCGAGGATTCTGCTGCCATGATCCCGTTTCCAGAGCGTCGCGGAGCAGAACGGCGCGTGTCCAGGAATTGGGGTCCGGGAGCTTGTCGAACGTAAGCGTGTTGGGCCCATTGAAAACAATGAGCACATAGGACGCCACAACAATTGCCAAGAGCACATATCCCGCGGGCGCGCGCTTTCCAGCCGGAAAATCGAGCTGCGCCCGGTTCAGCCATTGTAGCGTTTGGCTTGGCCGGGATGAATCTTCAAGTCTCTTATTCTGCTTGGTCATGCTGGTATCCGTTCCCTGTGTGCATGGCCGGCCGAGCGTGGCCACGGAGAATCGGTCCGGTCCACAAGGGACCGGGCCCGCTCGCCTTGTTTCTTCGCCTGAGTGGATGGCTTTGCGCGCCGCCCCGGAGGGCCGCACCACTGGCTTTCTATGACGCCAACCGTCAAAGGCGCCTTAAACAGGCATGAATAAAAAGCCGGTGGGAGATGGCTGTAACCGCGCAAGGAGAACCGTTCGCGCGAAGCTTGACTTATCGCCGCTTGAGCAAATCCCACGGCAACGCCCCGAGACCTTCGCAATCTTTCTAACGATCGGTATTAGGAATGGGTCCATAGGTTGCTATAAAGAAATATATAACCAATAAAACAGTTATTGTGCGTTAATATAAATGTTTATGCGAGTTTCTAAGTACTTCCAAAGTTCTCGCTGTTTACTATCGCCGAATTCCAGCAATACAAAGGTAAATACCTGGACTGGAACCTCTAAGCAACCGGGAACTCAGGAGTTTCAATCATGCGTAATTTGTTTCGCCGCTTTATCGACAATCAATCCGGGGTCACGGCCATCGAGTATGGTCTCATCGCCTCTTTGATCGCCGTCGTCATCATCACCGCCGTGAAATTGGTCGGCACCGACCTCACGGCCACATTCAACGCGATCGCCGCCAATTTGACCTGATAGCATCGCGTCGCCTGTCTGGCGCCCGGATTTTGGCAGATGCCAAACCGGGTGTCTAGCTGGCCGCGATCATGGAGTGACCAATGTTTCATTTGTTGCATCGCTTTATCGACAATCAATCCGGTGTCACGGCCATCGAGTATGGTCTCATCGCCGCTTTGATCGCCGTCGTCATCATCGTCGCCGTGCAATTGGTCGGCACCGACCTCACGGCCACATTCAACGCGATCGCCGCCAATTTGTCTTGATAGCGTCCGCAAAACCACGCCCCCGCCGCGCCAAAAACGCGCGGCGGGGAGAGCACAAAACCGCCAGGAGCCTTACCCCATGAAGACTCGGTTCATCCAGTTTGCCGGCGATGAGTTTGGCGTCACGGCCATCGAATACGGCCTCGTCGCCGCTTTGATCGTGATTGGCATCATCACCGTCGTGCAAACAATCGGCACGGACCTTGCGGCCAATTTCTTCGGGCCAATCGCCAGTGGCTTCAGTTAATTGCGCCGGCCCCGCGCCGGCTTGAAAGCACAAATTCCCCCTCTATCGGGCGCGCGCAAGCTTTGCCGTCAAGACCGCGCGAGGCGCGATACAATTCGTAGTACAGCACCGCCCCGCCCATGTTGCCGCCGCCGGTTTCACCCCGCGATCCCTCGCTGCCGCCGCGAACCAATATCAGCGAGGCATTGGAATGGACTTTGAAAGATCATGCTTGAAGCCGCGACGCTCTTATTTTTCCCGGCCCTGATGGTCTTCGCCGCCATTTCCGATCTGTTGACGATGACCATTTCCAATCGCATTTCGATCGCGCTCGCCGTCCTGTTCCTTGCCATGGCGTTCGCCTGCGGTCTCCCCGCGACCGAAATTTTGTGGCATCTCGGCTGTGGCGCGGCGATGCTCGTTGTCGTTTTCGGCTTGTTCGCGCGCGGCTGGATCGGTGGCGGCGATGCAAAGCTCGCGGCGGCGATCGCGCTCTGGCTGGGGTTCGATCATCTCAGTGACTACGCGCTTTCCGCCAGCATTCTTGGCGGTCTGTTGACCGTCTCGATCATCGTGCTTCGAAAATGGCCCTTGCCGGGCGTTCTTATGGCACGCCAATGGGCCACTCGCCTGCATGAGCCCGGCACCGGTATCCCTTATGGCATCGCCCTCGCGAGCGCCGGCCTCATTCTCTATCCGGAAACCGCGATCTGGCTCGCCGCCGCCGCTATCCATTAAACGTGCAGGGAGTTGCCTCGATGCCGAGTGAGTGGGCCATCATCCTGGTGGTCGCTGTCTCCGATGCCATCCTTCTGGCGGAAACCTCCTTTCGGCTGGAAGCTTCCCCGGAACTGAGGATGCTCGGCGTGTGGATACTTTTGGCCGTGGTTTTTGCGTATTGCCGCTGGTGACGTTTCCCCAGATTAGCCCATCTCGCCCGCACCATGCTCACGCTGGCGCTGTTCGGCAATGCCGCTTCAATTCTGAATTTTATCCTCACCGGTATTCTGCCCCTGCCCAGATGGGATGGGGCATTCGCAGCAGCCGATCACGCACTCGGATTGAATTGGCTTGATATGTACCATTGGCTCACCCGTCACCCTGCCATCGAAGCCAGCGCGCACACAGTATATATGAGCCTTGCCACGGAGATGCTGATCCTGCTTATCGCCCTGGAACTGCTCGGCCACCATGACCAGGCAAGGGCATTTTTACGCTGGTTCATGGTTTCATTGATTGCCACCATAGGTATCGGAGCACTCATCCCTGCCGCGGGCGCTGTTGTCCACTACCACCTGCCCGTAGCCTCCACCACCGGTTACGTTGCCCAATGGGCCGACCTGCGTAATAGCACTTTACGCACCATCAACCCATGCGACAATCAAGGCCTGGTGATCTTTCCTTCCTTCCACGCCGCCCTCGCCGTGCTATGTGTCTGCGCCGCACGGCCGTTGCGCATCCTCAAAATCCCATTGCTGGTTTTAAATCTGTTCATCATCCTGGCCTCCCCCGCCATGGGGGGGCACTATTTCATAGATATCTTCGCCGGCATTATTTTGGCCGCTTTAACGATGAGGCTGCCAGGGCATATCTTAACTGGCATTCCCCAGGTAACCGGGAATGTGCCAAGCGCGTATCATTGATCTCCTGCCGTGACATCGGACATTCGTCCTATACCGGCATTATTTTCCGGATCGCCCGCTTATTGAGGTTGAGATTGCCGCGCTGCGGCGCTGCTGTGGTGCTCCGGCACACCAAAACCAGTGACATGGGCGGATCGCGCACCGGACAATACAGAGTCGGTTGTGATCAAGACGCACTTCTCCCTTAGTTTTTGCTCGACGCATGACGACCGAACACTTCACGCAGGCGCTGGATTGGGCGGCGGCCGCAGGTCGGCGATCATTCGTAGGATGTCCGCGAAGAGATTTTTCGGAATGGCGACTTCGGCCATCTGAAACGCGACATAGCGGCCATGGCTCACGATCTTCGCGCCGATCTTGATCAGCTTTTCCTTCAGGCTCGTCAGTGACCAATCCTTTATCGGTTCGGGCGTCGCCAGCGTGCGCAGAAAATTACCGAGATTGTAGGCCAGCGCATGAAGCTGGAGACGGACGGCGTTAGCAGCGAACGACCGACATGATAGCCGGGTCCACTTGATTGCGCCTTTTCCTTCCTTGATCCATTGCTCACACGTGCCGCGCTTGTTGTAGAAGGCGACGACATTCTCGGCGGAGCGCGCCATGTTCGTCACGATGAAGCCGACGCGCGGATAAAGCTCGCCCGGATGCCATTCGACCTTGGCGATCACCCGACGCGGCTGCGACCAGCTTCCCGCTTGATAGGTGAAACTTGCATGGGATCGGCAGACGTCATTGGACGGGCGACCAACCGGGCGTTTGAGCAGATAGCCGATCCTCTCTTGCAAGATGTGATTGGCGGGCAGACGGATCGCATATTTGATCCGTTCTGCCTCCAGATATTCGTAAACTTCGGGGTTTGCGAAGCCGGCGTCGGCGCGGAAATAAATGCGTGAGACCTTGCCTTGATACCGCGCCACGACCGGCTTCAGCACCGCCTCCCATCCATCGGCGCTGTGAACATTGCCGGGGCGCAGGGCGCAGCGTTCCAAATCGCCATATTGGTTGAAAACGAACAGCGGATGATAGCAGGTGCAGTCATAGTGACCGTTCCAGACACTGTGTTCCTGTTCGCCATGCGTCGGGCTCACGCTCGAATCCATGTCGAGCAAGATACCTCTCGGCGGACGGCGACCATGAACGCTGTCGATCCATTTGCCGGAGAGATCAGCGAGCGCCGAAAGGTTCTTTTCCGCCGTGAGCCAGCGCGTCTCAAAGCGGCCCATCTGGCTCGGCGAAGCCGCTGCATCCGAGGCCGCCTTTCCGCCGACTATCCACCGCATCGCGGGATCATGGCGCAGGCGTTGAGCGTCGTTCACGTCTTCATATCCGGCAAGTCGCCCAAATATGGATTGCCGCAACATCCCGACGAGTGCATGCCGGCCATTCTTGCCAGTGCGTGCGTCGGAGAGCGCATCACCCGCCATCGCGCTGAGGCACAGCGCGTCGTCCAGTTCCCGGTATGCGAGCAAGCCTGCGTCGGAGGTAACCACCGATCCGCGAAAGTGAAGCAACAATCGGCGGTCGAAATCGAGCCTGAGAGCGCCATCATACGATTCACCCGCCGGGTTCGCCATGACGGCCTCATTCGATCCGAAATAACATGCTGATTATGTTAGCTGAATCGCGGCATCGACGCTGCAAATTATTGCCTCATCCGGCGTATGCGGGCTTAAGTGGCACCTGGCGGCCCTTGAAGAAAATTGTTCGACACGGGGACGTGCCCGCCTTCTCTTCGAAATGATGCACGGCGGAGCGATCGGTAACGGCTGGACCCGAAGACGCAATCCGGCTCGGCGCCGCCGCTGACGCGCAAGGAGGTCCCGTGCAACCGTCGCCACGCTCTTTGCGTGGCACGGCCGCGCGCACGACTCCATCCGAATTTGCGGGGCTTTTTTGCTGAACTCTGGCATGGTAAATGCTTCCAAGTTTCTGGCGCGCCAATCGCCGCAGTTCGCCGCGTGGCTTGTGCTGCTTCGGTCCCGCGGTCCTTTCTTGGCCGCTGGTTCCGTCCTCACGATTCGCTTCGCCGCATGCAAGAGCAAACATTCGAGAGCGGCCATGTGCCGCTAACCATGACCCAGACCGCCGGCGGCAAGGAGCGCGGGCAAATGCTTGAGCCTCGATGTTTCGATGAAATGACCTTGGCGGACGGCGCGATCCGGCCAGTCTATGGCAAGATCGCGAGCTGGCTCGCGGCGACGCCGGCCGGGCTTCTCGCCGCGCGCCGCGCGCAAGCGGAGCTGTTGTTTCGCCGGATCGGTATCACCTTCGCGGTCTATGGCGAAGGGGAAAAGGACGGAGCCGAGCGGTTGATCCCGTTCGACATTATTCCTCGCATGATGCTCCGCTCGGAATGGGGCGTTCTGGAAAGAGGCCTCGTGCAGCGGGTGAAAGCCCTCAACTTGTTCCTCGCCGATATCTATGGCGCTCAAGAAATCCTCAAGGCGGGGCGCATCCCGGCCGGTCTTGTTGCGCGCAACGCCGAATTCCGGCCAGAAATGGCCGGTTGGCGGGTGCCGCACGATATCTACGTCCATATCGCCGGCATCGATGTGGTCCGCACCGGCGAAGACGATTTCTACGTGCTCGAAGACAATTTGCGTACCCCGTCGGGGGTCTCCTACATGCTGGAGAATCGCGAGGTCATGATCCGCCTCGCGCCCGACCTTTTCGCCGAGCACCGCGTCGCTCCGATCGAGAATTATCCAGATGCCCTGCTCGCCGCCTTGCGTTCGCTAGCGCCTCCGGCGGCGGCCGGCGAGCCGACCATCGTGGTGTTGACGCCGGGCCGGTTCAACTCGGCCTATTACGAACATTCCTTCCTGGCCGATAAACTCGGCGTCGAACTCGTCGAGGGCGGCGATCTGCTCGTCGAGGACGATGTCGTCTATATGCGCACCACGGAAGGCGCGAAAAGAGTCGATGTCATCTACCGGCGGATCGACGACGGTTTTCTTGATCCGCGCGCGTTCAAGCGAGAGTCGATCATCGGCGTCGCCGGCTTGATGGGCGCCTACCGGGCGGGCAATGTGACCGTCTCCAATGCCGTCGGCACCGGCATCGCCGACGACAAGGCGATCTATACCTATGTGCCGGAAATTATCGAATTTTATCTCGGCGAAACCGCGATTTTGAACAATGTGCCGACATGGCGTTGCCGCGAGCCCGGCGCCTTGCGTTATGTGCAGGAACATCTCGCCGAACTCGTAGTGAAGGAAGTCAACGGATCGGGCGGCTACGGCATGCTTGTCGGGCCGCATGCTTCGACGGCCGAATGTGAGGTATTCGCGGCGAAACTCGCCCGCGATCCTGATAATTTCATTGCTCAACCAACGCTCGCGCTCTCCACCACCCCGACTTTTTTCGATGCCGGCATCGCGCCGCGCCATGTAGATTTGCGGCCCTTCGTTCTGACCGGCGCGAACGGCATAAGGGTCGTGCCGGGCGGATTGACAAGAGTGGCCTTGAAGGAGAAATCGCTCGTCGTCAATTCGAGCCAGGGCGGCGGCACCAAGGATACCTGGATTGTCGAAGATTCGATCTTTGACGAAAATCTCCCGTTGCAAAGCCAAAGCCAAAGCCAATCGACATGATTTTTAAACCCGGCCGCCTGAAACAAGGAGGACCGGAGAAGAGTGTTGCCGCGAAGCTGGCCACGGATGCGGCCAAGCCGGCTTGGTGGAGGCGAAGGTAGGTTGCCTTGGGCGAGCCGTGATACAATGGCTTTGTTCCCCCATAATCCTGATCGCGAACCAGTTTCCGATTTCGCTTTATCGTGCTTTAGAGCGTGTCCTTAAAAAACTTGCCCGGCTATTTCAATTCCAGCATGCTCCAACTCTTTGATTTCGAGCTGCGTCCTTATCGCTCAAGTGGCTCCATTTGATCGGGACGCGCATTAGAGGCAGGCAATGCTTTCGCGCACGGCGGACAATCTCTTCTGGCTTGCGCGCTACGTCGAGCGCGCCGATTTTCTTGCCCGGATCATCAAGGCGGCGCAACGCCTCGCCACCCTGCCCGCGAGCTATTCCGGGACCGGCACCGAATGGGAAAGCGCGCTTGAATCGTCGGGCGCGGCGCAAGGTTTTCGCGCGACGCGGGGCGCCGCGGAAGAAGCTAGCGTAGTCGATTACCTGACCTTCGCGCCGGACAATCCTTCCTCGATCCGCAATTGCATCAAATTCGCCCGGGCCAATGGGCGGGCGGTGCGCACCGCGCTCACCGCCGAAATGTGGGAAGCGATCAACGGCGCCTGGATCGAACTTGGACGATTCGAAGCCGGCAACAACGGTTCCAGCCGCTACGACCGTGAGGCACTGTCGCATTTCTTCGAATTCGTCAAAAAGACGTCGCTCGACTACGACGGTTCCGTCGACCGCACCATGTTGCGCAACGACGCCTATTGGTTCTCGCGCGTCGGCCTCTATATCGAGAGGGCGGACAACACCGCCCGCATCCTCGACGTTAAATATCATGTCCTATTGCCGCAAAACGAGACGGTCGGCGGGTCGCTCGACTATTTCCAATGGACTGCGATCCTGCGCGCTGTCTCATCGCTCACCGCCTATCATTGGGTCTATCGCGAGAGCGTGAAGCCATGGCTGATCGCCGATCTTCTGATCCTCAAAAAGGAAATGCCTCGCTCGCTGATCGCCTGCTACGACAATATCGTCCATTTGCTCGATGCGATCGGCGACGCCTATGGCAGCATAGGCGCGTCGCAAAGACAGGCGCACGACATCATGGCGCGGCTCGAGAATGCAACAACAAAGGAAATTTTTAAGACCGGCTTGCATGAATTCATCACCGCCTTTGTCGAGGATAACGACCGCCTCGGGCAAACAATCAACGGCCAATATCTTTTGCACTGAGGTCTCTTGCCTAGGTGCCTGGCGTACTGGGCCACGGCCGTTATGTCGCCTTCCAAATGGCCGGGGCCGCCACCTCCCAAAACCTGTTCGCTGGCATCCCGCGGCTGATCGCGGCCGCGCGCGGCTGACGATTTAGCAATATCGACACCCCCTAAATAGGGGGCGCGGAGAAAGCGGTTTCGTGACACCAATCCGGGCGATGCGACTTAACAGAAGGCGGGATACTCCCGCTGGAAGGGAGTCAACATGACCAGAATCACATCTTCGCAAGTGCTCGCGGGCGCATTGGTTTCGCTTTGCCTCGCCACCGTGCCCGCCTGGGCGCTCAATGATCACACTTATGTCTCGGGAAAAGGGGTCGACACGGGAATATGCACCACGCCCGCCACGGCCTGCCGGACCTTCGCCTTTGCAATCGCGCAGACCGCCGCCTCCGGCCAAATTATAGCGATCGATGCGGCGAACTACGGAGCTGTGACCATCAACAAGTCGATCAGTATAGTCGCTGATGCCGGCGGCCCGCGGGAATCTTTATAGATACGGGCACCGCCATCACCATCAATGTCGGGGCAAACGAAACCGTCAACTTGCGCGGCCTGACCTCGATGGATCCGGGACAGCGGACAATGGCATCTCCTACTCCAACGCCCCGCCGGTGGTGGCTCTTTGACGATCACCGAATGCTTCATCCGGCATTTTAAGACTGCTGGCATTGGGCTCGGGGGGTCAATGCAACACGGTCTCCGCGGATAATACGGGCGGTACGGGACTTTTGATCGGCACAATTCTCAACAGCTTTACTGTTGTCGACCATTTCATGGCCAGCGGCAACAACATAGGCATAAACCTAGTGGGGAATCACACCAGCGGTGGCGAACTCGCGATTGTGGATAGCGTCATGGCACAAAATGCCTCAGATGGGCTCCTCAACGGCATGGCAGGTTTCTCAACCCCAACCTCGAGGCTCGCCGGCTCGGTTGCGATAGGAAATGGGGTCGGCGTATTGAATGCGGAGGGCACGGTCTTCAGCTATGGCGACAATGAAATCGATAGCGTCCAGGGAACATTGACCCCCTTAGCGAAAAAGTGAAAACGGCTTCCGGCGAGGCCCGTTGCCTCGCCGGAAACTCCGCTTAAAATCGCTCGGGCAAGTTCGGCTCCCCGGACCGCACGGAGTTTGGCGTTCTGTAGAAATAGCCGCCAATGCCTTCCATCCGCGGCCCATAGTCTTATACCAAGTCTCGTGGATGACGACTCATGGTGGGAGGCGTCATTGCGAGGAGCGAAGCGACGAAACAATCCAGTAGCGCCAGAAGGGAATTGGATTGCTTCGCTTCGCTCGCAATGACGGGCTTCTGCAAGGGTTCTCATCAGAGAGAGCGGGTATTATACCAAGTCTCGCTGATCACGACCGATAGGCCCACTCTCTTGTTCCGATGGAGATGATTTTCCAGGGCATGTCGATGAGCTTGTTCCAGGCGAAGCAGCAGTGGTCGAGAATGTCGTCGTAGGATTCGAAGACGCGGTTCGAGAGCCAGTTGTCGCGCATGAATTGCCAGATGTTCTCGACCGGATTGAGCTCGGGCGATTTCGGCGGCAACGGCAAGAGCGTGATGTTGTCCGGGACGGGAAGCTTCGCCGAGACATGCCACCCGGCCTGATCGAGAAGAACGAGCGCATGCGCGCTTGGTGCGACCGCAAGCGAGATTTCTTCGAGATGCAGGGCCATGGCCTCGCTGTTGCAGGAGGGTAGTACGAGCCCGGCGCCTTTTCCTTCGGCCGGGCAGATGGCGCCGAAAATATAGGCTGAACTCGTCCTCTGGTCGTGCGGCGCCGAAGGCCGTGTCCCGCGTTTCGCCCATCGGCGGGTGACCTTGTTTTTCTGCCCGATCCGAGCTTCGTCTTGAAACCAAATCTCTATCGGCTTGCCAGGAGCCTCTTTTGCGGCGGTCTCCTCCACGAGGGCGAGAAAGTTTTTTTAAAAGCCGCCGCGGCTTCCTCGTCTTGCGCATGATGGCGCGGTCGCGCCGAGAGCTTGCGAAAGCCCATATGCCGCAGCTCGCGGCTGAGCGTCGGCTTGGAGATCGAAACCCGGAACTCTTCGAAGAGCCACTGCGCCAGATCGATCAGCCGCCAGCGGACGACGCCATGCAGGGCGGGAATCGGCCCATCTTCCACGACCTGCCGCAAGGCTTGGCGCTGGCGCTCGCCGAGGATGCTGGGAGCGCCCGGCGCTTTGCCGGTCAAGAGACCATCAGGACCTTTGGCGTTGAAACGGACAACCCAGTCGCGCACGATCTGCACCCCGACCCCGCCGATCCGCGCCGCATCCGGCCGCGAGCCGCCATCATAAATCTCGGCCAGTGCCAAGAGACGCCGGGTCTGATCGGGGTCACGCGATCGCCGCGCCAGCATGCGCAGGCCAATCGTGTCAAAGTCAGAGCGAAGCGGAACCGGAGTCGACATGGCAAACTCTCCCAAAAGCTGTTTGCCATGGTAAATCAGATAAATGCCGATTCGGGAATCCGCCTCAGGAGTCAAACTTTCAGAGACTTGGTATTAGGCGTGTTTCGCCGGGCGCGCAGACAAACCGATCCGGTTGCCGCGGCACCAAGGATACGCCATAAGACCGCACCCATTCTAATGCGATATGAAAGTGGTTTTGCACCAAGTTGCGCTAAAATCGTGAGACGATTTCGAATACGGGTGACGGCATGACAGTTCTGGTAACAGGCGGAGCAGGTTATATCGGCGGCCATATGGTGTTGGCCCTTCTCGATGCTGGCGAAAAGGTTGCCGTTCTCGATGATCTCTCGACAGGCTTCCGTTGGGCGGTGCCGGCGGCAGCCAAGCTCATCGCCGGCGATGTTGGCGACGTTGCGCTCGTCGACGACATTCTCGCCCGCCATAAGATCGACGCCATCGCCCATTTCGCCGCCAAGATCGTGGTGCCCGAATCGGTTGCCGATCCGCTGGGTTACTATCTCAACAACACCGCCAAGGCGCGAACCCTGCTCGAATGCGCGGTGCGCGGAAAGATCAAACATTTTATCTTTTCCTCGACCGCGGCGGTCTATGGCGAGCCGCCGGTCACTCCGGTCGACGAAACCCTTCCTCTCGCCCCGATAAACCCATATGGGCGCTCCAAGCTGATGACTGAATGGATGCTGCAGGATGTTGGCCAGGCGCACGGACTGAAGTTCGCGATCTTGCGCTATTTCAATGTCGCCGGCGCCGACCCACAGGGGCGTCTTGGTCAATCGACACCGAACGCGACGCATCTTATCAAGGTCGCGGTGCAGGCGGCGCTCGGATTGCGCCCCGGTCTCGAAGTCTTCGGAACCGATTATGAAACCAGAGATGGCACCTGCATCCGCGACTACATCCAGGTCAGCGATCTCGTCGCAGCCCATCTCATGGCGCTCGACTACCTGCGCAAGGGCGCCGAAAGTTTCATTTGCAATTGCGGCTATGGCCGTGGCGTCTCGGTGCTCGAAGTCGTTGATGCCGTCAAGCAAGTGTCGGGTGTCGATTTCAAGGTGCGGATTTCCGGCCGCCGTCCTGGCGATCCGGCCTCGCTCGTCGCGGGTACGAAGCGCATAAAGGCCGTGCTAGGCTGGACGCCGAAATACGACGATCTTCCAACAATCGTTGGTCAAGCGCTCGAATGGGAGCGCCGCCTGCACAACAAATCCATCACGGGGGAGCCCGCGGGTGCGAATTCCTTGGCGTGCGATGCGGTCTGATCAAGTGTTCATGGATTCAAAGAAATTTGCGTTACCCTTCGGCGTTTCCCGTAATTTGCCGAGCAGGAATTCGATCCCATCGATGGTGCCCATCGGATTGAGAATACGCCGCAAAACATACATTTTCTTCAAAATGTCGGGAGCCACCAGCAATTCCTCCTTGCGGGTGCCGGAGCGGGTGATGTCGATTGCCGGGTAAGTCCGTTTGTCGGCGACCTTGCGGTCGAGAATGATTTCCGAATTGCCGGTGCCTTTGAATTCCTCGAAGATCACTTCGTCCATGCGCGAGCCGGTATCGATAAGCGCGGTCGCGATGATCGTCAACGAGCCGCCGTCCTCGATATTGCGCGCGGCGCCGAAGAACCGCTTAGGGCGCTGCAGAGCATTGGCGTCGACGCCGCCGGTCAAAACCTTGCCCGACGATGGCACGACCGTGTTATACGCGCGGCCAAGTCTCGTGATCGAGTCGAGGAGGATCACCACGTCGCGGCCATGTTCGACGAGACGCTTGGCCTTCTCGATGACCATTTCGGCGACCTGGACATGGCGCACCGCGGGCTCGTCGAAGGTCGAGGATATGACCTCGCCGCTGACTGATCTTTGCATGTCGGTGACTTCTTCCGGCCGCTCGTCGATCAACAACACGATCAGATAGCATTCCGGGTGATTGGCGGTGACCGATTGCGCGATATTTTGCAAAAGCACCGTCTTGCCGGTGCGCGGCGGCGAGACAATCAAGGCGCGCTGGCCCTTGCCGATCGGCGCCACGATATCGATGACGCGCGCTGACAAATCCTTCTTGGCGGGATCGTTGACCTCGAGCTTCAGCCGCTCATCGGGATAAAGTGGCGTCAGATTGTCGAAGTGAACCTTGTGCCGGATTTTTTCCGGGTCCTCGAAATTGATCGTATTGACCTTGAGTAGCGCGAAATACCGCTCGCCCTCCTTGGGACCGCGAATCAAGCCTTCCACCGTATCGCCCGTGCGCAAGCCGAACCGACAAATCTGGGACGGCGATACATAAATATCGTCGGGTCCCGCCAGATAATTGGCGTCGGGAGACCGCAGGAAGCCGAACCCGTCCTGCAAGACCTCGATGACGCCTTCGCCAACGATCTCGATGTCGCAACTCGCCAATTGCTTGAGGATCGCAAACATCAGCTCTTGCTTGCGCATGATCGAAGCGTTCTCGACTTCGTGTTCTTCCGCGAAGGCGAGCAGTTCGGTTGGCGACTTGAGCTTCAAGTCCTGCAGTTTGATTTCCTGCATTGGGATGAAGTCCTTGGAAGGGTGGCGCGGATCTGGCCGTGCAAAAAGGGGGGCGATTGGCGCAACCTGGTCCTGCAATGACCGGTGCTAACGCTCTTGAAAACGGCGCGAGCTAGCCGCGCCAAAATAGGTTAGTTCGTCCGAGGGGGAGCGTGTAAATAGATCGATTTGAAGGCTTTGACAAGCAAAATGATTTTAGGGTAGTGCCTCAGTTTGATTTCAGGGCCGTGTCGGTCATGGCCACAATGTCTGCAACCGGCCAAAGCTTATCTTCTATGCCAGCCGCCATCGCGGGGCTGATGCGAAGCGTCTTGTGAATGTCCGCGAGATTGTAGCGCATGCCGTGCAACGCGACTGAAAGGCGTGCTTTTCGTTCCTTTTCGAAAAGGCGTTCGTCAGCCAAGGCAACCCGTGGATGTCCGTTCGCAACGCGCGGTTCGTGCGTTCGACAAATGACGTG
Organism: uncultured Alphaproteobacteria bacterium; assembly: GCA_963730245.1. Lineage (GTDB taxonomy): Bacteria > Pseudomonadota > Alphaproteobacteria > Rhizobiales > Beijerinckiaceae > Methylocapsa. The sequence goes on along the minus strand of CAVSRA010000002.1, from coordinate 2,447,127 downwards.
CCGATTTGCTCCGGATCCGCGGATGGTTACAATCGGCGTCTTGACTGCGCCACTGTATTCGGATGGGCGGTGGCGCCCCTTGGAGCCGTCCGACGACGCGTCATGGATTTTCGCGAGCATCGCGGAATCAATATCGGACCGCCGAGATGATCGGTGTGGACGTAATAGATCACCGGCGAGGTCGCGACCGCATCGACGTCCGCCACCGGATGCGTCACCCCGCTCGCGCCGGTGTGGGCGATGATGTGGTCGCGTAGATCGTGAATATTGCCGACCGTCGCGCTACGGCCTGTGTTCAGTTGAGCAGATAACTGAGGCCAACTGGACTCCGGCGAGAAAATTTCTGGCGAGTTTGTCGTAGCGTGTGGCGATGGCTCGAAAATGCTTGAGTTTATTGAAGAAGCGCTCGACGAGGTTGCGTTCGCGGTAGAGCGCGAAATCGCAAAGCCGTGGGGTTTTGCGGTTCGCTTTCGGCGGGATGACCGGAGTGATTTCCCGCTTGGTTAGGGTGGCGATAAACGGATCGGCGTCGAAGGCCTTGTCGGCGATCAAGGCGTCTGGATTGGCGGCTTCAAGCAATTCCGCTGCGCGAGCCAAATCATGGGCCTGACCTGGCGTGAGTATTAAGCGGACAGGATTGCCAAGAGCGTCGACAGAGCGTTGATTTTGGTTGTCAGTCCACCGCGCGAGCGGCCGATCGCCTGCGCGCCGTTTTTTTTCGCGCCCCGGCACTGTGCTGGTGAGCACGCACAATGGTGGCGTCGATCATCATGTATTCGTTATCGTGATCGCTTGCCAACAGATTGAAAATGCGCTCAAAAATCCCACTCTTCGCCCACCGGCTGAAGCGCTGGTGAATGATTTTCCAATCACCGAAACGCTCCGGAAGATCGCGCCAAGGAAGGCCGGCCCTATACCGATAGATGTACAAGTCTGGACTTGATCCAACGGTCAATGTCAGATTACGTCATTCATTCAACGTCGGGCATGATCGGCGAGGCGGACTCGATGTTGTCAAGGACGCGAACTTCGCTCGCGCCGGCGCAGCCGGTGCTGTGCATCCTTGACAACATCGATCCCCTCGCCAAACTCGCCGCCAAGAGATGAATGGCAAGGCGTGATTTCATCCGGCACTGCCTGAAATCTCAAGTCCAGTATTTTACACGATAGAGAACGGCTTCGACAAACAATCGATTGTCCGCCGCTGTGCCTCCAACATGGCCTTCGCGGCCGGGAAGAAAATCCTTGATCCGATCCCATTGGTCGTCGCGTAATGCATAGCGTCGCATCGGTCAGCCCCTCCTCAGGCCGACCACCCATGAATCACGCAATTGCTGATTTGGGAATCCCTTCCGCAAACTCACGTCAAACGAACAACAGCGTTCCACGTTTGATTCTGATCCGTTCTCGTACCATCGCCTCCTAACTGAACACAGGCCCTAGTCCATGCAACTTTTTTAGGATCGTGCTTGGACCAGTCTCGCTCACCCATGCGCCGAAAGGCGGCCCATGCGTCCGTTGCGGTAGTCGTCCATCGCTTGCTCGATCTCGGCCCGCGTGTTCATTACAAAAGGCCCCTGGCCAACGATCGGTTCCTCGATCGGCTGCCCATTGAGGAACAAGAACGTGGTGTCGTCCAGCGCCGTGACTGCAAACGTTTCATCCCCGCGTTCGAGGACGGCCATTTCCGCGGCGCCCACGATTTCGCCAGACCCCAGCCGGACCCCGCCCTTGAGCACAAAGAGCGCAACCGTCCAGCCTTCCGGAGCGCTAAATTCCGCGCGCGCGCTGGCTCTCAGGCGCACATCCCAAAGGTTCATCGGACTAAAAACATGCGCGGGGCCCCGCGTTCCTTGGTAATTGCCCGCGATCACGCGCACGGTCCCGGCGCCAGACGGCAGGTCCGCGCGGGGGATTTGGTCGTCCGTGATGTTTTGATAGCCAGGCGGGGCTTTCTTGTCTTTCGCGGCGAGATTGACCCATAACTGGATCATTTCGAACGGCCCGCCGCGCTTGGCATATTCGGAACCGTGAAACTCCTCATGCACGAGCCCCGAGGCCGCCGTCATCCATTGGACATCGCCGGGACGAACGATGCCGCCCCCGCCCGAGGAGTCGCGATGCTCGACCTCGCCGCTATAGACAATCGTGACCGTCTCGAAGCCGCGGTGCGGGTGGGCACCGACCCCGCGCCTTTGTTCCGAAGGCGGAAAATTTTCGGGCCCGGCGTAGTCCAGCAGCAGAAACGGCGATATTTCCTTGCCGAGGTCATTGTAGGAAAAAATGCTGCGCACGGGAAAGCCGTCGCCGACCCAATGGCTTTCATTGTTGCGCCGGATGAAGGCAAGCTTTTTCATCGTTCGATCTCCTTGGCCAACATCTGCGTGGCACGCGCCCGGGATTTGCAAGATGGCGGCTTCGCTTGCCAGAGATCGACACCCGCGGTCGATTTTTCAAGAGCGCGCTCATGCCGCAGCGCCGATGCCGCACCGGCGATCCACATGCCGCAAGGCCGCATGCAGAACTCTCGCATCGGCGCCCGGTTTCACCGCCTCCACCGCGAGATGGCGCCGCCACCCGCGGGCACCTGGGAAGCCATTGAAAAGCCCCAGGAGATGCCGTGTCATCGTGTGCAGCGGAACGCCTTCGGCAAGACGCGCCTCGACATAAGGAATGAAAGCCCCGGCTGCCGCGGCCGCGCCGGCAAATGGAGCCGCCTCGTTGAAGAAAAACGGATCGGCATAAAGGAGCAGCGCCGGGCTCTGGTAGGCGGCGCGCCCTACCATCACGCCATCGACATGATCGAGTTCGGCGCGCATCTCCGCGAGTGCCGCGAGGCCGCCGTTGAGCACTACCGGGACATTGGGAAAGCGCTGTTTTAGGGCGTGGACGAGACCGTAATCGAGCGGCGGCACTTCGCGGTTGGCCTTCGGCGACAGGCCTTTCAGCCAGGCTTTTCGCGCATGCACGATCAGTGCGTCGCAATTGGCGGCGATGACGCGCTCGGCCAAAAGACCAAGTGCGGCTTCTGGATCCTGTTCGTCGACGCCCGTGCGGCACTTAACCGTCACTGGAATCCCCGCCCGCGCCTTCATCGCGGCGACGCAATCGCCAACAAGCTCAGGCTCGCGCATCAGACAAGCGCCGAAAGCACCGCTTTGCACGCGCTCGGACGGACACCCAATATTGAGATTGATTTCGGCAAAACCGTAGTCGGCGCCAATTTTCGCCGCCGACGCCAATTCCGCCGGATCGGAGCCGCCGAGTTGGAGGGCGACCGGATGCTCCGCTGTGTCGAAGCGGAGCAAGCGGCGGCGTTCGCCATGCAGGACCGCGCGGGCCGCCAGCATCTCGGTGTAAAGCCGGGCGCGGCGCGACAATAAGCGATGGAAAAACCGGCAATGCCGGTCCGTTAACTCCATCATCGGCGCGACGCAAAAACGATAGGTTCCGTTTGCGATTAAAGGCGAAGATTTGGCTACGTTCATGGCCATGTCGTAGCACGGTGCTTCCCTCTTGAGGAGCGGGGCCGTGGCCACCCTCCCGCCGATCGCCATAGGTCTTGCGACGTGGTTTTTTCAACAACGGGCACGGGGAAAACAGCCCTGGATCAACACGCAGGATTGGACGTGTCATTGAAAGAGACATCGACCCCGGTGCGGCGGAACCGCCAACTTATCGCCGAAGCGCGCGCGTCCGGCCAGTTGATCCTGCCGGCTGATGACGATGGCTCTTGGATAACGGCCTCGCCGCCCGGAACCGGGCGAACGCAACGCGTCGTCCGGCAATGTCGGCCAGTGCCTTGGCGCGATCGATCACCCAAGGGATGGGGCTGGAAGGTTCCGCAACACGCAAATATCGATCGACTTCGTCGAGGAGAAAAATCGTTTCTTTCCGCGTGGCAGCTGAGAATTGCAAGCTCTCAATTGCCGCCATCGCCGCGCCAGCCGCCATCGATGTGGCAGAGGCGCTTTCGTCTTCAGTCGAACTCTCGTCGGCACCACGCGCCGGCGCAAACTCCGCACCCTCGTCAGATGGACGTACCTCGCCGGCGCTCAACGTTTCGAGACCTGGGAGCCGATTGGGCCGTTTTGTTCGATGGCACGGGTTTGAGCGCGCGGTGGGATTGGGAAGACCGTATGGGGTCGCCACGGCCAGAGAGCGGCGGTTCGGCGGTGCAATGGCGCCGCAAATAAGGACCTTGCCGGCCTGCAACTCTTGCAGAGTGACGCAAACGGCGGCGAATGGGTCTTGCGCTCCGCCATATTGCGGGTCGATCGACGACGGCCACTGGCCAGACGCCCACCATCTTGGCCCGACAAAGGATGCCGGCATCGACAAAAGCGACTTGACAAAAAAATCCCCATGCAAAGCTCAGGAGGCGACGACAGCGATGCGGTTCGCAACGACCTGGCAAAGCGCGGCATCGAGCCTGTGATCCCGCCGCGGTCAAACCGAACAACGCCAATCAAATACGATCGCGAAGTCTACAAGCGGCGCAATCTGATCGAGCGGTGCGTCACCCAACTCAAGCAGTTCCGCCGCATCGCGACACGCTACGAAAAGACCGCCAGCTTACCATTCAACGCTATCCATTGCCGCCGCAAGGTTCTGGATAAAAACCGTTAATACCAAGTCTCTGAAAGTTTGACTCCTGAGGCGGATTCCCGAATCGGCATTTATCTGATTCACCATGGCAAACAGCTTTTGGGAGAGTTTGCCATGTCGACTCCGGTTCCGCTTCGCTCTGACTTTGACACGATTGGCCTGCGCATGCTGGCGCGGCGATCGCGTGACCCCGATCAGACCCGGCGTCTCTTGGCACTGGCCGAGATTTATGATGGCGGCTCGCGGCCGGATGCGGCGCGGATCGGCGGGGTCGGGGTGCAGATCGTGCGCGACTGGGTTGTCCGTTTCAACGCCAAAGGTCCTGATGGTCTCTTGACCGGCAAAGCGCCGGGCGCTCCCAGCATCCTCGGCGAGCGCCAGCGCCAAGCCTTGCGGCAGGTCGTGGAAGATGGGCCGATTCCCGCCCTGCATGGCGTCGTCCGCTGGCGGCTGATCGATCTGGCGCAGTGGCTCTTCGAAGAGTTCCGGGTTTCGATCTCCAAGCCGACGCTCAGCCGCGAGCTGCGGCATATGGGCTTTCGCAAGCTCTCGGCGCGACCGCGCCATCATGCGCAAGACGAGGAAGCCGCGGCGGCTTTTAAAAAAACTTTCTCGCCCTCGTGGAGGAGACCGCCGCAAAAGAGGCTCCTGGCAAGCCGATAGAGATTTGGTTTCAAGACGAAGCTCGGATCGGGCCGAAAAACAAGGTCACCCGCCGATGGGCGAAACGCGGGACACGGCCTTCGGCGCCGCACGACCAGAGGACGAGTTCAGCCTATATTTTCGGCGCCATCTGCCCGGCCGAAGGAAAAGGCGCCGGGCTCGTACTACCCTCCTGCAACAGCGAGGCCATGGCCCTGCATCTCGAAGAAATCTCGCTTGCGGTCGCACCAAGCGCGCATGCGCTCGTTCTTCTCGATCAGGCCGGGTGGCATGTCTCGGCGAAGCTTCCCGTCCCGGACAACATCACGCTCTTGCCGTTGCCGCCGAAATCGCCCGAGCTCAATCCGGTCGAGAACATCTGGCAATTCATGCGCGACAACTGGCTCTCGAACCGCGTCTTCGAATCCTACGACGACATTCTCGACCACTGCTGCTTCGCCTGGAACAAGCTCATCGACATGCCCTGGAAAATCATCTCCATCGGAACAAGAGAGTGGGCCTATCGGTCGTGATCAGCGAGACTTGGTATTACACGGCCTAGCCTTACAATTTCCGTCGCTCTGGGCGGTCCAAAATCCTGGCGGCTGACCGTAATCCGGCGCGGTTCAGCCAACCCAAGATTGGCGCGCGGCGAACCCTACGGCATATCGTGTCCGGCCTTCACTTTGGCGCGCGACCAAATCCTCCTTTTCACGAGCAGAAGCATTCCGGCATAAACGATGAGGAAGATCAGCACGCGAAAGCCAAGGCGCTTGCGTTCCTCGAGTTTCGGCTCGGCGGCCCACGTGAGGAAGGCGGACACATCCTTGGCGTATTGCGCAATCGTCTTGGGCGAGCCGTCCGCGTAATTAACAACATCGTCGCTCAGAGGTTTTGGCATGGCGATCTTGTGGCCCGGAAAATATTCGTTCCAATTCGCGTCGTTGTCGTTCGTGTAGCCGTTCAAGAGCGCATAAATGTAATCGGCGCCTTGCTCTTGGTATTGAATGATGGGATCAATCAGAAAGAGCGGAAAACCGCGTTCGTATGTGCGGGCCTTGGCGAGCAGCGACATATCGGGGGGTGCCGCGCCGAGCGCCGCCGTCGCGGCTTGCACATTGGAAAAATTCCACGGGAAGTAATCCGACGGCCGGCCGGGCCGTTCGAACATTTCGCCGGTATCGTTTGGTCCGTCCTTGATCTTGTATGTGGCGGCGAGCGCCTTGACTTGCGCTTCCGAAAAGCCGGGGCCGCCGGGATCCGCCAAATTGCGGAAAGCGACCATGTCGAGGGAATGACAATTGGAACAAACCTCGCGATAGACCTGAAACCCCCGCTGAAGCTGGGCCTGATCGTAGCGGCCGAAGGGGCCGTAAAAGCTCCATTTCTGACGCGGCGGATTGGGCTGTTCCTGCTTTTCGACCGGCCCCGGCTGAGCCTCATCGGCCGCGAGTACCTTGGCGGCGCCGGCGGCTAAAACCGCCGCCAGAACCGCGCCGAAAGCCAATCTTATACCGCGGCCGATCCCGTGCCTCATCGCTTTTTTCCTCGGGGTCAGACGGTCATTGCCCCGGTTGGTGCGCTTCCATTGAATTGGCGTCCGCCGCCGCTACCTGGCCAGGCTTGCCCAGCACCGCGTCGCAAATGGTGGGAGGCAGGGGCCTCGGCTTCTCGAATATACCAAGCAACGGCAGGATCACCAGGAAGTAGAGGAAATAATAGACGGTCAAGAACCGGGCGGCGATCACATAGCCTCCTTCCGGCGGCTGCGATCCCATATAGCCGAGGAGCACTGCGCAGGCGACAAAGAGCCAAAAGAAAACCTTGTAAAGAGGCCGGTAAGACGCCGATTTGACCTTCGAGGTGTCGAGCCAAGGTAGAAATGCGATAATAACGACCGAGGCGAACATCGCGGCGGTTCCGCCGAGTTTTGAAGGGATCGACCGCAAAATCGCATAAAAGGGCAGATAGTACCATTCCGGCACGATATGAACCGGAGTTAGCAACGGGTTGGCCTCGATGTAATTATCGGCATTGGAAAGATAATTCGGCACGTAAAACACAAACCACGCAAAAAACGCAAGGAAGCAAACGAGCGCGAAACCGTCCTTAACGGTGAAATAGGGATGGAAAGGCAAGGTGTCCTTGGCGGACTTTTTTTCGATTCCGGCGGGATTGTTCGATCCATGAACATGCAGCGCCCAAATGTGCAAGACGACGACGCTCGCGATCATGAAGGGCAGCAGATAGTGAAGCGAGAAGAAACGATTGAGGGTCGCGTTATCGACCGCATATCCGCCCCAGAGCCAAGTCGTAATCGAATCGCCAACCAACGGAATTGCCGAGAACAGGCTGGTGATGACCGTCGCCCCCCAAAAACTCATCTGCCCCCAAGGCAGGACATAGCCCGTGAAGGCCGTCGCGATCGCCAAGAAAAAGATGATGACTCCGAGCAGCCACAAGACTTCCCGCGGCGCCTTGTAGGAGCCGTAATATATGCCCCTGAACATGTGGATATAAAGCGCGAGGAAGAACATCGAGGCGCCGTTGGCGTGGGCGTAGCGCAGAAGCCAGCCGTAGTTCACGTCGCGCATGATATGCTCGATCGACGCGAACGCGAGGCTGGAGTGCGGCGTGTAATGCATGGCAAGCACGACGCCGGTGACGATCTGGGCCACGAGCATGAACGACAAGATGCCGCCGAAGGTCCACCAATAGTTGAGGTTGCGCGGGTTGGGGAAAACCACGAAGGAGGAGTGAATAAGGCCGCCGACCGGTAGACGGCTTTCGAACCACTTGGCCACGCGGCTCTTCGGTACGTAGGTCGACTCTCCGCTCATGTTCAGGTCTTCTCTCGATGACATCCACCGGGGATTTTCGACGTTACCGGCTGGCAGATAAGCCTTCGCATGCCGCGGCTCTCACCCTATCGTGACCTTCGTGTCGCTCGCGAACTTATACGGCGGCAAGGCAAGGTTGTATGGCGCTGGACCATAACGGATGCGGCCGGACGCATCGTAGACCGAGCCGTGACAAGGGCAAAAGTAACCGCCCTCATAGGGGCCGTCGTTTTTGAGCGGCACGCAGCCGAGATGGGTGCAAATGCCGATGAGGATGAGCCATTCTGGCTTTTGCACCCGCGACTTATCGGTTGCCGGATCGCGCAGCTCGCTCAAAGGCACCGCGCGCGCCGTTGCGATCTCCTTTTGGGAGCGATGGCTGACGAAAATAGGCTTGCCGCGCCATTTCACGGTTACGATCTGCCCTTCTGCGATATTGGCGATATCGACTTCCGCCGAGGAGGCGGCCAGTGTCGTCGCGTCGGGATTCATCTGGTCGATCAGCGGCCAAGCCGCGAACCCGGCCCCGACCGCGCCCATCGCGCCGGTCGCCGCGAAGAGAATGTCCCTCCGATTCGGTTCTTCTGCTATCGTGTTTGTTGCCATGATGTCCTCTAACTCCGGCGTATCGTCGTGGCTATCGAATAATCGAGCGCCGTCGTGGAAGCAAGAGGCATGCCGCATTGGAGCGCATCGGAAATGCGTGACCGCGAACATGCAGCCTGACCGGACAGCGACTTTGACGGTGGCGCTTTATCAGCCTGACGCAAAACACGGGCGCGATTCTGCGGATGTGCGCCTGTATTGGGCTCAAAGCGGCGATTATCGAACCAGCTGGTTTCTTGGCGAGCGACAAGCATTTCCGCCGGGCCGGCATGGATTACCTTGCCCATGTCGAGATCGCCCGCTATCCGCATTGGGCCGCCTTCGCGGCGTGGCGCCGCGCCAATGGCCGGCGGCTGGTTCTGTTGACGACCAAGGCACGCCTCGCCTACACGGCTTTTAGCTTTTCTCCCGGCGATATTCTGCTTTTCGGCCGCGAGTCGGCCGGTGTGCCGGCCGAAGTCCATGCCGCCGCCGATGCGCGGCTTTTGATCCCTATGAAACACAAGATGCGGTCGCTGAATGTCGCCGTCGCCGCGACCATGGTGGCGGGAGAAGCCACGCGGCAGCTCGGCGGAAACTTTTGACGTTCCATCCCTAAATGACGTCTTCACCCCGGCCAAGCGGCGGGCGAAAAAGGGCGCCAAAACTGCTATCATGCGTCAATTATTGAGGGAGGGTGCGATGTCGAAAGCCTTCGATTCTATCAAAGCCGCTCTGCAAATCGCTTTCGGCCTTGTTGTACTTGCCATCATCCTGTTGAATTTCCGTGGTCTTCACCTTGCCGTGCAGAAATTTCTCGAGCGGGCGGCACAGGTAAGCGCGGTTAAGGTTCTTGGCGTCGAGATCGACATGGACGCCGCCGACCGCGCGCTATCCGCCGCGGATGCTAAACGGGCGGTCTTCCACGTGCAAAACTTGACGGACGCCGAGAAGCGCCGCGTTCTGGCCCTGATTCATGGTCTCGACGGAAAGGAATTCGTTCGTTTGATGTATGTCGGCCAGCTCAAAAACCTTTGCGAGTTCGAGAATCCATCAACTGAAATGCGCGATGACGTCGCTCTCGATTATGAATTGCGCGACAAGGGCCTGACTAAGATCGAGTCAGCCCCGCCACGCTGGAATTGGTGCGGGCCGAGCTCGCGAAGACGGTTGCGCAAGGAAAGAGCCTGGATAATGGTTACCCGCGCACCTGCTACGACATGACGCTCACCGACGACGGCTACAATGTGAAAACCGCCCTCGTCAGACATTTGAGCGAGGCGTTCGACGAAGGGCGGAAGGCCTCGCCGTGAGGCCTTGACCGCATGGACTCCGAAATGAGCCGAGTGCCGCGATAGCTCGTTAAAGAGGGGATTATTCGAAGCGAGGAAGCTTTTGCTTAACCTGTGCGTTAGTTTCGCGTGGCGCCGGAAGATCGAGTTCCATGACAAAACTTGATGCAAGCGATCATCGCAAAGGCGAGACCCGAGCTTGGTTCGAAAGGCTACAGGAAGAGGTCATTGCGGCCTTCGAACTGCTGGAGAGTGAGGCGGAGGGACCTTTCGCCGAACCGGGCATGGCGCCGGGACGTTTCGTGACGAAACCCTGGACAAGGACCGATCGCGCCGGCGGCGATGGCGGCGGCGGCCGCATGGCAGTCCTTGCCGGTCGGGTATTCGAGAAACTGGCGGTTCATACTTCGACGGTGTTCGGAACTTTTTCGCCCGAATTCGCGGCGCAAATACCTGGCGCCGGAATCGATCCGGCGTTCTGGGCCTCCGGGGTTTCGCTGATCGCGCATCCTTGGAATCCGAACGTTCCCATCGTCCATATGAATACGCGTTTCGTCGAGACCACCAAGGCGTGGTTCGGCGGCGGCGCCGATCTCACTCCCGTGCTCGACCGAAGGCGCGTCCAAACCGATCCCGACACGCGCGAATTCCATGCCGCCATGAAGGCCGCCTGCGACAGCCACCGCAAAGTCGCGGACCACGTGAAATTCAAGCGATGGTGCGACGATTATTTTTACCTGAAGCACCGCAACGAGCCGCGCGGGACGGGCGGAATTTTTTACGATTATCTCGATTGCCCTCGCGGCGACGAAACCGCGTTCGCCGAAAACCTCGCATTCACACGGGCCGTGGGCGCGGGTTTTCTTGCCGTCTATCCCGAACTCGTGCGCCGCAATTTCGCGCTTTCCTGGACCAAGGCCGATCGCGAGGAGCAACTCACGCGGCGCGGCCGCTACGCCGAATTCAACCTGATTTACGATCGCGGGACGATTTTCGGCTTGCAAACCGGCGGCAATGTCGAGGCGATTTTGTCGTCGCTACCGCCCCTCGCGCGGTGGCCTTGAGGGAGGCCAGGCCGAGGATACTGGTCAGTTCATAACTCGATAGACGTTTCAGGCGGCCTATTTGCGTGTGTCCTTGCGGCGGAAGGAGCGGATTTTTTCAGCGTTGGGCGGCAAGGAACGCATCGGTGATTTTCCATTCGCTTTGTGACGACTAGGGTGTCTAGAGCGCCGGACGCTCAGCTGAATCCATATCCGGCGGCGGTGAAGTAGTTTTGGCATTCTGCAGGCTCGAAGATATCGCAGATGTGTCCGATCTCCTGCCAGAGGGCATCGATTGTTCTGACCGCCTTGGCGCGGAGATGAGCCTTGAGTTTTGCGAATGCCATCTCGATGGTGTTGAGATCGGGGCTGTAAGGCGGCAGGAACAGGATCCATGCACCCCTGGCCCTAATGGCCTTCTCAGCGGCGGCGCTCTTGTGGGCCGCCAAATTGTCCATGATGACCACATCACCTTTGTCGAGGGCCGGGGCGAGCTGGGTTTCGACATAGGTCTCGAAGATGCGCCGGTTCATCGGGGCATTGACGACGAAGAGCGCGGTGAGCTTGTCGCAGCGCAGGCCGGCGACGAAGGTCTGATACCAAGTCTCGCTGATCACGACCGATAGGCCCACTCTCTTGTTCCGATGGAGATGATTTTCCAGGGCATGTCGATGAGCTTGTTCCAGGCGAAGCAGCAGTGGTCGAGAATGTCGTCGTAGGATTCGAAGACGCGGTTCGAGAGCCAGTTGTCGCGCATGAATTGCCAGATGTTCTCGACCGGATTGAGCTCGGGCGATTTCGGCGGCAACGGCAAGAGCGTGATGTTGTCCGGGACGGGAAGCTTCGCCGAGACATGCCACCCGGCCTGATCGAGAAGAACGAGCGCATGCGCGCTTGGTGCGACCGCAAGCGAGATTTCTTCGAGATGCAGGGCCATGGCCTCGCTGTTGCAGGAGGGTAGTACGAGCCCGGCGCCTTTTCCTTCGGCCGGGCAGATGGCGCCGAAAATATAGGCTGAACTCGTCCTCTGGTCGTGCGGCGCCGAAGGCCGTGTCCCGCGTTTCGCCCATCGGCGGGTGACCTTGTTTTTCTGCCCGATCCGAGCTTCGTCTTGAAACCAAATCTCTATCGGCTTGCCAGGAGCCTCTTTTGCGGCGGTCTCCTCCACGAGGGCGAGAAAGTTTTTTTAAAAGCCGCCGCGGCTTCCTCGTCTTGCGCATGATGGCGCGGTCGCGCCGAGAGCTTGCGAAAGCCCATATGCCGCAGCTCGCGGCTGAGCGTCGGCTTGGAGATCGAAACCCGGAACTCTTCGAAGAGCCACTGCGCCAGATCGATCAGCCGCCAGCGGACGACGCCATGCAGGGCGGGAATCGGCCCATCTTCCACGACCTGCCGCAAGGCTTGGCGCTGGCGCTCGCCGAGGATGCTGGGAGCGCCCGGCGCTTTGCCGGTCAAGAGACCATCAGGACCTTTGGCGTTGAAACGGACAACCCAGTCGCGCACGATCTGCACCCCGACCCCGCCGATCCGCGCCGCATCCGGCCGCGAGCCGCCATCATAAATCTCGGCCAGTGCCAAGAGACGCCGGGTCTGATCGGGGTCACGCGATCGCCGCGCCAGCATGCGCAGGCCAATCGTGTCAAAGTCAGAGCGAAGCGGAACCGGAGTCGACATGGCAAACTCTCCCAAAAGCTGTTTGCCATGGTGAATCAGATAAATGCCGATTTGGGAATCCGCCTCAGGAGTCAAACTTTCAGAGACTTGGTATAAATTGATCTTTGACATGACTTCAGCCTCCTTTTGTGCGCTCTGACCCCTGACGTACGAGTTCGCGAGGTTCGCGCAATAAAATAACACAAGTTCAGCAGCATATTGTGCTTACGGCTCAAGCGCGGAACCGCCGCATTGGGGGGACGAATTCCTCGCAAGCCGTAGTGCAGCGCAAGTTTTTCACCCGATTCGCCTGCGGCGGGACACGGCAATCGCGAGCACGGCGATCCATACGGAAAAGGCGCTCACGAACGGAAAACGCGCGAAAACCGGCGCGGCGATTGGTTGCGGTAGACCGCCATCGAGCACGCCTTCGGCGCCGAGCGGCAGTTCGGCCAAAACGCGGCCATAGGGATCGACAATCGCGGAAATTCCGGTGTTGGCGGCGCGGATCAAGGGCAATCCCTCCTCGATCGCGCGCAGCCGCGCTTGCGCGAAGTGCTGGTAAGGGCCGATGGTCGTCCCGAACCATCCGTCGTTCGTTACGTTGAGAAGCAACCCCGGACGCGGCGCCTCGGTGGGCACAACCTCGCCTGGAAAGATCGCCTCATAGCAAATCAGCGGCGCGACGGCCGGCAATCCAGGCACAACCAATAAACGCGATTTTGAACCCGCCTCGAACCCGCCAGGGACATGCACGAATTGACGCATGCCGAGACGGTCGAAGGCGGTCTGAAACGGCAAATATTCGCCGAAAGGCACGAGATGCACCTTGTCGTAGCTGTCGAGAATATGTCCGCCGCTGGCAATGACTTGAATGGCGTTGAAGTACCGGGCGCGGCCGGACGGCCGCGCCTCATCGTCCGCACGCGCGGCGCCGGTGACGAGAACCGTATCTTGCGGCAAAACCGCGCCGATTTCGGCAAGGGCTCCGGCATCGCGCGACAAAATGAAAGGGAATGCCGAACTCCGGCCAGATGAGCACGGTGACATCGTCGAGGACCGAACGATCCGATTTTGCCCCGCCCGCGGACAAGGTCAGATAGCGCGCCAATATCCGGGCTTTGTTGTCCGGCCGGAATTTCGCGTCCTGGGCCAAATTGGGCTGCATGATGCGCAATTTTACTCCCGCGACCGGCGCCGCAATTGGCCCCGCCAGACGCAGGGCGCCAAATGCGCAAATCCCGGCGAAGGTTAGGACCGCGGCGGCGATTGCCGGCGGCAACCGGCGGCTTGCCCTTTGTATTGCGGATTTTTCGCCAAGAACCGCGGGAGCTGAAAAAATAAGGATGGCGACGACGGTCAAACCATAAAGGCCGACAATCGAGGCCAGTTGCGCGGTCACGAGATTGCCGGCAAGCGCCATGCCAAATGTGTTCCAGGGAAATCCGGTCAACGCATGTCCACGCAGCCATTCCGCAAAACTCAATCCAGCGGAAAGCGCAAACAGACGGCCAGCGCCAGGCGTCCAAATCAACCGCGCAATTACAAAGCCAAGACCCGGAAAAATCGCGAGTAGAGCGGGGACCCCGACGACTCCCAGCGGCAAGGCCCAGGCGAATTCGTCCGCCTCGACAAGAAACGCCGCGCCAAGCCACCAGAGCCCCGCGAGGAAATAACCAAAGCCCCACCACCAGCCGACGCCGAAGGCCCGCCAGAGCGCAGGCGACAAGCTCAAGCGAACCCGTCGCCCGGGCGGCATTTGGCGCGTCTCCGCGCAACCGTCGATGAGCCAGACCGCAACGGTCATCGGGATCGCGAGCGCGGGGAAAAAGTTGAATGGCGCCATCGCAAGCGCGCCGGTGGCGCCGGCAGCGAGCGCGATCAGGCGGCGCCGCCACCCAGAGGCGAGGATGATCGAAGCGGCGATCGCTAGCATTCAACCGTCTTTCGCTAGATGTGAGCGCAGTTACGTGTCGCGTCGAGTGCGCGCTCTATCCTGTCATTTTGACGGATTTTCTTTTCACGAACCGGTGCTTAGCTTCGCTCCCATCAAAAGGTCGAGGAGTTTTTCGCGATCAGTGGGATCGCGAAAAGACATCTATCTTCGCCGTTGCAGCGGCGCACCGAAGAATTCATTTATACCAAGTCTCTGAAAGTTTGACTCCTGAGGCGGATTCCCGAATCGGCATTTATCTGATTCACCATGGCAAACAGCTTTTGGGAGAGTTTGCCATGTCGACTCCGGTTCCGCTTCGCTCTGACTTTGACACGATTGGCCTGCGCATGCTGGCGCGGCGATCGCGTGACCCCGATCAGACCCGGCGTCTCTTGGCACTGGCCGAGATTTATGATGGCGGCTCGCGGCCGGATGCGGCGCGGATCGGCGGGGTCGGGGTGCAGATCGTGCGCGACTGGGTTGTCCGTTTCAACGCCAAAGGTCCTGATGGTCTCTTGACCGGCAAAGCGCCGGGCGCTCCCAGCATCCTCGGCGAGCGCCAGCGCCAAGCCTTGCGGCAGGTCGTGGAAGATGGGCCGATTCCCGCCCTGCATGGCGTCGTCCGCTGGCGGCTGATCGATCTGGCGCAGTGGCTCTTCGAAGAGTTCCGGGTTTCGATCTCCAAGCCGACGCTCAGCCGCGAGCTGCGGCATATGGGCTTTCGCAAGCTCTCGGCGCGACCGCGCCATCATGCGCAAGACGAGGAAGCCGCGGCGGCTTTTAAAAAAACTTTCTCGCCCTCGTGGAGGAGACCGCCGCAAAAGAGGCTCCTGGCAAGCCGATAGAGATTTGGTTTCAAGACGAAGCTCGGATCGGGCAGAAAAACAAGGTCACCCGCCGATGGGCGAAACGCGGGACACGGCCTTCGGCGCCGCACGACCAGAGGACGAGTTCAGCCTATATTTTCGGCGCCATCTGCCCGGCCGAAGGAAAAGGCGCCGGGCTCGTACTACCCTCCTGCAACAGCGAGGCCATGGCCCTGCATCTCGAAGAAATCTCGCTTGCGGTCGCACCAAGCGCGCATGCGCTCGTTCTTCTCGATCAGGCCGGGTGGCATGTCTCGGCGAAGCTTCCCGTCCCGGACAACATCACGCTCTTGCCGTTGCCGCCGAAATCGCCCGAGCTCAATCCGGTCGAGAACATCTGGCAATTCATGCGCGACAACTGGCTCTCGAACCGCGTCTTCGAATCCTACGACGACATTCTCGACCACTGCTGCTTCGCCTGGAACAAGCTCATCGACATGCCCTGGAAAATCATCTCCATCGGAACAAGAGAGTGGGCCTATCGGTCGTGATCAGCGAGACTTGGTATGAGTCATCCAATGCCCGAAAGGCGCCTTGCAGCGGAGCCGCTGGCCCTTCCGGCAGCGGCCGCGCAGGTTGCGGCGCCTGCGTCATGGAAGCTGATGACAATCAGCGAGGCAACAGCCGACGGCTTTGCAGGTTGACCCCAAAATGCCTGCCGGAATGACCTTATATTATATTATACGCGGACATGCGCGCGCGATATTTACATCCCCTACTTGATCAAGGTGACGATGCAACTTCCGCGTATGCAATCAGTAACGCTGTTTGAAAGAGTTGGACACGATGAAACGATGCACCCAAGGCTTCGATCGCACCCAATTCATCACGTCCCAGTACATGGCACGTGCGACCGGCTCGGCAATATCGGCCGGGATGCGGTAGCGATACATCGGAAAATTCTGCGTAGCCTTCTCGGCCAGATGCCACGACCGTCGAAACTCCGGCTGGAGGTAATCGAAAATCGCCCAGCGTATATTGTTTAGGAATTCGGCGATCTGGCTGGAATGATAGATGAAGATGCCGTCGTGGAACCACTCGAAGAAGTTCTCGACCGCCAGATAGGTCTCTTGCTCGCTTATCGCATGACCAGCCGCCGCAAGCAGCTTGCGGAGGTGGCTGACATTGGTCGCCAGACGAGCCAGATTGTGCTTAGCAATATCACCGCACATCTTGATGTAGCGGTAGCGCGCGACGCGCAGGTCCGCCACGACGTCGATGGCATGCAGGTTGACGCCGGCTGCGACTAAGTCGCGTTCGAGCCAGTCGGCGAAAGCCTCTATCTCTGCGCTCAGGTCCGTCACGTCCGCACCAAGCTTCGGATCGGCGCAAATCTGGCGCAGATGGAAGATGAAGGTGAGATCGGAAGGCCGCGCATTGGACGGCGCCGTCTTCAGGCCGAGTGGTGCGGGATCGCCCTTGAACGCGCGGATCTCCGACAGAAAATCGCCCAGCAAGATGATGAAGAGCCGAGAGTGCTGGCGAGTCTCGAACATCAGATTTGTCGGCGTCGTGCGATCGTTTCTCACGAACATCGCCCAGTTCACCATGCCATCGATCATCTCCCATGCGGAATTGAGGATAATCGCTTCACGTTCGATATCGTTCATGGCCGTTCTAATGTGTCATGGACGCCAAATACTTATGATTACCTTCAGACGTGCAACTCGGCCTAGTTGGTTTTAGAAAAAAGACCGTCACGTCGCACGCGTTTGCCTGACGGTCTTTTCCAAAAGCCGGTAAGGCCCCTTGGAAAGTGCCATCGAAAGGACCGTCGGAAATCTCTGGTTCCACGCATTGGTAGGTAGCCGAGCGATTGAAAAAATAACGGCTTAAGGCAGTCTATGAGGTATGAATAATAAACGAAACTGCCGCTAACCCTATATTTTCTACGCTATTTCCCTCCGGAGCCCTCCATGGTATCCTACTCCCCTCACTCCCACTCGATCGTCCCCGGCGGCTTGCTCGTCACATCGTAGACGACTCGATTGATGCCCTTGACCTCATTAATGATCCGCGTCGCGGCGCGGCCTAGAATGTTCATGTCGAACGGAAAAAAATCGGCGGTCATGCCATCGGCCGAGGTGACCGCACGTAGCGCGCAGACGAAATCATAAGTCCGCCCATCGCCCATGACGCCGACGCTGCGCACCGGCAATAGCACCGCGAACGCCTGCCAAATCTTGTCGTAAAGGCCCGCCTTGCGGATTTCGTCGAGATAAATGGCATCCGCCCGCCGCAGGATATCCAGCTTTTCAGAGGTGACGCAGCCAGGGCAGCGGATGGCAAGCCCCGGCCCTGGGAACGGATGCCGGTTGACAAAACTTCCGGGCAGGCCCAGTTCGCGGCCAAGCGCCCGCACCTCGTCCTTGAACAATTCGCGCAAAGGCTCGATCAGCTTCATCTTCATGCGCTCGGGCAGGCCGCCGACATTATGATGCGACTTGATCGTGACCGAAGGCCCGCCACTCGCCGGCATGCTCTCGATCACATCTGGATAAAGCGTGCCCTGCCCCAAAAATTCCAGCGATCCGCGGCCATCGGCGGCGAGTTTTTTGGCCTCGCGTTCGAATGTCGCGATGAACAAGCGCCCGATGATCTTGCGTTTTTCTTCCGGGTCCCTGATCCCACTCAACGCGCCCAGAAACAGCTCCGCCGCTTCGACATGGACGAGTGGAATATTATAATGGCCGCGAAACAAACGCACGACCTCTTCCGCCTCGCCAAGGCGCAACAGGCCGTGGTCGACGAAAACGCAAGTCAGACGGTCGCCGATCGCTTCGTGAATCAATAAGGCGGCAACCGCCGAATTGACACCGCCCGAGAGGCCGCACAAAACCCGGCCGTCGCCTACCTGCGCGCGGATCGCGGCGACGGCCTCGGCCCGGAACGCACCCATCGTCCAATCGGCGGTGAGCCCAGCGATCTTGTGGACAAAATTCGCAAGCAGTTTTGCGCCGTCCGGCGTGTGCGCGACTTCGAGATGAAACTGTACGCCATAAAGGCCGCGCTTCTCGTCGGCAATCGCCGCTAACGGCGCGTTTTCCGAGGCGGCAATGCGGGAAAACCCAGGCGGCAATTCGGTCACCGCGTCGCCATGGCTCATCCAAACCGGATAACGCATGCCTTGTTCCCACACCCCATCGAACAGCGCGCTTTGTTGCATGACCTCGACCTCGGCGCGGCCGAATTCGCGTTTATGCCCGGCCGCGACCTTGCCGCCCATTTGCGCCGCCATCGCTTGCTGGCCATAGCAGATGCCGAGGATTGGCACCCCGGCGGCAAAAATCGAATCCGGAACGCGTGGGGAGTCTTCAACATGGACCGAGGCTGGCCCGCCCGACAAAATCGCCGCTTTCGGGGCCAGCTCCGCGAACGTCTTTTCAGCGTTCTGAACGGGCGCGATCTCGCAATAGACGCCCGCCTCGCGGACGCGCCGCGCGATCAATTGCGTCACCTGCGAGCCGAAATCGACGATCAAAACCTTGTCGTGATGCAAGGTTATGACGTTATGGAGAGGATCCTGCGCCATTAATGAACCTATCCCTCGCGGCACGGGTGTTCGCTTAGGCGATCATCCCGTCAGGCGCAAGCACTTGCGGGTTTTGGCGGGTTTTCGCGCACAGCGTGTCAATTCGCTTGGAATTGCGACCCCACTTTCGCGCCCAATTCGGGCCCTTCCTGAACCGTTCTTGAGCTTGTGTCGAAGGAGGGGTGATGGACGCGCGGGTTGGCGACAATCAGAAAGAGCTTTTGTTTCGCGTCCTTGATGAGACGCCTCATGAAATCGATGAAGTCGACAAAGGTCGCCACGTTCGGCGCGCCCTTTTAGATCTTGAACTGCATGGGACCGCGATGGCTGCGAGCGGTAGTCTCATTTCAACATTCCGCTGCCTCCTCGATGCTGATCGACGGCCCTCAGGATCGAGTGTTGAACAAAAATCCGAACAGCGCGGCCCGCAGTCGATGAGGCCATGAGGTCTGATATCTGACGTTCTCAATATAACGTCAAATCATAACATGCAACATAAGACGTGACGTCGGAGGTCACTATGAGATGAACGGCAAGATGGGATTTTTCGCGCCAAGGGTTGAAATCTCAAATCCAGACTTGCACTAATTATTTACGCCAGCTCCACCACGCGCCCCTCGTGCAGGGTCACCCGCCGGTCCATCCGGCTCGCCAACTCCATGTTATGGGTCGCGATCAAGGCCGCAAGTCCGGTTGCCCGGACGATCGCGTCGAGCGCCTCGAAAACATGGCTCGCGGTTTTCGGATCGAGATTGCCGGTTGGCTCGTCGGCAAGCAATATGCCTGGGCCGTTGGCGACCGCGCGGGCAATCGCTACGCGCTGCTGCTCGCCGCCGGACAATTCCGAAGGCTGATGATTACCGCGTTCGGACAATCCCAGATAATGCAGCAATTGCCCGGCGCGGTCGCTTGCCTCGCGCCGCGACAGGCCAGCGATCATCTGCGGCAGCATGATGTTTTCGAGCGCCGAAAATTCCGGCAGCAGATGATGGAATTGATAGACGAAGCCGATCTCGCCGCGCCTGAGCGCGGTGCGTTGATCGTCGGCCATCCGGACGGTGGCTTCGCCGGCGACATACACTTCCCCGGCGTTGGGTTTTTCGAGAAGGCCCGCGATATGGAGTAGCGTCGATTTGCCGGCGCCGGACGGGGCGACCAGCGCGACCGATTGCCCGGCCCACAGGCAAAAATCGGCGCCGCGCAAGATTTCGAGCGGAGACCCTGCCTGATCGTAGCGGCGTTCGATCTTTTCGAGGCAAAGCGCCGGAGGGGACATGGCTATTCGTAACGCAAGGCTTCGACCGGATCGAGCTTTGCCGCGCGCCAGGACGGATAGATCGTCGCCAGCAGCGACAAAACGAACGTCATCGAAGCCACGGCGAGGACATCGCCAGGATCGATCACGGAGGGCACTTTCGAGAGGAAGTAAATCTCGGCCGGAAACAGATTGGCGTCAAAAAGCCATTTGAGAAGCTGGCGAACCCCCTCGACGTTGCTCGCGACGAGCAGGCCGAGAAGGCAGCCGGCGAGCGTTCCGGCGACCCCGATCGAGGCGCCGGTGATGAGAAAGATCCGCATGACGCCGCCTTGCGTGGCGCCCATGGTGCGCAGGATCGCGATGTCGCGGCCCTTGTCCTTGACGAGCATGATCAGCCCCGACACGATGTTGAGCGCGGCGACCAGCACGATCAGCGTAAGAATAATGAACATGACATTGCGTTCCACGTTCAGCGCGTCGAAGAATGTCTTGTTGCGCTCGCGCCAGTCGGTCATGATCATCGGCCGCGTCACCGCCCGGTCGATCTTGTCCTTGACCGCGTCGAGTTCCTCCGGCCGGCTCACGAAAATCTCGACGACGCTTGCCTGATTGTCCTTGTTGAAGAAGCCCTGCGCCTCGGGCAAGGCCATATAGACGAAGAGATTGTCGAACTCCGCCATGCCGATCTGAAAGATCGCGGTGACCGGAAAGACCTTGCTGCGCGGGACGATGCCGAAAGGCGTCTCCGCGCCGTTCGCGATCAGGATTTTCAGCTTGTCGCCGATGCGAAGCCCGAGATTTTCGGCGAGCCTTTGGCCGATAGCGACGCCGCCCGCCGTATCGAAACCGTCGAGCGTGCCCTGCTTGACATTGTGGGCGATGCCGGGGAGGCGCTTGATGTCGGCCTCCCTGATTCCCCGCACGAGGGCAAACGCCATGCTGGCGGTGGAGGCCGCGGCCGGGCTCTCGATCAACGGGATGGCCAATTCGACGCCGGGCACCGCGGCGACTTGCCTAACCACTTCATCGTAATCGGTGAACTGCGTGTCGGCAGCCTGCAGGAAAATATGACCGTTGATGCCGACGATCTTGTCGAGCAATTCCTTGTGAAAGCCATTCATCACCGACATGACGACGATCAGCGTCGCGACGCCCAGCGCAATTCCGAGGAAGGAGAAAAAGGCGATGACCGAAACAAAGCTCGCCTTGCGCCGCGCGCGCAGATAGCGGAGCGCGATCATCCACTCGAAGGGTGCGAACGGGCGGCTGCCCTTCGAGACTTGCATCATGAGCCCGCGAGCCGCGCGATCGCCGCGCCGGCGGCGAGATTTTCGCGCGCGCCGGTCGCCCTTGTCTTGAGTTCCACCGTGCCCGACGCCAGTCCCTTGGGGCCGACGATGATCTGATAAGGCAGCCCGATCAGATCGAGCTTGGCGAATTTGGCGCCGGGCCGCTCGTCCGTATCGTCATAGAGCACGTCGACGCCTGCTTTTTCGAGAGCGGCATAAGTCGCGGCGCAGGCGGCGTCCGTCGCGCCGTCGCCAACCTTGAGATTGGCCAATCCTACCTTGAAAGGCGCGACAGCCTCGGGCCAAATAATCCCATTTTCGTCATGGCTCGCCTCGATCAAGGCGCCGACGAGACGCGACACGCCGACCCCATAGGAACCGCCCTGGAACGGCCGCTCGACTCCGTCTTGGCCGGCGATCAAGGCCCGCATTGGCTTCGAATATTTTTCCCCGAAATAAAACACCTGGCCGACCTCGATTCCGCGCGTTTGGATGCGTTTCTCCGCCGGCGTCTCGCGCTCGAAACGGGCTTGATCGTGAACATCCCCGGTCGCCGCGTAAAGTTTCGTCCATGCGTGGACGACAGGCGAGAGGTCGCCATCGTAATCGGTGTTCTCAGGCGGGATGGGCAAATCCAGAACATCGGCGTGGCAAAATACCGCCGACTCGCCGGTTTCCGCCAAAATGATGAATTCATGGCTCAAGTCGCCGCCGATCGGCCCGGTCTCGGCGCGCATCGGAATCGCCTTCAACCCCATGCGGGAAAAAATCCGTAAATAGGCGACGAACATCTTATTGTAGGAAAGCCGCGCCGACGCCTCGTCGACATCGAAGGAATACGCATCCTTCATCAGGAATTCGCGGCCCCGCATGACGCCGAAGCGCGGCCTTTGCTCGTCGCGGAATTTCCATTGGATATGATAAAGGATTTTGGGCAGCTCCCGGTAGGAACGGACATAGGCGCGAAAGATTCCGGTGATCATGTCCTCGTTGGTCGGGCCATAGAGGAGTTCCCGCTCGTGACGGTCCTTGATTCGCAGCATTTCCGGGCCATAGGCCTCGTAGCGGCCGGTTTCCCGCCACAAATCCGCGAGCTGGAGGGTCGGCATCAAGAGTTCGATCGCGCCGGCCCTGTCCATTTCCTCACGCACGATCTGCCCGGCTTTTTGCAAGACGCGAAGTCCGAGCGGCAGCCAAGCGTAAATCCCGGCCGCCTCCTGGCGGATCATGCCGGCGCGCAGCATCAAGCGGTGCGAGACGATTTCCGCTTCCTTCGGCGTCTCGCGCAGAATCGGCAGAAAATATCGGGACAGGCGCATTGTTGACGAAACGCAGGAGGAGCGAGGGAGCGGCGGGTTTAACCAAGTCTTGGGTTTTAACCCGCGCGCGGGGAAAGGCAAAGACGTGCCAACAGCCATAAGCCAAACCACTCGGTTCCGCCAGCGCCGGTCGGTCGCGCTCGTTCCGGCCGCGTTGCGCTCGCCCGGAGTAGAATCCGAGCCGCATTGCGGTCACATTGATTGCACTTAAGCTTGCGAGACTTCGGAGCTTCCGGCGCGGCGCGAAGTTGCCCGGCCCGCCTGGAACAAAACCGACGAGATCGTTGGCTTTGCCGAGCACTTCGCGGAGATGCGTTCCCGCGCGGGCGCAGATGTCCGTCATTATGTCGGGGCGCGTGTCCCCATGAGTTTTATAGTGGCGTCTAATCGCGGCCAAGGCGCCGAGGGCCTTGCGGTTGAGATCGTCGAGAACGTCCTCGAAATTTTGCCGCACGCATCGGTTCAACGCGGCATAAACATCGGTCGCGGAGGCGCGGCCTGGCATCGCCGAAGCGGCGAAATAATCCTGGTAGCTCGTCGGTTGGCAGTTCAATAAATCGACAATCAATTCGGGCGCGCCGGGAAGCTGCTCGATCAATTTTACCATTTCGTTGAATTGATTAAGATAGGCGCCAGAGAGGCTCGAGCCCGGACCCGCCTGAGCCACGGGATATGCCGAATCATTATTGGCCGGGCCATTGTTGTGCGATGCGCCGGGGGGGTGTGCAGGGCGTGCTTCGAGTGTCATTGCGGCTAGCGTCATTGGGAGGGCCTCGTTGAGTTCACATCAAATTAAACGCGGACCCATAATAATTTGTTGCCGGCGATATTAGGTTGCGACCGGCTTGCCGGAAATCGCCGCGGAGTGCGCGCGCAAACCAAGGCCGGGATGCTCGAATAGCTTAAGCGTTACCTGGTCTCCTGGGCACGATGACAGCCAAGGCTTGCCAATAACCGCAAAAAGGTGACATAATGATTTATCAACAGATGAACATCCGTGTTCGCCGCGGGCTGAAGTCTAATTAAAAGCCGCGCTACTAGCGGCGAGATGGGGAGGGGCCATGTCCAACGTTGCCGGCAAGGCTTACGTCATGAACGCCCTCACGCCGATGCGGCCATGGCTGACTTGGTTCGAGCGGTTGAACTATATGGGGGCCCGCGCGATTCCGTCCATCCTGGCGCCGCTGCTCGGCTTGTTATTCATCCATTTCGCGCGTTGGGTGATCATCAAGCGTGATCAATGGCCGGACCTCGGCCAGGGCAAACAGCAACTGCGGAACGACTACCTGCTGTTTTCCAGCAACTTCAACGGGACCTGGGATCAGTATCTCGACGCGTTTTCGGACGGCAATCCGACCGGGGCCGACCTGGCCTGGATTTCAAGCACAAAATTCCCTCACTCGATCCCGAGCACGCCCTTCAAAGACTACATAAGGGTGAACCAGGTTGACACTGACTATTATTATAATGCGACGCCGGGCGCGGCACAGCGCGACATCAAGGCCGCGCTGCGCGTGCGGCGCGCCATTCTGACGCTCGCCCAGCAACACGCGGTCCTAACGCCCGTGGATTTCCAGAAGGCATATGCCGCGGCGCTCTGCTCAGTGCAGAACGACCTTGGCTACCAGGGATACGCGCCGGTCGCCAGCGACGACACGAAGAACGCCGACAGCAACCGCGCTGATTACGTCAACCAGCAGACGGCGGCCGCGACGCTCATCTGACTTTGGCCAGCCGCGTCCTTGGGGGAGACACTCGTGCCGACATTCGACGGCGGGCATTATTTCTTGACGGCCCTCGTGCCGATCCGGACGCATACTGTGGAGGATGGGCACACTTTCACGTCGCCCGTTCACGCCTTGCGCAAGCAACTTGCGTTGTTGCCAACAGCCGCGCAGACGCCTGCCTGCGGCGGCGGACAAAGCCCCTTCGCGCGCAATGCGCACAACCATTTCGTGCGCTTCGTGATCATCGACGACGTCGCTTACAATGGACGTGAACAGGCCAATGTGCTGTGGACGCTATTAAAGAAGATCAACCCGACGGTCGCGCAGCCGCAGGACCACCTGACGTGCCCGTTTTTGTACTTCGGGGCGGAGTTCGACGCCGCGAGCGGCGCTGATGACGCGCGTGATTCTCTATCTTGCCGCTCTTTGGGAAACGATGCAAACGGAGTTGAAAGACATATTTCGGTTCTGCGTTGACTTCGACCCGAGCGTGAACGACGCCGCGTCCTTCGCCAAATATATCGCACGCGGCCAAATCGAAACGACGAT
The DNA here is from genome assembly GCA_963730245.1 of uncultured Alphaproteobacteria bacterium. Classification (GTDB taxonomy): domain Bacteria; phylum Pseudomonadota; class Alphaproteobacteria; order Rhizobiales; family Beijerinckiaceae; genus Methylocapsa. The sequence continues at coordinate 2,421,988 of CAVSRA010000002.1, read as the reverse complement.
GTCCTTCAATGATTATTACGTCGACCCGCCCAACCTCCCGGCCTGGCCGTACGAGAAATATCTCATTCCGGCTGGGTTCGGCGCCATTTTGTTGCTGCTGGGTTTTGTCGTGTGGTTTCTTTTCTGCGGGGGGCTTATGCTGGTGCTCGTCGGCGCGGCGACGTTCGGTGCCGGGCTCTGGCTGGCTTATGCGAGCCTTATGGCGGCGGGCGCGAAGCCGTTTCCAGCGGCGCCGGACTCGGATCTCCCGGCCGTTCTCAAGGCCCTCCATCTGCAGCGGACTTTCACCCGCTTCGCGATCGATAATCAGCTGCTGGCGGTAGACTCGGCGTCGGCGGAGCAACTCCATGCCGCCTTCCGGGACTTTGTCACCGTAAATCAACCCGGTAACCTCCTCGGACCCACGCAACCGCCGGGCGTCATCGGCATCTAGAGGCTTGACATGGCCGTCGAACTCGATCTCGCCGACATTCAAGGCAATATTCTCACTGCCTACGGGAGGGAGGGCTTTCCGAAGGGCCGCTTCATGTTGTTCCATATCGAAAAAGACAAAGGAGCGGCCGGGCGCAAATTCATAACCGACCTTTTGCCATTGATCACCACCGCGTTGCGGTGGCCATCGAAGCAACGAATCCCGACTGGCAAAAGAGAGGTGCGGCGTCCCGAAGTGGCGGTTAATATCGCATTCACATGGTACGGGCTGCTGGCGCTCGGCATTCCCACCCGGACGCTACGCCGCATACCGGACGAATTTATCGACGGCATGGCCGGGCGGGCTGCGATGCTCGGCGACGATTTCAATGGGCCGGACTGGAAGAACTCCTGGGACGAGGTTTGGATCAATAGCGGCCGCGATCACGGCACCCATCCGGACACGGTGCATATTCTCATCATGCTTAATGCACAGATGAATCCGGACGGATCGGCCGTCGCGGCGCTCGATGCGAAAACCACGGAGATAGAGGTACTTCGCCTAAAAACCGGCGGCGTGCGCCTTCTCTCCGGCCATAATCCCAAGGGCCAGCCTAGACGCCAGTTCCAAGAGCTGTCGGCGATCCTGGAGCGCGACTCCGGCGGCGAGGTCACGGCGTCCACGAAGGAACATTTCGGCTTTGCCGATGGAATAGGCGATCCGGTTTTCGAAGGGCAATATCCAAACGGCTACGAGCAGGCGTTTAAGGAAGGCAACGGCGCCATGGACGGCAAAGGCAATTGGCGACCGCTCGCAACAGGCGAATTTTTGCTCGGCTACCCCAACGAGGCGCAGGAGACAGCGGACGCCGCCATGCCCCTCGCCTTTAGCCGCAACGGCACTTTCATCGCCTATCGCAAGCTGCGCCAGAACGTCGCCGCCTTCAAAACCTTTCTGGATAAGACCGCGGAACATTTCGGTGCCATCACCGGCATCCAAAGCCTCGAAGACGCGCGCGAAACCCTGATGGCGAAGATGGCGGGCCGCTGGCCAGACGGGGTGCCTGTTTCGCTCGCGCCAACCCTTGCGGCGTGGAAGCATTTCAACATTGATCATCCAAAGTCTGACCCAAAGTCCCGCTATGCGGCTCTCACGAAGTTCACCTTTCGCGACGATCCCGAGGGGACCAAATGCCCTCTCACCGCCCATATCAGGCGAATCAATACACGCGACATGATGGATCCGACCGGCAAGGACGGTTCGATTTTGAACAATCGCCGCCGTATTCTCCGTCGCGGCCTGCCCTACGGCAATTCGTCAGATGGCGCGCTGGACAAGGACGAGCAAGGACTCGTGCTGCTGATCGTCTGCGCGAGCCTGTTCCGGCAGTTCGAATTCGTGCAACAGCAATGGATCAACTATGGGCTCGATTTCGCATGCCGGCAACGACACATGCCCTTTAATCGGCAACCATTCCAGCGGCACCAACCCCAAACATGGACCGAAGGCCAAATTCGTGATCCCCGCCGATCCGGCATCCGGCCACCCCCCGTTCATCGTCGAAGGCATTCCGCAATTCGTCGAGACTCGCGGCGGTGAATATTTCTTCGTGCCGAGCATGACCGCCTTGCGGATGATCGGCATGGGCGTGGTCGATCCCACATAAAATTTGCAAACACGGGGAGAAACAAACGATGACATCGCCTAATTTCGTCACGGTTCTTGGTGTGCGCCTGCGCATGATTCTCGATGGAATTGCCGCTCTATTCTACAGGATTCCGACGGCGATCCTTTCCGCCAAGGGCTCCGGCCTGAAGGCAAAGCTAGCGGTCGCCAGCCAGGACCCGCGCTTCCTAAGGCTAGCCTTCCGGGCGCTTCGCGCGTTTCTCCCCAATCTCCGTGTCCGCTATAAGTACGGCAGCGCCTATCCAAATAACGGCACGGCGCTCGTGACGCGCCACGACGACGTGATCGAGGTGCTCGATCGAAACGCCGATTTCGAGGTTGTCTACGAGCCCAGGATGCGGGCGATCACGGGAGGCGAGAATTTTTTTCTTGGGATGCAGGACACGGCGCTCTATCAACGCGATGTCTCCAACATGCGTCTTGCGATGCGGCGCGACGACGTCGCCGCGATCGTCGAGCCGCTGGCCCGGAGGCTCGCCGAAAAGCTCGTCGCCGAAAAGGCAGGCCGCATCGACGTGCCGCCGGAGCTCAGCCTGCCCGTGCCGACGGCGATCGTCACTGATTATTTCGGCGTCACCGGCGCGCCCGACGGCGATTTGATGCACTGGGCGACGCTCATGTTCGGGTATCTTTTCAGCGATGTACGGGCCGATCCCGTTCTGGACAAGGATGCGCTCGACGCCGCGGCCGCCTGCCGGTCCGTGATCGATGCGGCCATCGCCAAGCGCAAGGCATCCGGCGAGCGGAAGGACGACGTGCTCGGGCGTTGCCTCGTCATGCAGGCGGCCGGCCTGCCCGGCATGGACGATCTGGGCATCCGCAACAATCTCATCGGGCTCGTAATCGGCGCGATTCCGACGATCTCCAAGGCAGCCGTGCAGGCGCTTGACCAATTGCTCGACCGGCCCGAGGAGTTGGCCTCGGCGGATCAGGCCGCGCGCGACGGCAACGACGCGCTTTTTGCCGCGCATGTCTTCGAGGCGTTCCGTTTCAATCCCGTCAACCCGCTTATCTTCCGCCGCGCCGCCCGCGACGCCACGATCGCGGCGGGACACTTTCGCGCCCGCAAAATCCCCAAGGACACGATGGTGCTGGCGGCAAATCTCTCCGCCATGTTCGATCCGCTGAAAATCGAGGCGCCGGAAACGTTTCGCACGGACAGACCTTGGGGCGACTACATGCTTTGGGGATATGGGTTGCACGGATGTTTCGGCGCCTACATCAACGCCGCCGTGCTGCCGGCGATCCTGAAACCTCTTGTCATGAAGCCGGGCCTACGCCGCGCCGCCGGCGAGGCAGGCCAAATCGCCACGGGCGGAACCGGATTTCCCCAGCATTTCGTGGTGGAATGGGAGTAAGCAAGTTCCGCGTGAACGATGCGCGTTCAAGTCTCTACGAGCCGCCCCACGATCGCCCCCAGCGCGTTGCGATAAGCGTCGAACCCAAACTGCTGTTGATAGAACCGGCGCGTGGCCGCTAACTCCCGGCTTGCACTTGGCAAATGACGCGTGGCATGGACGCGGCGCAGGGCCGCCGCGAAACCGGCGGCGTCTTCCGCGACAGTTACATCTGGAAGGCCGGCCGGGTTGATACCGAGGCCACGAAAGGCGAGCGGCGTCGCAATCAGTGGCGCCCCGCAAGACAGCGCCTCGATGGTCTTGATCGAGATCCCGTGCCCGGCCGTGGCGGGCAGTAAAACGGCCGCGGCGTTGCGATAAGCGTCCTCGAGCTCCTCGACCTCGACCCTTCCACGGAAGAGCCCGGCATGGGCCTTGAACAGACCGCGTGCACTCAATTGAATTTTGCGGTCGATATTGCCGAGGATCCTGATCGGGACACCCGGCGCCAGCGGCAAAACCTCTTTTAAAAACCAGACGAGGCCGAGGCGATTGGCGGAATTGGCGCTGGCGACGATGACCGGATCGCCACCGCCAGACCCTGCCGGCATGGCGTTGACCGCCGGATAAAGCAATGCGTGCCGCCCCTCTGGCAGGAGCTTTTGGAAGGCGGCTGCCTCTTCGTCGTTGAGATGCACCAAAATATCGGCCGGCCGCATGGCGTCGAGTTCGATTTCGAGCATGTCTTCGTAGCGCGCCACCGGCGGCAAGGCCCAGCCCGCATGATTGCGCAGGACATATTGCCGGGCCTGGAGATCGTGCGTGTCGAGAATGATCGGACAATCGTGCCGCTCGCGCAGGCGGATCGCCACGGGCACGCAGAAGAAATGATTGCAGTGGATAAGATCGACCCGTGGCGCAAGAACGAGCGCTTCCGGGAGCCGAACGAGCTTGGTCGTCTCGACCAGAATCTCGGCAAAATTCCCATGCAGCCATCGCCACGCCGCGCACAGGAATTTCGGGTTCAGAACCCCGTGCAAAGGCATGCCCGTGAAAAGCCGCAGGTCGGCGTCGAGATCGGCCGTCGCCGCCATATAGGATTTGTGCTGGTTGGAACCCTCGGTTGCGCCCGGCGCGTCGGCGATCGCGACACTGATGACTTTCGCGCCGAGGCTGCGATAGGCCCGCGCCTGGGAGACGAACACCTGGTGGCTGCCGCAAGAATGCCACGCCGGATGCACGATCGCCATGACTCGCCCCGCGAGCGGCGGGGAGGACGGCACGCCTAGACGCTCGGCGGCGGCAACTGGCGTGTCATCCGCATTTATGCGCGGAGCCAGCGGCTTTTGCGCCTGCGCTCGTTGTTTCATTCCACCTTCGCGGCCATATCCGCCCGGCATAGCTACGGCTTGATCCGGCCGCCTTCGCCAAGCTACAGGAAGAGCAAGGTTCTCCGATAGCTTGAGCTGCTTTTCCACCCGAACCAGCTACGCCGTCAATTCAAGACGAAACGCGGCGCCGCCCGTCGCCGATCCCCGTGGCGATGGCCAAGATACCACGTGAATTCAAGCGCAAAATGCAAAATTCCTCGCCTCCGTCCAAAAGCCATGGCATGGCGATCATCGCCAACGACAAGATCGTCGATTGGCTCCTGCCATTTCTCGAGAGCTATCTTGCCACCAATGCGGCGACCCCTCTCTATCTCATCCCTTATGACGACAATGTCGCATTGACGCGCCGGGCCGCCGGAATTTACGGCGCCCATTTCGTCGAACCGGACAGCGCCGAACTCGACGCCTTGGCCAAGCGGCTTTACCCGATGTTTCCAGGGCATCGCCGGCGTCTACGGAAATTTCTTGCCCTCGCGCTGCCCCTCGACGAGGTCATCTATCTCGATGTCGATGTCATCCTTTTTCGCGATTTTCGCGAGATGTTCGGCCGCCTCGAAGCTGGCAGGAGCGATTTGATCGTGGCCGCGCCGACGGCGGACTATGTCTACAACAGAAAACGCGAACAATATGATTTTCTTCGCGGCGCGATGCTCTTCAACGACGGGTTCTTCGTCGCCTCTAAAGAGATTCTTGGCTTGAAGCACTTCCACGACGTGATCGACAAGGACGAAGCGATCTTTCATGCCGTGCGTCAGCGCGGCATGCTGTTCGCCCAGCCGGTGACCAATTTCGTCGCGCACCGGATGGGTTTGAAGATCACCCCTTTGCGCGAATGCGTTCCAGGGGCCTCCGGCGAGAGCTTCTACAAGGCCGATGGGGTGACATTCGACGCCGGGGGACCGCTCGATGTCTTTGGCGATAAAATCTATTTCGCCCATTGGGCTGGCGCGGTAAGTCTCCCTCGCGGCCGCGTTTTCGATGCGGCTTGGCGCCAATTCGCCGCAAAAGCCACGGCGCGAATGATGACGTGATTTATCCGCGGGCGGCTACGCCGGGCCCGCTAGGGATTGTCCAATGCCCCGCCTCCTCTTTTTCTATCTTTCGAAACGGATCGCGGCTGCAACTCTTTTAATCGCAACGGGACTTTGCGTTCCCGTCGTCATGACCACGCTTTTTCAATATCTTCCGGCGGCCGCGATCCGTGGCGGACTGCTTATGCCGGCCCTTCTCGGCATCCTGCCGACGGTGCTCTACATCGCTTTGCCGATGGCGGTTGGCGTCGCCGTCGCTCTCGAATTCGCGCGGATGTCGGCCGACGGCGTGCTCGCGGTTCTTTATTCCATGCGCCTCTCGGCCTGGGCGATCTCACTACCAGCCGCTTCCGTCGCCATTGCCGCGGTGGGGGCGGGCTATTGGATCTCGTCGGTTTTCGCGCCGGCCCATGTCGGCCAAATGCATGACGTGATTTACGTGATTCGCAATTCCCTCAATCACCGAATGCTCGAGCCAGCGCAATTCTACACCTTCGACAATGGCGCGCGGACGCTCTATTTCCGCCGCTGGCGTTCCGCCGATGTCGTCTCGGGCATGTTCATCCATGATTTCTCCGCCGAGAAGAAAGAGGAGCAAATCATCACCGCCACTGAGGCGGAATTCCGCCGCAACGCGAATGGTGTCGTATTGATCATGAGCGATGGTTCGATCGAGACAATTCCCGCCGACGGCTCCTCGATACGGACAGCGAATTTCGACGAATATGCGTTGCCGATCGGCATGCAAGGCTCTGGCGGCCTGCCGCAACGCAATTGGCGAGGTGTGTTCGAACTGCCGTCCCTCGAATTCTTCCGCGAGCGGCCGTCAAGCGGCGAAGACCCGCGCCGGTTCGCCGAGTGGATGAGCGAGGCCGCGAAACGGTGCGGCATACCTTTGCTCGCCCTGGTCCATGCTCTGTTCGCGATCGGGCTTGTCTTAAATGTCGCATCCGTGAGAGGGGCCGCATCGGCGGCGGCAACGGCGACCTTGCTCGCCATCCCATTGATCCATGTCGGGATCCTCGTCTGCGCCGAAACGCTGGTGCGTCAGGATCCGCGTTTCGTCTGGTTCGTCGGTCTCGCGATCGTCGTGGAATTTGCCGCCGCCATCATCCTGATCGCGCGGCAAAACGCGAATTTTCCGCAGTCCAAGGATAGCGCCGCGCGTAGCGTCTCAATTTGAATGACGGACGTGCCGCAGCTTCCGTTAGACGCTCCGGACGTCCGCGCGCGCGAGACCGCTGAAGCAGTCAGGCGGCAGCGGTGGCTGGCAACGGCGACTGCGCCACGGTTTTTTGCCACGCCGGTAGCGCGCTCAGGGCAGCATGCCAGCGCTTGATCTCGCCATAGGGCTCAAGCGGAAGATGCGCCATTTCGGCATATTTCAGCGGGGCGCCAAGCGAGAAATCCGCGAGAGTTAGCGTGTCACCGGTGACGAATTTCTTGTTCCTGAGCTGGCCGTCGAGCACCTTTGCCACGCGATGGAACACGTCGGTGCCCCTGGCGACCGCGTCCAGATCTGGTTCGCCGGACTTGAAGATGAACGGCTTTACAACATACTCGCGCAGGAAGTTCAAACACGCCGGCTCCCAATGCGCGAGGTCCCAAAACTGCCAGCGCGTCACGTCGAGCCGGCCGCGCTCGTCTTGGGGCATCAGCGCGCTCTCCGGCCGCTTCGACGCCAGATATTGGCCAATGGCGTTTGATTCCCACAGCACGTAATCGCCATCCGTTAGGGTTGGCATTCGCATATTGGGATTGAGCGCAGCGTATTGCGGTGTCTTTTGTTCGCCCTTGGTGAGATCTACGAATTGCAACGTCCAGTCGAGACCGAGATGATTGGCGACCGTCATCACTTTGAAGGCGCGCGGGCTCGGCGGAAAGACATAGAGTTCTATGGTCATTGGTAGCTCCTTGTTGCTGCACGACTTTTTGTCGCTGCACGAATTTGATTACGCATAGAGTCCGCGCACATGTGCATTGCGCGTGTTCACGTCTCGGCTTCGCGCCGGAAGGCTTCGAGGATGCTGGGCCAGCCGCCATCAATATCCTTGCGCATCGACGCGCCGGCCTCCGCACCCATCCGCTCGAAGTTGCGGTGCTCCAACTCGACGAGAGTGGCGTCCGGACCAAGCGCGACTGCCGCGTCACAGTTCCACGGAAACCGGAATGGGTCAGAAACCAGCGGCGAGCGCCGCCACCGGTCCGCCTTCGATTGCCTCGCGATAACACGCGGTGACGTCCTTGGCAGCCCCCATGCCCTGCACAACGCCATCTTCGATCCAGATGACCCGGTCGCAGATCTCCTCCAGGGCTTCGAGATCGTGGGAGACGACGAGGATCGTGCCGTGGTTCGCGAAATCCTTGATAAAGGCGTCGCACTGTGCATTGAAAGCCGCGTCGCCGACCGAGAGCGCTTCGTCCACGATCAAAATATCAGCGTCGGCATGCGCGCAAACGGCAAAAGCAAGCCGCGCCGCCATGCCGCTCGAATAGAGCTTGAGCGGTTGATAAAAGAAGTCGCCGATACCAGCGAAGGCGGCGATTTCGGGAAGCCTCGCCTCGACGGCGGCGCGCCGCATGCCGAGAATGGCGCCGCCGATCAAGGCATTTTCTCGGCCGGTCAGCTCATGGTCGAAGCCGGCGCCAAGCGCAAGGATCGGCGCCACCCGGCCATTGACTTGAACACGGCCGAGCGTCGGCAAGGTTATGCCGCAGATGATCTGCAAGAGCGTCGTTTTGCCGGCGCCGTTGCGGCCGACGATGCCGATCGTTTCGCCACGGCGAACCTTGAAGCTGATGTCTCGCAGCACCCAATGCTGATGGTAGAACTGCTTCCAATGCCCGAAGATCGCCTGTTTGAGCTGATCGTTGCGCCGCATATAGAGCTGGAACGCCTTGCCGACCCGATCGCAGCTAATGACAAGATCAGATGACATCGACGAATACGGCCTTATATTGCATGAAGAAACGATACGCGAAAAAGAAAATGAGGAGCGAGGCTAAAACCGTGCCGGAATAAAGGATGATCCCCGGAAATCTGTTGAACAAGACAAGGTCGCGGATCATCTCGACGTAATTTCCGATCGGATTGAGATGCAGATAGATGCGCAGACTGGGCGGCACGTCGTCGATCGAATAAAAGATCGGCGTCGCGAACATGAAGACCGGCACGATCGAGATCATGAGATGCGCGACATCGCGGGTAAACGATCCAAGCGCCATGAGAAACCAGCAGATTCCAAGCAGGAACAAAAAGAACGGCGCGACGACCACGGGCAGAGCCAAGCTCGCCGGCGGCAGCCGCCAGGTCAGCGCCAGCTCGAAGACGAGGAGAACGCCTAAGCTTATCGCGGCATAGACGGCGGCGCGGATCGTCGCCGTCCAGGCCAAGGTTTCGCTCGGGAAAATCGACTTTTTGATGACGCCCGCGTGTTCATGCAAAAGCCCCGGCGCGCGGTAGGCGAGTTCGCTAAACAAATTGAAGACAATCAATCCGGTAAAGATTGACAAAGCGTAACCGCCGACGCCGCCGCCCTTGGCCGAAGCCGGAACCCCGACCGCATGGGAAAATATCGCCGTATAGGCACCGAGCATCACGAGAGGCCCGAAGATCGCCCACACCCAGCCAAGGATCGTGCCGCGAAATCGGACCGCCAATTCGCGCCGGACCACGGCCCTGATCAACTCGCGATGGTGCCAGGCGTTGGCGAAAGGCGTAGCCAAATTCATCTCAGGTGCGGTCTCGAATGGTTGACCGCAAACATAGGGCGCGCGGCCAACGGCGCCCGATGTAGACCAGTTTGAGCCGCTCCCGTCAACGTCCGCCCGCTGCCGGATTAACGCAAGGATTCCAGGTAACCGGGCTTCTTGGTTGGATGCGATGGGACCGATTGCCGGTCAAGGGCGAGCGATGGGATGGAGCACGCGCGCGAATGCCGTCTCGAATGAATTCTTCGTAATTAATTCTTCGTTCAGCGTTCATTCATTGCATCTGTGGTACTCTTATAGAGTTGGGAGGCTGAGAAAAAGGGATCTTGACATGCTGAAACGTAGGTTTCGTAATTATGCGTTGAGCCTTGCGGGGGGCGCTCTGCTCCTTGGCGGGGCATCCGTAGCCGCCGGCGCGATGACACTTCCCCTGCCAGGCGCCGTCGCGGATCAGGCGGCGGCCGCGATCTTCACGGACGGCGCCGGCGCTGCCAAGGTCGAGCAAGTTTATTGGCGCGGCCGCGGCGGGGCCTGGCACCGCGGGGGCTGGCGCGGGCGCGGCTATGGCTGGCACCGAGGCTATGGCTGGCGCGGTCGCGGCTATGGCTGGCACCGTGGCTGGGGCTGGCACGGCGGGGGCTATGGCTGGCGCGGCGGCCGGTGGTGCTACTGGCACCCCTACGCTTGCCGCGGTTACTAACCGGCGAATTGTTCGCCACAAGCCTGCAACGCCAGCAGGCGTTGCGGGTCGCACTTGGAGCAACGACGCCCCGGTCATCCCTTAAATTCGGCCGCGGCCGGGCGGCTCTGAAAACGCCGTCGATGAAGCGCCGAGACAAATTGTAAATCTTTGCGCGAGACGATGCCCTAGCGAAGCCATCTGGGTTTCGGCATCTGTTCAGGTTCCGGATCGTTGGCGGCTGCGGACGGCGCACCGGCCGCGAGAGGACCTTGTTTATTGCCCTCCCCAGGGGAAGCTTTGGCGCCAGCTCCTTCTCCTGTCATCGCGGGAGAGGCATTGGTCGAGAATGCCGGCTCGGGCCCGGCCTGGTTCTCCGGCGGCACAACTGCTATCGTTTGTTCAATTAGGAGGGTTGGCTCGGCTGACGACTTAATCGGCCTGAAAAACGCTTCTTCCGGCTCGCCGCCGGCGCTCGGACGTTCGTCCGGCCTCCGCCAAACGAACGCATCGAGCTTTCCCGTCGCCGGCGAGGCGGGCAACCATTGCTCCGACACGACACCCCCGGCGATCCAGGCCGCATCGCGCGGCGCCCGCGACGCCCGTGCCAGCCATTCGCGAGCATATCCCGATTCGCCATGCTCTGCTTCTTCGATTTCCGCCATGATCAGACACATGCGGGCGGTCGGCCGTTCATCCGCTTCGATCATCGGCAACATGGCTTCGCGCGCGGTCTTATAGTCGCAAGCGGTCGTCGCGGCGCTAGCCAGGGCCATCCGGCTTTCGGGATCGCGCGGCAATAGCTTGGCGAGGATGCGAGCCCTTGCCAGACGATCAGCGATGGAATTGCCGGGACGCAGATCGAGGTAGAGTTTTGCCAGTTCCGGATGCGGCGCCAGCGGCCATGCGGCCTCGATCATTTTCGCCGCCTTGCGCACGCCGCCGCCGCGGGCCGTGAGCCGCGTGGCAAGCGCGACTGCCGGCACCAAGTCCGGCGCCCGTTTGATCGCCGAGCGCGCGAGACGCAGCGCGTCGTCTGGCGCCGTTTGTTCCTTATCGAGCGCGATCGCGGTTGCCAGCACCGCGCGTTGCCGGTCCCGAGTTGTCCCGTCGATTATGTTTTTACTGTTTTCGAGCACCGCCAATGCGCTTTGCCAGTCCTTCGCCGCGACATGGCGTTCAAGAACCGCGGTTGCCGTCCAGGGCAAGGCGGCGATATCATGCGCGGTACTCGCAAAGTGATGCGCCAAATCGAGATCGCCACGCCGATGGGCCTGGGCGTGCAAGCCGCGTAAGCCAAGTAGTCGCGTGTGGTCGCGCCGGGTCATTTCCCTAAACGCGGCTTCCACGGCGCGGTAATCGCCTGTTAGTTGCGCCGCCTCCGCCCTCAAAAGCAAAGCCAAAGGCTCATCCGGCAAAAGTTTCTCGACCAAGGCGGCGGCCTTGCCCGCAAGCCGCGCATCGCCCGAGCCGACGGCGACAATGCCACGCGAGAGCACGGCATAGCCCTTTTCTCGGCGGCGCGCCCGGCTGACGGCGGAGATGGAGGACGGGAATTGCAGTACGGAACTAAAAATTTTCCACGCTACCGCGAGCGCGGCGGCCAGAGCGAGCAGGGTCCCGAGCCCGACCAAAAACGACGTTTCGATCCGGTAGCCTTGCCAGTTCAGCGTAACATCCCCCGGCCTGTCGATGAGCCAAGCCAAGCCAAGCGCCAGAGCGATGAGAACAACGAGGAAAAAGAGAACTCGAATCATGTGTTTCTCGGCGAAGACTTCGTTGTCAGGTCTCAGCGGGCGGAAATCACGACTTTGGCTTGCCCAGGACCGCCACGGCATCGGCCTCGATCGATCTCGCGGCATTCAATGCGTCGAGCCGCGCCTTCACGGCTTCACCCCAGCTTTCCAATTGGGTTGTGTTGGTGCCGGGCAATTCCTTCCACGTTTTATACGCGGCATCGAGATCGTGGTCCGCAAGGGCGTTCTCGATGCGCGCGACGAAGCCTTGAACGCCGGAAGCTTCGGCATCGCCGACGCGGCGGATACGTAGCAGACCCTTGGCATTGCGGGTCAAGCGGTCGAGAAAACCTTCATCCGCGCTGGCTTGCTTGGCGGACTCGCTCGCGATAATACCCGGAACGAGAGTCGCAAATTGCGCGGTTAATTGCCGTTCGCTCGAAATGGTTGATTCGGAGGCCGCGCGCAGCGGCGCGAGAGACGCCTGAGGGACGCCGAGGTTTTCGAGCGCCGCGAGTTCGCCCGAAAATTGTTCGCCGCTATCCAGTTTTAGCAACAAGCTTTCGGCGACAATCGCGATCGCCTGGGCGCGGGAGCCTTCTCCGGCTGCGGCATCCGCGCGATTTTGTTGCGGACGGAGATCCGCCTTCGGCGCGGCGAGTGCCGATTTCAAGCGGAGCAAACTTTTGCTCGAGGGTTCCGATACGCGCTTCAAGCGGTCCGAGATCGGGAACCGCTGGCGCGGGACCGGACGCGGGTTCTTGTGCCGCCGGCTGAGACGCGAGGGCCTTTTGCGCATCGGCCTGCGCCGAATTTGCCGACTCCGCGGCTTTGTTCGCGGCGCCTTCCGCTGCCGCGACGCGGGTTTCCATCGCGGACAGAGCCGTGCGCGAGGTGGCCGAGGCGGCAGCCTCCTTGCCTTCGATCGCATCGATTTGCGCGTTCAACGCGGCAATGCGCTCGCCGGAGGCAAATCCGTCGATCTTGGAGCCGCCGAAATAGCGCAGCCCCATTGTTCCACCGAAGCCCAGAACCGCGCCGGCGACTGCGGTCGCGGCAAGCGCGGGAAAGAGCGAGCGTGGCTTGGTTTGTTCACCTGCCAATCTCTGTGGCGGCGCAACCATCCCGGGCGCCGCGGCCGCGGGCTCGGGAGCGGGCGTTTCCGGCGGGGGTACTTCCGGCGCGTGCGATTCCATGAAAAATTGCGGTTCGCCAGGCGATTCTGCCTCGGGCGCCGCGGCCACGGGCTCGGGAGCGGGTGTTCCCGGCGTGGGTACTTCCGGCGCGTGCGATCCCATCGAAACTTGCGGTTCCGCAGGCGATTGCGCCTCGGGCGGCACGGTGACGGACAGCTCCGGCTCTGGCAACTGCGTTGCGGCCCTTTCCGGTTCGGCTGGCGATTCGAATTGGCCGCCGTTCTCCGGAATTTCATGGCGAAGCGAACCTGGCACGGCGCCGGGCTCGGCTATTATCTTGGCAAGTTCTTCCTCGTCATTGGCCATCGCGCGTCCTCGATTTCGCGCCTTTCTAAAGGAACGCATGGCCTTGCGCAACGCGCAGATCGGCGCAGGGACCGGCTCAGACGGGCGCGGGCGCGGGACTAGTTGTGTCGTTATCCATCGGCAACCTTGCGCCGGGCGCGCCGCGGCTACCCCCTATTGACGATCGAAGGCACCTCGCGGCGTTTGTTTAGGGAGGCGGCGGCACCAATTCAGTGTGAGAATTTTGTCACGGAAGCCTGTTTTCGAACGCGAGTGACCGGGACCCCGGGGCGATTACGGTTGAGCCAGTCCATTCCCGCGTCATATATTGTTATTACTAAACGAACAGCGGCAATGGGACGCAGGAATTATCCGCGAAAGCAAGGCTACGGACATGACCCTAAAAAAAATAGCTTCCGCGAATGGCGCTTCCAGTCTGCCAGCTCTTTATGTGATCGCTTCACTGGCCGCAGGCCTTCCGGGCGGCGCTTTTGCGGCGGACTTGCCTGTCCCGCAACCCGAACCGGCCGCCGCCCCAGATAACCCAATCGCCGATTATTTCGCGACCTGGTACGATCGCGTCGACGCGGCGCAGGCGAGCCAGCCGCATTGGATGACCCCGATCACGACCGTCACCCCGCGGCTTGAGGAAGAGTATCGCTATGATCAATTTCAACAATACCTGCAAAATGGTGGGGAAATTAACAATTATTTCGGCGGCAAGGGGCTGGAGCTCATTCCCACCACCACCAATGAAGTTCTGATCAATGTGCCGGCCTTCGAACAGCGCCTGTACCATGAGCCCGCAACGGGTTTCTCCGACGGGAACTTCGTCACCATCAAACAGCGGCTGCTCAGCGCCAACGAAGAAAATGGCAACTATATTCTCACTGCTTTTCTGGGAGTTCAGGCGCCAACCGGCATCACCGCCTTTACCGAGAGGCCGGCTTGGATCGTCACTCCCACGATCGCGGGCGGCATCGGTTTCGGTGATTTCGATATCCAGGGAACGATTTCCTATACGCTCCCGACCGACGAAGCGAACCACATCGGCAACACACTCCTCACCAGCGCGACCTTGCAATACCATTTTCTGGAATATTTTTGGCCGGAATTCGCTTTCAACGACACGCAATGGACGAGCGGCGAGCGCGCCGACAGAAACCAGCTTCTTGTGGGCCCTGGTATTATGTTAGGCCGTTTTCAGATCTACGACCGTGTGAAGTTTAACTTCGGCATCGCCTATCAAGTCGCGGTCGTACCGGACCACCACATAACGGATCCGCTGACGCCTCTGTATAATCATGCGTGGATCCTCAGTATGCGCATGACTTTTTGACCTAAGGCGGGCGCGGGACCAGTTGTGTCGTCATCCATTGGCAACGTCGCACCGGGCGCGCCGCGGCTACCCCTAATTGACGATCGAGGGCTACTCGCCGCACGTGTTTAGCGGGGCGGCGGCGCCATTCCCGTGTGATGGTTTTAACACGCACACGGGTTTCAGCGCGCGCGTGACCGGAACTCCGGTTGATCCCGTGTTATATGTGTTATATATATTGTTATCAAAAATAATCGGCGGCTATGAGACGCAGAATAAATCCTCGAAAGCAACGCCCCGGAAATGACACTAAAAAATAACTCTCCCAATTTGTGCCGCCAATCTGCCCGCGTTTTATGTAATAGCTTCACTGGCCGCAGGCCTTCCGGGCGGCGCTTTTGCGGCGGACCTGCCTTTCCCGCAACCCGAACCGGCCGTCGCCCCGGATGACCCAGTCGCCAATTATTTCGCGGCCTGGTACGACCGTGTCGAGGCCGCGATGGCGAGTTAGCCGGATTGGATGAACCCGATCACGACCGTCACTCCGCGGCTTGTCAATCAGATTCGCTATGATCAATTTCAACAATTCCTGGGAAATGGCGCGGAAGTTAACAATTATTTCCGCGGCAAGGCACTTGAACTGTTTCCCACCACAACCACCAACGAAATTCTTATCGATATCCCGGCCTTTGAACAGCGCACGAACGTCAAACCCGCGACCGGTTTGGACCGCCAACGAGCATACGATCGGCACCGCGATCGTCAGCAGCTTGACCTTGCAATACCATATTGCCCCCTATTTCTGGTCGGAATTCGCCTTTAACGACACTCAATGGACGAGCGGCGAGCGCGCCCACAGAAACCAGCTCTTTGTGAGCCCTGGCATTATGTTTGGCCGTTTTCATATCTACGACCGTGTGAAGTTCAACTTCGGCATCGCCTATCAAGTCGCGTTCGTACCAGATCATGCCGTAACGACTCCGTTGACGCCGGTCTATGAATTATGCGCGGATTTAGCATGGGCATGCAGTTTTAACCTAAAGCAAGACTGCGCCGGCAAACCCACGAAGTCTTGCTCAGGTTTTTGATCGCGCATCATTTTGTCCCCAAAAACCAGAGACCCATTTTTCGGTAATGATGCGCCGGTTCGATCGAAGCGCGCGCCTTGAGAGGGCGGCGCCGTAATCATCCGCAAGAGGGTCTCGATATCCGCAACATGATCCGGCCAACGCGGACACCGGCGCGCTTTCCATCCGGCCCGGCAAGACAATGCGCGCGGCGTCGCGGATGTCCCGCCGATTGATCGGCCAGCCCGGCGCAAGCTTACCTTGAGACGATGCGTTGTCCGGTCGCGCTCCGCCCCGCATGCGCGCGGAGGCCCGCAAGCGACACCTTGAAACCGCGAGCCTCCGCCGGATGAGTTAATCGGCCAGCCAATCCTTTGCATGAAAATTCGCCTACGGCATGGAGAGGATCGAAACAAGAATGAAACATCGTTCGACTTCGCGAGGAAGGCCGCGGCCTTCATTCAAGTCTCCGGCAGGGGTGCGAGCACCATTTCATTTTGGTCGAGTTCTCGTGGCGGTCTATGAATAAACGTCGCGTGCTTGATGCAAGCTCTTGTTGAAAACATTCCGTGGCGCGACGCGCGGCTTGCAGTACGATTCGATCGCTAGTATAGCTTGCCCGATGTTAGCTGAGAGATCTCGTGCGGCGGGACGTTTGAAACTGTGTCGCGTGGAATTGTGCCGGCGGGCGTGGAGTTCATGTTTTGAATAGCGATGCCTCGTCAATTGGGCCCAACTCAATTAAATTCGAAATGAGCGAAATTCCATCTCACTCTCAGTTCAAATTGGCAACCTTCTAGGAGGCCTCGATGTCCTGGACCAATGAACGAATTGAGTTGTTGCAAAAACTCTGGCTCCAAGGATGGAGCGCCAGCCGCATTGCTGGTGAGCTTGCCTGCGGGATTACCCGTAACGCAGTGATCGGCAAGGTCTATCGGCTTGGGCTATCGGGCCGTGTCAATGTGCGTTCGGGGAATGTGTCCGCTTCGCCGCCGCACCAAAAGGCGCCGCGTCGCCCCGCCCACCGGCACGCGGACAGTCTGCAAATCGCCGGGAATACCGCCCTCGCTTTTCACCCATTTGTGATTGAAGCCCCCGCGCCCCAAACCGTGCGGGACGTTGTGGTGCCGATATCCGAACCCGTGACCATTTCGGAATTGCGAGAGTTGATGTGCCGTTGGCCGATCGGCGATCCGGCCCAGTCTGAATTTCGCTTCTGCGGCGCCAAGAAACTGCCGGGCCAAGGACCGTATTGCGCCTGCCACGCGGGCATCGCCTATCAAACTCAACATGACCGGCGGCGCGAACGGCGGCCGCAAAACGGACCTAGTGGCCCGCTTCAACGAAGCTGAAAGGATTTCGAGTAGCTTTCGGCGCGACCCGAGCGGCGGAGGCGATCATGGCTGCGAAGGAAATTGCCGTAAAGAAATATGTCGTGCGGTCGAGCCGCGGCGAACGTTCGCTCCGTTAAGCACTGATCCGGAAAAGGAGCAACCTGGCGCGGCGCCTGCTGAAGGCGCGAATTCTTGTTGAAGGCGGACGTCCCGGAAGCCGGCGAAGGGTGGAGCGGCAACCAGATCATCGAGGCTCCGACAACGACCGCAGCCAAGGTTAACTGGTTGCGCAAGCAACTGGTGGGAGACGGCGTCGCGGCCGATTTGAGTTGCGCGCAACGCCTAGCGTTCCCCGGAATTTCGACGGCGGGAAGGAAGCCAAGCCGATCGCTCTGGCCAGTTGCGAGCCGCGCAAGCGCTGTGCAAGCGGGACATTGCGCTTGTCGGAGAACAAGTCCAAGGAACTGAACAGTAAAAGGCTGGATTTGAACCATCGGTCAATGTCAGATTTTGCTATTCACCGCACGGGCCAAGTTCGGCGAGGCGGGCTCGATGCTGTTGGATTGCTCCAATTGGCAACTGGTGTTCTTTGGTTCTGAACGGTTCGCCAGCTGGCGGTCCTATGTCTTGCCTTATTGCGCGGATATGTCCGCTGGCCCCGATGGAGTTCGACGGCGAAGGCCGCAAGCAAGGTCGCGAGCTCGCGACAGGAGGTGCCCCTCGTCTTCGATCTCGACCGTGCCGTTCGGCACGTCTGTTTCGCTTTCGCCAAACCGAATATTCTGAAAAGTTGCGCCATCGGCAGCGTTTCCCTAGGCTCGTTTTAAGACCTGCGTGCGAAACGCCGCGCCGGTCGTCGTAACGGCTGAAATGATCCGTGCGAGCTCGTTGGGCAAAGCGACGGCGACCAGTCGCGCGGACTTACGCGAAAGAAGCGCGGCCAGCCAATCTCGCCGGACGCCTTTCCGCGTGCCCGCCGCCCGCGCGCCAACGATGCCGCTCCGCTGCAATCGCTTGACCCGCGATTGCTTCGCCCGGCACGCGCAGCCGTCTGATGGACCACTTGCCCTGTTTGGTGATACAGCACTGCTCCTGAGCGAGGGGCATCAAATGCCCTTGATGCGCGGAGAGCCGCCAAAGGGTCTTGCCGCCGCGCGCGTTTTGCCGCGGCGTCGCTCCGAGCCAAGCGGAAAAATCGCGCCCTGACTTGAACACACGCAGGTCTGACGCGCCAGCGGCGATTTTCCGCTGCCTGCAAGGCCGCCTTGGTGATGTCTGGACGCGGCGCACCCGTCGCGGCCTTGGCGATAGGCGCGTCGACGCGGCCGATCCCTTTGGAAGCGACAAGGCCGAACTTTGCAAGATGACCGCGCAAGGCGTTGCCGCTCAGCGTCTTCTGCTTGATCGGCAACCCACGCGTCTGGGCCGCATCAACGCGGCTTGTCGCGCCGCGCTCTTGCTGGGCGCGAACCGCATGCCGGGGCGCAACATGGCCTCGGTTCGACCGCTTGCGCGTCGGTCGCGTCATGGGCCATTTTCAGCGATTACAGATTGCGCTGACCCCGCAAACCTTCCTCGGACGAGCCGTTTTCGGGCAAAATGCGCGTTTTCACATGGTCTATGCACAATCCCGGTGCGGCAACGCTCCGCCTTTTACGGCCAGGATTTCCGGCAAACCGCCGATGACGGACGAGACCACGCGGCGGCGGTTCGGGCATCCCGTGTGACGACCTCAATTCGAGCGAAACTTACACCGGGGATGCCTTTTGGCAACGAGCTCACCCACCGAGGCGGCCCCCTCCCTTGATTTGCACCAAAAAATCGATCGATCTTACCAATTAAAGCATGGGCCGCTGTCTTAGGCGTTCTAAGGTTTTGGCCCAATCGTACCAAAATGTTTCACGAAACATTTTGGTACGATTTGACCTGCCTGGAAACGGCCCCGGCTTGCGGGTTTGCGCGGATAAGGCGGTGCATCGCATCGGCGCTTTTGCTAGGCTGGGGCCCATGCTTAAGCGCGCCGCTTCCACAACCGTGCCGTCGCCGGAGCCTTTGCCAGCCAAGCGCGGGCCTCTCCCCGACGGCGCCGCCGAGCCCAAAATCTCGCCGGTGATGGCGCAATACAGCGCGATCAAGGCGCAAAATTCGGGTTCCCTCCTGTTCTACCGAATGGGCGATTTCTACGAATTGTTTTTCGAGGACGCCGAGATTGCCGCCAAGGCGCTCGGCATCGTCTTGACGCGGCGTGGCAAGCACGAGGGGCGCGATATCCCCATGTGCGGTGTACCGGTCGAGCGAGCCGAGGATTATCTGAACCGGCTGATCGGCCAAGGCCACCGCGTCGCGATCTGCGAACAAGTCGAAGACCCGGCCGAGGCAAGAAAACGCGGCGCCAAATCCGTGGTCCGGCGCGAGGTGGTGCGTCTGGTGACGCCTGGCACCATTACCGAGGAATTTTTGCTCGACCCCGTCCGGGCCAACAGCTTGCTCGCCATTGCGCGCGGAAGTGAGCCGGACTCCCCCTACGGGCTCGCGAGCGTCGATATCTCCACCGGCGCCTTCATCGTCGCCGAGGCCTCCGGGGCTTCCGTTGAGGCCGAGATATCGCGCCTGGATCCGGCCGAAATCGTTGTCCCCGAGGCTCTACTCACGGTTCCTTGCCTTGCCAAGCTCGCTCGCGAGACAAAACTTCCCGTGACCCCGCTTGGGAGCGAAGCGGGAGCGGGGTCACGCGCCGAGCGCCGCATCAAGGACTACTATGGGCTCGCGGCGCTGGATGGATTGGGCGCTCTTTCCAGCGCCGAGATCGCCGCCGCCGCCGCCGCGATTTTCTACATCGAGCGCACCCAGTTCTCGGCGCGCCCGGCGTTGAGCCTGCCCACGCGTCTCTCTCGCGAGACGCGGATGGAAATCGATGCCGCGACGAGAGCCAATCTCGAACTCGCGCGTACCTTGGCCGGCACGCGGGACGGGTCCTTGCTGGCAACAATCGACAAGACTGTCACGGCGCCGGGCAGCCGCTTGCTCGCCGAGCGCCTGACGGCGCCTTTGACCGCTCCCGAGGAAATCGAACGCCGCCTTGATGCCGTCGCGTTTTTTGTCGATGAGCCGGACTTACGCAAGAAGGTGCGAGCCGGCCTTAAGGCGGCCCCGGACATAACCCGCGCGTTGTCGCGCCTTGCGCTCAATCGCGGCGGTCCACGCGATCTCGCGGCGCTGCGCGACGGAGTTGCCGCCGCCAATGCCGTCGCGCGCTTGCTGGACAAAACCGGCCGCCTTCCGCAAGAGCTTGGCCAGGCGAGCGAGGCCGCCGCCGAGGTCGATCCAGCCATCGCCACGCGCTTGAGCGACACGCTTGCCGAACCGCTGCCGCAGAACCGGCGCGATGGCGGCTACGTTCGTGCCGGCCATGACGCGGTCCTCGACGAGCTGCGCGCGCTGCGCGACGAAAGCCGGAGTGTGATCGCCGCGCTTCAGGCGCGTTATGCCGATTTGGCGGGAACAAAGCAGCTAAAACTGAAGCACAATCATTTTCTCGGCCATTTCATCGAGGTCCCGCAGGCGCAAGGCGAAAAGCTATTGAGGCCGCCGCATGACACGATGTTCGTGCACCGCCAAACCATGGCGGGCGCGATGCGCTTTTCGACCAAGGAGCTCGCCGAACTCGAGGTCAAGATTGCCTCCGCCGCCGAAGAGGCGCTCGCCCGCGAAGAGACGATCTTCGAGACCCTGGCCGCGCTTCTCCTCGGAAGCCAGACGGCGCTCAGGCGGCTCGCTGCCACGATAGCGGCAATCGATGTCGCCGCGGCTCTCGCGGAATTGGCGGAAGCCTCGGATTGGACAAGGCCCGAGGTCGATGGCTCGCTAGCCTTCGAAATCGAAGGCGGGCGGCATCCCGTCGTCGAGGCGGCGCTGCGCTTGCACGGCCAAGCCTTTGCCGGGAACGGCTGCGGGCTTTCGGGCTCCCCCGGCAAAGGTGGCCGGATCGCGGTCGTGACCGGCCCGAACATGGCCGGCAAATCGACCTATTTGCGGCAGAACGCATTGATCGCCATCCTTGCCCAGATGGGCTCCTTCGTCCCCGCGAAACGCGCCCATATCGGCGTCATCGACAAGCTTTATTCGCGGGTCGGCGCGGCCGACGATCTCGCCCGCGGCCGTTCGACCTTCATGGTCGAAATGATCGAGACCGCGGCGATCCTCAACCAGGCGGGCGAACGCTCGCTCGTGATCCTCGACGAGATCGGCCGCGGCACCGCCACCTTCGACGGTCTATCCATCGCCTGGGCGGTGATCGAGCATTTGCACGAAAAAAATCGCGCGCGGGCGTTGTTCGCCACCCATTTTCATGAATTGACAAGGCTTGCGGAAAAACTCGACCGGCTCGTCAATTTGACCGTGCGAGTGACGGACTGGAATGGCGAAGTGGTTTTCCTGCACGAGATCGTCCCTGGGGCCGCCGACCGTTCCTATGGCATCCAGGTCGCGAAACTTGCCGGCCTTCCGGCGCCGGCCGTTGCGCGCGCGAAGGAACTGCTCGCCGAGTTCGAGGCCGCCGAGCGGCTTTCAAATGCGGACCGCGCCGTGGCCGATCTGCCTTTGTTCACGGCGGCGAGCCCGCCGCCCGCACCGCAACGCGACGTTCTTGGAGAGGCCCTCGACGCCATCGACCCGGACGAATTGTCGCCCCGCGCGGCGATGGAGGCGCTTTACCGGCTGAAAACACTTCGCGCCTAGGACCGGTAGACTGGGTGACGTCTCGGTTTGAATTTCTGCTTTCCGATCCTTTGCGGAAGTTCGGCCCAGAGTTCTCGATGACGGGAGTTGACCCCGAAGCTGCCATTCACGACGACTTTGGCGGACGACCAGGTCGTGCAGGTTTCTCGGACGCCTGCATCACAAAACCATCCACGCGCTCCCACGACAGGCGTCCGAGAAGCGCCAAGGCACGAAATCGCGGGCCGGAAGGGGCTCTGTTTCGCCGCTGCGATCTATGGGGATTTGAGGAGTGCGAGCGTCTGTTTTCGAGAGGCCGGAACTACGGACGCACGGCAAGTTGACGGGTTGACCGGTCGAGGGGAGCGTGCGCCACCGGCATTGGGATCAGTTTCGGCGTGGCGGCGGCGATCGCAAGACGTTGGCGCAGCATCATCGAGCGAGCGCCGCCGGCGCTGGCTAACGGTCAGCGGCAAGAATGGCAAGAACGGACGGCGTTGCGTCGCGGTAGATAATGCAATCTCGATCATGACGTATCGATCTTGATCACGAGAGGTGCGGTGGCCGGCCGGTAATTCGGCTCGCATCCCCGTGCGAACGTCTCGATGATGAGCAGGCGGCCGCCGCAGCATGGGCATGGCCGCGAGAGCGCCGGCAGTTCGGCTGCGTCAGCAGATTTGGGATCGTCCGGGATCGCGTCCGGCTTCGGAACGTTCAGCAACGCGCGCGCTTTGGCGATGTTGTCAGCGCGGTTGCCGTTGGCCAGGAGCCCGTAGTGGCGGATGCGATGGAAGCCTTTCGGCAAAACGTGCATCAGGAAGCGGCGGATGAACTCGTCTGTCGCGAGTGTCATGAGCTTGTACCGCTCGGGACCTTGGATCCTGTAGTCCTTGTATTTGAACGTGATGCCCATGTCAGCTGCGATCAGGCGGTGATTGGAGATGGCGACGCGATGTGTGTAGCGCGCGAGGTATGCGAGAACAGCTTCGGGTCCGCCGAATGGCGCTGCGTGCGCGCCGGAGAACTGGAGCCGGCCGGTTTCGTGGGCCACGATCAACATCTGCAAGACTAGGCGCCGGAACAGCCGTGACAGCACGCGGACGGCCAAGAAGAAGTTCGGTCGACCGGCGATCCACCTCGTGCCGTCCTCTGACAGCCCGCCGCCCGGTACGATCATGTGCACGTGCGGGTGATGCGTCATTGCCGAGCCCCAGGTGTGCAGCACGGAGGTTATGCCGATCCGTGCGCCCAAGTGTTTTGGATCGGCCGCGATCGTGATCATCGTCTCGGCCGATGCCTTGAACAGGATATCGTAGATGACAGCCTTGTTCTGATACGCGATATCCGCGATTGGACCGGGCAGCGTGTAGACGACGTGGAAGTATGGCGCCGAGAGTAACTCGTCTTCCCGCTCTTCGAGCCACTCCCTCGCCGCCGCGCCCTGGCACTTCGGGCAATGCCGGTTGCGGCAGCTGTTGTACGCGATGACCGTGTGCGCGCAGCCCTCGCAGCGCGCGACATACCCGCCGAGCGCGACTGTGCGGCAGCGCTCGATCGCACTCATGACCTTCATCTGGTCGAGGCTGACGTGGCCGGCATTGGCGCGCCGCCACGCCGTCCCGTGGTCGCGGAAGATATCCGCGACCTCGAGAGCTGGACGGGACATGGCCGACCGCTCAAGCCGGCGGCGGCGCCTTGCCTCTCTTCCTGGGCGTCCTGCGCGGCTCGCACAGCAAGTCGAGTGGGCTCTCGATGGCAGAGATCATGCCGGTGGCCACGCGCGTGTAGCGCGCTGTCGTGTCGAGCTTGTCGTGACCGAGGAGAGCCTGAATGATGCGGATATCGGTCCCACGTTCGAGCAGATGGGTCGCAAAACTGTGGCGCAGCGCATGCAGCGTCACCGCCTTCTTGATGCCGGCCGCGTCAGCCGTCTCGTGAAACAGACGATTGAGCTGCCGGGTCGTCATCGGCTTTCCTGGCTTGCGGCCAGGAAACAACCAGCGCTGCTCTTGCGACACGCCCGTATCGTAACGAGCCGGTCGCACCTTCCACCATTGCCGCAGCAGATCGAGCGTCTCTGGCGACAGCATGACGTGGCGGTCTTTGCGCCCCTTGGCCTGCACGATGCGGATGATGTTCTGCGCCCTGTCGATATCACCAACCCTGAGCCGGACCACCTCGCCCGCGCGCAAACCTGCGCCGTAGCCGAGAGCGAGCAATACGTGAACCTTGAGAGTCCTCGCCATGGCCAAGAGGCGCTTGGCCTCGTCCGGGCTCATCACCAGCGGGATCTTCTGGGGTTCTTTGATGTGATAGATCTCGGCCGCAAGATCCAATCGCCGCAGCGTCACACGGAACAAGAACCTGAGCCCGGTCATGATGCGGTTGCGATTGCAGATGCTCGTCCCCGTCTCAGTCAGGTGCAGCTGGAACAGGCGGATCTCGTCGGCTGTAGCCGTGCCGGGCGAGCGCTTCAAATACGCGGCGAACCGCTTGCAGCTGCTGATGTGGCTTCTCTGCGTGTGCGGGTTGAGCTTGCGCGCGCTCATGTCCTCGATCATGCGCTGGCGCAGCGGGCTGATGGCATCGGTACTCATGGGGAACTCTCCTGAGTGAGGTTGACGACACCTCGATTCTCAGAAAACGGCCCATGGCCCGCCATCATTGTTCTTGCAATTACTCACCGTGCTCGCAGAAAAGCCGCCAGCCTCAGCGGGCTATCGCGGCAGCGATTTAGTGCCTTGGCCATGTGTCCGCTTATCGACGACTTGGATAGTACGCTATTTCTGAATGATACCGATGAGGACTTTTTAACGAGTGATCACCCCGTCGCACTATGTAACAGCCTGCCAGCAAGCCATGCTTTCGACCGCAGAATCGGCTTTGCCTCCCGCGGGCTGATAATCGTTTACCCGATATCGCCGCGCGCTCTTTTGTTCTTAAGTGACGCCGAGGTCTACAAAGTGGAGAAGAATTCCGCCGGAGCTTCGACGTTGAAAAGAAGGCAGGAGGTAATTGAGTTAAACTTGGCCCAATGCGGTAACGCATATGAAAATCTTTATTTTGCATCTTTGGCGTGCGTGCAAGCAACGCTGGAGGCATTTCGTAGGCGCTCGGATGCCGTGAGGCCGCCCCGTCCTACGCTCAAAGAAACGGAGTTTCGGTCAGAGGACAATCGTCGCGGAGTTTTGTTGGACATGCCACGGCAGGCAAGACATTTGTCCATGCCGAAGTTGGTCCAAATCCGCTATGCGGTTAAGACTGGCAAATACAAGCGTGGCAACGGCTGGGTCCGTGATCCGGTGCGCGTTCAAGTCGTAAAGGCAGAGCTTGACCGTCTCGACAAACTGCGGGAAGAGGCCACGAAAAGAGCGGAGGGGCACAAATCTGAGTAGGTTTCTCTGGCTATCGTTCGACGGTCTTCTCTCTAGTCACGACGGCATCGCGGATCGTAGCTGAGGAATCGCCGTGTATCATATCATTCCCCTCCAACCGCCGCGCGTCGCGCGGTTAGCTTATGCTCTTCACTTGATCAAGAATCAATGTCCGCTTCTAGCCGCACTGGCGACATTCCGGCGGGCTTGGGCGAATGACGGCTTTCCCGCCTACTGCTGAAATTCGAGCTGGGACACTACCCTAGCCCGCGGGTGTCGAGACCCGCTATCCCCGATAGTCTGCATTTTTGCCGCCTGCGCCGCAAACCGGCGTTCTCGGGCCAGCCCTCGACGACATCAGTGCACTAAATCGCTGCCGCGATAGCCCGCTGAGGCTGGCGGCTTTTCTGCGAGCACGGTGAGTAATTGCAAGAACAATGATGGCGGGCCATGGGCCGTTTTCTGAGAATTGAGGTGTCGTCAACCTCACTCAGGAGAGTTCCCCATGAGTACCGATGCCATCAGCCCGCTGCGCCAGCGCATGATCGAGGACATGAGCGCGCGCAAGCTCAACCCGCACACGCAGAGAAGCCACATCAGCAGCTGCAAGCGGTTCGCCGCGTATTTGAAGCGCTCGCCCGGCACGGCTACAGCCGACGAGATCCGCCTGTTCCAGCTGCACCTGACTGAGACGGGGACGAGCATCTGCAATCGCAACCGCATCATGACCGGGCTCAGGTTCTTGTTCCGTGTGACGCTGCGGCGATTGGATCTTGCGGCCGAGATCTATCACATCAAAGAACCCCAGAAGATCCCGCTGGTGATGAGCCCGGACGAGGCCAAGCGCCTCTTGGCCATGGCGAGGACTCTCAAGGTTCACGTATTGCTCGCTCTCGGCTACGGCGCAGGTTTGCGCGCGGGCGAGGTGGTCCGGCTCAGGGTTGGTGATATCGACAGGGCGCAGAACATCATCCGCATCGTGCAGGCCAAGGGGCGCAAAGACCGCCACGTCATGCTGTCGCCAGAGACGCTCGATCTGCTGCGGCAATGGTGGAAGGTGCGACCGGCTCGTTACGATACGGGCGTGTCGCAAGAGCAGCGCTGGTTGTTTCCTGGCCGCAAGCCAGGAAAGCCGATGACGACCCGGCAGCTCAATCGTCTGTTTCACGAGACGGCTGACGCGGCCGGCATCAAGAAGGCGGTGACGCTGCATGCGCTGCGCCACAGTTTTGCGACCCATCTGCTCGAACGTGGGACCGATATCCGCATCATTCAGGCTCTCCTCGGTCACGACAAGCTCGACACGACAGCGCGCTACACGCGCGTGGCCACCGGCATGATCTCTGCCATCGAGAGCCCACTCGACTTGCTGTGCGAGCCGCGCAGGACGCCCAGGAAGAGAGGCAAGGCGCCGCCGCCGGCTTGAGCGGTCGGCCATGTCCCGTCCAGCTCTCGAGGTCGCGGATATCTTCCGCGACCACGGGACGGCGTGGCGGCGCGCCAATGCCGGCCACGTCAGCCTCGACCAGATGAAGGTCATGAGTGCGATCGAGCGCTGCCGCACAGTCGCGCTCGGCGGGTATGTCGCGCGCTGCGAGGGCTGCGCGCACACGGTCATCGCGTACAACAGCTGCCGCAACCGGCATTGCCCGAAGTGCCAGGGCGCGGCGGCGAGGGAGTGGCTCGAAGAGCGGGAAGACGAGTTACTCTCGGCGCCATACTTCCACGTCGTCTACACGCTGCCCGGTCCAATCGCGGATATCGCGTATCAGAACAAGGCTGTCATCTACGATATCCTGTTCAAGGCATCGGCCGAGACGATGATCACGATCGCGGCCGATCCAAAACACTTGGGCGCACGGATCGGCATAACCTCCGTGCTGCACACCTGGGGCTCGGCAATGACGCATCACCCGCACGTGCACATGATCGTACCGGGCGGCGGGCTGTCAGAGGACGGCACGAGGTGGATCGCCGGTCGACCGAACTTCTTCTTGGCCGTCCGCGTGCTGTCACGGCTGTTCCGGCGCCTAGTCTTGCAGATGTTGATCGTGGCCCACGAAACCGGCCGGCTCCAGTTCTCCGGCGCGCACGCAGCGCTCGCTGATACCAACGCGTTCGCCGCCTTCCTCGTCCCGCTCCGGCGATCGGAATGGGTGGTCTATTCGAAGAAGCCATTCGGCGGACCCGAAGCTGTTCTCGCATACCTCGCGCGCTACACACATCGCGTCGCCATCTCCAATCACCGCCTGATCGCAGCTGACATGGGCATCACGTTCAAATACAAGGACTACAGGATCCAAGGTCCCGAGCGGTACAAGCTCATGACACTCGCGACAGACGAGTTCATCCGCCGCTTCCTGATGCACGTTTTGCCGAAAGGCTTCCATCGCATCCGCCACTACGGGCTCCTGGCCAACGGCAACCGCGCTGACAACATCGCCAAAGCGCGCGCGTTGCTGAACGTTCCGAAGCCGGACGCGATCCCGGACGATCCCAAATCTGCTGACGCAGCCGAACTGCCGGCGCTCTCGCGGCCATGCCCATGCTGCGGCGGCCGCCTGCTCATCATCGAGACGTTCGCACGGGGATGCGAGCCGAATTACCGGCCGGCCACCGCACCTCTCGTGATCAAGATCGATACGTCATGATCGAGATTGCATTATCTACCGCGACGCAACGCCGTCCGTTCTTGCCATTCTTGCCGCTGACCGTTAGCCAGCGCCGGCGGCGCTCGCTCGATGATGCTGCGCCAACGTCTTGCGATCGCCGCCGCCACGCCGAAACTGATCCCAATGCCGGTGGCGCACGCTCCCCTCGACCGGTCAACCCGTCAACTTGCCGTGCGTCCGTAGTTCCGGCCTCTCGAAAACAGACGCTCGCACTCCTCAAATCCCCATAGATCGCAGCGGCGAAACAGAGCCCCTTCCGGCCCGCGATTTCGTGCCTTGGCGCTTCTCGGACGCCTGTCGTGGGAGCGCGTGGATGGTTTTGTGATGCAGGCGTCCGAGAAACCTGCACGACTCGGACGAGCTTTCGCCCCGCGCGGCGATGACGGCGCTTTACCGGCTCAAGCAGCTTTGCGCCAAGGAGCGGTAAACTCACGGACTTGGAATAACATTCGGCAATGCAATTTATGAACTGATCAATAGCGGGATGCGGAACGCGCCCTTGGCGGCGCCAGATAAGCGATAGGTCCCGCCTGCCCGCCTATTCGGCGGCGGGAGCTGCCTTCTTTGTCTTGGCGGCAGCCTTGGTTGCTTTCTTGGCGACCTCGCGCGCGGCCTTGGCGGCGGGCGTCTCCATCTTCTCGGCGATACGGGCCGGCTTGCCGCGCCGGTCGCGCAGATAATAGAACTTAGCGCGCCGGACCGCCGCGCCGCACCACCTTGATCAATTCGATATTCGGCGAAAGCACCGGGAAAACGCGCTCTACTCCTCCAGCAAAACATTCTCCCCCGCCTCGATCATCTCGAACGTAGTCTCGATCTCATTTGCGGGCGCGCCTGCATCCACCACGTTTGCAGTGAATGCAGGCAAACCATCAGTTTCACCGTCCGTGATTGTCAAGTGCATAGTTTCCGCTTGGCGGGGCCAAAAGGATTCTCAAGTGGAGCCTTATCCCAAGATCAGACTTGCGTAGATGTTTGTCGGCCTGAGCCGCCAATCCTACCCGCAGGCG
Source organism: uncultured Alphaproteobacteria bacterium (assembly GCA_963730245.1). Classification (GTDB taxonomy): domain Bacteria; phylum Pseudomonadota; class Alphaproteobacteria; order Rhizobiales; family Beijerinckiaceae; genus Methylocapsa. The sequence continues at coordinate 2,393,033 of CAVSRA010000002.1, read as the reverse complement.
AGGGCGGCTGTTGCATATTTGCTACTCTGATCGATAAATCTCGTGGTGGCCGCTCGTTTTGTTGACAGTGGAAAAAGTAGCGTGAGTAAGTTCGCTCCGCTGCTGGCGGGTTGCATGACTCGCCAAAAGAATCGCTGCGGTTGCGTGAAGTAAGAGTATGCAGGTCGCAAGGGTGACGAGATCGAACGGACTGCCGCGAAGTCGCGTTCATGCCGTGGTGTTTGCAATCTGCGTTGTGCTCCTGTCCGCCTGCTCCACCTTCGCTCCCTACTCAGCAGTTCCACGGAGCGAGACACGCGACGCGACTGTCCTTGGTCTTCCCAACGCGCGCTTGTTCCCCGATCAACCGGAGGCGATCTCTGCCGAACAGGAACGCGCGCTCATTCGCGAAGCGAGGACTCTTGGCGTCGGCCGCGGTGGCGCCTTGCCAACCGCGCATCTGCTGTCGCTCTCTGGCGGTGGCGATAATGGGGCTTTTGGCGCTGGCTTGCTGGCCGGCTGGACGGCTCACGGCGATCGCCCGACGTTTAAGCTCGTGACAGGCGTGAGCACCGGCGCCCTCATCGCGCCTTTTGCCTTCCTCGGGCCAGAGTATGACGCGGCGCTGACAGACGTCTTCACTAACATAAATCCCTCGAAAATCTATGAAAAGCGGTTCGTCCTCGCGGCACTAACCGAGGACGCCCTCTCGGATACGACTCCCCTTTACGAAACCATTTCCCGCTATGTCGACGCCACCATGCTCGCGAAGATCGCGGCCGAATATGATAAAGGGCGCTTACTCGTCATCCAGACGACCGATCTCGACGCAGGACGGCCGGTCCTTTGGAACATCGGAGCAATCGCCGCGAGCGGCAACCCCCGCGCGCTCGATCTCGTTCGTCATATCTTGCTCGCGTCGGCGGCGATTCCCGCCGCTTTCCCTCCGGTGATGTTCGATGTCGAGGCGGATGGGAAGCCGTATCAGGAAATGCACGTCGACGGCGGCGCGGTAAGCCAGGCTTTTCTCATCCCTCCGAGCGTGAATGTGCAACTGGCCAGAGCTAGGACCGGATTTCAGAGAAAAGGCGTCGTCGCTTACATCATCCGGAATTCGCGCCTGACAACCGAATGGAGCGATGTCGAGAGACTGACCCTGTCAATTGCCCAGAAGGCCGTCTCGACCATGATCAACTATAATGGCGTCGGCGATCTCTACCGCATGTATTTGGCCACGCAACGCGCAGGAGCCAGCTTCAATCTCGCCTATATCGGCGACGATTTCCGTGCCGAGCACAAAGAGGAGTTCGATCAAACCTACATGCGCGCGCTGTATCGCTACGCATATGAGACGGCCGAGAAAGGCTATCCCTGGCAACACGCGCCGCCGGGGTTTGCGACTAATACCAAGTCTCGCTGATCACGACCGATAGGCCCACTCTCTTGTTCCGATGGAGATGATTTTCCAGGGCATGTCGATGAGCTTGTTCCAGGCGAAGCAGCAGTGGTCGAGAATGTCGTCGTAGGATTCGAAGACGCGGTTCGAGAGCCAGTTGTCGCGCATGAATTGCCAGATGTTCTCGACCGGATTGAGCTCGGGCGATTTCGGCGGCAACGGCAAGAGCGTGATGTTGTCCGGGACGGGAGCCCGGCGCCTTTTCCTTCGGCCGGGCAGATGGCGCCGAAAATATAGGCTGAACTCGTCCTCTGGTCGTGCGGCGCCGAAGGCCGTGTCCCGCGTTTCGCCCATCGGCGGGTGACCTTGTTTTTCTGCCCGATCCGAGCTTCGTCTTGAAACCAAATCTCTATCGGCTTGCCAGGAGCCTCTTTTGCGGCGGTCTCCTCCACGAGGGCGAGAAAGTTTTTTTAAAAGCCGCCGCGGCTTCCTCGTCTTGCGCATGATGGCGCGGTCGCGCCGAGAGCTTGCGAAAGCCCATATGCCGCAGCTCGCGGCTGAGCGTCGGCTTGGAGATCGAAACCCGGAACTCTTCGAAGAGCCACTGCGCCAGATCGATCAGCCGCCAGCGGACGACGCCATGCAGGGCGGGAATCGGCCCATCTTCCACGACCTGCCGCAAGGCTTGGCGCTGGCGCTCGCCGAGGATGCTGGGAGCGCCCGGCGCTTTGCCGGTCAAGAGACCATCAGGACCTTTGGCGTTGAAACGGACAACCCAGTCGCGCACGATCTGCACCCCGACCCCGCCGATCCGCGCCGCATCCGGCCGCGAGCCGCCATCATAAATCTCGGCCAGTGCCAAGAGACGCCGGGTCTGATCGGGGTCACGCGATCGCCGCGCCAGCATGCGCAGGCCAATCGTGTCAAAGTCAGAGCGAAGCGGAACCGGAGTCGACATGGCAAACTCTCCCAAAAGCTGTTTGCCATGGTAAATCAGATAAATGCCGATTCGGGAATCCGCCTCAGGAGTCAAACTTTCAGAGACTTGGCATAAAAGCCATTTGCCGAAAGCATGCGGTTTAGCTCGACTGCTCGGCGGCATGTAGCAAGAGCGCCAGAAGCGAGCGGTCGCCTGTTGACGTCAGAGATCGATGCGGAACGCGCCCTTGGCGGCGCCAGATAAGCGATAGGTCCCGTCTGCCCGCCTATTCGGCGGCGGGAGCTGCTTTCTTTGCCTTGGCGGCAGCCTTGGTTGCTTTCTTGGCGACCTCGCGCGCGGCCTTGGCGGCGGGCGTCTCCATCTTCTCGGCGATACGCGCCGACTTGCCGCGCCGGTCGCGCAGATAATAGAGCTTTGCGCGCCGGACCTTGCCGCGCCGCACCACCTTGATCGATTCGATATTCGGCGAAAGCACCGGGAAAACGCGCTCTACGCCCTCGCCATAGGAGATTTTGCGTACCGTAAAACTCTCGTTGATCCCACCGCCGGTGCAGGCGATGCAGACGCCTTCATAGGCCTGCACGCGGGTACGCTCGCCTTCCGTCACCTTGACGTTCACGACGACAGTGTCGCCCGGCCGAAACGCGGGGATAATCCTGCCAGCAGAGAGCTTGGAAGCCTGTGCGGCCTCGAGTTCCTGCGATGATATTCATTGCGATTAAAACCTCGCCGTTCCGCCGGATCTTCCGGCGGGCGTTCCGGTACGCTCTATATGAATTAAGGTAAGCAGCTCTACACGAGAGGCTTTGACCTGTCGATCGTGGTGAAAAAGTTCGAGGGTTAGGACGAGATCATTGGGAAGGCTCCTTCGGCGTGGTCGCTGCGCTGACGGGAGCAGCCGGCACCCGCTCGAACGTCGTCACTCCCTCGGTTGCCGAATCGATTAGATCAAAGCGGTTCGGGTTCCCTAGACTGATTGTCGTCGTGTATTTAGTTCCGTTCATCAGTTGGATACCCAACTTCCCCCCTTGCAAGATCTGGTACTTGCCCGTTACCGGCGCCGGACCATTTGTTTCCGGAGCAGCCGTCGCCGCTGTGTCTTCCGTGGGATTGGCAGGGACAGTCATGCTGACGGTCTTGTCGGCGCGAAAAACAAGGTGTTCCGGTCCGCGCGTGGACGTCCATTCCCCCACGATCTGGCTGTTCGCATTGGGGAGCGACCGTTGAAGCCTGGCGATGCTCATCCGGTTGAAGGCCATGATGCCAACGATGCCGCCAATCACGATCACAATATCGAGAGCGGATATCTTCGTGCGTTTTCCAGGCAGTGTCGGCCGCGCCATGGTTAAGTCCTCCCGGTAATCTATGATTTGTAGGAGCGGCGGAAATCCCAATTCACCGCTTTCCTAGCTCCCCGGGACCGCTACTATCACCATATCGGCCCCGCCTTCAAGAAAGGCAAGTCGCGGCGCGCAATTGCGACGCTTCAAACCAGGGAGTTTGCAAATCCGGATTGCGAAACGTAAGCTTTACCCGCACCGTTACCCGCGCGCCGGAGACCGTGAGATCGGCGGAGCGCGGCATTGCTTCGCTTGTGACGCCGCCGCCAGCGCCAGTGATTGTCGAGCGCCTGGCGAACGGCGGTCTGCTGGTCGGCGACGACGCAGACTGTTGACGTCGAGAACCCCGTCCATATGGCCGCCGCGCGCGCCATGGCGGCGGCGATCGCGCCCCTTAACGCGCTCCCCGGGCCGAGCGCGCCCGCGCCTGAGCCGGCGGGCGGGAGATTTGGAGCTTTCCCGCCGGTGGCGGACTGGCCCAAAGCGCGGGCGATGTTTCAAACGGCTTGGAAGCGATTCGGCATCGTGCTAATTGACTCGCCGCCGATTCTGGCGGCGAGCGGCGCGCTCCTGTTTGCCGGGATCGCGGAGAGCGTCCTTCTGGCCGTCTGCGCCGGAAGCGCGGTTCGCAACGAAGTACGAAAGGCAAAGGAGCAGCTGGACCAGACCGGTACCCCGGCCCTCGGCGCCGTGCTGAACCAATGCAATCCGAAAAACCATGGCCGGCCGAGCCAGCCGTCTCACGGCAATTGCGCGACGTCCGAAAATGAGCGCTGGAATGGAACAAGTGACGAAGCGGAAACCCGAGGGCGAAAGCCAGGCAGAGGTCGCGATCGCACTGACCATCATCATTCCGTCCTACAACACGCGCGAGCTTCTCTCGGACTGCCTGGCGTCGATTTATCAGAATCCGCCGTGCGAACCTTATGAGATCATTGTCGTCGATGACGCCTCCAAGGATGGAACGAGCGAGATGATCGGCGCTTGTTTTCCCGAAGTCCGGCTCCTCCGGAACGATACTAACCGTCACTATGCTTATTCGAACAATTGGGCCTTCTCCATCGCGCAAGGGCAATATTTGCTATTGCTGAACAGCGACACGATCATCCTTCCGCACGCACTCGACGGCATGCTCGCATTTTTGCACATGCACCCTGAGGCCGGCGTCGTTGGCTGCAGGCTGCTCAATGGGGACGGGACGATCCAGTGGTCGGTGAAGTCCCTCCCCAACGCGGGCTCCGCGCTGTTCGGCGCCCGCTCGATCGTTACCCGAACGTTTCCGAACAACCGCTTTTCGCGGATGCACTTGTTGCACCTCGGACGCGACCTGACTACACCGTTCCTTGTCGAGTCCGGCTACGTTTCCAGCGCGGCTTTCATGGTGCCGCGCGAGGTCGCCCACGAGGTCGGAAACCTTGACCCGCGCTTAGCGTACCATGTCGATGCCGATTACTGTAAGAGAATTGCCGATGCCGGCTACAAATGCTTTTATCTTCCAACAGCGACCATAATTCATCTGAACCACAAGGGCGGTACCCTGGCCAACCTGCGAACGCGGTTTCGCTCGCTGCTGATGTTCGAAGTCCACAGCTATATTTATTATCGCAAGCATATTCAGCGATCGATGTGGAACCCCATGCGGATCTTTGTTCCGCTCGGCCTCTTCTGTCACTTTTTGATCTTGATCGTAGCCCAGGCTTGCACTGAGTTCGCCGCCACTTTGAGATCCTTCTTGCGGCCAAAGGCGTCGGGACGTTGAAATAAGGGTGGACGAAAGCCGCGGCGCGTGGCCGCCCGTCTCGGGTCAGGACTATGAACTTGCTCAATTCGTGATTCTGGGTCTCCGACGAAGCCGGCGGGGAAGCCCCTGCGTCAAGGTAGCCCAAGCGTGCACTCAAACACCGTCCGCCATCTTTTGATCTGCTCCGGCTGGGTCAGGGGAATTTCGGTTTCGATCGCACGCAACCGGTCAAAGAAATAAATTCCTTTCGGCACATCTAGCGTCCGGCAAATTTCGGCCTGCTTCGCAACAGGCATCGTCTTGTAAAGAAGGCTCAAGTGCGGGTTCAAGACATAATTCACGGGCCGGGCACTACGATCTTTTATAGCGTCGGACATGCGGCGCACGACTTCGGATTCCTGAAATTGTATGAAAAGAGTTTTTGTGTACTCGCTCGTATAAGCAAGTTTTACCGGCATTAATTCTCCAAGCGAAAACAGGCTGGCGATCCCACGCGCTATGGTGTGGGTTTGATCGTCGTCGGAAGGTCCGCTGGATATGGTGACATGCGGCTCAAAATCGATTGCGTCATATTCCTTCGCCAATTGTTGGACAATTGAGTGCAACTGCATTTTGATTGGTTCTGCCGGAAGAAGCCAAAAGCAGTGCTCCTTATAAAGTCCGGTTGCGATTGCGGTTCAACTTGAATGGTCATCCCATTGCTTGCTCACTTGGAGTGCCGCTTACTGACGGAATAATCTATTTCTTGTCGCGCCCGCGTTTGCTTTGCGATTGGCGAACCGCCCGTTGTCGCGCGAATGGCAATACCGGAACTCAAGATCGGAAAATTCCTCGTTGTTATCGTCGGGATTACGCGAGGAGCGACATAAAATAACAAGGCCATATAAACGTGTTGTGTCTCCGCGCGACATTGGCGCAAATTTTTGAAGCGGGATCCCTCGCAAGGTTTCGTCAATATTCGCCCACGGATTCCGGTTGATCCCCGATGACTCAAACGGATTTCGCGTCACGAAGGAAGGGTGTCGCATTTTGGAGCCGACGTGGTTGGCGGCTCAAAATCGATTGCGTCATATTCCTTCGCCAATTGTTGGACAATTGAGTGCAACTGCATTTTGATTGGTTCTGCCGGAAGAAGCCAAAAGCAGTGCTCCTTATAAAGTCCGGTTGCGATTGCGGTTCAACTTGAATGGTCATCCCATTGCTTGCTCACTTGGAGTGCCGCTTACTGACGGAATAATCTATTTCTTGTCGCGCCCGCGTTTGCTTTGCGATTGGCGAACCGCCCGTTGTCGCGCGAATGGCAATACCGGAACTCAAGATCGGAAAATTCCTCGTTGTTATCGTCGGGATTACGCGAGGAGCGACATAAAATAACAAGGCCATATAAACGTGTTGTGTCTCCGCGCGACATTGGCGCAAATTTTTGAAGCGGGATCCCTCGCAAGGTTTCGTCAAGATTCGCCCACGGATTCCGGTTGATCCCCGATGACTCAAACGGATTTCGCGTCACGAAGGAAGGGTGTCGCATTTTGGAGCCGACGTGGTTGGGCGAATCCGCGTCGATGTGACGCAGATTGCGCATGTGACCGCGATTGCCTAATTGGCGGCAGCTCGCGTTTCCGCTTGTCTTTACCCTGATCCTCCCACACGAAGCCGGCGCAAAACCAGACCTGCGGCTTCACGGTCCATTTCGCCACCGCGCGGGTGGCGCGAGGAATCGAAACTGTAACATTCAACTTTGTGTCCTCCGAAGACGCCAGATGCGTTTCGGACCAGAATGGCAAGCGGAAAGCGTGCCGCGGAGAAGTTCCTTGCCAGCACCCCGAAAGCTGGTGACCGCTGTCAACTCGATGGGGAACGCATCTCATCAACGGTTGCTAGCGACGATGGCGATGACATCGCCGACTTCCTCGGATATCCTTTGCACTCGCGGGGTCGGTCGGACATCGACCTAACCTTGAAGGATGGCGAGCCGTTGTCTCTCGCGGAGAGCGCAAGGATGGGCACCAACGCCTTGTTCTACTTTGGTAACGCCGCGGTGGATCAGTTACGTAACACCGGTTGGTTCGTCGGCCAGTTCGTTCCGGTCGAGTTGGGACTACGGCATCAGACTGACGTTGAGTTGAAATGGGGGTTGCACAAGGATGGCGAAAAGCGATCTCGTCCGTTGGCTAACGGAAACGCCACCACGATTTCTGTCCTGATCCGCGGTGGTGCCTTGCGCGTGACGTTCGATGTGGGCGGGACACCCCAGGTGGTGACGCTGCGGAAGGAAGGGGACTACGTCGTTTTCGGACCCAATGTCGTGCACTTCTGGGAGGCGGACGGCGAACCTATCGTCCTCTCGGTTCGATTTCCGTCCGTCGAGGTTGAACGGCCAACGTTGCCTGCTGGCGGCTGACCGGACAACAGTCTTCCACCAGGAATAGCGCACTTTTCGGAGGGTAGGCCAGGGCCGGGCCGATTCACGGCATCCTTGGCACCAAGGGGTTTCTCCGAGGCGCAGGCTCTCGACCAGGCGGCCCCGAACCAACCGGGCGAGAAGAACCCGGTTGTCAGTGCTCCCTTCTCCCTCCTTCTTGGCGCGGCGCGGCCGTCCAGTCCTTCTTTTTCGCGGCGGTCGCGATCATTATCGAATCGACCGGCCCGCACGAGGCGCGCCTTAAGCCCCGTTGGCGGATCAGTGTTATCTTGAGCCAATTGATCGTCGCTCTTCGTGCGTGGGGCGTCGCGCGCCCGGCGGGACCCAAATGTCCAGCCCTCGCCGTGCCCCAGCAAACGGCAGTCGAATGAGCGGTCCGCCGCGCGGATAGATGGTCTTTCCGCGCTGACGCGGGTCATCTAGGGCGCTTTTCGATCGGATGGAATTGTCCGATCGAAAAAAGGAATCACTTGGATTCAAAGAGTTGGAGCATGTCGGAATCGAAAAAGCGTCAACTTTTCCCGAACATGCACTCAGTTAATGAAACAACTTAAAATCACGACCGCTTCGAAACCCTGCCCGCCATCCTCGGCCAGGCCGTCCACCGCCGTCCTCCGCGCATCGCCTCGGACGATCGGCGCCAATTCGGCATTTTGGGACTTTGTCACCCCATTCTTCCCGCGATTGCCCTCTGCGCGATGATCGGGAGTATTGCCGGTGACTACTCTTGGGTGTATGTTGGGAGGAAGGAGACAAAACATGATCGCTCTTGTGGCGCTTTGTCTTTGCGGTCTTTCCGTCGTGGCCATCTACTATACCCTCCCAACCAGTGGTATGAGGCCGGAATTTTACGGAATCGCGCTCTGGATTTTGTCGAGCTGCGCGCTCGTAACTTCGGTCATAATTCTCGTGGTCAGCCTGGTCGCACCACAAGTGATCCATCCAAACTGGTTGGATCCTAATCTTTCGCCGCCGCATTACTCCGCATTGCGCAACTAAAGACCAATTCCGGACTGTCCAGCCAAGCATGTCCGGCGTACGATCCCGAATTTGGGCCGGGATGGCCCGGTCCAAACTCGCGGCTCGCGACGGGGAACGAGCAATCCCGTCCTGCCAGTGTTCAGCTCCCGGCGCGAAGGGTCAGCCCCGCAACGCCGGCGGCGAGAGCAAGCCCGGTCTGCGCTTGAACCGACAAGGGCTGCAACGTAAACGAGCTGCCGGAGCCACCGACGAGCGCGTTCGCGCCAACCCCGGCACCGACGGTCGCCGACGCGCCGACGCCGGCATAGTCACCCGCGAGCGCTCCGGGCTTGGGTCCCTCGGACGGAGCAAAAACGTCCCAGGCCAACACGCCCTTATCGGTTACGCCGATATCGAGGCCGAATTTGCGAATCGTGCCGGAATAAGGCTCACTCTGCCCGCTCGCCGAGGTGAAAACGCATTGCATGTCCTTGCTCGACGTGATGATAAGACCGAGGCCTCCGGAGACCTCGCAGCGCAATGCGCCGATTTTCACGCCTTGCTGCGCAACCGCGGCTTGCCCGCTTGTGCTCAATACGGCGAGAGACGCCGCGCATAGAATGGCTCGAATGTTCATGGGTTTTCCCTTTCATTGAGGGTCGAGCGCCAATGGGCCAACGAGCCCCAGCTGGTACGGACCCTCGCCACCAAATGGATTAGGATGCGCGATGTCAAGTGCGTCGGCCGGACCGGTGAGGCAAGCTTATGCCGGCTTTTGGGAACGCGGATCAAATTCGAACTGATCCGCCGCTCGCCTTAACGCGCGGGTCAGGAGCTTTGGGTCAGGCCCGTGACGGCGGCGAGCAGGATCAGGCCGAGTACCCAGCCCACGATGCCCATCGCGGAAAAGATGAAACTCTGCCAGCCGGTGAAGTAATTGCGTTGGGGATCGTCAAAGAAGTCGGTGAATTCCTTGTTAATCGCGATCACGGGCAAGAGCCGGGACAGGCTGGCGCCGAAGCACCAGACAAGCCCGTGATTCTCGTCGCGCACCCCTTTCACCCTCGTCCTCAGATAGAGAGCGCCGAGGACTGAGATGCCGATCACCCAATAGAGAACCCGGAAGGTGTAAGTGCCGATACCGAAACCTGCGACATACTGAACGGCACCAGACAAAATGTAGGCCAATCCCGTTTCTGTCTCGCGTTCCCGCACGCGGCCGAAGTAACGGATATCGTTGGCGGCGTCGCGGTCGCCCGCGTTCGTCAATGCGGCGGCGAGTTGCGCGTAGGGAGCCGGGCTGTATTTAGTATCGCGACCAATTGTCCCACCAGTCCATTTTCTCCGCGGGCATTTTCTCTCCGGCTTCTTCTTTAAATCCGCCGAGATGATTGAAGCTGAGCCCATCGAGGTGGAGGTGTTCCCGAGCTGGCCAGGGATCCTGCGCATCCGCCAGATTGCCGATGTGCGTGTTGCGCAGGGTCAGGGTGCCGAGCTCCCAATTCTTTCCTTTCCAAACGGTGTGCATGCCTGGCCTGCTGAGCAACAAGTCCCCAGTAATCGACGCGCTCGAGAGATTAAGATCGGCAAGGATGGCGCCGCTCAGATCCAAATTGCCGCCGATATGCGCGAAGACCATGTCGACCGCTTGGGCGAAGTGTGCATCGCGTATGAACAGATCGCCACCTACCTGAAGGACCTCGGCATCCAGTTTGCGGTCGAAATTGGCGCCGGCCATGGAGATCTGTCCGGTGATATTCGCCCTGTTTAGAGTGACGCTGGCCGTGTTCGGACCTGCGGATCGCATGACCAGAGATCCGATGGCCTGCAGGAATTCGGCCGCGCTGTTCAGCTTCGCCTCCGTGCAGCTGGCCTTGTTCTGGCCTACGGATCGCATGACCAGAGATCCTAAGGCCTGTAGGAATTCGGCGTCGAGCTTGCCGAAGCTGGCGCCGTCCATGTCGATCTGTCCCTTGATCTCCGCGCCGGTCAGATCCACGTCCTTGAAGCGGGCCTTGTTCTGGTCGTCGGATCGCATGTACAAATTGCCCCCCACCCGCAGGTTGTCGGCGACGAGCTTGCCGCCGAGGCTGGCGCCGATCATGTCGACGTTGCCAGCGACGTTCGCGCGGCGCAGAATCACGTCCTTGAAGCTGGCCTTGTTCTGGCCGTCGGATCGCATGAAGAGAGAGCTATCGACCTGCAGGGAAGTCGGCGTCGAGCTTGCCGTCGAAGCAGGCGCCTTTCATGGAGATTTGTCCGGTGATCTTCGCGCCGCGCAAAACCACGTCCTTGAAGCTGGCCTTGTTCTGGCCTTCGGATCGCATGTACAAATCGCCACCGACCTGCAGGTTGCTGGCGTTGAGCGTGCCGTTGAACCTCGCGCCGGTCATGTCGACGTCGCCATCGATTTTAGCGCCGTGCAGCCTCACGTCGCCCTTAAAGGTTGCGCCATCGGCCAGGGACAGATCGCTCTCGCCATGCAGACCATCTGCGGTGAAGTCGCCGTCCACACGCGAGCCATCGAGTTCTGATCAAGCTGTCTGTCTGCGCGTGGCGCAGGTTGATCGCGCCTTCGATCCGGCTGTCTGAGATCTCGATCGACCGGATAAGCTTCGCATTTTCAAGTTTAATATCTCCTTGAATCCTGGCGCCGGTGATCTGCACTCCCGCGAACGGCACCGCCTCCCGCCACGGCGCCCGCGTCAATCGATCCACCAGAAAGCGGGCAGAGAGCTTGCGGCGGTTGTCCTGCCAGCGGGCGTCGTCCTCTTTCTTGGGATCAAGTGGGGGCTTGGTGCGGCAATGTTCGTTGAAATCGGCCACCTTGCCCTGTTTGATTTGAGACCAGGCCCAGCCCTCGGGGGTCTTGACGTCGTCGTGGCGGCCACGCGCCGACGCCAGGTCGAGCGACCCAAGCCAAATCACCAGCGCACCCAAAAGCGCCAGCGGGCGAGGCGGCAAGGTCAGAAGCGGGTTCCCCGCCGGCATGATTGCTCCCTCCCCGATGGAGCGCGGCCAAATTGTTAGCCCATGCCCGGTCACGGAACAAGTGTGCAAGACCGGCCCGGCGTTGCGAACACCTGCAGCCTTCGCAACTCATGATATAATTTACGCTGGGACGGCAAATGCGCCGCGCCGCGACAAGGGTGCCTCATGCCGGAGACAAGATTTTGGGCCGAGATGACGTGGAAGGACTTCGAGGCCCGCGACATGGCGCGTACCATCGCCGTCCTGCCATTCGCGGCGACCGAGCAGCATGGCCCGCATCTGCCGCTTGGCACCGATACATTCATCATGGAAGGCTATCTTGCCCGGGTTGTCCCGCGCGTGCCGGACGAACTCGCCGTTTTGTTTCTGCCCGTGCAAAACTGCGGGCTTTCGATCGAGCACACGGATTTTCCCGGCACGCTCAGTCTTCCGGCCGAACCCCTCATCAGGGCTTGGACAACACTTTGCGAATGCGTGCATCGTACCGGCTGCCGCAAGCTGGTTCTTTTGAACTCGCATGGGGGCAACACGGCGATTCTCGATATCATCGCGCGTGATCTTCGCGCGCGGCTCGGCATGCTCGTCGTCATGGCCTCCTGGCATCGCTTTGGCGCACCCGACGGACTCTTTTCCGCGCATGAACAAGCGCATGGCATTCATGCTGGCGAGATCGAGACATCGCTGATGCTAAGCTTCCGGCCGGACCTCGTGCGCGAAGAGGAGGCCGCCGATTTTCAGTCGGAGAGCCTCGCACTGGAACGCGATTTCAACTGGCTGCGCGCCGGCCGCCCGACCGGCTTTGGCTGGATGAGCCAGGATCTTTGCGCCTCCGGGGCCATGGGCAACGCGGCGGCCGCCAATGCGCGCAAGGGCGAGGCCTGCGCCGACCTTGGCGCCACGGCCTTCATCGAATTGCTGCAAGACATCGATGGCTTCGATCTTACAAGACTGAAGGAGGGACCGCTGTCTTAAAGGCTCATGCGCGCAATCGCACCACGCATAAGGCCGCAGCGCCTATTCGGCGCGCCACGGAAAGGTCCAGGTCTCGGTGAGGGCCCGCGTGCCGGTGCGCAAAAAGGCGCGCAAATCCGCCGATTGGCCGGGATCAAGCACGACGTCGATGACCGCGCGAAACCCTTTGGTATGAGCGTTCGGAACGATGAAGGAGCGCACGATTTTGCCCTGGCTCGTCGACGGAACGACCTCGACCAATTGCGGATCGGCGGCGTAATAGGCGAGGTCGCCGCCGTTGAAATCGATAATGAAGCGGCGCGAACCCGGCACCGGCGGGTTGGCCGAGCCGAGTGCCGCGGTCGTCGTCTGATAGGTGTTCAGCGTCCGCCCATTCGGCGAGAGCTCGGACGGATCGAGACTGGCGACAAGGCGGTAGGCGTAGCTGAAGGGTTTTCCCGGCTCCGGCGCATCCTTGGGCACGAAGAAGGCCACGATATTGTCGTTCGTCTCGTGTCCGGTCGGAAGTTCGACGAGCTCGACCCGGCCTTCGCCCCAGCTCTCCCGCAGCTCGACGAAATAGCTCGGCCGCACCTCATAGGCGAGGTCGAGATCCTGATAATGGTCAAAGTCGCGGTCCCGTTGCAACAGGCCAAAGCCCCGGAGATCGTGGTCGAGAAAGGCGGAGACCTCCGGTTTCACGGGATTACGTAGCGGGCGCCAAATCCATTCGCCGGTTCCCGAATGGATCAGGAGGCCATCCGAATCATGCAGCTCGGGACGAAAATCATCGTTGAAACGATGGTCGTCCTCGCCGATGAAGAACATCGACGTTAATGGCGCGAGCCCAAACTTGACATTCGGCTTACGCGGAAAAAGCGCCGCCGAGATTTCGATGGCGGTGTCGATTCCGGGATAGAGATCGAAGCGATAGGCGCCCGTCGTCGACGGGCTGTCGAGCAAAGCGTAGACCGTCGCCTGACCGGCGTCGGGCTCTGGCGTTTCGATCCAGAATTCGCGAAAGAAGGGAAATTCCTCTTTGTCCGTGCCGGCCTCGACCGCGAGCGCGCGCGCCGACATCCCGTAGTGCTGGCCGCGGCCGAGAAAGCGAAAATAACTGGCGCCCAAAAAGGCGATCACCTCATCGAAGATTGCCGGGCTGTTCAAAGGGTAATGCAGGCGAAAACCAGCAAAGCCGAGATTGACCGGCAAGGGCTTGTCGATCTTGGTGCGGCCGTAATCGAAAAGATTGGCGGCATAGGGAATGGGTGTTGGAATGCCGTAACGGAGCGTGTTGATGGTCACCGGACGCCGGTAGAGATGTCCGAGGTGAAACAATTGCAGCCGGAATTGGCTCCCGTTGGCGGCGAGAAAGGCTTTGTCCGGGCGAAATCTGATGTCGCGCCAGGCATCGAAGTCGAGTTTGTTCAAGGCGTCGGGAAGCGCCGGCGAGGCGGTGTCGAATTCCGCCGTGGCGAGATCGCGGGCGCGCCGCACGACATCGTCGAAATCGAATTTCGGCCATGCCTGCGGCGGCTTGCCCGGTTGGGCCGGCACGGACCGAAAAGTTGCTGGCAGAGCTCCCGAGAGAACGAGATATTTGACCAGGGTGCGGCGATTAAAGTCGGTCATGGGCTTCAGGACAAGGAGAAGCGTGCGCCGTCAATTTGGCGGGAGAGCGTGGTTGACGGGGTACTCACCTTTTTGGCCAGCGGCAAGCGGAAGGCTTCGCTTTTTTCGGGGCCTGAAAAAGAATAAGCGTCCGTCAGGTGGGAGTGTATCAGTGACGGCGGCGCCCTAGATGAGTTTGAATTGGCGCGTCGAGCGGTCGCAATAGAGGTCGGTCATAGTAGGGAACGGTCAAGCGCCCAAAACGGCCCCGCGACCGCGAGCACTTACTCCACGGTTCGGGCGCACGGTTCGAGTCAAACGCCGCCGCCGCGCGAGGCCGCGCCATCCAACCGCCGATCGTACCGGCTTTCGACGCAATCTCACTCCTCTCATGCCGCCTGATGTACGTGGCCTTGCGTTCCACCCCGGCAGGCCTGAAAATTTCCGCACGTCCTACAGCGCGACCGGCTCGGCGATGACCTTGGCGGAAAGAGGCTGGGCTTCGATCATGACGCGATCGGCATCCGCCGCGACCGTCAACGTCATGTTCGCGGCCTTGGCGACACGGCCCGCATAATAGGCCTGAATGTCCTGCGGGCCGGCCGGAGGATGATCTGGCGTTCCGGCGAGGAGAAGCGGCAGGTGGCCGGCAAGCTTTGCATTCGTGCCCTTGGCCGTGACCGTGATCCGCGCCGTTTCCTCGGCTCCGCTCAGCGTGACCTCGATGACGCCGCCGCGCGGGATTGCCGTGGCGGCGATGAGACACAGATTCAGGATTAGCTTAACATTGTTCCTTGGCACTCGAAGTGGGGGGACATTCCATTCGAGTTTCGTCCGCTCGCCGCCAAAGAGGCCGCGCGCGACCGTTGCCGCATCGCTGGTATCGATTGAAACCCCGCCCGAACCGGCGGCCCCGAAAGCTAACCGGCAAAATTGCAGACGCGCAGACGCCTGCCCGGCGCTTTTCTTGATGAGTTCGAGCGCAAAGCCGCGCATTTCCGCGTCTTGCTCCTCGTCGAGCATCTCAAGGCCATTGATAATGGCGCCAACCGGGCCGATCACATCGTGACAGACGCGGGAGCAAAGAAGCGCGGCGAGGTCGAGGGGGTCGAGGGCAAACACCGTCATGATTCATCCGTTCAAGGGCAAAGCCCCCGCAAGCAGGGGAGACTAGGCTCTGCGCCAAAACTGCGCCGTAGGCAATGCCCGAAGCTTTTGCCAGAGCAATGAGCCTTGCGCATGGCTGCGGCAAGCGCGAAACCGGCGAGAGACGTCATGCCGAAGTGAATCGCTGCCCGCTACGGCCGTCAAGGCTTACAACTCCAATCTGCGAATCATAGGTTAACAAATTGTCGTAACATGCGGGAAGCTTGCCGAGGCAATCTCTAGCCAAATTCGCAAGTTTGGGCGGCAATTTCGTGAACGCAAAGAAATCTACATGGCACCGACGATCGATCGCGATGCAATAGCAGATATTTTCGCCGAAATCGCGCTCGAAGCCGCCGTCGCGGTGATGGCCCTCTATGCGGGCGACAGCCGCGTTAGGCGCAAATCGGATGGAAGCCCCGTCACCGACGCCGACGACGCGGCCGAAGCCATTATCCTAAAACGCCTCGCGACGCGGTTGCCTAGTCTTCCGGTACTCGCCGAGGAAGCGACTTCAAGAGGCGAGAAGATGGTTGCGGGGCAGACTTTCATCCTGGTCGATCCGGTCGATGGGACGCGCGAATTCCTGGGCCATAATGTTGAGTTCACTGTCAATATAGGGCTGGTCGTCGATGCGGCGCCGCGTGCCGGGGTGGTATACGCCCCGGCGCTGGGGAAACTCTGGATCGGCGGCGCCACCGCCAGCACCTGCGAGGCCGTGCCGGGCGCGGCGCTGCCTCCGCCTGCAAAACGCCGGGTTATCCATGCGCGGCCGGCGCCGGAGCAGGGATTGACGGCGCTGGTCAGCCGCTCCCACGCCGATCCGGCGACCGAGGCTTTTCTCGCAAAACTCCCCGTCAAGGAGCGGCGAAGCGCGGGCTCCTCGCTAAAATTCTGCGTGGTTGCCGAGGGTCAAGCCGACGTCTATCCGCGTTTCGGCCACACCATGGAATGGGACACGGCGGCGGGGGACGCGGTATTGCGCGCGGCGGGCGGGATCGTTCGCGATCGCGCGGGGCAGCCATTGCGATATGGAAAAGCCGACGCGCAATTTCGTAATGGGCCTTTTGTCGCCTGGGGTGATCCAGAGGCGGCCATTTCTTGAGCCTCACAAAAGGACAGCGAGAATTGGTCTGGCTGGGCACGGCTTCGCCCTGAAGAAGCCACGATAAAACCCTGACGGGCGTCAATTCTTCGTTAACGCACTTCCTTCAAATTCGACGCAGTGCCTTGTTCGCGGAAGATTGAGCGGAGGATTTGACCATGCTAACGCGACGGGAAATGACGCTGAAGCTCGCGGCACTCGCCGCCGGCATTCCGGTTTTCCGGGCGAGCGCTGTTTTGGCGGACCCGGAGCCGTCGAACGGACGGCCGGACGAATTTTCCTCGAACGAATTGGTCGCCAACGGCCATCGTTTCTTTGGATCGGCCTCGCGCGGACTTGCCGAGATTGTCGAGGCCGCGACAAAACGCTGGGGCAAGCCCAATGGCTATGTGCTGGGCCAGGAGGCGGGCGGCGCCTTCATCGGCGGGCTGCGCTACGGCGAAGGCGTGCTGTATACGCGCAACGCCGGCGACCTCAAGGTTTTTTGGCAAGGCCCCTCGCTCGGCTTCGATGCCGGCGCCGACGGCGACCGCACCATGATGCTTGTCTATAATCTGCCCGCGACGGCCGCGATCTTCCGCCGGTACGGCGGCGTCGATGGCTCGGCCTATCTCGTCGGCGGCTTTGGCATGACGGCGCTCGTCAACGACGGCGTTTATGTGGTTCCGCTCCGTTCCGGGATCGGCGCGCGTCTCGGCTTCAATGTCAGCTATCTGAAATTCACCCAAACCTCGACGTGGAACCCATTTTGACATAGTGCGCCGAGGGCGGACGATTGGGGCCGGCGCGAATATGCGCAAGCTTTGACTACGCGAGGCTCAAAGGAGCTTATCCGGAAGGATGCGCTCCGGTAACGCTAGGCGCGTGCCGCTAACCCGTCCTCATAAATCCGCACCAGAGTTCCCAAGCTCAAGCTATCCAAGATTCGCCACGTCTCCAAAGTAGCTGATTGCAGGGCATGGGCACCCAACCCTGAGCCGTGCTTTTCGCCCGGCACTCCCAGAGGAGCCGTGCCCCAATTAGCAACCGAGTCCTGGTTTCGCCGCAAACCCGCGCGACCATTGCGTGTTCTAATCGCGGCGGCTTGCGTGTAGAGCCAAGAGCCAGGTAGAGATTTTGTTATCGAAAATTGGCTGGTTCGAGCTCGCTTTGCTTATGGGCCGGCGATCCGTCAGATTGAATAGGTAGCGACGTGATTGAAGATGCAATGGTCTTTGCGCTGGGGTTTTTCGCCGCGGGCCTAATCGCTCTCGCGGTAGCCCCGGCGTTTTGGGCGCGCGCCATAAGGTTGTCCACGCGGCGGCTTGAAATGCAGCTGCCGCTTTCCTCCGAAGAAATCCTCGCCTCGCGCGACCTGCTGCGGGCCGAATTCGCGGTCGAATGCAGGCGGCTCGAGCAAAAGGCCGAAGCCCTCAACCTCGTTCATGCGGCCGATATGGCCGAACTCGGCCGCCGGGCGGAGATCATCGCCGGTCAAGAGGCCGATTTACTCGCTCTCTCCCAACAAGATAGCGAACGCGGCGCCGATCTCGGAGCACTTCAACGCGCCTTGGCGGAGACTTCGGCCGAACTCGCCGCGACCGCGAAGGAATGTTACGACGTAAGCGGACTCGTCACGCGCAAGGACGTTCGAAATCAATGAGCTCGCGACCGGTCTCGGAGAGGCACAGGCGCTCGCCGCCAAGCAGCGGGACGCTTTGGCGGCCCTTGAGGCCAATTTGGTGCGGCAGGGCCAAGCGCTTGCGGCGCAAACCGGCAAGGTCGAGCGTCTCGAAGGGGAGATTTCGACCCTGCGGTTGCAGCATCAAGCCGATCAGGTCACCCTCAAATCCGCGGCGGCTAGGGTCGCGGATCGCGAAGAGGCGCTCGAAGCCGCCGGCAAACGGGAAAAAGAGTTGATTCGGCACCGCAAGCTGCAAGTCGAAACGGCACACGCCGTCGAGGCTAGCCATCTCGAAAAAATCGAACGGCTGCGTAGCGCCCATGCGGCCTCGCAGGATGCGCTCGATACGGCCCGCCGGACCTGCGACGGGCTCACGCGGGAACTTGCCACGTTGCGGGCCACTCTGCCTCCGCAAGACGTCGAGGCGGCCCACATGCAACGCGAGGAAAATGAAATTTTGCGGCACAAAATAAATGAAATCGGCGCCGCGATTATTCGCGCGGCAGGCGGCTCCACAGAGGCCGCGCCCGAAGAAGCGCCGGCGAAAAGCGGCCTTCCAGAGGACACGATCCCGGAAAAAGTCACGGCGTGATAGGGGATAGGGACGCCTAACCGCCCAGCCGGAGCGCCCGCACTCCAGACGATCGCTATGAACCGGCGAACCTCGCCACGAGTGCGTCGGAAACCTCAAAATTGGCATAGACGTTTTGCACGTCGTCATTGTCTTCGAGCATGCCGACGAGGCGCAGGATCTTTTCCCCGGCATCGTCGTCGACGCTGATCGCATTTTGCGGCTTCCAAATCAGGCTCGCCTTGCGCGGCTCGCCGAATTTCGACTCGAGCTCTTGCGCGACCTCGCGCAGGCTTTCGAGCGCGGTGATGACCTCGTGGCCGTCCTCGTTCGATTGGACATCTTCGGCTCCGGCTTCGATCGCCGCCTCCATCATGGCGTCCGCCGAAGCGGCCTTCGCCGGAAACTCCACAACGCCGACATGATCGAACAGGAAGGACACCGCGCCAGTCTCGGCGAGCGAGCCGCCGGACTTGGTGAAATAAGAGCGCACCTCGCCGGCCGTCCGGTTACGATTGCCGGTCAGCGCCTCGACGATGATGGCGACGCCGCCCGGCGCATAGCCTTCATAGCGAACCTCGTCGTAGGTCTCGGCGTCGGCGCCAGAGGCCTTCTTGATGGCACGCTCGATATTGTCCTTCGGCATGTTTTCCGCGCGGGCGGCCAAGACGGCGGCGCGCAGCCGCGCGTTCATGCCTGGGTCGGGTAATCCCATTTTCGCGGCAACGGTAATTTCGCGGGCGAGCTTGGAAAACAGTTTTGCGCGTATCGCATCCTGCTTGCCCTTCTTGTGCATGATGTTTTTGAACTGGCTATGTCCCGACATTCCGTCCCCTCTCCATTGCGGCCCGCCGCGCGGCTCGAAGCAACACGTTTTTGGGCTCTCGCCGCGCTGCGCGCGTCGGCCAAGATGAGCCGCAGGAGGTTGATATAAGCCGGCAATTTCAGGAAATAAAGCAACCCAAAAGGCCTGTTGCCGTGGCGTGGCGGAGAAACCTCAATTCACATTCGCCGCCGTCTGCGAGAACAGGATTTTGCGCGACTCCTCATCGCTGAGAATTGGCGTCGTATTGATTGCGGCCGCGATCGCATAGGCGCGCAGTGTCGCGGGCCGCGCTTTTATCGCCTCGAACCAACGCTTCAGATGCAAAAAATCGTCGAGCTTCTGGCCTTGGGCCTCATGCGGGACAATCCAAGGATAGGCCGCCATGTCGGCGATCGAATAATCCCCCGCCACAAAGGCGCGGTCCGCTAGGCGTTTATTGAGGACGCCGTAGAGACGGTTGGTTTCGTTCACATAGCGCTCGATCGCATAGGCAAGCTTTTCGCGCGCGTATTGCTTGAAATGATGGTTCTGGCCGGCCATTGGGCCAAGGCCGCCGACCTGCCAGAAGAGCCATTCGAGCGCCGCCATCCGGCCGCGCAAATCGGGCGCGAGAAATCTCCCAGTTTTCTCGGCGAGGTAGACTAGGATCGCGCCGGATTCGAAAACCGACACCGGCACGCCGCCGTCGCCAGGATCGTTGTCGACGATTGCCGGAATGCGGTTATTCGGCGAAATCGCCAGAAATTCCGGCTTGAACTGGTCCCCCCGGCTTAGATTGACCGGATGGATCGTGTAGGGAAGTCCCACCTCTTCGAGGAAGAGCGTGATTTTGTGCCCGTTCGGGGTGGTCCAATAATAAAGATCGATCATCGTCTCTGGCCTCGCTTTAGCTCGCGGCGCGCTCAAGCTTCGTCGCGCGGCGCTTTGCTAAAAAAACGCCTGTATGCCGGTGATCGCGCGCCCAAGGATGAGCGCGTGAATATCGTGCGTGCCTTCGTAAGTATTCACCGTTTCGAGATTGGCGAGGTGGCGCATGACGGGGAACGCGGCCGAAATCCCATTGGCGCCGAGCATGTCGCGCGCCAGGCGGGCGATGTCGAGCGCCTTGCCCGCATTGTTGCGCTTGACGAGCGAGATCGCTTCCGCAGCGAGCTTCCCCGCATCCAATAACCGGCCGATGCGTAATGCTGCCTGAAGCCCGAGTGCGATCTCGGTTTGCATGTCGGCGAGTTTTTTTTGAATCAGCTGATTGGCGGCAAGCGGCCGCCCGAACTGCTGGCGTTCGAGCGTATAGGTCCGCGCCGCCTCGAAACAGGCCTCGGCCGCCCCCATCGCGCCCCAGCAGATACCGTAGCGCGCGTGATTGAGGCAGCCAAAAGGGCCCTTGAGGCCCGACGCGTCCGGCAAAAGGTTGTCCGCCGGGACCTCGACGGCGTCCATGACGATCCCGCCGGTCGGCGAGACCCGCAGCGAGAGCTTTTGCGAAATCGTTGGCGTCGCGAGGCCTTGCATTCCGCGTTCGAGAAGAAATCCGCGGATCGTTTGATGCGCGCTCGATTTTGCCCAGACCACGAGTATGTCGGCGACCGGACTATTGGTGATCCAGGTTTTGGCGCCGGTGAGCCGGTATCCATCCTTGGAACGCTCCGCCTTGGTGCGCATGGATTGCGGGTCGGATCCGGCATCTGGTTCGGTGAGGCCAAAGCAGCCGATCCATTCTCCCGTGGCGAGCCTTGGCAAATATTTGCGGCGCTGCGCCTCGCTGCCATAAGCAAAGATCGCGTGCATCACGAGCGAAGACTGCACGCTCATCATCGAGCGATAGCCGCTATCGGCGCGCTCGACCTCGCGGGCGGCAAGCCCGTAAGCGACATGGCCGAGCCCTGCGCCCCCATATTCTTGCGGAATCGCCGGACCGAGCAGCCCGAGGCTGCCCATCCGCGTCATGATCTCGCGATCGAAACGCTCTTCGAGATAATCCTCGCCCGCACGGGGAAGCAAATATCCTTGCGCGAACGCGCGAGCCGAGGCGCGCACGAGCTTTTCGTCTTCGCTGAGCTGGCCGTCGAGATCGAAAGGATCGTTCCAGGCGAAGGATCGCGTAAATTCGCCGTCCTCCGCCATCTGCCGTTCTCTCCAGCGCTCCGGACAAATGCCGGATCGCGGGCGCAAGGGATTTTCTGGTCCAATCTCGAACGTGTCGGGATCGAACGCTATCAGCGGCTGGTGGCGGTCCCGGCCGAGCGGCCGGCGGCGGTCGCGGCCGGCGCGGGCTGCCCATTGGGCGTGCCGAAAAAACGGAAGAAATCCGATTTCGGGCTGATAACCATACGCGTGTCGCCACCTTTCAATCCGGTCTCATAGGCTTGCATCGAACGATAGAAAGCAAAAAAATCGGGATCCCTGCCGTAGGCCTCGGCGAAAATGCGATTTCTTTCCGCGTCGCCTTCGCCCCTGGTCTGGTCGGCTTGTTGCTGCGCATTGCCGAGCAGCACCACCACATCGCGGTCGGCTGTCGCTCTAAGCGTTTGCGCGGTTTCGGAGCCTTTGGCGCGATACTCCGCCGCCTCGCGCGCGCGTTCGCTTTGCATCCGGCTAAAAACCTTTTCGGAAATTTGCCTTGGCAGATCGGCGCGGCGGATTCTCACATCGACGGCGGCAATGCCGAGTCGGCCGCCTTCCTTGTTCACCTGCTCGCGGATCTTGACCATGAGATCGGCGCGGTTATCGCGCACGATTTCGGTCATGTTCGCATCGCCCAGCACCCGGCGCACCGCGGAGTTCAAGATGAAGCCCAGCTGATTGTTCGCCCGTTCGGGCGAGCCGACCGTCTGATAGAATTTCAAAGGATCGACGATCCGGTAGCGCAAAAAAATCGACATCGAGCCGGTTGTTGTCGGAGGCGAGCACTTCCTGTTTCGGCGCCTCGACAACCAGGATGCGATTGTCGAGAAAAACGACATTCTCGATGAAAGGATATTTGAAGTGAAGCCCCGGCGCGGTGATGAGACCGCGCCCGGGGACAGGCTCGCCGAAACGCAAGACGATCGCCTGTTCGGTCTGGTCCACCGTGAACGCCGAGGCCATCGCGACGACCAGGATGAGGATGAGGACGGCGATCCCGCCGACTGTGGCCGCGCCCTTCATTTGCGGCCTCCCTCGCTCGAGCTTGGCGTCAGCGGCCCAAGCGGCAAATAGGGAACCACCCCTTGGCCTTGGCCGCCGCTCTGATCGAGAATAATCTTGTCCATCCCGCCCAGCACCCGTTCCATGGTCTCGAGATAGAGCCGTTCGCGCGTCACCTCGGGGGCTTTCTTATACTGAGCATAGATTTGGTTGAAGCGGGAAACTTGTCCGGTCGCCTGGGCGACGGTTTGGATCTTATAGCCTTCCGCCTCCTGGACAATTGCCGCGGCCTTGCCCCTTGCCTCGGGGACGACCCGATTGGCATAGGCCTCGGCCTCGTTGCGCAAACGGTTCTGATCCTGCTGCGCCGCGGTCACGTCCTTGAAGGCGGCGATGACCTGCTCGGGCGGGTCGACGGATTGTAGTTGCACCTGCAACACCAGGATGCCGGCCTTGTACCCGTTCAAGACCTTTTGCATGAGTTCCTGCACGTCCAACTCGATCTTGGGGCGATCGGCGGTCAAAATTCGCTGAATCTGGCCCCGCCCGATGACTTCCCGCATGGCGCTCTCGGCCACCGCCTTCACCGTTTCGCGCTGGTTTGAGATATTAAAGGCATAATCCTCGGGGCGCACCGGGTCGATCTGCCAGATCACGACAAATTTGACGTCGGCGATGTTTTCATCGCCGGTCAGCATCAGGCTTTCCTCCGGCAGGTCGATCGGGACTTGCGCATTCGGCTCGCGCGCCTCCTGCCGCAAGCCGAAGCCGATGTTGGTCGTGTTGCGATCGGTTACCGGGAGCTTCTCGACGCCGCCGATGGGGATCGGCAAATTGTAGTTTAACCCCGGACCGGTCTTGCCCGTGTAGCGGCCGAAAATCCTGTTCAGCCCGACTTCGTTCGGGCCGACCGTGTAAAACCCGGACACAAGCCAGACGATCGTGCCGGCGAGAGCCAAGGCAAGAACGCCGCGTCCTCCCATTCCGGTAGGCCCCGGCATCCATTGTTTGAGCTTCTCCTGCGCGCGCTTGAGGAATTCCTCGAATTCAGGCGGTGGCGCGCCCGGCTTTTGCCCCCAAGGCCCGGGGCCGCCGGGCTTCCAAGAGCCGCCATTTCCGCCTTCACTGCTCCACGGCATGAGAATTCTCTTTTGCAAGGTGACGCCCAAGAAAGCGAGCGATAACCGCCGAGGCCCCGGATCGGACCTGTCCTGGCCCATATAGGAGAGCTGAGGGTCCACTACAATGATACGCAGCGGCGCCGGTGAAAATCGACAAAAACGAATGTCGCCTCGTCCCTGGCCGCGGGGCGTGGCCGAACCCGGCTTACTTCCAGCCAATTAGACCAGTCGACAGCGGGAAAACTTACCGCGCCCCATGGCGCGATATCGACGAAGGTTAGATGCATGCGCTCGGCGCGGCCAATCAAACTTTCGTAAAGATTCCCGCCGCCGGCCAAAATAACCTCTTCCGCGCCCATCGCTTGCGCCCGCGCCTGCGCGAGCGCGAGCGCCGCGTCGAGTTCATGCACTACATGGATGGTTTTGGCTTGCCCGCCTCCGCGCGACGGGGCGAAGGCGCGGTCGCGGGTGACGACGATTGTCTCGCGCCCGGGCAGCGCACGCCCTATCAATTCGAAGGTCTTGCGTCCCATGAGCAGGGGCTTGCCCATGGTGACCCCGCGGAAATGTTTGAGATCGCTTGGCAAACGCCACGGCAGGCCGCGTTCGTCACCAATCACGCCATTTTCGGCGATCGCGGCGACGATGGCGAGAGGCACCTTCATAATCGAGTCCTAAATTTCGAAATACGCGTTGGCGGCGCGTTCTTGCCGATGCGGCACTTTGCCCAATGATTCACGATCCGCGGGCGGATCGAGCACGGGAATGTAGGGGACAGTTCGTCACGGTCGAGCGCCGGCGAGCCGTTTTATCCGGGATAATTCCTCGCCGGGACCGCTCTCGCACATAACGTTCAGAATGCGCCAAATCCGCCAAGGACTCATGTTTTTGGTCCACGAAGGAAAACGAACAAACCGGCGCCGGCGATCAACCCCACCCCAAACAAAGTGCGCGGGCCGGGAATTTCCCCAAAAATCAACATGCCGAATAGAGCGGCCCAAACCAGCGCGGTGTAGCCGAACGGCGCGACGATATTGGCCGGCGCCGCGGCAAATGCGCGGATCAGACAGAATTGGCTGACAACGCCGAGGAGCCCCAAGAGGAGCATCAGGCCGGCGTCGGCAAGCCCGGGCGCGATGGCGGCAAAGGGCAGAAATCCGCCGCAGAACAAAGTTCCGGCGATTGCCGTGTAAAACAAGGTCGTCACCGGCAAATCGGTGCGACGAAAAAGCCGGGTCGCGATCTGATAGAATGCACTGGCGAATGCGGCCAGGAAAGGAAACAGCATAGAAAGCGAAAAATCCATGCGTGTCGCGCCAATAATCACCCAAACGCCCATCAGGCCGGCAAAAACGCTTGCCCATAGGCCGGGGCTCACTTTTTCGTGGAGAACAACGACCGAAAGCGCGGCGACAACGACAGGCGCCACCCACACGATGGCGGAAAAATCGACCAGCGGCATGATCTTGAGCGCCAACATCCCAAACAAAGTTCCGCCCAGGAGAAAGCTCGACCGCAGCATTTGCAATAGGGGCCGGCGCGAGATCATGAGGCGCGGCTCCCGCCAACCGATGATAATGGTCACCAAAACCATGTGAACGAAAAAGCGCGCGAAGGCGATTTCCGTCGCGGGATAGGCTTTGAGCAAGATGCGGGCGGTTGAATCCTGGCAGACGAACAGGCAAGTCGCGACCGGCATCCAAAGAATTCCCGTCCTCATCGCCGCGCCGCTTGCCGCTGGTGCCGCGCCGGAAAGGGCGTTCTGCGGGGAGGCTATTGGAGCGCCGGGGGAGCCGGCCACGGTCGGTACCGTGCTGGTCATGCAATGCTCAAAGGGATGGCTCAAAAGGATGGCTCAAAAGAACGATTTCGAAACCGGCGGGCCTATGCGGTAGTCGAATGCCGGGGCGTTTCTAGGGTCAGGCCTCAAATAAATCCTATCCAGTAGGCGACGATGGCCACGAGACAGATGGCGGAGAAGAAGTTTGCCGCGAGCTTGGCAGAGCGCGTGGCGATGAAGCGGCGTTCGATCACGGTGTGGTTCGGGGAGGCCTTTCCGCCATGCCAGATGCGCGTCTTGCGGTTGGATTTAGCTCGGATGACGGAGTTTTGGCCTTTTTGAGGACCGCGCGGATCGCATCGCTGTCGTCGCCTCCTTGGATTGGCGAATCCGTATAGGCTCTCCTTGTTCTGAAAAGAACGCCCGGCCCTTATGGCCATCTTGGCCTCGCGCCGAGGGCCGGATCGTCACCACCAAAGCCTTACGGGCTGGGGCTCGGCAAGATCGCCTCCCGAGCCCCACCGAAGGAAGGCTCTTCACCAAACCCGTAGAGTTGCCGGAACACCAGCTTCGCCTTCCCAAGACGGGGTCGTGGAAGATGAAAAAATCTCCTCCCATTTGCGCTGGCGTTGACTCCGGATAAGGCAAGTTCAGTATACCGGACGTGCTAGAAAAGGCAAACGCGACGGGGCGATCGACAGCCATCCCGATGGCCTAAAAGTCAACAATGATCGCGATGGCCATGCAGCTCTCGCCGCGGGGCGCGCTTCGAAGTCAATCTCCTAGAGCCCAAGCAAGGGTGCGCCTCGAAAAAGTCTCTTCGCGCCGCTTTGCCGGCGGCCTTGGAATGGAACCAAGCGCTGGGCGCCCTATACGGCCGGCGGCAAGCTGCTGGCAAACCCCCAAGCTCGCCCTTGTCGCCTGCGCCCGAAAGCTCCTCATCTTCGCAACTACCGTTCTCGTCAGAGCCTCGCCATGGATCACCCGAAATATCGGCCCCCCAACTTAATGGTTGCTGAGCGAAGCGCATCAAATGCCCTTGTTGCGCGGCGAGTTGTCGAAGGATGGCGATCAATGCTGGCAGCGGTCGGGCTGGCTTCTCCCCATTAGGCGCGGAATGGCTGCGATCCAAGGTGCCGTCGTAGCTCCCCAAGTCGCGATAATCGAGCAGCGTGCGGCGCGGCGGCAGGTCTTTTGGAATTGCCCGCCACGGGCGTCCCAGGCGCAAAATATCCATGATCCCGTTCATCCCTTCGCGCACGTCGACGTGGCGCTTGTTGCCACCACGCTTGGCCGGCAAGAACATCGGTTCGACATGCGCCCATTCATCGTCGGTCACATCGCTCGGGTATCGCAATTTGCGGCGGTCGCAACGCCCGCGGTTTTTCGCCTTCGCCATCGTTGAGCCTCCGCGCATAAAACCACCCCTCTTGAATCACAAACGATTCAAAGGAAGCAATATGTTTTCAAACAGACACTCACGCCCGGCGGCGGATTCCAGATTGCGCGCCCAAAGCCGGACCCGCGCATGGGTAATCGCCACGGCGAGAGCATCGGCCGCATCCGCGGCTTGCGCGCCGCTTCCGGGCAGAAGGGTTTTTACCATCATCGCAATCTGCGCTTTTTCGGCATGGCCGGTGCCGGTCACGGTTTTCTTGATGAGATTGGCGGCATATTCCGCGACGGGAAGGCCCGCGAGCGCCGGAACGACGAGCGCTATTCCCCGCGCCTGCCCGAGTTTTAAAGCCGATTGCGGGTCGCGATTGACAAAGGTTTCCTCGACCGCCGCCTCCATGGGCGCATATTCGGAAATGACGCCGGCCAGACCCTCGTGCAGCTCGCGGAGGCGTGTTGCGAGCGGCATTTGCGCGTTGGAATGAACGATGCCGCTCGCCACATAGGCGAGCTTCGAGCCTAAAACTTCGACGATACCCCAACCCATATTCCGCAGGCCAGGATCGACGCCGATAATGCGATTCGCCGCTTGCTCCATGGTCAAGCCTATCCGGTCTCGCGGCAGGATGGGAACAGGCTCACTCCAAAAGCATACGCTTCAAAAGCTCGATCTCCTCCGACAATGTTGCGTCCGTGGTCACGAGACCGGTGATCTTTCGCACGGCATGGAGGACGGTCGTGTGGTCCCGGCCGCCGAACCGCCGGCCAATTTCGGGAAGCGAGCGCGGCGTCAAGAGCTTGGACAGATACATGGAGATCTGGCGCGGGCGCACCACGCTCGCGGTTCGCCGCGCGGACAGAATATCGCTGCGGCTTACGTTGAAATGGCTCGCGACCAGTTTCTGGATGTCCTCGATCTTGACCTTTTTCGGGTCCGGTGTCCGCACGAGATCGCGAATGGCGAGCTCGGCGGTTTCCATCGAATGCGGCGCGCCATTCAATGCCGCATGCGCGAGCAGCCGGTTGACGGCGCCGTCGAGATCGCGGCCATTCGTCCGGATGACGCTCGCAACATAGGCGACTACCGCGGCTGGAACCTCGAAAGTTTGATGCACCAGCTTGGCGGCGGCTATACGTGCTTCGAGAATTTTGACCCGCAGCGCCTCGTCGAGCCCGCCGATTTCGATGCAGAGCCCGCCGGCCAAACGCGAGCGGACTCTTTCTTCGAGACTTTCGAGATCGCCCGGCGGCCGATCGGCAGCGATCACGATCTGCCGGCGGGAATCGATCAAGGCATTCAGCGTATGACAGAACTCCTGCTGGATCGACTTGCCCTGAAGAAATTGAATGTCGTCGATCACGAGGACATCAATAGCCCGCAGCCTTTCCTTGAAAGCGATCGCCGTCTGTGCCTTGAGGGCGGCGACGAAACCATACATGAATCGCTCCGCGGTCAGATAGATGACCCGCCGCCTTGCCGAGGTGGCGGCATGCGCGACTGCTTGGAGAAGATGGGTCTTCCCCAAGCCGACCGAGGCATGGAAATACAGCGGATTGTAGAGCAGCGGGTCCTCCGGTCCCACGCGGGCGATTCTTTGCGCCTCCGAATGGGCGAGCTGATTGGATCCGCCGACGAGGAAATTCGAGAAAATCAAGCGCCGGTCCAATGGCGAACCAGTGAGCGCTTCGGCCTCGCACGGCTCCGCCAAAGCCGGTCTTTTCGAGGCTGACGCCGTCGCGCCGGACGGCCCCATCGGCGGGGAGGGTGCAAATGACGTTATGTTCCGGCCCTGACTTCGAATCCTTGCCGGCGCCCGCGGCGAGATCGGGGAGGCCGCCAGTGGCACAGGCGGTAGCTGGCCGTGTCGAGGAACGGACATTGATCGACACATGCTTGATCGCGGGAAATTCGCTGGTTAACGTTGGAAGAATCCTGTCCACGTAGTGCGACTGAATCCAGCTCTTCAAAAATTTTGTCGGTACCGAGAGAAAGATGTCCTGGTCCGAAAGCGCATCGAGTTCGAGGCACCCGAACCAGGACGAGAAAACTTCTTCCCCGAGTTCCGCGCGCAGCCGGAGGCGGATTCGCATCCACGCTTCGCCCTGGCCAGCGCCGCCGTGCGAGGAGGCCGTTTCGCCAAGGTCCTTTGGATTGAAAATTTGTCGGCGCAAATCTGGCATCGGTCTTCTTCCTTGGGATACGAGGCAAGGCAACGGCGACCGATCAAATGCCGGCGCCAAAGATGTGATGATGAGCGTGAAAACGGGATGGCCGCGAAACTAATCGAGCGCGTGCCAACGCTACCGCGTTGCAGCCCAGTTTGCCTTTCGAAGGCGCTCGGCCAGTGCCCTTCCGGCCGCATGGCGAAGCCGAACGTACCTTTTCCGAACAAAAGCCATCGCGGTCATCAATCCCCCTCAGCTCGGCATTTGAATTTGCGGAGCTAGTTTAGGTTACATTCGACGAAAGCATTGAATACCGAACACCACACACACGAGTCCAACAAACCAGCGTCATGTCGAAAGTCTCGCTTGAGCGTATATTTGGTCTCTGCCTGCTGAATTGTGCGGATCTAACTTCTGCACAAGACAACATTGCGCTCTTACACGCCAAACTCACGAACTAACCCGAAAATTCACACGAAGACCCTCTCGAACTCTGGAGCAAGCCCGTTCCAGACCGGGAGTTGAATTTAGCAAAAGCGAGATGGTCCGCAAGCGCCGTTTAACGAATCCGCAACCGCAGTTTGACGAATAAGTGACGTTTTCCTTCATTAAATGCGAACGCGCGTGATCCCGGCGAGCGCGTAACCGCCTGATTTCCCGCGGGTCCGCCGAACGCGAAAAAGGGCCAGGAAGCCGCATGCGACGATTACAAATAAAGTCTAAGGCACGCGGCGCGGCGGCGGGATAACCCGCCTAGTCCGGGCCCGCCGCACGGCTTTAAATCCAAGTCATTGGTTCGCATGGAAAATAAATGGGCGGAGCGCGAGCGGGAAAAAATAGCGAGCATGCGCGTTCGTTTTTTCAGCCGCGCAACCGAACAATGAAGCCCGGCATACGCCGGCCGTAGAGTGAACTTCTTCATAATACATCAATCGGCATTTTGTACGCTGTTCAATTTTGCTCACTTAGTTCAATTTTGCTCAGATTTTTTTGCTTAACGCATTCACCCGCTGGCTGAGCCGCGAGACTTTTCGCGCGGCGGCTTTGGCATGCACGATTCCCTTTTGGGCCGCGCGCATGACCAACGGTTGGGCGGCACGCAGAGCGGCGGCCGCCGCGCCGGGGTCGCCTGCGGCGATCGCCTCCTCGACCTTGCGGACATAGGTGCGCATTTGGCTGCGGCGCGACCGATTGACGTCGGCGCGGCGCTCAATTTTACGGATCGCCTTCTTGGCCGAATGGGTGTTCGCCATCAAAAAATATCCTGGACATGGGTCAACGCGAGAACAGCCATCCACGATGGAAAGCCGGCCAGGCATGGTCATTCGATCATGATTCTCGAAACGGAAACCGCCTCACGATCACGCCAAGACCAAGAGTTTGGAGTACGATCAGGAGGGTCGCGCCAATAATCACGAACCGTCCGGCCCGTCAACGCGCAATATCGGCGCCCGTGGGCGCCTCTAGATCTTATCTTGTAATCTCGCGCCGAGATCCACGATGTAATCGAACTTCTCGGTCAGGCCGCCGCTGCGATCGATCACGCCGTCGGACGCGGGCGCGCGGCGGCGTTGTTTTTAAATCGTCGCCGGACTGGCGGATAGGAAGCAAAGCCCGCAATGTCAATTCGGATCGCTCCTTTGTTTCCGGAGCTTGGCCCAATGGTCGAGCCGCGCGCGCAGATCTTTCTCGAAGCCGCGGCCAACCGGCCGATAGAGCGTCTGCCGCCCCAGCGCCTCCGGCCAATAATTTTGGCCGGAAAATCCTTCCGGCTCGTCGTGATCATAGGCATAATTCGCGCTATATCCTTCGCTTTTCATGAGTTTCGTCGGCGCATTGAGAATGATTTTTGGCGGCATTAACGACCCGTGGTCCTTGGCAAGCCGCGCCGCGGCCTTGAAGGCCACATAGGCCGCGTTCGACTTCGGCGCGGTCGCGGCATAGATCACCGCATTGGCGATCGCAAGCTCGCCTTCGGGAGAACCTAGAAAATCATAAGCGTCCTTGGCGGCAATGGCGACGGAAAGCGCCTCTGGATCGGCAAGGCCGATATCCTCGACGGCCATGCGCACCACCCGCCTGGCGATGAAAAGAGGGTCCTCGCCGGCATCGAGCATTCGCGCGAGATAGTAGAGAGCCGCGTCCGGGTCCGATCCACGCACGGATTTATGCAGCGCGCTGATCAGATTGTAATGGCCCTCCTGCGCTTTATCGTAGATCGGCGCGCGCCGCTGGACGATCGAAACCAGCATGGCAGTATCGAAGATTTCTCCCGGCTTGGCGGCGCGCCACGCCTCTTCGGCGAGACTCAAGGCGGCGCGGCCATCGCCATCGGCCATCCGTACCAGGCTTAAGCGGGCATCGGGATCGAGCGGCAGAGCCCGCCTCTCGCAGGTTTCCGCGCGGGAGAGAAGTTTTTCGACCGCCGCCGCCTCAAGGGTATGGAAGATCATCACCCTGGCGCGCGACAACAGGGATGCGTTGAGCTCGAAGCTTGGATTTTCGGTCGTCGCGCCGATCAAGGTAATGGTGCCATCTTCCATCACCGGCAGGAAGCTATCCTGCTGCGCCCGGTTGAAGCGATGCACTTCGTCGACGAAAAGCAGGGTTCCTTGCCTGGCCTTGCGTCTGCCCCGCGCCCCCTCGAAAACCTTTTTAAGCTCGGCGACGCCGGAAAAAATCGCCGAAATCTGGACAAAGGCGAGCTTCGTCTCGTGGGCGAGAAGGCGCGCGACGGTCGTCTTGCCGGTCCCCGGAGGTCCCCAGAAAATCAGGCTGCCCAACGTGCCAGAGGCGATCAGCCGCGTTAGCGCGCCTTTCGGTCCGAGAAGGTGATCTTGCCCGGCGACATCGGCGAGGTTTTGCGGGCGCAGCCGGTCGGCGAGCGGATGCGGCGCGTCCTTTTCGAGATGGGCGGCGGCGAAGAGATCGGTCATCTGGCTTTCAAATCTGGGCCACTCGCGCTTCGAACGCAAGCTGGGGCAAAAGAGCGGAGGCCAAGGAGACCAAGAGCAGTTAAGGTTAAAAGCGCTTTTTAAGACTTGATCAAGTTTTAATCCAATTCCGCACTCACATGGGTCATGCACTGGTTTCTCCCATGTATAAATACTTCATTTAACAGTTCCATCTTTAACTATTCTGGAATTAGTAAAGTTTTATCTATATCAGACGACCGGCATAGCCGTGTAGCGTATGCAGTGTAAAGATAATAACTATGAATAATCGTTTCGGATTCTCAGCTAATTTCAGGATCGAGCGCGCGCAGAGAGCAATGAATATCGAGACTATGACGGCCAGGATCTACAACATAATCCCTGGGAGAGCCGCCTTCATCACGGCTATTCTAGCGGGCGCTCGACCGCAGTACTCGATGCCAGTCGTCTCAACCTTGACAGAACGAACCTCTCGAACTAAGCGTCCACCGCCTTGCGGCAAGGGCTGATGATGAATTACATTCTTTAATAATTTTCATAAACATAAAGCTCTATCCATGCACACCATTGCCTTTGTTTCGCAAAAAGGCGGTTGCGGTAAAAGCACCCTTGCCGCTTGTCTCGCGGTCGCGGCCCAAGAGGCGGGTGAACAAGTTTTCATTCTCGACCTGGATCCCCAGAAATCCGCCGTTCGATGGGGATCGAAACGACACGATCCCCACTTGCTGGTGGAGGCGGTACCGTCGGCGCGACTTCCCGCGGCGTTAACCGCCCTTTCGAAGCGCAATGTGAGCCTTGTCATTGTCGACACTCCGCACTTGGACTTGCCGAGAACGCTCGCCGCCATAAAGGCCGCCGACCTTTGCATCGTTCCGGCGAGGCCAGCCACATTCGACATTTGGGCGGCCGAGGTGACCGGCCGCAAACTGAAACTCATAGGCAAGGAGTTTATTTTTCTGCTCAATCAATGCCCCCCCGCCGACCAACGTGTGCAAGAAGGCATCGCCGCGCTTGAAGCCGTTGGTGCCGTTTTGCGTCCGCACATCCGCGCGCGTGCCGGCTTTCTCGAAGCCGCGCGCACCGGCAAGGGCGTGACCGAGGTCGATCCAAAAGGCACCGCGGCCCAGGAAATGCGAGAACTTTGGATGGATCTCAGCCGCAGGCTCCGACCAATTCAAACTTGCGGATGAGCGGAGCCCTTCACCCTCCGATCATGGCGGTAACGGCCTCGCCACCGCGCGCGAGGGCAATTTCCAGGAAGTACGATGCCCGCTCGCCGGAGCGTCGCGCTTCCGCTTCGCGGGTCCCTTTCCGCAATTTCCAATCGCTCCATCGGCCAGCCGGCCATTCCGCGATTAATCCCGCGCATGACCGACTGAAACGCGATTGCGGCCGTCCTGTTTCGACCGGTAGAGCGCCCTGTCGGCGCGGCGCAAGAGCGCGGCGGAGGAGTCCCCGGGCGCATTCGGCAAGTCCGGCCGAAACCGTGACGGCAATGGGGCAATCGCCGCCCGGATTCTTTCCGCGATCTCAAGTCCCCCGCGAAGACCGTGCCGGGCATGACAATGACGAATTCGTCGCCACCAAGCCGGCACAGGAGATCGGTTTCGCGGATCATCTCTTTCGCGCGAGCGGCGAAGCATCTCAGAACGCGATCTCCGGCGTCGTGGCCGTACCGGTCGTTGATCGCCTTGAAACCGTCGAGATCGAGAATCATCGCGCTGAGCGGGCCTCTGCACAGGGAATCGAGAAGCATGCCGAGATGGGCTTCGAGGCAACGGCGATTTTTCAACCCGGTCAAAGGATCGGCCGCCGCCATTTCGATCGCGGCTTCGACATTGTCGCGCAAACAGTCGGCATATCGTTTCCGCCGGATTTGCGTGCGCACGCGCGCAGCAAGTTCGTCGCGATCGACCGGGCGCAAGACATAGTCGTTCACGCCAAGATCGAGGCCGCGCAGGATCTGCTGGCGATCCTCGGGGTTGGCGATCGCCAGCACCGGGATTTGGCGGGTGCCCTCCTGGGATCTGAGCCGCGTGCAAAACCGGAGCCCGTCGCAGTCCGCGAAATCGAGACTGACGATGAAGAGATCGCAATCGCGGGCGGCACCTGAGTCGAGCGCCCTGCCGCGGTCCTGTTCGAGTTCGATAGAATGGTGTTTCCGCAAGGCGTTCTTGATGAGCTCCGCCGAGGCCGGAGAATCCTCGATGCGCATGATGCGCCCGCCGGTGCCATTGTCCGCCGTCGCGCGGGTGAACGGATCGCCAATCCCGAGCTTTGACGATCGCAGGGCGCGGCTCCGCAATTCGTCGAGGATGAGCCGCAGCCTTGAGAGCGAGCGGACCCGCGCGAGGAGCGCGATCTCGTCGATCGGCTTGGAGAGGAAACCGTCGGCGCCTGCGTCGAGGCCATGCATCCGGTCGGAGGGTTGATTGAGCGCCGTCACCAGCACGACCGGAATATGCGCCGTTGCCTTGTCCCCTTTCAAACGGCGGCAGACTTCCAATCCGTCCATTCCCGGCATCATCACAGGCATCGACGCCGTTCGCCGCGGTCAAAACCTCAAAATATTCGGCGCTTAACCGCGCTTCGAGCAGCTTGAGATTGGGAAGCAGATCGTCGACAACCAGGACCCTTGCGGTCATGCTATGGGTGTTCCAGTCTTGTCACGCTGGGGGTCCCCGGCAAATCATTCTCGCGATTATTGTTCGTGGAGATAATTGCGCACGGTTTCGAGGAACTTCACGATGGAGATCGGTTTCGACAAATAGGCCTCGCATCCGCCCAGCCTGATTTTTTCCTCGTCGCCCTTCATGGCGAATGCGGTGATCGCGATCACTGGAATATGGCGCAGAACTTCGTCGTCCTTGATCGTTTGCGTGACCTGAAGCCCGGAGACCTCGGGCAGTTGAATATCCATCAAAATGAGATCGGGTTTGTGCAGACGCGCGAGTTCCACCGCTTCGACGCCACTGCGGGTTTGCACGGTCTTATAGCCATGCGCCTCCAACAGATCGTTGAACAACTTCATGTTCAACTCATTGTCTTCCACGATTAGAATACGTTTTTGCATCGGAAATTCCCGGCTCGCGGCGGCGGACGATCCACGCCCGGGAAAGTTCAGCCGCACTCGTCAGTAACAGATAGAACTTGACGAAAGGGAAATCGGTATAGCGGATAGAGATTGACGAAAGGGAAATCGTTATAGTGGAAAAGTTCGATTTCAGGTCCTCGCCGGCTAAACCGCCACAGCTCACCAAAGCCGCCGCCGAATTCGATAGCGATTGAGGTTTTGACCTTTCTGGCCGGAAATCCAGGCAGGCTCGATCCTTTCTTGGCTCTGTCTGGCCTTGGACGGGATAGTTTGCGGGCGGCGGCCAAAGAGCCTGGATTTTTGGCCGCGATTCTCGATCATCTCGCCTCCGACGAGAGACTGCTGCTCGCCTTCGCGGCCCACGCCGGACATGGAACCTTCCGCCATAGCGAAGGCGCGGGACATATTGTCGCCCCCGGCGGAGATGCCATGACGCGGCAGGCTGGAAACGTCACGAACCGGCTCCGCTAGGCTTGAAACTCGGTGCCCGGC
The DNA here is from genome assembly GCA_963730245.1 of uncultured Alphaproteobacteria bacterium. GTDB lineage: Bacteria > Pseudomonadota > Alphaproteobacteria > Rhizobiales > Beijerinckiaceae > Methylocapsa. Next base: position 2,357,284 of record CAVSRA010000002.1, on the reverse strand, counting down.
CCGTGGTAAGAAGCAGAATTCTTAAACCCGAGCCTCGCATGGTCTGGCCTTTGTCGCAACGCCCAAACCGCGCACCCGCCCCCGAGCAAGACGCGCAAGCCGAGGCCGCCGTTACGAAAAAACTCGATCTTGCCACGCGGTTGCGGCGCAACCGCAAGGCGGACTGGACACGCAGGCTTGTCCGCGAAAACACGCTCTCCGCGGACGATCTCATCTGGCCGGTTTTTCTCTGCGAAGGCGAAAACACAAGAGAGCCCGTTGCCTCCATGCCTGGCGTCGACCGGCTCTCCATCGACGAGGCCACGCGCGCGGCTGTCGAAGCGGCAGAGCTTGGCATTCCGGCGCTCGCGCTGTTTCCCTTTACCGAGCCTGGCCTACGGAATGCGCAGGCCAGCGAGGCGCTCAATCCCACGAACCTAGTTTGCCGCGCCTGCCGTGCGATAAAACGCGAAGTGCCAAATCTCGGCCTCATCACCGATGTCGCGCTTGATCCCTATACTAGTCATGGCCATGACGGAATTTTGCGCGGCGAGCGGATTTTAAACGACGAGACGGTTTTCGTTCTCGTCGAGCAGGCGCTGAACCAGGCGCTCGCGGGCGCCGACATCATCGCGCCGTCCGACATGATGGACGGGCGCGTCGGCGCGATCCGCGCCGGGCTCGACACGGAAAACTTCGAGGAGGTGCAGATTTTATCCTACGCCGCCAAATATGCCTCGGCCTTTTATGGGCCCTTTCGCGATGCCGTCGGCACCAATGCGACGCTCATCGGCGACAAGCGCACCTATCAGATGGACCCAGCCAATTCCAACGAGGCTTTGCGGGAGGTCGCGCAAGACATCGAGGAAGGCGCCGACATCGTGATGGTGAAACCAGGCCTGCCCTATCTCGATATTCTTTTCCGGGTGAAGGAGCGTTTTGGCGTGCCCACCTTCGGCTATCAGGTTTCGGGCGAATATGCTATGATCATGGCGGCGGCGGAGCGCGGCTTTATCGACGGCGACAAAGCCATGCTGGAGAGTTTGATCAGTCTCAAACGCGCCGGCGCCGACGCGATCCTCACCTATTTCGCAGCCCGCGCGGCAAAGAGGTTGAAAGAGATGGCCTGAAGGGTTTACAGCCCTGGGTGAAAGGCAAGGTCGGCCATGACGCAGCTACCTAAACTTAAGATCATTTCGCATCGGAATTATGCACCAAAAAAAAGTCTTTTTGAATCAAGCCTCTAAGTTTGTCACTTATGTCTTGAATTTTGCACACGATAGCCGCTCTGCGACTGGTAAACCCAGTGCGAGTCTCGACGGGTGTCCGCGCGTTGAACCGGACGATTGTGGCAGCGGGGCGGAACACACGCGAATTATAGGAGCCCGAAGAGGCCGACAACTTTTGGAAGATAAGGCATGGATGTAACCAATATATGACGGATTGAAACAGGCGGCCATGAGCAAGGTCCCCGAAGTCACCCTAGTATTCTGGATCATCAAGATCGCCGCGACGACGCTTGGCGAGACCGGCGGCGACTCCGCCACCATGACGCTCAACTGGGGCTATCTCGCCGGCACTGCCCTCTTCTTCGGCCTGCTCGTCGTGCTAGTAGTCGCGCAAATCCTCGCGAAGAAATTTCACCCCTTCCTCTATTGGGCCACGATTGTCGCCTCCACGACCTTCGGCACCACCATGGCCGATTTTGCCGACCGCTCGCTCGGCATCGGCTACACCGGCGGGTCGTTGCTGCTGTTCGTCTGCCTCGTTGCCGTGCTTGGCTTCTGGTACTGGTCGGAGGGCACCATCTCGGTGAACACCGTGAGCACTCCGAAGGTCGAAGCGCTCTACTGGGCGGCCATCACCTTTTCGCAGACGCTCGGCACCGCGTTCGGTGACTGGATGGCCGACACCGGCGGGCTGGGTTACGAAGGCGGCGCGCTCGTTTTCGCCACGGGGCTCTCAGTGATCGCCGGACTTTACTTCCGGACGAACGTGTCCCGCGTGCTGCTGTTCTGGACGGCCTTCATCCTGACCCGGCCGCTCGGCGCCACCGTTGGTGATTTCCTAGACAAGCCGGTGAGCCACGGCGGACTTGCGCTTAGCCGCCCGCTCGCCTCGACGGTGATCGCGGCATTCATCATCGTGTGTCTGTTCGTGCTGCCGCAACGAGCTGGGCGGCATCCAGAGCCATCAGAGCAGGTGCATAAATCTTGATTTTTGCAACATGCGCGGGCTACAGTTTCAGCCGATCTTTCGGGCACGCCAAGCTGCGTATTCCCGAACCAGACAAAAGATTTTGTCCGAAAGACTATTTTCGCGCCTTGCGAAGCTACGATCCTTTCGGCTGCCAACGGCTGCAATTGATTTTGCGATAGCACTATGGCCTCGCATCCGGCCCTGGTCATGGTTTCAGCGGCGGCTTGATAAGCGCTATGTTTTCTCTCATCCAGCAAACAAACATTTCTTCCATCATCGTCCCATCGGCAACGGCGCGCATGACCGCGACGCAAGTGGCGTCGTCTGTCATTAAGCCGAGTCCTTTCAGCCCGCATACGCCGGATGAGGCAATAATTTGCAGCGTCGATGCGGCGATTCAGCTAACATAATCAGCATGTTATTTCGGATCGAATGAGGCCGTCATGGCGAACCCGGCGGGTGAATCGTATGATGGCGCTCTCAGGCTCGATTTCGACCGCCGATTGTTGCTTCACTTTCGCGGATCGGTGGTTACCTCCGACGCAGGCTTGCTCGCATACCGGGAACTGGACGACGCGCTGTGCCTCAGCGCGATGGCGGGTGATGCGCTCTCCGACGCACGCACTGGCAAGAATGGCCGGCATGCACTCGTCGGGATGTTGCGGCAATCCATATTTGGGCGACTTGCCGGATATGAAGACGTGAACGACGCTCAACGCCTGCGCCATGATCCCGCGATGCGGTGGATAGTCGGCGGAAAGGCGGCCTCGGATGCAGCGGCTTCGCCGAGCCAGATGGGCCGCTTTGAGACGCGCTGGCTCACGGCGGAAAAGAACCTTTCGGCGCTCGCTGATCTCTCCGGCAAATGGATCGACAGCGTTCATGGTCGCCGTCCGCCGAGAGGTATCTTGCTCGACATGGATTCGAGCGTGAGCCCGACGCATGGCGAACAGGAACACAGTGTCTGGAACGGTCACTATGACTGCACCTGCTATCATCCGCTGTTCGTTTTCAACCAATATGGCGATTTGGAACGCTGCGCCCTGCGCCCCGGCAATGTTCACAGCGCCGATGGATGGGAGGCGGTGCTGAAGCCGGTCGTGGCGCGGTATCAAGGCAAGGTCTCACGCATTTATTTCCGCGCCGACGCCGGCTTCGCAAACCCCGAAGTTTACGAATATCTGGAGGCAGAACGGATCAAATATGCGATCCGTCTGCCCGCCAATCACATCTTGCAAGAGAGGATCGGCTATCTGCTCAAACGCCCGGTTGGTCGCCCGTCCAATGACGTCTGCCGATCCCATGCAAGTTTCACCTATCAAGCGGGAAGCTGGTCGCAGCCGCGCCGGGTGATCGCCAAGGTCGAATGGCATCCGGGCGAGCTTTATCCGCGCGTCGGCTTCATCGTGACGAACATGGCGCGCTCCGCCGAGAATGTCGTCGCCTTCTACAACAAGCGCGGCACGTGTGAGCAATGGATCAAGGAAGGAAAAGGCGCAATCAAGTGGACCCGGCTATCATGTCGGTCGTTCGCTGCTAACGCCGTCCGTCTCCAGCTTCATGCGCTGGCCTACAATCTCGGTAATTTTCTGCGCACGCTGGCGACGCCCGAACCGATAAAGGATTGGTCACTGACGAGCCTGAAGGAAAAGCTGATCAAGATCGGCGCGAAGATCGTGAGCCATGGCCGCTATGTCGCGTTTCAGATGGCCGAAGTCGCCATTCCGAAAAATCTCTTCGCGGACATCCTACGAATGATCGCCGACCTGCGGCCGCCGCCCAATCCAGCGCCTGCGTGAAGTGTTCGGTCGTCATGCGTCGAGCAAAAACTAAGGGAGAAGTGCGTCTTGATCACAACCGACTCTGTATTGTCCGGTGCGCGATCCGCCCATGTCACTGGTTTTGGTGTGCCGGAGCACCACAGCAGCGCCGCAGCGCGGCAATCTCAACCTCAATAAGCGGGCGATCCGGAAAATAATGCCGGTATAGGACGAATGTCCGATGTCACGGCAGGAGATCAATGATACGCGCTTGGCACATTCCCGGTTATCTGGGGAATGCCAGTTCAGATAGAGGAAGGTTTCCGTGACAACCAAAGCTGTCCGCTTATTGCCGTCAATGAAAGGCGGTTTTTAGAGATCCCATGGCTGTAGGCCGCGGCCAGCCGAGCGAGGCCTCAGTCCCCGTCTGTCTCATGAGCTGAACTGTTTTTGGGCCGGTCGAGGGCGGAGCTCAACACGCCGAGATCGCGTACGCCGCTTGCTCCGCCGTGTTCAGCGATTTGTTCTTCATGAATGGCAAGAATTGTCGCCAAACCAACCCAAATCATTTCGCCAATTCTCGAAGGGCATTGCGCCGCTTCTTCATCACCCCTTTTGCCGCATTCATTTGGGCTTCAAATTCCGGGTCATACGGGGTGATCCGGACGCCGTCCGCTGTTTCGGTGATAAAAACGGCATCGTCGCCAGTGACCTTGAGTTTGGCAAGCGTATCCTTCGGCAGAATAACGCCGAGCGAATTGCCGATAGGGACGATCTTGAGCTTCATGGTTCGTCTCCAAGACTGCCGTAACTTCTATCCGGGCCGGCAAACGCAAAACAAAAACCTGGCCACAATGATTAAAGGACAGAACAATGTTTAGCATCCGCGGGTGTTTAAGCGATAGGGCTAGGCGACAGATGCCGCGTTTACGCGCTGCCGCTACGGCGTCATGCCGCGGGCTTCCGCGAGATGATCGAAGCGCCGGCGAAAGTGGCCAAGCCCCATCGTGTCGGACCGGAGTTCGATGATGAAGTCATGCAACTCCGCGGCCGGCACGAGCGCTTCGACGTCGTCCCATCCAGGCCAGCCGGGCCGCTCGGCATAGCCAAGAATCTGGCCTCGGCGTCCGGTCAGCAAGCGTTGTGCCGCGGCGGTGAAAATGTTCGGCACGCTCGCCGTGACGTGTTCAATCGGCTCGAGCAGAACCGGCTCCGCCTTGGCGAGACCCTCGCCGATCCCCAAGCGTGTCGCGGTTCTGAACGCCATGTCGGAGCTGTCCACGGCGTGGAAGGTGCCATCGACCAGGGTCACCCCGACATCGACGACGGGATAGCCGAATGGTCCCTTTTGCATGGCCTCCTCGGCCGCTTCGCGGACCGCGGGAATATATTGCTTCGGCACCGTGCCCCCCACGATTTTATCGGTGAACAGAAAGCCCTCGCCCCGGCCGCGCGGCTCGATCTCCAGCTTGACATCGGCGAATTGGCCATGGCCGCCGGTTTGGCGTTTAAGCCGGGAATGCTGGAACACCCGGCGCTTGATCGTTTCCTTGAACGCGATTTTCGGTGGGGCCGTGGCAATTTGGAGATTGTAGGTCGTGGCGAGCCGTTCGAGGGCCGCATTGAGATGGATTTCGCCCTGCCCGCTCAAGATCGTCTCGGCGGTTTCCGCGGCGTGTTCGACGCCAAGGGCCGGGTCTTCCGAAACGAGCTTGTGCAACGCGCCCGAGAGCTTGACATCGTCCTTGCGGTCTTTTGCCATTATCGCGAGCGCATAGACCGGGGGCGAGGGCGTGGGATAGGGCAAGGACCCTGTCGCGCCCAGGGTTCCAAGGATCGTCCCGGTCGCTACCCCATCGAGCCGGCCGAGCGCGATCAACTCCCCCGCATCGGCTTCCGGCGTCCTGACCGGTTCGCCGCCGGCATAACGGTGAATGCCGCCGACGCGCGCTCCGTCGAACGTCGCGCCATCGCGCAGCACGCCACGCCAGATCCGGCCAAAGGAAAGCTTGCCCGCCTGCACCGTCTTGAAGATCTGGACGAGCGCCTCTCCTTCAGCGGCGACGCCGCGATGGGCGGCAGTTTTGGCGGCATCCGGCACGTCATGTCGCATCGTCTTCCAAAGGGGCAAGATGCCCTGCCCGCGCGCGGCCGATCCAAGCAAAACCTCGACGATCGTGCCGCTGGCCTGATCCTTGCGCAATTGCTGGTAGATTTCCGCCGATGTCGGCGCGACTTCCTCGATCAGTTTTTCCAAGAGCGCATCATCCTGGTCGGCCAGCACCTCGGCGAGCCCATCGAGCGCTTGTTTCTCTGGATCGCGGAGTTGCGAGGGAATCTCGATTGGATCCGCGCCTTGGTTAGGCCTGTACCGGTAGGCGCGTCCGCTCACGACATCGATATAGCCGGTCACCGCGTCGCCCTCGCGGATCGGCAATTGGCGTGGCGCTAGCGGGTACTTCGAATGCGCCTGGAGGCCCGCGAGCGTGTCGTCGAAGGAGCCGGCAAGAGTGTCGATCTTATTGACAAAGATAAGGTGAGGGAGCCGGTATTCCTCAAGCGCTTTCAGCAAGAGCGGCACGCTGGACGCCCGGCCGGCCGTGGGCTCGCAGACCACAATGGCGAGATCGACCGCCGCGAGCGCCCCTTCCGTCTCATAGGCGAATTCGACCGAACCGGGGCAATCCACGATCGACCAGCGATCGGCCAGAAAGGAACAATGTCCGAGCCTCAACTCGGTGCTCACGACCCGTTTGCGGATATCGCCCGGACGTTTCAGGGGCGCGCCGGCCGCGGCCATCAAAGCGTCGAACAAGGTGGACTTGCCGCTTCCATAGGGGCCGATCAACGCGACCGAGCGAGGTCCGGCCACGGCGGCCTTCGCAGGAGAACCTGTCATGATGGCGATTCCTTCCGGCCATTCCGGCTATCGTTGTCTCCATCGTAAGCCAAATAGGGTTTTGGCGCAAAGGCTGGAGGAACGGGGAATATGCGAAGCCGGTGATACGGCCGGCTCACGCAAACCCACAAGCCGGGGTTCGTTTTGGGCGAACCCAATCGTACCAAAATGTTTCACGTGAAGCATTTTGGTACGATTTGGCTCCAAAACCTTACAAGACAAAATACAGAAGTTGCCTCTTCAATCCTGTAAGATCGAACGATTTTTTGGTGCAATTCCAAAAGCGCGGCGGCGCCGCCTCGATGGCTTACCCGGTTTGCCGCAAGTTACCCCCGATGTAAAATTCGCTGACGGAAACGAGGTTGCGGGATTCCCGGGCCGCTGCCATTTGGTCTCGTCCGTCACAAGCAATATCCCGGCCGTAAACGACGGAATATTTTTGCACCAGAGTGCGGGTTGACCTTTAAAGTTGGGGATCTTGAGAAAAGGAACCGTCTAGCCATGCACGTTCCAATGCCCGAGGGCGTCCACCTTTCGTTAGAGCTTCTCCAGTGGGTCAAGCTTTCCATAGCTGACGCCGTAGTGCTGTTCGGCCGCATGGAGCAAGAGGTGATTGAAATTTCGTGGGTGCTAACGGACGCTGGATTAAAGGAGCGGTTGAAGCTTGTGACCTGCCACTGAGATATTCCTCCACGAGGAGTTAGAGTCCGAGCCTGAACAAGGGACGGACCGATGAAGCGAAGCAGGTTTACGGAAGAACAGATCATCGCAGTGTTGCGGGAGCATGAGGCTGGCGCGAAGGCTGGGGAACTCTGCCGGAAGGACGGGATGTCGGAAGCGACGCTGTACAACTGCAAGGCCAAGTTCGGCGGGATGGATGTCTCGGATGCCAAACGGCTGCGGGCACTCGAAGACGAGAACGGCAAGCTGAAGAAGCTGCTGGCGGAGTCGATGCTCGACGCCTCGGCCCTGCGCGAGCTTCTGGGAAAAAAATGGTAGGGCCCGCCGTAAAGCGCGAGGCTGTCGCTCATCTTCGGACGATGTTCCAGATGAGCGAGCGGCGGGCCTGCTCCGTCATCGCCGCCGATCGGACCAGCATCCGGTATCAATTCTGCCGGCCGCCTGATACCGAGCTCCGGTGCCGGCTGCGCGATCTGGCCAATGCACGCCGGCGGTTCAGCTATAGACGGCTGTTCGTCCTGCTGCGCCAGCAGGGTGAGCCATCCGGCATCAACCGGATTTACCGGCTCTATCGCGAGGAAGGGCTAACAGTGCGCCGCCGTCGCGTTAGGCGGCGTGCCGTCAGAGCGCGGGTGCCGATCCTGATCGAGGCCAAGGTTAATGCCCGCTGGTCACTCGACTTCGTGCACGATCAGTTTGCTTGTGGCCGGCGCTTCCGCATTCTGAACGTCGTCGACGATGTAACGCGGGAATGTCTGGCGGCGGTCCCCGACACCTCGATCTCCGGCAAGCGGGTGGCACGGGAACTGAGCACTCTGCTCCAACGGCGCGGCAAGCCCGACATGATCGCATCGGATCATGGGACCGAACTCACCTCGAATGCCATCCTCGCCTGGTGTGCCGAGCACCGCATCGATTGGCACTACATCGCCCCTGGTAAGCCGACGCAGAACGGCTTCTGCGAGAGCTTCAACGGCCGGATGCGTGACGAGCTATTGAACGAGACCCTGTTCGTCGGTCTCGATCACGCCCGGCAGGTCATTGGCTCATGGGCCTACGATTACAACACCGCGAGGCCGCATTCCTCGCTCGGCTACCAGACACCTGCGGCCTATGCCGCTGATCTCACCGCGCCGCAAGGCGCATCAACTGCCGAGGCTCTAACCGTCGCTGGATGAAAGTTCAGTTGCAGGTCACTTGCCCGAAATCCCGGAACGGAAAACTTTATTGCGATCATCGAGAGCGTGGAGCGGTCGCAGGCGAATTTAAAGCTGGACGAGGACACCGACGATGACCAAGGACCAGAAGATTATCAAAGGAAAGGTGGGCTTGGCTCAAGCTCGCCAGGCAGCTCGGCAATGTGAGCCAGGCCTGCAAGATGCTCGGCTATAGCCGCGACAGCTTCTACCGCCTCAAGGAACTCTATGACAAAGGCGGCGAGCTGGCGTTGCAAGAGATCAGCCGCAGGAAGCCAATCCTGGCGAACCGGACCGCGCCCGAGATCGAGGCGCGGATCGTTGAATTCTCGCTGGAGCAGCCGGCCTTCGGCCAGATCCGCGTCGCTAACGAAATGAGGAAACTTGGCCACTCGATCTCGCCGGCCGGCGTGCGCGGCGTCTGGCAGCGCCATGATCTCGAGACGATGAAGAAACGGCTCAAGGCGCTGGAAGCCAAGGTTGCTGAGGCAAGGCCGGATCCTGACCGAGGCGCAGGTCATAGCCTTGGAGAAAGCCAAGACCGAAAAGGAGGCGCACGGGCCAAGTTCGAGAGCGAATGCCCGGGCTACTGCGGGGCGCAGGACACGTTCTATGTTGGCAACATGAAAGGGGTCGGCCGCATCTACCAACAGACCTTCATCGACACCTATTCGAAAGTGACGTTTGCCAAACTCTATGATCGCAAGACGCCGATCACCGCGGCCGACCTCTTGAACGATCGGGTCGTGCCCTTCTTCGACGAAAAGGAAGTGAAGCTCTCACCTGTTCTGACCGATCGCGGCACCGAATATTGCGGCAATCCCGAGCATCACGAATACGAGCTCTATCTCGCGGTGGAAGATATTGACCATTCCAGGACCAAGACGAAGAGCCCACAAACGAATGGCATCGCTGAGCGCTTCCACAAGACAGTGCTGGATGAGTTCTATCGCATCGCCTTCCGAAAGAGGCTCTATGCCTCGATCGGGGATTTGCAGGACGACCTCGATCTATGGGTCAAAAGCTACAACGAGGAGAGACCGCATCAAGGCCGCTGGTGCTTCGGCAAGACGCCGCTGCAAACATTCCTTGACGCCATCCCGATTGGGAGGGAAAAAATGATCGCTGCCTGACCACCATCGGCAGTGAACCGGCCATCTCCAAAAGGACGCCGTCTGTAAGATCAAATACAAGCTACTACAGCTGAATATCACTGCGCAGCGCGAACAGAGAGCTTCCCTGCCATCGCAAGCTGAAGAACCGAAACGCCTCCGGGATTCCCCCTGAGAACTATTTCTCGCAAGGGGAACGAAGGTAAACGCCTATATGGCACTTGACGCCAAGACGCGCCGCCGTGCGGCGCGTCTTTCTTTTTTGAGTGTCAAAAAGCACGATTTCCCCTTATACCGCAGGTGCTTCCGCGCGATGCATTTTTCTTGAAATATGCACATACGCCGTTCAACCTCTACATTTACGCTTGCTGTCCCCGATCAGGGATGGCGGGTCAGTCGGACAAGAATCTCGATCGCGCCAAAATTGCACATCTTGGTGCTGTCCGGCTCTCAGGAAATAGCGATACTCGTCAAGCGCCTTATACCAAGTCTCTGAAAGTTTGACTCCTGAGGCGGATTCCCAAATCGGCATTTATCTGATTCACCATGGCAAACAGCTTTTGGGAGAGTTTGCCATGTCGACTCCGGTTCCGCTTCGCTCTGACTTTGACACGATTGGCCTGCGCATGCTGGCGCGGCGATCGCGTGACCCCGATCAGACCCGGCGTCTCTTGGCACTGGCCGAGATTTATGATGGCGGCTCGCGGCCGGATGCGGCGCGGATCGGCGGGGTCGGGGTGCAGATCGTGCGCGACTGGGTTGTCCGTTTCAACGCCAAAGGTCCTGATGGTCTCTTGACCGGCAAAGCGCCGGGCGCTCCCAGCATCCTCGGCGAGCGCCAGCGCCAAGCCTTGCGGCAGGTCGTGGAAGATGGGCCGATTCCCGCCCTGCATGGCGTCGTCCGCTGGCGGCTGATCGATCTGGCGCAGTGGCTCTTCGAAGAGTTCCGGGTTTCGATCTCCAAGCCGACGCTCAGCCGCGAGCTGCGGCATATGGGCTTTCGCAAGCTCTCGGCGCGACCGCGCCATCATGCGCAAGACGAGGAAGCCGCGGCGGCTTTTAAAAAAACTTTCTCGCCCTCGTGGAGGAGACCGCCGCAAAAGAGGCTCCTGGCAAGCCGATAGAGATTTGGTTTCAAGACGAAGCTCGGATCGGGCAGAAAAACAAGGTCACCCGCCGATGGGCGAAACGCGGGACACGGCCTTCGGCGCCGCACGACCAGAGGACGAGTTCAGCCTATATTTTCGGCGCCATCTGCCCGGCCGAAGGAAAAGGCGCCGGGCTCGTACTACCCTCCTGCAACAGCGAGGCCATGGCCCTGCATCTCGAAGAAATCTCGCTTGCGGTCGCACCAAGCGCGCATGCGCTCGTTCTTCTCGATCAGGCCGGGTGGCATGTCTCGGCGAAGCTTCCCGTCCCGGACAACATCACGCTCTTGCCGTTGCCGCCGAAATCGCCCGAGCTCAATCCGGTCGAGAACATCTGGCAATTCATGCGCGACAACTGGCTCTCGAACCGCGTCTTCGAATCCTACGACGACATTCTCGACCACTGCTGCTTCGCCTGGAACAAGCTCATCACTAATCAGTGCCGCCCCGGTTAGCGCAGCAACCTTCCTAAGACCTACCAGCGCGTCGGATGCCTCACGCACCTTGATCGTCAAGCTGGTCGCCGTCGCCGCGATCTCCGAAATGTGGTCTAGATATACGAAAGAAGCGCTGAGTACCGCTCCTAAAAGCGCGACGAAGGCCGCGCCCGTTTTCTTCTGATAGCCCAACACCCCAAGCAGCGCGAAGAGACTAATGGCTACGAAGAAGAACGCCAACGGCTCAATTACCACCAACAAGTCGTTCATTTCCGCATCCTCAACTGCGTTGCAAAGTCGGTGTTTGGATAACATGTGCGGCGGCGCATCGGGCGCCCATATGGACGCTCCCGCGCTGCGAGGTGCAGGGTTGTTCTCTTGTTGGCGGTCGCGTAAGGCCCAATAAGGAACCAGATGGGAAAGCCGCGAACGCGTGCTCGGCGCGACGCTTGCCCAAAACTTTCTATCCCGCAAGGTTTAGGCAACCCTATGAATTGAGCTAAATCCACCGCTCTCGCAAGTCCATGACGCTAAGGATCGAAAAAACCGGCCGGGATTTGCACCGCAAGATCACGGCCCGCGGTTTCTCCGAGCGTTGCCGCCTCGGCGAGCGGCCCGGATCCCGCCGTCTCGAAAAAGCGCGAGCCATCGGGTTTCAGCACGATGGCCCGGAATGCGATGCTATCCGTTTCGACCCACGCAAATGCGCCGATCGGCGTTTTGCAGGAGCCATCGAGAACCCTCAAAAAAGCGCGCTCCGTCGCAAGCGCCACGCCCGTCGCCGCATCGAGAACCGGCGCGAGGAGTGCCCGCGTGGCGTCATCGCCGCTGCGCACCGTGATGGCAATCGCGCCCTGACCCGGCGCCGGAACAAATTCCCGCACGTCGAGCACGGCCGCGGCCGCCGCCCTTCGAGACGGCCCTTCGGGCTTCCTCAGGGTGAGGGCTTCGGTGCGCGGCTGGCTTTCGGGTTCTTGGGCGCCGGGCGTTTTTCTTACCTTTGCGCGGCCCCGCGTGCGCAAAAATCACACCGTCACCTGGGCGCCGAGCTCGACGACGCGGTCCGACGGAATGGAGAAAAAGTCGGTCGCATTCGCCGCTTGCCGCGACAGCGCGATAAAAAGCCGGTCCTGCCACAAAGGCATGCCCGAATTGGGGGCGGGCTTGATTGACCAGCGGCCGAGAAAGAAGGATGTCGTCATGATGTCGAATTTCAGGCCAGCCTTGCGCAGCGAGGCCAGCGCCGCCGGAACGCGCGGACTTTCCATGTAGCCATAATGCAAGATCAAGCGGGTGAAATCCTCGGAAAGCTTCTCGATCTGATAGCGTTTGCCGGCGGGAACACGGGGCGTATCCTCGGTCAACACCGACAAAAGCCAGACACGTTCGTGCAAAACCTTGTTGTGTTTGAGATTATGCATCAAGGCGGACGGCGCGATCTCGGGCGTGCTCGACAGGAAAACCGCGGTTCCGGCGACCCGCGTCGGTTTCGATTTCTCCAGCATCCGGATGAGATCGGGAGTCGGGATCGAATCGCGGCGGAATTTTTGCGTGAGAAGCCTCGTGCCACGAACCCAGGTCCACATCACGACCATCGCGCAGCCCGCGAACAGCAGCGGCACCCAGCCGCCATCGACGATCTTCAAGAGATTGGCGGCAAGAAAAGCGAGATCGATCGCAAGGAATGGGGACACGAACAGCGCCGCCAGCCAGACCGGCCAATGCCAGAATTTCCACACCACAATGAATGCGAGCGCGGTAGTCACCACCATCGTGCCGCTCACCGCGATGCCATAGGCGGAGGCCAGCGAACTCGAATTCTTGAACAAAAGCACCAGCAGGAGAACCCCGAGCAAGTGCAGACGGTTGATGCGCGGAATGAAGATTTGGCCCTCCTGAGTGTCCGAGGTGTGCAAGATAAGCATCCGCGGCAACAGTCCGAGCTGGATCGCCTGGCGGGCCATGGAGAAGGCGCCGGTTATAACGGCCTGGCTCGCGATGACCGTGGCGGCCGTGGCAAGGATGACCAGCGGCAGCAGCGCCCAGTGCGGCGCGAGTAGGAAAAACGGATTTTCCACTGCCGACGGATCGGAGAGAACGAGCGCCCCTTGGCCGAGATAGTTCAAGGTCAGTGCCGGCAGCACGAAGACCATCCACGCCGTCTGAATGGGCGCGCGGCCGAAATGGCCCATGTCCGCGTAAAGCGCTTCCGCTCCGGTCACGGCAAGAAATACCGAGCCCAGCACCACGAAACCGAGCATGCCGTGGCCGGCCAGAAACCTTAAGCCATGGATCGGATTGAAGGCCTGAAGGATGCGTGGCGCGTCGCCGATGTGGGCCGCGCCGAGAAAGCCGATCACCAGGAAAAAAAGCGCCATGACAGGGCCGAAGAAGGCCGCGACGCGCGCGGTCCCCCGCCTTTGCGCCCAAAAAATCGAAATCAGAATGACGATGGTGAGCGGCAGGATATAGGCTGAAAAAACCGGTGTGACGAGCTCGAGGCCTTCAACCGCGGAAAGAACCGAGATCGCCGGCGTGATGACCGCGTCGCCCGAAAACAACGCCGCCCCCGCGACACCGAGAAAAAAAACCGGCGCCACGCCATGGCCGAGCGCCGACTGGGCCAGCGCCATCAGCGACAAAGTGCCACCTTCGCACTTGTTGTCGGCGTACATGAGAAACAGCACATATTTCGCGGTCACCGTAAAAAACAATGCCCAGAGGAGCAGGGACACGGTTCCAATCACCCCCGTGTCGGTCACCCCGGCGGCTTTGATATGATTAAGCGATTCGCGCAACGCGTAGAGCGGGCTCGTCCCGATGTCGCCGTAGACGACGCCAAGCGACCCGAGCGCCATCGCGGCAAAGGCGGCCTTGCGCGGGACGGCTTGATCGCAGGCCTCACTCCGCGCGGCTGGCGGGTCTTGCTCTTGCGCGATTTGTTGCCCCATTCGAATGTCCTTCGAGGCTGCGGCCATGCGCCGGTACAATTGGCGGCACCCGGTTGTTGCAATGCAATATAACCTCTTCCCGGCCAGGAGAGAAGGGGCTGGTTTTGCCCGAAGATCCGGCGCCCGCGCCACACTTCGTCATGATTCGCACGGGGTTAAGCCCCTTCGAGCCGGGGTCGCCGCGCTTTGCGACCCATGCGCGTCATGAAACACGAACCGCGGCGATGCCGCCCGGTTTCTTTATAAGCCCCGGCGGAGGTTGGAGATAACGCTTCAAACCGGCAATCGCCATGGGGGACGTGGGATTTTTACCGAGTATCCGGCGCGCGACCATGCGAGAAGCTTGCGGGGGCGCGAACGGTTGGCGGCACGCGAGCAAACAATTTCCGGGTAACTCTTACGACAATTCCACCCTTTACATAGCATAACTTTTACCGCGGCGTCACAAGGCGCAGCCCGATCTGACGATCAGGGAATTGTAGCAATAGCTGTGACGTCCAAAAAGTTGGAAGCATCGCGGACGCTGCCTTTTGGCTTTCGGGTACCCTGGCAGAATGCTAGCGTTCACACCGATCCCTGGTTCATCCGCCAGCTTGATCTCGGCGGTTCTGCAACAAGAATTTGGAGGCGGCAATGGCGGACATTGAATGGCATCTCAAAGGCCGGAATTTTTCCCACTGCAATTGCGCATACGGTTGCCCTTGCCAGTTCAATGCCCTACCGACCCACGGCAACTGTAAGGCGGTTCTCGGGATTATGGTCGATGAGGGCCGCCACGGCGACACTAAGCTCGACGGGCTGAATTTCGCAGGCGTGTTTGCCTGGCCTGGCCCGATCCATGAGGGCCACGGCGAAGCAGTCCCCATCGTCGATGAGCGCGCGAGCCCCGCGCAGCGCGAGGCTATTCTGCGCATCATGAGCGGTCAGGACACTGAACCAGGCGCGACATTCTTTCAGGTCTACGGATCGATGCTTGAAAAGGTTCACGATCCGGTCTTCGCCAAGATCGACCTCGACATCGATGTGAACGCGCGTACGGCGCGTTTTATCGTTCAGGGCGTCGTGGAAGCGCGCGGCGAGCCGATCGTAAATCCGGTGACAAAGGAACAGCACCGCGCGCGCTTCAACATGCCGAATGGCTTTGAATTTACTTTGGCCGAGGTCGGGCGCGGCTGGGCGAAGACGATGGGTGCCATCAAGCTCAATCTTGAGGACTCGCACGCTCATTTCGCCGAGCTGAATATCACCGGAACCGGCGTAATCCGCTAACGACCCATGACCGAGGCGCTTCTCGAGGTTTTACTCCGCCGCGACCGCATCATTGTCGCGGTTGCGCTCGCCGCGCTGACGGCGCTCGCATGGACTGATGTGCTGTGGCTTGCCGCGGACATGGGCATGGGTGGAATGGATATGACCGGGTTCGGGATGATTCCCGCCGGTATTGGGATCATGGCGCCTGCGCTCGCGCCGTGGCAAGCAATCGAATTCGCATACGTCTTCGCCATGTGGGCGGTGATGATGGTCGGAATGATGACCCCATCCGCCGCGCCAATGATTCTGATCTACGCGCGCGTCGGGCGGCAAGCATTGGCGCAGGGTAAGCCGTTTGCGGCGACCGGCTGGTTCGCAACCGGGTATCTCCTGACATGGGTCGGTTTTGCGCTCGTCGCGACCGTGGCGCAGTGGGCGCTTGAGCGCACGGCCTTGCTCAACTCCATGATGGCGGGCACTAGCCAAGTGTTCGGCGGAATCGTTCTGATCACGGCCGGCGTCTACCAGTGGTCGCCACTCAAGGATACATGTCTGGCGCAATGCCAGTCGCCGCTCCTGTTCATTCATCGGCAAGGTGGGTTCCATCGCGATCCGTCGGCTTCATTGGCGCTCGGCCTGCGCCATGGCGCTCATTGCGTCGGCTGTTGTTGGGCGTTGATGGCGCTGTTGTTCGTCGGCGGCGTGATGAATGTGCTGTGGATCGCCACGATCTCTGCCTTCGTGCTCATCGAAAAGATTGTACCGGTCGGTCGCCTGATCTCCCGCATCGCGGGACTAGGCTTCGTCGCGGCTGGCGCCTGGATTGTTGGATCGAGCTGAATTGGATTCCGATGCGTGACGCGCTCGGAGCGACTCACTGTCCGATGCGTGTCCGGGTTCAACTCCCGCCGTCCTGACGACAGCCATGAGGTCGGCCTCTGGGACAACGTGGATCAAATTCCGTCTGAGCATATAACAGTCAAGCTAGTTCACGGCCGCCCTTACGCCGCGGCGCAGATCCGGCAGCGGCCCGCGACTTCCATGACCTGCGCGCGGGGCGAAAATTTGGCGTCCGCCGCAAGCTCTCCGAGAGCCCCACGCAACTCCGCCGAGGTCGCCTCGACGACCTCGCCGCATACCTCGCAAATGAGAAACACGATCGGCTCCTGGGCGGCGTGACCGTGGCCGCAGGCGAGAAAGGCATTGCGCGATGCGAGTTTGTGGATGAGGCTGTTTTCGAGCAGAAAATCGAGCGCCCGGTAGATCGAAATGGGCGCCGGTCGCTTGCCGGTCGCTTGCGCCACCCTATCGATCATCTCATAGGCGCCGAGCGGGCGGCCCTCGCGGGCCAAAATTTCGAGAATACGCCGCCTTCCGGGCGTCAGGCTTATTTTGTCGCGGCGGCAGAGCGCCAGCGCGGCGGCGAGGGGCCCCCCATTGCCAGGACCCTCCGGGTCGCCGGCCCCGGGAAGCTTTTCCCGGCGTGTTCCACGTGAAACATTCATATCGCTATCATATCCCAAATGGGCGATTAATGCGACCTTTAAGCCCCAAAGCTCCAGTTTCGTTTCATCTTTCCGTCGCGCTGTTGTAGCATTGTAATGCAGGAATTCGCCCGGCCCACTTCCTTGCAGGCCCCTGGAGGACATATGACCCTTAAAGCGCGCAATGCCATCGTGACCGGCTCGACCAGCGGCATTGGTCTTGCCATCGCCCGTGCCCTCGCCAAGGAGGGCGCCAATGTCATGATAAATGGAATGGGCGATGCCGCGGCGATCGAAGCCGAGCGGGCGGGCATGGCGAAGGAGTTTGGCGTCACGGCGGTTTATTCGGACGCCGACATGATGAAGCCGGACGAAATCCATGCCATGGTGAAGGAAGCCCAGGCGAAACTCGGCTCGGTCGACATCCTCGTCAACAACGCCGGGGTTCAGCATGTCGCGCCGATCGAGGAATTTCCGCGCGAAAACTGGGATATGATCATCGCCATCAATCTCTCCGCCGCGTTCCATGCAATGGCCGCCGCGATCCCCGGCATGAAGGCGCGCAAATGGGGCCGTATTCTCGGCACCGCCTCGGCCCATTCGCTCGTCGCTTCGCCATTTAAATCCGCGTATGTGACCGCCAAACATGGCCTTGCCGGACTGACCAAGACGGCGGCGCTTGAACTCGCGGCCTTCGGCGTCACGGTCAACTGCGTCTCGCCCGGCTATGTCTGGACGCCGCTCGTCGAAAAGCAGATCCCCGACACGATGGCGGCGCGCGACATGACGCGCGAACAGGTCATCCACGATGTGATTTTGCTCGCCCAGCCGACCAAGCAATTCGTGACCGTGGATCAGGTTGCCTCGCTCTTCGTCTTTCTCTGTTCCGACGCGGCGGCGCAGATCACCGGCGCCAATTACTCGATCGATGGCGGCTGGACCGCCGAGTGAAACTGGCCAGGGAGTTGGCATGACGGAGGCAAACGACCCGGTCGACTGGACCGGGTAAAAAAGGTCAGTCTCGCCTTGCAGGGCGGCGAGGCCAGCCCTCATCGATCAGTGGCCGGGAACCAAAGGTTCGCCACCGCGTTGCCAGCGGTCCGCCGCCGCTACAATTTCCCTCGAATGATCGAGTATCGAATATGAACTTGGGTAAAGGCGCACTGCTTTGGCTGACTGGAGTTCCGCTTCCTATCATTCCTCTCCTAGTGTTGTTTTGGCGCTAGTTCCGGCGCCAAAGCCGATGCCAGACAGACGGAAAACGCAGCGTGACTAAAACAAGCCCGCTCGGCATCATCTCGCTGCTAAAGTATCTTGCGGTTTTTTGAGGCTCGGCTGCTTCGGGTCGTCGTTGAGATATTCGACAGGACGCTCGTCGCCGAACCAAATCGGCTCGAAAATCATCCCGATGAAGGCTCGATTATGCTTTCGGGCGACGTGGTGCCACTTCCCATGAACGGATCGAGCACAACGCCGCCGATCGGCGCGCCTATTGGGACTCGTTCAGCGCGTAGAGCCGACAGTGCTCCAGATATGCCTTCTCGTGAATTGCAAGGAGGTCGACGACGCTGCTCCAGAGCCAGGAAGGAGCCTTAAGGTCGCCGGTCTGGGCCCTGCTTACGTCCTTGGCCCATTTCGATCGAGTGTCTTCGTCCATCTGACGTGCATGAGCCTTCCCAACCGCATTGGCGAGGAAGCGAGCGATATTCATAGCCTGCTCACGTGTAAGTGTATCGAGCTCTATCTTCAGATCCTGCGGTAGAAGCTCGCGGATAAAGATCGAGCGTCCGAACAATTGAATGGCGCGCATCCGTTCTCCCAAATAC
Source organism: uncultured Alphaproteobacteria bacterium (assembly GCA_963730245.1). Taxonomy (GTDB): domain Bacteria; phylum Pseudomonadota; class Alphaproteobacteria; order Rhizobiales; family Beijerinckiaceae; genus Methylocapsa. The sequence goes on along the minus strand of CAVSRA010000002.1, from coordinate 2,338,361 downwards.
GGTGACAAATGACGCGCGCCCTCCACAACCCGTTGCGCCTGGTCTTCAGGCATGTCCGCGGAATCAACCGCCGGCGCGGCAGCTTGCACGGCTTCTTTCAGATCCATCAGACATAACTCCAACTGCTTGTCTCCGACGCCTAGCAGCACACAATAGCGAAGTTTCCCGAGCGAACTGCACCCTTTTTTCCAGTAGGCGGCATCAAGCATTTCCACGGGCGCATTGTCTTTGCGAGAGCGCAGCGTGCTAGCGAGTTGGCGAACATGTTCCTTTTCGAACAGATGCGAGATTTCGGACCGTTCGTCGGCAGCCAAGGGCCAGAACCTCTTACCCAAAGGTATAGTCGGTTTGGTATTCTCGATCCGCTCATTCGCGAGGTTCTGCCACGACCGGCGTCTGGCAGTCTTGACCGCAGCGCGCATCTCCTCGGGGACCTCAACTTCCACGCCGTTCGTTCGCCCGGGTTCCATGGCGCCGGCATAGCCCTCAATCATCTGCTCCAAAATACGCGCCGTGGTGACCCCAGGAAGATCGGAACCGCGGGCGGCGGAAGCCAATGAAAGCCCAAGTCGAACGAGGTCATGAGTGGGATTTCCGATCACCGCCTGATCCAGATCTCTGATCTGGATCTCGACGCGACCGTCCGAGTGCGCAAGCGGGCCTAGGTTTCCGAGGTGGCAATCCCCACAAATCCAGACAGGTGGCCCTTCGGGCAGGTGGCCCCGCTTCAGATGACGCAGCCAATCGTAAAACTGCGCAGTGTTGCCTCTGACATACGCATGCGCGGACTGCGCCATCTTGAGCCGTTGCGAAGCAGCCAAAGCGTCTTGTCGAGCATCGGGATCAATCAAGTGACACGCCATGGAAAGGTCCGAAGGAGGGGTTGCAATCGCAAATCATTGAACAATCCAAACTCTGTCCAACGGGATTTGCCCCAAGGTGGCGTTCAAACGGTGCCGTACCTTTATCATAAGGAGATTGCAATGGATTGGAATTGTATCGAAGAACCCTGGAAGAATTTAAAGGCCAAGAACAAGCAGGAATGGGCTTATCTTGCAGATGACGATCTCGACAATGTCGCCGGCAAGCGCGAACAGCTCGAAGGCAAGATTTCAGGAACGCGCCGGCCAAAGACGCGGGCGCAAGAAAGTCGACGACTGGCTAAAGAAACAGCAGTAATCGAGTTTTGACGCATCCGAGCGAATGTGCACTTCGAGTGCAAGACGTCGAAAGCCGCATTTCTAGCCTCTCGCCCGATGCGGCCTTCGACGGGCTCGCTCGGATTCAACATGCAATTGGTAGGAACAAGGTTTTCAAAGGCGCCGACCTTACCGCCGATCATGTCATGGCTTCGGCGTGCCTGCCCTATTTGTTTCAGGCCGTGACAATCGACGGCGTGTCTTATTGGGACGGTGGCTACATGAGCAATCCCGCCCTGTTCCCGTTGTTCTATAGGACCGCGTCTCTCGACATTGTTATTGTCCAAATCAACCCGATCGAGCGCGACGAGGTGCCGCGTTCCGCCCACGAAATTCAGGATCGCCTAAATGAGATCACCTTCAATGGCGCGTTGATGGGCGAGCTGCGGGCGATCGAATTCGTCAATAGGCTGGTCGATTCGGGCAAATTATCGCGACAACTACATGCGCCCTTTCGAGCATCGGATTGGCGGCGGCCGCTACCTTGAACCCTTCGCAGCCTCCACGAAGCTCGATGCCTCCTGGTCGTTCCTGAGCAAATTGCATGGACTTAGACGAGAGGCCGCCAAGCAATGGCTCGACGAGACCTTCGATTCGATCGGGCGGGAACCCTCGATCCGCGGATGGCCTATAGTTGACCGGTATTCTTTTCGTGATCAGTGATTCATCGCCGCGAGCACGGCGTTCAAACCGCTCAGCTAACAAAGCGGCGAGAAAGCAGAACTGCGGCGATGCGGTTGGCTTTAGCCGACCCACAGCGTCACGCAAAAACTCACATCGAGAAATTAAGATAATCGCCAGTCTGGTGCGCATCGCGCCGATGTCGCCGGCTTTGATGGGCCGGAGCATCACGGCAATGGTTCGGCCTCGGGGGAGGCCGGCCAAGAGGTAGTCCCACGCGATTGGGCCGGATGCGTGCGCGCTCTGCCGTTGCACGGGCGCAACACCCCGCCGTAAATTTTCCGGCATACCGGCTTCCTAAACAATATTAATAGTCGTCAGAGACAAATGGTACCAATTCTCACCGGTGGGAAATGGACTTCAATCTGCTCCAATCGTCAAGAGGGCGCAAACCACGCGGTCTCGATCACCGGCCTTTGCTCAGGCGCCATGCGGTTCAAATTGGTGGCGATAAAGAGCACTTAAATACTGAAGGCCAGTGGTTGCTTCATCCGTCGCAGGGCTTGAGCAGATTAACCGGCTCCTGGAAGGTGTGCTTTCTCGAATGTCTGCAAAGCGTAATCCTGCGCAATGGGATGCGCCATCTCGAAGCGGCGCGGTGGCATAAGGATCTCGTACTTAAACGCGAGAAACAGGCCGACCATATCGGTATGAGCGCAGCCGCAGTTCTTGCGCGCGCAAAGGACGGCAATGATGAAACGTAACCGCGCCGACGCACTCGGCACAAATGCAGGATCTGTCTTGCCGTCGCAAAAGAGGATGGAACGAAATGGCGCCAAGGTCGTGCGACTTCGCGAGGCGGGTTGCAGGTACGAAGCGCAGCTTCTCCAGCTTGAACGGCAATATGATGCGAAGGCAAGAGAGCTGAGCGAGGAATTTTTGTCTGTCGTCGGCAAACTGAACGGCGAGGAATAATCAGCGAGACGGCCGAAATCTACACCGTGCCGAACAAGCGCTGCTTGCCCGATCGAGACCTTGTTACGTCGTTGCGTCGAGCCGATACCCAATCGCACCAAAATGTTTCACGTGAAACATTTTGGTGCGATTGGGTACGCCGGAAACGGCGCTGGCTTGTGGGATTGCGCGAATCAAATGGCAAGGGGCGCCTCATGGCGCCCCGGTTGCGATCGAGTACGCCGGCGTCATCTTTTCTCATGCCCCAAGAGATTCACACGCGACCCCAATTCAATAAAAATATGCGCTTATTGATGAACTGCTTAATAAGGGGACAGGATCGGAGTGGCCATTTTGCAACAGCGGTTGCGTTTTCGCCGTTCGAAACCTTGGCGGACCTTGCGCAAGCGTGGCTCCAAAGCTCTATTGGCAAGCAAGACTTGGACAATATGAGCAAACTCGCATGGACGGCCGCAACGGATTGCAACTGACCAACAAAGCTTTTGCTCGTCGGCGCCATGGCGGGAGTTTCATTGCGGGGCTTTTGTTGCTCGGTGCCTTCTCGGCGCCCGCCGGGGCGCGAGCCGCCGATTTGCCTTCCATAACGCAAGCCCCGGTTTTTGAACCGCCGCCACCCGCCGAATTCAGTTGGACCGGTTTCTATCTCGGCGTCCACGCCGGCGGCGGGGTCGATCATTTCGCCTTTCCTTTCGGCATCCTCGTGCCGGGAGACTTCTTTCAAGGTACGAGCGGCATCACCTCGTCGGGCCCCATCGGCGGCCTCCAGGCCGGATTTAATTACGAGCTCCCGTTCTTCCACATCGTCGCCGGGATTGAAATCGATAACAGCGCATCTGGCATCAGAGGCCAGACCGCCGCCAATGGAACGCTACTTTTCACCGGCGGCCAGCAAGCGACCGCCATTTTCGGCTCCAAATTCCAGGATTTCGGCACGGCGCGGCTTCGCCTCGGCTATGCGTGGGGCCGTTTCCTGCCTTATTTTACCGCTGGCTTCACCTATGGAACGATTGACACGTTTTACAGCGTCGCCGCGCCAGGGTTCTTTAACGCTGAATCGAGTACCGCGACACGCTCGGGCGTATTTCCCCATGTCGGGGCCCTCGGCATCGGCGCCGAATATGCCATCGCTCCACACTTCACGGTGAAGGTTGAATATTTGTACGATTTCATCAATGCCCGCCCGGTGCTGTTCAATCCGGTAGCCGGTTCCTCGATCCAGTTCGGCACGCGCACGATGTACCATATCGCCCGCGTGGGCTTGAACTACAAATTCGATTGGCTGTCGCCGCTAGCGGCGCCTATTGTCGCAAAATACTAAAAAGCCCCGGCCAAGCGCCGCATGCTCAAGCAACGCGGTTGGTCTGCCTGGAAAAGCGCCCATAAAAGGTTTCGTGCGCACTCGCCATATCCACGAGGATTTGCGGCGGCGCAAAACGTTCGCCGCATTTTTGTTGGAGCTTTTCGCAAAGCGCGACGAAATTTGCCGCGCCCATCCCTTCGATATAGCTCAACGTGCCGCCGGTGAAGGGCGCGAAGCCGAAGCCGATGACCGAGCCGACGTCCGCCTCGCGCGGGTCCGTCACGACGCCTTCCTCAATTACCCTCGCGGCTTCTACCGCCTGGGTCACGAGGAACCGTTGTTTGAGTTCACTGGCATCGATCGTGTCCGGATCGCGCTTGGTTGGTTGAAATGCGGCGAGGCCGGGCCACAGGGTCTTCGCGCCCTGCGCCGGATAGTCGTAAAAGCCCTTGCCGTTCTTGCGCCCGCGCCGGCCGTGATCGATGACCATGGCCTTGAGCAAATTTTCCTGCGCCGGATCGACGGCCGCCGGTCCCAAATCGCGCTTTGTTGCCTCGACGATTTTCAGCGTCAGATCGAGCGCGACTTCGTCGTTGAGCGCGAGCGGCCCGACCGGCATGCCAGCCATTTTGGCCACGTTCTCGATCATCGCTGGCGGAACGCCTTCGAGGAGCATGATGTGGCCTTCGTGAATATAATTGCCGACGCAGCGATTGGCGTAAAAGCCGCGCGAATCATGCACGACAATCGGCGTTTTCTTGATCGCGCGGACATAATCCAAGGCCATGGCGAGCGCCCGCTCCCCGGTTTTCTCGCCAAGAATCACCTCGACGAGAAGCATTTTTTCCACCGGCGAGAAAAAATGAATCCCAATGAAACTTTCGGGCTCGGCATAGGCCTGCGCGAGCGAGGTTATTGGCAGCGTGGACGTGTTCGAGGCAAAGATAGTGCCAGGCGCAAGAACCGCGCGGGCCTTTTGCGTCGCCGCGGCTTTGACCGCGCGATCCTCGAAAACCGCTTCGATCACGAGATCGGAACCCGCAAGGTCCTGGTAATCGGCGGTCGGCTTGATCCTTGAAAGAAGCGCTTCCTTATCGGCGGTTTTCGCGCGGCCCTTGAGCACCTGGCCGGAGATCAGCTTGTCGCAAATCGCCTTGCCCTTTTCGGCCGCCGCCTGATCCTGGTCGATCAGCACCACATCCATCCCCGCGGCTGCGGTGACATAGGCAATGCCCGCGCCCATGAATCCCGCGCCCAGGATGCCAACCTGCTTGATCGCGATTGCCGGAACATGCGTGGGGCGCCGCGCGCCCTTGTTCAGTTCGCCCATGGAAATGAACAGCGTGCGGATCATCGAGGCTGCCTCCGGCGAACGCAAAATCTTGGCGAACCAGCGCGATTCGACGCGAAGCGCTAAATCAAAAGGCAATTGCAGGCCCTCGTAGACGCTGTGCAAAATCGCCTCGGCCGCCGGATAATTGTCATGCGTTTCGCGCCGGTAGATCGCGTTGGCGGCAGGCCACACCATCATGCCTTGGGCCGAAAACACCTTTCCCGAAGGGAGCCTAAAACCCTGTTCGTCCCAGGGGGCGACGCCCTTGCCACCCGCCAAAATCCAGGCCTTGGCCTTCGCGACGATTTCGCCCGCGGGAGCAACCTCGTGCACGAGGTTCATCGTTTTCGCCGCTTTCGGCCTGATCTGCTCGCCCTTGAAAAGCATTTGCAGCGCGTCGCCTGTCGGCATGAGACGGGCGACACGTTGCGTCCCGCCGGCGCCCGGAAACAGGCCGACCTTGATCTCGGGCAAGCCGACCCTGGCTTTATCGTCGTCGGCGATGACCCGGTAATGGCAGGCGAGCGCAAGCTCAAAGGCGCCGCCAAGACAAGTGCCATTGATCGCAATGGCGAAAGGCTTGCCGCAGGTCTCGAGCTTACGATAGACCTGTGAGAGACGGCCCGCGCGCTCGAAAAAGAGCTTTGTTGCCGCTTCCTCGCCTTTTTCCTGTTTCGTCTTCTCATAGTCGGCCGCCGCCGTCTGGAGCATGGAAAGGTCGGCGCCGCCCGAAAACGTGTCCTTGCCGGAGGTGACGACACAGCCCTTGATCGCGGCGTTGGCCGTGACATGCTCAATGAATTGCTCGATCTCGTCAATGACTTGCGGCGTGATGACATTCATCGAGCGCCCGGTCATGTCCCAGGTCAGCAGAGCAATGCCGCTGGCGTCGGTCTCGAAGCGGAAATTTGTGAGGTTCATCGGTCTCTCTCCGCGCTTTCCAATTACACCCGCTCGATGATCGTCGCCGTGCCCATTCCCGCACCGATGCACAGCGTGACGAGCGCAATTCCCTTGCCTAAGCGTTCGAGTTCGTCGAGGGCGGTGCCGAGCAGCATGGCGCCGGTCGCGCCGAGCGGATGGCCCATCGCGATCGCGCCGCCATTGACATTGAGTTTTGCCGCATCGAGATCGAAAGCCTGGAGGTAGCGGAGCACGACGGACGCGAACGCCTCGTTGACCTCGAAAAGATCGATGTCATGGAGCGTCATTTTCGCGCGGGCCAAGACCTTCTTGGTGACATCGACCGGGCCAGTCAGCATTAACGCCGGCTCGGAGCCGATATTCGCAAAGGCCCGGATTTTCGCGCGGGGTTTCCGGGCAATCGCCGCGCCGGCCTCGGCCGAGCCGACGAGAACCGCCGCCGCGCCATCGACAATGCCCGACGAATTGCCGGCATGGTGAACATGCACGACCTTTTCCACTTCGGGGTGGGCATCTATTGCGACCGCGTCGAAGCCACCCTGCTCACCCATCATCACGAACGAGGGTTTTAGCGCGGCGAGTGACTGCATATTGGTCGAAGGCCGCATGTGTTCGTCGCGATCGAGCACGGCGATGCCGTTGATGTCGCGCACCGGCACAACCGAATTTTTGAAGCGACCCTCGTTCCACGCTGTTGCCGCGCGTTGTTGGGACGTGACAGCGTAGTGATCGACGTCGTCACGCGAAAATCCATACTTTGTTGCAATGAGATCGGCGGAAACCCCTTGCGGCAAGAAATAGGATTTGATCGCGATCGCGGGATCGACTGGCCAGGCTCCGCCCGAGGCGCCGATGCCGACCCGGCTCATCGATTCGACGCCGCCGCCGACGGTGAGTTCATGCTGGCCCGCCATCACTTGCGCGGCGGCGAAATTGACCGCGTCGAGGCCCGAGGCGCAAAAGCGGTTGATTTGAATCCCCGGCACATGGTTGCCATAATCGGCGGCGAGCGCCGCCGCCCTGGCAATGTCGCCGCCCGCCTCGCCGACGGGATCGACGCAGCCAAGCACGACATCGTCCACAAGGTGCGTGTCGAAACCGCCGCGCTCTTTGATCGCCCGCAGCACTGTCGTGGCGAGCCCAAGGGTCGAGACCTCGTGCAGGGCGCCGTCGGGCTTGCCGCGCCCGCGCGGGGTGCGGACATGATCGTAAATGAAAGCTTCGGGCAACGTGTCCTCCCGGTTTCGGGTTGGTGTCTGGTTCGCATTACCGCGCGGCGCGCGGGGAAAAATCAAAACTGCTCGGCCGGCAGCGCCATCATCGTTCCGGCGCCAGCCGAGATGCGGGCGAGATGGACGCTTGTCTCGGGGATGATGCGCTCCATGAAATATTTTCCGGTGAGCAGTTTCGCTTCCATCGCGGCGGCGTCGCCATTGCCGGCCGCCTTGCTGGCGATCGCCGCCTTGGCGATTTGCGCCCACATGTAGCCAAGCGCGACCAGCCCAAGAAGGTGCATATAATCATACGAGCCCGCGCCCGCATTCTCGGGCTTGGCAATCGCGTTTTGCATGAACCACATTGTCGCCCGTTCGAGATGCGCGAGGCCTTGCTCGAGACCCAAGAGATAGGCCGCAAGCGAAGCATCGGCTTCGTTGTCCTTGACGAAGGATTTGACTTCGCCGAGGAACCCCATCATGGCGCGCCCGCCGTCCTTGGGAAGCTTGCGGCCGACGAGGTCGAGCGCCTGAATCCCGTTGGCGCCTTCGTAGATCATGGTTATGCGGGCATCGCGGACGAATTGCTCCATGCCCCATTCCTCGATATAGCCGTGGCCGCCGAGGACTTGCTGCGCCTTGACCGTGTTGTCAAAGCCCACATCGGTCAACACGCCTTTCAACACGGGGGTGAGAAGGCCCAAGCTGTCCGCCGCGGCTCGGACTTCGGTCTTTTCTTTCGAGCGGTGCGCGATGTCGCATTTCAGCGCCGTCCAAATGGCAAGCGCGCGGGCGGCATCGTTGAAAGCGCGGATCGTCATTAAACTGCGTCGTACGTCCGGGTGGACAATGATCGGATCGGCTGGCTTCTCGGGGTATTTCGGTCCGGACATTGAGCGGCCCTGCAAGCGCTCCTTGGCGTAGGCGGCGGCATTCTGATAGGCGACCTCCGAGATCGCCAAGCCCTGAATCGCGACGCCGAGACGGGCCTCGTTCATCATCACGAACATGGCGGCTAAGCCCCTGTGCGGCTCGCCGACGAGCCAGCCCTTGGCGCCGTCATAATTCATCACGCAGGTGGCATTGGCGTGAATGCCCATCTTGTGCTCGATTGCGCCGCAGGTCACCTTGTTGGCAGGCCCGAGCGAGCCATCCGCCTCGATCAGGATTTTGGGCACCACAAACAGCGAAATGCCCTTGACGCCAGCGGGCGCTCCCTCGATCCTGGCAAGCACGAGATGAATAATGTTTTCCGCCAGATCGTGCTCGCCGGCCGAGATAAAGATTTTTTCGCCAAAAATCGCGTAAGAACCGTCGCCATTCGGGACGGCCTTGGTTTTGAGGAGGCCGAGATCGGTGCCGCAATGCGATTCGGTGAGATTCATCGTGCCCGACCAGTCGCCGCTGATCAGTTTTGGCACGAACATCGTTTTCTGCGCGCCCGTGCCATGGGTCAGCAGGACGGCAAGTGCGCCTTGGCTTAAGCCCGGATACATGGCAAAAGCCATGTTCGCGGAACTCGCGAATTCATTGACGATCGCGGCGAGCGTGTAGGGGAGCCCTTGGCCGCCATAATCGGGATCGGCCGCGAGCCCGACCCAGCCGCCTTCGACGAAAGCGCGATAGGCCTCCTTGAACCCACGCGGCGTTGCAACCGAGCCGTCCGTGCCGCGCACGCAGCCCGCGCGGTCGCCAGGTTGATTGAGGGGTTCCAGCGTTTCTTCGCAGAGTTTCGCCGCTTCCGAAACGATTGCCTCCACGACATCGGGCGTGGCTTCCGCAAAGCCGGGCAGATTATTGTAACGCTGGATCGGAAAGACATCGCGGAGAAGGAACAGGACTTCCTCGACGGGCGCCTTGTAACTCGGCATAGAATATTCTCCCGGCTCCTCTATTGCCGCCACCCGCGCTTGCGGCAACATCTCGCTGGCGGCGCGGCTTCCGGCAAATTTGCTTTGCGCAAACGGCTTTGAACAAATGTGTATGAGACACTCGCCCGGGTTATCCCGCGTCCCGGCGCCAGGACTCAGCCAATCTCGCGGGCGCGATCGCCAGCTTACAGATAGTCTCTCCCACTTCGCCCGGCAAGATTAGAGGGGTGAACGGCCAGGGCGGAATCCTAAATTGCAAATAGGCGAGCAATGCGGCTCTGAAGGTTGGGTTGACGGAAGCCTTCAGGCGGTTGCGCGCGAGGGAGAGTTTTGCTTTGTCGCGCTTGAGGATGTTGAGAACCGTGGGGCGGACGCCGGCGAGGTTCAAAGGCGGGAAAACCTTCCACGTTCGGCGACGATCTTCGTCGAAGGCAATATCCAACTGCCCGTGCAGATGTTTCTCGATGCCCCAGGGCGCTCGTCGCCGCGAGGATGGCGGCGGCGCCGGCAGGAAGAGAGCTTATAAAAGCCCGTTCGCCCGACGCCTGGCCGCTTTTCTTGGCAATGCGCTTTGCCGCAATGGCCGCAATGCTGCGCCAATTTCGCTGCGGGTTCCGGCTCTTTCAGCCCCGATTACGTCTGCTGCACGGCACCTACGCTCCAGCCCACCTCGCCGCGCCCAACGTCTTGCCGCGATGCCACGGAAGCGCCAAAGCATTGGTTCCCGGCTTCGATAAGCGGAAAGCCTTGCGGAAGGTCTGCGCTTTCGCAACCCCATGTTTATAAGGCCAAGAACGGCTTTAGCACGTCACATTCGCGGCTCGGAAGCGCGATCGCATCAAAATCATCCTCTTCCCACAAGACCAAGGCCAGCGTCGCCAGAAGAATTCCGTCCAACCGATAGGTCACCATCCCCGCCACTCGGAGGTCGGAGATTTCCTTACATATGCGCCACAAAGTTTTTCGGCATGGGCTTTCTCAGCTTTCAGAAATCATTAGCAATTTAGGATTTTGCCCCGCGCGGGACCCAAGCAATAATTGCGTTTCCTGCTCCGATCCCCATATTTGCCCGTCGCAAATACGCTGAACTTCACACTTGGCGCAAGCAGCCAAGCTTGGCGGTCCATCACTACTCAGGGAGCGGGGGCGCAAACGGAGGGAGGAAATGATGGCACAGGTAAAGACCGTGGAGTACGGGGAAGTGTTCGGCGTTTACATATTGGGCTTCAAAAAGATGGATTGCCCATATGGCGGAAATGATGAACGAAGGCTGGACGGTACAATCAACCCGGACGCGAGACGCCGGAAAGGGATTTTTCCGGGCACGAAGCGCCTCAGCGCCATGGTTGTTACCTGCGTCAAGGACTGATGCGGCTGTCGCCTTGCAGCTTCCGCAGGTCGCAATCAGGCCAGTCCAGTAGAGTTGCGGCGCGAGCGCGAGCACCTACGTTGCCGCGACGAGGATGAAATCTATTCAGATGCCTTCGCCGATCGACGCGCGGAGGTTCTGTCAGCGCCCGACGCGGTTTTGCTACGGATGTTGCAACGCGTAAGTGCAAGGCACTGCTTTTAAACCGGGATTCATCAAGCTGGAGCAGACCCCAAGTCTTGGGAAACGAGCCAGACGAAGTCCCACGGACAAACATAACGACGAACAAAATAACCTGAAATGATTTAACCTAATGCTATAATAGCGCAAGTCACCACCCAGGGAACGCGACAATGACCTTGATGCTCGCGAGCGTGTCCAACCCGGCCGAGGCAGAGGCGGTTTGGGCCGGTGGCGCCGACATCATTGATCTGAAGGACCCTGCAAAGGGCGCGCTCGGTGCGCTCGATGCCGATGTCGCGGCCGGCATCGTTCGCTCTGTCGGCAAACGCAAGCCGGTGAGCGCCGCGGCAGGTAGCTCGCTTGGGACGCCATGGGCGGTCGTTGACGCCGTCGCCGCGATGGCCGCGACCGGAGTTGATTATGTAAAGGTTGGTTGCTCGCCCGGCAGGGCCGGGGCCGACTGCGTGCGGGCATTGGGGCCGCACGCAAGCAACACCAAGCTCGTCGGCGTTCTTTTTGCCGATTGCGAGCCCGATCTGGATATGTTGGCGCTCATGGCCAAAAACGGTTTTACCGGCGCCATGCTCGATACCGCCAAAAAAGGAGCGGGGCGTCTTCTCGATCATATGGATGTCGCCGCGCTCGATCGCTTTATTGACCGGTGCCGGGAGAACGGACTGGCGTCGGGCCTCGCCGGTTCGCTCGAAGCACCGGACGTGCCGCGTCTTCTTCCGCTGCAACCAAGTTATCTCGGGTTTCGAGGCAGTCTATGCCAAGGGCGATTGCGCGAGAGCGCGATCGACCCATCATCTGTCAGGATGATCAGGGATCTCATTCCGCGCGAAGCCGATGGCCAAGGCGGACGCGACGACGCGGGGATCGATTGGCGCCTCCTCTTGGGGCGAGGCTTTGTTCCGGCCAAGAAGCACTTGGGCGAGACCGATTTGATTTTCGTACACGATCTTGTGCTCCCATGCGCCATCGGCGCCTATGACTTCGAACGCATTCAAAACCAGAACGTGCGTTTCAACATCGACGTGGACGTAAGCCGCAATGAGCGGCGATTTGACGATATGCGCGGCGTTTTTTCGTACGACGTAATCATCGACGCGATCAAAATCATCCTCGGGCGGGGCCATGTCGACTTGATCGAGACGCTGGTGAGCGGGATCGCGAACGAAATTTTGCGTTACCCATGTGTTGCGCGGGTTTGCGTGCGGGTTGAAAAACTTGATGTCGTGCGTGGCACGGTTGGCATCGAGATCAAACGCGAACGCGCGGGAGGCCAAGCCACCTCTGATGCGCGAATGCCGGTCCCGCCAAACAATGCCGGGTAACGGGAAATTATTGAGTGTCACTATTGTCAAACTCGGCGGCAGTCTCGCGTATACGCCGCACACTACGGCCTGGCTCGAAGCGCTGGCCGCCTGGGGCGGGCCGCTCATTCTCGTTCCGGGCGGAGGCCCGTTCGCCGATTGCGTGCGGACGGCGCAAGGCGCCATGGGGTTTAACGATAAGGCAGCCCACCGCATGGCGCTCAATGCGATGGGGCAATTCGGTATCGCGCTTGCGGCGTATTCGGATGCGTTTACACTGGCGGCCTCCCGCGATGAATTGGACAGCGCATTGAGCGTCGGCGAAATTCCCGTCTGGCTGCCTGAGAAGATGGTTCTTGGCGCTTCGGACGTGCCCGCGTGTTGGGAGGTGACCTCGGATTCGCTCGCGGCTTGGCTCGCCTGGACCTATGGCGCTCGCCGGTTGCTGCTGATCAAAGCCGGCGATCTGGCGGCGCCGGGTTCGGCGCGTGATCTTGCAGCGGACAACATCGTCGATCCGCTTTTTCCACGCTTCGTCGCGCAAAGCCATGCGGAGGTCTGGCTCGCGGGTCCGGCATCGCTTGCTGGAGCCGCGTCCATATTGCAACGCGGCGGAATGCCCGGCATCAGACTCCCGCCTCCTTGAGATGGTCCGAGTATTTAAAGCATGATGTGGTTCCGCGCCCAGCATGGAATGGCAACATATGAGCAAAGTCGTCACGCCGCGCTGGGGTTGGGCGCTCACCGGTTCCGGGCATTTCTTCAATGAGTGCCTCGATCTCGCGCGGCAATTGGAGCATGTCGACCTCTTCGTCAGCAAGGCCGCCGACGAGGTGTTGCGCCAGTATAAGCAAAAGCTTGATCTGCCGAATACCGCCCGCGTGTATAAGGATACCGCCGCGAGCTCGCCGCAGGTCGGCTATTTTTATCATGGCGTGTACCACACGCTTGTGGTGGCGCCCGCGACCTCGAATATCGTGGCCAAATTCGTCTCAGGGATTTCGGATAATCTCGCGAGCAATGTTTTCGCTCAGGCCGGCAAGTGCCGGGTTCCTTCCATCGTGTTTGCGTGCGACACCGCGCCGGAGCTTTTGACCCGCTCGCCCGATGGCATGGTGAAGGTCTTTCCACGCCGGATCGATCTTGAGAATACCGAGAAACTGAAAAGCTTCGAGGCGACACTGGTGGCGGAGAGTCTAAGCGAGTTGAAAGAGTTTATCGCCCGACGCCGAAGTGATTTGTAAAGTGGAATGAGCGAGCGCCTTCTCCTCCTCACCGGCCATCTTGCCCACCCGCGCCTCGAAAGATTGATGCGGTCCATGGGCGAAACCTCGTTCAGCTGGCAGGTGTGCGATATCGGAGTGAAGGTGGCGGCCCTCATGACCGAAGCCATTATCATGCGCCGTCTGGCCCGCCCGATTTCCGCGGATCGCATTATCTTGCCCGGCCGCTGCCGCGCCGATCTCGCGCGTCTGTCGAACCTCCTCGGCGTGCCGGTGGCGCGCGGGCCGGACGAACTGAGCGATTTGCCAGCCTTCCTCGGGCGTGGCGGGCAAGCGAGGGACCTGTCGGGTTTTTCGATTCGTATTTTCGCGGAGATCGTCGATGCTTCCGCCCTTCCGGTTGCGGCCTTGCTCGCGCGCGCGGCGGCCCTGCGAAAGTCTGGAGCCGACGTGATCGACGTTGGATGTCTTCCCGACACGCCATTTCCACATCTCGAGGCGTGCGTCCGCGCCTTGAAAGCGGCCGGACATGTGGTCAGCATCGACTCCGCCGACCGGCAAGAGCTTACGCGCGGCGTCAAGGCCGGAGCGGATTTCCTTCTAAGCCTCGACGAAGCCACTCTTGATATCGCGGCGGGCACGGGCGCCACGCCAATCTTGGTGCCGGCGCCGCACGGCGATCTCGATTCCCTCGTCCGCGCCGCGAACGACGCCGAGCGGCGCGGGATTTCCTTTGTCGTGGATCCCATCCTTGATCCGATCCATTTCGGATTTGCCGATTCCCTAACCCGCTACGTCGAAACCAGACGCCGTCTTCCGCACGCCGAGATGATGATGGGAACCGGCAATCTCACCGAATTGACCGAGGCGGATTCTTGCGGCGTTACAGCGGTCCTTATCGGGCTTTGTTCGGAACTCGACATTCGCAACGTCCTCACCGTCCAGGTCAGCCCGCATACGCGGCGCACGGTCGAGGAGCATGACGCGGCGCGGCGCCTCATGTTCGCGGCATCCACTGAGGGCGCCTTGCCCAAAGGCTTTGACGCCGGGCTTCTCGCGCTCCACGATCTTTCGCCCTATCCTTCGTCGGCGGAAGAAATCGCGGGGATCGCGGCGGAGGTACGGGACGCGAATTTTCGAATTGCCACGGCCGAGGATGGAATACATGTTTTCAACCGCTACGGTCATCATATTTCGCGCGATGCCTTCTCCTTGTTTCCCAAGCTCGGCCTTGGGGCGGATGGCGCGCATGCATTTTATCTCGGGGCGGAGCTTGCCAAGGCCGAGATCGCTTTCGCGCTCGGCAAGCGCTACACGCAAGACGAGCCGCTTGATTGGGGGTGCGCGGTTGACACTCCCGAAGAAGACAAGGACCGCTTGCGCGAAGCGGGCCATACTTCGCGCAAGAATGTCTGATGCGATGTTTACGCGCATGGCGGAAAGCCGGATGCTTGAGGGGATCGCACAGTGCCGATGATCCGGGAAGCCGTTGTTACGACCGTCGATCGATCGGGCAGGGCGCATCTCGCGCCGCTCGGCTTGATCGAGGACGGGCAGGGGTGGGTCATCGCGCCGTTCCGGCCTTCGACGACTCTCGACAATCTTGTGGAAGTTCCTTTCGCCGTCGCCAATTATACCGATGACGCCCGCATTTTCGCGGGGCTCGTCACCGGCCGCCGCGACTGGCCGTTCGTGCCCGCGGCGAAGGTTCCCGTACCGCGTCTCGCGGGAGCGCTCGCCCATGCCGAACTCGGCATTGTTCGTATGGAAGACGATGCCGAGCGCCCCCGGTTCCACTGCGAGATTTTGCATCGAGAACAGCATGCGCCATTCGCGGGGTTCAACCGGGCCAGCAACGCCGTTCTCGAATGCGCCATCCTTCTTACGCGGCTGCACATGCTTCCGCGCGACAAAATTGAGCGGGAGATTGCTTATCTCGCGATCGCAATCGAAAAGACCGCGGGTCCACGGGAGCGCGAAGCGTGGTCCTGGCTCATGCAAAAGCGCGAAGCATTTTACGCGGAAAATTGAGCGGCGCCGAGCAGCGCGACAGCCGACGCCGGGGCGCAGTCGCAGGCCTTGCTCCGCGCCTCAGGGACGGCCTCGATTAGATCGTCGAAAGCAATGAAGGCGCGGCCAATTCTCGCGGCGAGTTCCCGGATCACTCCACGCCCAACTCCAGCGCCGACAATCGGGGCGCTTGAGTGGAGGAGACCGCGCGACAAAACGAGAGCCAAAGCGTCCATGATATCGCGCAATTGCGCTTCCGCGAAAAATCGTGCGAGTGCTTCCCATGCGGCATCGTCCGCCTCGCCGCCGTCGCGGCCGATCATGCGGGCGAGCCGCGCGCGCGAGGCAGCCCCGGTCTTTTCGCGGCCGTCGGCGGCATCCATCACGTCGGCGCCCTCGGGCAATTGCCCAAGAATGCGGTGGACATCCGCCATGGTGGCGAACCATTCATTCATCAAGGGCGTCCATTGGCCGGCAAAAGGCACGAGCTTAGGACCGGCCATCAGGAAACTCCGCGCGATGCCTGAATAGACAAGTTCCCCATGAGCAAGCCGCTCTGCGTCTGTGTAACCAAGACTTGCGGGCCGCCCATCCGCGACCGGGATAATGTCCGTCGTCGTCGAGCCCATGTCAAGGAATAGAGCTGTGTGCACGCGCGTGCCGGTTAGCGCCGCGCTCGCGTGCCAATTGGCGGAGGCGATCTCGGTGGCATGGTCCGCGACTTGCCTGTCGCCGGCAAAGCCCGAGCGGCCGGCGTAAAAAAGCGCGCGGCCAGGGCTCAGAAGCCGGACCATGATCGTGGTGAGGCCAACAACGCCTTCTGCACGGGTTGCGAATGCATCGCATAATTCGCCGGTCATTGTGATTGCGTTGAAGGGAGCCCGGCCGATCGCGGCCTCGGCGTCGGTAAAAGCGCGATCGAGCTCGCCCAAACCGAGCCAGAGCGGGCAGGGGATCTGCACCGCCTGGGTAATGATCCCATTTTCCACGCGCGCGGCCTTGAGATGCGCGCCGCCGACATCCCATCCAATAATACTTTGCATTTTATATAAAAATCCCGGCCGCCTGCCAAACTTAGCGTCCTCTCGTATTGGGGTGGGTTTCGTCAAGCAGATCCTTCTTCTGCTCCGGGTTCTGATTGGCGGCGGTGCTTTCGTTCCCATCGGTCACTTGCTTCCCTTCGCGGCCGGCGCGGTGGCCGCCGCATGATGGGGTCAGGGGAGCAAGGCGTCCCATTCGCACGCCCTTTTGGGCGTTCGCTCCGGCTCAGGGCTCGCAACCAATATCGCCTCGCCCGCCGTCCTCACTGGGACGATGCTTGTCCTCGGCAAGCCGGAACGGCCGCGATCGCCGCGATGGCGGGAGCTGAGTTGTTCCCGGCCGAAACGAAATCCGGTCGCGTCGACCCCCATGCGATGCAATATGGTCGCGAGCTTGCGGGCGACGGCCATCCGGGCTATTGCCATGCCGCGGCGGTTGGCGATTTTCATCCCCCATGCCCGCAACGCCGGCCGTTTCTGGCTGCGCGTCAAAAGCGAATGCGCCGCTTCATAGAGCGTCAATTCGTGAGAGCGCGGTGCGCGCCAGCTCGCCGCCGCATCGGCTGATCCGCCCCAAATATTCGTTTCACCTGATTGATAGCGCCGTGGCGTCGGGCCGGCGATCGCGCGAATGCTCATCGCCGAACTGCCGGAACTCGGCGCGCACTACGAAACCACGGAATCCGGCCGGGCTCGCGCGCGCTCTAACGAGGGATCGGCGGCGAGTGCCTCGGCGATCAGCTCCGTTGTTCCTGCTTCGATCCGGCTTTCCAATAGCTGCAAGAAACCGAGCCTGTCGAGCCCCGGCGCGATAGGTTCGAGGAAGGCGATCGTGACCCTGCCGGGATGGATCGAAACACTGCGGCGCGGCCAGTAGAGGCCCGTGTTCAACGCGACCGGCACGCAGATCGCTTCCAGAGTCCGTGTAAAGATACCCTACCCCTGACTTATAATCCGGCGGAGCGCCGGCCGGCTTGCGCGTGCCTTCCGGAAAAATAATCATCTGGCGGCCCTGCGCGATCGCCTCGCGCACTTGCCTTGTGAGATCGGGCAAGGCCTGGCCGCGTTTGGCGCGATCGATGGCAACTTGCCCGGTGCCCTTAAGATACCAGCCCCAAACTGGGACTGCCATCAGCTCGCGTTTGAGAATGAAGGAAAAATCCGCTCCCTTGGTAGAGAGCGCCAAGGTCTCGAGCGCCGATTGATGTTTTGACGCAATGATGCAGGCGCCGCGCGGCAGATTTTCGAGGCCGCGCCACACGATCCTGGTTTTGCAAATTTTTTCGAGAAGCCATACCGACGAGCTCGTCCAAAATTTTGCAAAGACCAGGACCCTTTGGCGGCCCATGACGAGAACGGGCAGGCCGGCGAGCGCGAGCACGGTCGTCCACAGATAGAACGCGGTGTGAAAGACAAGCGAGCGGAACAAAATCATGGGTGTTCGTTTCCGCAACACTGTGGCGAATGCGAGGAGCCCGCGCGGAGCTTCGATTTGCGCCGGTTCTATAGGCCGGTCAGGGAGGTAAAGCCGCGCGATAATCCTTCTTGCTTATATCGAAACCGGGTTATCTTCTCTGCTCGAAGTGGACATGGCCGATCAGTTGTCTTGGAGCGCAGTCGGCGAATGATTGGCGGGATTCGCGCCGGAAGGGCCTCAACGAACCGCCGCTTCCTCCCTGGGACGATGAGTTCGCTATTGTTGAGGAACGTAGTAACGGGTAATCTATCCGACGCCTATTTGGCGAATCTCGGCCAAAAAATAAGGAACCCACGAAGGGAATACTATGGCTAAGCACCCGTACCTAACCCTAGTCCAATGGCTTTCCTTGAACGTGCTGTTGTGTTTCCTTTCGCCCTCTTCATTTGCGGCTAAAATCCCGTCGCCCGTCCAGCCCGCCGCAGCTCGAAATTCTGCGCAACCAGGGCCGCCGGAACAATCGGGGGAGAAAGCGCCTGACCAGCCAAATGCGAAGGGCGGCGAAGCAGCCGCGATCGCAAGTATTGCCAAGCTCGCAGTTGATATGAACAACGAGACGGTGAAGCGTATTGAAACCTTCTACTCCAATACTGTGCATAATTTCGTGTACCACATTACCATTGTTGCGACTCTCGTTGGTCTCGTCGGCATTGCTTCGGTGGTATTGATGGCTGAGCGGACCGCAAAACGTCAATCTAAGAAGGCCTTAGGGCCCGTTAACAGTGGCAACGAGAACACGGGGAACTTTATGCATCGCTACAAAAAGAGCGTGAGGGGTATGAAGTGCTGCGTCACGAGTTTATGGCTTTCCAGGAAGACGCTTCCAAGAACATAAACCTATACACAACGCTAGAAAATGAGCGTCAGGAGTTTATGGGCTTCCAGGAGGAAGCTTCCAAGAACACGAAGGCCCTATACGCAACGCCAGAAAATGAGCGTCAGGAGTATGAGAAACTACGTTGCGATTTTATTGATTTCCAGAAAAACGCTATCGGGAACATGCGGGGTCTTCACATCGCCACTTTGGCGTGGTCCATGTTAACGCACTACATACAAAATATTCGCAAAGTGAGTGATGAAGATAAGCCTAGATTGGGCAGCACTCTCGAAGAAGCACGCCGAACTCGTTATCATAGTCCTTAATGAAATCAAACCTATGGATGAGTTCGTGCTTAGTTTGACGTACTCAGTCTACGGGATTATCTTGTACTTCGATAAGAAATTTGAGGTCGCCCCGGACTTATTCAGGAAGTCGCTTTCCAAGGATAGAGAAAATGGTTCATCCGCTTTTAATTTGGCTTGTTGCGCATGCAAGCTGGCCGACGAACTCGATGAGAAAGGGGCTGCTGAAAAAACCGGTATAGTCGCCCTTGAAAGCGAAGCGCTAACGTCACTTGCCGAGGCTCTAAAGCTCCAGCCATGGCGAAAGGCCGAGGTGCGTCAGGAAGGCGAAACTGGGGATTTGCAGCGGATTGGCGAACATCCGCAGTTTAAATTTTTAATATCCTAACGGCAGGCCGAGCGGCTAGTCGACATCTCCCCTACGCCGCGCGGTAGTGGGCGTGCAGGTTTTTGACGAATTGGTGACGCATGGCGGCGGCGCCCCAATTCTGACTTTAGGCCCGCTGTTCGACGGGATCTCCAAAAATCCAGTGGCGCCGGAATATTGGTGGGTCTATGTGACCTGCAACTGAACTTTCATCCAGCGACGGTTAGAGCCTCGGCAGTTGATGCGCCTTGCGGCGCGGTGTGAGCAACAGGCGAGCGGCGGAGCTGGTCAGGATTGCGCAGCCGGGCGCCTGTTGCGGTGAGATCAGCGGCATAGGCCGCAGGTGTCTGGTAGCCGAGCGAGGAATGCGGCCTCGCGGTGTTGTAATCGTAGGCCCATGAGCCAATGACCTGCCGGGCGTGATCGAGACCGACGAACAGGGTCTCGTGCAATAGCTCGTCACGCATCCGGCCGTTGAAGCTCTCGCAGAAGCCGTTCTGCGTCGGCTTACCCGGGGCGATGTAGTGCCAATCGATGCGGTGCTCGGCACACCAGGCGAGGATGGCATTCGAGGTGAGTTCGGTCCCATGATCCGATGCGATCATGTCGGGCTTGCCGCGCCGTTGGAGCAGAGTGCTCAGTTCCCGTGCCACCCGCTTGCCGGAGATCGAGGTGTCGGGGACCGCCGCCAGACATTCCCGCGTTACATCGTCGACGACGTTCAGAATGCGGAAGCGCCGGCCACAAGCAAACTGATCGTGCACGAAGTCGAGTGACCAGCGGGCATTAACCTTGGCCTCGATCAGGATCGGCACCCGCGCTCTGACGGCACGCCGCCTAACGCGACGGCGGCGCACTGTTAGCCCTTCCTCGCGATAGAGCCGGTAAATCCGGTTGATGCCGGATGGCTCACCCTGCTGGCGCAGCAGGACGAACAGCCGTCTATAGCTGAACCGCCGGCGTGCATTGGCCAGATCGCGCAGCCGGCACCGGAGCTCGGTATCAGGCGGCCGGCAGAATTGATACCGGATGCTGGTCCGATCGGCGGCGATGACGGAGCAGGCCCGCCGCTCGCTCATCTGGAACATCGTCCGAAGATGAGCGACAGCCTCGCGCTTTACGGCGGGCCCTACCATTTTTTTCCCAGAAGCTCGCGCAGGGCCGAGGCGTCGAGCATCGACTCCGCCAGCAGCTTCTTCAGCTTGCCGTTCTCGTCTTCGAGTGCCCGCAGCCGTTTGGCATCCGAGACATCCATCCCGCCGAACTTGGCCTTCCAGTTGTACAGCGTCGCTTCCGACATCCCGTACTTCCGGCAGAGTTCCCCAGCCTTCGCGCCAGCCTCATGCTCCCGCAACACTGCGATGATCTGTTCTTCCGTAAACCTGCTTCGCTTCATCGGTCCGTCCCTTGTTCAGGCCGGACTCTAACTCCTCGTGGAGGAATATCTCACTGGCAGGTCACATGCGCTGTTGCTCTCGACCATGATCCCGAGCATCATAAATCTCGCCATCGGCGGCACGCGGGGAATTCCATGGCTGGCGCAGCTGCTCTCGCAATGGATTCCCGAGGGGAGAGCCGTGCCGGAATTTAAGCGCCCGCTCGCGGCGCTTGTTCTCACCGGTCAAATTTTTGCGGGCGCTTTCGTTGGCATCGCGGCCCAGGCGCTTCTCGCCTGGGGCCTCATTTTCCATCTCATGCCCGCAATCGGCCTCGACCTGCTCGACATGGCCCACGCCGTCGCAAAATTCGACGTTCCGCTACGGGCGTACCAGCTCTTCGCGGGCATCCTGTAGCGGACTGCTTCAACGGCCGGTCGTACTCAGCTGTTCTTGCACTTTTCGCGAAACTCTTTCCGCGCCTTGCCGTGCAACTTTTGCTCGTCGGCCTTGGCGGAGCATTCCTTGGCCTTGGCTTTCTTGGCCATATCCTCGGCGGTCATGGGGGCTTTCTTCGCCTTTGGGACGGCGGGAGTTGCCGGGGCGGCGGGAGCTGCGGGCGCGGTTGTCTGCGCGTAACCAAACTGGCCGAAGGCAAAAACAAGGGCCCCGGCGATCACTAAGCGGGCGAAGGTTTTCATGAAAGTCATCCTTGGGCTTTAGTGTTGACGTGCGCTTTTAATCCTTCGCGAGGATTTATCCAAGCCGGAAACGCTGCGGTTACGCAAAAAAACCCCAAAATTCACTTTACATATAAATATATCTGCATATTGTGAGTCCTAGCGATCTCTGCAGGAACCCCATGCCCGGCCAAATACCCTTCGACGCCATTCTCGCTGCCGCCGCCGCGGCGGGCGAGGCCACGCGGCTGCGCCTGCTCGCCCTTCTCGCCGAAGCCGAACTCACGGTCACCGAGCTCGTGACAATTCTCGGCCAATCGCAGCCGCGCATCTCGCGCCATCTAAAACTCCTGGTCGAAGCCCGACTTGTCGAGCGCCATCGCGAGGGGGCCTGGGTCTTTTTTCGAATCGCGCAGACGGGACCTTTGGCGGGTTTAGCCCGCGACCTCATCGCGCGCCTTTTGCCCTCCGACTCGCATCTTACCGCCGACCGCGCGCGGCTTGTCGAGGTTCGCCAGACCCGCGCGGATCAGGCGGCCCGCTATTTCGCGGCGCAAGCGGCGAACTGGGACGAGGTGCGCGCCATGCATGTACCGGAAGAACGCGTCGAGGCCGCGATCCGCAGGGCGATCGGCGCGGGCCCGGTCCTTGCGCTCCTCGATCTTGGCACCGGCACCGGCCGGATGCTCGAACTCCTGGGCCCGCTGGCCGCGCGGGCGGTTGGCGTCGATCAATCGCCGCACATGCTGAGCGTCGCGCGCGTGCGCATCGAACGTGCGGGTTTGCGCGATGTGCAATTGCGCCAAGGCGATATTTACGCGATGCCTGTCGAACCGGATTTTTACGATCTCGCGATCATGCATCAGGTCCTGCATTATCTCGACGATCCCTTGCGCGCCATTCGCGAGGCCGCGCGCGCCTTGCGGCCGGGCGGCCGCCTCCTCATCGTCGATTTCGCGCCGCACGAGGAAGAGACTTTGCGCGCGGCGCACGCGCACCGGCGGCTCGGCTTCACGACGGGGGAAGTCGCGGGGTTCATGGCCGCCGCCGGACTGGATTTGATCGCCAAGGACGATCTTGCGCCAGGCGCGGGCGAGGCCAACAAGCTCACCGTGTCCCTCTGGCTCGGCCGCGACCGGCGGGTGATCGCCGATCCTCTTCCTTTAACCGCGCGAGAAGTCGCATGAACGAAAACCCGTCCTGTAGTTTTCCTCGGGCGAGCCGCACCGTCTGCCCCGATATCTCGGTCTCCTTCGAGTTTTTCCCCCCGGCGAGCGCGGCGATGGAGGCGACGCTGTGGCAGTCGATCAAGCGACTGGCGCCGCTCGGCCCAAGTTTTGTCTCGGTCACCTATGGCGCCGGAGGCTCGACGCGCGAGCGCACGCACGCGACGGTCGCGCGGATCGTGAACGAGACTCACGTGAAGCCCGCGGCGCATCTGACCTGCGTCGCGGCCGCGGGGGAGGAGATCGATGCCATTGTCCGCGATTATTGGGACATCGGCGTCCGCCACATCGTCGCGCTGCGCGGCGATCCGCAAGATGGACCGGGGACGAAATTTTGCCCACATCCCAACGGCTATGCGAATTCGGCCGCTCTGGTCGCGGGAATCAGGCGCGTCGCCGACTTTGAAATCTCGGTGGCCACCTATCCGGAAGGCCACCCCGAAAGTGTCTCGGCCGGCGCCGATATCGATGTCTTGAAAGCAAAGATCGATGCCGGAGCGAGCCGGGCGATCACCCAGTTTTTTTTCGAAAACGAAATCTATTTGCGTTTTCTCGATAAAGTGCAGGCGAGGGGAATTGATATTCCGGTCATCCCCGGCATCGTCCCCGTGCAAAGTTTCCAGCAAACCGCGAAGTTCGCCGGGCGCGCCGGCGCGCGTGTTCCGCAATGGCTCGCCGATCGTTTCGAAGGGCTCGACGACGATCCGCAAACGCGAAAACTCGTCGCCGCGACGGTCGCCGCCGAACAGGTTCTCGATCTCGTCGATCATGGCGTTAGGGATTTTCATTTCTACACGATGAACCGCGCCGATCTTGTCTATGCGATCTGCCATCTTTTGGGACTGCGCCCAAAACTCGCACAAGAGGCCGGTTGATGACGCGAAGGCTTACTGGAGAAGAAACATGCTTTGCTCTTCAATCTGCAGCCCGCGAAAGAATTTTGGTGCTCGACGGCGCCATGGGCACGATGATCCAGCAACACAAGTTCGGCGAAGCCGAATTTCGCGGCACGCGCTTCGCGGATTGGCCGCGCGACCTGCGCGGCAACAACGATCTCTTGAGCTTCACCCAGCCGCGAGCGATCAAAGCCATTCATCTCGCCTATTTCGAAGCTGGCGCCGACATCGCCGAGACGAATACATTCAGTTCGACACGGATCGCTCAAGCCGATTACGGCATGGAGGAGCTTGTCACCGAATTGAATTTTACCGCGGCGCGAATCGCGCGCGAAGCGGCGGACGAGACGCAAGGCAAAGACGGCAAACGCCGCTTCGTCGCCGGCGCTTTGGGGCCAACCAATCGCACCGCCTCGATTTCTCCCGACGTCAATAATCCGGGCTTTCGCGCGGTGAGCTTTGACGATTTGCGCGAGGCCTATGCCGAGGCGGCAGCCGCGTTGATCGAAGGCGGCGCGGATGTCTTGATCGTCGAGACGATCTTCGACACCTTGAACGCCAAGGCGGCATTATTTGGCATCGAGAGCGTTTTTGAGAAGCGCCGCCAACGCTTGCCGGTCATGATTTCCGGCACGATCACGGACTTGTCCGGCCGCACGCTGTCTGGCCAGACGCCGACCGCATTCTGGCATTCACTGCGGCACGCAAAACCGTTGACGATCGGCCTCAATTGCGCGCTAGGCGCACGCGAGATGCGCGCCCATCTCGCCGAGCTTTCCCGGATCGCGGATACGCTCGTCTGCGCTTATCCTAACGCCGGTCTGCCAAACGAGTTCGGTCTTTACGACGA
Organism: uncultured Alphaproteobacteria bacterium; assembly: GCA_963730245.1. Taxonomy (GTDB): domain Bacteria; phylum Pseudomonadota; class Alphaproteobacteria; order Rhizobiales; family Beijerinckiaceae; genus Methylocapsa. Next base: position 2,313,789 of record CAVSRA010000002.1, on the reverse strand, counting down.
GAGCCCCGAATACATGGCTTCTCTCATCGGCGAATTCGCGGAGGCGGGTCTCGTCAATATCGCCGGCGGCTGCTGCGGCACCACGCCCGCGCATATTCAGGCGATCGCCGAACGCATGAAAGGAATAGCGCCGCGGAAGGTGCCGCACATCGCGCCATTGCTGCGCTTGTCCGGGCTCGAACCCTTTATGCTCACGCCAGAAATTCCCTTCGTCAACGTTGGCGAGCGCACCAATGTCACCGGCTCCGCCAAATTCCGCAAATTGATCAAGGAGGGCGATTTTTCCACCGCGCTCGATGTCGCGCGTGATCAAGTGGCGATGGGCGCGCAGATCATCGACGTCAATATGGATGAGGGCCTGCTCGATTCCGAAAAGGCAATGATCGAGTTTTTGAACCTCATCGCCGCCGAGCCCGACATTTCGCGGGTGCCGGTGATGATCAATTCATCGAAATTTCCGGTCGTCGAGAGCGGTCTAAAATGCGTGCAAGGCAAGGCAATCGTCAATTCCATATCGATGAAAGGAGGCGTCGATCAATTTGTCGCGGAGGCGAAAATAGTGCGCGCCCATGGCGCCGCCGTCGTCGTGATGGCCTTCGATGAGAAGGGTCAGGCCGATACCCGCGAACGCAAGTTCGAGATTTGTTCGCGCGCCTACGATATCTTGACCAAGGACGCCGGGTTTCCCCCCGAGGACATCATCTTCGATCCGAATATTTTCCCGGTCGCGACCGGCATCGAGGAACATGATAATTACGGCGTCGATTTCATCGAAGCCGCGCGGCAAATTCGTCAACGGTTCCCGTTGGTGCATATTTCCGGCGGCGTTTCAAACCTTTCCTTCTCGTTTCGCGGCAATGAGCCGGTGCGCCAGGCCATGCATTCGGTGTTCCTCTATCACGCGATTGCCGCCGGGATGGACATGGGCATCGTCAACGCGGGCCAGCTCGCGGTCTATGCCGAAATTGAGCCGCAACTCCGCGAGGCCTGCGAGGATGTCATCCTCAACCGGCGGCCGGACGCCACTGAAAGACTGCTGGCCCTTGCCGAGAGCTACAAAGGTCCGGGGATGCAGGGCCCAGAAAAATCTCGCCTGGCGTGAAGAGCTGGTCGCAAAGCGGCTGGAACATGCGCTCGTCAACGGCATCACCGAATTCGTCGATCGCGATGTCGAGGAGGCACGTGCTAGCGCGACAAAGCCGCTCGATGTCATCGAAGGGCCGCTGATGGCCGGCATGAATGTCGTCGGCGATCTTTTCGGCTCGGGAAAAATGTTTTTGCCCCAGGTCGTCAAATCCGCGCGGGTAATGAAACAGGCCGTTGCTTATCTGCTTCCCTTCATGGATGAGGAGAAGCGCAGAACCGGCGCGGGCGAACGCTCCAGTGCCGGCAAGATTCTGATGGCAACAGTGAAGGGCGACGTGCACGACATCGGCAAGAACATCGTCGGCGTGGTTCTGGCCTGCAACAATTACGAGATAATCGATCTCGGCGTGATGGTTCCCGCGGCAAAAATTCTGGCGACGGCACGCGCGGAAAAGGTGGACGCGATCGGCCTGTCGGGTCTCATCACGCCCTCGCTCGACGAGATGTGCTTTGTCGCCGCCGAGATGGAGCGCGAAGGTTTCGATCTGCCGCTCCTGATTGGCGGCGCGACGACGAGCCGGGTTCATACCGCGGTCAAGATTCATCCAAATTATACCAAGGGCCAGACGGTCTATGTCACCGACGCGAGCCGCGCGGTCGGCGTCGTGCAATCGCTTTTTTCGCCGCAATCCCGCGCCCACGCCATCGCGACGGTTCGGGCCGAATACGCCAAAGTCGCGGCGGCGCATCGCCGGGGGGAGGCCGATAAGCAACGGCTGCCGCTAGCAAAAGCGCGTGCGAACGCGTTCAAGCCTGATTGGGCGAGCTACGCGCCGCCGCGCCCGGTATTTTGCGGCACAAGGGTGTTTCGCGCCTATGCTGTCGCCGAGCTTATCCCCTATATCGATTGGACGCCGTTTTTCCAGACCTGGGAAATGCGCGGCCGCTTTCCCGCGATTTTGGATGATCCAATACAGGGCGAAGCGGCCCGCCAACTATTCGACGACGCTCAGGCCATGCTTGCGCGGGCGGTCGAGGGACATTGGTTCGACCCCAAGGCCGTCATCGGATTCTGGCCGGCCAACAGCGTTGGCGATGACATCAAGCTCTATGCGGGCAAATCGCGGACAAGCGAGCTTGCGACGTTGTTCACCTTGCGCCAGCAATTGTTACGCCGCGACGGGCGTCCCAATCTCGCGCTAGCCGATTTTATTGCCCCGGCCGGGAGCGACAAGGCGGACTATATCGGCGCTTTCGTCGTCACATCGGGCGCGCGGGAAGGCAAGATCGCCGACCGTTTCGCCAAGGCGAACGACGACTATGGGTCGATTATGGTGAAGGCGCTCGCCGACCGCCTTGCCGAGGCTCTTGCCGAACGCATGCATGAACGCGTGCGGCGCGAGTTCTGGGCCTATGCGCCAGATGAATCCTTGACCAGCGAGGAAAGGCTAGCCGAGTCCTACCGCGGCATTCGCCCGGCGCCGGGCTATCCGGCGCAGCCCGATCACACGGAAAAAGCGACCTTATTCCGCCTGCTCGCAGCGGAGCGGAGGATTGGCGTGACACTGACCGAAAGTTTCGCAATGTGGCCCGGCGCTTCCGTGTCCGGCCTCTATCTTTCGCATCCGGACGCGGATTATTTTGGCGTCGCGAAGATCGAACGCGATCAGGTCGAGGATTATGCGCGGCGAAAGAGCACGAGCGTGGCGGAGGTCGAGCGCTGGCTCGCGCCAGTACTGAATTACGATCCGGCGGCTCTCGCCGAGGCCGCGGCGGCGGCGGAGTGATCCGGGAATGGCCGCGTCTTCGCGCGGGTTGCGAATCGTCGCACATCAAAACAGGAGTTGCGTTGGCAGACCCCTCTTTTACAAGCCAGATCTCGTCGGCGAGGGAAACCAAAGTTGGACTTCGAGGCCCGGTATGTTGTCGACCATTTCAATGCGAGCCCCATGGAGACGGGCGACGGCGGCGACGAGGCTGAGGCCGAGCCCGTTGCCGGGAGTGCGGCGACTTCGTTCAAGCCGGTAGAAGCGCTTGAAGACGTGTTGATATTCATCGACGGGAATTCCCGGTCCGTCATCGGCGACCGAAATGACGGCACCGCCGTCGGCCTCTTTGACCTCTACGGTTACTTGACCCGCGTCACGGCCATGTTTGATGGCGTTATCGACGAGATTGGCCACCGCATCGAACAGGAGGTCTCTGTCGCCCGTGGCGAGCACGCTCCGACCTCCGACGATCTTGAGACGCCCACCCTTGTCCTCCGCCGCGGCATCGAAGAGCTCCACGACCTCGCTCGCGATTTCAACAAGGTTTACGGGACGGAACGCGGCTGTTCGATCAGACGCCTCTATTTGAGAGATCCGGGTGAGCGAGGAGAACATGCGAAGGACACCGTCGAGGTCCGCCATGGTGTCGCCGATCAGCGATCGGTCGTAATCGCCGTCGCGTTGCTTATTATAAGCCTTCTCCAGCCGTCCTCGCATGCGGGCCAGAGGTGTCCGTAAATCGTGCGCCACATTGTCGGTGACTTGCTTTACCTCCCCCATCAAGGCTTCGATGCGGTCGAGCATCGAATTGAGGTTCGCGGCGAGTTCGTCCCATTCGTCAAGTGTCCCGCGCAAGGGTATCCGCTGGCCGAGGCCACTTTGCATGATCGCGCGGCTGGTCGCGTTGATGGCTTCGATGCGTCCCACCGTGCGCCGCGTGATCGCCACGCTGACCGCCCCGCCAAGCGCGAATATCCACAAGATGCACAGGGCCGTGACCACCTTGATCTTTTGCGCGAACTCGTCGAGATCGTCGACGTCTTTTCCCACCAGCAAATGACTGCCGTCCGGGAGGGTCTCGAACGTCGCCCGCAGCAATGTTCGGCCCTCGAGCGCACTGAAGTTGCCCCATCCGCTAGAGCCTTTCATGGCCGATGGCCAGTCCGCGAGGTTGCCTTCGAGTGGAGTTAACGAAGGGTCGTCGAGGAGGTAAACGCCGCCTTCGAAGCGTTGGCCGGCGAGGCGTTGCGCGATCGTAATGATCAGTCCGCTGCGTCCCGCGCTGGCGTACGCTTTTTGCAGGATCGCGAGTTCGGCCATGATCGCATGATCGGATCGGCTGCGGACGTAGGAAGCGGTTGACCAATAGACATAGCCCAATAGCGCAAAAATCACGCCGCCGACAATCAGGATCCAGATCAGCGCCTGCTTGAACGTGCGGGACCGTAAGGTCTTAGCCAGGAGCACGGACACAAAACCCGACGCCGCGGACAGTATGGATGAGTGGATAAGCTTGCGCGGCGTCGACCTTGCGGCGGACGCGGCCGACATAAACGTCGATGATGTTGGTCGTCGGATCGAAATGGAGATCCCATACGTGCTGCAGCAGCATCGCCCGCGGGACAACCTGGCCTTGATTGCGAACCAGGTACACGAGAAGCTTGAATTCTCGTGGCAGTAGGTCGATGTTTCGGCCACCGCGGCTCACTGTTCGTGACACCAAGTCGAGCTCGAGATCACCGGCGCGCAACACTGTTTCCTTGACGACGCTATCGCTGCGCCGGGCGAGAGCCTCGACACGGGCCAGCAATTCCGCGAAGGCGAAGGGCTTGACGAGGTAGTCATCCCCGCCAGCGCGCAGGCCGCGCACTCGATCATCGACCTCGCCGAGCGCACTGACGATCAAGGCGGGCGTGACGATACCCTCTTCCCTCAGGCGCCGGATGATCGTGATTCCGTCGATGCCCGGAAGCATGCGATCGATTGTCATCACGCCGTATTCGGCAGAACGTCCGCGCCTCAGTCCGTCGTCGCCGTCGACAGCGAGATCGACCTCATAACCGTTCGTCGCAAGCGCCTCCACGAGCTGCTCGGCTGTCTCGCGATCGTCCTCGATGACGAGAATGCGGCACCGCCCGCCTACCATGCCTGCGCAACTCCAAATCGTTGCCCAAATGCAATCGACCCGATCATCTTGTCATAAAATTGAAAACTCAAATACTGACTTTTTTGTCAGAAACTGTCGTATTAGTCATTTGAATATTTTGGATAGTTTGCTTATCCGAATCCTAACCAGCGTTTGTTGCCGTCGTGAGCTTCGCCCGCGGCGGCGGCGGCCAGCAACCAACATCAATTCCTTTGTTGGAGGATCAGAGTGATGAAAAGCGATGTGCTCGGTTGTGTCTGCGCGGCCTTCCTCGGAGCGGCAATCGTCGTTGCAACGCCAGCCATAGCGCGTGGCGGGTTCGGTGGTGGCGGCCACTTTGGTGGTTTCGGCCCCAGGTTTACTGGCCGCAGCGTGGCAATAGACCGCTTCGACCGGGATCACCGCTTCTTCGTCCGGCATCACCGTTTCCGCAACTTTGCGTTCTTTGGGGCGCCGATTTTCGGATTCGGAGCTTGGCCGTACTATTACGACTATGCCGCCTACGGTGGGTGCTGGCGCCAGGTATGGACCGGTTACGGCTACCAGTGGACGAACATCTGCAATGATTATGGCTACTATGGCTAATAGCAGCTATTTATAGCCATAAGTCATTACGCCATTTAGCACGTAAAGTATTTCGCACGGACTGTCTTTTGACATCACGGTATTGCCGCGGACCCATTGCCGACGTTGACATGCAAATATAGCAACGGCTTGGATGTTGTATCCGAGCCGTTGCCACAAAAGTATCGGCGCAGGACCCACCAGCACGACTGTAACAATACAGTCGCAAGATAATGGAATACTGTCGCACCGCGCCGCAGGAAGGGCCGTTCATGCGCAAGGGTGCGAGTTTCAGATGCGCGTTGCTCGGGCTAGTGCTCATTGCCGCGACGGTCGCGGCGCAGGCGCGATCGTCCTGGAAAATCGACCCGTCCCAAACGCATGTGCGCTTTTGGGTCGATGCGATTGGCTGGCCGAGAACCGCTGGCGAGTTCAAATCATTCGAGGGCCGCATCGATATAGACTTTGATAGGCCATCCCGGAGCCGGGTGGACTTTAGGGTCGCGGCAAAATCCGTGGACGTAGACTCCGCGACCATGGATGATTATTTGCGCAGCGAGGTCTTTTTCAACGTGGCCAGATTTCCGGATATGCGCTTTGTTTCGACAAGCGTCGAAAAATGCGACGAGCACCTTGCGCGGGTAACCGGCGATCTGACCATGCTCGGCGTGACGAGGCCGATCAGCCTGGACGTAGAGGTCGCCCGCAGACTTGCGGCGACCAATCAGCGGGTCGGCTTCAAGGCGACGGGAACAATCAATCGTCTGGATTTCGGCATGAACTCAGGTTATCCGCTGATCAGCGATGCGATCCATCTGACCGTTACCACGGAAGCCTCCGCCGAGCCATGACCCTTCCTCAGCCGGAACCTCCCGCTATGCTCAGTCATTCGGCCAGTTTCGACCTCGGCAAAAATCTTCGCTCGCGGTGGCGGTGGTCAAATTCCTCGCGGCGCAGGGGCTGTTCATGAGCCAAAAGAAAGAGTTCTTTTATGTGGCCGGCAGGCTGGCAGCGGCGGAGTGGTATTTCCGCGCATATCTTTGAGCGGAAAAAGTCCCTTGAGATCAAGCCTCGCAATTTTGTGAACGGCATTTTTGAGTTGTCCGAAACGAAACCGGCGGCTCGCCGGAACGTCAAGCGGGAGCGCGAGAAAGCATCCGTGTCGAACTCGCCGCCGAGACCGTCGCACACGGGTGACTAGATCGTTGTAGCTTTTGTGTAGGACGCGGAAGCGTCCGTGTTGAACCCGCCGGCAAGATAAGCGTTCGCGCCGGAGCTTGCGGTTAAAATATGGCCAGCCTGAAAGAGGACTTAACGTCATTGAAGTGGGCCATTAAATCTCGGCATGGCGGCGCGGCGACGATGGTCCAATCCGTTCCAGTTCAAGAAACCTTTAGCGGCTAATACCAAGTCTCGCTGATCACGACCGATAGGCCCACTCTCTTGTTCCGATGGAGATGATTTTCCAGGGCATGTCGATGAGCTTGTTCCAGGCGAAGCAGCAGTGGTCGAGAATGTCGTCGTAGGATTCGAAGACGCGGTTCGAGAGCCAGTTGTCGCGCATGAATTGCCAGATGTTCTCGACCGGATTGAGCTCGGGCGATTTCGGCGGCAACGGCAAGAGCGTGATGTTGTCCGGGACGGGAAGCTTCGCCGAGACATGCCACCCGGCCTGATCGAGAAGAACGAGCGCATGCGCGCTTGGTGCGACCGCAAGCGAGATTTCTTCGAGATGCAGGGCCATGGCCTCGCTGTTGCAGGAGGGTAGTACGAGCCCGGCGCCTTTTCCTTCGGCCGGGCAGATGGCGCCGAAAATATAGGCTGAACTCGTCCTCTGGTCGTGCGGCGCCGAAGGCCGTGTCCCGCGTTTCGCCCATCGGCGGGTGACCTTGTTTTTCTGCCCGATCCGAGCTTCGTCTTGAAACCAAATCTCTATCGGCTTGCCAGGAGCCTCTTTTGCGGCGGTCTCCTCCACGAGGGCGAGAAAGTTTTTTTAAAAGCCGCCGCGGCTTCCTCGTCTTGCGCATGATGGCGCGGTCGCGCCGAGAGCTTGCGAAAGCCCATATGCCGCAGCTCGCGGCTGAGCGTCGGCTTGGAGATCGAAACCCGGAACTCTTCGAAGAGCCACTGCGCCAGATCGATCAGCCGCCAGCGGACGACGCCATGCAGGGCGGGAATCGGCCCATCTTCCACGACCTGCCGCAAGGCTTGGCGCTGGCGCTCGCCGAGGATGCTGGGAGCGCCCGGCGCTTTGCCGGTCAAGAGACCATCAGGACCTTTGGCGTTGAAACGGACAACCCAGTCGCGCACGATCTGCACCCCGACCCCGCCGATCCGCGCCGCATCCGGCCGCGAGCCGCCATCATAAATCTCGGCCAGTGCCAAGAGACGCCGGGTCTGATCGGGGTCACGCGATCGCCGCGCCAGCATGCGCAGGCCAATCGTGTCAAAGTCAGAGCGAAGCGGAACCGGAGTTGACATGGCAAACTCTCCCAAAAGCTGTTTGCCATGGTGAATCAGATAAATGCCGATTTGGCAATTCCGCCTCAGGAGTTAAACTTTCAGAGACTTGGTATAAACCGTCTGGGAAGGCGTCGTGCACGTCTTCGACCTCGCAGGCCATCCCAAGGCAACGCGCGCCTATGCGTGGTCCTCGCCGATCGAAGGGATCGACAAGCGCCGGTTCTTTGCCGTTCTCCATATTCCGCCTATCACGTCGCCAATAGATGCTGTGCGGGCTGCTATCGTGGCTGAGCGTCGATCGGACAAAACTACTTGAGCGAAGGGCGAATGTGAGGGTATTTTGACATCGGGGCGATGCATAAATAATTCTTGATAGCTGTTTAAAACTATATGATTTTCACGCTTCAGTTGTGAATGCGCACTAGGTCAATTGCACCGGCTGGGCTTTGATTACTAGCTGGAAGCGCCTGCCGACTACTCCCGGCGGGCGCTTTTTTTGCCCGGATGGAGGTGACCGGTCTCAAGCCGCGCGCCACGGCCAATCATCCATTGCAGATCAAATTAGGACACTACCCGCACGGTTGCCGAATTGCCTTCGGACGAGTTCATGTTATGATACCATCGCGTTGAATTTTGGGATCGCCGAGACGTCGCAGCGGGGGAAACCGGCAATGAATTTCCGGCAGCGGCCAACCAAATGGCACGCCGCCGATGCGCCAGGGGACGCGGCCGATGCGAACCGATCATGGACGATTGCCGGAGTGTACGTCGGCGGGCGAAAATCAATTTGGCGGCTCACGCCAATCCCCAAGGCTGACATGACCACTGTTAAAGAACGTCGCAGCCGGCCCCGCTAAGACGGCCCACCATCTGGAAGCCACGAAGAAGGAGCGCGAAACCGTTGCTACTCGAAGGCGTAAAGCTATTTCGACCGAAGAAATTCGCCGACATGCGCGGATTTTTTTGCGAAACCTTCAACGCGCGGACTTACGCGGAGGCTGGCGTCGCTTGTGTTTTCGTCCAGGACAACCAGTCCTTGTCGGGAAAAGCCGGAACAATCCGGGGTTTGCATTTTCAGCGCCCTCCGGCGGCCCAGGCCAAATTGGTCCGGGTCGTGCGCGGCGCGATCTTCGACGTGGCGGTCGATCTGCGCCGCGACAGCTCCAGTTACGGCCGCTGGTGTTCCGCGACGTTGACAGGAGATGGCGGCGAACAGATTTTCGTGCCTGCCGGCTTCGCGCATGGCTTTTGCACGCTTGAACAAGATACCGAGGTCGCCTACAAAGTCGATAGCTACTACTCGCCGGCATGCGACGCTGGCTTGCGTTGGGACGATCCCGACTTGGCGATCGCGTGGCCTGTCCGCTCCGTTGACGCGACGATTTCCGACAAGGACGCGGTCCTTCCTTTCTTTAAGAATTTTGTTTCGCCCTACGGCACGTGAGACCGCTATGAACAGACGATTTATGATCACGGGAGGCGCGGGCTTCATCGGATCGGCGGTGGTGCGCCACTTGATCGAGACGAGTGCGCACGAGGTCTGCGTCGTCGACAAGCTGACTTACGCCGGAAATCTCGATAATCTCGCCAGCGTTGCAGGCGATCCGCGCTACCAATTCAAGCAGGCGGACATTTGCGACGCACGCGCGATGCGGCAAATCTGCGAGAGTTTTCGGCCCGATACCATCATGCATCTTGCCGCGGAAAGCCATGTCGACAGGTCCATCGACGGGCCCGGCGCCTTCATCGAAACCAATGTCATGGGCACTTACGTGCTGCTTCAAAGCGCACGCGACCATTGGCAAAAGCTTAGCTTGACAGAACAGGCGCGGTTTCGTTTCCATCATGTCTCGACCGACGAAGTATTCGGGTCGCTTGGCCCGGATGGGTTGTTTCAAGAAACTAGTCCCTACCAGCCGAATTCGCCCTATTCCGCGTCAAAGGCCGCCTCCGACCATTTGGCGCGGGCGTGGCATCACACTTATGGCATGCCAGTGGTCGTCTCGAATTGTTCCAACAATTATGGGCCCTATCATTTTCCCGAAAAGCTCATCCCACTGACCATTCTTAACGCGCTTGAAGGCAAACCGATCCCCGTTTACGGGGACGGCGGCAATGTTCGCGATTGGCTCTATGTCGAGGATCATGCCAAAGCGCTGGTCCAAATCGCCCTCCTCGGGCAGCCTGGCGAAAGCTATAATGTCGGCGGCGCGAGCGAAACAACCAATCTCGAAGCCGTGCGCCGCATCTGCCGGCTGATGGATGAAATGGCGCCGGACAAGGCGCGTGGATCGCACGAGCGCTTGATCGTCTATGTGACCGACCGGCCGGGCCACGACCAGCGCTATGCAATCGATGCGGGTAAAATTAAACGCGAACTCGGGTGGAAGCCGCGCGAAACCTTCGAAACAGGCTTACGCAAGACGGTTCGGTGGTACCTCGACAATCCACATTGGTGGCAACGGATCCGTTCCGGCGTCTATCGGGGCGAACGGCTTGGAACCGTGGCATGAACGGGCCGATCCTCGTTTTTGGCGCCGCGGGTCAGCTTGGGAACGAAGTGATGGCGCTGGCCAGAGCCCGCGATATCGAGGCGGCGGGTTGCAATCGCGCTGGCGCCGATATCACGGACTTCGCCTCCGTCAAGGCCGCGATTCTCGCCGTTAAACCGCGCCTTGTTCTCAATGCAGCCGCCTATACCGCCGTGGATAGAGCGGAAACCGAGCCGGAGGCGGCCTACGCCGCCAATGCCGCGGGAGCGGCAACGATCGCCCGCGCGGCCGCGTTGCAGCAGGTGCCGGTCATCCAAATATCGACGGATTATGTTTTCGACGGCACGAAAAGGGGCGCCTACGTAGAGACGGATCCTATCGCGCCGCTTGGCGTTTACGGCACCACGAAGGCCGCGGGCGAAGCCATGGTTAGGCAAGCAAACCCACGCCATTTCATCCTGCGCACTGCCTGGGTCTATGGCCGGTTTGGTGTGAATTTTCTCAAAACGATCCTGCGCCTCTCACGCACGCGCGAGGAACTGCGGATTGTCGCCGATCAGCATGGTTGCCCGACCGCGACGCAAGACCTCGCGGAAGCCGTCTTTGCCATCGATCGGGCGTTGGCCCGCGGCATCGGGGCCCCAGGAACCTATCATTTCGCGGGCGATGGCGCCACCACCTGGCACGGGTTCGCCAGCGCCATCGTCGAAGCCCAGGCGCAAGCGACCGGGCGGCGGCCGAAGGTTTCGGCGATCGCGACCGCGGACTATCCAACCCCCGCTCGGCGGCCCGCCAATTCCGAACTCGACAGCGGCCTGTTTGCTTCTGTGTTCGGCGTTCGCTCACGTCCTTGGGAGACACGTGCGCGGGAGACGGTCGAAGTGCTTCTCAATGAAGCGCGAGCCGAAACATGAAGGGCATCATTCTCGCGGGTGGTTCCGGCAGCAGGCTCTATCCACTGACATTGGTGATTTCCAAGCAATTATTGCCGGTCTACGACAAGCCGATGATCTATTATCCGCTGTCCGTCCTCATGACGGCGGATATCCGCGATATTTTGATTATCACGACGCCCCAGGATCAGAGTCTCTTCAAGGAGTTGCTTGGCGACGGCGGTAGGTTTGGAATTCGCCTCAGCTTCGCGGCGCAGGACAAGCCGCGCGGGCTCGCGGACGCCTTCAACATCGGGCGCGATTTTGTCGGCGGCGATCGCGTCGCGCTGATCCTTGGCGATAATATTTTTTATGGCCATGGCCTGCCGGGCCTTTTCGAGTCGGCAGTGGCGAGACCCAAGGGTGCCACGGTTTTTGGCTATGTCGTGGCGGACCCGGAAAAATACGGCGTCGTCGAAATCGATGCCAAGGGGCGGGCCATTTCAATTGAAGAAAAACCCGCGCGGCCGCGTTCGGCGCTGGCGGTTACCGGACTTTATTTTTACGACAACAGCGTGCTCGACATCGCCGCCTCCTTGAAACCATCGGGGCGCGGCGAACTCGAAATCACCGATGTCAACAGGATCTATATGGAGCGCGAACAGCTCGCCGTCGAGATCATGGGCCGCGGCTTCGCCTGGCTCGACACGGGAACACACGAGAGCCTTCTCGAGGCCGGCAAATATGTCGAAATTCTCGAGCGGCGCCAGGGGTTGAAGATCTCGTGCCCGGAGGAAGTCGCATATTATAAAGGTTTTATCGATCGTGACCTTTTGGTCGCGAACGCCAGCCGCTACGGCAAATCCGGCTATGGAGACTATCTGATCCGGCTCGCCGAGGCCGGACCGCCAGGGCCGGCCGGAGCCTGAGCTGGCCGTTCCCGCGGGAGCGGCAAGGAAGAGCGGGAAAAACCCTTCACGGTTGCGGTGTTTGACACCCCTGCCGTCCCCATGGTGGGGGGATGCACCGGCTCGGCCTTGTTGGCAGAGCGGAAAGGAAGTACGACGAGGCGGAAACTGGCTATCTGGGGAATGCTGGAATAAGTTGGGAGGCGGCGCCGCAGCGGCGCGGGTATTTATGGCCCTATTCGCCATCATGTTGGCGATGGCGCTGGGCTTGATGGCCAGACCGGCGGAGGCGGCGCCCTTCGCCTATGTCACGAATGGGAGCGACGGCACCGTTTCGGTGATCGACGCGGCCACCAACACGGTGGTGGGGACCCCGATCCTGGTGGGGGATAGCCCCTCTTTGGTCGCCGTCGCACCGGACGGGAAACACGCCTATGTCACGAATTTGGCCTCCAACAATGTTTCGGTGATCGGCACGACCACGAACACGGTGGCGGCCACGGTCCCAGTGGGGAGCAACCCCGTTGGAGTGGGAATTGTTCCGCCGTCGGCGGGCGTACCTTAAGGTGGCGGCTACGGTCGGGGTGGGGAATGACCCCGTAGCGGTGGGCATCATTCCGCCGCCGCCGGCTACCATAGGCCGGTCTTTCAGAAGGCTTTGGCCAAAGCGCTTCCGCGTCTCAAAATCGAAATCGTCAAACGCTCCGATCAGGCAAAAGGCTTCGAGGGTCTCCCACGACGTTGGGTTGTCGAGCCTACATTTGCCTTGTTCAACCGGTGCCGCCGATTGGCCAAGGATTTTGAAAATCTCACCCGCGATGCCTTGCCATTCTTGCGTCTCGCCTCGATCCGCCTCATGCTCAGAAAGCATTGTAATCAATGATCAACTTCTCGGACCGACTCTAAGAGCCATGATACAAAAGGGCTTTTTTGGTGCGGAACTCCGCCGCAGAATGATCCCGGCGGCCGCTGGTTACGAACCAGCTTGATCCAGTCACACTTTAGATTTCCGCTTCCGCGGCTTCCGCGGCCGCCGCGCAGGCGGGTTCGGCCGAAGCTGCCTTTGCGGGCAATGGGAAGCTTGGACACATGGGGGTTGGGATTTCGATCTCGACCTCGAGTGTCGAGACCACCTCGCCGCGCTCCATCTTGACCTTGATGCCGTCCTGATCGACAGGGAAGTGCTTGGCGATCACCGCCATGATTTCTTCCTGAAGAATAGCGATCAGATCGGACTTGCCGGAGACGGCGCGCTCATGCGCGAGCAGGATTTGCAACCGTTCCCTGGCGACCGGCGCGGTGCGCGGCCGCTTTAAGAAATCGAGGAGTTTCATGCCGCCCTCCGTCCAAACAGCATGCCAAACAGACCCTTCCTGTCGCTTGGAATAGTCATATCGAGGGCTTCGCCGTTCAGCCGCTTCGCCGCGTCGAAATAAGCCCGCGCCGGCGCGCTCGCGGGATTGTTGAGGGTGACCGGCGAGCCGAGATTGGATGCGCGCAGAACCTCAAAGCTTTCCGGGATGATTCCGAGCAGAGGGATGGAAAGGATTTCCAGCACATCCTCGACATTCAACATTTCGCCGCGTGCAGCGCGGGCGGCGTCGAAGCGGGTGAGAAGGAGATGCTTTTCGACGCGCTCGCCCTTTTCCGCCTTTTCGGTCTTGGAATCGAGAAGGCCGATGATACGATCGGAATCGCGAACCGAGGATACTTCGGGGTTGGTCACGATGATCGCGACATCGGCATGGCGCATGGCAAGCGTGGCGCCGCGCTCGATGCCGGCGGGGCTATCGCAGATCACCCAATCGAATTTTTCCCGCAACTCGGCGATAACGCGCGCAACGCCCTCGTCCGTCAAGGCGTCCTTGTCGCGCGTCTGCGAGGCGGGCAGCAGTTGCAGCGCCGGCACGCGCTTGTCGCGGATGAGCGCTTGCGCAAGCTTGGCGTCGCCTTGAACGACATTGATCAAGTCGTAGACCACGCGGCGCTCGGCCCCCATGACGAGATCGAGGTTGCGCAGCCCGACGTCGAAATCGACGAGCACGACCTTTTTGCCCGACGTCGCCAGCGCCGCGCCCAACGCCGCGGTGGAGGTCGTCTTGCCGACGCCGCCCTTGCCCGATGTTACGACCAAAACCTTGGCCATGTTTTTGTCTCCCAATTTGTCTCAGTCCTGAGTCATCATCATCGAATCACCGTCGAGCCAGACCTGAATCGGCTGGCCGCGCAGGTGCGCGGGCATATCGTCGGCCACCATGTAAAGGCCGTCGATCGAAAGAAGCTCGGCTTCGAGCTTGCGGCAAAAAATCCGCGCGCGGGCGTTGCGTGAACCGGCGATCGCACGGCCCCGCAGCGTTCCATAGATATGGATCGAACCGCCGGCGATCACCTCGGCGCCCGAGGCCACGGATCCGACGACAATCACATCGCCCTCTGGGTGCACGATGCACTGGCCGGAGCGGACCGGAGTGTCCAGCAGCAGCGAATTTGGCTGCCGCGGCGCGGGGGTCACGACGGGAGCGGGGTCGGCGGCGGGGGAAGGGGCGTCGGAAAGAGCCGTAGCCACATCCGCAGCTGAACTCGGAAACAGGCGTGGGGGCAGGCGCCTCCGCGGCGGCGAGAGGATGATCGTCGGGGACGGCGCTTGTCTGCCTCCCGCTCAAAAGCAGCGGCGGCATCGCGAAGTCGAGCCAGGACGGTTCGGCGCCCTCGATGCCCATTACCTTGATGTTGCGCTCGGCGAGGTTTTGCAAAAGCTCCGCGACGCCCTGCTTGCCAGGCTGAAGAACCACAAGGTCGAGCACCACCGGCCGGCCGAAGAAAAACCCCGGCGAACGTTCGAGCCATGTGTCCAGCTCGGCAAGCCAGTTTGCCACGGGCGGATCTGGCGCCAAAACCATCGCGTGGTAGGAGCGGCCATGAAACCTTATGGAATGACGGGGGCTGGCAACTTCTGTCACGCGTGCGCCTCAAAATCGCATTCGCCGATTTACCCAACGCATGGTTAACGCCTGGTTAAGTTTGGGGCTGCCAGCTCCAGTTTATCGCGGAGCAACGCGCGGGATTGCCGTATGCTGCGCCGGAGGGCGCGAAGGCGCGTTCTTGGTCGAACCGGGGGGCGGGGGCCAAGCGTCTCACATGACGCGGGGGCGGCGAAGATCGAGGGTCAGCGGGAAATCGGCCGAGCGCTCCTCGGCAGGCATGTCGAAAGCGCCGGCCGTGTGGCCATGGTCCTGGAAGCGCGCAAGACGGCGTGCTTCCGCCTCAAAACTGTTGACCGGAAAGGTCTCGTAGTGACGGCCGCCGGGATGGGCGACATGATAGACGCAGCCGCCGAGCGCGCGGCCGTTCCAGCCATCGACGATATCGAAGGTCAAGGGGGCATGGATAGGAATTGTGGGATGCAGGCCATTGGGTGGCCGCCAAGCCTTGAAGCGCACGCCGCCGACCGCTTCGCCAGAAGTCCCGGTCGCGGTCAGAGGAACGCGGCGCCCGTTGCAGGCGACGGCGTGGCGGCCTTGCACAAGTCCGGTTGCCATTATTTGCAACCGTTCCACCGAGGAATCGACATAGCGCACGGTTGCGCCTGCCGCGCCCTGCTCGCCCATCACTTGCCAGGGTTCGAGCGCTTGGCGCACTTCGAGCTTGACGCCGCCATGCTCGACGGTGCCGATGAACGGGAAACGGAACTCATACTGCGCCTCGAACCAGGCGGGATCGAACGCGTAGTCCGCCCGCCCGAGATCGGCGAGGACGCCCAAGAAATCCTCCCAGACGAAATGCGGCAGCATGAAACGATCGTGCAGCGCCGTGCCCCAACGCACCAAGCTGCCTTGCTGCGGTTGTTGCCAAAACCAGGCGACGAGCGTCCGCAGCAACAAGTTTTGCGCGAGGCTCATGCGTGCATCCGGCGGCATTTCGAAGGCTCGGAATTCGACCAGTCCGAGCCGTCCCGAGGAACTATCAGGCGAATAGAGTTTGTCGATGCAGATTTCCGCGCGATGCGTGTTGCCTGTCACATCGACGAGCAGGTTGCGGAACAAGCGGTCGGCAAGCCACGGCGGCGCCGGTTCGCCCGCGCGGGGCGTGTTGGCAAGCGCGATTTCGAGCTCGTAAAGCTGATCGTGCCGGGCCTCGTCGACGCGCGGCGCCTGGCTCGTCGGTCCGATGAAGAGCCCCGAGAAGAGATAGGAAAGCGAAGGATGGCGCTGCCAATAGAGGATCAGGCTTTTGAGCAAGTCGGGCCGCCGCAACAGCGGCGAATCGACGGGCGTGGGTCCGCCCAGTACGATATGATTGCCTCCGCCGGTGCCGGTGTGGCGTCCATCGTTCATGAATTTGTCGGTGCCAAGCCGCGCTTGGCGGGCGTCCTCGTAAAGACCGTTGGTTGTTTCGACGAGCGCATGCCAGCTTGCCGAGGGATGTATGTTGACCTCGATAACGCCGGGATCCGGGGTGACCCTGATTACGTTGACACGCGGATCGGCGGGCGGCGGATAGCCTTCGATATGCACCGGCAGGCCTGCCGCCCCGGCGCTCATTTCGACCGCCGCGAGAAGCTCGAGGTAGTCCTCGAGCATCTTGACCGGCGGCATGAAGACGCAAAGGACACCGTCGCGCGGTTCAACCGACAGCGCCGTGCGTACCACCCCCTCGATCGCCTCCTGCTCGATGCGGTCCTGCCGTGCCGCGCCCGGCGTGGCCGCCCCTTGCTCGAAATGCTGGGCGATTTCCTCGCGGTCCGGCAAGGCTCCGCGTGCTTCCAGCGGATCCCGCTCGACGAAAACCGGAAGGTCCGATTTCGGAACAAATGGCAGCGACGGCAAGGGTAACCGGTAGCCCACTGGCGAATCGCCGGGGACAAGAAAAAGCCTGCCGCGCCGCAAGGCCCATTTTTCGCTTTGCCATCGCGGCCGCGTCGCGGCGCCCGGCGGGCCAGCTTGCGCGTTCCAACGCTGAAGCGGCAGGACATAGCCGGCGGGTTTGGTAAGTCCCCGCGCAAAAGTGCGGATCATCCGGCTCCGCTCTTCCGGATCCTCGATTTTCGGATCGAGAGGATCGGTATTTTCCGGCAGATTGGCTTCCTTCACGAGCCAAGTCGCGGGGTCTTCATAGGCGGGCAAGATACATCCGGTCTCGATGCCGAGCCTTTCGGCTATGCCGGTGACAAGAATTCCGGCTTGCGCGGTTTGTTTCTCAACGAGTGCCACGCTGACACAAGACGATGTCTCGGGTCCGGCTAGCGCGGTCAGGGCTACGTCCGCGACGATGGCTGAATTGTTCCACATAGGAGCGCCGTCCTCGCGCCAATAGAGCGCGAAGTTCCAGCGCGGCAGACTCTCGCCCGGATACCATTTGCCTTGGCCATAGTGAAGCAAGCCGCCGGGCGCGAAGCGTGCCTGCAAGCGGCGGATCAGTTTGTCGGCAAACGAGCGTTTCGCCGGTCCGACGGCGGCGGTGTTCCATTCCTCCGATTCGAAGTCGTCGATCGAGACGAAAGTCGGCTCGCCGCCCATCGTCAGGCGGACGTCGTTGCGGACGAGATCGGCATCGACCCTTTCGCCAAGTGCGTCGAGCTTCGCCCAGGCGAGACTCCGAAAAAGGCAGCGTGATCCGGGGCGCCTCGCCAACGCGGGTCACCCGCATATCGAAATGAAAATCGACATTGGCCGGCTCGACCAGCCCGGAAATTGGCGTCGCGGAGCGATAATGCGGCGTCGCGGCAACCGGCAAATGCCCCTCGGCGCAGAACATTCCCGAGGTCGCGTCCATCCCGATCCAGCCGGCGCCGGGCAGATAAACCTCGGCCCAGGCGTGCAGATCGGTAAAATCCCTTTGGGTGCCTTTCGGCCCGTCGACTGGCTCGATGTCGGCGCGCAACTGGATGAGATAGCCCGAGACGAAGCGCGCGGCTAAGCCGAGACGGCGCAGGATCTGGACGAGCGCCCAGGCCGAATCGCGGCAGGAGCCGGAGCCAAGCTCCAGGGTTTCCTCCGGCGTCTGGACGCCTGGCTCCATCCGGATCAGATAGCGGATCGACTTCTGCAACGAGGTATTGAGATCGACGAGAAAATCGACGACGCGGATGGGTCCCTTGGGCAAGCCCGCGATATAGGCCGCAAGGCGCGGGCCGGGCGGTTCGGCATCGAGATAAGGCGCGAGCTGCGCCTTCAATTCAGGTTCATAAGCGAACGGAAATTGCTCGGCGTAGGGCTCGATGAAAAAGTCGAAAGGGTTGATGACCGCAAGTTCGGCGGTCAGATCAACCTCGATCTTGAACTCTGTCACTTTCTCCGGAAAGACGAACCGCGCTTGCCAATTGCCATGCGGGTCCTGCTGCCAGTTCACGAAATGCTCCGCTGGCGCCACCTTCAACGAATAGGCGGGGATTTTGGTCCGGCAGTGCGGCGCCGGGCGTAGCCTGATGGTCTGCGGCTCCAGCACGACCGGCCGGTCGTATTTATAGTGGGTGATATGATGGATGGCGGCGGAAATGGTCACGTTCGATGGTCCGAGTGCCGGAGTGGCTCGGCCAGTATTAATGGTGCGCCGCAAAAGTGCAAGCCGCCGGTGAGCCGCCGCGCTCTAAGGCCGCGGGCGCGGGCCACTTTCCAAAGGTTGTTGGTGGTTTTTGGAAGAGACCGGTAGGCCAGTAGATCATGGACATCGGCGAAATGCAGAGCCCAGAGCCAACTACTGACCGTATTGCCGCTGTGTTCGCCGGTGGGCAGGTCCAGGGAAAACGTTGCCTATCGATAGTGCCGGCGGGACGAAAAAGCTGGGACTATTAATATCCGCTGGCTCTTCAAGCATCCGATCGATTATTGGCCCGGCGTATCGTGGAACTCGGCTTCGCGGCGTTATTTGCCGGTTTTTATCCGCGCCCACTCGCGGTCAATCGCCTTTCGCGCCGCTGGATCATGGTTTGCGACCGCGAAGAGCCGTTGCATCGTCGCGGCATCTGGGTAAATCGACTTGTTCTCGACGATGTCCTTGCCGATCGAGGCTTTCGACGCGAGGACCCCGTTGGCGAGATGGGTGAAATTCGTGTTGCGGGCGGCGATCGCCGGCCGCAAGAGGAAGTCGATGAAGGCATAGGCTTCCTCGACATGCGGCGCATCCTTGGGAATTGCGAGATTATCGAGCAACATCAAAGTGCCTTCCTTGGGAATAGCGTAATCAACTTCAATCCCATTATCGGCCTCGAGCGCTCGGTCTCGCGCGCGAAAACTATCTCCAGAATAGCCAACGCCAAGACAAATGTCGCCATTGGCCAGCGCATCCGCGAAGCCGGCGGAGTCGAATTTTTTCACGTCGCGTCGCATGCCGCTTAACAGTTCCGCGGCACTCTTGAGTTCGCTTTGGCGCATCGATGCCGGATCGGCCCGAAGATAGTTAAGCGCGATTGCGAACAGTTCTTCGCCGCTGTCGAGGACGGTAACGCCGCAGCCGGCGAATTTCTTCAAATTCCTTGGCTTGAAGATTATGTCCCAAGAATTGAGTGAACCATCGGCCGGCGCATCGCCCAAAAGTTCCTTGGCCTTTTCGACATTGTAGGCGATGCCCGCGGTAAACCACATATAGTTGACCGCATAGAGGTTGCCCGGATCATAAACGCCAAGGCGCGCCATCACCTCCGGCCAAAGGTTCTTGCTGTTTGGAAGTCTGGTTTTGTCGAGTTTTTGGTAGAGCCCCGCCGCGATCTGTCTTTGCAGGACGGACCCTGAGACAATCACAACATCGAAGCCGGTCTTGCCGGTCTGGAGCCGCGCCTCGAAAGCCTCGTTTAAATCGTAAGCGTCATAAGCAACCTTGAGCCCTGTCTCCTTGGTAAAGTCCTCGATGACCTTGGGATCGATATAGTCGCCCCATCCATAGACGTTGACGGCCTTCTCTTGCCCGAACGCGGGAAGAAGCAAGCCGCACCAGCAAAGTCCGAATAACCAAAGCGCTGTGCAAGAATTTTTCATGCGAAGGTTGCAAACCGGTGCGAGGTAGCGAATTGATGCCGCTCGCTCAAGAGATAGACGAACTTGTGCCCGCCGGCAATTTGTTGAACTTTCGCAAAATCCCTGCCTTAAGGAAGACTGGACCATGCATGTCACGATCGCTGACGCCATCCGTTTCTTGGCTCCGAACCGCATTTAGCTGCGCGCGGAGTTCGCCGGAAAGAAACTCATGCCGTGACAGGCGGCCGTGGTTTCAACAAGGGGCGTTTCACCTTTTTTGCTCTACGCGCGGCACGCGTGACGATCAGGGCGAATCTGTGCGTGGACTCCCGCCGGATACAACCTGTGATCATTCTGCCCCCCCTCTTCCGATAAAAGTAGAGCCCCGCGACAGCCGAAGGCGGACGTTATCAGCAATGAACTCGGCCAGCTTTTCCGCGTCTTTCCATTTGGTGGTTCGTCGCGTCGGGTCCAAGTCTTGGGCGCGGATAACAGCGCGTAGGACTGGAATGGGTTGTTCCCGCATCCAAAGTCGGAAGCGTGTTTCGCCACGAACGTTCCATTCCGCGTGTATGTCGGGTAATGGTTCCCGCGTGGGTTTTTTCGCAACAGGCACCTTCTTTATTGTTTTCTTCGTAGGGAGATCGGATAGCAGCCTCTCGATTTTGCTCGCGAACTCAGGATTTTGCGCGGACTCCTCCGCCAGCAAATCTACCAAGCCGCGAAGCAGTGCAATCAATGTTTTTTCATTTCGCACAGTTGCTTGATCTCCTGTGTGAGGCCATGCAATGCGTCGTAGGCGGCGCCGTATTTCTGCTTGAACGTGCGGATGTCGGCATCTATGTCTGCGCCGCGAGCGGCATCGACGGTCTGCGGAATGTTATTGCGAAAGAGTGGCGGCTGTTGCAAAACGCCGTTCTCCCTAAAGTGGCCTAGCCGTTTGGCCTCCAGATCAGCAATCACTCGCTTATGCAATTTGTTGCCCTGCACCTTTGTCGCGACAATGCCAAGGGCCGGAAGCGGGCGGCCGATGTCTCGCGCGAACCCTGCCACGTTGTCGACAATCATGAAAAGTCCCCAAGTCGACAGGATGTCGGGTATGGTGGGGATCACATAGCCAGTGGAGATTCTTAACCCATTCTTGGTTACGGTGCCGAGGCTCGGCGGACAATCGATTATTATGTAGTCATAGCGGTCAATCACCGGCTGCAGCGCAACTCGCAGAATTTCGAGGGGTCTTCCAGTGAAATTGCTGGACAATGCAATCATCGGGATGCGTTCTTGAAGGTCGATGAGCCGAATGCTCGAAGGCAGGAGGTCAAGCCGCGCAATGCCGTGATTGATGCTGGAGACCTGGCGCACAATGGCTTTCTCGATGTCGAACTTCGGCTCATTTTGCGGATTCAGCCGATCCTCAAATAATTGGGCAATAGTTCGACCGTTCTTGTCCATCTCGTCCCACTGTTCCTCCGAAATTAGTGTGACCGTCGCGTTGGTCTGTGGGTCAAGGTCAATCAGAAGCACGTGCTTACGCTCCTCTTGAGCAAGCATCTCCGCCACAGCAACGGCGGTGAAGGTCTTGCCAACACCACCCTTCAGATTGATGAAGCTGAGGACGTGCGTTTCCTCGCCCTTGAAGCTCTTAATCCAAGTTTCGACCCTCTCGCGATCCCAAACTGGGCCGCTTTGGAGGTTCTGTACCGGTTGCGGAAAGTGGGAGTAGCGGGAGCGCCAATTGCTGACAGCTTGCTTTGAAACTTTAGCTAAATCAGCAATTTCGGCGACACCAAGAAGGTTGTTTGTGGCCATCAGGCGATCCTTTTGAAATGACAGCATAAACACAATAACACCGAGTGTGTACTCTGTCAACACAATTAACTTTATGTGTCGTTTTAAAACGGTTGGGCGATTTCGTGTGCTGCAGGCTGGTCCCCCACGCCATAGCCGCAACTGCGGATCGGTGTCGTGCTCGGCGTGAAAGTCGAGGATTTGTTTAGGCGGAGAACTTCCGCGGGTAGACGTGAGGGGTGATCTCGCCCCACATTCCACCACATGCCAAAAAGGACCGCACGGGAGCGCACATGGCTGGCATTGCTGACATTTTCGCGCCCGCGAGCGAGGCGGAATGGCGACAACTCGTCGAACGCGTGCTCGACGCCCGGCCTTTTGAATCCCTTGTCTCGACGACATTCGAAGGGCTGAAGATCGCGCCGCTTTATCCGCGCGTCACGAGCGAAGGCACGCGCGCGCTCCGGCAAAAGCCGGGCGCCTGGAAAATCTCGCAACGGATGGATCATCCCGAGCCCGAGACCGCGAACCAAATGGCCCGCGCGGACCTCATTGGGGGCGCCGATGCGCTGACCCTCACGATTGCGCCAACGCCAAGTGCGCGGGGCTTTGGCGTGCGGATCGGCACCGAGCGTGATCTCGATGCCGCGCTTGCAGGGATCGACCTCGATCTCATATCGCTCCGTATCGATGCGGGCGCGCGGGCAAACGACCTTGCGCCTCCTTTCGCCGCAATCGCCAGAAACCGCAGTTTGACTTCGGCCGCGCTCGATGTGGATTTCGGCCATGATCCGGTTGGGCATCTCGCGCGAACGGGCGTTTTGCTCCCCGGGCGCGGCTTGGCGGAAATGCACAAACTCTTGCGCGACGCGGGCTTCGCTGGGCACCTGCTTCTCGCCGATGGGAGGCCTTATCACGAAGCAGGCGCGGGGGAAGCACAAGAACTTGGGTGCGTCATTGCCACGGCTGTTGAATATCTCCGGCTGCTTGAAGCCAATGGTCTTTCGCTTGAAGATGCGCGGAGCGAGATCGCGTTTCTTCTCGCCGCCGACGCCGATGAATTTTTGTCTCTCGCCAAATTCCGCGCCTTGCGACTTATCTGGGCGCGCGTTGAATCCGCCTGTGGTCTTGCTCCGAAACCTCTGCGCCTCCATGCCGAGATCGCTTTCCGGATGATGACGAAATATGATCCGTTCGTGAATATCCTACGCACGACCATGGCCGTATTTTGCGCGGGCATGGGCGGCGCGGACGCGGTCACCGTCTTGCCTTTCACTCTCGTGCTAGGGCTCCCCGATGAGTTCGCGCGGCGCGTCGCGCGCAACACGCAGCTTATTTTGATCCATGAGGCGAAGCTTGCGAAAGTCGCCGATCCAGCGGCCGGCGCCGGAAGTTTCGAGGCCCTGACGGAAGAACTCTGCGCGCGCGCGTGGAGCCTATTCCAAAATTTCGAGGCGCAAGGCGGCATGATTGCGAGTTTTCGAGCGGGCGTGCCGCAAAGCGAGATCGCCGCGGCGGCGGCGGCACGGCGCGGCGCCATCGCGCAACGCACCCTTGCGATCACCGGGACGAGCGCATTTCCTCTCCTTGCCGAAGCGCCGGTCAACGTGCTCGAACCAACGCCCGCTGCGGCCAATGAGAGTCCTACGGCGGGAGACTGCGTTCCCCTGCCCTCGCGGCGCGACGCGGAGCCTTACGAGATCTTGCGCGCGGCTTCGGAAGTGCACTTCCGCGAAGCCGGAGAGCGTCCGAAAATATTTCTCGCCAATCTAGGGAGGTCCAAAGGCTTTGCGGCGGCCTCGGCATACGCCGCGAATTTTTTCGCGGCGGCGGGGATTGAGGCTGCGAGCAATGTGGGATTCGAGACGCCGCAAGAGGCGGCCGATGCGTTCCGTGTTTCCGGCTGCAAGATCGTTTGTATTTGCGCGCCGGGCGCGGCTTCAATGCAAACTCTGATCCAGGCCGCCCGGGCGTTGCTCGGCGCCGGAGCCGCGCGCGTTTATCTCGCCGGACGCGAGCCAGGAGACGCGGCAACGGCTTTGCGGGAGGCGGGGGTCGCCGAATTCATTTGCGCTGGCTTTGATGCTCTGGCTATTCTGGGAGAAGCACTCGCGGTAGCGCTTGGCGAACGGTAAATCTCCTAGAGGGTACCAAGTCAGCGGAAGGACAGCAACATGACGCCGCCAGGATATTCGCATCTTTTCGCCGCGGCGGCGCTCATATGCGTTGCCAACGCGGCGCATGCGCAGGGCGGCTTTGCGACGCGGCATAATCACGACGGCATCTACGCTGTCGATGTCGTCACGCGGCAAGGAAGTTGCGACAGGGACTATCGTTGGATGATTGTCCTATCCGGCGGGCGCGTCAGCTCGGCGGGGGATACGCCAATGGAAGCCTCCGGCCGAATCAGTCGGCGCGGCAGCGTGCACTTGGCGTTCGAGCGCTACGGGCAGATCGCCAAGGTTACTGGAAAGCTCGCGAGGGGAGCAGGCTGGGGCACCTGGTCGTCAACGACGATGCAATGCGCCGGTACATGGCGGGCCACAAGGCGAGGCTGGGCCGGCCGCTAAGGCAATCATGCTTGCCGCGCTCTCGCTAATTCCACAAATCGCGCGAAGCCACCGGAAAACAAGAGGTTCTGGCGTCTTTCCAAAGGGGCGTACCGATTTATGAAATTGGTAGACTAATCTGAAAACTAACTTTGAGTCAGAAACTAACTTGTAAGTCATTTGAGAATTTCGGCTTGACGATGTACTCAAGCTAAGCGAGGCACTCAACCGAGAAAATAAAATGAAACAGGGATGGTTCGAATTCCGCGATAGGCTAGTTTGCCGCACGCGGTCGCGCCAAGGAAATTTCAAGCGCGTCGCGTGCTACGCCATGCTCGGGGCGGCAGCGGCATTGTTCCCGCTGCGATCATCGGTCGCTCAACACCCAGCGCTTCATTCCCCGGATCCTCGTCTCGTCGACGATCCCGGTGAGCGGCGACCTCAATCCTTACGGTGTCGCCTTCGTGCCCGCAGGCTTCCCCGCAGGCCCCTTGAACCCGGGGGATGTCCTGGTTTCAAACATCAATAACAGCGCTAATTCCCAAGGGATGGGGACAACGATCATCAAACTCACGCCGGCGGGCCGTGCGGCGCCCGACATGCAGGCGCAGGTCTTCTTCCAAGGGACTGCGCCTCTCGGCTTGACCACGGCGCTCGGCGTGCTGCGGCGGGGATTTGTCCTGGTCGGCAATGTCACAACGACCGATGGCTCTGCCACGGTCAAGGGAGGTCCGCTTCTGTTCATTGACCGCACTGGCGAATTGATGGGGCAGCTCGATTCGTCTCCCGCCACCAAGCTCAATGGTCCGTGGGATTTGGCCCTAAGCGACGATTTCGACAGCGCCAAGGTCTTCGTGTCGAACGTATTGGATGGCACCGTGGTTCGAATCAACCTCGCCCTGCCGGACAGCAAAACCGTCAAGGTGACCAGCGTCACTTAGATCGCCTCGGGATACAAGCATCGCACGCCGTGCTCGTGATTGGACCGACCGGCCTCTTCTATGACGGGGCGGCGGATGTTCTTTACGTGGCCTCGACAGGGGACACCGCGATCTTTATGGTCCCGCACGCCGGCTCGGCCGGTCCAACGTCTGGAACCGGCAAGCTCGTCTTCACGGACTTCTATCTGCGCGGCCCCTAGGCGTTGGCTCTCGCCCCAAACGGAAATCTGCTGACCTCCAATGGTGACGCGGTCATCCCTGATCCTGCCCAACCGAGCGAAATCGTGGAATTCACCAAGAACGGCACTTTCATCGGCGAATACAACATCCATCAGAATCAGGGCGGAGCGTTTGGTGTTGCGACATTCACCGAGGGGACCGCTAATCTGGCTACCGTTAATCTTTTGGCGGTGGTAAACGACAACGCAAACGATGTCGCGGTCACAACATTCGTTATGCCATAGTCCCTCGAGAGCGATGCGGCGAAGTGACCGTACCCAAGCTTTCCCGGCGGACAGTCTCGGTAATTTTGCTTTCGACTCGCAATCAGTTGCCGGCGGGATCGGGACTGGGCGCCGGCGGCGCTGGATTGTATCGTTGCGCGGGCTGGAGCCGGGTTCCTTGCGGGAATGCAATAAAGCCAGGCGGGCGCCCTACTTTAATCGCTGCGCGGAGCGGGGTGACTCCGCGTCCGGCTGTCCTTGAGGTGGTTCCACAACATGCGGTTGGCGCATAAGATGGTCGGCTCGCGCGGGCCAAACACCACTCAGGGGGTATGATTGGCGCCGCGAAGGCTGCCCCATGAGCCGCGTTCCCGATTTTTCCAAGGTGCCGTTTGCTCCGGCGGCGATCCAATGCGAGGATGTCCCCGCGCGGCAATGGCTAACCCCCGAGGGCATAGGCGTCGCGCCGGTCTACCGCGCAAGCGACATCGCCGGGCTCGATTGCCTCGATAGTTTCCCCGGCATCGCGCCTTATGTGCGCGGCCCCTACCCCGCCATGTATGTCGAGCGTTCTTGGACCATCCGGCAATATGCGGGCTACTCGAGCGCCGAAGAGTTGAATGCCTTCTACCGCCGCAATCTCGCCGCCGGGCAAAAGGGGCTTTCGGTTGCTTTCGACCTTCCGACCCATCGTGGCTATGATTCGGATCATCCGCGCGCTGCCGCGGACGTAGGCATGGCCGGCGTCGCGATCGATTCGATTGACGACATGCGGAGCCTTTTTTCAGGAATACCGCTCGACGAGATATCCGTGTCGATGACGATGAGCGGCGCGGTTTTGCCGGTGCTCGCGCTCTATATCGTGGCGGCCGAGCAGCAAGCCGTGCCGCCCGCCAAGCTCGCAGGGACGATTCAGAACGATATCCTCAAGGAATTCATGGTGCGCAACACGTACATCTATCCGCCGGTACCATCGCTGCGGATCGTTTCCGACATTCTTGCCTTTACGGCGCGGCACATGCCGAAATTCAATTCGATCTCGATCTCCGGCTATCACATGCAGGAGGCGGGCGCGACTGCCGATCTCGAACTTGGCTACACGCTGGCCGACGGGCTCGAATATGTCCGCGCCGGACTGGCGGGCGGTCTTAAGATCGATCACTTCGCGCCGAGGCTGTCGTTTTTCTTCGGCGTTTCGATGAATTTTTTCATGGAAGTGGCGAAACTGCGCGCCGCCCGCCTCCTCTGGGCGAAGCTCATGCAAGGCTTTCATCCGGCTAACGAAAAATGCCTCGTCCTGCGCACACACACGCAAACATCCGGCTGGTCGCTCGCCGCGCGGGATGTTTTCAACAATATCGTGCGCACGCAAATCGAGGCGATGGCGGCGACGCAAGGCCAAACCCAATCCTTGCATACCAACGCGCTCGACGAGGCGTTGGCGCTGCCCAGCGATTTCTCGGCCCGCGTCGCGCGCAATACCCAGCTTTTCCTGCAACAGGAAAGCGGCACCACGCGCGTCATAGATCCGTGGGGTGGCTCCTACTACGTCGAAAGCCTCACCACCGCCCTCGCCAACCGGGCTTTGGCGCATATCGAGGAGATCGAAGCGATCGGCGGCATGGCGAAGGCCATCGAGACGGGCATCCCGAAACTCCGCGTCGAGGAAGCGGCCACAAAGACCCAGGCGCGCATCGACAGCGGGATCGAAACTGTGATCGGGGTCAATAAATTCAAACCGGAGACCGGGGAGAACATCCAGATTTTGAAAGTCGATACGGCGGCTGTTCGCGCGCGGCAGATCGCACGGCTCGAAGCTTTGAGGGCTGGGCGGGACCCCTGCCAAGTTCAGGGCGCGCTAAATGCCTTGACGGAAGGCGCGCGCGGAAACGCCAATCTTTTGGCGCTCGCGGTCGAGGCCGCGCGGGCCAAGGCGACGGTCGGCGAAATATCCTTTGCGCTCGAAAAAGTGTTTGGCCGCCATCGCGCGGGGCTCGCGGCGGTTTCCGGCGTATATGCGAGGGAATCGGACTCCAGCTCGCAGGCCATCATGCGGGTCAAAGGTTTGGTCGAGGCCTTTGCCGAAAACGAAGGGCGGCGTCCGCGCATCCTTGTCGCGAAAGTCGGCCAGGACGGGCATGATCGCGGCCAGAAAGTCATTGCTTCCGCGTTCGCCGACCTTGGCTTCGAAGTCGAAATCGGGCCGCTGTTCGCGACGCCCGGGGAAGCCGCGCGGCAAGCAATCGAAAATAATGTCCACATCGTCGGGGTTTCGTCGCTTGCCGCCGGGCATCTGACTTTCGTCCCGCAATTGCGCGCGGCGCTTGCGCGGGAAGGCGGCGCGAACATCATGATTGTCGTGGGCGGCGTCATTCCGCCTGGGGATTTCGACGCGCTGCGCGAGGCGGGCGTGGCGGCGATTTTTCCCCCGGGCACGGCGATTCCGGAAGCGGCGGCGCGGCTTATCGAACTGCTGAACGATAGGCTCGGCTACCGGCAGAAGGAGGTGACGCAATAACAAGCGCCGATAGATCATTGGCTTGCGCCGGCCGGGTCATTTTTTGTTGCGCCGAAGCCAATGCTCGACCCAAGGCAATAGGGCGAGGGCAACGAACCAGCTGAGCTCATAGCGGTCCGTTAGAATAATGAAAACGATGCCGCCAACCGTCAAACCAAGACTAATGCCGATGATGCCTTGGCGGCTTTTGAGGTAACGGATGATCGCTTTGTCTCTCTCTAACATGTGGCAAGCCTGCTATTCACCGGTCTAGAGCCTGTTTCAATAACTGCGTAGAACCTTTGTCCTCACCCTTTGGAGGCAGCTTTTGAAACAAGCTTGAGCGCAGTGTAGACGGTTATGAGAGCTCAGTGAAGAGGGAGCAGCGGCTGAGCTTCCCCCCGTATCGACGGCCAGCAATAGCGCGGCATGGCGCGATCGCGTATCCGAAAATTCAACTCTCCGCAAAAAGCCGATGCAGCTCCGCCCGCCCGCTCGCCGGATCGCGCAGACGGTAGTGTAGAGGCGCTATCCTTGCGAGAACGCCAGGCTGCATGGCGGCGGAACCCTACCAAACCCCGGTGTTGGGCATGGACGCCCAAGGCTCGCGCTTCGGCAAGGGCGCGCCCTGTTGCAAAAGCTCGATCGAAATATTGTCCGGCGAGCGGATAAAGGCCATCGCGCCATCGCGCGGCGGCCGGTTGATGGTGAGGCCAGCCTTCATGAGCCTGTCGCATATTGCGTAAATATCCTCGACGGCGAATGCTAGATGACCGAAGTTGCGGCCGCCAGCATAGATTTCCTTGTCCCAATTATAGGTCAGTTCGATGAGCGGCGACTTGAATTTCGCGGCGCGGTCCATGTCACCCGGCGCGGCGAGATACACGAGCGTGTAACGGCCAGCATCGTTGTCGGTTCGCCGCGTTTCGGCGAGCCCGAGCTTATTGACGTAGAAATCGAGCGACTGCTTAAGATCCGCGACGCGGACCATCGTATGCAGATATTCCATGATCTTCCTCCTCTTCACCCTATGCCGGTGGTCGAGGCCGGGCGTCGTGCAACCAAACGCCTACCCTTCGTTTGCCATGGTATATAGCATTGACGCGCGGCCTTGCCGCGCCGCCTCTTAACTTGTGCTTGAGTTGAACGTCCGATGAGTGGGACTTCCGTGGCCGCGGAACGGGAAACGTCGATGGACGAAGCCAACCGGCTGAAGGAGAGGGCGGCGCTTGCCTCGATCGCGGTGAGCGCGTTGATGACGGCGGCAAAATTCGCCGCCGGGCTTGCCTCGGGCTCGCTCGCGGTGCTCTCCGAGGCTGGCCATAATCTCGCCGATGTGGCAACCACCGCCCTCACCTATTTCGCGATACGGATCGCGAACAAGCCCGCCGACGAGGACCATCAATTCGGCCATGCCAAGGTCGAGGCATTGGCCGCCCTGGTCGAAACCGGGTTCTTGTTCGCGCTCGCCGTTTTTATCCTGATCGAGGCGATAAAGCGGCTTGCGGGCAACGACACAATAATCGAGGCCAATCCTTTCGTTTTTGGGGTTTTGATCGTCTCGATCATCGTCGATTTGGTGCGTTGGCGTTCGTTGAAGCGGATCGCCGCGACGACGAAAAGCGACGCGCTCGCTGCCGACGCGTTGCATTTTTCGAGCGATATCGTCAGCTCCGCCCTGGCGCTCTGCGGGATCGCCGCCGCACGTTACGGCTATCCGCAAGGCGACGCCCTAGCGGCCTTGGGGCTTGCACTTTTCATTGCGGCGGCGGGCTTTCAGATCGGCCGGCGCACCGTTAATACGCTCGTTGACGCGGCGCCGAAAGGTCTCACCTCGCACATCAGATCGATCGCGCAAACCGTTCCGGGCGTGGTCAAGGTCGAGACGCTCCGCCTGCGTCCGGCCGGAGCCGAGGTGTTCGGCGACATTGCGATCACCGTGTCGCGGACCTTACCGCTTGAAAAAGCTGCCGCGATCGAGGCGAATGTCGCGGCCGCGATCGCTGCCCAGCATCCCGAAGTCGCCGTCACGGTCGCGGTGCAGCCGATCGCCCTCGACGACGAAACGATGCTCGAACGCGTACTTCTGATCGCGGCCAAACGCCGCGTACCGGTTCATCACGTCACCATCCAGGAAATCGAGGGGCGGACCGCGATCAGTTTCGACGTCGAGCTCAACGGCCGCATGACGCTTGGCAATGCGCATGAGATCGTCTCCGGACTCGAGAGCGAGATCGGCGGCGAACTCGGCTCTGGCATTGAAGTCGAGACCCACATCGAGCCGTTGGAGCCTCGCCCATTGCAGGGTCACGACGCGCCTCCAGAAACGCGCGCGGACATCGCCCATGCCCTCGCGAAAATGGTGTCCGGAACGGGGCCAATTCGCGATGTGCACGGCGTCCGGGTGAGGACAACGCCGGACGGCCTGGTCGTCAATTATCATTGCCGGGTCAGCCCTTACCTCAGCGTCGATGAAGTGCATGAACGCGTCGACGAGCTCGACCGGAAAATGCGCGCCGCCTTCGCCGGCATCGTCAGAATTGTTGGCCACGCTGAGCCGTTACGCGCATGAGCGAAGATCGCCCCGCTTCGCTTCCGCCCTTCGCCATGCTCGCCTCCCTCTTGCGCGCACGCCGCTTCGCGGGTTTGTTCTGGTGCCAGTTTTTTTCCACCTTCAACGATAATTTCGTGCGCAACATGTTCGCCACGCTGATCCTGTTCCGGCTCGGCGAAACGGAGGCTGGCCCGTTGATCACCCTCGCGCTTGGCACATTCATGGCTCCCTCGCTTTTCCTCTCGGGGCTTGGCGGAGAAATGGCGGATGCGCATGATAAAGCGTGGATCGCGCGGCGGCTCAAACTAGCTGAACTGGGGGTCCAGCTTGTCGCGGCCGCGGGTCTATGGCTTTCCTCCTTGCCACTACTTTTTACTGCGCTGTTTGGGCTCGGAGTCATCTCGGCTTTGTTCGGCCCTGTCAAATACGGGATCCTTCCCGACCTTCTGGCGAAAGAGGAACTCCTTGCCGGCAACGCCCTCGTCGAGGCTGCCACATTCATCGCCATCTTTTTGGGCCTGATCGCGGGCGGCCTGTCCGTCATGGGACGCACGCTGGAAGGTACCGTCCTCCAGCTTTTGGCAATCGCCATCGCCTGCTTCGCCGCTAGTCTCCTTATTCCGCCGACAAGGTGCGCCGCGCCTGGTCTTCGCGCGAACGTCAATGTCTTCGCGTCGACATTGGCGTTTCTTCGCGAAATCGCGCACGATCCAATCCTCTGGACCAGGAGCGTGGCGGTCTCCTGGTTCTGGATGAGCGGCGCGGTGGCCATTTCGCTGGTGCCTGTCTTGGTCCGTAACAAGACCGGCGGCGGCATAGTGGTCGAGACGGCGTTGACCGCGTTGTTCGCGCTCGGCATCGGGACCGGCGCGATTGCCGCGGCGGTGATCGCGCGCGGGCGCATTTATTTGAAGCCGGTCCCTTTCGCCGCGCTCGGTTTGGCGGCTTTTCTGATCGATCTCGGCGCGGCGACGTTCTTCCTTCCGGTGGCGACGGCGGACGTGGGGCTTGCCGAATTCTTTTCGTCATTGGCCGGTATCCGCATCGCCTGCGATGTCGTGGGCCTCGCCAGCTCCGGCGCGCTTTTCGTCGTCCCCTTGTTTACCGCTATCCAGGCGGATGCTCCCAAGGAAAGACGCGCCAGAATTGTCGGCGGCGTGAATATTTTGAACTCGGCTTTCATGGTTTTGGGGGCGCTCGCGACCGCCGGGCTGCAAAGCTCGCGTGTCGGGGTGCCCGAGCCGGCGCTCCTCGCCGCTCTTGGCGTTTTGAATCTCGGCGCGGCCTTTTATGTGCGCAAGTCGGGAAAGCAAGGCGAGCCATGACGGCCTCGTGCCGGGCCGCGAGGAGTCCGAATATCGGAAGTGCCCACTTTTGAAACAGAGCCGCCATTCAGCGATCGCCGCATGCCCGTGCATCCTTTAGGGAGAACGGCAGCGGCTTCACTGCCATCCCAATCAAATTCCCATTGCTCCAGCGGAAGCAATTGGGAGGCAGTCAGGTCGGCTTGCGTGAGGGACTTTCAACCGATGCAACATTCTCCTGGGGCGGTGGAGACACCCTCCACAGTCGCCGTGGCCCTAAACGTTGCATTCGCATTGCAGGACGTGCTTAAGCTGTATTGTTAGGCTCTTCAGCAAAAGATGAATTGCGGCAAAGGTTGCGGTGGCGCTCCAATGAAATGGAAAAACATAGTTCAACGGCCCGAGACTCTGGGGAATGTCGGATGATCCGGTTTTTCGACGAATACAGCCGCTTCTATCAGACGACCGGTACTCTGCTCAAACCAAACCGCTTCCAGCAGCGCTGGAGGATGATTATTGATCGAAACGGAGATTTGTTTCAGGGCGCGCGGGTGCTGGATCTTGCATCGCACGACGGCCGATGGTCCTTCGCGGCATTGAAAGCTGGCGCGGAATTTGTGGAAGGCGTTGAGGGAAGACCCGAACTCGTCCGGCGAGCGCTTGAGAATTTTGCTTTTTACAGTATACCAACCTCGGCTTACCGCTTTACATGCCAGGACGTAGTAAAATATCTTGGCGAAAAGGGGCTTTCGAAGTTTGATGTAGTGTTGAACTTAGGGTTTTTTTATCATACCTTAAAGCATTTGGTGATTGTGGAAGACATGGTCAGAACAGGTGCAAAAACTTTTATCTTTGATACGGTAGTCAATGGATCAAACAGTGCCTGCATTTCTGTTTCAATGCGGAACGTGAATTCTTTAATGAATGCGATTGATCATCTAAACTCTGGCACTTCGACTGTCCCGATTGGGGCGGTGTCCAGAACGGCTCTCAAGCTGATGCTTGAGCATGTCGGTTACGATTGTATCGAAATCGATTGGCATGAACTCGTGACCGATTTTACGGAATGCGAGGCATACGAGGCCCGAACACGTGGGACATTTATCGCAACACGCCGGATTGAGCGCATTTCCCGATCGGATTGAAGCGAGGGGATTTTTTCGAATCAGCATTTATCTTATCCAAGCTGAGCATGCTGGTGCTGGAGGCCAGCCTGCACGGCGAACGATCTTCGGCGGCTGTGGGGGCGCGAAGAGTCCGGTTGGGCGGAGTATCGGAGTGCGCCCGCTTTTGAAACGGAGCCGCCATTCAGCGACCGCCGCCCTGGCCGGGAAGCCGATAGCCGCCGAACGTGAAATCGCAACCCCCTGCCGCCTGAAGGTGGTCTAGCCCGTGCGGGGGTGACGACACGAAAATGCTATTTTTGTGTGGATCGAAAGAAGATGGATGGAACATCCACGCGACGAAACCGAGACGGGCATTGCGAGCAAACTCGCGCGCGGGACGCTCTCGGCTATGTGGCGCCGCTGGCGGCGTTTTTTCGAGAAGGAGACGAGGGAAGATGGCGACCTTTGACGAGCTCATTCAGGAAATCGACTCGCGATACTGTCTCGGGGCCAAGGCCGGCGCATTTATGCAAGAGACTCTCGGCCTGATCTCTGGACAGCCCGGCGGTATCGACGGTTTCCTCGATAGGTTCAAGGCCGCCGGGTTCGCCGTCGAGGTTGCTTCCTGGTCAGGACCTGAGCCCGTGCCTCTTTCGGGGCACGAGGTAGAGCAAGCGCTAGGCAGCGACGTTATTAACGAGATTGCCAATAAAGTTGATGTAAACCAAAGCTTCGCCAGAACGATTTTGGGCGATGCAATACCCAAAATCATCGTCCTGCTGACACAGGGCGCAGCTGTCCCGCCGGCAATTCCTGCTTCGGCATCGAGTATCCTCGTCAAGGCCATCCCGCTATCGTCCTCCCCCGTCGAGGAAATTACGCCGCATGGAACAGAGCAAATTCGACCGAGCGGAACAGACCACTTTGCCGCCGCTCCGCGAAGAGTGAAACCGCGTTTCAAACAGCTCTTCGCCTATGGTTCGTACGCGGCCCTGGTAGCTTGCCTTTTTGGTTTGGCATGGGCTGCGGGGTCATATTTCTCCGGTGATCAGTGGCCGTTTAACGCCATCAAGCCGCCGCCCGCCCCGGCTGTCGTGTCGCAAGAGCGCGCGGAGCGTACCGAGATGCTCCGCACGGCGCAAAAAATGGGCGATGACATTCAGGCCCTCAAAGCCGACATCGACGCATTGCGTGCCGCGCGGAGCCAGTCCGGGACGGATGCCACCGCGCTCGAAGACCTGAAGACGCGTCTCGAAACGGTGAAGACCGAAACCGGCGCCTCGATCGCCGAGCTTGCGGGTAAGGTCGAGCAGATGCAGCGAGACCCTGCGGCGATACTTTCCCAAGTTATCGAGCGGCTCGATCGCATTGAACACCAGATCGCGGCGCCACAGGCTACGGCATCACTTGGCGCCGCCTCGGCACCAGGAAAGGCAGCCGCCCGGAAACCGGCGCAAATTGCCGTTGCGCCGGCAAAGCCGCCGCTTGAAGACGCGCAGGGACAAAGAAAAATAGGCGGGCGCCATGACGCGTTCGATCCATCCCAGAATCCCACCGCCCCGGGAGTTCCCCGCCCGCTCGGAAGCCTTGCATCGGCCTCGAGCCCGCCGCAGTTGATCACGAATTGGGTTGTTCGTGGTGTTTACGACGGGGTCGCCCTTGTCGAGAGTCCGCGTGGCTCGATCGAGGTCGCGCCGGGAGAGATCATTCCTGGTGCCGGCACGGTGAAATCGATCGAAAGGCGTGGCGGCGGCTGGATCGTGATCACGAGCCGTGGTCTGATCGATTCCGCCCGCGACAGTTTCCGGCCCTGATATCAACCGCGCTTTTCGCCTCGGCGCAAAATTCGATTGCCCGTCAGTTTCGGAATGCGCCCGCTCGTGACCCTTTAGCTGGCATTCCCCAGATAACCGGGAATGTGCCAAGCGCGTATCATTGATCTCCTGCCGTGACATCGGACATTCGTCCTATACCGGCATTATTTTCCGGATCGCCCGCTTATTGAGGTTGAGATTGCCGCGCTGCGGCGCTGCTGTGGTGCTCCGGCACACCAAAACCAGTGACATGGGCGGATCGCGCACCGGACAATACAGAGTCGGTTGTGATCAAGACGCACTTCTCCCTTAGTTTTTGCTCGACGCATGACGACCGAACACTTCACGCAGGCGCTGGATTGGGCGGCGGCCGCAGGTCGGCGATCATTCGTAGGATGTCCGCGAAGAGATTTTTCGGAATGGCGACTTCGGCCATCTGAAACGCGACATAGCGGCCATGGCTCACGATCTTCGCGCCGATCTTGATCAGCTTTTCCTTCAGGCTCGTCAGTGACCAATCCTTTATCGGTTCGGGCGTCGCCAGCGTGCGCAGAAAATTACCGAGATTGTAGGCCAGCGCATGAAGCTGGAGACGGACGGCGTTAGCAGCGAACGACCGACATGATAGCCGGGTCCACTTGATTGCGCCTTTTCCTTCCTTGATCCATTGCTCACACGTGCCGCGCTTGTTGTAGAAGGCGACGACATTCTCGGCGGAGCGCGCCATGTTCGTCACGATGAAGCCGACGCGCGGATAAAGCTCGCCCGGATGCCATTCGACCTTGGCGATCACCCGGCGCGGCTGCGACCAGCTTCCCGCTTGATAGGTGAAACTTGCATGGGATCGGCAGACGTCATTGGACGGGCGACCAACCGGGCGTTTGAGCAGATAGCCGATCCTCTCTTGCAAGATGTGATTGGCGGGCAGACGGATCGCATATTTGATCCGTTCTGCCTCCAGATATTCGTAAACTTCGGGGTTTGCGAAGCCGGCGTCGGCGCGGAAATAAATGCGTGAGACCTTGCCTTGATACCGCGCCACGACCGGCTTCAGCACCGCCTCCCATCCATCGGCGCTGTGAACATTGCCGGGGCGCAGGGCGCAGCGTTCCAAATCGCCATATTGGTTGAAAACGAACAGCGGATGATAGCAGGTGCAGTCATAGTGACCGTTCCAGACACTGTGTTCCTGTTCGCCATGCGTCGGGCTCACGCTCGAATCCATGTCGAGCAAGATACCTCTCGGCGGACGGCGACCATGAACGCTGTCGATCCATTTGCCGGAGAGATCAGCGAGCGCCGAAAGGTTCTTTTCCGCCGTGAGCCAGCGCGTCTCAAAGCGGCCCATCTGGCTCGGCGAAGCCGCTGCATCCGAGGCCGCCTTTCCGCCGACTATCCACCGCATCGCGGGATCATGGCGCAGGCGTTGAGCGTCGTTCACGTCTTCATATCCGGCAAGTCGCCCAAATATGGATTGCCGCAACATCCCGACGAGTGCATGCCGGCCATTCTTGCCAGTGCGTGCGTCGGAGAGCGCATCACCCGCCATCGCGCTGAGGCACAGCGCGTCGTCCAGTTCCCGGTATGCGAGCAAGCCTGCGTCGGAGGTAACCACCGATCCGCGAAAGTGAAGCAACAATCGGCGGTCGAAATCGAGCCTGAGAGCGCCATCATACGATTCACCCGCCGGGTTCGCCATGACGGCCTCATTCGATCCGAAATAACATGCTGATTATGTTAGCTAAATCGCGGCATCGACGCTGCAAATTATTGCCTCATCCGGCGTATGCGGGTTTAGAGACATGGCGGGCTCCCGTGACTGCCACCGCCACTCGAACGCCCTGGAAAGTCGGGAGAGCCCTCCGCACCTCGCATTCGGGCTTGTTTCATTCGCCAACGTACTATTATGCTCAATCGACGCCAAGACGAAAGTTATTCGGGGGTAAAACATGGCGCTGCAACTCTACGACACGGCGCGCGGCATCGGCTCGCTCCAGCTCACCTCCAAGCATAAGGTTGGCACGCCTGTGAACTGGAAGAACGGCGATGACGTCATCATCGCGGGCCTCTTGTCGGACGACGACGCCAGGAAGCAGTATCCGCAGGGCTGGACGGCGCCCAAGCCTTACACTCGGATTGTGCCGCAGCCGCGCCGATAATTGCGCACGCTGAGCAGTGGGAAAATTCAACCGGACGACGTGGTAAAGATGTTCTTCCGTCAGCTTTTCGATCAGGTTTCGTGCACCTACTCGTACCTGCTCGCGAGCCGCCACGGCGGCGAAGCCCTTATCATCGATCCGGTGTTGGAAAAGGTCGACCGCTATCTCCAGCTCGTGCGCGAACTCGACCTCAAGCTCGTCAAGGCGGTGGACACGCACCTGCACGCCGACCACATCTCCGGCCTCGGCGCGCTGCGCGACAAGACCCAGTGCATCACGGTGATGGGCGAGCAGACCAAGGCCGACGTGGTTTCGATGCGGCTTGCCGACGACGACAAACTCACCATCGAGGGGCTTGCGCTCGACGTGATCTACACGCCCGGCCACACCGATGATTCCTACAGCTTCATCATGCGTGACCGCGCGTTCACCGGAGACACGCTGCTCATCCGCGGCACCGGTCGCACCGATTTTCAGAATGGCGATCCGCGGCAGCAGTACGATTCGATCTTCGGCCGCCTGCTCACGCTCCCGAACGAGACGCTGATCTATCCCGCGCACGACTACAAGGGCGACACTGTCTCCACCATCGGCGAGGAAAAGGCCTACAATCCGCGCCTGCAAGTGAAGTCGATGGAGGAATACGTCGAGCTGATGAACAACCTGAAGCTCGCCAACCCGAAAATGATGGACGTCGCCGTGCCAGCAAACATGAAGGTCGGGCTCCATCAAGAGGAGATCGCGCGGCGCGGATGGGCCGTCTCGGCCGAGCGGGCGGTTGCGCTTGCCGGAAGGCCCGGTACCGCGCTGATCGATCTGCGCGAGCGCTCCGAGCGAGACCGGCACGGTATCATCCCGGGGTCGCTGCATGTGCCTTACCCGGCGTTGCGAGAGAGCATCGCTGCCGGCGGAATGCTACATGAACTCGCCAAGTCGACCAGCAAGCGGCTCCTGTTCTACTGTGCCTTCGGCGAGCGCTCGGCAATGGCGGTGCAGGCCGCACAGGACGCAAGACTGTCCTCTGCCTGTCACCTAGAGGGCGGTCTCGCGGCTTGGAAGGCGGGCGGCGGCCCTATCGAGCAATGACCCATTGGGAGAATACCATGACAAATTTCGCTCCCGTTTCGGGCCTTGTCGGTGGAGCTCTCATCGGCCTCGCTGCGATCATTTTGACCTACCCCTTGTCGGGGGCGCCGCGCTGTTTGGCGTGGGGTGGGGCCTTGCTGGCATCTGTCCCGGTCCGGCCCTCGCCGATGTTGTGACATTGGAGCCCAAAGTCTTGCTGTTTAGTGCAGCCATGCTGGCGGGGATGATTTTAGCGAGTGCATGGCGAGACAAGGTGTCTGCGAGGAAAGTGCTGCGGCAACTGCAGTAACTTTGGACTTAATCGAGCCAAAACGCTTGAGCTTGATGCGGACTACACCCTGTCGGCCGGCTGCCATGTCCGCAGATGGTGCAAAGCCGACCAAACTCGGAGATAACCCGCTCCGAAAAAACTCACAGCGCTTCGCGCAAAAAAGTTCCGAAGGCGCGGGGGCCGTCGCCGGCGGGCATTTTCGCGGTCACCGCGAGCGTCTCGGCATCGATCGCCCAGACCTCGTTCGAGAACCAATTGACGACGTAAACACGGTTGCCGTCGGCGCTGGTTTCTATTCCTTCCGGGTAGTCGCCGACGGGAATCCACTTAACGGGCCGGAGCGTCGCAAGATCGAAGACTGAAACCGTTCCGCCATATTGGTCGGTCGAAAAACCGCGCCCCTTCGCCAGCGCGACCGCGTAGGGCCGCTTGCCGACCGCCACGCTG
This sequence comes from uncultured Alphaproteobacteria bacterium, assembly GCA_963730245.1. Classification (GTDB taxonomy): domain Bacteria; phylum Pseudomonadota; class Alphaproteobacteria; order Rhizobiales; family Beijerinckiaceae; genus Methylocapsa. The sequence goes on along the minus strand of CAVSRA010000002.1, from coordinate 2,274,581 downwards.
CCAAGGAGTTTTTCGCCCGCGAGATCGACGACGGACACGTCGTTGCTTTCGACATCCGCCATATAGGCGCGCGCGCCTTGCGGATCGATGGTGACGCCAAAGGGGTGCGCGCCGACCTTGACCGTGCCTTTGCGGGCAAAAGTTTTCGCGTCAATAATCGAGATTTGATTGTCGTCGCGATCGGCGGTCACGATCAGCGCGCCATCGGGCGTTGAGGCGACGCCGGAAGGGGATGCGCCAACCTCGACGGTCGCGACGATGGCCCCAGCCGCGAGATCGATCTTATAGAGGCGAGGCCGATAGAACCCGGCAACGTAGATGTAGATAAAGCGGCCCGCCGGATCGGCGGCGATGCCGAGCGGCGTATCGGGAATCGCGATCTTCGCGACGATGTTGCGCGACGCGGCATCGATCACCGAGACATATTTGCCTTCCGTGCTCGTGACATAGGCGGTGCGCCCATCGCGGGCCATCGCGATCCCGGCGGGCTTGCCCAAAACCGGAATCCGCGCCACGACCTGTTTCGATCCGAGATCGAGCACGCCGACCTCATCGCCGGTTTGATCGGTGATAAAGGCCTCGGCCCCTCCGGCCGGAGAACCCCAAAGAAGATTGGCGGCGCAAATTCCGGCAAGCCAAGCGCTCGCCCGCGCGCCTCTCACTTGGCCGCCTCGACCTTTTTTTTCAGGTTTTCGAGACCGGCGCGATACACTTTGCCGACAGCCTGCAGCGCCGCCTCGTCGTTCAATTCCGGCGGCGGATCGTTGTTGGGATAGCCCCGGTAAAAAGCGCCGCTCCATTCGACGGTGCTTTTGCCGCCCTCGGCCGGGAGGACAATGATCGTCGAGGAATAATTGTTCACAGGCAGGACCTTCACGTCGACTTTGTCGATGCGATAGGAATAGCTCATCTCCACCGCGTCGTATTTGTAGAGGCTTTCGTCGATGGTCGCGCCTCTGTCGAACGTAAGCTGACGTTTGGCAACCTCCGGCTCGTTGCCGCCTGCGCCGGTGGTCTTGGCGACGCCGGGGAGCCAGCTCATATCGTGAAAATCCGCGATTGCTGCCCACACCTTTGCCGGAGGCGCATCGATTTGGATTGTCTCAGTGATTTTCTGCCGCGACGGTCCATGCGCCCATCCCGCATGGGGGAGCGCCAGGGCGAAGAACGCGACCGCGAGTAAAGACTTTTCGATGGTTCCGGCCATTCCTATATTCGCTTGCTTTGGCACGCGTCATGCGGACCTTCTGTCCGGCCAGCTTTTTCGCGCCCACGCCGGCCCGGAAAACATTCGAGAAGGCAGCGAGAGCGGGCTTTCGCGGCCGCGGGCATCGCTGTCCGGACATGGCCGCTTTGCGCCTTTGCTGCTCCGCCTCGGTGCCAGGGTTCGATCAAGTGGCGGCCGCACCGGCGTGGGCCACGTGCTCATTGGCTAGCTTCGCGAGTTCATCAACTGCTTCCGAGCCATCCTCGTGTTGCCTGCTAAACACAGCCGAACCGATATACAAACCAAGCTGGCGATAGCTCTCGAATTTCGATTCGGTGAAGAACTGGTCGAGTGTGGACTCGTGCGGAAATGTGTTGCAGGCTGCCGCATAGCTCAAGATGTCTTCGGGTTCGTCGCCGTGAATTGCCGCCTTGATGTAGATTAAGGTGCCTTCGGCGGAGATTCCTGGGTACCGGATGCGTCCGATAGCGCAGTAGGGCGAACGAGCGGGCGGTGTCGGGCTGGTGATCAACCCGAGGCGCGTAGCGATGCGGTCAGGAGAGGGGGTGAGTGGATCGGAGAACGAGACCTCGACCCCAAAATCGATCCGGGCTTTGCGGATCGCATTGCCGAGGTCTTCATATTCGAATTGTGGATCGCAGGCCGCATCCACAGCCACGATAGTGCGACAACGCCGCCGGAGCATTTCATAAATGCCGAGATTCTCAAAATGCCCGCCGTCGCTGAGATAGACGAAATTCTTCTCGTCGTCGGTCAGCCCGAATAGCTCCATGATGAAAGGCAAAAAGCCTCGAGGACCAGGTTTCGTCCATTTAGGGCGAGCTGGATTACCCAGCCACCAGCCCAAACGGACGTTGAATAACGTCATGAGGAAGGCTAACGGCGGCGATGAATGGTAACCCATGTTGGGGCTCGCGGCCGCTCCAGAGATCGCCATGGCCGTGCCGAGGGTGATCTCATTGCCGTATTTCTCGGGTCGACGATAACCGAGGTGCGGATTCCCCGCTGCCAACGGCGAAACCGTGAAAGACGAAGCCTTGCGCTCCTGCCACGCCAGGTTTTCTCCATGCACCAAGTTGAGGGTAATGTCGATAACATGGAAGGGCTTGTCCTGAGGCAGTTTGGCCATTTTTCGGTTGTCGCCTTCGTCGAAGCCCGTGAAGGCATTGGGCCAGCGACTTTTATTAGAGGCCCCGAGGTAGCACCGGATCAGCCGATTCCGGTAATAGGTGTGAAGCGAGAACTTGTTGACATTGATGAAAATGGAGGCGGCACCCAGCCAGATCAGGAGGACGATGAGCGCTATTCCGAAACGGATGCAAAAGGAGGCAAGCACGTGGCATGCGGTTAGGTGGCACTTGGTTAGATCGGCGAACGATTGCGAGTCCGGTAGCACCGCCCAATCGAACGCCCGCGATAGCTCGAAAATGACGACAACGGAGAAAAATACCGCTCCCGCGACTACCACGCGATTCCAGTTATTGCTACTTGACTTCTGCCCTTCCTTGGCGGGCGTGGATGTGCTGTGGCCGAACAGGGCGGCGGCTATACCGGAGATGAGTCCTCCCACTTTGATCAACTTACCGGTCCAATCATTATCGATCAACTTCCTCGGCCAACCTTCGGGCAACAAGGTTCCTGGCCAATCGGAATCAGGATCCCACAGCACCAGGAACACGTAGACCGTCCAGACGAGGCCGCTCACTAAGAACCAGCCGCCGGCTCGAGCCGTCCACTCACGAACGGCATCGAAATCCCGGACAACAGTGCTCAACCCAGCAAACAGGGTACCGCCAGCGAGGTGGGCGAGGAAGAAGCCTGAAATGCCGAACACCACGACGTATCGATCATCGTACTGTGATGCGAGGTACCGCAGTAAAGCAACGGCAAGAACCAAGACGATGCCGATGGCAGCACCGGAAAGAGCGCGCGCGACCACCAACCAGACATAATCCAACCAACGCTTCCGCGAGGATAGAAGCGCTCCCGCAGACACGAAAAGAAAAGGCAATCCCCATAGAAGCGCTCCCCCAAGTGCGAACTTGCCTGCGAATTGGCTCACAAAGGCCCACCACTCATCCCCCGCTGGGAGTGGATTAACCAGGACTGAGCCAATACAGGCGGCAATATACGCCGGAAGCAGCCCGCAGACCACGTACCACCCCTGCCCTGCGCCATAAGGAGACGGTGGTTTATCGGAATTACTTTGTTGTTCCTTCTGGGGTGGTTGCTCCGCTTTGATCATTTGCCAGCTAATAAACAGTTCCGACACGAAATAAAGCGCGGCTGCCGCCGTTAAGAGCAAAGACGCTCGGCTACCTAGCTCCAACGGCCCGCCACCGCCGCCCTGAGCCAGCAGCCAGTTCCGGCACAATTCAAAGCCCACTACGGTGACTTTAGGAACCCACACGAGCAACAGCAAAAGGGGCAGGAACAGCGTCCAATTGAGTACCAAATTGCGAATGAGGGTGGCGAAGCCCGCCCAGGTGTCGGAGGACATCAGTCCGCGGCTTGGCGTCAAGTAGCTGGTGAAATCCCGGAGATTTTTGATTTCGTCTGGCTCCGTTTTGATTTCGTCTGGCTCCAGTTTGACGTTGTCTTCCGATTTCGGTTTGCCAGCGAGGGCAAGGCTATCCTCGACGCTTGCGATGCTCTGACCGTCGCGTGACCGCCACGCAGACAACCATGAGCCGATATAGCCGCCGCCGGAAACCGTTGAAAGATAGTCGAAACGAGACAGAAGCTTTCGTTTGGCCAATGCCTGGAGTATCCCAAGACAGAAACTCGCGCTGCGGATGCCGCCGCCAGAAAGACAAAGGGCCGTAAGGTTCTGTCCAAAAAGTTCGCTGGCGCGTTTGAGTGAAACCTCTTCCTCTTTCTTCTTGGGCTTCCAAGCCGGAGGAAAGTGCCGCCATTTGGCGAGAGGGCTGCTGGGTTCATACGGCGAGGATTTGAACTCGGGCCGCAATCGAGCCAGTTCGTCCTTTAGAACCCGGTCCACGTTCCAGGGTAGTTCCGGCGACTCAGGATCGGGCGGCAAGACAGGTTCTGGAGTTAGCCCTGGATTTTCCCTTGAAGCAGATTGGGGCATGGCTTGGCCTCCATTATCGAAAATCAAGCTTGGCAATGCGGCAACTATTTCACCAGTTTCACTTCATTGGCAAGGTGCTGTTTCGTCAGGTTGGACGGCCGAGGACATCGCTATCCGGACATGTCCGCTTTGCGCCTCGCGACTCTTGACCTATGATCGCCGCGTTTGTCCCCGCGCGCGTGCCTCCGTCCCTTTTCGCCTAGAGGTTTTCATGCGTACCGATGTCGCCGAACCCGTTCGTCTGAAAGACTATAGGGTTCCCGATTATCTGATCGGCAAGGTCGATCTCGATGTCAAGCTTCACCCGGCGGCAACGCGAGTCACAGCCCGCCTCGCGATCCGCCCAAACCCGCAAGGCCGCCCGAACGCCGCCCTCGTTCTCGACGGCGACGGACTCGCAGCGAAAAAAATCGCTCTCGATCGCCGGGACCTCGATTTGCACGCGGCGGAGGCGTGGAACGGCGTTGTGACGCCGGATCAGTTCATGTTGCACGCCCCGCCTAACCGCCCGTTCGTGCTTGAAATCGAGACCGAAGTCGATGCCGCGGCGAACACCCGCCTCATGGGTCTCTACCGCTCCGGCTCCGCCTATTGCACGCAGTGCGAGGCGGAAGGCTTTCGCCGCATCACCTATTTTCTCGACCGTCCCGACGTGCTGAGCGTCTACACGGTGAGGCTGGAGGCGGACGTTTCCGAGGCGCCTCTCCTGCTCTCGAACGGCAACAAGATTGCCTCGGGCAAAATCGAAGCGACGCCGCGTCATTTCGCGGTTTGGCACGATCCTTTTCCAAAGCCCTGCTATCTGTTCGCGCTCGTTGGCGGCGATCTTAGGTCGGTTTTCGACATTTTCATTACCCGCTCCGGACGCAAGGTCGTGCTCGGCATCCACGTCGAACACGGCAAGGAACACTACGCCGCCTATGCGATGGACGCCTTGAAACGGGCCATGGCCTGGGACGAAGAGGTCTATGGACGCGAATACGATCTCGACGTTTTCAATATCGTGGCGGTTTCCGATTTCAACATGGGCGCGATGGAGAACAAGGGACTGAATATCTTTAATGACAAATATATTCTTGCTTCGCCTTCGACCGCGACGGACACCGATTATGCCCAGATCGAGGCGGTAATCGCGCATGAATATTTTCACAATTGGACCGGCAACCGAATCACCTGCCGCGATTGGTTTCAGCTCTGCCTCAAGGAAGGTCTGACCGTTTTCCGCGACCATGCGTTTTCGGCCGATATGCGCTCGGCCCCGGTGCGCCGCATCAATGATGTGCGCACCTTGCGCGCCCAACAGTTTCTGGAGGACGCAGGGCCTCTCGCGCATAACGTTCGGCCGGACACTTACCTTGAAATCAATAACTTCTACACCGCCACGATCTATGAAAAAGGCGCCGAAATCATCCGCATGCTGAAGGTGCTCATCGGCGACGATGCCTTTCGCAAGGGCATGGATATCTATTTCGATCGTTACGATGGAATGGCGGCGACGATCGAGGATTTCATTTCCTGTTTCGCCGAAACGTCGGCGCGGGATTTGACGCAATTTTCGCGTTGGTACAACCAAGCGGGCACCCCTCTCGTCGAAGCCACGGCGTCTTACGACGAAGCGGGGAAAACCTTCACCCTCGATTTTTCCCAATCCTGCAAGCCAACACCCGGCCAGAAGAATAAGGAGCCCTTTGTCATTCCAATCGCCCTCGGCCTCGTCGCTCCCGGCTGGGGCGACATGGAACTGCGCACCGGCGGCCACGATGGGGCAAGCGCGGCGGAACTGTCGCGCGGGGTGATCGAGCTCTCGACCACGCGGCGGCGGATCGTCTTTCGCGACGTTTCAAGCCGCCCGGTTGCTTCCCTTCTCAGGGGGTTCTCGGCGCCGGTCCGGCTCGATTACGCGGCAAGCGAGGCCGATCTCATTACCCTCATTTCGCAGGACAGCGATGGTTTCAATCGCTGGCAGGCGGCGCAGACCTATGCCGCCCGCCTGCTCCTGCGCTCGGTCGAACGCATTTGCGCCGGAAAGGTGCCAGATCGGGACAATGAGTTTGTCGCCGCGATCGCCACCGTCATTGAGAAAAGCGCCGATCCGGCTTACACCGCGCAGGCAATTACCCTGCCGGGCGAGGCCGACATCGCCCGCGAGATCGGCGAGGATGTGGACCCCGATGCAATCCATCTCGCCCGCGAAGCTCTGCGCAGGGATATCGGACAAGACGCCAAGGAAATATTGCTCGCGACCTACGCGCGGCTGGCCCCGGATGGACCCTATGCACCGGACGCCATTGCCGCAGGTCGGCGGGCCTTGCGCAATGCCGCGCTCGATCTTTTGGCCGCCGGTGATAAGATCGACGGCGCACTTCTCGCCGCACGTCAGCGCGAAGGCGCGACCACCATGACGGACGAGATCGCCGCGCTCGCCGTGCTCGGGCATATCCCAGGGAGCGAACGCGAAAACGCTCTCGATGCCTTCTACCGCGCCCATGAAGGCGAAGCACTCGTCATCGACAAATGGTTTGCCCTGCAGGCGACGATCCCCGAAAGTGGGACGCTCGACCGGGTGAAAGCCCTCATGAAACACAAGGCCTTCTCGTTTAGCAACCCGAACCGGATGCGTTCGCTCGCCGGCTCCTTCGCCGCCATGAATCCGACCCAGTTCAACGCGGAAGATGGCAGCGGCTACGATTTTATCGCGGGAATTGTCCTCGAGCTCGACGGCAAAAACCCGCAGGTCGCGGCGCGCCTTCTTTCGGCCTTCAAGAGCTGGCGGACGATGGAATCCAAACGCCGGGGCCGCGCCAAGGCGGCGCTGCGCCATGTAGCCGGCGCGGCAAAACTCTCTCCCGATGTCAAAGACATCGCCGAACGCTTGCTCGCATAATGGATAGCCCAAAATCAGGAACTCTGTCCGGTGCGGCCATCGACGTAAATTAGGTTATCATAAAGGCAGGCGATAAAAATCATGTCCGAAACAGACCTATCTTCTATTCACAAAGCCTTGATTGGGTTTGATAAGCGAGCGGAGCGAACCTCAGACGAGATACTAGAAGCAACCTTTGTTGATTCGGCACCACTTTTCGATCTCTTGTCTAGTAAAAATAACCAGGTAATATATGGTAGACGTGGGACTGGAAAGACACATGCCTTGAAGTACCTTGCTCGTTACGTAGAGAAGGCGAGCGAGCGGCCAATTTATATAGATCTTCGTTCTGTGGGCTCTAACGGTTCAATTTACAGCGATGGTAGCCGCCCTCTTGCCGAACGCGCCTCAACGCTTGTCCTTGACGTTTTGAACGCCATTTTTGGCGAGCTATATGTTTTAGCGGTCGAAGCGCTAGATAAGGCTCTCGATCCCGATCAGGTCACCCTTCGTCTCGACGATTATTCAAAGGCAATTCAAAGCGTCAGAATTACCGGCACAATTGAGACTGAAAGCCAACAAGGAACTTCTTGGTCGGAAGAAAATAATTTTGGCCTGAACCTCGATCAAAGGGCGACGCCAAGCCTGACAGTGGCCCTCGGCTCAAAAACAGGCAATGGCGCCAACTCGTCTGCGCGAACTCGTAGGACAGGAAATGAAAAAATCCATCTGAATTTCGGGAATATAGGCAGCAGTTTGAGCGGTCTAATTTCGGTCGTCGGTGTGTCTCGTATTTGGCTTCTTATTGATGAGTGGAGTGAAGTGCCGTTTGACCTTCAGCCATATTTGGCAAACTTATTTCGACGCACAGTTCTACCCATTGGATCTATTACATTAAAGGTTGCCTCGATTGAACATCGTTCCGTTTTCTCGATATCAAAAGATAAAGGTGAGTATATAGGTCTTGAACTTGGTGCAGATATAGCTGCAGATCTTAATCTCGATGACTTTCTTGTGTTTGATAATAATCAATCGAAGTCAACTGAATTCTTTAAAAATCCCCTTTTTAAGCACTACTCTAATTCTGACAAAGCAATTCCTGAACTGAATAGTGCCGACCGTCTCATACAGGTGGCATTCACTCAAGTGCCGGTTTTTGAAGAGTTTGTCCGGGCTGTCGAGGGAGTTCCGCGAGATGCGCTCAATCTAGCAGCCAAGGTTGCCACCAAGGCCTATGGGCAAACAATAGCTGCCCAGCACGTTAGAAGCGCCGCTCGAGATTGGTATCAGCAAGATAAGCAGGCAGTCATCCGCAGTAACAAAGGTCTACATGATCTTCTTATTGACGACATCATTGGTAAGCGTCGTGCGAGGGCTTTCTTGTTCCCTAGCAACTTTAGAAATACGTTGATAGATAAACTTTTCGATGCACAACTCCTGCACATTCTTAAAAAGAATGTTTCGACGCACGATGAGCCTGGCGTCCGTTATGACGTCTATAAGATTGACTACGGCTGCTACGTTGATCTGATAAATACCGCAAAGATGCCGAAGGGCCTCTTCGAGGCCGAGGAAGACGGAGCTGACCCGGCATTCGTGGAGGTTCCTAAGGACGATTACCGTTCAATCAGGCGAGCAATATTGCATCCGGACAAGTTGCAAGTGGCCCTAACTGTTTAGGAGGCTGTCGTCTCGATGTCCACGTTGTCGCGGTGGTTATATCTGAAGAAAAGGTAATCGATGAGCGAAAGCGAGGCGCTTTGGACCGCAGTTGATCGCTATATCACGGACATGCTGGTGCCCTCCGACCCCGCATTGGACGCGGCGCTGGACGCGAGCGTCGCAGCTGGCCTTCCGGCCATCCAAGTTACGCCAAACCAAGGCAAGCTCCTGCATCTCTTGGCCCGCCTCCAAGGCGCGCGGAGAATTCTGGAGATTGGCACCCTCGGCGGCTACAGTACCATCTGGCTCGCCAGGGCCCTGCCCGAGGATGGCCTTCTCATCACGCTCGAGGCCGACCCGAGGCACGCGGAGGTTGCGCGTGCAAACATTTCCCGCGCGGGCTTGGATGCCATGGTGGATCTGCGGGTTGGCCGCGCACTAGAGACGCTGCCACTGATCACCGCCGGGAACGGCGGCGCTTTCGATCTCATCTTCATCGACGCCGACAAGCAAAGCATCCCCGAGTATTTCAGGTTTGCCTGCAAACTATCCCAGCGGGGCAGTCTAATCATCGTCGATAACGTTATACGCGACGGCAGGGTGATCGATTCCGCGAGCCATGATCCCGATATCCAGGGGATACGCCGCTTCAATGAATTGCTCGCCACGGAGCCCGGAATCTGCGCCACGGCGATCCAAACCGTCGGAACCAAGGGTCACGATGGTTTCGCGATCCTGCTGGTGACCGTTTAGCGGCACAGCCTGGGTTTCTGTTGCCATCCGACTGCTCGGCGGCCCGTGGCGGCCATCTTCCGCGCGGCGATCAAATTTGCATTCATTTTTAATTAATCTCTGGACAAACCAAAAAAGTGAGACTTTGATGAAATCGATTCGGAGAGATGCGGCACATCGCTCCGGTCAGTTTCGAGGGGCCAAATATGGCACGCGCGGATTCCGCGGTTGCACCCGTTCGAGCGGGGGCAACGCGGAGACTTGCCTCCACAACGACGCAACCCGCCGTTCCGCGCTTGGCCCAGCGCGAAATTTGGGTGCGGCGCGCGGTCCCCGCCATGGCGGCGCTGTTTGCCGGCGCGCTTGTTGCGATCACAGTCGTTATAACGCGCGAGGCGTATGATCGCACGGTAACCGATGCCTTCACCGACATTGAATTGACCGCCGCCGTCGTAACCGGCAATCTTAATGGTAGAGATTCGCTCAATACCGATCCGGCGGCGGCTCTGGCGTGGGCGGCGCCTTCCCGCGCCTTGGCGCGCGGGCAGCAGCTGGTCGTAACCGGCGCCGCCGGCGACATAGTCGCGGCCGCCCCTGCGCTTTCCGGCCATAACGCCACGCTCACCGATTATTTGGGGCCCTCGCAGCCGTTGACGATTTTCGCGGAAAAAGCCGGCGTCTTGCGGATCAACCTCGCGGACGGCGCGGATGCCTTGGCGGCCGTGCGCACGCTCGCTCCGCCGTTTGGCCAAGTCGCGATCGTTCATCCCATGGCGGCGATCCTCGCCGAATGGCAAGCGGCGGTGTTTCGCGCCACCATCCTTTTGAGCTGCACGGTCCTTGTGCTGATTGCCCTGGCGATCGCCTATTTCTGGCAGGCCTCGCGCGCGGGCGAGGCCAATCAATTGTGCGAGAGGATGCAGAACCGAGTCGACACCGCGCTTGGCCGGGGACGCTGCGGCCTCTGGGATTGGGATCTTGCGCGCGGGCGAATCTACTGGTCGGATTCGATGTACGAGATGCTTGGCATGACGCCGGCCGGCCAATTCATGTCCTTTGGCGACGTCAATGCGCTGGTTCATCCGCAGGATGGCGCCCTCGCGACGATGGCCGAGATGCTGACCGGTTCGCAAGCCGATTCGATTGATCACGCTTTCCGGATGCAGACTGGGAACGGCGAGTGGATCTGGGTGCGGGCGCGGGCCGAGCTCGTGCGGGAGCGGGCGGGCGAGCCGCCGCACCTCGTCGGCATCGCCGTCGACATCACCGAACAAAGGGCCCTCGCCGAGCGCACCGCGACGGCCGACTTACGCCTTCGCGACGCGATCGAGACCGTGTCGGAAGCATTCGTTCTTTGGGACGCCGGCAACCGGCTCGTCATGTGCAATTCCAAATTCCAGAAATTCCACCATCTGGCGAGCGACGCGATCCTCGCCGGAACGCCCTATGCCCAGGTGATGGGGAAAGGGACTCCCCCCGTGATCCAAACTCAAATCGCGCTTGGCGAGCGGCCGCTTGCCGGGGCGCGCACCTACGAGGCGCGTCTTGGCGATGGCCGCTGGCTGCAAATCAACGAAAGGCGCACCAAGGACGGCGGCTATGTTTCGGTCGGCACCGACATCACCGCGCTCAAGCGCCACGAGGAACAATTGATGGACTCGGAACGCCGCCTCTTGGCGACCGTCGCCGACTTGCGCAAATCCCGCCAAACCCTGGAATTGCAAGCGAAGCAGCTCGCCGATCTCGCCGAGAAATATTTGGAGCAGAAGGCCGAGGCCGAGACCGCGAACCTGGCCAAATCCGAATTTCTCGCCAATATGAGTCACGAACTTCGGACGCCGCTTAATGCCATCATCGGCTTTGCCGAATTGATGCACCAAGAAACTTTCGGCGCCTTGGGATCGCCGAAATATGCCGGTTATTGCAGCGACATAAGGCAAAGCGGCCAATATCTGCTCGGCGTGATCTCGGATGTCCTCGACATGTCGCGCCTCGAATCCGGCCGGGTCCAGCTTCAAAAAACCGATTTCGAGATCGATGCTGCGGTCGGCGCGGCGGTTGCGGCGGTTGCAACAATCGCCACCGAAAAGGAAATCAGCCTTCTCGCCGAAACCTTGCCGGACACGTCCATCCATGCCGACCGCGCCGCGATTGAAAAAATTCTCACGATTCTTTTGCGCAACGCGGTTAAATTCACCCCGAATTGCGGCCGCGTCAGCGTTCGCGCGCGGATGGTTCAGGGCGCTCTGAATATCTATGTTGAAGATACCGGAATGGGCATTCCACCGGCGCCTCTGGCAAGGCTTGGCCGGCCGTTCGAGCAATTGGATGGAACGCTCGACAACGGCATGAAGGGTTCGGGCCTTGGCCTCGCGATCGCGCGTTCGCTCGTCGATCTGCATGGCGGCTCGATACGCATCAGGTCATCGGTTGGCAATGGAACGATCGTCCTCGTCCATTTGCCCGAGTCCCGCGACGTGCCGCGCCAAAAGCTGCTTTTGGCGGCAGGCGCTTTGCGCCGGCCAGCGCAGCCGCAAAAGCTGCGTGCCTCAGCGGGGTGACAAAACATTATCGAAAACTCCGCGCACCTCGGCGCGCATGTCGCAAAGGCAGCTTTCGAGCCCGCCGATGGCCGGCTGCCCGGCCACTTTCGCAAGGCGCCGCTTGACCGCTTCGTTCGCCGCGCGTGGATCGGTGCCCGGGTCCAAGGTCAGGCGTAGGATTTGCGTAACATCCGAAAAGAGGCGGTACGCGTTCACGAGAATGCCGGCGCTCTCCGCGTCAAGCAATCCGCAACTCGCCGCGGTCTCGATCACGGTCAAGGCCGAAACGCATACGAGGCTTGGCTCGGCGTCGGCGTGGCGCAGCAAAAGATATTGGGCCAAGAATTCGATGTCGATAAGCCCGCCCGCCGCAAGCTTCAAATCCCAAGGGTCGCCGTCTCCCTTCGCTTGCGCGATGAGGCGCCGCATTTCATAAACATCTTGGCGCAGGGCGCCGCCGCGCCGCCGCACGAGCAAGGCGCGGATGGCGTCGCTGGTTTGCGCGCCAAGTTGAGCATTGCCCGCGATTGGCCGCGCGCGCGTCAATGCCATATGCTCCCAGGTTTCCGCCTCCTTGGTTTGATAATCGATGAAACTCGCGAATTGGGTCGCGAGTGGCCCCTTGCCGCCGGAAGGGCGCAACCGCATATCGACCTCGTAAAGCCGGCCCCGCCGCGTCGCGACGGTCAAGGCGGAGATCAGACGCTGCGCTATGCGGGTGTAATATTGCACCGCGTGAAGCGGCCGGGAACCATCGGACTCCGGCCGCGCCGGGTCGAAATCATAGATGAGCATAAGATCGAGATCAGAGGCCGCGGTCATTTCGCGCGAGCCAAGCTTGCCAAGCGCCAAAACGATCGACCTGCCTCCCGGCACGCGCCCATGCTCGCCCGCGAAGACGCGCTCCACATGCACGAGGCAAGCCTCGACGATGCTCGCCGCCAGCGCCGAATAAGCGAGCCCAGCGGCGGTAGGTTCGATCGTCGCGGACCACAACCGCAGGCCGATGGGAAATAGTTCCTCCTTCGCGAAATCGCGCAGCGCATCGAGGAATTCCTCGGTCTCGCGTTTAAGTTGCAGGACTTGTCCGGCGCGTTGCCTGAACGCATTTTCATCGAGGGGAGACTTGAGGACTTCCGGATCGATCGCGGCGTCGAGCACATGCGGACGGCTTATGACGGTGCGCGCGAGTCTTGGCGCGCCGCCAAGAATTGCGCCGAACAATTCGCAGACCGGCGGATTGGATTTTAGCACCGAAAAAAGTTCGGCCGCCGCGGGCATGCCGGTCAGCGCGGAATCGAATCCGGCGAGCGCGGCATCGGGATCGCCTGAGTGCGCGAACGCCTGCAAAAGCAGAGGCACCAATTCGGTAAGGACTTCCCGCGCGCGAGGGGTGCGCACGGCGGGACGGCGGCCGAAGTGCCAGCCCCGGATCGTCTCGGCGGCCAGCGACGCTTTCTTGAAGCCCAACCGCAACAATGTTTCGAGAGTTTCCGGATCGTCGTCGGCGCCCGTGAAAACAAGACTGCCGGCCGAAGCATCGAGCCGCGGCGAATGTTCGAACAACCGCCCATAATGATAGGAGACGAGCCGCAGGTGGTGCGTGACGTCGCCGCAAAAGCGGCTTTTCTGCGGGTAACCGCAAAACCTGGCGAAGCGCCCAAGGATTTCTGGGTCTTGCGGCAAACGCTGGGTTTGCTCGTCGGCGACCATCTGCAACCGGTGTTCGATTTTGCGCAGGAAGAGATAGGACGCGCGCAAGTCCGCGACCGCCTCGCGCGTGACCCAGCCTTCCCGGCCGAGTTCATCCAGCATGTCGAGGGTGCGCGCGCCACGCAGGCGAGGCCTCTTGCCGCCGAAGATCAATTGCTGGGTCTGCACGAAAAATTCGATTTCGCGAATGCCGCCGTGTCCCAATTTCAGGTCGTGACCGGCGACCGCGATCTCGGCATGCCCCCGGACCGCGTGAATCTGGCGCTTCATCGCGGCAATGTCCGCGATCGCGGCATAATCGAAATACTTTCGCCAAATGAAAGGCATGAGATTGGCGAGAAAAGTCTCGCCCAGCGCCTTGTCGCCGGCGGACGGCCGCGCCTTGATCAAGGCCGCGCGCTCCCAGTTCTGGCCAAGACTTTCGTAATAGGAATAGGCGGCGGGCAGCGCGATCGCTACCGCCGTCGAACCGGGATCGGGACGCAACCTCAAATCGACGCGCAGGACGTAACCATCCCCGGTCCGCTCCTGGAGCAGCCGGACAAGTCCCTTCGTGATGCCGGCAAAGAGCGTCGCGGGCTCCACCGTCCGAGCTATCGAGGCACAATTGGGATCGAAGAAGACCACGATATCGACATCGCTCGAATAATTGAGTTCGCGCGCGCCGAGCTTGCCGAGTGCCAGGATGACGAGACCGCATCCCTGTTCGGGGTTCGCGCCATCGGAAAGCCGCAGCCGGTCCGCGCGAGCGGCATCGCGCAACAAAAAACGCAACGCCCCCGATATGAAGACATCGGCGGCGCGCGACAAAGCCTCGGTCGCCGCGATCACATCGAAAACGCCGCCTAGATCGGCGAGCGCGACGAGAAGGGCGGTCTCCTGCTTCGCAAGCCGCAACGCGCGCATGACCGCGGCTTCGCTGGAGGCTTGGCCGCAGGCTTCCTCGAGAGTGGCAAGGCACGTCGCAAGGCAGGCCGTGGGGGAAGTCTCGAGACATCGCTTGAGCCGGGAGGCGTTCGCCGTCGCGAGACGCCAGAGAAATGGCGAATGATCGGCAAGCGCCAGAAGCAGGGCGCGCACGCCGGGCTCGTTGGCGAGGCTTTGCGGCAATTCCGCGCCGCCGGGCATTGCCAGAAAGTCGGCGAGGAGGGATCCGGCGCGGCTCGCATCGCAAAGTCGCGGGGCGGTGCGCAAGCGCCGCCAAAGCGGATGGTCCGCGCGGTCTTGTGCAGGAACATCATTCATGCCGCCTTGTCCGGTTGCGGCAGGGCAAGCGGCGCCCGTGGTTCGCGCCGGACAGGAGCCGCCGGAAGACGAATCACGACACGAAGGCCTGGCTCATTATCCTCGATCCGCAAGCTTCCATTGTGGAGACGTGCCACCGCCGCGGCGAGCGAAAGGCCGAGACCAGAATCCAGGCCGCGCGCGCGCGTTTTCGAGCCGGACAAATCGATCGAGCACGCGCAAGCGATCATTCTCGGCGATGCCCGGACCGCGATCCGCGACGGCGAATTCGACATCGCCGCCACGCCGCCGTGCCGAGAGTTCGACGGTGCCTTTAGGAGCTTGCGCGGGCGCGCGATCCGGGCCAATTCCCGCCGCCTCCGGGCACCCGTATTTCAACGCATTATCGACGAGATTGGCGACGGCCTGACCGGCAAGCTCCCGGCTTCCATGCAGATAGAGCTCCGGCTCGGTGGAAATTGCAAGCACGATGCCGCGTTCCTCCGCCACAGGCTCGTAGAGTTCGCCGACGTCTCGCGCGACGGACGAGGCGTCGAAATCGATCATGCCTTCGCGCCCGGCGCCGGCTTCCGCGCGGGCGATGCTTAGCAGCGCATCGAAGATTTGGATCAAACGGTCGGATTCGTCGAGCGCTTTTTCGAGCGCGCCGCGATAATCCTCCGGGCTTTTGGCGCTGCGTAAAGCTTGTTCCACGCCGCCCCGCAGACGGGTCAAGGGCGTCTTGAGATCGTGTGCGATATTGCCGGAAACCTCTTTCAACTCCGCCATCAATATAGCGATCCGCTCCAGCATGGCGTTGAAATTTTGCACGAGCCGGTCGAGTTCGTCGCCGGTTCCGGCCAACCGCAACCGGCCGGAGAGATCACCCGCGACGATCGCCCGAGCATTGGCGTTGATTGCATCGACGCGATTGAGAACGCGCCTTGCAACCCATAGCCCGCCTAGCGTTCCGATCACCACGAGCCAAAGCAGCGAAGTGAGCAGTGCTTGGCCGAGAATATGGCGCAAGCCCTCGCCTTCCGCGAGGTCGTGCCCGACGAGCAGGTGGAAGCCGCCGGCCAAGACCGTGTTGCGGGCGAGCGCCCGGTGTTTTCCGCCCATATCGCCCGGAGGCTGGTACGCCGTCTCGACGAGGCCGGGACGGGACAGAATATCTGGCGGCAGGCGCACAATATTGCCGGCGATCGGTTCTCCCGCCGCGGTTGTGACCAAGTAAAGCCGCGCGCCGGGCCGGCGGGTCCGTCTTTGGATGATGTTCACAAGGCGACGTATGCCGCCTTGATCATATTGCTCGGAAAGCCCGGTAATATCGGTGTCGATGGTCTGCGCGATCTGCGCGTCGATCAGGTGCTCCATGTTCCAGCCGACAGCGCCGAGGACGAGCCCGGCGCCGATCGCGTAAATCGCCAAATAGGCGAGCGATATCTTAAATACCGTGGTGCGAAAGAGCTTACCTAGAGCCATCGCGTATCATGTATCCTGCACCGCGTATCGTCTGGAGGAGCGGAGGGTCGAAGCCTTTGTCGATCTTGGCGCGCAGCCGCGAAATATGAACGTCAATGACATTGGTTTGCGGGTCGAAATGATAGTCCCACACGTTTTCAAGCAGCATCGTCCGCGTGACGACTTGGCCCGCATGTTTCATCAAATATTCGAGCAAGCGGAATTCACGCGGCTGCAACGGAATTTCCTTGCCGTCGCGGGTAAGCTTGTGGGCAAGACGGTCAAGTTCTAGGCCGTTCACGCGAAAGACGGTTTCCTCGCGAAGACCCGGCCGGGTTCGCCTTGCAAGCACCTCGGCCCGCGCCAGAAGCTCTGAAAATGCATAAGGCTTGGCGAGATAATCGTCGCCGCCCGCGCGCAGCCCCTTGACGCGATCATCGACCTGTCCAAGCGCGGACAAGATCAGTACGGGCGTCAGGATTTTCTGCGTGCGCAGATTGCCGATGAGCGCGAGGCCGTCGAGTTTCGGCAGCATGCGATCGACAATCAAAACATCGTAGGTTTCATCGCGGGCACGGGCGTAGCCGTCAAGGCCGTCGCCGGCATAATCGGCGACATGACCGGCCTCGCGAAATGCCTTCACCATGTAATTGGCGGCTTCGGAATCGTCTTCGACGATGAGGATACGCATCAAGATATATACCTCAATCCCGCGCAAAGCAGCAGGCCGGAAGTTGCCTTCCGGCCTGTCGCCTCCTGGAGCAGGCGCCGCAACGGGGGGGCGCGGCACCGGCCCATCAAGCCTCGGGGACGTGAGGCTCAGGAAGCCGGTTTGACCGCGATCGCGACGAAATGGGTGCCTTCGCTGCCCTTGACCCGCAAAAGAACGGCCTTGCGATTGTCCTTTTTGGCCTCGGCTAGCACCGCGCTGATGTCCGCCGGCTGGTTGACCGCACGGCCGCCCGCCTCGAGAATGACGTCGCCGATCTGCAAGCCCTTCTGCGCGGCCACGCCATCGGGATCAATGTCGGATACGACCACGCCGTGGCTTCCCGCTCCTTCGACGCTGGAGGCGGGGGCGAGCGTGAGGCCGAGGCCGCTAAACGCATTATTGTCCTGGCTCATGCCCGGATTTACACGCGCTTCCTTGTCGTCCGGCAGGGAACCAAGCTTTACCGGCGCGGTTTTCTCCGATCCATCGTGCCAATAGATCAAATCGGTCTTTTTCCCCGGGCCGAGGGCCGCAACCTTGCGCGCGAGGTCGCGCGGACCGTCGATCCGGCCACCGTCGATGCCGAGGATCACATCGCCCGATTTAATTCCCGCCGCGCTTGCCGGAGAATTCGGCTGGGCTTCCGCGACGAGAGCGCCTTTGGTGGACTTGAGGCCGAGACTATCGGCGATTTCCGCGGTCACCGGCTGAATCTGGACGCCGATCCAACCTCGCGCGACCACGCCTTTGTCTTTCAGCGCCGCGATGACGCTTTGCGCGGTCTCAGCGGGAATCGCAAAACCAATGCCGACACTTCCGCCCGAAGGCGAGAAAATCGCCGTATTGACGCCGACCACTTGACCTTGTGTATTGAAGGTGGGACCGCCCGAATTGCCCCGGTTGACCGGCGCGTCAACTTGCAGGAAGTCATCGTAGGGCCCGGCGCCAATGTCGCGCCCGCGCGCCGAAATGATGCCCGCAGTCACCGTCCCACCCAATCCGAAGGGATTGCCGACCGCGATCACCCAGTCGCCCACCCGTGGCGCGGCGGTGGCGAAGTCGACATGCTGGTAGGGACCACCCTGCTTGATCTTCAAGAGGGCGAGATCGGTTTTCTTGTCGGTTCCGACGACGGTTGCGGGAACGGTTTTGCCATCGTCCAGGGTCACGCTGACCTCGGTTGCGTTCTCGACGACATGGTTGTTCGTCACCACATATCCGTCCGAGGAAATAATGAATCCCGAGCCTTGCGCCTGGGTGAGGTGCGGCTTGAGGTGATGACCGCCTTCCTCGCCGAAATGTTTGAAGAAGCGCTCAAGCGGGTCGCCCGGCGCGATGTGCGGTATTTCGAGCTCGTCGTTAGAATCGGCGGTCTCGGTGGTCTTTACCTTGACGGACACGACCGCGCCGCGCACGTGGTCGACCACGTCGGCGAAAGAAACCGGAGAAACAACCGGAGCCACTTGGCTCTGGACCGCGTCGGCACGCGCCTGACCGAAACCGCCATCGCTCATGCAGGCCAAGGCCAGGGCGGCCACGGTCGCAAGCAGCGCGGCACGGACCTCGTGGCGCCGGCGCACGATCAAAGGTGGCGAACTCAGGGTATCGGGCCGGGGCGAGGGGACATTAGCCATTGACTACTCCATTGCAAAAATTAACGACGGCGCGCCGTCTTCGGTCCTCAAGATGGGGACGCAAAGCTTACACCGCCATTTCGGCCGCATGAAAGTTTGGTAAGGCTGGCTCATGCCCGCCGCGCGGGTCCGCAAAATTAAAATGGCGCGAATCCGCTCGAAGGCAAGAGGTTTGGAACGGTCACGGAAAGGACGCCGCCGCCAATCGCTTCGCCGGAGCCATGCCTTGAGCCGTTCGGATCGAACCAGGGATCGAACAATAGGAGTAAGTTATATGCAACGCGGCTCCATGTCACAGTTTCTAACGGCGGTGGCAAATGTGAAAAATATCATCAGCTAAAATGTGATAAACTCAAAGTACCACTGTTGAAATTTTTGAACTCGATCAAGATAATCACTCACGCTAGATTTCAGTCGCGCTACGAGCTTAAGCACCAAATGGTCAACCGTACCGCGTATATCCCGCTGTGGACCTTCTATCACAATTTGGCGCTCACCGGCCTGACCGGAACCGCACGCTGGCTGCCGGGAACCTTTTCCGTTGAAGCGCATCTAATTTGGCAACAGAGGGTTGAGGCATGAGATCAGCGCCCGCGCCGCATGTTGTCGGCCCGACCGACGATTTCGAACTCGTTCGGCGCGCGCTCACCCGTGACGACAGGGCGTTCCGCACCATCATGGAGCGGCACAATCGCAGACTTTACCGGATCGCCCGCAGCATTCTGCGGAGTGACAGCGAAGCTGAAGATGTGGTCCAGGAAGCGTATGTCAAAGCCTTTACCCATCTCGGCGGCTTTCGCGGCGATTCCAGTCTTGCGACATGGCTTTCCCGCATCGCCATGAATGAAGCTTTGGGGCGGCTTCGGCGTGAACGCCCGCCTGCGGACCTGGAAACTTTCGAAGCGCAACGAACCGAGGCTCAGATCATCAAATTCCCTCAGACGGGGACATCCGACGATCCGGAACGAACAATGGCGCAACGGGAAATTCTGCAGCTGGTCGAGAGAGCGACCGACAATCTCCCCGAGATATTTCGGATTGTATTCATGACGCGGGCGATCGAGGGCATGAGCACCGAGGACACCGCGAACCTCCTCGGTCTTCAGCCGGATACGGTCAAGACGCGGCTGCATCGCGCGCGGCGGCTCGTGCGCGAGGAGCTGGACAAGCAAATCGGCCCCGTGCTCATGGACGCGTTTCCGTTCGCTGGCAGGCGTTGCGCGCGCTTGACCAACGCCGTGTTGCAACGGCTCACCATTTTCGAATAATTGCCGGGAACGTTTCCGCTCTCCGGTCATCTAACGGGCGTCAACACATTGAGACAAGGGAGGACTAACTGTGAAACTAACGCGAAAAAATATCGTTGGGTTGGCCTTAGGACTTGCCATTATGGTGTCGATAGGCAAAGTGGGTTCCTTCGCCGCCGAGAACGCGCCCGCCTCAAAGGACAAAGCATTGGAGCGGACGCGGCAAGAGGTCAAGATGCTCGATGACCTCTACAAGACCGTGATAGTCCTGGTTAACGAGCACTATGTGAACCAACCTTCTGACTTTCCCGCCGCCACCGCGGGCAAGGCGCTGTTCGCCGCGATGAAGAAAGGCGGCTGGCACGAGGTGCGACTACTGGGGCTTACCGATGTGATAGGGGACCCGGATGATGTACCCGCGGACGCTTTCGAAAAGGCGGCCGCGAAGAAGCTGATCGCGGGCCAGACGCCGGACGATGAGGTTGTCGAGAAGGGTGGAAGGCGCTACCTGCGCGTCGCGACGGGAATACCCGTAGTCTCGGAAAAATGCGTAATGTGCCACGCGAATTTCAAGGGAAACAAGGGGAACATCGGGGCGCTATCCTACACAGTGCCTTTCATTGAGTAATCGGAGCCTGCAGTGCCGGCCTCGCCTGTTCCGGCAAACGAGGCCGGCGAGAAATTTGAGCCGCATTGTCCGGCTGATCGCGGAGAAGGGATTTGACGCCCCGCGGGAACGCCGCTAAAGCCTTGGGCATGTTCCCACGGAAGTAAAATTCTTCGTGTACCCCCCCCTCGATCAGGGGTTGAAGGCGACGCTCTCCTTAAGCTAGCCTTGTTCGTCTGGTATTTTTGAACGAGACAATAAAGAAGCAAGTCATCTCTTTTGAGGTCACGCTACCATGCGCCGGGGTCACGCCAGCCCTCGGCGCCGCCGCTGGAGCTGGGAGGCCGGTGCATATGCCCTATTCGCGCTTCTTCGACGATGCGATTTCAAAGTTGAAGGGGGAACGCCGCTACCGGGTCTTCGCCGACCTCGAACGGGACGCAAAGGCGTTTCCGCGCGCCCTGCGGCACGGACCGGAACGCATCGACGAAGTCGTGATTTGGTGTTCCAACGATTATCTCTGCATGGGCAGGCATCCACGGGTGATCGAGGCGATGACATCCGCCGCGGTCCGGCATGGGGCCGGTGCCGGAGGCACCCGCAATATTGCGGGCACCAACCATCCCCTCGTCGAGCTCGAAGCTGAATTGGCCGGCCTTCACGGCAAGGAGGCGGCGCTCGTCTTTACGTCGGGCTGGATTTCCAATCTGGCGGCGATTTCGACGATTGGCGATCTTTTGCCCAATTGCCTCATCCTTTCGGATGAGTTCAATCATAATTCGATGATCGAAGGTATCCGCCGCTCTAAGGCGCAACGGCAAATCTTTCGCCATAACGATCTCGCCCATCTCGAAGAGCTTTTGCGCGCCGCTGGGCATGACCGCGCCAAGCTGATCGTCTTCGAAAGTCTCTATTCGATGCATGGCGATTTCGCCCCGGTCGCCGAGATCGCCGGTCTTGCCCGCCGTTACCACGCCATGACCTATATCGACGAAGTGCATGCGGTCGGCCTCTACGGCCCACATGGCGGAGGGGTCGCCGAACGCGACGGCGTCATGGACCAAATCGACGTCATCGAAGGAACCCTTGCCAAGGGTTTCGGAACGCTCGGCGGCTATATCGCCGCCAAGGCGTCAATCGTCGATGCCGTGCGCTCGCACGCGCCAGCCTTCATTTTCACCACGGCGCTGCCTCCGGCGCTCGCCGCCGCGGCAACCACCGCCGTGCGCCTGTTGAAACAGGAACAAGGCGATGAACTCCGTGCGCAACATCAACGCCAGGCGATGCTCGCCAAACATGCTCTGAGCGCGGCGGGTCTGCCGGTGATGCAAAACCCGTCCCATATCGTGCCGGTGCTCGTCGGCGATCCCGAACTCTGCAAGCGCGCGACCGACATTCTGCTCGATCGCCACACGATCTATATCCAGCCGATCAATTATCCGACGGTCGCCAGAGGCTCCGAGAGATTGCGCATCACGCCTACTCCCTTGCACACGGATGCGCATATCGCGCATCTCGTGGAAAGCATGGCCGATGTCTGGAGAACTCTCGGGCTGCCCTTCGTCGAGCCTGCCAAAATCCTCGAATTCAAGCGGGAGAGCGACGCGCGTTGCACATTCCCAGAGTTCAAACGCGCCGCTGAATGAATTTCGTTTTGGCTTAGTCCCGCGAGAGCGCTTCCGCCTCGCTTGCTGGAAGGCCGCGATTCCCTCGCCGGCAATTTTCCTTGGCCGTTTTTCAGCGCAGGCTTCGGTATTACCCCGACTGTCGTCTCACCGCCTCGGCGCAAACTGGCATGAGCGGCGGCGAAGAACCGCGTCCTACCTCGCGCGAACATGAAAAAACATTGCCTAATGGCGTTTTGCGTCGCCCACCGGTGTGCCTTCGATAGACACGCTTCCCCTCTTGGCGAGAACGCTGTGCCGACGACCGTATGAAAAGTAGAGCAAAAGGCCGAGCCCCATCCAAAAAACGAACCGTTCCCAGGCAATGGCGGGGAGCTTTGACAGCAACCACAGGGAGAACCCGATGCCAGCCAAGGGTATCCAGGGGACGAGGGGCGTCTTGAAAGTGCGCCGGACGAAGGGCCTCGTCCGCCGTAGCACAATGATCGCAAGGCAGATGATCGCAAAAGCCGAGAGCGTTCCGATGTTCACCAATTCGGCAACCTCCTTGATCGGGAAGAAACCCGCGACTAGGCCGGTCAGTCCTCCCGCAATTAGCGTCGGGCGGTGCGGCGTGCGGAACCGCTTGTGCACAACCGCGAACCACGCGGGAAGGAGTCCGTCGCGGCTCATCGCGAACCAGATGCGGGCGCAGCCCAAGAGGAAGGCGAGCATGACGCTGGCGATGCCCGCCACGGCCGCCGCGGACACGATGAGCGTCACCCAAGGCATGCCAATCGCCGTGAACGCGGCGGCAACCGGAGCGGCGCTATTTAGCGTGTCGTAGCGTACCACGCCAGTGAGCACCAACGACATCGCGATGTAGAGCACGAGAGAGATGGCTAGCGAGAGCAAAACAGCGCGGGGAAGCTGTTGCTGCGGGTCGCGAGCCTCTTCGGCGGCGGTGGTGAGAGTATCGTAGCCGAAGACCGCAAAGAAAACGACGGCCGCCCCTTCGACCACGCCCCCGAAACCGTAGGGCATAAAGGGATGCCAGTTAGCGGTGTGCAGATGAGGCAGACCGGCGGCGATGACAAGGACGACCGCGGCGATCTTGATGATCACCATGGCCGTGTTGAAGCGCGCACCCCATTCGATTCGCAACGTCAAGAGGCCCGCGACCGCAAGGCTCCCGAGCATCGCGGGGAGATCCAAAACGTGGCCTTCGCCCGTTCCTGAGGCGCCCATTGCCCAGCTGGGGAGCGTCAGGCCAAGCTGACTGAGCAGGGCCTGTAAATAGCCCGACCAGCCGATCGATACGACGGCGGCCACCAGCGCATATTCGAGCAGCAGATCCCAGCCGATAACCCATGCGACGAGTTCGCCAAGCACGGCGTATCCGTAGGTGTAGGCGCTGCCGGCGACGGGGATCATCCCGGCAAACTCCGCATAGCTTAGGGCGGCAGCCGCGCTGGCGATGCCTGCAATCACGAATGATACCGAGACCGCTGGTCCCGCTTGTGTAGCTGCAACGACCCCTGTGAGCACAAAGATACCGGCCCCGATAAGTCCGCCAAGGCCGATAGCGGTAAGCTGCCACAGGCCAAGCACCCGCCGAAATTGCCCCTCCCGGCCGAACTCGGATTGGAGTTGCTCGATGGACTTGGTGCGCGTGAACGCCCGCAGAGACATGGATTTACCCGCTAGATGGAGTTGGCGCGGCAGATTGGCTCCATCTCGCATCTGGTATTGCCCGCGCTGGTTTTCGGTCGCACCGTCGCAAGCGGAGCGGCGAATTGGCCAGACCCGAGATTTCCCGGCGAACGGTCCCGGCCTCTTCTCTTTCGAATCAGTATCCGTCGCCGCTGGAAGGGTCAGGCGCCGCGCCAGGACCGGCCGGATAATATCGTTGGGCTGGCGGGCGCCGATTCCCTTGCGGGGCCGGAATGAAACCCGGCGGCGGCCCTACTTCAACCGGCTGGCCGAGGGATGGAAGCTCCGCATTTGGCTGGTCCCGCGGCGGCTCGCCAATTCTCTCCCCGCTTGCCGGAGCGCGATTTTCGCTGGGCTGACCTCGGCGTGGCTTGCGGGATGTTTTTTTGGCCGGGTTTTGCGGACTTTCCGGCGGCGCGGGCGCCACCTCCGCTGGCGCCTCGGGGCTCGCCTCAACTGCCTCGCCACCTTTGCAATCGGTCAGCCAGATGTCGTAAATCGGATGCTCGATGCCGTGCAGGCCTGGGCTCGCCGCGAACATCCATCCTGAAAAAATCCGCTTGTATTGATTTGTGGCATCGACCTCGTCCACCTCGACGAAAGTAGTCGTCTGCGGGGCCTCCGTGGCGGGGCGCGTATAACAAGCGCGTTCGGTAATCTGGAGCGAACCGAACTGCACGGTTTCGCCGGCCGCGGCCTCAAAAGCGATCGTTCGTCCGGTGATCTTGTCCAATCCGGCAAAGACTGCGACCGGATGCGTGATCTTGTCCGCGCGTGCCGCTCCCATCCCGATTGCGACGGAAATGGCGCAAGCCCCAGCGAAAACAACGGGTCGCGCAAAAATTCCTCGTCTCGCATAAACGATCATCGGGAACCCCGGCCGCCGGTTTAAACATCGAACCATGAGGAGAGCCGCTTCGTGCTTCCGTCCGCAAGAGATTAGCATCCGTCAAGACCAACACGAAAGTCCGGCCGGAATGGGGCCTATTCCAGCGGCGCTGGTAAGATTGTAGGTTCACAGAGGACCCGGAAATTGACCGAATTGGCGATGAAGCACTTCTTGTGCGCGCCTTCATGCAAACGCCGCGCGGCTTCCGTCTCGACCGACTCGAACGTGACGGTTGGCCGCAAGGTAACGGATTCGCATTGTCCGCCGCCTTCCGTCGATACGATCAAACGGCCTGACGCGCAATCCACATAGGCGGCGACGACCACCCGAGCCTCGGCGCAAGGGTGCAAATACCAAAGCATTTGGCAAGACGAAATCGCGGCGACGAGCAACTCTTCGGGATCATATCTCGCCGGGTCGCCGAGGAAGGCCGGGTCCGACGACATCGGAAACAGGGGTTTCCTCGCAACGCGCGGCACCTGGTCGCGGTCGTAATTTTTGTGAGCTGAGGTTCCCCGCCCCCGGTTCCCCGTCCAGATGATGCTCGCCTCATGGACGTGGACGCGTCCGCCCATGTGTCAAGCTCCGCCTCAGCCCTCCGGCGACCAGGCCTCGTAATCGCCGGTTGCCGGAGGCCGGGCATTGGCGGCCAAGGTCGAGCCCGGAGGGCGCCAGGCTTGCGGCGTGCCGGTCAAATTCGGCTGATGCGGCAATTCCCAAGTGCGCGGGGCGTACTCTTCTTGGGTTGGCGGAAGATCAAACGTGTGATGAAGCCAGCCATACCAGCCTTGCGGGGTCATGGACCCCTCGCTCTCCCCGGCATAAATGACCCAGCGGCGCTCGAAACCGAGCGCCTTGTCGATTTTCCGGGTGCGGTAATAGCGGTTGCCGTATTCATCGTTGCCGACGAATTTGCCGAAGAGCAATGTGTGCAGCGCCGTATTGACGGTCTGGCCGTTCCACCAGGTAAAAATCCGATTGAACCATGTCATGTGTTTGCTCTGCCTTCGGCGTTGCGGGAAGTCTCCCGCGGCGCCGGACGCTTATGACCGCACCCTGCCCCGCTGTCCAGAGCGGGTGTGCAGCCTGACCCGCCAATGCGGGTCAGGCCATGGGATCGGGTGTAGTGTAAGGAAGCACAGTTCAGGTTTCGTAGGATCCTGCCCCGGCATTGCCGGGCTCCCGCCTGAACAGGAGAGAGGTTCGAATTCCTCTCCACCCGCCATATTTTACAATACCTCGAATTCTCGCGCACGATATTTCTGTCCTGCGAAGCTTTTTCTAGTGGAATCATTTACATGGCAGAAAAGGACTCTTGCCCTCATTAATTTGCACCAAGCCGCACGAAGACACCTCCAAACGAGGCAGCCATAAGACCAACGTTCCCCGGCGAAAAATCGGGAACTCAACTCGGCGACGTTCGAAGATGGTCTCGATCGCAATTCGCCGCGATCGTCAATATCGAAAGCTCTTTCTTCACAGCAGTCTTCCTGTGTGCAACAGCAAAACGACGTTGCCGAACTTTAACTCGTGCGCCATGTTTAACGTTTCCGAAATCTTCGCTAATCACTATATCTGGTGTGACTCAGCCTTAAGGGGCACAACTAATGCGAATCGAACGCCGTTACACCAAGCCTGAGCACTCCCCCTACGCGGAAATCGCATTCCGGACGACCAAAAGCGAAATCCGCAATCCCGACGGCTCGATCGTTTTCTCGCAGGACGGCATCGAGGTTCCCTCGGCCTGGAGTCAAGTTGCCGCGGATGTGCTCGCGCAAAAATATTTCCGCAGGGCGGGGGTGCCAGCCCGGTTGAAGCGGATCGAGGAAGCCGCGGTTCCCGCTTTCCTTTGGCGCTCCGTGGCGGACGAAGAAGCGCTCGCGGCCCTGCCGAAGTCCGAGCGGGATAGGGGCGAGACCTCGGCGGCCCAAGTCTTCGACCGTCTCGCCGGCGCCTGGACCTATTGGGGCTGGAAGGGCAAATATTTCGACAGGGAAGCGGATGCCTCCGCTTTCTTCGACGAATTGCGCTTCATGCTGGCGCGTCAGATGGCGGCGCCGAATTCGCCGCAATGGTTCAATACCGGGCTTCATTGGGCCTATGGCATCGATGGGCCAAGCCAGGGCCATTATTATGTCGACCACGAGACCAAGAAACTCGTCAAGTCGAAGTCGGCCTACGAGCATCCGCAACCGCATGCCTGTTTCATCCAGTCCGTCGCCGACGATCTCGTCAACGATGGCGGGATCATGGATCTTTGGGTGCGCGAAGCCAGGCTCTTCAAGTATGGCTCCGGCACCGGCTCGAATTTTTCCAAATTGCGCGGCGAGAACGAAAAGCTTTCTGGCGGCGGAAAGTCCTCCGGCCTGATGTCGTTCTTGAAGATCGGCGACCGCGCCGCGGGCGCGATCAAATCCGGCGGCACCACGCGGCGGGCCGCCAAGATGGTCATCGTCGATGTCGATCATCCCGACATCGAGGATTTTATCGAATGGAAAGTGAAGGAGGAACGGAAAGTCGCCGCGCTCGTCACCGGCTCGAAAATTTTGCAAAAGGCTATCAAGGCTATTCTTCGCGCCTGCGTCAATTGCGACGGGCCGGGCGACGATTGTTTCGATCCCGAGAAGAACCCTGCGCTAAAAAAAGAAATCAAGCTCGCGCGGCGCGCCTTCGTCCCCGACGCCTTGATCAAGAAAACCATCCAAATGGGGTGGCAGGGCCACATAAACATCGATTTCCAAACTTTTACGGCCGATTGGGATTCGGAAGCCTATCTCACCGTCTCCGGTCAAAACTCGAACAATAGCGTCCGCGCGAGCGACGAATTTCTGCGCGCGGTCGAGCGGGATGGCGATTGGAACTTAACCCGGCGCATCGACGGCAAGCCGCATAAGACGATGAAGGCCCGCGATCTCTGGGACAAGATCGGCCGCGCCGCTTGGGCCTCGGCCGATCCCGGCCTGCAATACCACACGACGATCAACGATTGGCACACCTGCCCTGCGGCGGGCCCGATCCGCGCCTCGAATCCGTGCTCGGAATATATGTTTTTGGACGATACGGCGTGCAATCTTGCCTCGCTCAACCTGCTCCAGTTCCGTGACGCGGCGACGGGAGAATTCGACACAAACTCCTATGAGCACGCGGCGCGGTTGTGGACGATCGTGCTCGAAATCTCGGTCATGATGGCGCAATTTCCGGCCAAGGAAATCGCCAGGCTTTCTTACGATTATCGGACGCTCGGCCTTGGATACGCCAATATCGGCGGGCTGCTGATGTCGTCCGGCATCCCTTACGACAGCAATGAGGCCCGCGCGATCTGTGGCGCGCTTTCGGCGATCATGACAGGTGTTGCCTATGCCACATCGGCGGAGATGGCGGGCGAGCTCGGGGCCTTCGAGGGGTACAAGGAGAATGCCGCCCCGATGCTGCGCGTGATGCGCAACCACGCCCGGGCGGCAAACGGCGAGGCGTCCGGCTTTGAGGCTTTGTCGATCGCGCCGGTCCCGCTCGACCACGCGGCGCTATCCAAGACATCGGATATATCCGATGTCTCCAATTTGCCCAACAGGGCGCTTGGCGAGCGTGCCCGCGCCGCCTGGGCGCGCGCCGTCACTCTCGGCGAAAACCATGGCTATCGCAACGCGCAGGTAAGCGTCGTCGCGCCGACCGGCACGATCGGCCTCGTGATGGATTGCGACACGACGGGTATCGAGCCTGATTTCGCGCTCGTCAAATTCAAGAAACTCGCGGGCGGCGGCTATTTCAAGATCATCAATCGCGCCGTTCCCGAAGGTTTACGCACGCTCGGCTATTCGGCAACCGAGATCGACGAGATCGTGACCTATGCGACGGGCCACGGCTCCTTGCAAAACGCGCCGGAGATCAATCACGAGAGCCTTTCCGCGAAAGGTTTTACGGCGGAAAAGCTGAGCGAATTGGAGGCGACGCTGGCGAGCGCCTTCGACATCAAATTCGTCTTCAACAAATGGACTCTTGGCGCGGAGTTCCTCACCGGCGCGCTCAAGATTCCAGCCGAAAAGCTGGAGGATCAAAGTTTTGATCTTTTGAGCTTTTTGGGCTTTTCCCGCGCCGGGATCGACGCCGCCAATATCTTCGTCTGCGGCGCCATGACGCTTGAAGGCGCGCCGTATTTGAAACCGGAGCATTATGCCGTGTTCGATTGCGCCAACCCCTGCGGGCGCACGGGCAAACGTTTTCTTGCCGTCGAAAGCCACATCCGCATGATGGCGGCGGCGCAGCCCTTCATCTCCGGCGCGATCTCGAAGACGATCAACATGCCGAACGACGCGACCATCGAGGATTGCAAGGCGGCCTATATGCTCTCCTGGCGGCTTGGGCTCAAGGCCAACGCGCTGTACCGCGATGGCTCGAAATTGTCGCAGCCCTTGAACAGCCAGTTGATCGCCGATGACGACGACGAGGTGGGGGACGCCGTCGAGGCGCTGATCGCCTCCAACGCTCCGGCGCGGGCCTCGATGGTCGCCGAAAAGATCGTCGAAAAAATTGTCGAACGGATCGAGCGGATAAGAGAGCGCGAGCGCCTGCCCGACCGCCGCAAGGGCTATACGCAAAAGGCCGTCGTCGGCGGGCACAAGGTCTATTTGCGCACCGGCGAATATGGAGATGGGCGGCTCGGCGAAATTTTCATCGACATGCACAAGGAGGGCGCGGCGTTCCGCTCGCTGATGAACAATTTCGCCATCGCAATCTCCGTGGGGCTGCAATATGGCGTGCCGCTCGAGGAATATGTCGATGCCTTCACGTTTACGCGCTTCGAACCGGCGGGCCTGGTGCAAGGCAATGACGCGATCAAGAACGCGACCTCGATCCTCGATTATATTTTCCGCGAGCTTGCGATCTCTTATTTGGGCCGCACCGATCTCGCCCATATCGACCCTTCCGACATCGGCCACGATGTGCTGGGAAAAGGCGAGGATTTTGGCCGGACCATGAGCAAACTCGCCCCGCCCGAAGGGACCCGAGGGGAGGACCAAAGCCGTCCGCCGCAAGCCGGGCCAACCGGCACCACGAAATTCGTATCGCGCGGTTTTGTCCGCTCCAAGGCTGACAAATTAATGTTGGTGCAGGGCGGCGGGCCGCAACCCGCGACGGCGCTAAAGAACGATCTCGAAAGGGAAGTCGAAGCGGAACTCGGCGGGCGCGAGCGGACGACTCCCGCCGAGCGGGCGGCGGTCACTGAAAAGCGCAGCCAGGCGCGGCTGAAGGGATTTACGGGCGAGGCTTGCGGCGAGTGCGGGAATTTCACCCTCGTGCGCAACGGGACATGCCTCAAATGCGACACCTGCGGCGCGACCACGGGGTGTTCGTAATTCGAGTTCAACTGGTCGCGAACCAGATCAAGAATAACGACCGCAGGGAGGGCGGGATGGATATTCCAATGAGGCATAACGATGACGGACGATTACCGAGTCAAAGGGCGATCAGATCTTGAAATCCGCCAGCTTGCGAAGAAGGCGCGTGAATCCTTTGGCATCGCCGAGAAACGGCGTGTCGACGTGCTCGCGTGTCTGGCATCGAAATCGATCTGGACGGTCAAAGGCAAGAAGCAATTGAACTTTCAGATTCGCCCGGATGCTGAGATGGGCACTGCAGACGGAGTTACGAGTCACGGAAAGGACTTTGTGACGATCACCGTCAAGCAGTCTGTTCGTGATGCTGCTTTCATGGGGGATGGTCGGGCGCGAAACACTCTAGGGCACGAATTGGGACACGCAGTGATGCATGATCGCGTTGAGATGCCGCGGCGCGCACTTGGCAACGTTACGCCCAAGTGGCTGCAACCGTTCGAATCGGCCGAGCATCAGGCGAAGGTCTTCGCACCGGCCTTCTTGATCAACGACTTGATTGCTGAAACGCTAAGCAGCGCCGACGACATTTCAATCGAATTTGGCATCAGCTTAGAATCCGCGAAAATCTATTTCGACGACCTGACCGCCTTGCGCAATCGTGAGCTGGCGGCCGAAAAGATACGCCATATCGCGGAGGAATTTCGTGAGTCGGTGACACCGGTCATCCCCAAGCTGCACTTTATCAACGACGCCTGCACGGTCTGCGGCAACCAAACGGTATTCCCGGTCGGCTCCAAATTTATGTGCCAGACTTGCGACACCGTCTTTGATCGTTTCCAAGATGGGGACCCCACCGACATGTGAATGCATGATGGCATACTGAATTCAACGGTTGCTGGCGTAGGAATGCTGTGGCGCTAGGCCACACTACCCCATTCATCGCATGGCGGTGGAAAAGCGTATCTGAACTTTGAAGTCAAGGATCTGCGACGGCCGGAGGCCGCGCGCCTTTGGCGCGTCCTTGAGTTCAAAGTTCAGATACGCTTTTCCACCGCCATGCGATGAATGGGTTTTTCTGCGCAAGTCCGGGCGGAAACCCCCGCCGTCTCGCATCAAAGCCTGCGCGCTTCGAGGGCTTCGCGATTCTCATGCCAGCTTCAGAGATTCCAAGGAGCCGATCGTGTTTTCGACGGACTGCTCAATCAAGCGCTCTTGTAGGCTAACAATATCAACGGCCCGGCGAGAAGAGTGGACCAGCGGAACGAGATACCATTCCGCGGCGCTGTAAAATTCGTTCACGACGGCATCGAGCGCCACGGCCTGTGTTTCTTTTGCTCCTTGCAACACTTTCCTGATGCCTTCTTCAATGTCCTGCAGCTTGTTGTGAATTTCCTTTTGCTTGCGCTCCGCTGGGTTGGCAAATGCCTTATAAAGATAGGCGATGGCCATCGGTGCGATAATCGCAGCCGACATTGGAACGGCTATGGGCGCAGTCAGGGTTGCGAATCCCGTGGCTACCATCGCGAGCGATCCCGCACCAGCCAAGCCGGTCGTCAAGATCGCAAAACCTGCCGCTCGATCGATAGTGGTCATGACCCGCGCACTAGATGATGGAGGCAGCAGGAGTTCTACAAACTCCTTTTGATCGATACTTCGAAGGAGCTGAGGACGCGACACCAATAATTCACTTTGGAAAAGCATCAACTCCTTCTCGAGTAATTCAACGCGCCGTTCATGCCGCCATTTTAGCTTATCATAGCGCGCTTGGAGCGTCCTCCCGTGTTGATTCTTGGCGAACGTTTTCCAGACGCTCTCGTTCAACCAGTCACCGCCTCGAACTCGATCTTGCAGGCCCAATGCGATTTCGTTAACCGCATTCGCAATGAAATCCTCAACATCTTCCGCGAACTCTCGTTTTTGAAGTTCAACCCCGCGCTCCAGAGCGTGAAGACGTTGTTTTACTTGTTGGACGGTAGACGAGATTGCATCATATATCTTTGTAACGAGTTCTCGTCGTAAAGCTAAGGATTCACGCTGTCTGAATAGTTCATCAGCGTCAGCTTTGATCTGCTGGACCAAGCCCTGACACAGCTTGCGTGCCGCTTCTACATCTTGCGGCCTTCCCTCGGCTAACTTGTTTGAGATCTCTTCCACCAGTTTGGCATGGCCGTAGGCAAAGGCTACGCCCAGAATACTATTCAACTTTTGGTCTCTCTGCTTGACAAATCCTTTGATAACATTGAGGAAGCTGCGTTCCCTCGGGGGCACGAAATTGGCCAGGACACGCTGATCAACTCGCGTGTTCAATGCCTTTGCTACCCGTGCATATAGATCGTGAGCCTCATCCCCTTGGAGTGCTACAATTGGCGCCGTCATCTCCAGCGCCGCCTTCCGAACATCATCGGGCAGTGATGTAGACGCGGCCTTGAGTTCCTTAAGTGCCCCGTCGAGATCGCTCCTGCCGGATGCCAAAGCGCGCATAACGATTGCGGCAAGCAAGGCGGGGCCATCCGATGTAGACAACCCAGGGTCATTCATGCTTTCGGCGATTTTGCTAACCGTCTTGACGCAACAAGTGTATTCAAGGATGGTGATAGGACCATTGGCCATCGCCAATGCGGCTAACACGCGGGCAAGCACCGCAACAAAGTCGCCGACTTCCTCCTCGGCATCTGCGACGTTCGGGATCACGAGTTCCTTCATCACAACCTCTCCTAATTATCAAGGGCCTCATTATCAAAGGCATTTATCAAGGGCATCGGAAACTTAATCACTGCATTCGTTTCGTTTAATTACAGTTATTGGAGACGAAATATGGCGAAATTCCGTGACGTGCCCTTAGCTTGGTTGCGCTCGGACGGCGCCGTGGCGTAACGTCGCGCCCATGGCGACGTGGCGCTGGCCGTGTGCGGGCGGTGATCGCTCGGCTGAATCCGCGCCTTGAGTTCAATGTTCAGTTGCGCTTTTCTGCCGCCATGCGAGGGATGAAGTTTTCCCACAATTCCACTGGAATGTCCAATGTCCCGCCGCAATCAACTCTTCCTGTTTGCCATATTATCGCTTGCCGTCTGTGACCCGGCGCGCGCTCGCGAATTGCCCAGGCGCGTCGGCGCATGCGTCAGGACCACGATCAAATCAATCGAAACGCGTCTTGAGGGCACGCCGGGGTCCGGCAGCGCGGTAAGCTTTGAAAACGGCGGCTATCAGGTTAGCTATGACACTGTGCCTGCGATTGAACGTTCGAACGCGGGCGATCGGGTGTGGATGTGTCTTGTCTCCATCCCGCGTCATTGTCCTAAGGGCGACAATCGCGGCCGTGTCTACCGCACCACCAATCTGCGCACGCATCAAACCTGGAAACTGCCGGATTCGGAGCATATGTGCGGAGGCGCGTGAAGCGGCCGCGATGCGTACAGTTCGCAGCCCATGAATCAACGCCCGCCTTCGCCCGCGGCGAACAACCCGCGTCCTCCCGTGCTACATAAGGAACAGAAAGGTGAGGGCCGCGAAGACGGGAAAAAGGATCGCGCCCGACCAAATCATATAGGGGAAGAAACCAGGCATCTTCACGCCGGCGCGCCGGGCAATGGCATAAACCATGAAATTAGGCGCATTGCCGATGTAGGTGTTGGCGCCCATGAACACCGCGCCGAGCGAAA
The DNA here is from genome assembly GCA_963730245.1 of uncultured Alphaproteobacteria bacterium. Taxonomy (GTDB): domain Bacteria; phylum Pseudomonadota; class Alphaproteobacteria; order Rhizobiales; family Beijerinckiaceae; genus Methylocapsa. Next base: position 2,240,663 of record CAVSRA010000002.1, on the reverse strand, counting down.
TCGCCGTCAATGTCTTGGCGAGCGGACCCATGAGCGCCACGGGGTTGCCGCCGGCAAGCTGAATAAACACCAGATACGTTGGCGCATTGTCGAGGAAGGACGAGAGGATGCCCGTCGCCCAGAAATAGACCGCGTTGTCTGGCGAGCCATTCCGCGCCAGGAGATTGATCGCGGCGGAAAACGGACCCTTGGCGCCGGCTTCAAGCATCGCCATCACCGGAATGATGCAAATGAAAATGCCCGCGAAGAGATAGGCCACTTCCCTGATTGGCTCCCATTCGAAGCCATTTGCCGCGCGAACCCCCGGACTGGTTAGTCGAAGCGAAGCAAGCCCGACGATGACCATGATGAGCTCGCGAATCAGGTTTTGCAGTTCGATCCTTGTTCCAAACACCTCGAAGCCGATGCCCGGACGCCAAAAACCGCTTGCCGCGATGGCGAGGATCGCGATGCCGATGAGCAAGATATTCGCGCGGCCGCTCACCCGCAGTTTGGCGCTGGCCGTTTCGGCACGCGGAAAATTTTCCTCACGCCGGTAAAAATACGAATCGACAAGAAAGAATATCGCAAGCAAGACAACGGACGCAAACAAGGCCTGCGGCCACAAATTGCGGGCGGTCCAGAAGAAATCAATTCCCCGAAGAAAGCCAAGGAACAGCGGCGGATTGCCAAGCGGCGTCAGCACTCCGCCAATGTTCGAGACAAGAAAAATAAAAAAGACCACCACATGGGCGTTGAACGGGCGCGCGCAATTGACGCGAATGAGCGGCCGGATCAGGATCAACGAGGCGCCGGTCGTTCCGATAATGCTCGCGATCATGGTGCCAAGCGCGAGGATCGTCGTGTTGACCGAGGGTGAGCCGCTAAGTGTGCTCTCGACCGCAATGCCTCCGGCCGCGGTATAAAGCGCGAAAAGCATGAGGATGAAAGGCAGATAATCGAGCGCCATGCTTTGCACGAAGCCGGCCGCCGCCGCCGGCAACCCTTCTACGGCGATAAGGCCTCCAAGCGCCATTATCGCCCAAAACAAAGCCGCCTTCTCGTAATGGATATGCCACCATTCCTTGACGACGAGCGGTCCAAGCGCAATCGACAGCAACATCCCGGCGAAGGGCAGGGCGAGCGGCCAGGGGAGCCGCGCGCCGTCCAGAGCTCCCCCTGCCATGGCAGGCGTCGCCGTCATCATCGCCGAAGCGGATAGGCTTGCGAGGACGAAGCGTCCTGGCGAACAAGCTGACATAGTTCCCGGCGCGCCCCTCGAAATCATGGCAATGGACGGGAACAGCTGTACGATTGAGGGTAAAATGCTTCAAGGCGATTTGGCGCCGCGCCGCCGTCTATCGTAGGGGTTCGCTTGCGAAGCGGGTTTTCGGGCACTTTGGGATTTGCGGAAAAATTCCCCGTCTCGCGGAAAGGCACGTAAGCCATGCTCAGGGTTAATAGCCGATTATCGGCAAAACCGGCGCAAATCAAGGCGCGGCGCAAGAGCATGGCGGACCGCATGACATCGAATGGACGAAACATCGTGATTCTCGCACAAAACAGCTGGCTGCGGCACCGTGCGGCCAGCGCCACGCGGCAAGCGTTTTTGGCCGCCGCGCTTTGTCTCGGCGGCTGCCAGTCCAGCAGTCTGCAAGACATCACCGGCTCGATTGGCGGCGCCTCCGAGCCGGATACCCGGCGGAGCGCGGAGGAATTGGGACGCCAATACGACCGCAACCCGGACGACAAGGCGATTGCGCTAAGTTACGCGCGGGCCCTGCGCGGCATGACGGAAAATGCGCAGGCCGTCGCTATATTGCAACGGCTGGCGAGCAAATTTCCCCGCGACGTGGAGGTCCTAGCTGCCTATGGCAAGGCCTTGGCCGATGCCGGGCGGCCGCGGGAGGCGGCCGAGGTATTGACTCATGCCCATACCCCCGAGCGGCCAGATTGGTCCGTGCTTTCCGCGCAAGGCTCGGTCGCCGACCAGCTCGGCGACCACGAGCAAGCGCAAGCCTACTATGCGGCGGCGCTTAAAATCGTGCCGGCTCAGCCGCATGTTTTGTCCAATCTCGGAATTTCCTACGCGCTTTCGAAAAAATTGCCGCAAGCCGAAACGGCGCTGCGGGAAGCCACGGCACAGCACGATGCCGACAAACCGGTGCGCCAGAATCTCGCTCTCGTCCTTGCCCTCGAGGGCAAATTCGCGACCGCCGAGGAGATGGCGCGGCGCGATCTCGACGCCAAGGACGCGGCGGCGAATGTCGCCGCGATCCGGCGGATGATCGCGCAGTCGAATACGTGGAAACGGATCCAAGAACTCGAACTCCAGGCCAAAGTCCGCCGCCGAGACGCACCTGGGAAGTATTATCGAATAGAGCACGGTCCACGAAGGACAAACTCACCCGATCTCGATCGACAGCGCCGCCAACCCCGCGATCGTGGCTTCGATCTTGTCGCCCTTGACGACAGGCCCCACCCCGGCTGGCGTGCCGGTGAATATGAGATCGCCCGGCGCGATTTCGACTTGTTGCGAAAGATAATGTATGATTTGGGGAACCCCCCAGATCATGCCGTCGAGATCGGCCCTTTGCCGCAATTGCCCGTTCACCCGGCACTCGATCTTGCCTTTGCCGATCGCGCCAGTGCAGGTCTTTAATGCTATGGCGGAACAGGGGGCGGAGAAGTCGAACGCTTTGGCCATCTCCCATGGCCGGCCCTTTTTCTTTAATTCGGTCTGGACATCGCGTTTCGTCATGTCAAGACCCACGGCATAGCCGAAAACCATATCGTTGGCTGTTTGGGGCGGAACGTTCCGCCCACCCACGTTGATCGCCACGACAAGCTCGACCTCATGCTGGAGGTCGCGCGTGCCCGGTGGATAGGGCATGGTGTCTCCGTTCTGGAGAATGGCGCCGGCTGGTTTCATGAAGAAAAACGGCGGATCGGTCTCAGGATTTCCGCCCATCTCCTTGGTGTGGTCCTTGTAATTCAGGGCGACGCAAAAAATGCGGCGGACCGGGAAAGGCTTTCCCGGCGGCGCGGGGAGCGAGACGACCGGCGGCGCGGCGAGGGCATACTCAATCAAGCGCTCAAACCTCGGTTGGATTTCGTTTCCGGCACCGGCAACGGACAACTTCGACGGCGCAATTCGCGCACCGAAGCGATGGTTCAGCCAACAAAAATCCTGGATTCACTCCATGTCGAGGGGTTCGGTTCCGCTCGGCTGGCCGTCGGCGGCCAAATTAATCTTTTCGATTCTCTGCTCGGCGTTCCTGAGTAAATCGTTGCAATGGGTCTTCAAGGCCTCGCCGCGCGCATAGATTGCAATCAACTCCTCAAGCCCGACAGTGCCTTTTTCGAGCTTGTCCACGATCTGTTCGAGTTCCTTGAGCGCATCCTCGAAAGACAGTTTGGCGATATCGGCGTCGGTGGCGGGCAAGGTTGCCTCTATTTTCGACTTCACGCTCTGTCCTGACGCGAACCGGCCTCGGCTTCGCTTAGAAGAGGGTCTAGACGTGGTTGAGATTCAACGCAACTCCAGAACAAAAGGGGCACCTTCAAAACAATTGCAACCGCGGCCGATTTTCTCGACGGCGGCGACCATCCGCCCATTGCGGCCAAGCGTCGCGTCGGCGATGGCAACGAGCCGTGGATTGGGGGTCGCGGTCGGCGAATTTGCTCGTACCGCTTGCGCGATCTCGGCCTCATTGCGATGTGGGCGTAGGGCGCAAGCCGCGATGAAGGCCGCCGCGGTCGAGCGGCTCACGCCCGCGAAGCAATGGATTAACAAAGGGGCCGCTTGGTCCCATCGGAGAACGAATGCCAGGAGCTCTTCGACATGGGATTTGGCCGGCAGCGTATGGCCATCGAGTTCCGCGACAATGTCGGAGACGACGACGACGAGATGTTCTTCAGCGGCGATGCCGGCCGGGCGCCTGACCGCCGTTCCCTCATCGATCAAAGTGACGACGCTTTGCGCGCCTGCCGCGCGGACCGTCTCCGGCAGTTTTGAAAGCGGGCAGACGTGAATGCACGGCATCGAACCGGGCCTTTTGGTACTGCGCCATGCGCCAGAATCGCGCCCTTCCATAGACCGGATTAGGATCGACGGGAACTCTGGAACCGCCGTTTTTTGATGAACCGCCCGCTAGTTCACGCGATTTTTACGGGAATTTTATCTCGCGCCAAATCCATAGCAAACTCTCGTCCCGGCTATCGCCGAGAATGATTGGGCGATCGACCAGTTGACCTCCGCGCCACCGGCGTGCCGCAACTCGTCGCGCAACAGAATCTCGCGCGCCCCGCCTATGTCATTATCGAGACGCGCGACCGTGATGGCGAGGCCCGGCCGGCGCGGCGGCGCGGCCCGCGCAGGATTGCATCGAAAAGGTCGAGGTTTTGATATCCCGAACACCGCATCGAAGCTATCTGGAAGATCGAGGTCGAAATTTCCCCGCCTTTATCGTGATCGATGGCAAGGGCAATGATTTTTTCAAGGAATTGGATTTGGGGTGAAGGAAGGGCGATCGCCGTGTATGTGCAGGTCAATCCATCGGAAGGGAGTCCACGGTGAAATACTTTGTCCAGGTGCTGCCAGACATTGTTCAGCTGTCGGAGAGCGAAGCGTCAGGGACTGAAAGGTTTTGGAAGGTGGAGGATGACAAGGCAGAAAGGATCGACGTAGCTGCTTCGCTTCCCTACAAAGCTGATCCCCGAGAAGACGCGATAACGATGCTTCGGAGGCAGTTTCCGCAATCAAAATTTCACGAGTTATCTCTTGGGCCAGGGGAATATTATCCGCGAATGGCGCGGCCGAGCAGTACGCGCCACGAAGAAAGCCCCGGCCACAATCCGGATAGGAGCGGCGTCATTCTCCGCGCACGTGCGGAAGGCACGGGGCAACTCCACGCGCTGATCCAACAACTGGAGCATATCTGCCGAGTAATACCAAGTCTCTGAAAGTTTGACTCCTGAGGCGGATTCCCGAATCGGCATTTATCTGATTCACCATGGCAAACAGCTTTTGGGAGAGTTTGCCATGTCGACTCCGGTTCCGCTTCGCTCTGACTTTGACACGATTGGCCTGCGCATGCTGGCGCGGCGATCGCGTGACCCCGATCAGACCCGGCGTCTCTTGGCACTGGCCGAGATTTATGATGGCGGCTCGCGGCCGGATGCGGCGCGGATCGGCGGGGTCGGGGTGCAGATCGTGCGCGACTGGGTTGTCCGTTTCAACGCCAAAGGTCCTGATGGTCTCTTGACCGGCAAAGCGCCGGGCGCTCCCAGCATCCTCGGCGAGCGCCAGCGCCAAGCCTTGCGGCAGGTCGTGGAAGATGGGCCGATTCCCGCCCTGCATGGCGTCGTCCGCTGGCGGCTGATCGATCTGGCGCAGTGGCTCTTCGAAGAGTTCCGGGTTTCGATCTCCAAGCCGACGCTCAGCCGCGAGCTGCGGCATATGGGCTTTCGCAAGCTCTCGGCGCGACCGCGCCATCATGCGCAAGACGAGGAAGCCGCGGCGGCTTTTAAAAAAACTTTCTCGCCCTCGTGGAGGAGACCGCCGCAAAAGAGGCTCCTGGCAAGCCGATAGAGATTTGGTTTCAAGACGAAGCTCGGATCGGGCAGAAAAACAAGGTCACCCGCCGATGGGCGAAACGCGGGACACGGCCTTCGGCGCCGCACGACCAGAGGACGAGTTCAGCCTATATTTTCGGCGCCATCTGCCCGGCCGAAGGAAAAGGCGCCGGGCTCGTACTACCCTCCTGCAACAGCGAGGCCATGGCCCTGCATCTCGAAGAAATCTCGCTTGCGGTCGCACCAAGCGCGCATGCGCTCGTTCTTCTCGATCAGGCCGGGTGGCATGTCTCGGCGAAGCTTCCCGTCCCGGACAACATCACGCTCTTGCCGTTGCCGCCGAAATCGCCCGAGCTCAATCCGGTCGAGAACATCTGGCAATTCATGCGCGACAACTGGCTCTCGAACCGCGTCTTCGAATCCTACGACGACATTCTCGACCACTGCTGCTTCGCCTGGAACAAGCTCATCGACATGCCCTGGAAAATCATCTCCATCGGAACAAGAGAGTGGGCCTATCGGTCGTGATCAGCGAGACTTGGTATAATCCATCCCGTGGAACAGAATTTTCAAGCATTCGGTCACGAAACCCGAAACGTGCTAATTCTAGCGTGTACAGAGGTGGAGTAACACAGAGGACTATGGAAAGTTGTTTGGACCGATGAAGCTGGACGAATATGAGGTTGAGCTCACTTACTATCCCTGGCTCGATCCAATTAAGCCATTCGAAAAATGGAAGCCGCACGAGCGTTCTAGCCAACCGCTAGAGTGGTATGGTGCTTACAATAGTGTGAAGCACGATCGCGAATCGAAGTTTAGCGAAGCCAAGTTATTGCACGCTATTCAAGCAGTTACCGGATGCTTCGTGATGCTTAGCGGTCAATACGGATGGGACTTTGCTTTGAGAGGTGACTCAGCGCTCAGTGCGTTCTTTCGACTAACAGGAGCGCCGAAATGGGCTCCATCTGAGATCTACCCTCCCTATGGCGTGTACAAGCCGATACCCTATCCCTTTTAGAAACTAGATGCCCCATAAGGCGCTCGATACCTTTGGGCGTCTGCACCTCGACGGTATCGCCCACCCCGGCCCGGCTCAAGGTAGGGCTTGGGTTCCGGGCAAGCGTTCGTGAGATATTTTTGGCCTATCAAAATCCGCGCATTCGCACCTAATCTCAAGCTCCGAATGTATGAGGCGTTGTGGGTTTCGTCCCAAAAACCGGAGAAAAACGTTTCACGTGAAACATTTTTGTCCGATTGACACGCAAAATCGGACAAAGCTTCTCGTCCAGGCTCAATAGCCGATCTTCATAACCTCGATTCGCTCGACGCCTTTCGGTGTCCGCACCTCGACGATATCGCCTTCGGCCGCCTTCAAAAGCGCCTTGGCGACCGGGGAGATCCAGCTGACCTCGTTGAATTCCGAGCGTGCTTCGTCGATGCCTACGATCCGGACTGTCTTCACTTCATCCCGGGCGTTACGATAAACGACCGTCGCGCCGAAATAGACCCGCTCCCGATTCTCTTGCCGCGCGGGATCGACGGCTTCGGCGATTTCCATTCTTTTGCGGAGAAATCGCATTCTTCCGTCGATCTCCCGCAGGCGCCGCTTGCCGTAAATATAGTCGCCATTTTCCGACCGGTCGCCATTGCCCGCTGCCCAGGACACAGTCTCGACGATTTTGGGACGCTCGATTTTTTGCAATTGGGCAAACTCGTCCTGGAGCCGTTGAAGGCCTTCGGGCGTGATGTAATTTTTGGTTCCGGCCGGATGCGCCGGAATTTCGTCCTCGACATAGGCTTCCACACCGGATTCCTTGATGAAAGCTTTGCTCATGGCGCCCATCGTAAATGTGGGGATCGCGCGGCAGGGGCCAGGCCCGGTCATGGCAAGCCGTTTAATGATCGGCTTGAGCGAACGTCGAGGCCCCGCCGCGCGAGAGCGCGGCTACTTTGGCGGCGTCTTTGGCCGGCGATGCCGCCGCTTGCGGTTTGACCTGGGCAGGGGCCGCGACGGAATTTTGCGGCTTGCCATCATTGGCGTCGCGCGGCCTGGCGGTCGAGGCTTCATTGCGCCTCGGCGGCAAGGGAACCTCCGCCGGCTGCGGCGCCGCTGTTTCTGTTGCGGGAAGCGAAGGCGTTTCGGCGCTCGCTTCGGCCGGCTTTCCACCCCATAGCCGGGCGAACAAAGAAGAGTCTTGCGACTTCGCGGGCTCGGGAGCGGCAGCGGCCACTGTTACGAGTTCAACCGGCTTGGGGTCCGCGCCTTGAACGGAATTAGCGGCCGTCCTGGTCGCGCCCGGCTTGCCGGCGGCCATTTTCCTTGCTTTCTTTGACTTGCCTTCGTCGAGGGCAATATCGACGGGGCCTTTCGCCAGTGCCTCCGGGCGGCTCGCATAGCTTGCCAGCCAAGCAAAATCTGGATGCTGGCCGCCATCGGCATAGACGGTGTGAACGGGGCGCACGCCTTGTGCGGCGAGTTCGGCGATTTTAGCTTCGTCGCGCTTTTGCTTGGTCGCGACTTCGGCTTGCGTTTCGCCGTTGCGTTTCAGCGGCGGGCAGGCGGCCGTTGCGTCGAGATGCGACCCGTCGGCGGAAACCGCATTGAAAACATAATGCTTGTTGCAGACGCCGACGACCACATCCTGTTTGGTCACTTCGAAATTGTCGGACCCTTCCTTCAATTGGTTCCAGAAGCCGATATTCGGATCGAGCCTGTATTTGGCGAGATTTTCCGCGGTCATATGGAACGGGTAGGACTGCATCTGGATGGCGCGCTGACCGCCGGCGAAAGCTTCCCGGGCGAGCCCATAGATCTCGGCGATCTGGGCGTCGGTCATCGAAAAGCAGCCGGCCGAGGAACAAATGCCATGCACCATGATCGAGCCGCCAGTGTGTCCCTGGGCGCGATCGTAGGCATTAGGATAGCCGACGTCGAACGAAAGATAATACGCGGAATTCGGATTCATGTGCGCCGGGGTGATCGCATAGAAGCCTTCCGGCACCTGCCGGTCGCCCTCCCGCACCTTGGGTCCGAGCTGTCCCGACCAGCGGCACATCGGGAAGGATTTCAAATAGGCGTAGCGTCCATCCGCTTTCATCTTCCATATTTCGAGTTCCGCCTCTTTCTTATAGGTGCGAATAAGGACAGGAGCGTTTTTCGATGACCCGATCGCCTCCATCGCGGCGAGCGTCTTAGGCGGGAGCGGCGCAAGCGAACGAGCTGTTATGGGCGAGAAGGTGGATTCCTCGCAGCCTGCCAAAAACCCGCTTGCCGAGGCAATCAGGGAGATGGCAAAAAGCCGCTTTGCGAAAGGTTTGCCCAGCATTGATAATTTGCCTGCCGCACCATATGGTCTTGCCGGTTTAGCTGACTAGCTTACCGCCGGTATCCTTGCGCAAAGGTTACCAGGACCTTGATCCAATCCGGAACATTGTAAAGCTAGGTTAATGGCCAAAAAAAGTTTCAAAGCCGGCGAACCCAAGGTTTGGCGTGGATTTTCGCCGCCGCCACTCACGCCTTTTACCAAGTCTCGCTGGTTACCGCCGATAGGCCTCTCCCCCGGCAAGTGGCGCCGCGAGCAGCGCGGCCCGCGGCGCGTTGGGTGGAGTGCCGGAGACGCCCCTCCGGCGCGCGGGGCGCTAATGCGTGGGGATCACGGTCAGAGAGCCCAGACCGTCAAACCCGTTTCCATCGATGTTGTTGTCGCCGTAGCTGAATATTGCGCCGTTGGTGCCGCCGGACCTGGCGACTCCAGTACCATTCCCCGTGACCACAGAATGCGCGACCCGAATAATGGCATCCCCTTCCGTGGCAAGTCCGTTACCATTTTTGCTGGCAACGACATCGCGCAGCATGGCGAAGGTGAAAATGGCGAACGACGAGGCCACCTGGACGCCGGCATTGAAGTCGTTGGAAGCCTCGCTATCGACGATGGTGACTCTAAGCTCATCTCCAACAACGACAATCGCCGCGCCATTCATGAGGATTCCGTCGTCCCCATTATTGTTCGTTATGACTTCTGCTGAGCGCGCCTGTGACGGCCCCTGGGAAGATGGGACCTCGATCCCCTCATCGCTGTTATTGGAAGCAATCGTATTCGACACCGAGAAGCTGCTCGATGTGGTGGGCGCGATCTTGATCCCGGAATGTACAAAACCCCGGATGACGCAGTTTTCGATTGTAAGGTTTCCGCCGGAGTTGAACAGGATGCCGGTCGCTCCGGTACTAAGGCCCGTGAGAGTCAGACCGCGCAAATGAACGCTGTCGCTCGCCCCGGCAGTGATGGTGATGGCGTTGCCCGATGGGGTCCCGATGGCCGCGACCCCGACGCCGTCGTTGATGATGCTGATCGCATGGTTGATGGTCACCGTGCCATAGCCGCCCGGACTAAGCACGTCGATCTCGCCGCCAGCGGCGGTCTGGATGAGCGCGAAGGCAAAAGTCTTGCACGGCGCGGTGATCGCGCAGGTGCCACTATCGGTTCCCGTTCCGGAAACCCAAGTCCGGTTTGGTCCCGCCTGCGCCGGCGCGGCGAAAAGACCGCAGGCAAGAAGAGCCGCGGCGATGGCTTGTAATGATGTGATCTTGATCATGGGATACCCTCCAAGCAACGCGGAAGAGCGTTGCCGGAGCAGCATACATGGCAGGGCAGCGTTGCACGAGGACTGGATTAGTTTCGAAAGATCGCAGCAAGTATAGGCGCGATGCTTTGGATCAATGCCGATTCGGAAATTGGCCCCGCAAGTCGAACTTTTAGAGACGTGGCATTAAATCTTGCGTCCGATATTTAGGAATTTCGCAGCTCGGGATGCTTTGAGTTCGGTTGACGGCATATCGCAAAAATCCTCCAAAGCCGCCCCGATCGCGTCGCCGGCCGCGTTGATCGCCGCGTCTGGATCGCGATGGGCGCCACCCACTGGCTCCGCGACGATGAGGTCGATGATTCCAAATTTGAGCAGATCCTGCGCGGTTATCTTCATACTTGTGGCGGCGTCCTCGGCGCGGGCGGAATCGCGCCAAAGGATCGAAGCCGAGGCTTCGGGAGAGGCGACGGTGTAGATCGCGTGTTCGAGCATCAAAACCTTGTTGCAGCTCGCGATCGCTATGGCGCCGCCGGACCCGCCTTCGCCGAGAATGACCGCGATGCTCGGCACGCCTAGTGAAAGCGAAGCATCGGTCGCCCGCGCGATCGCTTCGGCTTGGCCGCGTTCTTCCGCGTCCACGCCGGGAAACGCGCCGGCGGTATCGACAAGCGAAACGACGGGCAAACCGAAACGGTCGGCAAGCTGCATGAGGCGCACGGCCTTGCGATAGCCTTCCGGCCGCGCCATGCCGAAATTATGCTTAATTCGTGCTTCGGTGCCGGAGCCTTTTTCCTGCCCAAGAACGCAGATCGCACGGCCGCGAAACCAGCCGAAACCGCCGACGATCGCGGCGTCCTCGCCAAATTGCCGATCGCCCGACAGGGGCGTGAAATCGTGCACGAGGGTCGTGACATAATCGCTAAAATGCGGCCGCTGCGGATGCCGGGCGACTTGCGTCTTCTGCCAGGGCGTGAGATTGGCATAAAGATCGGCAACCGCCTTCTCGGCCTTGGCTTCGAGCCGGGTCAGTTCCTCGCCAATGGCAACGGCGTTGCCCTTCGCCGCGAGCTGGCGGAGTTCCAGAACCTTGGCTTCGAGTTCCGCGACTGGTTTTTCAAAATCGAGATAGCTTCGCATTGCCGCCGGCGAGGTTATGCCAAGGACCGGACCCGCCTTGGCGCCGCCCCCAAATTTCCGTCGTGGCGCGACACGGAATGGAAATTCGCGAACCCAACCAACGCCAAATGCTTGATCGGCTCTTGGTATTTCAGGAGCGCGGAAACTCGCTATTTTGCGCCGCGAAGTCAAGACGCCGCGCCGGCGGTGCGCATGGTTTGGAGGCAGAGCCGCGTCAAGCCGCGTGCGAAGCGGTTTCGCCGGTCACCACCGCGTAAAGCCCGGTAACGTCGCGCGCGGCGCGAAGCTTCGCCGTAACTCTTGGGTCGCCGAGCACGCGCGCCATCCGGGCCAGCGCTGTCAGATGGTCGGCGCCAGCCGTCTCGGGGGCGATCAAAAGACAAATGAGATCGACCGGCGCGCCGTCGAGGGCAAGAAAATCGATCGGGCGGGCAAGCCTCGCGAAAATCCCGAACATCGTTTTTGCCCCGGCGAGCTTGACGTGAGGAATGGCGATCCCCTCCCCGATTCCGGTCGAGCCGAGACGCTCGCGTTGGAGCAAGGCATCGAAGATTTCCCGCGGCTCAAGGCCGGAAATCAAGCCCGCCCGATCGCTCAGTACTTGAAGCGCGTGCTTCTTCGAGTTCACCTTGAGCGAGGGGATAACCGCCTCGGGGGAGATCAATTCGGTCAGCAGCATGGTTTGAAATAATCCGGTCCGCGTCCGAGTTTTGACATAACAGTGGATGGTCCAAGGCCGAGGCGGGGCGGAGGACCGCCCGGAGCCCGCGGGGCTCCGGTCTCTGTCACTCCCGCCGTGGATCGATCCAGCCGATATTTCCGTCCGGGCGGCGATATACGACATTGGTGCGCCCATCGGAAGCGCGACGAAACACAACGACTTGGGCGTTGGTCGAATCGAGCTCCATCGCAGCCCCGGAAACGGTCATCTCCCTGACCCTCGATGATGGCTCGGCGATGACCGCCGGATGGACAGCGAGCGTTTCGCTTTGCTCCCCCCGGGGATCGTTGCGATGAGTGCCGGAAGCCTTTTCGCCCAAAAATCGTTCTAGCTTGGTCCTGCTCTCCGCCGCTGTGCTAACGTGATGATCCAAGAGCCGCTTTCTATGGCGCCGGATCTGATTTTCGATGAGATCCGCGGCGTGATTGAAGCTGGCGTAGGGCTCATGTGCCTTGGCGTCCGCCTGCAGCGTGACGCCGGACTTCAGGTGCAAGGTACAATCGGCCCGGAAACCCGAGCCCTCCGGTTCAATCGTTACATGGCCAGCGGCCGACCCAGCCCGATATTTCGCCAAGGTGGAATCGATTCGCGCCTCGATGTGCGCGCGAAAAGCTTCGCCGATGTCCAAATTCTTGCCCGAGACGCGCAAAGTCATTGCTTACTCTCCGTTACCTGTGCCGCCGTCTATTCCGGTCGCCGAATATTATCCCAACGGTCATGAAGAACGACCGTCAATTCCAGCCGTCAATTTAACGCTCTTCTTTCTGATATAGGCAAAAATTTGAGGAATTCACCATGAGCTCAGGCAGCCCCTGGCTCGCCCAAGCGAAGCTTGGCGGAATGGCCAACACGCACTCGATCTCCCGGTTTTAGCGGATGTCACGGCCGGTATCATGCTTCAAATGGCGGTCGAGCGAGCCTTGTGGCGGCAAGCTCATTGGTTCTTGGATTGCGCGCGGGTTAGGCAAGGCCGTGTTCGCGCACCGCGTCAACTCCTCGCCTTTTCGCGCCGGCGTTCCACGGAAGAAGGAATTTTCAGGCTTTCGCGGTATTTGGCGACCGTGCGCCTGGCGATGTCGATATTGGCCTCCTTCAACCTGACGACGATTGCGTCGTCGGACAGAATTTGCGAAGGACTTTCCTGGCCGATCATCTGCTTGATCCGAGACCGCACCAACTCGGCTGAATGCGCTGCGCCGCCGTCGTGCGCGGCGATCGAGGCCGTGAAAAAATATTTGAGCTCGAAGAGACCGCGCGGCGTCGCCACATATTTGTTGGAGGTCACCCTCGAGACAGTCGATTCATGCACGCCAACCGCCTCCGCGATCGTCTTGAGATCTAGCGGGCGCAAACATTCGATGCCGTGCGTCAAAAATCTTTCTTGCTGGCGCACGATTTCGCTGGAAACTTTCAGAATCGTGCGCGCCCTTTGTTCGAGACTCTTTGTCAGCCAATTGGCCGTCTGGCGGCAAGCCGAGATAAAATTCCGGTCCGCCTCCTTCCCCTTGCCGACCCGAGTTGTATAGCTGTGATTGACCAGAATGCGCGGAAGAACGTCGGAGTTGAGTTCGACGTGCCACGTGCCGCCGGGCAGCGGCCGCACGATGACATCGGGAAGGACGGGCGCGATCGACCCGCCGCCGAAGACACGCCCGGGCTTGGGATCGAGCCGCCGGATCTCGCCCAGCATGTCGAGAATGTCCTCTTCGTCGACTTTGCAAATCTTGCGCAGCGCCGCGAAATTGCGTTTCGCGAGCAGGTCCAGATGGCCGACGAGCGCTTGCATGGCCGGGTCGAACCGGTCGCGCTCACGCAATTGGATAGCGAGGCATTCGGCGAGATCGCGGGCACCGACGCCGGAAGGATCGAACCCTTGGATGAGGCGGAGGATGCGTTCGGCCTGTTCCGGCGGCGCATGGAGACGCGCGGCGATCTCGTCGAGCGAACCAGTGAAATAGCCGTTCTCATCGATCGAGTCGATCAAGACCTGACCGATCAACCGGTCCGCCGTCCCGGCCGTGGAGAGCCCCAATTGCATTTCCAGATGATCCTTGAGACTGGCCGGTACGGCGATATAGGCTTCGAGGTTTGCCGCCGCGCGGTCGCCGGTCCCCCCCGGTGGCCCGGGCCACGAAGTCGCCGAGAGACCCGAGCCTCCCGCCCCCAAACTGTATTCGCCCGCAGCCGGGGTCCGGCCGTCGTCGAAACTGTTCGCCAATTCGGTGCCGAGGCTTGCCTCGAGGGCCTCGCGGTTCGCGGTCAAGGACGCCGAGCTCCAGTCGGCCTCGCTTGCCTCGCTGAAATCCTCGCCCGGCGAAATCCCGGCGGGATCGATCCCACTATCGAGGCCCGCGCCGTCGAGTTCCGGGCGGCCCGGGGCTGTCCTCGGCCCGCTCGAGCAAGGGGTTGCGCTCGAGTTCCTCCTCGATGAACGCGGTCAAATCGAGGTTGGAAAATTGCAAGAGCTTGATGGCTTGTAAAAGTTGCGGCGTCATCACCAGCGACTGGCTCGGACGCATGACGAGCTTGGTGGTAAGAGCCATGTCTTTAGTGAAACCCTCAAACTATCGCCGGCGGACCGTCATAAGCGGGCTGGCCCCATTGTTGGCCCGTTTCTTGCCCTTGGTTTGTGAGCATAGCACGAAAAATGCTTGCGTACGCACAACCGCCGCCTTTTTTGGCGATCTGAGGACTCGCAAGAAAATGGATTTTTTGGACGGCCTTGAACAGCGCCGTCAGAGCCGGAATTCCTCGCCAAGATAGAAGCGGCGGACATTGGGGTCTTCGACAATTTTGGCCGGAATCCCCTCGATCAAGACACGACCGGCATGAACGATGTAGGCGCGGTCGATCAACCCCAAGGTTTCGCGGACATTGTGATCGGTGACGAGAACGCCAATGCCGCGCCGTTTCAGGTGCTGCACCAGGCGCTGAATGTCGCCCACGGCGATGGGATCGATCCCGGCGAACGGTTCGTCGAGAAGCATGAAGGACGGGCGGCCGGCCAAGGCGCGCGCGATTTCGCAACGCCGCCGCTCGCCGCCGGAGAGCGCGATCGAGGGCGTCTTTCGCAAGGTTTTGAGGTCGAACTCGTCGAGCAAGCCTTCGAGTTCGCCAGCGCGCTTAAGCTTGTCGGGTTCGACGATTTCAAGGACCGCCCGGATATTGTCCTCGACGTTGAGACCACGGAAAATCGAGGCTTCCTGCGGCAGATAGCCAATGCCGAGGCGCGCGCGCCGGTACATTGGCAGGCGCGTCACATCGTGCCCGTCGAGTTCGATGAGGCCGGCGTCCGGCCGTATTAGCCCGGTAATCATGTAAAAAAGCGTGGTCTTGCCGGCGCCGTTCGGACCGAGGAGGCCAACCACCTCGCCTCGCCGCACCGTCATGCTCACATCCTCGACGACGCGGCGGGCCTTGTAGGATTTGCGCAAATGATGAACCGCCAGCACCCCTTGCGCGCGCGTTTCCCTCTCGGTTCCGTCCACTACCTCCCGCCGCGTTTCGCCGGCGAGATCCGTGCAGATCGGCGTTAGGCGCGGCCCGCCATCGTGGTCCGCGACATCGGGATCCTCGGCGATTATCCAAGCGCCATCGCCCGTGCGAATCGGCGGCGTTGCGCGAGACCGGAAGACGCCGCGCAGCCGGGCGAAGGCGGCGATAGGAAAAAGGGCCGGTCGCGGGCGAAATTTAAGAAAAATCCTTCGAAATTCCAACCTGTTAGAGCCCCGCCGCGTCTCCATCGAAGCATACTTTCCAGCAAACCAAACGGGGCGCGGGCCACGCGGCGCAAGGGGGAGGGAATCAAGCGCCATGGCAAGCTTCGGACGGCGGGAAGTGTCGTCGCCCCCCGCCGGCGCAAGCAAACCCCGCTCGCTGGCATGGGCGTCGCGACGCTGACCAGCGAGAGTGTTGCCGGCCCCAGCGAAAGTCGCGCGTCAGGGGGCCCTTGCCGCGCGATCAGGCTTCGTGGCGCCATCCGGTCTCGCCGGTCTTGCCTCTTTCGCGTCTCCGGTCCCGCCGCTCGGCAGAAACATGCTCCTGACCCGGCCGGTTACCGCCGCCTGATTGGTATTCATATCATAGATCAATTTATCGCCTTTGGTTACATTCGGTCCCTGGGTTAATGTCACGTTGCCGATGAGATAGACTTTGTTTTCCGATTTTTCATAGACGCCGCTGTCGCCGGTCCCAATCTGGTCCTTGGAAACAATGGTCACCGGTCCCGCCGCTTCCATGCGGCGAATCTGGCTCGACGACGATGGAACTCCGGTCGGTGCCGCGGCATCCTTCGGCGTCAGGAAAATGACGAGCCTACCGGCCTCGAGCTTGCTTTCCCCTTGCGTCGCAACGACGTTGCCGGTGTAGACAAGCTTTTGTTCCTTATCGAAATAATCCAGCTTGGCGGCGTCGATATTGACGGGATCCTTGGAATTGCCGCCCGGCAGAATTGCGTCGGAGCGTGGCTTTTCCGCATACGCCGGAAAGACCGCCGAAGCCATCAAAAGTAAAGCGACAACGGCCAGATCCATGCGCCCGGTCATTTCCCGCTGTCCATCAAGGCGCCGGCGGCTTTGGGCTCCCCGGCTCCGGTGTCGATCATCGAGGTCACCTCGCCGCCGAACGAGACTTTGTGGCCATTGTCGCTGACGTCCAATTGCTTCGCCGCGATCGTCCCGCCGTCGAGAATGACCCTGACCGGCTCCTCGGAGACGAGGCCGCCGGTGTTGAAATCGATCCGCGCGGTATTCAACCAAATGTCGTAACCCGCGCTATTATTGATTCGAATGTCGCCTTCCAACGTCATTTTGTCGTGCAAGCTGTCGTAGATGCCCCGCGCGGCGCTCACCCGTATTGTCGAGGCGTCCGGCGTCCCGATCTTAGATTCGATGCCGAGGAGTTCGATGATGTGCGGGGCCATGATGTCCTGAATTCCGGAACGCGCCTTGATCTCAAAGGGGCGGCCGTCCGTCTGAACGCCGGAGATTTTCGGAAAATCCAGGGTAATTTTCGTGCCGTCAAGCGCAGCCCGGCCGACGGAAATGTCGCCCGGCAGGTGCCTTAAGGGGTTCAATAGAGCCACCGCGGCGATGAGCGCGATCGCGAGAAGCGAACCGGCGATCGCGGCGAGGCGAAACAACCGCACCCGCGCCGAATGACGGTGTGCCGCCTTGAAGCCGCCGCGCCATAGCGCCGGCGTCACGTCGAAACGGAACGCGCCCGAGTTCGCCTGGCCATCGTCCACCCAGCCGATATCGGCCATTGCGACGTCCGGCCACGCGAGCTTGGCGTTCGTCGGGTTTTCCAGGCCTGCGCGGCTATCGGCGCTGCTCAAGGCGCCCGCTGGCGCACCCGTGCCGCCTGACGATTTCTTCATGCGCAGAGCTTCGTTCCGAGACAAGGAGACCCAAGCTCCAGGTTGCGCGAAATTCCTCAAACCACGATCGAACATGCCCACGGCTTAAGAAATCCTAAAAATTCTTCAATAACCCAGCAGGGTTACCTTGGCTTGGCTTTGGTCTGGTGGGGCAACCACTGCCATGGCGGGCGCAAGCGTGCGCCCGGGTTGCTCACACAGCAAGCAACCAAGGCGAAGTCAAGGCAGGCCGGGCGCGCCTATTGATGTGAAAATAAATCCGCATCGGCCCAGCCCATCAGGTCGAGACGCGCCCGCGTGGGCACAAAATCGAAACAGGCGGTGGCGATCTCGAAGCGGTTCTCGCGCTTGAGCATCGCGTCGAGGCGGATGCGCAAGGCATGCAAATAGAGGACGTCGGACGCCGCATAGGAAAGCTGCGCCTCCGAGAGCGTCGAGTCGCCCCAATCGGTGGATTGCTGCTGCTTGGACAGTTCAACCCCAAGAAGTTCGCGCGCAAGATCCTTCAAGCCGTGCCGGTCGGTATAGGTCCGGGCGAGCTTGGAAGCGATCTTGGTACAATAGATGGGCGCCGCCATGACCCCGAAGGTCTTGAACAAAACCGCGACATCGAAACGGGCGAAATGAAAAAGTTTTGTGACTTTTGGGTCGCCAAGGAGCCGCTCGATGTTGTTCGCCTGCGCCTGGCCGGAGCCGATTTGAACGACATCGGCGGACCCGTCGCCGCGCGACAATTGGACGACGCAGAGCCGGTCCCGATGCGGAACCAACCCTAAGGTTTCGGTGTCGATCGCGACGCAATCGCCAAAATCGGCATCGTCCGGCAGATCGCCCTGGTGGAAGTGGATGCTCATCGCACTCTACCGCCTCCAGCATTTCCGGGAATTGGGAAAAAAGGGCCGCCGACAATCCATCGCGCGCGCCTAACATCCCCGAAGGAACTTAGCAAGCACCAAGGGGGCCCCGAATTTTTGTGCGTATGTCTTCAACTTTGCCCGCGGGGGGGACTGCTGAGTTTTGGGTTTGCAATCGTGCCGCCGAAGGCTCATTTTGGCGCTGGCGCCATACCGGCGCCGCTCGGAAGGAGGCGCTCATGCGCAACATAGCATTCATTGCTTCGCTGATTTGCTGCCTGGTGTTACCCGACATGGTGTCCGCAATGCCTGTCGCCCCAGGCGCTACGGTCGCAAAGGCCGCCAGCGCGCACATCGTGCCCGCACGCGACGGATGCGGTCGCCACAGACATCGCGGGTCGAACGGCGAATGCCAGTAGAATTGCTGACTGAAACGGGAATCGATCCGTCCAGCCGATAGATTCTCGGCTTGGCTCGCAGCGTAACGTGCCGACTTTCTCCCGGGCCCGCCACGCGAAAGCGCGCGGCAGGTTCGCGCCAAATCGGAGAATAGATCGTGTCCCATGATTTGGCCGCTTGCGCAGACCCCCACGCTTTAGCCCTTCGTCTCGCAAAACCTGTCGCGCGACATGGCTCGCCTTGCTAAAAGAGGCGAACTTCGTTGAGCTTTCCGGGGCAGGGCTTTGTCATTTGCCGATCAGCGCGCCGAACGCGTCATCGCCCATCTCACCGGTGCCGGATACGCGCGCTGTGAACCGCCAATCCTGCAACCGGCTTCGATCTTTTTCGATTCCGGCGAGGAGTTGCGCGGCCAGCTCTATCTCACAAGCGATCTTTCCGGCGCCGACTATTGCCTGCGTCCGGAATATACGATTCCTGTCCTGGCCGCCTATCTCGCCACGGAGCGTGCTGGAGAGAGCGCACGCTTCTCCTATTGCGGGCCTGTTTTCCGGTTTCTACCAGGCCGCCAAAACGAATTCACGCAAGCCGGAATTGAGAGTTTTGGCCGGCCCGACCTGGAGGCGGCTGACGCGGAAATCCTCGCCCTCGCTCTCGAAGCGGCAAGCGTCGCCAAACAACGCCAGGCCGCCCCTTCGCGCCTCATCGTGCGGATCGGCGACGCCTTGTTGTTTTCCCGGCTTCTCGAAGCGCTCGAACTTCCTCCCCAATGGCGCCGCCGCATCGCGCGTGGCCATTCTCAAGGCAAATCTCTCGACGCGATCCTGAGCCCAGGCTTGCACGGCGTCGATCATTCCGGCGTCCTCGGCGTTCTCGAAGGCGCCGATAAGCAGGGCGCGCGCGCATTTGTCGAAAACCTTCTCTCCATCGCGGGCATAGCCCCGGCCAGCGGCCGCAGCCCGGGAGAGATCGCCGATCGTTTCCTTGAACAAGCGGCACTCAAGACGGGCGCGGGATTTTCCGCGGAAAAGCGCGCGGTCATCGAACAATTCTTGGGCGTGGAGGGCGACCCTGATAACTCGTCCTCGCAATTGCGCGCGCTTGTCGCCGGCGCGAACCTCGATCTTTCCGCCGTCCTCGACAGTTTCGACAAACGGCTTGAGTTTATCGTCATCCAGGGGCTCGATGCCACAAGACTCCATTTTGCCGCGCGCTTTACTGGCAATCTCGACTATTACACAGGTTTTGTTTTCGAGGCGCATGAGCACGGCGCGGGAGAGCCTGCCATAGGCGGCGGGCGCTACGACCAGCTTCCGCGAACGCTTGGTGCGAAACAGCCGATTCCCGCCATCGGCGCGGCGATCTGGATCGGCCGCCTGAGCGCGGAACGGGGGGCGCCATGAGTTTACGTGGCGCCAAAAAACCTCTCGTGCTCGCGGTTCCCTCCAAAGGGCGGCTGCAGGAAAACGCCGCGGCTTTTTTCGCCCGCGCGGGGCTCGAATTCGCGCACGGCGCGCGCGACTATCGAGGAACCTTGGCCGGCATGGATAATATCGAGATCGCGTTTCTTTCCGCCGCCGACATTGTCGCGCAGTTGGCCGCCGGCCAGGTGCATCTCGGCGTCACCGGCGAGGATCTCATTCGCGAAGGAATTGCCGATGCCGAAGCGAAAGTCGAACTTTTGGCGCCGCTCGGCTTCGGCCACGCCGATGTGGTGGTTGCCGTTCCCCGCGCGTGGATCGACGTGAAGACCATGGCGGACATCGAGGATGTCGCGGCGGCCTTCCGGGCGCGGCGCGGCGAGCGGATGCGGGTCGCGACCAAATATGTCCATCTGACCCGGCGCTTTTTCGCCGAGCGGCATGTCGCCGATTACCGCATTGTCGAGAGCCTTGGCGCGACCGAGGGCGCGCCGGCGGCGGGCAAGGCCGAGCTGATCGTCGATATCACGACGACCGGCGCGACGCTTCTCGCCAATGCACTCAAAATTCTCGACGACGGCACGATTTTGCGCTCGCAGGCCAATCTCGTGGCGTCGGTTGGCGCCGATTGGAGTGCTGGCCCCCGCGAAACCGCTCGCATCATTCTCTCGCGCATCGCCGCGGAAGAGGAGGCGCGCACCACGCGCGAGGTCTCGGCCGTGCTGTCGCGATGGGAGGATTCTCTGTTCGCGAATGCGAAGACGGCGTTTTCTGCCCGCGCGCGCTTCCATGCGGCCGATGGACGCCTGACCTTGAATTGCCCGAAAGACGAAGCCGCGCCGCTCGCCGATTGGCTGATCGCGCAAGGCGCGACCCATGTTTGCGTGGCGGCGCAGGACTATGTGTTTTCGGCGGATAACCCGCTGTACCAGAAGCTAATCGCAAGGCTGTCGCGCTGAGGAAGGCTGAACTGCCGTCTCGAAGGATGGGAGTGACACTTGGCATAGGCGCAAGCCTAGCGGGGTTTCCCGGTCCCAATATCAGACGTCGCTTGGGGGATTGGAGCGAATGACCGCCGCGGCGTTGAGTGTTCTGCTGGGTTTGCCGGAGCAGTTGTGGCCCAAATGACCGAGCCTCTGGCGATTTGGATGAGGCCGACGTGCCGCGCACGCGGTGCTAAAAGAGAGAGATTTTTGGCTATGCACTCCGGAACGGCACGGGCATGATTTGGCCGCCGCAGCAGGAGGCTGCACTAAAAGCCGTCGCAGAATGGTTGAAACGCGGCGAGCCGCAATTGTTCCGGCTCTTCGGCTATGCGGGCACCGGCAAGACCACGCTCGCCAAGAAAATCGCCGAAGATAGCGATGGCGGCGTCGCCTTCGCTGCTTACACCGGCAAGGCCGCGCTCGTTTTGCGTTCCAAGGGCTGCAAGGAAGCGCGCACGATCCACAGCTTGATCTACCGGCTGCGGGAGACCGATACGCAAGAGCTTACCTTCGTTCTTAACGAAGACAGCGCCGTTACGAAATCGAGCCTCGTCATAATCGACGAATGTTCGATGGTCGATCAAGAACTCGGCCGCGATCTATTGTCCTTCGGCAAGCCGGTGCTGGTCCTTGGCGATCCGGCCCAATTGCCTCCCGTCAAGGGCGGGGGGTTCTTTACCGAAGGCCCGCCCGACGTGATGCTGACCGAGGTGCATCGCCAAGCGGTGGACAATCCGATCATCAAAATGTCCATGCTTGTGCGCGAAGGAGGAAAGCTTGCCCTCGGCGCTTATGGCGAGAGCCTCGTCATGGCGCGGCGCGACATCGATTCCGGCACGGCGACCGCAGCCGATCAGCTGCTCGTTGGCCTCAACCGCACCCGCCACTCGTATAACAAAAGGATGCGCGAACTCTTCGGGCACGCCGATGTTTTTCCGCAGGCGGGAGACAAGCTGGTCTGTCTCAAGAACAACAAGACCAAGGGTCTCTTGAACGGCGGGATCTGGCTCGTGAAGACCATCGAGCCAACCCGCAAGAAGAAGCTCGCGCTGAACATTGTGCCGGAGGACGATCCGGCCCGCAAGCCGCTGCGCATCGGCGTGCTGCCGGAATTCTTTCAAGGACTGGAGGAAAATCTAAGCCCAAAAATTCGACGGGCGTCAGATGAATTCGATTACGGCTATGCGCTCACCGTGCATAAGGCGCAAGGGTCGCAATGGAACCACGTGGTTTTGTTCGACGAAAGCTTCGCGTTTCGCGAACACCGCAACCGCTGGCTCTATACCGGCATTACCCGCGCCGCGGAGCGCCTGACGATTGTTGTATGACGTACCTTTCACAGCCGCGCGGCGCCGGTGTTTGGCTGGAGCATACTAGTCCGCTCGCGCGCGAATGCCGAGTTGCCATCGTTGCGCTCCTTGCCACGGTGGCGGATCGGTGCTTCGCCTCGTACAAAGATCTCATACCCCGGAAGCATTTCATCACTTCTGGTGTCGATTGTTCTGATATTCTTGGCAAACTTTGAACCAGCCTGCGGTCTTGTCGTCACTTTCTTCCCAACCCGGCGGGCATAAAACAACCCGATGAAATTTTTCGTTGCACAAACCATGATTGGCCAGCAATCGAGGATCGCCGTAATAATAAGGCCTTAGGGATTTGGCCCGAGTCCATGCAGGAATTTCGGCCCAGCTAATTTCATCGGTTTGTATTCCAGTAGCGCATGACTTCCAATTCGCGATTATTATTTTGTGCGTCTCCTGCGGGTGCGCTGCTCCTGCCGACAGTGCGAGGGTGAGCGCGATAGTCGATGCTAATTTCATTTGCGATCTCTTTCACCCCCAGCATCCCCCGCAAAGGGACTCTATGGCGGAAATGTCTCAGCGGCTCTAGCTGATGTTTCCCGCAAAGCCAGCTATTGCGCCAGCCAAGACGCTGAAAGCCGTCCAGAGCGCCGCCCGCCTGTTTAAATCGGCTGATTTTTGAGCGGCGACTAACAAAGCTGCGATCCAGCCTGAATCCGATAGCTGCAGAGTCGCCCGGTTCCACTCCGCTGAAAACACCCGGTTCCCCTGCAGCCCATGACGGAACCGGGACAATTTGTGCGGACTGATACCACCAGTAAGCGGCGATCAGGCCAGTGACGAGCGCTACAACGCCCACAGCAATGCTAAAAAAATGCATGTGATGTTTGTCCCCTTCACCCCTTTATCAGCAGCCGCCGCAGCGTTGAGGGATCGACACCGGGGAGCGGGCGACGTGCGCCCTGCCTTCCATCTCCCCGCTGTCTGCGGGACAACCAAAAACGAGGCAAGCCCAAATGGATTGTCATCGTTGCGCTCATCGCCATGGCGGCGGATCGCTGCTTCGCCTCGTTCGATGATCTCATGCGCCCGGGCGGAACGCGCCCGAAGTAAATCAAGACCGTTTGTCCGGCCATTGGCAGAGATCGGAGATCAAGCAGCGTTCGCATTCCGGGCGGCGGGCCTTGCAGATATACCTGCCATGCAGGATCAGCCAATGATGCGCATGCGGCTTGAACGCATCGGGAATGATTTTCTCAAGCCCGCGTTCGACCTCAAGCGGCGTCTTGCCGGCCGCCAGGGGAATGCGGTTGGAGACGCGGAAAATGTGCGTGTCGACGGCGATCAAAGGGGCGTCGAATGCAATGTTCATGACGACGTTGGCGGTCTTTCGGCCTACTCCGGGAAGCGTTTCGAGCGCCTCGCGGCTGCGCGGCACCTCGCCGCCGAAATCCTTGACGAGCCGCCGCGACAAGGCGATCACGTTTTTTGCCTTGGTGCGGTAAAGGCCAATCGTCTTGATCATGGCCTGGAGCTTTTCCTCGCCGAGCGCCGCCATTTTGGCCGGGCTGCCAGCCACGGCGAAGAGCGCGGGCGTGGCCTTGTTGACGCTTACGTCGGTCGCTTGCGCCGAAAGCACGACCGCGACGAGCAGGGTGAAGGCGTTCGCATAGTCGAGTTCGCCTTTTGGGTGCGGATTGACGGCTTCCAAGCGGCGGAAAATCTCGCCCATTCTTGCCGAGTCCGGCGGCATTTGCCGCGCTCCTTGCGGTTTCGTGGCGCTCCCGGGGATTTTTCTGGGTGGCGTATTCAGCTTCGTTCCGGGCGCGGTAGCGGCGCCGTCCAAAATTTTGGCCGCCGGATTTTTGATTGCGGTGTTTCTTTTGCGCATCCGCGCATCATAAAATCCGCGCTCCACTGAGAGCAAGGCAGGAGCATGATCCGCGAAAGTGGAAACCGGGTTCCATTTTCGCGGATCATGCTCTAAGGGGGCGCGCGGAATGGCGCTTCAATCCGGCTTTTGCGCGGCTTGAACGGGAGCAGCTCAGCAGCGCGAGGAGTTCGCCACGGGTCTTTCCTGCGCCTTGGTCGAGGCCTGGCGGGGACCGCGTTTTCTTGACCCTCGAGGGGCTCCGCCCTGGCTGCGTCGCGGCCTCGCGCGGCTGAGACAAAGTCCGGCCGCCCTTGGGGAGGACAAGGGCGGCCGGTCCAGATACCAGTTCCGCGCCCGCCGGTTAGGGCTAGACAGGTGCAGGACCGCCATCGGGGAGGCGGCGGAGGCATCGAACTCCGTGGCTTGACGATAGCCTATTCGGCGCCAGATCTCTTGACCCGAACGTACTATCCCGTCGTGAAAGGCCGGTGAATTTTGGCGCGGGGTACTTTTGCGTAAAGGAAAGCTGAAGGAGAGCGACGAAATCACAAATAGGTTACGCAAACAGGACCGAATCCGCGCGAAGACCGCGTGACTCGCAAACCGCGGTTGGACGAAAAACGCGCGGTGCCCCATAAAGGGTCGCTTGCCGCCGGGGAATGATCCGCCATCTCGGATCGAGGACGGGATTGAAGCCGCCATAGCCATAAGCGGAAGCAGCGTTTTGCTTGACCCTTTCGCCCGCGCCCCGCGCCGTCGCTAAACATGCGAAATACTTATGGACGGATTAATTAGGGTGAACTTTTCGCCTGGTGCGGCTGATGCTAATGTTGGCTTGATGAAGAAGCCAGCCCCTATCGAAAGCCTCGGCGACGCACAAGCGCGCCGCGAACATGCCCGCCTCGGGGAAGAAATCGGCGCGCATGACCGGCGCTATTACACCGAGGATGCGCCGACGGTTTCGGATGCCGATTACGACGCGCTGCGGCGGCGTTATGAAGCGATCGAGGCCGCCTTTCCGGAGCTCGCGACGCCCGAGTCCCTGACAAGGAAAGTCGGTACCGCACCATCGGAAAAATTCGCGAAGGTCCGCCATCGCGTGCCGATGCTCTCGCTCGGCAACATTTTCACCGGCGACGAAGTCGCGGATTTTACCGCGCGTGTACGCCGGTTTCTCGGGTTTGGCCCGGAAGCGCCGCTCGCGATCACGGCGGAACCAAAGATCGACGGACTCTCATGCTCGCTGCGCTACGTCAAAGGCGAACTCGTGGAAGCGGCCACGCGCGGCGACGGCTTCGAGGGCGAGGACGTCACCGCCAATGTGCGCACCATCGGTGAAATTCCGAAGGCTCTCGCTGGCGCGGCGCCGGAAATTCTCGAGGTGCGCGGCGAAGTCTATATGACGCACATGGATTTCGCCGCGTTGAACGCGCGGCAGACGGAAGCGGGTAAAATGCTCTTTGCCAATCCGCGCAATGCGGCGGCGGGCTCGCTGCGCCAGCTCGATCCCGCCATCACCGCCGGGCGGCCTCTGCATTTCTTCGCATACGCCTGGGGCGAGGCGAGTGCTTTGCCCGCCTCGACGCAAATCGGCATGATCGCGGCGTTCAAGGATTTCGGGCTTCCCGTCAATCCGCTTACGGTGCTGTGCCATTCGGCGGACGGCCTCATCGCGCATTACCGGCGGATTGAATCGATGCGCGCGCGTCTCGGCTACGACATCGACGGCGTGGTCTATAAGGTCGATAGCCTCGCGCTGCAAGACCGCCTTGGCCTTGTGTCACGCGCGCCGCGCTGGGCGGTGGCGCATAAGTTCCCCGCCGAAAAGGCGACAACCGTGCTGCGCGCGATCGAGATCAATGTCGGGCGTACCGGCGCCTTGACGCCGCTTGCCAAGCTCGACCCGGTGACCGTCGGCGGCGTCGTTGTGTCCAATGCGACCCTCCACAACGAAGACGAGATCACCCGCAAGGACATTCGCATCGGCGACACGGTGACGGTTCAGCGCGCCGGTGATGTCATTCCGCAAATTCTTGGACCGAGGATCCTCGACAAGCGCGACAAAGACAAGCACGAAAAATTGGCAAAATATGTCTTTCCTGAAATCTGCCCCATTTGCGGCTCGGCGGCGGTTCGCGAGATCGACCCCAAGACCGGAGAGGCGGAGGCCGTGCGCCGCTGCACTGGCGGTCTTGTCTGCACGGCGCAGGCGGTCGAGCGGTTGAAACATTTCGCCTCGCGCAATGCCTTCGATATCGAAGGCCTCGGCGACGAGCGTATCGAGCAGTTTTTCAGGGATGGCCTGATCAGAACCGCCCCCGATATTTTCACGCTGCCAGAGCGCGAGCGGCGCGGCATCATCAATCTGAAAGAGCGGGAAGGTTTTGGCGAACTTTCGGTGCGAAATCTCTTTAACGCAATCGAAGCGCGCCGCACGCTCCCAGTCAACCGCTTTATTTATGCGCTCGGCATCAGGCATGTCGGCGAGACCAATGCGCGGCGCCTTGCCCGCCACTTTGAGTCGTTCGAAGCGCTGCGCAAGACCGCGCAAGCGGCTCAAAAAGGCTCCGAGGCCCGCGCGGAAATCAACAATATCGAAGGGTTCGGCGAAGTGGTGGCGGAAGCCATCGCCGATTTTTTCGCCGAAAAGCACAATGAGGACGTTCTCGACGCCCTTCTTGCGCATGTGACGCCGTTGCCGATGGAGGCCGTCGCGTCGAAAAGCCCGGTCGCGGGCAAGACGATTGTCTTTACCGGCTCGCTCGAGCGCATGACCCGCGACGAGGCCAAGGCGATGGCAGAGAGGCTAGGCGCGAAGGTCGCGGCGTCGGTCTCCAAGAAGACCGATCTCGTCGTCGCCGGGCCTGGCGCGGGTTCAAAACTCGCGAAGGCGGCCGAGCTTGGCATTGACACGATGAGCGAGGAGGATTGGCTGAGGCTGACCGGGCAGGAAGCTTAGCAGGAGGCTTAATACGAGTCTCGGCGCCTATTTCAAAAGCCTCGCCCTCACCATTGTATGCTCCGTTCACAAAGGATAGCGAAATCCGGTTTCGCTGGTTTAAGTATCAATTCAACCGGTGTTGCTCAAAGCGTAAGCTATAGCATTGAATTTTTCGCCCATTTTCCAACCTGAATCTGCTACTCGGGCTTCGCTTTTGATTGAATTGCGGGGACGGGATCGGGTTTCTGCTTCGCCCTTGTCCTTGCCGGTTTCGCCCTTGCTTTCGTGCGATCCTCGAGCGCCGCCTGCAAGGCGAGCGCCCGGGCCTGGGTGATCCGCAGCCCGCAAAATCCGTGAATATCCTCGCGCAAATAATTGCGGCAGATCACTTCGCGCTCCGACGAGAACCCCGCTTGTTCGCTGGCGATTTGCTTGATTGCCTCTTTGTCCTTGCCGGCGCTCTTCAGCAGCGCGTGAAACTTGGCGAGCATAGCCAATTCCACACGGCCCCGCTCGCGCTCCAACTGCTTGATCTGATCGGGACCGATAGTGCCCCCCGGGGGGCCCCAGAGCCCGGCCGGATTGGCTCGGCAATCCGCCGCTTGGAAATTGCATGTCTTGGACGTGCGGGTGACGAGGACGGCTCCTTCCAGCACATCGAGCGAAAACGGGCAAGTGTCGATCTCGACTTCATAGCGCGATACGCCATTGGGCCGCCCGGCGAATCTAGTTTGGATCGGCGTGCCCGCGACCACTTCGACCTGGCATTGTTCGCCGGGGTGCGAAATTTCTTCTCCGGCGATCAAAAGCCTAGCAATCTCAAGCCCGTTGCCGGACCCGCGCTGGAACGCGATGATCCCGGCAAATCCGTCGCGCGACAATTCATGCCCAACAATCGTCTCCTCCGAGGGCGGCTTTAGTCCCGCCGGTTTCGGTTGCCCTGGCGCGGCACCGGCGGGACTTTGCGCCGTCTTACCCGCCGTGGAAGGCGACCCCTGGAGGGCGCCTGGAAGCATGAGTTGGGCTCGCGCCAACGCCGGTGCCAAGAGAGCCGCAAGAAGCACAACCGAAGGAAAATGTCGCAACTGGAATCCCGCCAGGATGAAAAGCCACGGCACGCTAGCACTTTGGGCCGCGTCGTGGCACGTTTGCGCGATTGGACAATCGAAACAAGGCAAACTTACCGGATACGAGTAAGGATTCTGACGGCACCGCCGCGCCCTTGCCACCGGCACGGGGCGAGAAAAATTCCAGCGCGCGCCACCGCTTGCCTCAAACCTTCGTCTTGCACACCGCGATCGTCCACTTATATTCGGCGCATCTTGCGTTCACGCGCTGCCATACCAATTTGAACTTAATCGGGGACCGGGCGGAAATCCGCCCGCCCATTTGCCGGATCGCCTCGGCGGGATCCGGTGGTCTTGCGGATCGAAAGGAAGAGTAATCATGGCCAAAGTAATCGGAATCGACCTCGGCACCACCAATTCTTGCGTGGCGATCATGGAAGGTACGACGCCGAAGGTTATCGAGAACGCCGAGGGAGCCCGGACCACACCCTCCATCGTCGCATTCACGGACGACGGGGAGCGTCTTGTCGGCCAGCCGGCCAAGCGTCAGGGCGTCACCAATCCCGAACGGACGTTTTTTGCGATCAAGCGGCTTATCGGCCGGACTTTCGACGACCCGATGACCAAGAAGGACATGGGCCTCGTCCCTTACAGGATTATTCGTGCCTCCAACGGGGACGCCTGGGTCGGGGCCGACGGCAAGCAATATTCCCCCTCGCAGATTTCCGCCTTTATCTTGCAAAAGATGAAGGAGACCGCCGAAGCCTATCTAGGCCAAGAGGTGCGCCAAGCGGTCATTACCGTTCCCGCCTATTTCAACGATGCCCAGCGGCAGGCGACCAAGGACGCAGGCAAGATCGCGGGCCTCGAGGTCCTGCGCATCATCAACGAGCCGACTGCGGCGGCGCTCGCCTATGGCCTCGACAAGAAGGGCTCCGGGGTCATCGCGGTCTACGATCTCGGCGGCGGCACATTCGACATCTCCATCCTCGAAATCGGCGATGGCGTGTTCGAGGTGAAATCGACCAACGGCGACACCTTCCTCGGCGGCGAGGATTTCGATGTCCGCCTTGTCGAGTATCTTGCCGACGAGTTCAGGAAAGACAATGGGATCGACCTGAAAAAGGACAAGCTCGCGCTCCAGCGCCTTAAGGAAGCGGCCGAAAAAGCCAAGATCGAATTGTCGTCCGCGACCCAAACCGAGATCAATTTGCCCTATATCACCGCGGATGCCGCGGGACCGAAACATCTCACC
The DNA here is from genome assembly GCA_963730245.1 of uncultured Alphaproteobacteria bacterium. Classification (GTDB taxonomy): domain Bacteria; phylum Pseudomonadota; class Alphaproteobacteria; order Rhizobiales; family Beijerinckiaceae; genus Methylocapsa. The sequence continues at coordinate 2,211,191 of CAVSRA010000002.1, read as the reverse complement.
TTGAAACTCACAAGGGCGAAGTTCGAGGCGCTTGTCGACGATCTCATCCAAAAAACCGTCGAACCGTGCCGCAAGGCCTTGAAGGATGCGGGGCTTACCGCGGGCGAGATCAATGAAGTCGTTCTCGTTGGCGGCATGACTCGCGTGCCCAAGGTGCAAGAGGTGGTCAAAAGCTTCTTCGGCAAGGAGCTGCATAAAGGAGTCAATCCCGATGAAGTCGTCGCGATCGGCGCGGCGGTTCAGGCCGGCGTCCTCCAGGGCGACGTGAAGGACGTGCTCTTGCTCGACGTGACGCCTTTGTCTCTCGGCATCGAGACCCTCGGCGGCGTGTTCACGCGGCTGATCGAACGGAACACGACTATTCCGACCAAAAAGAGCCAGGTATTTTCGACCGCGGAAGACAATCAGACGGCGGTTACGATCCGCGTCTTCCAGGGCGAACGCGAAATGGCGGCGGACAATAAGCTGCTTGGCCAGTTCGATCTCGTCGGGATCCCGGGCGCGCCGCGCGGCGTACCGCAGATCGACGTCACTTTCGATATCGACGCCAACGGAATTGTCAACGTATCGGCGAAGGACAAGGCAACCAACAAGGAGCAGCAAATCCGGATCCAAGCCTCCGGCGGCCTCAGCGAAGGCGATATCGATAGAATGGTAAAGGACGCCAAGTCGCACGCTTCCGAAGATAAGAGACGCCGTGAACTCGTCGACGCCAAGAATCATGGCGAGGCGATGATTCATACCACCCAGAAATCCCTGGCGGAGTTCGGGACCAAGGTCGCCGAATCCGACAAGAGCGTGATCGAGGCCGCGATTTCCGCCTTGAAGTCGGCGCTTGAAGGCGAGGACGCGGACGCGATCAAGGCCAGGACGAACGACCTTGTGCAAGCGTCCATGAAGCTCGGCGAAGCGATGTATAAGGCCCAAGGCGCGGGGCCGGGCGCGGAGGGCGTGCATGCCGAGACAAAGGACGATGTCATCGATGCGGACTTCAAGGAAGTCGGCCCCGACGACAAGAAGAAATCCGCGTAACTGAGCAGGGAGGTCCGCGAGTATCGCGACGGAGGGGATTCGATTTGGCGCGAAGCGGATCACCCTGAAAGCTGTTTATTTTCGGGATATGCTCCAGCGCGCACCGGGGATTTTTTCTTCGACGCCTGAGGGTGATTCCGACGGCGCCTCGACCTTGCCGCCCGCGCCATCTATGGTGCGGCAAATTGCCAGAAGGGCGCGGTGCTGGCATCGAGATGCGGTTGGAATGGCGCGAAGCCAGATAAATTCTAGTTGAGGGGATGGGCGGCGCCCGGAACACCGAGAAGCTCCGGCGGGCCTATTGATTGGAACGCGAAGCGCGATGATGAGACGGGACTATTACGAAATTCTTGGCGTTTCCAAAAGCTGCACGGACGCCGAGATGAAATCCGCTTTCCGCAAGGCGGCGATGCAATGTCATCCCGACCGCAACCCCGGCAATAAGGAAGCCGAAATTCAGTTCAAGGAACTGAACGAAGCGTATCAAGCGTTGTCGGATTCGCAGAAACGGGCGGCTTACGATCGCTACGGTCATGCCGCCTTCGAACATGGCGGTTTCGGAACCGGAGGCGATGGTTTCGCGGCGTCGATGGCGGATATTTTCGACGACCTTTTCGGCGATGCGATGGGCGGGCGGCGCGGCGGCGGACGCAGGGGCCCCGCGCGCGGGTCGGATCTCCGCTACAACTTGGAAATTTCGCTCGAACAAGCGTTTCACGGCAACACCGCACCGATTAGCCTGCCAGCCTCGGTCGCCTGCGAGGCTTGCGCGGGATCGGGTGCCAAGGCTGGCGCGAAACCGAGACTTTGTCCCACCTGCGGTGGGCAGGGTCGCGTGCGCGCGCAGCAAGGCTTCTTCGCGATCGAACGGACTTGTCCGCATTGCCACGGGGGAGGCGAAATCATCGACGATCCATGCCAGGCCTGCGGCGGCTCGGGCCGCGTCACCCGCGAACGCCGCCTTTCCGTCAATATTCCGCCTGGCGTCGAGGACGGGACGCGGATCCGTCTCGGCGGCGAAGGGGAGGCAGGGGCCAAGGGCGGCCCGGCGGGCGATCTTTACATCTTTGTGTCGACGAAGCCGCATCCTTTTTTTCGGCGCGACGGCGCCGATCTCTTCTGCCGCGTTCCGATCTCGATGGTCCAGGCGGCGCTCGGCGCGGAAGTCAGCGTCCATACGCTTGATGGCAGCGAAGCCAAGGTCAAAATCCCGGAAGGCACGCAATCCGGCAAACAATTCAAATTGAAAAACAAGGGCATGCCGGTGCTGAGATCACGCGATACCGGCGATCTTTATATCGAGATGACGATTGAAACGCCGCAAAGTCTCACCAAGCGGCAACGCGAACTCCTCGCCGAATTCGAAACGCTATCCTCGACAAAGACCCATCCGGAATCCGCTGGCTTTTTTGCCCGGATGAAAGACTTCTTCGAGAATTTGAGCGGGCAGTGAGCCCGCCTCGCGCGCAACCCTTGCTCGTTTCATTTATTTATGTTTTGTGACGCCTTGCCCTTCGCGGGCGATTTTGCGGGAGAGGCTTGCCCCGCATCATCAGGGAGGAATATTTGCGTAGCCAACCCGCGCGCGCGAACCGGCGCAGCGCCTCAAAACCCCACACGCCGATCGAGGAGCGGCTCGCCGACGAGGCGCGCTTCTTCAGATCGTGGCTCGACAATCCAGCGGTGGCCGGCGCGATCTCCCCATCGGGGCGCTTTCTGGCGCGCATGATGGCGCGTTACGTTGATCCGCGCAAAGCGGGACCTGTTGTTGAACTGGGCCCTGGCACCGGCGCGATCACGGAGGCGCTTTTGGAGCGCGGCATCGCGCCAAGGCGGCTTTTTCTCGTGGAATTCGACCCCGGCTTCTGCAAGCTCCTCAAGCGGCGCTTTCCCGGCGTCCATGTCATCAAAGGGGATGCGTATCAATTGTCGCTGACCTTGAGAGACAGGCTTCGCCGGCCGGCGGCCGCGATCGTATCGAGCCTGCCGCTCTTATTGAAACCCGAGGCGCAAAGGCTTGCGCTCCTCGCCGGTGCCTTCGATTGCATGAGCCCCGACGGATGCTTTGTCCAATTCACCTATGGTCGCGTCTCGCCGGTGCCGCGTGACAAAACATCGGCGCTCGATATTCACGTCGAAGCTTCACCGCCGGTCTGGTTGAACCTGCCGCCCGCGCGCGTCTGGATCTACCGACGTCAGGCGCAGGCAGGCAATCGCGTGGTGCAAAGGCGGCAAAACCCGGCGGAGGAATTCTTCGACAAACTCAAGCTCGGGACCGAAAAGATCCATCTCGACTTGAAGAAAGAGATCGCCGCCGCCAAAGCCAGGCTTCGAATCGAGACGAGACCCGGCCAACCCTTGCGGAAGGGACTGTGGGCGGGCTCCGCCTTAAAGCGCTCGCGCGGCGAGGCGTCCGGCATCGATCGGTCGCACCATCTGTGATGAATGCGGACACCCTTAAAAAGCAAAAGGCGGTCGCCCGCGAAAAACTTATCGTCGCGCTCGATTTCGTGACAATCCGGGAAGCCGAGGCTCTCGTGACCACGCTCGGCGATACCGTAAGTTTTTATAAAATTGGCCTGGAACTCGCCTGTGGCGGAGGCCTGCCCTTTGCCCAGGATTTGATAAAGGACGGCAAACAGGTCTTTCTCGACCTTAAACTACACGATATCGGTATCACCGTGAGCCGGGCTTCTGCTCAGATCGCACGACTGGGCGCCAGATTTTTGACGGTCCATGCCTATCCGCAGACGATGAAAGCAGCAAAATTGGCCGCCGTCGGCTCTTCGCTGCGTCTCCTCGGCGTGACCGTGCTGACCTCCTACGACGATCATGATCTCGCCGACGCCGGGTACGCGTATGGCGTCGCGGATCTCGTCGCGCGGCGCGCGGGACAGGCGCATGAAGCAGGCCTCGATGGACTAATACTGTCGGCGCAAGAGGCGGGCGTCGTGCGGGCGCGTTTTGGTCAAGATATGATCCTTGTGACGCCCGGAATAAGGCCGGCCAATCTGGAGGCCTCCGGCCAGAAAAGAACGATGACGCCCGCCGCCGCCATTGCCGCCGGAGCGGACTACCTTGTCGTAGGCCGGCCGGTCACGCAGGCGAGAAATCCGCGCGAGGCGGCGGAGGCGATCATCGCGGAAATTGTCGCTGCCATGTCCTGAAACGCTTAAAGTCCTGAAACGTAAAACGCCGGACGTACCTCCGGCCCGGCGCGCGGCCATGGCACTTGGTAAATCAGCGTGCCATGATCGAAACGAACCTAGTAGATCGCCGTGACGGCGCGATGACGGATACTGATCCAGCGGGACAAACAGGCAGGTTGGCCGTTCGCTGCCTTTGCCAGCGCTTTTCCTTGCCGCCGCCGCGGAATATAGACAGGATAGGAGTGGGATCGCGGGAGACAGGTCATGAGGGATATGCGGCTCGTCGTTGCCGGAGCGGCTGGACGCATGGGTCGCGTCCTCGTAGAGATCATTCGGCAAACGCCCGGCGCCCACCTCTCTGGGGCGATCGAACAGCCTGATTCCATCGCGATCGGCCAGGATGCGGGGCTGCTCGCCGGCTGCGGTCAAATGGGTGTCCCGATCAGCGGCGACGCTCTCGCAACCGTCGCGGGCGCGGACGGAATACTTGATTTCACCACGCCGTCGTCGACTGTCGGGCTCGCCGCGCTCGCCGCGCAAGCGCAAATCGTTCACGTGATCGGCACGACGGGTTTGGACGCGGACCATTTTGCGAGATTGGAGGCCGCCGCGCGCCATGCCGTCGTCGTCCGCTCGGGCAACATGAGCCTCGGCGTCAATCTCCTCGCCGCTCTCGTCGAGCGGGCCGCCCGAACGCTCGGGCCCGAATACGACATCGAGATCGTCGAAATACATCACCGCATGAAGGTCGATGCCCCATCCGGCACCGCGCTTCTCCTCGGCGAAGCGGCGGCGAAGGGACGTGGCGTCAAACTCGAACAACATTCGGTTCGCGCGCGCGATGGCCACACCGGCTTGCGCGGGATCGGCGATATCGGCTTTGCGTCGCTGCGCGGCGGGACCGTGATCGGGGATCACAGAGTGATTTTCGCGGGGCCGTGCGAGAGAGTCGAACTCGCCCATGTCGCGGAAGACCGCAGCATTTTCGCGCGAGGCGCCGTGCAGGCCGCGCTCTGGGGCAGGAACCAAAAGCCCGGCCTTTATGCAATGGCCGATGTGCTAGGGCTTGCTGGTTGAAATTTTGCCGAGCGCTCGTTCAACAAGGTGCGCCGCGTGTACGTATGAGTTGACGGCGTCTTGGGCCAGGTTGGCGGCGGGCCTGCAGGTGCGTCCCGGTCACCCCATATATTGGGTTCCGTTAGCAGTGCTTGCAAAAAATGCCTTGCATGACTTCGGACTCCACGCATCCGGCTTTTTCCGTCCCCTATGCGCCGCGGGACGAGATTCTCGCCGCCGCGCTTCTTGCGGGCGCGGCGCTGCCGAAAGAGGCCGAGGCGCGGATCGACCGGCGCGCCTTGCGTCTCATAGACGCGGTGCGGGCAAGATCCAACCCCTTCGGCGGGGTCGAAGATCTCTTGCGCGAATATTCCTTGTCGTCGGAGGAGGGTCTCGCCCTGATGGTGCTTGCCGAATCCCTTCTGCGAGTGCCTGACGACCTCACCGCCGACCGGCTCATCGAAGACAAGCTCGCCTCGGCGCATTGGAGCCGCCACGCCGGGAACTCGGAGGCGCTCCTCGTCTCGGCCGCCGCTTGGGCGCTTGGGGTCACCGCGCGCGTCATCGGCAAGGGCAAAACGGCGGAGGGGGTGGTCGCCGCGTTGGCCCACCGGATCGGCATGGGCGCCCTGCGCGCTGCCGCGCGGCGGGCCGTGCAGCTGATGGGGTCGCATTTCGTCTTTGGCGAAACGATTGAGGACGCCTTGACGCGAGCCCAATCGAAAGAGGGGCGGCTTTACCGCTACTCCTTCGATATGCTGGGCGAAGGCGCACGGACGGCAGCCGATGCCAAGCGCTATTTTGCATCATACGCGCACGCGATTGACGCAATCGGCAAGTCCGCCGAATCGAAAACCTTGCCGGAGAGGCCCGGCATCTCGGTCAAGCTCTCGGCGTTGCATCCTCGCTACGAGCCTTTGTCGCGTCCGCGTGTTCTCGCCGAGCTCGAGCCGAAGGTTGCCGAGCTCGCGCGCGCGGCCAAACGGCACGATTTGAACTTCACCATCGATGCGGAGGAAGCCGACCGGCTTGAGCTTTCGCTCGATATTGTCGATTTGTTGCTGACAGATCCCTCGCTCGCGGGGTGGGACGGGTTCGGTCTCGCGGTGCAGGCCTACCAGAAGCGCGCCCTCGCGGTGATCGATTACGTTGCAGCGGCGGCGCGCGGCCATAATCGTCGCTTGATGCTGCGGCTCGTAAAAGGAGCCTATTGGGATACGGAGATCAAGCGGGCGCAGGAGCGGGGTCTCCCCGATTACCCGGTATTTTCGCGCAAGGCGATGACCGATCTCAATTATCTCGCGTGCGCCAAAAAACTCCTCGGCATGCGAGACGTCGTCTATCCACAATTCGCGACCCACAACGCGCTTACCATAGCGGCAGTTGTCGAATCCGCTGGGGATATCGAGGGCTTCGAATTCCAGCGCCTCCACGGCATGGGCGAAGACCTTTTCGCCGCTTTGCGGTCCGAGATTCCCGAGCTTACGTGCCGGATCTACGCGCCGGTCGGCGTGCATGAAAACCTGCTCGCCTATCTCGTGCGCCGTCTTCTTGAAAATGGCGCCAACTCCTCGTTCGTCGCGCGCCTTGGCGATCCGCGCGTGCCCTGTTCCGAGCTTATCGTCAGGCCGCAAGCCATCATAGGCTGCAAGGAAAACGCCCGCGCGCACCTGCCGCTGCCCGTGGATATTCACATGCCCTCGCGCAAGACCGCGAACGGAATCGAATTCGGCGATCGCCATGCGCTTGCCGACCTCACCGAAGCGATCGCGAAATCCGCGCGGATGCGGGAGACGGCGCCAATCGTCTCCGGCACGCGGCGCGAGGGAACGGGGCGTGCGGTCGCGTCGCCGATCGACGGGTCGAGGATTGGTGTTGTGCGCGAGGCCACGCCCGGCTTGCTGGCGGAAGCCATGCGCGAGGCGCGCGTGGGCTTCCATCTTTGGTCTTCAGTGCCGGCGGGGACCCGCGCGGATTGTCTCGATCGTGCCGCGAAACACCTTGAGTTAGAGGCGCCAGCATTGCTCGGCCTGCTGCAAACCGAGGCGGGCAAGACACTGGAGGACGCGATCGGCGAATGGCGGGAGGCAATCGATTTCTGCCGCTATTATGCAGAAGAAGCGCGCCGGCTGTTTGCGACCGCGGCTGTCTTGCCCGGGCCCACCGGGGAAGACAACCAGCTCGATTGTCATGGGCGAGGCGTGTTCGTCTGCATCAGCCCTTGGAACTTTCCCTTGTCGATCTTTCTCGGCCAGGTAGCCGCGGCGCTTGCCGCTGGCGACAGCGTCCTCGCAAAACCCGCCGAGCAGACCCCCTTGATCGCCGCCATCGCCATCGAGCTTCTCCATCGCGCCGGCGTGCCTGGCCAGGCATTGCATCTTTTGCCGGGGGACGGCGCGTTTGGCGAGAAGCTTATCGCCTTGCCCGGAATTGCGGGGGTGGCTTTCACCGGCTCGATAGAAACCGCCACAAAGATCAATCGCGGATTGGCTGCAAAGGACGGGCCAATTCCAGCGTTGATCGCGGAAACTGGCGGGATCAACACGATGATAGTCGATGCGACCGCCTTGCCCGAGCAAGTTTGCGATGATGTCCTAGCGTCTGCTTTTCGCTCGGCCGGGCAACGCTGCTCCGCGCTCCGGCTTCTTTGCGTCCAGGGGGACGTCGCGGACAAGATGATCGCGATGATCGCAGGGGCGGCACGCGAACTCCTGACCGGCGATCCGCGCGATACGCAAGTCCAGGTCGGCCCGGTTATCGATGCCGCCGCCAAGGCAAGCCTTGATGCGCATATCGCGTGCATGCGAAGCTCGGCGATTGTCCACTTCGCGGGCGAGATACCGCGCGCGCCGCCGGGCGGGTTTTATGTCGCGCCTCACATTTTCGAAATTGCCGCCGTCGGCGAGTTGAAACGCGAGATTTTCGGTCCGGTTCTCCATGTCGTGCGTTACAAGGCAGCCGAACTTGATGGCTTGCTCAATTCGATCGAAGCCAGCGGATTCGGGCTGACCTTGGGCGTGCATTCGCGCATCGACGCCACAATCGATCGTATTTTAGGCCGGCGTTTGGCGGGCAATTGCTATGTCAATCGCAATATGATCGGGGCCGTCGTTGGCACTCAGCCCTTCGGCGGATTTAACCTGTCGGGCACAGGGCCGAAAGCCGGCGGGCCGCATTACCTCGCCCGTTTTTGTAGCGAACAAACGGTCTCGATCAACACCGCGGCGGTGGGTGGGAACGCCAGTCTCATCAACACCGCGCAATGAATCGCGGAAGCCCTTACAGTTTCGCCAGCTCCGCGATCAGCCGGTCGAACCGAGCGAGGTCCTGCTTCCAAATGGCATTGTCCGGCGAGAGTTTTGTGAGCCGCGCGAAGATCGCCTGGCCTTGCCGCAAAACGTCGCGTTGAGCTTGCCCGTTGCAAAAACAAAACGGCGCGAGGCAAATCCCTTCTCGATTGGAAAAACCGGGCGCGGATATTGCCAAATCGCGGGCCTTGGTTGATCATTCCAAAATGGAGAGGTTTCGCCAAACCTTAAAAGCTAGGCCGTCGCGGTCGGCGTGATCGCGCTCTACGCGCTGTTGCCGCAGGCGTTCGTTGTCGCGCCCCTCCCGGCCGCCGCGTTCGGCTCCCTTGGCGAGATCACTTGCGCGCAAGACGCGCCTGGGTTCGGAACGCCAGCTCGTGAACACACCTACCATCACGGACTTTGTTGCATCCTCGGCTGCGCCGCTTGCGGGGTTGCCTCTCTCCCGGCGGGCTCCGGAGTCGCGGCGTTCCCGGCGCGCAACATTTCGGCCGCCGGTTGGACCCTCACGCAGGGAATCAGGACGCCCGCGCGGCGCAACCTCAACTTTTCCGCGCGCGGTCCTCCGCAAGCGCTCTAAGCGCGTTCTTCCTCCCGGTTTCGGACCAGCGTGGAAATTCTATCTCGACAGCCTCGTTATTGATTCCCGCGCCCTCACGCAGGGCAGGCTGCCAGGCGCCGCGATGCGCGCGCGGCAACCAACACTCCCTTTGATCATCTCGCAAGGCCGCCGCGCGCCGATAGCGGCCTGGCCTTCACGCTGGACAACAAGTCATGAAGAAGTATTTGAACCGCGCCCGCGCGCCGTGAGCTTTAGGCGACGACGAGGCTCGCCGCCCTCGCCATGAGCCCGCTGTCCTTGGCCCTGGTGCAGAGCGCCGATCAGCCCCCCGCCGAAGCTGGCGGCAGCGGCATCGCCCTGCCGCCAGTTGAGGTCACCGCCTCTCGGGGCCGGCGGCGCGGCTGGCAGAGAGGGAGTGAACGCCCCGAACCAAGGCTACAGCGCGCCTCCGGTCGCCAGCGCCACCAAGATCGACGTGCCGACTTTCGATCTGCCGATCGCGGTGCAGACGGTGCCGCAGCAGGTCATCCAGGATCAAAACGCCGTCAGGATCGAGGACGCGCTCGAAAACGTCAGCGGCGTGCGCTCGACGACTAGGGCCTGTGTTCAGTTAGGAGGCGATGGTACGAGAACGGATCAGAATCAAACGTGGAACGCTGTTGTTCGTTTGACGCGAGTCTGCGGAAGGGATTCCCAAATCAGCAATTGCGTGATTCATGGGTGGTCGGCCTGAGGAGAGGCTGACCGATGCGACGCTATGCATTACGCGACGACCAATGGGATCGGATCAAGGATTTTCTTCCCGGCCGCGAAGGCCATGTTGGAGGCACAGCGGCGGACAATCGATTGTTTGTCGAAGCCGTTCTCTATCGTGTAAAATACTGGACTTGAGATTTCAGGCAGTGTGCCGGATGAAATCACGCCTTGCCATTCATCTCTTGGCGGCGAGTTTGGCGAGGGGATCGATGTTGTCAAGGATGCACAGCACCGGCTGCGCCGGCGCGAGCGAAGTTCGCGTCCTTGACAACATCGAGTCCGCCTCGCCGATCATGCCCGACGTTGAATGAATGACGTAATCTGACATTGACCGTTGGATCAAGTCCAGACTTGTACATCTATCGGTATAGGGCCGGCCTTCCTTGGCGCGATCTTCCGGAGCGTTTCGGTGATTGGAAAATCATTCACCAGCGCTTCAGCCGGTGGGCGAAGAGTGGGATTTTTGAGCGCATTCTCAATCTGTTGGCAAGCGATCACGATAACGAATACATGATGATCGACGCCACCATTGTGCGTGCTCACCAGCACAGTGCCGGGGCGCGAAAAAAAACGGCGCGCAAGCGATCGGCCGCTCGCGCGGTGGACTGACAACCAAAATCAACGCTCTTGTCGACGCTCTTGGCAATCCTGTCCGCTTAATACTCACGCCAGGTCAGGCCCATGATCTGGCTCGCGCAGCGGAATTGCTTGAAGCCGCCAATCCAGACGCCTTGATCGCCGACAAGGCCTTCGACGCCGATCCGTTTATCGCCACCCTAACCAAGCGGGAAATCACTCCGGTCATCCCGCCGAAAGCGAACCGCAAAACCCCACGGCTTTGCGATTTCGCGCTCTACCGCGAACGCAACCTCGTCGAGCGCTTCTTCAATAAACTCAAGCATTTTCGAGCCATCGCCACACGCTACGACAAACTCGCCAGAAATTTTCTCGCCGGAGTCCAGTTGGCCTCAGTCATCGTCTTGCTCAACTGAACACAGGCCCTAATAATCTACAAGATTATATCTTCAACATTCGCGGCTTTACAACCACGAATGTGTACCGCGACGGCCTGCGCAAGGCTTTGACACGCCCAATATACAAAATGTGGAGGTGTTGAAAGGCCCCGCCTCGTTCCTGTTCGGCCGCGCCGATCCGGGCGGCGTGATCAATATATACCCTTCTCTATTCGGGCGGTGGTGGTCAAGCGCTTTCAGGCTAATAACTCCAATTTTTGTCGCTCGCGGGCCCGCGCTTCTCTTCGGGATCAGCCGCTGGCTCTCCCAGCATGGGATCAGCAGGAAGAGACGGAACAATCTGACTCGCGTACTGATCGCGGTAGAGCGATCGACACAAGAGTCCAAAGCGAACTCGTCTCATCCATCGTCCCGCGAGGGACATCGTTGCGCTGGATTGTGGTTTTGTCGCTCCGACAGTTTGGCGTTCGTCGCTCAGATTGTCGGCGCCATTTCCCTTGTCCAGCGGAACTCGGTTCCATCACTCCACATGCGATGCATAATCACGGCGAGCCGTCGGGCCAGTGCGACGATGGCTTTTTTCTGCCCCCGACGCTTGGCAATGTTCATTGCCCATGCCTTCAGCCACGACCATTTCTGCCCGCGGGTCAGCATGACCTGCGCGGCCTCATAGAGCAGCGCTCTCATGGCCTCGTCGCCACATAACGAGATTCGCCCAACGCGATGGCTCTCGCCGGACTGATTGAGAACCGGCGTCAGCCCGAGGGATGGCCCAACAGCCTTCGAGTTCCTGAAGCGCGCTGGAACGTCGACCGTGCTGGATACGACCGGACCCACGCCAGGGATGGTCATCAACCGCTGACAGACTTCATTGTCGCGCGCGAGCAGGAGAACCTTGCGATGCAGCTTGGCAAACTTTTCACGCAAGACCCGGCGCGCGGCGAGTAAAGGCTCCATAATATCGGCGAACTCCGGCACTCCCTCGACGAGGTCGTGGATCCGCTGCTCGAAACCGACAACGCCAACGATTCCGACTTTCAGTCCAAAATTGCGCAACAAACCACGGATATCGTTCTCGATCGCAAGAGCCTTTTCCTGGAGTATCTTTCGAGCGGCGAGGAGCGCCCTTCGTTTCTGGCTTGCAAGCGTCTTGACGTGCACGGGTCGGAATAAGCCAACTCGCATCATCTGCGCGATCCCGCGCGCGTCGTTGCGATCGCTTTTGTTGACCTGTGCCTTGAGAAACGCCTTCGCGTGTCGCGTTTCGATGCAGATCGCCGGGACTCCTGCTTCCGCCAATCCACTGAACAGCCACTGCGACAGAGGCCCAGCTTCGAGACCGACACGTTCAAGCCGCCATGCGGGATCGCAAAGAACAGCGAGAAGGTCTTCGGGGTGACTTATACCAAGTCTCTGAAAGTTTAACTCCTGAGGCGGATTCCCGAATCGGCATTTATCTGATTCACCATGGCAAACAGCTTTTGGGAGAGTTTGCCATGTCAACTCCGGTTCCGCTTCGCTCTGACTTTGACACGATTGGCCTGCGCATGCTGGCGCGGCGATCGCGTGACCCCGATCAGACCCGGCGTCTCTTGGCACTGGCCGAGATTTATGATGGCGGCTCGCGGCCGGATGCGGCGCGGATCGGCGGGGTCGGGGTGCAGATCGTGCGCGACTGGGTTGTCCGTTTCAACGCCAAAGGTCCTGATGGTCTCTTGACCGGCAAAGCGCCGGGCGCTCCCAGCATCCTCGGCGAGCGCCAGCGCCAAGCCTTGCGGCAGGTCGTGGAAGATGGGCCGATTCCCGCCCTGCATGGCGTCGTCCGCTGGCGGCTGATCGATCTGGCGCAGTGGCTCTTCGAAGAGTTCCGGGTTTCGATCTCCAAGCCGACGCTCAGCCGCGAGCTGCGGCATATGGGCTTTCGCAAGCTCTCGGCGCGACCGCGCCATCATGCGCAAGACGAGGAAGCCGCGGCGGCTTTTAAAAAAACTTTCTCGCCCTCGTGGAGGAGACCGCCGCAAAAGAGGCTCCTGGCAAGCCGATAGAGATTTGGTTTCAAGACGAAGCTCGGATCGGGCAGAAAAACAAGGTCACCCGCCGATGGGCGAAACGCGGGACACGGCCTTCGGCGCCGCACGACCAGAGGACGAGTTCAGCCTATATTTTCGGCGCCATCTGCCCGGCCGAAGGAAAAGGCGCCGGGCTCGTACTACCCTCCTGCAACAGCGAGGCCATGGCCCTGCATCTCGAAGAAATCTCGCTTGCGGTCGCACCAAGCGCGCATGCGCTCGTTCTTCTCGATCAGGCCGGGTGGCATGTCTCGGCGAAGCTTCCCGTCCCGGACAACATCACGCTCTTGCCGTTGCCGCCGAAATCGCCCGAGCTCAATCCGGTCGAGAACATCTGGCAATTCATGCGCGACAACTGGCTCTCGAACCGCGTCTTCGAATCCTACGACGACATTCTCGACCACTGCTGCTTCGCCTGGAACAAGCTCATCGACATGCCCTGGAAAATCATCTCCATCGGAACAAGAGAGTGGGCCTATCGGTCGTGATCAGCGAGACTTGGTATTACCACCTTCATTTCACGGCAAATCCTGCCCGCCTCGTCGACGATGCATATGGACGTTTCTTTGACCGACACGTCCAATCCGGCATAGTGTTTCATGCTGCGCTCCTCCCATGATGCTTGCGGCTGCTCAACACAGACCACGTCCACCATCAACCTGAAGCGCAGCACCCTTCACCCCCACGAAGGGCAAGCCGACCGGCCGAATACCCCATCTGACTCCGTCAATCCCGGTTCGAATCCAGGTCCCCCAGCCACGAATCTTCCCGATATCGCCTCATATTTTTGGTTTTGGCAATCGCTGGAATAGCCACGGAATTTCCGTAGGTTAGCTTTCGGGCGATCACGACAACGGAACCCATGATCAACATGGAGTTGCTCCTGATCGTGCAGGAGCAGATGTCCCAGTTCATGGGGGTGGTGAAATTCTGTCGTACCGGCGCATGATGCGTATTGACGCCTATGACCGCCTGGGCTTTGTCGCGATATAAAAAGCCGGACATATCGTTGTCTAACGACTGATAGAAAATTCTCGCTCCTCGCGCTTTGGCAATTTTCTCGACCGGCACCGGTGCTTCCTTGATCTTGTGGGACACCAGCAGCCCTTGAATCAAGGATTTAATCCTTCGTCTTCTAATCGCCACGGCTCACCTCCCTTTTTTGGCAGATTTGATGCCAGCCTCGACGAACTCCCTCACTTCTTTCGAATAGGCCCGCAAATCAGGCATCTTGGCTGGCTCGGCTATCAGTCGCTCCAGTAACAATGCGTTGGCGTTCGTATTTAAGGCTTCAACGATGTCGCAAAATGTGTGCAGTAAGATGTTTTGCCTCCCTTTTTCGATGTTGCTTATGGACGGTCTTTTAAGACCGACTGCTTTGGCAAGACCCTCCTGGGACAGTCCACGCTCGTTGCGCTTCGCGCGAATTCTCTCTCCAACCTGCCTAATCATGCCATAGAACGGAATGCAGTGTGATGTCGGGCTGGACCGGCGTAGTCGGGATCTCGATGGCGAAATCCGCCAAAAGCGTGGGGACACGCTCGTCAAGACGTTGCGGAAATCAAGCGCGTCGAAGATGCGCTGGAGAAGGCGGCATGGCGACCTACAGCCTGACGCTGCGCGATGATCATGAGGCGCAATTGCGCAGCCACCCGCTACGCGGCGACGGCTGTGAGCATGCCGCCTACCTGATCTGCAATCTCGCATCGATCCGTTTCATGGTGGGTCCGCTCGCCCATATTTTGAAGAATCGAAAGTCTCGACTTTTTGGGGGCCTTGCATGCGAAAATTCAGTCCCGCGATCGAGCACGTGTTGGTCCGATCGCTTAGGCCTTACCCGCGCAACGCGCGGCGTCACAGCAAGGCCCAGATTAAGCAAATTGCCGTGTCGATCGAACGTTTTGGATTCACCAATCCGGTGCTGATTGCCGAAGATGGGGAAATCGTCGCCGGGCATGGACGCGTCGCTGCGGCGATGCTTGTCGGCATCGACACTGTGCCGGCACTGCGCCTGTCACAGCGGCGGGTCTATGTACTCGCCGACAACAAACTCGCGCTCAATGCGCGGGCTGGGACCGCGAAATGCTCGCGATCGAGTTACAAGGTCTGGTCGACCTTGAGTTCGATGTCGAATTTACCGGCTTCTCTCTGGCCGAGGTCGATATCGTAGCGGACGAGGCACGCGAGAGCGCACCGAGGGTGCGGATGCCTCGATCGAAGAAATAATCCCGCCCTATCGGCACCACGGGCCATCTGTTACGCGCTCGGGCGATCTTTGGGTACTCGGGCGGCACAAACTCTTTTGTGGAGATGCGCGCGACGCCGGCGCCTATGCGGCGGTCCTTCGGGATGAAGGCGTCGATCTGATTTTCTGCGATCCGCCGTACAATATTGAGATCGAATGCAATGTCGGCGGCCTGGGGCGCATCCGCCACCGCGACTTTGCGATGGGCGTGGGGGAGATGAATAGGGAGCAATTCACGCGTTTCCTGTTCGATACTCTTCGGCTCGCGGCAGCGCCCTGCCGGAACGGTGCGATCGCGTTCGTTTGCATGGATTGGCGCCATATGGGCGAGCTTCTGAACGCCGGCGAACGGGTCTTCTCCGAACTGAAGAATCTTTGCGTTTGGAACAAGACTAATGGCGGTATGGGAACATTTTATCGGTCGAAGCACGAGTTAGCCCCCATTATGCAGCGCAGGTTGGCGGATATGGCACAAACCGCTGATTTAGCGTAGGGATTGAAGCCTCTTTTTTTAGAGCGGCGAACAGCGTCTCGATTTTCCATCGCTTGCGATAGATCGCCAAAGCCCGCTTGGGGCGATTCCGGCAGGCGATGGTCAGAAGCTCGCCAGTATCGAGACGTGGAATGACGATCCGCACCGGCGGCGAGGCGTTGTTTTCCGAGCCGCCAATACGCCACCAACCTTCGAGGGACATGCGTTCGCCGCGTTTCAGCCGCGGCCGCGCGTTGCCGCAGAGGCAGCGGCGCGTGATCGCCGTTGAAGATATGCATGTCTTCACGCAGGCGCGCGAAAAGTGAGGCATTCCGGCCTCTTGAAGCCATGCGATCCAGGCGTTGCCGATGAACTCGCGGTCGCCGGTCAACGAAGCAACGGGCTGATTTTGAAACGTGTCCTTGAAGGTTTGCATCAGGTCGATCCGTTCGGCGGCGTTCGAGTTGCCGACCTTGTCCAGCACACGCCAGAACAACGGCACGCACAATTCGTCATACGCGACGCTGAGCACCAGAATATTCAGATTGGTTTTGCCGATCCGCCAGTTGGCGGCATCAAGCGCCAGATGCCGGGGCTTGCCTTGCAGGCCAAGTGCCGCTACGACCAACCGCGCCACTTCCGCGTCGTTCAATTCCAAAATCGCTCCCGGCGCCGGCGTCCAATAAGCCCATGTGCGGGGGGTGTCGCCCCGCTTGGTCGACGATCGCGTCAAGGCCATGGGCATACGCGGCATTTCCAAAAGCCAAGTCGGCCGGCTTTGCGAGGAGATCGACGAAACGGACAAAGCCTTCCGCGATGGCCATTGCCAGCCGCCTGGCCCTATCTGGGGCGCGCAACCACCGTTGTGAAAACACGTCAGAACGGTGGCGTTGTTTCGGTCGTGGTCATCATCGCCGTGGGGGTCAACTTGGACGGACGGCGCGAGGTTCTGGTCCGCGCCATCGGCCCCTTTGAGGCCGCGACCTCCGGACGGATTTTCCGCGCCAGCTCCGGCGCGGGGATTCGATAACCGCCTCTCGATCAAAACCGCTGGGTTAACCCTGCGAGAATCGCGCGGCGAATGCCAAATTGCGGCGCGACGATGCCAACCCCCGTGCCGTTGCGGATTTCGTAGACGCTGTCGCCGATATTCAAAACATCTAGGCGAAGTTCCGTCTCTTGCCCGATCCCGCAGGATGAATGCCAAAACTACTTCAGGGCCGCGGGATAGGAACCAACTTGACCGGATAACGCTCTAGCCGAATGGGACCCCTGTGACTTTGCGGTCACAACGCAACGAGAATCCGAACCGCAGACCGCAATCGTGACGGCCCATTCTTGACAGCCGCGCTCCCGCATGTAACGATATAATATTACAGAGCTGCCGCAGGCGGAGCCCCGCGATCTTTCCGTGGGGCGTCATCGCAAGACCTGTGAAATGGGGATGAGTATGTCCAGCCGTATCGGCCGCATGCTCTTTTTGAGCAGTTCGGCTCTCGCATCGCTTTATTGCCTCGGCGGAATGGGCTCCGCGCAAACGCCTATTGAGTTGCCGACCGTCAATGTTGAAGCCCCCAAACAGCAACCGACGACGACGCCCACCGAAACGCCGGAAGCCGCCGCGGCACGTCAGCTGACGGAAAAAACCAAGACCTTCGATGCCTTGCGCAGCAATTTGTACACAACCATCGGCACCACTTCCTTCGAATTTAGCCACGACGACATCCAATCGCTGCCTCAAGGCGTCAACCAACCGGTCGAGAAAGTGCTGCTGGAGGCGCCTGGGGTCTCGCAGGATTCCGCGGCGAGCGGCCTGCTCCATGTCCGCAACGATCACGCCAACGTGCAATTCCGGATCAATGGCGTCATGCTCCCCGACGGCGTCACCGGTTTTGGGAGTATTTTGGAAACCAACCTGGTCGGCAGTATCTCCCTCGTGACTGGCGCGCTGCCAGCAACTTTTGGACTCCGCACGGTCGGCCTCGTCGACATTACAACCCGGACGGATGTCTTCAACAACACTGGCAGCATTAGCCCTTACGCCGGGAGCCGCGGAACCTTCGCGCCTCTCCTCGAATATGGCGGCACGTTCGGAGGTAACTGCGGATCGGAGACGCCCACTTCAGGGATGCCCAAACCGGACTGCTTCGCAGGCGTCCAGTACTACTTCACCGGACGCTATTTTCAGACCTTGGAGGGGATCGAAAACCCGACGCCCAGCGTGAATCCCATACATGATTTCTCCCAGCAGGAAAAAGGCTTCGGCTACATGTCGGGGTTCATCGACAACAGCACCCGCCTGAGCCTTATCATGGGAACCGCGATCAACGCGTTTCAAATTCCAGACGTACCCGACCAGCCGGTTGGGCAGATGGGAAATCCGCCGGTCACCACCGCGTTCGGAGTCTCCAATTTCAATTCATCGCAGCTGAACGAGACCCAGACCGAGGTCACCCATTATGGGGTGCTTGCGCTGCAGAAATCGGTGCCCGGCTTCGACGGGCAGCTTTCCTATTTCACCCGCTACAACGCGTTGCAGTTCAATCCCGATGTCGTCGGCGACCTGCTGTTGAACGGCATTGCGTCGCAGATAACCCGCACCTCCTACACCAACGGCTTCCAGGGCGACGGTTCGTTCCAGGTCAACCCGGCCAATACAGTTCGCGCCGGCTTCACGGTCAGCTTCGAAAAAGCAGCGGTAACCAATTTCTCTACCGTCGAGCCATGCACCGTTTGTGACGGCTCCGATAACGGAGTGCCTGAGGGAATACTCGATTCAACCTCCAAGCTCGGCTTGCTCATGGGGGTCTATGCTCAGAACGAGTGGAAAATCACCGACCAACTCACGATGAATGCCGGCCTGCGCTTCGACCAGATGGACCAATTTGTCGCCTCCGATCAGTTGAGCCCGCGCATCAGTTTCACCTATAAGCACTCCGAGAACATGACGTGGCATGCCGGCTACGCGCGCTACTTCACGCCGCCGGTGCTCGTCGAGGCCGCGCCGGCCGATATCGCCTTGTTCCGGAATACGACGGGCGCGCCTACGCAGTTTCTCGATGACCCGGTGAGGCCGGAGCGGTCGCATTATTTCGATGCCGGCGTGGACCAGAAGATACCCTTGGGATGCAGCTCACTGGCGCCGCTCATGTTCACCAAACCGATCGAGGGGGAGCGCGACTGCGGCGCTCTCGAATTGGGAGTCGACGCCTATTACAAGATCGCGAACGACCTGATCGACAATGGAAATTTCGGGCAGGCGCTGGTCTTGAGCGCGTTCAATTATGCGAAGGGTTATAATGAAGGCATTGAGCTGAAAGCGAATTTCACCAGCGGCAATTTCCGGGCCTATGGCAACTTCGCCGCGGCCCAGCAGAGAGCCACAGACGTGGTGTCGAACCAATATCTTTTCGATAACGTCACGCCGCTCGCCGATCTCGGAGGATTGACGGAGTTCCAGTACATCCAAAGTCATTTCATCTACACGGATCACTGCCAATTTTTGACTGGCTCCGCGGGCATGTCCTACCTCTGGGACGGCACGCGGTTCAGCGCTGACATGTTCTTTGGCAGCGGTCTGCGCATGGGCGACGCCAACATCGGTCACGAACAGCCTTATGCGCAGTTCAATGTCGGAGTTACCCACGAGTTCCAAGGCTGGGATATGAAGCCTCTCACGCTGCGATTTGACATGGTGAACGTCCTCGACACGCTCTACCAGCTCAGGAGCGGAACCGGCATCGGCGTGTTCGCGCCGCAATACGGGCCGCGGCGAGGCTTTTTCGCCGGACTGTCGCAGAAATTCTGAACGAAGCACCTGCACTTGTGGCCGGGATTCCTATTGTCAAGTCCACGCCTGCTTTATTTTGCGCGATGGACGCGCCCTTCGCGCTCGCCTACAAGCTTGGGAGCGGAAATGCCCGCAGCTTGCTTGACCGGCACTCTGGGGAATAGGTGCGGGCGCTGCCTGTGCGGGCGGGAGGGGCGGCTACTGTTGAGCATGGAGGTGACGAACTTCGCCCGCTTCGGAGACGATACGCCGCCTCACCTCATACCGCCGTCACCAACTATTTCTGGACATTTTCTAAAAAATCCGCGCTAAGCGCTGAGAAGGTATTGATCGGCCTGCCGGCAGTTGGATTGCGAACTCAGCAATTTTGCGATTTCGCTCGCGGGAATCGGCCGGCTGAACAAATAACCCTGCATTTCCGTGCAGCCGGCTTCGCGCACCCAGGCGAGTTGCTTTTCCGTCTCGGCGCCTTCCGCCAGCGTGGGAATGCCGAGGTTCGATCCAAGATCGGCGATCGCCCGGACAATCGCCGTGCAATCTCGGCTCTCGCCAAGCTCGGAAATGAAGGACCGGTCGATCTTGATCCTGTCGAAGGGAAAGGCGCGTAGATAGCTCAGGCCGGAATAGCCGGTGCCGAAATCATACATCGAAATGCCGACGCCGAGCGCGCGCAAGCTGTGCAAAGTGGCGAGGTTGGTTTCGCTTTCCACCAGTAGAGTGGATTCCGTGATCTCGAGTTCGAGCCGCGCCGCCGGCAGTCCGCTGCTCGCGAGAGTTGCGACAACCAATTGAGGCAAGTTGCCTTTCTTGAACTGAACCGGCGAAAGATTCACCGACACTTTCAAATCGTCCGGCCATGCCACCGCTCCAGCGCAGGCTTGACGCACCACCCATTCGCCGATCGGGACAATCAAGCCGGTCTCCTCGGCGAGCGGAATGAACTCCGCCGGAGCCACCATGCCGCGCACGGGATGGTGCCAGCGAAGCGGCGCCTCGAAGCCGTAAATGACGCTGGTCTCAAGCGTGACGAGAGGCTGATAATAGAGTTCGAATTCGCCGGCTGCGAGCGCTTTGCGCAAATCGAGTTCTAGCGTACGGCGGGCTCGAAGGTCGGCGTCCATTCCGGGCTCGAAAAAGCGAAAGGCGCCCCGGCCACCTTCCTTGGCCTGATAGAGCGCTATGTCGGCGCTCGTCAGAAGTTGCTCGGCGGTCTCGCCATCGGCCGGCGCGAGCGCGATGCCGGCGCTGGCTCCGATCAAGGCCTGTTGACCTTCGATATCGTAAGGCTCGCTCAAGAGCGTCACGATGCGTTCGGCCAAGGCGCTCGCCTCATGCTGTCCGGCGAGCCCTATTTGCAGGACCGCGAATTCGTCGCCGCCAAAGCGGGCGGCCATGTCGGAGCCGCGCAAGCACACACGCAGACGATCCGCGACCTCCAAGAGTGTTTCGTCCAGGCGATCGTGAAACAACACTCGGTTTGGCAAACCGGTCAGCGCGTCGTGATGCGCCATGTGAACTATGCGTGCTTCGGCCTTGCGCTGTTCGGTCACATCCGTGATCGTCACGAGCTGCGCGGGCCGGTCGCAAAAGGTGGTATGGCGCCAATACGTGAGGACGTCAATTTCCACCCCATCCGCCTTGACGTGTTGCCAAAGGTGGTCGGGGCTTCCGCCCGCACTGGGATTGCTTCGAATCGCATGCTCGATTACGCCCTTGTCGCGATGCGGCACTAGGTCGAGCAAGGTCAACTTCAAGAACAACTCTCTATCATAACCGTAATGAACGACCGCCGCCTCGTTCACGGCCATGAATTTCAGGGTTTCGGGGTCGAAGAGCCACATCGGAACGGGATTGTCCGCAAAGACCAATTTGAGCGAATCGTCCGCCTCATAAGCCCGTCCCAGTGCAGTTGGACGGGCGCCCGCAACCCGGCCATCCCTATGTAGTGCTCTGCGGCGATGGCCGCCCCAATCATCGCGCCGCCCAGCACGGGAGCCGCAAACCGGTGCACGACAAACATCCCCAGCCACACCGCTCCTATTGCGGCCAGGAACGAAATCGCGGCAAAACCGGCATCGTAGCTTATCGAAAACCCGGCTCATAGGCCAATGCGGTAATGAAATGGGTTGCCCACACGCCCCCGCCGAAGACCGTGGCCGCCACGAACAACCATGGGAGGGGCCGATTCCTCTCCGGGTCATCGTCGCGAACGAAAAGATTCATGGATATCAAGCTTAGACCAAGGATCGGGCGAGCCGCCGGCATCCCGGCACTTCTCGGGTGTTCACCCCGCGAATGTGTCACACGGCTGTTGCTTTTTGCTGTTTGGGAATGCGCAAGTTTTATCTTGTTGGCGGGTTCGCACCGCCCGGCGCGATCAGCCTCACGTTAACCGCTTCCCTTGCAACTGTGCATCGGCGAATCCTCGCCGCCCTCAGGCAGAAAATCCACTTAACGTTATGTTCAAAATTGCCAAGCCAGTTCTCTTTGAAGCACGCAAATTGCCATCCGTTAACAGTCTAAACTTGAGTTAGGAGCCCCTGGTTCGCCCCAACCGTCGCTGGACAATCGGAGCGGCGCTCCTCTATAACCCCAGGGACCTCGCTAAATTCCTGCGGCGCCCAGGTAGCTCAGTTGGTAGAGCATGCGACTGAAAATCGCAGTGTCGGTGGTTCGATTCCGCCCCTGGGCACCAGCAAAATCAAATACTTACCTATTTGCATTTTCACCGTGTAGACACTTTTCTAGTCCGGTGTAGACACTTTTGAGCGCGTTTTGTTTCCGTCCAGGTTCAAATTGACAACGATTCCCTTGGCTTTTTGAGAGAGTTTCGCGCTGCTCGAATAGTGACGCGGAATGGTGTTGCCGAGGATGTCGGCGATCATCCCGTCGTCGGCGCCGGCCTCTTTCAGACACGTTCCCAACGTATGGCGAAGGCCGTGGATCGTCAGGCCCGGACCGATCAACCCCTGGCTCCGAAGGCTGTTGCGGAACTTCGACCAGGACGAATTGAAGCCGGTCTCGGACCATGGCTGACCATACGAGTTCACTGCGATCTGGACCGCACCGCTCGCTGGAAGCGCCTTTATGGCGTCGGCCAGGACCGGATGAATGGGGGCCGAAATTTCTTTTTCCCGTTTGGCTGTCGTCACCGTAATCATGCCGCCGGCGATCGCCGTCTTGGTCACGGTCAACACGTCGGCCTTGCGAAGCCCGGCACACATTCGCGAGAGCGATCGGGACGCGAATATGCGGGGGCGCTTTTTCCAAAACGATTCGGCATTCTTCCTCCGTCCAGGGTCGATTCTGGACAAAGCCGTCCCTCGGCTTGCGAAATCTTTTTGATCCGCTCGGACAGCGGATTGTCCTTGATGAAATCATAGTCCCTGCAAAACGGCAGCAGAATGCCCAGGAACGTGACGACATAGTTCGCCATCCACCGGCCGTGCCTGGGAAAAATCTTCTCGTCGCGAAGGCGCATGATCGTCGAGCGATTCAGCGCGATCAAAGGCATGTCGCGAAGCGGCTCAAGGATGGCGATGGCCCGCTCATACGAGACGCGGGTTTTAGGTCTCAGGGCGGCCCAGGCAGGAGTCCGGTGATAGGCATCTATCGCGAGACCCAATGTTCCTGGCCTGGCGGTCCTTACTTGCTGACTTCTCTCAATGGCGGCGAGCTCGGCGAAAAAAGCCGACGATCCAAATTCGGCATGGATCGGCGTTCCAGACTTACGATGGTAGCAATACCATATGCCTGTCCTGGGATGCCGCCAGCGCCTAATGCCTTTTACCCGCACGAGCGTTCCCATCGGGGGCGTCCATCTTTTCGAGCCAATCCACGCTTCCAGAAGACGCGCCGCGCGCCCCGAGTCTGTCTATCCATTCGTCCAGGTCGCGGATATCGTAGCGCTCAAGCCTCTTCCCTTGCCCCATCGCCAAAGGCCGTACCGGACAACGCGCCGTGAAAACGGCGAGGCTTATACCACAATAGGCCGCTGCCTGGGAGCGATCCAGCAACCGAGGCTCTATGGTGCGAACGCGAGCCATCGGGTCATTCCCCCTGCGGCCGGCGCGCGGTTTCAGACTTTCTGTCGGAGCCCTGTGTTGCGTTCATATGCGCTGCTTCGCGTCAATAAACGGCGTCAAGCGCCGTCATGCTCAACGTAGTGGCGCAGCAGTCCGGATTCCTGGTCGCGATCTGGTCAAAGTTGTCCCTGCCGTCCCCCGTCCATCTGTGTTCGTTCTTTGCTGGTCATTTATAGCGGCTGTCCTTGTGGCAAGCGTGAAGCTCCTCCTCTGACGTTGCGGCCCTGAAGGGTGCGGTTTGGCCCGCCGCTGTTCCAACGCCCGTGAACAACACCATGGACGAAAGGAACGACAATGACGAACCGGACCAGATACAGAACCGAAGCCGAACTGAAGGCACTCTTTGAGCAAGCCGTCCGCGCGATTGGCTTCTACGAAGCGCAGCGCAAGGAAGTGCTGATGGCTCTCGAAAGTCTGAGACGCGCGCTCAACGCCCGCAGGCCGAAGCCGCCGACGCCTTAATGCGATCGCGGAGCTGCAGCAAACGGCTCCGCGATTATCGCTGCTCATGCATATCTTGACCTTGATTACGTTCCTTTTTTGTTCTAGGCTGCTATATGGCTGATTCTACACAGATAGAATGGACAAACTCCACTTGGAACCCCGTGACTGGCTGTACTAAAGTCACTGCCGGCTGTGATTTCTGTTACGCTGAACGGTTTTCCGAACGTTTCCGCGGCGTCAAAGGTCATCCATTCGAAAATGGCTTCGATCTGACACTTCGACCGGAGCGCCTGGAGCAACCGCTGAGGTGGCAACAACCTCGGCGCATTTTCGTAAATTCTATGAGCGACCTCTTTCACAAAGAGGTGCCTGCGACGTTCATCGACGCGGTGTTTGACACGATGGAGACGGCGTCGTGGCACACCTATCAGGTTCTCACCAAGCGCAGCTCCCTCATGGTTCGCTATCTGCGAGAGCGATACAGGGACGGCCTTGCTCCTCGGCACATTTGGCTCGGCGTCTCCATCGAGGACGCCAAGAACGCGGTGCGACTAAATCACCTCAAGGCGGCGCGTGCGAGTATTAAATTCGTATCGTTTGAGCCACTCATCGGTCCAGTTGGGCCGGTGGATTTAAAGGGGATCGATTGGGTCATTGTTGGCGGTGAGAGCGGACCGCGCTCTCGGCCGATTGACGAAGCCTGGGTTCTCGAAATTCGAGATCGATGCAAAGCAGATAAGGTTGCATTCTTTTTCAAGCAATGGGGAGGTATCCGGCCAAAATCTGGCGGCCGATTGCTGAAAGGACGAGAGTGGAACCAGTATCCGGATGTTTTAAAAAAGCGCCAACTCGAACCGGCCCTAGAAACTTTCTGAGAGAATTGGACGGGCATTGAGCATTTATATCGATCGGGAGCAAACCCAAGCTAAGCATTTTATTTTGCGGCGATATCTTCAAGAGCTTGCTTTCAAGGTCTTGCACGGGTGGGATATCACTTATATCGATGGCTTCTCAGGTCCATGGCAGTCAAAGAGGGACGATTTCTCCGACACGTCGTTCATGATTGCAATCGAGGTCCTGAAAGATGCTCAAGCTCGCATTCTAGCAGACACGGGGAAGCGCCGACGAATAAGATGCTTCTTCTCGGAGAACGATCCGGCAGCTTATACACAGCTGGTGCAGGCGGTCGCTCCCCATAATAAGCCAAGCGAAGGCTTTGAGGTTCAAACTTTTTGCGGAAAATTCGAGGACGCAGTACAGCAAATCCACGGGGCGATTGGCAGCGCATTCCCACTGATCTTCATCGATCCGACTGGCTGGACGGGTTACCCGTTCCAGAAAATCAAATCGATTTTCGCCTCATCAAAATGTGAAGTGCTGATCAACTTCATGTACGCGCATATCAGCCGCTTCGTGACAAGTCAGGATAAAGCTACGATCGCTTCGCTTGATCCGATCCTAGGTGGTCCCGGCTGGTGGGAACGGCTCGACAAGTCGATGGCGCCGGGGCCAGCAGTGGAAAAGCTGTTCCGTGAAACGCTTAAACAGGAAGGCAACTTCAGCTACGTCGTCTCTACCAAGATCGATAAGAGCACTGCGGATAGACCGCATTTTTTCCTCGCATACGGAACCAAGAACCGGGCGGGCCTGAAGGCATTCCGTCAAACCGAATATGCCGCATTGCGCGAGCACGCGAAAAACCGCGCAAACGCAAAGGAGCGCAAGCGTGAAGCGCGCACTCAAACAATGGACCTGTTCTCTGGAGTTGACGCTACCATTCAGGAGGCCAGTATCGATCAGTTGGTCGAGGAGCAGAAGAAGCTGGCAGCAGATCAACTTCTTAAGATGGTCTCGGGCGGTGGCGCGATGAAATTCGCAAATGTCGTGGACGCCCTGCTCGAAGCCTATATGCTTCGCGAGACGGACGTCAAAGACATGTGCGCCAAGCTCGCAAAAGAGGGCGCGATTCAAAACACGTGGGGCGTTGGCAACCGGAAACCCACCGACGAAACCATCATCCGGCGTTAGCTATCGTCCGCCTCTCATTTCGTGGCGGCGTCCTTCTTGCGCGCGTCAGCCGTGGCGACGGATGCTCGGCGGCCACGAACGATCATCCAAACTTGCCACAAGCTCGCCACAGGCCGACGCGGACCAAGACGGACAATCGCGGATTTCTGCGGGTTTCAGGGGACCGGATTTTTGTGGCAAAGTTCGTCGAATTCACCGATTTGTTTCTATAATATTCAGCTAATACCAAGTCTCGCTGATCACGACCGATAGGCCCACTCTCTTGTTCCGATGGAGATGATTTTCCAGGGCATGTCGATGAGCTTGTTCCAGGCGAAGCAGCAGTGGTCGAGAATGTCGTCGTAGGATTCGAAGACGCGGTTCGAGAGCCAGTTGTCGCGCATGAATTGCCAGATGTTCTCGACCGGATTGAGCTCGGGCGATTTCGGCGGCAACGGCAAGAGCGTGATGTTGTCCGGGACGGGAAGCTTCGCCGAGACATGCCACCCGGCCTGATCGAGAAGAACGAGCGCATGCGCGCTTGGTGCGACCGCAAGCGAGATTTCTTCGAGATGCAGGGCCATGGCCTCGCTGTTGCAGGAGGGTAGTACGAGCCCGGCGCCTTTTCCTTCGGCCGGGCAGATGGCGCCGAAAATATAGGCTGAACTCGTCCTCTGGTCGTGCGGCGCCGAAGGCCGTGTCCCGCGTTTCGCCCATCGGCGGGTGACCTTGTTTTTCTGCCCGATCCGAGCTTCGTCTTGAAACCAAATCTCTATCGGCTTGCCAGGAGCCTCTTTTGCGGCGGTCTCCTCCACGAGGGCGAGAAAGTTTTTTTAAAAGCCGCCGCGGCTTCCTCGTCTTGCGCATGATGGCGCGGTCGCGCCGAGAGCTTGCGAAAGCCCATATGCCGCAGCTCGCGGCTGAGCGTCGGCTTGGAGATCGAAACCCGGAACTCTTCGAAGAGCCACTGCGCCAGATCGATCAGCCGCCAGCGGACGACGCCATGCAGGGCGGGAATCGGCCCATCTTCCACGACCTGCCGCAAGGCTTGGCGCTGGCGCTCGCCGAGGATGCTGGGAGCGCCCGGCGCTTTGCCGGTCAAGAGACCATCAGGACCTTTGGCGTTGAAACGGACAACCCAGTCGCGCACGATCTGCACCCCGACCCCGCCGATCCGCGCCGCATCCGGCCGCGAGCCGCCATCATAAATCTCGGCCAGTGCCAAGAGACGCCGGGTCTGATCGGGGTCACGCGATCGCCGCGCCAGCATGCGCAGGCCAATCGTGTCAAAGTCAGAGCGAAGCGGAACCGGAGTCGACATGGCAAACTCTCCCAAAAGCTGTTTGCCATGGTGAATCAGATAAATGCCAATTCGGGAATCCGCCTCAGGAGTCAAACTTTCAGAGACTTGGTATAAGTCTTTGATTTAAAAATGGTCGGAGTGACAGGATTTGAACCTGCGGCCCCTTGCACCCCATGCAAGAAAAGTCTTTGGTTTCTGCGGCTCTTATGCCTGTCCTGCCACAAACTCGCCACAACTTTTCTCAAGCATCCCGCTTAGCAATCCTACTGAGCCTATTTTATCGCGGTCGCTGTCTTCGAGCAAATGTCCGTAGACGTTGAGGGTTGTTTCGATATTGGTGTGGCCCATCAAGGCCTGTATCTTCTTCAGGTTGGTTTTCTTTTCGATCAACATCGACGCAAAGAAGTGGCGCAAATCGTAGGGTCGGTACTTCGCCTGGTCGAAGTCCTCGCCGTCCACGGTCACAGTTTCCACCAGACCGGCCTCCTCACAGGCGATATTGAACCCTCGCCGCTGCCAGTTACGGCGGGACTGCCAACG
The DNA here is from genome assembly GCA_963730245.1 of uncultured Alphaproteobacteria bacterium. Lineage (GTDB taxonomy): Bacteria > Pseudomonadota > Alphaproteobacteria > Rhizobiales > Beijerinckiaceae > Methylocapsa. The sequence goes on along the minus strand of CAVSRA010000002.1, from coordinate 2,183,399 downwards.
CCCATTCTCCGACGGGAAGATCAAATCATACTTGTTGTCGGCGGCATGGTTGTTTGCATAATGACCAACCATATCGAGCGTATCGGGGCTCAGTTCTATGAACCGTCGCCCGGCCGGCGTCTTCGTGACTGAAATCTCGCTGCCACCGCCTTCGACGGCACGATCGACATAGATGCCATTGTCGCGAAGAGCTGACCGGCTGGCCGCCAGATACTCCTGCGGCCGCATCCCGGAATCCACCGCAAGATAGAGCATCGGGCGATAGCGTCGCCAGGTTTTTGCAGTCAGTTTGTTTTTCGAATTGGCCAAGCGGTCGGCAGCGGCCAGAAGCGCGATAATCTCCTTTTTCGTCGGTATGCTGACGGGCTCCTGATAACGCGAATCCGCTCGCACCGAGATTCCCACGGCCGGGTTATGCGCGAGATGCCCGCGGATGGTCATTTCCTTCATGACCGAGTGAAACGACGACAACACTTTGCTGGCGACCGCACGGCTTACCTCGCCGTTTAGCAGCCAGGAGCGGAACCCCACGATGTCGGGCGCGGTAAGGTCAGCCAGCGGCTTCGGCCAGTCATAGGCTTTGATGAAACCGGCCCGGTACTCGTAGTTCTCGTAGGTATAATTCGTGACGGGCTCCCGGCCGTTAAGCCCCTCCTTCTCGCATATGCGCAGCCACATATCCGTAGCCTCCGCGACGGTCCCGACGTCAGACCGCGCATGTCCTCTCTTCCGTAAGGAACCGCTTTCCAGAAAAGCGCGTGCCTCCTTCAACGTGTTGAAGGTGGCATAGGTGTAGCCGGATTTCGTCGTGTTGGAGGGATAGCGGACCTGGTAAGTCGTTCCCTTCGTTCCGGTTCGTTTTCTTATGTCTGCCATAGAATATTCATAGCAAATCTGTTGGGTAAACTGCAATCTTTGAAAGATCATTTATCATAAGCTCGCTCTGCTTCGACCTGTCTATTGAAATAAGCGCTCAGCAGTGCATTTCTTTCAATTCTAAGCCGCCCCTCGATGGGATCGATGAACCAAGGCAGCTTGCGCTTTCCTTTCGCGTCCATGTCTGACGAGCGCTTTATCTGGCGTGGCGTCAGGTGAATATTCATCTCGGCAAGAAGCTGACGGGCCTCTTCAAGGTCAAGATAATGAGGTCGTTGACCGGCAACGCTGCGCTTGCGCGTTGGGCTGCCTTCCGGTAGCCGGCCATCGCGGCGTTCTTGCCTCTCAGTGTCTTCCCAATCTGCTTCCGTCACGTTGCTTTCGGCGATCCTTGCGCCAAGTATTCCAATACTTAATTATAAACCAATATTCATAATTATCCAATTTTTGGACGGCCCTGCGCTTGCCCCAATTTCATTGACTTTATGTTGTCAGATATGACAACGTAAAATGGATGACGCGCAAAACCCGGACGATTGCATGGATTAAAGTGGCCCGAAAAGATTTCGATGAGCGACGATTTTGAACTGGTACGTGGGAGCGGCAATGTCTTCCGTGACTTCGACATGCCAAACCCCGATCTTGAGCAACTGCGCGCCATCCTGGCGGCGCAGATTATTAAACCCGCATACGCCGGATGAGGCAATAATTTGCAGCGTCGATGCCGCGATTCAGCTAACATAATCAGCATGTTATTTCGGATCGAATGAGGCCGTCATGGCGAACCCGGCGGGTGAATCGTATGATGGCGCTCTCAGGCTCGATTTCGACCGCCGATTGTTGCTTCACTTTCGCGGATCGGTGGTTACCTCCGACGCAGGCTTGCTCGCATACCGGGAACTGGACGACGCGCTGTGCCTCAGCGCGATGGCGGGTGATGCGCTCTCCGACGCACGCACTGGCAAGAATGGCCGGCATGCACTCGTCGGGATGTTGCGGCAATCCATATTTGGGCGACTTGCCGGATATGAAGACGTGAACGACGCTCAACGCCTGCGCCATGATCCCGCGATGCGGTGGATAGTCGGCGGAAAGGCGGCCTCGGATGCAGCGGCTTCGCCGAGCCAGATGGGCCGCTTTGAGACGCGCTGGCTCACGGCGGAAAAGAACCTTTCGGCGCTCGCTGATCTCTCCGGCAAATGGATCGACAGCGTTCATGGTCGCCGTCCGCCGAGAGGTATCTTGCTCGACATGGATTCGAGCGTGAGCCCGACGCATGGCGAACAGGAACACAGTGTCTGGAACGGTCACTATGACTGCACCTGCTATCATCCGCTGTTCGTTTTCAACCAATATGGCGATTTGGAACGCTGCGCCCTGCGCCCCGGCAATGTTCACAGCGCCGATGGATGGGAGGCGGTGCTGAAGCCGGTCGTGGCGCGGTATCAAGGCAAGGTCTCACGCATTTATTTCCGCGCCGACGCCGGCTTCGCAAACCCCGAAGTTTACGAATATCTGGAGGCAGAACGGATCAAATATGCGATCCGTCTGCCCGCCAATCACATCTTGCAAGAGAGGATCGGCTATCTGCTCAAACGCCCGGTTGGTCGCCCGTCCAATGACGTCTGCCGATCCCATGCAAGTTTCACCTATCAAGCGGGAAGCTGGTCGCAGCCGCGTCGGGTGATCGCCAAGGTCGAATGGCATCCGGGCGAGCTTTATCCGCGCGTCGGCTTCATCGTGACGAACATGGCGCGCTCCGCCGAGAATGTCGTCGCCTTCTACAACAAGCGCGGCACGTGTGAGCAATGGATCAAGGAAGGAAAAGGCGCAATCAAGTGGACCCGGCTATCATGTCGGTCGTTCGCTGCTAACGCCGTCCGTCTCCAGCTTCATGCGCTGGCCTACAATCTCGGTAATTTTCTGCGCACGCTGGCGACGCCCGAACCGATAAAGGATTGGTCACTGACGAGCCTGAAGGAAAAGCTGATCAAGATCGGCGCGAAGATCGTGAGCCATGGCCGCTATGTCGCGTTTCAGATGGCCGAAGTCGCCATTCCGAAAAATCTCTTCGCGGACATCCTACGAATGATCGCCGACCTGCGGCCGCCGCCCAATCCAGCGCCTGCGTGAAGTGTTCGGTCGTCATGCGTCGAGCAAAAACTAAGGGAGAAGTGCGTCTTGATCACAACCAACTCTGTATTGTCCGGTGCGCGATCCGCCCATGTCACTGGTTTTGGTGTGCCGGAGCACCACAGCAGCGCCGCAGCGCGGCAATCTCAACCTCAATAAGCGGGCGATCCGGAAAATAATGCCGGTATAGGACGAATGTCCGATGTCACGGCAGGAGATCAATGATACGCGCTTGGCACATTCCCGGTTATCTGGGGAATGCCAGTTAAAGCGTTAGACCGCAAGCGCCTGACGGTCCGCAAGGCTGCGGAACTGACGGGCATTGCCGCCGCCGATTTCTCCCGGATTCGGAACGCGAACATCGGGCGGTTCACGGTTGACCGCCTGATGACGGTTCTCGGCCGTCTGGATCAGCGCGTCGACGTAAACGTGAAAGTGCGGCCGAATGTAAAACGCGCCAACTCCGTCCCGGGAGTGAGCGCGAAAATTTGAGGCTGTCACAGCTGCCACACAGGAGTCGGTGTTGATGAAAATAATTCCTCACCTCTGGTATACGGATAACGCCGAGGAGGCCGCTTCCTTCTATGCGTCGGTTCTGCCGAATTCGAGAGTCGATTGCGTGACGGCTTTGCCGGTTGACAATCCGAGCGGCCCGGCGGGCTCGGTGAAAGTTGTCGAATTCACACTGGTAGGCCAACCGTTCATGGCGATCAGTGCAGGGCCGCTGGATACATTCAATCATTCCATATCGTTCGTGGTGGAATGCGACGATCAGGCAGAAATTGACCGGCTTTGGGAGGCGCTTTCGGACGGGGGCAAAGTCGAGCAATGTGGATGGCTGAAAGACCGTTACGGTCTCTCCTGGCAGATCGTCCCTGCGTCGCTCGGGTCGATGATGAAAGATCCGGATCGGAGCCGGGCAAAGCGGGTTGCCGAAGCCATGCTCAAAATGATCAAGCTCGATATCGACGGCTTGCAGAAGGCTTATCACTCGTGGTCGTAACGATCGCGCTGCGGCTTGGAGAAACTCGATCTGGAACATTGCCCTAATGACGTTTTCGCAAAGCCTCCTCAAGCTGCGTGACCAGCCGGGCGCGGGCTTGTGGCGAAAGCCGGTCCAGATTGAGCTGCTTCCACTTTACTGCCGGCAGGTCCGCCGCGTCCGGAATGCCCAGAAGCGGCCAGTCAGGCTCTCCACGCTTGAACCCCAAAAGAAACTTCTTATGGGCTTCCGGCATGCCTCCCGCCACGGCGGCGACGAGCGTCTCGCGTACTGCAAGCAGATCGTCCAGCGTCACGGCCTCGGCCGTCATACCGTCAAAGCCCTGCGCAAACTCCTGTGTAATATCCTTGCGCCGGGGAACGAGCACTTCCGCAATCGGCCTGTCGTGACTGATGAGATAGACGATGAAGGCACGGCGCAAATCGTCGTCGATGTCCTCCTTCGCCAACAGGTCACGAACATCAAAAAGGTCACGCGGGTGTTGCCGGTCGAGGGCTGCCACGATCTTACCCGCATAAAGGTCGGCGAAAGAGACGACCTGGACTTCTGCAAAGCCGAAGGCAGCCTCCACGCCCGGTGACACCATGCGCAATCGGGGCTCGAAAACGCAACCGCGCAGGACTGGTGTCACTTCTATCTTGATCTGCGCATCCAGCCTCTGGGCCGTGAGCTTGGTTATGATCTGCTCACGGGCATTAACGACTTCTGTTACGCGCACCCCGGGTAGTCCCGCCCGGATCGCGGCGGCCATGCGTTTCATGGCAGCTTCTATAGCCGCAAGCAACTCCGGTCGCGGCGCTACCGGCAGGTATGTGAGATCGATATCGACCGAAAGGCGCGGCATGTCCCTGACGAACAGGTTGATGGCGGTGCCGCCTTTCAAGGCGAAATCCTTTTCGGCGGCGACAAATGGCATGACCGCGATCAACAATGCGACCTGTCGCCGATAGCGTTCAGACAGGGGCATCGAGGTCGTCCGGTACTGTGATGAGATATTTGGGATCGAGCTTGCCGCCTTTGACGAGCATGCGTTTCCCGGTTCCGAGATCGATGCTCGCGCGGTCTATCTGCTTTAACCACGGGGGCTGGTGCCGCTCGGCGAACCAGAAGAACAGCCGCTTGACCTTGACACTCTTGCAGTCGGCAAGCAGCGTTTGAAGCCTTCGCGGGCTGAGGGTCCGCAATCCTTCGACGAGCATATCGACCTGATGAAAGCTCTCGCGGCGCGGCAGTTCGTCCAGCAACTCAAGCAAGGCGCGCTCGGGTGCCGAAACCGTGAGCGGCCACTCGGACGGCCCCGGCAGCTGCTGCAATGTGCCGCCCTGCAATCCCGGCGCATGCGCGAGCGATTTGAACAGGACCTGCGCGCGGTGAAACCGGAACGTCTCTTTCAACGGAAGCTTGGCGAGCCAGCCGGGCGGCGGCTGCGTCCCGTAGAGATGGATAGTGAAGGGTCCAGAGGCGGACAAATAGTGGCTGAAACCCTGGAGGTCGATTGCCGTGCGCCCGCCCACGGCCAAATCGCTTCCAAGCAGCTTTTGCAAAGAAACGACTACCTTTTCCCAGCTAAGCTCGCCCAGTGGGCGTTTGTAGGTGCCGCGAACCGGTTGAAGCAGCCAGCCGGCGGAGACATACTGGCTGCGCAAGCCTGTTGAATAGCCATGCTGCTCCATCCAGCCCGCATCGACCAGGAGGCCTTCGGGCAAGGTGCGCTCAAGTTGGTTTAACTTACTGTTCTTTTGCTCAGTCACACTTAGTAAAATAGCACAATTTCAAACCAGGCTCAAGGTTTGAATATAACGCGTTTTACACAGCCTCACTTAGCAAAATGAGCTAAATCCAAACTACGGCATTTTGGGTCTTCAGGCATTGGCGCAAGTCAATCCGGCTCGTGCCGATCGCGCTCCCGGCTGCGGCCGCCGTCATCGTTGCCTCTGTCTCGTTTTTTGTAAGTTCCATCGGCTTTGCGTTCCGCCGCCGACCGTCTGGCGCGCCAGTCCCGCCGGGGTGATTTTTCGGTCGTCGGTGTACGGTCGGCTCCATTTCCCTGATTCTGATCGGCCTTCCGCTCGCGTTCCGGTTTGGCTTCGGCCCGGGTGGTTCCCGAGGCGGCTTCCCGAAACTCGGCACGATGAGATTGCTGCTGGTCGGCGTTTTCGTGCTCGGCTTCTTTAATCGCGAATTCCTGGCGATAGTCCGACCAGACCTTCTTACGTTCAGCCGCGAGCTGTCGCCAGACCGTCTTCTGTGCGGCAACCTCGGAAGCGTGACGGGCTTTCATGGTTTCCCGGTTCTTCTGGAACTCGTGCGAGATTTTCGCCAGTTCAACCCGGCGCGCCGCCTTAAGGGTTGCCGCTCTTTGATTGCGGCTCTGCGCCTGTCGTTGTCGCAGGGCCTGCTTCTGGGTCTCTTGCTGCTGCTGGAACTGCTTCCGGCGTGCGGCCGGGCTGATCATCAGCTTGAACAGATTGGCAAGGCCGCCCCGCTCTCTCATGGCCGCATAGTGAAGACGCACGGCGTTGCCGAGCGCGCCAAGGAGGGAGCGTTCGCGGGCGTTGAAGAGGCGGTGCTGGGCGAACTGCGCGCGCCCGAGTTGCTTCCACTCGGCGCTTTCCTGGAGGTCGCGAAGCGCCTGCTCGGTATAGGGATGCGGCGGCTGCTTCCGTTTGCTTTTCCAGATGGCATCGATAAACGGCTGATAGCGGTCGTTCACGGCCTTGCGGTCGGCTGTATAGCTGTTCCACAGTTTCTCGGCCTCGGCGTTGCGCGCTTTGAACGCGCTGGCCTGCGCTGCCTTCAGATTGGCGACATGGGCGGCATAGGCGACTTTGATTTCGGCGGCGCGTTGTTTCGCTTTTTCGCCGTTGAGTTTCCGGGTGGCCTCCCATTCCTCGCGCGATTTCGCCTGGGCCGGTCGCTTCGGCGGCTCGATGCCGTTGTCGAGGGCATGAAACTTTGCCCGCCGGTCGGGGCTGCGAATAACGCCCCGGGCCACCTCGTAGTCATCGGCCCACCGGTCGAGTTTGTGGGCGTCGTTCGACAGGGGCACGGCCTGCCCGGTTTCAGGGTCGACCAGATTGACGATGACATGGACATGCTTGTGCGGCCGGTCGGTATGTTCGACGATGACCGCCTGACGATTCTCCATGCCGAGGGCGCGCAAGGCGTCGGCGGCGGTCTCGCGCATATGGGCTGCGTCGGGCTTGTCGGCCTCGTGCCAGTTGAGCGTAAACGCGTAAACCGGTTTGGTCAGCTTGCGCCCGGTGGCCTTGACGCCAGAACGCTGCTTCAACTCGTTGGCCGCATCACACAGGGCCTTCATTTCGCGCCAGGCGCGGTGCGGATCGTCGGTCGCCAGATTGTGCAGGTCAATGAAACCGACGCGTTCGGATGTTTGGGCATCCTTATCGTGCAGGACATATACAAGCGCGCCCTTGAATGACGTCCCGCGCCCCTTGGTAGCTCTACCCTTTGCCCAGTTCATCGGAGGCCTGCCCTGGCGCGTCGAGGCGTCTGAGCAGGTTGCGCAACTCGTCCAGGGTCGCCTCGATGTTGCGCGCCCGGAATGTGTCGCCGGTCGCGTTGCAGGCCCGGGCGATCTGGTTGAGGTTCGAACCGATCCGGGCGAGGTCGTGCCGATCGATCGCGCTTAACGTGCGCGACCGGCGAACGAGAATTGTGCCTGACAGGGCCTGCTCCCGGAGGAAGTCGGACAGCGGGATGTTGTGTTCTGCAGCGCGGCCCTCGATGGCCGCCAGCTCGTCCTGACGCACGCGGGCCGAAATAAGCAGCTTGCGCTTTTCGGAGTCGGTTTTGCGAGGCCTGCCGCCTCTGCGGAAGGGTGGTGTTCGTCGAGTCATCGTACATGGCCGCCTGCCAGCGGGGTTTCAGGGGGTGCCCCCCTGACGAGCGTTTTTGTAATACAAAAACATTGCTCGCTATCCCCTATACTTAGTATATGGCTATACAACTAACAATTTCAACATATATTGAGGCGGCATGTGAGAATAAAAGATCTTACGAGGCAAAACTGTACAATATTGAATATTTCAACACTTTGAAAACAACGAAGTGGTGAGTTTGCGTTTGCTAATATTATTAGATATATAACTTAAGGTTTACTTTATAGAATCGAATACGCCGAAACAGAGGGGCATATTTGCAGAATTGATATGGTGATTTAGGGGGATTCGCAGCGTCATCGCGCGTGCATACGAGGGTAGTCAAAGTCGCGTAATGCCCCGGACAGAGAGCGTTTAACTGGCATTCCCCAGATAACCGGGAATGTGCCAAGCGCGTATCATTGATCTCCTGCCGTGACATCGGACATTCGTCCTATACCGGCATTATTTTCCGGATCGCCCGCTTATTGAGGTTGAGATTGCCGCGCTGCGGCGCTGCTGTGGTGCTCCGGCACACCAAAACCAGTGACATGGGCGGATCGCGCACCGGACAATACAGAGTTGGTTGTGATCAAGACGCACTTCTCCCTTAGTTTTTGCTCGACGCATGACGACCGAACACTTCACGCAGGCGCTGGATTGGGCGGCGGCCGCAGGTCGGCGATCATTCGTAGGATGTCCGCGAAGAGATTTTTCGGAATGGCGACTTCGGCCATCTGAAACGCGACATAGCGGCCATGGCTCACGATCTTCGCGCCGATCTTGATCAGCTTTTCCTTCAGGCTCGTCAGTGACCAATCCTTTATCGGTTCGGGCGTCGCCAGCGTGCGCAGAAAATTACCGAGATTGTAGGCCAGCGCATGAAGCTGGAGACGGACGGCGTTAGCAGCGAACGACCGACATGATAGCCGGGTCCACTTGATTGCGCCTTTTCCTTCCTTGATCCATTGCTCACACGTGCCGCGCTTGTTGTAGAAGGCGACGACATTCTCGGCGGAGCGCGCCATGTTCGTCACGATGAAGCCGACGCGCGGATAAAGCTCGCCCGGATGCCATTCGACCTTGGCGATCACCCGGCGCGGCTGCGACCAGCTTCCCGCTTGATAGGTGAAACTTGCATGGGATCGGCAGACGTCATTGGACGGGCGACCAACCGGGCGTTTGAGCAGATAGCCGATCCTCTCTTGCAAGATGTGATTGGCGGGCAGACGGATCGCATATTTGATCCGTTCTGCCTCCAGATATTCGTAAACTTCGGGGTTTGCGAAGCCGGCGTCGGCGCGGAAATAAATGCGTGAGACCTTGCCTTGATACCGCGCCACGACCGGCTTCAGCACCGCCTCCCATCCATCGGCGCTGTGAACATTGCCGGGGCGCAGGGCGCAGCGTTCCAAATCGCCATATTGGTTGAAAACGAACAGCGGATGATAGCAGGTGCAGTCATAGTGACCGTTCCAGACACTGTGTTCCTGTTCGCCATGCGTCGGGCTCACGCTCGAATCCATGTCGAGCAAGATACCTCTCGGCGGACGGCGACCATGAACGCTGTCGATCCATTTGCCGGAGAGATCAGCGAGCGCCGAAAGGTTCTTTTCCGCCGTGAGCCAGCGCGTCTCAAAGCGGCCCATCTGGCTCGGCGAAGCCGCTGCATCCGAGGCCGCCTTTCCGCCGACTATCCACCGCATCGCGGGATCATGGCGCAGGCGTTGAGCGTCGTTCACGTCTTCATATCCGGCAAGTCGCCCAAATATGGATTGCCGCAACATCCCGACGAGTGCATGCCGGCCATTCTTGCCAGTGCGTGCGTCGGAGAGCGCATCACCCGCCATCGCGCTGAGGCACAGCGCGTCGTCCAGTTCCCGGTATGCGAGCAAGCCTGCGTCGGAGGTAACCACCGATCCGCGAAAGTGAAGCAACAATCGGCGGTCGAAATCGAGCCTGAGAGCGCCATCATACGATTCACCCGCCGGGTTCGCCATGACGGCCTCATTCGATCCGAAATAACATGCTGATTATGTTAGCTGAATTGCGGCATCGACGCTGCAAATTATTGCCTCATCCGGCGTATGCGGGTTTAAACGCCCTTGGCCCTGACCTCGGCTGCCGCTTCTGCTTCGACTATGAAATCGCAGAGTTCTGGGCTCACCTCGCACTCGGCGGCAATTGTCGTCGGCATCCGGCCTTGCTTGTCGGGCATGAACGATGCGCCGCGCTCTACAAGAATGCGCGCCAATTCGAGGTGATTACGCCCAACCGCCAGATGAAGCGCTGTCATGCCCGTCACGTTGTGGAAGGTGTCGATCGGCACACCGTCTGCCAACAGGGATTCCACAGCTTTGGTATTCCCTTGATAGGCGCTTTCTAAAAGCAAGTTTTTGGCTGCTTCAGGGTCAAGCGATGGGCTATTTTTAAGCTGCGCGGCTCGGGTCGCCCCACTCTTCCGAAGGCTTCCTTTTAGTGAGGAGATTTTGGCCATTATCTTCTTTTTCCCAGGCGAAAAGAGATTTGCTCCACAGCCAATTTTTGTAAGCTCCCACCTTTGAAGCTCACCTTTACGCCGCGCGCGTGCAGCAGGTATTTTTCGTGCCAGAGCGTATAGTTTCGCGCAAGGCCCATTAGTCGCCCTTTCATCACAACAACGGCAACCTCCCCGGAGCAAACGAGAACGCCGTCGTAAATTGTGTCATCCGGATCAGAATACCTCCTTTCTGTAACGCGCCAAAATCCAGCATCAGGGGTAATTTTCATTAAGGGTTCGGGATATTTAAGGCCGAATGGATCGTCCTTGCGACTATGCTCCAGGACATAATCTCCCGAATAGTCGTGCCCGTTACCCGCGCCATAGAAGATCGACAGGCGTTCTCCAAGCTTGGCAACGGGGTCGGAAACGACCACGCGTTCGACGAAGCGATGGCATAGAGCCACACAGGATTTGTTCTTCCCCCATCCGGCCAGGAATCGCTGCAGGGTCGACAGTGGGATTTCCGTTTTTCGCGGGTGTGAGTCCTTAACCCGCTCTGCGAGTGTCGGCGCACCGATGCCGTTTTCTTCCATGTAACGGATCAGCTTTTTGCGGATCAGCTCACGCTCGACTGCGTCGAATGTCTGCTGCTCGACCTCACCGTGCATCCGAAGTCCTCCGACTTTGACCAGGACCTGACCAAGGGAACCGGCGCATCATCTTCCGCAGAATTTAACGCGGAGAATGCAACGGTGCTGAAACCCCGTTCAACGAACGACCACAACAGCCGCGAAAGCTATCTGCGCGCGGCCACCAATGAATTACGGCCTTACTTCGCGAAGCATGGCCTTATCCTGCCGGAAAAAATCAGATACGCCGTCGCATTCACGTCGCACGGCAAAAAAGGAAAGGTGGCCGGAGAGTGCTGGCATGCCGGCGCGTCCGATGACGGCCACCATGAAATCATCATCCGGGCCGATTTTGCGGACCCTGCCGAGGTGCTCGGAATCCTCGCGCATGAGCTGGTGCATGCCGCGCTGCCGCCGGATGTAAAGCACGGCAAGGCATTCAGGGAAGCGGCGCTCCGGATCGGGCTTGAAGGGCCAATGCGGCACGCCATGCCCGGCGCGGTCCTTAAGGAGCGTTTAAACGAGCTCGCCGCGTCCCTCGGGCCATTTCCCCACGCACGGTTGAACTTCGATCGCGTGACGCTGGCGGGCGAAGTTGTAGCAGACCGGCCAAAAAAGCAGGGAACGCGCATGCTCAAAGCCGAATGCCTCGGCGCGGGCTGCGGTTACACCGTGCGCGTTGCCGCGCGGTGGATCAAGGATTGCGGGCCGCCGCATTGCCCGAAACACGGCGCGATGCACGTGCCGCCGCTGGCGCAGGAAAGCGCTGCGGCTGGCGGCGAAGCAGAGCCAGTCCCCATGAATGCAGACGATGCGGACAGCGAGGCGATGCCGGCTGACCGCGCGGCTGCCTTCACCACAGAAGCGGTGGAGTAAAGATCATGGGCCTGATCATCGCCATCGCGTGCGGGTTCGCATGGTTCCAGTTTTCGGACCCGTTTTCGCATTTCCTGTTTCAACATGCACCGGCGGCCTATGCCCGCCAGCTCTCTTCCAATGGTCCCGCGATCCTCGGTGGGCTGATGCTCTGCGGGCTGGTCGCAGCCGCCGGGCTGCAAGGCTCGATGACAAACCAGCGCACCGCCGGCATGTGGCAATCGGCGCCGGGGCGTCGGGTCATCGGCTGGGCCGCGCATGGGGCGGCGTTCATCGTGCTGACGGCATCGATCGGCTTGGCGTTGCAAGCGGTGATCGGCGGGACACTGTTGGCCGCCGGCATGGCTGCCCTGCTCGCATGGTGCGGACTGCGGCCGTTCAAGATCTTCCTCGGACGCGCGACCCGTCCGCTGCGCTGGTTCCTGGCGGGGCGGCATGTCGGACTGGGCGGCACGTCCAGTTTCTCCGGGCTGATGGATGAATGGGCGAATCCATGGCGGCCGGGACAGGTGCTGCTTGGCGCATCGCTCTTCGATCCGAAATGGATCGTCGGCTTCAGCGATGACCGCCATGTCTGCACCATTGCGACAAACCGGGCGGGCAAGGGCCGGTCGGTCATCATACCGAATCTCATCACATGGCGGGGCTCGGTCCTGGTCATCGATCCGAAAGGTCAGAATGCCCTTGTCACGGCATTGGCGCGCGGCAAGGGGGGAGCGGGCCTGACGCATCCGCTCGGGCAGACGGTGCGGATTCTCGATCCGTTGGGCGAAATCCGCGACCCCCGGCTGCAGGACTGCAAGGCGCGCTTCAATCCAATCGCCGGCCTCGATCCGCGCGCCGACGACTATGCGGAGCGCGTCGAGCTGATCGCGGACGCTCTTGTCGTTCCCGATACAAAAGGGAAGGACAATTTCTGGGATACGTCGGCCAGAAGTCATCATCAGCGGTCTGATCGACTACGTCGTGATGAGCCCGGACATTCCGAAGGAGGACAAGCATCTCGGCACGGTACGGGATCTCCTGATTCATCCGGATGGGCCGCCGCTCGAAAGCGACCCGAAGGTCGATCCGCCTTTGCGAGGCATGTCGGACATGGGCGGGCTGGCGCAGGCGGCTGCGTCGCTGGTCCTGCAGGCCGGCAAGAATGCGGCCGGCGACGTCGTCGCCACGGCCATCTCTCATACGAAATGGCTGGACAGCACGGGCATGCGCCGAACCCTCGCCGCGTCGGATTTCAGCCTGCATGATCTGAACAACGGCGCGACCACGATCTATCTGGTGCTGCCGCCGCAATATCTGGACATCCACGGGCGGTTCCTCCGGCTGTTCGTCAATCTCGCCCTGCAGGCAGCCGCCGAAGGGCGCAAGGGCAGGCACGCGACGCTGTTCCTGCTCGATGAATTCTACGCGCTCGGCCGCCTCCAGCAGTTGGCGAAGGCCGCAGGCCTGATGGCGGGCTACGGCGTCAAATTGTGGCCGATCCTTCAGAACCTGGCGCAGGTTCAGGAACTGTATCCGCAAAACTGGGAAACATTCATGGGCAATGCCGGCATGTGGCAGGCCTTCGCCATGAACGATCAGACCACGGCACGATACCTGTCCGAACGCCTCGGCAAGCGGGTTCTCTGGCGCAGGATGCGCGGCCCCGAAGGGTATGACTGGGAATTGGCGGGAACCGCCAATCTGCGCGATTCGCAGGAACTCGCCAAGGCGACAAGCCGGGCCAGTGGAAACATGGCCGTGTTCACCGAGACGGGCGAGGCGTTTCTGCTGCGCCGGACGCCTTACGACAAGCTGTTCCCGCGCGGGCGCTACATGCCCGATCCTTTCGAGAGTGGGGGCTTGCAATGACCTCCTCACTGCCGCAGGGCATGGAGCTCTGGCAGCTGTGCAAATTTATCGGTGATGCCGTCGCCTTGTACGCGCTGTTCGTGTTGATGCTCGCCGCCATCCGTGCCGGATGGGCGCTGTTGAAGCGCCTGACCTGCCTGTCGGTGCGGGCCGCTTGCATTGCAGGCGAAGCGCTCGGGGTCGCGGCGGCATGGCCCTTTGAAGTCGCGCTCGACCAGTCTGAAAAATGGGTTGCCTTCGGCGCGGAGTGGCGGGCGCAGCGAAAGATCTGGCGGGCCGAATTCCGCAACGTGATGCCATGGGATGAATTTCGCCGGCAAGTGACCGGACAGACCAGGCCCAAACGCGATGACTATACCGATGCGTTGAGTTTGTTTGGTCTCGTGGAACCCTTTACCCGGCCGGACATGGACGCGCGATTCAAGAGGATCATGCAAGGCGTCCATCCCGACACGGGCGGTTCCGACTATCTGGCGCAGCTTGTCACACAAGCGCGCACCCTCATTCTCAAGCGAAAAGGATGGAAGAAATGAGCCACAAATCTGAACTGACGATCATTCGGGAACAGCAGCTTGCCAGGCTGCGGGAGTTGACGGGCACGCCTGAACGTTTCGTGCTGGATTTTGCCTGCGCCAGGCATGACCGCGCTTTTCGCGTGACGTTCGCCCGCTTCTCTGCGGCACAGCGCTTCCGGTGCGAGAGCGTCGACAAGGTCGAGCCGCAACAGGCGACGACGATTGAGCGGTTGCAGGGGCTTTTGCGCCCGGCAGAAGCGCTCCGGGTCCGGACCGAGGACGTGGATTTATCGACCGTGTCCTGCGCCTGGTGCGCGGCGGCATCGGGCTGGACCCTCTGCGCCAACTGCAAAACGCTGATCTGCGGCGCCCGCAGCTCCGGCCGTTCTTTCACCTGCCGGGACAGCTGCGGCGCGCAATTCCAGACGGCCCCGCTCGAAGCCCTCGATGCTGCGTGGCAGGGCGGGTCGTCCACCCGACTCGCGATCGGGCATAGCCAGACGCTGCTGCCGGGGAAAGGTCCGCGAAAATGACCGGCGGGATCTTCAAGAAGGACGAGTTGGCGCTCCGGCATGCGGAACAAAAGCCGCGTCTGAATTGGGGGAGAGACGTTTGGATTTCCCTTGTTGCGTAATCCTATCTGGAACGGACGCTCTCAGATCCGAGGAAAGACCATGGCGACATCATCGGCGCGTATTTGCTTGTCGCGCTGGCCGCCGCGATCCTGATTTTCAGGATGTGGCGTCGGATAAAGCAATATCTAAACCGCGCGTGATGCGCTGCGACGGGATCGAACAATGAAGGTCGGTGCAGCGATTGCGGTGCTTGGAATTGGCATGGTGGCGTCGCAGATCGGCACGCCGCATCTGCTGACGACCTATGAATGCGATACCGATGGACGAAAATGCATCCACTACACGCAATGCTTTTACATCGGGATGCAGGGCTGGCGGAAATTCTACCCGGGAGTGGCGCCTGCCGAGGATTGCCCGGGCGTGAAGTTCTTCGCGCTGGATTGGCCGCCGTTCATCTGGCGCAAGAGCTGAATGGCCGGAAGAGGCGGACAACAAGAAAGGCCGAAGCCCGACTCCGGGCTTCAGCAATGCCGATGAGAAAAAGGGGCTGTTAAGCCCCTTCCTCCTCTTGTTTCGGTGCCCGGAGAACGATGCGCCCGCCTTCGACCGGCAGGAGATCGAGTTGCAGGGTGAGGCCCTCGCCGTCCTCGTGTTCCCATGCAGCACCTATGCGGTTCCAGAACTTCTTTTCCCCGCGCTCTGCGACGTGCCAGGCGATCAGCGCCGGGGGCGTGGTTTCGCGTTGCGGTGCTTTCTTCGTGGTGTTTTTGCCGTAAGCCATTGTAGTCTCCTTCAGTTGAGGGCTGACCCCTTGCCAGCCGTGCCTTTCCGTCAGCGGGGCGCACAGGACCGGGCGCAAGCACTTGTTTGGGGGGACCGTCTTCGGGGGAGCCAAAGAAGTGCTTGCGGCCATAGGGCCGCGTTCCGATAGGTTTGGCACTCTAGGGCTGGCGAGGGGATTAAGCCCGGTGATGGAGCGGCGGCGGGCATACCGGAGCAACACGGGAAGCGCTGCACTCGGTCGTGAAACTCAACGCATGCAAACGGCTGGCATTGAAAACAGCGGGGGAATCGTTCTGGCCTGCATCTGCTGTGTCATATCAGGCATGGGACTGGACGGCGTGGGATGTGCCTGCGCTTGGCCTGCGGATCACAGGGGCGGCTGATCATCCTGCGGGCAGTAAAAGCCGGGCCAGAATAAGGCCGCGCAAGCCGAATTGAAGTCACCGGGGCCGGGGCCGCCGATGCCTTCCGCAATACAGTGTGAGCAATTTCCCGAAACAATTTCCCCAATGCGCTATCACATCATTACTATGGAAAATCAGTTTTTTGTTGATAATGACTTCATTCATATACTAGGTATATTATGACGTTTATCCACATTTAAATATGGAAATTTCAATGACTTCTAAAGAAAAGGCTTTGATTGGACTCGTGTCATGTGCAGGTGTCATCTTTGCAGGTTCGCTTGCAGGCGTAACTAACTACTTTGGAGAGGCCGCTAGAAAAGAAAGAGATGTAGCGTTACAAAGAGTACGCGTGTGCGATCATGTCCGTATTGAGTTTGAACAATGTAACGAGTTTCTGGTCACATTACCTCGTACCTGCCAATTATCGCCAAACTAAGCTCATATAAAGAGCACGATTGTTTAAAGGAAGGAATGGCGCAAATCTATCTCTGGCCTCGTTCCCCCTCAACGTCGTCTTGGCTTTCCCCCTTCATGTACCTATCGACAAAATGGGTACAATCCGAATGCGTACATAGATGCAAAGATGGCAACAACACAAATCGCACAAATGAAAATAGGGTCTAATATCCAGTATTCAAATTTTGGAAATTCATTGAAAGGATTAGGCGCTCCACAAGCAGGTAGTTTTTTCGCGTCCATCATGAACTGATAGCACCTTCTCCATCCAAAGCATACTATGGCTAACCAAACAATACAAAGCAATAAACCCATAAAGTTGAAAAATCTGTACGTATTTTCTAATGTCTCTTCCAGTTTAACTTGTTTAATTGCATTGAGTATCAAAGAATTACCAACAACCATTGTCGCATGACGCGCCCAAATCGCCTGCTTTTCCGAATTTACGATGTCCACATACATCTTTAGTGTTGCTGTGGCGTCCGTAGAAGCGGCGGGACCATCTTTTGGCGGAGGTATTGTGTCTTTGCTTTTTTCAACCGCCACGATCGGCTTTTCCCTCTCAGTGGATTTCTCATTCAATGCTTTTTCAGGTCGCTTAATTTGTTCATCAGATGTCGACATTGGAAGCGCTCCTGTATGGTTGCGGAAATTAGGCAAATAGTAAAATTGAAGCATCTATTTTGCAAAGGGACGCTACAGTCTCCGAAGGAATATCGCCTATCTATAAAATTCATATACGATTTCAAACTACCTAAGCTAACCCGCGCAAGAGGGCGAGCTTTACCGGACACGATACCCCTTCTCTCTTTGCCCTGCTGCTGCGCAGCCAGCGCGTCATGCGCCTTCCCTTGCGGCGTCATAGGGGACCGTGCGCACTGGTCCTTGCCCCTGCGTCTCATTCGCGTATAAGGCACCATTGCCCGAACAGATCGGGCTGTGCCCTGCTAGTCTAGAACAGGCGCATATTCTTCGCGGGATCTATCCTGCGCATGATGATCGCTAATCGTCAAATCGTGCCGTGCCAAAGGACGCCAACATTTCGCTGCCCCCGCAAGGAAATGAGGGGGCCTAAGCCCCTTCCTCCTCTTGTTTCGGTGCCCGGAGAACGATCCGGCCGCCAGTGACCGGGAACAGATCGAGTTGCAGTGTCAGGCCCTCGCCGTCCTCAGGCCGCGCCGACGCGGTTCCAGAACTTGCTTTCCCCGCGTTCCACGACGGCCCAGGCGATCAGTGCCGGGGGTGTGGTTTCGCGTTGCGGTGCTTTCTTCGTGTTGTTTTTGCCGTATGCCATTGTAACCCGCATACGCCGGATGAGGCAATAATTTGCAGCGTCGATGCCGCGATTCAGCTAACATAATCAGCATGTTATTTCGGATCGAATGAGGCCGTCATGGCGAACCCGGCGGGTGAATCGTATGATGGCGCTCTCAGGCTCGATTTCGACCGCCGATTGTTGCTTCACTTTCGCGGATCGGTGGTTACCTCCGACGCAGGCTTGCTCGCATACCGGGAACTGGACGACGCGCTGTGCCTCAGCGCGATGGCGGGTGATGCGCTCTCCGACGCACGCACTGGCAAGAATGGCCGGCATGCACTCGTCGGGATGTTGCGGCAATCCATATTTGGGCGACTTGCCGGATATGAAGACGTGAACGACGCTCAACGCCTGCGCCATGATCCCGCGATGCGGTGGATAGTCGGCGGAAAGGCGGCCTCGGATGCAGCGGCTTCGCCGAGCCAGATGGGCCGCTTTGAGACGCGCTGGCTCACGGCGGAAAAGAACCTTTCGGCGCTCGCTGATCTCTCCGGCAAATGGATCGACAGCGTTCATGGTCGCCGTCCGCCGAGAGGTATCTTGCTCGACATGGATTCGAGCGTGAGCCCGACGCATGGCGAACAGGAACACAGTGTCTGGAACGGTCACTATGACTGCACCTGCTATCATCCGCTGTTCGTTTTCAACCAATATGGCGATTTGGAACGCTGCGCCCTGCGCCCCGGCAATGTTCACAGCGCCGATGGATGGGAGGCGGTGCTGAAGCCGGTCGTGGCGCGGTATCAAGGCAAGGTCTCACGCATTTATTTCCGCGCCGACGCCGGCTTCGCAAACCCCGAAGTTTACGAATATCTGGAGGCAGAACGGATCAAATATGCGATCCGTCTGCCCGCCAATCACATCTTGCAAGAGAGGATCGGCTATCTGCTCAAACGCCCGGTTGGTCGCCCGTCCAATGACGTCTGCCGATCCCATGCAAGTTTCACCTATCAAGCGGGAAGCTGGTCGCAGCCGCGCCGGGTGATCGCCAAGGTCGAATGGCATCCGGGCGAGCTTTATCCGCGCGTCGGCTTCATCGTGACGAACATGGCGCGCTCCGCCGAGAATGTCGTCGCCTTCTACAACAAGCGCGGCACGTGTGAGCAATGGATCAAGGAAGGAAAAGGCGCAATCAAGTGGACCCGGCTATCATGTCGGTCGTTCGCTGCTAACGCCGTCCGTCTCCAGCTTCATGCGCTGGCCTACAATCTCGGTAATTTTCTGCGCACGCTGGCGACGCCCGAACCGATAAAGGATTGGTCACTGACGAGCCTGAAGGAAAAGCTGATCAAGATCGGCGCGAAGATCGTGAGCCATGGCCGCTATGTCGCGTTTCAGATGGCCGAAGTCGCCATTCCGAAAAATCTCTTCGCGGACATCCTACGAATGATCGCCGACCTGCGGCCGCCGCCCAATCCAGCGCCTGCGTGAAGTGTTCGGTCGTCATGCGTCGAGCAAAAACTAAGGGAGAAGTGCGTCTTGATCACAACCGACTCTGTATTGTCCGGTGCGCGATCCGCCCATGTCACTGGTTTTGGTGTGCCGGAGCACCACAGCAGCGCCGCAGCGCGGCAATCTCAACCTCAATAAGCGGGCGATCCGGAAAATAATGCCGGTATAGGACGAATGTCCGATGTCACGGCAGGAGATCAATGATACGCGCTTGGCACATTCCCGGTTATCTGGGGAATGCCAGTGTAAGTCTCCTTCAGTTGAGGGCTGACCCCTTGCCAGCCGTGCCTTTCCGTCAGCGGGGCGCACAGGACCGGGCGCAAGCACTTGTTTGGGGGGACCGTCTTCGGGGGAGCCAAAGAAGTGCTTGCGGCCATAGGGCCGCGTTCCGCCAGGTTTGGCACTCTAGGGCTGGCGAGGGGGATTAAGCCGGTGATGGAGCGGCGGCGGGCATACCGGAGCAACGGGAAGCACTGCACTCAGTCGTGAAACCCGACGCCTGCAAACGGCTGGCGCATAACAGTGGGGGAATCGTTTTGGCCTGCATCTGCATGGTGTCAAGCATGGGAACGGACGGCGGGAGATCTGCCAGCATTACCCTTCGGAGGCCGTACAGTGGTGTTTGCATTGTTCCGGGCCGGGAAAAAGGGGGAAGGAGCTTCACAGCCTTTTGTGGCGCAATTCGGCTGAAATCCGGCCTTCTACGCAAGAGCCTCGCCAAAAGTGGCGGTGTCGGCCCTTCGCCGGTACCAGGAGGTCCGGTACGTCGCAATCCTCCTTCGCTATCCTCCTACGCCAAGGCGTCGGCGGACAAGAAGCAAGGAGCGCCGCGCGGCCTGAAAATATGATACAATTGAACAATGAGGAAAGGCCGCTCGACCGCTGCAAGGATGCCGAAAAAACCCGCCGGGGTAGATGCCGGGGCGGCGCTGGTGCGCAAGTTCGCAATCAAGCTGTTCGACCGGGACGAAGGGGAAGCGGCAAACTGGAAGCTGATCGCTGAAACCCTGTTCAAAGCGGCGTTTGACGCCCTCGACCGGTCGCCGGATGACGCAAGCCGCGTGGCGCTCCTGCGGCGCGTCCATGCGGGGTCTTATGACCGCCTGACGGCTGATCCTGCGGCCAGTGAAACGCAAGGCTTGACGGGCCAGAAAGAGGCCGCGCGTGCCGATTTGCAGTCATCGGGGCCGGGGGCGCTCGATGCCTTCCGGAGTACGATCTGAGCAATTTCCTAAGCGGCGCACGATCGTTGCAGGGGAAGGCAGGGCGCAGGTCGCCCGGTGTCGATCCTTCGACGCTGCGGCGGCTGTTGATGAAGGGCTAGAGTTGCGGCTGCGGCACTTTCCGGACCTTGATCTGGTCGGCATGCCTCATCGCTTGCGCCATGTCGTAATCGAGTTGCAGGGCTGCCCATGTCTCGGGCGCACTGCCGAAAGCCTTTGACAGCCGGATCGCCATTTCCGGGGAAATGCCGCGCCGCTCATTCAGCAATTCGGACAAGGCATTGCGCGACACGCCAAGCGCCTTCGCGCCGTCCGTGACGGTCAACCCGAGGGGTTCAATGCACTCCTGCCGGACAATCCGGCCCGGATGCGGTGGGTTCTTCATCGGCATGGTTCGTTCCTTCCTAGTGGTAGTCGATCAATTCCACGTCCACGGCGTCGGCTCCGTCATAGCGCCAGATAATCCGCCAGTTGGCGCGGACGGTGACAGACCAGAAACCGCGTAAGTCGCCCGTCATCGGGTGCAGATGGAAGCCGGGCAGGTCCATCTTTTCCGGCGTATCGGCATGGTCCAGCACGGCCAGGATGTTTTCGATCTTGTCCAGCATGTCCGCCCGGACCTGTGATTTGTCGCCGCGCTCAAAAAGACGCTTCAAACCACGATGCCGAAAACCCTTTATCATAGGGCACTGTAACCTGTAGCCTATCGCATGTCAACTTGTTTCGATCAGGCGATTCACGAAAACTTGAATCGAAGGACTCTGGCTTGCGGATTCCGGTGCGCCTAGGATTCCTCCCCTGCCTGAAACAAGGGGGATGAAATGCGACGCGCAACGACTGCTTACATGGACAACGGCCTGCCGGTGCAATGCCTGTCAGAGCGGGATTTTCTGTTCCCGGATGCCGACGAAAAATACGTGCCGGACGCGGGGGCTTATATCCAGAGTTACGATATGCCGGCCTTCCACGCCCTGCTGCGGGCCGGGTCGCCGGAGGATGCCGTCGCGGCGTTCCCGTATCTTTCGGATCGCGAAAAAACCTTCGTCCTCCGGGGGCTGTTCGAGAACTGGACGAAAGAACTGGCGGGAGGGTGGGACGGCCTGCCGCCGCACCTCATGGAATGGGTGGCGCGGAAAAGGCTCCTCCTTCGCAAAGGCTCCGGCGGACAGGTCAACGGTCATGCCGGGGACGATACGCCCGGCGCTTTCGATGCCTAACCCCGGCGCTCCTTGGCCCGCCGCTGTCTGGCAACGACGCCATGCGCCTGGAGCCATGCCCGAAGGGAACGAAAGCGTCTGCGCCGATTGCGGGGATGCAGGGTGAACGCCGCCCGGTTAAATCAGGCTCACAGCCAAATGGAACCATTTTAAGCGGTGAAGGGATTTCCCCAATGGCCGTTATCACTGTCGAGTGATATGACTACGCAGGGTCGAGTATTGGGGGTCGTCAGATGTTGAGGCGCGGGCGCATAGGCGGCTTTTTCCTCGTGACGGCATTGGTGATTGCTCCCACCGCCGCGAAGGCCGCCGAGGGAGGTATTTTCTGCAAGGGCGACATGTCCTTCATCGAACGGCTCGAGCCGAATATGGCTATGAGCTTCAAAGTGATGGGCGCCGACGAGCGGCAGCATATCATCAGCGTCGAGGGCGTTGCGATCCCGCATAATGGTGGATGGCGTTATCAGGAGAAGTCCGACAGCGACCCGGACCAACGCTGCACGCTCGATATTTTTCCGCGCGCTGGCGGTTTTGTAATGCACACGATCGAGGGCGCTCGCTGCGTCAGTTATGGAGGGTACGGAGCATATTCCCTCTTGGAAAAGCAGGCATTCCCAGCGTCGTCCCGACTCAGTGGATTTTCTCCTAAATACGATAAAGATGGCCTAGTGATCGATTTCGACTGCGAACGAAGGCGGTTCTTCGATATACCAAATTGAGGACCAAACCATGGCTCTGGCGGGGATCGCTGTGGCGCGACGAGATTGAAGGGTTTTCACTGTAAGCGTAAGTTTCTTGCATGCAGAGAAAGCGTACCGCCATCTATTTCATTCTGGTGTCGGCTTTGACCTGCGCCGGGTTTGCTCTTGGCGATCCAGGAGATGGGATCGACCGCCATAGCTGGAAGACGTACACCAATGCAAGATTCCAGTATCGCATCTGTTATCCTGCCGACTTAATGGTTCCCCAGGGAGAGCCGGATAATGGCGACGGCCAGAAATTTCTGGCGCGTGACGGCGCGGAACTTATCGTCTATGGATCGAACAACGCGCTGGATGAATCGCTCAAAAAGACGTTGGCCGATACCGGGTCGCGGCTGGCCGGGCCTTCAGGCAAGGTGACGTACAAAATGTTAAAGGCGAACTGGTTCGTCGTGTCCGGTCAGAACGGTCAGACTGTCTTCTATTCTAAAGTCCTCTATAACAGCCATGACGACCAGTTTAAATCTTTCGAGCTGACCTATGACCGCGCCGAAAGCGCGTTATACGAGCCCTTGATCGCCCGTTTAGCAAAGTGTTTCACCGATCTTGACTAAGCATCTTATCCCAATCCTGCTTTCGATCTCCAGCCCGGCGTTGGCCATCGATCGTGCTTATCTCGGCGTGTGGACACGAGAGGCGGGCCAGTGCGATTTCAGCGGCGCTGGCCCATTCAGAATCATGCCCAAGGGGATTGAAGGACATGAATTCGATTGCACGACAAAACGCGCCGCCCCGGACGGGGGCGGGTGGCTTGTCCACCTTTCCTGCGCAGGGGAGGGTGACAACTATAAACTCACGCTGCACTGGAAAATTATGCCTGACGGGCATTTGCGAGAAATCGCCAAGGGGAAGGTCGTTGAGTATGTACGATGCGCGAACACGCCAAAATGAAACCGATTAAGGGCCTCGACTTCCCGGGCAACACCGGCAAGATGACAAATAGAAAAATCAGCAAGACACACGTCGTAATGATATGGCCCTTCCTAACGCGAACTGTCGTTTGTGCTGCGATCATCGCCTTTTTGCCGGTTGCAGCGGCAGCCCGCTCAAAGGCCGCGAATTACCTGGTCGCCGAAGCAATCGCAGGCGCGTGCGGCGGCAAGAACGGGCAGATCGACTCCGCCTCGGTCATCGAGCGTGATCTCACCGGCGACGGCAAGGCGGACCTCATCATCAGCGATGAAGGCATCAGGTGCGCGGACGGGACGCGCAGCTCGGGCTGCGGGATGCAAGTCTGTTCGGTCAATATCTATGTCCGGCGCGGCGAGCTGCTAAAGCTCACGCTAGAAACGCTGGGGGCGCGCGTGCGGGTTGAAGGCGACCCCGTTCCCGTAATCTATATGCACGCCCATGGCGGCGGGCTGCGTAGCATCCGGTGGGACGGGAACGGATTTCGCTAAAGGGGAGCGGGATGGGGACAGCCTTGAACGCAGCGGCGCCGACGCTGCATGATTTCCTGAAATCGAATTTCCCAGCGTGAGGATTTTACCCGATGCTCCGAGGCCGCCCTCTTCGACCTTGTCCGTACCCGTAACCGGCCCAAAACGAAGATCGCGCGGTGCTGTGCTATCAGCCCGCAACGTCTTTGAGCCAATCGGTACGAATCCAGCCCTTTTTCTCATACGGGACCGGGTGGGTTTTCGTTGAATGGCACGTCGCGTTCGGGGTTCGATAGACAACGCCCGCCCATTTGCCGCGATTTTGGAAAACTATGACGATTTCGCCATTGTGGAGTTCGTCAATCTTGGGGTACTGGCTGCCCGGTCCGGACCTGACTGCGAGGAAGCCATCGCCGTCGGCTTTCAACCCCGAGACCATGGCACTCCAGCAATTTGCCGCTTGACCGTCTCCGCCCTGTTCCAGAACCGGAACATCGAGGTCGTTCGCCAAGGCAACGCTTGTTACCGGAAGCGCGCCTGCTACGATCAGAGTGGCAAATAGTTGCAATAGAGGTATCCTTTCCCAGGACGCCTGACGATAGGCCCAACGGTGATCTCCCGTCTGCGCCACAATTAATTGGGTTGTGCCAGCTTGCACAGGGCTTTCTTGAGTCCCTGTCTCGACACTATGCATTAATCTCTAGAATTCTGTGACAAAAATTCCCCTTTGGTTTTGCAAGCGTTCGGCTGGCGCGGCAATTTTGGCATCGCGGCATAGCACGAGCTGGGCGTCCCCACTCCCACTGAGGAGCTAGACGAACATGAACCTAGGCTCGGTTTCTGGCTGCGTGCGCCAGGCATCGCAGGAGAAATCTGCCTTATCAGTTTGGCATTTATTCCAGCTGATAAGGGTCCCGTCAGACGGGAAGACAACTCTTGGCTTCAGTTTTTACAACAGTGCCGATTTCTATCTATGCTTAGACAATTTAACTATTTGCTCGCCAACAATAGAGCTGATAACAACAGATGCCCACATCACTGTCAAACAGCATTGAATTGGGACCCCGGATCGGTGTGCAAAAGGTACCCCTTTTGGCGGGGAGGAACGACAGCGCTCGCCCCCGGCGGAGCTGGTCAGGGTTGCGCAGCCGGGGCGAGCGCGGTGGCGTGGGAGGGGGCTTTGAGCGCTAGGCGCGGTTTTTGAAGCGCCAGCTTTCATTTCCGGTTTCGACGATGTCGCAGTGATGGGTGAGACGATCGAGGAGCGCGGTCGTCATCTTGGCGTCGCCGAAGACGCTCGGCCATTCGCCGAACGCCAGATTGGTCGTGACGATCACCGAGGTGCGTTCGTAGAGCTGGCTAACGAGATGGAAGAGCAATTGCCCGCCAGCCTGAGCGAAGGGCAGATAGCCGAGTTCGTCGAGAACGGTGAAGTCCTTGCGAGTGAGGTAATCGGCGATTCGTCCCTGCCGCCCTGCGCGTGCTTCGGCCTCCAGGCGATTGACGAGATCGACTGTATTGAAGAAGCGGCCGCGCAGGCCGGCGCGGATGCAGCTTCGCGCGATGGCAATGGCGAGATGCGTCTTGCCGGTCCCGGTGCCCCCCACGAGAACGACGTTGCGTTGCTGCGCGATGAAGCCGCCTCCGGAAAGATCACGCACCAGGGTTTCGTTGACGGTCGTGCCGTCAAAGTCGAAGTCATCGATGTCCTTGGCCAGAGGGAGTTTGGCGATGGTCATCTGATATTTGATGGAGCGCGCCTGCTTTTCGGCAATTTCGGCCTTAAGAAGATCGCCGACGATTTGTGGCGGCTCGTGCTGCCGCTTTATGCCAGCCGCCATCACATCATCATAGGCGGTTCGCATGCCGAAGAGCTTGAGTTCGCTCATGAGGTCGAAGATTTGCGTGCGTTCCATCAGCCTGAACTCCTCAGTTGATCGTACCGGGCACAATCGGCGAGCGGGACGTGCCGGAGTTTCAGCGCGTCCGGGGTGAGTATGGTGAGTGGCGGACCGGGATCACGGCGACGCGCCAGAATGTTGAGAACGACGTCGGCGGAATGGACGCCCTCGCTCAACGCCTCGGCACAGGCGGCCTCGACCGCCGGCAGCCCGTCGTCGAGAACCGCCGCGAGGATTTTCACCATCTGCCGATCGCCATCGGCGGAGCCGGTGAGTTTGCGGCGAATTTTCTCCATGGCCGAGGGCAAGACCCAGTCCTTGAACGGCGCGCCATTCCTCAGAGCGCCGGGCTTGCGGGCCAGAACCGGAACGTAATGCCAGGGATCGTAAATCGTCTCTTCGCGGCCAAAGGATCGCCGATGTTCGCCGGCGGCGATCCCGTCCTGGCGAATGACGATCCGGTCTGCATAAGCGTGGATTTCGACCGGACGCCCGACCGCGCGCGCCTTCACCGAGTATTTGTTGTTATCGAACCGGATAAGGCAGGTCTTGGACACCGCCGCGCTCACTGCATGGAAGCCGTCGAAGCGGCCGCGCAGTTGCACGAGCTTTTGCCGTTCGTCCTCGAAAACCTCCCAGATCGTGCGGCTGGCGCATTCTGGATGACGATGCGCCTTGGCGTAAGCGACACATTTGTCGAGGAGCCAGGCATTCAATTCGTCATAGCTCTTGAATCTCAGGCGCGGCGTGAAAAAGCGCTCACGCACCAAGCCGACCTGGTTCTCGACCTGGCCCTTTTCCCAGCCCGAGGCCGGCGTGCAGGCCACTGGCTCGACGAGATAATGCCCGCACATTTGAAGGAAGCGGCGATTGTATTGCCGGTCCTTGCCGGCGAAGATTGTCTCCACCGCGGTTTTCATATTGTCATAAATGCCGCGCTCGCAGGCGCCTTTGAAAAAGGCAAAGGCGCGGTCATGCGCGTCAAAGACCATCTCTTGGGTCTCGCGTGGATAGGCGCGGACAAACGGCATGCGGCTGTGACAGAGCCGCATATGGGCGACCTTCACGGTCACCGTCGCGCCGTTCAGCACGACGATTTCATGGCTCCAGTCGAACTGATAGGCCTCGCCGGGAGCAAAGGTGAGCGGCACATAAGCCTGCGCCAGCGCCACACCGCGTTCCTTGCGCCACGTTTTCGCGTAACGGCGAACCGCGTCGTAGCTTCCGGCATAACCAAGGCTGCGCAGTTCTTCGAATAGCCGAACAAGCGTCAGCCGCTCGCGCGCCGATTTTTCTGCATTCTCCAACAGCAGGGAATCCAGCCGCTCCCGCCACGGTCCGATCTTGGGAAGCGGCTGCGTCAAGCGTTCGTAATGGAACTCGGTCGCTTCGGATCGGATGACCTTCCGGACGACCTTTCTGGAGACGTGCAGCTCCCGGCAAATCTCCTTGATCGGCTTTTTCTGAACAAAAAACGCCCGGCGAATCTTGGCGATCGTTTCCACATCCAGCATTCCAATCTCGGCCTCCCAAAATCCAGGAGGCCACTGTGGACCCTCAGCCCCGGGGTCCCGATTGGATGCAAATCACCCCAAAAGCGGGGTCCTTATTCCATGCTTATTCACACCCATAGATCGGCGCAATCCCCCGGCAGATGGTCCTGCCACCTGTCGCGGTCGGCATCCAGAACGCTCAAGGCCTTGCAGTCGTCGGCGGTCTTGATGACGGATTGCAGGGAATTGAGGCGGGTCGAGATTTCAAGGCAGGTGCCGCCGCCCTGATAGAACACGCTCAAAGCCAGCGCATGCACCACGGCGGCAAGAGCCACCGAAGGCGATTGCGCCAGTTCCGCCCGGATCGCGGCGGTCTTCTGCGCCGTCAGGTACTCGGCAAGGGAGGCGGACAGGCCGGACGGATCGCCAGAAGGTTTGTTCCGTCCCGCTGCTCCCGGCCTTGGCGCTTCGGCCTTCGTCATCAGGCCGCGCTCGATGACAAGTTCGCCGTCATAATCGAGAAACAGGATAGCGCCGCTTTCCGCCACGATTTCAGGCGGGTAGAAGGCGGGGCGGTCGTCCATCCTGTCGATGCTTCCGGCAATCTCCCTGATGCGGTCGCTGGTGGCCTCGTCTTCGTCCGCTTCCTCGTCGTTCATGCGGTTTTCAAGGTCGTCCAGTTCGGCGGTCAGGGCGTCATATTCCGCCTGTTGGTCGGCGGGAAGCGGCGTCAGTTCGTGGTGCTGGCTGAACTGGCTGCGCTCGTTCCAGTCGAACGAGTTGCGCAATTCGACCCACTGCCAGCCTTCGGCGGTGACGGCTGCCACGGCTTCGGCAAGCTTGTCCTGTGTCAGTTTTTGCAGCAAGTCGGCATCGAGAATGTAGCCGCTGTTGCCGGTGTCGAACAAATCGCGCCGGACTCCTCCCCCTGCGTCTTCATAAGATTCGAGGCCGACAAACCGCACCCGCTTGTCGGTCGATGGAATCTCGCCTTCCGTGAGAGTGGCGCGGATGCTGTCGGGATAGCGAGCGCCCTGCTGCCAGACGCGCTCCTGCGCGGCGGGATCGTCCGACACGGTGAAAGCCTGTAATTGCTCAAGGCTCATGCCGCCGTCACGATAGACGGCAAGCAGGACAGGCGACACGCGGCCCAATTTCATGCGTCTGGCGACAAGGCTTTCCGAGACCCCGAAACGCGCGGCAACGTCCGCAATCTCCGCGCCGTTGTCGATCAGCGCCCGGAAGGCTTCAAACTGGTCGGCGGGGTGCATCGGGACACGCACGACATTTTCAGCGAGGCTGATTTCGGCGGCATCGGAGTCTTTGGAAAGAACCTTGCAGGAAATCGGCATGTCCGAAGGGATGCCGCCCTTTTCGGCCAGCAGGGACAGCGCCAGAAGCCGCCTCTGCCCCGCTATGACGGCGAATTTGCCGCGTGACGTTTTTCTGACGACAAGGGATTGCAGCAAGCCATGCGCCGCAATCGACGCGGCGAGTTCTTCGAGGCCCTCGGCGCTGCCTGTTTTGCGGACGTTATCGCGTGAGGCGACAAGCTTGTTCAGTTGGATGGTGATGTCAGTCATTTCTCTGTTCCTTTTTGTGATGGTGATGAAAAACCCGGTCCCCCGCCTTCGCCAAGGCTACGGCGTGGGGGCCGGGGTAGCGGGTTAATACTCGCCCGGCAGCAGGAAAGTGGTCGCGCTGCGGTCGCCCTCCGTGATGATCCAGAGCGTATTCGCGCCGAATCCTTCGCAGGGCTTGGCCGGGTCAATCGGATAGGCAGACAGGATGCGTTCGCCCGAGAGGATCGCGGCGGAATTCGCCTCGCGGTCCTCCGTGTCGATACAGCCCCAATCGCCGCGCATGTGCCGCCCCAGACACTGCGCCATGTGTCGCGGCGAACAGGCCGCGACTGCGCCTTGCGTGGCGACGATCCGGCCCAACGCGAACAAGCTGACGGGGACGAAGTCTCCGGTTTTCAGGCCGTATTTTTCGCCAAGCCAGAGGGCGAAAACCTCCGGCGTCTGGCCTTCCTCCTGCGCTGCCGCGATCACGTCCGGCTCTATCCCGGCGTCTGACGTGTCGATGCTGAAACAATTCATCAGTGCGGCGTCAACGGCGGTCCAGTAATCCATGAAGGATTGAGGTTCCTGATCGACGATCATGCTTGCCTCCGAATTCTGGCGAGAACATCGGCGCATTTGCGGTATCCGTCGCGTTTGTCCTCCGGCAAAAAGCCGAGCGTGAACCGGCTGGGGTCCGGGATCGCTTCATTCATCAGCCACGCAAGACACTCAAACAACTCAGGGGCTGCGGCCATCAAACGGGCATTCGCCCGTGCGTTGCGCTGGCCTTTGAATTGAACAAGGCTTTCGGTTGCGGCGGCGGTCGGCGAGTTGGTGACAATTTCAAGGTCGGTAAAGACGTCAAAAACGCGCCACGGGCCGGGGGTGTGCGGGGGCGTAGGGGTCGTGCCGCACTGGTCCGGGACGGGGACAAAAAGATTGGTCTGCATGGTCGTTGTCTCCTTCTTGTTGTTGTTGGGAGGGGCCACGTTAAGCGGCTTCCTCCTGCATGGTGGCGGGGGTGGTTTCAGTTTTGCCGGACAGAAAATCGGCGGCGCGTTGCGCGTATGACGCGGCGGTGAAAACCGCCCGCCGGTCGTTCTTCAAGACGGTCAGGTACTGGGCGATATAGGCCGCATGATCGGGCCGGGGTTCCGGCGTTAGATCGAGGTCGGCGGACAGGAAGGCCGCGCCAAGTTCGGCAACGACTTCCTCCATCGCATAGCCTGCATCCTTGAAGCGCTTCTGCCCGAATTCACGGGCAAGGCGTGACGGGTGGCGGGTCCAGTGCGTCAGTTCATGGGCCAGGACGGCGTAATAGCTTTCCGCGTCCCTGAACGCCTCGAAATGCGGCATCTGCACATAGTCGAGGACGGGGGTGTAAAACGCCTGATTGCCTCCATGCCTGACGGTCGCGCCGGTGGCTGCAAAAAACCGCTCGGCGCGTTCGATGCGCTGAATGGGATCAAGGCGCGGCGCTGCCGGTGCGAGAAAATGGGCCGGCAGTCCATCAATCTGTTCGACGTTAAAAACCGTGTACCCCTTCAAAAAGGGAATATCCCTTTCGGATTCCTCGCCCGTCGACTCGTCGGCTTCGGTGCGGGTGAATGATGATGCAAACACGACAAGGCTGCCGCGTTCGCCCTTCCTGACCGCGCCGCCAAGGGCAAGCGCCTGTTTGAAGGTCAGCCAGATCGGGGCGGAATAACCCTTCTCCATGGCCGCGCCCCACAGCATCAGGATGTTGATGCCTTGATACGGAACGCCGTTGCCGCGCAACGGGCGGGTGATGCGTCCCGCCGCATGCTCTCCGCTCCAAGGCTTCTGCAACCATGGCCGAATGCCGGTTTCCAGACTGGCGACAATCTGGTCTGTAACACGCTGGTAAATATCTGATTTCATTGCCTTACTTCCTTCATTGCTAAAAAGGTTGCGCATGCAACCTTGCTAGCCACGCGGCAATGAGCGGG
This sequence comes from uncultured Alphaproteobacteria bacterium, assembly GCA_963730245.1. GTDB lineage: Bacteria > Pseudomonadota > Alphaproteobacteria > Rhizobiales > Beijerinckiaceae > Methylocapsa. The sequence goes on along the minus strand of CAVSRA010000002.1, from coordinate 2,152,650 downwards.
GGAACGGCGGTCAAGGCCGGTTATGCCGGAGGGGGATCACCCACCCGGAGGGCGGCGCAGCCGTCTTGCAGCCCGGTCTTTCTTCCGGGCGAAAGATGGGGATACCGGCATAACCGCCCGCAGGGCCTGGCCTTGACGGCCTGGGGCGCAGCCCCGCCTTCCTTGAATTCGGGACAAAGCCAGCCGGAGGCTGACGACGAATTCTTCTTCCTTGCGTGATGGATCGTTACCCGGATGGGCGAAGACGCCGCTTAAGCGGCTTCGGGCGCTCTTGCGCCTAGAGCCAGGTCCCGGCCTGTCCGCCGAAGCCCTTAGCGAAGGCGGAAGGGACACGCCCTAAAGATTTACGAACGCTTGAATCCGGGGACTCTGGCTCGCGGATTCCGGAATGCGTAAGTTTCTCCCCTGAGACAAAGACGGGGGTGAGATGCGGTATCCAACAATTGCCTATATGAGGACGCCGACCTAACGAATGAGCCGATTGCTCAGCGCTGCGGGTTCGGCGAACCGGACACGTTGCGGCGAGCCTTTTTACGACACTTCGGTGTCGCCCCGCGGAGTATCGGAGTTGCTTTCATTCCAGTCATCCGCTGAGAGCGAAGTCGGCATCAAGCAAGCAATAAGGAGTTCTGTGATGGCCACTATTACCCGCCTGGAATTGCTAGTTGGCGTTCGCATCCCCGATACACCGTTGGCCAAAGCGGCAGTAGATCTGTTGGAAGCGGCTTCGCCACAATTCCTCTGCAATCACTGTGTTCGGACTTATGTTTTCGGAACCCTCGCCGTCAGAAGCATCGGCCGCTCGATTATCGACGAGGAAATTGCCTATTGCGCGGCCCTTTTGCACGACCTTGGGCTCGTTCCCGCCCATGCCGGCGAAAATCGCTTTGAAGTGGACGGTGCCGACGCGGCTCGAGAGTTTTGTCTGAAGCATCAATTGGCGCCCGAGCGCGCTGACCGGGTATGGGAGGCGATCGCCTTGCATACATCGACAGGCATAGCTTCGCGAATGGCGGCTGAAATTGCCTTGGTGCATCTGGGCGCCGGGCTCGACTTTCTTGGCCTTGGTATCGATCAGGTTCCCCCGCAGTTACTTGAAGAAATTCTTACAAGCTATCCGCGATTAAACTTCAAATCGGCGATTCGTGATCTCCTAGTAGAGCATTGCCGGCGTAATCCCGCTGCGCAGATCCTGGCCTGGACTGATGAGATCGCGCGCACCGCCGGGTGCACTTTGAATGGTCAGCCCATACCGACCGCATCGCAATTAATGCTCGCTGCGCCTTTCGCCGAATGATCTGGCTAGAGGCAAAGCCCTTCACCTGGACCGCCGATCTCGACAAAATTATCGCCGCCGTCAAACGCGGGCACCAAGCGTTAAATTCGATCCACTAGGGGGCACGACTTAAGGGAAGGATGCGGAGATATTCAGCGGCAGTATGCAAGAATTTTGCAGAGGCAACTCAGGCTAACCTTTCATGCCGCTTCACCCCAAACATTCGCCGAACGAGCATCAAAGAAGTGCACATTGAGAGGATAACGCTGGTCTCGTACGGTGGCCATCCGCAGCGCGCGCACAATGATGCCTCTATTGGAATCTGATGCCGGATTGCCGTAAAGACTGACGTAAATCTGCCCGATCTTCCCCTTTTCGATCTGCTTTAGAATATGTGCATCGTTGGAAGCCAAAGAGTGACCGAAAATAAAAAGGCTGGCTCCTGTACTACGGCAAATTTCAGCAAAGCTACGCAGCCCTTTATGCAAATAGGCTGAATGCCGGATACGCTCGAATTTTCCTTGGCTGCTTCCCTCCGAAACAAAAAGCGGAAACCGTCCTTCATTTAGTGAGGCTCGTATCTGATCCACTATTGGTATGCCGCCAGACCTTTCCCAACATTTCTTTTGCAGTTCGTGACCATAGTCATAGATGTGCAACCCGCCATGTAGAAAGTAGATGGTTTGGTGATGCGTTTCCTCGCCGTCCCAAGCCACATACGCGGCTTCCGGGTCATCGTCCGGCGCACGAAATCCGTCATCATGTTGAAGTGCCTCTGTCGATTTCATCACTGAGGCTAGTGGATCGGTTGCGTTCCAGTCGATCACTTGATCGTGCAACAGAGTCCAATAGAGTAGAAGATCATAGTTGAGCGTATAGATATTGGCTCGCAGGTCCTTTGCTCCGTTCGGTTTCAGATTGCGAGTCTCTCCGGCAAAATGAGCAAGGAATATCCGACAAGCGTGATACTGCGCTTCGTTAACATCTGAAGGACGTTCAGGGTGGCGGCCGGCGATGGCCTGCACCAGCAGCTCCTTTAGGGTTTCAGCATGCTGCTCCATTCGAGATCGCGCTTCGCTGTCAACAGAGTACAGCGGGAGAAGGGCAATTGATTGTCGAAGCGCATGAATTACTACCTCGAAGTCCGTCGTTCCCAATAGGTCAAAAGCCTTCCGCGCTTCCGGTAAATGCGTGAAATCTGCGTTCTCTAAGAGGGACACATAGCTGAAGCGATCTCGGAAAAGTGCTATGCTGAATCCGTTGCCGAGAAGCAAATGCCGCTTCGTGTCAGCTGTGAGATTGAGGGCCTTGGTAAAACTGATTGGTAATATAGCTGGCATTCCCCAGATAACCGGGAATGTGCCAAGCGCGTATCATTGATCTCCTGCCGTGACATCGGACATTCGTCCTATACCGGCATTATTTTCCGGATCGCCCGCTTATTGAGGTTGAGATTGCCGCGCTGCGGCGCTGCTGTGGTGCTCCGGCACACCAAAACCAGTGACATGGGCGGATCGCGCACCGGACAATACAGAGTTGGTTGTGATCAAGACGCACTTCTCCCTTAGTTTTTGCTCGACGCATGACGACCGAACACTTCACGCAGGCGCTGGATTGGGCGGCGGCCGCAGGTCGGCGATCATTCGTAGGATGTCCGCGAAGAGATTTTTCGGAATGGCGACTTCGGCCATCTGAAACGCGACATAGCGGCCATGGCTCACGATCTTCGCGCCGATCTTGATCAGCTTTTCCTTCAGGCTCGTCAGTGACCAATCCTTTATCGGTTCGGGCGTCGCCAGCGTGCGCAGAAAATTACCGAGATTGTAGGCCAGCGCATGAAGCTGGAGACGGACGGCGTTAGCAGCGAACGACCGACATGATAGCCGGGTCCACTTGATTGCGCCTTTTCCTTCCTTGATCCATTGCTCACACGTGCCGCGCTTGTTGTAGAAGGCGACGACATTCTCGGCGGAGCGCGCCATGTTCGTCACGATGAAGCCGACGCGCGGATAAAGCTCGCCCGGATGCCATTCGACCTTGGCGATCACCCGGCGCGGCTGCGACCAGCTTCCCGCTTGATAGGTGAAACTTGCATGGGATCGGCAGACGTCATTGGACGGGCGACCAACCGGGCGTTTGAGCAGATAGCCGATCCTCTCTTGCAAGATGTGATTGGCGGGCAGACGGATCGCATATTTGATCCGTTCTGCCTCCAGATATTCGTAAACTTCGGGGTTTGCGAAGCCGGCGTCGGCGCGGAAATAAATGCGTGAGACCTTGCCTTGATACCGCGCCACGACCGGCTTCAGCACCGCCTCCCATCCATCGGCGCTGTGAACATTGCCGGGGCGCAGGGCGCAGCGTTCCAAATCGCCATATTGGTTGAAAACGAACAGCGGATGATAGCAGGTGCAGTCATAGTGACCGTTCCAGACACTGTGTTCCTGTTCGCCATGCGTCGGGCTCACGCTCGAATCCATGTCGAGCAAGATACCTCTCGGCGGACGGCGACCATGAACGCTGTCGATCCATTTGCCGGAGAGATCAGCGAGCGCCGAAAGGTTCTTTTCCGCCGTGAGCCAGCGCGTCTCAAAGCGGCCCATCTGGCTCGGCGAAGCCGCTGCATCCGAGGCCGCCTTTCCGCCGACTATCCACCGCATCGCGGGATCATGGCGCAGGCGTTGAGCGTCGTTCACGTCTTCATATCCGGCAAGTCGCCCAAATATGGATTGCCGCAACATCCCGACGAGTGCATGCCGGCCATTCTTGCCAGTGCGTGCGTCGGAGAGCGCATCACCCGCCATCGCGCTGAGGCACAGCGCGTCGTCCAGTTCCCGGTATGCGAGCAAGCCTGCGTCGGAGGTAACCACCGATCCGCGAAAGTGAAGCAACAATCGGCGGTCGAAATCGAGCCTGAGAGCGCCATCATACGATTCACCCGCCGGGTTCGCCATGACGGCCTCATTCGATCCGAAATAACATGCTGATTATGTTAGCTGAATCGCGGCATCGACGCTGCAAATTATTGCCTCATCCGGCGTATGCGGGATATAGACATCGATGGACCTATGGTTTAACGCAATCCGTGACCTACTTCGCACCTTCTCCTGTCAGAGCATGTCGGGCCATAAGCCCCTTTAAGGTCGCGCTCGGAAGCACGACATCGTGGGGCACCAACACGTAGGCCCACAGCTTGCCGCCGTTCTCCTTGGCATGGTCATTCGCTCGGTCTACCCATTTCGTGGCGGCGCGGGTTTTCGCCTTTACGATTGGATCGTCCATCTCGTTCGCGGCCTTGATTTCGACGATCAACTTCTGGCTTTGCGTCTCGACCACGAAGTCCGGTTCGTATGACTGGCCGTTGGCATATTCGATGCGGAACTGGCCGGCTCCCGGCTTCATCCAACGCAGCACGCCGGCTTCGTTGTTGCTGTCGATCAGGACCGCGAATTCGCGCTCCTCGCTCGATTGGAAGCGTTGGTAGGGGTAGCAACACTTCTGGAACCCGCCAAAGACGTGCTTTCGCGTGTCGCCTGCCGGAACGACGGGCTGGCGAAATGGCCGGACGGCTCGATCGTTGGGAACATTGAACGCCTGCGGACGCAAAAGCTGGAAGCCGCGCGAAACCATGGCCCTGTAATCGGTCGGCGTTTCCCAATAATGCGTCTTCATCTGTTCAAAGATGAAGCGCGCCAAATCCTTCCCATGCACCAGGAGGACGTTCTCAACATCGGCTTCGTCGGAAAGGTAAGAGCGCACCCGCGCGACCATCTGGCCGGAGAGCCTGAACAGTAGCTCGTTCTGGCTGTCGTAATCGACTTCCGGCATGTCCATGAGATGGCGGACAAGATAATTTTCCGGCCGATCCTCGCGCGCGCCCTCAACAGCGCGGGCCAGATAGGTTCGCGCATCATCGCGCAAGCGCTGCACCATGATCTGATCTGAAACCGGCTGACGGGCTATGGATTCCAGGCCCTGAAGATCGAAATCTTGGTAGCCGAATGTCACTTCACGGGTGGGCAGGACAACGATTTCTGGGATTTCGATGGTCAGTTCCGTCACCTTGGCGGTGACGATATCCACGACCTTCGCCACATCGACCACAGGCGCGCCCAATTCCAGACTGCCCTGAGAGGGAGTCATCGCGGCCGTCACCTCGGCGGTGATCCTGGCCTTTACTTCGGGCTCGTTAAGCTGATGGATTCCTTTTTTCAGCTCCCGCTCATAGCGGTCCTGAATCAGGCGCAAGGCAAAATCAGCCGCCTTCCGCTCCTCCTGAGTCTCGAACGTATAGGTAGGCTGCTCGCCTTCGCCAAAGCCGCCACTTTGGCCGGTGAGCGCGGTTTCCATGCAGGAAGGACTATCGAGAACCGTGGCTCCCTCGGGCGACACGTCGCCGTGGGCACCGACCGTGACGAGCTTGCGGATGGCGATGATAGAGTTGGGGTCGCGGGCCGCCTTGATCACCTCGTCGAAGCGGTCATGGGCGATGACGGTCAGGGTATCGACCGCCTCAACGCCCGTCCGAATTCCATAGGGAAGCCGGAGACCGCGGCCCAATGTCTGCTCGGTCAGGATATCCGAGGCGGACGCCCGAAGGGGGACAATGGTATAGAGGTTGCGAACGTCCCAGCCTTCTTTCAGCTTGTTGACATGAATCACCACATCGGTCTGGTCCTCGTGTTCGAGAGCCAGGAGACGAGCGGTTGCTTCTTCGCTTTCCTCGCCTTTGGTGGCTGAATCGACGCGGATCACACGGCCCTTGTAGCGTCCGCCGAAAAAGTCATCGGCTTCGATGGCTTGCCGCAACGCCTCGGCATGGGTGGTGTCCTGGGCCACGACCAGCATAAAGGGGTGTACCTTTTGCCGTCCCGACTGCCGGGCGTATATGTCGAGTTCGGCCTTCACGTTCTCGTGGCAATGAATGCCGTCTTCCAGCTTGATCCGCTCCAGCTGCTCGGGCGTCACGCTATCGGCGCGGAAATCTTCGCGTGTCGCGACGGCAGGTTCCTTCACGAAGCCGTCCGCCATAGCCTGCCCGAGGCTGTAATCGAAGATCACGTTCTTGAATCGCTCGGAGCGCGCGCCAACGGAGCGCGGAGTCGCGGTCAGTTCCAATCCGATAACCGGATGCAATTCGCCAACCGCCCTCCAGCCGGCCTTGCCGCGATACCGGTGCGCCTCGTCCATCAACAGAACGAGGTCCGGCAGCTCGGCCAGATAATCGAAATAGCTCTGGCCTATATACTCGTGCAGCTTCTTGATACGGCCGGCATCCTTGTTGATCTTATCGACATTGAAGATGTTGACGATGGCGGTTTCCCTGCCAAACAGGTCGCCACCCCGCACGCCGCGTCCCTGATCCCAAGTGTCCCCGGTGACGAGGATCGGCGGTATCTGGGCAAATTCGGCGATGCCCTTAAAGACATACTTCTCGGTGTTTGGAGTGAAATCGCTAACTAGCTTGTCGTAAATCGTGGTGTTCGGGGCCAGCACGAAGAAATTCCGCGAACGGCCGCTGAGATACAGATAGCTGATAAACGCGCCCATGAGCCGGGTCTTGCCGACGCCGGTTGCTAGGGCGAAGCAGAGCGACGCGAAATCGCGTTCAAAGTCCGTGACCGACGGCCAGGCGGCCTGAATGACGGCAAGCGCCGCCACCGGATCGGCATGTTTTCCGAATTCTATCCGGTCAAGAATGTCGTCGAGAATGTCCAGGCTATCGGCCTGCGGCGGGCGCAGCGACAGGCGGGCCTTGATCTGGCGAAGGATGCGGTCGTTGCTCATTATTTGCCCTCCACGTCGCTGAAGAGGGAAGGCTCGTTCGATGCCACCTTGCGCTGGCGCCCGCGCGGCTTCGGCGCCGTGTGGGCTGGCATGTCTTCGCCATTCACGGGATGCGCTTCATCCGCCTCGGCAACCGGCAAATTGGAAACCGCCAAGCTGTAATCGTCGCGGCCCCACTCGCATTTGCTCAACACGGTATGAGGGATTTTCTTGATGGTCAGGTTCGGAAACGCGGCTTCGCGGGCGTTGAAGGCTTTGCAGCACACCAACAAAGTGCGGTCCAGCCCGACTTCGTCGGCCAGTTTCTTCAGCGCGTCATGGGTGAGCGACTGCGTCGTGACATAGATAAAATCCGTCTCCGTTGAATGGCCGTGCCGCCAGTAATCTTCTGGCTTCTGGCTCGGGTCATAGGTGAAGCCCATAAGCTTGCACACCGCCTCGGCCAGCATCGCGGCGTTGTACTGTTTTGCAATGATCCAGTTGCCGAAGCGATCTTTTTCCAGCAGCGACGGAGCGAGGAGGTAATACCGAAATCCGCCGCCGCCTTGCCAGCCGACGGTCTCCGTGATTCCACCTTTTTCTTCGCCGTCAATGACCCTCTTCAAGCGCGGCATGATGTGAGTATGGCAATGCTCGCCCAGTTCCACCATGATCCAGCGTCGGCCCATTTTATGGGCGACAGCACCGGTGGTGCCAGAACCGGCGAAAGAGTCGAGAACGAGGTCGCCTGGGTCTGAAGCTATATCAAGAATGCGTCTTACAAGACGCTCCGGTTTTGGAGTATCAAATGCTTCCTCGCGACCGAAAATCGCATGCATTTCTTTCTTTGCTTCGTCAGTATGACCGCATTCATCATGCGGCCACCACGTCCAAGGAGTTATTCCTTCAACTTCGGATAAATACCGAATTGTTGCGGGCTGAGCGTCCCCGCTCTTGCCAAAATACACACGTCCTGCGGCGACTAACTCAAGAAAATTATCCTCAGTCGTTGACCAGCATCTACCCTCTGGCGGCTTATGAACGACGCCAGAAGGCGTTTTGATCGTATACATTTGGTTTGGACGAAAGCCTTGAGCGGTCATCGGAATGCCGCGCCACCGCCCCTTAGGATCGTTGTTTGGATTCTTATAGATCGCGGCAGATTTCTCTTCGATCGGAATTTTGTTGGTCACCTGTTTAAATTTTTGCGCGTCGCGGGCATATACGAGAACATACTCGTGTGCATCTCCGATCGATCCTCGATTTTCACGAGAATATCGTTTTTGCCACACCGGTGATGCAACAAAGTTCTGACGTCCAAATATTTCATCCAATAGAACACGTAGGTATGCGACTTCTTTGTCGTCGATACTTACCCAAAGAGAGCCTTCCTCCGCCAAAAGCGTTCGGATGATTTCTAGCCTATCGCGAATTAAGGACAGCCACAGTGAATGCTCCAATCCGTCATCGTAGTGCGTGAATGCCGACCCCGTGTTGTAAGGTGGATCGATGTAAGCACATTTCACCTTGCCCGAAAATTCCTCCTCCAGCGCCTTCAGCGCGAGCAGATTGTCACCGTAGATCAGCCGGTTGTCGAAGACATCGCCATCGCTTTTGGTCGCGGCATGATAGGACTGCTCCAAGTCCTCCAAAAGAATACGCGGCTCCAAACGGGGCCGTTCGTCCTTGCCGATCCAGGTGAGTTCAAGACGTTGTTTTTTCATTATTGGGTCACTTCCCACCTGACGGTTAAAACGGGTGTCACCTCCGGCGTCGTTTTGAGGGCGTTCGCGAGATTATCGAGCTTGGTATCGACCTCCTGGCGGATGGCCTTTTTCCGCTGGAACGTGGTCAGCTTCAGTTCGTCTGATTCGTTCTGGAGCGTTGTGATGCGCCGGTTTTCCTTGATGCGATCTTCAAGGGTGATGCTGTTGTTGCCGCGCAAGGCGCGCTTGGCGGCCCTGATTTCGGTGTCCAGTTCCTTGGCCCGGATATCGGCGGCCTTCTCCAGATCATCCGCATAGTCGTCGAGCTTGGAAGTCTCCTGATCTAGCCAAATATGATTTTCCGCCTCGATCTCCTTCAGCCGCGCCTGAAGGCCGTCAGCGTCAAGGGCCGCCAAGGGATCGGTCGGTTCCGGCGGTAGCTGCTGCTCCACGGTCGCCGGCACCAGGAAAAGATCGTCGGCGGTGTCGCCGTCGAAATGGACGCTCTCCAGGCCGTCATCAGACAAGCCGGAAATCAACAAGCGTTGACGCTGCCCGATCTGCGGGTCTGCCGGTGTCATACACAAGAGGGAGACCCTGAGCCAGCCAGAACGCCCAATGAGCCTTTCGACATTCGACAGCTTCGGACGCCCCGTGGCTCGCCATGCTGCATAGTCGAAGCGCAGGGCCGTTATGGACGCCGGCCGCGCCTTGGCAGCGTCCACCAGCTCACGGGCAAGCGTCCCGTCTGCCAGTCGGAAAAACTGCCAGCCCTGTTCATCGGCATAGGGCCATTCCGTAGTGTAGGTTTGACCCTGCCAGTCGAAGCGCGGGCCTGTCGCATCGTGGAAACGAGCGGTCGGCAATTCGGCACGGGCAAGCGTGATCAGACGGGTCGTGAAGGCATCCAGGATGTGGTTGATCTCGTCGCCACGCCCCCGCAACCGTGCAACAACATCACGGTCCATAGCGTCGAAGAGCTTGCGCCGCGCATCCTGCATATCGGCGGCGATCTTCTCAGAAAGCTGCTCTTCGATCTTCTCGAATTCCTGTTCGACCTCGGCGTCGGTGCGGCCTCGCTGCACCGCCTCGACCACCTTGCGCTCGAAGTCGATGCCGCTTTCGATGACGCCAAGAACGCTGTCGCTGGCCCCGAACACGCCGGAGAACAGCTTAAATTTCTGGTCTAGAAGGTCGTGAACGCGCTTCTCCGCCTTGTTGCGGAGGTTCAGCATGTTGACCACGGTTACGTCGATCTTCTGGCCGTAGCGATGGCAGCGGCCGATGCGCTGCTCGACCCGTTGCGGGTTCCAGGGCAGATCGAAATTCACCAACAGGGAACAAAATTGCAGATTAATGCCCTCGGCGCCGGATTCCGTCGCAATCAGGATTGTCTTGTCATCGCTGCGGAAGGCATCGACCACGGCGCCCTTCATATCGGCAGATCTTGAGCCGGACACGACGTCGGTGCCCTTGTGAGTCTCGAACCATGCCCGATAAAGCGCCTGGCTCTCGGGGTCGCTGTTGGAGCCGTTCAGCAGGACAAGCTTCCCGGCATAGCCGTGGGCGGTCAGCAAGCCAGCTAGGTATTTCTGGGTTCGCACGGATTCGGTGAAAATGACGGCCTTGCGTTTGCCGCCACGCTTTTCGATCTCGTCCAGAACTTCGGGAAGGCGCGCGATGAGTTTTTCGCCCTTGGCATTGGACCCTATCGATCTCGCCAGAGTGAGGTAGGATTCCAGCTCGGCAATTTCGGCTTTGAGCTTGACCTGATCGATGAGCGGTCCGGTTTCCTCGGCCGGTTTGTCCGCCTCGTCATCCAATGCCGCCGCCTCGTCATCCAATGCCGCCGCCTCGTCGAGTTCGTTCGCAAGCTCGGTGGTATCGTCGGCATCCGCGACCGTGGTGATGTCGGCCACCTGCTGGCTCTGCAAGCGTTCAAGAACGCTTCCCAAAAAGCCCGCGATGGCCGCAACCGACGAGCCGAGAATCTTGCGAGCCTGAATAATGACGAGTTGATTTGGTTTTAGGCCAAAGGCGATGGAATCCGGTCGCTGCAAATAGGCGGAAACCTTTTCATAAAGCTCCGTCTCTTTGTCCGATGACTCGAAGTCAAACGTGGTCGCCATACGCCGGGTGAATGACACATGCCCGGCCTCCTGAACATCGCGCCGCAAGTGGCGCTTATAGATAGGGGTGATCCGCGTTTTCAGGGAATTGAGCGTCAATATATCGGGGCGCGATCCGCCGTACATCGTCTTGAAGGTCGTTTCGTCGCCGAAAAACTGACCGTCCACGATCGAGACGAGCCCATACAATTCCATCAATGAATTTTGGAGAGGCGTGGCAGTCAGCAAGATTTTGAATTGCTCGGCCAAAGCATCTTTCAGGTTTTTGGCGCGCGCCGACCCTGCCTTTTTGTAGACGTTGCGCAGCCTATGGGCCTCGTCGAAGATGACGAGATCCCAGGGAATCCTCTTGATCTCGTCAGATCGTCGCGCCGCGAACTCGTAAGACACCAGAATAATGGTCTCGTTTACATCGAAGGGAAGAAGACGCCCGGCTTTCTCCGCGTCACGGTAGGTGCGGGCGTCAAGGATCGCGCTGGGAAGCGAAAACTTTTCCCGCAGCTCTTGTTGCCACTGCTTGCGCAAGGATGCGGGAACGATCAGCAGGATGCGCCGACGACGTTCCGCCCAATGCTGTGCAATAACCATACTGGCTTCGATGGTCTTGCCGAGACCAACTTCGTCCGCAAGGATTACGCCCTTGGAGAGAGGCGACTGAAGAGCAAAAAGGGCGGCATCAACCTGATGCGGCTTGGTTTCCACACGGGCGGTGGACAGGCTTTTGGCAAAACGTCATCGTCCTTTCTTTTGAGTAGCCACAGGCGCAAATACGCGCCGCGTCGATGTATAGCCCGTCATCTCACTCTTTGATCAAAAGTCAGATGACGGGCCATTGCATCACATCACGGCGCGTATTTGGCGCATCGGCTCACTCTGGAATCTTGATGCGGATGCTAAATCGCGCCTGAGGCGCTTGTAGGCATACCGACCGAAACCCTGATACACCCGAACACAATCGCCGCGTGCGAGAGCTTCGGTTCCTGTCCCGTCAGTTTAGAATCATGCGGTCAGGATGCGGCCTTGTGATGATTGACGTCAAGCGTGAACTTCATATAATTTCAAAGTCTTATATAAAACAGCAACGCTATATGTAAGCTTTTGAATAGGGAAATAGCGGACAGGTGCATGGCCGCCTATCCTTCAAGATTTAACGAGGACCGTCCGGAATTGGTGGCTCCGGTTCCGAGGCCGGATGCTCGATGGTATCCTTATAGAATGCGAGTACGCCGTTAATCTCGTCCTGCCAGCCCGCGCCTCGTGCCTTGAACCATGCCAGTATATCATGGTCAATAGAAAGCTGTTCATCAGGTTGCGCAGCCTCTCTGAAAGAGGATGCTGGGTTCCATTCATTCATGCCTTTAGTATAATATGAGCTATATTAATGGTATATTTAGAATACGGACGTATGCGATAACGAGCGTTCACGCGTATGCTGCTTCACCCGATCAGATTTTGTAGAAATGGAATGGATACTTATCCTGATAGCCATGAAGAAAACGGGAAATTCATTTGAACTCAGCGCAAGCGACCTGGTCGGCTACCTGAACTGCCGACACCTCTCAAATCTCGACCGCGCCGTCGTCGAAGGCACTTTGGCGAAGCCGAAAGTTTGGGACCCTCTTCTGCGAATTTTGTGGGAGCGCGGATCGGTTCACGAAAAAAATTATGTCGATCATCTGACGAAGGCGGGTCTGCAAGTCGTCCGAATTGACGGTGTCGAAGTCACAAACGAAGCGGTTTCCGAAACACTGGCCTCTATGAAGAAGGGCATCCCCGTCGTCGTTCAGGGTGCGCTTGCGCACCAGGGCTGGGTTGGCCGCGCCGACATTCTGCGCCGCGTGGAGTTGCCGAGCGCGCTGGGCGATTGGTCTTACGAGGCGATCGATACAAAGCTGGCCCGCGAAACTAGGGCGGGAGCGGTGCTCCAGCTTTGCGTGTATTCCGATCTGCTTAGTAACGTGCAGGGTCTTGCGCCGGAGTATATGTGTGTCGTCCCGCCGTGGTCGGACTTTGAGCCGCAGCAATACCGGTTCGCGGACTACGCTGCCTACTTCCGAAAAGTGAAACGCGGGCTGCTGGAGTTGCTCGGCCGGCAAGGGGCGAAGGAGACCTATCCCAACCCGATTGAACACTGCGATATCTGCCGGTGGCGGGAGAGCTGCGACAAGCGCCGCCGCGATGACGACCACCTTTGCCTCGTTGCGGGAATCTCAAAGCTTCAGATCAACGAATTGAAGCAGCGCGGCATTGTGACCGCAAAGAATCTTGCGGATATGTCGTTGCCGCTGACCTGGAAACCGGATCGCGGCTCTGCCGATACCTATGGCCGCGTTCGCGAACAGGCGCGGATTCAAGTGGAGGCGCGCGAAACCGGCGAAGCAAGATATGAGCTGCTGCCCGTCGAGAACGGCTTTGGCCTCACGCGCCTTCCCGAACCGACTGGCGGCGACATTTTTTTCGACCTGGAGGGCGATCCGTTCGTCGGCGAACACGGCCTCGAATATCTGTTCGGCTACGTGTTTAGTGATGAAAATGGTCAGCCAACATACAGGCATGAATGGGCCTTCACACGCGCCGCCGAAAAGCAGGCGTTCGAGAATTTCGTCGATTTCGTCATCGCGCGCCGGGAGAAGTATCCCGGCCTGCACATCTACCACTATGCGCCTTATGAGCCCGCAGCCCTCAAGCGACTTATGGGCCGCTACGCCACCAGGCAAGAAGAAATCGACCATATGCTCCGTGCGGGGCTGTTTGTCGATCTGTTCCAGATCGTGCGCCGCGGCCTTCGCGCCAGCGTCGAAAGTTACTCCATCAAGCTGCTGGAGCCGTTCTACGATTATAAGCGGGAAACTGCGCTTGCCGATGCAAATGCGGCGCTGGCGAACCTCCAGGCGAATCTCGAACTGGAGGACATCCCGTCAATTACGGAAGAGACCAGGGCGGCGGTCCTTGCCTACAACCGGGATGACTGCAATTCGGCAAGGGGGCTTCGCGACTGGCTGGAGAAACTGCGGGCCGGTCTTGTCGCTGATGGGACAGCCGTGCCCCGCCTGGAACCGGGCGACGGCGCTCCGAATGAAAAGATCACGGACTGGCTAATCAAGATCAATGCGTTGATTGAACGCCTGACAGCCGGGATTCCTGCCGGCCCCGAAGAGCGTGACGAAGAACAGCAGGCGCGGTGGATATTGGCCAATGTGCTTGACTGGCACAGGCGCGAAGAGAAGGCGGTGTGGTGGGAGTATTTCCGGCTGTCCGACCTTTCGGCGGAAGACCTGCTCGATGAGCGCGCCGGGCTGTCCGGTCTTGTATTCGTGGGTGTAACCGGCGGCACCGCCAAAGCGCCGATTTACCGCTATAAATTTCCGCCGCAGGAAACCGAGCTTCGCGGTGGCGAGGACCTCTGCAATCTTGGCGGTGACAAGCTCGGAAAAGTCGAAGCGATTTCATTTGAGGACTGCACGGTTGATATCAAGAAGCGCCAGGACACGGCCGGCATCCATCCGGAAGCCGTGTTCGCGCACAAATATGTCGATGCGCAGGTAATGAAGGATTTGCTCGTGCGGATCGGTGAATACGTCGCCGAGCACGGTCTGGGCGGTGAAGGCTACTATCAGGCGGCGCGGGATCTCTTGCTGAAAGAGATCCCGCGCACCGGCGGGCAACCGCTCCATCACGCGGGAGAAACGACCGTCCAGGCAGCCGTCCGTCTATGCGGACACCTGCGCGGCGGTATCTTACCTATTCAGGGACCGCCCGGCGCTGGCAAGACCTTCACTGGCGCGCAGATGATCTGCGAGCTGGTCCGGCAGGGCAAGACTGTGGGGATCACAGCGAACAGCCACAAGGTCATCCGCAATCTCATCGAGGCGTTCATCAAGGCAGCGGATGAAAATGGCGTGCCGTTGCAATGCTGCCACAAGTCCGATGAAGTTGAGGAACAACAGCACCGCCTGTCGTTCGCAAAGAGCAGCGGGGACCTGATTGCGGCACTTGGAACTACCGTCAATGTCGGCGGCGGAACCGCATGGCTGTGGTCGGGGGCAAACGCGTTCGAAACCGTCGATGCGCTTTTTGTCGATGAGGCGGCGCAAATGTCGCTGGCTAATGTGCTGGCCGTATCGCAGGCGGCGAAGACGGTGGTGCTGATCGGCGATCCGCAGCAGCTCGACCAGCCCATGCAGGGCAGTCATCCCGAGGGCACGGATGTGTCGGCGCTCGACCACATCCTGGCCGGCGAACACACCATAGCTGCTGACAAGGGTCTGTTCCTTGAAGAAACGTGGCGGTTGCATCCCGACATCTGCGCGTATACGTCCGAGCTCTTCTATGACGGAAAGCTCAGTTCAAGAGCAGGTCTTGAGGAACAGAAGATCAAGGGGGCAGGACCAATAAGCGGGTCCGGCCTGCGCTACCTGCCAGTTGAACATCAAGGCAATCAGAACTGCTCGCCTGAAGAGGCGGAAGCTGTTAGCAGGATTGTCAAAGGCATTCTGGATGGCAAGGCGACGTGGGTTGATCGGCACGGCGACGAAAAGCCGGCCACCCTTGAGGATATCCTGATCATCACGCCCTACAACGCACAGGTTTTCGAGATTCAGCAACGGCTGCCGGGCGCACGGGTTGGCACTGTGGACAAGTTCCAGGGCCAGGAAGCGCCGATCGCGATCTATTCAACCGCAACATCAAGCTATGCGGATGCGCCGCGCGGAATGGAGTTCCTCTACAGCCTGAACCGGCTGAACGTCGCGACCTCTCGCGCCAGGTGCATTTCGATCATGGTCAGTTCGCCGCAAATCTTTGAAGCCGAGTGCCACACGCCGCGACAGATCAGGCTGGCCAACGCCTTTTGCCGGTATCTGGAATTGGCGGAAGTGATCGAACCAATACTAGGGCAACAAAAGTAGCGGACTCGGATCGCTACCGGCGTAAAGACGGGTCGCTTCCGAGAGCCGCTGGCAACGTCCGCTTGTGGCGCAAAGCCTAGGCGATAGAATTTCCGGTCCGGGCGAGGGAGAGGACAGCCCAGGCGTGTCGGGAGGTAGAGATCACCTTTCCCGTCCAGGCTCGTTGTGACCCGCAATCGGGCCGCCCTGTTCGTAGCGGGCCTTTTCCTCGGAGATTCGCTGCTCCTTCGCAGCCTCGTCCCTCTGGTGCCTGGCGGTCGGGGACCTGCTTTTACCATGGCGAATGCAGGCCTCCGTCTTGTTGGGGTCCGAAACGCAAACGCAATAGACCGCGTCTGAGAGGCGCAGTTCCGGACCTTCCTCAAACAGCCAGGTTGTGGGACGGGCCTCCGGCACATCGTCCAGCCTGCCGACTGTGACATGCTGGGTTCGCCCGTCCGGGTCCGGCCGCTCAATCAGGATTTCGTCCGGTGCCAGCTCGAAATGACGGTGCGCCAGATGCACGGCGAAGCGCGCCAATTTCTCGTGACGGGACAAGACGCCCCGGATTTCCTCAAGGCAGTCCAGATCGTTGTCGTCGAGCGCCGCTGTCTGGTGCAGCTCAGGCAGGTTCGCCCATTGCATCGGTCGAATTGAGAGGACCATGTCATGTCTCCAGTGGCGGTTCCGCGCCTGTGGCCCGCGACGCGCCCGTCACGAAATGGCGGACACAGACGCCTTGAAGTCGAAGTGGAAACTCGGCGATCTCCAGTGGGGGGGAATGGCTGTAGCGCGGTCCAGCGCTGCCAATTGAGAATGTACTCGATGCTGCCCGAGATCGTCACAAGACCAATCAGCGGAGTGTAGACAAAGCAGCGCCAACTTGTTGTTCTCTATTCCGCATGTAGACACATTCGGTCCGCCTAAGCGACTGTTCCTTAAAGGCATACAAGGCAACTGAAAATCGCAGTGTCGGTGGTTCGATTCCGCCCCTGGGCACCATTCTAACATACTGAATATTAAGCAACTTTCTCCATATAAGCGATTCCGCGTAGCTTCACGCCTTTCCTTGGCCCGCATACGCCGGATGAGGCAATAATTTGCAGCGTCGATGCCGCGATTTAGCTAACATAATCAGCATGTTATTTCGGATCGAATGAGGCCGTCATGGCGAACCCGGCGGGTGAATTGTATGATGGCGCTCTCAGGCTCGATTTCGACCGCCGATTGTTGCTTCACTTTCGCGGATCGGTGGTTACCTCCGACGCAGGCTTGCTCGCATACCGGGAACTGGACGACGCGCTGTGCCTCAGCGCGATGGCGGGTGATGCGCTCTCCGACGCACGCACTGGCAAGAATGGCCGGCATGCACTCGTCGGGATGTTGCGGCAATCCATATTTGGGCGACTTGCCGGATATGAAGACGTGAACGACGCTCAACGCCTGCGCCATGATCCCGCGATGCGGTGGATAGTCGGCGGAAAGGCGGCCTCGGATGCAGCGGCTTCGCCGAGCCAGATGGGCCGCTTTGAGACGCGCTGGCTCACGGCGGAAAAGAACCTTTTGGCGCTCGCTGATCTCTCCGGCAAATGGATCGACAGCGTTCATGGTCGCCGTCCGCCGAGAGGTATCTTGCTCGACATGGATTCGAGCGTGAGCCCGACGCATGGCGAACAGGAACACAGTGTCTGGAACGGTCACTATGACTGCACCTGCTATCATCCGCTGTTCGTTATCAACCAATTCGGCGATCTCGAACGGTGCGCCCTGCGCCCCGGCAATGTTCACAGCGCCGATGGATGGGAGGCGGTGCTGAAGCCGGTCGTGGCGCGGTATCAAGGCAAGGTCTCACGCATTTATTTCCGCGCCGACGCCGGCTTCGCAAACCCCGAAGTTTACGAATATCTGGAGGCAGAACGGATCAAATATGCGATCCGTCTGCCCGCCAATCACATCTTGCAAGAGAGGATCGGCTATCTGCTCAAACGCCCGGTTGGTCGCCCGTCCAATGACGTCTGCCGATCCCATGCAAGTTTCACCTATCAAGCGGGAAGCTGGTCGCAGCCGCGTCGGGTGATCGCCAAGGTCGAATGGCATCCGGGCGAGCTTTATCCGCGCGTCGGCTTCATCGTGACGAACATGGCGCGCTCCGCCGAGAATGTCGTCGCCTTCTACAACAAGCGCGGCACGTGTGAGCAATGGATCAAGGAAGGAAAAGGCGCAATCAAGTGGACCCGGCTATCATGTCGGTCGTTCGCTGCTAACGCCGTCCGTCTCCAGCTTCATGCGCTGGCCTACAATCTCGGTAATTTTCTGCGCACGCTGGCGACGCCCGAACCGATAAAGGATTGGTCACTGACGAGCCTGAAGGAAAAGCTGATCAAGATCGGCGCGAAGATCGTGAGCCATGGCCGCTATGTCGCGTTTCAGATGGCCGAAGTCGCCATTCCGAAAAATCTCTTCGCGGACATCCTACGAATGATCGCCGACCTGCGGCCGCCGCCCAATCCAGCGCCTGCGTGAAGTGTTCGGTCGTCATGCGTCGAGCAAAAACTAAGGGAGAAGTGCGTCTTGATCACAACCGACTCTGTATTGTCCGGTGCGCGATCCGCCCATGTCACTGGTTTTGGTGTGCCGGAGCACCACAGCAGCGCCGCAGCGCGGCAATCTCAACCTCAATAAGCGGGCGATCCGGAAAATAATGCCGGTATAGGACGAATGTCCGATGTCACGGCAGGAGATCAATGATACGCGCTTGGCACATTCCCGGTTATCTGGGGAATGCCAGCTTGGGGGGCACAACGGGGGCACTAACCTAGCAAACGACGCTCGAGCGGGGCGTCTCGGATGCAGTGTATCATCGCTTCGAAGTCGAGATAGCAGGTCGGAGGCCCACAGCGGCTGAGCAAACGTGCGAGTTCAGGCGCCCCGTAGGGGTGTCCGGTGGCCGTGGCATCCCGGATAACGACCTGCTTCGACGTGAGAAGAAAATCCGCCGGTATGAAGGAGACGGACTCGATGCCGCGCGGCGTGAGTTCGCTCGCGCTGTTTTACGGCATATAATACAGGCATCGTGACCTTTTTGACGACGGGAGTTGATGGACGCTTGGTCGTTGTGTCCAAAGGTTAGAAAGATTCATATCGCTCGACATTAGGCGCCGTCAATGGTGAGAAAAAAGTCGTCGAAGAGCAAGCCGCGTCGGCCAAAGCAGTCTAATTATCTCCTAGAGCCCTTCGATCGAATGCGTCCCTTGCTCCCCGAACAGGATGCTATCGAAGCGGCAAGGACGGCCTTTGAAATCCTGAACTCGGTATACCCCGACATCGTAACCTCAATGGGTATCGGTTATCTTAGAAACGGCGAGTTGGCTGTGTTTAGGCGTGCAACTTTGATCCCCTGAGGTGGGGGATCGGCGTCCAAAATTGACCCCCTTGGTTCTGGCCTGCTGGACTGCCTGCTTTGGTTTGAAGCGGGCGGTGGGGGATGCTGATTGTGGAGACGATCGGCCGGATACGGCGCGAACATTTGATCAAAGGGAAGTCGATCAAGGAGATCGCCCGCGGCTTGAAGATATCGCGCAACACGGTGCGCAAGGTTCTTCGCTCGGGTGAGACTTCATTTTCTTATGAGCGGGAGATTCAGCCGCGCCCCAAGTTGGGTCGTTGGAAAGCTGAGCTTGACCGGATGCTTACGGCGAACACCAGCAATCCGGCACGCGAACGTCTGACTTTGATCCGGCTCTTTGAGGAGCTGCGGGCACTGGGATATGAGGGCGGCTATGACGCTGTTCGCCGCTATGCCCGGTCCTGGAGCCGGGAGCACGCGAGCCAGATGGCGGACGCTTACGTGCCGCTGACGTTTGCCCCGGGCGAAGCTTACCAGTTCGATTGGAGCCACGAGATCGTCGTGATGAACGGCGTGACGACGATCGTGAAGGTCGCGCACGTCCGTCTCTGCCACAGCCGCATGATGTTTGTCCGCGCCTATCCCCGCGAGACGCAGGAAATGGTGTTCGACGCCCACGAGCGGGCCTTCGCCTTTTTTAAAGGCGCCTGCACACGTGGCATCTATGATAATATGAAGACCGCGGTGGAGACGATCTTCGTCGGCAAGGACCGGCAATATAATCGGCGGCTCCTGCAAATGTGCGCCCATCATTTGGTGGAGCCTATGCCAAGGCTCATCCACATCCGGAACGTCCCGAGCACACCATTTGGGAGATGTTCGAGGAGGAGCGGCCGAAGCTCGTTGCCTATCGCGGCCGGTTCGATGGATTCCACGCTCTGCCGGCTTCCGTGTCGAAGACCTGCCTGGTTCGCTTTGATGTACAAGTCTGGACTTGATCCAACGGTCAATGTCAGATTACGTCATTCATTCAACGTCGGGCATGATCGGCGAGGCGGACTCGATGTTGTCAAGGACGCGAGCTTCGCTCGCGCCGGCGCAGCCGGTGCTGTGCATCCTTGACAACATCGATCCCCTCGCCAAACTCGCCGCCAAGAGATGAATGGCAAGGCGTGATTTCATCCGGCACTGCCTGAAATCTCAAGTCCAGTATTTTACAGCTTTGACAATAACAAATACTCGGTCAGCGCCGGCGCCATTGGCCGGCCGGTCGAGATTTACGCTTACGCCGATCGGATCGTCATCCGCCAGGAGGGGCGCGTCGTTGCGGAGCATCCGCGCTGCTATGGGCGCGGCGAAACGACCCATGGCACTACGTGCCGATCCTGGCTCGCAAGCCAGGCGCCTTGCGCAATGGCGCTCCGTTCAAGGATTGGGTACTGCCCGCCGCCTTGGAGCGCGTGCGGCGACAACTTGCCGGTTCCGATGACGGCGATCGCCAGATGGTCGCAATCCTTGCGGCTGTACTCACCGATGGGTTGCCGGCGGTCGAATCTGCCTGTGCACAGGCGATGTCCGAGGGCGTCCACTCGTCCGACGTGATCCTCAACATCCTCGCGCGGCAACGCGACCCCGGCCCGGCGGCAACCATCCTTACCCCGGATGCGCTGACGCTGCAGCATGCGCCAGTCGCCGACTGTGCCCGATACGATCAACTCAGGAGCGCGTGATCATGGAACGAACCGAAGTCCTCGACATGATGGGCGAACTCAAACTCTATGGGATGAGGAATGCCTACGATGAGGCTCTCGCCGCCGCGGTCAAACGCAAGCATGAGCCGCAGCACTTTGTCGGCGACCTGCTCAAAGCTGAGATATCCGAGAAGCAGGCGCGCTCGATCAAATATCAGCTGACAATCGCCAAACTGCCGCTTGCCAAGGATATCGACGACTTCACCTACAAGGGGACACCGATCAATGAAAGCCTCGTGCGCGATCTGGCTGGCGGCAACTTCATCGCTCAACAACGCAATGTCGTCCTGGTTGGGGGGACGGGCACGGGCAAGACGCATCTGACGATCGCGATCGCACGAAGTTGTATCCGCGCCGGATCTCGCGGTCGCTTCTTCACCACGGTCGATCTTGTCAACCGGCTCGAGGCTGAAGGTCGAGCTGGCCGCCAAGGCCGGCTCGCCGATTATCTGACGCGCCTCGACTTCGTCATCCTCGACGAGCTCGGCTATCTGCCCTTCGCCCAAGCCGGAGGACAACTGCTGTTCCACATGGTCAGCCGCCTCTACGAGCGAACCTCGGTCATCGTCACGACCAATCTTGCATTCG
Source organism: uncultured Alphaproteobacteria bacterium (assembly GCA_963730245.1). Lineage (GTDB taxonomy): Bacteria > Pseudomonadota > Alphaproteobacteria > Rhizobiales > Beijerinckiaceae > Methylocapsa. The sequence goes on along the minus strand of CAVSRA010000002.1, from coordinate 2,131,202 downwards.
GTGAATGGCCAAGCGTCTTTGGCGATCCGAAGATGACGACCGCACTACTCGACCGTCTCACCCATCATTGCGATATCATAGAGACTGGCAACGAGAGCTGGCGCTTCAAAAACCGCGCCTGACCCACCGCAAGCCGCTCGCTCGCTACAGCGCTTTTCCAGGGCGCGCTCGCTCGCGGCTTGTCCGCCACACGGCTTCCTCAGACGTCACCTCACTCTGCTAAATCTCACCGTACACAGGGGTCACTGTTGCGCGCCGACCAGGGGTCAAAGTTCAACGCCGATTGACACTCTTTACGGCGGGAATTGCTGCGCGGCTGCGTGGCCAGGTGCTCTGGTGTCTCACCCGGCAGGATTTGTTCGCTCCGGCCCTCGCGCAAGCCGGGCTCTTGCCCGACCGCGTGATCTATGTCGAGGCGGGCGATGAGAAGTCGGTCCTCGTCTATTTCGAGGAAGGCTTGCGGCACGGCGGCCTTGGCGCTGTCGTTGCAGAAGTCGCGCGGCTCTCCATGACGGCCTCCCGCCGCCTTCCACTTGCCGCCGAAGGTTCGGGCACAATCGGCCTCGCCATCCGCCGCTGGCGGCGGCCGGCGGAGGCGGCCGATTTAGGCCAGCCGACGGCATCCTCACCCGCTGGCGGATCACCGTCCTCCCCGGTGCCCCGGCGTTGGACACGCCCGATGGCAGGTCGAATTCGATCCGGTGCCGCGCGATTTCGAAGTGGAGGCCTGCGACGCCAAGGGCCGTCTCGCTCTTCCTTCCGGCCTGGTCCGCGGGCCGGCTCAGATGGATATTTCCCAAGCTAACGGATGATGGCGTCGGTTTTACCGCCTCGCGATCTCACTCCGGTCGTGCCGCTCTTAGCCACAAGCCCGGCAGCCTAGCCCTATCGATTAATCCTTCAAAGGATTTGAGACAACGCCGTGCCCGCGGCGCAATCCGCTTCGGATGGTTCACGGCGCCGACAAATTGCTTGCCCGCCTTCCTGAAGATGCTACGGCTCCCGCGCACCCTCCGGAAGGCCTGATCGCCTCTTTCCCGGCGACCACAGCGGGTGTTTCTTGCCGCATCGCTTTGTCTCCCGGCCCAAGCGCGAATCATAGATGGCCCATTTCAAAATCATCGCAGGACCGGTCGAGCAGCGACAGAGCCTCTTCGAGGTGATTGGCGAGAAGCGGCATGCCAAGCAGATAGGCGGCCGTGCGCTTGTTGTGAGCGCGCGCGGCTTCCGCCCGCAATTCGTCCCAATCGTCGATCGTGCCGTTGTTCGTCTTCGTTCAAGGCTCCGATAAAGCCACGGATCTCGTCAGCCACAGGATCTTCCTGGTGATCCTCCAAGACAGATAGCATGCTATCGTCCGTCGCATTGGATGCATTCATCCGGGTCAGTCACCACATCCTTGACATCAAACTGACGCGCGTTGATGATAATGAAGCAGACCTTTTCGGTTGCGATCGACGGGCTCGGAGGATTTTTCGACACCGTTCACCTCACACGGCCAAAAGTGCTTGCAACTCTGATGTCCCGATTTCGACAGCCATCACTATTAGCATGAGAGTTGTCTTTGAGCACACTGGACCCGTGTCGGGTTGATACGGCGTAAGGCGTTCGCGCGCTGCCAGTGTGGTGGCTCGTTCCTTTTCTTGACGTTGGGCTCTTTGCCATGACCCGTGCAGCCCGCCAAGGCGCGCTGCGAGCTGGGATTGGCCGTTTGCCGGGGCGGCGGGCGCCGCCGGCTGGCTTGCGGCGTTGGCTGGCAACCGGGGCCGCGTAACGTTATCGAGATCGGCGCCGGAAAGATCCATTGCCTCCGGCAATAGGCCCAGGATAATCATCGAATACTCGACGGACTACCGTATTCCAGACCCAGCGAGCGACATGACGCCAAGCGAACTGTCATAGCGATCGATGTAACGCAACCTGACTAATCAAGCATCGCACTTGTTTCAGATTCAGAAAGGCAACCCACACCCTATGACTTGCCTGTTTGATCCTCTTGCGATTCGCGACATTACGTTCGCGAATTGAGTATTTGTTTCGCCCATGTGCCAGTACTCCAGCACGGACGGATACGCGAGCGACTGGCACTTCGTGCATCTGGGCAGCCGAGCAGTAGGCGCCGCTGGACTAGTGCTTACAGAAGCGACGGCAGTTCTTCCCGAGGGCCGGATTAGCCCGCAGGACTTGGGCATCTGGACGGATGATCACATTGAGCCGCTGGCTCGAATTGTCCGGTTTATTCATGAGCAAGGCAGCGTAGCTGGGATGCAGTTGGCGCATGCGGGTCGCAAGGCCAGCACTTACGCGCCAGGGGCAGGCAACGGAGGGATTCCCGAAAGTGACGGTGGTTGGGACAACGTCGTTGCCCCGAGCGCATTGCCTTTCGCCGATAACTATCCAATGCCGAGAGCGCTCTCGGTCGACAGTATCAAGAATGTCGTCTCGGCTTTTGCCGCCGCCGCACGCCGTGCCTGTGAAGCGGATTTCCGTGTCATTGAGATTCACGCTGCTCATGGTTATCTGATTCATGAGTTTCTATCGCCTCTCACCAATCAAAGAACGGACGCCTACGGGGGCTCATTTGAGAATCGCACTCGAATCTTGCGCGAGATTGTTGCCGGCGTCCGAGCTTCGTGGCCAGAAGGAGCACCGCTGTTCGTGCGCATTTCGGCTACGGATTGGATCGAGGGCGGGTGGGATATTCAGCAGTCCGTTGAACTTGTCCGCCAATTAAAAGAACTTGGAGCGGACCTGATCGATTGCTCTTCTGGAGGCAATGTACCGCACGCAAAGATTCCGGTCGGGCCGGGTTATCAGACGCAATTTGCGGAGCGGATTCGCCGGGAAGCCAACATCCTTACCGGTGTGGTGGGGATGATCACATCACCCATTCAGGCCGAGCACATCCTCGTTACCGGACAGGCGGACGCAGTCATCATCGCGCGAGAACTCCTGCGAGACCCGTATTGGCCATTGCGAGCAGCCCGTGAGCTATCGCAACCGATTTCTTGGCCTGTCCAATATCTCAGAGCTGCACCGAAAGGCTCCCAAGCCCGCGTCCCGGTAGATCTCAAGAATCTGGAGTCCTGCTTCGAGGAACAACACGCCATTCCCGAACGCTGACCTCGGCTAATGCTGGAAACCGACCATCTCAAGCGGCATTGAATTGTCGGAATTCCTGCTATCGCCGTGAAACCCTAACAGCTATCGAACACAGGACGGCTACTTGCAGTGCCAGCAGCATGGCGGTGCGTCCCCTGCACCCGCAAAGCGACCTTGAGGCGCAGGAGGCTTTTAAAAACGTATGGCCCGCCCCGTCTGCAAGTGATTTTGTCGAGGACGCCTTTGTTCAGTCTGCTTCAACGTATCCGGCCTCGGGCTCTTGTCCCCGGCCAAGATGGAGATCCGCGCGTCCCGGTCCTCATAAAACTCTCGGCGTCGAGCGCCATTTTTTAAATCAGGGTTCCAGCACGCCGTTCGACTGTCAGGCCATCTCGCTTCCACCACTCGCAAACATCGTCAGCCCGTCAACGCATCAATCGCGCTGTCAGGCCGATAGCTATGCCAACATGGGCGCCTCCTTGGCGGCAAAATGTTGTCCGTGTCGGAGAACCGCCCACGAGATGCGCGCCAGCTTGTTGGCGAGCGCCACGACCGCGACATTCGGATGAACACGGGCGAGTAGCCCCTTGGTCCATCGCCCCAGAGGCGTGTTCCGCTCCGCGACATGAGGCGTGGTTATCGTGCGTCGGCGAGCCAGAAGAGACACGCTGATCGATTTCGTTGGCAAATTACCGGCGTGCATTGTCGGGATGGAGGCTTGCTGCGGCGCCCATCATCTGGGTATCGCGAATCTCCGTCGATCGGGCACGTCACGCACAATCACGCCGAGATCGACCTGGCTATCCGTCGTTTTTCCCGTCGGCCGCTTACCGAAGAAATAGTCGGTCGTGTCCGCATCCTCCAAGGCCGGCGGGTTGTAGACGCGGTGAATATTCGACAGGAAGATGTTGCCCGTATCGCTCACGTGACCGATTTGATCCTGAACATGGAGCGTGACCTGGAAGTCGTCCTGCCAATTCTGCCCCTCGTAACCATTTGGCGGCAGGATCGGGTCTTCATAGAAAATGCTTAGCCCGTCGAAATCGACCAGCAGCCGATCAAGCACGGTGATGTTGGGCGCGAGCAGCAGGAAGTTTGTCGACAGTTCGGAAGCCGCTTCGTAGCGCTTGTGGAAATAGCACCAGGCAATGAGCAGGCTCATCGTGGTCCGAGCGCGACAGCGCCATGCAGGGCTAGATTGACTCTTCGAACTTGAACGACAGCTTCAGCTTCGTCCGGTAAAGTTCAATCTTGCCGTCCTTGATTTGCACGTCCTGCTCGGTCACCTCTGCAACACGTAGATCGCGGAGGGACTGCGAGGCGCGCTCGACGGCAGCTGCCGCTGCGGCCTCCCAAGATTTCGCGGAAGTTCCGATGACTTCGATGACCTTGTAGACGCTGTCAGACATGGCGTTCTCCTGCCCAAGGCAGCATGAGCGCAATAGAGCTACTGCTCGGCAATGAGGATTCAGATGGGCCGATCGAGACTATCGTCTATTGGGGGTCTCGTCCAAGGGCTAGTGTGTCAATCCCGATCGCTGCGGTGACCGCAATATGACCGTTCGTTTCCGAAAAGCGGAAGTTGGATTGCGATGATGGCATGTCGCGGCAGAATTTTCGTGCCGTCCGGATAAAGAGAAAGAATTGCTCCTAATCCATGTGTTCAAGTCCGCTTCGGGTGAGCCTGAGAAAGGCTTGTAACGAGCATATGTTTTCCGGAATGCCCCTGATAGCTGCCGGAAGCGAGCCCGCCGGCACGTACGTTCAGCGCCAATGCACTAAATCGCTGCCGCGATAGCCCGCTGAGGCTGGCGGCTTTTCTGCGAGCACGGTGAGTAATTGCAAGAACAATGATGGCGGGCCATGGGCCGTTTTCTGAGAATCGAGGTGTCGTCAACCTCACTAAGGAGAGTTCCCCATGAGTACCGATGCCATCAGCCCGCTGCGCCAGCGCATGATCGAGGACATGAGCGCGCGCAAGCTCAACCCGCACACGCAGAGAAGCCACATCAGCAGCTGCAAGCGGTTCGCCGCGTATTTGAAGCGCTCGCCCGGCACGGCTACAGCCGACGAGATCCGCCTGTTCCAGCTGCACCTGACTGAGACGGGGACGAGCATCTGCAATCGCAACCGCATCATGACCGGGCTCAGGTTCTTGTTCCGTGTGACGCTGCGGCGATTGGATCTTGCGGCCGAGATCTATCACATCAAAGAACCCCAGAAGATCCCGCTGGTGATGAGCCCGGACGAGGCCAAGCGCCTCTTGGCCATGGCGAGGACTCTCAAGGTTCACGTATTGCTCGCTCTCGGCTACGGCGCAGGTTTGCGCGCGGGCGAGGTGGTCCGGCTCAGGGTTGGTGATATCGACAGGGCGCAGAACATCATCCGCATCGTGCAGGCCAAGGGGCGCAAAGACCGCCACGTCATGCTGTCGCCAGAGACGCTCGATCTGCTGCGGCAATGGTGGAAGGTGCGACCGGCTCGTTACGATACGGGCGTGTCGCAAGAGCAGCGCTGGTTGTTTCCTGGCCGCAAGCCAGGAAAGCCGATGACGACCCGGCAGCTCAATCGTCTGTTTCACGAGACGGCTGACGCGGCCGGCATCAAGAAGGCGGTGACGCTGCATGCGCTGCGCCACAGTTTTGCGACCCATCTGCTCGAACGTGGGACCGATATCCGCATCATTCAGGCTCTCCTCGGTCACGACAAGCTCGACACGACAGCGCGCTACACGCGCGTGGCCACCGGCATGATCTCTGCCATCGAGAGCCCACTCGACTTGCTGTGCGAGCCGCGCAGGACGCCCAGGAAGAGAGGCAAGGCGCCGCCGCCGGCTTGAGCGGTCGGCCATGTCCCGTCCAGCTCTCGAGGTCGCGGATATCTTCCGCGACCACGGGACGGCGTGGCGGCGCGCCAATGCCGGCCACGTCAGCCTCGACCAGATGAAGGTCATGAGTGCGATCGAGCGCTGCCGCACAGTCGCGCTCGGCGGGTATGTCGCGCGCTGCGAGGGCTGCGCGCACACGGTCATCGCGTACAACAGCTGCCGCAACCGGCATTGCCCGAAGTGCCAGGGCGCGGCGGCGAGGGAGTGGCTCGAAGAGCGGGAAGACGAGTTACTCTCGGCGCCATACTTCCACGTCGTCTACACGCTGCCCGGTCCAATCGCGGATATCGCGTATCAGAACAAGGCTGTCATCTACGATATCCTGTTCAAGGCATCGGCCGAGACGATGATCACGATCGCGGCCGATCCAAAACACTTGGGCGCACGGATCGGCATAACCTCCGTGCTGCACACCTGGGGCTCGGCAATGACGCATCACCCGCACGTGCACATGATCGTACCGGGCGGCGGGCTGTCAGAGGACGGCACGAGGTGGATCGCCGGTCGACCGAACTTCTTCTTGGCCGTCCGCGTGCTGTCACGGCTGTTCCGGCGCCTAGTCTTGCAGATGTTGATCGTGGCCCACGAAACCGGCCGGCTCCAGTTCTCCGGCGCGCACGCAGCGCTCGCTGATACCAACGCGTTCGCCGCCTTCCTCGTCCCGCTCCGGCGATCGGAATGGGTGGTCTATTCGAAGAAGCCATTCGGCGGACCCGAAGCTGTTCTCGCATACCTCGCGCGCTACACACATCGCGTCGCCATCTCCAATCACCGCCTGATCGCAGCTGACATGGGCATCACGTTCAAATACAAGGACTACAGGATCCAAGGTCCCGAGCGGTACAAGCTCATGACACTCGCGACAGACGAGTTCATCCGCCGCTTCCTGATGCACGTTTTGCCGAAAGGCTTCCATCGCATCCGCCACTACGGGCTCCTGGCCAACGGCAACCGCGCTGACAACATCGCCAAAGCGCGCGCGTTGCTGAACGTTCCGAAGCCGGACGCGATCCCGGACGATCCCAAATCTGCTGACGCAGCCGAACTGCCGGCGCTCTCGCGGCCATGCCCATGCTGCGGCGGCCGCCTGCTCATCATCGAGACGTTCGCACGGGGATGCGAGCCGAATTACCGGCCGGCCACCGCACCTCTCGTGATCAAGATCGATACGTCATGATCGAGATTGCATTATCTACCGCGACGCAACGCCGTCCGTTCTTGCCATTCTTGCCGCTGACCGTTAGCCAGCGCCGGCGGCGCTCGCTCGATGATGCTGCGCCAACGTCTTGCGATCGCCGCCGCCACGCCGAAACTGATCCCAATGCCGGTGGCGCACGCTCCCCTCGACCGGTCAACCCGTCAACTTGCCGTGCGTCCGTAGTTCCGGCCTCTCGAAAACAGACGCTCGCACTCCTCAAATCCCCATAGATCGCAGCGGCGAAACAGAGCCCCTTCCGGCCCGCGATTTCGTGCCTTGGCGCTTCTCGGACGCCTGTCGTGGGAGCGCGTGGATGGTTTTGTGATGCAGGCGTCCGAGAAACCTGCACAAGCGCGGACATGTTCACATCTTCAGGCTTCGAAATAGCGCGGCCGGTCGAGATCGGGAATGAGCGCAGGCTGTCCTGGGCGCCATCCCAGCCGTTCAATTGGGCTTGCCCTCTGGCTCCAGTAGATGCCACGACACTCCGGCGCCAGACATCTAGACGAACTCCATCCGCAGAACCTTGGCCTTCCTCACAATCCCGTCTGGAGGCGGTGCCGTGTGCCCGCCGTCCGTGGTGACATAGACGACCCGACCCGACTCGCTTGGCGCACGGCTCCAGGCCGCGCTCGATGGCCCGAGCAAGACTTCATCCAGCGGCTCGCCAACGATGGCGCGGGGAGGTTCCCCGGTCGGCTCAAGCGGAACGCGATCTATCCTGTTCTCGCGATGGACCGTCAGGTAGGCGACGCCCCTCTCGTCATCGATGCAGAAGTCGTCGTACATGCCGCCGCTGGCGACGCGCTCCGGCCCTCCTGCCGGTTCGAAGGTGTTCGGATCGACGCGCACGCGCATGAACAGCTTTTGCCCTGTCGTGGTGTAGTAGACGTGCTCCTCTTTGGCTGAATAGCGCACTCCATTTACGCCGGGTTGAGGCGGCGGCGGCAGCTTGTCCTCGATGTGCGCCATGCTCTCATGCTTAAGCCAGATCTTGGTCTGAGGGCTGCCGTCTGGGGTGAAGTCCATCCGCCAGATCAGCCCCGCCATCGAGTTGGCGGCGAGGACCGTCTTCGGTGAAAGCGCGCAGCAGCCGTTCAACGCGATCGTCGCCTTTGGGAAAGTGAAGATCAACTCGGGTTTCGCCGGCGCGCTAGGCGTCCACCCCCGCAGATCCAGACGGTGCATGTAATTCTCGTGCGTCGTGTACGCATTGGTGGTGAACACGACGAAGACGTCCGGCTCCAGTTCGGCGATTCCCGTGGTGAGTTCGTCGAAGGTATGCAGGAGGACGGGCTCGACTTCCGCGTCAGGGCGGGGCGGCGGCAAATAATATAGCTCTTTCGGCTGCACCACGGTGATGAGCATTGAGTTGTCCTGACGGACAGCGATGTTTTCCAGGAAGAAGTGAGCAGGGAACGGTGCGGCGATGGTGAGCCGGGTGTGCGGCTCTGACTGGCTTGACATCACTTGTCTCCGTGAGCGCGGACTAGGGGGGTACGGAAGTACGGATCACATCTTGATCGACGGTTCTTGATCCTGGTGCGGAGCGCTGGTCCGTGGCCCTGGCGCGGGGATCGCGAAGCCGTTGAGCATTCCACACACCGTTTGGTAGGCGCCGACCAGGTTGGTGATGTCCACAAGGCCTTTTGGGCCGAACGTTTGCTTGGCCGAAGCGAACAGGTCGTCTTCGATCCGCCGAGATGCCGTCAGCTGCGTCGCGTACTGCTGAGCGATCCGTTCGGCGTCGCTCAAGTCCTCGGCGGGCTCGCAGGCGGAGAGCTGCGATATAGCCCGCTCGGACAGTCCAGATTTCCGCGCGACGGCGGCATGGGCATAGAGCTCGTAATCCGCCTTCCAGATGGCGTCCACAGCGAGAATGACGACCTGTCGGGTGCGCGCGTCAAGGGAGATGTGTTTCTCTTCCGCGACCTGCCAAGCCAGGAATGCGGTCAAGATCTCGGGGGCTTTGAACGGCCCAATCAGACGACCATCGTCGGTCTTGCTTCGAAAGTTCGCGGCCTCGGCCCACGGCACGAACCGTGTGTCGATGAGCTCGTACGCCTTTTTCTGGCTTGCAGAGAGTTCCTCCGGCTCAAGGAGCGGGAGGCGACCGCCTGGACCTGATGTATCTTCCGTCAAATTCGGTCCTCCTCGTTGCTATCGCTCCGGTCCCGCCCTACTGGTCCCACCCTGTCGCGTCGGAGGGAACGTCGAAAGCCATCAGCGTCAGGGAGACGCCGGTGAACCAGCCCATGAGCATGGTGACGTCGACGATCCCGGCGTCGCCGAGCAACGCCTTGGCGCGGCGGTAGAGCCCCTTCGGCACCACGCGAGGCTGGGCCAGGGTGGAGGCCAGCTCGTAGACCACCTGCTGACGCGGATCGTCGAAGGACGTCGGCAGGCCGGCGACGAGGGCCTCGACCTTCTCGGGCGGAAGGCCGCCCAACTTCTCCGCGATCATCTCGTGCTCGTAGTTCGAATAGGCGGCCAGCCAGCGCCCGTTGATCACGTTGGTGGCGATCTCGATCTCGGCCTTGGTCAAGGTCGATTGCGTCTGATAGTACGCGCCGGTCGGCACGATCGTCTTCGACAGTTTTGGATTGGCCAGCCAAATCTTGTGCGGGCCGGGCACGATGCCGCGCAGCTTCTTGGTGAAGTCGTAGGCGTCCCTCATCTCGGGGGACATCTGATCGACTGGCGTCTCGATGTATCGGCCGAAGGTGCCGAAATCAGACTGTTCGGCGGCCGGGGCTGCTGCGGCAATCTGTGTCATGAGGTTTGCTCCGACGATCAGGGCTGCGAATTTTGGAATGTGTTTCAGGGGAGTACTCTAGCGGCTTGTCTGGAGTTGAGCACGATCACGACTTTGGGCACTTCTCCCGACAGTGCGTTCGCAGCTCCATAGCGAGCTTGCGCGGCTGCTCGAACGTGGTCGAGCGCGCCCGTCTTGAGGGATTCTGCAGCTCAGCGTCGCTTCTGGAATTTGTTGCCTGTCAACGTCCAGTGATCGGCGCAATCCAATTCTTGGCGCTCGGATAACGCTCAGTGGCCAGAAATGTGAAAGAAATTGTCGCCGCTGTTTATTTCATTTTGAACGTTCCCGACCTTCGATGAGTGGTGCAAGTGGCGGTGACCAAAATCTCTTTGGTCGAGATCGAAGGGGCCTACACCGGATTTCGCTTTGTGCGCGGCGCCCGTCGCAGGTGCAACCACGAGGATAAAGACATGATCGTAACGACGAACAGCGCATGCGGCGTAAGCTGCAACGGCACCGTCGAACTAAAGCCGAGACTCCAACAACGTGTACAGGCTGCTCATTGCGTTCCAACAAAGAGCGGCGCAGGCCTCGACAGCCGGCGTCGAGAAGGTCCGGTAAGGGTCAGCTTGCGAAAAGCTCGCCACAAACATATGTTTTCCGCAATGCATCGGATAGCTGCCGGAAAGCGAGCCTGGCGGCACTCACGCTCAGCGCCAACAGCGGCCGTGGGCGTCCGCTGGGGTGAATAGGTCCGAGACCGCAGCGTGCTATGTTGCTTTTCATTGGGTCGACATCTCCATCGCTGCGGAGCCTCCATTGACCAGCCGTGTTCCAATGCCTGTCGAGGTGCTGTCTTAATTCCAAGGCTTTTGTCCCGATTTGAATTTGCAGGCTAATTTGCGGGTATCGTAGTTTTCGTTTTGCCGATCCAAGTGAGCAAATTTGCATAGTCTCCTGCTGCCACTGGTGACACAAGTGCCATCCTTTATCTCATTGCAAAGTAATCGCTGGAGGTAGCCATGAAATCGTTGCGTCATACAATGCTGCTGCTGATGATCGCTGTGTCATGGGCGGCCGCGCAAACGAGTGCGCCACCGTCCCACGATGGTTCTCCCCGCGCCATCTACCAGAAATTTCAGGACCTGAAGTGGGAGAAACTCATACCGGAGTTGGGAGCCGCTTCGGCTGAAATTGCAATCCTGAACGTGGATCCAAAATCAGGGGCTACACAGCTCATGATCCGAAGCCCAAAGAATTATCATGCGCCAAAGCACTGGCACACGGCGAACGAAACGCACACCGTCATCAGCGGCAGCTTCATCATGCAGCACGACGGAGGAGCGCGGGAGGAATTAGGTCCCGGCTCCTACAATCGCATGCCGAGCAAGATGGTTCACGAGGCGTGGTCCAAGCCCGATGAAGGAAATCTGGTTTTTATCACGGTCGATGGCCCATGGGATCTCAACTTGGTGGATGGCCCGACGGGAAAAATGTCGCCAGCCAAATAGGCGGAACTCAGACTTGGTCATACGAAATTTCGTCCGACTAAATTCAGGAAGCACATCTTTAGAGGATTTATTATGTCAAGTCGTAGCCGCGCGTGCTCTCTCTTCGCTCTGACCTTGTCCTTAGTGAGTGCCGGCACCATGCTCGGATCCGGGGCCGCATTCGCAACCAGCGACGCCGTTCGCAACCAGCTCGCGAAAATAGACTGCGTGCGCGGGAAGTTCAAGGATTACTACCGTCAGGCCGAAGGCGGCGATCCGCCGGCCGGCTACACCGGAAGGGTCTACAAACTCAATCAGAACTATCCAAACCAGTTGCCGCCCATGGAGAATTATCCATGGCTCAAGATCGGATTCAAGGATGGCGGCCCTGTCGATCCAAGAGCTTACCTCCAAGCTCTGCTCAGCTATGGCCTCGAGGGCAATGTCGAGGTCGATTTCTACGTCGAGGATAACAAGAAACGAAAATGGTACGGAATGCCGTGGATGGATTGGAATACGGAGGTCGCTTCAGACTGGCCGGGAACCGACGGTCGCGAATTCGTTCACGGGCTCACCCACGAGTTCGATTCGTCCGGCAATACGCTAAGCACTCTCCAAGAGACTTTCGTCGACACATGGTCGAATGGCTATTTCAACGATCGCGCCGCCTTCGGCATCGGTCAGGTCTATTGCAACCCGGACGATCCCCACCCCGGGGCGCTGAATCCTGACCCGGCCGGCCTCAACAACATGGCCAACGGCTCATACGTCATCAAGCTTCTGTTCTCGACGGTCAACGAACAACAGTTGCCGATCGTGAAGAACGCGATTGAGTGGAATGCACACGTCTACGTCAAAGAAGATCCGCGCTGGCGAAATCAGGGACCGATCTCCCGCTACGAGCGCGCCACGAAGCTCATCCGGCTGATTCAGATCGACGTATCGGTTCGCGACGAGCGAAGCACCACCGGGTGGCTCATGGGCACTTTCGGTTATGACGGAAATGCAAAGGGAGCCACCGCCTGGAAGCGAATGGTGCCGCTCGGGCTGCAATGGGGCAATAGTCCGAAGATTACCTATGCCGAAACCTGTTCGGCCCCCAACGGGCCCTGCGATCGGAAAAAGCTGACCGAACAGTGGATCAACGAGACGGCTGCAAAGGAACTGACGACGCCTCCGCTGAACTTCAACCATCTTGGCTATGCCGAGCGGCTGGCGGGACCGGTCGATAACCCGAAAGCGTCCTGCATGGGATGCCACCAGACCGCCGGCTTTCCGGGGGTCGCGATCCTGCCGGAGTTCTCGGCGAACGCTGGCCTCCTGAAGCTCGATGGCACCAAACAGCCGCAGACCGAGCAAAGCTTCCGCATGATGTATTACGGGGACGTCGCTTCCGGCGTGGTCTTCAGCGATGTTCAGCTCTACTCCTCGGACTATTCGCTCCAGCTTTCGATGAGCCTGCAGAACTTCATCTCCCTTCGTTGCGCGCCGAAGGCTCAAGACGCGAAGGCGCCAAAGCCCCCGATATGCGGACAGCTCGCTAAGTGGGATGCTGCACAGCGAAAGGCGATCCGCGATTTCATGTCGTTCGGCGCACCGGGACCGGATGGCGGGCCCATCCCGACGGCACTAGACAGGTAACAACCTGATATTTGCCACGCGAAGGTTTCATGTCGGCTTCGGGTCAAGAGGCGTAAACCTCACAGCGAGTGGTCGCCAAGTTTGGCGGGCGATGGTGCGTGCGGCAATTTTAGAATTGCCTTAAGCATCGACAAATGCAATCTTGCCGGCTCTGTAACGTGGAGTTGGCAATGAAACGATTTACGGATGCCGGAAGGCGCGCACTTAGGGATGATAATCTCTATGCAGCGCTGAGCTTAGCTCTCACGATTCCAGATATTTGTGGTTCGTTGGAAGACCCTGGTCGAGCCTGAATTCACCTCGGCAGATCCTCTGACAATTGGTAATTCTATTGTCACGATTACGGCTCAACAAGTTTTCCAACTACGTTGCAGCTTGATTCATTCCGGTAGTGATGAAATAGATTATGTCAAGCGAACTGGCGTTGACCGCTTATTTTTCTTTGACGACACGATCGCTGGTCCTATGAGCAAATTTTCTAACTGTGTATTTATACCAAGTCTCTGAAAGTTTGACTCCTGAGGCGGATTCCCGAATCGGCATTTATCTGATTCACCATGGCAAACAGCTTTTGGGAGAGTTTGCCATGTCGACTCCGGTTCCGCTTCGCTCTGACTTTGACACGATTGGCCTGCGCATGCTGGCGCGGCGATCGCGTGACCCCGATCAGACCCGGCGTCTCTTGGCACTGGCCGAGATTTATGATGGCGGCTCGCGGCCGGATGCGGCGCGGATCGGCGGGGTCGGGGTGCAGATCGTGCGCGACTGGGTTGTCCGTTTCAACGCCAAAGGTCCTGATGGTCTCTTGACCGGCAAAGCGCCGGGCGCTCCCAGCATCCTCGGCGAGCGCCAGCGCCAAGCCTTGCGGCAGGTCGTGGAAGATGGGCCGATTCCCGCCCTGCATGGCGTCGTCCGCTGGCGGCTGATCGATCTGGCGCAGTGGCTCTTCGAAGAGTTCCGGGTTTCGATCTCCAAGCCGACGCTCAGCCGCGAGCTGCGGCATATGGGCTTTCGCAAGCTCTCGGCGCGACCGCGCCATCATGCGCAAGACGAGGAAGCCGCGGCGGCTTTTAAAAAAACTTTCTCGCCCTCGTGGAGGAGACCGCCGCAAAAGAGGCTCCTGGCAAGCCGATAGAGATTTGGTTTCAAGACGAAGCTCGGATCGGGCAGAAAAACAAGGTCACCCGCCGATGGGCGAAACGCGGGACACGGCCTTCGGCGCCGCACGACCAGAGGACGAGTTCAGCCTATATTTTCGGCGCCATCTGCCCGGCCGAAGGAAAAGGCGCCGGGCTCGTACTACCCTCCTGCAACAGCGAGGCCATGGCCCTGCATCTCGAAGAAATCTCGCTTGCGGTCGCACCAAGCGCGCATGCGCTCGTTCTTCTCGATCAGGCCGGGTGGCATGTCTCGGCGAAGCTTCCCGTCCCGGACAACATCACGCTCTTGCCGTTGCCGCCGAAATCGCCCGAGCTCAATCCGGTCGAGAACATCTGGCAATTCATGCGCGACAACTGGCTCTCGAACCGCGTCTTCGAATCCTACGACGACATTCTCGACCACTGCTGCTTCGCCTGGAACAAGCTCATCGACATGCCCTGGAAAATCATCTCCATCGGAACAAGAGAGTGGGCCTATCGGTCGTGATCAGCGAGACTTGGTATTAATGGGATTTCGGCGAATATCATTACACTCACAGCTTCGGCGTTCTGCGAAATCATGTTCAATGCTGCGGATAGATGGGACATCAACGTTAGCCACAATGCAAAAATTCGGGCTGAAAAGGAAAAACTTATATTCATCCATTCGAAAGGCGCAATTGTATGCTCCGTAGTCTTAGGCTGCAGCTTCGGCTGGATAGATTTGCCGAATCTTGCCAGGGTGGGTGATTGGCTTCCCGCGGGGCGCATCGGGCCGATTGATAACGAGGGCGGCAGCGCGGTGGTCGAGAGAACTGACAGCAGCAAAGGCAAGGCACTTTCGGCGCTGTCTAACCATCCGAGAGAGCTCCCCATGTGCTAATTCCGCAACGTCACACGGCCGCAACAACCCATGATCGGACAGCCAGCTCCTGAGCAGGGCTTCCGGTCGTCGATGCGATTGCCATTGCAGATGTCGAAGGCGTCGGCCGCGCAAAAGCGCCAGATCGCAGATTGGATCAGGCGAGGGAAAGCCGGAGGGTTAGCGACGGGCGTCGATCCGCAAGGCGGCTCGCCTGAGGATTTCCGCGCAGCCATTGTGTGCGTAGCACTTTGGGCCATTCCGGTGCCGGGCGTCGAGATCGTGCAGGATGCCGGTCCGGTGCAACCAGTTATGGACCAACGTGTCGATGACGATCAGCTCGGCGCCCGCCGCCTGCCAAAGGGAATCGCCGGGCCGTCCACCGAGCAGGAGCACGACGAGCGCCAGCGACAGGACCTTGTCGGAGACGCCGTGGATATGCCGCAACGCATCGATAATGGAAGCTGCATTGGGTTCGTTGGACTGGATTAGGTGGTCGTCGATCCAGCTAATAAAGTCGCCGCCGCAAGCGTCTCGCAGGAACAGGTACAGCGCCACGGCCGACTGGGCGAGGCGACCATTGCGCATGGGCAGTGCGGGAACAATGCAGCGAGGCAATCGCAGCGGGACGGCGCAACTGCACGCCGATTTGCGGTAGCCGCAGCCGTGAAACGTCCAATAGGTCGCGAGTTTGGGACGAGGGTCAGGCCGCCTGAGGCCCTCCTCAACATCAGCCCATTGAACGCGGCCATGGCGGTCGAGATAGTCGCGGGCAATTCGGTCGGCGATCCCCTGATGGCTGATGATCTCCACCAGCCAACGAAACAGGGCTGGGGTATCATGGTTCGCGACCGCCGCGACAATGCCAGCGTTGACCAGATACTCCCTGGTTTCGGCGAGGTAATTGCGCGGCGCCGCAATGTCGCAGACGCGCTCGATCAGCGAGATCGCCCTTTGCATGGCTGCCGATCGGCGCGGCGCCGTCAATAGTCCTCGGCCAGCATGACCGTCAGGACGCGATGGGTGACTGCGGGGTCCGACGGGTCTGGCGAATGCAGCGCGAGATCCTGGTCGTAATAGTCGATTTTGAATAGGATTTCGTGGCCCTGGACCGTGATCTTGCCGAAGTTATGCTCGCCATGGGGATGATTGTCGGCGTCGAACTCATCATAGCGCCTCAGCGCCGCGACGATCTCGCGCTGGGTCTCGGCCCCGAGCGCCGCAACCGCCCGCGTGACCATGACGCTGCCGCCGCTGAGGCTGGTGCGGAAGGCGTCGTTGAGGGTCCGAATGCGGTCGGTCCTTGAGTTGGCGCAGCGGCAGTGGTTGGTCATGGTTGGCTCCGGTAAGATGGTGAGCGCCATCGACAGGGCTGCCTTGGATGGCGTCTGGCATGAGTTGGAGGGGTGATCAAAGCAGGCTCACAAGCCGGCGTTGGCTTGGTGTGTCACCGTCGATGTACCGTTGGGTGGTGTCGATTGATTGGTGGCCAGCGAGCAGTTGAACATCGCGCAGGCTGCCGCCGGCGCGATGCACGTTCTTGGCGGCGATAGTGATGAAGGTCCGGCGTCCTGAATGGGACGAACAACCGTCGATACCGAGTTCAGCGAACAGGACGACGAACCAGTTGACGATGCTGTTGGCGCGCATCGGGCCGCCGCGATTTGAGGCCACGATGTATCGGTCCGACGTCCGAACGCGCCATAAAGCGGCCAGCGCCCGTTGCAGGTCAGGATGCATCGGGATGCGTCGCCCCGAGCCGCGTTTGGCGATCGTGTCGCGAATGTCGATCACATCACCGATCTTGCCATTGTCGGTCATCACCATCGACCATTGCAGGCCCGCGATCTCGCAGGCTCTAAGGCCGGCCTTGACCGATAGCAGGACGATGACGGTGTCGCGCTTCGGCTGCCGCGCCTGGCGGGCGCAAGCGAGCATGCGCCGCAGCGTGGCGGGCGATACGATCTTGGCTTGTCTACCTAACATTGTGCTCCTCCATTGATGGCGCTTGGGCGTGCGTCATCCACCGCCGCCCAAGACGCCGGATTGCTCGAACTGACGATTGCAAGGAATGGGGAAAGGGAATGGGGGACAGCGGGCGGGATCGCGCGGCGCGATCGTGCGCCAGGTCGCTATCGAGGGTGGCGGCGGCTCGTGAGCCGACGGACAAATTCCCGCTCATTTTGATTGGTCTGCGGAGCCGGTTGACGGCGCTCCTGGCTGGGGGCGCAATGGGAAAACATGGCTCCCCGCGTCGGCATGGCATCAGATTTTGGATGAAAACGAAGCGGATGAGGCAGCCGCAGAGCTAAACTGGAATGGACTGCTGCGCACTCCAGAAGGCCCGGGATTGCAAATCATCGTCAAGGTTCGAAATAAAACCCATCGAGTCTACGCAGTAAAGCAAAGGCTATATGACTGGAAACTGCAAGACTCAGTTCGTGGTTACGATGGGAGTTACAGCGGTTACTTATCCGGCTAAGGCAAAATTTCTATAGCCGCTGCCTATCCGCTCTTATTTCCTTTCCGCCGCCGCCGACCTTCCCTCCAAATTTCAACGAACTGCCTCCTGGCCAGCGGCAAGATTATCTTGATTTTCGTAAGAAAGTTTCGCCCCTCGGGCTGGGCTGGAGGCCAGACTTTGTTCGGGACCAATGACCGCAAATGGCGCGGAGGAGACCTGCGCTAAAGTGAGCTCGTACCCCTTGCGGACTTTCAGATTATCCACCACGACCAGACGTTTGACCTGACCATTTTGAAATGCCTGCAAAAACGCATTGTAGTTCTTGAAGACCACACATCCGTTGGACTCACCCTTCGGGCCGAGCATGTAAGTGTGTGCGAGGAGACCTGACCGTCCAAAGGTGTTACCGCCGGCAACAGGTTTGAGGCGCAACGCTTCAACCCCGTGGAAGGTCTTCTCCTTTAACGCAAGCTCATAGACATTGGGCGGCGTCGCCCCATATGTTCATGCACGTAACGCGGATCGTCCAACCTGCCGCCTCGGCCTGAATGCGCTTCCAATTTCGTGCCATCGGGAAGATAGACCGTATGCGCAGAGATGTCATAAACGGCCGTCCACGCGGCGGTGGTCGTTGTTGGTGTTCCACCGCCAGGGCCCGGTATATTGAAATCGAGGCCCGCCGCCGCCGTCTGGTCCTGGCTCCAAAAGAGCCGGGCCCGCCCGGGGTATCCGATTATTTGCGACATGGGGGGCTCACTATCAAGAACGTCGCTTTCCGGAGCTGCGTATGGCAGCGCAGGCGGTTGTTGTCCAGAAGGTTGCGGCGTATCGAAAGACTTCTCCAAAAACACGCGATTATCGGAGGGAGTGACTGCTGGAGCGGGATTTCTGTTCTGCTGCGCTAAAAGGACAGAAGATTGAAACGGGCTATACAGGCCAGTCATTATGACTGCCCAAAGCATGAATGCACCGAACAAAAAGGCAATTTTGCCTGTCCATATAGCGGAACGTCGTAGCGACGCAAGATCCAAATGAACAGAGCTAAGAGAGACCCGGCAACCACTATTGAGTAGACGTAAAGTCCGTTCATTGCTACTCTCATCAGGTCGGAAGTGCGGGTATACGAGTTCCTCAAGCCGTAGACGGCAAATCCCTTCTCGGCCGGGGGCTTGCTAGGCCGTGTGGACGGATTTGATCAAGATGAAGCCGCAGACGAGTGCGAGGAATGAGGCATAGTTTCTTGCCGTCTTCTCGCAGCGGAGCGCGATGCGTTTGAAGCGCTTGATCTTGCCCATCATTTGCTCGATACGCGCCCGCGCTTTGTAGAGGACCTTTGCGAAGAACTTCGGCTTGTCGATGGTGTTCGAGCGATAGGGGATGACCGGACAAATGCCGCGGTTACGCGCCGCCTCCCGATTTGTCTTCGCATCATAGCCCTTGTCCGCGACAACGGCGCGGGGATCGACGTCCGGACCGAGGTCGAGGAGCACTTCGAAGTTGCGGCTGTCGCTCGCTTCGCCGCCGGTCAGATGGAAGCCGATCGGATAGCCGTCGAGATCGGTCTTGAGCCCGCATACGCCGGATGAGGCAATAATTTGCAGCGTCGATGCCGCGATTCAGCTAACATAATCAGCATGTTATTTCGGATCGAATGAGGCCGTCATGGCGAACCCGGCGGGTGAATCGTATGATGGCGCTCTCAGGCTCGATTTCGACCGCCGATTGTTGCTTCACTTTCGCGGATCGGTGGTTACCTCCGACGCAGGCTTGCTCGCATACCGGGAACTGGACGACGCGCTGTGCCTCAGCGCGATGGCGGGTGATGCGCTCTCCGACGCACGCACTGGCAAGAATGGCCGGCATGCACTCGTCGGGATGTTGCGGCAATCCATATTTGGGCGACTTGCCGGATATGAAGACGTGAACGACGCTCAACGCCTGCGCCATGATCCCGCGATGCGGTGGATAGTCGGCGGAAAGGCGGCCTCGGATGCAGCGGCTTCGCCGAGCCAGATGGGCCGCTTTGAGACGCGCTGGCTCACGGCGGAAAAGAACCTTTCGGCGCTCGCTGATCTCTCCGGCAAATGGATCGACAGCGTTCATGGTCGCCGTCCGCCGAGAGGTATCTTGCTCGACATGGATTTGAGCGTGAGCCCGACGCATGGCGAACAGGAACACAGTGTCTGGAACGGTCACTATGACTGCACCTGCTATCATCCGCTGTTCGTTTTCAACCAATATGGCGATTTGGAACGCTGCGCCCTGCGCCCCGGCAATGTTCACAGCGCCGATGGATGGGAGGCGGTGCTGAAGCCGGTCGTGGCGCGGTATCAAGGCAAGGTCTCACGCATTTATTTCCGCGCCGACGCCGGCTTCGCAAACCCCGAAGTTTACGAATATCTGGAGGCAGAACGGATCAAATATGCGATCCGTCTGCCCGCCAATCACATCTTGCAAGAGAGGATCGGCTATCTGCTCAAACGCCCGGTTGGTCGCCCGTCCAATGACGTCTGCCGATCCCATGCAAGTTTCACCTATCAAGCGGGAAGCTGGTCGCAGCCGCGCCGGGTGATCGCCAAGGTCGAATGGCATCCGGGCGAGCTTTATCCGCGCGTCGGCTTCATCGTGACGAACATGGCGCGCTCCGCCGAGAATGTCGTCGCCTTCTACAACAAGCGCGGCACGTGTGAGCAATGGATCAAGGAAGGAAAAGGCGCAATCAAGTGGACCCGGCTATCATGTCGGTCGTTCGCTGCTAACGCCGTCCGTCTCCAGCTTCATGCGCTGGCCTACAATCTCGGTAATTTTCTGCGCACGCTGGCGACGCCCGAACCGATAAAGGATTGGTCACTGACGAGCCTGAAGGAAAAGCTGATCAAGATCGGCGCGAAGATCGTGAGCCATGGCCGCTATGTCGCGTTTCAGATGGCCGAAGTCGCCATTCCGAAAAATCTCTTCGCGGACATCCTACGAATGATCGCCGACCTGCGGCCGCCGCCCAATCCAGCGCCTGCGTGAAGTGTTCGGTCGTCATGCGTCGAGCAAAAACTAAGGGAGAAGTGCGTCTTGATCACAACCGACTCTGTATTGTCCGGTGCGCGATCCGCCCATGTCACTGGTTTTGGTGTGCCGGAGCACCACAGCAGCGCCGCAGCGCGGCAATCTCAACCTCAATAAGCGGGCGATCCGGAAAATAATGCCGGTATAGGACGAATGTCCGATGTCACGGCAGGAGATCAATGATACGCGCTTGGCACATTCCCGGTTATCTGGGGAATGCCAGTTGAGATGGATCTTGGTCGAGAACCCTCCCCGGGAGCGCCCGAGGGCTTCGCCATCCTGCCCCCTTTTGCGCCGGCCGCCGACACATGCGCGCGGATGACGGTCGAGTTCGAACATCTGCACGAGATGCGCCCGCTCGCTCAAGGAGGCGAGCGCTTCGAAGAAAGTTTCGAACACGCCGCTGCGGCTCAAGCGCCAGAAGCGCTTCCAGATGCTGTTCCAAGAGCCGAACTCGGCCGGCAGCGCTCGCCAAGTAATGTTGTGGATCGTGAAATAGTGCAAGGCTTCGAGAAACTTGCGGTCGTCCCGCCCCTTGTCCCCACGCCGCGAGCGGCAGGCATCGAACACCTCGTGCACAAGCACCCAATCTTCTTCGGTCATCTTCGTCAGCATGGCCGGCCCTCCAAAAGCCAGCCACCCATGAATCACCGAAAAAGTGATTTGGGAATCCCTTGACCTATATTTTCCGATATCCGTCCACACGGCCTAGGGCTTTTCCTGGTTGCTTTAAGCGTCAATGGGCAGGCGTGCCTCGTTGTACTGGAGACGCGATTGTTCCGGCATTTCGTCAAAACTTAGTCAAAGTCTCGCCTGACGCGTTAACGAATGGTGAGTGTGGGATTAGTGCAACTGTACTAGTTGATATTTGATCCGACATTTGGTGTCATAAGGCCGAAGCGAGAGCCGAGGCCGGGCGCGGAGCTGGCCAGGTTTGCGGAGAGCCCGGCCTCGGCGTTTTATGAGGACACCGACGATGACCAAGGACCAGAAGATTATCAAAGGAAAGGTGGGCTTGGCTCAAGCTCGCCAGGCAGCTCGGCAATGTGAGCCAGGCCTGCAAGATGCTCGGCTATAGCCGCGACAGCTTCTACCGCTTCAAGGAACTCTATGACAAAGGCGGCGAGCTGGCGTTGCAAGAGATCAGCCGCAGGAAGCCAATCCTGGCGAACCGGACCGCGCCCGAGATCGAGGCGCGGATCGTTGAATTTTCGCTGGAGCAGCCGGCCTTCGGCCAGATCCGCGTCGCTAACGAAATGAGGAAACTTGGCCACTCGATCTCGCCGGCCGGCGTGCGCGGCGTCTGGCAGCGCCATGATCTCGAGACGATGAAGAAACGGCTCAAGGCGCTGGAAGCCAAGGTTGCTGAGGCAAGGCCGGATCCTGACCGAGGCGCAGGTCATAGCCTTGGAGAAGGCCAAGACCGAAAAGGAGGCGCACGGGCCAAGTTCGAGAGCGAATGCCCGGGCTACTGCGGGGCGCAGGACACGTTCTATGTTGGCAACATGAAAGGGGTCGGCCGCATCTACCAACAGACCTTCATCGACACCTATTCGAAAGTGACGTTTGCCAAACTCTATGATCGCAAGACGCCGATCACCGCGGCCGACCTCTTGAACGATCGGGTCGTGCCCTTCTTCGACGAAAAGGAAGTGAAGCTCTCATACCAAGTCTCTGAAAGTTTGACTCCTGAGGCGGATTCCCGAATCGGCATTTATCTGATTCACCATGGCAAACAGCTTTTGGGAGAGTTTGCCATGTCGACTCCGGTTCCGCTTCGCTCTGACTTTGACACGATTGGCCTGCGCATGCTGGCGCGGCGATCGCGTGACCCCGATCAGACCCGGCGTCTCTTGGCACTGGCCGAGATTTATGATGGCGGCTCGCGGCCGGATGCGGCGCGGATCGGCGGGGTCGGGGTGCAGATCGTGCGCGACTGGGTTGTCCGTTTCAACGCCAAAGGTCCTGATGGTCTCTTGACCGGCAAAGCGCCGGGCGCTCCCAGCATCCTCGGCGAGCGCCAGCGCCAAGCCTTGCGGCAGGTCGTGGAAGATGGGCCGATTCCCGCCCTGCATGGCGTCGTCCGCTGGCGGCTGATCGATCTGGCGCAGTGGCTCTTCGAAGAGTTCCGGGTTTCGATCTCCAAGCCGACGCTCAGCCGCGAGCTGCGGCATATGGGCTTTCGCAAGCTCTCGGCGCGACCGCGCCATCATGCGCAAGACGAGGAAGCCGCGGCGGCTTTTAAAAAAACTTTCTCGCCCTCGTGGAGGAGACCGCCGCAAAAGAGGCTCCTGGCAAGCCGATAGAGATTTGGTTTCAAGACGAAGCTCGGATCGGGCAGAAAAACAAGGTCACCCGCCGATGGGCGAAACGCGGGACACGGCCTTCGGCGCCGCACGACCAGAGGACGAGTTCAGCCTATATTTTCGGCGCCATCTGCCCGGCCGAAGGAAAAGGCGCCGGGCTCGTACTACCCTCCTGCAACAGCGAGGCCATGGCCCTGCATCTCGAAGAAATCTCGCTTGCGGTCGCACCAAGCGCGCATGCGCTCGTTCTTCTCGATCAGGCCGGGTGGCATGTCTCGGCGAAGCTTCCCGTCCCGGACAACATCACGCTCTTGCCGTTGCCGCCGAAATCGCCCGAGCTCAATCCGGTCGAGAACATCTGGCAATTCATGCGCGACAACTGGCTCTCGAACCGCGTCTTCGAATCCTACGACGACATTCTCGACCACTGCTGCTT
Organism: uncultured Alphaproteobacteria bacterium; assembly: GCA_963730245.1. Classification (GTDB taxonomy): domain Bacteria; phylum Pseudomonadota; class Alphaproteobacteria; order Rhizobiales; family Beijerinckiaceae; genus Methylocapsa. Next base: position 2,107,859 of record CAVSRA010000002.1, on the reverse strand, counting down.
CGCCTGGAACAAGCTCATCGACATGCCCTGGAAAATCATCTCCATCGGAACAAGAGAGTGGGCCTATCGGTCGTGATCAGCGAGACTTGGTATCACCTGTTCTGACCGATCGCGGCACCGAATATTGCGGCAATCCCGAGCATCACGAATACGAGCTCTATCTCGCGGTGGAAGATATTGACCATTCCAGGACCAAGACGAAGAGCCCACAAACGAATGGCATCGCTGAGCGCTTCCACAAGACAGTGCTGGATGAGTTCTATCGCATCGCCTTCCGAAAGAGGCTCTATGCCTCGATCGGGGATTTGCAGGACGACCTCGATCTATGGGTCAAAAGCTACAACGAGGAGAGACCGCATCAAGGCCGCTGGTGCTTCGGCAAGACGCCGCTGCAAACATTCCTTGACGCCATCCCGATTGCGAGGGAAAAAATGATCGCTGCCTGACCACCATCGGCAGTGAACCGGCCATCTCCAAAAGGACGCCGTATGTAAGATCAAATACAAGCTACTACAGTGCAACATATAGCGCGGTCGGCGACCTGGCGGGCCCGAACAGGCCCCTGGTCTCGGAGGTCAGGCTCAGATCCCCAGCCCGGCCTTTATCGTCATGAAGGCGGCCAATGAGTTCAAGGACAAGACCACGGCTCCCAATCAGTTTTGGCAAACCGACTTCACCTATCTGAAGGTCATCGGTTGGGGCTGGTTCTATCTTTCGACCGTCCTTGACGATTTCTCGCGCTACATCATCGCCTGGAAGCTGTGCTCAACAATGACGGCCGAGGATGTCGCTGCCACGCTGGACCTGGCCTTGAAGGCTGCGGGGCTGGACCAGGCGAAGGTCATAGACCGATGGAAGGAACTGCGCCCCGCCCATGGCTCCGGCCCACGAGCCTCTCATCGCCGCGCGGGTAATGCCCCCTTTGTCGAGCATCACAAGCGCGCTGATCAACTCGTCACGGAAAACCGGCCGGTCCGGCCGCACATACGCCAGTGTCGCGAGCGAGCGGACGATGTCCTTTTCCCCCTTCGCACTGCCATAATCGGACTCAAGGCCCAAAGCCGCGACAAGAATTGCGGCCGGCACGCCAAAGCGCTCCTCGATGTTCAAGAGTTCAGCGCGCCAGGCATGCAGCCATTCTCGGCCACGCGCGATGCGGCGGGGCGAAAGTGCCTCATCGAGATAGGATTTGAGTGGCCGCTCAAACTCCGCCTGCCGCTCGGACGCCGCGGGCACCGTGGGGTCGGGCTCAAGTTCAGCAAGGGCCGCGTCGAAAGTCGCGCGGCTCACGCCGTTTTGTTCTGCAAGCGGCCAGAGAGTTTGCAGAAATTGCTGAAAGCCCAGGGAGGGGACTGCCGCGTGGTCTTTTGGCGAGGCCTCGCCCTGCGCCAGGGCAAGGCACCCTGGCCAGCAAACCGCCAACACGATCACGGTGCATGTCCGCTTTATGTTCTTTAGCATTAGCTAAATCGATGATGGCTTGGGCCGGCCACGGGACTACCGTGAAGAAGGCCAAGCTGGCTGCAACATGGGCCGCTTATTGCGCGATAACCAAAAGATCGCCCCTATTTCCGCACAAGCTCTTCTTCCGCACAAGCTCTGCGCCAGAAACTTCAGCAATACTCTGCCTGAGCCGCTTCACTGATATTCATGGAACACGACGGAAGAATCAGCAATTTTTGGTGCCGCCCGATGCCTGACCGCTAAGCGTGCGTCGGCCAGTGTCGCTCCAGGAACCAAGTGCGGTACTCTATCATCTTTACACGCTGCGCCGCCGGCGCATGCCGCTTGCACGTCGACGCCTCTTCGCTGTTAGGCGGCGCGCCCCACCGCAGCTCGACGCAGTCGTTCGGGTTGTATGCCATTTCGAGAGCCGCTGCGCGGTCGATTACGTCTTTGAGCGAGACTGTCCACGAGGAGCCGTCGCTGCGCGTATATGCGAACTTGCGCGTCGCAAGCTCCGGCGCGAGCACGTTCTGCAATTCGGCCTTCACCTGCGCGACACCCTTGTCCTTGGGCATTGCGTACCGCTGGGGCTGCCGCGCGACGCGATCCGGAAAGCCGAGGACCACATCGATCGCGATCAACATACGAAAATCGCGCGCCGGAGTGGAGAAATCTTCCCACGAGCCGCTCGTCTCGAAGATCGACCGGCCGTCTGGCATGGCCGCATCGCCTTGGCCACTATTCTGGAACTTTCGCCCGTTTTCGACCGCCGTGACGCGCAGCTTCACCTGTTCGTCGAGTGCCGCGATCGCATCCTCCATCGCGCGCAATGGATCGAGCGGCTCAGGCGACATTACCTCATCCATCCGATCGTAAAAGTCTTCGACCCCAAGTCGTGACTGTTCGAGCGAAAAATCAGCGTAGTGTGGATTTTTTGCGATCTTGCTGTTGGTCAGCCGCCGCAAGACGCCGCTGTTATCGCGCACGATCGGCCTGAACCGCTTGAACCCGGGGTTCCCAAGCGCTGGATCCTGCGCGAACAAGAAATTGCCGCGCCAGAAAAGCTTGCGCGCGACCGTGCCGTCCGGCTCCGCGTCGGCAGCGAGGAATTCGCCCGCCGCGCCGCCCGACTGCGGCACGCGCCGCACGAGCATCAGAATGTGGCCGTACGGATCGGCATAAATGGTCCCGGCGCGCAGTGTTCCCTGCGTGAGCGGAACGGGATAGAAATCGGTGCTATCATCGCTGGCCAGCGTTCGCCCGTTCCCGGACTGAACTGCGTCGGAGATGGTCTGCAAGTAATCGCCGAACGACGCCGCGAGCCCCAGTCGCTTCGACGCAGGTGCGGTCGCTGGAGCGGGCGGGATCGCTGGGGCCGCGACCGGGGAAAACAATTGCTGCAAAAGGTTGGGTATGGGCGTCGAGGTGGGGGCGGCGGACGCAATGATTTGTGCAGGCGGCGAGGGCTGGGTTACCTCGGGATGCTGAACGTTGAACCACGCGTAGCACTTCGGCGGCTTGCCGCGGTCGCCGCGCGTGCACTTCGAGTAACCGAACGGCAGCCCCATCTTGAAGGCAAAATATGCGCGCAAAAGGTACGGAAGCTTGGCGCAGTCGGGGCGAAGGGTGAGTCCCATCTCGTCTTCGCCGAGTCTCAAATAGTCGAACAGGAAATTGCGCGATCGATCGCGCAGCACGTTGTCCAAAGCCGGCCACGCTAGATCCACGTCGAGCGGCGCGTCGAAGAGCTTCTCGATCCATGCCGAGTACAAGTTTTCCGTCGCGCGGTTCCATGCATTGCGCAACGGCCAGACGCTCCCCGGTGTCGCGCGCGGCGGCGGCGGCTTGTCGTTGCGCACGGCGATTTCGCGCGCGGTCGTACTGCACCACGCCGGCGCGTGGTTGCGCGCGAGCGTCGCGTGCCACATCCCCGCGGTCGGCGACGCAATTTCGGCGTACCAGAAATAAGGCGGTCCGCCGTGCCGGTTGTGCGATTTGGCCGCGACGCTTCCATCGGGCGCGATTAGCGAGAGCTCGCCCTCAAGCGGCTTCTCCGCGACGACGAGCACTCGCAAAGGCGCGCCAGTCCATGGCGCGATCGGCGAGGGGAAAACCGCGAGCTCTGACGCGTCCGCGCAGGTGGCGGAGGAACCTTCGGCCCGTGAATCCGAAGTCGAGAACAAATAGACGAGAAATGCGCCTGCAATCAGAAACAGTGCTGTCACAACATGAGGAAAGCGGCGTGGTGGAAACACTTAAACCCCTTGCTCCACTTCGACGGCGATAAGCGATTTTACCAAAGCTTTGGCTGAAATCGTGGCAAAGTGCGGTTCTCGGGAGCTATTTGAATGCAAGAAATCGTCGGAATTAAGGGTGAGGTTTTCCGCAACGATGAGCATGTAGCACTTGGCGGCGAAATTGTACTAGTTGATATTTGATCCGACATTTGGTGTCATAAGGCCGAAGCGAGAGCCGAGGCCGGGCGCGGAGCTGGCCAGGGTTGCGGAGAGCCCGGCCTCGGCGTTTTATGAGGACACCGACGATGACCAAGGACCAGAAGATTATCAAAGGAAAGGTGGGCTTGGCTCAAGCTCGCCAGGCAGCTCGGCAATGTGAGCCAGGCCTGCAAGATGCTCGGCTATAGCCGCGACAGCTTCTACCGCCTCAAGGAACTCTATGACAAAGGCGGCGAGCTGGCGTTGCAAGAGATCAGCCGCAGGAAGCCAATCCTGGCGAACCGGACCGCGCCCGAGATCGAGGCGCGGATCGTTGAATTTTCGCTGGAGCAGCCGGCCTTCGGCCAGATCCGCGTCGCTAACGAAATGAGGAAACTTGGCCACTCGATCTCGCCGGCCGGCGTGCGCGGCGTCTGGCAGCGCCATGATCTCGAGACGATGAAGAAACGGCTCAAGGCGCTGGAAGCCAAGGTTGCTGAGGCAAGGCCGGATCCTGACCGAGGCGCAGGTCATAGCCTTGGAGAAAGCCAAGACCGAAAAGGAGGCGCACGGGCCAAGTTCGAGAGCGAATGCCCGGGCTACTGCGGGGCGCAGGACACGTTCTATGTTGGCAACATGAAAGGGGTCGGCCGCATCTACCAACAGACCTTCATCGACACCTATTCGAAAGTGACGTTTGCCAAACTCTATGATCGCAAGACGCCGATCACCGCGGCCGACCTCTTGAACGATCGGGTCGTGCCCTTCTTCGACGAAAAGGAAGTGAAGCTCTCACCTGTTCTGACCGATCGCGGCACCGAATATTGCGGCAATCCCGAGCATCACGAATACGAGCTCTATCTCGCGGTGGAAGATATTGACCATTCCAGGACCAAGACGAAGAGCCCACAAACGAATGGCATCGCTGAGCGCTTCCACAAGACAGTGCTGGATGAGTTCTATCGCATCGCCTTCCGAAAGAGGCTCTATGCCTCGATCGGGGATTTGCAGGACGACCTCGATCTATGGGTCAAAAGCTACAACGAGGAGAGACCGCATCAAGGCCGCTGGTGCTTCGGCAAGACGCCGCTGCAAACATTCCTTGACGCCATCCCGATTGCGAGGGAAAAAATGATCGCTGCCTGACCACCATCGGCAGTGAACCGGCCATCTCCAAAAGGACGCCGTATGTAAGATCAAATACAAACTACTACAGCGAAATTTTCTGGCGAAATGATTAGAAGTGTCCGGAATCAGCTCCTCAGACTGCGCTTCGGCGCCGCAACTCTCATCTCTACCTTGCGAAGCTTCACTACAAAATCTTCGGTCCTAGCACTCGGTGGAGGCGATCATGCATCCGAGCGGCGATATTCTCAGCACGCCAGAATATGATTTTGAGGGATGGGGAGATGCGCTCCGTCCGGACTGGGGAGCGGTACAACCCACGGGCTATTGAACCCGCAACCTTTGCCGGTAGAGCGCGCCCCTGAGCATTTGCGGGTTCGTGGCAATGGATCTTAGTTGCAACGCTCACCGTGTCGAGCCGACGCAACGGGATGCTCGCATCGATAATATGGAGCGTTACTACGCCGTATTTCAGATGTGGCCAGTCAACGATGATTCAGAACGCTCAGACCGTGAAACTCGCCGTGGATGATGCCGCACTCGTCGATTCGGCCCGGCCCGTGACATACGTCTCCGAAAACGGGTACAGGCAGTGGTTCTCTCTGCACCTGCCGTGACCTGGACCACCGCGACACCGATCGTGCTGCCATAGAGGCGCGACAGGTTGAAGAGTGCGGTGCCCTCCGGACGGAACTTCGGATCGAGCGTGCTGAACGCCGCCTTGTTGAGCGCCGGCATCAAGGCGCCGAGGCCGAGGCCCTGGAGCGCGCCCGCCACGACCACCGGCCGCCAATCCATGGCGGGCGAATAGCCGAGCATCCGCCAGTTGCCATAGACCACGAGGGCCATGCCGCCGACCACGAACAGCCGGTTGTCGATCCGTGCCGGAACGAAGCTCATCAGGACCAGCCCACCCACGAGCGTGACGCCGCGCGGGATCGTCATGTAGCCGGTGGTGTCGACCGGGTAATTGAGCAGTTGCTCCAGCATCGGCGACGTCAAGGCCAACGTCGGCAGCAGGACGAAACCAAACGCGAAGAACATGATGGTCGAGAGGACGAAGTTGCGGTCCTTGAACAGCGCCTTTGTTGAGGAAGTGCGCCTTCGCAGTCAGGACATGCACGATGTAGAGATAGAAACCGAGCACCGAGGCGATGGCCTCCACCCAGATTTCGGCCGAGGCGAACCATTCCAGGCGTTCGCCGCGGTCGAGCAGCATCTGCAACCCGATCATGCCGAGCGAAAAGGTCGCCAAGCCGAAGAAGTCGAAGGGCGGATTCTGCTCGGCTTCTTCTCGGAGCGAAGCCCCACTGCCAGGAAGATGAAGCCCGACATCGGCAGGCTGATATAGAAGATCGAGCGCCAGCCGTGATATTCGCTGAGCCAGCCGCCGATGCTCGCGCCGCTGGCGATGCCCAGCATCAGGCAAACGGTCCACACCAAACTGATGCGGGCGTGCTGCTCCGGCGGCAGCACATCGAGCAGGATCGCCATCGATAGCGGCGCAAGCGTGCCGCTCGCAGCACCTTGGACGATCCGGGCGAGGACGAATTGGATCGGCGTCGTCGCACGCGTGTCGAGCACCAGGCCGAGGGCGAAGCCGGCGATCGAAAGCTGATAGACCAGCTTCCGGCCGTAGCGGCCCGCGAGCCAGCGCGTCATCGGCATGATGATGACGCTCGCCGCAATGTACGAAGTAAAGACCCAACCGAGCTCGTCGTTGGCCATCGACAGCGCGCCCTGTATGTGCAGCACGGCCGCATTCGGCAGCGAGATGTTGACCGCCTGCATATAGGTCGCCATCAGAGCCGCGACCGTGATGGCGCGATGGCCATCGGCTGCAGTGCTCGATGCGAGGGCGGCGCTCACTTGGCCGCCTCCGTCGCGAGCACGGCCTGGAGCGGATGGCGCCAGGTGTGGCGATAGCCGGTGTCGACCCGCGCCGTGACACTGATGCCCGAGAACAGCGGCCGGTTCGGATCGACCTCATCGAGCTCGAGGCGTACCGGCAGGCGCTGGACGACCTTGACCCAATTGCCGGTCGCATTCTCGGGCGGCAGGACCGCGAAATCCGATCCGGTGCCCGGACTCAAGCTGACGACATGCGCCTTGAAGGTGCGATCCGGATAAGCGTCGACGTCGATCGTCGCCTCTTGGCCCGGACGCATGTGGGTCAGGCCGGTTTCGCGGAAATTCGCCTCGATCCAGATGCGTCGGCTCGACAGCAGCGAGAACACCGCGGCGCCGGGATTGACGAAGTCGCCGACCTGCAGGTCGTCGACCCTCGCCACGATGCCGTCGTCGGGCGCCACCACCGCCGCATAGGAGAGATCGAGCCGGGCCCGGTCGAGCTGGGCCTTGGCTGCGCGAACCGTCGGGTGGCGATCGATCTCGATGTTCGGATCGCCGTTCAACGCGACGACGGTGTTGGCGATCTGCTGTTCGATCGATGCGATGTGCTGGCGGGCGACCTTGAGATCCGTCTCGGCTCGCTCATAGACCGCGCGCGGGGTGAAATCGTCGGCGACGAGCGCCTTCTTGCGGTCATACTCGCGCTCGTCGAAGTCCGCCGAATCCTTGGCCGATTGGAGTTCGGCCAGTTGCTGGCGGTAGGTCGCTTTGAGCGCGTCGATCTGGAGGCGCGCGCTGCCGAGCCGCGCCTCGGCCTGATCGACCGCAATCTGGTAGGGCTCCGGATCGATTCGGAACAGGAGCTGGCCCTTCCGGACGCGCTGATTGTCCTGGACGGCGATTTCGACCACCTGGCCGGCAACCCGGGCGTTGATGGATTCCTTCGCCGCGCGAACGAAGGCGTCGTCGGTCGAGACATAAGGCTCCTCGGCGAGGTAATAGGCGGCGCCGAACGCAGCCAGCACGATCGGCAACACGAGCATCAGGGGCCGGCGCAGCCGCTCCCTGAGTCTCATTCCGGGCATCGCGGCGGAGCGGTCGGATGCGGGGATGCGGAAGGTCATCCAGCGGGCGAATGCCGAAAAATTGAGCTGCATGGCAAGCCTTCACTCCTATTGAATTTCGTACCGTTCGGTATAAACATGTCCCGGAGATACAGCGGTCAGGGGTTTTATGCGATATGGTAAGAGCGAAGCGGCGCCGAGGCACCGAGGCCGGCCCCGCGCCTATGACCCACAGGCAGCGCTCCAGCGGGCAACGGACACCTTCTGGAGGACCGGGTACTCCGGCACTTCGGTCGACAGAATCTCCGCCGCGACTGGCATGAACCGGCCGAGCCTCTATGCGGCATTCGGCGACAAGCGCGCCCTCTATCTCGAGGCGCTCGCGCGGTATTGGCAGATCAGCTTGGCCGCGACGCGCGAGGCGCTCGCCGACGACCGGCCCTTGGACGAAGCGCTGATGCTTGCTTACGAAGCGGCGTTGTCCATTTATTTTTCGGGTGACGGCGGCCCGCGCGGCTGCTTTGTGATCGGGACCGCGGTAACCGAAGCCGTCGAAGATCCTGAGATCCGGAACAGTCTCGCGGCGGGACTCCGTACGATCGACGCCGATTTTGAAGCGCGCCTCCGCACTGCACGTGAGAGAGGCGAGCTGAAGGACGATGCCGATCCCGCGGCGCTTGCGGTCCTCGCATCCGCCACAATGCACACCATAGCCATCCGCGCCCGCGCCGGCGCCCCCCGTGCTGAACTGAGGGAGATTGCGCGCAGGGCGGTGAGTGTGATCTGCGGATGATCGGCGGACACGGGCTGACCAGGCCTCTCACGGCGACGACCAAAGACCCTGCGGCGCGCAAACAAACAGCCGCTGCGTACGTGTCTGATGGGCTTCTCGATGCGGTTCCATTCCGACAAGGGGATCTCGGGCTTGCGTCTGGTCGAGGCCGTCAGGGTAACGCAATCGACACTCGCGGATGGGCCAAGCGAGCACCGGACGATCTCCCTCGACTCTTGCTGAATTTGTGAGGCACGCCGTGGCCGATGCGCTCCCAGATATCATCGCCGGACGGCTTGCGGTGGTCTTCTGCGGGATCAATCCCGGAATGACTGTGTCCGCCGTAGGACATCATTTTGCCGGAAGAGGCAATCTCTTCTGGCGCGTGATCCATCTCGCCGGCTTCACGCCGGAGGAAATCCTTCCCGAGAACGACCGAACGATCCTGCGGCACCGATGTGGGTTGACCGCGACGTGGTTGCTCATGCTGCTTATTTGAACCAGAGCCCGTGGCTGATACGCGCCTTCGCGTGCTGGATCGGGCGGAGCTGCCCGTTGATACCGTCCGGCTCGCTCGTTTTCTAATCGGCAAGATGCTCGAGCGGGTCCTGGCCGCAGGCGTTGTGAGCGGCCGCATCGTTGAGACCGAGGCGTATGGCATCGGCGACCCCGCTGGGCGCGCCTACCGCGGCATGACCCCGCGCAATCGGTCGCTTTTCCTCGAGCGCGGGCACGCCTATGTCTATCTCGCCTATGGGAGCTCATTCATGCTCAACGTCTCGAGCGAAATGCCAGGCGTAGGCGCAGGCGTCTTGATCAGGGCGATCGAGCCGACTAGCGGCATTGGGATGATGCGGCAAAATCGCGGCACCGAAAAGGTGCGAGACTTGGCGCGAGGCCCCGGACGGCTGAGCGTAGCCTTGGGAGTTGATCGCCGGCTGGATGGAATCGACCTTTGTCGGGACGGTCCGCTGTGCCTCGGAGACGACGCTCAGGTATCCGGTGAAATCGGGCAGAGCAGACGGATCGGCGTCACGCGCGCGGCAGACAGCCTCCTGCAATTCTACGTTCGCGGGAATTGGTTCGTCAGCGGCCCGCGGACGCTCAACAGATGAAAGGTTCCGTCGGCGCTCAAGCCAGTGACGGGGTCGTTATGGCCGGCTGCGGTGTCCGGCGGTAGGGTCTCGCCCTTCTGTCCAGAGCATCCGAAACTGCCCCCTTGGCGTCAGCAGGAACTGACCCAGATTGCACTGATCATGCGGGCGTTGTCTGAAGCGCCAGAGGGAGCTTTTGCAGAGGCCTGCGGCGGCGCCCTTCGCGAAGCCGATAGCTGTTCCCCCGGATGGTGAGCACGTGGCTGTGGCGGAGCAGACGATCCAAGATCGCGGTTGTCACGACCGGATCGCCAAATACCGTGACCCACTCGCCGACGGCCCGGTTCGAGGTCACCAGCATAGCGCCGAGCTTATATCGGCGGCTGACGAGCTGGAATAACAGACGTGCGGCATCCGGCTTGAACGGCAGGTAGCCGAGTCCATCGACAATCAGCAGCTTCGGCTTGGCGTAGTGCGTCAGGCGGTCCTCGAGCTGGCCATCGGCACGTGCCTCGACAAGGCTGGGCCATCAACGTCGTCGCCGGCGTGAAAACAGCACCGTGTAGCCGGCGACGATCGCCTCACGGCCGACGGCGACCGCCAGATGCGCCTCTTTCCGACACCCGGCGGTCCGAGCAGCAGGACGGCCTCGCTGTTGATGATGAACCGGCTCCCGGCGATCTCGCGCATCTGTGCCCTGTCGATCGACGGCTGCGCGCTAAAGTCGAGGCCTGCCAGTCGCGGGCCAGACCGCAACTCATGTCGATGCGACGCTGGTCGCGCCGGGCGATCTCACGCTCACAGAACAGCGCCAGGTGTCAACGGGCTCGCAAAATTGATTCTCCCGCAAATGTGGTGCTGGCGGCGCTATCGTTCGTCGATGCAGGCGGGCGCTGCGCTATGCCGAGGCGGTTCTCGGTTTCGTGCAGGGCGAGCAGCCCGCCGTCGGAGCACAGGTGCCCGGTATCGAACCGGGCGACGATCAGCTTGCCGCCGACTGGTGACAGGCCGCGGAGCACTGGGCTAATTTCGGCGCAGGCGGGCATGGCGTTCCGTGATTGGGCTGGATTGGCGTCGACACCCGTTTGCTCCATGCCGCCAGCCATCGTGAATTGTCCGGGCTAGGACCGTACCGTAAAGGTGGCCGGTCCGAAGTGAACACTAAACCGCCGACTCGCTTGCAGTCAAAAGTCTTGCCAAGCACGCGACAACGACGGACGGCAAGAGATGGTAATATGGCTGACGTCAGGGCGACTTGTACCAATGGGGTGCACCGGTGACGCGAGGGAAGATTGAAATGGAAGACCGGGAGATTCGAGCGGCATTGGATGCCCACTGGGCTGCATCCGACGCCAATGACTTCGAGTTGGAACACCAAATCTACCGAGAGGACGCTGTGCTTGAGTATCCGCAGTCGGCCGAGCGCATCCGCGGCCGGCGCAATATTCAGGCGTCTCGCTTCGCACAGCCGAGCATGAAGCGCTTCACCGTGCGGCGCATCCTCGGCGCTGCCGACCTCTGGGTCACTGAATTCGTCCTTACTTACGACGGGCAACCGTGTTACACGGTGAGCATCATGGAGTTCAAAGATGGGAAGGTGGCCCGCGAGACCCAATACTTCGGCGATGCGTTTGAGCCGGGGCCTTCACGCGCTCAATGGGTCGAGCTGATGCGGTGAAATGCAAACGGCGCGAGGTGGCGATCCAACGCTTCCTCGTGCCGAGCTAGATCTCAGAACGGAGGAGTACAAGCATGGCAGCGCCCGACACTCTTCGCTATGCAAAGATCCCCCTCACCCACGGATCTGGTGCAATTCCTGCCCTCGGGTTTGGTACGCTGATTCCGGATCCCCTCGCGACCGAACAAGCAACCAAGACCGCATTGGAAGTGGGGTTTCGTCACTTCGATTGCTCGGAGCGCTATCGCAATGAACAAGCGGTTGGCGATGCGATGCAGGAGGTGTTTAAGGCGCGGACGATTCAGCGGAAGGATGTGTTCGTCACCACGAAGCTCTGGAATAACAATCATCGTCCCGAGCGGGTCAAACCCGCCTTCGAGGCGAGTCGCCAGCGACTCCGACTCGACTATGTCGATTGTTATCTCGTCCATACCCCCTTTGCCTTCCAACCGGGCGACGAGCAGGACCCGAGGGACGAGCGCGGCCAGGTTATCTATGATCCTGGGGTGACATTAGTGGAGACGTATCAGGCGTTGGAGTGCTTGGTGGACGAGGGCCAGTGCAAGACAATCGGCTTATCAAATATCAATTTGGAGAAACTGCAAGAGATTGTTGAAGCCGCGCGAATCAAGCCGGCGGTCGTAGAGGTCGAATCCCATCCGTATCTCCCGGAATGGGACTTGCTCGAATATTGTCAACGACATGGGATTGTGCTGCTTGCGTTTGCGGCGTTGGGGCATGGAATGGAGCCCAGATTGCTGGATCATCCGGTGATCATCGTCATCGCACAGCGTGTCAGGAAAACCCCTGCCCAAGTCTTGTTTGCCTGGGCGGTACAACGCGGCACCGCGTTCCTGACTACCTCAGTTACGCCCGCCCTCATCCAGGAGAACTTTGAGCTTTCGACCCTGCCGGAAGACGCCATGCAGGAGATTCGGGACGGAGTCGCAACGAGGATCCGGTTCAATACTGTAGTAGAGACCGGCGTGCCTGGGTTTATTCCCAGAGCTCGGTGAACGCGAGACCACCCGGCCCGCCCGCTTCTCGCGGGCGTCGTAGGGCGCCGCGGCAAGTCGTGAAAGCGCTCGAGGCAGCGCGGGCGCTGTGACCTTGATTTGCATGAGGCCCGCGACAGCTCGCCGCGACGGTTGGGACGCGGGATTATCGACCCTGATCGGCCTAGGTTTCAGGATATGTGTAAAAAGTGGTCACAAGGCCAGCTCACGATAGCAGTCGAAGCAGTGATGCTGCCTGAGGCGCTGGAGGCGGGAGGACAGAACCAACGGCCTGATCTCGATCCCCTCGTCATATCGATCGAGGCGAAGCTGCGACGCGCCGGCAAGTGGTGTCAACGGCGGAGTAAAAGCCGGCCATTTGGGCGGAGCAAAAACAGGCCAGTTTGCGGCGTGGGCATCGAGCACGACGCGCCACGGCCGCCCCGGCGGAGATGGCCGGGGTTTCGTAGCCGGGGCGGCCGTGGCTTTCAGGAATTTGGGATGATTTCGCCGGTTTCGGGATCGGCGGCTGCGGCGACCTCATCGGGGGGTCGAGGGTCGCGCCGCCGTCTTGCCTTCGATTGCTTGAGCCGGTAGCTCTCGCCGTTCAGCTCCAGAATATGGACATGATGCGTGAGGCGATCGAGCAGCGCGCCGGTCAGACGTTGATTCCCGAAGACGCTCGTCCATTCCTCGAATGGCAGATTCGACGTGACGATGGTCGAGCCACGTTCGTGACGCTGGCTGAATATTTCAAACAGAAGCTCCGCGCCGGTTTGGGAAAGCGGCACATAACCGAGTTCGTCGATGATGAGCAGTTTGACGGAGGCGAGCTGCGCCTGGAGTTTCAGGAGACGCCGCTCGTCGCGCGCCTCCATCAATTGATGAACGAGGCCGGCCGCCGTGAAGAAGGAGACCGGGAAGCCGCGTTGGCAGGCGGCCAGGCCGAGCGCCAGACAGGCATGCGTCTTTCCCGTGCCGGAATTACCCAGAGCAATAACATTGTCGCGGGCGATGAGATATTCGCAGCGCGCGAGTTCGAGTGTCAGCGGCTTGTTGAGCGATGGAATGGCGGTGAAGTCGAACGTGTCGAAACTTTTCACCGCCGAAAGGCGGATGGGCCAGCGGCACGAAGACTTCGCGCAACCGGCTGCGGGCGATCCGAACGTAATCCTTCACTACGGTATAACCGCCGGCAAAACCGTGTTCGAGCCGCAGCCGTTCGAAAATCCGCTTCGCGGTGTGCCGCTGCTTCGGCGGTGCCGTCTTGCCGGACTCCAGAATCGCGTCGATTACCGGTACAGCAGTCCGAGCTTTGGCCGCTCCGGAGCCTTGGATCGCACATAGCCGGGCGGCGCCGAATAGCGGCACATCTTGGCAATCGTATCCCGGCTCAGTCCGAAAACCCGCGCCGCCTCGCGTTGGCTCTTCCCTTCGATGAAGACAAACCGTCGAACCGCTGCGTAAATCTCCACCGCGAACATCCCCGGCCATCCCTCTTCGAATCAGACTTCGAAAAGGTTCGGCCTCGAAAGTGGCCGGGTTTTACTCCGCCAGGCGCGACCGCGTTATGCCGCCGCTCCGTGGCCTACTATTGCTCCGCCGCGTACATCTTTAAAACAGTTCCGGGGCGTGTCCCTCCGGGACCTGGCTCTACGCGCAAGAGCGCGCGAAGCCGCTTAAGCGGCGTCTTCGCCCATCCGGGTAACGATCCATCACGCAAGAAGAAAGAATGCGTCGTCAGCCTCCGGCTGGCTTTGTCCCGTTTTGAAGGCGGGGCTGCGCCCCAGGCCGTCAAGGCTGAACCCTGCGGGCGGTTCTGCCGGTATCCCCATCTTTCGCCCGGAAGAAAAACCGGGCTGCAAGACGGCTGCGCCGCCCTCCGGGTGGGTGATCCCCCTCCGGCATAACCGGCCTTGACCGCCCTCCCCCCGCTCATGGGCGCGTGCCTAGCAAGGTTGCATGCGCAACCTTTTTAGCAATGAAGGAAGTAAGGCAGTGAACTCAGGCATTTACCAGCGAGTCACAGACCAGATTGTCGCCAGTCTGGAAACCGGAATGCGGCCATGGATGAAGCCATGGAGCGGAGAGCATGCCGCCGGACGGATCACCCGCCCGTTGCGCGGGAACGGCATTCCGTATCAGGGAATCAACGTCCTGATGCTGTGGGGCGCGGCCATGGAGAAGGGGTATTCCGCCCCGATCTGGATGACCTTCAAACAGGCGCTTGCCCTTGGAGGCGCGGTCAGGAAGGGCGAACGCGGCAGCCTTGTCGTGTTTGCCTCGACATTCACCCGCAGCGACCTGTCCCCCGAAGCCTTGGCGAAGGGGGAGGAATCGGAGCGCGATATTCCCTTTTTGAAGGGATACACGGTTTTTAATGTTGAGCAGATTGACGGACTGCCAGCCCATTTTCTCGCACCGGCAGCGCCGCGCCTTGATCCGGTTCAGAGAATAGACCACGCCGAGCGGTTTTTTGCCGCCACCGGCGCGACCGTCAGGCATGGCGGGGACCGGGCTTTTTACGCCCCCGTCCTCGACTATGTGCAGATGCCCCACTTTGAAGCCTTCCGGGACGCGGAAAGCTATTACGCCGTCCTGGCCCATGAACTGACCCACTGGACCCGCCGCCCGTCACGCCTCGCCCGTGAATTCGGGCAGAAGCGTTTCAAGGATGCAGGCTATGCAATGGAGGAACTTGTCGCAAAACTTGGCGCGGCCTTCCTGTCCGCCGACCTCGATCTAACGCCGGAACCCCGGCCCGATCATGCGGCCTATATCGCCCAGTACCTGACCGTCTTGAAGAACGACAGGCGAGCGATTTTCACGGCAGCATCATACGCGCAACGCGCCGCCGATTTTCTTTCCGGCACCAGAGCCACCGTCACCGCCATGCAGGAGGAAGCCGCTTAACGCGGCCCCTTCCAACAACAACAAGAAGGAGAAAACGACCATGAACGACACACCGAAAAAAATATGAATTCAGAGTCCCCGTCCAATTGTTCGATCTAGGGCAGATCGCCACGCCGAGCGCTCTTGCGGCCTGTTCGCGGGACTACATGGCGCAGTGTCTTGCGCGGCATGTGCGCGGCGACTGGGGCGTGATCGACGCCGAGGACCGCAAGGAGAATTTTGACGCGATGTTTTCAGGCGAGAGCATCCTTTCGGCCTATCCGATTGACCCGGCCAAGCCGTGCGAAGGATTCGGCGCGAATACCCTCTGGATCATCACGGAGGGCGACCGCAGCGCGACCACACTTCCTGCTGCCGGACGAGTATTAACCCGCTGCCCCGGCCCCCACGCCGTAGCCTTGGCGAAGGCGGGGGACCGGGTTCTTCATCACCATCAGAAAAAGGAAGTTGAAAATGACTGATACCAAGTCTCGCTGATCACGACCGATAGGCCCACTCTCTTGTTCCGATGGAGATGATTTTCCAGGGCATGTCGATGAGCTTGTTCCAGGCGAAGCAGCAGTGGTCGAGAATGTCGTCGTAGGATTCGAAGACGCGGTTCGAGAGCCAGTTGTCGCGCATGAATTGCCAGATGTTCTCGACCGGATTGAGCTCGGGCGATTTCGGCGGCAACGGCAAGAGCGTGATGTTGTCCGGGACGGGAAGCTTCGCCGAGACATGCCACCCGGCCTGATCGAGAAGAACGAGCGCATGCGCGCTTGGTGCGACCGCAAGCGAGATTTCTTCGAGATGCAGGGCCATGGCCTCGCTGTTGCAGGAGGGTAGTACGAGCCCGGCGCCTTTTCCTTCGGCCGGGCAGATGGCGCCGAAAATATAGGCTGAACTCGTCCTCTGGTCGTGCGGCGCCGAAGGCCGTGTCCCGCGTTTCGCCCATCGGCGGGTGACCTTGTTTTTCTGCCCGATCCGAGCTTCGTCTTGAAACCAAATCTCTATCGGCTTGCCAGGAGCCTCTTTTGCGGCGGTCTCCTCCACGAGGGCGAGAAAGTTTTTTTAAAAGCCGCCGCGGCTTCCTCGTCTTGCGCATGATGGCGCGGTCGCGCCGAGAGCTTGCGAAAGCCCATATGCCGCAGCTCGCGGCTGAGCGTCGGCTTGGAGATCGAAACC
Source organism: uncultured Alphaproteobacteria bacterium (assembly GCA_963730245.1). GTDB lineage: Bacteria > Pseudomonadota > Alphaproteobacteria > Rhizobiales > Beijerinckiaceae > Methylocapsa. The sequence continues at coordinate 2,091,322 of CAVSRA010000002.1, read as the reverse complement.
CGGAACTCTTCGAAGAGCCACTGCGCCAGATCGATCAGCCGCCAGCGGACGACGCCATGCAGGGCGGGAATCGGCCCATCTTCCACGACCTGCCGCAAGGCTTGGCGCTGGCGCTCGCCGAGGATGCTGGGAGCGCCCGGCGCTTTGCCGGTCAAGAGACCATCAGGACCTTTGGCGTTGAAACGGACAACCCAGTCGCGCACGATCTGCACCCCGACCCCGCCGATCCGCGCCGCATCCGGCCGCGAGCCGCCATCATAAATCTCGGCCAGTGCCAAGAGACGCCGGGTCTGATCGGGGTCACGCGATCGCCGCGCCAGCATGCGCAGGCCAATCGTGTCAAAGTCAGAGCGAAGCGGAACCGGAGTCGACATGGCAAACTCTCCCAAAAGCTGTTTGCCATGGTGAATCAGATAAATGCCGATTCGGGAATCCGCCTCAGGAGTCAAACTTTCAGAGACTTGGTATGACATCACCATCCAACTGAACAAGCTTGTTGCCTCACGCGATAACGTCCGTAAAACGGGCAGCGCCGATGGCCTCGAAGAACTCGCCGCCTCGATTGCGGCGCATGGATTGCTGCAATCCCTTGTCGTCCGGAAAACTTCACGCGGCAAATTCGCCGTCATAGCGGGGCAGCGGCGGCTTCTGGCGCTGTCCATGCTGGCCGGGAGGGAAAGCATCCCTGCGGACATGCCGATTGCATGCAAGCTTCTTTCCAAGGCGTCCGATGCAGTCGAAATCAGCCTCGCTGAAAACGTGGTGCGGGTGCCGATGCACCCCGTCGACCAGTTCGAGGCCTTCCGGGCGCTGATCGACAACGGCGCGGAGATTGCGGACGTTGCCGCCCGTTTCGGCGTGACGGAAAGCCTTGTCGCCAGACGCATGAAGCTGGGCCGCGTGTCGCCTGTCCTGCTGGCCGTCTATCGTGAAGGCGGCATGAGCCTTGAGCAATTGCAAGCTTTCACCGTGTCGGACGACCACGCCGCGCAGGAGCGCGTCTGGCAGGAAGGCGCTCACTATCCCAACAGCATCCGCGCCGCGCTCACGGCAGGGGAGATTCCCTCAACCGACAGGCGGGTGCGGTTTGTCGGCCTCGAATCTTATGAAGACGCAGGGGGAGAAGTCAGGCGCGATTTGTTTGATACAGGCAACAGCGGCTACATTCTCGATGCGGAATTGCTGCAAAAACTGACGCAGGATAAGCTTGCGGAAGCCGTTGCCGCCGTCACCGCCGAAGGCTGGAGATGGGTTGAATTGCGGGAACTCGTTCGACTGGCAGGAGCGCAGCTAGTTCAGCCAGCACCGCGAACTGACGCCGCTCCCCGCCGACCAACAGGCGGAATATGACGCCCTGACCGCCGAACTGGACGCGCTTGAAGACCGCATGAACGACGAGGACGCGGACGAAGACGAGGCCACAAGCGACCGGATCAGGGAGATTGCCGAAAGCATCGACAGGATGGACGACCGCCCCGCCTTCTACCCGCCAGAAATCGTGGCGGAGCGCGGCGCGGTCCTGTTCCTCGATAATTACGGCGATCTTGTCATTGAGCGCGGCCTGATGGCCAAGGCCGAAGCGCCAAGGCCGGGAGCGGCGGGACCGGGCAAACCGGCTGGCGATCCGTCCGGCCTGTCCGCCTCCCTCGCCGAATACCTGACGGCGCAGAAAACCGCCGCCATACGGGCGGAACTGGCGCAATCGCCCACAGTGGCCCTTGCCGCCGTGGTGCATGCGTTGGCTTTGAGCGTGTTTTATCAGGGGGGCGGCACATGCCTTGAAATCTCGACTCGCCTCAATTCCCTGAAATCCGTCATCAAGAACGCCGATGACAGCAAGGCCTTGAGCGTTCTGGATGCCGACCGCGACAGGTGGCAGGACCATCTGCCGGGGGATCATGCCGATCTGTGGGCTTGGTGCATCGGGCAGACGCAGGACACGCTTCTGGACCTTATGGCGATCTGCGCCGCCTGTACGGTCGATGCCGTGCAGACAAAACACGGCGGACGGGATACCGACACCCTGCGCCATGCCGACGATCTGGCGGAGGCCCTGCAACTGGACATGGGGCAGTGGTTCACGCCCACCGCGTCCAACTTCTTCGCCAAGATCAGCAAACGGGCCATGCTTGCCGCCATTGCCGAGGCGAAAGGAACGCCCTGCGCCCCGTCATGGCAGAAGCTGAAAAAGCCGGAACTGGCCATGCTGGCCGAGCACCACACCGCCGGAACCGGCTGGCTGCCGAAGCCGGTGCGCCCGCGCCCTGAGGCCGGGAGTGCGGTTTCTGTCTCTAAAGCGGCCTGACCGCCGCAGCGCCCGACCTATTTCAATAGACAGGTCGAAGCAGAGCGCTCCTATGATAACTGATATTTCCAAGATTGCGGTTTATCCAACAGATTTGCTATGAATATACTATGGCAGACATAAGAAAAAGAACCGGAGCGAAGGGAACAACCTACCTACCAGGTCCGCTATCCCTCCAACACGACGAAATCCGGCTACACCTATGCCACCTTCAACACGTTGAAGGAGGCACGCGCTTTCTTGGAAAGCGGTTCCTTAAGGAAGAAAGGACATGCGCGGTCTGGGGATGTTGGGACCGTCGCGGAGGCCACGGATATGTGGCTGCGCATATGCGAGAAGGAGGGGCTTAACGGCCGGGAGCCCGTCACGAATTATACCTACGGGAACTACGAGTACCGGGCCGGTTTCATCAAAGCCTATGAATGGCCGAAGCCGCTGGCCGATCTTACCGCGCCCGACATCGTGGCGTTCCGCTCCTGGCTGCTAAACGGCGAGGTAAGCCGTGCGGTCGCCAGCAAAGTGTTGTCGTCTTTTCACTCGGTCATGAAGGAAATGACCATCCGCGGCCATCTCGCGCACAACCCGGCCGTGGGAATCTCGGTGCGAGCGGATTCGCGTTATCAGGAGCCCGTCAGCATACCGACGAAAAAGGAGATTATAGCGCTTCTGGCCGCTGCCGACCGCTTGGCCAATTCGAAAAACAAACTGACTGCAAAAACCTGGCGACGCTATCGCCCGATGCTCTATCTTGCGGTGGATTCCGGGATGCGGCCGCAGGAGTATCTGGCGGCCAGCCGGTCAGCTCTTCGCGACAATGGCATCTATGTCGATCGTGCCATCGAAGGCGGCGGAAGCGAGATTTCAGTCACGAAGACGCCGGCCGGGCGACGGTTCATAGAGCTGAGCCCCGATACGCTCGACATGGTCGGACATTATGCAAACAACTATGCCGCCGACAACAAGTATGATTTGATCTTCCCGTCGGAGAATGGGCGTTGGGGACGAAGGTCGTGAACGAAGTTTGCAAGGATCGAGGCGACCTATGCGGAGACGTTCTCCGGCGGACGGCAGACGGAGGGGCTTTGCAATCGTAGAGGAAACTCTGCGATCTCCGGTGGGGGGAATAGCTGTAGCGGTCCTCCGCTACCACGCAACATATTGTTTGTACTTATCATTTTTTCTTGCCTGTCATTGATTGCATCAAGGTTTGACACTTTTTTCAGTCCGGTTTGACAATTTTTGTTCGCCGTTTGGCCAATTCCGCATCGAAGCTTTTCACAACGCCGCGCATCTTTCGCGTGAGGTCCGCACCCTTGGCGTAGTGCCGCGCCATTTCGATCGTCTTTTGCCCGAGCGCGTCGGCGATCGTGCGCTCATCGCAACCGCTCTCGCGAAGGATGACGGCCACGGTGTGCCGCAGCCCGTAAAGCGTCAGGCCCGGCCCTATGAGCCCATCTTTTTCGAGTTTGACCCGCACCTTGCACCATGACGCCCGGAAGCCGTCCAGGGTCCAGGGAAGGCCCCGGGAATTGGCGCAAAGCGTTGTGGCGGCGTTGAGATGGCGCTTTGGCGAGAATGGCTGCCAGCGGGCGCGGCATGGGCCAAAAAACCGGCCCCCCGGTCTTCGCTCGCCTGGTCGCGATCTCGCCGCCCTTCACGAAATTCCGGGGCAACGTGAGAGCATCTTTCGGGCCGAGTCCTGTAAACATCATAAGCGCGATGGCCGGCCGCATATGATCCGGCGCCGCGTCCAAGACCGCGTCGCGTTCGGCGTCTGACCAAGGCCGATTTGCTTCCGGCGCCCCTTTCGGGCGCCGCAAATCCTTTATGCCGGATGCGGGATTATCGACGAGAAAGCTGCGCTCCCGGCCCCAACCGAAGATAATCGAAAGGACTGCTTTGACGTAGTTTCCGAAGCGCCGTCCCTTGCTCGCCGCGGCCTTGTCGCGAATGCGCACAACAAGCGGGCGATCGAAGCGCACCAAAGGCGTATCGGCGATCGGTCGCAAATAGTCGAACATTTTCTGATAGTCGTATCGCGTTTGCGGTGCAAGGTCTTGAAGGGCGGGTGACTTTCGATAGGCGCAAATCAGCAACCCGAGCGTCCCGGGCTTGTCCTTCGCAACCTTCGCGTCGGCAAGCGCTGCGATCCTAGCACATTCTGCAAAGAATTCTGGCGAGCCAATTGGCGTCTTTTTGAGATCAACCGTAACGCGAAGCTTCCGATGATAGCAGCGCAAGCGCCCGTGCCGATCCTTGAAAATCTGGAATCCCCTGACGCGGACAACGGTCATCGGAGCCTCGCGACAGTAGCGTCGGCATCGCTCGATTTAGGCTCTCTGAGGCTATCAATTGTACTAGGCCGTGTGGACGGATTTGATCAAGATGAAGCCGCAGACGAGTGCGAGGAATGAGGCATAGTTTCTTGCCGTCTTCTCGCAGCGGAGCGCGATGCGTTTGAAGCGCTTGATCTTGCCCATCATTTGCTCGATACGCGCCCGCGCTTTGTAGAGGACCTTTGCGAAGAACTTCGGCTTGTCGATGGTGTTCGAGCGATAGGGGATGACCGGACAAATGCCGCGGTTACGCGCCGCCTCCCGATTTGTCTTTGCATCATAGCCCTTGTCCGCGACAACGGCGCGGGGATCGACGTCCGGACCGAGGTCGAGGAGCACTTCGAAGTTGCGGCTGTCGCTCGCTTCGCCGCCGGTCAGATGGAAGCCGATCGGATAGCCGTCGAGATCGGTCTTGAGATGGATCTTGGTCGAGAACCCTCCCCGGGAGCGCCCGAGGGCTTCGCCATCCTGCCCCCTTTTGCGCCGGCCGCCGACACATGCGCGCGGATGACGGTCGAGTTCGAACATCTGCACGAGATGCGCCCGCTCGCTCAAGGAGGCGAGCGCTTCGAAGAAAGTTTCGAACACGCCGCTGCGGCTCAAGCGCCAGAAGCGCTTCCAGATGCTGTTCCAAGAGCCGAACTCGGCCGGCAGCGCTCGCCAAGTAATGTTGTGGATCGTGAAATAGTGCAAGGCTTCGAGAAACTTGCGGTCGTCCCGCCCCTTGTCCCCACGCCGCGAGCGGCAGGCATCGAACACCTCGTGCACAAGCACCCAATCTTCTTCGGTCATCTTCGTCAGCATGGCCGGCCCTCCAAAAGCCAGCCACCCATGAATCACCGAAAAAGTGATTTGGGAATCCCTTGACCTATATTTTCCGATATCCGTCCACACGGCCTAGTTGATATTTGATCCGACATTTGGTGTCATAAGGCCGAAGCGAGAGCCGAGGCCGGGCGCGGAGCTGGCCAGGGTTGCGGAGAGCCCGGCCTCGGCGTTTTATGAGGACACCGACGATGACCAAGGACCAGAAGATTATCAAAGGAAAGGTGGGCTTGGCTCAAGCTCGCCAGGCAGCTCGGCAATGTGAGCCAGGCCTGCAAGATGCTCGGCTATAGCCGCGACAGCTTCTACCGCCTCAAGGAACTCTATGACAAAGGCGGCGAGCTGGCGTTGCAAGAGATCAGCCGCAGGAAGCCAATCCTGGCGAACCGGACCGCGCCCGAGATCGAGGCGCGGATCGTTGAATTCTCGCTGGAGCAGCCGGCCTTCGGCCAGATCCGCGTCGCTAACGAAATGAGGAAACTTGGCCACTCGATCTCGCCGGCCGGCGTGCGCGGCGTCTGGCAGCGCCATGATCTCGAGACGATGAAGAAACGGCTCAAGGCGCTGGAAGCCAAGGTTGCTGAGGCAAGGCCGGATCCTGACCGAGGCGCAGGTCATAGCCTTGGAGAAGGCCAAGACCGAAAAGGAGGCGCACGGGCCAAGTTCGAGAGCGAATGCCCGGGCTACTGCGGGGCGCAGGACACGTTCTATGTTGGCAACATGAAAGGGGTCGGCCGCATCTACCAACAGACCTTCATCGACACCTATTCGAAAGTGACGTTTGCCAAACTCTATGATCGCAAGACGCCGATCACCGCGGCCGACCTCTTGAACGATCGGGTCGTGCCCTTCTTCGACGAAAAGGACGTGAAGCTCTCACCTGTTCTGACCGATCGCGGCACCGAATATTGCGGCAATCCCGAGCATCACGAATACGAGCTCTATCTCGCGGTGGAAGATATTGACCATTCCAGGACCAAGACGAAGAGCCCACAAACGAATGGCATCGCTGAGCGCTTCCACAAGACAGTGCTGGGTCTTCGCAGATTGCTACGGTCGCTGGGGCGGCCGCTTCAGTCTGATCGCGCCCTGCCTCGATAGGCGGATTATGCCAAGCTTTTGGCCGCGGCTCGAAGCCTACGATCCCGACATCGTCTATTCATATGTGCCACTGAGCAGGGCAGACGTTCTGGAGGTGCATGAGCGGCTTTGTCCAGCCCAATATGCCTTCCACAAGCTGGACCGCGAACCGAGGCTAGACGTGTTCGGCTTCAAACCATCCTACGGATTCTCGCCACTTTCTTCGTTATCCGTCATCTTTAGGCTGGCTCGTTACAGCCCGGCAACTGCCCAAGGTGTCGGGGTCCAGATCATCGACAGTTGGCATACCGAAAGTCCATCACGGTTTCTGACGGATAATTTTGGCACATACCTTTGGAGCCGTTGGGGCAACATTTGCCCGCCGGATGCTGCGGCGGCAGCGAGCTTGCTCACGATAGTTTCACCTGAAATGCAGGCCGACCGCCGATATGGTGTTCCGCGCGACCTTAATGCGATCCCAAGCGAAATGGCAGCGTTCAGGGAGTTCGCTGACCGACGAGCTATGACCCTCTCACTTGCGTCGACGCTGTTTGCGCCAAAGCTCGACATTCGAGCCGGTTGCTGGAGCGGATCGTTCAATCTTGTCGTCGGCGATGGCTTCGCCGACCGTATCCTTTTCTGGAATGCGCGTCTGCTGATCCCCGCTTGGCTCGATACCGACCTTTGCTGCTTCCGTGTTGGATTGGACCAGCTCAAGGAACCTGAGTTCTTGGCCGTCGTCGCCGGGTTTGGCACCGGAAATACCCTGCCCATCGCCGATGCCTGGCCGGAAGGTGAGATCCGGACTAGTCACGCCGACCTTCATCGCAAAGCCGCGCGCTTCCGCTGGAGAGAAGCGTGTGCCCGTCACTGGTGGCGGCATTTTCTTGCCGCTCAGGGCGCGGTTGAGGCCTACGCGGCCTGGATACTGTTTCTGCGTTCGGCGGATCGCCGCGCATGGACATGGATGCGTGAAGACATCGGGGCCCAGAACCACAGCGACAACCTGATGAGCGTGAAGCTCATGCATGTTCAACTTAACCGATCCGAGTTAAAGCGCGCGATGGAGAAACACCTGGACAAGCCCGACAAAAAGTTCCTCGACCATGACATCGTGATTGGGGTTGGGCCCTGGGGGTCATCCGCGAAAAAGCGCGAAATAAACCACATACAGCCAGCTCAAAATTCCATCGATGATCGCCCACAGGATCGAGTGTTCTCCGAATATGAAATCGTGATGGCTAGCGCTGAACCGAAGCCAATTCCAAATTTGGCCCCTTCGACTCGAACCCCATAATACCGGCTTCCGTTCATCTCGTTCTCCTTCGTGATTCGCCATCCCGGGCTGACCGAGTCGAAGCGCGCCTCGGATATCGCAATTTGCATGTCCACATCAAAATCGCGTTCACGACGATCCCGGCACTGATTGCCGGCCGGGCAGCTAATTCGTATTCAAGCACTTTACCGACAATGTAGTTGGTGGCGAAGAATCCAGGATAAATTCCTTTGCGATTTGGATTCTTCCAAAATTTAAGGGGGCGATTGCCGCCCCCCTCTCCTATGCGCCGACTTGCGGGCGTGCCCGAATCCGCATGACCGGCGGTACCACTGGCGCTTTCTCGGCGTCTTTGCGAGTTCGCAAGATGCGGAAGACGCTTCGGATGCTGATTCCTAGCGCTTGCGCCGCTTCTCCTCTGGTCTTGCCAGCATCAACCAAGGCAAAGACCTGTGCAGCTTTGGCGCGAGCCGTAGGGATGCCGCCGCGATATTTGCCTTCCGCCTTGGCCTTGGCGATGCCTTCCAGCTGCCGCGCCAACATAATGCTTCTTTCAAACTCGGCGATCGATCCGATGATTTGAAGCATAAGTTTGCCGGTCGCATCGTTCGTGTCGAGATTCATATTCAAGATACGAAGGGCGACGCCCTTCGCCTGCAACCGATCAACGATTTCGCACAAATGCCGGACCGAGCGCGCCAAACGGTCAATTTTCGTGACAACCAAGGTATCGCCTTCGCGCGCAAACTCGATTGCCGCTTCAAGCTGCTTAGGAGGCGCGACCGAGCTGACGTTCTCTCGGAACAGTTTCTCAGCTCCCGCCGCTTTCAAATCCCGAATCTGCGCTTCAAGACCGGCGACCTGTTCAATGGTCGAAGTCCTGCCGTAGCCAATAATCATAAAACGTTCCCTTCCTTCAAAATTATGCCAACAGGTACAAAGACATGACGGCATAATAGTATGCCAATATCGAAAACTATTTACATGTCGTAGCGTTTAGGGGGAGGCTCGCATATGCCATGTAGGCAGGGTCTGTGGGCACGCTCCAGGGGACAGGCGAATTTACCGGTCCTCGCGCCAGAGCGACTGGAACAGGCGGGCGGATGCTCGAAACCGCGTATCGAGCGGTTCGTGGACGTGATGTTTCTTGAGAACGTCTGCCGGGATGAGCGGCAGTTGGTGAATGGGCTTTCCGAATTCCGGGGCCATGCTTCCTGCTCCGTTGGACACGAAGCAAATTCAGGCGATAGCCGCGGAAATTTACATCGTTCCAACTGCGTTCCTTTGGAACGTGGGCCTGCTAATCGGCCGCCTGGCCTTGGCGCGACCCTAGCAGAGGGCGGCGCCAATTAGGAGGGCTTGTTTCAGCAAATCAATTTCGGCGCGGAGCCCCAGAAGTTCGAACTTGGATTTGAAGATGTGTTGGAAAATAAGCAGCGCTGTAAGCCCAACTTGGGCGGTGCATTTCATCGCATGCAATAGCGTTTTTTCATCTGTGTCCATAGCGAGTGTCACAAACTTGCGTATGCCGTCGGAGGAGTCCTTCGTTAAGCGCGTTAAGAACGGCATTCGGATTTGGGTGACCGCCGAAGTCAATCGAGCGATTGTAAAATTCCTGAAAAATTTTTGCGAGTTCTTGATCAAAATTGCTAATGACGTTCGCGACCTCGCTGAATCTGAATTTGTCTTTCTGCTTTTTCATACTGCTAGGATAAAAATGGCGCTTTAAGAAGACGTCTTCCAGGATCTGATCTTCGAAAATGACCAGCGCGTATCCAGCGTACTTGCGACACGATAGCATCATCACGAACGATTCGACAACTTGACCAGCCAATGCCATTCCCACAGTTGTTTTGTACGCATATTGAGAGCGGAGAAACATCGGCCCGGTCATCATAGGTTTTGAATTGATAAGATACTCTCCAGCTTTCGTGTAACAGTCGTTCACCTGCCGCATGAGTGCATATTGTTCAGGAAATCTCTCGAAATTTCCGATCTGATTCGAGTTCGTTAGTTGCAGGAACTTGGTTAGATTATCGGTGCCCCAATTTGGCATCTTAACTTTCCCGGCTGATGCGAGCACGTCCAATAGCGCCGAGGCGAAGGCGGGCAACAAGCCGTCACCTCAAAACATTCGCCATCAATCTTTACCATCTTAATCTTAGCGGCCTGTTTAAGACGGGAGCAAACTTGCCGGCTGATAGGAGAGACCATGTAGCCGTGTTCGAGATCGCCTATGATTACCGTCTTGCGACCCTTCAATTGCCATCAAATCCACGGGGCGCATGCCGCTCGCATTAGGGACGCGCCAAACGCCCGCCGGCATGCCATGTTTTGACGTGCATGCTCAAGCGCGCCTTTGACCACGGAGCTTTGCTCAAACTGGTCCATTTCGCTCATGTACGTCTCGATCCTCGCTTCGAGCGCATCCCGCGAGGCGATGAGATGATCGATGTAACGCGGAAAGGCCGTCCCATGATTGGCCTCGCATGCCTTGCGCAGCTCGATAACGCGATCTTCGGCCCACCTTCTGCGCTTCGCTTTAGGGAAGTTCGAAGGGAACCGATTAATGATCGAATGGCTGTTCGGTCGATTGACCGGCACATCGATACAGCGCGCGTACTCGCCTTCGTCCCGTGGTTCCCCGGCGAAGGCCGCATAATCATCGAACGAATGCTCGGCCGTTGAAAAGAAGATCGTACGAACCTCCGAGCTCGCTGCCGCCGCCGCAAATACGGACTGGGTGTGTCGCAAGCGCTCGCGACCTTCACCAAGCCGATAGATCGTCTCGCGGATTTCGGGGTATGCCTTCCTTTTTGATTCGCCGAGCAGACCAACCTCGTTCAAGGGGAACAGCATGTCGTTGAACATGCGCGCGGACTCGCCCTTTGCTGCGGCCGTGGCGCCCCAGTTCGGAAGATCGGCCTCACGGCCGAGCCCGATCACCGATGCGCCCGCCAGCAGGGTGGTTGTCTTCCCGGCCTTGCTGTTGCACGTCGACAGATTTGAAGCCTGCAACAACCAGCAAGATCTCGCTTACTGGGGCGGGCAGTCAGATATGGGTAAATCTGATGCGTGCTATAATAGGCCAGCGCGGGTGATCCCTGTCTTGCCCTTTGGCAAATAACAAAATCGCGATATTGGCACAAGGCTTCTTCTTTATCATCCAACTTGCCGTTACGCGGATGCTGTCACAGGGCACAGGCGGTAGCGTGACAAGCATCACGGCCTCACTGGCCGAGAACCCAATCGCTGGTCTTCCAGCGTCGATTTCGATGCTCACTAAGGGCGGGCTGAACAGCTGAATCGGAGCGCATTGAACGCTAGCGGGGGGATCGAGAGAAGAAAGGGACGGCGCATTGCGGAAGGAATGGAACCTGGCGCCCCCCGGCCGGACGACATTTTCTTCGGCTTGCGTCCAAGTGACGGCGGCAAGGGCAACTCACCGCAACCACACCCAAAGTCATCGTCCAACGACTCCAGAACTTTTCCGGCCGTCTATCCGACATGGTGTTGCAAGTTTCACCTATCAAGCGGGAAGCTGGTCGCAGCCGCGCCGCGTGATCGCCAAGGTCGAATGGCATCCGGGCGAGCTTTATCCGCGCGTCGGCTTCATCGTCACCAACATGTCGAGACCCGCCGAGAATGTTGTCGCCTTTTACAACAAGCGCGACACGTGCGAGCAATGGATCAAGGAGGGCAAGGGAGCGATCAAATGGACGCGGCTGTCATGCCGCAGTTTCGCTGCCAACGCCGTCCGTCTCCAGCTTCATGCGCTGGCTTACAATCTCGGGAATTTCCTGCGTACGCTGGCGACGCCAGAGCCGATCAAAGACTGGTCGCTTACGACCCTGAAGGAGAAGTTGATCAAGATTGGCGCGAAGGTCATCAGCCATGGCCGCTACGTCGCGTTCCAGATGGCCGAGGTCGCCATTCCCCGGCAAATGTTCCAGGAGATTTTGTGGCTGATCGCCGAACTGCGGCCGAAGCCGCCGCCCTCGCCAGCATGAGACGGCCGATGCGCATCCATTCACGAGCAACCAACGGGAGGACTGCGCCCACACGCCAAGGGAAAGTGCTCAGACCGGACCGGACCATTCCAGGGCCGAATTGCGCGCAACCGGCCACAAACGGGGGCGGAACTTCCGGGAACCTCAGAAAATCGCTGTAATCTGCCTCAAGTTCGGGGTTCATCCGGGAAATGTCGGTTGAGAGGAGAGTAGACCATGCAACACTTTGCGCGCGTTCTTTACCGAAAATGGGGTCATCCCCGTCATTCTTCGCGGCGATGAACATCTGGACCTGCGTCCGATCGTGTCGGATATTACGCCCGATGCCATCGCCAGCGGCGCCTTGACGGCGGTGGACGCAACCGGGCTGTCGCCAGTCCGTGGTCCGTTCAGCTATGTCGCGCCGGTCAATGGCGTGCGGCAAATCGCGGCCACCGGTTTCAACTACAAAAAGCACATCGAGGAGTTCAAAATGAAGCCGGCGACCGAGCCGGAGGTGTTCCTGAAGGCGGCCACTTCCCTGACCGGGCCCGACGATCCGATCTCTCGCGGGCCGAACCCAGGCACGAAGCTGGACTGGGAAGTGGAACTGGCGATCGTGGTCGGACGCGAAGCGCAGGACATCACTGCCGCAGGGGCGGCCGACTACATCTTCGGCTACGTCTGCCTGAACGACATCTCCGACTGCGCCACCCAGGTCGACAGGGAGGGAGGCCAACATCTGGTTCGCGCCAAGTCCCGGCCGGGCTACACCCCGATTGGACCCTACCTGACCAACTCGCCGTGTTCACGTCGGAAGTGACGCGCGTTGCCCGCGAAGTCGGCTCCGATGGCAAGCTTGGCGGGCAAGCCCAAGTGCGGGAGGTCACCGGCGTTTGGAAAGATCTGACTGAGAGCGTCAATTCGATGGCGAACAATCTGACCGGACAAGTTCGCAATATCGCCGAAGTCACGATCGCCGTCGCCAATGGCGACCTGTCGAAAAAGATCACCGTCGACGTGCGCGGCGAGATTCTGCTACTCAAGGAAGCCATCAACACCATGGTGGATCAGCTCCGTTCGTTCGCCTCGGAGGTGACACGCGTGGCGCGCGAAGTGGGCACGGAAGGCAAGCTCGGCGGCCAAGCTCTCGTGGCGGGTGTAGCTGGGACCTGGAAAGATCTGACCGACTCGGTCAATGCGATGTGCGGCAACCTTACCGACCAGGTCCGCAATATCGCGCACGTGACAACGGCGGTCGCTCGCGGTGATCTTTCGCGTAAGATTACCGTCGATGTCCGCGGCGAGATCTTGGAACTAAACCCGCATTCGCCGGATGGCGCGCGATTTTCCAGCGTTTTTGGAGCGATTCATCTATAATGATCAGTGCGTTATGCTGGATTGATCGAGGCGGCCATGGGAAACCCGGCGGGTGAAGCGAACGACGCGGTTCTCAGGCTCGATTTCGACCGCCGTTTGATGCTCCAATTTCACGGCTCGGTCGTGACCTCTGATGCCGGATTGTTGCCCTATCGCGAACTCGACGACGTGCTCTAGACTGACGGCGATGGCGAGCGATGTTCTGGCCGACGCACGCACTGGCAAGAATGGTCGGCACGCATTGGCCGGGTTGTTTCGGCAATCGATATTTGGTCGCCTTGCCGGCTACGAGGATGTGAACGACGCCCAACGCCTGCGCCATGATCCCGCGATGCGCTGGATAGTCGGCGGCAAAGCGGCTCAGGGCTGCGCAGCCTCGCCGAGCCAGATGGGCCGCTTCGAGACAAAGTGGCTCGCTGCGGAGAAGAACCTATCCGCTCTCACCGATCTTTCTGGCCAATGGATTGACCGCGTTCATGGTCGTCGTCCACCGAAGGGCGTCGTCCTCGACATGGATTCGAGCGTGAGCCCGACGCACGGCGAACAGGAGATGAGCGTCTGGAACGGCCATTACGAATGCACCTGTTATCATCCGCTCTTCGTATTCAACCAGTTCGGTGACCTGGAACGTTGCCCTGCGCCCGGGCAACGTTCACAGCGCCGACAGGTGGGACGGCGTTCTGAAGCCGGTCGTGGCGCGGTATCAAGGCAAGGTCTCGCGCATCTATTTCCGGGCCGACGCCGGCTTCGCCAATCCCGATGTCTACGAGTTCCTCGAAGCCGAGCGGATCAAATACGCAATACGGTTGCCAGCGAACCGCATCCTGCAAGAAAGGATCGGCCATCTGCTGACGCGCCCGATTGGGCGGCCGCCGAACGAAGTGCGGCGCTCCTATGCGAACTTCACCTATCAAGCCGGGAGTTGGATAAAATCCCGCCGCGTCGTCGCCAAGGTCGAATGGCATCCGGGCGAACTCTATCCGCGTGTCGGCTTTATAGTCACCAACATGAGCCGCCCAGCCGAGCGCGTCGTTGCTTTCTACAACAAGCGCGGAACATGCGAGCAATGGATCAAGGAAGGCAAGGGCGCGATCAAATGGACGCGGCTGTCATGTCGGACATTCGCCGCGAACGCCGTCCATCTCCAGCTTCATGCGCTGGCCTACAATCTCGGCAATTTCCTGCGCACTTTGACGACGCCGGAGCCGATCAAAGATTGGTCGCTGACGAGTCTGAAGGAGAAGCTCATCAAGATCGGCGCGAAGGTCGTCCGCCATGGGCGCTATGTCGCGTTCCAGATGGCCGAGGTCGCCATTCCGCGAAATCTGTTCGCCGACATCCTGCGGATGATCGCGGAACTGCGGTCGCCGCCGGTCACATCGACAGCGTAAAGCGTTCGTTCGTTACGCGTCCGAGCCAAACTCACGGGAAACGTGCGCCCCAATGACGGAAAATTCGGCAATTTTCAACGCTCGGCGTGGCGCCGGCTCGTTCCATCCCCATCGACAGCCCGCGCCAACGGCGCAGGATTGCCTAAAACGCGGAAACGGGGCAAATTGGCGAACGACCCGGCAGCTATCTGGTGAATGTCGGCTTACATTGTCTCATAATGGCCAAGTGGGGCGCGCCGCGAATGCGCGCCTCGCGCCGCGGTTCGAGGGACCCCTTATGGCCGACGATCTCCCGCATGAATTTGGCCGCATTCTGGTCGGCAAAAGCGACATTTACCAATATTTGACTCTTGCGCTCGGCAACCGGCACGGACTCGTCGCGGGCGCCACCGGCACCGGCAAGACCGTAACCCTGCAAGTTCTCGCGGAAGGGTTTTCGCGCGCGGGAACCGCGGTTTTCGCCGCCGATATCAAAGGCGATCTCGCCGGGATCGCGATGCCTGGAGACTCGAAGCCTCACTTTGTGCAGCGGGCGAAGGATATCGGGATCGCCTATGCGGCGGACGATTTTCCTGTCGCATATTGGGATCTCTACGGGCAATCCGGGCATCCGGTTCGCGCCAGAATATCGGATATGGGGCCCTTGCTCCTGGCCCGCATGCTCGAACTCAACGATGTCCAGGAGGGCGTTCTCAATATCGCCTTCAGGCTCGCCGACGAACAAGAGTTGCTGCTCATCGATCTTAAGGATCTCAGGGCGCTTTTGCATCACCTTGGCGAAAACGCGGCGGAGGTGACCACGCGCTACGGGAACGTCGCGCCCGCAACGATCGGCGCGATCCAGCGCCGGCTGCTGGTCCTCGAAAATCAGGGCGCGGAAGGCTTCTTCGGCGAACCAGAGCTAGACATAAACGATTTTCTGCGCACCGGCCGCAATGGGCGCGGAGTCGTCAATATTCTTAGCGCCGGAAAATTGATGCGTTCGCCGCGCCTTTACGCGATTTTCCTTTTGTGGATCCTGTCCGAATTGTTCGAGAAATTGCCCGAGGTTGGCGACCTCGACAAGCCAAAGCTGGTTTTCTTTTTCGACGAAGCGCATCTTCTGTTCGACAATGCGCCGAAAAACCTTTTGAGCGCGATCGAGCAGGTTGTTCGCCTCATCCGCTCGAAGAGCGTCGGCGTTTATTTCGTCACCCAAAATCCGGCCGACGTGCCGGAGACCGTTCTGGGACAACTCGGCAATCGGGTTCAGCATGCCTTGCGCGCCTTCACGCCGCGCGACCAGAAGGCGGTCAAGGCGGCGGCGGAAACGTTCCGCCGGAACCCCTCCTTCGACACCGCCGCCGCGATCACCGAGCTGGCCGGGGGCGAAGCCCTCGTCTCGATGCTCGACGCCAAGGGCAACCCCGAAATCGTCGCGCGGAGCCTGATCGCGCCGCCCATGGCAAGAGCGGGGACGATCAGTGACGAGGAGCGCCAGCGGCTCATGCAAAAAAGCGGCCTTCTCGGAAAATACGAGACGGCGATCGACCGGCCATCCGCCTTCGAGACATTACGCGATAGGACCCAGCCTGGAGGCCAGGACGGGGCGTCTCGACCTTCGGCCGGCGGCTTGCTTGGCTCTTTCACGGGCGCGCTTGGCGGGCTTTTCAACAAAACGTCCGCGGGCGGGGGTCAGCGCATGTCAACGGCCGAAATCGCGCTTCGATCCGCGGTTCAATCGGCGGCGCGCACCGCCGGGACGAAGATCGGCCAGGCTATATTGCGCGGGATCCTGGGAGGCAAATCGAAGAAATAGGCTCGCGATCTGTTCCCGAAGCAAGCCTGTCCAGCGTTAGCGCCTGGCAGTTTTCCGTTTATGCACAAGCCAACCAGAATCTATCTCGATTGCTCAGCGAGAATTAGGGTGTGCTTCCAAGGTTACCTGTCGAATTGAGGAAACCGCATTCTCAAATGGCTATCGAAGGGTTCGAACATCGCAAGCTCGCCGCGATCATGTTCACTGACATGGTGGGCTACAGCGCGCTGGCGCAGCGCAACGAGGGGCTTGCGGTGAAGTTGCTCGAGGAACACCGCGCTCTCTTGCGGCCCGCGTTCCTCAAACATCAAGGACAGGAGATAAAAACGATAGGCGACGGCTTTCTGGTAGAGTTTGCCAGCGCGGTGGCCGCGGTGAAATGCGCGGTCGAACTCCAGGAGGGGCTGGCGCGACGCAACTTGGGCGCTCCGTCGGACAGACAGTTGCAGGTTCGAATTGGAATTCACCCGACGTCGACTCCGCCGCGCAAACCTAGCCGCGAACAACGGAGATCCATCGCCGTGCTCCCCTTCGTGAACATGAGCTCCGACCGGGAGAACGAGTTTCTGAGCGACGGAATCAGCGAGGATTTGCTGAACGCTTTGTCGTGGATCGAAGGGCTGCGTGTGGCGGCGAGGACGTCGTGCTTTGCGTTCAAAGGCCGCAACGAAGACATCCGCAAGATCGGAGAGGCCCTTGGTGTGGAGACGGTGTTGGAAGGCAGCCTCCGCAGGGTGGGCACCAAGCTCCGCATCACTGCCCAGCTCATCAAGGTCGCCGACGGTTTCAGCCTCTGGTCGGAGCGGTTCGACCGCGAGATGCAGGACGTGTTTGCTATCCAGGACGACATCACCCGTGCGATCATGGCCGCGTTGAAGTTGCGCTTGGCCAGTCACAGTGACCAGCCGGTTTTTAAGTTCCAAACGACCAACGCTGAAGCTTACGAGTTGTATTTGAAAGGCCGTTTCTTCTGGAACCAGCGTGGCATTGGGCTGCGGAAGGCGCTGCATTACTTCGAACTGGCCTTGATCGAAGATCCCGACTACGCGCTGGCCATGAGTGGCCTTTCCGACACTTACAGCCTGTTGAGTTGGTACGGGGACTTTCCACCTGCCGAGGCGATGCCGAAAGCCATCGCCCCCGCCAAGCGGGCGGTGCAACTGAACCCTCAGCTTGCCGAGGCACACACGTCGCTGGGATTTTGCCAACTCTGCAACTGGGACTGGACGGGTGCCGAACGCAAATTCCTTCGCGCCATTGCGCTAAACCCGCGTACGACCCCTGCGCGTTACTGGCTCGGGTGGATTCACTCCTCCCTTGGGCGCCACGAAGAGGCCATCGAACATTGCCAGCAGGCGGTCGAGCTCGAGCCTTTTTCGGCAATCGATCGCGTGTTTCTTGGGTGGATGTATTACCACGCGGGAAAGTTCGACGAAGCCGAGCAACAGCTGCAAAAAGGGAACGAACTTGATGGAGATGAGCGTTTCGTTTTCGGAAGTTGGCTTTTGGGCAAAGTCTATGTTGCCTCGGGCAAGCACGACCTGGCGTTCCGAGAGCTTGGCAAAGCGGTGGAAAACTCGCGTGGCAGCGCGTGGACAATGTGCATGCTGGGGCATGCCTGGGGCGTGCTTGGTGAACCTGCCAAAGCGCAGGAAATTCTGGCGGACCTGCAGAACTCGGACAAACAGGGCTACGTTCGCGCGTTTGGCGTCGCGATGATTTACCAAGGCCTGGGCGACCGCGACCACGCCCTGGCCCGGCTGGAGAAGGGCTGCAAAGACCGCGATGTTTGGGCTCTTAATCTCAAGGTGGATCCGATCACGCGGATTTGCGGACGGAGCCTCGCTTTGTCGCTCTGCTGAGCCCGCATACGCCGGATGAGGCAATAATTTGCAGCGTCGATGCCGCGATTCAGCTAACATAATCAGCATGTTATTTCGGATCGAATGAGGCCGTCATGGCGAACCCGGCGGGTGAATCGTATGATGGCGCTCTCAGGCTCGATTTCGACCGCCGATTGTTGCTTCACTTTCGCGGATCGGTGGTTACCTCCGACGCAGGCTTGCTCGCATACCGGGAACTGGACGACGCGCTGTGCCTCAGCGCGATGGCGGGTGATGCGCTCTCCGACGCACGCACTGGCAAGAATGGCCGGCATGCACTCGTCGGGATGTTGCGGCAATCCATATTTGGGCGACTTGCCGGATATGAAGACGTGAACGACGCTCAACGCCTGCGCCATGATCCCGCGATGCGGTGGATAGTCGGCGGAAAGGCGGCCTCGGATGCAGCGGCTTCGCCGAGCCAGATGGGCCGCTTTGAGACGCGCTGGCTCACGGCGGAAAAGAACCTTTCGGCGCTCGCTGATCTCTCCGGCAAATGGATCGACAGCGTTCATGGTCGCCGTCCGCCGAGAGGTATCTTGCTCGACATGGATTCGAGCGTGAGCCCGACGCATGGCGAACAGGAACACAGTGTCTGGAACGGTCACTATGACTGCACCTGCTATCATCCGCTGTTCGTTTTCAACCAATATGGCGATTTGGAACGCTGCGCCCTGCGCCCCGGCAATGTTCACAGCGCCGATGGATGGGAGGCGGTGCTGAAGCCGGTCGTGGCGCGGTATCAAGGCAAGGTCTCACGCATTTATTTCCGCGCCGACGCCGGCTTCGCAAACCCCGAAGTTTACGAATATCTGGAGGCAGAACGGATCAAATATGCGATCCGTCTGCCCGCCAATCACATCTTGCAAGAGAGGATCGGCTATCTGCTCAAACGCCCGGTTGGTCGCCCGTCCAATGACGTCTGCCGATCCCATGCAAGTTTCACCTATCAAGCGGGAAGCTGGTCGCAGCCGCGTCGGGTGATCGCCAAGGTCGAATGGCATCCGGGCGAGCTTTATCCGCGCGTCGGCTTCATCGTGACGAACATGGCGCGCTCCGCCGAGAATGTCGTCGCCTTCTACAACAAGCGCGGCACGTGTGAGCAATGGATCAAGGAAGGAAAAGGCGCAATCAAGTGGACCCGGCTATCATGTCGGTCGTTCGCTGCTAACGCCGTCCGTCTCCAGCTTCATGCGCTGGCCTACAATCTCGGTAATTTTCTGCGCACGCTGGCGACGCCCGAACCGATAAAGGATTGGTCACTGACGAGCCTGAAGGAAAAGCTGATCAAGATCGGCGCGAAGATCGTGAGCCATGGCCGCTATGTCGCGTTTCAGATGGCCGAAGTCGCCATTCCGAAAAATCTCTTCGCGGACATCCTACGAATGATCGCCGACCTGCGGCCGCCGCCCAATCCAGCGCCTGCGTGAAGTGTTCGGTCGTCATGCGTCGAGCAAAAACTAAGGGAGAAGTGCGTCTTGATCACAACCGACTCTGTATTGTCCGGTGCGCGATCCGCCCATGTCACTGGTTTTGGTGTGCCGGAGCACCACAGCAGCGCCGCAGCGCGGCAATCTCAACCTCAATAAGCGGGCGATCCGGAAAATAATGCCGGTATAGGACGAATGTCCGATGTCACGGCAGGAGATCAATGATACGCGCTTGGCACATTCCCGGTTATCTGGGGAATGCCAGCTGAGAAGGATCGGACTGGAACAATAAGCGCGCGAGGCATGGCGTTCACGCGGCCTTGCGCCCCGGCCGCCTTTTGCGCTTCGTCGGGATATCACTCACGATGATGCGGTAGACTCGCTCTTCGCTAGTCTTCTCGGAGACAAGCGTCAGGCCGAGCTTTTTGCGCACCACTGCTGTCAAAAAGCCGCGGACCGAGTGGGGCTGCCAGGCAGTTGCCTCCATTATGGTGGCAATGGTCGCGCCCTGTTTGCTGTGCAGCATCGCAAGCACCTGAGCCTGCTTTCGAGTCCGTCCGGCGGGTGTTGTTTGATGGCAGCTTCTTGAGAGACATGGTTGGGATCCCTTACTTGGTTGAAGCGGCCTTTTGCGCCGCTACCACCGAAGCCCGCACAAGCGATGGAGCCGGCGGGGCGGGATCCCGGGAGAGCCTTTGGCGCTCCCGCAGTGGGACCAGTGACGCTCTGTTCCCAGAAGAAGTCCAGTCCTTTCCGGACAATTTTTTCGCCCGCTTGGGGCATGGGTCCGTGGACGATGCCGGAAGTCGAATGCAGACCTAGGAACTATCTCGGCGACCAATGCCCTGACCGGCGCGCGATCGTCGCCCAGGCTTTCGAATGACAGGGCCTTCTGAAGGTCCTCGACCTGCTGCCGATACCGGGCAAGAGCCGTCGGGTGAAGCGCCACGGTCTCGGGCGGCTTCTCCGCGCTGGCAAGATCGGCCTCAAGCCGTTTCCGCTCGGCCCTCAACTCACTGAGCGGCTCGCGAACCTCTGCTTCTTCGGAGAATCCCTTTACGTAGGATTGGAAGATACGGTCGAACTCGCGTTTGACCCGCGCCAGACGCTTTTCGATGCGTGGTTGGCGATCAGCCCGGAAGCGAGCCGCTTGCGCTCTTCGTTGTAGGTCTCGACATTGGCCGTGATGAGGTCGGGCGTGGTAAGATTGGCTTTCAATCCATCGAAGACCGTGCGCTCGATCGTATCGAGATCGTAAACGCGACGATGCTCGCAGGTTCCGGCCTCCTTCATTTGCGTGCACTGGATGCGTTGCCGTCCTTTCCGTGTGTCCTTGACGGACATGCCGGCGCCGCAGCAGCCGCATTTCAACAGACCCGAGAGAGCGCGCTTCGGCTTGCGGGTGTGGCAAGGAACCGGGCCGCCTCGCTCCTGCTTGAGCGCGATCGCCCGCTCGTAGAGTTCCTGGGTAACAATCCGCAAATGCGGTGCATCGATGGACTGCCACTCGAAGGACGGGTTCGGGCGCGAGACGCGGTTCCCGGTATCCGGGTCCTTGATCATGCGGACCTTGTTCCAGACAATGCGGCCGGCATAAAGATCGTTCTGGATCACCCCGTTATGGCGCTTGAGGGAGCCGTTCAGGGTTGAGGCCGTCCAGTAGCGTCCACGGGGCGGCGGAACCTTCCGCGCGTTCAGGCGCATTGCGATTTCCCGTGGCGTCTTGCCGCCGACATACGACTTAAAGATTTCGCGAACGATTGCGGCTTCGTCCTCGTCGATCTGGAGTTCGCCGGGCTTGCCCGGCACAGGCCTGTAGCCATAAGCGCGCCCGCCGGCATGCCGCCCGTCGCGGATAACGCCTGACATGCCGCGTCGGACTTTGTGGGCGAGGTCCTGGAGATAGAGGGCGCCTACAAGTCCCCGTATGCCGATCTGGATCTGATCCGCCTTGCCGTCATGAACGGCCCTCAGCTCGATCCCGAGAAAATTGAGGCGCTTCCAGACTCCGGCGAGGTCCTCTTGGTCGCGGGCGAGGCGATCCAGCGCCTCGACGAGGATGACGTCGAAAGCGCCGTCCCGCGCCGCATCCATCATGCGCATCAGGCCGTCGCGGCCAAAAATCGATGCGCCGGAGCGCGCCCGGTCATCGTAAACGGCGGTGACGTCGAGGCCGTTTTTAGCCGCATAGGCGCGGCACAGTGCAAACTGGTCTTCGATGGAGCGTTCTTGCTGGAGCTCGGTCGAGAAGCGCGCGTAAATGGCGGTTCGCATCACTGTCCGTCCGGTTTGGGCCGGGGCAAGGCTGCCTCGGCAGCCCGGCGCAAGCGCTTTAACGAATTCCAGGAGCTTCGGGTTCGGCGTAGCCGAGCCGGCTTCCAGCGGCTGGCGCGCGGTTTCAGACTTTTTCTCGGAGCCCGGTGCCCGGTTCATATTCGCTGCTTCGCGTCGGCCAACGGCGTCAAAGGCCGTCATGCTCAACGTAGTGGCGCAGCAGTCCGGATTCCTGGTCAGGATCTGGTCAAAGTTGCCCCTGCCGTTCCCCGTCCATCTGTGTTCGTTCTTTGCCGGTCGTTTATAGCGGCTGTCCTTGTGGCAAGCGTGAAGCTCCTCCTCTGACGTTGCGGCCCTGAAGGGTGCGGTTTGGCCCGCCGCTGTTCCAACGCCCGTGAACATCACCATGGACGAAAGGAACGACAATGACGAACCGGACCAGATACAGAACCGAAGCCGAACTGAAGGCGCTGTTTGAGCAAGCCGTCCGCGCGATTGGCTTCTACGAAGCGCAGCGCAAGGTAGCGCTGATGGCCCTCGAAAGTCTGAAACGGGCGCTTAACGCCCGCAGGCCGAAGCCGCCGACGCCATAGCACTAACGCGGAGCCGCATCGCGCGGCTCCGCGCCGCTGATTGAGCGTCGAGTGATGCCTCGAACGACATCAAAACTCGCCACAAACTCGCCACAGGCCGAGACGGACTGATTCGGAGAATGGCGGATTTCTGCGGGTTACAGATGGGAGGCATTTTGTGGCGAATGTCGGTATTTTTGCCGGTATTCTGAAATTGACAGGCTCTAACCCATTGATTTATCGACTGGAGCGGGTGAGGGGAATCGAACCCCCATAGCCAGCTTGGAAGGCTGTTTAAAATCGCGAATATACAAATTGTTAGATGGCGCTCGCCACATACACGCCACAAGAATTCAAAACAGCCTCGTTTGCTTTTAGCTGGGTATGGGCCATTTTTTTGGCGGCACATGGCCTGCCGGTAGTCAAGCTCGTATCTCCGCTGATGCGGGATTACGCTTCCCGAGAATCTCCGCTGCCAGCTCTTCCGCCGTCCCTTTGTGCGCCTCGTCGCGACCCTTGAGCAGATGCCCATAGACGTTCAGCGTGATCTCGATCTTCGAATGCCCCATCGCATTCTGAATGAATTTCAAATCCTTGCCCTTCTCGATCAGCTTGCTCGCGTAATAGTGCCTTAAGGCATAGGGGGAGCACATCGGTCGCCGGACGCTCTTGCCGTCGATCTTCTCCGTCCTCATCAGTCCCGCTTCCTCCACTAACGGCAGCCAGGCTCCAGCACGGAAATTATTAAGGGCCACAGGCCTCCCGGAATTTGTCGGGAAAACCAATTCGTACTTCGAGTCCGGACAATACTCCCGCCATTCGAACACCATGTCGGTCACAACACGCGGAAGATAGATTGTGCGTTTGCCGGCTTTTGATTTTACCGGACCAATGATTTCGGTCTTGTCGGCACGCTGCTTCACATGCACCGCCGTCTCGCAGATATGCGGCCATGCCAGCCCGCGAATTTCCGAAGGACGCATGCCGGAGAAACCGGCGAGATAGATCATCGGGCGATAGCGTCGCCAGCATTTCTCCATGAAGTCGTTCTTCCGACCCATGATGTCGGCGGCAGCGTAAATGTCTCTGACCTCGCTATCGGACGGAATCTCGATCTCGGACTCCTCATCTTCATAGCGGCCGCCGGTCTTTATGGTGATGCGCGTAACCGGATCGTCCTTGATGAAGCCCTGATGCTTCATCTCGATGATGATCGAGTGAAACGACGAAAGCGTGCGCCGCGCCAAATCGCGGCTTTTTGTTTGTAAAAGCCAGTTGCGGAAGTGCACGACGTCGGCCGGTTCCAGTTCCGGCAGATTCTTCGTCCATGCGTATTCCTCAATCACGCGTCCGCGACGGCGATATTCCTTGAATGTTTCCGGCTCGACTTTCTCGCGGCCATCGCGGCCGATCTTTTCGCAAATATCAAGCCCGCGCGTGACAGCCTCCGGGATAGTTATGACCCCGGCCGAAGGGCGCTTGGGCAGACTTCCGAGGTTTTCAGAGAAGGAGCGGGCCTCTTTCAACGTGTCAAAGGACGCGTATGTATAGCCGGACTTGGTTTCGCTCGTCGGGTATCGAACTTGATACTTTACGCCTTTCGGGCCTTTACTTTTTCTTATATCTGCCATGCCCGGACAATACGTCAGACATACAGCTGACAGCAAGGTTTTCTGCCATCATTACTGCGTTCTAATATTGCTTTATGCTCCCCTGCTTCTGCAAATACGCGGCAGCGTATAAGGCTCGCACATACGCTATGGCGTATAGATTATTGGAATACGCTCTAGCGTATATTGACATCAATACGCTTTAGCGTATATGATGGGGCATAGATGGAGTTGTCCATGACCGACCAGATTGCCCGAACTCCGAAGCAGGTAGGAGACGCAGTACGCCGCCGCCGCCGCTCGCAAGGCCTGAAGCAAAAGGATTTAGGAGAGAAGACCAACCTCCGGCAAGCAACGATCTCAGCGCTTGAAGCCGGAGAACCGGGTACCCAACTCCGCACGCTTTTTGACGTGCTCATCACGCTCGACATGGAACTGGTGATCCGTCCGCGCACGAAAGCCTCGACCGACGAGCTTGAGGAATTATTCTGATGGTACGCCGCCGTACGCACATTCCCCTCAATGTCTTTTTGAACGGACGCCTCGTCGGCCGCCTGAGACGGCAAGCAAGCGGCGCGATTGACTTCGAATACGATGGCATGTGGCTCGCGTGGGAGCATGCCTTCCCTGTGTCATTGTCGTTGCCACTGCGGGAAGACCGCTTTGTTGGCGATCCCGTCGTCGCCGTCTTCGACAACCTGCTTCCGGACAACGAGCAAATCCGCCGGAGGCTGGCCGAACGGGTCAGAGCGGAAGGCTACGACGCCTATAGTCTCCTTGCTGCTGTCGGCCGCGACTGCGTGGGCGCACTTCAATTCCTGCCGGACGGCGCCGCCCCCGGACCGGTGGGCGGTCTGTCCGGGCGTCCGATCGCAGACACGGAGATCGCTGATATCCTCCGCGATCTCAAGCGCACGCCGCTGGGCGTCGATGAAAGCGAGGAGTTCCGCATCTCCCTGGCAGGCGCTCAGGAAAAGACGGCACTGCTGCACTGGCAAGACAAATGGCAGGTGCCTCGTGGCACCACAGCGACCACGCATATTCTGAAACCGGAAATCGGCAAGCTGCCGAACGGCATTGACCTTTCACAAAGCATCGAGAACGAACATCTGTGCATGCGCCTTACCGCATCCTTCGGATTGCCGACGGCTCACACAGAGATACGGGAATTCAGCGGCAAGCGTGCTCTTGCGATCGAGCGATTTGATCGGCTATGGACGCGCGATAATCGTCTTCTGCGTCTTCCGCAGGAAGATTGCTGCCAGGCGCTTTCCGTGCCTCCTCCTCGCAAATACGAGCCCGACGGCGGTCCAGGCGTTCACGAAATCATCGAACTTTTGAAAGGAAGCGATCAGCCGGAAGCTGACCAGAGATTCTTTCTCAAGTCCCAGATCGTTTTCTGGCTCCTGGGCGCGACTGACGGCCATGCAAAGAACTTTAGCATATTTCTGCTCCCCGGTGGCCGGTTCCGCCTAACGCCGCTCTACGACGTCATGTCGGCGCAGCCAAACGTGGACGCGGGAGAAATCCGGCATAACCGCATGAAGGTTGCGATGGCCGTCGGCGACAAGCGCCATTACGTCATTGACTCGATTCTGCCTCGTCACTTTTTGCAGACATCGGTACGCTGCGGCCTGCCGGCCTCTCTCGTGCAAGGGATCATAGACGAAATAGGAAACGACGCCGATCGCGCCATTGACGCCGTATTGAAGGAGCTTCCCCCCTGTTTTCCGGAGGCGATTGTTTCATCGATCGTCGACGGCATGCGCCGGCGTCTGGGTCTTTTCGCGCTTGCCACTGTGTAAATGGCAATTCGGTTGGTCGTCTCGAAGCATATGAAGTTAGAGCAATGACAAGTATTAGCGGTCACAGTTGCGCTCTGCTTCGACCTGTCTATTGAAATAGGCTCTCAGCAGCGTGTTCCTCTCGATTTTGAGCCGTCCCTCAATCGGATCGATGAACCAGGGCAGCTTGCGCTTTCCTTTCGCGTCCATGTCTGACGAGCGCTTTATCTGGCGTGGGGTCAGGTGAATATTCATCTCGGCCAGAAGCTGACGGGCCTCTTCAAGGTCGAGATAGTGAGGCCGTTGACCGGCAACGCTGCGCTTGCGCGTTGGGCTGCCTGGCGGTAGCCGGTCATCGCGGCGTTCTTGCCTCTCGGTGTCTTCCCAATCTGCTTCCGTCACGTTGCCTTCGGCGATCCTTACGCCATGTTTCCAATACTCCATTATACTTCACTATACATAATTGTTCAATTTCTGAGCGCCATACACTTATCCGAATCTTGTTGACTGTATGTTGTCAGATATGACAACATGTTATGGATGACACGCAAGACCCGGCCGATTGCATGGATCAAAGCGGCCCGAAAGGATTTCGAGGAGTTCCCCTTGGGGGCGCGGCAGGATATGGCCCGCGCCCTGACCATCGTTGCCGAGGGCGGACACCCTGATATTGCGAAGCCGCTGACAGGCCTTGGGTCCGGCATGCTGGAACTGGCACTGAAACATCGGGGAGACGCTTTCCGTGTCGTCTACGCCTTGCAACTCGCGGACGACATCTGGGTTGTGCACGCGTTCCAGAAGAAATCGAAAAGCGGGATCAGCACGCCAAAAGCCGAAATTGACCTGATCCGCGAACGGATCAAACGACTAAAGGAGGCTCTACGATGAGCGACGATTTTGAACTGGTGCGTGGGAGCGGCAATGTCTTCCGTGACTTCGACATGCCGAACCCCGATCTTGAGCAATTGCGCGCCATCCTGGCGGCGCAGATTATTAAAGCGTTAGACCGCAAGCACCTGACGGTCCGCAAGGCTGCGGAACTGACGGGCATTGCCGCCGCCGATTTTTCCCGGATTCGCAACGCGAACATCGGGCGGTTCACGGTTGACCGCCTGATGACGGTGCTGGGCCGTCTGGATCAGCGCGTCGACGTAAACGTGAAAGTGCGGCCGAATGTAAAACGGGCAATCCCTGTCCCATCTCATAGGTGAGGGCACTCTCAGCACCGGTATCCCTTCCCGCAAGTGGCGCAGCGAGGTTTGAATACGTGGCGTTTTATACAGCCTGACTTAGCAAAACGAGCCAACTTCAAACTACGGCGTTTTGGGTCTTCAGACATTCGCGTCAATCCGGCTCGTGCCGATCGCGCTCCCGGCTGCGGCCGCCGTCATCGTTGCCTCTGTCTCGTTTTTTGTAAGTTCCATCGGCTTTGCGTTCCGCAGCCGACCGTCTGGCGCGCCAGTCCCGCCGGGTTGATTTTTCGGTGGTCGGTGTACGGTCGGCTCCATTTCCCTGATTCTGATCGGCCTTCCGCTCGTGTTCCGGTTTGGCTTCGGCCCGGGTGGTTCCCGAGGCGGCTTCCTGGAACTCGCCGCGATGAGATTGCTGCTGGCTGGCTTTATCTTGCTGTGGTTCTGGAGTGGCGAACTCTTTGCGATAGTCCGACCAGACCTTCTCACGTTCGGCTGCGAGCTGCCGCCAGACCGCCTTCTGTGCGGCGACCTCCGAAGCGTGACGGGCTTTCATGGTTTCCCGGTTTTTCTGGAACTCCTGTGAGAGTTTAGCCAGTTCAACCCGGCGCGACGCCTTCAGGGTTGCCGCTCTTTCATTGCGGCTCTGCGCCTGACGTTGCCGCAGGGCCTGCTTCTGGGTCTCTTGTTGCCGCTCAAACTGCTTGCGCCGTGCGGCCGGGCTGATCATCAGCTTGAACAGATTGGGAAGGCCGCCCCGCTCTCTCAGGGCCCCATAGTGAAGGCGCACAGCGTTGCCGATCGCGCCAAGGAAGGCGCTTTCACGAGCGCTGAAGAGGCGGCGCTGGGCGAACTGCGTGCGCCCGAGTTGCTTCCACTCGGCGCTTTCCTGAAGGTCGCGAAGCGCCTGCTCGGTATAGGGATGCGGCGGGCTCTTCCGTTTGCTTTTCCAGATGGCATCGATGAACGGCTGATAACGGTCGTTCACGGCCTTGCGGTCGGCTGTATAGCTGTTCCACAGTTTCTCGGCCTCGGCATTGCGCGCTTTAAAAGCGCTGTTCTGCGCTACCTTCAGATTGGCGACATGGGCGGCATAGGCGGCTTTGATTTCGGCGGCGCGCTGTTTCGCTTTTTCGCCGTTGAGTTTCCGGGTGGCTTCCCATTCCTCGCGCGACATCGCCTGGGCTGGCCGCTTCGGCGGCTCGACGCCGTTGTCGAGGGCATGAAACTTTGCCCGGCGGGCGGGGCTGCGAATAACGCCTTGGGCTACCTCGTAGTCATCGGCCCAACGGTCGAGTTTGTGGGCGTCGTTCGACAGGGGTGCGGCCTGACCGGTTTCAGGGTTGACCAGATTGACGATGACATGGACATGCTTGTGGGGACGGTCGGTATGTTCGACGATGACCGCCTGACAATTCTCCATGCCGAGGGCGCGCAAGGCATCGAAGGCGGTCTCGCGCATATGCGCTGCGTCGGGCTTGTCAGCCTCGTGCCAGTTGAGGGTAAAACCGTATACCGGCCTGGTCAGCTTGCGCCCGGTGGCCTTGACGCCGGAACGCTTTTTCAAGTCATTGGCCGCATCACATAGCGCTTTCATTTCGCGCCAGGCGCGGTGCGGGTCGTCGGTCGCCAGATTGTGCATCTCCACGAAACCGACGCGTTCGGATGTTTGGGCGTCTTTGTCGTGGAGGACGTAAACCAGCGCCGCCTTGAATGACGTTCCGCGCCCTTTGGTGTTTCTACCCTTCGCCCAGTTCATCGGAGGACTGCCCTGGCGTGTCCATACGCCTGAGCAGGCTGCGCAACTCGTTCAAGGTTGCCTCGATGTTGCGCGCGCGGAATGTGTCGCCGGTCGCGTTGCAGGCGCGGGCGATCTGGTTGAGGTTCGAGCCGATCCGGGCGAGATCGTGCCGGTCGATCGCGCTTAACGTGCGCGACCGGCGAACGATGATTGTGCCTGACAGGGCCTGCTCCCGGAGGAAGTCGGACAGCGGGATGTTGTGTTCTGCGGCGCGGCCCTCGATGGTCGCCAGCTCGTCCTGACGCACGCGTGCCGAAATAAGCAGCTTGCGTTTTTCGGAGTCGGTTTTGCGAGGCCTGCCGCCTCTGCGGAAGGGTGGTGTTCGTCGAGTCATGGACCATGGCCGCCTGCCAGCGGGGTTTCAGGGGGTGCCCCCCTGACGAGCGTTTTTGTAATACAAAAACATTGCTCGCTATCCCCTATACTTGGTATATGGCCATACAACTAACAATTTCAACAGATATTCGGGCAGCCTAGGGGAGTACAAGGTCTTATAACACGAAAATGTACAATATTGACAAATTTCTAACAACCGTGTGTAGAATTCGATTTTGCTAATATTACATGATATATACGCGGCACGTCGATTCTATAGAATCGAATACATTGAAACAGCAAAACTTGTTTGCTGAATTGATATGGTGATTTGGAGGGATTTGCAGTGGGGCCGCGAGTGCATGCGGGTAGGCAACACCGCGGCGCGGCGGGGTTAGAGACCGTTTAAACGCCCTCGGCCCGGGCTTCCGCTTCCGCGATGAAATCGCAGAGTTCTTCGCTTACTTCGCACTCGGCGGCTATAATCGTCGGCATCCGGCCCTGCTTGTCGAGCACGAACGATGCGCCACGTTCCACAAGAAGCCGCACTAAAGCGAGGTGGTCGCGCCCGACCGCCAGATGTAGCGCTGTCATGCCCGTGACTTTGTCGGCCGCATCGAGCGACACACGAGTTTCAGCAACTTGTCCACCACCTCGATGTCCCCGTTATACGCACTTTCCAAAAGCAGGCTTTGGCCTAATTCCAGGTCAAGGAAGCCGCTAACTTCATACTGCGCGAGTGTCCGGGTTGCCGAGCGGTGCGCAGGGCGATCTTTTTTTGTCGGGGGGATATTTTCGCCGAAAGCCACGTTTTACTCAGCCTCTCTGACGTATCTTTCCAATCTGTATTACCAGACTATGTCTTTCTCAGCCGTATCTGGATTGGTTCGATACCCGAAATTTTGAATTTGTCCCAAACTTCGGTGGTATCGCCAGGCAAGAAACGCATTGTCGCGCCGTGCCCGCGCAGTGTCTCAATCTCGGGCCATAGCATATTGTTTGGCCCATGCAGTGTCTCACTCTCGGGCCATATCATATAGCTTCGGGCAAGACCCGCAAGCCGGTCCTTCAGCACGACAACAGCTGTGTCCCCGGAGCAAACGAGAACGCCGTCATAAATGGCTCGATTGAGATCGGGAACCGTTGTTTCTGTGACGCGCCAAAACCCCGTATCGGCAGCAATGTTAATTTCGGAATGGCCCGCGAACTCCGTCTCCGCTACATCCGCGGTTCGGATCTCGGAGCGGTACGTTCCGGAATAGTCGCGCCCGTTACCCGCGCCATAGAAGACAAACAGGCGTTCTCCAAGCGCGGCAGTGGAATTCGGAAACGACCAGGCTTTCAGCGAAGCGATAGCATAGCCTTACAGCGGGCTCGTTCGTTCGCATGAGGTTGCCGAGGAACCGCTGCAGGGTCGAGACCGGGATTACAGGTTCTAGCTGGTTCGCGGCCTTGATCCGGTCTGCGAGGCGCCCGGCGCCGATGCCGTTTTCCTTCGCGTAGCGGATCAGCTTCTTACGGACTAGCTCACGCTCCGCCAGGTCGAATGTCTTGTCGCTCCCACCGCCCATCCGAAGTCCTCCGACTTTGACCAGGACCTGACCAAGGGAACCGGCGCATCATCTTCCGCAGAATTTAACGCGGAGAATGCAACGGTGCTGAAACCCCGTTCAACGAACGACCACAACAGCCGCGAAAGCTATCTGCGCGCGGCCACCAATGAATTACGGCCTTACTTCGCCAAGCATGGCCTTATCCTGCCGGAAAAAATCAGATACGCCGTCGCATTCACGTCGCACGGCAAAAAAGGAAAGGTGGCCGGAGAGTGCTGGCATGCCGGCGCGTCCGATGACGGCCACCATGAAATCATCATCCGGGCCGATTTTGCGGACCCTGCCGAGGTGCTCGGAATCCTCGCGCATGAGCTGGTGCATGCCGCGCTGCCGCCGGATGTAAAGCACGGCAAGGCATTCAGGGAAGCGGCGCTCCGGATCGGGCTTGAAGGGCCAATGCGGCACGCCATGCCCGGCGCGGTCCTTAAGGAGCGTTTAAACGAGCTCGCCGCGTCCCTCGGGCCATTTCCCCACGCACGGTTGAACTTCGATCGCGTGACGCTGGCGGGCGAAGTTGTAGCAGACCGGCCAAAAAAGCAGGGAACGCGCATGCTCAAAGCCGAATGCCTCGGCGCGGGCTGCGGTTACACCGTGCGCGTTGCCGCGCGGTGGATCAAGGATTGCGGGCCGCCGCATTGCCCGAAACACGGCGCGATGCACGTGCCGCCGCTGGCGCAGGAAAGCGCTGCGGCTGGCGGCGAAGCAGAGCCAGTCCCCATGAATGCAGACGATGCGGACAGCGAGGCGATGCCGGCTGACCGCGCGGCTGCCTTCACCACAGAAGCGGTGGAGTAAAGATCATGGGCCTGATCATCGCCATCGCGTGCGGGTTCGCATGGTTCCAGTTTTCGGACCCGTTTTCGCATTTCCTGTTTCAACATGCACCGGCGGCCTATGCCCGCCAGCTCTCTTCCAATGGTCCCGCGATCCTCGGTGGGCTGATGCTCTGCGGGCTGGTCGCAGCCGCCGGGCTGCAAGGCTCGATGACAAACCAGCGCACCGCCGGCATGTGGCAATCGGCGCCGGGGCGTCGGGTCATCGGCTGGGCCGCGCATGGGGCGGCGTTCATCGTGCTGACGGCATCGATCGGCTTGGCGTTGCAAGCGGTGATCGGCGGGACACTGTTGGCCGCCGGCATGGCTGCCCTGCTCGCATGGTGCGGACTGCGGCCGTTCAAGATCTTCCTCGGACGCGCGACCCGTCCGCTGCGCTGGTTCCTGGCGGGGCGGCATGTCGGACTGGGCGGCACGTCCAGTTTCTCCGGGCTGATGGATGAATGGGCGAATCCATGGCGGCCGGGACAGGTGCTGCTTGGCGCATCGCTCTTCGATCCGAAATGGATCGTCGGCTTCAGCGATGACCGCCATGTCTGCACCATTGCGACAAACCGGGCGGGCAAGGGCCGGTCGGTCATCATACCGAATCTCATCACATGGCGGGGCTCGGTCCTGGTCATCGATCCGAAAGGTCAGAATGCCCTTGTCACGGCATTGGCGCGCGGCAAGGGGGGAGCGGGCCTGACGCATCCGCTCGGGCAGACGGTTGCGGATTCTCGATCCGTTGGGCGAAATCCGCGACCCCCGGCTGCAGGACTGCAAGGCGCGCTTCAATCCAATCGCCGGCCTCGATCCGCGCGCCGACGACTATGCGGAGCGCGTCGAGCTGATCGCGGACGCTCTTGTCGTTCCCGATACAAAAGGGAAGGACAATTTCTGGGATACGTCGGCCAGAGTCATCATCAGCGGTCTGATCGACTACGTCGTGATGAGCCCGGACATTCCGAAGGAGGACAAGCATCTCGGCACGGTACGGGATCTCCTGATTCATCCGGATGGGCCGCCGCTCGAAAGCGACCCGAAGGTCGATCCGCCTTTGCGAGGCATGTCGGACATGGGCGGGCTGGCGCAGGCGGCTGCGTCGCTGGTCCTGCAGGCCGGCAAGAATGCGGCCGGCGACGTCGTCGCCACGGCCATCTCTCATACGAAATGGCTGGACAGCACGGGCATGCGCCGAACCCTCGCCGCGTCGGATTTCAGCCTGCATGATCTGAACAACGGCGCGACCACGATCTATCTGGTGCTGCCGCCGCAATATCTGGACATCCACGGGCGGTTCCTCCGGCTGTTCGTCAATCTCGCCCTGCAGGCAGCCGCCGAAGGGCGCAAGGGCAGGCACGCGACGCTGTTCCTGCTCGATGAATTCTACGCGCTCGGCCGCCTCCAGCAGTTGGCGAAGGCCGCAGGCCTGATGGCGGGCTACGGCGTCAAATTGTGGCCGATCCTTCAGAACCTGGCGCAGGTTCAGGAACTGTATCCGCAAAACTGGGAAACATTCATGGGCAATGCCGGCATGTGGCAGGCCTTCGCCATGAACGATCAGACCACGGCACGATACCTGTCCGAACGCCTCGGCAAGCGGGTTCTCTGGCGCAGGATGCGCGGCCCCGAAGGGTATGACTGGGAATTGGCGGGAACCGCCAATCTGCGCGATTCGCAGGAACTCGCCAAGGCGACAAGCCGGGCCAGTGGAAACATGGCCGTGTTCACCGAGACGGGCGAGGCGTTTCTGCTGCGCCGGACGCCTTACGACAAGCTGTTCCCGCGCGGGCGCTACATGCCCGATCCTTTCGAGAGTGGGGGCTTGCAATGACCTCCTCACTGCCGCAGGGCATGGAGCTCTGGCAGCTGTGCAAATTTATCGGTGATGCCGTCGCCTTGTACGCGCTGTTCGTGTTGATGCTCGCCGCCATCCGTGCCGGATGGGCGCTGTTGAAGCGCCTGACCTGCCTGTCGGTGCGGGCCGCTTGCATTGCAGGCGAAGCGCTCGGGGTCGCGGCGGCATGGCCCTTTGAAGTCGCGCTCGACCAGTCTGAAAAATGGGTTGCCTTCGGCGCGGAGTGGCGGGCGCAGCGAAAGATCTGGCGGGCCGAATTCCGCAACGTGATGCCATGGGATGAATTTCGCCGGCAAGTGACCGGACAGACCAGGCCCAAACGCGATGACTATACCGATGCGTTGAGTCTGTTTGGTCTCGTGGAACCCTTTACCCGGCCGGACATGGACGCGCGATTCAAGAGGATCATGCAAGGCGTCCATCCCGACACGGGCGGTTCCGACTATCTGGCGCAGCTTGTCACACAAGCGCGCACCCTCATTCTCAAGCGAAAAGGATGGAAAAAATGAGCCATAAATCCGAACTGGTGATCAATCGGGAACAGCAGCTCGCAAAACTGCGCGAAGCGACAGGCACCCCTGAGCGTTTCGTGTTGGATTTTGCCTGCGCCAGGCATGACCGCGCTTTTCGCGCGACGTTCGCCCGCTTCTCTGCGGCACAGCGGTTCCGGTGCGAGAGCGTCGACAAGTCCGCGGGTCAGGCGACGACGATAGAGCGGCTGCAAGGGCTTTTGCGCCCGGCAGAAGCGCTCCGGGTCAGGACCGAGGATGTAGATGTCTCGACGGTATCCTGCGCCTGGTGCGCGGCTGCATCGGGCTGGACCCTCTGCGCCAACTGCAAAACGCTGATCTGCGGCGCCCGCAGCTCCGGCCGTTCTTTCACCTGCCGGGACAGCTGCGGCGCGCAATTCCTGACCGCACCGCTCGATGCGTTTGATGCGGCTCGGCAGGGTGCGACGGCTACGCAACTCGCGGTCGGGCACAGCCAGACGCTGTTGCCCGGAAAGGGGCCGCGAAAATGACCGGCGGGCTATTCAAGAAGGACGATACTGCGCCTCTGCAGGCGAAAGAAAAGCCGCGCCTGAAATGGCCGGCCTATGCCTGGCTTGCGTTTGTGGGAATGTCCAATTTGGGCCGGATCGTCTCGGATCGGCGGCCCGACGATGGTGAGATCATCGGCGCGTATATCAGTTTAGCGCTGATCGTCGCGATCCTGATTTTCAGGACGCGGCGCCGGATGAAGCCGCATCGAAACCGCGCGTCCGGCGTGCTCGGCGAGACCGAACAAAGGGACTAGCCATGAAGGTCGGTGGAGCGGTTGCGGTGCTTGGAATTGGCATGGCGGCGTCGCAGATCGGCACGCCGCATCTGCTGACGACCTATCAATGCGACACCGACGGGCGTAAATGCGTTCACTACACCCAATGCTTTTACATCGGGATGCAGGGCTGGCGGAAATTCTACCCGGGAGTGGCGCCTGTCGAGGGTTGCCCGGCCGTGAAGTTCTTTGCGCTGGATTGGCCGCCGTTCATCTGGCGCAAGGGCTGAATGGCTGGAAAGCCCGCGCGCGGCTGCTGGCGGGGGTGGTTCAGAGGGGTGCTCACAATAAAACGCCCTTGCAAAGTATGGTTCATAGTGCTATAGTTTATATTGTTATGAGGGTTGTTTGCGGATTTTTAAAACGAAATGGTTCGTGCGTTATGCACGGCGGGAACGGATCGGCGATGACAGCTTGCGCGAAGCGATAGAGCGCGCGGAGCGCGACCTTGTCGATGGGAACCTGGGTGGCGACGTCATCAAACAGAGGGTCGCCAGAAAGGGACAGGGCCGGTCTGGCGGCTACCGCATGCTGATCGCGTACCGGCGAGGCAATCGGGCGGTATTCCTTTACGGCTTCGCCAAAAGCGAGCGCGAGAACATCGATAAAGACGAATTGGCGACGCTGCAAGACATCGCAGCGGGGTGGCTCACGGCGAATGACGCAAAGCTTGCCCGCGCGATAGCGGACGGTTTTGTGCAGGAGGTAGACAATGACCAAAGATAAAATGACCAGAGAAAAAAAGAAACCTGGTCGGCTGGCAAAAGCCCTGCTTGAAACAGCCAGGGACATGCGACGCGGCGAGCTGCTCGATGAGGCGGCCTATGCGAAAATCACCATGCGGCATCTCGGAGAAAACGAGGTGCCGAAAGCCGAGCCAATAACGGGCGAAGAAATTCGCGCGTTGAGGGAGAAGGCACATTTAAGCCAGGCGGTGTTCGCCCGTCACCTGAACCTGACGGTCGGCTATGTCTCACAATTGGAGCGTGGCGCGAAACGGCCGACAGGCGCGGCGCTCGTTCTGCTGAACGTGATCCGCCGCAGGGGACTTGAAGTGATCCTGTAAAGTTCGCGTTTTCGAGTTTGAGCGCCCGGTCCTTGGTGATGGAGCGCGAGCATTCGGCGGACTCGACTCTGCTGAAACAACTGCGAGGTCTATTCGCGCTGGGGGGATGCCGGACGGGCGGGATCGCAACCGGCGGGGCTTGCCCCCAAGAGGTGGACAATGAGAAAGGCCGCAGCCCGGCTCCGGGCTGCGGCGATGCCGATAAGAAAAAGAAGGGGCTGTTAAGCCCCCTCCTCCTCTTGTTTCGGCACCCGGAGAACGATGCGGCCGCCTGTGACCGGGAGCAGATCGAGTTGCAGGGTCAGGCCCTCGCCGTCCTCGTGTTCCCATGCCGCGCCGATGCGGTTCCAGAACTTGTTTTCCCCGCGCTCTGCGACGTGCCAGGCGATCAGTGCGGGGGGTTTGGTTTCGCGTTGCGGTGCTTTTTTCGTGTTCTTTTTGCCGTAAGCCATTGTCTTGCTCCTTCAGTTGAGGGCTGACCCCATGCCAGCCGTGCCTTTCCGTGAGCGGAGCGCATAGGCCCGGACGCAAGCACTTGTTTGGGGGGACCGTCTTCGGGGGAGCCAAAGAAGTGCTTGCGGCCATCAGGGCCGCGTTCCGCCAGGTTGGCACTCAAGGCTGGCGTGCGGGATCAAGCCCGGTGAAGGAGCAGCGGCGGGCATACCGGATCGACACGAAAAGCGCTGCACTCAGTCGTGAAACCCGACACCTGCAAACGGGCTGGCGAATAACAGTGGGGGAATCGTTCTGGCCTGCATCTGCGTGGTGTCAAGCATGGGAACGGACGGCGGGAAATGTGCCAGCCTTGCCCTGCGGAGGCCGTACAGCGGCATTTGCATTGTTCCGGGCCGGGAAAAAAGGGGGAAGGAACTTAACAGCCTATGTGGCGCAATTCCGCGTGAAATCTGGCCTTCTATGCAAGAGCCTCGCCAAAAGTGGCGTTGTCGGCTGTTCGCCGGTACCAGAGGGGGCACGCCCGCCTGAAAATATGATACAATTGAATAATGAGGAAAGTGTGTTTAGGCGTGCAACTTTGACCCCCTGAGGTGGGGGATCGGCGTCCAAAATTGACCCCCTTGGTTCTGGCCTGCTGGACTGCCTGCTTTGGTTTGAAGCGGGCGGTGGGGGATGCTGATTGTGGAGACGATCGGCCGGATACGGCGCGAACATTTGATCAAAGGGAAGTCGATCAAGGAGATCGCCCGCGGCTTGAAGATATCGCGCAACACGGTGCGCAAGGTTCTTCGCTCGGGTGAGACTTCATTTTCTTATGAGCGGGAGATTCAGCCGCGCCCCAAGTTGGGTCGTTGGAAAGCTGAGCTTGACCGGATGCTTACGGCGAACACCAGCAATCCGGCACGCGAACGTCTGACTTTGATCCGGCTCTTTGAGGAGCTGCGGGCACTGGGATATGAGGGCGGCTATGACGCTGTTCGCCGCTATGCCCGGTCCTGGAGCCGGGAGCACGCGAGCCAGATGGCGGACGCTTACGTGCCGCTGACGTTTGCCCCGGGCGAAGCTTACCAGTTCGATTGGAGCCACGAGATCGTCGTGATGAACGGCGTGACGACGATCGTGAAGGTCGCGCACGTCCGTCTCTGCCACAGCCGCATGATGTTTGTCCGCGCCTATCCCCGCGAGACGCAGGAAATGGTGTTCGACGCCCACGAGCGGGCCTTCGCCTTTTTTAAAGGCGCCTGCACACGTGGCATCTATGATAATATGAAGACCGCGGTGGAGACGATCTTCGTCGGCAAGGACCGGCAATATAATCGGCGGCTCCTGCAAATGTGCGCCCATCATTTGGTGGAGCCCGTCGCCTGCACGCCTGCATCTGGCTGGGAGAAAGGTCAGGTCGAGAACCAGGTGGGTCTTGTTCGCGAGCGCTTCTTCACGCCGCGATTGAAGTTCAAGACCTATGACGAGCTGAATGCTTGGCTCACCGATAAGGTCATCGCCTATGCCAAGGCTCATCCACATCCGGAACGTCCCGAGCACACCATTTGGGAGATGTTCGAGGAGGAGCGGCCGAAGCTCGTTGCCTATCGCGGCCGGTTCGATGGATTCCACGCTCTGCCGGCTTCCGTGTCGAAGACCTGCCTGGTTCGCTTTGATGTACAAGTCTGGACTTGATCCAACGGTCAATGTCAGATTACGTCATTCATTCAACGTCGGGCATGATCGGCGAGGCGGACTCGATGTTGTCAAGGACGCGAGCTTCGCTCGCGCCGGCGCAGCCGGTGCTGTGCATCCTTGACAACATCGATCCCCTCGCCAAACTCGCCGCCAAGAGATGAATGGCAAGGCGTGATTTCATCCGGCACTGCCTGAAATCTCAAGTCCAGTATTTTACAGCTTTGACAATAACAAATACTCGGTCAGCGCCGGCGCCATTGGCCGGCCGGTCGAGATTTACGCTTACGCCGATCGGATCGTCATCCGCCAGGAGGGGCGCGTCGTTGCGGAGCATCCGCGCTGCTATGGGCGCGGCGAAACGACCTATGACCCATGGCACTACGTGCCGATCCTGGCTCGCAAGCCAGGCGCCTTGCGCAATGGCGCTCCGTTCAAGGATTGGGTACTGCCCGCCGCCTTGGAGCGCGTGCGGCGACAACTTGCCGGTTCCGATGACGGCGATCGCCAGATGGTCGCAATCCTTGCGGCTGTACTCACCGATGGGTTGCCGGCGGTCGAATCTGCCTGTGCACAGGCGATGTCCGAGGGCGTCCACTCGTCCGACGTGATCCTCAACATCCTCGCGCGGCAACGCGACCCCGGCCCGGCGGCAACCATCCTTACCCCGGATGCGCTGACGCTGCAGCATGCGCCAGTCGCCGACTGTGCCCGATACGATCAACTCAGGAGCGCGTGATCATGGAACGAACCGAAGTCCTCGACATGATGGGCGAACTCAAACTCTATGGGATGAGGAATGCCTACGATGAGGCTCTCGCCGCCGCGGTCAAACGCAAGCATGAGCCGCAGCACTTTGTCGGCGACCTGCTCAAAGCTGAGATATCCGAGAAGCAGGCGCGCTCGATCAAATATCAGCTGACAATCGCCAAACTGCCGCTTGCCAAGGATATCGACGACTTCACCTACAAGGGGACACCGATCAATGAAAGCCTCGTGCGCGATCTGGCTGGCGGCAACTTCATCGCTCAACAACGCAATGTCGTCCTGGTTGGGGGGACGGGCACGGGCAAGACGCATCTGACGATCGCGATCGCACGAAGTTGTATCCGCGCCGGATCTCGCGGTCGCTTCTTCACCACGGTCGATCTTGTCAACCGGCTCGAGGCTGAAGGTCGAGCTGGCCGCCAAGGCCGGCTCGCCGATTATCTGACGCGCCTCGACTTCGTCATCCTCGACGAGCTCGGCTATCTGCCCTTCGCCCAAGCCGGAGGACAACTGCTGTTCCACATGGTCAGCCGCCTCTACGAGCGAACCTCGGTCATCGTCACGACCAATCTTGCATTCGGTGAATGGCCAAGCGTCTTTGGCGATCCGAAGATGACGACCGCACTACTCGACCGTCTCACCCATCATTGCGATATCATAGAGACTGGCAACGAGAGCTGGCGCTTCAAAAACCGCGCCTGACCCACCGCAAGCCGCTCGCTCGCGGCTTGTCCGCCACACGACTTCCTCAGACGTCACCTCACTCTGCTAAATCTCGCCGTACACAGGGGTCACTGTTGCGCGCCGATCGGGGGTCAAAGTTCAACGCCGATTGACAGCCATGGCTCACGATCTTCGCGCCGATCTTGATCAGCTTTTCCTTCAGGCTCGTCAGTGACCAATCCTTTATCGGTTCGGGCGTCGCCAGCGTGCGCAGAAAATTACCGAGATTGTAGGCCAGCGCATGAAGCTGGAGACGGACGGCGTTAGCAGCGAACGACCGACATGATAGCCGGGTCCACTTGATTGCGCCTTTTCCTTCCTTGATCCATTGCTCACACGTGCCGCGCTTGTTGTAGAAGGCGACGACATTCTCGGCGGAGCGCGCCATGTTCGTCACGATGAAGCCGACGCGCGGATAAAGCTCGCCCGGATGCCATTCGACCTTGGCGATCACCCGACGCGGCTGCGACCAGCTTCCCGCTTGATAGGTGAAACTTGCATGGGATCGGCAGACGTCATTGGACGGGCGACCAACCGGGCGTTTGAGCAGATAGCCGATCCTCTCTTGCAAGATGTGATTGGCGGGCAGACGGATCGCATATTTGATCCGTTCTGCCTCCAGATATTCGTAAACTTCGGGGTTTGCGAAGCCGGCGTCGGCGCGGAAATAAATGCGTGAGACCTTGCCTTGATACCGCGCCACGACCGGCTTCAGCACCGCCTCCCATCCATCGGCGCTGTGAACATTGCCGGGGCGCAGGGCGCAGCGTTCCAAATCGCCATATTGGTTGAAAACGAACAGCGGATGATAGCAGGTGCAGTCATAGTGACCGTTCCAGACACTGTGTTCCTGTTCGCCATGCGTCGGGCTCACGCTCGAATCCATGTCGAGCAAGATACCTCTCGGCGGACGGCGACCATGAACGCTGTCGATCCATTTGCCGGAGAGATCAGCGAGCGCCGAAAGGTTCTTTTCCGCCGTGAGCCAGCGCGTCTCAAAGCGGCCCATCTGGCTCGGCGAAGCCGCTGCATCCGAGGCCGCCTTTCCGCCGACTATCCACCGCATCGCGGGATCATGGCGCAGGCGTTGAGCGTCGTTCACGTCTTCATATCCGGCAAGTCGCCCAAATATGGATTGCCGCAACATCCCGACGAGTGCATGCCGGCCATTCTTGCCAGTGCGTGCGTCGGAGAGCGCATCACCCGCCATCGCGCTGAGGCACAGCGCGTCGTCCAGTTCCCGGTATGCGAGCAAGCCTGCGTCGGAGGTAACCACCGATCCGCGAAAGTGAAGCAACAATCGGCGGTCGAAATCGAGCCTGAGAGCGCCATCATACGATTCACCCGCCGGGTTCGCCATGACGGCCTCATTCGATCCGAAATAACATGCTGATTATGTTAGCTGAATTGCGGCATCGACGCTGCAAATTATTGCCTCATCCGGCGTGCATTACGTTCCGGTTCTGGCCCGCAAGCCCGGCGCTCTGAGGAATGGCGCGCCGTTCAAGGACTGGGTCTTGCCCTCGGCCATGGAGAAAATTCGCCGCAAACTCACCGGCTCCGCCGATGGCGATCGGCAGATGGTGAAAATCCTCGCGGCGGTTCTCGACGACGGGCTGCCGGCGGTCGAGGCCGCCTGTGCCGAGGCGTTGAGCGAGGGCGTCCATTCCGCCGACGTCGTTCTCAACATTCTGGCGCGTCGCCGTGATCCCGGTCCGCCACTCACCATACTCACCCCGGACGCGCTGAAACTCCGGCACGTCCCGCTCGCCGATTGTGCCCGGTACGATCAACTGAGGAGTTCAGGCTGATGGAACGCACGCAAATCTTCGACCTCATGAGCGAACTCAAGCTCTTCGGCATGCGAACCGCCTATGATGATGTGATGGCGGCTGGCATAAAGCGGCAGCACGAGCCGCCACAAATCGTCGGCGATCTTCTTAAGGCCGAAATTGCCGAAAAGCAGGCGCGCTCCATCAAATATCAGATGACCATCGCCAAACTCCCTCTGGCCAAGGACATCGATGACTTCGACTTTGACGGCACGACCGTCAACGAAACCCTGGTGCGTGATCTTTCTGGAGGCGGCTTCATCGCGCAGCAACGCAACGTCGTTCTCGTGGGGGGCACCGGGACCGGCAAGACGCATCTCGCCATTGCCATCGCGCGAAGCTGCATCCGCGCCGGCCTGCGCGGCCGCTTCTTCAATACAGTCGATCTCGTCAATCGCCTGGAGGCCGAAGCACGCGCAGGGCGGCAGGGACGAATCGCCGATTACCTCACTCGCAAGGACTTCACCGTTCTCGACGAACTCGGCTATCTGCCCTTCGCTCAGGCTGGCGGGCAATTGCTCTTCCATCTCGTTAGCCAGCTCTACGAACGCACCTCGGTGATCGTCACGACCAATCTGGCGTTCGGCGAATGGCCGAGCGTCTTCGGCGACGCCAAGATGACGACCGCGCTCCTCGATCGTCTCACCCATCACTGCGACATCGTCGAAACCGGAAATGAAAGCTGGCGCTTCAAAAACCGCGCCTAGCGCTCAAAGCCCCCTCCCACGCCACCGCGCTCGCCCCGGCTGCGCAACCCTGACCAGCTCCGCCGGGGGCGAGCGCTGTCGTTCCTCCCCGCCAAAAGGGGTACCTTTTGCACACCGATCCGGGGTCCCGATTCAATGCTGTTTGACACATTACCACCGACCTGGCCTTCTCCGATTGGCCTCAAGTCTTTACTGATGCCAAGATGACCACAGCCGTGCTCGATCGCCTGACGCATCATTGCGACATCATCGAGACTGGCAATATTAGTTGGCGATTTAAAAACCGAAGATGCCGGGCGGAGCGCGTTCTGCGCTCTGTCCAGTCTGCTGCCGTGAACGCTGCCAACAAGGACCGACGAAAATGGGACGCTCCTTGTCCACTGCCTCGATGTTGACCGGCCCATTGCGGCCAATCTGGCGGCGGAAGAGACCTTGTTCATCCGGGCGCTCGGCCTTGGCTGACTTTCTGCTCGCAGCCGCGGGCTTCATTCTATTCACG
The DNA here is from genome assembly GCA_963730245.1 of uncultured Alphaproteobacteria bacterium. Lineage (GTDB taxonomy): Bacteria > Pseudomonadota > Alphaproteobacteria > Rhizobiales > Beijerinckiaceae > Methylocapsa. The sequence goes on along the minus strand of CAVSRA010000002.1, from coordinate 2,048,752 downwards.
GTGGCTGTTGGTTTCGTCCGCATCGTCACCGGACCTTCGAACGCCGATCCCATGATAGCGGCGCAGCTCCTCGGCATCGGCAGAATCACCTCGCTCCTGCTGGTCGCTTCGGCGACGGGCGTGCGCGGGGTGGAGGACGTGGCCCTGGGGCTTGCCCCCTCGCCGCCTTCGCTTCCGTCTCCTTCGTAAACAGCGGCGCGCCTCCGGAGGCGGATGATCCCCCGCGGGCGGGCGGCGGATGAGTTCTCGTTCTTGAAATTTTCAGTATCATCGCGATCTGCGCTGACGCCTTTTTCTTTTTCGCTAGCACAGTGGGGTTGCTGCGCTTCCCCGACGCGCTGACTCGTCTTCACACGCTGACAAAGGCCGACCATCTCGGTCTTGGCCTCGTCGTGCTCGGTTTGCTGCCACGCACGGGAAGCCTGCTCGAACTCACTAAAGCTCGTCGCTATTTGGGCGCTCATCCAATTGGCCGGCGCGACGGCTGGGCAGCTCATCGCGCGCGCCACGCGGCGCAAGGGGCTGGCCGCATGAGCGTTCTCCAAGCTCTCGATATTGGCATTGCGGCCCTGGTTCTGGCCGTCGCGTCTGGACCATCGCCGCGCGCGAGGCCTTCGCTGCGGTTGTGGGCTATGTCGCCTATGGACTGCTGCTATCGATCGTCCGGGTTCGCCTTTTTTGCGGTCGATGTGGCGCTAACGGAGGCCGCCATCGGCAACGGCGTGACTGGGCGCCGCCGCACGCCTGCTGGAAGCCGAGAAAGCCGCAGCCGACGAACAACCCAGCGCGCCGCTGCGTCTTGTGAAGGGCGCTCTTTGCGTGATTGTCACGGTAGCACTTGCGGCCTCGTGTTGCTCTTCGACACTGGCTCCTGAGGCAGCACAAAACCTCACCGAGACCGGCCTCGGTAACCCAATCACCGCCGTTCTGATCGCCTATCGCTCATTCGACACCATGTTTGAGATGGTTGTGCTGGTTCTGGCCGTGGTCGGCGTATGGCCGCTCGCGCCCAACCGCTATTGGGGCGCGTCCCTGGAGCACCCCCGCGCCGCGACGGTCACCCCGGCAATGAGTGCGGCGACGCCTGGCCGGCTCATCGGCGCAGCACTGGGGGGCTTTGCCTTTACGACCTCATCACCAATCCCCAGCCGCTGCGCAAGGTTCTCGCTTTCAATCTTATCGGCAGCGACGTTTTTTTGCTGCTCGGCATCATCGCTCGTAAAGGCGCAGCAGCCGCACGCCGCCGATCCTGTACCACAGGCGATGGTTATCGCGGGCATTGTCGTCGCCTTCTCGGCGAGCGCTATCGCGATCACTTTGGTGCTGAGGCTTTTTCGGGAGACCGGGCGCGTCACGCTACGCCCCGATGCATTTGTGAAACCTCCTGCCAATGGAGCCGACAATTGGTAAATGTGACGGCGGGCACTAATGCTTCAGCTCAGAACCGCGTAGCTGCTCCCGCGTAGCGGGTTTGTTCAATGCTGGGTAGCTTCCGGTTTCTCTTGAAAACTAAACAAGGCACCTAGGACAAGAGCTACTCCTGGCCCAGCACGAATGCTTTCGATGACGACGTTGGCGGATATGGAAAGCAACATGACTGTTGAGAACAAAACCAATGGCAGCGGGGCGCGTCGCGGCACCTCACGGATTATCAAATACAACAATAGGAGCGAAAAGATACCAAACCGAGTTAGCAAATATAGAAAGCCATTATGAAATGAAAGCGCATACATATCGAACGATTGGAAGCCGTATGTTTCAGTCATTACTTGCGCTACGTCGGGGTCAAAATACTGGTCCCACCCCAGCTCCTCTACAATCCCTGTTGGAATAATGCCTCTGCCCATGGGCGTGCCAAAAACGGGAAAATCACTAAATATGGATAACGCGTATCCAGCAAGAGCCTCCCTAGTTTCTCCGTTATTTCCATCACTGTTCGCGTTATCTTTTAGGTTTACACTCTCGGCGAACGTTGATGCAAAGGTCAAAAATGCGATTGCGACTACCACGGTGATTTGCCAGGGGACCATGATGCGAGATATGAAAGTTGACTGTGTGAAAAATAAGAACAAGAGCATGAACCCGCATAACGTTGTGAATGAACTTCTCAGAGCAAATGAGGTAGATAATAAAATACCTAGCGTAAATAATTTCAAATATATGCTGTTTGTTCGTTCAAAAAAAACCACGAATATAAGAAGGAAAAATATGGCTTGAGAGGCGTCTATGGTGGCCATGATCGGCGCTCCAGATAAATAAACTTGAACAATAGGGAGCAACAAGAGCGCAATACCCACAGACGTCCATTTCATTGAAATAAAGAATGAAAAATTATAAATATACAAACCTATTATAAACCATGTATAAAATAGTAAAACAGTAAAACTTTCTCGAATTAGAGAAATGTAATTAAAATTATATGTTGAGTATTGACCGAGGGGTGAAGATATAGACATAATTATTTTAAATATCAATAATAGTATGATAGGGATAAGCATCTTAAAATTGGCAAAGTTAATTTTTTGAATAGGAAATAGCGTCCCTGCAATCCCGGCAGCAAAATGGAGAGAAAGCATGGACATTGAAAGAATTATGACGAAGAGATCAATGTATTGTGACTTCTTGACATTCATTATTGGCTCCTCATTAGCATTGACGAATCTGCTATTGTTACGTCAATGCAACCTGGCATCACGACAGGAAAAACATCTATTTATATGTTAAATACTTGCAACGAATTATCGGAGTAAAACTTGTGGTTATTGACAGGCAACGAAGCCCGACGCTGCCGGAATTGACGTGAACACCTTTCAGATGATCGATTGCCTCGGATTATCGCCTTTCCGATTGCCGGCGCTGCTGCTCAATCACCCGGCGTCCAATGACGCCCGCGGTCAGTTTCAGCATTTGCGACGTGGTCGCTCCCTTTTCCCATCAGCTTTGCGGCCTCGGCGACGACAACGCCGATCTTATGGAGAACGCGATCTGTGCGGAGCAAATAGCTTACAGGCGGCAGGTAAACATTGATCGGAGCGAGCTTGAAGGAGAACTTGAGAAGGTTGAAGCCGAGCCTCGCATAGCCGAGGCAAATCTGTGCGACGCCGGACCAAAAGGCCTGATCCGCGAGGTTACGCAAAGCTCTTCTTCCTAACTGGCTCGCGTCCGGCAACGCACTCCCTGCGCCGGAGAAAAAACTTCTGAACGCGGCTTCGCGCTGGAGAAAATCCTGGCGATCACGCATTTTCCCGCTGCGCTGGGACGCCGACATGTTCGACCCATGCGTCCGGCGGATCCCTTGCGCCGCAGCGGTTGTTCCGACCCGTCCAATCATGGCCAGACGCAGCCACATGTCCATATCGCCGCTATGAGGAAGCTTAGGGCAGTAGTGGCCTGCCGATTTCTGCGCTGTAGTCCGCACGACCGCCGTGGATGTAGAAACCGGATTCGAGACCGTGCGGCACAATTCTTCGATGAACTCTCGGCCCGTCGAGATGCGCCATTGAGGCTTTTGCGCGTCTACACTGATCACAGCCAGAGGCTGTCCGGCATACAGAGTAACCTCGCCGCCATGGACAAAACTAATATCGCGGTGCTGCTCCATGACCGAGATCGCGCGCAGAAGACTCCCCGGCGGCAAGAGATCATCGGCGCTGAGCAACAGAAAATAGTCGGACGAGACCCAATCAATTCCCTCGTTGTATGTGGCAATATGGCCGCGATTGGATCGATGGATGCTCACCTCGACTCTTGGGTCTTCGGAAGCCAGCTGGGCGGCGATCTCAGCGCTGTTGTCACCGGAGGCGTCGTCGATCACGAGAACACGGAGATTCTGGATATCCTGAGTTAGGACGCTCGTGACACAATCGCGTAGGAATCGCGCGTACTGATAGCAAGGCACGACTATATCGATACTGGCCACTTGACGCTCCCATTCGCATCCTGCGGCCATGGCAACACTCTCAAGACAAGAGTGTGTGGATGATTTTGCGGCCGCGCTGTAGCTCGTCACAGACCCTAATAGCCGAAGTAGGTGGCAGCCGCCGCTCGTGGCTATTAATGTCTGCGACATAAGATAATGTCTCCACCGCGAGAATACGCCGTACATTGGATCTGTACGCTATGATTGCCTTTTGTAACGGCCATCATAGCGAGGATAATAATAGCCATCTGAATCGAAAGATTCGTAGACCTTCAGTTTCTTCATGTTGACCTTATTCAAAATAACACCAAGGAGCTTGTCGCTTATCCAAGGTTCATTGGCCAATACGGTCCGCACGGCTCCTCGAGACGTCTCTCCCCATTCGATTACGAAGATAAAGGCGTCGATAGCTGAGGCCAAGCTACGAGCATTGACCAATGGTCCAATAGGCGGAAGATCTATAATGACATATTCGTAGGTTTGAGCGCTCCCCGTCAACAGACCCCGGATCGTCGCGGCCGAAAGCCCATCGGCGACGCGTGGATCGTCCTCGGCCAAGAAACTAGGCAAGATCTGAAGGCCGGTGTCCGGTTCATACTGAAGGAGTTCGGTCAAACGCGGCAGCGCGGCGGATTTCTCCGGTGAATAGGGTTTTCGATCGCAGCCGATGGCCCTCGTCAGGCCTGGGTTTCGCGTATCCGCATCAATCAGAAGGGTCTTCGCGCCTTGCAAGGCGAGCAGGCTCGCGTAGTTCTTCGCTAGGGTCGATTTGCCCTCGTCTGGTAGGAGCGAAACAAATCCGATTAGTTTTGTAGGCCGGTCATGCAAGGCCAGGTCGGCCGCAACTTTCGCGGACCGTAAGGTTTCGGCAAAGGCCGAAAGGCGATCATCGATGACATAGCGCATCATTGGCGCCATGGTGTAGCATCCGGCTTTCGGCAAGAAGGATAGATCAATGACGGGTATCAAACCGAGCACGTCGACGCCAAGTTCAGTGCGCGCCTGCTGGGCCGTTCGGAAAACCCGATCCAGCGATTCCCGGATGACCCCGAAACCAAATCCGGCTAATGCTCCGAGCGCTAGTGAGACGGCAAGCGCGATAGTCTTTCGCGGATGGCTTGGGGTCAGAGGCGGGGTCGCAGGACTGATGATGTGCGAATCAATCATCGGAAAGAATTCCTGCTGTGCCCCCTCCTGATAACGCTGCATATAGGTCTGATATAGTGAGTTGTAGCTTTCAGCCTTCTGCTCGAGTTGGCGCAGTTGAGCCTGTGCATCGTTCGCTGCGATCGCGACGCGATGCTGGTGCTCCAAATTATCAGCCAGTATCTTACTGCGCGCCGCCGCGACCTCATAGTCATTTCGGTAGCTTTGCGCCACGCGGCCGAGCTCTTGAAAGAGAAGCCTGCTGTATTCAGCCATCGAATTCCTAAGAGTGACCATCACGGTGTGAGTGGGGTCGAGCTTTCGTTCCTCGAAGTCACTAAGGCGTTTGGCGGCGTCGAGATATTTGGTTCGCAGCTCATTGATCACGGAGTCAGGGAGGGATTCGCTCACCGCCGCATCGGTTTCATGGTCGTCGATAATTTTCTTTATTCGGCGATATTGCGCGTCCGTCTGCGCAGTCCGCACCTGCTCGTTGACGAGTTGGGTCGTCATCTCATTGAATTGCTGTTCGGAAATCAGCGTTCCTTTGGTCGAGAGCAGATTGTTGTCGGCCTTGAACTTCTGCGCGGCTAGATCGGCGTTAATCGACAATTCGCGAAGCTCTTCGGATCGTTGTTTGAGCCAGCTTCGCGCGCGGCGTGTAGCTTCGATGCGGGAGTTCAGTTGATCGGACATATAGGCGTCCGCATAGGTATTCGCGATTTCGGCCGCACGAACCGGATCAAGTCCCGTGCAGGCTATCTGCACGACAGAGCTGCGTCCAATCCGACTGATGGTCACGGCGCTCTCCAGCTTCGTCAATGTAGTCAACTGCCGCGCGAGGTCTGGATCCGCGTGGTTTGCCCGGTTCTGACTGGCTATGCCGAACGTTGCCAGGATAGATTTCCAGGTCTCTTCCGTCCAGTCCGTCCAGGTCGAAGGCAACCCAGCGAAAGCGGGATTTTGCGACAGGCTCAATCGTTTGACGACGGTCAGGCCGAGCTTTTCCGAGCGAAGAACTTCGATTTGACTCTCAATCTCGGCGCTATCTGCGGGCGGCGCGTCGGAGATCATCGAGACGGCATGAGCCGCGCGAACTTGACGATAATCGAGACCGATAGGCACCGTCGCCGTGTAAAGCGGCTTGGCGGTAATGACGTATGCGATTCCCGATGCCATTCCGAAGAGGCAGAAGGCGAAGAAAGGCATCGCCTGCCTCCGCATGACCGAGATGACATGCGAAATATTGATGGAGGGATGGGATCCCTCTTTGGATTGATCCGCGCGCTCCAAGCCAATCTTGTCGTTCAAGCGCAATCGAGACGGATGCAACGGATACATTTGAGGCTTTCAATTTAAAGATGCGGTTTTCACTACGCGCGCAAATCGATCTCAATTGCGCTGCGCACGACAAAACTAAGAAAATGGTATCGCTGCTTGAGCATCTGACAGCGCCAGAGAAGTTCGCCGGAAAGGCGCAGCTTTGGTATCGAGCAAAGTCGACCCCCGCCTTCGCTCAAATAAGCCAATCGAGGAATGCGTACTGCCCTTCAGCGCTCGATGATGGCGTAAGTGCCAAAAAGTCGAATGCTGAACCCTCCCTTTAATCACATAACATACGTACTTTAATCACATAACATACGTACGGTGTCTATATAGACAAATTGAGGAATGTGAAGCGCGAGATTGGATTTCTCAGAGCGCTTACCGATGCTATCGAATGCGGTAGCTCAACATGCTTAACCAAAAGGAGTATGACTGCGGCTAAAATTGGTAGTTACAAAATCACCTCAGATACGCTGTTTGTACGCCATCATATTGTCAAGTTTAGGGTGCTCTTTCGCACCCATAGGACGTTCTGAGATATAATTGTTTACATATGCCATTAATTGATTATCATCAAAGAACCCGCAAGCACAAGGAGATCCGAATGCAATGATGCTTTCAGGACAAAATTCAGGGGTATCTCGGCTGAGACCGCGCGACCGATAATGACAGACACTGTCGGGTAGCGCTTAGAAGTGCATAGCCGGCAGTAAAACCTGTCACTCCAAGCCGTGCTCGCCCTCCACCATGCACGCGAATTCAAATGTCGACTTCGTCGATCCTCGCATGACGCGGACATCTCTCGCTCTCTAAGACCCGGTCGAGGCCTCGATTAACCCCGCCCGAGAGAGGTGAGCGCTTGTGTTTCAATCAACACGTCCCCATCCGCAGCTCTATCTGACTTCCAAAACCCAACCATCCACACTACCATAAAATGGAGATCCATAACAATGGAAATAAACGGCGCTCGTAAATTTTGCCCGACGGAAATCTCAATGTCCGCCCTGATCATCGGCTTCCTCGTCATGGGCTCGGGATCTGCAACCGCGGCAAGCCTGTTCTTGGCGAGCGATGTCCCGGCTACCGTGACCGCGAATGATCCGAATCCAGTCGAGCTCGGCGTCAAGTTTTCTGCCTCGACCGCCGGGAGCATCACGGCCTTGCGTTTCTACAAGGGCCTGCAGAACACCGGCACGCACACCGCTCATCTTTGGAGCGCCACGGGGACGCTGCTCGCCAGCGCGACCTTTACCAACGAGACTGCGAGTGGCTGGCAACAGGTCAATCTAGCGACGCCAGTCGGGATCGCGGCCGGCACCACCTATGTCGTCTCCTATCACAGCGCCGGGTATTATTCTGCGAATAACAATTATTTTACCAGGGCGTACGTCGCGGCTCCGCTGACCGCTCCGTCGAGCTCATCGAGTGGCGGCAACGGTGTCTATGCCTACGGAAGTACACCAGGTTTCCCGACTAGCACGTGGCTCTCGTCCAACTACTGGGTAGACGTCGCCTTCGCCGCGACTGCGGTCCTCCCGCCGGTGGCGAACAACAACAGCGGCTTCGTCACGGCGACGAACGTCCCGCTCGCAATCCAGACCTCCTCTCTGCTGGCCAACGATACGGATCCGAACAACCTACCGCTGTCCGTCGTTGGCGTCAGCGGCCCGTCGAACGGGGCAGTGGTGCTCACCAACGCGTCCACCGTGACCTTCACTCCGACCTCCGGCTACGTCGGACCCGCCTCCTTTACCTACACGATCCAAGACACGGCTGGCGGCACGGCGTCCGCTACTGTCTCCTTGACAGTCCAGGCGCTGGCTCCTCCCATTGCCAAAAACGACGGCGGCTTCATGGCGACCCAGAACACGCCGCTGCAGATCCAGACGTCCGCGCTGCTCGCAAACGACGCCGATCCGAACGGGCTCCCGCTGACAGTGACGGGCGTCGGTACCGCGACGAACGGGACGGTGTCGCTCAGTGGGAACATTATCACATTCACGCCAGCTACGGGTTATACCGGCCCAGCCAGCTTCTTATACACCATCAGCGACAGCGCCGGTCTCACGGCGTCTGCAACAGTGTCGCTCACCGTGAACGCGTCCTCTTGCAATATCGCATATACGGCGTCAGGGCCGATCGTCGTCCAGAGCGATAATCAGGTTATCTCGCATCTGAAAATTACGACGACGAGCGCCGCAGGCATAAATACGAACGGGCATAGTGGCGTTCAGATCAAGGACGTGGTCATCAACCACAGTGGTCCGAACCCAGGCATCTATGTCAACGGCGGTTCCAACGTCTCGATATCCTACGCGGATATTCTCAACACGGGCGCCCCCGCATCTGGTGCGGCGTCGTCGTCTAACATGATGAACATCTCGTGCAGTTCGTCCTCTGGGTTGACTGTCTCTAACGTCAGGTTGACCAGCGGATCTTCCGGGATCTATCTGCAGAGTTGCCCGAACAACAACCTCTCGTACGTCGAGGTGCACGACCAGAGGGGACCATTCCCGCGCGGGCAGGCGGTTCAATGGAACGCCTCCGGTCCAGGCACCTTGACTAACTTCTCCGACGAGCTCACGGCGACATCGTGGCCAGAAGACAACATCAACGTCTACGAGTTGTCGGGCATTACGATATCGAACGGCCTTGTGTCGGGCAGTCAGAACGCCAACTCTCCGTCTGGCGACGGCGTCATGGTCGAATCTTCGAGCAACACCGTCAGCGTCTCGAACGTATCCGCAATCGGACAGAGTAACGGGTGTTTCGCGATCTATAGCGGATCAGGGAATGTGACCTATACGAATGCCAACTGCAGGGACACATTCTGCTCCGGGGCGCGCGGGAATCCGTCATCAAGCAGCTTAGCTTATACGATTGACCCCGGCGCGGCAAAGGGCAACCTGAACATGTCCGGCTCGTACTACAATCTATGCAACCCCGGGAACATCGTATGGTCAGCTTCTCAGCTGAAGGTAGACAACCTGACGTCGAGCAACTTCACTCCCAACGCGCCGATTAGAGCGACGCTCTGCCAGTAACGAAGATGGTTGATAGCGGAATTGGTGTTCTCTGCCGCACAGATCGTGGCGGATGAGATTATATCTAGGCCAGGTGTAAGGTTTGCCTGTCTCTTCGGATGAGCGCGGAGCGAAAAACGTTTCTTGTTACTAAGACAATATCGCTTCGCGCTCAGAAGGCTCCCGCTCACGGCAAGCGATGGCGGCATGGTGCGCCTCTGGCGGCGGGCAGGCGTGGCGGTCAGGTGGCATATTCCGATCTGACTATTGAACTGGCATTCCCCAGATAACCGGGAATGTGCCAAGCGCGTATCATTGATCTCCTGCCGTGACATCGGACATTCGTCCTATACCGGCATTATTTTCCGGATCGCCCGCTTATTGAGGTTGAGATTGCCGCGCTGCGGCGCTGCTGTGGTGCTCCGGCACACCAAAACCAGTGACATGGGCGGATCGCGCACCGGACAATACAGAGTTGGTTGTGATCAAGACGCACTTCTCCCTTAGTTTTTGCTCGACGCATGACGACCGAACACTTCACGCAGGCGCTGGATTGGGCGGCGGCCGCAGGTCGGCGATCATTCGTAGGATGTCCGCGAAGAGATTTTTCGGAATGGCGACTTCGGCCATCTGAAACGCGACATAGCGGCCATGGCTCACGATCTTCGCGCCGATCTTGATCAGCTTTTCCTTCAGGCTCGTCAGTGACCAATCCTTTATCGGTTCGGGCGTCGCCAGCGTGCGCAGAAAATTACCGAGATTGTAGGCCAGCGCATGAAGCTGGAGACGGCGTTAGCAGCGAACGACCGACATGATAGCCGGGTCCACTTGATTGCGCCTTTTCCTTCCTTGATCCATTGCTCACACGTGCCGCGCTTGTTGTAGAAGGCGACGACATTCTCGGCGGAGCGCGCCATGTTCGTCACGATGAAGCCGACGCGCGGATAAAGCTCGCCCGGATGCCATTCGACCTTGGCGATCACCCGACGCGGCTGCGACCAGCTTCCCGCTTGATAGGTGAAACTTGCATGGGATCGGCAGACGTCATTGGACGGGCGACCAACCGGGCGTTTGAGCAGATAGCCGATCCTCTCTTGCAAGATGTGATTGGCGGGCAGACGGATCGCATATTTGATCCGTTCTGCCTCCAGATATTCGTAAACTTCGGGGTTTGCGAAGCCGGCGTCGGCGCGGAAATAAATGCGTGAGACCTTGCCTTGATACCGCGCCACGACCGGCTTCAGCACCGCCTCCCATCCATCGGCGCTGTGAACATTGCCGGGGCGCAGGGCGCAGCGTTCCAAATCGCCATATTGGTTGAAAACGAACAGCGGATGATAGCAGGTGCAGTCATAGTGACCGTTCCAGACACTGTGTTCCTGTTCGCCATGCGTCGGGCTCACGCTCGAATCCATGTCGAGCAAGATACCTCTCGGCGGACGGCGACCATGAACGCTGTCGATCCATTTGCCGGAGAGATCAGCGAGCGCCGAAAGGTTCTTTTCCGCCGTGAGCCAGCGCGTCTCAAAGCGGCCCATCTGGCTCGGCGAAGCCGCTGCATCCGAGGCCGCCTTTCCGCCGACTATCCACCGCATCGCGGGATCATGGCGCAGGCGTTGAGCGTCGTTCACGTCTTCATATCCGGCAAGTCGCCCAAATATGGATTGCCGCAACATCCCGACGAGTGCATGCCGGCCATTCTTGCCAGTGCGTGCGTCGGAGAGCGCATCACCCGCCATCGCGCTGAGGCACAGCGCGTCGTCCAGTTCCCGGTATGCGAGCAAGCCTGCGTCGGAGGTAACCACCGATCCGCGAAAGTGAAGCAACAATCGGCGGTCGAAATCGAGCCTGAGAGCGCCATCATACGATTCACCCCGCCGGGTTCGCCATGACGGCCTCATTCGATCCGAAATAACATGCTGATTATGTTAGCTGAATCGCGGCATCGACGCTGCAAATTATTGCCTCATCCGGCGTATGCGGGTTGAAACAAGGCTGGCTTGGTGTTCGCTCAAATGCCGACCTGCTCGGCATTGAGATTTTTATGATCATTCGACGCCGAGCCGCCGGAGCGGCGGCCTGAGAATCTCCCCGGAACGGGTCTATAGCGTCGCGACGATCACAAATAGCGGGCGCACTGGCTGGCCTTTTGCACCAGGTTTCTATACAATCAAAGGACCGAGGACAAAGGTCGGCCGCACCGCCTTGAATTGCACGGCCAGCGTTGACGTGCTGGTCTCCATACGGGGCAGACAAAACGAATGGAAAAGGAAGCACATAGAACCGGATTTAATTCACGCATGCACCAAGTTTCCAATTAGTACTTGCGTGCACGACGCCGCTGATATGTAGTCTCGCGGCCTGGAGTTGCAAGCGAGTGGGGACTGGCCGCACGAGAGATTTTCATGACTGGTTTGCACCGTCCGATCGTTTTCTCCTTCATTGACCGATATTCGGTTATCGTCATCAATCTCTTGATGACCATGATCGTCGCACGCCTGATGACGCCCGGTGAGATCGGCGTTTTCGTCATTGGAGCGGCGGTCGTCGTTTTGATGGAGTTGCTGCGCGACTTCGGCGTCAGCGCCTATCTCATCCAGGTGCAAGAGATCACAGAAGGGGGGGTGCGCACGGCTTTTACGGCCATGCTGATTCTCTCGCTGATTTTCGCGATTGGGATCTATCTGCTGGCTGGTCCTGTCGCGCGATTTTACGGAGATCTAAGAATTGTACAGGTTCTCCATATCACCGCGTTCAGCTTCCTGTTCGCGCCGTTCGTCGCCCCGAATGTTTCGCTGCTCCGTCGAGACCTGTCGTTTGGGTCCGTCGCCCTGATAAATGTCTCGGGTGCCATCGCCAATTTCATCGGTACGCTTACGCTGGCGGTCAATGGGGCCGGATATTTGAGTCTCGCATGGGGTGCGCTCGCATCCAGCATAACGGTTGCGATCGTGGCGAATGCATTGCGGCGCCAATTCTGGATATTCCGCCCGTCACTCCAGGCGTGGCGGAAAGTCGCCGCTTTCGGTGGGTATTCCAGTGCCAGCACGCTCGTGAATGTGACCTTCCAGCTGCTGCCTCAATTGGTGCTCGGACGAATCTTGTCGCTCCACGCGGTCGGCATTTACAGCCGAGCGGTTGTAATCTGCCAGCTGCCTGACAAGGCGATCGTCGGCGCGCTTCAGCCGCTGATGCTGCCCGCCCTGGCCGCACAAGCGCGACGAGGTGGCGATCTGCAGGAAATCTATTTGCTCTGGGTTGGCCATTTGACAGTGATCCTGTGGCCGGGGCTGATCTGCCTCGCTCTGTTAGCCGACCCAATCGTTGCAGTCTTGCTCGGACCGCAATGGTCGGCGGCCGCGCCGCTGGTACGGATCATGGCGATCGGTTGGCTGTTTCTCGCTCCCGCCGCCCTCACCTATCCGATGCTCGTTTCGATCGGGCGCGTGCGGGACACTCTGACCCTGAGCCTAGTTAGCTTGCCGATCTCGGCCACGATCGTCTCGGCGTGCTCCTTTATAGGGCTCCAAGCTGTCGCCTCGAGCATGCTGGTGACCGCACCGTTCCAGCTATGGGTCGCGCTCTTCTATGTGCGTCGCTATATTCGATTTGCATGGATCGATATCGCAATTGCGACTCGCAAAAGCGCGCTGGTCACCCTTTGCACAGCATTCTCTCCCGCCACCGCCGTAGCATTTGGCGGTTTCCGGTTCGACCTGTCGATCACCGAGATGGCTGTGGCGATCACCGGCGCGGCTGCCGGCTGGTTCGTCGGATTGGCGCTAACCGCTCACCCGCTGCTCGGGGTGCTGCGCGGCTTTCTCGGGGTGCTGCGCGGCCTTATTGTACGGATTTTGGTTACCGCTATCTATATCCCGAGCGAACGAATATTAGGCAATACACGCGCAGACAGGACGTCCGAGTCCTAGCGTGTTTCCTATTTGGAAGGAACTTAACCGTCATTGGCAAGATAATTGGCGCGTTCGCTTGGTGAGAAGGCGGCCGTAACGACGCGCCATGTTTGTCGTCACCCCGGCCTCGTCGATGAAGACCAATCGCTCTGGCCTCTGCGTCGGTTGCTGCTCGCGCCCGGCGAGGCGCGCCGAGCATTTTTGTGCGACTCTTCCCCTTCAAGAACTGGACCGCTCGCGACACGGACAGCTGGGGCGGGATCGAGATCAGCATGTGCACATGATCCCGATTGATCGCCCCGGCATAGATCGTCGGTCCGTGCTATCTCGCGCAACAACTCACGCGCGCGCTGGCCAACGTCTCCAACCATCGGATAGTGGTACTTCGTAATCCAAACCAAGTGATACTTGCAGTCCCAAATCGTGTGACTGCCGCGCCTATTAATCAGCTTATAAGTATATGCACTTTTTTCTTGACGTGAAGGATCTGCAATTATTCCCTTCCGGCATGAGAGAATATGATGCTCGCAAACTGGATTGCGCGACGTTGGAAGCGATCCGCATCCGCGCCGTGCGAAGCGTACAGGCTGGCGAAAACCCCGGGGTTGTTGCGCAATCCCTGAGGATCGGCCGGCGTACGATGTAGGGATGGCTCGCCCGGTATCGGCGCGGCGGTTGGGATGGCTTGAAAGCGCAACCGCTGTTTGGAAGACCGCCGAAGCTCGACGGTAAGAAGCTGCAGTGGGTTTACAACACACTGACCCAGGAGAACCTATTGCAATTGAAGTTCGAGTTCGCGTTGTGGACCCGCGAGATGGAGGCCAAGCTCATCGCGGATAAGTTCGGCATAAAATTGAGCGCCAATTCGGTGGGGCGTCTGCTGGCGCATCGCGTCATCACCTGCCAGAAGCCGTTACATCGCGCGCTCGAATGCGACGAAGCCCTGGTGCGGCAGTGGCTTAAAAAAGAATATCCAAAAATCAAGGCCTTGGCTCAACGCGAGGGGGCGGAAATCTATTTCGGCGACGCCGTTCACATGCGTTCCGATCACCACGCCGGGCGCACCTGGGGCAAAAAAGGAGAAATACCAATCGTCCAAGCCACCGGAGCCGGTCATGCCCTGAGTTTGATTTCCGCGCTCACGTCGCGCGGTCACATGCGGTTCATGATCAAGGAAAAAGGGGGCGTCAACGCCTCTGTCTCCATTGAGTTCTTGAAGCCCCTAATCGCCGGCACCAAGCGCACGATCTTTCTTAGTGTCGATCGGGCCCCGCGCATCGCGCGAAGAAGACTAAAGCGTTCGTTGAAACCCTGGCGGAAAATCGCGGTTGTATTTCCTTCCTCCTTATTCGCTGGAGCGCAATCCAGTTGAGTTGGTGTGGAAACATCAAAAAGCCGATAAGGTTTGTCGCATGGCAGTCAGCGGCAAGGACGACTTCAAACGCAAGGTTCGTTTGTCGATGCGACAACCGCAAAACGACCCCAAAAAAATCCTCTCCTTCTTCCAAAAGCCATCTCTCCAATACGCCGCCTGAATGTGCACCTACTAATGGACTGACTAATACTATCCTGCATTTCGGCAGGATCGCATCCCGGTCGCCTAAAGGCGAGGGATTTACAGATCCCCTATCGGGGACTTTAAAGAATTTCCGCGATGCCGCCGGCCTCGATCGCTTTGCCTCGACGAACCCATTCGGCGGCCCTCAAGCCGCCAGTCTGGAGACGTATGATCGGCTCCGGCCCAATGGCAGACAACAGAACGCCCATGTGGCCCGGCGCCGGAGCTTGCGGCGGCCAGACGCTCACTCCCGTCGCCGCTATCGCCGCGCGATCGGCATCGCCCCACAGCTGAACCAGGATCGCGGTCGGCGCGACCCGCGCGATGTGGGCGGCACCCAAAGCATCGATGCGTGGGCCGGCCGTCGGCTGCAAAGCAAGAACGATGGCGTCCCAATGGCCGCGCTCGAGCGTAGCCACATCGGAAAATGAGCGAATATCCGCACCATGGCCGGTAAGGCTGCGCGCAATGAATGAACCGAAATCATTATCACACAGGAGTGCGATGTGGCTTCCGTAAACGGGGACGCCGGCCTCGTGCAGCATATTCACGCAAAGCGGACCGAGATAGGAGAAAACATCGACAGCGGGGTGGCGCTCGTTGACGCCGACGATCGGGATGGAGTACTCGCGGGCGGCCGCGAGGTCGATGTCGGATGTTCGAAACTCCCAGGTTTCGAACATCAGTGCGATAACACACTGTTGCGTCAATTTGGAAATGATTGACCGGGCAAGCGGGCGAAGATGCCCGCTATTGGTCACAATATCGGCGCGTGCCAGCACCTCGTTGTCGATCAACTCGATGATCTCTATCCGGTCAGCGACTCCGGCGAACGTAGCGAGCCCGATTGTGCAGGCTTTGACCTCGGTAATCGAACCATGGCGGCTCGGCCGCGTTAGTGCATATACCCGGACGGCATTGGCGAGCGCGGCTATGACGGGCGTAACACAATAAGCGCCGGTCGCGGCTTCGGTAAGAATAGTCAATCCGGAAAGATCGAGCCCGGTTCTGACCAAGGCGGCGCGCATGATTTCCAACAGTTGCGCCGACGCAAATGCTGGCTGAGAAAAAGTCGGCGCGCTTTCAAAATGACCCTGCTCTGCATCCATCGGTGACGTGGAATCGACTTTCGTAGCCACCCGCCGTTTGGTCGTCATAGCCGTAAAGCCTGGCCAAGAGCCTCGACGACCTGGAGCTGCATTTCAGCTGTCATGTCCGGAAAGAGAGGAAGCAGGATGCACTCGTTCCGCGCCTTCTCCGACTCTGGCAGTGGCGCATGCAGAGCCTGTCGCTCGTAAGCGAGCTCCAGATGGACACACATGATGCCCCGCCGCGTTGCAACATCGTGATCGAGCATGTGCTGCATCACTTTGATTTGGCTCGCGCCCGGCGGCAGGCGAACACAGTAGCTTTGCCAATTTGATTTCGCCCACTCCGGCTCTTTCGGGGCCACAACGCCGGGAATGGCCGACAAAAGCAATCGGTATTCGTCGGCGAGATTACGGCGCCGCGCCACGATGTCGCGAAGACGCTTCAGTTGTTCGCGTCCAACCGCCGCTTGCATGTCCGTCAACCGATAATTATAGCCGCGAATGGAATACTGCTCAATGACCACACGGCGGCTGCCGTGACGGACCGCATCGGAGACATCCATCCCGTGCTGGCGCAAGAGCCGGAAGTGCTGGTCCCATTCGGAATTCTGTGTGGTTATCATCCCACCGTCGCCTACGGTCAGAATTTTGCGCGGATGCAGTGAGAAACACGCAATGTCCGCATGGGACTTGCCGACGCGCTCGAAAGCGCCATTGACGCGAATCTCCGAGCCGATTGCGCAGGCCGCATCCTCGATAACAGGTAGTCCATAGGCGCGCGCAATCGGCAGGATCGCGTTGAGGTCGCACGGCATGCCAATCTGATGGACGCAGAGAATGGCTTTTGTGCGCGGCGTGAGTGCGGCTTTGACCAGGTGCGGCGCCATGTTGAACGTCGTTGCGTCGATATCGATGAAGACCGGGACGGCGCCACATTGGCGGATCGCGTTGGCCGTTGCGATAAAGGTGTGGCTGACCGTGATGACTTCGTCGTCCTGGCCGACGCCGATGGCGAGTAAGGAGAGATGAAGGGCCGCGGTACAGTTTGCAACGGCGCAAGCATGCGGCGCACCGACAAGGGTCGCGAATTCCTCTTCGAAAGCGGCCACCTGAGGACCCTGCGTAAGCCAGCCGGATGAAATCACTGATGCCGCCGCATCGGCCTCGGGCTTTCCGATAACGGGTCGCGCAATGGGAATCATTCAGCAGCCTGCGAAGCAGCGTCGGCAGCCCGTTCGCGTAACCACCAGTCAACCAGTTCGGCGATGCCCGATTTCAGGGGAACGGTGGGCTCGAACCCAATAAGCCGGCGCGCCGCGGAAATATCGGCAAGCCGTCGCGGTACCGGATTGACGGCGCGCTCCTCTTCGTGGACGGTCGCCACGTTCGCCCGGCCCATCGCTTCGGCGAGCAGGCGTGCGACCTCAAGCAGAGAGGTTTCCGCGCCGCTGCCGATGTTCAAGACGACGTCGGAGGCGCTCGAGACCGCAGCGAGCACATTCGCTCGGGCGACGTCCTTCACATTGATCATGTCCATCGTCTGGAGGCCGTCGCCGAAGACGATTGGCGGCAGACCGGAAGCAAGCTGCTCCATCCAACGGATCATCACCTCGGTATAGCGCCCGTGAATGTCCATGCGCGTGCCGTAGACGTTAAAGTAACGGAGTGAGATGTAGTCAAGGCTCTTCATATCGTTGAAGGACCGAAGCAGGCCCTCGGCGAACATCTTGGCTGCGCCATAAATGGTGCGGTTGGCATAGGGCGGGCATTTTTCCGTGATTGGAAACTCGTCCGCCATCCCATAGACGGAGGCCGATGAAGCCATCACCACCTTGCGCACACGGTTTGCGACACAGAGTTCGAGTAAATCGAACGTTGCATTGACCATGACCTTCATTGCGGCCCGAGGCTCCGCAGCGCATTGGGTGATGCGCAAGGCCGCCTGATGAAAGACCGTATCGGTATCCGCAACAAGGCTCGACATTAGCTCGCGGTCGCAAATGTCGCCTTCGATCAGGCGGACGTTCCCATGGGTCATCGCGCGCGCCAGATTCTGAGGACGTCCACGCACCATATTATCGATGGCGATGATCTCGCCGCATCCGGATTCCGCCAAAAGGTCGATGATATGAGAGCCAACAAAGCCCGCCCCGCCGGTCACAAGTACGCGTTTGCCGGCGAAAACCTCAGATGCTTTTTTAAATCCCGACAAAGTTCCAACTCCTGACGCGACTTGTTCTGCCCGCCCTGTCGCCTGTTTCGAAGCTGCTGACGCTATGCGGCGCAGGCGTCTCGCAAATTCCAAACAGCGGCGAAGCGCCGCTGCTACCTTCGTCGCCTGCTCTACCGTCAATTCCGGGTAGATTGGCAGCGATAGGGTTTCGCGCGCAAGCGCCTCCGAGACAGGGAGTTGGCCCGGCCCATAACCCAGTCTGGCATAGGCCGGCTGGAGATGAACGGGCCGCGGATAATGAATATTGGTTGCAACGCCAGCTTCCTTAAGCTCGGCTTGCACTTGATCCCGATCCAGCACGCGAACCGCATAGACATGATAGGCATGGTCCCGGCCGGCCGGAGCTGGCCGCCCGACCGCGGAATCCTCAAGCAACTGGTCATATAGGGCCGCAACACGTTGGCGAGCGGCCGTCCACTCCGCAAGTCGACGCAACTTCACGGCGAGCGCCGCCGCTTGCAGGGTATCCAACCGGTAATTAAAGCCGTGCTGCACATGATTATATTTGCCGGCCTGACCCCAATCCCGCAGCGAGCGGATACACGCCGCAAAATCCGGGTTGTTGGTGATGATGCCGCCGCCTTCGCCACAGGCGCCGAGATTTTTGCCGGGATAAAAACTAAAGCAGCCTATGTCGCCGAAAGTTCCCGCCGGCCGCCCATCGCGCACGGCTCCATGCGCCTGCGCAGCGTCTTCGATAAGACGCAGTCCATGGCGCCGCGCTATGGCTCCGATGCGCTCCATGTCGGCCATCCGGCCGTGGAGATGAACAGGCAGGATCGCCTT
This sequence comes from uncultured Alphaproteobacteria bacterium, assembly GCA_963730245.1. Classification (GTDB taxonomy): domain Bacteria; phylum Pseudomonadota; class Alphaproteobacteria; order Rhizobiales; family Beijerinckiaceae; genus Methylocapsa. The sequence goes on along the minus strand of CAVSRA010000002.1, from coordinate 2,029,759 downwards.
CGTTCGCGGCGTCAGCGCCTGTTCCACAAGTTCGGGGTCGAGTGTCCAGGTGACTGGGTCGATGTCGACGAACACAGGTGTTGCGCCCGTGTAAAGGATAGCCGCGACGGTCGCCACGAATGTCGAGGATACGGTCACTACCTCGTCGCCGGGTCCGACCCCAACGGCTAGAAGCGCCAAATGCAAGGCCGACGTGCCCGTATTCACCGCGACAGCTTCGCGCGCGCCACAAAATGCGGCGAAATCCGTCTCGAACTGCGAGACGCTTTCGCCCATCACATAGTCGCCGCGCCGAAGTACCTCGAGAACCGCAGCCTCAAGTTCTGGGGCGATCGACTTGTATTGCGCTTTGAGATCAAGAAACGGGATCATGAAGCTTCCCTGAAGTTGATCAGCTCGACCGGGTGACCGTGCTTGTGCAAGGAGATTGTTGCAGCCTCGAGAACCTTGACGACCCGCAGCCCGCTTTCGCCGCTAGTCATGGGCGTCGCCTCTTGACGAACGCAGGCAACGAAATGCTCGATTTCGGTCAGAAGCGCCTCCTTGATGGAGAGTTCAGGACCCCATATATCGCCCATGCGATACGACACGAGCATCTTATGACGGTCGTTCGCATCGGCGGTGAGATTGACGCCGCGATCGTAGACTTTCACCTTTTCGCTCGGCTGCAAGTCATCGTACACGATCATGCGCCGGCTACCGCCGATCACCGTCTGTCTCATTTTGACCGGCGCTAGCCAATTGACGTTGACATGGGCGATCGTGCCGCTCTCGAAGTAGAGCGTGATATAGGCCATATTGTCAGGACCGCCGGTCAGATGGTTTGCGCCATTGGCCGAAACCGCGGTTGGCGGCTCATTTAACAGAAAGTCGAGGATCGCGAGGTCGTGAACGGCGAGATCCCATATGACGTTTACGTCATGCTGAAATAGTCCGAGATTCACTCGCGTCGAGTTGTAGTAATAAATATCGCCGACTTCTCCTTTGACGACGAGATCGCGTATCTTGCGGACGGCCCCTGTGTAGACGTAGGTATGATCGACCATCAAGACTAAATCGCGCGCCTTCGCCTCGGCGATGAGGATCTCCGCTTCGCGCGATGTCGGTGTGATAGGCTTTTCGACCAGCACATGTTTGCCGGCCCGCAGTGCCGCCAGCGCGATGGGAAAATGGGATACGACAGGCGTTGCGACCATCACCGCATCGATCGTCGGATCATTGATCACTTGCTTCCAATCGGTTTCCAACCGTGCAGCGGGATGGCGCTTGCCTGCCTTGGCCAGCGCCTTCGGCGAGAGATCACCGATTGCCGCGACGAAGCAGTCCTCCGCGTCGGCGACGCAGCGCGACAAATTAGGGCCCCAATAGCCGTATCCGATAATGCCGATACCGATCATTTCCGTTCTCCCGTGGCCAGCCGGGATCCGCAGCTTGCTTGATGAACGTGACCAGAGATCTGCTTCTCGCGCAGACGCGCATCTCCGATGACTCGTGCGGGGTTGCCGGCGACGATCGCGTATTCGGGAATATTCTTCGTCACGACCGCGCCCGCGCCGACGATCGCGCCTTCGCCGATTTCGGTACCGGCCAGGATGGTGGCGTTCGAGCCGATGGAGGCGCGACGCCGCACGCGTGTTGTCGTCAACTCCCAATCGTCATCCGTTTGCAAGGCGCCACTTTCCGTCGTCGCGCGAGGGTAGATGCCGTTCGTGAACATGACGCCATGTCCGATGAAGACTTCGTCCTCGATCGTCACTCCCTCACAGATGAAACTGTGCGACGAGATCTTGCATCGGGCACCGACGTGCGCATTTTTCTGTATTTCGACGAATGGACCGACCCGCGTTCCGGCGCCGATCGAACATCCATAGATATTTACGAGATCCGGGTACAGTATCTTGACGTCGGAGCCCATTGTTACGTTGGAAAGGGGCATGGCGGTCCTCGACATTGTGATTAAAAAAACACGTATTGAGCGAAATTGAGCGAAGATGTCTGGCTGAATTATCGATTGCAAGAAAATACCATGTCCGTCCTGGCCGCACAATCGCGACCAGCCTCAGCGCATAGGCGTAATACATGCAATGAGCATCATGTCGTCGACCTCATTAGGTGTATGTGGAGATACTATGGTTATGGAGAGCACCTCTTTAGTAGCTACAACTTCCAGTCTTGGATGGCGTCAAGGCGAGTGTCTTTTGGTAAAGAGAGTCTCAACCACTACGCGGCTTTGTTGCACGCCTACGGCAAAGCGCGATTGGGTTCTGAAAAGGATCGCCGAAGGTCGATTTGGGTCTGAAGATTTATGGTGCCTTTCAATCACCCTTCCGCGGGATGCCACCGGATTTCTCGCAATGGCATCGACTGGCCAATGGCCAACAACGCGGCGCGCAACATCTTTTCTCTCGTGGCGTTCACTCTCAAGATCCTGAAAATCGTTTGGAATTTGCCGACGAGAAGCATCGACTTTCAAGGCGACGGAAACGCGGCTCTCCGCCTCATTTCAGAACGAGCCTTTCGCTTATCCCAAATCATATTGAAGCTTTGTTCTCGATTTCGTTCATCAGAAAGACGACCTCGGTGCGATTTTTCGCGCGTAGCCTCTTCATGATGTTGCGCACATGCACCTTGACGGTGCTTTCGCACATGTTCAGTTCGTGGGCGATGATCTTATTGGGTTTGCCTAGTCGCAGCTCCCCAACCACCTTCGATTGCCGGGCGGTGAAAAGGCTACTCCGGGAAATCTCGGAGCTCGAAGGCAACTTCTTGATCGAGTCTCTCGATTCGATGAGGGTCAGCGCTGGCACGAAGGTGCCTCCAGCGCGGACGAGGCGAATGGCGTGGACGGCGACGTCGAGTGCCATGCTCGTCGTTATGTAGCCGCGGACCCCCTTGTCCAGAGCGCCGAGGACGCTGCTGGCGTCCTCGCGATCCGAAAGGATGATGACTGAAATGTCGGAAGAGGCCTGCGCGATCTGTGCGACGTCGCGCTCAACTTCGGCTACGGACCGTTCCGCGGAGCATAGGACGATCACCGGGCAAGGCGACACCCGCTGTTTCAACCATTCCTCCACAGTTGAAAAGGATCGGATGACCGTATTTTTGCAGCCGCCATTCAGGCATCTGGCGAGACAGTCCCGAATTAAGAATCCGCGGCTCGATGATAACCGTCGTCGGGCGGCCTCCTTCGGCCTTTCTAACAGGGGCAGATTGGCCAGGCCGTCTTTTGGTTGCGACATCCGCGCTTGCGCCTTCCTCACCGTTCCCCTTGGTGGCCAAATTCCCGGCGACGCCGACAGACTCTATAACTAACGCTGGGTATCCCGCTACAACTTCGTGCGAATTCACACTTACCCTCCTAATATTATATAACGTTATTTATAAATCAGTATGGATGAGCCAATTTTACTGTTTATCTATAGATATTCAAATCCCACTGTTAACATCCTTCGTCCTTATACGGAGGGATTTTTAAATTGTACATTGTTTATTTATACCTTGCATGACCCATTTGCGTAATTCATCGCCACCGCCTTCGCCCAGGACAATGCGGAGCCCAAAGGCCCAGTGGCGAAAGGTCGCCGATCAGCTACGCGCCACGCTCCCAAAGCTCGCCGCCTTCATGGCCGAGGCCGACGTTCTCGCCTACATGACCTTTCCAAAGGATCACTGGCAGAAAATCTATTCGACGAACGGCCTGGAGCGGCTGAACGGCGAGTTCAAACGCCGAACCGAGGTCGTCGGCATCTTCTAACGAAGACGCCATCACACGCTTGAGAGGGGCCATCCTCCTGGAGCAAAGCGACGAATGGGCCGTGCAGCGCTCCCGTTACAGGACGCGGGAAACCATCGCCCCTTTGAGCGATGATCCAATCGCAAGACTGTCCGCCGTGACAGCCTTGACCAACCCGGCCCTGGCCGGTGATCGCGGATTGCCCCACGCCAGGTACACACGCCACGGGACACCACCGGATAGTAAGAACCGGATAGAACCGTCCCGGCTCATTGCAAGATCACGTCGACCCAGTAGTTGGTGGCGTTGTAGTTGTTGACCGGGAAAGTGCTTGTGCCGCCGTAGGCATAGACACCGTTACCGCCGCTCGAAGCGCTCGCGGGAGCGGTCAGGGGCCCGTTGGTTGTCGCCGTGGCGAAATAGTTGCCGCTCGCGGAATAAAAACCGTTGGTGTGATAGGAGGCGAAGTAGGTCGTGCCGGCCGTGATCGCGACTGGCGTCGGTAGATTCACCTGTTGCCAGCCGCTCGCCGTCTCGTTGGTGAAGGGCGCGCTGGCGAGCAGCGTCCCCGTGGCGCTCCACAGATTTGCGGTATGCGCGCCGGTGTTCTGCGGGCCCTTATAGAAAAGAATGGACGTGATATGCCCTGCTGTCGAGGCAAAAAACTGAACGCCGAGCTCGACTGGACTCGTATCATTCACGGTCACGGTAGCCGGGACATCGCTCGTCGAGAACAAGCTCGACCCGCCCGCTGCGTTTATCGTCAAAGCCAATGTCGCGGAGCTTGTTCCTGCAGCATTGGTGGCGCTCAACGTGACGCTGGACATTCCAGCTGCCGTGGGCGTTCCACCGATGACACCGGTCGTTGTGTTGACCGAAAGCCCGGCGGGCAATCCCGACGCATTGAAGCTCGTCGGATTATTGGTCGCGGTGATCGTGTAACTGAACGATGTGCCGACCGTGCCGCCGGCGGTCAATGCGCTGGTAATAGCGGGCGCGGCGGTCCCAGACGACGCAGAGAACACGACGTCGACATAGTAGTTGGCGGCGTTGTAGGTACTGGACGGGAAAATGCTTGTGCCGCCGTAGGCATAGACGCCGTTACCGCCACTCGAGGCGCTAGCGGGAAAGGTCAGGGGCCCGTTGGTAACCGCCGTGGCGAAATAGTTGCCATCCGCGGAATAAAAGCCGTTGCTGTGATAGGAGGCGATGTAGGTCGTGCCGGCCGTGATCCCGACTGGCGTGGGTAGATTGACCTGTTGCCAGCCACTCGCCGTCTCGTTGGTGAAGGGCGCGCTGGCGAGCAGCGTCCCCGTGGCGCTCCACAGATTTCCAGTATGCGTGCCGGTGTTCTGCGGACCCTTGTAGAAACGCAAGGCCGTGATGCTCCCGGCGGTCGAGGCAGAAAACTTGACGCCAAGTTCGACCGAATTCGGATCATTTACGGTCACGGTACCCGGGACAGTGCTCGCCGAGAACCCGGAGCTTCCCGCAGCAGCGATGACCTCCAAAGTCAATGTCGCGGACCCTGTTCCTGTAGCATTGGTGGCGCTCAACGTGACGCTGGATGTTCCAGCTGCCGTGGGCGTTCCGGCGATGACACCGGTCGTTGTGTTGACCGAAAGCCCGGCGGGCAATCCCGCCGCATTGAAGCTCGTCGGATTATTGGTCGCGGTGATCGGGTAATTGAACGGTGTGCCCACCGTGCCACTGGCGGTCAATGCGCTGGTAATAGCGGGCGCGGCGGCGGTCGCGGCGACCACGACGTCGACCCAGTAGTTGGAGGCGTTGAAGCTGCTCGTCGGGAAACTGATAGCGGTGCCATAAGTATAGACACCGGCCGTAGCGGTCAAAGATCCGTTGGTAACCGGCGCGGTGAAATAATTGCCGCTCGCGGAATAAAAGCCGCCGGTGTGAGAGGAGACAACGTAAGTCGTGTTGGCGGCAATCGCGACCGGCGTCGCGAGATTGACTTGTTGCCAGCCGCTCACCGACTTGTTGGCAAAAGTCGCGGTCGCGAGCATCGTTCCCGACGCGTTCCACAGCTCTGCGGTGTGGGGAGCGATGTCTATAGAGTTTTTGTAGAAAAGGAAGCCCGTGACGGTTGCTGCGGTCGAAGAAGAAAACTTGACGCCGATCTCGATCGGATTCGGGTCATCCGTGGTTTGGCTATTTGGGACACTGACCCCCGAGAATATAGTCGTCCCCCCTGTCGGGGTGACGCTGAAACTAGGCCCCGACGACAACGGCGTTTCCGTGTTGAGGCTGTCGTCCGTGGCGCGGGACGCGACTGTATAGGACCCTGCCGGGCCGACCCAAGTGTAGGTCCAGCTCGTTGTACCAGATGCCCTGTGCCATGTTACGCCACCGTCAACCGACACCTCCACGCCGGCGACCTTTCCGCCGATGTCGCTTGCAAAGCCGCTGATTAGGACCGGTTGCCCTGCCGTGTAGCTTGCGCCATTGAGGGGTGACGAGATTCCGGACGCGGGAGGCGTGGTGTCCGTGGACTTGACCGCGGCCATGAGACCAGACTGCAATGTCGCTGGCTGGACGCCCATGTCTGCGAACACATTGACCGTCACTTGCTGTATGTTCGGATCTGTTGGCGTCGGCGTCCCGTCATGCACTGAGCTTAGCCCCCATGACCAGAAAACGGTTCCCGCCCCGAACACGAGGGCACCCGAGGACGGATCTTTGTAGTAAGTGAGATTATGTGTGGCTGTGCCACTGCCGTCCGTCGAGCCGTAATCGCGCATATAATCCTGTGAGATGGCCAGCGTCGTGGACGATAGGTCGATCAGACCGGCCGGAGAGAAGCCATTATCCGGAGCCGCGTCCCATTCATAGCCAAGAATGTTCTGAGTGAGCGTTGCGGTCTGTCCAGATGGCGTCGCGGCACCGGCCGTGTTGCGCCAGAAGCGCAACAGGGTCATGGGATAGGGAACCGTGATCGCGTCGGTCCGGAAAGCATCCACCAGCCAGTATTCGCCGGTCAGTGCGTTTTCGGGCTGTCCTCCGTCGGCGGGAGGACTGAATCTCGGGTCTTCCCAGGATCCGGTCCACTCCCAGGTCGGGCTTGCATCCAGTGGGTCAAGCGGGGCGTTGTGACGTGTCTCCTTGTAGCAGACGAGCGCGCGATAGGGGGTTGAGGTGCCATCGATGCTCGGCTCCCAGCGGGTCTTCCAAAAGACTTCGTTGCCACTCAGGAAGGCAAGGTTGACGCCGGCTTTGCGCGCCGCCAAGACATTGGCGCGCGCAACGGTGTCCCAATATTCGTCATGACCAGCGGAGATGAATATCTTATGGTTTTGCAACAAAGCGCCAGAACGTGAAGTGTCCACTTCGGCGATGTAGGAGACGTTGTACCCGTTCTGTTCGAGCCAGTTTAGTGCGGCGTATTCGGCGCCAAAGAGAAAGTCCGTGGTGTCGGCGTAGGTGCCGCAATAGTTACGGGTGGCTATCGGCCGGTTGTAGCTGACCTTGTAGGCACGGCCGGGAGCGGAGTTGCCTCCAGGGCCTGCGACCGACGCAGAGGCGCCATATAAGTCGGGGCCGTCAATGCTGGTGCAGTCGCCGCCATACCAGCCATTATAGGCGTGCCAAGTCGTGTCTGATGTCTGGAAGACGATGTCGCTTGTGGACTCATCGGCGCGGACAATGAACGGAATTTGATTCTGGTTTGTAGTCGTATTCAGGTCCGTGAGTTTGGCAAGGTAGACGCCGGACACGGCGGAGGCCGGGACAGCCCACGAAGCCGTCACGGCCCAATTGCCGGCGTCGTACTGACCGGTTGTTGCATCATGTATCGGAGCCGGCTGAGTTTGAGCTGCGGTCTTAGTGATCGTGGTAATCAGCCGGGCGCCATTGCCCTGGTAGTAGCCCAAGCGGTAGATGTCTATCTTCCAATGGTTTGTGGCGGTTTTGACCTTGAAGTTGATGGTGGTGCCATGATTGACGCTGATGTTATCGGTAAAACCCTCGATAGTCTGCGATCCGACCTGGCTCAGATCCCACGTGCTCTGGGGAGTGCCCGGTAGCTGATTTTCAGTGACGATCGCGTTTTGTGCGAATGCTCCGCTCGCACCCAGGGCCATCCAAAAACAAGCCGCAAACCAAAATCTCATTGTTGCCTCCCGGCAAACCGCGCCGCTGACGCCAGCGAACACATCATCAAAAAACAATCAAACCACCGCTCTTCTTACGATTAACCCGAAAAGGGCATCCCGGAGGTCTGTTCTGGTCTGCTTCCCGCGACCCTTGGTGAAGGCGGCCTGACGAGCGGCCGACAGCGAGGGATGACAAAAGTATGGCGGGAGCGCTGTATTCGTACAACTTGGGAAAACAGCTACGCGGCTCCGCCAAAATGATGAAGCGGTGCCCCTTTGGCGATTCCCTCTATAAGTTAATCTAAGCCTAACGGTCGCGTCCCCCGGCTCTACGGCAGCCGGCACAGGCCTAAAATCAACCTATGCTTTCCGCTTTTGGCTGTCGGCGTCGGAGTTGCGGCTCCGCTTCACCGGCCGCTGCCAAGCGGCGCGACCGAATATCCTCGTGTTGAAGCCGATCGACATCAATTGATTTCAGCGCCGCCCGCCATGTTACCGCGAGGCGCGCCTGACAGCACTTCGAAGTCTCGATTCGCTGCGGCTACGCGATTTTTTCGGTATCCAACGCGTGGCCAGCGCAGCGGCGGACAACTTAGCCGTTTCAACAGCCCCGATTGGAAAGGGCTCTCCTAGTCCTCGGCCTCCGGGAATTGACCGAAGTTGATACTCCGCGCGTTGGTGGTGGTCGATTCTATCAACGACTGCAATGCGGCGGCCGGCATGCAATTCAGGGCCTGCACGTTTGCGATGGCGGCCTGAAAGCTCGCCAATGAGTTTGGCATGGGGGAACGCAGTGTGGCCCCTGAAGCCAGCTCGGTGGCTGCAAGCGTTTTCCAGTTGGCGACGCTGTGCTTCTTACCGTAGGTGTAGCCGGCAAAATTTTGCCAGTGCGTCCAATAGCTAGTCGAAGACGAAGCAATAGTGGCCGAAAGTTTGTTTGCATTTTGCACGGCTTGGGCGCACGTGGCTGCCTGGGCGTTAGCCATGGCAAACGGCGCAATCACAAAAACCATAAGAAACAAAACGACCGCTTTCATGGAAAGGCTCATTTCAATGCATCCCTCGTCTTCGGCACGGCTACGAATGCTAAGTCTCTCCTGATTTCTGGACTTTGGCAATGTATCAATTGGCGTACGCTAATCGAGGAGATCCAACTACTAAATTGGGTGGCGTATTACTGCTAATTGATATCGCATTGTCACGGCGGTTCTGGATTGCGTATCAAGCGGTGAGCAATGGCGCAGCGGATTGAATGTTCCAAGGGATGGCCGATGCCGGCATATGGCTGCTCCCAGGACCGTTGCCGCAAGTCGCGATCATTTTGGCAGCCCTAACCTGAGCACGAGTTGAGCGCCACGTTGCCCATCAAGGGTGGAGTTGCCCTTGGTTATGCGTAGTTGCCTCCAGTCGGCCCGGGCGTGGTTGCCCGATCGATTGCCTTCTCGTAGATTCCAATTAGTTTTTCGCCATTCACCCGCTCATTGTATTTTTCATCATAAGTTCGCCTAGCGCCTTCACGGAGTTGAGCACTCCACGCGCAATCATCGAGAATACGTCGTAGGGCGGCCGACCATGATGTCTCATCATCGACTGGCAGCGTCATTCCGGATCGCCCGTCTTCGATAATCTCGGCCAAGGCACCGAGGCGAGACGCGAGAACCGGAACGCCCGCCGATAACGTCTCGGCAAGCACCATAGGGAAACCTTCGTACCATCGAGACGGCATTGCAACGGCTGTTGCACCCTTGATCCTTTCAATCACGCTATCGTGCTCGAGCCACCCCCGAATGGAGACATTCGGCGGCGCTGTCGCACAAAGGCGCTCGCGCTCAGGTCCATCCCCAATGATCTCGAATTCCGCATCAATCCGATGGGCGACGCGCAGAAGGAAATCGGCGCCTTTTTCCTTCGTCAGCCTCCCCACGAAAACGATGCGCCGATCGCGACAGCGATGTCCCAGACCGACATCGGGCGCGGAGTTGCCCTTGACTACGATCCGAGAAGGATCATAGCCATCCCTACTCATCTGCGCGCGCGCGAACTCAGTCAGCGCAATGAGAGTCAGATGGCGTTGGTAGCGCGTATACAACTGTCGATAGGCTCGGCCCACTCGGCCAACGAAGAAAGATCCGGCTCGCGAGCCACGATAACAAGCGTGGCGGACGGCAGCCAGACGCCAATAAGTGTCCAGGCAATCCTCGCAGATATTTTCCTCCCGAAGAAATGTGCCTGCAGCGCAGATGAGACGAAAATTATGCAGCGTCTGCAGGGTCGGGATGCCACGGATCAGGGATCTCTCGACAGCGCTGGGGGTGAGGCGCGGAAAATAATTGTGGAAATGAACAATGTGGGGATCGAAGGCTGCAATGCTGTGATCGAAGGCTCGGGTGACCGCGGGGTTGTCGAGGACCTGGATCGCAGCTGCGGCCTTGTTCCAAAAACCAACGATTTCGTCGTTGGTCACAATGAAGTTTTCAACGTTATGGCCAAGCTTGCGAAGAAGCAGGGTCTCATTCTCGACGACCACGTCTTCGCCGCCGCGTTGCTGATAGCGATTATGAGCGATGAGGATGCGCATTGCGACAAACCTTCTTGCAGCCCGACTCAAACTCTTCCTAATTGCCGCGCGGATGATGGTCGAGCACTACTTGCGGCGGGCGCCGGGCCGACCGGGAGAGCGGAGACCGGCATGCCAATCCACCGCGCGCCGCGGATAAAAAAGTTCTCCCCGGGATGTGATGAAAATCCGGACCATGAGCAAAGTTGTCGCCAAACTGTTTCGCAAAAGACGAACGTGCCTCGCTGTGCCCAGATAAGTTCGCCGTCCCGCAAGCTCGGTATGCTGACATGATATAACGAGTTCGGCATGGCTGCATATGACTACGCCCGACCATATCGCGCAAACGCTCGTAGAAACCCTTGCCGAGCGGGCGTTCTCTAATCGCGCCTCTGTCGTCAATTTATTTGTCGCCGCCCCGGGTCACGGTTCTCTCCGCGGTCGGAATAATTCGCCGCAACAGCTGGTCCGAACCACAGGCACTGCAATGTCTACATATGACAATGCCCTTCAAACTCAGACAGGAGGCCAATCACGCGACCTCGCTTCTCGCGCTGCGATAGCGGCTTCGTTCAATCCCACCGATTTCTGCCAGAGCGGATAACGCTTGTCTTATGACGTTCCCGTCTGGAGCTACCAAGATAGGTTTGCCACCGGTGAGTTGGAATTCTCACTGGCGGCGGAAGGGACGGATCGGGAACATGCGGACCGGGATGGGTCGCGTTTAAGTTGGATCGCCCCTTTCTTTTCCTTGCGGCCTGAACGGATACCTGGGGGTGACGACCCGGATGACAAGCATAGGACATGGAAAAGATGACTTCATCAATAGCACAAACCGCCGGCATCGACATCTCGAAAGACCATCTTGACGTCTGCCTCACCCGCACGGCGCGGCAAAGTGCTTCGGCAATGACGTCAGGGGGTTTGCGGCCCTCCACGCCTGGCTCGCCCCGCATGTGCCAACACGCGTCGTCTTCGAGGCCACCGGCGCCTATCATCGTGCCTTCGAGCGCGCGCTCGGCGCCAGAGGCCTGCCGATGGTTAAGGTCAATCCGCGCCAGGCGCGGGCTCACGCCGAAGCACTCGGCAGGCGCGCCAAAACCGATCGGGTCGATGCGGCCATGCTCCTGCGCCTCGGCGCCTTGCTCGAGCCGCCCGTGCGCTCCCTGACCGGCGCCCTCCACGACGAGATGAAGGAACTGCTTGTGTCGCGCCGCGCTCTCATCAAGGATCGCGTCACCGCGCAGTACCGCCAGAAAAACCTCACCCTCGCCTTGCTCAAGCGTCAAGCAGCGCAACGCCTCAAACAGATCGCCGCCCAGCTCGTCGTCATCGACGCCGAACTCGCCCGCCTCGTCAAGGCCGATTCCGGCCTCGGGGCGCTCTTCCAAAGCCTCGTCAGCATTCCAGGCGTCGGAGCCGCCACCGCTTTCGCCCTGTTGATCGAGATGCCTGAACTCGGAACTCTCGAAAGCCGGGAAGCCGCAAGCCTTGTCGGCCTCGCCCACGTCACCCGCGAAAGCGGCCAATGGAAAGGCAAGAGCTTCATCGGCGGCGGCCGCGCAGGCTTGCGCCAGGTCCTCTACACGCCGGCCCTCGTCGCGATCCGCTGCAACGCCGGTCTCAAGGCCAAATACCAATCGCTCATCGCCGCCGGAAAGCCCGCCAAGGTCGCCATAACCGCCGTCATGCGCAAACTCATCGTCCTCGCCAACGCCCTCCTCAAGGACCACCGGAAATGGCCCCCAAAATCAGCTTGATCAAGACGGATACTCTAGGATCATCGCACGCAGGAGCGCCAAGGGGGGTCGGACGAGCCACTTTGGTACTAAGAGGGTTAAATGTTGTTACGGTAGCAGCTTTATACCTATGAAGCACTAGCCTTATGTAGGCAAGTTCGACGTAAGGGCATAGATGTATCATCGCGTTACATATCCTCATTGAGGTATTACGACGTCGTTGATGGCAACATAATATATGCAGAAATCCATTCGGGAGGTCTGCATGCCGTTCGACGCGAAGACAAGCCTCCATCAAGCCGCCGCTAAAACAAACGGGGTGCGAGGGCTTTCCTTTCCCGTTCAATTACCCGAGTTGACCATCGAAGCCGATGCGCCGGCTCGTCTTCAAGCTGCCCAAAACCCACCGAACCAATTGATTTTGAGCGTTCCAATTAGCCTTGTCGATTTAAAGACGGCAGTCGGAACAATTCTCCTGTGGACCCAGAATCGTGTCGCGAAATATGTCTGCGTTCGAGATGTTCACGGACTGATGATATCGTTACGGAATCCGGCGTTGATGGAAATTCATCGCGCGGCTGGAATGGTCACTCCCGATGGCATGCCACTCGTTTGGATCTCGAAATGGCGCTCCAAGCTTCCGGTAAAGCGCGTTTGCGGCGCGGATCTCGTGGACGCTTTGTGTAACGACGGACAGAGCAGCGGTCTTCGCCATTATTTTTACGGTGGCAAGCCGGGCATTGCTGAGTCGATGATCCGTAATCTCAAGGCGAAGTATCCCGATCTCGTCGTCGCGGGTTTCTATACGCCGCCATTTCGCAGCCTTACCGAAAAAGAGGATGCCGCCATCGTCGACGCCATCAATAAATCTGGCGCGCAGGTCGTGTGGATTGGGCTCAGTACGCCCAACCAGGAATTCTGGACGCGCGACCATGTGGGCCAAATCAATGGCGCCACATTGATCGGCGTCGGAGCGGCGTTCGATTTCCACAGCGGCGCCGTCACAAGGGCGCCTAAATGGATGCAAAAGTCCGGTTTCGAATGGCTGCATCGATTGCTCAGCGAACCCCGTCGGCTGTGGCGCAGGTATCTTGTCATTGCTCCTTCGTTCGTCGTTAGAATTGTCCGCGAGGAAATTGGTTTTAAACTCGCTAAAAGGAGGCCGCTGAGCAGTCACGTCGCTGCCGCGCGCCACGATTAGGTTTATCGAGTCCATATTCGTTGATCGCCCGCGAGAAATCGTCCGCCGATGTACACCGCGACGAAGTGGGAGCGCTGCCCAAACGGCGTTGCGTCTCACAGCCGCGGGCGATCCTCGCCGGCTTTTGGCCACCGCCATCGAGAAGAGGCGGGCGACCGGCTTCCTCTCCAGCAGCGCATTGATTCATCCGGCGACTGACCTTTCTTGCGGGCATATATTAATCAGTCCATTAGGGCCTGTTGACATTTATAGGGGGCCATTTTGCGGAAAGTTTGATTCAAGGTTGCCGGCCGAGCAGGCGGCAGTGATTTGGCTGGTTTTGAATGATGCGCAATGGCGGCGAGTGGCGCCGCTTCTTCCCGGCAAGGCGGGTGATCCAGGCCGGACGGCGGCGGACAACCGACTGTTTTTGGAGGCGGTGGTGTGGATCGCCCGGGTTGGCGCATCCTGGCGCGATCTTCCCGGCTCGTTCGGCAACTGGAACTCCGTCTTCAAGCGCTTCCGGCGATGGGCGCAAAAGGGCGTATTCGAGAGCTTTTCAAGCGGTTATCCTGGAACAATGACTTCGAATATGCGATGATCGGCGGAACCATCATCCGCGTCCATCAACATGGCGCCGGCGCAAAAGGGGGACTCAAAATCAGGCCATTGGCCGATCGCGCGGCGGCTTGACCACCAAGATTGCGGCGCTGGCCGATGCGCTCGGCAATTTGGCCCGCTTCGTGCTGCTGCCTGGACAACGGCACGACAGCGCCGGCGTGGCGCCGCCTCTCGACGGGATCGAGATCGCGCGCTGACCGGCGACAAGGCTTTCGATAATGATTGGCTGCGCAAGGAACTCGACGATCGCGGCGCCCTCGCCGTGATCCCGCCGGAAAGGGACCGGGCGCGTCCGGTTTCTTGCGATTTTGAAATGTACAAATGGCATCATCTCATCGAAAACTTCTTTTGCAATCTCAAACAATAGCGCAGGATCGCAACCCGATACGACAAGACAGATCAGAGCGTTGCCGCCATGATCAACCTAACCGCAGCCGTCATGGCGTTGAAATGAATGTCAACAGGCCCTAATACAACCCAGCAACGATTCGCCGTCTCGAAGGTGGAGCAAAGCATTATGGTAGATCAAGAATCCGTTCGTTGTAGCGCGCGCCATCACTGGCGATGACCCGCCGGCATGGCTCGTCAGATTCTTAAAAATGTGGGGACCGTGCCTAGCGGTGGATCGCGGCGTCGCCGCCGTCAAGCTCCCAACGAGAGCGCAGATGAGGAAAACCCTGGCGTCAGGGCCGCAGCGGCGCTCATTTTGAGCGCGTTGGATGACGGCGAGACGCGTGCTTTCCTCGACGCTGCTTCCCGCTTCCTCGCCGAGGCTCTGAGACTCATTGGTGCTTACACAGATCCGGGCGCCGTCATCTACGCCTGCATGGACTGGCGGCATATGGCCGAGATGCTCGCCGCCGGCTGCGCCGCTCACCTTAATCTCTTAAACCTCTGCGTCTGGGTCAAGAGCAACGGCGGCATGGGCTCCCTTTATCGCTCAAGGCATGAACTCATCTTCGTGTTCCGCAACGGCAAGGAGCAGTATCGCAACAACGTCCAACTCGGCCGCTTCGGGCGCAATCGCACCAACGTCTGGAATTACGCCGGCGCCAATAGCTTTCCGCGCAAGGGCCGCAAGAGGGCTCTTGAGCTGCATCCGACCGTCAAGCCGATCGCGCTCGTCTCTGACGCCCTGCTCGACGTTACAAAGCAAAACGACATCGTTATTGATCCCTTTTGCGGCAGCGGCGCGACGATCCTTGCTGCGGAGCGCACGGGCCGCCGCGGCTACGGCGTCGAGATCGACCCGCTTTATGTCGATACGACGATCGCGCGCTGGGAAAAGATGACCGGCCGGCAGGCGCGCCATGCGTCGGGAAAAACCTTCGCCGAATTCAGGCCGACCGCGCGGAGGGCGGAGTGGAAGCATCGGCCTCAGAAGACGTGAGCAGATCCGAAGAATGACTGACCGCAAGGCTCCTTCCGCGGTCGGCTACAAGCGGCCGCCGAAAAATACGCAATGGCAGAAGGGCCAATGCGGCAATCCGAAACGCCAATATAAACGCACGGTCAAAGGGACTATCGAACTCATCGACGAGGCGTTCGCGGATCAAATCGACATCGTCGAGAACGGAGAGGCGCGGCGGGTCGGCGTCTTTGAAGCCATTCTCATGCAGCTTTGGTTCAAAGAGATATCCGGCGACAAGCGCGCGGCAGCCGTGCGACTGAAGTATCACGAATTCGTCGCCAGGCAGAATGGCGAAGGAGAAGGCGAATTCATTATCAAACATAAGTACGCTCCAGTCCCAAGGAACGACAAACGAGTAATTATGACGTCGGCTACGGAAGACCTCCGAAGCATTCCCAATTCAAAAAGGGCGTCTGTCCCAATCCCCGCGGTCGCGGCAAGCGTGGGGGCCTGCAAATCGGCGAGATCATGAAAAAGGTATTGAACGCCACGACAGAATTCAGGGACCATGGCAAGGTGAAGAAAGCATCTCGCCTGGAATTGAGCGCTAGACGGCTTGCCGCATCGGCGGCCAAAGGCGACATTGGCAGCGCCGCCCGGCTATTAACCCGCATACGCCGGATGAGGCAATAATTTGCAGCGTCGATGCCGCGATTCAGCTAACATAATCAGCATGTTATTTCGGATCGAATGAGGCCGTCATGGCGAACCCGGCGGGTGAATCGTATGATGGCGCTCTCAGGCTCGATTTCGACCGCCGATTGTTGCTTCACTTTCGCGGATCGGTGGTTACCTCCGACGCAGGCTTGCTCGCATACCGGGAACTGGACGACGCGCTGTGCCTCAGCGCGATGGCGGGTGATGCGCTCTCCGACGCACGCACTGGCAAGAATGGCCGGCATGCACTCGTCGGGATGTTGCGGCAATCCATATTTGGGCGACTTGCCGGATATGAAGACGTGAACGACGCTCAACGCCTGCGCCATGATCCCGCGATGCGGTGGATAGTCGGCGGAAAGGCGGCCTCGGATGCAGCGGCTTCGCCGAGCCAGATGGGCCGCTTTGAGACGCGCTGGCTCACGGCGGAAAAGAACCTTTCGGCGCTCGCTGATCTCTCCGGCAAATGGATCGACAGCGTTCATGGTCGCCGTCCGCCGAGAGGTATCTTGCTCGACATGGATTCGAGCGTGAGCCCGACGCATGGCGAACAGGAACACAGTGTCTGGAACGGTCACTATGACTGCACCTGCTATCATCCGCTGTTCGTTTTCAACCAATATGGCGATTTGGAACGCTGCGCCCTGCGCCCCGGCAATGTTCACAGCGCCGATGGATGGGAGGCGGTGCTGAAGCCGGTCGTGGCGCGGTATCAAGGCAAGGTCTCACGCATTTATTTCCGCGCCGACGCCGGCTTCGCAAACCCCGAAGTTTACGAATATCTGGAGGCAGAACGGATCAAATATGCGATCCGTCTGCCCGCCAATCACATCTTGCAAGAGAGGATCGGCTATCTGCTCAAACGCCCGGTTGGTCGCCCGTCCAATGACGTCTGCCGATCCCATGCAAGTTTCACCTATCAAGCGGGAAGCTGGTCGCAGCCGCGTCGGGTGATCGCCAAGGTCGAATGGCATCCGGGCGAGCTTTATCCGCGCGTCGGCTTCATCGTGACGAACATGGCGCGCTCCGCCGAGAATGTCGTCGCCTTCTACAACAAGCGCGGCACGTGTGAGCAATGGATCAAGGAAGGAAAAGGCGCAATCAAGTGGACCCGGCTATCATGTCGGTCGTTCGCTGCTAACGCCGTCCGTCTCCAGCTTCATGCGCTGGCCTACAATCTCGGTAATTTTCTGCGCACGCTGGCGACGCCCGAACCGATAAAGGATTGGTCACTGACGAGCCTGAAGGAAAAGCTGATCAAGATCGGCGCGAAGATCGTGAGCCATGGCCGCTATGTCGCGTTTCAGATGGCCGAAGTCGCCATTCCGAAAAATCTCTTCGCGGACATCCTACGAATGATCGCCGACCTGCGGCCGCCGCCCAATCCAGCGCCTGCGTGAAGTGTTCGGTCGTCATGCGTCGAGCAAAAACTAAGGGAGAAGTGCGTCTTGATCACAACCGACTCTGTATTGTCCGGTGCGCGATCCGCCCATGTCACTGGTTTTGGTGTGCCGGAGCACCACAGCAGCGCCGCAGCGCGGCAATCTCAACCTCAATAAGCGGGCGATCCGGAAAATAATGCCGGTATAGGACGAATGTCCGATGTCACGGCAGGAGATCAATGATACGCGCTTGGCACATTCCCGGTTATCTGGGGAATGCCAGATTAAAGTTACGCGCCCACGCTGAAAAATATCGCGACGCCGGCCCGACGATCATCACAATCATCGGCGGCCTGCCCCCAAGAGACCTGCTTTGGGCCAATGCCGGAACCGATGACATCGACGAAAGCTGACCGTTGCGCCGGCGATCGCACTGCGAGTGACGCTGGTCAAGAGTGCGCTGGCAGCAGCGCCCCAGTTCCTGGCGAGCATCGCTATGCTCCCTGACATAGGGGTGTTACGATGCAAATCGACGGACTGCTGGTTTCGAAAAAGGAGCTTAAGACGCTCGGAATTCCATACAGCTTTCAGCGCATCGTGCGGCTCGTCCGTGGGTAACCAGCGTTTGAGCCCTCACGCAGATATCTGGGGCCTGCCTAAACCCCAACGAGATGGGTCTTCCGTTCCGCGAACATCAATTGCGAATTGTTCCACGAGACCAACTTCCCAAATCTCCGACAAGCGGGAGTCACACGGTATTTCATGTCCGGCACCGTCGCGGGCTAGTCGTCCGCAGAATATGCCGCGCCGCCGCGCGAATATCATTTGCGACGTCTTGCAGGGAATTGCCCGCCGGGTGAGTCGTAGCTTTCTTCATCGCGGAGGTGGACATGGCTTAATTCTAAGTTGCAGTTCTGAGAACCAGAGACGCCAAACCCCTGGATGTGGGGGCGCGAACGGTCGCCGGGTCTCGCGAGGCCGTTTTTCCAACATCATATATTTCAGTGATTTGAGAAAGACGGCGAAACGCTCGGAAGGGTACTGAAACTAAGGATTTAGGATTCGGACTCCGTTAATCCTGGTTCGAATCCAGGCGGTAACAGGCCGCCGAATTTGGAGGAGCTTACGCAGTTATGTGTCGTTGCGTTGCAAATTTATTATGATGGAAAGTGTCCCGAGGAGTGTTTGGAAGCGCGGGCGCGCGACTTTGCCGCCTGGTACCTCGCCCGGCTCGGCCACGGGAGTGAAGACCTTTCCGTTTGGATGGACGCTGCAATAAACGCGGCGAGCTCGGTTCGTAAGGGAATGATTACGTGACGCCCATCCGAACGATCGCTTGCATGATCGTTGCGACTCTCGGCTTTGTGCCAACGGCAGCTGACGCCGTTGGTGAACTTATTTCATCGCCGCCGATGAGGTAGTCTGGGATTTCTCTCCCTCCTATCCGAATAACCCGATCACCGGCGAACCGTTCACCAAGGAGGAGTCGGTATTTCTGCGCCATGCGAAGGATCGAATCGGCAGGAAATATCTGAAGGCCGTCTATCGCGAATACACCGACGCTTCCTTCACGACGCTCAAACCACAGGGTCCGGCAGAGCAGAGTCTGGGAATCATGGGCCCAACCATCCACGCCGAGGTGGGCGATACGATCACCGTCGTATTCCGCAACAACACTCGCTTTCCGGTCGGAATTCACCCGCATGGGGTGCTTTACGCCAAGGCGTCGGAGGGGGCGCACTACGTGGCGAACGCCGCCCCTGCCGGCCAGGAACAAGACCATGGCAACATGCCGCAGACCGGGGCAAATGTGGAAAGGACAGTATACCTATCACTGGGACGTGCCGGAACGGGCCGGGCCGGGGCCATCTGACCCCAGCTCCGTGGTCTGGCTCTATCATGCTCACGATCACGAAGGCGTCGACATCTATGCCGGCCTCGTCGGGGCCATCGTTGTCACCCGGAGCGGAGGTGCCAAGCCGGACGGGATACCCAAAGACGTCGATCGGGAATTCGTCACGGTGTTCGTGATCATCGACGAGAACGCGAGTCCCTATCTGGACGCTAATATCCAGCGCTTCGCCGGCGCGCCCAGGGCCGTGAGCAAAAAGGACGGCGAGTTCAAGGAGAGCAACAAGAAGCACACCATCAACGGGCTGCTCTACGGCAATCTCGACGGCCTCACTATGCGTCGCGGAGAGCGCGTCCACTGGTATTTGATCGGCCTCGGCAACAAGAACGATATCCACACCGCTCATTGGCACGGCAATACGGTGCTGCGCCGGGGCTCGCGGACCGACACGGTCGAGCTGTTTCCGGCGACCACCGAGGTCGTCGATACGCATCCTGACAATGTCGGGACCTGGTTGTTCCACTGCCATGTCACCGATCATATGGCCGGCGGCGTGATGACGCGCTACCGGGTCACCGAGTAAAAGGATAGGCCGTGCGCGTCTACAACGCGTCATGAGCGCCGCATCGCATAAAGCCATGTGGATGGCGCGGAACTATCCGCATATTCCATTCGAGCGCCACCCGGACGATGCCATTTGTCACTGCCAAAGCGCCGAAGAGGCGCGGGCGCTATGGAGCGCGCTTGCAGACCGTCTTGCGGGCTGAAAGCTGGTGCTGCATCCGGGGAAGACGATCGGGCCGAACACCGAGTGGTGGCTGTCGACAGCACGTGCATCCTGGAGGTATTGTCCAAGGTGTATAGAGCGAACAGAGTTGTGCAGGAAATCCGGGCGGCGAGCAGTAGGTAATGGCCACATCACACCACTTAGCGCGTCCAGTCGTTTGGCATAAGGGAGGAGGTTTTCGTGGCAAGGCATCAATGAACGCGACGGGAGCTCGCGCGCCGGTGAGGCAGCTCTTCTGCGCCGATCGAGGCCTTCGCGGCGGTCGGTCACGAGCACATCCAACGCTCCAAGCTCCGCATCGACACCAGCAAATGATGATTAGAATTCGCGCAACTACTTATGCTAGTTCACCACCTGCTCGTCGGCCCTGTCGGACTGGCTGCTCAGGCGCACTATCGGGGGGAACATCCGCCAAGAGGTTGCGAAAGTCGGTATCGTCGCTCATGAAATCCTCGCCGCCGAGCGCCATTCCTGGCGCATTTCGCCATCCAAGCGCGAGGCTTCGTCGCGCAACAGCCTCCAGGCGCGGTCGACCTCAGCCCAATCGCTGCTAATGTTGCCGATGGTCATTCGAATCGCGTATCAGCACGGTGTGCTTTCGTTTCCGGCCGTCCACATTGCCGGGCACTCTCCGGGAAGACAGTAGAAGCAAATAAATCCCGCTAATGTGACAAAGCCGCCGGTAACGCTCGGGGCAAAGGTCGGTAGGCCGGCGTCCCAGCCGTCCGGCAAATCACGTTTGTTGAGGCGTTCGATCTGATCGCCCAGATCAGGATACTGAGCCCGATAGCGGGCAAAGACCGCGTTCCACGCTTTCCGCAATTCGCCGCCCCTTGTCCCGATGTTGGCATCAAAATGTGCCCTCACACCTTCGGGAACCACGAAGGTCTGGGCTGGATCGAAACCGAAGAACTCCTTCGTCAGTCGCACTTCTTCTGCCCCAAGGGGTTCACCGTGCGCGGAAGGGGAATCCTGCCTGTGCGGGGCACCATAGCCAATGTGGCTGTGCACAACGATCAGTGTGGGACGATCCTTGCCATTAAGAAAAGTCCGGTAGCTGCGCTCCATGAGATCGAGATCGTTCGGATTCGTTACCCGCTCCACGTTCCAGCCATAGGCAAGAAAGCGCGCCGCGACGTCTTCCGTGAACGCGATATCGGTGTGGCCCTCAATCGTCACGCGGTTGCTGTCATAGATCCAGCACAGATTGGAGAGCCGCTGATGGCCGGCCAAGGACGCCGCCTCGCTTGAGATCCCCTCCATCATGTCACCGTCGCCGCATAGCGCATAGACATTGAAGTCGAAGAGATCGTAGCCGGGCCGGTTATAGGTTGCGCGCAGCCATTGACCGGCGATCGCCATGCCAACACTGGTCGCCACGCCCTGACCTAGTGGGCCGGTCGTGGTTTCGACCCCGGTGGTCCAACCAAATTCCGGATGTCCTGGGCAGCGGCTGCCCGCCTGGCGAAAATTCTTGATGTCCTCTAAAGTCACGGCACCGCGGTCCGGCTGCTCGTACGACGGGTCGGCAGCCTTTATTCCGGTCAGATGGATGAGGCTGTAGAGCAGCATCGACGCGTGGCCGCTCGAAAGGACAAAGCGATCGCGGTTGAGCCAATGAGGGTCGGCCGGATCATAGCGCAGAAATCTCTGCCACAGCACATAAGCGGTCGGCGCCGCATCCATCGGGGTTCCGGGATGGCCAGAATTTGCCTTCTGCACCGCATCGATGGCCAGCGTGCGGATGGTGTTGATCGCTAGCTGATCGATCTCGCTATGACGCGCCATTCTTCTGCCTCGCTTCGGCCCAAATCGGTAGAAGGCGGAGTCAGCCTTAACTCATCTGGTCCACGTCGCAATGCATGGCGCCAGGAGGGCCTTGCGGATCACCGCAAACCTATGAGAACATCGAGTGGACGGCTCCCTATTGGTTTAGGCTGGTCATATAGCGTCTGCAATCGAACCGTCCAGTCCCGGGCGATAACGGCGTTACGAACGCTTGCGACGCGCGCCGTCTCTCCCTGGAGGTCAAGCTGGAATCGTGGCGGCGCTCGGCGGACACGCTTCTCCTGTAGACGGCAATATCTCAAGAGGCCTATAACAAGCGTTGTAGTAGTTGTAATCTAAGCCTTCCCGCGCGCTATCTCGTTATTGAGCGACATTGTTAGACTAAGCGCACACCGGGTCATTGAACACAGGTAACGACTAGGCGGACCGAGCATGATAACACTTGCCGAAGCACTGGGCGATGCCCAACGTAAGCGGATCGCCATCGGCCACTTCAATGTGTCCGATCTTGTTGCGTTAAAGGCGGTGACGGGCGCCGCGCGCGCATTGAAAGTGCCCGTACTGATCGGCACTTCCGAGGGCGAGCGCGACTTCATCGGTGTCGGCGAGACTGTCGCCGTGGTCGCCAGCCTGCGCGAGGAGCTCGACCACCCGATCTTCGTCAATGCCGATCACACCCATTCCTTGGAACGTGCGGTCGAAGCGGCGAAGGCAGGCTACGATATGATTGGCTTCGATGTTTCCACTATGCCCTTGGAAAAGAACATCGAGTTTACCAGACAGGCTGTAGAGGCGGTCAAGTCGATCAATCCGCGGATTATCGTCGAGGGCGAGTTGGGTTTCATCGGCAGCGGCTCGGAGATCCACGACAGCGTGCCCGAGAGTTCGCGCCTGCTGACGAAAACCGATGACGCCAAGCGTTTTGTCGAAGCCACCCGTCCTGGCTCCCGCGGTCGGAAATATGCATGGGCTGCTCAAGAGTATGATCAGCGGCAGCGTGCGAAAGCGCCTCGACATTAGCCGCATCGGCGAGCTCGCGGCAGCCACAGGCATGCCTCTTACCCTCCACGGAGGATCGGGAACAGACGACGGCGACTTTCAAAAAGCAATATCGGCCGGCATGACGATCGTCCATATCAGCACCGAGCTGCGTCTTGCCTGGCGACATGGTCTCGAGGCGGCACTGGCCGAGAATTCAGACGAAGTTGTTCCCTACAAAATCTACGGCAAGTCCCTCTCGGCCATGGCAGCGGTCGCCAGCGAGCGATTGCGCTTGTTCAATGAGCGATGAGTCTGCTCCCGCGACCCAATCGCTGCCGGTCTTGGTGCGTGCCATAACCGCTCCTTGGCCGGCGGCGCGAAGCATACGCGTTTCATGATTTCTTCATCTGTACTAGTTGATATTTGATCCGACATTTGGTGTCATAAGGCCGAAGCGAGAGCCGAGGCCGGGCGCGGAGCTGGCCAGGGTTGCGGAGAGCCCGGCCTCGGCGTTTTATGAGGACACCGACGATGACCAAGGACCAGAAGATTATCAAAGGAAAGGTGGGCTTGGCTCAAGCTCGCCAGGCAGCTCGGCAATGTGAGCCAGGCCTGCAAGATGCTCGGCTATAGCCGCGACAGCTTCTACCGCCTCAAGGAACTCTATGACAAAGGCGGCGAGCTGGCGTTGCAAGAGATCAGCCGCAGGAAGCCAATCCTGGCGAACCGGACCGCGCCCGAGATCGAGGCGCGGATCGTTGAATTTTCGCTGGAGCAGCCGGCCTTCGGCCAGATCCGCGTCGCTAACGAAATGAGGAAACTTGGCCACTCGATCTCGCCGGCCGGCGTGCGCGGCGTCTGGCAGCGCCATGATCTCGAGACGATGAAGAAACGGCTCAAGGCGCTGGAAGCCAAGGTTGCTGAGGCAAGGCCGGATCCTGACCGAGGCGCAGGTCATAGCCTTGGAGAAAGCCAAGACCGAAAAGGAGGCGCACGGGCCAAGTTCGAGAGCGAATGCCCGGGCTACTGCGGGGCGCAGGACACGTTCTATGTTGGCAACATGAAAGGGGTCGGCCGCATCTACCAACAGACCTTCATCGACACCTATTCGAAAGTGACGTTTGCCAAACTCTATGATCGCAAGACGCCGATCACCGCGGCCGACCTCTTGAACGATCGGGTCGTGCCCTTCTTCGACGAAAAGGAAGTGAAGCTCTCACGTGTTCTGACCGATCGCGGCACCGAATATTGCGGCAATCCCGAGCATCACGAATACGAGCTCTATCTCGCGGTGGAAGATATTGACCATTCCAGGACCAAGACGAAGAGCCCACAAACGAATGGCATCGCTGAGCGCAGCACGCCACTCATCGGCAGTTTTGCGACGCGCGCTTCGATACCTTGACGTTGCGCCTCGCCTTCGCTCAGTCCCACCCGTGCGAGCGGGGGATCCGTAAACATGCAGTAGGGAATCAACCGGTCTCGGGTCGTGCGGTTTGCCCCGGCCAAATTGTCCCGAATGATCCGGAAGTCGTCGAAGGATACGTGGGTGAACTGTGGGCTGCCGGCACATTCTCCGATCGCCCAGACCTCGGGCGCACTGGTCTCCAGGCGCTCATTGACTTTAATGTAGCCACGGCCGTCCAATTCAACACCGGCCACCTCGAGCCCGATCCCGGCGGTGTTGGGAGTGCGCCCTGCCGCGACCAGGATGTCGCTACCCTCGATGGTCTGCTCACCTGAGGACGTGCGCACCAGAAGGCTGACATCCCCTCCCGAGCGACCCTGCACGCGGCGTGTCTCCGCCGCCACTATAATGTCAATTCCTTCGTCACTGAGGATCCGCCGCATCTCGTCCGCGACGTCTTGGTCCTCCCGGCCAGCGAGCTGAGGTCCATGCTCGATGATCGTAACGCGGCTGCCGAAGCGACGATATGCCTGCGCCATTTCCAGGCCGACATACCCGCCGCCGAGGACGATCAAATGTTGTGGCACATAGTCGAGTTCCAACGACTCGATGTTTGTAAGTGGTCCGGCCGCATCGAGGCCAGGCACGCTCGGACTTGTCGCGTGTGTTCCGATGTTGAGAAAAACCTGATCGCCCACGAGCAGGCGCGTGCCACCGCCGTTCAAGCGCACCTCGAGCGTTTTCGGCGCCACGAAATTCCCGGCTCCCATGATCAATTCCGCGCCGGTCACCTTGTATTGCTGCAAAGTTATGTCGATCATGCCTTCGACCATGTCGCGCTTGCGCTGACGGACCTTGGCCATGTCGGTTACGACGGAACCCATATTCGCGCCAAAGCTTGCGCCGTGATGCACCAAGTCGGCAACCTTCGCGCTCCAGATCTCATTCTTGCTGGGGAGGCAGTTGGTGTTGGGGCAGGAGCCACCGATCCACCGGCGCTCCACCACGGCGGTACGCCGCCCGGATCGCGCCATATGCCAGGCCAGATACATGCCGCCATTTCCACTGCCAAGGACAAGGGTATCAAACCGTTCCGGCATGGCTAGTGGATCAAATCTAACATTTGAGTCCCTATTGGGATTCCCCAGATTTGCGGCATGTGCGAGTCTGCGCGATGCGCGCAGGAAAATCCATCACCGTTTCGTTGGCCGATCGGCGTCGGCTTGAAAATCTCATCGACGATCGCAATGTCGCGCAGAAGTACCTGTGGCGAACCGAGATTGTTCTCTTCACGGCCGATGGGGCCGGCACGAACGAGATCATGCAACGAACCTGCAAGTCCAAGACTTGCGTTTGGCGCTGGCAGGAACGCTTCTTGGAAGAAGGGTTCGAGGGTCTGCTTCGCGACAAGACTCGGCCCTCGCGGATCAAGCCGCTCGATGGGCGAGGCGGCCGAGCGGGTTGTCGCCCTGACGCTTGGCGCCGTCGGCGCGCCCCCCATCGGAATAATGTTAGCGGCATTGACCTCTGACTCAGTTGGTCTTTGCAAATGAGGGCTGGCGTGATTCGCTGCGGCTTCAGCAATGATTCGCGGAGACTCTGATGCCGATGGCTTTGACAATTACGCGCGACGATTACACGGCGGCGGAACTCCGCGCGGCGGCGACACGCAGCAATGACGCCGATGCAACGCGGCGGGTGTTGGCGCTGGCCTTGGTGCTTGAAGGATACAAGCGGTGCGAAGGCGGCAAGCTCCGTGGCATGGACCGGCAGACCTTGCGCGACTGGGTTCTACGCTACAATGCCGAAGGAATCGCCGGGCTCTGCAACCGGATGGCAGCTGGACCGAAACCACGGCTCACTCCAGAGCAGGACGCGGCAGGAGCAGAGCTGGTTCGCAAAGGACCAGACCTTGCCGTGGATGGTGTGGTTCGCTGGCGCCGGGTGGATCTGGCCCGCGTAATCAAGGCGCGGTTCAATGTGACCTTGGCCGAGCGCGGCGTCGGCGCGATGCTGCGCCGCCTCGGCTTTCGGCGGCTGTCGGTGCGGCCGCGACATCCGCGGCAGGACCCGGCGGCGCAGGAGACACACAAAAAAACTTCGCCGATCTGGTCAAAGCCGTCATCCCCAAGCATGGGCGCGAAAAACCGATCGAACCATGGTGGCGGGATGAAGCCCGTGGTGGTCAGCAGGGCACATTGACCCGCGTCTGGGCGGAGCGCGGCAGCCGGCCGCCCGCCCCGCGCGATCAGCGCCACGAATGGGCCTACATATTCGGCGCTGTCTGCCCGCGTCGCGATATCGGCGCGGCTTTGGTGCTGCCTTATGCCAACGCCCAAGCGATGAACCTGCATCTCGAGGAGATCAGCTGCCAGGTGACGCACGGCAGTCACGCCGTCTTGCTCCTCGATGGAGCCGGATGGCACCAGACGGGCGAAAAGCCGCGGGTTCCAGGCAATATCAGTCTGCTCCAACTGCCGTCCTATTGTCCCGAGTTGAACCCCGTCGAGAACATCTGGCAGTTCCTGCGCCAGAACCATCTCGGCAACCGCGTGTTCAAAAGCTATACCGATATCGTTGATGCGTGTTGCGCCGCATGAAATGCTCTCGCCGCTGAACCAAAGCGCATCGCCTCAATTACCACGCGAGACTGGGCATCGGTCATTCCCCAATGCCGTTGGTATAAGTCGTGGCTCAACCAGAACAATTCGACGCTCTTGTCCTTGGTAGTGGAGAGGGGGGCAAGTACTTGGCCTGGCACATGGCGCGTGGAGCGCCGATGGATAGGCGGCTCCTGCCCGAACACCAATTGTCTCCCGAGTAAGAATGAGATCTGGAGCGCAAAGGTCGCAGATTTGGTGCGTCACGCCGCACAGTTTGGGACATCGACGGGTTTCGTTGCGGTCGATATGGCCAAAGTCCGGCAGCGCAAGCGCGACATGGTCGAAGGCCTGATTACTATGCACCTGCAGCGCTATAATTCGAGTGGCGCCGAACTGGTCATGGGGGCCGGGGCATTTTGTGGCTCCAAAAACCCTTGAGGTGCGCTTGAATGACGGGGGTACACGCCTGCTCGCGGGCGACCTGGTTTTCCTCAATCTTGGAACACATGCGGCGATTCCGGCCATTCCCGGCCTCGTTGCTGCCGGGCCGCTCACAAATATCGAGGCCCTGGAACTCGCCCGTTTGCCCGCACACTTGATCGTGCTCGGCGGCGGATATGTCGGCCTCGAATTGGCACAGGCTTATCGTCGCGTCGGTAGCCGCGTGACAATCGTTGAGCATGGACCTCAGCTCGCTGGTCACGAAGATCCCGACGTCGCGGACGAGATTCGGCAAATCTTCAGTGGCGACGCCATCGAGGTTCTCCTCTCTGCTGGCCGACGTAATCCGTGTAGAGGGTCAATCAGGAGCAGGTGTTAGCCTGCAAGTGCGCGCGTCTTCAGGCGAGATGACCATTGAAGGCAGCGATATCCTGATGGCGGCGGGACGCATTCCCAATACAGCTGGGATTGGGCTTGAGGTGGCCGGCGTCGAACTGGACGATCGTGGCTACGTAAAAGTGAATGCGGCCTAGGCGATCGCCGCAAAATTCCCATGGAACGATTATAAGGGTGTCGTCGACATCGGCCCCACGCAAGGCATGGTGGCGGCGACGCTTGCCCGCGCGCGTCCGCATCTTTCAGT
Organism: uncultured Alphaproteobacteria bacterium; assembly: GCA_963730245.1. Taxonomy (GTDB): domain Bacteria; phylum Pseudomonadota; class Alphaproteobacteria; order Rhizobiales; family Beijerinckiaceae; genus Methylocapsa. Next base: position 2,001,867 of record CAVSRA010000002.1, on the reverse strand, counting down.
CAAGCCGGTGTTTGAGGAATTCATAGCCCAGCATGGAATGCAGGAGTGGGGTGCGCCGCCAGCTCGACGATCGTGGCCCGGCTACTATGGCCAGGTTTCTCCAGAACCGGATACCGGCACGGCCCAGCCTTCGCTCGTAGCGGACGAAGTGTCGCTATCAGGGCTAGTGCGTGAGTGATGATCGTGCCGAACGTTGTCGCTAGGGAAACGACCAGAGGTAAGAATGTAGCTATATCGTCCGGCGAAGGAGCCACGTGGTCATCGTTTATCGTTCCGATGCGCGTCGGGCTATTTCTTTTTCAACCACACGCTGGCCGCCTTTGAGGCCGAATGCGGGAAGCCCCAGCGCATCATGGAAAACTCGCGCGAAAGTTGAAGCCGTTCGGCCTGAAACCGCGGTTGAACTGGGGGGTTTAGGGCGCGCGCATGAAAATGAGGACGAAAATTGGAGGAGCGAGCGGCGCGAGTTTTAGTCTAGGGACGTAAAAGCTCAGTCCGGTATTTCGTAGCAAGGGCCTGCGCTTTTGCTACGAAGCCTGCTTGGCTGGCCTCGTCGAGCTTAGGTGCCGGCGTTGTCCGGGTTTCGACGGGGAAGCCGACTTCCATGAAAAACTCTTCCTGCCCGGCTGGCGAGCACAGGCACAGCATCCGTGCCGGTTGCCCGCTCTTGTTTTGGAATTGGTGCGGTGCATTCGCCGGAATGTTGATGGTTTCACCGGCTCGCACGATCGACTTTTTGCGGCGAAAGGAAACCTCTACTTCGCCCTGAAGGATGGTGAACATCTCTTCGAAATCATGGCGATGCATGGGAGGACCGCCACCTGGCGGGATGTGCATGTCGATGAGGCAGTAGCGCCCGGCGGTGTCTTTGCCCGTGACAAGGATCGTATAGGTGTCTCCCACCAATCCGATGTGAGGGAAGGTCGCGCCATCTGACCGCGCAACAGTGAGATTCCTTTCGGGGTCATCCGCCGGAATCGGCGTGGCAGGCTGCGATAAAGGGCTTAAGCCGTCGGTCATTGGGGTTCCTTTCACAGGAATTGGTGGTCTGTAAATTCTGCCAAGTAGCACATCTTCACCGCCCTTGAGCCAATTCATAGCGTAAGACCCGCCTTGTGTCCGGCCGTATTAGTCGAAACAGAATAAAGACTCGATCCTGATGCAGGTCTTTATTGGAAGATCGCTCCGGCTACGAGGCAGGCAAGGCCGCTGCCAGTTGTCCGGTAGCGTCAAAATCGTCCAAGCCTTAATTCGCTTGGCGATCGGAAACTCGATAACAACAGTAACGATGAGCGAAATAACGAACAGAACAAAGCCTGCCAAGGTCAATTAGAAAGTCACTGGCCGTTCACCGCAAGCCGCGAGCGGTCGCTCTTGGCCCCGCTCGCTAACTCCCAAAACGCCTCCTCGCATCCGGCCCTGGTCAGTTGGCGCACTTGTCATCAAGCAGTGCTTCCGCGCTCACGAAATTCCTCGGCGAGGCACCGGAGTCGTTGGCCAAAAGGTAGAAACCGGTCCGGCCATCGGCGAACGTCGCTCCGATCACAGCCAGTGTTTGCGTTCCCATAGAAAACTTGCCCGACGGGAGACCGCTCGCGAGCAACTTGAAAGGATCCACGTGGGCCAAGCTATCCGTCTCGATCTTCATTGCCGCAAATCGGTGCCCGAGAAGCGCCGGGCGAAGAAAAGACCAGGCTTCGTGAATTTTCGCTTGATGGCGGCGCAAGACATTAGCGACCGCCGGAGCGATGCAGGCGACATGAATGTGCAGCTGGTCCTGGCTGCGACTGGCCGCCGAATTAATTGCCATTCCGATCTTGTCGCGCGACAGTCGGCGACCCGCCCCTTCCTCGACGAAGCGGCGGGCGTCCCATGCTGCCTCCCAATAGTTTGGTGCGTTTGCGCTCTGCAACGCCGGACTTTCGATGCCGGAAATGCGAATGGTTGGGACAACGATTACATGCGGGGCGCTCGAAGGCGTCTGGAGCACGGCATAGCCTCGATCAAGACCGTCGGCGATGTTGACCTCGGTGCAAGGAAACGGCACGCCGATGCCTTGGAAGGCTGGCAGACAGATATCATGGACAACGACCCACAACCCGCTCCTGTTAGCTGCCGAAACAGAATGCGGCAGAAACGCGACAGTGGCGAGGATCAGCCCCATGGTAGCCGCGAAACTGTTGACTTTGCGCAAGAGGAACCCTTCCGAAACGCTGCTTATTGCATTGTCACGTCGCCAGTCGGCTTGCCGTCAATGACCTTCAGCCGTAACCATCGGTAATGACCAAGATCAGCTATAGCGACTCTCGTAGGAGACCATGATCCCACGTTCGGCCAGCAGATCCTCGACATTCCGAAAGCTCAGGGTGAACTGGACATAAAGCCAGATCGCCTGTTGGATGATTTCGGGCGGAAAACGATAGCCGCTGTAGCTGATTTTGATCATCGTGGATCGTCCGGCTGACGTCGCTGAGCGGCAAGCCCACCAACGACGCGACAATGCCACGCCGTAACAAGGCCCACCCTCATGTCCAAGCGGGCCTTTAATGCTTGGAAGGGCGGATGAGTGGTGGCGAGTTCCACTACACTCATCGCGCCGGCCACCGCCGCGTGGAAAACGCCCGTGGAACCGCTGTTCGAGCCGGTCAGGCTGGGGCGCTGGCCTTCCCCACCGCTGGCGCCGTTGACCCGCTCGCGCGCCTGCCATCCCGGAAACGTGCCATCTGCTCTCAATGCCCGGTACTACGCGCAAAGGGCCTCGGCGGCTCTCAGAGTCTGTCCGGTGACTTCATGCGGGATTACAAAGTCTTCTGAGCATGAGGCGGATTGAGGCGAGGCGCAAGTGCGAGCGCTTTTCGATTGAGGTTCTCCCAGTCCTTGGCGAGCCTTCGACATCGATTGAGCCAAGCGAAAGTGCGCGCGACGATCCAGCGTTTGGGCAACACCACAAATCCCTTGGCGTGATCGGAACGCTTGACGATTTCAGCTTTCAGATGCGGGAGCACTCGTGCCAAAGCCTGGTTGAATTCGGGTCCTTGATAGCCGCCGTCGGCGAAGAGCTTTTTCAAGAAAGGAAACATCCCGAACAGGGTCGCCATGACGAGAATGCCGCCATCGCGATCTTGAATATCGGCCGGATGGACAACGGCATGAAGCAGCAAGCCCAACGTGTCTACGAGAATATGTCGCTTCTTACCCTTGATCTTCTTGCCCGCATCATAGCCGTGCGGATCGATGCAGGCCCCCCTTTTTCGGCGCTTTTCACGCTTTGACTATCGATGACGGCGGCGGTCGGGCTGGCCTCCCGTTGGGCCTGCTCGCGACACTTCACATAAAGGGCGTGGTGGATATCCTCCAATGTGCCGTCGTAGGTCCACAGGTCGAAATAGTCGTAGATCGTGCTCTTCGGCGGCAGGTCCTTCGGGATCGCCCGCCACTGACCGCCGGTCGACAAAATGTACATGAGGCCGTTCACCACCTCACGCATCACCACGGTCCGCTTGCCACCGCCGCGCTTGCCCGGTGGAATGAGCGGTTCAACCAGCTCCCATTCGGAGTCGGTCAGATCGCTCGGATATCGTAACTTGCCGCGGTCGTACCGCCCGCGATTCTCCACCGTCCACATGGGGGACCCCCTTCGCATCAGGAACCACCCTTAAATCACAAATGACTCATAAGATTCAATATCTCTTCGGACGGACACTCATTGTCAACGGCGGAGACAAAATGTACTGGATCGCGGCGTAGAAGTGTACCAGTTGATGTAGGGAAGAGTTGCGATAGTCGAGCGGCGTACCGTTAGGCTCAGCGCCATTCATGATAGGCTTAGGAATTGCAATACAAAGCGAAGGCTAAGCGCCACTTTGCACTTGAATGTCCGCTTGGGTGGACAGCGGCTTATTGCTGAAGGAAGACCATGTCTCAATCTGCGCATCCGATGCTCGGCGCCCGGCGGGACCAAATGTTTCCCACAATGACGCAGGCGGACATCGATCGCCTTCGCCGCTTCGGCGAGCCGAAGTTTTATGAAACGGGAGAACGCATCGTAAGAGCGGGCCACGTTGCGCCGGGCTTGATCGTAATACTTTCGGGGAAGGTAGAAGTCACAGAGGGTTGTGGACCTGAACAGCGCGAAACCATCGTCACGCACCTGCCGGGACAATTTGCGGGGGAACTGGCACAGCTCTCCGCCCGCCCGTCCCTGGTGGACGCCGACGCTCTAGAGCCGGTTCAAGCTCTCGTCGTTCGGTCGGACAAACTCCGCGATCTATTGGTGCAGGAGGCCGAGCTTGGCGAGCGGATCATGCGGGCGTTGATCCTGCGCCGCGTGGGTTTGTTGGAAAGCGGCGCGAGTGGCCCGGTCATCATTGGACACGCAAGTCATCGCAGACGTATTGCGCTTGCAGGGGTTTCTTGCCCGAAATGGCCAGCCACATCGCGTACTCGATTCCGACAGCGATGCTTGTGCGAAGACCTTGATTGAGCGTTTTGATGTGAACGCGCATCATTTGCCCATTGTTTTGTGTCCGAACGGCAAGTTGCTGCGTAACCCCAGCGAGAACGAGCTCGCGCGCTGTATCGGCCTGTTGCGGCCGATAGATGCGAAGAAGGTCTATGACGTCGCGATCGTTGGCGCGGGCCCCGCGGGATTGGCTGCCGCCGTATACGCTGCCTCGGAAGGCTTGGAGGTCATTGTGCTCGATTGCCGCGCCTTCGGCGGACAGGCAGGTGCTTCTTCGCGCATTGAAAACTATCTTGGATTCCCGACCGGTATTTCGGGAATGGCTTTGATGGCGCGCGCCTATAATCAGGCGCAGAAGTTTGGCGCGGAAATGGTGATACCGGACCAAGCGCGTCAGTTAAGCGAGCGAACAATTGAAAACAGCAAGAGCTATTTCCTGACTGTTGGCGATGACGAGAGCTTGCGGGCTCGCGCGGTCGTGGTGGCGAGCGGCGCGCGCTATCGACGCCTTGATGTGCCAAACCTCGCACAGTTCGAAGGATCGTCGGTGCACTACTGGGCCTCCCCGATCGAGGCGAAGCTTTGCGGCGGTCAGGAAGTGGCGCTGGTCGGCGCGGGTAATTCGGCCGGACAGGCGGCCGTCTATCTAGCGAGCCACGTAAAGAAGGTGTGGCTGTTGGCTCGCCGCGAAAGTCTGGAAGAGACCATGTCCCATTACCTTGTCGAGCGCATCAAAGCGCAGCCAAATATCGAAGTGGTGACCCGTTGCGAGGTCACGGCGCTGGAAGGTCGCGAGGGGAATCTCGAAAGTCTGCGTTGGCGCCACTGCTTACTCAACGAAGAAACGACGCGTGCTATAAGTCACCTTTTCCTTTTCATCGGCGCCGAACCGAATACAGACTGGCTTGCGCAATGCGATGTGGCGCTAGATGAAAAAGGGTTTGTCCGCACGGGTGAAGTTGGCGGCGAAAAACGTCACGCACTGGAAACGAATCGCTCTGGCGTGTTCGCCATCGGCGACGTACGCTCGGGTTCGGTCAAGCGCGTCGCCGCCGCCGTCGGAGAGGGCGCGCAGGTGGTGTCGGCGCTTCATGCCTATCTGGCCCGGAGCGGTAGCGCCGCTACGTCTGCTGCCGAGATCGCGAGAGCTTAATGCCCAACCAATGTGCGCACGCCAGAACCATCCGTGACGTAACGCCGAGCGCGCTCGGATGCGAGGAATGTCTGAATATCGGTTCGGCGTTGGCGCATTTGCGCGCCCCGTAGGGACGGGTTACTCATAGGAGGTCAAAATGGCAACAGGCACCATTACGGACAAAATCAATAACGTCGTCGCTCAGCTCATCGATCAATGCAATTGCGAGACGCCATCGGAAATCAAGGCCGCGTTCCAGGAGCTGCAGGCGGCTCTGAATGCTCAATTGGCAGCTGTCAGTGCCATCATTGCGACGCTGCCGTAGCGACAAAGCAGATCGCGATCCGAAAGAAGAGAGCCTGTCCTTGTCGGAAATCCAATCCGAACATACTGATGGTGTAATCCCCGGAGAATTGGTGTCGGGATAGTGCGCCCGATGGCCTGAACGGCATTGTCATGTCTGGACGGCGCCCGCTGATCAAGGGTTTTTTTGCGGCGTTGCGTTTGATCGTGGGTGCGGTCATGTCTTCGGCCTGTCGATGCGGGTTTTGACGCCCCGCTGGCCCTGATGTTGTCCGCTGATCCCTTGCCCCAAATCACGTTGGCGCGCTTGACGGCGCAGACAATGCCACGGGCTTTGGGATCAATCCGCGCTCTTCGCATCACCTCTTGGTCACCCTCGATTCTTTTGCAGCCCTTGGCCGCTGACGATGTCGGCGGTCGTTACGCCGGAGCTGCGCTATAGGTTGTCTTACCGCGCATGATCGCGAAGGCGATGCGCGCCATTTTATTGGCGAGCGCGACGGCGACAAGCTTGAAGGGCTTAGTCTGCATGAGCTTCTTCGCAAAGGATCGCAGCGCGTCGTCGTGCGGCTTGCGATGATAGAGGACCGCATGCGCGCCCACGACGAGCAATGTCCGCAAATATCGATTGCCCATCTTCGAGATGCGGCCCAATCGCTCCTTGCCGCCGGACGAGTTTTGTCTCGGCGTCAGGCCAAGAAAGGCGGCGAACTCACGCGGGCCCGAGAAAGCGGAGACGTCTTGAACGCTCGCGGCCATCGCCGAGGCCGTCACCGGGCCGAAGCCAGGAATAGTCATCAGCCGGCGCGCCATTTCGTCGCCTCGAGCCATCGCGGCGATGCTTCGATCGCTGCGTGCAATCTCCTGATCCAGAGCATGCAGTTGACGCACGAGCGGGGCGAGCGCCGCGCGGACGCAGGCCGGAATCGTCTCGTCGCCTTCCGCCATGACGAGCCCCGCCATTTCGCGGGCGTTCTTGAGCCCCTGCGCCGCGATGACCCCAATCTCGGCCAGATGCCCGCGAAGCGCGTTGATCAGTTGCGTGCGTTGCGCCACCAGCATTTCGCGCACCTTGTGATGCATGAGCACCGCCTGGTTCTCCAGCGTGCGCACGCCGACAAAGCGCATCGAAGGCCTTGTCACCGCTTCGCAGATCCCGGCGGCGTCGGCCGCGTCATTCTTTTGCCGACGCACATAGGGTTTGACATAGGCCGGCGGCATCATCCGAGCGTCATGGCCGAGCTTGATCAGCTCGCGCGCCCAATGATGGGCCGAACCGCAGGCTTCCATACCGACAAGACACTCGGGCAATTGCGCGAAGAAGGCCAGCACGTCCTTGCGCCGAAGCGCCTTGGCGACGATCACGCGGCCAAAGGCGTCGATCGCATGAACCTGAAAGACATGCTTGGCCAGATCGAGGCCAACAGTCGTGACAGACGACAAATCGGTGATAGACTTTCCCAGGGACGGCGCTCCTTCAGAGGGTTGCTCAACGACAACCGTCTTGGCACAGCTCTTCATTGAGCGAGATGCCGGTGCGGGCGCCGTCCACACCATCACGTTCGTTCGTTTTACTTGTCAATAGCTGTATTAGCTTGTATTTGATCTTACATACGGCGTCCTTTTGGAGATGGCCGGTTCACTGCCGATGGTGGTCAGGCAGCGATCATTTTTTCCCTCGCAATCGGGATGGCGTCAAGGAATGTTTGCAGCGGCGTCTTGCCGAAGCACCAGCGGCCTTGATGCGGTCTCTCCTCGTTGTAGCTTTTGACCCATAGATCGAGGTCGTCCTGCAAATCCCCGATCGAGGCATAGAGCCTCTTTCGGAAGGCGATGCGATAGAACTCATCCAGCACTGTCTTGTGGAAGCGCTCAGCGATGCCATTCGTTTGTGGGCTCTTCGTCTTGGTCCTGGAATGGTCAATATCTTCCACCGCGAGATAGAGCTCGTATTCGTGATGCTCGGGATTGCCGCAATATTCGGTGCCGCGATCGGTCAGAACACGTGAGAGCTTCACGTCCTTTTCGTCGAAGAAGGGCACGACCCGATCGTTCAAGAGGTCGGCCGCGGTGATCGGCGTCTTGCGATCATAGAGTTTGGCAAACGTCACTTTCGAATAGGTGTCGATGAAGGTCTGTTGGTAGATGCGGCCGACCCCTTTCATGTTGCCAACATAGAACGTGTCCTGCGCCCCGCAGTAGCCCGGGCATTCGCTCTCGAACTTGGCCCGTGCGCCTCCTTTTCGGTCTTGGCTTTCTCCAAGGCTATGACCTGCGCCTCGGTCAGGATCCGGCCTTGCCTCAGCAACCTTGGCTTCCAGCGCCTTGAGCCGTTTCTTCATCGTCTCGAGATCATGGCGCTGCCAGACGCCGCGCACGCCGGCCGGCGAGATCGAGTGGCCAAGTTTCCTCATTTCGTTAGCGACGCGGATCTGGCCGAAGGCCGGCTGCTCCAGCGAAAATTCAACGATCCGCGCCTCGATCTCGGGCGCGGTCCGGTTCGCCAGGATTGGCTTCCTGCGGCTGATCTCTTGCAACGCCAGTGTCCTCATAAAACGCCGAGGCCGGGCTCTCCGCAACCCTGGCCAGCTCCGCGCCCGGCCTCGGCTCTCGCTTCGGCCTTATGACACCAAATGTCGGATCAAATATCAACTAGTACACATGAGGAAGGCCGCCTCAAGGCTCAGATGTCCAAATTCAATGGCTTACGATACTCGTCGCCGAGCAAAGTCGGCTCGAAAATCGCCGATTCGTGGCCAATGTGACAATGCCGCCGCAGTCCGCGATCTCGGGCTCTCAAGCCACCACAAGCGAGAGCGCAAAATGAAGGTTTCAAGAGCGCGTGATCCATGCAGCAATTTCTCTTCTTCATGCAGCAGTTAACAACAACTTCAACGTCCAACGCCATCTCACCTCGGTAAGAACGCACCCAGCCTTCCGTGGCATCGGCCCTGCAGGCATGGTGTCAAACAGCATTGAATCGGGACCCCGGATCGGTGTGCAAAAGGTACCCCTTTTGGCGGGGAGGAACGACAGCGCTCGCCCCCGGCGGAGCTGGTCAGGGTTGCGCAGCCGGGGCGAGCGCGGTGGCGTGGGAGGGGGCTTTGAGCGCTAGGCGCGGTTTTTGAAGCGCCAGCTTTCATTTCCGGTTTCGACGATGTCGCAGTGATGGGTGAGACGATCGAGGAGCGCGGTCGTCATCTTGGCGTCGCCGAAGACGCTCGGCCATTCGCCGAACGCCAGATTGGTCGTGACGATCACCGAGGTGCGTTCGTAGAGCTGGCTAACGAGATGGAAGAGCAATTGCCCGCCAGCCTGAGCGAAGGGCAGATAGCCGAGTTCGTCGAGAACGGTGAAGTCCTTGCGAGTGAGGTAATCGGCGATTCGTCCCTGCCGCCCTGCGCGTGCTTCGGCCTCCAGGCGATTGACGAGATCGACTGTATTGAAGAAGCGGCCGCGCAGGCCGGCGCGGATGCAGCTTCGCGCGATGGCAATGGCGAGATGCGTCTTGCCGGTCCCGGTGCCCCCCACGAGAACGACGTTGCGTTGCTGCGCGATGAAGCCGCCTCCGGAAAGATCACGCACCAGGGTTTCGTTGACGGTCGTGCCGTCAAAGTCGAAGTCATCGATGTCCTTGGCCAGAGGGAGTTTGGCGATGGTCATCTGATATTTGATGGAGCGCGCCTGCTTTTCGGCAATTTCGGCCTTAAGAAGATCGCCGACGATTTGTGGCGGCTCGTGCTGCCGCTTTATGCCAGCCGCCATCACATCATCATAGGCGGTTCGCATGCCGAAGAGCTTGAGTTCGCTCATGAGGTCGAAGATTTGCGTGCGTTCCATCAGCCTGAACTCCTCAGTTGATCGTACCGGGCACAATCGGCGAGCGGGACGTGCCGGAGTTTCAGCGCGTCCGGGGTGAGTATGGTGAGTGGCGGACCGGGATCACGGCGACGCGCCAGAATGTTGAGAACGACGTCGGCGGAATGGACGCCCTCGCTCAACGCCTCGGCACAGGCGGCCTCGACCGCCGGCAGCCCGTCGTCGAGAACCGCCGCGAGGATTTTCACCATCTGCCGATCGCCATCGGCGGAGCCGGTGAGTTTGCGGCGAATTTTCTCCATGGCCGAGGGCAAGACCCAGTCCTTGAACGGCGCGCCATTCCTCAGAGCGCCGGGCTTGCGGGCCAGAACCGGAACGTAATGCCAGGGATCGTAAATCGTCTCTTCGCGGCCAAAGGATCGCCGATGTTCGCCGGCGGCGATCCCGTCCTGGCGAATGACGATCCGGTCTGCATAAGCGTGGATTTCGACCGGACGCCCGACCGCGCGCGCCTTCACCGAGTATTTGTTGTTATCGAACCGGATAAGGCAGGTCTTGGACACCGCCGCGCTCACTGCATGGAAGCCGTCGAAGCGGCCGCGCAGTTGCACGAGCTTTTGCCGTTCGTCCTCGAAAACCTCCCAGATCGTGCGGCTGGCGCATTCTGGATGACGATGCGCCTTGGCGTAAGCGACACATTTGTCGAGGAGCCAGGCATTCAATTCGTCATAGCTCTTGAATCTCAGGCGCGGCGTGAAAAAGCGCTCACGCACCAAGCCGACCTGGTTCTCGACCTGGCCCTTTTCCCAGCCCGAGGCCGGCGTGCAGGCCACTGGCTCGACGAGATAATGCCCGCACATTTGAAGGAAGCGGCGATTGTATTGCCGGTCCTTGCCGGCGAAGATTGTCTCCACCGCGGTTTTCATATTGTCATAAATGCCGCGCTCGCAGGCGCCTTTGAAAAAGGCAAAGGCGCGGTCATGCGCGTCAAAGACCATCTCTTGGGTCTCGCGTGGATAGGCGCGGACAAACGGCATGCGGCTGTGACAGAGCCGCATATGGGCGACCTTCACGGTCACCGTCGCGCCGTTCAGCACGACGATTTCATGGCTCCAGTCGAACTGATAGGCCTCGCCGGGAGCAAAGGTGAGCGGCACATAAGCCTGCGCCAGCGCCACACCGCGTTCCTTGCGCCACGTTTTCGCGTAACGGCGAACCGCGTCGTAGCTTCCGGCATAACCAAGGCTGCGCAGTTCTTCGAATAGCCGAACAAGCGTCAGCCGCTCGCGCGCCGATTTTTCTGCATTCTCCAACAGCAGGGAATCCAGCCGCTCCCGCCACGGTCCGATCTTGGGAAGCGGCTGCGTCAAGCGTTCGTAATGGAACTCGGTCGCTTCGGATCGGATGACCTTCCGGACGACCTTTCTGGAGACGTGCAGCTCCCGGCAAATCTCCTTGATCGGCTTTTTCTGAACAAAAAACGCCCGGCGAATCTTGGCGATCGTTTCCACAACCAGCATTCCAATCTCGGCCTCCCAAAATCCAGGAGGCCACTGTGGACCCTCAGCCCCGGGGTCCCGATTGGATGCAAATCACCCCAAAAGCGGGGTCCTTATTCCATGCTTATTCACAGGCATGGCACGAAGTCGCCGCGATAAGGCCCTGCCTTTGCTTCCGGCGTTGTCTTATATTTTGAAGGCAATCCATAATCCTACCAATGCTCCTATACCGCTCAGTAGCAGTGATGAGTAGGAGAAGATTCCAGAACCCCACAGTGCGGGAATACTCCCTCCGATCGTGGAGCCTATAAAAATTGATACCCAAATCAAAACACGTGATGGCATGTACGACTCCGTAATCAGTGGATGATTTGTTCAGCGAAAAGCCAGGCATAAGGTAATCCAGAAAGGACCGGACTTCCGCGGGGAACAGAGCATCACTAATCCTGCCTCGTCGAGCACCAAGGGCTCTTCCGGGGTCCTGCCCCGCCGGCTTTCGCGCCCGCGCGGGGCTTTGGCGGTGGTGGCGCAAGAACTCTCCAACCGAACTAAGGATCCCGACAAGGGGCGTTGTCACATTGGCCATTGCGAAGCGAGCCGTGCCGGCACTTACGTTCAGCGCCATAAGCAGACTTATATTCGACCATTTCGACTCGACAGTCTTGCTGCTATAGGTCGACGAGCCTAGCGTAAGGTCTGTTTGGAGACATAATAATCGCGTAATGGGAAGCGTGTTGAGACATCTCAATGCTAGAGCGGTCGACCCTTCGATCCTTGGGCTTGCTCGCCCTGTTTTGCGGCGGCTCCGCGCTGGCAGGATCAGAAAACGCAGCGACGGGCAACGTTGAATTGATGGAAACATCCGTCTGCCGCCTTATCGAATTGTCGGCTCGAACTCAGAGTCTGCCGGTTGCTTTCCTGACACGGCTGATATGGCAGGAAAGCAGCTTTCGGCCCAACACGATCAGTCCCGCGGGCGCGCGGGGCATCGCGCAATTCATGCCAAAGACGGCTGATGAACGTGGCCTTGCCAATCCATTCGATCCCGAAGAAGCAATACCAAAATCCGCCGAGCTTCTCGCCGACCTCAAGCAGCGTTTCGGCAATCTTGGACTGGCCGCCGCGGCCTACAATGCCGGTCCTCTCCGTGTTGCGAACTGGCTCGCCGGCCACGGCAATTTGCCGGCCGAGACCCGCGACTACGTTCGGACCATCACGCGACATCCGGTCGAAGACTGGACCGGCGACGCCGCGGCGGAAACGATAACCGACAGCGCCATATCCTCGAAGCTAACCTGTCTACAAACGACAGCCGCCATTCGCCGCTCGGAACCTCGCTTTGTTGCCGCCTCAGCGCTCTTTGCGCCGTGGGGCGTCCAGCTTGCTGGAAGTTTTTCGAAGGCGGCGGCGCTGGCCGCCTACACACGCGCCCGGAGCAGCTATTCCACCATTATTGGCAAGATCGAACCCATGATTATCGGCGGTCGCGTGCCCAGTCGCGGCTTCGCTCCATACTATCAGGTCCGCGCGCCTGCGCCCTCGCGCGCGGCAGCTGACGCACTTTGTGAAAAGATCCTCCGCGCAGGTGGCGCTTGTGTCGTCCTGCGGAGTTGAAGCGGCCCTGGAAACGCCGATTACTGCCGCCGGGGTAACGGAATTCCCTCGATAGCTGCCGGAAGCCAACCGCGCCGGCACTTATGTTCGGCGCCATAAAGGAACATTGGCTGCGCGACAAACCGCTGCTAGGAATGACGACCCAAGACAGTAAGCACCGAAAAAAGCGGCGAGTGGCCACTCGGACGACAACAGCCTCGGAGAGCAGCAAATAGCTGACCCGAGGCAACGAGGCGCAGATATGAATGCAGTTTTATTCATCGACGCAAATCAGTATTTGGACCTTTATGGATTGGATGATGGAAAGAAGCTGCTCGATCTGCTCAAACAGCGTAAGACTTAGATGACGAAATTCTCCGGAATAACTATCAGTGTGCGCGTAAATTCAATTCTGGGAAAGCGACAGCCGCCCATTTAGCGCGCAAGTCGGATGCCAATGATACCAAATTCAATGCCTGATATTGATCAACTCCTGAGGGCGCTGTTTTTGGTGTCGCTGCTGCTTTATCTTACGCCGGCTGTCTTTAGATTGGACAGTTTTGCAGAAGGTCGGCGGTGGTTGCAGCGCGCGGCCTTTCTCACGCTCGGAACAGCTATAGCAATTGCGGTGGTGGCGAGCGTGATATGGTTCACTCGTTGACGCCTGAATATCTATCCATCGGCAATGGCCTATCACCGACAGGCTCGACGTAATGTCCGCCTTGGGTCGATGCCGTTGAAAAAGTCGGCGATGAAAGGAGTGAAGCTCACGTATTTGGAGCTTTTTGAAGGTCGGTTTCCCTCGGGCGCTCGCCGCTGCGCCCCAAAGGGGTAGGTAAGAGCCCCATTAGGCAACTTGGATGGCTTTGCGGCATCACGCTTATGCGACACGCGCGGCAACTTGCTTGTCCGGCGGCGGCAACCAGACGTAGTTTGCGAGTGCCTTGAGATTTTGCACGATGGCCGCAAGGTGGAACTCGTCGCGGGCGCCGGTGAGACCCCGAAGACGCATGCGTTCGAAGCGATGGTTGACCTTGAGGTGCGCGAAGCGCATCTCCACTTTCTTGTGTTCATTCCTCGACTGTTCAAATTCAGGGGTGCCCTTTAGAGCGCGCGCATGATCGCGCGCATCTTCGTTGACGTCCCGTACGATCTTCCTGAACGGCGCGCGCGTGCATCGTTCCTTAAGATTGCAAACGCGGCATTCTCGTGCTCGTGACAAGTAATTTCCGACACGACCATCATGTATTGTTCCCGAGGTTCTCAAAGGTTTTCCGTTCGGACAGAGATAGATGTCGCGCTCGGCGTCGTAGGCGAAGTCGGTGCAAGGGAACATGCCGTCAGTTCGTTGATAGCTCTCCCATACGGGAACATGCGGTGTAATGCGTTTGTCCAAGAGCCAGGCAAGCATCTTACCGGTTCCATAGGCGGTATCGGCGGCGAGCCGTTCAGGCTTCGCGCCGAACACCTTCTCCGTCCGATCGATCAGGGTTCTGGTTGCGGCCACCTCGTCATAGGTCCATGATCGATGTCGAGCATGCTGTACGCTTGTTCGCCTTTGCCGTCCACGCCGAGCAGGGGTCCGTTGGCGAGATCACCTTCGGCGGTTTGCGGTCCGCGTCGGGATCTTCATCGTCAAGACCAGACAGGAACTCGGCGACCGCGCGCGTCTGACGCTCGGGTACTGACCAATCGATCTCGTCCGGCGCCTCGCCGTGATAGCGGCTGGCATCGGCTTCCATGACACTCGCATCAATCGCGAACCCTTCGCCCTTGACGAGCCCCGCTACCATGCACGCTTTGACCACTGCTTCAAAAAGTTGTCGGAAGACGTCGCTGTCACGGAAGCGGCCGTGGCGATTGACCGAGAATGTCGAGTGATGGGTACCTTGTCGTCGAGAGCGAGGCGACAGAACCAACGATAGGCGAGGTGAAGCTCGACCTCCTCGCCCAGCTTGCGCTCGAAACGGATGCCGTAACAATAGCCGACGATGAGCATCCGTAGCATGAGTTCGGGATCGATCGAAGGCCGGCCGGTCTCACTGTAGAAAGGCTTTAGCTTCTCGCAAAGGTCAGCCAGCACGCGCGTCACAATCGGATTGATCCGGCGCAGGAGACAGCGCGCAGGAATGCGCTCTTCTAGATTGAACAAGTAGAATAGCTGGCTCTGATCGTCAGTCTGCCACCCGATCATCGCCGAATCACCCTTGCCGGCTCCCCACAGCACGGAATCATCACTCGCTGCTCACCGCGAGGGGTTTTTCAACACCATCGGTCAACCTGAGAAAGTCTCGCGATGATCATATGTTTTCCGGAATGCCCCGGGAGCTGCCGGAAGCGAGCCGTGCCAGCACTTACATTCAGGCCCAATTCCGGAAGTTCGGGCTGGCGCACAAACCCGACCGTTTTGTAGTCCATGAAGAGTTAGTCTTCAAATCGTTGTTCCACGTCCGGATGCTGTTGGCCCTCAGTCAAACTGATTAGATGGGTCGTGACGTGTCAAATCCATAGCCGGGAGCGAACCATCTAGACCTTGCCGCCATCTTTCACTCAATTGCAGCCGCCCGGGACAACTTTCTGGATCGCAAGTCGCATGAACCTAGCCCGAACAAATGCCTTGCTCTTTGGAGCAGAGCACCGACGATCATCATCAATCGTTACGGCTGAAGGTCGCTGAACCCACCGGCGAGGTGACATTGCCGTCCTTGCTGCTAATATGAGTGCCGATAGCATCCTAACCGCTTCTGGGCCCATCAAATAGGGACGATCCATGTCTGTCTATGTCGTGGCATTGCTGATCGGCGTCGTTGCAGGCCTTCGTACGATGATCGCGCCTGCGGTGGTGAGCTGGGCGGCATATTTCGGCTGGGTGCATTTGGAAGGCACATGGCTTGCCTTCCTGAGCTACGCCTGGACACCGTACATCCTGAGCGCGCTGGCGATCGCGGAACTCGTTGCCGATCAGCTCCCGAAGACGCCGAGTCGCAAGGTACCAATGCAGTTTGGTGCGCGGATTGTGACCGGAGCCTTGTGCGGCACCGCCCTCGAGGCGTCAGGCGGGACATGGATCGGCGGCCTCGTGGCCGGCGCTGTCGGCGCCGTGGCCGGAACGCTCGGCGGCTACGAGTTTCGGACAAGGCTGGTGGCGGCGACCGGCGGCAGGGACCTTCCAATCGCACGCCTTGAGGACGCGGTCGCGATCGACTGCGCGATTCTGATTGTGATGTCTTTCTCATGACCAAGACGTTCGACGCGATCATCATCGGAGCGGGGCAGGCCGGGCCATCTCTGGCCGGCCGCCTCACTGGGGCGGGCATGAGCGTCGCGCTGATTGAGCGAAAGCTCATCGGCGGAACCTGCGTCAACACGGGGTGTACACCCACGAAAACGCTCGTCGCCAGTGCTTATGCCGTTCACATGCTACGGCGCGCCTCGGACTACGGCTTGACGATCTGCGAGGCTGTCGGTGTCGACATGAAAAAGGTGAAGGCCCGAAAGGACGCCGTGTCGGGGAAATCGCGCGCCGGCCTGGAGACTTGGCTGAAGGGCATGGCCAATTGTACCATCTACGAAGGCCATGCCCGCTTCGAGGCACAACACGAGGTCAGGGTTGGAGAGGAATTGCTGTTGGCCGATCGCATCTTCCTCAACGTAGGAGGCCGCGCGCTCGTGCCTGACATGCCTGGCCTCGACGAGATCAACTACCTGACCAACACTTCCATGATGGATCTCGATGTCCTGCCGCGTCACCTCGTCATCGTCGGCGGTAGCTACGTCGGGCTCGAATTCGCGCAAACGTACCGGCGCTTCGGCAGCGAGGTGACGGTCATTGAGAAGGGACCCCGCCTGATCCAGCGAGAGGACGAGGATGTTTCCGCGGCGGTGAAGGATATTCTCGAGGCGGAGGGCATCAGCATTCGTCTCGGGGCCGAATGTATCAGCTTCGCGTTGCGCTGCGCGGACATCGCGGTCGGTGTGGACTGCGTCTCAGGCGATCAAGAGGTCGTTGGCTCGCATGTGCTGCTGGCGGTTGGCCGGCGCCCCAATACGGACGATCTCGGCCTCGACAGGTCTGGCGTCGAAACCGACGAGCGAGGCTACGTCGTGGTCGACGACCAGCTGCGCACGAGCGTGCCTGGCATCTGGGCGCTCGGCGACTGCAATGGCAAGGGTGCCTTCACCCATACCTCCTACAACGACTTCGAGATCGTCGCGGCAAACCTTCTCGATGACGATCAGCGCCGCGTCAGTGACCGCCTTCCCGCCTATGCCCTTTATGTGGATCCGCCGCTCGGTCGTGCCGGTCTGACGCAGGCCGAGGCGCGGCGGTCGGGAAAGCACATCCTGGTTGGAAGGCGACCGATGACCAGGGTGGCGCGCGCCATCGAAAAGGGCGAGACGCAGGGCTTCATCAAAATCGTCGTGGATGCCGACACGCAGGAGATTCTCGGGGCCGCCATTCTCGGCGTCGGCGGCGACGAGGTCGTTCATTGCATCCTCGACATTATGTATGCTAAAGCACCCTACACGACGCTGCAGCGCGCCGTGCACATACATCCGACGGTTTCGGAGCTCGTTCCCACCGTCCTGGGTGAGCTTAAGCCGCTGCCTTGAACGCAGTCGCGATGCACGCGCGAAACTATGGCTCTTGGCAGCTCATGCGATCGCGCTACGCCATACTGTTGGTAGCGGTTCTCCGCACCACTGCGGACGGCTTTGTCATATTGGCGGGGGGCTCAATCATTCCGCTCAGAATCGCTACCGCCAAACGTGATCACGGTAACCAGACTACTCCCGGTTGGGTGTGAGATTTCTCCCACCCCGCGCAATTTACAGATAAAACGAATGAACTTGGTAACGCTGTCGACTGGATCGGCTGAGCGAAGCCGTCGGCGATCGTCGGAGCGGGAGGAGAAGGTGGCGGCACACTTACTTTCGGTGAACGTGGGCCTGCCGCGCGACATCGCATGGCGAGGGAAGACCGTCCACACCGCCATTTGGAAGACACCGGTTCAAGGCCGACACATGGTACGTCAGCTCAACATCGATGGCGACGGACAAGGGGACTTGGCTGGGCACGGTGGCGAGCAGCGGGCCGTCTTCGTCTATCAGATCGACTCCTATCACTATTGGCAAAGCCAACTCGGTCGAAACGATTTCACGTATGGGCAGTTCGGGGAGAACTTCACCGTCGACGGCCTGTCCGACCCAGAGGTGTGCATTGGCGATTCTTACCGGATCGGCAGCGCATTGTTCGAAGTGACACAGCCGCGCGTCACTTGTTACCGGGTGGGCATTCGCATGAACGAACCGCAGATGGCCGCGTTGCTGGTCGCGCACGGCAGACCCGGTTTCTATTTCCGTGTTTTGGAGGAAGGCGAGGTGGAAGCCGGCGACGAGATCGAGCAGGTCGCGGCGGCCTCCGAGCGCATGACAATCTCCGAGATCAATGCGCTGCTGTATATGCCAGGTCACCCTCGCAGCCAGTTGGAACGCGCGCTTCGCATCCCGGCGCTGAGCGACGGTTGGCGCGCCTCCTTGCAGGCGCTGCTCGAGCAGGAGGAGAGTGGCGGTACGCCGACAGGAAACGCGGGGCTCGCTCCGGCGTCCGGCCCGCCCCCTGCTTGGTCGGGGTTCCGGCCTCTGCGGGTGTCGCGCAAGGTTCGCGAGAGCAGCAACGTGATCTCTCTGGTACTTGAGCCCATTAATGGGCAACCTCTGACCGCAGCCCTGCCTGGCCAGTTTGTCGTGCTGCGGCTGAGGCCGGCGCCCGATGCGCCCGCGCTCTTTCGCAGCTATTCGCTGTCGGGCGAACCCAGTGCCGAGCGCTATCGTGTGAGTATCAAGCGAGAAGCCCATAGCGCTGCTGGCGCTTACATCGACGACAAGCTGCGGATTGGCGATGCGTTGGACGTGAGCGCGGCACGGGGCAGCTTCACGCTTCGGCCGGGCGACGCACCCGTCGTTTTCGTGAGTGCCGGCATCGGGGCAACCCCCGTGCTCGCAATGTTCCACGCGTTAGCGGTCTGGGCGTCGCCGAGGGAAGTCTGGTGGCTATATGGAGCCCGCGACCGTCGAGAGCATCCTTTTGCCGAGGAGACGCGCGCCCTCCTTAAAGCTTTGGTCCACGGCCACAGCCACGTTCGCTATAGTTCGCCCGATCCCGAGGATCGGCCAGGTCTAGATTTCGACGCTCGTGGACGCTTGGACATTCGCGTGCTCCAGGAGCTGGGGGTGCCGCGCAATGCCGATTTCTATATATGCGGACCGCCCGCCTTCATGAGCGATCTGACCATTGGCCTCGCGGACTGGGGCATCGCTGCACGCCGCATCCACACCGAGATTTTCGGCTTAGGTCCGTCCATCACCCCCGGCGTCGCGGCATCGCCGCGTCAACCACCGCACCTACCGCCTGGGCCTCCCGGCAACGGACCTTTGGTCTCGTTCGCCCGGAGCGGCGTCAACGTTCGCTGGGGGCCCGCGTTCCAGACCCTGCTTGAGCTTGCTGAAGCGTGCGACGTACCTGTGCGATGGTCGTGCCGGACGGGGGTCTGCCACACTTGTGAGATCGGCCTCGTCGTAGGCACAGTCAGCTATCGGCCCGACCCGGTTGATGCACCGGCGGACGGCAATGCGCTGATCTGTTGCAGTCAGCCCCAGGGCGACATCGTCGTTGATCTGTGAGTAGGAAGCGCCAATCTAGTGTGCTGACTTCTCAATTGCCGACATATAACTCATGCAGCCTCGGCGTTGTCGAGGGCATCGCGGGCGCGCTTGATTTTGGCGAGGATTTCGGCGCCTTCGGCCTTCCACTTGTGGGGCTTTGGATTGGCGTTGCGCTCGGCGAGATAGGCCTTGATGTCACGCGCCAGTTCGTTGACCGAAGCGAAGCTGCCAGCGCGGATCACATCGCCAGTCAGATCGGCAAAGAAGCGTTCAACCAGATTGAGCCAAGACGAAGAGGTCGGCGTGAAGTGCATATTGAAGCGCAAATGCTTGTCCAGCCACGCGCTCACCTTCGGATGTTGGTGCGTGGCGTAGTTGTCCGCAATCAGATGCAGATCGAGGCCGGGTGGCGTTTCGCGATCAATCTGTTTGAGAAAGCGCGGCCATTCGACGTGCGTGTGGCTCGCCTCGGTGCGAGCAATCAGCTTGCCCGACAATTGGACAAGGGCTGCAAACAACGTGATGGTGTGGACGGCGCCCGCACCGGCATCTCGCTCAATGAAGAGCTGTGCCAAGACGGTTGTCGTTGAGCAACCCTCTGAAGGAGCGCCGTCCATGGGAAAGTCTATCACCGATTTGTCGTCTGTCACGACTGTTGGCCTCGATCTGGCCAAGCATGTCTTTCAGGTTCATGCGATCGACGCCTTTGGCCGCGTGATCGTCGCCAAGGCGCTTCGGCGCAAGGACGTGCTGGCCTTCTTCGCGCAATTGCCCGAGTGTCTTGTCGGTATGGAAGCCTGCGGTTCGGCCCATCATTGGGCGCGCGAGCTGATCAAGCTCGGCCATGACGCTCGGATGATGCCGCCGGCCTATGTCAAACCCTATGTGCGTCGGCAAAAGAATGACGCGGCCGACGCCGCCGGGATCTGCGAAGCGGTGACAAGGCCTTCGATGCGCTTTGTCGGCGTGCGCACGCTGGAGAACCAGGCGGTGCTCATGCATCACAAGGTGCGCGAAATGCTGGTGGCGCAACGCACGCAACTGATCAACGCGCTTCGCGGGCATCTGGCCGAGATTGGGGTCATCGCGGCGCAGGGGCTCAAGAACGCCCGCGAAATGGCGGGGCTCGTCATGGCGGAAGGCGACGAGACGATTCCGGCCTGCGTCCGCGCGGCGCTCGCCCCGCTCGTGCGTCAACTGCATGCTCTGGATCAGGAGATTGCACGCAGCGATCGAAGCATCGCCGCGATGGCTCGAGGCGACGAAATGGCGCGCCGGCTGATGACTATTCCTGGCTTCGGCCCGGTGACGGCCTCGGCGATGGCCGCGAGCGTTCAAGACGTCTCCGCTTTCTCGGGCCCGCGTGAGTTCGCCGCCTTTCTTGGCCTGACGCCGAGACAAAACTCGTCCGGCGGCAAGGAGCGATTGGGCCGCATCTCGAAGATGGGCAATCGATATTTGCGGACATTGCTCGTCGTGGGCGCGCATGCGGTCCTCTATCATCGCAAGCCGCACGACGACGCGCTGCGATCCTTTGCGAAGAAGCTCATGCAGACTAAGCCCTTCAAGCTTGTCGCCGTCGCGCTCGCCAATAAAATGGCGCGCATCGCCTTCGCGATCATGCGCGGTAAGACAACCTATAGCGCAGCTCCGGCGTAACGACCGCCGACATCGTCAGCGGCCAAGGGCTGCAAAAGAATCGAGGGTGACCAAGAGGTGATGCGAAGAGCGCGGATTGATCCCAAAGCCCGTGGCATTGTCTGCGCCGTCAAGCGCGCCAACGTGATTTGGGGCAAGGGATCAGCGGACAACATCAGGGCCAGCGGGGCGTCAAAACCCGCATCGACAGGCCGAAGACATGACCGCACCCACGATCAAACGCAACGCCGCAAAAAAACCCTTGATCAGCGGGCGCCGTCCAGACATGACTGTGCCGTGCCGCATATAGTCGTGCGTCATCGTGCGTGTGCGGTTGGGCGCCAGCGGAAGCCCGAGTTGCGTTCGTTCGAGCGCCTGGCATTGGCTTTTCTCGTCGCAGCACAACACGAGCGCTTTCGTCGGCGGATCGAGATAGAGCCCGATCACGTCCCAGAATTTCTCTTCGAACTTCGGATCATTCGAGAGTTTGAAGGTCTTCAAGCGATGCGGTTTCAAGTCGTTTTTCGACCAGATGCGTTGAACCGTACTCGGCGAGACGCCGGCGTGACGGCTCATCGAGCGGATGCTCCAGCGGGTCTTCCCTTGCGGCGGCCGTGTCGCCTCGGTGACGACACGCGCCACTTTCGCATTTGGGATCGATGGCTTGCGACCGCGACCTGGCTTGTCGTCCAGACCGTCGAGGCCCGATCTCTCGAAACGCCCCGACCACAGGGAAACGCGCTTCGACGTTGTCTTCAGCCGCTCGGCGGCAGTCGCAACGCCGACGCCGTCGAGCCGCGGCAAAATGATGTTGGCGCGTTCCATGTCGCGGGCGCCGATGGTGGTTGACCGTGACCGCCGACGAAGTTCTTTGACGACATAAGGCGCCGCGTGCAGTCGCTTGATTGGCCGCGCCATCCCATCCTCCCCGCAAATCACGGCGCAAGGCAGATATTATACCAAGTCTCGCTGATCACGACCGATAGGCCCACTCTCTTGTTCCGATGGAGATGATTTTCCAGGGCATGTCGATGAGCTTGTTCCAGGCGAAGCAGCAGTGGTCGAGAATGTCGTCGTAGGATTCGAAGACGCGGTTCGAGAGCCAGTTGTCGCGCATGAATTGCCAGATGTTCTCGACCGGATTGAGCTCGGGCGATTTCGGCGGCAACGGCAAGAGCGTGATGTTGTCCGGGACGGGAAGCTTCGCCGAGACATGCCACCCGGCCTGATCGAGAAGAACGAGCGCATGCGCGCTTGGTGCGACCGCAAGCGAGATTTCTTCGAGATGCAGGGCCATGGCCTCGCTGTTGCAGGAGGGTAGTACGAGCCCGGCGCCTTTTCCTTCGGCCGGGCAGATGGCGCCGAAAATATAGGCTGAACTCGTCCTCTGGTCGTGCGGCGCCGAAGGCCGTGTCCCGCGTTTCGCCCATCGGCGGGTGACCTTGTTTTTCTGCCCGATCCGAGCTTCGTCTTGAAACCAAATCTCTATCGGCTTGCCAGGAGCCTCTTTTGCGGCGGTCTCCTCCACGAGGGCGAGAAAGTTTTTTTAAAAGCCGCCGCGGCTTCCTCGTCTTGCGCATGATGGCGCGGTCGCGCCGAGAGCTTGCGAAAGCCCATATGCCGCAGCTCGCGGCTGAGCGTCGGCTTGGAGATCGAAACCCGGAACTCTTCGAAGAGCCACTGCGCCAGATCGATCAGCCGCCAGCGGACGACGCCATGCAGGGCGGGAATCGGCCCATCTTCCACGACCTGCCGCAAGGCTTGGCGCTGGCGCTCGCCGAGGATGCTGGGAGCGCCCGGCGCTTTGCCGGTCAAGAGACCATCAGGACCTTTGGCGTTGAAACGGACAACCCAGTCGCGCACGATCTGCACCCCGACCCCGCCGATCCGCGCCGCATCCGGCCGCGAGCCGCCATCATAAATCTCGGCCAGTGCCAAGAGACGCCGGGTCTGATCGGGGTCACGCGATCGCCGCGCCAGCATGCGCAGGCCAATCGTGTCAAAGTCAGAGCGAAGCGGAACCGGAGTCGACATGGCAAACTCTCCCAAAAGCTGTTTGCCATGGTGAATCAGATAAATGCCGATTTGGGAATCCGCCTCAGGAGTTCAAACTTTCAGAGACTTGGTATTAGTCGATATTTGCGACGCAGGACACTAGCCGGGCACATGTGTAGAAGGAAGCACGCATATGCATCGCGTAAACGCGGAAATGAAAAGCTGCATCGAGGAATGTCTGCGCTGCTATCAAACGTGCCTGTCGACGGCGATGGGACATTGTTTGGAGCTCGGTGGTCAGCATACCGACACCAAGCACTTCAGCTTGATCATGGTTTGCGCCGAGATCTGTCGAACATCCGCGCGTCATGCTGATCGGCTCGGAACTTCACAAACGCACCTGTCGCTTGTCCGCCGAGGTCTGCGCACAATGTACCGCGGATTGTAAGCGGATCGGCGAAATGAAAAATTGCGTGGACGCTTGCCGCCACTGCGCCGAAAGTTGCCAAAAGATGGCTGCCTGAATTCGCGTTCACAATCTTGCCAAGGGGAACACAGAGTTGGCTCCGCTTGTTTGAACAGTTTTCCGCGAATAATATTAAGTGGCGCTCTGCCGGTTCTCTCTCGTTTTTCGGTTGCCGCGTCTTGGTGTCCGAATATCTCAACAAAGACCCGAAGCAGCCACGCCTCAAAACACTGCAAGATACTTTAGCAGCGAGATGACGCCGATGATGATCACAATCACGCGCACGATCTGCTTTGCGCGGCCGTCGATCGGCAGCATGTCCACAAGGTACAGCACCAGAATGACAATCACGAAAGTAATGAGCGCGCCAATAAGAAGATTTAACATTCACGTTCTCCATCGACAAGAAGGTGTCGCTGCAACAGGAGATTGCACCAGGCACGGCTTCAATCCAAGAATCCAAAGCGTTTGATATAGCAGGCTGGCGGAAGCGAAGGGCTCGCTTCCGCCAGCAGGCATGATTTTAGTCGCGCTTGCGTTTTTCGTCTGTCCGGCATCTGGCCTTGGAGCCGGATCTAGCGCCAAAACAACACTAGCAGAATAATGATAGGAAGCGGAATTCCAATCAGCCAAAGCAGTGCGCCTTTCCCTAAGCCCATATTTGATACTCCATCGTTCGAGTGAAATTGTATGGTGGTGGAACATTGGCAACGCGATGGTGAACCGTTGGTTCCCCGCCACTGATCGATGAGGCGTTACCGGTTCTCTCGGCTGTGCCTTGGCGCCAAATCTCGGAGCGAAGCCAATCCCCCGGTCGTAGAACGGAACTTTTCCGCCACTCTTGCATTGCCATGTGCCGTCCAGGCAAGCAGTAGATTTCTTCTCATTGAAAGAAAGGAAGACGACGTGGACAAGGATCGTATCGCGGGCTCGGCAGAGCAGGCGAAAGGTAAGGTCAAGGAAGTCGCCGGCAAAGTTGCGGGGGACGCCAAGCTTGAAGCCGAAGGTAAGAGCGACAGGGCCGCTGGCAAGGTTCGGAATGCCGTGGGCGGATTGAGGGATAAGCTTCGCGGCAAATAGGATCGGCGACGAGACCCGCCTCGCCGGAGTCTCGTCGCTCCCCTCTCGTAGGTGAATATCCCATGCGCGAAGTGTTATCGCGCAACGTGCGGGGCGGGCCACTCCGTTTCCGAATCAACGCGACCATCCTGATTGCGGCGGTTATGGTCGCGGCCTCTTTTTCGGCCGCGAGCTATTGGTCCCGAACGCGCTCGCGGTGCTCGCGATTTACTCTGGCTAAGCGGGCCGCTTCGTCGCCTTTTTATTAACAGGGGTCACTGCACGATCTACTAACAATCATATGCCAAGATTGCATTGGGCGGGTAACGCTCAAAGTTCGCGTGTACCGGGAACTTTCCTGAATGGTTGGGAATTGATGGGCGATGCTGCCTTTGCAGCGAAATGGTCAATAGGAGCTTTTGATGTCCGTTTCTCAGGCTATTGCCTCGCAAATTCCCTACCTGCGCCGGTTTGCACGGGCATTAACCGCGAGTCAGGCCGGTGGAGATGCTTACGTGCTCGCCACGCTGGAAGCGATTGTCGCGGACCCGAACATTTTCGCGGCAGCAGGCGATGTGCGGACGGCGCTTTATCGTTTTTTCCTGAAGGTTTGGGAATCGATGCCGGTCAATGGTCATGTCGACCAGGCAGGATTTTCCCCAAACCCAAGCGCCGCAGCAGGAGAACTGGCGGCGACAAGACAAAACTCACCGGAATCGCAATTGCGATTGGAATGAATATTTCGCGCCCGACATAAAGCATCGTCACCAAGAGCGCGACCACAAAAAGAGTGGCGAGCATTTCGAGCGTGCGCGCTTGATCGGGCTCCGGCTGGGAACGAACGGGCGGACTTCCGAGAAAATCGCTCATGACTTTGTCTCCGGGATACGAACTCCGTCCGCGCGGCCGCTGCTCTTTCTCCTCACCATCGAAGGGAAAGGAAACAATGCATCAAAGGCATGGCGTCTCAAAAACTCGCGACAAGCCTGACGGACAAGGGCTTCATTCGCGAGATCCGAGCCAAACTGGACCGCGCTCGCGAGCTTTTTGGCTCGAAAAGCGTGGCCGATGAAGTGCATGAAGTGGCACACATTCTATTGCAGACCTGGCCGCAGCAGGTAGCGGCACCCATTGCGAATGAGATCCACGATGTCCTAACGCAAACGACGGCATCGAGGTTGCCGCCAAACCGGCCGCGCCTCAACCTCAAGGCGTCGCTCGATCCATCAGGCCGTAACCAAGATTTGGCTATAGCTCTTCTTGAGATGGGCCACCGAGACGGTTAGGTGGGGGAACGATTCCTCTGCCTGCGGATTGGGTTACATCCCGCTCAAAGGGCGGAAATCATCAACCATAGAGCAACAGATGAAGATCAAGCTTTTTCTGACCGCTGCGCTTTTCGCCACACTATTATTCCCGGCGTGTTCCCAGCCACAAGGAACCGTTAGGGGAGCGGAAGAAGGCTCGGAACAAGGTGGGCAAGCGGGCGGCCCCGTCGGCGCAATTGTTGGAGGCGCGGTTGGTGCGGCGACCGGAACAGTCGGAGGTATTCTTGGGGTCGATGATCGCCCTCGCTTCCGCGAATACGTCGTCCGTCAGCATCAGCCTTCATATCGCTACAGCGAAGAACTCCGTGTCGGTGCAGTATTACCCGAACGTGGCGTCACTTACTACGATGTCCCTGCGGAGTGTCACGCACCCGGCTATCGCTACACGTATGTGAACGAGCGTCCCGTCCTTGTAGAGCCTCGCACGCGACGTATCGTTGAGATCATCGATTAATATTCGAAACTAAAACGATCGCACGCGAAAGTATTGGCCCCGACCCAGCACGGTCGGGGTCTTTTTTGAGTCCGGATCGGATTCTTGGTATATCCAAGCGTCTGTATCCTTGCTCCCTGGAACCGAAACCACAGACCAGCGTTGAGAAGCTGGTACCAGGACAAGGAGTGAGGCATGGACACGACCGATCTACAATCGCTGCGCGAGGACTTGAACAATCTCAAGGACACGGTCGCGGGATTCGTTTCGGAGGCGGGCACCGATGCAGTGAAAACTGCCCGCGACATGACGTCGAATGTTGCGTCTCAGGTGGATAACGCCGCCTCGAATGTTGCAGAAAAAGGCTCGGAGATTGCCACTACTGCTTCCAAACAAGCTAAGACTTTTGCCTCCGAGCTCGAGACCCTCGGGCGTAACAATCCGCTCGGCGCAATGGCTGCTGCCATGATGGTCGGTGTCTTGATCGGCCTGATCGGCCGGGGACGGATGTGATGCTCGCCTCCATGCTACGGCTGAGTGGCCTGGATCACGACGAAAAAGTGTTCGAGGCGGTCGACCATGTCAAAGCCGTCGTTGCGCGGATGTTTGTGGTAGCGGCTCTCGCCGTTGCTGCGGCGGTTTGTGCGCTGCTGGCACTCGTCACCGGGCTTGTGGCACTTTACGGGTGGCTGGAACCTACCTACGGGGTATTTCCGGCACTCGGTATCGTTGGCGGTGTTCTGGCTGTGCTCGCGTTGGTCTTAATTAAGGCTGCGATGATTTTAAGCAGCGGAAGGCCAGGTAGCGAAAAAGGTACCGCAACGCCGAATACCATCGAAGTTCCGCCTAATCCCGTCCCGTTGTCGGTGACGCCGGCCCCAGTAGATTCTGTCGTCTCGCCTGCAAGTGCAGCCTCCGCCGCAACAGGAGATATGATCGAGCCCTTCCTGTCCGTTGTGAAGTGTTACGCGCACATCCGCAGCACTGGGTCTGCTCCGGTCGACGACTTTATTCGCCAGATGGAACCGCGCGTCGAGGTGGCGACGAAGGACGCTGTCACGCGCGCGGCAACGCTCGTTCAGACCGGGGATCGCGCCACAGTGCTCGCCGTTCTCGGCGCGGCGATGGCGTTTGGCTGGCTTCTGGTCAAAACAGCAAATTCATCGGTCGTCTCCAACCGCTGATTGGCGGGTGGTCGAGTTTCAGGTGGGGAACAAATACCATGCACCTCGACCTTGCCGCCATGCTCTCTCTAGAGTACGCCCGGGTCCGATCGTCACCCCGCAGCTCTTTTGCCAAGTCGCCGCCAGCTCAAGAAACCATTGTTTTGCATGGCGCGGTTCATCTGCTGGCACATCCAGGAGCAGACCCAGGGTGGACTTGATCCGGAGACCGCAAAGCATTTCGATGCTAGCGCATCGCCGGCCCGCGGGGCATAACGATCGCGGTTCTTAAGCGGCTCAAGGATATCCTGGACCAAATCGTCGCGGATTTGGGCGGCGCGGACATGATTTCGGAAGGCCAACGTCGGCTTTGCCGGCGCGCCGCGACGCTTTCAATTCTAGCGGAAGCCATGGAATGCGACGCCTTCGGGAATCAGCCTTTCGATATCGAACTTTACGGCCAGCTTTGCGACAGCCTCGGCCGTTACCTCCAGCGATTCGGGCTCAAGCGCGTGGCAAGGGATACCCAGAACTTGCGACAATACCTTGCCACGCCCGCCAAGCCGCCCATCGAGAGATGTCAATTTGTTCTGCTATCGCAAGGGCATCGTCGACCTCAATGCTAAGAGTTTGTCCGGGGACTTCATGCGGGATTACAAAGTCTTCTGAGCATGAGGCGGATTGAGGCGAGGCGCAAGAACGCGAGGGCTTTTCGATTAAGGTTCTCCCAGTCCTTGGCGAGCCTACGACATCGATTGAGCCAAGCGAAAGTGCGCTCGACGATCCAGCGTTTGGGCAAGACCACGAATCCCTTGGCGTGATCGGAGCGCTTGACGATTTCAGCTTTCAGATGCGGCAGCACTCGTGCCACAGCCTGGTTAAATTCGGGTCCTTGATAGCCGCCGTCGGCGAACAGCCTTTCCAAGAAAGGAAACATCCCGAACAGGGTCGCCATGACGAGAATGCCGCCATCGCGATCTTGAATATCGGCCGGATGGACGACGGCATGAAGCAGCAAGCCCAACGTGTCTACGAGAATATGCCGCTTCTTACCCTTGATCTTCTTGCCCGCATCATAGCCGGGTGGATGCGGGCCCCCCTTTTTCGGCGCTTTTCACGCTTTGACTATCGATGATGGCGACGGTGGGGCTGGCCTCCCTTTGGGCCTGCTCGCGGCACCTCACATAAAGGGCGTGGTGGATATCCTCCAATGTGCCGTCGTAGGTCCACAGGTCGAAATAATCGTAGAGCGTGCTCTTCGGCGGCAGGTCCTTCGGGATCGCCCGCCACTGACAGCCGGTCGACAGAATGTACATGAGGCCGTTCACCACCTCACGCATCACCACGGTCCGCTTGCCAGCGCCGCGCTTGCCCGGTGGAATGAGCGGTTCAACCAGCTCCCATTCGGAGTTGGTCAGATCGCTCGGATATCGTAACTTGCCGCGGTCGTATCGCCCGCGATTCTTCGCCGTCCACATGGGTGACCCCCTTCGAATCAGGCCACCTCCCTTGAATCACAAGTGATTCATACGATTCAATATCTCTCCGGACGGACACTAAGGTATCTGACAGTACCTTCGATCATTGTGTGGCCGAGCAGAAGCTTGCACGGCGTGTCGAGACAAGCGGAGCTCGATCGATTGATGGTCGTCCTCGATTTCCAAGCGGACTTAACTGCTTGCAGCAACAGGCTTGGCAGCGACGCGGGCAAGAGCGGCGCCTTCTTGGCGGAACTTAGTGCTGGTCGGTTCGTTATATGTGCGAAATTCCTACCAAACGGAGGCGAACATGGGCTTTGGTCGAGGTATATTGCTTTGGATATTGGGCGTGCCCATCCCGATCATCATTCTGCTGGCGTTGTTCTGGCACAACTAGGAACGAGGGGGCGCGTGAACGACCAAGGACTCCAACGGCAGTCAATAGGTCGGCGTGATTCGAAGTCATGGCCAAGTATGTCTCCAAACCATAGGATGAAGGCGATGCAACACCGTGGATCGAAGCCGGAATCGGAACCCTTTGGGGCGACCGGAGACGAGAATTTTCGCGGCGGATTGAGCGAAGCGGATTCACCTGTTCTGGACTCGGTGGCCAGAGGCAAGGACGCCATTTCGGCGGTCACCGAAGAGGCGATGAATTCGGCTAAGTCGGATCTCACCGCTTTGCGAGCGGACCTCAATGGCCTCAAGGACACGGTCACAAAATTTATATCGCAGGTGAGTAGCAATGCTGCAAAGTCCGCGCGCGAGGTCACGTCCAGCATGGCTGACCAGGTCGGGAGTGTGGCAACCAATTACGCCGACAAAGGAGCCGAAATGACGTCCGCTGCGAGTGAGCAAGCGAAGACGGTCACGACCGAGCTCGAAGGCATGGCCCGCCGCAATCCCCTCGGCACAATCGCCGCCGCGGTGTTGATCGGTGTGTTCATTGGCCTGCTGGGGCGCCGACACTGACGCTGATGCTGCTCAAGCTCCTTAAGTTGTTCGGGCTTGACGTCCCCGCCAAGATAGAGCCGGGTGAAAGAGGTCGTGATGTGCGCTTCGAGCAAAGGACGATTTCACGCGGATGGCAGTTCAGGCTGCCGTGATGGCGGTAGGGTTTGCATTAATTGCTCTTTATCAGTGGACATCGGAAGATGCTGGCCTCCATGCCCGACTCGGAGCTGGGCGCCATCCTAATTGCGGCGGCAATCATTGATCAGAGTTCTTGCCGGAACCAACCTTGCGACCGTCGCCACCGACCCAGGTTATGTCTGATGGTGATTCATCAACATTCGCAAAAATGAGCGAGCATGCCACCGGCAATGCCGTAGACATTTTGGCGCTCGGTTTGGCCGACAAGAGACAGATTGGAATTTCGGCTGTCGCCAACGAACTCAATCCGGACCATCAACTCCTGATGGCCCTGCGGCTCACGGCCTGCGGTTACTTTACCACCGTGCTGGGACCTGGCGCTAATACCGCCCATGCCAACCATTACCATCTGGATCTTGGCGTTCATGGCACGAGCGGAAACTATCGCATTTGCGAGTAGGTTTTTGCTGCGGAGCGATATTGTATCATCCGGCCGAGCCGACGATTGCCACGGGAATGCGCCGGCTTGGGCATGATTACAAAAGGGAGCGCTCATATGGACCAGGTCAACGCCAAGATGTCGCGCGCACGCTGCTCTTGAGGCGGCCACTAAATCCGTCATATCCGGCCAGATACCGATGTTGCAGTACGAACGGTCGGAAGGCGAAGTGCTTGATGTTCTGATCCAGAGCAGGAGAAACAAGCAGACGGCGCTGAAACTCATGCGCAAGCTTTTGAAGAAATACGGCTTTGTCCCAGACAAGCTCGTCACGGATGAGCTGAGGTCTTATACTGCCGCAACCCATGATCTTGGAATCGCAAAACGCCATGAGCGCGGCCAATGGCGCAACAACCGAGTGGAGAACTCGCATCAACCGACCCGACGACTGGAAAGGAAGATGCAAGGGTTCAAAAGCGCCGGATCAGCACAAAGATTTCTCTCAGTGCATGCAGCAGTCCAAAACACCTTCAACGTCCAACGTCATCTCACCTCGGCAAGAACGCACCGAGCCTTTCGGGCCTCGGCGATGCAGACATGGGACGAAGTCGTCGCCGCGGCGTGAGCCCGACATGCCAGCACAATTGCTACGTGCTCACTTCGGCAATTTGAAGAGCCATGGCGAGACTTTCTTCGCCACGGCGTCCGTCGCCTCGATGCTGGTGCCCTCCGGCATCTGCACCTCGGCCAAAAGCTCGGGGCGATCGGAGTTGGGAAAGAATTGCTGCTTCACCGCCGTCATGCCGACGCCCGCCAGGAGGAATGCGCCAATGACCGCTCCGGCGACCACGAATTCGTGCTGGACTGACCAAGCGACGAGGCGACGGAACTGATTGTAGCGCGGCGTCGAATAGATGTGCTCGTAGGCGTGATCGAGCTTCTTGATCTCCGGCAGCAGGATCACGCCGAGATGGGGCTGAACACGACGGCCACGACCCATGACGTGATGAGCGCGTAGCCCGTCACCCAGAAGATGTTGCCGGCGTATTCGCCGGCCGTCGACCGCGCGAAGCCGATCGGCATGAAGCCGATGATCGCCACCAGCGTGCCCGCCAGCATCGGCGCTAGGACGCGGCCGTGATCCGATCGAAGCCTTCCTCCAGCTTCACGACCATGCTCGATCGCGATGATCGCGTCGTCGACCAGCAGGCCGAGCGCGATGATGAGCGCGCCGAGCGTCACTCGGTCGAACACCCGGCCGGTGAACAGCATGATCACCAGGACCGTCCCAGCGTGAGCGGCACGGCGGCTGCAACCACGATGCCCACACGCCAGCCGAGGCTCAGCAGGTTGACCAGCATGATCACGCCAAGCGCCACGATGAACTTGAGGCCGAATTCGTCGATGGCGTCGTGGATGATCGCCGCCTTGTCGGTGACCTTCGACAGCGTGACCCCGGCCGGCAGATCGGCCCCGAGCGGCTTGTCCGCCTTGTCGAGCGAGCGGCCGAGTTCGAGCCCGTTCCAGCCATCCTACATGACGACGGTCAGGATCAGCGACTGGTGCCCGTCATGGCGGACGAGAAAGGTCGGCGGATCCTCGTAGCCGCGCTCGACCGTCGCGATGTCGGACAGTTTCAGCACCCGTCCGCCGGCGACGATCGGCGTGTCGCGAATTTTCTGCAGGTCGTCGAGCGCGCCATCGAGCCGCACGAACACCTGGGGTCCGGTGGTGTCGATCGATCCCGCCGGCGCCACGGCGTTCTGGTCTTTCAGCGCGGCGAAGACGTCCTGCGGGCTCACGCCTAGATTGGCAAGTCTGTCATGGGCGAAATTGACAAAGACCCGCTCCGGACGCTCGCCGAGAATACTAACCTTCTTGACGCCCCGCACGTGCAGCAGGCGCTCGCGCAGTGACTCGGCCTCTCGCACCAGAAGCCGCTCCGGCAGCCCCGGACCGTCGAGCGCGTACACGGCAGAGTCGATATCGGAATACTCGTCGTTGACGATCGGGCCGACGACGCCCTGTGGCAAATTGTGCGACTTGTCGCCGAGCTTCTTGCGCGCCTGGTAGAATTTTTCGGGGATGTCGCGCGGCGGCGAACCATCCTTCAGGAACTGCGTCATCAGCATCAGGCCCGGTCGGGTGAAGGTCTCGACCCGGTCGTACCAGCGCAGCTCTTGTAGGCGCTTCTCCAACGGATCGGCCACAAGATCCTGCATTTCCTGGACGGTCGCACCCGGCCAGGCCGCACTCACCGTCAGGATCTTGATCGTGTAGGGCGGATCTTCGGCACGTCCCAAATCGAGGAATGCGAAAAGGCCGGCAAGCGTGAGTGTGACGAGAAAAAAAGCGTGATCGACCGTTCGCGAACGGCAAACGCTGAGAGGTTGCGCCGACCATCTGCACGCGCTCGCCCTCGTGGAGGTAATAGCCGCCGGCGGCGACTACCTGCAGGCCCGACTGCACGCCGCCGCTGAGCACCGCGAACTCGCAGCCGAGCTGGGTCTCGCCAACCGGGCGGTAGCTGACTTGCGACGTCTTGGGATCGATGACCCAGATTCCGGGCCCCTTGCCTTCGTCATCGAGCGCGCCGAGCGGCTCCTGCACTGCGGCGACGGGCTGTGCGCTGGATATATGCAGCGTTACCGTCGCGCCAAGCGGAGCCTGCGCCCCCTGGCCGTAGAGGACGTAGCGGGCCTCGTAGGTCCGGGTGAGGGGGTCGGCAGCGTCGGAGAGCTGCCGCAGGTGCGCCGAGACCGTGACCTTCCCACCGTAGAGCGTCGCCTGGGTATCGCTGCCGAGCGCAGGGCGTTCGGTCTCGGGCAGATTGACCGAGGCTTCGCGCGGCCCAGCATGGGCCAGTTTCACCACGGTCTGGCCGGCGGCGACCACCTGCCCGGGTTCAGCCAGGGTCTCGACGACGGTCCCATCGAGCAGTAAGTTTCGGTTACAGCTTTCTAGCGAATCCCGCTATACTGTCGCTTGCGCCATGGAGGTGGTGGAGGCACGCCCGTTTGACCTTTGTCGCGGAGGCCACCACCATGATTATCATCGGCATAATCCTAGGCGCCTTCGGCATTGGCTTCTTTTGCTGGCTGGTGTTCGCGCTCGCGGTCTACGCGCTTCGACCTTCAAAGGAGGCAGAGATCGTTGCGCTGCCGCAAGGATGGGGCGGATGCTAAAGATGAAGGACGCTCGCGGCGACGTTTGCCTATAGCCCTCGGGTCCGCTCGGAAAGTCCGTGCGCCTACGCGACCGGGCGATCGCTATAGCGACTTCGAGTGAGAAATTGACGCCCTTGCCCCTCCCCACCACATAGAATTGTTTCTTCCTGGCGCGAAGATCTTTGGAGGGCGAGAACGCCGCCTTTTGCTCGGGGAGGAGTTCTCGCCGGACATTGGAAAGGACGAGAGGCACCATCATGCGCGGAAACCTTGAGAAACGGGGACCTCCGGCACCGTTTTGGGGCGCGGCGCAGGCGTTTCTGCTGGTCGGCGGCCTGCTTCTGCTCATGCTGCTCTGCGGCTGGCTCTATGCTGGGACGTCGGGAGCGGTGATCACCTCCGTACTTGGGGCGATCGCCTTGATGCTGGTGCGCAAGGTCTCGCCCCAGTTCGTTCTTCTGATGAGTGGCGCCCGATTGATCGACCCGAAAGATATGCCGGATCTTTTCGACATAGTCGCCTCTCTTTGCCGACGCGCCGGTATTGCCCAGGTTCCGAGCCTCTATTTCCTTCCATCCGGTGTTCCGACGGCTTTTGCCACCGGCGTTGGCGAT
Organism: uncultured Alphaproteobacteria bacterium; assembly: GCA_963730245.1. Taxonomy (GTDB): domain Bacteria; phylum Pseudomonadota; class Alphaproteobacteria; order Rhizobiales; family Beijerinckiaceae; genus Methylocapsa. The sequence goes on along the minus strand of CAVSRA010000002.1, from coordinate 1,967,518 downwards.
CAATCCGTCGTAGCTGTCAGCTCAGGGCTGCTGCGCCTTCTCATGACCCGCGAGCTGACTGGCGTGCTCGCGCATGAGATCACACATATCGCCAAGCATGATGTGGGGCTGATGCAGCTGGCGGGGATCGTAGGGCAGATGACACGGGTAATCGCGCAGGTCGCCGTCATCATTGCCGCCGCAACGTGGTTGCTCGACATATTCGGGTCCGGCGAAGGCGTGGACGGGCTTGCCCTCGGTGTGCTCGTCGCGGCACCGATCGCCGCGAACCTCATCCTGGGGGCCTTGTCGCGGCTGCGCGAATATCAGGCGGATCTCGAAGCGGTCGCATTGACAGGCGATCCGGCCGGGCTCGCCCGCGCCCTCGAGCTAATCGGGATGGCGCAGGCGCGGATCGCGCCCCGCGCGTTCCCGGGGGCGGTCCGCATCCGGCTGCCGCGCCTGCTGTCGTCGCATCCAGATCCCAAGGATCGGATTCGCCGGCTTCGCCATTTGGCGGCCGAGGAAGGGCCGCCGGGTCCGGACGAGCGCATCGCGATACCGGATTATTTCCCGGACGAGCGGAAGCGGCGGTCGTCGGCTTCCGTCAGACCTTGGGGCCGGTTGCCACCGACTGGATGGGTCGATATGGGGAACGACAACTTTCGGGAGCCGAGATGATGCGCTGGCCGCTCGCGCGTTTGCAAACTGCAGGATACTCAGAGTCCGTCTAGGAACTTCATGAACGATTACAAAGCCTTCGCAACATGAGACGGATAGAGGCAAAGCGCAAGAACGCAAGCGCTTTGACATTCAGATTTTCCCAATCCTTGGCAAGCCTGCGACACCGATCCTTTCACAGGGCTGTTGGCAAAATTCTAACCCAACTCGACATCGAAATCGTCAAACGTTCCGACCAGGCCAAGGGTTTCGTGGTCCTGCCAAAGCGTTGGATGCGCGGCGGCAGGTCTTTCGTGATGGCTCGCCATTGGCATCCCGTCGAGAGCACGTACATGATCCCGTTGACGATCTTGCGGAGATTCACCCGGCGCTTGTTGCCGCCGCGCTTGGCCGGCGGGATTAGCGGTTCAATAAGCGACCATTCCGCGTTAATCAGATCACTCGGATAACGCAGCTTGTCACGATTGTAGCGAATACGGTTTTCCTTCGTCCACATCGGCGGCCCTCCTCGAATCAAGCCGCCTCCCTTGAATCACAATCGATTCATCCGATTCAATATGTTTCTGGACGGACACTCAGCAGCTGCCGGTTTTCGTCATGGTTGGCGGTGACCACTGCATTGACGGGGACTTTAAGTATGCGACGGCACAGATCGCTTTTAAACCGGATTGGCAATAGGGAAAGGCCAGGTCTCGCCGGCTCTACAAGCGGCCACGCGGCGGAGATTGTCCGCTGGTCTGTCTGCACGAGACGTCAAAACAACTGCTTGTCGATACACGGATGTCGATCCCGATGAAGCCAGGACAACCGGAGCGCCGCGATTACGAGTATGAACGAAACGGCACGGATAATCTGTTCATGATGAGCGTGCCGTCTCGATGGGCCGTTCAAAAAGGGGCGGAACGCTATGGATAACTCATCGGGTTCATCTGAAGAACGCCGCGCGCCCAACGGCCTTTACTATCGGGTAATCGGTCGTGGGGCGCCATTGCTGTTGTTGCACGGCCTCATAGCGAGCGGGGTCATGTTCGACCTGCTCGCGGATCTCTTACGGGATGATTTCCGCCTGCTGATCCCGGATCTTCGTGGTCACGGAAAGAGCCGCCAAATGGGCGGGCCCTACGACGTCGCGACCATGGCCGACGATCTCGGGGCCGCGATGGTTGAGACGGGCTTCGGGAGAGGCATGGTGCTCGGCTATTCTCACGGAGGCGCCATTGCGCAGGCGCTGGCGCGGGCGAAACCGGAGGCGGTATCTCAGCTGCTGCTGGCCTGCACCTATGCCTGCAACGTGGCCACACTGCGCGAATATCTGGAAGGCATAGCGACCCTCGGCCTTCTGTCCATCGTCACCCCTCTGACCCTCGCCAAAGTGATCGTCCAACCCGATCGCGCCGGCGCTATGCCTGGAATGACGGCCGAAAAGGCCGCTTGGCTGCGCGGGATCATGGGCGCGAACGGCCGCAAAGAAATGCGGGCCGCCGCGTCGGCGACAGCGGAGTAACCCTGACTTCGTCGCGGCCCGAGAGTCCGCTATTGTGCAGGTTTCTCGGACGCCTGCATCACAAAACCATCCACGCGCTCCCACGACAGGCGTCCGAGAAGCGCCAAGGCACGAAATCGCGGGCCGGAAGGGGCTCTGTTTCGCCGCTGCGATCTATGGGGATTTGAGGAGTGCGAGCGTCTGTTTTCGAGAGGCCGGAACTACGGACGCACGGCAAGTTGACGGGTTGACCGGTCGAGGGGAGCGTGCGCCACCGGCATTGGGATCAGTTTCGGCGTGGCGGCGGCGATCGCAAGACGTTGGCGCAGCATCATCGAGCGAGCGCCGCCGGCGCTGGCTAACGGTCAGCGGCAAGAATGGCAAGAACGGACGGCGTTGCGTCGCGGTAGATAATGCAATCTCGATCATGACGTATCGATCTTGATCACGAGAGGTGCGGTGGCCGGCCGGTAATTCGGCTCGCATCCCCGTGCGAACGTCTCGATGATGAGCAGGCGGCCGCCGCAGCATGGGCATGGCCGCGAGAGCGCCGGCAGTTCGGCTGCGTCAGCAGATTTGGGATCGTCCGGGATCGCGTCCGGCTTCGGAACGTTCAGCAACGCGCGCGCTTTGGCGATGTTGTCAGCGCGGTTGCCGTTGGCCAGGAGCCCGTAGTGGCGGATGCGATGGAAGCCTTTCGGCAAAACGTGCATCAGGAAGCGGCGGATGAACTCGTCTGTCGCGAGTGTCATGAGCTTGTACCGCTCGGGACCTTGGATCCTGTAGTCCTTGTATTTGAACGTGATGCCCATGTCAGCTGCGATCAGGCGGTGATTGGAGATGGCGACGCGATGTGTGTAGCGCGCGAGGTATGCGAGAACAGCTTCGGGTCCGCCGAATGGCTTCTTCGAATAGACCACCCATTCCGATCGCCGGAGCGGGACGAGGAAGGCGGCGAACGCGTTGGTATCAGCGAGCGCTGCGTGCGCGCCGGAGAACTGGAGCCGGCCGGTTTCGTGGGCCACGATCAACATCTGCAAGACTAGGCGCCGGAACAGCCGTGACAGCACGCGGACGGCCAAGAAGAAGTTCGGTCGACCGGCGATCCACCTCGTGCCGTCCTCTGACAGCCCGCCGCCCGGTACGATCATGTGCACGTGCGGGTGATGCGTCATTGCCGAGCCCCAGGTGTGCAGCACGGAGGTTATGCCGATCCGTGCGCCCAAGTGTTTTGGATCGGCCGCGATCGTGATCATCGTCTCGGCCGATGCCTTGAACAGGATATCGTAGATGACAGCCTTGTTCTGATACGCGATATCCGCGATTGGACCGGGCAGCGTGTAGACGACGTGGAAGTATGGCGCCGAGAGTAACTCGTCTTCCCGCTCTTCGAGCCACTCCCTCGCCGCCGCGCCCTGGCACTTCGGGCAATGCCGGTTGCGGCAGCTGTTGTACGCGATGACCGTGTGCGCGCAGCCCTCGCAGCGCGCGACATACCCGCCGAGCGCGACTGTGCGGCAGCGCTCGATCGCACTCATGACCTTCATCTGGTCGAGGCTGACGTGGCCGGCATTGGCGCGCCGCCACGCCGTCCCGTGGTCGCGGAAGATATCCGCGACCTCGAGAGCTGGACGGGACATGGCCGACCGCTCAAGCCGGCGGCGGCGCCTTGCCTCTCTTCCTGGGCGTCCTGCGCGGCTCGCACAGCAAGTCGAGTGGGCTCTCGATGGCAGAGATCATGCCGGTGGCCACGCGCGTGTAGCGCGCTGTCGTGTCGAGCTTGTCGTGACCGAGGAGAGCCTGAATGATGCGGATATCGGTCCCACGTTCGAGCAGATGGGTCGCAAAACTGTGGCGCAGCGCATGCAGCGTCACCGCCTTCTTGATGCCGGCCGCGTCAGCCGTCTCGTGAAACAGACGATTGAGCTGCCGGGTCGTCATCGGCTTTCCTGGCTTGCGGCCAGGAAACAACCAGCGCTGCTCTTGCGACACGCCCGTATCGTAACGAGCCGGTCGCACCTTCCACCATTGCCGCAGCAGATCGAGCGTCTCTGGCGACAGCATGACGTGGCGGTCTTTGCGCCCCTTGGCCTGCACGATGCGGATGATGTTCTGCGCCCTGTCGATATCACCAACCCTGAGCCGGACCACCTCGCCCGCGCGCAAACCTGCGCCGTAGCCGAGAGCGAGCAATACGTGAACCTTGAGAGTCCTCGCCATGGCCAAGAGGCGCTTGGCCTCGTCCGGGCTCATCACCAGCGGGATCTTCTGGGGTTCTTTGATGTGATAGATCTCGGCCGCAAGATCCAATCGCCGCAGCGTCACACGGAACAAGAACCTGAGCCCGGTCATGATGCGGTTGCGATTGCAGATGCTCGTCCCCGTCTCAGTCAGGTGCAGCTGGAACAGGCGGATCTCGTCGGCTGTAGCCGTGCCGGGCGAGCGCTTCAAATACGCGGCGAACCGCTTGCAGCTGCTGATGTGGCTTCTCTGCGTGTGCGGGTTGAGCTTGCGCGCGCTCATGTCCTCGATCATGCGCTGGCGCAGCGGGCTGATGGCATCGGTACTCATGGGGAACTCTCCTTAGTGAGGTTGACGACACCTCGATTCTCAGAAAACGGCCCATGGCCCGCCATCATTGTTCTTGCAATTACTCACCGTGCTCGCAGAAAAGCCGCCAGCCTCAGCGGGCTATCGCGGCAGCGATTTAGTGCCTTGGCGTGACCCGGACCTGGCTCGGCTGCACTTAGGAATTCCGCTTATTGAGGCGATGTTGACGAGATATGCTCGCCGCGAGTTCTTCTCTCCATGACCGATGCTGTCGAAAAAGGGTTTGCGTGACGGGCTGAACGATGATTCCTGCTAATTGAATGAGAGCGGGAAGATTCGGTGATGATGGGGCGAAAGCATCGAGAACAAGCGAGCCTTTTTTATGAATTCCGGCTCGATGACATGATCCCGAAGGGCCACCTGTTGCGCCGGATCAACGTTTTCGTGACATCTGTGCTTGGCGACCTGCACGAACAGTTGGGTCCATTCTACAGCGACATCGGCCGGCCTTCGATTGATCCCGAGTTGCTGATCCGGATGCTAATCATAGGTTACTGCTTCGGCATCCGCTCCGAGAGGAAGCTATGCGAGGAGGTCAGGCTCCACCTCGCATACAGGTGGTTCTGCCGGCTCGATCTCAATGACGCCGTTCCCCACCACTCGACCTTCTCCGAGAACCGGCTGAACCGGTTCCGCGAGAGCGACATCTTGCGTCATATTTTCGAGCGCGTCGTCATCGCTGCGATGGGGATGGGCTTGGTCAAGGGCGAGGGGTTTGCCGTGGATGCGAGCGTCATCGAGGCGAACGCAAGCCGCTATCATGGCAAGGCGCCCGATGAACTCGATTGGACTGAGAAGCAGCAGCGGAAGCGTGCGGTGGCTGAGTATCTTGCAGCACTCGAAGCCGAAGCGGCGGCTGAAGGCGATGCCCAGAATGACAATGAGAGTGGTGGACCCGAGGGCAAACGACAGCGCCGTTATGAGCGCCAGCCGCCCAAGGCAATCTCGCCGTCGGATCCCCAATCGGCCTGGACGGCCAAGGCCAACAAGCGCGTGCAATTCGGATACGGGCTGAACTATCTCATCGATATCGAGAATGCCGTGATCGTGGATGTCGAGGCGACGCCGGCTCGCACATACGATGAAGTTGCCGCGACACAAACGATGCTGGATCGAGCAGAAGAGCGCTTCGATCTGAAACCAAGGCGCCTTGCCGCGGACACGGCCTATGGGACGGGCAAGTTCCTCGGCTGGCTGGTCAAGGAGAAGAAAATTATCCCGCACATCCCGGTATGGGAAATGAGCGATCGGCAGGACGGCATCCTCTCCCGTTCGGACTTCCACTGGGACAGGAAGCGGAGCCTACATCTGCCCCAACGGGAAACTGCTTAAGACCAGCGGCACCGTGCACGACGGACGCACGCTGCTGTACCGCGCCTCGAAGCGGGACTGCGACGTGTGCCCAATACGAGCGAAGTGCTGCACCACAGCCGATGCACGCAAGATCCCGCGTGACCTCCATGAGGACGCCCGCGATATCGCACGACGGAAGATGAAGACAAAGGCGTTTGCCAAATCGCGAGACGAACGAAAGCGTGTTGAGATGCGCTTCGCGCACTTGAAGACACACCACGGCTTCGAGCGGATGCGGCTCAGGGGACTTTCCGGTGCACGCGACGAGTTTCATCTCGCTGCCATTGTCCAGAACCTTAAAACGCTTGCGCTCCGGACCCTTGGGCCGTCATCAACCCGACGGCGCGCATCGTATGCGTGAGAAATCGTTCAGAATTGGATCAATCCAGTTCGCGTCAAAGTCGGCGCAAATCGGATTGCTTCGGCAACCGCCAGCGCAGCTCAGTTGGAAGACCACAACGTTAGGCTAAGCAAAAAACCACATTTTTCGACAGCATCGACCCATAAGAGACATGGAGGAAACGCTCGTGACGAAAGCTGGCAGGGCGCAAAAAACGCAAGGCCAGGCCCACACCAACAGGCGAAGGCCGGATGAACAGAAAGCATCGAGGAAAACAGCTGACCCGGGAACGGAGAACGAGCCCGTTTGACCAGCTTTACGAGCCGCGAGGGGATATGAAATAGTAGCGGGATGGTGCTGCCGGTCGAAGGAGGGAATTGGTTGACCCAAGCGATTGGCCGTGTCGAAACGCTTCCCGTCGAAAGGGGCTCGCTCGTTCCCTCACATGGCGTCCGGCTGCCCACGATCGACCGGATGCGCGGGCTCGTCATCCTCCTTATGGCGCTTGACCATGTGCGGGATTTCTTCAGCGCCGATGCGCTGCACTTCGACCCGACCGATCTTGCCCGGACTTATCCGGCGCTGTTCCTGACCCGCTTCGTCACACACATCTGCGCACCGACCTTCATCCTCCTCGCGGGCGTGTCCGCGCTCCTGCACGGAACGAAACTCGACAGTCGAGGGGCGCTCGCACGCTTCCTGCTGACCCGCGGAGCATGGCTGATCCTGCTCGATATCGTTGTGGTGAGCCCGATATTGGGGCTTGAACTCGGATCGTTCGACCTCGGCACGCTCTGGGCCATCGGTTTCAGCATGATTGTGCTGGCTGGGCTGCTCTGGCTGCCGCAGCGTGGCGTGCTGCTGGTCGGGATACTGATCCTGCTCGGTCACAATTTGCTCGATCATGTGCAAAGCGTCAGAATTCGGGAATTGGGGACCACTTTGGAACATCCTCCATGAACCAGGTGCATTGCCCTTTGGCCTGCGTGGAGAAGTGAGCTACCCGGTGCTCCCATGGATCGGCATCATGGCCTTGGGCTATGGGCTGGGGTACGTCTTCCTGGAACCTGCCGCACGGCGCCAGCGGCAGCTAAAACTACTGGGGCTTGCTTCGATTGCGCTTTTCCTGCTGCTGCGCGGAACAAATCTCTATGGCGATCCAAGCCTTTGGAGCGCGCAGGGCGACGGCGTGATGACCGCGCTTTCGGTGCTCAACGTAACCAAATACCCGCCTTCGTTGCTCTACGCGCTCGTCACGCTAGGGTCTGCACTTCTCTTGCTATCGGGTGTCAAAGTCAGAGCGAAGCGGAACCGGAGTCGACATGGCAAACTCTCCCAAAAGCTGTTTGCCATGGTGAATCAGATAAATGCCGATTCGGGAAATCCGCCTCAGGAGTCAAACTTTCAGAGACTTGGTTAAGCCGCTCAACACGCATAGAAGCCGGACAGCCAGCGATCGGTGGTGTGGCAGTTAACCCCGATCAGACCCGGCGTCTCTTGGCACTGGCCGAGATTTATGATGGCGGCTCGCGGCCGGATGCGACGCGGATCGGCGGGGTCGGGGTGCAGATCGTGCGCGACTGGGTTGTCCGTTTCAACGCCAAAGGTCCTGATGGTCTCTTGACCGGCAAAGCGCCGGGCGCTCCCAGCATCCTCGGCGAGCGCCAGCGCCAAGCCTTGCGGCAGGTCGTGGAAGATGGGCCGATTCCCGCCCTGCATGGCGTCGTCCGCTGGCGGCTGATCGATCTGGCGCAGTGGCTCTTCGAAGAGTTCCGGGTTTCGATCTCCAAGCCGACGCTCAGCCGCGAGCTGCGGCATATGGGCTTTCGCAAGCTCTCGGCGCGACCGCGCCATCATGCGCAAGACGAGGAAGCCGCGGCGGCTTTTAAAAAAACTTTCTCGCCCTCGTGGAGGAGACCGCCGCAAAAGAGGCTCCTGGCAAGCCGATAGAGATTTGGTTTCAAGACGAAGCTCGGATCGGGCAGAAAAACAAGGTCACCCGCCGATGGGCGAAACGCGGGACACGGCCTTCGGCGCCGCACGACCAGAGGACGAGTTCAGCCTATATTTTCGGCGCCATCTGCCCGGCCGAAGGAAAAGGCGCCGGGCTCGTACTACCCTCCTGCAACAGCGAGGCCATGGCCCTGCATCTCGAAGAAATCTCGCTTGCGGTCGCACCAAGCGCGCATGCGCTCGTTCTTCTCGATCAGGCCGGGTGGCATGTCTCGGCGAAGCTTCCCGTCCCGGACAACATCACGCTCTTGCCGTTGCCGCCGAAATCGCCCGAGCTCAATCCGGTCGAGAACATCTGGCAATTCATGCGCGACAACTGGCTCTCGAACCGCGTCTTCGAATCCTACGACGACATTCTCGACCACTGCTGCTTCGCCTGGAACAAGCTCATCGACATGCCCTGGAAAATCATCTCCATCGGAACAAGAGAGTGGGCCTATCGGTCGTGATCAGCGAGACTTGGTATAAGTCTCAACTTAACCGATGCGGGCCTCAATATTTATTTCACGGGCCGTCAGAAGGCGCCGCACACCGCGCGCTCAGACACCGGAGGAAAAACGGCGCCTGCCGCTGCGTCGCGGAGTGACGGTTGGCTCGTGGCGTTCCTCTGCGGCACTGGCGCTGATCAGGTTTCTATCAGAACACCTTTCCAGAAGGCAACATTGCTGGCGATTTTCTGCGCCGCCGGCTTTGAAATCGGGATAGTACCAAGCGGCATCGGCGTTCTCCTTCCCATCGACGAGGAGTGTGTAATAGTGAGCTTTGCCCTTCCAGGGGCAAATCGTGTGAGTGTCGCTTGACTGGAAGAACTCCTCGCGCAGCGATTTGGAAGGAAAGTAATGGTTGCCTTCCACGATCTCCGTGCGATCGGCCTCAGCGACGACTTTTCCGTTCCAAATGGCCTTGACCATGGCTGCTCCTCGATCGTTTGTTGGTTCCCTTGTGCGTTGACGGTGGGGTTGTCACGGCGTTTCTGGCTTGCGCTCTCTCGGTTTGACCGGTAGGCTTTGATCAGGGCCGCAACACGTTCAACCTGCAACGGCATTTGATCGGCCGTCCGACGCATCGACAGTTTCGGACTGCGGCCTACAATGCTTGGAGCGATGTGACAGCTGCGATCGAAAAAATGAGACGCCAGCGGTCAGGCTTCTTGTCGCCCGCTCGTTAACGTGTCAATGCCCGCAATTGCCTTTGGCGTTATATATGAGGCGAGCACAGCGCCGTGCGGCTCCAACGCCTTCCATGCTCCGTCGAAGCGGAAACTCGCCATTGCACCCGTCGGAAATTTTCCACCGGCCGACGCTAGCAGCTTGTTCAAGTCGGCGTGGGCAAGCTCCAGCGCGAGATCATGGAGAGCCGGATTGTGACCGATCAGAAGCACAGATTTCGCGCTCTCCGGCAGGTTCCAGAGCAGCTCCCATAGTGCTCGTTGCGCCCCTCCATAGATCTCTCTTTCGAGGACGACCTTGGGCGGCTTCTTCGCCTTGGCAATGGGGTTGAGCGTCTGCTGTGCACGCATGGCAGTAGAGCAGATCACCAAGTCAGGCACGATCTTCGCCCGCCTGAGATATGCTGCGATCATCTTAGCCGTTTGCCGGCCACGCTTGCTGAGAGGCCTGTCATGGTCGTTCAGGCCGGGATCTTTCCAGCTCGATTTAGCATGGCGTAACAGATGAAGAGACTTCATCGCTTTTCGGCCTGGGTCGGGTCTGGACCGCACCGTTGCAGCAGCAGATGATTGGGAACATTCATGGATTCGATCGGCCAGTGCCGCATATTACGCCGATGGGCGCGACAAATCGAGCTTTGACGTTCGGGGCAAGCTCACTGCGCAATGCTCGCAAATCCTCAAGGCGCGTAGCGGCGTTCAGAATTTCGAGGCGCCTGTAGGCCTGCTGGTCGAACCCCTGAAATTCCCGGACAATTTGCCGTGCGGGAAAGCTGCGGTACGTTTGTCACGGTAGTTCAGAATCATACGCAAGTGCTTCTATAAGGATAGCCAAGCACCGGTCATAGGCTCCCGGATGTTCGCTCTCACGAGGACCTGCGATATTCAACGATTGCTCTTCTCCCAATCGCGATATCACATTTTTAAGGCCGATGATGGCTTCACGATCCAAATAATAAATGATGCAGTAAGGCTTTCCATATTTCTCTGCGCAATTCAATTGTGAAATCGGTACCTCTAGCAGTTTGCTGAAAAAACCCTGGCTTTGGCCGATCTGAGATGATTCACTTTGGTCACGAATCGGTGGGGGGGTTCATGCGCGGACGATTTCGGGATCAGGGCGGATTGTTTTCCTATTTGTCTCCTGAGGCGCGGGTGCCGGCGAAGCATCCTTTGCGGCAGGTAAGGGAGCTGGTTCGGGCGGTTCTGAAGCATCTCAGCCCCAGCTTCGGAAAGCTCTATTCGAGCGCGGGCCGCCCCTCGATCCCACCGGAGCAATTGCTGAGCGCCTTGCTGCTCCAGGTGTTCTACGGCATCCGCTCGGAACGCCAGCTGATGGAACAGCTCGACTATAATCTTTTGTATCGCTGGTTCGCCGGGCTTGCGCCGGACGACCCTGTGTGGGACACGACGACCTTCACCAAGAACCGGGATCGACTGCAGCACGGCGAGGTGTTTCAAAAGTTCATGACGAAGCTTTTGAATCACCCGCAGGTGAAGCCGCTTTTGTCGGACGAGCATTTTTCGGTGGATGGCACTTTGATCGAGGCCTGGGCGTCGCAGAAGAGCTTTCGGGCCAAGGTCGGCGGCGACAAGGAAGGAGATGGCGCGGATTTTCGCGGCCAGAAACGCTCGAACGAGACGCATGCGAGCACGACCGATCCGGAGAGCCGTCTCTATCGCAAGGCGGCGGGGCGGGAGGCGAGGCTCTGCTACATGGGTCATGTCACCATGGAGAACCGGCACGGGCTTGCGGTGGCAGGGGTCGTCACAAAGGCCGATGGCACGGCGGAACGGCGCGCCTCGCAAGCCATGCTGAAAGGCAAGCGCAAGGCCGTTGGTCATCGCATCACGGCAGGCGCGGACAAGGCCTATGATACGAAGGGCCATGTTGAAGACCTGCGTGCCATCGACGTCACGCCGCATGTGGCGCAGAACAATGGCCCAGCCAAAATCAGCAAGCGGCGGAGAAGCTCGATCGATGCCCGCACGACAAGGCACGCGAGCTATGGCATGTCGCAGAAGCGCCGCAAAATGATCGAATGCATCTTCGGCTGGGGCAAGCAGCATGGCACGATGCGCAAGGCTAAGCATCGCGGGGTTGCCCGTATCGCCGGAGGATTCTCTGCTGAACCTCATCGCCTACAACCTGATCCGCATCCCGAAATTGGTTGCCGCCTAGGCGAACTCCGTAAAGACACGAGAAAGAGCCTTTTATGCCGAGCCAAACGACTGAACCACCCGCACAAAGCTCCATACCGGAACGGCAAAAGCTCAAATTTCCCGGTTTTTCCGCAGACTGCTAGAGCAGTATTTTGAGTCCGGCACAAATACGACCGTGGCGGCGCTGTCGCGTACATTCCAATCGGTTCGTCGTTCGGGAGACTCGCTTGGACTCTCAATAAGGTGAGGATATTTCGTCAACAAACCTGGCGGATGTAAGAAGTCTTCTGCCCAACCGCCTTTTGGGCACCATCCTTCATAAGGTCGTCCCGTTAACACGGCGGCATCTAGTGCGGCTCGATCAACCCCGGTTTGGCCCCCAGAACGTATACGCGGCCCACGCGTAAAGTTCTTCTCTTTGGCCACGTGAAATCCGCCTCCGAAAGTTGACCTCGATCATCGTTCAAGCGGGACCCCGCTTATAATTCAAGCGAAATTTCTATTGATTCTAACCACGAAAGGGTCAGTCATTCGCGCCGAATGACGCGTCGATGCACATGCCGCCCGCCGTCCGGACCACTCGTGTCCGGTCCGACGGCCGTCCTGATTCAGATCGCTGATGTTGTGGTCGCGTGACTCGCATCAACGAGAGTAGGAAAAGACCGTTAGCTGATAGAGGAGCCCGGAATATGACGCACATGCACGGTCAAAGCGCCGACGCAATTCGTAGGGGCGAACGGAATCGCTTCGCTTACCGGCGGTTCGGAAAAGACGCTGGAGTACCGCCTATCCGTTGTCAGAGTTTTTGGGACAAGGCGGCTTAAAATAAGAGAATCTCTGGCTCGTCTGGTTTGCAATGCTAGACAGGAAGGATTCGAACTTTTGAATCCAGAGACGCGTGCCAAACGCTGGGCCGATTGGCGCTTAATTTTCATCGCGGAAAGGAGTGGACTTCCGCAGCGAAGAGAGCGTCACTGTCGCCGTGCCGAGATATGGGCCGGTGGCCCGATCCGGGATCTTGCCCCGCTGGCGATGGTGCCACTGCGGGGCTTCGGTGGTGACGGCGCTGGTGCCGTCGCAACCGAAAAGGATCCTCAAATGTCGCATGGCAAAACCCCCAGAAAGACCGAGGTTGCGCGCGCCAAGAGCCGCGCGAACAGACCTGCGAAGCCTTCGACCATTCCCTTGGGTTCGACCCGCAGCGGGACCAAGCAGGAGGCCGTCCTCGCTCTGCTTAGACAGCCCAAGGGGACAACGATCGCCGCCATCATGAAGGCGACCGGCTGGCAGCAGCACTCGGTCCGCGGCTTCTTTGCGGGTGTGGTGCGCAAGAAGCTCGGCTTGACACTGATATCGGAGAAGGCCGGGACTGAGCGCGTTTATCGCGTGCCTGCCGGACAGCCGTCCAAATCGAAGCCGAAGATCGCCGCACAGGCGGCCGCCGAGCAATGGGGCGTGCGATGGGTGAATCGGACAAGACGCCGCGACGCTCCGCCAAAAAGGCACGCTGTGCGATTTACACAAGAAAATCATCGGAGGAGGGGCTGGAGCAGGCCTTCAACTCGCTCGACGCCCAGCGGGAAGCCTGCGCCGCCTTCATTCTCTCGCAAAAGCGCGAAGGCTGGACGGTGTTGCCGACGCTCTATGATGATGGCGGGTTTTCCGGCGGCACGATGGAGCGGCCAGCCCTGAAACGGCTGATCGCCGACATCGAGGCAGGCGAGATCGACGTGATCGTCGTTTACAAAGTCGACCGGCTGACGCGCGCGCTCTCCGATTTTGCCAAGCTCGTCGATGTCTTCGACCGCCGCGGCGTCTCGTTCGTGTCGATCACCCAGCAATTCAACACCACCACCAGCATGGGACGGCTGACCCTGAATGTCCTTTTGTCCTTCGCCCAGTTCGAGCGGGAAGTCACCGGCGAACGCATCCGCGACAAGATCGCCGCCTCCAAGAAAAAGGGCATGTGGATGGGCGGCATGCCGCCCCTAGGTTATGATGTGAAAAACCGCAAGCTCGTCGTCAACGACGCCGAGGCTTGCATCGTTGTCGAGATCTACCGGCGTTACCTTGCGCTCAAGTCGGTTCACGCCCTGCGGGACGAGATTGCCGACGGCGGGATAAAGAGCAAGCGCCGATTGCGCCCCGATGGCGCCGAATATGGCGGCCAGAGGTTCTCCCGTGGAGCTCCAGGCGCTGACCGACCGCACCCGCATGGACACCGCAAACCTACTGACCAATCTTCATCGCCACCGGCTGTTCTCCGGGATAGGAATTGCCCTTGTGGAATATCTCGCCGCGGTAAAGCCGGTTCTGGAGGATCAGAGAACACTAATTGTCGATCGATTCCTCGAACCGCGAAGCCGCGCCCATTATGCGTGTCTCTGAAATTGATCGTACCTGTCGAGCGTATCTTCTTCATCGCAGTCCGGCATCAGACGCATTTCGTTCACTTCTTCGTTGCCGACCCACACGCCCTTCGGATCGACGAAACCGATTTCAGCGTCGATCGATGGATCTCGCCGAGCGGCAAGAGAAAGCTCCGGCAATGGCACGGTTTCCTGCCGAGCGCGATAATAGATCCCTGATTTGAAGAGCCGTTTGCTCCCCCAAGACCAGTCGATGAAACCATCCTTGCTGACGACGATCATCGCGCGCTTGTCGGTGATGCCGAGCCATTTGAGGATGGCGGCCGTGATCGATACCTCATAGCAATCCGACAGATGGTGTAATCCCTTCGCTTGAAAAAGTGCGTCGAGTCCTTGCCGTGCGAGATCAGTAAACTTCGCACGCGCCTCTCCGGGTGCACAACGACCGCTTGCCCGTGACAATCCGCTTTGCTGATGCTGTGGGGGAAATCATGCTGGCAGCGCCACAAACGGGCGAGCCCAGGCTTCCGTTCAAATTCTATATCTAGGAGCCAAGGGGCCGTATCCGGCTCAATATCCCGGCCGCGCGGGGTCAGATGGGGTATTCGGCCGATCGGCTTGCCCTTCGTGGGGGTGAAGGGTGCTGCGCTTCAGGTTGATGGTGGACGTGGTCTGTGTTGAGCAGCCGCAAGCATCATGGGAGGAGCGCAGCATGAAACACTATGCCGGATTGGACGTGTCGGTCAAAGAAACGTCCATATGCATCGTCGACGAGGCGGGCAGGATTTGCCGTGAAATGAAGGTGGTAAGTCACCCCGAGGACCTTCTCGCTGTTCTTTGCGATCCCGCATGGCGGCTTGAACGTGTCGGTCTCGAAGCTGGGCCTCTGTCGCAGTGGCTGTTCAGTGGATTGGCGGAAGCAGGAGTCCCGGCGATCTGCATCGAAACGCGACACGCGAAGGCGTTTCTCAAGGCGCAGGTCAACAAAAGCGATCGCAACGACGCGCGCGAGATCGCGCAGATGATGCGAGTTCGGCTTATTCCGACCCGTGCACGTCAAGACGCTTGCAAGCCAGAAACGAAGGGCGCTCCTCGCCGCTCGAAAGATACTCCAGGAAAAGGCTCTTGCGATCGAGAACGATATCCGTGGTTTGTTGCGCAATTTTGGACTGAAAGTCGGAATCGTTGGCGTTGTCGGTTTCGAGCAGCGGATCCACGACCTCGTCGAAGGTGCCGGAGTTAGCCGATATTATGGAGCCTTTACTCGCCGCGCGCCGGGTCTTGCGTGAAAAGTTTGCCAAGCTGCATCGCAAGGTTCTCCTGCTCGCGCGCGACAATGAAGTCTGTCAGCGGTTGATGACCATCCCTGGCGTGGGTCCGGTCGTATCCTTGGCCTTTATCAGCACGGTCGACGTTCCAGCGCGCTTCAGGAACTCGAAGGCTGTTGGGCCATCCCTCGGGCTGACGCCGGTTCTCAATCAGTCCGGCGAGAGCCATCGCGTTGGGCGAATCTCGTTATGTGGCGACGAGGCCATGAGAGCGCTGCTCTATGAGGCCGCGCAGGTCATGCTGACCCGCGGGCAGAAATGGTCGTGGCTGAAGGCATGGGCAATGAACATTGCCAAGCGTCGGGGGCAGAAAAAAGCCATCGTCGCACTGGCACGACGGCTCGCCGTGATTATGCATCGCATGTGGAGTGATGGAACCGAGTTCCGCTGGACAAGGGAAATGGCGCCGACAATCTGAGCGACGAACGCCAAACTGTCGGAGCGACAAAACCACAATCCAGCGCAACGATGTCCCTCGCGGGACGATGGATGAGACGAGTTCGCTTTGGACTCTTGTGTCGATCGCTCTACCGCGATCAGTACGCGAGTCAGATTGTTCCGTCTCTTCCTGCTGATCCCATGCTGGGAGAGCCAGCGGCTGATCCCGAAGAGAAGCGCGGGCCCGCGAGCGACAAAAATTGGAGTTATTAGCCTGAAAGCGCTTGACCACCACCGCCCGAATAGAGAAGAGTCCGCGATATTCATGGGCCGCCTTCCGGCGCACCAGAGACGCCAAACCCCTGGATGCGGGGCGCGAACGGTCGCCGGGTCTCGCGAGGCCGTTTTTCCAACATCATATATTTCAGTGATTTGAGAAAGACGGCGAAACACTCGGAAGGGTGCTGAAACCAAGGATTTATGACTTTTCTCTATTCGGGCGGTGGTGGTCAAGCGCTTTCAGGCTAATAACTCCAATTTTTGTCGCTCGCGGGCCCGCGCTTCTCTTCGGGATCAGCCGCTGGCTCTCCCAGCATGGGATCAGCAGGAAGAGACGGAACAATCTGACTCGCGTCCTGATCGCGGTAGAGCGATCGACACAAGAGTCCAAAGCGAACTCGTCTCATCCATCGTCCCGCGAGGGACATCGTTGCGCTGGATTGTGGTTTTGTCGCTCCGACAGTTTGGCGTTCGTCGCTCAGATTGTCGGCGCCATTTCCCTTGTCCAGCGGAACTCGGTTCCATCACTCCACATGCGATGCATAATCACGGCGAGCCGTCGGGCCAGTGCGACGATGGCTTTTTTCTGCCCCCGACGCTTGGCAATGTTCATTGCCCATGCCTTCAGCCACGACCATTTCTGCCCGCGGGTCAGCATGACCTGCGCGGCCTCATAGAGCAGCGCTCTCATGGCCTCGTCGCCACATAACGAGATTCGCCCAACGCGATGGCTCTCGCCGGACTGATTGAGAACCGGCGTCAGCCCGAGGGATGGCCCAACAGCCTTCGAGTTCCTGAAGCGCGCTGGAACGTCGACCGTGCTGATAAAGGCCAAGGATACGACCGGACCCACGCCAGGGATGGTCATCAACCGTCGTGGCACGGGAGAAAAGGTCCCGTTTCGTCCAGCCCGCGAGCAGGAGAACCTTGCGATGCAGCTTGGCAAACTTTTCACGCAAGACCCGGCGCGCGGCGAGTAAAGGCTCCATAATATCGGCGAACTCCGGCACTCCCTCGACGAGGTCGTGGATCCGCTGCTCGAAACCGACAACGATTCCGACTTTCAGTCCAAAATTGCGCAACAAACCACGGATATCGTTCTCGATCGCAAGAGCCTTTTCCTGGAGTATCTTTCGAGCGGCGAGGAGCGCCCTTCGTTTCTGGCTTGCAAGCGTCTTGACGTGCACGGGTCGGAATAAGCCGACTCGCATCATCTGCGCGATCTCGCGCGCGTCGTTGCGATCGCTTTTGTTGACCTGCGCCTTGAGAAACGCCTTCGCGTGTCGCGTTTCGATGCAGATCGCCGGGACTCCTGCTTCCGCCAATCCACTGAACAGCCACTGCGACAGAGGCCCAGCTTCGAGACCGACACGTTCAAGCCGCCATGCGGGATCGCAAAGAACAGCGAGAAGGTCTTCGGGGTGACTTACCACCTTCATTTCACGGCAAATCCTGCCCGCCTCGTCGACGATGCATAGGGACGTTTCTTTGACCGACACGTCCAATCCGGCATAGTGTTTCATGCTGCGCTCCTCCCATGATGCTTGCGGCTGCTCAACACAGACCACGTCCACCATCAACCTGAAGCGCAGCACCCTTCACCCCCACGAAGGGCAAGCCGACCGGCCGAATACCCAATCTGACTCCGTCAATCCCGGTTCGAATCCAGGTCCCCCAGCCACGAATCCTCCCTATATCGCCTCATATTTTTGGTTTTGGCAATCGCTGGAATAGCCACGGAATTTCCGTAGGTTAGCTTTCGGGCGATCACGACAACGCCAACCAGAGACGAAAAATGCCCTAGATTCTCGCCCGAACGGCCGCAGGGTCTCTCAAGGCCGTTTTCGAGTCGTCGGATGTGGAGCGTTTGGCCTGGATCTTGATGGAGATTTAGGCGGGGAAGCCAAGGAAACAGCGTTGTTCCTTCCAGTCATGCGGCAGGTTTTTGCTCAGTCGCAGCAGCCGGCTCGGCGTCAGCGCGTTGGATTGACTGCCCGCGAGGGGCGCACGCACGATTTCAGGGCCGAGATAGGACAATCGAACAAGCGAAGTGATCCGGCCCTTATTCAATCCGAGGCGTCCGCTCATCGCCTCGATGCTGTCGTCCGATCCTGAGAGGAGCTGGATTCGGATTGTGAAAGCATCTTTGATCAGTTCGACGAGGCCTTCGTTGACTTCCGTCCCGGCACCATTCGCGATGGCGAGGCGTTTTCCCTTGCCGGCGCGTCGCAGCTTCGCTTCGATCGACAGGGTGATGGGGTCGATATCAGGCCTTTGGCTCCCTCCTCCCGCTTCCAGTGCCGCGGCGATTTTCGCGCGGTTCAGCCAGATGTCGATCCGATTGGCCGCAATGGTTACCCGTTCGACAATGTCCAGGACGAGGCTTTTCATCTCGACGGGCGGCATGGCGAGCCATCGCTTGGAAAGCGTGCAAGCGTTGCGCAAGGCCGCATCAAAGGCGCGAGTCTCAAGATCGAGCGGTGTGAGCGCATCACCGATGTCGGTGCTTGACGAGAAAAACGCCCCCAGTCGGTCGAGCACCAACGCCTCGATGTCCCCCCCCGGGGCGCGCATTCCTTTCTGGGTTTGCGGGTGATCTCCAGTGAGAAGCGACGCCGAGACGTAGTAGCGGTATCGCTTGGCCTTCTTTGTGGCGTGGGTCGGCGTCATAGGGTTGCCGTCGGCATCGACGATCAGACCTAACCAACAGGCTCGGCGCCTCCGCGCCCACCGCCAAAGAGCGCTCCTGCCGATGAACCGCAAGCTTGTTCTGGACGATCTGCCAAAGCTCCGGATCGAGGATGGCCTCGTGCTGGCCGGGGTAGATGTTGTCCTTATGCGCGACCTCGCCCCGACAGAGCCGGTTCTGCAGCATCAAATAGAGGGCGCCGCGGGAGAAATGTTGGCCGCCGGCCAGCCGTCCGCCGGCTCCTTCACGGCGCTTGCTCACAATCCCCAGCCGGTCGAGTTCGGCCCTGAGCAGCAAGACCGAGCCCAGTTCCGCATAGCGTCGAAAGATCAACCGGACAGTCAACGCCTCAGTCTCATTCACGGTCAGCTTGCGCTCCTTGACGTCGTAACCGAGCGGCACATTCCCGCCCATCCACATGCCCTTCTTCTTCGACGCCGCGATCTTGTCGCGGATGCGCTCGCCGGCAATCTCTCGCTCGAACTGGGCGAATGACAGCAACATGTTGAGCGTCAGACGCCCCATGGAGGTCGTCGTATTGAACTGCTGCGTTACCGACACAAAGGACGCATTGTGCGCATCGAAGATGTCGACAATCTTGGCGAAATCTGAAAGCGACCGCGTCAGCCGGTCGACCTTGTAGACAACGACGATTTGAACCTTCCCGGCCTGGATATCCTCCAGAAGCCGCTTGAGGGCCGGCCGCTCCATCGTCCCGCCGGACAGGCCGCCGTCGTCGTACATGTCGCTAAGCGCGATCCAGCCGGCATGACGCTGGCTCACGATGTAGGCCTCGCAAGCCTCCCGCTGGCGTCGAGAGAATTGAATTCCTGCTCGAGGCCCTCGTCGGACGATTTTCGGGTGTAAATCGCGCAGCGGATGGTGGACCCGGTTCGTGCGAGATCAGCCTTCGCCATCGCCCTCCCCCGCCCTTGAGTGAGAATCCAGCTGCCGCCTGAGGCCGAAGAACCGCGGACCCGACCAGCGGGCGCCGGTGATCTTTCGCGCGACCACGGAAAGGGAATGGTAGCGCTGACCGCGCCACTCGATGCCGTCGGCATGGATGAGGGCCGTGTGGGTGACCCCGTGCCACTCCCGCACGAGCCGCGTGCCTGGCCTCAAGGAGATCAGCGGCGCGGGTGTGACCGAGCCGCGGCTTAGCGAATCGGCGCCGGCCTGCTCCAGCTTCCGTGCGGTCGCCATGGAGAGGCCGCCATACGCCCTCTCCTGAAGCTTGTACGTGATCCCTCGGATCAAGAGGTCACGGGAGAGCCGCATCGGCGGCGGCATGCGATGAAGCCGCCGCCACTCGCCGCGCAGCTCGAAGTTGGTCACCTCCGAGAGCCGCACGAGCGCCTTTGCGACATCGATCGCCCGTTTTTCCATGTCACCGAGCGCGCCGCGTTTCGATGCGGTAGCGGCGAACGCCGTCATTGGGCTTCAAGGATGTTAGCGAAGTGCCGGGCTTCCTTTTCACCGTGCCCGCCAGGAACCCGCGCACGCTGTGCTGCTGCCAGTCGGTCGCCTGCATCATTTCTTCGATACTGGCCCCTTCGGGTTGGCTCAGCGGGGTGAGCACGCGCTCCTGCTTGGTCACTCGCGCCGCCCTTGGTTTGTCAGCCCTCAACGGCGTCTTGGCGGCGGCGACTCGCTCGGCCTTCGATTTAACAGATCACGTCGGTTTCTTGGCGTTGGCAGCAGGAGACGTGACCTTGCGCCGGGACGACGTGTTTGATTTGGCGCTTCCCTTTTTGGGTGCGGTGCTCTTCGTGTTCCGGGATTTTATGGAAAGGGTCGACATGGTATTAGGCTCCGTTGGTTCGCGGCGCCGGAATTGACGCTTGCACGACCCAAAGCCCCGCAATTCGCGGGGCGAGCCCTAGGTGTTTCACCGGGTGGCCATGTCCACCGGCCGGCACCCATAGCAATGCGTCCTTTGCGGCAGAAGTCCAGTCGATTTTTGAGCCGCGGTGCTTGAGGCGTCTCAGTCGAGGGGCTTGTCAGCCGACTGACCGGGGCATTACCGCTATTATTGAGCTACGCTGAATTCGACGCGCCGGTCCTTGCGAAGGCGATTTTCGATCGTGCTGATACTGCGGCCTTCCGTTGTCCCGTTTTTGCTGGCCAAGGAATGGGAACTGCCGTAACCCTTGACCTTTGCATCGACGAGGACTTGGCGCACTGCATTTGCACGCCGTTGTGTCAACAGCGGAGTAAAAACCGGCCATTGGGGCGGAGCAAAACCAGACCAGTTTGCGGCGTGGGCGTAGGGCGGGACGGGCCGCGTCCGCCCCGGCGGAGATGGCCAGGATTTCGCAGCTGGGGCGGACACGGTTTTCAGGAAGCGCTGATGATTTGGGCGGTTTCTGGATCGGCGGCCGGGGCGGCTTTGTCAGTGGGTTGTGTCGCACCCCGCCGCCGGGCCTTCGATTGCTTGAGCCGGTAGCTCTCGCCGTTCAGCTCCAGAATATGGACATGGTGGGTGAGGCGATCGAGCAGCGCGCCGGTCAAGCGTTGATTCCCGAAGACGCTCGTCCATTCCTCGAACGGCAGATTCGACGTAACGATAGTCGAGCCGCGTTCATGACGCTGGCTGAATATCTCGAAGAGCAATTCCCCGCCGGTTTGGGAAAGCGGCACATAGCCGAGTTCGTCGACGATAAGCAGTTTGACGGCGGCGAGCTGGGATTGCAGCTTGAGCAGACGGCGCTCGTCGCGCGCTTCCATCAGCTGATGAACGAGCCCGGCCGCTGTGAAGAAGGTGACCGGGAAGCCGCGCTGGCAAGCAGCCAGGCCGAGCGCCAGACAGGCATGCGTCTTGCCGGTGCCGGAATTACCCAGAGCAATAACATTGTCGCGGGCTACGACATATTCGCAGCGCGCGAGTTCGAGAACGAGCGGCTTGTTGAGCGACGGAATGGCGGCGAAGTCGAACGTGTCGAGACTCTTCACCGCCGAAAAATGAGCGGCGCGGATGCGCCGCTCGACCATGCGCCTCTCGCGATCAATGAGTTCGAGTTCGGCGAGGCGCAGAAGGAAGCGGATGTGATCGAGACCTTCGCGCGCTGCCTCCGCGGCAACCTTTTCATACTCACGTAGAAAGGTCGGCAGTTTGAGCTGCCGCAGATGATGCGCGAGCAGGACCTGGGGCGGCGCCGGGTTGGCGGCAGGAGCCGATGCCGTCATGCCGCCCTCCCGGAAACGAGAACCGCATAATCGGCGGCCGATGTCGTCTTGACGTTGGCCACCGGCAAATAGGGATAGTCGTCGAGGCCGAGACGGGCGGGTCTTCGTTCTACTTTTGTAATGACGAGTTGCTTGACCGCGTCGAAGCTGATCGCGCCGAGGCGGATGGCGTCCGTCGTCGCGGCAGCGACAATCGAACTCGGGAAAGATCTCCATCAGCCGCAGCACCTGGACGAACTCGCGTTTGCCGCGATTGCCCATGCGGACTTCCAATAGGCGCCGCAGATGCTGGAGCGGCTCTGGCAATGTCCAGCTCTGCAAGGGAGCCGCCTGTTCAAGCGCGCCGGGCTTTTGTTCGAGCAGCGCCAGGTAATGCTTCGGATCGAAGACGAACTGGCCGCGACCAATTTCTCCTGTCAACCGGATTCAAACTATTGTCGCTATCTTGAACGTAGTGCTGGCCCGAGCCTTCAACACAGAACGGCACGAATGCCGCGTCACCTCACATCCGGTCGCCGCCTCGACGGCTGCACCATAATTCCCCATGCTAGGGTGATCGGCTCGGAAGGGTGCGACCAATCTTATCAGCGGCGTGTTTCAGCCAGACAAAGTCGCGGTTCACCCTGCCGCACCCAACGAGACTGGCCGAGTCTCGCGGATTCTTGTTTCTTTATAGCCTCCTGTCCTTCACGCGATCTTCAGTGTGGCTCCTTCAGGTATTTCGCCGAACGTGGCGAAGCGCCAGAACGCAATGAGCAGCTTGCGCGCGAGCGCGACGATCGCAATTCGGCGATGGCGGCCCCGGTCGCCTTTGACGCGGTTCTGGAACCATAGGGTCAGCGCCGATTTGGGCTGATGGCGCAGCCAAAGCCAGGCGGCCTCTATCATCGTGGTCCTCAATCGTGGGTTCCCTGATTTGGCGATTCCTTGCTCCTTGTTCATATCGCCACTTTGCCAAGGGCTTGGGGCTAAGCCAGCGTAGGCTGCTAGTTGGCGGCGGTTTGCGAACCGACGATACAGACCCTCTTGCCAAAGCACTGACGCAAACTCCGGTCCGATGCCTCGTAGTTTCAAAAGCTGAGCGCCTGGTGACGGCTCGGTGGTTTCGCAAGGGCAGAGCAACGCATCGCGTTCAGCCTCGATCTCCGCGATCTGCTTGCGTAGTAACTCAAGACGTTCGAGTTCGCGCTTGATCTCAGCTTTCATGCGCTCGGGAAGGGGTCGCCCATCCCCTGTCCGAAGATTGTCGAGGAGTTCGCGTGACTTGGCGCGCCTTGGTTCGAACCCGGCAATTCCTTGGGAGGCCATCAGCCCTTTGATGCGGTTAATGTGCTCGATGCGCTCTTTGACCATTGTCTTGCGCTCGCGCGAGAGCCGGCGCCGGTCCTCGTCTTCGGGGGTTGGCACAACCACCATAGCGCATACGCGTGGCTCACCGCGCTTGAAAGCCATCAGCGTTCGAAGCAAAAGCTCCCCGTCAATCGCATCAGTCTTCGCTCGACGATGGCGCCGGGAAACAGCGATGGAGGCCGATTTAACCACGTGACTTTCGATTCCGTTCGACACGAGAACACGATGAATCCAGAAGCCATCAAATCCTATTTCCTGAATGCAAATGATCCTCACGCCGGCGTGTATCCGCTGCTCGGCCTTGGCACGAAGCTCGCCCAATAGCCGAAGCAGCTCGGCAATATCGCTCCCGGGAACGGAGTGCCGAGAAAATTTATTCGTGTTCGGAGAAAGCGATGTCACCAGCCATCGTGCGCGGCTCAATTCGATTGACACGAATATTGCCGCTTCTTCCACCGAATTGGACAAGCTGGGTTCACGATTGCAAACATTAGCTTCCATGATCAATTCCTCGATTGCGCTTCTCGCTAACACCGGCAGCATCGCTGGTGGCAATCCTCATGGTATCTTATCTCCGAGCCATACCCGCTTAAGCGGGATGGCGGTATCGCCGTCCTCCAAACCCGATACGAAGTACGGAACAGAATACTGGCATGATTTCGCTTCCATGAACAATCCTTTACATAAGCCTCTGCTGCCGCCAGCCACGGAGGGGACTTGCTTCCGCGATGGAGAACGTCGGCTGGTTGATCGCCGTTTGGCTCATAGTTCCAAGATCGACCTTCTAAGAAACACCCGTCAATAATGTTACCCCGCCCGGCGAGAGCCTACTGGGATAATTTGTGCCGACGTCATCAAGACCAACAGCGCTAGCTGTGCGCCGGTTTCCCGACGATATGTATCAAGCTGTGCACGATACGCTGTGAGGCGCTCTGCGAGGATCTCGACGTCACTCTTCCAGTCGACGATAAGTTCGATGCGGCCTTCGGCATCATAGACAACTGCATCGGCGATGCCCGATACGATGATCTCGCTATCCGCGCTCTCGTGGCTGCCGTAGACGGTATATTCCGGGACGAGCCGTGACCGGATTTCAGCAATTTCGGGAAGGCTCAAGGTGCGTGCGACCGTCTGCGCGATTTCGCGAGGTGCAATCCCCTCACTCGGACTATCCGAGGGCGGAACCGATAATTGCACGACAAGCTGTAACGCGCGGGCCTCGAGCGTCACGAGATCGTCTCCGATCTCGCCACCAAGTACCTCCTCCATCAACTTGTGCAAAAGGATTCCGCGCGTCGCGCTGCCCACAACGGCTACTGTCTGAACGTCGCGGGGCTCCTCAAGGAATTCGATTCTATTAAAGATTGGCTCGCGACTTGTTTCCGCCGGTGTTCCCATCTCGCTTCGGCTGGGTTGACGCCATTCGATTCTGCGATGGGACTGGGCGATAGATGCAGCTTCCTCTGCGAAGCGAGATCCGTTTTGAAGGTTTTCCAATGGGACAGCCGGTGGCGGTAGTGAGCTGCCGAGCGATTCTGGTTCGATCGAAGGCAGGGATTGCAGATCGAACTCGACGAGCCGTGCCCAGGCACCGTTTGCAAGGACGGAGGAATGGCGAGGAAGGACGAGAAGATCGCGTGCACGCGTAGCGGCGACGTACCAGAGGCGGACCCGTTCCCGGGCCAGTTCCTTAGCATTCCAATTTGTCATGTCCGCGTAGCTAGGTGGTTCCACCCCAAGGATCGGGGTCGAGAATTGCTGTGACCTGCGGTCATGCATGAGCCCGGAGTCCGCTTTCGGTGCCCCCGTCATGTTGATCGGGATGACGATCGCCCATTCCAGGCCCTTCGCTGCATGGATGGTGATGAGCGCAGCGGATTGCTCCTCGGCATCGGGACGCCCTTCGATCTGACGAACCGCCTCTTCCCAGTTGCCGCGCATCTCGCGGGCAAAGGCCCGAAGGCCACGAACATCATAAGCGCGCGACATTTCGAGGAAGACATCTACATTGGCCAAGGCCCGATCGGCGCCCGTTCTAAACCTTTGCCGAAGCTGCGATCGCACATTCAAAATGCTCACGGCGTCGGACAAAAGCGCGTAAGGGGTGGTCGAGCGCGCCCACATCGCTAAGGATTGCAGGGACTGGATTACGTGCCGCGCGAGTTCCTGACCGATGTCCCCACCGCATGGTCGTTGGAGAATGTGCCGCCCGACGATCGACTGACCTTGCGGCCAGCATCCGAGGCGATTTTAAGATGTCGTGCGAAGCTTCGCTTCTCGTCGAGAACGCTCTGCCCCCCTTGCGGCCAGCTTCCGTCGCGAGGACGTGGTCCTTGGAAAACCTGCGCTTCTCGTCGAGCGCACGTTCTCTACCTTTGCGGGCAATATCCCGCTGCTTGTCGTCGTTCATCGAAGCAAAGCCACAATTCGGCATGTTGCGGTTGTTAGCCCATCATCAGTCTCCATCGTCGGAAATGCCGCCCCTGCTTTTGGAAGCGCACAGCTGGATTTCGCAATTCACGCAATACGAGATCGTTTCGAACTCTCACACTGATTTGAAGCTACCCCTGGCGAAGTTTTTCGAGTCCAATTCATATGATTTCTCGCGCGAGAAATGAGCTACGCCACAGCGCAGTTCCCCCTGAGACGCGCGAGTCAGTCGACGACCTCCACCACGACGCGTATGGCAGGATCCACTATGACCGTGCGATTGTTCACTATCGCGTAACGGTAGTCGCCGCGCACGCCGAATTCGGGCGGAATATCGTAATATTCGGCGGGTGTCCTTACCGTAAACTCTATCCGACTGGCGCAAAGCCGCGAATCACGCGATGCTTCCGCTCATGGGAGACATTCTCAAACTGATCTGGTGGGCGGTAATCGGGCTCTTCCAATCACGGGCTTCGCTCGAGGCCGAGATCCTGACGCTGCGCCACCAGCTCAACGTGCTCCGACGAAAAGCCCCGAAGCGACTCGCCTTCAGCAACTTCGATCGCCTCGTTTTTACCAGCCTCTATTGGATTGCGCCGGGCATTTTGGACGCCTTGGTGATCGTCAAACCGGAGACGGTCATCCGCTGGCATCGTGCGGGTTTTCGCTTGTTCTGGCGATGGAAGTCGCGAACTCGCGGCGGCAGGCCAATAGTGCCGCTCGAAATTCGTCGGCTGATCCGTGACATGAGCCTAGCCAACCCGCTGTGGGGTGCGCCCCGGATCCATGGCGAACTCCTCAAGCTCGGCATCGACATTGGTCAAACCTCGGTCGCCAAATACATGGCACGGTGCAGGAAACTGCCATCGCAAGGATGGAAGACATTCCTGCGCAACCACGCCGATGGAATTGCCTCGATGGATCTCTTCGTCGTTCCGACCCTCTCATTTCGGCTGCTCTATGGTTTTCTGATTCTATGCCACGGTCGGCGCCAGATCTTATGGCTCGGAGTGACAGCACACCCGACCGCCGAATGGGTTGCCCGGCAAGTCACCGAAGCCTGCGGCTGGGAATGGACGCCGAAGTACATCGTCCGTGATCGCGACTCTGTCTATGGCGAGATTTTCACCCGGCGGCTTCGTGCCATGGGCATTCGTGACCGGCCAACTGCGCCACGCTCGCCATGGCAGAATGGACATGCGGAACGGCTGATTGGCTCGCTCCGGCGAGAATGCCTTGACCATGCCGTTGTATTTGGGGAGCGGCACCTGCGCCACATGCTCCTTTCTTATCTGGCATATTACAATGGCGCGAGGACACACCTCTCGCTGAACAAAGATGCGCCGGCACCGCGGGCTGTTCAGGCCGCTGGGCGCATTCACGCGAGCCCAATTCTCGGCGGATTACACCATCAGTATGTTCGGATTTAATTTACGACAGGGACAATGCATGATTTTGTCGCCGGGCGCGAAGAGCGAGCCGAACTTTTCGGGAGCGACTTTCAGGCCGAGCCTGCGTTAGGTCATCTTCATGGGGATTGCACCCAAAAAATCGCGTTTGCCGATGTCCACGCCGCAATGGCGCAGGATCGCATAGGCGGTTGTGAGATGGAAATAGAAGTTCGGCAGCACGAAATGGTTTAGGTAATCGTCGCCTTTCATGTGGCCCGTGTTGGTCGGGCCGAGCGGGAACGCGATCTCCCGATCGGCCGACGCATCGATCTGCTTCGGGTCGAGCGTCTTCAGATAGGCGACCGTTCTTGCGATGCGCATCTTTAGTTCATCCGTCGTCGTCTCATTATCTTCGTAGGGGGGCGCTTCGACGCCGGCGAGTCGCGCCGAGCCGTTCTTGGCCAGATCCGTTGCAATCTGCACCTGACGGACGAGCGCGAACATGTCAGGAGACAGACGCGAATGGAGAAGCACCGAGGGGTCGATTTTTTTGGCTGCCGCATGAGCATCGGCCTTGTCAAGAATGGCCGACAGTGCGTTAAGGCTGATCTCGAAAACCGGGAGGGAGGCCTTAGACATCGAGAACGACATGGTGCGGATCCTTGGCTTGGTGGATTGGGTGCGGGCGATCGCAAGCGAGCCAAACATGCACCCAATACGTAGGCGTTTCAATCTGAACGCAGTCGGATCATATCTCGCAGCATGATTTCTCTGGTCCGACGTTCGCCAAGCGACCAGCGTTTGCGAGGGATGCCTACTGTTATTAACCCGCTGAAACTCGGAATGTCCACGGCGAAGTTTCATCGCCGGCATAGCCGGCCAGCCGTCCGCCGGCTCCTTCACGGCGCTTGCTCACAATACCCAGTCGATCGAGTTCGGCCCTGAGCAAAGAGACCGAGCCCAGTTCAGCATAGCGCCGGAAGATCAACCGGACAGTCGAGGCCTCAGGCTCACTGACGATTAGTTTGCGGTCCTTGACGTCATAGCCGAGCGGCACGTTGCCGCCCATCCACATGCCCTTTTTCTTCGACGCCGCGATCTTGTCGCGGATGCGCTCGCCGGCGATCTCGCGCTCGAACTGGGCGAATGACAGCAGCATGTTGAGCGTCAGGCGATGGAGGTCGTCGTGTTGAACTGCTGCGTCACCGACCCCTGCACGGTGGCGCCGTTCACGAACTCATCGATCTCGACCTAAAGTCTCCGGAATACCGCAGCACAGTCTTGACGCAACAGGACTTCGGCACGCTCAACCCGGGCTATGTTCCGGCCCGCTCCGATGCCGGTGGCTGACACGCGGTTCCGCGCCTGCGCGGCATGCCGGAACATTCGCCGCGCATAAATAGCTTTAAGCGGCTCCGATTCTGCCTCAACCAAGGAGAACTGAATGAATATAAAAGGACTGAGCACCGCGACGGTCCCGGCGACAATCCCAGTGGCAGCCGCCGCGTTTCTGCACGACAAGCTTTCCGAGGCCGATCATGCAATGGCTTGCAGTCTCATTGTCCGGAAAATGTTCGAAGAGTGGGCGGCGCCCGGAGGACATCGCAATGGACAACGAGGGACGAGCCAATGGAGAAACCGGGAAAAAAACGCGGCAGCTGCATTCGCATCGTCCGCACCGATGTATACTGATGCCGCCTTTTGTCTTCTCCTCCCCCTCGAGACGCTTGACTACGACGCGGTCGTGCAAGGGACGGATCTTATACCGGTTTCGGTCATGGAGGAGTGGTCGAAGACCGAACCTACGGAAAGAAAAGCGGCCGAAGAAAAATTGAAAGGTGAGTGGGATCATTGGATGAGCGCTCACTCGGCCATGATCCTCAGCACTGATGCTGGCGGGAAGACGGCGAGAAGAGCTTCCTTGATCTTTGCCAGAGCGAAGTGCTCAGGTTGGCCCAGCCCTTGCCCATATTCCGCCAGGTCCGGAAAGGATAGTGGCACAAGACGAGGTGCATGCCATCGACACTCACCTCGGCATATGGCTGTATGCTTTCCCAACCATCGCAGCCATTGACCGCAGCATCGTCATTGTTCCCCACGATAAGGTGTTTGCGGCCATGAAGCGCCTTGACTAGAGACGCCACGCGCTGCGGCCGTTGGCGAATGGCGAAGTCGCCCAGGTGCCACACCTCATCATCAGGTCCAACCACCGAATTCCACCGATCAATCATCTCGCGATCCATCTCGGCAACGGATGCAAACGGACGGCGATAAAGGCCGAGTGCCCCCGCATGGCCAAAGTGATGATCACTTGTGAAGTAGGTCGACATTGGCTGCGTCCTTGGCTCTCTAATCAGTTTGTCGCAGCAACGTCGGCTCGGCACCATTCATTTGACTAGCAGCGTGTTCCGATAACAGGACTTCACCATTTGTGAATAAGCATGGAATAAGGACCCCGCTTTTGGGGTGATTTGCATCCAATCGGGACCCCGGGGCTGAGGGTCCACAGTGGCCTCCTGGATTTTGGGAGGCCGAGATTGGAATGCTGGTTGTGGAAACGATCGCCAAGATTCGCCGGGCGTTTTTTGTTCAGAAAAAGCCGATCAAGGAGATTTGCCGGGAGCTGCACGTCTCCAGAAAGGTCGTCCGGAAGGTCATCCGATCCGAAGCGACCGAGTTCCATTACGAACGCTTGACGCAGCCGCTTCCCAAGATCGGACCGTGGCGGGAGCGGCTGGATTCCCTGCTGTTGGAGAATGCAGAAAAATCGGCGCGCGAGCGGCTGACGCTTGTTCGGCTATTCGAAGAACTGCGCAGCCTTGGTTATGCCGGAAGCTACGACGCGGTTCGCCGTTACGCGAAAACGTGGCGCAAGGAACGCGGTGTGGCGCTGGCGCAGGCTTATGTGCCGCTCACCTTTGCTCCCGGCGAGGCCTATCAGTTCGACTGGAGCCATGAAATCGTCGTGCTGAACGGCGCGACGGTGACCGTGAAGGTCGCCCATATGCGGCTCTGTCACAGCCGCATGCCGTTTGTCCGCGCCTATCCACGCGAGACCCAAGAGTGTCCAGCGTCAGCACCTATGAGACAGAATTCGGCGGGTTGAAGAAGGGAGGATTTCTGGCTCATCGTAGCCTTTCAAGGAGCGAAGATGAGACAGAAATCCGGGCCGGTGAAGGAATCGGCAGAAAAGGTCGTGAAGGACATCCGCCGCGCGACACGGCGGCATTTTTCAGCGGAGGACAAAATCCGCATCGTGTTGGAGGGCCTGCGCGGCGAGGAAAGCATTGTGGAGCTCTGCCGCCGTGAGGGGATCGTCCAGAACCTCTATTACCGTTGGTCGAAGGACTTTCTCGAAGCCGGCAAGAAGCGGCTGGCGGGCGACACGGCGCGGGCCGCGACCTCGGATGAGGTCAAGGACCTTCGCCGTGAGGCGTCAGCGCTGAAGGAGGTCGTGGCCGAACTGACCCTCGAAAACCGTCTGCTCAAAAAAAGCATGACGGCGGATGGGG
Source organism: uncultured Alphaproteobacteria bacterium (assembly GCA_963730245.1). Taxonomy (GTDB): domain Bacteria; phylum Pseudomonadota; class Alphaproteobacteria; order Rhizobiales; family Beijerinckiaceae; genus Methylocapsa. The sequence continues at coordinate 1,936,816 of CAVSRA010000002.1, read as the reverse complement.
AGGACGCCGCATGAGGTATCCGGCTTGCGAAAAACTGGAGATCGTCCAGCTCGTCGAGCACTCCCATTTGCCGGTGCGCCGCACACTGGTGAAACTCGGCATTCCCAGGGCGACTTTCTATCGCTGGTATGATCTGTTTCGCACCGGCGGGCCCGATGCCTTAGGCGATCGCTCGCCCCGGCCGGATCGCGTCTGGAACCAGATTCCAGACATGGTGCGCCAGCGGCTCATCAAGCTCGCGCTCGATGAGCCGGCGCTCTCGCCGCGCGAGCCCGCCGTGCGCTTTACCGACACGGAAAGCTATTTCGTGTCAGAGGCTTCGGTCTACCGCCTGCTGAAGGCGCACGACCTGATCGCCAGCCCGGCTTTCATCGTCATGAAGGCTGCCGACGAGTTCAAGGACAAGAGCACGGCGCCCAATCAGCTTTGGCAGACCGACTTCACCTATCTAAAAGTCATCGGGTGGGGTTGGTTCTACTTGTCGACCGTCCTCGACGACTTCTCGCGCTACATCATCGCCTGGAAGCTGTGCCCAACCATGAAGGCCGAGGATGTCACCGCCACGTTGAACTTGGCGCTGAAGGCCTCGGGGCTCGACCAGGCAAAGGTCATCCACCGGCCAAGGCTTCTCTCCGACAATGGCTCCAGCTACATCTCGGCGGACCTGGCCAAATGGCTCGACGGCCAGAACATGGAGCATGTCCGCGGTGCGCCTTATCATCCGATGACCCAAGGCAAGATCGAGCGCTGGCATCAGACACTCAAGAACCGGATCCTGCTCGAGAACTATTACCTGCCGGGCGATCTCGAAACCCAGATCGAGGCCTTCGTCGCCGGCTACAATCACCTGCGATATCACGAGAGCATCGCCAACCTGACGCCCGCCGACGTCTACTTCGGGCGGGGCCAGACCATTCTGATCGAAAGGGAAAGGATCAAACGACAGACCATCGCCAACCGCCGCTTGCTGCATCGTCGGCAAGTCGCATAACATTACAAACCAGACGAGCCAGAGACTCTCTCAATTTAAGCCGCTCCTTGTCCCAAAAACTCTGACGACGGACACCTGACGACAAATACCGTGCGAGCGCGGTGTCGCAGCAACAGTTCCTGAATAACGAGACCCGCTTCAATGGTTTTGCGGTCTTCTCAGCCTCACGCCCGGCCCTCCGCCATTCTCTGCGATGAGCGATGTGGTAAACGAATCGTTCATCCCTAAGCTCTATCCGCAACAACAGGATTCAGAATGTCGAATGGTGGATCGCTTGCTGCTTCAACTCGTCACAAGCCCGATTTTCTTAATAGTTTCGTCCTTCTCGCTGTTCGCCATCATCGTTAAGCGGGCAAGGGATCAGCAACAGAAGAACGCGTGGATGGAGCGAGAGCGTTTGAAACGCCGCATATAGCTGCCGCATATAGCCATTGCTGATGAGCTTGGTGCAGCCTTCCTTTGCGCCGACCTTGGGATCACCAGCGAGCCGCGCGCCGATCACGCGCAATATCTCGATCATTGGCTAGGCGTCATGAAGGCCGACAAGAAGGCGATCTTCGCCGGCGCATCGAAAGCGTCCGAAGCCGCCGCTTTCCTTGCTGCGTTACAAAGCGGGTGCGTGTCGACCGTTCCGGCGACGAGCAGCAGGTTGCGGACGTCCGGCCCCACGCGGTATGCCAGAAGCCGCCGACTGCCGCCCGCAACCACCGCGCGAGCTTCGGCTACATTGCATCCCAGGAAGGAGCGCTTATTGTCCGGCCATCGCCGCGGCTTCAGAAGTCGGCTCTTCATCGGTGTGGGAGCGCCACGCAAGCTGCTCCGATGCCTTCCTGGATTGCCGACTCAGGCCTTTGTCTCCTCGCCCAAGAAACGTGCTATGTCGCGCGCTACATCCGCTTGCGCTCGCGCGCGCTCAGCGGCTCCTTCGCTCGGCTTCTCGGGGCCGGAACCGCTCGCAGCCTTATCCAGATCGATGGCAGCCTGATCCCGAAGCGCGGCATAGGTCGGCACTGTCCGTCGTCAGAGTTTTTGGGACAAGGAGCGGCTTAAATTAAGAGAGTCTCTGGCTCGTCTGGTTTGTAATGTTATGCGACTTGCCGACGATGCAGCAAGCGGCGGTTGGCGATGGTCTGTCGTTTGATCCTTTCCCTTTCGATCAGAATGGTCTGGCCCCGCCCGAAGTAGACGTCGGCGGGCGTCAGGTTGGCGATGCTCTCGTGATATCGCAGGTGATTGTAGCCGGCGACGAAGGCCTCGATCTGGGTTTCGAGATCGCCCGGCAGGTAATAGTTCTCGAGCAGGATCCGGTTCTTGAGTGTCTGATGCCAGCGCTCGATCTTGCCTTGGGTCATCGGATGATAAGGCGCACCGCGGACATGCTCCATGTTCTGGCCGTCGAGCCATTTGGCCAGGTCCGCCGAGATGTAGCTGGAGCCATTGTCGTTGGCCGGTGGATGACCTTTGCCTGGTCGAGCCCCGAGGCCTTCAGCGCCAAGTTCAACGTGGCGGTGACATCCTCGGCCTTCATGGTTGGGCACAGCTTCCAGGCGATGATGTAGCGCGAGAAGTCGTCGAGGACGGTCGACAAGTAGAACCAACCCCACCCGATGACTTTTAGATAGGTGAAGTCGGTCTGCCAAAGCTGATTGGGCGCCGTGCTCTTGTCCTTGAACTCGTCGGCAGCCTTCATGACGATGAAAGCCGGGCTGGCGATCAGGTCGTGCGCCTTCAGCAGGCGGTAGACCGAAGCCTCTGACACGAAATAGCTTTCCGTGTCGGTAAAGCGCACGGCGAGCTCGCGCGGCGAGAGCGCCGGCTCATCGAGCGCGAGCTTGATGAGCCGCTGGCGCACCATGTCTGGAATCTGGTTCCAGACGCGATCCGGCCGGGGCGAGCGATCGCCTAAGGCATCGGGCCCGCCGGTGCGAAACAGATCATACCAGCGATAGAAAGTCGCCCTGGGAATGCCGAGTTTCACCAGTGTGCGGCGCACCGGCAAATGGGAGTGCTCGACGAGCTGGACGATCTCCAGTTTTTCGCAAGCCGGATACCTCATGCGGCGTCCTCCCCATCCGCCGTCATGCTTTTTTTGAGCAGACGGTTTTCGAGGGTCAGTTCGGCCACGACCTCCTTCAGCGCTGACGCCTCACGGCGAAGGTCCTTGACCTCATCCGAGGTCGCGGCCCGCGCCGTGTCGCCCGCCAGCCGCTTCTTGCCGGCTTCGAGAAAGTCCTTCGACCAACGGTAATAGAGGTTCTGGACGATCCCCTCACGGCGGCAGAGCTCCACAATGCTTTCCTCGCCGCGCAGGCCCTCCAACACGATGCGGATTTTGTCCTCCGCTGAAAAATGCCGCCGTGTCGCGCGGCGGATGTCCTTCACGACCTTTTCTGCCAATTCCTTCACCGGCCCGGATTTCTGTCTCATCTTCGCTCCTTGAAAGGCTACGATGAGCCAGAAATCCTCCCTTCTTCAACCCGCCGAATCTGTCTCATAGGTGCTGACGCTGGACAGTCGAGCGCATCAAAGCGCAGCCAAATATCGAAGTGGTGACCCGTTGCGAGGTCACGGCGCTGGAAGGTCGCGAGGGGAATCTCGAAAGTCTGCGTTGGCGCCACTGCTTGCTCAACGAAGAAACGACGCGTGCTATAAGTCACCTTTTCCTTTTCATCGGCGCCGAACCGAATACAGACTGGCTTGCGCAATGCGATGTGGCGCTAGATGAAAAAGGGTTTGTCCGCACGGGTGAAGTTGGCGGCGAAAAACGTCACGCACTGGAAACGAATCGCTCTGGCGTGTTCGCCATCGGCGACGTACGCTCGGGTTCGGTCAAGCGCGTCGCCGCCGCCGTCGGAGAGGGCGCGCAGGTGGTGTCGGCGCTTCATGCCTATCTGGCCCGGAGCGGTAGCGCCGCTACGTCTGCTGCTGAGATCGCGAGAGGAGCTTAATGCCCGAAGAATGTGCGCACGCCAGAAGCATCCGTAACGTAACGCCGAGCGCGCTCGGATGCGAGGAATGTCTGAAACTTGGTTCGGCGTGGGTGCATCTGCGCCTCTGCCGGACGTGTGGCCATGTCGGCTGCTGCGACAGCTCGCCAAACCGTCACGCCACCAAGCATTTTCGCAAGACCCGCCATCCCATCATCGAAGGCTACGATCCGCCGGAAGGGTGGGGATGGTGCTATGTCGATGAAATTAGTCTGGACCTTGGCGGCCGCACGACGCCGCATAACGGACCAATCCCGCGGTACTATTAAGTTCGCTGCGTGGGGAAAGATTGTAACGGTCCTCCAGCACCCTCGATGGCTGGAACGCAATGACAGGATCGACACGTCATGATTGAGATCGCGTATGGCCCCGCTCAAACTGGCGGCGATATTTCCGTCACTTTTGGTGAAGCGGAAATCCTGCATGCGGCCGACACATATTGGAACGGTATCTATCCTTCAAAGGAGGAATCATATCACATGGCTGTGTCAAAGTCCGCCGCAAATGAAACGAAATTTCCCGCGACCGCCTCGCGGAGCTGTTGAACGAAGACCTTGCCCGCGAATATCAAGCCATCATCGCCTACGTGGTCTATTCCCAGGTGCTCACCGGCGCCCAATACATGGACATCGCCGCCCAGCTCGAAATACACGCCAACCAGGAGCTCGATCATGCCCTGATCCTCTCGCGGCAGATCGACTATCTCGGCAAAATGCCGGTGGTCACTCCCAAGCCGGTACGCACATCGAAAAATCCGGAGGACATGCTCCGGTCGCTGGCTCATTTGAGGGATGCGCGTTGAGTTGACCCATGTCATTTGTCGTGACGCTCTGATTTTTTTTAAAATTGCTCCGCCGGCCTGGATGATCCGAAGCGCATAGGGCTCTCGCGGCGAGCAGGTCAATTATAGTATTTGGGAGACAATAATGGGTGAAGTCATTGTTTTCAAGGCGGAGAAAGACGGCACGCATCTGAGGCCGCCGCCAGAAGGCTCGGCTAAGATCGTTTTTTTCACTGGTGTTTGGCATGAGCCCATGAATTCCCCCTCTATCACATCGCGTCCCACACCGCTTCTGCCCGCGGGAAGGACGCGAACCGTTTGGGAGAACGAGGACGCCATGCGGTTCGGTTGCCAAGGGGATGAACCCGGCGAAAATGGGTGTTGCGTCTACATTTACCCGATGACAGATTAACAGTTCGCAGAATTGCTTGCCGTGATAGGCCTCACGAACGAAACCAACCGTGTTGCTATTGACGACAGATTTCAGAGGCCTTGATGTGGTTAGACGGATTGAAATCCGCGTCGCCACCATTGACCGCACGCCGCGCGAATGCGATCGAGCAACAATGCTGAGGTAACAAGGCGTCACGTTCAGGATAAGCATGGCAGCCATGGACACATCACTCGAACGTATCCGCGCCAAGATCATTGAGCTGGAGGCGAAGATCGCCGATCTTCGCATCGCCGAGCGCGAGATCCAGGCGCTCGACAAGCTTCCTGCGCGGAAAACAAGACCTGCGCCGGGGCCAAAGCCAAAGCCAAAGCCAAAGCCAAAACGCAAGCCGGAGGCAAGCAACCAGGCGGAGGCGCGCCAGACCATCGGCTCGGCGATCGCTGACGTTCTCGGCCGGCGGGGCGCCCTTTCGGCCGCCGAGATCGCCGAGCATATCAGGGCGACAGGCCGAGACATCAGCAATCGAACCGTATCCTTTTCGCTGCAATCGTTGAAAAAGCGCGGCCTCGCAAAGACCGCGGACGGCAACTCCCGAAGGCCGACTCCCGGCGAGTTCGCTCGGGCTGGAAATCCTAATGGCTTGCGGCCGCCTGCTCGCGTTCAAGAGCAAAAACCGGTGCGCTTCGGGTCGTGAACGGGTCGAGGGACGCCGGCACGGGCGTGCGTGCGCACCTTCGAGGGGCATTCTGACTGGGTCATCCATCACCTTGACCCCGCGCGTCAAGGTACGAGCCATGGATAACCGCTATTTCCGTGTGTAGCGGTGCTTGACGCCAACCGGGAAGTACTCCGAGTCGCCCGCAGGCGCGAGCGTCACTTGTGGCATCTGGTGCTGTGCGGGCACGTAATTGGCAAATTCACTGTTCAACCGCAGCAGTTCTTGGCGTATCGCGTTCGCGATCGTCCGCGCCATCTGCTTGCTGCCGGCCACGCGCGCTAGTTGGACAATGGGGTGGCGATCCGCTGGCCGAGTTGGGTGGCAAGAGCAATCAAGCAAACCACCCGGGCGCTTCGCCACCCCGACCGCTCCGCGCCCCGCCTCAGCTTACGATTCGCCGTGGGGTCCAGCACACCACATGTCAGATTAAATCTTAGCTAACGCACCTCTTCATCCTGGACGCCGGCTTGTCGCGGACGACGACATATTTTCAAGCATAACGATCGAACGCGTTTCGCAATCGGCCCAACGGCGTTGTCACGTTCATTGCTTGTCGCCCGTCTCTGCTGGTCGCTCTCCATGTTCGGTCGATTGCAAGATCCGGTGATGTCTACTCGGCGGGCCGCCGAAGCACAAAACGCGATGCCAGCCATAGCGGGCCACGGCTACGGCGTCTTCCAGCCCGGCAGCCTGGGCCTGCGCTCGCAGTTCAGAGAAGGTTTCAGGCCGGTCGTTGTTCAGGATGTGATCGCAAGCAGAGGCCTTTTCTTCCGCGTTCAGGGCACCCCAGTCGCTGCGCAGCCAATCACAATACCGCCTCAAGTAGACTGGCAGGCTTTCGTCTTCCTCCCGCACGATGTCGGTCAGCAACAGTAAGCCGTCCTCCGCCAGTCTCTGCGCGACACGGTGGAAAAACTCCGCCTTCTGCTCCGTGGACAAATGGTGCAAGGCGAAACTGGTGTAAACCACGTCGTAGAGCCCGCTGTCCGCCGCCACTGCGGCCAGAATGTCGCGGCAGACCAACTTCACTGGGCAGGACAAGCCTTTCAGGTTTTCCGCAGCCAGGGCCAGCGCAGTCTCCGATAGGTCCACGCCCTTGTAACGCTGAACCACCATGCTCGCCAGCACCGGCGCCAGAGTGGCGGCGTCACCGCAGCCTAAATCCAGGAAGGAAAACGGCCGGCCAACGAATTGAGCGTGCAATATCTGCTCGATGTGGGTCTTGATTTCCATGTGGTGCATGTAATTGGCGGCGACCACCTTGCGGTAGGTATGCCAGACATCGAAAAAAGCCGTGGTAGAATGTTCTGACATGGGACGGCCAGTTGTTTGAGCGGATCCGATCCTTCGGCCATAGCACAGATTCTGCACTTAACTCACACCGACATGGCGTCCCCACGCCACCCTCACGCGCTGCTTTGGTGGCCCGTTACCCGAGAGCGGCAACGCCGCCGTTGAATTCCCGCAGCACATGCCGATTGCGCGCGCGCCAGGTCGTGAGCGTGAGCGTGTCACCAGGCGGCGCGGGGCTGGCGTGACGCGACGCACAGGGAGATCGCAGTGGTGCGGCTCCTCGCCGGATACGGGAGATTCAATGTGCGGTGCCTGAATTTTACAGACGGGTGCGCTGACTGACATGAATTACGGCTGGTCAGATTTACGCTCGACGGACAACCTGAATGCGAAGTTGCGCCGGTCTGTGAAAACGCGCGGCCATTTCCCGAATGACGACGCGGCAATGAGACTTCTGTTGCTCGTCTTGCGTCACGCCGTTATGACGTGGAAGATGCGGTCGCGAGAATGTGTGGCCGCGAGAACCCCATTTTCTATTATCTTCGAAGACAGGTTTTTCGCGGTATGTTGGTCATGTGGCTTCCCACCAAAATTGCTGATACTCCCCTCGTAGCGGCTGACCACAGCGAGGTTCTGGTGGCGTCCCTGTACGCAATGACGGATACCGATGAATTATTTTGAAGGCATGTTCGCGCACGAACCGGCGCCCGATGTAAAGGCAATGACCGAGCATGAGTTGGACCGTATCATCCATCATTTTGAATACGGCTCGTTTCAGCGCAACGTTGTCGTGCCGCGCCGGATGTACGAACAACGGCCACAAAGTGTCGCGGACGGATTTGAATTCGCCGGTCTGTGCCATTGCTATTAGCTTGAGGCGACGCTCAGTCTGCTCGAGGGTGTCGGAGAGCGCCGAAGTATCCAGCAGAGCGAGGCGCTCGATACGGTCGGGCGCCTGGCGCACCATCTCGAAAGCGATGTAACCGCCCATCGAGAGGCCGCACAAATCGGTTGGGTGCCGTTGCGAGGACTGCCCGGGCGATCGCACTCATCGTGTCGTGTCGCGCGTGATCTGCGACACTTATCGCGACCTCTCCCCGCAACGACGCGGTCTGTTCTGCGAAAAGATCCTCGGTGCAGGCCAGCCCCGGCACGAAAACAAGATGTGGCGAACGTGCTGTCATGTCGCACCGGCTCCTTCTGGAAGCGATCAATCACGTTGTGGTGAGAACCAGGTCCCGCGGATCTACATCTTTGTTGCAGACTGGCCCGACAAGATCGCCAAATCAATCAAGATCTCGGTCAACGTAAGGCCCTTTCGACTGCGGGATATAGGCGGTCGGGTGGCAGAATTTTTTGGCTGGGGGTTTTCCATTTTATTAAAAGCGCGTCCCGGCCTCCGTCAAAGCGTCGCGTCATGGACTCGCAGGCGGCTCGTCCGCATGAAGCTGGTCGCCTCTTGATAACCGAGCTGCGATGTCGGCTGTTTGCAGCCAGCCGCGCTCTGTTGGAGAATGCGCTGCGAGGTAGCGAGCAACCGCGACAAGAATATGCCGCCCAGGTTCCGTGTTCCCCCATTCGCCGAACTGACGCACCCCGGCGTCGAACATTTGAAAGGCATGGAAGCCTGCGTCCTCGCGCAACAGAGCATGCGCCAATGCGGAAATAATTAAATCCGGCGGGTGACCTAACGTGAGGTGGCGCGCCACAAGGCGCGCCGTTGCCTCAACTTGGTATTGGCGATCGAAAGCGTCCAGCAAAGAGGCGCGGATTTCTTCGGCCGTTGAGGGTAGACCTTCCAATCGATCATCGCCTTCACCCGGCAACCGCGCCGGCGGCACATTCAAATAACGAATGAGATAGATCGCGGTGGCTCCATGCAGGATGGCGCGCACCGACTCGACGAAGTGCCCGCCAAGGTCGAGGTCAGAGCCGATGCGTTTCAGCCCCTGATGCACCGCGTTGCAATAAGTGAAGACGTGATGGGCCGTTTCCCAATCCGCGTGCTCGTTCGCCGTGCCAAACCGTGCGACCCGTAACGCCGCCGCATAACAAAGCGAGCGGCCGAGGTCAGCGAATGAGGCTCCTTCAGAGACCGCAAACTCGAGCGCGGCGATAATCGCGCTCGGATCGTCGCCCAGGAGATCCTGGGCCAACTTGGCGTGTTCCAACCACGGACCGCGGACCACCCACCCATTCATGATGCTGCAGCTCCTCACCGATGGGCGATACGATTCCGCGAGTGGCGAGTTCCACACACCCTCAGGTGCGTCCTGTTGCTATTTTGCGTCCGACAATCTGGAGGCGTCGGTCTATCGTGGGCTCACGCCCGCAGACCTCCTTGACATCGTGGTAGTAAACGGCCTGCATTTCAATGGCGCGACGCAACGGGGCGTCGTCTTCCACCTCATTGGAGCGCTCTCGGAGTTTGGTAAGCTTGGAATCGTCTGCGTCGCGCCCTCGTTTGACGAGGCGGATCGGCTCTACCTAGAGACCGTAGCTGTACTTGATCGCGAGCAGGAGGCGAAATAGTGACCTGTGCGGTTCATCGTTTCCCATCCGCGTACGCGTGGTAAGCAAAGGCCTCGACGAACATGGCTAAAAATTATCTCCACGAAGGCTGGACAATCGCGGTCCCGGCACCGACCGGCGGCGTTCATTCCGGCGATCCAATCCTTGTCGGCGGTTTCTTCGGAGTCGCAAACTATGACGCGGAGCAAACATTGCCCGTGGAAATCACGCTTGGTGGGGTGTGGCAATTGCCGAAGGCCGTGACTGTCACGTTCGCAGTTGGCGCGGCCGTGTATTTCGACCCGACGGCGGGCAATGTGACTTCGGTTTCGACCCGTGGTAACAAGCTCATTGGAGCCGCGACGCAATGCGCCGGTGCAAGTGACGCCGTCGCTATCGTGAGGCTCAACGGAGTCAGCGTGTGAACGATTTCAAGATGCGGTTTTTTCGATTGTTCGAGCGAACTTCGGCGCGCGGTACAACGTGTTTCAGCGGACTGCTTCATCGGACCGAGCAAAACGAGCCAGACTTGCCCCGTTGGCGCAATCACCAGCGGAGGGGGTCCCACCCAGATAGTTGTCGATAGGCCTGGTCGCTGACGAGCGGTTGGGTTGGATAACTGACCGGATCGAAGCCTCGTGACAAAGGCCGCCTTGGGCGGTCGAGCAACCCGGCGGGTTTGTTTGTCCGGGATGCGTGGCTCGGCCCCCGCCCCGCCGGTAGGCGGCGTCGAGGAACGTCCAGTCCGCGAGGTTTGAGATCAGCTACTAACGGGGTGCTTCTTGCGCCAGGTTTCTGCGATCGAGGGGTTGGCGATTGCTGCTGTCGCCTCGGACGCCCAGTCGCTTATTTCGACGGGACCCTCAAAGTATTCCATGAGCCTTATCTGCCAACGATACGGAATGGCTCGGTGGAACCATTGCCGGATCGTCCCGGGCCGCGCCCCCAGTTTGAGCGCCGCCGCGACGAGTTCTTGCCGCGTGATTTGACGCGTCTCCATGCCGCCGGCCGTTACACAATGTAACGGCCAGAAACCGCCCTTGGACCCCGGGTCACCCCTTTTTACAGGCTCCCGAGGAATAGATGCGTCCCCGTTTGTTTGACCCCCGTTATCTGGTGAATTCGTTCTCTTTTCAAATTGATAGCGTGGCTAGAGTTAAATGGCGCAATAGAGCTCTTTTCAAATAGTTGGCTCTAAATGGGGGAGCATTGCGCGCGTTTTAGGGGGTAAACCGCAGTCCTTCACACTTCTAATTGTTCGGGCCAACGTTCCACGTTGGCGGCGCGCGTAGCTTGACGAACTGCTCCCTTCTGGCGTGCTCCGGACTGGCTCTCCCGGGTTCATCTAGGGTTCGCGTGTGACGGGACTCAAGGATGAACACGCTCCCCGTCGATGTCGCCGGCGCGCCTGCAAACTCTTTTGTTAGCGCGCACACTCATAATTTGAGCTTGTTGCGTACGGCTTCCGTAAGGTCCGCTTACCATCCCGTAGCGACCGGATAGCGGACATTATGGCAGGTCGGGAGTCGCGCACAAAACCGGAATTTGATTACATCGGAGAAGCGGACATTCTTGGCCGGTGATATAACGTTCAAGGGTTCTCTTAACAAAGGGGTAGAGGGCACAAAGACGCCGGGCCGAGAACCAAATTCGAGCTCCGGAGCGAAGGTGCGGGAGGAAAAATGAGTAGCCGGGCCATTGCCAGCGGCGTGATCTGTGCTGCAGCTTTATAAGTTGGACTCGCCATCCTAACCCCCGGTAGCGTCCTCGGAGGAATTTGCGCACTGGTCGGAGTAGCTTCCGGCGTTGCGTTTGTCGGACTGATAGACGGCGATTGACGGTAGTGGGTCATTTTGAAATTCGCCGCCTTGCAGGCCTCGCTACCGTAGAACGCATGGAGCAAAGTTATGGATATCACTGATATTTTTGGGCAGGGCATTGATGCATACGGGGCTGACATCCCACGGGATGACTGCCCATATCCCGCCGAGAGCGACGAGCGGGAAATTTGGCTAGATGGATGAGACGAAGCGAAAAGCATTTTTGAAGGCGAATAGAGGAGAGATAACGTCTTATGCCCCGAGGACCTAAAGGCCAGAAGCGTCCGCGGAGGCGCTCCTACGGATCTTGCGCGAGCGGAAGGGCGGCACTGACGCACTAGGCGATCACTGAAACGGCGGATGAAACGGAAGTTTTCTGAAACCATCTAACGGCGATGGCGATTCCGGGTACGGAGTCGACTATCGACGACCAAATAAAGTGCTCATAAAAAAGCGCAAGAGGGAAACCAAAATATGCCGTGATAGAGCCATTCCATCCACATCGCACATTATTTGATATTTACGACCCGTGCCTGTCGATCGCGCTTCGGAACACATGCACACAATGAAAACACCAACCCGTCAAACGGCCGCATCTTCAAAGGATGGATTTGCGAATTTCGCGCTGCGCAATCCGCTGCACATTGATCGTATGGTATGCCATGTCCTTTGCCCGAGGCTTGTTGCGGCGGCCGGGTCAGCATTGCAACGGCAATTGATTTTGTCTTAGCCGGCCTTTATTGCGAGCGCTTGTCAATCGCGACGTAGTCGCGCCTCGGTGACCCAACATAGAGCTGGCGCGGACGTCCAATCTTCTGACTTGGATCCTCGATCATTTCCTTCCATTGCGCGATCCAGCCAGGGGTGCGCGCCACCGCGAATAGCATGGTGAACATGGACACCGGGAACCCTATCGCCTTCAGGATGATCCCAGCATAGAAATCGATATTCGGATAAAGTTTCCTGTCGATGAAATATTTGTCGCTCAGAGCGATTTTCTCAAGTTCCATCGCGACATCGAGCAACGGGCTATCCTTGATGCCGAGTTCGCTCAGGACATCGTGACATGTCTTCTTCATGATCTTGGCGCGCGGGTCATAGTTTTTGTAAACTCGATGGCCAAACCCCATCAGCCGGAACGGATCGTTCTTATCCTTGGCACGAGCGATGAACTTCGGGATATTCTCGACCGTGCCGATTTCCATCAACATTTTGAACGCGGCTTCGCTGGCACCGCCATGCGCCGGGCCCCATAAGCACGCCACCCCCGCGGCGATGCAGGCGAACGGATTTGCGCCCGACGAGCCCGCAAGCCTCACCGTCGAGGTCGACGGATTCTGCTCGTGATCGGCGTAGAGAATGAAGATACGATCGAGCGCGCGGGCAAAGACCGGATTGACTTTATAATCCTCGCACGGCACCGCGAAGCACATGTGCAAGAAATTCGAGGCGTAATCGAGCTCGTTCTTTGGATAAATGAAGGGCTGGCCGAGCGAATATTTATACGCCATCGCGGCGAGGGTCGGCATTTTGCCGATCAGTCGAAACGACGCCACCATGCGCTGTTGGGGATCCGAAATATCGGTCGTATCGTGATAGAAGGCCGAGAGCGCTCCCACGCTTGCCACCAGCACGGCCATCGGGTGGGAGTCGCGGCGCAGGCCCCCCAGGAACCTGGCCATCTGCTCATGAACCATCGTATGCCGGGTGACTCTGTAGTCGAAGTCCTTCTTCTGAACGGCATTGGGCAATTGTCCATAAAGCAGCAGATAGCAGGTCTCAAGGAAATCGCCATGCTCGGCGATCTGTTCGATGGAATAGCCGCGATAGAGCAGTACACCTTCTTCGCCGTCGATATAGCTGACCTCCAATTCGCAACTCGCCGTCGAGGTGAACCCGGGGTCGTAGGTGAACATCCCGGACTGGGCATAGAGCTTGCTGATGTCGACAACCGAAGGCCCAAGTGTCCCGGTCTTGACCGGCATTTGGACGGTGGAATTGCCGATCCTAAAGGAGCCGGTCGTCGCGCTCATGGGGGCTGGTTTCCTTAAGCAGGGATTCGTCAATGTGATGGCGACCCGAGCTTCAGGATAGCACGACACGCGGCTTCGACTCAAGACTGGCTTCATTCCAACGCGTCAGCTTGCCGCACGATAGTTCATTTGATTTACGAATTGTGCCAGTCGATCGCGCTTCGCAACACACGCACACAATGAAAACGCTAACCTGTCAAACGGCCGCATCCTCAAAGGATGCATTTCATTGGATGTGGCCGCTTTCGAAAAAGGAAGGTTATTCGAATTCCTACGACCGTGGCGCGCATCAGCTGATTTGGTACAATAAACCCAATCGATATGAGCAAGACAGAATCCGCAAAATTCACCATGCAAATTTGCGCGGTTACTGCGGTTGCTTCGATTTGACGGCCTTCACGCAAAGCTCCCGTCTAACCCGCGCCTAGGGGCCATCCGCGCCGCCGCTGATCTGCTCCGCCTCGGCGTGGGTCTCCTCGATCGCGTCGAGCACCGATTGTGGGTCGGCAGGCTGAGCCATGGACTCTGCTTCCTGATCGACCCGGTCGCGAATGAGCGGATTATCCCGACGGGACTCTTCCAGCAGCTGTATCACCTTCGCCGTCTTCTGCTCGCTCAAGATCGCCAACTCCAAGGTGAGCTGCTCGCGGAGTTGGGCAAGTTGGTACTCACGCCGCTGGGTGGCTAGGATCATGACGACTATGTAGAGCGACACCAGCGAGACCGCGAGTCCTAACCCTGGGAAGGGAGGCGGATCGATAGGGCGATAGCCAAGTGCGGCGGCGAGCAGATTCAGACTGATCCAGCCGGCCGCGATGACGGTCAGCACGCCGATGAACCGGGGGCGTGTCAAACAGCATTGAATCGGGACCCCGGATCGGTGTGCAAAAGGTACCCCTTTTGGCGGGGAGGAACGACAGCGCTCGCCCCCGGCGGAGCTGGTCAGGGTTGCGCAGCCGGGGCGAGCGCGGTGGCGTGGGAGGGGGCTTTGAGCGCTAGGCGCGGTTTTTGAAGCGCCAGCTTTCATTTCCGGTTTCGACGATGTCGCAGTGATGGGTGAGACGATCGAGGAGCGCGGTCGTCATCTTGGCGTCGCCGAAGACGCTCGGCCATTCGCCGAACGCCAGATTGGTCGTGACGATCACCGAGGTGCGTTCGTAGAGCTGGCTAACGAGATGGAAGAGCAATTGCCCGCCAGCCTGAGCGAAGGGCAGATAGCCGAGTTCGTCGAGAACGGTGAAGTCCTTGCGAGTGAGGTAATCGGCGATTCGTCCCTGCCGCCCTGCGCGTGCTTCGGCCTCCAGGCGATTGACGAGATCGACTGTATTGAAGAAGCGGCCGCGCAGGCCGGCGCGGATGCAGCTTCGCGCGATGGCAATGGCGAGATGCGTCTTGCCGGTCCCGGTGCCCCCCACGAGAACGACGTTGCGTTGCTGCGCGATGAAGCCGCCTCCAGAAAGATCACGCACCAGGGTTTCGTTGACGGTCGTGCCGTCAAAGTCGAAGTCATCGATGTCCTTGGCCAGAGGGAGTTTGGCGATGGTCATCTGATATTTGATGGAGCGCGCCTGCTTTTCGGCAATTTCGGCCTTAAGAAGATCGCCGACGATTTGTGGCGGCTCGTGCTGCCGCTTTATGCCAGCCGCCATCACATCATCATAGGCGGTTCGCATGCCGAAGAGCTTGAGTTCGCTCATGAGGTCGAAGATTTGCGTGCGTTCCATCAGCCTGAACTCCTCAGTTGATCGTACCGGGCACAATCGGCGAGCGGGACGTGCCGGAGTTTCAGCGCGTCCGGGGTGAGTATGGTGAGTGGCGGACCGGGATCACGGCGACGCGCCAGAATGTTGAGAACGACGTCGGCGGAATGGACGCCCTCGCTCAACGCCTCGGCACAGGCGGCCTCGACCGCCGGCAGCCCGTCGTCGAGAACCGCCGCGAGGATTTTCACCATCTGCCGATCGCCATCGGCGGAGCCGGTGAGTTTGCGGCGAATTTTCTCCATGGCCGAGGGCAAGACCCAGTCCTTGAACGGCGCGCCATTCCTCAGAGCGCCGGGCTTGCGGGCCAGAACCGGAACGTAATGCCAGGGATCGTAAATCGTCTCTTCGCGGCCAAAGGATCGCCGATGTTCGCCGGCGGCGATCCCGTCCTGGCGAATGACGATCCGGTCTGCATAAGCGTGGATTTCGACCGGACGCCCGACCGCGCGCGCCTTCACCGAGTATTTGTTGTTATCGAACCGGATAAGGCAGGTCTTGGACACCGCCGCGCTCACTGCATGGAAGCCGTCGAAGCGGCCGCGCAGTTGCACGAGCTTTTGCCGTTCGTCCTCGAAAACCTCCCAGATCGTGCGGCTGGCGCATTCTGGATGACGATGCGCCTTGGCGTAAGCGACACATTTGTCGAGGAGCCAGGCATTCAATTCGTCATAGCTCTTGAATCTCAGGCGCGGCGTGAAAAAGCGCTCACGCACCAAGCCGACCTGGTTCTCGACCTGGCCCTTTTCCCAGCCCGAGGCCGGCGTGCAGGCCACTGGCTCGACGAGATAATGCCCGCACATTTGAAGGAAGCGGCGATTGTATTGCCGGTCCTTGCCGGCGAAGATTGTCTCCACCGCGGTTTTCATATTGTCATAAATGCCGCGCTCGCAGGCGCCTTTGAAAAAGGCAAAGGCGCGGTCATGCGCGTCAAAGACCATCTCTTGGGTCTCGCGTGGATAGGCGCGGACAAACGGCATGCGGCTGTGACAGAGCCGCATATGGGCGACCTTCACGGTCACCGTCGCGCCGTTCAGCACGACGATTTCATGGCTCCAGTCGAACTGATAGGCCTCGCCGGGAGCAAAGGTGAGCGGCACATAAGCCTGCGCCAGCGCCACACCGCGTTCCTTGCGCCACGTTTTCGCGTAACGGCGAACCGCGTCGTAGCTTCCGGCATAACCAAGGCTGCGCAGTTCTTCGAATAGCCGAACAAGCGTCAGCCGCTCGCGCGCCGATTTTTCTGCATTCTCCAACAGCAGGGAATCCAGCCGCTCCCGCCACGGTCCGATCTTGGGAAGCGGCTGCGTCAAGCGTTCGTAATGGAACTCGGTCGCTTCGGATCGGATGACCTTCCGGACGACCTTTCTGGAGACGTGCAGCTCCCGGCAAATCTCCTTGATCGGCTTTTTCTGAACAAAAAACGCCCGGCGAATCTTGGCGATCGTTTCCACAACCAGCATTCCAATCTCGGCCTCCCAAAATCCAGGAGGCCACTGTGGACCCTCAGCCCCGGGGTCCCGATTGGATGCAAATCACCCCAAAAGCGGGGTCCTTATTCCATGCTTATTCACAGCTTGGCTACCCGAGACCGCGATTGCGTTGCTCGGCCGCGCCTCGGTTTCGGTCGGGCCGCTGAGTGATGACGAGGTTGCCGAACTCGCGTCGGCCGACGGACGGTTAGCTCAGCTTCTGAGCAACCGTGAGGCCCAGCCGCTGACGCGCAATCTGTTTCAGTTGCGCCAGTTGATCAACCGATCGGCTACGGCCTTGCCGCTCACCGAAGCGGCGTTGGCGAGAAGCTGGTGGGAGGCTGGGACCAACCTTGCTCGAATCCAGCATCGCGATCGCCTGAACGGGCATTGTCACACTGAGCAAGTAGAAGCCGTTTTCGATCGTGGCGAGGCGAGGCTAAGGCATTGGAATCGCTTAGCCGGGCTCTCTCCGGGAGACTGTAGAAGCAAGTAAAACTCGCTAATGTGACAAAGCCGGGCGGGTTCAGCTCATCCAAAATCCCCGGAAAGGTCGAGGTCGGGAAGCCGATGATGGTCAGGGTGCGCCAACCAGCGGAACCGGGGCCGTCCATTCAAACATGACTGCACCAAACCGTATTGCACCAACGTTCATACAACTCTTGCCAAAAGCTAGCGTCCACATAAGTCAATGCACTGCGCATCGCGCTGTAGATACGACGCGCCACGATGGCCTTGCGCTCACCGTAGCGCGCCTCACAGCGGCCCCTACTGAGCTGCGGATATCGTCGGAATTCACGTGTTCTGCCTGCCCTACTTCTCCAACACGTAGCTCCCTGGTGCATCCTGCAGGGGCGGGTATGCCTCGCTACCCATGGACGGAGGCTCGACCTTCTCGCCGGAATGCCCGGCGAGCCAGGCGAACCAGTCCGTCCACCAGTTCCCGTCGTGGCGTTGGGCGGCCGCGCGCCAGCGCTCGGGCGTATTGGCCTGGCCCTCCTTGTTCGTCCAATAAGTGCCTTTGCCGCCAGGCGGGTTGATGATGCCGGCGATGTGGCCGCTCGACGCGAGAACGAAGCGCACCTTGCCGCCCGTAAGCTGGGTGATGCGAAAGGCCGCCTCCCAGGGCACGATGTGGTCCTTCTCCGCCCCGACCGCGTAGATGTCCTGACGGATGCGGCCGAGGTCCAGCGCCTCGCCCTTCAGGTGGACCTTGCCGGGCTGGACCAAGTTGTTCTCGACGTATGTGTTGCGCAGGTACCAGCCGTGCGCCGCCCGAGCCATGCGGGTGCCGTCGCTGTTCCAGTAGAGCAGGTCGAACGCCGGCGGCTTCTGGCCTAGCAGGTAGTTGTTCACCACATTCGACCAAATCAGGTCGTTGCTGCGTAACAGGCTGAACATGTTGGACACCTCGCGGCTGTCGAGGTAGCCGCGCTCCATCATCTGCTGCTCGATGAAGTCCACCGTCGACTCGCCGAGGAACACGGCCGTATCGCCGACTTTGGAGAAGTCCTGCAGTGACACCATGAACGTCACCGCGTCGAAGCGTTCGTCGCCCTTCGCCGCCAGCCAGGCCAGTGTCATGGCCAGCAGCGTGCCCGCGATGCAATAGCCCATCACGTTCACCGTCGGGCTGCCCGTGATCTCGCGCACCACGTCGCTCGCCGCGAGCGGGCCGAGGTCCACGTAGTCCTCGATAGTGGTGCTCTCCATCGAACTGTCCGGGTTCCGCCAGGACACCATGAACACAGTGAAGCCCTGTTCGACGAGATGGCGCACCATGCTGTTCTTCGGCTGCAGGTCAAGGAGGTAGTATTTGTTGATCCACGGCGGCAGGATGAGCAGCGGGACCGAATGGACCGTCTCACCCTTTGGCTCGTACTGGATAAGCTCGATCAGCTTGTTGCGGTAGACCACCTTGCCCTGCGATAGGGCGAGGTTGCGCCCCGGCGCGAAGGCCTCGGCGTCCACCATGCTCAGCCGGCCCTCCTTGAGGTCGTGCATCAGGTTGCGCATTCCCTCTGCAAGGCTCGCGCCGCCTGTCTCAACCACCCGACGTAATGCGACCGGATTTGAGACGAGCAGCAGCGTGGGACTCATCGCATCCACGAACTGACGGAGGTGAAAATCCAGGCGCTGCCGCTCCGCCGGACTCAGGTCCTCTGCCTCGCTCGCCTGGCGCAGCAGCCAGTCCGAGGCGAGGAGGTAGAGCTCCTTCGCCGTGCGATAGACAGGGTTGTCCCGCCACTCGGGCGCGGCGAAGCGCTTGTCCGCGCCGCCGGAAACCTCCGGTCCGGGCCGTGCCAACCCGCACCAGCGCTGCCATGCCTCGTTCCAGGTGTCCAACGAGGTCTGCCCCTGCCGCATATTGAAATCGGCGGTGGCGGCCATGGTCCTCTCGGGTCGGCTGATGGACCGCAGCCAGACTGTGCGCAACGCACGGGCGATCTCCGCCCAGTCCACCGGGATAACCTGGTGCAACGGGTTCAAGTTGAGCGCGCCATCGGCCGCGCGCAGGATCGAGTTCAGGATCGAATCCTTGGCCGTGATCTCGCCGAGCTGCTGCAGGCCGCTAGTGAGCTGATCAGGCATCTGCCACGCAGCCTGCCCAAGCAGGCCCCCGGGTGCTGTTCCCATGTCGCTCGCCAGCTTCGAAATTGACTCGGCCCACGAAGTCCAGAGGCCGAGCATCATTTCGGCAGCCGGCGAAGAAGTTCCGGGTGTGGTTATCTCCTCCGCGGGCGTGAGGCCTCCTCTGATCTCATGCGTCGAGACGGCGGGTGTCACGGGAGGTGGTCCTGTGGGGCTTTGACTTGACATGTCTCCCTCCTTTGGCATCACGTTCGTCCGTTTTAACTTCGATCGCCCGAGGCACTCAAAGCCCTGATGTCTAAATTTCGGTGCCTTAGGACGCTCGTCGCCGAGTTGAATTGGCTTGAATATCGCCTATTCTTGGCTGATGTGACAATGGCTTCTCGACCAGTTCACGTCCTCATGCCGATTTAAGCCTAGCTTCGTCCGTCGCCCTCTGTAGCTTCCGCTACAACAAGCCCTTAGCTGGCTTTGTAGGCCGTGTGGACGGATTTGATTAAAAGCTGCGGATGAGTGTGAGCATGTGCCGCCCCACGCTGATTAACCTGCAAGCAAGGGCAAGGCGATCGAAAGACGGTGTCGATTCATTCCGGGATAGGTACGCTGATTGCCAGCACGCCATTCCCTGATCCGAAATTTGCCTTCCCTGTTCGCTCGATTTAATTCCCTGTTCGATTGCGTAGGGAATTTGAATTCCATCCTATTGAAATCTTGTCGCTTTCCACGATCATAAATTAGAAATTCCGGCGGTTTTCACGAAATTCCCGGTATTATGGCGCAACTGCCACAGGAATTTATAGCCGGTCACCCCCAGCTTTCGGGGCATGACTGAAAAGCATGTCGTCTCTGCCCTTCGCCTCAAGCGCGCTGAAATCAGCGGCCACATTCACGACCTCGAAAAACGGATCGCGCGCCAGCGGGCGAATCTCGCAAATTTGGACGCCACGATCAAGTTGTTTTCGCCCGGTACAAACCCCGATGCCATCCCGCCAAAACGGGCCTATCGGCGCACGCGTTACTTTGCTCGCAATGAACTATCCCGGCTTACGCAAGACGCGTTGCGGACCGCATCAGGGCCGCTCACGTCGGCCCAAATAGCCGCCGCCGTCATGCAAGCGAAGGGAATGCCTGCCGACGATGCGGCGTTCAAGGAAATAGTCGCGGCGCGGGCGCTTACTGTGCTGCGGTGGCTCGTGAAGCGCGGGGCGGTGACTAAATCTGGAACTAGCCGGAATGCACAATGGGCGCTCGCACTTTCGCTTGACTCCTTAGCGCCAAGCGCGCCTTAGTGGCCACGTTGTGGGTGGCGCAGCTCTACAAGCACATGCTATGTTCAGGGAGGCTAGCTCTCATCCGACAGGCCCCGGTCATTTGCCGGGGCTTTGTTTTTTTGAGGGACTCTCATTCACAGGCTCAGCAATGCCGGCGCGGGTTGATTGACGGGGCAGAGAAGCATTTGGGCGCGCGGGTTTGGACATTGCCAACATAACCAAAAGTGAGTTGCATCGGTTCGAGAACGTGATGGTATTTTGACATAGGGGCGATGCAAAATTAATGGTTGATAACTGTTTAATGTGACGTAATTCTCTTAATCAGTTGATCATGTCTCAACTGTACCGTCTTTGGTCTTGGCGGTCCCTAGCCGGAAGCGCCTGTCGGTCTCCTCCCCCGGCGGGTGCTTTCTTTTTTCCAGTGGTTGTCATGGAGCCGGCCGGAACGCTTAATGGGCGCTCGTGTCTTCACCATCGTAAATCTCTGCCGTTTCACGAAGCGCGTTAAGCCGAGGCTGAAATCAAGCCAGGATTATGCCGCCGGTCCCTGGCCTACTATTGCTCCGCCGCGTACAGTCTGAGCGCCATTTTCCAATTTCCAATTCGGCGTTCCGCAGACCGGTTCGATTGTCGCCCTGGGGGAAGAGTCAGGACAAAGACTTTCGGACGCTGGTTCGTCTTGCCAAGAAATGCAGGACGCGGCGCATTCGACTGTTGAGATCACTGCTGAGATGGTTACGGCGGCTGCGGTGGTATTGGAACGTCGTTTCGATTGTTCTCAAGGTAAAGCAGCAACGTCGCGGAAGATTTGTTGCGCGCAGCGCTTTGTCGGAAAAGTGAGGGGCAACGAAGCGCAGCAGCCGATTTGCGAGAGCAAGGAATTCCTCGGCTGTTTGATTTAGCGTATTCGTCGTTGCGCCCCTTGTATCCGCCTGGGCTCTAACATCAAGATGATGCGGTGTCAGCGCTATTGGCGACTCCCAAGGCTCCAGAACACTAACGTCGAGAATGAAGTTTGCTTCCCAGTGTGCGATTGAGTTGCGGACCGCTACCGCCGAATTCAGGTCCTTCAGAAGCGGTGTCCACTCATTCTTTATAATCGTTTTATCGAAATGAGCGTGGCACAGACTGTCA
The DNA here is from genome assembly GCA_963730245.1 of uncultured Alphaproteobacteria bacterium. Lineage (GTDB taxonomy): Bacteria > Pseudomonadota > Alphaproteobacteria > Rhizobiales > Beijerinckiaceae > Methylocapsa. The sequence goes on along the minus strand of CAVSRA010000002.1, from coordinate 1,915,059 downwards.
ACCAATTTCACTTTAGAGGCCGCGCTTTGTATGTGAAGGAACACGACCGAGGAATATTTGTAATCTGTTTGCATGATCGCGTGTACGAGAACAAACAGACCGGCTTCAACGTGCTGCCATCTTGCCGTTGCCCTCCCGATGGCATGGTAGAACGGTGCAATTGTCGCCTCTATGGTTTCTTGGCCTGATGATGTACCGTTGGGCATGGTACCAAGTCGTCGCCGCGGCGTGATTGTACTGGGCTTAGTCGAATAAATTAACCGCGCGATGTACATTCGGCCCGGTACGCTCGAATCTAGATTTTGGAAGCGACAGGCAGCCGAACTGGAAGCCGCGATCACCGCTTATATCAAAATCAGAAATGCCGCACCCAAGCCGTTCCCTCTCGGCGTCGCGCAGTGTTGCCCAATCCCACACCGGTCATTTTTATCTAAGTGTTAACAAAATGTCAGTACCGACTGAAGCTGAAGTTCGCGCTTTCGGAGTGAAGAAACAGGACAACGGCGATGGCGAATATGAGAGAAATGATTTCGATGGGAATTTCCCTGGCGGTTGCGGTTCTTGCCGCGGTGATGGGTGCTTTCGTTTGGATTTCCTTGCCGCTATTGGTGCTGGCAGTGCTTTTATTTGTGTGGGCTCTGGAACCCAAGCGCACGGAGGCATTTGTTGGGCGCTTGCCGTACAGCAATTACCTCCTCAAAGCATTGGTTAAATTAGACTTGGTGCTCCCCGGCCGAGCGAGCCCTAACGACGCAATACCCAGCACCAGCGCGCGAAGCTTTCAAGGTGAGATAGCGGATGCGAATGCGGGCGAGCTGGGTCATGCGGGGCATTCCCGTGAAGCGTCCGGCACCTTCAGCGAAGCGTGCACCGCGTACCTGCGGATATTGTCGAGAATCGGTGCTATCGCTTTCGGGCATCTCCGCCGCGCTGCCTTGCGCTCGATCCGCTCACATTGATTTCCGCTCGCCCGACGCTCAGGTGCCGCCGCAATGGCCTTAGCCGGTGCTTTGCGGTCATGTCTCAGTTTGAATTTCTGCTTGCGGCTCCTTTGCGGAAGTTCGGCTCAAAGTTCTCGATGACGTGAGTTGACGCGTAGCGGCCATACGTTGGCTCGGCACCCGGCCGATCTGTTTGCACAGGCGCATCTCTTTGCCAGGGGGTTGTCGCGACGGAGTCAAAAAAGCCGAATAGGGCTCGGCCACGCTGACAGCTTCATCAGAGGAGAGAATTCGGCACCCCTATAACCCTATCGTCGTTTCGAAATTTTTCGGCAGGTGAAGACGATCAATCCTTCGATAACGGTCGCGGTCAAGGCGATCACCAACACCAGCGCGTTATCGATGGCTAGGCCCGGATAGGCAAAGGAGAACATCGTTCCCAGAACGCATGCGATAATTACAATCGCGATAAGATGATGGAGAGCGGTGCTCATTCTCGTCAGCGCTTCTCTGTGTTGGGTTTTTCATTTTCAAGAGCGTCAGGCGGAACGTATCGATCTTGGCTCGGTCCGAAAACTTCGGGCTCTTCACCTGACTGCGGTAGGCCGAGACGAATTGTCCAAAGGCGCGTTGATGGACATTGGTCAGATCGGCGGCCGCGTCTGGCGCGGTAAGTGTGCGAGCCATCCCGACGATCTCGGCGCCTTCAAGGAAGCGCGGCGACAGTACGGCAATTTCCAGGATATTTCCAAGGCGGCAGCCAAGCTAAAGGGCGAGAACGCCGTGCAAGGAACGATCCCGTGCCTGCCGGTACCGCTTTCGTCCTCGCAGCATCGTTAGTTCTTTTTGCTTGGACCTCAAAAATGTTTTTTGAGCTTCGCTGATTTTTTGCAGCAAAATGTGCATTTCGTTGGGCTCGGACTGTTCCGGGGGTAATGGAAAGAGCTTCTTCAGGGTGCGCCCGAAGCGCACCTCGGTAGAAGGTTCAACGAGTAGCCCGATGTCGGCCTTCTCAAACCTACTTTCACAACGTGCGAACGGACTGTCGGAAAAGCCCGGAGCCTTGGGATTAGAATTCATAGCCGCTATTCTATACGACTATGCTGTTGGTTCGTTTTGTTTTTGCAGACATGTTTATTTTTCTGTAAATCAGGGGTGCGGCGGGTCTTCACTGTCTTCGATCAATGCCGCCATTTTTACGGTGGCTCTGCTGAGCCCCATCCGAAAATATTCGGGTGTCCTTTTCCCAGATAAATGAAGAGTTTAGTCGAGTAAAGCAAAGCAGGAGGCAAAGCCGCCCTGACCTTTTCCCGGATGGCAAATGGGTTTAATCTAATAAAGTGGTAGGAGCCGCCAGCGAAGCTGACGTGCAGGTAAGGCAAAACGGAAAGGAAATTCAGTTATGAAAACCTCAATTATCGGTCTACTGTTCGCCGCTGCGTTTCTGGTGATGATCCCGATCTCGCCCCAAATCACGTCGCGCGGTGTCGAACTCAAAGTCGATACGGCGCAGGCTTACTATGGACATGGCAGGCGTGTCGGCCGTCGTGTAGCCCGACGAACTTACCGGCGCGGAGCTTACGGTGGTTATAGAGGGGCCTATTATGGAGGGGCCTATCGCGGACATTATGGTGGGTGCCGTTGCTATTGACGTTCAAACTCAGGATCCTCCTGACAGGTTGAGAAGCTGATGGAGTTGTGCAAACAGTCGGGGAATCTCAAAAGGATTCCCCGACTTTCATTAACAGAGGTCTTCTAAAGGTAAGTTCTATCTACAAGCCTCGAAACGAGCTACTTCCCCTATTTCGTCCAGGGCGCTAGGTCGCTGACGATCGACGGCATCCGACTCTACACGGCCAGCGGCGGACAGATGACGCCGCTGGCCGTTTTCAGCGATCAGACGATGCTTGGCGCTTTGACGAAAGGGCTAGGCTCGCCGGCCGCAAGTGCCCCCCTCAGCCTGCCCACAGACGGTCGTGTTCTGAAGCGAGATCAGCAGCAGCTGGTGTTCATGATTTTGGAGTATCATTTTCAGTTGAGTTGATCGAACGATCTCCCCGCGCGCAGCGGCAAATTCATCGAGGCTTTTGCGGTTTCGCCGGAAACCCCACAAGCGACCAATAGCGAGAGACTCATCTCGTGCAACGCGGCAGGCGCGCTATTGGTGTCGAGCCCGGCGAGATGAGCCCAAAGGCGAACATAGTCGGCGGCCTCGGGGATATCCCAAAGCTCGCGCGGGTCTGAATCGTATCCCGCCAAGTGGGCATAGATGCAGCCCGGACCCGCTCTTTCCTCGATTTGTTTAAAGAACGTGGCGGCCGCTTGCGCCCTGGCCGTCGTTAAATCGCCGCGCGAGCCGATCTCCAGCGGAACGAACATGTCGTGCTCGACCATCGACGCACCGTTTTCCATGCCCGCGTGGCCAAACCCGATAAAGCGCAATGTTCGAGAATGCTTGGCGGCGACACGCGACAAGTACTCTAATGCGTGGGCTCGATCTCGACGGGCCGCCGCTCGCGCCAAATCGAGATTATCCCGGCGCCACTTTGCTTCACCCATTGCGGCGCGCCTTCACTGGCAGCGGTTCCGGCGCCCGATCGAGATTGCGCGGCCGGCCGGCATGAGACTTCCGTCCTTGGCTGTGAAACCGAATCAAATCAGCGCATGCTCGCGCGTTTTTTGATTGCCGGCGCGCGTCTTCGGTGGCGATCTCCTTGTCGCTGAGATTGGCGTTCGGCGTCACCGAGCGCCGGTCTTCCACGCCGCCCGAGCCCATCAGCGCAGAATCCAGAGAATTTCTAGGGCGAACACAGCGACCAGGGCGACGACGACGAGCGAGCGGGATCATCGGCCGCGCCCCTTATCGCCGGTCAAACGCTTGCGCGACGTGGCGGCGCGCGGTTTCTGTTCTTGGGATTTAAGCCACTCGCGACACGCCCCCACGATCGCCGCTATGGCCGGGGCGTCGTGTGCCGGCTTGCCGGTCCACTTGCGACACGCATCGGTGTTTGCGAGGGTCGGGAATCTGCTCCAAGACACGCTTTAAGCACTTGTTTGCAAAAATTTCGCAGTAAGTCTTTGATTTCTTTGAGTTTGTTTTGGTCCAGAGCAGGAGGAACAAGCGGGCCGCGATGAAACTCATGCGCAAGCTGCTGAAGAAGTATGGATTTGTCCCAGACAAGCTGGTCACGGACGATCCGAGGTCTTATGCTGCCGCTGCCAGTGATCTTGGAATCACAAGACGACATGAGCGTGGTCGATGGCGCAACAATCGAGCCGAGAATTCGCATCAACCGACCCGACGACGAGAATACAAGATGCAGGGTTTCAAGTGTCCGGGGTCAGCCCAAAGATTTCTCTCAACTCACGCAGCCACCTACACACTTTCAACGTCCAACGTCATCTCACTTCTGCAAAGACGCACCGAGCCTTTCGCGCGTCGGCTATGAACATGTGGCGCGAGGCCAGCCTGTTCTCGATTTTGGCTTTGCGCTCATGTGCGCAGTTATCGGGATAGCGCATCTCGCGAAAGGTTCCGCCGGGAAAGACCCGGTCGAGCGCATCATGGGGAGCATCGCATTTGCCGGGCACGCGCAACCGAGTCACAGAGGTGGCCAGCTACCAATAAGAATTCGCAGCTCATATGCACATCGGCCTGCCCGATGTCGATCCTGGACGAGAAAAACGCCCTAAGCCGCTCGAGCACCAGCCCTTCCATATCGCCCGCCGGGACGCGCATCCCTTTCTGGGCTTTTGCGGGCGAGCCTTGCTGACGAGGATATCCTTATGCTGCGGCATCGCGACGCAAATATCGATCTTGAACAGATCGCCGTGCCGGCGCTTCATCGTCGGCGCGATGACCGTCACGTGACAGCTGGTGATCCGGTCATGGAATTTTTCCAGCCGCTTGGCCTGTTTTTCAACTTCTGACCGAATTGCTTCCGAGGGTTCGGAATTCCGGAAGGTGATATCGAGCGGAACTTGCATATTATGTCCCTTAACCAAGATGTGTACGCATGACTTCAGATCGGCTTAGGCTGAACCGGCATGGGCAGAAAAATCTTCGCGGCAGCGCCCTGCGTCGGATTGACCCGTGAACACGAGTACTCCAGCCGATGCCGCCGAATTTAACCTTCGGCGATCAGAGATAGTTCATCTCAAATCGTTCAACATCTCGAATTCGTTTGCCTAAATTTATGACAAGGCAGACATGGCCGTTTGGTAAAGACATCGATCGCCATCAACCGCATGATGACGACTCGTCCACGGCCAATCTCGCCAATAGAGAACCGGGCTTAACGACGGTGTTCGCAGCAGCGACAATCGTCAAACGACCGCTCACCGGCGCCATGATCTCGTGCAGGGCGTCCTACAAAGGCGGCGAGTTGGCGTTGCAAGAGATCAGCCGCAAGAAGCCGATCTTGGCGAACCGGACCGCGCCCGAGAGACTCTCGCCTAGCTTCGCACCCATCAGGCGAACGTGCCGACCATGCCGATCTGCCAGTGAACAAAGAGGCGCGGGTTAGTCTGGGAGAGCTTTTCAAGAAAGCGTCCTGTCCGCGTCGTATGACCTGCGAAGCGCTTAAACTTCCGCATCGCCCAAGCCCGCAACGCGAAGTTCAAGAATGTGGAAAGAAGTGTTTGTGGCAACATTTTTGTGTTTGGCCGGTATTCTCGCTGGGCTCAGAACTTGTCATGCGGGCATCTATTGCCGCGAAAGCGAGATCGGGTCTTTCGCGGCGCTCCTTTCCTGGTGTTTGACGTCGATTTGTAATCGCTTTCAATCGCGGCTGGTCGGTCTCGCCGCGCACACTCGAACAGTGGCGCTGGCAAGGCAGGGGACCGCGATATTTGAAAATCGGCGGACGGGTGGTCTATCGACAGCAGGACATCGAGGCGTTCGAGGCAGCCAATCTTCACGCGAATACGGTCGGCCCCATTACGGAATCGCCGGACGAAGATCGCTCGCATGCGATACCTGAAACCATCTCCAACAGGCTTGAACATAAGTTGGGCGCCGATTGGGCGGCAAGCTGCGCCGCGCACGAGAAGCGGGATGGTCGCGCAGAATGACGCCCATCACCGGCCTGCTTGCGTGCCTGAAAGGCGCTGTTCGTAGCGGGGAGGGCTGGACTGCCCGTTGTCCTGCTCATGACGACCGACGCAATAGTCTGAGTGTCCACCACCGACACGGACGCTGGTTACTCAAATGCCACGCAGGTTGCGGATGGCAGGCGATTGTTGATGCCCTGGGCGCAGATGCCGCCGATCTATTCGACGATGAAAAACGGGGAGCGGGCAGTGCTAGGCCCTCCAATAACCGCGCAACCGCGCAACCGGCCACCGCATTGTCCGAAACATCAGGCGCTCCGCGCTCGCCAGAAGAGTTAGCGTCCGCGCAGTCGGAGCCAACAGGGCTGACTCTCGATGGGTACGCGACTGCGAAGCGGCTGCCGATCCACTTCGTCAAGAGCTGCGGCCTTTCCGAGTTCACCTTCGACCACAAGCGATTGACGCGGTCGCTCGCCGATTTCGCCAAGATTGTCGACATCTTCGATGCGCACAATGCGTCGTTTGTGTCGGTGACGCAGCAGTTCAATACGACGACCTCCATGGGCGTCTGACGCTCAACATGCTGCTCTCGTTCGCCCAATTCGAGCGCGAGATCGCGGGCGAGCGCATCCGCGACAAGATCGCGGCGTCGAAGAAGAAGGGCATGTGATCTTCCGGCGCTATGCTGAACTGGGCTCGGTCGCGCTGCTCAAGACCGAACTCGATCGACTGGGTATTGTGAGCAAGCGCCGTGAAGGGGCCGGCGGACGTCTGACCGGCTATGCCGGCGATGAAACTTTGCCGTGGACATTCCGAGTTTCAGCGGGTCAACAGTAGACATCCCTCGCAAACGCTGGTCGCTTTGCGAACGTCGGACCAGAGAAATCATGCTGCGAGATATGATCCGACTGCATTCAGATTGAAACGCCTACGTGCGATCAGCTATTCAAAGAAGATCCGGTAGTGTGCTAATTTGATTTCGAACATGGAAATGCGTCGCTAATATAAGTGCGACTCCGACGATGGTAATCCCGTTGACTTGCAACATGTCTGGGTGCGCCTGCACGAATTTCTCGACAGTCTTGTGAATCTGTTCCGCCTTAATACGGGGCGGAAAACAGATAGGCGTACCTTGTTCCCTTGCGACCTGATCCACCAGCACGCCTGCTGCAAGCCCATTGATATAGATATCGCAATCCCTGTCGCTGCCAGACCCGTGACTAGCCACGATACAGTCTTCGTGGAGTATGTCGCCGGTTATATCGTCTGCCCTAGCGTGCGAGAGCGAGAGCAACGCGGCCACCGTGATCGCGGCCATTCCAATTTTTTTCACCCTTTCCTCCGCTCCGCCACGAGAGCCGCCCGTACCACGTCCACCGGCGACTTGATCACCACTTTGTCTATCATGCGCCTTGATAGACGAAATGTACAAGGACACTACCGCAAATCCGGATTGCTTGAATACCGATCAGTTGATGGCGAAATTGTAAGGCTGGAAATTAAAGCCGTCCCGTCGCGTGAACCAAAAGGCGGCGTGCGCCATGACCTCCGCCCCGCCCCTCCTTATCCTTGCGTCAGGCGGCAAGCCCCGGCTCCGCCGCGTGCGGATTCCGGTGCCAAGTGAGCTATCGCTTCATATGCCGGTGGAAAAACGAGCCTGACTAAGACCTGTGGTCCCATAAAGCAGGCACCGACAACGGTTTGAGGTGCCGCCGGCTGAATCGCAGCTTTGGGTCGGAAGCAGAGATTCAAACTGAGACATTACCGCAAAGCACCGGCTAAGGCCATTGCGGCGGCACCTGAACGTGAGCGGAAATGCAATGTGAGCGAGATCCGCAAACTCATATCGCGATGAACTGGGAGCCGAGCGCAAGGCAGCGCGACGGAAATGCTCGAAAGCGTTAGCACCGATTCTCGATATTATCCGCAAGAACGCGGTGCACGCTTCGCTGAACGCGGTGGACGCTTCACGGGAATGCCCCGCATGACACTCCGCCTTCGCTATCTCACCTTGAAGCTTCGCGCGCTGTGCTGGGTCTTGCGGCGGATGCGCGCGGGGCGGCTGGCACGACCGGGGGCTAAATGAAACCCACAATAGCGGTTTTCATTGCTCTGGCCGCGACCCCGGCCGACCCTGGCCGCCATCTGACGGTGAATGGAACAATCGTGCAATCCGCCTTCACGGTCCACCCAAATACCGCCGACTATAGGGTCATAGTCCAGCGGCCGTTCATGGCAATTGCACTTGATTTCCCGCTTTGCGCCGACGGTGGTCGAATAAACGGCCTAATAGTTGTGCAAATGGAGCACGTTGCCCCACGATGGCTCGGCCACCACGTCGTAATTCACGCATCCGTCTTCAGGGATACCGGCACCGTCACACCCGTCTAGTGACAGAGATCCGGGAAACGCCAACTCCCTATGATCATCCTGACCCACTCGTTGAATGATTCTGGCGCGAACGCCGCTTGCGCGGCCGGAGGATTGAGTGGAATACAAAAAAGCCCCTGACTAGCCGCGAGAAGTACGTTATGCGGCCAGGTCAGGGGCAGGTGTCACAAGCCTGGGAGGAAACCAAGCCAGAAAGAATTACTCAGCAATATTCAGGCCAAATTTTGGCGGCGGGCGCCACCTGGGGCGCCTGCGGCAGGGTGCCGATCTCGGCTAGAATCGCCTAGGCGAACTCAACCCCAATCTGCGTGGCTTTGCGCCAAAGTCACGCCGCATCCCGGCCCGCCGTGATCCATGTTCTCCAGTGTGTGATCGCGGCCACGCGTGGCGCATGGCATGACGGCGCGGGACGGCATGCCAAACTAGATAGGCCGTTAGGGCTCGCTCATCTTCCGGCCGGAAAGCATCAAATCTAATTTAGCCAATGCCTTGAGGAGGTAATTTCCCCACGGCAAACGCCCAACAAACGCCTCCGTGAGCTTGGGTTGCATACCCCACGCCATCAGGAACGCCGCCAGCACGAACAGCAGCACGGTAATCCAAGCGGCACTGGCGCATCGGCCTAACCCGCGGAGATATCGGCGGTTGTCTCCAACCGGGAAAAATCAGGCCAGAGACCGAACTGCTTGGCTGGGGCGGCGGGATTCGAACCAAAGCATGCACTTTATATGCATCGCTTTTAGCCGACGAAAAACGCGAGCGAAATTGCGTGACGCTCGAAGCGGTGAGTTCGCGGCCAGAAATTCTATATCGGGGGAGGCGAGTCGGTTGTGATTTCCTCCAGGTTTACCAAGGATGTGCGAGCGGATTTCAGGGTTGCCCGGCCGACTTGGCCGCCCGCCGGTGTACTGAGGGCTCGCCCCGCGATTTGGCGGAGCTTTGGGTCGTGCGAGCGCCAATTCCGGCGCCGCGATCCAAAGGAGCCTGAATATGTCAACCCTTCCCATCGAGAAGGCCCGAACCTCGAGAGCACTGGACCCAAAAAGGGGAGCGCCAAATCCTCAGCGCCAAGGCGGCGCAAGGTCACGTCCGCTACGATCATCGCCAAGAAACCGCCGCGGTCTGGTGTGTCGAAGTCCGAGCGAGCCGAAGGCTGACGAGCCAAACCTCGAGCGTGTCACCAAGCAGGAGCGCTTCGATCGCAAGCATTTCGTCCCAGCCCGCGCTGAGCGCGAGTTTGTTGTCGGCGATCACATAAGCGCGTCGCTCGGCTTCGGAGAGGTGTGTGAGCCGCACCGCTGGCACGGTCTCGATACCGAGAAGCTTCGCGGCGCTCCGGAGCGCGAGCCGTGAGAAAGGCGGTTTGTGCTGGCCTTGGGCTTGCGGCCGGAGCGGCGATTGGCGTTTTGCTGCCTTCGACCGAAATGGAATGCCGCTTCATGGGCGAGGCAAGCGGCCGCATGAAGCGGGCCGGGGCACCCAGCAATTGGGAAAAAGCTGTACTAGTTGATATTTGATCCGACATTTGGTGTCATAAGGCCGAAGCGAGAACCGAGGCTGGGCGCGGAGCTGGCCAGGGTTGCGGAGAGCCCGGCCTCGGCGTTTTATGAGGACACCGACGATGACCAAGGACCAGAAGATTATCAAAGGAAAGGTGGGCTTGCTGGAGCTCGCCAGGCAGCTCGGCAATGTGAGCCAGGCCTGCAAGATGCTCGGCTATAGCCGCGACAGCTTCTACCGCCTCAAGGAACTCTATGACAAAGGCGGCGAGCTGGCGTTGCAAGAGATCAGCCGCAGGAAGCCAATCCTGGCGAACCGGACCGCGCCCGAGATCGAGGCGCGGATCGTTGAATTTTCGCTGGAGCAGCCGGCCTTCGGCCAGATCCGCGTCGCTAACGAAATGAGGAAACTTGGCCACTCGATCTCGCCGGCCGGCGTGCGCGGCGTCTGGCAGCGCCATGATCTCGAGACGATGAAGAAACGGCTCAAGGCGCTGGAAGCCAAGGTTGCGCAGGAAGGCCGGATCCTGACCGAGGCGCAGGTCATAGCCTTGGAGAAAGCCAAGACCGAAAAGGAGGCGCACGGGCCAAGTTCGAGAGCGAATGCCCGGGCTACTGCGGGGCGCAGGACACGTTCTATGTTGGCAACATGAAAGGGGTCGGCCGCATCTACCAACAGACCTTCATCGACACCTATTCGAAAGTGACGTTTGCCAAACTCTATGATCGCAAGACGCCGATCACCGCGGCCGACCTCTTGAACGATCGGGTCGTGCCCTTCTTCGACGAAAAGGACGTGAAGCTCTCACCTGTTCTGACCGATCGCGGCACCGAATATTGCGGCAATCCCGAGCATCACGAATACGAGCTCTATCTCGCGGTGGAAGATATTGACCATTCCAGGACCAAGACGAAGAGCCCACAAACGAATGGCATCGCTGAGCGCTTCCACAAGACAGTGCTGGATGAGTTCTATCGCATCGCCTTCCGAAAGAGGCTCTATGCCTCGATCGGGGATTTGCAGGACGACCTCGATCTATGGGTCAAAAGCTACAACGAGGAGAGACCGCATCAAGGCCGCTGGTGCTTCGGCAAGACGCCGCTGCAAACATTCCTTGACGCCATCCCGATTGCGAGGGAAAAAATGATCGCTGCCTGACCACCATCGGCAGTGAACCGGCCATCTCCAAAAGGACGCCGTATGTAAGATCAAATACAAGCTACTACAAAAGCCGAGGAGGCAGCGATCAACGCCACGCGGCTGCGCGAAGCCTCACAGGGGGCTCCGGCTTGGGAGCGCGGAAGCCCCTGTTTCGACCGATCTGCATTGCCAAACCCTGTCGAAGGCGGCAATCTCAGCCTGAACATAGCGTTCATCCGGTGGATGTCCCGGGCTGGCCGGAGGACCGGATTAAAACTGCTTTCCACCTTGCGCGCTTCGACTGAGCGCATGTCGGCGAGCGACACCTCCCGCCCCGACGTACCGCCATCAGAAATGCCTCGACGCCCACCCAACCCCCGAAGACGAGGACCGGCGCCGGCTCTCGCGCGAGCGCAAGACAATGGTCAAAGAGCGCATCGAGCACATTAACCGCATCAAAGGGCTGATGGCCTCCCAAGGAATTGCCGGGTTCGAACCAAGGCGCGCCAAGTCACGCGAACTCCTCGACAATCTTCGGACAGGGGATGGGCGACCCCTTCCCGAGCGCATGAAAGCTGAGATCAAGCGCGAACTCGAACGTCTTGAGTTACTACGCAAGCAGATCGCGGAGATCGAGGCTGAACGCGATGCGTTGCTCTGCCCTTGCGAAACCACCGAGCCGTCACCAGGCGCTCAGCTTTTGAAACTACGAGGCATCGGACCGGAGTTTGCGTCAGTGCTTTGGCAAGAGGGTCTGTATCGTCGGTTCGCAAACCGCCGCCAACTAGCAGCCTACGCTGGCTTAGCCCCAAGCCCTTGGCAAAGTGGCGATATGAACAAGGAGCAAGGAATCGCCAAATCAGGGAACCCACGATTGAGGACCACGATGATAGAGGCCGCCTGGCTTTGGCTGCGCCATCAGCCCAAATCGGCGCTGACCCTATGGTTCCAGAACCGCGTCAAAGGCGACCGGGGCCGCCATCGCCGAATTGCGATCGTCGCGCTCGCGCGCAAGCTGCTCATTGCGTTCTGGCGCTTCGCCACGTTCGGCGAAATACCTGAAGGAGCCACACTGAAGATCGCGTGAAGGACAGGAGGCTATAAAGAAACAAGAATCCGCGAGACTCGGCCAGTCTCGTTGGGTGCGGCAGGGTGAACCGCGACTTTGTCTGGCTGAAACACGCCGCTGATAAGATTGGTCGCACCCTTCCGAGCCGATCGCCCTAGCATGGGGAATTATGGTGCAGCCGTCGAGGCGGCGACCGGATGTGAGGTGACGCGGCATTCGTGCCGTTCTGTGTTGAAGGCTCGGGCCAGCACTACGTTCAAGATAGCGACAATAGTTTGAATCCGGTTGACAGGAGAAATCCTCATGTGAGGGCAAGGTCGAGGCACTGGTAAAGTATTCCCGCGCCAACTTCCTCACCCCCGTGCCGCACACTCCTTCGTTCGAGGCGCTCAACGCCGCTCTGGAAGAACGCTGCCACGTCCGTCAGGCCGAGCGCGCCGGCCGCCACGAGCAGACAATTGGCGAAAGGCTTACTGCGGATCAAGCGGTCCTACGGGCTTTGCCCGAGCTGCCCTTCGAGCCCTGCGACAAGCGCCCGGCGAAGGTCTCCTCGACCGCGCTGGTGCGCTATCGCATGAACGATTATTCGGCGCCAACCGCCTATGGCTTTCGCGACGTCCTGGTCAAGGGCTTCGTCGACGAGGTGGCGATCATCTGCGGCGCGAGCGAGATCGCCCGGCATCCGCGCGTCTATGGCCGTGGTCAGTTCGTGTTTGACCCGAAGCACTATCTGGCGCTCCTCGAGCAAAAGCCCGGCGCGCTCGATCAAGCGGCTCCCTTGCAGAACTGGACACTTCCGGAACCGCTCCAGCATTGGTATCGTTTTCCTCCGGCTCCACCTTCAGCTTGTCGAGCAAGGCCAGCACTTTGTTATTCACTGCCAAGTGATCCCGGATCATCTCCTCGGCGTAGGAACGGACCGCCTTGTTGTGCGCCTTCTTCAGCGCGTCAATGGCCTGCTCGATGTCGATCTGCCCCGCCGTGTAGGCAATGTCGGCGATTTGAGGATCGGTGGGTTTTCCCGTGCTCTGCGCCGTGGCGCACGCCCAGAATCGCCAGCGACACTCAGAACCGGGGTTTTCAATTTGCCATGTCGATATTTCCCCAATCACGAAAGCCGCTGATTGCTCGAGTGTCCGATAATATTCGAACCCACAGCGCTATGAGATCTGCGGGCTGGCGCCACTCCGCTGATTCTTCCGCACCGCGCGCCGCGACCATTTGGCCGATGACCGTGGGCAGCACATCGGCCGCGTATTGCCAACCGATGAGGTCAAGGCTCTCGAATGCTTTGTTGATGAAGTCGAGCGAATGTCCGCTATCAGCAAAGTCGCGATCGGTCTCGGCCGCGAAGAGCAGGTCCGCCAGGGCCGCGGGCCGAGCGCCCATCGAGATGGCGGTAAGTGCTGTTCGCTCGGCTGCCTCGCGATGACGGACGGCCGCCCAACGCCGTAGCCACCGCTTGAGCGTAGGTAGATCCGGTCGACTGGCAAGCGCTGAGCGCTGTCTGCGCGGTGCAGCACCGTCACAATCGGTGGCAATTCGACTGACACCATGGAGCAGAGCCAAGTAGGTCTCTTCCTTCGGCAGGATAGCCAGGAGGTTGCCGAGGGCAGTTAGGATGGTCATTCCCATGCCCCATCCGTCCCGATTCCGGGCACCGAAGACCGCCGCCTGGCGCACAATGTCAAGCGGGCCAACGCCAGCCGTCAGTTGACCCTGCAATGCTTTTGCAATGACGAGCCCAAGATTGTGCGCCATGCCCTCGTGTAGTCGCTCCCGCCAGTAGGCAGCGGGCTCCGGGTGGTCGAATTCAATCCTGACCCATACCTCCCCACCGCGCAGTTCGATCGGGTAGGTCGGTACATCGTCCGCCCAGAGATCGAAGGTGCAGCCACTCGCAAGATCGAACCGCGCATGATGCCAGTGGCAGGTTAGAATACCATCCTCCACGCTGCCACGATCGAGCGGAAAGCCCATATGCGGACACCGGTTGTCCAGGGCGTACACTCGATCCTGTTCTTCGACGACCAAGATCGGTCGATGAGGTCCGTGTACCAAGAGCCGTCCTTTGCTCTTGAGTTCCTCAAGCGTGCCTGCACGGACGAATAGGTGTGTTTGTATTTCCCTAGATACCACTGGATTCACGAACAGTCTGGCCAAATACGCCTGTCCTCCATTAGGTCCTCCCGCCCAAAAGCCGAAATCAGGCGGCAGCGACGAGCTCTGAATATTGCTGAATGAAAACGCCGCGCTCGTCGCGGGAGCTAAGGTTCACGAGCGCGCGCGCGACACTGGCAGCCGGGATGGGATGATAAATCATCAGTGGGCCTAACAATAATGGCGCAACCATCTTCGCTGCAACGATGCCGACACGCTCACCGGTGCGAGCTTCAGCCCGCTGACCCAAAAGAAAACTCGGACGCGCGTTGTCGACGCGCAGATAGCCGCAGGCGCGAACGGCCGCTTCCGCTTCACCTTTGGTGCGCAGATAGAAATTGCTGGATCGAGCATCGGCGCCGACGGCCGACACTAGTCCGAAGTGACTGGCCCCTGCCGCTCTGCCGAGCGCTGCGAATGCCGCCACGTAATCCCGATCCACCCGGGCGAAGGCATCTTTCGACCCGGCTTTTCGAATGGTCGTCCCTAACGCACAGGTTAGAGCATTTGGTGCCAGAGCGGAGATCTCAGGCTGATATTGGTCCAAGGCATCGAAATCAACTTCGATAATTTTCAGGGTCTCTTCCGAAGCCAAACCCTCGACGGACGGGCTACCGCCGCGACGCACGAGCGCAATGACAAAATGCCCGGCCGCAATGGCGAATTTGATAGCAGCGTGGCCGACGAGACCGCTGCCGCCGGCTATCAGGATGGTATGAGTTTTGGCGGCCATATCGGCAGCATCCTGTTTCGCCTTCGCGACAGCAAAAGAAAAGCGGGTCACCAGCGCCGCCGGCAACGCCAAGATGCGATCATGCAAACGCTCTGGCGGCCGCTTAGCGCTTTTTCGTGGTGCTGACTAGGGCTTGTTGAGATTCATCTTGAATTGATGACGGCGGCGGCAAGATAGATAATGGCTGAGAAGCCGGCATCTGTTTTGTCGCTGCGCATGGCGATGCGTTTGAATTCCTTGAGTTTCTGGAAGAAATTTTCGATCAGGTGCCGCCATTTGTAGATTTCTGCGTCGATATTAAGTGGCTGGCTGCGGCGCGGATTCTGTGAAATGACGATTTTTGCACCGCGCTCGTTCAACTCTTCGATGATTTCGTTACTGTCGAATGCCTTGTCGGCGATCAAGCCAGCGAATTCGAGGCCCTTGATCAGAGGCGGAACGCCGATTGTATCGAACCGCTGTCCCGGCATCAGCACGAAGCGGACAAGATTGCCAAGCGCGTCCGTGAGGGCGAGGATTTTTGTGGTCATGCCGCCCTTGGAGCGGCCTATGGCCTGATTTTGAGTCCCCCTTTTGCGCCCTGTCCGTGGCGATGAACCTTGACGATTGTCGCATCGGCCATCGCGAATTCCATGTCCGGGTCATCCGATACGGCGTCAAAAAGCCGCTTGAAAACATCAGCTTTCACCCAATCGCGATAGCGCTTGAAGACGGTGTTCCAGTTACCAAACATAGGCGGTAAATCTCTCCATGGACTGCCAGTGCGCGCAATCCACAACACCGCTTCAAGAAACATGCGGCCATCACCGCCGGTTCGGCCAGGGTCCGTGGCTTTGCCCAAACAAAGAGGCCCCATCTTCGCCCATTGCGCATCCGTCAAAACGAATTGGTCCATGCCAAACTCCTTTCAGAGCTTGAATCACGTCCAGACCGTTCTGTGAATCCTGAATCTCAACAGGCCCTAGGCCATGTTGACAGTTTTAATCCGAAGCCTTGCGGCTGCAAGGCATAACATGGAGACGAAAGCTCTGGCGGTTTTCTCGTAACGCGTGGCGATGCGACGGAACTGCTTGAGGCGATTGACGCAGCGCTCGATGAGGTTGCGTCGTTTGTAGGCTTCGCGATCATATTTGAATTGACGTTTTATGGTCGATCACGGCGGGATAACAGGTTCAATGCCTCGGTCGATCAGGTCGCGGCGAAGCGCGGTCAAAGGCTATGATGCGCTCATGAGGCTGCATGAGGCCGATCCCAGCAAGCTCCTAAGCGACAAGGGCTACGCCATGAGCGATGCTCTCCCGCCGTCCACATGCCCCGATAACGTCGAAGGGATCGTTCGTCTTATGCAATGTCATCGAGCGTCGTGAAAAATGATGCCAAGCGTGTGCCGCCGTCCCGTGAGCATCTCGCTCACGCCATGACGCATGGTAACCCGATAATGACCGCGGATACCCCGCACCGGGCGATGATGGACGGGAAACACGACGGCGTCGCCCTGGCGCAACGGAACGACGGAAACCCTTGACTGCATGCGCGGCCGTTGCTCCGTGAGAACAAATTCACCGCCCGTGAAATCCTCCCCGGGCTGCGACGGCAAAACCGCAACCTGCAAAGGGAAAACGCGTTCGCCATAGAGGTCCTGATGAAGGCAGTTAAAATCGCCTGGGCCATATTGCAGCAGTAATGGAGTTGGACGTGTCTGCCCCGCATCAAGGCAACGTTTCAGGTACGCTGCGTGATCGTTCGGATAGCGTTCGTCAATCCTCATCGCTTCTTTCCAGCGATTGGCGACATCCGCCAGCCATGGGTAGAGCTCGGTTCGCAAATCTTCAATCAGAGACGGAAGCGGATAGGAGAAATATTTGTACTCTCCCCGTCCGAAGCCATGCCTCGCCATGACGACGCGGCTGCGAAAATTCGCGTCGTCGGGATAGAAGCTTGCAATCGTCCGGCAATCTCGCGCGGTTAAAAGCTCGCCGATAACTGCAAAGCCTCGCGCGTCCAAGTCCTCAACAATGCGATGCCAATCTATTCGGGAAATTCTCTGCCGTACGGTGTTGCCCAACTTTGTCTGAGTTCGTGCGAGGTTCATGATTTTGCTTGGCATTGTCACGCCGCTTGGGGCTTGCGGTCCCGCTGGCGGTCCGGTAGCCAAGGGGATGAAGAAAATCAGCTATCGCGGCTACCGATTTCCGCCAGAGATCATCCAGCAGGCGATCTGGCTCTATCTCCGGTTCACGCTGAGCCTACGTGACGTCGAAGACTTGTTGGCGGAACGTGGCATCATGGTCTCCTATGAGACCGTTCGCCGCTGGGTGAATCATTTCGGGCCCTTGATCGCGGCGGACTTGCGCAAACGTAGACCCAAGCCCCACACTACCTGGCATTTGGATGAGGTCTATCTGAAAATCGCCGGCCGCATGGTTTATCTTTGGCGCGCCGTGGATGCCGAGGGCGAAGTGCTTGATGTGCTGGTCCAAAGCAGGAGGAACAAGCGTGCCGCGCTGAACCTCATGCGCAAGCTGCTGAAGAAGTATGGATTTGTCCCAGACAAGCTGGTCACGGACGATCTGAGATCTTATGCTGCCGCTGCCAGTGATCTTGGAATCGCAAGACGACATGAGAGTGGTCAATGGCGTAACAATCGAGCCGAGAATTCGCATCAACCGACCCGACGACGAGAATACAAGATGCAGGGTTTCAAGTGTCCGGGGTCAGCCCAAAGATTTCTCTCAACTCACGCAGCCACCTACAACACTTTCAACGTCCAACGTCATCTCACTTCTGCAAGGACCCACCGAGCCTTTCGCGCGTCGGCTATGAACATGTGGCGCGAGGCAGTCGCGGTCGTTTGAAAATATTCGGGACGCAGAATTCTCGTGTTCTTCTTTCAACGATGTGACAATGCCGGCGGAAGTCCAGTCGGTTCTGCGCCCTGAAATCCGCTCGCACGTCCTCTGTAAACCTGGCCGGAATAACAACCGGCGCGCCTTCCCCCCGACCGCGTCGGATGAGCCTGATCAACCCGCTCTGGGGCGCCCCTGATTGATGAAAAGTGAAAGGCCGGCAGTTAACCGGAAAGTATCACTCAAACTGAGACCGCTACGCTACCTGATCGAACGGCATGTCGACTTGATCGGGCTTAGCGCACAAAACCCGGCTCGCAGCATAGATATATCTGCGGCCGGCATCCTGGGCCTGAATCACCGCCTGTTCGAGACTTGAGGTTTCACGCACCGCGGCGAGTTTGATCAGCATCGGCAGATTGACCGCAGCGATGACTTCAATATTGGAGCCGTTCATAATCGAAATCGCGAGATTGGAGGGCGTGCCGCCGAACATATCGGTGAGCACGACCACGCCCGCGCCACTGTTGACTTTAGTGACGGCGGAAACGATATCCTGGCGCCGCTGTTCGATATCGTCATCCGGACCGATGGCGATCGACTCGATCTGCTTTTGCGGACCGGCCACATGTTCCAAAGCGGCGCGAAATTCCACCGCGAGGCGGCCATGGGTCACGAGGACGATTCCAATCATCGAACGTACCTGTTCGTTGGGGAACTTCGTGCCTGTACGCACACCAAGACCGGTGACATCGGAGCGTCGCGCGTCGGACAATGCCGATTTTGTTCGCATCAAGACGTACCTCTCTACTTCTACGGCGTTTCGGCGAATTCATGACGATCGAACACCTCACGTCGATGTGGCTACCGGTGCCGGCCGTGCCGACTGGATGACTTTCCCAATACGATAATTGGACCTGCCTGCAGCGATAGACCTTTGCACCTCGGATCCAGGCCAAAAAAATCAGAAGGTAACGACAAATGGCATGGGCCAAGTCTCGGCACCCGCATAAATGACCTTGGTGACCTTTCAACCCAGGGTGATGTTGGCCATGGAAGATTGCTCGCGCAAAAGGGCCATCAGAGCTGAGGTTGCGAGCGCCGACAGCGGCAGTGCCTCGGTCAACTTGCGGAGAAATCAATCGACCTGGTCTTGATTGTCGATCACTCAGCAGGTCCCTGATTCGAGACCCAAATTGTACCAAGCCGGCGAGCCACTGCCAAATAACTTTCGCCTCATGCACAGGTTTCTCTCCCAGATCGCGCGCATCCTACGGCTTTGTCACATTAGCGGGTTTTACTTGCTTCTACTGTCTTCCCGGAGAGTGCCTGGCTAAGCGATTGCAATGCCTTAGCCTCGCCTCGCCACGATCGAAAACGGCCTCTACTTGCTCAGTGTGACAATGCCGTCGTGTGAGGTCTCGGACCACCAGTGATTCAGAATTGTTTGAATCTGGCGCGCATTCCTTTGAACTTTGCGTACTCTGGTAACTTCGTTCGATCCTCGCGTATCCGCACTGTGTAGTGAATCGCCTGATAGCGAACACCTTCATTCTCTTTGGTCGGGTGATGGATTTTCGTTGCGTCGCGATCAATCTGGAAATTTTCTGGTATCAGGCGCGAATTGAGGAACCGATCGGCATCCGTGTTCGTATAATAAATCAGCCAGGCACCGGCGAGGTCATTGATTTCCGTCTCAATTTTCTCCAATTCAAGTAGGCCGCGTTCCTGTAGCTTAGGCTTCAGGCTCGCCGCAGATTTCGCGCACTGGACCGATTGTGGCCGAGGAATGCCATTCGTCTGGCCAATCGCTGTCTCCAAAATAAATTTACTATCTCGGCAAACTCAGCGTAAACAGGTTCGTAACTTTTCTCGTAGTCCACCGCCGCCATCCGCAATTTCTGCAGGCGCGAACTCGCCAATTATAAGGTCCCGAAATTTGTTGAATTCCGCGATGATTTACCGAAATCGAACGTCGGCAAGATCCTGCGCAAAGACTTGCGGCAAAACCCGCCCTCCGCGAAAGTGTGATCGTAGCAAATCGTGATTATTGTAACGCTGTTCCCTGCGCAGCCGAATAACCTCGCGTGAGCCCGGAACCAGGTTGCGCAACCGTCCAAACGCGCAAGTGGCCCGCATTGTACGTTCCGGCGCGGCTCGAGGCTGATCACCGGACCGACGCCGTTGGCAAGTCAGATCGAGCGTAATTTTGACCACAAAAGGCGGGCGGTGAATCATGGGGCCGGACGATACGGGCGGCCATGGGCAGAGTCTTGAGCCGGGCGCAGCTGACGCGCGCCTGCGAAGCGGATTCGTCCCTCAAAAAACGGCGTTTGTATTTGCCGGCGGAGGCAGCTTGGGAGCGGTTCAGGCCGGCATGTTGCGTGAGCTGACGCGCCGCGGCGTCATCGCCGACTTTGTCGTTGGCTCGTCGGTGGGAGCGATGAACGCGAGTTATTTTGCGAGCGCGCCCAATCCCGCGGGGATCGAGAAACTGGAAAAGATTTGGCGCGGACTACGGCGGCATGACGTGTTTCCTGTCACAATGCGAAGCGTCCTCGGCTTACTTGGCCGTCCCGGCAATCTGATTGATCCATCCAATCTAAGAAGTTTGCTCGAACGCCACCTTCCCTTTCGAAACCTCGAAGATGCAATGATCCCCGCGCATGTCATCGCTACGAATCTTGGCGGCTCCGCGGTTTGTCTCTCCTCCGGCCCGGCCGTCGACGCGATCATGGCGAGCGCGGCTATCCCGGGAGCCTTTCCACCAATTCACATCGGCGAAGACCACCTCATGGACGGCGCGGTAGCGAGCAACACACCGGTCCTCATGGCAGCCAAGTTGGGCGCAACTCGCATTATCGCCTTTCCAGCAGGTTTTTCTTGCGCGATCCACGCGCCTCCGAGTGGCGCGATCGCGCGGGCGTTGCATGCGATCACCCTGCTGATAGCTAATCAAATGGTGCGCGACATGAAGGAGCTCGCGGGGGTGGTCGATGTTTTCACCGTCCCTAATTTGTGTCCCCTCGATATTTCGCCCTATGATTTCTCCTGCGCTGACCAATTGATCGAAAGGGAGGCGGATAATACCCGGCGATATAAAAGAGGGTGGACTTACGCACCCGCGGATTCCCGATACATTGTTACCGCATTCGCATTGATCCTTCGTGGATGATTGGCACGGCTGACGGCAAATCCGGATCAAGGTTGCATGATCCGCGTCGAGCCTTAAGCCCGCCCCGCGCCTTGCTTCGTGGATCGAAGCGAAAATGCCCTCACCAGCGCAAAAGCCGCGTCCCCGCCGCGGTGCCGATGGCGGCGACGATGCCTATCCCCAACGTATACCAGCCGCCACGAAAAGCGGCGAATCGTCCGGGCAATGCGTGGCGTACAGCGCCGCGCCGATCGCTCCGGCGAAGAGGCCGGCCGCCGCTCCGGCAAGGGCAGGATGCTCCGGCGCTCCTTGGCGCAACGCGAGCAAAGAGGCAACGAGCGGCGCCGCGGCAAGAAACGGGATGTGCTTCAAGCAGAATACCGCATTGGTGCCCACAAGTCTTTGGCCCCATTCGGCGGCCGGAACAACGAGGAGTTCCGCGAGGTTGGCGGCCGCCAGCAAGACCGGCACGATCGCCAGCAAGAGGGTTATGCGGCCGATACCCGCGCCGGGTGTCCCAATGCGCGCGACCAGCGCGCCGGAAAGAGCCGCCAGCAAGAAGGTGAGGCAAAGCTTGCACAGAAGCCGCGGCTCGCCGAGCAGAGTGAAGAGATGCGGCCGGAGCCCGAGGACCGCGAAATGGAGGCCCAACGCAATCGCGACGCCCGGAATCAGGGCAAGCGCCAACGCCCGGCCCGGCGGCATTGGGTGGACCTCGCTGTCGGCAGCAAGGGCGCGGATGAGATCGCCGGTTTTCACGTCCCCTCTCCATTGAGTTTCGCGGCGAGCGCCGCTAATCCGCGATGTAGCGCCACCCGGACGGCTCCATTGGTCATCGAGAGACGCGCCGCCGCCTCGCTAATCGACGCACCATCGACTGCAATGATCCGCACGACCTTGCGTTGTCCGGCTGGCAGGCTTTCGAGATGACGATCGACGTCGCTTACAAGCATGCTTGGTTCGCTCTCGCCGCCGGCCAAGACTTCGGCAAAATCGTCGAGTGGAACGTCGATCCTGCGGCCGCGCCGGCGAAGCGTATCGATCATTTTGTGGTGCGCGATGGCCCGCAGCCACGGGCCAATCGGCGCAGCCTCGTCCCAGCTTCGCCGCTTGAGATGAATGGCAAGCAGCGTCTCTTGGACAACGTCCTCGGCGTCGGTATCGGCCATTCCGGCATTGGCAAGGCCCCGGCGCGCCACCGCGCGAAGCACCGGCGTCAATTGCAGAAGGAGACGCCGGTAGGATTCGGCGTCGCCGGCATTGCCGGCACGCATCAGCAGGGCCCACTCCTTTTCTCGTCCGTCGCCGCGCAAAACGATTCCATCGCTGTGGACCTCGCTGTCGGCAGCAAGGGCTCGGATGAGATCGCCGGTCTTCACGTTTCCTCCATGTTGAATTTCGCGGCGAGCGCCGCGAGCCCGCGATGCAGGGCCACCCGGACGGCTCCATTGGTCATCGAAAGACGCGCCGCCGCCTCGCTAATTGAGGCGCCATCGACGGCAACGGCCCGCACGACCTTGCGTTGCCCGGCCGACAGATATGCGAGATGACGATCGACGTCGGCGACGAGCATGCTTGGTTCACTTTCGTCGCCGGCCAAGACTTCGGCGAAGCCGTCGAGAGGAAGGCCGATCCGGCGGCCGCGTCGGCGCAGCGCATCGATCATTTTGTGGCGCGCGATGGCCCGAAGCCATGGGCCAAAAGGAGCATCCTCGTCCCAGCTTTGCCCTTGAGATGAACGGCAAGCAGCGTTTCCTGCACAACGTCCTCGGCGTCGGTATCGGCCATTCCAGCACCGGCAAGGCCCCGGCGCGCCACCGCGCGAAGCACCGGCGTCAATTGCAGAAGGAGACGCCGGTAGGATTTGGCGTCGCCGGCATTGCCGGCGCGCATTAGCAGGGCCCACTCCTTTTCTCGTCCATCGCCGCGCAAAACGATTCCATCGCTTTAATTCGGCCGCCGCCGGCCCGTCGTTACATCTTCCGCGCGGCCTCGTTATCACGTTTTTGTCATGGAAAATATCGGCCGCGATGCGTAACGCCCGCGCGCGCTCCTGCGTAGAAGGGGGTGTAGAAGGCGCGCCGGGTCTACCGGCGGCGCAGGGGAGGACATCTGGTTCCCCGCAACTATAACCAGCTCTAGTTTGGAAAGAGGAACAACCCATGAGGGCACCAGCTGCGCCGGGACATCGAAGGTCGATTACGACAGCTCGATCTGGAAATATTTCCCGAAGGGAACGTGCGAAACGATGAAGACCCCGAACGGCATGGGTTCCCTCAAGCCCGGCAAGTCTTGATGCACAACCGGGGCACGCGGCATCCGCGTGCCCCTTTTTTGCGGTACCGGGACAAGCGCTCGAAGGCGGGTTAAGGAGAAAAATCCATGCGCGTTTCGCAGCTTCCCTTGCGCGCCGGCGCGAGCTTTAAGCCCGAGCATTTCGCCGCCATTTCCGCCGCGCCGCAACCGCTTGGCTTTTTCGAGGTCCATGCCGAAAATTATATGGGCGGGGGCGGCACCCCCCATGCGCAGTTGGGATTTCTGCGGGACCATTACGCATTGTCGCTGCACGGCGTCGGGCTCAACATCGGTTCAAGGGAGCCGCTCGATCGCGCGCATCTTGCGAGGCTGAAAGAGCTTTGCGACCGCTATCAGCCGGAATGCTTTTCGGAACATCTGGCGTGGTCCTCGCACGGCGGAATTTTTTTCAACGATCTCCTGCCGCTGCCCTATACAGAGCAAAACTTGATCTCGGTGATCGGCCATATCGACGAAGCACAGAGCACGCTTGGACGCCGCCTTCTCCTCGAAAACCCCGCGACCTATGTGCGCTTCCAACAGAGCACGATCCCGGAGACGGAGTTTCTGGCGGCGATTGCGCGCGCGACCGGCTGCGGACTGCTGCTAGACGTCAATAACGTTTTCGTTGCGGCGCGCAACCACGCAACTAGCGCGAGCGCCTATCTCGAAGCTTTTCCTCTCGGTCTCGTCGGCGAGATTCATCTTGCCGGTCATGTCGAAACCATCGACGGCCAAGGATCGCCGCTGTGCATCGATGCGCATGGGACGCCCGTCGTCGAGGATGTATTCACCTTGTTCGACAGCGTTATTGCCCGCGCCGGGCCGCTTCCGACGCTGATCGAATGGGACAATGACGTGCCGGACTGGACGGTGATCCGCTCCGAGGCCCTTGCCGCGCAGGCCCGCCTCGACCGGGCGGGCTCTCTCCGCGCCGGATCGGCCGCGGCTTGAAGGAGCCCCGCGACGCCATGCGAACTTGGCAAAGCGACTTCGCCCGTGCGGTGCGCGACCCGGATTGGGTGCTTCCTCTAGGCGTGGCGTCGCATAATTCGGATGCGCCGCGAGAGCGCTTCGCGGTCTATCGCAACAATGTCATGGTGGGCCTCGTTAGTGCATTGGAAGCGCGCTTTCCGGCGACGCGCAAGATCGTCGGCGAGGATTTCTTCAAAGGCGCCGCGAAATTGTTCGCCGCCACGCAGCCGCCGCGCTCTCCCCTGATGATGTTTTATGGCGATGAGTTTCCCGCTTTCCTAGCGGACTTCGAACCGGCGCGTGAAGTACCCTATCTCGCCGACGTCGCAAAACTTGAAGCAGCCCGCACGCGCGCCTATCACGCCGCCGACGCAAAGCCTTTGACGCCCGCCGCGCTCTCCGGCAGCTCCCCCGACGCCCTGGCGGACATGCGGTTTATTTTGCACCCCTCGGTTGAAATCGTCGCGTCGGACTATCCTGTCGTGACAATCTGGGCGATGAACTCCGGCGAAATCGAGCTTGTGCCCATAACCGACTGGCGTGGCGAGGATGCACTTGTTTCGCGCCCCGGCTTCGACGTCGAGGTTCGCCGCCTGCCGCCCGGCGCCAAGACTTTTTTGCACAACCTCGCCGCTAGAAATCCGCTTGGAGAGGCGGCCGC
The DNA here is from genome assembly GCA_963730245.1 of uncultured Alphaproteobacteria bacterium. GTDB lineage: Bacteria > Pseudomonadota > Alphaproteobacteria > Rhizobiales > Beijerinckiaceae > Methylocapsa. Next base: position 1,890,142 of record CAVSRA010000002.1, on the reverse strand, counting down.
GGCGGCGCTCGCCGGCAACCCAAACTTCGATCTTGCCGCCAATCTCGCGACGTTATTCGCGGGGCTCGCGATCAAATTGACCAATCAACCCAACGAGGTGCCGCTGCCATGACCCGCATTCCCGCAACCCATGCAGGCAAGCCATCGGGGCTGCCCGGCGCGATGCTTGCCGCCGCCGCCATCTTGGATAAGATTCCGCAATCCCTGATCTCGCTTGCGGCGCGCATTTTTCCGGCCGCCGTGTTCTGGCGGTCGGGTGAGACCAAGGTCGAAGGTTGGCATGTAACGGACAGTGCGATTGCGCTGTTTCGCGATGAATATAAGCTTCCATGGATCGATCCGGAGCTGGCCGCGAAAATCGCCGCGTTCAGCGAGCATTTCTTTCCGGTGCTGCTCGTGATCGGCCTCGCCAGCCGTTTCGCCGCGCTCGCCCTCCTCGGCATGACGGCGGTCATCGAGATATTCGTTTACCCCTATGCCTGGCCGGAGCAGGGCGTCTGGGCGGTCTGCTTTCTTGTAGTAATCGCGCGCGGCCCGGGAATTTTCTCCCTCGACCATCTTTTGTTACGGCGTTGGTCGCGCGGAGGTTCGCATCCGGGTCATGATGACTGAGAACAAGGAAACCGCCAAAGCTTTTTCTATCCCGAGCCCGGCCCAACAGAAATGGGCAGCCGCTCTGGCATGGATCGCGGATAGCATCGATTTTCTTGGTCGCACGGCATGGCCCATTAACGATCTTCTGATCCGAGTCTGGATCGCAAAACAAACGCTGTTGTCAGGTTTTCTGATGGTCACCGACTGGGATACGGCAGTGGCCCTGGCAACGGACGAGTATCCTGTACCGTGGCTTGATCCACACAGGGCAGCTTTTCTCGGTATTCTGGCCCAATTGGGAGGTGGACTGTCGCTTCTGCTTGGCCTCGGAACACGTTTTGGCGCTATGGTTATCCTTGGTCTGACGGCCGTAACCCATATTTATTATACGGCGATTGATCTGAATTTATTTTGGATTGCGCTGATGGTTGGGTATGTGCTGCGCGGTGCCGGAGCATTCTCGTTTGACCGGCTGCTGGCTCGGGGCCTGAAACGCAGCCCCTTGCCCTTTGTGGCATCAGTGACAGATTTTTTCAGCGAAACCAAACCGGCTCTAACCACCTTTTATCTTCTTGCCTTGCGGCTGTGGCTGATGCTGACACTGGTGCTCACAAGCGTTCATGTGCCCTACGCCATGAGCGAAAAAGCCATGGGTTTTCTTTCCTGGTTGCCGCTGCATTCAGCAACTTTATTGTTTGGCAGCATAAGCATTCTGATTGCTCTTTCGCTTGGTGCCGGATTCGCAACAAGGCTTGCGGCTCTGCTCGGCATCCTTATTGTGAGTTACCGCGCCGCTATGGCTGGTGATATCAGTTTTCCCTTTTACTGGATAACGATACTGGCCGTGCTCCTTACACTCGGGCCAGGAAAAATCTCTCTCGATTATGCCCTTCTGAGCCGTTTGAAACTTCGTTTCCCGCAGTTATCAGGTGAACCGGCTTTCAGCCTTGAGGGGCTGCCGCTTGTTGTCATTGTCGGGGCTGGTTTTGGCGGTGTTGCCTGCGCCAAAGGCTCTCCGTCATGCGCCCGTGAAAGTAACGTTGATCGACAGCCATAACTACCATCTCTTCCAACCTCTGTTGTATCAAGTGGCAACGGCGGGACTATCGCCTGGCGATATCGCCGTACCGATCCGCTCCTTTTTTCGCGATCAGTTCAACACACAAGTGCTGCTTGGTAGTGTTACCGATATTGATACACAAAAACGCCAAGTTATCGCGGGTGATTTGCACGTCTCGTATGATTATCTAGTGGTAGCGACGGGCGCAACGCACAGCTATTTTGGCAAGGATGTATGGGCGCCTTATGCGCCGGGCCTCAAACGCGTGGACGACGGCGACTACCATTCGTCGGCGCGTACTTGAAGCTTTCGAGCACGCTGAAGTTGCGACGAAGAACGTCACCGCTTGTTGAATTTTATCGTCGTTGGCGGCGGACCGACGGGTGTCGAATTGGCCGGCGCCATTGCCGAACTGGCCCGCTTCGGCATGGAAAAAGACTTTCGCAATTTCGACCCTTCGATAGCAAATGTTATTCTGGTTCAGGCCGCGCCGCGTATTTTGCCGACTTTTCGTGAAGCGCTTTCAGCCATTGCGCAAAACTCACTGGAAAAAATCGGCATTAGGGTACTAATCAATAGCAAGGTGGAGCAGATCGACGCGGAAGGCGTTATTGTTAATGGACAGAGGATTTATTCAAAATCCGTGCTATGGGCGGCGGGTGTAACTGCCTCGCCGGCGGCGAAGTGGCTCAAAGCCGAAGCCGATAATGCCGGGCGTGTGAAGGTCGCGGACGATCTTTCGGTGCCGGGATTATCGAATGTTTTTGTTATCGGCGATACGGCAGCCGCCAATTGCTGGGACGGGAAACCGGTCCCAGGCTTGGCTCCGGCGGCCAAGCAAGGTGGTGTCTATGCCGCCAAAACCATTATGGCTCGGCTGTTTGACAAACCGCAGTCACCTTTCGCCTATAACCACCTTGGCAGTTTGGCGACTATCGGCCGCAAGGCAGCCGTGGCCGATTTTGGGCCAATTAATATGAGCGGCGCGATGGCGTGGTGGTTCTGGGGTTTTGCTCATATTTTCTTTCTTGTCGGCGCCCGCAATCGTCTGACCGTTATCTTGAATTGGCTCTGGTCATATTTCACGTTTCGTGCCGGCACACGGCTGATTACGGGCACACCGGAGCAAAATTGAGTTATTTAAATTTTCGCGCCGCAAAAGCTATATTAGGCATCGGAAGGTCGTAGTATCCGAGCGGCGACCCGCAAAATCCGCGAACCGGCGACTGAACTTATTCCTGCCTGATCCGCGAAACCAGAGTGTCGAGCGCGGCCGCCGAGCCGGATCGGCGATCTCGGGCGCGGTCTCCGGCGTCGGGAAATTCCGGCAGGGCGCAAATTTCGGCCGATGCCAACGCGCTCCTCGGATTTGCGCCTGCCTGACGCCGCGCCACTCCCACTCCAATGCTCGACATGTGACGGGCCGAAAACGGGCCGTAGAGACAACTCGCGCCTTCGCGGGCCTCAGGCCGCGGTTTTGCGTCTCTCGAGCCGGACCATTGTGATGAAGGGTCAGTAACCGGCGGACATGTCGGACGGGCATTGTCACGCCGCTTCGGGCTTGCGGTCCCGCTGGCGGTTCGGTAGCCAAGGGGATGAAGAAAATCAGCTTTCGCGGCTATCGCTTTCCGCCAGAGATCATCCAGCAGGCGATCTGGCTCTATCTCCGGTTCACCCTAAGCCTACGTGACGTCGAAGACTTGTTGGCGGAACGCGGCATCATGGTCTCCTACCTACTACGAGACTGTTCGGCGCTGGGTGAACCATTTCGGGCCCATGATCGCGGCGGATCTGCGCAAACGTGGACCCAAGCCCCACACGACCTGGCATTTGGATGAGGTCTATCTGAAAAGCGCCGGCCGCATGGTCTATCTTTGGCGCGCCGTGATGCCGAGGGCGAAGTGCATGATGTGCTGGTCCAGAGCAGGAGGAACAAGCGTGCCGCGCTGAAACTCATGCGCAAGCTGCTGAAGAAGTATGGATTTGTCCCAGACAAGCTGGTCACGGACGATCCGAGGTCTTATGCTGCCGCTGCCAGTGATCTTGGAATCACAAGACGACATGAGCGTGGTCGATGGCGCAACAATCGAGCCGAGAATTCGCATCAACCGACCCGACGACGAGAATACAAGATGCAGGGTTTCAAGTGCCCGGGGTCAGCCCAAGGATTTCTCTCAACTCACGCAGCCACCTACAACACTTTCAACGTCCAACGTCATCTCACTTCTGCAAGGACGCACCGAGCCTTTCGCGCGTCGGCTATGAACATGTGGCGCGAGGCAGTCGCGGTCGTTTGAAAATATTCGGGACGCAGAATTCTCGTGTTCTTCTTTCAACGATGTGACAATGCCTTCCGACGGCATGAACCGCCCGCGAGACCGGCGCGTCCGATGATCTGGCACGTCAGAGACCTTTGATGAAGCTTTCTGGCGTCCCGTCTTCGGGATTGACAAAGATGATGTCTTTCGGATCGCGCCGCGGCGTATCGACCGAGAGAAAGATGATTGGCTCTTCATACATGTCAGGCAGTGCGTGAACCACGCCTTTCCTGAAAAAGAGGAGCTGGCCCGGCTCGAATGCGCCGCCATTCTGAGGATTGTCCAGCCAAAACGTGCCTTTGCCGGATAGGACATAGAGATATTCGTCGCAAGTAGCATGGTAATGCGCCGGCGTTGGCCGGTAGACGCGGAAAATCCGCGCGCTGGCTGCTTCTTCGTTCGTGAGATATGTGTCGAGCAACAAGGTGTCGGCTTTCGGCGGAAATGACTCGGCGATCTTCTTGATGTCGAATCGGCCATAAGCAGTTGCCGTTTTTTCCATTTTGGCACCCGATCATTTGTGCAGTTTGTCCTCTATAGCACCAGGAGCCGAGCCGCGGCTCTCCTATAACCGCGTCCTTTTGTCGTCGCTGGTTGCGGGCGAGGTAGGCGAGGCCGCGATCGAATTAAAGCCGCGCCGATGGTGGAACAGGCACGGCGTGACGACACTTGACGGACAGGCCGTCGCCTTGATCGACCGCCGGGCGCGGGTCGTGACGCTCGCCAACGGCCAGCACTCTACTTTTTCGAAGCTCGTGCTCGCTACGGGCTCGCTGCCGATCCGGCTTCCAAAGCCCGGCATGAATCTCCAGAATGTCCTCACTTTCCGCGACCTCGCCGATGTTGGCGCGATGCGCGCCTTAGTGCGGGAGGGCGCCCGCGCGGCGGTAATCGGCGGCGGCCTGCTCGGAATTGAGACCGCCTATGGGCTTTCAAAGGGGATGGATCGCTTGATAGGCACGGTCGCGCCTCATGCGCAACCTACCGGACGTCTTTCCCGGAGCCGCCGACGAAAGGCCGCTTCCTCGCCGGACGATACCATCGCTCCAACATAGCCGTCGGGCCGCACCAGCACCCAGTCGCCTGCCGAGACGCCGTATGCATCGCGAAGGTATCCGCTCTCGTCGACAATGTCTCCACGCACTCCGACCGTGTGGATGTGCAAGTCGCGGCGCGGTGCGATGGTGGCGCGGTCGACCTCGTAGCCGAGCAAAGTCCGGTGCGGACCCTGGAAGAGTTTGAAGAGCCGCGTTTTTTGGCCGGCCGCGCCTCTGATGGGAGCGTCCGGCGCGCGGTCGCCCGCCATCACGTGTTGCGGGGACCGAGCCGGTCTGTTGAGAGACAGGCTCGATTGTGGATAACCCAGATCCGACGGTCCACGATACGTCCCCATTTCTTCTACGAAAAAATTGTCAGAAAGAACTGGACTTTGGCTCCAAACAGAGCGTCACTGGTCCCACTTCGGGGAGTGCCAAAGGCTCTCCCGGGATCTCGCCCCGCCGGCTCCATCGCTCGTGCGGGGCTTCGGTGGTAGCGGCGCAAGACGCCGCTTCAACCCAACAAGGGATCCGAACCATGTCTTTCAAGAAACCATCATCAAGCAAGACCCGCCGGACGGACTCAAAGCAGGCTCAGGTGCTTGCGATGCTTCACCGCAAACAGGGCGCGACCATCGCCACCATGATGGAAGCAACTGGCTGGCAGTCGCACTCGGTCCGCGGCTTTTTGACAGCGGTGGTGCGCAAAAAACTCGGCCTGACGCTTGTCTCCGAGAAGACCGGCGAAGAGCGCGTCTACCGCGTCGTCGCGAGTGATATCCCGCCGAAGCGCAAAGGTCGGCCGGGTCGCAAGGTAGCATGACCGGCATGCCTCACCCCTCGTTCAATGGCGAGGCAATCGAAGCCGGGATCAACCGCATGCGGTCGCTCGGCGTCGATGCGCTTCGCAGCCTGTGGCGCACGACGTTTCGCTCGTCCCCGCCACAGGGCTTCAGCAAGGACCTCATCGCGCGGTTCTTATGCTGGCACATTCAGGAGCAGGCCTTCGGCGGGCTTGATCCTAAGACCGCGAAGTATCTCGGCCACCTCGCGCAAGGCGACAGGTCACGAGGCGATCACCCGCGGCGCCTCAAACCCGGCACCGTGCTCCTGCGCGAATACCAGGGTGAGCGCTACACTGTCACGGTCGTCGCAAATGGCTACGTCTGGCACGAGGCGACCTATGCCAGCCTGTCCACCATCGCGCGGGCTATCACCGGTACAGCCTGGAACGGTCCCCGCTTTTTTGGTCTTCGGATCGACAAGGGGACCACGGTTTCGCGAGACGCAGCCGGCGTGGTGCCGGGAGTGCCCAACGGACGACATCTTGCCCGCGATTCGGGGACCAAGCCACGGCAGGCCATCGCGGCACAACGTCCGGGTGACAAATCCGCTGCTGCAATGTCTCCCCTTGAGGGCGGGGAGCGCAGTCCATGAGGCCGGCTGTTCCAGAACCCCAGCGCTGCGCGATCTATACCCGCAAATCGACCGAGCATAATCTTGATCTCGAATTCAACTCGCTCGATGCGCAGAGGGAGGCCTGCGAAGCCTACATCAAAAGTCAGGCGCATGAAGGCTGGCGGCTCATCCCCGATCACTACGACGACGGCGGCCTCTCCGGCGCCTCGCTCGACCGCCCGGCTCTGCAAGACCTCTTGGCCGACGTTCGGGCCGGCAAGATCACCGTCGTGGTGGTCTATACCCGCATACGCCGGATGAGGCAATAATTTGCAGCGTCGATGCGGCGATTCAGCTAACATAATCAGCATGTTATTTCGGATCGAATGAGGCCGTCATGGCGAACCCGGCGGGTGAATCGTATGATGGCGCTCTCAGGCTCGATTTCGACCGCCGATTGTTGCTTCACTTTCGCGGATCGGTGGTTACCTCCGACGCAGGCTTGCTCGCATACCGGGAACTGGACGACGCGCTGTGCCTCAGCGCGATGGCGGGTGATGCGCTCTCCGACGCACGCACTGGCAAGAATGGCCGGCATGCACTCGTCGGGATGTTGCGGCAATCCATATTTGGGCGACTTGCCGGATATGAAGACGTGAACGACGCTCAACGCCTGCGCCATGATCCCGCGATGCGGTGGATAGTCGGCGGAAAGGCGGCCTCGGATGCAGCGGCTTCGCCGAGCCAGATGGGCCGCTTTGAGACGCGCTGGCTCACGGCGGAAAAGAACCTTTCGGCGCTCGCTGATCTCTCCGGCAAATGGATCGACAGCGTTCATGGTCGCCGTCCGCCGAGAGGTATCTTGCTCGACATGGATTCGAGCGTGAGCCCGACGCATGGCGAACAGGAACACAGTGTCTGGAACGGTCACTATGACTGCACCTGCTATCATCCGCTGTTCGTTTTCAACCAATATGGCGATTTGGAACGCTGCGCCCTGCGCCCCGGCAATGTTCACAGCGCCGATGGATGGGAGGCGGTGCTGAAGCCGGTCGTGGCGCGGTATCAAGGCAAGGTCTCACGCATTTATTTCCGCGCCGACGCCGGCTTCGCAAACCCCGAAGTTTACGAATATCTGGAGGCAGAACGGATCAAATATGCGATCCGTCTGCCCGCCAATCACATCTTGCAAGAGAGGATCGGCTATCTGCTCAAACGCCCGGTTGGTCGCCCGTCCAATGACGTCTGCCGATCCCATGCAAGTTTCACCTATCAAGCGGGAAGCTGGTCGCAGCCGCGCCGGGTGATCGCCAAGGTCGAATGGCATCCGGGCGAGCTTTATCCGCGCGTCGGCTTCATCGTGACGAACATGGCGCGCTCCGCCGAGAATGTCGTCGCCTTCTACAACAAGCGCGGCACGTGTGAGCAATGGATCAAGGAAGGAAAAGGCGCAATCAAGTGGACCCGGCTATCATGTCGGTCGTTCGCTGCTAACGCCGTCCGTCTCCAGCTTCATGCGCTGGCCTACAATCTCGGTAATTTTCTGCGCAGGCTGGCGACGCCCGAACCGATAAAGGATTGGTCACTGACGAGCCTGAAGGAAAAGCTGATCAAGATCGGCGCGAAGATCGTGAGCCATGGCCGCTATGTCGCGTTTCAGATGGCCGAAGTCGCCATTCCGAAAAATCTCTTCGCGGACATCCTACGAATGATCGCCGACCTGCGGCCGCCGCCCAATCCAGCGCCTGCGTGAAGTGTTCGGTCGTCATGCGTCGAGCAAAAACTAAGGGAGAAGTGCGTCTTGATCACAACCGACTCTGTATTGTCCGGTGCGCGATCCGCCCATGTCACTGGTTTTGGTGTGCCGGAGCACCACAGCAGCGCCGCAGCGCGGCAATCTCAACCTCAATAAGCGGGCGATCCGGAAAATAATGCCGGTATAGGACGAATGTCCGATGTCACGGCAGGAGATCAATGATACGCGCTTGGCACATTCCCGGTTATCTGGGGAATGCCAGCTATAAGGTCGATCGCCTGACTCGCTCGCTCGCCGATTTCGCCAAGCTGGTCGAGCTGTTTGACCAGTACGGGGTGTCCTTCGTGTCAATCACCCAGTCGTTCAACACAACTTCCAGCATGGGCCGGCTCACCCTCAATGTGCTGCTCTCCTTTGCCCAGTTCGAGCGCGAGGTGATCGGCGAGCGGGTGCGCGACAAGATCGCGGCCTCGAAGCGCAAGGGCCTCTGGGTCGGCGGACCTGCATCGAAAAAAGCTCGAAATCGTGCCCGAGGAGGCAGAGACGGTTCGCACCATCTTCAGCCTCTATCTCGAGCTCGGCTCCATGGGCGCTTTGATTGCCGAGCTCGACCGGCGGGGCATCCGGACCAAGGTCAATGGCCGCCGCGATGGCCGCCAAAGCGGCGGTATTCGCCGCCAAAGCGGCGGTATTCGCTTTGGTGTGGGGCCGCTTGCCCATCTCCTCAAGAACCGGTTTTACATCGGCGAGGTCACCTATCGGAGTGAGGTACATCGGAGCGAGCACGAGCCGATCCTGACGCGCGCATTGTTCGAGGCCGTGCAGGAAAAACTCGCCGCCAACGCCGGCGCCCGGCAGATCCGGCTCAGAGGATCTGCTGCCCCTCTCGCTGGCCGCCTCTTCGACGATCGCGGCAATCGCATGCCCAACGCATGCGAACAAGAAGGGCGCGCGCTACCGGTATTATGTCTCGCAGGCGCTCTTGCAGAATCGCAAGGCCGAAGCCGGCAGCATCGCTCGGGTGCCGGCTCCCGAGACCGAGAAGCTCGTGTGCGACGGAGTCCGCCGGCACCTTGCAGCTATGGGGAAAGAGCCGCCGGCCGGACTTGCGGAACGCGAGCTGATCGAACGCCATGTCGCGCGCATGAGCGTCACCCCTCAGGCATTGGACATCTGCCTCCTTTCCACCAGCGGTTCTTCGGCGCAAACAGAAGGCCACGGCCTCCCTGATCCGGCTCCCTCCCCGCTGCCGACGACCACGATCACGCTTCCCTGGACCCCGCCGAGCTTTGTGGCGGTGAAGGGCGTCCTTCATACGCCCTCGGCAAAACCGGCGATGAGGCCTGAAAACCGCGACGCTCTGCTCGCCGCAATTGCCAAGGCCCGGAGATGGATCGACGACATGAGGCTCGGCCGCATTTCCTTTGACGAAATTGCCACGCGAGAGGACCAGGGCGAACGGCACATCCGCCTGCTCGCTCCCCTCGCCTTCCTGTCGCCCCGCATCATCGCGGCGGTCGTCGACGGCAACGCACCTACGGATCTCACGGTCACCGGTCTCGCCAAAGCCCTGCCCCATTCCTGGGCCGAGCAAGAGCGGAGGATCGGGCTCTCCCCGTAGCACTAGAGCGGGATGAGGTTTGAGTGAATCGCGAGGGATTCCCAAATCGGCTTTTTGCTGATTCAAGGTTGGGACTGGATTGGAGGCCAGCATGGATGACCAAGCCTTATTCTTTGGATCTTCGTGATCGAGCGGTTGCGCGGGTGGTGGCGGGCGAGACGGTCCGCTCGGTTGCGGCGACGTTGCGGGTGGGCGTTTCGAGCGTCGTGAAACGGTCGCAGCGCTTTCGCGCGACGGGCAGCGCGGCGCCGAGAAAGATGGGGGGCTATCGGCCGCGCGTTCTGATTGGCGAACACCGGGCGTGGCTTCTGCGGCGGATCGCCAGCGGGTCGGATATGACCTTGCGCGGGCTGGTCGCCGAACTGGCCGAGCAGGGCGTCAAGGTGAGCTATCGAACGGTCTGGAACTTCGTTCATAGCGAGAAGATCAGTTATAAAAAAAAGCGTTCTTCCCGCCGAGCAAAATCGCCCCGGCGTAGCCCGCCATCGCGCGCGCTGGAAACGCTATCAGGACAAGATTGATCCCAAGCGTCTGGTTTTCATCGACGAAACCTGGGTCAAGACCAATATGGCGCCGCTCCGGGGCTGGTGCGCGCGCGGCAAGCGCCTCGTCGCGCGCGTTCCTTACGGCCACTGGAAGACGTCAACCTTTGTGGCCGCGCTGCGCTGCGGCGGGATCGAAGCGCCATGCGTCTTTGACGGCCCGATCAATAGCGCGCGGTTCCTCGCCTATGTCGAGCAATGTCTCATCCCGACGCTGCGGCCAGGAGACATCGTCTCTCTCGACAATCTGGGAAGCCACAAAAGCAAAGCATTCCGAGACGCCATTCGCGCCGCCGGAGCCAAGCGCATCTTCCTACCGGCCTATTCGCCCGATCTGAACCCGATTGAGCAGGTCTTCGCCAAGCTGAAACATCTCATGCGAAAAGCCGGCGAGAGAACCATCGACGCGACATGGAACCGCCTCGGAACCTCGCTCGACCACTTCTCGCCGCAAGAATGCGCAAACTATTTCAGGAATGCAGGATATGCGTCATGATAAAGTAATCACGCTCTAAACGATCGATCTCGGCGTCCTCAATCGGAGCTGCAGTCAACGCCACCTGGTCCGCCCGTGGTGCTGCCTTGGAGATCCATCAAAAGCGCCTTCGATGGCCGTCGATTTTCCGCCGAAACGAACCAGTCTCTGTCAGCAATCGAACCAGTCTCCGCACCTGCGAAACGGAAATTGAAAAATCGCGAGCAGAGACCGGCGCCCTAAACCCGCCCCCAACCGGCCAAAATGCCAGAAATTGCCGGCCAGAGACTAAGGCGCGCCGGCCCAACCCGCGAAGACCTCGGCGATTCTCGACAACCAGAAAAAATCAGCCCAGAGACCAGACTGCGTGGCTGCCCAGAGAGGATTCGAACTCTTAAATCCAGAGACGCGGCCGGCCACTGGCAGAGGCTTGACCGCAAACAGTGGGGCGATTGGCGCTTAATTTTCATCGCAGAAAGGAGTGGACTTCTGCGGCGAAGGGAGCGTCACTGTCGCCGTGCCGAGATAAGGGCCGATTGGCCTTACTCGGATCCTGCCCCGCTGGCGATGGTGCCACTGCGGGGCTTCGGTGGTGACGGCGCTAGGCGCCGTTGCAACCGAAAAGGATCCTCAAATGTCGCACAGCAAAATCCCCTCAAAGACCGAGGTTGCGCGCGCCAAGAGCCGCGCGAACAGACCTGCGAAGCCTTCGAACATTCCTTCGGGTTCGACCTGCGGCGGGACCAAGCAGGAGGCCGTCCTCGCCCTGCTTAGACAGCCCAAGGGTGCAACGATCGCCGCCATCATGAAGGCGACCGGTTGGCAGCAGCACTCGGTCCGCGGCTTCTTTGCGGGTGTGGTGCGCAAGAAGCTCGGCTTAACGCTGATATCGGAGAAGGCCGGGGCCGAACGCGTTTATCGTGTGCCTGCCGGACAGCCGTCCAAATCGAAACCGAAGATCTCCATATCGCCGGCCGCTTAGCCATGGCTTCGATGGACTCTCGAGCGATCGAGGGCGAGATCGATCGCATTCGGTCGCTCGGCCTCGAGGAATTGCGGCGCGAATGGCGGCGGCTCAACCACGGTGAACCGCCGCGGATCAGTCGCGACCTGCTTGTCCTAGCCCTCGGTTACAGACTTCAGGAAATCGCGCATGGCGGGCTCGGCAAATCGACCCGGCGCAAGCTGCAAACGATGGCGAAGGCCTTGCGGATTACCGGTCGGGTTGGCCCGGCACCGAGCCTCAGCCTGAAGCCCGGCGCGCGTCTTGTTCGGGAATGGGGCGGCTGGACTCACACCGTTACGGTCACCGAAGATGGGTTCGAGTATGCGGGGTCGAGCTATCCGTCGCTGACCAAGATCGCCAAAAGGATCACCGGAGCGCACTGGTCGGGTCCGCGCTTCTTTGCGCTGCCAGCGGCTGGTGCGGAGCGCCCGCGCAATGGGGGGCGCGATGGGTGAATCGGACAAGACGCCGCGGCGCTCCGCCAAAAAGGCACGCTGTGCGATTTACACCCGAAAATCATCGGAGGAGGGCCTCGAGCAGGCCTTCAACTCGCTCGACGCCCAGCGGGAAGCCTGCGCCGCCTTCATTCTATCGCAAAAGCACGAAGGCTGGACGGTGTTGCCGACGCTCTATGATGATGGCGGGTTTTCCGGCGGCACGATGGAGCGGCCAGCCCTGAAACGGCTGATCGCCGATATCGAGGCAGGCCAGATCGACGTGATCGTCGTCTACAAGGTCGACCGGTTGACGCGCGCACTCTCCGATTTTGCCAAGCTTGTCGAGGTCTTCGACCGCCGCGGCGTCTCGTTCGTGTCGATCACCCAGCAATTCAACACCACCACCAGCATGGGACGGCTGACCCTGAATGTCCTGCTTTCCTTCGCCCAGTTCGAGCGGGAAGTCACCGGCGAACGCATCCGCGACAAGGTCGCCGCGTCCAAGAAAAAGGGCATGTGGATGGGCGGCATGCCGCCCCTCGGCTATGACGTCAGGAACCGCAAGCTGGTCGTCAACGACGCCGAGGCCCGCCTCGTCGTCGATATCTATCGGCGCTATCTCGCGCTGAAATCGGTGCACGCGCTGCGGGATGCGCTGGCCGGCGCCGGGATCAAGAGCAAGCGCCGAACGCGGCCAGACGGCGCCGAATATGGCGGCCAGAGGTTCTCCCGTGGGGCGCTTTATCTGATCCTCCAGAACCGTCTTTACCGCGGCGAGATATTCCACAAGGGCAATTCCTATCCCGGCGAACACCCGGCGATTGTCGACAAGCCGCTGTGGGACGATGTCCAGGCCGTGCTGGCCGCAAACCGCGTCGAGCGGACAACGGGTGCGCGCGCAAGGCACCCCAGCCTGCTGACGGGCATGGTGTTTGACGAGACCGGCGAGCGCCTGACGCCAAGCCATGCGGTCAAGAAAGGAACACGTTATCGATACTATGTTTCGGCTTCCCTCATCACCGGAGCGGGAAGGACCCGTTCGAGCGGCCGGCGGATACCGGCTGGCAATTTGGAAGGCCTGGTGATCAACAGGCTTCGCACATTTCTCGCCGACCCCGGAGCGATCCTCGATGCCGCCGATGGCGATTCGCACAACGGTTCAGGGCGGAGCCAGCTGGTCGAGTGTGGCCGTCAGCTCGCGGAAGACCTCGGCGGCCTCGCGCCAGACACAGTCAAAGCGATGCTCATGACCCTGCTCTGCAGGGTGGAAATCCGATCCGACCGCGTCGACGTCACGTTCCCTCGAGGCCGCTTGACCCAGCTGCTCGCCGGGTCGCTTGATCTGAAGATGCAGCATCAAGCGCCTACGAGTGCACCGGATGATCTCCTGGGATTGACGCTGCCGGTGGGCCTGAAGCGCGCCGGCCGCGAAATGCGAATGCTGGTCGAGAATGCCGATGACCAGACACCAGCCGATCCCAGCTTGCTCAGAATCATTGCGCGCGCTCACCACATCCAGGCACGCCTGATCCAAAACCCCAAGCTGACCGTGCAGGATATCGCTCGCGAAGAGCAAGTGTCGGCAGCCTACATCTATTCCCTCCTGCGTCTTCCCTGGCTGGCGCCCGACATCACCACGGCCATCATCAATGGCCGAAAACCGCCGCAACTCACCGCCCAGACATTGATGCTTCTGACGCCGCGGCTGCCGGCCGGCTGGGCTGAACAGCGAAAGCTCCTCGGCTTTCGCTGAGAACAAATCGTCGGTTCTGCGAGTTCCCGCCTCCAATCACTTCGACTTCGCCGACGTCAGCTGCTCCGCCCGCGAAAAAAGTCAACCACGAAATGGCGCCGGAGAGATTTTCATGACGGCCGCGGCCGAAATCGCGCGTGCAACCGTCTCCGCCACGAATCGCTTTGAACACGAGACCGGTAACTCCCGCAAATTCGCGAGAAAATAGGCGATCGCGGTGTGCTGAAAGCGAGGATGATTGCGGATCATCCGAGCGAGTTCAAAACCGTCGAGCTCAGGCATGCAGACATCGCTGAGAACGATAGCGATGTCCTCCTTAAGAAGGTGCTCGAAGGCCTCCCGGGCAGACCCGGCTTTGATCAAATTCTCTCCGAGGCCTTGCAGTATCGCCTCGTAGCTGAGGAGCTTCGCAGGCTGATCGTCGACAAGCAGAATGTTAATCGGATCCTTGGTCATGATACCCCCGCCTACCGGTGAAGCCATAGCCGATCGGATGACGGGCCAAGGCCCAGCAAATCATAGGGACTAGGCGCTAGGCCGACTTTGCGACCGCCGCTCGCGCCGCCGGTCATGTTGGGTTTGATAGGCGATGCCCGCATGGCAGGCGCAATATGGTCCTTGGCCCGGCAGTTTCTTCGCACCGCAGAAGCGAAATTCAGACTGGGCCGGATCGCCGATCGGCCAATGGCACATCGGCTCGCGCAATTCCACAATGGTCACGGGTTCGGATATCGGCACCACGACGTCCCTCACCGCCTGGGGCGCGGCAGCTTCAATCACGAACGGGTGTGAAGCCAGGGCGGTATTGCCGGCGACTTGCGGACTGTTTGCATGCCGGTGGGGCGGGCGCCGTGGCGCCTTGTGCGGCGGTAGCCCGAGCCGGTAGACCTTGCCGATCACCGCGTTACGGGTAATCCCATGGGCAAGTTCGCCAGCGATACGGCTGGCGCTCCATCCTTCGAGCCGGAGTTTTTGCAACAACTCGATTCGTTCATTGGTCCAGGACATCTTCGCTCCATTCGATGTCTGACCGGCCTGCCATCTCGTCACCGCTTTGAGGCGCGGGAGAGTTGCACGGCATGTCGCGCAAGCTTCATCGCGAGATTTTTCGCCGCTGGTTTAGGATTGGCGCATATGATGAACAAATGGTAAAGAACCGCGCCTCGCGATCGGCGCGGACGGCGGCGTTTGTGGCGGCGTCAATTGCGAGCATGCCGGCAATCCGGGAGATGGCGTTGTTGATGCCCGATGCCGTATCCGCATGCTGGCTCTCGGCCGCGCTCATGACGGTCGTGGTCAGTCTAGTCCGAGCACCGCCATCGAACGGCACATCCACCTGCTCGCTCCCCTCGCCTTCCTCTCGCCCCGCATCATTGCGGCAATTGCCGATGAAATGGCGCCTGCGGTGTGGCGCAAGGTCGAGGCCGAGCAAAAGCGAAGCGGGCAGAGCTACGAGGACAACACAACCGAGGGGGCCGATATCCTCGTCTCCGTCAGCCCGCTGGACGGGCTCGTGGCAGTCTTGAACGATCGCGCCGACTAACTTGTCGATCTTGCAAGCGGCTGGCGAGGACGCAGGCCGTCGATTCTCTCTCTTAATTTCCACAGCGCGCTCTGCATAGCGGTCCAGGGCGGCACAAAATTCGGTGGCGCTCTCCCACAGCCGTTCGTCTGTCTCGCGGATAGGACGCGGTCGATGTGGCTCGAGTTCAGGGTGAGCGTCAGCGATCATTGCCAACGCTTCGGCAATTGCCTTGGTCTTGCGCTCCCGGCGCGACGAATGGATCATTGCTTTGCCGGTTGTTTCAATATCTCCGCGCGTCAACATTTCGGATTGAGCCGGGATACGATTTCCAAAATGTGCCGCTATTCGGCGCCGCCCGGCTATGTGCGATCCAAGGCTCCAGAGCGGCCGAAGCTCGGACCGCTGGTTCCGGTCATCGACGCGATTCTCGAGGCCGATAAGACGGCGCCGCCGAAGCAACGGCACACGGCGAAGCGGATTTTCGAACGGCTGCGGATCGAACGCGGGTTTGCCGGCGGCTATACGGTCGTGAAGGATTACGTGCGGATCGCCCGCACCCGGTCGCGCGAGGTTTTCGTCCCGCTCGCCCATCCGCCCGGCCATGCCCAGGTCGATTTCGGCGAATGCGTCGGCAGCTGGGAGCATCGGATCACCGTCACCAATATCCGCCCCGCTGAATTTGGCGTCTCTTATCCTCGCTACATTGCTGGCGAATGGAATGCGCCACCGGAGGATTGCGGCGGCATTCCCGGATTCTACGCATTGTTCGAAGCCGTCGCCGATCCCAACCACCCGAACTATGCCGAAGCCAAAGAGTGGCTCGATGAATATGACCCCAAAGTCATCGACGACCTACCCATCAAATACGCCCTCAGCCGCATCGCGAACCGGCGTAATGCTGCCAAGGGCCGCCTCGCTAACAACAAGCAAACCCCGTCAGCCACTGAGTAGCCGCAATCAACCACCGCGGCCTTCGCCGGATGGTTACGTTTTTGCGCGAGTTTCTTTCTGTTCCTTGGAACCTACGGGTTGGAGCCTCTTGAGGGCGGGGCTTCAATAACCAAGAACTGCAAGATTGGAATGCTGTGTTAAGGCCGACAACAAAATTAGAAAGCGACGCCAACGCCTCGGACTCGCAATTTTGTCTTTAGCGCTTATTTCCCGGCGCGTGCGGCGCGGGAAAACCGCTCCGGTAGGCAACCTCCCAATGGCCGCGTCTATGCACGTCCGGAAAACAGCACTGCACAGCCCACAATTTCGATTGAGACCGATCGAAACCGCTGGCCGAGAGCACGTTGCAGGCCGTCGATGTCGTCACTCTCATTCGAAAATATGCCTTTACTATTGTAGAAATCCATGAGGCGCTTCGCAGGCCAGCTCCGCGCAACGCCGCCTTGCAGCAATGTTGAACCAAAGATGACTGCGCCTGAATTCATCAATGCCTTGAGATGATCGAAGGATACCGACTTCGATTCAATGGTGCCTGGAAGGCAATGGAGCAGATAGTTGATGCCAACCGAATCAAACTTCGCCGCGTCAATCGGGATCGGTTCCAGGACATTCCGGACACAAGTTTCTGGCGCGTATCGCGCAATTCTATGCGAGGCGAAGTCGAGCGCGTTCTGATTGAGGTCCATCAACGCGACACGTGGCGCGTTTGAAGGAAACCGGCAACGGTCGAGAAAATAGCCGGTTCCAACCCCGACATCCAAATGATTCGCCGTGACGTGCCTGTTGTAGAGGTGGACGAGGCGTTGCGTGGGGCACCTCCAAATCAGGCGATTGGATAGGCCGAGCACGAGAAAATCGTAGATGGCGAGCACGCGCTTTGTGAAGACAGCGTGTCCTGCGGCAACTTGTTCGGGACTGACGCTCACGGCTCTCGCCCTTTATGTGACTGCGCTGAATCCTCGGGCTTTACCGGATCGATGCCCAAGGGTTTCGGCAAGAACTGGCCAAAGCGCAGCCAACATGGGGGTTCCCAAAGCATGGCTGAGACCTTGCGGTCCGCAATGCAATTAGCGCCAGTCTCGAAGGGGGGTGTGCCCAAAATCTGGCTGAGGTCGACGATAGCTATATCCCTATTTGTTCTTAATGGGTTTCGTTGATGTCAGCCACACTTTGGGCACCACCCCGCGATCAGAGAGCTCCCGCAGGCGCGCATGCGCATTCGCGCTTTTTTCATAATCACCGCACTACTCGCCTTCCCGCTGCAAGCCTCCAGCGCGTCCACTGCCGCGTCCCCACCATTGCCACCTCCGCGCCCGGCCGAGGCGCCCTCCCATCCCGCTCCAAACGCCCTCGCGCCGGCGGAGCAGACCACGCGGGCGCCAACCATCGACCAGGCCTGCTTGGATCGTCTTAGCGCCGCCGGAATCGAATTTGAGCAGGTCACGCTTCCTCCGGCTGTCAACCCGGAATGTGCCATCGCGACGCCCGTGCGGCTCAAGGCCGTCAAATTGCCACCGCGGTGGAGATCGATCCGCCTACCCGAAGAACCGACGCTTTCCTGTCAGTTCGGTGAACGGTTCGGCCATTGGCTGCGCGATCTCGTCGCCCCGCTCATTGCCGACGAGCTCGCGGTCGAACTCAAGTCGGTTCACACCGGGCCGGGTTACGAATGCCGCAACCGCAACCGCGCAGAGACCGGCAAGATCAGCGCGCACGCGTCCGGTCTGGCGGTGGACGTCGCGAGCTTCGAGCTCGCGAATGGCGAAATACTGCCCATCAAACCGAATGGGGATGAACATCTGCGTGGCACGATCGATGCCATCCGCGTCGCCGCATGCGGGTGGTTCACAACGGTACTCGGCCCAGGGTCCGATGCGGCGCATGCCAAGCACTTGCACGTCGACATCCTGCAACACGGGTCGAGCGACCGCTACTGCATTTGTCAGTGACCCGCCACGTCCGCTCATCCTATGCCCTAAAGACCATGTGTGTTCGCGTTGTGGTGTATACCGCCGCTCCGTGGCCTACTATTGCTCCGCCGCGTACACATCATCGGTGAACTCTAGAAAACGTGACGTGCGAGTGTCATGCGGGGCCAGAGCGTGCTTAGTCCGGTATTGGCGCTGATCGTAAGTGCCTGGCCCGGCTCGCTTCGAGCTATCTCTGAATCGTGATGACCGAAGGGGTCAGGCGGCCTTGAGCTTGCTTTGACAACCTCAATTCTTGTCGGCGAACCCTATAGTATACACTCTGCCTGAGCGCTCGCCGCTATTCATTTCGGCGCGCGCGAATTGCGAGACCATAGGTCGAGGCGAGAAGGTCGTCGATTTCGAGCGTGATATAGATTGTCAGAGAATCTGGGGTGATTTGGGAGAGCAGCGTCATGGTGGCGACTGACAAGCTGTTTGTGGGAAAGATTCCGGAAATCTACGATCGGCCCCCCAAGACTTTGGCCTTTTCCTTACAAGGGCGTAAGCTTTCTTTCGAGGAAGCTTGGGCAGTTTCCCCTGCGTCAGCGCATAATTTCCGTCCGGCCGCGCTAATCAGATCCGAGTCCGGTGTTCGGAGCAAAAGATCGATGACCTTCCTGCCTTCGAAAATTCCTCTGATTCAGGCACCAATGGCGGGGGCCCAAGGACCCGACCTCGCAATCGCTGTCTGCCGAGCCGGCGGACTCGGCTCCCTGCCGAGCGCAATGCTCACGCCAGATCTCTTGCGCGAACAGATCGCTGCCGTCAGAGGAAAGACGGAGGCTCCCTTCAACGTGAATTTCTTTTGCCATGCCGAGCCCGCGACCGATCCGGCAATCGAGGCGCGCTGGCGCGCGCGGCTCGCGCCTTACTATGCAGAGGCCGGAGTCGACCCTTCCGGTATTCGAATGGGGCCGGCGCGGGCGCCTTTCGACGAGGCCATGTGCGTTGTCGTGGAGGAGGCGCGCCCGGCTGTCGTGAGCTTCCATTTCGGCTTGCCGCATCCGGGCTTGCTCGCGCGCGTCAAAGCGGCCGGCGCCTTGACCCTTTCTTCGGCCACGACCGTCGCCGAGGCGCGCTGGCTCGAGGCGCACGGAGTCGACGGCGTTATTGCGCAGGGACGCGAGGCGGGCGGGCATCGCGGCATGTTCCTTTCCGATGACATTGATGCACAACCAGGCCTGATTTCGCTTTTGCCGCAAATGTGCGACGCCGTGCGCCTGCCGGTAGTCGCGGCGGGCGGAATTGGCGATGGACGCGGAATCGCGGCAGCTTTTGCGCTCGGAGCCAATGCGGTCCAGATCGGCACCGCCTACCTGCGCGCGCCGGAGGCGCTCATTTCGCCAATCCATCGCGCCGCGCTCGCAAGCGCGCGTGACGACGCGACGCGATTGACGAATGTGTTCACCGGGCGACCGGCGCGCGGACTTCACAACCGGTTGGTGGCCGAGGCCGGACCCATTTGCCTGGAGGCGCCGCCATTTCCGTTGGCGGCCGGGGCGGTGGCGCCATTGCGCGAGGCGGCCGAAAAGCGCGGCAGCGGCGATTTTTCGCCGCTCTGGGCAGGCGAGGCGGCGGCATTGGCTAGAGAAAAGAGCGCCGAGACGCTCACGCATAGCCTATGGACCGACGCTCTGGCCGTCATGCGTAACCTAAACAAGTGATGGCGTTCGCTCCGTACTTTCCAGATGCGGGGGGGTTTAGGGCGCCGGTCTCTGCGCGCTATTTTTCCAATTTCCCGGTGGGCGTGCGGAGACTGGTTCGATTTCTAACAGAGACCGGTTCGTGAAGAGCCGAGCTAAGGCCGAAAGTTGGTGACGGCATGAAGGGGTAAGGCGGCGTATCGTGGGGGTGTTCAGAGATAGAGCCAGATCGCCTGCTGGATGATCTCTGGCGGAAAGCGGTAGCCGCGATAGCTGATTTTCTTCATCCCCTTGGCTACAGAACCGCCAGCGGGACCGCAAGCCCGAAGCGGCGTGACAATGCCCGCCCGCCCAATGGCAACGTGCCAATGCCCTCGCCCGCACGGAAAGAAAAACGGATGAACGCGGCAAAGCCGTCGGGAAGGTACGATGCGTATGATTTCTCGCTTCGTGCGACAGTCAGCACTTGCGATGGGAGCATTGACGCTCATGATCAGCACCCAGGCGCTCGCGTTCAAAGCTATTCGTCGGTTGTATCCCGACTATCCGCTCTGGCGCGATTTCGCCTACGAGTACGAGCAAGGCAAGCTCGCCATCGATGTCATCAACGGCGGTCCGTTACTCCGGGATTGGGGTGGACGATGCACGCGCGACGGCGCAAGACTTGGATAGCCTGGCTATACCGGATGAGCAGGCTTGGTTTGCTACTAAAGGACAGCGGCGCCAGCCAGACAATCCCATCGCGCCGACACCAGTTGCAAAGAGCAACAATGCAGCGGCATGTCCGCTTATGCTTCAGGAGCGGCGGGAGAGCGGACATCAATTGAGGTCGCATTTGCGCCAGGGCACTAAATCGCTGCCGCGATAGCCCGCTGAGGCTGGCGGCTTTTCTGCGAGCACGGTGAGTAATTGCAAGAACAATGATGGCGGGCCATGGGCCATTTTCTGAGGATCGAGGTGTCGTCAACCTCACTCAGGAGAGTTCCCCATGAGTACCGATGCCATCAGCCCGCTGCGCCAGCGCATGATCGAGGACATGAGCGCGCGCAAGCTCAACCCGCACACGCAGAGAAGCCACATCAGCAACTGCAAGCGGTTCGCCGCGTATTTGAAGCGCTCGCCCGGCACGGCTACAGCCGACGAGATCCGCCTGTTCCAGCTGCACCTGACTGAGACGGGGACGAGCATCTGCAATCGCAACCGCATCATGACCGGGCTCAGGTTCTTGTTCCGTGTGACGCTGCGGCGATTGGATCTTGCCGCCGAGATCTATCACATCAAAGAACCCCAGAAGATCCCGCTGGTGATGAGCCCGGACGAGGCCAAGCGCCTCTTGGCCATGGCGAGGACTCTCAAGGTTCACGTATTGCTCGCTCTCGGCTACGGCGCAGGTTTGCGCGCGGGCGAGGTGGTCCGGCTCAGGGTTGGTGATATCGACAGGGCGCAGAACATCATCCGCATCGTGCAGGCCAAGGGGCGCAAAGACCGCCACGTCATGCTGTCGCCAGAGACGCTCGATCTGCTGCGGCAATGGTGGAAGGTGCGACCGGCTCGTTACGATACGGGCGTGTCGCAAGAGCAGCGCTGGTTGTTTCCTGGCCGCAAGCCAGGAAAGCCGATGACGACCCGGCAGCTCAATCGTCTGTTTCACGAGACGGCTGACGCGGCCGGCATCAAGAAGGCGGTGACGCTGCATGCGCTGCGCCACAGTTTTGCGACCCATCTGCTCGAACGTGGGACCGATATCCGCATCATTCAGGCTCTCCTCGGTCACGACAAGCTCGACACGACAGCGCGCTACACGCGCGTGGCCACCGGCATGATCTCTGCCATCGAGAGCCCACTCGACTTGCTGTGCGAGCCGCGCAGGACGCCCAGGAAGAGAGGCAAGGCGCCGCCGCCGGCTTGAGCGGTCGGCCATGTCCCGTCCAGCTCTCGAGGTCGCGGATATCTTCCGCGACCACGGGACGGCGTGGCGGCGCGCCAATGCCGGCCACGTCAGCCTCGACCAGATGAAGGTCATGAGTGCGATCGAGCGCTGCCGCACAGTCGCGCTCGGCGGGTATGTCGCGCGCTGCGAGGGCTGCGCGCACACGGTCATCGCGTACAACAGCTGCCGCAACCGGCATTGCCCGAAGTGCCAGGGCGCGGCGGCGAGGGAGTGGCTCGAAGAGCGGGAAGACGAGTTACTCTCGGCGCCATACTTCCACGTCGTCTACACGCTGCCCGGTCCAATCGCGGATATCGCGTATCAGAACAAGGCTGTCATCTACGATATCCTGTTCAAGGCATCGGCCGAGACGATGATCACGATCGCGGCCGATCCAAAACACTTGGGCGCACGGATCGGCATAACCTCCGTGCTGCACACCTGGGGCTCGGCAATGACGCATCACCCGCACGTGCACATGATCGTACCGGGCGGCGGGCTGTCAGAGGACGGCACGAGGTGGATCGCCGGTCGACCGAACTTCTTCTTGGCCGTCCGCGTGCTGTCACGGCTGTTCCGGCGCCTAGTCTTGCAGATGTTGATCGTGGCCCACGAAACCGGCCGGCTCCAGTTCTCCGGCGCGCACGCAGCGCTCGCTGATACCAACGCGTTCGCCGCCTTCCTCGTCCCGCTCCGGCGATCGGAATGGGTGGTCTATTCGAAGAAGCCATTCGGCGGACCCGAAGCTGTTCTCGCATACCTCGCGCGCTACACACATCGCGTCGCCATCTCCAATCACCGCCTGATCGCAGCTGACATGGGCATCACGTTCAAATACAAGGACTACAGGATCCAAGGTCCCGAGCGGTACAAGCTCATGACACTCGCGACAGACGAGTTCATCCGCCGCTTCCTGATGCACGTTTTGCCGAAAGGCTTCCATCGCATCCGCCACTACGGGCTCCTGGCCAACGGCAACCGCGCTGACAACATCGCCAAAGCGCGCGCGTTGCTGAACGTTCCGAAGCCGGACGCGATCCCGGACGATCCCAAATCTGCTGACGCAGCCGAACTGCCGGCGCTCTCGCGGCCATGCCCATGCTGCGGCGGCCGCCTGCTCATCATCGAGACGTTCGCACGGGGATGCGAGCCGAATTACCGGCCGGCCACCGCACCTCTCGTGATCAAGATCGATACGTCATGATCGAGATTGCATTATCTACCGCGACGCAACGCCGTCCGTTCTTGCCATTCTTGCCGCTGACCGTTAGCCAGCGCCGGCGGCGCTCGCTCGATGATGCTGCGCCAACGTCTTGCGATCGCCGCCGCCACGCCGAAACTGATCCCAATGCCGGTGGCGCACGCTCCCCTCGACCGGTCAACCCGTCAACTTGCCGTGCGTCCGTAGTTCCGGCCTCTCGAAAACAGACGCTCGCACTCCTCAAATCCCCATAGATCGCAGCGGCGAAACAGAGCCCCTTCCGGCCCGCGATTTCGTGCCTTGGCGCTTCTCGGACGCCTGTCGTGGGAGCGCGTGGATGGTTTTGTGATGCAGGCGTCCGAGAAACCTGCACATTAGCTGACTCGTGCACTGCAATTGGCTCGAGCCGAAATTGCTCCACACCGTAATTGCGGTCCTGCGCGAACAGGTGCGACGCCGATCCGTCCAGTTACTACATGTTCGATCGGCGCCGCCTCGCGCGTAGCGGAAGGGTCGCGCAATGGAAACGGCGCGAAATTTGCGCGGATTCACGCAGCCATCAACACCTGCTAAAGGTTTCCCGGGTGTGTCGGAAGCGGTACCGAGCGCCCACGCCTTGGAACCGACGCCGGCAAGTGCCGGCTGATATGGAGGAAAACCACATTGCCTCTCCCGGTCCCCGACATATCCCGGAACCTTTTCGACCTGAGCGGCTACTGCAGCATCGTTACTGGCGCCGGTCAGGGGATCGGCCTCGCTCTGGCCGAGGCGCTCGCCTATGCCGGGAGCGACTTGGTTCTGACCGAGCGCAACGCCGAGCACCTTGAGGTCGGCGCCAGCAAGATTGAGGCCATCGGCCGTCAGGTCACCACTGTTGCCTGCGACGTTGCGGCCGACGACACGCCGGACCGTCTGGTCAAGGCGGCGCTGGACTTGAGCGGTCGCATCGACGTGCTGATCAACAATGCGGGCTTAATGACCTTCGCCGACATGCTCACCGTCGAGGACGCGGTGTGGGACAATATCTATGCGATCAATGTGCGCGCGCCGATGCGGATCATGCGCGCCGTGCTGCCGGAGATGGTCAAGGCGAAACGCGGCAGCGTCATCAACATTGGCAGCTCATGGTCGTCGCGGGCTTCCGTGTTCAACCAGGATGGCGGCGGCGTCGATTATTGTTCTTCGAAGGCAGCGTTGCAAAGCCTTACGCGCGCTGCCGCGCAGGATGTGGCTGCAAAGGGGGTGCGGGTCAATGCCATCGCTCCCGGCGCGGTCGACACGCCGATGCACGCCGATCACCGCGCCAAACTCTTCGAGTACGAAAAGTACATTCCGCTCGGCCGCATGCAACTCGCGGAGGATCTCGCCGGCACAGTGATCTTCCTCGCCTCGAACGCTAGCGGCTACATCTCGGGGCAAACCCTGCACGTCAATGGAGGCCTGATCATGAACGACTAGTCGCTCTGCGATTGGTGAACGCCGGAGGGGTCCGGGCTCATCCAACAATCCCTTTCACTGCACGGTTGATCGGGCGGCCTTGCTCCATCTCCCACTGCACGCCCCAGGGATCGATGGTGTGTCGGAAAGCGGTACCGAGCGCCCACGCCTTGGAACCGACGCCGGCAAGTGCCGGCTGATATGGAGGAAAACCACATTGCCTCTCCCGGTCCCCGACATATCCCGGAACCTTTTCGACCTGAGCGGCTACTGCAGCATCGTTACTGGCGCCGGTCAGGGGATCGGCCTCGCTCTGGCCGAGGCGCTCGCCTATGCCGGGAGCGACTTGGTTCTGACCGAGCGCAACGCCGAGCACCTTGAGGTCGGCGCCAGCAAGATTGAGGCCATCGGCCGTCAGGTCACCACTGTTGCCTGCGACGTTGCGGCCGACGACACGCCGGACCGTCTGGTCAAGGCGGCGCTGGACTTGAGCGGTCGCATCGACGTGCTGATCAACAATGCGGGCTTAATGACCTTCGCCGACATGCTCACCGTCGAGGACGCGGTGTGGGACAATATCTATGCGATCAATGTGCGCGCGCCGATGCGGATCATGCGCGCCGTGCTGCCGGAGATGGTCAAGGCGAAACGCGGCAGCGTCATCAACATTGGCAGCTCATGGTCGTCGCGGGCTTCCGTGTTCAACCAGGATGGCGGCGGCGTCGATTATTGTTCTTCGAAGGCAGCGTTGCAAAGCCTTACGCGCGCTGCCGCGCAGGATGTGGCTGCAAAGGGGGTGCGGGTCAATGCCATCGCTCCCGGCGCGGTCGACACGCCGATGCACGCCGATCACCGCGCCAAACTCTTCGAGTACGAAAAGTACATTCCGCTCGGCCGCATGCAACTCGCGGAGGATCTCGCCGGCACAGTGATCTTCCTCGCCTCGAACGCCAGCGGCTACATCACGGGGCAAACCCTGCACGTCAATGGAGGCCTGATCATGAACGACTAGTCGCTCTGCGATTGGTGAACGCCGGAGGGGTCCGGGCTCATCCAACAATCCCTTTCACTGTACGGTTGATCGGGCGGCCTTGCTCCATCTCCCACTGCACGCCCCAGGGATCGATGGTGTGTCGGAAAGCGGTACCGAGCGCCCACGCCTTGGAACCGACGCCGGCAAGTGCCGGCTGATATGGAGGAAAACCACATTGCCTCTCCCGGTCCCCGACATATCCCGGAACCTTTTCGACCTGAGCGGCTACTGCAGCATCGTTACTGGCGCCGGTCAGGGGATCGGCCTCGCTCTGGCCGAGGCGCTCGCCTATGCCGGGAGCGACTTGGTTCTGACCGAGCGCAACGCCGAGCACCTTGAGGTCGGCGCCAGCAAGATTGAGGCCATCGGCCGTCAGGTCACCACTGTTGCCTGCGACGTTGCGGCCGACGACACGCCGGACCGTCTGGTCAAGGCGGCGCTGGACTTGAGCGGTCGCATCGACGTGCTGATCAACAATGCGGGCTTAATGACCTTCGCCGACATGCTCACCGTCGAGGACGCGGTGTGGGACAATATCTATGCGATCAATGTGCGCGCGCCGATGCGGATCATGCGCGCTGTGCTGCCGGAGATGGTCAAGGCGAAACGCGGCAGCGTCATCAACATTGGCAGCTCATGGTCGTCGCGGGCTTCCGTGTTCAACCAGGATGGCGGCGGCGTCGATTATTGTTCTTCGAAGGCAGCGTTGCAAAGCCTTACGCGCGCTGCCGCGCAGGATGTGGCTGCAAAGGGGGTGCGGGTCAATGCCATCGCTCCCGGCGCGGTCGACACGCCGATGCACGCCGATCACCGCGCCAAACTCTTCGAGTACGAAAAGTACATTCCGCTCGGCCGCATGCAACTCGCGGAGGATCTCGCCGGCACAGTGATCTTCCTCGCCTCGAACGCTAGCGGCTACATCTCGGGGCAAACCCTGCACGTCAATGGAGGCCTGATCATGAACGACTAGTCGCTCTGCGATTGGTGAACGCCGGAGGGGTCCGGGCTCATCCAACAATCCCTTTCACTGCACGGTTGATCGGGCGGCCTTGCTCCATCTCCCACTGCACGCCCCAGGGATCGATCCAGTAGAAAAACTTGTAGGGAAACGGGGTGATCGCTTCGGGAATATGGTCCTGGCCCACGATCTCGATGTGGAGGCCTCGTTTCCCGTACGCCTGCTGCTGAAAACGGATGAACGCGTAGGCCGCCACCGCGTCCGGCACTTCGACCGCCACGTGGCGAATGCCGCCCAGATCGTTCGTCTTTCTGCGGTGGATGGTTTGGTCACCCTTGGGGTGACGGTAGGTGAACAGTTCCAAATAGACACCTACCTCAGGGTGTTTCAGAAAGCGAACGTCCAGGTTAACCCGGCCGTCGTCAAATCCGGCATCGTGGGCGAACGAGACCAGATCCACACCCGGGTAATCCATGGGACCGTGGGCGTTGGCTGCCTGCTCGAAGCCGAGCACGGTGCGGTAGAACTCGGTGGCGACCTCGATGTCGTCCACGACGACGTTGACGTGGGAGATGGCTTGAACATCTCGTCGCGGGGTAAAGTCGGTCATTGTTCCTCTCCACAAGAGATCTTCGCCTAATCAAGATTCGCAAGCTCAAGACTGAGCGACTTGAGCTTACAGGGGTGAAAGGCATCCAGCACGGCGCACTGTATGAGCGTTTCGCCAACGGCGTCTTGAACGGCAGCGACGAATGGAGGCTCGACCGGCATGCCAGCCCGGAATGCAAAGACTTCCGCCGCTATGTCGAAAAGACCAATGCCGACCAAAAATCCCAAAAGCGCGCTACCAAAAATCTCCCAACGCATTCCACCGCTTTTCAAAAATTCAAGTGTGGTTAGAATTTTCTGCAATTGCGCGTCATTGAGGGAAATTGCATCGGTCATGTCATTAAGCCGCGAAAATCGTTGAATGCGTCCTGCCGGTCATGACGGGACCTTTTATGCTCAGACTGAATTCCTGAACGCATCGGCAGCCCCCGGCCCCGGCGTCTTTGCGGCCTCATTCCGGCTTGTCAGGACTGGGTTTTACCCGCCGCAGGATTCAAACCGCCAGACGGTCATAAGACCCCGTGTTGACCCGCCGCAGCAGCGCCGCGCGGCTTGCGTCATCCGGCGACCGGTTGAGGGCGTCGAAGGCCGCTTTAAACAGCGTATCCGCGACATCGACGGCTCTGTTGCAAAAAATAACGGAGAGAGTCGTCTTCCCGGCTGATGAGCAGAAAGAAGCGCCTTGAGGGGCATAGTCACGTCGCCAGCGGGCTTGCCGTCACTGACCTATAGCCGTACCGTCCGAGATGATCAAAATCAGCTATAGCGGCTATCGCTTTCCGCCCGAAATCATCCAGCACGCGATCTGGCTCTATATTCGGTTCACGCTGAGCTTCCGCGACGTCGAAGATTTGTTGGCGGAACGCGGGATCATGGTCTCCTATGAGACCGTCCGGCGCTGGGTGAACCATTTTGGACCCAAGATCGCGGCCGATCTTCGCAAACGCCGGCCGAAACCGCATACCATCTGGCATCTCGACGAAGTCTATCTCAAGATCGATGGCCGGATGGTCTATCTGTGGCGCGCCGTCGACGCGGAGGGCGAGGTTCTCGACGTGCTGGTCCAGACCAGGAGGAACAAACGGGCGGCGCTTAAATTGGTGCGCAAGCTGCTGAAGAAATATGGCTTTGTCCCAGACAAGCTCGTCACAGATGAGCTGAGATCTTATGCCGCCGCAGCCAGTCATCTTGGAATTGCAAAACGCCACGAGCGTGGCCGATGGCGCAACAATCGAGCGGAGAATTCGCATCAGCCAACCCGACGAAGGGAGAGGAAGATGCAAGGGTTCAAGAGTGTGGGATCCGCGCAAAGATTTCTCTCAACCCACGCAGCCACCTATAACACTTTCAATGTCCAACGCCATTTGACATCAGCAAGAACGCACCGAGCCTTCCGGGCCTCAGCCATGCAGGCGTGGCGCGAAGTCGTCGCCGCCGCATGATTTCAGCTGTGGAACCTGACGAACCCGCATCAAACTTTCAACAACGTGACAACGCCGCGAAGAGTCCTAAAGGGACATAATATGCAAGTTCCGCTCGATATCACCTTCCGGAATTCCGAACCCTCGGAAGCAATTCGGTCAGAAGTTGAAAAACAGGCCAAGCGGCTGGAAAAATTCCATGACCGGATCACCAGCTGTCACGTGACGGTCATCGCACCGACGATGAAGCGCCGGCACGGCGATCTGTTCAAGATCGATATTCGCATCGCGATGCCGCAGCATACGGATATCCTCGTCAGCAAGGCTCACGGCGATGCGCCCGAACACGAGCACGTCATGGTCGCGATCAAGGATGCATTCGCGGCGGCACAGCGCCAGATCGAGGATGCCGCGCGCGAAAAGCGCGGCTAGGTCAAGCTGGGAGATGTCTCGATGACTGCTTTCAATAGCTGATTTTGATAATCGCGGATGGTACGGCTATAGGTCAGTGACGGCAAGCCCGCCGCGACGTGACAAGGCCCTTGGGAGCGGCTCCGCAATTGCTGCAATTCACGGCGAGCCCACCGGCGAAACCATAATGGCCTGTTCAAGCGCGATCGATGCGATAACCGGTCCGTCGGCTGGCGACGCGTTTTCGAGCGGACGCAAAACGAGCCGCTCGTCGCCCTCAAGCATGACAAGCGCCCGAATTTTCGGCGGGGTTGGCTCTAGCCGGTCGCGCGAGGGTAAATCGTTCACGTCGTGGGTTTGTCCTTTTCTTGCTGGTCGCGGGCCTTCTGGGCAGCTTTTTCGGGCTTGGCGGCCAGTTTGCTAGCCTCGCGCGCCTTGCGTGCGTCCTGACGCGCCGCCTGGCGCCTACGCCCCTTCGTCAACCTGGGCAATTTGTTGCGAGAAGCCCTGCTCATTGCATGGTTGCCTTTCGAGTTGCGCCTTCTGTGTCCACTTCAAAAGTCGCCCCGCTTGCGAGAACGATATGGACGTCCGGCTCGCAATCGTAACGGCCGCCGGCGAGCAGTCCACAGTCAACGTCGTGGCAGACAAACGCGCGGTGATTGCCGACGGGAGCACCAAGCGAGCGCGCGGCGGCAAGAAGCCTCGCGGCTCTTCGGCATTGATCGCGTGATGACCCAATGCGGACCGTCTCGCGCTGATCGCATGTGAGCCAAGGTGCATTGCGGCGTGCTATTTCTTCTTGCCGCGATCGTCCTTCGCCCCCGCCGATTTCGAGGGGTTGAGCCCGAACGACGCCTGGGCGGTCGCCGCGACCTTGGGCTTTTCCTTTCTCGGCTTCTTGGCTTCGCGGTTTCCGCGTTGCTGACCTTTTGCCATCGCAATCCTCCTCTGAACGAGGCTCGCGGATGCGAGCCAGGCGTCACCCCCGACGGGCGAGCGTTTCGGTGCTGCAAGCAGCCGCTCGAAGTCGTCGAAAACGTCCGCAATGAGCCTGGCCCGCCGCAGATCTTCGGCTGCCTTCGACTGCGCAAACAGGATCAGAAGATAACGGGCCTTGGCCACGGCTTCAACCCAGTCGGTGGCAGGCGCGGCGAGAAGAAAGTGCTCAAGTTCCTCGTGGCGCACCCGCGGCGCGGCATGGTCGGCCTCGACCGCGGCGAGCAGACGGCGCATCCTGGTCGCCTTCTGCGCGGCCATCCCTCGTCGACCGTCCAGATGGCGTTGTCACATCGTTGAAAGAAGAACACGAGAATTCTGCGTCCCGAATATTTTCAAACGACCGCGACTGACAAGGCCCGTCCGTCTCCTCCTCGACTTCGGGCTGGCCTCGAAAGAGCACGCCCTGCGGGCAGACAATCCCGCAAATCAGACTGATATCGAGCGCGCGATGCCGACGAGGCGGGCGACCCGTGCCGAAGGAATGCCATGCATGCATCTTTAAATCACAACTCACCGTTTAGGAAGTCGGTACTAGAGAGGCAAAAATGAGTAACCCACCCTTGGACCAAGATACGCGTGAACCGCGCCGATGGCTCGATAAACAAGAAGCCGCCCGTCATCTAATTCACACAGCAATCCGACTGATCCAGAAGCAGGAAGACCCGTTCGCGACACATCTGCTTATCCACTCAGCGGACAAAATGCTTATCGACCTTGCCAAGAATTGGGGTGAAGAACTGGGGGTCGATTGGACGTTGTACATAAAGACGGAATATCAGGCCGCGTTCTTTGAAAAAATGCGCGCCACGTCTAACTATCTTAAGCACGGGAACAAGGATTTTGCGGACGACCTCCCGGTCCACGACATCATGATGATAAACGTGACGGCGCTTTTTATCTGTATTACGAACTATTCCAAAATATTCCGCGAATTCACAAACCACGTGATGCTCTTTTACAGCTTCATGTTGAACATCTGGCCGCAGATTCTGAAGCCTGAAGCCGTCGGTAGTACTGAGTTATTAAAGTCGCTGAGGATGACCGAAGGGATGACACCCGGGGAATTTTTCAAAACGTTCGAGGAGAATAGCCAAATGCTCCCGAAGTTCTACCGGGAGCTCTCGAAAGACCTAGAAGACACCGTTGACTTCTATCACCTGTCGTTCCGGCAGTTGCGCGCGGGAGAGACGAAAAGCACGCGCGTTTTCAATATCCCCGAGTATTAAGGCAGACGGCCGACGAGCCAGAGATCATCCAGCAGGCGATCTGGCTCTATCTCCGGTTCACACTAAGCCTACGTGACGTCGAAGACTTGTTGGCGGAACGGGGCATCATGGTCTCCTACTCTTACTGCGTCATAAATTTCTTACGGCGCGAGCCTTTGGCGACAGGCGTGGCGCAGCATGGGCATCGTGAAAGGGTGCTAACAAGCGCGATGATCAATCTTCTGCGCATCGTCGCGATCGAGTTGGGGACGTGGCGTTCGGTCCTCGGCGGTGGAGCCTCCGGATCGATCACCTTCGGGAACGGCAAGTTTTTCGAACCGAGTGGTGTAACAAGGTCGTGAGGGGGGAATCCTCTCCCTCTCGGAGACCAGGAATCCGTAGGCCGCGATGCACAGCGTGGCGTGGTGATGGAAGCCGCGCCAGCCTCGTCCTTCGAAATGTCCGAGCCCGACCTCTTGTTTGAGTTCCTGATAATCGCGCTCGATACGCCAACGCAGTTTGGTGAGGTCCACCAGCTTGCGGAAGGAGATGTTTTTCGGCAGGGTCGAAAGCCAATATTTGGGTGGCTTTTTCTCACCTTCGGGCCGTTCGATCAACAGCCACTCTTCGGGCTGGCTTTCCGAGCGTGTGTAATCTCGATGCGCGGCACGAACCCGCACGCGAGCAAAGCGCGATGACAGCGGCTCGGCCGTCCCCTCCCGCCATTCAATACTGCGCCAGGAGCGCTTGGGGAGGCTGAGAGCGAGCTCCTCGACCGAAATCGCGACGAAGGCGCTTCGGTCGTTGGCCGCGGCCCGACCATTTCTTCGGCGGCAGCGGACCCGTGCCGGGCGTCCACACCGTGGTGTGTGGCAAGATACCAGCCACATAAGTCAACGAGAGCGCGCTGATGCCGGTTCGCAGATTTGTGTTGCAGCCGTAGCCCGCGTCCATCAGGACCACGCCGCGAGAAAGCCCGGCTTTTAACGCCGCTTTGACCTGCTCGAGCGCGATCTCGGGCTTGGTCTTGAAATCTATCTCATCGGGGACGCCCGCCTTGCGTCGATGTTCAAGGTCGGCCGCCCGCTCTTTCGGTAGATAGAGACGCCAGGCCACCGGCAGGCTCGCGTCGTGATTGGCGAGTGACAACGACACCGCCACTTGGCAGTTCTCCCGCTTACCGAGCTGACCGCAGTACTGGCGTGCCACGCCGACCGAGTGCTCACCCTCCTTGGGAAAACCGGTATCGTCGATGATCCACGCTTCGATCGGTCCTTGACTCTCAATCGCCGGCAGGACCATCTCACCCACCTTGGCCAATACCTTCTCGTCTGACCAAGGCGACTGGCCGACAAAATGCAGCAGCGACTGGTGCTGCGCTGCCGTCCGATCTGGCGCCGTTACCGCCGCCATCGGCTCGACGCTCTTACGCTCGCACGGCATTATCAAGCCCAGGCAATAATCTCGCAGTGGGCCGGCCCGGTCCGCATGCCCGATCACACTCACAAGTCCTTCGACATAAGCCGCAAATCGCGACTTGCTGTTGTCCGCCGATCGGAGATTCATCCCAGTATCCCTCCTGCTGATGACCGAATCTCACCGCATAGTTGATTCTCAGCGGAGGTGGCCCGCGACTTTCTGACTCAGTAAGACTACGAGACTGTTCGGCGGTGGGTGAACCATTTCGGGCCCATGATCGCGGCGGATCTGCGCAAACGTGGACCCAAGCCCCACACGACCTGGCATTTGGATGAGGTCTATCTGAAAAGCGCCGGCCGCATGGTCTATCTTTGGCGCGCCGTGGATGCCGAGGGCGAAGTGCATGATGTGCTGGTCCAGAGCAGGAGGAACAAGCGTGCCGCGCTGAAACTCATGCGCAAGCTGCTGAAGAAGTATGGATTTGTCCCAGACAAGCTGGTCACGGACGATCTGAGGTCTTATGCTGCCGCGGCCGGTGATCTTGGAATCGCAAGACGACATGAGCGTGGTCGATGGCGCAACAACCGAGCCGAGAATTCGCATCAACCGACCCGACGACGAGAATACAAGATGCAGGGTTTCAAGTGCCCGGGGTCAGCCCAAAGATTTCTCTCAACTCACGCAGCCACCTACAACACTTTCAACGTCCAACGTCATCTCACTTCTGCAAGGACCCACCGAGCCTTTCGCGCGTCGGCTATGAACATGTGGCGCGAGGCAGTCGCGGTCGTTTGAAAATATTCGGGACGCAGAATTCTCGTGTTCTTCTTTCAACGATGTGACAACGCCATCGCCGGTAGTGGGTCATTTTGAAATTTGAGGGTCTTGAGCTATCGCGTTCGCCTTTCTTCCTATATGCTGGCTTAAAGCAGGAGGCGCATATGGTGAATTGGGTTCAATGCACCGAGGACGGCGGCACCGCGATATTGGTCAATTTTGATCGCGCAACGACAATTAAAACAGTTCCTGGCACGTCAGAAAATAAAAATCTAACGCGCGTTGAGTTTGGCGGTGGCCATATGATCAAGATTCGAGATACGGAAGAAACGATACTTCGAGCGATAGGAATACGCGAAAATGCCCATCGGCCCTAAGGCCAGAAGCGCTCGCGCGATGCAAATCAACTCGCTAAGTTGATCGTCGATATCGCCACCGGACAGGTCGAAGACCGAGAGCCAACGTCCGAAGAGCAAGGCAAGACCACGGCGGCTGTTGCACGGGGTAAAGCGGGAGGGCCTAAGGGCGTTCCGCGTTCAGGTCATCCCACTTCAATACAAGTTGACCGTTTTCGCGGATGCGCGCAGCGTAATATCTCCTGATGCTGCGTCCCTTTTTATCTTTGATATGTTCGAGTCGTATTGCCCGTGCAATTTTTTCTTTGCACTGGCCGGGTTGTCCCCCCCGACCAGCCGGCGAAGCCGCCTGTTGCAGTGTGGCTGGCCAACTCCCGCGGCTATCCGCCAGGCGCAGCCCCTGATCTGCCCCCCAGGTCAGGGGCCTCCGCCCGCGCCGCATTGCCATGCTCATTCTGGCAGCGCCCCGGCACTCTTGATTTCTTAGCGCCAAGCATTAAATATAGTTCATGTCGCGATGTGGTGCAGCTCTACAGCGTGCGGCATTCAGGAGACATGGCTCGCATCCGCGACACAGCCCCGGTCATTTGCCGGGGCTTCGTTATTTTTGAGGTGCGTCATGCCAAGAGGCGAGCGCCGCGCCCCCTCGTTCACCGCTCCGGCCGCTAGCTTCACGGCTAATTGCGTGACGATCACGGAGTCGGCGTCTGATCGAAAGGAACAAAAATTCAACGTCCCTCGCCGCGATCTCACCAGGAAATGATCTTGGCGTGGAAATTTCCTTTGGGGAATGGATGATGGCGTTCGGGTTCGTCGAATTCGTCATCGCCGCTCTTCTCTTCGAATACGCCTGACCGTCTTTTCCCTCTCGCTACTGCCATCTTTTGCGCATTGGGGTTCGTTCCGTCCAATCACCCCGGCCGCGGCGGCCGCCAAGATTGGCCTGAATATTGCTTATTCATTCTGGCTTGGTTTCCTCCCATTCCAAGCTTTGTGACTTCTGCCCCTGGTCTGGTCGCCTAATACCAAGTCTCTGAAAGTTTGACTCCTGAGGCGGATTCCCGAATCGGCATTTATCTGATTCACCATGGCAAACAGCTTTTGGGAGAGTTTGCCATGTCGACTCCGGTTCCGCTTCGCTCTGACTTTGACACGATTGGCCTGCGCATGCTGGCGCGGCGATCGCGTGACCCCGATCAGACCCGGCGTCTCTTGGCACTGGCCGAGATTTATGATGGCGGCTCGCGGCCGGATGCGGCGCGGATCGGCGGGGTCGGGGTGCAGATCGTGCGCGACTGGGTTGTCCGTTTCAACGCCAAAGGTCCTGATGGTCTCTTGACCGGCAAAGCGCCGGGCGCTCCCAGCATCCTCGGCGAGCGCCAGCGCCAAGCCTTGCGGCAGGTCGTGGAAGATGGGCCGATTCCCGCCCTGCATGGCGTCGTCCGCTGGCGGCTGATCGATCTGGCGCAGTGGCTCTTCGAAGAGTTCCGGGTTTCGATCTCCAAGCCGACGCTCAGCCGCGAGCTGCGGCATATGGGCTTTCGCAAGCTCTCGGCGCGACCGCGCCATCATGCGCAAGACGAGGAAGCCGCGGCGGCTTTTAAAAAAACTTTCTCGCCCTCGTGGAGGAGACCGCCGCAAAAGAGGCTCCTGGCAAGCCGATAGAGATTTGGTTTCAAGACGAAGCTCGGATCGGCAGAAAAACAAGGTCACCCGCCGATGGGCGAAACGCGGGACACGGCCTTCGGCGCCGCACGACCAGAGGACGAGTTCAGCCTATATTTTCGGCGCCATCTGCCCGGCCGAAGGAAAAGGCGCCGGGCTCGTACTACCCTCCTGCAACAGCGAGGCCATGGCCCTGCATCTCGAAGAAATCTCGCTTGCGGTCGCACCAAGCGCGCATGCGCTCGTTCTTCTCGATCAGGCCGGGTGGCATGTCTCGGCGAAGCTTCCCGTCCCGGACAACATCACGCTCTTGCCGTTGCCGCCGAAATCGCCCGAGCTCAATCCGGTCGAGAACATCTGGCAATTCATGCGCGACAACTGGCTCTCGAACCGCGTCTTCGAATCCTACGACGACATTCTCGACCACTGCTGCTTCGCCTGGAACAAGCTCATCGACATGCCCTGGAAAATCATCTCCATCGGAACAAGAGAGTGGGCCTATCGGTCGTGATCAGCGAGACTTGGTATAACTCCCTTCGCGCGGCCAGATCAGGGGCTTGTTTTGTATTCCACTCGCATCTCTCCGACCGAGAAAGCCGCCCCGCGCGCAGCCGCCGCAAGACCCAGCACAGCGCGCGAAGCTTCCAGAGGCGATAGCGAAGGCGGATCGTCATGCGGCCTCCATGTCAAACAGCATTGAATCGGGACCCCGGATCGGTGTGCAAAAGGTACCCCTTTTGGCGGGGAGGAACGACAGCGCTCGCCCCCGGCGGAGCTGGTCAGGGTTGCGCAGCCGGGGCGAGCGCGGTGGCGTGGGAGGGGGCTTTGAGCGCTAGGCGCGGTTTTTGAAGCGCCAGCTTTCATTTCCGGTTTCGACGATGTCGCAGTGATGGGTGAGACGATCGAGGAGCGCGGTCGTCATCTTGGCGTCGCCGAAGACGCTCGGCCATTCGCCGAACGCCAGATTGGTCGTGACGATCACCGAGGTGCGTTCGTAGAGCTGGCTAACGAGATGGAAGAGCAATTGCCCGCCAGCCTGAGCGAAGGGCAGATAGCCGAGTTCGTCGAGAACGGTGAAGTCCTTGCGAGTGAGGTAATCGGCGATTCGTCCCTGCCGCCCTGCGCGTGCTTCGGCCTCCAGGCGATTGACGAGATCGACTGTATTGAAGAAGCGGCCGCGCAGGCCGGCGCGGATGCAGCTTCGCGCGATGGCAATGGCGAGATGCGT
The DNA here is from genome assembly GCA_963730245.1 of uncultured Alphaproteobacteria bacterium. Classification (GTDB taxonomy): domain Bacteria; phylum Pseudomonadota; class Alphaproteobacteria; order Rhizobiales; family Beijerinckiaceae; genus Methylocapsa. The sequence continues at coordinate 1,853,404 of CAVSRA010000002.1, read as the reverse complement.
CTTGCCGGTCCCGGTGCCCCCCACGAGAACGACGTTGCGTTGCTGCGCGATGAAGCCGCCTCCAGAAAGATCACGCACCAGGGTTTCGTTGACGGTCGTGCCGTCAAAGTCGAAGTCATCGATGTCCTTGGCCAGAGGGAGTTTGGCGATGGTCATCTGATATTTGATGGAGCGCGCCTGCTTTTCGGCAATTTCGGCCTTAAGAAGATCGCCGACGATTTGTGGCGGCTCGTGCTGCCGCTTTATGCCAGCCGCCATCACATCATCATAGGCGGTTCGCATGCCGAAGAGCTTGAGTTCGCTCATGAGGTCGAAGATTTGCGTGCGTTCCATCAGCCTGAACTCCTCAGTTGATCGTACCGGGCACAATCGGCGAGCGGGACGTGCCGGAGTTTCAGCGCGTCCGGGGTGAGTATGGTGAGTGGCGGACCGGGATCACGGCGACGCGCCAGAATGTTGAGAACGACGTCGGCGGAATGGACGCCCTCGCTCAACGCCTCGGCACAGGCGGCCTCGACCGCCGGCAGCCCGTCGTCGAGAACCGCCGCGAGGATTTTCACCATCTGCCGATCGCCATCGGCGGAGCCGGTGAGTTTGCGGCGAATTTTCTCCATGGCCGAGGGCAAGACCCAGTCCTTGAACGGCGCGCCATTCCTCAGAGCGCCGGGCTTGCGGGCCAGAACCGGAACGTAATGCCAGGGATCGTAAATCGTCTCTTCGCGGCCAAAGGATCGCCGATGTTCGCCGGCGGCGATCCCGTCCTGGCGAATGACGATCCGGTCTGCATAAGCGTGGATTTCGACCGGACGCCCGACCGCGCGCGCCTTCACCGAGTATTTGTTGTTATCGAACCGGATAAGGCAGGTCTTGGACACCGCCGCGCTCACTGCATGGAAGCCGTCGAAGCGGCCGCGCAGTTGCACGAGCTTTTGCCGTTCGTCCTCGAAAACCTCCCAGATCGTGCGGCTGGCGCATTCTGGATGACGATGCGCCTTGGCGTAAGCGACACATTTGTCGAGGAGCCAGGCATTCAATTCGTCATAGCTCTTGAATCTCAGGCGCGGCGTGAAAAAGCGCTCACGCACCAAGCCGACCTGGTTCTCGACCTGGCCCTTTTCCCAGCCCGAGGCCGGCGTGCAGGCCACTGGCTCGACGAGATAATGCCCGCACATTTGAAGGAAGCGGCGATTGTATTGCCGGTCCTTGCCGGCGAAGATTGTCTCCACCGCGGTTTTCATATTGTCATAAATGCCGCGCTCGCAGGCGCCTTTGAAAAAGGCAAAGGCGCGGTCATGCGCGTCAAAGACCATCTCTTGGGTCTCGCGTGGATAGGCGCGGACAAACGGCATGCGGCTGTGACAGAGCCGCATATGGGCGACCTTCACGGTCACCGTCGCGCCGTTCAGCACGACGATTTCATGGCTCCAGTCGAACTGATAGGCCTCGCCGGGAGCAAAGGTGAGCGGCACATAAGCCTGCGCCAGCGCCACACCGCGTTCCTTGCGCCACGTTTTCGCGTAACGGCGAACCGCGTCGTAGCTTCCGGCATAACCAAGGCTGCGCAGTTCTTCGAATAGCCGAACAAGCGTCAGCCGCTCGCGCGCCGATTTTTCTGCATTCTCCAACAGCAGGGAATCCAGCCGCTCCCGCCACGGTCCGATCTTGGGAAGCGGCTGCGTCAAGCGTTCGTAATGGAACTCGGTCGCTTCGGATCGGATGACCTTCCGGACGACCTTTCTGGAGGCGTGCAGCTCCCGGCAAATCTCCTTGATCGGCTTTTTCTGAACAAAAAACGCCCGGCGAATCTTGGCGATCGTTTCCACAACCAGCATTCCAATCTCGGCCTCCCAAAATCCAGGAGGCCACTGTGGACCCTCAGCCCCGGGGTCCCGATTGGATGCAAATCACCCCAAAAGCGGGGTCCTTATTCCATGCTTATTCACAGACCCGGCTATCATGTCGGTCGTTCGCTGCTAACGCCGTCCGTCTCCAGCTTCATGCGCTGGCCTACAATCTCGGTAATTTTCTGCGCACGCTGGCGACGCCCGAACCGATAAAGGATTGGTCACTGACGAGCCTGAAGGAAAAGCTGATCAAGATCGGCGCGAAGATCGTGAGCCATGGCCGCTATGTCGCGTTTCAGATGGCCGAAGTCGCCATTCCGAAAAATCTCTTCGCGGACATCCTACGAATGATCGCCGACCTGCGGCCGCCGCCCAATCCAGCGCCTGCGTGAAGTGTTCGGTCGTCATGCGTCGAGCAAAAACTAAGGGAGAAGTGCGTCTTGATCACAACCGACTCTGTATTGTCCGGTGCGCGATCCGCCCATGTCACTGGTTTTGGTGTGCCGGAGCACCACAGCAGCGCCGCAGCGCGGCAATCTCAACCTCAATAAGCGGGCGATCCGGAAAATAATGCCGGTATAGGACGAATGTCCGATGTCACGGCAGGAGATCAATGATACGCGCTTGGCACATTCCCGGTTATCTGGGGAATGCCAGTGGATATCAATTCACGGCCTCGGCGGCCTGCGCTTCGGCCAGAGCATCGGCCCGGAGGACTTCGGGCCGCCCAAGCTTGCCGACAATTGCAGACAGCCGCGACGGCCAAGGGCAAGACCATGACAGTCGCCGATTGCGATTACGTCATCGGACCGAACGGACTTATTGACGGGACGGAGAAGCGTTTGGGCGCGCGGATTTGGGCTTTGCCAACGTAACCAAAAGTGAGTCCCATCAGTTCGAGAACGTGATGGTATTTTGATATAGGGGCGATGCAAAATTGATGGTTGATAACTGTTTAAAGTGATGCAATTCTCGCGATTAGTGTCACTATTAATTGTGCCGGCTGGGTTACTCGCCGGAAGCGCCTGCCCGTCCTCCGCGGCAGGCGCTTTTTCTATGAGTTGTCTATGGCCATCTTCAGGCGTGTTGCGGCGTATCGCAAAGCGCGGGGCAGCCGGCGACATCGGCTGGCTTTCCGGTTCGTCCCATGCGTCTGCTCCTATTCAAATTGTCGCGGCGAGGCAGGACGTCCATGCCCAACCACCTCGCCGCTAGACCATGCGCCCCGCAAAGGGGTGAACGCGGCTTGGACAACAATACCTTTTTGCCGCGCTCCCTTATGAGACACTGGTCTTCGCCTTCGCGAAAGGAGGGTCCGCTTATCGGCGCGCGACCGTCAAGAGACGCGCGCTTGCCTTTCGCCGTGGCGATTCCAAATTCAACCCCGCGCATATGCCGGAAATGGCTTCGCCGGCTCTCTCGCTTGCGCACGCAGGATTCCCTCGCTATCGACGCGAACTTTCAGCGATCGGTTCGCTGGCAAAAGATATTCGGCGCAACAATCTCACATATTGGGCTGCGTGCCGCGCAGGCGAAATGGTTGCCTCAGGCCTGCTCGGGGCCGATGCCGCAGCCGCAGTGATCACGGAAGCGGCGACACGGGCAGGCCTACCCCGTTCGGAAGCCGAACGCACGGCATGGAGCGGAATCCACTCGACCGGAGGGCATGCCCGTGCGTGACGGGACCGCCGCCGAGATTGTTGATCTCGCGCTCAAATCCAAACCGGAACTTGTAATCCATGATGGCAACCTGCCGGCAACGGCGGAGGCATTGCGTGATTTGTTCGCAGCCTCTGGGAAATTGTTCTACCGCGGCCTGCCCGTGCGTGTTTGTCACATTAGCGGGTTTTACTTGCTTATTCTGTCTTCCCGGAGAGAGCCAGGCTACGCGATTCCAATGCCTTAGCCTCGCCTCGCCACGATCAAAAACGGCCTTTACTTGCTCAATGTGATGGTGTGGACGGCGCCCGCACCGGCATCTCGCTCAATGAAGAGCTGTGCCAAGACGGTTGTCGTTGAGCAACCCTCTGAAGGAGCGCCGTCCATGGGAAAGTCTATCACCGATTTGTCGTCTGTCACGACTGTTGGCCTCGATCTGGCCAAGCATGTCTTTCAGGTTCATGCGATCGACGCCTTTGGCCGCGTGATCGTCGCCAAGGCGCTTCGGCGCAAGGACGTGCTGGCCTTCTTCGCGCAATTGCCCGAGTGTCTTGTCGGTATGGAAGCCTGCGGTTCGGCCCATCATTGGGCGCGCGAGCTGATCAAGCTCGGCCATGACGCTCGGATGATGCCGCCGGCCTATGTCAAACCCTATGTGCGTCGGCAAAAGAATGACGCGGCCGACGCCGCCGGGATCTGCGAAGCGGTGACAAGGCCTTCGATGCGCTTTGTCGGCGTGCGCACGCTGGAGAACCAGGCGGTGCTCATGCATCACAAGGTGCGCGAAATGCTGGTGGCGCAACGCACGCAACTGATCAACGCGCTTCGCGGGCATCTGGCCGAGATTGGGGTCATCGCGGCGCAGGGGCTCAAGAACGCCCGCGAAATGGCGGGGCTCGTCATGGCGGAAGGCGACGAGACGATTCCGGCCTGCGTCCGCGCGGCGCTCGCCCCGCTCGTGCGTCAACTGCATGCTCCGGATCAGGAGATTGCACGCAGCGATCGAAGCATCGCCGCGATGGCTCGAGGCGACGAAATGGCGCGCCGGCTGATGACTATTCCTGGCTTCGGCCCGGTGACGGCCTCGGCGATGGCCGCGAGCGTTCAAGACGTCTCCGCTTTCTCGGGCCCGCGTGAGTTCGCCGCCTTTCTTGGCCTGACGCCGAGACAAAACTCGTCCGGCGGCAAGGAGCGATTGGGCCGCATCTCGAAGATGGGCAATCGATATTTGCGGACATTGCTCGTCGTGGGCGCGCATGCGGTCCTCTATCATCGCAAGCCGCACGACGACGCGCTGCGATCCTTTGCGAAGAAGCTCATGCAGACTAAGCCCTTCAAGCTTGTCGCCGTCGCGCTCGCCAATAAAATGGCGCGCATCGCCTTCGCGATCATGCGCGGTAAGACAACCTATAGCGCAGCTCCGGCGTAACGACCGCCGACATCGTCAGCGGCCAAGGGCTGCAAAAGAATTGAGGGTGACCAAGAGGTGATGCGAAGAGCGCGGATTGATCCCAAAGCCCGTGGCATTGTCTGCGCCGTCAAGCGCGCCAACGTGATTTGGGGCAAGGGATCAGCGGACAACATCAGGGCCAGCGGGGCGTCAAAACCCGCATCGACAGGCCGAAGACATGACCGCACCCACGATCAAACGCAACGCCGCAAAAAAACCCTTGATCAGCGGGCGCCGTCCAGACATGACTGTGCCCCCCTGCCAAAGTCTCGTTCTTTACTATTCGGCCTGCAGTCCATGGGCGGCAACCTCGCCAACACCATCATCCAGGTTGTTGTCGGGGAGCCATCGTGTTCACGATTTGCGTCTGGCTTGGACGGATCGGAGCAAGCTGGCATTGCGCGCCGCCGCGCATCAAGAAGGAGAAGACCATGCACATTGGCTTCATCGGACTCGGGCATGGGTGCCGGCATGGCTGCGAACCTCGTGAAGGCGGGGCACGACGTGACAGTCTACAATCGAACGCGAGCGAAGACCGAAGCGCTGGTCGCCCAGGGCGCGAAGGCCGCCGCCAGCGTCTCGGACACCTGCCGGGGCGACGCCGTCATCACCAACGTCTGTCTCGGAGGATTGCGTTGAGGATAGTGATTAGCTTGCGGGCGACGGCGACGAGAGCGATGAGCTTCGGCTTGCCGGCGGCGACGAGTTTGTCGCGAAAGTGTTTGAGCTGCGGATTGTAGCTGCGCACGCTCTTGCGACCGCCGCCGATGAAGCTCTCGCCGCGCCATTGCCCGGACTGGCGGGTCCAGGGCGCGAGCCCGACAAGGGCCGCGATCTGTCGACGGTCGAGCGAACCGAGTTCCGGCAGTTCGGCGATCAGGGTCCGAGCGATTGTCTTTCCGACGCCGGGCACGGAAGCGAGGAGATCCTCTTTCTCGACCCAGACGGCCGATCCGCGGATCTGATCGTCGATCAAGACGTCGAGCTCAGAGAGTTCTTTCTCCAGCGCCTTGGTCCAGCCAGCCAGCATTCTAAAACCAGCCATTAGTGGTCAAAATTGGCCAGCGCCCGCGCCCGGCACGGCGTACTTGTGAATGCACGGCTGCGCGCACTGGGTTTTTAATTCGCCCGGTCGACCTACAGCCCGCTGAAAGTGGGCAAATTTTGGCGGAAGGCACAATCGATCTGGACGGTCGACGAGGGATGGCCGCGCAGAAGGCGACCAGGATGCGCCGTCAGCTCGCCGCGGTCGACGTCGACCATGCCGCGCTGCGGGCGCGCCAGGAGGAACTGGAGCACTTGCTTCTCGCCGCGCCTGCCACCGACTGGGTTGAAGCCGTGGCCAAGGCCCGTTATCTTCTCATCCTGTTTGCGCAGTCGCCGGCCGCCGAAGATCTTAGGTGGGCCAGGCTCATTGCGGACGTTTTCGCCGACTTCGAGCGGCTGCTTGCAGAACCGAAACGCTCGCCCGTCGGGGGTAACGCCTGGGTCGCACCCGCGAGCCTCATTCACAGGAGGATTGCGATGGCAAAAGGTCAGCAACGCGGAAACCGCGAAGCCAAGAAGCCGAAAAAGGAAAAGCCCAAGGTCGCGGCGACCGCCCAGACGTCGTTTGGGCTCAACCCCCAGAAATCGACGGGGACGAAGGACGATCGAGGCAAGAAGAAATAGCACGCCGCAACGCAACTTGGCTCACGTGCGACCAGCGCGAGACGGTCCGCATTGGGTCATCACACGATCAATGCCGAAGAGCTAGACAAGTTCGCCTTCAACCGCGAGTAAAACCCGGCTTTGCTCCTCGGTTAGCATAAAGGCGCTTGGTTTTCATCTTGATCAGGAGTGCTTTGGCCGGGCGTTCTTCGCGAGGTTGGACGAATAGCGGAGGCCGGAGCGTCGCTGTTTATCACCAACGGCGATGTAACATCGTGGACAGCTTCAAAACCTGCGCACGAAGTCACTGCAATATTTGTGAAAGAAGGTTGGTTTTGGCGCGTCTGTTTGCCGCGCACCATGCCGGATTTTTGACCGATCTCGACGTATTCACGCTCGATGAATTGGATCAAGAGCCGATTTATCGTGACATGTGGCGTCAGCGAGGCATTGGATGGGCTGTGGGTACGGCGATTCCGATCCCAACAGGTGAAAAACTGACCCTCGTCTTGCCACGGCAAACCGAACGCGGACCTTTCGAACGCGCCGTCGTCCAGAAACTCGATGAACTGCGTCCTCATCTCGCCCGCAGCGCATTGATGGCGGCTCGCCTGCAGTTGGAGCGGGCGCGCATCGCCAGCGAAACGCTCGCCGTTCTCGGCCTCCCGGCGCTAGTTCTAAATGAGCAAGGCAAGGTCCTCGCCGCCAACCCTTTGATCGAAGCGCTCACCGGCTATGTACAGTGGCGGTCACGGAGAGCGGCCGTGGATTTCTTTGAGCGTTGCCTTCTCGGCCTCGGTTAGGCCGTGCGCGCCAGGGTCGGGACCTGCCCAACTTATTGATTTTGAGCGATTCCCTTTCGATCACATGATTCCGTGTGATCGGGAAGCGCCGCAGTCACGCCGAGACGAAAAAGGCCCCGTCGTTCCGGGGCCTTTCGCGAAAAATCAAGGGTGAAAGCGACGGGCTTAGAAATCCATTCCGCCGCCCATTCCGCCCATCCCGCCGCCACCTGGCATGCCGGGAGACTCCTTCTTCGGCGCTTCCACGACGATCGCTTCGGTGGTGATGACGAGACCGGCAACGGAGGCTGCATCCTGCAGCGCGGTGCGCACGACCTTGGTCGGGTCGATGATGCCGAGCTTCACCAAATCGCCGTACTCGCCGGTTTGGGCGTTATACCCATAGGCATAGGACGCATTCTCGATCAGCTTGCCGACGACAACCGCGCCGTCGTCGCCGGAGTTGTCGACAATCTGCTTGGCAGGAGAGTGAATGGCCTTGCGGACGATGTCGATGCCGGTTTTCTGATCGGGGTTTTCGACTTTCAGGTTTTCGAGGGCCTTGATGGAACGCAGCAAAGCGACGCCGCCGCCCGGCAACACACCTTCCTCGACGGCCGCACGCGTGGCGTTAAGGGCATCGTCGACGAGGTCCTTCTTTTCCTTCACTTCAACTTCGGAGGCGCCGCCGACACGGATCACCGCGACCCCGCCGGCGAGCTTGGCCAAACGCTCCTGAAGCTTTTCACGGTCGTAGTCCGACGTGGTGTCTTCGATCTGCGACTTGATCTGGCCGATCCGCGCCTCGATGTCCTTCTTTTCGCCGGCGCCGTCGATGATCGTGGTCGCTTCCTTATCGATGCGAACCCGCTTGGCGCGGCCGAGCATCTGCAGGGTTACGTTTTCGAGCTTGATGCCGAGTTCTTCCGATATCAGTTGCCCGGAGGTGAGGATCGAGATGTCTTCGAGCATGGCCTTGCGGCGGTCGCCGAAGCCCGGTGCCTTGACGGCGGCGACCTTAAGTCCGCCGCGCAGTTTGTTGACCACCAGCGTGGCAAGCGCCTCGCCCTCGACGTCCTCGGCGATGATGACGAGCGGCTTGCCGGCCTGCACGATGGATTCGAGAACCGGCAGCAGGGCTTGCAGCGACGACAGTTTCTTTTCATGGACGAGAATGTAAGGGTCCTCCAACTCGGCGATCATCTTCTCGGCATTGGTGATGAAATAGGGCGAGAGATAGCCGCGGTCGAACTGCATGCCTTCGACGATATCGAGTTCGGTCTCGAGGCTCTTTGCCTCCTCGACCGTGATCACGCCCTCGTTGCCGACCTTCTGCATCGCATTCGCGATCATTGCTCCGATCGATTTATCACCGTTGGCCGAAATTGTGCCCACCTGGGCAATCTCGTCGTTCGAGGTGACCTTCTTCGAATTGGTCTTGAGATCGGCGACGACGGCGGTGACCGCGAGGTCGATGCCGCGCTTGAGATCCATCGGGTTGAGGCCGGCCGCAACCGCCTTGGTGCCTTCCCTGACGATCGAGGCGGCGAGAATGACCGCCGTGGTGGTTCCATCGCCGGCCGCGTCGTTTTGCTTGGAGGCGACTTCGCGCAACAGCTGCGCGCCCAGATTCTCGAATTTATCGGAAACTTCGATCTCTTTGGCAACCGTCACGCCATCCTTGGTGATGCGCGGCGCGCCGAAGGATTTCTCCATGACGACATTGCGGCCCTTGGGGCCAAGCGTGACCTTGACCGCGTTGTTGAGAATATCGACGCCGCGCAACATGCGATCGCGGGCATCGGACGAGAAACGGATCTCTTTGGCTGACATGTTCAAACTCCTGAACCGGGTTCTTAAGAAATTGGGTGAAGGGCTTTTGCCGGACTCAGGCGACGACACCCAGGATGTCGCTCTCCTTCATGATGAGAAGATCTTGCCCGTCGATCTTGACCTCCGTGCCCGACCATTTGCCGAACAGAATCTTGTCGCCGGACTTGACATCGAGCGGCGTGAGCTTGCCGCTTTCATCGCGGCCGCCGGGCCCGACGGCGATGATCTCGCCTTCCTGGGGCTTCTCCTTGGCGGTATCGGGGATGATGATCCCGCCCTTGGTCTTTTCCTCGCCTTCGAGGCGTTTGACCACGACGCGGTCGTGCAAAGGACGAAAGTGCATGTTTTTTGGTTCCCTTCTGCGCCGCTGGCGGCGCCCCCGTTGTCACCCCGGAGGCGCCTTGCCAAGCTTGCGGCTGATTTGCAACTCTGCTCTGTTAGCACTCATAGAAGGCGAGTGCTAACAAGACGGAATGGACATGGGGATATGAGTTCCCACTTGTCAAGCGGGCAATAGGGGGCCAAGAGCGATTCCAGATAGCGCTGCAAGTCCGCGAGGTTCTCGACTGCGATTTGGTCCATTCGTGAGGCGTTAGCACTTTGTTGAAATTTGGATGCAGGTTCGTCGGGATCCACAGCTGAGATCACGCCGCGGCGACGACTTCACGCCACGTCTGCACGGCCGACGCCCTGAAGGCTCGGTGTGTTCTTGCTGAGGTGAGATGGCGTTGGACGTTGAATGTGTTGTAGGTGGCTGCGTGGGTTGAGAGAAATCTTTGCGCGTCAAGGTGAACTGGACATAAAGCCAGATCGCTTGTTGGATGATCTCGGGAGGGAAGCGGTAGCCGCTATAGCTGATCTTGGTCATCATCGATGGTTACGGCCGAAGGTCAGCTTCCGCGACGTCGAGGATTTGCTTGCTGAGCGTGGGACCTTGGTGTCCTATGAGACCGTGCGACGCTGGGTGAACCATTTCGGGCCGATGATCGCAGCGGACCTGCGCAGACGAAGGTCAAAGCCCCACACCACCTGGCATCTCGATGAGGTCTATCTCAAGATCGATGGTCGCTTGGTCTACCTCCGGCGCGCCGTGGATGCCGAGGGCGAAGTTCTCTGTTTAGGCGCGGACAGCTTCGTCAGGCGGTCGATATATGTGTACTAGTTGATATTTGATCCGACATTTGGTGTCATAAGGCCGAAGCGAGAGCCGAGGCCGGGCGCGGAGCTGGCCAGGGTTGCGGAGAGCCCGGCCTCGGCGTTTTATGAGGACACCGACGATGACCAAGGACCAGAAGATTATCAAAGGAAAGGTGGGCTTGGCTCAAGCTCGCCAGGCAGCTCGGCAATGTGAGCCAGGCCTGCAAGATGCTCGGCTATAGCCGCGACAGCTTCTACCGCCTCAAGGAACTCTATGACAAAGGCGGCGAGCTGGCGTTGCAAGAGATCAGCCGCAGGAAGCCAATCCTGGCGAACCGGACCGCGCCCGAGATCGAGGCGCGGATCGTTGAATTTTCGCTGGAGCAGCCGGCCTTCGGCCAGATCCGCGTCGCTAACGAAATGAGGAAACTTGGCCACTCGATCTCGCCGGCCGGCGTGCGCGGCGTCTGGCAGCGCCATGACCTCGAGACGATGAAGAAACGGCTCAAGGCGCTGGAAGCCAAGGTTGCTGAGGCAAGGCCGGATCCTGACCGAGGCGCAGGTCATAGCCTTGGAGAAAGCCAAGACCGAAAAGGAGGCGCACGGGCCAAGTTCGAGAGCGAATGCCCGGGCTACTGCGGGGCGCAGGACACGTTCTATGTTGGCAACATGAAAGGGGTCGGCCGCATCTACCAACAGACCTTCATCGACACCTATTCGAAAGTGACGTTTGCCAAACTCTATGATCGCAAGACGCCGATCACCGCGGCCGACCTCTTGAACGATCGGGTCGTGCCCTTCTTCGACGAAAAGGAAGTAGACCTCTTGCATAACCCTTTTTTAAGCAACAGTTGATTCGTTGCCGCCAAAGGGGAGCGGCGATGAGATGTGATTCGGTCAAAGAGCTGCAAGGCGCAGCATTCCGGCGGCTTACGGGTGTCCGGAGGAGCACATTTGAAGACTTGGTGGCGGTGCTTTTTGCCGCCAAATGCAAGCAGAAGGCGGCCGGCGGCAAGCCCAACACGTTTTGCATCGAAGACCAGCTTTTGATGATGCTCGAATATTGGCGGGAATACCGGACTTATTTTCATATCGGGCAAACTTACGGGATCAGCGAAAGCGCCGCCTACCGCAACATCAAATGGTGTGAAAATACCCTGGTCAAAAGCAAGGTCTTTCGGTTACCGGGACGCAAGGCTGTGGCGGCAAGCGAGCGGGTGTTCGACATCGTCTTAATCGACGCAACCGAGACACCCATCGAACGGCCAAAAAAAACAAAGGCGTTACTATTCGGGCAAGAAGAAGCGGCACACGCTGAAAACCCAGCTCGTCGTCGAAAAATCGACACGCCGCATTCTCTGCCTCGCGCACGAAAAAGGACGGCGACACGACTTCCGGCTGTTCAAAACATCGAAGGTGCGGCTGCATCCTGAGACGAAAGCCGTTGCCGACCGCGGTTATCAAGGCCTGCAGAGAAGGCACGCGAAGACGAGCCTGCCCAAAAAGCGCAGCAAAAAGACTCCGTTGTCCGCAAGCGACCGGGAAAGAAACCGCGCCATCTCCGGCGAACGCGTGGCTTGCGAGAACGTCATCGCCATGCTCAAACGCTTCAAAATCATCGCCGACCGCTATAGAAACCGCCGTCGCCGTTTCGGTCTGCGCTTCTTCCTTATCGCCGCAATCTACAACATAGAGCTCGAGGCCGCGTAACGGTTATGCAAGAGGTCTAATGAAGCTCTCACGTGTTCTGACCGATCGCGGCACCGAATATTGCGGCAATCCCGAGCATCACGAATACGAGCTCTATCTCGCGGTGGAAGATATTGACCATTCCAGGACCAAGACGAAGAGCCCACAAACGAATGGCATCGCTGAGCGCTTCCACAAGACAGTGCTGGATGAGTTCTATCGCATCGCCTTCCGAAAGAGGCTCTATGCCTCGATCGGGGATTTGCAGGACGACCTCGATCTATGGGTCAAAAGCTACAACGAGGAGAGACCGCATCAAGGCCGCTGGTGCTTCGGCAAGACGCCGCTGCAAACATTCCTTGACGCCATCCCGATTGCGAGGGAAAAAATGATCGCTGCCTGACCACCATCGGCAGTGAACCGGCCATCTCCAAAAGGACGCCGTATGTAAGATCAAATACAAGCTACTACAATATATGAGCCGCCTACCTTATTCATGGCCAATGTGACAAAGCCAACCCGACAGTCGGCCAGAGCTATTGCGTACCCAACTTGACGCCTCCTCGTAGACTCTTGGAACTCCCGTCGCACGCCTGAGAAAACTCGGCATCCAGGCCCGCAAGCTTTCCCGAGGCGTCGCGCGCGATCATCGTAATGGTGAACTCGCCTGATACTTCGTTGCAGGTCCGCCCGGCGCCTGCCAGCGACAAACCAGGCCTCCCAGCTTCCTCGAACGCATATCTTTGAGCGGCCATGTAGCGGCCCTGCTCGATCTTACTGCCGTCGGGGACCGACAGATCAAGCTCCCAACTATCCGGCCCCGTGAAGGCCAATTCCACGCTATGGAGATTCTGGCTGTTCGACTGTGACCTCCGTGCCTGCCGAAAGAGCGACCCGCCGGCCTCCGCTAACGAACTCTCCCGGCGGTCCCTCGTAGACCAGCGCCCCTCGCAAACGAGACCCAGGCGACGTTGTGCCTGGCGAGGGACCCGGGCCGCAACACAAATCCTCGGTTTTTCCGGTGCCCTGGCGTTCGTTGGTTGTGGACTGGGGAGACCCCGAGCCTCCGAGGACTATGTCGTCTCTGAGCGGCGGCGTTGCATTTGTGATCGGTGCGGACGTGCCGGAATCGAGGCTCGCCGACGTCAAGCGCCTCACGATCGCCGACAGGGTCAGACGCGCGCCAGCGGCGTCGACTGCGCGGGACACAAGCAATAGGCGACGTGCAATCGGCCCGAGAGATTGGCGGTCGTCGCGGGGGTCAGGCGCAAGTGGCACCTCGGTTCCCGGCCGCGCGGAGAATATGATGGGATTGGGCTGATGGAACTCGTTTGTGTAGCGAAGGATCGCCGCGATATCGCGTAGGTTACTGATGGCCGTCGGTGACAGGACCGGGGACGAGAAGTCGGCCGTCTGGCCAGAGTAGCATGTGTCCAGAAGCAGCAGGTATGGCACACCTAGTTGATCGAGCTCCTCGGCAAGCGCCGCAGCATGAATCGTATGACGAGCCATCTGCTCGATGTCGAGATGTTCGAGCGGTGCCCCGTAGACAAAGTTGCCCGGCACCGAGAAGTGATTCCAGGCAATACCCTCCGAGATGCCGTGGCCGGCGAAGTAAACCACCAGCAGCGGGTTAGTCGGCCGCTCCGATCTCAGCCGGACGCCAATGGCCGACAATGCCCCCTCAAAATCGTCGCGACTAACGAAGGTGCTCGGGGTCGAGGTCAGAGTTATTCCGGCCACCGCCCCGTTTCTGGATAGGATGTCCGCCACAAGCCGGGCGCTGGCATTCGCGCCAGGGAGGTTCTCGAAGCCATGTTCCGAGTTGGAATCGGGATTGACATAAAAACTCGACCCGGCAGACAGAAAGTATATCTGAAAGCGTGCCTGCGCCCGCGCAACCGGAGAGACTGCAATCAGTGCGAACGCGAGACTCAGGCAAACCGCCATCCGGCTCATAGCTTCGCCCCGGCAGGCGCGCTTCCGCCGCGTGGCGGCACAAAATGCGCGTGAGGTGGCGTCACCGGATGGCGAAGACGCTGCGCGGCTTCGGGCGCTTGTCGCGCCTAGCAACCGGCCCCCGACTTGATCGGGGGACACGCGCAGAAGGGTTGAGTTCTGCACCAATATCGCCGCCACCTAGGCCTTTGTGCTGTCGGCAGCATTCATTGCGAATCTTTGACGATCGGCGCACTAGTTCCCCATGATCAATTTCCGCGCGTCTTCCCGCAAGCCGGCGCGGGATTTGGCGTCTAGATAGAGCATGTGGCCGCTTCCATAAACCTTGAGGAGCAGGCGGTCCGAATTGCCCATCGGGGGCACTTGGTCGATCAGGACTTTCGAGGCGAAGTAGGGGGTGACTTGATCGGTGAGGCCATGCGCGACAAGCACGCGCAAGGTAGGATCGAGGGCCATCACGCGCTTCAGATCGGAAAGCGCCTCCGCGCGGTCGCGGCCACTGCCCCAGTCCCAGGCGCGGTTGACGTTTTCGTTAAGGATCTCATAGCGCGCTTCGACCGTCCAGCCGAGACGATTGCCGGTGAGATCCGCCATTGCGCTCGCGAGCGGGGTCTTGATCGCGTCGAGAACGGGATCGGAATAATCGCTTGCGGCGGCATGAGGGGAAGGATCGAAACCGCCCGCGCGAGCGTCGTAAATGCTCGTGACCTTGGCGCTCGCACGATCCTGTTCGCGCGCGAATGTCGCCATGTCGATGCGCCCGCCGAGCTTGCGGACGAGCGCTGCATCGAGGCCGGTGAAACTCGCGACTTTTTCAGCGATGCGCGAAAGCGCCTGGGAATCGCGCTCGCCGCGCAGGAGATCGGCGAGGTAGGGGCCAGCCGCATAGGCTTCTACATCGGAAAGAGCCGCGCGCCCCTCGGGTCCCGCTAGCCCCCGCGCGACAGCCGTCTGGGAAGGTAGCCGCGTCGCAAAAGTGAGGGGATTATTGGCGCCTTCGAACCATCCGAAATCGAGCACCGGCGAAATCAGCACAAGGCCCGCGATGCCGATTCCTTCCTCGTCTTGCAGCCGCCGCGCGAGTTTTGGCGCGCGAAAGCCGCCATAGCTCTCGCCAACGATGAATTTGGGGCTGGCGAGTCTCTTGTTGGCAGCGAGCCACTTCCGAATCGTGACCGCCAGCGCCTCTATGTCGCCGGTGACCGAATAGAAGTGGCGGCGTATTTCGTCTCCCTTTGCCAAAATGCGGCTGTAGCCCGTCCCGGGCGGATCGATGAAAACAAGATCGGTGAAATCGAGCCAGGTATCGGCATTGTCGATCGTGACCGGAGGCGCCGACGGCGAAGGCGATCCGCGATCGAGAGGCAGTCGCCAAGGCCCCATGGCGCCGAGATCGAGCCAGGCGGAGGCGGCGCCGGGCCCGCCGTTGATCGCGAATGTGACCGGGCGCTTGGCGGAATCGGCGCCCTCGAGAATGAAGGCCGTGGTGGCGATATCGGCCTTGGGGGCGAGGCTCTCGGCGTCGCTCAAGCGGATCGGCCCGGCAATCGCCTTGAAGCGCAGGCTGCGTCCGGCAAGCTCGATCGTATGGGAGGTCGTCGCGGCGGCGGGCAGGGAATTGGGAGCAACCGCCGCTGGCGCTTGCGCATGCCCGGCGTCCCCAGTTTGTGGCCCGGCGTTTGCCGCCGGACCTATTGCCGTTTCCGCCGCCGGCGGTTCCAACGCGGCGGCTGGTGAAGTGGCGGCACAGCCAAAAAGAACCGCGGCGAGCAACCATGTCAAACTGTTGCACAACGATTTCATCGAAAGGGTCCTTTATTATCCGTTAATGACTGGCCAAACCGTAAGTGCCGAGTCGAATTTTAGCCTTCGCCCGCCCCGCGCAAGGTAGCGGAACCCCCAATGAGCGACCTCCATGTTGCCTTCGATTCAA
The DNA here is from genome assembly GCA_963730245.1 of uncultured Alphaproteobacteria bacterium. Lineage (GTDB taxonomy): Bacteria > Pseudomonadota > Alphaproteobacteria > Rhizobiales > Beijerinckiaceae > Methylocapsa. The sequence goes on along the minus strand of CAVSRA010000002.1, from coordinate 1,837,468 downwards.
AGAGCTCTCTGCGGTCGCATTGGGATTTGGAGTACCGCGCCTGGCACGATTCGGAAAACGAATAAGCCCCGGAAGTCAGTATCATTCTTAATCCCGGATTCGGCGAGGCGTCCTCCTCCATTATTTGGTGATGGAGCCGAACTTTATCTTGCCGCCGCGTTATATACAATTGAGGTCCGTATGCGCGACAAACTCCCGACTTTTGGGGCGGCGCGAGCAGGACTTAAACTTGGAGGAGGAACACCCATGGATCGTCGTGAATTCGTTGCCGCCGCCGGAACTGTCGCAGCAGTTGCTTCGACGTCACAGGCCTTTGCGCAAATGGCTGCTGAAGAGCCAGATATGCATCCACCGCAGTACAAGGCTCTTGAGGAAGCCGCCGCGCATTGCGTTGCGACGGGAAACGATTGTCTGATACCAAGTCTCGCTGATCACGACCGATAGGCCCACTCTCTTGTTCCGATGGAGATGATTTTCCAGGGCATGTCGATGAGCTTGTTCCAGGCGAAGCAGCAGTGGTCGAGAATGTCGTCGTAGGATTCGAAGACGCGGTTCGAGAGCCAGTTGTCGCGCATGAATTGCCAGATGTTCTCGACCGGATTGAGCTCGGGCGATTTCGGCGGCAACGGCAAGAGCGTGATGTTGTCCGGGACGGGAAGCTTCGCCGAGACATGCCACCCGGCCTGATCGAGAAGAACGAGCGCATGCGCGCTTGGTGCGACCGCAAGCGAGATTTCTTCGAGATGCAGGGCCATGGCCTCGCTGTTGCAGGAGGGTAGTACGAGCCCGGCGCCTTTTCCTTCGGCCGGGCAGATGGCGCCGAAAATATAGGCTGAACTCGTCCTCTGGTCGTGCGGCGCCGAAGGCCGTGTCCCGCGTTTCGCCCATCGGCGGGTGACCTTGTTTTTCTGCCCGATCCGAGCTTCGTCTTGAAACCAAATCTCTATCGGCTTGCCAGGAGCCTCTTTTGCGGCGGTCTCCTCCACGAGGGCGAGAAAGTTTTTTTAAAAGCCGCCGCGGCTTCCTCGTCTTGCGCATGATGGCGCGGTCGCGCCGAGAGCTTGCGAAAGCCCATATGCCGCAGCTCGCGGCTGAGCGTCGGCTTGGAGATCGAAACCCGGAACTCTTCGAAGAGCCACTGCGCCAGATCGATCAGCCGCCAGCGGACGACGCCATGCAGGGCGGGAATCGGCCCATCTTCCACGACCTGCCGCAAGGCTTGGCGCTGGCGCTCGCCGAGGATGCTGGGAGCGCCCGGCGCTTTGCCGGTCAAGAGACCATCAGGACCTTTGGCGTTGAAACGGACAACCCAGTCGCGCACGATCTGCACCCCGACCCCGCCGATCCGCGCCGCATCCGGCCGCGAGCCGCCATCATAAATCTCGGCCAGTGCCAAGAGACGCCGGGTCTGATCGGGGTCACGCGATCGCCGCGCCAGCATGCGCAGGCCAATCGTGTCAAAGTCAGAGCGAAGCGGAACCGGAGTCGACATGGCAAACTCTCCCAAAAGCTGTTTGCCATGGTGAATCAGATAAATGCCGATTTGGGAATCCGCCTCAGGAGTCAAACTTTCAGAGACTTGGTATGAGGCATTGTCTCGGCATGTATAAGATGAAGGACACGAGCATGGCGGGTTGCGCCAACTCGGTCTTCCAGCTCGTCAACGCCTGCAGCGCTCTGACGGCACTGGCGGCGGTCAATTCAGTGCATACCGGCCACTTTGCCAAGGTGGTCGAGATGATCTGCAACGATTGCAAGCCGGAATGCGATAAGTTCCCCAAGATTACCGAATGCAAAACCTGCGGCGAATCCTGGAAGGTCTGCGCCGGGGAATGCCGTAAGGTCGCCGCTTAGCATCAGATCGCGCCGAAGCGCAGTACATTCAAGTGCCGCGCTCCTTGCAATTGATCAATGTGGCGCTATGCACGGCGCATCGCATCAGCAAAGAAGATCGACAAGCGCCGGGATCAAGGGCGCTTCGGACCTCGCTCGTCACCAACATTTGATTATATTGCGAAGGTTGATGGCGTGGCTCCAGGGCGAGTTTGGCGTCAATTCGTGTCGCAACCGTAGTAAGACCATGATAGGGACCTTGATCTTCGTCCTGCCGTCCTTTTCGCGGCTTTGAAAGGCCGACACCTGCCGTCATGGCGAGTTGCGGTTGAGTCCATTTCAGCAACGCCCGCGCGCGGGCCGGGCGCTTGTCCGCACGGCCCGCGTGTTGGTGTTTATCGGCGCCGCGAGGCGGACAGGGTCAGCAAGGCGTGTTGGGGGAGGCCGTCGAGCTGGCGGGCGAGCCGACCGCGTGGCTTGATGCAAGGGCTGCGGCTCAGCGCCGGGCGCCGGCTTCAAACCTGTCGCAGACCAAGCGATGATCTCACGGCGGAAAACAAGCAACGCCGTTATCATGAGAACGATTATTGAAGGCACAACAGACATGAGGAAATCCCCCGACTGGATTGGGCTTTCTATGGCTAGCTTGCGATGGGGTTGACCGGAAGGCCACTTCTCGGGCTTATTCCGAACCCGTCGTCCTGTTGCTTCACGCTCCCGCGGCAACACAGCGATCTTTGCTGCGCAAGAGATGTTCGGCTCGGCATTTCGTCAAAACTTCGACGGAAATCTCGCCCGGCGTATAATGGATAGCTGGTGTGGGACTGGTGCAACACTGCGCGACGCCGAGAGGCTGGGCGAGCCAGAGCCGTGACCGCGGGCCAAAGCTCGGCCTCGCCGATTTGGTGTTCGAGGCGAAGGCAAGCGAGCTTCGGGAAAGCTACTTGAGCGAGGTTCCGCGGATCCAAATATCCAATAGATGAGTCCCATGGCTCCGAAGGCGTAGAGGACTTTGGCCCAGGCGGGGGTCTTATTGGAAGGGGCATCCATAAGCGAGAGGTTAGCACAGAGCTAATGCCAGGTCTCATCCTCGTCTATCTCTGTGCCAGCGCGCTTTTGACGATCCGCTGGCCGACTTGCAGCGTTGAATTCATATCGGTCTGCACCGACCGCGAGGCGTTGAATGACACGATTGTGCCTTCGACGGCTAGGCAGCATCATCATGTCATCCCGCCGATTGATTCGCAATTAAATCTGATAATGTGAAGGACATGGAAAAGCACGTGGCCATCATCATTCCAGGACTTGGAGAGTTAGAACGATTTCAGCTTCTAACATCTCACTGTAGAAAATATCATATAGAATCAGTTCATCACCGCGTCGGGTGGCACGATAGTGAGCACTTTGAAGCAAGTCTGGGCAAAATCCTTGCACGTATCGATTCGTGTTCAAACACGGGCACCAAGGTGTCTCTCATTGGGTGTAGTGCTGGCGGCAGCGCCGCCCTTAATGCCTTTCTTGAAAGGAAAAACGCTGTTCACAAAGTTATTAGTCTGTGCGGCTGGCTTAGAATTGGTGAACACCGCAGATATCTAGAGAGATCGAAACATATAAGTACCTTATTTGTTGAATCCATAACGCTTCTCGATAGACGAGAAAGGGAACTTTCCTCGGAAGACCGCACAAAAATTATGACTGTCCGCCCCATATTTGATGAACTCGTTGCCTCGGATGTAGTGATATTAAACGGAGCACAAAATATCAGGTTACCAGTTCCCGGGCACACCCTCGCTATAATTTGTGGCTTGACGATCTTTTCCCGGAAATTGATAGACTTTATTCACACCTCGACATAGCCGACCTCGTTGAAATCAGGCTTTCAAAAAGGACAAGCTTCGAGAGACGGTTAATTGATGCATATGACTGACAATTAAGTATTTTTCACTCTGCCAAAAATTAACGACCTTTCGACGGCCAAGTCTAGGCTGCTCTCGTCGCGGTCGCCGCGGGTCCCGCCGGCTTGTCAAAGACGATAACCTTCGAAACAAAAGCCCTCGCGTTGCGGATATAGGTCAACCCGCGGTCTTGGCAAAGCGCGGCGAAGTCCTCCTTGATGTAACTTAAGTAATAGGGCTCGTGAAAACTCTGCGGGAAGAGTTCGAGCAGGCCGTCATAGTCCGGCTCGTCGCCGTGCTGAAGCGAGTCCACGAGGACAAGGCGTCCACCGGCTTTCAGCACGCGCGCGAATTCACTGAGAACGATGCGGCGCACCTTCGGCGGCAGTTCATGGAACATGAAGATGCTCGTTACCGCGTCCTGGCTCTCGTCCGGCAGCGGAATCGATTCCGCGTTGCCCACCATAAGGTCCGTTCGCGACCAACGCTGTAAATGACGCTTGGCTTCCCTGACATAGGCCTCGGACAGATCGAGGCCGATGGCGGGAAGCCGGGGCCAGGCCTGCTTGACGAAATCGAGAAAATGCCCCGTGCCGCAGCCAACGTCGAGAAGCATCAACCGGCGTTGGTCGCGCCCGGCGAAGACGTCATGGAGCGGCGGCAGCGCCTGACGCCGCGTGGCGTTCGCGGCGCCGTTGAAGAGCACTTCGACCTGCGTATCGTACCGCTGGGCTGACTCGTCCGTCATCCAGCCGCCTGACTGGAAATGGAAATTCTGGAGATAGTAGCGGGGCCGCTTCCCGCGCGTCTCCTCGGACAGCACTTCGCTGTGGTTGCCGCTTTCCCGGCGGCGGTGGACGGCGGGAAGATCTTCGAAGAAGAGCCGCGAGCGGTGGAGAAGCATTTTCAATGAGCCGTCATGATCCGCGGGGAGAGGATAGACGCCCGCTTCGACATTGGCGAGGTCTTGCCGCCAAAGAGCCCCCAGGTCCGCGAAGAATCGTTTGCGGTCCGGAATTGGCGCGTCGGTATGGGGGCGAGGCCGCGCGCTCCCGCTCTGGCGCGCCCGCTGCGCGATCCGGGTCATGGCGAGGCCGTGACCCAGATACCAGGCGATGCGCGGCAGCTGGCTCGCGCCATAGGCGGCGCGCGTGGCGAGGCGGGAGAGGGGACGGTTCATGTTGGTCCTCGCTTAGGACGATGGGCGCGCCGGGGCAGGACCTGCGCCAAGCATCGCGCCTCTCGCCAAGCATCGACGGTCGATCTCAGCGTCGAGATAGGCGCAGGACAAGGCGCCGTCCAGGGCCGTGATCGGATTTGGGCGCCGCACTTTTTCATGCCGGCCTTGCCCTCGGCCTTAGTCGCCGCGACGAAGCGGGCCGTCGCTTGCGATGCGCGAACAGCGTTTCGATGCGAGCTGGAGATGGAGAGCTGGCGATTGGCGTCGGCCGTCCGAACACCCTCCCACTTCCATACAGGAACGGAGAGATGACCGCCCTCTCCCGTGCCGCACAAGCATTCAAAATCCTTTTGCCAGTTCGGCGCAGACAATACTTCCGATGTCATCACTTTTGCGCCACGAAGAACAGGCGCGGATATCGCAGGAGCACCTTGCCATCCGGCTGCTTCGGATAGGCAGCAGATAGCTCCGCACGGTAGCGCGACAAAAAGGCTTCACGTTCACTGGGACTTAAGGGCTCGAGAAAAGGCCGCAGTCCTGACCCCTCGAACCAGTCGACGATGTCGTCCGGGCCGTCTAGAGGATGGACATAAGTCGTCTGCCATATGTCAATTTGGGAACAGACGGGCGTCAACAACTGGTAATATAAGTCGAATGCACCGATCATGGGGCGGGTCTTGGCGATAGGGACGAGCCTCTTCGCCCAAGGCCCATCGGCTGCCACCATCCGCATCAAAGCATGCGATAGCTCTTGAATATTGTTTGGCATCTGCACCGCGAGCCGCCCGCCCTCGTGCAGGAAGGAGACGAGCCGCACCATGAATTCATGGTGGTTGGGCACGAAATGCAATGCCGCATTGGCGAAGATGAGGTCCACCTTCTCTACTGGACGCCAGGATTCGATATCCTGCTTGACGAATTGGGCGATGGCGACTCGAGTGCGCGCGACAGCAAGCATATTGTCGGACAAATCAAGGCCGACGATCGTCGCGCTAGGAAAGGCTGCGGCCAGCAATTCCGTGCCGTTGCCCGGACCACAGCCAAGGTCGAAGATGCTGCCGGGGTTGAACGCCAGAATTTGCGCGACAAGATCACGCGCTGCCCGCGTGCGCTCGCTCTCGAATTTCATATAGAGGGCAGAATTCCAATCGGTCATGGGTCCCCTGATGGATCGAATCGTAGGAATTGCTCGGCGTGCGAAAGGCATAAGCGGAGGCGCCCCGAGACTGCTCTTCATCAACGCTCGGTGGATGCCTTGAAGCAAAAGGCGCGGCGAATTCTTCATAACATGCAAGTCGTAAATCGCCGGGCACCGCTGGCACAAGCTGAAGTTTGAAAAGCTTCGCTGGCTAGGTACCCTTAACGCCGGGGCGATAACTCGTGAGTGCCGCCTTTTCTGCCGTTTTGCGCGAAATCAGCAGCGTTTGCGATGATTACGGTGGTATGGCCGGATCACCGATGGCAAAAGGAAAATTCATCTCCAGACAGCAGCCGATCGGGGAGCGGGGCCGACACCTGTTCTCCGAACGAGTGCTTGCGGCCGGCCTCAGCTTCCATCCGACTGGTCCGCTCGATGCCGGGATCGACGGTTTCATCGAGCTTCGGGATCCGCCCAGACCGGCGAAGTGCGCGCTCAGTACGTCATGGCGCAGCTGAAGACCAAGGATGATGGCACATTCAATCAGAGAATCCGCCTCATCGTTTTTATGGTCGGTCGATCACCGCGATCTGGAATATTGGCTCGGCTCGACGAGGCTGTCCATTCCAACATGACTGCATCCGACCGTCTTGCACAAACGCTCATGAAAACTCTTGCCAAACGGGGGCGTTCTCTAATCGCGTTTCGTTTGTCAATGGTTTTTTGTCCCCGCCCCGGGTCACGGTTCTCTCCGCGGTCGGAATAATCCGCCGCAACATCTGGTCCGAAGCACAGGTGCTGCAATGTCCACAACGAGCTGGCATACAATGACGCCGCTCAAGGCCCACTCTCGCAGCCACCCGTACCTTCGCCCGGCGGGCAACCATTACATCCGCAATCTTGCTCGGATGAATCCTACGAACAATGGAGTCAGGCGGCTCTTGCGTGCTCCGACCAGCGGAACGGCTCTCCCGAACGCCAGACACTATGCAAGATAACGGAGAGCTTTCTAGCCAGCGCCACCCGTGCTTTGCCATTACCCGATCGCTTGGCGATCGCGCGCGCCCAATCCTTCAAGCGCGAGGCTCTCTTGACCCGCGACAGGATCACGACAGCGGCCTCGTACAACAGAGTACGAGCGAGCGTGTCTCCGCACCTCGATATTCTGCCACTGCGATCGACCTCGCCCGATTGATATTGTCGCGGCGTGAGCCCGAGGTGCGCGCCTACCGATCGTGATCGGCCAAAGCGCGCTGGATCCTCAACTGTGCTGACATACGCGAGTGCGGACAGCACGCCGATGCCCGGCACGCTCATGAGAAGCCGGCAGGCGGAGTTCGACTTCACCAGGGCGCGGATCGCTTTGTCGAAAACAGCAATCTGCTCGCGCAGCTGCCGCCAGGCAACGAGCATAGGCCGGACAATCAGCGCGACCTCGGAACGGTCGAGCAGCAGAGCTTCAACCTTCCGATCGAAGGGCAATCCCCGCATCGCGCCGGGCAGAAAGCCGAACGTCTTGAGCACCCCCCGGATGTGGTTGGACAATCGGGTCGTCATACCGGTGAGTTGAGTCCTTGCGCCCAGAAGAGCACGCGCGCGGTGGCTTTCGAAAGACTTGACGTGAACAGACCGGTACCAGCCGGTGCGAACGATCTGAGCCAATCCCTCCGCGTCGTTCTGATCCGTCTTGTTGATCTGCATCTTGAGGGCGGCGCGCGCATGCCTGGCATCGAGACAAACGACTTCGAGCCCGAGATTGCGGAGTTCATGCACCAGCCATGGCGTCATCGCTCCGGTCTCGATCCCTATACGGGCGTCATCCCCCGCATGCCGGCGGACCAAAACGGTGATTTGTTCTGGAACCGTGGGGCAGTGACCTCGCCAAAGTCTGCGCCCGGCATTGTCGACGAAGCAATTGGCCGTCATCTTCCGCGAAACGTCCAATCCAACAAAATGGGTCATCGATCAACCTCCGACAGTGCGAATCAGCGGGCAAGCCTGCCCGGATCGCGGCACTATCGGCGGATCACGTGCCAACCGCGATTATCGGATGTCCACATATGACAATGCCCCCGGCCGCCGACATGGCACCTAGACCTCGCTGATCTTAGGAGCTGCGCAAGGTGAGCTCGGGCGTACACATGACTTGCGATCGCACCTTGGCGACCGCGTCCGGCATTGCGCCCACGGAGGCCGCCTCGAACCATCCCCATTTGGTATTGGCGACCACGATATTGGCGTCGAGCCTAGCCTTCATCGACGGGTCAGTCGTCAATGTGGGACTTCCTACGATAGGCCGCAGCTTCCATAGCACCGCGACGGATCTGCAGTGGGTGGTCAACGCCTACCTGCTTCCTCTAAGCGCGCTGCTGCTGTGGGAGGGGCGGCCGGCGATCGATTCGGACGACGCTTATTGCTTGTCGTCGGCATTGCCGTATTCGCACTGGCCTCATACGGCTGCGCGGTCGCCAGCACTTTGACCTGGCTTCTGGTCGCGCGGGGCCTTCAGGGTATGGGCGCAGCCCTCCTGATGCCCAACAGTTTGGCGATTCTGGGCGGCGCGTTTTCGGGGGCTACCCGGGGAAGGGCGATTGGAATCTGGGCGGCCATGGGTGCCGTCACCGGGGCGGCTGGACCCATCCTCGGAGGCTGGCTGATCGACACCGTCGGCTGGCGGGCCATCTTCCTCCTCAATTTGCCGCTTGCCGTGGCGGCCATAGGCCTCGCGCTTGGTTTCGTGCGAGATCCTCCTGCAAACCCTAAGCCGGCGCCGCTCGACCTGCTTGGAGCCCTCCTGGCGACCGCGAGCCTCGGCGTCATGACGTGGGGATTGACCGTCGGGTCAGGCTCTGATGGGTGGACGACGTCTGCGGTGATCGCGATTGGCGGAGGAGCGGTGCTCCTGTTGGCCTTTCTAGGGGTTGAGGAGCGGCGGGGGAACTCGGCCATGATGCCGCTTACTATGTTTGCTTCACGGCGGTTCACTGGACTCACCATTGTCACGCTATTGCTTTACGGCGCGCTGGGCGGTTTGCTGCTCCTTGTGCCCTATGTGCTGATCAAGGGGGGCTTGTATTCGGGCACGGCGACTGGCGGAGCGCTGCTTCCAATTCCTCTGGTTTTAGCGGTTACGTCGCCATGGATGGGAAAATTGGCCGGCCAAATCGGTGCGCGGACTCCCTTGACCGTCGGGCCGCTCGTCGTGGCGGCCGGTTTCCTGCTGTTGCTTCGTATCAATGGGGCGTCAAGCTACTGGACAACAGTCCTGCCTGCGATCCTGGTCGTGGCCTTCGGTATGGCGGGTGCTGTCGCCCCGCTAACAACGGCTGTACTCGGCTCTGTAGACGCGCGTCATATGGGCTCCGCTTCAGGTTTGAATAGCGCAGTGGCGCGCACCGGAGGCTTGATAGCCACAGCCTGTGAATAAGCATGGAATAAGGACCCCGCTTTTGGGGTGATTTGCATCCAATCGGGACCCCGGGGCTGAGGGTCCACAGTGGCCTCCTGGATTTTGGGAGGCCGAGATTGGAATGCTGGTTGTGGAAACGATCGCCAAGATTTGCCGGGCGTTTTTTGTTCAGAAAAAGCCGATCAAGGAGATTTGCCGGGAGCTGCACGTCTCCAGAAAGGTCGTCCGGAAGGTCATCCGATCCGAAGCGACCGAGTTCCATTACGAACGCTTGACGCAGCCGCTTCCCAAGATCGGACCGTGGCGGGAGCGGCTGGATTCCCTGCTGTTGGAGAATGCAGAAAAATCGGCGCGCGAGCGGCTGACGCTTGTTCGGCTATTCGAAGAACTGCGCAGCCTTGGTTATGCCGGAAGCTACGACGCGGTTCGCCGTTACGCGAAAACGTGGCGCAAGGAACGCGGTGTGGCGCTGGCGCAGGCTTATGTGCCGCTCACCTTTGCTCCCGGCGAGGCCTATCAGTTCGACTGGAGCCATGAAATCGTCGTGCTGAACGGCGCGACGGTGACCGTGAAGGTCGCCCATATGCGGCTCTGTCACAGCCGCATGCCGTTTGTCCGCGCCTATCCACGCGAGACCCAAGAGATGGTCTTTGACGCGCATGACCGCGCCTTTGCCTTTTTCAAAGGCGCCTGCGAGCGCGGCATTTATGACAATATGAAAACCGCGGTGGAGACAATCTTCGCCGGCAAGGACCGGCAATACAATCGCCGCTTCCTTCAAATGTGCGGGCATTATCTCGTCGAGCCAGTGGCCTGCACGCCGGCCTCGGGCTGGGAAAAGGGCCAGGTCGAGAACCAGGTCGGCTTGGTGCGTGAGCGCTTTTTCACGCCGCGCCTGAGATTCAAGAGCTATGACGAATTGAATGCCTGGCTCCTCGACAAATGTGTCGCTTACGCCAAGGCGCATCGTCATCCAGAATGCGCCAGCCGCACGATCTGGGAGGTTTTCGAGGACGAACGGCAAAAGCTCGTGCAACTGCGCGGCCGCTTCGACGGCTTCCATGCAGTGAGCGCGGCGGTGTCCAAGACCTGCCTTATCCGGTTCGATAACAACAAATACTCGGTGAAGGCGCGCGCGGTCGGGCGTCCGGTCGAAATCCACGCTTATGCAGACCGGATCGTCATTCGCCAGGACGGGATCGCCGCCGGCGAACATCGGCGATCCTTTGGCCGCGAAGAGACGATTTACGATCCCTGGCATTACGTTCCGGTTCTGGCCCGCAAGCCCGGCGCTCTGAGGAATGGCGCGCCGTTCAAGGACTGGGTCTTGCCCTCGGCCATGGAGAAAATTCGCCGCAAACTCACCGGCTCCGCCGATGGCGATCGGCAGATGGTGAAAATCCTCGCGGCGGTTCTCGACGACGGGCTGCCGGCGGTCGAGGCCGCCTGTGCCGAGGCGTTGAGCGAGGGCGTCCATTCCGCCGACGTCGTTCTCAACATTCTGGCGCGTCGCCGTGATCCCGGTCCGCCACTCACCATACTCACCCCGGACGCGCTGAAACTCCGGCACGTCCCGCTCGCCGATTGTGCCCGGTACGATCAACTGAGGAGTTCAGGCTGATGGAACGCACGCAAATCTTCGACCTCATGAGCGAACTCAAGCTCTTCGGCATGCGAACCGCCTATGATGATGTGATGGCGGCTGGCATAAAGCGGCAGCACGAGCCGCCACAAATCGTCGGCGATCTTCTTAAGGCCGAAATTGCCGAAAAGCAGGCGCGCTCCATCAAATATCAGATGACCATCGCCAAACTCCCTCTGGCCAAGGACATCGATGACTTCGACTTTGACGGCACGACCGTCAACGAAACCCTGGTGCGTGATCTTTCTGGAGGCGGCTTCATCGCGCAGCAACGCAACGTCGTTCTCGTGGGGGGCACCGGGACCGGCAAGACGCATCTCGCCATTGCCATCGCGCGAAGCTGCATCCGCGCCGGCCTGCGCGGCCGCTTCTTCAATACAGTCGATCTCGTCAATCGCCTGGAGGCCGAAGCACGCGCAGGGCGGCAGGGACGAATTGCCGATTACCTCACTCGCAAGGACTTCACCGTTCTCGACGAACTCGGCTATCTGCCCTTCGCTCAGGCTGGCGGGCAATTGCTCTTCCATCTCGTTAGCCAGCTCTACGAACGCACCTCGGTGATCGTCACGACCAATCTGGCGTTCGGCGAATGGCCGAGCGTCTTCGGCGACGCCAAGATGACGACCGCGCTCCTCGATCGTCTCACCCATCACTGCGACATCGTCGAAACCGGAAATGAAAGCTGGCGCTTCAAAAACCGCGCCTAGCGCTCAAAGCCCCCTCCCACGCCACCGCGCTCGCCCCGGCTGCGCAACCCTGACCAGCTCCGCCGGGGGCGAGCGCTGTCGTTCCTCCCCGCCAAAAGGGGTACCTTTTGCACACCGATCCGGGGTCCCGATTCAATGCTGTTTGACACGGGATGGCGTCAAGGAATGTTTGCAGCGGCGTCTTGCCGAAGCACCAGCGGCCTTGATGCGGTCTCTCCTCGTTGTAGCTTTTGACCCATAGATCGAGGTCGTCCTGCAAATCCCCGATCGAGGCATAGAGCCTCTTTCGGAAGGCGATGCGATAGAACTCATCCAGCACTGTCTTGTGGAAGCGCTCAGCGATGCCATTCGTTTGTGGGCTCTTCGTCTTGGTCCTGGAATGGTCAATATCTTCCACCGCGAGATAGAGCTCGTATTCGTGATGCTCGGGATTGCCGCAATATTCGGTGCCGCGATCGGTCAGAACAGGTGAGAGCTTCACTTCCTTTTCGTCGAAGAAGGGCACGACCCGATCGTTCAAGAGGTCGGCCGCGGTGATCGGCGTCTTGCGATCATAGAGTTTGGCAAACGTCACTTTCGAATAGGTGTCGATGAAGGTCTGTTGGTAGATGCGGCCGACCCCTTTCATGTTGCCAACATAGAACGTGTCCTGCGCCCCGCAGTAGCCCGGGCATTCGCTCTCGAACTTGGCCCGTGCGCCTCCTTTTCGGTCTTGGCTTTCTCCAAGGCTATGACCTGCGCCTCGGTCAGGATCCGGCCTTGCCTCAGCAACCTTGGCTTCCAGCGCCTTGAGCCGTTTCTTCATCGTCTCGAGATCATGGCGCTGCCAGACGCCGCGCACGCCGGCCGGCGAGATCGAGTGGCCAAGTTTCCTCATTTCGTTAGCGACGCGGATCTGGCCGAAGGCCGGCTGCTCCAGCGAAAATTCAACGATCCGCGCCTCGATCTCGGGCGCGGTCCGGTTCGCCAGGATTGGCTTCCTGCGGCTGATCTCTTGCAACGCCAGCTCGCCGCCTTTGTCATAGAGTTCCTTGAAGCGGTAGAAGCTGTCGCGGCTATAGCCGAGCATCTTGCAGGCCTGGCTCACATTGCCGAGCTGCCTGGCGAGCTTGAGCCAAGCCCACCTTTCCTTTGATAATCTTCTGGTCCTTGGTCATCGTCGGTGTCCTCATAAAACGCCGAGGCCGGGCTCTCCGCAACCCTGGCCAGCTCCGCGCCCAGCCTCGGCTCTCGCTTCGGCCTTATGACACCAAATGTCGGATCAAATATCAACTAGTACAAAGAACGCTATCGCAACGGAGCCCCGCTATGTGAGCATAACGCTTGTGCCCAGACAACATCGACAGCATTGTCGTTCCCAACACGTCGCGTTTTTTCGGCGCGTTCGGGCTCGTATAACGTAGAGGGCAATCCGCAATGAAAGCGTCGCACAGGCCGGCCGCTTTCAGAAAATCGATGAAGAACGGCAATTGCCCAAGTGGCGTCAGCGCCGCCTCGGTATCCCATTCGACATGCACCGGGCCGGCGAAACTGTCGAGGCTAACGCCTTGTGGCGGGCCTTTATCTTCAACCGGTGGTTGCTCACCCGTGAGGGGGACTGGAAATTTGTAACCAAAAACTCCATCGATTTCTGCGGCCCAGCCGATGCGCCCGGATCAAAAGGGGAATACCGAAAGGCTATGATTCACGCCGGTCTCATCTGCCTCAACGGGCTGGTTGGGATGGACCTCGATATGCAAATTAAACTGTTCGAGACGGCCCTCGACGAACTGGATCAAAATAGCGATCTCATCAATCAGGTGCTCGAAATCACGCTCGACAATGCGAACGATGCAGAATTCACGATCATACGATACGAACTGCCTACGTTGCCCTTTCCATTCCCAGAAGGAGCAGCCAGAAGGACGCCCGGATCGCCGGTCCGGGCGACGAGGGCTGTAACACGGTGTTGGGGGGAAACCTTCCTTGGGCGATGATCTTGTGCAAAATTTAAGGATGGCGTTGAAAAATCGCGGTCGCGTCGATTTGAAGAAAGGTGTGAACAATGAGCGATAAATTGACAGTGGAAAAGGAACGGCATGGAGAGGCGACGGACGCTACGATCGAAGCCGTAATCGTCGCCGAGCGCCAGCGCTGTATCAACCGCGTGCTGACCTATGCCGCGCTTCGGGATCAGGCTGCCATCGATCTGGATAAGGCTGCGAGCGGTTCCGGCCCCGAGAAGCCGAGCGAAGGAGCCGCTGAGCGCGCGCGAGCGCAAGCGGATGTGGCGCGCGACATAGCGCGTTTCTTGGGCGAGGAGACAAAGGCCTGAGTCGGCAATCCAGGAAGGCATCGGAGCAGCTTGCGTGGCGCTCCCACGCCGATGAAGAGCCGACTCTGAAGCCGTTCGATCATCGCCATCCGCACGCTTGTCACGGTCGGCGCCAACGGCGACTTCGCCCGAGGGAGCCACGGTTCTCAATAGTCGTTCCTGCATGGAAACCGCGCTCACCGGCCAAAGTGGCGGCTTTGACGAAGGCGAGCAGCCCACCTATGCGTTCGAGACTCAGGAGGAGCGGAAGCTGAAAAAAGGCATCCACCAGCTTAACGAGCCGGAAGTGAAGGCCAGGATCACCGCCGAGGTGACGGCCGCGATGACCCCCTCTCAGGGCAGTCTGGAATTGGGCGCGCGGTCGATGTGGCGAAGGTCGTGGATATCGTCACCGCCAAGGTGACCGAACTCACCAGGAGCTTAAGCTCGCGCGGCTTTCGGAAGCCGGGTACGACTTTGGAAAAAAGTTGCGGGAGCTTGAACATCAATTCGATGCCGCGGCCTTTTCTCTTCGCGAGGCTTATCTCGGCGACGTTCCGCGATCCAACAGGTCCGTCGCGCAATTACCGCCCGCGGCCGCGAGTTCCTGAACGGAGATCGCCAGAAGGGAAGATGTCGCCCACCGGACAGCAGGGCAGACGGCATACTTGGCATCTTATAAGGAGCAATCTAATTGCTGTTAGGCTGATTACGCGCGCATGTCCCCGTCCTTGCTTCGTAATCCGCCCATGGTAAGCGGGCCCCGGTCCGGATTGTCGGACGCTCGGATTCAGACCGATGTAGCTGACGAGCTTCTGCGGCCGCGCGAAGCGCTCGACATCTCCAACCGCCGCCTTGATGGCCAGCGCGACGATCATATGGATGCCTGGAATCGTCATCAGCTGCTTAATGCTTTCTTCAGCCAGCGCCGAGCGGGCAAGATCACGCTCGCGTCATCGGACTGGATATTCACTGCGCCTTTGCCGAGGCGGTGGCTTTGGAAGACGGCAGGCTCAAGCGATTAGGGCGCGTCACTATGCGACGCGATCTGTTGGAGAAGTTCGCAGCGGCGCTGTCGAAGCAGGCTGCTGCGCGCCGCGAAACTTTGCCCGATCCATTACCGGACCTTCAACAATCCGCCAGCCTATGCGGAACAGCCCGACCTGCTTGACGCCCTCGAGCAGGCCACGCGCGAAGAGCAAGTCGATGTCGAGCTTGCGGAGCCGGAGACGTCCTGAATTAGGACTAACGAATCCTGGAAGTCTGAGCCGCTGGACTGGCGACTTCGGACCTTCACGTCAACAGGAACCCGCTGAGCGGGCCAACGTTAAACACTAATGTTGCAGTCTGCAGTCTCCACGCCAACCAAGGCGACCACGGATGTGCTTGAAATCGCCTTTCTCCAGGCCGGCGAAGGGTTAGACAAGGTCGCCTTGCTGCTCCATGGTTGGCCGGACGACGCCACCACGTGGCTCTCCGTCGCCGAGCGGTTATCCAGGGTCGGCATCCGAACAATCATGCCCTGGCTTCGGGGCTTCGGGCAGACCCGGTTTCTTTCGGCTTCAACCTGTCGCGATGGACGCACGGAAGCGCTGGCGCAGGATGCGCTCGATCTGATGGATGCGCTTAAGGTGAAGCGCTTTTCGGTCATCGGTCACGACTGGGGCGCACGCACCGCCTATGCCCTCGGCGCGATCGCACCCGAGCGACTGGAGACGGTAACTGCGCTCTCTCTCGGTTATTCGCCCCGTGGCGGGTTTCCGGTGCCGCCGTTCGAGCAATCGCGCGCCTGGTGGTACCAGTGGTTCATGTCGGTCGACCGCGGCGCGGAGGCTGTGGCTGAAGACCCAAAGGGCTTTGCCCGCATCCAATGGGAGACGTGGAGCCCGCAGGGCTGGTTCGACGAAGCGACATTCGAGGCGGTTGCGCGGAGCTTCGAAAATCCTGATTGGCTTGCGATCACGCTCAGTAGCTATCGGGGCCGTTGGCGTGAAGAGCCCCGCGATCCACGCTACGATGTGCTGCGCCAGAAGATCGCGGCGACGGAGCGTCTGAATGTTCCGACCCTGATGATCCAAGGCGCTGCGGATGGCACCGTGTTGGCCAAGAGCACCGAAGACAAAGACAGATATTTTACCGGTGGCTACCGACGCGTGGTGCTCGACGAGATCGGGCATTTTCCAACGCGTGAGGCGCCGGACGCCGTTGCGGATGCCGTCTTGGAGCATCTGTCATGACGACGGCGCGCACGGTCGTCGATGTCGTCGCCGACGGACTGGTCCGGCATGGCGTCACCTTCATTCTGGGCCAACGTGTACCAACCGCGCTCGTGCTCGCCTGCGAGGATCGCGGCATCCGCAACATCACCTATCGCCAGGAGAATATGGGCGGGGCGATCGCTGACGAATTCCTCAACAGCGGCTGTTACTACGGATGCAGACGCTGTCGCATGGGGGGCTATGAACCGCGAGCACCCATTTCTTTTCGCTCAACTCCAGAGCTCCAATGATGGTACTATCGTAATCGGCAGCGGCGGGGGTGGGTCTTGCGAATTGTGTCATCTCAATTCTCCTCGAGTTCTTGCGATCAACCAAGGATACTCGACCCTGGGCGCCGCTCGCCCTCATAGGATCTTCACAGCAGCGGACGTCACGCGAAGGCTTGGCTAATGTCGGCGATAAGATCGTCAGGATGCTCGATCCCGATCGACATGCGAACCAATGACGGAGTAATTCCGATTTCACGACGGGCTTGTTCCGTGAGCCCGGAGTGCACCGTCGTCGTGGGATGGCAAATCAAGGATTCCGTTCCCCCCAGGCTGACCGCCAATTTGAATACCTGAAGGCGATTGAGGAAGGCGAACGCGTCCGCTTGATCTCCTTTGACGTCGAAGGAGAATGTCGAGCCGGCCGAACTGGACTGCCTCTCCATCAACTTCTGCGTGGGGTGGTCGGCGGGAAGCAAAGGCGGATAATGGACGCACGCCACCTTGGGGTGACCAGCGAGGAAGTTCGCCACGGTCGCGGCATTGCTGGCCGCTCGCCCCATCCGAAGCGAAAGCGTCTCCAGAGAGCGCGCCAACATCCAGCACGAATGCGGGTCGAGCTGCGTGCCGATGGCGCTGCGCATCGCGCGAATGGGCTTCAGGTCGGCGGCGGAGCCTAGAATTGCGCCGCCAATCAGATCGCTATGGCCGCCAACATATTTCGTGAGAGAATAAAGCGATAAATCAGCGCCATGTCGGAGAGGCGATTGAAACACGGGCCCGAGGAGCGTGTTGTCGCAACAGACGATCGGTCGCGAGCCTTGGCTGCGTGTGGTGTCCTCCGCAATTCGTCTCACGAGCGCGATGTCGACGAGGCTGTTCATCGGATTTGACGGCGTCTCGATAAAAATCATTGCGATGCGCCCATCGGCACGGGCGCGCTCGGCGGCCGAGCGAATTTTTTGCTCGTCGAGTCCGTCCGTAAAGCCGACGCCTTTGACGCCGAAGGGCGCAAGGGTCTTATCGATGAGAACTTCCGTGCCCCCATAGAGTGGGCGGCTATGTAAGACCGTTTCGCCCGATCGCACATAAGCAAGCATCAGAGTGACGATCGCCGCCATGCCGGAGGCAAACACCAGCCCGCTTGCGGCTTTTTCGTGGATTGCGAGCCGATCTTCGACGATTTCCAGGTTCGGATGATTGAAGCGAGAATAAACGAGGCCGGTTTGCCCGTCGACCGGAGGCGCGCGGCGTCCAGCCAAATAGTCGAAAAAATCGCGACCCTGTTCTGCCGTTTGGAAGACGAAGGTGGAGGTTAGAAACACCGGTGGCTTGACCGACCCTTCCGAGAGACTTCGGATCATAGCCGTATCCGAGCATCAGCGTTTCGGCATTCAACTCGTGTTCGCCAATTTTCACCTTGTGATAGCGCGCGGTGTCCATGACAATTCCTTTCGAAAGTTATCGGGCGATCCTTGCCGGCGGATCTTCATCGTTCGACACTGGAGAAGGTAGAGCGCTAACCCGCCGATCATTTCCCATGTCCCAGCGCGGCGAGGATTGCGTCGAGGCCGTCGGTCAGGGCCGCAGGTCCTGGCTGCAGGATGAGCGCCGACTTGATCTCGACGATGCGGCCGTTGCGTACCGCCGGGATCGCGTCCCAGCCCGGACGTTGCCGGATCTTGTCCAGAACGACCTTCTTGCCGCACCAAGAGGCGACAATGACGTCGGGCGCCGCAGCGATCACGTCATGTGGCGAGACAATTCGGTCTTTGGCGGCCTTCTGTTTTCTCAGTTCGGGAAACACCTCCTCGCCACCGGTAATCTCGATGAGTTCCGAGACCCAGCCAATGCCGCTGATGAGCGGATCGTCCCACTCCTCGAAGTAAACCCTCGGCTTCGGCCGCCCACGAACCGACGCCGCCACCTCGTTAAGGCGAGCTTCATAGCTCCGGGCAAGCCTTTCCGCCTTATCTACCGCTCCGACCAAAGCGCCGACGGTGCGGATCATCGCGAGAATGCCAGCGATATCGCGCTGATTGAAAGCATGAACGGCAATGCCTGCGCCGATCAGCTCTGCCGCGATCTCCGCCTGGAGATCGGAGAAGGTGAGGACGAGGTCCGGCTCAAGCGCGCGGATCTTCGGAATATCGGCCGAGGTGAAGGCCGAAACGCGCGGCTTCTCGCGCCGGACCTGCGGCGGCCGCACGGCATAACCTGAGACCCCGACGATGCGGTCCTGCTCACCGAGAAGGTAAAGCGTTTCGACCGTCTCCCTCCGTCAGGCAGACGATCCGAGAGGGCGGAAACTGGCGCAATAGTGTCGCCGATCGTTGCGTGCTTGTCAGATGTGAACTCCGGAGAGGACATTGACATATTAGCCAAGAATAAGCGATTTGTGCGCCGATTTGGTTCGGCGAAAACCTGCCGAATCGGTATTTAAATGTGGCCTTAAAGCGCCCTGCGCGCTTGACACAGTATAACAAACAAGCCTGACAATGCCCCGCTAAGGGTCGTCCTCAGACAAACGACCACGTCAGCGGTACGTCGGTTCTTGATCGAACTCCTGAAGAATCCGCGAACTGCCGCCCCGGCGGCCTTGCGCCAGGCGCCGGCATCAGCGTTCCGGAGAAGCGGCCGTTTTCATCCCGCTCTCGGCGACGATGCTATTCTTCCCGTTATTTCTTCTTGGGCGGAGTCGCAATCTTCATGAGCGAGGGGGCGGACTCCGCGACCTTCGGCTTCTCCTTTTTCGGCTTCTTGGCTTCACGGTTACTACGAACTTGACCTCTCGCCATCGCAATTCTCCATTAAAGAGACTCGCTGGCTGCGAGCATAGCATCACCCCGGTCGGCGGGCGTTTCAGTTCAAAGTAGGCCGATAAGATCAAATAGCTGGGGATAAAAAATCCAATCAGATGCGGAATCATCTGTTTGGGTTTCATCCTACCAGGAGACCCGTAATCAGCTTGACTCGTATGCGATCCCTCGAGGCGCGCATATGCGAAGAAAGCAGCACCGCAGATATTGGGATTCGCGCCCGCGCCCGCCAGTCCGCAGCGAGAGGATTGTCGCGTCCGCAGCGGAGCTTGTCGAGTTCTAACAGTTTGCTGAAAAACCCTAGTTTTGACGAGTTTGGGGTGATTCACTGTGGTCACGAATCGGTTGCGACGCCCGAGCGCGCGTTCGCCGGAGCGCTAACGCGCGGAAGAATCGGGACTATTCCGGCGCCCGTGGAAACTGAAAATACACGGTCATATCAGGGAGGTGTATGGCTGATGAGACAGTCAACTGCGAACCGGTCTCCGCGAGTCAATTCCCTGCGAACAGGGAATTTAACAGGGAATTTTTCAAATTTGGGCCTTTTTCTGCAATTCTCGCTCCTAATCAACCAGCAAATTCAAATGCTTGCAGCAAAATTCCCTAGCAAATGGAACAGGGAATTTTTTTGCCGGAACAGGGAATTATTTTTGCCGAACAGGGAATTCTCGCGCCCGAATAGGGAATTGGACCTCGGATCAATTTTTTGACCGTACGCCGGTATCCAACTAAATTCCCGTTAACCCAGTCGATGCCGTCGACCGGCGCCTCCACGGACGGCTTCGGCCGCCAGTTTGGGATCGGTCGTGCCGGCGCCGCACCAATTGATTGGCAACGTCGAGGCGTTGTGCCAATCCATCGATCCAGGCCGCGTTTTCATCGGGAAATCCCTTCGGGGCCGCGGATCGCCGCAGCGGTTCGCCGAGCAGGTTCAGTGCCTGCACCTGCCCGATGTTTGCCCGGCATATCGCCTCGACAGGCCGTGGGCCTGTTACATAGAGGGAACGCGTGCCGGAAACGATTCGGTTCAAGTACCAGGCGTTTCTGAGCTACAGCCACCCGGATACACGGAGCACCGACATGACCGGTCTGCAAGCAGAACTCGAAGCCGCTTTCCGTAAGCTGCCAATCGCCCCTCCTGACGAAGGGGGAATTCCGTATGAATGTTTGATACCTGGCATTGGGCGTCAACTTGCTTTGATGAAGCCAGTCGACCGTAAGGTTGCTTCGCCGGACGCCACAAAGCGAAGACTAGTCGCCTTGAAGAAACACGCCAAGATACTTTGTGAAGACATGTCGGCAATGGCACTCCTGCGTCTGAAACTGCGCATCTTAATCGTCGAAATTGCGCACGCGGAACATCCAAAGCTCCCGCCACCGGCTGGCAGGGGCGCGCCTCAAAAAAGTCAGGTAACGCAGGTTGCGCGGACTGTGGCGGAGCACTTTTATGGCCTGACGGGCACAAGGCCGACCCGCATCACCCCACCGGGAGGCGGCAAAGCCCATGGTCCATTTCTCGAGTTCCTCGCAATAATTTACAGAATTTTAGGCATCAAGGCTTCGGCTGAGAACCAAGCGAAGGCGGCTATCAACTTTGTGATGAAAAAATACCCAAAAACCTAGGGATTTTTCTCCCTTAGCTTTTGACGCAAGCCGCGGTCTATCGTGATCAAGATATAGTCACGGAGGCGGCAATGGCTTTGGCGGATACTTCAGCTTCATCGAAAAATCGCGAGGGCCCGGCGGGCTCGCCCCGCATCGAATGGATCCCGATTGGTGCGCTTCGGCGTAACCCTAGAAACGCGCGAACACATTCCAAAAAGCAGATTAGACAGATCGCGGCGAGCATAAGAAGCGCCGGGTTTCTAAATCCGGTGATCGTCGACGACGCCGATATGGTTCTTGCCGGCCATGGGTGTCTTGCGGCCGCGCGGCTGGAAGGGTTGAGCTCATGCGCCGGTTGTCCGGTTCGGCCATCTCAACGAGGCGCAAAAGCGCGCCTATGTGATCGCCGACAACAAACTCGCCGAACAGGGCGGTTGGGATCGGGAAATCCTGGCGATCGAGTTCGGCGAGCTGATCGACCTTGTGCCGGCCGACGGCTTCGACGTCTCTTTGACTGGATTTGAGGCGCCAGAGATCGACCTGCTCCTGACGGATATGGCCCCCTCGAGGCCACAGCCAGAAGATATCGTGCCAGCTTTGCCCCGGACTCCGGCAACGCGACGCGGGGATTTGTGGTGGCTGGGAAAACACCGGCTCTTGTGCGGCGATGCGCGAGAAGCCGCCGACTTCGCCCGCCTGATGGAGGGCGCAATGGCGTCGGCGGTGTTTTGCGATCCGCCATACAACCTGCGGGTGAGCGAGATTGGCGGGCGCGGGCGGGTTCGACATCCCGAATTCGCTTTCGCCTCTGGCGAAATGGCCCCGGCGCAGTTTCGAAAGTTCCTCCTTGAAACGCTCGCCAATGGCGTTCGCGTCTCGGCTGAAGGGGCGGTCCATTACGTCTGCATGGACTGGCGCCACATCGGCGATCTGATCGACGTTGGACGCGAGCTCTATGGGGACATGCTGAACCTCGTGGTCTGGAACAAGTCGAACGCCGGCCAGGGCTCGTTCTACCGTTCGCAGCATGAACTCATCGGCGTCTTCCGGGTTGGCGGCCATCCGTACAGAAACAATGTCGAATTGGGCCGTTTCGGCCGCAATCGCTCCAACGTTTGGACCTACGCGGGGGTCAACACCTTCGGGCGAGGCCGCATGGAGGCGCTCGCCGCCCATCCGACGCCAAAGCCCGTCTCTCTCGTCGCTGATGCGCTTCTCGATTGCACGGGGCGTGGCGACGGCGTGCTCGATCAGTTCGCAGGTTCAGGCACGACCATTCTGGCGGCCGAGAAAGTCGGCCGCATCGGATTTGGCGTCGAATACGAGCCTGGATATGTCGATGTCGCCATCAAGAGGTGGCAGAGATCGACGAAGCTTGAAGCGACGCTTGCCGGCGACGGACGCAGTTTCGAGGAGATCGGTGCCGCTCGCTCGAACTCCAATGATGCGCCTCAGCATGATTCTCCGAAGCCTGACACCAACCAAGCGCAAGCAAAGCGCGTGGCGAATCACAGAGCGACGATCGCCCTTGGCGGTGAAGGAGCAAAGGGCGGGCAAATAGCTGCAGGTTCGGAGAGCGGCCATGCCTGATCGGAAAATCTCAGGGCCGTCGGATTACGTCGTCGGCTATCGGCGACCGCCAAAGGCGTCGCAATTTATGGCAGGCAAAAGCGGCAATCCGAAGGGGCGTCCGAAAGGCAGTCGGACAGTCGCGGCTGTCCTGCAGGACATCATTCGACAAAAGGTCGCCGTAACCGAAAACGGCAAGACGCGCCGGATCCCCGCCCTTGAAGTGATGCTCCGTCGGCTCGCCAACGACGCCATGCGCAGCGACCCGAGGGCCATAAAACTCTTGCTCTCGCTGGTCGATCGATATGGGGACTCGCCCGAGGCCGCCCTTCGTCTCGGCGACGTGCTGGCTGAGGACCGGGCGATCCTCGCGCAATATCTACAACAGCCTGCCGGCCCCGGCCCGGAGGCCGCCTGGAAGCCCGAGGACGAGGAGCGTGGCGATGACGTCTGAAGCCCGGCTCCTCGAAGCTCTGTTGCGCAATGACTTCAGAGCCTTCCTCCATAAGACCTTCGCAATCCTTTCTCCGGGCCAAACCTATATCAGCACTTGGCATGTCGAAGCGATCGCCTGGCGGCTTGAACGCGTTCGCCGCGGCGAGATCCGGCGGCTGATCATCAACATGCCCCCGAGGTCGCTGAAATCGATTGCGGCCTCGGTCGCCTTTCCGGCCTTCGTCCTCGGGCACGACCCTGCGCGACGCATTATCTGCGTCAGCTATTCCGGCGATCTTGCCAAAAAGCACGCCAACGATTTCCGCGCCGTGCTCGAATTGCCCTGGGATCGATCGGCGTTCCCTAACACGCGGATCGGGCCGTTCAAGAACTCGGAAACCGAGATCGAACTCACCGCGCGCGGATTTCGTCTGGCGACATCGGTCGGCGGAACGCTGACCGGTCGAGGCGGCGACATCATCGTCATCGACGACCCCCTCAAGCCGGACGACGCTTTATCGGAGGCAAAACGATCCGCAGCCAATCAATGGTTCACGAATACGCTACTCTCCCGCCTTGACGACAAGCGGACAGGCGCGATCGTGGTCGTCATGCAGCGCGTCCATATTGACGACCTAACGGGTTTTCTTTTGTCCCAATCGGATGAATGGGATGTCTTCAGCCTCCCAGCCGTCGCGTATTTTGACGAGATCATCCCCCTTTCGGCTGAACGTACCTATCGCCGTCAATCGGGCGAAGCGCTGTCCCCCGAGCGCGAGCCGCTTCATGTGTTGGACGCCTTGAAACTCCAGCTCGGCAGCGACGCGTTCTCCGCTCAGTATCAACAAGCGCCGGCGCCGCCGGGCGGCGCGATGGTGAAGCGCCACTGGATCAAACGCTATTCGGAACTCCCGCCCGCCCCCGCCCGCCTGTTCACGCTGCAAAGTTGGGACACCGCCAGTAAGGGAGGCCCTGACAACGACTGGTCGGTCTGCACAACCTGGATCGTCACACGCAAGAAGCTTTGGTATCTCATCGACGTGTGGCGGCAGCGCGTCGATTACCCCGCGCTCAAGGCAAGCGTGCAGACCCTCGCCGAGAGATGGGACGCGCGGCGCGTTCTGGTTGAGGACACCGGCGCCGGAACCTCACTCGTTCAAGAGCTGCGCGGACAAATCTCAGGCATAGTCGCCGTAAAACCCGAGGGCGACAAAGCGAGCCGCATGGCGGTTGCCTCCGCAAAATTCGAGGCAGCCCAAGTTTTGCTGCCCGAACGGGCGTCATGGTTGCCCGATCTCGAATACGAGCTCTTCACCTTCCCCGGCAGCCGGCACGACGACCAGTGCGATTCAATCAGCCAAGCGCTCCTCGACAAAAACAATTCATGGATGACGTGGCTTTCACCCGAAGACTGGGACGTCCTCCTCGCAAGATCAAGAATTCCGTTGCGCGTCCAATTCTGACCTGTGCTTGCCTGCGCAGCGCTTCGACGATAACAAAATACCATGTGATACCGCCCGCGGACGGAGTGGGACTGCCAGCCGGTTGCCTTCATGATGGTCGCAATGGTTGCGCCCTGTTTCCGATGGAGCATCGCGAGCTCTTGAGCCTGCTTTGAATCCGCGCGGCTGGGCGGGCGCCCGGTCTCGGAACGTGCCTTTACTTTAGAGTTCACGCGCACCACCATGACCACATAATGCTTGAGGATGTTGCCCAGCGACCACCGTGTTATGCACCAATTTCGCGTGCTTCTTTGCTGGCACACGAACGTCCGCTTATGGCGCTGATCGTAAGTGCTGGAACGGCTCGCTTCCGGCAGTTATCGGAGGCAATGTGGAAAACAGCCGGGCTACGTGGAGTACCAAAAAAAAGTGCAGTATCGCTTGATACCGCTAATCTACTGAAGCCGCCAGGCAGGAGAATGCAATGAGCTGGATGCCCGCAAAGGACCCCGTCCTCGGCGATAAACAGTCTTGCGATGCGCTCGACCTGATCATTGTTCCGCGCGTGCGCGATCTGGGCGACGGTTTTTCAGTTCGCCGTGCGCTGCCGCACAGCAGACGCCAGATGGTCGGTCCGTTCATCTTCTTCGATCAGATGGGACCAGTGCAGTTCGTCGCTGGCCAAGGCCTGGATGTTCGCCCGCATCCCCATATCGGGCTTGCGACCGTCACCTATCTTTTCGACGGCCGCGTCATGCATCGCGACAGCGAAGGCAATGCGCTCGAGATTACCCCGGGCGCGATGAACATCATGACTGCTGGGCGCGGCATTGCACACTCCGAACGCAGCCCTCTGAGCGCGCGCCGGGCCACTGAGGGTCTATTCGGTATTCAAAGCTGGATCGCGCTTCCGCAGGCGCATGAGGAAACCGACCCGTCCTTTCAGCATTTCGACGCCGCAAGCCTGCCCACTATCGAGGACGGTGGTATACGGGCCCGGGTAATAGCCGGCTCCGCTTTCGGCAGAACATCGCCGGTGGGAACGCTCTCGGAATGGCTCTACGCAGAAGTGTCGTTCGCCGCAGGGGCAAGCGCGCCGCTTGATCCCGACCAGGAGGAGCGGGCGATCTATGTGGTCGAGGGCGAGGTCGATATCGCGGGCGAGACATTTGAGGGGCCACGGCTTCTGGTCTTTCATCCGGGCGACCGGATAACGGTGCGGGCGACGCGCCCCGCGCGCCTGATGCTTCTCGGCGGCGCGGCGTTGGAGGGCCCACGCTACATCTGGTGGAACTTCGTATCCTCGCGCAGGGAGAGGATCGAGCAAGCGAAAGAGGTTTGGAACACGGGAAAATTCGCGCCTGTGCCGGGCGAAACAGAATTCATTCCGCTTCCAGAAACCTAATACATCGAGCGATTGGCAATTCGCTTCTGGACGAAGAGCCAGGGATTGGGCGCCCGCAGCGGCACCACAGGTGAGGCGACATTTGTCATGAAACCGCAGCCGGACCCGTCCAACTTGGAGGTGTTGGCGGGCCTCGTCGAGCGTATCACGTACCACAATGAGGAGAACGGTTTCTGCGTTCTGCGGATCAAAGCACGCGGTCACCGCGAACTCGTCACGGTGATCGGGCATGCCGCTGTGATCTCTGCCGGCGAGTGGGTTACCGCAACGGGCGAATGGATCAATGACCGTACCCATGGCCAGCAGTATAAGGCGAAGTTTTTAAAAACCTCGGAGCCGACTTCGCTCGACGGCATCGAGAAATACCTCGGCTCCGGGATGATTCGCGGGATTGGGCCGGTCTACGCCAAGAAGCTGGTGCGCGCTTTCGGCGAGAAGGTCTTTGATACGATCGAGGCAGAGCCCGAGCGCTTGCGCGAGGTAACGGGCATTGGTCCGGTACGAGCCGATCGTATCACCGCGGCTTGGGCCGAGCAGAAGATCGTCCGGGAAATCATGGTCTTCCTACACAGCCACGGTGTCGGCACAGCGCGGGCGGTGCGCATCTACAATACCTACGGCGCGGACGCCGTGCAGGTCATGTCGGAGAACCCATATCGGCTCGCGCGCGACATCCGCGGCATTGGCTTCAAGACCGCCGATGCGATCGCCATGAAGCTAGGGATCGAAAAAACGGCGATGATCCGGGTTCGCGCCGGCATCTCCTTTGCGCTAACCGAGGCTTTGGATGAAGGGCATTGTGGCTTACCGACGGATGAGCTGGTGCCGCTTGCCGAGAAGCTGCTCGAGGTCCCGGTGGAGCTGATCCGCACCGCGCTTGATCTGGAACTGACCGAGGGCACGGTCATCGCCGACAGTGTCGGCGAAACGACCTGTGTGTTTCTGGCAGGTCTGCATCGGGCGGAGCGCGCGATCGCCGACCGGTTGATGCGGTTTGCGAACGGGACGCTACTGCCTTGGCCCTGGATCGATCCAAACAAGGCATTGCCATGGGTCGAGGAACGAATCGGGCTTGCCCTTGCCGAAAGCCAGGTAGCCGCGATCCGGCTCGCCTTGATGTCCAAAGTGCTGGTCATGACCGGCGGTCCCGGCGTCGGCAAGACCACCATCATCAAAGCCATTCTGCGCATACTCGCAGCGAAGGGGGTGAGGCTTATGCTATGCGCTCCGACCGGCCGCGCCGCCAAGCGCATGACCGAGGCGACCGGCTTCGAGGCCAAGACCATCCACCGGCTGCTGGAGGTCGACCCCAAGGGCGGCGGCTTCAAGCGCGGCGACGAAAACCCGCTCGACTGCGACCTGCTGGTTGTCGACGAGACCTCCATGGTCGACGTCATGCTGATGCAGGCGCTCATGAAGGCCGTGCCGGACAAGGCCGCTCTTTTAATCGGGGGCGACATCGACCAACTTCCTTCGGTCGGGCCAGGCCAAGTGCTGGCCGACATCATCTCATCTGGCGCCGTGCCCGTTGTGAGACTCACCGAAGTGTTCCGGCAGGCCGCGCAGAGCCGCATCATCACCGGCGCCCATCGAATCAACCAGGGCATTATTCCCGATCTTGCCGCACCCGGCGCCGATAGCGACTTCTACTTCGTGCCGGCAGACGACCCCGAAACTGCCGTGCCGCGCATCATCGAACTGGTAAAGACAAGGATCCCCAAGCGCTTCGGCCTCGACCCCATTCGCGATATCCAGGTTCTGTGCCCCATGAACCGGGGCGGCATCGGCGCACGCACGCTCAACATCGAACTGCAAGCGGCGTTGAACCCCGCCGGAGAGCGTAAGGTCGAGAGGTTCGGTTGGACCTTTGCGCCCGGCGACAAGGTGATGCAGATCGAGAACGACTACGACAAGGAGGTCTAGCTGGCATTCCCCAGATAACCGGGAATGTGCCAAGCGCGTATCATTGATCTCCTGCCGTGACATCGGACATTCGTCCTATACCGGCATTATTTTCCGGATCGCCCGCTTATTGAGGTTGAGATTGCCGCGCTGCGGCGCTGCTGTGGTGCTCCGGCACACCAAAACCAGTGACATGGGCGGATCGCGCACCGGACAATACAGAGTTGGTTGTGATCAAGACGCACTTCTCCCTTAGTTTTTGCTCGACGCATGACGACCGAACACTTCACGCAGGCGCTGGATTGGGCGGCGGCCGCAGGTCGGCGATCATTCGTAGGATGTCCGCGAAGAGATTTTTCGGAATGGCGACTTCGGCCATCTGAAACGCGACATAGCGGCCATGGCTCACGATCTTCGCGCCGATCTTGATCAGCTTTTCCTTCAGGCTCGTCAGTGACCAATCCTTTATCGGTTCGGGCGTCGCCAGCGTGCGCAGAAAATTACCGAGATTGTAGGCCAGCGCATGAAGCTGGAGACGGACGGCGTTAGCAGCGAACGACCGACATGATAGCCGGGTCCACTTGATTGCGCCTTTTCCTTCCTTGATCCATTGCTCACACGTGCCGCGCTTGTTGTAGAAGGCGACGACATTCTCGGCGGAGCGCGCCATGTTCGTCACGATGAAGCCGACGCGCGGATAAAGCTCGCCCGGATGCCATTCGACCTTGGCGATCACCCGACGCGGCTGCGACCAGCTTCCCGCTTGATAGGTGAAACTTGCATGGGATCGGCACACGTCATTGGACGGGCGACCAACCGGGCGTTTGAGCAGATAGCCGATCCTCTCTTGCAAGATGTGATTGGCGGGCAGACGGATCGCATATTTGATCCGTTCTGCCTCCAGATATTCGTAAACTTCGGGGTTTGCGAAGCCGGCCTCTCGGCGGACGGCGACCATGAACGCTGTCGATCCATTTGCCGGAGAGATCAGCGAGCGCCGAAAGGTTCTTTTCCGCCGTGAGCCAGCGCGTCTCAAAGCGGCCCATCTGGCTCGGCGAAGCCGCTGCATCCGAGGCCGCCTTTCCGCCGACTATCCACCGCATCGCGGGATCATGGCGCAGGCGTTGAGCGTCGTTCACGTCTTCATATCCGGCAAGTCGCCCAAATATGGATTGCCGCAACATCCCGACGAGTGCATGCCGGCCATTCTTGCCAGTGCGTGCGTCGGAGAGCGCATCACCCGCCATCGCGCTGAGGCACAGCGCGTCGTCCAGTTCCCGGTATGCGAGCAAGCCTGCGTCGGAGGTAACCACCGATCCGCGAAAGTGAAGCAACAATCGGCGGTCGAAATCGAGCCTGAGAGCGCCATCATACGATTCACCCGCCGGGTTCGCCATGACGGCCTCATTCGATCCGAAATAACATGCTGATTATGTTAGCTGAATTGCGGCATCGACGCTGCAACTTATTGCCTCATCCGGCGTATGCGGGTCTATAACGGTGACATCGGCTACATTGAAGATGTTGATCCCGATGATGGCGAGCTCACCGCTAGCTTCGACGGCCGCACCATCAGCTACAGGTTTGGCGAACTCGACACACTGGTGCTTGCCTACGCCGCGACCATCCACAAAAGCCAGGGCTCGGAATATCCGGCCGTGGTGATCCCAGTCATGACGCAGCACTACGCCATGCTGCAGCGAAATTTGCTCTATACCGGCGTCACTCGGGGCAAGAAGCTGGTCGTGCTGGTCGGCCAGAAGAAAGCTGTCGTCATCGCGGTTCGCAACGTGTCGGGGCGGCGGCGCTGGTCGAAGTTGAGTGAATGGCTGGGATCAAAAAAATCTGTCGATCCCGACAATAAATGGAGCGCATAAGTGGAGGCCGAGGATTGAGGATAGGCCGTCATTTGAGGCCTGTCGTCATTTCGCGTCGGGATGGCGGCACTGCGTTCTGTCGTTCGAACACCACGCCGAAGTCACCTCGACACATGGAAGGCGGCTTCGTTGGCTGACAGTGATTTCTTGGGACATCGGCCTCCTCACCCAAAAGCCTTCATTCCCGGCAGCGTCTCGGTAAAGAAGTCGACGATCAGCGGCGCGCCCGGCGTTGCGTCGTACTTGCCGAAGTCGTTCACCCCGGCGCCCAGCAACACTTCATCATCCAAGAAGAACCTGCCGGTCCACTGCCGGGCCGGCAGCGTCAGGATCGCGTGGGCTGCTCGGCCACGATCTCGGGCTTGCGCGCCCCCGACATCATCTCCTCGCCGCCGAGCTCGTATAGCACGGCTGCGGTTGCGATCACCGTGCGGGGCCAGAGGGAGTTCACGGCGATCCCGTGTTCGGCGAATTCCGCGGCCAGCGCCAGGGTGAAGAGGCTCATCGTGTATTTGGCAATGCTGTACGGCGGATGCGGCTTGAACCACTTCGCTTCGTGGGTGAGCGGTGGCGAGATCGTCAGGATGTGCGGGTTCTCCGCCTTCATCAGATATGGCAGGCAGGCCTGCGAGCAGACGAAGGTGCCGCGGCCGTTGACCCCGTGCATCAGGTCGTAGCGCCTGACCGGTGTGTCGAGCGTTCCGGTCGTGCGGATCGCGCTCGCATTGTTAATCAGGATGTCGATCCCGCCGAATTTGTCCGCCGCCTCGCGGACGGCTTCGGCCACCCGCTCCTCGTCCCTGATGTCGACCACCAGAGGAAGCGCCCGGCCGCCGGCCTTGTCGATCTGCTCGGCTGCCGTGTAGATCGTGCCCTCAAGCTTCGCATGCGGCTCCGCCGTCTTTGCGGCGACGGCGATATTCGCGCCGTCTCGCGCTGCGCGCAGCGCTATGGCAAGGCCGATACCCCGGCTGCCACCGGATATGAAGATAGTCTTGCCTGCCAGGCTCATCTGCGTTCCTCCTGTCACTGCACGGACCGTTGAACAAGGCGTTTGGCGCTCGGATCGCTCCGGCGGACGCCAAGACGATAGGGGATTATCTCAAGCAGAATTATGGGGGTTGCGGTTTCCAGGATAAGATGGAATGTGAAAGATCCGCGCTAGCCGCGCACGCACCTTCCTAAAGCCAATCGCTCGGCGCATCCGCGTTAAAACCATTCATCAGAAACTGGAAAAAAGCACAACGCGAAAAATATGGCTTCTCGTTTTCGTTCCCAGCCATCGGTAGACCCGCAAAGAATCAAATCCCATTGCTGGATTCTACGCGATGGAAACCCGCCAGATCCCCCCAAAACCTGCCGTAAATCGAAAGATTTTCAGCCTCTGAGCGAAAGAAAGCGGTGCGTCCCGCCGCGCATTATGGTCGAGCCGCCGTGGGCGCCAGCCTGGGAAGAACGGTATTGGGGCTTCGCCAAGCGGCAAGGCAGCGGATTTTGATTCCGCCATGCGGAGGTTCGAATCCTCCCGCCCCAGCCAGTTATTAAGTACTTTATATTGCATATGTTATTATCTTTGCAGGAAGCCTATTTTCTCGTGAATTTGCGGGGGTTACCGGTCTCGCGTTTGAAGCGATTTGCTGCAGAGACGGTTTCACGCCCGATTTCGGCCGCGGCTGTTATGAAAATCTCTCCGGCGCCATTTCGTGGTTGACTTTTTTCGCGGGCGGAGCAGCTGACGTCGGCGAAGTCGAAGTGATTGGAGGCGGGAACTCGCAGAACCGACGATTTGTTCTCAGCGAAAGCCGAGGAGCTTTCGCTGTTCAGCCCAGCCGGCCGGCAGCCGCGGCGTCAGGCGCATCAATGTCTGGGCGGTGAGTTGCGGCGAGGTAGGCTGCCGACACTTGCTCGTCGCGAGCGATAACATGCACGGTCAGCTTGGGGTTTTGGATCAGACGCGCCTGGATGTGGTGCGCGCGAGCCAGGATTCTGAGCAAGCTGGGATCGGCTGGTGTCTGGTCATCGGCATTCTCGACCAGCATTCGCATTTCGCGACCGACGCGCTTCAGGCCCACGGGCACCGTCAATCCCAAGAGATCATCCAGTGCACTCGTAGGCGCTTGATGCGGCATCTTCAGATCAAGCGACCCGGCGAGCAGCTCGGTCAGCCGGGACCGGGAGATCGCGATCTCGACGCGATCGGATCGGATTTCCACCCTGCAGAGCAGGGTCATGAGCGTCGCTTTGACTTTGTCTGGTGCGTGGGCTCCGAGTTCCTCCGCGATCTGACGGCTACGTTCGATCAGTTGGCTCCGCCCTGGGCCACCGTGCGATTCATTGTCGACGGCATCGAGGATCGCTCCGGGGTCGGCGAAACCGACGAATTGTTCTCAGCGAAAGCCGAGGAGGTTTCGCTGTTCGGCCCAGCCGGCCGGCAGCCGCGGCGTCAGACGCATCAATGTCTGGGCGGTGAGTTGCGGCGGTTTTCGGCCATTGATGATGGCCGTGGTGATGTCGGGCGCCAGCCAGGGAAGACGCAGGAGGGAATAGAGGTAGGCTGCCGACACGCGCTCCTGGCGAGCGATATCATGCACGGTCAGCTTGGGGTTATGGATCAGTTGGAGGCGGGAACTCGCAGAACCGACGATTTGTTCTCAGCGAAAGCCGAGGAGCTTTCGCTGTTCGGCCCAGCCGGCCGGCAGCCGCGGCGTCAGACGCATCAATGTCTGGGCGGTGAGTTGCGGCGGTTTTCGGCCATTGATGATGGCCGTGGTGATGTCGGGCGCCAGCCAGGGAAGACGCAGGAGGGAATAGAGGTAGGCTGCCGACACGCGCTCCTGGCGAGCGATATCATGCACGGTCAGCTTGGGGTTATGGATCAGTTGGAGGCGGGAACTCGCAGAACCGACGATTTGTTCTCAGCGAAAGCCGAGGAGCTTTCGCTGTTCGGCCCAGCCGGCCGGCAGCCGCGGCGTCAGACGCATCAATGTCTGGGCGGTGAGTTGCGGCGGTTTTCGGCCATTGATGATGGCCGTGGTGATGTCGGGCGCCAGCCAGGGAAGACGCAGGAGGGAATAGAGGTAGGCTGCCGACACGCGCTCCTGGCGAGCGATATCATGCACGGTCAGCTTGGGGTTATGGATCAGGCGCGCCTGGATGTGGTGCGCGCGCGCGATGATTCTAAGCAAGCTCGGATCGGCTGCCATCTGGTCATCGGCATTCTCGACCAGCATTCGCATTTCGCGACCGGCGCGCTTCAGGCTGACCTGCACCGTCAACGTCAGGAGATCATCCGGTGCACTCGTAGGCGCTTGATGCGGCATCTTCAGATCAAGCGACCCGGCGAGCAGCTCGGTCAGCCGGGACCGGGAGATCGCGATCTCGACGCGGTCGGATCGGATTTCCACCCTGCAGAGCAGGGTCATGAGCATCGCTTTGACTGTGTCTGGCGCGAGGCCGCCGAGGTCTTCCGCGAGCTGACGGCCACACTCGACCAGCTGGCTCCGCCCTGAACCGTTGTGCGAATCGCCATCGGCGGCATCGAGGATCGCTCCGGGGTCGGCGAGAAATGTGCGAAGCCTGTTGATCACCAGGCCTTCCAAATTGCCGGCCGGTATCCGCCGGCCGCTTGAACGGTTCCTTCCCGCCCCGGTGACGAGGGAGGTCGAAACATAGTATCGATAACGCGTTCCCTTCTTGACCGCATGGCTTGGCGTCAGGCGCTCGCCGGTCTCGTCAAACACCATGCCCGTCAGCAGGCTGGGGTGCCTGTGAATAAGCATGGAATAAGGACCCCGCTTTTGGGGTGATTTGCATCCAATCGGGACCCCGGGGCTGAGGGTCCACAGTGGCCTCCTGGATTTTGGGAGGCCGAGATTGGAATGCTGGTTGTGGAAACGATCGCCAAGATTCGCCGGGCGTTTTTTGTTCAGAAAAAGCCGATCAAGGAGATTTGCCGGGAGCTGCACGTCTCCAGAAAGGTCGTCCGGAAGGTCATCCGATCCGAAGCGACCGAGTTCCATTACGAACGCTTGACGCAGCCGCTTCCCAAGATCGGACCGTGGCGGGAGCGGCTGGATTCCCTGCTGTTGGAGAATGCAGAAAAATCGGCGCGCGAGCGGCTGACGCTTGTTCGGCTATTCGAAGAACTGCGCAGCCTTGGTTATGCCGGAAGCTACGACGCGGTTCGCCGTTACGCGAAAACGTGGCGCAAGGAACGCGGTGTGGCGCTGGCGCAGGCTTATGTGCCGCTCACCTTTGCTCCCGGCGAGGCCTATCAGTTCGACTGGAGCCATGAAATCGTCGTGCTGAACGGCGCGACGGTGACCGTGAAGGTCGCCCATATGCGGCTCTGTCACAGCCGCATGCCGTTTGTCCGCGCCTATCCACGCGAGACCCAAGAGATGGTCTTTGACGCGCATGACCGCGCCTTTGCCTTTTTCAAAGGCGCCTGCGAGCGCGGCATTTATGACAATATGAAAACCGCGGTGGAGACAATCTTCGCCGGCAAGGACCGGCAATACAATCGCCGCTTCCTTCAAATGTGCGGGCATTATCTCGTCGAGCCAGTGGCCTGCACGCCGGCCTCGGGCTGGGAAAAGGGCCAGGTCGAGAACCAGGTCGGCTTGGTGCGTGAGCGCTTTTTCACGCCGCGCCTGAGATTCAAGAGCTATGACGAATTGAATGCCTGGCTCCTCGACAAATGTGTCGCTTACGCCAAGGCGCATCGTCATCCAGAATGCGCCAGCCGCACGATCTGGGAGGTTTTCGAGGACGAACGGCAAAAGCTCGTGCAACTGCGCGGCCGCTTCGACGGCTTCCATGCAGTGAGCGCGGCGGTGTCCAAGACCTGCCTTATCCGGTTCGATAACAACAAATACTCGGTGAAGGCGCGCGCGGTCGGGCGTCCGGTCGAAATCCACGCTTATGCAGACCGGATCGTCATTCGCCAGGACGGGATCGCCGCCGGCGAACATCGGCGATCCTTTGGCCGCGAAGAGACGATTTACGATCCCTGGCATTACGTTCCGGTTCTGGCCCGCAAGCCCGGCGCTCTGAGGAATGGCGCGCCGTTCAAGGACTGGGTCTTGCCCTCGGCCATGGAGAAAATTCGCCGCAAACTCACCGGCTCCGCCGATGGCGATCGGCAGATGGTGAAAATCCTCGCGGCGGTTCTCGACGACGGGCTGCCGGCGGTCGAGGCCGCCTGTGCCGAGGCGTTGAGCGAGGGCGTCCATTCCGCCGACGTCGTTCTCAACATTCTGGCGCGTCGCCGTGATCCCGGTCCGCCACTCACCATACTCACCCCGGACGCGCTGAAACTCCGGCACGTCCCGCTCGCCGATTGTGCCCGGTACGATCAACTGAGGAGTTCAGGCTGATGGAACGCACGCAAATCTTCGACCTCATGAGCGAACTCAAGCTCTTCGGCATGCGAACCGCCTATGATGATGTGATGGCGGCTGGCATAAAGCGGCAGCACGAGCCGCCACAAATCGTCGGCGATCTTCTTAAGGCCGAAATTGCCGAAAAGCAGGCGCGCTCCATCAAATATCAGATGACCATCGCCAAACTCCCTCTGGCCAAGGACATCGATGACTTCGACTTTGACGGCACGACCGTCAACGAAACCCTGGTGCGTGATCTTTCCGGAGGCGGCTTCATCGCGCAGCAACGCAACGTCGTTCTCGTGGGGGGCACCGGGACCGGCAAGACGCATCTCGCCATTGCCATCGCGCGAAGCTGCATCCGCGCCGGCCTGCGCGGCCGCTTCTTCAATACAGTCGATCTCGTCAATCGCCTGGAGGCCGAAGCACGCGCAGGGCGGCAGGGACGAATCGCCGATTACCTCACTCGCAAGGACTTCACCGTTCTCGACGAACTCGGCTATCTGCCCTTCGCTCAGGCTGGCGGGCAATTGCTCTTCCATCTCGTTAGCCAGCTCTACGAACGCACCTCGGTGATCGTCACGACCAATCTGGCGTTCGGCGAATGGCCGAGCGTCTTCGGCGACGCCAAGATGACGACCGCGCTCCTCGATCGTCTCACCCATCACTGCGACATCGTCGAAACCGGAAATGAAAGCTGGCGCTTCAAAAACCGCGCCTAGCGCTCAAAGCCCCCTCCCACGCCACCGCGCTCGCCCCGGCTGCGCAACCCTGACCAGCTCCGCCGGGGGCGAGCGCTGTCGTTCCTCCCCGCCAAAAGGGGTACCTTTTGCACACCGATCCGGGGTCCCGATTCAATGCTGTTTGACACTTTTGCCGTTCCGGTATGGAGCTTTGTGCGGGTGGTTCAGTCGTTTGGCTCGGCATAAAAGGCTCTTTCTCGTGTCTTTACGGAGTTCGCCTAGGCGGCAACCAATTTCGGGATGCGGATCAGGTTGTAGGCGATGAGGTTCAGCAAAAATCCTCCGGCGATACGGGCAACCCCGCGATGCTTAGCCTTGCGCATCGTGCCATGCTGCTTGCCCCAGCCGAAGATGCATTCGATCATTAGACCTCTTGCATAACCGTTACGCGGCGTCGAGCTCTATGTTGTAGATTGCGGCGATAACACCCGCTCGCTTGCCGCCACAGCCTTGCGTCCCGGTAACCGAAAAGACCTTGCTTTTGACCAGGGTATTTTCACACCATTTGATGTTGCGGTAGGCGGCGCTTTCGCTGATCCCGTAAGTTTGCCCGATATGAAAATAAGTCCGGTATTCCCGCCAATATTCGAGCATCATCAAAAGCTGGTCTTCGATGCAAAGCGTGTTGGGCTTGCCGCCGGCCGCCTTCTGCTTGCATTTGGCGGCAAAAAGCACCGCCACCAAGTCTTCAAATGTGCTCCTCCGGACACCCGTAAGCCGCCGGAATGCTGCGCCTTGCAGCTCTTTGACCGAATCACATCTCATCGCCGCTCCCCTTTGGCGGCAACGAATCAACTGTTGCTTAAAAAAGGGTTATGCAAGAGGTCTATTTTGCGGCGCTTCTGCGACATGCCATAGCTCGCGTGCCTTGTCGTGCGGGCATCGATCGAGCTTCTCCGCCGCTTGCTGATTTTGGCTGGGCCATTGTTCTGCGCCACATGCGGCGTGACGTCGATGGCACGCAGGTCTTCAACATGGCCCTTCGTATCATAGGCCTTGTCCGCGCCTGCCGTGATGCGATGACCAACGGCCTTGCGCTTGCCTTTCAGCATGGCTTGCGAGGCGCGCCGTTCCGCCGTGCCATCGGCCTTTGTGACGACCCCTGCCACCGCAAGCCCGTGCCGGTTCTCCATGGTGACATGACCCATGTAGCAGAGCCTCGCCTCCCGCCCCGCCGCCTTGCGATAGAGACGGCTCTCCGGATCGGTCGTGCTCGCATGCGTCTCGTTCGAGCGTTTCTGGCCGCGAAAATCCGCGCCATCTCCTTCCTTGTCGCCGCCGACCTTGGCCCGAAAGCTCTTCTGCGACGCCCAGGCCTCGATCAAAGTGCCATCCACCGAAAAATGCTCGTCCGACAAAAGCGGCTTCACCTGCGGGTGATTCAAAAGCTTCGTCATGAACTTTTGAAACACCTCGCCGTGCTGCAGTCGATCCCGGTTCTTGGTGAAGGTCGTCGTGTCCCACACAGGGTCGTCCGGCGCAAGCCCGGCGAACCAGCGATACAAAAGATTATAGTCGAGCTGTTCCATCAGCTGGCGTTCCGAGCGGATGCCGTAGAACACCTGGAGCAGCAAGGCGCTCAGCAATTGCTCCGGTGGGATCGAGGGGCGGCCCGCGCTCGAATAGAGCTTTCCGAAGCTGGGGCTGAGATGCTTCAGAACCGCCCGAACCAGCTCCCTTACCTGCCGCAAAGGATGCTTCGCCGGCACCCGCGCCTCAGGAGACAAATAGGAAAACAATCCGCCCTGATCCCGAAATCGTCCGCGCATGAACCCCCCACCGATTCGTGACCAAAGTGAATCATCTCAGATCGGCCAAAGCCAGGGTTTTTTCAGCAAACTGCTAGAGCGGATCCCGTTTAGGTAGACCCATATCCGGCATTGCGAAAATAGTTGAGGCATTCTTCGGGAGAAAAATCGTCGAGAGCAAATCCTATCCCATCCCAGAGTGCATCGACGTTTCTGTGTGCCA
Organism: uncultured Alphaproteobacteria bacterium; assembly: GCA_963730245.1. Lineage (GTDB taxonomy): Bacteria > Pseudomonadota > Alphaproteobacteria > Rhizobiales > Beijerinckiaceae > Methylocapsa. Next base: position 1,799,734 of record CAVSRA010000002.1, on the reverse strand, counting down.
TTTTGCGGAGGGTATTCTTGAGCTTTGCGAAGACCTGCTCGATGGGGTCGAGGTCCGGGCTGTAGGCCGGCAGGAAACATACGGCCGCGGCCGTCGCTTCGATGGCTTTTCGAACGCCGGCGCGTTTGTGGGAACCGAGATTATCCATAATCACGATTTCGCCCGGCGACAAAGCCGGCACGAGTACCTGCTCGACATAGGCGAGGAACTTCGCGCCATTGATGGGACCGTCGAAGACACAGGGAGCGGTCACGCCATTGTGGCGCAGCGCGGCCAGAAAAGTCGTCGTCTTCCAGTGGCCGAAAGGCACGTGTGCGACGAGTTTCTTGCCTCTTTCACAGCGCCCGTAACGGGGGGTCATGTTGGTCGAGGCCCAGGTCTCGTCGACAAACACAAGCCTTCGAGGATCAAGGCTTTTCTGCATTTCGCGCCAGGCCGCGCGGGCGGCCTTGACGTCTGGACGCTCCTGCTCGGCGGCATGCAGGGTTTTTTTTGAACGTCAATTGCAGATGCAGCAAGAACCGCGCGACGGCTGAACGCCCCACCTTGATCCCGAGCGCGGTGATCTTCTGCCACAGCTCGGTGATCGTCAGATCAGGCTTTTCCGCAACGAGTGCCCGCACCTTGTCCGCGTGCCCGGCCAGGGCATGGCGCTTATGGCCGCCAAATTTGCGCGGCCGGCACTCGCCTGTCGCATCGAGCCGCTGCATCAGCTTGATCACACAGCTCACGCTGACATCGAGCAGGCGTGCCACCTCGCGCCGGGACTGCCCGGAAAGAACAGCCCGCACCATGCGTTCCCGTAGATCCTGCGAATAGGGTCTTGCCATTCTGGCTGGCCTCCTTTCCAGCCAGCAGGGTGAATCATGATTCGCGCCGTTTGGGAATCCCCTCCCGATTCCGCCTTCTCGAGACCCGCTCTAGCCCTCGCGAGATAGCCTCCCAACCTGGCAAGCTTTGTTAGGTAGAAGGAGAGCGTGCTGGGCTTGCAACGTCGATTGCCGGCATCGCTCACAAGTCGGTCAAGCAAGACGATTTCGGATCCCGTCAGCTCGGCCGCGCGCAATTTCGACTCTTCGGCCTTGCAGCCTGATTTCAGGACTTTGTGGAACATTTCGATTTGCCAGCGCATGGCGTACCAGTTGATCTTCTCGATAGCTTCGGCGCGCCCACGCACCGGTAGGTCCGTGATCAGCTTCCATTCGATAGGCTTTCGTCCTTTCGGTGCGCCGCGTTCGGCGGCGTGGATCATCGCAAGTTCGAGCGCGGGATAGCGCTTTTGCTTGCCAATGGGCGGCAGGACCACGATGCGTCTGAATTTGATTTCCAGCGCGACCTTGGTGACTTCGCCCTCTTCATCCCGCACTTCGATGTGATGCAGACCCTTGACGCCGGTTTCCTCCATTTCGTCCGCAATCGTATGGCCGCTATCGCCCGCGAGGCGATCTACGCAGGCGCGAACCAGGAAATGCGAGCCAAGGTCTCGAGTCAGGCAATATAGCTCGTATATGTCACTTTCTCGGTCGCCAATATGGATGAAGCGCTCTGGCTGTCCAAGGCGTTCGATCGACGGTCGAAGGTTATCGAGCCAGCGCACGCTTTCCTTCTTTTCGATCGGCACTCGGGTCGGGTTGATCTTCCTCTTCAGCGCCTTAGTCCCTCTAAACTTCTTCCGGGTCCAGAATTTTACGGCCGCCAGGCCCAGCGGCGGCTCCCGGGTCGTTACCGCCAAGCTGGAATGCATCAGCATCCCACAGACTGTGTGATGGCGCACGCGCCCACGCTTGTCGCGGCCGCTATTGACGCTCTTCGTCACCCCGACGGCGCTCACGTTCGCGCGTTGGTAAGAGAACTCCGTAGTATCCTGGATCAGAAGAATTGGACCATCGGACGCATCACAGCGGGCACGTGTGGCGGCGAAATGGCCGCTGAGGTTATCGCCCTCTCCGACGCGCTTATTGGCAAGAAACCGGTAGGCCGCCTTGGTGTTCGCCCAGTCCTGGCAGGCATATGGAATGCTCTCGCCCATGCCGTCGCCGATCTGCTTCAAAAGCTCGCCAAATCGTCGGCCAAGACGCGCGTCTTTGAAAGCAGGTTCGTCAATCTCGCGCTCGCTCCAATGCTCAAATGGGCTCGGTTTCCGAAGCTCGTCCCTCGTCCCTGACCTCGTGAAAATATTGGACTTGGCGGTCTTTGAGCCCATGGAGCGCCTCGCAGCAGCGATTTGGGTGCTCGACAAGGAATCATAACCGATTCATTCGACTCAACTTTTTCTCACAACAGATCAATGAGCAGAGTGAGACACTTGTGGGTAATTGAAAGCTTCGGCGAAGAGATACACTACAAACACCTGCGATACCATAGGAGCATCGGCAATCCGACGCCGGCCGACGTCTGCCTCGGGCGGGGCCAGACCATTCTGATCGAAAGGAAAATGATCAAGCGCCAGACAACCGCCAACCGCCGCTTGCCGCACCGGCGGCAAGCCGCATAACATCACAGACCAGACGAGCCAGCGGCTCTCTTATTTTAAGCCGCCGCCTTTCCCAATAACTCTGACGACGGACACCTACGCCCTTCTTTCGTCACGCCTGTAGCGGCATTTTCTCATCCCGATTGACGCTGGGTTCTCATCTTGATCTTGATTGTGGCACCTCGGTCAGAGTGTGGTAGGCAATCAAGAACAAGAAAAGGCCGAAGGATCGTGGATTTAGAAATTGATAAAAGTCCGCCATGGACACCATCGATCCGAAAAAAAGAGTAAGTTTTGCGAAGACCAAGAGATAGACGAGACGCCCTGCAATAATGCCATAAGCCATTCCCGAGAGGAATAAGCCGAGCAGCCCCGCAAGGAGGAAATTAGCAGCGAGCATGCCTAACCATCCGAGGATTTCGAGCAGATAGGCATGAAGACCAAGGCAATAAACGGTCCCATGCCGGATCACTTCGTAGGCCTTAGAGAAGCGAGAAAAGTGCAAGATCAAGTAGCTCATACCTTGTAAGGGATACGGAAGCCTAAAAGGCGCATAGCCGGTGGGATCGTATTCGTCGGTCGTAATTAATCGCCAATCGTTAGCCAGGGCGGCGCTCTCAAAACGCCAAGGATCATCGACGCACGGTTTTCCGATCGACGCACAGCTGGCGGGCAATGGCGGAAACAGACAAGCCTTGTCGATGAAGATCTAATAGCGGATCCGCCGATGCTCCTGGCTCGGCGAACATAGCGACATTGTCGGGCTCGCGGCGTATCGTCCTTGACTGGACAATAGGAGGCTTGAACCCCCCGCGGTACGCCGCCTCACCGCATGACGCCGTCATCAGCTTTTGCCCATGGCTCCCCGATCGGCTTTCCGCCTTCGCAGTGATCGAGTGCGTCAATGCACCCGATCAATGCTTCGAACCGATCACCGATTTGCACTTAATCTTTATCTGGCGGCCATAAAACGCCATCACCCCTCGCCCGGGTAATCCTGTCCGCAAGCAGCGCGCCGTTTCCCTCGATCGTGGATCCTACGGCGTTGTAAGGAGTGCCCACTTTCAGAGGACCCCCCCCAAACAGCCCCTTCTTCATCGCTTGGGAAGCGTCGACCGTTCGGCTTTTGTGCTTGCGCGTTTGCAAGGTAAGCGTTGAGCCGTTGGCCGCCACAAGTTTCCCGGTGATGCTGTGGGGGCTGTTTGGAGGAGGGATTCTGGCGACCCTCGAGCGGCTTGGCGGCTTGCTTGGTGAGGGCGGCTTCGGTGGCGGGGGGGTCGGCGGGGGCGGCGGCTAGGGCGGCGGGGGCGGCGGCGGGGATGCCGAAAATATTAAGCTGCCCGCGCAAAGTGCCGCTTGCGTCAAAATAGTCGGAAGCGACATAGACCTGTCCGTTCGCGACAACCGGGACAATATTCGAGTTGTTGTTAGCGAAGGGCCAAGCTCCCGCCACGCCGGAATAGAGCTGCGGGTATGTGCATGTCGTGCCTGTGCATGAGGGTGTGGCCGAGAATGCATAAAGCTTGACCGCCGTTGGATTGCTGGGGATCGAGCCGTCTGGACGTGAAACGGCCCAGATAATCGCGCTCCCTGCTGTGGTGCCGTTAGACGAAACCGTCGTGAAGAAGCCGGGATCCTGCTGTCCGCCAAGACCAACAGTCGTGGCCGATGTTCCCACGAGGGTCAGCGCTGGCGGCGATACAGTCACGGTATAGACTTGAACCACAATGCCGTGACTCGTCACGACCCGGGAGATGCCATCGGAACCCATGAAATAGGATGGACCGCACCAACAGCCGTCTGACAAATTGCCATTGGTGTATGTGTGAATCCACTGTAAGTCGGCCGCCGTTGCGGGGTCGGCCGTGCCCTTGCGTTCGAACAAAAACAATCGTCCGTCTTTGCCCGCCGCCACGGCGAAATAATTTCCGCCCAGGTTCTGCGGCGGCAGCACAAGCACGCCTCCGGCTGATAGGTCGTCATTGCTCGCATCCATGGCTAAGGTAGACGGGGCTGAGCCCGGCGTGAAAACGCTGTGTGTCGTGGTCAGATCGCCGGAGACCTCCACGACGCTTTCCTGATTATGGGTTATAGGGGTCCAGGTCGTTGCCGGAGGGCATATGCCGCCGGAATCAATCTTGCAGTCGGAATTCCCGGTCGAGAAGTACACATCACCGGCTGTTGTTGCTGTTCCATCGCCAGCAACGCCGTAGCCCGACATCCAGATTGCCGTCAGGAAATCTGGCGGACTGATGGGGGCGTCAGCCGACGCGGTTTCCGTGTCGGTCAGATGGTTCACGAGCGGCGCTAGAGTGGTTTCGTTCCACCCCAAAAGCCAGCCGCGCGACAGGTCGGAATTATAGTCGGCATTACTGCCGAATCCGGCGTACACATTGCCATTTTGCAGGAGCAGCCCTGGCCGATGCCTTGTGTACAGGGCGGCGAAGCTATAGGTAGAGCCATCCGTTAATGTATGCGATGCGGTAATGGTGACGGGAGAACCGGCCTTCTCCTTCAAGGTTGTCAGGCTGAGGGCATGGAGTTGATAGGCGGGGGTTACGGTTGAAGACGTCGGGGTAAGGTTTACGAGGGCGATCACAAATAACGTCTGGCTGACTGGATCAATGACGGGGGTGCCGCGTATTCCCCACGAATCACCCGTCGGCTGGAGAACGCTGGTGCCTAGGACTACGCCCCCATATCCATAGTTGACACCCCCGGGGGTGGGCGGGTTGATCAGAATGACACCCGTTGAGGCGTCGATCGCGTAGACGGTATTGTTTTGCGTCTCCACATAAACGACGTCATGCGTGGTGCCGTTAGGGAACTGTAGACCTGGAACGAGAAGTGGCTGCGTCTCGATATTTGCATCAAGCGTTACTGTGTTGAGTACGCCGAAGTTGGCCGGGAAACTCGCCGCGCTCAGCGTTGTTTCGCCGCTATTCCAGCCAGTTCGGAAATTATCGTTGTGGTAGGTTGTGACCGCCACCTTAGCGTTGAGACCGGCCGGTTGCACGGCGGCCAAGCCCACGACAAAGAGCGCTCTGCGAAATACTGACGAGAATGAATAATGTTTCCACATCTATCAATACCCACTCTTTAACGAGAAACTATACGTTCTTCTATGCGAAAAACTATTATGCGAAAAACCTATTCAGTGTCAAGTTCTAATATTTTGACGAATATAAAAAGCATTTTGTATATTTACAATTATATTCATTCTTCAATAATGTCGCAGACCAATATTGAGATGAGTAAATTCCGTTCAATATGTTAGCTAAAATCATCACGAGTTCCCCGAGTTCGATCACCGCGCCGGTCCCTCCCGCCAAAGGGAACAGCATCGGCGAGTTGGTCGCCGCCAGGCCTGCTAGGGCTCATCCCGGAAGGCTCGGCATCAAGAAATCTGGGGAATTTTCAAATGCCAAAATTGGGGAGAATTACTCCGCCACTGACAGTCCGTCCGTGTTGCGCGAAAAAGTTCAAGGCACGCGCCGCCCGGCGGAATGGAGCCTGGCTCTCCATTCGGGGAAAACCTTCACGCCCTCGTCATCTACCTGTGCTTTACGCAAGGCATCGCCTTCGGACGCCTGGCGCGGCTTCCGTCCTACATCCTCGGCATCGAAATCAGCGAAGGCGCCGTCGTCAACATGCTGGACGCCGCCCGTAACACCTTCGCGCGCCAGACGAGGCACATCCGCACGCGTCTCATGTCGGGAGCCATCATGCAATCCGACGAGACCGGCCTCAGGGCCGGCAACGGAACTGGTGGCTGTGGGTGTTCCACCCTGACGACAGCGGCGTCTTCGTCGTTGAGCCATCGCGCGGCAAAAAGGTGGTCGAGAGCTTCCTCGGCATGTTACTTTAGGCTTATGATTTATTTGGAGGCGAGTAGCGCCCATGAGTGGCACCTAGTATCAATCGAGCCTATAAAGAAATTGCGCGAAACATGCCCCGGTAGCGGGCCAATTCGCGTTCAAATGCGAAGTTCCATCTTAACTCCCATCACCAGAGTGGCTGAATTCGGGCAATAACGCCTGGCAGCTCGCGGCTGCAACCTTTGTCGGTTTGCAGAGCCTTCCAGGCCTCACCATTCTCTATGGCGGCATCGTCAAGAAGAAATGGGCGATCAATTCCGCCTTCATGTCGATGTACGCCTTTTGCTCGGTGCTGATCGTCTGGCTGCTGTGGGCCTACAACATGGGCTTCGGCGAGCAGTGGTTCCCATTCCTGGGTAAACCCGGACCGGTGGCCTCCTCGGCATTTGAACTGGCATTCCCCAGATAACCGGGAATGTGCCAAGCGCGTATCATTGATCTCCTGCCGTGACATCGGACATTCGTCCTATACCGGCATTATTTTCCGGATCGCCCGCTTATTGAGGTTGAGATTGCCGCGCTGCGGCGCTGCTGTGGTGCTCCGGCACACCAAAACCAGTGACATGGGCGGATCGCGCACCGGACAATACAGAGTCGGTTGTGATCAAGACGCACTTCTCCCTTAGTTTTTGCTCGACGCATGACGACCGAACACTTCACGCAGGCGCTGGATTGGGCGGCGGCCGCAGGTCGGCGATCATTCGTAGGATGTCCGCGAAGAGATTTTTCGGAATGGCGACTTCGGCCATCTGAAACGCGACATAGCGGCCATGGCTCACGATCTTCGCGCCGATCTTGATCAGCTTTTCCTTCAGGCTCGTCAGTGACCAATCCTTTATCGGTTCGGGCGTCGCCAGCGTGCGCAGAAAATTACCGAGATTGTAGGCCAGCGCATGAAGCTGGAGACGGACGGCGTTAGCAGCGAACGACCGACATGATAGCCGGGTCCACTTGATTGCGCCTTTTCCTTCCTTGATCCATTGCTCACACGTGCCGCGCTTGTTGTAGAAGGCGACGACATTCTCGGCGGAGCGCGCCATGTTCGTCACGATGAAGCCGACGCGCGGATAAAGCTCGCCCGGATGCCATTCGACCTTGGCGATCACCCGGCGCGGCTGCGACCAGCTTCCCGCTTGATAGGTGAAACTTGCATGGGATCGGCAGACGTCATTGGACGGGCGACCAACCGGGCGTTTGAGCAGATAGCCGATCCTCTCTTGCAAGATGTGATTGGCGGGCAGACGGATCGCATATTTGATCCGTTCTGCCTCCAGATATTCGTAAACTTCGGGGTTTGCGAAGCCGGCGTCGGCGCGGAAATAAATGCGTGAGACCTTGCCTTGATACCGCGCCACGACCGGCTTCAGCACCGCCTCCCATCCATCGGCGCTGTGAACATTGCCGGGGCGCAGGGCGCAGCGTTCCAAATCGCCATATTGGTTGAAAACGAACAGCGGATGATAGCAGGTGCAGTCATAGTGACCGTTCCAGACACTGTGTTCCTGTTCGCCATGCGTCGGGCTCACGCTCGAATCCATGTCGAGCAAGATACCTCTCGGCGGACGGCGACCATGAACGCTGTCGATCCATTTGCCGGAGAGATCAGCGAGCGCCGAAAGGTTCTTTTCCGCCGTGAGCCAGCGCGTCTCAAAGCGGCCCATCTGGCTCGGCGAAGCCGCTGCATCCGAGGCCGCCTTTCCGCCGACTATCCACCGCATCGCGGGATCATGGCGCAGGCGTTGAGCGTCGTTCACGTCTTCATATCCGGCAAGTCGCCCAAATATGGATTGCCGCAACATCCCGACGAGTGCATGCCGGCCATTCTTGCCAGTGCGTGCGTCGGAGAGCGCATCACCCGCCATCGCGCTGAGGCACAGCGCGTCGTCCAGTTCCCGGTATGCGAGCAAGCCTGCGTCGGAGGTAACCACCGATCCGCGAAAGTGAAGCAACAATCGGCGGTCGAAATCGAGCCTGAGAGCGCCATCATACGATTCACCCGCCGGGTTCGCCATGACGGCCTCATTCGATCCGAAATAACATGCTGATTATGTTAGCTGAATCGCGGCATCGACGCTGCAAATTATTGCCTCATCCGGCGTATGCGGGCTTAACAATCATTGTAGCGCATGGGAAAAGATGGCGTCTCATTTACTGATCGTGGCACAGGGCATCGATGGTGGCATTGCACCGTTGGCCAGCACGTTGGCGCATGAGCTAAAGAGACAGGGGTGGAAGTGCACGGTGCGCTACGTCGGGCGGCCTGTGCCCTCCAAATTTGTCGGCATAGATCGAGCGAGCGGCATTGACAGCGAGGCGATTGCCACGGGCAAGGCCAGAACACTATCCGAAGTTATTGGGCTCTTACGCTCCATTATCCCCATTTGGCGCATTACGCTGAAACAACGCCCAACGGCCATTATAGTCGCAGGCTTTATTCCTGCCCTGCTTTACCCAGCGTTGTTGCGGCCTTTCACCAAGGCGAACAATGGCGGGCCTCGGCCCTGAATGCCGCTCGCGAGGCGTGAGCGTGCTGCCAGCTCTGACCAAGGACCAGAAGATTATCAAAGGAAAGGTGGGCTTGGCTCAAGCTCGCCAGGCAGCTCGGCACGCTGGATTGGGCGGCGGCCGCAGGTCGGCGATCATTCGTAGGATGTCCGCGAAGAGATTTTTCGGAATGGCGACTTCGGCCATCTGAAACGCGACATAGCGGCCATGGCTCACGATCTTCGCGCCGATCTTGATCAGCTTTTCCTTCAGGCTCGTCCCAGTGACCAATCCTTTATCGGTTCGGGCGTCGCCAGCGTGCGCAGAAAATTACCGAGATTGTAGGCCAGCGCATGAAGCTGGAGACGGACGGCGTTAGCAGCGAACGACCGACATGATAGCCGGGTCCACTTGATTGCGCCTTTTCCTTCCTTGATCCATTGCTCACACGTGCCGCGCTTGTTGTAGAAGGCGACGACATTCTCGGCGGAGCGCGCCATGTTCGTCACGATGAAGCCGACGCGCGGATAAAGCTCGCCCGGATGCCATTCGACCTTGGCGATCACCCGGCGCGGCTGCGACCAGCTTCCCGCTTGATAGGTGAAACTTGCATGGGATCGGCAGACGTCATTGGACGGGCGACCAACCGGGCGTTTGAGCAGATAGCCGATCCTCTCTTGCAAGATGTGATTGGCGGGCAGACGGATCGCATATTTGATCCGTTCTGCCTCCAGATATTCGTAAACTTCGGGGTTTGCGAAGCCGGCGTCGGCGCGGAAATAAATGCGTGAGACCTTGCCTTGATACCGCGCCACGACCGGCTTCAGCACCGCCTCCCATCCATCGGCGCTGTGAACATTGCCGGGGCGCAGGGCGCAGCGTTCCAAATCGCCATATTGGTTGAAAACGAACAGCGGATGATAGCAGGTGCAGTCATAGTGACCGTTCCAGACACTGTGTTCCTGTTCGCCATGCGTCGGGCTCACGCTCGAATCCATGTCGAGCAAGATACCTCTCGGCGGACGGCGACCATGAACGCTGTCGATCCATTTGCCGGAGAGATCAGCGAGCGCCGAAAGGTTCTTTTCCGCCGTGAGCCAGCGCGTCTCAAAGCGGCCCATCTGGCTCGGCGAAGCCGCTGCATCCGAGGCCGCCTTTCCGCCGACTATCCACCGCATCGCGGGATCATGGCGCAGGCGTTGAGCGTCGTTCACGTCTTCATATCCGGCAAGTCGCCCAAATATGGATTGCCGCAACATCCCGACGAGTGCATGCCGGCCATTCTTGCCAGTGCGTGCGTCGGAGAGCGCATCACCCGCCATCGCGCTGAGGCACAGCGCGTCGTCCAGTTCCCGGTATGCGAGCAAGCCTGCGTCGGAGGTAACCACCGATCCGCGAAAGTGAAGCAACAATCGGCGGTCGAAATCGAGCCTGAGAGCGCCATCATACGATTCACCCGCCGGGTTCGCCATGACGGCCTCATTCGATCCGAAATAACATGCTGATTATGTTAGCTGAATCGCGGCATCGACGCTGCAACTTATTGCCTCATCCGGCGTATGCGGGATGAACCCGTTTTCGAGCGTGACATGAGTTGATGTCACCGGATCCATACCGTCAACGTTGCTAAAAACCTTCACATCGTCGAACGTCACATAATCCGAGCCCTCAATCGGAACGCCCCAGCTCGAATTGTCACGCAATAGCACGCCCGAAACATTGACGTTAGTCGCGCCCCGGACGAGCATCAGATAGCTTGCGCCGCCCGAATCAAGACATCCCTGACCGGATATCGAAACATTCGATCCGCCATTCACCTGCACCACTTGCGCGGAACCATTACCCTCGATGCACGCGCCAGGCGCCAAAATAAGCCCAACATTCGAACGGCTAATCGTGAGTGCACTAACCAAATATTGGCCCGCCGGGAGAGCGAGCCACCATTCGGCAACGCCTTAATCGCGGCGTTGATTGCAGTATCCTGAATCGATGCCGAATTCGGGACTATGCCAACTTGTCGCGTTCGTCGCCGATCCCGCCGAACTCGCGATGCTCGCCGTGCTTTCAACCCAAATCAACAAAGTGGAAGTCGGGGCAGTCGGGGTGAAATGCGGCTTCAGATAATAGAGGCCCGGACCAGGGAGCGTGAACGACAGCGTGCTACCTGTAATGGTCACGGCGATGTCGCGGCCGGCCGTTGCGAGGCGCGGATTCGTCAAAGTCCAATCGGTGCCATAGGCTTGGAATATGACATTGATGGGGCCGTCTGCCGCAAACCAAGCATAGCTCATGCGGATGAACTTGCCGCGATTATTGATGTTTTGAACGTATGCAGGAACCGCGATGGAACCACTAATCGTCAGGTTCATCTGTGTGTCGACCGTCGCACCAGGGAGAGCCGGCAGCACGGTAGCTGGGCCCGTTGCTGAAGCGCCCGTTCCTGACAGGGTTATAATTTGAGGCGAATTGAGCGCATTATCGCTCAGGGTGATCGAGCCCGTACTGGTTCCGGTGCCGACGGGGGTAAATTTGACGCTGACGGTGCAGCTTGATCCAGGCGCCACGGGTTTTGAGATTCCGCAAGTACCCAGGCCCGCAAAAGCGAAGTCCGTTCCGGTTAAGCTCCTATCGGTTAACACAAACGGCGCATCGCCAGTATTTGAAACCGTAATGATGGACGTTACTCGTAGTCCCCACAATGGTGCTCGGGAATGAAAGCGTTGAAGTTGAGAGACTGACTATTGTCGTAGCCGCCTGAGCGGCTACGGTGGTAAAAAAGAAAACCATCACTGTTATGGTCCACCATTTCCATCGTCCGCTCGGCGCCAACTGATCATACATCTGCCGCACTCATGTTAGGTTTGGATTCCGCCTGACATACCGCGTTGCTTTACCGTCAGCGACACTGGACTATTTATTAGAACATTGTTTTACTTATGGTGAAGCTATAGCAAAATTTGGAATTCTTTATGATTTAGAATGGCAATATGCTGTCCGTCACCATTCACTGTAGACAGGCCGCTCACGGCGGCCTCGCCGCCCCCGCCGCGATAGCGGCTTCGTTCAATCCCTCAAGGAGTACGTTGCCGGCGCCGGTCAGAGCTAGTAGCCCAGAGCACAAGGTCATCTCGGAGGCATTCCCGGTGCTGGACGCGGCCGAGTAGAGGGTCGTCGCGCCCATGTCCACGTGCCTGCAATTCCCGTTGTTGCTTGTCCAGCTCTTGGATTGCCTTGACTATTTGCCAAAGATCAGGCTCGTCCACCGTCAAATATCCGTCCTCGCCAGAGTGAACGGTTTCTGGATAATTCTCCAGCATCTCTTGGGCGATGACGCCGGTCTTGTGTTCACCCGTCGCTTTCACCTTGAACTCGCGCACCCGTATGCCGCGAAAGAACTCTAAGGCGCTTCCGGAGTCACGAATATCTGTTTTGAGCCGCCTGTCCGAAGAGCAGGAAACAGTCTCACTCGAGGCCCCCGGAGTGTGTGTGCATGAGCCAGATGAATTTGTGAATGATGCGACGGCGCCAGATGTTGAAATCCTGGTGTCAAGTTGATAAGAAGGAGCTAGCGTGCCAATTCCAACCTTGCCGGCATTTCTTCCATAAACAGCGGCATAGGTATGTAGACCATTATCATAATATCCATTTATCGCACTACTTTCATCGTCAATTCCATAAGTTACAACACTATTCGCATTAATAGTTAGGGCGGCATTCCATTCGTCAATTCCAGGAGTCACAGCGGCAACGTGCAAGGCAGAGCTAAGTGTCGTATTCTGTACGCCATTCCCGTAAGAGGTGAGCCAAAGCCCGTCGCAGTCACCAATACCAATTGTGTTGTAGAAACAGTTAGACGATGTGACGTTCCAGCTTCTAACCTCAGCACCAAGAAGCTTGCCGGTCGTCGTATCTCTCCTCCCCTCAATGTAAGCGCCCGTTCCGATACCAACGCCGCTTCCTACTACCCGACCGCTCGACCATAAACCTAATACATCAGTTCCAGCTGTCGTTGCGCTCCCATTGGCTTCCGCCAGTAATGCGGTTACTTGCATGGTATCACTTGAAAGACCAGTTGCATTGAAACTTGCTGCCGTCGAGCACTCACTGTCTTCTTCATTAACACAATTGCTGGCCCGTGGTGCCCCTGTCCGCGATACTTTAAACGGCGCACCGGATGTAGTGTTTGGTGACGATGGTGTGCCAAATGCGATTTCTATTACACCTGGATATAAGTTATATTGATATTCAGACGTTCCAAAAACAGGTAAGCTGCCATTATACCTAAAAATAAATGGAGTCACTGGGAGACTTGATGCCGAAGTCATGGCAACAAACGTATATGGTGTTGTGCCTGCTTTCGCCACGCTGGCCGAGCTCGCAATGATGAGGACGAATCCTGTCGCTCTATAGCTGAAACTCATTGCTTTTCTCCGGTGTTCGATCTGCGCGGGCAGAAGCCATGGCGGCAAGAGCCCGTAAATTACTCTTGTGGCGTTTTTTCCTTGCGTATTTAACATATGGTGATTGAGAGTAATGATATCTCCTTATATCAAAATGTAAAGACCGATTTGCGCGGGAAATGCTCGGATTGTAATTTCTGGGCCCAATCGTGACACGGCTGCATCCGAACCCGGCACACAAGCGCGACATAATGGCGTCCTCTCGCCAGCATTGCGGCACGGACGTTTCCAGCCTGCCGCTGACTGCCGCGAAGTCAATGATCGCGTCGAGATCCCTGACATCAAGCCCGATGTCACACCCGTAATGCTGCAAGGTGGGGTCCGTCCGCGTTGCGCGAAAAAGTTGAAGGCCGCGCCGCCCAGCGGAATGGAGCCTGGCTCTCCATTCGGGGAAAACCTTCACGCCCTCGTCATCTACCTGTGCTTTACGCAAGGCATCGCCTTCGGACGCCTGGCGCGGCTTCCGTCCTACATCCTCGGCCTCGAAATCAGTGAAGGTGCCGTCGTCAACATGCAGGACGCCGCCCGTAACACTTCGCGCGCCAGACGAGGTACATCCGCACGCGTCTCATGTCGGGAGCCATCATGCAATCCGACGAGACCGGCCTCAGGGCCGGCAACGGAACTGGTGGCTGTGGGTGTTCCACCCTCACGACAGCGCCGTCTTCGTCGTTGAGCCATCGCGCGGCAAAAAGGTGGTCGAGGGCTTCCTCGGCATGTTTCGGTCCGATTTCTGGATCTCAGACCGTTACGGTGGCCAGATGGGCTGGGCGTAACCGGAAAACCAAGCTTGTCCCGCTCAATCCCGTTCGTGACGTGCAAGACGCCATCGACGACATCTTCGCGCGCGATCCGCGGCAGAGACAAGTTCGCGGACGCCACCCTGAAATGCAGCACCTGATCACGAAAATCCGTCGGCATTTGTTCGTCTTTGACACCAGCCGCAATTCCGGCCACCAACTACGGCTCCGAACGAGCGCCGCGCCCCTGCGTCATTTTCCGCAAAATCACCAATGGCTTCCGCATAGAACGAAGCGCGCGTCTCTGCGCCTATAGTCGCTCAGTAATCGAAGCCGCACGCCGCCGCGCCATCCGCCCTATAGCGGCGATCCGTCTCACCCTCGCAGAAATGCCTCTTCCCGTAGCGGCGTAGCTGGCAGGTTAGCAATTGCAAATTTATGTTGCGCCGTGTATAAAATATCCTTTGGGGTGATTACTCGGCGGTTATCGGTGACCTAATCACGAAATCTTCCACCGATCTTGGGGACTTTGTCGCGCAAGAAATCGAGCATGGCGTCCGCGAATTGTCCACATAGGGCGTAGCATTTGTTGTGTGTTACATTCCTGTGCGTGAGGCCCTATAACCGCTCAATTGGTTCAGATGTGGGCAATAAGGCGGGATGAAATGCGGAGTGATCCGGCGCCCTGGCCGAGCGAGCCATTCCCGCATGAGCTTGGCATGATGATGGGGCGCGTGTCGAAAAAGACATGGATGAGGACGAGCATCGGATAGTGCACCTCGATCGAATTCATGAGACGGATCGTCGAGGTGTCGTGGATGGTCAGGGCCTCGATCATCTGCATTTGGCCGGTCTCAAGATCGATCGCGCCGTGAATGTTGACGGGTTGACGCCCGGTCGTTTGTTCAATCGCGAGGTTCTCTTGGCTCGGCACCCAGCAGCCGGTGGGGCGCGCGCCATGGGTTGGCTGAACCGCGTCCGCGAACGCCACCGTTTCGTTATCGGTCAAGGAATTCAAGAGCTTATCGTAGCGCTCGATGAACGCCTTTTGTTGCGCTTCATCGCGCTTGCGCGAAATGACGTCCGGCTTGAGATACGCGAGTCCCAGACGATGCAAAAGCGCGATCAGTCCAGAGCGGCTTTCATAAGCGAGCCCGAATTCCCTCCCGATAAAGGCGCCGATCTGGCGTGTCGAAGGCGGCAGTGCCGCGCCTACCCACGCCTTCATATCGTCCTCCTGCGTCACGCTCAGATAGCTTGCCCACCCGCCCACGTCAAAGCTGGTGATGCCTACGATCGCGCGTTGTTCGAAGAGCTGGCGCCAGCCGCGAACCGGGGCGTCGTTAAGGAGCAACGCTTGGGCGACCCTTTGTCCAAAAGCACCAAGGCATTCGCGCGCCGTGTCACCCGGCAAGGCGGAAGACCCGTCGCACCCCAGCGCAGTAGGCGCCTAGCGATCTTCTTCGCCGAGGAAGCCGGACTGAACCATGCGCGCAACAGAATCCGACCAATCACAAATCGCAAAAATTTTTCACGGCTCTTCAATGAGCCGCGGTAAAAGTAAAACATAATCGGTCGCTATCCTTACCCATATTTCATACTACACAAGAAAGACAGGATTATGATCATGCATTATAGTACGGGTTAAACAATGTTGCATGTCGCTCCCTTGACTAGGGTTAGAACTCATGAATCCTTTTGTTCTTACAATAAGATAAGGATTCTTTGGCGGGAAGGATTTGAAATTGTGAGCAGGAATTTGTTTTGGCTGAGCGACGGGCAGTGGAAGCGGATTGAGCCATTCTTGCCCACGGATGTCCGCGGGGTTGAGCGGGTGGACGACCGCCGCGTCATCAGCGGCATCGTGCAGGTGTTTGAAAAGCGGCTGACGCTGGTGCGATTGCCCGGCGATCTATGGTCCGCCGACGACGATTTATAACCGCTTCGTGCGCTGGGCGCGGCGTGGGGTCTGAGAAAATCTGTTCCGGGAACTTGCCGGAAACGGAAGATCGGCAACCACGCCGATGATCAACTCCACGCACGTCAAAGGGCAACGCTCGGCAGCGGGTGGAAAAAGGGGGAGCAGAAGCAGGCGATTGGCCGCTCAAGAGGCGGGCGCAACACGAAGGTCCATGCACTCGCAGATGCTCGGGGCCGTCTTCTCGCTATCCTCCTGACCGGCAGCGAAGCGCATGACTGCCGGTCGCGGAACGGCTCATCGCCACCGGCAAAGCATCGAAACGCCTGATCGGCGGCAAGGCCTACGACAGTGCCGAGCTGCGTCAGTGGTTGAAGGATCGCGGAACCAAGCCAGTCATTCCCAACCGTAGCAACAGAAAGCAGCCGTTCAGCTTCAACAGGCGCCTCTACAAAGAACGACGGCGCATCGAGAACGCCTTCGGTCGATTGAAGGACTTCCGGCAAATCGCCACACGATACGACAAGCTGGCGCGTAACTTCTTGGCTTCTGTTTGCATCGCCGCCGCTCTTGTTTGGTGGATTTAATGAGTCTGGACCCTAATGTTAGCGTAGACCCCCTGGCGCCGACTATTTTTCATGAAATCCTGGTGGCTAGATATCGCCACCGAAGGCTTATACAGCGTGGCCGAAGTTAGCGAGAACGGGAAGGTTGTAGGACGGCTCCCCTATTTTCTGTTCAAAAAAATGGGCGTGGCGATCGTGGACTTGCCTACGATTACCCATTTTCTGGGGCCCGCCGTCGTTAGCGCGAAGCCTCTGCGACGCCTTGAGATTACCAAGGAGTTAATTGACAAACTGCCGCCTGTCTCAGCTTTGTACATCAAGTGCCACCGCGATGTGCAAGATGTTATCGCCTTCCAAAGCGCAGGGTACTGCACTTCGGTCCAATTTACGCATGAAATTCACCCACAGCCCACAGATGTTCTGTGGAAAACTGTCCAAGCCAAGACGCGCAGAGTTATTCGTAGGGCAAGTGAATGTCATAGCGTTTCAAAAGGCAATGACCCTTTGGCTTTTATGCAGTTTTATCGCAAGAATATCGAAGACAGAGGCAAAACAAATTCTATTGATATCAATATATGCACCAGACTGATCCAAGCATGCCTTGAGGGCGATCGTGGACGCATATTTGAGGCGAGAGATCAGGCTGGAAATTTGGCGTCAGCAATATTTTGCGCCTGGGACAAGTCGTCAAGCTATTATATACTGACCGGCCGTCATCCCTCAGCCCACTTGGGCGCCACAAGCCTTCTGGTGTGGGAAGCGATTTCTGACGCCGCGAAACGAGGCCTGATGTTCGATTTCGATGGCTTCGACGGTGAAGGCGGCGCGCGCTTTGCGTATAATTTTACCTCCACCGTTGCGCCTCGCTTTATTGCCATGCGCGCATCTGGGCCATTGAGCTTGATCCGGGCGGCGAAATCGGTGTTTCGAAAACAAAGGAATTTCTTTTTCAAGTGAGGGCTTTATACCAAGTCTCGCTGATCACGACCGATAGGCCCACTCTCTTGTTCCGATGGAGATGATTTTCCAGGGCATGTCGATGAGCTTGTTCCAGGCGAAGCAGCAGTGGTCGAGAATGTCGTCGTAGGATTCGAAGACGCGGTTCGAGAGCCAGTTGTCGCGCATGAATTGCCAGATGTTCTCGACCGGATTGAGCTCGGGCGATTTCGGCGGCAACGGCAAGAGCGTGATGTTGTCCGGGACGGGAAGCTTCGCCGAGACATGCCACCCGGCCTGATCGAGAAGAACGAGCGCATGCGCGCTTGGTGCGACCGCAAGCGAGATTTCTTCGAGATGCAGGGCCATGGCCTCGCTGTTGCAGGAGGGTAGTACGAGCCCGGCGCCTTTTCCTTCGGCCGGGCAGATGGCGCCGAAAATATAGGCTGAACTCGTCCTCTGGTCGTGCGGCGCCGAAGGCCGTGTCCCGCGTTTCGCCCATCGGCGGGTGACCTTGTTTTTCTGCCCGATCCGAGCTTCGTCTTGAAACCAAATCTCTATCGGCTTGCCAGGAGCCTCTTTTGCGGCGGTCTCCTCCACGAGGGCGAGAAAGTTTTTTTAAAAGCCGCCGCGGCTTCCTCGTCTTGCGCATGATGGCGCGGTCGCGCCGAGAGCTTGCGAAAGCCCATATGCCGCAGCTCGCGGCTGAGCGTCGGCTTGGAGATCGAAACCCGGAACTCTTCGAAGAGCCACTGCGCCAGATCGATCAGCCGCCAGCGGACGACGCCATGCAGGGCGGGAATCGGCCCATCTTCCACGACCTGCCGCAAGGCTTGGCGCTGGCGCTCGCCGAGGATGCTGGGAGCGCCCGGCGCTTTGCCGGTCAAGAGACCATCAGGACCTTTGGCGTTGAAACGGACAACCCAGTCGCGCACGATCTGCACCCCGAACTCCGCGCCGCATCCGGCCGCGAGCCGCCATCATAAATCTCGGCCAGTGCCAAGAGACGCCGGGTCTGATCGGGGTCACGCGATCGCCGCGCCAGCATGCGCAGGCCAATCGTGTCAAAGTCAGAGCGAAGCGGAACCGGAGTCGACATGGCAAACTCTCCCAAAAGCTGTTTGCCATGGTGAATCAGATAAATGCCGATTCGGGAATCCGCCTCAGGAGTCAAACTTTCAGAGACTTGGTATTAGTTGCGCTCGGCGTCCGTGGTTGTGCCCGGATTGTCGCCCACGCTCTCGCAGCCGGACTAAACTCGGCCGTTCGGCGATGAGGAGGACCGCGAGGGCTCTGGTGCAAATAGCGGAAGCGAAATATATTTGCTGTAAACTGGCCGCACAACGAAGCCAACCAGCATGCGGAGCTAGTACGATCTTCTCGAAGGCCGCCAGTTCGATCGTGAGATCATTGTCCTTGGCGCGGTGGTGCTTGCGGCTCAAATTCAGCTTTCGGTTTCTCATGGAAATGATGGCCGAGCGAGGCATTGCTCTGGCCCATACGACGGTTATGCGCTGGATTGAACGATATGTTCCGGAATTCGAAAAAACTGGAACCGCTTCGTGACCAGCCCCCGAGTGCGCTGCCGCTTCTTATGTAACAGAAAGACGGGTACCGAGGGAAGGCCGATCCGGCTGGAGCTTCCAGATTGCGCAGGCCGGATCGGCCGGCAGGATTGTCTCTGGCGCTGGCAGCCGATAGCCGAGCGACGAGTGCGGGCGGATCGTGTTGTGCTCGCGCAGCCAGCGCTCGATGATAATCTGGGCCGTCCAAGACCAATCCCAACAATGAATGGGTCAATCAGCTTCGGAAACGGCGCGGGTTCAACCGCGCGACGGTGACGCACGGATCATCTGGGCCGCGCTTCGAAAAGGCGAAACGTATCGCGCCGCTTTCTGAAGGCCTGCACAGAGTTTGCGAGACGACGGAGAAATGAGATGTAGTAGCTTGTATTTGATCTTACAGACGGCGTCCTTTTGGAGATGGCCGGTTCACTGCCGATGGTGGTCAGGCAGCGATCATTTTTTCCCTCGCAATCGGGATGGCGTCAAGGAATGTTTGCAGCGGCGTCTTGCCGAAGCACCAGCGGCCTTGATGCGGTCTCTCCTCGTTGTAGCTTTTGACCCATAGATCGAGGTCGTCCTGCAAATCCCCGATCGAGGCATAGAGCCTCTTTCGGAAGGCGATGCGATAGAACTCATCCAGCACTGTCTTGTGGAAGCGCTCAGCGATGCCATTCGTTTGTGGGCTCTTCGTCTTGGTCCTGGAATGGTCAATATCTTCCACCGCGAGATAGAGCTCGTATTCGTGATGCTCGGGATTGCCGCAATATTCGGTGCCGCGATCGGTCAGAACACGTGAGAGCTTCACTTCCTTTTCGTCGAAGAAGGGCACGACCCGATCGTTCAAGAGGTCGGCCGCGGTGATCGGCGTCTTGCGATCATAGAGTTTGGCAAACGTCACTTTCGAATAGGTGTCGATGAAGGTCTGTTGGTAGATGCGGCCGACCCCTTTCATGTTGTGTAAAATACTGGACTTGAGATTTCAGGCAGTGCCGGATGAAATCACGCCTTGCCATTCATCTCTCGGCGGCGAGTTTGGCGAGGGACACGATGTTGTCAAGGATGCACAGCACCGGCTGCGCCGGCGCGAGCGAAGCTCGCGTCCTTGACAACATCGAATCCGCCTCGCCGATCATGCCCGCCGTTGAATGAATGACGTAATCTGACATTGACCGTTGGATCAAATCCAGACTTGTACACATGTTGCCAACATAGAACGTGTCCTGCGCCCCGCAGTAGCCCGGGCATTCGCTCTCGAACTTGGCCCGTGCGCCTCCTTTTCGGTCTTGGCTTTCTCCAAGGCTATGACCTGCGCCTCGGTCAGGATCCGGCCTTGGCCTCAGCAACCTTGGCTTCCAGCGCCTTGAGCCGTTTCTTCATCGTCTCGAGATCATGGCGCTGCCAGACGCCGCGCACGCCGGCCGGCGAGATCGAGTGGCCAAGTTTCCTCATTTCGTTAGCGACGCGGATCTGGCCGAAGGCCGGCTGCTCCAGCGAAAATTCAACGATCCGCGCCTGATCTCGGGCGCGGTCCGGTTCGCCAGGATTGGCTTCCTGCGGCTGATCTCTTGCAACGCCAGCTCGCCGCCTTTGTCATAGAGTTCCTTGAAGCGGTAGAAGCTGTCGCGGCTATAGCCGAGCATCTTGCAGGCCTGGCTCACATTGCCGAGCTGCCTGGCGAGCTTGAGCCAAGCCCACCTTTCCTTTGATAATCTTCTGGTCCTTGGTCATCGTCGGTGTCCTCATAAAACGCCGAGGCCGGGCTCTCCGCAACCCTGGCCAGCTCCGCGCCCAGCCTCGGCTCTCGCTTCGGCCTTATGACACCAAATGTCGGATCAAATATCAACTAGTACAAATGAGACGCACAGGTCGGACCGGCGTGCAAGGAGCCTGACTTTTACCGAGGCCTCTGAGGCCTACCAGCTATAGAGGGGTGCGCGAGCGGATTTCCCATTTGGGCGCCCCGATCTCATCGGGTGACGCCCGGATAGATGTACGCAACTGATCAAAGCGGATCTTTTCGAAATCAACTTGCAACGGGAGAGCCGTCCATAGAGGTAGTAGGTGACGCGCTGCACTCCGAGCCGTCGAACGACCTCGGCGACCAAGACCCCTTCGGCCAGCCAAACCTCAGCCGACCATAATTTGCAAATAATTTCGTCAGGCGATGCTCTCGTCGCATTCGACGCTTTCGTCGAAATCTACGCCATCAAATACGAGAAGGCGGTGGAATGCCTGATCAAAGACCGCGATGCTTTGCTCGCCTTCTACGATTTCCCGGCAGAGCACTGGAAGCATCTGCGCACAACGAACCCCGCCGAGAGCACATTCGAGCTATCACTAAATCTTGGTGACGGAAGGGGTCAGGCGGCAACGGCTTGAGCTTGCGATCTGACGACCTCAATTCCGTCGGTGAACTTTACACCGAGAATGATTTTCGGCAACTGGTTGTGGCCATCGAGGCGACGCCAGTTTTTCTCGGCGGCCTCGGCGAGCTTGAAGATCATGGCGAGCGCGGTCTTGTTCGAGAGACATCCCTTGGAGCGCACGGTGCGGTGGCGGACGGTCGCGAACGAGCTTTCGATGACGTTGGTCGTTCGCAGATGCTTCCAGTGCTCGGCCGGGAAGTCGTAGAAGGCAAGCAGCGCGTCGCGATCCTTGATCAGGCACTCGACCGCCTTGTCGTATTTGACGCCCCAGGTTTCGACGAAGGCGTCGAACGCGGCGAGCGCATCCTTCTTGGTCTCGGCCATCCAGATCTCCTGGAGCGCGCGCTTGGCTTTCGATTGCTGGCTCTTCGGCAGCTTGTTCAAGACGTTGGCGGTCTTGTGCACCCAGCAGCGCTGGCCGCGGGTCTTCGGCCACACCTCCTCGATCGCCTGCCAGAAGCCGAGCGCGCCGTCGGCGACCGCGAGCTCGGGCGCCATCGCAAGCCCGCGCCGCTTCAGGTCGAGGAGCAGTTCCTTCCAGGATTGCGCGCTCTCGCGCACGCCGTCGATGAGGCCGACAAGTTCCTTCTTGCCCTCGGGCGTGGCGCCGATGATCACCAGCAGGCACTGCGCGGCGTCCTCGAGCCGGGCCTGCACATGGATGCCGTCGACCCAGAAGTAGACGTAGCGCTTGGCGGAGAGATCGCGCTTGCTCCAGCGCGCATGCTCGTCCGACCAGGCGTCCTTGAGCCGCCCGATGGTCGAGGCCGAGAGCCCGCCAGCGTCCTTGCCGAGCAGTGCGATCAGCGCCTCCTCGAAGTCGCCGGTGGAGATGCCCTTCAGGTAGAGGATCGGGATCAGCACCTCGAGGCTCTTCGATCGGCGCGCGTAGGGCGGCAAAATCGCCGACGAAAAGCGGATGCGCTCGGACGCCTTCGCCGACGCGGTCGCGCACGCGCGGACAGCGCACCGCGACCGGACCGATGCCGGTCATGATCTCGCGCTCGGGCAGATGCCCGTGGCGGACCAGCCGCTGGCGGCCATCATCGGTCAGCTTGTCGGCATGGCAGCTGAGCAAGGCCGCAACCTCCGCCTCGACGGCCTGCGCCAACAGCGCTCTCGCGCCGTTGCGCAAACACCTCGGTCAGCGGATCGGCAAAAGTTCCTGGCTGGGTGAATTGGAAAACGTTAGTCTCGGTCACGGCGTATCACTCCTTCGGTGGAGAAGTGGAGGCGTCGAACACCCCCACGATACGCCGCCTTACCCCTTCATGCCGTCACCAACTTTCGCCCTTAGCTCAGCACATTCGCGACCGTCCGCCACCGGACGGTACGCTCGAAGGGGTGCCTATCGAACAAAACTGCTCTCGCCATGGTCTTCAAGCTTGCACAAGCGGCCGAGAAACATTGGCGTCGTCTCGACGGACAAAGCCAATTGCCAAAGGTCATTCTCGGAGTAAAGTGTGAATAAGCATGGAATAAGGACCCCGCTTTTGGGGTGATTTGCATCCAATCGGGACCCCGGGGCTGAGGGTCCACAGTGGCCTCCTGGATTTTGGGAGGCCGAGATTGGAATGCTGGTTGTGGAAACGATCGCCAAGATTCGCCGGGCGTTTTTTGTTCAGAAAAAGCCGATCAAGGAGATTTGCCGGGAGCTGCACGTCTCCAGAAAGGTCGTCCGGAAGGTCATCCGATCCGAAGCGACCGAGTTCCATTACGAACGCTTGACGCAGCCGCTTCCCAAGATCGGACCGTGGCGGGAGCGGCTGGATTCCCTGCTGTTGGAGAATGCAGAAAAATCGGCGCGCGAGCGGCTGACGCTTGTTCGGCTATTCGAAGAACTGCGCAGCCTTGGTTATGCCGGAAGCTACGACGCGGTTCGCCGTTACGCGAAAACGTGGCGCAAGGAACGCGGTGTGGCGCTGGCGCAGGCTTATGTGCCGCTCACCTTTGCTCCCGGCGAGGCCTATCAGTTCGACTGGAGCCATGAAATCGTCGTGCTGAACGGCGCGACGGTGACCGTGAAGGTCGCCCATATGCGGCTCTGTCACAGCCGCATGCCGTTTGTCCGCGCCTATCCACGCGAGACCCAAGAGATGGTCTTTGACGCGCATGACCGCGCCTTTGCCTTTTTCAAAGGCGCCTGCGAGCGCGGCATTTATGACAATATGAAAACCGCGGTGGAGACAATCTTCGCCGGCAAGGACCGGCAATACAATCGCCGCTTCCTTCAAATGTGCGGGCATTATCTCGTCGAGCCAGTGGCCTGCACGCCGGCCTCGGGCTGGGAAAAGGGCCAGGTCGAGAACCAGGTCGGCTTGGTGCGTGAGCGCTTTTTCACGCCGCGCCTGAGATTCAAGAGCTATGACGAATTGAATGCCTGGCTCCTCGACAAATGTGTCGCTTACGCCAAGGCGCATCGTCATCCAGAATGCGCCAGCCGCACGATCTGGGAGGTTTTCGAGGACGAACGGCAAAAGCTCGTGCAACTGCGCGGCCGCTTCGACGGCTTCCATGCAGTGAGCGCGGCGGTGTCCAAGACCTGCCTTATCCGGTTCGATAACAACAAATACTCGGTGAAGGCGCGCGCGGTCGGGCGTCCGGTCGAAATCCACGCTTATGCAGACCGGATCGTCATTCGCCAGGACGGGATCGCCGCCGGCGAACATCGGCGATCCTTTGGCCGCGAAGAGACGATTTACGATCCCTGGCATTACGTTCCGGTTCTGGCCCGCAAGCCCGGCGCTCTGAGGAATGGCGCGCCGTTCAAGGACTGGGTCTTGCCCTCGGCCATGGAGAAAATTCGCCGCAAACTCACCGGCTCCGCCGATGGCGATCGGCAGATGGTGAAAATCCTCGCGGCGGTTCTCGACGACGGGCTGCCGGCGGTCGAGGCCGCCTGTGCCGAGGCGTTGAGCGAGGGCGTCCATTCCGCCGACGTCGTTCTCAACATTCTGGCGCGTCGCCGTGATCCCGGTCCGCCACTCACCATACTCACCCCGGACGCGCTGAAACTCCGGCACGTCCCGCTCGCCGATTGTGCCCGGTACGATCAACTGAGGAGTTCAGGCTGATGGAACGCACGCAAATCTTCGACCTCATGAGCGAACTCAAGCTCTTCGGCATGCGAACCGCCTATGATGATGTGATGGCGGCTGGCATAAAGCGGCAGCACGAGCCGCCACAAATCGTCGGCGATCTTCTTAAGGCCGAAATTGCCGAAAAGCAGGCGCGCTCCATCAAATATCAGATGACCATCGCCAAACTCCCTCTGGCCAAGGACATCGATGACTTCGACTTTGACGGCACGACCGTCAACGAAACCCTGGTGCGTGATCTTTCCGGAGGCGGCTTCATCGCGCAGCAACGCAACGTCGTTCTCGTGGGGGGCACCGGGACCGGCAAGACGCATCTCGCCATTGCCATCGCGCGAAGCTGCATCCGCGCCGGCCTGCGCGGCCGCTTCTTCAATACAGTCGATCTCGTCAATCGCCTGGAGGCCGAAGCACGCGCAGGGCGGCAGGGACGAATCGCCGATTACCTCACTCGCAAGGACTTCACCGTTCTCGACGAACTCGGCTATCTGCCCTTCGCTCAGGCTGGCGGGCAATTGCTCTTCCATCTCGTTAGCCAGCTCTACGAACGCACCTCGGTGATCGTCACGACCAATCTGGCGTTCGGCGAATGGCCGAGCGTCTTCGGCGACGCCAAGATGACGACCGCGCTCCTCGATCGTCTCACCCATCACTGCGACATCGTCGAAACCGGAAATGAAAGCTGGCGCTTCAAAAACCGCGCCTAGCGCTCAAAGCCCCCTCCCACGCCACCGCGCTCGCCCCGGCTGCGCAACCCTGACCAGCTCCGCCGGGGGCGAGCGCTGTCGTTCCTCCCCGCCAAAAGGGGTACCTTTTGCACACCGATCCGGGGTCCCAATTCAATGCTGTTTGACAGTAAAGTTCACCGACGGAATCGAGGTTGCAAAAGAACAAGTTCAAACTGCCGCCTGACCTCGCTCGTCACCAACATTCGATCATAGCTCTCGTGCGGCGCGGAGGGCCTTGTGCCGCGTATGGCCGAGCGCCTTGTGATCTCAGAACGACCGGCAGCTTGCGCGGCTCCCGCGCATAGGGATGCGCCCCGAAATAATCGGCTTGCCTGGCGTGACGCCATAAAAGAACCGCGGTGCGTCAACGATCGGGTTCAACGCCTGCCATGAAATGCCCGTAGAGACGGACGCCCCTGGAAGGCTTGAACGTCCTCCAACTCCAATTTGTCGGGGGATCGACCGAAATAGTGGCGGAACTTTAAAACCGCGCTATTGCAAGATCGTTGGGTCGCCGGAGACAGATTGCGGACCTTCATGTCCTCGATCATGCGGTGGCGATGAGGGCTCATCTGGGTCGTCTGAAACCTGCTGTTTGAGAGGGGGCTGCAAACAGCCAATCCTCTCAGACGACAGGCCACACTCGCGCCCTCGCCGCCCCCGCCGCGATAGCGGCTTCACTCTATCCCTGTCCGAGTCACGCTTTCAGAGTATTGGTATTAACCGGAAGAATCCTTTTGAAACTCGTTACCATCGACTGCGGCGTATAAAGTGCTATAGCCTCCTGGAAGGCCTCCTCGATGATTTGCGGTATTTCAGACATATTTTGAAGCGCGCTCAATTTATGGGCACAATTCTCGACAGATCCGGCTTCGAACAAAAAGCCATTAATGCCGTCCCTGATGACATCCACGCAACCCGCGACCTTCGCCGCCACGACCACACGCCTTGCTAGCAGTCCCTCAATCACCGAGGTCGGCAACCCTTCGAACTTCGTCGAAAGGCACAGCACATTATTCGCGGCGACAAATGACGGCACGTCGTCCGAATGAGCGACGAGGCGCACGTAATTCTGTGCCGCTTCGTCTTTAATGACTTGAACAATACGTCCCTCATCAACGCCAGAACCGAGTAGAGTCACCTCAATTGGGACGCCTTGCCGGTGCAACAAGGCTGCAGCCTTGATAAGGGTGATCTGGTCTTTCTGATTAAGATCAAACCGCGCCGGCATGATGATGCGCAACATCGACAAATCAGGCGCCGGCGGCAAATTCAACCACCGCGTTGGCTCTACGCCATTCGGAATAGTCGTGATCTTGTTGGGGCTGACGCCGAAATACTCGGTCATCGCAAAAGCCGTGCTTGGCGAAATGCTGACGATTTTATCAATGCATTTTAGCGGCAGCGGAAAAGCAAAACTTTTGGTTTTCCGGAACGTGTTCTGCGGCCCGTGGTCCCAAAATACCAGCATTGCCTTGGTGAAAGGCCGCAACAACGCTGGGTAAAGCAGGGCAGGAATAAAGCCTGCGACTATAATGGCCGTTGGGCGTTGTTTCAGCGTAATGCGCCAAATGGGGATAATGGAGCGTAAGAGCCCAATAACTTCGGATAGTGTTCTGGCCTTGCCCGTGGCAATCGCCTCGCTGTCAATGCCGCTCGCTCGATCTATGCCGACAAATTTGGAGGGCACAGGCCGCCCGACGTAGCGCACCGTGCACTTCCACCCCTGTCTCTTTAGCTCATGCGCCAACGTGCTGGCCAACGGTGCAATGCCACCATCGATGCCCTGTGCCACGATCAGTAAATGAGACGCCATCTTTTCCCATACGCTACAAAGATTGTTAAGCTGGCATTCCCCAGATAACCGGGAATGTGCCAAGCGCGTATCATTGATCTCCTGCCGTGACATCGGACATTCGTCCTATACCGGCATTATTTTCCGGATCGCCCGCTTATTGAGGTTGAGATTGCCGCGCTGCGGCGCTGCTGTGGTGCTCCGGCACACCAAAACCAGTGACATGGGCGGATCGCGCACCGGACAATACAGAGTCGGTTGTGATCAAGACGCACTTCTCCCTTAGTTTTTGCTCGACGCATGACGACCGAACACTTCACGCAGGCGCTGGATTGGGCGGCGGCCGCAGGTCGGCGATCATTCGTAGGATGTCCGCGAAGAGATTTTTCGGAATGGCGACTTCGGCCATCTGAAACGCGACATAGCGGCCATGGCTCACGATCTTCGCGCCGATCTTGATCAGCTTTTCCTTCAGGCTCGTCAGTGACCAATCCTTTATCGGTTCGGGCGTCGCCAGCGTGCGCAGAAAATTACCGAGATTGTAGGCCAGCGCATGAAGCTGGAGACGGACGGCGTTAGCAGCGAACGACCGACATGATAGCCGGGTCCACTTGATTGCGCCTTTTCCTTCCTTGATCCATTGCTCACACGTGCCGCGCTTGTTGTAGAAGGCGACGACATTCTCGGCGGAGCGCGCCATGTTCGTCACGATGAAGCCGACGCGCGGATAAAGCTCGCCCGGATGCCATTCGACCTTGGCGATCACCCGGCGCGGCTGCGACCAGCTTCCCGCTTGATAGGTGAAACTTGCATGGGATCGGCAGACGTCATTGGACGGGCGACCAACCGGGCGTTTGAGCAGATAGCCGATCCTCTCTTGCAAGATGTGATTGGCGGGCAGACGGATCGCATATTTGATCCGTTCTGCCTCCAGATATTCGTAAACTTCGGGGTTTGCGAAGCCGGCGTCGGCGCGGAAATAAATGCGTGAGACCTTGCCTTGATACCGCGCCACGACCGGCTTCAGCACCGCCTCCCATCCATCGGCGCTGTGAACATTGCCGGGGCGCAGGGCGCAGCGTTCCAAATCGCCATATTGGTTGAAAACGAACAGCGGATGATAGCAGGTGCAGTCATAGTGACCGTTCCAGACACTGTGTTCCTGTTCGCCATGCGTCGGGCTCACGCTCGAATCCATGTCGAGCAAGATACCTCTCGGCGGACGGCGACCATGAACGCTGTCGATCCATTTGCCGGAGAGATCAGCGAGCGCCGAAAGGTTCTTTTCCGCCGTGAGCCAGCGCGTCTCAAAGCGGCCCATCTGGCTCGGCGAAGCCGCTGCATCCGAGGCCGCCTTTCCGCCGACTATCCACCGCATCGCGGGATCATGGCGCAGGCGTTGAGCGTCGTTCACGTCTTCATATCCGGCAAGTCGCCCAAATATGGATTGCCGCAACATCCCGACGAGTGCATGCCGGCCATTCTTGCCAGTGCGTGCGTCGGAGAGCGCATCACCCGCCATCGCGCTGAGGCACAGCGCGTCGTCCAGTTCCCGGTATGCGAGCAAGCCTGCGTCGGAGGTAACCACCGATCCGCGAAAGTGAAGCAACAATCGGCGGTCGAAATCGAGCCTGAGAGCGCCATCATACGATTCACCCGCCGGGTTCGCCATGACGGCCTCATTCGATCCGAAATAACATGCTGATTATGTTAGCTAAATCGCGGCATCGACGCTGCAAATTATTGCCTCATCCGGCGTATGCGGGTTAAGATGGAACTTCGCATTTGAACGCGAATTGGCCCGCTACCGGGGAATCATAAGCCTAAAGTCGCGATAAGGGAAATAACTTTAGCGGCTTTCGCTGTCAAACCAGGCCCTCAATGGGGACAGAAAAAATTTGGTGGCAAATGGAGCTGACCTTGCCCCTTCAAACGCAGCCGGATTGGAAGCAACAATTCGGAGAGAAGAAGGGGGTTTGGGATGGCGAGGAAGCGTTATCGGCTCGGAGCGTAGCGCGTCACCTACTACCTCTATGGACGGCTCTCCCGTTGCAAGTTGATTTCGAAAAGATCCGCTTTGGTCAGTTGCGTACATCTATCCGGGCGTCACCCGATGAGATCGGGGCGCCCAAATGGGAAATCCGCTCGCGCACCCCTCTATAGCTGGTAGGCCTCAGAGCCCTCGGTAAAAGTCAGGCTCCTTGCACGCCGGTCCGACCTGTGCGTCTCATTTCTCCGTCGTCTCGCAAACTCTGGGCAGGCCTTCAGAAAGCGGCGCGATACGTTTCGCCTTTTCGAAGCACGGCCCAGATGATCCGTGCGTTCTCGTTGGCGACAGCCACCGTCGCGCGGTTGAACCCGCGCCGTTTCCGAAGCTGATTGACCCATTCATTGTTGCGGTTGGTCTTGGACGGCGCCGTTCGTACAACCGCTCGCGCGCCATGTACGAGCAGACTTCGCAAGTGCTGATTTCCCCGCTTCGAGATGCCCATCAGCACCGTTCGATCGCGGCTGGAATGCTGCCTCGGAACGAGACCGACCCAGGCGGCGAGATGGCGGCTGTTCTTGAACTCAGAGCCGTCGCCAATGGCGGCGACGATCGCCGTGGCCGTCTTCGGGCCGACGCCCTTGATCTTGGCAATACGCTGACAGTCCTCGCTCTCACGGAAGACCCGATCGATCTTCTTGTCGAAGAAAGCAATTCGGCGGTCGAGATCGCAAAAAAGATCGTAGAGCTCTGCGATCGCTTCGCGGGCCATCGCCGTCAATTCGTTGTCTAAATCAGAGAGGATTCCCGGGATCGCCCTGCGCGCGCGGGTTATGCTCTTGGCGATGGCGAAGCCGCGATCGAGCAGGAGGCCGCGGATCTGACTGACAACGGCTGTGCGGTGATTGACCATCCTCTGCCTCGCCGATGCAGCGCCTGGATGTCCTGCTGCGCGACGGTCTTCTTCGGGACGAACGGAATGTGCGGCTGCCGCGCTGCCGTGCAGATCGCCTCGGCGTCATTGCCGTCGTTCTTTTGCCTGCGCACAAAAGGCTTCACGTATTGCGGGCTGATGATCTTCGCCTGATGCCCAAGTGCTTCGAACTTACGTGCCCAATAGAATGCTCCCGTGCAGGCTTCAACGATAACGGTGCAGCGTTCGATCTGCGTCAGCGCCACGACAAGCTGATCGCGCATCACCCTGCGCTTCAGGACGACGCGGCCGTTCCGGTTGACGCTAGGGAGTTGGAATACATTCTTCGCGATGTCCACGCCTAGGGTCTCGATGTTCATCTTCGCTCTCCCTCCCGCCATGCAAGCTCTCAGTCTGCAGGGCGGGAGGGAGAGCCGTCCATCCCATTAGATGGCGGAAAGAGTATGGCGGGATGGGCGTGGACCAGGCCCGCCGCCTGAAAGACCTTGAAGCCGAGAACGCTCGATTGAAGAAAGCGGTCGCCGATCTGACCCTCGACAAGATGATCGTAACGGAGGCCGCCTCGGGAAACTGGTAGGGCCCTCGCGCCGACGGAAGTTCATCGACCACGCTTGCGGCAAGCTCAACGTCTCTGAACGCCGGGCTTGCCGCGTTCTCAGGCAGCGTCGCTCGACCCAATGGAGGTCGCCGAAGAGAGCCGATGACGAAAAGGCACTCGCTGAGGCGATCATTCGCCTGGCGACACGCTTTGGCCGCTACGGCTATCGGCGGATCACGGCGATGCTGAGGGCCGATGGATGGCGGGTGAACCACAAGCGCGTGGCGCGCATTTGGCGGCGTGAGGGCCTGAAAGTACCGGGCAAAACGCGGCCGCCTGTGGCTGAATGACGGATCGTGCATTCGTATTCGGCCGCAGCACCGCAATCACGTCTGGGCCTACGACTTCGTCGAGGATCGAACCCGCGACGGCCGCAAGTTCCGCATGCTCACCGTGATCGACGAGCTCACGCGGGAACGCGATCGAAGTGAATCGCCGCCTCGACAGCCAGGATGTGCTTGCTTCTTGGGGCGGCTATTTATCAGCCGCGGTCCCCGATCACATTCGGTCGGACAATGGCGGCGAATTCGCCGATAAAGCGGTTCGCAATTGGCTCGTGGAGATGGGCGTGAAGACGCTGTTCATAGAACAGGCAGCCCTTGGGAAAACGGATACAATGAATCGTCCAACGGAAAGCTCCGCGACGAATGTCTCAATATGGAGTTATTTTACACTCTGCGTGAGGCTCAGATTATCATCGAGCGCTGGCTGCGCGAGCACAACACGATCCGCCCGCACTCGTCGCTCGGCTATCGGCTGCCAGCGCCAGAGACAATCCTGCCGGCCGATCCGGCCTGCGCAATCTGGAAGCTCCAGCCGGATCGGCCTTCCCTCGGTACCCGTCTTTCTGTTACATAAGAAGCGGCTGCGCATTCGGGGGCAGGTCAGGCGTGAGGTTTCGATTACTGATCGAATATAGACATAGAGACGCGCGCCTCGGAGCCCGACTCAAAAGACAACCACAGCACGAGGCGCCTGATTGCGATCTGGATCGAGGCGAGGGCAACGAAGGCTTGAAGCGTCGTTGCGAGGTTTTCCCAGTTCTTGGCAAGGTGGCGATCGCGCCCGAACCATGAGAAGGTTCTCTCGACGACCCAGCGACGCAACAGCGGGACGAAGCCTTTCATGCCGTCACTGCGTCTGACGATTTTGTGGTGCAACGATGGAACCCTGGCGACCGCCGTGTTGACTTGATGAGCGGTGTATCCGCTGTCCGCCCATACGAGTTCGAGCCCAGGGAAAGCTGTTGCGGCTTTTGTCGAGCACGAGCGCAGCCCCATCGCGATCTTGCACGCCAGCCGAATGGATGACGACGCGCAACGGCAGGCCTTGCATATCGACCAGGGCGTGAATGTTGCGACCCTTCACCTTCTTCCCGGCATCATCGCCGGTCAGGCCGTCATGACCGCCTCCTTTTCCGCGCCTTTCAAGGATGGACTGACGATGATCGCGGCCGTGGGGCTCGCTTCACGCTCCATGTCTTCACGCAAATCCATGTGCAAATTCTTGCCAGATCGCGTCCCATACGACTGCGCAGCAGATAGACAATGGCGTTGATCGCCTCCCGCATATTGGTCCCGCGTTGGCCCCGCGCGGCCGCCCTCCGGGTTTGGCCTCGGGATCAATGGCGCAAGACGCGTCCCTTCGCCATCCGTCATGCCACTTGGATAACACCCATTGACCCGCGCATAAGTCCTTCGATGCGGTGCGTTCCCCATTCTGAATCAGTTTCCGATGTTCCAGAATAGCCAGAATCATGCAACTGACCCGATCGTTTGGAGCAGGCTCAAAAGCGTTAGTCGCCGTCATGAGCGCGTAGGTCGAATGATTTGAACCCTTGGATCCGCTATGTCCGATCGTGCCAACGGATGCGAAAGCCATGACCGCTCCGTCAGGTTTCCCGGCTCAATTATTTGATAGCCTGCCGCAATTGCGCTATTTCAGCTTGCAACTCTTGAATCGCCTCGACGAGTTGCCAGGGGTTCGGCTCATCCACCGTGTAAAAGCCGTCCGCTCCCATATGAACCATTGACCCATAATTCTGCAGCATTTCTTGCGCGATGACGCCGGTTTTGAGTTCACCCGTCGCCTTCACCTTGAACTCGCGCACATGGATTTCCTCCAAAATATTCCAAGGCGCTTTTGGCGTCATGAATATCTTCCTTCATACGCGCGTCCGAAGAACAAGCGACGGTTTCACTCGACGCGCCCGGCGTATGGTTGCACGTACCGGCCGAATTCGTTTGCAATTCGACAATCCCGGCCGCCGTCGTGGTGATCACGAGCGGATAGGCCGGTGTCAGCGTACCGAAGCCGACCTTGCCAGCACTCGCGCCCGCGACAAAAGCATATGTGTGCGTGCCGTTGGTATAATAGCTATTCGTCGCGCTGCTTTCATCGTCGATGCCAAACGTCGTCACTCCGCCTTGATTAAGAGTAACGCCAGCATGCCAACGATCGATGCCTGGGGTCGCCGCTGCAATATGAACCGCCGTACTAAGATCATAATCCGTTTCTTGCCCTGCCGATGTGAGCCACAATGCATCACACCAACCGATGCCACTTGTATTATAGGAGCAAGCTCCAGCCGTCGCGTTTTGGCTTCGAACTTCGGCGCCGACGAGTTTCCCCGTTGTTGTGTCTCGGCGCCCTTCAATATAAGCGCCGGTCCCAAGGCCAACTCCGGAACCCGTAATGCGCCCCATGAAATAGCCGCCGATGGAATCTGCCCCCGTTGTTGTGGATGCGCTTTTCGCCGCGCCCAATATTGCGGTCGTTTGCACATTATCGGTCGAAAGACCATTTTGATAAAATGCCGCGGTTGCTGTGCATTCGGAATCGCCCATATTGGCACAGCGTGAGGAAGGGGGTGCGCCGGTGCGGGAAACTTTCAGGACCGGGCCAGACGCCACATAGGGAGCGCCACCCGTTCCCTCCGACACTTCCATCACGCCAGGATAATTGTTGTAATGCGATTGGGACGTACCAAGGAATGATCCCGCATAAGCGCCGTTCGCCTGGCGAAAGATAAACTGCGGAACCGCGGCGCCGCCCAATCCAAGCAATGCATCAAGCGTGGCATCGTTAAACGGCGCGCTTGCCGCGTTCGCGTAACTCGTATCGAATAGCACCACCCACCATGGAGGCCCGTCAGCCATCACGGGAGATATAAATCCAAGTGTAAGCAGACTTGCTACAAAGGCCCATGTGTAATTTTTCATTGCGCTTTCCTCTACTTGGAAAAATTGTTTAGCGATTCTTCGAGCGGCGCGATGTTCATTCCGATGAGGCCCTCACATATTTTTGCGCCATATGCCAATCGGGAATCGGGCCATCGGGATAAGCCTAATGGGCATTGATGAGTTCGGCGATGCCGGAAGGTTCGCCATCGGCCTAGGCCATCGCGATGAATTTCGGCCAGAAAATGTCGTCGATAAGCGTGGTGCCGCACCGGATCCAATGACGAGAATCGAATTGCTGATCGGGTTGAAATCAGCCGGAGGCTGAACGCTGCCCGTAACCGTCAGAATGCGGACGACTTGCGGCAAGGTCAGCTCCCGATGACAAGCGTTCCGGTCATTGTGTCGGCGCCTCATCGGATCCCGACAGACCCGCCAACCGATTACCTTCAGATAGGTGAAGTCGGTTTGCCAAAGCTGATTGGGAGCCGTGGTCTTGTCCTTGTACTCATCGGCCGCCTTCATGACCTTCCCCCGATTTAGTGGACACTGGACTTAAGCGGCTTGGCGCTCTGCCTGTTCCGGGGTGATATAACGGAGGCCAGAGTGAAGCCGCTGACGATTATAGTATCCTTCGATATAGGCGAACAGCTCTCGTTTCGCTGCTTACCGCGTGGGAAAACGGGTCTGGTGGACGACTTCGGTTTTCAGCGTTCCAAAGCAGCTTTCCATGGGCGCGTTATCCCAGCAATTTGCTCTTCTGCTCATGGATTGGACCGTTCCAGCTGCCTTGATGAGTTTGCGGTATTGGGTCGCGGCGTATTGGCTGCCGTGATCGGAATGATGGACCAGGCCGGGCGGCGGCTTTTGCCTTTGTATGGCCATCGCCAGGGCGGCGATTGAGAGTTCAGCGCGCATATCATCGCGCATGCCCAGCCAATAATCTTCCTGGCGCAAAGATCGAGCACGGCCGCCAGGTAGAGCCAGCCTTCACCGGTTGGCACATAGGTGATGTCGGCGAGCCAGACTTGATTGGGCCGTTCGACAGCAAAATTGCGGCCAGGCCGATTGCGAGCAATAGGCAAACCGTGATTGCTGTTTGCGGTACACTCTCGAAATCGCCGCGGGGTTTGTGCCCGGATGCCGATAGCGCATCAGCCGTTCAACGCGGCCGCGTCTAGCCTTATGCCCCTCGGCGCACGAAGTTGCATGGACCCCGGGCGGGCCATATCGCTCCCCAATACGCCGCGTTGACCCGGTAAATCTCGGCCAGCAAAGCACGGTTATCCGCCTTCCGATGGTTCTCGGGGCGGCGCGTTAACCTCGGCGCCACCGCTGTCCAGCTGGGCGGGAACTCCTTGGGGCATAATGAGCACCCCCGTCATCGATCCAGCCAGCCAGACGCTACTTGTCATCGACTTCTACAACAGTACCCCAAGCGGTCAAAGTCCCACCCCAACCTATCAACTGCATGCCCTCAGTCTGAGCACATTGAAGGATCAGGCTGGCTCTCCCCGCACAATCGCCGCATCCCACCATTTAACGGATGGCTCTACCTATCTCTTCAACGCCGCGGTCACCAGGCACGGCCAGCGCTGCTCCTGCAAAATGGCAATGTGTACGCCGGATTTGGCAGTAATGCGGACCTTAGCCCCGACCAGTCGCGCGGCTGGCTCTTGGGATGGAACGAAACCACTCTAGCTGGCATTCCCCAGATAACCGGGAATGTGCCAAGCGCGTATCATTGATCTCCTGCCGTGACATCGGACATTCGTCCTATACCGGCATTATTTTCCGGATCGCCCGCTTATTGAGGTTGAGATTGCCGCGCTGCGGCGCTGCTGTGGTGCTCCGGCACACCAAAACCAGTGACATGGGCGGATCGCGCACCGGACAATACAGAGTTGGTTGTGATCAAGACGCACTTCTCCCTTAGTTTTTGCTCGACGCATGACGACCGAACACTTCACGCAGGCGCTGGATTGGGCGGCGGCCGCAGGTCGGCGATCATTCGTAGGATGTCCGCGAAGAGATTTTTCGGAATGGCGACTTCGGCCATCTGAAACGCGACATAGCGGCCATGGCTCACGATCTTCGCGCCGATCTTGATCAGCTTTTCCTTCAGGCTCGTCAGTGACCAATCCTTTATCGGTTCGGGCGTCGCCAGCGTGCGCAGAAAATTACCGAGATTGTAGGCCAGCGCATGAAGCTGGAGACGGACGGCGTTAGCAGCGAACGACCGACATGATAGCCGGGTCCACTTGATTGCGCCTTTTCCTTCCTTGATCCATTGCTCACACGTGCCGCGCTTGTTGTAGAAGGCGACGACATTCTCGGCGGAGCGCGCCATGTTCGTCACGATGAAGCCGACGCGCGGATAAAGCTCGCCCGGATGCCATTCGACCTTGGCGATCACCCGGCGCGGCTGCGACCAGCTTCCCGCTTGATAGGTGAAACTTGCATGGGATCGGCAGACGTCATTGGACGGGCGACCAACCGGGCGTTTGAGCAGATAGCCGATCCTCTCTTGCAAGATGTGATTGGCGGGCAGACGGATCGCATATTTGATCCGTTCTGCCTCCAGATATTCGTAAACTTCGGGGTTTGCGAAGCCGGCGTCGGCGCGGAAATAAATGCGTGAGACCTTGCCTTGATACCGCGCCACGACCGGCTTCAGCACCGCCTCCCATCCATCGGCGCTGTGAACATTGCCGGGGCGCAGGGCGCAGCGTTCCAAATCGCCATATTGGTTGAAAACGAACAGCGGATGATAGCAGGTGCAGTCATAGTGACCGTTCCAGACACTGTGTTCCTGTTCGCCATGCGTCGGGCTCACGCTCGAATCCATGTCGAGCAAGATACCTCTCGGCGGACGGCGACCATGAACGCTGTCGATCCATTTGCCGGAGAGATCAGCGAGCGCCGAAAGGTTCTTTTCCGCCGTGAGCCAGCGCGTCTCAAAGCGGCCCATCTGGCTCGGCGAAGCCGCTGCATCCGAGGCCGCCTTTCCGCCGACTATCCACCGCATCGCGGGATCATGGCGCAGGCGTTGAGCGTCGTTCACGTCTTCATATCCGGCAAGTCGCCCAAATATGGATTGCCGCAACATCCCGACGAGTGCATGCCGGCCATTCTTGCCAGTGCGTGCGTCGGAGAGCGCATCACCCGCCATCGCGCTGAGGCACAGCGCGTCGTCCAGTTCCCGGTATGCGAGCAAGCCTGCGTCGGAGGTAACCACCGATCCGCGAAAGTGAAGCAACAATCGGCGGTCGAAATCGAGCCTGAGAGCGCCATCATACGATTCACCCGCCGGGTTCGCCATGACGGCCTCATTCGATCCGAAATAACATGCTGATTATGTTAGCTGAATCGCGGCATCGACGCTGCAAATTATTGCCTCATCCGGCGTATGCGGGTCTAGAGCTCTTCAACGACCGGCTGAACGACTCAGAAACAGCGTCTGCCGATGCCCCCGTCAATCCCCCCTTTTACTTGACGTCCATCTGGATGTCGGGCTACGGCATTGCCGGCGATGGAACACCAACAACACCCGGTGATGTGTACTTCGCGACCGGGAATTCCGACTGCAATTGGGTGGTGGTTCCCGAGCCATGCCCCCCGGCCACGACGTGGAACGGTGTGACCCAAGTTCAGGAAAGCGTCGTGAGGGTCTCCGGCCTTCTGACCCCGCTTCGCGGCGTTTTCACGCCGACGATTGCCCCGACTGCTCTCACCATGGATATGAATGATAATGACCTAGGATCCGGAGGCGTGCTCGTGCTGCCGCCGCTGAACGGAAATTATCTCGCCGTGGCGGCGGGCAAAGACGGAAGATTGTTTTTCTTGAACCGCCCCCCAACGGGGGGCCTGACGAAGATCAGCACAAATTACTCGCTCGCGCCTTGCTGGTGCGGGCCATCCTATTTCGTGGGTTCCGATGGCATCGCTCGGGCCGTGACGAGCCACGGCAATACGATTCAAACTTTTCACGTCAGCGTTACTGTATCGCCCCCAAAGCTGTCCCTCGTGGGAGCATCGGCCACGGTTGGTGCTGGTGGAACGCAAGATCCCGGCTTTTTCACGTCGGTTTCGTCTAACGGCACCACGCCGGGGAGCGCTATTATCTGGGCGGTTTCACGTCCAGACGGCTCGGACCCCAACAATCCGACCGCGGTCAAGCTTTATGCATTCTCGGCAATATCCTCATGCTCAGGCACGACATGCACATACGCGCAGCTCTATTCCGCGGAGGCAGGAGCGTGTGGCCAAATATTGATAACAACGCGGATATCGTCCCGGTTGTCGCTAACGGAAAGGTCTATGTCGGTTCCGGGTATTTGAACGCGAACAACTCTTTGCGGGGACAGCTCAACCGGCATTGGCCCAAAGCAGGTCTCTTGGGGGCAGGCCGCCGATGATTGTGATGATCGTCGGGCCGGCGTCGCGATATTTTTCAGCGTGGGCGCGTAACTTTAATCTGGCATTCCCCAGATA
The DNA here is from genome assembly GCA_963730245.1 of uncultured Alphaproteobacteria bacterium. GTDB lineage: Bacteria > Pseudomonadota > Alphaproteobacteria > Rhizobiales > Beijerinckiaceae > Methylocapsa. The sequence goes on along the minus strand of CAVSRA010000002.1, from coordinate 1,761,478 downwards.
ACCGGGAATGTGCCAAGCGCGTATCATTGATCTCCTGCCGTGACATCGGACATTCGTCCTATACCGGCATTATTTTCCGGATCGCCCGCTTATTGAGGTTGAGATTGCCGCGCTGCGGCGCTGCTGTGGTGCTCCGGCACACCAAAACCAGTGACATGGGCGGATCGCGCACCGGACAATACAGAGTCGGTTGTGATCTGGCAGAATGAGCGACGGCTATAAAGCGATCAAGACGCTTGGGTAAAGTCGAGTCTCGCTGATCATGACCGATAAGCCCAGTCTCCGGTTCCGATAGAGATGATTTTTGTCGCGCTCAAAAAAAGCGTGACCAGGGCTCGACCGGGCAAAGGTCGTCCACCGGCCAAGGCTTCTCTCCGGCTACGGCTCCAGCTGCATCGCGGCGGTCCTGGCGAACTGGCTCGACGGCCAGAAATCATCGGTCTCTGGACAAGAGGCGGCTTTGGAAAGGCGCGCGCCGAAGTCCACCGAATGATCGCCTACTCATCCTTATCATGTGGCGCAGCCGTCGCAATTGCCCAGGCCAAAACCAACAAGCAAACCACCCAAAAAATGACCAGACCGATGATGACCACGTCGAAGATTCCATTTCCGTAGCTCGCGTTGCCGCCCAGCCAATATCCCAGCACAGACAATTTTGACTAGGTTCTTGACAAATAGGGATTAGGTTCTTGACAAATAGGTAAAATTAGGTAAGTCTTAGAAAGACAAATATTTGCCTATGAGGCATTTATGATTATCACTAATCTTCGTCATATGTCAATTGATGATAATTCAGCAGATATGAGGCATTTATGATTATCACTAATCTTCGTCATATGTCAATTAATGATAATTCAGCAGCTACAATCGCGGAGCAATGCAATGCTATATTACCGCCCCATGCGTCCGCTGCCCGTTCTCCGATCTCACGTTTTCTCAAACGCATGATGGAACTTATCATATCATTATCGTTTGTCATCGGTTTTGCACCAGTCTTGGCGATCTTAATCGTCCTTGTTTCATTGGATGGCGGCCCCGCTTTTTATGCCCAAAGACGTATCGGCCGGGGTGGTCGAATTTTCAAGTGCTGGAAGTTCCGGACCATGCATGTCAATGCGGACGAAATGCTCGCGGTACTGCTCGCGACTGACGAAAAAGCGCGTCAGGAGTACACAAGGATCTGGAAGTTGAAAGACGATCCCCGCATCACCCGGGTAGGGCGGTTTCTACGCCGCCACAGTCTTGATGAGTTGCCGCAGATCCTGAACGTGATCAAAGGTGATATGAGCATCGTCGGGCCGCGTCCGCGGTCGGTGCAAGAAATGCAATTCTTCGATTCGAATATGCCCGAGTTTAACGAGAGTTATAAGATGGTAAGACCCGGGCTGACATGCATATGGCAGATCAGCGGCCGCAACAATATTAACCTCGAGACAAAAGGCTGTCTCGATGCGTATTATGCAACAAACTGGTCCGTCATCGGCGATATCGCCATCATATTCGCCACTTTTCCAGTCATTATCAAAGGGGATGGCGCATTTTAATGGAAAGTCTCAGTCGATAGAAGTCCATAATTCAATTGTCAGGCCGTAACGGTCCAACCCTGAATTCTCCGTTGCCTTCGAGCCGCGAGCGGGGACTTGAAATGGTGGCGGGTGCCCTGCACTCCGGATGGTTCACCGTAGTGGTGCGCCGTCTTTTGAAGGTTCCTAAATGGTTTTGTCGTATCAAGAGTTTTTGTGAATGGCGTGCATCGCGGATCCGAGACGAGGACAGCGAACGTCAGTGTAGTTGCGCTAGCGAAGAGCACCGTCCCCGTAAGGACCATGACTTCTAAGCCTGAACGCGGACGCCGGCGAGTGGATGGACGAAAGGAGAATCGGGAAAGCCACAATAAAGAGATGCCGCCGCTCGGAATGCTGGAACCGAAGCACCAAACGAAACTGCTTCAATAAGAGGGTCTTATGGAGTTCTCTAAGAACATCGCCAAAAGTGGCGGTGGCGCAGTCCGCATTGCCGAACAAGGTCGGAGGCCAGAGCCCAGTTCCTTCAGATTCATTTGGGTCCTGTGGCGCCGGCGCTACACGCTTATCACCGCTATCATTGCGATGCTTCTTTTGGGGTTCGTTTACCTCGACCTGACGCCGACACGCTACACGGCCACAACCATTATAGCGCTCGATACGCAACACTTGCCCTTCTCGCACAGTGAAATACTCGATGAGCCGCAAGTCGATGAAGGAGCTGTCGAAAGTGAAGTCGAGTCGATCAGGTCGGCAAATGTCGCGAGAATTGTAATCGAGAAGCTGAAGCTCATCGAGGATGCGGAGTTCGCGGGCCCTCCAACCTTTCTAGAAAAGCTGCTCGGCACCCGGCCTGCCGATAAAATAGCAGACCAAGCTGACGAGACTCTGCGCACAGCTATCGAGAGATTTGAAAAAGGATTGCGGGTTACGCGGACTGCACTTCGCAGCTACGTGGTCGAAATTGCTTATACGTCGCTCGACCACAAAAGGGCAGCCAGTATCGCGAATGCTACTGCTGAAGCCTACATTGAGGATCAACTCAAAGCCAAATACGATGTCGCGAACCGCGCCAGCACATGGATGCAACAGCGTATTACCGAATTGCGCCCGCAGGTGGCTGAGGCTTTTCAGGCTGTCCAAGACTTCAAATCCCGGAATAACCTTATCGTTAGCAGTGATGGCAAACTGGAAACGGACGCCGAACTAGAACAGATGACAGAGGCAATCGGGAAAGCGCGAGCTGAAACCGCGTTGGCTCAGTCGCGTTTCATGGAAATCGAGGCCATTCTTGCAACTCAAAGCAGTGACAATGCATTGCCCGACGCCACGGTCGCCACGGTCACCGATGCTCTCAACAGTGTCGTGATCACCAAACTCCAGCAGCAATATCTCGAAGACAAAAAACGGGCCGCCGACTGGGCCTATCGGTACGGTCAGAACCATCAGGCGGTGGAAACCCTTCGTGCCGATATGACGAGTTTGAAACGCGAGATCCGCGAAGAAATGCAACGTATTGCGGAGACTTATAAGAGCGACCTGACGGTCTCGCGCGCGCGAGAAGTATCAATCGAAGAAAAGTTGACCGAGGTTTTTCAAAGCAACAGGGAAAATCGCCATGCGCAAGTAAAGCTGCAGGAATTGGAGAGTGCCGCAAACTCCCTTCGCTCGACTTACGAAAACTTCCAGACCCGCTATACACAAGTGGTCCAACAGGAGTCGTTTCCTTCCACCGAAGCGCGGGTCATTACGTTTGCCTTACCCGGGAAGAAGACGTCTCCGAGCCCTGTCCTTACTTTTGCACTGGCTCTCGCTGGAGGCATCGCCTCAGGCGCGGCCATGGCCTTCCTCCGGGAACAAATGGACCGTGCCACGTATGCCAGAGATCAACTTATTCGTGAGCTTGGGGTCAATTGTATAGCGATTCTTCCCGCCCCCAATGGCCCGAAAGAACCACCGCTGACGCTTTCATCAAGAATCAAAAATAAATTACGTGCGATTGTTCTGCCGGAACGAATTTTGGCGAAACGGAAGAAAACAGATTCGCCTAGAGTGCTCTACAACAAAGAAGAGCCGTTTTCCGCCATGTCCGAGGCGCTTCGTAACATCAAAGTGGCCGTAGATTTAAGAAATATTTCTCGCGAAACGCGAACCTTGGCCATAGTGTCGGCTTTGGCAGGTGAGGGAAAATCGAGCGTCGCCGCGAGCTTGGCTGCGACGATTGCCGAGGCGGGACGCAACGTATTGATGATCGATTGCGATTTCCGCAATCCGTCATTGACGAATTTTTTTGGGTTGCACCAGCACCTGGGCGTGCTCGAACTCCTTTACGGAACTGTGAACGTCACCGATGCCGTGAACCATAATGATCAATATGGTTTCGATTTTTTATGCGGCCCAACGAAAGTTCGGCCTGTGCACACCGCTGATCTCTTGAGCTCGGAAGCAATGAGAAAACTTTTGGAAGGTGCTAAGGAAAATTACGACTATGTCGTTGTAGAACTGCCGCCTATTCTTCCGGTGATCGACGTGCAAGCGTGCTCGCATTTGTTTGACGCTTTCGCATTGGTCGTGGAATGGGGGAAAACTAGCATTGATGATCTCGACGAGGCATTCCGTGCTGCCCCTGTTGTCCGCGAACGACTTCTCGGTGTCGTGCTGAACAAGGTCGATGCTAAGTCCATGCGGCGGATGGAAGGCTACGGATACGCTGGGTATGGCAATTACGTTTTACACTGATGTTCCGGGTGAGTAGTATCAGGTCATGATCCGAGCATATCGACAAAACATAGCCACGGTGTCAGCCATTTCGGCTGATGAAATCACCCGCTACTTCAGGATTCCTTGCCGCAGGATCGACATAATCTCGGGAATCCTGGGGAACGTATACTGCGCACCCCTCTGGATTAGAACCTGCATGAGAAACTTTGTTTGGAAGCCGGCGGCTATTTCTCGTTGTTAGTAGCCTCGCGTCGAACAAGCTTTTTTCGGCCGCGCGCTTCTCCGTCCTGCGCTTTAAGTTCGTTATCGCCGGGGGACAATCAGATGACACTCGTGCGCATTTGTCATATTTTGGAAACATCAGGCGGTGGCAGCGGTCAAGTGGTGCTTGCGCTGGCCCGTCACGGTATTTCCCAAGGTGACCACGTAACCGTCGTTTATGCGCCTCAGCGGGCGGAACCCACGTTTGTCGCGGCGCTCTCGGCATTGCGCGGGCTGAAGATCCACTCACTGTCTATGCAACGCAAAGTCGGCGGCCACGACTTTCTCGATTGCTGGCGCCTTTACTGCCTCCTGCGGCTCATTGGGCCATTCGACGTAATCCACGGTCACAGTTCAAAGGCCGGAGCCCTGGCGCGAATCGCTGGAGTCTTCCTGCCGGGAACGGTTATCTATACGCCGCATGGTTTCTTTTCGATGATGCCGGACAGCCCCTCTGTTTACGGCTTGATCGAACGCTTGCTGAGCTATATTCCTGCACGCATTGTCGCCGTCTCGCTCGGCGAATTCAGGCATGCTGAGGAGCTGGGAATCTCTCCCCGCAAGCTTGCCTTGATCCCCAATGGCGCTTCTCCGCGATTTATTCTGTCCCGCGAGCAGGCACGCCGCAACCTGGGGATCGCTGAAAATAAAATCCTCTTTGGCTTCGTCGGACGGATGGAGCCGCAGAAAAATCCGCTTCGCGCTATCGCAGCATTTGCCAAAGTCGCTGCTGTAGATTCCGAAGTTCATCTTGTTATGGTCGGCGACGGCCGGTTGCGTGAAGAAGCGATGGCCGAACGGTCGAGGTTGAAGATGGAGCAGCATATTGACCTGCTGGGATATTATGACGCCAAAGCTATTATCCCGGGGCTTGACTGCCTGATCTGCAGTAGCGAATTCGAGGCGTTGCCCATGTTATTCCTCGAATCATTGCATGCAGGCGTGCCGGTCGTCACTGTGCGTGTCGGTGGTACCGAAGAAACGGTCATCGAAGGAGTAACTGGTTTCGTCGCCCGTTCCCCTACGGTATGGGCTTTGGCCGACGCTATTGGCCGCTATATCGCGTGCACGCCGGATCAGCGCCGCAGTATGGCGGAGAATGCAGAACGGCACGCAACCTTGTTCAGCGCCGAAATCATGTCTGAAAAATACAGGAGATTGTACAAAGGACACGCTACCAATGCTCAGGAAGTTCTCGCAAAAGTGTCCTATTAGTAGGTTGACGCGCGTGCAAACCAAAGTGTACGCGGCTTTTAATTTAGCGCGATGGCGGCAGATGCTAGACGTGAATAAACTTTGCGAAGGGACGGAAACCGGTGGCTCAAAATGTGGTTTTATTTGCCTGGGGAATTCGCCCGCTGTCATCGCTCACTCACCTCTGCTCGGGTTGCCGGTGATTGGCAGCAACAAAGGCGGCATTCCCGAACTTGTCGAACATCAAAAAAACGGCCTGCTGATCAAACCTGGTGACGCCGAATTCCACCGCGACACATTGGAGACCGTTTTGAACAATCCGACTCTCCTGGGCACGTGGCGAAACTATGCTTTATCAAGCGCCAGCAAATTTGCTCCAGATGGTCTAGGAGTGAGCCTCATGAACTTCATCGAGAGTGTCATTTAGAAGTACACTTCCAGCAAAGAGATTATCGCCTTATGACATCCTATGACGTACGCTATCCTCTGACTGCAGCCACCGCTGCCCTGCCTCTGCCGGACACCAGACGCGAACTTGCGACGCTTACGTTTGTGTGCGCGGCGGTGGCCTATGCCTTCGCGTTCGCTACGGGATCCATGCTATTTCCGCTTTCGGCGTGGTTAGCTGCTCTGCTCTATGGTTATTTCTTTATAAGAATGCTTAAAATTGCTCCCTCTTCGGCGGTTCTGCTTTTAGGACATTTTGGCCTCTACGCGGCAACGCAATTCATCTCCGGAATCGCGATCGAGCATGGCGGATACTTGAGCGAAACGGAACAATTCGGAAGCCCAACAGGGGGCTTCATGCGGCTGGCGGCCGTGTACATTCTCTTTTATGGAACCGCCGCTATTATCATCAAATCCTTTATCCGCCATTGGGCCAAGCAGGGCAAAATCGCCTTGTTTATGTCGAACGAGGTTACCCCTCCGCCGCTGTTGGTAACCAAGCTGGTCGATGCCGTCATCATCGCCGCACTCGCCTATGTCACAGCCGTCGCAGCCATCAATGGTTTCCCCCTCCTCACAGGCGAAGATCACTATGATTTTGCAAAACTGGTGGGCGGCCCGGCCTTTGTCTCTGTTATCAATAACAGAGAGCCGATCATGGCTTATATCGGGTTCATGATTGCCTACACGAAAAGACCCTTATTTTACGGGGCGATGGCTCTTTACATCATCATTCTCTCCGCCTTTTTGGGCGATAAATTTGGCATCTACTGGGCGATGATTCCCTTGCTTGTCCTGCCGTCCTTACTCAAGACAGCTTGGCGAGCGGCTGGGCTGCCCATTCGTAAGATCGTCATTTTGGGAGCCACCCTCTCGGTAATTACCTTGCCGCTCGTCTTTTTTATTTACGGCGGACTCGATGACGCGCAAGCCGGCCTCACTCGCATGGCCGACCGCATGACGCTGCAAGGCCAATTATGGTTCTTAGCCGACCGCGAGGTCGATGACCTTTGGCGTTTTGAGAGCGCCGCCCTGGCTAACGATTGGCGATTAATTATGACCGACGAATACGATCCCACCTCCTATGCGCCTTTCAAGCTTCCCTATCCCTTACAAGGTATGAGCTACTTGATCTTGCATTTTTCTCGGTTCGCTAAAGCCTACGAAACGATCCGGCATGGTACCGTTTATTGCCTTGGTCTTCATGCCTATCTGCTCGAAATCCTCGGATGGTTAGGCATGCTCGCTGCTAATTTCCTCCTTGCGGGGCTGCTCGGCTTATTCCTCTCGGGAATGGCTTATGGCATTATTGCAGGGCGTCTCGTCTATCTCTTGGTCTTCGCAAAACTTACTCTTTTTTTCGGATCGATGGTGTCCATGGCGGACTTTTATCAATTTTTGAATCCACGATCCTTCGGCCTTTTCTTGTTCTTGATTGCCTACCACACTCTGACCGAGGTGCCACAATCAAGATCAAGATGAGAACCCAGCGTCAATCAGGATGAGAAAATGCCGCTACAGGCGTGACGAAAGGAGGGTGTAGGTGTCCGTCGTCAGAGTTATTGGGAAAGGCGGCGGCTTAAAATAAGAGAGCCGCTGGCTCGTCGTCTGGTTTGTGATGTTATGCGGCTTGCCGTCGGTTCGGCAAGATGCGCTGGGCGGTTGTCTGGCGCTTGATCCTTTTCCTTTCGATCAGAATGGTCTGGCCCTGCCCAAGGCAGACGTCGGCCGGCGTCGGATTGCCGATGCTCTAATGGTATCGCAGGTGTTTGTAGTCGGTGATGAAGGCCTCGATCTGAGCTTCGAGATCGCCCGGCAGGTAAAGTTTTCGAGCAGAATACGGTTGTCGAGCCATTTCGCCAGGTCCACTTACCACGCCTCAGGCGCCGGCTATTCATGAATTATTTTTTCGTTGAGTTAGGTCCATTCGGAAAGCCCTCCCCCACCAGGATCTGAAGGTCATGGACCCAATCGTCCAGGCTGTTCTGTAGGGTCCCAACCAGCCGCAGTCGGCCAGTCTGGTCAAGGACGTAGGTACCGGTCGAATGATCAACCATAAAGTCGTTACCTAAAGCAACCTTCGCGAACTGAACCGAAAAACCAGCTGCCGCGGCATTGATCTCGGCATTGGATCCGGTGAGGCCAATGAATCGCGGATCGAAGGAGGTCACGTAGTCCTTCAGCAATACCGGTGTATCCCGCTCCGGATCGAGACTGATGAACAACACCTGCACATGGGACGCGAGCGGCCCGAGCTTGCGGACGACCTGCGACAACTCGAGAAGCTCGCCCGGGCACACGTCCGGGCAATGCGTATAGCCAAAGAACACGATCGACACACCGCCCGCATAGTCCCTGAGGCTGCGCCGATGGCCGTTCATATCGACGAGCTGGAAATCGGGCCGGGGCGCTACCGCTGGCCACTCGGTCAGCCGATATGACGCTGCAGCCAGCGCCGCTTGCAGGTGCAGGACTGCCACTGTGGCAATTAGGAATGCACGGCGAAAAGCCGTTGGCCTCGTCATTTGGGACAGGGTGATGGCGTCGACTGCAGCGAGGTTACATTGATGCGATCTCCGTGCGGCATCGGGATGAGCACGCCTTTGGCGACAACCTTGTTGCCGACGCGCTGCGTGGGATTGAAAACGTCTATCCCGAGGAGTTCATATTGACGCCTGCCGAACGGCACCGCTGAACTGGTAGTGAGCTCCGTCGACGACGTTCCCTGCGTGGAGGTGGACGTCGCCGCGCTGCTATATTCGAGCCTCCATTGCCCCGACGGTTCGTGCGCGAGGCAGCCGACCGCCGACACGACACCCAGCCGGTCAGCAGGGCGCTCATCGGCGGAGTACTGGATAAGCGGGGTAAACATTTCGTCCCAGCTCTGGTTCTGCCGGCCGAAGAAAGCAACGTTCTCGGGTCCACAGCGGCGGGCCGCGTCGTTGGCGCCGAGATTCCTGAGATGATCGTTGTTCGTGGAATTGTCGTAGTGGCCCCACACGATGAGCTTGCTGCCCGCGGGCAGTACCAGCGGCGTCGCGAGCGCATATTCAAGCTGGAAGTGATAATTATAGTGAGGCACGGTCAGGATCACCTGTTCGTGACCATCGGGATAGATGGCGGTGTACCTGAAGCCCACGGCCCGCACGTGCGCGTGCGGCTGCAGCTGGTAGATCGTGATCGGCGACCGATAGGCAGTCAGTCCGATCAGCTCGTAATTTTCTCCATTCGCCGGTATCGGCGGTATCGCGTAGCCGGTGCCCTCCGCCTTGGTACCGGGATCGTCGGCGAGCAGTTCGCGGCCATTCGCGATGATCGAGTTCACGGCAGTCGGCGCCCGGTATAGCACATGCTCCGGTGGCGTGGACTGGAACCAGAGTGCGAGCTGGGACAGGTCGGTCTCCTCGCGGCCGGTGGTCGTGTAGTGAATGTTGAAGTCGAGGTAGACGTTCTTGCCGCCCTTGAGGAGCTTGCCATTACCCTCACCATAGGTCTCAAAGGTCGTGCCAGGCGTATAGACACCCAGCATGTCATAGGCCTCGGGATTGGCCGGATCCGCGACCACTGGCTCCTGGATCCGCAAACTGCCGCTCGGCGCCCCGATCTCGGCTTGCCACGGTGTCCATGACATCGAGCATCTCGGGCGTCACGCCATCCGGCAGGGCAACCTCGGTGATGCCCATGTGGTGGAGAAGCACCGTATTGCCGGCCCGTACCTGCAGCGCCGAAATCCACTTGTCGTCCTGGTAGGGCACCTTGATCAACCGCCGAATATAGGGAATCGTGCCGTTCGCGCGCACGGTAAATTTTGGCAGCGACACGACCGCATCGGGGGGCCGATCATCGGGGTGCAGCCAGCCACCCTTGTAGACAGGCTGCGGGGGAAGATCGGCATCTCCTCCCCTGGGGGTACCCGCTTCGATCCAGGCGAGGATCTTGCCGATGTCCTCCGGGGTCATCCGCGGATCGTTCTTCATAGGCAGGCTCTGCGTCGAATTCGCGGGCCAAGGCGGCATGGCGCCGCTCTCGACCTTCTCGTACACTTCCCTGACCTTGAGCTTTACAGCTTCGTAGGAGTCGAGGGGAATACGCGCTGCAGAGCGGTCCTGCTGATGGCACCGCACGCAATTCCCGTGGAGAATCTTTGCCACGTCATCAGTGTAAGTCGGCGCCGTGGTATGTGGCAGCGGCACACCTGTAGCGAGCATCAAAGCGCCGGACACCCACATAGCTCCAGACCAGCCAGTCGCCCGCCTCATCAAGCTACAGCGAAGCAGGGGCCTGACATGGCTCCTCGGCGTAGTGACATTGAGGTCATGCGAAGTGTACCCGTCCGAAAATCCACACTCATCCCCGCGAAAGCGGAGATCGCCACACCACGGTTCTCATGGATCCTCGCTTTCGTGAGGATGACAACGTGCGTGTTTCAAACATATTTAAAAAAATGTTAAGCAATCTTCTTAAACCAATTAGCCGGAGAGAAGCCTTGGCCGGTGGACGACCTTTGCCCGGTCGAGCCCTGGTCACGCTTTTTTTGAGCGCGACAACTGGCTCTCTGACCCCATTTTCAGATCCTACGAAGATGTTCTCCACCATTGCTGAAATCCGCCTGGAACACACTCATCGGCATGCCCTGGAAAATCATCTCTATCGGAACCGGAGACTGGGCTTATCGGTCATGATCAGCGAGACTCGACTTTACCCAAGCGTCTTGATCGCTTTATAGCCGTCGCTCATTCTGCCATTGGCGCGCGAACCACGACCGTAACCCCCATGGGGCATCCGCATCCATATCGGTTTTCGACTTTCGGACTGGGCGAGTGCGGCTGCGCCGCACTCGATCGTTGCTTCGAACCCAGTCACCGACTTTCACTTATCTTGCGGCCATAAAGCGTCTGCATGGCCCTCCATCGCCCGGACAATCAAGTCCGCAAGCAGCGCGCCGTTTCCCTCGATCGTTGATCCTTCGGCGGTGAAAGGGGTGCCCACGATCAGAGGAGCCCCAAGCTGCCCGTGTTTCATCGCTTGAGAGGCGTCCGACCGTTCGGCTTTTGTGGTCGCGCGGTCGACCGCCACAAGTGTCCAGGTGATGTGGTGAGGGCTGCCCAGAGATGCCACCGGACTCGCGAGCGGCTTGGCGGCGTTGGCGGTGGCGAGGGCAGCGGGGCCAGTGGGGAGGATGCCGAAGATATTGAGCTGTCCCCGCAAAGAGTTGTTCGCGTTCAAATACCCGGAACCGACATAGACCTTTCCGTTAGCGACAACCGGGACGATATCCGCGTTGTTATCAATATTTGGCCACACGCTCCTGCCTCCGCGGAATAGAGCTGCGCGTATGTGCATGTCGTGCCTGAGCATGAGGATATTGCCGAGAATGCATAAAGCTTGACCGCGGTCGGATTGTTGGGGTCCGAGCCGTCTGGACGTGAAACCGCCCAGATAATAGCGCTCCCCGGCGTGGTGCCGTTAGACGAAACCGACGTGAAAAAGCCGGGATCTTGCGTTCCACCAGCACCAACCGTGGCCGATGCTCCCACGAGGGACAGCTTTGGGGGCGATACAGTAACGATGTCATCCGTGGTAAGACTGCCATTGGCGACTTGTGAACCTGGAACGACGAGCGGTTGCGCGGTGATCTCACCATCGACAAGCACCGTCGCAAGGACACCGAAGTTGCTCGGGAAACTTGCCGCGGTGAGTATTGTTTCGTTACTATTCCAGCCAGTCCGCAGATTATCGTAGTGGTAGGTTGTGACCGCCACCTGCGCGGTGACACTGGCGGCGGTGACAACGGCCCCTAGGGCGGCGGTCAAGCCCAGAACAAAGATGAACATAGGCCTTATCGGTGTCATGTCTGCGTGGGGACCAAACAAATCTCGCGTCGCGAGTTCAAGCTCTACACATCATCCGAAATTTATCCCTCACTTCATCATCATTATTCAGGCGCCTTCTTAACGTGATCGTGCATTATATTGCTTAGGCCATAAATTCAGTATATCGTTTAAGCCATAAATTCACCGGCGTCAAGCTCTATTACAATATATTGTGAAGGAAATAATTTCATAATACATCATTTAACTTTATAGTAATATATTGTGAAAGAAATAATTTCATAATATGTCATTCGCCAGCAGAAAATTTGCCATTTCCTTATGCGCGGGTCATCGGGCGTTAGCCAAGCGACATGACTTCGATGAGCTCCTGTGGGAGCAGGAAAGTGTTTGACGGGCACGGCGCGCCGTGAATTCACGGATGAATTCAAACGGGAAGCGGTGGGGCTGCTGGCGACCAGCGGCCGGAAACGTCTCATCGAAGATCAGCGCAATAGCTTTGCGATGCGCGTGCATGTTCGATGCGCGGGGCGTCTCGCCGGCGGGATATTACGACTGGCGCAGCCGCCCCGGACAGCAATCACGATTTGCCCATTGCTCCCAATCGGCTCGACCGCAATTTTGCCGTCGAACGGCCCAATCAGGTCTGGCTCGCCGGCATCAGTGCGCCGCAGCTAGCGGCGTATGATATGAGGGCAGGTCCCTTCGCAGCAGTCAGCACGAACCTCAAGGCCGAGCATTTTGGCTAGCCTTGAAAAACCCATGAGTTTGCCTCATAAATCATATCGCCTCTGGATGCTGGTGGCGAGCGGCTACATGGGGTTCCAAAAGGAACAACCGGCTGATATCACCATTCGGAGGGCATAAATTGACCGAGCGTGATCCTCCAATTGCTCCACACAACTGTCAGGATATACGGAATCAACGCTTGCTTATAATCTCATCACTGTTTCCGCCCGATGCCCTAGGCGGAGCGGAAATCAGCTCTTACGAGCAAGCCTTATGGTTGCGCAAACAGGGTGCGGAGGTCGGCGTGTTAACTACGGCCAAAGTCCCTTCAGAGGCGCATGGATGCCGCGAGATCGACGGGCTAAAAGTATGGCGCGTATGGATGCCCCGCACTTACCCCCAATATTACTTTACCACGGCCAAATGGTGGCAAAAGCCGGTCTGGCATTTGCAAGATCACCTCGATCCGCGCAACCGCTCCATCGTCGCCCGCGTGTTAGATGAATTCAACCCCGGCCATATTAATATGCATTTGCTGCAAGGCATCGGCTATAACGTCATGCGCGAGATCGGCAAGCGCGGCATCCCGGCCACTTTATTCCTACACGATCTGGGACTCGCCTGTATCCGCATGGGCATGTTCAAAAATGGTCATGCTTGCGAAACCCATTGTGCGCCGTGCAAAGTTTCCGCCGCCTACAAGCTTGGTTGCGCCAGAACGAACGCCGCGTTGGAATTCGTGTCACCATCGCGTGCTAACCTCGAATTTCTGGCGAAATATTTCCCGGTAAAGCGCTGGCGTCACGCGGTGATTATGAACGCGAATAAGTATCCAGCGCCGACAATGGCGCGCAGCGAATCCGAACATATACGCATACTGTATGTAGGGCGCTTGCACGCCACCAAAGGTGCAATTGTTTTACTGGAAGCGGCCCAGAATCTCGAGTCCCGTTACAAATTTTCGCTGACCATGGTCGGCAGCGGCCCTGATGAAACTGCTTTGCGCGCGAAATACGGCCATCTGCCATGGTGCAAATTCACAGGCTTTCTGTCGCACCAGGACATCAGCAACATCATGGTTAACAGCGATATTTTATGCATCCCTTCGATATGGGCGGAAAATTCACCGGGAGTTGTTATCCATGCACTCAGTCTCGGTCTGCCCGTGATTGGCAGCGACAAGGCGGGCATTCCCGAACTGGTAGAACACGGTAAAAACGGTCTGCTCGTGCCGCCGGGCGACAAGCTGGCGTGGCAGGTCGCACTTGAAAGAATACTGCAAGACCCCCGGTGCCTTATACCTTGGCGCGATTATGCGCTCGAAAACGTCTATGGCTTTGATCAAGATTATCTTGGGAATAAAATGTTATATTTTATAAATCGCGCGAACCAAATGGGAAAGGAAGAACCTTGAAGCGGGCTACATTTTCAACTCTGTACGAGAAGATTGTCAGCAATTTGCAAAGGCTAACCGTTCACCCCCACGGAGTCCTTTGGATGCTTTATTATTCTCACGCAATCCGCAGCTTTCGTGCCGTACTTCTGTTTCGCCTCGCAAACGCTTGCTGCGCAAAGGGATCAATGGGAAAACACCTTGCACGATTCCTGTCGCAACTAAATTTATTGCTGCATTCGTGCGATATCCATCCCCAAGCAACAGTAGGCACCGGGATTTTCTTTCCACATCCTCTAGGACTTGTCATCGGTAGACGGGTTTGCATTGGCGACAATGGGACAATCTACCATAACGTCACGATTGGACAGGGGTATGCTAGTGCTAGGACCGAGCCAACGAACGCTGACTATCCCTCTTTCGGCGATAACGTGGTGATAGCGGCAGGAGCCAACGTGCCGGGCAAAGTCCATATAGGGAATAACGCCATTGTCGGCGCTAACGTCGTCGTCCAGTAAAATGCCGCTCAACAAAATAAAGAAATACAAACTAAGGCTTATCAATGCACTTCTTCGTTTGGCGCCAATGGCAGCCAAACTTGCCCTCACCCTCTACATGGTGCGTTATTTTACTTTTGCCGAGATAGGAACCTATGGACTTGTCGTTGGTGCCGTGACAATGCTCACAGTCATTATCGGGCAGGACCTCATTTATGTAGTAAGTCGCGATATCGTTGGAGATGATTCTGCGACAGTTCTCCACAAAATGCGCGATCAAGCCATCCACTACTTGCTGAATTATTTCGTCATGATAGTTTTTATTGTTTGTCTTAACGTCACGCACGGTATTGATGTTCCCCGGCGGACAGTGATTTATGTTCTTATTCTCACGGTGTTGGAGAGTTTAGGAACGGTTACCTACTACAACCTTATTTCCTTGCAGCATCAAGTGTGGGCGAATGCGCTGTTTTTTATCCGCTCTGGCTTTTGGGTGCTGCCGGTACTTGCTTTGGGTACACTGAATCCAGCTTTACGCACGGCAAATTTCATCCTAGCGGGCTGGACTTTCGGCGCGGCGGCGAACCTTGTCTTCACTCTCTGGTACTGGCGCGATATGCCTTGGCGCGAAGTGATGCTGCGCCCCGTCAATTGGGCATGGCTGAAGCAGGGCATAAAACTGGGTTGTCCCATTTGGCTTGGCATGATGGGATTAACGGCAGGCACCTTTTCTGACCGCTTTGTAGTGCACCATTATTTGACGATTGAGGATGTGGGGGTTTTGACCTTCTATTTCTCCTTCGCCAATGCTCTCCTTGCCTTGATGCAAAGCGGCATTGGCGCCTTTGCCGCGCCGCGCCTAATTCAACATCATCGCGACGGCGCGGCCGCGGAGTTCCATAACGAAGCCAAGCAAGCATGGAAACAAATAGCCATCGGCGCAGGGGGCATGGCCTTAGGCCTAGGCATCGTCATTCCCCTTCTGGGATATTCCCTAGGACGCCCCGTACTTGTCGCCAGCGCAGGGGTTTTCTGGATGATGATGTTCGCTACATGGCTGCGCGCCAACGCCGATATGCTAAATTACATGCTTTATGCGCGGCATCAGGATCGCGCCGTTTGGATGGGTAATCTTCTGTTCCTCATTCCCGCGCTGGGCGGGAACATTCTGCTCGTGCCTTTGCTTGGCTTTCCTGGCGTCGGATATAGCTCGATCGTCGCCGCAGCCTTTCTGTACACATGGCGCTGGCAGCATGTGCGGCGCTATACGACAGCAAGGGTCCAGACTCATTAGGGTTAGAACTCATTAATATCTTTCAAATGTTTGCAATGATATCAGGTGGGGGTCAAAAGTTCGACGCCGATTTACAGCTTTGGAATGACGGCGCGCGGGGCAGGGGGAAGGCGGCGAGCCTTAGCGGTGTGTGAGATCAACGAGGGCGCTTGAATCAACTTCCGTGAGACACTGATCGGAAGCGATCAGGTTGTAGTAACCGCGATCGCCGACGCGGAGCAACCAAAGTTACCACGGGTTTTCAATCGCCGTGCAAACGAGATAGATTTCGTCCGGCCGGTCTGAAAATCCGTTCTCGACCCTGGTTAGCGTATCAAAGACGACTTGAGGGTGCGTAAGCTGGATGTCATTGTCTGTACTAGTTGATATTTGATCCGACATTTGGTGTCATAAGGCCGAAGCGAGAGCCGAGGCCGGGCGCGGAGCTGGCCAGGGTTGCGGAGAGCCCGGCCTCGGCGTTTTATGAGGACACCGACGATGACCAAGGACCAGAAGATTATCAAAGGAAAGGTGGGCTTGGCTCAAGCTCGCCAGGCAGCTCGGCAATGTGAGCCAGGCCTGCAAGATGCTCGGCTATAGCCGCGACAGCTTCTACCGCTTCAAGGAACTCTATGACAAAGGCGGCGAGCTGGCGTTGCAAGAGATCAGCCGCAGGAAGCCAATCCTGGCGAACCGGACCGCGCCCGAGATCGAGGCGCGAACCAGGTCATAGCCTTGGAGAAAGCCAAGACCGAAAAGGAGGCGCACGGGCCAAGTTCGAGAGCGAATGCCCGGGCTACTGCGGGGCGCAGGACACGTTCTATGTTGGCAACATGAAAGGGGTCGGCCGCATCTACCAACAGACCTTCATCGACACCTATTCGAAAGTGACGTTTGCCAAACTCTATGATCGCAAGACGCCGATCACCGCGGCCGACCTCTTGAACGATCGGGTCGTGCCCTTCTTCGACGAAAAGGAAGTGAAGCTCTCACGTGTTCTGACCGATCGCGGCACCGAATATTGCGGCAATCCCGAGCATCACGAATACGAGCTATTCCAGGACCAAGACGAAGAGCCCACAAACGAATGGCATCGCTGAGCGCTTCCACAAGACAGTGCGGGATGAGTTCTATCGCATCGCCTTCCGAAAGAGGCTCTATGCCTCGATCGGGGATTTGCAGGACGACCTCGATCTATGGGTCAAAAGCTACAACGAGGAGAGACCGCATCAAGGCCGCTGGTGCTTCGGCAAGACGCCGCTGCAAACATTCCTTGACGCCATCCCGATTGCGAGGGAAAAAATGATCGCTGCCTGACCACCATCGGCAGTGAACCGGCCATCTCCAAAAGGACGCCGTCTGTAAGATCAAATACAAGCTACTACAAATCTGGCCAGCAGCAGCATCTTCACTGCATCGAAGCTGATCGCGCTAAGCCGCAGCGCGTCGCTCACGGCCTGTTCCACCTGGTGCTGGTGAAAATTCTCCATCAGCCGCAGCACTTGGATGAACTCGCGCCGTCCCGCGGTCCCCATCCGGGCCTCCATGAGCCGCCGCAGCCGATGAACGCAGTCCGCAAGTCGCCAATTGTCCAGAGGTGCCGCTTGGTCGAGCGCCTTGGTCTTTTGTTCTAACAACGCCAGGTAATGAAGGGGGTTATAGATGAAATCAAGCCGTCTCATAGCTGCGCGGATGCACGGCAATCATCTCATCCCGGCAGACGATCTCAACCCGATCGACATATCCCTTCGCCAGAACTTCTTGATGGCCGTAGCGCGTCGGCGTCGAATAATCGTTATTCGTGTAGCGCACGAGCGACAAGGAGGAGATCCGGGTGTTGATTTTGTCACAGGCATCGTAGGGACCCGGCGGCAACTTCATGAATGCCGCCAAGTCCGCCTGCATCCGCTCGGCGATTGACGCAGTGTGGCCGCGTAAGATCGCCTGACGCCGCTTGCTGCAGGCATCAAGGAGCCGGATATTGAACGCATCAACACTCTCCGCCACTGGTAACGGCGTCATGAAATTGCGCCGGACAAAGCCGACCAGACCTTCCACTTTGCCCTCACATGAGGATTTCTCCTGTCAACCGGATTCAAACTATTGTCGCTATCTTGAACGTAGTGCTGGCCCGAGCCTTCAACACAGAACGGCACGAATGCCGCGTCACCTCACATCCGGTCGCCGCCTCGACGGCTGCACCATAATTCCCCATGCTAGGGTGATCGGCTCGGAAGGGTGCGACCAATCTTATCAGCGGCGTGTTTCAGCCAGACAAAGTCGCGGTTCACCCTGCCGCACCCAACGAGACTGGCCGAGTCTCGCGGATTCTTGTTTCTTTATAGCCTCCTGTCCTTCACGCGATCTTCAGTGTGGCTCCTTCAGGTATTTCGCCGAACGTGGCGAAGCGCCAGAACGCAATGAGCAGCTTGCGCGCGAGCACGACGATCGCAATTCGGCGATGGCGGCCCCGGTCGCCTTTGACGCGGTTCTGGAACCATAGGGTCAGCGCCGATTTGGGCTGATGGCGCAGCCAAAGCCAGGCGGCCTCTATCATCGTGGTCCTCAATCGTGGGTTCCCTGATTTGGCGATTCCTTGCTCCTTGTTCATATCGCCACTTTGCCAAGGGCTTGGGGCTAAGCCAGCGTAGGCTGCTAGTTGGCGGCGGTTTGCGAACCGACGATACAGACCCTCTTGCCAAAGCACTGACGCAAACTCCGGTCCGATGCCTCGTAGTTTCAAAAGCTGAGCGCCTGGTGACGGCTCGGTGGTTTCGCAAGGGCAGAGCAACGCATCGCGTTCAGCCTCGATCTCCGCGATCTGCTTGCGTAGTAACTCAAGACGTTCGAGTTCGCGCTTGATCTCAGCTTTCATGCGCTCGGGAAGGGGTCGCCCATCCCCTGTCCGAAGATTGTCGAGGAGTTCGCGTGACTTGGCGCGCCTTGGTTCGAACCCGGCAATTCCTTGGGAGGCCATCAGCCCTTTGATGCGGTTAATGTGCTCGATGCGCTCTTTGACCATTGTCTTGCGCTCGCGCGAGAGCCGGCGCCGGTCCTCGTCTTCGGGGGTTGGCACAACCACCATAGCGCATACGCGTGGCTCACCGCGCTTGAAAGCCATCAGCGTTCGAAGCAAAAGCTCCCCGTCAATCGCATCAGTCTTCGCTCGACGATGGCGCCGGGAAACAGCGATGGAGGCCGATTCAACCACGTGACTTTCAATTCCGTTCGACACGAGAACACGATGAATCCAGAAGCCATCAAATCCTATTTCCTGAATGCAAATGATCCTCACGCCGGCGTGTATCCGCTGCTCGGCCTTGGCACGAAGCTCGCCCAATAGCCGAAGCAGCTCGGCAATATCGCTCCCGGGAACGGAGTGCCGAGAAAATTTATTCGTGTTCGGAGAAAGCGATGTCACCAGCCATCGTGCGCGGCTCAATTCGATTGACACGAATATTGCCGCTTCTTCCACCGAATTGGACAAGCTGGGTTCACGATTGCAAACATTAGCTTCCATGATCAATTCCTCGATTGCGCTTCTCGCTAACACCGGCAGCATCGCTGGTGGCAATCCTCATGGTATCTTGTCATTACCCTTTCTCGGTCGCCCAAAGCGATCTTGAAATAGGTAATGGCTCTGTGGTTCCGCGAACATCTTCGAGCGTAGGCGTCGTCCGCCTTTCACGATCTTGGCAACCGCCAATTTGGTGTTGTCGCAGAGAATCGATTGCGGCACGCCGCCAAAGAAGTCGAAGGCCGCGATATGGCCATCGCAAAAAGCTTCCGCCGTTTCGGCCGGATACGCCTTGACGAAACAGCCGTCCGAGTGCGGCGGATCCACGCAAAAATAATGGAAGCGAACCTTCTTGCCGCCGATGTACCCATCCGCCTCGCCATAATCCGCCTGCGCATGACCTGGACGATGGCTCAATGGCACGAACATCTCCCGCGTCCGCAACATCTCCGCCGCTACATACTCACGCACGATCGTGTAGCCACCGCGAAAGCCTTGTTCGTCCCGCAGCCGCTCGAAAATCCGATGCGCCGTGTGACGCTGTTTCTTGTGAACGCTGCGGTCGCTTTCAAGAATGGCGTCAATCCACGCCATTAATGGTCCAAGCTTCCTGGACGCCGGCCGCTCGCGCCGCCGATAGCCAGGCGGAACGGAAAAACTCAGCATCTTCGTGATCGTGTTCCGATGAACGCCAAACCGCTTCGCTGCTTCTCTGCGGCTCAGCCCGTCAACCATCACCACATGTCTGATCTTGGCATAAAGTTCCACCGTGAACATCCTTCCAGCCCCTCCATGCCAATCATCGGCATCGGAACGGCCTAGCAGGACCGGTACACTATTGCGCCGCGATCAAATCGCGGGGCACAGCCGGTTCAGTGGTACACTTTGCATCCGAGATTTATAAGAAGTCAATCACGCGATTTACACAGTCGTCGTGAACGACGAAGTGCAATATTCGATCTGGCCAGACTACAAGGACATTCCGAACGGCTGGCGAGCAGTCGGCAAAACCGGCCTCAAGCCTGAGTGTCTCGCCTACATCAACGAAGTGTGGACTGACATGCAATCGCTCAGTTTGCGCAAGCAGATGGCAGAAGCCAAAGCCACGATCGCTTCATCAAAATAAAAGATAGCGGATCAAAATCACGGTAACGAGCTTCGTCGATCTCGGCGCGACGCTGTTCGTCAGACAAGAGTTGCCGCTGAAATTGTAATACCGGCGGAATTGACCTTTGACTCAGGTGCCGTCGCGGGGGAGCTTGGAATTTGATGCTACGGTTATCACGCGCGCAGCTGGAAATTTGGATGGCCCAGCATCTCGATCCAGCCAACCCCAAGTATAATATCGCTGAGTATTTTGAAATCCGGGCCCTATTGACCAAATGCTGTTCGAGGCGGCTTTGAGGCAGGTGGTTAATGAAGCGGAAACCCTAAACTTTCGTTTCGTCGAATACAGTGGCGAACCTAGGCAAATCATTGATCCGGTATTTAACTGGTCAATCCCAACAGTCGACGTGAGCATGGACCATGATCCCCGGATCCCCGGATCGCCGCTGAAGCTTGGATGAAGGATGATTTGATGCGGCCGGTCGATCTGACACACAGGCCCCTCTTCGCCTTTGCCTTGTTTAAGCTGGCATTCCCCAGATAACCGGGAATGTGCCAAGCGCGTATCATTGATCTCCTGCCGTGACATCGGACATTCGTCCTATACCGGCATTATTTTCCGGATCGCCCGCTTATTGAGGTTGAGATTGCCGCGCTGCGGCGCTGCTGTGGTGCTCCGGCACACCAAAACCAGTGACATGGGCGGATCGCGCACCGGACAATACAGAGTTGGTTGTGATCAAGACGCACTTCTCCCTTAGTTTTTGCTCGACGCATGACGACCGAACACTTCACGCAGGCGCTGGATTGGGCGGCGGCCGCAGGTCGGCGATCATTCGTAGGATGTCCGCGAAGAGATTTTTCGGAATGGCGACTTCGGCCATCTGAAACGCGACATAGCGGCCATGGCTCACGATCTTCGCGCCGATCTTGATCAGCTTTTCCTTCAGGCTCGTCAGTGACCAATCCTTTATCGGTTCGGGCGTCGCCAGCGTGCGCAGAAAATTACCGAGATTGTAGGCCAGCGCATGAAGCTGGAGACGGACGGCGTTAGCAGCGAACGACCGACATGATAGCCGGGTCCACTTGATTGCGCCTTTTCCTTCCTTGATCCATTGCTCACACGTGCCGCGCTTGTTGTAGAAGGCGACGACATTCTCGGCGGAGCGCGCCATGTTCGTCACGATGAAGCCGACGCGCGGATAAAGCTCGCCCGGATGCCATTCGACCTTGGCGATCACCCGGCGCGGCTGCGACCAGCTTCCCGCTTGATAGGTGAAACTTGCATGGGATCGGCAGACGTCATTGGACGGGCGACCAACCGGGCGTTTGAGCAGATAGCCGATCCTCTCTTGCAAGATGTGATTGGCGGGCAGACGGATCGCATATTTGATCCGTTCTGCCTCCAGATATTCGTAAACTTCGGGGTTTGCGAAGCCGGCGTCGGCGCGGAAATAAATGCGTGAGACCTTGCCTTGATACCGCGCCACGACCGGCTTCAGCACCGCCTCCCATCCATCGGCGCTGTGAACATTGCCGGGGCGCAGGGCGCAGCGTTCCAAATCGCCATATTGGTTGAAAACGAACAGCGGATGATAGCAGGTGCAGTCATAGTGACCGTTCCAGACACTGTGTTCCTGTTCGCCATGCGTCGGGCTCACGCTCGAATCCATGTCGAGCAAGATACCTCTCGGCGGACGGCGACCATGAACGCTGTCGATCCATTTGCCGGAGAGATCAGCGAGCGCCGAAAGGTTCTTTTCCGCCGTGAGCCAGCGCGTCTCAAAGCGGCCCATCTGGCTCGGCGAAGCCGCTGCATCCGAGGCCGCCTTTCCGCCGACTATCCACCGCATCGCGGGATCATGGCGCAGGCGTTGAGCGTCGTTCACGTCTTCATATCCGGCAAGTCGCCCAAATATGGATTGCCGCAACATCCCGACGAGTGCATGCCGGCCATTCTTGCCAGTGCGTGCGTCGGAGAGCGCATCACCCGCCATCGCGCTGAGGCACAGCGCGTCGTCCAGTTCCCGGTATGCGAGCAAGCCTGCGTCGGAGGTAACCACCGATCCGCGAAAGTGAAGCAACAATCGGCGGTCGAAATCGAGCCTGAGAGCGCCATCATACGATTCACCCGCCGGGTTCGCCATGACGGCCTCATTCGATCCGAAATAACATGCTGATTATGTTAGCTGAATCGCGGCATCGACGCTGCAAATTATTGCCTCATCCGGCGTATGCGGGTTGAATGGCCGAGTCGGGCGGGAAGCAGACCTCGACTGCCTTCGACGGCAGATGTTCATTGCAAAACGATCAAGCTGACCGGTGCGGCGAGCTTCTTCAAGGCTGAGGTATTTGCTGTCAGGACGGCTCGGATCGAGGAATCTGATGTTAGCCGCCGGGTGTTGGGAGTTGTTCGACCGCTGTTGTGAAGGGCTGTCACATGGAATTCAGGGCTGTTACCTTCTTGCGAGGCTGTCGGCGTGCCGTGGGAATTTATGCGAAACCGCGAATTGTCAACCATTTGCGTGGCTCACAATTGGTGTGGGATTTGGGGCGCGGGCGCTTGTGAACAGGTACTCTTTTGCGCAAGATTCCACAATGGTTTCAAAGTGCCTCATCAACTTTTTTGCGCCCCGCGGGAGGGCTCGATTGCTGGCAGAATTAGCGGCACGAAACGGGCGGTCGCGGACGGATGTTATGCGCGAGTTTATATGGACACTTCGTTAAGTTTGAGGCAGACCCGCTTCTTGAGGAAAGTCTCGAACGAGGCGGTTACCGGCGAGCCCACGCCGAAGAGGCCGAGGTCGCTCAACAGCGGGCGCGCGGACGATCCATTGGGGCTGCAATCCGTACTCACGGGAAAACGCATCAACGAGAGAGTCGGCCAGATTCATGGAAAGTACATTTTGATTACCAGAAGAGAAGATTGAGCCCGAGCGATGCAGCCAACACGAGGCCGCCCACTACGGCGGGGCGGCGATACCAGTGGGCACGGCCGGCGGTGAGCTGCGGCGTTAGCGAATACACCAAGCCCACGAGCTCGGCATCGGATTTTTGTCTACGCGTGAGCACGGAAATGAACATCGTGAGGAGAAAGCACACGCCCCAGGCGATGATGGCCATATAGAAATTCTGGCCCATCTCGCTGCGGAAGAGGAAACGCGGCGCGATCCAGGCGCCTTTGATGCCAGGGTGGCCGCCACTGGAGAGGGAGAGCCCGTGAAAGAGCGCGGCGGCCAGTGTGCCGCCGAGAAGCCCGAAAAATGCGGCGTGACCCGTGGTGCGCTTCCAGAACATGCCCAAAAGAAAAGTCGCCAAGAGCGGTGCATTCACGAAACCGAACACCAGCTGCAGGAGATCCATGATGTTGTTGAAGGCCGAGGCTACGTAGGCGGCAGCGACGCTGACGGCCACGCCGAAAACGGTGGCCATGCGGCCCATCCAGAGATAGTGGGCATCGGAGCGGTTGGGGGCGAGATAGCTCTGGTACAGATCCCAGGTCCACACGGTGTTAAAGGCGGTGACGTTGCCAGCCATGCCGGACATGAAAGATGCGAGGAGGGCGGTTAGGCCGATACCTAAAAGCCCGGTGGGCAGGAACTTCGCCAGCAGGGTTGGAATGGTGAGGTTGTAATCGGGGCTGCCGTCAATGCTCAAGGGCAGGGCGATGTCGCCGGAGGCGTTCATGGCAATGGCGATCATGCCGGGCAATATCACGAGCGCGGGGAAGAACATTTTCGGGATGGCGGCAATCAACGGGGTCAGCCGTGCGGCGGACATGGAGCGGGCGGCCATGGCTCGCTGAACAACGAGGAAGTCGGTGCACCAATAGCCGAAGGAGAGCACAAATCCCAAACCCATGGAGAGGCCGATCCATTCGACGCCCATGGGATTGTCGGTTGGTGTCGCAAGATGATTCCAGAGGTGCGTCCAGGTGCCGGGCGCGTAGCCTTGCGCGATTGCGACGGGAGCCAGCTTTTGCTGTAGCAGGCTCCAACCGCCAACGCGTCGCAGGGCGAGTATGACCAGAGGGGTAAAGCCCGCCACGATGAGGAAGAACTGCAGTACTTCGTTGTAGATGGCGGAGGTCATGCCGCCGAGCAGGATGTAGACGAGGACGATGCCGGCGCAGAGCGCGATGCAGGCTTCATAGTCCCAGCCTAGGAGCAATTTCATCAGGGTGGCGAAGGCGTGCATGGAAATGCCGGAGGAGAATACGGTCATGATGGCGAAGGCGATGGCGTTGAAGGCATGGGTCTTTTCATCGAAGCGCAGCTTCAGGTATTCGGGGACGGAGCGCGCCTTCGATCCATAGTAAAAAGGCATCATGAAGACGCCGAGAAATACCATGGCGGGAATGGCGCCGATCCAATAGAAGTGGCTGGTCATAAGGCCGTACTTGGCGCCGCTCGCGGCCATGCCGATGACCTCTTGCGCGCCAAGATTGGCGGAGAGGAAGGCGAGTCCCGCGGCCCAGGCGGGGATGGAACGTCCGGAAAGGAGGAAGTCGGCGCTGCCGTGGACGTGGCGCTTGAAGTAGAAACCTAAGGCGATGACCAGCGCGACATAGGCGCTGAGAATGGCGTAATCCGCGGCGGCGAGTTGGATGTGCATTATGGGCCCCGCCGTCTATCGGGCGAGAAGCGATAGACGATGGTATTACGGAAGGTGTCACCGGGCTTCAGGACGGTGGAGGGGAATTTGGGGTGGTTGGGCGAGTCCGGAAAGTGCTGCGGCTCCAGGGTGAAGCCATTGCGGAACTTATCTACCGCGTCGCCTTTGCCGGTGATGGAGCTGTCCAAGAAATTGCCGCAGTAGAATTGTAGCCAGGATTCTGTGGAGAGCACTTCCAGCGCTCGGCCGGTTTGAGGTTCGTAGACGGTCGCCTGCAGGGCGAGAGCGCGCGTGAGGTTACTGATTACCCAGATGTGGTCATAGCCTTGGCCGAATCGAAGCTGATCGTCCGGGTCTTCGATGCGCATGCCGATGGCGGTGGGATTGCGAAAGTCGAGGGACGTGCCCTCAACCGATTTCAATTCGCCTGTAGGAATCAGAGTGTTGTCTACGGTTGTGAACAGATCAGCGTTGATCTGCACGAGGTGTCCGAGTATGTCTCCCAGTCCGCGTAGATTGAAATAGGAATGCTGGGTGAGATTCAGCACGGTGTCCTTGTCGGTGGTGGCGGTGTACTCGAGGCGCAGGGCGTTGTCTTCGGTGAGAGTGTAGACCGCCTGGACGGCGAGATTGCCGGGATAACCTTCTTCGCCGTCGCGGCTTAGATACTTGAGCGTCAACTGGGGCCCTTGCGGAGTGACCTTCGCCTTGGCGACGTTCCAGACGGCCTTGTCGAACCCTACGTTGCCGCCGTGCAAGCTGTTCGGCCCGTTGTTGGTGTACTCGATGCCGTCCAGTGTGAATTTCCCGTGGGCAATGCGATTGCCGTAGCGGCCGATCAGGGCGCCGAAATGCGGGCTGCTCTTTAGGTACCCAGCGGGTGTCTCGTAGCCAAGTACCACGTCGGCATAATGACCATTGCGGTCAGGCGCGGTTAGCGAGGTCAGAATGCCGCAGTAGGTGGCGATTTTCGCTTCCATACCGTCGCGGTTGCGGAGTGTGTAACGCTCGACCGCTGAGCCATCAGGTGTGCTGTCAAAGGGTTCGCTCGTGATGGAATCTTTAGCTGACTGGTGTGACATGTGTAGTAGCTTGTATTTGATCTTACAGACGGCGTCCTTTTGGAGATGGCCGGTTCACTGCCGATGGTGGTCAGGCAGCGATCATTTTTTCCCTCGCAATCGGGATGGCGTCAAGGAATGTTTGCAGCGGCGTCTTGTCGAAGCACCAGCGGCCTTGATGCGGTCTCTCCTCGTTGTAGCTTTTGACCCATAGATCGAGGTCGTCCTGCAAATCCCCGATCGAGGCATAGAACCTCTTTCGGAAGGCGATGCGATAGAACTCATCCAGCACTGTCTTGTGGAAGCGCTCAGCGATGCCATTCGTTTGTGGGCTCTTCGTCTTCCTGGAATGGTCAATATCTTCCACCGCGAGATAGAGCTCGTATTCGTGATGCTCGGGATTGCCGCAATATTCGGTGCCGCGATCGGTCAGAACAGGTGAGAGCTTCACTTCCTTTTCGTCGAAGAAGGGCACGACCCGATCGTTCAAGAGGTCGGCCGCGGTGATCGGCGTCTTGCGATCATAGAGTTTGGCAAACGTCACTTTCGAATAGGTGTCGATGAAGGTCTGTTGGTAGATGCGGCCGACCCCTTTCATGTTGCCAACATAGAACGTGTCCTGCGCCCCGCAGTAGCCCGGGCATTCGCTCTCGAACTTGGCCCGTGCGCCTCCTTTTCGGTCTTGGCCTTCTCCAAGGCTATGACCTGCGCCTCGGTCAGGATCCGGCCTTGCCTCAGCAACCTTGGCTTCCAGCGCCTTGAGCCGTTTCTTCATCGTCTCGAGATCATGGCGCTGCCAGACGCCGCGCACGCCGGCCGGCGAGATCGAGTGGCCAAGTTTCCTCATTTCGTTAGCGACGCGGATCTGGCCGAAGGCCGGCTGCTCCAGCGAAAATTCAACGATCCGCGCCTCGATCTCGGGCGCGGTCCGGTTCGCCAGGATTGGCTTCCTGCGGCTGATCTCTTGCAACGCCAGCTCGCCGCCTTTGTCATAGAGTTCCTTGAGGCGGTAGAAGCTGTCGCGGCTATAGCCGAGCATCTTGCAGGCCTGGCTCACATTGCCGAGCTGCCTGGCGAGCTTGAGCCAAGCCCACCTTTCCTTTGATAATCTTCTGGTCCTTGGTCATCGTCGGTGTCCTCATAAAACGCCGAGGCCTTAGAGTCTGTCCGGGGACTTCATGCGGGATTACAAAGTCTTCTGAGCATGAGGCGGATTGAGGCGAGGCGCAAGAACGCGAGGGCTTTTCGATTAAGGTTCTCCCAGTCCTTGGCGAGCCTACGACATCGATTGAGCCAAGCGAAAGTGCGCTCGACGATCCAGCGTTTGGGCAAGACCACGAATCCCTTGGCGTGATCGGAGCGCTTGACGATTTCAGCTTTCAGATGCGGCAGCACTCGTGCCACAGCCTGGTTAAATTCGGGTCCTTGATAGCCGCCGTCGGCGAACAGCCTTTCCAAGAAAGGAAACATCCCGAACAGGGTCGCCATGACGAGAATGCCGCCATCGCGATCTTGAATATCGGCCGGATGGACGACGGCATGAAGCAGCAAGCCCAACGTGTCTACGAGCTTGATCTTCTTGCCCGCATCATAGCCGGGTGGATCGATGCGGGCCCCCCTTTTTCGGCGCTTTTCACGCTTTGACTATCGATGATGGCGACGGTGGGGCTGGCCTCCCTTTGGGCCTGCTCGCGGCACCTCACATAAAGGGGGTGGTGGATATCCTCCAATGTGCCGTCGTAGGTCCACAGGTCGAAATAATCGTAGAGCGTGCTCTTCGGCGGCAGGTCCTTCGGGATCGCCCGCCACTGACAGCCGGTCGACAGAATGTACATGAGGCCGTTCACCACCTCACGCATCACCACGGTCCGCTTGCCACCGCCGCGCTTGCCCGGTGGAATGAGCGGTTCAACCAGCTCCCATTCGGAGTCGGTCAGATCGCTCGGATATCGTAACTTGCCGCGGTCGTATCGCCCGCGATTCTTCGCCGTCCACATGGGTGACCCCCTTCGAATCAGGCCACCTCCCTTGAATCACAAGTGATTCATACGATTCAATATCTCTCCGGACGGACACTTATGACACCAAATGTCGGATCAAATATAAACTAGTACAGGACATGGCTGCCGTAAGCGCCGCGCCCGTCAAGTGCCACGCCGATGTCATTACCGTTCTCAGACCCAGCCAGGCAAGTTTATTGGCATGCGCAGGTTTCATTGTGTTGTAGTCCCCCCAACCTGAGAGTGTACCCCTCGCTCTACGTCCAACAATGAGATAATCGGTCACTGCGTGTAGAAATCAGGTCGATCGATTAAAGGCACGCGCTCAGCTATGAAATCAAGTGGAACCTTGAGCAAGACCCGGGGACGCGCGCATATCGCACTGCTAGTAGAGACCTCGCTTGCCTCCGGTCGAGACATTCTGCGTGGCATTACGCGCTATGTGCGCGAGCATGAGCGCTGGGCCTGTATCACGAGGCGCATGGTCTGGAGGAGTCCGTCCCCAGGTGGCTGCCCCGCAGCGTTCGCGCTCGAACTCGGTGGGCGCGTAGCCTTTCACTTCAAAACCCGCGAGATTGGCTGCAAACCAGGCTTCTTTCTTGAAGAAGTCCGTGCCGCCCACCTTCACCACGCCGTTGCGACTTTCCTCCCGGGCAATCGCCACCATGCATTGGATCACGATCGCGTTCTCGGATCGGGTGGTCAGCCGGTCGCCCTCGCGAGCAAAGGCGTATTGTCCATCCATTGCAGCCCGAGAAGTCCTGGCTTCACGATTATTCCCAAACTCTCGTGATGAAGATGTTTCTGTGTTCGTGGGATAGCAAGAAAAACGTCCCCAATGTCTATCTCACGTTTGATGATGCGCTGGCAATCATTCGCAAGCTCGACAAATCTTACGCTGGGCATTCCGAAAATCATCTATCTTGTGGGCTGGCAGTACGCGGGGCATGACACAGGATATCCGTCATGGGGCGTCGTCATTGAACACTTCAAGCGGCCGCAGGACAAGTCGGTGCTGGAGTGCCTGAAATGGCTGATGGTACAGGCCAAGCAATATGACACAACCGTGAGCCTGCACATCAACATGCACGACGCTTACGAGATTTCTCCCCTTTGGAAAGATTATGACGAGTGACCTGCAACTGAACTTTCATCCAGCGACGGTTAGAGCCTCGGCAGTTGATGCGCCTTGCGGCGCGGTGTGAGCAACAGGCGAGCGGCGGAGCTGGTCAGGATTGCGCAGCCGGGCGCCTGTTGCGGTGAGATCAGCGGCATAGGCCGCAGGTGTCTGGTAGCCGAGCGAGGAATGCGGCCTCGCGGTGTTGTAATCGTAGGCCCATGAGCCAATGACCTGCCGGGCGTGATCGAGACCGACGAACAGGGTCTCGTTCAATAGCTCGTCACGCATCCGGCCGTTGAAGCTCTCGCAGAAGCCGTTCTGCGTCGGCTTACCCGGGGCGATGTAGTGCCAATCGATGCGGTGCTCGGCACACCAGGCGAGGATGGCATTCGAGGTGAGTTCGGTCCCATGATCCGATACGATCATGTCGGGCTTGCCGCGCCGTTGGAGCAGAGTGCTCAGTTCCCGTGCCACCCGCTTGCCGGAGATCGAGGTGTCGGGGACCGCCGCCAGACATTCCCGCGTTACATCGTCGACGACGTTCAGAATGCGGAAGCGCCGGCCACAAGCAAACTGATCGTGCACGAAGTCGAGTGACCAGCGGGCATTAACCTTGGCCTCGATCAGGATCGGCACCCGCGCTCTGACGGCACGCCGCCTAACGCGACGGCGGCGCACTGTTAGCCCTTCCTCGCGATAGAGCCGGTAAATCCGGTTGATGCCGGATGGCTCACCCTGCTGGCGCAGCAGGACGAACAGCCGTCTATAGCCGAACCGCCGGCGTGCATTGGCCAGATCGCGCAGCCGGCACCGGAGCTCGGTATCAGGCGGCCGGCAGAATTGATACCGGATGCTGGTCCGATCGGCGGCGATGACGGAGCAGGCCCGCCGCTCGCTCATCTGGAACATCGTCCGAAGATGAGCGACAGCCTCGCGCTTTACGGCGGGCCCTACCATTTTTTTCCCAGAAGCTCGCGCAGGGCCGAGGCGTCGAGCATCGACTCCGCCAGCAGCTTCTTCAGCTTGCCGTTCTCGTCTTCGAGTGCCCGCAGCCGTTTGGCATCCGAGACATCCATCCCGCCGAACTTGGCCTTCCAGTTGTACAGCGTCGCTTCCGACATCCCGTACTTCCGGCAGAGTTCCCCAGCCTTCGCGCCAGCCTCATGCTCCCGCAACACTGCGATGATCTGTTCTTCCGTAAACCTGCTTCGCTTCATCGGTCCGTCCCTTGTTCAGGCCGGACTCTAACTCCTCGTGGAGGAATATCTCACTGGCAGGTCACGAGAACAACATCATCTTGAAAAATAGGATCGGGAGGCCAATCAAGGGTGATGTGTTTCTTTTGCCAATCATAATATTCGCCGCTGACATCGGTATTGGTTTGCGCCCATGCAGGCGCGATGAAAAATACGCATGAAACAATCAATACTTTGACGATTTCACTCATGGAACCAGAGTCGCAGATGAAGGTTCGCCGCATGTATCCCCGAATCATTCTTGACCCCCTACATTTGACAATGAGCCTGACAAAGCGGCGGCTATGGCCTCGCTCCAAAGCCGGCCTAATACTTGCGCACCCTTCTCGTTGGGATGCAGGTAAAAGGCGCCCTGCTGGCCTTTCTCGGGTATCAGATAGGCTCGGTAATTCTTCTTAAATGTGTCAAACGCCTTTCGGTCCCCTGCAAAGACTCGGTTCGGATGCGTGCGGCGGTAGGCTTCTATGAGGGCATCGATCTGCGGGAAGTAACTTCGCAGACGATTTAAACCCTCGGCAAGGTAACGAGCCGCGTTATACGTGTTGGGGCTGTACCAGAGGGGACGGTGGAGGATCACTATTGATCCGGGATATTTCTCCAGAAGGTTATCGATAATGGCCGTCAAATTCTTGCGGTAATCCTGGGGCGAGACCGGCGAGCCGAGAGGCCCGTTCATCGCGCTATCGTTGGTTCCAAGCATCACTGAAAAGATCAAACGGCCATGATTTTGACTCTGCAATTGCGTTGTGGCCTGTTCGATTTGCAGAAAATCAGTGCGAGTGGCAGGCAGCGCGTCCACGGTCGTATGGCCCGAGTGGCCTTCGTTCGAAAAGTTCACCTGGTCGACTCCCGGCTGCTTGGATAGATAGTCCACGGCGCGGGCGGGCGGGGCATCCGCAGGCGAGACATAGTCCGCGAAAACACCCTGAGTGATGCTGTCCCCGATAAACACGATGTTCAGCGACTTTTCTTTTCCACGGGCCGCCTTTTAGACGACACGCGCAGCAACACAGTGCCGTGCGGCGGCACAATCGCATGATAGCCATCCGGCTGCGCGTTAACGTAAGTCTGTGCCCACACATCTCGAATAGTGGAAACTTCCGTCAGCCCCAAGGACGACCAGGACACCCCCCGTTCCGCTGGCGCCGCGCCGCGATTGAACAGCGTAACCGCTACGGAGCCGTCCGACAATGGCTTGGTCCAGATTTCCGTCGTCTGCCGGAAAGCCCGCGCCTGTATACCGAGCGCGTCCTGATCGACAGCGATGACTTCCTTGTTAGTGAGGAGTGCCTTGATCTCCGGTGTCATATTGCGCACGTCGTTGCCGAGAAGCAGCGGCGCGCTCAGCATGGACCACCACGTCATGTGAGTGCGGTATTCCTCCAGCGTCATGCCGCCGTTGCCAACTTCCAGCATGTCGGGATCGTCCCATCCACCCGGGCCTGCATCGCCCTCACGGCCGATCTGATTTAGGCCGATGTCCTCCACTCTCGCCCAGTAGTCCAGGATGTCGAAGGTGGTACGCCATGCGTTGGCGCCTACCTTGCGTCCCCACTTGCCGACATCGAACAGGCCGTATTGGCACACGGCGTAGAGAATGGGACGGCCAGTGGCTCGCAGCGCGGCGCCCATCTTGTGGTATGCCGCATGCATTTCGGCCGGCGTGCTGTAGATGTCATTGGCATCGCACCAGTCGTACTTCAGGTAGTCCACTCCCCATTCCGCGAACGTTTTTGCGTCCTGGTCCTCATGGCCGTAACTGCCCTCGTACGGCTGGCAGGTGGTCAGTCCAGGCCCGCTGTAGATGCCAAGTTTCAGGCCGCGACTGTGGACGTAATCGGCCAACACCTTGATGTCCGGAAATTTTGAGTTAGGATGCAACACACCGTTCGCATCGCGACGGCCTTGCCAAGTATCGTCGATATTGACATAAACATAACCTGCGTCACGCAGCCCACTGCTGACCATCGCATCGGCGATCTCGCGAACCGTCCGGTCATCGATCTCCGTACGGAAGTGGTTCCAGCTGTTCCAGCCCATCGGCGGCGTGCGCGCCAGGCCGTTGTCGGGCAGCGTCTTCAGCGGCTGGTTACTAGGAGTTGCCGCCTCTAACGTGGCCTCGTCCTTGGCATTAGCCCTGCGAGCCAGCCGGTCCGTGAATCCGTCACCCGTCGGGATAGGCACTCTCAGATGCAGCTCGCCGTCGCGCAGCACGCCGTAAACCCTGATCGGCGGCACCGGTGCGATTCCCAGATCGAAGAACTCGCTGAACGAGAGATGCTCGACGTCAGGCACGATGTCCTTGAGCTCAATCGTGCCGAACCGGCTCGTCATCGTTCCCGTCCACGTCTCACCTTGGCGTCTGAAGACGAGCAACTGCTGCAGGGGAGTCCGGTCGGTCACTTGCGTGACCCACGCACCAGCTAAATCGACACTGCGCTCGGCCGCGTAGAGATGCACCCCACTCAGGGTCAGCAAATAGAATAGAAGATAGGCGATGTGCCTAGTAGCAGTCAGTCTTTTCAGAAACAGCCAGGGAAAGATCATCGGTAGCGTCTGCAATGCGGTCTCCTTTGAATCAACCAGTGCCGGGTACATAATCAACACGAGCGTCATTGCAACGTCCCAACGGCGTTTCCCCGGAAATGGATCCGGGCGACCGCAATCGACTGTCTTTATGGCGTTGTCACATCGTTGAAAGAAGAACACGAGAATTCTGCGTCCCGAATATTTTCAAACGACCGCGACTGCCTCGCGCCACATGTTCATAGCCGACGCGCGAAAGGCTCGGTGCGTCCTTGCAGAAGTGAGATGACGTTGGACGTTGAAAGTGTTGTAGGCTGCGTGAGTTGAGAGAAATCTTTGGGCTGACCCCGGACACTTGAAACCCTGCATCTTGTATTCTCGTCGTCGGGTCGGTTGATGCGAATTCTCGGCTCGATTGTTACGCCATTGACCACTCTCATGTCGTCTTGCGATTCCAAGATCACTGGCAGCGGCAGCATAAGATCTCAGATCGTCCGTGACCAGCTTGTCTGGGACAAATCCATACTTCTTCAGCAGCTTGCGCATGAGGTTCAGCGCGGCACGCTTGTTCCTCCTGCTTTGGACCAGCACATCAAGCACTTCGCCCTCGGCATCCACGGCGCGCCAAAGATAAACCATGCGGCCGGCGATTTTCAGATAGACCTCATCCAAATGCCAGGTAGTGTGGGGCTTGGGTCTACGTTTGCGCAAGTCCGCCGCGATCATGGGCCCAAAATGATTCACCCAGCGCCGAACAGTCTCGTAGGAGACCATGATGCCCCGTTCCGCCAACAAGTCTTCGACGTCACGTAGGCTCAGTGTGAACCGGAGATAGAGCCAGATCGCCTGCTGGATGATCTCTGGCGGAAAGCGGTAGCCGCGATAGCTGATTTTCTTCATCCCCATGACTACAGAACCGCCAGCGGGACCGCAAGCCCGAAGCGGCGTGACAATGCCTTGCGCCGGACCCCGGTAATGACGAAGGTTATCTGGTCCATGTCCCTACTTCAGTTTATGGTCCCGCTCCGCTGATGTAATTCGTCGATCAATTCGGTTTTGTGCAGTGTGGCCCACTCTCGCAGCGTCATATCCGGGCGGTTGAACAAAAGCTTCATGTCATCACGAACATTTCCAATGTAGGCCATGCGCCCGTCAATTACCTGCCGGCAGAATTCTTTTACGCCCAGAAAATAGGGATCAGCACGTTGTTCATCCATTCCGAAGTCTTCGAAAACTTGCCCAGGTTGTCGCGGATCAGCCTTGATGGGGTGCCCCGCGACTTCGCTCAAAATGCGGGCGACGTCGGTAAGCGTAAGACTTTCTGTGGAGAACCAATATTCCTTCGAACTGTGGACTTTTTCGCCTTCGGTTAGAATCTTCGCCGCGGCGTCGGCAACATCTTCGAGCGCGATCCAACCACAGGGCTTATCGCCACACCACCAGCGAACTTTGCCATTTTTTACCAGGGCGAATAAGCCTGTAAGGTTCTGCATAAAGACATTGGGATGTAGAAATGTCCATGGAATGCCAGATTGTTTTATGTAGGCCTCGATCATTTGGTGCCAGGCAAAGTGCGGATCTGTGCAATCAAACTCTGGAGTGAACACACCTAAGTGAACCAGATGTTTTATGCTGGCTTTGCGAGCGGCGTCGACAAAGGTTTTGCTCTGGGTTACCATGGCGAAGGTGTAGCCGGTCAGAAGAAACGCGCGGTCTACTCCTTCAAGGGCTGCTTGGAATGTACTCGGATCATCAAGATCTAGCTTTACTGCTTGTTCAAACTCTGAACGCAACTTTGACAGCTTGTTGTCTTCTCTTGCACATACGCGCAACGTGATCGATTTGTCCTTGCGCAAATTCTGAGCGATCAAGTTTCCGAGCTGACCAGTGACGCCAATTAAGAGCACCGTGGGAGTTCTTGTTCATGGAAACCTCCATAAGGTCGTGTCCAGTTCACTAAGCCGACATCCGCCGAATGACGACCTTGGACAAGGCCGAGATTGCACTTTCGACGGATTCTGGCAATGCAAACCCGCGACATCGGAACTCCTGTGCACCCAAGCCGGTGACATCGGAGCCCTGAGCGTCGGAAATGCAGATTTTGTCGTCACAGAGACGCGCCTCTCCCTTGGTTCTTGATCGAACATAAAACAATCGAGCGCTTCAAGTCGGTGCAGCTGCCGGCGGCGGCCGCAATTCGGCGATCAGACGCAAAATCTCGGCGAACAAATTTCTCGGAATCGCGATCTCGGCCATCTGAAACGCGACATAGCTGCCATGGCTCACGATCTTCGCGCCGATCTTGATCAGCTTCCCTTTCAGGCTCGTCAGCGACCAATCCTTGATCGGCTCCGGCGTCGCCAGCGTGCGCAGAAAATTACCGAGATTGTAGGCCAGCGCATGAAGTTGAAGCCGAACCGCGTTGGCGGCGAACGACCGACATGACAGCCGTGTCCACTTGATTGCGCCTTTTCCCTCCTTGATCCATTGCTCGCACGTCCCGCGCTTGTTGTAGAAGGCGACGACATTCTCGGCGGGTCTCGACATGTTGGTGACGATGAAGCCGACGCGCGGATAGAGTTCGCCCGGATGCCATTCGACCTTGGCAACCACCCGGCGCGGCTTGTTCCAGCTTCCGGCCTTATAGGTGAAGTTCGCGTAAGATCGGCGCACGTCATTGGACGGGGGACCAACTGGACGTTGGAGCAGATAGCCGATCCGCTCTTGAAGGACGCGGTTGGCGGGCAGCCGGATGGCGTATTTGATCCCTTCGCCTTCGAGGTACTGATAGACCTCGGGATTGGCGAACCCGGCGTCGGCCCGGAAATGGATGCGCGAGACCTTGCCGCGATAGCGCGCCACGACCGGCTTCAAGACGCCTTCCCAGCCGTCGGCGCTGTGGACGTTGCCGGGACGCAGCTCGCAGCGTTCCAGATCGCCAAACTGGTTGAACAGAAACAGCGGATGATAGCAGGAGCATTCATAATGGCCGTTCCAGACGCTGTTCTCCTGTTCGCCATGCGTCGGGCTCACGCTCGAATCCATATCGAGCACGACGCCGCGCGGCGGACGGCGAGCATGAACGCAATCGATCCATCGGCCGGAAAGATCAGCAAGAGCGGAAAGGTTCTTTTCGGCTGTGAGCCAGCGCGTCTCGAAGCGGCCCATTTGGCTCGGCGAGGCCGCGCAACCATGCGACGCCTTACCGCCGACAATCCAGCGCATCGCCGGATCATGACGCAGACGCTCGGCGTCGTTCACATCTTCGTATCCAGCAAGACGGCCGAAGACGAATTGCCGCAACATGCCAACAAGAGCATGGCGGCCATTCTTGCCCGTGCGCGCGTCGACGACCGTCTCACCCGCGATCGCGGTCAAGCCGAGCGCGTCGTCGAGTTCGCGATAGGCGAGCAGTCAAGCATCTGAGGTCACAACGGAGCCGCGAAATTGCAGCATCAAACGGCGGTCGAAATCGAGTCTTAGAACTCCATCATTCGATTCACCCGCCGGGTTCGCCATGCTCGCTCTTTCAAATCGAACATAATTTATTGATTATCATAGCTGAATCGCCCCAGAATCGAAATGAAAGCTCGCCTCATCCGGCGAATGCGGGAGGAATGCCCTCTCTCATCCGGCGTATTCCGGCCGCGCCAGCGCACTGATTGGTGCATGGAAGTTCTAAAAAAGGCGACCGATTCCTCGTAAGCGACGGCAAGCGACGCGATGCCTTCTTCGCCCCCAGTAAACCCCAAACCCTCCGATGCCGTTGCCTTGATCGCGACGCCGCTGCAAACGTTCCTTGACGCCATCCCGATTGCGAGGGAAAAAATGATCGATGCCTGACCACCATCGGCAGTGAACCGGCCATCTCCAAAAGGACGCCGTCTGTAAGATCAAATACAAGCTACTACAATTTCGCCGAGCGAAGAGGCGCGCGGAGCGCGTCCACGTTCGAATGTCTGGATAACGATCATGCGGCATGGTTCGGCCTTG
Organism: uncultured Alphaproteobacteria bacterium; assembly: GCA_963730245.1. GTDB lineage: Bacteria > Pseudomonadota > Alphaproteobacteria > Rhizobiales > Beijerinckiaceae > Methylocapsa. The sequence goes on along the minus strand of CAVSRA010000002.1, from coordinate 1,724,415 downwards.
CTAGTGCTCGTCCAAAGCGGCACTCTCAACCTCGAAATCTGGTCATCGGGTGGATATCGGCTTAAGAAAAGCGCCACAATAAATGCCGCCTTTGAGCTCATGCCGACGGGCAAAGGTGAAACGGAAGAGTCCATTCTTGCCTGTGCTTCTGGTCGTCGCCCATCCGCTCGACAACGCTTTCGCCAAGGCCGCCACCGCACGCATCCGCGCGACGCTGGAGCGTCGCGGCATCGAGGTCGACATGATTGATCTCTACGCTGACGACTTCGACCCGCGCCTCACCGGCGCCGAGCGTCGCGGCTATTTCACGACACCATATGATAGCAGGGCCGTCGCCGGCTATGTCGCGCGGCTCATGCTGGCCGAGAAGCTCGTTTTCGTCTTTCCGCAATGGTGGTTTAACGTACCGGCGATCCTAAAGGGCTTCTTCGATCGTGTGCTCGTGCCCGGCGTTGCCTTCGACCACCCTTCGGGCGGTGGCCCACTGATCCCGCGGCTCACTCACGTCAACGCGCTTTGGGTGGTGAGTTCGACCGGCGCACCCTGGTGGGTCACGCGACTGTACATGGGCGACCCGGTCCGCCGCCAGATTGCCCGCGGCATCAAGCCCCTTGTCGGCCGCAAGGCAAGTTTCCGCATGCTGACCCTATACGACATGGACCGAATGACCGAGACGCACGCGGGGGCCTTCCTCGACCGCCTCGAACAGGCTTTCCTGCGCTTCTGATCTGGCGGCTCGCGGCGCCAACGCGAATCGTGGCCCGAACAATTAGAAGCGTCAAGGACTGCGGTTTACCCCCAAAAACGCGCGCAATGCTCCCCTATTTTAGAGCCAACTATTTGAAAAGAGCTCTATTGCGCCATTTAACTCTAGCCACGCTATCTATTTGAAAAGAGAACGAATTCGCCCGATAACGGGGGTCAAACAAAGGCGATGTTGTACTTGACATACCTGACAACATGATGTAGGGTTTCGTGCATTAGAGGATTCCGCATGAGCCAGACGCCATTAATAACGAAGCATGTGGCCATCAGGAAGAATGTCCCGGACGCCATATTACCCAGCTGCCTTGAGATAGAAGTAAGGACTCAGAGCGGTCCGCACTTTCTTGCAATAACAGAATCTGCCGCGAGCGAATTAGCGGGAGCCATTCAGAAATTTCTGAAAGATCACGGTTCCAGGTAAGCAGAAGCGCCCACTTAGCAAGCCATATCCCGAGTTTTTGGTGCAACATGAAGTCCTCTCTTTCCGCCCTACATTTTCACAATGAGGAAACCGCCTTCGCTTACGTCGAAGCCAAGCTATGGCCGAACGGTCCTGTCTGTCATCATTGCGGTGAGATCGCCCGGATCGGCCGGTTGCAGGGCAAAAGCACCCGCCCCGGGCTTTACAAGTGCTATGCCTGCCACAAGCCGTTCACCGTGCGGATGGGAACCGTCTTCGAGTCCAGCCATGTGCCGCTGCGCATCTGGCTTCAGGCTATTTCTCTCATGTGCTCCAGCAAGAAGGGCATTAGCACCAGGCAGCTTCATCGAACCTTCGGTGGCAGCTTGAAAACCGCATGGTTCATCGGCCATCGTATCCGCGAAGCCATGACCACCCTTGGCGTCGGGCCAATGGGCGGGGCTGGCGCAACCGTCGAAATCGACGAAACCTTTATCGGCAAGAAGGACGGTGCGCCAGTCCGGCGCGGGTTCGCACACAAGCACGCCGTCATGACCTTGGTTGAGCGCGGTAAAGGATCTCGCTCTTTCCACGTTGAGGGAACCGCATCGGCGGACCTTTTGCCGATTATCAGGGCGAACATCGCGTCCGGGACTCACGTCATGACCGACGAGGCTGGCCAATATACAAACCTTGGGAAATATTTCATCGAACACGATTTCGTCAGCCATAGCGCTGGCGAATATGGGCGCGGGAAGGTCCATATCAACACCGTCGAAGGCTTCTACTCGGTCTTTAAGCGCGGGATGACCGGCATCTACCAACACTGCGGCGGACGGCATCTGCACCGCTACGTTGCCGAGTTTGATTTCAGATACAACAATCGCATCAAGCTCGGCATCGACGACAAGGCGCTAGCCGACCGCGCATTGCAAGGCGTCGTCGGGAAGCGGCTCACCTATCGAACGACTCATAAAGAAGTGATCCAATGAAATCCCACAATGAAAAAACCCAAGCCAGAATCTAGCCTCGACGATCCGCCCCAATCAAAGCGTTTCATTGATATGGCGCGCGAAGTCGAAGTTGACGAAAGCCCCGAGGCATTCGATCGGGCGTTCAAGAATGTTGCGCGACCTAAAGTTGTTCCTCTACGAAAACGCAAACGGCAATCACCTCACCCATGAATGAACGATTTCTTCAGAAACGGTATCTCGCGTTGCCATGAACGCTTTGTGCGGGCGATCTTGTATCAGCGCGACGTAATCCTTTCTGGGCCGTTGTTCCCCTTTTTGGACTCGCTTGAAATGATTTGCATGCAACCAAGCAAAAATGTCCGGCGTTTGAATTGGTCTTATCTCCGTTTTTTGAACGAACGTATGCGATCCATAACGATAGGCCACACTTATTTCCTTATCCCTTGCAATATGATTCATGATATCTCCAGTTTCTGGTGGGCTATCATGCCCGGCTTCAGAAAAGTAAGCCAATTTCCCAGCTAAACTCGACTCGTCCATCCAGGAGTTGATAGAGGCGATGGTTTGCCAGCAACAATAGCTGTGGGCCGTTCCAATCTCTCTACGCGCGGCCCATCCATCATATTCACGTTCATTTACTGTAATCGCGGCACCAAACAGCATGTGGTTTCTAATAATGCCGATCATCCTCTTTTCGACATCAACACATTGCTCTTTGGAAAGCTTGCTGAATGGCGGAGCATGGTGAGCACAATCCACCATGTGAAAATACGGCAAGTCAAATTCCTCAAGGACTGATTTCCATTCCATGTCCAGCGCCCTACATTCCTCCTTTTCAAAGAGATAGGCTGCGACACACAAAGCTGGGGCGCCATCGTGCGAATCGCTTTCATCGAAATAAGTCTCAAAAAACGCCACGACGTCCGCGTTGCCGGGGGCGAGAATCTCGATCAGCCGAGCAAGAGCTTCATATCTATCGTCGGCAAATCGATCCGGGCGGCGCGGCATTAGCGCTCATCCCCGGAATCGTGGCATACTAACCCTGGCGGGCAGGTATGTCAAGTACAACATCGCCCAAACAAAAGGGGACGCATCTATCCCTCGGAACCCTGGAAAACGGGGCTGACCCAGGGTCCAAGGGCGGTTTCTGGCCGTTACATTGTGTAACGGCCGGCGGCATGGAGAAGCGTCAAATCACGCGGCAAGAACTCGTCGCAGCGGCGCTCAAACTGGGGGCGCGGCCCGGGACGATCCGGCAATGGTTCCACCGAGCCATTCCGTATCGCTGGCAGATAAGGTTCATGGAATACTTTGAGGGTCCCGTCGAAATAAGCGACTGGGCGCCAGAGGCGACAGCGGCAATCGCCAAACCCTCGATCGCGGAAACCTGGCGCAAGAAGCACCCCGTTAGTAGCTGATGTCAAACCTCGCGGACTGGACCTTCCTCGACGCCGCGAACCGGTGGGGCCTCGCGCCCGCGCCACAAACTGTTAGTCTCGGACTGGGCCGAGCTGGGGAATCGCGGCTGATGTTCATCACCCTGGCAGCGCCCCCGGCCTATCTCGGGCTCGCCGTCCTCGGCCGGGGCCCTGGCCGACTTCTTCGCCCCCGCCCCTGATTGCTATTACGACCGCACGCTGCGTGCTGTCTGGCGTCGCCGACATCTTGGTAAGGTCATTCTGCGCGACATTGCCGCAACGGCCGGAGGTCCGTCGTCATACCGCTTCGGGACGCTCGGCATTTTAGCCGGCATCCGCCAGACAGTGTAGAATTCCAACTGCCCTCTTGGAGAAACTCACCGACGCGCTTTGCTACGCAGCATAAAATCCGCAAGTCGAGCTAAGGGAGCGGTTAAACAAAACCGTATGGCTACCGCGCCAGCGGCCCATTGGCCTTCTTCCAGGCATCGATGCCGCCCTGAATGTGGTAGGCGGTCTTGAGGCCGGCGTCCTGCGCGGCCTGTACCGCCATCGCCGAGCGCTCGCCGAAGGCGCAGTAGAACACAATCCGCTTGCCGGTCGCCGCGGCCAATTCGTGCAGCATGCCACCGCCTCTGATGTTCACCTGCAAGTCCAGAAAGGGCGCGTGCAGCGAACCGGGAATGGTTCCGTGTCTTTCGCGTTCGCTCTTCTCGCGCAGGTCGACGATCGCGACGTCGGCGCGGCCGCGCAACGCCACCGCCTCGGCCGCCGAGACCGCCCAGCCTTTGCGCGCAATCTCGTCCTGGTGGAGACCGACATGCATGTTGGCCGGTACCGCCACATCCATCATCTTCGGATTGGGTAGCTTCAGATTGTTCATAAGGTCGACATATTCATCGACCGATCTGACCTTGAGCCGCGGGTTGAACTGCTTCTCCTCGCCGATAGTCGAAACCGTGTCGCCTTTGTAGTCGTGCGCCGGATAGAGGAGCGTCTCGTTCGGCAGCTTAAGCAGCTTGCCGAAGATCGAGTCGTATTGCGCGCCTGCATTGCCATTCTGGAAATCGGTGCGGCCGGTGCCGCGGATGAGCAGCGTGTCGCCGGTGAACACGCGGTCGCCCATGAGGAACGAATACGAATCGTCGGTGTGCCCCGGCGTGTAAAGCACCGCGAGGCTCAACCCGTCGATCTCGATGCAGTCGCCTTCCGTCACGCGCATGGAGACGACGTCGGCGTGCGTTTGCTCGCCCATCACCGTGATGCAGATGGGTGCGGTCGCGCAGCGCGCCCAGTCCGGTGACGTGGTCGGCGTGCAGATGCGTGTCGACGGCCTTTACCAGCTTGAGTTCGAGCTCGCGCACGAGCTGCAGATAGCGGTCGACCTTCTCCAGCACCGGATCGATGATCAGCGCCTCGCCGCCATGCCGGCTGGCAATGAGATAGGTGTAGGTGCTGGAAACGCTGTCGAAGAGCTGGCGGAATATCATCGGCGACTCCGTACCGCGAAACCTACGCCGGACACCTCAAGAAAGCGTCAGGCGCCGAGCAAGGGTGCGGCGATTGCATGGAGGGAAAAACCTTGCGGCACGATTCGGATGTAGGGCTTCGGCACCTTCCAGCCTTGCGGATATTGCTTCTTGGCGTCCTCATCGGTCACCGAGCCGGCTGTGATCACGTCCTCGCCATGCTTCCAGTTCACCGGAGTCGCGACCTTGTGCTTGGCCGTGAGCTGGAGCGAGTCGACCACCCGCGAAATTGCGGCCGGTGGTCATCGGATAAATGAGGTTCAGCTTGATCTTCTCGTCGGGCCCGATCACGAAGACATTGCGAACCGTCTGGTTGTCGGCGGCAGTGCGCTTGGCCGGATCGCCGGATACGGTCGCCGGCAGCATGCCGTAGAGCTTCGACACGTTGAAGTCGGTGTCGCCGATCATCGGATGGTGCAAAGCCGTGGGTCTCCTGGATGTCGGCCGCCCAGTCGGAATGCTTCTCGACAGGATCGAGGAGAGGCCGATGATCTTGACGCCACGCTTGTCGAATTCGGGTTTGATCTTGGCCATGCCGTTTAGCTGGAGTTACTCGTCAATCGGCTTTCCGGTGCGGCGCGCCGTCATCTCTATCGTTTCGTGTCTTGAAGCGTACGACGGCGCCAGGGACGCGGCTCCGCGCGCTGATTCGGCTGCGGCCCGTGCCGGTTAACACATAATGGCCGCGGCTATCGTCCCAGCGCATCAGATCGGCTTGGATGGCCCTCTGACGGAGCACCATGGTCATCGGATCCTGAACATGAGCCGACGCGACATCGCCATGCGCGTCGACCTTTTTTAAGGCCTCGATCAGACTTTTTTCCTGGGCGTCGGTCATACCGTTTGAAGATGATACCGAATGGGAATCTCGGCAAGGGCTTTGGCCTAAGAGCTTCGCTCGAGCTTGACAAACACCCCGAAGGTCAGCGCCCCGAGGTCGTTGCCACGTGTCCGTGCGGAAAGAAGTTGAATCGGATGAATCGGATATGATTATGGGATGGTCCGCCCCTCACGCCACGATCGTTGGGGATCGTGGTTGGTTTGAGAGAGAGGAGCGGTTCGATGGACATCGTCATCATTGAAATTGATCATGGTAAGGACTTCCTGCAGCTTGACGGGTTGGACGCGTTAGGCCGAGTAGTTTTGAGGTGCCGGATGCGAGGGAGTTCGCGTGAGAGTTTCGCGAAGGGTCTTGGGCGCTGCATGATTGCGATGAAGGCGTGCTGCGGCGCACCTCGTCTGGGCCGCGTCTTCGTCGCTCATGGGCATGAGGTTCGCCTGATGTCGCCGGAATATGCGCGACCCATGTAAAGTCGCAAAAGAACGACGATTTGGATGGTGAGGCGATTGCGGAGGCGGCGATGCGCCCAAAGATGCGATTTGTTGAGGTCAAGAGCCAGGCTCAATCGGACATGCAGGCGCCGCATCGCGCCCGCGAACGGCTGGTGTCAGAGCGCACCGCGGGTGGGCCTTTCGACGGCCAAGTCTAGGCTGCTCTCGTCGCGGTCGCCGCGGGTCCCGCCGGCTTGTCAAAGACGATAACCTTCGAAACAAAAGCCCTCGCGTTGCGGATATAGGTCAACCCGCGGTCTTGGCAAAGCGCGGCGAAGTCCTCCTTGATGTAACTTAAGTAATAGGGCTCGTGAAAACTCTGCGGGAAGAGTTCGAGCAGGCCGTCATAGTCCGGCTCGTCGCCGTGCTGAAGCGAGTCCACGAGGACAAGGCGTCCACCGGGTTTCAGCACGCGCGCGAATTGACTAAGAACGATGCGGCGCACCTCGGGCGGCAGTTCATGGAACATGAAGATGCTCGTTACCGCGTCCTGGCTCTCGTCCGGCAGTGGGATCGATTCCGCGTTGCCCACTATAAGGTCGGTTCGCGACCAACGCTGTAAATGACGCTTGGCTTCCCTGACATAGGCCTCGGACAGATCGAGGCCGATGGCGGGAAGCCGGGGCCAGGCCTGCTTGACGAAATCGAGAAAATGCCCCGTGCCGCAGCCAACGTCGAGAAGCATCAACCGGCGTTGGTCGCGCCCGGCGAAGACGTCATGGAGCGGCGGCAGCGCCTGACGCCGCGTGGCGTTCGCGGCGCCGTTGAAGAGCACTTCGACCTGCGTATCGTACCGCTGGGCTGACTCGTCCGTCATCCAGCCGCCTGACTGGAAATGGAAATTCTGGAGATAGTAGCGGGGCCGCTTCCCGCGCGTCTCCTCGGACAGCACTTCGCTGTGGTTGCCGCTTTCCCGGCGGCGGTGGACGGCGGGAAGATCTTCGAAGAAGAGCCGCGAGCGGTGGAGAAGCATTTTCAATGAGCCGTCATGATCCGCGGGGAGAGGATAGACGCCCGCTTCGACATTGGCGAGGTCTTGCCGCCAAAGAGCCCCCAGGTCCGCGAAGAATTGTTTGCGGTCCGGAATTGGCGCGTCGGTATGGGGGCGAGGCCGCGCGCTCCCGCTCTGGCGCGCCCGCTGCGCGATCCGGGTCATGGCGAGGCCGTGACCCAGATACCAGGCGATGCGCGGCAACTGGCTCACGCCATAGGCGGCGCGCGTGGCGAAGCGGGAGAGAGGACGGTTCATGTTGGTCCTCGCTTGGGACAATGGCGCGCCGATGCAGGGCTTGCGCCAGCCAAGCATCGACGGTCGATCTCAGCGTCGAGATAGGCGCAGGATAAGGCGCCGTCCAGGGCCGTAATCGGATTTGGGCGCGGCACTTTTCATGCCCTTGCCCACGGCCTTAGTCGCCGCGACGAAGCGGGCCGTCGCAAGCGATGCGCGAACACCATTTCGATGCGATCTGGGATGGAGAGCTGGCGATTGGCGTCGGCCTCAGGCTCACATCGACGGTGAAGTCTAAGCCGCCAACGAGGCCTTCCTCGAGGCAGTCGCTGACGACAGTTTCGAAAACATGCCAGTAGGCGTCACTCTTCCTATCGGCAAGCTGCATCGCGCGAACGTCTTCCAAGCTTCTACGTCAACACCAGTTCGAGGAGAAACACTGCGAAAAGGCAAGCCTGGAAGATGCATAAGGCAGCTCCCGCCATTCTCACATCGGCGTGCCTTATGTGCATCATTTGTCAAGCAGCCATTTTCGAGATAGCCTCCAAGGCAACGACCACTCCTGTTGCGCCAGCCGTCTCGCGGATGTTTGCTTTTCTCATGCAGGCGGAGCAGTCAATCGCCGTAGATCAAAAAAGTCCCGGCGGCAGCGATTCGCCGCAGGGCCTGATCCTGTTCGACGGCGTATGCGTCCTATGCTCGCGCGGCTGCCATTTCGTGAGCAAACGTGATCGTCGCTGCCTCTTTCGTTTCGTTCCGATTCAGATGGCCGAGGGACGTCCGCTCGCTGACCAGCTCGGGATCGATCCTGATCGCCCGGATTCCTTTGCCTTCGTCGCGAACGGTCAAGGCTACGTAAAATCCGAAGCCGTGCTGCGTATTGCGCGCGAGCTTCCGCGCTGGCGGTGGACATGGGTCTTCCACTTCATCCCACGGGTGGTCCGCGACGCGATCTATGACTTGGTCGCGCGCAACCGCTATCGCTGGTTCGGCCGTCGTGACGCTTGCATCCTGCCGAATGCGGATCGTTCGTGGCCATCGTGAACCGCCCCGAGATGGCGGGATGATGGCGCCTGGTGAAGAGCTGACAAGCTTCACTTTCTGCGCGCGCTCACGCCAAGCGGCGCAGCGCGGTCTTGGCGAGCTATCTCGGCTGGACGGTCGATGCTTTCGATTCCTTCATTCTCGCCTTCGTCACGAACATCGCGAAGGACTTCGGCATCCGGAGAGCGCCGGCTCGTCGGCAAAATGACGAGGGGACGCGGCAAATTTGGGTACGCGAACTCGCCGAACTGTCAGAATGGCCTCAAATCGATGCCCGGGAATACTAGGAAGCGAGCCGCAGGGTCGTCGCGATCCCAGATGTGGCCAAGCCAGCGCCAGCCCATTACCACCTCATCTCCGAGCTCGGCGAGGAACGAAACTTGGAGACCGTCGCGCAAGTCCTCGGCGACCGAATTCCAGAGGTAGAGGCCTTTGCCGTTAAAAAACTTGCGGAAAACAAGGATGCCCTTCTTCTGGATTTCAAGGCCGTCAGCGAAGCCTAGGCAACTAACGAGCATATTGTTTTTTAGCAGATGCTCGTAGATGAGGCTGCCGGTTACCCCACGGTCTTTCTTCTGGCCTTTGATGAGATTGCCGGCGACCCTGCGAGCACTCTCCTGTCCTTCGTGGAGCCACAGCTCGACCGTTGCCAGGTCATACTCAGGGGGACCCTTCGCTTGGAACTCGGGATGCGCCACATTCTTCAGCCACCAGTAGTGGGGGTAGACGACAGGGGTTGAACTGTCAACGCGGATGATGGTGTCGTCGCACGAGGCGGTTCCATGATTGCTCATGGCGGCTCCTTCTTTCGGTTAGCCGGCATTCTTTGCCATAGAGAGGTGACCGCGAGAAATACCCTATTATAATCCTGCATATAAAGGGTGTAGCGAGAGAGCCCAAGCGCTTCGGTGAAATGATTCATGATCTCGGCGTAGTGACCGAAAGTGTACGCGAATTTTTTCGGGTCCGGCCCGTCGCTGTGTCCAAAACGGGCGCGACAAAGTGATAGCGATCCGCAAGCCGGGCGAAGAATGGCTCAAACATCCGCGATGAAGAGGGAAGACCGTAGCAGAGAAGCGCCGACGCTCGCGACTGCGCCAGCCTTAAGCCCTGATCGCCACTTGCAGCCCTTTTGCATCGATACCCGGCTCAGAGGGAAAGACGCGTTCTTCTTGTTCGAAGACACGTGCTCCGCTCCAGGCGCAAGCGCAGGCATCATAAATATCGTCCAATGCCGCCCCGCATGGTAAGTTCGCCTCCAAGGCGCCAACGGCAAAGCCTTGTTTTTCTAAGAGCGCCTTGCGACACCGCATTCCAGGCTCGTGAATGCGACCTTTGACTTTCTTCGGCTCGAGTATCGGCTCACCGCTCATAATGGTAAACGAGACCTCAGGATGAACCTCGAAAACACGGCGGCGCAGCGCGTCGTCCTGCCGTAGCATCTGATCGAGTTGTTGAATGCGAGGAAAAATTGAATAAGCCTGTATCGAAGGGGCTCTCGGCGGATTCTGAGATCTCGCGCGCCACGGTGCAAACCTGCGCGTAGCGTTGTTCATACGCATAGACCGCCGGTCGCGATGGCACCAGAAAGACCGATCCCTTGCGCGGGCCAAGGAATTCCTTAGCCGCCCAGTCGGGCGCACGACCGCCTTTGCTCGCACGTTCCGGCAGGCCGATTGGCATATCGACGGCTATGATCGAATCCGGGTTCAGCGCGCCGGCAAGGTTCGTGAAGTTCTCGAAAACCTTCGCCTCAGCACGGGCGGGAGAATCCGGCTGAAGGATCACGACGATCCAGCCAGCCTTGCACCCGTCCACGCCCGCGATTTGTGCCGATGCTCTGGTAGCCATGCGGCTTTATCTCAGACCCACATAAAATAATCGAACTTACGGTATGGACAGCAATCTCAGCCTCGAAATCTGGTCATCGGGTCTGAGTTTGCGCCGACCAACTTCTACTAATTTCCGGGGCAGCTTTTCCCGCGGGGAAGTCACATGGCAGTTTGCAATTTTGGCAGCAATACCTACGGTGACAGGGGGGAGGCATTGGGGAATTTGGTCGCGGAGGACCCAATGGAGGAAGGCGTATTTGGCCAAACTGCTTAGTGAATCCATATTCGTCCGTGCAGGCACGCTGGAGGAACTCAAGAGCAAAGGACGGCTCTTGGTACACGGACCTCACCGACCGATTTTGGTCATCGAAGAACAGGATCGAGTGTACGCCCTGGACAACCGGTGTCCGCACATGGGTTTTCCACTCGATCGTGGCAGCGTGGAGGACGGCATTCTAACCTGCCACTGGCATCATGCGCGGTTCGATCTTGCAAGTGGCTGCACCTTCGATCTCTGGGCGGACGATGTACCGACTTGCCCGGTCGAACTGCGCGGTGGGGAGGTATGGGTCAGGGTTGAATTCGACCACCCGGAGCCCGCCGCCTACTGGCGGCAGCGACTACACGAGGGCATGGCGCACAATCTTGGGCTCGTCATTGCAAAAGCAGTGCAGGGCCAACTAGCGGCTGGCGTTGAGCCGCTCGACATTGTGCGCCAGGCGGCAGTCTTCGGTGCCCGGAATCGGGACGGATGGGGCATGGGAATGACCATCCTAACTGCCCTCGGCAACCTCCTGGCTATCCTGCCGAAGGAAGAGACCTACTTGGCTCTGCTCCATGGTGTCAGTCGAATCGCCACCGATTGTGACGGTGCTGCACCGCGCAGACAGCGCTCACCGCTTGCCAGTCGACCGGATCTACCTACGCTCAAGCGGTGGCTACGGCGTTGGGCGGCCGTCCGTCATCGCGAGGCAGCCGAGCGAACAGCACTTACCGCCATCTCGATAGGTGCTCGACCCGCGGCCCTGGCAGACCTGCTCTTCGCGGCCGAGACCGATCGCGTCTTTGCTGATAGCGGACACTCGCTCGACTTCATCAACAAAGCATTCGAGTGCCTTGACCTCATCGGTTGGCAACACGCGGCCGATGTGCTGCCCACGGTAATCGGCCAAATGGTCGCGGCGCGCGGTGCGGATGAATCAGCGGACTGGCGCCAGCCCGCAGACCTCACAGCACTGTGCGAGAAAGCTGCCACCGACCTACCGGCCCTTTTCGCAGTTGGTCGTGATCGAGGTCCGTGGTTGCAGCACGCCCTGTTGGCCCAGGATCTCCTGGGCGACGATCCGAGCGCGATTATCGACGCGCTCTTGGCCGCGATCTCTGACGGAGCCTCATACGCTGACCTCGGCCGCTCGCTTTGTTATGCGGCGGCGTTGCGGGTCGCACGGTTTGGCACGGCGAATGAGCACGGGGATTGGGAAACGGCGCATCACGTCTTCACTTATTGCAACGCGGTGCATCAGGGGTTGAAGCGCATCGGCTCTGACCCCGACCTTGGCAGGCACTTCGTCGAGTCGGTGCGCGCCATCCTGCATGGAGCCACCGCGATCTATCTCATTCGTTATTTGAATGTGCCACCGGCGCGGTTGCCTGATGAAGGCGATGAGCGATTGGAAGATCTCCCCTCAACGGTCGAAGACATCCGTGCCTCTTTGCTGGACGCTTTCGATCGCCAACACCAAGTTGAGGCAACGGCGCGCCTCGTGGCGCGCCACCTCACCTTAGGCCACCCGCCGGAATTGATAATTTCCACCCTGGCGCGTGCTTTATTGCGTGAAGACGCAGGTTTCCACGCCTATCAGATTCTCGAGGCCGGGGTGCGTCAGTTCACCGAATGGGGCAACACCGAGCCGGGGCGGCATATCCTTATTGCGGTTGCACGCTACCTTGCGGCTCACTCCCCAACCGAGCGCGCGTGGCTCCAAACCGCCGATATCGCAGCCCGCTTGTCACGGGGCGACCGGCTTCATGAGAATGCCTGATCTTCAGGCGTGCAGCATGGACGGCTTTGTCACGTTACCAAATTGAGCATGCAATACTAGGCGAAACTGACGCCGCTGCAGGATTGCAATGACTGCCTTTTCCTGCCCCGCGCTTTCTCGGTTCCTCATCCTCTACGCCGCGCTTTATGCCGGCTTCGGGGTTCAGTCGCCGTACCTCCCGAGTCTTCTCGAAAGTCGCGACCTGCGGCCAGAGGCGATCGCGCTGGTGCTGGCCGCCGGCAGCGCAGTGCGCTTAGTGGCGGGCCCAGCGGCAGGCCGCCTGGCCGATCGGCTCGATGCCCCCAAGGTCATCCTCTCCCTTTGCTCGGCCGTGGCGGCGTTGATCGCGCTGGGGTATCTGCCGGCGCGGGGGCTGTGGCTGCTATTCGCCGTCGGCGTGTTCCATTCGGCGGCCTTGGCCCCGCTCGCGCCGCTCAGCGACATGCTCGCTCTCGGGGCCGCAGGTGCCGCCCGGTCCGATGACGCGGTCAGGCGAGGCTTCGAGTATGGCTGGGTGCGTGGCGCCGGCTCTGCGGCGTTTATTCTTGGATCGGTGCTGTCCGGCCAAGCGGTCGGGCATTTTGGGATTGCCTCGGTCATCTGGCTCAATGCGGCACTCCTCGCCACCGTGGCATTCGCCGCTCTACTGGTGCCGCAGCTGCTGTCGACGCAAGATGCGGCACGAGCCACTGAAGCGACGGGCGGAGTCCGCGGAGTTGGAGCGCTGCTGCGGCTGCCGCTGTACCGCCGGCTCGTTCTGGTTGCGGCATTGATTATGGGCAGCCACGCGATGCACGACAGCTTTGCCGTGATCCGGTGGGCTGCCGCAGGGATCGGCCCAGGTACCGCCGGGCTGCTGTGGTCCCTATCGGTCGCAGCCGAGGTAATGGTGTTCCTCTTCGCCGGCCGCCCCTTGCTCGACCGTCTCGGCCCGGCCGGTGCCGCGATGCTCGCTGCCGCCGCCGGGATAGTGCGCTGGGCGGTAACGGCCGAGACCGCCTGGCTCCCGGCGCTTGCGGCCATAGAACCCCTGCACGGGCTGACCTTCGCGCTCTTGCATTTGACCTGCATGCGGCTTCTGGCGGGATGCGTTCCACGGCACCTTGCGGCGACGGCGTTAACGCTCTATGGCACCGTCGGCATCGGGGCCCCAGCGACGCTGCTGACGCTTGCCTCGGGCCCGCTCTATGCCCATTTCGGAGCGCACGGGTTCTGGGTGATGGCGGCTCTCTGCGCCGCGGCGTTGCCCCTCGCTCGGACGCTACGCGAGCCTTTTGGCAAACCAACCTGATCTTCCGATTTTCGCCTCGTGCCAAACCAGCGGCGTCGAGGTGCGTGCTCATCTGCGCCGGCTAATGCGCCATATTCGAAAAACTGGCCGAAAACCAGTATTCTGTTCCGGGCGAGATTGCTTTTCGTCAAATGGCAGGTGCGACGTGACGACGGGCGAGGTTCCTTTCAAAGATTTGGCCCGATTGCGTCAATGCCTTCTCCGGTCCGAGCGCCACTAGCAGGTTGTTCATGTGGCGACTCGCCGGTAGAGAGCGAGCAAGGACGCAATGATTCTGGGCATTGGTCAGGAAAACGTTCGCAAGATCGATACTGATGCCCGCTTTCGCATGATGCCGAGCGCCTTGGTCCAGGCGATACGCGGCGATATCGCGGATGGCTGGCGGCCATTCTGCGTGGTGGCAACGGTGGGAACGACATCAACGACCAGCATTGATCCAGTCGAGGAGATAGCGCCGATCTGCCGCGACTTCGGATTGTGGTTGCACGTGGATGGCGCCTACGGGGCATGGCCGCAATCGTTCCCGAGATGCGCCATGTTCTCGACGGCTGTCAGGGCGCCGACTCGATTGTCGTCAATCCGCACAAGTGGCTATTCATACCAAGTCTCTGAAAGTTTGAACTCCTGAGGCGGATTCCCGAATCGGCATTTATCTGATTCACCATGGCAAACAGCTTTTGGGAGAGTTTGCCATGTCGACTCCGGTTCCGCTTCGCTCTGACTTTGACACGATTGGCCTGCGCATGCTGGCGCGGCGATCGCGTGACCCCGATCAGACCCGGCGTCTCTTGGCACTGGCCGAGATTTATGATGGCGGCTCGCGGCCGGATGCGGCGCGGATCGGCGGGGTCGGGGTGCAGATCGTGCGCGACTGGGTTGTCCGTTTCAACGCCAAAGGTCCTGATGGTCTCTTGACCGGCAAAGCGCCGGGCGCTCCCAGCATCCTCGGCGAGCGCCAGCGCCAAGCCTTGCGGCAGGTCGTGGAAGATGGGCCGATTCCCGCCCTGCATGGCGTCGTCCGCTGGCGGCTGATCGATCTGGCGCAGTGGCTCTTCGAAGAGTTCCGGGTTTCGATCTCCAAGCCGACGCTCAGCCGCGAGCTGCGGCATATGGGCTTTCGCAAGCTCTCGGCGCGACCGCGCCATCATGCGCAAGACGAGGAAGCCGCGGCGGCTTTTAAAAAAACTTTCTCGCCCTCGTGGAGGAGACCGCCGCAAAAGAGGCTCCTGGCAAGCCGATAGAGATTTGGTTTCAAGACGAAGCTCGGATCGGGCAGAAAAACAAGGTCACCCGCCGATGGGCGAAACGCGGGACACGGCCTTCGGCGCCGCACGACCAGAGGACGAGTTCAGCCTATATTTTCGGCGCCATCTGCCCGGCCGAAGGAAAAGGCGCCGGGCTCGTACTACCCTCCTGCAACAGCGAGGCCATGGCCCTGCATCTCGAAGAAATCTCGCTTGCGGTCGCACCAAGCGCGCATGCGCTCGTTCTTCTCGATCAGGCCGGGTGGCATGTCTCGGCGAAGCTTCCCGTCCCGGACAACATCACGCTCTTGCCGTTGCCGCCGAAATCGCCCGAGCTCAATCCGGTCGAGAACATCTGGCAATTCATGCGCGACAACTGGCTCTCGAACCGCGTCTTCGAATCCTACGACGACATTCTCGACCACTGCTGCTTCGCCTGGAACAAGCTCATCGACATGCCCTGGAAAATCATCTCCATCGGAACAAGAGAGTGGGCCTATCGGTCGTGATCAGCGAGACTTGGTATCACACCTCTCGATTGCAGCGCATTGTACGTGCGCGATCCGGATGCCTTGCAGCGCTCATTCAGCCTCGTGCCGGAATATCTGAAAAGCCGCGAGGAGGACGTCACGAACTACATGGATTGGGGCACCTGGCTGGGCCGTCGATTCCGCGCGCTCAAGCTGTGGATGGTCATTCGCCATTTCGGACACGAAGGGCTCGCTGCGCGCATTCGCCGGCATATCGAGCTGGCCCAGGATCTAGTGCGGCGAATCGATGCGGACCCGGATATCGAGGCGCTGGCACCGGCGCCTTTCAGCACGGTGTGCTTTCGTTTCCGGCCGTCCACATTGAAGGCGCTGTCGGGCGACGCGCGCCGAAGGCAAGCATGCGATGAGTACCTGGACCGGCTCAACGAGGCGGTGCGCGAGGCGTTTCTGTCGCACACCAAAATAAGAGAACGATACGCGATTCGAATGACCATCGGCAACATTAGCAGCGATTGGGCTGAGGTCGACCGCGCCTGGAGGCTGTTGCGCGACGAAGCCTCGCGCTTGGATGGCGAAATGCGCCAGGAATGGCGCTCGGCGGCGAGGATTTCATGAGCGACGATACCGACTTTCGCAACCTTTTGGCGGATGTTCCTCCCAGTGCGCCTGAGCAGCCAGTCCGACAGGGCCGACGAGCAGGTGGTGAACTAGCATAAGTAGTTGCGCGAATTCTAATTATCATTTGCGGGTGTCGATGCGGAGCTTGGAGCGTTGGATGTGCTCGTGACCGACCGCCGCGAAGGCCTCGAAGCTGATAAATGATCCCTCGGATCAAGAGGTCGCGGGAGAGCCGCATCGGTGGCGGCATGCGATGAAGCCGCCGCCACTCGCCGCGCAGCTCGAAGATGGTCACCTCCGGGAGCCGCACGAGCGCCTTTGCGACATCGATCTCCCGCTTTTCCATGTGAATAAGCATGGAATAAGGACCCCGCTTTTGGGGTGATTTGCATCCAATCGGGACCCCGGGGCTGAGGGTCCACAGTGGCCTCCTGGATTTTGGGAGGCCGAGATTGGAATGCTGGTTGTGGAAACGATCGCCAAGATTTGCCGGGCGTTTTTTGTTCAGAAAAAGCCGATCAAGGAGATTTGCCGGGAGCTGCACGTCTCCAGAAAGGTCGTCCGGAAGGTCATCCGATCCGAAGCGACCGAGTTCCATTACGAACGCTTGACGCAGCCGCTTCCCAAGATCGGACCGTGGCGGGAGCGGCTGGATTCCCTGCTGTTGGAGAATGCAGAAAAATCGGCGCGCGAGCGGCTGACGCTTGTTCGGCTATTCGAAGAACTGCGCAGCCTTGGTTATGCCGGAAGCTACGACGCGGTTCGCCGTTACGCGAAAACGTGGCGCAAGGAACGCGGTGTGGCGCTGGCGCAGGCTTATGTGCCGCTCACCTTTGCTCCCGGCGAGGCCTATCAGTTCGACTGGAGCCATGAAATCGTCGTGCTGAACGGCGCGACGGTGACCGTGAAGGTCGCCCATATGCGGCTCTGTCACAGCCGCATGCCGTTTGTCCGCGCCTATCCACGCGAGACCCAAGAGATGGTCTTTGACGCGCATGACCGCGCCTTTGCCTTTTTCAAAGGCGCCTGCGAGCGCGGCATTTATGACAATATGAAAACCGCGGTGGAGACAATCTTCGCCGGCAAGGACCGGCAATACAATCGCCGCTTCCTTCAAATGTGCGGGCATTATCTCGTCGAGCCAGTGGCCTGCACGCCGGCCTCGGGCTGGGAAAAGGGCCAGGTCGAGAACCAGGTCGGCTTGGTGCGTGAGCGCTTTTTCACGCCGCGCCTGAGATTCAAGAGCTATGACGAATTGAATGCCTGGCTCCTCGACAAATGTGTCGCTTACGCCAAGGCGCATCGTCATCCAGAATGCGCCAGCCGCACGATCTGGGAGGTTTTCGAGGACGAACGGCAAAAGCTCGTGCAACTGCGCGGCCGCTTCGACGGCTTCCATGCAGTGAGCGCGGCGGTGTCCAAGACCTGCCTTATCCGGTTCGATAACAACAAATACTCGGTGAAGGCGCGCGCGGTCGGGCGTCCGGTCGAAATCCACGCTTATGCAGACCGGATCGTCATTCGCCAGGACGGGATCGCCGCCGGCGAACATCGGCGATCCTTTGGCCGCGAAGAGACGATTTACGATCCCTGGCATTACGTTCCGGTTCTGGCCCGCAAGCCCGGCGCTCTGAGGAATGGCGCGCCGTTCAAGGACTGGGTCTTGCCCTCGGCCATGGAGAAAATTCGCCGCAAACTCACCGGCTCCGCCGATGGCGATCGGCAGATGGTGAAAATCCTCGCGGCGGTTCTCGACGACGGGCTGCCGGCGGTCGAGGCCGCCTGTGCCGAGGCGTTGAGCGAGGGCGTCCATTCCGCCGACGTCGTTCTCAACATTCTGGCGCGTCGCCGTGATCCCGGTCCGCCACTCACCATACTCACCCCGGACGCGCTGAAACTCCGGCACGTCCCGCTCGCCGATTGTGCCCGGTACGATCAACTGAGGAGTTCAGGCTGATGGAACGCACGCAAATCTTCGACCTCATGAGCGAACTCAAGCTCTTCGGCATGCGAACCGCCTATGATGATGTGATGGCGGCTGGCATAAAGCGGCAGCACGAGCCGCCACAAATCGTCGGCGATCTTCTTAAGGCCGAAATTGCCGAAAAGCAGGCGCGCTCCATCAAATATCAGATGACCATCGCCAAACTCCCTCTGGCCAAGGACATCGATGACTTCGACTTTGACGGCACGACCGTCAACGAAACCCTGGTGCGTGATCTTTCCGGAGGCGGCTTCATCGCGCAGCAACGCAACGTCGTTCTCGTGGGGGGCACCGGGACCGGCAAGACGCATCTCGCCATTGCCATCGCGCGAAGCTGCATCCGCGCCGGCCTGCGCGGCCGCTTCTTCAATACAGTCGATCTCGTCAATCGCCTGGAGGCCGAAGCACGCGCAGGGCGGCAGGGACGAATTGCCGATTACCTCACTCGCAAGGACTTCACCGTTCTCGACGAACTCGGCTATCTGCCCTTCGCTCAGGCTGGCGGGCAATTGCTCTTCCATCTCGTTAGCCAGCTCTACGAACGCACCTCGGTGATCGTCACGACCAATCTGGCGTTCGGCGAATGGCCGAGCGTCTTCGGCGACGCCAAGATGACGACCGCGCTCCTCGATCGTCTCACCCATCACTGCGACATCGTCGAAACCGGAAATGAAAGCTGGCGCTTCAAAAACCGCGCCTAGCGCTCAAAGCCCCCTCCCACGCCACCGCGCTCGCCCCGGCTGCGCAACCCTGACCAGCTCCGCCGGGGGCGAGCGCTGTCGTTCCTCCCCGCCAAAAGGGGTACCTTTTGCACACCGATCCGGGGTCCCGATTCAATGCTGTTTGACAGCCTGTTTGCCGCCTTCTCGGAACTTGCGCGTGGAGGTGCTGATTGAGGGCCAGGAGGCAAGCACTCGGACGCCAAGCACGAGGCGCGTGTCCGCCATAAGGAGCTGCCGTCCCTCGCTAGTCTATCCAGTGCGAGGGCGATGGTGGCCAAACCGAGGAATGACGATCTCCCCGTAATCTCATATCACTCACTCGAAATGCGCCGAAACGTTCCCTATAGGAATAAGCGGAAGGCCGGCCGCGTGATCATAAGCCACAGGATGCCGAGGACGGCCGCAAACGCGGGAAAGCCGAACGCGAACCAGGCCCAGAACAGGCGGTGATACGCCGGTGGAAGCGGTAGGCCTTTGCTCACCGCGGCTTCCGCCAAGTCCCGCATGAGCATCTGCATCCAAACGACGGGAAGCCAAAAGCAACCGGTCACGATATAGAGCAGAATAGACAATGCGATCCAGCCGTCCGTCAGGGAGTAGCCGACGTACCAGGCCAGCGCGATGCCGGTAATCGGTTGCGCGAAAACGGCAGTCGCCGTGAACAGGAAATCGGCAACAACCACGATCCGGGCGACCGCTGCGATTTGCACCGCCTCTCCCGTGCGATGGGCCATCAGCATAAAGAACGCGATGCCCGCCCCAGTGCCGAGCAATATGGCCGCGCCGATCAGATGCAGATATTTGAGCGCGAAATAGACCATCATCGGTCCTTAAAGATCGCTAGCGCGACGAGAGTCAGCACCATGATTGGAACGATTTTGACCATAGGGCCCAGAGGATCGATCCACAGGCGCGGCAAAATGATCGTGCCCGCGATGACATAGAAGACCGAGATGGCGAGAGCCGCGTAAAGCGCAAACTGGGCGCTGCGGCGGATCGCAATGCCGATACCAATCGCAAGATCGACGAGGCTTCCCGCGATTACAGCAAAGGGACTCAGGGATCCCGCCGCTCCTTCGCTCATGAGCGCGACGCCAATCTGATAACCCGGTCCGATCGAAAGCAGCCCGCTGAGAATCCAGAATACGAAAAGGACGGAGAATAGGATTGGCTTCAACAGATAAAGCGCGGCGAACCAGCGTTCCTGCACAGAAGCAGGTTCTCTCGCGAGCGCCGCTGAAAGCGATTGCGGCGTGATGCCAGTTAGACGCGACCACTCGCGTGGATCGCCGACAGCTCCCCGGACGACTTCGCGACGGGCTGTCGACCGCAGCGGCGGACGCCAGCCCAGGCGTCCCGCGACGTCGCCCAGACGGTAGAGGGCACCTGCGACCCAAGCCGGGAGGCAGATAATCCGCGGTTCACTCCAACCGAGCCAGCGGCGGTACTTGCGAACCACTTCGGTAAAGGGAAGCTGCTCAGGCCCTGCAAGGTCGAGCGCAAGGCGGGTGGGTGCGCCGGGAGCAAGAAAAAACAGAACAGTGTCGGCGACATCGTCGAGTTGAACAACCTGCAAGAGTCCGGTGTTAGGCATGACGGGGAGGACCGGCAGGGAAGCAAGGCCGCGGAATAGTGCGCTGCCCCCATAGGCTGGCCGACCGACGACAACGGAAGGCCGTAAGATGATCCAATCAAGATCGCTTGCCATCAGCCTGCGATCACCTTCGAGCTTGGTGCGAGAGAATGCTGTGGGAGCTTCACGATCAACGCCGATGGCGGAAAAATGCACCACGCGCCGCACTCCCGTCTGCTCACACGCAGCGAACAGAGCTGCAATGCCATCGACGTGGACACCGCGCGTGCTATCTTCTGGTCCATCTTGAAGCACGCCAGCGCAGTTTACAATCGCATCCACCCCATCGAGGTACGGGACCCATAAGCCAGATTGTGTCATTCGGGCGATGTCGCACGTTCTCCACTGTGCGTCCGTCCACCGCCGAGCTTCTTCTTTGACATTGCGGGCAAGACCGAACACATTATGGCCTGCGGAGATGAGTTGCGCGGTGATTGTCGAACCGATCAATCCCGACGCTCCAGTGACGATTACACGCAAAAAGCTCTCCTTCCCGGCGTAACTAGCTCTCGGGCATGAGAATCAAGCTACCAAGACTGTCGCGAGGGGGGATAAGAAAGATGAGGGAGGCCTCGCGGCCTGACATTCATGCTTGCGCAGGATAGTGATCGCGATAGGGCGAGGAGCACTACCGAAGATCCGAACGGGCACGTCTCGGACGAGCCCACACGGCAGCGCAAGATCCTCCATATCGACATGGATGCGTTTTTTGCCTCGGTGGAGCAGCGCGATAATCCAGAGCTACGCGGCAAATCTGTTGCCGTCGGCGGATCGCGCGAGCGCGGCGTCGTCGCCGCCGCAAGCTACGAAGCGCGGGCATTCGGCGTGCACTCCGCAATGCCATCGGTCACCGCCAAACGCAGATGCCCCGACCTCATCTTCGTGACGCCAAGGTTTGATGTCTACAAGGCGGTATCGCTCCAGATCCGCAAGATTTTCGCCGAATATACGGCCATCATCGAGCCGTTGTCGCTCGATGAGGCCTATCTCGACGTCACCGAAAATCTGAAAGGGATCGTGTCGGCGGCACAGATAGCAGAGACGATAAGGGCGAAGATCCGCACTGAGACCGGCCTAACAGCCTCCGCGGGTGTCTCCTACAACAAATTCCTCGCCAAGCTCGCCTCGGATCATGGCAAGCCCGATGGCCTCTTCGTCATCACCCCGAAGATGGGGCCTGCCTTCGTCGAAGGATTGCCGGTCGAGAAGTTCCACGGCGTTGGGCCGGCGACGGCAGCGAAGATGAACCGGCTCGGGATCAAAACCGGGTTCGACCTCAGAGAGCAGACGCTTGCCTTCCTTCAGCAGCACTTCGGGAAGCCGGGGCCATATTATTTCTGGCTCGCGCGCGGCATCGATGAACGGCCTGTCCGAGCCGACCGGATCCGCAAGTCTCTTGGTGCGGAAAACACCTTTTCCGCCGATATCTTCACATTCGAGGCCGCATGCGAGGGGCTCCAGCCGATCATCGAAAAGGTCTGGCGCACTTGCGAGGGAGCAGAGATTCGCGGGCGCACGGTGACCCTGAAAGTGAAATATGCCGATTTCCAGCAGATCACGCGAAGCCGGACCGGTCAGGGGCTCTTTTCGACGCGAGCCGAAATCGAGCAGCTTAGCTACGCGCTGCTCGAGCCACTGTTCCCGATCGCAAAAGGCATCCGCCTTCTCGGCATGACCTTGTCGTCGCTCGGCGAGAAGCAGCTGGAAAGCGGGCCTCAACTCTGCCTGTCACTTTAGGCTGACTGATTCACCTTGCTAACGTGCATTGATGATTTTACGCGAGGTTAGATTTCGGGCGAAATCGCTGTGCGTTTTTGCTACCCGGTCGAACGGCTGTCTCTACTCAATTCGGGGCCACACGCCAGTCAGAACGAGGTTACGGCAAAAGCGGGCCACTGCGGCCCTTCATCTTTGTGTAAGATCGCAACAACTCATAAACGCGGCGCACCCGTCTCATTTGGCGTACGAATCAACTGGCATTCCCCAGATAACCGGGAATGTGCCAAGCGCGTATCATTGATCTCCTGCCGTGACATCGGACATTCGTCCTATACCGGCATTATTTTCCGGATCGCCCGCTTATTGAGGTTGAGATTGCCGCGCTGCGGCGCTGCTGTGGTGCTCCGGCACACCAAAACCAGTGACATGGGCGGATCGCGCACCGGACAATACAGAGTTGGTTGTGATCAAGACGCACTTCTCCCTTAGTTTTTGCTCGACGCATGACGACCGAACACTTCACGCAGGCGCTGGATTGGGCGGCGGCCGCAGGTCGGCGATCATTCGTAGGATGTCCGCGAAGAGATTTTTCGGAATGGCGACTTCGGCCATCTGAAACGCGACATAGCGGCCATGGCTCACGATCTTCGCGCCGATCTTGATCAGCTTTTCCTTCAGGCTCGTCAGTGACCAATCCTTTATCGGTTCGGGCGTCGCCAGCGTGCGCAGAAAATTACCGAGATTGTAGGCCAGCGCATGAAGCTGGAGACGGACGGCGTTAGCAGCGAACGACCGACATGATAGCCGGGTCCACTTGATTGCGCCTTTTCCTTCCTTGATCCATTGCTCACACGTGCCGCGCTTGTTGTAGAAGGCGACGACATTCTCGGCGGAGCGCGCCATGTTCGTCACGATGAAGCCGACGCGCGGATAAAGCTCGCCCGGATGCCATTCGACCTTGGCGATCACCCGGCGCGGCTGCGACCAGCTTCCCGCTTGATAGGTGAAACTTGCATGGGATCGGCAGACGTCATTGGACGGGCGACCAACCGGGCGTTTGAGCAGATAGCCGATCCTCTCTTGCAAGATGTGATTGGCGGGCAGACGGATCGCATATTTGATCCGTTCTGCCTCCAGATATTCGTAAACTTCGGGGTTTGCGAAGCCGGCGTCGGCGCGGAAATAAATGCGTGAGACCTTGCCTTGATACCGCGCCACGACCGGCTTCAGCACCGCCTCCCATCCATCGGCGCTGTGAACATTGCCGGGGCGCAGGGCGCAGCGTTCCAAATCGCCATATTGGTTGAAAACGAACAGCGGATGATAGCAGGTGCAGTCATAGTGACCGTTCCAGACACTGTGTTCCTGTTCGCCATGCGTCGGGCTCACGCTCGAATCCATGTCGAGCAAGATACCTCTCGGCGGACGGCGACCATGAACGCTGTCGATCCATTTGCCGGAGAGATCAGCGAGCGCCGAAAGGTTCTTTTCCGCCGTGAGCCAGCGCGTCTCAAAGCGGCCCATCTGGCTCGGCGAAGCCGCTGCATCCGAGGCCGCCTTTCCGCCGACTATCCACCGCATCGCGGGATCATGGCGCAGGCGTTGAGCGTCGTTCACGTCTTCATATCCGGCAAGTCGCCCAAATATGGATTGCCGCAACATCCCGACGAGTGCATGCCGGCCATTCTTGCCAGTGCGTGCGTCGGAGAGCGCATCACCCGCCATCGCGCTGAGGCACAGCGCGTCGTCCAGTTCCCGGTATGCGAGCAAGCCTGCGTCGGAGGTAACCACCGATCCGCGAAAGTGAAGCAACAATCGGCGGTCGAAATCGAGCCTGAGAGCGCCATCATACGATTCACCCGCCGGGTTCGCCATGACGGCCTCATTCGATCCGAAATAACATGCTGATTATGTTAGCTGAATTGCGGCATCGACGCTGCAAATTATTGCCTCATCCGGCGTATGCGGGATCAATATGGTGAAATCCTAGCAAACCGTGATTCGCGACGCCAGTTCGAGGATGCGTGGACCGGAAAGCCTGTATCTATAATAAAAGCCAATCTCCACAGTTATCCATCGGCTCGGCTGCTCCACTATGGCGAGCAATCTATTTCTTCGAGAAGTAGTCTGCCGTCCCGTCCATCCAATCTTGCCGCTGCGGCGAGAAGATATCGATACCGATCGTATCCTGGGTGAACCTGAACTCGTGCGGAACGTTGGGGGGATGATCATGATGTCGCCGGCGTGCATCACGTATTTCTTGCCTTGCGAATAAACTTCCGCTTCTTCCTGAGTAATCCACGTGATCTGCTCGTTGGCGTGGTGATGCAGCGGCACCACCGCGCCCTTTTTCACGATCCATTTTGCGAAAGTGGATTAAGAACCGTGCAGATATTGCCGCTGGATCAGCGGAGATACCTGCTCGATCGGCTGAGCGTCCAAATGGTAGAGCGAGAAACCAGCGGCTATACGACCGCTGATCATTGGCAATATGCCATTGCCGGGCGCGTCAGAAACTTGAGACGAGGAATGCAACGTAGGCGCCGGCGCTTTCGCCGCTTCGGTCTGTGCTTGGCCCGGTATGCTGGTCATGAGCGTCAATGCTCCCATCACGAGTGTTGACTGTCGCACGGAAGCGAGAGGTCATACGCATCGTACCTTCCCCGACAGCTTTGTCACGTTCATCCGTATTACTTTCCGTGGGCGAGAGGGCATTGTCATGTCTGGACGGCGCCCGCTGATCAAGGGTTTTTTTGCGGCGTTGCGTTTGATCGTGGGTGCGGTCATGTCTTCGGCCTGTCGATGCGGGTTTTGACGCCCCGCTGGCCCTGATGTTGTCCGCTGATCCCTTGCCCCAAATCACGTTGGCGCGCTTGACGGCGCAGACAATGCCACGGGCTTTGGGATCAATCCGCGCTCTTCGCATCACCTCTTGGTCACCCTCGATTCTTTTGCAGCCCTTGGCCGCTGACGATGTCGGCGGTCGTTACGCCGGAGCTGCGCTATAGGTTGTCTTACCACGCATGATCGCGAAGGCGATGCGCGCCATTTTATTGGCGAGCGCGACGGCGACAAGCTTGAAGGGCTTAGTCTGCATGAGCTTCTTCGCAAAGGATCGCAGCGCGTCGTCGTGCGGCTTGCGATGATAGAGGACCGCATGCGCGCCCACGACGAGCAATGTCCGCAAATATCGATTGCCCATCTTCGAGATGCGGCCCAATCGCTCCTTGCCGCCGGACGAGTTTTGTCTCGGCGTCAGGCCAAGAAAGGCGGCGAACTCACGCGGGCCCGAGAAAGCGGAGACGTCTTGAACGCTCGCGGCCATCGCCGAGGCCGTCACCGGGCCGAAGCCAGGAATAGTCATCAGCCGGCGCGCCATTTCGTCGCCTCGAGCCATCGCGGCGATGCTTCGATCGCTGCGTGCAATCTCCTGATCCAGAGCATGCAGTTGACGCACGAGCGGGGCGAGCGCCGCGCGGACGCAGGCCGGAATCGTCTCGTCGCCTTCCGCCATGACGAGCCCCGCCATTTCGCGGGCGTTCTTGAGCCCCTGCGCCGCGATGACCCCAATCTCGGCCAGATGCCCGCGAAGCGCGTTGATCAGTTGCGTGCGTTGCGCCACCAGCATTTCGCGCACCTTGTGATGCATGAGCACCGCCTGGTTCTCCAGCGTGCGCACGCCGACAAAGCGCATCGAAGGCCTTGTCACCGCTTCGCAGATCCCGGCGGCGTCGGCCGCGTCATTCTTTTGCCGACGCACATAGGGTTTGACATAGGCCGGCGGCATCATCCGAGCGTCATGGCCGAGCTTGATCAGCTCGCGCGCCCAATGATGGGCCGAACCGCAGGCTTCCATACCGACAAGACACTCGGGCAATTGCGCGAAGAAGGCCAGCACGTCCTTGCGCCGAAGCGCCTTGGCGACGATCACGCGGCCAAAGGCGTCGATCGCATGAACCTGAAAGACATGCTTGGCCAGATCGAGGCCAACAGTCGTGACAGACGACAAATCGGTGATAGACTTTCCCATGGACGGCGCTCCTTCAGAGGGTTGCTCAACGACAACCGTCTTGGCACAGCTCTTCATTGAGCGAGATGCCGGTGCGGGCGCCGTCCACACCATCACGTTCCCAGTGGGCTAGCGACAGGCGGGAACCTTGTTGCAAATGGGGGAATAGGAATTGTATATCCTCGACCCACACCGATGCTTCACTCACGGAGCGGGGCCCGGCCGGAATGTTTTTGCAGCATCTGCAATTGACCTATAAAAACGTATGATCGATCGCCTTCAGATGGAGCTGATGCGTTATGACAGGACGTCCGACGCATCTTGTTTTAGTGCCGGGGCTGGCCTGCACCGAGGATCTTGTCCCGTATTTTAGCTTGCTGAGCGCGGCCTTGTGACGTGCGATGGCTTGCACGATTGGCGTGTGTGTCTTTGGTTTGGTTGTCAGGGGTTCCTCCCTATGCCTCTTCGGCGCCGTCGCTTGCCGCGACTTCGGCCCCCAGCTGACGAAGCGCTTTCTCGATTTTCCTGCCCGCTACATCGGCCATGGCCGCAATTGGGCCTCCCTCATCAGGCGGCAACTGTCTGGCGGCCATGACGACGCACTCGATGTCAGAGTGCGCCTCGGTGAGAATGCCTTGCACGTCAAGATTTTTGTGTAGTAGCTTGTATTTGATCTTACAGACGGCGTCCTTTTGGAGACGGCCGGTTCACTGCCGATGGTGGTCAGGCAGCGATCATTTTTTCCCTCGCAATCGGGATGGCGTCAAGGAATGTTTGCAGCGGCGTCTTGCCGAAGCACCAGCGGCCTTGATGCGGTCTCTCCTCGTTGTAGCTTTTGACCCATAGATCGAGGTCGTCCTGCAAATCCCCGATCGAGGCATAGAGCCTCTTTCGGAAGGCGATGCGATAGAACTCATCCCGCACTGTCTTGTGGAAGCGCTCAGCGATGCCATTCGTTTGTGGGCTCTTCGTCCTGGTCCTGGAATGGTCAATATCTTCCACCGCGAGATAGAGCTCGTATTCGTGATGCTCGGGATTGCCGCAATATTCGGTGCCGCGATCGGTCAGAACACGTGAGAGCTTCACTTCCTTTTCGTCGAAGAAGGGCACGACCCGATCGTTCAAGAGGTCGGCCGCGGTGATCGGCGTCTTGCGATCATAGAGTTTGGCAAACGTCACTTTCGAATAGGTGTCGATGAAGGTCTGTTGGTAGATGCGGCCGACCCCTTTCATGTTGCCAACATAGAACGTGTCCTGCGCCCCGCAGTAGCCCGGGCATTCGCTCTCGAACTTGGCCCGTGCGCCTCCTTTTCGGTCTTGGCTTTCTCCAAGGCTATGACCTGCGCCTCGGTCAGGATCCGGCCTTGCCTCAGCAACCTTGGCTTCCAGCGCCTTGAGCCGTTTCTTCATCGTCTCGAGATCATGGCGCTGCCAGACGCCGCGCACGCCGGCCGGCGAGATCGAGTGGCCAAGTTTCCTCATTTCGTTAGCGACGCGGATCTGGCCGAAGGCCGGCTGCTCCAGCGAAAATTCAACGATCCGCGCCTCGATCTCGGGCGCGGTCCGGTTCGCCAGGATTGGCTTCCTGCGGGTGATTGTCAAACAGCATTGAATTGGGACCCCGGATCGGTGTGCAAAAGGTACCCCTTTTGGCGGGGAGGAACGACAGCGCTCGCCCCCGGCGGAGCTGGTCAGGGTTGCGCAGCCGGGGCGAGCGCGGTGGCGTGGGAGGGGGCTTTGAGCGCTAGGCGCGGTTTTTGAAGCGCCAGCTTTCATTTCCGGTTTCGACGATGTCGCAGTGATGGGTGAGACGATCGAGGAGCGCGGTCGTCATCTTGGCGTCGCCGAAGACGCTCGGCCATTCGCCGAACGCCAGATTGGTCGTGACGATCACCGAGGTGCGTTCGTAGAGCTGGCTAACGAGATGGAAGAGCAATTGCCCGCCAGCCTGAGCGAAGGGCAGATAGCCGAGTTCGTCGAGAACGGTGAAGTCCTTGCGAGTGAGGTAATCGGCGATTCGTCCCTGCCGCCCTGCGCGTGCTTCGGCCTCCAGGCGATTGACGAGATCGACTGTATTGAAGAAGCGGCCGCGCAGGCCGGCGCGGATGCAGCTTCGCGCGATGGCAATGGCGAGATGCGTCTTGCCGGTCCCGGTGCCCCCCACGAGAACGACGTTGCGTTGCTGCGCGATGAAGCCGCCTCCGGAAAGATCACGCACCAGGGTTTCGTTGACGGTCGTGCCGTCAAAGTCGAAGTCATCGATGTCCTTGGCCAGAGGGAGTTTGGCGATGGTCATCTGATATTTGATGGAGCGCGCCTGCTTTTCGGCAATTTCGGCCTTAAGAAGATCGCCGACGATTTGTGGCGGCTCGTGCTGCCGCTTTATGCCAGCCGCCATCACATCATCATAGGCGGTTCGCATGCCGAAGAGCTTGAGTTCGCTCATGAGGTCGAAGATTTGCGTGCGTTCCATCAGCCTGAACTCCTCAGTTGATCGTACCGGGCACAATCGGCGAGCGGGACGTGCCGGAGTTTCAGCGCGTCCGGGGTGAGTATGGTGAGTGGCGGACCGGGATCACGGCGACGCGCCAGAATGTTGAGAACGACGTCGGCGGAATGGACGCCCTCGCTCAACGCCTCGGCACAGGCGGCCTCGCCGGCAGCCCGTCGTCGAGAACCGCCGCGAGGATTTTCACCATCTGCCGATCGCCATCGGCGGAGCCGGTGAGTTTGCGGCGAATTTTCTCCATGGCCGAGGGCAAGACCCAGTCCTTGAACGGCGCGCCATTCCTCAGAGCGCCGGGCTTGCGGGCCAGAACCGGAACGTAATGCCAGGGATCGTAAATCGTCTCTTCGCGGCCAAAGGATCGCCGATGTTCGCCGGCGGCGATCCCGTCCTGGCGAATGACGATCCGGTCTGCATAAGCGTGGATTTCGACCGGACGCCCGACCGCGCGCGCCTTCACCGAGTATTTGTTGTTATCGAACCGGATAAGGCAGGTCTTGGACACCGCCGCGCTCACTGCATGGAAGCCGTCGAAGCGGCC
The DNA here is from genome assembly GCA_963730245.1 of uncultured Alphaproteobacteria bacterium. Lineage (GTDB taxonomy): Bacteria > Pseudomonadota > Alphaproteobacteria > Rhizobiales > Beijerinckiaceae > Methylocapsa. The sequence continues at coordinate 1,695,093 of CAVSRA010000002.1, read as the reverse complement.
GCGCAGTTGCACGAGCTTTTGCCGTTCGTCCTCGAAAACCTCCCAGATCGTGCGGCTGGCGCATTCTGGATGACGATGCGCCTTGGCGTAAGCGACACATTTGTCGAGGAGCCAGGCATTCAATTCGTCATAGCTCTTGAATCTCAGGCGCGGCGTGAAAAAGCGCTCACGCACCAAGCCGACCTGGTTCTCGACCTGGCCCTTTTCCCAGCCCGAGGCCGGCGTGCAGGCCACTGGCTCGACGAGATAATGCCCGCACATTTGAAGGAAGCGGCGATTGTATTGCCGGTCCTTGCCGGCGAAGATTGTCTCCACCGCGGTTTTCATATTGTCATAAATGCCGCGCTCGCAGGCGCCTTTGAAAAAGGCAAAGGCGCGGTCATGCGCGTCAAAGACCATCTCTTGGGTCTCGCGTGGATAGGCGCGGACAAACGGCATGCGGCTGTGACAGAGCCGCATATGGGCGACCTTCACGGTCACCGTCGCGCCGTTCAGCACGACGATTTCATGGCTCCAGTCGAACTGATAGGCCTCGCCGGGAGCAAAGGTGAGCGGCACATAAGCCTGCGCCAGCGCCACACCGCGTTCCTTGCGCCACGTTTTCGCGTAACGGCGAACCGCGTCGTAGCTTCCGGCATAACCAAGGCTGCGCAGTTCTTCGAATAGCCGAACAAGCGTCAGCCGCTCGCGCGCCGATTTTTCTGCATTCTCCAACAGCAGGGAATCCAGCCGCTCCCGCCACGGTCCGATCTTGGGAAGCGGCTGCGTCAAGCGTTCGTAATGGAACTCGGTCGCTTCGGATCGGATGACCTTCCGGACGACCTTTCTGGAGACGTGCAGCTCCCGGCAAATCTCCTTGATCGGCTTTTTCTGAACAAAAAACGCCCGGCGAATCTTGGCGATCGTTTCCACAACCAGCATTCCAATCTCGGCCTCCCAAAATCCAGGAGGCCACTGTGGACCCTCAGCCCCGGGGTCCCGATTGGATGCAAATCACCCCAAAAGCGGGGTCCTTATTCCATGCTTATTCACATGGAACTCTATAAAGGCGCTGGCTTGGCGATCATAGCCAACGAGGCGATCGACAGCGCCGATCTGCGCCCGCTAGCTATGTTTTTGGAGCGGCGGCCGTCCTGGTCCGACTTTCCAATCATCTTGCTGACGCGACAAGGCGGTGGGCCGGAGCGCAACCCCGCCGCAGCCAGGCTTGCCGAAATCCTTGGGAATGTGATTTTTATCGAGCGGCCCTTTCATCCCACAACTCTTGCCAGCGTTGTGAGAACGGCAGTTCGCGGTCGTCGGCGGCAATACGAAGCCCGCGCACGGTTAGAAGACCTCAGCGAGAGTGAGCAGTGGCTGCAGACCGCCCTGAAGGCCGGTCGCTTGGGCTCTTGGGCGCTGGATGTCGAGGGCATGGTCCTGAACGCCTCGAAGTGTTGTCACGCTCACTTTGGTCGCCCGCCTCAAGATAGCTTCTCCTACAACGACCTTCGCGCATCGGTGCACCCGGACGATCTAGCGCGTTTGCAGGCTGCCCTTGAGCATACGCTCCGAACCGGCGACGACTATGTGATCGAGTATCAGAATGTCTGGCCAGACGGCACGGTGCACTGGGTTGATGTGCGCGCCCGCGCGCTCAGGAACACAATTGGCGAAGTCAATCAGCTTATTGGCGTTTCGTCCGATATCACGGCACGCAAAACATCGGAGTTGGAGCGCGAAGGTCTTCTTCGCGAACTAGCTTCGGAACGCATAGCGCTTTCGGATTTGACGCGGACGCTTGAACAGCGAGTCCAAGAACGTACAGACGAATTAATGGTGGAGGTCGCTGCGCGCGAAAAAGCACAAGAGCAGCTCCTGCAGTCTCAAAAGATGGAAAGCGTCGGCCAGATCACCGGTGGCGTTGCCCACGATTTCAATAATCTCCTGACGGCTGTGATGGGCAATCTGGAACTTCTCCGCAAGCGATTGCCGGACGACCCGCGTGCACAACGTTTAATCGAGGGTGCGATAAAGGGCGCTGAGCGCGGCTCCTCACTTACCCAGCGGATGTTGGCGTTCGCGAGACAGCAGGACTTGAAGACAAATTCGGCCGATATGACGTCTCTTCTGGCCGGCATGGGGGACCTGCTTCAGCGGACTCTCGGTCCCCGGATTGCATTGAGCCTTCAGACGCCCGCCGGGCTGCCCGCGGCGCAAGTCGACACCAATCAGATCGAACTCGCGATCCTCAATCTGGCGATCAACGCGCGGGACGCTATGCCTGATGGAGGAATGCTAAGCATCAGCGTAGATAGAGAACAGGTTGGGGCGGAGAAAAACCTCCGTGAGGGATCATATCTCAGAGTTCAGGTCTCCGATACTGGATCGGGCATGGACGCCGCCACGCTCAAGAAGGCGGTCGAACCCTTCTTTTCGACGAAGCCCCGTGGCAAGGGAACGGGTCTGGGGCTGTCCATGGTCTCATGATGACGGATCAGGCCATGCCCGGTATGACGGGAGTTGAGCTCGCGGAGATAGTGCGTCGCAAGCGCCCCAACATGCCTGTTCTGTTGGCAACCGGCTACACGGATCTGCCCACGGCGCACAAGTCAAACTTGCCGCGTCTATCAAAACCGTATCTCCAAGCGCAATTGCAGGCTGAGATCGATCGATTGTTGGAGACACCCTAACGACGGGGAGGAGAGGGCACCAAAAAATGGTCCCGCTGGAGTGGGTCCATGAGTGGGGGTAGCTCGATTGGAAGCCTAGGCACGGATAGGCGAGTTCCCACTGCCGCAGGCCAGATCGGCCCTGGGACGCAGGTCGACCCTCGGCGGGCGGCGTAAGATCAGAGCCAGCCGCTTTGCTTGAAGAGCAGTCTCGGGGGCGCCTCCGCTTATGCCTTTCTCACGCCGCGCAATTCCTTCAATTCGATCCGGGGACCCATTTATGTAACGCTTGGCGCAAGTCGCACCATTGCGGAGAGCAGAGTCCTGAGCACAATTTCCGCTTTGGGTGTCAACACCCGTCATCGAGAACTCTGAGCCGAACTTCCCCAAAGGGTCGAAATCAGCTATTCGGCACTCGTCGGCGAATGACCGCTCTTGGCGCATGGCTGACGCCACAGGATAGCCCAAAATCCCTCCCGTGCCGTCCTGTCTTGGGGGTAGAGCGCCGGCATGCTTCGCGCGGCCGACGCGCTCTCCGGTGACCGCACCGTTCGCATTTGGTGTTCTCGAACAGAAGCGTTCGTTGGCAATGCTGACAGATAAAAAGCTTCACCCCGCAACTCCCGCGTAGCATAATTGGACAACGATGGTGGGGCGGCATAACACTGCGTGCACGCTTCTATGCAGGCTGCACTCTTAACCTATGAGCATGTGCGCAGGTGCACTGCAACCTCCCGCTAAAATTTGGGCGGACTGAACTCTCCAGGGATGGGGCAGCAGATATGTGGATGATAACGTAGTTCCGTTTGCCACTTCCGGAAATCAGCCGGGGGCTCCTTGGACCCCGGTGGCGCGCGCACGATGCCTCGCCAACTGGTCGATGTGGAGCGCTTTTATCCGAACCGGACGACCGGAATCAGCTACGGCGTTTGGCGCGCGCATTCAGTTCGCCAGGGCTCAATCGATATGTTTGCTGCAAAAATCCGATTGTCTCGCGTGCGGCGCGTAAAGAATGATTGTCGACGCGCGGACGAACGGCCGCCAGTGTCCAGTTGGCCGAGCCTGCTGCACTATCACGCGATTGAATCATAATCTCATTGACGCGTTCGAATCCGGGGCATTGCTTCAGGGTCCGCAGACAGACTTCTTGAAGCTCCACCGAGGATCGTACCTCGCGCCGTATAATTTCACCAGTCACTGCTCACCTTGGTTCCTAGCTCAACCTTGCCCGATATCCCGGTTGCGCGAACCGCGCCCGCGTCATTTCGTCGCTTTATTTCCCTTGGTGAACGCGGCAATCACGCTGCCGTTCCCTGGCATGTTCCGCAGTTGCAATCCGGACAAGCAACCGACATCGACAACGCGGCGAGGTTTTTTATCGTCCCGCCGTTCGTCCTGCGAATGCATCTTCAAGACGTCTCTGCGGCGAGGCGATCCAGATGTCCGTGCTCATAGAGGCCCCTACGTTCATGGCGATCTCTCCTACTAGAATTTAGACACGCGCCCCACCCGCAAACTGCGGCGCATCCCGGCCTCCGAAACTTTTCCGGGCTCTCTTAAGTGTGGATGGATAATGTGTTGGACGGGCGAAAGTTCCGGAAGAACTGCCTTGCGACTTGCCCATGGTTTAAGGTGGGGATGATTACCAAAAAAACGTTCCCTAGGAAGTCTTGCCGAGTTCGAGCGTGATCGGGTCGGTTACGAAGATGCAGCTCACCGGCCGTCCGTTCCCGCCGCCCGTTTGGCAAAGGCGATGTTGGAACTCATCGATAGCTATCGACATTATAGACGCAATTTTTCCGCACGCTAAGCGAAAGGATCCGGAGCTTTCAATATATCGCCGGTATCGGGCGCTAGGTGCTCGCCTCCCGTTTCAAGGCGAAACGGGAACAAATTTCTCGTGACTGGACCGCGTCGATGCACCGGGAGCACTTACAGCGTTCGAGAAGCTGAACCAAGGCGTGCATTGGTTTGCAGACCAAATGAGACGAGGAGAAAGCAATGCGTAAACTCGGACCAATACTCAACGCCCTGGCGTTGTCGGTCGCGCTCCCCAGCGCCGGATATACACAGGGCGCGCTGCGCGGTGCAATCGGAGGCGCTGAGCGCGTAGCCGAAGCTGGACGTCCCGCGGATACCGCGATGGGAGGCAGGGCAGGTGGAATCGTCGGTGGAAGAGCCGGATTGCTGGACGTCGATCAGTGGCCGCGTTTCCGTGAATACGTGATCCACCAACATCTTGTGTCCAATCACTATGATCGGCCCGTCGCCGTTGGCGACGTTTTACCAGGACCCGCCGAATATTACGATATTCCGCCCGAATTCGGCGTGCGCGGCGACTACCGTTACGCGATAGTGAACAATCGCACGGTCATAGTGGATCCTGCCATACGCGTCGTGGTGGAGGTCGTCGACTGACTCGCGCGTCTCAGGGGGAACTGCGCTGTGGCGTAGCTCATTTCTCGCGCGAGAAATCATATGAATTCGAACTCGAGAAACTTCGCCAGGGGTAGCTTCAAATCAGTGTGAGAGTTCGAAACGATCTCGTATTGCGTGAATTGCGAAATCCAGCTGTGCGCTTCCAAACCCGCATACGCCGGATGAGGCAATAATTTGCAGCGTCGATGCCGCGATTCAGCTAACATAATCAGCATGTTATTTCGGATCGAATGAGGCCGTCATGGCGAACCCGGCGGGTGAATCGTATGATGGCGCTCTCAGGCTCGATTTCGACCGCCGATTGTTGCTTCACTTTCGCGGATCGGTGGTTACCTCCGACGCAGGCTTGCTCGCATACCGGGAACTGGACGACGCGCTGTGCCTCAGCGCGATGGCGGGTGATGCGCTCTCCGACGCACGCACTGGCAAGAATGGCCGGCATGCACTCGTCGGGATGTTGCGGCAATCCATATTTGGGCGACTTGCCGGATATGAAGACGTGAACGACGCTCAACGCCTGCGCCATGATCCCGCGATGCGGTGGATAGTCGGCGGAAAGGCGGCCTCGGATGCAGCGGCTTCGCCGAGCCAGATGGGCCGCTTTGAGACGCGCTGGCTCACGGCGGAAAAGAACCTTTCGGCGCTCGCTGATCTCTCCGGCAAATGGATCGACAGCGTTCATGGTCGCCGTCCGCCGAGAGGTATCTTGCTCGACATGGATTCGAGCGTGAGCCCGACGCATGGCGAACAGGAACACAGTGTCTGGAACGGTCACTATGACTGCACCTGCTATCATCCGCTGTTCGTTTTCAACCAATATGGCGATTTGGAACGCTGCGCCCTGCGCCCCGGCAATGTTCACAGCGCCGATGGATGGGAGGCGGTGCTGAAGCCGGTCGTGGCGCGGTATCAAGGCAAGGTCTCACGCATTTATTTCCGCGCCGACGCCGGCTTCGCAAACCCCGAAGTTTACGAATATCTGGAGGCAGAACGGATCAAATATGCGATCCGTCTGCCCGCCAATCACATCTTGCAAGAGAGGATCGGCTATCTGCTCAAACGCCCGGTTGGTCGCCCGTCCAATGACGTCTGCCGATCCCATGCAAGTTTCACCTATCAAGCGGGAAGCTGGTCGCAGCCGCGTCGGGTGATCGCCAAGGTCGAATGGCATCCGGGCGAGCTTTATCCGCGCGTCGGCTTCATCGTGACGAACATGGCGCGCTCCGCCGAGAATGTCGTCGCCTTCTACAACAAGCGCGGCACGTGTGAGCAATGGATCAAGGAAGGAAAAGGCGCAATCAAGTGGACCCGGCTATCATGTCGGTCGTTCGCTGCTAACGCCGTCCGTCTCCAGCTTCATGCGCTGGCCTACAATCTCGGTAATTTTCTGCGCACGCTGGCGACGCCCGAACCGATAAAGGATTGGTCACTGACGAGCCTGAAGGAAAAGCTGATCAAGATCGGCGCGAAGATCGTGAGCCATGGCCGCTATGTCGCGTTTCAGATGGCCGAAGTCGCCATTCCGAAAAATCTCTTCGCGGACATCCTACGAATGATCGCCGACCTGCGGCCGCCGCCCAATCCAGCGCCTGCGTGAAGTGTTCGGTCGTCATGCGTCGAGCAAAAACTAAGGGAGAAGTGCGTCTTGATCACAACCAACTCTGTATTGTCCGGTGCGCGATCCGCCCATGTCACTGGTTTTGGTGTGCCGGAGCACCACAGCAGCGCCGCAGCGCGGCAATCTCAACCTCAATAAGCGGGCGATCCGGAAAATAATGCCGGTATAGGACGAATGTCCGATGTCACGGCAGGAGATCAATGATACGCGCTTGGCACATTCCCGGTTATCTGGGGAATGCCAGCCAAAAGCAGGGGCGGCATTTCCGACGATGGAGACTGATGATGGCTAGCAACCGCAACATGCCGAATTGTGGCTTTGCTTCGATGGACGACGACAAGAAGCGGGATATTGCCCGCAAAGGTAGAGAACGTGCGCTCGACGAGAAGCGCAGCTTTTCCAAGGACCACGTCCTCGCGACGGAAGCTGGCCGCAAGGGAGGCAGAGCGTTCTCGATGAGAAGCGAAGCTTCGCACGACATCTTAAAATCGCCTCGGATGCTGGCCGCAAGGTCAGTTGATCGTCGGGCGGCACATTCGCCAACGACCATGCGGTGGGGAAGCTTCGCATACTTCGCACTCTAAGCGGTAACCGCAACGGCCTGGAGAGCCACCCCGTTTGTACGCCTTTTGCTTACGCTTGAGGAGGTGCGCTTTAGGAAGGAGTGCATTCAGCATTGTGGATCCTCTCGCGTGCTCTGGTTCAAGTCCACTTCAAATCGACGATGTGAAAGTGCCAGGTTACGAGCGGAACCAATATGCTCGAGACGAATTACCGTCAATTGAAGGACGCTGGAAATAGGAGGACTCGAATGGACAATCATCAAGTGGTCGCGACACATCAAGTGGTCGCGACATTGAACAAGCTGCTGGAGACGACAAAAGACGGTGAGAGCGGCTTCCGTACTTGCGCCGAAGGCGTCACGAGGCCCGGTCTGAAGACCATGTTCGAGGCTGCCGCGCGGAGATGCGACGAGGGCGCTATCGAATTGGAGGCCGAGATACGGAGGCTCGGCGGCGAACCCGCGGCCTCCGGCACGGTCGGCGGTTCGCTTCATCGCGCTTGGACCAACATCAAATCTTCAATCACTGGAAAGGGCTTTGTCACATTAGCGGGTTTTACTTGCTTCTACTGTCTTCCCGGAGAGAGCCCGGCTACGCAATTCCAATGCCTTAAGACGTAAGACGGATTCACAGTTCGCTGTTCTTGGCGTTCCTCGGCGTCCCGCGCCTACAGTGCCGCCAGGCCGCGCGCGCAAAGGAGTTACTGCGGCGGGCAGCCCGCCGAGAGCCCCCTTCCCGGCAGCGCGCGGCGCATTCTCGCGTACCTTTCGGTCTGTCGGCACTTCCCGCGTCTTGGCGCGGGCGACAGCGGGGCTTTTGCTCAACGGGTGCAAGCCTTGCGTGATCAAGAAAAGTCCGCTCCGCGGGCGTCAGTTCGATGCCCCGGGCGTTGCGCGTCATAATTTGCGCACCGACCTCGAATTCCAGGTCTCGCATCTGACGGCTCAAGGACGGCTGTGCCGTACGCAGACGCTTTTCAGCAGCCATGGTCAGACTTCCTGACTTCTGCCACCGCGACGAAAAACCTCAAATGCCGCAATTCCATAGGCCCATCCCATACCTCACAGGCATGTCAAGGAGCTTACAAAGTTTTTTTCCGACGCGCACGGCTCCCTAGTTATTTGCCGTGGAGACCGGCACGTGCCCGCCCCAACGAAGCAAAGGAGCCCGCTATGACCGACCTGTCAGGAAAAACCGCCCTCATCACCGGCGCTTCGCGCGGCAGGGGCGATGTCGGGGCGGTCGTGGCTTTCCTCGCGTCTGATGCCGCGCGCTGGATCACCGGCGATACGTTGCGCGTCGATGGCGGTTATAAACTTTGATCCATGAAAAAGGAGACTCACGATGAGCAAGCAAGTTGTCTTGATCACGGGCGCTCTGACCGGTATTGGCAAAGCAACAGGCGCGTGGTGGCGACTTTCATCGACACTTATACATTGTTGCGATTTGTCGAATTCGGGCGGAAAACATTCCATGAAACTCGCGGGCAGTAGTGGGGAAAGTTGGCCGGCGCGATCGTGTTGCCCTTATCCTCGCCCAAGCCGCGGCCGGCGCCAACAGGGAACAGCGGATGCCGGCTTAGCGCAATAGTCGCATCGACAGAACAAATTTGGGGCTGAACTTGTTGCTTTCAGGGCTTGGACGGCATCGACTCTCAGGACGGCTTGCATGTGAGCCTTGTGAGGCGTCCGTTGGTATGGATGAGGAACATGTCGCCGGTGAAGTAAAAATATTCACCGGTGAATTTGCCGGTCGCGAACTTCAATTGTATGGCGTTGTTTGCGACGATACGGGCCTTAACGGGCTTGTCCGAGCCAGGCTGCCCGATCATGACCGGTCTCGTCCCCGCAATTTTGACCGAGAACGTCTCGACCGTCGGAAACGGCCCATCCTTCTGGAAGCTGTTCCCCGTGCAGACAAGGTCGACATCGTCTCCCCCTGCTAATGCACAAGTCGCGGCGCTCACCGAGGCGCATGCCAACGCTGCTCCCGCCAGAACCCATCTCGCGAGATTACCGAATTGAAGTCCCATTGAGATCACCCAAGCCTTTAGGAAGCGCCATGATGTGCAGAGGTTAATCTTTGCCTGAAAACGCGCAATGTTCCCTTCCGAACCGCGCCGGCTCCTTCCTAATGTATAAGCCGACATTCGCCAGATGACCAGAGATGGGACGAGCTTGGCTCGATTTGGCCTGATTGACAAATCTGGGCGTCGTTGATGGCGTTGTCAGGTATTGCCACAGCCTTTGCCGAAGCACGCTTGAGCTAGAGCATTGATTGCTCGCTCGGCTTCTCCTTTTCCCTCGATTCCTGGCCCGGCACGCCGCGTCTGGCGCCCAAGTCGGCCTCGAGCGCGAGCGATAGGGGATTACCGGACAAATGTCGCGTTTACGCGCCCGCCTCCCGATTTGTCTTCGCATCATAGCCCTCACCCACGCGGAGGCTGGTGAGAAGGCCAAGGCTGATGCTGACACCGAAGTAGCGATCAAACATCTCGAACAAGCAATCGATGAGGGCAAAAAGGGCAATGCGGAGATGGCTACGACTCACGCCGAAGCTGCGCTAACGCATTTGGAACAGGCCAAGTAGATCAAGGGCGGATTTGCAAACCATCCCGATCGGTGCGATCTCGAATTTCCGCAGACCGCACCAAGAACGCCTCGTCTGTCCCTGCTCAAATACCTATCCGGTCTGGGAAGCGGTTTTCAGCTGCAGTACTGCCCACCATCGCGCAGCGGGAGGGGGGCGCCATCGAACTTGCGTCCAGGCTCAAGGGCGGCACGGGACAAGGGGCCGGTTGGCAATGCCAAAACCGTTCGCGATCTCGGTGTCGATTTTGGCGCGAGGCTCTTTCAAGCCGAGATCGATTATGGCTTAGTTTCCTGCTTCTGTTCTCACCTCATGCAAGCGACTACGGGCCATTTGGAAACGCAACCGCGACGAAACGGAATGGGCTCTTGCGCCACGTCCGCGTCGATGCCTGAAGGCTGGGTGAGGTCTTACTGAGATAAGATGGTGCTGGACGTTGAACGTTTTTTTGTGTTTGCTCCATGCAACGAGAGAAGTCATCGCGCTGACGCTCTTGAAACCTTTCATCTTCCTCTCTTTTCGTCGGGTCGGTTGAGGCGAATCTCCGCTCGATTGTCGTGCCATTGACCGCTCACCTTGGTGTTCGAGACCCATAGATCGTGGGATTTGGAGTATGGGTGCATGCTCACGAACAAGGATACGCAAAACGGAGGCGATCATGGCTGAGGAGGACAAAGGTCTCTTGGAGACCGTCAAACCGGATATGGTGAAACTGCTGACCGTGGGAGTTCTCGGTTCCTTTCTTTCTGGTGTCTTCGGCTTTGCGACTTGGGTGCGCGACAAGCGTCTTGTCCGACTAGAAGAAAATATCAAGAACGCAGAACAGATTCATTTGGACGCGATTGCGCTTGCGCATGAGCGATGGTACCGTGGTTTTCGTTTGCTCGACGAACTCTCGCAAGCCGCTGCGCCACGGCCAGGACATGACGACCGGCTCAAAGAGGCTACGAGAATCTACGATGACCTGCTGACGAGGTGGAATGTCGCCGACGCCACTCTACTGAGCCGCATTGACATGGCCGTAGACAGTGCGCTCGGCAATTCCGGCCCTGTTAGTTTGCGTGATATTTCCAAGATCGATTGCCACAATGCTTTTTTCCGTAACGCGCACGGCGACGAAGTCCCCGAGCTCAACCGGTTGTCGGTCAAGACATGGCATATCGCCATGTCGCATTGTTTCAGTCAGCTCAACGACGCGATCCGAACCGTTCGCAATCAAATTGGTGAAAACGGCAAACTGGATAACCCGAAGAATTTTCTCGACGATTTGAAGATTGCGCGGGCGATCTCCGGGGACGTCTATGTAAACGCGTCCCTATATAGAACAACCTTCGAGCAGCGGCTGATTGAGCTAAAGGCAAAAGAAGTCGTCTATTACGCTGAGGCGAGCAAACTCGAAGACTATTTTAACCTCAAGAGGAACGCGGACAATAGTCTCATTCCAGTCAATTGAGCCTTCAATTGCTGTCCACGTCGGAAATCAATTCTGAGCATATGTGACGATCTTGATGGGTGTCGCTTCCGAAAACTAGATTCGAGCGTACGGGATTATACCAAGAGCTAATTTCCCAAAGGAAGGAGAGCTTTTCTTGCGTGTGATGAAGACCGGAGCGACGGGATTGATTGGTTCGCGCACCGCATTCGGGCCATCAGGCACCATCGGTATGCCGCCCGCCAGCGCGAAGCGGCCGAACACCGGCACCCGCCCGGGCTTGAACACCACCGCCTTGGAAAGTCGCGCGCCGGCGCCGCTGCTGTCGAACCAGCCCGTCAGGCAGACGCCCTTGGCATGGTTGCGGCGAAAGCCGGGATGCGGGCCGTTCACCGCCTCGAACTCGCCGATCATGCGGGTCTGGTCTAGGCGGCCGGTCGAAAGCCAGCCTCCCACCCAGGCAAAGCACGCGACGATCACAAGCATAGCGGCGGCGGCGATGCTGAGCCGGGCCAACGAGGCTCGCGCCAGGAGCGCGGGGAGACTATACCGCTCGGGGGGAATCCGTCTGCTGCCAGAGATCGTCGTTTGTCATAGGGGCGTCATCCAAAAGAGGCGGCGGGAAACATTACGACATATAGGCAATCTGCTCTGAGCCAGAGTGACTCTGGGCCTGCCCCGGCCGTCCCTGTCGGAAATCAACTCCGAATATACTGATGGTGTAATACCAAGTCTCGCTGATCACGACCGATAGGCCCACTCTCTTGTTCCGATGGAGATGATTTTCCAGGGCATGTCGATGAGCTTGTTCCAGGCGAAGCAGCAGTGGTCGAGAATGTCGTCGTAGGATTCGAAGACGCGGTTCGAGAGCCAGTTGTCGCGCATGAATTGCCAGATGTTCTCGACCGGATTGAGCTCGGGCGATTTCGGCGGCAACGGCAAGAGCGTGATGTTGTCCGGGACGGGAAGCTTCGCCGAGACATGCCACCCGGCCTGATCGAGAAGAACGAGCGCATGCGCGCTTGGTGCGACCGCAAGCGAGATTTCTTCGAGATGCAGGGCCATGGCCTCGCTGTTGCAGGAGGGTAGTACGAGCCCGGCGCCTTTTCCTTCGGCCGGGCAGATGGCGCCGAAAATATAGGCTGAACTCGTCCTCTGGTCGTGCGGCGCCGAAGGCCGTGTCCCGCGTTTCGCCCATCGGCGGGTGACCTTGTTTTTCTGCCCGATCCGAGCTTCGTCTTGAAACCAAATCTCTATCGGCTTGCCAGGAGCCTCTTTTGCGGCGGTCTCCTCCACGAGGGCGAGAAAGTTTTTTTAAAAGCCGCCGCGGCTTCCTCGTCTTGCGCATGATGGCGCGGTCGCGCCGAGAGCTTGCGAAAGCCCATATGCCGCAGCTCGCGGCTGAGCGTCGGCTTGGAGATCGAAACCCGGAACTCTTCGAAGAGCCACTGCGCCAGATCGATCAGCCGCCAGCGGACGACGCCATGCAGGGCGGGAATCGGCCCATCTTCCACGACCTGCCGCAAGGCTTGGCGCTGGCGCTCGCCGAGGATGCTGGGAGCGCCCGGCGCTTTGCCGGTCAAGAGACCATCAGGACCTTTGGCGTTGAAACGGACAACCCAGTCGCGCACGATCTGCACCCCGACCCCGCCGATCCGCGCCGCATCCGGCCGCGAGCCGCCATCATAAATCTCGGCCAGTGCCAAGAGACGCCGGGTCTGATCGGGGTCACGCGATCGCCGCGCCAGCATGCGCAGGCCAATCGTGTCAAAGTCAGAGCGAAGCGGAACCGGAGTCGACATGGCAAACTCTCCCAAAAGCTGTTTGCCATGGTGAATCAGATAAATGCCGATTCGGGAATCCGCCTCAGGAGTTCAAACTTTCAGAGACTTGGTATAATCCTCTGACAATTGGTGTTGGAAGAATGCGCCCGACGGCCTCAACAACCCGCGGTAGCGGCGCATCACCCAGGGAGATGCCGGTTTCGGTCGACGCCGGAAGCGCAATATGATTGGATACGAAGCGGCTTCGGGACACGCCACGGCATCTCACCCGCGTTTTCGTGCGCTCTCCCACAGTCTGTCGCATCATCGTATGTGAGGCGATTATTTCACAGAACGATTTTCCGCGCACCTTGGGGGGTACCACCGATGGAGTCCGATCCGATGACCACGCCCGGAGTGAAAGATGGTTTGCGTGCCATCCCACAGGCGGTGGTGGAACCTCTCACGCGCGCTGCGATCTTTCTCGTCGTGACGGTGAACCCTGGTGTCACCAATCGCGGGGTCGTCCGATCATTCTGCGTGGACCTTCCTGCGTTACAACGCGCTGTGGGTTTCCGCGATATTGAGGGAAACCTTTCCTGCGTGATGGGGTTTGGATCGGATGTGTGGGACCGGCTCTTTGGCCAGCCGCGGCCGGCGGAGCTGCATCCGTTCCGCGAAATCCAGGCCGGATCTCGCCACGCGGTCTCCACGCCCGGCGACCTGCTCATTCACATCCGCGCCAAGCGCATGGATCTCTGCTTCGAGCTGGCGACGCAGATCATGGCGCGGCTCAGGGGCGCGGTTTCGCCCGTGGATGAAGTGCATGGCTTCAGATATTTCGATGACCGCGATCTCATCGGTTTTGTCGATGGAACGGAGAACCCGACGGGTCAAGCGGCGATCGACGCCTCGCTCGTGGACCTGGAGGACGCCGCGTTCGCGGGCGGCAGCTATGTGATCGTGCAAAAGTACCTCCACGATCTGGCCGGCTGGGACGCGCTATCGACCGAAGCCCAGGAACGCATCATCGGCCGCACCAAGCTCTCCGACATGGAGCTCGACGCCGCCGTCAAGCCGACGTCCGCGCACAATGCGCTGACCACGATCGTGGAGGACGGGAAAGAGATGAAGATCCTCCGCGACAACATGCCCTTCGGCCGCGCCGGACAGGGCGAATTCGGCACCTATTTCATCGGCTATGCCCGTTCGCCTCGGACGATCGAGCAGATGCTGGTAAACATGTTCGTCGGTCGGCCCGTCGGCAACTACGATCGGTTGCTGGATTTCAGCCACGCTGTAAGCGGCAATCTCTTCTTCGCGCCGTCCTCGACATTCCTGGAGAACGTCGAAGACGACCAGCCTGCGGCAGCTGTGGCGCTTCCCGCCACATTCGAGCCCACGCGGTCCGCCCCGCCCGTACGCGATGGTTCGCTTGGCATCGGTTCTCTCAAAGGAGACCCCTTTCATGAATAACCTTCACCGCGAGCTTGCCCCGATCTCTGACGCGGCGTGGGCTCAGATCGAGGACGAGGCGTCGCGCACGCTCAAGCGCTACCTCGCGGGGCGGCGCGTCGTGGACGTGGAGGGACCGAGCAGCGTCGCCCTCTCGGCCGTGGGCACCGGCCACCTGCGCAATGTCGAGGCGCCCGGCGACGGAATCCTTGCCCGACAGCGTGAGGTGAAACCGCTCGTCGAAGTGCGCGCCCCGTTCGACCTCAATCGCCAGCAGATCGACGACGTGGAGCGCGGCGCAAACGACTCGGACTGGCAGCCCGCGAAGGAGGCCGCGCGACGGCTGGGTTTTGCAGAAGATCGGGCCATCTTCGAGGGCTACGCAGCCGCCGGCATCGAAGGCATCCGCCAGAAGACCAGCAATCCAGTGATGACCCTACCGGCCGACGTGCGCGACTACCCCGACGCCATCGCCCTAGCGCTAAGCCAATTGCGTCTCGTCGGCGTCAACGGTCCATACTCGGTGTTGCTAAGTGCCGATGCCTACACCAGGCTCAGCGAGACCAGGGACCACGGATATCCGGTGCTGGAGCATATCAAGCGCCTCGTGAACGGCGAGATCATCTGGGCCCCAGCGATCGCGGGCGCATTCGTGCTCACGACCCGCGGCGGCGACTTCGTCTTGCATATTGGCCAGGATGTATCCATCGGCTATTCGAGCCATACCGATGCGGTCGTACGCCTCTACCTTCAGGAGACATTCACCTTCCTCTTACTCACGACAGAGGCCGCCGTTGCGTTGGCTCCCGCTGGGAACGCGGTCGAATTCCCCAATCAACGGTGAAGGAAGACAGCGCCGACCAATCAAAGCCAACACTAAATGTCTGCTCGTGGCGCTGAACGTAAGTGCCGGCACGGCTCGCTTCCGGCAGCTATCGAGGTTGCTTCATGCGTGATCGCCTCGAGCGTTCCGCCGGGTCTTTGATCCTATCGCCTTCAAGTTCCAGTGCTGCGGCAACCGACACCAGCGCGAACGCATAGGAAAGGCGATCACGGATTTTCAAGTAAGTGTAGTTGGTCCGGAATCCCTGTGATGGAAGCTCCACCGCCGTGATGAGCGTGCCATTTGCGCTCTCCGCATCGGTTGAGGGGACACCCGGCCCCAGGGGATATCCTTTTCGATAGTCCGCGCTTGATAGAATTGCTAGTTGAGACCAGATGGGGTGCGCGGTCAACGATGGAAGCGAGCTGATCGTTCCCGCGTTGCGACCAAAGCTCATTGGTCGGCTCAAATTCAGAATGGATTAGAGCATGTCCCCCTTCCAACGGCTCCGCTGACACTTGATCGCTATCAGCGGATCGTTGGATCGATTCGATCAAAGCATTGAGTTCTGGGTCATTCTGCAGTGGTGTTCGCGATTCGAAGTTGAGCATGGCCCCGAAGGAAAAGACGCACGAACGAAGGGCGGGACAACCGGCGGGGCATCCCGCAGGGCTCACTCATCTCACCGTTGCTGGCAAATTTTTTTCCAGTAGACGCCCTGAATTCAAAAACCAGGGAAGCAGGTGTTTAACGGTGAGGCGCTCGAAAGGTTCGGGCGCCGCCCGCAGAGAGCGTCGAAAAGGAGAAGTACTATGACACACTTTCGCATATTGTTGGCCACCGTGTTTGGTGCTGCGCTGATGGCGAGCGGGCCAGCTTCAGCAGCTGAAGTAAGTTGCTGGTATAATGCCGGCTTGCATCCCTGCGTGTGGTATCCTGGTTACACCTATGTGTACGAGCACCCCTACGGCTATGGACTTGGGCCAATTGGGGACATTGCGGCGGCGCCTCTGGCATTAGGCGCCGCCGCCACCGAGCCTCTGATGACCGGCCGAAGCGTGGCGGTCGAGAAAGTGCCTCTGATGACCGGCCGAAGCGCGGCGGACGAGACCGTGGCGGTCACCAGCGTGGCGGGCGCCGGAAATTATTGCGCGACTCCCGTAACGACGTGTCGCCTCTATGAGGCGGGTTGGGTTGGGACTGGCTGTTCTTGCAGGGTCGCCGGCGGTCGCGCGCGAGGATTTGTGCAATAGAGTGTAGCGAACATGCTCCCAATCGGTCAGTGCTGTGGCAGAAGGAACTTGCGTCGTATCGGGAGTTCCCGCCGCTGCAACCGGCGGAGACTTACAACTTGACGGGATTTTGCAGGAAATGAAAGCCCATAAGGGAGACGACTAGATCGTTACCGACTAGCCGTGGCAACTCCGTGTCAAAGCAGGCGGCCCGGAAGGGTCGCCCGCTTTCACCTGTTCCGCCGAGCACCCTGCATCACCTTCTAGGAGTCTCGATATGGCGACAAGCTTGAAAAGAACTTCCTCGCCTGTAGCTCCCGCTAATCTGGAATCGCATCTTTCACCAATCACGCCCGCAGATCGCAGGACTCACGGCAAGCGGCTGCGTGACGCCGTACCGCCTGACGCGCATGCCGCGTGGCGGGCGCATGCGGGTCGTGATGACCTGATCAGCATCCTTCGTGCCGCGGATGCGACCCGGCAGCCGGAGCTGGTGCCGCTCCGCTATGGGCGTACGCTGCGATCACCCTTCACGTTCTACCGGTCCGCGGGCGTCATGGTAGCCGACCTCGCCCTGACACCGGCGTCGGGGATCCGCGTCCAGGCGTGCGGCGACGCCCACCTGTTGATTTTTGGCGGCTTCGCGACCCCCGAGCGCCCGCTGATCTTCGATATCAACGACCTCGACGAGACGCTCCCCGCGCCCCGGAATGAACCGCCTTTGCAAAGACATCCGGCCGCGCGGTCATCGGCGCCTTTATCGGCAGTGAGATATCCCAAATAGAATTAAAAGCGGCGGGAATCCTAGGATTATGCCGGGATCACCGCACCAGCGTCGAGGCAAGTTTCTGTCTGTCGTTGCGTCATAGTCGTAGATCGAACAATCAAGATTGCTGTCTCCCGTAGCAATACGAAAGTGATCTTTCCCACGATCGATTGAGCCAGTATCCCATTGGGCGACAAACGTTTCGTCTGCGCAGCTCACTCGAAACAGATACGTCTGCGCGTTTACAGTGAAGGCCATAAAAATCGTAATGCCCACGCTAATGATGAATCCCTTCCCAAAGCCGAGCATGGCTATCTCCCGCGCGAACCGACGCCCTCCAGGGCACGAAGGCAATGCCGGTAGGAAAGCGTCATCCCTCTGATGAACGCTCATTCACAGGTAGAATGTCCATTTTGCCCCTGATAGCAAGGCCAAACGGGTTTCCTCTTGTTTATGCAAATGGAACGGGCCGTCGTCAGATAATTTGAGACAGATGGCGGCGTAATTTAGTGGAGGACGCTGCTCAGCGGACGATTGATTTTATGCGGCGTTCATTTGATGTTGCAAGCGACGATTTTGGATTGTGGCTCGTTTGATCCTTTCTTGTTCCAGCAGGGTGGTTTGTCCGCGGCCGAAGTAGACGTCGGCCGGCGTGAGATTGTCCAGGCTCTCGTGATAACGGCGATGGTTGTAGTGATCGACGAACGCGTTGATCCTGGCTTCGAGATCGCCGGGTAGATAATAGTTTTCCAGCAAAATGCGGTTCTTGAGCGTTTGATGCCAGCGTTCGATCTTGCCCTGTGTCTGCGGATGGTATGGGGCGCCGCGCACATGACCCATGTTGCGTTTGTCCGGCCATTCGGCCAGAACGGACGAGATGTAGGGGGGGCCATTGTCCGGGAGTAATCGGGGACGATAAACGGCCCCTGCGTGATCGAGACCCGAGGCCTGCAGCGCGAGGTTCAGGGTTTCCGTGACGTCGCCAACCTTCATCGTCGTGCAGAGCTTCCAGGTGATGTAACGCGAGAAGTCATCCAGGATCGTGCCGAGATAGAACCAGCCCCAGCCGATCACCTTGAGATAGGTGAAGTCGGTCTGCCAAAGCTGGTTCGGCGCCGTGGTCTTGTCCGGACTGGCGATCAGGTCGTGCTCCTTCAGCAGGCGATAGACAGAAGCCTCCGAGACAAAATAGTTTTTGTGTCCGTGAAGCGTGTCGCCAGTTCCCGTGGCGACAGCTCCGTCTCGTCCAAGGCCAGTTGCACGACTTGGCCACGGACACCGACGGGGATGCGACTCCAGACGCGCTCCGGCCGGGAAGATCGATTTTCCAAGGCTTCCGGCCCGCCGGTTTGTTATACCAGCGGCATTGACCTCTGACTCAGTTGGTCTTTGCAAATGAGGGCTGGCGTGATTCTCCGCGGCTTCCGCAATGATTCGCGGAGACTCTGATGCCGATGGCTTTGACAATTACGCGCGACGATTACACGGCGGCGGAACTCCGCGCGGCGGCGACACGCAGCAATGACGCCGATGCAACGCGGCGGGTGTTGGCGCTGGCCTTGGTGCTTGAAGGATACAAGCGGTGCGAAGCCGGCAAGCTCCGTGGCATGGACCGGCAGACCTTGCGCGACTGGGTTCTACGCTACAATGCCGAAGGAATCGCCGGGCTCTGCAACCGGATGGCAGCTGGACCGAAACCACGGCTCACTCCAGAGCAGGACGCGGCAGGAGCAGAGCTGGTTCGCAAAGGACCAGACCTTGCCGTGGATGGTGTGGTTCGCTGGCGCCGGGTGGATCTGGCCCGCGTAATCAAGGCGCGGTTCAATGTGACCTTGGCCGAGCGCGGCGTCGGCGCGATGCTGCGCCGCCTCGGCTTTCGGCGGCTGTCGGTGCGGCCGCGACATCCGCGGCAGGACCCGGCGGCGCAGGAGACACACAAAAAAACTTCGCCGATCTGGTCAAAGCCGTCATCCCCAAGCATGGGCGCGAAAAACCGATCGAACCATGGTGGCGGGATGAAGCCCGTGGTGGTCAGCAGGGCACATTGACCCGCGTCTGGGCGGAGCGCGGCAGCCGGCCGCCCGCCCCGCGCGATCAGCGCCACGAATGGGCCTACATATTCGGCGCTGTCTGCCCGCGTCGCGATATCGGCGCGGCTTTGGTGCTGCCTTATGCCAACGCCCAAGCGATGAACCTGCATCTCGAGGAGATCAGCTGCCAGGTGACGCACGGCAGTCACGCCGTCTTGCTCCTCGATGGAGCCGGATGGCACCAGACGGGCGAAAAGCCGCGGGTTCCAGGCAATATCAGTCTGCTCCAACTGCCGTCCTATTGTCCCGAGTTGAACCCCGTCGAGAACATCTGGCAGTTCCTGCGCCAGAACCATCTCGGCAACCGCGTGTTCAAAAGCTATACCGATATCGTTGATGCGTGTTGCGCCGCATGAAATGCTCTCGCCGCTGAACCAAAGCGCATCGCCTCAATTACCACGCGAGACTGGGCATCGGTCATTCCCCAATGCCGTTGGTATTATTCTAAAACATCGAACTGTTCTGTGACAAGTCGCGAGACGCTGGCGAGGCTGACGTTGCTGATCATGCATCATGGCACGATTGCCGGCGGCGGCGGGCCGGCGAAACTGTCGAGGCTCACGCCTTGTGGCGGACTTTTGTCTTCAACCAGCAGTTGCTCCCCACAGGGAGAAGGGAGGGATTGGAAAGATCGCGCATTATCCCAATGATAATGCAACGATTCTCGCCAAATTCAAACCAGCCAACTCCCGTTTATTAGGATCAAACACCTTCCTACTCCCACAGGAGCTTATCAGAGGTGGTGTCCCCCATTTCGAGGGAGGGCCGCTTTTTGGGGGGAAAACCAGGACCCTCATAACGATTGAGGGCGCGGCGGTGGGCGGCAATGGCCACGACGCCATCTGGTCGCGCTTCTTTGGATTTCGAGGCCAAGGCCGCCAATGCGGGCCAGCTCGGCGGCCTCAGGCCGCACAAGCATTAGCCACGCGGAACAGCCTTTTCCGCAGCCTGCTAATCCGTCAGTCTGGCGGTGGCATAGGCGAGCCGGGCGATGTCGCGCTCGGTGATGACGCCGAGCACCTCCTGATTTTCCGCTGGCGCGGTGCGCGTGACCAGCGCGAGCCGTGCGCCGGCCTGGTCGATCGCGCGCAGAACCGCGTTGAGCGGTGCCTCCGGGTCCACCACGACATAGCAGCATGCTGGCGGCGGAAGCCGTCCGTGGGGGACTCGAGCCGGGATCGTTCATCGAACACGCCGAGGATCCGGTCGTCCGGCCCGGTAACCACGACCACATGCTCGCATAGCAGCGCCTGGCGGATGATGTCCGGATTGCTTACCTCTTCCTGCGGGAGGAGCAAAAAATCCGCCGTCATGACGTGACGGCTCTTCGCCTCTCCTCTCCGGGCCTGCAATCCCTGGGGAACGATCTCGCCGCGGCGCAGCAGCTTCAGCGTGTAGATCGTCGAGGGCGACAGCCAGTTCCGTACCGCGCAGGCCAGCACGACGGTGAGGATCACGGGCAGGATGACGGTGTAGTCCCGCGTCATCTCGAAGATCATGATCGTTCCGGTGAGCACGGCCCCGGTGGTGCCGCCGACCATGCCGGCCATGCCGGCATAGGCGAAATGGGCAGGGGTCATGGGCAGGTCGGGGAGGACGTGAAGCAGCGTGCTGCCGAAACAGCCGCCAAGTGCCGCGCCCAGGAAGATGCTGGGCGAGAACACGCCACCCGACGCGCCCGAACCGAGGGTCAGGCAGGTCACCAGCAGCTTTGCCACGACGAGCAACAGCAGGAATTTCGAAGCCGTCAGCTCCCCGCGCAGGATGTCCATGATGGTGGCGTAGCCGACGCCTTGCACATAGTAGTGATTGGGCTGGCCGAAACAGCGTTCCGATAAGGCCATGAACCCGTACATGACCAGGCCCACTAGCAGCATCCCCGAAATATGCCGCGTGTAGTAGTTGCCGGGCATGGCGTCGAAGAGGTCCTCGAACCAGTAAATGCCGCGCGTCAGCAACCATGCCAGCACGCCCAGGATCAGCCCCAGCAGAGCGAACCAAGGCAGCACCGGAAGGGCCAGGTCAGAGCCTATGAACGGGAGGGAAGGGACGATGAGCGGTAGGGACGGGACGTCAAGCGAGAGGGACGGGACGTTGAAAGAGGGCAGGACGCCGAAGAACACACGGCCGATGGAGGTTGCCGTCACGCAGGAGAGCCCGACCCAGAGCAGGCTCAGGGGGGTTGAAAACGGCAACATCAGCTCAACCGCGAAGACGATGCCGCCGATCGGCGTGTTAAACGTGGCGGCGATGCCGGCGCCGGCGCCGGCGGCGATCAGCAGGCCCCGTTGCCGGGCGGGCATGGCAACCAGCTGCCCGACCATCGAGCCGAAGGCCGCGCCGACCTGGATGATCGGTCCCTCGCGTCCGACTGAGCCGCCGCTGCCGATTGAAAGGGCGGAGGCGAGCGACTTGATCACGGCTACGATCGGACGGATCCGGCCGTCCTTGCGGTAGATCGCATCCATCACCTCGGGCACGCCGTGCCCCTTGGCCTCCCGCGCGAAGGTCGTGACCAGGAAGGCGACCCCGATGGCGCCGAGGATAGGCACGAGGATGATCCAGGCGCCCCATGGAGAGGGCGGTGTATGGACATTGGCGTCGTAGTCGAAGGACCATAGGCCCAGGAACAGGAGGTTATGGAATCCGCCAATCATGGCGCGGAAAACCACGGCGCCGAGGCCGGCGATCACGCCCACCGCCAGGGCGCAGAGCCCCATCACCCACCATGCGGCGGGCCCAGGCTCAAGGGGGCACCTTGGTTCCTTCGATTGCCCGGGTTCTTCAGCTTGCATCACCGCTTTCCCCAGGTTTTCTGAGAAATGAAGACTATGAACCGGGACAACTGCGCCGAGGCCAAACCGGCGAGGCGGTGGGTGGCGATGGCCACGGCGCCATCTGGTCGCGTTTCTGCTGATTTCGACCGGAGCAAAATGGCAACAGGTGGAAAAACGGCAACCGTTATGACGGCCGCGCCCACGAGGGCGGATGCATTCTCGGGCAGCATGTCGCCCGTTCGCACGCCGTATCCAAATCGGAACGCCCGAGGCGTCGCCCGTCTCGCGTCCCTGGCGCGGCGGCCAGGCGATCGGCCAACTCGGCTGCAATCAGACGCAAGGCGTCGACGCCGGTGCGATGGCACACGGTCGCCGACGGCATCCCTCGCGCCTCGAGCGCGGACAGATAGAACGAAACCGAATTCGAGGGCGACGGCCGCCGCAGCGAGCCATGTCTGACCGCGATGAACAGTCGGGACAAAGGCGAGTATCGGCGCCAGCGCGTGGGTTTCGGCGAGATTGCGGAACCAGGATTCCCAATCCTCCCACAGCTCGCTCCAATCGCTTGCGCCGGAGAGCAGGAACCATTCGACAAGGGTAAAATTCGTCAAGCCAGGGCCGGCGCGAGCGTAGAGCCAGGCGACCTTGACCTGCCGCAGTTGGATCGTCGTCTGATATCCGAGGATGAAAGTAAAATAGAATACAATTATGCCAAGCCCCATCGCGCCTTCTAGAATTGCAAGCAGCTGACCGGCTATTCCAGGCGGCGTCAGGAAGCCGAGGGTGCTGAGTGCCGAGCCGCTGGCGATCAGCGCTTGCAAGAAGCTGTGCTCGGCTTGGGGCGACCAGATTAGCAATGAAAAGCCGGCTTGCACCAAGCCAAACCACACGACGATCAGCAACAGGATGTATAGCGGTAAAACCCATGCCAAGACATCCTGGACGTCGGCATAGCTCTGCCGCTTCAGCGCCCGGCGCGCTAATGTCGTATAAACGAGCCAGCCGACGCGGCGGGCCAGCCAATCCCCGCGTTGTCGGTTGACGACCGCGACCTGCAACACTGATCGAAAGAAGGCCACTATCACCAACAGCCCGATCAGAGCCGCGCCGGCACGCAGTGACAGATCCATGAGGTTACGCTCGCTTCCCCATCTGCCAAACCATAATCGCCGAAAGACCGGAAGGGTCTACTTAGGAGACCTTATTGATCCCGGAAACAGGCGATATGGAATGACCCGGGGCAGGCTTACCGCTCGGGTCAAAGGTATGGACCTGCATCTCGGCCGGATGTTGACCAAGTCCGACGGTAATCAGCCCTGGCACGACCGGTTCGTCTAATGCACTGCCGATAGTTCCGGCAAAATTGGTCTTCGCTGCGCCTTGCAAGGGTATTTGCCAAGTGATCGTATATTGATTGGCGCCGTCGTATTGGCATTTATCGATCATATAGCCACGTGCGATTGTGCCATCTGCCCTGATGACGCAGGCCAGTCGCTTTTCGAATTCGGCCATCAGACACCTCCCGGTTCGTAATGCCTCTTATTGGCAGGTGGAAGATCTCAGAATCGTCTAACGACCCTTCAACCGTTGGTCAAGCGGCTCCGGGGCGATGTCTTCCGTGACGAAAGGTCTTCCCGGAAATCGGCGGGGCACCCGAAATAAATTAGCAAGGGAGACATGACCACTTCCCGCTTCGCATAAATCCGCCAGTTGATCAACCACTCGACCATCGCCCGGTTGAAAGAGGTCTGGACCGGCGAACATGCGCGCTGGCTGGAACGTGATCTCTCGGCCAAACACTATGTTTACGCAATGATCCTCGTCATCATCGGAGCGACATCGGACGGCAAAAAGCAATTGGTCGGCTTGGCCGATGGCGTCCGTGAGAGCGCCTTATCCTGGAAGGAACTGCTGCTCGATCTGAAGCGCCCTGGTCTCGCCTTGGCGCCCAAGCTCGTCGTCGCGGACGGTGCGCTCGGCTTCTGGAAAGCCGTCGGAGCGCATTCAGCCGAAGGCCAAGACATCCTTGCAGAACATCTGGATGGCCGAGACGCGCAAGGATGCCGAGGCAGCGTTCGATCGCTTTGTCAAGCTTTACGGAGTACGACAAAGCCGTTGCCTGCCTCCAAAAAGATCGCGACATTTTATTCTACGATTTCCCCGCCGAGCATTGGAAACACATACGGACCACGAATCCCATCGAGAGTACGTTCGCGACCGTGCGCCATCGAATAATCCATTCGTAAGGTTGTTTGTCGAACAAGACCGCCCCTGCAATGGTGTTCAAGCTCGTCGAGGGCGCACAGAAAACCTGGCGACGTCTCGACCGACAAAACCTGTTGCCAAAACTCAACGCCAATGTGAAATTTAAAGATGGAATAGA
The DNA here is from genome assembly GCA_963730245.1 of uncultured Alphaproteobacteria bacterium. Taxonomy (GTDB): domain Bacteria; phylum Pseudomonadota; class Alphaproteobacteria; order Rhizobiales; family Beijerinckiaceae; genus Methylocapsa. The sequence continues at coordinate 1,670,512 of CAVSRA010000002.1, read as the reverse complement.
GGCAAGCCCACCTCAAGCCAAAGCCGCCGCCTGACCCAAACACCCGTCACCAAAATTCGGCGATACCTCTGGTATGCGGCAGACAGCGCCACGCTGACACCGATCAAACACGTGAACATCATCATTGGCGAGAATTGTACTTTCGATCACATCTTTGCCACCTATAATCTCGTGAACAACGGCGAAAAAGTTTTGAACCTGCTGTTGGAAGGGATCGTCACCGCCAATGGCCTGCCGGGGCCGAACTATGGCGATGCCCTGCAATACCAGGCAAGTCCCCACCACGCTGAGTTGGAGGCCGGCCGTGTGCCCGCCTGCTGGGGCAGGGGTGATGATCGCCAAGAACGGTTACATTGGGGCTGGTCACCATTCAATGCGGGGGCATCGGGATGAAGATCGGCGGGGCACCAGGAAAGTTTGAGCGGCGCTTGATCGCGGCGTCGTCGGAACCCTGGGGCTTCAGATAGACGTAGAAGCGATTGTTGCGTTCGACGATGTCGTCCTTCGGTTCGCTTCTCCAGCTGATCAGCATGTCGCATTGTATGCGCATGTGCATGTAACCGGGGATCAGTTCGGTCCAGTCCTTGACGTCGGCCTGAAACACCACTGAATATTGGCGGGCGCCATCGAGTTTTACCACGCTTGAACTGTACAAGTCTGGACTTGATCCAACGGTCAATGTCAGATTACGTCATTCATTCAACGTCGGGCATGATCGGCGAGGCGGACTCGATGTTGTCAAGGACGCGAACTTCGCTCGCGCCGGCGCAGCCGGTGCTGTGCATCCTTGACAACATCGATCCCCTCGCCAAACTCGCCGCCAAGAGATGAATGGCAAGGCGTGATTTCATCCGGCACTGCCTGAAATCTCAAGTCCAGTATTTTACACTTGAACTGGGTTCGCTCGGAGCGTTTGACCGCACCTCCCTCCAAGTCATCCCTGTCTGCTCGAACACCCGCGCCGGAATGAGCATTACGTAGAGGGGTACATCCGGGTTCGAATTCTGAATGTTCAGCGTGGCCCGGTAGGACTTGCCGTCTGAACTCGTAGGCAACGCGGATCAGCTCGACATAAAGCTCCGCGAAAGCGGCGTTCTGAAGCTCCAGAGCCGCCATTTAGCGTGCGGCAAGGAAGTGTCGCTGGTACCATTGGGCGCATCTTGATCGCCGAAGGCCACGAGGTCATCGGCTTATCTGGCAACGCTTTGCGCAAGCGCATCGAAGGCATCGGGGCTAATTTTCGCCCCCTTCCCGCAGGCGCGGATTTCGACTTGCAAGACGCCATCTCGGTGATTCCCGAACTGAAAAATATACCTCCGGGGCCGCAATGGTTGCGCGTCGCCATAGAGCACGTGTTTGTCGACACCATCCCCGCTCAGCACAAAGGCCTACAGCAGATTCTGCGGGACTTCCCGGCTGACGTCATTATCGGTGACGATATGTTTTTCGAGGTGCTGCCGATGCTGCTCGGAGCGCGCTCGAAAAGGCCCCCCATTGTTCCTTGCGGCACATCGATTTTGCATTGGCGCCGTGAAGACGGAGCGCCACATTTTGCTGGCTTGCCGCCCGCAACCACTCAGACGGAGCTCAGGGAATACGCGGCCATCTCTCAAGAACATGACAGGATTGTCAATCAGCCTTTGGCCCGTCGCTTAAATCGGTCCTTGGAGGATCTGGGCGTTGGGCCGTTGTCGATGACTTTATTCGATTCCGTCGTAGAACTTGCAGATGCTTATATGCAGCTGACGACTCCGAGTTTCGAGTTTCCACGCGACATCCCGCCCTCGGTGCATTTCATCGGCGCCCTTCCTATCATTCCCAATCAAGCTCCGGGCGCATGAGCTGGACGGCTCGCGCAAGGTTGTCCTGGTCACGCAAGGAACGGTGGCAAATCACGATTTCGGACTCTTGATCGCCTCGACGCTAGCGGGCTTGCCAACGAGCCTGATCTGCTTGTGATCACTGCGGGCGGCCGCCCAATTGATGCCATACCTGGCCCAATTCCTAGCAATGCGCGTCTGGCCAGCTATTTGCCGTTCGAATGGGTGCTGCCTAAGGTCGATGTGTTTGTCACTAACGGCGGTTATGGCAGCGTCAACCAGGCTATGAGCTTTGGAATTCCGCTTGTCACCGCAGGGCTGACTAAGACAAAGCCGACGTGAACGCGCGTGTCGCATGGTCCGGCGTCGGGATCGATCTTGCGACCAACGAGCCGATGCCGCAGGCGCTGCGCGACGCCATTCGGACGGTGCTCGACAAACCGAATTATCGTTCGCGTGCGTCGTTAATGGCTGACGAGTTCGACCGGATCGACACACGAGCAGAAATCCTCCGGATCGTCAGCCAAATCTCTGGCCGCGAGAAATTGGCAGTGCATCAGGAATATCAGGTCCCCCGAATAGTCTCCTTTGTAGCAAAGTGAGGAAACCTAATGATCGCTGAATTTCTAACGCGACGGGATGCTGAAATCTACGCAGGCGAGCTTACCCAGCTCTATGGACCAGACGTTCACTTCGATGTCGTTGGTATGCCCGATCCGGTCTTCGGTGACACCGTTTGGTACGTGCTCGGCACTGGCACGGTTGATGGCGAGATGTGTGCGGAGTATGCGCAAGAAGGCAAACAATGGCACAAAGCCGCAGCTGTGATGAAAAAGCCTATATTACCCGTGGGCAGCAACAAGGGACACTGACAATGGACATTCTGGGCGTGTCGCGGACGGCGTTATAACCCTCGGTGCGAGGAAGGACGAGAGTTAAGTTGAGGCGGTCCGGCCTTCGGCAGCCAGCTTCTGTGCGAGAAGGTGGTTGGGCGCGGGCCGCGCCGGCAGTCATATGATCTGAACGAAGAGGGACTCTTCGAAGTCGAATACAGCGGTTTGTCCGCCGCGGCGTGACAATGGTGCAAATGCGGTTTTATACCAGCGGCATTGACCACTGACTCAGTTGGTCTTTGCAAATGAGGGCTGGCGTGATTTGCTGCGGCTTCAGCAATGATTTCGCGGAGACTCTGATGCCGATAGCTTTGACAATAACGCGCGACGATTACACGGCGGCGGAACTCCGCGCGGCGGCGACACGCAGCAATGACGCCGATGCAACGCGGCGGGTGTTGGCGCTGGCCTTGGTGCTTGAAGGATACAAGCGGTGCGAAGCCGGCAAGCTCCGTGGCATGGACCGGCAGACCTTGCGCGACTGGGTTCTACGCTACAACGCCGAAGGAATCGCCGGGCTCTGCAACCGGATGGCAGCTGGACCGAAACCACGGCTCACTCCAGAGCAGGACGCGGCAGGAGCAGAGCTGGTTCGCAAAGGACCAGACCTTGCCGTGGATGGTGTGGTTCGCTGGCGCCGGGTGGATCTGGCCCGCGTGATCAAGGCGCGGTTCAATGTGACCTTGGCCGAGCGCGGCGTCGGCGCGATGCTGCGCCGCCTCGGCTTTCGGCGGCTGTCGGTGCGGCCGCGACATCCGCGGCAGGATCCCGCAGCGCAGGAGACACACAAAAAAACTTCGCCGATCTGGTCAAAGCCGTCATCCCCAAGCATGCGCGCGAAAAACCGATCGAACCATGGTGGCAGGATGAAGCCCGTGTTGGTCAGCAGGGCAGTGGAAATCTATTGGATCTCGGGGAGCCCCTTTGCTGCGGCAGTCGAGATGAGTCAGTCGAGTTGGCTTGTCGCCGCGGGTTCTACTCGCTGCGGAGGTGAAGGGTACCACTACGAAGGGAAGCTTCTCGAAGCATCAAAGGGCGAGCTCGAGACCCCGGAGTTCCTCGCCATCAATCCTGTCGGCCGTGTCCCCGCACTCCACGACGGCGATTTCACGCTCCACGAATCCCTTGCGATCATGGTCTATCTGGACCGCAAGCACCCAAGCCCGCCACTTATCGGGCACACTGCCGAGGAAGCCGGCCGGATATTTCAGCGCATCTCGGCATCCATCTCCGATTTCTGGCCGTCCAGCCAACGCCTAATCCGCTCGATCCTCTTTGGACCGCCGCTCAGCGCTGACGAGGCGAGAGCAGAGCGCGAGAAGGTGCACCTAGGGCTTGCGCGCCTAGAAGGATATGTTGAGAGCGGCGTCTGGATGCAACGGGTCGAGCAGCTCCCAGGCTACGATAGGACCTATCCGCCGCATTGGCGAGAGGCGTAGGGGGCCGGTTCCCTTATAGGAGAGCAATGGCGGCGGTCAATGTGCGCCGGTTAGGAGGCTCGAGTGGCGAACACCATGCAGATAAAGTGCATTAACAGAACTGAAAGAATGAGCACCCATGAAAGGATTATCCACGTTGGGGGCTACGAAAGCTCTCAGTGGAAAATGACGTTGAATGATGCGATTGGCAAAATAGAGAGCGGCGAGCGGACGTTTTTTGTTCAAGCTCATCGCAGAATAGTTGGAGTTATTGTAGCCGCCAGCTCTTCCGACAAAAAGTATTTGAAGGCTGAAACAGATGGCGATCAGCCGGATACTCTTCTACGGCTCCCCTATTTCGGTCCATGGGGGGCGGGTTTCGGGCGAGGGTCTCTGCTCGCCGTTTTTCAATTTCCATTTCGGCGGGGTCGATTGTTGGTCGTCGGCGAATTGCGACAAGACAAGCATGCCAGGGTTATCCTGCGCTTGCGCCGCGACATAGCGCAGGTAATCGGCGCGATCCCGCGTCGATTCCATGGCGACCTTCTCGTACTCGCGCGCGAACGTGGGAAGCTTCAAGGCCTTGAGATGATTGCCGAGCAGCACCTGGGGCGCGACGATCGCCGGGGTTGGGATCTCTTGTGACATGGTCATGTGTGAATAAGCATGGAATAAGGACCCCGCTTTTGGGGTGATTTGCATCCAATCGGGACCCCGGGGCTGAGGGTCCACAGTGGCCTCCTGGATTTTGGGAGGCCGAGATTGGAATGCTGGTTGTGGAAACGATCGCCAAGATTCGCCGGGCGTTTTTTGTTCAGAAAAAGCCGATCAAGGAGATTTGCCGGGAGCTGCACGTCTCCAGAAAGGTCGTCCGGAAGGTCATCCGATCCGAAGCGACCGAGTTCCATTACGAACGCTTGACGCAGCCGCTTCCCAAGATCGGACCGTGGCGGGAGCGGCTGGATTCCCTGCTGTTGGAGAATGCAGAAAAATCGGCGCGCGAGCGGCTGACGCTTGTTCGGCTATTCGAAGAACTGCGCAGCCTTGGTTATGCCGGAAGCTACGACGCGGTTCGCCGTTACGCGAAAACGTGGCGCAAGGAACGCGGTGTGGCGCTGGCGCAGGCTTATGTGCCGCTCACCTTTGCTCCCGGCGAGGCCTATCAGTTCGACTGGAGCCATGAAATCGTCGTGCTGAACGGCGCGACGGTGACCGTGAAGGTCGCCCATATGCGGCTCTGTCACAGCCGCATGCCGTTTGTCCGCGCCTATCCACGCGAGACCCAAGAGATGGTCTTTGACGCGCATGACCGCGCCTTTGCCTTTTTCAAAGGCGCCTGCGAGCGCGGCATTTATGACAATATGAAAACCGCGGTGGAGACAATCTTCGCCGGCAAGGACCGGCAATACAATCGCCGCTTCCTTCAAATGTGCGGGCATTATCTCGTCGAGCCAGTGGCCTGCACGCCGGCCTCGGGCTGGGAAAAGGGCCAGGTCGAGAACCAGGTCGGCTTGGTGCGTGAGCGCTTTTTCACGCCGCGCCTGAGATTCAAGAGCTATGACGAATTGAATGCCTGGCTCCTCGACAAATGTGTCGCTTACGCCAAGGCGCATCGTCATCCAGAATGCGCCAGCCGCACGATCTGGGAGGTTTTCGAGGACGAACGGCAAAAGCTCGTGCAACTGCGCGGCCGCTTCGACGGCTTCCATGCAGTGAGCGCGGCGGTGTCCAAGACCTGCCTTATCCGGTTCGATAACAACAAATACTCGGTGAAGGCGCGCGCGGTCGGGCGTCCGGTCGAAATCCACGCTTATGCAGACCGGATCGTCATTCGCCAGGACGGGATCGCCGCCGGCGAACATCGGCGATCCTTTGGCCGCGAAGAGACGATTTACGATCCCTGGCATTACGTTCCGGTTCTGGCCCGCAAGCCCGGCGCTCTGAGGAATGGCGCGCCGTTCAAGGACTGGGTCTTGCCCTCGGCCATGGAGAAAATTCGCCGCAAACTCACCGGCTCCGCCGATGGCGATCGGCAGATGGTGAAAATCCTCGCGGCGGTTCTCGACGACGGGCTGCCGGCGGTCGAGGCCGCCTGTGCCGAGGCGTTGAGCGAGGGCGTCCATTCCGCCGACGTCGTTCTCAACATTCTGGCGCGTCGCCGTGATCCCGGTCCGCCACTCACCATACTCACCCCGGACGCGCTGAAACTCCGGCACGTCCCGCTCGCCGATTGTGCCCGGTACGATCAACTGAGGAGTTCAGGCTGATGGAACGCACGCAAATCTTCGACCTCATGAGCGAACTCAAGCTCTTCGGCATGCGAACCGCCTATGATGATGTGATGGCGGCTGGCATAAAGCGGCAGCACGAGCCGCCACAAATCGTCGGCGATCTTCTTAAGGCCGAAATTGCCGAAAAGCAGGCGCGCTCCATCAAATATCAGATGACCATCGCCAAACTCCCTCTGGCCAAGGACATCGATGACTTCGACTTTGACGGCACGACCGTCAACGAAACCCTGGTGCGTGATCTTTCCGGAGGCGGCTTCATCGCGCAGCAACGCAACGTCGTTCTCGTGGGGGGCACCGGGACCGGCAAGACGCATCTCGCCATTGCCATCGCGCGAAGCTGCATCCGCGCCGGCCTGCGCGGCCGCTTCTTCAATACAGTCGATCTCGTCAATCGCCTGGAGGCCGAAGCACGCGCAGGGCGGCAGGGACGAATCGCCGATTACCTCACTCGCAAGGACTTCACCGTTCTCGACGAACTCGGCTATCTGCCCTTCGCTCAGGCTGGCGGGCAATTGCTCTTCCATCTCGTTAGCCAGCTCTACGAACGCACCTCGGTGATCGTCACGACCAATCTGGCGTTCGGCGAATGGCCGAGCGTCTTCGGCGACGCCAAGATGACGACCGCGCTCCTCGATCGTCTCACCCATCACTGCGACATCGTCGAAACCGGAAATGAAAGCTGGCGCTTCAAAAACCGCGCCTAGCGCTCAAAGCCCCCTCCCACGCCACCGCGCTCGCCCCGGCTGCGCAACCCTGACCAGCTCCGCCGGGGGCGAGCGCTGTCGTTCCTCCCCGCCAAAAGGGGTACCTTTTGCACACCGATCCGGGGTCCCGATTCAATGCTGTTTGACAGGTCATGCCCGTGCTCCTGCGGAGAGAGCTGTAGAGGCCGAATTGGCGATGAGCCCGAGGAGCGTGGATCGGTCGCCCCGACGGTCGCGGCCGGCAGATAACGGTAGAATGTCAGATCGAGCCGGGCCGGCCGGTTCTCAAGTCTCGCCGGCAGCAGCATCTTCACCGCATCGAAGCTGATCGCGCAAGTTCTCGGGCGGCTGGTATAAGATCAAACAACTGGGGATAAAAAGTCCAATCAGCGCTCATCTTCACGACGTATCTCTTTACCGCAATCTCTTTCGCAGCTATGACCGCATCCGCCTCACAGGGTGAGACGTAAACGAATCATGAATTCCTTTCGAAATAGTGACGGGAGGGCTTTTTCACGTTCGTGGGTTTTACTTGTCAATAGGGCGGGGCGCTCTCAGCCCGCACGTCTATATTTACCGACGCCCAGCGAGGCAAGACGTGCATTAAGCGGCCAACAACGAGACGGCGAGGCTCGGAGCATCGAATAGTTGAGATCACCCATTTGGAGCATTGACAATCGATGGCAATCCACAAAATACTGGCAAATGCCTCCATGCAAATAATTGAACTCTCTCCAGAGTCGTCGGGTTGAATTAGATCAATTTGCAGGCCAGTTCATTTGAGAAAGAGACTGCCGGAGATTATCGCCATGGCGGCCTTCATCGGCGCAACAGCGTTCCCATTGATATGGACGGCTCTCGTGATGCGTGCGCCGCGGTTATTGCCGGTGCTCGCGTCGGTGAGCATCTCACCAGCCATCACGGTCGGCCCGAGCGCGTCGTCGAGCTCGCGATACACGAGCAAACTGGCATCGGACGTGACGACGGATCCACGAAACTGAAGCATGAATTTGCGGTCGACAAGCGGGCGTGATAGTTTGAATCGCTCCAGAGAACGACTGCGTGAACGGCGTCTGGAACACCGGCGACCCTTGGAAGGGCGATGTGCCAAACGATCTCATCGACTTGAGTCTCTGAGGGAGGCGGAGGCGACCAGGCTTCAACGCCTTCTTGCCCTGAAACGAATGGGCGCCTCGCTCGAGTATGATGACGGCCGCAAGCTCGACGATCTGCTTGAGGAGGCAAAAACGGCGATCCGAAATTTGGACCAGAGCATCATGTACGCGGCGGAGCAATAGTAGGCCACGGAGCGGCGGCATAACGCGGTCGCGCCTGGCGGAGTAAAACCCGGCCACTTTCGAGGCCGAACCTTTTCGAAGTCTGATTCGAAGAGGGATGGCCGGGGATGTTCGCGGTGGAGATTTACGCAGCGGTTCGACGGTTTGTCTTCATCGAAGGGAAGAGCCAACGCGAGGCGGCGCGGGTTTTCGGACTGAGCCGGGATACGATTGCCAAGATGTGCCGCTATTCGGCGCCGCCCGGCTATGTGCGATCCAAGGCTCCGGAGCGGCCAAAGCTCGGACTGCTCGTACCGGTAATCGACGCGATTCTGGAGTCCGACAAGACGGCACCGCCGAAGCAGCGGCACACCGCGAAGCGGATTTTCGAACGGCTGCGGCTCGAACACGGTTTTGCCGGCGGTTATACCGTAGTGAAGGATTACGTTCGGATCGCCCGCAGCCGGTCGCGCGAAGTCTTCGTGCCGCTGGCCCATCCGCCTGGCCATGCGCAGGTCGACTTCGGCGAATGCTTTGGCGTCGTCGGCGGCGTACGGATGAAGCTGCATGTGCTCTGCTTCGACCTGCCGCATTCGGACGCCTGCTTCATCAAGGCCTATCCGGCGGAGACGACGGAAGCTTTTCTGGATGGGCACATCTCGGCATTTGCCTTTTTCGGCGGCGTGCCGCTGTCGATTTTGTACGATAATCTCAAAATCGCGGTGGCGCGCATTCTCGGCGACGGCAAGCGCCAGCGAACCCGCGCCTTCACAGAGCTTGTTAGCCATTACCTATTTCAAGAGCGGTTTGGCCGACCCGGCAAAGGCAATGACAAGATACCATGAGGATTGCCACCAGCGATGCTGCCGGTGTTAGCGAGAAGCGCAATCGAGGAATTGATCATGGAAGCTAATGTTTGCAATCGTGAACCCAGCTTGTCCAATTCGGTGGAAGAAGCGGCAATATTCGTGTCAATCGAATTGAGCCGCGCACGATGGCTGGTGACATCGCTTTCTCCGAACACGAATAAATTTTCTCGGCACTCCGTTCCCGGGAGCGATATTGCCGAGCTGCTTCGGCTATTGGGCGAGCTTCGTGCCAAGGCCGAGCAGCGGATACACGCCGGCGTGAGGATCATTTGCATTCAGGAAATAGGATTTGATGGCTTCTGGATTCATCGTGTTCTCGTGTCGAACGGAATCGAAAGTCACGTGGTTGAATCGGCCTCCATCGCTGTTTCCCGGCGCCATCGTCGAGCGAAGACTGATGCGATTGACGGGGAGCTTTTGCTTCGAACGCTGATGGCTTTCAAGCGCGGTGAGCCACGCGTATGCGCTATGGTGGTTGTGCCAACCCCCGAAGACGAGGACCGGCGCCGGCTCTCGCGCGAGCGCAAGACAATGGTCAAAGAGCGCATCGAGCACATTAACCGCATCAAAGGGCTGATGGCCTCCCAAGGAATTGCCGGGTTCGAACCAAGGCGCGCCAAGTCACGCGAACTCCTCGACAATCTTCGGACAGGGGATGGGCGACCCCTTCCCGAGCGCATGAAAGCTGAGATCAAGCGCGAACTCGAACGTCTTGAGTTACTACGCAAGCAGATCGCGGAGATCGAGGCTGAACGCGATGCGTTGCTCTGCCCTTGCGAAACCACCGAGCCGTCACCAGGCGCTCAGCTTTTGAAACTACGAGGCATCGGACCGGAGTTTGCGTCAGTGCTTTGGCAAGAGGGTCTGTATCGTCGGTTCGCAAACCGCCGCCAACTAGCAGCCTACGCTGGCTTAGCCCCAAGCCCTTGGCAAAGTGGCGATATGAACAAGGAGCAAGGAATCGCCAAATCAGGGAACCCACGATTGAGGACCACGATGATAGAGGCCGCCTGGCTTTGGCTGCGCCATCAGCCCAAATCGGCGCTGACCCTATGGTTCCAGAACCGCGTCAAAGGCGACCGGGGCCGCCATCGCCGAATTGCGATCGTCCGCGCTCGCGCGCAAGCTGCTCATTGCGTTCTGGCGCTTCGCCACGTTCGGCGAAATACCTGAAGGAGCCACACTGAAGATCGCGTGAAGGACAGGAGGCTATAAAGAAACAAGAATCCGCGAGACTCGGCCAGTCTCGTTGGGTGCGGCAGGGTGAACCGCGACTTTGTCTGGCTGAAACACGCCGCTGATAAGATTGGTCGCACCCTTCCGAGCCGATCGCCCTAGCATGGGGAATTATGGTGCAGCCGTCGAGGCGGCGACCGGATGTGAGGTGACGCGGCATTCGTGCCGTTCTGTGTTGAAGGCTCGGGCCAGCACTACGTTCAAGATAGCGACAATAGTTTGAATCCGGTTGACAGGAGAAATCCTCATGTGAAGGCAAGGTCGAGGCACTGGTGAAGTATTTGTACTAGTTGATATTTGATCCGACATTTGGTGTCATAAGGCCGAAGCGAGAGCCGAGGCTGGGCGCGGAGCTGGCCAGGTTTGCGGAGAGCCCGGCCTCGGCGTTTTATGAGGACACCGACGATGACCAAGGACCAGAAGATTATCAAAGGAAAGGTGGGCTTGGCTCAAGCTCGCCAGGCAGCTCGGCAATGTGAGCCAGGCCTGCAAGATGCTCGGCTATAGCCGCGACAGCTTCTACCGCCTCAAGGAACTCTATGACAAAGGCGGCGAGCTGGCGTTGCAAGAGATCAGCCGCAGGAAGCCAATCCTGGCGAACCGGACCGCGCCCGAGATCGAGGCGCGGATCGTTGAATTCTCGCTGGAGCAGCCGGCCTTCGGCCAGATCCGCGTCGCTAACGAAATGAGGAAACTTGGCCACTCGATCTCGCCGGCCGGCGTGCGCGGCGTCTGGCAGCGCCATGATCTCGAGACGATGAAGAAACGGCTCAAGGCGCTGGAAGCCAAGGTTGCTGAGGCAAGGCCGGATCCTGACCGAGGCGCAGGTCATAGCCTTGGAGAAGGCCAAGACCGAAAAGGAGGCGCACGGGCCAAGTTCGAGAGCGAATGCCCGGGCTACTGCGGGGCGCAGGACACGTTCTATGTTGGCAACATGAAAGGGGTCGGCCGCATCTACCAACAGACCTTCATCGACACCTATTCGAAAGTGACGTTTGCCAAACTCTATGATCGCAAGACGCCGATCACCGCGGCCGACCTCTTGAACGATCGGGTCGTGCCCTTCTTCGACGAAAAGGAAGTGAAGCTCTCACGTGTTCTGACCGATCGCGGCACCGAATATTGCGGCAATCCCGAGCATCACGAATACGAGCTCTATCTCGCGGTGGAAGATATTGACCATTCCAGGACCAAGACGAAGAGCCCACAAACGAATGGCATCGCTGAGCGCTTCCACAAGACAGTGCGGGATGAGTTCTATCGCATCGCCTTCCGAAAGAGGCTCTATGCCTCGATCGGGGATTTGCAGGACGACCTCGATCTATGGGTCAAAAGCTACAACGAGGAGAGACCGCATCAAGGCCGCTGGTGCTTCGGCAAGACGCCGCTGCAAACATTCCTTGACGCCATCCCGATTGCGAGGGAAAAAATGATCGCTGCCTGACCACCATCGGCAGTGAACCGGCCATCTCCAAAAGGACGCCGTATGTAAGATCAAATACAAGCTACTACAAAGTATTCCCGCGCCAACTTCCTCACCCCCGTGCCGCACACTCCTTCGTTCGAGGCGCTCAACGCCGCTCTGGAAGAACGCTGCTGCGCCCGGCAAGCCGAGCGCGCCGGCCGCCACGAGCAGACAATTGGCGAAAGGCTTACTGCGGATCAAGCGGTCCTACGGGCTTTGCCCGAGCTGCCCTTCGAGCCCTGCGACAAGCGCCCGGCGAAGGTCTCCTCGACCGCGCTGGTGCGCTATCGCATGAACGATTATTCGGCGCCAACCGCCTATGGCTTTCGCGACGTCCTGGTCAAGGGCTTCGTCGACGAGGTCGCGATCATCTGCGGCGCGAGCGAGATCGCCCGCCATCCGCGCGTCTATGGCCGTGGTCAGTTCGTCTTTGACCCGAAGCACTATCTGGCGCTCCTCGAGCAAAAGCCCGGCGCGCTCGATCAAGCGGCTCCCTTGCAGAACTGGACACTTCCGGAACCGCTCCAGCATCTGCGGCGGCTCTTGGAAGCCCGCATGGGCAATCGCGGCAAACGCGAGTTCATCCAGGCGCTGCGGCTGATAGAGGTCTTTCCCGAGACGCTCGTCGCCGCGGCCGCGCTCGACGCGATCCGGCTCGGCGCGATCAGCTTCGATGCGATCAAGCAACTCGTCATCGCCAAGGTCGAACACAGACCCGCAAACCTCGATCTCGGCCACTATCCCTATCTGCCCGCCGCGAACGTCAAGACAACCTCAGCCGCCGATTATATGGTTCTCGTTTCCGGGAGGGCAGCATGACGGCGGCGGCTCCTGCTGCCAGCCCGGCGCCGCCGCAGATTCTGCTCGCCCATCATCTGCGGCAGCTCAAATTGCCGACCTTCCTGCGCGAATATGAAAAAGTCGCCGCAGAGGCGGCACGCGAAGGTCTCGATCATGTCCGCTTCCTGCTGCGTCTCGCCGAACTCGAACTCATCGATCGCGAAAGGCGCATGGTCGAGCGCCGCATCCGCGCCGCGCATTTTTCGGCGGTGAAAAGTTTCGACACGTTCGACTTCACCGCCATTCCATCGCTCAACAAGCCGCTGACACTCGAACTCGCGCGCTGCGAATATCTCATCGCCCGCGACAATGTCATTGCTCTGGGTAATTCCGGCACGGGAAAGACGCATGCCTGTCTGGCGCTCGGCCTGGCCGCCTGCCAACGCGGCTTCCCGGTCTCCTTCTTCACGGCGGCCGGCCTCGTTCATCAATTGATGGAGGCGCGCGACGAGCGGCGTCTCCTGAAACTCCAGGCGCAGCTCGCCTCCGTCAAACTGCTCATCGTCGACGAACTCGGCTATGTGCCGCTTTCCCAAACCGGCGCGGAGCTTCTGTTTGAAATATTCAGCCAGCGTCATGAACGCGGCTCGACCATCGTCACGTCGAATCTGCCGTTCGAGGAATGGACGAGCGTCTTCGGCAACCAACGTCTGACCGGCGCGCTGCTCGATCGCCTCACGCATCATGTCCATATTCTGGAGCTGAACGGCGAGAGCTACCGGCTCAAGCAATCGAAGGCAAGACGGCGGCGCGACCCTCGACCCCCCGATGAGGTCGCCGCAGCCGCCGATCCCGAAACCGGCGAAATCATCCCAAATTCCTGAAAGCCACGGCCGCCCCGGCTACGAAACCCCGGCCATCTCCGCCGGGGCGGCCGTGGCGCGTCGTGCTCGATGCCCACGCCGCAAACTGGCCTGTTTTTGCTCCGCCCAAATGGCCGGCTTTACTCCGCCGTTGACAGCTTTGCCATTAGGTAATGTTATAACGTTATACTGGTGTGCCTGTCAACGCCGGAGGAAAAGTGCATCGGTTTCCCGGAGCGAAAATGCATCAGTGAAGCGGGCAAGAAGGGCCGGTAACTTGGCCCTTTTCTCCAAGCATCAGGCTTGCGTCGGATTATCCGCCGGGGTGGCAGCACTGGCACGGCGTGAGCGGCGCTTGCTCTGATTGAGCCTGTAACTGTCGCCGTTCATTTCCAGGATATGGACGTGATGGGTAAGCACTGATCAACGCGCTTCGCGGGCATCTGGCCGAGATTGGGGTCATCGCGGCGCAGGGGCTCAAGAACGCCCGCGAAATGGCGGGGCTCGTCATGGCGGAAGGCGACGAGACGATTCCGGCCTGCGTCCGCGCGGCGCTCGCCCCGCTCGTGCGTCAACTGCATGCTCTGGATCAGGAGATTGCACGCAGCGATCGAAGCATCGCCGCGATGGCTCGAGGCGACGAAATGGCGCGCCGGCTGATGACTATTCCTGGCTTCGGCCCGGTGACGGCCTCGGCGATGGCCGCGAGCGTTCAAGACGTCTCCGCTTTCTCGGGTCCGCGTGAGTTCGCCGCCTTTCTTGGCCTGACGCCGAGACAAAACTCGTCCGGCGGCAAGGAGCGATTGGGCCGCATCTCGAAGATGGGCAATCGATATTTGCGGACATTGCTCGTCGTGGGCGCGCATGCGGTCCTCTATCATCGCAAGCCGCACGACGACGCGCTGCGATCCTTTGCGAAGAAGCTCATGCAGACTAAGCCCTTCAAGCTTGTCGCCGTCGCGCTCGCCAATAAAATGGCGCGCATCGCCTTCGCGATCATGCGCGGTAAGACAACCTATAGCGCAGCTCCGGCGTAACGACCGCCGACATCGTCAGCGGCCAAGGGCTGCAAAAGAATCGAGGGTGACCAAGAGGTGATGCGAAGAGCGCGGATTGATCCCAAAGCCCGTGGCATTGTCTGCGCCGTCAAGCGCGCCAACGTGATTTGGGGCAAGGGATCAGCGGACAACATCAGGGCCAGCGGGGCGTCAAAACCCGCATCGACAGGCCGAAGACATGACCGCACCCACGATCAAACGCAACGCCGCAAAAAAACCCTTGATCAGCGGGCGCCGTCCAGACATGACAATGCCACCGCAGGCGATCGGCGTCGGCAGTGACGGGCGCCTCGCCCTCCTCCAGTTCGTCAAGGTCGCTTGTCAGTGTGTCTTGAGCGTATAGGTCCGCTTAGGCTACCGCAGCCGGGACAGGAAATCGCGGCTATCCCGGATCAATGACGCGACACGCCTTTGTTCATCGATCGCCTCTGTAGTGAAGCCTCCGTGACGATATTTCCCGTTGCGCTTCCCTTTCGGCGCTGGGGCTGTCCTCGGTTTTCGTCATTATCCCGCCCCCCTCCAGATTGGCTCACCGAGCCAACGATTGCCTGCCCGCCGGTGTGGACGTGCACGTGCTCGACGGTGAATAATCGCTGCTCGCACTGAAGGGCAGGAGTGCTGAGGTCGAGGTCTACGGCGCCGTTATCTCGCCAATCGGGCGCGCGCCAATTTTGCCTGGCATTGAGAGCACGGCAACGGGTGCGAGGGAATGGACTGAGGTCCGTTGCGCGGCGGAGGCCTCGATCCCGGTCTGGAGGCTGAGGTAGGTATAACCCCTCTTGAGCCTACCCCACCAGGCCCTGGTCTCGCCGTCGGGCGGTATGTGTGCCGGTCAAAAGCGCCGGCCAGCAAGCTGTCCTCATGCTGCATCGCACGCGGGTGCTGCTGATCCGGCAGCAGTCGATGCTGGCAATCGCGTTCCGGGCGCATCTTGCCGAGTTCGGGATCGTGGTTGTGCAAGGCATCAGGCATGTGCGCGAACTGATCGAGAGAGTCTTCGCCGAGGATATCTTTGATCTTCCCGCCCTGGTGCGTACGGCTCTTCGGCCACTCGCGCAGCTGATGGAACTCAGATTACAGATCCGATCGAAAAGGAACTCCTTGCCTGGCATCGGACAAGCCAGGAAAGCCGGCGGTTGGAAACGATCCCCGGAGCGGGGTTTATTACGGCGACGATGGAACCGCTTAACCTCTGAGCGCGTTGATCAAGAAATGTAATTCCACCGCACATCGCGTCTGGCATGAGGGGTTCGAGCGTTACGCATTCGAGCTGACACACGCCAAAAGCCGGCCTCAGGATATTTGAGATCAAGGAGATTTCAGATAACATGAGAATTTCTGTTGGGGCGCACGACCGAATTTCCTGTGCTTGCGCCTTTTCGGCGGTCTTCGCCGTCTCCGTTGCGACGAAGGCCCTCGCCTTCGAGGCGACGCCGACTGTGATGCGGGGTTACCCTTCGTCGTTCGACATCGACCAGCCTTGGACCGCACGCAGAGCATACGGCCATAGCAGCTCGAATATAGGCGGTGCGCCCTCTGCACCGGGGGCGAAGAGCGCCGAAATCAATAACGGCGAGCGGCCGCTGTTTGCTGTTATTTCGGTCGCTGACCAGCGCATCTCCATATACAATGACCACGGGCTCGTCGACCGCTCGGCGATTTCGACTGGCATGCTCGGCCATCCGACGCCGAAGGGCGTGTTCACCATAATCGGCCGCGAGCGATACCATCGCTCGAATATCTACTCTGCCGCACCGATGCCGTTCATGCAGCGCATCACATGGTCGGGCATCGCCATGCATCTCGGCGTCGTTCCCGGTCATCCGGCCTCGCACGGTTGCATCCGGCTCCCCGCCGGGTTCGCCGCCAAACTTTGGGGATTGACCAAGATCGGCGAGCGCGTCGTCATCTCGCCGCAAGAAGTGACGCCGATCGAATTCACGCATCCACTGCTGCCCGCGCCAAAGATGCGGGTTGAGGCGGAAGCCGACCAAGCGGCTCCCGACGCGCCGCAGGCGGCTCTCGCCGCCGCCCAGCCGCCTCTGATCAATCCGCATCAATACGCCGAGCAGCTCAGGGCCAAGGCTGTGGCCGAGAGGGCCGCGGCCGTCAAGACCGTAAAGGAGGCGTCCGTGGCCGTCCGCGTCGGGCAGCAAGAAGCGGCTCGCGCGGCGG
Organism: uncultured Alphaproteobacteria bacterium; assembly: GCA_963730245.1. Classification (GTDB taxonomy): domain Bacteria; phylum Pseudomonadota; class Alphaproteobacteria; order Rhizobiales; family Beijerinckiaceae; genus Methylocapsa. Next base: position 1,653,663 of record CAVSRA010000002.1, on the reverse strand, counting down.
CGGAGCTCAAAGCGGCCGAAGCTACCCACTCTTCAGCTCAAGCGAAAGCCGAAACCGCGGCCAAGGCATACCAAGTGGCGGTGGCCGCCGCGAGCGCCAAGCAACAGGAATCCATCCTGGTGGCGGAGCTCAAGGCCACTGATGGCAATGTCTTCGGCAGGGCCGAGGCTGGACGCCTCTCCAAGACGGACGAACGGGCGGCGGCCGCCACGGATGCGGCGGCGATGGCCACAATGAACGTCGAGGCAGCGCTCGCTGATGCCGCGGCGAAGCTCGAGGCCGCGAAAACGGCTTCCGCCGCCAAGGCCGCTGACTTGGCGGACGCCGTTCGACGCTTGAACGATGCGACAGCGGCCTCCGACGCCGCCGCGAATGCCGAGAAGGAAGCGCTGCGGCGAACGTCGCCCCTGTCCATGCTGGTCAGCAAAAAAGACCAACGGATTTACGTGCGCCAGGGTCTTGCGCCCGTTTTCGATGCGCCGGCGAGCGTGCGTGATCCGGAGACGCCGCTCGGTTCGCACCTTTATATCGCGACGGCGGTGGAAGGCGATGGGACTTCGCTCAAATGGTCGGTCGTGTCGATTCCGACTCGGTTTGCCGAGGAACGGGGCGAAGGTAAGAGGAAAACGGCCTCGGTCGAGGAACAGGTCGGTGCACCGCCGAAACTGCACGGGTCCCCTTCGAGCGCCGCCGATGCGCTCGAGCGCATCGAGATTGCCCAGGACGTCCGCGCCCGGATCGCGGAGCGTCTGTGGACAGGCGCCTCGCTAATCATTTCCGACCAGCCGCTCAGCGAAGAGACGGGCCCCGTTGGCACCGACCTCACGGTGAAGGTGCGCTAGCAGGCCGCAACGCGGGCGGTTGCGCAAATCTTTGCTAGCGGCCTTAGACGCACAACTGAGTGGGCCCGAAGTGTCGGAAGTCTCTCCGTGTCGCACGCTATCGCCAGTTGATGGACGAGCGTGCTTCAATGCCACATCGTATCACTCCAATTGGAAACGACCGCTAATGGCGCGAAGGAGCCCCGCGCCAAAGTGATCTCGTACCCCTTGCGGACCTTCCGTCATGTTTTGTGCTTATCGCCCTTGTTTGGCTCTTAAGCGGCGTCGCCGCCGCCGAGGATAGTTCTTTGAGCGTGGTCCTGGTGGAACTCGACGGCCAACAATCCACGCTGACTAACTTGAAGCGCTTCCGCGGGTCAAAAAAGCGCGAAAGAGCATGGTGCAGTGCATGTTTTTGAGGGCGCGTTGCCCGGCGACGCGCTAGCCAAAGTAGGCGCTCCGGCTGGCAAAGCGATTCGCGGCGTGTAGCTCGTCGATGTCGTCATCGTCGAGGAGCGTGACGGGTATAAGGTTGCGCTCGATCTCGCCGGATGCGGCCATAGCCGATCGCGTGGATGGGGCATCTTTGGGCGCCGACAAAGGGCCGTTTCAGTCGTCGTCGAGGGAGATTTGCGCGCTGCGCGCTCCGTCCGCATGGTTTCGGCGCTCCAACTCAAAACCATGCGGTGAGCGACCAAGGAAGATCGCGAACGTACTCGAGCAAGGTGCCGGATATTATCCGTCATCGACGCCAACTTGAAAAAATGTGCAGGTCGATTTCTTCTGAGTTTGGCGCTTCTCAGTTTTTCGATGAAATTGTGCTTCTGACCCCAAAGCGAACTAATCCTTTTTCGACGCGTAGACCAATAATTGCTTTTCCGTTGAGTTTGACCAATCTCGGACCTTCCCGCATGCGTCTCGTTCATCCCAAAAGGGGCTGTTTCGTCGCGTGAAGCCACCCGAATACTCGGTTGAGGGGTAAGATCTTGGTCGACTGTCAGCGTAACTTTGCTAGTTCGGTTTAGATTATCCACCACGACCAGACGTTTGACCTGACCATTTTGAAATGCCTGCAAAAACGCATTGTAGTTCTTGAAGACCACACATCCATTGGACTCACCCTTCGGGCCGAGCATGTAAGTGTGTGCGAGGAGACCTGACCGTCCAAAGATGTTACCGCCGGCAACAGGTTTGAGGCGCAACGCTTGAACCCCGTGGAAGGTCTTCTCCCTTAACGCAAGCTCGTAGACATTGGGCGGCGTCGCCCCACGCATATGTTCATGCACGTAACGCGGATCGTCCAACCTGCCGCCTCGGCCTGAATGCGCTTCCAATTCCGTGCCATCGGGAAGATAGACCGTATGCGCTGAGATGTCATAAACGGCCGTCCACGAATTCTAAGCCGAGCAGCGGGTCCGATGTGATCTTTCGCTCATTATCAAGAACGTCGCTTTTCGGAGCCGCGTATGCTAGCGCAGGCAGAGGCGGTTGTTGTCCAGAATGTTGCGGCGTATCGAAAAACTTCTCCAAAAACACGCGATTGTCGGAGGGAGCGGCTGCTGGAGCGGGATTTCTGTTCTGCTGCGCTAAAGGGACAGAAGATTGAAACGGGCTATACAGGCCAGTCATTATGACTGTCCAAAGCATGAATGCACCGAACAAAAAGGCAATTTCTGCCTGTCTATATAGCGGAACGTCGTAGCGACGCGAGATCCAAATGAACAGAGCTAAGAGAGACCCACCAACCATTATTGAGTAGACGTAAAGTCCGTTCATTGCATCTCTCATCAGGTCGGAAGCGCGGGTATACGAGTTCCTCAAGCCGTAGACGGCAAATCCCTCCTCGGCCGGGGGCTTGCTAGGGCTTTTCCCGGTTGCTTTAATCTCAGCGTCAATGGGCAGGCATGCCTCGTTGCACTGGAGACGAGATTGTCCCGGCATTTTCGTCAAAACTTCGTCAAAGTCACGCCTGACGCGTTAATGAATGGTGAGTGTGGGATTAGTGCAACATATAGCGCGGTCGGCGAGCTGGCGGGCCCGAACGGGCCCCTGATCTGGGAGGTCAGGCTCAGACCAGGGGCCACCCTCCTAAGACTTGGTGATGACCCATAAGCTTCTGCCGCCCGGTGTCTAATAGACGCTGCGGTTCTTCATGCCGACAAAGCGGTTCTTCACCAGGTCCAGGCGATCAATGCCGTTTTAAATGGCCGCTTCGGGTCTTGTGTCACGAGCATCGTTGGTTGATCCGCGGTGCGCAACTGTACGAGAGATGAAGGAGTGCCCTTCGAGGTCGACAATCAGGTGTTGATCTCAAGCCACCGCGAGCTGCTGTCGTCAAAAGCGATGGTGGTGAACGTTGCGGAAAAGTCGGAACAAGATTTCGGCAGACGCGATTGAGAGAGGCGAGCGCAAGCGAACCGTCGATGAAGTGTCGAAAGCGGATTAGGCGATGTCAGAACCGGGGGGTGACCCTTCCTCCGGGATCAGATTGGGGGATGTCCTGAGACGGCGCTGTCACATTACCAAATAGAGCACGTAACAAATCTGCTGGCATGTTAGGCTCACGCCGCAGCGACGACGTCGCGCCACGTCTGCATCGCCGTGGCCCTGAAAGTTCGGTGCGTTTTTGCGGACGTGAGATGGCGTTGGACGTTGAAAGTGTTGTAGGTGGCTGCGTGAGTTGAGAGAAATTTTTGGGCTGAACCCGGACTCTTGAAACCCTGCATCTTGCATTCTCGTCGTTGGGTCGGTTGATGCGAATTCTCGGCTCGGTTGTTGCGCCATTGACCGCGCTCGTGGCGTTTTGCGATCCCAAGATGACCGGCTGCAGCCCCATAAGATCGGAGATCGTCCGTGACGGGCTTGTCTGGGACAAAGCCGTATTTCTTCAAAAGCTTGCGCATGAGTTTCAATGCCGCCCGTTTGTTCCTTTTCGCTTGGACCAACACGTCGAGGACCTCACCCTCGGCATCGACGGCGCGCCAAAGATAGACCATGCGGCCATCGATTTTCAGATAGACTTCGTCAAGATGCCGAGTTGTATAGGGTTTGGGTCGGCGTTTGCGCAGGTTCGCCGCAATCATCGGTCCGAAGTGGTTCACCCAGCGCCGGACAGTTTCGTAGTCTTACTGAGTCAGAAAGTCGCGGGCCACCTCCGCTGAGAATCAACTATGCGGTGAGATTCGGTCATCAGCAGGAGGGATACTGGGATGAATCTCCGATCGGCGGACAACAGCAAGTCGCGATTTGCGGCTTATGTCGAAGGACTTGTGAGTGTGATCGGGCATGCGGACCGGGCCGGCCCACTGCGAGATTATTGCCTGGGCTTGATAATGCCGTGCGAGCGTAAGAGCGTCGAGCCGATGGCGGCGGTAACGGCGCCAGATCGGACGGCAGCGCAGCACCAGTCGCTGCTGCATTTTGTCGGCCAGTCGCCTTGGTCAGACGAGAAGGTATTGGCCAAGGTGGGTGAGATCGTCCTGCCGGCGATTGAGAGTCAAGGACCGATCGAAGCGTGGATCATCGACGATACCGGTTTTCCCAAGAAGGGTGAGCACTCGGTCGGCGTGGCACGCCAGTACTGCGGTCAGCTCGGTAAGCGGGAGAACTGCCAAGTGGCGGTGTCGTTGTCACTCGCCAATCACGACGCGAGCCTGCCGGTGGCCTGGCGTCTCTATCTACCGAAAGAGCGGGCGGCCGACCTTGAACATCGACGCAAGGCGGGCGTCCCCGATGAGATAGATTTCAAGACCAAGCCCGAGATCGCGCTCGAGCAGGTCAAAGCGGCGTTAAAAGCCGGGCTTTCTCGCGGCGTGGTCCTGATGGACGCGGGCTACGGCTGCAACACAAATCTGCGAACCGGCATCAGCGCGCTCTCGTTGACTTATGTGGCTGGTATCTTGCCACACACCACGGTGTGGACGCCCGGCACGGGTCCGCTGCCGCCGAAGAAATGGTCGGGCCGCGGCCAACGACCAATGCGCCTTCGTCGCGACGACGAGCATAAACCGATTTCGGTCGAGGAGCTCGCTCTCAGCCTCCCCAAGCGCTCCTGGCGCAGTATTGAATGGCGGGAGGGGACGGCCGAGCCGCTGTCATCGCGCTTTGCTCGCGTGCGGGTTCGTGCCGCGCATCGAGATTACACACGCTCGGAAAGCCAGCCCGAAGAGTGGCTGTTGATCGAACGGCCCGAAGGTGAGAAAAAGCCACCCAAATATTGGCTTTCGACCCTGCCGAAAAACATCTCCTTCCGCAAGCTGGTGGACCTCACCAAACTGCGTTGGCGTATCGAGCGCGATTATCAGGAACTCAAACAAGAGGTCGGGCTCGGACATTTCGAAGGACGAGGCTGGCGCGGCTTCCATCACCACGCCACGCTGTGCATCGCGGCCTACGGATTCCTGGTCTCCGAGAGGGAGAGGATTCCCCCCTCACGACCTTGTTACACCACTCGGTTCGAAAAACTTGCCGTTCCCGAAGGTGATCGATCCGGAGGCTCCACCGCCGAGGACCGAACGCCACGTCCCCAACTCGATCGCGACGATGCGCAGAAGATTGATCATCGCGCTTGTTAGCACCCTTTCACGATGCCCATGCTGCGCCACGCCTGTCGCCAAAGGCTCGCGCCGTAAGAAATTTATGACGCAGTAAGAGTAGGACACCATGATACCGCGTTCCGCCAACAAATCTTCGACGTCGCGAAAGCTCAGGGTAAACCGGACGTAAAGCCAGATCGCCTGCTGGATGATCTCGGGCGGAAAGCGATAGCCGGCGTAGCTGATTTTGCTCATCGTGGAGAATAAGCGCCAGAGGTCGAGCCCGGCAAGGGCCGAACCTGACAACGCCGTCCCGACTTGACCGCGTTGTGGTACTGCTGTTGGGAATAGCGACGGAGCCGCGACGGCAAAGACACCTTCTTGCCATCGACAGTGGTCGCACACCTACTGAGGTCTTGGCCGTGGAGACGAACGCTCCGTGCAAATGTGACGTGTCGGCTTGGCTCCTACGCCAGAACGGCAAAGATGGTTGACTTGACTACTCTCGCCGAAGCAGCCGCACGCGATCCTCTCCTCGGCGCGTTTGTGCTCATGGCGACCGGCGCACTCGTAAGTCGATTACTGTTCAAGCAACAGCCGATTTGGCGCGCAATTGTCCGGGTCGTCTTTCTAGTTTTATTGACCCTGCTTCTTCTGCACAATGGTATTGTTCCCTATGAACCGCTGCATTCGACTGGCACGCCATTCCATGACGTCATAGTTGGCACATTGAAGATCGCTTGGTGGTTTTGGGCGGCTTGGTTCTTGGTCGCCTTAGTGCGTAGCGTTGTCGTGTTCGAACACCGACGACATGAAGGCAAGCTGATCCAGGACCTCCTTTCCGCTCTAATCTATCTGGCCGCGGCTTTCGCCATCATCGCGTACGTGTTCGATCTCCCTGTCCAAGGCTTGCTCGTCACTTCTGGCGCCATCGCCATTCTCTTGGGCCTCGCACTTCAAAGCACGTTGAACGATGTGTTTTCAGGCCTCGTGCTCAGCCTTAGCCGGCTGTACCGACCGGGTGACTGGATCAATATCGAGGGAGGTACGGAGGGCCATTTTATCGAAATAAACTGGCGCGCTACGCACGTCTTATACCAAGTCTCGCTGATCACGACCGATAGGCCCACTCTCTTGTTCCGATGGAGATGATTTTCCAGGGCATGTCGATGAGCTTGTTCCAGGCGAAGCAGCAGTGGTCGAGAATGTCGTCGTAGGATTCGAAGACGCGGTTCGAGAGCCAGTTGTCGCGCATGAATTGCCAGATGTTCTCGACCGGATTGAGCTCGGGCGATTTCGGCGGCAACGGCAAGAGCGTGATGTTGTCCGGGACGGGAAGCTTCGCCGAGACATGCCACCCGGCCTGATCGAGAAGAACGAGCGCATGCGCGCTTGGTGCGACCGCAAGCGAGATTTCTTCGAGATGCAGGGCCATGGCCTCGCTGTTGCAGGAGGGTAGTACGAGCCCGGCGCCTTTTCCTTCGGCCGGGCAGATGGCGCCGAAAATATAGGCTGAACTCGTCCTCTGGTCGTGCGGCGCCGAAGGCCGTGTCCCGCGTTTCGCCCATCGGCGGGTGACCTTGTTTTTCTGCCCGATCCGAGCTTCGTCTTGAAACCAAATCTCTATCGGCTTGCCAGGAGCCTCTTTTGCGGCGGTCTCCTCCACGAGGGCGAGAAAGTTTTTTTAAAAGCCGCCGCGGCTTCCTCGTCTTGCGCATGATGGCGCGGTCGCGCCGAGAGCTTGCGAAAGCCCATATGCCGCAGCTCGCGGCTGAGCGTCGGCTTGGAGATCGAAACCCGGAACTCTTCGAAGAGCCACTGCGCCAGATCGATCAGCCGCCAGCGGACGACGCCATGCAGGGCGGGAATCGGCCCATCTTCCACGACCTGCCGCAAGGCTTGGCGCTGGCGCTCGCCGAGGATGCTGGGAGCGCCCGGCGCTTTGCCGGTCAAGAGACCATCAGGACCTTTGGCGTTGAAACGGACAACCCAGTCGCGCACGATCTGCACCCCGACCCCGCCGATCCGCGCCGCATCCGGCCGCGAGCCGCCATCATAAATCTCGGCCAGTGCCAAGAGACGCCGGGTCTGATCGGGGTCACGCGATCGCCGCGCCAGCATGCGCAGGCCAATCGTGTCAAAGTCAGAGCGAAGCGGAACCGGAGTCGACATGGCAAACTCTCCCAAAAGCTGTTTGCCATGGTGAATCAGATAAATGCCGATTTGGGAATCCGCCTCAGGAGTCAAACTTTCAGAGACTTGGTATTAACCTCACGGAGAGATCTAGCGATCGTGCCAAACAGCGTCATCGCAAAATCAAAGATACTGAATGCGAATTTTCCGTCAAACGTTCATGGAATCACCATTGCCGTCCAGCTCGATTCCAGAACGCCGCCAGCAAGCGGGACAAATATTCTTGAGCTTTCCGTCCTCAACTCTCGATCAATCTTAGCCATGCCTAGGCCGACCGTCCGTGTAACGTCTATCGATGCATCGCAGACGGGATATGAAATCACATTCTTCGTCGAACAGCTAAATTCTGCCACCGCGGCACAGAATGAATTGTTCGATCTCATCTTTCGGCATGTTGCCGTCGCTGGTGCCCAACTAGCGGCACCCAAGAACGGGCCGTATCCGGCTCGCGAAGAATACCCTGTGAAGACAGAAAAGACGCTTCCAGAGAGCATGCTCGATCTCGTAGCAATCTTCGACACCTTGATGCCCAACGAGCGGGCCTCAATTGCCGCCAAGCTGAAGCAAATCTCGTACGAGAAAGGCGACACAGTGGTCGAACCCGAGACTGTTCTTCAGTCGCTGTTCATAGTTGGTAATGGCGTCCTCTCGGTCACAAAAAGGGGCAAGAGCGGCGAGACAGAGCTGCTGCGGTTTGGACCAGGAGATGTTTTCGGAGAGATCGGATTGCTAACGGGAGCCCCTTGCGGTGCGAGTGTCAACGCGCTCGCTCCCTCTACCGTCTACGAGCTAACGAAGAGGGACCTTGCCCCCGTTCTGGAGGCAAGACCACAGATCGCCCAAGAACTTAGTCGTGCGCTTGCTCAGCAGCAAAATGCTGGTCGTGCGCTCGCCGCCGTTGAGCGCGATGAGACCGAGGAGAAGGGAAAGCTAAGCACCTGGTTCTCCGAACGGATTCATGACCTTTTCGATCTTAGGCGCGCGCACTGATATGTGGAAAGAATTTGGCGCGAGTACGGGCGTGCAGAATACGCGTAAATCCGCGCTGTTGATTTTCATTACGCTGCCAGCTTTTGCCGGATGCGCAAGTCATGGCGCGCCGTCTTTCGTGCTGTTTGGCGCATTCTTCCCAGCATGGATGTTGTGCGCCCTTATTGGAATTTTTGGAGCGATCGCGGCTCGCGGCATCTTCGTCGCGGCAAGGCTTGTTAGCGTTCTTCCGTTCCAGCTCTTTGTGTGTTCGTCGGTCGGTCTTGTCGTCGCAGCGCTGACCTGGCTCATCTGGTTCGGGTAATGAGCATGAAGTCGGCTGGTGATCCTCGTCGTCCGTCTCGCGGAAAGATAATCTCGCTTGCGATCATGGCGTTTGGCGTTGCCATGGGACTCTACGTCGAGAACAGAATCTCGAACCGCCCATCTACGGACGATGCGACGATCGACGCCGATGTCGTTCATGTCGCTGCGGCGGTGGGCGGCAGAATTATCGAATTGCCAGTTACTGAGAACGCCAAGGTGTCAAAGGGCGACCTTCTTTTTCGCATTGACCCCGAGCCTTATCGCCTGGCTGTTGAGCAGGCCGAGGCCGATTTGGGGGTCGCCGTAGGTGCGCTTGACACACGGCGCCGAGCCATCGCGACGGAGAAATCCAACGCGACGATCGCGGCCGAACAGATCAAGCGTGCACAGACGAACCTTGAGCTTGCGACGCGCACCGCCGAAAGGCTTCGGCCCCTCGCGGGTAAAGCCTATGTGCCGACCCAGCAATTCGATCAAGCGCAAACGGCGCAACGTGACGCCGCGACGTCTCTTCAGCAGGCGCGGGAACAAGAAGCCGCCGCGCTTCGGGCCATCGGCACTGAGGAAGCGGCGGTGGCTGCCGTACAGGCACGTCAAGCGGCACTCGCGATCGCCCGGCGGGCGCTCGACGATACGGTCGTCCGAGCGTGGCACGATGGACGCGTGGTCGGCTTGACTGTTTTATCGGGCGAGATGGTCGTTCCATCTCAGGCGTTGTTCACTTTGATCAGCACGGAGGAGTGGTTCGCCGTCGGCAACTTTCGGGAAACCGATCTGCACGCCATCGCGGTCGGGGATTGCGCGACCATCTTTTCGATGATCGATCGTAGCCGGCCGATCAAAGGTGTGGTCGAAGGCATCGGATGGGGCGTGTTGGACGAAGAGCGCATCAATCTCCCTCGTTCGGTGCCCTATGTGGAGCGATCGATGAATTGGGTGCGGGTTGCGCAGCGCTTTCCCGTGCGCGTCCGGCTGGAAAATCCCCCCGAGCAACTTATGAGGCTCGGGGCGAGCGCAGTCGTCGAGGTCAAGCATGGCGACGCATGCTCCTGAGGCTCGCGAGGGGCGCCTTGCCGAGCTGCTGCGCCTTCTCATGCCATTTCCGGGGCGGCTCGAATTCGCCGTAAGATTGGCGCTGATCTGCGCCCTAACGACGCTCGTGGTGGAAATCTATCAAACGCCGGATCCGGCGCTAACGGTATATTTGGTCTTCTTCCTTAACAAACCGGATCGCGGAACCAGCTTGATCCTGAGCATCGCCATGCTGGCCCTGTTCTCCCTGATCGTTCCGAGCCTCATTATTGTCGCAATAATCGTCGTCGATTACCCCGTTTGGCGCGTGGCGAGCATGGCGGCGATCTCGCTGGGTCTCCTCTTCCTGGCATCGGCGAGCAAGCTCCGCCCAATCGGCGGAGTTGTGGCCCTGATCGTCGCCTATGCGCTCGACCTTCTCGGCACGGTTCATGGCGGCGAAATTGCGACGCGAGCGCTCCTCTATTTATGGCTTTTCATCGGGATTCCGGCTGGAGTGTCGATTGGCGTCAACCTCTTGCTTGCGCCCCCTCCGCGCCTTCTCGCCGAGCAGGCGCTCGCCCGGCGCTTGCGCCTCGCTGCTGCCATGTTGCGTGCGCCAAGCGAAAGCATCCGGCGCGACTTCACCGAATGCTTGCGCGAGGGAAATGGAGAATTGCAGAAGTGGCTGAAGCTTGCTCTCGTCGAGAAAAGCGCGGCTCGCGAACACATTGAGGCGCTTCGCCAAGCTGCGGCATCGAGCTTCGAAATTCTTGCTTTGATCGATTTGATGGATCGCGACGTCGACGCGGCGCTTCCCGCGCCGCTGCGCGAGCGGCTGACACTCACCTTGGACGCCATGGCGCGCATCCTGGAGGATGGCCGATATCCTATTGACATCGAATTCGAGGATGCGGCCGACGGCGAACCATCGCTCCCGCCGCGCGCCGCCGAGGTTCTCGCCAGCATCAGAGAGGCGCTTATCGCCTTCGCCGAGGTTGCTCCCGACACGCAGCCTCACGGACCCGCAAAGAAGTCCGGTGGGTTCTTTTTGCCCGATGCGTTCACCAATCCGGAGCATGTCCGTTACGCGCTCAAGACCACCGCGGCAGCGATGTTCTGCTATGTTCTTTATTCGCTGCTTGACTGGCCGAAAATTCATACCTGCCTCATCACCGTCTACATCGTTTCACTCGGCACGACTGCCGAAACCGTAGAAAAACTCACGCTTCGCATCCTGGGCTGCCTCGTCGGGGCCGCAGCTGGCATCGCGGCGATCGTCTATCTGATCCCCTCCATCACCTCCATCGGGGGCCTGATGGTCGTTGTGTTCCTCGGGGCACTCGTGTCGGCGTGGATCGCAGCCGGCAGCCCACGTATTTCCTATGCCGGATTCCAAATGGCCTTTGCCTTCTTTCTTTGCGTCATCCAGGGCGCAGGGCCCTCGTTTGATTTGACGACAGCCAGGGACCGGGTGATCGGCATTTTGCTCGGCAATATCGTCGTCTATGTCCTGTTCGCCAACATCTGGCCGGTGAGCGTCGGAAAGCGCATCGATCCCGCGATGGCCGCTCTCCTGCGGTGCCTGGGCGGACTGGTGACGGAGGCCAGCAAATCGATCCGTCGTTTTGAGGCGCTCGAGGCGCAGGAAATGCTCGCCGGCATCGAGCGAGACCTGGATCTTGCCCTGTATGAACCACCGTCGATTCGCCCTGACGACCGTTGGATCGGAGTCCGCCGCCGAGTCGCAGATGAGCTTGGTGCTCTCTTTGGACCGCTTTTGCTGACGGGGAACAAGAATCCCCACTTCTCGGCCCAGCTCGCCAATCGCCTCCGCAGGCTCGCCAACAATCTCGATGTTGCGCACGAGGCTCCTACCTCCGTTGCCGATGGCGTCGTCGCCACGACGGAGGCCCAGAAGGAAGACCTTGAATCGGCCCAACTGCCCTTCCACGATTTCAATCGTCAGAAGGCTGGACAGCCTAGAGGCGGCTTTTGATCCAGAAAGTGAAAGTGACCGGAAGGTAAATTATGTGTCAGCCTAGCTGGCCCATTGTGCTCACGATTTTGTCTGCTTTGCTTGTGGGCTGCGCAACCTCCTCGATCGAAATGGCGCCGGATCAGCCGGATCGTCCTTGGGTTCCCGCCACAAATGCCGCCGGCGAAATCATTCCGGGGGCAAAGGCGTCGCCCGAGCAAGCTGCCGGTGCAACCGATGTACTTCCCGCCAATTCCGAGCTTGCAGTGGTTCCGTCTCCATTCGCGCTCGACCGTACCCGGACATATTCTTTGGCGGATCTGATCGACGTTGCGCAATCCAACAATCCCTTGACGCGCACCGCTTGGAATAAAGCGCGGGAAGTGGCGCTGGCGGCGGGCATTGCAAAAAGTACCTATCTACCCAGGCTTACAGCCACCGCCATTGGCGGTTACCAGCTAAGCCAGATTGCAGGACCGCTCGGAAACACCATCACAAACCAATTGGACGGCACGATTTCCTTGGTGTCGTTCGAATGGCTTCTCTTCGACTTCGGGCAACGCGCGGCGGTCGTCGAAGCGGCAAGTCAAGCGTCCGTCATCTCGAACATCGGTTTTACCGCCGCCCATCAGCAACTCATTTACGACGTCAGTTCGGCGTTCTACGCAAACGCGGCGGCTCGCGCGCGCGTTGGCAACGCCGTGCAGTCGCTGGAGAACGCAAAGTCGGTCCAGGCCGCGGCCGAGGACCGAATGAAAAAGGGAATCGGAACCGCGATCGAGGAGGCGCAGGCTCGTCAAGCCACGGCCCAAGCTCGTTTGGTCATGGTTCAGGCCACGGGCGCGGCACAGAACGCTTACTTGACCTTGATCTCTGCCATCGGAATTTCGCCGCTGACGCAAATCAGGGTCGCCGATGTTTCGGATCGAAAACTGTCGCCGGAACTTGCGGGTTCTGTCGAGAAAATTATTTCCCTCGCGCTCGCTCGGCGCCCGGATATCCTGGCCGCATATGCGGCCCAAAAGGCAAGCCTCGCCAATGTTCGCGCCGCAGAGGCCGAGTTTTTCCCAAAGGTCTTCCTCGCCGGCACCGGTTCCTACAACAACGGAACCCTGAGCGTCTCGGGGGTTCCTTCGATCGGGAACGTACCGTCGATTCTAAATGTTTCGCCAAGGGGCTTCGGAGCCACCGTGCTCGGCGGCGTTACGGTCCCGGTTTTCGACGGGGGAACCCGCGCCGCCATCCTGGAGCAAGCTCAAACCAAAGCGGAGAACGCCGGCTTGGCCTTGACTCGATCACGCGACGAAGCTGTCCGGCAGATCGTGCTGGCCAATAACGCGCTTCGCACCAGCCTCTCTGCCTACACCGCCGCTACGGCTGTCGCTTCCGCAGCCAAGACGACGTTTGACGCCGCGTTAGCAGCCTATCGCAGCGGTGTAGGATCGATCACCGACGCCACGATGGCCGAAACCCAGCTTCTGCAAGCAAGAAACGCATCAACCGACGCATACAGCACGGCGTTGTCCGCAGCCGCGGCACTTGCCTTGGCCACCGGTTCGCTCGGAGCGCCTCTTCAGTAAGGTTGCTTCCCAACGCGTCGACCATTCGCCGTGGACCATTGTGGTTGCTGCTGCACGCAAGAATCCTCTTGAATTTGGCGAAGGCTATTTCGATCGGGTAGAAATCCGGTGAGTACAGCGGTAGTCAGACAAACGTTGCAGCCCGGGCAGCAACGGGTTATCGCTGGCTTCTGATTAAAAGATCCGCCTGACTGGCAACGTTATAGAGCCAACCACGCGGCGTGAGATGGATGCCCCATCCGCACCACCACTTGTTCCGGACAGGCATCGCACTGACTATTTCGTCCCGTTCGATGCTTTTGCGCCAAAAGCCCGGACCGAAAAACCAGATCAATTCTGTCGCCGTAACTTCGACGGTGAGTGACGAAAGGTCCAGCCGACACTGTCCGTCGTCAGAGTTTTTGGGACAAGGAGCGGCTTAAATTAAGAGAATTCTCTGGCTCGTCTGGTTTGTAATGTTATGCGACTTGCCGACGATGCAGCAAGCGGCGGTTGGCGATGGTCTGTCGTTTGATCCTTTCCCTTTCGATCAGAATGGTCTGGCCCCGCCCGAAGTAGACGTCGGCGGGCGTCAGGTTGGCGATGCTCTCGTGATATCGCAGGTGATTGTAGCCGGCGACGAAGGCCTCGATCTGGGTTTCGAGATCGCCCGGCAGGTAATAGTTCTCGAGCAGGATCCGGTTCTTGAGTGTCTGATGCCAGCGCTCGATCTTGCCTTGGGTCATCGGATGATAAGGCGCACCGCGGACATGCTCCATGTTCTGGCCGTCGAGCCATTTGGCCAGGTCCGCCGAGATGTAGCTGGAGCCATTGTCGGAGAGAAGCCTTGGCCGGTGGATGACCTTTGCCTGGTCGAGCCCCGAGGCCTTCAGCGCCAAGTTCAACGTGGCGGTGACATCCTCGGCCTTCATGGTTGGGCACAGCTTCCAGGCGATGATGTAGCGCGAGAAGTCGTCGAGGACGGTCGACAAGTAGAACCAACCCCACCCGATGACTTTTAGATAGGTGAAGTCGGTCTGCCAAAGCTGATTGGGCGCCGTGCTCTTGTCCTTGAACTCGTCGGCAGCCTTCATGACGATGAAAGCCGGGCTGGCGATCAGGTCGTGCGCCTTCAGCAGGCGGTAGACCGAAGCCTCTGACACGAAATAGCTTTCCGTGTCGGTAAAGCGCACGGCGAGCTCGCGCGGCGAGAGCGCCGGCTCATCGAGCGCGAGCTTGATGAGCCGCTGGCGCACCATGTCTGGAATCTGGTTCCAGACGCGATCCGGCCGGGGCGAGCGATCGCCTAAGGCATCGGGCCCGCCGGTGCGAAACAGATCATACCAGCGATAGAAAGTCGCCCTGGGAATGCCGAGTTTCACCAGTGTGCGGCGCACCGGCAAATGGGAGTGCTCGACGAGCTGGACGATCTCCAGTTTTTCGCAAGCCGGATACCTCATGCGGCGTCCTCCCCATCCGCCGTCATGCTTTTTTTGAGCAGACGGTTTTCGAGGGTCAGTTCGGCCACGACCTCCTTCAGCGCTGACGCCTCACGGCGAAGGTCCTTGACCTCATCCGAGGTCGCGGCCCGCGCCGTGCCGCCCGCCAGCCGCTTCTTGCCGGCTTCGAGAAAGTCCTTCGACCAACGGTAATAGAGGTTCTGGACGATCCCCTCACGGCGGCAGAGCTCCACAATGCTTTCCTCGCCGCGCAGGCCCTCCAACACGATGCGGATTTTGTCCTCCGCTGAAAAATGCCGCCGTGTCGCGCGGCGGATGTCCTTCACGACCTTTTCTGCCGATTCCTTCACCGGCCCGGATTTCTGTCTCATCTTCGCTCCTTGAAAGGCTACGATGAGCCAGAAATCCTCCCTTCTTCAACCCGCCGAATCTGTCTCATAGGTGCTGACGCTGGACACAGCCGACACCTCCGAGGATCGCCGCGATCGGCCGGACTCGAAGGCGTCGAGATTGCCTTGAGCAACGGACGGACCCTTCGTGTTGGTTCCGACGAGGCGTTGGCTATGGGCGACGGTCCTACGGCAGGGACCCGGACTTTGGTCTTGTCGATCAGGTCGCGCAGTTCCTCGGCCAGTTTGCCATGGCCGATGCGGGCCTCACCGGCTGCAATCTGCATCGCAACCGAGTAGTTCAGGAGACCATTGCAGATGACCAAGAGATCCGCTTCAGAGATCTTAAAAAGCGGGCAAGAACAAGATCCCCTTTCCGGCGACATGCCCGGCGATAAAGAGTCCGATCGCGCAGTCAAAACAATTGCCCAACTCATAAGTTGGTGTGGCGATAGATGGATTCCTTCCAACACCCCTTGATCAACGGATATTAGGCGGCAGATTGGCAAGTCCGGATTGCTCGGTGGATGGATTCTGGATGTAAACCAAACCCGCCCCAACTCATCGAACATCGGATTATGAGCGTTGGCCTGACTTTTCCAGATCGCCCCGCTTCCCCAATACGGCGACGGCATAAGAATAGGGTCGTCCGCGGTGGAGGGCGTATTCGGATCGCGGACGGGTATCTTCACCTGGCTGATCGAATCCTGCGCCGGATCCAGGATCGGCGCGAAATCCGTGCTCTCCTCGGGAGATCCGTAGATCAGCCCGTTTGCGTTGACCGTAGGATTTCGCTTGTCGGTGGAGATCTCGTCATGAAGGTAGTCCGTGGGCGTGGCCCAGTCCCATGTCGAAATGACGACATTGCGCTCGAACTCCTTGTGGCCGCGGCGGCGGTGCCGTGGGCAATTCGCCTGCCGCAATCCGGTCCGTCCAATCCGCGAACGGCGCCAAGGCGCGCTTGGTATCGAGCCTTCCAACCGCGTTGACCATGGCGCCGCTGGCCTGACCGGATTGAATACGCCGTTCCCACGCCGCTACCGAGGAATTGAAATGGCCCAACTCCTTGGGAATCGTGCGCGTGGCCTTGTCGCCGATTTGGTGACAGGTGAAGCAGCCATCCGTTTTGACGATGTCCAGCCACTGCTCTTGGCTCTTCAAAGTCACTGGCATGCCGTTGCCATTTGGCCATGTTCCGGGGAACGCACTCTTTTCGGGAATTCCGAGGAGCGAATACCAATAGAGGGCCGGATAATATTCCGCCGCCGCAGCGGGGCTTGGCGCCACCACCGCTGTCAAATTTACGATTGTGCCCGGCGCGGTCCAAGTCTTCGGCGAATCGACAAGCCCATAACCGCGGACCCACACACTATAATTTGCCTTGGGAAGTTCGGGCAGCAGGTACACGAGCGTGGCCGATGGCGCAACAATCGAGCGGAGAATTCGCATCAGCCAACCCGACGAAGGGAGAGGAAGATGCAAGGTTTCAAAAGCGTGGGATCCGCGCAAAGATTTCTCTCAACCCACGAAGCCACCTACAACACATTCAACGTCCAGCGCCATCTGACCTCAGCAAGAACGCACCGAGCCTTCAGGGCCTCAGCCATGCAGACATGGCACGAAGTCGTCGCCGCCGCATAATTTCAGCTGTTAAACCCGACGAACCTGCATCCAAATTTCAACAACGTGATGGTGTGGACGGCGCCCGCACCGGCATCTCGCTCAATGAAGAGCTGTGCCAAGACGGTTGTCGTTGAGCAACCCTCTGAAGGAGCGCCGTCCATGGGAAAGTCTATCACCGATTTGTCGTCTGTCACGACTGTTGGCCTCGATCTGGCCAAGCATGTCTTTCAGGTTCATGCGATCGACGCCTTTGGCCGCGTGATCGTCGCCAAGGCGCTTCGGCGCAAGGACGTGCTGGCCTTCTTCGCGCAATTGCCCGAGTGTCTTGTCGGTATGGAAGCCTGCGGTTCGGCCCATCATTGGGCGCGCGAGCTGATCAAGCTCGGCCATGACGCTCGGATGATGCCGCCGGCCTATGTCAAACCCTATGTGCGTCGGCAAAAGAATGACGCGGCCGACGCCGCCGGGATCTGCGAAGCGGTGACAAGGCCTTCGATGCGCTTTGTCGGCGTGCGCACGCTGGAGAACCAGGCGGTGCTCATGCATCACAAGGTGCGCGAAATGCTGGTGGCGCAACGCACGCAACTGATCAACGCGCTTCGCGGGCATCTGGCCGAGATTGGGGTCATCGCGGCGCAGGGGCTCAAGAACGCCCGCGAAATGGCGGGGCTCGTCATGGCGGAAGGCGACGAGACGATTCCGGCCTGCGTCCGCGCGGCGCTCGCCCCGCTCGTGCGTCAACTGCATGCTCTGGATCAGGAGATTGCACGCAGCGATCGAAGCATCGCCGCGATGGCTCGAGGCGACGAAATGGCGCGCCGGCTGATGACTATTCCTGGCTTCGGCCCGGTGACGGCCTCGGCGATGGCCGCGAGCGTTCAAGACGTCTCCGCTTTCTCGGGCCCGCGTGAGTTCGCCGCCTTTCTTGGCCTGACGCCGAGACAAAACTCGTCCGGCGGCAAGGAGCGATTGGGCCGCATCTCGAAGATGGGCAATCGATATTTGCGGACATTGCTCGTCGTGGGCGCGCATGCGGTCCTCTATCATCGCAAGCCGCACGACGACGCGCTGCGATCCTTTGCGAAGAAGCTCATGCAGACTAAGCCCTTCAAGCTTGTCGCCGTCGCGCTCGCCAATAAAATGGCGCGCATCGCCTTCGCGATCATGCGCGGTAAGACAACCTATAGCGCAGCTCCGGCGTAACGACCGCCGACATCGTCAGCGGCCAAGGGCTGCAAAAGAATTGAGGGTGACCAAGAGGTGATGCGAAGAGCGCGGATTGATCCCAAAGCCCGTGGCATTGTCTGCGCCGTCAAGCGCGCCAACGTGATTTGGGGCAAGGGATCAGCGGACAACATCAGGGCCAGCGGGGCGTCAAAACCCGCATCGACAGGCCGAAGACATGACCGCACCCACGATCAAACGCAACGCCGCAAAAAAACCCTTGATCAGCGGGCGCCGTCCAGACATGACAACGCCCGACACGGTGTTGCCTACTCGCCGGCGAGCAGTGACCTAGCGTGCACTGCGCTAGCTCGCTTGCTTGAGAACGGCGCATTTGGAATCAATCACGCCCAATAGATCTTTCCAAGAATTGACGAACGACTTGGTGCCTTCGTCTTGAAGCTGGGCCGACAGTGCACGGACGTCGATTCGCGCGTCGGCGAATTGCGCCAATACCTCTTCGCAGTCGCCGCCGTCGGCCGGCATGGTCGCCTCGACAACGCCGTGTTCGGCGAGGGCGTGTAGCGTGCCCTCCGGCATAGTGTTCACGGTGAATGGTACGGCCAAGGCCTTGACGTAAAGGATGTCTGAAGCCCTCGGATCCTTGGTCCCGGTGCTGGCCCACAGCAGGCGTTGCGGACGCGCGCCTGCATTGTAGGCGCGCATCCATCGCGGCGAACTCAGCAAGCCAAGATAGGCCTTGTAGGCTCGCTTAGCGACGGCGATGCCGAGCTGGTTGTTGAGCGCCTCCGGCACCTTGCCGGCCACTGCGACGTCCCAGCGGCTAACGAAGATCGATGCCACCGAGCCGACATTGGGCTTCAGTCCCGCAGCGATACGGCGTTCGACGCCTCGCATGAATGCGTCAGCAGCCGCTATATACTGGTCGTCAGAGAACAACAGCGTGACGTTGACCGGTATGCCGGCGAAGATCGCCTCTTCGATCGCAGGTAACCCCTCCCTAGTGCCAGGAATCTTGATCAGGAGATTGGGTCGTTGAGCCCGCGCGTGCAGTTCCTTGGCCTCGGCAATCGTCGATTTGGTGTCGTGCGCCAGCAAAGGCGAGACTTCCAGCGAAACCCAACCGTCGACGCCGCTTGTTCGGTCGTAAACTGGCCGGAACAGGTCCGCGGCCTGCGTAAGGTCCTCTAGCGCCAGTTCGAAGAACAGTTTCTCTCCCGACTTGCCGTCCGCGAGTTTGCTTTTGATCGCGGCATCGTAGTCATTGCCGTTCCTGATCGCGTGGTCGAAAATCGTCGGGTTGGATGTCAGCCCGGTGACCGACAAGTCGTCGATGTAGCGCCGGAGGACGCCTGTCCTCAACAAGCCACGTGTGATGTTGTCGAGCCAAAGGCTTTGGCCCAGATCGCGCAGTATTTGAGTTGCCTTCATGGTGTCACCTCGACCGTAACTATTGCAGCACGGACAACGTGTGGGGCTCCCCTAATCGGCAACCACGCACGCCCGACGCGCGCGAGCTGCCCTCGGCTCGGAAAGACCTTTGCCGCCGTCGTAGCGGCTTGGGACGCGACGGTTGTCCAGTATTCGTCCCAGTGCCCGGTTCTCGAGCTGTGGCGGACGCGGGATAGCTCGATCGGCCTCGCGGTCCATGCAGGTTCTCCTGAATACCGGTCCAATAAAACGCGCTCGACCACGACTGGGTTCATATTCTCGACACTGATTCGTCGACACGGGCGGCCGTGAATTCACGATTTGAGTGCCAGACCGTGGGGCCGGCCGTTATAGCTCCGCTTCCATTCATTTACCTCCGCCAGGCAGCTGAGCCGTTTGGAGCAAATCGGGCGTGTCCGGAGCTTCGCGCCCTTAAAGGCAGCGCGCGATCCTCTCGCGCCCAAGTTTATCGGGCGAACGCCTGGCTCCGTCTTCGGACGGGCGACGCTCCCAGGCAGGCCACGCAAGGGGAGTTGACCGGGCGAAGCGAATTGGCGATCCCAAACTGCGGGCGGGCCGATAGTCCAGCTGGTGCGATAGAACTTGCCGACTGAAGGAAACGCATATCGAGTTTGGCACGTCACTTGCTCACACGAGCGGTGCAGGGACCCCGAATCCAGAAAAAGGCTGGAGATAACGGCGACTAGTTGGAGGATCAAAAAAGGGTTTGACAGAGCGCGACTACTGAAAAGAAAATCGGCGTCATGCCGAACAAGGTGCTGGTCACTGGCGCAAGCGGCCTGCTGGGTGTTGCCGCGATCGAGAAGTTTCTTTCCGCGGGCTGGGATGTGGTCGGCGTCTCGCGCCGCAATCCCGACTTGCCAAGCGGCCGGGACATTGAGTTTCTGTCGGTCGATCCCCGGGACGAGGAAGCGGCCCGCGCTGCGTTCGAACCGCTGACTGACATCACGCACATCGCCTACTCCGCTCTGCACGAGAAGCCCGAGCTGGTCGCTGGCTGGTCGAGCAAGGAACAGATCGAGACCAACAGCGCCAATGCTCCGCAACGTGGTGCAACCAGTCGCGCGCACCGCCTCCAATTTCCGGCACATCAGTATCCTGCAGGGAACGAAGATCTACGGCGTGCACCTGCACCCGATCCCGATTCCGGCCCGCGAACGTGATGCTCGTAAGGACCACGCGAACTTCTTCTTCGACCACGAAGACTATGTGCGTGAGATGGGCGCCCAGCACGGCTTCAACTACACGGCACTGCGTCCGCAGCTCGTCACCGGGCCCACCCCAGGGGCGTTGAACGTTCTCCCTGCTATCGGCGTCTACGCGGCAATCCACCGCGAGAAGGGTGAACCGTTCGGTTTTCCTGGCGGTCCGTCGTTCGTCTGGGAAGCCGCCGATGCAGACCTCGTCGCGGACGTGATGGTCTGGGCTGCGCAGTCGCCCCGGGCGGCGAACGAGGCGTTCAACATCACTAATGGCGACGTGTTCGAGTGGCGCAAGGTGTGGCCGGCCCTGGCCGAAACCCTCGGTGTCGAAACCGGGCCGGATATGCCAACGAACATGGCGGCCTATCTCGAGGAAAACGCGGATGTCTGGGACCACATCGTCGCGAAGTACGATCTTCGCTCACGGAGCCTGCGGGAGCTGATTGGTCAAGGGGACCAGCACGCGGACTTCGCGTTCGCCTACGGCGCCCCGGAAGGACCTCGGGCCTTCGTGAGCACCGTCAAGCTGCGCCAGGCTGGGTTCACAAAGACGATTGACATCGAGGACTCGTTTTGCAACGTGCTGCAGTCCCTGATCGACCACAAGCTCCTGCCGCCCGCCGCAAAGTAAACACCGTGCCGGACCGGTGCAAAAGTAGAATTGCGCAGATTCTCGCGAGCGCGCTTCCGGCAGCGGCCCAAAGGTGAGCAGGTGTGACAATCATTTCTTCAACGCGGGATAACCTTGGACATAAATCCAATCGGAAGCTCGCGCCGGTACATGGCAGGATTGGCAATCCACGTTGTAATTTGTCGATGTAGTTTTTGAAGGCATGGCGGCATCGAACCACGACCAAACCCAACTGTCGCCCCACAAATTGTGGTCGGGATGGCTATTTTTACTATCCTTCATCATGACGAACCAGCCCTTCAATATTTTGGCATGGCTGACATTGCCTGTCGTCATCGCTCCGGTAGTCGCCTCAAAGACCTCTTTTACTAGCACGGAGCCATCCGGGAACCGCCCATCTTTGCGATAGGCGGCGATCGTGCCCGGCGACGCGTAAACGACATGGATCTCCTTCGAACCCTGGCCTTGGTCGGTTGCCACCGCCCAACTTCCCAAAAACTGATAAGCGGTGCGATAGTCGGCGGGAACCCGCAAGTTGCCGTTCGCGTCGACCACCGTTTCCGTTCTCGGGCCCTTGGTCGCCGCGGTCACGCCCAGGTGCCAACAGACGGCTAATAAAGCCAGCGACATCAACCATGCGGCGTTGATGATTTTCATAGCTGTTGGTCGTTTCTCCATGTAAAAAGCTTCTCCATGTGAGACGATGCCGCGCGGAGTTTGGAGAATTAATTGTCCAGCAGCCGGTAGATGTGTCCAGACCTCATCCTTCCTGGCGCTGGCGGTATGGCAAAAAGCACATTCCTCCTTTGCCTTCACCTTGGCGGTCGGAGCCTTAGGCTCGGAATGATTGAAATTGAAGTATCCCCACCTCCCCCGTGTTGGCAAAGCGCTTCGAGTTCCTTGAGGTCACGTCTGCGCCATTGAGCGCGCCTGGAAAATACCCTCGTCCCGAAGGCTCCTGTCGCGAGCCATCTGCGTTTTCCCCGGGCAGTGTGAGCTGCAACTCCTTGAACAAAATTGTGCCTTCGGGAAATACTTTCGTCTTCTTGTATATCTCGTATGATCCCGGTTCCATGTAGACATTGTGATATTCAGGGAAGCCGGCCTTGCCATCGTTGAGCGCATTGGGGGTCAACGGCGATCCGACATAAATCCATAAATCCATTCGTGGAAGTTCTTGGGCAAAATCAATTCACCGGATGCGGTGTACTCAGGCAGATATCGTGATCTGGTACGCGCGAATGCCGCTGCCACAAGGCTGGCGCACACCACAAGCGCAAGTGCTATTGCCAGAGTTCTATGGGACATATACTTCCTCTCCATGTTACTTTCTACCGCTCTGGTGCGCCGCTGTTACGAGAGTTGCGGCGGCACATTGGAGAAAAGAGGACCGAGTCCTTCCGCCATGGTCGGATGCGCGAGAACGGCATCGCGTAGGTTCGTATATGGCATGCCCGCCAGCATCGCCATTTGTACCACGGCCATGACCTCCCCGGCTTCGGCGCCGATCATCGTGAAGCCAAGAATGCGGTCGTCGCGCGCGGCGACAAGCGCCTTCATAAAGCCCTTTCTTTCGTCGATCGTGTGCGTCCGAAGCACGCCACTCATCGGCAGTTTTGCGACGCGCGCTTCGATACCTTGACGTTGCGCCTCGCCTTCGCTCAGTCCCACCCGTGCGAGCGGGGGATCCGTAAACATGCAGTAGGGAATCAACCGGTCTCGGGTCGTGCGGTTTGCCCCGGCCAAATTGTCCCGAATGATCCGGAAGTCGTCGAAGGATACGTGGGTGAACTGTGGGCTGCCGGCACATTCTCCGATCGCCCAGACCTCGGGCGCACTGGTCTCCAGGCGCTCATTGACTTTAATGTAGCCACGGCCGTCCAATTCAACACCGGCCACCTCGAGCCCGATCCCGGCGGTGTTGGGAGTGCGCCCTGCCGCGACCAGGATGTCGCTACCCTCGATGGTCTGCTCACCTGAGGACGTGCGCACCAGAAGGCTGACATCCCCTCCCGAGCGACCCTGCACGCGGCGTGTCTCCGCCGCCACTATAATGTCAATTCCTTCGTCACTGAGGATCCGCCGCATCTCGTCCGCGACGTCTTGGTCCTCCCGGCCAGCGAGCTGAGGTCCATGCTCGATGATCGTAACGCGGCTGCCGAAGCGACGATATGCCTGCGCCATTTCCAGGCCGACATACCCGCCGCCGAGGACGATCAAATGTTGTGGCACATAGTCGAGTTCCAACAACTCGATGTTTGTAAGTGGTCCGGCCGCATCGAGGCCAGGCACGCTCGGACTTGTCGCGTGTGTTCCGATGTTGAGAAAAACCTGATCGCCCACGAGCAGGCGCGTGCCACCGCCGTTCAAGCGCACCTCGAGCGTTTTCGGCGCCACGAAATTCCCGGCTCCCATGATCAATTCCGCGCCGGTCACCTTGTATTGCTGCAAAGTTATGTCGATCATGCCTTCGACCATGTCGCGCTTGCGCTGACGGACCTTGGCCATGTCGGTTACGACGGAACCCATATTCGCGCCAAAGCTTGCGCCGTGATGCACCAAGTCGGCAACCTTCGCGCTCCAGATCTCATTCTTGCTGGGGAGGCAGTTGGTGTTGGGGCAGGAGCCACCGATCCACCGGCGCTCCACCACGGCGGTACGCCGCCCGGATCGCGCCAT
The DNA here is from genome assembly GCA_963730245.1 of uncultured Alphaproteobacteria bacterium. GTDB lineage: Bacteria > Pseudomonadota > Alphaproteobacteria > Rhizobiales > Beijerinckiaceae > Methylocapsa. The sequence continues at coordinate 1,629,649 of CAVSRA010000002.1, read as the reverse complement.
ATGCCAGGCCAGATACATGCCGCCATTTCCACTGCCAAGGACAAGGGTATCAAACCGTTCCGGCATGGCTAGTGGATCAAATCTAACATTTGAGTCCCTATTGGGATTCCCCAGATTTGCGGCATGTGCGAGTCTGCGCGATGCGCGCAGGAAAATCCATCACCGTTTCGTTGGCCGATCGGCGTCGGCTTGAAAATCTCATCGACGATCGCAATGTCGCGCAGAAGTACCTGTGGCGAACCGAGATTGTTCTCTTCACGGCCGATGGGGCCGGCACGAACGAGATCATGCAACGAACCTGCAAGTCCAAGACTTGCGTTTGGCGCTGGCAGGAACGCTTCTTGGAAGAAGGGTTCGAGGGTCTGCTTCGCGACAAGACTCGGCCCTCGCGGATCAAGCCGCTCGATGGGCGAGGCGGCCGAGCGGGTTGTCGCCCTGACGCTTGGCGCCGTCGGCGCGCCCCCCATCGGAATAATGTTAGCGGCATTGACCTCTGACTCAGTTGGTCTTTGCAAATGAGGGCTGGCGTGATTTGCTGCGGCTTCAGCAATGATTCGCGGAGACTCTGATACCGATGGCTTTGACAATTACGCGCGACGATTACACGGCGGCGGAACTCCGCGCGGCGGCGACACGCAGCAATGACGCCGATGCAACGCGGCGGGTGTTGGCGCTGGCCTTGGTGCTTGAAGGATACAAGCGGTGCGAAGCCGGCAAGCTCCGTGGCATGGACCGGCAGACCTTGCGCGACTGGGTTCTACGCTACAATGCCGAAGGAATTGCCGGGCTCTGCAACCGGATGGCAGCTGGACCGAAACCACGGCTCACTCCAGAGCAGGACGCGGCAGGAGCAGAGCTGGTTCGCAAAGGACCAGACCTTGCCGTGGATGGTGTGGTTCGCTGGCGCCGGGTGGATCTGGCCCGCGTAATCAAGGCGCGGTTCAATGTGACCTTGGCCGAGCGCGGCGTCGGCGCGATGCTGCGCCGCCTCGGCTTTCGGCGGCTGTCGGTGCGGCCGCGACATCCGCGGCAGGACCCGGCGGCGCAGGAGACACACAAAAAAACTTCGCCGATCTGGTCAAAGCCGTCATCCCCAAGCATGGGCGCGAAAAACCGATCGAACCATGGTGGCGGGATGAAGCCCGTGGTGGTCAGCAGGGCACATTGACCCGCGTCTGGGCGGAGCGCGGCAGCCGGCCGCCCGCCCCGCGCGATCAGCGCCACGAATGGGCCTACATATTCGGCGCTGTCTGCCCGCGTCGCGATATCGGCGCGGCTTTGGTGCTGCCTTATGCCAACGCCCAAGCGATGAACCTGCATCTCGAGGAGATCAGCTGCCAGGTGACGCACGGCAGTCACGCCGTCTTGCTCCTCGATGGAGCCGGATGGCACCAGACGGGCGAAAAGCCGCGGGTTCCAGGCAATATCAGTCTGCTCCAACTGCCGTCCTATTGTCCCGAGTTGAACCCCGTCGAGAACATCTGGCAGTTCCTGCGCCAGAACCATCTCGGCAACGGTATGAGAAAATGTTTCACTCTCCGCCCGCTTACGCAATACGTGTGAACTAGCTTTCACGAGACAATTCGCTCAGCGCCAGAAGGGGCGGGTTCGCCTAAAGGACTTCCATGATTTGCGTAGATTGTCATCTGCGATCATCGTGCCACGTTCGCACCATCCGAGAACGATGCCCGCGGCCTTCGCGGCCTGTGGACCGGCGGCCGCCTCGATATCCCACAGCAAATGTGTCGCGCTCGCTTCGTCGTTAAAGGCGCCGAGCCCCTCCTGAAGCTGGGCGACCGCTCGGACGTAAGGCCGGGCACCGCTGAAAAAAAAGTGGAAGAATTCCGCCGTGTAGCGAATTTTCTTGAGCGCTATGCGGACTTCGTGTCGTTTCTCGGGGCGCTTCTGCGAAGGCCGCCGACCGCGTTTGAGAGCGCGCTTGTGAAGCCGCTCCAAAGTCTCGCCGGCGAAGACCTTGGCTGGCTCGGTCAACCGCAACAATTCAGCACCTGACAGGGCGCTTCGCCAGGCTCGGCGCGCCAAAAAAGCGCGTAGCTTCAGAACAAATTGCGTCGTCGACGGATCCTCGATCACGTCTTGAGCGATCGCGTAAGCGGCCAAACGACGCTCTTCGGTCGCAGTCAAAAGCGCTTCGAAGCCTTTGTCCCGCGCATAATGTGTGAGCGGACCGACTTCGACCAATGATTTGAACGCATCCCAGTTCCGTGCCGGCCCGAGGACGGAAGCGATCTGCTTAGCCTCCGCCCGGAAGATTTCGAATTCGGGGCAGGGCAGAACACGGTTGACGAACGCCAGAGCCGTGCGCAAGCGTCGTAGAGCGACCCGCATTTGGTGGATCGATTCCCGGTCGTGCGTTTCCGTCAACGCCGGCCAATTCGCCACAAATTGCCCGAGAGCGTCGTTAATAACAATTTCGACTGCCTGATCGAGTGTCGCGTCTGCGGGAAACTTCAAGGCTTCTGCCCGGACTGGCATTGGGTGGTCATCTGCCGTCAGCATGAAGCCGCGGTCGGCCTTGCTCATTATTTCAAGCCGCACAGGCAAAGCGTCCGCGAGGCGAACCGCCAAGTCATAGAGCGCCGCCTCTTCGCCGGCCTTCAGTTCCAGTTCCACTTCCGTCAGCGGTTGTCGGCGATCGCCGACAACAACGAACCCTTCGTCGAAAGCCACCTCGATCAGGGATCGTTCGAGATTGAGGGACCGCAGACGCCGCTTGATCTGCGTCTCAAACTTCTGCTCGAGCGGGTGTCCATCGATGACACGGTTTAGCTCGGCAGAAATCTCCTCGCCGAACAAGTTAATGTCGGGATCGGGGCGCGGCACGCGAACCTCCGTCTCGCTGCGGGAAAACGGTGCGTCCGCAAGCGGCCTTGCTCCCTTGAGACCCATAATGTGAGTGCTGCGTACCTTCCGTACCCGAAGAACAATTCGTTGTTTGCGAAGATCGCCTGCCGGCGTATCAAAATAGACGGATCGTAGGGTTCGTCTCGGTGCATCCGCGGTTTCTATCGCGAGCAAATCCGAGCGGAGAGCGAGCTTCAAACCTGCCGCATCAGTCTTGAATTTAACTTCCAAATCGCAGCCCGTAGGCAGCTCGACGGGTTCAACGCGAGGTGTAGGCAGGGTAACCCTGGTTCTTGCCGCGCCACGCGACTTTTTAGGCGAATTCCACCACGTGACGACCTTTGTGGAGCCCAAGATTGCCGCAGTCGACGGATGATAGAAATGGCAACTTCCACGAAATATCAAGACGCAAATTTCTATCTTGCCCGTGTTTCCAATGAGCCGCCGTTTCCGGGACGTAACATAAGTTAGACGCAAGAGGGTATCGGGTGGTGTAAAACAATAAATCTCAACCTTCATTGAGTACACACTACCTCAGGTGCCGAGCGGCCAGCGCCTAATGGCCTGCTGCGGCGTTGTGACATGTTGAAAGAAGAACACGAGAATTCTGCGTCCCGAATATTTTCAAACGACCGCGACTGCCTCGCGCCACATGTTCATAGCCGACGCGCGAAAGGATCGGTGCGCATGTCGTCTTGCGATTCCAAGATCACTGGCAGCGGCAGCATAAGTCCTCAGATCGTCCGTGACCAGCTTGTCTGGGACAAATCCATACTTCTTCAGCAGATTGCGCATGAGGTTCAGAGCGGCACGCTTGTTCCTCCTGCTCTGGACCAGCACATCGAGCACTTCGCCCTCGGCATCCACGGCGCGCCAAAGATAGACCATGCGGCCGGCGATTTTCAGATAGACCTCATCCAAATGCCAGGTAGTGTGGGGCTTGGGTCTACGTTTGCGCAGATCCGCCGCGATCATGGGCCCAAAATGATTCACCCAGCGCCGAACAAGTCTCGTAGGAGACCATGATGCCACGTTCCGCCAACAAGTCTTCGACGTCACGTAGGCTCAGTGTGAACCGGAGATAGAGCCAGATCGCCTGCTGGATGATCTCTGGCGGAAAGCGGTAGCCGCGATAGCTGATTTTCTTCATTCCCGTGGCTACCGAACCGCCAGCGGGACCGCAAGCCCGAAGCGGCGTGACAAGGCCCTCCGCCGGCTTCGCCGCGAATGGGACTAGGCGACCGCGACCAAGCCCTGAGCTGGCTTGAGAAGGGCTGCAACGACCGCGATGTGTGGGCTCTCATGCTCAAGATAGATCCGATCTACACGGATTTGCGAACGGACCCTCGCTTTGTCGCTCTGCTGAGGAGGGTCGGACTGGAACAATGAGGCAACGCCGCGGCCGCCTGATCAGAAGCGCCGAAAAGCCTGTTCGAGGCGGTCGAGGAAGGTGCCGGCGCGCCGCTCGGTCATTCGGTCCATGTCGTATAGGGTCAGCATCCGGAAACTTGCCTTGCGGCTGACAAGGGGCTTGATGCCGCGGGCCATCTGGCGGCGGACCGGGTCGCCCATGTACAATCGCGTGACCCACCAAGGTGCGCCAGTCGAACTCACCACCCAAAGCGCGTCGACGTGAGTGAGCCGCGGGATCAGTGGGCCACCGCCGGAAGCGTGGTCGAAGGCAACGCCGGGCACGAGCACACGATCGAAGAAGCCTTTCAGGATCGCCGGCACATTAAACCACCATTGCGGAAAGACGAAAACGAGCTTCTCAGCCAGCCTGAGCCGGGCGACATAACCGGCGACGGCCTTGCTATCATAGGGCGTCGTGAAATAGCCGCGACGCTCGGCGCCGGTGAGGCACGGGTCGAAGTCGTCGGCATAGAGATCAATGACGGCCAGCCAATCTTCGCTGAATCCGCGGCTCGGGGCCGTGCTTGAAAGAGCTGCATTCGCCATCCGCCCCTCTATGCGAGGTCAGAATATAAATATTATAGACTAATGGCAAATCATGTTATTCACTGCCCAACATCCACCCAACGACCAGATTTCGAGGCTGAGATTGCCGCTTTGGACAAGCATTGGCAAGGCCGAACCATCGCCGTGATGCTCCGACGACGTCGCTGTGCTGGACAAACCGGCTGGCGAGAAGTGCGTTGAAGGCGGCGCCGACCAAACCGTCAGTGGCGGTTGAAACGAAAGTGCGCCCGGCGCCCGTGTGCGAACTCGGCCGCGATCGCGCGGGCGTTGCATGCGATCACTCTGCTGATAGCTAATCAAATGGTGCGTGACCTGAGGGAGCTCGCGGGGGTGATTGTGTCCCCTCGATATTTCGCCCTTCGATTTCTCCTGCGCTGACCAATTGATCGAAAGAGCGGCGGATAATACCCGGCGATGGATTACGGAGGGCGGCCTTACCCGCTCGCGGATTCCCAATGCATTGTTACCGCACTCGCATTGATCCTTCGTGGATGATTGGCACGGCACCGTCAAGGAGCTGGTCGTCGGGTATGGCGAGCAACCCAAGCCGGCCATGTTGATCAGCCGCCGCGCGTAATCGTCGGTTTCCATCTTTTCCGATCCCTTGTTCACATTCGCTACCCGCTGCTGGAGAGTGGTGTTCCTCCGAGCCTCACATAGCCGCCGAGAGCACGCCGATTGCGAAACTCTCTCACGAAAGCTTCGCGCACCAGGAGCGTGGCTGCGGAAGATCGATACGCCGAACTACCTGAAATGGCTCGGTGACGATGCAGTTGCGACAAACCGCTCGCGACAAATGTCAGCTCGTACCCGGAATCATTGGTCCGCGAAACGTGCTTTGAGGCGCTTTTGATGGACTTTGGATTTGGTCCAGGCGAAGGCCTTGGCATTTTCGTTATAGGCCTCGATGAAGGCATCGATGTGCTCCCTGAGTTGTTTGACCGAGGTGAATGACGCGTTCTTGAGCGAGTTGCCTTGCAGGATCGAGGACCAGATATCGACTTGATTGAGCCAGGAAGCACGGGTCGGGGTGAAGTGGAAATGTACGTTGGGATGACGCTTGACCCAGCGGTCGTTTTTCGGCTTATGGGTGTTGAGATTGTCGAGGACGACATGGATGGCTGTATCCGGATAAGCGGCGGCGATCTCATTCATGAAGTCGAGGAACTCGATGCGTCGACGGCGGCGCTTGTGGGCAGCCATGACTTTACCGGTCGCCACTTGGGAAACTTCAGATAACCCTGTGCCCGCTCCACCGCCTGGATCGAGGGCTTTTCGTCGACACAAATCACGATGGCGTTCTCCGGCGGCGCCAGATAGAGCCCGACGATCTCGGCGGCCTTGGCGGCAAAATCGGGATCATTGCTTTCGCACCACGACTTGCGCGCCAAAAGATCGATCTTGTGAGCGCGCAGGAAGCGCCAGACATACTGCACATCGACGTCACCCAATGCCGCCGCGATCAGGGACCAGTCCAACGCGCGTACCCCGCAGGAACCGGCCCATCCAGCACGGCCAGGATGCGCTTATCCGTCTCGGCCGTGTATTTCGGTTCCGCTCCGCGATTGCCGGTCTCATCAAGGCCGGCCCGTCGATTGGCGGCGTAGCGCACGCGCCATTTCGATGCCGTGCCGGTCGTGCAGCCAACCTCTCGGCCAATCGCACGGCTGGCCACGCCCTCGGCCGCCACCAGCACAATCCGCGCCCGCTGGCGCAGCCGGTATTCGGTCTTGGTGGAACGCGCCAACGCTTCCAGCTCGGTTCGTTCCGCTTCTGTCAGTATGATCGGGGTCGCTTCAGGAATGCCATGCATGCATCCTTGAATCACGACTCACCGTTTAGGAATAGTCGGTACTAGCGCGCGTTTTTTGACTGGCGTCCCAGTCCTCGGCAAACGTGGCGGCGTTTCCGCCAACCTGACATGCAAAGCCATCGCAGCGTGGAGACGTGACGCAGATAATCCGATTGACGGTCGTTATGCGTCACCGTTCGGATTTAGCATCGACGATCCGTTCAAGGCGCAGCGTGATGGGTGCATTGAGGTAGTGCTGTAAATTCAAACATTGCTTCAACTGAATATCTTTCTATGAAACGCGATGTTGAAATCTCTGCAGGAGGTGCCACCGGACGCTCCCTTACGATTGGGGATCGCAGCGGGCCTAGCTTATCCCGATGGGTCTATGACAACTTCGGGGCTACGCAAAGAGGCTGGGCGAGGACGACTGGCCATCGAGCGTGTGGCAGGAAAAGACTATACTACCTTGCGCGGTATAGCAGAAATGAGGAAGAAATGCCTCCTAGAGCCAAAGGGGCGCGGCTCTGGCTTAGGCCGGAACGCCGATCAGCCAGTGGAAAATTTATCTCACGAGCGTCCTGGCTCATCCTCGACGCTGGACGCCATATCGCCACAGGATGCGCTGCGGGTGAAATTGCAGCTGCGGAAGCACGACTGGCCGAGTACATCGCCAGCAAATACCCGGCCAAGGCGTAAAGAACGGGACATTGAAGAAATCAAAATCGCCGACGTGCTGACGATCTATCTGGAAGATTGTGGGGATTTGCAGGCGCGGCGGGGCAAGGTTGAAGAACGGTTAGGGCGCCTGAACGAATTTTGGGGGCAAAGACGCTGGCGGAGATTTCAGGGGAGACGTGCTGGGCTTATGCGGCAGTGCGTGGCTCTCCTGGCGGCGCACGGCGTGATCTTGAGGATTTGCGCGCGGGCCATACGGCACCATGCCAAGGAGGGACTTCACCGGGGCACTGTGGTGATTTCTCTGCCGCCGAAGGGATTGCCTCGCGACCGCTGGCTCACGCGGAGCGAGGCCGCCCGGCTTCTTCGGGCGTGCTGGAGCACGCGCGAGATCCAACGCACAATTCCAACGATCAAATTTCCGCTGCGCCATATCGTCAGATTTATCTTGATCGGGCTCTACACCGGCACGCGCGCGTCTGCCATTGCTGCGGCAGCGCCAATGCGTGCAGAGGGCCGCGCCTACGTCGATCTTGATGGAGGCGTGTTTTACCGGCTCGCAGTCGGCAAGCGTGCGACGAACAAGCGCCAGCCGCCGGTTCCAATTCCCCCTCGGTTGCTGGCTCATATGCGTCGCTGGGCACGGCTTGGCGCTGGAGGCCATTTCGTCGAATGGCACGGGAAGCCTGTTCGGTCGGTTAAGACCGGGTTCGCCGGAGCGGCGGCACTCGCCGGCCTTCCTGGTGTTACGCCACACACGCTCCGTCACACGGCGGCGACCTGGCTTATGCAACGCGGCGTTCCAGTTTGGGAAGCAGCAGGGTTCCTTGGCATGTCGCCGGAAATGGTTGGACAGACTTATGGACACCATCATCCGGATTACCTTCGCAACGCGGCCAACATGATTGGCACTAAACCGGATACGTTGGTTGTTTCATTGGAGAAAGCGAAAAAACGCCGTGCGGAAAGGCAGAAAGCCTAATAAAAACATGGTGGGCCGGGCAGGATTCGAACCTGCAACCAGACCGTTATGAGCGGCCGGCTCTAACCGTTGAGCTACCGGCCCCGGCAGGCCTCGATCGAGGCCGCATCCTAGCTTCGGCCGCGGGCCCGTGTTGAATATCCGCCGTTCAACCCAAACAGAAAAATTCGCCGCCGGCCCCACGGACATTTCGCATGGCGTTTGGCATAACACAAGGACGCGCGCATTCAACTTATTTCGCGGCGCGAAGCAATGGCCGCGACAGGCGCATGCGAGGAATCGATTCCCGCGATTTCCTATTGTGTGGAATCTCGCGATCGAACAGGTATCGCTCAATATCAATAAGTTGAAGTAGGTCCTTGTATAGCGGTCTGTTTTAACGTGGCGCCTTTTTCGCCAAAATGCGCTGCAGCGTGCGCCGGTGCATGTTGAGACGGCGGGCCGTTTCCGAGACATTGCGGCCGCAAAGCTCGTAAATCCTTTGAATATGCTCCCACCGCACCCGGTCGGCCGACATTGGATTTTCCGGGAGTTCGGCCTTGTCGTGGCGGGTGGCCATGAGAGCATTGAAAATTTCGTCGGCATCGACTGGCTTGGCCAGATAATCGAAAGCCCCGAGTTTCACGGCGGTCACGGCGGTTACGATATTGCCATAGCCGGTCAGGATGATGCCCCGCGCGTCCGGGCGCTTCGCCTTCAATTCGCGGATCACATCGAGCCCGTTGCCGTCGACAAGCCGCATATCGATGACCGCGAAGGCGGGAGCGCCTTCGCCGATTGCCGCGAGACCTTCGGCGACCGAGTGCGCGGCGGTCACGGTAAAGCCGCGCGTCTCCATGCTGCGGCAAAGACGCGTGAGGAAGGTATTATCGTCGTCGACGATCAAGAGCGAGCGATCTGGCCCGAAACCGCCCAGCACACCTCGATCTTCGCTCGGGTTTCCCGCAGTGACAGGCTCGGGGGGGGCGTTTTTCATTGCCAATCGCCTCGCTTGAACCATTTCCGGGACAAAACACGACAAAGCAAGAGAGAATCAACAAATCTTTCGCGTTTTCCTTAGCCGTGAAAGTGCCCTGGCTTTGTCTTAAGAGCGCGGCCGGAGTTCAGCCCCGGATTTGGCCGTGGTACCGCTGGGGGGTAATCGTTTGGCCCCGCGCTCGAATGCCGCCCTTTCCCACAAAATCGTCACTACCGCGCCGGTCGCGGGGGACGCGCGATTCTCGGTCTTAACGATCGCGCCGGAATGTTCCAGCAGGGTCTTGGCGATGAATAAGCCAAGGCCCAGCCCCGCGCGTTCCTCCGTTTTAGCGCGCCAATCGTTCTTGGTTGTTACGTAAGGCTCGCCCACCCGGCCAACGACATCGGGCGAAAAACCGGGGCCGTCGTCTTCGATGACCATCGTAACCGATGCCGCATTCCATTTCGCCCCGATCCGGACTTCCGAGGCGGCGAAGTCTACCGCGTTTTCGATCAGATTGCCGAGCCCGTACAATATCCCCGGGTTCCGCCGGCAGGCCGGTTCTGGCGCCTGCCCTTCCCCGGCAATTGAAATGTGAACTCCGAAATCGCGGTGCGGACCGGCAACCTCCTCCATGAGCAGACTCAAACTCATTTCATCGAGAATATTGCCGGCATCGCCGCCAAGCGAGGCGAGCTTGCCTAGGATGGTACGGCAGCGGGCGGTCTCCTGCGCGAGTAGGGCGACATCCTCTTCGAGGGGATCGCTGGCGGGAAGTTGCTTTTGGAGGTCCTTGACGATGAGCGTGATCGTGGCCAGGGGCGTGCCAAGTTCATGCGCCGCCGCCGCCGCCAACCCGTCGAGCTGCGTTAAGTGTTGCTCGCGTGCGATCACGAGTTCGGTCGCGGCCAAGGCGTCGGCGAGTTTTCGCGCCTCGCCAGCAACGCGCGACGCATAGATCGCGATGAAGACCGCACCAAGTACGATCGCGACCCAAATCCCCGTGTTGTAGATCAAGGGAAGCCGCAGCTGCTCTCCTGGAAACCAAGGCAGCGGGTAGTGCCGGAAGGTCAGGGCCGATACCGCGCCGATCATGAGCAGGGTCAAGATCAAAGTGATGCGGCCTGACAGCGACACCGCGGAGATCATGATCGGCGCAAGATAAAGCATCGCAAAGGGATTTTCGATCCCTCCGGTCAGATAAAGTAGAGCCGTCAACTGAAGGATATCGTAAGCCAGCATTAATGCTGCCGGCACGTCGTCCAGCCGATCGATGCGGCCGAAGCGCAGCCGCAGGCCGATGTTGAGCCCGGCCGAAGCCGCGATGACCAGAAGACAAGCGCCAAGCGGGAGCGAAAACCCGAGCCCGAAATAGGTAACGACAAGCGCGATCGCCTGCCCGAGCAGAGCCAGCCAGCGCAATGTAACGAGCGTATCGACGCGCAGCCGACGCGAGCGCCCGCTGAGGTCGACGTTGATTAACTCGGCCATGATGATACCCGCTTACACCGGTCGCTATCGAAATGACAGGCTCGCGCCAAGCGCGAGCAGCGATGATCTGGACGCAATTTTGTTTGCCGCGAGGAACCCGCGCACTTTAGGATGGGCGGAGTGTCCACGATTTGGCTTAGTCCATGCGCCTCGACTGGAACGACATCAAAGCCCGCGCGGCGAAATTCGCCGTGGAATGGAAGGACGCCCATTACGAGCGCGGCGAGACGCAAACCTTTTACAACGATTTTTTCCAACTGTTCGGCGTCACCAGGCGGCCCGTCGCGAGTTTTGAGCATGGCGTCGACCTGCCCGAGAAGAAGCGCGGCTATCTCGATCTTTTCTGGAAGGGCAAGCTTCTCGTCGAGCAAAAGTCCGCCGGACGCAGCCTGGTGCCCGCGCGACGGCAGGCGCTCGATTATTTTCCGGGCCTCAAGGAGCACGAGCTGCCGCGCTATATTCTCTTGTCGGATTTTCAGAATTTCGAGCTTTACGATCTCGACATCGCGCCGCACCGGTCCGTGCGCTTCCGGCTCCCGGAGCTGCCGGATCACGTTCAGGACTTCGGCTTTATCGCCGGCCAGGAGCGGCGGGTTTTCCGCGATCAAGACCCAGTAAACATTCTCGCTTCCGAGATCATGGGCGCGCTGCACGATGCGCTCGACGAGGCGGGCTATCGCGGCCACAAGCTCGAACGTTTCCTGGTGCGCCTTCTGTTTTGCCTCTTCGCCGACGACACCGGCATTTTCCAGCCGCTCGGCATCTTTGCGGAGTTTATGAAAGACCGAACGCGCGAGGATGGCGCGGACCTCGGCCCGATGTTGTCGAAACTCTTCGAGGTTCTCGACACGCCGGAGACGGAGCGCGGCAAGAAACTGGACGGAGATTTAGCCCGCTTCGATTACATCAACGGCGAGCTGTTCCACGAGCGCCTGCCGCTCCCGGATTTCGACCGCGCCATGCGCGAAAAACTTTTGTACGCCTGCGGCTTTAATTGGGAGAAAATCTCGCCCGCGATCTTCGGCTCGCTGTTTCAGTCGGTCATGGACAAGGTGGCCCGCCGCAAGCAGGGCGCCCATTACACCAGCGAGAAAAACATTCTGAAGGTCATCGAGCCGCTTTTTCTCGACGATCTCAAGAGCGAATTTGCGCGGCTGAAGGCACGCAAGGATACGGGCCGCAGTAGGGCGCTGGAGGATTTTCATGCGAAACTCGGCGGCCTCGCCTTTTTCGACCCGGCCTGCGGTTGCGGTAATTTTCTTGTCATCGCCTATCGCGAATTGCGCGAGCTCGAAATCGCGGTGTTGAAGGAACTCCATCCCGGTACGCAGCGCGTCACCGATATAGGCCTCTATACGAAGGTCAATGTCGATCGCTTTTATGGGATCGAGATCGGCGAGTTTCCCGCCCGGATCGCCGAGGTCGCGATGTGGATGATGGACCACATTATGAACGCGCGGCTTTCCGCCGCCTTTGGCGAAAGTTTCGTGCGCATCCCGCTAAAGACTTCTCCGAACATCCGCCATGCCGACGCGCTGGAGACGGATTGGACAAACGTGCTCGCGCCGGAAAAGTGCTCCTATATTCTCGGCAATCCGCCGTACGGGGGGCAAAGCTATCAGTCGGCGCAACAACGCGATCAGATGCGCCGAGTAATTGGCGCTAAGAACAAAAGAGCGGGATCTCTCGATTATGTCTGTGCCTGGTTTATCAAGGCCGGTGAGTATTTGCGTAGGTCCCGAGCGCGCATCGGCTTCGTCGCTACGAATTCGATCACGCAAGGCGAGCAAGTGGCGCAGCTCTGGCCCTTGCTGTTCGATCGCTACGGGTTGGAAATCGCATTTGCGCACCGCACCTTCGCATGGATGAGCGACGCCAGGGGCAAGGCCCATGTCCATTGCGTCATTATTGGACTAACGCGGCGCGACGACGAGCCAAAGGAGAAAAGGCTCTTTTCGTACGAGGACATCAAGGGCGATGCGAAGGAGAGCAGGCACGCGGCCCTGTCACCCTATCTCTTTGACGCGAGCGGCCTGTCAACGCGATATACCGTCGTTCGCGACCAGCGCCTGCCGCCTTCTAACGTTCCTCCGCTACGAATGGGATCAAAGCTCGTTGACGACGGACATTACATCTTCGACGAGGAACAGAAGGTAGAGTTTCAAAAGCACGAACCACATTCCGCCTCCCTCTTCGCTCCATTGGTCGGGTCGGAGGAATTCATCAACGGGACAAAGAGATGGATATTGCTATTGGAAGCTGTGCCACCGGAGAAGCTTCGATCAATGCCTCTCGTCATGGGAAGAATTTCCGCAGTCAGGAAATACCGATCTGCAAGCCGGAAAGCCAAGACACGAGAGTTGGCCGATGCACCGACGCGCTTTGAGGTCACGACGATACCGACGCGCGCTTTTTTGGCTGTTCCGAAGGTAAGTTCCGAAAGAAGGGACTACGTTCCAATTGGCTGGTTGGAACCTCCGACTCTGCCCAGTCAACTCGTGCAGGTCATGATCGACGCCAATCTTTGGGATTTTGGCCTTATCACCTCGCGCATGCACATGTCCTGGCTCCGCAACATTGGCGGACGGCTTGAGAGCCGCTACCAATATTCCATCGGCATCGTCTACAATCCCTTCCCCTGGCCGCAACTCGACGATGCGGCCAAGCAAAAACTCGAAAAGCTTGCGAAAGTCGTGCTCGACGCGCGCGCGGCGCATGCAGGCGCGACGCTCGCCGACCTCTACGATCCAGACGTCATGCCGGAGGATCTACACAAGGCGCATCGCGCGCTCGACGAGGCGGTGGATCGGCTCTATCGCAAGGCGCCCTTTGCGAGCGACCGCGAAAGGGTGGAGCATCTTTTCGGCTTGTACGAAAAACTCACCGCGCCGATGCTCGCCGCCGCGAAGCCCAAGCGCGGCCGGAAAAAGTGAAGGCCGGGCCTTCGAGCTTAGCCGCGACGATGGCCGCGACTATTTCCAATGAATTAATATCACTCCACGCGGAGTTCCTTGAGTGGATGCTAGCGCTAATACTTGCGATAAATTAATTGATTAAGTAACGTACTGTTAACAAACTCAAATCGTAAAAATTGTCTTTACTTCATATTTGATTTACTGAAATCATATAAAGCTTGGATTCAGTGTGTTGCTTAAACTGGTTTTCATTTGTGGCGCGTATTTTGGTTGCATGGACGCGCCGGTAGGCATGCCGCCGCGCGCAAGAGACGAGGTTAATCTTATGATGAGTGCTCTGAAAAGCGAGGCCGCGCAGCCTCGCGCCGACCGGTTCGCAGACGTCCGGCCCGCCTATCTCGAGGCCTTGACGCTAGTTGAGAGGCTGCACCGCCGCCTTCTCGACGTCATCAAGGACGAATTCGACCGGCGCGGCCGCAACGACGTCAATCCCGTGCAAGCCTTGCTGCTTTATAATATCAGCGACAAGGAATTGACCGCCGGCGAATTGCGCACGCGCGGCTATTACCTCGGTTCGAACGTCTCTTACAATGTCAAGAAACTGGTCGAAACCGGTTATTTGCATCATTCCCGCTCGCGGATCGACCGCCGCGCCGTGCGAATCAGCCTGACCGATAAGGGCAGGGACATACACGCCATCGTCTCCGGGGTGTATGACAAGCATGTCGCCACGGTGGAGCAGATCGGCGGGATCAACGCCGGCGAGTTTACAAGGCTTAACCAATCGCTGGTCCGGCTCGAACGTTTCTGGACAGACCATATAAGGTACCGGCTGTGACGCGCGGGACGCGATGCTAAAGCCGAAGATTAAGCTTGACCGCGCGAGTCCTTGCTCGGGTTATTTTGGACGCGGCAATATTTCGATCCTGAACGCCACAAATTCGCCGTCCTGCTTGTGCCTTTGCCATCATTGCGGCGCCAGCATCAAAAGAAGAAGAGTCAGGCACGCGCCATAGTCTTGCGTTTGGGTGCTCAATAGGTCTTCAAGATTTCCAAACCGATGACACCACTGGCCGCGAGGCCCGGCCGCGCTGGATCGTCCCAGGCCGGTATGAGGTCCGCGTGAGCGCCGGGTCGCAACGCCGCCGCCGGAGGAGTATTGGAAGACCGTGGTATTGGAGGGCGAGGCATTGGGATTCGGAACAAAAAAAGATTTGTTGCGCCTGCCGTATCGTCGGTTTTACCCTATTGGGCGCGCGGCGGCGGTCGTGGCCACCGCTTTCGGGTTAACCCATACCGCTGGCGCGGCCGCGGGGCAGGGCGACCCACCGTTCGGTGAGCAGGCCGAGTGGGCGCAACGTTACGATGCGGATCCGCGCCTTTCGGTGAGCCGCTCGAACACGCCGGTTCTCGCGGTGGAAACTTTCGCGGCGACCGAACAGGCGATCGAAACCTACCGCCAGATCGTCGCCAATGGCGGCTGGATCGCGGTTCCCACGGGACAGACGCTGAAACTAGGCGTTAGCGGCCAGGCCGTGGTCGCCCTGCGAAAACGGCTCGCGGCATCGGGCGATCTTGATCCCTCGGCCGGGGCTTCGCCGGTCTTCGATTCCTACGTTGACGCCGGCGTGAAACATTTTCAGGCCCGCCACGGGCTGCTCCAGAGCGGCGTGGTTTCAAAGGAAACCTTTATCGCGCTCAATGTCCCGGCCGATGCCCGGCTGCATCAGCTCGAGGTGAACCTCGTCCGGTTGCGCTCCTATTCCGGCAACCTTGGCGAACGTTTCGTCATGGCGAATATCCCGGCGATGGCGGTCGAGACGGTCGAGAACGGCGTTGTCGCGACGCATCACGCGGCGGGCGTCGGCAAGATCGACCGCCAATCGCCAGTCATGATGACGAAGGCAATCGACATTAATTTCAATCCGTATTGGACCGTGCCCGCCTCGATCATCCGCAAGGATTTGATCCCGCGCATGCAAAAAGATCCGAACTATCTGGCCGACCACAAGATCCGGATATTCGACAAGGACGGTCAGGAGCTTCAATCCGATCAGATTAATTGGAACTCGCTCGATGCGGTCAATTACAAGTTCCGCCAGGATCCGGGCGGCGATCTCAATTCGCTTGGAGTTGTGCGCATCAACATCAACAATCCCTATGGTGTCTACATGCATGACACCCCCGAAAAAGGCATTTTTGGCGACGATGACCGGTTTGTGTCTTCCGGTTGCATCCGCGTCCAAAACGTTCGCGACTATGTGGCCTGGTTGCTCAAGGACACGCCGGGCTGGGATCGCCAACATATTGATGAAGCGATCCGCTCCGGCGAGCGCGTGGACGCCAAGCTCGCTGCCCCGGTTCCGGTGTATTGGGTATACATCACGGCGTGGGCCACGCCCGAGGGTGTTGCCGAGTTCCGCGAGGATATTTATCAACGCGACGGCTTTGGGCCGGATACTGCCGACACTCCACCGGCCACGCTCCCACAAGTGCAACGGCAGCCAGATCCCCGCGCGGTCAGTGCGCGCGGCCCCGTTCTCGAACCCATGAACGACGACGAATAACCGGCGTGGAGTAGCAACCGGCGAAAGCGCCGGGGCGATGGACCACGATGACTTTCGCCTCCGGTGCTATTGTCGGGCTATGCGAAATTCGACGCGCCGGTCGTCGCGCTGGCGGCTTTTCATCCTACCCTTGCCGCGGCGTTCCGTTGTCCGCCCGTTGTTGGCCAAGGAATCGGAACTCCCGTAGCCTTTCGCGCTCAGCATGGCGGGATCGACCCCGGCATCGACGAGGAATTGGCGCACGGCATCGGCACGGCGTTGCGACAGCTTCATATTGGCGGCCGGATTACCGGCGCCATCGGTGTAGCCGTTGATCTGAACCACTGTTCCAGCAGGCAATTGCTTCATCAGACCGGCCGCCTCCCGCAAGAGAGCCTCGCTGCTCGACGGAACCCCGGCGCTATTAGCAGCGAAATAAATGGCCGGCAGATTAAGGGCCGGCTGATTCGGAACGCCGAAACCAGAGTTGAGCGCCGAGGACGCCGCCGCGGTTTTGGTCGCGCCGGTGCCGGTAAGCGTAGAAACCGCGAATTGGGGCCCAAGAACGGATTTAACCGAACTTATGATCCCGTCACGATCCGCATTAGGGATCGTTCCCCCAACACTCACGGCATTTCCTTCAAACAGCGCCTGCGACCCGTGGGTCTTGAAATTATCGAGCGCCGCCTTGAGATTCTTCGTCCAGGCCGCCTGGCCAACATGCGGGTCTACGGCGAGTTCACCGGTGATTTTATTGGCTCCGAACACCGTATTGAGCTCGCCGGTGATTGCAGTGCGAGTAGGGTCGTCTCCGACGGTGCCGGAGTAAACAATGAGGCCATTCTCATTGCTAAGCGCCAAGCGCGCTGGAATTGAAGGCGCGGGCGGAGACGCCACCTGCTTGCTAGGCGCCAAGGGCGCTGGGGTCGAAGCCGTCTGCGGGGATGCCGCCGGCGCATTTTGCGCCATGACGGGCGCGGCTTTTCCGGCCGCTTGAGGGGTCTTCCGTCCCGCTGAAATCGCGTACCCCAAAACTCCGAGCGTAATCAGCAGACAGCCGGCCGGAATGATCAACCGGCCGAGGCCGGGAGCGGCGGCGGCGCCTTCCATGCTGCCCGGACGAATTTGCTCTGCTCCAGGCAGCGTAATTTCACCGGTGTGGGAGGATGAAAGCGGGATGGTCAGCTCGGGGAAACTCGATGCCGCCGAGGGAATTGCCGACGGCAAAGCTCCGCCTTGTGCCAGCTGGCCGATGATTTTGGGTATTGCATAGCCCAAAATCGTTCTCGCGAAGCGTTGGCTTACACCGGCTTTATCGGCGATCTCGCTAATAACGCCGGAGCCTAGCGTCTTCTCTACCTCTTGTCCTGAAAGCGCCACGGCCTCGGTTCCTCCTACCCAGGAAGCAACCTCGGCGGTGAAACCCGCGGCCTTGAACCTATCCAGGAAGCCGCCAATACCGCCTGGCTGTCGATCGATCAGGTCCAGGGTCTCTTGAACAAGTAGACGGCCCTTGGGTCCGAGATGGTATCGCGCGCCGATTTCTTGAATGAGCTTGTCAAAAGTAAGCTTGTCAAAAGTCGCCATCTTCCCTCCTCCCTTTTTCGAAGGCGCCATCATACCTCGTCTTTTTCTCGAAAAATGCCGGCTGGTCCAGCGCGTCTCGCGAGAGGACTCTGGTCCATCCCGAATAACGGATAACCGCGGCTCGAGGCGAAAATTGCCCCACATGCACGCCATTTTAGATAGCCGTTCGCGGCTAAGCATAGCGCCAGAAGCTTCGCTTTCGTCATCGGCGGTTCAATCTCCAGTTTTCCTCCGTTAGCTTCAACGCCCAGTCCGGCTTGCGCGTCAAACGATCTCCTTTCGAAAGGGCCAGCCAGCGCCGTCCCGTGGCCGCTACACCATCCATGCATCATGCCATACCTCGTTGTGTGTGACTCTTACCTTCATGCCCGGCCTTGGGCCAGGCATCCAACAACGCGGGGCACGGAGGGACTGTTTCGCAAAGGCCGCCCGAGGGCAGCGTGAGAGAGAATGCGTGCGGCATGGGCCACGCTTTTCGAGGGGCTTGGGAGCGCTGCCAAGGGACCGAGAGGTCCTGCCTCCGCTCAAGTCTCATCGCGCCGATTTGACGCATTGCCGCTAGCACTCCACCTGGAACCACCTGCTAGATGAAACGATATCAGGTCCTGAAAGGTCGCATTTAGGCTTGAGGGCTGCGCCCCTATCGCGTGGCCTTGCCAGCGGTTGCTGCAGCACCGCAGCGATGGCGTACCCTTAAAGAATCCACAAGGCAAATGGAGAAACCTATGTCTCTAACGTTCGAGGAGATGACATCCCACGAGCGCTCCGCCTATGGCGGGTTTGCGGATGCCATCGGTGGCGTTGCCACTATTGTCCTCGCTATCTTGGGGTTGGCAGGTCTTGCTCCGACCATGATGATTGGAATTGCGACTATCATCGTCGGCGTGGCCTTGCTGATCCAAGGCGGGACAATGTTATCCGAGTACGCCCGGATAATTTTCCCACGCGGCGCGAGAGCTCATTCCGTCGATCAATTCGGCGGCAACAGCCTGTCCGCCGTATTTCTGGTTGGTGCCGCCGGTATTGTCCTTGGCCTGCTGGCCTTGCTGGGCATTAATCACGTGCTCACGTCGGTTGCGATTATCGCTTTCGGCACCGCCTTGGTGCTGAGCAGCAATTCGGTGTGGCATCTGCATATGCTCAAGCATGCGGTGGCAACTGCCGAAAGCCAATCCCAGCTCGCCGGAAGTGAAATTCTGGCAAGCGAGATGGCCTCCGGTTCCGCGAGCATTCAGGCGCTCGCCGGGTTGGCTGCGATCGTGCTCGGTGTTCTCGCGGTCGCGGGGACGGATCCAATAGTCCTGACCCTGGTCGCTTTGCTTGCCCTTGGTGCCACAATGGTCATCAGCGGAAGCACGCTGAGCGGGACAGTGATGAGCTTCATGCGGCCTTCGACGTAGACCTGAAGTGGAGCCGTGAATCAGGACGGGCGCTTTAGTGAAGTTGGAATCACACGCGGTTTCGCCCTGTTCCAAAGGGCTGCGCCTGCGGCTGCCAATACGGGCATGTCAATGGCCTACGTTGCAACATCGCCGTGACGCCCCGCTACATAGCGTGGCCCCTGTGCCCCGCCGCGCAATAATCGATCTTTGCGATCCGTCGATGCGCGGCGGAAGGGCTGCTAACAAAAGCCTTGCCCTAGAGCATGTCCTTAAAAAAGTTGTGCGCCTTTTTTGCGTTTGACATGCTCCAACTGTTTGAATTTAAGCGGTTCCTTTTCGATCACGTGATTCCACGTGATGGGGAGGGGCTCTGGCAGGAACGCGCAACAAGTGGCGCCAAAGCCGCACAAATTGTTTTTCTGAACGTCATCCACAATTTCCTACCGGACCGGGCTTTTGCCCCGGCATCCGAATGCTATGCTGGCGACGATTTGAATATTGTTGGTTTGCGGTTAGTCTGCATGCCGCGTGGAAAGTATTTTCCGGCCACGCGCGCGGTTTCGGGAGGTTAATCCTTGGACGGCAAAAATTTAGCCTCACGCCGGTTCGATTGTGATGCCACCCCTGAGCTGGCGGCGATCGAAGCAGTTGACCTTGTAGAAATTTCCGGGCGGGTCAAATGGTTCGACGTTGCGAAAGGGTACGGCTTTATCGTGCCGGACAATGGCGCCGCCGATGTTCTTTTGCACGTCACCGCTTTGCGCAAGGACGGCTTTAGCGTCGTTTTTGAGGGAACCCGCGTCGTCTGCGAGGCGGTGCGCCGGGCGAAGGGTTTGCAGGTTCTAAAAATTATCTCGATGGATGGATCGAGCGCCGTGCGGCGATCCGAATGGCGGCCGCCGCGCGCCTTTGTCGAGGTGGCGCCGGCGGGCGGGTTTCAAATCGCCATCGTCAAATGGTTCAACCGCCCGCGCGGATTTGGCTTTCTGACCCAAGGCGAGGGTACGCAAGATATATTTGTCCATATGGAAACCCTGCGCCGTTACGGGATCGCGGAGTTAAGGCCGGGAGAAAGCCTCCTCGTGCGTTTCGGCGACGGCCCCAAGGGACTCATGGCGGCCGAGGTGCGGCCGCTCGACGCGATCCTGCCCATGCCGAATTGAGATCGCATCCGTCCTTGCGACCGTTTGCGAATTCGGCGCGGCCTAGTCCCAAGCGGTCGCAAGCCGATGAGCGTTGCGGTTGAAGGTCTTTGGTGAGGAGCCGGTGCGATGCGGCCAGCTGTGACCTTGGCCGCTCCCAGTTGAAGCGCGCGTGGTCTTTAGCAAATTGTTTTCTTCCATGATCCCATCCAAAACATCCGCGGCTTTTTGCGATCAAGCGCTAATCGCCGGCCCTGCCAGTTTGGCGCGCGTGGTTTCGGTCTTCCTTGGACTTTGCGCAGGCTTGGTTTTTCTGAGCCCAAGTCCGGCAGCGCCCGCCGTGGGTAAGCCGCGGCCGCAAGGCATCCTCGAAAGACTTGAGATCGTCACCGCCAGCGGAACTCATGAATTTTCCGTGGAAGTGATGCGCAGCGGGCCCCAACGCGAGCGCGGCCTCATGTTCCGCCGGTTTCTTCCGCAAGACCGTGGCATGCTGTTCGACTTCGCGACCGAGCGCCCGGTGACGATGTGGATGAAGAACACCTATTTGCCTCTCGACATGATCTTCATCGGCCGCGCCGGCAAGGTGGTCGGGCTCGCCGAAAATACCGAGCCCTTGTCGGAAAAAATTATCCCCTCGGGCGCTCCCGCCTATGGCGTTCTCGAAGTCAATGCCGGGACGGCGGCCCGTATCGGCTTGCGGATCGGCGACAGCGTACGCCATCCTCTGTTCGACAAGTGACGGGACCGGCCATGATCCGGCAGGGCAATCGCATTGCAAAACCGCGGGCGGCGAGGTGTTCGGCACGAGCCGGGATGCGCATGGTCCCGACGCATTGATCGCCCCCTCGCGCCGTTGGTGCCCGGCGCGGTTGCTGTCGAAGCCACCGGCGGCTTCGAGACGGTGCTGTCGGCGACGGCCGCGGCGATGCAATTGAAGACGATTTTCCGGCCCGTTCGTGGCCCGCGTGGGCCAAGCAACGGGGGTCAACTGATCATCGTATCGCTGTTGTGCGGACGGCGCGGCATGAAGCCGGCACCTCTTCTTGGACGCCGTCTAACCCGGCGTCAGGTCGCGCACCTCGGCTTCAGTCGTGGAACGGCGCCCTGACATCGCATCGTCGCCGCAGTTCAATCGCGTCCGAAGACTGTTTTGTATCAGACAAATAGAAACGGAAGCAATTTATTTGAAATCGCAACCGGGGGGCGGCATGCGGAAAGCGCTCGTTGTCTTCGTCGTCGTGGCGAGTGTGATGCTCATTGCTGCTTTCATGTATTTCATTCGTCCCCAACCCTGTGATGGCATCTTTGAACAAACGGCCCCGCAGCTAAAAGTCAAGTTGGGCTTCATCGAAGCCAACGGCGAGTGGGCGATCGGCAAGGAAAAAATCCAGCAAGTTGACAAGGATTTGCAAGACGTCGCCCTGCATCTGAAAACGTGCTGCATTTGGCAGGATAAGGGCTCCATAACGCCGGAGCAATATCAGGTCTACGTGAACGGCGCGAAGGAGTACGAAGCGAAAATCATTCAAATCACGAACATCGTCGGCGATGCGCAAGAGGCAAAGCAGCAAGGCAAAACTGAGCTCGCGGACCAAAAAGCCGCGGAAGCAAAGACAGTGGCCGGCGAATCCACGAATGTCGCGGGCAAGGTGGCGGACGACACCAAAAAGCTGGCGCAGGCCGTCGAAAAGCCGAGTCTTGCGCCCGGTGCCAAGCAATATTTCTTCGACGACTTCAAAGGCAAGACACTGGCCTCGGCGATGACGATATCCCCAATCTATTCCGGCTGAAGACCGCGATGCCCAAAGGAGATTGGACGGCGACCATGAAATTCTCCAGCGAATTTCCGGCTGCCAACGAAAGCTTTTTCTTGGCGTTGCTCCAGGACAAGGACCACTGGACCGCCGCCACACTGCGGACCGTGAATTATGTTAATCATAACGCCCTTTTTATCGGCCTTTCGAGGAAATCGTCTGCTGAGGCGGTCAGCTGGGAAGGATCGCTGTTTACGTCGGGCGCCGGTGACTAGAAGAGTTTTATTTCAGATAACAAGTTGAGCCAGCCCATCTATCTGCGCTTCCGGCGGGCGGGTCACGATTTTATCGCGTCGAGCCGGCTTGAAACCTCGGCACCGGACGCGTGGGTGACAGTGAACAAGATCGCGTCCCTCGACGTCACGGGCAACCTTGTCCTTGGGTTCGCGCATGCGAGCCAGGGATCAGGTCAAACTCAGGTGAAGATTGAGTGGGTGAAGATAGAAACCCCTTGAGACCTTAATTCGGCAGATCCGCTGCTTGCCGGAATCACAGCCTAAATATCCTGTCCTTCGACTTCGCGCGTGAGCTTTTCGACGAGTTTTTGAATATTTGGCTCAAGCGGATAGACCGCGAGCGCCTTGTTGAAAATCTCCAAGGCGCGTTTCTCAAGACCGGCCTCTTGCAAGATCATGCCCATGCCCGCGAGCGCGCCAAAATGGCGCGGTTCCAGTTTCATGAACTCGATCGATGTCGGCCATCGCGCCATCTGTGTCGCCGGTAAGAAACCGTGTGGTCGCGCGTTGATTCCAGGCTTCGGCCCAATCGGGCTCCAAAGCGACAAGCTTGTCGAAAAGCGAAAGCGCCAGCGGATAGTTTCCCGCCTGCATGGAAACCGTTGCCCGTTGCATGAGCAGATTTGCGGTATCCGAATCCGATTGGAGCCAGACGCGCTCAATGGATGCGGCAATACGTTGCGCGTCGCCGGGGTCGCCGGCGATGCGCAGGCGGTCAAATAGCCGATCGAGCATTTGCTTGCGCATGGCCTCCGGCGCGGGCTTCGGCGCTAAGGCTTGCTTTAGGTGCTCGGCTTCGGCAACCCCGGAATTTGGTGCCCCCTCGGGTGCAGGCGCCGGCACGCCGGGAGGTCCCGCGGGCTCCGCTGGCTTGCGTCCATCTGGACCCAAATTTTCTTCGGCACTTCCTTCGCCAGGGGTCGCCCAAAGCCGATCCAGAACGAAACCGGAGAAGTGTCCCGGCGGCCGGATTGGCGAGTCATCGGCGGTGATTTCGCCCGCCCGGCCATGTGGATCGCCAAAACCTTCCGCGTGGGCTTGGGCCAGGACAAAAACGCCTGCTACCATCGCGGCAGCCAAGCTTGCAGCATAGAGGAGATAGGCACGCATAAGCTTCAACCTCGAATAGCCGGGCTGCGCGCGGCCGCTACCGGCATCACCCCTGCCGGGCCTTATAACGTTTTTGTGTCCTGTTAATGATGTATACTCTGCCCTTGCGCCGCACCAGCTGGTTGGCGCGGTGGCGCGTGCGCAGGGATCTCAACGAGTTGCGGACTTTCATCGGAGGGTTCCCAAAAAACAACCGGCGCGCGGAGCCGGTTGGAAACGAAGTTGCGACCTATGCCCTAATCGCGAACGGCGATCAACCCTAAAACCAAATGTCCGGAACGCTAGCGCCCGCCGTCGACAGGAAATTCGGTCCCGAAGGCGGCGTGGCGTGTGGGTTCGCCGTCTTTCGTTATTCGCCGGCGCGAAACCGCCTTCCCCTTGCAAGGATCATGCTTTAGGGAGACGTGAGAAATGGTACCGCGCTCCATTCGCTTGCCGCCGCCGGCCGGGCGGTCCTGAGATAGCCAAACACGGTAACGCCAGCGGTCTAGACGCCGATGCAACGAGCAATTATTCCCGCCGCGATGGCGATCTCCGTCTTTTGCGGTTCAGTTGCTCCGGTGCGCGCGGATTTTCGCCTCTGTAACAATTCCGCCAGCCGGGTAAGTGTTTCTCTTGCTTATACCGATGGCGAGACATGGGTCAGCGAGGGTTGGTGGAATTTGAAACCAACCGGTTGCGAGACATTGGTGCGGGGGGCTCTGGCGGCCGAGTACTACTATGTCTATGCGATGGACGAGCATGGCGGCGAATGGAAGGGCAAGGCTTTCATGTGCACACGCGACCGTGAATTCCGCATCATTGGGCGGGAAGATTGCTTCGTGCGTGGTTTCGACAGAACCGGCTTTTTCGAAGTCGATACGGGCAAGGAAGCCAAGAACTGGACCGTTCAATTGACCAATTCGACGCAAGGCCCGCCAAATCCCTAGTAATCCAACTTGACGAGGCTGAAGTGCGGCTGCGCCGGTGCAAGATCGTTGCGACCCTCGGACCGGCGTCCGCAAATCCAGCAACGATATCGGCGTTATTTCATGCGGGCGCCGATCTCTTTCGCATCAATATGAGCCATACCACGCAAGATCAGATGCGCGGCCACGCCGGAATGATCAGGGCGCTCCAGGAAGAATGCGGACGCCCGATTGGGATTCTTCTCGATCTCCAAGGTCCCAAACCGCGCATCGGCACCTTCAAGGACCAGGCGGTCCAACTCGTCAAGGACGCCCATTTCGTTTTCGACTCGGATCCCGCGCCTGGGGATCAAAACCGGGTGGGCCTTCCGCATCGCGAAATCTTGCGCGCCTTGAAGCCAGGCCACACCATCTTCATCAACGATGGCAAGGTGCGGCTTCATGTCGTCGAGGCCAGCGCCACGCGCGCCGTTGCCGTCGTCGATGTCGGGGGGGAAATATCGAACCGCAAGGGTGTCAGTCTGCCAGACACCGAAATCCCGGTTTCGTCGATCTCTGGAAAGGACCGGGCCGACCTTAAGGCCGGGCTCGACGCGGGCATCGATTGGGTCGCTGTTTCCTTCGTGCGGCGGCCGGACGATGTCGCCGAGGTCAAGAAGCTGACCTTGGGCCGCGCGCTGGTGATGGCGAAGCTGGAAAAACCGCAGGCCATCGCGCGGCTTGACGAGATCGTGGAGATTTCCGACGCATTAATGGTCGCGCGCGGCGACCTCGGAATCGAGATGCCGCTTGAAAAAGTTCCGGGTTTGCAAAAGCGGATCAACCGCAGGGCGCGCCTGTCCGGCAAGCCTGTCGTTGTCGCGACGCAGATGCTCGAATCGATGATAAACGCGCCGGTCCCAACGCGTGCCGAGGTTTCGGACGTCGCGACCGCGGTCTTCGAAGGCGCCGATGCCATCATGCTTTCCGCCGAAAGCGCGGCTGGTTCATATCCCGTGGAAGCCGTCGCGACCATGAACAGAATCGCGGAGGAGGTCGAGCGCGATGCTTATTATCGCGGTATCATCAATGCCCAGCGCGCTCCTCCAGAAGCGACGAATGCCGATGCGATCGCGATCGCCGTCGCCGCGCGAAATTTCGCCGAAACGCTCGATCTGAAGGCGATTGTCGCCTGGACGTCTTCCGGCGCGACCGCGTTTCGCATCGCCCGGGAGCGGCCCGAGGCGCCGGTTCTGGCTCTCACACCAAACTGGGAGACTGCCAACCGTCTCGCTCTCGTTTGGGGCGTCCATGCGGTTGTCACCAAGGATGCGCATGACGTCGACGACATGGCGAAACGCGCCTGCAAATTGGCCAAACGCGAAGGCTTTGCAAAAGCGCAAGATCGCATCATCATCGTTGCCGGCGTTCCGTTTGGCACCCCTGGCGCGACCAACATGATCCGGATCGCCGTGCTCGACGCCGAATTCGAAGTGACCTGCGGTTTGTGCACATTTCTTGCCGACCGTGCGCGCACGGTCTGCTTGAGTTCCGCACAGTAGCGCGAATAAGCAGTTGGGTGCGAGGCACATCGACCGTCTACACGCGAGTTGAGGATGGCGTCGCGTTCGGCCGCGGCCATCAAAGCGTCGAACAAGGTGGACTTGCCGCTTCCATGGGGGCCGATCAACGCGACCGAGCGAGGTCCGGCCACGGCGGCCTTCGCGGGAGAACCTGTCTGGCGGCGCGGATCGTACCAAAATGTTTCACGTGAAACATTTTGGTACGATCGGGACCAAAAATCTTACAAGGCCGAAGACAGCGGCCCGTTCTTCAATTGGTAAGATCGATCGATTTTTTGGTGCAATTCCGAGTGGGCGGTGGCGCGTCGATGGCCTAGCCGGTTTGCGGGAAGTCATCCCCGATATAAGGTTCGCTGCCCGAAACGAACTTGTCAGACGGGTTGCCCGAGCCGTTGGTCTCGTCTGTCACAAGCATTTCCCCGGCCGTAAACGGCGGAATATTTTCGCACCGGAATTATGCACCAAAAAAGCCCTGCAACATCAATGGCCAAATTTTGGGTGCAAAATTCTTAAATTCCGGCACATAAACCGCATCATGGGCCTGATGCGATGATGTAGAAAGTGTGTTCGCTGCGGTGAGAGTGCCAATCTTCGAGAGGCGAGACGAGCCCTCCGGCCTTCTAAACAGCCAAAGATGAAGCAACCTTTTCGAGCTCCGGTCAATTGGAGCAATGACAGCTTGATGCCGCACATATATTGATGAGAGTCACAGATGTGGGTGAGGCGCGGGAGATTGTGTCATGGCTAAAAAGTTGGTCGTATTTTGCGACGGCACGTGGAACAAAGCCGACCAAAAGGCGAGAGATGGCGTTCCGTGTTCGACCAACGTTCTGCGCCTGTTCGAAGCTACGCAACCGAAGGATTTGAATAAAAATCCGCAAATCGTCTATTGCATAGCCGGCGTGGGAACACGGTGGAGCGAAAGGATCAGTGGCGGTGGTTTCGGCTATGGCATCTCCGACAACATCAAAATCGCCTATGCTTTCATCGCCAGCAATTACGATCCCAGTGACGAAATATTCCTATTTGGGTTCAGTCGCGGAGCCTTCACGGCCCGCAGCATCGCCGGGCTAATCCGCAACATGGGTATCTTGAGGCGGGACAGGCTACATCTGGTGAACGAGGCGTACAACCGGTACCGAGACCGTTCTGAGAAATGGCATCCCGACAGCCCCTTAGCAAAAACATATAGAGCGGCTAACTGTTATCCAGATGTCAACAATTACCCCGAGGCGAAAATCGCTTTTCTCGGGCTGTGGGACACAGTCGGCGCATTAGGCCGTGTGGACGGATATCGGAAAATATAGGTCAAGGGATTCCCAAATCACTTTTTCGGTGATTCATGGGTGGCTGGCTTTTGGAGGGCCGGCCATGCTGACGAAGATGACCGAAGAAGATTGGGTGCTTGTGCACGAGGTGTTCGATGCCTGCCGCTCGCGGCGTGGGGACAAGGGGCGGGACGACCGCAAGTTTCTCGAAGCCTTGCACTATTTCACGATCCACAACATTACTTGGCGAGCGCTGCCGGCCGAGTTCGGCTCTTGGAACAGCATCTGGAAGCGCTTCTGGCGCTTGAGCCGCAGCGGCGTGTTCGAAACTTTCTTCGAAGCGCTCGCCTCCTTGAGCGAGCGGGCGCATCTCGTGCAGATGTTCGACTCGACCGTCATCCGCGCGCATGTGTCGGCGGCCGGCGCAAAAGGGGGCAGGATGGCGAAGCCCTCGGGCGCTCCCGGGGAGGGTTCTCGACCAAGATCCATCTCAAGACCGATCTCGACGGCTATCCGATCGGCTTCCATCTGACCGGCGGCGAAGCGAGCGACAGCCGCAACTTCGAAGTGCTCCTCGACCTCGGTCCGGACGTCGATCCCCGCGCCGTTGTCGCGGACAAGGGCTATGATGCAAAGACAAATCGGGAGGCGGCGCGTAACCGCGGCATTTGTCCGGTCATCCCCTATCGCTCGAACACCATCGACAAGCCGAAGTTCTTCGCAAAGGTCCTCTACAAAGCGCGGGCGCGTATCGAGCAAATGATGGGCAAGATCAAGCGCTTCAAACGCATCGCGCTCCGCTGCGAGAAGACGGCAAGAAACTATGCCTCATTCCTCGCACTCGTCTGCGGCTTCATCTTGATCAAATCCGTCCACACGGCCTAGGAGCGCCGTTCGGACTGCTGACGAGTAGAATCACGGACCTCCTCTTTAGGACCCGCTTCCACGATGTCAAACTTAGTTCCATTATCTTGAGTGCTTATCACGCGCTGGCGATCGACGAACGCCGCTGGCCATTTCGTCCCACGCTCTGGGAACTGAATAACGAGCATCTGAGGCGTATCGCAGAGAGCGAGCGAAACTGCGAAACCTCGCCTTATGAAGAACGCTGGTTTCCTGGCGTTCATTCGAATGTCGGCGGCGGTTATGAGAATACTGGCCTTTCTGATTGCGCGCTGCAGTGGATTGCGGAGAAGGCACAACATCGCGGGTTGAATGTGGTGCTTCAATCGACCGCGCAGAGTCCATTTCACCCCGACCCAAGTGCGAAGCCAGAAAATTCGCAAACTTGGTACTATCGTCGTGCAACTGAACTTTTCGTCTCGCGGCAAAAACGGCTCGTGAAAAGGTTTTCAACGCCGGATGACGCGAAACTTCTGGACCACGTCCAAACCAACCGTGATTTTATTCGTCCGATCGAAAAACTAGGAAACGTCGCGTTCGCGATTTAGTCGTTTCCAGACCTTTCTGGCTATACTGGTGAACTTTCTTCGTGCGCGATTGAGAAACTAAAAAACGACGACAGGTATCGCCCGCCGAACGTCTCGCTCACATAGGCCCCGCGTTTTTCTTTATGCAGCCTCCGCAAGCTCGCGTCGGGATTTCACCATGTAGGGCCTGTCTTATGTTGACGTGTACAGAATATATAAAATCAATCCCCCTGTCAGAGCCGCCACAGGGACTCCGACCAACGCAGCATTCCAACGTAACAGGGGTACCACAATATTAGACGAACACAAACGCCTGCGTATACGCCAACAAGAAATGCAATTACCGTAATGATAAAAAGAGGCTAAACATATTAATTATTAGCTACACGATCAAATACATTGCTAACTAAGATTATCACTCCACTCACAAGAACAATGCCAAAGCTACCTATGCCACCAAAGAATATCTTGGCTCCCGTGGATTCAACGTGAGGTTGCTGCAATGCCCTTGGTTTTGGTCCAGCTCTCGTAGCTTCCCGACCTGTTTCATCAAAAATACGTAGCCAATAGGGGTTGGACTGAAGCGTTTTAGTTAAATACTGTGGCGGTTTTTCGTCTAATTGCTTAGCAAGCTTATAATTTTTGCACGTCTGAGGAACGGCAGCGGGCCGCCATCTTTAATTCTTACTCGCTGCGCTTAGGGTCCCGTGGCCACCCCTCTTTAAACCCGCATACGCCGGATGAGGCAATAATTTGCAGCGTCGATGCCGCGATTTAGCTAACATAATCAGCATGTTATTTCGGATCGAATGAGGCCGTCATGGCGAACCCGGCGGGTGAATTGTATGATGGCGCTCTCAGGCTCGATTTCGACCGCCGATTGTTGCTTCACTTTCGCGGATCGGTGGTTACCTCCGACGCAGGCTTGCTCGCATACCGGGAACTGGACGACGCGCTGTGCCTCAGCGCGATGGCGGGTGATGCGCTCTCCGACGCACGCACTGGCAAGAATGGCCGGCATGCACTCGTCGGGATGTTGCGGCAATCCATATTTGGGCGACTTGCCGGATATGAAGACGTGAACGACGCTCAACGCCTGCGCCATGATCCCGCGATGCGGTGGATAGTCGGCGGAAAGGCGGCCTCGGATGCAGCGGCTTCGCCGAGCCAGATGGGCCGCTTTGAGACGCGCTGGCTCACGGCGGAAAAGAACCTTTCGGCGCTCGCTGATCTCTCCGGCAAATGGATCGACAGCGTTCATGGTCGCCGTCCGCCGAGAGGTATCTTGCTCGACATGGATTCGAGCGTGAGCCCGACGCATGGCGAACAGGAACACAGTGTCTGGAACGGTCACTATGACTGCACCTGCTATCATCCGCTGTTCGTTTTCAACCAATATGGCGATTTGGAACGCTGCGCCCTGCGCCCCGGCAATGTTCACAGCGCCGATGGATGGGAGGCGGTGCTGAAGCCGGTCGTGGCGCGGTATCAAGGCAAGGTCTCACGCATTTATTTCCGCGCCGACGCCGGCTTCGCAAACCCCGAAGTTTACGAATATCTGGAGGCAGAACGGATCAAATATGCGATCCGTCTGCCCGCCAATCACATCTTGCAAGAGAGGATCGGCTATCTGCTCAAACGCCCGGTTGGTCGCCCGTCCAATGACGTCTGCCGATCCCATGCAAGTTTCACCTATCAAGCGGGAAGCTGGTCGCAGCCGCGTCGGGTGATCGCCAAGGTCGAATGGCATCCGGGCGAGCTTTATCCGCGCGTCGGCTTCATCGTGACGAACATGGCGCGCTCCGCCGAGAATGTCGTCGCCTTCTACAACAAGCGCGGCACGTGTGAGCAATGGATCAAGGAAGGAAAAGGCGCAATCAAGTGGACCCGGCTATCATGTCGGTCGTTCGCTGCTAACGCCGTCCGTCTCCAGCTTCATGCGCTGGCCTACAATCTCGGTAATTTTCTGCGCACGCTGGCGACGCCCGAACCGATAAAGGATTGGTCACTGACGAGCCTGAAGGAAAAGCTGATCAAGATCGGCGCGAAGATCGTGAGCCATGGCCGCTATGTCGCGTTTCAGATGGCCGAAGTCGCCATTCCGAAAAATCTCTTCGCGGACATCCTACGAATGATCGCCGACCTGCGGCCGCCGCCCAATCCAGCGCCTGCGTGAAGTGTTCGGTCGTCATGCGTCGAGCAAAAACTAAGGGAGAAGTGCGTCTTGATCACAACCGACTCTGTATTGTCCGGTGCGCGATCCGCCCATGTCACTGGTTTTGGTGTGCCGGAGCACCACAGCAGCGCCGCAGCGCGGCAATCTCAACCTCAATAAGCGGGCGATCCGGAAAATAATGCCGGTATAGGACGAATGTCCGATGTCACGGCAGGAGATCAATGATACGCGCTTGGCACATTCCCGGTTATCTGGGGAATGCCAGTTTAGGGAGGCGCATCTCGAAGGAGCCAACCTCATGGGATTCCGTCTCGATGGCTATTTGGAAGGAATTGATCCGACGAACGCTCGGGATCATGAGGTTCTGTTCATGCTTGGCGCACAGCTAGAGGGGCCGATCCTCACCGGAGCTCATTTCGAGATGGCCGATCTCTCGGGGGCGTCCGGCCTTTCGGAAGAACAACTCGCCCGAACTTACGGCGATGCAAAAACGCGTCTTCCAAAAGGCATTAAGCGCCCGGCTCATTGGATTGGGAAGGGCACAAATGCTGATTTACGCACTTAGCACGGACGGCGAAGCAGTCACATCAGCGAAGTCTGGCCTACATGAAACGGTAAACCAACTCGAAAAGGAACTCCCAAAAGATCTGGCTCACTTCGTCAATGGGAGATTCTTCGGGGACGAATACGCTGGTTTCAAGGATACCATCCAAGCCCGAATTCGAGATGAGTGGGCCGTGCTACGATCAGCCGATAGGAACCAAACGAAGGAGGGGGTGAGCCGACTACTTCAGCTTCCTCAGCAGGCAGGCTGCTGACCCTCTCGTCGGATTGATCATGTTGCGCCCGATAAGCGTCGCGCGGAATCCGTAGCCTTCATCATAGACGGAACCGAGCGAAAAGTAACCGAGGCGTGTGCCACATACCTAGGGCCTGTGTTCAGTTAGGAGGCGACGGTACGAGAACGGATCAGAATCAAACGTGGAACGCTGTTGTTCGTTTGACGCGAGTTTGCGGAAGGGATTCCCAAATCAGCAATTGCGTGATTTATGGGTGGTCGGCCTGAGGAGGGGCTGACCGATGCGACGCTATGCATTACGCGACGACCAATGGGATCGGATCAAGGATTTTCTTCCCGGCCGCGAAGGCCATGTTGGAGGCACAGCGGCGGACAATCGATTGTTTGTCGAAGCCGTTCTCTATCGGTATAGGGCCGGCCTTCCTTGGCGCGATCTTCCGGAGCGTTTCGGTGATTGGAAAATCATTCACCAGCGCTTCAGCCGGTGGGCGAAGAGTGGGATTTTTGAGCGCATTTTCAATCTGTTGGCAAGCGATCACGATAACGAATACATGATGATCGACGCCACCATTGTGCGTGCTCACCAGCACAGTGCCGGGGCGCGAAAAAAAACGGCGCGCAAGCGATCGGCCGCTCGCGCGGTGGACTGACAACCAAAATCAACGCTCTTGTCGACGCTCTTGGCAATCCTGTCCGCTTAATACTCACGCCAGGTCAGGCCCATGATCTGGCTCGCGCAGCGGAATTGCTTGAAGCCGCCAATCCAGACGCCTTGATCGCCGACAAGGCCTTCGACGCCGATCCGTTTATCGCCACCCTAACCAAGCGGGAAATCACTCCGGTCATCCCGCCGAAAGCGAACCGCAAAACCCCACGGCTTTGCGATTTCGCGCTCTACCGCGAACGCAACCTCGTCGAGCGCTTCTTCAATAAACTCAAGCATTTTCGGGCCATCGCCATTAAAAGCTCTCTCGCCGAAAAGGTCCACATCTTGTTGCAGGGCCTTGAGCCAATGAGACTTCGAAAGGCTGTCCTTGTCTCTCTCCAGAGAGCGGGCCGTGGCTACATCCGTATTCGTGCGCTGGCGATCGGAT
The DNA here is from genome assembly GCA_963730245.1 of uncultured Alphaproteobacteria bacterium. Lineage (GTDB taxonomy): Bacteria > Pseudomonadota > Alphaproteobacteria > Rhizobiales > Beijerinckiaceae > Methylocapsa. The sequence continues at coordinate 1,596,931 of CAVSRA010000002.1, read as the reverse complement.
AGTCCATCGTGGATGGAGCCGTAATTTCGGGCCCGCTCTTCCAAAAACCGCCAAAGCAGGGGCGGAAGTCTAACTTTCTCCTGCCCAATCGCGCCATGATTTACGTGTACCTTGCTACTCGGCCACTGCTCCGGCTTCTGCAAATCGAAAAAACCCAAAACGGCAACAGGTCCCATCTTCATATACGAGAAGCCACCGGGATGAACTATGTACATTTCAACACAGCGTAGGACGTACCTATTGAGATTCGCTGGTAAGCGATCGCGATCTTCAGCGGCAGCGTGGATCGTGCCAAACGGTATGAAGTGCTGTTCAAACCTGCCAGGATGAGGCCGCTTGCCGAGCAGAAACTCGCGCCATACTTTTAGCGCCTCGTCCACCAATTGCCTGTGCCGCGGATGAACCTTCTCTAGATGCTCCTCTCGCTCGCGCAAGAGATTACGCCAGCTTACGGAAACACAGAATTTTAAAAGCCACTCGCCGTATGAGATTTGATGCAATCCGTCTTCAGCGATGGGGCGAAATACTGCCATCGAAAATTGGCGCTCATAATCGCCGATGAGCCGTTCGCATTTTGCACAAAGCCAGAATTTTTTCTCTCCATCTTGGACGCGCTTATTAGGCGTGCGAGACCCACGGAGGAACGGCGTCGGCGACGTTTCTTTGAGCCAACTGAAGACGAATCGAGGAATAATATGGCTTTCCTGAAGGTCGTCATCATTTTGGCAAAGGCGACAAATGCCCTTCATAGTTTGCCTCAGATCGCTATCATGGCCTCATCTGGCATTATTCGCGCGCGCCTGGCTGAGTATGGTTCCCATGCACGCGTCAAAAGCCAATTGATTTTTAGCATCTTGGGGGCTGCCCACGCTGGAGATTGGAACTTGCACATCCAAACTCCCTGTGGTCCGATTGAAATTCAGCGTGACTGTGCGCTCGGATAATATCTTGGAATAGATTTCCGCCGATGCCGGCAGCCAAAAAATGCCGCAAAACATGTTCTTGTCTTCGCAAGGAATTTGGTTGGCAACGAAGTATGTAGTCCCCCCAGCGATCAGTGACGCGGTTGCGACAGCAAATTTTGTCGGTGGTTGGCCCGGACTCGCGAAATCCATTCCACCAACCTTCAAAAACAGGACGAGGTCGCCTTTTTGCTCCTTAAAACTCAACGACCCACGCGCCGTCGCTAGTCTGCCATTGGAAGATGTCACGTAGTCCGAGAAAAGGATTGTAAAGTCAATCCCGCAAAAATGGGGTTTGCCGTCTGCAGTCTGCACGAAATGCTCAATTTCGCTGCGTTCAACTATGGCTTGCGCATAGCCGTAATCGGTCCATATGGCCGTCAGCAAAAACGAGAGAAAAAAGCGCCACATGGTTACTGTGCTCATCTTGTATTTTCCGACCCGTACGGACGCCGCATGAGCGCCATTATGGACCCGAAGGGAAAGCCGCGATCGCATGCTCGCCTCGACGCCTGCCCAAAGCTTCCTATCCGCTGGGTTCAGTCACCCCGTGACGATATAACCTAAGAAACCACCGCTCTCGCAAGTCCATGGCGCTACGCATCGAAAAAGCCTGCGGGAATTCGCGCCGCGAGTTCATGGCCCGCCGCTTCTCCGAGCGATGCCGCCTCGGCCAACGGCCCGGATGCCGCCGTCTCGAAAAACCGCGAACCATCGGGTTTCAGCACGATGGCCCGGAATGCGATGCTATCCGTTTCGACCCACGCAAATGCCCCAATCGGCGTTTTGCAGGAGCCATCGAGAACCCTCAAAAAAGCGCGCTCCGTCGCAAGCGCCACGCCCGTCGCCGCATCGAGAACCGGCGTCAGGTAAGCCTGCATTGCGCTGTCGCCCGCCCGGGTGGTGATGGCAATCGCGCCCTGCCCCGCCGCCGGAACAAATTCGCGCACGTCGAGCACGGCCGTGGCCGCCGCCTCGAGACCGAGGCGCTTCAGCCCGGCAAGCGCCAGCAGCGTGGCGGCGACCTCGCCCTTGGCGACTTTGGCGAGGCGCGTCTCGACATTGCCGCGCAACAGCGCGATCTTGAGATCCGGCCGCAGCCGCCTGACCATGGCGCCCCGCCGCAGCGAGGCGGTGCCGACAACGCTTCCCGGCGGAAGCGAAAGTGGATGCGGCGCGTGCGGAGAAATCCACGCGTCGCGCGCATCCGCGCGGGGAAGATAACCAGCAATCTCTATTCCCGCGGCGAGAATTGTCGGCAAATCCTTCGCCGAATGCACGGCCATTTCAATATTGCCCTCGAGCAAGGCAAGGTCGAGTTCCTTGGTAAAAAGCCCCTTGCCGCCGGCTTCGCTCAGCGGCAAGTTGAGAATCATGTCGCCGCTGGTTTTGATGGCGACGATCTCGATGGCGTGCGCCGTGCCATGCGCCGCTTCGAGGCGACCGACAAGTTCGCGCGCCTGGGCGAGCGCCAAGGGGCTGCCCCGCGTCCCAAGTCTGACGGGGAAAGCTTTGCCGGGTCGCAAAGTAGAAGGAATTGGCTCGTTTCCTATTGGTTTGGAAGGTTCTATAGATTGAAGAGTAGTGCGGCTAGCGGCGGATGCCAAATTTCTTCGCCAAAGGCCAATGGAAAGGCGTTGAAGGAGAGCCATGCGCGTTCTCGGCATTGAAACAACCTGCGACGAAACCGCCGCCGCCGTCGTCCAGTTGCAGCCAGGCGGATCTGGCGAAATTCTCTCGAACGAGATCATGAGCCAAATCGCCGAGCACGCGGCCTTCGGCGGTGTCGTGCCGGAGATTGCCGCGCGGGCTCACATCGAGACGATCGACCGGCTCGTGGAACGCGCGCTCGACAGTGCCGGAGTTGAGTTAGCTGATGTCGACGGGATCGCGGCGGCGGGGGGGCCGGGTCTCATTGGCGGCGTCATTGTCGGGTTGACCACTGCGAAGGCCTTGGCCTTGGCGAGCCGCAAGCCTTTCATCGCGATAAACCACCTCGAAGCCCATGCCTTGACGGCGCGGCTGACCGGCGAGCTCGGGTTTCCTTATTTGCTCCTCTTGGTCTCGGGCGGTCACACCCAATTGGTCGCGGTGAAAGGGGTGGGAGACTATCTCCGGCTCGGTTCGACGGTGGACGACGCGGCGGGCGAAGCCTTCGATAAGATCGGCAAGATGCTGGGCCTTCCCTATCCCGGCGGACCCCACGTCGAGAAAATGGCGGCGGACGGCAATGCCACGCGGTTCGATCTGCCGCGCCCCATGCTTGGCCGGCCGAACCCGGACTTTTCATTTTCCGGTCTCAAAACCGCTGTCCGGATGGAAGTCGAACGCGCTGGGCCTTTGACGACGGCCGATGTGGCCGATGTCTGCGCCTCTTTCCAAGCCGCGGTGGTCGATACGATCATCGACCGCTGCCGCGCGGGCTTGCGTCTTTTCCGCGAAACCGCCGGCCAGCCCGCCGCCATGGCCGTGGCGGGCGGAGTTGCCGCCAATGGCGCCATTCGCCGGGCGCTGATGCGGTTTTGCGGCGAGGCCGGGTTGCGGCTCGTTGTGCCGCCGGCGTCTCTTTGCACCGATAATGGCGCCATGATCGCCTGGGCGGGGATCGAGCGGCTGTTGCTCGGCCTCGTCGACGACATGACCTTTGCAGCAAGGCCGCGCTGGCCTCTCGACGCCAATGCCGAAGCCGCGCATCATGGCAAGGGGTGATGCGCACGCAAACCGCTTGCCGGATTACCGGGCCAACTCCTTGAGGCCGCGAAGGATCAGTTCGGAGGCAGGCGCGCCCTCGCCAAGTGCCGCTACCGAAGCCGCCACGGCCGCCGCGGCCTGCGGCCGCCCATAGCCGAGATTGACCAAAGCCGAGAGGGCGTCTCGCGCCGCGGCGGGCTTGCCACCGTCAAGTTCAGCAAGACGCGCGGCTGCCGCGCCGGCCATGCCGGAAGCGGCGGCCTTGTCCTTTAATTCCGAGGCAATTCGTGCCGCGAGTTTTGGCCCGACCCCAGGCGCGCGAGCAAGCGCCGCCTTATCCTGGCAAGCAATCGCGGAGGCAAGGTCGGCAACGTCCAAAACAGTTTGAATTGCGAGAGCCACCTTGGTGCCGACACCTTGCACCGACTGGAGCAAGCGAAACCAGTCGCGTTCGGTCTCCGAAATGAAGCCGAACAGTCTTAATGAATCCTCGCGCATTTGCGTTTCGATCGCGAGCGTCGACGCCTCGCCGGGCCGCGGCAGCTTTTGCAGCGTACGCCCGGAGCAATGAACGATGTAGCCAACACCCTGCACGTCGAGGATCACGAAATCCTCGCCTTGGGAATCGACGATGCCTTTGAGTTTGCCGATCATTTTGACCGAATGTCTTATTTCGCGGGAGCCGTGGCTATAGAGAACTGTTGATGGTCGGCCAACACTTTTCGAATGTCCTGTTCGTCCCGGTCGGCATTTGTCGCTTAGAGTCTGGCCGGAAACTTCGGGCGGGATTCCAAAGGTTGCGTAGCATGAGGCGGATTGACGCGAGGCGCAGGAAAGCCGGCGCCTCGCGATTGAGGTTCGCCCAATCCGTGGCGAGCCGCTTCCGCGAGCGGATTGCGCGCGGAGCGAAAAAAGCAATCCGTGATGCCGGCGAGGCGAGCCTTAGGTGAGCGGATTGCGTAAAATGAACCAGAGGCTCCTTCAAACGTCGTTTGCGGGAGGGGTGATTGGAGCGCAAGCAATCGTCCGCGCGACGACCCAACGGCGGCTCGCCGCGCATCGAGGGCATTCGATGCGCTTCGCTCTGGCGGAAGCCGTCACATCGCCGGTGGACGTGATCGCGTGCGAAAAAGTCTCTCCGCCGCCGCTTTGCCGGCGGCCTTTGAAAGGAACCAAGCGCTGGGCGCCCTATATGGCCGGCGGAAAGCCGCTGGCAAACCCCCCAAGCTCGCCTTTGTCGCTTGCGCCCGAAAGCTCCTCATCTTCGCAACTACCGTTCTCGCCAGAGCCCCGCCATGGATCGCCCGAAATACCGGCCCCCCCAACTTAATGGTTGCTGAGCTCGCCGAAGGATGGCCGCGAGCGAGCGCGACCACAGCGCAAACGCGAACTTCAGTTGCAAAGGGTTCTTCTGGGTCACCGTCTTGTAAACCCACTGCAATGCACGGACATTGCGAAGTTCGCCGCGGCTTTTTTCTACCGCGACGCCATGCGCCGCCATTTGGCCTCGAGGCGTTTGACGATCGCCTTCACTCTTGCATCATGCGCGGCCCAAAAGGCCCGGCTCACCGCCGCCGTGCGGATTCTTGGCCCACGTTTCGCCACCGGCGCTACCGGCAAGGCAGGATTGAAAGCGAATGGCACGGAGATCGCGGCCGCGAAGGGCGATCCCGCCGCCACCAAATGCGCCCGCGCCCGGCCGCAATAGGTCATGGATAATGCCGTCATGATCTCCGCGCCATGTCCGGCGCGGTATTTCATCAACGCGCGGCAAAGATCGCCATTGGCAAGACGCCAAGCTTCGCCAAGATAAGTCACGCCGTAATGAATGTTGACGTCCGGCCTTGCGAGTTCGGCCAAATCGCCCTTGAAACCGAGCATGGCGGCGGTTCCGGGCCGGACCTGCATCAGGCCGATCTCGCCGACGCCGCCAATCGCGTCTGGATCATAGCCGCTCTCGATCGCCGCGACGGCGTCGGCGATGTCTGGCGGCAAGCCGTTCTTTTCGGCTTCCCTTTTTATGAGCGCGCGGTAGGTCTCGCTCGCATCTGGCTCCTTAGCCTCCAAGGCTTGCTGCGAGGCAGGGGGCCGCGTTTTAGCTTGCGCTTGGTCTTGGCCAGAATCGGTCGGCGGTGCCGGTCTTCCAACCGGCAAGGGTGGAACGCCCGATGGCGCGCCCGCTTGGGTGACGAAACCCGCGCCTAAAATGACAAAAACGGCCCTATGGAACAGCATCCGGCCCTCTTACCCAAACCTTGCGACGATGGCTGTAAGACGATGCGTGCGAAAAGCTTAAGACCGTCTTCACCCCCAGGTTTGGCTTACCGCTTCCTTGCCGAGAGTCCAATCCGGTTCCTTGAGAAATTGCTCTTGCCCAAGGCTTCCTTCCTGCCGCGCGCTGGCGTAAAAGCCGAGCCCTTCCGGGCCCCATCGTAACAGGAGCTTACATGACCGCAATCGTCGACATCGCCGCGCGGGAAATTTTGGACAGCCGCGGCAATCCCACCGTCGAGGTCGATGTCACCTTGGAAGATGGGGCGCGGGGGCGCGCGGCTGTGCCTTCGGGGGCCTCCACGGGCGCGCATGAGGCGGTGGAACTCCGCGACAGCGACAAGGCGCGCTTTTCCGGCAAGGGCGTTCTCAAGGCGGTCGAGAGCGTCAATCGCGATATTTTCGACGCCTTGAGCGGGTTAGACGCGGAAGATCAAAGCAAGATCGACACAACGATGATCGCGCTCGATGGCACGCCGAACAAGGCGAGGCTCGGCGCCAACGCCATTTTGGGGGTCTCCCTTGCCGTCGCCAAGGCGGCCGCGGATGTCTGTGGCTTGCCGCTCTACCGCTATGTCGGCGGCGTCCAGGCGCATATGCTGCCGGTGCCTCAGATGAACATCATCAACGGCGGCGTGCATGCCGACAATCCGATCGACTTTCAGGAATTCATGATTATTCCGCTCGGCGCGCCGTCGCTGAAGGAAGCGGTGCGCTGGGGCGCGGAAGTTTTCCACGTGCTGAAAAGCGCTCTAAAAAAAGCCGGCCACGACACCAATGTCGGCGACGAAGGCGGCTTCGCGCCCAATCTGCCTTCCGCCGAGGCCGCGCTCGATTTCTGCCGCAAGGCGATCGAGGGGGCGGGCTTCAAGCCTGGTGAAGATATAGCCCTTGGGGTCGACCCCGCCGCGACCGAATTTTTTCACGACGGCAAATATGTCTATGCGGGCGAGGGCAAGACGCGCACGCCGCAAGAGCAGGCGCAGTATTTGGCAAAGCTTCTCGCGGACTATCCGATTGTCTCGATCGAGGACGCGATGTCCGAGGACGATTGGGATGGCTGGAGGATCCTCACTGATCTCATCGGCAAGAAATGCCAGCTCGTCGGCGACGATCTTTTCGTCACCAATGTCGCGCGTTTATGGCGGGGGATCACGGATGGCGTCGCCAATTCGATCCTGGTCAAGGTCAATCAGATCGGCACCCTGACCGAAACGCTTGCCGCCGTCGATATGGCCCAGCGCGCGGGCTATACCGCGGTGATGTCGCATCGCTCCGGCGAGACCGAGGATTCGACGATCAGCGATCTTGCGGTCGCGACCAATTGCGGCCAGATCAAAACCGGCTCGCTCTCGCGCTCGGACCGGCTCGCGAAATATAATCAACTGATCCGGATCGAGGAGGAGCTCGGGAGCCAAGCCCGCTACGCGGGCCGCGCGGCGTTGAAGGCGAGAACGTGATTCCGGAAAGGTGCGGAGTATTTGGATAGTTCATGCGCTAAAATATAGACATAGAGCGCATGACCTTTCTATGGCGTTTCCGCCCGGTCTTGATATGCGCCAGAAAGAGCAAGGGTATGGCGAGACCGAAGGCAATGTGCACGTCGCTCGCCCATGGCCTTATGACTTCCGAGCCAAGATAATAGAGGCCGAAGGCGGTCGCGATCAGCACCGCGTTGAACGCGAGCATGACGATGCCGGTGGCGCGGTTTTTTCCGGCCCGCCAGGCGCGGCTAATATGGAGCGGGAAGAGGGCTCCGAGCAGCATCAAGGTCAGCATCGCCGTGCCACCATGGAGCATGAGAAGATAGGCGGCGGCTTGCTGCCAGATTTCTGCCTCGGAGGATTCCTTCATGCGATCGGCAACGAGCCAGGCCGCGCCGCTTACGAAAAGCACCGCGAAAGCGATATAGATCGCGAAGCGGAATGGCGGGTCAAGCCGCCAGAACGGCAGCATCATGCCACTCGGAGCTGATGCGGACCTCGCCGTCCGCCGATACCAAGAGAGCGCTCGCGCCAAACTGCTGCAGCACGGGCGCGGAAGATTCGCCGCCGATCATGACAATCTTCGTCAGCGCGTCGGCGAAGAGGCAGGAGGGCGCCCTGACCGTTGCTCCAATGACCGCGCAAACCGGCTCGCCGCTGGTAGGGTCGATAACGGCCGTGCTCCCTGCGTTCAAGGACCGGAACGGATCGAACTGGGCTCCGCTCGAAGCGATCGCCGCGTCGCGCAACTCGATCTGGCACAAGATCCGGCTTGGGTGGCCCGGATCGCGAACGCTGGCCAAGAACCCCCTTGGCCCAAAGGCAGCAAGATCGCCGCCGGCGTTGACGAGGCCGGATGGAATCCCAAACTCCCGCAGGACATCGATCGCGCGATCGACGGCAAATCCCTTGGCGATCCCGCCGAGATCAATTCGCGTGGCACGGTCACCAAACCTGAACTCGTTCGCCCGAAAGCAATTCAATTTCGCCATGACCTGAAATTAAAGCCACATCATGCGCAAGATCGCCCGCGTGATACGGCAACAAGCCAAGTTGTTGCAGAGCAGGGGCTATTCTTATGTCGAACAGTCCATTTGAGCGGCGGTGGAGGTCGAGCGCGGCTTCTAGAACTTGATAGGTCCAACAATGCACACCGGTCGCCGCTTCAAAAGCGCCATGGTTGAGGCGGTTCACGTCGCTCTCTTCGTCGTGGAAGCTCATCAAGCGATGGACGGTGCCGATTGCCGCGAACGCCGCTTCAACCGCCGCCGCCATGTCCGCCGCGCCGGCGCCGGCGGCGGCAACCTCGACGAAGGTGCCAAGCAACAGCCGTAACCGGCGAATATTATCGCAAGTGGCTGGCATAATACGCCAATATCCTTTTCACGCCTTCGGTTACATGCCGCGATGACAAGGTCGCGCCCGAGATATTGCGAATGTCCTGATTGATTTCGAGCGCGCTGCCGCTCGTCTTTCCAGCGAATTGAGCAAGCCAGCCCGCATTCGCCACCTCAAAGCCGTAGGATTCCCGGTAGGTCAGGATTTCCACCCGGCGGACCCGGCCATCCGCGCTGAGAGCGACCGAATAATCAATGTAGAGGTGCTTGCCGATAACGTGGTCGACGAAAAAATAACCGGTGAGCCGGTCGCCGGCGAGCGCCTTCCATACGCGCTGAGGCTGGATTTCCTCAAACCGCGCTCCCGGAAAGGCCAGCTGTCGCGCCGCGCCGACCGTCGAATATTGATAGGCGTAAGCGGGCCAGGCAATCGCGACCGCCGCCGCCGGGGCGCCCCAACGAATCCATCCATCCATGAGCAAGGATCCGATATTCGTTCGATGGAACATGCTACCGGCATCGCGCCGGCAGCACATTCTTGCCGTCCGCCGGTCAAAAGAAGAAACCGACTCCTCCCAACACGCTGTCGGATTGAGCGCCGCCCGGCTCCGCGTTCAGCGCCTTCGTGTAGTTGAGCTTCAACCTGGCATTCCCCAGATAACCGGGAATGTGCCAAGCGCGTATCATTGATCTCCTGCCGTGACATCGGACATTCGTCCTATACCGGCATTATTTTCCGGATCGCCCGCTTATTGAGGTTGAGATTGCCGCGCTGCGGCGCTGCTGTGGTGCTCCGGCACACCAAAACCAGTGACATGGGCGGATCGCGCACCGGACAATACAGAGTCGGTTGTGATCAAGACGCACTTCTCCCTTAGTTTTTGCTCGACGCATGACGACCGAACACTTCACGCAGGCGCTGGATTGGGCGGCGGCCGCAGGTCGGCGATCATTCGTAGGATGTCCGCGAAGAGATTTTTCGGAATGGCGACTTCGGCCATCTGAAACGCGACATAGCGGCCATGGCTCACGATCTTCGCGCCGATCTTGATCAGCTTTTCCTTCAGGCTCGTCAGTGACCAATCCTTTATCGGTTCGGGCGTCGCCAGCGTGCGCAGAAAATTACCGAGATTGTAGGCCAGCGCATGAAGCTGGAGACGGACGGCGTTAGCAGCGAACGACCGACATGATAGCCGGGTCCACTTGATTGCGCCTTTTCCTTCCTTGATCCATTGCTCACACGTGCCGCGCTTGTTGTAGAAGGCGACGACATTCTCGGCGGAGCGCGCCATGTTCGTCACGATGAAGCCGACGCGCGGATAAAGCTCGCCCGGATGCCATTCGACCTTGGCGATCACCCGACGCGGCTGCGACCAGCTTCCCGCTTGATAGGTGAAACTTGCATGGGATCGGCAGACGTCATTGGACGGGCGACCAACCGGGCGTTTGAGCAGATAGCCGATCCTCTCTTGCAAGATGTGATTGGCGGGCAGACGGATCGCATATTTGATCCGTTCTGCCTCCAGATATTCGTAAACTTCGGGGTTTGCGAAGCCGGCGTCGGCGCGGAAATAAATGCGTGAGACCTTGCCTTGATACCGCGCCACGACCGGCTTCAGCACCGCCTCCCATCCATCGGCGCTGTGAACATTGCCGGGGCGCAGGGCGCAGCGTTCCAAATCGCCATATTGGTTGAAAACGAACAGCGGATGATAGCAGGTGCAGTCATAGTGACCGTTCCAGACACTGTGTTCCTGTTCGCCATGCGTCGGGCTCACGCTCGAATCCATGTCGAGCAAGATACCTCTCGGCGGACGGCGACCATGAACGCTGTCGATCCATTTGCCGGAGAGATCAGCGAGCGCCGAAAGGTTCTTTTCCGCCGTGAGCCAGCGCGTCTCAAAGCGGCCCATCTGGCTCGGCGAAGCCGCTGCATCCGAGGCCGCCTTTCCGCCGACTATCCACCGCATCGCGGGATCATGGCGCAGGCGTTGAGCGTCGTTCACGTCTTCATATCCGGCAAGTCGCCCAAATATGGATTGCCGCAACATCCCGACGAGTGCATGCCGGCCATTCTTGCCAGTGCGTGCGTCGGAGAGCGCATCACCCGCCATCGCGCTGAGGCACAGCGCGTCGTCCAGTTCCCGGTATGCGAGCAAGCCTGCGTCGGAGGTAACCACCGATCCGCGAAAGTGAAGCAACAATCGGCGGTCGAAATCGAGCCTGAGAGCGCCATCATACGATTCACCCGCCGGGTTCGCCATGACGGCCTCATTCGATCCGAAATAACATGCTGATTATGTTAGCTGAATCGCGGCATCGACGCTGCAAATTATTGCCTCATCCGGCGTATGCGGGTCAACACCAGTTCCGGTGTCGGATAGACGGCGAAGCCGACATCGTGGAATTGCATCACGCCCGAGCCTGTGGGGCAGTTGAAATCGGTTCCCGCGAAGCCGCTCGTCTGAAAGTTCTGATAGGTGTAGCGATAGAACGGAACCGCTTCCCAATTGCTGCCGAGAATCGGGCCAAAGATTGGGCCAAGTGGAACGTGATAAGCGACCTCTGCGGATCCTCCAAACATGCTTTTGCCGACATTGTCGAAGGGATCGGTGTCGTTGTTCGCTCGCAAATTCGCAGGATTGCCAAAGATGACGTCGGCGAATTCGCCGCGGAATTCGAGACCTGTGTCAGGGACATGGTAACGGAAATCGGTCTCGAAAATCGTCAGGCTGGAGCGGCCAAGCAAGATACCGGTATCGCCATAGGCGCCGCGCGGCGTCGTGCTCGGGGTGAAATAAACGGACGTGCCGCCGTCGAATCCTGGCAGGAATGTTGGCGCGTAGCTCAGGCGAAAAGTGTAGCCTAGATAATTGCTGAGCTGCCGGAAGTCGCCCAAAGGCGCTTGTGCCAAGCCCAGTGCCTCTATGCCGTCGATGCCAGGCGGATAGCCGATCGAGAACGGCGGAACGCTATTGGCATCGGTGCGCAAGTCAAAGTCGCCCCCGAAATCCTCCAGAGCCTGGCTGATCTGGAACTGATAATTCAGACCCTCGACGATTTGCCCCCAGATACTGGCGGCGGGCGCCTTCCACGTCGACGGGATCAGGCCGTTATCGAGTTCCGGCCGCTTGACGCTGTAGAAATTGGTCGGCTCATGATACAGATTGAGCCAATCAATCGGCACCAAATCGATGCCGGGCGCGCGAATGTTGAAATACGGAGAAATCCTGAAATCGACATAGGCCTGCTCGATCTCGGCCGTCCCGTGCAGCTTGTCGTCGGCATCAAACGCAGCGCCCCCGTGCTCGAACTCGATCTCCGAGTTGAAGACGATATTGTCGTTGAACTGATAGGTTGGGAGCAGCACGAGCCGGGCGGCGTCGAAGCCGGTTTGCCATTGCCCGTTGGCGTCCGGATTTTGTTGCGCTCCAAACCGGAGCTCGCCATAGGCGCCGATCTTGAGTCCCGGAATGGGTGACGGGGCCACGCCGAAGAGATCCTCGTTAGGTGGCGTTGGCGCTTCGAGCGCGGCGGTTTCCTTGGCGCCGAGATAGCCGGGCGCGGGCGCCAAGTTCCAGGCCGCCGCGGGCGGCGCCCGTTTGCCTGGCGGCGTTGGTCCAGACACGGCCGGTTGGCCAAGACCGGGCGCTTCTGCGGCGTCCGAGACGACCGCAGGCCCTTTCGTGGCCTTGCTGCGGGTATTCGCCACACGTGCCTTGGAACTATGATTCGCATCCATCGCGCCTTTGCGAAGTTCGCTTTCGAGCGACTGGATGCGCGCCTCCATGCGCTCGAGCTTCTCTATCAATTGTTCATTGGTGGGTTGCGCGGCAGATCTTCCTTGTGCCGCAGCCTCGTCCGCAAGCGCGCCGCTCGTAGCCACGGCCAAAAAGGAAGTTACGGTCAGCAAGGAGGTCATACCGCAGTATCGGTTTCCCGCCAGGGCATTGAAATAGACCGGGCGAGCACGCGAGGCAAAAATGATACCGCTTTCGCCACCTTGCCCGCTTGCCGCTTGTTGTTTGCGCAACATCGCCTCCATTTTTCAGTATGGACTGCTAACTTAACGTAGATTATAAGCTTTCTAATACCAAGTCTCTGAAAGTTTGACTCCTGAGGCGGATTCCCGAATCGGCATTTATCTGATTCACCATGGCAAACAGCTTTTGGGAGAGTTTGCCATGTCGACTCCGGTTCCGCTTCGCTCTGACTTTGACACGATTGGCCTGCGCATGCTGGCGCGGCGATCGCGTGACCCCGATCAGACCCGGCGTCTCTTGGCACTGGCCGAGATTTATGATGGCGGCTCGCGGCCGGATGCGGCGCGGATCGGCGGGGTCGGGGTGCAGATCGTGCGCGACTGGGTTGTCCGTTTCAACGCCAAAGGTCCTGATGGTCTCTTGACCGGCAAAGCGCCGGGCGCTCCCAGCATCCTCGGCGAGCGCCAGCGCCAAGCCTTGCGGCAGGTCGTGGAAGATGGGCCGATTCCCGCCCTGCATGGCGTCGTCCGCTGGCGGCTGATCGATCTGGCGCAGTGGCTCTTCGAAGAGTTCCGGGTTTCGATCTCCAAGCCGACGCTCAGCCGCGAGCTGCGGCATATGGGCTTTCGCAAGCTCTCGGCGCGACCGCGCCATCATGCGCAAGACGAGGAAGCCGCGGCGGCTTTTAAAAAAACTTTCTCGCCCTCGTGGAGGAGACCGCCGCAAAAGAGGCTCCTGGCAAGCCGATAGAGATTTGGTTTCAAGACGAAGCTCGGATCGGGCAGAAAAACAAGGTCACCCGCCGATGGGCGAAACGCGGGACACGGCCTTCGGCGCCGCACGACCAGAGGACGAGTTCAGCCTATATTTTCGGCGCCATCTGCCCGGCCGAAGGAAAAGGCGCCGGGCTCGTACTACCCTCCTGCAACAGCGAGGCCATGGCCCTGCATCTCGAAGAAATCTCGCTTGCGGTCGCACCAAGCGCGCATGCGCTCGTTCTTCTCGATCAGGCCGGGTGGCATGTCTCGGCGAAGCTTCCCGTCCCGGACAACATCACGCTCTTGCCGTTGCCGCCGAAATCGCCCGAGCTCAATCCGGTCGAGAACATCTGGCAATTCATGCGCGACAACTGGCTCTCGAACCGCGTCTTCGAATCCTACGACGACATTCTCGACCACTGCTGCTTCGCCTGGAACAAGCTCATCGACATGCCCTGGAAAATCATCTCCATCGGAACAAGAGAGTGGGCCTATCGGTCGTGATCAGCGAGACTTGGTATAAGCTAGCTAATTTCTGTATTGTGAACATGCATAGGCAACATGTCAATTAGTAATTCTTATTTATGGGGACTCTAAACTCAAATAAGTTAGATTTAGAATAAGTAAAAACTGTACTACTGCGATTTGCCACTCGACACTGGAGCGGGCCTAATTGTTGCCGACCTGGCTTTTACTGTTTTTTTTGCGGAATGGTGCTTTGGTGCCACACATCAATTGAACGAGGGGCCGGAGCCAGGCAATGGCCGGAACCGGGCTACGCGTCGCTTTGACAGAGCGCGGACTTGCCTTATAGGTTCGGCGCCACTTGGATCGCCACGCATGGGCCGGCGCGGCCTCCGCTCAACCCGAAGCCGGTGACACGACAGCTTCGCGGGTGTAGCTCAATGGTAGAGCAGCAGCCTTCCAAGCTGAATACGAGGGTTCGATTCCCTTCACCCGCTCCAATCATACTGCCCAATGTTTGTTATTGCGTGTAAAGTTCCGGCAGGGACACAGCCACGAGTCTTGTTAAGGCCTGACGGTCTAGGGTGAGACCCACGCGCTCGCCTCGTCCATTCCGCCCAGCGCGAGAAACCTCTCCAGCCAATGAATGTCGTAGAGCCCGTTTTGGATATCGGCGTTGCGCACCAATGTTTGAAACAGGGGAATTGTCGTATCGATGCCGTCGATGATGAATTCATCGAGCGCGCGGCGAAGCCGCATCAGCGCCTCGTTGCGGTTTCGCCCATGCACGATGAGTTTGCCGACGAGCGAATCGTAGTTTGGCGGAATGGAGTACCCGGCATAGACCGCGCTATCGACTCGCACGCCAAGGCCGCCTGGCGGATGGTAATAGGCGATCTTGCCCGGCGAAGGCCGGAAGGATGCGGAATGCTCGGCATTGATCCTGCATTCGATCGCATGTCCCTGAAAGACGACTTCCTTCTGGGTCAACGTCAAGGAGGAGCCCGCGGCGATTCTTATCTGCTCGTTGACGAGATCAACACCGGTGACCATTTCGGTTACCGGATGCTCGACCTGAATCCTTGTATTCATCTCGATGAAATAAAATTTGCCATTTTCGTAGAGAAACTCGAGGGTGCCGACGCTGGCATAACCGAGTTCACGCATCGCGTTTGCACAGATTTCCCCGATTTCTAGGCGCTGCGGCGCGTTGAGGGCGGGGGAGGGACTTTCCTCCCAGACTTTCTGATTCCGGCGCTGCAACGAGCAATCGCGTTCGCCGAGATGAACAGCCTTGCCGTGGCCATCGCCTAGAACCTGGATTTCGATATGGCGCGGCTTTTCGAGAAGCCTTTCGAGATAGACCGAAGTCGTCGCCGAAGGCCGACTTGGCCTCGATCCGCGCCATTTCGAGCGCGACTGGAAGATCGTTCGCGCTGCGGGCTACTTTCATGCCGCGTCCGCCACCGCCCGCCGCCGCCTTCACGAGGACCGGAAAACCAAGCGCCCGGGCGATGGCCGCCGCCTCCTTATCGCCGGTGACCGCGCCGGGCGAGCCAGGCACGCAGGGAATGCCGAGCCTGACCGCCGTCGTTTTGGCCTCGATCTTGTCGCCCATGAGCCTGATGTGCTCCGGCTTGGGGCCGATGAAAACGATGTGATGTTCGGCGAGAATTTCCGCGAACCTCGCGTTCTCGGCGAGAAATCCGTAGCCCGGATGCAGGGCTTCGGCGCCGGTGATTTCGCAAGCCCCGAGAAGCGCTGGGATGTTGAGATAGGACTCGCGCGCGGGCGGCGGCCCGATGCAAACCGATTCGTCGGCGAGTTTCACGTGCATCGCATGGGCGTCGGCGGTCGAATGAACCGCCACGGTCGCGATGCCGAGCTCCTTGGCCGCGCGCAAAATCCGTAGGGCTATTTCGCCGCGATTGGCGATCAGAATCTTTTCGAACATGTCGGTCCACCGGCTACGCGGCCTTATTCAATCACGAGCAGCGGTTGGCCATATTCGACCGGCTGACCGTCCTCGACCAGAATGCCCGTCACCGTGCCGGCGAGGGGAGCGAGGATCTCGTTGAAGGTTTTCATCGCCTCGACAAGAAGAACCTTATCGCCAGTCTTTACCCGCGCGCCGACCTCGACAAACGGGGCGGCGCCCGCCGAGGAACGCAAATAAACGGTTCCGACCATCGGCGACTTTACCGTGCCCGGACCGTCGGCCGCCGCCGCGGTGCGCGCCGCGCCCGATGTGGAGGCCTGCGGCGAGGTTAAGTTCGGCTGGATAATAGCGGCGGAAAGCTGCCGCGCGACGCGGATTTTGAAATCGCCCTTTGCGACTTCAATCTCGGAGAGCCCGAGACGGGTTACGAGCTGCGCCAGGATCTCGACCAGTTCCGTGTCGATTGCGGCCGCAGCCGGGCTTACGTCCGGTTTTGGCTCCGGATATTTCATCTTTTTCTACTCTCGTTTGCGCCGTTGCCTGGGATGTTTCCGTGCAGGAAGGAACCAAGACTAACTGATTTCATGATTTGCTTGACGATATAGGTGGTCCCGGTTTACCGGCCGCTTCGGCCCGGGCGAGAAATGCTTCGAGCGCGAGATCGTAGGAGAAGGCGCCGAACCCCAAAATCACGCCCCGCGCGACGGGGGAGATCATCGAGTGGCGGCGAAAGTCTTCCCTGGCGTGAAAGTTCGAAAGATGCACCTCGATGACTTGCGCACCCACTGCCTTGATCGCATCGTAAAGCGCGATCGACGTATGCGAATAGGCCCCGGCATTCAAGATCACCGGCTCGCCGGCGCGGCCCGCTTCCTGCACCCAGGTTACGAGGTCGCCTTCGTGGTTCGATTGGCGAAAATGCAAAGCGATTCCGCGCGGTTTGCAGCGCGCGCAAAGCCGGGCCTCGATTTCCGCGAGAGTCGCTTGGCCATAGGTTTCTGGTTCCCGTGTGCCAAGGAGATTGAGGTTCGGCCCATTCAGGACGTGGACGGCTTTCATGGTTGTCCCGGTCGAAGAAAGTGCGCGTTGCGTTCCCATAGCCGGGATCGAAACGCAAGGGAAGCCCGCGCCCTCCACTCCCGGCGGACCTCCTAGCGCCTTGACGCGGACCGCCCGCGGGCCTAATTACGCAAGCGAAAACCCAGGGGATCCCCGGCAGGGGGCTGAGAGGCGGGCGGCGCTTTTAAAAGTGGCCCCGCGACCCTTTGAACCTGATCCAGCTCGTACTGGCGTAGGGATGGTCACGTGAAGTTTCCCTACAAAAACCCGTCCGTTCGCATCTGTTTTGCTTGGCCTCGGCGAGATGCAGATGGGTAAGGCCGTGCGCATTCGAATCATGGGCGCGGGCATCGTGGGCTTGACCATCGCATTCGAGTTCGGCCGCGCGGGTTGCGATGTCGAACTCATCGAATGCCGCGAAGGTCCGGGCCTTGGCTGTTCCTATCTCGCGGGCGGCATGCTGGCGCCCTGGTGCGAAGCCGAAAGCGCGGAAAAACTCGTTTTCGATTTCGGCCTCGAATCCCTCGAATTCTGGACCGCTACCGTGCCCGTCGCGGCGCGTCGAGGAACGCTGGTTGCCGCGCCCGCGCGGGATAGACCCGAGCTTTCCCAATTTGCCCGCCGCACCAGCGGATATGAACACATCGATGCGAGGCGGATCGCGGCGCTCGAACCCGATCTTGCGGGGCGCTTCGAGGAAGCGCTGTTTTTTCCATCCGAAGCGCATCTCGATCCCCGCGCGGCGATGGCAGCTCTTGCGGCTCGCCTTTCGAGTTTTGGCAATGTCGCGCCGCGCTATGGCGTGGATGCGGCGCAAGCGCCGGAACGAGCCGATTGGACGATCGATTGCCGCGGCCTCGCGGCACAAGACGCGCTTCCCGATTTGCGCGGCGTCAAGGGCGAAATGCTGGTTCTCTCTACCCGCGAGGTCGCGCTGACCCGGCCGGTACGGCTTCTGCATCCGCGCCATCCTGTCTATGTCGTGCCGCGCGGCGATGGACGGTTTATGATTGGCGCGACGATGATCGAAAGCGAGGAGCCTGGCCGGATCACCGCGCGTGCGATGGTGGAGTTGCTTGGCGCCGCCTATTGCGTGCATCCAGCTTTCGCCGAGGCGGAAATCGTCGAGACGGGAGCGGGGGTGCGGCCGGCGTTTCCCGACAATCTGCCAAGAATTCGCCGCGATGGCCGCAAAATTTATGTCAACGGCCTTTACCGGCATGGTTTTTTGCTGGCGCCCGCGCTCGCCCGGCGTGCCGTGCAAACCGTGCTCGAAGACGCCTATTTTCCGGAGGTCATGGATGCGCATTCACGTCAACGGCAAAGCGCTTGACGTCGCGGCGGCAACGCTGGGCGCGCTGTTGCGCGAACTCGATTACGAGGACGGCGCCATCGCGACCGCGCTCAACCGGAATTTCGTCCGCAAGACCGATCGCGGCAAGACACCATTGAAAGAGGGCGATACGGTCGAGATTCTGGTGCCGCGCCAGGGAGGCTGACATGGGTGTGGCGGATACGGGCACGGACAGTCTCAAACTCTACGGCGTCGAATTCTCCTCGCGGCTTCTTGCCGGAACCGCGCAATTTCCCTCGCCTGCGATTCTCTCTCGCGCGATTGCAGCGGCGAAAGTGGAGGTCGTCACGGTATCGCTCAGGCGCGAGTCTGGGGGCAGCCGCGCGGGGAAAAGTTTCTGGGCGCTGATCCGCGAACTTGGCGTCCGGGTTTTGCCTAATACCGCCGGCTGCCGGAGCGTGAAGGAAGCCGTGACCACCGCGGAGATGGCGCGCGAGGTTTTCGACACGCCATGGATCAAGCTCGAAGTCATCGGCGAGGAAGACAGCTTGCAGCCCGATGTCTTCGGTCTCGTCGAGGCGGCGTCCATACTCGCCCGCGAAGGGTTTCAGGTTTTTCCTTATACCACCGAGGATCTTGTCGCGGCCGAAAAGCTTCTCGGCGCGGGTTGCGAAGTATTGATGCCCTGGGGCTCGCCCATCGGCTCGGGGCGCGGGCTCAACAATCCCTATGCGCTAAAATCACTGCGCGCGCATTTTCCAAATGTGCCGCTCATCGTCGATGCCGGGATCGGCGCGCCTTCGCAAGCGGCGGCGGCAATGGAAATGGGCTTTGACGCGGTCCTCTCCAACACGGCGATCGCCAGGTCCGGCGATCCCGCAAAAATGGCCCGCGCCTTCGCGCTCGCGGTCGAGGCCGGGCGGCTTGGTTATCGCGCCGGTTTGATGCCCGCGCGGGACATGGCGGCGCCTTCGACCCCGGTGATCGGACGCGCTTTCGGCGATCTTTCGCGTGCTTGACCGTTTCTATTTGATCGTCGACAGCGCAGCCTGGATCGCGCGGCTTTTGCCTTGCGGCGTGCGGCTCGCGCAACTGCGGATCAAAAATCAGCCGGACGCAACGATCCGCGCGGAAATCAAGGAGGCCAAGGCGCTTTGCGAGCGCCACGGCGCAAAACTCGTCGTCAATGATCATTGGCAACAAGCGATGGACGCCGGCTGCGATTTCATCCACCTCGGCCAGGGCGATCTCGCGACGGCGGACCTTGCCGCGATCCGCCGCGCGGGGGTGAGGTTTGGCGTCTCGACGCATGACGAGGCCGAACTTTCCCGCGCGCTCGACGTAAGCCCGGATTATATCGCGCTCGGGCCCATTTATCCGACGATACTGAAAGCCATGGCCTTCGCGCCGCAGGGCCTGCCGCGCATCGCTGAGTGGAAGAAGAAAATCGGCAAGACATCGCTTGTTGGGATCGGCGGGATCACGCTCGACCGCGTCGCGGAAGTGCTGCAAGCAGGGGCGGATAGCGCGGCGGTTGTGACCGACATCGCGCGCAACGCCGATCCGGAACAACGCGCGCGGGATTGGGTCAAGGCCACGCGGAGGTTTACCTGAAAATTTGCTTGATTCCTCTTGGCAATGTTGCTCTGTCGTGGCGCAAATTTGGAGAGGTATGTTCCGTGTGCGTTTCACTCTCATAGGTCGTGCGCCCTTCTCCGAATTCTGGGATGAGGAACTTTTGTTCAAAATTCAAAGCCTATTGTACCAAACGAAATATTTTGTCGTCGAAACGACATTTTCCCTTGGCTTGGGGCGTCTTGTGTTACCGCTATTGAGACATGAGGCAGTCTGAATATCCAGGATGTGAAGTGATGGTCCAAGTCGCTCCCGAAATCCCCCAGGCTGATGCCGTTCGCTCCATCGGCCGGTCGAGTCTGGCGGCGATGGGTCTGTCCGCGCTCGGAATCGTCTTTGGCGACATCGGCACTAGCCCGCTTTATACGCTCAAGACCGTCCTCGCCCTGACCGGCGGCACGCCGACTCCCGACGTCGCCCTTGGCGTCCTCTCGCTGATCTTGTGGACCCTTGCCATCGTCACGTCTGTAAAATACGTGATCTTCGCGATGAGCTTCGACAATGACGGCGAGGGCGGTATTCTCGCCCTCATGGCGCTGCTCTGCGTCAAGAAACATCAGAGGCCGGCGCTCGTCGCCGTCGGACTGTTCGGCGCGGCGCTGATCTACGGCGATGGCGCGATTACCCCCGCTATCTCTGTCCTCTCTGCTCTCGAAGGACTCAACATCGCGACCCCGACCTTGAAATCCTACATCCTGCCGGCGGCTGTCGCTATTCTTGTTGCCCTCTTCGCGATCCAGCCCCTGGGCACATCGCGAATAGGCAAGGCCTTCGGCCCGATCATGGGCCTTTGGTTTTTGTCAATCGCGGTGCTTGGCATCTTGGGGATCGTGCGGCATCCGGCGGTCTTCGCCGCCTTCAACCCCCTCATTGGGCTTCGCTATCTGTTTTCCAATGGCTACGCGAGCTTCCTTGTTCTGGGCGGCGTCTTTCTCTGCGTGACCGGCGCCGAGGCGCTCTATGCCGACATGGGGCATTTCGGCCGTCGCCCGATCCGGTTCGCCTGGTCGGGTATCGTTCTCCCGAGCCTGATCCTGAATTATGCCGGGCAAAGCGCCATAGTCCTCGATGGCGTGCCGACTGCGGGCAATATCTTCTACCGGCTGTGTCCCGAACCGCTGCTCATTCCCTTCATTGTCCTGGCGACGATCGCGACGATCATCGCCAGCCAGTCGATCATCACCGGAGCATTCTCGATGACCCGGCAGGCGATCCAGCTCGGCTGGCTGCCGCGTCTGCCAATCACCCAGACGTCCGAGAAAGGCTACGGGCAGATCTATGTCGGCGTCATCAACTGGCTGCTCATGATTGTCACGGTCGGCCTGACGTTGTTCTTCGGCAAGTCCGACAATCTCGCGGCCGCCTACGGCATCGCTGTTTCGGCGACCATGCTTATGACCTCGGCGCTCTTGTTCATCGCCATGCGCGAGGTCTGGGGATGGGGCCTGCTCGCAAGCGGCGCGGTCGCCGGCGCCTTCCTCTGCATCGATGGCAGCTTCTTCCTGGCGAATCTTGTGAAGGTCGCCGACGGCGGATATGTTCCGCTGCTTCTGGCCAGCCTCGTCTATGGCGTAATGCTGATCTGGCATCGTGGATCGGCGGCCGTCGCGCAGGCTCTCGACGAGCGGCTCATTCCCCTCGACGAGTTCTTGGGCTCGATCGAATCCCGGAAGATTCCGCGTGTTCCGGGCACCGCGGTCTTCCTCACGTGGACATCGAGCGGCACGCCGCCGGTCATGGTCTGGCACGTCAAGCACAACCGGGCTTTGCACGAGCAGCTGCTCGTTCTCAAGGTCGTGACATCGTCCGTCCCGTGGATCAACGATTCCGAGCGCCTGTCGCTGACCGACCTGGCGCCGAATTTCTGGCGCGCGACGGCGCGCTATGGATTCATGCAAAGGCCGGACATTCCTGCCGCCCTGAGACAGGCGCGCGACCAACTCTGCCCCCTCCAACTCGACGACGTCACCTATTACGTCGGCCACGAAACGATCGTTCCCCGCGAGGACGGGGAGGGTCTAGCCAAATGGGAGGAGGTTTTCTTTACTGCGATGGAGCGAAACGCCGTTCACGTCAGCGATTACTTCAGGCTCCCTAGCGACAGCGTGGTCGAAATCGGCCGGCAGGTTGCGATCTGATGTTCGTAGCACTCTGTGTCGAGTTGCGGGCGATCCATCGCAGGCGTCTGTATTTTAGAGTGCTGGGCCATTGCCAGAATATCGTCGGCGTGCTGTCGTGCGTGCCGCAGCGGACGCGTTTCGTTCATTGCACGGGCTCCGGTGCGAGGGAAAGCCTTTGAACCGGTGCCTCCTGACCCTACGCCAGATAATCATGCACGACATCGCCAACGCCGAGTGTCACATCGGCGACGAAATTGGTGCCGGAAAACACGTCCAGAACCGGAAGTTTTGCGACATAGCCCATCGCATGGGCAAATAATTGAAGTGCCTCCGGTCCGTTCCGGGCGCCCTTTAGCCTAACATCTTGCCGAGGATAGCGCACGAGCTCGCAAAAGCGTCGCCCGCCATTCACATGCGGGACGATTTTGATGAGGAAATTCGGGAGGCCAGTTCGCGCAGGGCCGGGCCGGGGCCCAGCTCCTCGTGGTTGTAGCCCATGGTCCCGGCGGCGCGGAGCGCCGGGCCAAAATACAGCATGCCGGCAAGCACCCTGTTGGGCGGGCCTGCATGAGGGGTGGATTTCGATCGTCGCGTGTGTTACGTTTCCTATCATAGTTTCTACGATAGCATTCGTCGTTGTTGAGCAACGTATGACACGCAGCTTGGACCAGCGCACGCTCTCATCGCAGGGGGCGTAGAAGATGTGTTGGTTAACTTCTTGTTGGCCCTAGTGTCGAGCATGATGAAGTATGCAAGCTGTAACGCTTGGCAAACGCCGGTAGCGAGCCATCGCGCGTAGTATGACCAAGTGGGGCTGATTCATTTATGCCAAATATCAATAACAGGCACGTATTGTGTGACTTTTGGTATTTTCTGAATCTGGGTGACATAGTGTTCCCGTTCGAGAAATACGTTGAAGAAAAGATAGGACCGCGCTTTGCGCGTTTTCTTCTGCGCATTTCCCTCTTGCGGGCGCTGCTACTGATCTGGTTTGGCCGGGATTTCACGCTCATTGTGCCGGATTGGTACCGGTATGGACGCATGATCTGTGTCCTGCAGGCGCTTTTGCGCAATCGCAACATGGTCATTTTCGAGTGCATCGATATCGCTGTTTGGAGCAAAGGCCCCATCATCGCGGCGGCCGTTCTCTTTCTCGACAAATATGTCATCGGGCCGTGTATGCGGGCGTCTGTTCTAGCCGTTCAGGTTATGACCAACTGGGAGCACCGGATATTCATGGAGCGCTACGGCCTTCCCGAGGAAATGCTCCATGTGGTTCCGTGGCCGCTCGGGTGGGAAAGTGAGGTGGAGCGCTACGGCCGTCCGGAGGACGTGGTCCAGACGGTTCCGTGGCCGCTTGGCTGGGACAGCAAGGTCCACGATCCGGCCGGCGCGGCGAAATGCGGATATGTCCTCGCCTCCGGGCGCAATAGCTGTGATTGGAAGGTGGTTTTCGAAGCGGCGCAATTCGGAAAATGGCCTCTTTGCGTCGTGTGCCCGGGCAAGGACCTCGCGCGCGTTGCCGCTTTCAACAAGAACGGGCGTGCAACAGTTTTCAGCGATATCGCCGTTGTCGAACATCAACAACTCCTTGCTGGCGCCACGATCTATGTGCTTTGCCTTAAAGAGAATTTTAAGAGTGCAGGCCACGTTCGACTCTCAACCGCGATCGCGGCCGGAGTCCCTGTCGTTGCTACCAAAGTGCTCGGGATGGAGGGGTATCTGATCGATGGGGTGACGGCGATCGCCGTGGAGGCCGGGCATCCCGCTGCGCTCGCCAGAGCAATCGAAAATCTTATGAATGAACCGGAGCGGCGGAACGCGCTCGCGGTGGCTGCAAAGCAGTATGCGGCCAAATTCACAAAGGATGACTATTTTTCCGCGCTCAGACAGCTATTGAAAGTTTGCCTCGAATCGAACCGTCGCTGACCTGGACGAATTTGCCGCATAGGGATGTGAACCTGCGCAAACCAACACTTTATGGGGTTGTCGGAGGGCCGCTGTCCGAACCGGGCGGGCGCTTCGTTCGCAAAGGTTTGCGGCGCGCCAAGCCGGTCATCCGTTCCGGCGCGTTAGTGACGATCGGGTTCTTCAATCTCTATTTGGCAATACACTACATCAGACTGGCGTTCGCTCAGACGTACGGGACTTCGCCGCTTGATAAAATCACGTGCCTTATTTTGCTGCCCCTCGCCTTTTTGTTTCTCCAAGACCGGAGGTCTTGGCTGCCCGCTCTGTCTATGCTTGGTTACGGGGCGGTTCTTATGCTCGGAGCGCTTATTGTCCCCAATAGGGGGGTTTCACAACCATTTTCCGCAATAGTAACTATTGCACTTGATTGCAAGCTCGCCATTATGACGTTTGCTTTTGCATGGCTTTTCAAGAGGACGGGCAGCGCGACGCAGGTATTTGAAAGTCTCTCTATTCTGATCATCATTCTGTGCCTAATCAATATTCCCTTCATATTCTACGATCTGAGCACGGGCGTGAGCGTCAAGGGCGATCCGCTGGCGATGAAAGGTGTTTTTGTGCAGCCGCAAGGGCTTTTCTTGCACCAAAACCAAGTCGCATGGCTCTATGCCTTTGGCGCCTTCGCGGCCGCAACGCGTTACCAGCTGCGGAAGCGGACGCTTGACGTTATGCTCTGCGCGTTGTTTGTCATGTTCGTTTGTCTCGTTGTTTCGATCAAGGAAATCGTGGGATGCTTTGTCGGCCTACTGATCATCTTTCGCACGTCCCGGTCAGGATTTGGATCGCTCGGCGTGGGACTTGCGGTGCTGGCGGGCGTTGCGACTTTCGTGCTTAACTATACGGAGCTGGGGACCGCCATATTGGGTCATGTCGGCATGTTCTACGGCAGTAATGCCATTGACACTGTACGCGCCGCCATGATGGATGCGTCCTTCCGCATCGCGGCCGAGCATTTCCCGCTCGGGACCGGAGGCGGAACGTTCGGAAGCGTGGGCTCTATTTTATTTGGATATAGTCAATTGTATTACGACTACGGGATCTATTTGCTTTGGGGAGGAAGCCCGGAAATGCCGGACTTCCTCGAGGATGCGGGCTGGGCAAAGTTGATCGCCGAGGGTGGTGCGCTGGGCGTCAGCTTTTACCTGCTTTTCCTGATATCGTGCGGCGTGTATATTTTCCATCGTGATCCGAATGCAACGTCCGCCGATGAGGCCTTGCGCCGTTTGTGCCTCGCGTTCCTGTTGCTGATCTTGGCGATTTCGATCGCATCGTCGCCGTTCACCGACGAATTGCTGGAGTTTGTCGCGGCCCTCGCCCTCGGCTATGGCATGAGCAAATCCTTACGGGCTGGGGGCGCGCGAAATGGCGTTCGGTCGGCGGTTCCCCCGCAATGACGCCAGCCTCACGTTCGATCCGGCGGTCGAAATTCTTTGCTGTCCTGACATCGATTCTGCGGCTCGGGGGGGGGCTGATAACGTTTCTTATCCAGGTGCGGTTCCTCGGTCCGCATCAATTCGGGGTCGTTGGTTCCGCGATCACGGTCGCGGCCCTGGCTTCGCTGGTATCAGATTTCGGCATGAACACCTATGCCATGCGTTGGGGCAGTGCCAAGCCGGAGCGGCGCGATGGGCTGATATCGCTCGCTGTGATTGTCAAAGCGTTCCTCAGTGTAATGTTCCTTCTGCCCTGTCTGGTCTGGGTGCATCTATTGGGACTTTCGGCCCACGAGGAACGCGCGGCCACGCTCACCATCATTGGCTACTTCGCGGCCGCGACCGCCGACGTCGGCCTCATCGCTCTGCGCGTCCGGTCGTTGTTCGACAGGGAAATGATTATCGTAGCGTGGACGACCTTCGTCTCCGTCGCCTTGGTGGTCGTCGCGGCGACCGTGACCCGCGACGTGCTGCCTACGGCGCTTGCCTTCGCGGTCGGACGGGTTCTTTATCTCGTTGCAGCGTTCCACGCGATCCGGGAAACCCTGGCCGGATTCCGAACGACGGCACGCGGGATATTTCGCGACGGGCTCGCCTTGCTGGTTGCCTCAAAGGTGTATGCCGTCGATCTCATTCTGTCGAATGCCGGCAATCAGATCGACGTGGTGATCATGGCTTTCTTCGTCGACACCGCTTCCGTCGGCCGCTATGTGGTGGTGACCCGGCTCGTGCAGAACGCCATGCCGATCGTGGGCATGTTGGCGACGGTCTATCTGCCGCCGCTGGCCAGTCTCCATACGAGCGGAAAGGCGGACGACTATCGGTCCCTGGCGAAGCGCATGAACCTGGAGTTCTTTGCCCTCGGCATTGTCGCCGGTCTTTGCGTGATTGTCTTCGGCCCGCTTGGCACCCCGATCGTTTTCGGTCCGGCCTATGATGCCGTCCGGCCGCTCTGGCCCGGCGTCGGCGTCTTCCTCATGCTGAAAGTTCCCGGGTCCGCTTTTGGCATGCAACTGGTTGCGTCGGGACAGATCCGTTGGCGGGTTGGCGCCCAGATCGTTGCCCTCGCGTTCACCTGCGGCGCGCTGGTTCTCCTGCTTCCGATCTACGGCATCTTGGCTGCTCCGTGGGTTCTTTCCGGCGCAGCGCTCAATCTCCTGGTGTCTTACGGCGAGGCAGCGGGTCGCGAGTATAAAGATGCGGTATCGGTTCGGCTATACTGTCTGGTCTGTTGCGCCACCGGCGCCGGTATTTTTGTCGCGTTCTGGTGAGTGTATTGAGCCCGCATACGCCGGATGAGGCAATAATTTGCAGCGTCGATGCCGCGATTCAGC
This sequence comes from uncultured Alphaproteobacteria bacterium, assembly GCA_963730245.1. Lineage (GTDB taxonomy): Bacteria > Pseudomonadota > Alphaproteobacteria > Rhizobiales > Beijerinckiaceae > Methylocapsa. Next base: position 1,570,195 of record CAVSRA010000002.1, on the reverse strand, counting down.
TAACATAATCAGCATGTTATTTCGGATCGAATGAGGCCGTCATGGCGAACCCGGCGGGTAAATCGTATGATGGCGCTCTCAGGCTCGATTTCGACCGCCGATTGTTGCTTCACTTTCGCGGATCGGTGGTTACCTCCGACGCAGGCTTGCTCGCATACCGGGAACTGGACGACGCGCTGTGCCTCAGCGCGATGGCGGGTGATGCGCTCTCCGACGCACGCACTGGCAAGAATGGCCGGCATGCACTCGTCGGGATGTTGCGGCAATCCATATTTGGGCGACTTGCCGGATATGAAGACGTGAACGACGCTCAACGCCTGCGCCATGATCCCGCGATGCGGTGGATAGTCGGCGGAAAGGCGGCCTCGGATGCAGCGGCTTCGCCGAGCCAGATGGGCCGCTTTGAGACGCGCTGGCTCACGGCGGAAAAGAACCTTTCGGCGCTCGCTGATCTCTCCGGCAAATGGATCGACAGCGTTCATGGTCGCCGTCCGCCGAGAGGTATCTTGCTCGACATGGATTCGAGCGTGAGCCCGACGCATGGCGAACAGGAACACAGTGTCTGGAACGGTCACTATGACTGCACCTGCTATCATCCGCTGTTCGTTTTCAACCAATATGGCGATTTGGAACGCTGCGCCCTGCGCCCCGGCAATGTTCACAGCGCCGATGGATGGGAGGCGGTGCTGAAGCCGGTCGTGGCGCGGTATCAAGGCAAGGTCTCACGCATTTATTTCCGCGCCGACGCCGGCTTCGCAAACCCCGAAGTTTACGAATATCTGGAGGCAGAACGGATCAAATATGCGATCCGTCTGCCCGCCAATCACATCTTGCAAGAGAGGATCGGCTATCTGCTCAAACGCCCGGTTGGTCGCCCGTCCAATGACGTCTGCCGATCCCATGCAAGTTTCACCTATCAAGCGGGAAGCTGGTCGCAGCCGCGCCGGGTGATCGCCAAGGTCGAATGGCATCCGGGCGAGCTTTATCCGCGCGTCGGCTTCATCGTGACGAACATGGCGCGCTCCGCCGAGAATGTCGTCGCCTTCTACAACAAGCGCGGCACGTGTGAGCAATGGATCAAGGAAGGAAAAGGCGCAATCAAGTGGACCCGGCTATCATGTCGGTCGTTCGCTGCTAACGCCGTCCGTCTCCAGCTTCATGCGCTGGCCTACAATCTCGGTAATTTTCTGCGCACGCTGGCGACGCCCGAACCGATAAAGGATTGGTCACTGACGAGCCTGAAGGAAAAGCTGATCAAGATCGGCGCGAAGATCGTGAGCCATGGCCGCTATGTCGCGTTTCAGATGGCCGAAGTCGCCATTCCGAAAAATCTCTTCGCGGACATCCTACGAATGATCGCCGACCTGCGGCCGCCGCCCAATCCAGCGCCTGCGTGAAGTGTTCGGTCGTCATGCGTCGAGCAAAAACTAAGGGAGAAGTGCGTCTTGATCACAACCAACTCTGTATTGTCCGGTGCGCGATCCGCCCATGTCACTGGTTTTGGTGTGCCGGAGCACCACAGCAGCGCCGCAGCGCGGCAATCTCAACCTCAATAAGCGGGCGATCCGGAAAATAATGCCGGTATAGGACGAATGTCCGATGTCACGGCAGGAGATCAATGATACGCGCTTGGCACATTCCCGTTGAGGGGATAATGGTTCTGCGAGGGCCTCGTGGCGATGCTCCGTGAGCAGGGAATGAGGGCCTTCCTTGCGCCCACCTTGCCTTCAGAAGCTAGTTGAACTAATACCAAGTCTCTGAAAGTTTGACTCCTGAGGCGGATTCCCGAATCGGCATTTATCTGATTCACCATGGCAAACAGCTTTTGGGAGAGTTTGCCATGTCAACTCCGGTTCCGCTTCGCTCTGACTTTGACACGATTGGCCTGCGCATGCTGGCGCGGCGATCGCGTGACCCCGATCAGACCCGGCGTCTCTTGGCACTGGCCGAGATTTATGATGGCGGCTCGCGGCCGGATGCGGCGCGGATCGGCGGGGTCGGGGTGCAGATCGTGCGCGACTGGGTTGTCCGTTTCAACGCCAAAGGTCCTGATGGTCTCTTGACCGGCAAAGCGCCGGGCGCTCCCAGCATCCTCGGCGAGCGCCAGCGCCAAGCCTTGCGGCAGGTCGTGGAAGATGGGCCGATTCCCGCCCTGCATGGCGTCGTCCGCTGGCGGCTGATCGATCTGGCGCAGTGGCTCTTCGAAGAGTTCCGGGTTTCGATCTCCAAGCCGACGCTCAGCCGCGAGCTGCGGCATATGGGCTTTCGCAAGCTCTCGGCGCGACCGCGCCATCATGCGCAAGACGAGGAAGCCGCGGCGGCTTTTAAAAAAACTTTCTCGCCCTCGTGGAGGAGACCGCCGCAAAAGAGGCTCCTGGCAAGCCGATAGAGATTTGGTTTCAAGACGAAGCTCGGATCGGGCAGAAAAACAAGGTCACCCGCCGATGGGCGAAACGCGGGACACGGCCTTCGGCGCCGCACGACCAGAGGACGAGTTCAGCCTATATTTTCGGCGCCATCTGCCCGGCCGAAGGAAAAGGCGCCGGGCTCGTACTACCCTCCTGCAACAGCGAGGCCATGGCCCTGCATCTCGAAGAAATCTCGCTTGCGGTCGCACCAAGCGCGCATGCGCTCGTTCTTCTCGATCAGGCCGGGTGGCATGTCTCGGCGAAGCTTCCCGTCCCGGACAACATCACGCTCTTGCCGTTGCCGCCGAAATCGCCCGAGCTCAATCCGGTCGAGAACATCTGGCAATTCATGCGCGACAACTGGCTCTCGAACCGCGTCTTCGAATCCTACGACGACATTCTCGACCACTGCTGCTTCGCCTGGAACAAGCTCATCGACATGCCCTGGAAAATCATCTCCATCGGAACAAGAGAGTGGGCCTATCGGTCGTGATCAGCGAGACTTGGTATAACATGCACCTTGAAACATTCTTTGCAGGAGAGCGTGAATAAAATGCCTAATGAAATCGGAAAAACTCGATATTACAAGACAATATTTCTATACGAAACCATACGTATGTTGAATTTATACGAAACACTTCGTAGGTTGAAATACTTGATTCTACAAAAAAAAGTATAGGAACAATTCATTCGGCAAAGCATTCGACTGGAATTGCGCCTATCTTGAAATCGGATGCGCATCGAATGATCTATTCGATTCGATACCCGTCTTAAATAAAGTGCGTGTTGATCCACAACATGTAGGCAACATAAGAAAGAAATCTGATGAGTTCTTTTACACAAATAAATCGTTATTCGATGTGGTATTCATAGATGGATTACATACCTATGACCAAGTTCGTAGAGATGTCATTAATTCAATTAAATTTCTCAAACCTGGTGGATGGATTGCTTTACACGACGTGCTGCCAAGAACGTGGATAGAAGATCATGTTCCTATCGTGAGCTCAGAAGCCTGGACCGGTGATGTATGGAAAGTTGCGTTTGAATTATCTAAAACCGAAGGAATTGATTTCAAGATAATAAAAATCGATAATGGGGTTGGAGTTCTAAGTGTCCGTCCGGAGAGATATTGAAATCGTATGAATCACTTGTGATTCAAGGGAGGTGGCCTGATTCGAAGGGGGTCACCCATGTGGACGGCGAAGAATCGCGGGCGATACGACCGCGGCAAGTTACGATATCCGAGCGATCTGACCGACTCCGAATGGGAGCTGGTTGAACCGCTCATTCCACCGGGCAAGCGCGGCGCTGGCAAGCGGACCGTGGTGATGCGTGAGGTGGTGAACGGCCTCATGTACATTCTGTCGACCGGCTGTCAGTGGCGGGCGATCCCGAAGGACCTGCCGCCGAAGAGCACGCTCTACGATTATTTCGACCTGTGGACCTACGACGGCACATTGGAGGATATCCACCACGCCCTTTATGTGAGGTGCCGCGAGCAGGCCCAAAGGGAGGCCAGCCCCACCGTCGCCATCATCGATAGTCAAAGCGTGAAAAGCGCCGAAAAAGGGGGGCCCGCATCGATCCACCCGGCTATGATGCGGGCAAGAAGATCAAGGGTAAGAAGCGGCATATTCTCGTAGACACGTTGGGCTTGCTGCTTCATGCCGTCGTCCATCCGGCCGATATTCAAGATCGCGATGGCGGCATTCTCGTCATGGCGACCCTGTTCGGGATGTTTCCTTTCTTGGAAAGGCTGTTCGCCGACGGCGGCTATCAAGGACCCGAATTTAACCAGGCTGTGGCACGAGTGCTGCCGCATCTGAAAGCTGAAATCGTCAAGCGCTCCGATCACGCCAAGGGATTCGTGGTCTTGCCCAAACGCTGGATCGTCGAGCGCACTTTCGCTTGGCTCAATCGATGTCGTAGGCTCGCCAAGGACTGGGAGAACCTTAATCGAAAAGCCCTCGCGTTCTTGCGCCTCGCCTCAATCCGCCTCATGCTCAGAAGACTTTGTAATCCCGCATGAAGTCCCCGGACAGACTCTAAGGCTTACTAGGCCGTGTGGACGGATATCGGAAAATATAGGTCAAGGGATTCCCAAATCACTTTTTCGGTGATTCATGGGTGGCTGGCTTTTGGAGGGCCGGCCATGCTGACGAAGATGACCGAAGAAGATTGGGTGCTTGTGCACGAGGTGTTCGATGCCTGCCGCTCGCGGCGTGGGGACAAGGGGCGGGACGACCGCAAGTTTCTCGAAGCCTTGCACTATTTCACGATCCACAACATTACTTGGCGAGCGCTGCCGGCCGAGTTCGGCTCTTGGAACAGCATCTGGAAGCGCTTCTGGCGCTTGAGCCGCAGCGGCGTGTTCGAAACTTTCTTCGAAGCGCTCGCCTCCTTGAGCGAGCGGGCGCATCTCGTGCAGATGTTCGAACTCGACCGTCATCCGCGCGCATGTGTCGGCGGCCGGCGCAAAAGGGGGCAGGATGGCGAAGCCCTCGGGCGCTCCCGGGGAGGGTTCTCGACCAAGATCCATCTCAAGACCGATCTCGACGGCTATCCGATCGGCTTCCATCTGACCGGCGGCGAAGCGAGCGACAGCCGCAACTTCGAAGTGCTCCTCGACCTCGGTCCGGACGTCGATCCCCGCGCCGTTGTCGCGGACAAGGGCTATGATGCAAAGACAAATCGGGAGGCGGCGCGTAACCGCGGCATTTGTCCGGTCATCCCCTATCGCTCGAACACCATCGACAAGCCGAAGTTCTTCGCAAAGGTCCTCTACAAAGCGCGGGCGCGTATCGAGCAAATGATGGGCAAGATCAAGCGCTTCAAACGCATCGCGCTCCGCTGCGAGAAGACGGCAAGAAACTATGCCTCATTCCTCGCACTCGTCTGCGGCTTCATCTTGATCAAATCCGTCCACACGGCCTAACAACACTCCTTCTTTAGGCGATTTAACAAATGAGTTAAATGATAAACGATTTTCGTCTATGAAAACATAGCGAAATTGCCGATTGTTGAATGGAATGATTTTCAAAATTGGCTTCGAAATAACTAAAAAATGTCGGCCCAACTCCACCGCGGCTCTAATAATTGCTAAGTGCACCTCAATATACCGTTGTGTTGTTGTCATATTGCTGTGCCCAGCAAGTGCCATATCAATACACGATTAAATGACGATGAGCGTCGTTAGCCAGGGAAAGCGGTTATGATTCTTGGCGAGGACTAGCGCTGCGCCGTCGTGCGAGAAATCATTGCGCCGCGCGGTGTCGCTGCCGTTCGTGTCGCCGTCCTCGCCGAGGATGAGGTCCTTACTCCTTTGCATGTTCTCGAAGCCCCCATGATTGCGGGTGACGCTCAACGGCCCGCAGCGAGACGGCGGCGGTCAGGCGGGGGATCGGATCGACGATCTCCGCTTGCGGCGCAAGCCATTTTCCGTTCACTTTTCGCCAACGCCAGCGCGTTCGAATAATTCCTCGAGAGGTCTCTCGCGTCCTAAAGCGTGTTGTGGTAAACCAAGGCCGGTCGCGGATTTGCCACCGCACCGGGGAAATCAGTTCGCGAGGGCGGGGTTGATGGTCTTGCAAGCCTCCACCAGGTCTCGCACCGAGGCGATCGATTTTTCAAACATCTGCTGTTCCGATGGGTCGAGCGCAACCTCGACAATTTTTTCGACACCGTTGGCGCCGATAATCACCGGTACGCCGACATAGAGATCCTCGACCCCATATTCCCCTTTGAGCTTCGCCGCGCAGGGAAACATCCGGCGCTTGTCCTTAAGATAGGAGTTGGCCATCGCGATCGCCGCGGCTGCCGGCGCATAAAACGCCGACCCCGTCTTCAACAGACCGAGGATCTCGGCGCCGCCCTTGCGGGTGCGGACAACAATCGTGTCGAGTCTTGCTTGCGTTGTCCAGCCCATCTTGACAAGATCCGGCAGGGGAATTCCCGCCACGCTGGAATAACGCAGGGAAGGCACCATGTCGTCGCCGTGGCCGCCGAGAACGAAGGCCGTGACGTCTTCGACCGAGACATTGAGTTCCTCGGAGAGGAAATAACGGAATCTTGCCGAATCGAGAACGCCGGCCATGCCGACGACCATGTTCGCCGGGAGATTCGAGGCTTTCTGCAAGGCCCAAACCATTGCGTCGAGCGGATTTGTGATGCAAATGACGAACGCGTCCGCCGCATATTGCTTGATGCCGGCGCTGACCGCTTCCATGACCTTGAGGTTGATGCCGAGCAGATCGTCGCGGCTCATCCCGGGCTTGCGCGGCACGCCAGCCGTGACGACGACGACGCCGGCGCCGGCGATTGCTTCGTAGCTATTGGCCCCTTCGAAGGCCACATTGAACCCGCTGACCGGACCGGATTCGGCGAGATCGAGGGCCTTGCCCTGCGGCGTCCCTTCCGCGATGTCGAAGAGCACGATGTCGCCAAGCTCCTTGAGCGCGGCGAGGTGAGCCATGGTTCCGCCAATCTGACCGGCTCCGATCAATGCGATCTTGCTACGCGCCATCTTGTGTCCTTACTTTCTTGCCGTGCGGCGAAGACTCTAGAAAAATGTCCACCGGAAGCGTGAAACTCATTCAAGCCCGGGAGGCATCCGACGCGGCGCGGCCATGCAAGGATTGGAACTTGGCTCTCCGCCCGCGGGCAGCCTAACTCTAACAGTTTTCCCGGAAGTAGGGAACTTGCCGCCGCGGATTGAGTAGCCAGGCCATTCGGCTTCGCCCGCGCCAATCCGGGCATGCAGCTTTTCCACACCCGGTTCTTCCCGAGAATTACGCCGCCGCGCCTGCCAGCGTCCATTTATTGACAAGCGGAGCGCGATCCGTATGGTCGCGGCTTGCTCATCCCGCCCGGGTTTGGTCCGGGGCGCGCGCCTTGCGCCGCATGAAGGAACAACAAAATGGCGAAGGCCGCAATGATCAAGATCAAGCTTTTGTCCACGGCGGACACGGGCTATTTCTATGTGACCAAGAAAAACGCCCGCACCAAGACGGAAAAGCTGGCGTTCAAGAAATATGATCCTGTCGCCCGCAAGCACGTCGAATTCAAGGAAACCAAGATCAAGTAGTTTGGGAAGTTCACGCGGCCGAGCCGAAGCGCTTGGCGAGTTCGGCAAGATAGGCGCCGCGCGCCTCCGGCAGGGTTTGGCCGCGCGGGCCGAAGAGATCGCGCAGCAAAAAAAAGCCGGTCAGTCTGAAACCATTCCTTATGTCGGCGGGAGGCGGCGCCGCGATTTCGCCCCGCATAAAAGCCGGGAGCGGCAGAAGCCGTGCCTTGTAAGGCTCGCCCGCCGCCTTCGACACGGCGCGTCCGGATTTTGGCGACACATAAAGGAGATCGTTGGTGGCGCCAGTCGCGGCGCATGTCTTAAGATCGAGGCCAAACCCCATTTGGGCAAGAATCTCGGCCTCGAAGCGCACAATAAGCGGGGCCAATATCTCTGGCCTGTCGATACCGCCGACGATCCGCATTGCCGTCTCGTAAAGTGCTGGATGCGGATCGCGTTCGGGGCCAAGGCGCAGCAAGGCCGCGACGAGACAAACCGCGTGCAGCGCTTCCGCGCTCGCCATCAAACGCGCCGTCCGCAATTGCACGGGCTCGACCGAAAACGTGCCGAGATGCTCGTCGAGCCGCGCCCGCCACACGAGTTCGGCGTAATTGCCTGGTTGCAGCAACGGCTGCATGCGCTTGGAGCGGCCGCCCCTGACAAGCCCGAAATGGCGGCCATGCGCGCGCGTCATCGCCTCGACGATGACACTCGTCTCGCCATGCTTTTTTGTGCCAATGATGAGGCCGTCGTCCCGCCATTCCATATTTGCCGCCGGTCAAGGGATGAGCACGGTCGCGCCCATCGTCTCCCGGGCTTCGAGCGCGCGATGCGCATTGACCACGTCGGCGAGCGGCAGGGTACAATGCAGCGGAATCTTTGACCGCGCCGCTGGCCACCACGCGAAAAAGGTCGCGCGCCATTTTCTCGAGATCCTCGCGTTTCGCCGAAAAAGTGTGGAGCGACGGGCGGGTGGCATAGAGCGAGCCTTTCGTCGAAAGGAGTCCGAGATTGAACGCTTCGATGGGTCCCGAGGCCGAGCCAAAACTCACGAACATTCCAAGCGGTCTCAAGCAATCGAGCGAGGCCGGAAAAGTTGCCTTGCCCACGCCGTCATAGACCACATCGCAGAGTTTCCCCTTGGTGATCTCCTTTACGCGCGCGGCGAAATCCTCCTCGCGATAGAGGATCGTGTGCTTAGCTCCGGCCTTCCTGGCGAGCTTGGCTTTTTCGGGCGAACCCACCGTCCCGATCACGGTCGCGCCGAGCGCCTTCGCCCATTGGCAGAGAATAAGGCCGACCCCGCCCGCCGCCGCGTGAACGAGGATCGTATTGCCCGCCTTCACCCGAAATGTCTGGCGCAGCAGATCTTGCGCGGTGAGGCCCTTCAGCATCATCGCCGCGGCCGTCGCAAAGGAAATACTCTTCGGCAGCTTGACGAGACGGTCCGCATCGATGATCCGCTCCGCGGCATAGGCGCCGAGGTTCGTGGCATAGGCGACCCTGTCGCCCAGCTTGAAATTTTTCACGCCCGCGCCAAGGCCGATGATTTCGCCGGCGCTCTCGTTGCCCGGCGTGAAGGGAAGAGAAGGCACGGGATAAGCCCCGCTACGTAAATAAATGTCGATGAAATTGACGCCGATCGCATGGTTGCGGACAAGCACCTCGCCGCGTGCTGGCGGGGGCACCTCGATGTCCTCGATCCGCATCACCTCGGGCCCACCAACCTCGTAAACCCGGACGGTCTTTGTCATGGCGTCCTAAAACCTTCGATTGAGATCCGCTAAACCTTGAATTAGGTCCGCGCCGATTCGTTTAGCCAAGCATCATGCGGCGAATAGCCCGTGTTGGCAAGACAATGGGGAATGGCGGGTGACGAAATGGTTTTTGGTTCGGAGGCGGGAAGGAGTACTCCAACCGTGGTTGTTCAGGCACAAAAAAGGAGCACTCCATGTCACGGCGAGCCGCGACGATTTCGAATTTCCCCTTGGCGTTTGAGACCGTGAAGCCGATGCAAGCAGACTGATTGGATTGGCGCGAACCGCGCGTCTCTTCAGGCGCGGCTGGTTGTCGCCGCAGCCGTGCAAGCAGCGACCCTGGAGGTATTCGTCTTCGGGCCTCTGGCGCCGGATCATTCGGCTAGGATGCACGCCGGCGGGAAGATAACCTCGACCAAAGTGCCCTCGCGTTCCTTGCTCTTGATGGACAGGGAGGCGTGATTGGCCTCGGCCAAGGCTTTGGTCAGCGGCAGGCCGAGCCCCGTGCCGCGCGACGGACTCGCGGTGGCAAGCCGCCGGAACGGCTCGAAAGCCACGCCGATGCCGGCTTCGGACATGCCAACGCCGGTATCGCGAATGCGAATAACGGCACTTCCAGCATCCGCGAGCGCGGTGGTGACAATGACTTGACCGCCCGGCCGGTTGAACTTCACCGCGTTCGACAGAAGGTTCAAGACGATCTGGCGAAGCGAACGCTCGTCGGCGAGAATGTTGGGAAGCGCTGGCGACAATGAAAGCCTGATCGCAACCCGCTCGCGGCTTGCCTGCGGCTGCATAATCGAGACGCACTCGGAGACAATACGATTGGCGTCGATCGATGCAAACGCGAAATCCATCTTGCCGGCCTCGATCTTGGAAAGATCGAGAAGATCATTGACGAGAACTCATGACCAGCGTACCCGAGGCATGAATATCGCCTAGATAACCCTTGTAGCGCTGATTGCCGATCGCGCCGAAACGCTCGTCCAGCATGACTTCGGCGAAGCCAAGAATCGCATTGAGCGGCGTCCGGATTTCGTGGCTGATCCTGGCGAGAAAATCCGATTTCAACGCGCTTGCCCGCTCGGCGTCCTTGCGCGCTTCCTCAAGCTCCCGCTCGGCCTTTTTCCAATGCGTGAGGTCGCGCAAGAGGGCGCAAAAGCGCGCCTTCCGTTCCTCGCCTCCGCCGGGCGATGCCCCGATGCGGCCAAGCGTCATGAAGACCGGAATAGTCCCGCCTTGCCGGGCGAGGCCGAGGACCTCGCGTCCATGATTGAGCAGACTGGCGGCGCCTTGCGATTTCAGCCCTTCGAAATAAGCCTTTGCCAGCCCCCGGCTTTCGGGTGCGATCAAGCTGGCGAAATGCTCACCCGCCACCTCGTTTTGATCGTAGCCGAAAAGAGCTTCGCCGGAGCGGTTCAGGCTCAGGATTAGCCCTTGCGAATCGAGCACGGCAATGCCGTCCATCGCGGTATCCAAAATGGCGCTTAGCTCGCGAAACTCGGCTTTCCGCCGGGCTAGCTCCGTTTCGAGGCTTTCGCGGCTGCTTCCGGCGCCCGGCCGCCACGGGAGCGCGGCCTTTCGCGGACCCAGTTCGAGGGGTTCGTTCCCGTGGCCCACGTCTCCCCGGCTGGTCGGCGGCTCGGCGGGCGCGGCAAGGGAGGTTGCCTCCTCCCGCCGGTCAAAAACATCGAGGACCGCAGCGGCAAACAGCGGCGGCCCTCGTCCGGCACCGGTGCGGCGGCAAAGAAAGGTGATGGTTCGCGTCGCCCCAAGGCTGCGGAAATGCAGCGTTTCGATGGGGGGCGCGGCATCGAGACCGAGGTTCGCGGCAACATCGGTGAGCCGTTGCGAGCAGCCTCCCTCGGCCCCCAAAAGAAAGAGGGAAAGGCCTGCGAGATTCTTGGCGCCGCACAAACGCAGCAGGCTTTCGCTGGCGAGAATCAGCTCGTCCGGGTGCGCCGCAGGCTTGCCGCGCAACGCCACAATCGGCATATGGGAAGCAAGCCCGGACGGTAGGACAGCCAAAACATCCGCGATGTCTTGCTGCGTCAGTCCCGGCGCGTAGCAAAACCCGGTCATGCAACCTTGAGCTTTCTCCGCCAGCATGGATCACCTTTACGACATCCTGGTGCTGCGATCGCCGGAGGTCCCCCGGCCGCAGCCTTTTCCAGGCGATTAAATCAACCTATTCCTAGTCTCGATAGTTGAGATACGGCAACGCCGCGGTTTGGTTTTCTCCTCTTGCGAGACATCGTTCAAGGCCTTGCAATCGCGGATTGATCCTTTTACGCTCCGGCGCATTCTGGCACGCCGCCATAGCTCAGTTGGTTAGAGCGCTAGATTGTGGATCTAGAGGTCCCCCGTTCGAGCCGGGGTGGCGGTACCATTACTTTCAATGACTTAGCGTCTAATCCGGTTAGGGCAGTGCGGCATAAGATCGAGATTGTCGCCGCCACGTCGGCACGGGAACCTTTCGGTGGATTCAAGAACGTAAAGGTTAACAATGTTACAACGAGAGACGGCGGCAATCATTATTGAACCAATTCTTGGCTCAATCTTTCGACCGCGTCCGTACTCTTCCCAACCGTCCCTCAACCATCTATTTTGTCCCCGTAATAGGAGGATTCCATGTGGAAAAAAACTACCCTGGCAGCCAGCCCTTTGCCGGCTTCCGCAACGCCAACTCGACTGCCGTCAATTCGGGTTTAGGTGAAATTGGCCCCGTCCTCCCAATTACGCCACCCATGCGATCCGTTTCTATGTCGAGGCCGGCAACTCCATTCAGTTTCACGTTGCCCCACCGGCGACGGCGGCCAGGCAGTCTGCTACATCAGCGGTTACTTTCTGGATACCTGACCGTCCCGCTCGGCGCTCACTCCCAGTTTGAAGTTGGTGCCGGCGCCGTTATCCCGTGCCGAGTTCGGCATTCCCGATCTACTTGCCGGCCAGGATCAGGGCTGGAACCTGTCGCGGGCGGAATCGACAAGACCACGGCTCGTGATCACGATCCAGCCGGCGCCGCGCCTTTCGATCGATTTCACCGTGCCGGCACCGGGAATAATCTCTCCCCGCGCGACCTCGATCGAGCCCCACGGACTCTCGACGAGAGCGATCCCGTCGTAAACATCTCGGACAACCCAGTTCGTGATCAATTGCGGATGTCCCTTCGCGGTTTCAAGCGGCGGGTTCGCGCTGTATGTGCTCGATCTTACCCGCCAGTTCGGCGATCGAAGCGGCGGTTTCCGTGTTTCCCGCTTCGAGACGCGACTTAAGGCCGTCGAGCGCGGTGGTATTCGCGGTCTGGCTCCGCGCGGCGCGCAAAGCCTCGACGTTGGTTTTGAGGGCCTGAATGTCCCCGGCCATTTTTTGCGCCGTGCGGAGCATCTCGGTACGCTCCGCGCTTTCTTGCGTCGCGACAGTCTGCTCGGGTGGCGGCTTCAACGCGTCAAACGGTGCGGAATTACCGGAAAAATACGACCCCGCCGCCCATGCGAACCCAAAAAGACAGGCTGCCAGGGCGGCGGCGTGCGAACCATAGCTGAAAAACTGCTCGAAGCGCGGCGGCGCCCGTCGCGCCGATGCTGCTTCGACCCCCTTGAAAGGCACAAGGCCGGAGGCAGCCGCGTGCTTTGAGTTCCTGCCCCGCGCTCCTGCCGCGGGGACATTCGCGCCGCTCGGGCGGGCTGCGGCGGGTTCAGGAACGGCTTCGTCTAGAGAAGCGTCCACGCGCACGCTCCAAGGGTTGGTTAAGGCTTTGTAACGAGCCTTGCGCGGATTCCCTTAAAGTTGCGTTAACGGATTGCGTGGCGGAAACTGAAGTGGACCTCGTTCGTGGAACCAGGGGCTGTTGGAATTAAGGTGAAATCTCGCCTGCCCTTGTCTTGCAAAATCAAGCCGCTTGCTGGTTCTGCTGCTGTGGGTATGTGGGCAACGCGTTTGCGTTGTCCAAGCGAGGCGGCATATCCACAGCTCGCGCCGCCGCCTCGATGGCTTCGATACCAGCGCGCCACACTTCCATGGGCATTTGATTGCTCATGGCCTGATGTGGGCGCCGGTGGTTGTAGAAGGACATCCAGGCGCCGATGCCGGCCCGTGCCTCGCGGCCGTCGGCATAGGCTTTCAGATGCACTTCGATGAAGATGTTGTCCATGAACCGGCCGCGCCCGTCCATCGAAATCGCCACGCCCGCCGCCTCAAGCTTGCCGGTGAACGCCGCGCTGGTGAACTGGCTTCCCTGATCGGTGTTGAATATCTTCGGCTTTCCATGCCGGAGCATCGCTTCCTCAAGCGCCGCGACGCAAAACCCGCTGTCGATCGTGTTCGACAGCCGCCAGGCCAGAACGGCGCGGCTGGCCCAGTCAATGATCGCCACGAGATAGAGAAACCCGCACGCCATCGGGACGTAGGTGATGTCGGCCGCCCACACATGGTTTGGCTCGGCGATCGCCAGGCCGCGCAGCAGATAGGGATAAATCTTATGTCCGGGCGCGGGCTTGCTCGTGCCGGGGCGCGGAACCAGCGCCTCGATTCCCATCACGCGCATCAGCCGCTGCACGCGCTTGCGGTTGACCCCGCGGCCTTCCTTATTGAGTTCGAACATCATCCGCCGCCAAAGAACCTTCATGGCCGTCAGAACGTTATGCCCAGCGGCAAGGGACGAAGCTCTTAGGGGAGGACGCTATGATGAAACCGCTTTTTGTTGCGCTCCTATGCGCGACTGTCATCGGAATCACCGTGGTTCAAGCTCAGACCGGCACCCGGCACAAAGCCGTAAGACTTTTGAACGAAAATTATTTGACTTCGACGGGAGAGACCGTCCCCCACCCAGGCGCGTCCCAAGGCGGGGCGACCACGGACCTCGACCGCCGGATCGGGCGACGAAACGACCGCGTTGTTCAAAGCATCTGCAGCAATTGCGACTAATACCAAGTCTCGCTGATCACGACCGATAGGCCCACTCTCTTGTTCCGATGGAGATGATTTTCCAGGGCATGTCGATGAGCTTGTTCCAGGCGAAGCAGCAGTGGTCGAGAATGTCGTCGTAGGATTCGAAGACGCGGTTCGAGAGCCAGTTGTCGCGCATGAATTGCCAGATGTTCTCGACCGGATTGAGCTCGGGCGATTTCGGCGGCAACGGCAAGAGCGTGATGTTGTCCGGGACGGGAAGCTTCGCCGAGACATGCCACCCGGCCTGATCGAGAAGAACGAGCGCATGCGCGCTTGGTGCGACCGCAAGCGAGATTTCTTCGAGATGCAGGGCCATGGCCTCGCTGTTGCAGGAGGGTAGTACGAGCCCGGCGCCTTTTCCTTCGGCCGGGCAGATGGCGCCGAAAATATAGGCTGAACTCGTCCTCTGGTCGTGCGGCGCCGAAGGCCGTGTCCCGCGTTTCGCCCATCGGCGGGTGACCTTGTTTTTCTGCCCGATCCGAGCTTCGTCTTGAAACCAAATCTCTATCGGCTTGCCAGGAGCCTCTTTTGCGGCGGTCTCCTCCACGAGGGCGAGAAAGTTTTTTTAAAAGCCGCCGCGGCTTCCTCGTCTTGCGCATGATGGCGCGGTCGCGCCGAGAGCTTGCGAAAGCCCATATGCCGCAGCTCGCGGCTGAGCGTCGGCTTGGAGATCGAAACCCGGAACTCTTCGAAGAGCCACTGCGCCAGATCGATCAGCCGCCAGCGGACGACGCCATGCAGGGCGGGAATTGGCCCATCTTCCACGACCTGCCGCAAGGCTTGGCGCTGGCGCTCGCCGAGGATGCTGGGAGCGCCCGGCGCTTTGCCGGTCAAGAGACCATCAGGACCTTTGGCGTTGAAACGGACAACCCAGTCGCGCACGATCTGCACCCCGACCCCGCCGATCCGCGCCGCATCCGGCCGCGAGCCGCCATCATAAATCTCGGCCAGTGCCAAGAGACGCCGGGTCTGATCGGGGTCACGCGATCGCCGCGCCAGCATGCGCAGGCCAATCGTGTCAAAGTCAGAGCGAAGCGGAACCGGAGTTGACATGGCAAACTCTCCCAAAAGCTGTTTGCCATGGTGAATCAGATAAATGCCGATTTGGGAATCCGCCTCAGGAGTCAAACTTTCAGAGACTTGGTATAATACCCAGGCTCATTGGAAGAGCCGGGAGAAATTTCTTGCGGCCTGCAGACGGATTCTGCCGCGCGCCTGACTCAGTCAGGCTTCCCTTGTGAAGAAGATCGGATGGCGGTGGCGCCGCTGGCGCGCGGTGGGTCTTCGCCTTGCCGATAAAGGCGTCTGTCTATCCCACTTTCAGGACGGCGTTGCTCACTTGTTAACGAATCCGTATTTTGCCCTGGCCTATTTTCAGCCGCCTCTCCGTATCCGTTCGTATTCGGCACGGATGATTCGCGCGCCATAGCGGCGTTCGAGCCGAAGAACCGTGAAATGACCGCGCGCGATTGTCTGAAAATGATCCGCGAAGGCGTAATTGATTGCCGCCCCGCCCGCGGCGCCGATCAGCGGAACGCCTTGGGCCATGAGTTTTTGCGAGACAACCACGCCAAAATGAGCGCCGATCTCCGCCACCAAGCGGGCAAGCGCAGGCGCGGCCTCGCTCGCAGCAGCGCGGCCGGCGAGATAGCTTGCCGCTTCGGTTACCGACTTCGCCAAAACGGCGCGAAGCGCGAAATAGCCTGTTTTCAAGGCAGCGCCGTCGCTAAAATGCGGGTCCGAAACATCGTTGTCCAGAAACCGGATGTCCCTGTTTGAACCATCCCCGCCGCCAAGGGCGAACACCTCAAGGCAGGCGAGCGCGGTCCTCGGGTCGGCCAAATCCTGTCCCTCGGCACGGGCGATGTCGGCGATCGAGCGTAGCATGATCGTGGTCGAGAAGGGTAATTCGATCGGCAGGCTCGCAATACCAAATGCGCCGCCCGCCGCTCCGGCGAGAACCGCGATGTTCTTGTGCAGGCGGCGTCTGTCCCTGAGCGGCTCTCCCGCAAGGCTCCGCATCGCGAAATGGAGGCCGCTCCTGATTGCCGCCTCGGCTGCCCTGCTCGCGATTTCCGCGATGTTCGCGGGCACAATCGATGCGATGGCGCCAGCCTGGCGGCCAAGAATCGCGCACAGCCGGATCGCCAGACTCGTCCGTTCAAGCTCGCGCATGGCCCGTTCCAGAGCTTCGCGGTCGTCGAGCGAAAGCCGGGACGCCCCGGCGGCAAAGGCCAGATCTCCAGAACCGGTGTGGACCAGGGAATTCATGAGAAATCCACGTTAGCAGCGGCCATATTGCCGCATGCGGAATAAACGCGCAACCTGAATACCAACGGCCGCGCGGTTCGGCAAACCTGATCACGCGTGCCTGATCGAGGTCAGCCACGCCAAGTGGAAAACATGGACCAGTTCCATTTACGTGACTTGCTGCATCGCATTGGAACAGATCGAACAATTGAATTCAATTGAAACTCACGCTCGAAAATTTTCGCGCAATTCGATTGAACCTGTTGAAGGAGAATTATTCTTAAATCAATGTTTTCTAATCATCTGGCCTTATTTCGATAAAATCCGATCGCTTTACTTAGAACCGCCGCAAAGCCAGCCTGGCACAGTCCCCCTTAATGGGGCGCTGGAGGCGAAAAAAATGAATGATTGGACGATAAAGCCAGCGATCGTTTTGGCGCTCGTGGCGTCGTCGCTTGGAGGATTAGGCGCCGCGGCGTCCGCTAGCGCGGCGCCTGGCCCCGCTCGAGTATCTTATGCCCCAGCGGGCGGCCCGGCGAGCGTACCCTATGGCTGGGCGGATTTCTGCCGCCGTTACGCGGGAGAGTGCGACGGCGGCTCGCTCGCGCCGCTCGACGTCAATCTGACGCCGCGGGCGATGAAGGAAATCGAGCGGGTCGACAAATGGGTCAACGCCCATGTCAAACCGGTGCCGGACCTGGAACACTGGGGCGTCATCGATCAGTGGGACTACCCGGCCGACGGCAAGGGCGATTGCGAGGACTACGCGCTTTTCAAGCGCAAGATCCTCATGGACGAAGGCTTCCCGCGGCAAGCCCTGCTGATGACGGTGGTCAAGGACGAACACGATGAGGGCCATGCGATCCTGACCGTCAAGACCAATGCCGGCGAGTTCGTCCTCGACAATTTGAATGACGAGGTAAAATCCTGGGACCGTACCGGGTCGCTTGTATCTTGCGGACCGGCAACACCGGCGCTGTCGTGGTGCTAACCGATTCGCGCGTTGGCTGTCTGGAATTGGGCGAGCAGCGCGTTGATAGTTTGAACCGATGTGGCAAATTCCAGAAGCGGCTCATTGAAAAGGATCGTGTAAAAACCTCTAGATCCCAGTCAGCGGATCCGGCGCGCGCGCGTCTGAAAAGCCGGGGCGGGACCGATGCACCGCGCAAGCCTTTGAAAGCCGCAGCGCGGTGCGCGCAACAGAAGGCTGCGCGGCGCGATCAGGCCGGCGAGCGGCGCGGCAGGAGGGAAGACCCGTTCGATGAAACTTTCTGGCGACGCGCGCAAGCGCGCCTGGCGCGTCTCCGCGCCGTTTTTTTTGGCCACGAAATCGGCCGCCTCTTCGATAAAGCCAGCCTCCGGAGCCCGCCCGCAACGAAGCAAAAAAACATCGGGGCCGCGCGTCGCTTGCAGCGCGAGGCGAAGCCAGTTCCTCTCGTTTTCGGCCTCAATCAGGGCGCAGCCCGCGTGATTGGCGACAACGCCAAGGCCCTTCCGCGCCGGTCCCGCGATTCTGACGTCGCCGAGAAGGCCTTCGACCTTGGCCGTCACAAGGGAAGCCAGCGTCCGCGCCAAAACCTCGGCCAAATCGCCGCCAGGCCGAGCGGCAGGCCAATCCTCGCAAAAAACTATGGTGGACAACATCCAGGGGTTTCTTAAATTTCGATAACCGGTTCCGGCTACTACCGGTCATCCGGCGTATGGCTCGACCCACACCGCCGTGCCATAGGCGAGGACTTCGGTAATTCCTTCCATGATCTCATTGGCGTCATAGCGCATCCCAACGATCGCATTGGCGCCTGCTTGGGTGGCATGCGCG
This sequence comes from uncultured Alphaproteobacteria bacterium, assembly GCA_963730245.1. Classification (GTDB taxonomy): domain Bacteria; phylum Pseudomonadota; class Alphaproteobacteria; order Rhizobiales; family Beijerinckiaceae; genus Methylocapsa. The sequence continues at coordinate 1,551,946 of CAVSRA010000002.1, read as the reverse complement.
CACATGTGATCGAAGGATTCCTGCCGCGCGGTTTCCGCGAGTTCCACATAGGCGCCGATCTGGCCGCCGAACATGGACTGAAGGCCGCCGACGAAATTGCCGACCACGCTGCGCGAGCGAACCGTGATGCCGCGCACGATGCCGAGATGCCGGACGACCTTGAAACCTGTTACATCATTTGTCGTAGAGACCATCATCGGTAAAACTCAGTTGGAATTCCGGGCGCCGTCCGCGAAAAGAGCACGGATCGAGCTTTTGTCAAGCACCGGGAGGCAATTAGAAAAGCCGCGCCGTAATTGCTTGCCCCAGTTCGAGGCGGCATGGGTGTTAGCGCGGTTTTTACGTTTGAGAACGGAATCCGGGGCTGATTCAAGCCGCGGGTGACTCGCGAAGCGCTTGATTCGCTGGCCAGGGAATGCTCATTTGCTTGGTTCCGGCGCAGGCGGAGGCGATCGCCGCACCCCACGGGAATGCGAGGCGCCGTGCGCGCGCGTCGCCGAACTCGAAGCGAAACTGGATCTGCCGCGAAAGACGCCAAAGAGTTCGAGCATGCCCCGCGCCATGGGCGCAAGATCGGCCGGGGAGACCAGAAAGCCAACCCTTCGACCGAAGCTCAGGGGCAAGGCGCATCCTGGCGCACATCGGCGCGATCCGCCTCGCCCTCGCGGGAAACCCTCTTCCAGCGACAATGGAGCGTCGGGGTGTCGAATTACTCACAAGAAGGTCCCCTACTGCTAGCGCCCGCGACAAGCAGTCCACTCATCGTTTCCAGCTGCCCGGCCAGCTCGTTAGCGGGGTCTAGTCGCACCTCTTCGTCGGCACTTTCCTTGGTCCTATTAGTAGACAAAAGCGCAGCCGCTCAGCGCGCTGGCTGACTTAGGCTCGGTCGCGGCGAGGGGCTGCACTTTTTGTTGCTCGCTGATGTTGCTGGTTGCATGTGGCCCTCACCCTGCGGATCAATTATAAGATTACCATATTCGGGGTTTTCCCTAAGAACGGCCTATTCGCCCGGCCCGAGGGCAGGTTAGGCCGATATTCTCCAGATGACGTGGACTTGATTACCAAATTTGCGCAACTTTTCCCCTTTGGCAATGCCGCCCCCGTTTTGGCGCGCAGAGACCTTTCGTCAAGTCCCGGACGGGAGGCGAACCGGATTCCTTGGTTTAGCCATGATGCCGGCGTCGTCCCGGCGGCCCGGCCGCGACCGGCTGCAAGGTTAGGGCGCCGATGCCGGCGGACAAATTGAGGCCGGTCGTTTCACCGGAAACCGGCTGCAAACTTATCGAATTGGCATAGCCGCCGACGAGAGCATTGGCGCTTCCGCCTGCACCTAACGCAATACCAAGCCCCGGGCCGCCATAATCGCCAGCAAGCGCATAGTGGCGGCCGAGAGGCCCCTCGCTGATGACATCCCAGGTAACCTGGCCGGGACCAGTCACGCCAATGTCGAGGCCGACTCGGTTGATCGTTCCGGCATAATATTCAGGCCGGCCACGCGCCCGATGAAATACGCAGGAAAGGTTTTTGCTCGAACCGATGATAAAGCCGGCACCCGCCGCGATATTGCATTCGAGCACGCCGGACTGTACCGATACGGCGCTGGCCGCGGTCGCGGTCAAACAAACAACCGTGGCGCCGAGGAGTGCCCCGCGCACCGACGGGGAAAACGAACAATTCATGAAGATTTACTCCTTATGAGAGAACCTAATCCCTGCCAGAAGCCGCGGCGCGGCCGCTGAAAAGGAAATGCTGGCTTATACCCCCGGCGATCAGCTTCGGAACAGCTAAATCTTGGATGGATGGTAGCATGCATTATCTATTTCGCCAGTTTTCATCCTTTGTCGCGGTCGGCTTTATTGCCACGGGCGTCCATTATGCGTTTCTGATTGGGCTGGTCGAGATAGCCGGGATTTCGGCGGTGGCGGCCGCGTTGATCGGCTATGGGGCGGGCGGCACGGTTTCCTACGGGCTCAGCCGCCGCCATGTTTTTCGCTCGGATTTGCCCCATCAAGCGGCGGTTTCGCGGTTCACGCTAGTGGCCGCCGTGGGCTTTGGGCTCACTTTTTTGTTTATGTCGCTCCTGGTCAATTGGGCCGGCATTCCTTATCTTCCGGCGCAGGTCGCGACAACCGGCATCGTCATGTTTTGGAGTTTCGCCGCGCATCGGATATGGACTTTCTCCGCCGGTTAAACGGCTAAACGTGCGTTGGCCTGAAAAGCCGATTTCGAAACGTCTGAACCTCCATCGTAGTGGTTCAAATCTAACGTTTGAGTCCCTATTGGGATTCCCCAGATTTGCGGCATGTGCGAGTTTGCGCGATGCGCGCAGGAAAATCCATCACCGTTTCGTTGGCCGATCGGCGTCGGCTTGAAAATCTCATCGACGATCGCAATGTCGCGCAGAAGTACGTGTGGCGAGCCGAGATTGTTCTCTTCACGGCCGATGGGGCCGGCACGAACGAGATCATGCGACGAACCTGCAAGTCCAAGACTTGCGTTTGGCGCTGGCAGGAACGCTTCTTGGAAGAAGGGTTCGAGGGTCTGCTTCGCGACAAGACCAGGCCCTCGCGGATCAAGCCGCTCGATGGCGAGGCGGCCGAGCGGGTTGTCGCCCTGACGCTTGGCGATCCACCCGGCGAAACGACCCACTGGACCGGCGTCTTGATGGCGAAGGCGTCGGGCCTCAGTGTTAGTTCCGTCCAACGGATTTGGCGCGGCCATGGTCTCCAACCCCACCGGGTTCGCCAGTTCAAGCTTTCGAACGACCCACGCTTCGTTGACAAATTGCGCGACGTGGTCGGGCTCTATGTCGATCCGCCAGCTCACGCCATTGTTCTGTCTCTCGACGAAAAGAGCCAAATCCAGGCGCTTGACCGCACCCAGCCCGGCCTGCCGCTGAAGAAAGGTCGCGCCGGAACCATGACCCATGACTACACGCGACACGGCACGACAACGCTGTTCGCCGCACTCAATGTGCTCGACGGCACAGTAATCGGCCGCAACATGCAGCGCCATCGCCATCAAGAGTTCATTCGCTTCCTCAACGCCATCGAGAAGCGGGCTCCAGCGGGAAAGACGATCCAGGCGATCGTCGACAATTACGCCACCCATAAACATCCGAAGGTCCGCCAATGGCTCGCCCGCCATCCCCGCTGGACCTTTCACTTCACGCCCACTTCGGCATCTTGGCTCAACGCCGTCGAGGGTTTTTTCGCGACCCTGACAAAGCGGCGATTGAAACGCGGCGTGTTCCGATCGGTCGCCGATCTCCAAGCCGCGATCAACCGCTTCCTCGAAGAGTACAATCAACAGTCCAAGCCCTTCGCTTGGACCGCCGATCCAAACAAAATCATCGCCGCTGTCAAACGAGGGCACCAAGTGTTAGATTCGATCCAGTAGAAGGGTCTGAAACATCTTTTTGGGCGCACTATGCGCGAAGGGTACAAACATGGATGGACGCAACCAGCGCCAGCAATTTAAAAGAGAAGATCTTTGCTATTTCCGTCGACGAATGGAAGTCCGCCTTCACAGTGCAGGTGCTTCCGGCCACTCGCTTTGTAATCGTAGGAGACGGCCCGTTGGTTCGGCTTGCTTTCGGAAGTTTGGGGGGACCGATCGATGAGCGAGGGGAACGGAACACCCCAGTTTTTGCCGTTGCTATACCCTAACTCATTGGAAATCTGAAATATTGCATGCCATGCGACGATTTTTGGATTCGTCATTGGGCATGATTCGCGCCGGCTTCCTGTCACCGGAAAGACCGCGCCGACCTGATCGCTTTGGCGCTGGACGGCGCGGCGGCACATCGGCTGGCGCGACGGGCCAATGCGCTCGTTCTTTTGGACGATGGCTGGAGCGGCGAGGAGGTCGCCAAGGTTCCCTTTGTTGACAAGACACGACCCAGGGCTGGCGCCGGCGATACGAGGAAGACGGATCGATGGACTGGCGAGGTTTGGCCAACAGGGCAGCACTTGCTGTCTGGACGGCGAGCAACAAGAGGAGCCGAAAGCCTGGGTCGGCGCGACGTTGCCGCGCACGACGCGCCAAGCCGGCGCCTTTAGCGTCGAGGGTTTTGCCGTTCGCGTCCCGGCGGCGCCTGTCCTGGCGGCGCGGCCCCGCGAAAGAGAGTTCGTTCGGATCGAGGTGCGCGATCCCAATGTGCTGGCGCTCCTCGACGAGAACGGCAATCCGCGCCATCTCGGTCGCTTGGAAGCCGAAGCCATAAAATTCGCGCTCAATCGTTACCGCGGCCAGATGTCGGCGGTGGCGCGCAAGCTTGGGATCGGCCGCTCGACCCTCTATCGCAAGCTGAAACAACATGACTTGTTGAAACAACGAAATTTGGCGCAAGCTCCCGAGGCGCTCGCCGCGGGCGCGTCATCCGGGAAAGCCTCCGGGAAAGCCTATTGTGACGGCTTTGCCGCGCCGTAAAAATTCGTGGCATGACGTCGCGCGGGCCGGCTCGCGCGTTACCTTGGGTGCGGAGCGGGCCAGTCGCGATAAAACCTTGAAGTTCGGAGGCAAGACGATGCGTGCGCCATGGCGGGGGACGGGGTTTTTGGGGGCGCTGGCGCTACTGCTTAGCCTTGCGGGTTTCTTCGCCTACGCCGAGGATGCTCCCAAGCGCCTTGGGGCGCCCGCGCATGGCGGCCCTTTGACGGAACCAGCGGCCGAGGAGGTCGAGCCGCGGGACGGCGCGGCCGAAGCGCAAGGCGAAGCCAAACCCGTGCCGCCGGCGGCGAGTCCGGCGGCCGCCGATCCGCCCGCGTCAAATCCCGATGTGGACACCCCGCGTGCGCTGCCTCCGGTCAACGCCGCGCTCAAGGCCGCGCTGGAAGCGCGTTCCGGTTCGTCAGAGCCTGCCGCCCTCCCGCGGGCCAGGGAGCGCGAGGCGATCGCCGCCTTTTACGCCTTGCGCGATTTCGCGCCGCTCTGGTTTAGCGGGGCCAGCGCCAACGCCGAGGTTGCCCCGGTGACCCTGCGGCTGAAACGCGCCGCCGACGATGGACTCGACGTCAAAGGGTTTCCGCAAGCCATTTCGCCCGAAACCGACGCGGAAATCGCGAGCGCCGATCTTGCTCTTAGCGATGCGGTCGTGGCCTACGCCCGCCAGGCGAGCGGCAGCCGGGTCGATCCGCGGATGATTTCGCGCTTGATCGGGGTCGAACCGGAAGTCGCCGATCCGGCCGTCATATTGGCGCTTGTCGCTACCGCCGGGGAAGACGCGGGCGAGGCATTGCGCCGGTTCAATCCGCCGCAAAAGGCCTATGAGGCGCTGCGCGAAAAACTTCTCCAGTCGCGCCGGAAACGGAGGTTGGCGGGGTCCGGCGCCGCGATTCCCTCGGGGCCCGTTCTGCGCCCCGGCATGCGCGATCCCCGCGTGCCGCTCGTTCGCGCGAGGCTCGGCCTCGATCGCGGGGAGTTCGAGGCTTCGCGAGATCCAGTCGAGGATTCCGCCCAGGATCTTGTCTACGACACGGAGATCGCGGCGGCGGTCGAGGATTTCCAGAAAGCCAACGGTCTGCCGGCCTCGGGCAATTTGACGGCGCGGACCGTCGCGGCCCTGTCTGGCGGCGCTTCCAGTCTCGAAGCCGAAATTCTCGCCAACATGGAACGCTGGCGCTGGATGCCGCGCGACATGGGCGAGACCCATATCGAAGTGAATATCCCCGACTATGAAGCCGTCGTCATCGAGAATGGCGAGGTGATCGAGCGCAACCGGGTCGTCGTCGGCAAGGAACAAACCCCGACGCCGGTGTTTTCCGAGACGATGAAATTTCTGATCGTCAATCCTTCTTGGAACGTGCCGCAATCGATCATCCGCAAGGAGATGCTGCCGCGCCTTGCGAGCGACCCCGATTATCTGCACCGGCTGGGATACGAGGTTTTTTCGCGCGGGGGCCATCTCGTCGTGCGTCAGCCGCCCGGCGAAAAGAACGCGCTCGGGCGGATCAAATTCATGTTCCCGAACGATTATTCCGTCTACATGCACGACACGCCGCTGCGTAGGCTTTTTGCTTCGGCGAAGCGGGCGTTTAGCCATGGCTGCGTGCGGGTCGATGATCCGTTCCGCTTCGCCGAGACGGTGCTCGGCGATGGCTGGAGCGAGAGCCGGGTCAAGAGACTGATTGGCGGCAAGGAGCGCTATGTCTATCTGCCAAAACCGCTGCCGGTTTATCTCGAATATTTTACCGCCTTCGTCGACGAATCGGGCGCGCTTCAATTGCGCGACGACGTCTATGGCTATTCCCGCCGGGTGAAAGCCGCCCTCGGCCTGCAGGGGTAGCTGAATGGTATCACTTGATCTTAAAATAATTCCGCAATGCGAGGCCGATGAAAAAGACGAGGATGATCGAAAGAACGTTCTGCGCGATTACCAGCAACTGAAAGTATTCGGGGGGAATGGGCGGTAGGCAACTAGCATCGCCGCCCGGGCAAAACAGAAATTTTTTGACCTCGGCGTCGATGGTGAGGGGGCCGACGAAAGGCACGGCATTGCCAAGCGCCAGCATCCAAACCGCGTGGTTATATTTGTCCGCATTGGCTGAGCCAGCCTCGTGCATGAGCGGCGCGAGGACCTCGTGATAACGCAAATAAAAAAACCGCAGGCTCACACCGAGCCAAGCGACGGGCCGCGCAAAACTGCGGCCATAACCGGCTAGCGCCCAATAACCGAACATGACGGCGATCCAAAGGAGGTGGGCCAACAGCCGCGCAAATTTGTAGGGGTTGGCGAGGATACCGAGCCAGTGGGCGTTGCGCGCCCTGCGCTGGAGCCGCCACTCCAACCAGACATGCTTTTTTTTGCTTATTGATAGCTTCTAGGTTCTGCTTGAGTTCGTCTAGTCCTAGTAGTTGATGGAGATAGACGCCGCGTTCGGCTATGCGTTCCTCGATATAGAGGTCGCGTTCGAGATCATGGTTTTTTGTCTCTTCCGCGATTTTTCGAAGACGGCGCACTCGAACCGGGACTTTGGATTCGGAAGTCCAATGCAGGAGGCGGCTGGGGGGAACAAAACCGATATGGACGCCGCTGAAATCGATTCGGGCGGCACTGGCCGCGGCATCGAAGTCCGGCGGAGAGTAAAAACGCGCATTGGTAAAATCTGCGGCATCGTAGAACGAGCGGCCCGAGAAATTGGCTCCGTCGTCGAAGCGCGCGTGCGAACGAAATGGATACTAAAGATGCAGGTCCGGGGCTATGGGGTGGCCACGTAGCTCTATGCGGGTGTCCTACTGCCAAGAGTGCCTTAAAGGCCTGCCATTTAACAAAGGTAATTCCGGTGATTTCAACGCGGCCTTTGAAGACAGTGTCGTCGAAACGGGCTAGCTCTCCGAAGGCCGCGCCGACGAAATTGGCTTGGTCACCAAATGCCGCGCCGACGAAGCTGGCCAAGTTACCGAAGGCGGCGGCGGTGAAGTTGGCTCGTTCACCGAAGGTCACGCTCGTGAACTTGGCGCAATCGCCGAAGACCGCGCCGGTGAAGCTGGCCTCGTCACCGAAGGTCGCGGCGGTGAAGTTGGCACAGCCCGGCGTGAAGTTTCCGGGGTCTTTTTGGATTTCTTCCCAGTTGCTGCCCCGCCACTTGCATTGCGAAAGATTTGCATGGTCGCCGAATTCGAAGCCTTGGAAATCGATTTGATCTTTCGGCGCTTCGGAAAAGTCGATGCCCGCGAAGGTCACGCGCACGTCTTTATTGGCTGGATCGCGCCGCCATGCGTTCCAGGCGCCCTTTCCCTTTGCCGCAAGGTCAAGTAAGGAGGCCTTGACGTGTTCGTTGGCTTGCTGTTGGGCGGGAGCCTGTTCCCCCGGTTCGTCCGCCATACCTGGTCCCCCAGCCGCTATAAAATTTCGGGAAAATCGCTTCGCTTAAAGATCGCCGCGAGCTTTATGCCCCGCGCCACCAAATCTTGCGCCGCGCCTTCCGGCAGCAGGGTGGGTTGGCGGAGCTGAAACAAATAGGTGCTGTGCCACCCTCGCCGGGCACCTCCGGAGCCATACACGCCCACTCCCAAAAACGAACCCGGCAATTACACCTGTAATACTACGTCATATTCAGGACCGCCATGTAGAGTGCGAGAATGGCCTCCATTTCCTTGCGTTCGGAATGGTCCTGCTTCCGGATTTTTACGATCTCGCGCACGGCCCTCGCATCGAACCCGCAGCCTTTCATTCCCGCGTAGACTTCGCGAATATCGCCGGAAATCGCTTTTTTTTCCTCCTCCAGCCGCTCCACCCTTTCGACGAATTGCGTCAGCTCCTGGCGCGCGACACCTGTTTCGGCGACATTTGCCGTCATCTGAAACTTTCCTTTGGTTGGATTGGGCGGCGCCCTGGACGGAGCCGAAAGCCGCCGGAAAAGAGCTCCTGGCGAGAATTTTTTTTCGATGCGAACCCGGCAATGGCGCCGCCGCCGCGAGCCGTCAAGTTGCAAGGCGAAATTATCCCCACAATCCTGCCCCAATTCCGCTCCAGCGCATCACCTTGGCCCTCAAACATGCCGCCCTGTCCGGCTTGGGAAAAACGCCCTGCAATGGAGTTCGGGGCGCGCGAGAATCCGGCGTAGAAGCCGCGCAAGCCGATCGGCGAATCCGTCTGCTTTTTCCTTGGTGGCGACGAGATCTTGGCGGGTCTCGATGAGGAGGCCGGCGAGCCCGCGGCGGGTTACTTCCTCGTCCAACGTATCGCCCATGAGCGCGCCGTCATAGGGTTCGTTGTCGCCGACACAGAGCCCTTCAAGGGTCAATGCCGCGATCAGGGGTTTGGCGAAACGCGGATCGTTGTCCCATAAAATCCCAACTTCCCACGGTCTTGGCCGCGCTTTCCACGATGGCGTGAATGTGTGGATCGAAACAACGGCTGGCGGCGGTCCCTTGTTCAGCATGGCTTCGATCGTCGCGGCGATCGCGGCGCGGTAGGGCTTCCAATAATGCGCGCGGCGATATTCGATCTCCTCGGCGCCAATTCTCGCGTTTCCGGGGATTATATTGCCATCCGAAAGGCGCATGACGAGGGTTGGATCGTCGACGCCGCGATTGGGATCGATGAGGAGGCGCGAAAACCGCGACAGAATTGCCGGAGCGCCGAAGCACGCCGAGAGGCGGCGGGTGATCCAGGCCGCGCCAATATCGTAGGCGATGTGACGGTCGAGTTGTTCCCTGGCAAGACCGAGCGTGCCATAGGCGATTGGCAGCGCGTTGATCGCGTGATCGCAAAGGAAGAGGACGCCCGCCGCAAGGCGTCCCTCGATTCGTTCGACCGGATCGTCCGCGCCGCCCGGTGGCGGTGAAATGGGCACGGCGCGATCCACGGCAGGTCTTTGTCTTATCATCATTGGCACCGAGGGACTGACGGCCAGGCCACCGGCGACGTGACAAGGCCCACATTACGCCCAAGCATAGGCAAAGGCGCCGTCCGCGATCGTCACTCTCGCGTCTTTAACCTCTTCCTTGGCCAGCGAACGCTTCAAGAACTCACGCGAAAGCGCCGGCAGAAGCGTGTTGGTGATGATGTTGTCGATAACGCGTCCACCCGGCTCCGGATCATTACACAGCGAGGGGATATTCTCGACGACCGCGTCGCCGTAGACGAAGGTTACACTGTGGTTCTCCCGGATCCGCGTGCCGATGCGATCGAGCTGCAAACGCACAATGTCGCCCAGCACTTTTGGCTACAGTGGAAAATAGGGAATTGTCACGATCCGGGCCAACAGCGCGGTGGGAAAGACCTCCAAGAGATCTGGGCGCATCGCCGCCGCCAGCGCCTGCGCAAGCAGCCGATCGATACGGAACAACTCAAAGCCGTCTAGAGTGCTGCACGCGAAAGTATCAACAATCTGCCTCACTGCCAACCTTGATCACATTCTAAATTGCTGCCAACGCTGCCAAACCTGGGCGTTGGCTTTTCGCTATCGCGGTTATGCTTGTCAGCGCTGCGCAGCCCGTGCAAAGCTAGTTTGACCATCCTCGGCGACCGGTTGGCTCATGATTCTGAAGATTCAGACATTGGTGTTGCTTCTGGCCGTGGTTGCGGCGGTTGCGGTCCTCGCTGCACGACTCAAAATTCCGCCGGCCATTCTTTTGGTGCTTACCGGCGTCATCCTGGCGCTCGTCCCCGGCCTGCCGACGGTCGAGCTTGCCCCGGAGTTGGTGCTGCTCCTGGTCTTGCCGCCCCTCATCTACTCGTCCGCTGTGGCGATGAACTGGCGCGAGTTTCGATTCAATCTCCGCCCCATTTCTCTGTTGGCGGTCGGGTGCGTCGTCTTCACGACAGTCGCGGTCGCCGCGGCAACCCATTGGCTGTTGGGTCTCGCCTGGCCGGTAGGTTTCGTATTAGGCGCCATCGTTTCCCCGCCGGACGCCGTGGCGCCGCTCTCCATCGCTCGCAGAATGGAGCTCCCCAGGCGCATCCTCGTCATCCTCGAAGGCGAAGGCCTGGCAAATGACGCCGCTGCGCTCATCCTCTATCGCTTCGCGGTAGCCGCCGTCAGCGCAAGCGCATTCTCGTTCACCCACGCGGCCGGGATGTTCGCTGCGATCGTCGCTGGCGAAATCCTCTGGGGGATCGGCGTCGGTTGGCTGATGTTGCGCCTGCGGCGCTGGGTCCACGATCCGCGCATCGAGATCACACTTTCGATCCTGACGCCTTTCCTTGCCTACTGGCCTCCCGTACATCTGGGCGGCTCCGGCGTGCTCGCCACCGTGACCGCCGGGCTCTACATCAGTTGGAACGGCCTCTGGCTGATCAGCGCCGCGACGCGGCTCCAGGGCATCTTTTTCTGGGATTTCCTCATTTACGTCATCGAAGGCATGGTGTTTCTCATCACCGGCCTGCAGGCGCGCACGCTGATCGCTCGCATTGGTAATGACTCGATCGCTGAGCTGGCTATTTCCGCCGCGATCGTCAGCGTCGTGGTGATCGTGGCCCGCTTCGTCTGGATGTATCCCGCAGCCTATCTTCCGGGCTGGCTCTTTCCCCCGATCAAGCGGAGGGATCCATCGCCGCCTTGGCAGGGGCCGTTCGTCGTGGCGTTCACCGGGGTGCGCGGCATCGTTTCGCTCGCGGCGGCCCTTGCGATCCCAATTGCAACAACGAACGGGCAGCTCTTTCCCAATCGCGATCTCATTCTGTTCCTCACTTTTTCCGTTATCCTAGTGACGCTGGTAGGCCAAGGCTTGCTGCTGCCCTCGGTGATCCGCGCGCTCGGCCTCGCTCATGACGGACGTCGCGAGCGCCGCGGCGATAGAGCCGAGGCGTATGAGGCTCGGCGGCTCGGGATCGAGGCGGCGCTTGAGCGGCTCGACCAGCTTGCTGAGGAACGCGATCTTGCGGAGAGCGTCGTCCAAACGCTCCGCGCCAATCACCGCGCCCGGCTAAAGCATATCGAGCTCCGCAGCGACGGCGACGATGAGCACAAAAAGCTCACCGAGCTTCACGACGAGATCGAACTCCTTCTGATCGCCGCCGAGCGGCAGCAAACCAACGACCTTTTCCGCGGCGGCAAGCTGAACGACGAAGCGCGACGCGGGATCGAGCGCGAACTCGATTTGCGCGAGGCGCATCTCGCCAACCAGCGGGACGAGGAATGATGATGCGGTGCGGTCGCACAGTCGAGCTCATGCGGGCGCCAGCTTGGCGGTTGCCGCGCGTTGTCCGCCCGAAATCGGCATCGCGATCGTCGCCGAAATCATCGCGGCGCTACGCAAAGGAAGTGGCGCGGTGGAGAGGGCGGCATAGGTGCGGCAGACCGCCGCGATCATCCTCGCCGCTGGCGAGGCGAAGCGATTCCGCTGCTCGAACTCGCCCTTCATCCACGCCCCAGCCTGCATAAGATACCATGAGGATTGCCACCAGCGGTCCTGCCAGCGCTAGCGAGAAGGGCAATCGAGGAATTGATCATGGAAGCTAATGTTTGCAATTGTGAACCCAGGTTGACCAGTTCGGTGGAAGGGATGACAATATTCGTGTCAATCGCATTAAGCCGCGCACGATGGCTGGTGACATCGCTTTCTCCGAACACGAGTAAATTTTCTCGGCACTCCGTCGCCGGGAGCGATGTTGCCGGGCTGCTTCGGCTATTGGGCGAGCTTCGCGCCAAGGCCGAGCGGCGAATAAAAGCGGACGTGAAGATCATCAAGCTTCACTTCGCGCAAGCTCTTACAATTAATCCGAGATCGTGCCGCCGTCGAGCGCAAAGGGCTCCCCTCACGCGTGGCTCGCGTTCTGACCGAACGGCCTGGCCTAGGCAAAGATTCGCCGCTTGGCCAACGGATGCGATTTCCGGGTTGAATTGATGGCCTCGATGGCGATGGCGATGGCGATGGCGATTTTCAGGTCGTCCCAGTTCTTGAATGTTTCATGGGCGAGATGACCGGCCTTGAGGGTTTTCGCTTCGCGTTCGATGACATTGAATTGCAATATGCAAAAGTGCTTTGATGGTTTCAGGTTAGAGAAGGCTTTCGGCGGGACGGGAGCGGCGGGCAAGCCCGTCACCATCGTCCTGGACAATGGACAAATCCACGCCAGCCAAGCGACGCGCGCAAGCCTGCCGGGTCCGCTACAATTCACGGGCAGCTGGGGGAGTCCCGCGCCCCTCGTAGCAGAGCGGTGAAGTGGAGGAAGTCACAGAAACGGCCGTCGGCCTCGATGCCTATTTCGCGCGCATCGGCTAATTGGGCGGGCGCACGCCGACTCTCGAGACGCTCGAGACTGTCATTGCTCGCCACACGGAAACCATTCCATTTGAAAACCTAAATCCCTTGTTGAGATGGCCCGTTCGCCTCGATCCCGCGTCACTCGAAGAGAAAATGGTGCGCGGGGGTCGCGGCGGATACTGTTTTGAACAGAATCTGCTCCTCAAGAATGTCCTGAACGCCCTTGGGTATCGCGTCACGGGCCTGGCGCCGCGAGTTCTTGTGGAACGCACCCGAAGGCGCCATCACTCCTCGCGGACACATGCTGCTCCGGGTCGACAAGGCGAGCCGCCGTTCCTCACGACACAACTAATCGTCGTGGTGGCGACATTCGTTGCGCTTGACGTTATGGCACTCACGCCGTATCACCCTTAGCCGAAAACGTTGGCCTAAGGGGAGTTCACGTTCGAGCAACGGTCGCCAGCACGCAGATTGTCGGTGAGCGAACCCGAAGGAGGTGCAAGCGATGGATCCCGACGAGGCAAAATCACGGAGGATGGCGTCGCTCGACACGCCAACAAATCTCACATCTAACGCTACGAGGGATATCTCCGGCGCTCTCACCACCCTGCTCGCCGACGTATTCGCGCTGTACATCAAGACAAAGAACTTCCATTGGCACATGTCTGGTCCGCATTTTCGCGACTATCACCTTCTGCTGGACGAACAAGGAGAGCAACTATTCGCAGTAACTGACGCGATTGCCGAACGCGTCCGGAAAATCGGCGGCACGACGCTGCGCTCAATTGGCCAGATCACCCGCTTGCAGCGTGTCTTGGACAACGACGCTGACTACGTTACTCCTCTGGACATGTTGGCCGAGCTGCGCGACGACAACAAGCAGCTGGCGGCGAATATGCGCGAGGCGCACTCGCTGTGTGATGAGCACGGTGATGTGGCCAGTGCGAGCCTGCTCGAAAACTGGATTGACGAGGCCGAGCGGCGCGTGTGGTTTCTGTTCGAGATCAGCCGCCAGGGCTAGTCCAGCGGCCGCTCCTAGGAGGATGAAACCTTTGCGATCGCGGCGCTGGAAGACACCACGCTCCTGTTCCTCAATGGGCAGCCGATCGACGAACCGATCGTTGGCCAGGGGCCCTTTGTGATGAACACGGCGGCAGAGATCGGCCAAGCGATGGACGATTACCGCAATGGACGAATGGGCCGCCTTGCGGCACATGCCTAAATGCGTTGGCGTTCCTCGCAACACGATCCGGTCCAATTGCACGGACCGGATTCGGTTCAATCGGTGACGCTAGCGAATGCGCCGAGGCGCGTGGTGAGAAGGTCGAGTGCAGCCTAAAATCACCGTGCGGCACAACAGCAAAAGGCTGTCAAGCGACGCAAAGGGCGAGGAATCGGTGCGGGAAATCGCCACAGTTGGAAGCACGATTTCGAGGTTTGGCGCGCCCCTATGACCGGTATAAGCCATTGTATTCCTGGACGTTTGTAGGGTCCGGAATTAAATACTTTTATGTCGACTCCTCTTACAAATTCGCTTGAACTGCTTATTTACTACCGCGTGATAATGGTGCAGTACAATGGGGCCACGCGCGCACGGTGATCACATAATTGGAGACCCACATGACGAAGTTAACGATCATATTTGACGAGATGGCAGGCCCTAATTTATCACTGTCCTCTCCCCTTCCGCTTGTTAGGCCGTGTGGACGGATTTGATCAAGATGAAGCCGCAGACGAGTGCGAGGAATGAGGCATAGTTTCTTGCCGTCTTCTCGCAGCGGAGCGCGATGCGTTTGAAGCGCTTGATCTTGCCCATCATTTGCTCGATACGCGCCCGCGCTTTGTAGAGGACCTTTGCGAAGAACTTCGGCTTGTCGATGGTGTTCGAGCGATAGGGGATGACCGGACAAATGCCGCGGTTACGCGCCGCCTCCCGATTTGTCTTTGCATCATAGCCCTTGTCCGCGACAACGGCGCGGGGATCGACGTCCGGACCGAGGTCGAGGAGCACTTCGAAGTTGCGGCTGTCGCTCGCTTCGCCGCCGGTCAGATGGAAGCCGATCGGATAGCCGTCGAGATCGGTCTTGAGATGGATCTTGGTCGAGAACCCTCCCCGGGAGCGCCCGAGGGCTTCGCCATCCTGCCCCCTTTTGCGCCGGCCGCCGACACATGCGCGCGGATGACGGTCGAGTCGAACATCTGCACGAGATGCGCCCGCTCGCTCAAGGAGGCGAGCGCTTCGAAGAAAGTTTCGAACACGCCGCTGCGGCTCAAGCGCCAGAAGCGCTTCCAGATGCTGTTCCAAGAGCCGAACTCGGCCGGCAGCGCTCGCCAAGTAATGTTGTGGATCGTGAAATAGTGCAAGGCTTCGAGAAACTTGCGGTCGTCCCGCCCCTTGTCCCCACGCCGCGAGCGGCAGGCATCGAACACCTCGTGCACAAGCACCCAATCTTCTTCGGTCATCTTCGTCAGCATGGCCGGCCCTCCAAAAGCCAGCCACCCATGAATCACCGAAAAAGTGATTTGGGAATCCCTTGACCTATATTTTCCGATATCCGTCCACACGGCCTAGCCAAATCGGTCCACTGGGTGGCCCGAGTTAAGCCTTAAGACGCAGTCTTAATTTTGAGCTATATGCGTCGTTGGGGCGGAGGTTCGCTGACCTCACTAGATGTCTGGGAGTTTGGCGGCGTCGCCCCGACCGGGTTTATCTGAGGTAGCAATCTTAGCGTTGAATATGCGCGCGCACTTTACGATTCAGGCCACCAGCGCGTCTTCCTATGCCATGCTCACAACTCGCTGTCCGCGGCCCTTGCAGACGAAGCGGAATATGAAGGCGGGGGATATGACGGCGCGAAAGCCTTTTTCGCGAACATCAGGGATCAAATCGCGGCACGCATCGACGTGGAGGAAGTGGAACGCGCCATGAACCTCGACGGTCATGAGATCGGCGCATCCGAAGAAGAGCGCGCGTACCGCCTCTGGTGTCTGGAGAACACGCTTTTCCTGAATCCGCTGAACGATCTCGGCTGGCATTCCCCAGATAACCGGGAATGTGCCAAGCGCGTATCATTGATCTCCTGCCGTGACATCGGACATTCGTCCTATACCGGCATTATTTTCCGGATCGCCCGCTTATTGAGGTTGAGATTGCCGCGCTGCGGCGCTGCTGTGGTGCTCCGGCACACCAAAACCAGTGACATGGGCGGATCGCGCACCGGACAATACAGAGTCGGTTGTGATCAAGACGCACTTCTCCCTTAGTTTTTGCTCGACGCATGACGACCGAACACTTCACGCAGGCGCTGGATTGGGCGGCGGCCGCAGGTCGGCGATCATTCGTAGGATGTCCGCGAAGAGATTTTTCGGAATGGCGACTTCGGCCATCTGAAACGCGACATAGCGGCCATGGCTCACGATCTTCGCGCCGATCTTGATCAGCTTTTCCTTCAGGCTCGTCAGTGACCAATCCTTTATCGGTTCGGGCGTCGCCAGCGTGCGCAGAAAATTACCGAGATTGTAGGCCAGCGCATGAAGCTGGAGACGGACGGCGTTAGCAGCGAACGACCGACATGATAGCCGGGTCCACTTGATTGCGCCTTTTCCTTCCTTGATCCATTGCTCACACGTGCCGCGCTTGTTGTAGAAGGCGACGACATTCTCGGCGGAGCGCGCCATGTTCGTCACGATGAAGCCGACGCGCGGATAAAGCTCGCCCGGATGCCATTCGACCTTGGCGATCACCCGGCGCGGCTGCGACCAGCTTCCCGCTTGATAGGTGAAACTTGCATGGGATCGGCAGACGTCATTGGACGGGCGACCAACCGGGCGTTTGAGCAGATAGCCGATCCTCTCTTGCAAGATGTGATTGGCGGGCAGACGGATCGCATATTTGATCCGTTCTGCCTCCAGATATTCGTAAACTTCGGGGTTTGCGAAGCCGGCGTCGGCGCGGAAATAAATGCGTGAGACCTTGCCTTGATACCGCGCCACGACCGGCTTCAGCACCGCCTCCCATCCATCGGCGCTGTGAACATTGCCGGGGCGCAGGGCGCAGCGTTCCAAATCGCCATATTGGTTGAAAACGAACAGCGGATGATAGCAGGTGCAGTCATAGTGACCGTTCCAGACACTGTGTTCCTGTTCGCCATGCGTCGGGCTCACGCTCGAATCCATGTCGAGCAAGATACCTCTCGGCGGACGGCGACCATGAACGCTGTCGATCCATTTGCCGGAGAGATCAGCGAGCGCCGAAAGGTTCTTTTCCGCCGTGAGCCAGCGCGTCTCAAAGCGGCCCATCTGGCTCGGCGAAGCCGCTGCATCCGAGGCCGCCTTTCCGCCGACTATCCACCGCATCGCGGGATCATGGCGCAGGCGTTGAGCGTCGTTCACGTCTTCATATCCGGCAAGTCGCCCAAATATGGATTGCCGCAACATCCCGACGAGTGCATGCCGGCCATTCTTGCCAGTGCGTGCGTCGGAGAGCGCATCACCCGCCATCGCGCTGAGGCACAGCGCGTCGTCCAGTTCCCGGTATGCGAGCAAGCCTGCGTCGGAGGTAACCACCGATCCGCGAAAGTGAAGCAACAATCGGCGGTCGAAATCGAGCCTGAGAGCGCCATCATACGATTCACCCGCCGGGTTCGCCATGACGGCCTCATTCGATCCGAAATAACATGCTGATTATGTTAGCTGAATCGCGGCATCGACGCTGCAAATTATTGCCTCATCCGGCGTATGCGGGCTTAGGTTGACCTGATCGACGTGCTCAGGAAATCGATCGTAGAAATCGTATCTTTCCTGGAGATCTGTTTTTGTAGCAATATCACAACCTTGCGCTATTAGCTCGATTTCCTGTTTGGCTTGGTGAGGGAGGATCGTGCCAATACACAACTCTGCCCAGACTATGGTATCCTTAACGTCAAGCCAATACTTATTATTTTTATTTTCTTCGGATGCAAATTGTTTCAACTCAGCAATGGCTTGTTTAACGTTTTGTATGACCTCTTCATCCCTTTCTCTGCGAAGATACTTATCATTCATCGAAGAAACATAAAATATAAAATTATTTCTACAAAATACAATATATTTTTGATCTTCAGGAGGCACTGGTTTATCCTGCTGTCTGTATAAATTGGCAAGGATATTGGCAGTATCGTTGCCAACTGTTGATATATGAGCTCCTCCGCTTATATAAGTTATGTAACGATCTTTTTTATAGTTGTCTCGTGGACAATTAACATCTTTGAAAATTGATGATTTGACTATAAAGTATTCGACCTCCTAATCTGGCATATATTTGCGTTGCCAAAGCACCATGAGCCAGGGCTGCCGTATTTGAAACCTCAGTCTTACCCTGTTGCAGAATTGTGGTTGACTGTGACTTAGCCTCTTCTAGTACTGCCGTTTTAGCCTCGCGCAGCATGGCCGTAGATTCATCTAGGAACTTCTTGTGTGATGCATCCACACTCTTGGCTATAAAGTCTCTCAACAGATTGCTAACAAGAGCAATAATAGCAATAGTTACCGAAATACCGGTTATAAAAATAGTCATTCCTGTTGAAGCAAGGCCATTATACTGATTTAGAAAATTTGTGGCAAAACCGTCAGTTATTCCTTTCAGTGCAGCGTTCGTGTTCCTGATGCTAGCTTTGATTTCATCAACTTCATCCGAGAATTTATCATTTATTTCGCTCGTCCTGGGAGTTGCAGCTTTTTGCGACGTACCGGTTGTTGTCAGAGCTAAGCTCAGACCATTCCTTACTCTGTCAAGTGACTCTACATTGCAGCGAATGTCAGGCGACTTGTCGATTAGCACCCCGTCCGTTTTGTTTATGTATTTTTCGATTGCCTCTCGCGTTTGTGCGTTACATTGGCCATCGAGAGGACCGGCATAAAAGCCACTCAGTGACAGTAAAAGCTGCGTATCACGGACAACGTTAGCAATATTTATGGCACCCTTGATATTATTGGCGCGGTACGCATACAAAGGCGGAGCGGAAAGGCCAACAATAAATATTACCCATAATATCCCCGTGATAAGTTTGCCTATCATATGATCCCTCCAATTCATCGTTATTCGACTTAAGTTAACTACCGTTCACTCTACCACCTTCTCCAGTCGCCCGGCGAGGTCGTGGATATATTGCCAGGCGGTGCGGCCGGAACGCGATCCCCGCGTGAGCGCCCATTCGAGCGCCTCATGCTCGATCTTTTCGCGCGCGCGCGCAAGACCGAAATGTTTCGCGTAGCCATGGACCATCGCAAGATAATCGTCCTGCGAACAGGCATGAAAACCGAGCCAAAGCCCAAAACGGTCGGAAAGAGAGATCTTTTCTTGAACCGCGTCGTCAGGGTTGATCGCGGTTCCGCGTTCGTTTTCGATCATTTCGCGGGAAAGCATATGACGGCGGTTCGAGGTGGCATAAAATAAAACATTTGGCGGGCGTCCCTCGATCCCGCCTTCGAGCGCGGCCTTTAGCGACTTATAGCTGGTATCCCCGCCATCGAAGGAAAGGTCGTCGCAAAAGACAACGAACCGCCATTGCTGGCCGCGCAGCAGCGCCATTAGGCGAGGCAGCCCCTCGATGTCCTCGCGGTGAATCTCGACAAGTTTGAGCGGCTTCAACGCTGGCGAACCGGCGAGCCGCGCATTGATTGTTGCATGCACGGCCTTAATGAGCGCGGATTTGCCCATGCCGCGCGCCCCCCAGAGAAGCGCGTTGTTGGCGGCGAAGCCTTGCGCGAAACGCTCCGTATTGGCGAGAAGGGTATCGCGTGCCTGGCCGATGCCGCGCAACAGCCCGATTTCGACCCGGTTGACGCGCGGAACAGGGGCCAGCGTCGCGGTCCCTGCCGCGAAGACGAAGGCGTCGGCGGCGCTGAAATCGCAGGGTGCCTCTTGCGCGCCAGCGAGCCTCTCAAGCGCGGCGGCAATCCGTTCCAACGCCTTGGTGGAGGAGGAATCGCTTGGAAACTCTGGGCCGTCTTTTGTTCTCGTCATTGTGAGCATTTTGATCGCGTGATTATTCGCGATCGCGGCCTGATCACCGCAAGCCATGGGTCCATTGCACTTCTCCTGCGAATTTGCAACAAAACCTTCACGGTTCTTGTTGAGGTATGGAGCCCGTCTGGCCTTGCCGGAGCGTCTCGCGTTGTTTCTCGATGGCGTGCTGGGCGTGTGCGATGGCGATGGAAAACGCGGTCGAGTTGGCGGCCGCGCTGGATTGTCCCTTGACGAACCACGCAATAATTCCGTTTAGCTCCTCCTCCAAGGCCTTGAGTTCGGAAGAAGCTCGCGCCACAAGAGCCATGTCGGCGAGCTCGATCAGGCGATCGATCTGCCGCAGATCGCTTTCGGATTTCTTGCGACTGAGGCGTCCGACCAGCAGCGCGGTCGCGGAGCCGGCCAAGCTCAGGGCTATGCCGCCCAGATAGAAATACTTCTGGAACTCATCGAAGAAGCTCTGCTCTCCACTGCTGAGATAGGCCGCGACACCCGGATGAACCGGCAAGACTGGGTTCTTGTCGTCGGGGTCGGGCGCTTCGATCTGACTGGCGAGCGGCGTTTTCGCCACCAGCTGGGCTTTGGTCGTGAAGATGGATCGCGCGATCGCTCCAGCCACAACGTCCAGCATCGTGTTTGGAGCGACGAAGCGGTAGGTCACGGCGAGGGTTGTCACCGTATCGTCGGGGGTGGGCGGCCGCCCTCGGAAGGCTCCGGCGGGCACATCGATCGACTCGAGTCCGGGAAACCGCTTGTTGATCGCGTCCGCCTCGTCGATGGCGAGGATGCCCGGGGCGCCTTTGGTCGCGAGCTTGACGGCGCCGACAACGTCGACGACCTCTCCTGGCCCCATCGGGCCGATGGCGAAGACCACCGCAACCCGCTTGTCATGAACCGCCGCCCCGATTTCGGCGAGCGGCAGGAAGAGCCGCTTTACGGTGTTCGCCGGAATATTGTAGTAGCTCAGAATCACGTCGAGGGTCTGCTCATTGTAAGTTTGCAAAGGTCCTTGCGGGATGCCGATGGTCTTGCCGGCGAGGGCCGAGACCTTGTCGATCGGGGATTTGGCCGGCACAACGAAAGCGACGACATCCCGGCGCAGAATGGCGATGGTCTCGCCGTTGGTGGGGATCACAGCGTCGCTGCGCACGATGCCGAGGTCCGTGGCGTGATCCTCGATCGCCTTGGCGCTCGCCGCCAAATCGGCGACTTGGACGAGTTTAATGTGGATGCGCGGATGATTTGCCTCGGTCACCGAAGCGAAAGCCGTGATGAAGCGATAGGCCGTGCTGCCTGGCGGACCGGTCGTTACGCGGAGGTTCGCTTGCGGCGACCAGAAATAGACAGCCGCGACGACGGCCGCCGCGGCGATCAAGAGGCCTGCGGTCAGAAGCAGCGCGGGGCGCAATTGGCGATTCCCACCATGTCTGGTTTCTCGCATCGGCTCTTAGAGCATTTTCCGATGTTCCGAAAACCGGGCCATCGCTCGTTGCACTCGTAAAACCCGCCAATTAGCTTTCCGCAAAGTATAGGTGAAGCTTGTTCCGCCGCCTTGCCGCGCCGCGAGGGCCAGCATTATCCGCGCAGCCCGGCTTATTGATAGCGACACTTGGGCCATTGCTTTCGCGCCCGCTCTGGCTATATTCGCGCGCCATGCAGACAGAAGTCTTGGCGAACGCAAGTCTTTAAAGGACTTAGGATCGAGGAGAAGGGATTTGTTTACACCTGCTTTCGCCCAAGCCGCCACGGGCCCGGTCCCCACCTCGGGGGACCTTCTCATGCAGTTGGTGCCCTTCGCGCTGATCTTTGCCATCGCGTATTATTTTGTCATCCGGCCACAGCGCAAAAAGGCGAAGGAACATGACAATCTCATCAAGAATACGCGCCGGGGCGATAGCGTGATCACGACCGGAGGCCTGATCGGCAAAGTGACAAAAGTAGTGGACGACGCCGAGCTCGAAGTCGAAATCGCGCCAAATGTCCGGGTGCGCGTTCTTCGGGCGATGATTACGGACGTGCGGGCCAAGGGCGAGCCGGTCAAGGATCAGGCCTGAATCGAAGCCCGCAACCAAGGAAATCCGGGCTGACGGCTTTGGCCGCGCCCCCAACCGTCGAGATTTCGCACCATCATGCTGCGTTTTCCAACCTGGAAGATCGTATCCATTCTGGCGATGACACTGTTCGCGCTTCTCCTCATCGTGCCGAGCCTCCTCGGCCCGGACCGTCGCGAGGCGTTGATTTCGCATCTGCCGAAATGGGTGCCGGCCCGCGCCATCGTGCTAGGCCTCGATCTGCAAGGGGGGTCGCATGTGCTTCTGGAGGTGGACAGCAATTCGGTCGTGAAGTCTCTTGTCGACAATCTGCGCGACAGCGTCCGGCGGGTGTTGCGCGAGGAGAAGGTTGCGATCACCGGCGGCATTGGCGCCCAGCCGCGCGGCGTCCAATTGCGCATCCCCGATCCCGGCGAGCGTGCGAAAGTCATGCCGAAACTCCAGCAATTGGCGGCCTCGGCCGGCAGCGGCCTTTCCGGCTCTTCTCGTGGTCCAACCTTCGACGTGAGCGAAAACGACAGCGGCCTCATCCAGTTCACGGTGACCGAGGCGGGCGTCGAAAGCAAGGTCCGCCGCGCCGTCGAGCAATCGATTGAAGTGTTGCGCCGCCGTGTCGATGCGCTCGGCACCACGGAGCCGAATATCCAACGCCAAGGCACCGATCGTATTCTCGTCGAGGTGCCGGGTTTGCAGGATACCGGCAAGCTCAAGGAAATTCTTGGGACGACGGCCAAGCTCGAATTCCGCCTGGTCGCTGAACCAGGCGCCGATCCCGCCGATGTGGAATTTTTGGAAGACGTCGAGCAGCCCGGCAAATTGTTGCCGGTGGAGAAGCGCGTCATGGTGCAGGGCGAGGATTTGACCGATGCCCAGCCGGGCTTCGACCCCCGCACGCAAGAACCAGTCGTCAATTTCCGCTTCAATATTCGCGGCGGGCAAAGGTTTGGCGAGGTGACGTCGGAAAACGTCGGCAAATTATTCGCCATCATCCTCGACGGGAAGGTCATCTCCGCGCCGCGCATCATTAGTCCCATCACGGGCGGTTCCGGCCAGATCTCCGGGCATTTCACGGTCGAAGCGGCGAACAACCTCTCCATTCTTCTGCGCGCCGGCGCCTTGCCCGCGAAACTTACGATCGTCGAGGAACGCACCGTCGGTCCGGGTCTCGGTCAGGATTCGATCGACGCGGGCAAGCGCGCGGCCTATGTCGGCGCCGCCCTCGTTGTCACCTATATGCTGATCACCTATGGCATATTCGGGGTCTTCGCCAATATCGCGCTGGCCGTCCATGTCTCGTTCATTTTTGCGTGCCTCGTGCTTCTCGGGGCGACGCTCACCCTGCCGGGCATCGCGGGCATCGTCCTCACCATTGGCATGGCCGTCGATTCCAATGTCTTGATCTACGAACGCATCCGGGAAGAAGCGCATATGGGCCGCTCGATCGTTTCCGCGCTCGACGCCGGCTTCAAGCGGGCTTTCGCCACCATCGTCGACTCCAATGTCACTATGTTCGTCGCCGCCGCCATATTGTATTTTTTGGGTACCGGACCTGTGCGCGGCTTTGCCGTCTCATTGGCCCTCGGCATTATTACCTCGATCGTGACAGCCGTGACGATGACGCGGATGATGATCGCGCTCTGGTATCACTACAAGCGGCCGACGCGATTACCGATTTAAAGGTTTCGTAAAACCGCGCGGCACTTTCCGGCGTGATCGCAAAAGGATAGAGTGTTTTCATGCGTCCAGCCAATCCGCCTCGACGCGAGCAACAAGAACCGTTGGAGTGCCGCTCCCCGAAGAGGCCCTAGCGCATGAAACTCCTCCGCCTTGCGCCCGAGAACACCAAATTTCCGTTCATGCGCTTCCGCCGCGTGAGCTATCCTTTCTCGGCGCTCCTCTCGATTATTTCGGTCACGCTTTTCCTTTCCCTTGGAATGAATTTCGGGATCGATTTTTCCGGCGGCACTTTGCTCGAGCTCCGCGCCAAGAACGGCGTGGCCGACCTTGCAAAATTGCGGTCCATCGCCGAGCATCTCAACGTCGGCGGCGTCGAGGTGCAGGGTTTTGGGGGCCCCTCCGACGTGACCGTGCGTTTCGGCCTTCAGGCGGGCGGCGATGCCGCGCAACAGGTCGCCGTGAACCGCGTGAAGGAGGCCATGGGCGATGGCTACGAGGTCCGGCGCACCGAAGTCGTCGGACCCCGTGTTTCCGGCGAACTCGTGCAGTCTGGCACGCTTGGCGTCGTCGTTGCGATCGTCGCGGTGCTTTGCTACCTCTGGTTCCGGTTCGAATGGCAGTTTGCGGTTGGCGCGATCATCGCGACGATGCACGACCTCTTGCTTACCGTTGGCTTTTTCGCGCTGACCCGGCTCGAATTCAACACGACGTCGATCGCCGCCATTCTCACCATCGTCGGCTATTCCCTGAACGAAACCGTCGTGGTGCTCGATCGCATTCGCGAAATGATGCGGAAATACCGCAAGATGCCGACCGACCAACTAATCGATCTCTCGGTCAACGCGGTGCTTCCGCGCACGATCATGACCGCGACGACCGTGTTTCTGGCGCTTCTTTCGCTCGTCGTTTTCGGCGGCCAGGTGATCCGCTCGTTCTCGATCGCGATGATCTGGGGCATTTTTGTCGCGACCTATTCCTCCGTCTTTATTTGTTCGCCGATGCTGATCTACCTCGGCTTGCGCGGTGACACCGTGGGTCCGGCGCCGGCCCCGGCGGCCAAGCCCGCGAGGAGGCCGGCGTAGACGCGGGCGCGCCCTGATGCGCGGGCGGGTGATTCAGCCAAACAAGTCCCATTACGCCTATTGCGAGGGACTGCTCCGCCGCGAGGATAAAGATCGCTGGCTCGCGAGCCTTTTTGTTCCGCGCGAGCGGCGGCCGCATATCCACGCCCTCTATGCTTTCAGTCTTGAGGCAGCCCGCGTGCGCGAAATCGTCTCCGAGCCATTGCTTGGCGAAATAAGGTTCCAGTGGTGGCGGGAAGCGCTCGACGGGGCGGCCGATGCGAAGGCCAATCCTGTCGCCGCCGCCCTTCTCGATACGATCGCGCGCTTCGATCTGCCGGAAGCGCCGCTCCGCGAATTGATTGTTGCGCGGGCCGCCGATCTTTACCGCGAACCGATGGAATCGGTTGCGGCGCTTGAGTCCTATACTAAGGCCACATGCTCGAATCTTTTTTGCATCGCCGCGCTCGTCCTCGACGGGGAGGAGGATACCGCGAGCCGCGATACTGCCCTCCATGCGGGGATTGCCTATGGGATCACCGGGCTGATCCAGGCACTGCCTTGGCATTGCGCGCGGGGCCAGGTTTTTGTCCCGGCCGAGATTTTGCAAGCGCATGGGGTGAGCCGCGACGATTTTGTCGCGGGACAAAGCTCGCCCGCGGTCCTTGCCGCGCTTGCGGAGCTGCGCGCTCTTGCGCGCGCGCATAATAATATTTTTTATGCCAGGCTCCCCGGCTTGGCCGAAAAAAGCCGTCCGGCGTTCTTGCCCGCCTGTCTCTGCGAGCCTTATTTGCGGCTGATGGAAAAGCCTGGCTACGAACCCTTCAAGACCGTCATCGAGCTGCCGCAATGGCGAAGGCAATGGATTCTTCGGCGCGCGGCAAGGCGGTGGGGTTAGCTGCGCATTTCCCTTGCGGCGGTGCTTGGCTGCTTATAAGCCGCCTACGTGCGGGCCGCCGCCGCTCGCTTTGCCAGGCGCTCCTATCCGCGTCAACGGCAGCCAAGTTGCGGTAGTGTCCCAGTTTAAATTTCTGCAATGGGTGGGAAGCGGTCATTCGCTCAAGCCGCCGGGTGTCTCGTCGCGATGCGTTCCTCGAAGTTCCTGAACCTTCGCTTCTGCTGGATCGATCACCCGATCACGGAGGTTAGTGAGAAGTTGCCTCTGGGATTGATAGCGGTACGGCTCTAGGACCCAAGGATAGCGCCTGAAATGCTCAAACATGCTGTATTCATCACTCCCTTCTTGCAGCAGAGGCTGCACAGGGACGGACGGCAGGCCGGGCACAATCCCCGCGAGTTCTTGCGGGATACTCTTGGCATCCGTGATGTCAGCCACCACAAACCGAGCCAGGTGGGCAAGCAGTGACACAGTTTCGGTGAGGTCCCGCCCCCGAGGTTTTTCAAAGTCGAACAGAATTGGCAAGTAGTGGCGTCGCCGCAACTCGTCCCGCAAGGAGTCAAGGACAGCCTTCCGTTCCGGTGTGAAGCGGCCAAGGATCAGACCTATCTTGGTAGTAAAAGAGTTGATGACGTTTCGAAGCTTCTCGTTGTGTAGCAGCAGATAGACGAACTGTGCGACCTCAATATTGTCGACAGTGATCTCCGGTTCATTGTATCCTGTGATGACCAGGTTCTGCTGTTTTGTCTCCTCGTTCAGCTTCAGCCCCCATGCGGATATTCCGAAAATGCAGCAGCCAGTTAGATCGGCGCTCGTGAAATCTGTCCTTGTCAAGGTGGCATAAAAGAGTTCTGCCCCGCGGAGATCTGCCCCGCTGAGGTTAGCCTCAATGAGGTTCGCCCCGGACAGGTGCGCCTCGTAGAGGTTCGCCTTCAAGAGGATCGCCTTGCTGAGGTTCGCGCCGTCAAGAGTCGACCTGAAAAGGCTCGTGTTGCTGAGATCCAGGCCGCTGAGGTCTGCCCTCCTTAGGTATGCTTTGTGGAGGGTTACCCCCTGTAGGTTTGCTCCCCGTAGGTTCACCCCACTGAGGTCCGCGTCGCTTACCCTCGCCCCAGTGAAGTCCGCATTGCTGAGATCCGCATTGCTGAGATCTGCCTTGCTGGATCTGCCTGGAATAGGTTTGCCCCCCGTAAACCTGCCCCGCTGAGGTCCGCGCCGCTAAGGTTCGCTCTACGGAGGTTTGCACTGCCAAGAACCAACCGGGAGAGTTTGGCCCTGTAGAACCGTCCGGCCAAGGATTCGTTTTCTCTCCAAGCATTCCAAATATCAGGCCCTAGCTGAAGCATGTTGACGTGTTTGATCTGCTCTGCGTCGATCATCCACTGGAGATCCGGCCAGTCATCGAGAGGTCTAACCATTCCAGATATCAGTCCTTGGCCAAGGCACTCTGACGTGGACTGCAATGGCCACGCTGCAGGCGCTTCCAACAGCATACTAGAAATTTGCACCTAAAACCGGCTTTGAGCGCTACCATGCCGTGTAACCGGTGTCGAGCGTGAGAGCGTTTCAACGTATCTCGATTTGGTAGCGCAAGACATGGCGCAGGGTAGCGACCCCCGACGAGGTGGACCGCGAGATCGATGGTGCCGCCGCGTGCCTGATCGAAAGCGTCCTCCGTTGGTGCGCGGCGCTGGTATGAATTCCTGTCCTCGGCTATCACTTTTTCTGATCCGGTAGCCGCGTGCGCCGAACTCATGGTGCAAAAATCAAAAATTTTGCTGGGGAGTCACCAGGTTGAAATCACTTCGGCTTCTCCGTGCAGAAATCAGGTGCAAAACAAAGCGCGTTATCAGTAGGCCTCTGGGCATCGCATTTCTACGGTGGATGAATTCCTACATCGAGAACTCTGAGCCGAACTTGCGCAAAGGGTCGTAAGCAGAAATTCAAACGGATACATTACCCAAGATGCCCATGCGGTCGTTGGATGATTTCGCTGTCCGCAAATTGGCGGAGGTCGAGCGCGCCTCTTTGCGGCGCACGCTTGCCGAGAGTTTTCGCGGCGACGGCCCATGGATTGAACGCGACGGGCGCCGCTATTTGTCTTTCTCCTGCAACGATTATCTAAACCTCTCCCATCGCCTCGCACTCAAGACCGCCGCAACGTCCGCGATTGAAAAATATGGCGTGGGCGCCGGCGCTTCGCGCCTCGTCACCGGCAATCATCCTTTGTTTCGCGAGCTGGAGGAGAGGCTCGCCCGGCTCAAGGGAACCGAAGCCGCCTGCGTTTTCGGTTCCGGCTACCTCGCCAATGCCGGCATCGTCCCGGTCCTTGCGGGCGCGCCGGATCTCATTTTGATCGACGAACTCGCGCACTCCTGCTTATGGGCTGGGACACAATTGTCGCCTGCGCGGACGTTGATCTTCCGCCATAACGATGTTGCTCATGCAAAAGCGTTGCTCAATGAAAACCGCGCCAGCGTGCGAAAAGCCTTGCTCGTCACCGACGGGGTGTTTTCCATGGACGGCGATCTTGCGCCCTTGCAGGAGCTCGCGGCCCTCTGCGCCGCTTTCGATACTTGGCTCATGACCGACGACGCGCATGGCCTTGGCGTGATCGGCGGCGGGCGCGGCTCGGCATTTGCGGCTGGCGGCGCGCGCGTGCCATTGCAAATGGGGACCTTGTCCAAGGCGATCGGCGGCTATGGCGGATATTTATGCGCATCGCGGGCCGTGATCGATTTGATGAAAACCCGCGCGCGGACTTTGATTTATTCGACCGCCTTACCGCCCGCGATGGTGGCGGCGGCGATCGCCGCCTTGACGATCATCGAAAGCGAGCCAGAACTGACCGCAAAACCCCTCGCCAAGGCGCGGGCGTTCACGTCTCATCTTGGCCTTGCGCAAGCGCAAAGCCCGATTGTCCCGCTCATCATCGGCGAGCCGGAGGCGGCGTTGCAAGCATCCAACAAACTGGCGGACGAAGGTTTCCTCGTGACGCCGATCCGTCCGCCGACGGTCCCGGTTGGTACCGCGCGGCTACGCTTCGCCTTCACTGCCCTGCATCCCGACGAAGAGATCGCCCGCTTCGCCGAGGCCGTGCGGGCGCTCGTCGCATTAGCGCCCGCGCGCAAGGAAATCCCCAAGGAAATGGCCAAGTGTCCGCCGTCTTCATAACCGGCACCGGGACCGGTGTTGGGAAGACTTTTGTCGCCGCGGGACTCATCCGTCATTTCCGCGCGCTCGGACAACCGGTCGCTGCTTTGAAACCTCTCGTGAGCGGCTTCGACCTGGCCGCGCCTTCAGGCAGCGATCCGGCCGTGCTCCTCGAGGCGCTAGGCCGCAAAGTCACGCCGGAGGAGCTGCAGCGCATCTCGCCGTGGCGCTTTCGCGCGCCGCTTTCCCCGGACATGGCGGCGCGGGCAGAGAATAAAGCAATCGATTTTCAGGCGGTCGTCGATTTGGCCCGCACGGCAATCGCTGGAACCGACGGCGCCCTGCTGATCGAAGGCATCGGCGGCATCATGGTCCCGCTTGACGCGCGCCACACGGTGCTGGATTTGATGATCGCGCTCAACCAGCCATTGATCCTCGTCGCCGGCAGTTATCTTGGGACGCTTAGCCATGTCCTTTCCGCGCAGGAGGTGATTTTGCGGCGCGCGCTCGTTCTCCGCGCCATTGTCGTCAGCGAGACCGAGGGCGCGCCGGTGCCGCTCGACGCGACATTGGCGACGCTCGCCAATTTCGCCAACACCCCGTTGCTCGGTTTGCGGCGGCAAGTTCCGGCGAGGCAAACCAACGCGGTCTTTCAGAATCTAGCAGAGTTAATCGCTTGATATCGACTTCGTCCAACCTCCGTGCGCGGCGGCCGGGGCAGGGCGACCAAAGCCTTGGGACGGCGGTGGAGGCGTGGAGAGACGAGCGCCCCTCGCGCCACCCGCCCGATCAATGACCACCGCCGTCTCGACTGCCCTGTTGGATGCTCTGAAATATTTTTGAGTTAGGCGGTCCCTCCACATCGAGATATCCGGCCGCGCCCTTCCGCAGGCGGCCCAAGCTGTGGTCGACGAGTATATAAGTCCCTGGAACTTGCGTCTTGAATTCGACCATCGTCGCGCCGCCGGCCGGGACCAGGGTGGACTGCACATTGCTGAGGGTCTCGGTAGCCCCTTCCGGATGGACCTTGTCGAAAATCTCGCCGATGACATGAAAGCTCGACACGAGATTGGGTCCGGCATTCCCAAAGAAGATCCGCACCGTCTCGCCGACCTTGGCTTTCAGCGCACGCTCTTTGGTGAGCGACCCGGCGCTCCCGTTGAAAACCACGAAATCCGGTGTTTCGTTCTCCATTTTGCCGACAGCGGCCTCATGGACGCCGCTTTGGGTTCGATCTCCCTTGAGATAAATATCGCCCTGCATCACGTAGAATTCCTTGTCCACCTTCGGCCAGCCTCCCGGCGGCTCGACGACCACGAGACCGTACATTCCATGCGAAAGGTGATAGGGAATCATCGGCGTCGCGCAGTGATAGATGAAGACGCCGGGCTTCATGGCCTTGAATTGGAACACGCTCGTCGCGCCGGGCGGGGTCTGGGTCACCTTGCCGCCGCCGCCGGGTCCGAGCACCGCATGTGAATCGATGCTATGGCTGACCGGACTGTCGAGTGCGTTGTGCAGCGTGAGTGTGACCGTATCTCCCTGGCGGACGCGGATCATCGGGCCCGGCACGGTTCCGTTATAGGTCCAATAATGGTAACCGATTCCCTCGGCGAGGAGCCCAGTGACCGGCCGGGCTTCCAGCTCGACATGAACCGCGGCCGGCTTCTTCCGGTTGACCGGCGGCGCGACCTCGGGCGCGGGCAGCCGCGCGAGATTCGCCGGTAGATCGACAACCACAGCCTCATCCGCCACGGCAGCAGGAGACGCGGAGGCAGCGGGTTTTTGCGCCTCCTGCGCCTGGGCGCAGGCGGCGTACCAAGGCGTGCACAAAGCAGCGAGCAGCGTGGCCACTCGTGCGATCGGCATTAGCCGTTCGCGAAGGATTTTTCCTGAGTTCTTGTGCAGCATCCTCGGTCTCCTCCTGAAACGCGCCACTGGCTTTGCCATCTGCGCACTTTAATTTTTTTTGGCCAAATTCTTCCGGACCAGCGCCGCCCGAAACCGGACGGCCGCTCAACGGTCTACGACGACCAGCGTGCCCTTCATGCCCGCTTCGTGGTGACCCGGCAGATCGCAAATGAATTCATATTTTCCTGGCTTCACGAACACCGTATTCTTGCGGGCGATCTCGCCGGCGTTTACTTGCACGCGAAAACCCAAGGCCGGCACGAAAAGACCGTGCTCCGTTTCAGCCCCGCGGTTGTCGAGAACCAGCGTGACCGCCCGCCCGGCGGCGACCAAAACCGTTGCCGGAGAAAATCTGAATTCCGTGGAAACGATTCTGACCTCGGCCGGCTTGGTGTCATTCAAGGACGCCGAAATCTCTTGTGCCTGCGCCCTGGTTACTGACGACATCGCGATCGCCACGATAATGATATTGAATAGTGCAAGGAGCAAAAATTGATTCTTGTCTGTCATTTCTCCCTCCCGCGAACTGCCTTTGGGGCAATGTCACTGGTCTATTCCGCCTACAGTGACGTTTCCGTTACATCGTTTTTGCCGAAGCGCATCGGACGAATGTCCTATGCGCTGCAATAAATAATATTGAATAACATCCTCGCTCAATTCTTTCAGCCCACTTCACGTAACATAACCGGGCACTCCCCCTGAATGGGGGATGCCGACCTCGGGTCCGCCCCGTCGGTCAAGGCGAGTGGCCATCACCAGGAAAGCAAGCCGGTCGGCAATAATGCCAGCCCGGGCCGCTCCCTGTGAGAGGACCCAGGGGACAGCCTCGACCGCTGCTCGAATCGGTGCTAAGACGAACCGTCGGCGGGCCTCGTGGTAGGCGGGGTCAGAGAGCCGTTGTGGAAACAGGACGCGCCGGCCATCTCGCGCTCAACGAGGTTGGCGGGCGGGTAATGCGGCCTGTCGCGTCCGCAGTCATCCCCATCCGCATTTAGGAAAAGCCGGGATGGGAGTCGGTGCTGCCACGCGGCTGGAAGAGGGCGGGCCAATAATGGCGCCACCCTCTCCTCCGGCCCGGTCCTCGCGTTGCTAACGGTGACCGGGCCCGGCTTGGTCAGTGGACGGGCTGAAAGGCGTGCGCGAAAACATAGTCGCCCACGTTATTGCCGACTTTGATGCCCTCGTCGGCGTCGAACTGCCAATGGATGCCCATGAAAATCCGGCTTTGTGCGTTGTCGGATTCCGCCTGGCTAAACGATGTGAAATGTTCGGGTATGAACGGCCGGTTCATCATGGTGTCAACATCTACATCATTCTTGCCGTCCCATTCGCTGGAAATAAAAGTAAACGGCGTTGCGTCCGGCCAGAACTTGCGCAGGATTTCGAACAGGGCGCCGCCAAATGTCGCATGGCCCGATGTATAGGATGGGAATGGCGGCGTGAAGTTCGGACCCGCGGTGTTGGTGTCTTGCGCGCCAAGCGGGTAAAACGCCGGATCGGCCGGTAAGGGGGGCACCGCGTTGCGAATTCCCGTAATGGGCCGCCAGTACTGGTAGAAATATTTCGAACTCCCACGCGGCGATGGCCGCATCGGCCAGGGATGTATTTACCAGCGCAAACAAACGCGCTATGTCCGGAACTCCGAGCATCTTCTGCTGGAGGGCGATTGTTCTCGTAACCATATTGTACTCGCGCGCTGGAGCGCATATCTCCGGCGTGCCGTCGAACGACCAGAACTTAGCTATATACGTCTGCCTGTCGGTTCGGCTCGTATTCGTGCCATGCAGCGGGTCTCCGCCAAGGCGATACACTTCATTGAAGGCCTGCTTATAGGCGTCACTTGTCAGGGAAGGCGGAGGCGGAGGGCGAAACTGGTCCGCGGACGTCATCACGAACGGCTTGACTTTCGGCCAATTCCCACCGAGCGCAACCTTTAAGCCGCTGATCGGATCAATTTGCCATAAGCCGGGCGCAGTATTTGCGGGGAAGCATGTGTCATCACCTGGGGCGCATTTGGCCATGACACGCGGTTCAGGCAATTGAGAGCCATCGTTCTCCCGCAAATTGAGAATAGTGGCAGCGGCTAGCTTTCCAAGCACGGTGCCCGCATCGATGGAGGCTTTGCTGCCAGGGATGCTTACAATGTCCACGTCAAAAAGCTCGTCTAGGCGGCCCTTTTGACCGGGATATAGAGCGACCAAGGTGTCGTGCGCCGCCTGGGCGATGGCCCTGTCCATCGATACGTCGCCCGAAACGGACGGAATGCCGGTATAGCTCACGAATTTTTTCGAAATGGCATTTTCAGCATCGAACATAGCGATATGAACGATCGCCAGCGCACGGGCCGTCCGAGGTGGACCAAACTGCTCGCCGAAACAGCGTGGATTTGCCTTATCCGGCGTATGGTCGATCGCCGTCGTGTCGAGCGCGATCTCATTCCACGTCAAAAAACGATCAAGAGTGCCGGTAGGGGTGCGCGGCGGCTTCATCGAAGAGCAAGGGACGACTACGTTTCCCGCCGGAACGGCAAGCAAACGTTCCATTTCCTTGGCGTTTTCGCCCGTAAGCGACGATTGCGCGTTTGCTGCCGAGCCTGCCAGGGCGAGCACGCCCAGCAGGGCCGTGGCGATCAGCGCATTGAAAATTCTGCTGGACATCTGGTGTTCACTGAAATCCAACTTAACCGTTCGGACATTAACGCCAACCGGAAATCCTAGGCCGTGTGGACGGATATCGGAAAATATAGGTCAAGGGATTCCCAAATCACTTTTTCGGTGATTCATGGGTGGCTGGCTTTTGGAGGGCCGGCCATGCTGACGAAGATGACCGAAGAAGATTGGGTGCTTGTGCACGAGGTGTTCGATGCCTGCCGCTCGCGGCGTGGGGACAAGGGGCGGGACGACCGCAAGTTTCTCGAAGCCTTGCACTATTTCACGATCCACAACATTACTTGGCGAGCGCTGCCGGCCGAGTTCGGCTCTTGGAACAGCATCTGGAAGCGCTTCTGGCGCTTGAGCCGCAGCGGCGTGTTCGAAACTTTCTTCGAAGCGCTCGCCTCCTTGAGCGAGCGGGCGCATCTCGTGCAGATGTTCGAACTCGACCGTCATCCGCGCGCATGTGTCGGCGGCCGGCGCAAAAGGGGGCAGGATGGCGAAGCCCTCGGGCGCTCCCGGGGAGGGTTCTCGACCAAGATCCATCTCAAGACCGATCTCGACGGCTATCCGATCGGCTTCCATCTGACCGGCGGCGAAGCGAGCGACAGCCGCAACTTCGAAGTGCTCCTCGACCTCGGTCCGGACGTCGATCCCCGCGCCGTTGTCGCGGACAAGGGCTATGATGCAAAGACAAATCGGGAGGCGGCGCGTAACCGCGGCATTTGTCCGGTCATCCCCTATCGCTCGAACACCATCGACAAGCCGAAGTTCTTCGCAAAGGTCCTCTACAAAGCGCGGGCGCGTATCGAGCAAATGATGGGCAAGATCAAGCGCTTCAAACGCATCGCGCTCCGCTGCGAGAAGACGGCAAGAAACTATGCCTCATTCCTCGCACTCGTCTGCGGCTTCATCTTGATCAAATCCGTCCACACGGCCTAGTGTCTTAAGCGGTGAAGCGATGGAAGTAGCGACAAGTAGTACTCGTTTCATGATAACCTCCAAATTTATTAACTTTACCGACTTGCTTGTTGTTAATCAGAACCGTGTTTATGGATCCGTCCGGTGGCGCACTCCTTTTCTGTTTTTTGTAGCTAGATGCCTAAGACTTGCTCTGCATTCGCAATCGTAAGAAGTTAAGCGGCCAATTGTCTTCAGGAACCGCGGACGATCAGCGTGCCCGTCATGCCGATTCCCTTCGGCCATCTTTAGGCAACATAAACTGCAACACTATCGGCCCGGGTGTACCCCGTAAATTGGGGGTGCGGATCTCGGATCCGCATGCCATTCAAGGCGAGTAGCCTCTCCCAGGAAGCGAGCCGGCCGGCAATAGGCTCAATGGCCTTGGGATGCCGGCGGCCATACTAATGCCGCAGACCTTGCAGGTCGACACGCCCCGTGGACAATCGGAGCAGGCGGGAGGGACCGGCTTTTACCCCCCCGGGCACATTCTAATCCGAAGACGGGGCGGCAACCGCCGAGTCCCCCTGGGCGCCAGCAGGCTTTACTGCCAGACATGATGGCCGGGCGCGGGCGAGGCGATCGCCGCGTCCCGGCAGGCCGCCCGCTATCGGCGGGCCGACGGATGTGGTAAACTTTCCGCCATGAACCTGGCGCTCCGCAAACCCATGACCATGCCGGAATTCCTCGAATCCCGCATACGCCGGATGAGGCAATAATTTGCAGCGTCGATGCCGCGATTTAGCTAACATAATCAGCATGTTATTTCGGATCGAATGAGGCCGTCATGGCGAACCCGGCGGGTGAATCGTATGATGGCGCTCTCAGGCTCGATTTCGACCGCCGATTGTTGCTTCACTTTCGCGGATCGGTGGTTACCTCCGACGCAGGCTTGCTCGCATACCGGGAACTGGACGACGCGCTGTGCCTCAGCGCGATGGCGGGTGATGCGCTCTCCGACGCACGCACTGGCAAGAATGGCCGGCATGCACTCGTCGGGATGTTGCGGCAATCCATATTTGGGCGACTTGCCGGATATGAAGACGTGAACGACGCTCAACGCCTGCGCCATGATCCCGCGATGCGGTGGATAGTCGGCGGAAAGGCGGCCTCGGATGCAGCGGCTTCGCCGAGCCAGATGGGCCGCTTTGAGACGCGCTGGCTCACGGCGGAAAAGAACCTTTCGGCGCTCGCTGATCTCTCCGGCAAATGGATCGACAGCGTTCATGGTCGCCGTCCGCCGAGAGGTATCTTGCTCGACATGGATTCGAGCGTGAGCCCGACGCATGGCGAACAGGAACACAGTGTCTGGAACGGTCACTATGACTGCACCTGCTATCATCCGCTGTTCGTTTTCAACCAATATGGCGATTTGGAACGCTGCGCCCTGCGCCCCGGCAATGTTCACAGCGCCGATGGATGGGAGGCGGTGCTGAAGCCGGTCGTGGCGCGGTATCAAGGCAAGGTCTCACGCATTTATTTCCGCGCCGACGCCGGCTTCGCAAACCCCGAAGTTTACGAATATCTGGAGGCAGAACGGATCAAATATGCGATCCGTCTGCCCGCCAATCACATCTTGCAAGAGAGGATCGGCTATCTGCTCAAACGCCCGGTTGGTCGCCCGTCCAATGACGTCTGCCGATCCCATGCAAGTTTCACCTATCAAGCGGGAAGCTGGTCGCAGCCGCGCCGGGTGATCGCCAAGGTCGAATGGCATCCGGGCGAGCTTTATCCGCGCGTCGGCTTCATCGTGACGAACATGGCGCGCTCCGCCGAGAATGTCGTCGCCTTCTACAACAAGCGCGGCACGTGTGAGCAATGGATCAAGGAAGGAAAAGGCGCAATCAAGTGGACCCGGCTATCATGTCGGTCGTTCGCTGCTAACGCCGTCCGTCTCCAGCTTCATGCGCTGGCCTACAATCTCGGTAATTTTCTGCGCACGCTGGCGACGCCCGAACCGATAAAGGATTGGTCACTGACGAGCCTGAAGGAAAAGCTGATCAAGATCGGCGCGAAGATCGTGAGCCATGGCCGCTATGTCGCGTTTCAGATGGCCGAAGTCGCCATTCCGAAAAATCTCTTCGCGGACATCCTACGAATGATCGCCGACCTGCGGCCGCCGCCCAATCCAGCGCCTGCGTGAAGTGTTCGGTCGTCATGCGTCGAGCAAAAACTAAGGGAGAAGTGCGTCTTGATCACAACCGACTCTGTATTGTCCGGTGCGCGATCCGCCCATGTCACTGGTTTTGGTGTGCCGGAGCACCACAGCAGCGCCGCAGCGCGGCAATCTCAACCTCAATAAGCGGGCGATCCGGAAAATAATGCCGGTATAGGACGAATGTCCGATGTCACGGCAGGAGATCAATGATACGCGCTTGGCACATTCCCGGTTATCTGGGGAATGCCAGCGAATGGGAATCCCGCCAGGAGTTCCGTTACGAGTTCGACGGATTCCAGCCCGTCGTCATGACCGGCGGAACCCGCGCTCACGCCACCATCCAACGTAATCTCGCCGTCTCCCTCACCGACGGATTACGCGGCAAACCCTGCAATTTCCTGGGGAGCGACCTGAAAATCGAAGCCGCCGGCCGAATCCGTTATCCTGACCGCTTCGTCGTCTGCTCTCCCGGCCCAAATACGAGCACGGTTGTCACCGATCCCATCGTCGTCTTCGAAATCCTCAGCGAAGGCACATCGACTACCGATCGCATCGAAAAATGCGCGGAATACCGCGCCACGCCCTCGATCCAGCGCTACGTCATCCTCGAACCAGACATAATCGCAGCGACCGTCTTCGCCCGCGCCGGCGGCGATTGGATCGGCCACGTGTTTCGCGACGGCGCCATCCTCGCCATGCCCGAAATCGGCATCGATGTTCCATTGGCCGACGACGGCCTCGTCTTTGACGAACAAGAAGAGGCCACGGACGGCGCGCCGCGGATTGGTTAAACCCAACAACCGGCGGCCGCGACCGGTCCCCTTATCCCTTCACGGGAATCTGTTCCGGCGCGTGGTGCCAGGTCACCGCCTGACTGTTGGCAGCGTCTCGGCCGGCATAGTCAGTTGCCAAAACTCGCCGCCAATGAGACAAACAAAGCCGGTATTGCAACAAACCCGCCTCGTGCCGCGCGAGGGCGGCGCGAAAACTTTGACCTGCCGAGCCATTTTGATGACATTATCCTGGGACACGAGATATAGCTCCTTCGCAAAAGACGTGGGGGCTCGTCCCGACCGTACAACGCAACCGTGTCTCCTTGCCTTTACCAAGTTTGGCGCAGCTCTCCTCCATTAGGTAAAAAATGTTCGATTAGTTCAGGGGAATACTTTATCTTCAAGGGACAGCCCGTCCTAAGGTACAGCCCGGTGCCAAGTTCTTGCGTTGTTTGTTGTTTGCGGTCGGACCGAGATCGATGAGTTTATTTTTGTTAAGGGTCCGGGTCCGGGATTGGGGTTTCCGCCGCCCGGCGAGGGGGGCGGCGCTATTTCTGTTCGCGACCGTGATGCTTGCCGCCTGCACGATTCCGCCGCCGGTGGGAATAAATGAACCGCCGGACGCGGTGGACCACATTCGCGCCGCCGACTTGCAGCCGCGGTTTCCGCAATCCTCTCCCACCGCCGACACGGGAACGGCGGCGAATAGGCCCCAGCTTTATTACGGGAGCTCGGGCGGGCAAGCCACGGGCCCGGCGGCGGCCTCGCCTGCCCCTGGCGCGGGCGCAAGCACGGCCCCTGGCGCGGGCGCAAGCACGGCCCCTGGCGCGGGCGCAAGCACGGCCCCTGGCGACGGCGTCAATTTGAACTTCGAGGACACTCCCGTGAGCGCCGTGGCGAAAGTCATTTTGGGCGACATTCTAGGGGTGGGTTATTCAATCGATCCGCGCGTGCAAGGAACCATCAGCCTTTCCTCGGGACGTCCGGTTCCGAAATCCGAGGTGTTGTTCGTCCTGGAGAGCGCCTTGCACACGAGCAATGCGGTATTGGTGCATGATGCCGGGGGCTACCACATCGTTCCGGCGGACGACGCCGTCGGCAGCGGCCACGTCGATCGCGCGGCGGCGGGACGCAATCCGGAGCCTGGTTATGGAATCTCGGTGGTCCCGTTGCGGCATGTCTCGGTGCAAACGATCACGAAACTTTTGGAAAGCTTCGCGACAAAACCAGGTTCGATCCGGGCCGACCCGACAAACAACCTGCTTCTCGTCGTCGGCAACGGAACCGAGCGCCGCACGGCCGTCGACACCATCCTCAGTTTCGACCAAGATTGGATGGCCGGCCAATCGGTCGGTATTTTTCCGGTCCATAGCACGCAGCCCGAGCCTTTGGTTGCCGAGCTCGAAAAAATTCTGGACTCTGGAGAAGACGGCCTTAGCCAGCGTTTGGTCAAGCTGCAAGCCGTGAGCCGCATGAACGCCGTCCTCGTGGTGGCGCGCAAGCCTGAACTGCTGCGCGCCGCCGAGAAATGGATTAGCCGTCTCGATAATTCGGCCGTGGCGAGCACCGGCGTCAAGGTCTATAAGGTCCGCTACGGCGACTGCGTCAAGATCGCGAAGTTGCTCAGCGTTTTGTTCACTGGAGGTACCCCAGGCACGCCCGAGTCGCCCACCAACCAAATCGCGCCAGGCGGGGGGGCGACGGCTCTGTCCGCCGCAGCCGGAGGTCAGCCGGGGCAAGGCCAAACGCAAGGGCTTGGAGGGCAAGCGAATTCGCCGTTTGGGGGGTTGGGCGGCGGCGGATTGGGCGGCGGCGGCGGATTGGGCGGCGGCGGCGGATTGGGCGGCGGCGGCGGATTGGGCGGCGGCGGCGGATTGGGCGGCGGCGGCGGATTGGGCGGCGGCGGCGGCCGGGGCGGCGGCGCTGGGACGCCAGAGGAAGGGTCCGAGACGGCTGGCTTTGCGGGAGGTTTCGGCGGCGGCGGCGGCCCGGGCGGAGGGCGCGCGCTTCTGCCAGGGGTCCGGATCCTGCCGGATGTCTCGAATAATACGATCGTTATCTATGCCAACGCGGAGACTTACCGGCTGATTGCAAGGGCGCTCGATCAGCTCGATCGTCCCCAATTGCAAGTCGCCGTCGACGTGACCATCGCCGAAGTCACGCTCAACGACAGCCTCAGTTACGGCGTTCAGTTCTTTCTGGGCAACCAGTCGAGATGGGGAACAATCAGCAACTCCAACTCCAGTGGCTTGACCACAGGCGGGCACTTGAACCCGCCGACGTCAGCCGGCTTCAATCTTCTGATTGGCTCGGAAATTACCCCGCATGTCATCATCAATGCCTTGCACGATTACACCACTGTCAAGATCCTTTCCAATCCATCGCTCGTCGTCGTCAACAATCAGGTGGCGACCTTGACGGTCGGCGACCAGATACCGGTCGAGACAGGCACGGCGAATGTGCTGTCGGCGACCACCGCCGCCTCCAGTACCGTCTTCAATTCCGTC
Source organism: uncultured Alphaproteobacteria bacterium (assembly GCA_963730245.1). Lineage (GTDB taxonomy): Bacteria > Pseudomonadota > Alphaproteobacteria > Rhizobiales > Beijerinckiaceae > Methylocapsa. Next base: position 1,512,486 of record CAVSRA010000002.1, on the reverse strand, counting down.
TCCTACCAGAATACAGGCATTATTTTGCGCATCCAGCCGCGCATCAACGCCAATGGCAGTGTAAGCCTCGATATCGAGCAGGAGATCAGCGAATGCGCGAATTGCTCAACGACCACGCCCAATCTTACGCCGACAATCAACGAACGTAAGGTCAAGAGTTCGATCCTAGTCGCGAACGGCCAGACCGTCTTGCTCGCCGGCCTCGTCCAGGAGACCCAGAACGGCGAGCGCTCCGGTATCCCGTTTTTCGATCAGAATTCCCGTCATCGGCGAAGCCTTCAGCCCCATCAACAACAGAGGGCTTGCGCGCACGGAGCTCATCATCTTCATCCGTCCGCAGGTTATTCGCGACGGCGTCGATGCCTCGGTCGTCGCCGAGGAGCTCCGTTCCAAGATAAGAGGCGACAAAGTTGGCACGGCCCGCCCGCCGGGCGCCGTGACCCCATATCCACTCGGGCTGGTGCAATGAGCGGGACTGGGCTTCGCCACGCCGGTTTTAAAACGGGCTTGACGGGAGGCAAGTTGGACATCCCCTTGGCGGAGCGCGGGATCACGAAACCGGTGGGACGAGCGCCTATCGAATACGCCGCCTTCGCGGCCCTGGCGTGCTCCATCGCGATAGCGAGCCTTGTTGCCGCGCCTGGCACGTCGGGCCTTTTTGGAGGCGCCCTGGGGGTTTTGATGCTTGCGATCGCGGTGGCGGATGCCCGCGCGTTCATTATCCCCGACAAGCTGACCGTCGCCGCTATCCTGCTCGCCTTGACGAACGCGGCGAACGAGGGTGTTGGAAGCATTCCGGAAAACATCGCGGTTTCCGCATTGCGTGGACTTGTTATGGCCCTTGCATTTTTCGCTCTGCGGGAAATCTACTTGCGGCTGCGCCATCGCCATGGAATTGGCCTTGGCGACGTCAAGCTCGCCGCGGTCGCCGGAGCCTGGCTCGACTGGACGCTCATTCCGGTTGCGATCGAAATCGCGGCGCTCGCGGCGCTTATCTTTTACCTAGCGAACCAGCTTGTCCTGCGCCGTCCTTTATGCGCGGCCGCGAAATTGCCTTTCGGGCTTTTTTTCGCGCCGGCAATTTGGTTTTGCTGGCTGCTCAACGCAATGCTTCTCGAATTTTAAGGGAGCACGCCGATGGGGACCCTTACCTTCGCGCAAGGCCGCGGCCAATTTATAAGCTCCGTCCGCGGCCAGGAGGCGCGAAAGTCGCGCCGATGGCAACTTGGAGCCGTGCTCGGCGCGCTCGTTTGCGTGGCGATTTTTTCGAGCCCCGCCGCCGCGGACCGGTTGCGCGATGGGACCCGGGCGTTCGCGGCCCACGATTACGTTACGGCGGCCCGCATCTTTACGGATCTCGCCCCGCTCGGCGATGCAAGGGCGCAAGCCTATCTCGGCTACATGTTCGCCCATGGCCAGGGCGTGCCGCAAAATTATATGCTGGCGGCGGGATGGTACCGTTGCGCCAGTCAACAGGGGTTTCCAGCGGCGCAGTACATGCTCGGGCTCATGTACGACAAGGGCCAAGGCGTTCCGCAGGACTACGTCATCGCCTATGCCTTGCTTGCCCGCGCTGTCGCAGGGGCAGGTCCAGAGCGCGAGCATTGGGCCAAAATACGCGACGCCGTCGCTTCGAAATTGAGCCTCATCGAACGGGTCCGGGGGCAACAGCTGGCATTCGAGGGACTCCCGGGCGGGAGCTGTTTACCAATCGTCACGGGCTATTAGGCGGCCTCGCTCTTTGCGGCAAATTGCGGTGCATATGACGGCGCGCAATACTATATTGTGCCGGCCGGCGTGCTTGCTTCGTGGACCAAAGCAAATCCGGTTCGTTCGACCGGGGCCTAGCTTACCGTCTTATCGATCATATCGCCGGCGCGTTAGGCTTCGAAATTCCGAGACTGGCGGTCGCCGTCTGAAAACGCGGGAAATGGCCATATGAGAACTGTCGTCTGTCCTGGCCTTGGCCGCGAAGTCTCGGCCTTGGGCTTTGGTTGTGCTTCGCTTGGATCACGGGTTTCCGAGGCGCAGGGGTTGCGGGCGCTCCGTCTTGCGTTCGAACGCGGGGTGACCTGGTACGACGTCGCGCCGCCCTATGGTGATGGAGAGGCGGAGGGAATATTGGGAAAATTCTTGGCGGGCCGCCGGGATCGTGTGGCAATCTGTACCAAATTCGGTATTCCCCGCCCGGTCGTCTCGCCGGCGATGCGCTTTATAAGGCCTGCGGCGCGGGCCATGGCACGGGCGTTTCCGCAATTGCGTGGCGGCATGGCGAAGGCGCGGTTGGCCGGGAGCCGTGACCGGCTGCGGGCGGAACAGATCGAAAGTTCGGTCGTCGAAAGCTTACGGCGCCTGCGAACCGATTACATCGATGTGCTGGCTCTCCACGAGCCGGGGCCTCGGGATTGCGCCAGCGAAGCCACTTTGCGCGAATTGCGGCGCCTGATCGAGAAGGGCTACGTGCGCTGCGTCGCGATCGCCGGAGCTTCGGCGGCGATCGTCGCCGGAGCGCGCGCGGCGGAGCTATATCAAATCGCTCAGCTTCCCGATGATCTTTTCTTGCCGACGGTCGCGGGCGTGAAAGGCGCGCTCGCCGGTGACGCATCGCTTTTTTTCGTCACCTACAGCGTGTTCGGCGCCCACGAACGCTTGTCGCACCTCCTGGTTGGCGGCGGCGGCCGACTCGGGGCGCTCGCTTCCCAGCTCGGATACGGTCCTCCATTCATGGCGAGTGAAATGATTTTGGATTATGCTTTCGCGGCCAATCCGGAAGGCGTGGTTCTCGCTTCGATGTTCACCCCTGCCCATATCGAAATGAACTGTGCCAGGGCGGCGCGGCCGCCACGGAAGGACATCGGCCCTTTCATCCAAAAATTCGTCATCGCGGCTAACCCGTGACAGTTTTTGCATGGCGGGCTCAGCTCGACTTTGCCAATATTGAACGTGTGTTTACCGGCTGCGCGTGATCCGATCCAATTGGACCGGATCACGCCCGGAAGCCCGCGTTTTAGTGAGAAATAGTGGCCGTGACCGAAGTCGCGCCGCTGTCGCCGCCGATGATCAAGGTCGCATACACCGTGTTCGTGGTTACAGTCAAGTTGGCGCCCGTCGCCTTCGCTTGGAACGCGTATCGCAAAGTGCCCGTCGGCTTTATCAGCGCTTCTAGGCTCACGCCGTCGATGACCCCCTTGAAGGCGAAAGACCCGTCCTTTTGCACGACGAAGGAGCCGATCGGGATGGTGGTGGCGAAGCTTCCGACTTGGAGCGTGACCGGCTGTGTGACGGGATTGATCGCGGGCGCGGTGCTGCTCAAGGTAAAGTTGGAACCAAATCCGAAGGCATCCTGGTTGGGAGCGCCGCCGAATTGGATCGCGAGCGGGGCGTTGAAGGTGAGGAAAGGCACCCCCGGCGGCGGCGGCACAATGCCCACGTCAAAGGGCTGCGTCCCACCGGGATGGTGGCCACCACGGTGTTGCTGGCCGTGGCGATCACCGAAACGTTGGCGGAGTTTCTATTTGCGACATAGGCGTGTTTCCCATCCGGCGCGACAACGACCCCAACGGGGGCCTCCCCCACCGGGACTGTGGTCACCACCGTGTTGGTTGCCGTGGCGATCACCGGAACGTTGTTGGAAGAGCTCTCATTCGCGACGTAGGCATGTTTCCCATCCGGGGTGATGGCGACCTCAATGGGAAAACCCCCAACAGCAGGGACCGTGGCCACTACCGTGTTGGTGGCCGTGTCGATCACCGAGACGCTGTTGGACCTATCATTCACGATATAGGCGTGTTTCCCATCCGGGGTGACGGCGACCCCGAAGGGGCCATTCCCCACCGGGACAGTCGCCACCACCGTGTTGCTGGCCGTCTCGAACACCGAAACGGTGTTGGGGCGAAAATTCGTGACATAGGCGTGTTTCCCGTCCGGTGCGATGGCTATCTGTTCGGCGACATCCCCCACCTTGATCGTATCAAGTATGGTGTTGCTGGCGGCGTCGATCACCACGAAAGTGCCGGACCCTTGCTGCACGACGTAGACGTGTTTGCTGTCCGGCGTGACGGCTAGCCCAAAGGTGGTCTCCTCCACCGGAATTATTGCCACCACTATGTTGGTGGCCGCGTCTATCACCAGGACTTTGAAACCAGGCAGGACGTAGACGTGTTTTCCATCCGGCGCGACGGCCAGTTCAATCGGGGAAATTTTAGTGACCCCCAACGGGACCGTGGTCACCACGGTGTTTGTGGCCGTGTCGATCACCGAAACGACGGCCTGACCGGCCTTGTCGAAATTCGTGACATCGGCGAAGGGCGCCGCCTCCGCCGGCGAGGCCATCAAGCCTAGCCCCATCGCCAGCGAGGCGCAGAGGGCCATAAATCCGCGCGCCCATGCGGCGCGGCTGCGGTTACCGTTGTTGCTATTCATATAAACATTCTCCCCGCGCAGCAAAGGGCCGGAGCTCGATATTCAGGGCGAAATCCTGCCGGGCTGGAGCACGACCGCCTCCTATACCCTCGACGATGTCCGGATCACCAAGGCCAACCCAAGCGGCAAAGTGGGCTTTGAATACGTTGGCGAGCGGTTTCCGTTCGTGCCGCGCAATTCGGCGAACTTCTTTACCACTTACGAATTCCAGACCGAGACTTTGAAGGGCTGGAAAATCGGCGCAGGCTACCACTACACCGGCTCGCAGCCGGTTCTCGCTCAGACCTCCGGTTTCGTTTTCCCCCTGCTTCCATCCTATGGCACCGTCGATCTGATGGCCGCTTATAGGTTCAAGCTCGCCGGCGCGAAAGTAACGGCGCAGTTGAACATCACCAATCTCTTCGACAGGACTTATTACACGGCCGCTTCTAATTTCGCGAATTTCGCGGCGGCTGGACCTGGATTTGGGTTCTTCATCCTCCGCAGCTGCGGCGCACCGTTCGCGGCCCTCGGCTCGCTCCGCGCGGAGTTTTAGCCCTGACCCGCCGCTTCGTTCTTTGGCTGCACCGCCAGGCCCCGTCATTGCGAGCGGAGCGAAGCAATTCAGACCCAGCCCCACGCCCCTGGATTGCTTCGCCGTCGGCTCGCAATGACGGACTGAACCATGCTGTAGGAGCCGGCACCATGCTTGACCGGCCTTCAGCTCATGCCAGGGGCATGCGCGCCCCGCAGCAGCCATCTCGTCGATCTCCGGCCAATGGATTCCGTACCCGCCGCCCGCCACTTCCCAGCGGGAGAGCTGCGCAGCTGTTGCCTTGGCAAGGCGCGGATACCAGGCCAGCGGCACGGAGATCGCGCGTCCGTCCATCAGTTCCACGGTCAGGCGGTCCTCGCCAGCAAAAACTTCCCTAACGCGAAGATCAGTGGCGGGTGCCAAAGAAGACATGCCATGCCTCCAAGAGCTGTGGCTGGTGCTCCTGCAGCAGACGTTGAATCTCGCCAAGCTCCCTGGCGGAAAATCCGGCGCCGCGCGCCAGGGCGATATTTTCGAGCCAGAATTTGGCCGAAGCCGCAGTCCACATGCATATGCAGCGATTCGCGTGGTTCATGGCTGTAAAAATATAACCGCAAGCCATGGATGCGTAAAACGGTCGGCATTGTGCCACGGCCCCCAAACGCAAACCAATGGCGGACCAGTTCTCGTTCACGACGGGGTAGGGCAGCCGCGATCATGTCGCGAAGATCTTGATGAGCGAGACGAGCGCTCCCAAAATGACAACGGTCTGGAAGCCCAGGGCTCCCACGACCCATTTGTGCATGTCGTCCTTCAGTCTGGTAATTTCGTCCTTGAGCTCGATCTTGAGCCGGGTGATATCCGCTTTGAGCTCGGACCTTACCTCGGCAATATCGGCCTTTAGTTCGGACCTAACAGCCGCCAAATCCGCCTTGGCGGCGAGATCGTCGTGGGCGGCTTCGCCCAAGGCTTCGGCGAGCGCCTCGGCCTGCTCGGGCGCGAACCGGCCTCTGTCCTGCGGCGTGCGGGAGAGGCGAAGCGTATCGAACAGAACACCGGCTATAGGCGCACTTTGGAACGAGGTCTGTCAAAAGTCCCCCAATGAGCATGAGCGAGGAAAATAACCTTTCCCTTGCCTATCGAGTTACGCCGGAACACGGCGGCATCGTGCAACCGCCGCGCCACGGCCGTTTTGCGTGGATCTGCCCCTGTAACGGCGAAGGTGAAGTCTTTCAGTATGGGTTTGCGCCGTTCCAAACGGCTGAAAATTTGATCGCGTTGATCGTCGAAGCAGCTTCGCGAATTGCCAATCCTGTGGCACACTCTAAAATCTATGTGGACCTTGAAAAGGAGTTCTGCATGTCGCGTGAGACTCATCTGGCTGCGCTCGGACAGCGTCACGATGCGCTCGACAAGGAAATCGCGAAGGAATTGGTGTATCCCGCCAAGGACGAGTTGAAATTGGCCGAAATGAAACGGCGAAAGCTGCAACTCAAGGATGAAATCGCCAAATTGCAGAGCGACCGTCCTTTCCCTAGCATGCATTGAAGTTCGCGGCGGCCTGACCGCGGGCGCTGTACGGCTTGCGGTCAGGAGCTGCCGTCCGCCCGCCCCCCGCGTGGCGCTTATTTCCGAGCCTAGCCGGCAAGGAACCGCGACTTTCCTTGCGGCGAAGTCTCATTGCCGCCGTGGCGTAGCTTGGCGACACGGGCGGGGCGGCACGGCGCTTGGCGTGCGACGCGGACATCGGAGAGGATCGCGCTGTTTGGAAGCACCCGTAGCTCAGCTGGATAGAGCGCTGCCCTCCGAAGGCAGAGGCCAGGGGTTCGAATCCCTTCGGGTGCGCCAGATCGACGGGATTGGCGACTCGGTTCCGTGAGGCAACCAGTCAGTCGGCAATACGAGCCGGGAAGGCGGTCGAAAGGAGAAAGCCGTAAGGAGAAAGCCGTGACTCTCATTACGAGGTTAGATAAAACTGTAGCGGTGACCGTGCAAACGAGGGCCGCGGCGCAACCGCAGCACGCGTTCAAGGTCAATGTCCCAATCGACTTATCATTGGTGTTTAAGGGCTGGGGACCATTTCCAGCTGTGCGAGGGGTGAAAAACCAGACTGGTGCATGGGACCACGTCGGTGCCTCTCGGAATCCAGTTCTTTCCGATGGAACTACGGCGAACGAGACTTTGACTGAATACAAGGTCGGCCACAGCTTTGCCTATGAGGTGACGGACTTCACCAATGTCCTGGGGAGGCTAGTCGAAGGCGTGCGTGGCGAGTGGACGTTCACGCCCGACGGCGAGGGGACGGTTATCCGCTGGACGTACGAGTTCAAACCACGTCGCGGTCGCTATTTCCTCGTCCGCCGAGGACTTGCTCCGCTCTGGCGCCACTACATGCAGGCCGGCATTGAGGCTGCCGCTCGGGCGTGCGAGTAGGCTAATGTTCGCCTCGGCACCTCTCCTCCAAAGCGATGGAGCCGGTACATCCAATGCCGAATTTGGCACATCACGTCGATCTCGGGATCGATCGTGAGGGCCGCTATCGAAGGGTAACCGGACCCTGCGAAATCGGGAGAACAGGGTAGCGCAAGATCGTGGGGCACAGCGAAGCAGCAGTGCCCAGTTTCATCGACCGTGGCGCGCCAGATCGCTATCTTGGATTGTTTAAAGAAATCCACCGGATGCACCGGGATCGGGGCGGAGAATTTCTCGGGCATGCGGGAGCACGACGGGTTTATTCAAAACGGCGCACACGCTACCGCTGCGTGGCGAAACTGCGTCCGAAGACAAGGCCATGACGACTCCTCCGCCCGCCATCTTTGAGCGCCACCTGGTAAGGCGGAGGCTTGCACGCGCGGCCGTAGCCGGACCCGAGGAATTTCTCCTAGTCCATGCCAGCGAAGAGTTCTGCGAGCGGCTTTCCTCAATCAAGCGGAAATTTTCCGCCGTCCTAGATGCCGGCACGCCTTCGCCTTGGCTTGCCGCGCGGCTCGCGGACCGGCTTCGGCCACGCCTTCTGGTCCGCATGGCGCCGCTGGCGGAAACGGCCGGCGATGGCTCGCTCCTACGCCTTTTGGGCGATGAGGAAAGCTTGCCCCTGGCGCCTGAATGCTTCGATTTGGCCGTCTCGGCGCTTTCCTTGCAAAATCTCAACGATCTTCCCGGAGCGCTCGTTCAGCTTCGCCGCGTTTTGAAGCCCGATGGGCTCTTTCTCGGTTGCCTCCTTGGTGGCCAGAGCCTGCGCGAGTTGCGTACCGCCCTGGCCGTGGCCGAGACGGAGATTTACGGCGGGATCAGCCCGCGCGTCGCGCCTTTCGCGGATGTGCGCGACATGGGCGGGCTTCTCCAAAGAGCCGGGTTCGCCTTGCCGGTGGCGGATAGCGAGCCCGTCGCGGTGCGTTACGCGGACATGTTTGGCCTGTTGCGCGATCTGCGCGCGATGGGTGCGACCAATGCGTTGTCCGCGCGGCTGCGCAAGCCCTCGACGAGGGGCCTTTTCTTGCGCGCCGCAAGCATCTATGCGGAGCGATTCGCCGATCCCGGCGGACGCGTGCGCGCGACTTTCGAGATGATCTTCGTCTCCGGCTGGGCGCCGCACGCGAGCCAGCGAAAGCCGTTGCCGCCGGGTTCGGCCAAAATGCGGCTCGCCGACGCGCTTGGGATCAAACCGGCGCCTGGGAGCTAGGCTCGACCTCGCCGTTATTCCGCGAGTTCCCAGGTGACTTGGACTTCGGCCCGCAGCGTCTCGACGCCAGGCTCGACGGGAATGGCGGCGGCGGCGCGCGGGGCGCCTCTCGGCAACGTCCCGGCGAACCCGGCGACAGCCGGTTCGGGCGGTTGTGTCGCGATTTCCAGGACCCGCCCGAGCTTGAGGCCGAGCCCGTCGACGTAGCTATTGGCCTTGCGCAAGGCGTCGCGAACGGCGTCGCCGCGCAGGGCGTCGTATTTCGCCTCTTTTTGGGAGTAATCGAATGCGATGCTGTCAAGACTGGTGGCGCCCTTGTCCATCAATTGCCCCGCCAGGGTACCGGCCTTTTCGATTTTCCGGACCCGCACGCTCAACGAATTATGGGCGACATAACCGCGCAAGGTCCGCTTTGTGCGGCCGTTGGGGTCGGTGACTTCGTCGTAAGCCGGCGCGAGCGTGACCGATAGCGTCTTTATATCTTTTGCCTCGATGCCTTGCGCCTTGATCTCGCCGATGATTGCCTGGGCGGCGAGGGCGTTGTCGCGCGCGGCGGCGGCGGCGTTTGGCCGTTCGGTGTCGACACCGAGCGAGATCGTCGCGATATCGGGACCGACTTCCGCGCTTGCGACGCCATCCGTCGTGATAGTCGGCACCGAGTTCTTAGGGGCAGGAATGGTTGGGCATGCGCTATATTAAGTGACGTCCCGATGGCGAGTGGAAGCGCGGCGATTAAAGCGAGGTGGGCAAGCAGAAGAGGAAAGCGAAAGGTTGACATGAGAAGTCTTTCGGCGGGAGGAAGGATGGGCGTCGAGCGGGCGCCAAGGGCTAAAGTGTCTTCTGTTGGTGGCGCTATTTCGACGAACCTCCGCCGTTTGTGGAGCGGCGTCGGGCGAGCCTTCGGCCCCATAGGGGCATCGTTGGCAAAGGTGCGTTTCGTCCACTTGGCCACCGTCTTCGAGTTGATTCCGTACTGTTCAGCCAGTACGTCCAGGCTCTGTTGACCATTCTGTATTGCTCGACGCACCGCCGCTGTCGTGCGGGCGCATCCGTGGAGTACATGTCTCCTCCCCAACACAACATGGGACTAAACATCAAAAAAAACATGGGCGGGCACGTGCACGGAATAGAGCGCCGTGAATCTCGATGCACTGACGCCCTCTCGGTTGTTCAATCGCGAGATTCCGTCCAACCCAAAAACGCAAGTGCTTTTTCCCCAGCTCTTCAATGAGCTGGAGTGCAGCTGCCTTTTGGTACGACTTTTATCCCCTTTCGCCTCGGGCTTGACCGTCCGTAAAGCGGGCAAGCGTCGCGATCACTTCGGCGTCCGTGACCTGGCGGAAATCGGCATAGAAAAAACCGACCGCTTCGAGCCAGACGGGAGATTCGAGACAGACGATTTTGTCGGCTTCGTCCCGCAACTCATCGAGTGTGTCCTTGGCCGCCACAGGCACGGCGAGCACCAGCTCCTTTGGCGCGCGCGCGCGGATCGCGCGGAGAGCCGTGCGCATTGTCGCGCCGGTCGCGATGCCGTCGTCAATGACAATGACGGTGCGGCCCGCGACAGCTTGCCGCGCTCGGGCGCCAAAATAGCGGCGGCGGCGGCGCGCGATTTCGGCGAGCTCCGCGACGCGGACCGCACGGAATTCCGTTTCCGTGACGCCGGAGCGTTGGATGATTTCCGCATTGCGCACGACGATCGGCGCGGCGCCGTCGGAAATGGCGCCCATTGCGAGTTCGGGCTGCCCCGGAACGCCGATTTTCCGGACCAGGATCAGATCGAGCGGCGCGCCGAGAGCCGCCGCGACCTCGGCCGCGACAGGCACGCCTCCGCGAGGAAGCGCAAGGACTATCGGCGAGCGCTCCTTGTACTGAGCGAGCGCCGCCGCCAGGCGGCGGCCCGCCGCGGATCGATTCTCGAAGGACATAGCGCCGCTCCCTGTCCGGCGCTTTCCACGCGCCGCGATCCTATTGGGCATCGCGTGTCCGGCGCGCAGCTATCGGCTCGGCCGGTCGGCACGCTGATAAGCCGGCGCGTGGTATTTCAAGGCTATTACCGGCGATGGCCTCTACCGCCGTGCCAGCCACCGCCGTGCCCGCGACCGCCGTGCCAGCCACCGCCGTGCCAGCCGCCGCCATGCCAGCCAGCGCCATGCCAGCCACCCCCACGCCCGCCCCAACCGTTCCACCCATAGCCGCCGCCCCAGCCAAAGCCGCGACGCCAAGCGTAGCCGCACCAGTACCAGCCGGGTCCCTGCCAGCCATTGCCATACCAGCAATAGCCTTGGCCGCCCCAGACATATTGGGCTTTTTGCAAGGGAACCGCTTCGCTCGCCACCGTTGCCACCGCCGCATTCGGCATGGCCGCTGCCCGCGTATTACCGCCCGTCGTGGCGGCCACCACCGATGCGGCCGCAGCCGCAACGATCATCAACCGGCGCATATGTTCTTCCCTGCGGTTACTGTCTCCACCGTGTCAAGAAAGACATTCTTTAATCCGCTCACCGAAGTCAATCGCGCGATTCGCGTTTATTTTTCGTACCGCAGGTTTCAACCGGCGATCTTGCGGGCACGCTTGGCGAGAGTCCGCAGCCGCAAAGCATTGAGCTTGATGAAGCCCGCGGCGTCGCGATGGTCATAGGCGCTGGCGCCTTCCTCGAAGGTCACGAGATCCTGATCGTAGAGGGAATGAGGGCTCGAACGGCCAACGACGAAAGCCGAGCCCTTGAAAAGCTTCAGGCGCACCCGGCCGGTGACGAATTCTTGGCTGCGATCAATCAGGGCTTGCAGCATTTCGCGCTCCGGCGAGAACCAGAATCCATTGTAGATGAGCTCGGCATATTTCGGCATCAGCTCGTCCTTGAGATGCGCGGCGCCGCGATCGAGCGTGATCTGCTCGATGCCGCGATGGGCGAAATAAAGGATCGTGCCGCCGGGGGTTTCATACATGCCGCGCGATTTCATGCCGACGAAGCGGTTTTCGACGAGATCGAGACGTCCAATACCATGCGCGCGGCCAAGCCCATTTAAATGCGCAAGTAGGGTCGCGGGCGACATCGCCTTTCCGTCAATAGCGACCGCGTCGCCGTGCTCGAAATCGATTTCGACATATTCAGGCTGGTTTGGCGCATCCTCCGGATTGAGCGTGCGGGAATAAACGTAATCCGGCACTTCTCGCGCGGGGTCTTCCAGCACCTTGCCTTCGGAGGACACATGAAGAAGATTGGCGTCGACCGAAAACGGCGCTTCGCCGCGCTTGTCCTTGGCGATGGGGATCTGGTTCTCTTCCGCGAAGGCGATCAGCGCGCTGCGCGAGGTCAGGTCCCACTCCCGCCACGGCGCGATGACCTTGATGTCTGGTTCGAGCGCATAATAGGCAAGCTCGAAGCGCACCTGATCGTTGCCCTTGCCGGTCGCGCCATGCGCCACGGCGTCCGCGCCCACTTTGCGGGCAATCTCGATCTGCTTCTTCGCGATCAAGGGGCGGGCGATCGAGGTGCCGAGGAGATAGAGCCCCTCATATCGCGCATTGGCGCGAAACATCGGGAACACGTAGTCCCGGACGAATTCCTCGCGCAGATCCTCGATGAAAATATGCGCCGGCTTGATGCCGAGCAGAACCGCCTTTTGGCGTGCCGGTTCTAGTTCCTCGCCTTGGCCGAGATCGGCCGTAAAGGTTACGACCTCGCAGCCATAAGTGGTTTGCAGCCATTTAAGAATGATCGACGTGTCGAGGCCGCCAGAATAGGCGAGCACGACCCTTTTTACGTCCACTACGGCAGCCGCCATGGAGAACTCGCGGAGGATGAGAGATGCGCGGGACTATAAACGCGACGCCGGTCCGCGCAAGTGCGTCCGGGGCGAGCCACGGGATTGCTATTCGAGAAGCGCAATTTTTCCGACCTTGCGTAAAACTGGCGGCCCTGTCCGCCAAACCGTCATGGTTAAGCGGCGTTTAAGAAATACGCTTCAGTCTTCCTTTCACATTGGCTCGGGAAGCGGCAGCCGGGCGCTCGAAAGGATAACCCTGATGAATGCAAAAGATTTGGCGAAAAAAACTGCGTCGGCGGTCGCGATGTCTTCCGCCGTCACATTGGCGGCTTGGAGCAGTTTGACAATGCCAGCGGCCAGCGCGGACTTCGGGCAGCCGTTCCCCGGTCTCGCCGCCCCTGCGCCGCTCGACGACAGGGTTGCGTTCGCCTCCAACTGGTATGTGCGCGGCGATCTTGCCTATGCCCAAGAAACCTATCCACAATTATCGTCCGATTCTACGTTTGGCTCCTCGCCGTCCGTGCTCAACACTTACAGCGCCGGCGTCGGCATGGGATACAAGGTCAACAATTATTTCCGGACGGATCTCGTTCTCGATTATCGCTCGCAGATCCATGCGGTTGGCACCAGCGCAACACCCTGCACCGCCTTGCTGCCCAACGACATTACCGGAATTCCAATGAACACTCCCGAAACCTGCAACGGTCATTTCGACACCGAAATTCACCGCTGGGACTTGCTGGCCAACGGCTATCTCGATCTCGGCACATGGGATGGCTTCACGCCTTACATAGGTGCCGGCGCGGGCGTTGCTTGGGCGCAGATCAACCAATCCGTCAATTTCACATTCGGCAATGGTTTGCCTTGCGTGGCAAGCCGCGCCATCGGGGGCAACGTCGTTTCCGATTTCGACCGCAGCCAATCGCAATTGAATTATCATTTTGCCTGGGCAGTGATGGCCGGAGTAGCTATTGCCATGACTGACCACGCGCAATTGGATGTCGGCTATCGCTATCTAGATCTTGGACCCTTTACCGGCCTGTCAAGCCCGACCGGGACGTCCGTGACCCAGAGAATCCGCGCCAACGAACTGCGCGTCGGCGTGCGCTACATGATTGATTAGATCGCAATCGCCTCTAAGCCGAATCGCCCTAGGAATAAGCGCCTCACGGAAGGAAAGAGGTATCAGGCGAAGCAGCGTTCGCTCCGCCTAGCACCAAAAAGGAGGCACCGCGCTTTTGCGCTGCGTTTTCAACCCATGGCTTTCACGATCGCGTCGACCATTTTCTTGGCGTCGCCGAAAAGCATCGTTGTATTGGGCCTGAAAAACAATTCATTTTCGACGCCGGCGTAGCCAGTGCCCATTCCACGTTTGACGAAGAGCACGTCTTTGGCGTACTCCACATCGAGGATCGGCATGCCATAGATCGGCGAGGAGGAATTGGTTTTGGCGGCGGGATTTGTGACGTCGTTGGCGCCGATGACAAACGCGACATCGGCATCGGGAAACTCTGGATTGATGTCGGTGAGTTCGAAAACCTCGTCATAGGGCACATTGGCTTCGGCGAGGAGCACGTTCATGTGCCCCGGCATGCGCCCGGCGACCGGATGAATCGCATATTTGACGTCGATGCCCTTGCTTTTCAGGATGTCTGCCATGACCCCCACCACATGCTGTGCCTGGGCAACCGCCATTCCGTAGCCCGGCACGACAATCACTTTCTTCGCGGCAAGCAAGATTTTGGCGGCATCCTCCGCCAAGCCTTGATTCACCGGCCGCGTCTCCGCTTCGCGCGCGCCGGCGGGCACGGCGGATTCGCCGCCGAAGCCGCCGAGCATGACCGCGATGAAAGAGCGGTTCATCCCCCTGCACATGACGTAAGAAAGAATTGCGCCGGACGAACCAACGAGAGCGCCGGTGATGATCAAGGCCAGATTGGCGAGGGTGAACCCTACGGCGGCTGCGGCCCATCCCGAATAGGAATTGAGCATCGAAATCACAACCGGCATGTCCGCCCCGCCAATCGGTATAATCAGCAGAACGCCGAGCGCTAAGGACACGAGGACGATCAGCCAGTATACCAGATGGGCCTCGGTCGGCACGAAAGCAAAAATGAAGCCCGCGAGCAAAATGCCAAGACCGATATTGATCGCATGGCGGTTGGCAAGCAGGATGGGGTTGCCGGACATCCGCCCATCGAGCTTCAGGAAAGCGATCACCGAACCGGTGAAAGTGATCGCTCCAATCGCGGCGCCGAGCGACATTTCAAACAGCGTCGAGCCATGAATTTCGTTGGGCATGCCGAGACCGAAACCTTGCGGAGCATAAAGCGCGCTCGCGGCGACGAATACCGCCGCAAGGCCGATGAGAGCGTGGAACAAGGCGACGAGCTGCGGCATTGCCGTCATCGCGATTGTGCGGGCCCGCCAAACGCCGATGGAGCCGCCGATCGCCACGGCGAGCAAGACCCACAGAAACGAGGAGAACCCCCACGGCAGTTGATAGAGGAAGGTTGTCGCCGCCGCGATACCCATGCCGATCACGCCGAACCGGTTGCCCTGCCGGGCGGTCTCGGGCGAGGACAGGCCGCGCAACGCGAGGATGAAGAGTATCCCCGACACGAGGTACAAAAGAGCCGCGAAATTTCCGTTCAACACCGCTTCAGCCCTTTTTCTTGAACATGGACAGCATCCGTTCGGTGACGAGGAAACCGCCAAAGATATTGACCGAAGCAAGGGTCAGGGCGAGGAAACCGAATACGCGGGCGGTGCTTGAACCGTCGTCCGCGCTTGGGTCGATGCCGGCCGAGAGAAGGGCGCCAACCACGATGACCGAAGAGATCGCGTTGGTGACCGACATCAGCGGCGTGTGGAGCGCGGGGGTCACGGCCCAAACGACGTAATAGCCGACGATCACGGCAAGCGCGAAAATCGCCAGCCGGAATATAAAAGGATCGATTGCCCCGCCGCTCGCCGCCGAGGCGCCCGCGGCGATCTGCTCGGCATAGGCCTGCGCGCTATCGGCGGTCTGCCGCGCCGCCTCGGCCGCGGTCCGTATCTTGTCTAGCAATTGTGGATCGACTTCTGCCATCTCTTGCCCTCCTGCTTGATTTATTGTCGATTGAGATCGTGATTGTTGATGCGATCTTGGGCTAAGCTCCGGCTTGGAAGTTTGGATGCACGAGGCCCCCTTCCTTGGTGAGCAAGGTTGCCTTGACGAGTTCATCGTCCCGCTTGATCGCGAGCGACTTGGTTTTCGAGTCGATCAGGGTCTCGACGAAAGCCAGAAGGTTTTTCGCATAGAGCGCCGAGGCCGTGGCGGCCAGCCGTCCGGCGACATTCAAATGGCCGACGATCTTGACGCCATTTTTTGAAACCACGGTCTCGCCGGGTTTCGTCAATTCGCAGTTTCCGCCACGTTCGACGGCAAGATCGACGATCACCGCGCCGGGACGCATCGATTCGACCATGGCGGCCGTGACAAGGACAGGCGCCGGGCGGCCGGGAATAAGGGCCGTCGCGACGACGATATCCTGCGCGGCGATATGCGAAGCGGTGAGCGCCGCCTGTTTTTCCTTGTATCTGGCCGACATCTCCTTGGCATATCCGGCCGCCGTCTCGGCTTGTTGGAATTCCTCGTCCTCGACCGCAACGAATTTGGCGCCAAGCGACACAACTTGCTCTTTCGTCGCCGGCCGGACGTCGGTCGCGGTCACGATGGCGCCGAGCTTGCGCGCCGTGGCGATTGCCTGCAGCCCCGCGACGCCGACGCCCATGATGAAGATTTTCGCGGGGGGAATCATGCCCGCTGCTGTCATCATCATCGGAATGACTCGGCCATATTCGGCCGCGGCATCGATGACGGCGCGATAGCCGGCGATGTTGGCTTGGCTCGACAGGACGTCCATCGTCTGCGCTCTTGTGATGCGCGGCATTAATTCCATTGCGAAGGCGCAAACGCCCGCCGCCGCCAAGGAGCCCAGGGCATCGATATGCCCGTAAGGATCCATGATCGCGACGACGGCGGCATCTGGCCTGGCGCCTGCGATGTCCGAAGCGCTTGGCCGCCGGACCCGCAACACAATATCGGCGCCCGCCACCGTGGCTAGAGCGCCCGGGGCGATCACAGCTCCGGCTGCCACATAGTCTTGATCCGGAATCCCGGATTTAAGGCCGGCGCCGGTTTGGACCCTGACGTCCGCGCCGAGGCCCGAAAATTTTTTCACCGTCTCCGGCGTCGCCGCGACACGGCCCTCGGCGGGGTCGGTTTCGGCGGGAATGGCGATCAGCATGATTAATTCCGCTGGTTGTTGAACCTTTGACCCAGCCCAATTCGTGTCGGCCGGTCAACCTGGCGCTGACCAGAAGCCCCGTCGAGGCCGGCAAAAATTAGTCCGCAAAAAAAGCCAGCAAGGCGAGAAGGAGAGCCACGCCGGCCACCGTGTATATTACTGAGGAAACAACCGGTAAGTTTTTTTGTGTTCAGCGTAGACCCTGGCGGGATGGCCCGCGAGTTGAGCATCGTTTTCAACCATCATGCCAGCCTTTATTCAGCTTTTTGGATCACCCTAGCTTTCGCAATAGCGCATGTAAACGGCCAATTGAAGGCCGCCGGCGCATCAAACGCGAACGGATCGCGGGGGCTCGCATCGGGTGCCAAGCTTCTTGTTGTTGTATGTTTTTTTTCGCGCCGCGGATTTCCGCCCCCGCGATCATCCGCGAGATCAAACCGGCGCCGGCAGCCCCGCCTTGGCGAGCGCGCCTGCTTGCCGCTCGCTCAGGGCGGCGGCCGAAAATTTGCCCATCGTCTCATGGAACAATTGGAAGAAATTCAGCCTCGCGTCGAGATGCAAAAAGGCGCTTCCAAGTCCAATCGCGGCGCGATCCATGAACACGAACTCGCGCGGCACCAGCACCTGACCCTCTTTCTTCAAGGCCTGGTGGAAGTTAAACGCTTCCTTGCGGCCGTATTTCGCTGGCGCTACGCCATCGGCGACGCTGCGCACCCGGTCGTCGAGCATGGGAGCGTAAATGAACCGCGCCCAGATGTTCAGGGTTTCGGCGAGATCCTTGGTAAGACCGCGAAAACCCCAGGTTTCATAGGCATGCACGGTCTGAGCGAAATCCTCGTGCAGCAATCCCTCGTAGAGATCGACGACGCCGCCGACGAATTTGGAGGTGAAAATACGGATGCACCCGTAATCGAGGAGGTTTATGCCGTGCGCCTCTTGGTCTTCTGCCGCACCGAACACCGTATAATTGCCAAGGTGCGCATCCCCGTGGATGACGCCGAACCGGCTGAACGGAATCCACCAGGCCTTGAACATCGCTTCGGCGATGCGGTTGCGCGAGGATTCGCCAGCGTGTTTAAAGGCGAGCAGTTTGCCACCTTCGAGCCACTCCATCGTCAACAGCCGCCCGGTTGACAGCTCCGGCCGCGCGCCGGGCACGCGAACCTCCTCGACATTGGCGAGAATATCGCGATAAAGCGCGGTGTGTTTCGCCTCGCGGCGGTAATCGAGCTCCTCGCGGACGCGGTCGCCGATTTCTTTCGTCATTTCGCTCGTGTCAATGACCGGATTGAGGCGCCGGTGCAGAGCGAACACAATTTCGAGCTGCCGCAAATCGGCCTCGACGGCCGATGTCATGTCTGGATACTGCAGTTTGCAGGCAAGCGCGGCGCCGTCCCTTGCGGTTGCGCGGTGCACTTGGCCGAGCGACGCCGCCGCCGCCGGATGGAGGTCGAACGCGGCGAACCGCGAAAGCCAATCCGCCCCGAGCTCCGCCTGCATCCGCCGCTTGACAAACGCCGCGCCCATCGGCGGCGCCCCGCTTTGCAGCTTCTGCAATTCCTCGGCATAGTCCGGCGGCAGAAGACCGGGGACGCTTGCCATCATCTGGGCGGCCTTCATCACTGGCCCCTTGAGGCCGCCGAGCGCTTGCGCCAAGGCCGCCGCGTGGCTGCCCGAAGCGCCGCCTCCACCCAGAAGTCGGGCGCCGGCTATCCTGGCCGCGACGCCGCCGGCATTGGCGCCGACCCGCGCATAGCGCGCCGCGCGCGCGGAAAAGCGATTGGCTTCCTCGTCTTCCATGCACTGGACCAGGTCTTGTGGAAGTGCGGCCCGCGAAGGAGCTGGCAACATGATTTTATTTTCCTTTAGGCTGAAGCAAGCGGCGCGGACAACAAAATCGATACGTTCACAGAGACTTGTAGCGGGTAATGCCGGCGAGCCTCGCCGCGCGGCAGTCCCATTAAAGGCCAATGTGGGGGACGCGCGGGTCCACGCCTACACGGCAATCGATGTGATCGATTGGCCGCGCGGATTCTGCCGCGATACCGGCGGGGATTGGCGCATGATCCGGTCCAATTGGACCGGATCATGCGGGAAGCACGGCGTTTTAGTGGATAATGAGCGCCGTGTCCGAGGTCACGTCGCTGTCGTTGCCGATGATTAAGCTCACCGGCACCGGGTTCACAGTCCCGGTCAGATTGGCGTTCTGCGCCGCCGCGTTGAACGCGTACCGCGGCGCCCCCGTCGGCGTGATCCGCGCCTCTAGGCTCACCCCATCATTGCCCAATGGCCACCCCCACGGGGCCAGTCCCCACCGGGATGTTGGCCATCACCGTGTTGGTGGCCGTGGCGATCACCGAAACTTTGTTGGAGTAAAATCTCGCGACGTAGACACGTTCCCCGTCTGGGCTGACAACTACCCCGCGCGGCGGCGTCCCCAGCGGGACCGTGGCCGACACCGTTTTGGTAGCCGCGGCGATCACCGAAACCGTGCCATTTGGATTGTTGGAACCAAAATCCACGTCGGAGCCAGCAGTCGCGACATATGCGTGTGTCCCGTCCGGGGTAAAGGCGATCCAATAGGGGTAAGTCCCCACCGGGCTGATCGGTAACCCCACCACCGTATTGGTGGCCGTTTTGATCACCGAAACAGTGTTGGAGATAGAATTCGAAACGTAGGCGTGTTTCCCATTCGGGGCGACGGCGACCCAATTGGGGTTCATCCCCACCTGGATCGTCTTCACCACCGTGTTGCCGGGCCTGGCGATCACCGAAACATTGTTGGAGTTAATATTCACAACGTAGACGAGTGTCCCATCCGGGGTGATGGCGACCCCAACGGGGTTAGTCCCCACCTTGATCGTCTTCACCACCGTGTTGCCGGGCCTGTGGATCACCGAAACATTGTTGGAGCCATTATTCGCGACGTAGACCTTTGTCCCATCCGGGGTGACCGCGACGCCAATGGGGAAAGTCCCCACCGGAATCGTGGCCACCACCGTGTTGGTGGCCGTTTTGATCACCGAAACACTGGCGGACTCAGAAATTCGTGACGTAGACGTGTGTCCCATCCGGAGTGACGGCGAGCCATTCGGGGGCCGTCCCCACCGAAATCGTCGTCACCAGCGTGTTGGTGGCCGTGTCGATCACGGAAACGTTGTTGGAGGTTGTATTCGCGACATAGAGGAAAGGCGCCGCTTCCGCCGGGCAAGCCGCCAAGGCGAGCCCCATCGCCAGCACGGCCCAGAGAGCCATAACCCCCCGCGCCCACCATGTGCGGCTTCCGTTACTATTGTTATTATACATAAATCATATCTCCTCAATTATCCCGGCATTTTCCAGATCGCCGGTTTCATCATCGTTGTACTTCCGTTCCGCTCTCCGTACAAGGCCGAGCAGGGGCGCCGCCGAAATATTCGCGTTCTCCTATTGCCGGACGGGGAAACTGTCCATAATGCATTCTTCGACCGAGGATACAAACCATGAAAGTTCAATACTTCGCGGATACCGATACTCTCTACATCGAGTTTCGTGACCGCGATATAGCCCAGTCCAAGGATCTCGATGAAAACACAGTTTTGGAGTGGGACTCCGACGGCAATGCGCGCGCGATCACGTTCAAACATGCGAGCGATCGCACCGGCGTGCATCGTTTGACGGTTGAAGGAATCGCGGCATAATCGCGCGTTCCCTGAGCGGCCCGCTACCACGGCCGCTCCCCCGCGCGCCCTTACCCTGCTCCACTTCGCCGAGCCGCGCCCGCAACGGGAGAGGGGATAAGGCTCCGCTTTGGCGCCAGCCTATTTGGCGCATAATGCCGACGCCCTGCATGATTCGCTGTCGCGCGGGCATTCCCATTTGAGGCATAGAGGAGCCAAACTTCCTTGACCAACGCTCTTTCGCTTGGCCTGCCCGAGGCGCCGGCGCCGCAGGGAATCGCCGCCCGCGCGCGGCCTCGCCGCTATCTCGACGGGCTCAATGTAGAGCAGCGGGCAGCGATCGAGGCGATTGACGGCCCGCTTCTCGTGCTGGCCGGCGCCGGCACTGGGAAGACCCGCGTGCTGACCACAAGAATCGCGCATATTCTTGGCGAGGGCCGCGCCCGCGCGCATGAAATCCTCGCCGTGACCTTTACGAATAAGGCGGCGCGGGAAATGAAGGAGCGGGTGGGCGCGCTGGCCGGGCCGGTCGCCGAAGGCATGCCGTGGCTTGGCACGTTTCATGCGATTTCGACAAAAATCTTGCGCCGCCACGCCGAGCTTGTCGGTCTGAAACCGGGCTTCACCATTCTCGACGCGGACGATCAAATGCGCTTGTTGAAACAGGTGCTGCAAGCCGAAAATATCGACGACAAGCGGTGGCCCGCCCGCGCCCTCGCTCACCAAATCGACAACTGGAAGAATCGCGGCCTCGATTTTTCGCGCGTGCCAGCGGGCGAAGCGACCGCTTTCGCCAATGGCAAAGGCCCTGGTTCATATAAGCTCTATCAGGAAAGGCTGAAGATTCTCAACGCCGCCGATTTTGGCGACCTTTTGCTGGAATCTGTGCGGCTTTTTCGCGAAAATCCCGAGGTCCTGAGGCTATATCAGGAGCGGTTCCGCTATATGCTCGTCGATGAATATCAAGACACCAACACGGCCCAGTATTTGTGGCTGCGGCTGCTCGCGCAGGGGCGCCAAAATCTCTGTTGCGTCGGCGACGACGATCAGTCGATCTATGGCTGGCGCGGCGCCGAGGTCGATAACATCCTGCGCTTCGAGACCGATTTTCCGGGCGCGAAAATCATCCGGCTGGAGCGCAATTACCGCTCGACGGGGCATATCCTTGGCGTCGCGGCGGGCTTGATCTCGCATAACGAGGGGCGGCTCGGAAAAACCCTCTTCACCGATGGCGAGGCTGGCGAGAAACCAACCGTCACCGGGGTCTGGGATTCGGAGGAAGAAGCCCGCGTGATCGGCGAGGAGATCGAGCAAGTTCAGCGCAAGGGCCATGCCCTCGACGAGATCGCCATTCTTGTCCGCGCGTCGTTCCAGATGCGCGAATTCGAGGAGCGATTCATCACCCTTGGCCTGCCGTACCGGGTGATCGGCGGCCCAAGATTCTACGAGCGCGCCGAGGTCCGCGATGCGCTCGCCTATCTGCGCTGCACCGCGCAGCCAGCGGATGATCTTGCCTTCGAGCGCATCTTCAACCTGCCCAAACGCGGCCTCGGCGACGCGACGCTGCATATCCTTCACAGTCATGGCCGGCGCGCGGGCGTCCCCTTGATGCAAGCCGCGCAAACAATCGTCGAGACCGAGGAGCTAAAGCCCAGGCAGCGGCAGACCTTGCGTGACCTTCTCGCCGATTTTTCCCGCTGGTCGGGTTTGATCGCGGCAAAGCCGCAAGGCGAACTCGCCGAAATCGTTTTGGAAGAATCCGGCTACACCGACATGTGGCGCAAGGAAAAGTCCGCCGATGCCGAGGGCCGTCTCGAAAATCTCAAGGAACTCGTCCGCTCGATGGAGGAGTTTCCCGATCTTGGCAGCTTTCTTGAGCATATTTCGCTGGTGATGGACGCCGCGAACACCGATTCCGGCGCCCGCGTCTCGATCATGACCTTGCACGCGGCGAAAGGGCTTGAGTTCGAGACCGTGTTTTTGCCCGGATGGGAGGAAGGGCTGTTCCCGCATCAACGTTCGCTCGACGATTTGGGCCACGCGGGGCTCGAGGAAGAGCGCCGCCTCGCCTATGTCGGCCTCACGCGGGCCAAGCGCCGGGCGAAAATATACTTCGCGACCAATAGGCGCATTCATGGGCTTTGGCAGACGACGATTCCTTCGCGTTTCCTGGACGAACTGCCGGAAACGCACGTCGAAGTCGTCGAGGCGGCGACGGGTTCGGCCTATGGCGGCTATGCGCAATCGCGTTTTTCCAATATGGACACCTATGGGTCGTCCTATGCGACGCCTGGCTGGCAGCGTGCGAAGCAGCGCGGTGGCGAGTCAATGCGGGGCAGTCCGGGGAGTTCTCAAGAAAGCCGGGCGCGGCGCGGTCCGTGGCAGATCGAGGGGGAACTGATCGCGCGTTCGGCCTTCGCGAAGGGCGCGCGGGTGTTTCACGCGAAATTCGGCACCGGCACGGTCGCCACCGTGGACGGCAACAAACTCACCGTCGATTTCGACAAGGCTGGGCGCAAAATGGTGATGGAAAGTTTTGTGAAGGCAGGATGATATAACCCGTTCACGTTAGCGGTGATGGATGATCGCTGTGAGGCTCCGGACCAATGGCAGCCACCCTCCAGGCGAGACCGTCACGTACCGCATTCTGGTTCGAGCCGCGCAATGGGTTACTTTGACGAAATCGTAATCCGCCCCAAACAAGATAAAATTCCGCGAGGTATTCCGGCGAACTGAAACAGCCCGCCGGCTTTCTTAACCCGCATACGCCGGATGAGGCAATAATTTGCAGCGTCGATGCCGCGATTTAGCTAACATAATCAGCATGTTATTTCGGATCGAATGAGGCCGTCATGGCGAACCCGGCGGGTGAATTGTATGATGGCGCTCTCAGGCTCGATTTCGACCGCCGATTGTTGCTTCACTTTCGCGGATCGGTGGTTACCTCCGACGCAGGCTTGCTCGCATACCGGGAACTGGACGACGCGCTGTGCCTCAGTGCGATGGCGGGTGATGCGCTCTCCGACGCACGCACTGGCAAGAATGGCCGGCATGCACTCGTCGGGATGTTGCGGCAATCCATATTTGGGCGACTTGCCGGATATGAAGACGTGAACGACGCTCAACGCCTGCGCCATGATCCCGCGATGCGGTGGATAGTCGGCGGAAAGGCGGCCTCGGATGCAGCGGCTTCGCCGAGCCAGATGGGCCGCTTTGAGACGCGCTGGCTCACGGCGGAAAAGAACCTTTCGGCGCTCGCTGATCTCTCCGGCAAATGGATCGACAGCGTTCATGGTCGCCGTCCGCCGAGAGGTATCTTGCTCGACATGGATTTGAGCGTGAGCCCGACGCATGGCGAACAGGAACACAGTGTCTGGAACGGTCACTATGACTGCACCTGCTATCATCCGCTGTTCGTTTTCAACCAATATGGCGATTTGGAACGCTGCGCCCTGCGCCCCGGCAATGTTCACAGCGCCGATGGATGGGAGGCGGTGCTGAAGCCGGTCGTGGCGCGGTATCAAGGCAAGGTCTCACGCATTTATTTCCGCGCCGACGCCGGCTTCGCAAACCCCGAAGTTTACGAATATCTGGAGGCAGAACGGATCAAATATGCGATCCGTCTGCCCGCCAATCACATCTTGCAAGAGAGGATCGGCTATCTGCTCAAACGCCCGGTTGGTCGCCCGTCCAATGACGTCTGCCGATCCCATGCAAGTTTCACCTATCAAGCGGGAAGCTGGTCGCAGCCGCGCCGGGTGATCGCCAAGGTCGAATGGCATCCGGGCGAGCTTTATCCGCGCGTCGGCTTCATCGTGACGAACATGGCGCGCTCCGCCGAGAATGTCGTCGCCTTCTACAACAAGCGCGGCACGTGTGAGCAATGGATCAAGGAAGGAAAAGGCGCAATCAAGTGGACCCGGCTATCATGTCGGTCGTTCGCTGCTAACGCCGTCCGTCTCCAGCTTCATGCGCTGGCCTACAATCTCGGTAATTTTCTGCGCACGCTGGCGACGCCCGAACCGATAAAGGATTGGTCACTGACGAGCCTGAAGGAAAAGCTGATCAAGATCGGCGCGAAGATCGTGAGCCATGGCCGCTATGTCGCGTTTCAGATGGCCGAAGTCGCCATTCCGAAAAATCTCTTCGCGGACATCCTACGAATGATCGCCGACCTGCGGCCGCCGCCCAATCCAGCGCCTGCGTGAAGTGTTCGGTCGTCATGCGTCGAGCAAAAACTAAGGGAGAAGTGCGTCTTGATCACAACCGACTCTGTATTGTCCGGTGCGCGATCCGCCCATGTCACTGGTTTTGGTGTGCCGGAGCACCACAGCAGCGCCGCAGCGCGGCAATCTCAACCTCAATAAGCGGGCGATCCGGAAAATAATGCCGGTATAGGACGAATGTCCGATGTCACGGCAGGAGATCAATGATACGCGCTTGGCACATTCCCGGTTATCTGGGGAATGCCAGCTTAACGGTCCGCGCTAAGCGCTGAGAAGGTATTGATCGGCCTGCCGGCAGTTGGATTGCGAACTCAGCAATTTTGCGATTTCGCTCGCGGGAATTGGCCGGCTGAACAAATAATACCAAGTCTCTGAAAGTTTGACTCCTGAGGCGGATTCCCGAATCGGCATTTATCTGATTCACCAAGGCAAACAGCTTTTGGGAGAGTTTGCCATGTCGACTCCGGTTCCGCTTCGCTCTGACTTTGACACGATTGGCCTGCGCATGCTCTTGCCGTTGCCGCCGAAATCGCCCGAGCTCAATCCGGTCGAGAACATCTGGCAATTCATGCGCGACAACTGGCTCTCGAACCGCGTCTTCGAATCCTACGACGACATTCTCGACCACTGCTGCTTCGCCTGGAACAAGCTCATCGACATGCCCTGGAAAATCATCTCCATCGGAACAAGAGAGTGGGCCTATCGGTCGTGATCAGCGAGACTTGGCGATCGCCCGGACAATCGCCGTGCAATCTCGGCTCTCGCCAAGCTCGGAAATGAAGGACCGGTCGATCTTGATCCTGTCGAAGGGAAAGGCGCGTAGATAGCTCAGGCCGGAATAGCCGGTGCCGAAATCATCCATCGAAATGCCGACGCCGAGCGCGCGCAAGCTGTGCAAAGTGGCGAGGTTGGTTTCGCTTTCCACCAGTAGAGTGGATTCCGTGATCTCGAGTTCGAGCCGCGCCGCCGGCAGTCCGCTGCTCGCGAGAGTTGCGACAACCAATTGAGGCAAGTTGCCTTTCTTGAACTGAACCGGCGAAAAATTCACCGACACTTTCAAATCGTCCGGCCATGCCACCGCTCCAGCGCAGGCTTGACGCACCACCCATTCGCCGATCGGGACAATCAAGCCGGTCTCCTCGGCGAGCGGAATGAACTCCGCCGGAGCCACCATGCCGCGCACGGGATGGTGCCAGCGAAGCGGCGCCTCGAAGCCGTAAATGACGCTGGTCTCAAGCGTGACGAGAGGCTGATAATAGAGTTCGAATTCGCCGGCTGCGAGCGCTTTGCGCAAATCGAGTTCTAGCGTACGGCGGGCTCGAAGGTCGGCGTCCATTCCGGGCTCGAAAAAGCGAAAGGCGCCCCGGCCACCTTCCTTGGCCTGATAGAGCGCTATGTCGGCGCTCGTCAGAAGTTGCTCGGCGGTCTCGCCATCGGCCGGCGCGAGCGCGATGCCGGCGCTGGCTCCGATCAAGGCCTGTTGACCTTCGATATCGTAAGGCTCGCTCAAGAGCGTCACGATGCGTTCGGCCAAGGCGCTCGCCTCATGCTGTCCGGCGAGCCCTATTTGCAGGACCGCGAATTCGTCGCCGCCAAAGCGGGCGGCCATGTCGGAGCCGCGCAAGCACACACGCAGACGATCCGCGACCTCCACCAAAAGCCTGTCGCCGGCGGCGTGCCCCAAGGTGTCGTTGACGTCCTTGAAGTGATCGAGATCGAGACAAAGTACGGCGAGGTTTTCCGCATACCGGCGCACGCGTAAGAGTGTTTCGTCCAGGCGATCGTGAAACAACACTCGGTTTGGCAAACCGGTCAGCGCGTCGTGATGCGCCATGTGAACTATGCGTGCTTCGGCCTTGCGCTGTTCGGTCACATCCGTGATCGTCACGAGCTGCGCGGGCCGGTCGCAAAAGGTGGTATGGCGCCAATACGTGAGGACGTCAATTTCCACCCCATCCGCCTTGACGTGTTGCCAAAGGTGGTCGGGGCTTCCGCCCGCACTGGGATTGCTTCGAATCGCATGCTCGATTACGCCCTTGTCGCGTTGCGGCACTAGGTCGAGCAAGGTCAACTTCAAGAACGACTCTCTATCATAACCGTAATGAACGACCGCCGCCTCGTTCACGGCCATGAATTTCAGGGTTTCGGGGTCGAAGAGCCACATCGGAACGGGATTGTCCGCAAAGACCAATTTGAGCGAATCGTCCGCCTCATAAGCCTCGGTCACATCCTTGTATGTCCCAATCCAGCGGACCGCCGCGCCATGTTGATCCAAAACCAATTCAAATTCGTAATAAACCCGTCTCACCGCGCCCCCAGGCTGGGCGATGCGAAACCGGAGGGCAACGCGCGGCAGGTCAGAAAGCCGCCGCCGCGGGTCGGCTTGGTGAGCAAACGCTTGCGTTTCACACGCGGCGCGATCGTCGGGATGAATGAGAGCGAGGAAGGCTTCCCCGACGGGCGCGGGCAGATTCGGATCGAGACCGAAGATCCGGTAGGTTTCGCCGGACCATGTGATGGCGCCAGTCCGCAAATCCTGTTCGATGCTGCCTGTATGGGCAATCCGCTGAGCGCGCGCCAAATGGTCCTCGCTGCGCCGGATCCGCTCCGCCAAATGCTTATCCACGATCAGGCCCAGCAGGCCGAGCCCGGCGATGAGAGCCGCTACCGTAGCGATCAGGACCGCGAGGACGGTTGGGGCGACGGCATGGCCGGGCACCGCGATCAGCGGATCGGGCACAAGAGTGAGAGCCGCCATGGGCGTGAAATGAAGTCCGACAATCGCCAGGACGAGTAGCAATCGGCCAAGAGGCGGCCCGGCAAGGCCGGTCCTCGCGACGAGACACGCATCGCGACGGTCGCGGCGGTCATGACAATGGCGACTGGCACCAGGACATAGCCCGCGTCCCAGTGCAGTTGGGCGGGCGGACGCAGCGCGGCCAGACCTATACAGTGCATTGCGGCAATGCCCGCCCCGATCATGGCGCCGCCTAGCACGGGAGCCGCAAACCGGTGCGCGACAAACATCCCGAGCCAGGCGGTCCCTATCGCTGCCAGCAACGAAACTACGGTCAAACCGGCACCGTAGCCTATGGGCCCGGCTCATAGGCCAGCTCGGCAATGAATTGGATCGCCCACACGCCCGCGCCGAAGACCGTGGCCGCCGCGAACAACCATGTAAAGGGTCGCCCCCTCTTCGCGTCACTAGCGCGAATGAAAAGATTCATGGATATCAAGCAAGCGGCAACGCAAATCAATCCGGCGACGAAAACGAGCCGAAGATCATATTGTCCGGCAACAGAGGCATATGCGCGCTGCATCGTTCAATATTCCTTGGTCCGGATCGCGGTTCCGGCGCCGTCGAACGCCGGATCCGGGAAATGGTTTTGCCAATGGATCGGGCGAGCCGGCAGCCGGCGATTCTCGACCGTTCTCCCCGCGAATGTCTCACGCGGCTGTTGCGTTTTGCTATTCCGAAATGTGCCAAGTTTTATCTTGTTCGCCGGGCGCGTCGACGGCAACCGCGGGATTTCTGCCTGCCGACAATGGGTTCGGCTTTCGCCCCGAATTCCGCGACCTTCTTCCCGCAAAATCCTTCGTGGTTCGAATCAGAGGATTTCGCCAGATTCAGCTTTGCCAAAGGCGGCGGGGGATCGATCTCGCCGGCTTCGCCTGGTTCATTGCGTGGCTCTGGCGCGGTCCCCTGGCATCGATCTTTTCGTCGAACTGATCGGGGGCGAGGAAGGCGCCGCACTCTCGGCGGCGGAAGCCGCGCTCGGCATGGGCAAATCCTTTGTCACGGCCAATAAGGCGCTGCTCGCCAAGCACGGCATGCGGCTCGCCGCGCTCGCCGAGGAGACGGACGTCGCGCTGGCCTTCGAGGCTTCGGTCGCGGGCGGAATACCGGTCGTCAAGACCTTGCGCGAGGGACTGGCCGGCAATTCCATCGAGCGCGTCTATGGCATCCTCAACGGCACCCGCAACTACATTTTGACCCGGATGGAGTTCTGAGGGTCTGACCTTCGCGCAACGCCTCGGCGAGGCGCAAAAGCTCGGCACCTCGCGATCTTCATCGGCAAACCGATTGCCAGACCGGATAGGTTTTCGAACAGGGACAGGAGAGCTTGAGCGACACTCGAGATGACGGTCGCGTAAAACGTCCGTGGCGAAAATCGCCACGGATCAGTTTTGGAAGTCAGATCTTATGCGCTGTAAGGTTGGCTGGCAGTTTTCCGCCGTTTGCCGCGATCTTCGCCATCATCTGCTTGTGCAGCCAGATATTCATTGACGCGGAATCGCTGGTGTCGCCCGCATAGTTCAATTCCGCCGCGAGCTGCTTGCGGGCGGTAAGACTGCTGTCGAGTCCGACAACCTTCATCAGATCGACGATCGACTTGCGCCAGTCGAGTTCCTCGGGATTTTTCTCGTTGAGCGCGTCGAGGATCGCGGCCACGTCCACCGATCCGGCAGGAGCAGCGGGCGTTGCCCCCGCAGCGGGAGCAGGCGGCGCAGACCCCGCAACAGGACCCGATGGTGGCGCAGACGCAGGGGCACTGGTCGACCCGGACGCCGAAGCCGGTGCGGCTGGAGTTTTGCTTGCCCCGAAGATCTTGCTCATAATGGATCCATAGATACTCATCGTCTCCTCCCGCGTTGAATGGTTCAAGTAACGCCCCGCGATCGAAAATGTTCCGCCGCGGTGGATAGGGTCGACATAGGCCGCATGATACGCTATAGCCTAGACGGGCGCTAAACAAAGCGCCGACGTCATCCGGCGCCAAAGGCGTTATCACTTACGGAATTATGACTACAGTCATTCATTCCTTGGCAAGGATCGGACACTTAACATGGCATCAAAGCTCCGCCGTATCCTATTTGGCACCGTAATCGCCTTGCCGGTCGCCGCCGTCCCCGCCGCGTTCCTATACTACTTCCTTCCACGTCATGACGTATTGCGTATTGTTGGAACAGATACCCGGCGTCCGATCGGCAGCACCAAATCCGATGTATCTACGCACATGGAGTTTTTTGTCAACACTGAGGACATCGAAACCCAACAACCCCGTGTGTTTCATAACGAAGACACTCGCTGGGGTTTCCCCTGGTATTTTAAATTCAATTCGGCCGAGCTCCAGGCGATCGCGCAATCCCTTGCGAACGAGCGTGGCACCGCGCTCATTACCTATTACGGTATGCGCATCAAAATTCTCTCAATCGTGCCGAATATAACGAACATCAAACGTGCTGCGCCTGACGAGGTGCCGCCGTTTCCATGGTTCAACTTCGGTATTGCCACGATCTTCATCGCTGGGACAGCCTACTTGCTCGGTCTTTGGTTTCGCGGCGACTGGAAGCGGCGGCGCTCCGCGCGGCCTTGATCGCATCGCGAAAATCGGGCAAAAAGCCCTTCTGCCGCCGCTCTTTGTCGTCTCCTCTCCTGCGGCTTCGCGGGCTTTGCGTCCATGCCGCCTCCTCTGCGCATCGGCATTGCCGGACTCGGCACCGTTGGCGCCGCGGTCATCACCCTGCTTGGCCGGCAGGCCGAGGCGCTAAATCGCCGGACCGGCCGGCAAATCGCGATTACCGGAGTTTCGGCCTGCCAAAGGGAGAAACGGCGGGGGATCGATCTCGCCGGCTTCGCCTGGTTCGACGATTGCGTGGCTCTGGCGCGGTCCCCTGGCATCGATCTTTTCGTCGAACTGATCGGGGGCGAGGAGGGCGCCGCACTCTCGGCGGCGGAAGCCGCGCTCGGCACGGGCAAATCCTTTGTCTCGGCCAATAAGGCGCTGCTCGCCAAGCACGGCATGCGGCTCGCCGCGCTCGCCGAGGAGAAGGGCGTCGCGCTGGCCTTCGAGGCTTCGGTCGCGGGCGGAATACCGGTCGTCAAGACCTTGCGCGAGGGACTGGCCGGCAATTCCATCGAGCGCGTCTATGGCATCCTCAACGGCACCTGCAATTACATCCTGACACGGATGGAACAGGAAGCTCTGTCTTTCGCGGATTGCTTGAGGGAGGCGCAAAAGCTCGGCTACGCGGAGGCCGATCCGAGTTTCGACATCGGCGGTTTCGACACGGCGCATAAGCTCGCGATCCTGACTTCGCTGGCATTTGGCACTGTCATCGATCCGGCGGCGATCGCCATCGAGGGAATCGAGTCGATCACGCTTGCCGATCTCGACGCGGCGGCGGAACTTGGCTATCGCGTCAAGCTCCTCGGCGTCGCGCAGCGCACGCCCTTTGGCATCGAACAGCGCGTGCATCCGACCATGGTCCCGAAATCCACGGCGATCGCCCAGGTGATGGGCGTCACCAACGCGGTCACGATCGACGCCGACGCGGTACATGAGCTGACCCTTGTCGGCCCCGGCGCGGGGGGCGAGGCGACGGCTTCGGCGATCGTCGCCGATATCGCCGATATCGCGCGCGGCGCGTGCTCCACGCCGTTCGGATGGCCGGTGGCGTCGCTGACGCCCGCCCGGCACGCGCCGATGCAGATGCACGAAGGCGGCTATTATATCAGGCTTTCGGTGTTCGACCGGCCAGGCGCGGCGGCGGCGATCGCGACGCGGATGGCCGAGCGGGGGATTTCGCTCGAAAGCATCGTGCAACGCCACCGCCCCGGGGCCAAAATTGGTCCGGGCGGCGCGGTGCCGGTCGTTTTGATCACCCATGCGACGCATGAAAAATCCGTCCGCCAGGCGCTCGAAGCCGCGGTCGCCGATGGTTTTTTGGCCGAAAAGCCGCAGGTCATCCGGATCGAGCGCGAGTGACTTGGGTTTAGAGGGTAGGGGAAAGCCGCGAGCGCAGCGCACCGTCTCTAGCGCCGCCATATGCGCAGCTCGGCCAGTAAGTACGCAAGCGCGCCAATAATTGCAGCAATTGCATTGAGTGTTCCCGGATCGATCACACAGGCCTCCATTAGGAAAAAAAATCCTTCTGAAGGATGATTAAGCGTGAAAACGGGATGGCCGCGAAACTAATTGAGCGCGTGCCGGTGACGCCGCGCTGAAGCCGAATAAGCCTTTTGAAGGCGCTCGGCCAGGACCCTTCCGGCCGCATGGGGAAGCTGAACATGTTTTGCGTCCGATATCACTTAGCACCGCACACTGCGACAGGCTGCGTAAAAACAGCGTTTAGAATTTTTACGGATGTATGGGGAAGGCTTTGATCCTCACCTGATTCGGCCCATATTGGCGGCATGACCAAAGCTCCCAAAACTGCCGCCGGAACCAGAACGTCCCGCGCGAAAGCCGCGCGGCCCGAGGTCACGCCGCTTGGAAAGCATCTCGCCGCTCTGCTCAACCCGGCGCTGAACGAGCGCCAGCCTGGCGTTTCCGAAGCGCCGCAAGCGCAGTATGATCATTCCACGCTTTTGCACCACCCTCCGGGGATGACCGGCGTCGTTGCCACCGTCGAATCCTTAAAAGATCTGCTGGAGCGCGGCGATCCCAACATAAGGGAAAAAAAACCATGGACGCCGCATCGGCCGCCGCACCCTGACAAAACGGAAGGCGGCCAAAGATTTCGCGTTGTTTCGGAATTCGAGCCCGAGGGCGATCAACCCGGCGCCATAGACGAGCTCGTCAAAGGCATCTTGTGCCAAGAGCGAGACCAGGTGCTGTTAGGCGTCACGGGCTCGGGAAAAACTTTTACCATGGCGCAAGTGATCGCGAAGACCAACCGTCCGGCCTTGATTCTCGCGCCCAACAAAACTCTCGCGGCGCAGCTTTATGGCGAGTTCAAGAGCTTTTTCCCGGACAACGCGGTCGAATATTTTGTCTCATATTACGACTACTATCAGCCCGAAGCCTATGTGCCGCGCACCGACACCTATATCGAAAAGGAAAGCTCGATCAACGAGCAGATCGACCGGATGCGTCATGCGGCGACGCGCGCGCTGCTCGAACGCGACGACGTGATTATTGTCGCCTCCGTCTCCTGCATCTATGGCATCGGCTCGGTCGAGACCTATACGGCGATGACTTTTACGGTAAAACTTGGCGAAAAAATCGACCAGCGCCAGCTCATCGCCGATTTGGTGGCGCTGCAATACAAGCGCTTGGCGGGGGATTTTTCGCGCGGCACGTTTCGGGTGCGCGGCGACACCATCGAGCTGTTCCCCGCCCACTATGAAGACCGCGCGTGGCGCATTGGCTTTTTTGGCGATTCGATCGAAACGATCGCCGAATTCGATCCGCTGACCGGCAAGAAGACGCAAGACCTCGAATTCATAAAAGTCTACGCCAATTCGCATTATGTCACGCCGCGCCCTACCCTTCTGCAATCGATCAAGGGCATCAAGGTTGAACTTAAGCAGCGTCTCGCCGAGCTTAACGCTTCGGGCCGCCTGCTCGAAGCGCAGAGGCTCGAACAGCGCACCATGTTCGATCTCGAAATGCTGGAGGCGACCGGCTCCTGCGCCGGCATCGAGAATTATTCGCGCTATTTGACCGGCCGGCTTCCCGGCGAGCCGCCGCCAACGCTCTTCGAATATCTGTCCGACAATGCGCTTGTCTTCACCGACGAATCGCATGTCACGATCCCGCAGATCGGAGGCATGTATCGCGGCGACTTCCGGCGCAAGGCGACGCTCGCCGAATACGGGTTCCGGCTGCCGTCCTGCCTCGACAACAGGCCTTTGCGTTTCGAGGAATGGGATGCGATGCGGCCGCAGTCGATCCATGTCTCGGCGACGCCAGGCCCCTGGGAAATGGAGCGCACGCGAGGCGTTTTCGTCGAGCAGGTCATCCGCCCCACCGGGCTTATCGATCCGCCGGTGGAGATCCGTCCCGCGCGGGCTCAAGTGGACGACCTTCTTGGCGAAGTGCGCGAGGTGGCGGCAAAAGGCTACCGCGCCCTAGTCACCGTGCTCACCAAGCGCATGGCGGAGGATTTGACCGAATATCTGCACGAGCATGGCGTGCGCGTGCGCTATATGCATTCCGACATCGACACGATCGAGCGAATCGAAATTATCCGCGACCTGCGGCTTGGCGCCTTCGACGTGCTCGTCGGGATCAATCTTTTGCGCGAAGGGCTCGATATCCCGGAATGCGGCTTGGTCGCCATCCTCGACGCCGACAAGGAAGGGTTTTTGCGCAGCGAAACGTCGCTCGTTCAGACGATTGGCCGCGCGGCCCGGAATATTGATGGCAAGGTGATCCTCTATGCCGACCGCGAGACGGGGTCAATTGCGCGGGCCATGGCCGAGACCAACCGCAGACGCGAGAAACAACAGGCCTATAACGTCGCGCACGGGATTACGCCCGCCTCGATCAAACGCGGGATCGCGGACATATTGGGCTCGGTCTATGAGCAGGACCATGTCACTGCCGATGCCGGACTTGGCGCGCCGGAGCTTCTTGCCGGACATAATTTCAAGGCTACGATCGCCGATCTCGAAAAGCGCATGCGCGCCGCCGCCGCCAATCTCGACTTCGAGGAGGCCGCCCGGTTTCGCGACGAATTGAAACGCTTGCAAGCGGTCGAACTCGCGATCGCCGGCGATCCGCTGACGAGCCAGCGCGATGTCGAGGCGGAAGCGGGGGCTTTTGCGGGCGAACGCAAATATGGACGCGCCGCCAATTTTCGCTTGAGCCGGCCGCACAAGCCAACCGACGCCGAGATGGGACCGCATAATTTCGGCGGCGGCGAGGCGAAGCCACGTTCATCGGCGGGCAAGGGCGGGACAAGGGCAAAGAAAGGGAAGAGCCGGCCAATATGTTGAATGTTTTAGCTTCGCTCTGCGTAACGCTCGCGCTATGAGCGGATCATTCAAACCTTGGGGCAGTCTTGTGCCAACGCACTAGTTCACTCATTTCTACCAGACTAACTTGTCCGATAGTTCCGCAGGTCCCAACAATTCGTCGGTAACCCGAGACGTCGTCACAAAATTCCCTCGCTAAGCCTCGTTTTCTTCAATTGCGCCCCAGAACCGCTGAACCAATGGCCGACCGACCGGGTATTCTGGAGCATAACGCTTGCATTGGACCACAATGAACCCTTCCGGGTGCAGAGCGAAACCATCAACTCCTTTGTCGTTTTACTTCTTGGTGACGCAGGCGAGCATTCCTGCTGCTTTTTCATTTTCGACGACCTCGCGGGAGGGTGTTTATCGAGGGATTAACCGTCCGCTCTCGCGCCCGTCCGTCATTCGACCTGCAAAAGCAGCGCGACAAGTTCGCTTTGGCGATGCGTGCCGGTCTTGGCAAAGACCGCTTTCAACTGATTGCGCGCCGTCTCCTTGGAAATGTTCAATTCGCGCGCCGCGATATAGGGCGAGGCGCCGCGGGCGATGACGCAGGCGAGCTTCGCCTCCGAGGGCGTAAGGCAAAATGTCCTGGCGAGGATCGCCGCCGGCGGCCCTGGTTTCGGCCCCAAGGCATTTAACGTCAACAGCGCGCGCACGTCCTGCGCCGGCAAGGGCGCCGCCCCGCCGAAACGCCAAATGCGCACGATAACCGGCAATTTGTCCTGCCGCTGAACGATGATCGGGCCGGTCGGCAACGGGCCGAGACTGGGCGAGGTTTTCAAGTGATCGATGGCTTCTTTCAGGAGGGCCCGGGCCGCGAAGTCGCGAACGAAAAGACGCCGCTCCTTGATCTTGACATCGGTGTCGAAAATGGCTTCGGCCGCGGCGTTCACGTCGGCGACAAACCCGTCCTGGTCGAGGGCGATCGCGGGCAGGCGCATCGCATCGAGCGCCGCGGTTGGAGCGGAGGCCGATCCATGCTCCCCCGCGAGGGCGGCGATCTCGATCAAGCGCCTTGTGAAGGAAGCAAGAATACGCTCCTCCTCGGCGCGCAGATTGCAGACCTCCGAATTCATGTCGAAAAAATTCATTTTAACCCCTCGATAACTCTTAATAAATACTTCGATGACCGATGTGGTACTGGAGTCGACGGCTCCGATTGTAACCGCGCATACCAAGAGCAAACGGAGCGAACCGCGGGCGAAACAGGGAGCCTCGGATAAATAGTTTTTTGACGAATAACAAGTCCTGACATTTCTATAGCTAGAGGCTCCTTTCTGGATCATGAGCGAAATGGCTAAGAAGCGGCGGCTGTATCAAAAATGGCCGGCATGGCAAAAAGTAGGTCCATGGTTTCGATAAAATTGAAAAACTCCTCTCGCGTATGATTTAATAATATGATCATTCATCAAATATCAAGCGAAAGTTATGTAATTTTTGCCGTAGGTCCATTAACAGTAAAACATATGATTGTCGATTTGGCAATGAAAAATAGGACACCTCTAAAAATTGCGGTTTTGGCGGGGCGGCCGGCGTTTGAGGTGGCGGCGTTATCAAATTGTCGGTTCGCAGCTCTCGCCCCGTAACGGCGCATGAATTTGCGCCGGCATCAACTCCGCTATGGTTCAAATACGAGCGCTCGTGCTTCTTCGTCCAGCGCGCTTCGCGCGTCGGAGCCTGAGGCTCCCGTCGCTACTCGCGCCCTTCGCGCTTTTCTTTTTTCCCTCCGGGCGAAAAGCGCTTGGAACCAGCGCTCGCCCTGGCGAGATCACCCTTGTCCTTCAAGAACAAATCGAACAGCTCTTCCGCCGCGCCCGCCCTGGCCAGCGCCGCGCGGTAGAGCTACAAAGTCTTGGCGCCGGCAACCGCGTCTTCGAGACCAGGGCCGACAAACCGCATGAACGAGAGGCGGTCGCGCCGCTGATATTCCGCCCGATCGCCGCAGAGATTGTCGAGCGCCTGCAACGCCAGCCCTTGAAGACCGCGATTTCGTCGCGTCTCGCGGGATTTTGCGTGCAAATATTCAGGACAGTGGTAACGGAAACGTTCCGCGCGAAGGGCCACGGAAGTGGTCGATTTCGCCATCCATCGACGAAGGCGCGTCTTAAGGGATAGGCGCCATCGGCCGCCGCGATTCGGCATCAAAACGCCAGTGCCTTGGCCTCTTTAACGCCTGGCAGCGTCTCGATTTCGGCGAGCACCTTTTCCGGGATGGGGCCGTCCACCTCGACGAGCGCGATCGCGGAGCCGCCCTCGCGGTCGCGGCCGAGTGCGAACGTCGCGATATTGATCGCGGCATTGCCGAGAAGGCTCGCGAACCGGCCGATGAAACCCGGCTTATCTTCATTGCTGACGTAAATCATCACGGGCGCGACCAGCGCGTCGACTTCGATCCCATTGATCGAAACAATGCGCGGCTTGCCGTCGTGAAAGACGGTACCGGAAAATGAACGCTCGTGTTCTTGCGTTGCGACCGACAGGGTGATGAGCAATTCGTAATCGGTCTCGGCGGCGCGGGTCACTTCATCGATCACGATTCCCCGCTCCTTTGCCACGCCCGGCGCGGAAACAATATTGACGCCCGCGAGCACTGGCCGCAAAAGCCCGGCGATCGCCGATGCGGTCAGCGCTTTCGTGTTCAACCCGGCCACTTCGCCCTCATAGGTGATTGCCACCCCTTTAATCCCGTTATCGACGAACTGCCCGGCAAAGGAACCGAGACGGCCGGCGAGCGCGATGAAGGGCTTGAGTTTGGGGGCTTCGTCGGCGGTGATCGAGGGAAAGTTGATCGCATTCGCAATCGCGCCGCGGAGCAGATAGTCCGACATCTGCGCGGCGACCTGCAACGCGACGTTTTCTTGCGCCTCGCCGGTCGAAGCGCCAAGATGCGGTGTGCAGACCGTATTTGGATGGCCGAAAAGCGGGTTTCCAGTTGCCGGTTCATGCACGAATACGTCGAAAGCCGCGCCACCCACGTGGCCGCAGTCGAGGAGCGCGCGCAAGGCCTGTTCGTCGGCAAGTCCGCCCCGCGCGCAATTGACAATCCGCACGCCTCTCTTGGTCTTGGCGAGATTTTCCGCCGACAAAATGTTTCTCGTCTGCGCCGTCAGCGGCGTGTGCAAGGTAATGAAATCCGCGCGGCCAAGCAGCGTTTGGAGATCAACTTTCTCGACGCCGAGATCGACGGCGCGTTCCGGCGAGAGATATGGATCGTAGGCGATGACCCGCATGTGCAAGCCAATCGCGCGCGAGGCGACGATCGATCCGATAGTGCCGCAGCCGATGATGCCGAGCACCTTGCCGGTGATCTCGACACCCATGAAACGGTTCTTTTCCCATTTGCCGGCCTGGGTCGACAAATCGGCCTGGGGAATCTGCCGGGCGAGCGCGAACATCAATGCGATCGCATGTTCGGCGGTGGTGATCGAATTGCCAAACGGCGTATTCATCACGATGACGCCTTTCGCGGTCGCGGCGGGAATATCGACATTGTCGACGCCGATCCCAGCGCGGCCGATCACTTTCAGCTTGCCCGCGCGCTCAAGAAGTTTGGCCGTGACCTTCGTCGCCGAGCGAATGGCAAGGCCGTCGAAACCGCCGATGATGTTGGCGAGCTTGTCCTTGTCCTTGCCAAGGCCCGGTTGAAAATCGGCCTCGATGCCGCGCTCCTTGAAGATAGCGACGGCGGCGGGCGACAAGGCATCGGAAATCAATATGCGCAGAGCCAAGGGGATTCTCCTGGAACATGATCGAGCGAAAGTGAAAACCGGCGGCGCCGGATCATCGTGATGCGCGAACAACAGTTTTCGATCTTGACGCGATTAAATCGGATCAAGATCTAGCGTGGCCAGAATCCTCCCCTGCCTCGCCCTGGCAATCCTATGCTCGCCGGATGATTGCATCCGCGCCGCGCTTACGCCGCCTTAGCGAGATCGCCCTTGGTTTTCGCGAAGGCGAAATCGAGCCAAGGTGTCAATGCTTCGATATCGCTCGTCTCGATGGTCGCGCCGCACCAGATACGAAGACCGGGCGGCGCAGCGCGATAGGCACCGATGTCAAAGGCCACGTTTTCCTTTTCGAGCAAATTCTCGAGCGCTTTGGCAAAGGCGGCCTGGCCCGCTTGCGGAAGCTTGGCGACGACCGGATCGACAATCTTGAGACAGACGCTGGTATTCGATCTGATCCTCGGATCGGCGGCGAGGAAATCCACCCAGGGCGTCCGCGCCACCCAGTCGCCAAGCGCTTCAGAATTGGCGTCGGCGCGCGCGATGAGAGCATTGAGTCCGCCAAGCGATTTTCCCCAATTCAGGGCGTCGATATAGTCCTCGACGCACATGAGGGAAGGGGTGTTGATGGTTTCGCCCTCGAATATAGCTTCGAACAATTTGCCGCCATGGGTCAAACGGAAAAGTTTTGGTAATGGCCAAGGCGGCGTATAGGTCTCAAGTCTTTCCACGGCGCGGCGGGAAACAATCAACATACCATGCGCGGCCTCGCCGCCAAGCGCCTTCTGCCAGGAGAAAGTGGTGACATCGAGCTTTCCCCAATCGAGTTCTTGGGAGAAGGCGGCCGACGTCGCGTCGCAGATCGTCAGGCCTTTGCGATCGGCCGCGATCCAATCGGCATTGGGGACGCGCACCCCGGACGTCGTTCCATTCCATGCAAAGACGATGTCATTGTCGAAATCGGCGCGCGCGAGATCGGCGATTTCGCCGTAGTCCGCGACGAAGGCGCGAGCGTTCTTTAGTTTCAAATGCTCGACGATATCGTTGACCCAGCTCTTGCCGAAGGATTCCCAGGCGAAGACATCGACGCCGCGCTGGCCGAGCAAGGACCAAAGCGCCGCCTCGACAGCGCCGGTATCAGAGCCCGGGATAATGCCAATTCGATAATCTCGCGGAACCTGCAAAAGCTCGCGGGTCAAATCAATCGCGCGTTTTAATTTGGCCTTGCTGGCCTTGGCCCGGTGCGAGCGCCCGAGAGGGGCGCCTTGAAGATTTTGGAGTTGCCAGCCTGGGTGCTTGGCGCAAGGGCCGCAAGAAAAACTTGGCCGCGCGGGCCGCGCGGCGGGAAACGTCGCTACCATAAATAACCATCCTCCCAGATGGATGCCTTTCGTTGGGGAAAGGTGTCCCAAGTCCTTGGGTACGCCGGGCGGGCGGCTTGGTCAAGCCGCGTTCGGGGGGTATGTCTCAGGTTGAATTGCTGCTTCCGAGTGCTGACGGGGGGTGGTCCGGCGCCGCGCTATAGTATAGCCTTCACCCATATGCGGAAGCGGGGAGG
Source organism: uncultured Alphaproteobacteria bacterium (assembly GCA_963730245.1). Lineage (GTDB taxonomy): Bacteria > Pseudomonadota > Alphaproteobacteria > Rhizobiales > Beijerinckiaceae > Methylocapsa. The sequence continues at coordinate 1,472,886 of CAVSRA010000002.1, read as the reverse complement.
CTCCGATGGCTACCGAGGATTCACTCAGCCTTTACGAGCGGCTTGGCGGTGTCTACAGCATCGCCACCGTGGTGGATGACTTCATCGACCGGATCATGATTGACCTCCGCCTGAATGCGAACCCAAGGGTGGACGAGGCCCATCATCGTGTTCCCCCTGCAGGCTTCAAGTACCTCGTCACGGAAATGGTCTGCTGGGCTGCCGGCGGGCCTCAAACGTACACGGGCCGCTCCATGAAGGACTCGCACCAACTTCTCATGATCACGGCGACAGAGTGGGACGCCTTTCTCGACGATCTCCAGCAAACACTTGACAAGTTCGCTGTGCCCGAGGCTGAGCAGGCAGAGCTCAAGACGATAGTCGCTAGCACACGGGCTGATATCGTCGTCTAGGGGCCGGTGGGCGTAACGCCCTCCACAGCAGGTTGCCGCGCCGCCGATGGAAAGCTAGGTTACGGACCTTCCTTCGGTCAAACCGGTTCCGTAACGTGTTTCAAAGCGTTTTCGCCTTTCTGTTCGGCTATGCTTGCGGGGCGATTCCGTTTGGCCTCATTTTGACGCGCGCGACAGGCACGGCAGACCTTCGCGCGATTGGATCCGGCAATATTGGCGCGACCAATGTGTTGCGCACAGGCCGAAAGGATTTGGCCGCGCTGACCCTTCTCCTCGATCTCTTGAAGGGGACCGTCGCGGTTTTGGCCGTTGCTCATTTTGCGCCGGGCCCCCCCATGCTTGCCGCCGCGCTCGGCGCTTTTCTTGGTCATTTGTTCCCGGCGTGGCTGAAATTTAGAGGCGGCAAGGGGGTCGCGACTTTTCTTGGCTGCCTTCTCGGCATTGCCTGGCCGGCGGGCCTGGCCTTTGGCATCGTCTGGCTCGCGGTCGCCTTCCTCACCCGTTATTCCTCGGCCGCCGCGCTTACCGCAAGTGCGCTGACTCCAATCGTTCTTATGATCATGGGCCAGACCGGCGCCGCGCGCGTGTTCGGGCTTATGGCGATTCTGTTGTGGGTCAAACATCGCGCCAATATTTCGCGGCTTGCGGCGGGCTCGGAGTCGCGGATCGGGACAAGTTGATGGGGGACAGCCCGCTTGCCCCGGAGACGCTCGGCCCCCTCGACGACGGCGAGCGCTTCGATTGGCTGCGGCTCCTGCGCTGCGAAAATATCGGACCCCGGACATTTGGTGTTCTGCTGAGCCGCCATGGGAGCGCGGGAGCGGCGCTTGCAGCCTTGCCGGCCCTGATCGCGAGCGGCAAGCCGGGCCGGAATATCCGCATCGCGACTAGCGAGGAGATCGGACGGGAGATCGAGGCGGCGCAGCGGTTGGGCGTGCGTTTTATTGGCATCGGCGAGCGGGATTATCCAGCACTTCTGCGGCGCACCGCCTCGGCCCCGCCCTTGATCGCAATGCGCGGCAATCCTTCGAGCCTGCGGCGCTCGAAAATCGGGATCGTCGGCGCCCGCAACGCCTCGGCGGCCGGGCTCGCCTTCACATCGCAGCTTACGCGCGGAATTGCCCGCGCCGGGCATGTGATCGTCTCCGGCCTCGCGCGCGGGATCGACGCGCGGGCGCATCAGGCGGCGATCGAGACCGGGACGATCGCGGTCCTCGCGGGCGGTTTGGGGAATATCTATCCCGCCGAACATGAAGCCCTGCTTGAGCGGCTCCTCGAACAAGGCGCGGCGATCAGCGAAATGCCGTTCGGCTGGGAAGCGCGGGGACGCGACTTTCCCCGCCGCAACCGGATTGTCGCGGGTCTTTGCCGGGCGGTCGTCGTCGTCGAAGCGGCGCGCCGGTCCGGCTCTCTCATCACCGCGAAATTCGCCGCCGAAGAAGGGCGGGAGGTCTTTGCCGTACCGGGCTCGCCGCTCGATCCGCGCGGAAGGTGCCAACGATCTGTTGCGCGACGGCGCCACGCTCTGCACCAGGGCGGAGGATGTCATTGACGCGCTCGTAGAGCAAAACCTGGCGCGTACACAACCGGATACCGGCTTTTTCGAGCCCGGTTCCATAGGCCGGGGGTATGAGCCGCTGTGGGACGAGCTCGATCTTCCCGAAGTGGGCGCTGCTCCTTTTGGGCTGCCGCCCGCCAATCCGGAGGATGGCGCATCGCCAGACAAGCGCGACGGTGCCACGGCGGCGCCCGTGGTGAAACCGCCCGGGCGGCCGCGGGAAGGCCGGGAAGACATTGAGCGGCGCCTTATCGCGCTTTTGGGGCCGGTGCCGGTTTCGGTTGACGAACTTGCCCGCGCGTCGGAGGCGCCGGCGCGGGAAGTGCGGACGGTCTTGCTCGGGCTGAAGCTAGCTGGACGGATCGAATGGCACGGCGGCGATCTCGTTTCTTCCTTGCCAGGATCCTGGCCCGGCGCCGATTGTCACGAAGAATGACCGTTGAGACTTCGCTTCGCGGCTAGCTACGCGGCCAGTGTTTTGAGTGTATTTAACGAGCGACAAAGGGCGGAAGGGAAAAGAGTCCCGCTTCGGCTAATTTCAAACTCCCCTTGCGCAGTTAGTTGCACTGCGGTACGGATCCCTTGAAGCGGGGGTCCACGTCAAGACCGAGATTCTTCATGCCGAGCCTTCTCGATCAATATTTCCCGCTCGCGGTCTTCATGGCGGTTGCCGCTGCAATTTCGGGCGCCTTGTTGCTTGCCCCCTTCCTTGCCGCCTTCAAGGCGCCGGATCCGGAAAAGCATTCCGCCTATGAATGCGGGTTCAACGCCTTCGACGACGCCCGCATGCAATTCGACGTGCGCTTTTATCTCGTGTCGCTGCTTTTCATCATTTTCGATCTCGAGGTCGCGTTTTTGTTTCCCTGGGCGGTGGCATTCCGCGAAGCCGGGCCTTTCGGCTTCTGGTCGATGATGATCTTCCTTGGCGTTCTGACCATCGGCTTCGTGTACGAATGGAAGAAGGGAGCACTCGAATGGGATTGAACTTGCCACAACCGGACATCGCGCGGGCGGCGGACCCATATTTTCTTTCGGTCAATGGTCGCCTCGCCGACAAGGGATTTCTTGTCACCACGGCGGACGATCTCATCAACTGGGCGCGCACCGGCTCCCTCATGTGGATGACCTTCGGGCTTGCCTGCTGCGCCATCGAAATGATGCAGGTCTCGATGCCGCGCTACGATGTCGAGCGGTTCGGGTTCGCGCCGCGCGGCTCGCCGCGTCAATCCGATGTGATGATCGTCGCCGGCACGCTCACCAACAAAATGGCCCCTGCCCTGCGCAAGGTCTACGATCAGATGCCGGAGCCGCGTTATGTTATCTCGATGGGATCCTGCGCCAATGGCGGGGGCTATTACCACTATTCTTATTCGGTCGTGCGCGGCTGCGACCGGATCGTGCCCGTCGATATCTACGTCCCCGGCTGCCCACCCTCGGCGGAAGCGCTGCTCTATGGCATATTGCTTCTCCAAAAGAAGATCCGGCGCACCGGGACGATCGAGCGGTAAGACTTTTGTCCGGACAATTCGGACTCCGGCATTCGGCAAGAAACGGGTTGGAACAATACACTCGCGCGGCGTCCTAAACGCGAATTGGATCTTAAACGCGCATTGGTGAAAGTCGTGATGGACGGCAGCCTGCAACAACTCGGCGAGGCCATAGCGGCGGCTCTGCCCGGCGCCATCGGCGGGATTTCGACCGCCCATAGTGAATTGACCTTGACGGTCGAGCCCGTCCGCCTCATCGAGACAGTGACCTTTCTCCGCGACGATCCAAGCTGTCTCTTCGTGTCCTTTATCGATCTCACCGTCGTCGATTATCCGGTTCGAGAGAAGCGCTTCGATGTCGTCACCCATCTTCTCTCCCCCAAGCGCAACCGCCGCATCCGTCTCAAGGTCGCGGCCGGCGAGGCCACGCCGGTCGCCTCGCTCAGCGGGCTTTATCCCGCCGCCAATTGGTACGAGCGCGAGGCCTACGATCTTTTCGGCGTGCTTTTTTCAGGCCATCCAGACTTGCGGCGACTGTTGACCGATTACGGGTTCGACGGCCACCCCTTGCGCAAGGATTTCCCGATGACCGGCTATGTCGAGGTTCGCTACGACGACCAGCAGAAGCGCGTCGTCTACGAGCCTGTCCATCTCAACCAGGAATTCCGCTCGTTCGATTTCCTGTCGCCCTGGGAGGGCGCGATCGACTATGTTTTGCCTGGCGACGAGAAGGCCAAGGGCAACCCGGAATGACGACCGCCTCAAGACTGATTTGACATGAGCGACAGTCCAGTTCGCAATTTCACGATCAATTTCGGTCCGCAGCATCCCGCCGCGCATGGCGTCTTGCGGCTGGTTCTCGAACTCGACGGCGAAGTCGTCGAGCGCATCGACCCGCATATTGGTCTCCTCCATCGCGGCACCGAAAAGCTGATGGAGGCGCGCCCCTATTTACAGAATATACCTTATTTCGACCGGCTCGATTATGTCGCGCCGATGAATCAGGAGCATGCCTTCTGCCTGGCCATCGAGAAATTGCTCGGTATGGAAGTGCCCCGGCGCGGCCAATTGCTGCGGGTTTTGTTTTGCGAAATCGGCCGGATTCTGTCGCATCTCCTTTGTATCACGACGCAGGCCATGGACGTCGGCGCCTTGACGCCGCCGCTATGGGGCTTCGAGGAACGCGAGAAGCTCATGGTCTTCTACGAGCGCGCGTCCGGCGCCCGACTGCATGCCAATTATTTCCGGCCCGGCGGCGTGCATATGGATGTGCCCCAACAGTTGATAGACGACATCGCCGCCTGGTGCGATCCTTTCTTAAAAGTCTGCGACGATTTGCAGACTCTCTTCATCGACAACCGCATCTTTAAGCAGCGCAATGTCGATATCGGCGTCATCAGCATCGAGGAGTGCTGGCGCCGGGGCTTTTCCGGTGTCATGGTGCGTGGCTCCGGCGCGCCCTGGGATCTGCGCAAGGCGCAGCCCTATGAATGCTACGAGGAGATGGAGTTCGATATTCCGGTCGGCCGCCACGGCGACAATTACGACCGGCAAGTCATTCGCATGGAAGAGATGCGCCAGTCTGTCAGGATCATGAAGCAATGCGTCGGAAAGCTGTCCGCTCCGGATGGCAACGGGCCGGTCGCCGCGAAGGATGGCAAGATCGTGCGGCCCTCCCGCGCGGAAATGAAGCATTCGATGGAGGCATTGATCCATCACTTCAAACTTTATACCGAAGGCTTCCATGTGCCGGCCGGCGAAGTTTATTGCGCGGTCGAGGCGCCCAAAGGAGAGTTCGGCGTTTATCTCGTCTCGGATGGCACAAATAAGCCATATCGCTGCAAGATCAGGGCGCCGGCCTTCGCACACCTTGCCGCGATGGATTTTCTCTGCCGCAAATCAATGCTTGCCGATGTGAGTGCGATTTTGGGTTCGCTTGATATCGTCTTCGGCGAGGTGGACCGGTGACGCAGCCGACCACCTCCGAACCGCAGACGAATTTACCAGAGCTTACTTCTGCCATGGCCATGACACGAAAGAGCTGAATCGATGTCCGTTCGCCGTCTCGCCGAGGACCAGCCGGAAACCTTCACCTTCAGCCGCGAAAACGAGGCAAAGTGCGAGGAAATCTTGCGGAAATACCCTGAAGGCCGCGAGGCTTCCGCCGTGATCCCGCTGTTGTGGCAAGCCCAAAAGCAAAACGATTATTGGCTGCCGAAACCCGCGATCGAGAAGGTCGCGCAAAAGCTTGACATGCCTTTTATCCGAGTGCTCGAAATCGCCACTTTCTACACGATGTTTAATCTTGCGCCGGTCGGAAGGTTTTATGTCCAGATGTGCGGCACGACGCCTTGCCTGCTCGCTGGCTCCGGCGCGATCAAGGAAATTCTGCTTAGGAGAATTGGCGAGCAAGGAAAAGTTACGGCGGATGGCATGTTCTCCTGGATCGAAGTCGAATGTCTGGGAGCCTGCTGTAATGCCCCGATGGTCCAGATCAACGAGGATTATTACGAGGATCTGACGCCACGGAATTTCGAGAAATTGCTCGAAGATCTCGCCGCGGGCCGCCCCGTAAAGATCGGTTCGCAAACTGGGCGCGTCACTTCGGAACCCGCGGGCGGGCTTACTTCATTGACCTCGCTCTATGGCGCCGATGGCCGCAATGGGCTCTTGAGCACGCCCGATCTGAACCAATCGTAAGGGCAAGAGAGATGCTTGAAGACAAGGATCGCATCTTCACCAATCTCTACGGCTTCGGCAACTGGCGCCTTAAGGGCGCCGTCGCGCGGGGCGGGTGGGATAATACGAAGAAATTGATCGACAAGGGGCACGAATGGATCATCGGCGAGATGAAGGCGTCGGGCCTGCGCGGCCGCGGCGGCGCAGGTTTTCCGACCGGCCTCAAATGGTCCTTCATGCCGAAGCCGGATCCGGTGCGGCCCTCCTATCTCGTCGTCAACGCCGACGAGTCGGAGCCCGGCACCTGCAAGGACCGGGAGATAATGCGCAACGATCCGCAGCTTCTGATCGAGGGCTGTTTCCTCGCTTGCTTCGCGATGCGGGCGCATGTCTGCTACATTTACATTCGCGGCGAATATGTTTTGGAAGGCCGGCGCTTGGAGGCCGCGATCGCCGAGGCTTATGCGGCCAAGCTTATCGGCAAGAACAATATCCACGGCTGGCCTTTCGACATTTATGTTCATAGCGGCGCGGGCGCCTATATCGCCGGCGAGGAAACCGCGCTTTTGGAATCGCTCGAAGGCAAGAAAGGCATGCCTCGACTGAAGCCGCCTTTCCCCGCCAACATGGGCCTTTATGGCTGTCCGACGACCGTCAACAATGTGGAATCGATTGCCGCCGCTCCAGCGATTCTCCGGCGCGGCGCGGCATGGTTTTCAAGCTTCGGCGCGAAGAACAATTCCGGCACCAAGCTTTTCTGCGTCTCCGGCCACGTGAATAAGCCGTGCAACGTGGAAGAGGCCATGTCGATTCCTTTCCGCGAATTGATCGAGCGCCATTGCGGCGGGGTTCGCGGCGGCTTCGACAATCTGCTCGCGGTAATCCCCGGCGGCTCGTCGGTGCCTTGCGTTCCAGCGCACGAAATCATCGACGCGGCGATGGATTTCGATACCTTGCAAAAGTTGAAATCCGGGCTCGGCACGGCCGCCGTCATCGTAATGGACAAGTCGACCGACATCGTGCGGGCGATCGCCCGGATTAGCTATTTCTATAAGCACGAGAGCTGCGGCCAATGCACGCCTTGCCGGGAAGGCACGGGCTGGCTCTGGCGTGTCGTGTCCCGCATGGCGGAAGGCCGCGCGCAACGGCGCGAGATCGACATGCTGCTCGAAGTCACGACGCAAATCGAGGGCCACACGATCTGCGCGTTTGGCGATGCGGCGGCCTGGCCGGTGCAGGGTCTCATCCGGCATTTCCGTCAAGAGATCGAGCAACGCATCGACCAATATGCCGCCAATCCGCATCCGGAGCCGGTGCGCGACTTTGGCGTCGCGGCGGAGTGGGGAATCGGATGATGGACGCGCCCGATAACGTCATCTTCGAATATCCGCGGCGAATATCCGCGGCGGCTGGACACAAAGCTCGATCGAGTCATAGAGGATATTGGCGACTTGAAGATTCGGGTGACCTCGGTCGAAGAAAGAATCGCTCAGGTTGAACGGTTGCGGGGGTCAACCGCCGCAGCGATCGAGTCGAAGCGCGGCTAGATCGCATGGAGCTGCGCCTTGACCTCGTCGAACTGCCGCATTGAGGTGTGATGACATGAGCAAACTCATTGTTGACGGAATCGAAATCGACGTTCCGCCTCAATATACGCTGCTACAAGCATGCGAGGAGGCTGGCGCCGAAATCCCGCGCTTTTGCTTTCACGAGCGGCTGTCGATCGCCGGCAATTGTCGGATGTGCCTGGTCGAGGTGAAGGGCGGGCCGCCCAAGCCTTCGGCGTCCTGCGCCGTGGCGGTCAAGGATCTCCGCCCCGGCCCAAACGGCGAGCTGCCGGTCGTGCTCACCAAATCTCCGATGGTGAAAAAGGCCCGCGAAGGAGTCATGGAATTCCTGCTCATCAACCACCCGCTCGATTGCCCGATTTGCGATCAGGGCGGCGAGTGCGATCTGCAGGACCAAGCCATGGCCTTTGGCTTCCATTCCTCGCGCTATGCTGAAAACAAACGCGCGGTCGAGGACAAATACATCGGGCCGCTGGTGCGCACCTCGATGAACCGCTGCATCCATTGCACCCGCTGCGTGAGATTTACGGCGGAAGTCGCGGGCACCGGCGACATGGGCGCTACCGGGCGCGGCGAGGACATGGAGATCACGACCTATCTTGAGACCGCGATGCGGTCGGAACTGCAAGGCAATATCGCCGATCTCTGCCCGGTCGGCGCGCTGTTGCCAAAGCCCTATACCTTCAAGGCGCGGTCGTGGGAACTTGTCAAGACGGAGTCGATCGACGTCATGGACGCGCTTGGCTCGGCGATCCGCATCGACACGCGCGGACGCGAGGTGATGCGCATCCTGCCCCGCATCAACGATTCCGTGAACGAGGAATGGATTTCCGACAAGACACGTGAGATTGTCGATGGTCTGAAGACCAAACGCCTCGATCGCCCCTTTGTGCGCGAGAACGGCAAATTGCGCGAAACGTCCTGGCAAGCGGCCTTTCAAGCGATCGCGGCCAAGACCGGACAGGCGCCGCCGGAGCGGATCGGCGCGATTGCTGGCGATCTTTGCGCTGTCGAGGAGATGTTCGCGCTGAAGCTCCTGATGCAAAGCCTCGGTGCCGTCTCGCTCGATTGCCGGCAGGATGGCGCGAAACTGGATCCTAGTCTCGGCCGGGCAAGCTATATTTTCAACCCCGCCATCGCCGGCATCGACGAGGCGGATGGCCTGGTGATCGTCGGCTCAAATCCCCGCAAGGAAGCGCCGGTCTTGAATGCGCGCATCCGCAAGCGCTGGCTGAAGGGCGGCTTTCCGATCAGCGTCATCGGCGAAAAGGCCGATCTCACCTATGAATATGCCTATCTCGGGGCGGGGCCGGAGACGCTCGCCAGCTTTGTCCACCACTATGAATACAATTACCCTGGGGCGGAGCCGGAGATGCGCGCCAGCATGGGTGACCCCCCGCCGGCCGAGATGGAAAAGCCGATGGTCCTGATCGGTCAAGGCGCCCTGGCGCGCGAGGATGGGCGGGCTATCCTGGCGCTCGCAGCCAAGGCGGCGCAGGCGCTCGGCGCCATCAAGGAGGGCTGGAACGGCTTTGCGATCCTGCACACGGCCGCCGCGCGGGCCGGAGGACTGGACCTCGGCTTCGTGCCGGGACAAGGCGGGCTTGACGCGGGATCAATGGCGAAAAGCGGCGCGCTCGATGTTCTGTTTCTTCTGGGCGCCGATGAGATCGCGGTGGAACCGGGCGCTTTCGTGGTCTATCAAGGCACGCACGGCGATCGGGGCGCGGCCCGCGCCGACGTCATCCTGCCGGGCGCGGCGTACACTGAAAAATCCGGCACCTATGTCAACACGGAGGGCCGCGTGCAACTCGCCGATCGCGCCAATTTCCCGCCCGGCGACGCGCGCGAGGATTGGGCGATTCTCCGCGCACTTTCCGATGTGCTCGGGCACAAATTGCCGTTCGATTCGCTGAAAGCCTTGCGTGCATGCCTTTTTGCGGGCCATCTGCATTTCGCGAAGCTGGACGAAATCGCCGCGAGCGGAGCCTTTGATGCCTCGACATTTGCCGCGAGCGGCGTCGCACGCGCGCGCGCGCCCTTCGTGTCCTCGATCGCCGATTTCTATTTGACCAACCCGATCGCGCGCGCCTCCGAGGTGATGGCGGAATGCTCCGCGCTCGCCGAGGGTTTCGCGCGCGAGGCGGCCGAGTAAAGCCGATGACCGATTTCGCCTGGACCGGGCCATTGGCTCTCACGCTCGTAAAAAGCGTCGTGCTCCTCGTCGTGCTTTTAATCTTTGTCGCCTATGTCCTCTACGCGGATCGCAAGATTTGGGCGGCGGCGCAATTGCGTCGCGGCCCCAATGTGGTCGGTCCTTGGGGGCTTTGGCAAAGCTTTGCCGACATGCTGAAGTTCGTGTTCAAGGAACCTATCATTCCCGACGGCGCCAACAAAGGCGTTTTTTTATTGGCGCCCTTCGTCATGGGCATGCTCGCGCTTTCGGCCTGGGCGGTCATTCCGGTGAGCGCGGGCTGGGCGATCGCCAATCTCAACGTCGGAATTCTCTATATTTTCGCGATCTCCTCGCTCACCGTCTATGGCATCATCATGGGAGGCTGGGCATCGAATTCGAAATATCCATTTCTTTCGGCGCTGCGTTCGGCGGCGCAAATGATTTCCTATGAGGTCTCGATCGGCTTTGTCCTCATCACCGTGCTGCTCTGCGCCGGCTCGCTCAATCTCGGCGATATCGTCGCGGCACAGGACACGCGGTTTGGGCTTTTTGGCTGGTACTGGCTGCCGCTCTTCCCGATGTTCGTGATCTTTTTCATTTCGGCGCTCGCCGAGACGAACCGCCCGCCCTTCGATCTCGTCGAGGCCGAGTCCGAGCTTGTTGCCGGTTTCATGGTTGAATATTCCTCGACGCCGTACATGCTCTTCATGCTCGCCGAATATGTGGCGGTCGTCACGATGTGCGCGTTGACGACGATTTTGTTTCTCGGCGGCTGGCTGCCACCGGTCACGTTTTCTCTGTTCACCGAGGTTCCCGGCCCGATCTGGTTTATTTTGAAGGTTTGCGTGGTTTTTTTCATGATATCCATGGTGAAAGCCATCGTGCCCAGATACCGCTACGATCAGCTGATGCGGCTTGGCTGGAAAGTGTTTCTGCCGATGTCGCTCGGCATGGTCGTCCTCGTCGCCGGTGTTCTCCAGTTCACCGGCTGGGGCGCGGGCATGGGGCATTGACATTGGCCTATTAGGACGAACGAAAATGAAACTCGACCAAGCCGCCAAAGCGGTTTTCTTGACCGAATTCGTCGGCGCTTTCGTGCTCGCGATGCGTTATTTCTTCAAGCCGAAGGCGACGATCAATTATCCGCACGAGAAGAATCCGCAATCGCCTCGCTATCGCGGCGAACATGCCTTGCGGCGCTATCCAAACGGCGAGGAGCGCTGTATCGCTTGCAAGCTCTGCGAGGCGATCTGCCCGGCCCAGGCGATCACGATTGAAGCCGGGCCGCGCCGTAACGACGGCACCCGCCGCACCACGCGCTACGACATCGACATGGTGAAATGCATCTACTGCGGCTTTTGTCAGGAGGCGTGCCCGGTCGACGCCATCGTCGAGGGGCCAAACGCGGAATTCGCCGTCGAGACTCGCGAGGAACTCTATTACGACAAGGACCGGCTGTTGGCGAACGGCGACCGGTGGGAGCGTGAGATCGCGCGCAATCTCGCGCTCGATGCGCCTTACCGGTAAGCGCTCGATCGAAGCGGCAAAGAGGGGCAATTTTGCCTCAATTGCCTGGGAATAGGACAAACGGGGGTTAATCCATGAATATCGCGGCGTGGTTTTTTTATCTGTTCTCGGCGATGATGATTGGTGCCGCCTTCATGGTGATTTCCGCGCGCAATCCGGTGCATGCGGTGCTGTTTCTGATCCTCGCCTTTTTCAACGCGGCGGGACTGTTTCTGCTGCTCGGGGCGGAATTTCTGGCGATGATCCTGGTCGTCGTCTATGTCGGCGCGGTCGCGGTCCTGTTCCTCTTTGTCGTCATGATGCTCGACGTCGATTTCGCCGAATTGAAACAAGGTTTTTTGCAAGATTTGCCGGCCGGGGGACTCATTGGTCTCGTGGTTCTCATCGAAGTCGCTTTCGTCGTTGGCGCCTGGACGATCGGGCCCGTATCGATCGCCAATGTCACGACGCCGATGCCCCCTGGCATGACGAATACCATGGCGCTCGGGCGGGTGCTCTACACCCAATATGTCTATCTGTTCCAGGCAGCGGGGCTTATCCTGTTGACAGCCATGATCGGCGCCATCGTGTTGACTTTGCGCCACAAGGCCGGCGTGAAACGCCAGAACGTGGCAATCCAGAACGCGCGGACACCGGCCGAGGCGGTCGAGGTCCGCAAGGTTGCCTCGAGGCAAGGAATTTGAAACCGGGCATTGCAAGCTTGCCCGCAGGCGGCACCGGAGAGAAACCATCATGACGATCTCGCTCGCCCAGTTCTTGATTGTCGCGGCCATTCTGTTCACGCTCGGCGTTGCCGGGGTAATCTTGAACCGCAAGAACATCATCGTGGTCTTGATGTCGGTCGAGCTGATCTTGCTCTCGGTCAACCTTAATCTTGTTGCCTTTTCGGCTTTTCTCGGCGATCTCACCGGCCAGATTTTTGCGCTGTTCATCCTGACCGTCGCGGCGGCAGAGGCGGCGATCGGACTTGCCATCCTCGTTGCCTATTACCGCAACCGCGGGTCTATCGCGGTAGACGACATCAACATGTTGAAGGGCTGAGCGGGACATGTATGCAGCGATAGTCTTCCTCCCGCTTTTGGGATTTTTAATCGCCGGGCCTTTCGGCTGGTGGATTGGTCCCCGCCCTTCCGAAATCGTCACCACAAGCCTCTTGTTTGTCTCGGCGCTTTTGTCCTGGGTCGTTTTCTTCCAAGTCGCCCTCGGCACGGCGCCGGCAACTGTTTCGGTCATCGGCAATTGGTTCACCTCGGGCGCGTTGCAGGTCGATTGGTCGCTTAGGATCGATACATTGACGGCGGTGATGTTTGTCGTCGTCACGATGGTGTCGTCGCTCACGCATCTCTATTCGATCGGCTATATGAGCGACGATCCCTCGCGGCCGCGCTTCTTTGCCTATCTCTCGCTGTTCACCTTCGCGATGCTGATGCTGGTGACGGCCGACAATCTCGTTCAGTTGTTTTTCGGCTGGGAGGGGGTCGGCCTCCTGTCCTATCTTTTGGTCGGCTTCTGGTACGAAAAACCTTCCGCCAACGCCGCCGCGATCAAGGCATTCGTCGTCAACCGTGTTGGCGATTTCGGCTTCGCGCTCGGCATTTTTCTCGTTTTTACTCTGACCAATTCGGTTGGCTTCGATCAGATCTTCGCGGCGGCGCCAGGCCTCGCCAATAAGACGGTCCATGTCTTCGGTCTCGACATGGACGCGATGACAATCACGTGCTTGCTCCTTTTCATGGGCGCGATGGGCAAATCGGCCCAATTCCTGCTGCATACCTGGCTGCCCGATGCGATGGAGGGGCCCACTCCGGTGTCGGCCCTCATTCACGCGGCAACCATGGTGACCGCGGGGGTCTTCATGGTCGCGCGGCTCTCGCCGCTGTTCGAACAGGCACCGGCGGCGCTCTCTTTCGTTACGATCATCGGGGCGACGACGGCGTTTTTCGCGGCAACGATCGCCCTGGTCCAACCCGACATCAAGAAGGTCATCGCCTATTCGACCTGCTCGCAGCTCGGCTACATGTTCGTCGGCCTCGGCGTCGGTGGCTATTCGCTCGGCATCTTCCATTTGTTCACGCACGCCTTCTTCAAGGCGCTTTTGTTTCTCGGCGCCGGATCGGTCATAACCGCGATGCATCACGAGCAGGACATGCGTAAAATGGGCGGGCTCTGGAAGAGGATTCCCTTTACCCTCGCCATGATGACGGTCGGCAGCTTGGCGCTCATGGGCTTTCCCTACACCGCCGGTTATTATTCCAAGGACGCGATCATCGAGGCGGCCTTTGCGTCGGATCGCCCTGGCGCCTTCTACGGTTATGTGCTCACGGCGGCCGCGGCAGGGCTTACCGCGTTCTATTCGTGGCGGCTCGTCTTTTTAACGTTTTTCGGCGCGCCGCGCTGGGCCGCCGCCGGACATGATCACGCCGTGCATGGGCACGAGGGACATGCGCTCGATCCGCATGAATCGCCCCTATCCATGCTCATCCCATTGGCCGTGCTGGCTGTGGGCGCCTTGTTCGCGGGCGTCGTCTTTTCACATGACTTCATCGGCAAGGGCGGGGACGGATTTTGGAAAGGGGCCCTGTATCTCGGACCCGATAATCACATCCTCGAAGCTCGGGAAGACATTCCGGCGTTCGCGAGGCAGCTCCCTACCCTTATGATGACCTTCGGCTCTTTGGTCGCGGTGCTGTTCTACGTTCTGGCACCGTCGATTCCCGCTTGGCTGGCGCGTATCTTCCGGCCTGTCTATGAGTTTCTTCTCAACAAATGGTATTTCGACGAACTTTACGACTTTATTTTCGTGCGCCCGGCGTTTCGGCTTGGCCAACTCTTCTGGAAAGGCGGCGATGGCGCGATTATCGACGGCCTCGGCCCTGATGGCGTGGCCGCGCGCGTCGTCGATGTGACGGCACGCGCCGTCAGGCTGGAAAGCGGGTACATCTACCATTACGCCTTCGCCATGCTCTTCGGTCTCGCCCTCGCTATGACCTGGTATATGGCTGAGGGGGTGCGCTGATGTTTGGCTTCGGCATTTTGTCCTGCATCGTCTTTTTGCCGCTTGCTGGCGCGGGCTTTATCCTCGCCCTGCGCGGCAACGACGAAGCCACCTTGGAAAACGCCCGCCGGGCCGCGCTCGGGACGACCGTCATTGTCTTTCTGTTGTCGCTTTATGCCTACGCAAGGTTTGATCCCTCTTCCTCCGCTTTTCAATTCGTTGAGGAGAAAGGCTGGTTCGGACACGGCCTGGTCTACAAGATGGGCGTTGATGGAATATCGTTTCCGTTTGTCTTGCTGAGCACTTTCTTGATGCCGATCTGCATTCTTGCGTCGTGGCAATCGATTCAAACTCGCGTCAAGGAATATATGGTCACCTTCCTTGTTCTCGAAACCTTGATAGTTGGCGTTTTCTGCGCCCTCGATCTCTTGCTCTTCTATCTTTTCTTCGAGGGTGCCCTCATCCCGATGTTTCTCATCATCGGAATTTGGGGCCACGAGCGTCGGGTCTACGCGAGTTTCAAATTCTTTCTTTATACGCTCGCCGGATCGCTCCTGATGCTGCTTGCGATCATGGCGATGTATGGCGTGGCGCGAACAACCGACATAACAGTTCTGCTGCATACACACTTTCCTTCGTCGATGCAGAAATGGCTGTGGCTCGCATTCCTTGCCTCGCTCGCCGTCAAGACGCCGATGTGGCCGGTCCACACCTGGCTGCCCGACGCGCATGTCGAAGCCCCAACAGCTGGATCCGTGATACTTGCCGGCGTGCTCCTCAAGTTCGGCGGCTATGGATTTATCCGCTTCTCCTTGCCAATGTTCCCCGAGGCTTCCGCCTATTTCGCGCCGCTTATCTTTGCATTGTCGGTCATAGCGATCATCTATACCTCGCTCGTTGCCCTGGTGCAGGACGACATGAAGAAGCTCATCGCCTATACCTCCGTGGCGCATATGGGTTTGGTGACGATGGGCATCTTCAGCATGACCCCGCAAGGCGTTCAAGGCGCCGTGTTTCAGATGGTTTCGCATGGCCTCGTCTCGGCCGCCCTGTTTCTTTGCGTGGGGATCCTTTACGATCGCCTGCATACCCACGAAATTGCGGCCTATGGCGGTCTTGTCGCCCGCATGCCGCTCTACGCAGCGGTTTTCATGATCTTCACACTCGCCAATCTTGGCCTGCCCGGCACCTCGGGCTTTATTGGCGAGTTCCTGACGTTGCTTGGCACGTTCAGGATCAACAGCTGGGTCGCGTTTCTGGCTACGACCGGCCTTATCTGGTCGGCGGCCTACGCGCTCTATCTTTATCGCCGCATCATATTCGACGTTCTCGACAAGCCGAGCCTCGCCTCGATCCGCGATTTCTCGTGGCGCGAGGTCACTGTGTTCGCGCCGCTTGTCGCCCTGACGATCTTCTTCGGCGTTTACCCGGCCCCGGTTTTGGAGGCCTCGGCGGCCGCCATAAGCACCCTCATCAAAGGCTATGACACAGCCCTCGGTGAGACCAAGACGGCCGCGCTGGCATTCCACTAAAGGCTGCAAGAATGTCGCATTTGTCAGCCGCCCTCGCACATTGCTTGCCTGAACTCATTTTGGCGGCGGGCGTTCTCGTGCTCGTGCTGCTTGGGGCTATCCGTGGCAAGGAATCGGACGGGCTGGTAACCGAGATCGCCGCCGGTCTTCTCGGCGCCGCGATTGTGGTCATCCTGCTCGGCGGCAAGACGAATGCTATCGTCTTCGATGGTGCCTTCATTAATGACGGGTTCGGGCGCTTCATGAAGGTGCTGACGCTCGCCGGATCGCTCGTCACCTTGGTCATTAGCCGGGATTTTCTGGCCGCCGAAAAAATCGACAAATTCGAGTTTCCGATCCTCATTCTTTTGGCGACGCTTGGGATGTTGATGTTAATTTCGGCGGCGGGCCTCATCGCGCTTTATCTCGGGCTCGAATTGATGTCGCTTGCCCTCTATGTCCTCGCCGCGTTCCATCGCGACAATATCAGGGCGTCCGAGGCCGGCCTCAAATATTTCGTGCTCGGCGCGCTGTCGTCCGGGATGCTGCTCTATGGTGCTTCCCTGCTCTATGGTTTCGCCGGCACCGTTTCCTTCGCCGGCATCGCCGAAACCATCAACGGAAAGGCTTCGCTAGGCGTCGTCTTCGGATTTGTGTTCCTGATGGCCGGGCTCGCGTTCAAGATGTCGGCCGTGCCGTTCCACATGTGGACGCCGGATGTCTACGAAGGCGCGCCGGCGCCGGTGACCACGTTTTTTGCCACGGCGGTGAAGATGGCCGCCGTCGCCATTACGCTGCGGGTGATCCTGACCGCGTTTCCGGGCATTGCCCCGCAATGGCGGCAGATCGTGATTTTCCTTTCCCTCCTGTCGATGGTGCTCGGCGCCTTCGCCGCGATCGGCCAGGCCAACATCAAGCGCCTGATGGCCTATTCCGCGATCGGCCACATCGGCTATGCCCTCGTCGGCCTTGCGGCGGGGGGAGAAGCCGGCGTCGCCAGCGTGCTCGCCTATATGGCGATTTATCTCGTGATGACGCTTGGCACCTTCGCTGGAATCCTGTCGATGCGGGTCAACGGCGAAGGCGTCGAAAATATTTCCGATCTTGCCGGACTCGCCCGGACCGACGGAGTGATGGCGTTCTTTCTCGCGACGATGATGTTTTCCTTGGCGGGGATACCCCCGCTCGCGGGGTTTTTCGCCAAATGGTATGTTTTCAACGCGGCGATCCAGGCGCAGCTTTACCCACTTGCGGTCATTGGCGTTCTGTCGAGCGCGGTCGCGGCGTTTTATTATCTCCGGATTGTCAAGATCATGTATTTTGACGAACCAGCGCCCGCATTCGATAGGTCCGCGCCCGCGCCGCGTATCGTGCTTGCGGTGAGTGGCATTCTGGTGGTTTTCTTGTTCGCCTATCCTGGCCTCTTCATCGACGCCACCATGGCGGCGGCGAGGTCGCTGTTTTGAACTTGCAGCCAATGGTGGTTTTGTCCTGTATCGTCTCGCCGGAGCGGCCAAAGATAATGCGTTCCGTCTGGTCCGTTATGACCAGCTCGCCTCGACCAACGACGAGGGCTTGGCGCGCGGTCGGTCCGGGGATGCGGGACGGCTGTGGGTGATCGCCGATACCCAGACCAGGGGCCGGGGGCGCAATGGCCGCGCCTGGTCGTCGCCGAGGGGCAATCTTCATGCGAGCCTGCTACTGATCGATCCGGCGCCGCCGCACAGGGCCGCGGAACTCGGCTTTGTCGCCGGCGTCGCGGCTGCCCATGCGCTGCGCGAAATTCTTTGCGCGGATCGGCGTGTTACGATCAAATGGCCGAATGATGTTCTCCATGACGGCGCCAAGCTTTGCGGAATATTGTTGGAGAGTGCGAATTTCCCCGATGGCCGCTTCGCGTGTGTCGCCGGTGTCGGCGTGAACTGCCATTCGCATCCAGAAAATACGCCTTACCAAGCAACCAATCTCTCCGCGATCGCTGGCCAGCCGGTCGCGCCCGCAAGAGTGTTCGCGCGGCTTTCCGCGACGATGACGCATTGGCTCGATGTTTGGGCCGCGGGCGCCGGATTCGAAGCGATCCGCGTCGAATGGCTCTCGCTTGCCGTCGGTCTTGGCGCATGGATCGGCGTGGCGCGGCCCTCGCAAACAATCGAGGGCACATTTCAAACGATCGATGCGACCGGACGGCTCATTCTCGAACAGGCGTCCGGTCAGGTTGCGATCGAGGCGGGCGACGTTTTCTTTTCGCCGTGACGAGGTAGCTCTGCCACGGCCGAGGACAGCAAAGAGCGCATTCAGGCCGCGCGATGCACCCTGAAGTGTTCTTTGTATTTTTTCACGAACCGGTTGGTGCTTGCTGGATCGTGCCGTTTAGGTCGAGGAAAGGCTCGTGCAAATGAACGAAAGTAATGACGAGCTCGTCTTTGTGCCTCTAGGAGGCGTTGGCGAAATCGGCATGAACCTCGCGCTTTACGGCTTTGGCCGCAAGGGACACTTGAAATGGCTGATGGTCGATTGCGGGGTGACTTTCGCTGGCCCCGATCTCGCGGGGATAGACCTCGTCATCCCGGACATAAGCTTCATCGAAAAGATGCGGGCTGATTTGGTCGGTCTCGTGATCACCCATGGGCATGAGGATCACATCGGCGCGGTCGCTGACCTATGGCCGCGGCTTGGCTGCCCCGTCTATGCGACGCGGTTCGCCGCTGCGCTTCTTAAAGCCAAACGCCTCGCGGAGCCCGGCGCCCCGGATGTGCAAATCATCGTCGTCGCACAAGGAACGGCCACCGCGATCGGGCCTTTTGATGTTGAATTTATCGCCGTGGCGCATTCGATCCCGGAAAGCTCGGCGCTCGCCATTCGCACAAGGCTTGGCACGATCCTTCATTCCGGCGATTGGAAAATCGATGCCGCGCCGGGAATAGGCAAACCAACCGACGCAAAACGTCTTGCCGCGATCGGCGCCGAGGGGGTTTTGGCTCTCGTCTCCGAATTCGACCAATATTTTGCGTGAGGGCGTGAGCCCCTCGGAAGCCGACGTCGGCAAGACCTTGCGCGACATCGTCGGCAACGCTTCGGGCCGCGTCGTGGTTACCACTTTCGCTTCCAATGTGGCGCGCATTCGCGCCGTCGCCGAGGCCGCCATGGCGGCAAAACGCACGGTCGTGTTGGTCGGCCGCGCGATGGAGCGGGTAGTCGCCGTCGCGCGGGAATGCGGCTACCTCGACGGCATCCCGGATTTTTTTCCCCAGGATGCGTTTGCCCACATGCCGCGCGACAAACTGGTCGTGCTGGCAACCGGAAGCCAGGGCGAGAGCCGCGCCGCGATCGCGCGCATCGCGGAGGGCGACCACCCGGTCGTTTCGCTCAATCCCGGCGACAGCGTGATTTTTTCCTCGCGAACCATTCCTGGCAATGAAAGGGAGGTCGGTCGAATTATCAACAATCTCGTAAGATCAGGCGTCGAAGTCGTCACCGATCGCACCGCGCTCGTCCACGCCTCGGGTCATCCGCGGCGTGGCGAGATCGCGCAGCTCTACGCCTGGACCAGACCCCAAATCGCGATTCCCGCGCATGGCGAGGACATTCATCTCGCCGAACATGCGGCTTTCGCCAAATTGCAGGGCACGCGGCATGTCATCTCGGCGCGCAACGGAGACATTGTATTGCTTGCGCCGGGACCCCCTGGGATCATCGGCGAGGCGCCAAGCGGGCGCTTGTGCAAGGACGGCAATAGCCTCGTTCCTTTTGGCGACGAAGCCCTGAAAACGCGCCAGAAACTCGCGGTTTCCGGGATCGTCACGATTGCCTTGGCAGTCACCAGACAGGGCGATCTCGCCGGGGTGCCTGACGTCATGACGGCAGGGATACCGGCGCGCGCCCGCGATGGCGTCGCGATCGACGCGATCGTCGACGACGCTCTGTTTCAAACGTTCGATCAATTGCCCCGGCAAAAGCGGCGCGACGCGGATATCGTCTCCACCGCGATCGAAAAAGCAGTCCGCAACGCCATCGCGGGGGCATGGGGCAAGCGGCCCGCGGTCCATGTTCTGGTCGTCGAGGTGTGATCGCGTGCGGGAGCAATTCGCGTGATCGGGCGATTGAATCATGTCGCCATCGCGGTCCAAGATCTCGCGGCCGCGAGCGCCGTTTATCGCGACGCGCTCGGCGCCAAGGTGAGCGGGCCCTTGGCATTGCCGGGACATGGCGTGACAGTGGCTTTCGTCGAGCTCGAAAACACCAAAATCGAGCTGATCGAACCGCTCGGCGAGCATTCGCCCGTAGCCAAATTCCTGGCTGAAAATCCTGGCGGGGCTATTCATCATCTCTGTTTCGAGGTCGCCGACATTTTTGCGTCGCGCGAGCAACTGAAACGGGCAGGCGCGCGCGTCCTCGGCGATGGACGCCCAAAAACCGGGGCGCATGGCAAGCCAGTCCTTTTTTTGAGCCCGAAGGATTTTGCGGGAACCCTGATCGAACTCGAACAGATTTGAACGCCCGGTCTTTTGCTCCCCAGCGGTTCCCGGCTTCGGCCAGCGTGCGTATTGCACCGCAAAAAACCGCCATGGCTCAATCCCTTTTTTTTGTTAGCGCCGCTCGCGGGCTAAAAGGTATTGCCTAGTTCAAGGCGAAAAGCGTTTGGAACAATTTTGCCCTCAGCGCCTTTTTGTAATTTATGGTTGAGTTTTACTCCTATTAGTTGTATATGGGTTGTGCTCTCATTGGTTGAGTGGAGGTTAGCTATGTTCCTTGGATTGCTCCGGCGCCGCGCCGAATGGAAAGCGGCAATCGCGGCCGACGCCCGCCGCCTCATCGAAGGGTTCGACGAGTCCGCCTATTTCGAGGCGCGCGAACGGGTCCGGGGCAGCTGCATCGATGGCACGCGCCCGGCGCGCCATTGGACCGCGGTCAAGCTCGAGATCGCTAGGCGGCAAGGGATTGCGATCGGCCTCGCCGGCGCCGACATGCGGGCATAGTTTCCGCGCCAGCAGAGGGCGCGCCGCCGTCAGACTAGCGAATGCGGGCAAAAGTTATGCCCTACGTCACCGGCGGCAGCCCAAAGCAGGTCTCTAAAATTTCGCATTTTAAAAGGGGAGGTCGTTCCGGGAGGCATCGTCAGGGCTCTAGAAGAGAGGAGCGTGAAATGACCATGATCGCTTTCCCAATCGATCTTTTGACCATTGCGGAGTTCGGCATTCTTGGGTTTTGGCTAAAATCCATCAACGGCAAGCAGGGGTTCATTGACGATCTCCTCGCGCCGGCTCCGCTGGCGGCGGTAGGATGTTTTGTCATGGCTCTTGAAAGGCTCACGCAATGAGAATTGTGGATTGACCGGCAACGCTTTTCAATCGGAAGAGCAAGAATTTGCGATAGCGATGAGTGTCATTCCTCGCCGCCGTTGGAATGGCCGACTTTTCCAATACCGGCGCCCTCACGCTCTGGCGTGCCATTAGGTCCGGCGCTTTGCGGAGGTGCCCGAAGACGGGTGACATTTCCCGGCGGCAGACTGGCGGGGCGGGAGCCAAGCCAGGGCGCCCAAGCCGTCTGAGCGAAGCCCATCCAGAATAGAAACGGATTTGTGGCCTCCAGGAAACGGCCAAATGCCTCGAAGGAAGGCGCCGCTTGCAGGCTGATTGTAATGCGTTCGGCGTCGCCTTCGGGCGAACGGCTATGAACAATCTCGATGTCGAGGTTTGGCAGCCGCGCGGTCGCCTTGGTTTCGTCGAAATAGCCTTGTGGCATTTCTCTTTCCATTTCATTCAACCAGCGAATTGGTAATCGCCGCCGCGCACGCCGGAAGTGCAAATTGCACGGCCCATATACCAGCGTATCTAGCGCAGACCATATGCCGCCGTCTAGGGCATGCCCTAACGCCCCGGCCTAGAGGGCGGCAAGTCCCAATCGGATGGCTGGCCCTCGGGAACGAAGGCGCCGTCTTCGCGCAACGACCCGCGCCCCGGCGCCGGCTGGACCGGCGCATATGCGCGCGCGGAGGACGCGCGCGCGGCGGCGGCGAAATAGGCGTCGGGTATGCGCGCGGGCGGCGCCGGCCCGGGCCCCACGTGCAAGGCCAGCGTGTCGCCGGGGGGGTGTCCTGCCTGAGCAATATCGACATCCTCGTCGATTTCCGGCGGATTGGGCAGTCCGTCGCGTGGCGGCTCGGGAGTCGCGCTCGGCCAAAGTAGAGGCCGGCAAATCCGCCGCGGGCCGGCCGATGTATTGCCATGCAGCGCGAGATCGACATGGATGTGATTATAGTGAAAGATATTGGCGCCGGGCCCAAGCACCGTCGTGAATTGGCCGCAAGCGCCGGCATGGACGTCTTGCAGGAAAGCCCGCGTTTGATCGTCGCCCCTTGTCCAGTCGCGGACGATCGAAATCTCGCGCCCGTCCGCGAGACGAAAACCGCCAATGTCGAAGGCATTGCCAAATGCATGTTCGGAAATGCGTCCGCCCGGCTGATTGTTCATCGTCCGGCAGCTGTAGGCGCCCATCGAATCGATTTCCGCCACCTCCTGACCGAAACGTGCCCGCGCGGCCGGCTGCACGATCTCGCCGACCCACGCATTGAGCGCGGCGATCATCGGGCAGTCGAGCGTGTAGACCGAATTGAAGCGCACCGCGCCATCGAGCAACGCGCTCACCTTGAAGGGCCGGGTCAGGCCGCAAATACCAGGGCCGTCGATTTCGCGGGCCGGCTGAACATAGGCCGAGACATGGATAAGTTTTTGCGCGAGACAGGCGGCTTCCGCCTCGCCGCGCCAAGCCGGCCGGCGTGGCCTCTCGTAATTCGAGCAGCCGGCCAGCGCCGACATCAAGGCCCCGGCAACGGCAAATGGCAGAACGCGACGCGCCATTGGCAAGACATGCGCGCAATTTCTTAATCGGCGCTAAAGCATCGCGGTTAATGGATTTGAAACCACGCCGTGCAACGAGGCGAAGGTCATGCCGACAATCGAAGTAACGCCGGAGATCGTAATCGATCAGTCCGAACTCGCCTTTTCCTTTGCACGCGCGGGCGGTCCCGGCGGGCAGAATGTCAACAAGGTCGAGACCGCCGTGCAATTGCGCTTCGACGTTACCCATTCGCCCTCTCTCGACGAAGCGGTGAAACGGCGGCTTGAGCGGCTCGCGGGCACAAGGCTCACCAAGGACGGTGTGCTGGTGATCTTCGCGCGGACGCACCGTTCGCAGGAGCGGAACCGCCAGGACGCACGCGAGCGATTGCTACGCTTGATCGCGGCCGCGGCGGAAAAGCCGGAATATCGCGTGAAAACCCGTCCGGGCCTCGCGGCCCGCGAACGCCGCATCGAAACGAAGGTCCGGCGCGGCCAAACAAAGCGCCTCAGGAATTTTCCGGTCGAGTAAGCCACGTGCCACGAAGCTCAATCGGCGCAGCCTCCGTCACTGGACCGGGCAGGCCATTCCAGCGCGACAGGACTTTGAACATCCCTGAGACGGGCTTCGCCCTTTTTGGCGAGGGGACCGCGCCTGGGAGCGGCGCGAAACGGCAAGCGGAGCGATTTTGCCAGGCCAGAGGGGTCTTCGGTCAAGGCGACCGAGCCTGCAATAACTAGCCCGATGTTCCGGATTATCTCGGAGAGCGAAACCCAATATTGCGTCATAGATTCACGAATGGATCACCCTTCCATAGGCATCAAGAACGCTCTCGTGCATCATTTCCGACAGGGTCGGATGCGGAAAAATTGAATTTATAAGTTCTGCCTCGGTGGTCTCGCAATTCATGGCTATGACAAAGCCTTGGATGAGTTCGGTGACTTCCGCCCCGGCCATATGGGCGCCAAGAAGTTTTCCGGTTTCGAGGTCAAAAATGGTTTTTACGAGTTCCTCGGGTTCGCCGAGCGCGATCGCCTTGCCGTTGCCGATGAAGGGAAAGCGGCCGATCCTGACTTCAATACCCAGCTCTCTAGCTCTTTCCTCGCTAAGACCGACGGAAGCGATTTGCGGATTGCTATAGGTGCACCCCGGTATCATCGTCTTGTCCAAGGGTCGCGGATCGAGACCCTTGATCGCCTCGACGCAGATCACCCCTTCATGCTCGGCCTTATGCGCGAGCATGGGCGGGCCGGCGACATCGCCGATCGCATAAATCCGCGGCAAATTAGTTCGTCCGAATCCATCGGCTTTGATAATTCCCCGCTCAATCTTCACGCCTAGCGACTCAAGCCCTAGGCTCTCGACATTGCCAGTAACGCCGACAGCGGAAATCATCCGTTCGGCTTCCAACGCCCGCGCCGCACCCTTGTCGTCTTCGATCGCGACAACAACGCTATCCCGCTTTCTCTCGACCATCGTCACCTTGGCCGAGGTCAAAATCTCGATGCCCTGCTTTGCAAAGCGCTTGCGGGCATGTGCGGCGATTTCCGCATCCTCGGCGGGAAGAATTTGGGCCAGGATTTCGACGACGGTCACTTTTGTGCCCATGGTGCGATAGAAGGAGGCGAATTCGATCCCGATCGCGCCCGAACCCATGACGATAAGGGAGGTTGGAAATTTTTTGGGCACCATGGCCTCAAAATAGGTCCAGATAAGTTTTCCGTCCGGCTCGATGCCCGGTATGACGCGCGGCCTCGCGCCGGTCGCGATAATGATATTTTTGGCCGTGTAGGTGCCCGCGCCCAATGCGCCTTTTGGGATGGGATTTGGCTGTTGCATCGCGGGCTTTTGCGGCACGGCGACCAACACCTCGCCGGGTCTTGCGATCGTCGCCTCGCCCCAGATGACGTCTACCTTGTTCTTTTTGAGCAGAAAGCCGACGCCATTGTTCAATTGCGCCGAGACGGCCCTCGATCTTTTCACGACGGCGGCGGGGTCGAAACCGATCTTGCCTTCAACCTTGAGGCCATAATCCTTGGCACGGTTGAGATAGTGAAATATTTCCGCCGAGCGCAACAATGCCTTGGTGGGAATGCAGCCCCAGTTTAGACAAATGCCGCCGAGATGCTCGCGCTCGATGACGGCTGTCTTGAAGCCGAGCTGGGCGGCGCGGATCGCCGCGACATAGCCGCCCGGCCCGCCGCCGATAACAAGTATGTCGTAGGGATTAGGCATGGTCCACGTGTTCTCGCGGTCGAGGCGCTCCGTCGATCACTACTTGAAGCGCCTCGACCCAATCTCGAACAATCGTGCGATTCCGATCGGCATTTTTAATATCCTCTTTGAAATGTAATATATTATTTCCGTCGTCAATCTTTTGTACGAGATTGAATTTCTTTAAGGATTTCAGTCGCCGCTCTGCACATTGCGATGGCGGCCAGATCTGCCCCTATCATGTAGGCCAAACGAATATTTGTAAGATACGAGTACAAGCTCTTCGGCTCGTCGAGCCCATGCGCATTCGAAACATGCTCAGGGACAATGAGAACGGGAAACTCTCGCCACCTTTTTTCAACCGTACCGAGATCAATACCAACGGTATTAACTAGCCAGTCCCACGCGCCCTTTGCTCGGCTGAAGAAAGGCTCGTCATCGGCTTTATCGCCAATGTAATCGGCCATTCCTTCGATATGGGTTGCTGCGGAATGCTCTTCGGGATCGAAATCCCAATCGTCATCTTCGTTAGCGACAAAAGATGAGTCCTTGTTATCAGATAGCTCGGATAACGTTCGCTCGATGCGTGCTGTCAATGTTTCGCGACCGGCCCTTTCTGCCTCCCAATCTAGCAGCGTGATCCAAGCGGAATGCCGCCAACGCTTGCGATAATCCTCCAACGCCTCTGAAAACTTTGGATGCGCTTGTGGAATGAAACGCAAATTTGAATTGTTTTCGTGCCAATCGATTGTTCTGGAAGCAGTAAGCAGTTCCCGGATCGAAATAGCGACTTGAGGATCGCGCTCCAACGCGCTTCGGATTCCACGTGGGTTATTACCGCTTCTCTGCTTCAACAGATTTAAATGTTTTACGAAATCTTCCGTGCTCCGCTGTCTCGCCATAACTCAACCCCTAAACCAGCATCCCCGCCGGTTGTTCGATCAGATCCTTGAACTCGGCTAGAAGGTTAGCGCCCAAAACGCCGTCGACCGCGCGGTGATCGCAGGAAAGCGTCACGCTCATCAAACTTGCGGCAGCTGGCGTGCTATTCTTGACGATGACGCGCGGCTCCGCGGCGCCAACCGCGAGGACTGTCGCTTGCGGCGGATTGATGATGGCGGAAAAACTTTTTATCCCGAACATGCCGAGGTTCGATACCGAAGTAGAGCCGCCCTGATATTCCTCGGGCATCAGCTTGCGGGCACGGGCGCGGGCTGAAAAATCCTTCATTTCGCTCGATATCACGGACAGGCTTTTGGTCTCGGCGGCGCGGACAATCGGCGTGATCAGACCGCCGGGGGTCGCCACCGCAACGCCGATATCGGCGTGCTTGTGTTTCAGCATGGCGGTCTCGGTCCAGGTCACATTGGCGTCCGGGACGCGGATCAGCGCCAGCGCCAGGGCCTTGATGATGAAATCGTTGACCGAGATTTTATAAGCAGGCTTGCCCTCCTTATCCTTGGGCGCGGCAGCATTGATCGCTTCGCGCAAGGCCATCAGAGCGTCGAGGTTGCAATCGGCGGTAAGATAGAAATGCGGAATCGTCCGGCTTGCCTCGACAAGCCTGCGCGCAATGGTCTTGCGCATCGAATCGTGCGGGATTTCTTGGAAAGAGTCCGGCAGCGCAGACAAAGAAACAGATGGCGATTTGGTGTCTTGCGCTGGAACTGCGGCGGGGGCGTGCGCTAACGCCGCCTTGACATCGCGCTCAATGATGCGGCCGCGCGGACCAGTGCCTGTGATCGATGCAAGGTCGAGCCCGGATTCCTTGGCGATCCGGCGCGCTAACGGCGAGGCGAAAAAGCGTGGGCCATTGTCTCCATTGAGAGCTGCAGCGGCGGCCGGAGTGACGGTTGGCACGTCCAGAGTTTTTTCCTTGGCGGGCACAGTCCTGTTTGCAACCGACTTTGCGTCTTCCCCCTCGCCCGCGATAAACCCAATCACATCATTGACCGGCACATCCGCGGTCCCCTCGGGCACGACGATCTTGGCGAGCACGCCTTCTTCGATTGCTTCGACTTCCATGGTCGCCTTGTCGGTCTCGATCTCGGCGAGCACATCGCCCGGCTTGATTGTGTCGCCCTCTTTTTTCAGCCAGCGGGCAAGATTGCCTTTTTCCATGGTAGGCGAAAGCGCTGGCATGAGGATGTCGGTTGGCATGGCAAGGCTCACCTGTTGTTCCGGCTCAACGATAGAGCACCGCTTTCGCCGCCGCGACGACCTCTTCCGCATTCAGCAGAGCGAGCCTTTCGAGGTTCGCCGCGTAAGGCATCGGCACATCCTTGCCGCAAATCCGCACCACCGGCGCATCGAGATAGTCGAACGCGTTTTCCATGATTTTCGCCATGATCTCGGCGCCGACACCGCTCTGCGGCCAGCCTTCCTCGACGGTAATGCAGCGGCCGGTTTTCTTGACCGATTGGATGATCGTTTCGCTGTCCATCGGACGGATCGTGCGTAGATCAATGACTTCGGCACTAACCCCTTCGTGCTCCAGCTCCTCCGCCGCTTTCAGCGCATAGACCATGCCGATGCCGAAGGAAACAAGTGTGACATCCTTGCCGGCGCGGGCGACCCGTGCCTTGCCGATCGGAATGAGAAAATCGTCGAGCGTGGGCACATCGAATTTGTGCCCATAAAGGATTTCGTTTTCAAGGAAGACGACCGGGTTCGGATCGCGGATCGCGCTTTTCAAGAGCCCCTTGGCGTCGGAAGCCGTATAGGGCATGACAACTTTGAGCCCCGGAATATGCGAATACCACGCGGCATAATCCTGGCTGTGCTGCGCGGCCACCCGCGCGGCCGCGCCATTGGGGCCGCGAAACACGATCGGGCAGTCGATCTGGCCACCGGACATATAGCGCGTCTTGGCGGCGGAATTGATGATCTGGTCCATCGCCTGCATCGCGAAGTTGAAGGTCATGAATTCGACGACCGGGCGGAGGCCGGCGAAGGCCGCGCCTATCCCGAGCCCGGCAAAACCATGTTCGGTGATCGGCGTATCGACCACCCTGCGGGCGCCGAATTCGGCCAGCAACCCCTGGGTGACTTTATAGGCGCCTTCATATTCGGCGACCTCCTCGCCGATGATGAAAACGCTGTCGTCGCGGCGCATCTCCTCGGCCATCGCATCGCGTAAGGCTTCGCGTACGCTGAGTGCGACCATCGCCGTGTCTTTGGGAATTGCGGGCCCGGAGTTTTTCGTAGGTTCGCTTGACGCGGCTGCTGGCGCGGGCGCCGTCCCCGCGCGCGTCACCGGCTTCGCGCCGCTTGCGGGTACGGCCGACGCAGGGGCCAGCACGTCCTCGCCTTCCGCCGCGATCACCGCGATTGGCGTATTAACCGCGACATTGTCGGTCCCGTCCGGCACCAGAATTTTCGCAAGCGTGCCGTCATCGATCGCCTCGACCTCCATGGTCGCCTTGTCGGTTTCGATCTCGGCAAGGACATCGCCCGAGCGCACCGCGTCACCTTCTTTTTTCAGCCACTTCGCAAGCCTGCCTTGCTCCATCGTCGGCGAAAGCGCGGGCATGAGAATGTTCGTCGCCATCTGGTGCCCTTGCAATCGCCTTGCTCGTTTCTTTCTCTACCGATTATCCTAAAACGTCGGTCCATACCTCAGTCGTGTCCGGTTCCGGCTCATGCGAGGCAAATTCCGCGGCCTCGGCGACAATAGTGCGAACAGCGGCGTCGATCTTCTTGAGATCGTCCTCGCTGGCTTGCTTGCTCGTCAACAAGCGCGCGCGGACCTGTTCGATCGGATCACGCTCCTCGCGCATTTTTTGCACTTCGTCCTTCGACCGGTATTTCGCCGGGTCCGACATCGAATGGCCGCGATAGCGGTAGGTCTGCATTTCGAGGATCATCGGGCCATTGCCTGTCCGGCACCATTCAGCGGCGCCAGCGGCGGCGGACTTCACCGCACGCACATCCATGCCGTCGACCTGCTCGCCCGGAATGTTGAAGGATTGGCCGCGTTTGGAAAAATCGGTCAGCGCCGAAGACCTCGTGACGGACGTGCCCATGGCGTAGCGGTTATTTTCGATAATATAGACGACAGGCAGTTTCCAGAGTTCCGCCATGTTGAAACTCTCGTAGACTTGACCTTGGTTCGCCGCGCCGTCGCCGAAATAAGTGAAGCAAATGTTGCCATTGCCGCGATAACGGTTGGCGAACGCCAGCCCGCTGCCGAGCGGCACCTGCGCCCCCACGATGCCGTGGCCGCCGTAGAAATGTTTTGCCTTCGAAAACATGTGCATGGAGCCGCCCTTCCCCTTCGAGGCGCCGCTTCGCCGCCCAGTCAATTCCGCCATGACGGCCTTGGGGTCCACGCCGCAAGCAAGCATATGGCCATGATCGCGATAGCCTGTGATGGTCTGATCGCCTTCCGCCGCCGCCATTATGACTCCGGTGACGACCGCCTCTTGACCAATGTAGAGATGGCAAAAACCGCCGATGAGACCCATGCCATACATCTGCCCCGCTTTTTCCTCGAACCGGCGGATGAGGAGCATGTTGCGAAAGGCGGCCAGTTCCTCTTTCTTGCTAAAAGCGGCGCCGTTCGCACGCGCGCTTTGCGTTTTCGAAGGCGCGGTTTTGCCGCGGCTAATGGAAGGTGCGGCGGACATGAAGAACCCTTTTGCAACGCCGGAAGCGGCGAGAGCAACAAAAATAGCCCAGGTCCAAGAGGAAAGCGAGCCCGCTGACACCGTGGCGGCAACGTACGCACGTCGCAATTCAAGGGCCGACCCTTGACGGGATCAGAGATTGTCGAGAGCACATTCGCGGCGTCGCTCGCTTAAAGTCTCGCGATGCACCGAAAGTTCCCCCGGACTGGCTATATGGAACAGCTCCAGCGGTCCGTGACAAGGCTTGCAAGGCGAGCTGGGGCTCGCTTGCTCGCGCGATTCACTTTTGCGTTCGCGGTAGGAATACAACAAGGTCGTTCCGGTTGACGCGGCCAAGCAGTGCACGGGCCTCTTCGTCGAGAAGATCGCGATCGATCGCACGGCCGGACAGCAATGCGATTCGGTGATTCCACAAGGCGTGCTCCGATTTGACGCCTTCCAACTCGTCGCGCAGCGCCGCGATCCTGTGTTCGTATTCGTCGTTGGTTTTAAGACCGCGCTCGCCGTTCACCGCATGCCAGACGAAATAGCCGCCGATCGAGCAGGAGACGCAATAAAGCAGCAAAGGATAGAGAGTCGCGCGCGCACGCCTGTATATGACCATACCGCAAGGTTAATGGATCTCGGTAAGCGATCCGTTAATTCGAGCTTGCCGCATCGATTTTCCCGGATCACTCGCGCTCGGGCGAGCAGCCAACGGCCATCAAACCGGAATGCCTTGGGCTTTCGCGAACTTGCGCAATTTGTCGCGCAAGGACTGGCCCCCGGTCGTCTCCTTCATGACGGTCGCGACAAAATCTTCCGCTTCACGGAGATTGGTCGCGAGCACCATGGCTTTGACGGGTCCGATTGACGCCGCCGACATCGACAGGGCGCGATAGCCTAGCGCAAGCAAGACCATGGCTTCGAGCGGCTTGCCGCCTATTTCGCCGCAAAGCGTCAACGGCGTGCCGTATTCGCGGGCCTTGTCTGCAATGAGCCTCATGGCATGCAGGATAGGTGCCGACAGAGCATCGAATCGTGTGGCGACCCGCTTGTTCTCGCGGTCGGCGGCATAAAGATATTGCACGAGGTCGTTCGAGCCGACCGAAATAAAATCGGCGCACCGGCAGGTCTCATCAAGCTGCCAGAGCATGGAAGGCACCTCGATCATGACGCCAAGCTTGAGACTCGATGGGGGCGCCCGGCCGTGCTGCCGCAAAAGGGCAAGTTCATTCTCGACAAAAGATTTCGCGGTCTCGAATTCCCTGAGCGTAGCGATCATCGGAAACATGATGCGCAATTCGCGTCTCGAGCCGGCACGCAGCAAGGCGCGCAATTGCGAACGCATAAGCCCTGGCCGGTCGAGACCGAGGCGAATAGCGCGCCAGCCAAGCGCTGGATTTTCCTCCTCGACCTTCGCCATGTAGGGCAGGACCTTGTCGGAGCCGATATCCAGCGTGCGGAACGTAATCTCCTTGCCGTCGGCCAAATCGAGGGCGGTCCGGTAAAGCGCCTCTTGTTCGCTCATCCGGGGGAACCGCGAGGCCAGCATGAACTGAATTTCGGTCCGAAACAGCCCGACCGACACGGCACCGGTTTCCGCGACGTGCTGGAGATCGACCAGCATTCCGGCGTTCATATGCAGATCGATCGCGACGCCGTCTTTCGTCACGGCCGGCACGTCGCGCAATTTATGATATTGCTCCTGTTTGCGCGCGCGCAGACGGGCCTTTTCCGCATAGGAATATTCGACGTCGGGCGGCGGGCGCAGTTGAACGTCCCCGGAAGTGCCATCGACGATCACCGCATCGCCGGGTTCAACCAAATCGACGATGTTGGCTACGTCGCCGACGGCCGCGATGCCCAGCGCGCGGGCGACGATGGCGACATGACTTAAGGCGCCGGATTCCTCGAGGACAAGGCCGCGAATTTTGGCGCGATCGTATTCTAGCAGTGCCGCAGGCCCCATGGCGCGCGCGACAATGACGGAATTATACAGCAAATCCTTGTGCGCGCCCACGAAACTCTGACCGGTCAGCTGACGCAGCAACCGATTGGCGAGATCGTCGAGATCATGTAGCCGCTCGCGCATGTAAGGCTCGGTGCGGCGCTGCAATTTGGCCCGTGCGTCGTTTTGGACACGTTCCACCGCGGCCTCCGCGGTGAGCCCGGTCACTACCGCCTCCCGGAGCCGGCGCAGCCAGCCGCGATCATGCGCGAATAGACGGAATGTTTCAAGAACATCGCGATGTTCGCCGGGACCAAGTTTGCCGCGTTCGATCAGAAGATCGAGCGATTTACGCATGGCGCCAATAGCGGTGTCGAGCCGCTCCATCTCCGCCTTGATATCTTCGGCAACGAGCTGTTTGACGACGATGCGCGGCTCGTGCAGGACAACATGGCCAAGCCCGACACCGTCGGCGACCGGGGTTCCCTTCAAGGCGAGCGGCCTGCGGAGCGAAATATCCCGGCCAGGCGGGGCCAGCGATTGCAATTCGCCCGACGCGATCATTTCGGCGAGCAGCATGGCCGTTGTCTCGAGCGCCTCGATCTCCTCTTCGGGATAGGTGCGGCGTGCCTTGTTCTGGACGACCAGCACGCCGAGCGTATTGCCGCCGCGCAGGATTGGCACGCCAAGGAAAGACGAATAGATTTCCTCGCCGGTCTCCGGCAGGTACACGAACGCCGGATGCAACTGCGCGTCGGCAAGCGCGAGCGGTTCGGCCGTTTCGGCGATCAGGCCGACGAGACCTTCGCCGGTGCGCAGCGTGGTCAGGTGAACCGCTTCACGGTTCAAGCCTTCCGTCGCATAAAGTTCGAGCCGGCCGTCGGCGCGCAGCACATAGACCGAGCAGACTTCCGCGACCATGTTCGCGGCGATATGGACGACGATCTTGTCGAGCCGGGCCTGCGGGCTGACCGGCTCCGCCATGACCTCGCGAAGGCGGCGCAGCAGCATACGGGGGCCGCCAAGCATCCCAAACATGGGCGTTTCCTGTTCAGACCTCAGGGTTTCACCAATCCGCACCGAGAAGCCGCATCAACCGGCGGCTGCTAATCCGGCAAGGGTTCCATCGAGTCCAAAGTTCCAGCGGCCAGCTTGGAATCCCGGACTGGCAAACAGCCTGGCCAATCCTCGCACGCGACCACGGTCCGCGATACCGGATCGTAATCTAAACTCTTTTTAGTTTTTACATGATCTTCATCGCGGATCATGGTCGAGAGCTATTTCATGTTCCCTGGAAGCATGGGAAAGCTCT
Source organism: uncultured Alphaproteobacteria bacterium (assembly GCA_963730245.1). Lineage (GTDB taxonomy): Bacteria > Pseudomonadota > Alphaproteobacteria > Rhizobiales > Beijerinckiaceae > Methylocapsa. The sequence continues at coordinate 1,440,072 of CAVSRA010000002.1, read as the reverse complement.
CGACTTTCGATTTAACTCATTTTGTTGAAGCAAACCGGTATCCGCTTCGGGTGAAAATGCTCGCCTTGGCCGATCCCGATTCCCGATTTTGGCCTTGGGTCCGCTTACCTAGCAAACTCCGGACCACGACGGTAACCAAAACCTTGAGACAAGAAGAAGACGGCCGCTTTTAGTCAAGCTTTGTCCAAGCCATAAAGGGTATGCAACGTTCTTACCGCCAATTCCGTATACGCGGCTTCGATCAGAACCGAGAATTTTATTTCGGAGGTCGTAATCGCCCTAATATTGATGCCTTTTTCCGCCAGCGCCTTGAATGCGAGCGCGGCCACCCCGGCGTGGCTGCGCATGCCGACGCCGATCGCCGAAATCTTCACGACATCGCTTGCGCCGTGCAGACTGGAAAAGCCGATCTCCGGCTGCGCTTTGAATAAAATCGCTTGGGCGCGGGCGAAATCGGCGGCGGAAACCGTAAACGTGATATCGGTCACGCCCGAATCCTCGGACGCCACCTGAATGATCATGTCCACATTGATATTGGCTTCGGCGAGCGGCATGAATATGGCGGCGGCAATGCCCGGGCGGTCAGCGACGCGGCGCAACGTAATCTGCGCCTCGTCCCGCGAGAACGCGATGCCGGTAACCACTTGGCTTTCCACGATATCCTCCTCGCCGCAAATCAACGTGCCCTGTTTGGGGTCTCCTGGATAGTCGAACGACGACCGGACGAATGTCTTGACCTTGTGCACCATGGCAAGCTCAACCGAGCGTGTCTGGAGCACCTTGGCCCCAAGCGAGGCCATTTCCAGCATTTCCTCGAAAGCGATGCGATCGAGCCGCTTGGCTTTCGGCACGATCCGAGGATCGGTGGTATAGACTCCGTCGACATCGGTATAGATGTCGCAGCGGACGGCCCCGATCGCAGCGGCGACCGCCACCGCGCTTGCATCGGAGCCGCCCCGCCCTAGCGTGGCGATACGGCCGCTCTCCTTGTGCAGGCCCTGGAAACCGGCGATCACCGCCACTTCCCCCCGGGCGGCAAAACCATGGAGAATCGCCGCGGCCCCAATATGCTCGATCCCGGCCGAACCATGCTCGTTCGAGGTCAGAATCGGAATTTGCCAGCCTTGCCACGAGCGTGCGGCAATTCCCTGTTCCTGGAGAACGATGGCCAGGAGCCCGGCGGTCACCTGTTCGCCGGAGGCGACAACGGCGTCGTATTCGCGCCGGTCGCAAAGCCTTGCCGCCTCCTCGCACCAGCCGACGAGTTCGTTGGTCTTACCGGCCATGGCGGAGACCACGACCGCAATGTCATGGCCTTCGCCCTTCTCGCGTGCAATGTGCCTTGCAGCGTTGCGAACGCGCTCTATGTTCGCGACCGAGGTGCCGCCAAATTTCATCACAAGACGGAACATCCGGTCGAAAACGCTCTTTCCGGCACAAGATTTTCGGTTAGGGACTCAACGGCCACGCCGCGACGCCGCCCCGCATACATGCAAATGCTAGCACATCAAGTCAACGGGAATTCAGCCATGGCAAACCAGGAAAAGCGCCGCCACGATACGACAATCGACCCGGAGGCGGTCGCCCGTTTCGACCGGCTCGGCGCGCAATGGTGGGATCTGGATGGCCCCATGCGAGCGCTGCACAAGTTCAACCCGGTCCGTGTCGCCTATTTGCGCGAGCTTTTGAGCAAGCATTTTCCCCTCGACGGAAAGCCGCGCGATTGGCGCTCGGCCCAGGCGCTCCAGGGCCTGACGATCCTCGATATAGGATGCGGCGCCGGCATTCTCTCGGAACCCCTGGCCCGGCTCGGCGCCCGCGTGACCGCGATCGATCCGGCCCGCCGCAACATCGAGGCCGCGAAGGACCATGCCGCGACAACAAACCTTGCCATCGATTACCGCTGCGTTGCCGCCGAGGAGCTTGCGGCCGAGGGCCGGGTCTTCGATGTCGTCCTCGCCATGGAAGTCGTCGAGCACGTGCGCGATGTTGGACGCTTCCTCACTGAAGCCGCCGCGATGGTGCGGCCTGGCGGCATGCTTGCCGCCGCGACGCTCAACCGCACCTTGAAGAGTTTTGCTGTCGCGATCGTCGGCGCCGAATATTTTTTGCGTTGGCTCCCGCGGGGCACGCATAACTGGAGCCAGTTCGTCACGCCGCAAGAGATCGCCAAGGCGTTGCGCGCCGCCGGGCTGCGCTTCAAGGATGAGACGGGCGTCGTGTACGATCCCCTCCGGGCCAAATGGCGGCTCTCGCACGACATGGACATTAATTACATCATGGCGGCAGTCCGCCCGGAATGACGCCTCGCCGCTACGGAATTGGGTGAACGGCTGAATTCCTCGTCCTCATCCTGAGGAGGCTCCGAAGCAGCCGTTCGTCCATCGATAAACTGCGGATGAGAAACTCGCTCACCCGATTGCCATGGGCCACGCCGCACCGTCCGCATCGATGTTGTGTTATGCTCATTTAAAATCCTGGTTTCCTGGGAAATCCCGGCTAGAGTATCCGTTTTGGTCAAGCCAGATTCGTCGTCCAGGTTCTACCGTTTTTCAGAACGGCGTTGGCAAGGACGAGCAGCTTTCGCATGATCGCTGTGAGTGCGACCTTTGCAGCCTTTCCGTTGGCGACGAGCTGCGCGTATTTGGCTTTCATGTCGGGATTGAACCGCGCGGCAAATGAGGGCTGGCATGTAGAGGGCCTCGCGGACGCTGGCCCGTCCGCCGCGAATGAAAGCGCGCCTGGTCCAGCGTCCGGATTGGCGCGCGACGGGAGCAAGGCCGGCGAGGCTTGCGGCCTGTGCGGCTTCGAGGGTTCCGAGCCCGGCCTTTCGATCAAGAGCGCGAAGGCGGTTAGACGCGAGACACCAGGAATGCTCGTCAGGATTGCGAAGCGTTTGGCGAGGCCGAAGTCCGCTTCGATGCGGCCCATCATATCCGCCTCAATGGCTGCAAGTTGACTTCGCCCGCGAAGTGTTCGATCCCCGGAGTCGGCCGCAATCGCACAGAAGCCAGATTCAATCGTTTGTCACGGACTGCTAGAGACATGCTGGTCTTGCTCACACGCGCTCTCGACGAATCGAAGCGAACGGCGGCACGACTCGCGTGCGACGGGCATGACGCGGTGCTATCTCCCGTTCTCGACATGGTGCCGACCGGAGCAATATGGCCCGCGGGCGTTATCGATGGCGTGATCGCGACGAGCGCGCGCGCCTTCGAATTATTATCCGCCGCGCCGGACTGGCCTCTGCCCGAAGCGCGCCGCCTCTTGCCTTTGCTCCTAGTCGGCGAGCGGACGGGGGAAGCCGCGCGCGAGCGGGGTTTTGACGGCCCGCCACTGATTGGCCCAGACGTCAAGGCTCTCGCGCGGGAAATCGCCGCACGCTTCCCTACCCCCTGTCGTTTCGTCTATCTTGCCGGACGCGACCGCAAACCGGACCTCGAGGACAGCCTCGCCGAAATTGGTCATGCCATCGAGCCGATCGAAGTCTATGCGGCGCAGCCCGCCGAATCCTTGACCGAGGCGGCCTTGGCGTTCGCCCGCACCGGCGAAATCGGCGTGGTTTTGCACTATTCACGGCGAAGCGCGGACACCTTTCTCGGCCTCGCCCGCAACGCCAGTCTGGACTTGTCCCGGATAAACCATGTCTGCATCTCGCACGATGCCGCGGCGCCGCTGCTGGCGGCGGGCATCCATGAAGTACTCATTGCCAAAACTCCGGACGAGCAGGCGATGTTTGCCATCGTCAATGCCTTGGCTGCATTGCCAAAAACGCCGCTCGGGCAAGATATGAGATAAGATATTGATGAGGGAGGGCTTGATTAGAAGATCGCTTCGGACCATCATTCCCGCATGATGTTCAAGCAAGGCATTCTTGCCGCCCTTCTCTGTGTTACGCTCGCGGCATTCTTCCTCCCAGCGAAGGCGGCCTCCATTATAGAGGTTAGGGCAGGCTTCATTCGCGAGCCGCAAATGAAAGAGACACTCTCAATTCTCGATATTCCAGCCGGCGACGATGGCCTTGCCGGCGCCACGCTCGCCGCCGAGGACAATAACACAACGGGCGGGTTTCTCGGTCAGACCTTTGCGATCGATGACGTCCTTCTGCGGCCGGGCGATGATCCGGCCGCCGCGCTAAACGGCCTTATTCAACGCGGCGTTTCTCTTGTTCTCGCCGATCTCCCGGCGGCCGCGCTCCTTGCGCTCAGCGACTCGGCCAAGGGCAAGGGGGTGCTCATTTTCAATACTGGCGCGCCGGAAGATTCGCTGCGGGAGGAAAATTGCCGCGCCAATGTCTTTCACGTGGCTCCATCCTATTCCATGCTCGCTGACGGCCTTGCCCAATATCTCGTCTGGAAGCAATGGAAACGCTGGTTCCTGATCAAGGGGTCTCACCCGCAAGACGACCTGTACGCCGGGGCGTTGCGCCGCTCCGCGAAAAAATTCGGCGCAAAAATCGTCGAGGAGCGGACTTACGAGGATACCGGTGGCGGACGCCGGTCGGATTCAGGAAGCATGCAGACGCAAAGGCTTATCCCGGTGGCGACCCAAAACGCGCCGGCCTATGATGTCCTCGTCGCCGCCGACGAAAGCGAGGTCTTTGCAAACTATCTTCCCTTCCGCACATGGGATCCGCGTCCGGTCGCGGGCTCGGCCGGGCTCAGGCCAATGAGCTGGGACGGAAGCCATGAGCAATGGGGCGCGATTCAATTGCAAAACCGCTTCATGAAGCTCGCCTCGCGGCGTATGAACGCGCGCGACAACAACGCGTGGGTGGCGATGCGCATGATTGGCGAGGCGGCCTCACGTACCGGATCGAGCGATCCAAAGGTCATTCGCGATTATCTGACCGGACCGGATTTCGCCATTGCCGCCTTCAAGGGCCAAAAACAGACCCTGCGCCACTGGAACCAGCAATTGCGCCAGCCTATTCTGCTCGGCGATGGCCGGATGATCGTTTCGGTCTCGCCGCAGGAAGGTTTTCTGCATCAAACATCGGAGCTCGATACGCTAGGCTTCGACGAACCGGAAACGAAATGCCATTTGCAATGAGCCGTCGCGAGAGATCGAAGGTGAGCCCACTTGCCAGCACTGTCCTCGCGCTCAATGCGCTTGCTTTCGGCATGGCCTCTCCGGCCGGGGCGTTCACCGCCTATGTCTCGAATGAAAAAGGCAATTCCATCACCATTATCGACACCGACAAAATGGAGGTCGCAAAGACCGTGCAGGTCGGCCATCGTCCTCGCGGGATCGCCCTGAACAAGGACGGCAGTGAACTCTTCATCTGCGCTGGCGACGACGATTTGATCCAAATTCTAGACACCAAGAAACTCTCGATCACTGGCACTTTGCCGTCGGGTGCCGACCCCGAGCTTTTGATCCTGAGCCCCGACGGCAAACTCCTTTATATCTCGAACGAGAACGACAATCTGGTGACCGCGATTGACGTCGCGACACGCAAGATCGTCGCGGAAATTCCGGTCGGCGTTGAACCAGAAGGAATGGAGCTTAGCCCCGATGGCAAAGTGCTCGTCAATACGTCGGAAACGACGAACATGGCGCATCTGATCGACACCGAAACGCACAAGATTTTCGCCAATGTCCTCGTCGATGCCAGGCCGCGCGCCGCCCAATATACGCCGGACGGTTCGGAATTGTGGGTCTCTTCCGAAGTCGGCGGCACCGTCAGCGTGATCGACGCCGCCAGTCCCAAAATCAAGCAGAAGATCGCCTTCGAGGTCCCCGGGCTCTCGAAGGAAGCGATCCAGCCGGTCGGGATGAGGTTCACCCAGGATGGCAAGAAGGCGTTCGTGGCGCTTGGTCCGGCGAACCGCGTCGCCGTCATCGACACCGCGACCAAAAAGGTCGAGAAATATCTGCTCGTCGGCCAGCGCGTCTGGCAATTGGCATTGACCCCTGACGGCAAATTTCTTTACACGACCAACGGAGTGTCGAACGACGTCTCGGTCATCGACGTGGCCAGCCTCAAGGTGCTTAAGTCAATCGCGGCCGGTTCGTTTCCCTGGGGCGTGGCGATTGCGCGCCAATGAGTTTTCCCGCGCCGGATCTAGCAGCCGCGAACGGCCAAGGGGAGGCAATCTCCGCCGCGCTGGAAGTCGCCGGGGTGAGCCACAGCTACGGCAAGCGCAAGGCATTGGATAATGTCGGCTTCAGCGTCGCCCAGGGCAGTTTCAGCGTCCTTCTCGGCCTCAACGGCGCGGGCAAAAGCACGTTATTTTGCTTGATAACCCGTTTGTTCGCGACACAAACAGGCACCGTACGAATTTTTGGCTTTGATGTGAACCGTGCCCCTGGCGAAGCGCTGCGCAGGCTTGGCGTCGTATTTCAAGCGCGGACGCTCGATCTCGATCTGACCATTATGCAAAACCTTTCCTACCATGCGGCGCTGCACGGTATTTCCGGGCAAGAGACAAAGTTGCGCGCGGGTTTTGTGTTGGAAACGGTCGCGATGGCCGGGCGCGCGCAAGACAAAGCGCGCGACCTTTCCGGCGGCCAAATGCGCCGAGTGGAAATCGCCCGCGCGCTGCTGCATCGCCCGCGCATGCTGCTGCTTGACGAGCCTACCGCCGGCCTTGATATCAAGGCCCGCGCGGACATCCTCAAGCATGTGCGGGACCTTGTTGCGCGGCAGAACATTGGCGTGCTATGGGCAACGCATCTGATCGACGAGATCGAGCCTGGCGACGATGTCGTCGTCCTGCACGAGGGCAAGATTCTCGATCACGGCAGAGCCTGCGAAATCGCCGCCCGCGCGGGCGCGCCTAGCATCGGCCTCGCGTTCAATGCATTGACCAGCGCCGCCCTTTTCGAGGGGGAGCCGAAATGAGCGGATCGTCCGCCTCTTCCGCTCCCGGCGCCCAGGATCTCGGCCTCGCGAACTATGCGATTTGCCTAACAGGCATCGTCTGGCGCGAGGCTCTGCGGTTTTGGCACCAGCGGGAACGCTTTGTCTCGGCGCTGGTGCGCCCACTCGTGTGGCTATTCATCTTTGCGGCGGGTTTCCGTTCCGTGCTGGGCGTATCTATCATTCCGCCCTATGACACCTACGTGCTCTACGAGGTCTATATCACGCCGGGCCTCATCGCGATGATCGCGCTTTTCAGCGGCATGCAATCTTCGCTCTCGATGGTCTACGATCGCGAAATGGGAAACATGCGCACGCTGCTCGTGAGCCCGTTCCCGCGCTGGTTTCTTTTGACCTCCAAGCTCGCCGCCGGCACCGCCGTGTCGCTTGCCCAAGTCTATGCGTTTCTTCTCGTCGCTTATTTCTGGGAGATCGAGCCGCCTTCGCCTTGGGGCTATCTGACCGTGCTTCCGGCTCTCGTTCTTTCAGGCCTCATGCTGGGCGCGCTCGGCATGCTCTTGTCGTCGCTGATCAAACAATTGGAAAATTTCGCGGGGGTCATGAATTTCGTCATTTTCCCGATGTTTTTCGCGTCCTCGGCGCTCTACCCTCTGTGGCGGGTCAAGGAAGGCAGCCCATGGCTCGCATTCTTTTGTGAACTCAATCCGTTCACCCATGCGGTCGAGCTGATCCGTTTTGCTTTATATGAAAAGATAAATTTCCTCTCTTTGGCGGTGGTGCTCGGGACGACAATCGTCTTTCTCGGCGCGGCAATTGCCGCTTACGATCCCTCGCGCGGGATGCTCAAGCGGCGCGAGGGACCATAGGTTGAAGGAACTTATTTCTTCTTACCGTCCGCATCGAACTGCGCGAGATAGGCGATAAGATTATCCCGGTCGTCTTCTTTTGGCAGCCCGGCGAAAATCATTTTCGTGCCGGGAATTTTGGCTTTCGGGCTGAGGAGATACTCCTTGAGAGTCGCCTGGTCCCAGGTGATTCCGGACTCTTTGTCCGCAGTGGAATAATTATAATTTGGCACGGAGCCGTTCTTGCGCCCTATCAGGCCGTTCAACTCGGGTCCGACGAAGTTCTTAGCGCCTTCGCCGATCTGGTGGCAGACCTTGCACTTTTGCGTGAAAATCGTTTCGCCAGCGGCGGCATCACCCGCCAAAGCCCCCGCAGCGGACCCGGCCCAAGCGGCCGTGACGACAAGGTAGATATACCCACGCTTCATATCCGATTTCCTTCCCTTTGAGTGCGAGGCGCATTCGATAATAGTCTCGCCCTAGGCGCGCAAAGATGACGAGACGGACGATCCTCATTTTGGCCCGCGCGGCAAAACATGTATCCTGAAACGATGGCATATGACAACAAGGACTTCGCGGGTAGCCTCGCGCCCCGCCCCGGCTCGAGGCTTTGGAGCGTCAGGGGCGCGCGCGCCGGCCGCCGCCGCACCCTCGGCCGCTATATTGGCCGGGCGATGCTTTATCTGGCGCTGACAGTCCTTTTCAATTGTGAAGCTGGAGCCGGCGAAAAGCTCCGTCTCGGGGTGCAAAAAACCGGAACATTCGCCTTTGAACTTGCGATCATCAGCGAGCGTGGACTGGACAGGAAAGCCGGTCTCGACATCGAGGTGACCGAGCTTGCCTCACCCGAAGCCGCGAAGATCGCCTTGATGGGCGGGGCGGCCGACATGATCCTCGGCGATTGGCTGTGGGTCGCGCGGCAAAGAAATCTAGGCCGCCTGCTTGTCTTCGCGCCCTATTCGACCGCGCTCGGAGCGGTGATGGTTCCGGCCGCCTCGCCGATCGCGGATCTCCCCGGCTTGAAAGGCAAAAATATCGCGGTCGCGGGCGGTCCCCTGGACAAGAGCTGGCTATTGCTCCAAGCGCTCGCGCGCGAGTCGGATCTGGATATCGCGTCGCAGGCGAACATTATTTATGGCGCGCCAACTCTGCTCTTTCAGAAGGCCGCGAATGGCGAGGCCGATGCCACCTTGAACTATTGGAATTTTTGCGTGGCGCTCGAATCGCGCGGATTCCGGCGGCTCATCGGCATGGACGAGGTGGAACGGCGCCTTGGCGCCAAGGGACCGGTCGCCATGGTCGGCTACGTCTTCGGCGAAGAGTTCGCGCGAACCCATGCGGCTGCCCTCTCGCGGTTTTTCAAGATCGCGGTCGAAGCCAAGGACATTCTCGCCCATTCCGAGGCGGATTGGGTGAAGATCGCGCAGCGGATCGGGGTCGCAGGGGAAGCAGAGCTCGCCCTGTACCGGCAAACCTATATAGAGGGCATCCCGCGCCGCGCGGTCGCCGAGGAAGCGGCCGACGCGCGCGCGCTTTATCGCATCCTCGCAAAAATCGGGGGCCCGGATCTTGCTGGCAACGCAACGGAACTCGATGAGGGAACTTTTTACCAAAACGCGGAAATGGCGCCCAAAGAACACTAATGGCCTGCTTTTCAGACTGGCGCCGCTGTTCTTGCTCGTTCTCATGTGGCAATTGGGTTCGCGTATCGCCGCGACCGGCACGCTGCCCGCGCCGCTTGCGGTCATGTCGGTTATTGCCGCCGAAGCGCGGTCAGGCGTGCTTTTCGTCAACCTTGCGATCACGCTTGCCCGTGTCGGGGCGTCTTTCGTGCTGGCGATGGTTTTGGGAACGGCGCTCGGCGTGGCCATGGGCCGCAACAAGACGGTCGACCGCCTGTGCGATCCCTTGCTTATCGTGCTCTTGAACCTGCCGGCGCTTGTCGTCATCGTGCTCGCCTACATCTGGGTTGGGTTGAACGAGGCCGCGGCGATCGCGGCCGTGGTACTCAATAAATTGCCAAACACGGCGGTGACGCTGCGCGAAGGCACCCGCGCGCTCGACAAGAACCTCGATGATATGGCGCGCGTATTTAGCCTGCCATTCGGCACGAAGGTGAGACATGTTGTCTTGCCGCAGCTCGCGCCCTATTTCGCGGCGGCGATGCGCTCTGGTCTCTCGCTGGTTTGGAAGATCGTCCTCGTTGTCGAATTGCTCGGCCGCTCGAACGGCGTCGGCTTCGAGATCGGCATCGCGTTTCAACTCTTCGATGTGACGCGGCTCCTCGCCTATGCGCTTCCGTTTGTTGGTCTCATGCTGGTAATTGAAACTTTCATTGTGCAGCCCGTCGAACGGCATGTCTCGCGCTGGCGTCCGCCGCATGGAGCTTAAAATTTCCATTGCGCGGAAGGCGCTCCGGAATGCTTCGGGGCAAACGCGTGTGGTTCTGCATGATGTGGCCTTCAGCTTGCGGCAGGGAGAAATCTGCGCCCTGCTGGGGCCGTCCGGCTGCGGGAAGACAACGCTTTTGCAAATCATATCGGGGCTCGACTCCGATTTCGAAGGCCGCGTCGTCTTGCCTTCGCCGCATAAGATCGGCATGGTTTTTCAGGAGCCCCGGCTATTGCCGTGGCGTAGCGTCGCGGAAAACCTTCGCCTCGTCGGAGCCTCGAGCGAGGGCGATCTCGCCGATATCGCCGCAGCACTTCATCTTTCGAAGCATCTCGATCATTTTCCAGGCGAATTGTCGCTTGGTCTCGCCCGGCGTGTCGCTATCGCACGGGCATTCGCGGTCAAGCCCGATCTTCTCCTCCTCGACGAGCCTTTCGTCTCGCTCGATGCTAGCCTCGCGGCGAGCCTGGGCAGGGAACTCCTGGCGCTCGTCCTGAAGCGCAAGGCGACGACCCTTATCGTCACCCATGACGTCGATGAGGCGATCTCGCTCGCCGGCCGGATCGTTGTTTTGTCAGCGGCGCCGGGACGCCTCATCGCCGACCTGACAATCGAGACACCGCGCGAGGCGCTGACGGCCGTGCGCGCCGCAAAAATGAAAGAGGCGATCTTGTCGGTCATGGCAAACCCTTCTTCGTGAGAGGCGCCGCCGTAGGCGGCCGCGCCAATCCCGGAATGTTTGCTGGAAGGCTTGGCCGGGATCGGATACGACATGATCGCGAGGACTTTTGCAACGTGGACGCCGTGAACGCGGAAATGCAGGAGGCGAGAGAGGCGCTGGAACGCGTTTTCGGCTTTGCCCGCTTCCGGCCAGGACAAGAGGAAATTCTCGAAGCCGTGTTCGCGGGGGAAAACATTCTCGCGGTCATGCCGACGGGATCGGGCAAATCGCTTGGCTATCAATTGCCCGCGATCGTGCGCAAAGGGCTCACCATCGTCGTCTCGCCGCTGATCGCCTTGATGCGCGATCAGGTGCAGCAATTGCAAGCCCATGGAATAGCCGCCGCCGCGTCGAACTCATCGAATAGCGGCGAGGATAATGCGGCAATCGAGGCAGGCCTGCGTCGCAAACGCTATCGCCTCGTCTATGTCGCGCCGGAGCGCCTCGTGCGTCCGGATACGCCAGAACTACTTCGCGAGGCGGGAGCAACCGTGTTCGCCATCGATGAGGCCCATTGCGTCTCGCAATGGGGGCACGATTTCCGGCCCGAATATCTCGGCCTCGCGCAAGCGGCGCAAGCGATCGGCGATCTTCAAGTCATCGCGGTGACGGCCACCGCCGACGCGCCAACCCGCGCGGACATCGTCAAAAAATTATTTGCTGCCCAGCCGCGCGTTTTCGTTCGGTCCTTCGACCGGCCAAACATCCATCTCGCCATGCGGCGCAAGGCCAACGCCACGCGGCAAATCGAATCGATGATCGCGCGTCACAAGCGTCAAAGCGGCATTGTTTATTGCGGCTCGCGCAAGGGCGTCGAGAAGCTCGCGGAAACCCTGAGCGGGAAGGGCATTTTGGCGCTCGCCTACCATGCCGGCCTCGAATCGGGATTAAGATCGGCGCGCCAGGACGAATTTCTGCGCAACGACGGAACCGTCATTGTCGCCACGATCGCCTTCGGCATGGGGATTGACAAGCCCAATGTCCGTTTTGTCTGCCACGCCGACCTGCCGCAAAGCATCGAAGCCTATTATCAGGAAATCGGCCGCGCCGGCCGCGATGGCCTGCCGGCGGACACGCTGACCTTGTTCAGCGACAGCGATATCAGGCTACGCGAGCGGCAAATATCCGATAGCGTGGCGCCGCAAGATCGCAAGCGGATGGAAAAGCGAAAGCTCAACGCCTTGATTGCCTTGTGCGAATCCCCGCGGTGCCGCCGCCAGACGTTGCTCGCCGCTTTCGGGGAGGACTCGAAGCCTTGCGGCAATTGCGATATTTGCGATGGGAAATGGCCGCTCTTCAACGGCGCGATCCCGGCGCAGAAGATCATGTCCGCGATCCGCCGCACCTCTGGGCGATTTTTTCCGGGCTACCTCGCCAATCTCCTCGTCGGCCTAGCAAGCGACGCAATCCTGCGGCATGGCCACGATCTCTTGCCGACATTCGGCGTCGGCAAAGAGTTTAATCCGGCCGAATGGCGAAGCATTTTTTACCAGCTTCACGCGGCGGATCTGATCGCTCAAGACCCGGAGGATCGCGATCGTTGGATTATCACCGGGACGGGACGGGACGTGCTCTCGGGCGAGGCGCCGTTGACGCTGCGTGGCGACATCACTTTGTCGAGCGGGCGCAAGGCCGGCGTGCGGCGAAGCTTGGACGAGATCGAGGCCGCGCAGGCGAAGGATCCGGTGTTTCCGCGCGAGGCTTTCGAGCCGATGAAGCCGGGGCTCTTGGCGCCGCCGCTGACGGCTCGACAAGGCAGGCTGCTCGCCGCGCTCAAGGCCAAACGCCTGGAAATCGCGAGAGACCAAAAGCAACCCGCCTTCGTTATTTTTCATGACAGAGTCTTGATCGAGATGGCCCTGGTGCGTCCTAAGACCGGCGAGGATTTGCTGCTTATTCCCGGCGTCGGACCAGCCAAGGCCGCGCGTTTTGGCGCGATCTTCCTCGCCCTCATCGCAAATCATGGCGATGGTTCATGAGCATCGTTCCGGTTCAGACAAAGCCGTGCGGGACGCCACGCAAGACGCTGCGCGCCAGCGTGCTTGCTCTCACTTGTCTCCTTGTTTTTTTTGCCGCGCGAGCCGAACCGCCGCTGGCGCCGGTAATCATTTCGCAAGGCGCGCGGGTTTTGCCGGTGCTGGCGCGCCATGGCATGGTCGTCGCGCAAGAAGGAAACGCGGCGAAAATCGGCGTCGACATTCTCCGGCGCGGTGGCAACGCGGTCGATGCCGCGGTCGCCGTCGGGTTTGCCCTTGCCGTGACATTGCCACGCGCGGGAAACCTCGGTGGCGGCGGCTTCATGCTCGTCTACCTTGCCAAGGAGAAGAAAACCGTCGCCATCGACTACCGCGAAGCAGCGCCGGCCGATACGCCGCGCGATGTATTTCTCAATGAGGAGGGCGAGGCGGTGGCGTCGAAATCACGCGATACCGGCCTTGCCGTCGGCGTGCCTGGAACCGTCGCCGGCTTGTCGCTCGCCCTGCGCAATTATGGATCGGGAAAGTTCTCGATCGCCGAGCTGGTCGCGCCCGCCGTCGCGCTCGCCCGCTCCGGCATTGACGTCGAGGACGATCTCGCCGATTCCCTTGCATGGGCGCAGGCTCGGCTGAAGCGCTGGCCCGCGTCCGCTCGGATTTTTCTGCATCCGGATGCAACGCCGCTTTCGCGCGGAGACAGGCTCGTGCAACCGGATTTGGCCGCCGTGCTGGATGCGATCGGGCGCGATGGCGAGCGCGCCTTCTACGACGGCCCGGTCGCGGAAAAAATCGTTGCCAGTGTCCGCGCCGCTGGCGGCAGGATGACGCAGGACGATCAGAAATCCTACCGCGCGGTTGAGCGGGCGCCTCTGCATGGCCTCTACCGCGGCCACGAAATCGTTGTGATGCCGCCGCCCTCGTCAGGGGGGGTTCATATCATCGAACTCCTCAATGTGCTCGAAGGCTTTCCGCTCGCCGCACAGGGCGCCAACTCGGCCGCGAACATTCACCTCATGGCGGAAGCGATGAAATTGGCCTACGCGGATCGCGCTGAATATCTTGGCGATCCAGACCACGTGCCGGTCCCGGTCAAAGGCCTGATCTCGAAAGCCTATGCGCAGCGCTTGCGCGCGGAAATTTCGCTCGTGCGGGCGCGGCCGTCGGCCGAGATCAAGGCGCTCGATCCTTTGCCCTATGAGAGCGACCAGACGACACATTTTTCGATTGTTGACAACGACGGCAATGCGGTCGCCAACACTTACACTCTGAATTTTTCCTATGGCCTCGGCCTCGTCGCCAAAGGGACTGGCATCCTGCTCAACAATGAGCTCGATGATTTCGCCGCAAAGCCAGGAGCGAAGAATGCCTACGGCCTCACCGGCGGGGCCGCCAATGCGCCGGGGCCGCGCAAACGGCCGCTGTCGTCGATGGCGCCCACATTCGTTTTTCGCGACGGCGAACTCGAACTTGTCACCGGCTCTCCAGGCGGTTCGCGGATCATCACGATCGTCACGGAAATCATTCTCGACATCGTCGATTTCGGCATGAACATCGCTGAGGCGACCGAAGCGGTGCGCGTTCATCACCAATGGTTGCCGGATGAATTGCAGGTCGAGCGCGGTCTTAATCCCGATACGATCCGGCTGCTCGAAGCACTGGGCCACAGTGTCGCGGTTCACGGCGCCTGGGGCTCGGCGCAGAGCATTTTTCGCGAAAACGGCGTGTTGATGGGTGCCGCCGACACAAGGCAACGGGGCACTTTGGCCACCGGATATTGAGGCCCGGGCGCCACGCATAGCCTCCGGGTGCTCCTTGCGGAACTGGCCGAAGCGCGCGGTACGGGCCGCGCCAGACTATTGTTTTTTAGCCGAGGCTACCCCATGAACATTCAAAATATACCATTTCAAACCGGGATCATACAATAGCTGCCATGGCAAGCCGCCGCCGCTCTCCAGAAACAATTGTTCTAAAATAGATCGCGCCGTCTGTCTCGATCCGCCGATAGAAATATTCCTATCGATGAAAGTATTTAGTGGGACTTGTGTTAGTACCTATGGAAATTTTCTGACAGACCTCTTCGAGCAGTGCAAACCTCGCTCGCCCCTTTGGTTCATCCGTGATCAACGTATCCAATACCGGCTTCACCGGCTTGAGGCTTACGGATAAAACAGCCACTTTCCGTGGCACGACGTGAAGCAGGCGGACGCCCTGCACGACGGCAAATACAATTGTTTCCACGGCTTGCATTATAGGTTTTGACGAGAGCCTCGACGACGCGTGCTTGATCTTGACCAGCTGATGGCTGCGCAAACGACAGGCTCCCTTTCGGCAGTGTCGGTCCCGGAGCAAGGCTCCCGTCTTCCTGAACTAAAGGTTCGAATGCGGCATATCGCTCATACCATAGTACGCGACTCTCAATCGTAGTCCCTTGATTGGGTTGAGTTTTGTTTGGGGTTGCCGAACCGGAAGTCGAGCAAGACCTGGTGGGATTGAATAAAAGTTCTGGGGGCGAAGAGCTTGCGCAGCGCATCGAGGCCGAGAGCGAGGAGCGAACGGGCTGGACGGCCATGAGCTTTCAGGCGTCGCGGTTTTTTGTTAAGCGTCCACAGGCCGACCTTGCAAGCGACGCTGGCCGCCATCGCGCCTATCGCCATCAGCATCGCGAGTTTGCCGGGGTCTGTCATGTGCGTTGTCTCCAGGTGCCAAAGCTAATCCACGCCATTTCCGCGAGACCACACCCGCCATGAACAATCTTATGCTGCCGCTGCCCGGTCTGTCACCTGTCTCCGGCAAGACCGTTGTCGTCAAATTCGACGGTGGTCTGTTGTCGTCGGACGGCGGCATTCTGGTGTTGCGCGAGGTCGAACAACGCCGTCGCGTCGCCGATCGCCTGGCCGCCTGCATCGAAGACCCGCGTTCGCCCGAGCAGATCACACACAGCCTCGCCGACATTATCCGTTTTCGACTGCTGATGATCTCGGCAGGCTACGAAGACGGTAACGACGCCTCCAATCTTCGCGGCGATCCCATGTTCAAGATGGCGCTGGACTTGTCGCCGTCCGACCGCGAGCTGTGTTCGCAGTCGACTATCTCCCGCCTGGAGAACCTGCCCGACGCTCGCACCCTGCTGCGCATGGGCCGCGCCATGGTCGATCTTTACGGCGAGTCCTTGCGTCAGGTCCAAAAGCGGATCACACTCGACATCGACGACACGTTCGACGCGGTTCATGGCGGCCAGCAGTTGCGACTCTTCAATGCGCATTACGACGAATATGGTTTTCAGCCGATCGTCGTATTCGACGGCGAGGGCCGCTTCATCACGACGGTGCCTCGCCCCGCCAAACGGCCGGGCGGCAAGGAGATCCGGGCCTTCCTGCGCCGCCTGCTGCGGGCGATCCGCGCCAACTGGCCAAACACCCAGATCTTGCTGCGCGCCGACAGCCATTATTGCTGTCCCGAAGTTCTCGACTGGTGCCGGGCCAACGGTCTCGGGTTACATCCTGGGCGTCGCGCCGACCACGACATTGCGCCGCCATGTCGAGGGCATCGAGGCCAGCACGAAGACGCGCTTCGAGGCCGCGCCGAAGGAGGACGGCAAGCTCCGCCGCTTGCAAGCTCCGCCGCTTCAAGGAGTTCTTCGATGGGGCCAAAAGCTGGAGCCGGGTCGAGCGGATCATCGCACGCATCGAAGTCGGCGCGGAAGGGCCTGACACGCGCTTCATCGTCACGAACCTGAAGGTCCGCAACGCCGGTGTCCTTTACGAGGATGTCTACTGCCGGCGGGGCCAGGCCGAAAATCACCATCAAGTCGTGGAAGACGCATCTGGCGGCCGACCGCACCTCATGCACGAAGGCCACGGCCAACCAGCTCCGGCTGTTCCTGCACGCCGGCACGTACTGGCTGATGTGGGGCCTGAGCGCATGTTGTCCGGGACGGGAAGCTTCGCCGAGACATGCCACCCGGCCTGATCGAGAAGAACGAGCGCATGCGCGCTTGGTGCGACCGCAAGCGAGATTTCTTCGAGATGCAGGGCCATGGCCTCGCTGTTGCAGGAGGGTAGTACGAGCCCGGCGCCTTTTCCTTCGGCCGGGCAGATGGCGCCGAAAATATAGGCTGAACTCGTCCTCTGGTCGTGCGGCGCCGAAGGCCGTGTCCCGCGTTTCGCCCATCGGCGGGTGACCTTGTTTTTCTGCCCGATCCGAGCTTCGTCTTGAAACCAAATCTCTATCGGCTTGCCAGGAGCCTCTTTTGCGGCGGTCTCCTCCACGAGGGCGAGAAAGTTTTTTTAAAAGCCGCCGCGGCTTCCTCGTCTTGCGCATGATGGCGCGGTCGCGCCGAGAGCTTGCGAAAGCCCATATGCCGCAGCTCGCGGCTGAGCGTCGGCTTGGAGATCGAAACCCGGAACTCTTCGAAGAGCCACTGCGCCAGATCGATCAGCCGCCAGCGGACGACGCCATGCAGGGCGGGAATCGGCCCATCTTCCACGACCTGCCGCAAGGCTTGGCGCTGGCGCTCGCCGAGGATGCTGGGAGCGCCCGGCGCTTTGCCGGTCAAGAGACCATCAGGACCTTTGGCGTTGAAACGGACAACCCAGTCGCGCACGATCTGCACCCCGACCCCGCCGATCCGCGCCGCATCCGGCCGCGAGCCGCCATCATAAATCTCGGCCAGTGCCAAGAGACGCCGGGTCTGATCGGGGTCACGCGATCGCCGCGCCAGCATGCGCAGGCCAATCGTGTCAAAGTCAGAGCGAAGCGGAACCGGAGTCGACATGGCAAACTCTCCCAAAAGCTGTTTGCCATGGTGAATCAGATAAATGCCGATTCGGGAATCCGCCTCAGGAGTCAAACTTTCAGAGACTTGGTATAAGAGAGACGCACAAGCACCGCCACATAATCGCGCCTCACGCCAAGCCGACGCCATGGCGTCGATGCTGTCATCACGGCCCGCAAGGAACATGTTGCGCGTTGCGATCGCCCGGGCGATCAGAGAGGCAAGGCCGTCGTCGATCGCTTTCGCGGCGCCATTGCCGATCACCAGCCGCACACCCTTTCCAGCCCGGCGAAGGCTTGCGGTGATCGACAGGACGAAAGGTTCGACAGAATCTGTTTGCTTGGGAGGCGCGTCGGGCATTACGCTCGACACAATGGCGGTTCGAGGCTCGCCAATCTGGATTTGCTGGAGCAAGTATCGCACGAGTTCGCGAAGCTCGAGCGATGTAAGCTTGGTCCAGCGCTCCGCCAGCTTTGCCGATCGGTCAAGCACGGCTCGTTGGGTCGCGGCGTCAAGGCCGAGCGGCGCGACGGCGTCACCGACTTCCGCACCAGACGCGAAGAGCGCGCGCAGACGGTCGAGCACCAGCCCTTCGATGTCGCCCGCCGGAATGCGCCGGCCTTTGGGATGCTCGGAGCGACTGCGAGTGATAAGCGCCGTCGAGACATAGTATCGATACCGCTTGCTTCTTGACGGCATGGGTGGGAGATAGGCGCGCGCCGTCGCTATCGAAGATCAGGCCCGCCAACAGACCGGCGCCTCGGCGCCAACGGCCATCGACCGCTCGCGCCGGCCGGCAGCGAGCCTGTCCTGAACCGCCAGCCAAAGTTCTGGCTCGATGATCGCCTTGTGCTGGCCGGGGTAGATTTTCTCCTTGTGCGCGACGTTGCCCCGATAAAGCCAGTTCTGCAGCATCAGGTAAAGCGCGCCGCGAGAGAAGCGCTTGCCGCCGGAAAGCTCTCCGTCGGCTCCCTCCCATCGCTTGCTCACGATGCCGGCCCGCTCGAGCTCTGCCTTCAACAGCGCGACCGAGCCAAGCTCGGCGTAGCGCTGGAAGATCATCCGGACAGTCGACGCCTCGGCTTCGCTGACGACCAGCTTCCGTTCCCTGACGCCGTAGCCGAGCGGCACATTGCCACCCATCCACATGCCCTTGGCCTTCGACGCGGCGATCTTATCGCGAATGCGCTCGCCGGCGATCTCGCGCTCGAATTGGGCGAACGAGAGAAGCATGTTGAGCGTCAGACGGCCCATCGAGTTCGTGGTGTTGAACTGCTGCGTCACGGAGACGAACGAGGCGCCATGGGCTCGTCAGCACCTTCGCGGGACTCTGCTATGCCGAGATGGCTTCGACCGTGCCGGTCGCGGGCAGCGCCTATACTTATGCGTATGCGGCTTGCAAGTGATAGCGTCCGGCGCAACCTCGGTTCGCCCGGCACCGATCCGAATTCACCTTCTTTCGCTTCGGCCTGAAGTACCGCAATCGGTTTGCGGCCCCAAATATTCGCCATTCCCCTAGGGCCTGTGTTCAGTTGAGCAAGACGATAACTGAGGCCAACTGGACTCCGGCGAGAATTTCTGGCGAGTTTGTCGTAGCGTGTGGCGATGGCTCGAAAATGCTTGAGTTTATTGAAGAAGCGCTCGACGAGGTTGCGTTCGCGGTAGAGCGCGAAATCGCAAAGCCGTGGGGTTTTGCGGTTCGCTTTCGGCGGGATGACCGGAGTGATTTCCCGCTTGGTTAGGGTGGCGATAAACGGATCGGCGTCGAAGGCCTTGTCGGCGATCAAGGCGTCTGGATTGGCGGCTTCAAGCAATTCCGCTGCGCGAGCCAGATCATGGGCCTGACCTGGCGTGAGTATTAAGCGGACAGGATTGCCAAGAGCGTCGACAAGAGCGTTGATTTTGGTTGTCAGTCCACCGCGCGAGCGGCCGATCGCCTGCGCGCCGTTTTTTTTCGCGCCCCGGCACTGTGCTGGTGAGCACGCACAATGGTGGCATCGATCATCATGTATTCGTTATCGTGATCGCTTGCCAACAGATTGAAAATGCGCTCAAAAATCCCACTCTTCGCCCACCGGCTGAAGCGCTGGTGAATGATTTTCCAATCACCGAAACGCTCCGGAAGATCGCGCCAAGGAAGGCCGGCCTATACCGATAGAGAACGGCTTTGACAAACAATCGATTGTCCGCCGCTGTGCCTCCAACATGGCCTTCGCGGCCGGGAAGAAAATCCTTGATCCGATCCCATTGGTCGTCGCGTAATGCATAGCGTCGCATCGGTCAGCCTCTCCTCAGGCCGACCACCCATGAATCACGCAATTGCTGAGAATCCCTTCCGCAAACTCGCGTCAAACGAACAACAGCGTTCCACGTTTGATTCTGATCCGTTCTCGTACCATCGCCTCCTAACCGAACACAGTCCCTAGTCTCCCGTTGGCCGCGTATCGTCACCGGCCGCTTGTTATGATCGCGGGGCACCCAAAGGCTTTGTCGCATGCTATCACACGAGTGGTCATGTCGAGTGTATCGAGATATTCACGCAGGTCCGGCCACATCAGGGACGCTACTGCTTCGGCAAGACGCCGATGCAACCGTTCCTTGACGCAACGCCGATGACGTGTGAATAAGCATGGAATAAGGACCCCGCTTTTGGGGTGATTTGCATCCAATCGGGACCCCGGGGCTGAGGGTCCACAGTGGCCTCCTGGATTTTGGGAGGCCGAGATTGGAATGCTGGTTGTGGAAACGATCGCCAAGATTTGCCGGGCGTTTTTTGTTCAGAAAAAGCCGATCAAGGAGATTTGCCGGGAGCTGCACGTCTCCAGAAAGGTCGTCCGGAAGGTCATCCGATCCGAAGCGACCGAGTTCCATTACGAACGCTTGACGCAGCCGCTTCCCAAGATCGGACCGTGGCGGGAGCGGCTGGATTCCCTGCTGTTGGAGAATGCAGAAAAATCGGCGCGCGAGCGGCTGACGCTTGTTCGGCTATTCGAAGAACTGCGCAGCCTTGGTTATGCCGGAAGCTACGACGCGGTTCGCCGTTACGCGAAAACGTGGCGCAAGGAACGCGGTGTGGCGCTGGCGCAGGCTTATGTGCCGCTCACCTTTGCTCCCGGCGAGGCCTATCAGTTCGACTGGAGCCATGAAATCGTCGTGCTGAACGGCGCGACGGTGACCGTGAAGGTCGCCCATATGCGGCTCTGTCACAGCCGCATGCCGTTTGTCCGCGCCTATCCACGCGAGACCCAAGAGATGGTCTTTGACGCGCATGACCGCGCCTTTGCCTTTTTCAAAGGCGCCTGCGAGCGCGGCATTTATGACAATATGAAAACCGCGGTGGAGACAATCTTCGCCGGCAAGGACCGGCAATACAATCGCCGCTTCCTTCAAATGTGCGGGCATTATCTCGTCGAGCCAGTGGCCTGCACGCCGGCCTCGGGCTGGGAAAAGGGCCAGGTCGAGAACCAGGTCGGCTTGGTGCGTGAGCGCTTTTTCACGCCGCGCCTGAGATTCAAGAGCTATGACGAATTGAATGCCTGGCTCCTCGACAAATGTGTCGCTTACGCCAAGGCGCATCGTCATCCAGAATGCGCCAGCCGCACGATCTGGGAGGTTTTCGAGGACGAACGGCAAAAGCTCGTGCAACTGCGCGGCCGCTTCGACGGCTTCCATGCAGTGAGCGCGGCGGTGTCCAAGACCTGCCTTATCCGGTTCGATAACAACAAATACTCGGTGAAGGCGCGCGCGGTCGGGCGTCCGGTCGAAATCCACGCTTATGCAGACCGGATCGTCATTCGCCAGGACGGGATCGCCGCCGGCGAACATCGGCGATCCTTTGGCCGCGAAGAGACGATTTACGATCCCTGGCATTACGTTCCGGTTCTGGCCCGCAAGCCCGGCGCTCTGAGGAATGGCGCGCCGTTCAAGGACTGGGTCTTGCCCTCGGCCATGGAGAAAATTCGCCGCAAACTCACCGGCTCCGCCGATGGCGATCGGCAGATGGTGAAAATCCTCGCGGCGGTTCTCGACGACGGGCTGCCGGCGGTCGAGGCCGCCTGTGCCGAGGCGTTGAGCGAGGGCGTCCATTCCGCCGACGTCGTTCTCAACATTCTGGCGCGTCGCCGTGATCCCGGTCCGCCACTCACCATACTCACCCCGGACGCGCTGAAACTCCGGCACGTCCCGCTCGCCGATTGTGCCCGGTACGATCAACTGAGGAGTTCAGGCTGATGGAACGCACGCAAATCTTCGACCTCATGAGCGAACTCAAGCTCTTCGGCATGCGAACCGCCTATGATGATGTGATGGCGGCTGGCATAAAGCGGCAGCACGAGCCGCCACAAATCGTCGGCGATCTTCTTAAGGCCGAAATTGCCGAAAAGCAGGCGCGCTCCATCAAATATCAGATGACCATCGCCAAACTCCCTCTGGCCAAGGACATCGATGACTTCGACTTTGACGGCACGACCGTCAACGAAACCCTGGTGCGTGATCTTTCTGGAGGCGGCTTCATCGCGCAGCAACGCAACGTCGTTCTCGTGGGGGGCACCGGGACCGGCAAGACGCATCTCGCCATTGCCATCGCGCGAAGCTGCATCCGCGCCGGCCTGCGCGGCCGCTTCTTCAATACAGTCGATCTCGTCAATCGCCTGGAGGCCGAAGCACGCGCAGGGCGGCAGGGACGAATCGCCGATTACCTCACTCGCAAGGACTTCACCGTTCTCGACGAACTCGGCTATCTGCCCTTCGCTCAGGCTGGCGGGCAATTGCTCTTCCATCTCGTTAGCCAGCTCTACGAACGCACCTCGGTGATCGTCACGACCAATCTGGCGTTCGGCGAATGGCCGAGCGTCTTCGGCGACGCCAAGATGACGACCGCGCTCCTCGATCGTCTCACCCATCACTGCGACATCGTCGAAACCGGAAATGAAAGCTGGCGCTTCAAAAACCGCGCCTAGCGCTCAAAGCCCCCTCCCACGCCACCGCGCTCGCCCCGGCTGCGCAACCCTGACCAGCTCCGCCGGGGGCGAGCGCTGTCGTTCCTCCCCGCCAAAAGGGGTACCTTTTGCACACCGATCCGGGGTCCCGATTCAATGCTGTTTGACAGCCTGTCCCTCACGGGCGTCCGGTTGATCATCCCTGATCACGTATTGGGGCTTCCCGTGTTGCGTGCGCTTTCCTTGTGTACATGCTGCCGCCACTACCCCGGTGCAGCGGCTGGGCGTACTCGTCGCTCACACCCAGCCGTGTCAGCCTTCCCCGGAAGGGTCACCGGGTCGGCCTGCACATCGTCCTTTTCGAGGCTTGCTCGGCGTTCACTCGCGTTGCGGCCTGCACACTCGCGCGGTCACCGTATTTCGTGACCCGCTATCCGAAGGCTTCAGACATTTCGTCACCTCCATGCCTGCTCCGGTTGCTTCCGGCTGGAGCGGTCGCCGGGTAGGACTTGCACCCACTGGAAAGCGCCGCCTTTTCACGGCGCACACCCTGTGCGGAAGTTGATTGGGGTAGCCGCGAGGGCAACGCCCCGTGCGTGAGCGACACGTTCACGCCACCTGGGCCGCTGACGACTTCGACCTCTGCATCAAGGCCTGGGCGAGCGCCTTGACTTGTGCCCACGCCGTCTTTCGCCGGAGTGGCGGCGACATCCGACTTTCCGATCCCATTGTCGGACACGACAAGCTTCCGCGGAGTGAAGGTTCAGCAGGCGTTCGACTCGCTCAGGGCTGATCTCCTGTCCGGTCTCTCGGAGAAGCATGTTTGTGAAAAGGCCACCGCTCATCCCGACCTTGCGGTGGATGCGCCATATGGAGAGATTGATCCCTTCCGTCTCGAGCGCTTCGTGCCAAGCCAGCACGTGCTGATAAACGCCATCGACGAGGGTGCCATCGGGATCAAGAATAAAGGAAGTTCGCGGTCGCGGCATGGGTTGCCGATACCTTCAGGGAATATTTCGATAGTCGCATCGGAATCCACGCCTCCCGAAAACGCCGATGCGGCTGACAGCGCGGCAAGGCGCGCCAAATGCCTTTAAGGGGCGCCTCGACCGTTGCAAATTCAGAAGCAGTTGCGGCGCGCGAGAAACTTGTCTTGAAAGACATTGGACTTCAAGCGCGATAATATGACATTCACCGATGCAGATCGGAACCAAATCGTAAACCAATACTAGGCACGAACCCGGCGCCTTCGACACCTTCGAGAGGGAAGCGGTGGACAAAGACCCATACGAGATCCTGGGCGTTCAACGAAGCGACTCAGGCGAGGACATTCAGAAGGCGTATCGCCGACTTGCCAAGAAGCTGCATCCCGACCTCAACCCCGGCAATCGTGAGTCCGAGGAGCAATTCAAGAAGGTCGCATCCGCCTATGATCTCCTGAGCGATCCTGAGAAACGGGCCCGGTTCGATCTCGGCGAGATCGATGCTTCGGGTGCAGAGCGGCCGCAGCACGAGTTCTATCGGGGCTACGCGGGAGCGGGCGCGGAGTATCATCCTTATGCGACCGATTCAGGCTACGCCGACATGATGGACTCCGATGAGATCCTGTCGAACCTGTTTCGCGGTGCCCGGGCCCACGTTCACGCGGACGGCAGGGATATTCAATACAAGCTGCCGGTCGAGTTTCTTGCTGCGGTGAACGGCGCGACGAGCCGTGTGATTTTACCCGACGGCTCCGCCCTTGACGTTGTCGTCCCCGCCGGCACCCGCGATCGTCAGATCCTGCGCCTTCGTGGCAAGGGCGCGCCGGGCCTCGGCGGCGGAAAACCTGGGGACGCGCTCGTCGAGATCGAGGTCAAGCCACACAGCTTCTTCACGAGGGAGGGCGACGACATTCGTCTCACCTTGCCGGTCAGCCTCACCGAGGCCGTTCTGGGCGCTGAGGTGCGGGTACCCACAACAACAGGGACGGTTAGCATGAGGGTACCGAAGGGCGTCAACACGGGTGGCGTCCTTCGCCTCAAGGGCAAAGGCATCGTGCGACCTGACGGAAGTCGGGGCGAGCAGTATGTCGACCTAAAGGTTGTGCTCCCGGAGAAGATCGATCCGGAGCTTGAGGCGTTCGTGACGAATTGGAACGCCGGAAAGGCACAAAATCCGCGCGCCGGAATGGAGGGGTGAATGATCGATCGGCAGCAGTTTTCAGTCCGCACCGGCCTTGAAATCGAAACGTTGGAAGTATGGATCAAGGAAGAGTGGTTGATTCCGCGCCAAGACGCGACCAGCCAAGAGTTCTCCGAAATCGACATCGCGCGTGCGCACCTCATCAAAGACCTGAAGCAAGATTTGGGCGTCAACGATGAGGGGATCGGCGTGATCCTCTATTTGATCGACCAGGTGCACGGTCTGCGGAGGACGCTGGGCGATCTGCTTCATACGGTTCGAAATAAAACGGACCCTTGACCACGCGCGCCATAAACACTGCGCGATCCATCGCATTCCGCAGCGTGTCAAAATCGAGCAACCGGCGCGCCGCGCGACCGGAAAAATTTCCGGGGCGCATCGAAGTAGAAACGGCATCCTCATCGAGGAGCTTTTCGAGCACGGTGGTGACGCGCGGACTATTGGGAGCGCTCCAGCAGGCTTCTCGCCGTTCACGGTGTGCGGCAACATCACGTCTG
This sequence comes from uncultured Alphaproteobacteria bacterium, assembly GCA_963730245.1. GTDB lineage: Bacteria > Pseudomonadota > Alphaproteobacteria > Rhizobiales > Beijerinckiaceae > Methylocapsa. The sequence goes on along the minus strand of CAVSRA010000002.1, from coordinate 1,414,921 downwards.
TAATGGAGGGATGAGCGGACTCGCGGCAGGAACCGCGGAGACGACGCGAATGGTAGAGTTGGAGTGTGGCGCGGGTGGCTTTAGGCCGGGCATATCTGTTGCCGCCCCTTTCGTCTGGCGGTGCCTCACTAGCTCGCCCGTTGCTCCCGTTTCCACACCCCGCTCATCGAACCGGACATGCGGATCGCCCGCATCCGGCTCTCGGATAAGATCTCACGCCTTCACCCACGATGGGCCGCGGCCGAGCTGGGTCAAGCGTACGAGCCGGAAGTGCCCGTATAGGTGCGAGAGTGGATAGCTCCCGCCCTTACGTCGCCTGACCTTGTGCTTGGATCGCAGCCACCGGCGCAACCGCACAGCCGTGTAGTTGTCGAGCGCGCGATAGGCTTTGCTGGTAGTGCCGACACTGAAGTAATTGGCCCACCCGCGAAGCGCGCGGTTCAACATGTCGACGAGCTCTGTGGTCTCTTGCCAGCTGCGCGCTCGGTCGGTCAGCGCGTGGACTCTTTCGACCATGCGCTTGATGCTCTTCTTTGACGGCCGGTGGCCCAAGCGGGCTTTGCCGGTCGTTGGGGAATACATTCGCCCGAACGTATATCCCAGGAAGTCGAACTCCCCTTCCGGGACCTTGCAGATCCGTGTCTTCTCCTCGTTCACCGTCAGCTTCAGCTTGCCCATGATCGCGCGCAGATGGTGCAGGGCTGTCTCAGCGCTGCCCCTCCGGCACAGGATCACGAGATCGTCCGCATAGGTGACGAGGCGAGTGCCGAGACTTTGCTCGAGGCCGAGCTTCTTCCACCCCAGCACAAACCGGCGCATGTAAAGATTCGCCAGCAGTGGTGAGAGGGGTGAGCCCTGCGGAATGCCGCGCCGGTTGTCCCTGGCCTCGGTCGTACGTTTCTTCCGCCCTCGTTGGTCGGTTTCTTCTACGGGGCAGTCCAGCCACATCTTGATCAGATGCAGCACGCGCCGATCAACGATCCGGCGCGCTACCGACTTTAGGAGGTCGGTATGCGGAATGCTCCCGAAGTAGTCCGCGAGGTCGGCGTCTACGACGTCCGGGTGGCCACGGAACAGTAGCTCTTCCACCTCCACGACTGCCTGCTGGGCGTTTCGCCCGGCGCGATAGGCGTAGATTTCCGGTAGGAGGTCGGCTTCAAAGATCGGTTCCAGCACCAGCATCGCTGCTGTCATGCAGACCCGGTCCCGCACGGTCGAGATGCCCAGCGGCCTGAGCTTGCCGTTGGCCTTCGGTATGAACACGCGTCTGATCGGCTCCGGCCGGTAAGTCTCCTGCCTGAGCGCAAGCGCCAGTTCGCCAAGCCACCGCTCAACCCCGTACGCCTCGATATCCGCAAAGTCCTGACCGTCGCCACCCGGCGCGCCCTTGTTGGAGCGGCACTGGGCATAGGCATGCGCCAGAATATCGTCACGGCTGAGCTTGTCGTACAGGGCGTAGAACCGATAGCCGGCTTCCGCCTTCGCTTTCGCGTGTAACGCCGTCTGCAGTTTCTGAACACTCTTCGGAGTTGCTAGGTTGCCCAATCTCCAGGTCCCTCACCACGTCTTGCGTCGGTCTTGAACTGAGGCTCCTTCCCTCCACCGGCATTACCCGGTTTCATCGGTATTACGGGCCTCTCCGCCACCCCAACGCGCCCGGCCTGTCCCTCACGGGCGTCCGGTTGATCATCCCTGATCACGTATTGGGGCTTCCCGTGTTGCGTGCGCTTTCCTTGTCTACATGCTGCCGCCACTACCCCGGTGCAGCGGCTGGGCGTACTCGTCGCTCACACCCAGCCGTGTCAGCCTTCCCCGGAAGGGTCACCGGGTCGGCCTGCACATCGTCCTTTTCGAGGCTTGCTCGGCGTTCACTCGCGTTGCGGCCTGCACACTCGCGCGGTCACCGTATTTCGTGACCCGCTATCCGAAGGCTTCAGACATTTCGTCACCTCCATGCCTGCTCCGGTTGCTTCCGGCTGGAGCGGTCGCCGGGTAGGACTTGCACCCACTGGAAAGCGCCGCCTTTTCACGGCGCACACCCACAACGGACATCGGCCTTTGCTTATCCTCAGGTCTTCAATTCCCGACTTTCGATCAAACGTACCGATCACCGACATGCGACAAAATCGGATGCACGATGCCGCGTCCCATCCGGCTCGGTAATTAACGTCGGCTATTGGGTGATGATCGCTTACCGTTAGTTCGCTTTCGTTGCTTTTGTCGCAACGGCGTTGATCGCGTCGATAGTCTGGATGTCGGCCGGCCCGAGCCCGTGCCGCTGTGCAATCCAGACTTGTGTTAGGCCGTGTGGACGGATATCGGAAAATATAGGTCAAGGGATTCCCAAATCACTTTTTCGGTGATTTATGGGTGGCTGGCTTTTGGAGGGCCGGCCATGCTGACGAAGATGACCGAAGAAGATTGGGTGCTTGTGCACGAGGTGTTCGATGCCTGCCGCTCGCGGCGTGGGGACAAGGGGCGGGACGACCGCAAGTTTCTCGAAGCCTTGCACTATTTCACGATCCACAACATTACTTGGCGAGCGCTGCCGGCCGAGTTCGGCTCTTGGAACAGCATCTGGAAGCGCTTCTGGCGCTTGAGCCGCAGCGGCGTGTTCGAAACTTTCTTCGAAGCGCTCGCCTCCTTGAGCGAGCGGGCGCATCTCGTGCAGATGTTCGAACTCGACCGTCATCCGCGCGCATGTGTCGGCGGCCGGCGCAAAAGGGGGCAGGATGGCGAAGCCCTCGGGCGCTCCCGGGGAGGGTTCTCGACCAAGATCCATCTCAAGACCGATCTCGACGGCTATCCGATCGGCTTCCATCTGACCGGCGGCGAAGCGAGCGACAGCCGCAACTTCGAAGTGCTCCTCGACCTCGGTCCGGACGTCGATCCCCGCGCCGTTGTCGCGGACAAGGGCTATGATGCAAAGACAAATCGGGAGGCGGCGCGTAACCGCGGCATTTGTCCGGTCATCCCCTATCGCTCGAACACCATCGACAAGCCGAAGTTCTTCGCAAAGGTCCTCTACAAAGCGCGGGCGCGTATCGAGCAAATGATGGGCAAGATCAAGCGCTTCAAACGCATCGCGCTCCGCTGCGAGAAGACGGCAAGAAACTATGCCTCATTCCTCGCACTCGTCTGCGGCTTCATCTTGATCAAATCCGTCCACACGGCCTAAACATTCGTATAGACCAAGCCTGCGTTCACAGACTCTAATCTACTCCGAGAATGGAAACCTTGGCGGTGGTGATTTCCGTCGGCCACAGGATTTCGATAAGACCGGTGGCGACAGCGATCCGTTGCGATTGGCCAGCCATATATGTGATGACGCCGCCACCGATGGCGCCTCCGATTTTCTGGCCCCATAATTTATGCCCGTCATTCGCGTCGAGCGCATAAAAATTGCCCCCCATGTCGCCGAATAAGACGACGCCCCCGGCGGTCGGTGTCATGCCGCTCTGGATCGGATAATTAGTCTTTGCCCGCCACCGCCATTGGCCGCTATCGGCGTCGACCGCATAGACCCAGCCAGCCCATTCGCCGAACGGATCCTGCTTGCCCCAAACGTTGAAAGGATTGATCGACGCCTCGCCGGACCACGGTTGTCCTAGCTTGGCCGTATTCAATTGTTCCTGTTTTTGCAAGGTGATCGTGGTGCACCATTCCACCTGGCCAATCATGACGAGATTGTTCGACGGATCGTAACCCGGCCCGTTCCACTCGGCTCCGCCGATCGAGCCGGGGCAGAAATGGACCGGCTGGCCGACTGCAAATTCGACGTCGGCATTCTCGACCTTAGTTACGGGCTCTCGATAGAGCATTCCCTGAGTTGAAAGGTCGAAACCATAAAGATGGCCGTCCTTCGGAGCGGCAAGCATAACGTGTTTGCCCGCCGCCGTCTTAATGAGCGCGGGCGCGCCCGAAACGTCCCAGTCGTGCCAATCTTTCGGAACGATCTTGTAATGCGTCTTATAATTTCCAGTTTTGGCGTCGAGAACGACGACCGAACCGGTGTAAAGATTGCTTCCTTTGCGCATGCCGGTCGCAAAGTCAGGGCCGGGATTGCCGCCCGGGACATAAAGCAGACCGTTTACTGGATCGAGCGTATAGGATGTCCACGTCGCGCCGCCGGTTATAGGCGAGCCGGGTGGTGTCCCCCAGGTGGAATCATCGAGCGATGATTTGCCCTGCGGCCCACGTTCAACATCGCCAGGGGTTTTCGGGACAAGATAAAACTCCCAGACGATCTTTCCGGTCTTGGCGTCAAGCGCGTACATGCGGCCCTTGACGCCCTTGATGTCCCCGCCGGCATTGCCGATGAAGACAAGACCATTCCATGCGATCGGCGCGGCAGGCGCGCTTTCGCCCTTCTTCGGATCGGCGATGGCCGTTTCCCAGAGCCGTTTGCCGGTTTTGAAATCATAGGCGAGAACACGCCCGTCCTGGGTGCCGCGGAAGAGCGCGCCATCGAGATAGGCGGCGCCGCGGGACACACCCTGCGGCGTCGCCGGCCGATAGTCTTCGTGGGTGCGCCAGTTCTGGCTACAATCATTTGGATTGATGGAAAAAGTATCATATTCGGTCGTGAAAATCAGAGCGCCGTCGACCTTCAGCAAGCCACTCGTAAATCCCGTATATTGCCCAGTGTCATAGGTGCACAGAACCTTCAGATCTCCGGCATTGGCCGCCGTGATCTGGTTCAGCGACGAAAAGCGATTTGACGTCAGAGTTTTGTTGTAGCTCGGCCAATCGTCCTGTCCCGGATCGGCGCCATAGGCCAGCGCAGGCGAGTTTTGCTGAGTGGGCATTGGTTGCTTGGAGCCTGCCGCAACCTCGGTGGAGATCGTTCCGGCCGGCGCGCCCATATAGCGAATATAATTGACTCCCATCGACACAATCTGAACAGCTTCGTTCCAGTTTGCATAAATTGTCGCCGCTGCGACGGCACCCACGACTAGGACACCGGCAGCGATAAAATTCATTGATCTGCCCATGTCGACTCCATCGAATTCGAATTCGCGGCGCAAAATGCCCATCAGCGCCGAATCATGGCTTGCGAGCAGGGCAGCCTCTACCTGTTGCAAATTTCAAGGTTTCGCCCATTTACCATCGATGAATAAGTCATTGCGATCGACATCGCTAAACGGATTTTCGGCGAAGATCAACTGTTCGAAAGCGGCCTCCTAAGTTGACGAATAATCTTCAGAAATAGCCAGCTTACTTGAAATGACCCGGCGTCGACCGTTCCCGAAATTTCCTAATATCCGCAATTGGCGCTTCTCGGACCTTCCACAATATCCGCTTTCCGGTCGCTATCAGGCGCAAAGCTGACCTTGAGCAAGCAGCACTCGACAAGACACCGCCCGCAGGCGCACTTGGACTACAACAAATTCCAATTCAGTATGCCACCCGTCGAAATTCTTAACTGGGCAGGCTGGCGAGCCAAAAGTGAGCCACGCATAGTTCGCCGCTTGCTTTCGGACCTCCTCCGGCAATCTCGGAAGGCGATCGCTGCCCTTCCATGTGAGGGAGACGTTCAACCGGCAACGTCGGCTTTTTACAATTCTTTTTCAGACGATTTCAACTCTTCCAAGCGACATTGAGGCATGTCTTCAATTTTGGTGATGTTACGCGATGTACACGATATGCTGGCGTTTCGGTCAAAAAACGGGCGTTTCGCCTTTCCTCCTGTTTTCGCTGGCGTTCATTCTGATGCTGACTTCGACCTGGACTGCCGTTTACGACTCTCGCGCGGCCCAAAGAAGGGCAGCGTGAAATAATATGAGCACGATCGTCATCGTCGACGACCAGCCCGTCAACAGAACCATCTATGCCAAGATCGCTTCTTCGATCGCGGGCGATGTTCGGACGAGGACGTTCGGGGATCCGCGGAAGCGCTCGAGGCGCTGGTCGGGATTGCACCAGACCTGATAATTACAGACTACCAGATGCCACGCCTAAATGGCGCGTCGTTTATACGCCGCGTGCGCGCTGAGCCGGCCTTGGCTGATATTCCCATCATCGTCATCACCATTTTCGCGGATAGAGCTTTTCGCTTGCGGGCCCTTGACGCGGGCGCAACGGACTTTCTGCTAAGCCCCGTCGATCCTCGCGAGTTTGTTACACGCGCCCGCAATCTGCTCAAGCTGCGCGAGCAGCAGATACTTTTAGCGATTCGCGCGGAACTCCTGGAACACAAGCTTCAACGGAGCCAGCTATCACTTCGGCGGGCCGTGCGAGACTTCGAGCGAGCGGCTGGCACAAGTGATCGATGCCGTGCCGGCCATGATCAGTGCAACGGATCTGCAGGGCCGGTTCCTCTTTATGAATGCTTACCAAGCAGAACTGATGGGCATCGACCCGTCGAGCGTTGCCAGTAGCGATGCGGCGAAAATCCTTGGTGCGGAAAACGGCGCGCGCAGCAAGGCGTTTGACCAGCTTGTTTGGCGAGACAACAGGTCCATCGATAGTTTCGAAGAAGAGGTGACTGATCACGCGGGCGAGCGGCGAGTGTTTCTGACGACGAAGTCTCCGCTCAAATGCGCCTCAAACCACACAATCGGCGTGGTCACGAGTTCACTCGATATCACTAGCCGCAAGGCAGCTGAACGTCATCTCCAATATATAGCTCATCATGATGTTGTGACTGGTTTGCCGAATCGCCTCTTCCTTTCCAAACGTATGCAGCAGGAGATTGCACGTGCGCGCCGGGGGGACCGCCGTTTCGCGCTTCATATGATCGACTTGGACGGCTTCAAGGGCGTCAATGACCTGATGGGTCACTCGATCGGGGACCACCTCCTCGCTGCGGTCGCCGCACGGCTCCTGACCATAAAGCGATACGGATACGTCGTCGCCCGTCTTGGCGGCGATGAGTTCGCTGTCTTGCAAACGAATCTCTCCGATAACGAGGGCGCGGCTGGCCTTGCCATTGAGATTTGCGCACTCCTTCGCGCGCCAGTTGTTCTCCAGGGTAAACGCGCCACCGTCACTGCCAGCATCGGCACTGCAATCCATCCTGCCGACGGAGCCAATAACGAAGATCTGCTCCGGTACGCCGATTGCGCCATGTACAAGGCAAAGGGCGACGGTGGCGACCGCCATCAATTCTATGCCGCCGACATGAACCTGCGGGCACAGCAAGCGGCAGCGCTTGATGCTGAATTGCGCCTAGCGATCGAACGCGACGAATTCGTGTTGCATTACCAGCCCCAGATTCGATTGGTTTCCGGCGAAACCATCGGCATGGAAGCCCTCGTCCGCTGGCGGAAACCGGACGGCTCTCTTGTTTCGCCCGCTGGATTCCTGCCCAGGGCAGAGGAAAACGGATTGATTCTCACGATCAGCGAGTTGGTCTTGCGTAATGCTTGCCAGCAGGCCGCAGCGTGGCGGCGCGCCGGACTTCCGGTCCTGCGCATGAGTGTGAATCTTTCGCCTAATCAATTCCGTGGACAATCTTTGCCATTGCGCATAGCGCAAATTCTCAATGAGACAAAACTCGATCCACGTCTTCTCGAACTTGAGTTGACAGAGAACATCCTAATGCACGACATCGGTCAGGTCGTCGTTCAATTGCAGCAACTCAGCAATCTCGGCGTCACCATTTCAATTGACGATTTCGGCACAGGATTTTCTTCCCTCAGTTACGTGAAGCGACTGCCGGTGGATCGCTTAAAGATCGATCAGTCGTTCATCCGCGACATCGTCTCTGATACAAGTGATAGAGCCATCGTTGCGGCGATCGTCACTCTCGCTCACAGCCTGCGCATGGAGGTGGTGGCAGAAGGGGTTGAGACTGTAGAGCAACTTGAATACGTGCGTGACGCGGGATGTGACGCGGTGCAAGGCTATTATTGCGGCAAACCGATGGCGGCCGCGCAGTTCGAAGATTTCGTCGCCAGGCAACGGCACGTTGCCGCCATCGCAATCGCCTGAGGCAAAAATGTCGTCGTGGCTGCGGGAACCGAAGCTTTCGACAGATTGTGCGCGAGACGTCCTCGAGCGGGCACGGCATCGTCTCCGCGGCCGTCCGGATAGCGAGCATGAAATGACCCCGAACCGAATGGTGTTCACCGGGTCGGTGGTTCTGTATCTGTTGATCGCGACACGGACTGGCGATGCCGCGGCTGCCGCGATACTTCAAGCCACCTACGAGGCTTTCATCATTTACTTCATCACCTCACTAACGGTTTTTGCTCACATTCTTTGGAAGCCGCAGGTCTCGGCGCGCCGCCGCTTGTGCGCCATGGCGAGCGACTTTGGAATGATTTCATGTGCGGCGGCGGCGGGGGGAATAGGGACCGGATTTTTCTACCCGTTCTATCTTTGGACGGTGTTCGGTAACGGATTTCGATTCGGAGTTCCCTATCTATACGCCGCAATGGTCATGGCAAACGCCGGATTCCTGGCGGTGCTGTATACAACCGGCGCTTGGCGTCAGCACCCGGGGCTGTCGATTGCTCTATTTGCATGCCTTATCATGTTGCCGCTATATGCTGCGAAATTAATTCGCCAGCTGTCGGAGGCCAAACGCCACGCGGAGGAGGCAAATCGCGCAAAGAGCGCGTTCCTCGCCAGTGTCAGCCATGATGTGCGGACCCCGCTTAATGCCATCATCGGTCTCGGAGATCTTTTGCATGATCAACTACGCACTCCCGAACGCAAGCACATGGTTTCAACCATTGTGAACTCCGGCCGCTCTCTACTCACGCTGATCAACAGCATCCTCGATTTCTCGCGGATTGAGGCCGGCCGTATGCCGAGCAAGGCCGTGCGGACCGATCTCTATGAGGCGATAGGACAGCTAAAGGCCATGCTCGCAGCACAAACTATACCGCAGGCGTTGAAATTGGGGGTGCACATCACGGCCCGTACGCCACCTCATATTTTGGCAGATTACAGTCACATCGAGCAGATTCTCATCAACCTCGCCGCAAACGCAATCAAGTTCACGGAGAAGGGCTTTGTCGTCGTTACAGTCGACGCCATTCAGCAACAAGGAGAGCGCGTTCGGTTGCGATTTGAGGTCAGCGACACCGGGATCGGCATTCCGGCCGATGCACAGGACCGTATTTTCGAAAGCTTCGTCCAAGCTGACGCCACTATTATTGACCGATACGGTGGAACCGGTCTTGGCCTCGCAATCAGCAAGCAGCTGGTCAACCTCCTGAACGGACGGATGGGACTTGAGAGCGCCGTCGGTAAAGGAAGCACCTTTTGGTTCGAGGTCGACGTGACTTCCATTTCAGCAGACGACGAACGATCGGAGATCAGCGAAACGACCGCAGTGCTATTCTCTCGCGACGACGAGATCACGGCAACGCTGGAGAACGTTGGCATCTCTGTTATCCGGACAACACGACCTGAACAGGTCAAGGCGGCGGTTTGCGCTTCGGAAAGCACCTTTGGTTACCACCCCGTCGTGTTCGTCGATCATCGGGAATTAGCCGATACGCCAGAAGGTGGCGTGAACGCGCTTGGTGGCCTTCGCGACATAACATCTGGTGTCGTTCTGGTGACGGATGAACCCGGAGTTTCAGGGCTGTCAGTGCCGCAGCGAAGCATGTTCGCTACAACGCTTGTTATACCAAGTCTCTGAAAGTTTGACTCCTGAGGCGGATTCCCAAATCGGCATTTATCTGATTCACCATGGCAAACAGCTTTTGGGAGAGTTTGCCATGTCAACTCCGGTTCCGCTTCGCTCTGACTTTGACACGATTGGCCTGCGCATGCTGGCGCGGCGATCGCGTGACCCCGATCAGACCCGGCGTCTCTTGGCACTGGCCGAGATTTATGATGGCGGCTCGCGGCCGGATGCGGCGCGGATCGGCGGGGTCGGGGTGCAGATCGTGCGCGACTGGGTTGTCCGTTTCAACGCCAAAGGTCCTGATGGTCTCTTGACCGGCAAAGCGCCGGGCGCTCCCAGCATCCTCGGCGAGCGCCAGCGCCAAGCCTTGCGGCAGGTCGTGGAAGATGGGCCAATTCCCGCCCTGCATGGCGTCGTCCGCTGGCGGCTGATCGATCTGGCGCAGTGGCTCTTCGAAGAGTTCCGGGTTTCGATCTCCAAGCCGACGCTCAGCCGCGAGCTGCGGCATATGGGCTTTCGCAAGCTCTCGGCGCGACCGCGCCATCATGCGCAAGACGAGGAAGCCGCGGCGGCTTTTAAAAAAACTTTCTCGCCCTCGTGGAGGAGACCGCCGCAAAAGAGGCTCCTGGCAAGCCGATAGAGATTTGGTTTCAAGACGAAGCTCGGATCGGGCCGAAAAACAAGGTCACCCGCCGATGGGCGAAACGCGGGACACGGCCTTCGGCGCCGCACGACCAGAGGACGAGTTCAGCCTATATTTTCGGCGCCATCTGCCCGGCCGAAGGAAAAGGCGCCGGGCTCGTACTACCCTCCTGCAACAGCGAGGCCATGGCCCTGCATCTCGAAGAAATCTCGCTTGCGGTCGCACCAAGCGCGCATGCGCTCGTTCTTCTCGATCAGGCCGGGTGGCATGTCTCGGCGAAGCTTCCCGTCCCGGACAACATCACGCTCTTGCCGTTGCCGCCGAAATCGCCCGAGCTCAATCCGGTCGAGAACATCTGGCAATTCATGCGCGACAACTGGCTCTCGAACCGCGTCTTCGAATCCTACGACGACATTCTCGACCACTGCTGCTTCGCCTGGAACAAGCTCATCGACATGCCCTGGAAAATCATCTCCATCGGAACAAGAGAGTGGGCCTATCGGTCGTGATCAGCGAGACTTGGAGGCCGGTCGAGGAGAAATTTGTTCGGCATGCGGTGCGCTTGGCGAGGCTCGCGCAGAACAACCTTCCGGCCGACCGAGAGCAGGCTGAAATCTTTGCTCCAGCCGCACGGCCGCTTTCAGTTCTGGTTGCCGAGGACAACCGTACGAAATCAAATGGTGATTGTGAAGACTTTGGAGCGAGCGGGGCATTCCGCAACAGTGGTGAATGACGGTGAAGCGGCGCTCGACGCGCTCGAGGAGAACCACTTCGATTTGGTTCTGATGGACCTGAACATGCCGGTCATGAACGGCATCGAAGCGACCAAGCTGTATAGATTTTCCAGTATCGGACTGCCACACGTGCCCATCGTGGCCCTCACCGCCGATGCAACCACAGATGCGTGGGCGCGCTGTAAAGAGGCAGGAATGGATGGCTATGTGACGAAACCAATTGAGCCAGCGCGGCTCCTTGATGTTATTGACAGCGTCTTGAGCCGTCCGGAGGTCATTCAAGTGCAGAACGTGGAAGACACGACCGTCTCCATGGCAGATCGTATTGCGGCTTCGAAGATTGAGAATTTAATCGAGAATGTCGTCGTAGGATTCGAAGACGCGGTTCGAGAGCCAGTTGTCGCGCATGAATTGCCAGATGTTCTCGACCGGATTGAGCTCGGGCGATTTCGGCGGCAACGGCAAGAGCGTGATGTTGTCCGGGACGGGAAGCTTCGCCGAGACATGCCACCCGGCCTGATCGAGAAGAACGAGCGCATGCGCGCTTGGTGCGACCGCAAGCGAGATTTCTTCGAGATGCAGGGCCATGGCCTCGCTGTTGCAGGAGGGTAGTACGAGCCCGGCGCCTTTTCCTTCGGCCGGGCAGATGGCGCCGAAAATATAGGCTGAACTCGTCCTCTGGTCGTGCGGCGCCGAAGGCCGTGTCCCGCGTTTCGCCCATCGGCGGGTGACCTTGTTTTTCTGCCCGATCCGAGCTTCGTCTTGAAACCAAATCTCTATCGGCTTGCCAGGAGCCTCTTTTGCGGCGGTCTCCTCCACGAGGGCGAGAAAGTTTTTTTAAAAGCCGCCGCGGCTTCCTCGTCTTGCGCATGATGGCGCGGTCGCGCCGAGAGCTTGCGAAAGCCCATATGCCGCAGCTCGCGGCTGAGCGTCGGCTTGGAGATCGAAACCCGGAACTCTTCGAAGAGCCACTGCGCCAGATCGATCAGCCGCCAGCGGACGACGCCATGCAGGGCGGGAATCGGCCCATCTTCCACGACCTGCCGCAAGGCTTGGCGCTGGCGCTCGCCGAGGATGCTGGGAGCGCCCGGCGCTTTGCCGGTCAAGAGACCATCAGGACCTTTGGCGTTGAAACGGACAACCCAGTCGCGCACGATCTGCACCCCGACCCCGCCGATCCGCGCCGCATCCGGCCGCGAGCCGCCATCATAAATCTCGGCCAGTGCCAAGAGACGCCGGGTCTGATCGGGGTCACGCGATCGCCGCGCCAGCATGCGCAGGCCAATCGTGTCAAAGTCAGAGCGAAGCGGAACCGGAGTCGACATGGCAAACTCTCCCAAAAGCTGTTTGCCATGGTGAATCAGATAAATGCCGATTCGGGAATCCGCCTCAGGAGTCAAACTTTCAGAGACTTGGTATCAGTTTTCCAATGACGCGGCTGAGTTGCTCTCTTCGTTGCGCGCGGCTGTCGCGGAAGAAGATGTCCAACGCTTCCGAGACGCCGCCCACGCTCTGCGCGGTTCGGCCGCGAACCTGGGCGCCGCAGGGGTCTTTGAAGCCTGCCTAGCCTTGCGCGCCATCACGCCATCGCAGCTGGCGCTCGAAGGCGACGCACAAGTGTCCCGTCTGGTTAGCGATGTTGACCACGCGATCGATTTATTGAAGGCACATGTTGCCGCGCACGGCGATAATGCTGTTATGTGCGGGAAAGCTCAGCCATCGCGGCACCGAAGGAATCCGAGTGAGCCGGTTTCCTCCAGCCGCAAACGGGCGGGGATTACTGCTAAGCGGCGGAAGGCAGGGGTGCCCCGCGCCGCTGACGCCGGACTCGAGCCGCTTGCAAGTGACTTATGCGGCGGAGGTCAGCCTCCGTTAACTTCATCGTGGTCTCCACCCACATATCAGTAATATCCCTAAGTTCCGATAGCGTCAGCGGATTTGCGCGCTGCCGGGCGCGGTAGATGGCTCGGCGGGCTCCATGTTTGCGGGAATCGCCGACGTATTCGCGCACTGCCCGTTCGCCGCAGCCGCTGTCGACGACAAGATCAATCACGCCCAGGTCGTACATCTCTTCCGCGCTGTATATGCGTCCACTGAATATCATCCGCTCGGCCCTGACCGAATCGAGGCGCCGGGACAGCATGCTGTATGCTCCCATCCCGGGGAAGGAGTTGAAGAGGATCTCCGGCAGGCCCATTTTCACGCCGCGTTCGGCAATGATGAAATTGCAGCAAAGCGCTCCCTCAAGACCCCCACCGAGAGCATCGCCTTGCAGAAGGCCTACCGAAACAATGCCGGAATCGAAACCGACCGCGATATGATAAACTGCGTCCACGCAACCGTAGGCGTAGCGGCGGATTGCTTCCCGATCATGATCGCGGATTCTGTCGGCCAGGAACGAGAGATCTCCACCCATATTGTAGATGCCGGGAATTTGCGAGGCTTGCACGTAGTAGCGTACCAGGGGCTCTTCGTCTGGCCCCTGGGAGGCGGCCAGGGCTTGAATGGAGCGATGGAGGACGATCAGTTCGCGAATCATGCTCGGCGTGAAGCTTGGGGGGCCTTTGGGCCGCTGATAGCACCAGAGGCATTTCGTGTTGGGATCGAGTACCACGTCAAGTTCTTGGTAGGTGCGGCTCAGAAAACGCATCAGTTCCGAACGGCCCAAGACTTCCACGTCCGCGCCCTTGGGCATGAACGAATGTGCCTCAGCCGTTGAGGCGCGGTCCCCTTTCGGCGCTATCGGGTTTTTGGATTCGGCGAGTGTTTCTCCACTCTCAGTAAAATGATGCTTGGCAACGAAGTTCATGCAAATCACCTAATTCCTAGCTTCATTGTTAAGGAAAAATTAGCGGCAATCAACACGTTTCAGGAGTTAACGCTAACTGCGCCCACGAATTCGTACGGTTACGGCGCGGAACTCGCCGATTGTGTCGCAAACATGTTCGTAGTTGCAGCCAAGCGAATCAATCCAGTGCACTATAAGCGTGTCGCTTGCCCGGAGCATGTGCTGCAGGCGCGGCCCTCTGAGCGCTCGGTGAGCCGATCCTTTAAGGCCGCGTCGTTGCCGTCGCGAAACACCGGCATATCATCGCCGGCGATTTTTTCCGCCACCGGAATGCGCGGCAGCTTGACGATGCCGGTTTCGATGGCATCCAAATGTGACGAAGCCCACACAACTTTTTCATCCGACTCGACAAGTATTCGGATCGGCTCTCACATTAGGCGCCCAATGCCTATAAAAAAGTGCCAGAAACTCGCGCGGAAGTGCTCACTGACAGACTTGATACTATCGAGGCTATTACAGTCGGGGCTATTACAGAAAGATACGCTAATGGCGAGCTGGGCCGGTCACTACAGCATCTAGTACTTGAAGGTGACGCCGGCGGACGCGCGCCAAGGATCGAGCGTTACACGGGCGCGAACGCGGACAGGCCCCGCGGCAGTTGGCACAAACCCTTGCGCATCGGTGGAAAGCAACTCCTTCTTGCCGTCGACATACACGCCCCAATTGGGAGTGAGCATCAAATCGGCGCCGGCCTGGAGCACCAGAGCGAAATTCTGATCGAGGCTAAAATTCGATAGAATCCCGTCGCTGATATTGCCAAAATCGGCGATATAGCCGGGGCCGATGCCGGCATAGGGCTGAACGGCACCGAACTGGGTAAAGTGGTATTGTAAGAGGAGCATGGCGAGCCCGGCGCGCGTGCTGCCCAAAAGGTTGGTGCCAAAGGCGCCCGCCATGGGGAACCCTGTTGCCTTGAAATGCTCGAGCGGCGGCACCGGGGTCGCGACCGCGATCGCGATATTGGGCGTGACGAAATAGCCCGCTTCCAAATCCAAGGTGTAAGATGGCCGGATAGCGACATTAGCCACTCCGAATAAGCCCCCCCCCGGTCGGCTGAGCATTGACCTCCGAGAAACCCCCGAGAGCTCCCATATGAACATAGAAGATCGGCGGCGCGGGCGCCGACGGGGGCTCGACCGGAGTAACCAAATCCGTAGCTGCGACAGGCGTTACCATGCTGGCGGCGATTAATGCCGGAGCACAGAATCGCATTACAGGCATCATGAAAAAATTCCTCTGCCCCTGTGAACTTTTAATTTTGTTGTCAATGGATCGATATTTATTGTCAATCGATCAATGCATGGCCGCCATCTATCTGATGCGCTCTATGACTTTTTTGCCACATCCTGGGCAGGGCAATGTCACATTGGCCAAGTATATGCGATTTTCGAGCCGAATTGGCTTAGCGACGAGCGCCTAAGCCGTTGATATTTAGACACGCAGGCTGTGACCGCGCGCTATTGACAAGTAAAATCCACGAACGTGACAACGCCTCAAGCCGCGCAAAAACAAAGAGTTGGAGCATGCCGAAATCGAGAATGCCGAGCACCTTTTTCTCGCCATGCGCCGCGTTCCGGTAAATCCCGCGCATGGAATTTTGCCATCCATGCCGGTCTCCTTTCCAGCTGGCAGGGTGGATCGCGCTTCGGCCGGTTTGGGAATTCCGTTCCAATGCTGGCTATTCGGGACAAGTTCTAGCAGGCGGTTCGGCATGACATAAAAAACCGGCGGCTCACGAGGAAGTCGCCGGTGCCGGATTGGGATCAAGAACAGAAGGGTCTTGTATCCGTCCGGGACATATCGGCGGCGGGGGAGGGCCGCTCGCCGAAACCCTCGTTAGGATTGGCCGCCCGTCAGCACCGTAACCGCGCGGCGGTTTTGCGACCAGCAGGAGATGTCGTTGCAGGTCGCGACGGGCCGCTCCTTGCCGTAGCTGATGGTGCGAATTCTTGCCGCCGGAATGCCGCGGGCCACGAGATAGTCCTTGGCGGTTTCAGCTCGCCGCGCGCCTAGCGCGAAATTATATTCGCGCGTACCGCGCTCGTCGGCATGGCCCTCCTCGGTCAAATTGTAGCGGCCATATTGCTGCAGCCAGGCCGCCTGCTTGGCGAGGGTCGCCTGCGCGGTCTGACTTAACTCACTCGAATCGCTGTCGAAGAAAACCCGGTCGCCGACATTGACGGCAAAATCCCGAGGGCTGCCAGGTGCGGCCTGGCCGCCGGCGGCGCCGACAGTCTCGGCAGGGGTCTTCGCGCAGGCGGAAATCGCAAGGGCGGCGCCCAGCGCGGCAGCGAATTTGAGTTCGCCGGTCCGCTGAAGAAAGCTCATCCCATATTCCTTCTGTGATCGCAGGGCAGGTCTTAGGTCGTACCTTCCTTAGGTTAAGGGAATGTTCCATCAACCTTGTTCGAAGCTATCCAGAGTGTGTTGCATTTGAGCAAACGCGGATAAGGTTAAGCAGTGGTTAATATTAACAGGTCGTTAATGGCGAGAATGCGGCTAAGATGGAGTTTGTCCTCGGAATTGCGAAGGTGTTGCCGCGATGCAACAGACCGGCACGCTCTTTTGGCAAGACCCGGAACCGGACTAATTCAAAAGGGGAACTCCAGGACGGATCCGAACCATAATTCGGGGTCGGCACCGGAAATTCGCTGCGGCCAAACACGTCGGTCATATAAATCTTCGCGCCGTCCTGCCCGCCGGGATCGCGAAAGAACATCAGATAAAGGCCATTCGGGGCCCAGGTCGGCCCCTCGTTGTGAAAGCCTTCGGTGAGGATCCGCTCGCCCGATCCATCCGGTCGCATGACCCCGATCGCGAATGAATCGGCTTTTTGCTTGGTGAAGGCGATATAGTCGCCTTTCGGCGACCAGACCGGCGTCGAATAGCGCCCCTCGCCAAACGAAATGCGTTTCGGACCGTCCCCGCTCGCCGACATGACATAGATTTGCTGGCTGCCGCCGCGGTCCGATTCGAACACGATTTGGGTGCCGTCGGGCGAATAGGATGGCGACGTGTCGATCGCATTGGAATTGGTGAGCCGCGTCGTCGTGCGCGAGCGCAAATCCATGGCGTAGAGGTTCGACGAAACCCCTTGCGTAAGCGACATCACGACCTTTTGCCCATCCGGCGAAAACCGCGGCGAAAAGGTCATGCCTGGGAAATTGCCGACTACCTCGCGCTGGCCGGTCTCGATATTCAATAGAAGGACTTTCGGGTCGGATGCGCCAAACGACATATAGGTCACATCTTGCGACGAGGGCGAAAACCTTGGGGTCACGACGAGGTCGTCGCCCCGCGTCATGTAGCGCAAATTGGCGCCGTCCTGATCCATGATCGCGAGCCGTTTGCGGCGGCGCTCCGGCGGGCCGGTCTCGTCAACAAAGGCAATCTGCGTATCGAAAAAGCCTTGCTCGCCGGTAATCCGCGAAAAGATCGCATCCGAGACGATGTGGGCGACGCGGCGCGCATTGTTCGGATCGGTGACATATTGGCTGCCGGCGATCTGCTTGCCGGTCGCCACGTCCCAGAGCCGGAACTCGGTCTGCAGCCTCCCGTCCGAGGCTCGAATAGTCCGGCCGGTCACCACGAATTGGGCATTGATCATACGCCAGGAATCGATCCGCGGCGCCTGATCCGGATTGGCAATCGTCTCAATGAAGGTCGTCGGATCGATGGGCGCGAGAAACACGGAACGCTTGAAATTATTGGTGACTATAGCGGTCAACTGGGCGCTGGCCGCCGCATCGCCGGAAAATGCCGTCACCGCGATCGGTATGGGTTTGAATTCTCCCGCTCCATGCACATCGAGATAGCGGTCCTGCTGGGCGTGGGCCGGCGGCGCGAGCCCCGAGCCGCCAAGCAAGATCGCGGCCGCCAGAAATGCGGCGGACATTCCGATGACGGCTTGGAGATTGCGCCACGCGCGTAAACGGAGCACGGAGACGAAAAATTTCACAGCATTTCGTCCGGATCGAAGCGAACGATCCGGCCTTTCCATTGGTCGTAATAGAGCCGATATTGGGAAGGTATCCGTAGCGGGTCGCAGCGTCGTACCGCTCGCATCGCGCTTTCGGCCAGAGCGCGCAAATTGGGGTCGGACGGCGGGTTGAGCAGGACGGGCTGGCCGATCAACGAACCGTCCAGCGTATATTGGACATGAATTTCCGGAATGTATTTTTGCGGCCCGCCAAGCCCGGCAAAGTTCCAGCACCGCTTATATTGCTCTTGCAGTAGCCCGTCGAGCTGATCCCAGAGGGATGGCGACATTTTGGCGGCACTTGCCGTCGGCGAACCGAGCGAGGCCAGTTGACTGAGGTCATGCCCGCTCGCCTGTTTTCCTTGCGGCGCCTCCTTGTTTAGAAACTTGGCAATGTCGCCGGGGTCGAATTTTTGTTGCGGCTCGACGGCCTCCGACCTGGGCTTGGCGGTCGGTTTATGTTCTTCCTTTTGCTTTTCCTGTTCAAGCAGTTTCGCTAATTGATTCGGCTTGAATTTTGGCGCCGGCTTTTTTTGCGGCTCGACCGGCTTCGAGTGGGCCAGTTCCGGCGCGGCTGTTTCCTCCGCTTCGTTGACCGGCGGCGGCGCAACTGACTGCTTGACCGGCTCGGATTTCGGCGCCGGCTTCGCGGTTTCCCGCGGCGGGCGCGGCGGCGCCGAGGCCACGCCATGTTCAGGCGGCTTAGGCGCCGCTTGCGGCTGGGCTTGGACCAGATCGGCTTGACGTTTCAGCGGCGGGGGTGGCGCGGCGGCATCCTTTGGCGCGTCGCTTGGCGAAGCTTGCGGCTTTAACTCGGCGCGTTCGGCAATTTCTTCGGCCCGTTGGGGCGGCTTCACCTCAGCCGCTGTCTTTTCGCCCTTCATGATCTGATTAAGTTGTTGGGCGCTGAGAATTTCGACCGGAACGCTCTCCTGCGCATCGTCGAATTGCGGGGACTGTGACAACGAAACCAGCGCCAAGGCGAGCAAGCCGATATGCACGCCCCCCGAGACCGCGAAGCCAGGATTTTCGGGCAAAGGCATGGCGGTTTAATTCTTGTTGGGATTGGTGACCAGCGCGACCTTTTTGTATCCGGCCGCGGTGATGATCGACATGACCTCGGCAATCCGTCCGTAATTCACCTGATTTGCACCGCGCACGTATATCCGCTCGTCGACACCGGAGGTCGCGACCTCCTTCAACTTGTCCGCGAGCTCCGTGATTAGCACCGGCTGATCCATGACATAGACCAAGCCCCGGTCATCGACGGCGACGGAGATCGGCTTTTGCTCGATGTTCAACGCCGCGGCCTTCGTCCGCGGCAGGTCGATCGCAACGCCTGTCGCGAGCAGCGGCGCGGTCACCATGAAAATGATCAAAAGCACCAGGATGACGTCGATAAAAGGCGTCATGTTGATGTCGGCCATGGCGCGATAGCGCGGTACGCCACGCCGCCCGCGCCGGCCCTTGCTGCGAACCGCAATGCCCGACATGCCCATGTCCAAAATCTCCAATGCGTGGTTTCAAAATTCCGGCGCGGGAAAACGCCTGTCTCTTTGGTTGGCAATGATCATGCTGCCCGGTCCTGAACGGCGTGCTGATCGATTTGACGCGACAGAATTGCGGAAAACTCGTCCGCGAAACCCTCAAGCCGCGCCTGTTTCTTGGCGACGTCGCCCTGGAATTTATTGTAGGCGATCAGAGCAGGGATCGCCGCGAAGAGCCCGATCGCGGTCGCGAGAAGCGCCTCCGCTATGCCAGGCGCGACGACCGCGAGCGAAGTATTGCGCGACGCCGCGATCGAGCGAAACGCGGTCATGATGCCCCAGACGGTGCCGAACAGGCCGATGAAGGGACCGGCCGAGGCAACCGTCGCCAGCACCAGAAGGCTGGATTCGAGCTTCTCGACCTCGCGCGCGATCGTAACGTCGAGGACTTTCTCGATCCGCGCCTGCAGGCCCATGAAGGACGAGGTCGCGCCCTTCACCGAACGCCGCCATTCCCGCATCGCCGCGACAAACAAGGCCGCCATGCCCGACGTCGGACGCGACGACAAGGTCGCATAAAGTTCGTCGAGCGAGGCGCCCGACCAGAAAACCTCCTCGAACTTGGCCATGGCGCCCTGGGTTTTGGAAAATAACAACATCTTGTTGATGATGATCGCCCAGCACCAAACCGAGGCGCCGAGCAATCCCAGCATGACGAGCTTGACCACGAAATGGGCCGACCAGAACATGCCGAGAAGAGAGACCTCCATCGCGGGCGACGCCAATCCGGAAGCGGCAATATCGGCAGGATTCATTACGTCGTTCCTTCTAAAATCTAGGCACGGCTCGTGCCACGAGTCAAAGCCGATTCAGTTTCTTTTGCCTGGGAAATCGGTCATTTCTGGGGCTTCGCGCGCCCGAACCTCTCCTGTGGCTTGCTCCCGCCGGCGCGTGGGGGATGAACACGCCACGAAAGTTAACCTCGATCAAGGTTAAAACAACATTATCATTATGTTTTAAGGCTACTATAAGCCTGCGGCACCGCAACCGCCGTGGCCTTGAGCTTCACCAAAACCTCCGCCGGAATGCGCCTCGCCTTGCCGCCCGCGACAACGGCTATTCTGACTTTCGCGGTCAAAAGGACTTCGCCGCAGCGCCGGATTTTCTGAATCATATCGATCGAGGCGCCCCCTGTGGCGGAAGGGTGCGTCTCGACGCAAAGCTCGTCGTCCATCAACGCGGGGTTGAGAAACTCGATGGTCATCGCGCGTACCACGAAATGAAAGCCGCCCGCCCCGCCATTTCCAAAAATCCCGCGGTGCTCTATACCGAGCGCGCGCAAAAATTCGGTGCGGCCGCGTTCAAGGAAACGCAAATAGGAGGCGTGATAGACGACACCGGAAAAATCCGTGTCCTCGTAATAGACCCGTACGGCGAGGCGGTGGGGTGACCCCGGGGAAGCCGGTTCTTCGCGGGGCCGGCCGCTTGGATGAGGCGCCATCCTAGGCATGATCATTTAGCTACGCTGGCTCCACATAACCGCCAAGGACGCGGCCGCCACCCAGTCATAATAATTAGTCCTTCGCCGCAGCTGCTGGCGGACATCCTGAGCGAAGCGCATCAAATGCCCTTGATGCGCGGAGAGCGGTGGTGTCCTAGAAGAGCATCCATACGGTGGGTGACCGCCTGTTCATGTCTTACCACGCCTCAGGCGCCGCTATTCATGAATTATTTTTTCGTTGAGTTAGGTCCATTCGGAAAGCCCTCCCCCACCAGGATCTGAAGGTCATGGACCCAATCGTCCAGGCTGTTCTGTAGGGTCCCAACCAGCCGCAGTCGGCCAGTCTGGTCAAGGACGTAGGTACCGGTCGAATGATCAACCATAAAGTCGTTACCTAAAGCAACCTTCGCGAACTGAACCGAAAAACCAGCTGCCGCGGCATTGATCTCGGCATTGGATCCGGTGAGGCCAATAAATCGCGGATCGAAGGAGGTCACGTAGTCCTTCAGCAATACCGGTGTATCCCGCTCCGGATCGAGACTGATGAACAACACCTGCACATGGGACGCGAGCGGCCCGAGCTTGCGGACGACCTGCGACAACTCGAGAAGCTCGCCCGGGCACACGTCCGGGCAATGCGTATAGCCAAAGAACACGATCGACACACCGCCCGCATAGTCCCTGAGGCTGCGCCGATGGCCGTTCATATCGACGAGCTGGAAATCGGGCCGGGGCGCTACCGCTGGCCACTCGGTCAGCCGATATGACGCTGCAGCCAGCGCCGCTTGCAGGTGCAGGACTGCCACTGTGGCAATTAGGAATGCACGGCGAAAAGCCGTTGGCCTCGTCATTTGGGACAGGGTGATGGCGTCGACTGCAGCGAGGTTACATTGATGCGATCTCCGTGCGGCATCGGGATGAGCACGCCTTTGGCGACAACCTTGTTGCCGACGCGCTGCGTGGGATTGAAAACGTCTATCCCGAGGAGTTCATATTGACGCCTGCCGAACGGCACCGCTGAACTGGTAGTGAGCTCCGTCGACGACGTTCCCTGCGTGGAGGTGGACGTCGCCGCGCTGCTATATTCGAGCCTCCATTGCCCCGACGGTTCGTGCGCGAGGCAGCCGACCGCCGACACGACACCCAGCCGGTCAGCAGGGCGCTCATCGGCGGAGTACTGGATAAGCGGGGTAAACATTTCGTCCCAGCTCTGGTTCTGCCGGCCGAAGAAAGCAACGTTCTCGGGTCCACAGCGGCGGGCCGCGTCGTTGGCGCCGAGATTCCTGAGATGATCGTTGTTCGTGGAATTGTCGTAGTGGCCCCACACGATGAGCTTGCTGCCCGCGGGCAGTACCAGCGGCGTCGCGAGCGCATATTCAAGCTGGAAGTGATAATTATAGTGAGGCACGGTCAGGATCACCTGTTCGTGACCATCGGGATAGATGGCGGTGTACCTGAAGCCCACGGCCCGCACGTGCGCGTGCGGCTGCAGCTGGTAGATCGTGATCGGCGACCGATAGGCAGTCAGTCCGATCAGCTCGTAATTTTCTCCATTCGCCGGTATCGGCGGTATCGCGTAGCCGGTGCCCTCCGCCTTGGTACCGGGATCGTCGGCGAGCAGTTCGCGGCCATTCGCGATGATCGAGTTCACGGCAGTCGGCGCCCGGTATAGCACATGCTCCGGTGGCGTGGACTGGAACCAGAGTGCGAGCTGGGACAGGTCGGTCTCCTCGCGGCCGGTGGTCGTGTAGTGAATGTTGAAGTCGAGGTAGACGTTCTTGCCGCCCTTGAGGAGCTTGCCATTACCCTCACCCATAGGTCTCAAAGGTCGTGCCAGGCGTATAGACACCCAGCATGTCATAGGCCTCGGGATTGGCCGGATCCGCGACCACTGGCTCCTGGATCCGCAAACTGCCGCTCGGCGCCCCGATCTGGCTTGCCACGGTGTCCATGACATCGAGCATCTCGGGCGTCACGCCATCCGGCAGGGCAACCTCGGTGATGCCCATGTGGTGGAGAAGCACCGTATTGCCGGCCCGTACCTGCAGCGCCGAAATCCACTTGTCGTCCTGGTAGGGCACCTTGATCAACCGCCGAATATAGGGAATCGTGCCGTTCGCGCGCACGGTAAATTTTGGCAGCGACACGACCGCATCGGGGGGCCGATCATCGGGGTGCAGCCAGCCACCCTTGTAGACAGGCTGCGGGGGAAGATCGGCATCTCCTCCCCTGGGGGTACCCGCTTCGATCCAGGCGAGGATCTTGCCGATGTCCTCCGGGGTCATCCGCGGATCGTTCTTCATAGGCAGGCTCTGCGTCGAATTCGCGGGCCAAGGCGGCATGGCGCCGCTCTCGACCTTCTCGTACACTTCCCTGACCTTGAGCTTTACAGCTTCGTAGGAGTCGAGGGGAATACGCGCTGCAGAGCGGTCCTGCTGATGGCACCGCACGCAATTCCCGTGGAGAATCTTTGCCACGTCATCAGTGTAAGTCGGCGCCGTGGTATGTGGCAGCGGCACACCTGTAGCGAGCATCAAAGCGCCGGACACCCACATAGCTCCAGACCAGCCAGTCGCCCGCCTCATCAAGCTACAGCGAAGCAGGGGCCTGACATGGCTCCTCGGCGTAGTGACATTGAGGTCATGCGAAGTGTACCCGTCCGAAAATCCACACTCATCCCCGCGAAAGCGGGGATCCAGGGGCCACAGGCCGGCCCTAATTCAAATAGGCCGGGCGCGACCAGAGTTCCACCTCGCGCCAAACTTTGTTGTTCGGCCGCCGGCCGCGAAGCACTTCGATCGTCAGCGATCCGGCGGCCAAATCGCGGGCGAGGCCTTGGCTGGGCCGACGGCCTGCGCATGCAGCGCGCCGGTCGAATCATAGGTTGTTCCTTCAACCGTGTAGGCATTGCCTTGCACCAGGACGCCGGTTTGCCCGCTACGAACAGCGTCCGAATCAACGACCCGCGCGATTTTACCGGCGCGAGTCCGGAGGGTCAGCACCGGTCCGTCGGCATGTTCGAGAACCCCGGTGATTTGATGCGGAGGCGCATGGGCATTGAGCGCCGCCGGCTTTGCCGCGGCGGCCGCGGGCGCGACAAATGGTCCCCCGCCGAGGCCAAAAATCGTCAGCTGTTTATTGCTCGCCACAAACACATGTCCATTCGCCACGACCGGCACGATATTGGCGTTGGCGGTCGTGTTGTTCCATGCTCCGACCTGCGAGGAAAACAGCAAAGGGAGCGTTCCGCTCGAAGGCGCCGCCGCGAAGGCATAAAGATAGATCGCCGCGGGGCTATTAGTGGTCGGTCGTCCGGTCGCCCATATGATGGCTGTTCCAGCTTGGGTGCCGTTCGACGAAACCGTCGTAAAGGTTCCCGGGTCCTGGCCGCTGGCGACAGGCACCGCCGCTCCTTCGCCGACGAATGCAACCGTGGGCGAGGTCTGTATCTTCCAGACGCCGATTTCGGCGAGGTTCGAGGGGACGCCGCCGGTGCCTTCTACGCCGCCGCTGCTTACGACCCGCCCGACCCCGTCTGGACCGGTGAAATAGGAGAGCCCGCACCAGCATGGCCCAATCGTTTGTTCGTCGAGTACGTTGTCGGGGCCTCCGGGCATATATCCGCCCAAGCTGGCGCGATTGAGCAAATACATCGTTCCAGCTTTGCCGGCGGCCACCGCCAAACTCGGAAACGGACCGGGCTGGGCGGGCACGACGAGCACGCCCCCTGCCGAAAGGTCGCCGTCTCCAGCGTCCAAAGTAATTACGTCCGACGGCGTGAATATGCCGAGAACATTTGCCATTTGCGAGTCCATCTTCACCACGCTCTCTTGAATATTGTTGACGCCATCGTACGTGCCTGGTCCGGAGTTTCCGGTCGAAAAAAACACGTTCCCACTGGTGGGGGCGGCGGCTATGCCAAAGCCAGACATCCAAATGGACGACAAGAAGAATTGCCCGAAGATGTTCGCGCTATCAAGCGTGTTAGTTAGCTTGTTATTCGCGAGCGGAGCCAGCGTGCTGGCCTGCCATCCCAAAAGCCAGCCACGCGTCTGGCCGACGAAGGTATCGCAAAAACTGCCAAATCCGGCGTAAATAATGCCGGACGACAAGAGCAGCCCTGGCCGCTGGCGTTCATATGTAGCGTTGAAATTGTAGGTCGTGCCGTCGCTCAGCGTGTGCGACGCGGCAACGGTGACCGCCGGAATTATGTCGGTCAAATCGTTCAGATTGAGGGCAAAAAGTTGATAGGTCGGGTTCCCGCTCATCATTGTATAGGCGACGACATATAATGCATTCGCCGCCACATCGATGACTGGCGTACTGTTGATTCCGACGTTCGGACCAGAAGCAGAGGGGCAACCGAGCGGCGTGGGAACCGGAGCTCCGAGGTGTCTCTGAAGCAACACCTCTCCATTGGATGCTCTGATTCCGTAGATCGTATTGTTTTCGGTGGCGACATAAACGACTTGATAGGTTCCCGCCGGACCGACGGTATAAATTCCCGCGGTAATCGGTTGGCCTGGAACGAGAAGAGGTTGCGCATCGACTTGATCGTCAAGCACGACCTGGGCGATCACGCCAAACGAGGTGGGTCCGACATTTGCCGGGGTCAGCATTGTTTCCTGCTGGTCCCAGCCGGTTCGCTGATTATCGTAATGGTAGGTTGTGACCGCCAGTTTCTGCGCCACGAGTGCTGTCGGGATGGCTATTGCACCAAATATCGCCGCGCCCATGATCGCGAAAGGTTTCATAATTCATTCGTACTATTCATAAACGTTAATCAAACCGATATTGTTGGCAACTTAATATTGCTTTGAAACGGGGTAACTGCCGAGGTTGAGCGCACTGATCACGGCAGCGGGAAAAATTTTGCCATACCTGATGGTCTTAGTCAAGCCGTTAATTAGCTATCGACAGCCGTCAAGCCGTTAGCTGTTTAACAGACTGCCGGGCGGCGCTCTGTTCAAAATTGCTCGCTCGCTGCGAGAAATTAGAATGGCCTTATGCCGGCCCTCATTCAAAATGCTTGGCGCGAGCAGAGCTACTCCTCGCGCCAAGTTTTGTTGTCCGGCCGTCGGCCCGCGAAGCGCCTCGATCATCAACGATCCGGCGGCCAGCCCGCGGGCGAAGGCTTTGCCCGGCCGACGGAATGCGCACGCAGCGCGCCAGTCGAATCATAGTAGGTTCCTTGGACCCCGTAGGCATCGCCGGGCACAAGGACGCCGATCAGAACAGCGTCCGAATCATCGACCCGCGCGATTGTACCGGCGCGAGTCCGGAGAGTCAGCACCGGTCCGTCGACATGTTCGAGAACCCCGGTGATTTGATGCGGAGGCGCATGGGCATTGAGCGCCGCCGGCTTTGCCGCGGCGGCCGCGGGCGGGACAAACGGTCCCCCGCCGAGGCCGAAAATCGTCAGCTGTTGATTGCTCGCCACAATCACATGTCCATTCGCCACGACCGGCACGATATTGGCATTGTAGCCGACGTTGGGCCATGTACCAGCCCGCGAGGAATAAAGCAACGTGAGCGCTCTGTTCAAAGGCGCCGCCGCGTAGGCATAAAGATGGATGGCAAAGGTATGTGAGTTGGTCGGTCGTCCGGTCGCCCATATGATCGCTGTTTGGGTGCCGTTCGACGAAACCGTCGTAAAGGTTCCAGCGTCCTGCACGCCGGCGTAGCCGAGTAAAGGCAAGATCGCCGCTCCTTCCTTGACCAATGCAACCGTGGGCGAGGTCTGTATCTTCCACGTGATGATTTGGGTGTTCAAACCCTCGACGCCGCCGCTGCTTACGATACGCCCGATCCCGTCGGGACCCATGAAATAGGACGGCCCGCACCAGCAATATCCCCCATCGTCCCCTATCGTTACGTGGTCGAGGACGTTGTCGGGGCCGCCGGGCGTAAATCCGCCCAAATTGGCGCGATTGAGCAAGTACATCGGTCCCACTTTGCCGGCGACCACCGCCAGATACGGAATTGGACCCGGCTGGGCTGGCACGACGAGCACGCCCCCTGCCGAAAGGTCGTGGTCTTTGCTGTCCAAATCATTTACGTTAAATGGCGTGAAAATGTCGAGAACATTTACGAGTGTCGGGTCGAGCTTCACCACGCTCTCTTGAATATTTTGGACGCCATCATAAGTGCCCGGTCCAGAGTTTCCGGTCGCAAAAAACAAGTTCCCATTGGGGGCGGCGGCAATGCCATAGCCAGACATCCAAATGGACGAAAGGAAATGGTTGTTCGTCGAAGTCTGAGCGAGCGTGTCGGTCAGCATGTTCGCCGCGAGCGGAGCCAGCGTGCTTTCCTGCCATCCCAAAACCCAGCCACGCGAATTTGAGGCGTTTCCATCGCAATAACTGCCAAATCCGGCGTAAATAATGCCGGATGCCAAGAGCAGCCCTGGCCGCTGTTGTTCATATTGCGCGTTGAAATTATAGGTCGTGCCATCGCTCAGCGTGTGCGACGCGGCAATTGTGACCGGCGGAAGTTTGTCGGTCAAATCGTTCAGATTGAGGGCAAAAAGCTGATAGGTCTGGTTCCCGCTGACCAATATATTGGCGATCACATATAATGCGTTCTTCGCCACGTCGATGACCGGAGTACCCTTGATTCCGGTCACCGGCGGATCAGGTTGACCGTTGCATGGACCCGTGGGAACCAGAGTTCCGAGGTTTCTCTGAAGCAACACCTCTCCATTGGAGGCTCTGATCCCGTAAATCGTATTGCCTTCGGTGGCGACATAAACGACTTGATAGGTTCCGGTGGGACCGACGGTATAAATTCCCGCGGTAACCTGTTGGCCTGGAACGAGAAGGGGTTGCGCATCGACTTGCGCGTCGAGCACGACCTGGGCGATCACGCCAAATGATGTCGGTCCGACATTTGTCGGGGTCAGCTTTGTTTCCTGCTGGTTCCAGCCGGTTCGCTGATTGTCGTAATGGTAGGTTGTGACCGCCCTTTTCTGCGCCACGGCTGGGAATGCTGTCGAGATGGCTATTGCACCAAATATCGCCGCGCCCATGATCGCGAAAGATTTCATGACGTTTCTCCTAATCCTTAACAGAAATACATGGTCTTATACCAAGTCTTCGAGAGACAAGCAAAGGGTAACTTTTTTTCACAAAGAGACCGTTGGAAAATTACGTCACTATGAAACTTGATATTATTGCTCATCTCTCACCTTATAATTTTGAGTTCGAGCAATGTAGGCTAGACGCCAAAACGGCAATACGTAGAAATACCCAGCCGCGCTCGAAGTCGCCGAACTGGTTGAACACGAAGAGTGGGTGGTAGCAGGTGCAGGCATAGTGGCCGTTCCAGACGCTGTTCTCCTGGTCGCCATGGGTCGGGCTCACGCTCGAATCCATATATATCGGGCACGACGCCTCTTGGCGGACGGCGAGCATGCACGCGACCGATCCATTGACCGGAAAGATCGCCAAGAGCCGAAAAGTTCTTTTCAGCAGTGAGCCAGCGCGTCTCGAAGCGGCCCATCTGGCTTGCCGACGCCGCGCGTTGACATCCTCGTATCCGGCCAGGCGACCGAAGAGCGATTGCCGCAACATACCGACAAGAGCGTGACGGCCATTATTGCCGGTGCGCGCGTCAGCGAGCCTCTCGCCCGCCATCGTGGTAAGGCCGAGTGCGTCGTCAAGTTCGCGATAGGCAAGCAGCCCAGGTCACGACCGAACCGCGAAACTGGAGCGTCAATCACCGGTCGAAATCGAGCCTGAGAACGCCATCGCTCGATTCACCCGCCGGGTTCGCCATGGCCGCCTCGATCAATAGGGCGCAATGTGCTGAAGATTATGCATAAATTGTTGGACTCGCGCAGCAAAATAGCAGTTCATCCGGGGAATGCGGTAAGATTTAATCCAAAGGATTTATTCCAACTCGTCCGCCGTGCCCTTGGCCCCCTTATTGGGTGTGTCCTCGCGTGCCTTTAACGCGGCGCCGAGAATGTCGCCAAGCGACGCCCCGGAATTGGCCGAGCCATATTGGGCGATCGCTTGCTTCTCCTCGGCGACTTCAAGCGCCTTGATCGAGACGGAAACCTTGCGGGCGCGGCGGTCGAACACGGTGACCCGGGCATCGACCTTCTCGCCGACGGCGAAGCGCTCCGCCCTTTGAGCGGCTCGGTCCCTCGCGAGTTCGGTGCGTTTGATGAAGGCGGTGAAATCGGTCCCGGCAATCTTCACGTCGAGTCCGCCATCCTTCACCGCGAGCACCTCGCAAGTGACGACCGCGCCCTTCTTGACGCCGGCGGCGTCCTCTTCGCCCGGCTTGGCGCCGGTCTCGCCTTGCGGCTTCGCCGCGAAGGGATCGGGGCCGAGCTGCTTGATGCCGAGCGAGATGCGCTCTTTTTCGATATCGACATCGAGTACCTTGGCCTTGACGGTATCGCCTTTCTTGAAGTCCTCGATGATTTGTTCGCCGGGCTTGTTCCAATCGAGGTCAGAGAGATGGACCATGCCGTCGACTTCCCCGTCGAGGCCGAGGAAAAGACCGAATTCGGTCTTGTTCTTGACTTCGCCCTCGACTTCAGAGCCAGGCGGATATTTCGCCGCGAAGGCTTGCCAAGGATTGACGAGGGTCTGCTTGAGGCCAAGCGAGATGCGGCGCTTGACCGGATCGACTTCGAGAACCTGTACCTCGACCTCCTGGCTCGTCGCGACGATCTTGCCCGGGTGCACGTTCTTCTTGGTCCAGGACATTTCCGACACATGGATCAAGCCTTCGATCCCCGGTTCGAGCTCGACGAAGGCGCCGTAGTCGGTGATGTTCGTCACCCGGCCTTGGAACCGCGCGCCGACCGGATATTTCTCCTCGATGCCTTGCCAGGGGTCCTCGAGCAATTGCTTCATGCCGAGCGAGATGCGGTGGGTTTCGTGATTGACCTTGATGATTTTCACCCGCACGGTCTGGCCGATCGCCAAAACCTCGGTCGGATGATTGACTCGCCGCCAGGCGACGTCGGTCACGTGGAGGAGCCCGTCGATGCCGCCGAGATCGACGAAGGCGCCATAATCGGTGATGTTCTTCACCACGCCGTCGATCACCTGAGCTTCCGCGAGGTTGGAGACGATCTCATTGCGTTGTTCGGCGCGGGATTCCTCGAGCACGGTGCGGCGGGAGACGACGATATTGCCCCGGCGGCGGTCCATTTTCAGGATTTGGAACGGCTGCGGCGTCTGCATCAAGGGCGTTACGTCGCGGATCGGGCGGATATCAACTTGGCTGCGCGGCAAGAAGGCGACGGCTCCGTCGAGATCGACGGTGAAGCCGCCCTTGACCTGGTTGAAAATGACGCCTTCCACCCTTTCTTGTTTCTCGAAAGCCCTTTCGAGCTTGACCCAGCTCTCCTCGCGCCGCGCCTTGTCGCGCGAAATGACCGCCTCGCCGAGCGCGTTCTCGATCCGCTCAAGATAAACCTCGACCTCGGCGCCGACGGTGAGTTTGCCTTCGCGCCCGGGCCCTTGAAATTCCTTAAGGGCAACACGGCCTTCGGTCTTCAGACCGAGATCGATGACGGCGACGTCTTTTTCGATCGCAACGACGATCCCCTTGACAACGGAGCCCTCGAAAGCCTCGTGCCGGCCATAGCTCTCGTCGAGAAGTGCCGCGAAATCCTCGCGCGACGGCGCATAGGTGTTTGTGGAAACCATTTGTTCTCCTGATTGCCCGAATGCGGACGGCGCCGGGGTTAAGGGCTGCTATGTAGCAATAGGGAGGCTTGGCGGCAAGGGGCGGAGGGGAGTTAACCTTGGCAAACAATTCCAACCGGCGTATGGTTTAGTCAAAAATAGAGCCGCGTGCACAAGTCCGGCGGAGGCAACCTGCATCCATGGCATAGTTCCCGCCTTGCGGCAACTTAGAAAATGCTGAGATGGAGCGGCTTTTATGAAAGATATATTTTCCGAATTTTGGCAAGGTCTCAACTCGCCTGCAACGGATCTCCCCGCGCGTCAGGAAACACTTGCTTCGGCCAAAGAAGAACCCGGCATAAACAGGGGCGCAGAACCCGCCTCGCCGCCCGAAGGGGGCTCGGCGCCGAACTCAGGGACCCTCGGCGCGCAAGAGCTTGCTTTCATGGAGGCGGCGAAGGAAAGCCAGGACGCGCCTCCAAGAAACTCGGACGCAACGGAAAAAGCTTCCCGCCCGCATGTCGCCGACCGGCGGCCGCATGAAGACCCGGCTAACCCGGCGCGGCTGAAAAAACCGACCCGCCTGCCGGGCTCCGACGGGGAGCACGCGCTGCAAGTGAAATACGGAGCAAAAGAACGGGCCCATGGGTTTTACGGCCGCCAGGTCCTGAGCTTTCTGTCCCCGCTGATGCGCGACTTCCTCGCCCGAAGCCTAGAGCCGTGATTGATAGCTCGCAATTGATGGCTATAGGGCCGGGCGATTTCGGCATCCGGACCATCGAACACCTGACCGGCGGGGCGCAGCGCCCCTAACCCTTGAGCCCGTCCCATCAACCCGCAAACATTCGCCACCGCGCCCTCTGGCCCGACGCCGGAAAAGACGCGGCGCGCCTACGACTGAACGAAATCAGATAAAATCACGCAAACGCGACATTTTGCGCGCCGTACCGGACAGAGCGCTGCATAATGCAGGCTAACAAGACCTGAACTTGATGGCGTGAACATGATGGATTACGAGAAAATCGGCGAAATCAGCGTCGCGAAAATCCTGCGCGACTTTATCGGCGACGAGGTCTTGCCGGGAACGGATATCGACGCCAGCCAATTTTGGAGCGGGCTCGCGGGGCTTGTCGGCGAGTTCGCGCCACGCATTCGCGGCCAATTGCGGTTTCGCGACGAGATGCAGGGCAAGATCGACGCCTATCACCGCCTCACCGCGACCAGGCCGTTCGACCCGGCGAGTTATCACGACTTTCTCCGCGAAATCGGCTACCTTGTCCCGGAGCCGCCTAATTTTACGGTGCGCACCGAGAATGTCCTGGAAATCGCGCGGGTGGCCGGACCGCAGCTTGTTGTTCCAGCCTCGAATGCGCGCTACGCCCTCAACGCGGCAAACGCGCGTTGGGGCAGCCTTTACGATGCGCTCTATGGCACGGACGCAATTCCTGAGACCGATGGCGTGGCGCGCGGGAAGGGCTACAATAAAGTCCGTGGCGCCAAGGTCATCGATTGGGTCCGCGCATTTCTCGACGACGTGGTTCCTCTCGCGGGCGGCAGCCACAAGGCGGTCACCGCTTACAAGGTCACGGGCGGCGAACTTATTGCGACGCTTGAAAATGGCCTGGAAAGGCGGTTGCGGCATCCTGGCCGGTTCGCCGGATACAAAAAGAAGTCGCTCGACTCGTTGGTCGTGCTGCTGCGCCACCACGGCCTGCACATCGAGATCGAGATCGATCAAAATAGCTTGGTCGGTGCCGAAAGCAAGGCCGGCGTGGCCGATGTCATTCTTGAAGCCGCTCTCAGCACCATCATAGATCTCGAGGATAGTGTCGCGGCTGTCGATGCGCAGGACAAGGTCTCCGTCTATCGCAATTGGCTTGGGCTGATGCAGGGCAGCTTGACGGCAAATCTCGAAAAGAAAGGGTTGCTCGTCGAGCGGCGGCTGGCGGAGGATCGCACCTATATCAGCCGAGACGGCGCCCCGATGACCTTGCATGGACGCGCCCTGCTGCTGGTGCGCAATGTCGGCCATCACATCGAAACCGGCGCCGTGCTCGATGCGGCAGGCAACGAAATTCCGGAAGCCATTCTAGACGCCGCGGTCACCTCGCTGATCGCGATCCACGATCTCAAGCACCTCTCGAGCCTGTGCAACAGCCGTAGCGGCTCGATATATATCGTGAAGCCAAAAATGCACGGGCCGGCGGAAGTCGCGCTCGCCGATGCGCTTTTTGCCGGCGTCGAAGACATGCTGGCGCTGCCCCGGCATACGATAAAGATCGGCATCATGGACGAGGAGCGGCGCACGTCTGTCAATCTCAAGGCGTGCATAGCGGCGGCGGCTGGTCGCGTGTTTTTCATCAACACCGGCTTCCTCGACCGCACGGGCGACGAGATTCACACCTCGATGGAAGCGGGTCCCATGGTCCGCAAGAACGACATGAAAAACACCGATTGGATCGCCGCCTACGAGAATGCCAATGTCGACGTTGGCATCGCTTGCGGGTTGCCTGGACGGGCCCAAATTGGCAAGGGCATGTGGGCGGCGCCGGACCGGATGGCCGATATGCTCGCGCAGAAGATCGTGCATCCGCTTGCCGGGGCAAATACCGCCTGGGTGCCGTCGCCGACGGCCGCCGTCCTGCACGCGGTGCATTATCACAAGGTCGATGTCGCGGCTCGGTGGAAGGATCTCGCCCGGCGCAGCCCGCCACTTCTTTCCGACCTCCTCGCCATTCCAGTCGGCCGGGCGAACTGGGCCCCAGACGACATTCAGGCCGAGCTAGACAACAATTGCCAGGGGATTTTGGGTTATGTCGTGCGTTGGATCGACCAGGGCGTCGGCTGTTCCAAAGTGCCGGATATCCATGACATCGGCCTCATGGAGGATCGCGCCACGTTGCGCATTTCGAGCCAGCATATCGCCAATTGGCTGCATCATGGGATTGTTACGCGCGAGCAAGTGATGGACACGCTGCAAAAGATGGCGGCGGTCGTCGATAAGCAAAATGCCGATGATCCGCTCTACCGGCCGATGGCGCCCAGTTTCGATGGCCACGCCTTTCAAGCGGCGGCGGATCTGATCTTCAAGGGTTGCGCGCAGCCCAATGGCTACACGGAGTGGATACTCCACGCCCGCCGGCGTGAGGTGAAGGCAGCTGCGGGCGAGGGCATGTCCCCATAAAATGGGGTCATTTGTTCGACAAAGACTCTTTCAAAATCAATGAGTTGGCGCATTTCATGATCGAAAAAGCCAAGCCCTTTCTTGGGATATGCTCTGATACCAGGTGTTTGAAAGTTTAACTCACCTGGCCGATTCCCGAAATCGGCCCTGGACAGCTAACGAGTTGCAAGGACACGGAGGACCCGATTTTGGACGATTGCCGTCTCCGGCCGGCGCCCAATACCGGTGTTTCGTTGTTTACAATAATTGGGAAAGCGGGAAACGAGGATCGGAGTGCCCAACGTCGAATCAAGTACCGTGGAGGAAAGAACAATCAGCGCGCTGATTGAATCCAGCTGCAGGTCGGCTTCGCGTGTCGCAGTGGCGGACAAAAAGGCCCTCTATGCTCAGGGAGAACCAGCGAGCGCGCTGTTTCTCATCCTGGACGGCTTCGTCAAGACATCGCACATCTGCGAAGACGGGACGGAGATCACGATGGAACTTTTGAAATCCGGCGAGATCGCTGGTGTATTTTCCAATCCCCAACTGCCGCTGGAATACGAGGAAACGGCGCGGGCAATCGGCGATGTGATGGCCCAACGGGTGCTGGGAAACGACTTGCGCGCCGCCATGGCAGTCAATCCGCGGTTGGCGATCTTCATCGCCGAGCGCCTTGCCGAATTGAAACGATGGGTTCAGCGGCGGGTGCTTCGCGCGATGACGCAATCGGTCGAACGGCGGGTGATCGAAACGCTGGTCGAACTCGCCGGAACCTTCGGCGCACGGTGTCCGCACGGATTCTCACTGGAAATAAGGTTCACGCAGCAGGATCTAGCAGACTTCGTCGGCGCTTCCCGTCAGGTCGTGAGCTCGATCCTCAGCGATCTACGCAGGAGATGCCTTTTAGATTATACGCGCGACATGATCTGCATTAACGACAGTGCGCTCTCCCTCCTCGCGCTGCCGCCGGATACCTCCCCAAAGTCACTGTCATCTATCTGACAGACAGGCAGCGTGTCCCCGTCTAGCGTCTTCGAGGAACATTGATGCCGGGAGCGCAGACATGAAGCCCATCTCACTCACACTCCATGGGGCGATCGACTACCTTGCCGTCCTGATCTTTGCCGCAGCCCCGGCCGCTATCGGGCTGTCAGGTTGGCCTGCCATGCTGTCCTATGCGCTCGCAGGCGTTCATTTGTTGATGACGCTCCTGACCGGCTTCCCAGCCGGCGGCGTCAAAGTAATCCCGATCGTTCTACACCAATGGGTCGAACGGATTGTCGGTCCAGCATTGATCATTATGGCGTTCCTCCCGCTGAACGGTGCGACGCAGAATTCGCGGATCTTCTTCGGGATCATGGGCGTCATCATTCTCGCCGTCGAGCGGCTGACGGCCTACCGTTCCATAAGTGAAGCGAAATGAGCCGAGCGCCGCCTCAACTGGCATTCCCCAGATAACCGGGAATGTGCCAAGCGCGTATCATTGATCTCCTGCCGTGACATCGGACATTCGTCCTATACCGACAGCGGTTTACCGGGCGCATGCGGTGAAATTGCCGCGAATTATATTAGAACATGACAAATCGCCTATTCCGGCGGCGTGCCGTTGAGCGCCAGCACTTCTCCGGCGAGATAAAGACTACCAGTGATCAGGATGCGGGGCGGGGCGCGCCAATGCCGCGCGCCGAGAAATAAAAGCGCCGACTTGACGCTTTCGCAGGCCGCCGCGCGGAGTCCATTGGCGTTGGCGGCCGCGGCCACCTGGGCGGCGGGCTTGGCATATTGGTCCGCGTTCACGGGAACGCCGAGAACTTCCTGGGCGAGGCCCTTGAAAGGCCGGAGAAACCCGCCCGTATCCTTGGATGCGAGCGAGCCGCAGACGATGACGAGCGGCCTTTGCGTCATGTCCTCGAACTCCGCCATCGCTTGCGCGAGCGCACGCCCGGCGTCCTCGTTATGGCCGCCATCGAGCCAGATCTCCGCGCCCACCGGGGCAAGCGTCGCCACCCGGCCATTGGCGAGATTTTGCAGGCGGGCTGGCCATTCGGCCCGCGCGAGGCCCTCTTCGAAGGCAGCGGGCGCGAGGCTTGGCTCGATGGCGCGCAGCGTGGCGATCGCGGTCGCGGCATTTTGATGCTGATGGCGGCCAATGAGACGCGGCAACGGCAGGTCGAGAAGGCCGCGTTCGTCCTCGAAGACAAAGCGGCCATGTTCTTCCCGTGCTTCGTAATTCCGCGCCGCGGCAATCAGCGGCGCGCCTACGCGGCTGGCTTCCCGCTCTAGCACCGCCAGAGCGGCGTCTTGCTGCATACTCACAATCGCGGGGGCGCCGGGTTTGAAGATTCCGGCCTTCTCAAAAGCGATTTTATCGACCGTCGCGCCAAGGAACTCGGGATGATCGATCGACACTGGCGCGATGACCGTGGCCTTTGGCCGCGCGATGACGTTGGTCGCATCGAATTTTCCGCCGAGACCAACTTCCAGCAGCAGATAATCGGCCGGATGCTCGCTGAAAAGCATGAATGCCGCCGCGGTGGTGACTTCAAAGAAGGTGACCGGTCGGCCGTCGTTGGCCTTATTGCACGCGGTCAAGGCGGCAAATAGCGCGCCGTCGCCGACGAGGCTTCCGCCGCCTTCCGCGCCAAGCCTGATGCGCTCGTGAAAACGTACCAGATGCGGCGAGGTATAGACGTGGACGCGCTTTCCGGCCGCTTCGAGAATGGCGCGCATGAAAGCGATGGTCGAACCTTTACCATTGGTTCCGGCAACATGAATGATCGGCGGCAGACGTTTCTCCGGCGACCCGAGCGCGGCAAGCAGCCGCTCGATCCGGCCGAGCGACAGTTCGATCGTCTTGCGATGCAGAGTGAAAAGGTGGGAGAGGAGCGCGTCTAGCGAATCCATGATAGCCTTGCTTCGCGGCCCTCAGGCGGCGGCGTGCTCGATGGGCTTGGTCCGCGTCAACAGTGCGCAAAGGCGGGCGAGCGTCGCCCGCATGTCTCCTCTTTTCACCACCATGTCGATCATGCCATGCGCCTCGAGATATTCGGCGCGCTGAAAGCCTTCCGGCAGGCGCTCGCGAATTATTTGTTCGATCACCCGGGCGCCGGCAAAACCGATGACCGCGCCAGGTTCGGCGATATGGATATCGCCGAGCATGCCATAAGAGGCGGTGACGCCGCCCGTCGTCGGATTGGTCAGGACGACGATATAGGGCAGCCTGGCGTCGCGCAGACGCTGTACAGCGATCGTCGTGCGCGGCATTTGCATCAGCGAGAAGACGCCTTCCTGCATCCGCGCGCCGCCCGAGGCGGTGAAGATGATGAACGGCGAGCGGCGCTCGACCGCCGCCGTCATCCCCGTCACGATGGCCTCGCCCGCCGCCATGCCGAGCGAGCCGCCGAGGAAATCGAAATCCTGCACCGCGGCGACAATGTCCATGCCCTGCAATTTGCCAAAGGCTAGCTTCACCGCGTCGGACGCGCCGGTTTTCAGTCGATATTCCTTGAGCCGGTCCGTGTAGCGCTTGACATCGCGGAATTTCAAGGGGTCCAACGGCACTTCCGGCGTCGCGATCTCTTCATAGGCCGCATCGTCGAAAAGTTTGTCCAAGCGTGTCTTGGGGGCGACGCGCATGTGATAGCCGGAGCCTGGCACGACGAAGAAGTTCGCTTCGAGATCCTTGTGAAAAACGAGTTCGCCGGACTCCGGGCATTTGACCCAGAGATTTTCGGGGGTCTCGCGGCGCAGCAGAGACCTGACCTTGGGTGGGACGACATTGGAGATCCAGTTCATAGGCAATCCAATTCTGGGCGATCCAGTTTTGCGGCGGCGTCTGTTCTTGCGGGACTTGGTCGGGCTGCTTCAGGCCGGGGCTAGCCCTGCCGTCCGCACGCCCTTGGCGATACCGGCGACCATAGCGGCGACCGCTTCTACGCTTTTCCCGGTCGCCTTGCCATTGCTATCGAGCGAGGACCGCAAGGCTTCGACGATCGCCGAGCCGACCACCACCCCATCGGCGCGAGCGGCGATCGCGGCGGCGCTTCCGGCATTCTTCACCCCGAAGCCGACCGCGACCGGCAAGCTCGTATGCGCCTTGATCCGGCTTACCGCCGAGGCGACCTTGGCAAGTTCGGGAGCGGACGCCCCGGTTATGCCGGTGATCGAGACATAATAGACAAAGCCCGAGGTATGGGCGAGGACAGCTGGTAGCCGCGCATCGTCCGTCGTCGGCGTCGCGAGGCGGATGAAATTCAGCCCCGCCGCAAGCGCGGGCAGGCAGAGCTCCGCATCCTCTTCCGGAGGCAGATCGACGACGATCAAACCATCCACCCCGGCGGCCTTCGCGTCGCGCAGAAAAGCTTCGACGCCATACACATAGACCGGGTTGTAATAGCCCATCAGCACCACCGGCGTCGTGGAATCGGTTTTGCGGAAATCGGCGGCGAGCACCAGCGTTTTGGCGAGAGTCGTTCCGGCGCCAAGCGCGCGCAGCCCCGCTGCCTGGATCACCGGGCCGTCCGCCATCGGGTCGGTGAAGGGCATGCCAAGCTCGATCACATCGGCGCCCGCCTTGGGAAGGGCTTTCAGAATAGCAAGGCACGTCGCAAGATCGGGGTCGCCCGCCATCACGAAAGTCACGAGCGCGGCGCGGTTTTGCCGCGCAAGCTCTTCGAAGCGGCGGTCGATGCGCGTTTGCATGGGGAATTTTGGGGCAAGAGGGGGAAAGATCGGGCCGGGGGCCACGCGCGCAAACTCTGTAGCATGCGGAGAGGCCGGGCGGAAGGATTTTCCGGGGGCAATCCAATATCCGGCGCAATGGACAAGGTCCGGCCTTTAAGGATGCGATGTAAGGCCTGACGGGAACCCGCAAGAAGATCATCGTCGAATGGCGGATGCGATGATGGAAACGGGCACCGCCAAAACGGCGGCGACGGCGCGCATGCACATGGATTGGTGCCCCGCGCAAAGCGGACACCTCGGAGGATGCAAGCCAGTGGACCTCCGGCACCGCGCGGACTTGTCCTTCGGGAGCGCGATGTTCCCGGCTCCGGCATACGACGCCGCTGGACGCTCACAGAACTCTTCGGAACAAAGCGATCTTGTCCGTGCGTTCTAAGCGTCTTTGGTTTCGCAGGCCGGCTTTCATTAAGGCCAAGGCTGCAGGCCCGCCATAACAGCTGGCCTGCACATTGGGACAGCCAGCCGGCGCTATTTGAGGGCAAGCTCCTTACAATTTTCTACCACGGTCGCTTTTGTGTCGTCGGCATTTGTTCTGTCAAAGAGAATACCTTCCGAGATGCGAATCTGGCCACTCGCGGTGTTCTCGGAGTTCCCAGAGTCATACTCAAGCCCGAAAGCAAGCGAATTCTCTGCCGGTCCGCCCGATGGATTGTTTATGCCAAGCGGGACGACAACAAAACTATTTACGTCGAGCTTGCCGCCCGCCGGGATCGTCGATTCGTGGGCCAACGAAATGCCCATGCTTTTCGGGATTCTCAGAATCCGTGGACGCAAAGCGGCGGTCCCATTCCCACAACTGCTTGGCGTGTTGCTGAGGCGTGGACTGATCAATAAAAATAAGCTTCGGATCGAAAGCTAAAGCTTTGCCAGACTTTGTATTGTCCACGGTTTCGATTTTGAAGAAGGCATAGCCTTCGTCAGGCTTCGAAGCGACTGGGCCCGATGCCGATTCAAACCCTTTGCATATGCCCACTTGGCGATATGAAATGATCGCGGGTTGACCGGAGCCTTTTCCGCATCCAGATAGCATCGACAGGGCGATAAATATCGGAACGGATAGTAAGTACCATCTAGACGTTTCCATAATTCTCTTTCTCTTCGTACTTGGTTGGACGAGCCGGAAGAGTGCCGCATCTACTCCTCCGTGTTTGGATATCCCCTCTTCGGTCGTGCCGATCCATGAATGCTCGTAGAGGCAAATGCGTGGCCGGAGCCGCCGCGAGGCGCGAGTTCCGCATTCCCCCTAAAACCCCGTTGTCCCTGGGTTGGAACGTCCCCCCCTCAACCCCGTCGAAAACAAGACCCGTTCCGAGTAGCGGCATCGCGGTCAGCCGAGGCCGCCGCGCGATCTTCATTGGCGTAAAAAGACCGCGCGCCAAGCTTCGAGCCGTAACCGAAGTGTCATACGTTGTCCAATTTTTATTGAAGGGCACCTACAATCGCGGGCGATCCGCCGGATCGCCAACGCAGCGCCGGCGGGGTTTGCCACGGGCGAGGCCGCCTTTTTTCCGGCGCGCTCCGGGCGTCAGTCGATGCGCGGCGCCTGTCCAGCCAACCGTGGCTATCCACGGACGCTCCGATTCCGTTCTAGGGGTCACGCGGCATCGTAGCGACCTGCCGCTCGTCAAGCGCGCTGGTCTTGATCAAAGCAAACAGCCGCGCACCGCGATCGAAGCCGAGTTCGTCGAGCGCGTGGCGCGTGGTCACGGCATAAAGGCGCCCCTCCCCTTCGAGTACGATCTCAACAGCGGCCAACGGACCTTTTTTTTCGATTGACCCGATTTGTCCACGGAGAGAACTGCGCACGCTGAGATCGTGCGGCGGGCGGGTGGCAAGCATGACGTCGGTCGCTTTAACAATAATCCGGACCTGCCCTCCCACGGGCCCGGCCGGACCGGCGAGCCAAACCGTCCCCGCCGGATGCTTCAGCTCGGTGAGGCCATACGCGGCATTCTCGCCGCTAACTGTCATCGATAGGACCGAGATGCGATCAAACCTCGGCCAGGCGCTGTCGCGGCCGGGCGCGCCAAAAAAAACTTCGCCGGGGCGACCGATTGCCCTGACCCGGCCCGCATCGAGAACAACGATGAAATTCGCAAGCCGCGCGACTTCCTCGATCGCATGGGAAACGTAGACGATCGGCACGGCGAATTCGTCGCGCAACCGCTCGATGAGCGGCAGAATTTCAAGCTTGCGCTCCATGTCTAGCGCGGCGAGAGGCTCGTCGAACAGGAGAAGTCTCGGGCCGCAAAGAAGCGCCCGCCCGATTGCCACCCGGTGTCTCTCGCCGCCCGACAGTCTTGCCGGATGGCGCGACAGAAGCTTGCCGATCGCCAAAATTTCCACTACGGAATCGAAATCGATCGTCCGCTCGCCGCGCGGCGCGAACCAGCGCCCAAACCGCAAATTCTGCCGCACGCTCAGATGCGGAAAAAGATGCGAATCCTGAAACACAACGCCGATGCGGCGCCGGTGCGGGGTGACAAAAACGCCGCGTTTCATATCGACGAGAAAACGGCCGTCGAGCTTGATGGTTCCCCGGTCAGGGCGCATCAACCCGGCGATAAGATTGAGGGTCAGCGATTTGCCCGAACCGGAAGGGCCAAACAGCGCAGTAATGCCATCACCGTTCTGGAAGGCCACGGCGAGGTCGAAGCTTTTGATCCTGAGCGCGACATCGAGCTCGATCATTCGAGGTTTGCCAGAATTTTCCCGGCCAGCCGCTGGACGATTTCCGAGGCAACCA
Source organism: uncultured Alphaproteobacteria bacterium (assembly GCA_963730245.1). GTDB lineage: Bacteria > Pseudomonadota > Alphaproteobacteria > Rhizobiales > Beijerinckiaceae > Methylocapsa. The sequence goes on along the minus strand of CAVSRA010000002.1, from coordinate 1,373,841 downwards.
GGGCGGCAAACGAAATCGCGATCGAGACCACGGTCAAACGCATGGCGTTCGCGTCGCCGCCCGGAACTTGCGTGTAGCTATAGATTGCCGATGCGATTGTCTGGGTCTCGCCCGGAATATTTGCAACGAAGGTGATCGTCGCGCCGAACTCCCCGAGCGCCCTGGCAAAGCCGAGAATGGCGCCGGCAATGATGCCGGGCAGCGCGAGCGGCAGGCTGACGAGAAAAAACGTCCATACCGGATTCGCGCCGAGGGTTCCGGCCGCCTGCTCCAAACGCCGGTCGATGGCCTCGAACGAAAGCCGCATGGCGCGGACCATGAGCGGAAATCCCATCACCGCGCAAGCCACCGCCGCGCCGGTCCAGCGAAATGACAGAACAATGCCGAAGTCGGCGAGGAAGGCGCCGAAAACGCCTTTCCGGCCGAGAAGAATGAGCAGGACGAACCCGGTGACGACCGGAGGCATCACCAACGGCAAATGGACGGCGGCGTTGAGGATCATCTTGCCGGGGAAACGCCAGCGCGCGAGCGCATAGGCAATAAAGATACCAAACGGAAGGCTTGCGATTGTCGCGGCGATGGCGATTCTCAACGACAGCCAGATCGCCGTCCATTCCGCGGGCGATAGATCCGCCAAACACAAGCTCCTTCGATCCGGGGGGTAATATCTTATACCAAGTCTCTGAAAGTTTAACTCCTGAGGCGGATTCCCAAATCGGCATTTATCTGATTCACCATGGCAAACAGCTTTTGGGAGAGTTTGCCATGTCGACTCCGGTTCCGCTTCGCTCTGACTTTGACACGATTGGCCTGCGCATGCTGGCGCGGCGATCGCGTGACCCCGATCAGACCCGGCGTCTCTTGGCACTGGCCGAGATTTATGATGGCGGCTCGCGGCCGGATGCGGCGCGGATCGGCGGGGTCGGGGTGCAGATCGTGCGCGACTGGGTTGTCCGTTTCAACGCCAAAGGTCCTGATGGTCTCTTGACCGGCAAAGCGCCGGGCGCTCCCAGCATCCTCGGCGAGCGCCAGCGCCAAGCCTTGCGGCAGGTCGTGGAAGATGGGCCGATTCCCGCCCTGCATGGCGTCGTCCGCTGGCGGCTGATCGATCTGGCGCAGTGGCTCTTCGAAGAGTTCCGGGTTTCGATCTCCAAGCCGACGCTCAGCCGCGAGCTGCGGCATATGGGCTTTCGCAAGCTCTCGGCGCGACCGCGCCATCATGCGCAAGACGAGGAAGCCGCGGCGGCTTTTAAAAAAACTTTCTCGCCCTCGTGGAGGAGACCGCCGCAAAAGAGGCTCCTGGCAAGCCGATAGAGATTTGGTTTCAAGACGAAGCTCGGATCGGGCAGAAAAACAAGGTCACCCGCCGATGGGCGAAACGCGGGACACGGCCTTCGGCGCCGCACGACCAGAGGACGAGTTCAGCCTATATTTTCGGCGCCATCTGCCCGGCCGAAGGAAAAGGCGCCGGGCTCGTACTACCCTCCTGCAACAGCGAGGCCATGGCCCTGCATCTCGAAGAAATCTCGCTTGCGGTCGCACCAAGCGCGCATGCGCTCGTTCTTCTCGATCAGGCCGGGTGGCATGTCTCGGCGAAGCTTCCCGTCCCGGACAACATCACGCTCTTGCCGTTGCCGCCGAAATCGCCCGAGCTCAATCCGGTCGAGAACATCTGGCAATTCATGCGCGACAACTGGCTCTCGAACCGCGTCTTCGAATCCTACGACGACATTCTCGACCACTGCTGCTTCGCCTGGAACAAGCTCATCGACATGCCCTGGAAAATCATCTCCATCGGAACAAGAGAGTGGGCCTATCGGTCGTGATCAGCGAGACTTGGTATTAGTTTGAATTTCTGCGTCCGCCCCATAGGCGACATTGGGCGGTGGCTATAGGTTTGCACGCCCTCGACACCTATTTGACTGGTCCTATATAATTGGTCCAACCCACAAAGGAGCCCGCCATGGTGAAAATGCGCGCAATGATCGTTCCGGAACCTGGCGGGCCCTTCCGCATGGAGGAGCGCGACCTGCCCGAGCCCAGCCGTCACGAGGTCCGAATCCGCGTATACGCCTGCGGGGTCTGCCACAGTGACTCCTTCATCGTCGAAGGTCACATGCCCGGGCTAAGCTATCCACGCATTCCCGGCCATGAGGTGATCGGCGTGATCGACGCCCGGGGTCCCAACGTAGAAGGTTGGGACGTGGGCGCGCTGGTCGGGGTAGGCTGGTTCGGCGGATCGTGCGGCTATTGTGACCATTGCCGGCGGGGCGACGCGTTCGCCTGCGAAAACATTCACGGCGCCACCGGCATCACCCGCGACGGCGGATACGCCACCCACATGCTGGCGCTCGCCTCGGCCCTGGCGCACGTACCGGAGGCCCTGGACGCAGTCGAGTCCGCGCCGCTCCTCTGCGCCGGCATCACCACCTTCAATGCCCTTCGGAACTGCGGCGCGAAGCCGGGCGATCTAGTGGCGATCCATGGGGTCGGCGGACTTGGCCACCTCGGCATACAATTCGCCGCGCGGCAGGGGTTCCGGACCGTGGCGGTAAATCGGGGGCGCGACAAGGAAGCCCTGGCGCGGTCCCTGGGCGCGCACGACTACATTGACAGCAAGGTGGAGGATCCGGCCCAAGCGCTGCTGGCCATGGGCGGCGCCAAGGCGATCATCGCCACCGTCACAAGCGCCGAAGCCATGCAAGCGCTCTCGGGCGGCCTCGGTGTCAATGGAAACATGATGATCATCGGCGCTGTCGGCGCTCTGACCGTCAATTCTCTGGACCTCCTCGTGAAACGCGCGTCGGTGCGGGGCTGGTACTGTGGCACTGCGATCGACTCGGAAGACACGCTTCTGTTCAGTCAGCGCAACGGCATCGCCTCGATGAACGAGATTTTTCCGCTCGAAGAAGCCCAGGCCGCCTATGACCGGATGATGAGCGGCAAGGCGCGCTTCCGTGTTGTTCTCAAGATCGACTCGTAGAAGTGTCTTATCAACTCGAGCTCATTGGGAACGCCCCCGTAGAACTGAGCTCATGCTAGGCCGCGACGCACTTCCGCGTTCTTGCGAAAGTTCAGCCATTCAACTGTTAGCTTCTATCAACAAGCGGGGTATCGGTGGCTGCCTCAGTACAGCGCAGGCTTGCTGATTGCGCTCCAGAAGGGTTTCATTCTCCAATACCCGGTCTTCGCCTCTTCTAGCTCGACTTCAATTTGTCGTATCTTATCCCGCATTCCCCGGATGACTGTAATTTTGCTGAACGAATTCGACGATTCAGGCATAATTATCAAGCATGTTGAGCTCCATAGACCGAGGCGGTCATGGCGAACTCGGCGGGTGAATCGAGTGGCGAGGTCCTGCGACTGGATTTTGACCGTCGGCTGATGCTACGATGTTATGGGTGCGAGCTGCTAAACCCAGGACTTCCACGGCATTTTGCGGTTTTTTGTCACTACTAGGAGGAACGAGCCGTGCACAGGATACTTTGCAGAGCGGGCGTCATTGGCGCCCTGGCCACCATCTTGGTCGCCTTTGACGCCAAAGCATTTTCAATATCGCCGGTTCCTAACCAGAGCTCCTATGTGACGCTGGTCGCGGGAGGATGTGGCCTGGGCTTTCACCGGGGTCCCTATGGAGGCTGCCGGCCCAACATAGGGGGATACCCCGCGGTCGGGTACGGCGGCGGCGTATATCGCGGCGGTGTATATCGCGGTGGCGTGTACCGCGGTGGCGTATACCATCGCGGTGGCGTATACCATCGCGGTGGCGTATACCGTCGCGGCGGCGTATACCGTCGCTGAACGATACCCGCTTAAGCCGCTCGCGAAACCCTAAGCGCGCGAAGAAGGCGATGGCCGAACGCCCTTCGGCGAACGGCGGCTTGGGCCCGCACTTTCCAATCGGTGAAGAATACGACGATAGTTGGCGGTATGTACCCGATGACGTAGCGAAGGCCGTGGTGTTTCTCGCATCTGGCGACAGCAGCTACATCACCGGAATGAAACTGTTTGTGGATGGCGGTTACGCACGAGTGTAGGCCGGCGTTCGGGGATCACGAAGTAAATGCCCGTCAAGGTAGGCATAAGGAAAGGGAGTAAACCACATGCTTCATTTCATCGCGCTCGCATGCCGACTCTCCGTTTGTGTGTTTAGGCGGAGCATGGCTGGGCTTGGCTTCTGTATGGTGTGCAGCGTGGCGGCTGACGATATTGCCGTTTCTGAGCAAACCTTTGATTGCATCCTTGGGTGGCCAAAAATCAGAAATACCCGCATCAAGAACTCCAATCCGGAGCAGTTGAAAGAGGCAATGCGTATCTTCCGAGACAGCATACCGGATAGGGAGTATGCCGTTGGCACCATCCTGCAGCTTGTTCCTTTTGAAGCAATGGTGAAGCACCCGCGTGAGACGTTTCCCAAAACGAACGGCTGGGAGTTTTTTGCCTTAGATGTCTCCGAGGCACCAAGATCAAAGATCGGGGAGACAACGTCGTCAATCTCTCGCTAGGGGTGCCGTGCCTAAGTTGTCATCAGCCCGCGGCCAGATTCGACTTCGTCTGTGAAAAAGGGCACGGTTGTGCTCCTATCCCGTTAGATGATCAGAAGATCGCCGAGCTTCAGGGGGACCCTCGTTGTGCCAAGAAGTAGGGGATGGGTATAATCCTCGGCAGAATTGAGTTCGTGCTAGCCCGCGACGCACTTCCGCGTCCCACTGATTGCTGAAATTCAAACTAGGACACTACTGGTTTTTGACATGGGGCAAGGATCACTTGGGCAGAATTTCGAAGCCCTGTCCTGTAAAGATTTTGGTCGCCGCCTGCGCGGTTAAATAGGCAAGGAAAAATGCCGCGTCCGGATTTGCCGAGGCAGCAATGAGCGCAACGGGATAGACAATCTTGCTATGGCTCGAAGCCGGAAACGTACCAACGACTTTCACCTTGGGATCGGCCTTGGCGTCGGTCGCAAAGACGATGCCGAATTTAGCCTCGCCGCGCGACACGAGGGTTAGCGCATTGCGGACATTGTCGGCCTGCGCGAGCTTTGGTTCGACGCCCGCGAAGACGCCGAGCAATTCGAGAGCTTCCTTGGCGTAAATTCCGCCAGGACATGAGTCGATGGCGCAAACGGCGATTTTGCCATCGCCCGCGGCGCCCGCGAGATCGAAACCTTTCGCGATCTCAAATTTGACATCGGCATCGCTGGGCTCAATCAGCACGAGCTTGTTGCCAAACAAATTCCGGCGTGTTCCGGCCCGGATGAGCTTAGACTTTTCGAGGTAATCCATCCATTTGAGATCGGCGGAAATAAATATATCCGCCGGAGCGCCCTGCTCGATCTGCTTCGCTAAGGTGGCGGAGGACGCGTAAGCGATCGACACGGTCTTGCCGGTATCGGCTTTCCAGGCGGCCGCAGCCGCATCGAGAGCGGTCTCCATGCTGGCCGCAGCGAATACAACGGGCGCGGCAATATCGCCCGATGCGGGAGCGGGCATGCCCTCCCCGCCAAGCACGCTTCGAGTAAATGCGACCGCCCCAATCGCCAGGCCGAGCATCAGAGAGCTGAGTCCGCGCCGCGTGTCGATCGTTAAATCCGTGCCGCTTGTAATATTTGTCAATTCCGAGCCTTATATAGCTGCCGCTCAGCTAATTGTACTTTGTTATATATACTTCACATATAACTGCAAGCAGGCCGGCCGTGACAACCCTCAAACCAACCTTGCCGTGAACGAAATACTAACATGACAATCATTGGCCGCCGATCAGCGCGTGCCACGCGGCGCCGCCGGCGACCCGCGTTTTGTCGTCAATGCGCGGAACTGCGTGCATTACAAAACATGCGACATCAAGGACGCGACGCAATAGATCAATTGGGTGCCGCCCAACGGCGGCGGACCGAATTATCCGAATATGGAGATATGGATTAACTCCTGAGCTTGACGATAAGTCGGCGATGCGAAAGACGCCGGCTAAAAATGCTCGGGCAGTATTTCCTCCCGCGCGAGATTGGAAAATCTCGTCATCTCGGCCTCGAAAGCGAGTTCGATGGTTCCCGTCGGGCCGTGCCGCTGCTTGCCGATGATGATTTCGGCCTTGCCATGCACCTTTTCCATGTCCGCCTGCCAACTGATGAATTCCTCGCTTCCCTCGCGCGGCTGTCGGCTTTTCAAATAATATTCCTCGCGGAAAACAAAAAGGACTACGTCGGCATCCTGCTCGATCGAGCCCAATTCCCGCAAATCGGACAGTTGCGGGCGCTTATCATCGCGGCTTTCCACCTGCCGCGAGAGTTGCGAAAGCGCGATTACTGGAACGTTCAAGTCCTTCGCCAACGCCTTGAGGCCGGTGGTGATTTCGGTCACCTCTTGCACCCGGCTGTCGCTCCGCGTTTTCGAGCCGCCGAGCAATTGCAGATAATCGATTACGAGGACATCGAGGCCGCGCTGACGTTTGAGCCGCCGCGCCCGCGCCGCCAATTGGGCGATCGAAAGCCCGCCGCTCTGGTCGATATAGAAGGGGATCGTCTGAATCTTCCGGGCGGTCTGGGCGATCCGATGAAATTCCGGCTCGCCGATGTCGCCCCTGCGGATCTTGGAGGAAGGAACGGCCGCCTGTTCGGCGATGATGCGGGTCGCCAATTGCTCGGCCGACATTTCGAGCGAGAAAAAGCCGACGATGCCGCCATTGACGGTTTCCCTGGTGCCGTCGGGTTTGGGCTTGTCCTCGTGCGAACTCGCAATGTTGAACGCGATGTTGGTTGCAAGCGCGGTCTTGCCCATTCCTGGGCGCCCGGCGACAATCACAAGATCGGACGGCTGCAGGCCGCCCATGTAGCGATCGAGATCGGCGAGACCTGTCGCGATCCCAGACAAGCGTCCGTCGCGCTCGAACGCTTTTGCCGCCATATCGACGGCGGTGGTCAAGGCATCCGAAAAGCGCTGAAAACCGCCCTCGTAGCGGCCGGTCTCGGCGATCGAGTAGAGTTTTCGCTCGGCGTCCTCGATTTGCTCGCGTGGGCTCGCGTTGACCGGCGCGTCATAGGCCGCGTTGACGATATCCTCGCCGATGAGGATCAGATCGCGGCGAAGAGCGAGATCGTGGATGGTGCGGCCATAGTCCTCGGCGTTGATGACGGTTGTTGCTTCCGCTGCGAGGCGGGCGAGATATTGCGACACGGTGACGCCGCCAAGATCGTGTTCGCCGAGGAAGGTCTTCAAGGTGATCGGCGAGGCAAGTTTTCCCGCGCGTATTAACTGCGAAGCGACGTCGAAAATCCGCCGGTGAACTTCCTCGGAAAAATGCTCGGGTCTGAGGAAATCCGAGATCCGGTCGAAGGCGTCGTTATTGACGAGGATCGCGCCAAGCAGCGCCTGTTCCGCCTCGATGTTATGCGGCGCCAATCTGAACGTGGACTCTGCGCTGGCGCTGGCCCCAAGGCGAGCTCGTTCGGCAAGCGTTTCGATGGCTGGCATAAGGTTTCTCGACCGGCGCTGGCTTGCGCGCGCCGAATCAGTTCAAGACATGCTCTTCTTGTGGCATGCGGGCGCGGCAAAAAGGAGGGAATTTTCGGTCTTCCGGGACCGGCTCCCGCTATCCACACGGCAAAAAAATTCTGGAAAAAATGGGCTGGACAAGTTGGGGTTTTGGGGAATCAAACCGGCACGATCCGTCGCCGCGATCATGGCGAGGAGGCGCTTGCGGAGGTTGGCCGCGGTTACAATGTAACCGGCTGGGCGATTTCGAGGCTGATGAACGAGTGACCTTGATCGACGCGGATCCGAAGCGGCTTTCCGCTGAGATCACGACGCTGATGCGGGGGATTGTGGGATGATCCTAGCGATATTTCAGAACGAGCGCGTCTACGAAGGCAACGAGAATCTCCTGAACGCGGTCTACCCGATGCCGAGCCTGTCGACGATGGTCGTGGACCACATCACGCGGGATTTTTTTAGCAATCCGTACCCAACAGAGCCGCCTCTATTCCGCGAAGATTCGTTCGATCCAACCACTCGCATAAGAAGAGGCCGATTTTACTGCTTGGACAACCCGTCACGCCCATATGATGCTCAGCGGGTCTACCACTACCCTTATGCACAGCCGGTAGGCGGCCCGGCCGGCGTCCTATGACATGAAGACCTACCGCTCATCGCAGCCCACTTATCCGGCCCCGGTCTCTATGAGGCTGCTCATATTTCTCGGCGATGCAAGTTATAAGACAGTGTGGCATGTCATTGGGGCCGAGCGGCTATTCAACAGCGAAACTCTGTTTACGCTCAAGTCAGCAAATACTCTGGGGATCTTGCCCGACCTGGACGAGGACGCGCTACCGGCAGGAAGGCGCAAGCAGATTCTCCAAGGATTCGAGAAGGTTGCCGACGCCGCACATAAATATATGCCCATGCCAATTGTAGATGTTTGCCGGGAATTTGGCCGCATCATACTTGCCGCCTGGCTTTCGATGGAGGGCGACGATTTGGGGAAATTGATTAACGAGGTTCCGAGCGAACGCGTCGGCATCAAATATGCCGCAGGAATCATCAATCGGTTACATTCGCGCGGAAAGTCGTCCGAACAGGAGCGCCAGGCGCAGAAAGGACGCGATATTCGCGATGTCTCCGACGAAGACGGAGAGCTTTCTGTTTCGTTAGTGGGGTTCCTGCTCAGGGAGTTCGGGTGGGCCAAATGACCCAACGCGAGGGTGGTGGAGGAGAAAATGAAGTCGTGGGCAATAGTCTTCGCTGTCCTCGCCGTGGTCCTCTTCGGAACCAATACGCTGGAAGAGCGGCGAAAAGCCTATGGCCGATTTCAAAGAAAGGTAAGGCCGCGAAATGATCGCAACTGGTTTCAAGAAAAAGAAAATGACCTATAAGATCGCAACAGCAACCTCGCTTCAACGATCCTTCGCCTTTTTCTGCTTCGCGGGGCGCAGGATCATTGCTAGTCCGCTCACCTTCATCATGATTGCTTGCGCGGCCCCATATGCGGCCACTGGCGGCTTCGTCGGAAATGTCTTTAGCCGTAATTCGAGCAATGGCCTTCCTTTCGGGCAGCTGGGTATAAACCAAGGCCAAACACTACACGGTCCTTGGGAGACTATGCGTGTGACAACGGCCAAGACGGAAAGCGCGACGGCCGCGCAAGCGCGTGAAATGAACGCCAATTTATTACGTGACTTGGTAAAACTCAACGCCGAATATTGCAGCTCTCATTCCGTGCTTTGGGGCGATGGGGATGTGCGGAAAAATTCCCCCTGTGACGGGCTGGAAAAAGTCTATAACCAATTGGTGGTGATGGGCGCAGGAAAAATTGTCGTTGAAACCGTGGATAATCAAACTTGGTTCGTCCAATATGTCGATAGTCCGCGTCAGGGAATTCCATGCACGCCTACCGGTTGCAAGTATCGCGTTGTCGATCTTGGTCCGAAACTACCGCCTCCGATAGTAAAAGCGCAGACAGAGGCGCAACTGGCAGCGCTAAATAAGTTCATAAAGAAATTCGATTGCTGGGGCGGAAATGGCGGCGCTGTTTGTGAGAGCGTAATGCGCGCGCTTGGGTTTTTTGACGTCAAAAGGCCGAAGGTTTGGTGCCATGCGTTTGCCGCCACCATCGGCAGTGCTGACGGCCACATGGTACCAAAATCTTTTGTCCAGGAGGAAACCAAGCGGTGTTTGAACCAAAGGCTTTGGGCAAAGTGCGATCCTATAACGCATAGCTGTAATTAATATGGATGAAAACCCGGATCGCGGACAGCTGCCAAGTGCGCAGCGTGCCGGTCGCGGGTGACTTCCGCATCAAATGGGAGCCAGGGCGGCTCTCTACGAAGAACCCTCACGTTGCGGCGGCTGACGCCGAAGGACATTGGTTGCCTGAGAAGGGGTATAGCTGGATAAACAATCCACCGATCGCCGGTGACTTCCGAGTCAAACAGGATCGCTAACATCCGGGCTCTCAGTTTCGTTAACTAACGCCTCACGCCATCTCCCTCAGTCTCTTTGCCGCACCCGGCGCGAAATAGTGAGGATCGCGTCGGCGCGCTTGAAGGCGATGAGGCTTTCGAGCATGACCTTGTCGCCATCAATCCAGCCTCTCTCCGCCGCCGCCATGATCATCGCATATTCGCCGGAAACCTGATAGGCGAAGGTCGGCAATGCCGAAGCGCTCCTTCACCCGGAAAATAATATCGAGATAGGGCAGGCCGGGTTTCACCATCACGATGTCGGCGCCTTCACGCCGAAACATTAAGGCAAGCGAGATGGACCAGAAGAACATGCACGAGCCAAACCCGCTTCTCGAGCCGTGGACGGGGCCTTTTGGCGCGCCGCCGTTCGATCGCCTGAAGCCAAGCCAGTTCGAGCAAGCCTTCGAGATCGCGCTTGGCCTTGCGCAAGCCGAGATCGCGGCAATCGCGGCCGTTCCAGATCCGCCTTCCTTTGCGAATACAATCGAGGCGCTTGAACGAAGCGGCCGGGATTTAACCCGCATCCGTTCGGTTTTTTTCAATCTGGCGCGCGCCGACACCAATGACGAGATTGAGGCGATCGAACGCGAGATTGCGCCAAGACTTGCCCGTCATCGCAGCGAAATCTACCTGAACGGCGCATTGTTCCGGCGCATCGAAGCGCTGTACGCCGGGCGCGAAAAACTCGGACTCGATCCCGAGCAGGCGCGGGTTCTCGAGCGCTATCAACTCGCCTTTTTGCGCAATGGCGGCGGTCTTCCGGACGCAACCAAGGCGAGGCTTTCCGAGATCGTCGAGCGCCTCGCCGCTCTCGGCACCAAATTCGGCCAAAACGTTCTTGCTGACGAGAAAGCCTATATGCTGGTTCTCTCGGCGAAGGATGATCTCGTCGGCCTTCCCGCGTCGCTCGTCTCCGCCGCGGCGCGGACCGCGGCCGACCGTGGCCTTCAAGGCAAGCATGGCATCACCTTGTCGCGTTCGAGCATCGCGCCTTTCCTGCAATTCTCGGCCCGCCGCGACCTTCGGGAAAAGGCGTTTCGCGCCTGGGCGCAACGCGGCGAATCCGGCGGGTTGACCGACAATCGCGCCATTGCCTCCGAAATGGTGCGGTTGCGCACGGAGCGCGCACGGATTCTCGGGTATGAAAGTTTCGCGCACTTCCGCCTGGCCGATACGATGGCGAAAACCCCGCAAGCGGCGCTAGACCTTTTGCATTCGCTATGGGCGCCGGCTCACGCGCAGGCGCTGCGCGAAGAGGCGGCCTTGCAGGCTATCGCGGCCAGCGAGGGCGGCAATTTCGAGATCGCGCCGTGGGATTGGCGCTATTATGCCGAAAAGCGCCGCAAGGCGGAGTTCGACATCGACGAGGGCGAGATCAAACCCTATCTGCAACTCGACAAAATGATCGAGGCCGCGTTTTTCACCGCGAACCGGCTCTTTGGCCTGTCCTTCAGCGAACGCGAAGACGTGCCGCTTTACCATCCAGACGCGCGATCCTGGACGGTCACCGGGCGCGACGGACAAGAGATCGCGCTTTTCATCGGCGATTATTTCGCGCGGCCCTCGAAACGTAGCGGGGCCTGGATGAGTTCCTTCCGCGAACAGCAAAAGCTCGACGGCGAGGTCCGGCCGATCGTCGTCAATGTCTTGAATTTCGCCAAGGCCAGCGAGGGGCAAGCCTGTCTCATGAGTTTCGACGATGCGCGCACCTTGTTTCATGAATTTGGCCATGCGCTGCACGGCATGTTGTCCGATGTGACGTATCCTTTGATCTCGGGCACCAACGTCGCCCGCGATTTCGTCGAATTTCCTTCGCAGCTTTACGAACATTGGCTAGAGCAGCCGGAGATATTGCGCCGTTTCGCCCTGCATCATGAGACAAACGAGCCTATCCCGGAAGCGCTTTTGCAGAGCTTGCTTGCGGCGCGCCAGTTCAACCAGGGTTTTGCGACGGTCGAATATACCGCCTCGGCCTTGGTCGATCTCGCGCTGCATCTAGAGCCGGACGTGGACGCGATCGACATCGTTGGCTTCGAAAAAAAGCAACTCGCCGAACTTGGCATGCCTGCCGCGATCGCGATGCGCCACCGCACGCCGCATTTCCAGCACGTCTTTTCGGGCGAGTCCTATGCGGCGGGCTATTACAGCTATCTCTGGTCGGAAGTTCTCGACGCCGACGGATTCGAGGCTTTCGAGGAGCGCGGCGATATTTTCGATCCCATGCTCGCCAAGAAGCTGCACGACCATATCTATTCCCCGGGATATAGCAGCGATCCGGAAGAAGCCTACAAGGCGTTTCGCGGCCGCGCGGCAAATGCCGGCGCGCTTTTGCGCAAACGCGGCCTCGCCGGGGCGTCCAGAGGAGAGGCTTGAGGCAGAGGCGGATCGAAGCCGATGGCTGGACAGGGCGCGCGTCGTTTGCTAAAGTCGCATTGTTTCCAATCAGCCAGGCTGCGGCACTGAAATCGAAGCCGCGTCGATGGGCGTATAGCTCAGTTGGTAGAGCAGCTGACTCTTAATCAGCGGGTCCACGGTTCGAGCCCGTGTGCGCCCACCATTGAAATCAATGACTTATCTATCGAGCAGCAATTCCATGATTTTCTAGCGGACCTATAGCGGACCTTGCAGGGCGCAAAATGCGCGGCGCAAACCGGCGCAATCAGCCGACAAGGCCCCGGCAAGGTGCTCTATGCGCAGAGAGGCAAACGCCACGGAATGATCAAGTGGAGAAGCTCTGCCGGCCGGGGCAAGGTGAGTGACCTTATGACCGTGACACTGCGACCGTTCGCCGCCTTCGTCCTGCTAGCGTGGTCGCCAGCTTTCGCCCAGACCATATGCCATGATCCGCCCGCGGGCATGTCCTGCCCCGGCGATAGGGAGCGCTACTTCGGTTGCACGAGGACCGGCGAGTTCCTATGCGAACAAGTTGCGGTCCATAAAGGGTGTAGGCCGACGCGGAATGGGCAGTAAGAGACCGTTTGAGAACCCATTCAACGGCGGGTTCGGGCCTGATTCAAGCTTGGGATGTGGACCCCAGCGACGCGTGGCCGGATGGCCGAAATTGAGAAGAAGACCAAGCGCCACTCGCGGAAGTTGGACCGCGCCAGAGTCCTGACGTCTATGTATGTGGCGCGGTAAATGACTCTGACCCCTATTCTCTCTGCTCCCGCGAGCTGCTGCCGGCCGAGGTCAGTCCTTCGTGACCGCCACGCAATCGACCTCGACGTCGAAGGGCCCGGTCCACTCAGGCACGCAGAAGAAGATGCGGGCTGGGGGGTTTTTCGGGAAGTAGCGCTTGTAGACTTCGTTGAAGGCCTTGAACCGGTCCGCCGAGATGCACAGCACATTGCACTTCAGCACATGGTCGAGGTCCGACCCGGCGGCCTCCAGCGCCTTCTTCACCTGCTCCAGGATCAGCTCAACCTGGCGCTCGAACGGGGCGTGGACGAGGATCTCGCCGGTCTCAGGATCGAAGGGCGGCATGCCCGAGACGAACACCATGTTGCCGGCGCGGGTGCAGGTGGACACCGGCGCGCCCCACTTCTCGAAATTGCTGTCAATCGGCTCGACCCGGATGATCTCTCGTTGCATGCGTCCGTTCCTGGTCCATGTGTCGCCAATCTAAGGTCTTAGAGACCGTTGGAGAACCCATTGAACGGCAGTTTCGGGCGTGATTCAAGCTTGTGATGTGGACCCCAGCGACGCGTGGCCGGATGGCCGAAATTGAGAAGAAGACCAAGCGCTACCCGACGGATTTGACCGACGAGGAGTGGGCGCGGATTGAGCCGTTCCTGCCTGGCGCGGCCAAGAGCGGGCGGCCGGCCCGGACGGATTTGCGCGAGGTTTTGAACGCGATCCGATATCTGGCCCGCTCGGGCGGCGGCTGGCGGATGTTGCCGAAGGACTTTCCGCCTTGGCCGACGGTCTACTGGTGGTTTCGCCGGTTCGTGCGGCGCTTCCTGTTCCAGACCATCCACGACGTGGCGCTGATGCTTGACCGTGAGCGGGTCGGACGCGAGGCGAGCCCGACCGGCGGCGTCATCGACAGCCAATCGGTCAAGGCTCCTGAAGCGAAAACAAGAGGCGCTGGCAAGAAGATCGTCGGACGCAAGCGACATATCGCCGTCGACACCGACGGTCGTCTGCTGATGGTGGTCAACCTCATTTTTGAGGTGCGTCATGCCGGCAAGAGTCCGCGCCGCGCGCAATTGCCGACCAGTGACGAGATTGATACTCCGATAGGCCATGGGCGACTTGTTAACTTTCATGTCAGAAGGTAGCACAGTAGGGCAGGATTGGGAGGGCTTATCACGAAGCATGGCCCCGGAATTCGGAACGCCCATTCACCAACTGCCGCTCATCCCGGCAAACGTTCTCAACTCGGATGCTGGGCGAGTAGACGATTGCCGAGGTGAAACCCTGGAAAAAGACCTAACGGATACTACCGCCGCGATATAGGCTGGCGGCTTTCGCGCGTGATCCGGTCCAATTGGACCGGATCACGCCTGGAAGCACGGGTTTTAGCGGGACATCGCGGCCTTGACCGACGCGGCCGCGCCGGAAATCGTGGCCGTGACCGAGGTCGCGCCGCTGTCGCCGCCGATGATCAAGGTCGCATACACCGTGTTCACGGTCCCGGTCAAGTTGGCGCCAGTCGCCTTTGCTTGGAATGCGTATCGCAGCGTGCCCGTCGGCTTTATCAGCGCTTCTAGGCTCACGCCGTCGATGACCCCGTTGAAGGCGAAAGACCCGTCCTTTTGCGCGACGAAGGAGCCGATCGGGATGGTGGTGGCGAAGCTTCCGACTTGGAGCGTGACCGGCTGTGTGACGGGATTGATCGCGGGCGCGGTGCTGCTCAAGGTAATGTTGGACCCAAATCCGAAGGCATCCTGGTTGGGAGTGCCGCCGAATTGGATCGCGAGCAGGGCGTTGAAGGTGCTGTGAATAAGCATGGAATAAGGACCCCGCTTTTGGGGTGATTTGCATCTAATCGGGACCCCGGGGCTGAGGGTCCACAGTGGCCTCCTGGATTTTGGGAGGCCGAGATTGGAATGCTGGTTGTGGAAACGATCGCCAAGATTCGCCGGGCGTTTTTTGTTCAGAAAAAGCCGATCAAGGAGATTTGCCGGGAGCTGCACGTCTCCAGAAAGGTCGTCCGGAAGGTCATCCGATCCGAAGCGACCGAGTTCCATTACGAACGCTTGACGCAGCCGCTTCCCAAGATCGGACCGTGGCGGGAGCGGCTGGATTCCCTGCTGTTGGAGAATGCAGAAAAATCGGCGCGCGAGCGGCTGACGCTTGTTCGGCTATTCGAAGAACTGCGCAGCCTTGGTTATGCCGGAAGCTACGACGCGGTTCGCCGTTACGCGAAAACGTGGCGCAAGGAACGCGGTGTGGCGCTGGCGCAGGTGCCGCTCACCTTTGCTCCCGGCGAGGCCTATCAGTTCGACTGGAGCCATGAAATCGTCGTGCTGAACGGCGCGACGGTGACCGTGAAGGTCGCCCATATGCGGCTCTGTCACAGCCGCATGCCGTTTGTCCGCGCCTATCCACGCGAGACCCAAGAGATGGTCTTTGACGCGCATGACCGCGCCTTTGCCTTTTTCAAAGGCGCCTGCGAGCGCGGCATTTATGACAATATGAAAACCGCGGTGGAGACAATCTTCGCCGGCAAGGACCGGCAATACAATCGCCGCTTCCTTCAAATGTGCGGGCATTATCTCGTCGAGCCAGTGGCCTGCACGCCGGCCTCGGGCTGGGAAAAGGGCCAGGTCGAGAACCAGGTCGGCTTGGTGCGTGAGCGCTTTTTCACGCCGCGCCTGAGATTCAAGAGCTATGACGAATTGAATGCCTGGCTCCTCGACAAATGTGTCGCTTACGCCAAGGCGCATCGTCATCCAGAATGCGCCAGCCGCACGATCTGGGAGGTTTTCGAGGACGAACGGCAAAAGCTCGTGCAACTGCGCGGCCGCTTCGACGGCTTCCATGCAGTGAGCGCGGCGGTGTCCAAGACCTGCCTTATCCGGTTCGATAACAACAAATACTCGGTGAAGGCGCGCGCGGTCGGGCGTCCGGTCGAAATCCACGCTTATGCAGACCGGATCGTCATTCGCCAGGACGGGATCGCCGCCGGCGAACATCGGCGATCCTTTGGCCGCGAAGAGACGATTTACGATCCCTGGCATTACGTTCCGGTTCTGGCCCGCAAGCCCGGCGCTCTGAGGAATGGCGCGCCGTTCAAGGACTGGGTCTTGCCCTCGGCCATGGAGAAAATTCGCCGCAAACTCACCGGCTCCGCCGATGGCGATCGGCAGATGGTGAAAATCCTCGCGGCGGTTCTCGACGACGGGCTGCCGGCGGTCGAGGCCGCCTGTGCCGAGGCGTTGAGCGAGGGCGTCCATTCCGCCGACGTCGTTCTCAACATTCTGGCGCGTCGCCGTGATCCCGGTCCGCCACTCACCATACTCACCCCGGACGCGCTGAAACTCCGGCACGTCCCGCTCGCCGATTGTGCCCGGTACGATCAACTGAGGAGTTCAGGCTGATGGAACGCACGCAAATCTTCGACCTCATGAGCGAACTCAAGCTCTTCGGCATGCGAACCGCCTATGATGATGTGATGGCGGCTGGCATAAAGCGGCAGCACGAGCCGCCACAAATCGTCGGCGATCTTCTTAAGGCCGAAATTGCCGAAAAGCAGGCGCGCTCCATCAAATATCAGATGACCATCGCCAAACTCCCTCTGGCCAAGGACATCGATGACTTCGACTTTGACGGCACGACCGTCAACGAAACCCTGGTGCGTGATCTTTCCGGAGGCGGCTTCATCGCGCAGCAACGCAACGTCGTTCTCGTGGGGGGCACCGGGACCGGCAAGACGCATCTCGCCATTGCCATCGCGCGAAGCTGCATCCGCGCCGGCCTGCGCGGCCGCTTCTTCAATACAGTCGATCTCGTCAATCGCCTGGAGGCCGAAGCACGCGCAGGGCGGCAGGGACGAATCGCCGATTACCTCACTCGCAAGGACTTCACCGTTCTCGACGAACTCGGCTATCTGCCCTTCGCTCAGGCTGGCGGGCAATTGCTCTTCCATCTCGTTAGCCAGCTCTACGAACGCACCTCGGTGATCGTCACGACCAATCTGGCGTTCGGCGAATGGCCGAGCGTCTTCGGCGACGCCAAGATGACGACCGCGCCCTCGATCGTCTCACCCATCACTGCGACATCGTCGAAACCGGAAATGAAAGCTGGCGCTTCAAAAACCGCGCCTAGCGCTCAAAGCCCCCTCCCACGCCACCGCGCTCGCCCCGGCTGCGCAACCCTGACCAGCTCCGCCGGGGGCGAGCGCTGTCGTTCCTCCCCGCCAAAAGGGGTACCTTTTGCACACCGATCCGGGGTCCCGATTCAATGCTGTTTGACACGCAAGACAATGGTCAAAGAGCGCATCGAGCACATTAACCGCATCAAAGGGCTGATGGCCTCCCAAGGAATTGCCGGGTTCGAACCAAGGCGCGCCAAGTCACGCGAACTCCTCGACAATCTTCGGACAGGGGATGGGCGACCCCTTCCCGAGCGCATGAAAGCTGAGATCAAGCGCGAACTCGAACGTCTTGAGTTACTACGCAAGCAGATCGCGGAGATCGAGGCTGAACGCGATGCGTTGCTCTGCCCTTGCGAAACCACCGAGCCGTCACCAGGCGCTCAGCTTTTGAAACTACGAGGCATCGGACCGGAGTTTGCGTCAGTGCTTTGGCAAGAGGGTCTGTATCGTCGGTTCGCAAACCGCCGCCAACTAGCAGCCTACGCTGGCTTAGCCCCAAGCCCTTGGCAAAGTGGCGATATGAACAAGGAGCAAGGAATCGCCAAATCAGGGAACCCACGATTGAGGACCACGATGATAGAGGCCGCCTGGCTTTGGCTGCGCCATCAGCCCAAATCGGCGCTGACCCTATGGTTCCAGAACCGCGTCAAAGGCGACCGGGGCCGCCATCGCCGAATTGCGATCGTCGCGCTCGCGCGCAAGCTGCTCATTGCGTTCTGGCGCTTCGCCACGTTCGGCGAAATACCTGAAGGAGCCACACTGAAGATCGCGTGAAGGACAGGAGGCTATAAAGAAACAAGAATCCGCGAGACTCGGCCAGTCTCGTTGGGTGCGGCAGGGTGAACCGCGACTTTGTCTGGCTGAAACACGCCGCTGATAAGATTGGTCGCACCCTTCCGAGCCGATCGCCCTAGCATGGGGAATTATGGTGCAGCCGTCGAGGCGGCGACCGGATGTGAGGTGACGCGGCATTCGTGCCGTTCTGTGTTGAAAGCTCGGGCCAGCACTACGTTCAAGATAGCGACAATAGTTTGAATCCGGTTGACAGGAGAAATCCTCATGTGAGGCAAGGTCGAAGCTCTGGTAAAGTATTCCCGCGCCAACTTCCTCACCCCCGTGCCGCACACTCCTTCGTTCGAGGCGCTCAACGCCGCTCTGGAAGAACGCTGCTGCGCCCGGCAAGCCGAGCGCGCCGGCCGCCACGAGCAGACAATTGGCGAAAGGCTTACTGCGGATCAAGCGGTCCTACGGGCTTTGCCCGAGCTGCCCTTCGAGCCCTGCGACAAGCGCCCGGCGAAGGTCTCCTCGACCGCGCTGGTGCGCTATCGCATGAACGATTATTCGGCGCCAACCGCCTATGGCTTTCGCGACGTCCTGGTCAAGGGCTTCGTCGACGAGGTCGCGATCATCTGCGGCGCGAGCGAGATCGCCCGCCATCCGCGCGTCTATGGCCGTGGTCAGTTCGTCTTTGACCCGAAGCACTATCTGGCGCTCCTCGAGCAAAAGCCCGGCGCGCTCGATCAAGCGGCTCCCTTGCAGAACTGGACACTTCCGGAACCGCTCCAGCATCTGCGGCGGCTCTTGGAAGCCCGCATGGGCAATCGCGGCAAACGCGAGTTCATCCAGGCGCTGCGGCTGATAGAGGTCTTTCCCGAGACGCTCGTCGCCGCGGCCGCGCTCGACGCGATCCGGCTCGGCGCGATCAGCTTCGATGCGATCAAGCAACTCGTCATCGCCAAGGTCGAACACAGACCCGCAAACCTCGATCTCGGCCACTATCCCTATCTGCCCGCCGCGAACGTCAAGACAACCTCAGCCGCCGATTATATGGTTCTCGTTTCCGGGAGGGCAGCATGACGGCGGCGGCTCCTGCTGCCAGCCCGGCGCCGCCGCAGATTCTGCTCGCCCATCATCTGCGGCAGCTCAAATTGCCGACCTTCCTGCGCGAATATGAAAAAGTCGCCGCAGAGGCGGCACGCGAAGGTCTCGATCATGTCCGCTTCCTGCTGCGTCTCGCCGAACTCGAACTCATCGATCGCGAAAGGCGCATGGTCGAGCGCCGCATCCGCGCCGCGCATTTTTCGGCGGTGAAAAGTTTCGACACGTTCGACTTCACCGCCATTCCATCGCTCAACAAGCCGCTGACACTCGAACTCGCGCGCTGCGAATATCTCATCGCCCGCGACAATGTCATTGCTCTGGGTAATTCCGGCACGGGAAAGACGCATGCCTGTCTGGCGCTCGGCCTGGCCGCCTGCCAACGCGGCTTCCCGGTCTCCTTCTTCACGGCGGCCGGCCTCGTTCATCAATTGATGGAGGCGCGCGACGAGCGGCGTCTCCTGAAACTCCAGGCGCAGCTCGCCTCCGTCAAACTGCTCATCGTCGACGAACTCGGTTATGTGCCGCTTTCCCAAACCGGCGCGGAGCTTCTGTTTGAAATATTCAGCCAGCGTCACGAACGTGGCTCGACCATCGTCACGTCGAATCTGCCATTCGAGGAATGGACGAGCGTCTTCGGCAACCAACGTCTGACCGGCGCGCTGCTCGATCGCCTCACGCATCATGTCCATATTCTGGAGCTGAACGGCGAGAGCTACCGGCTCAAGCAATCGAAGGCAAGACGGCGGCGCGCCCTCGACCCCCCGATGAGGTCGCCGCAGCCGCCGATCCCGAAACCGGCGAAATCATCCCAAATTCCTGAAAGCCACGGCCGCCCCGGCTACGAAACCCCGGCCATCTCCGCCGGGGCGGCCGTGGCGCGTCGTGCTCGATGCCCACGCCGCAAACTGGCCTGTTTTTGCTCCGCCCAAATGGCCGGCTTTACTCCGCCGTTGACACTCAAGAAGAGGAAGTATATCGCCAGGAGGCCAATGAAGGGGAACACGAGGCCCCACGTGCGCTCGTGGAGCGCGCCGCTAATCCGGTCCCTGTCGCCGAGCGCGACGAAGAAGGCGGCGCAAACCACCGCCAAGGCCGCACCAGCAAGCCAAGGAAGGCGTTTCCAAGCCCAGACCTGCAACGCTCCCTCAGATTTTAATATGAGCCACCCCGCCCCCAGCAGGGCGTAGCCCAGCACCAGTCCGATCCCGCACAGCACCGGAAGCGGCCTCAACCATTCGAACGGACCGCCCGCATATTGGTGGTTTACCACTGGAATGCCGCGGATCATCGCGCCAACCGCGGCGCCCTGGACGAAGGCGACGATGGTGGAGCCCACGAAGAACCCAACGTCCCATAGTCCGCGCGCGCTTCGGTTGCGGAACTCAAAGGCCACACCGCGGAAAATCAGCCCCAACAGCAGCAGCAGAACCGGGATGTAGTCTTACTGAGTCAGAAAGTCGCGGGCCACCTCCGCTGAGAATCAACTATGCGGTGAGATTCGGTCATCAGCAGGAGGGATACTGGGATGAATCTCCGATCGGCGGACAACAGCAAGTCGCGATTTGCGGCTTGTGTCGAAGGACTTGTGAGTGTGATCGGGCATGCGGACCGGGCCGGCCCACTGCGAGATTATTGCCTGGGCTTGATAATGCCGTGCGAGCGTAAGAGCGTCGAGCCGATGGCGGCGGTAACGGCGCCAGATCGGACGGCAGCGCAGCACCAGTCGCTGCTGCATTTTGTCGGCCAGTCGCCTTGGTCAGACGAGAAGGTATTGGCCAAGGTGGGTGAGATCGTCCTGCCGGCGATTGAGAGTCAAGGACCGATCGAAGCGTGGATCATCGACGATACCGGTTTTCCCAAGAAGGGTGAGCACTCGGTCGGCGTGGCACGCCAGTATTGCGGTCAGCTCGGTAAGCGGGAGAACTGCCAAGTGGCGGTGTCGTTGTCACTCGCCAATCACGACGCGAGCCTGCCGGTGGCCTGGCGTCTCTATCTACCGAAAGAGCGGGCGGCCGACCTTGAACATCGACGCAAGGCGGGCGTCCCCGATGAGATAGATTTCAAGACCAAGCCCGAGATCGCGCTCGAGCAGGTCAAAGCGGCGTTAAAAGCCGGGCTTTCTCGCGGCGTGGTCCTGATGGACGCGGGCTACGGCTGCAACACAAATCTGCGAACCGGCATCAGCGCGCTCTCGTTGACTTATGTGGCTGGTATCTTGCCACACACCACGGTGTGGACGCCCGGCACGGGTCCGCTGCCGCCGAAGAAATGGTCGGGCCGCGGCCAACGACCGAAGCGCCTTCGTCGCGATTTCGGTCGAGGAGCTCGCTCTCAGCCTCCCCAAGCGCTCCTGGCGCAGTATTGAATGGCGGGAGGGGACGGCCGAGCCGCTGTCATCGCGCTTTGCTCGCGTGCGGGTTCGTGCCGCGCATCGAGATTACACACGCTCGGAAAGCCAGCCCGAAGAGTGGCTGTTGATCGAACGGCCCGAAGGTGAGAAAAAGCCACCCAAATATTGGCTTTCGACCCTGCCGAAAAACATCTCCTTCCGCAAGCTGGTGGACCTCACCAAACTGCGTTGGCGTATCGAGCGCGATTATCAGGAACTCAAACAAGAGGTCGGGCTCGGACATTTCGAAGGACGAGGCTGGCGCGGCTTCCATCACCACGCCACGCTGTGCATCGCGGCCTACGGATTCCTGGTCTCCGAGAGGGAGAGGATTCCCCCCTCACGACCTTGTTACACCACTCGGTTCGAAAAACTTGCCGTTCCCGAAGGTGATCGATCCGGAGGCTCCACCGCCGAGGACCGAACGCCACGTCCCCAACTCGATCGCGACGATGCGCAGAAGATTGATCATCGCGCTTGTTAGCACCCTTTCACGATGCCCATGCTGCGCCACGCCTGTCGCCAAAGGCTCGCGCCGTAAGAAATTTATGACGCAGTAAGAGTAGAAGGCCGGCATAAACACCGCGTAGGCGACCGGAAACGCCGCGTAAAGCGAAGCGCCGATCACCACCAACCAGGTCTCGTTGCCGTCCAAAAACGGCGATATCGCGGCTATCATCTGCGATCGCAGCCGCGCCTGCCTGGTGGTACCGAAAAGAACTCCGACGCCGAGATCGAAGCCGTCCAGGATCACGTAAACCATGATCGCGACCGCTATCACGCCGGCCCAAAACAGCGCCAGGTTCGAGGGTTCGATGTGGGTCATCGCCGGTCCCCGTTGGCGTCCATTGCGACGGCCAAAGGCCGCATAGGCGTAACACTCCTCAGACCGGCCGTCTCCACCGGTCCGTCCCTTAGCAGCCGATAGATGTAATAGAGGCCGAACGCGTAAATCACCGCGTAGACTGCGACATAGGCCGCGAGCGACAGCACGACATCGGCCGTTGCCAATGACGGCGTCACTGCATCCTTGGTCCGCAGCAGGCCATAGACGACCCAGGGCTGGCGTCCGACCTCGGCAGTGAACCAGCCCGCGAGCACCGCAACGAAGCCGCTCGGGAACGCCAAGAAGGCTGCCCACAGGAACCAGCGTGTGTCATCGAGCCGGCCGCGCCAGAGTAGCCAGAGTCCAAACCAGGACACGGCCAGCATCACAAGGCCCATGTCGACCATAGCGGAATGTGAAAAAGGGAATGATCACTGGCGGCCGGTCTTCTAGTGGAAATGCTTCGAGCCCAACCTCACGCGCGTCCCAATTGCCCGAGGCGATGAAACTGCCGAGCTTTGGCACCTCAAGCGCATAGAGGTTGCGTTCCGCCGATGGATCGGGGACACCGATGAATGTCTCGCTTGCCGGCTGCTGCGTCTTCCAACGTGCCTCGATCGCAGCAAATTTTGCCGGCTGGTACTGGAGGACATACTCGCCATTCAAATGACCGAAAACCATCTGAATCGGTATGAGCACCGCAACCAGACCCAGCCCCCAGCGCAGCATCACCCGCGCCTCTGTAAGATGCCGGCGGCGCAGCAGGTACCAGGCGCCGGTGGCGATGATGCTCATGCCAGTGGTGAGGAATGCGGCGAGCAGCATGTGCGGCCAGCGCACCCGCATGATCGGCCCAGTCGTGATCGTCCACCAATTGTCCGGTACGATCCTCCCGTCGATTATGGCGTGCCCAAGCGGCACCTGCATCATTGTTCGCGAGAATCCAGAATGAGGAAAACATAGTTCCAGCGGAGACCATGCAGCAGGACAAGAAATAGAACCATGGCGGCGCCCGGTCGCGGCCGAGCAAAACGACACCGAAGAATGTTGCCTCCAACATGAAGGCGGTGAAGGCCTCATAGCCGAGCAGCGGCCCCTGGATCGACCCGGCGCGCTCCGCTAGTCCGCTCCAGTTGGTTCCGAACTGGAAGGCCGTAACGATGCTGGTGACCACGCCCATGCCGAAGGAAAGTGCGAACACCCTGAGCCAGAAGTCGAACACACGCCGGTAGACGGGTTTACCGGTCACCAGTCGCACCCCCTCAATCGTCGCTAGCCAGGCGGCTAGCCCGATGGTGAAGGCGGGAAAGATGATGTGGAAGCTGACGACGAAGGCGAACTGCAAACGCGACAGCAAGACCGGATCGAATGCCATCTTAAGGTGCTCCCCTAAGGATCTTCCAGCGTTCGGCCTCCGGCGCATGGCAACCGGCGCAAGCAGCCTCTAAACCCAGTTCCCCAGCAGCAATCGAAGTCATGTCATTGGCTCGCGGAGGCGCTGTCAAGGCCCAGGATTACGATCTTCCCGGTCACAATTTGCGTTGGCCAAAAGACGGATGTAAAGCCGGTCGCTACAGCAACTTTTTGCGCGCCGTCCGCAGTATACGTGATCACACCGCCGCCGATCCCGCCGCCGAGCTGCTCACCCCATAGCTTCTGGCCGTTGGCGGCATCCAACACATAGAAGTTGCCGCCCATATCGCCGAAGAACACGACTCGTCCGGCGGTTGGGGTCATACCGCTCAAGATCGGGTAATTGGATTTCAGCCGCCACCTCCAGACGCCGCTGTCGGCGTCGACGGCGTAGACCCATCCATTCCAGTATCGGTCCGCACGAGCTGGTCTGCCCCACATGTAAAATGGGATGAGCGTCGCCATTCCGGACCATGGCTGCCCGGCTTTCACATCCTGGATTTGTTTGTCATTCTGTATCGTCACCGTGTCGCACCATTCGTCCTCGCCGATGAGGATAAGGTTGGTCTGCGGATCGTAGGCCGGGCTGTTACATTCCGCCCCACCGAACGAGCCTGGGCAGAAATGGACGGCCTTGTCAGGCGCGAAAGGCACGTCGGCATTCTCAATTCGGTCCACCGGAACACGGTAAAGCATGGTGTTGGTGGCAAGATCGAAGCCATAAAGGTATCCGTCCTTGGGCGCGACCGACATGAGCTGCTTGCCGCCCATCGTTTGAATTAGGATCGGCGGGTTGGAGACGTCCCAGTCGTGCCAGTCCTTCGGCACGATCTTGAAATCGCGCTTGTAGTCCCCGGTCCAGGCGTCGAGGACGACGACCGAGTCGGTATAGAGATTTTCGCCCTCGCGCGGGCCGATCGCGAAGTCGGGAGCGGGATTGCCGCCGGGGACATACAATTGCCCCGTGGCCGGGTCCAGAGAGTATGACGTCCAGGTTCCGCCACCGGTGATAGGTGTGCCCGAACTGTTTTTCCACGTCGACATGTTGAGCGGCGTCGCGCCTAGCGGTCCGCGGGTCGGGTCGCCTTCGGATTTGGGCACCATATAGAATTCCCAGAGGATCGCGCCGGTCGTCGCGTCGAGCGCGTACATGCGCTGGCGGTGGCAAGCGGCATGCCCTCGACCGCCGCCAGCAACGCAGCAAGACCAATGGTGAACGATAGAAAGATGATGAGGGTGCTGATGACGAAGGCGAACTGGACACGCGACAACAGGACCGGATCGAATTCCATGCTTGACGCGGTCCGGCTTGCCCTCATTCTCTGGAAGGTACATCATCGGATTGCTGGTGTTCGCCGTAAGCATCCGGTCAAGCTCAGCTTTCCAACGACCCAACTTGGGGCGCGGCTGAATCTTCCCGCTCATAAGAAAATGAAGTCTCACCCGAGCGAAGAACCTTGCGCACCGTGTTGCGCGATATCTTCAAGCCGCGGGCGATCTCCTTGATCGACTTCCCTTTGATCAAATGTTCGCGCCGTATCCGGCCGATCGTCTCCACAATCAGCATCCCCCACCGCCCGCTTCAAACCAAAGCAGGCAGTCCAGCAGGCCAGAACCAAGGGGGTCAATTTTGGACGCCGATCCCCCACCTCAGGGGGTCAAAGTTGCACGCCTAAACACACATCAAGCTTCTTAGTCTTACTAAGTCAGAAAGTCGCGGGCCACCTCCGCTGAGAATCAACTATGCGGTGAGATTCGGTCATCAGCAGGAGGGATACTGGGATGAATCTCCGATCGGCGGACAACAGCAAGTCGCGATTTGCGGCTTATGTCGAAGGACTTGTGAGTGTGATCGGGCATGCGGACCGGGCCGGCCCACTGCGAGATTATTGCCTGGGCTTGATAATGCCGTGCGAGCGTAAGAGCGTCGAGCCGATGGCGGCGGTAACGGCGCCAGATCGGACGGCAGCGCAGCACCAGTCGCTGCTGCATTTTGTCGGCCAGTCGCCTTGGTCAGACGAGAAGGTATTGGCCAAGGTGGGTGAGATCGTCCTGCCGGCGATTGAGAGTCAAGGACCGATCGAAGCGTGGATCATCGACGATACCGGTTTTCCCAAGAAGGGTGAGCACTCGGTCGGCGTGGCACGCCAGTACTGCGGTCAGCTCGGTAAGCGGGAGAACTGCCAAGTGGCGGTGTCGTTGTCACTCGCCAATCACGACGCGAGCCTGCCGGTGGCCTGGCGTCTCTATCTACCGAAAGAGCGGGCGGCCGACCTTGAACATCGACGCAAGGCGGGCGTCCCCGATGAGATAGATTTCAAGACCAAGCCCGAGATCGCGCTCGAGCAGGTCAAAGCGGCGTTAAAAGCCGGGCTTTCTCGCGGCGTGGTCCTGATGGACGCGGGCTACGGCTGCAACACAAATCTGCGAACCGGCATCAGCGCGCTCTCGTTGACTTATGTGGCTGGTATCTTGCCACACACCACGGTGTGGACGCCCGGCACGGGTCCGCTGCCGCCGAAGAAATGGTCGGGCCGCGGCCAACGACCAATGCGCCTTCGTCGCGACGACGAGCATAAACCGATTTCGGTCGAGGAGCTCGCTCTCAGCCTCCCCAAGCGCTCCTGGCGCAGTATTGAATGGCGGGAGGGGACGGCCGAGCCGCTGTCATCGCGCTTTGCTCGCGTGCGGGTTCGTGCCGCGCATCGAGATTACACACGCTCGGAAAGCCAGCCCGAAGAGTGGCTGTTGATCGAACGGCCCGAAGGTGAGAAAAAGCCACCCAAATATTGGCTTTCGACCCTGCCGAAAAACATCTCCTTCCGCAAGCTGGTGGACCTCACCAAACTGCGTTGGCGTATCGAGCGCGATTATCAGGAACTCAAACAAGAGGTCGGGCTCGGACATTTCGAAGGACGAGGCTGGCGCGGCTTCCATCACCACGCCACGCTGTGCATCGCGGCCTACGGATTCCTGGTCTCCGAGAGGGAGAGGATTCCCCCCTCACGACCTTGTTACACCACTCGGTTCGAAAAACTTGCCGTTCCCGAAGGTGATCGATCCGGAGGCTCCACCGCCGAGGACCGAACGCCACGTCCCCAACTCGATCGCGACGATGCGCAGAAGATTGATCATCGCGCTTGTTAGCACCCTTTCACGATGCCCATGCTGCGCCACGCCTGTCGCCAAAGGCTCGCGCCGTAAGAAATTTATGACGCAGTAAGATTAGACAGTCGTATGTAAGCCGGTATTTTTCGGCAATCGACATCGCGTATGAAAGTCCGTCAGCAGGACTTCTCAAAACTTTATACGTTCGCAGGGTTGGATTTTCGGGAATTATCGCGCTGACCATGCTTACGGTTCGTTCGCCGAAAGAGGCCAATTCATTAATGAACGTGACCCAAACGCGCAACAGGTCCAATTCTATTATCTTTTCCATCACCCTTTCGCTCAGGAAAATTGCGTCCTGTAGCGTTGTGGAAGTGAATATCTCATTCATTATGATAATGCTGTTTGATGTAGCGTGATTTAGAATGTCGTAAATTCTGACCAGGTCGTCCTGCAGCTGGCCCCGCAGATTTTTGATGTTCTCCTCTCTTTCAAAATGCGTAAAGAGTCTGTCGAAGAGAAAGAGTTGCGCGCCCCTGCCCGGGACGGGACAGCCTATGCTGGCGAGATAATGCAACTGGCATTCCCCAGATAACCGGGAATGTGCCAAGCGCGTATCATTGATCTCCTGCCGTGACATCGGACATTCGTCCTATACCGGCATTATTTTCCGGATCGCCCGCTTATTGAGGTTGAGATTGCCGCGCTGCGGCGCTGCTGTGGTGCTCCGGCACACCAAAACCAGTGACATGGGCGGATCGCGCACCGGACAATACAGAGTCGGTTGTGATCAAGACGCACTTCTCCCTTAGTTTTTGCTCGACGCATGACGACCGAACACTTCACGCAGGCGCTGGATTGGGCGGCGGCCGCAGGTCGGCGATCATTCGTAGGATGTCCGCGAAGAGATTTTTCGGAATGGCGACTTCGGCCATCTGAAACGCGACATAGCGGCCATGGCTCACGATCTTCGCGCCGATCTTGATCAGCTTTTCCTTCAGGCTCGTCAGTGACCAATCCTTTATCGGTTCGGGCGTCGCCAGCGTGCGCAGAAAATTACCGAGATTGTAGGCCAGCGCATGAAGCTGGAGACGGACGGCGTTAGCAGCGAACGACCGACATGATAGCCGGGTCCACTTGATTGCGCCTTTTCCTTCCTTGATCCATTGCTCACACGTGCCGCGCTTGTTGTAGAAGGCGACG
Source organism: uncultured Alphaproteobacteria bacterium (assembly GCA_963730245.1). Classification (GTDB taxonomy): domain Bacteria; phylum Pseudomonadota; class Alphaproteobacteria; order Rhizobiales; family Beijerinckiaceae; genus Methylocapsa. The sequence continues at coordinate 1,345,748 of CAVSRA010000002.1, read as the reverse complement.
ACATTCTCGGCGGAGCGCGCCATGTTCGTCACGATGAAGCCGACGCGCGGATAAAGCTCGCCCGGATGCCATTCGACCTTGGCGATCACCCGGCGCGGCTGCGACCAGCTTCCCGCTTGATAGGTGAAACTTGCATGGGATCGGCAGACGTCATTGGACGGGCGACCAACCGGGCGTTTGAGCAGATAGCCGATCCTCTCTTGCAAGATGTGATTGGCGGGCAGACGGATCGCATATTTGATCCGTTCTGCCTCCAGATATTCGTAAACTTCGGGGTTTGCGAAGCCGGCGTCGGCGCGGAAATAAATGCGTGAGACCTTGCCTTGATACCGCGCCACGACCGGCTTCAGCACCGCCTCCCATCCATCGGCGCTGTGAACATTGCCGGGGCGCAGGGCGCAGCGTTCCAAATCGCCATATTGGTTGAAAACGAACAGCGGATGATAGCAGGTGCAGTCATAGTGACCGTTCCAGACACTGTGTTCCTGTTCGCCATGCGTCGGGCTCACGCTGGAATCCATGTCGAGCAAGATACCTCTCGGCGGACGGCGACCATGAACGCTGTCGATCCATTTGCCGGAGAGATCAGCGAGCGCCGAAAGGTTCTTTTCCGCCGTGAGCCAGCGCGTCTCAAAGCGGCCCATCTGGCTCGGCGAAGCCGCTGCATCCGAGGCCGCCTTTCCGCCGACTATCCACCGCATCGCGGGATCATGGCGCAGGCGTTGAGCGTCGTTCACGTCTTCATATCCGGCAAGTCGCCCAAATATGGATTGCCGCAACATCCCGACGAGTGCATGCCGGCCATTCTTGCCAGTGCGTGCGTCGGAGAGCGCATCACCCGCCATCGCGCTGAGGCACAGCGCGTCGTCCAGTTCCCGGTATGCGAGCAAGCCTGCGTCGGAGGTAACCACCGATCCGCGAAAGTGAAGCAACAATCGGCGGTCGAAATCGAGCCTGAGAGCGCCATCATACGATTCACCCGCCGGGTTCGCCATGACGGCCTCATTCGATCCGAAATAACATGCTGATTATGTTAGCTAAATCGCGGCATCGACGCTGCAAATTATTGCCTCATCCGGCGTATGCGGGTTGAATTGTCTCCGGCGATCGTGCCGGCGGCGGCATCCGGATGCCTGACCTCACCTTCCCGATGGCCACGCTGGTCTTTTTCCAATTCGTGTTCGCCGCGATCACGGTGATCATTCTGGCTGGCATTCCCCAGATAACCGGGAATGTGCCAAGCGCGTATCATTGATCTCCTGCCGTGACATCGGACATTCGTCCTATACCGGCATTATTTTCCGGATCGCCCGCTTATTGAGGTTGAGATTGCCGCGCTGCGGCGCTGCTGTGGTGCTCCGGCACACCAAAACCAGTGACATGGGCGGATCGCGCACCGGACAATACAGAGTCGGTTGTGATCAAGACGCACTTCTCCCTTAGTTTTTGCTCGACGCATGACGACCGAACACTTCACGCAGGCGCTGGATTGGGCGGCGGCCGCAGGTCGGCGATCATTCGTAGGATGTCCGCGAAGAGATTTTTCGGAATGGCGACTTCGGCCATCTGAAACGCGACATAGCGGCCATGGCTCACGATCTTCGCGCCGATCTTGATCAGCTTTTCCTTCAGGCTCGTCAGTGACCAATCCTTTATCGGTTCGGGCGTCGCCAGCGTGCGCAGAAAATTACCGAGATTGTAGGCCAGCGCATGAAGCTGGAGACGGACGGCGTTAGCAGCGAACGACCGACATGATAGCCGGGTCCACTTGATTGCGCCTTTTCCTTCCTTGATCCATTGCTCACACGTGCCGCGCTTGTTGTAGAAGGCGACGACATTCTCGGCGGAGCGCGCCATGTTCGTCACGATGAAGCCGACGCGCGGATAAAGCTCGCCCGGATGCCATTCGACCTTGGCGATCACCCGACGCGGCTGCGACCAGCTTCCCGCTTGATAGGTGAAACTTGCATGGGATCGGCAGACGTCATTGGACGGGCGACCAACCGGGCGTTTGAGCAGATAGCCGATCCTCTCTTGCAAGATGTGATTGGCGGGCAGACGGATCGCATATTTGATCCGTTCTGCCTCCAGATATTCGTAAACTTCGGGGTTTGCGAAGCCGGCGTCGGCGCGGAAATAAATGCGTGAGACCTTGCCTTGATACCGCGCCACGACCGGCTTCAGCACCGCCTCCCATCCATCGGCGCTGTGAACATTGCCGGGGCGCAGGGCGCAGCGTTCCAAATCGCCATATTGGTTGAAAACGAACAGCGGATGATAGCAGGTGCAGTCATAGTGACCGTTCCAGACACTGTGTTCCTGTTCGCCATGCGTCGGGCTCACGCTCGAATCCATGTCGAGCAAGATACCTCTCGGCGGACGGCGACCATGAACGCTGTCGATCCATTTGCCGGAGAGATCAGCGAGCGCCGAAAGGTTCTTTTCCGCCGTGAGCCAGCGCGTCTCAAAGCGGCCCATCTGGCTCGGCGAAGCCGCTGCATCCGAGGCCGCCTTTCCGCCGACTATCCACCGCATCGCGGGATCATGGCGCAGGCGTTGAGCGTCGTTCACGTCTTCATATCCGGCAAGTCGCCCAAATATGGATTGCCGCAACATCCCGACGAGTGCATGCCGGCCATTCTTGCCAGTGCGTGCGTCGGAGAGCGCATCACCCGCCATCGCGCTGAGGCACAGCGCGTCGTCCAGTTCCCGGTATGCGAGCAAGCCTGCGTCGGAGGTAACCACCGATCCGCGAAAGTGAAGCAACAATCGGCGGTCGAAATCGAGCCTGAGAGCGCCATCATACGATTCACCCGCCGGGTTCGCCATGACGGCCTCATTCGATCCGAAATAACATGCTGATTATGTTAGCTGAATCGCGGCATCGACGCTGCAAATTATTGCCTCATCCGGCGTATGCGGGTCTGGCGGGCTCGGTGCTCGGGCGGATGAACTTCAAGGCGTGGGTGATTTTCTGCCCGGTCTGGATGACCTGCGTCTATACAGTGGGTGCGTTCAGCCTGTGGGGCGGCGGCTGGCTCGCGACCATGGGAGCCGTCGACTTTTCCGGCGGCTACGTGATCCATCTCGCCGCCGGCACGTCGGGCTTCGTGGCGGCCTGGGTGATCGGCCCGCGGCTGCAGGCCGACCGGGACAACTGCCCGCCCAACAATCTCCTGGTGGCGCTGGCAGGGGCGGGCATCCTGTGGCTCGGCTGGAACGGCTTCAACGGCGGCGATCCCTACTTCGCCAACGCGAATGCGGGCGCGGCCGTGCTCAACACCAATGTCTCGACCGCGACCGCGCTCATGGTCTGGACGATCATGGACACGCAGTTCAGCGGCAAGCCTTCGATCGTCGGCGCCATCAACGGCATGATCGCCGGCCTCGTCGGGATCACTCCCGCGGCCGGTTACGTGGACGGCTATGGCGCCCTCATCATCGGCGTCTGCGCGGGCATCATTCCTTGGTTGGCCATGAACAAGCTGCAGACGTCGGCGCTCATGAATAAGGTCGACGACACGCTCAGCGTCTTCTCGACCCACGGCGTGGCAGGACTTCATGGGCGGCCTCTTGACCGGCGTGCTGGCCAATCCCGACATGCTTCTCTACATCGGCACCGAAAAGGACGCGCCGGGCATCAGCGCGACGGGCTGGTACTATGGCAATTTCACGCAGTTCAAATATCAGGCGATAGCCGCGCTCTTCATCATCGTGTTTAACGCGATCATGACCTTCGTCATTCTCAAGGTCATCGGGATAATCGTTCCGCTGCGGATGGACGCGAAAACGCTGGAAATCGGCGATATGGCCATACACGGGGAGGAGGCCTTTCCAGAATCATCAGTGCGCGAAACGCTGCCTTCCCATGTCTGGCCGACTCGCGCTCCACTGATAGTGGGTACTGAGAGCCTGAGAATAAATCGGCGCGAAGATTGAGATTGGCGGGTTGCGCGCGGCGTTTCGCACGATGGGTTTGTGGAAGCCGGAATGAGCGTTTGCGCGAGGCCGCTGGTTCGCTCGATCAATTCACGCGATCGAAGAGCGGGGTTCGAAGCTCCGGCGCTATTGGTCTCATGCGGGATGGTCGCCGGATCGGCGGTCTATTCTCGGTGCCCTCGCGCCCTTGGGCGTTGTCACATTAGCGGGTTTTACTTGATTAGACCTCTTGCATAACCGTTACGCGGCCTCGAGCTCTATGTTGTAGATTGCGGCGATAAGGAAGAAGCGCAGTCTATAGCGGTCGGCGATGATTTTGAAGCGTTTGAGCATGGCGATGACGTTCTCGCAAGCCACGCGTTCGCCGGAGATGGCGCGGTTTCTTTCCCGGTCGCTTGCGGACAACGGAGTCTTTTTGCTGCGCTTTTTGGGCAGGCTCGTCTTCGCGTGCCTTCTCTGCAGGCCTTGATAACCGCGGTCGGCAACGGCTTTCGTCTCAGGATGCAGCCGCACCTTCGATGTTTTGAACAGCCGGAAGTCGTGTCGCCGTCCTTTTTCGTGCGCGAGGCAGAGAATGCGGCGTGTCGATTTTTCGACGACGAGCTGGGTTTTCAGCGTGTGCCGCTTCTTCTTGCCAGAATAGTAGCGCCTTTGTTTTTTTTGGCCGTTCGATGGGTGTCTCGGTTGCGTCGATTAAGACGATGTCGAACACCCGCTCGCTTGCCGCCACAGCCTTGCGTCCCGGTAACCGAAAGACCTTGCTTTTGGCCAGGGTATTTTCACGCCATTTGATGTTGCGGTAGGCGGCGCTTTCGCTGATCCCGTAAGTTTGCCCGATATGAAAATAAGTCCGGTATTCCCGCCAATATTCGAGCATCATCAAAAGCTGGTCTTCGATGCAAAGCGTGTTGGGCTTGCCGCCGGCCGCCTTCTGCTTGCATTTGGCGGCAAAAAGCACCGCCACCAAGTCTTCAAATGTGCTCCTCCGGACACCCGTAAGCCGCCGGAATGCTGCGCCTTGCAGCTCTTTGACCGAATCACATCTCATCGCCGCTCCCCTTTGGCGGCAACGAATCAACTGTTGCTTAAAAAAGGGTTATGCAAGAGGTCTATTCTACTGTCTTCCCGGAGAGAGCCGATTCCAATGCCTTAGCCTCGCCTCTCCACGATCGATAACAGCCTCTACTTGCTCAACGTGATGGTGTGGACGGCGCCCGCACCGGCATCTCGCTCAATGAAGAGCTGTGCCAAGACGGTTGTCGTTGAGCAACCCTCTGAAGGAGCGCCGTCCATGGGAAAGTCTATCACCGATTTGTCGTCTGTCACGACTGTTGGCCTCGATCTGGCCAAGCATGTCTTTCAGGTTCATGCGATCGACGCCTTTGGCCGCGTGATCGTCGCCAAGGCGCTTCGGCGCAAGGACGTGCTGGCCTTCTTCGCGCAATTGCCCGAGTGTCTTGTCGGTATGGAAGCCTGCGGTTCGGCCCATCATTGGGCGCGCGAGCTGATCAAGCTCGGCCATGACGCTCGGATGATGCCGCCGGCCTATGTCAAACCCTATGTGCGTCGGCAAAAGAATGACGCGGCCGACGCCGCCGGGATCTGCGAAGCGGTGACAAGGCCTTCGATGCGCTTTGTCGGCGTGCGCACGCTGGAGAACCAGGCGGTGCTCATGCATCACAAGGTGCGCGAAATGCTGGTGGCGCAACGCACGCAACTGATCAACGCGCTTCGCGGGCATCTGGCCGAGATTGGGGTCATCGCGGCGCAGGGGCTCAAGAACGCCCGCGAAATGGCGGGGCTCGTCATGGCGGAAGGCGACGAGACGATTCCGGCCTGCGTCCGCGCGGCGCTCGCCCCGCTCGTGCGTCAACTGCATGCTCTGGATCAGGAGATTGCACGCAGCGATCGAAGCATCGCCGCGATGGCTCGAGGCGACGAAATGGCGCGCCGGCTGATGACTATTCCTGGCTTCGGCCCGGTGACGGCCTCGGCGATGGCCGCGAGCGTTCAAGACGTCTCCGCTTTCTCGGGCCCGCGTGAGTTCGCCGCCTTTCTTGGCCTGACGCCGAGACAAAACTCGTCCGGCGGCAAGGAGCGATTGGGCCGCATCTCGAAGATGGGCAATCGATATTTGCGGACATTGCTCGTCGTGGGCGCGCATGCGGTCCTCTATCATCGCAAGCCGCACGACGACGCGCTGCGATCCTTTGCGAAGAAGCTCATGCAGACTAAGCCCTTCAAGCTTGTCGCCGTCGCGCTCGCCAATAAAATGGCGCGCATCGCCTTCGCGATCATGCGCGGTAAGACAACCTATAGCGCAGCTCCGGCGTAACGACCGCCGACATCGTCAGCGGCCAAGGGCTGCAAAAGAATCGAGGGTGACCAAGAGGTGATGCGAAGAGCGCGGATTGATCCCAAAGCCCGTGGCATTGTCTGCGCCGTCAAGCGCGCCAACGTGATTTGGGGCAAGGGATCAGCGGACAACATCAGGGCCAGCGGGGCGTCAAAACCCGCATCGACAGGCCGAAGACATGACCGCACCCACGATCAAACGCAACGCCGCAAAAAAACCCTTGATCAGCGGGCGCCGTCCAGACATGACAACGCCTCATAATCTACGTTTCCTGAAGCATTGGCGCCTTTCTGGAAGCAGTGAAGCATTCCGCGCACACGTCGTCTCTTACGCCGACGATTTCGTCATCCTTAGCCGCGGACATGCGGAGGAGGCTCTGGCGTGGACGAAGGCTGTGATGACGAAGCTCGCGCTGGCGCTCAACGAGGCGAAAACCTCGGTGAAGAACGCCCGAGAGGAAAGCTTCGATGTCCTTGGCAATACGCTGGGACCACGCCACTTTCCCGAAGGCGGACGTTGGTAGCTGGGCGCAAGCCCGTCCAAGAACAGCGTGCGGCGGATCAAGACGAAAGTCAGCGAACTGCTGACACCGGGGAACAAGGGCGCCTGGCCTGAAGTGCAAGCTCGACTGAACCGCCTGTTGGGCGGCTGGTCGGCTTACTTCTCCCATGGCGCCCTCGCATCGGTGTATCGGGCTGTTGACGATCATGTCTATGATCGCGTGCGTAATTTCCTGCGCAAACGACACAAAGCGCCGGGGCGCGGCACAACGCGGTTTTCTCGTGAGAACGTCTACGAGGAACTGGGCGTGCTGCGCCTTTGTCGCGGGCGCGAAAGGTCCCGACGTGTGCCTTACGATGAAGCCAGTCGGAAAGCTGGATGCGGGAAATCCGCACGTCCGGTTTGATGAGCGGGGAGGGGAAACGGAGCGTTGCCGCATGGCCCAAGCCACCGCGCCCGTCCTCGACTCTACTGCGCAGGCAGAAGAATGACGCGGCCGACGCCGCCGGGATCTGCGAAGTGGTGACAAGGCCTTCGATGCGCTTTGCCGGCGTGCGCACGCTGGAGAACCAGGCGGCGCTCATGCATCACAAGGCGCGCGAAATGCTGGTGGCGCAACGCACGCAACTGATCAACGCGCTTCGCGGGCATCTGGGCGAGATTGGGGTCATCGCGGCGCAGAGGCTCAAAGGTGTCCGCGAAATGGCGCGTGGACGCCGCGGCGCTCGCGCAATTCCAGGAGCAGTGGGCCACGTACCGCAAGCTCGTCGAAAGCGATTGCCTGGCCTACCGCGAGGTGAGCGGTATCCTCCGAGAAACCCTGAACGACGTTTTCACGTCGCCCTTCTGCTTCCTCGACATTGCCTGCGGCGATGCCAGTACGACGAAGGCCGCGCTGCGCGGAACCCAAGTCCGCCACTATCACGGCATCGACCTGTCGCAAGCAGCCCTTGATCTGGCCGCTGCCAATCTTGCCGACTTACCATTCGAGGTCGATCTCGACCACCGCGATTTCGTAGAAGCCATGATGCGCAGGCCGGAGCATGCCGACGCGAGCTGGTGCAGCCTGTCGATCCATCACCTGTCGACGAGGAGCTGCCGCTGCTCCTGCCGATCGTGCGGCAGATTCCTAGAAAGCGCTACGAGCCGTGCTGGCGTCAGCTCGACGGGCTGTTGGCCGACTTACCGAGTTAGGAGTTAAAATCTGAAGGGTCGTTCGGCCCTGAACGGAGACTTCCTAGCAATTTCCTCTATGGTTTGACGGTGAGGGCATGACAGATCCAAGGCCTTCTGGACACGGTTCCAGTCCGGACGGAGATATGCAAGTTGACAACACTCCGGGATGGGTCAAACCTTGGTCAAACGGCAACGACAACGGTGAGCGGTGTCTTGCATCGCGGGCGGAGCGCAATGGAGAGCTGAGATGGCCAAAACCGTCGCGGACCAATTCGCGGAGATTCTCGCCACAGCGGGCGTGAAGCGTATCTACGGCATCGTCGGCGACAGCCTGAATGGGCTGACCGACGCGCTGCGGCGCCAGGGCAAGATCGAGTGGGTCCACGTCCGGCACGAGGAGGTCGCGGCCTTCGCGGCGGGTGCCGAGGCGCATCTCACCGGTGAACTCGCCGTCTGCGCCGGCAGCTGCGGGCCCGGCAACCTACACCTCATCAACGGCCTGTTCGACTGCCACCGCTCGCGGGTGCCCGTGCTCGCTCGGGATGTCAGGGCGCGCACGAACGACTTCTGGCACTTGCCGAGCGTCTTAAGGCACCTATCGTCCATGCCCTCAAGGGAAAGGAGCATGTCGAGTGGGAAAATCCTTATGATGTCGGCATGACCGGGTTGATCGGGTTTTCATCGGGCTATTACGCCATGCTCGATTGCGACGTCCTGCTCATGCTCGGCACCGATTTCCCGTACCGGCAATTCTATCCCCTGGGTCCGGGGGTACGGATCGCACAAGTCGATCTACGGGGCGAAATCATCGGGCGCCGGGTTCCGGTCGATATTGGCGTGGTGGGCGATGTGCGTGCCACGATCGAGGCGCTCCTGCCGCGCCTCGAGGAGAAACGTGACAGGAGTCACCTCGATCTAGCCCGTGATCATTATCGTAAGGCGCGTAAAGATCTCGATGATCTCACGGTTAGCCGGCGGGGCAAGCCGCCGATACACCCGCAGCAAGTCGCCAAAGCAATCAGCGATCTAGCCGCCCAAGACGCCATCTTCACCTGCGACGTTGGTCTGCCGACGGTCTGGGCTGCCCGCTATCTCGCGATGAATGGCAAGCGGCGGCTCATCGGATCCTTCTGGCATGGGTCGATGGCCAATGCGATGGCGCAGACGATCGGCGCGCAGTCGGCGTTCCCCGGTCGGCAAGTCATCTCGCTATCGGGTGACGGCGGGTTCGCCATGCTGATGGGCGATTTCCTCAGCCTGGTTCAGTTGCGTCTGCCGGTAAAAGTCGTCGTGTTCAACAACGGCGCCCTTGGCTTCATCGAGATCGAGCAGCAGTCTACAGGCTTCCTTAAAACCGGCACGGAGCTCCAGAATCCGAATTTCGCGGCAATGGCCGAAGCTGTCGGCGTGCGCGGGATCCGGCTCGACGACCCGGGCGACGTCGAGGCCGGCATTGCGGCGGCCCTCGCCCATGACGAGCCGGTGCTGGTCGACGCGGTCGTGAGCCGGACCGAGCTTGCCATGCCTCCTGCCACAATGGAGATGGCCAAGGGCTTCACGCTTTACATGATGAAGGCCGTGATGAGCGGCCGGGGCGACGAGTTGATCGATCTCGCCAGAACGAACCTTTGGCGCTAATGCCTATGGAGTGGTGCAGATCATGAGCGACCAGCCTTCCCTCCCTCCCTCACCAGCCGATGTCCCTGCCAATGACCCGGCCGGCAAACCCGTGTTTGCGCCCTATAATCCGCCCGCCGGCGGCTGGGGTGCGTTGCGAGCCACGGCGAGAGCGCTGCGCGAGCAAAGCATCGTGCTCAAAGGCTCCGAGACACTGCGGTCGATGAATCAGCCGGACGGCTTTGACTGTCCCGGTTGCGCATGGCCCGATCCGCGGCATACCAGTTCCTTCGAGTTCTGTGAGAACGGCGCCAAGGCGGTGTCCTTCGAGCTGACCAAACGCCGCGTGACGCGCGAATTCTTCGCAGCCCACACTGTCCGTCAGCTGGACCAAGAAAGTGACTATTGGCTGGAAGAGCAAGGGCGTCTGACGGAGCCGATGCGGTACGATCCCGCGACCGATCATTACCTGCCGGTCGATTGGGCTGAGGCGTTCGCAATCATCGGCCGCGAACTTAACGCTCTCAACGACCCGAACGAGGCCGAGTTCTACACCTCGGGACGCACGTCGAACGAGGCAGCGTTCATGTACCAGCTGTTCGCACGTCGCTTCGGCACGAACAATTTTCCGGATTGTTCGAATATGTGCCATGAGCCGACCAGCGTCGGTCTCCCCGAAAGCATCGGCATCGGCAAAGGGACCGTGTTGCTCGACGACTTCGCACATGCCGAGGCAATCTTCATCCTCGGCCAGAACCCCGGCACCAACAACCCGCGGATGTTGACCGAATTGCACAGGGCGTCGCGCCGCGGCGTGCCGATCGTGGTGTTCAACCCGCTGCGTGAGCGCGCACTCGAGCGCTTTGCAGCACCCCAGGATCCGGTCGAGATGGCGACGTTCGGCGAGACGAGGATCGCCAGCGAGTATTGCCAGGTCCGCATCGGCGGCGATGTCGCGGCCCTCAAGGGGGTGATGAAGCTGGTGCTGGAGGCGCATGACGAGGCGCTTCGCGGCGGCGCGGAACCAGTCCTCGATCTCGATTTCATCGCGCACCATACGCACGGCTTCGAGGCGTTCGCGGACGATCTCCGCCAGACACAATGGGAAGACATATTGCGCACCAGCGGCGTGCCGCGCGAACAGCTGGAGCGGGTGGCGGCCGTCTACACGCGAGCACGCGCCGTTATCGTCGTTTACGGCATGGGGATCACTCAACATCGGCTCGGCACTGCAAACGTGCAGCAGACCGTGAATTTGTTGCTGCTGCGCGGTAATTTCGGCAAGCCGGGGGCGGGGATCTGCCCGGTGCGCGGCCACTCGAACGTCCAAGGCGACCGCACGATGGGCGTCGACGAGAAGCCGAAGCCGGAATTACTCGACCAGCTCAAGAAAGTGTTCGGCTTCGAGCCGGCGCGTGCTCGCGGGCACCACGTCGTCAAGGCCGTACAGGCAATGGTGGACGGGCGCGCCAAGGCATTCATCGGGCTCGGCGGCAATTTCGTCAGAGCCGTGCCGGACTGGACCGTGGCCGAGGCGGCGATGCGCCGCTTGCGGCTGACCGTCGCCGTCAGCACCAAGCTCAACCGCGGCCATCTGGTTCATGGCGAACAGGCGCTGATCCTCCCGTGTCTGGCGCGGAGCGATATCGACATGCAGGCGGGCGGCCGGCAGTCGGTCACCGTCGAAGACAGCATGTCGATGGTGCATGCATCATCCGGTCTCGTCGAACCGCCGAGCGAGCATCTGAAGTCGGAGGTCGCCATCGTCTGCGGCATGGCGAAAGCCACCTTGCTCGACTGCGGCATCGACTGGGACTCCTTTGTCGCAGACTACAACCGGATCCGCGACAAGATCGAAGAGGTCTTCCCGGATCTGTTTGCCGAGTTCAACAATCGGATCCGTCAGCCGGGCGGCTTTCACCTCACCACTCCGCCGCGCCAGCGGGTCTGGAACACCGCCACGGGCCGTGCAAATTTTCTGGTCTTTCCCGGGGTCGACGAAGACCCACCGGTCTCCGATCCCGCAATGCTTCGGCTTGCGACCCTCAGAAGCCACGATCAGTACAATACGACGATCTATGGGCTCGACGACCGCTATCGCGGCGTGTTCGGGGGCCGCATGGTGGTGTTCATGAATGAAGCCGACATGCAGGCACGCGGGATCACGGAGGGTGACATCGTCGAGATAGAATCGCTTGCTGAGGATGGAAAACGGGTCGTCGGTGGCTTCTGGGCAAAACCTCATAGCATCCCAGTAGGCTCGATCGGCGCCTATTATCCGGAGACCAATCCGCTGCTGCCGCTCGCCTATCATGATCTGAAGAGCGGAACACCGGCGGCAAAGTCAATCCCAGTTCTCGTTCGCGCTGAGGGTAAATGAGAATGTCGACGTTGGAGGCCTCGCGCGTCGTGCCGCCGCCGGCGCAACGCGTCCCGAGGCAAGCATGGCGCAATGGCTCTACGTTGATGGGGGAACGCACCTTGAGCCTCACCCTCGTGGGCATCGCACGCGACGACCGGTTCGAGGTGTTCCCCCACCCTGAGCGGATCACACGATACTGGCGAGGAAATACCAATGGACCTCACGGCGCTTATCCTGTCGCGACTTCAGTTCGCTTTCACCATCTCGTTCCACATCATCTTTCCGTCCTTTACAATCGGGTTGGCAGCTTGGCTCACCATTCTCGAGGCACTGCATCTCACGACCGGCCGCCCGGCGTATCGCGTCTTATTTGAGTTTTGGCTGAAGATATTCGGCGTGGCATTCGGCCTCGGGGTCGTATCGGGAGTTGTGATGGCATTCCAGTTCGGCACGAACTGGAGCGTGCTCGCCAAGATGTCCGGACCAATTCAGGGGCCCCTCCTCTCATACGAGACATTCACGGCCTTTGCATTGGAAGCCAGTTTTTTTGGCGTCCTCCTTTTTGGCCGGTCTCGCGTACCTCCATGGTTCTATCTGTTCTCGACCGCGATGGTGGCGTTGGGGACTTCGCTTTCGGCGTTCTGGATCATGGTCAACAACAGCTGGATGCAGGTGCCGGTCGGCTACGTGATGCGGAATGGCGCCTTCGTTCCCGATAACTGGACCAAAATCGTCCTCAATTCGGTGGTCTGGGTGCGATTTCCCCACATGATGTTGGCAGCTTACCTGACTGGGGCCTTCTGCGTTGCCGCGACCGGGGCGTGGTACCTCCTACGGAATGAGTATCACGCCGAGGCGCGTATCATGCTTCACATGGGCCTCTTCCTCGGCGCGGTACTTGTCCCGGTCCAGATCTTTTTCGGCCATCTCAACGGCGATTATGTCCACGAATACCAACGGCCGAAATTCGCCGCCATCGAGGGGCGCTGGCACGATGAGCAGCCGGCGGGAGAGGTCCTGATTGCGATCCCCGATCCGGCGGCAGAGACCAATCATTATGAGGTCAAGATTCCGGTTCTCGGCAGTTTGATCGGGAGCATGAGCCTTACCTCCGAGGAAGTCGGCTTGACCGACTATCCGCCCCAGGACCGCCCGCCCGTCGTCATTCCGTTCTTCACGTTCCGGATCATGGTCGGTTGCGGCTTGATCATGCTGGTCCTTGCTTGGCTCGGGTCTTACTTGAGCGTCAGAAGTCGCATCGCGCAGAGCCGTTTCTTCCTTTGGCTCGTCTTTCTCAGCTTTCCCCTGCCCTTCATTGCCATCTTGACCGGCTGGTACACGGCGGAAGTGGGCCGCCAGCCCTGGGTGGTCTACGGGGCCTTGCGAACGGCGGACGCAGTAACGCCATTCTTGACGGCGCGCGAGGCGGGGGTCTCGCTCGTCGTCTTCTGCGCCATCTACACCTTCATATTTGCCTTCGGCATTTTTTACATCCACCGGCTCCTGCGGGCCGGCCCGGCCGGATATCTGATTGAGCCGCCGTCTGCCGCGGTCCCCAAACGACCCATGTCACTCGCGGACCATCCCCGCAGCCGCGTAACAACTCACGCCGGAGAGTAGCCATGGTCATGTTCTGGGCAACGCTTTTGGCGGTCAGCATTCTACTCTACGTGCTGCTCGATGGTTTCGATCTTGGTGTAGGAATCTTGTTTGGCTTGACAGGAAGCGAGACAAGGCGATACGCGATGCTGGCTGCCGTTGCTCCCATTTGGGACGGCAACGAGACTTGGCTCGTGGTAACCGCGGTTATTTTGTGGGGCGCCTTTCCAGTCGCCTATGCGGGTCTCTTATCCGCCTTTTATCTTCCACTCCTCATCATGCTGGCGGGGCTGATTCTTCGAGGTGTCGCGTTCGAGTATCGCAGTAAAACGGAACGGATGCGATGGATCTGGGATTTGAGCTTCGCAGGCGGATCGTTCGCGGCAGCATTCATCCAGGGCCTAACAGTCGGCGCACTTGTCGAGGGTCTGCCCTGGGCCAACGGTCAATATGGCGGCGGCGACTTCGGCTGGTTCACCCCTTACGCGGCACTCTGCGGCATCGGATTGTGTCTCGGTTATTCACTTCTTGGCGCTTGTTGGCTGGTCAAGAAATGTGAAGGCGATGTCCGAGAGGCAGCCTATCGGCTCATACCTTATCTCTCGGTCGGGCTGCTCATATATCTGATTGTCGTCTTTATCTATTCGCTGGCCGAACAACTCGAGGTGATGGATATGTGGGTCGAGCGGCCGTATTTGTACGTATTCCCCGTGATTGGCGCCATGGCGGCCGTTTTGCTCGCGTTCAGTGTTCGATTGCGTTGGGATGAGGTGCCCTTTCTCATGGTCACCGTGATCTTCTTGTGCGCCTTTGGCACCTTGGCGCTCTCGTTCTGGCCGTACATGATCCCCTTCGTCCTTACCATCGAGGAAGCGGCAGCGCCGCAGTCTAGCCTTGCATTCATGTTTTGGGGAGAGGGTCTTTTTGTCTTTCCTCTGATGCTGCTCTACACTGCGATCAGCTACAGCGTCTTCAGAGGTAAGGTCAGGTCGGCGCCGAAAAATTACTAGATCCATGTGAAGCCAAGGAGTGACACATGAGGATCGGGCTTTTCGTCCCTTGCTATATTGACGCTTTCTTTCCGGAAGTCGGTATCGCGACACTCGAGCTGCTGGAGCGGTTTGGCCACGACGTCGAGTACCCGGCCGATCAGACATGCTGCGGCCAGCCGATGGCGAACAGCGGGTTCAACGCGGAGGCGGCCGGCACCGAGGCGCTGTTCGTGCGCAACTTCTCCGGCTTCGATTACGTCGTCGCGCCTTCCGGCAGCTGCGTCCACCATGTGCGGGACAATTTCGACGCCATCGAGCAAATCGACGCGGTCAAGGAGGTCCGCGCCCGAACCTACGAGTTGGTCGAGTTCCTGCACGACATCCTGAAGGTCAAGGCGTTCCCTTGGGCCAGATTCCCGCATCGGGTCGGCCTGCACAACAGCTGCGGCACCTTGCGCCGGCTCAAGCACGCGCGGCCGTCCGAGCTGCGCGAGCCGTTCTTCTCCAAGCCCATGGACCTGCTCTCCAAGGTCGAGGGGATCGAGTTCGTCGAGCCGGCCCGGCCCGACGAATGCTGCGGCTTCGGCGGCACCTTCTCGGTGTTCGAGGAGGTCGTTTCCACCAAGATGGGCTATGACAAGGTCCGCGACCACGCGCAGGCCGGCGCCGAGTACATCGTATCGGCCGACAGCTCGTGCATGATGCATCAGCAGGGCTGCGCCGAGCGCATCGGCGTTCCGATGAAGTTCATCCACATTGCCGAGATCCTGAACGGAGCCAGCGCATGAGCACTGCACGCGGGCGGACCGATGACGACGGCGCCATGCTGCATCCCGAGCTGCGGGCCGAGGACGATCCCGATGCCATCTACCGCGACGGCCACCGCCTCGATCACGCCGAGGCGGCCTCGAAGCCGCTGCAGTCGCGGCCCGAGCCGCAGCCGCGCGGTGCGAAGGTGCACGGCAACCGGCCGGTCGACCAGGCGGAGGCAGCGGCGCGCTTCATCGCCGCCCCCGAGCACGAGAAGATGCATGACGAGCGCCTGTGGGATCTGCGGCAGAAGCGCGACCGCGAGATGCACGGTATTCCCGAATGGGAGGAGCTTCGGTCGCTCGCTTCGGCGATCAAGGAGCACACGCTCACCCATCTCGACGAGTATCTCGACCAGTTCGAGGCCAATGCGAGATCGAATGGGATCCACGTGCATTGGGCACGCGACGGTGCCGAGCACAACCAGATCGTGCACGGCATTCTGCGCGACCGCGGCGCGAGGTTGCTGATCAAAAGCAAGTCGATGCTGACCGAGGAGTGCGGCTTCCGGCCCTACATGGCCTCGGTTGGCATAGAGGTGATCGAGACCGATCTCGGAGAGCGCATCCAGCAGCTCGATCTTGAAGACCCGAGCCATGTCGTCGTGCCCGCCGTGCACAAGCTGCGCACCGACGTGGCAGAGGTATTCTCACGCACGCTCGGCACCGACCCTGGCAACAGCGACGTCCACTACCTGGCGGAAGCGCAACGGGAAGCGACCCGCCCGCTGATCCTCAACGCCGACGCCGGGATGACCGGCTGCAATTTCGCGGTCGCCGAGACCGGCACCTTCGTCGTCTGCACCAACGAGGGGAACGCCGACCTGTCGGCCAACGTGCCGAAGCTACATATCGCCTCGATCGGCATCGAGAAGATCATCCCGCGCCTGGAGCACGTGGCGGAGTTTGTCCGCCTTCTGTCACGCAGCGCCCTCGGCTCGCCAATAACCCAGTACACCTCGCATTTCCGCGGGCCCCGGCAGGGTGGCGAGATGCATGTGGTGCTGGTAGACAACGGCCGGTCCGAGCGCCTGGGCATGGAGGAGTTCTGGACATCCCTGAAATGCATTCGCTGCGGCGCCTGCATGAACACCTGCCCGGTCTACCGCCGTAGCGGCGGTCTCAGCTACGGGGCCACTTATTCCGGCCCAATCGGCCTCATCATCGATCCGACCTTCAACGCGCGGAAGTACAGTAACCTGCCATTTGCGTCCTCGCTCAACGGCAGCTGCAGCAATGTCTGCCCGGTCAAGATCAACATCCACGAGCAGATCTATGCGTGGCGGCGCGTGCTCGTGGAGCGGCATGAGGTGCCGCTCGCCAAAAAGGCGGCGATGAAGGCCGCCGGCGCGCTGCTGTCGCGGCCCACCGCCTATCGCGCGGGGATCGCCGCCGCCGATACGTCGCTCGCCCATCTGCCGCGGTTCGTCATCTACAACGGCCTGAACGAATGGGGGAAGCACCGCGAGGTGCCGCACCCGCCCAAACAGACCTTTCACAGCTGGTACCAGGCGAACCGGGGAGCGAGGCAATGAGCAGCCGCGACGACATCCTGGCTTCGATCCGTGCCAATCTGCCACGCGTGGACCGGCCGCTTCCTCACATGCCCCTCTTCGACGACAACCCGCCGGCGTCGCTTCTGTCTGCTTTCAAAGACAGCCTGCACCACATGGGAGGGGTGTTTCTCGATCCGCCGATCTCAGGCGATATCCTGGCGCCGGTCCGGGCGAAGACCGCGGGCGCCAAAATCGTGTGCTCGATGGTGCCGGAAATCACGGGCACACGGGATATCGCCGACCTGGGTGGGCTACGGGATCTCGCGGATGTGGACGTCGCGATCGTGCGCGCGTCTTTCGCCGTCGCGGAGACCGGCTCCGTCCTCCTGACCGATGCCGACCTCCGCGTCAACGCAGTCGCCTACCTGGCGCAACACCTGATCGTGCTCCTCGATCCCGCCGACATTGTCATCAATCTGCACCACGCCTATCGCCGGCCTGAGTTCCGCGACAGGCACTATGCCTGTTTCCACACCGGCCCATCGGCGACGGCGGACATCGAGGGTGTCCTCATCCACGGCGCGCAGGGCGTGCGCTCGCTTTCCGTCCTGCCAATCGCGCGAGCAGCCGGTAGCTCGGCCCATTGAAACAGAGGAGGAATCACATGGTCCAGACCACCAAGACTTCAGCCTTCTGATACCCTGCGGGGCGTTGCGTTGCTGGACGACCCCATTCGCAACAAGGGTACGGCGTTCACTTCAGAAGAGCGCCGCCGATACGGGCTGGAAGGACTGCTGCCTCACGCTGTAGAAAACCTTGACCGGCAGGTCGAGCGGGTGATGGAGCACCTCGACGCGAAGCCTAACGATCTTGAACGCTACATCTATCTCATCGGTCTGTCGGACCGGAACGAGACGCTGTTCTACCGCACCGTGATGTCCGACCCGGCGCGCTTCATACCAATCCTCTACGACCCGACCGTCGCCGATGCCTGCCTCGCCTTCGGCCACATCTATCGGCGGGCGCGTGGCATGTACATCACTCGCGAGATGAAGGGTCGCATGGCCGAGGTACTGCGCAATTGGCCGGAGCGGGATGTGCGCTTCATCTGCGTCTCGACTGGCGGGCGCATCCTCGGTCTCGGCGACATCGGCGCCAATGGCATGGGCATCCCGATTGGCAAGCTGCAGCTCTACACGGCGTGCGCCGCGGTCCCGCCCGACTGTCTGCTGCCGATTCTGCTCGACATCGGCACGACCAACGACGAGCTCCGCGCCGATCCGCTCTACCTCGGCCTGCGAGAGACGCCGCCCTCCGACGAGGAGCTGGACGCGCTGACCGAGGAATTCGTCCAGGCGGTGCAGCAGGTTTTTCCCGGCTGCTGCATCCACTTCGAGGACTGGAAGGGCACCGACGCGATCCGCATGCTCAACCGCTACGCCGACAAGGTGCTCTGCTACAATGACGACATCCAGGGCACCGCCAGTGTCGCGCTTGCAGGTCTGACGACCGCGCTGCAGATCATCGACACAGCCCCTGACTGAGCAGCGCATCCTGTTCCTTGGCGCTGGCTCGGCCGGGATCGGCATCGCCAATCTGATCGTGTCCGCGATGCAGATGAAGGGGCTCTCGCAGGACGCGGCGCGCGGCCGCATCTCCATGTTCGACGTCGACGGGCTGCTGGAGCCGTCCCGCAGCCGGTCTGTCGGAAGCACAAAGGGTCTACGCGCACTCAGCTGCGCCGTCGAAGGATCTGGTCAAGACGATCGAGACCCTGAAGCCGACGGTCCTGATCGGCGTCAGCACCAAGGGCGGCGCCTTCAACCAGCGGGTCGTCGAGACGATGAGCCGACTCAACGAGCGGCCGATCATTTTCGCGCTTTCCAACCCGACCGACAAGGCCGAGTGCTCGGCCGAGCAGGCCTACACTTGGTCGAACGGCGAGAGCCCTCTACGCGGCAGGAGTGCAATTCCCAGACGTGAGATTGAACGGCAGGACCCTTCACCCTGGGCAGGCGAACAACTTCTACATCTTCCCAGCGATCGGGCTTGCGACTTATGTGGCCCGGCCGCGGCGGCTCACTGACGCCTGCTTCATTGCCGCCGCCGAGGCGAGTGCCGACCAGGTCGGCCCAGATCTCCGCGCGAAGGGCATGCTGTTCCCGAGCCAGGCCAACATCCTGGAGACGGAAGTCACGACCGCAACGCGCGTCGCCGAGTTCATGTTCGACAAGGGTCTGGCGCAGGCCGAGCGGCCGCGCGACATCCGTGCGTGGATCGAGGGCCAGCTCTACAACCGCAATACTGATGCGAGGCCGGGCGGCCGTGCGGGCGATCCGGACGCCACTTGACATGGAAGGAGACGAGCCATGAACGACCAAAGCGTCCGCACCTTGCGCGACGTCCCGATCGGCATCGACGCCACGGGCCAGCGTCGCGAGACCGACTTCGATGGGCGGCATCGACGTGCCGGCCGACCGCTACTGGGGCGCGCAGACGCAGCGCAGCCTTGTGCATTTCGCGATCGGCGACGACCGCATGCCGAAGCGCGTCTATCACGCCTACGGCTACGTCAAGAAGGCGGCGGCGCTGGTCAACGCCGCGGCCGGGCGGCTCGCCGCAATGGAAGGCCGACGCGATCGTGCGCGCCGCCGACGAGGCGATCGCCGGCAAGCTCGACGAGCACTTCCCGCTCTATGTCTGGCAGACCGGGTCGGGCACGCAGTCGAACATGAACGTCAACGAGGTGCTGTCGAACCGGGCCATCCAGCTGCTCGGGGGCAAGATCGGCAGCAAGTCGCCCGTGCACCCGAACGACGACGTCAACATGGGGCAGTCGTCGAACGACACCTTCCCGACCGCGATGCACATCGCCGCCGTGCTCGAGCTCGAGGAACACCTGCTGCCGCAGCGCGGAGGCGTTGGCGATCGCGATCGAGGCGAAGGCCGAACGAGTGGAAGGACGTCGTCAAGATCGGGCGGACGCATCTGCAGGACGCCGTGCCGCTGACGGTCGGGCAGGAGTGGTCGGGCTGGGCGCACCAGATCCGCGACGCGCTGGGGCGCATCCGCGCGTCCGAGACAGGGACTGTATCGAGCTGGCGGCCGGCGGCACCGCGGTCGGCACCGGGCTTAATGCGCCGCCGCGGCTTCAGCCGCGAGATCGCCGCGAAGATCGCCGAGCTGACCGGCCATCCGTTCGTGACCGCGCCGAACAAATTCGCGGCGCAAGGCTCGCTCGACGCGATGGTCGCGGCGATGGCGGCGCTGCGCGGGCTGGCGGTCGCGCTGATGAAGATCGCCAACGACATGCGCTGGCTCGCCTCCGGCCCGCGCTGCGGCCTTGGCGAACTCCTCTTGCCGGAGAACGAGCCCGGCTCCTCGATCATGCCGGGCAAGGTCAACCCGACCCAGTGCGAGGCGATGGTCATGGTCTGCATCCAGGTGATCGGCGAGGACAACGCGGTCGCGTTCGCCGGCAGCCAGGGCAATTTCGAGCTCAACGCGATGCGCCCGATCATCATCAACAACTTCCTTCACTCCGCCCGCATCCTCGGCGATGCTTGCGAGAAGCTGCGGCATTTCTCGGTCGAGGGGACGCGGCTCAACCGCGAGCGCATCGACGAGATGCTCGGCCGCTCGCTGATGCTGGTGACCGCGCTCAGCCCGGTGATCGGCTACGACAAGGCTTCCGCCATCGCGCACAAGGCGAACGACGAAGGCCTGACCCTGAAGGAGGCCGCACTCCAGTCCGGCGACATCGACGAGAGGCGGTTCGACGAGATCGTCGATCCGAAGAAGATGGTCGGGTACGGTGTCGGCGGAAGCTGAAGGCCCGATGGGGTGGGTGCCGGCGCCGCCGGTCGACAATTTGCGCGCCGTCCAAGCGCTGCTGATCGTGCTGAGCGTCACTGCCGGGTGCACGGACGTCATCGGCTTTCTCGTCCTCAACGGCCTGTTCACCGCCCACATCACCGGTAACTTGGTCATCCTGGCCGCGCACATCGGCGGCGGCGGCGAGGCGCAGATCGCGCCGATGCTGTCGGTTCCGGTCTTCATTTTGATGGTCGGCCTGACGAGACTGCTGGCGGGCGGCTTGGAATTGATCGGCCTCGCCTCGCTTCGCCCCCTACTGCTGCTACAGTTCCTGTTGCTCGCCGGCTTGCTCGTCCTCTGCGTCGCAGCCGGCCCACGCATCGACCCGAACGCGACGAATGCGATCCTCGCGGGCATGCTCGGCGTCTCGGCGATGGCCGTGCAGAACGCACTCGTGCAGATCTCGCTTAAGGGAGCGCCGTCCACGGCGGTGATGACGAGCAACGTCACCCGCTTCGCGATCGATGTCGGCGAGGTGCTGCTCGGGGGCGATCCGGCCGATGTGGCCAAGGCGCGCAGCCGAGCGGCGCGTACTCTGCCGCCGATTGTCGGCTTTACCGTCGGCTGCGGTCTCGGCGCGGCATGCGAGGCCGCGGTTGGCACGTGGTCCCTGGCTTTGCCTGCCGGCCTCGCCCTGCTCGCGTTTGCGATGGGTTTTGCGGCCGAGCCCGGCGATGGACCGGACTGATGAGCCGAGCAGACGGTTGGACACCCGGTTCGCCACAAACCGGTTCGCTTGCTGCCCGGCGAGTGGCGGGTGCGCTACGGTCCGTCGGTCCGCCGCTGCTCTTTGGTTTGCGGCTCTGGGCTTCAGTGTGTCTTGCCCTATACGTCGCGTTCTGGCTCGAGCTCGATAATCCCTTTTGGGCCGGCACCACGGCCGCGATCGTCTGTCAGCCGCAGCTTGGTGCTTCGCTGCGCAAGGGATGGTACCGGATGATCGGCACTTTTGTCGGCGCCGTGGTGATCGTGGTTCTGACCGCGTGCTTCCCGCAGGACCGCGCCCTGTTTCTCGTCGCGCTGGCGCTGTGGGCTGCTGCGTGCGCTCTCGTCGCCACGCTTCTGCACAATTTCGCGTCCTATTCGGCGGCTCTCGCCGGCTTCACGGCCGCGATCATCGCAGCCGACGAGCTTGGCGCGACGGGCGGCCCGAACGCCGATGCGGTATTCCTGCTCGCAGTCTACCGCGCCAGCGAGATCTGCATCGGTATTGTAAGCGCAGGCATCGTTCTCGCCGGGACCGATTTCGGCGGCGCCCAGCGCCGCCTAGCCGCGTTATTCGCTGCCCTGTCGGGCGAAATCACGGGCCGGTTTACCGGCATGCTGGCGCTGGCCGGGCCGGAAATGCCGGAGACGCAACCTGCCCGGCGCGAACTCGCGCGGCGGGTCATCGCACTCGACCCGATCATCGACGAGGTAAAAGGAGAATCCTCTCAAATCCGTTACCATTCGCCGGCGTTGCAGAGAGCTGTGGATGGTTTGTTCGCCGCCCAGGCCGGCTGGCGCACGGTGGCGCTGCTGGCGCGGCTCCCGGACGACGAGGCCCGGCAGGAGGCCGACGCCGTCCTGCGAAGCATTCCGGATGAGCTGCGATCGGCGGAGGACGGCGTGCCGGCGGGCTGGATCGCCGACCCCGTCCGCCCGCGCCGGGCCTGCGAGATGGCGGTGCGGACGCTGATCGCGGTGCCCGCACGCACGCCATCGCTGCGGCTGCTCGCCGATCAGACGGCTAGGGTGATCAACGGCATTTCGGACGCGCTCAACGGGATGGCGCTGCTTGTCGGCGCTCCTGTTAGTCCCGTTCCTCGCGGTCATGGCTTCCGGCTCCGCGTGCCCGATTGGCTGCCTTCTCTCGTCAGTGCGGGGCGCGCGTTCGTCGCGATCGGCATCGTCGAGATCTTCTGGATCGTGACCGAATGGCCGAATGGCGCGACGGCCGTCTTCTGGACGGCAATCGGGGTGATCCTGTTCGCGCCGAGAGCCGATGAGGCTTACGCTACCGCAATGGGTACGACGGTCGGCGCCGCCGTCGCCGCCATTTTCACGGCGATCATCGCATTTGCGGTGCTGCCGGGGCTGGAGACCTTCGAGGCCTTCCTCGCCATTGGTCTTTACCTGATACCCGCCGGTGCTCTGATGGTCCAACCATGGCAAAGGGCAATGTTTACCTCCATGGTAGGCCGTTTCATCCCGCTTCTCACGCCCGAAAACCAGATGAGCTACGACACCGTGCAATTCTACAACGGCGCGCTGGCGATCGTTGGAGGCATCGGTGCCGCCGCGCTTTCGTTTCGCTTGCTGCCGCCGCTGTCGCCCGCGTTTCGGACCCGCCGGCTGCTAGCGCTGACCCTGCGAGATCTGCGCCGCCTCGCAACGGGTCACGTCCCATGGACGGCCGAGGATTGGGAGGGCCGCATCTACGGCCGGCTCGCGGCATTGCCGGACGCGGCCGAGCCGTTGCAACGCTCGCAGCCGGTGACGGCACTATCCGTAGGCAACGGGATCATCCAACTTCGCCGTATCGTCCCCCGGCTCGGTCTGGGCTCGGACCTCGACGGGTCGCTCGAGGCGTTGGCGCAAGGAAACAGCGCGATCGCGGCCACACGGCTTGCCCAACTCGATGGACGCCTCGCCTCTCTCCCCGGCGCCGGGTCAGAGGCGTTCCTTGCTCTCCAGGCGCGCGGGAGTATCCTTGTAATCACGGAGGCGCTCATGGAACATGCCTCTTATATTACTTCGACGCAGGAGCGCCCGTGTGACGGGCGAACGGACCTCCGTCAGACTAAGGTCAAGCTCTGCTTTCGAGAGGCGAGTCTGTTCCTGCTGGTAATTTGCCGCAGCTGTTGCTGCGCAAATCTCAAAAATTTGCTTTTTGCTCGATAGAGACCACAACTTCGCAGCTGCGTGCGCCGGGCAGCTTCTGCGCGCGCCAAGGTCATCCGCTCCTTCGCCTCTTCCACTATTGCCTGCGCTTGGTCGACGGCGATCCGGTTGCGAACAAGATCCGCGTATGATGCGACGAAGAGAAGTTCGCAAGCGAATATCAGGAGGTTACCGCAGTCTCCTGCGCCACCAACTCAGCCTTATATTATTCCATCACTCAGCAATAATTAGGACCGGCGACAAGGCGCTCGTCGCCAGCGCGTTGCACGAGGAGTTTCCAATAATTAGGCGTATAAATACGGGCATGAAAAAACTCCATTTAATCGCAAGGTCTCGACGGCATAGGGTGAAGGTCAAAGCGGGAGAATTGCTGAGCGAGGTGACGGCGAAACTTCTTGCCGTTGGCTCGTCGGGCGCTCATGAACCGAGGTTAGGGAGTCTTCACGGACAAATTCAATGGCTGACGTCTTCGACAAGCCGGGCTGGGCCTGGGAGGAGGACGTTCGCTCGATTAAGCGCAGCTTTGACAAATGCGGCAAGGGCAGCGGGTCCGCCACTGCTCTTTGGGCTGCGTCTATGGGCTTCGGTCTGCCTTGCCCTATACGTCGCGTTCTGGCTCGAGCTCGAAAATGCCTTTTGGGCCGGCCTCACGGCCGCGCTCGTCTGTCAGCCACATCTTGGGGCTTCGCTGCGCAAGGGGTGGTACCGCATGATCGGCACCTTGGTCGGCGCCGTGGTGATCGTGGTTCTGACAGCGTGCTTCCCGCAGGCCCGCGCCCCGTTTCTCGTCGCGCTGGCCCTGTGGTGCGCTGCATGCGCTCTCGTCGCCACGCTTCTGCACAATTTCGCGTCCTATGCGGCGGCGCTCGCCGGCTTCACGGCCGCGATCATCGCGGCCGACGAGCTTGGCGCGACGGGCGGCCCGAACGCGGATGCGGTCTTCCTGCTCGCAGTCTACCGCGCCAGCGAGATCTGCATCGGTATTGTAAGCGCCGGCGTCGTTCTCGCCGGGACCGATTTCGGCGGCGCTCAGCGCCGGCTCGCCGCGTTATTCGCTGCCCTGTCGGCCGAAATCACGGGCCGGTTTACCGGCATGCTGGCGCTGGCTGGGCCGGAAATGCCGGAGACGCAACCTGCCCGGCGCGAACTCGTGCGGCGGATCAGCGCGCTCGACCCGGTCATCGACGAGGCAAAAGGAGAATCCTCTCAAATCCGTTATCATTCGCCGGCATTGCAGAGAGCTGTGGATGGTTTGTTCTCCGCCCAGTGCGGCTGGCGCACGGTAGCGGTACTGCTGGCCCGGCTGCCGGGCGACAAGGCTCGGCGGGAGGCCGATGCCGTCCTGCGAAGCATTCCGGAGGAACTGCGATCGGCGGAGCACGGCGTGCCGGCGGACTGGATGGCCGACCCCGTCCGCCCGCGCCGGGCCTGCGAGATGGCGGTGCGGACGCTGACCGCTCTGCCGGCCAGCACGCCATCGCTGCGGCTGATTGCCGACCAGACGGCTAGGGTGCTCGACGGCATTTCGGGTTCGCTCAACGGGATGGCGCTGCTTGTCGGCGCTCCTGTTAGTCCCGTTCCTCGGGGCCGTGGCTTCCGGCTCCGCGTGCCCGATTGGCTGCCTTCACTCGTCAATGCGGGCCGCGCGTTCGTCGCGATCGGCTTCGTCGAGCTCTTCTGGATCGTGACGGAGTGGCCGAATGGTGCCTTCGCCATCACCTTCGCCGCGATCGTGGTTCTCCTGTTATCGCCACTAGCCGAGCGGGCCTACGCGGCTGCCATGCGTTTCATGATCGGCCTCGCTCTCGCCACCATCTTCACGGCGATCATCGCATTTGCGGTGCTGCCGGGGCTTGAGACCTTCGAGGCCTTCAGCCTCGCCATTGGTCTTTACCTGATACCCATCGGGGCCCTCGTCGCCCAACCATGGCAGACGGTGACTTTTACCGCCATGATAGTCGGTTTTATGCCGCTGCTCGCGCCCGCGAACCAGATGAGCTACGACCCTCAGCAATTTTACAACCTCGCGCTGGCGATCGTCGCGGGCAGCGGCGCCGGGGCGCTTTCGTTTCGCTTGCTGCCGCCGCTGTCGCCCGCGTTTCGGGCTCGCCGGCTGCTGGGACTATCCTTGCGTGATCTGCGCCGCCTCGCAACGGTTCCCATCCCATGGACAGTCGAGGATTGGGAGGGTCGTACGTACGGCCGGCTCGCGGCATTGCCGGACGCGGCCGAGCCATTGCAGCGCTCGCAGCTTCTGGCGGGGTTAGCGGTGGGCACCGAAATCATCCAACTTCGCCACATCGCTTCCTCGCTTGGTCTTGGCGCCGACCTCGACGCGGCGCTCGCTCCTTTTGCGCAAGGAAACAGCGCGATCGCGACCGCACGGCTTGCCCAGCTCGATGACCGCCTCGCCTCTCTCCCCGGCGCCGGGTCAGAGGCGTCTCTTGCTCTCCAGGCGCACGGGAGTATCCTTGTAATCATGGAGGCGCTCATCGCGCATGCCTCTTACTTCGACGGAGGAGCGCCCGTGTGAGGTTCACCGAGATCGACATCTTCGGCGTCTATGTCGCGCCGATGTCGTTGATGATGGTCGTAGCCTGGCTCGTCACGGTCGCATTCCGCCGGGTGGCGGACCGTTTCGGCGTGTTGCGTTATGTCTGGCATCCAGCTTTGTTCGTGTTCGCCGTTTACATGATCGTACTTTCGTCCATAACGCTAATCGTCGCGCGCTGAGCTCGCCATGTCGGAAGCTCAAACCAAAGCGAAGACCACCAAGACGGCAGATAAACGCGATGCCGCATGGTCGCCCGAGCTGTCCCCCGAGCCGCTTACCCGCGAGACGGTGAAGCGGCGCCTAAGGATCGTTCCAGTTTTGATCACTCTGGGGACGGTCGCGCTTGCCGTGCCGCTCGGCTGGGCGATGTGGCACGCCTATATGGGCGCACCCTGGACGCGCGACGGCACCGTGCGCGTCTATGTCGTCACGATGGCGCCGGAGGTCGCGGGGCGAATCGTCGAGCTTCCGGTCGCCGACAACCAGTTCGTGCACAAGGGCGACTTGTTGATGCTGATCGACCCGAGGGACTACAGGATCGCCGTCAGTCGTACCGAGGCGGCGGTGAAGCAGGCCGAGGCCAATGCGCGGAACGCAGAGATAAAGTCACAGCGCCGGCAGAAGCTGACCCAGCTGGCGGTCACTATAGAGGAGCAGCAGACCTATGCGACGACGGCGGTTGCCGCCCAAGCGCAGTATCAGCAAGCCTTGGCAAATTTGGACCAGGCGCAGAGTCAATTTCGAGCGCACTCAGGTCCGCTCTCCCGTCAATGGCTGGGTGACCAACCTCCTGGCGCAACTCGGTGACTACGCGAATGTCGGGCAGAATATAATTTCTGTCGTCGACGCCGAATTCGTTCTGGGTTGATGGCTATTTCGAGGAGATCAATCTCGGCTCGATCCACGTGGGCGACCCTGCCGAGGTCAAGCCGATGGGCTATAGCCAGATCGTTCGTGGCCACGTCGACAGCATCGCGCGCGCCATCAACGTCCCGAACGCGCAAGCCAACCAGCAAGGGCTTGCCACGGTCAATCCGATCTTCACCTGGGTGCGCCTTGCCCAGCGCATTCCGGTGCGCATCCATATCGATGAGGTGCCGAAGGGTGTGGTCCTTGCGGCGGGGATGACGGCTACCGTGCAAATCAATCCGCGACCCCCACCGTCAGCGCGGTGAACCCCAAGCGAATCCGATGACGCCTGCGCTCGACGCCGCCGCCCGGCACGAAATCCTCGAGCAGCGATAGGGCCGACGCTCGACCATCGTCACCTCTCAACTCCTGTGGAACGTTGGCGCGAGATCATAGGCGATCCCTCTTACGCCAACGCGATCGTTGATCGCCTCGTCAATAACGAGCACTCGTCATAGCTCATAACCGCCGAGGCCATGGCCGGTCCACTCAGGTGAGCGACGGTCACGACATGGATCACTATGCCGATGACCTGGCGGCGCGGCCTACGAAAAGGCCATCGGGCACGAAACCAGCAACAGCACGGTCTATAATGTTCTGGCCCGGCACGGCCGCGTCAACCGGCCACGGCCATGCGGGGCCCCGATCGGCATCGGGCGGTCGCCTCGGGGCTCATTCGCGAATACATCTATTTGCATGGCGCGGTCTCTCCGAAGGATGGCACTCGCGTCTATCTGATCATGCCGACATCGAATACGGCGTGCTTCCAGGCCTTCCTGAACGTCCTGTCGCGAAAGTTTGCCAGGCGGGATATCCTGTTGGTGCTTGACGGCGCCCCCAACCATCGCTCGAGCGAGCTCGTGCTTCCCGGCAACATCTCGGCTCTCTTCCCGCCGCCCCACGCGCCAGAGCTCAAACCTCCGCCCGCCACTCCACTAAGCCTTGCTGGCTGGCTCCGCCGAAGGACAATCCGTGCGATGAAATCCGCGAAAAGATCTTCAAGAACGATGCTCTTAAATCCATCGACACCGTGCGCCCGAGGAGACGATCCTCTCCATGGAACGCAAGCCCGAAATTGTAAAATCCATCCCCTCATTCCCCAACATCATCAAGTCACTCTGATGTGGAAATGGTATAAGCGTTTCACGGCGGCCAACCCCAAAGGGACGCAATATCATGGGGGGGCGATCGTATTGCAAAAAGCATCGGAAAGCCGCGCCAGCCGCGCGCGTTCGCGATCGAGCATCGCCGTGAAAGCGGGGGATAGAAGAAAGCTAAGCTCGCGTTCGCGGCTGAGAGTGACTGGATCGGCCGCCACGAGTTCCTCGTCGCAATAGCCCGGATGACACATGATAAGGTGGCGGCTGCCCGGCGCGCGAAGATAGCGGGCGAAATCGGCGGCGAAATCGTGCCCCGGATCGAACGCCGAAAATCCCGAAAATCCCTCGTTGGTGGCGTAACCTCGCGCTAGAGCCTCCCTTGCAAAGCCGCTCGCGAGCCAGGAAATCCCGAGCGCTTTTGGCAATTCGACACCGCGCCGCAGAACGCGCCAAGGACGGTCGGAGCTGTCGCGCAGCCAAACCTTTCTCGAAAACCCCTTTTCTTCTAGGCACGCGAACAACGCGGCGCGTATTTGCGGCAGAACTTGGACATGCTGATGCCCATCCACAAAAGCCGGAGCAGCGTCGAAATGCTCGCAAAAACCGTCGAGCTGGCGCGAGATTTCCTGGCCGATCTCGGCTTCCGGCAACTCGTTTCTCCGCGCGGCCTTGAGCACGCGACTGATCCCCGGCAGGCGCCCCGTGGCCGCGAACGCCGGCATGTATGAAAGCGGGCTGCCAAGCGTGAGATTTAGGTGGAGTCCGATGTCGGCCTTGGCTTTCCATTGGCGCAGCTCATGCGCGCCCTTCGGCCAGAATGGCCGCGTTGTCATCACGCTTGTCGCACTCAGACGGCCTGCGCCAAGCGCTTCCAAAATACCGCGACTGACGCCAGGCGACAGCGCATAGTCATCAGCGCAGAGGCAGAACGAAAAATACGCTCCGGTCGTGCCCACAATGATCAACCCCTCGCGTTACGGAAAGATGTCCGAACGCTCCAGCGAGGGATAGTCCGGCTTCCGGCAAATATGCAAGCAATCTTGCCCAATGCCATGCAAAAGCCTAAGCGGGGATTTCATTAGACCCGGCACGGCTGTGGTTGCGCTTCGTGAGGCGTCCAAAAAATGACAACATCGGGCACGGGGCTGGCGGGCGAGAACGGCGCGGAGCTTTCCGTGATCACGCCGGTCTATAATGAATCTAACAACATAGAGGCTCTACTGACGCGGTTAGTGCCAGTACTTGAGCGTTGCGCAGCCTCGTTCGAAATCATTTTTGTCGACGACGGCTCGACCGATGATACGCTCGATTGTCTGCGCGCCGCCCATCACACGGACCCTCGTATTCGCGCGCTTTCACTGAGTCGGAATTTCGGCAAGGAGATCGCGATAGCGGCGGGCCTCGACCATGCAAAGGGAGCCGCGGCCATCATCATCGACGCCGATTTGCAGCATCCGCCGGAGCTGATCGAAACCTTCGTCGCGCGTTGGCGCGAAGGCTACAAAAATGTCTTCGCCCAGCGCATCGATCGAACCGTCTATACTCCGTTTCGGCGGATTTTGACGCAGCGTTTTTACAAGCTCTTCGGCTCGGTCGGCGATACCCGTCTTCCAGAGGGCGCTGGCGATTTCCGTCTCCTCGATGCGCGGGCCGTCGCGGCGCTTCGCGCAATGCGCGAGCACGCGCGCTTTTCCAAGGGACTTTATGCCTGGATCGGTTTCAAATCGATCGGGGTGCCGTTCGATGTCGAGGCGCGCGTCCACGGCGTGTCAAAATTCAGCTATCGCAAATTGACGCATTTGGCGCTCGACGGGCTCATGTCCTTTTCGACAATGCCTCTCAAGGTGTGGAGCTATATCGGATCGGCCACATCGCTGCTGGCGTTGACCTTGGCGGCCGTCTATTTCGACTCGCACCATCATTCTTGGCGTTGACGTTCCCGGCTATGCCTCGTTGATTGTTTCGATTACCTTTTTTTCCGGCATTCAATTGCTGTCGCTTGGCATCATAGGCGAATATATTGGCCGCATCTTCGCCGAAGTAAAACGGCGGCCGCTCTATCTGATCGAAGAGCGCGTGGGCATCGGCTCGCCCGTCGCGGCCGATTCCTTGGCAAGGATACAGACCGGGTAAATCGAAAATCTTGATGTACAAAGGCCTGATTTCCGTCGGCGGCTTGACCTTGCTCTCGCGCGCCGCCGGCTTTTTGCGCGATGTCCTGCTTGGCGCGGTCCTCGGCGCGGGTTTGCTCGCCGACGCTTTCTTCGTGGCCCAGCGCCTGCCCAACCATTTTCGCACCATTTTCGGCGAGGGTGCTTTCAATTCCGCCTATGTCCCGAGCTATCTGCGGGTGCTTCAATCCGAGGGTCTAGCCCGCGCGCGGCTGTTTTCCGGCCAGATTTTTCTGGGTCTGCTCGCCTCCCAAATTCTCGTCGCCGCGCTTGCCTTCGCCTTCACCCCCTATCTCATCGACGTTCTGGCGCCGGGGTTCCGCGCGGATCCGCAAAAATTCGCGCTCACCGTCACGCTGACGCGGATCACCTTTCCGTATCTTTTGTTCATCACGCTCGTCACACTGCAGTCTGGCACCTTGAACGCGCACGGCCATTTCGCCGCCGCGGCCTTCACCCCGGTCTTGATGAATTTGTCGATGATTATTTTCCTCGGCATGGCTTTTCTATTCACCAATGCCGGCTTGGCGGCGAGTTGGGGGTTGACCGTCTCGGGCGTTCTGCAACTTGTGTTGACCTCGGCGGCCGTCCATCGCGCCGGAATTTTCGAGTGCTTCGCGCGCCCCGCGATGACGCAACATATCAAGCGCTTCCTTGCGACGCTGGGTCCGGCGGTGATCGGCTCGGCCGGCACCCAGATCGCGCTTTTCGCCGACACCATCATCGGCTCAATGCTCCCGACCGGCGGCGTATCCTCAATCTATTATGCCGACCGCATCTATCAATTGCCGCTCGCCGTCATCGGTATAGCGGCGGGCACCGTGCTGTTGCCGGAGATGAGCAGGCTCTTCGCGGCGGGCAAACCGGGCGCCGCGCTGCATGTGCAAAATCGAACCATGGCGCTTTCGCTCGCGCTGACGGCGCCTTTTTTCGTCGCTTTCATCATGATCCCAGACGATATCATGCGCGGGGCTTTTCAGCGCGGCGCCTTCACGGCGCAAGCGGCCAGCGCGTCGGCCGCGGTGCTCACGGCCTATGGCTTCGGGCTTGTCGCGATTGTTCTTTTGCGCTCGGCCGTGGCAAGCTTTCAGGCCCAGGGCGATACGAAAACGCCGATGCTGATCTCGCTCGCCGCGGTCGCGGTCAATGTCGGTTTGAAAATCGTCCTGTTCAAGCCCTTTGGCGCGCCAGGGCTTGCCGCCGCGACCGCTGCCGGAGCATGGATCAACCTCGCCGCACTGTGTTTTTTCGCGATCCGCCGGGGCGTCATGAAGGTCGATCTCTTTTTGTGGAAGACGGCCACGGCGGTGACCGCGGCTTCCCTCAATCTGGCGGTTTTCGCGCTGTTTGCCGCCCCTCCCGCTCAGCGCCTGGCGGCTGGCCTCGGCCATTTCGCCAATGTATTTGAACTTGTGTTACTTGGCCTTGCCGGCGCGCTTCTCTATGCGCTCGTTCTCCTGGCTGGACTGCGGGTCGCCAATGTGAAGCTCGGACGTTTGCGGGGCTAATAGCGCGGCGGCGAACGGATCAAAGCGCGAGCGCGTTCAAAACCCGCGCCCAGCTCCGGGTTCCCTTGTGAAACGAGGAAAGCTCGTATTTCTCGTTCGGCGAGTGAATGCGATCGTCCTCCAAGCCGAAACCGATCAGCAAAGTGTCCATCCCAAGATCGCGCTTGAAGGCGCCGACGATCGGAATTGAACCGCCGCACCCGGCAAGAACCGGCTCCTTGCCCCATTCGGCCTGTAATGCCCTGCGCGCCCGCGACAACGCCTCCGAACTGAACGGCAGCTGCACCGCGCCCGACGCGCTATGCGAGACAAATTCGGCGCGGCCGTCGGCGGGAAGTCGTTCCTTGACGAACGCCCGGAAGGATTCGGCGATTTCGACCGGATCCTGCGATCCAACGAGCCGGAACGAGAATTTGGCGCTCGCTTGCGCTGGAAGCACGGTTTTGGACCCCTTGCCGGTATAGCCGCCGGCGATGCCGTTGAGGTCGCAGGTGGGCCGCGACCAAATCATTTCGAGAACACCCCGGCCTTTTTCGCCGGCCGGAACGGCAAGACCGACTTCGCCCAGAAAGTCGCTTTCGCGGAAGTCTAATTCGCGCCAGTGTCCGGCGACATCCTCCGGCAGCTCCGTTACGCCATTATAAAAACCCGGAAGCGCGACACGGCCTTTCTCGTCGTGCAAATCAGCGATGATTTTGGCAAGCACATGGATCGGGTTGACCGCCGCGCCGCCGAAAATTCCCGAATGCAGATCGCGGTTGGCCGCCTGGATTACGACCTCCTCGAGCACGAGGCCGCGCAGCATGATGGTGATCGCCGGGGTCTCCCTGTCCCACATTCCGGTGTCGCAGACAAGCGCCATGTCGGCTTTGAGCTCGGCCTTGGCCTGGCGAAGAAAATCCGGAAGCGACGGCGAGCCGGTCTCCTCTTCGCCTTCAATGAGGAACGTAATGTGGCAAGGCAAGCCGCCGGTTTCCATGAAGGCGCGGCAAGCTTCAACGAAGGTCATGAGCTGGCCCTTATCGTCGGCGACGCCGCGTCCGGCGATCCGCTTGCCGGTTGCGGCCTCGACGACACGCGGCTCGAAGGGTGCACTCTCCCACAAATCGAGCGGGTCTGGCGGCTGCACGTCGTAATGACCGTAAAAGAGCAAATGCGGCACGTCGGGACGCGCGGCCCTGGCCTGTCCGACAATGATCGGATGGCCTGGCGTTTTACGCACCGACGTCTCGAAGCCGAGGCTCTTCAGCTCGGCGGCGAGCCATTCGGCCGCCTTGGCGCAATCGCGCTCATAGGCGGGATCGGTCGAAACCGAGGGGATTTCAATGAGCTTGAAGAGCCGGCCCAGGGCAGAGTCGAGGTTTCCATCGATCTTCGCCAAAACCGTGTCGAGCGCTGCCATAGGGTCTCCTTGCAAATTCTGCCCGCCATAACAGCGATACATTCCCGCGAAGCTAAAACCGTTCGGCGGGGGGCCGGATTAGCGAGCACTCGTTGGATCAAGTTTGGGAATGGTTTGCTGTTGAACCGCCGCGGCTCGTTCGATATTGCGTTTCGAGACATCTAAATGATCTTGCGCTTTTCATCTACTGCGCCGCGAACGCGCGACCAAGAGTGAAACGCCCTAATTGTGATCTGATCGGCTTGAAAAATACACGGACGACGCTGTACGCCATAGTCGGACCGCCCGGTCGCTTAAGGCAGCAAAGCCCTTTCTTCGGGTGTGATTGTTGCTACCTTTTGCGCAGGAATGTTCGACGGAAGATTCGGCGGTGCATATGGCGTATTCGGCTTCCCGTAATAAGTACACGGTCTGCCGCGTTTCGCCAGCACGCTCCAGTGGACCCGTTCATTGATACGCTCCTCCGCGGGGTTTCTCGTGTTGAAGAAGATGCCGTGGTGAATCGCATCAGGCGAGAGGATTGTCCGCTTGTAGGGCAAGAGCTGGCTTATAAGCCAGCCCTGTGAAGAGTTGACGACTTCGCCATCGATGTTCGGCTTCATGCTTGCCTTGACTGCCGCTGTATCAAACTCGAGTCCGGTCAATACCTGGACGCGAGCAATGATCCAGATAAGGGCTTGGTCGGACAGACCAGCATCGGCGTAGCCGCCGCCAACGCTGCTGTGAACGCCGGCGAACCAAGTCTGCTCGACATGTCCTCTCGGCTGTCGCCCTTTCGGGATTGTCCAGAACGTGGGTACGAAAGGCCGACGGCGTTCATCGATAGCAACAGCTTGCAAACCGACGTCAATATGGTCTCCGAACCGCGTGTCGTGGAACCCGAGGAACAAAAGTGTGATGTATCTCGCGAGCGGCGCAAAGCCGAAACCCGCCGGCACTCCATACGAGCCGACCGTATCCCAAACGGCGACGCACTTGACCGATCGGTCGCCATGAGAGGTATTCTGATCCTTTAGCGAGCGGTAGCTCCGCCATGCAGGCTCAAAATCCTTCGGACTGGCCTGGCGTTCTATCCCGGACGCCCCGATGAGTCCGGCGAGTGCGCGCGCCGCGTAGGCACCTCGCGAAAACCCGAGGATATAGATTTCGTCGCTAGCTTCGTAATCGCCTACGACGAAGCCATAGCAATCCTGGACAATTTTCTTTAGGCCAAGACCAATGGACCCGCCAAGAATTCGGTCTAGGTGATCACCTTGAGTGCCGACACCGGGGTGGTAGAAACTTTTCTGCGCCGTGCCTGCCGCGCTGTTCTTCAAAATGAGCCGCCTTAGAGCGCTCGCGGGGTCAAGTTTTGCGACGTTAGTATCCTTGCCCTGTCCTTCATTGTTCCATGTGCCGTCGATCAGAACTACAATCCGCTTCATGGAGCAACTCCCCCGCCCGGTGACTCTCGAAAACGGCTCGCGGCCTGGGCCCACCGCCTCATTCGATCCCCTCGTTTGCGCTGGCGAGGAGTGTTGGCGGATGGTAAGCGAGCCCCCGACCGCATTGAGATTTTATCCCGCATCGAGGGTTTATGATAGCTAGGAAATCACCGTTCGGGCCAATAATTTCGAGTTCGCGATTGGAAAAGCGTCGTCCGCCCGATGAAAGTTCCGCTTTACGGCACCCCAACCGGCTCTATTCTTACGTGACTTTTGGAAGACGAGGCATGAGTTTCGACCTGGAAAGCGCGGCAGGCCTAAACGCGGCCTCGCGGGAAATCCTTGATCGCCTCGAAGCGATTTCCGGCGCCAGGAACGTCATCGCCGATGCGCCCGGCATGGAAGGATTTTTGCGCGAGCCGCGCGATCGCTTTCATGGGCTTGCGCTTTGCGTGGTGCGTCCCGGCTCGACGCAAGAAATCGCGGAAGTACTGAAACTTTGCCAAGAGACGTCTACCCCGGTCGTCCCGCAAGGCGGCAATACCGGGCTCGTGGGCGGCCAGATTCCTCTCGGCCCCGGCAATCAAATCGTGCTCTCGCTTGGCCGCATGACGGCCCTGCGCGAGATCGATCTCGCCTCGAACACGATGACCGTCGAAGCCGGCATGGTTCTCGCCGAGGCGCAAGAGCACGCCAGCCGCGCGGACCGGCTGTTTCCGCTGTCGCTAGCGGCGGAAGGCTCATGCACCATCGGCGGCAACCTTGCGACAAATGCCGGCGGCACAAATGTGATCGCCTATGGCAACGCGCGGGATCTCGTGCTTGGACTCGAAGTCGTGCTCGCCGACGGGCGGATCCTTTCGGATTTGTCGAAGCTCAAGAAAAACAACACCGGCTATGATCTACGAAATCTTTTTATAGGCTCGGAGGGCACGCTTGGGATCATCACCGCGGCGGTCCTAAAACTCTATCCAAAACCCCGCGCGATCGAGACCGCCTTTATCGGCCTTGCCTCGCCCCAGGCGGCGCTCGCCCTGCTCGATCTCGCCCGTGACATGGCGGGCGGCGAAATCACGAGCTTCGAACTGATCCCGCGCATCGGCTTGGATTTTGTCCTCGCGCATTCTGACGCGCGCGAAGTTTTGTCTAGCAAGCACCTGTGGTACGTGCTTCTCGAATTGAGTTCGCAAAGCGCCCAAGGGCTTGCCGCGCGATTGCTCGCGCTCCTCGAAGCGGCGAACGAAAAACACATCATCGAGAATGCGGCGGTCGCCGCGTCGCGGGGTCAACGGGACAATTTCTGGAAGCTGCGCGAACTTTTGCCGGACGCTCAGCGCCATGAAGGCGGCTCGATCAAGCATGACATCAGCGTTCCCATCGCGGACATCCAGGCTTTTCTGGAAGACGCCGCGCGCGCTGTGATGGCAGCGATCCCGGGCGCGCGTCTCGTCGCCTTCGGCCACCTAGGCGACGGCAATATTCACTGCAATGTCTCGCAGCCCATAGGGGCGGATACGCAAGCGTTTTTGGCCCGCTGGGACGAGATCAACGCCATCGTGCATGGACTCGTGGTGGCGCGCAAGGGTTCGATTTCGGCCGAGCATGGGATCGGCCAATTGAAGCGCGATCTATTGCGACAAGTGAAAGACAAGGTGGCTATCGAGGTCATGCGCGCGATCAAGCTATCCCTTGATCCGGCGGGCATATTAAACCCCGGCAAAGTGCTATGATCACCTTGCCCAGCCGGAGTGGGCCGGGTTACATATGCGTTGTCAACGGCGGTGTGGCTCATGAACAATTGCCGATATCTCGCGGTTCTCGCGCTCCTTTTGCCGTCAATGGCGGGAGCTGCAAGCGTCATCGAGCCGCTCGTCGCCTGTAAGGACGAGGCCAATTCGAGAAAGATCCTCGATTTCCTTGGTAAGAACGACAAAGCGGGACTAGATAAATTCAGTGCGCCAAAACTCGCTAAGGGCGATTGCTTATCCCTTTCGAAAGGCATGGCCGTGACGATCGACACGAAGGACGCCAAGCTTTTCTGCGTGCGCCCCACGGGCGGGCTTGATTGCTACTGGACGGCCGATGCCGATATCAATCAGAATGCGGCCGAGCCGCAGGCACGGTCGGCCACACATTCTGGCGGACATAGACATGGCGGCGCCCCGCCACCCTAACACCAGCCGTTTTTCTAAAGATCATGATCGCTATAGGAGCAACGCCAACAATGCCGCTCACCCGTGTTTCTCTAGTGAAAGGCAAGCCGCCGGAATATCGCCAGGCGATTCTGGACGGTCTTTATCAGGCGATGCGCGAGGCCTTTGACGTGCCGGAGGACGATCGCTTCATGTTGATCGAGGAGTATGACAAAAGCAATTTTTTCTATGACGAGAATTATCTGCGGATTGCCCGCGACGATGATCTCGTGATCGTCCAAATCACCGTCAACAATACGCGGGGGCCCGACAAAAAGAAGGCGCTCTTCGCCCGCATCGCGGAGAATCTCACCAAAAACCTCGGCATCAGGCCGGTAAACATTTTTGTGAATTTTTTGGAAGTCCCAAAGGAGAATTGGTCGTTCGTGAGCTTCATTCGGCGGCGTGCTGGCGTAAACCCCGCGGAAACGGGATGAGCGCGACCATGAAGGTCGCCAAGTCCTGGGCGATTTCCGAATCGGCCTTGAGATCGGTCAGGCTTCGAGGCGGCGGAATTTTTTGGCCGCTTTCGATCATCGCCTCGGCCCAGAGTTCAAGAGCCGCGGCCGCGTTCAGCATCGCCTCGTCAAGCGTGTCACCCGCCGAGACGCAGCCCGGCAAATCGTAGATGCCACTTTTTGGCAGAGCCGTCATTCTAATTAGTTGCGTGAGACACTACACTAGAGATATTCAAATGAAAAGTTCCCCCGCGTCTGCTGGCGGACGCGGGGGAACCGGAGAAATTGGTTCGTTAACTCAATTGAATTTTAAGGCGCAACTTACCAGCACCTCAAAGCCACCTGTCGCGACGGCGACCAGGGGAGTTTCCGGTAAGCCGCTTCGCGTGTCGAAATAATTTGCGACTGGCTGTTCTGTCAGCCACGCCTGCATAGTGGCGACAAAAGCGCCGGCGCGCATCCCCCAAGTGGGGGGTAGACGAACTTTTTTCGATGCGGCCGGAAACAGTCTCCTTGTGGCTTGAAAACCCCCGCGAATTCAAAAGCACCATGCCGGTAAGCGCCACGGATTATGAGCCTCCCCGCTTGCCTGCGGACCGGCCTATGCAGCGATCGATGTAATTGTTTGGGGGCGCAGGTTTTCAATCAGCGACCCCCGCTCCGCGCTTTTCAAGATCAAGTGGGACATCGCCGCCATCCAGGGCTTTCCGGTATAGGCGGATGTAGTAGCTCACACCGAACAGCTTTTTCAGATTGCGGGGGTTTCTTCCTAGGTTGCGTGCCTGTGTTCGCAGGAGCCTGCCTAGGAAGAACGGAAAGTGCAGGGCGGGGTGTTCCAGCTCGGTCCGATAAAACCGGCGCCACAACCGGGCGAAGCCGCTGATAGGGAGTTCGGGCGGCACCTGAAAGCCCAGATAAGCGTTCGCGAGCACGACATAGCCGCGCAGGGCGCCCCCGTAACCAAGACTGTCAAACCTTTGTTGGATTGCCGCCCAATCAATCCGCTCAGCGTTGGTTCGGCTGGCGTAAACGAATTCGAACAATTGCCGCAAGGAAACACATCCACGGTCCCTAAGATCCATGACAAAGGCTTGAATCACATTGTGCATCACGAAATGCGTGGGCGAGGGGAGCAAACAACCGCCGCCGCGCAAGCTTAATGGCGTCGCATCCCGAACGACTTCCTCGCTGCCAAGAAGCCGGGCGACCGGGAGATGAACCGGATGCACATGCAATTCCACCGGCGCCGGCCAATCAAGGCTATAGATCGCGGGATAGTGGTGATGTTTCAGGCCATAATCCTCCGTCTTTGGTAACTCTTCGTCCGCCGCCACCGGCTGGTAGCCAGCCGCAAGGAGGTGTTCAACTGCCCCCGCGAGCTTAGCGGAGGGTATCAGGACGTCGATATCGCCGATCATCCGTTCGCCCGGCGTGGGATAGAGACCGCTTGCAAGGGTTGCGGCGCCTTTGAGGAGCAAAGGCCGCACACCCGTATCATTCAGTGCCTGGATCAATTGGGCTAACTGGTATTGGTAGCGGAGGTTGGATTCCAAATTCAGCGTGTAGACCGCGTCGAGAAACTCCACGACATCCGCCGGCAGGCCTGAAACCAACCCATGCTCCTGGTATGCCCGGCGCAACATCGGCGCGACCAGATGGGAACTGGATAGGTGCAGCACGCGCTGCCATTCGGCCTCGTTGGCCGGGAGGTCCAAGGGACCAAGCGCTTGGCCCAAAGCTCCGGCGAGCCCTTGGCAAAGCAGCAGGCGGGCGGATCTAGACCGTGTTGTCAAGCCATTCCTCGATCGCCGCCTTGGCGCTTGGCAGGTCCCGATAGACCAGCTCATAGGCTGGCGTCCGTTCGACGAATTGGAGAAACTCCGCGAGTGCCGCGCCGGTCGCTGGCCGATGCAAGTCCGTATTCGTCTCGATCAGACGCGTCATGGTCTGGAGAGCCGTCAATGCCCTAAGCTGTGTCTCGCCGTACTTCGCATAGCTGGGGAACAGAATGACCGACGGCGCGCTCCCCGCATGCCGCGCCTGCCCCGGCTCCACGTAGCGAACGTCGCGGCCATGACAGCGCACCACCGGCATTTGACGGAGCTCGGGATAGAGGGCCGTCAGAACCGGCCAGGAACCGGATTTGAGGGAGAGACAGGTGGGGAGCGGCCGCAGCGACCAATCGGCTCTCGTCATCGCGATGGTATCATCCCCGAGGTAAGCAAAGCCATGACCCGCCAAATAGGCGGCGAGCGTCGATTTGCCGGTGCCGCTGACACCCGGCAGGAGCACGCTGTGCTCGCCCCGGCTCACGGCCGCCGCATGGAAATAGGCGAGAAACTCGCGTTTGGGATGTTCCCAGCTCAAAAAGAGTTCGTGCGTCCGCCCGAGCAGTTCGGCCAGCGAATTCGCATCCGCCGCAACAGCGCCCCGAAGGGTCAGGCGGTAACCGCGAGGCCCGCCGGAGAATTCGAGCACATCCGCATCCACTGCATCGGCCAAGGCCCGGTGCTGGAAACGCGCGAAATAGGCGCAGCCGATGTCGGCCATGGTGGAGTGCATTTGCACGCGGCGGTCGCCGAATTGGAACGTGCCGCAATGCACATTGGGGCCCGGCTCGACCGCTGGGCCGCCTCCGAGAGGGCTCGGGGCGCAACGCTGCGCGCCGGCTTCCCCCGCGGGCCGGGCAAGAAACCCGGCTTCCTCCAGTCCGCCAATCACCGTCCTGATGGTCGCCAAGGCCGCTTCGGCGGGGACCCCAAAATGCTCCGCGAAGGCGGACGCGATCTCTTGCTGTGCAAGGCCGCCGCAAACCAGATCCCAGACAATTTTGCCGGTCGCATTGAGCACCGCCACCCGATCGATGTCCGGTTGGCATAAAACCCAACCGTCACCGAGCGGAAGCGCCAACGTCTCCACTGGCCGCGTTGCCGGCACTTGCCGCGACGTCCGTTAGAAGGAAAAGGCGGCAGCCCGTTTCGTGGTGAGCGACAACATGGCCAGCACCGCTGGAGCCGTATAGGCGGCGTGCTTCGCCAAGGCCGCCAATGCGTCGCGGCGAGACTGGCCGTCTGGACCGCTTGCGTGATCTTCCGCCGGGAAAGCCGGCAGAGCGGCTTCCACCATCTCGCCAGTCTCGCTTGGAGGGGTGTTCCGGGGGGTCGTTTTTGCCATTTCAAATCACCTTTCTGAGTGTCACGAGGCCGGCGGCTAACCGCCGCCGGTTGTTGCCTTTAGCGCGCGAGCAGCGCCAGATGCCCGGCCAGCGGCCGGCCCTTGGCATCCAAAAGATTCTCCCAAGAGACATCGACGCTATCGCCGCCATGGAGCGTTCCGGGCGGCAATTGGAGGGTCAGGTCCATGCCCGAGGCGCCCGCTTGGAGATGCGCCGCTTGCACCGCCGCCAGCTGGCCGTTCACCTCGACCGTGAAGAGGGACGGATTGCTGGCTGCGGCATTGCTCAAGGCGCCGTTGAAATTGACTTGAACCGTCTGGCTCGCCGCGTTCGCCACCTGGAGATGGCTATTCTCCTCGGTCGCTTCCGTCAACGGACCCCAGATCGCATTCCGCCGGTGGGCGGGGCCTTGCGCCTGGGCCAGAGCCATCGCGCCCATGCCGCCATTGTTGGCGGCCGCCGCCGGGGGAATATCCCCAATGGCCACGGCGGCGCTCGCCCCGAGCTCGCCGGCGCCGGCGAGCGTGATGGTATTGGCCTTCTCCGTCATCGCCGCCGCCACGTCGAGGCTT
This sequence comes from uncultured Alphaproteobacteria bacterium, assembly GCA_963730245.1. Taxonomy (GTDB): domain Bacteria; phylum Pseudomonadota; class Alphaproteobacteria; order Rhizobiales; family Beijerinckiaceae; genus Methylocapsa. Next base: position 1,304,677 of record CAVSRA010000002.1, on the reverse strand, counting down.
CGCGTTTCGTTGTCGCTCAGGGTGAGCGTGGTGAAGCGCTCGCTGTTGACCTTTATATGCAGCTGCTTCAGGCCGGGCTCGCCATTGCTCACGGTGATCAAATGCTCGGCTTTCGGAACCCCGGCAAAGGTTTGCCTGACCCAGCGGCCCGTGGTCAATTCGAGGACCGTGAAGATGGGGTCGATCGAGCAGCAAGATCCACTGGGCCGGCATGCGCTGACCGCGAACTCCGCAGCCTTCGTCTGGTCGGTCTTCGTGAACGTGAGCGGAATGGTGCTTGTGTTGGGCGGGGTAAACGTCTCGGGCAACGCCGGCGACACGGTGCAGTTGACCAATTCCACCGTGCTGATCGAGCTAATCCCAGCGAAATTGTTCTGAATCGTGACATCGGCCTGCAATGGCGGACCGCTCGCGACGAAGACTTGGCCAGTGGTGTTTCCTGGGCAGACGAAGGGCACCCCCGGCGGCGGCGGCACGATGGCAATGGCATTGGCCTCACTACCACTACTCCCCACCGGAATTGTGGCCACCACCGTGTTGCTGGCCGTGGCGATCACCGAGACAGTATTGTCCGAGTAATTCGTGACATAGGCGTGTTGCCCATCCGGGGTAATGGCGACCGCAATGGGGAAATTCCCCACCGGGACCGTGGCCACCACCGTGTTGCTGTCCGTGGCGATCACCGAAACGTTGTTGGTGCCCACGTTCGCGACATAGACGTGTTTCCCATCCGGGGTGACGGCGACTCCAGAGGGGGCACCCCCCACCGGGATCGTGGCCGCCTCCACCGTGTTGGTAGCCGTGTCGATAACCGAAACGCTGTTGGAGCCACCATTCCCGACATAGACGTGTTTCCCGTCCGGGGTGACGGTGATACTTGCGGAGAAACTCCCCGCCGGGATCGTGGCCACCACCGTGTTGGTGGCCGTGTCGATCACCGAGACAGAGCCGGAGCCGCCCGAATCGGGTCTAGCCACGACATAGGCGTGTTTCCCGTCCGGGGTGACGGCGACCCCAAAGGGCGCACTCCCCACCGGGAGCTGGACCGTGGCCACTAGAATATTGGTGGCCGTGTCAATCACCAAAACGACGTCGGGGGCCTGGGTCGCGACATAGACGTGTTGCCCATCCGGCGTGACGGCGACCGCATCGGGGGCATTTGCCTCCGGAAAAAAAACCGTGGCCACCACCGTGTTGGTGGCCGTGGCAATCACCGAAATGCTGAAGTTCTGAAAATTCGCGACATAAGCGTGTTTCCCATCCGGGGCGACGGCGACTCCATAGGGGAAGTACCGAACCGGGACCGTGGCCACCACCTTGTTTGTGGCCGTGTCAATCACCGAAACAGTGCCAACAGCATTGGCGTTGCCGCCATTCGTGACATAGGCGAAGGGCGCCGCCCCCGCCGCCGTGGCCATCAAGTCCAACCCCATCGCCAGCACGGCGCAGAGGGCCACAAAACCCCGCCCCCACGCGGCGCCGCTTCGCTTGCCGTTATCGCTACGCATGATATCTCCTCCCACGATCAGGCCGCGTCATCCGCCGCCGGCCGTTCCGCTTAACTCGATAATATCGACAGACGAGTCCGGGGCCGGCTTGCTGGCGCGGGAATCCCCAAATGCTGCTCGATGCCATCCAGGCGGAGCAGCAAGCGTCCCTGCCGTTTGATGATCTGATCGAGAAGAAAGAGCACGCCCCAGGCGCTGACCAAAATGAGGCCCAGCAAAACGCCGCGGTGACTCCATTTACGTCCCGTTCCGGCCTTATGCGAGCTGACCGTTGGGATAAGCACGTATAGTAACACCATTCAGCGACAGCGCAAGCGCGGTGTTATTGTTTTATTACTATGATCTGATGAAAATAATATATCAGCAGTTGAGTAACAAAAAAGCAGTTCTGCCCCGGGGCCACAAGCCGTCTCCGGCGAAGACCAATGCGCGAAAGGGCTTGGACCAAGGCGACCCCGATCGCGCCGCGGCCTAATACAACCCGCCGGTCCCAGTCCCGACCAGCCGATCCGCGTCGGGATTGACGGCCTGTGCCCGGGGCGTCGCATCGCTGGCGGCATAGGAATCAGGCGGCGCCGTGCCTGGCTTAAATGCCTCTTGGATCGCGCCCTCGGAACTCGCGCTCGTCCGGATTCCCGTTTTCGCGGCTACCCAGATCAGCTTGATGCCGGGCGGCGCCCGGAAGGGAATGTCGGGTTTGCCGGCAAGCGCCATCTTCATGAAGTCGCGGAAGATCGGCGCCGTGAAATGCGCGGCTTGCGCCGAACCCCCAAGCGAGCGCGGCTGATCGTAACCCATGAAGACGCCGACCGCGAGATCGGGCGAATAGCCGATGAACCAAAGATCCTTGGCGTCGTTGGTCGTCCCGGTTTTGCCGGCGAGGTGCTTGCCGACTTCCTTGATCGCTTGGCCGGTGCCGCGCTGGATGACGCCTTCCATGATCGAGGTGATCTGATAGGCGGTGAGCGGATCGAGCACTTGCTCCCGTTTGTCGATGAGTCTCGGCTCGTCTTGGTTGTCCCATCGGGGCGCGTCGCACCCCTCGCAGATTCGCTCGTCGTGCCGGTAGATCGTATGTCCCCAGCGGTCCTGGATGCGGTCGATCAAGGTTTCCTTGATTTGCTTGCCGCCGTTGGCGAGCATCGAATAGGCGGTGGTCAGGCGCATCAGGGTGGTTTCGCCGGAACCAAGCGACATCGCGAGGTAGGGCGGCAGATCGTCGTAGATACCGAAGCGCTTGGCATATTCGGCGATGAGCGGCATGCCGACATCGCGGGCGAGCCGCACGGTCATCTGATTGATCGAATGTTCGACCCCATAGCGCAAGGTGTGGGGGCCGCTCGACTTGCCCTCGAAGTTTTCCGGACGCCACGCCGGAAGACCCGGTCCCTGATCGATTTCTATGGGCTCGTCGAGAATGATGGAGGATGGCGTATAGCCATTGTCGAGTGCCGTCGCATAGACAAAAGGCTTGAACGAGGAACCCGGCTGGCGCATGGCCTGCGTCGCCCGATTGAACTCGGACTGGTCGAAGGAAAAACCGCCGGCCATGGCGAACACCCGGCCGGTGTAAGGGTCCATCACGACGATCGCGCCGCTGACCTCGGGGATTTGGCGCAGCCGGTACTGCCGAGGATTTCCCTCGATCGGCTCGACATAGATCACATCGCCCGGCCCCAGCGACGCGCGGGAACCGCTACCACGGCTCCAACGAAGTCCGGCCGTCGTGAGCGTGCCGGATTCGCGTTCGCGCTCGATATCGCCGGATTTTTCCCGGTGCGGTTGCAAGCCGATCCGCGCGCCGGCATCGGCGGCATCGAGAACGACGGCGAGCCGCCAAGGCGCGACATCGCCCAAGGCCGCAACATCGGCAAGCGGAATCCCCCAATCCTGGCTGATGTCGATGTGGCGCATGGGACCCCGAAAACCATGCGCCTCGTCGTAGCGGACCAGGCCGTTGACCAAGGCGCGCCTTGCCATCAGCTGCATTTTCGGATCGAGCGTGCTGCGAACCGAAAGACCGCCTTCATAGAGTTTCTTTTCGCCGTAACGATCGCTGAGTTCGCGGCGGACCTCCTCGGCGAAAAAGCCGGCGGCGAAAGCATTGGGCGAAAGGACCCTAGGATTGACGCCGAGTCCCTCGGCCTTCGCTTTCTCGCCGTCCTGGCGCGAGACATAGCCGTTCTCGACCATGCGGTCGATGACCCAATTGCGCCGCTCGATCGCCCGTTCGTGCTTCAAGAAAGGATGATAATTGTTCGGCGCCTTCGGCAAGGCGGCGAGATAGGCGGCTTGCGCGATCGTAAGCTCATGCACGGACTTGCCGTAGTAGTTCAGCGCCGCGGCGGCGACACCGTAATTCCCGAGCCCGAGATAGATTTCGTTGAGATAAAGCTCGAGAATCTTCTCCTTGGAATAGGCGCCCTCGATCCGAAACGAGAGAAGCACCTCCCGGATCTTGCGCTCGAACGACCGCTCGTTCGTCAACAGAAAATTCTTGGCGACCTGCTGGGTGATGGTCGAGGCGCCTTGGACATGTCTGTCGCCTTGAGCGTACACGAAAAGGGCGCGCAGTATGCGTTCCGGATCGACGCCGGCGTGGGTGTAGAAATTCTTGTCCTCGGCGGAGATAAACGCCTCCTTGACGAGGGCCGGGATGGCGGCGCCCGGAAGATAAAGACGCCGTTCGCGGGCATATTCGGCGATCAGCGACCCATCGCTCGCATGGACCCGCGTCATCACCGGCGGTTCGTAATCCTTGAGCGTCGTATAATCCGGCAGGTCTCGTTCGAATTTCCAAACCAAGAGCCCCGCCGCGCAAGCCCCAATGACGAACACGATCGCGCCAGTCGCGAAAACGAAACCGAGGAAACGGGTTATTTGCCGCATGCGATCAGGCCTTTTGAATTCCGGAAACTCTTTCCGGGCGAAATCAGTAATACAACGGACCTAAAAACGATACCGGCGCCCGACGGCGGCCGCTCACCTATAAGGCCACGTGAATCCAAGCCAAATAAAGGCTTGGATATGCGAATATCCCGGCCGGATCGCCGCACCCGCCCGGCGGATGCCGGAGTTTTGGAGTAGCGTCCGGCGACTTGTTATCGCCAAACGCCGATAATCGCCCGCAGCCGACTGTGCCCTCTTCTCCGTGCGGCGCTTTTGTGTTGAAAATTTGTCGAACGAGGCGGCACGGTACGCTTCAAATCATGAAGCGCTCCGGTCAAGGGCGGCAAAATCGCATGTCTCAACGGTCGCAAGGCGCCGCCATTGATTTCGATCCCGGATTTTGCTCTCCGCCGCAAAAATATTTTAAAATTTACGGCCCGGCGGACGGTATTTTTCCAACCGGCGCCGGATAGGGATCGGTCTTGGTCACGGTTGCGCCGCTCTCCCGCGCCGCGAAGAAAGCTTCGATTGCCTCCGCGACTTGGCTCGATGCCTTGTCGCGCCATTGCGCCGAAGTGAGCGCCAGTCCGTCTTTTTCGTTGGAAAGATAGCCGAGTTCCAAAAGGACGGACGGAACATCGGGCGCCTTCAGAACAAGAAACCCGGCCGAACGCCGTGGATTTTTGTTAAGCCGTCCCGCGACTCGCCAGTAGTTCACCAAAGTGTGGGCGAAGAACTGGCTGTAGGCGCGGGTTTCCCGCCGCGTCAAATCGAACAAAATGCCGGAAACATCGCTGGCATCCTCGGTTTTGTCCAGTCCGGCCGCCGCGTCGGACTGGTTCTCTTTTTCGGCCACGCGCGCGGCTTCGGCATCCGAGGCGCGATCCGATAGCGTGTAGACGGTCGCGCCGGAAACATCGGCTGCGCTTGACAAAGTGTCGGCGTGTATCGAGACAAACAGGGCCGCATTTCCGTCGCGCGCCATCCGCACGCGTTCTGACAGGGGAACGAAGCTGTCGTCGTCACGCGTCATGACGACCTTGAAATGGCCGTCGGCATCGAGTTTGGCCGCGACCGCCTTGGCGAAATCAAACACCAGCTCCTTTTCGATGAGGCCTTTGACCATGGCGCCTCGGTCGATTCCGCCATGGCCAGGATCGATCATAATGACCGGCTTTGCCGATTCCGGCTCGGGCTTTTGGGCTTTCCTGGGTTGCGCCAGCGCCGCCAATTGGATCCGCGTTCTTTGCACGGCGGCCTCGAAACTGCGGCGATCCGTTTTGGCTAGTTCGACGACGAGGCGCGCATGGCCATCGCGATCCAATTTATCGCAAGCCGCCCGCAAAACCAGCGCAGGGGCACCAAGATCGATGACAATACGCGACTTTCCTGGCGCGAGCTGCCCGAATCGAAAGGAGGCGATGAGGCCGGTCTTCCGCTGCGGCGGGTCTGCTGCTTTGCCGGTCTCCGGGTCCAACGCAAAATCGGTTTGCGGCAAATCGACGATGACCCGATCGGGATCGGCAAGGACAAAGGCCGTGGCGTCCAGCGGCGCGGATAGCTCGAATATGAGCTTGGCGCGATCGCCGCTCTGCTCGATCCTCGCCGCATTGGCGGCGGGATGCCCGCCCGGCTCCGGCTGAACCGTCGCGGCATCCGCGCGGAAGCCAAGGTATCGGCCGGCCGGAGGCAGAAGGGTCAGCCAACCGAAGGCGAGCACCGCCATTCCCGCCGCGAGCGCCAAGGCGGTCGCCAGGCCAACGGCTTTGCGAAAAAAAGCGCTCTCCGCCATCGATTTGCCCCGGGTTCGCCGTTCGAGCCGCGGTTAGGGCCGCTGTTCCCAAATTCCATTGGCGCGGCCACGGCGGTTTCGCGACGCGTGAACCTGACCGTGTTTAGGATAAGCGAGGTTAACGAGTCATGATCATGCCAGAAACCCACCGCGAAAACCGTCACCGCGCGGACACAGCTCAAAGGAAAACTTGCCAAACAGCCAAGAAACCCGATATGAATAACAATTCTTTTCCGGACCCGGAAATTTGCGAATCAGGGCCATGGAAACTTCCAGTGTTGCGCAGCCTATTGGTTGCGCTGCCTATTATTGGTATTTCAGGTGGTTGCGTCGCGATGCGAAAGCCGGAGCTGGACCAAAGGTGCTTCTGGCGTTCTCCGAACTAGGGCTTCGCCGAGGCGCCGCCTGCCAGGACCGATATTTGGACGGTTCCCGTTTAGGAGCGCAGTTCCCGATAGGTAACGAGGATATGACCTGTCCCGCAATGGGGCTATTAGCGGCCGTCGATCAATTGGGTTATGGTATCCTCGCGGTTGCGGGGCCAGTCGCGGTTGTTGCTTCCAAAGGCGTGATTATCGAGTTCATGCGTTGCTATCGCCGCCCGGACCGAAAGCGCCGGACCGGTCTTACTCATAACCGCGCGGCGCGTCCCAGTTTGTTCCGTGGCGGAACGCCGGGCGGCGGCGCGGCGTGCCGCCCGGCGCCTCCATTTTCTCACTCACCCTCCCATCCATCGCGTGATGCGGCCTTGCGCCGGCCACGCCTTGCCCCTGCGTCCGGTTTGCAGACCTTGGCTGGCGGCACTGGCCTTTCGCGCGTCGCGCCTGAACGAGTTTCACATGGCCAACAAAATGCTTATCGATGCGTCGCACCCGGAAGAAACCAGAGTGGTCGTCCTTCGCGGCAACCGGGTCGACGAATTCGATTTCGAAGCCGCCAGTAAAAAACAGCTTCGCGGCAATATTTATCTCGCCAAGGTGATGCGGGTCGAGCCTTCGCTTCAGGCCGCCTTTGTCGACTACGGCGGTAATCGGCACGGTTTTCTTGCTTTCTCGGAAATCCATCCTGATTATTATCAGATTCCTGTCGCCGACCGTCAGGCCCTGATCGAGGAAGAGGCGAAGGCGCAACGCGACGAAGAAGAAGATGCTTCCCGGCCACGGCGCCGCGGTCGCCGCTCCAGGCGAGGCGATCGCAATGGTCACCAGGCCGAGAAACGGCGCGGCGCGGACCCAACGCTGGCCGAGACCTACGCCGGCGAAGCGTCCGGGGATGCCGAAGATTTTGTCCGGCCGGAGGCGGAAACCGAAGAGGCGGGACCGGTACCGTTAGAGGGAGAACGCGCCGCGGGAGTCCGTCATCTGCCCCGGTCAGAAGAATTGAGTGCCGCGCGTTCCCAAAACGCCACGGGACAAGAAGTCTCCGACCCGGAATCCGGGCCGCCGGATTGCGCCGGTCAACCGCCCCTCGATACCGCCTCCGAATTTACAATGGGCCTCGAGGGGCACGACACCGGCCCGGCGGCGGAGCCAGAACGTCCGCCCGTCGAAACAGCCTTTTCGGGCGAGGGTGGCTTGCCCGCGAACTGGGCTGCGCCGGAGCATGGCGAGCCCGGCGGCGATACCAGCGATGAAGGCGAGGACGAAGCGGCCGAGATCGAACACCTCGGCGGCGATGCGATGGAAGAGATGCCAGCTCGCCCGCAGCGCCCGCGCAGGCAGTATAAAATCCAGGAGGTCATCAAACGCCGCCAAGTTCTACTCGTGCAGGTCGTCAAGGAGGAGCGCGGCAATAAGGGAGCGGCGCTCACGACCTACCTGTCGCTCGCCGGGCGGTATTCGGTTTTGATGCCGAATACCGCGCGTGGCGGCGGCATCTCGCGCAAGATCACCGACTCGACCGACCGCCAGAGGTTGAAATCCATTGCCCAGGAACTCGAAGTTCCGGAGGGCATGGGCGTCATTGTCCGCACCGCCGGCGCCGCGCGCACCAAGGCCGAAGTCAAGCGCGACTTCGAATATTTGCTGCGAATGTGGGAAACGGTGCGCGAGATCACTTTGAAATCGAGTGCGCCGACGCTGGTTTACGAAGAGGGATCGCTGATCAAGCGGTCGATCCGCGATCTTTATAATAAGGACATCGACGAGATCGTGGTCGCGGGGGACGACGCCTATCGCGAGGCCAAGGAATTCATGCGCTTGTTGATGCCGAGCCATGCCAAGATGGTCCAGCCCTATCGCGATCCGCAGCCGATGTTCGCGAAGTCTGGTGCCGAAACGCAGCTCGACGCCATGTTCTCAAACCAGGTAACCTTGAAGTCGGGCGGCTATGTTGTCATCAATCAAACCGAGGCCTTGGTCGCAATCGACGTCAACTCCGGCCGCTCCACCCGCGAACATAATATCGAGGATACCGCGCTTCGAACCAATCTCGAGGCCGCCGACGAGATCAGCCGCCAATTGCGTCTTCGCGATCTTGCCGGTCTCATCGTCATCGATTTCATCGACATGGAGGAGAATCGCAACAATCGCACCGTCGAACGCCGCCTGAAGGATGCCCTCAAAAACGACCGGGCCCGTATCCAGATCGGCCGGATGTCGCATTTCGGTCTACTAGAGATGTCGCGCCAGCGCATGCGCACCGGGGTCATCGAAGGCTCGACCGTGGTCTGTCCCCATTGCGCGGGCGCGGGGATGATTCGCTCGACGGCGTCGATCGCTCTGCATGTCCTGCGCGGTTTGGAAGATGCGCTGATCAAGAATTCGGGTTATGACCTCATCGTCAATACAAGGACGGCCGTCGCGCTTTATATCCTCAATCAGAAACGCGCTCATTTACGCGATTTGGAAAGCCGCTTTGGCGCGTCGGTGACGATCGCCGCGGACGACGGTGTGACCGGGACGAATTATTACACGCTGGAACGCGGCGAGCCGGCGGCGGGGGCGAAGGAGATTCCCGCTGTTGCGCCGGAAGAAGCACCGCGCGCGGCGATGGCCGATAGTTTCCTCGATGAACCGGCCGATACCAAAGAGGGGCTGCCCGAGGCCGGTCCGGTGGAAGAGACTAGGGATGGCGGGGCTGAACCCAGGGAGAGCGAAAACGAGGCCGATGGCAAGCAAAGGCGCAGACGCAGACGCAGACGTGGTCGTGGCGGCGACCGCGAAGGCTCCGGAATAGCCGCAAACGCGCCGCAGCCGCCGGACGATGCCTTGGAAGCCATGGCCCAGATCGGCGGGCTGCGGCTAAGCGTGGCCCTAGAAAGCGAAGGCGAAACCGGACAGGCGCCTTTCCCCGGCAACGATGAAACCCTAGCAAGTCATCGCGACGGGCGTCGGCGTTCGCGCCGCGGCGGGCGTGCTCCTCGCGAAACTTCCGAAAACCTCGCCGCCGAGCCTACCGATGCCACCCAGCTCGAATCTAAGCCCGAACCCGGCGCCTTGGGCGAAGAGAGCGCCGGAAGGTCGGGGCGCGGCCGCCGGGCGCCGCGCATACCCCGCGCTGGCCGTGGTCGCGAAGCTGCCGTCGTCGCGCCAAACGCCGCATCGGCTTTCGCCGCGGATGACCGGCAGGTTCAAGCGCGGGCGATTCCGCCGCGCGGAGATGATGTCGAGGCTTCGCCGGCGAATGCGAAAGCCGATGCGCTAGAGGCGCCCGAAATCCGCGCCATCGGACCTTGGCGCCGAGGCAGGGCAAAGCGAGCATGAAGTGCCGGCACCCTTAGAACCAGCGCCCTCGCGGACGAACGAACTGGCCCGCCCAAAACGTTCCGGCTGGTGGCAGCGCGCGCGAGCAAGTTAGTACCCAGAATCCTTCGCGCGCGAGATGACGCGCGCGGCCGCGCACATCGAGCGGCCCGACCGTGAACGGAACCAAAAGCCCTCAGGTCGAGATTCATTGACGTTGCAAGCCATCCGCGCAACTTGCCTATTTGGCTGGCAGGCAACCTAACCCCGCGAGCGATGCCCGCACTGCCTCCCCGGTTGGTGTATGCGGCTCCTCACCGAGGATCGCCAAAAGCTTGCTATTGTCGAGTCGCATCGGCACGTGCCAGAGATAGCGCATCTCCCACAGCTCGCGCATCAGCGGCACAAAAGGCGAAGCCGACCCGACGAGCCACCATGGCATGGACCGGATAGGCAAGCTCGGATCGGCAAGGACGGCGCGCATGGCTTCGGCGATCTCGACACCTCGTTCGAACCAGTGTCCCCTGAAGTGAAACACCTCAAAGTCTGCAAGGCTTGCGTCGCGCTCCGCGAGCAGCGCCAGGGTCTCGCCGATGTCGGGCAAATAGGCCCAGGAATGCCCGATCTCCGGTGGGCCCGCATAGGTGACGGCCAAGTTTGACGAGCTGGCTAAACCAGCTGTTGCCCGTAAGGTATGGTCCGAAGAAATCACCGGCGCGTAGAATCAAACTGCGCGCACCCTCCGCACGCGCCGCTTCGAGACGCCGTTCCATGGCGATCCGGATGGCCCCTTTGCGGGTCGTTGCCCTGTGGCGTATTCTCGCGCAGCACCATTGGCCCGTCCGGCGAGAAATTATAGATGCTGCCTGGAAGGAAGATACGCGCGCCAGATGCTTTGGCGGCGGCTATAGAGCTCTCCAACATCGGCAGCACCAATTTGGGCCAGTTCTTGTACATGGGAGGATTGGCGCCATGCGCGATAAACCGCGCTCGTTCCGCCGCGGCGGCCACATCGGCGGCGTTCACGGCGTCACCTTTATCCCAATCGGAAGTTAAATAAGCAAGTCGGCGAGCTGCCTCCCCCGGGGGCCGATGCAGCGCACGGATACGCCAGCCACGTCGCGCGAACGCGAGAGCAGTTTCGCTGCCTTTGCCACCGGTCGCGCCAATGATTAAAGCAATACGATCGTGTGCCATTAGACTTTTACCTGGCCCGCCAACCCTCCTTTAGCAATCGAAATTCTTCGGACGGATGGATGCCGCCTGGCCACTCTTGCCCGCGTCGCTCCAAAACACCAGGTAAGGATTCCTTTTTGCACATGCAGCCGATTCTCGGCTTCGTCGAAGACAACGGACTGCGGACCGTCGATCACTTCGTCGGTGACCTCCTCGCCGCGATGGGCCGGTAAGCAATGCATGAAGATCGCGTCCTTGCCCGCGGCAGCCATCAGTTTCGCGTTGACCTGGTAGGGCGCAAGCAATCCATGCCGGAAGGCTTCGTCCACGTCGCCCATCGAAACCCAGCAATCCGAGACCACTGCGTCGGCTCCCTTCACCGCCTCATGCGGATCGTGGACAATCTTCAGGCGTGCGCCCGAACGGCGCGCCCAATCGACGAGGCCGGCTTGTGGACCTAACCCAGCGGGAGTCGCGACATGAAGCGAAAAATCGAATCGCTGCGCGGCGTGGACCCAGCTCGCGAGCACATTGTTGGCGTCGCCGCTCCAGGCGACCGTGCGGCCCTTGATCGGGCCTTTCTTTTCCTCGAAAGTGAGGATATCCGCCATCACCTGACAAGGATGCGAACGCTTGGACAAGCCGTTGATCACTGGCACACCGGCATGCAGGGCGAATTCGATCATTGCGGCATGATCGAGAATGCGAATCATGATCGCATCGACAAAACGCGACAGGACGCGGGCCGTATCGGCGATGGTCTCGCCCCTGCCGAGCTGCATTTCCTGGCCGGTCAGCATGATCGTTTCGCCGCCAAGCTCGCGCATGGCTATGTCGAATGATACCCGGGTGCGGGTCGAGGGTTTGTCGAAGATCATCGCCAAGACCTTGCCGGCAAGCGGCCGGTCCGGCGGCCTCTCTCCCTTGCGGCGGCGCGCCTTCATGCGGGCGGCGGCGTCGAGAATGCGCCGGAGCTCGGCCGCCGGAATTTCCGAAAGATCGAGAAAATGGCGCCCGGTCGGGGATGCGCCCTGGCTTTCTAGCGTGCTCATCCGGCCGTCCGGCTTAGCTTCGCGGACGAGTTTACCAGTTTGCCGGATTCGATCCGTCGGCAGGCGGCGTCGAAACGCGCGACGGCTTCGAAAATCTCCTCCTCGCCGACGATCAGCGGCGGCAGCAGCCGGGCGACATTCTCGGCCGCCGGAATGACAAGGATTCCTTCAGCCCGCGCGGCGGCGGCGAAATCATTGACCGGGATACGTAACGCGATGCCCTGCATAAGACCGACGCCGCGAATCTCCGCGACGATTCCGCCGTGCCGGTCTTTTAGCCCGGCGAGGCTTTGTTTGAGCGTCACGCCCATCAAGGCGGCGTGCTCGATGAAACCTGGCGCCAGCACAACGTCGAGCACCGCATTGCCAATGCTCGCCGCGAGTGGATTGCCGCCAAATGTCGTGCCATGGGTCCCAACGGTCATGCCCCTCGCCGCGTCGCGCGTCGCCAGAAAGGCGCCGAGCGGAAAGCCGCCGCCGATGCCCTTGGCGATCGCCATGATGTCGGGCGCGACGCCAAAGACTTCGTAGGCAAAGAGCTTGCCGGTGCGGCCGATGCCGGTCTGCACCTCGTCGAATATCAAAAGGAGTCCATGCTCGTCGCAAAGCTCGCGCAGCGCCCGCAGAAAGCCCGGAGGCGGGATACGAATTCCGCCCTCCCCTTGAATCGGCTCGATCAAAATGGCGCCGGTTTGCGGACCTATCGCGGCCTTCGCCGCCTCGAAATCGCCAAAGGGAACGGTGTCGAAGCCCTCGACCCTGGGACCAAAGCCTTCGAGGTATTTGGGATCGCCCGCCGCGGCGATCGTCGCGAGCGTGCGTCCGTGAAAAGCCCCGGCAAAAGCGATAATGTGGAATTTTTCCGGATGTCCGCCCGAAGAGTGATATTTGCGCGCTGTCTTGATCGCGCCTTCGACGGCTTCCGCTCCGGAATTGGTGAAAAATACGTAGTCGGCGAAACTGACCTCGACGAGGCGCCGGGCCAGACGTTCCGCTTGTGGGATCTCGAACAAATTGGAGGTATGCCAGATTTTCGCGCCCTGCTCATGGAGCGCCTTGAGAAGATGAGGATGTCCATGGCCGAGCGACGCCACGGCGATGCCGCCGCCGAAATCGAGGAACCGCTCGCCCTGCGTCGAAGTCAGCCAGGCGCCATCACCCCGCTCGAAGGCGAGATTGACGCGGGCATAAGTGGGAAGCAGCGGCGAGGTCAAGATCTCACTCCAGGATACTGGCCAACGCAAGCATTTCCAGTCAGGGAAGCTCCGGGAGAAGCCTTGGTCCAGTTCGCATCATGCTCTCAATATCATGGGTCGCGGATGGCGCTATCCGCTGGGCATTCCAGCAAGCTAGGCTTGGGAAGCGATTGCTCCGCCAGCTAGCTGGTCTTGATGGACCCTTTGGCGGGTTTCGCCGCTTGCGCAAATTTTCGCCTCTTCAATCGGAAGAGCAGTTCGAAAGCGAGACCCCCGGACATTTAATATCCCTCCGGCCCGGTCGCCGCCATCCCCGCCGGGGGGCGAACGGCGCCGGCGGGCACTCGTTGAAGCGGCCTATTTGGGCGGCGGCGCGGGTGCGGCGGGCTTGGCGGCGTCCGGTTTTGCCGCTTCGAGGCGCTTACGCTCTTCTTCGGCGCGCTTTTGCAATTCTTCCTGCAATTTTTTCTGTTGCTCTTCGAGAACTTTTGGATCGATGGGGGGCCCATCGAAGGCCCTGCCGAAACCTGCCACCGGGATCGCGAAGGTAATTTCATTGTTGACTTGGTTCTTGACCGCGACACTCAAAATCGAACCCTTCTTAATCTGATCGATCGTCGCGCCCTTGACCTTGGCTTCGGCAAAACATCCGTTCGGGAAGCAAATTTCGAAGCTTCCCTCAAGCGTCGGACCCTTGTCGATGGAAAAACGGAAGCCAGGCCGCAACAAGAGGCCGACTGGCACCAGCAGGCGGACGATGCGCGTATCGTCGCCTTTGATGTCGTAGATGGCCAGTGCCAAGACCGGCGCCTGCCCCGCCTGCGAGCTGAAATCGCGGGTCGTGTAACAAATCTCCTTGTTGGCCGCCGGATCCCGGCCGCAGACCTTGGTCCAGTCGTTTTGCGTCGGCACCAGATCGATCTTGATTGGGCCTTGCGGCTGCTGCTGCGCCGGGGCGGCTTGACCCTGAGCGGGCTGGGCGGGTTGCGCCTGGGCGGGTGCCGCAGGCGCGGGCTGCGCGGGCTTCTTCGCCTCCGCGAAAGCGCCGGTCCCCGCAAATAGAACAAATAGAAGAAGGCTAGCCAAACCGGCCGCGCCGAGGCGTTTCAACGAGAAGGGCATCAAATTTCCTTTCCAATGATTGGGCCTTTCACAACCGCCTTCACTCCGGCCACATGGCGACGGCAATCGATGCGGCATCGAAACCACCCTTGCGGACCCGCCGGGCGCGAGGACCGCCGTCTGGACCGGAGCAAGCCTCCACGCCTGCACTTCGGTTTTATCGCTTCGGTAAGCATTATAGGGCTGGCTTGCAAGCCCCGGAGCGCGTTTCAATTGTGCGAAATCACGGGAGTGAGGTTTCCGGCCAAGGCGTGGAGCAAAGCCTCGGCGGCCAGGCCGCGAAAAGCGAGTACGGATCTGAAGGACGTGCCTTGGCGGCAACCCGCAAGAGACAACCCCGGTTGTCAAGGCAGCCGGTTGACTTCAAACGTGAAGGGGCGTCTGGTTTGCCAAGAAACTAATCGCCGCGGCGCCCAACGGCGAGAAGCCGGGCTACTCCATCCGTTGTGCCGGAACAATTACGCCTTTGGCGCGGGCCGCCCCTCGCCTACTAATGCGATGGGCTTGGTCCGGGGGCCTCGCGCAAGAACGCGCCTCGCACAGGGATCGCCCCCGCTCTCCGTGGCCGCCCTAATTTTGCAGCTAGTCCCTCAAGCTGCCACTCTCCCGGCCGTCTCGAATTCCGTCGGTGGGCTGGCGCGGCCACTTGCGCGGCCGCGCGCTTAAAGATTCATGAGACCCAAAAATGCACAAGGACAAGTTGGACAAGGATGGTGGCAACGAGTAAGCCATTGACTATGGTGACAGTGTGATCGTTCATGGTCCTCTCCCGGTCGGTACTAATTCTTGGCGCCGCGATATCGCGGTCGCACTGGTTACGTCGAGCTTTTTGCCGGAAAAGTCAAGTCTGCTCCGGCAAAAACGGCGTTAAGCCTCGCCGACGCGCTCCCGCCGCTCCGGCCGATTTGGCTGCGGCGGCGCGTGCCCAGCGTCACGAAGGCAACGACCCGGCGAGACTCTATAAATCATTTTTCAAGCTAAAGGAAGCTTTATTCAAGGGCACGTTCGCGCCGCCCCATCAGGCGGAATTCCTATCGATCCGCTAATATGCGCCAATGACATCTCGTTTGCCTCGGGTTGCTGCACTAGCTTTCGCCGGTTTTGCGTTGGTTCTTCGCGCCGCTTATTGCGCCACCCTTGCGGCGGAAGCCACACCGCCGGCCGGGGCGCCAGCCATCGCCATGCACGGCGGCCCCGCCCTAAACGGCCCCTTCGATCATCTGCCCTATGCCGATCCCGCTGCGTTGAAAGGCGGCCGTCTGACCATCGGATTTCTCGGTACTTTCGATAGTCTCAATCCGTTCAACCTGAAGGCTGGATCGACCGCGCAGGGGTTGAACGCCAATGTCTTCGAGACCTTGATGGCGCGCTCTCTCGACGAACCTTTCACGCTGTACGGTTTGATCGCGCAAACCATCGAGACGGACGCCGAGCGCAGTTTTGCGACCTTCAGGCTCGATCCGCACGCGCATTTCTCGGACGGCGCGCCAATTACTTCGGCCGACGTCTTGTTCACCTTCGACCTCCTGAAATCCAAGGGGCGGCCGCAACAGCGTGCGGCTTATTCTCTCGTCAAATCAGTCGAAACGCCGGACGCGCTGACCATCCGCTACGATCTTTCCGGCATCGGCGACCGGGAAATGCCCCTGACGTTGGCGCTTATGCCGGTGTTACCGCGCCACAAGACCGATCTCGCGAAATTCGACGACGCTAGTCTCGCAATCCCAACCGGCTCCGGACCCTACCTTGTCGCCGATGTCAAGCCTGGCGAACGCATCATTCTGCGCCGCGATCAAGGTTACTGGGCCAAGGACCTGCCGGTCCGCCGCGGCCTATACAATTTCGACGAGATCGACATCGAATATTTTCGTGACGCCAACAGCCTATTCGAAGCCTTCGCGGCCGGGTTTCTCGATTTTCGCGAGGAGACCAATCCGGCCCGCTGGACGAATGCCTACGATTTCCCCGCCATCCGCGATCGCAGAATTATCCGCGAGGCGTTGCCGGCCGGAGGGCCCAAGGGCATGGAGGGTTTTGTCTTCAATCTGCGCCGCCCGCTCTTTGTCGACAGCAGGGTTCGCGAAGCGCTCGGGCTTGTTTTCGACTTCGAATGGATCAATGCCAATCTTTACGACGGGCTCTACAAACGAACGACGAGTTTTTTCGACGATTCCGAACTTGCCTCGACCGGGCGCGCGGCGAGCGCCGCCGAGCTTGCCTTGCTCGCGCCGTTTCCCGGCGTGGTTCGCGCCGATATTCTGGAAGGCCGCTGGCGGCCGGCCGCGACCGATGGTTTGGGAGCGGACAGGACGCAGCCCAAGCGCGCCCTCGCGCTGTTGCAAGTGGCGGGCTACGAACTCGAAGACGGCCGCCTGACCAAGGGGGGCGAGGCTTTGTCCTTCGAGATCATGGTCAAGGACCGCAATCAGGAGCGCCTCGCCCTCAATTACGCGGATTCGCTTGGTCGGATCGGAGTGACGGCGAAGGTCCGGCTCGTCGACGAAGTCCAATACCAGAGGCGGCGGCAGAAATTCGATTTCGATATGATGATCGGAAGCTGGCTTGCCTCCGCCTCGCCCGGCAATGAGCAGCGCTCGCGCTGGGGCTCGGCAAGCGCGGATCAGGAAGCCTCGTTCAATCTCGCCGGGGTCAAATCGCCGGCCGTCGATGCCATGATCAACGCCCTGCTCGCCGCCAAGACGGACGCGGAGTTTATCACCGCCGTGCGCGCTTATGACCGCGTGCTTCTCTCGGGCTTCTATATCGTTCCGCTGTTTCATGCGCAGGACCAATGGATCGCGGCGTCCTCCAAGCTTGCGAGGCCGGGTAACCTGCCGCGCTATGGTCCGGCCTCGGGCGGCGCCACGCTCGACACATGGTGGAGAAAAGAACCTTGAAGGCATCCGCTACCCGCAACCTTTGCGCGTCCAAAGCCGCGGCATGGTTCATGGCGCAAGCCCGACCCCCAAATGGGTTGGTCCCCGCCGCGACCGTGGCCTCCACCATGTGGGCGGCCGTGCGGATCACAGAAACATTGCCGCAGCCTCTCGATACCCAACCATAACCCTCGTTTTCTCGCGCCCCCTGTTCAGGGGGTGATACCTTTCTTCTTTGCTGCTACTTTGCTAGAGTAATCTTCCGGTCATAGTACTTAAGATCGGGCAGAAAAGCGCAGGAGGATTTCGAAAATGCTCAGGAAACTAAGCGACTTATACCAAGTCTCTGAAAGTTTGACTCCTGAGGCGGATTCCCGAATTGGCATTTATCTGATTTACCATGGCAAACAGCTTTTGGGAGAGTTTGCCATGTCGACTCCGGTTCCGCTTCGCTCTGACTTTGACACGATTGGCCTGCGCATGCTGGCGCGGCGATCGCGTGACCCCGATCAGACCCGGCGTCTCTTGGCACTGGCCGAGATTTATGATGGCGGCTCGTGGCCGGATGCGGCGCGGATCGGCGGGGTCGGGGTGCAGATCGTGCGCGACTGGGTTGTCCGTTTCAACGCCAAAGGTCCTGATGGTCTCTTGACCGGCAAAGCGCCGGGCGCTCCCAGCATCCTCGGCGAGCGCCAGCGCCAAGCCTTGCGGCAGGTCGTGGAAGATGGGCCGATTCCCGCCCTGCATGGCGTCGTCCGCTGGCGGCTGATCGATCTGGCGCAGTGGCTCTTCGAAGAGTTCCGGGTTTCGATCTCCAAGCCGACGCTCAGCCGCGAGCTGCGGCATATGGGCTTTCGCAAGCTCTCGGCGCGACCGCGCCATCATGCGCAAGACGAGGAAGCCGCGGCGGCTTTTAAAAAAACTTTCTCGCCCTCGTGGAGGAGACCGCCGCAAAAGAGGCTCCTGGCAAGCCGATAGAGATTTGGTTTCAAGACGAAGCTCGGATCGGGCCGAAAAACAAGGTCACCCGCCGATGGGCGAAACGCGGGACACGGCCTTCGGCGCCGCACGACCAGAGGACGAGTTCAGCCTATATTTTCGGCGCCATCTGCCCGGCCGAAGGAAAAGGCGCCGGGCTCGTACTACCCTCCTGCAACAGCGAGGCCATGGCCCTGCATCTCGAAGAAATCTCGCTTGCGGTCGCACCAAGCGCGCATGCGCTCGTTCTTCTCGATCAGGCCGGGTGGCATGTCTCGGCGAAGCTTCCCGTCCCGGACAACATCACGCTCTTGCCGTTGCCGCCGAAATCGCCCGAGCTCAATCCGGTCGAGAACATCTGGCAATTCATGCGCGACAACTGGCTCTCGAACCGCGTCTTCGAATCCTACGACGACATTCTCGACCACTGCTGCTTCGCCTGGAACAAGCTCATCGACATGCCCTGGAAAATCATCTCCATCGGAACAAGAGAGTGGGCCTATCGGTCGTGATCAGCGAGACTTGGTATTAATTCCCCTAACCTTAGCCGTGTTGGGTTTCTCTTCGGCGCCGGCCTTTGCCGCGGATTATTGTATCCACTTAAGCGGAGCCGTTACGTCAGTCTACGTCGGTAAGGATTTCACGCCCCCTAATGCGGGCGAATGTAAAACCTGGCGGGGCTTCTGCAGCAAGAATTGCAGTCCTGACAATGTACAAACCGGAATTGCCTGCACAGCCTCCGACGGCTC
This sequence comes from uncultured Alphaproteobacteria bacterium, assembly GCA_963730245.1. Classification (GTDB taxonomy): domain Bacteria; phylum Pseudomonadota; class Alphaproteobacteria; order Rhizobiales; family Beijerinckiaceae; genus Methylocapsa. The sequence continues at coordinate 1,285,656 of CAVSRA010000002.1, read as the reverse complement.
TCACCTTTCCCTTGGCCTCACGACGTTCTATTTATTGAGCAACCGGCAGTTCGACTGGATTTCGTCTCGATCTCCCGAACTCGACCGGGAGTGGCAATTTCAACTATCAGAACCCCGCGCTCGGAACCACGGACTACACGGCCAGGGGAGGAACTTGTGCTAATCCTAAACCGGTTCCGTAACGCCGCTCGGCTTTGGACGACGTTGGACTTCCGGCCAATGGGGAAGAGGAATGTAGACTGACTGGATAAGCTCCTCGAATCTGGCCAAGCTGGGGCCAAGCGGGCGGTATTGGGGGACTTGGAACCCCTCCACCCGCACAGATGGACGCTACGCATTTTTCTCGAAATTGATATGATAAAGAATGTTAGGGACCGTCAGCAGGACGGCCCAAAGCCCGGCGTGCGGTCTGCCCTCTTCAAGAATTTCAGCGATCTCGAAACCCCATTAAACTTTCTCCCGCGCATCGCCTGTGCCGGCTCATCGCATTAGGGTATATACGGGAAGGAATTCGTACCGAATAGAGAGGTTTGGCAATGCAACTGGGTGTGGTTGGCCTCGGCCGGATGGGGGCCAATATCGCGCGGCGGCTCCATCGCGCCGGGCATCATTGCGTGGTCTACAACCGGACACCAAAACCGGTCGCCGAACTCGCCGCCGAGGGCATGACGCCGGCATCGGATATTTCGGAACTTGTCAAAAAGCTCGATGCTCCGCGCGCGGTGTGGATTATGCTTCCCGCCGGCGCCATCACCGAAGGCATGGTGGATGCGATGAGCAATTTGTTGCGCGCGGGGGATATTCTGATCGACGGCGGCAATACGTTTTACAAGGACGACATTCGCCGCGCGAAAACGCTTGAATTGAAGCGCATCGCCTATGTCGATGTCGGCACTTCCGGCGGGGTATGGGGCTTAGAGCGCGGCTATTGCATGATGATCGGCGGACCAAAGACGGCCGTCGATCGCCTCGATCCGATTTTCAACGCCCTGGCGCCGGGCCTTGGCGCCATCGCGCGGACGCCTGGGAGGGACGCGCGGGACTCCCGCGCCGAGCGCGGTTATATTCACGCGGGGCCGGCGGGCGCCGGGCATTTCGTCAAGATGATCCACAACGGCATCGAATATGGCCTGATGCAGGCCTACGCCGAGGGGTTCGACATCTTGCGCGGCAAGGCCGACGCGAGGCTGCCCAATGCCGAGCGGTTCAATTTGGATCTCGCCGATATCGCCGAAGTCTGGCGGCGCGGCAGTGTTATTTCGTCCTGGCTTCTCGATCTTGGCGCCATGGCGCTCGCCGAGGATTCGTCCCTTGCAAATTTCACTGGCGCGGTCGAGGATTCGGGCGAAGGCCGCTGGACCGTCGATGCGGCAGTCGAAGAGGCGGTGCCGGCGAACGTTCTCGCCGCGTCGCTGTTCGCGCGGTTTCGCTCGCGCGAGGAGCACACGTTCGGCGACAAGCTTTTGTCGGCGATGCGTTTCAAATTCGGCGGCCATGTCGAACATAGCGCAGTAGAACATTCATGACTCCCGCGCCGATCGTCGATGTCGCCAGCGACGCGGAGGCCTTGGCGCGGCGGGTTGCGGGCTTTATTGCGGCCCGCGCGGCAAGTCCGTCCGGACGTTTTAGCCTTAGCCTTTCCGGCGGCTCGACACCCAAGCGCGCTTACGAGTTGCTCGTGGATTCCGGCGCGTCGTTCGATTGGCAAAAGGTTCATCTTTTTTGGGGCGACGAACGGTTTGTGCCGCCGGATCATCGAGATAGCAATTTTCGCATGGCGCGCGAGGCCCTGATCGACCATGTGCCAATTCCCGCCGCGCAGGTTCACCCCATTCCAACCGGCTGCGGCTCGCCGGAAGAGTCCGCGGCCTTGTACGAGGCAACCCTGCAACGCTTTTACGGAAGCGAGACGCTCGATCCAGAGCGGCCGTTGTTCGACGTGACCTTGCTTGGCCTCGGCGAGGACGGTCACACCGCTTCGCTGTTTCCTGGAACCAAGGTGCTTGACGAGCGCGGCGCCTGGGTGACATCGGTCATTGGGGTTAAGCCCGAGGCGCGCATTTCGCTCACCTATCCGGCGCTGAACTCGAGCGGGGTGGTCCTGTTTATCGTGTCCGGAGAAAAAAAACGGGAAATTCTGACCCGCGTGCTCGCCAATGATTTGACATTGCCCGCCGCCCGTCTCGCAGCGCGCGGAACCATCCGCGTCTTCGCCGACCGCGCGGCGATAGCAGGGTGAACGCTGCGTGGCCGCCAACCGCGTTCCGCCGTCTTCGCGGGCCTTGCTTTTCTGGCCTCTTTGCTTATAGGGTCCGGTTCCAAACCGCCCGGCGGAAGGGCTGCTGCGGGGGTTCTTTGCGCTGCATTCGACATGCTCTCTCGTTATCGAAAAACAGGGGCAGGACCAGATGTTCCGCTCGGCGGGCACTTTTTGGGCGCGTGCCGCCCGGCGGAGACTTAAACGAAATGCCCAAACTTAAAACCAAATCCTCCGCCAAAAAGCGGTTCAAGATCACCGCGACAGGCAAGGTGCTCTATGCGCAGAGAGGCAAACGCCACGGAATGATCAAACGGACCAATAAGCAGATCCGGAATCTGCGCGGCACCGCCGTGCTGTTCAAAAGCGACGGCGACAAGATCATAAAATTCTCTCTGCCGAACGGCTGAAGGTCCTCGCCGGCCGTTTGCTCTTTAATCATTATCAATCCGGAGATGAGCCATGGCACGCGTGAAACGCGGAGTTACCTCGCACGCCAAGCACAAGAAGACGTTGCGGGCCGCCAAAGGCTTTTACGGCCGCCGGAAGAACACGATCCGGGCGGCGAAGGCGGCGGTCGATCGCTCGATGCAATATGCGACGCGCGACCGGCGCGCCAAGAAGCGGGTTTTTCGCGCCTTGTGGATTTAACGTCTCAACGCCGCGGCGCGCGAGCATGGACTCACTTATTCGTGCTTCATCGGTGGCCTCGCCAAGGCCGGTATCGAAATCGATCGCAAGGTCCTTGCTGAGCTCGCGATCAGCCAGCCGGAGGCATTTAGGGCGGTCGTCGAGAAGGCGAAATGCGCCCGGCCCGCGCCAGCTTGAGACGGGGGGATGCTAGCGCCTCTTAACTTCTGTTTTTTCCGGCACGGTAAGGCCTTCCGCAGGCCTTCCGCCGATAAGGCGCCACCCGCCGGCGCGCGCCGGTTGAAAATGATGCGTGGCGTTTTCGAGACGTTTACGTCTTGACGCGCACAGTTGAAGTCATAAGACCTGTTGAGAGTGCGAGGCTCTGTAGGATCGGCGATAATGGCAACCAATATGGCGGTAGTGATCGGTCCGGGCCCTAGGCCGTGTGGACGGATTTGATCAAGATGAAGCCGCAGACGAGTGCGAGGAATGAGGCATAGTTTCTTGCCGTCTTCTCGCAGCGGAGCGCGATGCGTTTGAAGCGCTTGATCTTGCCCATCATTTGCTCGATACGCGCCCGCGCTTTGTAGAGGACCTTTGCGAAGAACTTCGGCTTGTCGATGGTGTTCGAGCGATAGGGGATGACCGGACAAATGCCGCGGTTACGCGCCGCCTCCCGATTTGTCTTTGCATCATAGCCCTTGTCCGCGACAACGGCGCGGGGATCGACGTCCGGACCGAGGTCGAGGAGCACTTCGAAGTTGCGGCTGTCGCTCGCTTCGCCGCCGGTCAGATGGAAGCCGATCGGATAGCCGTCGAGATCGGTCTTGAGATGGATCTTGGTCGAGAACCCTCCCCGGGAGCGCCCGAGGGCTTCGCCATCCTGCCCCCTTTTGCGCCGGCCGCCGACACATGCGCGCGGATGACGGTCGAGTCGAACATCTGCACGAGATGCGCCCGCTCGCTCAAGGAGGCGAGCGCTTCGAAGAAAGTTTCGAACACGCCGCTGCGGCTCAAGCGCCAGAAGCGCTTCCAGATGCTGTTCCAAGAGCCGAACTCGGCCGGCAGCGCTCGCCAAGTAATGTTGTGGATCGTGAAATAGTGCAAGGCTTCGAGAAACTTGCGGTCGTCCCGCCCCTTGTCCCCACGCCGCGAGCGGCAGGCATCGAACACCTCGTGCACAAGCACCCAATCTTCTTCGGTCATCTTCGTCAGCATGGCCGGCCCTCCAAAAGCCAGCCACCCATGAATCACCGAAAAAGTGATTTGGGAATCCCTTGACCTATATTTTCCGATATCCGTCCACACGGCCTAGTGGTTTCCATCAATGCCCGCGGTTGGGCCGCGAAAATGAACGCTGGCCGGCGCCGCCGCCGCTGCGCAAGCGGGGCCGGGTTTGGGCAAGGATGCGGGGTTAAGCAAAGGATGAGTGAACCACGCGATGATGCGCCGGGTGGCGATGGGGGTCGCGGTCACGAACGCCAGGTCGCCGGCGCTCCGGCCGCCGCTACCGGGCAACGAGCAGCGCAGGCGCCCGTCACCGCGCCGGGCAAAGCCGTTATGATCACGTTTCCACCCGCCATCGACTGCGAGCTCGGTCGATTCTTGCTCGCGCATTATCGCATCCCTTACGAAGAGCGGCGCCACGTCGTCATCTTTTCGTTCTTCGCCACCCTTTGGCATGGCTCCACGCTCCTCGTTCCACTTTTGTACGGCGGCTCCGACGCTCGATACTGTGCGCAAGATGATCGATTACTTCGACCCGCTCTGCCCCGCGGATCGCAACCTTCTGCTCGCCGGGCCCAGCTGCGACAACGTGGAGGCGGACTGGAAGGCGTTCAACGGAACGTTGAGCGGAGCAGCGGCGGCGTTTGCCTACTTCCATCTCCTGCCGCATCGCCAGATCATGATCCGCACGCTGACGGAAGGGACGCCGGGCTACGAAACTCTTGCGGTGCGTTTGGCCTACCCGTTGTTCGCTTGGTTCTTGCGCAAGGTGCTGGGCCTCGCGGCCAGCGTCGCGGAGGAGGCGCACGGGCAAATTCGAACCGCGGTCCAAAACGTCGATGCACGCTTGGCGGGGCCGCCAGTACCTCGTGGGCGACCGTTTCTCGCTGTCGGACATGGCTTTTGCGAACGCCTTGGCGCCCCTGGCGCTTCCCGATGTATACGCGAGATTGCTGCCCTCCTTTGCCGAAATGCCGCCCGCCCTGCGGTCCGTTATCGCGGAGATTCAATCGCACCCTGCTGGCCAATTCGCGCTCCGCATCTATCGTGACCACAGAGGGGGCACGCTACCAGGAGCGCAACCGCCTTCCTGAAGGTCGAAGGCTCGCGCGTGCCTGAGGAGCGCCGGCTTTCCCGGCCCATTCTTCTGACAGCATGCTTCCCAGCCGGGCCCGCCGCCGAAATCGTCAACTCCCCAGGAGATCGTGCCGTGTCGCATTGCCGGTGCGAGGGGGCCTCAAACGCCGTTTTTCAAATGCGAATTCCTTGGAGCAGATCGTCAACGCGCAAAACCGGCAAGCGCGACACAGGCAAAAGGCCGCCGTCCGGAATAAGTCGTGATGCTTAGACGGTGATACCGCCGGGCGAGATGCGCCACGCCGCCGTAAACCTTGATGACGTTATTCCGCGGGCTTGATCCCGAGCCTCATCAGCTTGGCCTGCGGACCGGCGTACGGCTCTTGCAGATCGACATTCCAGTAGCGCAGATCCTCGAGCTTGATTTCCGTTCCGGTCACCGCGCAGAGCACGAAAGCGCCAGGACGCAAAACGCGAAATTCGCCGTTGAGATATTCGATCTCGGCTTCGCCCGCGGAGATTGGGCGGCGTTCATAACGGTTCATTGGAGTCGAAGCTCAATTCGAACGAACTTGCTAACATGATAACGCAACTTCGCCAAATTCGCCACTATGTCGGGCGAAATTTCTGGTTCGGTGCAAGCAAATACTTGCCGGCGATGCCGGAAAAGCGCCGCGAAATGGGGCAAGGCATGCTCGAAGTATTGGACCATAAGGTCCGCTTGGCGTTTATTGACGAGCGGCCGGCGTGTGGCGATCGCGGCGAGCCGATCCTTCTCATTCATGGGTTCGCCTCGACCCATGCGGTAAATTGGGTTTTCCCACAATGGGTAAAGACCTTGACCGAGGCGGGGCGGCGGGTCGTTGCCTTCGACAACCGGGGGCATGGCCGCAGCGAAAAATTCCATGATCCCGCCTCCTACGCCATGCCGAAGATGGCGGAGGACGTTCGCGTGCTTCTCGATCATCTCGGCATCGCGACGGCAGATGTGATGGGCTATTCGATGGGCGCGCGGATCGCCGCCTTTTTTGCCAAGGAGCACAAGAGCCGAGTGCGCTCGATGATCCTCGGCGGTCTCGGCCATCATCTTGTCGATCGCGCCGGGCTTCCGCTTGCCCTCGCCGAGGCGATGGAGGCGCCCTCGCTCGAGGGTCTCGTCGACCCGATGCAGCGGATGTTCCGCGGATTCGCCGAGGCGACCAAGAGCGATCTCAAGGCGCTCGCCGCCTGCGCCCGGGGTGCCCGCCAAGTACTGAGTGAGACCGAAGCCGGCGAAATCGATCTCCCCGTGCTGATCGCGGTTGGAACCAAGGACGATGTCGCCGGCGACCCGCATGAACTCGCCGCTTTGTTCAGGCGGGCGCGCGCGGTGGATATTCCTGGCCGCGACCACAATCGCGCGGTAGGCGACAAAGTCTATAAAGACAGCGTATTAGAATTTCTTGAACAGCGCCCCTGATCATTTGCCCGGGCGGCTTATATCTTTGCGAAGGCGCATAAACTTGGCTCGCGCAAGTTTTTCCGCCGTGCTAATGACGGCGAAAGAGGGATTTTGGCTAACCTCGGTCGCAAATGCGAAGTTGGCTTGGAGGCGTGTTATGATTTCCGTCAAGGGAACGGCAAAGGTCGTCACGCTTGCCCGCACCGATCCGGTGTTCGCGCGGTTGCGCGCCGAGGCGGAGGACGCTGTTCGCAAGGAACCGGACATCGCCGGTTTTATCTTTTCGGCAATCCTCAATCAGGAATCGCTGGAAACGGCGATCGTCCACCGGCTGGCGGCAAGAACTCGGGCATCGGGCGTTTCCGGGCGATCTCATCGAGCAGGCCTATTTCGACGCCATTGCGGGCGATCCTTCGATCCCTGAGGCCTTCCGCGCCGACATTGCCGCCGTGGTCGACCGCGATCCGGCCTGCACGCGTCTGATCGAACCGGTGCTCTATTTCAAGGGGTTTCACGCGATCGAGACGCATCGGCTGGCGCATGCGCTCTGGACCGCCGGCCGGCAAGATTTCGCGCTCTATCTCCAGAGCCGCTCGTCCGAGGTGTTCCAGACCGATATTCATCCCGCGGCACGGATTGGCAAAGGCATTTTCCTCGATCACGCGACCGGTCTTGTCGTTGGCGCGACCGCGGTGATTGGGGACGATGTTTCGATGCTGCAGGATGTAACCTTGGGCGGCACCGGCAAGGAGCGCGGCGACCGCCACCCGAAGATCAAGCCGGGTGTGCTGATTGGCGCCGGAGCCAAAATTCTCGGCAATATCGAGATTGGCCGTTGCTCGCGCATTGCCGCTGGTTCGGTTGTGTTGCATCCGGTGCCGGACAACAAAACTGTGGCGGGCGTGCCAGCGAGAATTGTCGGCGACGCCGGATGCGCCGAACCTTCGCGCGTCATGGATCAGATCCTTGCTCCCATGCCGGTCAACGAATAGTTTGATTTGTAGTTGGCCAAGGTTGTCGCCCGCGGACTTTTCTGGCAAAGGTTCGGCCCTGCCGGCCGGTGGGCGGCTCGCGGTCCGGTGAGAGCGTGGTGCCTTGGGAGCGCGGCGTGGATAAAGCGGAATTGCGGAAATTGCAGGAATTCCTGCGTAAATCCCTCGACAATCAGGGAATCAAGGTTACGCCCGGCAAACGGAATCCGGACGATGCCGACGTGCAGCTTGGCGAGCGCCGGATCGGCGCGATCACCGTCGATGACGAGGACGGCGACAGGTCTTTTTCCTTCGAGATGAAGATTCCAGTCGAGCGGCCGGTGTTGCAGGATTATTTGCGGCGGCTTTTCGAGACCGCCAAATTGACGGTCGTGCCGCGCGGCAAAAAAGGCGATTCGGTCGACTTGAACAATGGCGGCGATTTTCTAGGCGTGATCTCGTCGGACGATCCCAAGGCGAAGAGTTTTACTTTGCAGATGGCGATCCTTGATTTCGATCTCGACGAATTTTAGGGGCCGGAATGCCGGTTTACGCGCTCGATGGCGTCTCGCCCATTCTCCCAAGTGACGGTCGGTTTTGGATCGCGCCCAGCGCGCATGTCATCGGCAAGGTGTGGCTCGAAACCGATGTGTCGATTTGGTTTGGCGCCGTTCTGCGCGGCGACCTCGAAGAGATTTTCGTTGGCGCCGGCTCCAACGTTCAAGATGGATCGCTGCTTCACACCGACTTGGGCTTTCCCTTGACCGTCGGTCAAGATTGCACCATCGGCCATCACGCGATCCTGCATGGCTGCACGATTGGCGAAAACAGCCTCGTCGGGATGGGCGCGACACTTTTGAATGGCGCTAGAATTGGCCGCAATTGTTTCGTCGGCGCCAATGCCTTGGTGACCGAAGGCAAGGAGTTTCCAGACGATAGCCTGATTATCGGCAGCCCAGCCCGGCTCGCGCGAACGCTCGATGAAGCGTCGGCCCGGGACCTGCGCGACAGCGCCGCGCAGTATGCCGCCAACGCGCAACGCTTCGCCAAAGGCCTGGTGGCGATCGGCTAAGCGGCTAAACTCTCGCCACCCCTGTCTTGGATCGTACTTACCACCCTCCTGGAACATGACCGAAATCTGGTTCTATCATCTGCAGCGTCAACCCTTCGAAAGCGTGCTGCCAAGCCTCATCGAGAAATCGCTCGAAAAAGGCTGGCGCGTTGTCGTCCAGGCAAGGAGCGAAGAGCGGCTCGATGCGCTCGATTCCTGGCTCTGGACCTATTCGGACGCGAGTTTTTTGGCGCATGGGGGCGCGCGGGACGGCGACCCCGGCCTGCAGCCGGTTTATCTCACGGACGGCCCCGAAAATCCCAATGGCGCCGCGTTCCGGCTCTTTTTCGAGGGGGCGGAAATGGCGCCAGCCCTCGCGGAAGCTGGCGCGGCCTATGCCCGCGCGGTTGCCCTTTTCGACGGCAATAACGCGGAGGAACTCGCGGCTGCGCGGGCGCAATGGAAAGGGCTGAAGGATTTGGGCTTTGCGCTGACCTATTGGCAGCAAGGAGCGAATGGGAACTGGGAAATGAAGTCTTGAGCCAGCGCCAGAAAATTTGTCCCATCGACCCAAAATGTTTCACATGCAACATTTTGGGACGATTGGCCAGGTGCCGCGAAACCGCCGCGGCCTGGTTTCCGTGGTGACCTACCGCCCGTCGAAAGCCGCGACTTCCGCGCGCGCCGCGTCCGCCAAGGCGCGAAGTTCCGGCTCGGGAAGAGCGCCCGTGAGGGCATAATTGGCCCCCTTCTGGCGCCAGGCGATCATACTCGACGGAAAGCTGCCGGACACGCGCGGGACGTTATCCCCCGGATCGCCAGCTTTTTGGACGCAGAGCGCGATATTCGCCGCGTCCGGCCGTGCGTAAATCAGGCACAGCATTTGGCCCTGGCCGCCGGGCATGGCGCGAACGCCGGCAAGCGTTAGGCCGTCAACGGAAAGATTCGGCAGTATCGGTGCCGCCGTATCTTCCTGCGGCCCTTCCCTGTTTGGCGAAAGGCGCACCGCGGCGGATGGCGGCTCAAATGCCCAGAGCGCCGACATTGCCCGCGTGACGTAGGTATCGTTTAGCCCAGCTGGCGTGGGGCCTTCCGAGGAAGGCGGCGCGGCTTCCGGGGCGTTCGCGCGACCGGCAAGATAGGCCGCGCTGGCCACCAGCAGCGCTCCGCTCGCGAAGGAAAGCCCGATCCGCGCGAACCAGCGCCCGCGCCACAAATGAGAGCCGCTCGCTTCGGCTTGTCCTCCGGCGGCTTGCCTCGTCGCCGCCGCTCCCTCGGCGCCGGGAGCAAGCGGCAAGGACCAAGGCACCGGCCCGGTTTCGACCGGCGCGAAAGCGGCCCGAATCGTTGCATTCTGTCGCCGCCATGTTTCAACCCGGGCCGCATCCCCCGGCGAGGCTGCAAGATAAGCCTGAACGGCCTCGCGCCGGCCGCTATCCATGTCGCCATCGACAAGGCCGTGCAATTCCGCTTCGCTTACAGGGGGACCGTGTCCGCGCATGACGCTCTCATTTTACCACGCGCAGATAGGAAGGGCGCGCCTTCGCCGGACGCGCCGGAGTTTCTGGTGCCGGTATTTCGCTCAGCGCGGCGCGCGCGCATACCAAACGCGTGATTAGAACGGTTCGCGAAATTTTCAGGATTCGCGCAGCTTGCGCATAACTGAACCTTTCCAGCACGACAAGCAGCAAAGCCTCCCTCTCTTGGAGCGCGAGGCCTAAGAGCGCAGCAGCGAATTTGTCGCGAGGCGAAGCCGGAAGCGGCAAATTCCCGGCGGCACGCGGCCCGCCCGCGTGAAAATTTTCCTTCTCCATATGAGCCTTGCCGCCCATCCTTCCTGCCGCCACCCTCTCGCGGTGCCATTCGGTGAGCAGCGTATAGAGCTGGAGATCGAGATCGCGCCCGTCCAGCCGCAACGTGGTTCCAGCTTCCCATGTTCGCAGCAAAACCGCGTGGACAAGATCGTCGGCGATTTCGCTAGGCCCCGGATGACCGGTAACGAGCGCCCGCGCATAACGGCAAAGCCGCGGCGCGCATAAATTCAACTCGTCCCGCAAGGCCACCTTTGCCCTCCCCCGCCGGCGCTGTCTTTGTGCGGCATCGCCCAGATCGTCGATATTACCGTCCGCGCGGCGCCCTGACCATGGGCGAAGCAAAATTCCGCATGGGCGTTTTCTCCGCGGGCGGTCTTGCGCTAAACCCCCGCAGCCCTTAAACGCGGCGGACGCCACGGCCGTTCCAAAAGGCGGCTTACTTAGTTCTTTGGTCCGGATCACGCATGACGCAAGGGGAAATGTTAACGCCTGGACTGCACGCCGCTGGAATTCTAGCTGGAAAACGCGGCTTGGTCCTGGGGCTCGCCAACACTAGGTCGATTGCCTGGGGGATCGCCAAGGCCGCCCGCGAGGCGGGCGCCGAACTCGCCTTCACTTACCAGGGCGAATCGCTTGAAAAAAGGGTGCGTCCGCTCGCCAAGGAACTCGACGCGAAAGTTGTGGGCGATTGCGATGTCACCGACACGGCGGCCTTGAATGCGGTATTTATGGAAATCGAGCGCATTTGGAAAAGTCTCGACTTCGTCGTGCACTGCGTTGCTTTTTCCGACAAGGATCAGTTGACGGGCCGGTATATCGACACGACCAGCGAGAACTTTTCGAATACGCTCTTGGTTTCGTGCTATTCCTTTACCGCAGTGGCGCAGCGCGCCGAAAAGCTGATGCCAAACGGTGGCGCCATGTTGACCCTTACCTATTACGGGGCGGAAAAATGGATGCCGCATTACAACGTCATGGGGCTCGCCAAGGCCGCGCTTGAATCAAGCGTGCGCTATCTAGCCGCCGATCTCGGTGAACGCAATATCAGGGTCAATGCGATCTCGGCTGGCCCGATCAAGACATTGGCGTCCTCCGGCGTCGGCGATTTCCGCTATATTCTCAAGTGGAACGAATATAATTCCCCGCTGCAGCGCACGGTGACGATCGAGGAGGTAGGCGAGAGCGCCGCCTTTCTCCTTTCGCCGATGGCGCGCGGCATCACCGGCGAAATCCTGCATGTCGACGCTGGCTATCATATCATCGGCATGAAAAATCCCGCCGCGCCCGATATTTCGGTTGTAGGCAAGGATTAAGGTGTTCACCGCCCGTTCAGCTTGCCAAGCGAAATTAATGCTCGCGCTTATGGAAGCGGCAGTGTCCGGGCCGCGATGATCTGGGATCTCATCCAAGATCCACGTCCATCGTATTGGCATCGCCGGAGAACGCGAGCGGCACCGCAACCCTGTTCAAAATCGCACATTGACCAAAAAAGGCCAATTTATAGAAGATACTGACCGCTGTAGATTTTGGGAACATGGAGCGGCGCGCCGGGCGCCCCCGCGCGGACCGGCATTAAGGAGCAACCAAACATCGTTAAGGATTAACAGAGCGCCTTCATGATAATATCACGGGTTGAATCCGAAGCATTATATTCTACCCGGCTTCGGCTGGTGCTCAGGAGCAATCCCTAAGGATTGTTAATGCAGGAGTCGGGCAACGTTGCCGCGGAAGGTGTCGATGTTCGGCAATGGCGCATAAATTTAGAGGCAACTGGATAACTTATGCTGCATCGTTTGGCGCCCGCCCAAGCTTTCCCGGACATTGACACGCCGCCAGCGCTCGCTCAAGGCGCGGTTTTGCGCGGCCCCGCGCGGCCGGATTTGATCCGCGACGAATTGCTCTGCGAGATCTTTGCCGCAACCGCGGCCAGCCGTCCTTCCGCCATCGCCATGATCACGCCGGAGGGCAAGCTCACCTACGCCGAGGTCGATGCGAAAGCCGACGCCCTCGCCCGCGGCCTTCTGCGCAAGGGCGCCCGTCCGGGCCGCATCGTTGGCCTTTGGATGCCGCGCGGCCACGAGGTTCTGGTCGCGCAAATCGCGATCGCGAAGACCGGCGCCGCCTGGCTTCCCTTCGATGCGGACGCTCCCGCTGAGCGCGTCGCTGTTTGCCTGTTAGACGCCGAAGCTAGAGGCATTTTGACCACCTCCTCTTTCGCCGCAAAGCTTAAGGCCCCCTGCCCTGCTTGGACTTTTGCCGGTCTTCTGGCCGATTCGAAGGATGTCGAAGACCCGGTCACAGTCGACGCCCGCGCACTCGGCGCGCGCCCTGAGGACCCCGCCTATCTCATTTACACGTCCGGTTCGACCGGGACACCCAAGGGCATCGTGATATCGGGGCGCAATATTTGCCATTATTTGCGCGCCGCCAACGAAGTCTACGGGGTTGAGGCAAGCGATGTTGTTTTCCAGGGCGCTTCGGTTGCCTTCGATCTATCCATGGAGGAAATCTGGCTTCCTTACCTTGCCGGCGCGAGCCTTTTCGTGGCGACCGCCGAAATGATGGGCGAGGCCGACAAGCTCCCCGGTCTTCTCGAAGCCAATCGCGTGACGGTGTTGGACACGGTGCCGACCCTTTTGACGCTCCTGCCGTGCGATGTCGCAACCTTGCGGCTGATCATCCTTGGCGGCGAGGCCTGCCCGCCGTCGATTGCCAATCGCTGGTATAGGCCTGGGCGCAAGATCTTCAATTCCTATGGCCCGACGGAGACGACGGTCGTCGCGACGATCGCGGAAGTGCGGCCGGGCGTTCAGGTCACGATCGGACGGCCGATCGCGAATTACACTTGCTATGTGGCGGGCGAGCGCCTCGACCTTCTCCCGCCCGGCGTCGAAGGCGAGCTTCTCATCGGCGGGCCCGGGGTGGCGAAAGGCTATTTGCGCCGCGACCGGCTGACCCGCGAGAAATTCATCGCCAATCCTTATCTGGATGACGCGCCCGATCCGGTGTTGTACAGGTCCGGCGATGCGGTGGAGGTCGACAGCAACGGCGAAATCGTGTTCCATGGCCGGATCGACGATCAGGTCAAGGTGCGCGGCTTTCGCGTCGAATTGGGCGAAATCGAAGCAAAGCTCGCCGGTCTCCCTGGCGTTGCGCATGCCGCCGTCGTCTTGCGCAACGCCAACGAAACCGAACAGCTCGTCGCGTTCGTGGTTCCCTCCTTGGACGCCGAAATCGACGCGCGACTCTTGCGCAACGAGCTGCGGCAAAGCCTGCCGGCATATATGGTTCCGGAACGGTTCGAGCTAGTTGGTAGCCTGCCGAAACTGGCCTCCGGCAAAATCGACCGCAAGAGCCTGAAGCAGATCGAACTCGCCGCGACCGTTGCCGTCGAGGCGCAGGAAGAGCCGCGGAGCGAAACCGAGGCAAAACTCCTCGACGCCGCCAAACGCGTGCTGCCGCCGCAGGCCATTCCTTTCGATGCCGATTTTTTCACCGATCTCGGCGGCCATTCGCTTCTCGCGGCGCGCTTCATCTCGACCGTGCGCGAAACCCCCGCGTTGGCGCGGATCACCTTGCAAGACGTCTACACCGCGCGTTCGCTGCGCGCGATGGCCGAACTCCTCGACCGCAAATGGGGATATCGATCCAAGGCCGAGGATCTATCCTTCGTGCCGCCGCCGGTGTTGCGCCGCTTCCTCTGCGGGTGCGCGCAGGCCGCGGCGCTTCCGGTGATACTCGCGCTGGTGACCGCGCAATGGCTCGGTGTGTTCGTAAGCTACATGCTGCTCACCGGCGCGGACGCAAGCTTTTTCGAGGAAATGGTTTCGCTCATCGGCGTCTACATGTGCATCAATATCGCTACGGTGGCAATCGTCATCGCTGCGAAATGGCTGGTGATCGGCAAGACCAAACCTGGCCGTTATCCCTTATGGGGCGTTTATTATTTCCGCTGGTGGCTGGTGAAGCGTTTTCTTGGACTGGTTCATATCAAATGGTTCGAAAGCTCCCCCATCATGCGGTTCTATCTGAGGGCGCTTGGGGCGCAAATCGGCAAGGACGCGCTCATTGGCCAGATCGAGCCTGGCGCGGCCGATCTAATCTCGATCGGCGCCGGCGCGAGCATTGGATCAAACGCCAATTTCGCCAATGCGCGGGTGGAGGGCAACGAACTCATCATTGGCACGATCGAGATCGGCGCCGAGGCCTATATCGGATCGTCCTGCGTCATCGAGGAAAATGTCTTCATCGAAGAGGGGGCCGAGCTCGGCGATCTGACCGCCATCGGCGCGGGCGGCCGCATTGGCTCCTGGGACGTTTGGGATGGCTCGCCGGGGCGTAAGGTTCGCAAGGTGGATCGCGTTGCGCTGGACGTGCCGCCTACGGCTTCCCGCGCACGCCGAGGCATCATGGCGATCATGTATGGGGTCCTGCTTTTGGCGATACCCCCACTCGGCTTGTTGCCGATTTTCCCGGCCTTTTGGGTGTTCGACCGGATCGACGATCTGATCGGCACCGCCGATTTCGATCGCACGCTTTACATGCTCTCGATCCCTATCATGGCCTTGCCCACCGCCTTCGTCATGGTGCTCGTCACCGTCGGCTTCATCGCAGCTTGCCGCTGGGTCATCCTGCCGCGGGTGCGCGAAGGGACTTATTCGGTTCATTCGTGGTTCTATTTGCGCAAATGGGCGGTGGCGCTCGCAACCGAGGTGACGCTCGAAACATTGTCGTCCTTGTTCGCGACGGTCTATATGCGCGCCTGGTACCGGCTGATGGGCGCCAAGATCGGCAAGGACGCGGAAATTTCGACGAATCTGTCCGGCCGCTACGATCTCGTCGAGATCGGCGAGAAATGCTTCATCGCCGATGAAGTCGTCCTTGGCGACGAAGAGATCCGCAACGGCTGGATATATTTGAAACGCGTCAAAACGGGTCCGCGCGTTTTCGTCGGAAATAGCGCCGTGGTGCCCGCCGGGGCCGAAATTCCAGGAGGCGCGCTGATCGGCATCAAGTCGAAGCCGCCCGCGAACCATTTGATGCGCCCGGGCGATACCTGGTTCGGCTCCCCGCCGATTAAACTGCCGGTCCGCCAGACATTCGATGGCGGTGGCGCGAATTGGACCTACGAGCCGCCGCGCTGGAAAAAATTCGCGCGCGCCTGCTTCGAGGCGGTGGCGATTTCCCTGCCGACCACGCTGTTCATTACCTTTGGAACCTGGGCGGTGGAATGGTTCAGCACGGGCGTTCTCGAAGGCAAATATTTCGAGGTGCTATGGCAGTTCATGCTTGCCTCGGCCGCCATCTGCCTAGCCCTGACCCTGGTCGTTGTCGCCCTGAAATGGATCACGATGGGACGCTACGAGCCGATGGTCAAACCGATGTGGTCCTGGTGGGCCATGCGGACCGAGGCGGCTGCCGTCATCTATTGGGGCCTAGCTGGCAAGGTTTTGCTCGATCATTTGCGCGGCACGCCTTTCCTCCCTTGGCTCATGCGCCTGTTCGGTACGAAATTCGGGCGCGGCGTTTTCATGAACATGACTGACATCACTGAGTTCGACTGCGTGAGCGTCGGCGATTACGCGGCTTTGAATGATCTGTGCGCGCTGCAAACGCATCTCTACGAGGACCGCGTCATGAAGGTCGGCAAGGTCTTCGTCGGCAACGGTGTCACCGTCGGCGCGGGTTCTACCGTGCTTTACGATACGCGCGTTTCCGATTATGCGCGACTGGGACCCCTGACCCTCGTGATGAAGGGCGAACAAATTCCCGCCCATACCGAATGGGAGGGCGCGCCGGCGGAACCCAAGACGGCGGCGGACTGATCGTTGAAAAAGCGGCGGCCTAAAATGAGTCAGAGAAGCGCGATCGCCGCGATCTGGCGGCCGTAATCGGGCTCGTTTTGATGCACGCAGCGGCGGTAGGAATAAAATGACCCCGGCTCGGCATAGGTATCGCGTGTAACGTCCTCGAATGAGCCGATGCCCGCAAGCCGCAGCCGCATCGCGATAAACCCCGGCAGATCGAACAGGAAATGCTCCGCGCGATTGGACTTCGCGAAGAAGCGCGCATAATCGGCCGATACGGCTGCGAATCGATCAGCGAATTCGGCGCCGACTTCGTAACTTTTCCGCGAGATGGTGGGGCCAAGAGCAGCCGCCGTCGAAGCGCGGCGCGCGCCAAGCGTTTCCATCGCTTCGAGCGTTGCTTCGAGCACGCCAGCGAGCGCGCCTTTCGAGCCGGCATGCGCGGCGCCGATCACCCGCGCCTCCCGGTCGGCGAACAGGATCATGCCGCAATCGGCCCCAGTGACGCCTAGCCCTAGACCTCGCACGGACGTCACCAGGGCATCGCAACGCGGGCACTCGACAAAAACTTGCGTCACGATCAGCGCCTTAGCCGAATGAATCTGGTAAGGCACGAGGAGATCCGCAGGATCGACGCAAAGGTGCGCCGCCATCCGGCGCCGGTTTTCGGCAACCGAGTTCGGATCGTCCCGCGAGCCCACCCCGCCGTTGAGCGATGCGTAAACTCCAGTCGAGATGCCGCCCTGCCGGGTGAAAAATCCGTGGGTCAGGCCCGGCGCGTCGAGGACGGTCGCGCGCAGTGGTATTGCAGTTTTTTGCGTCATGCCGCAGGCGTCTCGAAACCTGGCGGGGCGGCAAAACCGGGCGCTGTCACCGCGAGCGCCTTGAAAAGCCGCGCCATGTCCGTTGCGCCGGAGCCGTGGCCTCCGCCCACGAGACGCAGGAGCGCCGAAATCGATGGCCGCACGCTGGCGCTCGCTGGCAAAGCGCCGCAACGCCGCGGCGCGTTCATGGATGCCGAGACGAGCCAGCCATTCGCCTTGCGGCACGGGGCCATTGGCGCGCGCCCCCGCCGCAAGTGCCGCCCGCGCAAGGCCACGAAAATCGACATGCGCGGTGAGATCGGCTTCGCCGGGATCGCGCAAGGGATCGGCGAAACGATGCCGCTTCACCGCCTGCAAGGTTTCGCCGCGCCCGGGCGTGTCGTAGCCGTAGTCGATGACGAGGAGCGCGCCGCCCCCAGCGGCAATGCGCGCCGCAAGCCGCGCCATCAAATGGGCCCCCGCGAGACCCACCTCGATCACTTGCCCAGCTTCGCCCGGCGCGGCAAGGCCTGGTTCGGCGTCCGGCGCAAGGCCAAAGCACAACCGCCCCTCGCCATCTAGTCCGACAAGCCGTTCGTGCCAGCCTTCCGGGCCACGGACGAAATGGCGCACCGGCAGGCAATCGAAAAACTCATTGGCGACAATGATCGCGGGGCCACTCGGCAACTCCTCCGCGGTCTTGTGCCACCTCGCCGCAACCCGCGATTCTTGCAGCGACACGCGCTGGCAAGCCGCCAAGACCTCGCTTGTCTCGACAAGATTGAGATCGATTGCGCCAAGGAAATCCGGCGCAATCCGTGCCGCGCGTAAGGCGTCCGCCATCAAACTGCCGCGCCCTGGCCCCAATTCGGCGAGCAGAAGGGGCCTGGGTTCGCCCACGGCGCGCCAGACCGCGACGCACCAAAGGCCAATCAATTCACCGAACATCTGGCTGATCTCCGGCGCGGTGGTGAAATCGCCGCTCTCTCCCAACGGCATTTTGGAGGCGTAATAGCCGTGCACCGGATGCACCAGCGCAAGGGTCATGTAGGTCTCGAGGGTCATTGGCCCGCTTTCGGCGATCGTCTCGCGGATGAGATTTTCGAGCGGGTTCATGCGGGTCTATTCATGCCGAGGCCGGTCGGCCGGCGGCAAGCATGGACGATAAAAATAAAGCCTACGGCGATCAACGGCAGCGACAAGAGCATGCCCATGGTCGCGCCGCCGAACAGAAAGCCCAGCTGCGGGTCCGGTTCGCGAAAAAATTCGCAAGCGATGCGCGCGATACCGTAGCCGGCGGCAAAAAGCCCGGCGACAAGTCCCGGCCGCCGCAGCGCGCCCATATGAACCGCGACATAAAGCAAAAGAAAGAGGACAACCCCTTCGAGGCCTGCCTCGTAGAGCTGGCTCGGGTGGCGGGGGCTCGGCCCGGCGCCGGGAAAAACCATCGCCCAAGGCACGTCAGCCGGCCGGCCCCAAAGTTCCGGCTTGATGAAATTCGCGACGCGGCCGAGAAAAAGCCCGACCGGAACCGCGGCGGCGCAGACGTCGGCAAGGCTCAGCACCGAAATTCTCTTGCGCTTGGCGAGGACATAGATCGCGAGAGCGGTTCCGGCGAATCCGCCATGAAACGACATACCGCCTTTCCAAACAGCGAAAATCTCGGCCGGATGCGCAAGATAAAATCCGGCATTGTAAAATAGCACATAGCCGAGCCTTCCGCCGAGAATGACCCCCATCGCCGCCGAGAGGAGAAGATCGTCAACGGCCAAGGGATCGAAGGGAGGCGTGCCGCCCCAAAAGGCCTTTTGCTTCACCAGTGCCCGCGCATAGGCCCACCCGAGCACCAGCCCGGCGATATAGGCCAAGGCATACCAGCGGATCGGCAAGGGACCGATCGCGATCAGAACCGGATCGATACTCGGGTAGGCAAGGGACATCGGCGTGGCGCTCCGCAAATCGAAAGGCGGCGCGATGGCATCTGGAATGGGAGTTCCAGCCAGAGGCGGTTTGCATCGGCCTCATTCGCGTTTCGATCTAGGCAAATTGCCGAGCCTTGAGTCAAGCTAGGATTGGGCACGGCGCGGCGCCGGCGAACAATCTTGCCTCAATCGCTCGCGAGAATGACATGCGAAGTCTTGAAGATTGCCAGGACTTGCGCGCCCATCGTCGCCCCGGCTTCGTCGGCGCCCTCGCGGGTGACAACCGCGGTGATGGTCTTGCCGCCGCCGATAGCGATGGTGACCTCGCTATCGGCGGCGTCATCGATGCGGTGGACCACAGTTCCCACGATCTTGTTGCGCGCCGAGATGCGTAGCGACCCGCGCTCTTGCGCAAGCATGACGGACGAGGCATTGACCATCGCAACGCACCAGCGGCCTGGCGCGAGACAAAGTTCATTCACGCTCGCATTGGTAACGACCGTGGTGACTATGAGGCCGGGCGAGACTTCGAGCTTTATTTCGATATTGATAGGCGCTCGCGTGATTTTGACAATCTTGCAGAACAGCGCATTGCGGACACTGAGTTTCAGACCGATGCCCCAAAATAGTAGGTCTTGGTCATGCTCCAAGCCTTCCACCGCGATTGCCGCCGAAATACGGCCGAGTTTTTCCTCGAGACGGCGGAAGGCCAGGATCAATCTCCGACCTTCGTCGGTCACTTCGGCGCCACCGCCATGCGAACCGCCCGTGCGGGTGACGAACGCGGGGCGCGGCAGAAGATTATTGATCGCGTTGACAGCATCCCAGGCGGTCTTGTAGCTGAACCCCGTTATTTCCGCCGCCTTGGTGATGCTCTTGTGCTCCATCACGGCTTCGAGCAAGGCGATGCGCTCGCGTCCGACAAGAAGCCGTCCACCGGCGCGCCAGGCCAGCAAGCTATCGATCTCTCCAAGCAAGTCACGCGCCACTCGGTCCTCCCAAAATCCGCCCAATGCCCGAAATTGGCATCCGCGACTCCAATATAATTCGAATTTCCCCCATTCTCGTTCCGCGTTCCGCCATGGCTCTGTCGCGCGGGCCGAAACCGCCGCCATCGAAACTATTCCTACGCGGCGCCGCCAAATGGACAGAAGGCTTGGGACGCCATAAGTGATGGGGGGCCGCTGAGACGGACATGGTAAAACCATTACGCCGACTGCCCGGCGGCGAGCGCCCCGCGAGTTTGTCCCCCGTGACCACCCTTTTTTTGAGCCACTTTTCGTATCTCGATCACGATACCGGACCTGGTCATCCAGAACGTCCAGACCGTATCCGGGTGATAACGGAGGCCCTTGAACACGTGCGCTTCGCGAAGCTGATCCGGGTGGATTCCCCCGGTCTTGACCGCGCGGCGATATTGCGTGTTCACCCCGCGCATTATGTCGATGCGATCGAGGCCGCGACTCCCTTACGCGGAAAAGTCCATCTCGATCCAGACACCGTGATGAGCGCGAGAAGTTTTGCCGCGATTGCTTATTGCGTCGGCGCCGCCACGGCGGCTGTCGACGAGGTCATGCGCGGCGGCGTCGATAATGCCTTTGTCGCGCTGCGTCCTCCGGGCCATCATGCCGGGACCGCCTCGCCAATGGGGTTTTGCTTTTTCAACAATGCGGCGATCGCGGCGCGCCATGCGCAAGTAGCGCATGGCGCCGAGCGGGTGGCGATTCTCGATTTCGATGTGCATCACGGCAATGGAACCCAAGAAATTTTCTGGTCCGACCGCTCCGTTCTCTATGCCTCGACGCATCAAATGCCGCTGTTTCCCGGCACTGGCGCGCGCGACGAGCGCGGCGAGCATGACAATATCGTCAATGCGCCGCTCACCGCGGGCGACGATGGCGCGGTGTTCCGGGAGGCGATGGAAGCCTTGCTGCTGCCTCGCGTAAAACTGTTTCGCCCGGATTTGATCGTCATCTCCGCAGGGTTCGACGCGCATCGTCTCGATCCGCTCGGCGGTCTCAATCTTGTCGAGGAGGACTTTGCCTGGGCAACAGAGCAGCTGATGGAGGTCGCCGGGAGACATGCGAGGGGCCGCATCGTTTCGGTTCTCGAAGGCGGCTATCACCTCGAAGGGCTCGCCCGCTCCGTCGCCGCGCATGTCGCGGCGCTGATGGGGGCATGACAACGATACCCAGATCCTATATGGCGTAATCGCACGGGGCCAGCCGGCATCGCTCATTGCGGCGAAGCGCCGCTTCCCCTCTTGAGGGGCGAGCGGAAGGAAGCCCGAGGTTCCATTGCGAGCGCAGCGGTACGCGAAGCGGACGCAATGGAAGCGGGCGACGGAGAGGCGCCTCGCGAGCCGCGCGACGCGTCCTTCGAGCTGCGGGCTTGGCTTGCTTTCTCCGGTCGCCCGTCCGCCCCCGCTGGCGCTGGACTATCACCAATGGTGCCCTCCAAGTTACAAAGATGAAAGTGCGGGTTTCAAACGGCCAGGACCAAAATGGAAAAATTCACCTCGCTCACCGGTGTCGCGGCGCCGCTCGAAATGACCAATGTCGACACCGACATGATCATCCCGAAACAATATCTCAAGACGATCAAACGCACCGGCTTGGGCAGCGGGCTTTTCGCCGAACTCCGCTATCACGAAGATGGAACCGAAAACCCGGATTTCGTCTTGAACAAACCGGCCTATCGCAAGGCCAAAATTCTTGTCGCGGAAGATAATTTCGGTTGCGGCTCCTCGCGCGAGCACGCCCCCTGGGCGCTCCTCGACTTTGGAATCCGCT
Source organism: uncultured Alphaproteobacteria bacterium (assembly GCA_963730245.1). GTDB lineage: Bacteria > Pseudomonadota > Alphaproteobacteria > Rhizobiales > Beijerinckiaceae > Methylocapsa. The sequence continues at coordinate 1,263,861 of CAVSRA010000002.1, read as the reverse complement.
GCATCATCTCGACGAGTTTTGCCGATATTTTCTATAACAACTGCTTCAAGAACGGTATTCTTCCGGTCATTGTTTCGCCAGAAAACCACGCCAAGCTCATGGATGACGCCAAACGCGGCGCCAATGCGATGCTTTCGATCGATCTCGAAGCCCAGGAAATTCGCGGCCCGGACGGCGTTGTCGTCACCTTCGATATCGACCCTTTCCGCAAGCATTGCCTCTCGAACGGTCTCGACGATATCGGCCTGACCCTGCAAAAGGCCGCGAAAATTGAAGCTTTCGAGGCCAAGGCGGCGGCGGAACGCGGCTGGCTCTTACCCGCTTGAAAAAAGGAATGGCGCCAGGCGGCGGTCAATGCTAGATAGAGGATTGGGACGGTCTCGACGACTGTTCGAGATTAAGAAAACGGTTGCGCCTAACAATCGCAACGCTGAGATGGAGGTAGAAGCACATGACTTGGACGACTCCAATTATCACCGAAATCTGCATTGGCATGGAAGTGACGAGCTATCTTTCCGCCGAGATCTGATGGTCCCGGCTCGCCACTTCGTTAGAATATTATGATCGGCGCGCGCCTTGCGCATACTCGTCTTGGGTTCGGCGGCCGGCGGCGGCTTTCCTCAATGGAACTGTCTCTGCCCGGTTTGCCAGCTTGCCTGGAGCGGCGATCGGCGCGTCAAGCCGCGGAGCCAATCAAGTCTCGCCATCAGCGCCGACGGCGAACGGTGGTTGCTTTTGAACGCGTCGCCGGATCTCCGCCAGCAAATCATCGCTTCGCCGTGCCTGCACCCTCGCGGCGCGAAGAGGCATTCGCCGATCGGGGCCGTCTTCGTCACCAATGCCGAGGTCGATCATCTCGCCGGGCTTTTGAGCCTCCGCGAGCAGCAGCCTTTCACGCTGTTTGGAAGCCGCGCAACCTTGGCGCAGACGGGCGCGGGGATTTTTGCCGTCTTGAACAAGGATATCGTCGATACGCGCGTGGCCGAACTCGAGGTCCCCGTGGATACCGGCCTCGGCATCTTCGTCACGCCGTTCGCGGTGCCGGGAAAAGTTCCTCTCTATCTCGAAGGGAAGAACGTCGCGGTCGGCGCCGAGAGCGAGGCGACCGTCGGGGTCGAGCTTAGCGACGGCGCCAAGAGCTTTTTCTACGTGCCGGGCTGCGCCGGGATCAACGAAGGAGTAATAAAAAGGCTCGTCGGGGCGGCGCTCGTTTTCTTCGACGGCACCACTTTCACGGACGACGAGATGGTAAATCTGGGTTTGTCCAAGAAAACCGCCTGGCGCATGGGCCATGTCGCGATGAGCGGCGAAAGCGGCTCGCTCGAGCGGCTTGCGTCCTGCGCGATCGGCCGCAAGATTTATGTTCATATCAACAATACGAACCCGGTTCTGATTGAGGATTCGCCGCAACGCGCGGCCGTCGAGCGTGCCGGTTGGGACGTCGCCTATGATGGCATGGAGATCTGCCTGTGAGCAGCCCCAATCCGGCTTTGACCAGCGAGGAACTCGAAGCCCGTTTGCGCCAAACCGGGGCGGAGCGCTATCATAATCTGCACCGGTTTCACCGCCGTCTGCACAACGGTCAATGCACATATCAAGAGGTGCAGGCCTGGGCACTCAACCGCTACTATTACCAGGCGATGATCCCGATCAAGGATGCGACGATCCTGACCCGGATGTCAGATGTCCGAGACCGCCGGCACTGGCGTAAACGCATCGAGGATCATGACGGCCGCGAAGCAGGCGACGGCGGCATCGAGCGCTGGCTGAAGCTCACCGATAGCCTGGGCTTTTCGCGCGATTACGTGACCTCGACGCAAGGCATATTGCCGGGCACGCGTTTTGCCGTCGAGGCCTATGTCGAATTCTGCCGCGCGCGGAGCCTGCTTGAGGCAATCGCCTCGTCCCTCACGGAGTTGTTTTCGCCCGCCATTATCAACGAGCGGGTCGCGGGCATGCTTGCCCATTATGATTTCGTCAGCAAGGAAACGCTCGCGTATTTTTCGCAGCGCCCGGTGCAAGCCAAGCGCGACAGCGAATTCGCCCTCGATTACGTGAAGCAAAACGCCGCGACTCGCGCCGAGCAGGATGCCGTCCTCGCCGCCCTCGAATTCAAATGCTCGGTGCTTTGGGCGCAGCTCGATGCCCTTTGGAGCGCTTATGTCGATCGCGCCGTCCCGCCTGGAGCCTGGATGCCGGGATCCGAGACCGCCCATGGTCAAGCGGCATGATGCGAACAAGCGACCAAGACATCGTGTGGAAACCACGCCTGGCGCGCGGCGTGAGGTTGAAATACGACGAGATTCGGGGCGAATGGCTGCTCCTCGCGCCCGAGCGCGTGATCAAGGCCAATGCTATCGCGGTCGAGATTTTGCAACGCTGCGACGGAACCGCCACCGTCGCAGCGATCGTCGATGATCTCGCCGCCCAATTTTCCGCCGGCCGCGCGAGGGTCGAGACGGATGTGCGAGCGTTGCTGGAAGAGCTCGCGGCCAAGCGAATGGTGGATTTATGACCGCCTTGCCGGCAAGACTTGACTCGAAAGAAAGAGTTGCCCCGCCGGTCGCGCTTCTCGCCGAGCTGACGCATCGCTGTCCTCTCGGCTGCCCCTATTGTTCCAATCCGCTCGCGCTTGACGCGCGGGCCGACGAACTCGACACCTCTGAATGGGCCCGCGTTTTCTCACAAGCCGCGGCCCTTGGCGTTCTGCATGCGCATCTTTCCGGCGGCGAACCGGCGGCCCGGCACGATCTCGCCCTGATCGTCGCGCATTGCGCGAAAGTGGGGCTTTATACAAATCTCATCACCTCCGGGATCGGCCTCACGCAGGATCGTATCAAGGAACTCGCCGATGCCGGGCTCGACCACGCGCAGCTTTCGATTCAGGATTCCGACGCGCCGTCGGCCGACCGGATCGCGGGCTACAGGGGAGCCTTCGCCCGCAAACAGGCGGTCGCCGAATGGATCACGCAAGCGTGCCTGCCGCTCACCGTGAATGCCGTGATCCACCGGGCCAATATTTTGCGCGCGGGAGATATCGTCCGGCTCGCCGTCGCGCTCGGCGCACGCCGGGTCGAAATCGCGCACACCCAATTTTACGGCTGGGCGCTCGCCAATCGCGCCGCGCTCATGCCAACCGCGGCGCAGGCGGAATCGGCGATTGCCGAAGTCGAAGCTCTCAAAAAGACCTATGCCGGGATCATCGTCATCGACCATGTGATCCCCGATTATCACGCCCGTTATCCGAAGGCCTGCATGGGCGGGTGGGCCAAACGTGGGTTAAATATTACCCCCTCGGGCAAAGCGCTGCCTTGCCACGCGGCGGAAACCATTCCAGATCTGGTTTTCTGGAATGTGCGCGATCGTTCAATCGAGGACATCTGGACCAATTCGCCCGCTTTCAATGCGTACCGGGGGGAGGATTGGATGCGGGAGCCTTGCCGCTCCTGCCCGCGCAAGACGATCGATTATGGCGGCTGCCGCTGCCAGGCGCTGGCGCTGACCGGCGACGCGCGGGAGGCGGACCCCGTATGTCACCTTTCGCCGCATCATGATAAGGTCCTAAAAGTCGCCGTGCTCGCGGCGCAAGGCGAAGACGCGGGCGCGGCCGCCTTCAGCTACAGGCGGATGCCATTGCGCGAGCCGGCGTAAGGGCTCTTTTCGGTTGCGTGATGCGACCGGATGAAGCCGTTCTCTGGTGGAAAACCCAGTCAAACCTTGGAAATCGGGCATAAACCTCCTATATTCACCGAGTTGCGGCGGACGCCGCATCGCTGGACGGCAGCCGTCCGGCAGGAGACGCAAGCGATGACGGTCGCAGTGACGGGTCCGGTCGACCTCCCCCAGGACCTGAACTCCACTTCGCTCGACGACAAATACGATCTGACAAAGCGGCGAATTTTTGTCTCCGGTCCGCAGGCGATCGTCAGGCTCCTTCTCATGCAGAAGGAGCTCGACCGGCGCAATAGACTTACCACTGCCGGTTTCATCTCGGGCTATCGCGGCTCACCGCTCGGCGGTCTCGACCTTGCTTTCTTGCGCGCAAAGCGCCCGCTCGATGCCGCCGGCATCCTGTTCCAGCCGGGCCTCAACGAGGATCTCGCCGCGACCGCCATATGGGGCGCGCAACAGGCCGAGATCCGCGGGGAGGGCAAGTACGATGGCGTCTTCGCGCTCTGGTACGGCAAGGGTCCTGGCGTCGATCGCAGCGGCGATGTCCTCCGCCACGCCAATCTCGCGGGCACCTCAAAATATGGCGGCGTACTTGCCCTCATGGGCGACGATCACACCGCCGAATCTTCGACGACCGCGCATCAATCCGAGTTCAATTTCGTCAATGTGATGATGCCGGTCCTGTCGCCGGCTGGCGTGCAAGAGATCGTCGATTACGGGCTTTACGGCTATGCGATGAGCCGTTTCACCGGCACCTGGGCCGGTCTCAAATGTTTGAAGGATACGGTTGAATCGACGGGCTCGATCGACGTCTCGCTCGATCGCGTGCGGCCCATTGTTCCAGCCGGTTTCGGCATGCCGCCCGGCGGCCTCAATATTCGCGCGGGCGACACGGTCCTCGATCAAGAGAAGCGCCTGCAGAATTTCAAGCGCGACGCCATGCTCGCCTGGCTCCGTGCCAATCGCTTGAACAAAATCATCACCTCCGGCGGTTCCAACCCGAAAATCGGCGTGATCACGGCAGGAAAATCCTATCTCGACGTGCGTCAGGCGATGGACGACCTCGGTATCGACGAGATCGCGGCGAACCGGCTGGGTTTGCGGCTCATGAAACTCGCCTGCACATGGCCGATCGAGCCAGTGGGCCTTCGTGAGTTTGCGCGCGGGCTCGAATTGATTATCGTCGTTGAGGAAAAACGGTCGCTGATCGAAGTCCAGCTGCGCGAGGAGCTTTACGGCTCGCCGAGCCAACCTGTCTGCGTCGGCAAAAAGGACGAAGACGGGAAGTGGCTGTTTCCGGTCACCGGCGCGCTCGACGCCAACGACATCGCGATCGCGATCGGCCGCCGCTTGTTGCGGTTCACCGGTGGCGAGGATCTCGAACAGCGGGTGCGAAACCTCGAACGCGCACAGGCGGCGCTCGCCATGGCCGGGGAGGTTGCCGTCCGCACCCCTTATTTCTGTTCCGGCTGTCCGCACAACACGTCGACAAAAGTGCCCGATGGCATGCGTGCCTATGCCGGGATCGGCTGCCATTACATGGTCCAATGGATGGACCGTTCCACCGAGGGCTTTGCCCAGATGGGCGGCGAAGGGGCGAACTGGATCGGCGAGGCGCCTTTCTCGCAACGGGCGCATGTGTTTCAAAACCTCGGCGACGGCACCTACGATCATTCCGGCATCCTCGCGCTCCGCTTCGCCGTCGCCTCCGGCGTCAACATCACCTACAAGATTCTTTTCAACGACGCGGTGGCGATGACCGGCGGTCAGCACCTTGAGGGCGGGCTGACCGTCGAAATGGTCGCGCGCCAGGCCGCCGCCGAAAACGTAAAGCGCGTCGTCGTCGTCACCGACGAGCCGGACAAATATCCGGCCGCTACGCGATGGCCGGAGGGGCTCGCCATCAAGCACCGTCGCGAGCTCGACAGCGTGCAGCGCGAGCTTGCCGCGATCCCCGGCGTCACTGTGCTCATTTACGATCAAACTTGCGCCGCGGAAAAACGCCGCCGCCGCAAAAAGAGAGAGATGGCGGACCCGGACCGTCGCGTGATGATCAACGAGCTTGTGTGCGAAGGCTGCGGCGATTGCGGGGTGAAATCCAATTGCGTTTCGATCCAGCCGCTCGAAACAGAGTTCGGCCGCAAGCGGGTGATCGATCAGTCGAGCTGCAACAAGGATTTTTCCTGCCTCGATGGCTTCTGCCCGGCCTTGGTTACGGTACATGGCGCCCGCCCAAGGAAGGCCGAAATCAAACAACAGCAGGATTTTCCCGGCCTGCCGCGGCCCCGGGTCCGGGCAATCGGCGCCAAGCCGTGTGGGATTCTCGTGACGGGAGTGGGCGGCACCGGCGTCGTCACCATAGGCGCCATTTTGGGCATGGCGGCGCATCTCGAAGGCAAGGGCTGCGGCTCGATCGACATGGCAGGCCTCGCGCAAAAGGGCGGCGCCGTCTATAGCCATGTCAAGATCGGCGCCAAGCCGGGCGATATTCACGCGATCCGGGTGGCCGCCGGCGAAGCCGATCTGGTGCTCGGCTGCGATCTCGTCGTCTCCGGCACGAAGAAGGTGCTCGCCGCCGTGCGCAAGGACGAGACTGGGGTCGTCGTGAACACCGCGGAAATTTTCCCCGGCGATTTCACCCATGATCCCAATTTTTCGCTCCACCCGGAGGGCATCAAACGGGCGATACGCCAGGCTGCGGGGGGACACGTCGACTTTATCGACGCAACCGGCATCGCAACCGCCTTGCTCGGCAACTCGATCGCCGCGAATATGTTCATGCTCGGCTACGCCTGGCAAAAAGGCCTCGTGCCACTCGACGATGCCTCGCTCCTGCATGCCATCGTCCTCAATGGGGAAGCCGTTGAGATGAACCAGGCGGCATTTTTATGGGGCCGCCGCGAAGCCGCCAATTCCGCTGCGGTGGAAGCTATTGCCGCGCCTTTGCGCCGAAGCAACGCGACGCAACGGCAATCGCGATCCCTCGAGGAGTTGATTGAGAGGCGCGTCTCCTTCCTTACGGGGTATCAAGATGAAGCCTATGCGCAGCGCTATTTGACTTATGTGAAGCACGTCGGGGAAACCGAGCTGGACAAGGTGCCGGGCAGGCATGAACTTACTGAAGCCGCCGCGCGCTATTACTTCAAACTGCTCGCGATCAAGGACGAATATGAGGTCGCAAGGCTTTATAGCGACGGATCGTTCGCGAAGCAGATCGGCGCGTCGTTCGAGGGCAATCCGCGCCTCGAATTTCACCTCGCCCCGCCTTTTCTTGGCCGCAAGAACGCGCAGGGCGAGGCCGTCAAATCCAGTTTCGGGCCGTGGATCATGCCGGTTTTCCGTTTGCTTGCCGCGCTGAAAGGGCTGCGCGGAACGCTTTTCGATGTGTTCGGCTATACGAAAGAGCGCCGCATCGAGCGGAGGCTGATCACGGACTATGAATTTTTGATCGAGGAAATCTTGGCGCATCTATCCCCGGACAATCATGCGATTGCGGTCGCGCTTGCCTCGATTCCGGAAAAAATCCGCGGCTACGGCCATGTGAAAGCAAAGCATTTGAAGGCCGCCAAAGCCGAGGAGCAGGATCTGCTGGAGCAGTTCCGCGCGGGACCGGCGCCGGTGAAACTCGCGGCGGAATAAACGATGTCCACACCAGCGTTCCGCGCGGGGTGCCGCTGGACTTGACGCTCGGAGTCGTGGCAGATAGGCGCGATTAAAAGCCGCAAAAGAGTGGCGCCGCAGCTTGGATTGCGAAGAACTCGCGGCTTCATGCGGGCGTGGCGGAACTGGTAGACGCGCTGAACTCAAAATCCAGTTCTGGCGACAGAGTGCCGGTTCGATTCCGGCCGCCCGCACCAAACGCTTTCTCAAGAGCAAACGCCGCATAAACCTTCGGTCGGCGGCGTCGTGTGTCTGCGCGACACCAGGACCAGAATCAATAGACCTCTTGCATAACCGTTACGCGGCCTCGAGCTCTATGTTGTAGATTGCGGCGATAAGGAAGAAGCGCAGACCGAAACGGCGACGGCGGTTTCTATAGCGGTCGGCGATGATTTTGAAGCGTTTGAGCATGGCGATGACGTTCTCGCAAGCCACGCGTTCGCCGGAGATGGCGCGGTTTCTTTCCCGGTCGCTTGCGGACAACGGAGTCTTTTTGCTGCGCTTTTTGGGCAGGCTCGTCTTCGCGTGCCTTCTCTGCAGGCCTTGATAACCGCGGTCGGCAACGGCTTTCGTCTCAGGATGCAGCCGCACCTTCGATGTTTTGAACAGCCGGAAGTCGTGTCGCCGTCCTTTTTCGTGCGCGAGGCAGAGAATGCGGCGTGTCGATTTTTCGACGACGAGCTGGGTTTTCAGCGTGTGCCGCTTCTTCTTGCCAGAATAGTAGCGCCTTTGTTTTTTTTGGCCGTTCGATGGGTGTCTCGGTTGCGTCGATTAAGACGATGTCGAACACCCGCTCGCTTGCCGCCACAGCCTTGCGTCCCGGTAACCGAAAGACCTTGCTTTTGGCCAGGGTATTTTCACGCCATTTGATGTTGCGGTAGGCGGCGCTTTCGCTGATCCCGTAAGTTTGCCCGATATGAAAATAAGTCCGGTATTCCCGCCAATATTCGAGCATCATCAAAAGCTGGTCTTCGATGCAAAGCGTGTTGGGCTTGCCGCCGGCCGCCTTCTGCTTGCATTTGGCGGCAAAAAGCACCGCCACCAAGTCTTCAAATGTGCTCCTCCGGACACCCGTAAGCCGCCGGAATGCTGCGCCTTGCAGCTCTTTGACCGAATCACATCTCATCGCCGCTCCCCTTTGGCGGCAACGAATCAACTGTTGCTTAAAAAAGGGTTATGCAAGAGGTCTAATCTTCGCAATCCGCGCGAAAACGTCCTTGCCAAGAATTCCGCGCGCGAGCCGCGTGTTGACCAAAGGGCCAAGCCACATCGTCGAGGAAGTCGAGCAAAGGAAGCATTATACCAAGTCTCTGAAAGTTTGACTCCTGAGGCGGATTCCCAAATCGGCATTTATCTGATTCACCATGGCAAACAGCTTTTGGGAGAGTTTGCCATGTCAACTCCGGTTCCGCTTCGCTCTGACTTTGACACGATTGGCCTGCGCATGCTGGCGCGGCGATCGCGTGACCCCGATCAGACCCGGCGTCTCTTGGCACTGGCCGAGATTTATGATGGCGGCTCGCGGCCGGATGCGGCGCGGATCGGCGGGGTCGGGGTGCAGATCGTGCGCGACTGGGTTGTCCGTTTCAACGCCAAAGGTCCTGATGGTCTCTTGACCGGCAAAGCGCCGGGCGCTCCCAGCATCCTCGGCGAGCGCCAGCGCCAAGCCTTGCGGCAGGTCGTGGAAGATGGGCCAATTCCCGCCCTGCATGGCGTCGTCCGCTGGCGGCTGATCGATCTGGCGCAGTGGCTCTTCGAAGAGTTCCGGGTTTCGATCTCCAAGCCGACGCTCAGCCGCGAGCTGCGGCATATGGGCTTTCGCAAGCTCTCGGCGCGACCGCGCCATCATGCGCAAGACGAGGAAGCCGCGGCGGCTTTTAAAAAAACTTTCTCGCCCTCGTGGAGGAGACCGCCGCAAAAGAGGCTCCTGGCAAGCCGATAGAGATTTGGTTTCAAGACGAAGCTCGGATCGGGCAGAAAAACAAGGTCACCCGCCGATGGGCGAAACGCGGGACACGGCCTTCGGCGCCGCACGACCAGAGGACGAGTTCAGCCTATATTTTCGGCGCCATCTGCCCGGCCGAAGGAAAAGGCGCCGGGCTCGTACTACCCTCCTGCAACAGCGAGGCCATGGCCCTGCATCTCGAAGAAATCTCGCTTGCGGTCGCACCAAGCGCGCATGCGCTCGTTCTTCTCGATCAGGCCGGGTGGCATGTCTCGGCGAAGCTTCCCGTCCCGGACAACATCACGCTCTTGCCGTTGCCGCCGAAATCGCCCGAGCTCAATCCGGTCGAGAACATCTGGCAATTCATGCGCGACAACTGGCTCTCGAACCGCGTCTTCAAATCCTACGACGACATTCTCGACCACTGCTGCTTCGCCTGGAACAAGCTCATCGACATGCCCTGGAAAATCATCTCCATCGGAACAAGAGAGTGGGCCTATCGGTCGTGATCAGCGAGACTTGGTATTAGATCTCCCGAGCCCGGCGAAAGGTCGCGCCGCGCGGCCACAACACAAACGCGAACGTCAATTGCCGCCGGTTCTTCCGGTCGCCGTGTCGTAAACCCAGCGTGGCTTCTCGATTACCGGCCGGGGACCGCCCCGGTTGCCACGATTTTCAAAAAATTCCGGCTTTACGTGCGGATGACCAACACCGAACATTTGGCGTGCCGCACGATTGTTTTCGCGTTGGAGCCGATAAGATAGGTCGACATGGACGGCCTATGCGATCCGACCACGATAAGATCGGCGCCCCAATCATCGGCTTCGGCCAGGATCTCGACATAAATGCCGCCAAACCTGACGCTATGCGATATGCTCTCCTTTGGAATAGCAAGGCCGGCGCTGATCTCGACAAGCGCACGAATGGCGCGCTCTTCTTGCGTTTTGTCGAATTCCAGCGGCACATATTCCATGAAACTCGCGGGAAGCAATGTTTCGACCGAGATAAGCCGCACGGCGCCCTTCGACTGAAGCGCGAGCTCCACCGCGGCATCGAGGGCTGGTTTCGCGATCGGCAATTCGGTCAGGTCGATTGGGATCAGTATCTTTTTGAACATCGAATTTGGCCTACGCGCCGTGGAGATGAACTCCTCCGCTCCGTGGGGCAGGGACTGGGGATGAGGACCCAGCCAGCCCTTGCCGTTCAGGCAGCACTTTCGGTTTCCCGCAACAGGTCGCCAACGGCCGCGAGCGCTGCGTCCGCGGCGGCGCTATCCGGTCCTCCCGCTTGAGCCATGTCGCGGCGGCCGCCGCCACCCTTGCCGCCGAGTTTGGCAGCCGCGGGACGCACCAATTGGACCGCGTCGAAGCGCTCTGTCAAATCGGGCGTAACCCCGACCACGATACCTGCCTTCCCATCGCTGTCGACGCCGACGATCGCGACAACCCCGGAGCCGACGCTCAGCTTCGCTTCGTCGGCGAGCGATTTGAGATCGTTCATCGTGATTCCAGATATCACGCGAGAGAAGAATTTAACGCCGCCTATTTCTTCCAAAGGTTGCGCGCTTCCCGAGGCGGCTCCACTCATTGCCAGTTTTCTGCGCGCCTCACGCAACTCGCGTTCAAGCTTCCGGCTCGCCTCGATGAGGCTCGCCAAGCGCTTGGCCGCGTCCTCTTCGGGAGCCCTTAGAAGCGCCGCGACGTGATGCAGCTGGTGAGCCCGCGTGTTGAGATGATGGCGCGCCTCGGCCGCCGTCTTGGCTTCGATGCGCCGGACGCCGGCCGCGACCGCGGTTTCCGAGATGATCGTGATGATTCCGATATCGCCGGTGCGGGAAACATGCGTGCCGCCGCAAAGCTCGGTCGAAAAAGCCGGTTTCGAGGAGTCTGGCAAACCATCCTCGCGGGCGGGCGCAAAGCCCATCGACACGACGCGAACTTCGTCGCCATATTTCTCCCCGAAAAGCGCGCGGGCGCCAATTCCAATGGCCTCGTCGACACCCATCAGCCGGGTCACGACGGGCGTGTTGCCCAGCACGGCGCGATTGGCGATGTCCTCGACGCGGGTGAGCTCATCCAAGCTGATCGGCTTGTGATGCGTAAAGTCGAAACGCAGCCGGTCCGGAGCAACGAGTGACCCCTTTTGCGCCACGTGTTCGCCGAGGACCTGGCGGAGCCCCTCGTGCAGAAGGTGCGTCGCCGAATGATTGGCGCGCACCGCCCGCCGGCGTTCGTGATCGACAACCAGCTCAAGGGGAAGCCCGAGGCGAACCTCGCCTTCTTCGACCAATCCCTTATGAACAAATAGATTGCCGAGTTTCTTCTGGGTATTGTCGACACGGAAGCGAACGCCGTTTGCACGAATGACGCCGGTGTCGCCGACTTGGCCGCCGGATTCGCCGTAGAAAGGCGTCTGATTGAGGATGACGAATCCGGTTTCGCCCTGGCCGAGGATCTCGACTTCCTTACCGTCCTTGAGGATCGCGGCGACAAGCCCCTCCGCGCGCTCCATGTCGTAGCCCAAAAATTCCGTCGCTCCAGTTTTCTCCTTGACGGCGAACCACAAAGCCTCGGTCGCCAATTCACCGGAACCGGCCCAGGCCTTGCGTGCCTCGCGCCGCTGGCGCTCCATCGCGGCTTCGAATCCTTCGATGTCCACATGAAGCGAGCGAGCGCGCAAGGCGTCCTGCGTGAGATCAAGTGGAAAACCATAAGTGTCATAGAGTTTGAACGCGACGCCTCCGGGCAGAATGCCACCTTGCGGAAGATCGCGGGTTGCCTCGTCAAGGATCGACAGGCCACGCGCGAGAGTGTCCAGGAACCGGGTCTCTTCGAGGCGCAGGGTTTCGATGATGAGCGGCTCGGCGCGTAAAAGCTCGGGGTAGGCCTGACCCATTTCCCGGGAAAGCGTTGGAACGAGCCGCCACATCGCAGGTTCCTTAGCCCCGAGCAATTGGGCGTGGCGCATGGCTCGCCGCATGATTCGACGCAGCACGTAGCCGCGGCCCTCGTTCGACGGCAAGACGCCGTCCGCGACAAGGAAAGCCGACGCACGCAGATGGTCGGCGATGACCCTGTGGCTCGCCTTTTGGGGACCGTCCGGATCGACGCCGGTCACCGAAGCGACAGCGAGGATCAAGGTGCGCATAAGGTCGATGTCGTAATTGGACGTAACACCTTGGAGGAGCGCGGCGATACGTTCAAGCCCCATGCCGGTATCGATCGATGGCCGCGGCAAATCGATGCGCTGGTCAGGCGAGACCTGCTCGAATTGCATAAAGACGAGGTTCCAAAATTCGAGAAAACGGTCGCCGTCCGCGTCCCAGCTGCCCGGCGGACCTCCTTGGAGCTTGTCGCCCTGATCGTAGAAAATCTCGGAGCAAGGACCGCATGGACCAGTATCGCCCATTGCCCAAAAATTTTCCGTGGTACCGATACGGATGATTTTGGAGTCCGGAAACCCAGCGATCTTCTTCCACAGCTCATAGGCTTCATCATCGTCGTGGTAAACCGTGACGAGAAGACGGTTGTTTTGCAAACCGAATTCGCGCGTGATCAATTTCCAGGCGAGTTCGATGGCTAGCGGCTTAAAATAGTCGCCGAAGGAAAAATTACCCAGCATTTCAAAAAATGTGTGATGGCGCGCTGTATAACCGACATTGTCGAGATCATTGTGTTTTCCACCCGCGCGGACGCATTTCTGCGCGGTAGCCGCGCGCGTATAGGCGCGCTTTTCGACGCCGGTAAAAAGGTTCTTGAACTGAACCATTCCGGCGTTGGTGAACATGAGGGTTGGGTCATTTTGCGGCACGAGCGGCGACGAAGCCACGATCTCGTGTTCATCCTTTTTGAAGAAATCGAGAAAGGCCGACCGGATCTCGCTGACCCCGTTCATTTCGTCACACCCGTAGTCTCAATCTTGATTGTTGGCGAGCCCGCGCTGGCGGCGCCGGCCATGCAAAAAAGCAGAATTATAGCGTTCACTCCCCTTCGGCGCTACGCCGATTAGTGTAGTACCCGCCGCCCGACGCCATTTCCTTTTGCAGAGACTTCATGGCGAGAATCTCCACGCCAACGTCGATGCCATGTGCTTTACGAACAGGTCACAGGCCGCGAAAGAGTATTTATCGAATTGAACCTCGACTGTGATACGGTCCTTTACAAAATCGGTTTGGTTGTACGACAGGAATCGGACCCTTTCCAGTGGCCTCAATCTTTTTCTTCTGTTCAGAGGGCGTAAGTTTCATCGTCTTTTCGATGAGCTTTGCATCTTCCGCCACCCAATACGCCGTGCGTTGTTCTTCCCAGTCCCGGCTACCAAACTCGCCCACTATGCACTTGTTCATGGCGATGGGCGAATAGAACACGGTTCCGCGGCTGCGCTTGTCCTTTGAAACTTTGCTCTTGTGTCGTCGCATCGACGGCGGCAATTATCTTTTCAATTTCCGCCCGCAGCGCAGGTTTGTGGACTTTGATGAATTTACATCCGTTTTGATGCGAATGGAGCGCGGCAATTTTCACCGATGACCGCCGTACGGCAGCGCTGGCTTGTGCATCGGGCGAGTTCTCAGCGTGCCCGCTTTCAGCTCGCCGAGTCTCTCCACGGCGATGTCCGCATACTGTCTAACCACGTCGCAACCGTAACCAATACGCCCGTGCAACTCAGCGCCTATAATTGCTGTGCCAACGCCCATATATGGGTCTAAAACATTGCCACCTTTTTCCGTGAGAGACAGGACCAGCCGTTCGATAAGTTCAACGGGGAACTGGCAGGGATGCGGTGTTTTCTCGACGTGGTTGTTTTTGACATTTGGAAATACCCAAACATCGCCAGGATTCTTCCCCAACGGATTACCGGAAAACTGACCCGCCTTCGGCCCCTTGAAATATTTCTTGCCCGGATATTTCGAAGGGACGCGGATTGGATCCAAGTTGAAAATGTAATCGTCACCCTTGGTGAACCAAAGGATCGTCTCGTAACGCCCAGATAGCCGTTTGGAACAATGAAGGCCGTGTTCAAAATGCCAAACAATGCGGTTGCGAAGCTTTAAGCCGTGCCTCTGAAAGATCGGATAGAGCATCGTATCGAGCGGATGCAACAGCCGAACGCACTCTGCGATCAACTTCGCCTGGGCGGCGATATATATTTCAAGCGAGCTTTTCGCCTCATAAGCCTTGCCTATCTTATATGGCGGCGAGGTTACGACGAGTTGCATGGACTCGGCAGGCAACCCTTTCATATATTTAAGGTTGTCCAAACAAACCATCTCGGCGCCCGGCGCTGATTGCGTTACAGGCGACTTATTCGTGCCATTCTGATCGGGGCTGTAGGCCATTACGATGCCGAGCTTAGTCAGAGGCTCTAGATCATCCGTCATGCGGTCAATTCCCTGTAATTGTTTGGACGACCGTTAGTGCTGAGTAGCTATGGAGGCGCTGCATGGTATGCCGGGCCACATTGCCGTCGTTAAGGCGGAATGTGAATTCGTCCACATATCGGGCCAAATGATTAGGACTTGCAGTATGATAGACGCCGTGAAGGCCACGCTTCAAGACCGCCCACGCTATAATTCCCCAAAAAAGCAGCGGAGTACTAAACCCGCGATGAGCCAATCCGGGCCTAGTCTAAGATACGGGCGCAAGCTCCGCCGCTGTTGTCAAAGTGTAACAAGGTGTCCCTTACAGCATTTTCCGTTCGAGTCGAAATGTCCACCTGGCTAAATCTATCCGCCTAGCGGATCACAATAGACCAAGTTCCTATGTTGGACATCATGACCAACACCAACGCAAATCTGCCCGGCGCAAATTTTAATTGCCGGTTTCCTCGGCCGGGCCGCTCATGCCGGATTGGTCGAGAAGACGGTCGGCGATAAGCCCGGAGTTTTCGCGAATGCCTTGCTCGATCCGTTCGGCTATCTGCGGATTGGCCTTGAGAAAATTCTTTGAGTTTTCCCGGCCTTGGCCGAGCCGCTGGCTATCATAGGAGAACCAGGCCCCGGATTTTTCGACGACGCCAGCCTTTACGCCAAGATCGATAAGTTCGCCCGTCTTGGATATGCCCTCGCCGTACATGATATCGAATTCGACCTGTTTAAACGGCGGCGCGAGCTTGTTCTTCACGACCTTGACGCGAGTTTGATTTCCGGTGACTTCGTCGTGGTCCTTGATTGATCCGATCCTGCGGATGTCGAGCCGGATGGACGCATAAAATTTCAACGCATTGCCGCCAGTCGTGGTCTCCGGGCTGCCATACATGACGCCGATCTTCATCCGGATTTGATTGATGAAGATAACCGTCGTTTGCGAGCGTGAGATCGAGGCGGTGAGCTTGCGCAGCGCCTGGCTCATGAGCCGTGCCTGGAGACCGGGTTGGCTATCGCCCATTTCGCCCTCGATCTCGGCGCGGGGAGTGAGCGCCGCGACCGAATCGATGACGAGAACGTCGACCGCGCCGGAACGCACCAGCGTATCCGTGATTTCGAGCGCCTGTTCGCCGGTGTCTGGCTGCGAGATCAGGAGATCTTCGAGATTAATCCCGAGCTTGCGCGCATAGATGGTATCGAGCGCATGTTCGGCGTCGATGAAAGCGCAGACACCGCCCTTTTTCTGGGCCTCGGCGATGACATGCAGGGTCAAGGTGGTCTTGCCCGAGGATTCCGGACCGTAAATCTCGACAACTCGCCCGCGTGGGAGGCCGCCGACCCCCAACGCTATGTCCAAGCCGAGCGAACCTGTCGGCACGGTATCGATTTCGACCGCCTTCTGGTTTTTCCCGAGGCGCATGATCGAGCCCTTCCCGAAGGCCCGTTCGATCTGCGACAGCGCGGCGTCGAGCGCCTTGGTCTTGTCCACGGACGTCCCTTCCACGAGACGGAGGTTTGCTTGGGTCATGGTGATCTTCCCTTCTGGCATGAGCGGGGCCTATGCGCAAATTTTGCTGCGATGGCTCCATCGTACATGGTTTGTTCTCATTTACAAGTGGTTTTTTCGAGGGCCCGCGACGAATAGCGGCCCGCTCGGCGCCTCCTGCTCGACCCGGCCGAGACGCGTTGCACGGAGGAACGAAATGACACCCGCGTGTGCTTACGCCCAAGGGGGTAGCCATCACCCCGGATGGAAAAACGCCTACGTAACGAACGCGGGCTCCAACAATGTTTCGGTGATCCGCGCCGCCACCAACAAAGTGGTGGCCACGGTCACGGTGGGGCTTACGCCTAGCGGGATCACTTTCACCCCGGATGGGACACAGGCCTATGTCGCAAATGCTGGCTCCAACACTGTCTCGGTGATTGATACATCCACCAACACCATGGTGGGGAACCCGATCCCGGTGAGGATTTTACCCCTTGGGGTCGCCTTCAGCCTGGATGGGAAGCACGCCTATGTGGCGAATGGGGCTCCAGCGATGTTTCGGTAATCCGCACGGCAAAGCAAAAGGTGGTGGCGACGGTCGCGGTGGGGACGAACCCATTTGGGGTCGGCATTTATGCCATGAACCACGATGCGGCCTAGGAGGTGCCGACATGTCGGTCGCGGCGGTGGAAACCGGCCGGCCGCCCCCTCACCTCTGCCGCGATCTTTTGCCCGCATAGGGATTGTCGCTGGTTTTTTTCGAGATGCGGATGGGGACGCCCGGCAGATCGAAGGCTTGGCGCAGGCCATTGACGAGAAAGCGTTCGTAACTCGCGGGCAGAGCGTCGAGCTGATTGCCGAAAAAGATGAAATAAGGCGGCCGCGCGCGGAGTTGCGTCATGTAGCGGATTTTGATGCGTCGTCCAGCGACCGCGGGCGGGGGAGTTTGATCGAGGGTGGCGGCAAGCCAGCGATTGAGCCGCGCCGTCGAAATCCGTTTGTTCCAGATTTCATGGACACGGAAAATCGCCTCCATCAGTCTCTCGACCCCTTCCCCCGTCGCGCCGGACACCGGCATGACCGGCGCGCCTTTCACCTGCGGCAAAAGCCTCGCCGCCTCCGCCCGCAATTTTGGAAGCGTGGCGCCCTTGGCCTCGATCAGATCCCATTTATTGAGGCCGATGACGAGCGCCCTGCCCTCGCGTTCGGCGAGATCGGCGAGAGTGAGATCCTGCTTCTCGAAAGGGATCGCCGCGTCGAGCAGCAACACCACGACCTCGGCGAATTTCGCCGCGCGCAAGGCATCATTCCCGGCAAGCTTTTCCAAATCGTCCGCGACCCGTGCGCGTTTGCGCAAGCCCGCCGTGTCGAACATTTTGATCCGCCGGTTTTGCCACTCGAAGTCGATGCCGATCGTATCGCGGGTGAGGCCTGGTTCGGGTCCCGTCAGCAGCCGGTCCTGATCGAGAATCCGGTTAAGGAGCGTCGACTTGCCGGCATTGGGACGGCCAATGATCGCGATCCGCAGCGGCTTCGTGACATCGAGCTCGGAGCCATCTTGATCCTCCTCCGGCGGCGCGCGCGTGGCATCGTCCTCCAGCTCGGCCGGCAAAGCGGTTGCCTCCGGAAGCGCCTCGCGCAAGGCGACATAGAGCTCGGCGAATCCGTCCCCATGTTCGGCCGACAGCGGCACCGGTTCGCCAAGCCCCAAATCGAAGCCTTCGAGCGCGCCCAAAGCGCCGGCGCGCCCCTCGGCCTTGTTGGCGACGAGGATCAATGGCTTGTTCGCGCGGCGAACGAGATTGGCGAAGAAGCGATCGGCCGGCGTCAAACCCGCGCGCGAGTCGAACACGAAGAATATCGCATCGGCGAGGTCGAGCGCCGCTCCGGTCTGCGCGCGCATCCGGCCCTGCAAGGAGGCGTTGTCGCCTTCCTCTAGTCCCGCGGTGTCGATGATCTTGAAGGCGAGATCGCCTAGTCTGGCCTCGCCCTCGCGTCGGTCGCGGGTCACCCCTGGGCGGTCGTTGACGAGCGCGAGCTTTTTCCCGGCGAGCCGGTTGAACAGCGTTGATTTGCCAACGTTCGGCCGGCCGATGATCGCGACGGTAAACATTGTTCCGGAGTATTACTTGGCCGGCGCGTCTCCGGGCGGGTTGCCAGCTTGCGGGTTCGCCGGCGGCACCGCCGCCGATTGAACCAGACCGAGAAGAGCCTGGGCGCGCATATGGGCCCCGGCCGGGGCTCGCGGGTCGGAGACAATCCCGTCGAACCAGCGCCCGGCGGTGTCGAAAGCGTTCCGCTTCAACGCGGCAAGGCCAAGCAGCTCCCGGATCTGATAGCGATAGGGAAAAGTGTCCGAAGCAAGCGGCGCGAATCTTCGTTCGAAGTCCAGCGGATCGTCGCTGTCGACGCGCAGCATGGCCGCGCGGAGCTTGGCAAAATCCTTGAAGGCCGGATCAAAGCCGGGGTCGGCCGCCAACGCCTCATAGGCCGCAATCGCTGCCTTCGGATCGCTCGCCGCGCGCTCGTCCGCCGCGCGCAGACGGGCGAGGATCGCATAACCCTTTGGCGCGGTTTTGCTCAAGTCATCGAAAGCGGCCGCGGCCTCAGTGGACTTGCCGTCGCGCGACAGTTGCGCGGCGGCTTCGTACTTCGCGCTGGCTGCCTGCGCGGCCTCGTCGCGGTAATGGCCGTAAAGGCGCCAGCCCCCAGTCCCGGCCACGGCGAGAACAGCCAAGGCAAACAGAAAATACCGGTATTCGGTCCACAGCCGGACGAGGCGGTCGCGGCGGACGTCCTCGTCGACTTCGCGGAAAAACTCGGTCATTTGCGACTCATGCGCCAATCGGCCCCTTGACATTCGTGCCTGTCTGCTAGCATGCGCGGGCTAGAAACGCCACCCGCCGCCGGCTTTCGCGCCCGAGCGGGCAGCTAACCCCCGTTCATGCGGTCTTTTGCCGCCGACAGTCCACCCTCCGCGGGGACATGCTTCGTCGCGGCGGCAAGGCCAAACAGCGGCATATTTCCATAGATCGTTTCAAATTTGCCTGGCTCGATGAGATAGGTCTCATGCCAAATGCCGACCGTGCCGTCCTTGCCTATGTCGCGGTTGAACGCCGCCCAGGCCGGAAAATGCTGCGCGGAAGCGTCATGCGCATAGGCGATGAGCTTGTCGAACGACTCCCAATATTGCTGCACCAGGTAAATCCGCCCAGAATGATACAGCCGATGCGAGAGCAATCCAGCCTCTGGCTTGCGGCCGAGCTCGGCGAGCATCCGCGGCATGGCGATGAAGACGGGCAGCCATTTATGCACCGCCCATAGCTTGTTGAGCCGGATCCCGATCAGAAAAAGCACCAGAGGCTTATCCGTGCGCGCCGTATATCGGCCATTGAAAATTTCAGTCATGCCCAGCCTCCGCGAATGTGGATTCTTCGACGCTAGCACCGCTGGAACACCGGAGGGGACCACTTCGAACCTCACTCGGCCGCATGGCGGGCTGGTTTGTCATTCACCCTTAGGACGAAAGCCTCTTCGCCGCGCGTGTTGCCATGATCTCGCGCAATCAGCGTGTAGATCGCCGGCGTCACGAACAACGTGAAAATCGTACCGATGCTCATCCCCGCCGCGATGACGATTCCGATCGCGAAGCGGCTCTTCGCGCCGGCGCCCTCGGCGACAATAAGGGGAACCATCCCGACCACCATGGCCGCCGTGGTCATGAGGATCGGTCGCAACCGCACGGCGGCGGCATGTTCGATCGCCTCGCGGCGGCCAAAACCTTCCTGCTCTTGAAGCCTGTTGGCGAATTCCACCATCAGGATCCCATGTTTGGAAATGAGGCCGATCAGAGTGACGAGGCCGATCTGCGAATAAATATTCATGCTCGCCGCGCCGGCAACTCCAAGGATATTCAATGGCAGTAGCGCGCCGAACATCGAGGTCGGCAAGGCGATGAGAATAATGAAAGGATCGCGGAAACTTTCGAATTGCGCCGCGAGCACAAGGAAAATCACAATCAGTGCGAAGACGAAAGTGACGATGAGCGTATTGCCTTCCTGGACGAACTGCCGGCTCTCTCCCTGGTAATCGACGCTGTAGCCCTCCGGCAAAAGCTCCTTTGCCTTTTGTTGCAGAAAGCCGATGGCCTCGCCAAGCGTATGGCCAGGGAACGGCACGCCCTGCAACGTCGCCGAGTTCAATTGCTGGAACGTTGGCAATCCATTCGTCTGAACGCTCGTCGAGAGGCTCGCGACCGTCGCGAGCGAAACCAGTGCGCCGGAACTGGTGCGCAGCTGATAGCGGGTTAGCCAATCCGGCGTGAGCCGGAAGTCCCGCGGCGCCTGCGGGATGACTTCGTAGCTGCGTCCATGCAGGCCGAAACGGTTGACATAATTCCCGCCGAGCAATGTGGCGAGCGAGGAGCCGATAGACTGCATGCTGATGCCGAGGCGGTTCGCCTTGTCCGCATCAATCTTGAAGTTGATTTGCGGCATATCGAATTTGAGATCGCTATTGGCGAAGAGAAACAGCCCGCTGTCGCGCGCAGCTGTCTCGATCCCGGCCATGACAGTCACGAGCTGGCGGTAATCGCCGATGGTCCGGATCACGAATTGCACTGGAGGCCCGCCCGTCGAACCAGGCAGCGACGGGCGGCCGAAGGCCAGGATCTCGGCTCCGGTGACCTTGGCGAGCTTCGGCTGTAGAGCCTCCATGATCTCCTTCTGACTGCGTTTGCGCTCGCCCCATGGCTTCAACAGGAGGCCGCCAAAACCCTCGTGCACGCTAGGCGATCCATTGATGATGAAAACATGCTCTCTTTCAGGGATGCCGCTGGCCGCCGCTTCCACTTGCGCGGTCGCCTTTTCCATATAGTCGAGGTTGGCGTATTGAGGTGTCTTTATAAGCGCGAGAATGATGCCCTGATCTTCCTCGGGCGCCAGTTCCTTCGGGGTAGAGGCAAACATGACGCCGGTCAGCGCTAGGACGCCAACGAGGATCAGGACGGTCAGTGCGCGAAATCCGAGAGTCTTGTGAAGTCGCCGCTGATAGCGCCGCCGCAGTCCGTCGAATACCCGGTCGAGGAAGGCGGGAAACCCGCCCGCTTGGGTTCGGGGCGGTTTCAGCAAGCGTGAACACATCATCGGCGACAAGGTGAGCGCGATGATGCCGGAGACGACAACCGAACCCGCAAGGGTGAACGCGAATTCGCGAAACAGCGAGCCGGTCAAACCGGAGACAAAGCCAATCGGCGCATAGACCGCGGCAAGCGTGATCGTCATCGCAATCACCGGCGCGGTGATCTCATGCGCGCCCTGCAAGGCCGCGTCGCGCGCGGGCATCCCCTCTTCCATGTGGCGATAGATATTTTCAACGACGACGATCGCGTCATCGACGACAAGACCGATCGCCAGCACGAGCGCGAGCAAGGTCAAGAGGTTCAGCGAATAGCCAAGCGCGAAAAGAAATGTCATCACGCCGACAAGAGAAAGCGGAATGGTCACGATCGGGATAATCGTCGAGCGCAGATTGCCGAGGAAAAGGAAAATCACCGCGATGACGATCAGCGCCGCTTCGCCAAGCGTCTTTTCGACTTCTCGGATCGAGGAACGGATGAATTTCGTCGCGTCATAGGCGATGGAGGCGTTGAGCCCGGCGGGAAGTTGCGACTGGAGTTCCGGAAAAGCCTTGCGGACGTCGTCGATCACAACGAGGGGGTTCGCCGTCGGGGTCGCGTAAATGCCGATGAAGACAGCTTTGAGACCCTCGAAAGCGGAGGACGAATTGACCGACTCCGGGCCGAGTTCGATCTCGGCTATGTCGCCGAGCCTTATCAGCGCGTCGCCGCGTGACGCGATGACCAGCTGGCCGAAGGCCTTCGTGGAATCAAGCGAGGTCTCGGCGTTAATGCTGGTTTGGATGAAATCGCCCTTGATCTCGCCCGCCGCGGTCGTGAAATTATTGGCGGCCAGGGCGGCCGAGACATCGGTCGGAGTCACGCCGCGCGCGGCCATCCGGTTCGGATTGAGCCACACCCGCATCGCAAAGGTTTGGCCACCGAGAATCTGGGCATTGGCGACCCCATCGATCGTCTGCAGTCTCGGCTGAACCACGCGGTTCAGGTAATCGGTGATTTGCGAGGGGGTGAGAACCTTCGAATTGAAAGACATATAAAGAACGGCGGTCGGATCGCCGGTCTGCTTGACGACGATAGGATCGAAAGCCTCGCGGGGCAAAAGATATTTGACTTGATTTACCTTCGCCAAGACATCGGCGACCGCGCGGTCCGCATTGGCGTTGAGGAGAAGGTTGAGGGTAATCGTCGAGGTATTCTGCTGCGAATTCGAAACCAGCGTGTCAATGCCTTCGGCACTCGCCACCGCCTGCATAAGGGGCGTCGTGATGAAACCCTTGATCAGATCGGCGTTGGCGCCTGGATAGACCGTTGTGATGGTGATCGTGGCCGACGAGAGTTCCGGAAATTCGCGGACCTGCAGCTTCAAGCCGGATTGAATTCCGGCGAGGAGAATCAAAAGGCTGACTACGCTCGCCAATACCGGCCGCCGAATAAAAATATCGGTAAGGGACATCCCTTATTCCTTCGGCCGTACCGCTGGCGGTTCGAGGCGCGCGGCGGGGTCGATGCGCACCCGCGCACCGGATTGCAGTTTGAGCTGACCTTCGCTCACGATTGTCTCGCCCGGCTCGACGCCTTCGACGATGGCAACCCGGTTTTCCCGCGTGTCGCCTGTGCGCACCACCCGGCGCTCAACTTTCAAAACTGCATCTTCGGTGGCCGGCGCCGCCTGTGCCCCGTCTGAATCCGGCGCGAGGGGCTTCACCACGAAAACGCTGTCGCCGTAGAGCGAGTAAGTGACCGCGGTCCGGGGCA
This sequence comes from uncultured Alphaproteobacteria bacterium, assembly GCA_963730245.1. Classification (GTDB taxonomy): domain Bacteria; phylum Pseudomonadota; class Alphaproteobacteria; order Rhizobiales; family Beijerinckiaceae; genus Methylocapsa. The sequence goes on along the minus strand of CAVSRA010000002.1, from coordinate 1,240,841 downwards.
GCGTTACGACCTTTTGGGGCGCGCCCGCGATGACGTTCACATTGGCGAACATCCCGGACCATAATTGTCTTTTCTTGTTGTCAATCTGGCCCCGCACCAAAACATTGCGGCTATCCTGGGCGACACGCGCATCGACGGTCTTGATCACGCCATGGAAAATCTGCCCAGGATAAGCATCGACCTCGACTTCGATGGCCTGCCCCGGCTTTAGGACATCAAGCGATTTTTCGGGAATAGGGAAATCGACGAAAATCGGATCGAGTTGCTGCAAGGTGATGAGGCTCATTCCCGGCGAAACATATTGTCCGAGATCCAATTTGCGAATGCCGACCCGCCCGGCGAACGGCGCGGTGAGCATTTTCTGGGCGATGATCGCGCGGACCCGTTCGGCGGCAGCGGCGGCGGAATCGCGCGCGGCCTCGGCGGCATCGAAATTCGCCTTGGCCGTGTTGCCGCGCTGAATCAGCTGACGCTGTCGTTCGAGCGCCAGATCGGCGTTCTTGAGGACCGCGAGATTGTTCTTGAGATCGGCCTGCTCCACCGAATTGTCGATTTCAAAGAGATGGGCGCCCTTTTCGACGTCCTCGCCCGACTCGACGCGGACCGATACCACCGCTCCGCCGATTTGTGGCGCGATATCGATTTCTTGCACCGCCCTGAAGGTCCCAATCGCCGGCAGGCGCGGCGCCCAGGTCTCGATTTCGGCCACGGCGACCGCGACCGAAGCGAGGGGAGGAGGCGCCTCGAGGATAAAGCGTTTGATCATCCCAGGCTTGACGACGAAGTGGAAATACCCAAGGCCGCCGCCAAGAGTTGCAAGCAAGATCAATACGGCAATGAAAATGATACTGCGCTTCAACGTTTACCGACCGATGGCTTAAGACGGGTTGCGCGAATCCGGCAGGCCCCGGATCATCCAAAACTCAAACAAGCTGTTGCTCCAAATCTGAATGTGGCCGCCGCCCGCCGATGCGCGGGTCCACACCACGAATTCGCCCTGCGGGAATTGCGAACCTGCAAGAACCGCGGCACGGAAATCTAGCGGTTCCAATCATATTTGGCCGTGGCTTGGCGGCAATTTCGCGGCCATCAAGCCACCTAAACCTTATGGGCCAAGTCCGAGTCCTGACTTTCGCAAGGCGCCCAAATTTACGGCCAATGAGAGCGAGGAATCGCAATTCAAGCGGGCGAAACTACGGCAATGGCAATAGGAAATTTTTTCAACGAAATGTTTTTGCAGGCCCACGCGAGTCCAACGGCCATTCAGGCGGCACTGGCCAGTGAAATCATTTTTCCGTGCACGGCACGTTCTTTATGCTGCTTGAAGAGTTATCCGTTTGCTTTGGATTGCAATATAAGGAGCAAAGCATTGTTCGCCCGCCGGGCGGCGCGCAGCAGCAGGAATATTCCCCGCTCGCGCGTGCAAGAGCTGCGAGGAGGGCGCGAAACGCCCTCCTCTGTACTTTCCACAAGGCTTACGGAACCGATTGGGGGACGGAGGCTATTTTCGCCACTGCCGGCACGCCATTCGTGTTGAATGGCGGAATTTTTTCCGGAGCGGGATCCACGCTCCCTTTGACCGTTGTTCCGCTCTGAGTGAACGCCACAGGGATTAGCCGCTGCTCCGGATTGAACGAATGGGTGTTGGACCCCACTCGGACGAGGTCGACAAAGCCGATTCTGATCGGTGCTTCCCACAGTCATCAAAAAACTCTGGCCCAATGTTAGCCGACTCGGGGCCGCAACGATTGTCGGGCGCGGAGCGGGGTTCCCGGAGCCGTCTTTCAAGTAGAGATAAGCGGGGTAATAAATTTCCGCATTGAGTTCGTTTACCGGGCCTGGAGCTCCACCGCCTCCCGTCAGCACCGATCCGTCCGGAAGGAGCAGCGCCCCCGAATGATAAAGACGGGGGATTGCAGCGGATGCGCCGAGCGTCCAACTTCCAAAAACCGGATTAAAGATCTCCGCTTGATAGGCGACATTGGTGAGCTCGTTGTCGACTGCAGAGCCGCCCGTGACGAGGATTTCTCCATCGGGAAGCAATGTCGCGTTCCCCCAGATGCGATCATAACTCAAATTGGCGACGTCCTTCACCACCGGGGGAGAGACGGAGATATCAACGACCTGAGCCCTATGGTTGGCGCGCACCGTCAACACCTTGAAAGGGGCGAACATCACTGATGGATAAGAAACTGCCCCCGGGGCCGTCAGCGATCCCGTATCCTGGATGGTTCCCGCACCGGTGGTGGTGATCTTGAATATTCTGCCGTTATGCTGAAGAAGCGTCACCCCGCCGTCGGGAGCGAGGAAACCTCTTGGATAATACCAGGATGGAAAAGTCGCGTCGCTTATTGAAATGCCTGGCAGCGTTGTCCAGATGCCGGATGCCGGATGGTAGAATTCGGGCGTCATCGCCGCCATGCCGGGCGAGAGGGTCCCGCCGAGGAGCAGCTTGTCGCCGTTGCGCAAACTGGTGATGGAGTGATACCAACGCGGAAAGTTCATCGTCCCCGAGGCAGTCAGCGTATTATTCCCCGGGTTAAAGACATTGACCTTGTTGTTCGAGAAGTTTCGCACTCCAGTGACGGTGGAATCGCCGCCGGTGATCAGCATGTTGCTAGTCAGACTTGTGGGGACAAAGGGGCCTTCCCCGATCAAAGACGCCGCGCCGCAGAAGATGTCCGTCAATGTCCCATTGGGCAGGATAGTATGCGCGTTGCTTCCATTTCCAAGCGTGGGATCCCATACGTCATAGAGAAGTTCCGCTCCTTGCGCACCCGTTTGATCGGTGCCGTAATTCAAGACGCTCCCGCTGGGTAAAAGCGCCATGTGAATCGGTATGATCGGCCAAGGAAACGAGGGGCCAAAAAAGCCGCCCGCCCCTCCGCCAATCGGGACAGTCCCAAGTGCTGCTTTGGGAGCCACACGCATGGATTTGGGGATTCCCGGGGTTTGACCGAGGACGAGGTTCGGCCTCGCAGGCCCAATGCCGGCGCCCGGGCCGAACCCGTAGTCGACCGGGGCCTTCTTGTCCTTTTCCAGCCGAAATATGTCGAGACGCGGGCTCTGTGAAAACACATCTGTATTGATGGCCGCGCCGGCGATGACGACAAGAATACATAGGGTTATTTTCGTGCAACCGCGGGGAGCTACCCAACCGGGAAAAGTAGCTCCCAAAAGGGAATCAATTCGCCTCATGGCCAAATTCCTTATGAAATGAAAATTCATCATTAATCAAAGAAAGCGATTTAACATCAAAGTTGCTCCCGATTGACAGGAACTATAAAGCAAGTCGCCTTCAACGTCAATATCAGAACTAATCCCCTGTGCCGATGAAATCGCGAATAGCGATGGCACAGGCACACGGAGCCTTCGCCGCCAGTTCGGGTGCCCCGCGGGCGAGTTTTGACGATCGACCCACGAGCCCGCGCAAAATGTTCGGTCCGTAAGCTCACGCTTAGGTTATGCACGGTTTTTTCGTTTTGCGCCGAATGCGCGTTTCCCGGCGATTTGCTAGCCGCCGCCGCCGGATGCAAAGGCGGCGGCCGGGTGGCCGCGCGGGCCGATTTTCCTCGCGGCAAAACCCTCTCGGCGGGGGACAACCTGGCTAAAGCCAGTTGCAAAAGGCCGCCACCTTGTGATTCCTATTTGCGCAGGCTGAAAAACGATTTTTGAGTCGCGCGTCGCCAGGTTGGACCAGCCGCCGGAAGTGCGGACGTGTTTCCCGATTCCCCCACAGATCCATCCGAGGCCATGGAATGCCGTTTTTGCAACTCGACCTCGACCGCGCCGAAAATCCGCTGGACATCATCGAGAGAATCGCCGCGCACAATCACTGGTCGTTCGACCGGGACGAAGAGGACGAAATTTCGATTTCGGTCGCCGGCGGCTGGTCCGAGTACAATATCGCCTTCACCTGGCTCGCCGAGGTGGAGGCATTACATGTCGCCTGCGCCTTCGACCTCAAGGTGCCGGCGGCGCGCCTCATGGAGCTTGCCTCTCTCGTCTCGCTCATCAATGAACAACTCTGGATCGGGCATTTTGACATTTGGCCGAATGACGGAGTGATCATGTTCCGGCATGCTATTTTGCTCGCCGGCGGCGCCGAGCTGAACGGCCATCAATGTCAAACCGTTCTCGCCAGCGCGGTGCGCGCGTGCGAACGCTACTACCAGGCTTTTCAATTTGTCGTCTGGGCCGGCCAAACCGCTCTCGAGGCAATCGGCACGGTCATGCTTGAAACCCAAGGCCGGGCTTGACATGGAAGCGCCTGGCGTGGACCGTTTCGAGGCGTCCCTCGTGCTCGCCGGAGCGGGCAAGATGGGCGGTGCGATGCTGCGGGCCTGGCTCGGCCGGGGGTACGATCCGCGAAAAATCAGCGTCATCGAGCCGCGCCCGTCGCCAGAAATCAATGAGCTCGCGCAGGCCACGGGCTTTGCGATGGCGGCCCCTTCGCGGCCGCCCGAAATTCTTGTGCTCGCCATGAAACCGCAAAATCTCGATGAGGCGGCCGCCGCGCTGGCGCCGTTCGCGGGCCCTGACACACTGGTCATTTCGATCCTGGCGGGAAAGACCATCGCCAATATAGCGGCGAGGTTTCCGCACGCGACGGCAATTGTCCGGGCAATGCCAAATCTTGCCGCGGCGGTGGGCCGCGGTATGGCCGTGCTTGCCGCGAGCGCGGCGGCGACGCCTTGCCAGCGCGCGACGGCTGCGGCCTTATTCGCCGCGACCGGCCGGGTCGAATGGCTTGCCGGCGAGGATTTGATCGACGCGGCGACCGCCGTATCTGGTTCCGGCCCGGCTTACGTCTTTTATCTCACCGAGGCCTTGGCAAGCGCGGGGGCCGCCCTGGGTCTGCCCGTCGGTATCGCCGCGCGGCTGGCGCGCGCCACGGTCGAAGGCGCGGGCGAATTATTGTTCCAATGCCCGGAAAGTACCTCGGCGGAATTGCGCGAAAATGTGACCTCGCGCGGTGGAACGACCGCCGCCGCCCTTGAAGTCTTGATGGCGCAAGACGGCCTTACGCCCCTGATCGAGCGTGCGGCGAAGGCGGCGAAGCAGCGCGCCGCCGCGCTTTCCGGTTAGTATCCGATTTGACCGGAAAAGTCCAAATAAAATGCACGTTTGACGGCAAACCTATCAGGAAAGACTCCGTGGGGACAATGCCCAGGTATGGCGCGCAATCTGCTCGTCTTCTTGCGAGGCGAGAACGAGTACCGGGCAGCGGGATGCGGGATCGTTGATAGGATTTTTCGCGGACCGGTTCCGAGCTTCGTCGAGACTGACGCCGATCCAGGACAAGCCGCCGCAGATCGCGGCGCGTGCTTCCCCATCATTTTCTCCAATGCCGCCGGTGAAGACAACCAGATCGACTCCATCAAGCGCGGCGATCATCGCGGCCACCTGCTTGCGCACGGAATAGCAGAACATTTGAATGGCAAGTCGTGCATCTGCGTTTGATGACGCGGCTTCACGCAGACGACGCATATCGCTGCCAACGCCCGAAATTCCGAGGAGGCCGGAGCGGTGATCGACCAGCTCTTCGAGCATGGCCGCATCGAACTTCTTCTCGCGCATCAGATAGACTAGAACGCCCGGATCGAGATCGCCGCTGCGCGTGCCCATGATCACCCCGCCGGTTGGAGTCAATCCCATGCTGGTGTCGATCGATTTGCCGTCTTTGACCGCGGTGACGCTTGCCCCATTGCCGAGATGGGCGATTACCAGGCGGTTCGGCAGATCGTTCGCAAGTTGGTGCACGATCGATTCGCACGAAAGGCCGTGAAACCCGTAGCGTTGGATACCCTCCAATTGCAATTCCTTGGAGATCGGAAGGACACGTGCGACCGCCGCCAATTCGGCGTGAAAGGTGGTGTCGAAACACGCCACCTGCGGAAGCCCGGGAAAATGCCCTTGTGCGAAGCGGATGACCGACAGAGCCGATGGAGTATGCAGCGGCGCGAAGGCGGTAGCAGCTTCAAGTTGACGTAGGACCGAATCATCAATGAGGCAATGCCGCCGGAGCTTCGGTCCGCCATGCACGATTCGATGCCCGATGGCGGTCGGTGCTGGCATTTTTGAGTCGGCAAGAAGTCTTCCGATGCGGATGATCGCTTCTCGTTGGCTGGGAGTGGATACCGTCTCGGAGAGCAACGCATTTTCGTGCGAATCTTGCGCGTAGAATTTAGCCTTTTTGTCGCCGATCGACTCAGCCTTGCCGGAGAGCAGCATTTCGGTCCGTGAAGATCCGACGCGGTACAATCCGAATTTGAGCGAGGAAGAGCCGCTGTTCAGCGTAAGTATATTCGACCCCGGTTCAGCGTCTGTCATGCCGTATCCCGCCGGAATCATCGCGCTCACAAGTTCCAGCGCCAGTTCCGGACCTCAGGCATGTCGTCGCCATGCTCGCTGATATAGAGCTTGTGACGCTCCATGGTCGTCCAGTAACGCGCTGTCGCCGTCTCCACTTGATCGCGGAACCGAGGAATTCGCTGGATGGCGTCCAACGCAAGTTGATATCGGTCAAGATTGTTCAGCACAACCATGTCGAAAGGGGGTCGTGGTGGTGCCTTCCTCCTTGTAGCCGCGGACATGAATATTGTCATGATTGTGCCGTCGGTAGGTCAACTTGTGAATGATCGCGAGCCATGGAAAGCGAAGATCACCGGCTTGTCTGTCGTGAACAGTTCGTCAAAATCCTGATCTTCCAGACCATGGGGATGCTCGGACTGGGGCTGCAATACCATCAAATCCACCACGTTGACGACACGGATGCGGATGTCGGGGAGATACGAGCGCAAGAGGGTCACGGAAGCGAGCGTCTCAAGGGTCGGCACATCTCCGGCGCAGGCCATGACCACGTCGGGATCACCAACACCGTTGCTGGCCCATCGCCAAATACCCGCGCCGACGGTGCAGTGGCGAACGGCCGAATCAATGTCGAGCCACTGCCACTCCGGCTGTTTGCCGGCGATGATCACGTTGATATAGTTCCGGCTCCGCAAACAGTGATCCGCTACCGACAGGAGGCAGTTTGCATCGGGCGGCAGATAGATGCGCACGATATCGGATTTCTTATTCGCGACATGATCAATAAAGCCGGGATCCTGGTGGGAAAAGCCATTGTGATCCTGTCGCCAAACGTGCGACGTGAGCACGTAATTCAGCGATGCGATAGGCTTGCGCCAGGGGATCTTCCTGCTGACCTTTAGCCACTTTGCATGCTGATTGAGCATCGAATCGATGATGTGGATGAAGGCCTCGTAGCAAGAGAACAGGCCATGGCGTCCCGTGAGCAGGTATCCCTCCAGCCAGCCTTCGCACAGATGCTCGCTCAGCACCTCCATGACGCGACCCTTGATGCTGAGATTAACATCGACCTCTTCAACATCGGCCATCCATTCCTTGCCGGAGACTTCGTAAACGGCCTCCAACCTGTTCGACGCGGTCTCGTCCGGGCCAAAGAGTCGGAAATTATGTTTGTCGAGATTGAGCTTCATCACGTCGCGCAGGAATTTTCCGAGAACCCGCGTCGCTTCCGCCTCGACGCCGCCTGGCTTAAGCACTGCCACGGCGTAATCATGGAAGTGGGGCATCGATAGAGGCTGCAACAATTCACCGCCATTGGCGTGTGGATTGGAGCCCATGCGGCGATGACCCGTCGGCGCGAGCGCAGCGAACTCGTCGCGGAACTTGCCTCGTTCGTCGAACAATTCGTGTGGCCGGTAGCTCTTCATCCAATCTTCGAGTTGCTTTAGATGCTCGGGGTTCTTGAAATCCGCGATCGGGACTTGATGCGCGCGCCAGGTACCTTCGACCGGCTTGCCGTCGACGAATTTCGGTCCTGTCCAACCTTTAGGCGTGCGGAAGATGATCATGGGCCAGCGCGGACGCTCGAGGCTTTCCGTCTCACCGCGAGACCGCGCGGCGCTCTGAATCTGGCGAATCTGCGCCAGAATCGCATCGAGCGTGCCGGCGAGACATTGATGCACGACCGCCGGATCGTCGCCCTCGACGAAATGCGGATCGTAGCCGTAGCCGCGCATTAGCTCGGTCAGCTCCTGGCGGCTGATGCGCGCCAGCACCGTCGGATTAGCGATCTTAAAGCCGTTGAGATGGAGGATCGGAAGAACCGCGCCATCGCGCGCGGGGTTCAGAAATTTGTTGGAGTGCCAACTGGTGGCCAGCGCGCCGGTTTCCGCCTCGCCGTCGCCGATGATGCAGGCGACGATCAGATCCGGATTGTCGAAGGCGGCGCCATACGCGTGGGTCAATGAATAGCCCAATTCCCCGCCTTCGTGAACGGAGCCGGGAGTTTCCGGCGAAACGTGACTGGGAATTCCGTAAGGCCAGGAGAACTGGCGAAAGAGTCGCTGTAGACCATTCCGGCTGCGCTCAATCGCCGGATAGTGCTCCGTGTAGGACCCCTCCAGATAGGTCTGCGCCACTAGGCCTGGGCCGCCATGACCCGGACCAATGACGTACATCATGTTCAAATCGTTCTCTTTAATCAGCCGGTTAAGGTGGACATAGAGAAAGTTCAATCCCGGTGTCGTGCCCCAATGCCCGAGCAAACGGGGTTTGATATGTTCGAGCCTAAGAGGGGATTCGAGCAAAGGATTGTCTTGCAGATAGATCTGCCCGACCGAGAGGTAATTCGCCGCGCGCCAATAGGCGTGCATTTTCTGGAGGAGGTCAGGTGACAGGGAATCGGGCATCAGGGCTCCCGAGATTGTTTGCTGCGGGCCGCGCAGCGATGTCCAGTTTGAGTCATCCTAACACGAACGACCACGTCAGCGGTAAGTCAGCCTTTCACCCGACTCGAGAAGACTCTGTGCACCGCTGGTACAGGCCACACTATTTGACTCGGGCGGGATCGTGATTGACTTGGGCGAGATCGTGAGGGCCGTGCCGCGCGGTGCCTCAAGACCCCGCGAGACGAAGCCCGCAACAGCGTATGGGCGAAGCCGCCCCTTGGAAGTGATTATTGCATGGACTAAATAAGAATCGGATTTATGTTAAAATCTGATCGTGGCGCGGGAGACGAAGATGGCTGACGAACACCTGACCGGCAACGCCGGAGCTGGACCGAAATCCAACTCTGCCGACATAGCGGCGGCGCCGAAGGAACCGCGAAACGCGATCATCGACGCGCTCTTGGAGCTCGCCGGCGAGCGTAGTTGGGATGACATCACGATTTCGGATGTCGCGGTCCGCGCGAATGTCTCGCTTTCCACCTTTCGCGACTTTTTCCCCTCGAAGGGCGCGGTGCTCGCGGGTTTTTCGGGCCGGATCGATCACATCGTTCTCGACGCCGCCAGCGATGGCTTGGCCGGGGAACCGGTCAAGGAGCGTTTGTTCGATGTTCTGATGCGCCGTCTCGATGCGTTGGCGCCTTATAAGCTCGGCCTCGAAGCCATTTCCGACTGGACCCGGCGCGATCCGCTGGCGGCGTCGGCGATCAACCGCGTGGTCATCAATTCGATGCGCTTCATGCTGGAGGCGGCCGGAATCGATTCCGAGGGTCCGGTCGGGGCCTTCAAGCTGCAAGGCCTCGCGCTTGCCTGGACGAAGGTATTGCGGGTCTGGTTTCGCGACGACGATCCTGGGCTTGCCTCAACCATGGCGGAGCTCGACCGCGAATTGACCAGAGGCGGCGGTTTTGTCGCACGGGCGGAAGATTTGAACCGGCTTGTCTCGCCTTTGTTTTCGCTGGCGCGTTCCTTATTCGAGCGCAGGCCTACTCGGGGACCGTCCCGTCGCGGCGGCCAAGGCGAACGCAGGGACGAGGCGGCAGCCTCTTGAGGCGCAAACCCTTTTAAGGCAACGGCCCATCGCGCCGCGACCATTCCCGCGGCGCGAGTTCGATGGCTCTTGGCGCCGCGGGGCGGCCATTCCCCAGCCGTCCAACCGCGTTAAGCTTGAGCTTCTCGGTAACCCAAAATCTGATCGAGGGCGCGGCGAGCGCCAGTCCCACGAAATCGGAAACAAAACCGGGCAAGATCAACAACACGGCTCCGAGCCCGGCCAGCGTGCCGTCGAGGACCGCTTCCCTCGAAAGACCACTTTGTGCGCTGGTTCGCCTCGTCACCGCCTGCCGTAACCGCAGAATAGCCGATAGCCCGACGCGACGTAACGTGCTAAGACCGGCGAGGGTTGTCAGAATGCAAGCGAGAATGGCGCCGGCAAAGCCGATCAAATGAACGACAGCCGCGAAGGCCGCAAGTTCCGCCCCGAGCCAAAGCGCGAGATAGGTTACGAACAGAACCGGCAGGCGCGCGATAGGTTGACGCATCATGGTGCTGTTCGATCGAAGGCGAAGCATAAAGGCCCCCGTTGAAGACTGGACTTTGGCTTTGTCTCTCCCCAAATAGATAACATGATAATAGCACAATCAAGGCCCAATAGGGTCCGGCCCGGAAATCAGGCGGCACCTCGATGCAAAACTCCTTCGATATGACGACGATTGTATTCGCGGTTCTCGCCGCTTTCGTGGTGTGGAAGCTGCGCTCCGTCCTCGGCACCCGCAATGGCGCCGAAAAACCGCCCCGCGATCCATTCGCGGGCCGCCTGCCCGGCAGCTTTTTTGGGGGCCAGCGCGGCGATGCGGGCAGCGGCGACTCAGGTAATCGAGTCATCCCCCTCCCGGGAGCGGCCGAGCCCGCGGTCGCGACCGCGCCGGCTAAGGACGACAGATGGAAACCAAACGCCGAGCCCGGCTCTAAGGCCTGGGCGGGGCTCGACGCCATCGCCGCCGCCGATCCGGCCTTTGCCATCAAGCCCTTTGTGGAAGGCGCCAAATCCGCGTATGAAATGATTGTCACCGCCTTCGCCGAAGGGAACCGCGCGGTTTTGCGAAACCTTTTGGCCCCCGAGGTTTTTGAGAGCTTTGCCTCCGCTCTCGCCGAGCGCGAAAAGCGCGGCGAGAAGGTTACGACGACATTCGTTTCGATCGACAAGGTCACGATCGACGATGCCGGGCTGAATCGCCGGACCGCCGAAATCAAAATCCATTTCACGAGCGAGATGATCACCGCGACGCGCGACCAGGGCGGGGCGGTGATCGATGGAAGCCCAGACAAAGTCGTGCAAATCGACGACATTTGGACGTTCGCCCGGGACACCGGTTCCCGCGACCCGAACTGGAAACTGGCCGCGACCGAAACCGCGCAGTGATTTGGCGGAACTCGACACCCGATAGTCCATCCGCTCGAGGCCGACCGGAACCGGTCGGTTCTCTGCGGCGTTATTGAGAGTCGTCGCCCGCCTCGATCATGACCTGACGACGGCTCGGCGGATGCCGTGTCCCGGCCGAATTTGATGGCTCGGCGGGGAGCGGTCGGCGGGATGGGCGGTGCGATGAGCCGCTTCGCATCACACCCGCTCTCGCATGTGAAATCAAAGGGAGATGATACCATGACGCAACGAAGACTGAATCCGTTTGCCGTCGCTCCTGATGGCTACGCCACCCTGCGCGCTGTTGAGAACTATCTGGAGACCTGCGGGCTCGACCACAAGCTCATAGCACTCGTGAAGACGCGGGTCTCGCAGATCAACGGCTGCGCCTACTGCCTCCACATGCATACCGAGGAAGCGCGGAAACTTGGCGAGTCGGACTTGCGGCTGCATCTGCTCGATGCCTGGCGCGAGTCCAACCTCTATTCGGAGCGGGAGCGGGCGGCCCTGGCCTGGGCGGAATCGCTGACGAACATCGCGGTCACCCACGCGCCCGACGACGTCTATGACGAGGTGCGACGTCAGTTTTCGGAGAAGGAACTGGCGGATTTGTCGATCGTGATCGCCATGATCAATGCCTGGAACCGCCTGGCGATCGGTTCGCGATCGGTCCATCCGGCGGACCTCGCGAAGGCGGCATGACCAGGATTTGGGCCGACCTCGGGGTAAGAACTCATTTGCAGAACCGGCGAAGGGACGCGCAGCATGGTGATCTCGATCGCCTTCGCCGGTGTGTGCTATTCCCAGCAGTGACCATCGAGAGTTAAGATCGCAGCGTTGTCGCCCAACAACTGATGGTCCCTATGTGTTTGTTTTAACGCATGTTCTTATGCGAAGAGTCGGCAACTTTCCGGGATAATGCGGTTGGTTTTGCCAATGACCGTTACCCCTGTCCCGCCGGATTCCACGCCGGGAACGCAAGACCGGCGCGAGTTGCGGCTTAGCCGCCGCGCAGCATGGTGATCTCGATCGCCTTCGCCGGTGTGTGCTATCATCAGCAGTGACCATCGAGAGTTAAGATCGCAGCGTTGTCGCCCAACGACTGATGGTCCCTATGTGTTTGTTTTAACGCATGTTCTTATCCGAAGAGTTGGCAACTTTCCGGGATAATGCGCTTGGTTTTGCCAATGACCGTTACCCCTGTCCCGCCGGATTCCACGCCGGGAACGCAAGACCGGCGCGAGGTGTGCCTTAGCCGCCTGTCTTTTGCCGATCTCGCCGGATTCGGTGACGACGATCATCTCGCGGCATTCCAAGTTTTCGCGCGGTCCTGCGCGGCAATCGCCGCGAAAAAAAGCCCTTTGCGAAATGGGCCCCCCGCCACCCCCGCACTTAATGCCATAGCCAACGCCGCGCTTTGCCAAGAGGTGTGGGAGCCCGCGCAAGCGAGGCGGTTTTTCGAACGCCATTTCCGGCCCTGCCAGGTGTCCGCATGCGCGGGGGTGCGCAACGCCGGCTTTCTAACCGGCTATTACGAGCCCATTGTCGATGGATCGCTCACGCGCACGCGCGAATTCACGGCGCCGGTGCTTGGCCGGCCGGACAATCTCAATGCCCTCGCGCGCTATCCTGACCGCGGCGCGATCGAGGCTGGCGCCATTGAGCGGCACGCGGCGCCGATCGTCTGGCTACGCGATCCAGTCGAGGTGTTTCTCGTCCAGGTGCAGGGCTCGGCGCGGGTCCGTCTTGCGGATGGTGGCCTTCTCCGGCTCGCCTATGCCGGACGCAACGGTCATCCCTATACCTCGATCGGGCGCATTCTGATCGATACTGGCGAAATCGCCGAAGCCGATATGTCGCTTGCCACCCTCAAGCAATGGATTCGCGCGCACGGCCAAAATCCTGGAGACGCGGGCGCCGCGTTGATGCACCGCAACAAATCCTTTGTTTTCTTCTCGCGCCACGAGGAATGCGAACCGGCCCCCGGCCCGATCGGCGGCCAAGGGATAAGTTTGACGGCGTTACGGTCGATCGCCATCGACCGCGCGATCTGGACTTACGGATTGCCTTTCTGGATTGCCCCCGATCTGCCCTGGCGCGGTTCGTCCTCCTCGCCGTTCCGGCGCCTAATGATCGCCCAGGACACCGGCTCCGCCATCACGGGACCCGCCCGCGCCGATATTTTCTTCGGCTCGGGGGATGACGCGGGCGCCCGGGCAGGCGATATTCGACACGCGGGCGACGTCGTTGTTCTTCTGCCCGCCGCAGAGGCGCCCGACCCGTGAATGAAAACTTCCCTTCCCCCCGAACGCCCCGGCTCCGGCGGCTGAGCGCGGAAGAGATCGAGCTCTGGCTTAACGTGACGCGGAGCGTCGCGCGCCGGCCGGGAAGCGGTTTGCCGCAGCTTCCTCAACCGCGAACCGACCCGAAGCTTCCGGCGAGCGGGGCCGGTAACCATCGGCCCAAGGGAGCCAGCATGGAGACGCCTCCTTCGCCGGTCGAGCGCAGCGCTCCTCCCCCGCTCGCGCCGCTTGAGCGGCGGCTTCGCCAAAAGCTCGCGCGCGGCCACGCCGCGCCCGACGCCGCGCTCGACCTGCATGGCCTGCGCCGGCAGGAGGCTTTCGCCGCCCTGCGGGAATTCTTGGCGAGGGCGCAGATCGAGGGCGCGCGGCTTGTCCTCGTGGTGACCGGCAAGGGCGCGCGGCCCGGTTCCGGGGAGGCGACACCGGGTATCTTGCGCAAAAGCGTGCCAAACTGGCTGCGCGGCGCGGAATATCGTTCGATCGTCCTCGGTTTCGAGGAAGCCTCGCGCCCGCACGGCGGCGCCGGCGCACTCTATGTACGGCTCCGGCGGCGCGATCGCACCACGCACGGAAAGCCATCGCCGTGAGCGCTCCAGAACCCGATTTTCGCAATATCGCGGCGCCTTCGATCGCCGACCTCGACCGCATGGCGCAAGCGGCTTTCACCGCCCTGCCGGAAGACTTCCGCTGCCTCTGTGACGGCGTGGTGATTCGCATCGAGGATTTTCCCGACGATGCAACGCTCGACGAGATGAACTGCGAAAGCGAATTCGACCTGTTGGGCCTGTTTCGTGGCCGCGGCCGTGCCCAATCCGAGGCAACCCAGATGACCGGACAATTTCCCAACATGGTATGGCTCTACCGTCGCCCGATCCTCGATTTCTGGGCGGAGCACGAAGAGACGCTTGGCGCCATCGTCACCCATGTTCTCGTGCATGAAATCGGCCATCATTTCGGACTATCCGACGAAGACATGCAGCAAATCGAGCGGGCCGCCGGATAGCGCCAGAGCGTTTCCCGAGCACATATTTTTTTCGCAACGCGGATCGGTTTTCACTTCTCGCAAAAATGTCTCGGGGAACCTCATGTTCGATACCGCGCTCGCCGCCGCGAGCCAGATTCTTACGCCGCCGTTCCGGACGGTTCTTTGGAAGACGCTGGCGCTGACCTTGGCTTTGCTTGCCCTCGTCTGGATCGCGCTTCACAAGCTTCTCGTCGCGGGCGTCGCGCTTCCCTATCCTTGGGCGGCAACCGCGTTGTCGTTTATCGGCGGGGTTTCGCTCTTCATCGGCCTCGCTTTTCTAATCGCGCCGGTGTCGTTCATTGTCGCGGGTTTTTTTTTCGACGAACTGGCGGAAGAAGTTGAGCATGAACTGGCTCCCGTCGAGGCGCCAGGCCGGGCGCTTCCGCTCCTCGATGCGGCATGGCTATCCGTCAAATTTTCCGCCGTCTCGCTCGGCGTCAATCTTCTCGCGCTTTTGTTGCTGTTGGTCCCTGGCGTCAATGCCGCCGCGTTTTTCGGCGCCAACGCCTATTTGTTCGGACGCGGCTATTTCGAACTCGCGGCCTCGCGCTATCTTCCGCTCAGCGAGGTTCGGCGGTTGCGCGAAAAGAACGCACTTCGCTTGTTTGGCGCCGGCCTTGTCATCGCGGCGCTTTTGGCCGTTCCGGGCCTCAATCTGCTGACGCCGCTGTTCGGGACCGCTTTCATGGTGCGTATCGCCAGAAACATCATGCGGTCCGCCCGACAAGCGCCGCGGGCGGCGTCGGGTTAAGAGTACGCTTTCAGACCGCGCGCGTACCGGCGAATTGCCCGGTTTTGCGGTAGCGGTAGAGATAGGAAGGCACCAAGGTCTCGAACGGTTCTGGTGCGATGCTTAGGCCGCGAAGAGTTCGTCCTTCGGCCTCCGCTTGCGGCGAGACAATATTGTCGGAGCGCAAGAGTTTCACCTGGTCGGAGGTTATCGTCAGAATCTCCGGAAAAAGACCGAGCGACAATTTGCGGATAATTTCGGTAACGAAGGCGAGCGTTCTCGCGCGCCCGAAAGAGACCTTGATGAGCCGGCGGCGGCGCCCGGTCGCCGTCAGGACGAACGTAATGATTCGCTGGAGCGTCGCAACTTCCGGCCCGCCCAATTCATAGATTGTCCCTGGCTTGGCCTTGCCGTCGACGGCCAGCGCGATCGCCGTCGCGACATCCCCGGCGAATACCGGCTGAAGTTTGGTTGCGCCGCCGCCGATCAAGGGCAGCGCCGGCATGAGCCGCGCCATCGCCGCGAACCGATTGAAGAATTGATCCTCCGGCCCGTACACGACCGAGGGCCGCATGATGATGGCATCGGGCAAGATCTGCCGCACCGCCGCCTCGCCAAAGGCCTTGGTTTTCGTGTAGACCGAATAGCCCGAAGGGTCGGCCCCAATGGCCGACATTTGCACAAAAACTTCCGTGCCCGCATGTTTCGCCGCCTTGGCGATGGATTGCGCGCCAAGGTGGTGAACCGCGTCGAAACGTTGCGCGCCCAACTCACGCAATATGCCAACCAGATTGATGGCCGCTTGCGCATCCCTCAGCGCATGGGCGACCGACTCGGGATGGCGCACATTCGCCTGGACGGCATGGATTTGACCGACCGTGCCAAGCGGCTGCAGGTGAAACGCGAGATCCGGACGGCGCACCGCGACCCGGACCCGCCAGCCTCGCCGCGCCAAGGCGCGCACCACATGCCGGCCAACAAAACCTGAACCGCCGAACACCGTCACAAGCCGATCTGCCTTTACGAATGCCTCCGTCTTTACGAATTCCTCCGCCATGTTGCAGGTCCCCGGTTGCAAGGATTAGCGCCAGCGTCGTTTTAGAATGCTTTCGCAATCAATGGAATCGCGAAAGCGCCGGGGGCTCTTAATTTCGTCGTGCGGGGCCGTGGTAAGTCTAAAGAGGCCTGGCGCGCGGGTCAGCCGTTGCATCGTATTGACAAAACCGGGGACCGGCCCGTATCAGGGACAAAAGCCCTGGTGGCGGAATTGGTAGACGCGCTGGTTTCAGGTACCAGTGGTGAAAGCCGTGGAGGTTCGAGTCCTCTCCTGGGCACCAAGCACGCTCCATGTCTTTGAGTTGTAAGAAACTAACGTAATATCAAGGGTTCAAGCCGCCATAGTGGTACACAATGGTGGTACACATGGCCCTTGCGATGGCACGTCCCTGGAAACATCCCAAAACCGGTATCTATTGGCTTCGTAAGCGGGTCCCCGACGATCTGCGTCCACTTATCGGCAAGCGAGAGGAAAAGCGGAGCCTCGGCACACGCGATCCCGACGAAGCGAAGCGGCTCCATGCGCAGGCACTCGTTGATCTTGAACAGCGCTGGGCCAATCTACGAGCTCCGCCCAAGCCGATTAGCGAGCGGGAAGCCCACGAACTGGTCGCGCCCGCCTATGAGTGGTGGATCAATCTCCACCGCGACAATCCGAGCGAGCAGAAAGTCTGGAGGGCGAAGTTTTTCGACAAGCTTTGGACATGGCAGGACGGCTCAAAGTACCAGGATCTGCCCCTTCTCGAGCAAATGAGGCAATGGGAGGAAGACGGCTATTTCGCCATCCCCTCGATGGAACAATTCTGCCGTGAGCGGGTGGACGAGTTGCTTGCGAGCAAGGGCCTGCAAGTCGACTGGCAAAGTCGGCCAAAGATCGAGAAGGCATACGGGGCGGCGATCCAGCGGGCCAGTCTGTTCCTGGCCAAGCTATCTGTAGGCGAATTCGCAGGACCTCTGAGCAGCCAACCAGCGATGTCGCTAGCGCAACATCGGCCCTACGCCGTTGCCGCGAATGAGCCCGTCAAATTCGATACCCTGATCGCTGGATGGGCAGCCGAAAGACGGCCAGTGCAGAAAACCATCTACGAATACAAGCGCGTTCTACGAAATCTGGCCGCCTTTTTGGATCATGACGACGCAACCCGCCTTACCTCCCAAGATATGGTGGCCTGGAAGACAAAAATGGTCGAGGCTGGCATGCATCCGAAGACGATTTCGGGACGCAAAGCTCGCCCCCGTTCGCGCCATCCTGCAATGGGCAGTCGACAACCACCGCCTCCCATCCAACCCCGCAACGCGTGTCACCATTGGTCTGAAGGCGCGGGCGGCTGGGTCGAAGAGAGGTTTCGATGATGACGAGGCAACTACGATACTCACCGCCGCAAGGTCCGAGGTTGATCCGGTTAAACGCTAGGTGCCGTTGCTGGGAGCCTACTCCGGCGCCAGATTATCGGAAATTTGTCAACTCAGGGTCGAGGACATCACGGAGGCGAACGGAATTTGGTGCATGAAAATCATGCCGGAGGCGGGGTCGCTTAAGACACTCGGTTCCGAGCGCGTCGTGCCACTGCACCCAGCCGTAATCGAAGCCGGGTTCCTGCAGTTCGTCCAAGTTGCCTCCCGGCCCGCTATTCCCGGCCCTGCCGCCTGATAAATTCGGAAAGAGAGGAGGGAATGCCACGAAGGTAATCGGCAGATGGGTGCGTGGACTGGGCCTGGATGACGAAAGGCTCTCGCCGAGTTACTCGTGGCGGCATCGCTTCAAAACTATGAGCAGGCGACACGATCTCATGATCGATATAGCCAACGCCATCACCGGGCATCACCGGAAAACGGTAGCGGATAGCTATTTTTAGGAGCTTTTAAGGAGCGGGCCGACAAGCTCCTCGCAATTTTAGATGTCGCTCATCATCTGCGAGTAGGTTGCCAAACACGCCAATTAATATTCCAATTTATTCCGTCTCGTTCCCATTTTTAAATAAAGGGTACAAGCCAGGCATTCTTAATAAAGTATGGAAACCATGTATAACTCCGTTCCTAATTGGATTAATTGCGAACTCGCCAAGGAATTCGACATAGCCGTTCTGCGGCCTCCAAAATTGTCGAAAGGCGAACGGTTCGAAACAGAGGGCGACGTGTACGAGAGGGCCATTACCCACATAGGACCCGGCTTATGCGATCGTATGCCAGCGACAGCTAATTGGATTGCTGATTGTGCGGAAGGCGAAGAGAATTGCCTATTGCCGATCTGCCCTATCTGCGCGCGACACTACCGTCGCTTCTTCTTCAGCGAAGTCCTTCGAATTTACACGGAGCACCCCAACGGAGCGCAGGCTGCGACCATTTATCTGGAAACCTATGGGGCTGGAATGCTTGAAAACGCATCCCTCGGAAAGGCTCACGCCAGGTTTCGAAAGCAACTGCAGCGCTGTGGCTTTGGCGGGGCAGTCATAATCGGAGGCACCGAGGTCACCTATCGCCATGAGTTAAATGATTGGCTGTTGCATCTCCATTTGCTGTCTCTAGGCGCTTCGTTCAATCTCGAAAAGCTCATGTCGAAGAAAAAGATTCACGATCCGTTGCGTATCGAGCCCGTCAAGGATCACATAGAGCAGCTATCTTACCTGCAAAAATTCTGCACTTACCATCGCCCGGGTAAGCACCGGGGGAAAAACCGCGCGCGACCTGTCCCCCTCAAAAAGCCCCAGCTTTATGAATTAGCGTCTTGGGCATGTGACCACGATTTCACTGATTTCACCTTTTGTTTTGGACGAAGAAGACGCCACGGACGCTTTTGCTTGAGATGACGAAAACGAAAAAACCCATCCCTATCCCGTGCAGAAATTCATGAATGTCTCGAAGCCACGCGCCTACGCGCCTACCTGCTACGGCACACCCCCTGCATACATCTTAATACCGGTGTTACATACACAACCCAGTGTTACCAATACATTCTTCCAAACACCGTATCTTTTGACCATTAAGGGCCATGAACAATGCCCTAACTGTGTTTTTGAACCGTTCTGAGCAGGACAAATCCATTTACAAGGAAAAGGACACTAGGTTCCTTTTTAATTTTGAATCTAATTTATGTGACGAAAGGATATCGAAAATGACTGCCCCAAAATGCCCAAAACCCAATCCTTTGACCAGCCATATTGAAATTATTGGAATGGGAGAGAGCAAGCACGGTCATCAATTTGTAAAATTGTCCATCAAGGGGCGCAAAAAAACAGTCCTCGTTCGTTTCGATAATCTTGCATCCAACAGGTTCACCCGCATACGCCGGATGAGGCAATAATTTGCAGCGTCGATGCCGCGATTCAGCTAACATAATCAGCATGTTATTTCGGATCGAATGAGGCCGTCATGGCGAACCCGGCGGGTGAATCGTATGATGGCGCTCTCAGGCTCGATTTCGACCGCCGATTGTTGCTTCACTTTCACGGATCGGTGGTTACCTCCGACGCAGGCTTGCTCGCATACCGGGAACTGGACGACGCGCTGTGCCTCAGCGCGATGGCGGGTGATGCGCTCTCCGACGCACGCACTGGCAAGAATGGCCGGCATGCACTCGTCGGGATGTTGCGGCAATCCATATTTGGGCGACTTGCCGGATATGAAGACGTGAACGACGCTCAACGCCTGCGCCATGATCCCGCGATGCGGTGGATAGTCGGCGGAAAGGCGGCCTCGGATGCAGCGGCTTCGCCGAGCCAGATGGGCCGCTTTGAGACGCGCTGGCTCACGGCGGAAAAGAACCTTTCGGCGCTCGCTGATCTCTCCGGCAAATGGATCGACAGCGTTCATGGTCGCCGTCCGCCGAGAGGTATCTTGCTCGACATGGATTCGAGCGTGAGCCCGACGCATGGCGAACAGGAACACAGTGTCTGGAACGGTCACTATGACTGCACCTGCTATCATCCGCTGTTCGTTTTCAACCAATATGGCGATTTGGAACGCTGCGCCCTGCGCCCCGGCAATGTTCACAGCGCCGATGGATGGGAGGCGGTGCTGAAGCCGGTCGTGGCGCGGTATCAAGGCAAGGTCTCACGCATTTATTTCCGCGCCGACGCCGGCTTCGCAAACCCCGAAGTTTACGAATATCTGGAGGCAGAACGGATCAAATATGCGATCCGTCTGCCCGCCAATCACATCTTGCAAGAGAGGATCGGCTATCTGCTCAAACGCCCGGTTGGTCGCCCGTCCAATGACGTCTGCCGATCCCATGCAAGTTTCACCTATCAAGCGGGAAGCTGGTCGCAGCCGCGTCGGGTGATCGCCAAGGTCGAATGGCATCCGGGCGAGCTTTATCCGCGCGTCGGCTTCATCGTGACGAACATGGCGCGCTCCGCCGAGAATGTCGTCGCCTTCTACAACAAGCGCGGCACGTGTGAGCAATGGATCAAGGAAGGAAAAGGCGCAATCAAGTGGACCCGGCTATCATGTCGGTCGTTCGCTGCTAACGCCGTCCGTCTCCAGCTTCATGCGCTGGCCTACAATCTCGGTAATTTTCTGCGCACGCTGGC
Organism: uncultured Alphaproteobacteria bacterium; assembly: GCA_963730245.1. Lineage (GTDB taxonomy): Bacteria > Pseudomonadota > Alphaproteobacteria > Rhizobiales > Beijerinckiaceae > Methylocapsa. The sequence continues at coordinate 1,220,021 of CAVSRA010000002.1, read as the reverse complement.
GACGCCCGAACCGATAAAGGATTGGTCACTGACGAGCCTGAAGGAAAAGCTGATCAAGATCGGCGCGAAGATCGTGAGCCATGGCCGCTATGTCGCGTTTCAGATGGCCGAAGTCGCCATTCCGAAAAATCTCTTCGCGGACATCCTACGAATGATCGCCGACCTGCGGCCGCCGCCCAATCCAGCGCCTGCGTGAAGTGTTCGGTCGTCATGCGTCGAGCAAAAACTAAGGGAGAAGTGCGTCTTGATCACAACCGACTCTGTATTGTCCGGTGCGCGATCCGCCCATGTCACTGGTTTTGGTGTGCCGGAGCACCACAGCAGCGCCGCAGCGCGGCAATCTCAACCTCAATAAGCGGGCGATCCGGAAAATAATGCCGGTATAGGACGAATGTCCGATGTCACGGCAGGAGATCAATGATACGCGCTTGGCACATTCCCGGTTATCTGGGGAATGCCAGATTCACTGTCTTTGAGCGTTTGAACAAACAAAGGGCTCATCTGATTAGTCCTCCCGCTCAGAGTGAGCTGATTAAAAGGATCCAAGATTACGGGCCTCGCACGCCGTCGTTCACAGTTGCCGAGGAGATTGGTCTTTTCGAAGACTGCCTCATATTGCCAGATGGTACCGTTCCAGCCTTGCCAAATGGGGTGGAGGCATACCTGAGCGATATTCCGGCCGAATTTATTTCTAAATACAAGTGCGCCGGGACTCGCGAAGGATGGCTGGAACTCGCACGATATGCCATTGGGAACACCCGGATGATGTTCGCTTTCGCAATGAATTTCGTAGGTCCTGTTTCCGCTATGTGGCCCCGCCAATCAGTCACGGTTCACTGGGGCAGTCCAGTTGCAACGTCCCGGCATCGAAATCCTACGCACCTACATCCAAATCAACCGCCACACATTTGTTGATCTCAAAAACCACAAACTCCCTCCGAACCACGATCATAACATCTGTCCGGGTTACATAAATGAGCACGATGGTCACGCTGAATATCTGTTCTCAGAGAAAAAGCTGAAGGAAATAATGGGGTGCCAAGGTGCCGTAAACGCGTTGAAAAAGGCACTTTACGACAAAGGATTTATCGCAACAGCTGCTGCGGGTCTTTCAGCAATGAATGCTACATAACTCTGATGACGGTACCATAACACGTCCAAGTCCTTTTTACGCGTATAGGACCACACCAATTCTTCAGTCAGAAGTGCAATCGCGTTAAAGACAATTGCAACAGCAATACGATCCGAGTTTGCGAAATGGTTTTCAGCTGCCTTTATAAATATATCTTTTAGCATCTCCTATATTTACGTTTCCTATCCATGGAATATGGTCGGATTTATTCCTTTTATAAATACTATTCTGCATCTTTCGTGGAGCTTTTCTCATAATAATGCCTCATTTGGTGATGACCCTGCTCCATCGCAGTCCGCATAACGCTTGTGACTGCTACGGAGTCAGGGTTAATATATATATTGTACTTGTTATTGTATTGCTATACACTAAAAATGGCAGGTTGTCTGGTATAGTCCAATCCGGGATGACAGCATCCTCCAAGCGCTCGCTTTATTCTCTCCTGTTTTTTATAGAGCCCATGCCATTGCCTGCGGCAAGCAAGGGATTAGCGATGCTATTCGTGTCGTTGATAGCGAAGACGCTGAACGCCTTTTGCTCGGTGCTGATCGTCTGGCTGCTGTGGGCCTACAACATGGGCTTCGGCGAGCAGTGGTTCCCATTCCTGGGTAAACCCGGACCGGTGGCCTCCTCGGCATTTGAACTGGCATTCCCCAGATAACCGGGAATGTGCCAAGCGCGTATCATTGATCTCCTGCCGTGACATCGGACATTCGTCCTATACCGGCATTATTTTCCGGATCGCCCGCTTATTGAGGTTGAGATTGCCGCGCTGCGGCGCTGCTGTGGTGCTCCGGCACACCAAAACCAGTGACATGGGCGGATCGCGCACCGGACAATACAGAGTTGGTTGTGATCAAGACGCACTTCTCCCTTAGTTTTTGCTCGACGCATGACGACCGAACACTTCACGCAGGCGCTGGATTGGGCGGCGGCCGCAGGTCGGCGATCATTCGTAGGATGTCCGCGAAGAGATTTTTCGGAATGGCGACTTCGGCCATCTGAAACGCGACATAGCGGCCATGGCTCACGATCTTCGCGCCGATCTTGATCAGCTTTTCCTTCAGGCTCGTCAGTGACCAATCCTTTATCGGTTCGGGCGTCGCCAGCGTGCGCAGAAAATTACCGAGATTGTAGGCCAGCGCATGAAGCTGGAGACGGACGGCGTTAGCAGCGAACGACCGACATGATAGCCGGGTCCACTTGATTGCGCCTTTTCCTTCCTTGATCCATTGCTCACACGTGCCGCGCTTGTTGTAGAAGGCGACGACATTCTCGGCGGAGCGCGCCATGTTCGTCACGATGAAGCCGACGCGCGGATAAAGCTCGCCCGGATGCCATTCGACCTTGGCGATCACCCGGCGCGGCTGCGACCAGCTTCCCGCTTGATAGGTGAAACTTGCATGGGATCGGCAGACGTCATTGGACGGGCGACCAACCGGGCGTTTGAGCAGATAGCCGATCCTCTCTTGCAAGATGTGATTGGCGGGCAGACGGATCGCATATTTGATCCGTTCTGCCTCCAGATATTCGTAAACTTCGGGGTTTGCGAAGCCGGCGTCGGCGCGGAAATAAATGCGTGAGACCTTGCCTTGATACCGCGCCACGACCGGCTTCAGCACCGCCTCCCATCCATCGGCGCTGTGAACATTGCCGGGGCGCAGGGCGCAGCGTTCCAAATCGCCATATTGGTTGAAAACGAACAGCGGATGATAGCAGGTGCAGTCATAGTGACCGTTCCAGACACTGTGTTCCTGTTCGCCATGCGTCGGGCTCACGCTCGAATCCATGTCGAGCAAGATACCTCTCGGCGGACGGCGACCATGAACGCTGTCGATCCATTTGCCGGAGAGATCAGCGAGCGCCGAAAGGTTCTTTTCCGCCGTGAGCCAGCGCGTCTCAAAGCGGCCCATCTGGCTCGGCGAAGCCGCTGCATCCGAGGCCGCCTTTCCGCCGACTATCCACCGCATCGCGGGATCATGGCGCAGGCGTTGAGCGTCGTTCACGTCTTCATATCCGGCAAGTCGCCCAAATATGGATTGCCGCAACATCCCGACGAGTGCATGCCGGCCATTCTTGCCAGTGCGTGCGTCGGAGAGCGCATCACCCGCCATCGCGCTGAGGCACAGCGCGTCGTCCAGTTCCCGGTATGCGAGCAAGCCTGCGTCGGAGGTAACCACCGATCCGCGAAAGTGAAGCAACAATCGGCGGTCGAAATCGAGCCTGAGAGCGCCATCATACGATTCACCCGCCGGGTTCGCCATGACGGCCTCATTCGATCCGAAATAACATGCTGATTATGTTAGCTGAATCGCCGCATCGACGCTGCAAATTATTGCCTCATCCGGCGTATGCGGGCTGAAGACTGTCGGGCCTGCGGCCGGCCAAGGCCGTCGACTGCATTAACGTATAACGCGAAATCTAAAGGTAACCACCCATTTTTAGGCATATAGGCAACCAGGTTACCACCAGCCTATATTAACGCACTTTGTATATACCTATAGGAGAATGTTCAAAATGTCAGGCACGGAGAGACTTAGCGCGGCCTTAAAATGCCCAAAGTGTCGCAAAAAAGGTGAAATAACTTGGGAAGAAGACGAAAATCCGTGTTGGGGCCGACCCAACGATTTTATATCTGTATCTGCTGGTTTCCAACGGTCAACGAAGCACGACAGACACAAATATTTTGGAGTAATCTGCGAGAACTGCAAGGTCGAGGCGCGTTATTAGAGCACCCAAACCGGATTGTCCTTTCGACGAACTATTAGCGAAAGCTTTAAGCCCCCGACCGAGGAGTTCGATAGGTCCGGCAGTGCTGTATCTTCTGCATGGAATCGGCTCAATTGTGTGTCTAGTGTTGGCTGGATCGCGCTCGCGCCCGTTGCGAAGCGATCCGGCGCCTAAACGAACTCCTAGTCACACCTCGGTCTGCTGGGACCGAATGGCAAATTCGGGTGGAAAGCCGAAATTCGCACCTGATTTCTGCACGCCGCATGTGGCTGATTCCAATGAGGCGACTTCGTGGTGCGTAATTCCTTGGATCGGTCGGGCGAGAGCGTGCTAAATTCGGCGGTCCCTCTGGCAGGGTTCGCGGGGTGATCTGGCCGCAGCCGACGCGGCAGCAAGACGCTATTTGCGCACGACGGGGAAATGGGAAAAAGGGGAAATGGGGAAATGAAGAAAATGCCGATCGACGACCTCGGGGGGAACAAGAATTCTGTCGGCGGAAACATTTCGCCGACCAGTCGCGCACCCGCCGCCATCGCGGTGAATTCGCCCACGCGACGCGACTTGCTGCAAGTGGGGGCTGGGATTGCCATTGCGGCCTCGGGCGGGTCGCAGGGTCTCGCAGCACCGGCGGTGAAACGGAAAATGATTAAGGTCCCGCGGGCACCGAACATCGTCGTGCTGATGACGGACCAGGAGCGCCATCATATGCACTGGCCGGATGGGTGGGCGGAACAGAACCTTCCGTCATTGCAGCGGCTCAAGCGCAACGGCCTTTATTTCCAGCGCGCCTATACCGCCGCTTGCGAGTGCTCGCCCTCGCGGGCGGTGATGCAGACGGGCCGCTTCGCTCCGGTCAATCGCATCCCCTCAACCGCCGTCCTGTGGCCCGGATTGGTTCACCAGAATCGTCAGCCGAACATCGCCGCTCTCCTGAAGGAGCACGCCGGTTACGACGTGGTGTGGAAAGGCAAGTGGCACCTCAGCTACGCCTCGAACGCCGCCCCAGGCAACGGCGGCGAAGATTGGGGCCCGGCCGACATCAAGGTCATGGAGGCCAATTGGGGATGGTCTGGCTGGAACCCGCCGGATTCTGGCAACGCCATTCAGGAGATGCAGGGAACTCCGTTCGGCTTCTTCAACGGGATTAACACGCTCGGCGGCGGCAACCCCAACAACGACGGTCGATATGTGTCCGGGGATATCAATGCAACGCCCGGCCAGGTACGCGGGGTGGGCGGTGAAAGCGCCGTCGACTTCCTGAAAGGCCGCGCCAAAGGATCGTCCAAGCCATTCTGCCTGTTCGTGTCCCTCGTCAATCCGCATGACATCGGGTTCTTCCCGGGCAGCCTGACGCCGCCCGAGTGGCAACAGGCCGGCTATAAGCGAGAGGACTTCGCCCATCTCGGCATCAAGCTGCCGGACAACTATGCCGATGACCTATCGACCAAGCCGAGCATCCAAAAGTTGGCGCGCGACAATTACAACAAATTCGCTCCGCTCGACGGGCCGGAGGCGCAAGAGGACTACATTAACTTCTATGCCTATCTTCATACTGCCGTCGACAAGCACATCATGACGGTCCTCGACACGCTCGAGGAAACCGGGCTCATGGATAATACGATCATCCTGCGCTTTGCTGATCATGGCGAGGGCGGGTTGTCGCACGGGATGCGCGAGAAAGCCTATACGGCCTACGAGGAAATGATCCACATCCCGCTGATCGTGCACAATCGGAGGCTCTATCCGGAGCCGCTGGAGACCACGGCGTTTTACGATCACCGCAGTCTCCTGCCCACGATCCTCGATCTTTCCGGCGTTCGCGATGCGGAGTCCTACGGCATCGGCAAGAGCATCGTTCCGGTCATGCAGGATCCGTCAAAGACCGTGCAGGACCACACACTGTTCTCATTCGATGACGTGTTCCTAGTTCCGCCCACTGCTCCATTCAGTCATATCCGGGCGATGCGCGAAGGCGACTGGACCTACGCGGTCTATTTCAGCCTGGATGGCGGCGGGGGCGAACCCCCGGATTCCGATAAAGGGGGGAAATCCGGTGCTATGGCGAAGTCAATGCCCAAGCCGCACATGGAATATGAGCTTTACAATATCCAGAGCGATCCTGGTCAGTTGAGTAACCTGCTCTACGGGAAGCCGACCGAGGATGTGAGGAAAGAATGGGCGCGCCTGCATGATAAGCTCACCCGGCATCTCTACGACGCCGGCAATCTGCCCGATGGTTTTCACTGGCCGATCTGGCCGGCCGGGGTATGATCGCAACCAGCTTGTTGGATCGGGGTCAGGGGTTTGTCATAGGGGCACAACCGACTACACGGTCTGCTTGATTTCTGCACAAGGCCGAAGGGCCGCTTTGGGTCGACTCCGGTCACTCGGTCGCGTTCCGGGCGGAGGCCCGCTTCTAGGCGGAACCTGGAAAACACGGCGAGGACGTAATACCGCAGATAACGCTTTCGAAGCGGCGTCGTTAAGCTCGCAGCCTACGGGCCTACGCACCTACGCCCCAAAATCAACCCTACGATTCCAAAACTCTATAAACGGAGGCACGGCCAATCTTGAGGCGCCGCGCAATTTCGCTCGCACCAATTCCTTCGTTGAAAAGATCGCGCACGACCAAGGGATCGATCGTCGGTTTGCGCCCTTTGTAGACATCCCCCTTGGATTTTGCGCGCTCGATTCCGTCGCGCTGCCGGGCTTTGATGAAGCCAAGCTCCATTTCGGCCACCATGCCCAACACGGTCAGCACCATTTTCCCCATGGGTCCATTGGTCGAAATGGCGGGTTCGAGAATACGCAAAAATGCGCCCTTCTGGTCGAGCTCATGGACGAGATTGAGGACATCGCGCGTTGAACGGCCTAGCCTGTCGAGCTTTACGCATACCAGTACGTCGCCAGGGCCAATAAATTCCATCAACGTCGCCAGCTGATCGCGTCCTTCCCGGCTTTTACCGGATACTCTTTCGGTGCGGACGACCTGGCATCCCGCCGCCTTTAAATTCTGAACCTGGGTATCGGTCGATTGATCGGAGGAACTAACCCGAGCGTATCCATAAGTAGCCATGGGTGATCTCAATGTCTTGTTTGGGTTTTAACCCTTTACAAGTAGTGTATTATAATGCAAAAGTCAACCCTAATAAGACAGAAAAGCTGTCTTGAACCATCGTATTGCAAGGGTATACCCATTTAAGACAAGGCATTCCGTCTTATTGGTCCTTTCGCCACCATCCCCGTCGGCCGCCTGCCCAATGGCGTGGCGGTGACTTCGAACTACGTCTCGATGATCTCGACGGCGAACAGCGCGCTGACCGCCACCATCCCCGTTGGCGGCTTCCCCATTGGCGTGGCGGTGACCCCGGACGGCAGGAAGGCCTACGTCACGTGCGAGAACGGCGGGAGCAACAGCGTCTCGGTGATCGCGATCGGCTTTATCACATTGGCTGGGGCCGGTGCGATAATGATATTCCCGGATCAATTTTGGATCGGGGGGACGATGATTGCCATAGCGGTAATCGGGCTTGTTTGGCTCGTGCTTCATCATTTTGGAATACGGCAACAAATAATAATTCCTGCCGCAGTCATGATGGCAGCGGTCGCTTTTGTTTATGCTGACCGCCGCTATTCGCATGAGCCACATGATGAATGCATACAGGCATATGGGTTTAATCCCGCAAATGGAATTTCATTTATGACAGTAGACACAAAATCACTGTTGCAATATAGTGATTCGCACAAATTGGCATTTATCATTCGGGTTCCATATACTGATAGAGATCGCATGACAGATACCGTTATAGAAAAAAGCGGCTTATATACCATAACGAATGGTTTAGTTAAATTAGCACACATGCCGTCTAATATTTTGCGGTTTCAACCTGAGCAAGATAATTGGTTAGAATATACGCTTATCTTGGTTCCGTCTAAATTCACAATTGAGAACATCTCGTGCCTCGCTGATGTGGAACATATGGGTGGAAAGATTTTGGCCGCAAGCGCGCGAAGAAGCGCGGCGTCCATATGGGGCGACCGCCAAAGCTCACCACGCATCAGAGGCGCGATGCGTTGAAGGCTCTTACCGACGGCACGGCGTCGCAAGCCGATCTTGCCCGCCGTTTCAATGTCAGTCAGAGCACGATTTCGAGGCTGGCATTATAACCGCAAATGGAGAGGGAGAACCGCAAATGGAGAGGGAGAAGGGAGCAGCTGGCCATGTGAATGCTATTAACCCGGGTCACCTCCGCCTCCGCCTCCGAAGCCACGTGTGGACTCGACCATTTCCAGCCAGCGTGCCCCAGGCAACCAGTTCCCTGGGATAATGCGGCCCTTATTCTCTGGATATCGCCATTTCCATTTTCTATTTTCTGCCTCGACAAGGCTCAATTTAAGCAAGGCAGCCTCGCCCCCCACGTACCCAACCTGGATTTTCTCCGTCTTGCACTTCTCCCGCATAGCATCAAAGAGTACGTTTTTTCCATTCCAGTTGGGGATGCCTTGGCCTTCGTCGTCTTCGTCGTCTTCGTATCTTCTGACTGCCTCGCGGAGGCGGTCCGTCACATAGTGGGCACCCATGAGTTTCTCAGCCAAATCCCGGATGTCAGCCCACGTGAGTACAACATCTGCATCGATGGCAGTCGTCGAATCCATCCGCTCCGGCGGCACGATGGCCACGTGGCGGTAAGCACGTATCGACGGCCGATTGAGGAAAAGGTGACGCACCTGGCAGCGTTGGGAGCGTAGTTGTTCATTGAGGTAATTGGTATTAAAGCCATTAAAGAACTTGCCCTCGCACACCACCAGCTCCTGGCCTGCGACGATCACGACATCAGGGGCGTCTTTCTTCGGTTCGCCCTCTTCACGCGGCCGCATGGGCTCGGCTGACGTCGCTTCTTCCCGACTCCAGGCCGTGACATCCAGCGGCAGACCTCCGAATTTTAAGTCGCGCGCGATGTGAAACTCGGTGATCACCTCCACGTCTTGAAAGTCATACTTTGTGGTACCCTTCGTCTCTCGGTAGCCAAATCGGTTGCGTTCCGTAGTCGCTTTCTCCTCAACGAGGTCGATAAAACGCCGAACGCCCTCCAACTCGCCAGATGGGTTGTTGTGGAAGAGCAATAGGGGGAGCAGCGTAGCGGTAAACTGGCATTCCCCAGATAACCGGGAATGTGCCAAGCGCGTATCATTGATCTCCTGCCGTGACATCGGACATTCGTCCTATACCGGCATTATTTTCCGGATCGCCCGCTTATTGAGGTTGAGATTGCCGCGCTGCGGCGCTGCTGTGGTGCTCCGGCACACCAAAACCAGTGACATGGGCGGATCGCGCACCGGACAATACAGAGTTGGTTGTGATCAAGACGCACTTCTCCCTTAGTTTTTGCTCGACGCATGACGACCGAACACTTCACGCAGGCGCTGGATTGGGCGGCGGCCGCAGGTCGGCGATCATTCGTAGGATGTCCGCGAAGAGATTTTTCGGAATGGCGACTTCGGCCATCTGAAACGCGACATAGCGGCCATGGCTCACGATCTTCGCGCCGATCTTGATCAGCTTTTCCTTCAGGCTCGTCAGTGACCAATCCTTTATCGGTTCGGGCGTCGCCAGCGTGCGCAGAAAATTACCGAGATTGTAGGCCAGCGCATGAAGCTGGAGACGGACGGCGTTAGCAGCGAACGACCGACATGATAGCCGGGTCCACTTGATTGCGCCTTTTCCTTCCTTGATCCATTGCTCACACGTGCCGCGCTTGTTGTAGAAGGCGACGACATTCTCGGCGGAGCGCGCCATGTTCGTCACGATGAAGCCGACGCGCGGATAAAGCTCGCCCGGATGCCATTCGACCTTGGCGATCACCCGGCGCGGCTGCGACCAGCTTCCCGCTTGATAGGTGAAACTTGCATGGGATCGGCAGACGTCATTGGACGGGCGACCAACCGGGCGTTTGAGCAGATAGCCGATCCTCTCTTGCAAGATGTGATTGGCGGGCAGACGGATCGCATATTTGATCCGTTCTGCCTCCAGATATTCGTAAACTTCGGGGTTTGCGAAGCCGGCGTCGGCGCGGAAATAAATGCGTGAGACCTTGCCTTGATACCGCGCCACGACCGGCTTCAGCACCGCCTCCCATCCATCGGCGCTGTGAACATTGCCGGGGCGCAGGGCGCAGCGTTCCAAATCGCCATATTGGTTGAAAACGAACAGCGGATGATAGCAGGTGCAGTCATAGTGACCGTTCCAGACACTGTGTTCCTGTTCGCCATGCGTCGGGCTCACGCTCGAATCCATGTCGAGCAAGATACCTCTCGGCGGACGGCGACCATGAACGCTGTCGATCCATTTGCCGGAGAGATCAGCGAGCGCCGAAAGGTTCTTTTCCGCCGTGAGCCAGCGCGTCTCAAAGCGGCCCATCTGGCTCGGCGAAGCCGCTGCATCCGAGGCCGCCTTTCCGCCGACTATCCACCGCATCGCGGGATCATGGCGCAGGCGTTGATCGTCGTTCACGTCTTCATATCCGGCAAGTCGCCCAAATATGGATTGCCGCAACATCCCGACGAGTGCATGCCGGCCATTCTTGCCAGTGCGTGCGTCGGAGAGCGCATCACCCGCCATCGCGCTGAGGCACAGCGCGTCGTCCAGTTCCCGGTATGCGAGCAAGCCTGCGTCGGAGGTAACCACCGATCCGCGAAAGTGAAGCAACAATCGGCGGTCGAAATCGAGCCTGAGAGCGCCATCATACGATTCACCCGCCGGGTTCGCCATGACGGCCTCATTCGATCCGAAATAACATGCTGATTATGTTAGCTGAATCGCGGCATCGACGCTGCAAATTATTGCCTCATCCGGCGTATGCGGGGTAAAATAGCGCTCAGAACGAACGAGGTCGTCAAACCGCATTCAAACCTCCCACCATTCCCCGTCCTGACGCAGCACAACGTTCCTCGAACAACTCCGGAAACCGCTCCGCCTCGAACGTGTGGGTCCGGGATTCCCCCGATGACATCCGATCTGGCGTCGATATTCTCACTTTTTGGACCTTCCTGCAATCCAGACCCCGGGGTGCAGACGGCTGCCGGTACCTCGGGCGGTTCAAACGGTGGTTGAGGGGGCAGAGCTGGGTGTTCTCCTTGGCATTCGGACGCACTCCCCTCGTTGGTTGCCCTTGAATGCGTCGCCAGCGAGCGCAAACAGTGTCGGATTGTTCGCTACATAACCGCCATCCATCAGCAACTGATCGCCTTGATTCTCGGTGTTGACCGTCATCATTTGAAAAAAAAGGATAGGCGGCGCAGGACGCGACAACGGCATCAGCAATGGTGCAGCCGAACCCTGGCTTGAAGGTTGATGCTCGACCATGTGATTGCTGAACGGAGTATTTGAAAACCATTGGACGTTCAAAATCATAGTTAGTGCAGACGATGCCAATAGGCATTTTGAACGCGGAAAACGTCTGGGTTTCAAAGAGCTTTCTCGCTTCCGCCTTCAGCGCCTTCGTGCGTCCGCTGCTAAATCGATGCTGCATAATTGTCGGAATTATTGTGAAGTAAAGGCGTTCGATCTCTTCGACCCTGTAACCTAAAAAGCGATTTCCTCCTTGGGTTGCGGGTCACAATCCGGAAGCCGCCGCCCAAAACGTCGTCGTTTTCCAGTGACCGAAGGACGCGTAAGCGACCAATCTTTTGCGCTGCCGGGGCGCGTTACGCATGCTTAGCTGAAGCAACCCAATCGAGATCGACGAAGCTCGGCCTCCAACTTTACGCTTATAATGTGGATAGTCATGCCATCGATATGGCACGTCTGGCCTGAACTTTCCAGACCCCGTCATTTTCTTCGTCAAGAAACGGGTTTTAGGGGATGGTTCACGCCGCCCCCTTCTGATGTTGGCTCGAATCAAGAGGGGGTGAGTTTTGGGTAAAGAAGCGCTATATATTCCCGGCTGCGGCTGACTCTGGGCTCATCGGGGGAATCGCGCCAACGGACGAGGAATTCACCGTCGTCGATCCTTACGATGATCGCTTCCCACCAACCGGCCAAATTATCTTGCTCGTCAAAGCCCGCTGCTAGAACCAGCGAACCGGGCTTGAGTTGGCGCCAGAGATCGGCCGAAATCGTCGCCGATGCAGTCTCGGCATTAGCGACGATGTTAGAGGTCCCTGCATGTCCCGTTGCGGCTTTGAATAGGCGATCGAGTTCAGCAATTATTTCTGGTGAGGCCGGAGATAGCGAGAACCGTCCCTGCGCGTTGATAACGCCTTCGGGCAAAGCAGCCGCGGCTCGTCGATGTTCCTCGGTTGTCACTTCCAGGGACGACAGCCCGGCGTCCGAAGCTGCCTTCTTTGCTGCCTCGGCGTCTTTTTTGAGAAAGACTGCGGCTTGATTGAGGTTGGAGCCGTGAAAGCGGCCAAAGACTATGAGGGCAGGAATTTTTTCGCCGTTCTTGGGGTTAGACATGGAACGAACTCCCAGAAATGAGAAAGGCCCCGCTAGGGGCCTGGGGGACGACGGAATTGAGAGGGTGTGGCAGACGCTGTAGCGGCGGCGGGGGCCAAGGCACGGGCGGACAAGAGGTGCGCATGGGTAGTTTCCGGTTGATTCGGATTCCGGAGGCAAATGCCCTTAGCTTGAACTATAGCATAATAATAAATTCGTGTCAAATATCTGAAATTGAAGGATTTTCTCGCTTTGGACATTCGGGGAGAGCTTGGCAATTCCAGAGGAGTTCGGAACTTCGATCCGGAATACGAGCAAGGTTCAAAACGGCTTCATTTTGGTAAGCTGAGAATTTGAATCATGGCCAACCCGGTATCGACAGGGATAGCCCATCCAAAGTGTCCGTTGCCGTCAGATCGGCTTGCGAGAACTGGCCGCCCACCGGGTCATGAGTTCATTGCTCGGGAGCGTTTGGTCGACGGCTTTGCGCGCGGTCTCGATGCCGGCCACCGGCAGACCCGCAGGGTCGAGTAGCCCAACCTGCACCAGGACTGAGGCTTGGTCCCAGTAAATGTGCTCGTGCGCGACCTTGCCGTCCACAAATCGCACGATTGCGATGAGGGGAATCTCGACCCTTCGGCCGGTCGGTTTGACACCCGGCAGCATCCAGTCGATCTCGCTCGTATGGGTGAACTTGAACAGCATCTCGTCGACGAGCTGGTCGGCGCCGACCGTGCGGCTTATCGGCGCCAGTTCGGTGTCAGGTGGGTTGCCGCCGATGAAGTGGTACTTGTAAAAGCGCTTGAGCTGGTTGTGGCCGACACCGCCGGTCATTGTCGGCACGTGGTTCACGTAGGGCTCGGCGACCATCGTCGCCATGGTGGCGTCGACGTCCCGGGTTTCGAACTCATATCGGCAATGCGCCTCCCAAAGGGCGACGAGGTCGTGGTCGGGCATGAACCTGTTCTTCCTGTACCGCGGCCTCATAGTAACACGACCGGTTGGCGTCACTTAGGCGACCACCTTATATAAGCCTCACGCGCTGTCACCCTGGTGGGCTTGGACCTATTCGGACCAACGGCGCGGCGCCGAACGCTCGCACGTTGGCAAGGGCGATGCGCTTGAAGCTTCGATCAGATTGAATTGCAACTCGAGGACTCGAACTATGGCCAGCCCGGCGCCAACAAAATAGGGTGGACGGAAACCGGATGTGTCCATTCAAAGTGGCCATTGAAAATGGTACATAAGGGTGGTACACATGGCAAAGATAGGTGGCTATGAACCTATTGATATTGCTAGTTTTCTGGCTTGGCGCGACCAATCCTCTCCTGGGCACCAAATACAAATCCACAACCGTTCAAGGAGATCCAGAAATCATCGCAAAATAAGATAGATAGCGCTTATGGGTGTCCTAAATCGTCCACAGGAATCCGTTGACAGTTAGCAAATTTGTTGGCCTTATTGTTGGCCTTGGCGCAGAGTGCCGAGACACGAGGCCAACAAATGCTGACCGACTCGGCGATCCGCGCCGCGAAATCCAAGACAGGCCAGACAGTTAAGCTCTCGGATGGCGGCGGCCTGCAACTGTGGGTTCAGCCGTCGGGTTCAAAGCTCTGGAATCTGGCTTATCGTTTCGCGGGTAAGCAGCGCAAACTCGCGATCGGTTCATATCCGGGCATCGGATTGAAAGAGGCACGCGCGAAGCGGGAAGAGGCCAAGAAGCTGTTGACCTCGGGTTTCGATCCGAGCCAACAAAAGCGGCTCGTAAAGTTGACCTCGGAAAGTCAGAAGGCAGATACCTTCGAGGCCATTAGCCGCGAGGTTCTGGAAAAGAAGCGCCGGGACCGTCAGCAAGGCGGAGTGGCTCTTCGACCTCGCGACTCCTGCACTGGGGCCGCGCCCCATCGCTGAAATTACCGCACCCGAAGTCCTAGCCGTGCTTCGGCAGGTCGAATCCGCCGGACGATTGGAGACGGCTCGGAGGCTTCGGGCGATCATCGGCCAAGCCTTTCGCTTCGCCGTGGCGACGGGCCGCGCCATGAGTGATCCGACCAGTGCCCTACGCGGCGCCTTGGCTGCGCCCGTTGTCCAACATCGCGCCGCTATCGTCGAACCCGTCCCGTTCGGCGCGCTTTTGCGCGCAATAGATGGCTATGATGGAACGCTGGTGGTCCGCTCCCCCTGCAGTTACTCGCTTTGACCTTTACGAGGCCAGGAGAATTGCGTCTCGCCACATGGAAGGAACTCGACCTCGATGCAGGCGTCTGGACCATTCCTGCGAACCGCATGAAGATGCGTCGGCCGCATCGCATCCCCTTGGCGCCACAAACCATCGCCATCCTGGAAGAACTTCGTACGCTCACAGGGCGATACGAATTGCTCTTTCCAGGGGTGCGCTCACCCTCGCGCCCACTATCAGAAAGCACGCTCAACGCGGCTCTACGACGGCTCGGATACGCCAAGGACCAAATGTCCAGCCATGGCTTCCGGGCAGCGGCCTCTTCGCTTCTCAACGAATGTGGCAAGTGGAATGCCGACGCCATCGAAGCGCAGCTCGCCCATGTCGAGGCCAACGCGGTGCGTAAGGCTTACGCCCGCGCTGAATATTGGGCAGAGCGGGTCGAGATGATGGCTTATTGGGCGGATCGGCTGGACGAATTGCGGCGGGGTGGAATTATAGTGCCCTTGCGAGCTTGAGTGACGCGCGCGCTTGACCACGCCGAACGGAGTCCGCCTGCCGGAGTTTACGGAGGCAGTCTGGCGCGGTTAAGCTGCCACTCCGCAGCCCGCCCGGAGCCGCAAGCACTTGCCCGGTGGAAGGCTGCCATAGCGACTGGCCTGGATCAAACGCTCGCAGCCTCCAAACTCAAGCTCGAGGAAAAAGCGAACGAGGCGGCCGACCATATAAAAGGGGTCGTGGTGCGGGTGTCTGCGGTAGCGGCCCTCGCCGTCGCCGCGGCGATTTTTGCGCTGCATCGATCTTGCGCGGCGCGCCGCGGCGCGGCTCGTCATCAAGGCCATCGAAGCGCTTTTTGGCAAACCGCTTTCGCCATGGTCCGACAGTCAGCCGGGAGACGCCGAGTGTGGCCGCGATCGCGCAATTGTTCATGCCATCGGCGGCCAACAGCACGATCTCGGCTCGCATCGCAAATGTGTGCTTTTCGAACAGCTGCCAGTCCTGCACCAGCAGCGGGCCGCGCGGTCCCGCGATTGGTTGTCGCCGATCGAGATGCCGGCGGCGGTCGTGATTACGCTCTGTTCCTGCATTGCTCTCTCCGGATCACACTGGGCTGCTTTCTATATTGTGATCAGCGTGCGCTTTCGCGGCGACCGGCGCGTCAGTGACCAATCGGCTCTCGGGGATTAGGCGCGAACTGCGCTGCCCGGTCAGGTACGACCACAGCCATTGCCTCTCGACGCGCAGTCGGTTCTGTAACTGCGGCAGAAACATCAGGTGGATAAACGCCCAGACGAACCATGTGGCAAACCCTCTGAGCCGAATTCTGTGGGTCTCGAGAATCGCAAAGTTCTTGCCGACCACGGCCATGTTGCCCTTGTCGAAGTACCGGAAGGGGCGGGTGGGCGCGCGGCCAGTCCTGATCTGCGCCATGATGAACCGGCCCACATACCGGCCTTCCTGGATCGCGACCTGGGCGACGCCGGGCAATAGTCGGCCGTCCGTCTGAGCAAGCATGGCGCCATCGCCGACCACGAATACGGATTCATGATCTGGCAGCGTAAGGAACGGGGTGACACAGACGCGTCCGACGCGATCGGTCTTGGCATTGAGAAGCTTCAGGATTGGCGAGGGGGCGACCCCGGCGGTCCACAAAACCGTTGCGCTTTCGAGCCGCTTATTACCCGCTACGATGACGCCCTGATCGTCGACTTTGTCGACTTTGGCATCGGTAAGAATCTTGACGCCAAGCCGCTCGAGCCGTTTTGCCGCCTTCCGCGAGAGGGATTCCGCAAAGCTCGGCAGGATGCGCTTGGCGCCGTCGAGCAAGGTGATTGATGTCTTCGAGGGATCGATGTTGCGAAAATTTTAACGGAAGGTGATCGTCGCCATCTGCGCGATCGATGCGGCGAGCTCGACGCCCGTCGGCCCTGCGCCGACGAGAACAAGCGTCAGCAAGCGGGCACGCTCTGTCGGGTCCTCCGTGAGCTCCGCCTTTTCGTAAGCGCTGAGGATCTTGGCGCGTATGGTCTCGCCGTCGGCGAGGGTCTTGAGGCTCGGGGCGTATTCAGCGAACTCGTTCCCGAAATAGCTTGCCTGCATGCCGGGCGCGAGGATCAAATAGTCGAATGGAACAATCCTCGTCCCGATGCCGTCGCTGTGAATGCTGAATTTCAGGTCGAGGTCGGTGACTTCCGCCAGCATCACCGACAAGTTCTTTTGCTTGCGGGCGAGCTGCCGGATCGGCGCCGCGACTTCGGAAGGCGAGAGGACCGCGGTTGCCACCTGATACAGCAGCGGCTGGAAAATGTGGTGATTACGCCGGTCGATCAAAAACACTTCGGCTTCGCTCTTCCGCAGCGCCCGCGCTGCGGCCACGCCGCCAAAACCGGCACCGACTATCACGATTTGCGGCTTCCGCTTGGCGTGCGTCGCAACGGCAGCAGCCTCTGAACGGAGTTGTGCATCCGCCGAGGTGTCGTATGTTCGAAGCGGCGGCGGCCGCGAAACGATATCTTTCATCGCCTTGATCACTCCTTCGCGCAATCGCGTTAGCGGCCTCCGCGTGTCGTGCGTTCGGCCGGTAATGGGTCGGCTGCCTCGTTCGCTTCGACCAAACCGGTAATCGCGCGACGCATTTATGCCTTCGCGGGCAGCTCCGCATAGGCGACGCCGGTCAGGTTCCCTTCGGCCCAGACCAGCACCGTCGTCTCCGATCCGTCCAACCTCGCGCGGTAAACCGTGCCGCCGAAATCGGCGAAGAACATTCGGTCGCCCTTTAGGTCCAAGGCCAGCCCGATGCCTTCCATCAAATGAGCGAAGACGATCTCCGGGTCTTTGCGACGGCCCGGCGTCGGATCCATCGGCGCGCGGTTGACGGTGTTGCCGCGTGGGGGATCGCCCCGATCGGTCCAGTAGATCATCCGGTTGCGCGGATCGAGTTCCAGATCGATCGGCTCGGGCAGCTCATCGAAAAGCACCTCGATGTCGTTGCGATCTGCCGCGCGCTGGCCCTGCGGGATCTCCAAATTCGCGCGAAGGATGCGGCCCTGGCCGGCGTTGTCGGGGCCCTTCTGGGTCCAGTAAATCTTGCCGTCCTCGATATCGGGCGCGATGCCGACGCACCATTTCCGCGCGTCCGGGCCCGGACGCGGGTCACCCCCACTGGTGTCGGCGAGGGTTTCGATGTTCGAACCATCGAGGTTGGCTCGCATCACCCGCATGCCCTCCCGGTCGCACCAGTAGAGCTTGCCGTTGCTGCGATCGAGCTTCAGCTGCTTCGGCGTGTGCGTTCCACCCGGCGGAACAATGACCGTGCGGTTCTTGCCGTCGAGATCGCAGCGCTCGATCGAGCCGTCATTGGCCTTCGGCTCGCCCATATTGGTCCAGTAGATTTGACCGCGCCCCGCATCCACGGCGACGCCATCCGGATGTGGCCCGTACCCCTCGGTCAGCACCGTTTTCAGATCGGAGCCGTCGGGATTCACCGACAGGATGCGCCCAGCGCCGAGGTCGAGGAAGAAGAGACGCCCGGAATCGGATTTGCTTGGCACGACACTTACTCCTGTTTCGCCACCGCGCGTCGCGGCTACGCGGGTTCCGACTTGCCGGCGTGGGCGCGCAGAGCGAGGAGCCCGAGAAGTATTCTGTCGCGCTCTTCGGCGAGTTCCTGGATCGAGCGCGACCCCACCTCGGCATGGACGCCGTCGATGAGCTTTTGCCGTAGTTCGGGCGTCAACTCAATCGACCCGAGGGCCTTCCACCAGGCGGTAAGAGGCCCGGCGAACTGGTCTAAGAAGTGCTCCATGCCGCCCTCGCCGCCCCCCAGATGATTGAGCAGAACTTGCCCCATGATGCCCCACCGCAAGCCCGGCCCCCAGCACAGCGCCGCATCGACATCGGCGACGCTGACGACACCCTCGCCGACGAGGTAGTAAACCTCGCGTATCAAGGCCGCCTGCAGGCGATTGGCAACGTGTCCGGGTACTTCTTTGTGAAGGCGAACTGTGCGTTTGCCGATCGAGGTGTAAAAGTGCGCTGCGCGGTCGATCGTGTCTTCCGAGGTCTTCGATCCGCCGACGATTTCGACCAGCGGGATCAGGTGCGGCGGGTTGAACGGATGGCCGATGACGCAGCGCTCGGGATGCGATCTGCAGCCCACCTGGATGTCGCTCATCGTCAGCCCGGACGAGCTCGATGCGATGATCACCTCGGGCGGCAACAACTCGTCGAGCTGCTGATAGAGGTTTCGCTTGAAGTCGATGCGTTCCGGGCCGTTTTCCTGCACCAGGTCGGCGTCCGCCACGCAGCCGGCGAGATCGGGCGTGAATGTCAGGTTCGACTGCAAGGCGCCGGGCGCCAGCCCCAGTTGCTCGAGCGCCGGCCAGGCAGCTTCGACGAAATGCCGTAGCGCCTTCTCAGCGCCCGGCGCGACGTCGGTCGCCCCGTCCTTCAAGCCCTTTGCGAGAAAGAGTGCCGCCCAGCTGGCTCCGATGACGCCGGTGCCAATAATGGCTATGCGGTTGATCGGTCGTTTCAACGAAGTGGTTCCCTCTGTGAGAGGAGGTGACGGTGTTTGCTTTGCCAGCCACTACACGAAGGCGCTGAACCCGGTAACGGCTTTGCCGACGATCAGATTCTGCATCTGATACGTGCCTTCGTAGGAGTAGAGCGCTTCGGCATCCGCGAAGAAGCGCGCGGCCTTGTAATCGGCGACGATGCCATTGCCGCCCAAGAGCTCGCGGGCCCACGCGACGGTCTCGCGAGACTTGGCCGTGCAGAACGCCTTGGCGAGCGCCGCATGGGCGTCCGTCAGCTTGCCTTCGGCATGCAGCTGCGCCTGGCGCACGATCAGGCACTGCGACGCCGTGATGTTGGCGATCATCTTGGCGAGGAGGTCCTGCGCCAGCTGGAACGAGCCGATCGGCTTGCCGAACTGCAGGCGCTCCTGGGCATACTTGAGTGCAGCCTCGTAGGCGCCCATCGCGCATCCAGTCGCCATCCACGCGACGGCGTAGCGCGTCATTTTCAGCACCTTCGCGGTGTCGCGGAACGAGTTGCCGCCCTGGAGGCGGTTGGCTTCCGGCAACCGAACATCCCTGAGCGTGATGTGGCCGTTCTGGACGACCTTGAGCGCAATCTTGTTTTCGATCTTCTCGACGCTGAAGCCCGGCGTCGTCGTTTATCGTGTGCGACAAGCGCAGCGACATCAACCGCGTGCCTGTTTCCGCCAAGCGACTGATGCAATGGCGGTGCGATGCCGATGCCGTGTGCGGATTTATCGCGGCGAGTCTCGGCTTGCGCCGCGGCGATCAGCATCCTGCCGATGCCGGTTTGCTGAACATCGGCATAGCGTCCGGTGACAAGCGCGGTCAGATGCTCTCCCTGCGAGCCGATGGCGAATTGGCCCTAGTCGCCGCCAACAGCGCCGTCCCGGTGGCGGAGCTGGTCGGCTATCGTGCTGGCGAATATTCGGTTGACGGTGACATGATCCGGCAACTGGTGGATTCCGCGACCACGGCAGACCCTCGCTATACGCCGAGCAATGCAAGGCGCGAGGCGCGGAAGCTCGATACGCAGGCAATGTACGAAGCCTGGCGGAAGGCGTACCGGGACTTAAAGAAGAAACGCCGCAATATGACCGACGTGTGGTACTCGCAACAGATTGCCAAGCAGGGCATCGCCGCCAGCAGGAGCGCCGAAACCATCCGCAAACACATGAAGAAGTGAAAAAGTTGGGCGGAATTTTTTCGCCCAACTCGCCCGCCTGTTATCCCGCTGTTTTTAGCCGAATTTCCGGTGGCCCATCCGCCAGGCGTGCCCCGTCGTGGGCACTGCGCGCGTCATCCAAGTCATTGATTCTTGGGTCATGTCTTGCGCAACGGCGTGCCGTCTCTCGCAATTCTATCGCCCAAATCGCCCAACTACCTTGCGTCTTATCCGATCCGGATTCGCGCAAAGAGGGTTGATGATGAAGCACACGATACTGAGACTTCCCGCAGTCAAAACCCGCACGGGCTTGTCGCGCAGCACGATTTATTTGCGCGTCTCGCAGGGCACGTTTCCCAGGCCGGTGAGCTTGGGCGGGCGGGCAGTGGGATGGGTGGAGGACGAAATCCAGTCCTGGCTTGCCGAGAGAATCGCGGCGAGCCGCAAGGCCGCGGCCTGAGGGCCGGGCCATGCGCGCCAACGACAACACCCGGCGGCGAGGCGAGCGCAAGCGCGGGTTTGATCGCTACCGCCTGCCGGCGGTCGCGAACTGACTTCAAAAGTGCGGCGCGTGCGCTGGGTGCCTGGCGATGAGCACGCCGGCAATGCTCGAAGGCGCGCTGTTGGCACAGGCCGCCGGCTTCGCCGTCCACTACCGGCGCGGTAAACGCGCTTTTGAACCATGCTGGTCCACCTCGCCGCCGAAAATTGCCGAGGAACTCAGGCGGGATTACCGCGACGGTTACAACATCGGTTTCAGGACGGGCGACTGGTCCAAGCTCGACGGCTGGCCGGTCGTGGTGCTGGATGCCGACATTCGCGGCGATGATCCGGCGCACCGTGAGGCAGCGCGCGAAGCCTGGCGCGAGCTGGTGGGTGACATGAAGCCCACCGTCAGAACAGGCGGCGGTGGAGCGCATCTTTACCTGCGTTGTCCGCCTGACAAGCTGCCCCTGGACCAGTCCATTGTTCTGAAGCAGTCGCAAGACAAGGTGGGCAACAAACCCGCCTGGACGATCGAGCTACTGTCCTGCGGACATGCGGTGACGCTGCCGCCGAGCATCCATCCATCGGGGCAGCCTTACGAATGGGTGAATGGCGGACTTGCGCACGTCGAAGCAACGCCAGAATGCCTACTGCACGCGGCGGCCGCGATCCGGCAATCAAGGCCCGCTGGGACAGCGGAAGCCGGCGGTGCCTGGCCGGACCCGAAGCCCATCATCGCCGAGCTGAAGCCCGTGCCCGCCTTCGACGCCGAAACGCTGCTGCCGAAGACGCTCCGCGCCTGGATCATCGACGAAGCGGAGCGGATGCCTTGCCCGCCGGGCTTCATCGCGGCGGCGGCGCTGGTGGCGCTGGGCTCCATCGTCGGCGCGCGCAGCGCGATGAAACCGAAGGCGCGTGATTCGTGGCTGATCGTCCCAAACCTGTGGGGCGGCATCGTCGGCGATCCATCGGCCAAGAAGTCCCCGGCCTAGGGCGCAGCCTTGAAAGCGCTGGATCGTCTTATCGCGAGGGCGCTGGAAGCGCACACGGCAGCGTTGGCGGACTACGAAACCGAGAAAGTGGTCTTCGACGCACAGAAGGAAGCCATCGAAGGACGCATCAAGGATGCAGCCAAGAAGCCCGTCAAAGGCGATCCCGTGTCCATCGCCAAGGAACTGCGAACGCATGGCGAGCAAGCCCCGGATGCCGCGGCGCTGCGCCGCTACAAGACCAATGACAGCACGGTGGAGAAGCTGGGCGAGCTGCTGCGCGAAAATCCCGCCGGTCTGCTGGTCCTGCGGGATGAGTTGGTGGGCTTGATTGCGACGTGGGAGCGCGAGGGACGCGAGGGCGAGCGCGCTTTCTTCCTGGAAGCGTGGAACGGCAATCAGAGTTTCGACACGGACCGCATCGGGCGCGGGCACATTAGCATCCCGAACCTGTGCGCATCCGTCTTCGGTGGCATCCAGCTCGATAAGCTGACGGTCTATCTGGAACAGGCCGCGCACGCGCTGGCGAACGACGGAATGCTGCAACGGTTTCAGGTGCTCGTTTATCCCGATGTCCGCCGCTGGGAGTGGCGCGACCGTGCACCAGACAAGGCGGCCAGAGATGCGGCCTTCGCGGTCTTCGAGAAGCTGGCGGATTTCGATCCTTTGGCCTGGGGCGCGGCCCCGGCGGACGACTTCGCCAAGTTCTCGCACTTCCGTTTCAGCGATGACGCGCAGGCCGTCTTCATAGAATGGTCGGGAGACATGCACCGGGCGCGAATACCGAACGAGGATGAGCCGCTCATCCGGCAGCACTTGGCAAAATTCGACAAGCTGTTTCCGGCGCTGGCGTTGGTCTTTCATCTGGTGGACTGCGCGGCGCAGGGCATCCGCGGCCCCGTCACGAAGGAAGCGGCGCTACGCGCGGCAGCCTGGTGCGAATACCTGGAGGCCCATGCGCGGCGCTGCTACGGACTGCTGAAGGACGACGGGCTGCGAGCGACGCAGGCTTTGGCGGCCAAACTCGAACGCGGGGCGCTGGATGACGGCTTCACGCTGCGCGATGTGCGCCGCAATCAGTGGCGGAGCCTGACCACGGATGAGGCGATACAGGCCGCCCTCGACTGGCTCTGGCTGCGCAGCGACGCCACCGGCGGCCCCGGCAGCGGGCGCCGCACGCTGCGTTACCGCATCCATCCCGCGATCAAGAGCAAGCGCAAAGGGCACGACCCATGAACTGGCTGGAACGCGCACGCTGCGAAATTCCGAAAAGCGCCCGGCGGCGTACTGCAAATAGTGCCGAAAGAACTCTAACGGCAGTAATGGCAGTGCGCCCTCCTGGCCTTCGCGAGAAATTGGAGGGGTCTATCGGCAGTAACGGCAGCACCTCGCCGTCGTACTTGCTGGAATCCGAGTCCGTGCGGGAAGCCTACGAAGAACGCACCGCGATCATGGAATTTGACGGCGGCCTGAGCCGCGACGAGGCCGAGCGCGAAGCCTGGGCGCTGGTGTCGAAACTCTATCGGTTGCAATGAAGGTAAGAGCATGGCGCGAAAAAAACAAAATTTCATCAAAGGCCAATTTACCCATCGGCGCACCGAAGCCGACTACGTGGGCATATTGCTGGATGCCGTGCCATTGGAGGATTGGCGCAGCGTCGTGGTCGCAACGGTGGCAGCGGCAAAGGCGGGCGATCCCAGCGCGCGGGCGTGGCTAGGGCAATATCTGATGGGTAAGCCGGCCGCGACGGCACCGGCACCGCTGACCGTGGTTGTGCAACATCTATCTGGCCACGATCCGCTAGTGGAGAGGCTGGCTAACCCGCACATTGACCGCGCCGAATATCCCTTGTTGCACGCACATGACATCAAGGACGCCTTAAAAGCCCGTGTAGCGGACGAATTACGGGCTCTTGAGGCGCAGAAATCAAACACGCCAGAAATCGGCGCAAGCACAGACGGAACAAGGCTTTCGGCGGATTCGTCAGGATACTGAGCATGTCAGTTGGCCAATTGATTACGGGAAAATCCAATGGGTGGGCCGGGTAGCGGGAACCGCTGGCGCTACGGCGCGAAGTCCACGACGGACGACTACCGCACTCTGGACGTGCGGCGCTGGGCGCGGGGAGGTGTGCTGAGGCCGGGCTATTGGGGCGGATGGCAATGGACGCGCGACGGCGAAACCGTGGCATCAATCCAGATGCGGGCCGAGCAAGACCGCGTGATCCTGATCTACCGGCATCGCAGTGGCGACGCTGAGTGGAAGGATGAGCAATATGCCGTGCGCATCGTGCGCACGCCGTGCAACCTCGGCGGTTTGCGCGCCTGGTTCATTTGCCCGGCGGTCGGCTGTGGGCGGCGCGTGGCAATCCTCTACGGCGGCGGCATCTTCGCCTGCCGGCGCTGCTATCGGCTCGCCTACGCCAGCGCGCGCGAAGATGTGGGCGACCGCGCAGCAAGGCGCGCTGACAGGCTCCGAGAGCGTCTAGGCTGGGAACCCGGCATTCTTAACGGCGGGGGCGAGAAGCCGAAGTGTATGCGTTGGCACACATTCGAGCGGCTGGCCGCCGAACATGAGCAGTTCGTCGGCCGATCTTTGCAGGCGGCGGCGCTTAAGTTCGGCCTGCTCGTAAGCGATTTTCATTTCTGAGTACTTAGCAAGAAAGGGCGGAAGCACGTTCAATCCGATCGGAGCCTGGACGCTGAAACAAAAGGGAGGCGCGAAAAAAATTGTTGGCCTTTGTGTTGGCCTCGCTGCCTTCATTTAAAGACTTAGGCAAGCAATATCAAAGAGATAATTGGCATAATGTGATGCCTCTCCCGGCACCAAATTGTTGTTCGCTAACGTTGAAATCGTACAGACTAGCTGGTACTGGCGGTTTTCCACCCGTGCGATTAGGCAATGATGTCCGGCGTAAGCTGATCTTCGAGAAATGCCAGACGGTCGCGCAACGCGAGTTTTCGCTTTTTGAGCCTCTGGATTTGCAGGCGGTCGCCCGCACCAAGTTGGAGCAATGCCTCGATCGCGGCATCGAGGTCGCGATGCTCCTGACTCAGACGCTCGAATTCGGCCAACAATAAAGCACGGTCATCCTCGCTTAATTTTTTTGCCATGATCCGCCTTTTCTCCAGATTGCCTCAGCAATTTAGCTTTTATTTTAACTTAATGGCAAGCCGGCTGAAGAACGCATTCGCGAAATCGAACCTGCTCTTGGGATTACGTGATTTTCGCATGGTTTGACGCAAACCCAAGCCTATTATTCAGTTCGTAAATAAGCGCACATTTTTCTTGCCGCGGGGGTGGCGCATAAGTCTCTTGGGCATGAGAAAAGGCGACCCGCGGGAAGGCGAAAGCCCCAAGGTGGACGCTTGGATTTGTGCGGGGCGGACCGCGATATAGAGATGGCAGGCGCAATGCCGGTTGGGACACCCAGAAAGCTAAGCCTGTTCCTGGACGTCCCCCAAACGCGATGGCCGGGCCTTAAATGCCCGCGAGATCGCGAATCATCAGAAACACCGCGTCTAGCGCCTGCGCCGCGACCACGGCGGGTGACCGCCGTCCGCTCCCTTCGGCGGGCTCGGGAGGTGGCTCCGACGGCGCGCGTGTGGCAACGCGAGATGCAATGCCTCGGCGATGAACGCGGCCTATCGATCGAGGTCCAGCGCTCGCCGCCCGGAACGAGCAAGCGGAACAAGATCGAGCCTCGACTCGTCTCGTTCATCAGCCTGTCTCGTTCATCCGCCAGAATTGGCCCGCCAAGCCTTTGATCGGCGACGGCGCACGCATCGATCCGACCGCCGCCACCCAACCGGCCGCGGGTCGAAAGGGCACGGCGAAGGCACCGAAAACAGATATCCCGAAGGCAGCGTTGATCCCGGACGGCGGGAGGGCCGGCATTGACCTCCAACGGGCGGATCTTACATGGCGAATGGAATAGACCTCTTGCATAACCCTTTTTTAAGCAACAGTTGATTTGTTGCCGCCAAAGGGGAGCGGCGATGAGATGTGATTCGGTCAAAGAGCTGCAAGGCGCAGCATTCCGGCGGCTTACGGGTGTCCGGAGGAGCACATTTGAAGACTTGGTGGCGGTGCTTTTTGCCGCCAAATGCAAGCAGAAGGCGGCCGGCGGCAAGCCCAACACGCTTTGCATCGAAGACCAGCTTTTGATGATGCTCGAATATTGGCGGGAATACCGGACTTATTTTCATATCGGGCAAACTTACGGGATCAGCGAAAGCGCCGCCTACCGCAACATCAAATGGCGTGAAAATACCCTGGCCAAAAGCAAGGTCTTTCGGTTACCGGGACGCAAGGCTGTGGCGGCAAGCGAGCGGGTGTTCGACATCGTCTTAATCGACGCAACCGAGACACCCATCGAACGGCCAAAAAAAACAAAGGCGCTACTATTCTGGCAAGAAGAAGCGGCACACGCTGAAAACCCAGCTCGTCGTCGAAAAATCGACACGCCGCATTCTCTGCCTCGCGCACGAAAAAGGACGGCGACACGACTTCCGGCTGTTCAAAACATCGAAGGTGCGGCTGCATCCTGAGACGAAAGCCGTTGCCGACCGCGGTTATCAAGGCCTGCAGAGAAGGCACGCGAAGACGAGCCTGCCCAAAAAGCGCAGCAAAAAGACTCCGTTGTCCGCAAGCGACCGGGAAAGAAACCGCGCCATCTCCGGCGAACGCGTGGCTTGCGAGAACGTCATCGCCATGCTCAAACGCTTCAAAATCATCGCCGACCGCTATAGAAACCGCCGTCGCCGTTTCGGTCTGCGCTTCTTCCTTATCGCCGCAATCTACAACATAGAGCTCGAGGCCGCGTAACGGTTATGCAAGAGGTCTAATGACCCAATCGCTCCCTCAACCGCCATAACCAAGTGGCCGTGTCCTGACAGAGCCGTAGAGCTGAAACCGGGTTCGCGCGCTCCGGCCGTTGAAAGGTAGACCATGCACGTCGTGATGCTCCTTTATCCCCGGTTCCAGCAGCTCGATCTCACCGGGCCATTCGAGGTATTTGCAAGGTTCGAGGAATTGAACCTTCATCTCGTCTGGAAAACGCTCGATCCGGTCATCGATGTGAACGGCCTGAGAATCCTGCCGACTTGCACTCTCGCCGGCAGCCCGCAGGCGGACATTCTTTTCGTCCCCGGCGGACCCGGCCAAATCTCGCTCATGGAAGATAAAGAGGTTCTCTCCTTTTTGCGGCGGCAGGCGAGCCACGCCCGCTATGTGACATCGGTTTGCACGGGATCCCTCGTTCTGGCTGCCGCCGGGCTCCTCACCGGCTACCGGGCGGCATGCCATTGGCTCTCGCTCGATCAGCTCGCCTATTTTGGCGCGGTGCCCGTAAGCGAACGCGTCGTGATCGACCGCGACCGGATCACGGGCGCGGGCGTGACCTCGGGCATCGACTTTGCCTTGAACCTGGCGGCCGGTCTCTTCGGCGAGGAACGCACAAAACGCGCGCAGCTTGCCATGGAATATGATCCAAAACCGCCTTTTGTTGGGGGAACGCCCGCGAGCGCCGGTCCGGAGCTCGCCGCCAGCCTGCGCGCGGCGAATGCGGCATTTCAGAAAGACCGCGAGGCGGTCGCGCGACGCGCCGCCGCCGCTTTGCAAATTGTTTGAGACTGGCGACTTCAAGGCGATCGGGCGACGCGGACCGCCGCCCGGCCTAAAAATTACCTCGGGTGCGCCGCGCTGCTTGCTGGACGCCGTTTTTCCGTTCTCGCCGAGGAGCCAAAATGGATCGGCCTTTGCGGCGCTCGGGGATCCCCCCGCCGGTCCTTTTTCGCCAGAAACAGCGGTATGCTTAACCCGTCGGCGCTCGGCGCGTTGGCCCTTGCGCCGGTCCGGGTCTTCCGGACCTGATCATGCTCGCTGTTGTCCAGGCGGCGGTTTTGCGGCGCCGGCCGCGCGCGCGTTTCAACCCGCCGCGGCGCTGTTGGCGGAGCCCCGCGCCGGTCGAACATCGGCAATTGCAGGCGGGTCAGTTTTTCGATGTTGCGCAAGAGCGCCCGCTCGGCGCCATCGCAGAGAGAAATCGCGATGCCCGCGGCGCCGGCCCGCGCGGTGCGGCCGATCCGGTGAACATAGGCCTCCGCCACGTCGGGAAGCTCGAAATTGACGACATGCGTGACGCCCTCGATGTCGATGCCGCGCGCCGCGATGTCGGTTGCGACGAGGGCGCGGACGCGGCCGGCGCGAAACGCCGCTAGCGAACGTTCCCGCTGGCTCTGGCTCTTGTTGCCGTGGATCGCGCAAGCCGCGATCCCGCTGTGATCGAGATGCTGAGTGACCTTGTCGGCGCCGCGTTTCGTCCTTGTGAAAACGAGCGTCCGGGTCATTCGCGCATCGCCGAAAAGCTCGACGAGAAAATCGCGCTTGCGGCTTGTATCAACGAGCATGACCTGGTGGTTGACGCGGTCGGCGGGTTTTGCCACCGGAGTCACCGACACCTCGACCGGATCGACGAGAAGTTCGCCCGCGAGCGTGGCGATTTCGCTTGGCATCGTCGCCGAGAAAAACAAGTTTTGCCGGCGTTTTGGAAGGGTGCCGATGATCCGCCGGATGGCCTTGACGAAACCTAGGTCGAGCATGCGATCGGCTTCGTCGAGGACGAAGAATTCGGTGTCTCCGAGACGCGCCGCGCGGGCATCGAGGTGATCCTCGAGGCGGCCTGGGGTCGCGACCAGAACGTCAAGGCCGCGCGCGAGCCCCTTGATCTGCGCGCCATGCGGCACGCCGCCAAAGACGACGGCGATCGACAGGGGAAGGCCAGCGCCAAGGCACCGGAAGCTCTCGGCGATCTGGCTCGCCAATTCGCGCGTCGGGCTCAAAACCAGCACGCGGCAGCCATGGCGCGGCGCGGCGCGCCTATTTGTTGCAAGATAATGGAGGATGGGAAGGGCGAAGGCCGCCGTTTTGCCGGTTCCGGTCTGGGCTATCCCGATGAGGTCGCGGCCCGCCATGATGGGCGGAATTGCTTGAGCCTGGATTGGCGTTGGATGCGCGTAACCTTGTTTTGTCAGAGCATGCAGAAGCGGCGCGGCAAGGCCGAGCCGCGAGAAATCAGTCAATTGTTGGTCTTTCTTTGAGCCGGGGCGCGAGCCGGGAAATCCGGCACGGCGGCAGCGGAATTTTTGAGGCGACGCCCCGCGTGGCCTGGGCGATCGAAGGAAAACGGATTGCACGGAAGGCAAGGAGACCCTTGCGGGTTCGCCACGCGGCCAAATCGGCAACATCCACATTAAAGCAGATAATTTTACATGGTGCCGTTGACGCCGGAAGTCAAGCGAAATGCTCGGTGGGAGCCTAATCGCCGCCAAGCAGTACGTCGGTTCGCGGATCGCATAAAAATAAAACTTTTGCGCATTTGCAAGCGAAGCGGTTAACGCGAGGCTAATCGCGCCGGGCGGCTCACCAGGCCAACAAGGTAAAAATCGCGCGGCCCTGAACAACAAAACCTAACGGTCTTCTGACATGGTCTCTTGAAACGAGGGGAAGAGGCCGCAATGTCAGCGCCGCAAAATCGAACGATGGAAAACCCGGCGCAAGAGCGCCAGAATGAAGCGCGCCACCGCGTTCTCAAAAGAGCGCAGATCGTCTTCAAAGGTCGCGGGGCGGTGATCGATTGTGTGGTTCTCAACCTGGCGGACGGGGGCGCCTGCCTTAAAGTGGAGAGTCCCATCGGAATTCCGGACTTGTTCGATCTTGAGATTGACCACGCAACCGTCGGCAATTGCCGCGTGACTTGGCGGAAAGCCACGCAAATCGGCATTGAGTTCGTACACTCCACGAGCGTGGATAACCATTTGGCGTTAAGGGCCGCGCGCGAGGCGGAGCGGATCCAGCGCAGCGAGGACCATTTGGCGCGCGCTCAGCGGATCGCCCGTACCGGCAGCATCGAACAAGATTTGCGGGCTGGCGCCATCACATGGTCCGGCGAAACCTACCGGATCTTCGGTCTCGATCCGAATCTGCCCGCGCCCGCCGGAAAAGCCTTCCTCGATCTCATCCATCCCGATGATCGCGCCGCGTGTGAAACGGAGGCGCTCGCTCACCAAGCCGCGTCCGCGGGCCGGCTTTCCAACATGCCGCGTGTTGCCCTCCCCTTTCGCATCGTCCAGCCTGGCGGCGCGGTGAGGCGGGTTCATCACGAATCCGAATTGGTTTTGGATCAACGTGGTGTAGCGGTCCGCTGGATCGGGACGTACAGGGACGTGAACGAGGCTTATAAGGCGGAAGCGCGCATCGCCCATATGGCGCATCACGACGCGCTGACCGATTTGCCAAACCGGGTGTTGTTTCATGAGCGCCTGGACGAAGCGCTCTTGCGCGTGCGCCGGTACGAGGAAAAGCTTGCCGTTCTTTATCTCGATCTCGATAAGTTCAAGACCGTCAACGACACCTTGGGCCACGCCGCCGGCGACAAGGTTTTGGTGGCGGCGGCGGAGCGTCTCCGCAAACGCGTGCGCGACTGCGACATGGCCGCCCGCTTTGGCGGCGACGAATTCGCGGTCCTGCAATTGGGGCTCGCCGGACCGCATGAGGCGGGCGTCTTGGCCGAACGCATCGTGACGCTCTTGAGCGAGCCTTATGATATCGATGGTCAACTGGTCGAGATCGGAGCCAGCGCCGGCATCGCACTTGCGCCAGCCGATGGCGAGACCGCCGAGCAGCTTCTGGGGAATGCCGACATGGCGCTCTACCGGGCCAAGGAGGAGGGCCGGCGCACCTTCCGCTTTTTCGAATCCGGCGTGGGCGTCCGCGTTCGCAACCACCGCGCGCCGGAACTCGATTCGCGCAACCCGCTCGCAGCCGGCGAATTCGGTTAACGCGAGGCTGATCGCGCCGGGCGGCGGCTCATCCGGCCAACAAGGTTAAAATCGCGCGTCTCGGAACACCAAAACGAAACGTTCTTCTGGCATGGTGTCGCGGATCGACGGGAAAAAGTCGCAATGCCAGCGCCGCAAAATCGAACTATGGAAAAGCCTACGCAAGAGCGCCGAAACGTAGAGCGTCACCGCGTTTTCAAGGGAGCGCACATTTCCTTCAAGGGCCACTGGGCGATAGCAAATGCACGGTCCGCAACTTCTCGGACGGAGGTGCCTGCCTCAAAGTGGAAAGTCCCATCGGAATTCCGGATTCATTTGAACTTATGCTTGACGACGCATCCGTCCGCCATTGCCGCGTGACTTGGCGGAAAGCCAAGCAAACCGGCGTTGCCTTTGCCTAGGCGATTTTTCCGGCTCCGCCTCGATCGAGCTTTGTTCGATACGGAAATCGAACGCCGAACCGGATTTTCCGAGTAAATTCAAGTGTCGTTAATGCGGGTTCGAGCCCTGGATAGGGCCAGCCGGCAACTCAATTGGCCAACACCGTAAAACTTGCAATTCCGGAACATCGAAACGCAACCGCCGTGTGAGACATTTGCGGCGAGGTCAGGCGAGAAGCGCCGGATGCCCACTCGCTCGCTCCATTTTCTAGACAATTTCCCGGATCCCGCGTAGGCGGCGCCGAAATCACGATCCGGACCGAGGAATATTGAACGATGCAGCGCGCATATGCCTCTCTTACCGGACAATATGATCTCCGGCTCGTTTTCGTCGCCGGATTGATTTGTATTGCCGCTTGCTTGATATCCATGAATCTTTTCATTCGCGACGATGACTCGGAGAGGAATCGGCCCCTCCCATGGTTGTTCCTGGCGGCCACGGTCTTCGGCGGGGGCGTGTGGGCAACCCATTTCATTACCGCATTGGCCTATGAGCCGGGTTTTCCGATAAGCTATGATGCCGGTTTTGCCGCGATTTCGTTCCTGGCCGCGATAGGAGCGGTGTGGCTGGGGATGTTTGTCGTGCACCGGTTTGCGGCTCCCGTGCTGGGCGGCGCCATGATTGGGGCGGCCATCGCCGCAGAGCACTATATAGGGATGGCAGGGTTGCGGGCGCCCGTCCGACTGCACTGGGACGCCGGCTCGTCGGTCACCATTGCCATGACCGGCGCGCCGCCGCGATGCGTGTCTTTTTACGGGGACCGGCCTTGCCGGGCCGTTTCATGGCCGTGGCGCCGCTCGTCCTGGCGATTGTCGGACTTCATTTCACGGCCATGGCGGCTCTCTCTCTTGTGCCCGATCCGCTGATCGCGGTGCCTGGCCATGCCGTCGCACCAATTATCCTCGTCCTCGCGCTCAGCACGGTGATGGCTGTCATCGCCGGATCCTGCTCACTGGGCGCCTTAGATGATTATTTGGCGTTGCGGACCGCGCGCGAGGCGGAGCGGCTCCGGCGCGGCGAGGACCATTTGGCGCGCGCTCAGCGGACCGCCCATACCGGCAGCATCGAACAGGATTTGCAAACTGGCGCCATCGCATGGTCCGGCGAAACCTACCGGATCTTCGGTCTCGATCCAAATCTGCCCGCTCCCATGGGGGAAGCTTTCCTCGCTCTCTTTCATCCCGACGATCGCGCCGCGTGTGAAACGCAGGGACCCGCTCACCAAGCCGCCGCCGGAGGCCAGCTTTCTGACAAGCCGCGCGTTGACCTCCACTTTCGCATCGTCCAGCCGGGGGGCGCGGTGAGA
This sequence comes from uncultured Alphaproteobacteria bacterium, assembly GCA_963730245.1. Lineage (GTDB taxonomy): Bacteria > Pseudomonadota > Alphaproteobacteria > Rhizobiales > Beijerinckiaceae > Methylocapsa. Next base: position 1,187,775 of record CAVSRA010000002.1, on the reverse strand, counting down.
GGGGTTCATCACGAATCCGAATTGGTATTGGATCAACATGGCGCGGCGGTCCGCTGGATCGGGACATACAGGGATGTGACCGAGGCTTATGAGGCGGACGAATCGCTCAAATTGGTCTTCGCGGACAATCCCGTTCCGATGTGGCTCTTCGACCCCGAAACCCTGAAATTCATGGCCGTGAACGACGCGGCGGCCGTTCATTACGGTTACGATAGAGAATCGTTCTTGAAATTGACCTTGCTCGACATAGTGCCGCAAGAGGACAGGCCTGCAATTGAGCACGCGATTCGAAACAGCCCCGCCGCCGGCGGAAGCCCCAGCCACGTTTGGCAAAATGTCAAGGCGGATGGGACGGAAATCGACGTCCTCACTTATTGGCGCAACATCACGTATTGCGGCCGGCCCGCGCAGCTTGTCGCGATCGTGGATGTGACGGCGAAGCGCCAGGCCGAAGCACGCATCGCCCATATGGCGCACCACGACGCGCTGACCGGTTTGCCAAACCGGGTGTTGTTTCACGATCACTTCAAGAACGTCAACGACACCTTGGGGCACCCCGCCGGCGACAAGCTTTTGCAGGCGGTGGCGGAACGTCTCCGTGCGTGCTTGCGCATCTCCGACATGGTCGCTAGTGTCCTGCGTCGCAAATATCGACTAATATCTGCCTTGCGCTGTGATTTGCGGGGAGGATGGGATGGCGCGGCCAATCAACCACTTTCGCATTTGGGATCGATGGCTTGCGACCGCGACCTGGCTTGTCGTCCAGACCGTCGAGGCCCGATCTCTCGAAACGCCCCGACCACAGGGAAACGCGCTTCGACGTTGTCTTCAGCCGCTCGGCGGCAGTCGCAACGCCGACGCCGTCGAGCCGCGGCAAAATGATGTTGGCGCGTTCCATGTCGCGGGCGCCGATGGTGGTTGACCGTGACCGCCGACGAAGTTCTTTGACGACATAAGGCGCCGCGTGCAGTCGCTTGATTGGCCGCGCCATCCCATCCTCCCCGCAAATCACGGCGCAAGGCAGAGGCGATGGTACGAGAACGGATCAGAATCAAACGTGGAACGCTGTTGTTCGTTTGACGCGAGTCTGCGGAAGGGATTCCCAAATCAGCAATTGCGTGATTCATGGGTGGTCGGCCTGAGGAGGGGCTGACCGATGCGACGCTATGCATTACGCGACGACCAATGGGATCGGATCAAGGATTTTCTTCCCGGCCGCGAAGGCCATGTTGGAGGCACAGCGGCGGACAATCGATTGTTTGTCGAAGCCGTTCTCTATCGGTATAGGGCCGGCCTTCCTTGGCGCGATCTTCCGGAGCGTTTCGGTGATTGGAAAATCATTCACCAGCGCTTCAGCCGGTGGGCGAAGAGTGGGATTTTTGAGCGCATTTTCAATCTGTTGGCAAGCGATCACGATAACGAATACATGATGATCGATGCCACCATTGTGCGTGCTCACCAGCACAGTGCCGCGAAAAAAAACGGCGCGCAAGCGATCGGCCGCTCGCGCGGTGGACTGACAACCAAAATCAACGCTCTTGTCGACGCTCTTGGCAATCTTGTCCGCTTAATACTCACGCCAGGTCAGGCCCATGATCTGGCTCGCGCAGCGCGCGCATCAAAACCCAATTTCATCTGCCGGTGGGGCGCACCGACGTCCAAACCGACCTTCACTATCAGAGCCCAGAGACGCCGAACGTGCCATCGACAAGGTCCACTTAGCCCTAGAAGGGATTGAGGGCAATGCGTTCAGGGGCCTTCGGAGGTCGCCCAAAACCCGCCTTCACAGCCCTTTTCTCGTAACCCGACCGGTACACTTTCACGCCGCCCTTTGGCACATTGGTCTCCGCCATTAACACCGTTCTAATCAAATTCCGGTTTTGTGCGCGACTCGCAGCTTCCGTAATGTCGGCGATTACGGCACGCCTCATACATCGCGAATTGGATCGAGCTGTTGCGAGCGGACGACCGGGCGTTCTTCACGGCGGCCTCGCAAGCGCAAAAAGCTGCCGATTACTTACGCGGTCTTGCCCTGACGGAATTCTTGCTGGAAACCGTCGCGTGAGGAAGCCTAGGTACTTGGTCCTGGATAATAAGCGGAACTTGTGGCGCGATATTCTCAAACTATGAGCTTGCGATCGGCGTAAAAAATGAACAGATCGCGCGCCCGGTCGAAGACGATGCGTCCGCGCGGCCACGCTTCGTATTCATAGCATCGCACCAGGGCGCGCAAAGCGGGCGGCCGGATGCGGCGCGGATCGGCGGGGTCGGGGTGCAGATCGTGCGCGACTGGGTTGTCCGTTTCAACGCCAAAGGTCCTGATGGTCTCTTGACCGGCAAAGCGCCGGGCGCTCCCAGCATCCTCGGCGAGCGCCAGCGCCAAGCCTTGCGGCAGGTCGTGGAAGATGGGCCGATTCCCGCCCTGCATGGCGTCGTCCGCTGGCGGCTGATCGATCTGGCGCAGTGGCTCTTCGAAGAGTTCCGGGTTTCGATCTCCAAGCCGACGCTCAGCCGCGAGCTGCGGCATATGGGCTTTCGCAAGCTCTCGGCGCGACCGCGCCATCATGCGCAAGACGAGGAAGCCGCGGCGGCTTTTAAAAAAAACTTTCTCGCCCTCGTGGAGGAGACCGCCGCAAAAGAGGCTCCTGGCAAGCCGATAGAGATTTGGTTTCAAGACGAAGCTCGGATCGGGCAGAAAAACAAGGTCACCCGCCGATGGGCGAAACGCGGGACACGGCCTTCGGCGCCGCACGACCAGAGGACGAGTTCAGCCTATATTTTCGGCGCCATCTGCCCGGCCGAAGGAAAAGGCGCCGGGCTCGTACTACCCTCCTGCAACAGCGAGGCCATGGCCCTGCATCTCGAAGAAATCTCGCTTGCGGTCGCACCAAGCGCGCATGCGCTCGTTCTTCTCGATCAGGCCGGGTGGCATGTCTCGGCGAAGCTTCCCGTCCCGGACAACATCACGCTCTTGCCGTTGCCGCCGAAATCGCCCGAGCTCAATCCGGTCGAGAACATCTGGCAATTCATGCGCGACAACTGGCTCTCGAACCGCGTCTTCGAATCCTACGACGACATTCTCGACCACTGCTGCTTCGCCTGGAACAAGCTCATCGACATGCCCTGGAAAATCATCTCCATCGGAACAAGAGAGTGGGCCTATCGGTCGTGATCAGCGAGACTTGGTATAATATCTGCCTTGCGCCGTGATTTGCGGGGAGGATGGGATGGCGCGGCCAATCAAGCGACTGCACGCGGCGCCTTATGTCGTCAAAGAACTTCGTCGGCGGTCACGGTCAACCACCATCGGCGCCCGCGACATGGAACGCGCCAACATCATTTTGCCGCGGCTCGACGGCGTCGGCGTTGCGACTGCCGCCGAGCGGCTGAAGACAACGTCGAAGCGCGTTTCCCTGTGGTCGGGGCGTTTCGAGAGATCGGGCCTCGACGGTCTGGACGACAAGCCAGGTCGCGGTCGCAAGCCATCGATCCCAAATGCGAAAGTGGCGCGTGTCGTCACCTGTGAATAAGCATGGAATAAGGACCCCGCTTTTGGGGTGATTTGCATCCAATCGGGACCCCGGGGCTGAGGGTCCACAGTGGCCTCCTGGATTTTGGGAGGCCGAGATTGGAATGCTGGTTGTGGAAACGATCGCCAAGATTTGCCGGGCGTTTTTTGTTCAGAAAAAGCCGATCAAGGAGATTTGCCGGGAGCTGCACGTCTCCAGAAAGGTCGTCCGGAAGGTCATCCGATCCGAAGCGACCGAGTTCCATTACGAACGCTTGACGCAGCCGCTTCCCAAGATCGGACCGTGGCGGGAGCGGCTGGATTCCCTGCTGTTGGAGAATGCAGAAAAATCGGCGCGCGAGCGGCTGACGCTTGTTCGGCTATTCGAAGAACTGCGCAGCCTTGGTTATGCCGGAAGCTACGACGCGGTTCGCCGTTACGCGAAAACGTGGCGCAAGGAACGCGGTGTGGCGCTGGCGCAGGCTTATGTGCCGCTCACCTTTGCTCCCGGCGAGGCCTATCAGTTCGACTGGAGCCATGAAATCGTCGTGCTGAACGGCGCGACGGTGACCGTGAAGGTCGCCCATATGCGGCTCTGTCACAGCCGCATGCCGTTTGTCCGCGCCTATCCACGCGAGACCCAAGAGATGGTCTTTGACGCGCATGACCGCGCCTTTGCCTTTTTCAAAGGCGCCTGCGAGCGCGGCATTTATGACAATATGAAAACCGCGGTGGAGACAATCTTCGCCGGCAAGGACCGGCAATACAATCGCCGCTTCCTTCAAATGTGCGGGCATTATCTCGTCGAGCCAGTGGCCTGCACGCCGGCCTCGGGCTGGGAAAAGGGCCAGGTCGAGAACCAGGTCGGCTTGGTGCGTGAGCGCTTTTTCACGCCGCGCCTGAGATTCAAGAGCTATGACGAATTGAATGCCTGGCTCCTCGACAAATGTGTCGCTTACGCCAAGGCGCATCGTCATCCAGAATGCGCCAGCCGCACGATCTGGGAGGTTTTCGAGGACGAACGGCAAAAGCTCGTGCAACTGCGCGGCCGCTTCGACGGCTTCCATGCAGTGAGCGCGGCGGTGTCCAAGACCTGCCTTATCCGGTTCGATAACAACAAATACTCGGTGAAGGCGCGCGCGGTCGGGCGTCCGGTCGAAATCCACGCTTATGCAGACCGGATCGTCATTCGCCAGGACGGGATCGCCGCCGGCGAACATCGGCGATCCTTTGGCCGCGAAGAGACGATTTACGATCCCTGGCATTACGTTCCGGTTCTGGCCCGCAAGCCCGGCGCTCTGAGGAATGGCGCGCCGTTCAAGGACTGGGTCTTGCCCTCGGCCATGGAGAAAATTCGCCGCAAACTCACCGGCTCCGCCGATGGCGATCGGCAGATGGTGAAAATCCTCGCGGCGGTTCTCGACGACGGGCTGCCGGCGGTCGAGGCCGCCTGTGCCGAGGCGTTGAGCGAGGGCGTCCATTCCGCCGACGTCGTTCTCAACATTCTGGCGCGTCGCCGTGATCCCGGTCCGCCACTCACCATACTCACCCCGGACGCGCTGAAACTCCGGCACGTCCCGCTCGCCGATTGTGCCCGGTACGATCAACTGAGGAGTTCAGGCTGATGGAACGCACGCAAATCTTCGACCTCATGAGCGAACTCAAGCTCTTCGGCATGCGAACCGCCTATGATGATGTGATGGCGGCTGGCATAAAGCGGCAGCACGAGCCGCCACAAATCGTCGGCGATCTTCTTAAGGCCGAAATTGCCGAAAAGCAGGCGCGCTCCATCAAATATCAGATGACCATCGCCAAACTCCCTCTGGCCAAGGACATCGATGACTTCGACTTTGACGGCACGACCGTCAACGAAACCCTGGTGCGTGATCTTTCCGGAGGCGGCTTCATCGCGCAGCAACGCAACGTCGTTCTCGTGGGGGGCACCGGGACCGGCAAGACGCATCTCGCCATTGCCATCGCGCGAAGCTGCATCCGCGCCGGCCTGCGCGGCCGCTTCTTCAATACAGTCGATCTCGTCAATCGCCTGGAGGCCGAAGCACGCGCAGGGCGGCAGGGACGAATCGCCGATTACCTCACTCGCAAGGACTTCACCGTTCTCGACGAACTCGGCTATCTGCCCTTCGCTCAGGCTGGCGGGCAATTGCTCTTCCATCTCGTTAGCCAGCTCTACGAACGCACCTCGGTGATCGTCACGACCAATCTGGCGTTCGGCGAATGGCCGAGCGTCTTCGGCGACGCCAAGATGACGACCGCGCTCCTCGATCGTCTCACCCATCACTGCGACATCGTCGAAACCGGAAATGAAAGCTGGCGCTTCAAAAACCGCGCCTAGCGCTCAAAGCCCCCTCCCACGCCACCGCGCTCGCCCCGGCTGCGCAACCCTGACCAGCTCCGCCGGGGGCGAGCGCTGTCGTTCCTCCCCGCCAAAAGGGGTACCTTTTGCACACCGATCCGGGGTCCCGATTCAATGCTGTTTGACAGTCACCGAGGCGACACGGCCGCCGCAAGGGAAGACCCGCTGCCGCCTACCTCCACTGGGAGGCAATGAACAGGATCACGTTCCGGCACACCGAGGTTGCCCTGGCGAGCGAACAATATGCATTCGGCGGCACCCTCGACGCGGTCGGGATGATCGGCAATGAGCTCATCCTGCTCGACTGGAAATGCGCCAACGCGGTCTACGCGGACTATCTCTTCCAGCTCGCCGCCTACGGGCTGCTGTGGAACGAGAATTATCCCGACCACCCGCCGGTCGGTGGTTTTCATCTCTGCCGCTTCGCCAAAGAGCAGGGCGATTTCTCCCACCACTATTTCCCAGCACTCGACGACGAGGCCGAGACCTTCCTGCTGATGCGCGAGCTGTTCGACCGCGTCAAGAAGGCCGCGCGGCGCGTGCGCTGACGGAGGATCCCGTGACCATCACCCCCGCAGAGGCCACCGGAGCCGCCAAGCCGGCAATGAGCAAAGGAGGGCACCTCGTGGCGCTCAAGCCGCCGCGGTTGCCCTACCACGAGGCCGTGGAAGAGCGGTTCGGCATCGACCGCGCCGGCTGGAAGGCGCTGGTGGAGGCGATCTACCCGAACGCCGAAACGGCGGACGCCATCGTCATGGCGCTGTCCTACTGCCGCGCCCGCAACCTCGACCCCTTCAAGCGGCCGGTCCACATTGTGCCGATGTGGTCGAGCGTCGCCGGCAAGATGATCGAGACGGTGTGGCCCGGCATCTCCGAGCTGCGCACCACGGCGTTCCGGACCGGCCAATACGCCGGCATGCCCGCCCCGAATTTCGGCCCGACGATCGAGCGCGCCTTCAAGGGCCAGGCCGGGCGAGGCAAGTCCAAGGGCGAGGAGCGCAGCCTCACGCTGCAGTTTCCCGAATGGTGCCGGGTCACGATCACCCGCGAGCTCAACGGCAAGGAGCGCAGTTTCGTCGGCCCCAAGGTCTATTGGCTCGAAGCCTATGCCAAATGGGCCGACACCGATGTGCCGAACGAAATGTGGTCGAACCGCCCGGTCGGGCAGCTCGAAAAATGCGCCGAGGCCGGAGCGCTGCGCCGCGCTTTCCCGGAAGAGATCGGCAACGCCCTCACCGCCGAGGAAATGGAAGGTCAGCACACCATCGATGGCGGGGCCCACGCCCCGGAAAAGCCGAAGCCGGAAAGCATCACGCCCCCGAGTGCCGGAGGGGAGCGCAAGCCTCTCCCGCCGCTCGTGTCGCAACCACAGTCCCTCACCGCATCGTCGTCGGCCGAGCTTCCCGAACCGTTCGCCGCCCGGCAAGAAGGCGATCCCGAAATCCTCCATCCCCTCGCGCACGCTTCTGAATGAGGACGACACTGATGCCATGGTTTCGGAAACACCACGCCTGTCCCTGCGGTACGGATTGGTGGGACGAATGGGACTGCCTCTGCAACGACCGCTGTCCCACCTGTGACGCGGAGATCGAACCCGACGAGCACGAGGCGATCCAGGGCGCCAAGAGCGCTAAAGTCCGTACGCTCAACGATCGCTTTCGCAAATCGTTGACCGGCGGACGCGTCATGATGACCGCAGCCGTTAGCGCCCTGCCCGATGATGTCAGGGCCCGGGCGATTGAGCTCACGAGAACGTTCGACGCTATCACTCCGGACAACGATCCGCACAACGAGCACGATTTCGGCAGCTTCGAGATCGATGACCAGAAGTTCATTTTCAAACATGACTACTACGACAAGTCGATGCAGTACATTTGAAGCTTTCCACGAGGCGGCACCCCAAGGCTTTGGCGATTCTATAATTGTTGAGATAGACGCATTGGACACCTTGGACCAGCTCCAACGTGTGTTCCGGTGCGGGGGCAGCTGAAATTTCCTATAGTGTTTCAAAGGGTTGTTTCGAGCCAGGTGCGGGGGCCAAGTCATTGATCTTCTAGAAATATTTGACGTGTGCTCAGGGAGCCAAATCCAAGCGATAAAGCTCGCCATATTTGGCACGAAGATAAGCGAGGTAGGGCTTGGTGCTCATCGGCCCGCCCGTCGCCCGCATGACGGCCTCAGTTGGCTGGAACTTGCGCCCATGCTGGTAGAGATGTTCGCGGAGCCAGCCGTGAAGCGTTCTAAACTCTCCCTTTGCAATCTCAAGCGGAATATTGGGGCGAGCTTTGACAGCGGCGGCATAGAACTGCGCGCTGAGAATATTGCCCATGGCGTAGCTCTGAAATCCGCCACCGACGGTGCCGCCATACCAATGCACGTCTTGCAGACAGCCGTCGCGGTCGTCGCCAGGAGCAACACCTAGATCGGCCTGCATGCGGGCGCGCCAAGCCTCGGGCAGATCCTTGACCCGCAGACGGCCTTCGAGCAATTCCAGCTCCAGGTCGAAACGCATCATGATATGCAGATTATAGGTAACCTCGTCGGCATCCGTGCGGATCAAAGAGCGTTCAACCTTGTTGATCGCGCGGTAAAAGGCCTCGAACCCTGTCTGCCGGAATTGATCTGGAAAAGTATCCCGCAGAACCGGGTAAAAATGCTCCCAGAACGCGCGGCCTCGGCCGACCACATTTTCCCAAAGCCGCGATTGGCTCTCGTGCACGCCCGCCGATGTCCCCGTTCCTAGCGGCGTGCCCTCAAGCGCGGCGGCGACGCCCTGCTCGTAAAGCGCATGACCGGACTCGTGCATGGTCGAGAACAGCGCGTCGCCAAAATGTCTCTCGTCGACGCGAGTGGTAATCCGGACGTCTCCCAGGGAAAACTTCGTGCAAAAAGGATGATGGGTCTTGTCGAGCCGGCCGCGACCGGTGTCGTAGCCGAATTGCTTGACCACCGAAAGGCTAAAATCCAGCTGCGCCCGCTCGCTGAAAAAACCACGCAGGAAGTCGTCGCCAGGAATGGGCTGATCGGAAATGGCGCGCACGATCGGTATCAATTCGCGCCTAAGTCCGGCAAAGAGAGAGCGGACCAAATCTGCCGTCATGCCTTCATCGGCGGCATCGATCAGAGGGTCGGCAACATGTTTGTATGGCGCGTAATAGCCAGCATATTCGCGGCTTAAATCGACCGCCTTTTCCAAAAACGGCAGCATCGCCGCAAAGTCGTTCGCCGGCCTCGCCCGCGTCCAGGCGTCATAAGACGCCGAGCCGAGCGCGCTGGTCCGGGCGACATAAGCGCTGGGCAGCTTGATGGCCTTCTCGAAGTCGCGCCGGGCGATTCGAATCAAACTCGCCTCATCGGAATCATAGGGCAGGCCAGCGGCATATGGCGCAAGTGCGTCGAGCAGTTTGCCCAGTGCCGAATCGACGGATTTTTCATGCGCAAGCCTGCTGAGCGTTGCACCCTGGCGTGCCCGCGCGGGTGCTCCGCCTTTCGGCATATAGGTCGACTGGTCCCAGCCGAGCACAGCCCCCGCCGCCGCGAGATCGCTGATTTCGAGCAGGCGGCGCTTGAGCTCGGTAAGTTTGGTCTCGGCCGGCTCGCGGATGCGCGTTGGCTTGGCGGTTGCCGCGCGCGCCTTCGCGCCGCTAGCACCGGCCTTGGTCTTGCCGCTCTTTTTCATGTCCGACGGCCGTCGTTGCCGGACGCAGGGCTGCTCAATCTGGCCGGTCCGAACGAGGCATCGCGGCACAACGGCATCATTCGGAATTCCCCAAAGTGCTATCGATCTTGGCCTCATCATACCCTTGTTGGACTGACCCGCAAGGTATCGAACTTCGCGCCACAGCCCGGCGCCGGATTTGGCGTCAATATTCTTCTAGTGTTTTATCAATTCGTTTCAAAACATTCGCGCGCTGTCGCTTTAAGATTGTGGCGTTGAAACATTGTTGTGCCGTTGCCGCCCCACAATCGCTAATCTATAAAGGTCCCTAACAGGGAGATGGTTCGTCGGCTCGGCGGGCAATTTCGTCCGCTTCCAATGAGCCTCGAATTCTAACCAAGGAAGCAGGCCATGACCAAAATCCCCTACGAAATCCCAGCCGAAATCCGTGACTTGACTGCGAAGAGCGTTGAGGAGGCCCGGAAGGCCTTCGAAAGTTTCATCGCGGCGGCGCACAAGGCGACCGCGCAGGCGGAAGGTACGGCAACCGCGCTGCAATCGAGCGCCAAGGAGGCCGGCGCGAAGGCACTCAGCTTCACCGAAGCGCATGTGAAGGCAGCGCTCGATCACGCCCACAACCTCGTTCAAGCGAAGAACCCGCAGGAAATCCTCGCCCATCAGTCTGAATATGTGAAGAAGCAGCTCGCCGCGATGGAGGAGCATGCGAAGGAGCTAGGCGCCGCGGTCTTGAAAAAAGTAACGCCGGACAAGTAATCCACCCTTCATCTCGCCGTAAAACGTAGCGTCCAAGGTTTGGACCAAAAATCATTCGATCGAGATTTTTGGCGCGGCGCGGGCACGGCCCTTTTCGAGTGTCGCCTTTACCTGCGCGGCGATGGCGCGATAGATCTTGGCGTGTTCGCCATCGGGATCGACGGCTGTGACGGGGCGCCCTGAATCGGATTGTTCGCGGATGCCGATATGGAGCGGCACCTCGCCGAGGAAGGGCACGCCAAATTTCGTGGCCTCAATGCGCGCCCCGCCGTGCGCGAAAATATCCGAACGGCCGCCGCAATGCGGACAAATAAAATAGCTCATGTTTTCAACGATGCCCAACACCGGCACCGCGACCTTCCGGAACATGGCGACGCCGCGGCGCGCGTCGATGAGAGCGAGATCCTGGGGAGTGGACACAATGACGGCGCCGGCGAGCGGCACGTTTTGCGCTAAGCTCAGCTGTGCGTCGCCGGTGCCGGGCGGCATATCGACAACCAGGCAATCGAGCTCGCCCCACAAAACATCGCGCAGCAACTGCTGGATCGCCGACACCACCATCGGGCCGCGCCAGATCATCGCCTCTTCTTCATCGACTAGGAAGCCGATGGACATGGCCTTGACGCCATAAGTGATGTGCGGCCGGATAAAACGGCCCTCGGACTGAGGCTGTCCCTTGAGGCCTAGAAGACGCGGAACCGACGGACCGTATATATCGGCATCGAGGACGCCCACGCGCCAGCCGAGCGAGGCAAGCCCAAGCGCAAGGTTGACGCAGGTCGTGGACTTGCCGACGCCGCCCTTGCCCGAGGCAACGGCGATGATGTTGGAAATCCCCGGAATGGCAATGCCGCGTGGTGGCGTCGGCTTCGGCGGGGAAAGATTAGGCGGCCTCTGTTTGTCAGCGGTCAGACTGACGAGCACATTGGCGACACCGGCCAATTTTTTGACCGCGGCCTCGGCGGCGGCACGCATCGGCTCGAGCGCCGCTGATTGGCGCGGATCGATCGCGATCGACAAATAGACCTTTCCGTCCTTGATCGAGAGACCGGAGAGCGCGCCCGACTCCGGCAGCGGCGTCTTGCCATCGGGACCCGGAACCGATTGAAGCTCCTTGAGAACGTCTTGATCACTGACCATTCTTACGGCACTCTCCATTTGCCGCATCGCGGCCAATTATATAGGCCTTCCGAGCGGTCCGTTCAATCTCGCGATTGTTGCATTTCGGTTTCATCCGCGACACCCACTCCAATCTGTCCAAACTCGTTCATGTTCACGCTGAATGGAATCGCGAACATGCTCGCGCCCTTTGTTACCTGGATTGCGCAAGCCCTACACGCCAATCCGCGGTTCACGCAATCGATGGCTGGACTGCCGCGGTTCGCTGGGGCCGGGGCGCTTGTTCAAGTGGCCGCCAACTCTCCTTATGAGCCGAGGTTGTCATCATGGGTGTTTGTCACCATAATGGAATGGCAGCATGCGCAGGAGGACCGTGTCTTTGTCGGCAAAATGGTGTTTTAGGGCAGCTGCGACATGCAACCCAATCGCCGCGATCAGGAGCTTTGACACGACTTCATGGATGAATTTCGTCCGCGTTTGCAGCGGCGCATTCGGGCCGGTGAGATTGGGCACGACGAAGCCGCCCGGAAGTTGCGCTGGAAGCGGCAGCGGCGACGCCGAGACCATGAGCCAGCCCGATGCGATCATCGCCGCGATGAGGACATAAAAGCCGCGGTGCAGAGCCCGTGCGAGACGCCGTTCCCAAGGCCTTGTCCCAGCTGGGGGCGCGGGCGGAGGATTTGCGATGCGCCATAGGCCGCGCACCAGCATCACCGCCAGGACGAGGAAGCCGGTAGATTTATGCAGCTGATAGGTTTCGTATTTGGCGCCGGCGCCGAGATCGCCGTGCGGCAGCGGCGACGCCGAGACCATGAGCCAGCCCGATGCGATCATCGCCGCGATGAGGACATAGAAGCCGCGGGCGGAGGATTTGCGATGCGCCATACGCCGCGCACCAGCATCACCGCCAGGACGAGGAAGCCGGCCGACTTATACCAAGTCTCTGAAAGTTTGACTCCTGAGGCGGATTCCCGAATCGGCATTTATCTGATTCACCATGGCAAACAGCTTTTGGGAGAGTTTGCCATGTCGACTCCGGTTCCGCTTCGCTCTGACTTTGACACGATTGGCCTGCGCATGCTGGCGCGGCGATCGCGTGACCCCGATCAGACCCGGCGTCTCTTGGCACTGGCCGAGATTTATGATGGCGGCTCGCGGCCGGATGCGGCGCGGATCGGCGGGGTCGGGGTGCAGATCGTGCGCGACTGGGTTGTCCGTTTCAACGCCAAAGGTCCTGATGGTCTCTTGACCGGCAAAGCGCCGGGCGCTCCCAGCATCCTCGGCGAGCGCCAGCGCCAAGCCTTGCGGCAGGTCGTGGAAGATGGGCCGATTCCCGCCCTGCATGGCGTCGTCCGCTGGCGGCTGATCGATCTGGCGCAGTGGCTCTTCGAAGAGTTCCGGGTTTCGATCTCCAAGCCGACGCTCAGCCGCGAGCTGCGGCATATGGGCTTTCGCAAGCTCTCGGCGCGACCGCGCCATCATGCGCAAGACGAGGAAGCCGCGGCGGCTTTTAAAAAAACTTTCTCGCCCTCGTGGAGGAGACCGCCGCAAAAGAGGCTCCTGGCAAGCCGATAGAGATTTGGTTTCAAGACGAAGCTCGGATCGGGCAGAAAAACAAGGTCACCCGCCGATGGGCGAAACGCGGGACACGGCCTTCGGCGCCGCACGACCAGAGGACGAGTTCAGCCTATATTTTCGGCGCCATCTGCCCGGCCGAAGGAAAAGGCGCCGGGCTCGTACTACCCTCCTGCAACAGCGAGGCCATGGCCCTGCATCTCGAAGAAATCTCGCTTGCGGTCGCACCAAGCGCGCATGCGCTCGTTCTTCTCGATCAGGCCGGGTGGCATGTCTCGGCGAAGCTTCCCGTCCCGGACAACATCACGCTCTTGCCGTTGCCGCCGAAATCGCCCGAGCTCAATCCGGTCGAGAACATCTGGCAATTCATGCGCGACAACTGGCTCTCGAACCGCGTCTTCGAATCCTACGACGACATTCTCGACCACTGCTGCTTCGCCTGGAACAAGCTCATCGACATGCCCTGGAAAATCATCTCCATCGGAACAAGAGAGTGGGCCTATCGGTCGTGATCAGCGAGACTTGGTATTATGCAGCTGATAGGCTTCAAATTTGGCGCCGTCGCCGAGATCGCCGTGCACCATGGTTAGACCAAGGCCAAGCATCGCAAGGATCAAGAGCCGCGGCGCTCCAGTGCAGGGTCTTGGCCGCGCCGCCCCAGCTCTCGCGCGTGTTGCGCAGCATCATGGCTCGGCGGAGCCTTCCGTGGTAACGGTCAGATGGATCGCATCGCCGATCAGCGGATAACCCGAGTTCATGCCGAAATCCAGACGATTGATTGTTCCCGTCGCCTTGAAGCCGAGCCGCTGATTGGTCGCCGCAAGTCTGCGGGCGACCTCCACGTCCAGGCTGATCGGCCTCGTCACGCCGAGCATGGTTAGATCGCCGGTTACCCGCGCAAGGTGCTCGTCGCGTTTTTCGACGCTTGTCGAAACAAAGCGCATATCCGGAAATCTGGCCACGTTGAAAAAGACCTCGCTGCGCAAATAATCATCCATGGTCGCGGAGTTTACGTCCACGGATTTTGCCGCGACCCTAAAGTCCACCCGGCTCCGGGATGGCCTATCAAAGTCTATATCGATGCGGCCCTCGAACGATTTGAACTCGCCAGCGGTTCTCGGCCAGCCTATCGCATCGACCCAAAAGCGCACATGCGTTTGGGACGGGTCGATTTTCCAGGACGATCGCGCCTCCGCCGCGACCGTCGCGGCAATGAGCACTAGCCCGAGCAACGCGCATCTGAAACTCGCATCTTTGCGCATGACCCGGAAACTCCTGCGTCGCGGCATGAAAAAATCCCGGCCGGTTCAATTAAGAACGCTTTAGCTTAAGTCAAGCTCGCCTCCCCGCGGCTGAGGCGGATGTCCTGTCCGCCGCTTGCCAGAAAGCAAGGCCCGCGCCTATCCATCCCTTGAAAAGCTGGACAGAGACTTGCCTTATTGCCGTAACCTGGGATCGTGTATAAGCGCTCCGTCAGCCAACCAACAGTTACATCGATCACCTCGACCAAATGGGGCTTCCCAATGAGACGCAAGGAGAAGGCCATTGTCCTTACGTGTTCACAAAGGCCGCGTGCGAACCGCCTGGCCGTTGGCGCTCTGCTTCGCGGCTTGCTTCAACCTGACTCTCGTTTGGCCGCTTGGCTGCCTCGCCGTAGATGCTTCCCGCAGCGGCTGGCGAACAGTTAGGATAGCGAGCGAAGGCGCGCGCCCTCCCTACAACTATCTCGAAAACAACAAACTCGCCGGTTTCGAAATCGACCTTGGGCGCGATTTATGCGCCCGCATGAAGGTATCGTGCAGCTTCATCGCGCAGGATTGGGACGGGCTTATTCCCGGCCTTCTCGCGCGTCATTACGATGCGATCATGGCGGCGATGGAAATCACCGGCGAAGCACGCAAAAAAATCGCGTTCACCAAACCATACATCCGCATGCCTTCCGCTTTCATGACCGTAAAGCAGGGGGCCGCCCTGGATATGAGTCCGGCGGGCCTCGTTGGCAAAGCGATTGGAGTCGAGTCGGGTGGCGCCCATCAGGCCTATCTCGAAGATGTCTACAAACGATCGGAAATCCACCCTTATGCGACGCTCGAGGAAGCCATCCTCGATCTCGGCGAAGGGCGGCTCGACGCCGTCATCGGCGACAAGGACGCCATCGCCGAATACATGAAAACGCGCAAGGAAGCGCAATGCTGCGTCCTTAGCGCGGACGTGCCGCACGATCCGGCCTATTTCGGCGATGGGATCGGCATCGGTCTTCGCAAGCAGGACAAGGCACTGAAAGCCATGTTCGAGAAGGCGCTGGACTCTTGCGTCGCGGACGGCGCATTTGCCAAGATTAGAGCCAAATATTTCGACTTTAAGATCGATTAGCCGCGATCCTCCTTAATTGGGAATCGCGCGGAAAGGAGTTCACGGCAAAAGTCGCGTTCCTTGGCCTCGGCGTCATGGGCTATCCCATGGCCGGGCACCTCAAGACGAAGGGCCATGACGTCACGGTTTACAATCGCACGGCCGCGAGGGCGGTGAAATGGGTCGAAGAGTTTGGCGGCCGTGCGTCATCGAGCGCGAGGGAGGCCGCGAAGGGCCAGGAGTTTGTCTTTGCCTGCGTCGGAAACGACGACAATCTGCGAGCCGTAACGACCGGCGCGGACGGCGCCTTCGCGGGCATCGAAAAACCGGCTGTCTTCGTCGATCACACAACCGCTTCGGCGGTCGTTACGCGCGAACTCGACGCGATTGCGAAAACCCGAGGTTTGGCTTCCTCGATGCCCCAATATCCGGCGGCCAGGCCGGCGCCGAGGCAGGTGCGCTCAGCGTCATGTGCGGCGGCTCGCCGGACGATTACGCGAGGGCCGAAGGGATCATCTTTGCTTATGCGAGAGTTTGTCGGCTGATGG
Organism: uncultured Alphaproteobacteria bacterium; assembly: GCA_963730245.1. Classification (GTDB taxonomy): domain Bacteria; phylum Pseudomonadota; class Alphaproteobacteria; order Rhizobiales; family Beijerinckiaceae; genus Methylocapsa. Next base: position 1,171,867 of record CAVSRA010000002.1, on the reverse strand, counting down.
GACCTTCAGGGTCTGGCCAGCTCACCAAAATGGTCAATCAGATCTGCATCGCCGGGCTCGTTCAGGGTCTGGCCGAAGGCCTCCATTTCGCCAAGTGCGCGGGGCTCGATCTCGATGCCGTCGCCGAAATCATTGGCAAGGGCGCGGCGCAATCCTGGCAAATGGACAACCGCCACAAAACCATGAGCGCGGGGAAATTCGACTTCGGCTTCGCGGTCGACTGGATGCGCAAGGATCTCGCGCTCTGCCTGGAAGAAGCGCGCCGCAATGGCGCAACGCTGCCCATCGCGGCCCTGGTCGATCAATTCTACGCCGAGATTCAAAACATGGGCGGCGCGCGGTGGGACACATCAAGCCTGATCGCGCGCCTGGAGCGGTCCTAACCGGCCCAAGTTTTCCCGTCAATCGTACCAAAATGTTTGATCGCGGCAAATTCGTTTGGAGCAAGCAGGTCAAAAGTGACCTGCCACTGAGATATTCCTCCACGAGGAGTTAGAGTCCGGCCTGAACAAGGGACGGACCGATGAAGCGAAGCAGGTTTACGGAAGAACAGATCATCGCAGTGTTGCGGGAGCATGAGGCTGGCGCGAAGGCTGGGGAACTCTGCCGGAAGTACGGGATGTCGGAAGCGACGCTGTACAACTGGAAGGCCAAGTTCGGCGGGATGGATGTCTCGGATGCCAAACGGCTGCGGGCACTCGAAGACGAGAACGGCAAGCTGAAGAAGCTGCTGGCGGAGTTGATGCTCGACGCCTCGGCCCTGCGCGAGCTTCTGGGAAAAAAATGGTAGGGCCCGCCGTAAAGCGCGAGGCTGTCGCTCATCTTCGGACGATGTTCCAGATGAGCGAGCGGCGGGCCTGCTCCGTCATCGCCGCCGATCGGACCAGCATCCGGTATCAATTCTGCCGGCCGCCTGATACCGAGCTCCGGTGCCGGCTGCGCGATCTGGCCAATGCACGCCGGCGGTTCAGCTATAGACGGCTGTTCGTCCTGCTGCGCCAGCAGGGTGAGCCATCCGGCATCAACCGGATTTACCGGCTCTATCGCGAGGAAGGGCTAACAGTGCGCCGCCGTCGCGTTAGGCGGCGTGCCGTCAGAGCGCGGGTGCCGATCCTGATCGAGGCCAAGGTTAATGCCCGCTGGTCACTCGACTTCGTGCACGATCAGTTTGCTTGTGGCCGGCGCTTCCGCATTCTGAACGTCGTCGACGATGTAACGCGGGAATGTCTGGCGGCGGTCCCCGACACCTCGATCTCCGGCAAGCGGGTGGCACGGGAACTGAGCACTCTGCTCCAACGGCGCGGCAAGCCCGACATGATCGCATCGGATCATGGGACCGAACTCACCTCGAATGCCATCCTCGCCTGGTGTGCCGAGCACCGCATCGATTGGCACTACATCGCCCCGGGTAAGCCGACGCAGAACGGCTTCTGCGAGAGCTTCAACGGCCGGATGCGTGACGAGCTATTGAACGAGACCCTGTTCGTCGGTCTCGATCACGCCCGGCAGGTCATTGGCTCATGGGCCTACGATTACAACACCGCGAGGCCGCATTCCTCGCTCGGCTACCAGACACCTGCGGCCTATGCCGCTGATCTCACCGCAACAGGCGCCCGGCTGCGCAATCCTGACCAGCTCCGCCGCTCGCCTGTTGCTCACACCGCGCCGCAAGGCGCATCAACTGCCGAGGCTCTAACCGTCGCTGGATGAAAGTTCAGTTGCAGGTCACCCTAGTTAGACGAATCGATCCGCAAGTGATTTGCCTAGTTTCGAGAGAAGTTCCTACGAGAGGAATAGACAACGGTCGAGAATATTAGGCTCCAAACTCATAACCAGCCCGACGCCGCAATATGGGATCGGGCGGCGTAAGATTGGTACCTTGTCATGAGAGCGTGGGACGATCCACGTCGCTCCTTGAGAACTTTTTCTCCATTCTCCTTTCCTCGCGGCGAACGATGTACGTGATAGCGATCACGCCGACGACAAAACCGGCAAGCGCGATGACCCCAAGCGGGCCGCTGACCCGATGAATCGCATCGCCAAACACAAAGGCGCCTATTCCGAACACAAGCGCCCAAATGATGCCTCCGGCCGCATTGAAGAACAAAAATGGTGGCCATCGATATTTGTTCGCTCCCGCGAGCAGTGCCGCGAGAACGCGCAGGAAGGCAAAAAAACGACCGAAAAAAACGATCTTCCCGCCGTGCTTTTCGAAGAGATATTGACCGAGAATGAGCCTTTCTTCCGGGAGGTGAATGAATTTGCCGTAGCGCATAAGGAATTTCGCGCCCCATGTCCGGCCGACCCAGAAACCGATATTGTCGCCGGTGATCGCGCCCGCCGCCGCGCAAGCGATGACAAAGGATACGTTAAGCTCGCCGGTGGCTCCGGCATAGATAGAGGCCAGAACGAGACTGGTTTCTCCAGGCAGAGGAATGCCAGCGCTCTCCAGCATGACGATGAGGAAGACGAACCAATAGCCGTGCTGCGCGACGAGCGGTTGAATATGGGTTAGAAACACGAAGACTCCGCTCGATCCCGGGCCGGCAGGTTTGGCCCAAAGGCGCGCACATCCGATACGCAATTGAATCGCCGGTGGCAAGCCTGTTTGTCAAATCGCATCGAACGAGTATAGGCTCCAGGGCAATCGGGTGAATGGTCTCGCCAGCACTGGCCACGCCGGTTTTGGAGGATGCCTCTCTACGTCAATCACACTTCCCAATGGCGGTATACCCCGGCTCATTGAAGATCTTGGAGACATTTCTTGCGGGTTCCGATAGGCTGGATTCTGTTGCGCGGCTGATTCAGCGTGGCTTCCTCACCAAACAAGATCGCGAGAAGTTGATCGCCATGTCGACGCGGACATCTGAGCTCCACGCAATGACTTCGCCCACCATGAGTCGTCATCCACGAGACTCGGTATTAGCCGCGCCTGCGGGATTGCTGCAAATCGAATGTTTTTTTGGGAAGCATGGAAAACTCCGCGCGCTACGGCTGTTACGCTATCAGCGAGCGGTAGATTGCGACGGTTTCTTGTGCTGACGTGCTCCAATTGTAGCGCCTGGACGTCCACTGCTTCAGGTTCTCGCTCCACTCGTCCGAGACGTCGAAGGCGGCCATCCGTTTAATCGCTTCCGTAAGGGCATCGACATCGCCCATCCTGAAATAGTGCCGCGCCGGAAGTTCTATTTCCAGATGCGGTTCGATATCGCTGACAAGAGTAGGCAGTCCATAGCTCAACGCTTCCAGCAAGACGATGGGCAATCCCTCATGCGACGAGGGCAGGACAAACAATCCCGCATGACCGTAAAGCTCCCGCAACGCCACTCCCTCTTGGAATCCCGTCGTCACGACATTTCGCGTTTTTGCGGCAAGCTCTTCAACCGACCGGCAATAGGCGTCGAAGTGGACGCTTCCACCGATCAGCACGAGCTTCCACCCCACCAGATCCGCGCGGGCGAAGGCATCGATGAGTTCGAGGTGCCGCTTCTCGGGGACGATGCGGCTCACCGTCAGGATATATTTGCGTGGTTCGAGCCCGAATTTTTCCAATGCCCGACGGCTGCAAGGGGCGACGGTCGGCTCCACGCCATTCGGAATATACGCGGCCTCAAGCCCGTATTTTTTCCGCACATGCGCCTGCATAGTTCGGGAAACCACGATCCGCTTGTTGGCGGAGCGCATCCCCAAGGCTTCGCCGAACCGTAATGCGCTTTTGCCTATGGGTCCCCATTTCTGGCGATCGTAATCCGCGCCATGGTGGGTCACGACAACTCTCAGGCCCAACAACCGGGCCAGCGGCGTCAGCAAGGCCGGCCCGATGGCCTGAATGTGAAGCACGTCGGGTCTGCGGAATGCCGCGTACAGGACGGCCAGAAAAGTATGGGCGATAGCTTCCATATATTTGGAACGCGGCGCCCACAATTTCACGAACTTGACGCCATTCCATTCGGATGGATGGCCGCCCTTGATATAAGGCGAGCGCACCGCGACCGTCACCCTGAAGCCCGCGGCGGCAATGGCCGGATAAAGCTTCTGGGCGTGCGTCTCCACGCCTCCCTGCACTCCAGGAAATCCGCGTAGGCCAACAACCATCACCTGGGGGCTGCAGAGGCCGATGGCGTTTGGAACAGGATTCGAAATTGGCCCTTTGTTTCGCAATAACTTGCCGGGCCAACGTAGGTAGAATTGATGCAGCGGCTTGATCCTTTGGCGCTGGCGAGATTTGGCCACGACGACCCCCTCGGTCGAGCAACGGTCACTTCCCAGCATTGAATTTATTTAGATTGAATTTCCAGTCAGCCCTCCCAGCCAGAGGGGGGTCATTCATTGATATAATCGAGTTGCGGATAGTGTTCCGCCACCGTCTGGCGATTGCGGTCCAGCTTGTTGGCTTTGTGCGCCGTGCCGAGATAAGGGGTACGTGGGACCTGCGGGGTGGGTTTGACGGTGCCGTAATCGATATAGTCCTCAAAGCGGATCGGTTTACCCAGCGTGACTTTCAGCTTGTTCTTCAGCACCCACATCATCGGCCGCGTCTTTGGCAATTGCGGGACGATCCGCGACCGCATGGCCGTGCGGGCCGTCGTAACCATCCAGCAGTTCTGAGTGCAGCAGGCGACTTTTTTGCGGCCGTCGCTGGCCAGATCGCTGTGCATGATTTCACTCCAGCTCTGGCGCGCCAGATTACCGAGCGGAATATCCGAGCGCACATTGCACGCCCACACATCCGACCATGGATCGATGAACGCGAAGTCGCTTCCGGCGGTGCAAGGGATAAGCCGCTCGTGTCCAAGCACCTTCTCGATAAGACCGAGATTCAAGTAGGCGCGAAACCAGTTCTTCACTTTCCGGCTTTTCAGCAATTCGGTGATAAGATTTCTCGACCGGCTTTGCCACCGTGGTTCTGTCGTAGAAATGGTTGTCGTTTTTGTAGAACTGCCAGGCGTTATGCAGCGTCGTCGTCGCCAGCTCGAAACCCTCCGACCTCGCGAACTTATAGAGGTCCAGCAGTTGCCCGATATTCTCGTCTTGAATGACAAACGCAAATCCGAGGTCCGTGCCTCCGGCCTCCTTCAACATGCGCAGCCCGGCCACCTTGGTTTTATGGCCGTCCTTCTCGCCGCGGATTCGATTGCTCGTCTGTTCGTCGCCTTCGAGGCTGAAGCGAACCTTGATATTCGGATATTTCTTGATGATCGGAACCAGCCGCTCGGGGTGCAGGCCGTTGGAACTGAACTCCATGACCCGCGCCTTCGGGTACAGAATATCGGCCATCTCCGCGAGGTCGCGACGCAGCGTAGGCTCGCCGCCCGACACATTCAGATTGTCGAATCCGCTGGGAAGCTTTGCCAGGGTTTCAAGCGTTATTTCCTGTTCTTGAGCGGTGGGGTACTTCCATACGTGGCACATTTGACAACGCGAATTGCAGCGAAAAGTCGATACGACCGTCAAATCCATAGCTTAACTCTCCTAGTCTGGTGACCGAGAAGTGTCCTCCCTGCGCAACCAGCGGCGTTAACCCGTCGCGGAACGAGAACCTTTTGCATAGCACGAACGCGAATGACTTGTTGAACTTTTCTTGATTTTTGCGCGGGCATAAATAATCTCGCGCGGGCATGGAATTTGTCGATGATTACGGCATTGTGAACTTGGATGATAAAGGAATGGCGTGGGTGCATGGGAGCCCTAATGTAGAGGCGCGGCATCGCGTTCGGGTTAACGGCTGAGCGATTGACAATAAAGCGTGATTTATTTGGGTTCCGCGATTGGTTCGGAGCCCGCCATGGAAGCGCTTGCCGTCGAGAAACTGCGTGGCGCTAGTCTTTTGAAGCATTATTCCGAGGGAAACGATTTTCGCGCGCCGTGGCGGGTCGCCCATCCACTGCCAGAAGCGTTGCCGCCGGAAGGAAGCTCCACATCCGCCCGCCATCCATTGTCCGCGCGCTAACATGCAAAGCTAGCCCGTCGTCTTGCGATCGCGTGAGCGTGCTTTGTAAGCTCTCTAACGCGTTTCCCAATCGCGTGGAATCATATGATCGTCAAGGAATTGCTCAAAATCAAAGAGTTGGAGCATGTCAGAACCAAAAAAGTCGAGCAACCTTTGCGGGACAGACCCTAAAACGGGGTCCTCCGACGACGTGGAAATATGGTAAGGATGCTACGGCAAATCCGCGGCCTTGCGCAGTTATTGTTTCGATGCTTCGCGATTTTCTCCGAAAGCCCGGAGGACTTCTTCCATACGTATTGGCAGACCAAGCGATACAATATTTATAGAAGGTGGCGCAAAGGAAATAACGGTCAAACTGAAGCGGCCACGATTATAGTTTTTAATAATTCCAATCAAAAGTAATTTCGTTGATATGTGAACGATCATGGTATAATGGCTTAGACATATTGAGCTTAACTATCCGCCACTGCACCGCGGCACTGCCGCCGGTGCCTTGAAGCAAGCATCGGCCAAGCTTCGATGCCTTGCCGAGCCCTTGGGACAGGAAGGTATTCACATGGCCGGCGCCCTGATCATCGTCCTGCGCGAGGTCATCGAAGCTGGATTGATCGTCGGCATTGTGCTGGCCGCGACCCGGACCTTGCCATCGCGCGGGCGCTATGTCGCGGCGGGCGTTCTCGCCGGGGTTCTAGGCGCGGCATTGGTCGCCGCTTTCGCGGGCGCCCTATCCAATGCGTTCGCGGGCAGCGGCCAGGAAGTCTTCAACGCCGCCCTTCTAGGCATCGCGGTCATCATGCTTGGCTGGCACAATATCTGGATGGCGCGGCACGGGCGCCAGATCGGCGAGGAAATGCGCCGGCTTGGGCGCGACGTCCTTAGCGGTTCGCGATCATTGACGGCGCTTGCCATCGTCGTCGCGGTGGCGGTGCTCCGCGAAGGGTCCGAAGTTATTCTGTTTCTCTATGGGATAGCTATTTCGAGCGGCGAATTGGGGCTTAGTCTGTTGCTCGGCGGGTTGCTCGGGCTTATCCTTGGAGCCGGGATCAGCGCCCTCACCTACAAAGGCCTTGCGGTCATCCCTCCGCGGCATCTCTTTAAGGTAACCAGCATTCTGATTGCCTTCATGGCGGCTGGAATGGCGGCGCAAAGCGTCGCGTTTCTCGAACAAGCCGATATTGCAACCGCGCTCGGCGATGCCGTTTGGAACACATCCTTGGTGCTGGCCGATAACAGCGTCGCGGGCCGCGTCCTTCACACACTTCTGGGTTATTCTGACAAACCCACTGAGCTGCAGCTTGTGGTCTATCTTGCGACGCTCGGAACGATCTTCGGTCTCATGAAGCTGCTGGCGCCCCCGCCGGCACAAAACCGCAAGCTCGCCACCAACTGACAACGAGGACGAAGGCAAGCGTGCATCGAATTCAAACCGGGCACGAGGCGCGCAATTCAGCGCATGGAAAATCGCCGCATGTCTACCGCAATCGCAAGCGTAGCCCAGAAGTTCATTGCGTTGAGAAGTTCGTTGCGTTGAAACGAAATAAGCGATAGGGAGTAGGGCATCGCCTAAATCGTTGGCCGCGTCTTTCAGCTGTTCTGTTGAGAACCGCGCGGTCCGCGCATCCAAGGTTTTCGCCGCCATGTTCGTTCGAGCGGTGACTCCGACGAACCCGGACTGGTGTTCCAGCCCAAGTCGCAAGTCCGCCCAAAGCGCGGCGATCCAGACAGTACCGGTTCAATGCAGGGCCGGTTCGAGGCCCGTTTTTGGGAACACAATGACATTCAGCAAACTCGGTCTCAGCGAGAAAGTTCTAAAAGCCGTCGAGGCCTCTGGGTACCTCACCCCGACTCCCATTCAAGCGGAAGCGATTCCTCACATGCTTGCTGGACGCGACGTGCTCGGCATTGCCCAGACAGGCACCGGCAAGACAGCGGCCTTTACGCTTCCGATGTTGTCGCGGCTGGAAAAAGGCCGCGCCCGGGCCCGAATGCCACGCACGCTGATCTTGGAGCCGACCCGCGAGCTCGCCGCGCAGGTCGAGGAAAGTTTCGTCCGGTACGGCGTCAACCATAAGCTCAATGTCGCGCTTTTGATCGGCGGCGTTTCCTTCGGCGATCAGGAAACCAAGATCATGCGGGGCGCCGACGTTCTGATCGCGACGCCTGGCCGCCTTTTGGATTTCTCCGAACGAGGAAAACTGCTTCTGACGGGAATTGAAATTCTCGTCATCGACGAAGCCGACCGGATGCTCGACATGGGTTTCATCCCGGACATCGAGCGTATCTGCAAGCTGGTGCCATTCACCCGCCAGACCCTGTTCTTTTCGGCGACCATGCCGCCCGAGATCACGCGGCTCACCGAGGCTTTTCTCCATAATCCGGTGCGCATCGAGGTGACCCGCGCCGCCTCCACGTTGATCACCACATCGCAAGGCCTGGTTGCTTCGGCAAGCGGCCCGGCCAAGCGCGAAACCTTGCGCCGCTTGATCCGCGGCGCCGCCGATTTCAAGAACGCGATCATTTTTTGCAATCGCAAGCGGGACGTGGCGATCCTCCATAAATCTCTGCAAAAACATGGCTTCAACGCCGGCGTCTTGCACGGCGACATGGATCAGCGCGCCCGCATGGTTTCCCTGGATGCTTTCAAGACCGGCAACGTCGACCTTATCGTCTGCTCGGATGTCGCGGCGCGCGGCCTAGATATTCCAGACGTAAGCCATGTGTTCAATTTCGATGTCCCAACCCATGCCGAGGATTATGTCCATCGCATCGGCCGCACCGGACGCGCGGGCAAAACCGGCGTCGCGGTCTCGCTCGTCACCCCCGCCGATCAAAAATACATTCTCGAAATCGAGCGGCTGATCGCCCGGAAAATCGATTGGCTCGCGGGCGAAAGCCTCGCCAATCTCCCCGAGGCGGAACCCGGCCAGCGCGCACCCCGCGGCAAGCATAGCCAAAGATCGCGGCGGACCGTGCCCGGCGGCGGCTACGCGCGGGGCCGCCCGGGTTCTTCGAGGCTGCCGGATAGTGGTGCTCAAGCCTCCCCCAAGCCAAGCCCTTCGCGGCGGCGGGACGGCGATCGTCCGTCCGTCGAGTCGCCGCCGAAACCGGCCGTACCGCCGTCCCGGCATAGCCAAAAGGAAGACGGTGCGCCAGTGGTTGGCATGGGCGACCACGTGCCGATGTTTCTTTTGCGCCCCACCACGGTCAAGCCAGAGAAAGCCGCCGGGGACAAGGGCGATCCCGGAAAGAACTCACGAACGGGGTAAATCAAAGGAACGATAGGCAAAGCCTCCTCCGCGGGAGGAAAACCCCATCATCAAAATCAGACATCTTCATGCAAAATTTCCGCGCGCCCATGGTAGCCTGCAATTCACACTGTGGAGATCAAGCGATGGACTTTCGAAAGGCTCGCGGACTCTTCGGTCTTTCGGGTTCTTGCTGAGCCTTCACCCGTTCGCAGCCTGCGCGGAAAGTTCGCCGCCGCGCGATTGGTTGCAACAGGAACTGAAGGACAAAGTTCCGCCGAACTGGCAGGTGCATGTTTCTCAGCGGGGAGACATGTTGCTGGCTTTATAACACCGCCCTACCAGGAAGCCTTCGATCTTTGGTACGAGCCGGTGAAGCTACGCGAAAGGATACTGGGTCTCTGTCCTGGTCCAGACGATGCGATTCTGGGCACAGCCTGCGCCCCATCAGATGATCGCAATCGAGCCGACGGTCTGTGGGAAATCGGCGGACGCGATGCGCTTGACCTGCTCTCGGGACGATCGCTTTAAACCGCCTTTTCCCGGACGTCGCCCGCCGGCGTGATCGAAACCGATTCGCCGCAGCCGCAAGCGCCCGTCTGGTTCGGGTTCTGAAAGGTGAAGCTCGCCTGCAAAGTGGTGGACTCGAAATCGAGCTTGGTGCCGAGCAGGAACATCAAATCCTTTGGCGCTATGAGGATTTTCACCCCCTGGTCCTCGATGATTTCATCGGCGGGCCGGACTTCCTCGGCGAGATCCATTGTGTAGGTCATGCCGGCGCAGCCGCCCACCTTGATCCCGACCCGTAACCCCACGACCGGCCGCCCGGCGGACGCGATGAGGTTTCGCGCGCGGGCGGCGGCGGCTTCCGTCAACGACAAGACCGCGAATTGCGGGTTGGCCATAAAATCCTCCGAGACCGCCAAAAATCGGCGGCCTCCCTTATATAGGTTATCCTTATATAGGTTAGCATCGATTTTCCGCGCCGCCGCGAAAAAACCTCCGCTTTCCATCGAGATGAAGTACGCAGCAGCGGCGCGAAGGACGGCGGCGCGCCTCCGCCGCGTCTTCATCTTGCGCGATCTTACCACTTTCCCTCGCGGTTTTGTAATTTGGCTGCATTAGGTAATTTTGCCGGCTACCGGTATGCTCCCGGCCAGATTATTCCGCTTTGGAAACGGAGTTTTTGGTGGAGCAAACGCAACAGCTTTTGGAAAAATGGGACGCGCGGGCGCGCGGCCTCCATCCGCGCATGCCGCTTTGCCCGCGCCGCGATCGACGGATAATCTAATCGAAGCCAGGCTGCGATCTTTTGCGGATCCCGCTGCGTCGACCGCGTCAGCGGCTTCCGTGCGGAAAACCTCCACCGCTTCAAGTAGAGCCGCATCTTCGACAAGCCAAGCGTCTTGCCAATTTTATTGAAGCCGACGATCAAGAACAAGCCGCGCGGCAATACCCGTGACGATTTCGCCGCAACCACCTCGTCAATCCTCGGATCGGTCCAGAACCGGGTAGTGTCCTAAAGGTTCAGCAAAATCGGCCGCGGCGGCGGTCATGGCATGGGGGTGATTATTGAAGTCGTCAACCCCGTGGAAGGGTGCGCGCCATGACCAAGCTTGAAGGTAAGGCCAAGATCATCGAACTCAAAGGACTTCTCCAAGATTTCCTCGGATCGGCGGTTAAGAGTTTAGTCCATGCGGCTCTGGAAGCGGAGATGACGGAGGCTGTTGGAGCGGCGAAGAGCGAGCGCACATCGCTTCGGCTTGGCTATCGCGGCGGCAATGATGAGCGCTCGGCTCGGTGACGCGTGTGGGGACGCTGGAGCCGCTTGTGCCGCGGGACAGGGCCGGTCGCTTCTCGACGGAACTGTTCGAGCGTTTACCTTCGCTCGGAAAAGGCGCTGGTGGCGGCGCTGGCCGAGATGTACGTGCAAGGGGTCTCGACAAGGAAAGGTCAAGGCGATCACCGAGGAGCCGCGCGGGCCCGAGTTCTCGGCCTCCTCGATCAGCGCGATCAACAAGAAACTGGACGCGAGCGAGCCCATGACTCGACGGCTTCGCGCCCGAAGGGAAATAAGCAAAGCCGGAGAGGGGCGAGCGCTGAAGGCCTTTTCCGAGCGCCGGCTAAAGGCAGGCCTTCCCCTATGTCATCCTGGATGCGCGTGACAAGCGTATCCGCGAAGCCGGGGTGATCGAGCATGTTGGTGCTCTTCATATGCTTGTGGTGCGCCAGCCGATATTGTCCTCGACCCAAGCGCGAAGCTTGGCGTATTTGCCCCGCCACTTTGCGAGCCACTGGGCAAGATCGCGTCTGACCGGGGCCAAGATCGCGGCGATCGTGCATAAAGCGCGGCTCCCGCGGGCAATCGTCTCCCGCTTTGCGCGGCACGTAGTCCAACGCATTCCTCAAGAAGCGCACGTGAGCGCGCCGCCAAGCCGCCTCGGGCAAGACTTCTCGTGTCGCGGCTTTGAGACCGGCATGATCGTCGGACACGACAGACTCAACGCAAGATAGCCCGCGTCTTTTAAGGGCCACTGACAAGTCCTTCCACGACGCGTGGCTCTCGCGATTGGCGAGCTCCACCAGGAGATCAAGCGGCGCGCGCATGTGGCGCGAATCTTCCGCGACGGCGAAAGCTGTCCGTGGCTGGCGCGCGCGCTTGGCCCGCGAGACACACGAGAACTGGCTGGTGGCCATCCGCCACCTGGAGCATCCGCGCGAGCCCAAGAAAGAGGCCTTGCGAGCCTTGGCCGCCTGACGGCGGCCGGGCGCGTCCGGCGTTGCGCTATCGGGGGCTCCCCGCCGGCCGCGCTCGCATCACCTCATGCCATGGATTTTGCCGAACTTGACGCACACAACTCGGAATTATCTTGCGCGTGGAGGCGATTCGGATTCTTACCGAGAGCTTTGTGATGGCTTTCGGAGGATGGGATGGACGGGTTTCGGGAGTGTTTTTCCGGTCTAGCAGACCCTCGCTCCGGCAACGCGCGGCGACGTGATCTTCAAGAGCTTCTGGTGATTGCGCTCTGTACGGTTCTGCGCGGTGGCTTGCTTGCGTGGACATGGCGGATTTTGCCGGAGAGAAGGAGGAGTTTCTTCGGGAATTTCTCTCTTTGGACAATGGTTTGCCGTCGCACGCCACTCCTGAGCGAAGCGCATCAAATGCCCTCGATGCGCGGAGAGTTGTCGAAGGGCAGTCGGGTGTTCCGCGCGCTGGAGCCGGAGCGGTTTCGGCGCTGCTTTCAGGACGTCATGGCGCGCTTTGCCGAGACCTGCCAGGGCATTATCGCGATTGACGGCAAGGTCCTGCGCCGATCGTTCGACAGCGCGAGCGCCAAATCGGCTCTGCACATGGTCAGCGCCTGGGGCGAGCAGCGTCTGGTGCTCGGCCAGATCGCAACCGATGCCAAGTCGAACGAGATCACGGTGGTTCCCAAGCTTTTGGAGATGCTGTCACTGAAGGGATGCATCGTGACCGTGGACGCGCTCAACTGCCAGCGCGACATCGCCCGTCAGATCATCGACCAAGGCCGCAATTATGCCCTTGCGCTCAAGGGTAATCAGGCGACGCTGCCCGGATGTTTCTCGACGATCCCGCGGCCGAAGCGGTCGCCGCCCATACCAGCGTCGATGCCGGCCACGGCCGGATCGAGACCCGGATATCCACCATCTCCATCGCGATCGACTGGCTCCAGGAAAACCATCAATGGCCCGGGCTCAAAGCCATCAGCAAAATCGTCCGAACCCGCGAAACCGAGGCCAAAACGACCACGGAAACAGCCTATTACCTCCTCAGCACACCCGTTTCCGCCGAGCGCCTTGGGCACGTCGTCAGAGCTCACTGGGCGATCGAAAACACGCTGCATTGGACCCTAGATGTCACCATGAACGAGGATCAGGCACAAAACCGCCTCGATAACGGGCCGAACAACCTCGCCGTCCTCCGGCACGTGGCGCTCACCATCCTCAACGTCCTCAACATCCAAAAATCCAAAATCTCAAACCGCCGCAAAATCAAAAGAGCCGGATGGAGCAACGCCTTCCTCGCAAACCTCCTCGCTCAAATCTGAAACGCGATTGCCCTGCGCTCCACTCTCTCGCCTTCTGGATGATCAACCATTTTCCGGTATCGGCCACCGTTGACACTTTCGCCGGTCCGACTACCATCGAATGGGACACTGTCGCGCATATGACATCGTCGTGTCAAAAGCCGAAATTCAAATTGACCAACGACCAAAATTCTCAGGCATTGTCTCAAGATTTCTTTTCCCAGCGTCCACTATCATTTTGCTGCCAATAAGTCGCCGAAAAGCCCTGCACCAAAACCTCTTTCCACTGCGCCCGCGCGAGCGCGAGTTCTTCAGCGTTGTTACCGTCGAAGAGGACAACCACGCGGGCATAAGGCGCGCCAGCTTCCGCGAGGGCCAGCGGCATTTCCGCCCCCTCGACAAAAAGCCGGAGCGCCGCGCCGTTGGGATTTTCGATCCCGGCCGTGAGATAAACCGGCTGCATGCCGGAATCACCGTCGCGCGCGCGGCCATGCGCCAAAAAACTCTCGTCGGAATAGGTCCAGAGCCAGGAATCGAGCGCATCGAGCCGCTCTTCACTCCTTGCTTGCACGGCGACGCGCCAGCCTTTTTCGAGCGATTTCTCGAGGAGATTCGGCAGCACGCTTTCGAGGGGCTGACGCTGCAGATGATAGAACCAAAATTCGGTCATGGCACCAAAAATAAACTCGGCTAAGTTGCCAACATCGATAGCTCGTCTTAATTCTTGTCCTGTTGGTGGATTGCCCGCAAGCCATGGAGTCGGGTTGACAATCAGTTTCCCTCCCGGGCGCCCGCTTTCGCGCGCGACGCGTTGGCGGCCTTCCGCGCCCGGCTGCGTTCGCGATCGCGATTGGCCCTGCGTTGAATACGGCTCTTGAGGCCACGCGCGGCCGAGCTTTTCTTCGACCTCGTCGCGGCGATAGGCGCTGTCGCCCCCCGCTCGCCGTGCTTCCACTTGCCATGCCTGTAAAAGTTTGGATTTGCGATTTCCGCTGTCGCTTGAAATCGCAACCCGCCATTCATCGCATGGGGCCAAGTTTGGCGCGCGGATCGAGCCTGGCAAGGATTCCATGGGGCGTTCGGACGAACGCCCGTCGCAAGCAACGGGCTACGGCACCGGCCGTGGCGCGGGTAAAGCTCCTATCTTCGACAGGGTCGAGTCCGCCTCGCCCATGATGCTTGGCCCTGGCGAGATCACCCTTGTCCTTCAAGAACAAATCGAACAGCTCTTCCGCCGTGCCCGCTGGCCAGCGCCGCGCGATAGAGCTACAAAGTCTTGGCGCCGGCAACCGCGTCCTCGAGACCAAGGCCGACAAACCGCGTGAACGAGAGGCGGTCGCGCCGCTGATATTCCGCCCGATCGCCGGAGAGGTTGTCGAGCGCCTGCAACGCCAGCCCCTTGAAGACCGCGATATCGTCGCAAGGCTTGCGTCCCGCCAAATTCTTGCGCGCCGCTTCGCGCCCGCGCAGCGCGCCTTTGATCGGCGCCGCCTTCAGCTTGGGCTGGAAGGATTCCCATAGCACCATCGCCGCGATCGCCACCAGCGGATCGCCTTTTTCGTCGAGGCTTTCATAGCGCCGGTTCAAAACTGGGGATTCCTCGCCGGCCTCGGCAGTCGCAATGAATTCCGCATGATAATGAGTTGCGTGGAAAATCTCAAGTCTCCCGATAACCCGCCAAAAGCCGCCGCGCCTTCGTAAGATTCGGCAAATCGAGCATCTCGCCATTGAGGCCGATGACGCCCGCTTTCGGCTCGGCCTCGAAAGCGGCGACGATCGCTCGCGCCTTGGCAATCGATTCATTAGAGGGCGTGAAAATCTTGTTGATGATCTCGATCTGCGCCGGGTGGATTGCCATTTTGCCGGCAAACCCGTCGCGCTTGGCGACTTCGCATTCGAGCCGCAATCCCACCAAATCGCGAAACTTCCCATGCACGGCGTCGATTGCCAGCGCTCCCGCGGAGGCCGCCGCCAACAGGGTAAGGCTTCGCGCCAAAAGATAAGGAAAACCATAGCCACCGCTGGCGTCTCAATTCGTTTCGGCGCCGAGACAGGCGGCGAGATCTTCCGCTCCCCAAGTAAGGCCTTCAAGGCGCCGGCTCGCGCCGGCATAAGTGCCCATGGTGAAAATCGACGCTGCCGTCTCGGTGACGATCGCGATAATTCGCGTCGCGCCGTCCGCGAGATCGTACTGCGCTTCCTTAACTACGAGCATTGCGCCAAGATGCTGGATCGCCGCGCCATTGAGGCACTTTGGCAGAAGGACGCCATCGGGCGTCGCCGGCATAACGGCACAAAGATCGGCCTCTGTTAGGCCTGATTTGAGCCCATTGACGCGCACGTAAAGACGCGGGCGCGGGCTCACTGGCACGGCATCGGCGAGGAACGCACGCGCCTGCTCCCGCGCCTTCTGCTTGGCTTCGGGGGTGACCGAATCCTCAAGATCGAGAATGAGGCAATCGGCGCCGCTCGCTAACCCCTTCGCGAGTTTTTTTTCGCTGTCCGCTGGAATGAAAAGCAGCGAGCGCATGCGACGCCTTTATTGGTTTAGGCTCTCCGCTTTTTCATAAAAGTCTGGCGGCGGCACTTAGCGACGAGTTTGCCTTCCTGCTGATAGGCGCGGTGGAGGAATTCGACGATGCCGGCGTCCGGACGGGATTTCGACAAGCGCTTGCGCAAAACCTCGGTCGTGACATGCAAGGTGTCGCCCTCGAACAGGGGTGCCGGAAATTTCACTTCTGTCATCCCAAGGTTGGCAATCGTGGTGCCGAGCGTAAGATCGTTGACGGAAATCCCCACCATGAGCCCAAGGGTGAAGAGGGAATTGATCAACGGCCGCCCCCATTCGGATTCGGCCGCGCAGAAATGGGCGTCGATATGGAGCGGCTGCGGATTGAGCGTCATGTTGGAAAACAGCATATTGTCCATTTGCGTGACGGTCTTTGTCAGCCGGTGCTCGATCAACGTTCCGATGACGAAATCCTCGTAAAAAATGCCGCCGCGCTTGTGCCGCGAGAGGCCCGGTTGCAATTGATCGCGCATCCGACGCTGCCACGCATTGGCGGGTCTGGCGGCGGCGCGCCGCCCGGCGTTTAAGTGTTCCTTTACCATGTTGGGAGAAGCTGATTCTAGAATATCTTTTAAGGAATTGTAAACCATGACCGTTCGAAAATTCCTGCAATGGGCAGAGATCGCTTCTCCCGCGGAGTTGGCGGAAGCTGCGGGCGCCCTCGCACGCGCATTTCTTTCTGGCGAACTTCCGGAGCCGGAGCGGGAGGAAGCGAGGCTCACCCTGACCGGGCTCCTCGATGATTCCTCGCCGCTCGTTCGCCGCGCCCTTGCCGAGAGCTTTGCCTGCGCCGCCAATGCGCCGCATTATATGGTGCTCACTCTTGCCAACGATAGTTCCGATGTCGCCGCGATCGTGCTCGCGCGTTCGCCGTTGCTTTCCGACGCGGAACTCGTCGAGTGCGCCGCCACCGCCAATTCCTTCGCCCAATCGGCCATTGCTCTTCGGCCGTGGGTGTCGGCTCCGGTGGCGGCGGCGCTCGCCGAAGTCGGCGCCTGCAAAGCCTTGATTTCCCTCGCCATTAATCCGGGCGCGGAGCTATTGGATTTTTCCGTCCGTCGGATGATCGAGCGCTATGGCGATGACCGGGACCTGCGCACGGCGCTTCTGGCCCGCCCGAGCCTGGCGGCGTCGTTACGTTCGGACCTCGCCGGCGCCGCGGCAAAGGCGCTGGCGGCCATGGTGACGGGGCGCGCGGGGCTAACGCCGGAACGAGCCCGATGCCTGACCCGCGAAGCGCGTGAAAAAGCTAATGTCAAAATAGCCGCCGAGACGGCGGGCGAAACAAATGAGATCTTGAACTTTGTCGCGCATCTGCGCCGATCCGGCCAATTGACCGCCGGACTTCTGCTGCGCGGATTGCTCTGCGGCAACAAGCACCTCCTTGAGACGGCGCTTTGCGAATTGAGCGGGCTCGCGATGCCGCGCGTCATGGGCCTCGTGGCCGAAAGCAAAAGCGCCGGATTCGCGGCGCTTTATCGCAAGGCACATATGCCGGAGCGCTTACTGCCGGCTTTTATCGCGGGCTTGGAGGCGGTCGCGAAATCCCGTTGCGGCGGGCCGATGAACGCGCGTTTGCAAGGGCCTATTGTTGCCTCCGTCCTGCACGCCTGCGCTTCCGTCAACCACGGCGAACTGGACCAGTTGATAGCAGCCTTGCGCCGTCTCGAAGCTGAAGCCGCCCGGAACGAAGCCCGCGAATTTCGTCGCGCCACGGCAGCGTCTCACGCATTGCCGGACCTCGCAAGCGCGCGTCGGCTGCCGCCCGCGGTAAGAATACAGACGTCGCCGGCCAAAACCATCGTTCCGGAAAGGCGCGTATCGTCCACAAAAGCGGAAGGCTTCTCGATCGATCTGGCGGCTTTCGCGGCGGAGCTTGCGGCAGCCTGAGCCTTGCCAAGGCTTGAAAGTGTCGTAGATTGAATTTCAGCTATGGATGGAAAGCCGACATCCCGGCTCCCTTCGATTACGGGAATTGGTAGAGTTGGAGTGTGGCGCGGGTGGCTTTAGGCCGGGCATATCTGTTGCCGCCCCTTTCGTCTGGCGGTGCCTCACTAGCTCGCCCGTTGCTCCCGTTTCCACACCCCGCTCATCGAACCGGACATGCGGATCGCCCGCATCCGGCTCTCGGATAAGATCTCACGCCTTCACCCACGATGGGCCGCGGCCGAGCTGGGTCAAGCGTACGAGCCGGAAGTGCCCGTATAGGTGCGAGAGTGGATAGCTCCCGCCCTTACGTCGCCTGACCTTGTGCTTGGATCGCAGCCACCGGCGCAACCGCACAGCCGTGTAGTTGTCGAGCGCGCGATAGGCTTTGCTGGTAGTGCCGACACTGAAGTAATTGGCCCACCCGCGAAGCGCGCGGTTCAACATGTCGACGAGCTCTGTGGTCTCTTGCCAGCTGCGCGCTCGGTCGGTCAGCGCGTGGACTCTTTCGACCATGCGCTTGATGCTCTTCTTTGACGGCCGGTGGCCCAAGCGGGCTTTGCCGGTCGTTGGGGAATACATTCGCCCGAACGTATATCCCAGGAAGTCGAACTCCCCTTCCGGGACCTTGCAGATCCGTGTCTTCTCCTCGTTCACCGTCAGCTTCAGCTTGCCCATGATCGCGCGCAGATGGTGCAGGGCTGTCTCAGCGCTGCCCCTCCGGCACAGGATCACGAGATCGTCCGCATAGGTGACGAGGCGAGTGCCGAGACTTTGCTCGAGGCCGAGCTTCTTCCACCCCAGCACAAACCGGCGCATGTAAAGATTCGCCAGCAGTGGTGAGAGGGGTGAGCCCTGCGGAATGCCGCGCCGGTTGTCCCTGGCCTCGGTCGTACGTTTCTTCCGCCCTCGTTGGTCGGTTTCTTCTACGGGGCAGTCCAGCCACATCTTGATCAGATGCAGCACGCGCCGATCAACGATCCGGCGCGCTACCGACTTTAGGAGGTCGGTATGCGGAATGCTCCCGAAGTAGTCCGCGAGGTCGGCGTCTACGACGTCCGGGTGGCCACGGAACAGTAGCTCTTCCACCTCCACGACTGCCTGCTGGGCGTTTCGCCCGGCGCGATAGGCGTAGATTTCCGGTAGGAGGTCGGCTTCAAAGATCGGTTCCAGCACCAGCATCGCTGCTGTCATGCAGACCCGGTCCCGCACGGTCGAGATGCCCAGCGGCCTGAGCTTGCCGTTGGCCTTCGGTATGAACACGCGTCTGATCGGCTCCGGCCGGTAAGTCTCCTGCCTGAGCGCAAGCGCCAGTTCGCCAAGCCACCGCTCAACCCCGTACGCCTCGATATCCGCAAAGTCCTGACCGTCGCCACCCGGCGCGCCCTTGTTGGAGCGGCACTGGGCATAGGCATGCGCCAGAATATCGTCACGGCTGAGCTTGTCGTACAGGGCGTAGAACCGATAGCCGGCTTCCGCCTTCGCTTTCGCGTGTAACGCCGTCTGCAGTTTCTGAACACTCTTCGGAGTTGCTAGGTTGCCCAATCTCCAGGTCCCTCACCACGTCTTGCGTCGGTCTTGAACTGAGGCTCCTTCCCTCCACCGGCATTACCCGGTTTCATCGGTATTACGGGCCTCTCCGCCACCCCAACGCGCCCGGCCTGTCCCTCACGGGCGTCCGGTTGATCATCCCTGATCACGTATTGGGGCTTCCCGTGTTGCGTGCGCTTTCCTTGTCTACATGCTGCCGCCACTACCCCGGTGCAGCGGCTGGGCGTACTCGTCGCTCACACCCAGCCGTGTCAGCCTTCCCCGGAAGGGTCACCGGGTCGGCCTGCACATCGTCCTTTTCGAGGCTTGCTCGGCGTTCACTCGCGTTGCGGCCTGCACACTCGCGCGGTCACCGTATTTCGTGACCCGCTATCCGAAGGCTTCAGACATTTCGTCACCTCCATGCCTGCTCCGGTTGCTTCCGGCTGGAGCGGTCGCCGGGTAGGACTTGCACCCACTGGAAAGCGCCGCCTTTTCACGGCGCACACCCTGAGCGGACTCTCTTGTGTTGCTATTATCTGCCTCCGCAACGGCGAAGGCCTTTGCCTTTCCATCCCCTGGTCGTAAGCTCTCTGTGGGGGGCGCGGCATGACGAGAGACACGGAGCACTCGGACGCGATGGCGGCGGAGGCCGCGACAGGCGATGCGGGCCCCGCTTCGCCTGTCGCGGCCTCCGCCGAGGCTTTCGCGGGCAGGGCAAAAGATCTTCAGGCGCTGTGCGACACGGTGGTTGAGGCGGCCTCTGTAGGCGCGGGCCTATGGTTCAGCCATCTCTTTGTCCTTCTCTACCTCCTCATCGCCGCCGGCGGTGTAACGCACCGCGACCTTTTCTTAGAGAGCCCGGTCAAGCTGCCCTTCCTCTATGTGGACTTGCCGCTCCTCCGCTTCTTCTTGGTCGGGCCGCTCATTTTCCTCATCGTGCACGCCTATGTTCTGTTGCATTTCGTGCTTCTCGCGGGAAAGGTCGGCGACTTCGATGCGGAACTCAAGGCGCAGATCGCCGGTGAGGCCAATGAGGAGCTTCGAACGCGCCTGCGCCGCCAACTGCCGAGCAATATTTTTGTGCAGTTTTTGGCTGGTCCGCGCGAGGTGCGCAGGGGCGTGCTGGGTTTTATGTTACAGCTCATCGCCTGGATCAGCCTCGCGATCGGCCCCCTCGTGCTGCTCGTCTTTTTTGAGCTTCAGTTCCTGCCCTATCACAATGAGGCGATCAGCTGGTGGCAGAGGATCGCCGTCCTAGCCGACATTGTGCTTTTGTGGATGCTGTGGCCTTCCATCGCGCGCGGCGAGCGGGCAGGACTTTCCTGGCGCGATCTGCGGCGCGGCAAGATCGTGGCTCTGGGTTTCGTGAGCCTCGTGCCGGTTCTCCTGGTAACTACGATTGCGACCATCCCAGACGAATGGCCTCAGAACAATTTGCCGCCGGTGCAATTTGTCCCATGGAAGGACGGAAAGGATATGCCTTGGCGCCTGGCCACCCTCTACGAGCTGCTGGTCGCTGGCGAGGTCGATTTTGCTGCCCGCAAGCCTAAAAGCGTTTGGTCAAACCGGCTCGTGCTCCCGGGCTTTGACGCGATCGACCACGCCAAATTTGTAGTAGCTTGTATTTGATCTTACAGACGGCGTCCTTTTGGAGATGGCCGGTTCACTGCCGATGGTGGTCAGGCAGCGATCATTTTTTCCCTCGCAATCGGGATGGCGTCAAGGAATGTTTGCAGCGGCGTCTTGCCGAAGCACCAGCGGCCTTGATGCGGTCTCTCCTCGTTGTAGCTTTTGACCCATAGATCGAGGTCGTCCTGCAAATCCCCGATCGAGGCATAGAGCCTCTTTCGGAAGGCGATGCGATAGAACTCATCCCGCACTGTCTTGTGGAAGCGCTCAGCGATGCCATTCGTTTGTGGGCTCTTCGTCTTGGTCCTGGAATGGTCAATATCTTCCACCGCGAGATAGAGCTCGTATTCGTGATGCTCGGGATTGCCGCAATATTCGGTGCCGCGATCGGTCAGAACACGTGAGAGCTTCACGTCCTTTTCGTCGAAGAAGGGCACGACCCGATCGTTCAAGAGGTCGGCCGCGGTGATCGGCGTCTTGCGATCATAGAGTTTGGCAAACGTCACTTTCGAATAGGTGTCGATGAAGGTCTGTTGGTAGATGCGGCCGACCCCTTTCATGTTGCCAACATAGAACGTGTCCTGCGCCCCGCAGTAGCCCGGGCATTCGCTCTCGAACTTGGCCCGTGCGCCTCCTTTTCGGTCTTGGCTTTCTCCAAGGCTATGACCTGCGCCTCGGTCAGGATCCGGCCTTGCCTCAGCAACCTTGGCTTCCAGCGCCTTGAGCCGTTTCTTCATCGTCTCGAGATCATGGCGCTGCCAGACGCCGCGCACGCCGGCCGGCGAGATCGAGTGGCCAAGTTTCCTCATTTCGTTAGCGACGCGGATCTGGCCGAAGGCCGGCTGCTCCAGCGAAAATTCAACGATCCGCGCCTCGATCTCGGGCGCGGTCCGGTTCGCCAGGATTGGCTTCCTGCGGCTGATCTCTTGCAACGCCAGCTCGCCGCCTTTGTCATAGAGTTCCTTGAGGCGGTAGAAGCTGTCGCGGCTATAGCCGAGCATCTTGCAGGCCTGGCTCACATTGCCGAGCTGCCTGGCGAGCTTGAGCCAAGCCCACCTTTCCTTTGATAATCTTCTGGTCCTTGGTCATCGTCGGTGTCCTCATAAAACGCCGAGGCCGGGCTCTCCGCAAACCTGGCCAGCTCCGCGCCCGGCCTCGGCTCTCGCTTCGGCCTTATGACACCAAATGTCGGATCAAATATCAACTAGTACACCAAATTCGATAGCGAAGCAAAGATCGAGGCGGCCTCCGAAACCGTCTCCCTTCGCGCGCGCCATCTCGAAGGCGCGGTGCTGATCGGCGCCATGCTGAGAAAAGCAGATTTCACGTCAGCGCAGCTCCAGCGCGCGGCACTAGATGACTCAGATTTGCGGGGCGCAAAGTTCGCGTGCGGCACGCCTCCGATGCTTCAACTTCAGGCCGTCGTCCCACAACAATGCGTGCAGCTCTCGGGCGCATCGCTTAAGCACGCGCAGCTCCAAGGCGCAGTGCTCGACGCCGTAGATCGGGCTTCCGCGTTGGGTCGATGCTGTCGAAAAAGGGTTTGCGTGACGGGCTGAACGATGATTCCTGCTAATTGAATGAGAGCGGGAAGATTCGGTGATGATGGGGCGAAAGCATCGAGAACAAGCGAGCCTTTTTTATGAATTCCGGCTCGATGACATGATCCCGAAGGGCCACCTGTTGCGCCGGATCAACGTTTTCGTGACATCTGTGCTTGGCGACCTGCACGAACAGTTGGGTCCATTCTACAGCGACATCGGCCGGCCTTCGATTGATCCCGAGTTGCTGATCCGGATGCTAATCATAGGTTACTGCTTCGGCATCCGCTCCGAGAGGAAGCTATGCGAGGAGGTCAGGCTCCACCTCGCATACAGGTGGTTCTGCCGGCTCGATCTCAATGACGCCGTTCCCCACCACTCGACCTTCTCCGAGAACCGGCTGAACCGGTTCCGCGAGAGCGACATCTTGCGCCATATTTTCGAGCGCGTCGTCATCGCTGCGATGGGGATGGGCTTGGTCAAGGGCGAGGGGTTTGCCGTGGATGCGAGCGTCATCGAGGCGAACGCAAGCCGCTATCATGGCAAGGCGCCCGATGAACTCGATTGGACTGAGAAGCAGCAGCGGAAGCGTGCGGTGGCTGAGTATCTTGCAGCACTCGAAGCCGAAGCGGCGGCTGAAGGCGATGCCCAGAATGACAATGAGAGTGGTGGACCCGAGGGCAAACGACAGCGCCGTTATGAGCGCCAGCCGCCCAAGGCAATCTCGCCGTCGGATCCCCAATCGGCCTGGACGGCCAAGGCCAACAAGCGCGTGCAATTCGGATACGGGCTGAACTATCTCATCGATATCGAGAATGCCGTGATCGTGGATGTCGAGGCGACGCCGGCTCGCACATACGATGAAGTTGCCGCGACACAAACGATGCTGGATCGAGCAGAAGAGCGCTTCGATCTGAAACCAAGGCGCCTTGCCGCGGACACGGCCTATGGGACGGGCAAGTTCCTCGGCTGGCTGGTCAAGGAGAAGAAAATTATCCCGCACATCCCGGTATGGGAAATGAGCGATCGGCAGGACGGCATCCTCTCCCGTTCGGACTTCCACTGGGACAGGAAGCGGAGCCTACATCTGCCCCAACGGGAAACTGCTTAAGACCAGCGGCACCGTGCACGACGGACGCACGCTGCTGTACCGCGCCTCGAAGCGGGACTGCGACGTGTGCCCAATACGAGCGAAGTGCTGCACCACAGCCGATGCACGCAAGATCCCGCGTGACCTCCATGAGGACGCCCGCGATATCGCACGACGGAAGATGAAGACAAAGGCGTTTGCCAAATCGCGAGACGAACGAAAGCGTGTTGAGATGCGCTTCGCGCACTTGAAGACACACCACGGCTTCGAGCGGATGCGGCTCAGGGGACTTTCCGGTGCACGCGACGAGTTTCATCTCGCTGCCATTGTCCAGAACCTTAAAACGCTTGCGCTCCGGACCCTTGGGCCGTCATCAACCCGACGGCGCGCATCGTATGCGTGAGAAATCGTTCAGAATTGGATCAATCCAGTTCGCGTCAAAGTCGGCGCAAATCGGATTGCTTCGGCAACCGCCAGCGCAGCTCAGTTGGAAGACCACAACGTTAGGCTAAGCAAAAAACCACATTTTTCGACAGCATCGGTCGGCAGCAGAAATTCAAGCTGAGACATCACCCGAGGCATCGCTCTAATATCCAAACTGTTCCCGCAGGATCCGTTCGCCGAGCGAATGACCTGGATCGTGGAGAAGAACGAGGCCAGTCGCATGATCCATCGCGACCGTTAGCTTTACGACGTTCTTCACCTCGAAATGATCGGCGACGGCGGCGACGGGACGTTTTTCCGCCTCGAGAATATCGATTGTCACATGTGACGTGTCGGGCAATAGAGCGCCCCGCCAGCGGCGCGGCCGGAACGCGGCGATCGGCGTCAACGGCATCAACGTCGCGTCGAGCGGCAGGATCGGTCCGTGCGCCGACAAATTATAAGCGGTCGAACCAACCGGCGTGGCGACGATCAGCCCATCGGCGATGAGTTCGCTGAGTCTCTCCTTGCCGTCAATCGAAATTCGCATTTTTGCTGCTTGATAGGCCTGGCGCAGGATGGAGACTTCATTGACCGCCCGCGCCTTGATGCTTTCCCCCTGGGTGCCGGTTGCCTCCATCAGCAAGGGATACACGATCGATGCTTCCGCTTGGTCGAGGCGCTGTTCGAGGTCTGGGCCATGGAATTCATTCATGAGAAAACCCACCGAGCCCCGCTTCATTCCGTAGATCGGCTTGTTTTTTCCCATGAAGCGGTGCAGCGTCTGCAGCATGAGCCCATCGCCGCCAAGCGCCACGACGACATCGGCTGTTTCCGGATCGATCGTTCCAAAGCGCGCCGCGAGGCCGGCCTTTGCCGCATTTGCTTCCGGCGTGCCGGACGACAAGAAAGCGATGCGCTCGAAGCGGTGTTTTGCGGTCTTGCTTGGCGGCATGTTGGGTTGCTCCGGGCCTGATCTTTTATCATAGCCGCGCGCCGGGTTCGCCGCAAAACCATCGCTTAATCGATCACATCCGGCCGGTCGCCGGCAAGGAGGAGCTGAGGCACCTGCGTAAAGGTCCAAGTGCCGTCTCGCTTGTGAAAGACCCAGACGAGATCGAAACGGCCGAGCGGCCAATATTGCGGCGCGCTTGTCTTGTTTCCCAGAATGGCATTGGCCTCCATATTGTTGTGTTTCCATGCGATCAGCACCGTGCCTTGCGCGGCGATCGCTTTTCGCACAAGCTCCTTTTCCTGGCCTTCGTAGAAGTCGCGATTGAACTCGGCTCCGATGAGGCTGGCGAGCGGCAACAAAGTATGCTGCGGCCGCAGACTTGGAGCCGCCGGCCCGGCCTTGCACGCAAACAAAATTTCCGGCCGGGCAAGGGCAGGGTGGACAAAGTGGTTGTCCCTTGGCGCAAAAAAACGCACGAGCGCGCCCGCGCGCTGCCAGCCGCGCACTGTGAGCTCTTCCTTGTTCTTCACGCCCTCCGGGGTCACGCCGCGGATCGTTTTGTCCGCGCTCGGCCTTTCCGCATGCCGGATCAGCATAATTTTAGCGCAGCTCATCGCGGGACAAGCTCCACGGTTTCCTCCATCTCACCGCCTCCCCTCTGCAGTTGAGAGCAAGTATTATGAAGTGGACCCCGTCATGCGGTCCAGGGGCGGGTGATTCTTAGGTGGAAATCTGATCCGTTCCTGTTTCTTCCGATCATGCCACCTGAGGTGCGTCTGCTGCTTGCCAAGCGTGGCGGGGTTTTCGTCCATTCGTACCTTTGTAAGACGCGGGGCAATTCGAAGCGGGGATTTGGCGCAAGCGGAAAATCGCGATAAGGTTCATCTTTTAGCTCGAGTTTTTTTGGGCCGCGTTCAGAAAGGATGCGCCGCGCAGCTTCTAAGGCGCCCAACGGGCGCGCATGTCTCCTCGGCGCGGGAGTGCCGTCATGTTGAAGAAGACTTGGCAGTTTCTCCAAGACGAGAAGAACCAAAGGATGCTGACTTTGATTGGCGGCGGCCTCGCTGTCGCCGTTGGAGCGCTCTGGACCGCATTCGTTTATTTCTTCCCGACGCACGAGGTAAAGCCAAGTCCGCCGCAAAGCAAGATCGAAGCCGATTGCGGCAGCGTCGCCATCGGCGGCGATGTGTCGGGCGCGACGATCACGGCCGGGAGCGGCAGCGGCTGTCCGAAACGAGGGCGATGATTTGCGCAAGATCCTCCCGGCCCTTGGCCTTGTCCTCGCGTTAGCTGTCGCGCCGGGAGCCCGGAACGCCTGCGCGCAGGAGCGGCCTCCGGTTCACGCGGAGGAAGGCAGCGTCGCGATCGGCGGCAATGTTTCGAACAGCACGATTGGCGTTCCGCCCGACAAGGTCGAGGAATTGGTCCGGCTCAGGACAATGCCTCTTGAGGATTTGTCTGAATCACAAAAAGACACCATCGCGCTTTTGAAGGAAAAGCTCGATCTTAACCAGCGCCAGGTCCGGAGCGCCTTGGAGATTGTGGGCGAAGCCGACGTTCCCCCGGAACGCCTCGCGGCGAAGCTTGTCGAGATCGCCGGGAAATACAAGGACCTCAAAACGGCGGCGGCGGCGCAACCCGGCGACGATTGGAAAATCACCAGCCTGAAGGCGGAAGCGCAAAACGTGATTGCTGATGGGCAACTCGGCAAGGCCGACGAAATTTTAGCCGCGATCGAAAAAATCCAAACCGAGGCGTTGGACCGGCTGGCGCTCAATGCCGCGCAAACTACCGCCCAGCGCGGCGATGTGGCCTTGACCCGGTTGCGCTATCTCGACGCGGCACAGCGCTTTGCCGAAGCGGCAGCAAACGTGCCGCAAGGGCATGAAGACGAGCGTTGGAAATACCTGAACGCAGAGGCCAACGCGCTCTACCGGCAAGGCGATGAATTCGGCGATAATGCGGCGGCGCTGTCGGCGATCGAGCGCTATCGCCACCTGGCAGAGCTGCGGCCCCGGAACGCCTTTCCGCGTGACTGGGCCATGACCCAGAACAATCTCGGCCTTGCGCTCCTGCGTCTCGGCGAGCGGGAGAGCGGAACGGCGCGGCTGGAGGAGGCCGTCGCCGCCCATCGCGAAGCCTTGCAGGAAAGAACCCGCGAGCGCGTGCCGCTCGATTGGGCCGCGGCCCAGATGGGTCTAGGCAACGCGCTTTGGCGCCTGGGTGAGCGCACGAGCGGAACGGCACGTCTGGAGGAAGCCGTCGCCGCCTTTCGCGAAGCCTTGCAGGAAAGTACCCGCGCGCGGGTGCCGCTCGAATGGGCCAGGACCCAGAATAATCTCGGCATTGCGCTCAGAGTGCTCGGCGAGCGGGAGAGTGGGACTGCGCGGCTCGAGGAGGCCGTTGCCGCCTATCGCGAAGCCTTGCAGGAGTTGACCCGCGCGCGCGAGCCGCTCGACTGGGCCGTGACCCAGATGAATCTCGGCAATGCGCTTAGAGCGCTCGGCGAGCGGGAGAGCGGGACGGCACGGCTCGATGAGGCCGTCGCCGCCTATCGCGAAGCCTTGCAGGAGATTACCCGCGCGCGCGCGCCGCTCGTTTGGGCCGGGACCCAGAATAATCTCGGCACTGCGCTCGGAATCCTCGGTGGGAAGGAGAGCGGGATGGCGCGGCTTAAGGAGGCCGTCGCCGCCTTTCGCCAAGCCTTGCAGGAATGGACCCGCGCGCGCGTGCCACTCCAATGGGCCATGACCCAGATGAATCTTGGCAATGCGCTCAGATTGCTTGGCCAGCGGGAGAGCGGGACGGCGCGGCTCACGGAGGCTGTCGAAGCCTATCGTGAGGCGCTGCAGGAAAATACCCGCGCGAGCGTGCCGCTCGAATGGGCCACGACCCAGATGACTCTCGGCGTTGTGCTCGAAACGCTCGGCGAGCGGGAGAGCGGGACCGCGCGTCTGGAAGAAGCCCTCGCCGCCTATCGCGAAGCCTTGCAGGAATTGACCCGCGAGCGCGTGCCGCTCCAATGGGCCGCGACCCAGAACAATCTCGGCAATGCGCTCGCAACGCTCGGCATGCGGGAGAGCGGGACGGCGCGGCTGGAGGAGGCCGTCGCCGCGTATCGCGAAGCCTTGCAGGAATATACCCGCGCGCGGGTGCCGCTCCAATGGGCCATAAGCTGTACAAGTCTGGATTTGATCCAACGGTCAATGTCAGATTACGTCATTCATTCAACGGCGGGCATGATCGGCGAGGCGGACTCGATGTTGTCAAGGACGCGAGCTTCGCTCGCGCCGGCGCAGCCGGTGCTGTGCATCCTTGACAACATCGAGTCCCTCGCCAAACTCGCCGCCGAGAGATGAATGGCAAGGCGTGATTTCATCCGGCACTGCCTGAAATCTCAAGTCCAGTATTTTACACATAAGCACCGGCAGTCAAGGCGTCGCCCTCATGCTGCTAGCGGAACGGCGCGGCGATGCGCAGATGGCGAAACTGGCGCTTCAACAGATCGAGGCGGCTTTTACGGCGTCGCGCGACGGCGGCGATGCGCCTTCCGCTGCCATATTTGAAGCGCAATTGCCAGAAGCCCGCGCGCTTGCCCAAAAACTCGCCAAGCGGTGAGCCCACCGCATCGCTTCCATAACCCGAGCCGCGCTGTTCCCGGGACCCGAATCGCGACGGCTGAGCAGCGCCCGGGCCATGGCGGCCGGATCGAATATCGTATTTTCAGAAAATCCAATTTGCGCTGAGGAGGTAAGCAAACATGCGATAGACGCAGAACGAGCCCCGGTGCATTCAAGCAACCACGGGGCTCTGCTTCGCCTTTCCGAAGCGATCTGTGATTTATGCAGATACACGCTGCGACCTAACATCCGCTTGGCCTTCGCGGGCGCTATCGCACGTCGATATCAGATTGTCGAGGGTGGCGTTTCGGCCCGGCATCTTAAGGTTTCGCGCCACCGTGACCCCGCGCCTGTCGGGGTCTGTCATACTGTCCCGGTGGAGTCATCGCTCCTCCATTGCATTGGAACGGATGAGTTGTCGAAAGAAGGCACCTTCCGCTTCCGGCAGGCTCTTGTGAACAACGACGGAAGCATTGTTATGCTGCGCTTCTTCCGCGCATGTGTCAATTTTTTTCGCACTATTTTGCGGCCAATTTCAGCGGCTCTATCGTGATACCGGCGGCGCGACAGACCAGCGCACGCATTTATCTACCGCACTTGGGCCTTGCGCGCCATATTCCCGTTCGCAACCTTCCTTGATGCGCTTCATGGGATCACCCCGATCGCACGCGGTCAAAAGGACAAGCGACAACATAAGAAGCCACATTCTCATCTGGGTAGAAGGAGGCCAATCAGGCGTAACTTGTCAAGTGCCGATTGTAAAAATAAAGAGTCCCTCGATTTTCCTAGAAATGTCAATGGTTTCCGAGACGTAGGGTGATTTGGCCGCTGCGCGGAAATACGAA
This sequence comes from uncultured Alphaproteobacteria bacterium, assembly GCA_963730245.1. Classification (GTDB taxonomy): domain Bacteria; phylum Pseudomonadota; class Alphaproteobacteria; order Rhizobiales; family Beijerinckiaceae; genus Methylocapsa. Next base: position 1,142,492 of record CAVSRA010000002.1, on the reverse strand, counting down.
ACAAAACGCGAAAACACGCCCGGAGCACGAACAAATACGTGCAAAAGCCGTGCAGCCGCCATTAGGCTGGCATTCCCCAGATAACCGGGAATGTGCCAAGCGCGTATCATTGATCTCCTGCCGTGACATCGGACATTCGTCCTATACCGGCATTATTTTCCGGATCGCCCGCTTATTGAGGTTGAGATTGCCGCGCTGCGGCGCTGCTGTGGTGCTCCGGCACACCAAAACCAGTGACATGGGCGGATCGCGCACCGGACAATACAGAGTTGGTTGTGATCAAGACGCACTTCTCCCTTAGTTTTTGCTCGACGCATGACGACCGAACACTTCACGCAGGCGCTGGATTGGGCGGCGGCCGCAGGTCGGCGATCATTCGTAGGATGTCCGCGAAGAGATTTTTCGGAATGGCGACTTCGGCCATCTGAAACGCGACATAGCGGCCATGGCTCACGATCTTCGCGCCGATCTTGATCAGCTTTTCCTTCAGGCTCGTCAGTGACCAATCCTTTATCGGTTCGGGCGTCGCCAGCGTGCGCAGAAAATTACCGAGATTGTAGGCCAGCGCATGAAGCTGGAGACGGACGGCGTTAGCAGCGAACGACCGACATGATAGCCGGGTCCACTTGATTGCGCCTTTTCCTTCCTTGATCCATTGCTCACACGTGCCGCGCTTGTTGTAGAAGGCGACGACATTCTCGGCGGAGCGCGCCATGTTCGTCACGATGAAGCCGACGCGCGGATAAAGCTCGCCCGGATGCCATTCGACCTTGGCGATCACCCGGCGCGGCTGCGACCAGCTTCCCGCTTGATAGGTGAAACTTGCATGGGATCGGCAGACGTCATTGGACGGGCGACCAACCGGGCGTTTGAGCAGATAGCCGATCCTCTCTTGCAAGATGTGATTGGCGGGCAGACGGATCGCATATTTGATCCGTTCTGCCTCCAGATATTCGTAAACTTCGGGGTTTGCGAAGCCGGCGTCGGCGCGGAAATAAATGCGTGAGACCTTGCCTTGATACCGCGCCACGACCGGCTTCAGCACCGCCTCCCATCCATCGGCGCTGTGAACATTGCCGGGGCGCAGGGCGCAGCGTTCCAAATCGCCATATTGGTTGAAAACGAACAGCGGATGATAGCAGGTGCAGTCATAGTGACCGTTCCAGACACTGTGTTCCTGTTCGCCATGCGTCGGGCTCACGCTCGAATCCATGTCGAGCAAGATACCTCTCGGCGGACGGCGACCATGAACGCTGTCGATCCATTTGCCGGAGAGATCAGCGAGCGCCGAAAGGTTCTTTTCCGCCGTGAGCCAGCGCGTCTCAAAGCGGCCCATCTGGCTCGGCGAAGCCGCTGCATCCGAGGCCGCCTTTCCGCCGACTATCCACCGCATCGCGGGATCATGGCGCAGGCGTTGAGCGTCGTTCACGTCTTCATATCCGGCAAGTCGCCCAAATATGGATTGCCGCAACATCCCGACGAGTGCATGCCGGCCATTCTTGCCAGTGCGTGCGTCGGAGAGCGCATCACCCGCCATCGCGCTGAGGCACAGCGCGTCGTCCAGTTCCCGGTATGCGAGCAAGCCTGCGTCGGAGGTAACCACCGATCCGCGAAAGTGAAGCAACAATCGGCGGTCGAAATCGAGCCTGAGAGCGCCATCATACGATTCACCCGCCGGGTTCGCCATGACGGCCTCATTCGATCCGAAATAACATGCTGATTATGTTAGCTGAATCGCGGCATCGACGCTGCAAATTATTGCCTCATCCGGCGTATGCGGGTTAGGATAAATGGCGCGGGTCAGAAACGGGGGCAGCACGGCCAAACTCCATTAGTCCGGTGCCATCATCATAGAAGGTTCGGCAGTTTCAGCATTCGACTTGACTTCGGCACGCCCCGACACCGCTCACCAACAAGTCGGCGGTAGCCCCGGCTTGCCAGGAACCCGAAACGGTTGCATGTTGGGCTTGAACCGGCGGCCCATCTGGTGGATGTCGGGGTGTAAGCATAAGCACGATTTCTAGGCTCGGCGCAACCGGAGCATGATGACATGGAGATTGAAGGAGCGCCCGTAAAGCGGTTTCGCGTCTATTATTGCGACATCAACAATGAGCCGCATGAATGCGAAGGCGAATACGACACTATTGACCAATTAAACGCGCACAGATGGCGGCTTGACCGGCGCTATAAAATTGCTGTTGGCGGCAAATTCCTTACGCGCACGGAGTTTGCTGCGTGGGTAAAGCAACAACCTCAATAGCTCACTTTCTGGCAGAATAGTAGTTGCTACGTGAGTTGCCGTATGGACACTTTGTCTCCCCCTAATATAAGTCTTCCACAAAAGCCGGGACGTTGGCCTTGTTTTTGGCTGTGGCCGCATACGCTGGAATTGGAGCGTGGATAGCTTGGATTGAGTTCGGTTTTTCCGGTGATGGCGTTGCTTCCGTTGTCGGCGGGGCTATCGGCACTTTTGCGATCCTCGGTCTAATTGCCGCCGTTGTGAGCGTCCGCAGTAAAACCAAAACCGCGTATGTTGTTGCGCTGGCTGTGTCGGCCGCTATGTTGGTTCATAGCCATTGGAGCGGCGTGCTCGATGGCTATGACGGCCGCGCATACAAAGGTGAAATGGCACAGGCGACGCCGGACAATTACACGGAGATTCTCAAGGCTTCAAAAACACGCATAGGGCAGTCGATCAGCGCAATGCTTGTCGCGACGCAAACAAATCGTAAGGAGCTTGGCGCTCTTTTTCAGGACATCGACGACAAGCAATTCGCGGACATGCTGGCTACGGAGACCCTCCAAAGTCCCGAAAAGATCGCTCGTTTAGGTGAGCTTGCCAAGGTCAAGCAGCAAATTGCACTTACCGCTGATACGAAAATAGATGCCATTTTCGAAACAATGTATCGTGACATTGCAACGAGTGCGCGTGAGCTTTCTTCTCGGCAGCAAGCAACCCTATTGGCCGAGTATAAAACATCGAGTGAGACACTGAAGAGCGTCCTTAAGCGAAACGCTCATGCCGATGCGGAGGTATACGGCGGACTTATAGGGATGTACGCTATTTTGCAACAAAACGCAGGTCACTATGATGTAACAGGTCCCGCAAGCGTCGTGTTTTACAACACGGACGCGGTTGCTCCATTTAATATACATTTTACGAATTTTGTGAATGCGTCTAAAGAAATTGCCGACATACAGAAAACGCTTGCGGCGTTACAAAGTAACGGCGTCAACCAAATCATACAATCCACGCACGACTAAGCGTCATACGTTTGGACGTTCCTTTGCACCTAACCCTGCGGCCCGTCGAGCACGGTTTGATTTTCCCGCACCAGATCATGAAGGCTGTAGCGGTAAGTTGCGTTACGCCAAGGTCGATCTGCCTCGCGTCCGGGCGACCATGAATTGAATCAAAATCGGTGCATAATATGTGCAAAAAACGAGAAACTGTAATGAAAACAACGCTGGAAAGTTATTTGTCAAGTGCATAATTGCCCAAGCTTTACCGGTATCATGCGCAGAGCTTCCTTGACTTCCTTGCGGGCAGGCGCCTACAAGGCCGGGTCCTAGATTAGGGAGTATTTCGAGCGAGCCGCGCTGTCCTATGAGGCAAGCGGTGAACGTCCGGCGGCGCGTCGCGCTCCCGGGCGCGGTTTACGTTGAAGCTTCGCGCGCAGGTCCGCGGTTGCGCTGTCAAGCTCTGGCCTGGCGGACCTTTCGTCCCGGATTTGTGTTAGACTTTAAAAGAAATCCCGCCGCCGGTGCGGTGAAGCCTAAGGATAAACGCATGTTCGAAGGGCTTTCGGAAAAGCTCTCTGGCATTTTGGATAAATTAACGCGGCGCGGCGCGCTGTCGGAAGAGGACGTGAACCTCGCGTTGCGCGAGGTCCGCCGCGCCCTTCTCGAAGCCGATGTCGCGCTCGACGTCGTGCGTTCCTTCGTGGACAAGGTGCGCGCGCGCGCGGTTGGCGCCGACGTCGTCAAATCGGTGACGCCCGGCCAGATGGTCGTGAAAATCGTCAACGACGTGTTGATCGAGACGCTTGGCTCCGATGCCGATCCGATCGACCTCGACGCGCCGGCGCCGGTCGCGATCATGATGATCGGCCTGCAAGGCACGGGCAAGACGACGACCACCGCGAAAATCGCCAAGCGTCTCTCCGAGAAAATGAAGCGCAAGGTGTTGATGGCCTCGCTCGACGTGAAGCGTCCGGCGGCGCAAGAGCAGCTCGCCGTGCTCGGCCGCCAGGTTTCCATCGACACTCTGCCAATCGTCGCGGGCCAGACCGCTGTCCAGATTGCCAAACGCGCGGAACAGGCGGCGCGTTTGCAAGGCTACGACGTCGTCATGCTCGACACCGCTGGGCGCACCCATATCGACGAAGCGCTGATGGAGGAGATGGTCGAGATCAAGGCGGCGGCGCGCCCCCACGAGATTCTTCTCGTCGCCGACAGTCTCACAGGCCAGGACGCGGTGCTTCTTGCGAAAAGCTTCGATGACCGGGTCGGCATTACCGGCATCGTGCTGACGAGAATCGATGGCGATGGACGCGGCGGCGCGGCGCTCTCGATGCGGGCGGTCACTGGGAAGCCAATCAAGCTTCTCGGCACCGGCGAGAAGATGGACGCGCTGGAGGATTTTCATCCTTCCCGTATCGCCAACCGCATCCTCGGCATGGGCGACATCGTCTCACTTGTCGAAAAAGCGGCCGAGTCGATCGATGCCGAGAAGGCGCGCCGCATCGCCGAGAGGATGCGGAAGGGCAAGTTCGATCTCGATGATCTTTCCGACCAGCTCGCCCAGGTCGAGAAAATCGGCGGCTTAGGGGGCATCATGGGAATGCTGCCGGGTGTCGCCAAGATGAAGGAGCAACTTGCCTCTGCCCGTTTCGACGATGGCATCATCAAGCGCCAGCGCGCCATTGTTTCGTCGATGACCCGTGAGGAGCGGCGTGCCCCCGATATCCTCAAGGCCTCGCGCAAGAGGCGCGTCGCGGCGGGCTCCGGCGTGAAGGTCGAGGATGTCAACAAGCTCTTAAAACTGCACCGGCAGATGGCCGATATGATGAAATCGATGGGCGGCGCCAAGCGTGGCGGCGCGATGGGGAAGATGGCTTCCATGTTCGGCCTGCCGGGCGGCGGGTTGGGAGGTGGAATGCCACAGCCTGCGCCAAAACAGCTCGCCGCCGTGCAGAGGCAAGTTGGCCAGAGGCAAATCGGGCCAACGCCGGCGCAATCGAGACCCGCTGGACCCACGCCGAACCCGGCGAACGGAATGAAGGAGCCGCCAAAATTGCCCGGTCTCGGGGGGGCGAAGCTTCCAGGTCTCGGCGGCAGCCTATGGAGCGGCCTCAACCCGTTCGGAAAAAAGAAATGATGGCCGAAGTTGAAAATCTTGTCCTTGATCATCTGCGTCATATGCGCGGGCAGCTCGATCGCATGGAAAACGATATTGGCGAGATCAAGGGCCGGCTAGGCCGGCTCGAAGCGGGTCTCGCGCAAGTGCACGTCGCGCTCGCGGAACAATCACTTCGTCTCGATCGCCTCGACGCTCGGGTCACCCGCATCGAAAAGCGGCTTGATCTCGTTGAAGGCTAGACATTAATCGCCGGTCCAACAGTTGAAAGGAAGCAACTTATGCCACTAAAAATTCGTCTATCGCGCGGCGGCGCCAAGAAGCGGCCGTTTTATCGGGTCGTGGTCGCCGATTCCAGGATGCCGCGCGATGGAAGGTTCATCGCACGCCTCGGCATCTTCGATCCCTTGAAGGCGAAGGATGCGGAAGACCGGATCGTGCTCGACCAGGAAAAGGCGAAAGCGTGGATCGCCAAGGGCGCGCAGCCGACCGATCGCGTCGCTCGTTTGCTTGACACCCTCGGCGTCTTGAAGCGTGCCCCGCGCGACAATCCCAAACAGGCGCTGCCGCGGAAAAAGGCGCAGGAGCGCGCTGCCGCCGCGGCAAAGGCGGCGACGCCAGCTGCCTGATCCCCCGGCCCGGCGCGCGAGCGCAATGGTCAAGGATCGCATTCAGGTTGGCCGTTTTGGCGCCCCGCATGGCGCCGGCGGCGAATTGCGGCTCACTTCGTTTACCGGCGTTCCGGGCGCAATCGCCGCCTACAAACCTCTTTTCGATGAAAGTGGAACCCGGCAATTTTCGATTCTGAGCCTACGTCCAATCAAGCACAACATGTTCGTTGCCAGGATCGCGGGGGTTGACGATCGCGCGAGTGCTGGGGCATTGACCCATGCCGCGCTTTATGTGTCGCGCGAGTCTCTGCCCGCCGCGGGGGAAGACGAATTCTATCGCTCCGATCTGATTGGGCTTGCGGCGATGAACGAAGCGGGAGAAGCGTTTGGCGGCGTCGTCAATGTCTTGAATTTTGGCGGCGGCGATATTTTGGAAATCGCGTGTCCAACCAGTAGCGAGACGCTGCTTTTGCCGTTCACCAAAGAGATTTTTCCGCGTGTCGATATCGAGGCGGGCCATTTGACCGTCGTGCCACCCTTAGAGGTCGATGCAAAGCCTCCGTCTCCGAAGGATTGATGCGTCATGTGGCGGGCGACGGTTTTCACCCTGTTTCCAGAAATGTTTCCCGGGCCTCTCGGTATCTCGCTTTCGGGCGAGGCGTTGTCGCGCGGACTTTGGAGCATCGAAATTCAGGACATCCGCGCGCATGGGCAAGGCCGCCATAGAGCGGTTGACGATACGCCGGCCGGCGGCGGCCCCGGCATGGTGATCCGCGCCGACGTGCTGGGCGCCAGCCTCGACGCCGGGCTCGACGAGGGCGATAGCCGGCCGCGCGTGCTGCTTTCGCCGCGCGGCGCGCCATTCACCCAAGCCCGCGCGCGCACGCTCGCCGGAGTCGAGGGGGTGGTCCTGATCTGCGGCCGGTTCGAGGGTGTCGATGAGCGGATCGTTGCCGCGCGGGGTCTCGAAGAAGTGTCCATCGGCGATTTTGTCCTCTCCGGCGGCGAGATCGCCGCGATGGCGGTGTGCGACGCCTGCGTGCGGCTGTTGCCCGGCGTGATGGGCGCGCAAGCGTCAAGCGTCGAAGAGAGTTTCGCGGCGGGGCTTCTCGAATATCCGCATTATACGCGGCCGCGCGAGTGGGAGGGCCTTGAAATCCCGGGCGTGCTTCTTTCCGGCGACCACGCGAAAATCACGGCCTGGCGCGAGGCGCAAGCGCTTAAGCTTACCCGCGAGCGAAGGCCGGATTTGCTCAAGCGGCGGTGAGTCGAGCTTCTCCAGAACGGTTCGCACATTGCGCTATCTTACCAATTTCCCTCGGGTTTTTGTAGATTGGCTGGTTTAGGTAATTCTGCCGGATGTGGTATGCTCCTGGCCAGATTCTTCCGCTTTCGAAACGGAGTTTTTGGTGCGGCCGGGGCAAGAGCTTTTGGAAAAATGGGAGGCGCGCGGCCTCCATCCGCGCCTGGAAATTACCAGCGAAGGGCTGACGCTCGGCGCCGGAACGATGCTCGCCAGAATGGCGCGCGATGGACGCGGCGCGCCAAAGGTCGCGCTTGACGACGAACCTCATGGCGCTTCTCGCAACGGCCTGTGAGCGGCCGATCGCCCCTTACGTTTTCGAAAAAAATTGCCGGGCGGCGCTTTGGAACGAAGGCGAAAAGGCCCTCGCGCATATTCATCTGGCCTAAGCCAGCCTGCTGCCGTGCGGCGAAGCGCAGGCCTTGCCCTTTTCGTCGCGGACGAACTCATCAAGATAGCAGTTATATCCGCCGGGCCGGTGGAAGCGCAAGGGTTTAACTCGGCGCCACTCGATTTATTGAAAGCCAATTTCAATCCTGCGCTGCCCCGCTGGCCGGCGGGCAATGGGCGCGACAGCGGCCGATGGTCGGGCGGCGCGGGTGTTGATCCCGCGGGGGTAAAGGAACGGATCGCCCGCCTGGCGCTCGAAGCCGCGCGCCGGGCGGTCCGCGCGTTGCGGCCCAATCAGTGAAGCCGTTCGGCTCGCTCGAAGAGGATCTCCCGCAGCCGGGCGAGGGGGAGGAAGCCTCCGTTCCAGGTTTGCCCGATACCATAAGGGGCACAGACACAACCGATAGCGGCGCCAGGATGGCGAATTACAAGCTCGATATGAGCCGGGTCAGAATTCGAGAACTCTAGGAATCAGAGCGAGTTTCGAGAAGGCGGAATCAGGGTGATTCCTAAACGGCGCGAAATCATGATTCACCCTGCTGGCTGGAAAGGAGGTCAGCCAGGATGGCAAGGCCCCTATTCGCAGGATTTACGGGAACGCGTGGTGCGGGCAGTTGTTTCCGGGCAGTCCCGGCGCGAGGCGGCACGCCTGCTCGATGTCAGCGCGAGCTGTGTGATCAAGCTGATGCAGCGGCTCGATGCGACAGGCGAGTGTCGGCCGCGCAAATTCGGCGGCCATAAACGCTATGCCCTGGCCGGGCACGAGGACAGGGTGCGGGCACTCGTTGCAGAAAAGCCTGATCTGACGATCACCGAGCTGTGGCGGAAGATCGCCGCGCTCGGGATCAAGGTGGGGCGTTCAGCCGTCGCGCGGTTCTTGCTGCATCTGCAATTGACGTTTAAAAAACGTATGGCCCGCCCCGTCTGCAAGTGATTTTGTCGAGGACGCCTTTGTTCAGTCTGCTTCAACTGTAAAATACTGGACTTGAGATTTCAGGCAGTGCCGGATGAAATCACGCCTTGCCATTCATCTCTTGGCGGCGAGTTTGGCGAGGGGATCGATGTTGTCAAGGATGCACAGCACCGGCTGCGCCGGCGCGAGCGAAGCTCGCGTCCTTGACAACATCGAGTCCGCCTCGCCGATCATGCCCGACGTTGAATGAATGACGTAATCTGACATTGACCGTTGGATCAAGTCCAGACTTGTACATACGGCGTCCTTTTGGAGATGGCCGGTTCACTGCCGATGGTGGTCAGGCAGCGATCATTTTTTCCCTCGCAATCGGGATGGCGTCAAGGAATGTTTGCAGCGGCGTCTTGCCGAAGCACCAGCGGCCTTGATGCGGTCTCTCCTCGTTGTAGCTTTTGACCCATAGATCGAGGTCGTCCTGCAAATCCCCGATCGAGGCATAGAGCCTCTTTCGGAAGGCGATGCGATAGAACTCATCCCGCACTGTCTTGTGGAAGCGCTCAGCGATGCCATTCGTTTGTGGGCTCTTCGTCTTGGTCCTGGAATGGTCAATATCTTCCACCGCGAGATAGAGCTCGTATTCGTGATGCTCGGGATTGCCGCAATATTCGGTGCCGCGATCGGTCAGAACAGGTGAGAGCTTCACGTCCTTTTCGTCGAAGAAGGGCACGACCCGATCGTTCAAGAGGTCGGCCGCGGTGATCGGCGTCTTGCGATCATAGAGTTTGGCAAACGTCACTTTCGAATAGGTGTCGATGAAGGTCTGTTGGTAGATGCGGCCGACCCCTTTCATGTTGCCAACATAGAACGTGTCCTGCGCCTCGGTCAGGATCCGGCCTTGCCTCAGCAACCTTGGCTTCCAGCGCCTTGAGCCGTTTCTTCATCGTCTCGAGGTCATGGCGCTGCCAGACGCCGCGCACGCCGGCCGGCGAGATCGAGTGGCCAAGTTTCCTCATTTCGTTAGCGACGCGGATCTGGCCGAAGGCCGGCTGCTCCAGCGAAAATTCAACGATCCGCGCCTCGATCTCGGGCGCGGTCCGGTTCGCCAGGATTGGCTTCCTGCGGCTGATCTCTTGCAACGCCAGCTCGCCGCCTTTGTCATAGAGTTCCTTGAGGCGGTAGAAGCTGTCGCGGCTATAGCCGAGCATCTTGCAGGCCTGGCTCACATTGCCGAGCTGCCTGGCGAGCTTGAGCCAAGCCCACCTTTCCTTTGATAATCTTCTGGTCCTTGGTCATCGTCGGTGTCCTCATAAAACGCCGAGGCCGGGCTCTCCGCAACCCTGGCCAGCTCCGCGCCCGGCCTCGGCCCTCGCTTCGGCCTTATGACACCAAATGTCGGATCAAATATCAACTAGTACAGTGGATGTTCAACATTTCGCCGGCTCCGGCGGCCTTGGCAAAACGCGTGAACCAAGGCCTTTTCCTCGACCTGCGTCATGTTCTCGCGCTTGCGTCCGCCGCTCGGCTTCGGTTTGAGCGCCTTGATCCCGCCGTGGTCATAGGTCATCTGCGCCCGGTTCACCGTGCTCGGCGACACGCCCATCGCCGCCGCGATCAATGGCCGCGTCCTCAAGCTCTCGCGCGGCAACGCCGTCTCGATGCGCCGACGCTGATCTTGGGGTATTTTCCATCGCGGCGCTGTTTTCAACCGCCGGACCTGGACCTTAGCGCATTTGACCATCTGTTCCCTCCGAATCAAATGATCCGAGGGAATCATACCAACGGCATTAGGGAATGACCGATGCCCACCACACCATCCACGGCAAGGTCTGGTCCTTTGCGAACCAGCTCTGCTCCTGCCGCGTCCTGCTCTGGAGTGAGCCGTGGTTTCGGTCCAGCTGCCATCCGGTTGCAGAGCCCGGCGATTCCTTCGGCGTTGTAGCGTAGAACCCAGTCGCGCAAGGTCTGCCGGTCCATGCCACGGAGCTTGCCGGCTTCGCACCGCTTGTATCCTTCAAGCACCAAGGCCAGCGCCCCGCCGCGTTGCATCGGCGTCATTGCTGCGTGTCGCCGCCGCGCGGAGTTCCGCCGCCGTGTAATCGTCGCGCGTTATTGTCAAAGCTATCGGCATCAGAGTCTCCGCGAATCATTGCTGAAGCCGCAGCGAATCACGCCAGCCCTCATTTGCAAAGACCAACTGAGTCAGTGGTCAATGCCGCTGGTATAAGACCAAGAGCCCGCGGACCACTGATGTGATTGACAAGAACTTTTTTCAGCAATCTGCGGTGTCCTTGGGACGTAAAAGTCCGGATTTGATCCATCGGACCATGTCAGATTTCGCCGTTCATCTCATGGCGGCGAGTTTGGCGAGCGGGCCGCCTTGTCAATGATCGCTTTGCGACCGCCGGAGGCGGCGGCCCTAAGGCCGTCATTGACAAGCGCGGACCCGGCTCGGCGATAATGTTCGCCGCGAGATGAACGGCGAACTACGAGTTCCCGCGCCAATGACCGAAATCTCAAGTCCAGACTGTTACACTTTTGAGATTCTTGAAGGGCGCGCGATCTGCACTATCCTTAAAAGCGCGCACGGGCAACCGCGTGGCAAAGAGCGGGGCAAGAGGTGAGAGCCCTGCCGCGCAGCCTTTATCGTCGCTCCTCATTTGCGGCGCCTGTGCGCGCCTTGGTTGCTGGCTTAGGCCCTCGTGGGTTCCAGCCGGCGACGAAGCGAGTGTAGGCCGCCTCGGCTGCTCGACCCAGCGCCGCTCCTGCTCGCGATAGCTCCTGATGTTGTAGGCATGGGCCGCACCCTTCCGGCCGCGTGCCGGTTTGTGCCCGGCCTTGAGCTCGAGATCGCGCAGCTTCCTGGCATGTAGCGCTGGACGCGCCAACAGATAGCTCTCGTTCTTCGTCAGCAGATGCCAGACCAGGATGGCAAGCTTGCGCGCAGTCGCGACAGCTGCCACATGCTGACCCCGCCTGGCCCTCACCCGAAGGAAAAAGGCCCGCAAGGGACCAGGCGTTCGCGCGGCTGCCCAAGCCGCCTCAACCAGCATGCCGCGCGCATGTCCGCGTCCTTGCTTCGTAATCCGCCCATGGTAAGCGGGCCCCGGTCCGGATTGCCGGACGCTCGGATTCAGACCGATGTAGCTGACGAGCTTCTGCGGCCGCGCGAAGCGCTCGACATCTCCAACCGCCGCCTTGATGGCCAGCGCGACGATCATATGGATGCCTGGAATCGTCATCAGCTGCTTAATGCTTTCTTCAGCCAGCGCCGAGCGGGCAAGATCACGCTCGACCACTCTCAGATCCTCGCCGAGCCGATCGAACTCGCGCAAATGCCGCTCGATGGCGAGACGCTCGTCCTCGGGCACCATCTGCTCGGCAAGCCAGGCGCGGCCCTTGGGTCCACATAGATCCTGATGAGGGCAGGATGGGATCAGGTGCGCATGCAGGATCGATTGGATGATGTTCTTCAGCCGGGAACGCTGGCGCACGATCTGATTACGGCGGGTGACCTGCCGGCGCAGCGCCTGCGTCGGCTCATCGGCGATCCACACCTCCGGCAGGAAACCGCTTGCGTAGAGCTGCGCCAGCACGCCGGCGTCGGTCGTATCGGTTTTGATCTTGGCGTGCGCAATGATCCGCACCTGCTTCGGGTTCGCGATTACGACCCGCTTCACGTGCGGCCCGATCATGGCGGCAACTGCGGCTGCATTGCCGGTTGCCTCGACGACGACAACGTCATCCTTCGACAGCGCCGCTGCGAATTTCTCCAACAGATCGCGTCGCATAGTGACGCGCCCTAATCGCTTGAGCCTGCCGTCTTCCAAAGCCTCCGCCTCGGCAAAGGCGCGGTGAATATCCAGTCCGATGACGCGCATGCCTGCTTCCTTCGTCTCTCGCTCGTTTGAAACGGGAGCTGGCGGGCGACACGACACCTACTGATCCGCGCTCACGACGCATCCGGGCAAGTCGCAAGGGGCGGCCATGTAACGAGCTCGGGCTCTCAGCCCAACGTCTATCGGCGGCCTGCCCGCACCTTCGTGCTCCCGGTGCCCCGTGTCCCAGATGGGCTCACCATAACACCATTCTTTGCGGGAACGGCCTGACACTCAAAGGCACCACACGTATCATGCCAGATAATGGCATCGCTGAGCGCTTCCACAAGACAGTGCTCAATGAGTTTTACCGTGTCGCGTTCCGCAAAAAGGTGTATCGTTTCATCGACGAGCTGCAAGCCGATCTCGATGTCTGGATTCACGAGTACAATGAGTCGCGGCCCCATCAAGGCCGCTGGTGCTTCGGCAAGACGCCGATGCAAACGTTCCTCGACGCAATGCCGATGACGAAGGAGAAAATGATCGCCGCGCAATAACGTCGGACACCAAAACCCGATCGCTTAACCAGGCACCGTCTGTCAGATCGAGTCTCGGCTACTACACAACATTTCGCCGGCTCCGGCGGCCTTGGCAAAGCGCGTGAATCAAGGCCTTTTCCTCGACCTGCGTCATGTTCTCGCGCTTGCGTCCGCCGCTCGGCTTCGGTTTGAGCGCCTTGATCCCGCCGTGGTCATAGGTCATCTGCGCCCGGTTCACCGTGCTCGGCGACACGCCCATCGCCGCCACTGACCAGGATGGCTGACGGCGTGATGATCTACAACTACGTGGTAAAGAACGTTGCACGCAAACGGGCATGACCACCACCTTCATGCCCAAGCCACCGTTTGGTGACAATGGCTCTGGCATGCACGTCCACCAGAGCATCTGGAAAGGCGGCCAGCCGATCTTTGCCGGTGGTGGCTACGCCGGCTCGAGCGAGTCGATGCGCCACTACATCGGCGGGCTCCTAAAGCACTCGCCGGCACTGCTCGCGATCTGCGCGCCGACCGTCAACTCGTACCGGCGGCTGGTGCCAGGCTTCGAAGCGCCGGTCAATCTCGGTTACTCCGCGCGCAATCGCTCGGCTGCCTGTCGCATTCCCATGTACTCGGCCGACCCCAAGTCGAAACGCGTCGAGTTTCGCTGCCCGGACCCGGCCTGCAATCCCTACCTAGCGTTCGCGGCGATGCTGATGGCGGGCCTCGATGGTATTCAGAACCGCATTGATCCTGGCCAAGCGATCGACAAGAATCTTTACGACTTGCCGCCAGAAGAGATTGCTAAAGTGCCGTCAGCCCCCGGATCGCTCGTAGAAGCGCTCGACGCGCTTGAAGCCGATCATCAATTCCTTCTCAATGGACATGTTTTGACGCAGGACGTGGTGAAAACCCACCTCAACTATAAGCGCTCGCGCGAGATCGACGAAATTCGCCTGCGCCCGCATCCATATGAATTCTTTCTCCATTATGAGGTCTGATAGGATTTCCGGTTGACGAGTTCGGAGCGATCCTGTCCCTACCGTAAACTCGATCCGACTGGCGTATAGCCGCGAAATCGGGCGATGGTGGGTGCGAGATATCTTCTAAAGCCTAACCAGGGTCATGCGCATCTGCTCCCCTGGTCCTGGCAGCAGCGATTTGGCCTTCGTGGCCAAGGCGCGGCCAAGATTTTGTGAGCGCCGCCGCCCGGATAATTTCCATAGGCCTCGCCAATTGCAACGCCGCTGCCGCGGAATGTGGCCGGCGCCAAGTATCCATTGAACCCAAATCGGCTTCGCGTCACACCCCTCGTTCCCTGTGATGCCACGGTCGGAGAAAGACGATGCAACAATTCAAAATAATTCATTAAATCAATGTATTACTACGCTTCTTAATCTCATGACTTAACTTTCATTGCGGTCGCTTCCGCATAATTGCGGCCCTCCCCGGTTTGACGAAGGGCAGTCATCCGGCCCCCGAAATGTCGTAATCTTGCAACAGCGTGATATTATGGCAACGCGATTTACTGATTCTTATCCTGCGCGGTGCCTGACCCCTCCATATCTTTTTGCCGGCGACCATGAGTAATCAAAAAATATCGCGGCGGGCTTTGGGCGGAAAAAACAACCATTCCAGGTTTACGGCCCGGTTCGGTCCCGTGGCCGTTATCCTTGCCCTCTTCATCGGGCTTGTGAGTTTTCTGATTTTTTCCGGCTACACGCCGATCGCGCCGACCGGTTCCGTCGTTCTGGGGCTGTTTGTCGCCAATATCCTTGGCATCTTCCTCGTCTTCGGTTTCGTCCTTGCCGAGGCCTATGCACTCTTCAAGGCGCGCCGGGCGGGCGTCGCCGGGGCGGAACTGCATATTCGCATCGTTGGACTTTTTTCAATCATTGCCGCCGCGCCGGCACTGCTGATGGCCTGGGTCGGTTCGGTGACGCTGGAACGCAGTCTCAATCCGGCCTTCATGCAAGATGGACGCGGCTTTGTCCAAAACACAATCGACGCCGCGCGTCTGTTTCGAGAAGGCCAATGCACATCGCTGGTCCATGAGGCAAGGCTCACTGCATCGGATCTCGACCTGGCCAAGCCCACGTTCGATTTTGACCGGTCGTGGTTTCGAGGTTTTTTCAGCACGCGGGCGCGTCTTCTTGGCTTCACCGCCGCGGCTCTTATGAAGTCCGACGGAACCGTGGTCGAACGCGTCGACACGGGCGCCTCGACCGGCAATGCCGTGGTCCAGCCTGATCCGGGTGATTTCGAGGACGCAAAAAAGGATGAAATCACTTGCCTGATCCTCAAAAAAGGGCCGACTTTCGTTGCCTTGCGGATGCTCAATTCTTTCCCGGACACGTTTTTGTATGTGGCACGGCCGGTCGATCCGTTCACGGTGGATTTTCAAGATCAGGCCGACAAAATGGTCGCGCTTTACGATGTTTTCGACAGCCACCGGAACAGGACCAGGATCGCTTTCGCGACCATGTTCGTCCTGATCGCCCTCATCATGCTTTTATCCGCGACTTGGCTCGGTCTTTCGTTCGCCGATAGTCTTGTTGCGCCGATAAGGCGTCTGATCGCGGCGACCGATGAGGTCGCCTCCGGCAATCTCCACGTTCAGGTTGCAGTGCATAAGTCCGAGGGCGATCTTGCCCATCTCGGCGAGACCTTCAACAAAATGACCTCGGAACTGAGCCTGCAGCAGCACCGGCTCATCGCGGCGAGCAAGCTCATCGACGAGCGGCGGCTCTTCACTGAGGCGGTTCTCTCCGGCGTTCCGGTCGCGGTCGTGGGCATCGGACCGGAAACCGAAATTACCGTGCTCAATCCGTCCGCTGAAAAATTGTTCCCGCAAAGCGGCGAAACAGCCGCGCGGATCGCGGGTCAATCGATCGCAACCGTGCTGCCGGAACTAGAGGACATGCTGGCCGGCGCGCGTTCCGGTCAATCCCGGCTGGTCCAAGGACAGATTTCGCTTTCCCGCGGGGGCCTCGATCGTCTTTTCAACGTGAGCATCACCAGCGAGCCGAGCGAACGCGCCGACAAGAGCTATGTCGTGACGCTCGACGATATAACCGACCTCGTCACCGCGCAGCGGACGGCGGCCTGGGCCGATGTCGCCCGCCGGATCGCTCATGAAATTAAAAATCCCCTGACCCCGATCCAGCTATCCGCGGAACGGCTGAAACGCAAATATGGGCGTCTGATCGAGCAAGACCGCGACGTTTTCGATCAGTGCATCGATACCATCGTCCGGCAAGTCGACGACATCAAACGCATGGTGGATGAATTTTCGTCTTTCGCGCGGATGCCGAAACCCCGCCTCGAAAGCGGCGACCTTGGCGAATGCGTGCGCCAGGTCCTGTTCCTAATGCGAGCCGCGCATCCCGGTATTTTGTTTGAAGACCGGCTGCCGCAGGACCCGGTCCGCTTGCCATTTGACAGGCGGCTTTTATCCCAAGCCTTGACCAACATTGTTAAGAACGCAACCGAAGGGATTGCCGCGCACCCCGGCGAAGCCGGCTTCCAAGGGAAGATATCGGTGGCGGTCGCGGTTGCCGCACGCGACGTCACCATCGACGTGATCGACAACGGCAAGGGCTTTCCCAAGGAGAACCGGCAAAGGCTCCTCGAACCCTACGTGACGACGCGCGCCGACGGGACAGGGCTCGGTTTCCCGAACGTCGCCAAAATTCTCGCCGATCACGGCGGCGGGCTCGAATTGCGGGATGCGCCAAGTGGGCGTGGCGCCTGGGTCAGGCTGTATTTTCCTTTGGGACACGATCATGGCGGGCATGACTATGGCGGGGATTTTGACAAAACCATGCCTGCGGAAGCCGGAAAGGAAGGGTGAAGAAATTCATGGCGAGCGATATTCTGATAGTGGACGACGAAGCGGACATCCGTGAAATTGTGTCGGGGATATTGGCGGACGAGGGCCATGGCACCCGCATGGCCAAGAATTCCGACGAGGCTTTGGCCGCGATTGGCGCACGACGCCCGACCCTCGTTTTTCTCGATATTTGGCTACAAGGCTCGAGACTCGACGGGTTGCAGTTGCTGAAGATCGTCAAGGAGCAGAACCCCAAGCTGCCGGTCGTCATGATTTCCGGTCACGGCAATATCGAGACGGCGGTCTCCGCGATAAAGCTCGGCGCCTATGATTTCATCGAAAAGCCGTTCAAGGCTGACCGCCTGGTGCTGGTCGCGGAACGCGCGCTTGAAGCCTCGCGCTTGAAGCGCGAGGTCACCGAGTTGCGCACAAGGGCCGGCGGAGCCAACCGGATCGTCGGCAAATCCGCCGTGATGAACCAGTTGCGTCACGTCATCGAGCGCGTTGGGCCGGCCAATTCGCGGGTTCTGATCACCGGCTCGCCCGGCGCGGGCAAGGAACTCGCGGCCCGCTGCATCCATGACGCGTCGGCCCGCGCGGACGGCCCTTTCGTCACCATCAACTCGGCGACGATTGCGCCGGAAACGATGGAAATGGAATTGTTTGGAACCGAAGCCAAGGACGGAATCAGCCGCAAGGTTGGCGCGCTCGAGGAAGCCCACGGAGGCACGCTCTACCTCGACGAAATCGCCGATATGCCGAAGGAGACCCAGGGCAAGATCCTGCGGGTGCTGGTCGAGCAGAATTTTCTCCGTGTCGGAGGCGCGACCCGCGTTTATGTCGACGTCCGTATCATTTCGTCGAACTCGCGCGATCTCGCGGCGTTGATCGCCGATGGTTCGTTCCGCGAGGATCTTTTCCATCGTCTCGCCGTCGTGCCGGTTCGCGTCCCCTCGCTGAGCGAACGCCGCGAGGATATTGCCGAACTCATCGCTTTTTTCATGGAGCAGCTGTCGGCGACAACCGGCATGCCGCGGCGTTTGATCGCCGAGGACGCGATGGCGGTTCTGCAATCGCACGATTGGCCCGGCAATATAAGGCAGTTGCGCAACAACGTGGAGCGGTTGATGATCCTCGCCGCCGGCGATCCCGAGGCGGCGGTTACCGCGGAAATGCTGCCCTCCGAGATCGGCGCGCTCGTTCCTTCGACGCCGAATGGCCCCGGCGGCGAAAAGCTGATGAACCTTCCGTTGCGAGAAGCGCGCGAAGTCTTCGAGCGTGAATATTTGGTCGCCCAGATCAACCGGTTCGGCGGCAACATTTCGCGCACTGCCGAATTCGTCGGCATGGAGCGCTCGGCCCTGCATCGCAAGCTAAAGTTGCTTCAGGTCGATTGAAAATTATCCTCGAGAAGGGAAATCAGATCCGCGGCCACGAGTAGGCAAAAACAGAAAACGCGATCGGGTTTAGACGAAACCGGATCGCACCTTCCGCACGACGGATACAATGAATCGCGCCATCGGCCGCATCCAAAGGCCCTTGACTGGCAAACGCCGCGCCCCAGATCTTTGTTGCTGGCTTGCCGGCGGCGCTCGACATGTCGCGAGCGCCTGAAAGACCCAGCTCAAGCCTGCACGTGGCAACCATGATCGCAACCGTGAATACCGGCGGCGTGGTCGGGGGGGTGAGGAGTTGGCGGTGCGCGAGCGCGGCCACTCTAAGCTTCCAGCCGGACTATGTCATTTGGCCCAAAACCTGTGGCAATCTTGGCCGGAAACGCGGACCGCGGCAGGGTTTCGCGCACAGTGCGTCCACTCAAATCCTTGGAGAATAGGCCATGAACATGCGTGATCTCATTCCTTGGACCAGGAGCCAGGATCTCGTCCCTGAGCTTTTCCGCGACGAAAGATCGAGCCCGTTTCTCACCTTGCACCGTGAAATGAACCGCCTTCTGGAAGAAGCCTTTCGCGGCTTCGCCTCCACTTCGCATGCCGGCCGCCGGACGGATTTCGTGAACCCCGCCTGGCCGAAACTCGAAGTCGCCGAAACCGAGAAACAAATTACGGTCTCGGCGGAAATCCCTGGCATGGAGGACAAGGACGTCGAGGTTCTTTTTAACGACGGCAATTTAACCCTTCGCGGCGAAATGAAATCCGAGACGGAGGACAAGGAGCGCCAGTTCAGTGAGCGTTTCTACGGCCGCTTCGAACGGCAAATTCCGGTTGGCGTGGACATTGATGAAAACAAGATCGAGGCTTCGTTCAAGAACGGTATTCTCAAGGTCGTTTTGCCGAAGACCGAGCGAGCGCAGACGAAAGCAAAACGGATCGCCATCAACAGCCCAACCAAACACTGATGCTTGATCCTCGGGGATCATAGGGTGCAACCGGCGCTTTCCTGCCGCGCGAGCGGCAGGAAAACGGGGCGCATCTCCGGCGCATCCTGAGGACATGCTCGCGAACTTGAAGCCGCCCTCATGCAAACGCCATGATGACGGCATCGACGGCGATGCAGTCGCCGGGCTTTACGTTTATTTTGGCCACGGTCGCATCGCGCTCGGCGTGCAAAACGGTTTCCATTTTCATCGCCTCGATGATGCAGAGAGATTCGCCCGATTTCACCGCCTGGCCGGCGACCACCTCGATCGATTTGACGAGGGCGGGCATTGGAGACCGCAGCAATTTCGAGCCGCCTGCGGCTTTTTTCTCTGGCATCAAGAGGGCAAGCTCCGCGCCGCGCCGCGTGTAGACCTGTACCTCGGCCTTGAAGCCAGCGTGCGCCAAAGAATAGCCATTTGGAATGGGGCGCAGTTGAACCGCGACCCTTTCGCCGTCGATCGTGCCATTCCAAACTGGCTGACCTGGGACCCAACCGGAACCGCAAATATGCACGTGCCCGGTCTTCTCAAATCGCACGGCCAGCCCTTCGTCCGTGTGATCGAGCGTCACGTCATGACGCTTTTTGCCAAGAATGAGCGCGCGGGCAAAGAGGACTGGCCGCGCGGGGCGCATCTGGCCCGAGATCGCGCGCTTGCGTTCATTCATCACATGATCGGCGGCCGCCGCGACGCTTGCGAATAGATGCGCGCGCTCTCCTTCCGGCGCGATTGGAGTAAAGCCACGCGGGTATTCCTGGGCGATGAAGCCGGTCGAGAGTTCGCCCGCCCGAAAGCGATTGTGCGCCATCACGGCGGCGAGAAAAGCAATATTGTTGGCGACACCCTCGATGACAAACGAATCGAGCGCTTGCGTCTGCGCTTTTACGGCCGCCGTTCGATCCGCCGCATGGGTCACGATTTTCGCGATCAGCGGATCGTAATGAATGGAGATCTCGCTGCCTTCGCGGACGCCTAAATCGATGCGCAGCGTCACCCCGTTGCGATCGCCTTGCGCCGGTGGCCGGTAGGTCTTGAGCCGCCCGGTCGAGGGCAAGAAATTCCGCGAGGGGTCTTCGGCAAGGACCCGGCTTTCGATCGCGCAGCCTTCCAGATGCACGGCGGCCTGACCGGCCGGCAATTTCTCGCCGGACGCCAACCGGATCATCTGTTCGACGAGGTCGATGCCGGTCACAAGTTCAGTCACCGGATGCTCGACCTGCAACCGTGCGTTCATTTCGAGGAAATAGAAATTCTTGTCTTCGCCAACTATAAATTCGACCGTGCCGGCCGAATCGTAGTTGACGGCCTCGGCCAGCGCAATCGCCCATTTACCAATCTTGCGGCGCGTTTCCTCGTCGATGAAAGGAGAAGGAGCTTCCTCGATTACTTTTTGATGGCGGCGTTGAATGGAACATTCGCGCTCGCCAAGATGGATAACGTTTCCGTGCTTGTCGCCCAGTACTTGAACTTCGATGTGGCGCGGATCGGCGATAAATTTTTCGATGAAGAGCCGGCCTTCGCCGAAAGCGGATTTCGCTTCCGACCGCGCGCGCGCAAAATTTTCCGCAAGCTCCTGGCGCGCGGAGACGATGCGCATCCCCCTGCCGCCGCCGCCGGCCGAGGCCTTGATCATCACCGGATAGCCGATGGCATCGGCGATCTTCGCCGCCTGCGTTATGTCGTCGATGACGCCGGGGAATCCCGGGACGGTCGCGACACCTGCCGATTGAGCGAGTTTCTTCGATTCGATTTTGTCGCCCATCGCCTCGATGGCCTTCGGGTTCGGGCCGATGAAAGCGATGTTGCTTGCGGCCGATGCGCGGGCGAACGTCGCTTGCTCCGACAAAAAACCGTAGCCCGGATGCACCGCCTCGGCGCTCGTCGCCTTGCAGGCCGCGACAATGCTTTCAATGACGAGATAGCTTTCCGCCGCGGGCGGCGGACCGATCCGCACGGCCTCGTCCGCCATATCCACGTGCGGCGCATCCTTGTCGGCGTCGGAATAGACGGCGACTGTCGCAATTCCCATTCGCCGCGCCGTCGCAATCACCCGGCAGGCGATCTCGCCACGGTTCGCGATGAGGATTTTTTTGAACACGAAAGGCCCCGGAACAGCGGCACGCAGGTCGTGGCGCGCCACCACGGCCGTGTCGCCGCTCGTGCTTGTAGGCGAGCACGGCGGGCGCGTCCATCGCGCAAAATAAGGGGGCAGGGGCTAGAACAAGCGGAACGTAATTATATCGCCGCTGTCCGGGCATTTACTTATGACCTGCTTGATGCTTGTATGAACGGATTAATATAGCTTGAAGCGCTGGGCCGCCTTCGCAAAATTCCGCGACGACGGCCGTATCTGTCGCTCCAACGCCGCGGCTGGACAGGCTGCGCGCGGCATCGACCTCGGCCAGGGCAATTGGACGTTCTCCGGCTCGGATGCCGGAGGGCGCGGGTAGTCTACGTGCCGATCGAGACCCGCGAATTGAACGACGCAGACCCACCAGCGTGGCACGCCCGCGTTCTCGCGAAGCCGCGAGATCGTCCCGTAAAGCGACGCGACGAATGGCCGCCATGGAATTGGACGCCGCGCCAGCGTGCGGTCGCGGAAACGGCTTGAACCGCAGCGGCGGCGACCATCCTAAAATACCGGCGCCGCCGACCGGATGGATACGCCTGATTCGGGTTTTGCGAACCGGACGATGCTTGGGAGCTCAAACGCCGGCGCGAGCCTAAAGGGCCGACCCCTCCAAGGCTGTAACCTTGGCCCCCAGGCGAATGCGGCGGCCAGTTCTAACGCAAATCCGAAAGAATCACCGAATTGTCGGAGCCGACAACCTTGGTCCGCACAAGCACATCGCCGTCGAACCAGACCTCGCGCGCGAAGTCTCCGCTCAGCGTGTCGGCGATTTTGTAGTGTTGGGCCTGATGCGTCGCGCCGTGAATAGTCAAGGCTTCGTTGCCCAGATCGGTCACCTGGATCGACAGACGCTTGCCGGTGTCCGGATCGAAAGCATCGAATTGATGGATCGCGTCCTTGCCCCACAAGCTTTCCGGCGCGGCCGTTTTGGGCAGATCGATTTGTCTGCCGTCGGCGTCCATGCTCAGCTTGCCCGGCGCCGCCGTGACGTCGATGGCATGTTTTGTGCCATTGTCGTTGGTTCGCGACTTAAAGGCGATGAGTTGACCGTTTTTCCAGGTTTCGTTGCAGGAATGTTCGTAACGATAGGCCTCGATGAACAGCACCTTGACGGAAACGTCGGTCTTGATCTTGACCGTCGTCGTATCATTCTGACGCTCGATGTCGACCGTGTCGGTGCCGATTTTGTCACCTCCGCGGACGATGTCGAAGACCTTATGGATCTTGACCGCGGTAGCGGCTTTATCGGCGCTCGCCGGCGCCATTGATAGGGCGAGGAGAGTGAGGAAAAGGGCGATTGTTCGCATGATGATCACCGTTTTTTGCGGATTCCCCGCAATATTGCACCTTAAAAGCGCCAGCAATGAGACAAATGGCGATTGTCCGTGGAGTGCCGCGGGGCCACCTTACAGCCCCGCTCCGCCCTCGTCAGCCTCCCGGTCACTTCTGGCATGTTCCACAATCGCCTGAAACGCGGCGCAAACGACGCTTACAACCATTCGCACATCCATGCACCTACGCTAAATCGAGGCCACCCTATTTGTGTCGACTTGCGGACTTTCCACCGGCTTGCCGCCAGACATCGCCGACGCCGTCGCGGCGATCGAGAGCGGCTAATCGCGACCGGTTCAGAGGCGGGCCTTAAATTGTTTACCAAAGCGAAATTAGCCCCTGAGGTAAGTTTGCCCGCGCTTGAGAAAATTTATGTTCGGCTTGCAGCGGTCCGCGCTCCGGAAGGGAACCTCGATGATCGGTGCCTGAGGGCAAACATTTGTAAGATAAGCCTTGGGTCGAATCGGAAGCTTGGTCTCGCGTTCGGCGTTCTTTTTGGCGATCCTGGGCCTTTGGCCATTGTTTCACCGGGCCGGTTCGCCCAAATGGGGGCTGATCGCTCTATTCACCGCCATCCTGGCCGTCGCACTCCTTCGCCCCTATTGGATGATGCCATTGAAACGCGGATGGTTCAAGGTGGGTCTCGCCTTGAACCGAATCGCCGGTCCTTGTCATGGAGATTTTTTTCTCGGAACAGTCGTCCCGCTTGGCTCTATCTGTGCAGGAAAGGCGAGGATCTTCTACGTCTTAAAGGGAATTCCCAAGGCAGGATCTTGTGGATCGAGCGTGAACCGCCAGCTTCACCCACAAGAAACACGGGCCTGGCTTTCCCGCCATCGCGATAGCCTACTGTCTAAAGGAGACCACGACCGGCGCTGGCGGCGCTCGGCGCGGCGCTTGCCATCAATTCTCGGAGATCCACTTTCCCCGTCAGAGCAGAGAGTGCTGAGCCTCAAGGTCAAATACCGCGAAAGTTTTCGCCCCTTCGCCTTCGCGCTGGCGGCGCGGCGCGAACGCATTGCCGATTGGTTCGAGATCGACCCGGATTCGCCTTATATGCAGCTCGTCGCCAATGTGAAGCCCGAGCGTTGCCGCATGATGCCGGTCGCTGAGCTCGCGTTGTTCGGCATCGGCAAATTGAACGTCGTGCGCCCAGACATTCCCGCCGTCACCCATGTCGATTATTCGGCCCGCGTCCAGACCGTTCATAAGGAGACGAACCCGTGCTACCACGCCTTGACTGCGAGGTTCGAGCAATTGACTGGTTGTCCCTCGTAAACACGAGTTTTAACGTGTGCGGCGAGCCCATCATTTGCACGCCGGAAGACGCTTATCAGGGCAGTTGCGCAACCAGAATCCCAGGCATGTGATTTTCGATATAATCTTTAAGCATCGAGGCCCTAAGGCGGTTCGCCAACGGCGTTGGATGGCCGTCGCCTTTGATAGTGAGTTTTGCACCGGTGGATTCGTCTTCCACGAGAGAAACATCGACGACCATGGCGCCGCCATCCCGCAACCTCTGGACGATCTCGTCATCGCTGAAACCCGTTCCCTTGAGATAGCCGACATCCGGGATATAAGGGATGAGAGTAACGACGCCGTATTTTTCCTTCGCCAAGTTCACCGCGGCGAGCAAGATCCTGATATAGAGCTCCAAGTCTTCATGAGTAGGCTTTTGAAGATAAGGCTCGATGAACAAACGATAGGAAGCCATGTCTTCGAGCCATTCCCGAATCCGCAGGCTCAAGCCTTCGTAGCAGGCTCCCTTCCATGCGACCTGGCCGTTCTCCAGCGCATATCGAGGCCCAAAGCGCACCCAAATGGGTTTACAAGCTGTTCGCTCGGCATGTCCGGCGAACGTCATAAAAACGAAAAGCCGCGGCTGCGCGCCGATTACCTCGTCGAAACGGCCCGTCTGCAATTCCGCCAAGAATTGCTGCGGTCCATAGCCGGAAAAGCCAAGATTGAGCACTCTTTGCTTGCGTCCTAGCAAATCCGCGAAGGCTTGCGGCAGCGTGTCGGCATCGTTCAGACCTTCTCCGAAGGTGAAGGAATCGCCAAAGAAAACGATCGTCGGGCCGGTCTCCCCCGAGCGGGTCTCACGCAGCAGATTCAAATCGATCGTATAATTCGCTTTGTAAATCGGGACGCCAGATTTCGGATCTGTTTTCTCGGCATGGAAGCGTCCGGCATGTTCAGGCCCCCATCCGATGATGGGCTGGGGAACGAATAAGCCATTCGTTGCGACGGGCGGGACCTTATTTTCTAAAATAGTGGCCGTGGTTTCGATAATGGAAAGGCCGAAGGCGAGCGAAGCCAAAACGACAAGACCGTTGCGCCCTTTCCCCAGCAGCAGCGACGCCAAATCGGCAAAAACCAAAAAGACGAAGAAGAAAGTGAACAACCGAAAGGCGGGCACCGGATGCCGCGCCTCCATCCAACCGATGAGCGCAAGCAAGACCGGTATCGCGGCAAGCCGCGGCATGAGGGAGAGCTTTCTGGCCATCGACGCCGGACCTCTTTTCGCGCATCCAGGGAGGGACGTCCCAATCAGTTGTTTCCTCGCGCGCTGAAAAGCCGCGTTCCTGAACGACGCCGAGTGAGACGCGTTGGTTTCACGTTTATGCGGTCACATGGCGGGCTCGCGTTGCCGGGTTCGTTCACTCGGGACTCGAAAGCAGGATGCCGGCCATCTGTTGTTCAACATAATTCTTGAGCATAACGGCCCTGAGGCGGTTCGCCGATGGCGTTGGATGGCCGTCGCCTTTGAAGGTGAGTGCGCCGGTGGATTCGTCTTCCACGAGCGAAACGTCCAGGACCACGGCGCCGCCATCCCGCAGCCTCTGGACGATCTCGTCATCGCTGAAACCCGTTCCCTTGAGATAGTCGCCTACGGGGATAAAAGGGATAAGAGTCGCGACGCCGTATTTCTCCTTCGCCAGGTTCACCGCGGCGAGCAATATCCTGATATAGAGCTCCACGTCTTCGTGAGTAACTTTCTGAAGATAAGGCTCGATGAACAAACGATAGGAAGCCGTGTTCTCGAGCCATTCCCGCACCCGCAGGCGCACGCCTTCGTAGCAGGCTCCCTTCAATGCGACCTGGCCGTTCTCCAGCGCATATCGAGGCCCAAAGCGCACCCAAATGGGTTTACAAGCTGTTCGTTCAGCGTGCCCGGCAAATGTCATGAAAACAAAAAGCCGCGGCTGCGCGCCGATCACGCCGTCGAAACGGCCCGTCTGCAATTCCGCCAAGAATTGCTGCGGTCCATAGCCGGAAAAGCCAAGATTGAGCACTCTTTGCTTGCGTCCTAGAAAATCCGCGAAGACCTGCGGTAACGTGTCGGAATCGTTTACGCCCAGGCCAAAAGTAAAGGAATCGCCGAAAAAGACGATCGCCGGACCCTTCTCGCTGGAAATGGTCTGCCGAATGAGATTGGCATCGATTGTGTAGTCGGCAACATAGATGACGGCGCCGGATTTCGGATCCGTTTTCTCGGCATGGAACCGCCCGGGATGTTCCGGTCCCCAGCCGATGACGGGTCGGGCAACGGACCAGCCTTTTGTGACATTTATCAAGGTTTTGGGCTCGAGAACAGTTGCCACGCCCTCGACCACGCATAGGCCGAAGACGAGCGAAGCCAAAACAACAAGACCGTCGCGCGACTTGCCGCGCAGCAGCGACGCCAAATCGGCAAAAACCAAAAAGACGAAGAAGAAAGTGAACAACCGAAAGGCAGGCACCGGATGCCGCACCTCCATCCAACCGATGAGCGCAAGCAAGACCGGTATCGCGGCAAGCCGCGGCATGAGGGAGAGCTTTCTGGCCATCGCCGCCGGTTCGAGCATTTGCCTTGTTGTCCAGTGTTTGTGAACACGAGTTTTAACGTGCGCGGCGAGCCCATCGTTTGCACCCGGGAAGATGCGTTTGCTTGCTTCATGGGGACCGGGATCGAGTTTCTCGCGGCCGGAACCTGCATTCTTCACAAAGACAAACAGAACCCCGCGCTCGCCCGCGATTATTAAGAACGCTTTCGAACCAGACTGACGGCTTTTGCGCTAGTCAGTGCACTCCCGCAACCAGAATCCTAGGCATGCGGTTTTCGATATAATCTTTAATTATAGAGGCCCTGAGGCGGTTTGCCAACGGCGTTGGATGGCCGTCGCCTTTGATGTTGAGTGCACCGGTGGATTCGTCTTCTACGAGCGAAACATCCACGACCACGGCGCCGCCATCCCGCAGCCTCTGGACGATCTCGTCATCGTCAAACCCCGTTCCCTTGAGATAGCCGGGGGTGATAATATAGGGGATGAGAGTCGCGACGCCGTATTTCTCCTTCGCTAGGTTTACCGCAGCGAGCAAGATCCTAACATAGAGCTCAACGTCTTTGTGAGTAAGCTTCTGAAGATAAGGCTCGATGAACAACCGATAGGAAGCCATGTCTTCGAGCAATTCCCGCACCCGCAGGCTCAACTCGTCGTAGCAGGCTCCCTTCAACGCAACCCGGCCGTTCTCCAGCGCATATCGAGGCCCCCAGCGCACCCAAGAGAATTTACAAGCTGTTCGCTCGGCAAGTCCGGCCCACGTCATAAAAATGAAAAGCCGCGGCCGCGAACCGATTAGGTGATCAAACAGGCCTGTCTCCAATTCACGCAAGAACTGCTGTGGTCCATAGCCGCCGATACCGAGATTGAGAACCCGCTGCTTGCGGTCGAGCAGATCCGCGAAAAGCTGAGGCAATGTTTCGGCATCGTTCACGCCCACGCCGAAGGTAAAGGAATCGCCGAAAAAGACGATCGCCGGGCCCTTCTCGCTGGAAATGGTCTGCCGAATGAGATTGGCATCGATTGTGTAATCGGCAACATAGATGACGGCGCCGGATTTCGGGTCCCGCCTTTCGGCATGGAAGCGCCCGGGATGTTCCGGTCCCCAGCCGATGACGGGCCGGGTGACAGACCAGCCTTTTGTGACATTTGTCAAGGTTTTGGGTTCGAGAACAGTTGCCACGCCCTCAACCACGAATAGGCCGAAGGCAAGCGAGGCCAAAACGACAAGGCCGTCGCGCAACTTGCCGCGCAGCAGCGACGCCATGCCGGCCAACGCCAAGAAGGCAAGGATAAATGTGGCCAGGCGGAAAAGCGGGAAAGGATGACGCGCCTCCACCAGCGCTATGAGGCAAAGAGCGACCAGAATAACCGCATACCGCGACGTTTGGGAGAGGTTGCAACTCATAGGGGGAACCGCGCCTTACGTGATTGCATCCGGATGCGCCAGATCGCGGCGCGCTCCACAAGGCCAACCTTGGCCTAGTCTTTGGCCAATTGCCCGTTTGTCCCATGCTCCAATTTCCCCTTTTTTAAGGCGGCAAATTCGTCCGGGAAGGAAAAGGCGTTTTTACCCACTGGAATTGGAGCCATCCCTGCGCTCGTAATATCGCATGTTCGCGGAAAATCTTACGGTCCACCGGCTAGGATCGGATCGGACGTAAGCCTTTCTTGTACCGCGGCGGGGGAGAGTCCATCCTGACGCAGAGCACGGAGCGATTTGGCCCTTGAACTTTTTGACAATTTCTGTCCCGAAGCATCGCGCAAAAGGGCGTGATGGCGATACGACGGAGCGGGAAGATCGAGCAGGGCCTGCAACAAACGATGCAGGCTCGTCGCCAGGAAGAGATCCTCGCCGCGGACAACATCGGTCACGCCTTGGAGCGCATCATCGACAACGGCGGCGATGTGATAGCTTGCCGGTATATCCTTGCGTGCAAGCGTCGTATCCCCCCAAAGAGAGGGCTCGGCGGCCACTTCGCGAATTTGCGCGGAATGGCCCATTTCG
The DNA here is from genome assembly GCA_963730245.1 of uncultured Alphaproteobacteria bacterium. Classification (GTDB taxonomy): domain Bacteria; phylum Pseudomonadota; class Alphaproteobacteria; order Rhizobiales; family Beijerinckiaceae; genus Methylocapsa. The sequence continues at coordinate 1,114,061 of CAVSRA010000002.1, read as the reverse complement.
CGCCAGGCGAGTCCGCGGCCGGCTTTCGCGATGGCCGCTTCCATGTCGATCCGCAGCGCCGCGGGCCGGCCGGCCGATATCCGCCGTTGTTTTTCCTCTCGCGAAAGGTGTTTGCATATCCCTGGATAGAGCGGCGATCCGTCCGGGTCGCGCGGCCAGCCGGTCCGCCCGGCCACCGCGTTCATGATTTCGCCGCGCGAGCAAAAGCAAGGATAAGTCAAGCCTTGCGCGGAAAGCTTAGCGAGCGCGCTTGCATAGTCGGAAAAATGCTCGAATTGACGGCGGACCGGCGTTTCCCACGCGAGCCCGAGCCAGCCGAGATCCTCGTAAATCGCCTGTTCGAATTCGAACCGACACCGCTCGATGTCTATATCCTCAATTCGCAGCAAGAAGCGGCTGCCCGCCGCGCGCGCCATGTCGAAATTCAGCAAGGCGGAATAGGCATGGCCAAGGTGAAGATAGCCGTTGGGCGACGGCGCGAAACGGAAAACGCGGTTGGTAAAGGACCGGGTCATGTCTTAAGCTCCAGGCCGAAACGACCGGCCGCGCGCGGCGGTAGCGCGAGGCCGCCGTTTCGAATTGCGCTTAGAGTAGCTCGTTAAAAAAGGGTATCAGACTTTTTCGGCCAGGACCTGCTCCAACTCTTTGATTTTGAGCGATTCCTGATCGATCGCAGGATTCCATCCGATGGGGAAACGCTCGAAGCGGAAATGCGCCGCGAGCCGAGGCCTTGCAAACGAAATCCGCCAGGGGATTGACGATCCCTGTGCTCTAAAACCTTGACCTTCGCGCGACAACAAGATTCCTCGACAAAACCAAAACCCGCGGACAATAATAATATGGCGGTTACGCTCGATGGACCACGCGTTGCGGCAAAATCAAGGAAGCCGGAGCAGCTCGTCGTCTTTCTGCACGGATATGGCGCCAACGGCAACGATCTGATCGAGATTGGCAAGCAATGGCGGAATTCTGATGCCCGGCGCGGCATTTGTCGCGCCGAACGCCCCCGAGCCTTGCGCCCAGGCCCCAGGCGGCCGCCAATGGTTCCGTCTGACCATGCGCGACCCAAGCGAACGCTGGACCGGCGTCAACAAGGCGCGCCTGGTTCTCGACCCGATTCTCGATGCCGAGCTCGATCGTCACGGACTGGACGATAGCAAGCTGGCCTTGGTCGGGTTCAGCCAAGGGACAATGCTTGCACTACACGCCGGGCTGCGGCGCGCGCGGGCGCCGGCAGGCATCCTCGGCTATTCCGGTGAGCTTGTCGCGCCGCCGGAGCATCGCGATCAGGTCATCGCGCGCGTGCCCACCGGCAATCCGCCGCCAATTCTCCTGATCCATGGCAGCCAGGACGACGTTATTCCGGCCGAAGCGCTCTTCCTTTCGGCCACGGAATTGGCCGAGGCCAAAATTCCCTGTCAGTGGCATCTTTCGATTGGCCTCGGACACGGGATCGACGCCGAAGGCCTCGTGCATGGCGGCCTCTTTTTGGCCAAATGCTTCGGTCTGAAGCAAGGTCCCGGTGCCGCGACGCGGCTATGAGAGGGCGGTTCAGCCTCTCGATTGGCGGCGCTGGGCCTCGTTCTCGGGGCAGGCCGCTACGCCGGCAGGACGCCGGCGGGTTCGGGCGCAAGGACAGGTTTGCGGCTCGGCATCGCATATTGCTCCTGCCTGCGCGCGCCAACCGGCCGATATAGCAGTTTGGTCGCCTCGACGATCAAAACTCCGCCCCACGGCAACGAAAGGCTTGCGCCGAACTTTTCGACAAAGTTTGCCGCATGCAACCACGTCCGGCGCTGAAACGGCGGAATGTAAAGCGCTTCCGCCCAATAAGCCGGCGAAAACAGGGTTTCGCGCAGTAGTTCGCCCAATTGGCCGCGCGAATAAGGCCGGCCATGGCCGAAAGGTGTCCGGTCAAGCCGCGCCCACAGGCCGGAGCGGCACGGCACGACGACAATGACCCGGCCGCCAGGGGTCAAGATGCGCCAGATTTCGGAAAGAAGCTCATGCGGATGTTCGGTGATTTCGAGCGCATGGACAATGAGCGCCCGGTCGATGCAGGAGTTCGGCAAAGGCATTGCGGTTGTTTCGACAAGCGCCGAAGAGGACAGGCCCGACGGCGGCCAATTCATGACGCCTTGCTCGGCCGGCATGAAGGCGAGCACGCGCACGGCTTCCTCGCGGAAAACCTCGAGATAGGGCGTCGCATAGCCGGCACCGAGGATCGAATAGCCGGTGCAGTTGGAAAAACGCTGCCGCACGATTTTTTGAACGACACGCCGCGCGACCTCGCCCAAGGACGAGTTGTAGAAGGAGCGAAGGTCGATGACGTCGATTGGCATGGGCCATATTACCGCGTCCGGCCGTTCCCGTCATGCTGGAACAGTATTTGCTGTCATGAAAACCCGCAAGCGCGCGCGAGGGCGACTGACTGGCGGCATGGAAAATAAACGAGCGCGGATCAGCAGCCCGACAATTTCATCGTCGCGCAAAGACGCGAGCGTTTCCAGCGTCATGGAGCTTGCGTGTCGCTCGGCAAACTTGTCATTTCATTCGAGCGGGATGGCGCCAATGAGACGGACGTTGGCGTCTTCGTTTTGCAAGATGCCGACGACCTCGGCGGTTCGTTTGAGTTCGCCGTTCGGACGCTCTTGCGGAGGGGCGGAATAAATCTTCCGCCAATAATTCGGGAAGATATCCCTTCGCCAGGCTCAGGAGAGATTGGGAAGCTTTTGGCGTGGCTGGGCGGCAACCTTGCGCCAATTTGTCTTGGTGGTCCGGGCGTTGTCTTGGGCGTAAGCGGCGGCCATGAAGGCCGCGCCGGCGCGCAGCTTGCTTCTACCCTGCTCCACCACCACCGCGGGCACGACATTTCAACCCGCATACGCCGGATGAGGCAATAATTTGCAGCGTCGATGCCGCGATTTAGCTAACATAATCAGCATGTTATTTCGGATCGAATGAGGCCGTCATGGCGAACCCGGCGGGTGAATCGTATGATGGCGCTCTCAGGCTCGATTTCGACCGCCGATTGTTGCTTCACTTTCGCGGATCGGTGGTTACCTCCGACGCAGGCTTGCTCGCATACCGGGAACTGGACGACGCGCTGTGCCTCAGCGCGATGGCGGGTGATGCGCTCTCCGACGCACGCACTGGCAAGAATGGCCGGCATGCACTCGTCGGGATGTTGCGGCAATCCATATTTGGGCGACTTGCCGGATATGAAGACGTGAACGACGCTCAACGCCTGCGCCATGATCCCGCGATGCGGTGGATAGTCGGCGGAAAGGCGGCCTCGGATGCAGCGGCTTCGCCGAGCCAGATGGGCCGCTTTGAGACGCGCTGGCTCACGGCGGAAAAGAACCTTTCGGCGCTCGCTGATCTCTCCGGCAAATGGATCGACAGCGTTCATGGTCGCCGTCCGCCGAGAGGTATCTTGCTCGACATGGATTCGAGCGTGAGCCCGACGCATGGCGAACAGGAACACAGTGTCTGGAACGGTCACTATGACTGCACCTGCTATCATCCGCTGTTCGTTTTCAACCAATATGGCGATTTGGAACGCTGCGCCCTGCGCCCCGGCAATGTTCACAGCGCCGATGGATGGGAGGCGGTGCTGAAGCCGGTCGTGGCGCGGTATCAAGGCAAGGTCTCACGCATTTATTTCCGCGCCGACGCCGGCTTCGCAAACCCCGAAGTTTACGAATATCTGGAGGCAGAACGGATCAAATATGCGATCCGTCTGCCCGCCAATCACATCTTGCAAGAGAGGATCGGCTATCTGCTCAAACGCCCGGTTGGTCGCCCGTCCAATGACGTCTGCCGATCCCATGCAAGTTTCACCTATCAAGCGGGAAGCTGGTCGCAGCCGCGCCGGGTGATCGCCAAGGTCGAATGGCATCCGGGCGAGCTTTATCCGCGCGTCGGCTTCATCGTGACGAACATGGCGCGCTCCGCCGAGAATGTCGTCGCCTTCTACAACAAGCGCGGCACGTGTGAGCAATGGATCAAGGAAGGAAAAGGCGCAATCAAGTGGACCCGGCTATCATGTCGGTCGTTCGCTGCTAACGCCGTCCGTCTCCAGCTTCATGCGCTGGCCTACAATCTCGGTAATTTTCTGCGCACGCTGGCGACGCCCGAACCGATAAAGGATTGGTCACTGACGAGCCTGAAGGAAAAGCTGATCAAGATCGGCGCGAAGATCGTGAGCCATGGCCGCTATGTCGCGTTTCAGATGGCCGAAGTCGCCATTCCGAAAAATCTCTTCGCGGACATCCTACGAATGATCGCCGACCTGCGGCCGCCGCCCAATCCAGCGCCTGCGTGAAGTGTTCGGTCGTCATGCGTCGAGCAAAAACTAAGGGAGAAGTGCGTCTTGATCACAACCGACTCTGTATTGTCCGGTGCGCGATCCGCCCATGTCACTGGTTTTGGTGTGCCGGAGCACCACAGCAGCGCCGCAGCGCGGCAATCTCAACCTCAATAAGCGGGCGATCCGGAAAATAATGCCGGTATAGGACGAATGTCCGATGTCACGGCAGGAGATCAATGATACGCGCTTGGCACATTCCCGGTTATCTGGGGAATGCCAGTTCAATGGTGCGGGCGGAGGGAATCGAACCCTCACGGGGTTACCCCCAACGGATTTTCGTACCATCTACGGCTTTCGCCGCCTCGCCTGGCGCGTGCGCGCTTTGGCTCGTTTGTGGTCTGGACTATCCCTTCACCCTAGCGTTCGCCGCGCTCCGTCGTTCGCCTTAGGTGCTGCCCATCTAGTCTCTACACCTTCCCGCGTTCGCGGGCTTGGCTCGGGATTGCCACGTGAGAGGTTCCCCCGAATTTGAGCAGTTCTGCATCTTCGGTTTCCCAAAGCGCACTCAAGCCACTTAAGTCCGTTGCGTCTACCGTTCCGCCACGCCCGCTTCGACTCTTTTTGTATAGCGCCGACATGACCATCGGCCAAACGAAAACGGCAACAGCAAAAATAGTCTGCTCATCGTAGCGCCTGACGGTTCTGACCTTGGACTTCCGGACGTTGATGGCTGCTTCGTCCTGCGTATTCTTGAGATACGAAGCGTAGTATTTCTCACTCAGCTCGACGCTGGTGCGGCGGTTCTTGGCAATCTGGTAACCGGTCGGCGCCCTCTTGACGCCATGGGGTTTTAGCGGCGCAAGCAACGGCAGACAAGCGCCGTTTAGGTTCGCGGGGCAAAGCAAGACCAAAATCGTCACCCTTACCCAGGCGCGGCGATCGGCGCCTGAAAACTCAAACCCAGGTCCCAAGGGAAATAGATCCAAGTGTCCTGCGAAACCTCGGTAATGAAGGTATCGACGACGGGCCGCCCCAGCGGCTTGGCATAGACCGTGGCGACATGCGCCTTGGGCAAGATCGCGCGGATGATTTTTACTGTCGCGCCGGTATCGGCCAGATCGTCGACAACAAGAAGACCTTCGCCGCCGCCGCGCGCGGTGTCGGGCAAAACACTTTTCAAGAGTTTAATTTCTCCCTGGACTTTCTCTCCGGCATAGCTCGCGACACAGAATGTATCGATGACCCGCAAATCGAGCTCGCGCGCAACGATGGCGCCCGGCACCAGGCCGCCTCTTGTGATCGCCACCATGCCGGAAAAACGCCCGACCGGGGAAAGCCGCCCGGCGAGCGCCCGAGCGTCGCGGTGGAACTGGTCCCAGGAGACATGAAAGGCCTTTTCGGCCATAACGTTTTTTGGCGTGAGCATGTCAGGCATCGAGGCTCAGGCCCGCTTTGGCAAGCCGGGCCACCATGACGCCGATGGCCGCCGCGGCGGCTGCAACCTTTGCCGCGTCCTTTCCGCGCACCACGATCTCATTGTGCAAGCCGCCGTCGCGAAAAGCAGGATAGGAGCCGATCGAAAGCTCCGGGTTGGCCGCGGCGAGATCGCCGAGTGTCTCGGCATAGGCTCCCTCGAACAGGCCTCCCGCTGGAATTGTCTCGACGATCATCGGAGCGCCGGTTTTGAGCTTCGGCGCGACATCGTCGAGCATGACTTGCATGATCGCGGGAACTCCCGCCATAACGATGACATTGGCGATCCAAAACCCGGGCGCCGCCGATATCTTGTTCGCGATAAGGCGGGCGCCATTCGGAATGCGCGCCATCCTCCGGCGCGCTTCGTTCAGATCCCCCGGCTTGATTCGCTCAAGAAGAAGTTTCATCGCACGCGGGTCTTCCGCAATTTCGACATTGAGCGCGGCGGCCACCGCGCCGGCGGTGATGTCGTCATGCGTCGGGCCGATGCCCCCGGTCGTGAAGAGATAATCATAACGCGCACGCAGTGCATTCACCGCCGCGACAATCTCGGCCGTCATATCCGGAATGACGCGCACCTCGCGCAGATCGATGCCGATCTTGCTAAGGTAATCCGCGATATAATAGATGTTCTGGTCCTTGGTGCGCCCGGAAAGGATCTCGTCGCCGATGACGAGGAGCGCCGCCGTCACGGATGCAGCTTGCGTCATGGTCGTTCTCCAAGATGTTTGCTAGCATGGAAGGCCCGCCCGCGACGGCGAAAAAAGCCTAAGGACCTTCGGCAATTCCCGTTTGAGAGGGCATGATGGCGGAGTTAGCGGTTACGATCGACGGCCGGATCTACCGGGTGGCCTGCGACGAAGGGGAGGAAGCCCGTCTCGGCGACCTCGCGCAATTGGTCGATGCCAAGATTTCCACGCTGCGGCAGCGTTTCGGCGAGATCGGCGACCAGCGTCTCATCATCATGGCGGCGATCACCCTCGCCGACGAATGGGCGGAGGCGAATGCCCGCGTCCGCGAGCTCGAAGCCGAACTTGCGCGGCTGAAGGCTCCCTCGACTTCCGCCCCCGACTGGGCCGAGCAAGTCGCGGAGTCGCTGAGCGAGGCGGCGCGGCGGATCGAGCATGTGGCGCAGGATCTGAATGATTCCTGCCGCGAGTGAGGCGTCGGACATGAAGCTGGCCGAAGCTCGCCGCGCACCAGCAGCGCGAGGCGATCAAACGCCGCGACGCCGGCGAGCCGGTGCGTGAGATTGCGCTCTTGCCCTTGATGGAGACGATCACTTGCAATACAGTGTATGATCCCACCGATCCCGGGAATCAACATTGCGTGCAACACGCTAACGTGCTTTTTTCGCAATAAAGGGCCTTCTGCCCCTAATCGCGTAAGCGGCATTACGGAACCGCGGCGGGCGTAGCTTGTCGAAGAATTACTTATAGTCTATATGCTGCAATGTTCGAGAAACCCACGCCCAGTATCGACGATAGCATTCTGCTCTTGCACAAGATCTTTTTCAGCCATGGCTGGCATTGGCAGCGTAGGAGCAAGTCGGCTCCATCCAGGCGACAACGCGAATATGATGGTGGAGAACGCTGAAATCAGCCAGATTATCTCAATGTGATTCCAAAACGTCTTCCACTTTCGCTTATCTTCGTCGGTCTGTGCATTCCATGTTGGTCTTACGAAGACCCCCCACATGAAAGCTAGACAAAATAGGAATACTAAGACCACGGATAGGAGATAGATTGTGGAGGTCACGCGTTCTATAACACCCACGTAGATTTCTGGTAGTGTTGAAGCGTCCATTCGAACTTTTCCCTGTTGCTTCGGCTCTTTAATGAGCCGCGAACATTACTATCCACGCGAAGCGGATTCCATGAGCGGTTCCGAACCGGTGAACCGTCGAGTCAGACATCAAACTCTTTCGCTTTAAAGTGACCGTGCTACAAGCCTCGAAATCGTCGCCGCGCTCACATTGTAGCTGCGGCCTATCGAGTGCAAGGTTTCGCCGTCGCGGTCGCGGCGCTTGATCGCCTCGCGCTTCTGGTGCGGCGTGAGTTTCGGCTTGCGCCCGAATTTCACGCCATTGGCTTTTGCATCGGCGCGGCCTCGCGCCGTGCGCTCCTTGATGCGTCGGCGTTCGAGCTTCGCGGCCACGCCAAGCATGGCAAGCACCAATTCCGCAAAATCGGAAGTCGTATCGACAACCGGCGCGGCAAGCGAGCGTAAGCCCGCGCCCGCCTTTTGAAGGTCGCCGGCGATAACCATTAAATCCGTGGTATCGCGGGACAGACGATCAACGGCGGCAACAATCACCACGTCGCCATGCCCGGCGGCCGCCAAAAGTTTTTTAAGCTGTGGCCGGTCGGCGGTCGCGCCGGTGGGTTTTTCCTTGAACACGCGTTCGCACCCCGCCGCCCTCAACTCTTTGAGTTGGGCGCTGAGGTCTTGGATATCGGTCGAGACGCGGGCATAGCCGAAAATCATGCCTTATTGTGTAACAGATATTTGAAACAAGGAGGCCCTTAAAAATCAATGCAACAAGAACCCGATGGTCATGTCACCGATGACGCGCAGGAGATTCCAACGCTCCCGCGACGGCTTTGGCGGTACACGTAAAATTTATCATCCCGATCTGTAACCAAAACGGCGCCCCGGCGAATATCAGCTCGTGGGCGCAATGCCGGACCACCGATCCGGCGCCCATTCCAACGAGAGATTGCACAAGGCCATGCAAACCCAATCGCCCCAAGTCCACCGGAATGCCTTACGCACTGCAAGCATCGCCCTCGGGCTCTTTCTAACCGTGCTTGGCACCGCCGTCTTCTTCCGTCTCGCGAGTCCGGCGGCGGCGCAGTTCGCCAGGCCGATCGATCCTCCGCTCGCCGACCTGCCGAATTCCACCGGGAGCGGAACCGGGAGAGCGGTTTTTGCCGGCGGGTGTTTTTGGGGCGTTCAGGCGGTGTTCCAGCATACCAAGGGCGTGACGAGCGCGATTTCGGGATATGCGGGCGGCACGCTGTCCGCCCCCAGCTACGAGCAGGTCAGCTCTGGCGGCACGGGGCACGCCGAAGCTGTCGAGATCACCTTCGATCCGAAGCAGATCTCCTTCGGCCGCCTGTTACAGATCTATTTTTCGGTGGCGCACGACCCGACACAGTTAAACCGGCAGGACCCCGACGAGGGCACCCAGTATCGGTCCGAGATTTTTGCGACCAGCGACACCCAACAACGCATCGCCGAGGCCTATATCGCCGATCTCGACAAGGCACATGCCTTCCCGCGCCCGATCGTGACCAAGGTGGAACGGCTGAAGGCTTTTTATCCCGCCGAACCCTATCATCAGGACTATGCGACGCTGCATCCAGACAGCCTCTATATCGCGGCTTACGACCTGCCGAAAATCGCCAATTTGAAAAAGCTTTACCCGGAGTTTTACCGCGAGCAGGCGGTTCTCGTGGGCGGCGACCAACAGTAAAGAGGAGGTTCGAAAATGTTGCGGCGCGATTTATTGTCGATGTTGGCATTCACGGCGGTTGGCGGTTTCGTCTTCCCCACTTGGCTCGTCGCCGAAGCGGAGAAGCTGGAGGTGACGAAGACCGACGAGGAATGGCGGCGCCTTCTCACGCCCGCTCAATATCAAGTGCTCCGGCATGAGGACACGGAGCCGGCCTTCAGCAGCCCGCTGGTTGACGAGCATCGCAAAGGGGTGTTCGTCTGCGCCGGCTGCGAACTGCCGCTCTTCAAATCGGAGACCAAGTTCGAGAGCGGAACCGGCTGGCCGAGTTTCTGGAGTCCGGTCGAAGGCGCGGTGGGCACCAAAACGGACCGGAGTTTCTGGATGGACCGCACCGAGGTGCATTGCCGGCGCTGCGGCGGGCATCTCGGCCACGTCTTTAACGACGGCCCGCCGCCGACTGGCCTGCGCTACTGCATGAACGGCATTGCCTTGAAATTCATACCGGAAGGGAGCTGACGGTTCGATCCAAGGAGCTGACCCTTTCTTGACCGGATTCGCGGACGCGAAACGGGTGACGAGAACCGGAAGCAGGCCATGAGCGAAATTCGAGCGGTAGACCGAGGATTTCAGTTGCGGCGTCCGCGCCTGCTGACCGTGTACCGGCACACACGCATCACCCGGTTGACCCATTGGATCAATTTGCTCTGCGTGACCGTGCTGCTGACGAGCGGCCTGCAGATTTTCAACGCGCACCCGGCCCTTTATTGGGGACAGTCCGGCGGCGACGCCGACCGACCGGCATTCGAGATCGGGGCTGATAATTCAGGCGACGGCTCGGTTGCGGGGTTTACGCGTATCGGGTCATTGACATTCGAGACGACCGGGATCCTCGGCGTTTCCCGCAATGCGAGCGGCGACACTGTAGAGCGGGCGTTCCCGCGCTGGGTGACGCTTCCCGGCTGGCGCGATCTTGCCTTGGGGCGCCGCTGGCATTTCTTTTTCGCTTGGGCATTTGTCGCAAACCTCTCGGTTTACCTCATGGCCGGAATGGCCAGCGGGCATTTTTGGCGCGATCTCCTGCCCAGCCGGCAGCAACTGCGCGTGCGGTCACTTCTCCAGGATATCGGCGGCCATCTCCGGTTGAAATTTCCGCGCGGCGAGGCATCGCGGGGTTACAATCCACTCCAGAAGCTCAGCTATCTCATCGTGATCTTCGTGCTGTTGCCCTTGATGATTCTGACCGGCCTCGCCATGTCGCCGGGGATGGATGCGATCCTGCCCTGGCTCGTTGAACTGTTTGGCGGGCGGCAGTCCGCGCGCACGATCCATTTCATCACAGCGGCTCTCATTGTGCTGTTTGTTTTCGTGCATGTCGCGATGGTGCTTCTTGCCGGACCGCTGAACGAACTCCGCGCGATGATCACCGGAAGATTTGCCCTTTCTCTTGAAGACGATCGTGAGTAACGTTTGGCTCCCCCGGCGCCGGTTTCTTGCGCTTGCGGCGGCAAGCCTCGGCGGCACGCTGCTCACCGGCTGCGACCGGCTCTCGGAAGCCCCGGATTTCCAGGCGTTTCTTGCCTCGGCCGAGTGGCTGACCTATCGCGTCCAGCGGCTGCTCGGCGGCGGGCATGCGCTCGCCCGCGAATTCACGGCCAGCGATGTGTCGCCGGCTTTCAAGGTGAATGGCACAGGGATGCCCGAAGGCGAGGAATACGCGGCCTTGCGGGAAGGCAATTTTGCCGATTGGCGGCTGCGCGTCGATGGGCTGGTCGCCAAGCCTCTGGATTTGTCGCTCGCGGATTTGCGGAACCTGCCGCAGCGGACCCAGATCACCCGCCATGACTGCGTCGAAGGGTGGAGTGCCATCGGCAAATGGCAGGGCGTACCATTGGCTATCGTGCTCACGCAAGCCGCGCTTCTCCCCTCGGCCCGGTTCGTTGTCTTCCATTGCGCAGACGTTCTTGAACAAACGCTCGACGGGACCGGACAATATTACGAAAGCATCGATCTCATCGACGCTTTCCATCCGCAAACCATTCTTGCGCACAGTCTAAACGATGCCCTGCTCACCACAGGTCATGGCGCCCCTCTCCGGCTGCGGGTCGAACGGCAGCTCGGCTACAAGCACGCAAAATATGTGATGCGCATCGAGTTGACCGGCGGGCTCGACGGGTTCGGGCGCGGCAAGGGCGGGTTTTGGGAAGATCGCGGCTACGAGTGGTATGCCGGGATCTGAAAGGGGCGACGGGCGATTTTCCGCGACAGTGGCTGAAATCTTAAATCCCAACTTCCGCAGGAACATGTGACGCGCTCCCGCGTTAACCGCCGATATGGCCTGATGCTCCAATCGTTGTGCCGGAAATTTTTTCCGCTATCCGCCGCATAACAGCCATAACCCTCTTGCATCGACACAATAGCCAACTGGTATGGGTAATTCACGCAAAGATGATTATCCTTAACGGCGCGCCGAGGGGTGAGAACCTTGCCCCCAAACCAAGGCGCCCATCGAAGTCCGGGTCGGAGGGGAGGCATATATGGGGCGATTGTCTTCGGCCTTTCCGGCCGCGCCGCGCGAGCCTTGCTCTCTAAGCAAGCATTTGTTCGAAACGAGGCGACTTTCCTTGGATCTCGCCCGCCCGCTCGGCGCCGAGGATATGACCGTCCAGGCGATGGACGACGCCAGTCCAACCAAATGGCATCTTGCGCATACGACTTGGTTCTTCGAGACCTTCGTTCTCGCCAGCCATCTCAACGGCTATGAGCCGTTCGACGAGACATTCAACTATTGCTTCAATTCCTATTACGAATCCCAAGGCGCACGCCAGCCGCGCGGAAAACGCGGGCTCCTCACGCGGCCGTCGAGCGATTGCATCTTCGCCTACCGCGCCCATGTGGACGCCGGGCTCGAAAAGCTTTTCGCGCGCGGAGTCGATACCGGGTCGGAGCTGGCGCGCGTTATCGAGGTCGGCATCAATCACGAACAGCAACATCAGGAGTTGATGCTGACCGACATTCTCGCGCTTTTCGCTGCAAATCCGCTGCGGCCGGCCTACCGGGCGTCGCACCCGCGCGCGGATCAGCGTGAGCCGGAACCTCTGCGCTGGATCGAATATTCCGGCGGGATCAATGAGATAGGTCACGGCGGCGAAGGCTTCGCATGGGACAATGAGGCGCCGCGCCACAGTGAATTGATTCGTCCGTTCCGGCTCGCCGACCGCCTCGTCGCCAATGCGGAATGGCTCGCATTCATAGAAGACGGCGGCTATCGAACTTACGCGCTCTGGCTTGCCGACGGCTGGGAGATCGTCAATCGCGAAGGCTGGCGGGCTCCGCTCTATTGGGAGGACCGCGACGGGCGATGGCTCGCTATGTCGCTCGAAGGCATGCGGCCGATCGATCGCGCGGCTCCAGTCGCGCATGTGAGCTATTACGAGGCGGACGCTTTCGCGCGCTGGGCGGGCCATCGGCTTCCCACCGAATTCGAATGGGAGGTTGCGGCAACGGGCGTCGAGACGACAGGAAACACGCTCGCCTCGGGTGCGCTGCGGCCGCTGCCAGCCGCGCCGCGCCCGGATGGGCGGCCCCGCCAAATGTTCGGCGACGTCTGGGAATGGACCCAGAGCGCCTATCTGCCCTATCCAGGCTACCGCGCGCCAGCGGGGGCGCTTGGCGAATACAACGGCAAGTTCATGGTCGGCCAGCAGGTTCTGCGCGGCAGCTCCTGCGCAACGCCGGAAGGGCACGCGCGCGCGACTTATCGCAATTTTTTCTATCCCCCCCAGCGCTGGCAGTTCATGGGACTGCGCCTTGCCTCGGAGAGCGAATGATGTGGACGAGTAACAAAGCGCTGCGCCAGCCCGATAACATTACCGGCCCGGACCACGAGTTCGCGGCGAGCGTGATCGAGGGCCTGTCGAAGCCGCGCAAAAGCCTGCCTTGCCGATTCTTTTATGATGCGCGCGGCAGCGAATTGTTCGAAGAAATTACCCGGCTGCCGGAATACTATCCGACCAGAACCGAGATCGCGATTCTCGACACCCATGCGGCGGAGATATTGAGCCGCGTCGATGACGGCGCGATTCTCGTCGAATTCGGTTCGGGCTCAAGCCGCAAGACGGAGATTCTGCTTGCCGGCTTGCCGCGACTGCGCGCCTATGCGCCTATCGACGTGTCCGAAAGCGCCCTTGCGGAGGCGAAGCGGCGGCTGATCAAGCGTTTTCCGGCGCTCGCCGTGCGCCCCATCGCCGGCGATTTCTCGCGGTTACTCGCCTTGCCGCCGGACCTCGCCCAGCCACGAAAATTGGGCTTCTTTCCTGGCTCGACGATCGGCAATTTCTCGCCATTGGCCGCCATAACATTGCTCGGCGCCATGCGGCGCTTGCTGTCGCCAGAGGGCAAGCTCATTGTCGGCGTGGACTTGAAGAAGGACGCCCGAAAGCTGATCCGCGCCTATAATGACGCGGCCGGCGTCACCGCGGCCTTCAACCTCAATCTTTTGGCGCGGATCAACCGCGAGCTCGAAGGCTCGTTCGATCTCGATGGCTTCCGCCACGAGGCGATTTACGATCCCCGCGAGGGCCGCGTCGAGATGCACATTGTCAGCATGAGGAATCAAGCGGTGAGAATCCGGGGCCTGTGGTTTCGATTTTCTGCCGGCGAAACCATCCATACCGAGAACTCCTACAAATATTCGATCGGCCAATTTCAAGATATCTCCGGCGCGGCGGGATGGCTGCCGGGCCGCGTTTGGACCGATAAGGAAAATCTCTTCAGCGTGCATGAATTGATCTCCAGCAGCGTAGGAACAGCGGTGATTCCGGTTGCCGTTAACGCATAAGCCATCTATCCCGGCTCTCCGCCGGTTGTTAGCTTGCGCATCCGGGGATCTGCCAAACCTTAACATACCCCACCGCAAATGGCTGGCCCGGACCGGTGCCGAGAATGATCATAAGATGATCACTATCAAGGACGCTGAATGCAGTGGAACTATTCAGCGGGTCTATGTGCGCATCCCGTCTTCGAACGCGGGGTGAACGTTCCTGCTCCGGCAAATGCTGGCTGACCATCGATGAAATTCCGCACATGCCCCATGTTGCTATTTTGAAAGCTGCCAGGCACCCAAAGCTGCCCGACTGTATGCCATTGGGTCCATTCAATCGTGGCGTTGTTCTGCTTTGTCGACACGAAATTATTATAGGGCGTTCCCACCCCGTTATTCGTTACGTCGCAGAAACCAGGCGAACCCGCGCGATATCCTTCCTGGCATGTCGACGAATAAATTCCATGCCAATCAATCGTGAATGGCAATCCCATAGGTGATGGATGAAGCCCAGCTGATATCAAACTCGAATAAGTCATCCTCGATGAAATGCTGGAATCCGGCCGGCGTTCCGGCAGGGTGATCGGCCCCCTGATTTGCCGCGTGCATGGAAAAGCCCCAGAAAGCCGGGGATCCTTGCGAGAAATTCACCGTCGTTGGGTCGAATTTTGGCCGGGGCAGCCGTAGCGATATTCCAGTTTCCCCCGCTGTCGCTTGATGGCGTCAGCACGAGGCCATCTAGGCTGAACCCAATAACTCCGTTCCATAGCCAAAGAATTTTGTCAGATACCAATTAACTGGCATTCCCCAGATAACCGGGAATGTGCCAAGCGCGTATCATTGATCTCCTGCCGTGACATCGGACATTCGTCCTATACCGGCATTATTTTCCGGATCGCCCGCTTATTGAGGTTGAGATTGCCGCGCTGCGGCGCTGCTGTGGTGCTCCGGCACACCAAAACCAGTGACATGGGCGGATCGCGCACCGGACAATACAGAGTCGGTTGTGATCAAGACGCACTTCTCCCTTAGTTTTTGCTCGACGCATGACGACCGAACACTTCACGCAGGCGCTGGATTGGGCGGCGGCCGCAGGTCGGCGATCATTCGTAGGATGTCCGCGAAGAGATTTTTCGGAATGGCGACTTCGGCCATCTGAAACGCGACATAGCGGCCATGGCTCACGATCTTCGCGCCGATCTTGATCAGCTTTTCCTTCAGGCTCGTCAGTGACCAATCCTTTATCGGTTCGGGCGTCGCCAGCGTGCGCAGAAAATTACCGAGATTGTAGGCCAGCGCATGAAGCTGGAGACGGACGGCGTTAGCAGCGAACGACCGACATGATAGCCGGGTCCACTTGATTGCGCCTTTTCCTTCCTTGATCCATTGCTCACACGTGCCGCGCTTGTTGTAGAAGGCGACGACATTCTCGGCGGAGCGCGCCATGTTCGTCACGATGAAGCCGACGCGCGGATAAAGCTCGCCCGGATGCCATTCGACCTTGGCGATCACCCGGCGCGGCTGCGACCAGCTTCCCGCTTGATAGGTGAAACTTGCATGGGATCGGCAGACGTCATTGGACGGGCGACCAACCGGGCGTTTGAGCAGATAGCCGATCCTCTCTTGCAAGATGTGATTGGCGGGCAGACGGATCGCATATTTGATCCGTTCTGCCTCCAGATATTCGTAAACTTCGGGGTTTGCGAAGCCGGCGTCGGCGCGGAAATAAATGCGTGAGACCTTGCCTTGATACCGCGCCACGACCGGCTTCAGCACCGCCTCCCATCCATCGGCGCTGTGAACATTGCCGGGGCGCAGGGCGCAGCGTTCCAAATCGCCATATTGGTTGAAAACGAACAGCGGATGATAGCAGGTGCAGTCATAGTGACCGTTCCAGACACTGTGTTCCTGTTCGCCATGCGTCGGGCTCACGCTCAAATCCATGTCGAGCAAGATACCTCTCGGCGGACGGCGACCATGAACGCTGTCGATCCATTTGCCGGAGAGATCAGCGAGCGCCGAAAGGTTCTTTTCCGCCGTGAGCCAGCGCGTCTCAAAGCGGCCCATCTGGCTCGGCGAAGCCGCTGCATCCGAGGCCGCCTTTCCGCCGACTATCCACCGCATCGCGGGATCATGGCGCAGGCGTTGAGCGTCGTTCACGTCTTCATATCCGGCAAGTCGCCCAAATATGGATTGCCGCAACATCCCGACGAGTGCATGCCGGCCATTCTTGCCAGTGCGTGCGTCGGAGAGCGCATCACCCGCCATCGCGCTGAGGCACAGCGCGTCGTCCAGTTCCCGGTATGCGAGCAAGCCTGCGTCGGAGGTAACCACCGATCCGCGAAAGTGAAGCAACAATCGGCGGTCGAAATCGAGCCTGAGAGCGCCATCATACGATTCACCCGCCGGGTTCGCCATGACGGCCTCATTCGATCCGAAATAACATGCTGATTATGTTAGCTAAATCGCGGCATCGACGCTGCAAATTATTGCCTCATCCGGCGTATGCGGGATTAAAGCCGGCGTTCCCCGTGGCGGTCAGATCGATCGTTTGCGGATTGGTGAAATCATCCGAAAAGACGAGACCAAACCCAGCGGATGAATGGAACCCCCGGGATGCAAGCGCTGGACCGTGCCCGCGCTTCTGGCATTGGCGTGACGCCAAGCTAAAGATCACTGCGGTAAGCGCGACAATCCTGGTATCCATTAATTATTCCGTTCCGCCTATCATAAATCTGCTGAAAATGTTCTAACGGCCGCATACGTCGCGAAACTTACGCCGTTGGCAACGGATGTTAGCTTTCACCGTATGTTAGGCTTAAGACCCAATTAACCATGGTAAGATTCAAGGTCTTGGTCAACCGGCTCGGTGGCCAAGTCCAGGGTTGCGAATTCCGGCGAACCAAATTGGAACCGAGCGGAAGGATGATCGACGGATTCCGATCGGCAATCTGTGAATCGCGGCCGTTTTCATGGCAGCTGAGAAGGAACCGGCGCGCGAGCGATAAAGGGATCGCACGCCGGATGACGGAGACGCGGTCAGACCTCCCATATTCCCGGGTCTCTTTTGTCCGCGAGTTCGAGCAGGAGATGGACGAGTTCGGCCTGACGATGGGTTCCGGTCTTTTCAAAAATGCTGGAGAGTTGGGCGCGGGCCGTCGTGACCGAAATACCGCGCCGCCGCGCCGCCGCCGCGCGGCCGTCGCCCTTGAGGATCTCGGCGGCGAGCCCGGTTTCGGCGCCGGTCAGGCCAAAACACTTGTGCAGATTTTGCGCAAGCTGACGCCGGCCGGTCTCAGGATCAACCACCGTCACAATAGCCGCCGGCGGGCGCAATCCTAGCCAAGGGATCCCGGTGGCCGGGTCTTTGGATCTTAGCGGCGTCACCGTTACATGGAGGCACAGGCGATTTGGGCCGCGCCGGACATCGAATTCTCCGCCGAGCGGCCCGCGCAGCGGACCAACCCCGCGCGCGCAAGAGGCAATCAGCCGTTGCAAAGTGTCCGCGCCGTCGGTGCTTTTGAGGCAACCGCCCTTGAGAATGAGTCCATCGCCCTTTTCGAGCACTGCCCGTGCCGGGGCGTTGGCGAACAGCACATTTGCCACGGCGTCGACCAGGATGGCTCCCTGGCGCAAGCTTTCGAACCACTCCGGCGCGGCGCCGTGCATGAGGTCGAGCGTCCAGAGCTGGCGGTGGATGCGCGCGGCGCGCACGATGTGGCGCACTGTCGCTTCGAAGATGCGAGCGTGCTCACCCGCCGGCGGATCGTTCCCGCGCGCGTTGACGACGCAGATCAACGACGACACGTTGTCGTCGACAAGCAAATTGGCGCCAAGCATCTCAAGACCATAATCGGCCGTTTTCCACCATTCGTTGAAAACGGGCGTCTTGACGAAGTCCTGCCGCGGCATGAGAGTATCGAGTGAGAACACTTCGCCCGCCGGCAGAGCCGTGGCGTTGTCCCAGAGCGGATTACGGAACGCCCAGTAATCCTTGTAGCTGGCTTCCAAATCTGGATAAGCGCGCCGCGAAATCGAAGCGAAGGTATCGGTGCGCCGGTCCATGGTCGCGATGATCGCCTGCAGCGCGCCGGTGGCATCGGCGAGCTTCGCCAGCACCGTTGGCCAGAGATCGGCGTCGAGTGCCGCCGCGTAAATAAAATCGATGAGAGCGATAAGCTTGCTGTCTTCGCTCATGGCGCCGCCCCCAGGCTTGGTGCCAGCTCACGGCGCGGGCTGGAGCATTTGCCACGGCCATTAAGGATGACCGCTGGTTTTTACCCTCGAATTGTCGTTAACGCGAATTGTCTTGTAGGCAGTGTTCCTGGTCTCCTTCCCCACATGATTACATTGCAACTGTATTCACCTCTAAGGACCACGTCAAATAGCGATATGCGTTTAACCTTGATCCGGGGAAAGATGTTTGGCCTTGCGGCAAGTAGCTTGCCTATACAGCTTGTCGCGAGAATTGTAGAAACTACCTACTTCGCGCTGTTATTGGGCGCCATTGAAATGCCCATGATTGAGCGCCATCCGCACTAGGTGGGAAATAGTGCGCGCCTGCATCTTTTGCATGACCGCGGCCCTGTGATGCTCGGTCGTCCTCGAGCTGATCCCTAAGCGGTAGGCAATGAGCTTGGTCGGCAGTCCCTTGATCAGCAAGGTTAGGACCTCCCGCTCGCGCTCCGTGAGCAGCGCGCACCGCGACCTGAATTCTTGGGTTTCCGCCTGAAGGTCCCGGACTTCGTCGGCGCGCGCCAGTGTTTCCTCGACAATGATCAGCAGTGCCTCGGCGTCGAACGGCTTCTGCATGAAATGGAAAGCGCCGGCCTTCATCGCCGAAACGGCCGTCGGCACATCGCCGTATCCGGTTATCATGATGACGGCCGTGTTGCTTGCCGCGTCGGCGACACGCTTGAGCAGCTCCATGCCGCTCAGGCCGGGGAGCTGGTTGTCGAGGATCACGCAGCTAGGCTCGCTGAGCGGGACGGATGCGAGATATTCCTCGGCGCAGACGTAGGCCCGCGACTTAATCCCAGCGGTCGACAGAAGAACGGCCAGTGAATCCCGAACTTGTGCTTCGTCATCGATGATATGCACGCAGCGCTTACGCGGCATTTTTATCAGGACCATAGATTTGCAGCTCTACCAAGAATCGGGTCCCCTCTGGGACAATCGGTTCCCACCAGAGGCGGCCTGCGTGCTTTTGTACGATCTGCAGGCTCAGATGCAAACCGAGCCCCATTCCTCGCGGCTTCGTAGTTTGATAGGCCTCGAACAAGCTGCCCGCCATCTCCGGTGCGACGCCGGGACCGTTGTCTTCGACCTGGACGACGACTCGGTCGCCCCGCCTGGCAACGCGCACGACCACGATTCCGGCCGCGTCCGTACGCTCCGAGGCCGCGTCAATTGCGTTGGCGACGAGGTTGTTCAGAACCTGCTCGATCTGGATCCTGTCAGCCGTCACGAGGGGAATAGGCCGAGTGTTCTCAATCTCGACATGAACGCCGCGCGCGGTTGCCTCCTCTCTGCAAAGCGCCCCAATCTTCAGGGCGAGATTCGTCAGATCCAGCGGCTTCAGGTCCAATTTGCCAATCGAGACGAAATCCCGGATTCGTTCCAGCACTTCTCGTGTTCGCCGCGCCTCCATCTCCGCCATGCTCAGCGCATCCAGCACCGGCGCGCTGGCGGCACCGGACTGCAACATCCGCCGCGCGGCATGCAAGTAGATCGACACCGTCGACAAGGGCTGGCTGATTTCGTGAGCGAGCGCCATGCCCATCGCGCCCGCAACGGCGTGGGCCGACATGTGCGCCAATTCGGTCTGCTGCTCCCGCAGTAGCCTGGCCGCTTGCTCGCGTTCCGTTATGACGGCGCCGAGCAGCAGCCCCGTAATCGAGAGCACCAGCATGAGCATTTGGAAAACGCTGAAATCCTTGGCCTCACACCCAAGGTATGTGGTCGTTGCGACAAGCCCCAGTTGGATGGCTAGCAATGCGACCGCGACGCCGGAGTAGCCCCCCCGTATTCCCACCCAGATGATCGGCAGAAACAGCAGATAGAACATATGGTACTCTTTGGCGTCGCCGACGCCAAAGAGTACCGCGAACCCCAGGCACGTTCCCAGAATGAAGACGGAGCAGCTGACCAACGCATCGCCTGACCAGCGCCAGCGCGACTTTGACAAAAAGGCGAACACCGATGTCGCCGCCGGAATGATCGTGATTATCCCGACTGTATCGCCGATCCAGAAGTAGCGCATCGCCGCGCAGAACCGATCCGCGGGAAGCGCGCCGCCCAGATACAGCACCCCGCAATATGAGAGCGCCGTCAACGTCGTGCCTACCGGCACGAAGGTCAGGAGCACCACGACATCCGCGAGCCGGACCCGTCTCGGGTCGAACTTCAGCTTATGCCGCAGAACGGCGGCAAGACCCACATAGCCAACGGTCGCCACGAGTTCGACCGCGATCGTCAAGTAGAGACTGTGATGAACGCCAGCGATGAATACGTCCGTCAGGACCGCGCCCAGGAAAACGAACGGGACAAACGTGGCCCCTTCGGTGAGCAGCAGTAGACTCAAGCCGTTGTCGGGACTCCACAGCGTGATCGCAAGGCCATCGAATTGATGCCACACCGTCAGCTTATTGCAAGCGAGATAGACCGCCAGGAATGCGATCCCAGTCAGCCAAAACCTCGGACTGGTCGGACGCGACCTGCCGAAGAACCTGGCAGACCGCAGCGTAAGCTCTCGTTGGTCCAGCGCCGGTTGGTCATGAAAAGTCGCGACAGCCATTTTCTCCCTCGGATTGCACACGTCATGTGAGCATAGGCCTATGCGCTCAATCGCGGCAGGGGGTATTTCTACGTATTGCCATCCTGAGGCGTTCCGGGCTATCGCGGATCGGATACGGCGCTACGGATTGGAGATAAAGCCGGTATCGTTATGTGGCTACGGCCGAGGGATGGCGCCTCTGCTAAACCAGCACGCGAAGTCTCGCAATCGGTCGATTTAGGACGAACGTCCGATGCGGACCGGCAGCAATGCTGCAATAGTCGCTCCCATCATGAGTCGCTCCCATCATGGGGCGAGCCGGCGATCCTCCCAAGCCTCGGCCCAGCAATTTCAATGACCAAGCAATTTTTATTGCATTGGCCGCCGGTCCGCCGTGTTTTCCCGCGCAGTCACTCGGGGAGCGGTGGACCGGCGGCATTTTGCGTCAATTTTCGTCAAAACGCTCATGAAACTTTTCCAGATTATAAAGTATTAACCTAAAAAAGCTTGCGTTTTCTGGCTTATGATGTCTCACCTGATTGATCCCGCGCGGTTTCTTGCCGATGCGATGAGTCTGCCCGGCCGGGGCGTGCGCTGGGATGGCCGCCGGCGAGCCAGCGGCGCAGAAAAGCCCCGGACCAGCGCGCCACCGCGCCGTCATGCCGGAACCACCCTTCGATATGGCGATGACGGGGGTGTGCGCCGGGTTCGGCCATGCGCTCGCGGTTGAGGAGGGTCCAGCGGCACAACGTCGCGAAAGTCACTTCCGGATGGAACTGGAAGCCGTAGGCCTTGCCGCGATAGCGGAAGGCCTGTGCCTCGAAATCCTGGCCCCTGGCGAGCAAGGTCGCCCCGCACGGCAGATCGAAACTTTCCCGGTGCCATTGGTAGACGTGATTGGGGAACCGGCAGTCGCAGATGCAATGCCCTTGTTCGGTCGGTTGGATCGGGTAATAGCCCACTTCAACCAGCCCATGCGGATGCGGGCGGACGCGTTGACCGAGATGGCGCGCCAGCATCTGGCCGCCGAGACAAATGCCAAGGAAAGGCAACTCTTCCTTGAGCGGGATCCCGATCCAGTCTATTTCGCGGCGCATCCAGGCGTCTTCGTCGTTGACGCTCATCGGACCGCCGAAAACGATCGTGCCGGCGTAATTTCTTAGCGTTGACGGCAGCGGATCGCCGAAGCAGGGACGCCGGCAATCGAGTTCAAATCCTTGCCCGCGCAAGAGCCGTCCGAGCCGCCCCGGAGTCGAATGTGTTTGATGCAGGACGATGAGAACCCTGCCGCAGGATTTGATCGCTTTAGGCATCGGTCGAAAGCTGAAAAATAGCAAACCGGACTTCAGGGGAGAGGAGCCCGATTTTGCTGCAAGCGCGAAATAACCGCTAAAATCCGGGTTTTTGGCAAAAATGGCAAGAGCGAAATGCTGAGTTTGTTCAAAAATCCAGGCACGATCTCGCGGCGTCCGGCGATCAGCCCGGCATAGCCCGCCTCGGCGACCTCCATGGCGGTCGAAGCCGGAAGACGCGCGAGGTCCATATTTGGTCCGAATCCCGCGCGGGCCTGAAAATCGGTCTTGGTGTAGCCGGGACACAGCGCCGAGACTGTGACGCCCTGCGAAAGCAGTTCCTGCGAGAGGGCCAGCGAGAACGAGAGAATGAAAGATTTCGACGCGTAATAGGCCGCCATGCCAGGGCCGCCAGGAAAGTAAGCCGCGACCGAAGCGACATTTAGGATTTTTCCGCGCGCGGCGCGAATAGCTGGCAGGAAACACAGAGTTATCTCGACGACCGCACGAATATTCAGATCGACGATCGCAAGCTGTTCGGCCGGATCGAGGCGGGCGGCCTCGCCGGCAAGGCCGAAGCCGGCATTGTTAACCAAAATCTCCGGCGTGGCGCCAGCGGCTTCGAGCGCGGCGGCGATTTCGGTTGCCGCGCCTTGTTCGATCAAATCGAACACTAGCACCAAGGGCCGCGGCCTGCCAGACGCCGCGATTTCATCGGCGAGCGCTTCGAGCTTGGCGCGGCCGCGCGCGACGAGCGCGAGATCATGGCGATGTCTTGCGAAGACGCGGGCAAGACCGGCGCCGATCCCGCCGGAGGCGCCGGTAATCAGGGTGACGCGGCGCGTCTTACGGCCGTCTTGCCTTGGACCTGTCTCGCTCATGGTTTCCCTTTGGCGGCGGACGCGGACCAGGGGCCTTCGCATGGGGCGTCCCGTGGCATTTGTCCGGCGACCCGCTGGCGCAGCAGGACCCTGTCGCGCGTCGAAACGCCAAGAAGTTCGGCGATGCGCCAGATCGTGTTTTCCTCGAATTCATCGACCACGCCATCGGCAAACGCGATGTCCCATAGCATCTCCACGATCCTTTGGCGTCCATCGTCGTCGAGCGCGCGTTTCAGGATGCTGGTGAAATGATAAAAATCGACCGCCGCGCGGTCGCTCTGCTCCGCCATCGCGATTAATTCCGATGTTGCTTTCGCGTCGAGGCCGAACCGCTCCTCGATGATTGTCTTCAGCCGCCGCCGTTCGGCGAGCGCCGTTTCGCCGTCCACATTGGCGACATGAATCAGCAAGGCCACCGCCGCGAGACGATAATCCTCCTCGCCAAAACTCCGGGCGGGCGGCTCCGCGCCGGCGACCTCGCTGATAAAACCTTTCAAGGCATCGAACATCGCGTCTCTCCAAACCCGGTGCGCTCGACTATAGAGTGCGCAGGCGCCAAACGCATCCGCGCCATTCAACGCAACAGTAAACAGGTCCAATAGCCTTCCGGCCGGTGATAGGCGCGGCGCAAGCTGGCGATCCAGGCTTGACACTTTTGGCGCGAGGGAAAGCAGACTTTGTCATCCCGCCAATCGATGAAAGTTTGCCCATTGCCATCTTTAAAGTGGCGGCCGCCGGAAAAATGCCCAAGCCACACGGAAGCCCAGGGCAAATCTTCGGCCGTGGCCGCCGGCGGCGCCCAGAACGGCGCGCCAACCTGACAGGCGACGCCAACGCTTGCCGATTCTCCCGCGGCGGCGCGACCGGCGCCGCAAAAGCTTAGAAACGCGGCGATGAATAAAAGCCTCGGCGCCAGGGGCCATCGCCTGATCGCCACGCCTATTTTTCCCTCGCGGGTCACTTTGCGTCCTGCCATCCAAACCATTTTTGGATCCTTGCTCGTCAAGGCGTCTCGTCGCAAGCGCTATTGTACGGGGCTCGCCTGATCGACGGTGCCGCAATCCGGGCAGACAGGTCTGTTTTCCGGCCAGCGGGGCCGCTCGCCCCTTGTGTCTTCGGCCCGCCTCGTTCTCCGGTTTAGCCAAACGCGGCCAGCGCCTCGCGCATATGTAAAGGCGGCGGCGCTTCGACCTTTACCGCGTCCTTGTTTTTGTAAAGCGGAATTTTGATCGCCCTCGCATGCAGCTGCAAGCCCATTGCGCCGCCATGGCCATAGATGGCATCCCCCAGGATCGGCCAGCCCTGCGCCGCGCAATGAACGCGAAGCTGGTGCGTGCGCCCGGTCAGCGGCGCAAGCTGCAAAAACGCATGCGCGCCCGAGCGCCCCAAGACCCGCCAAGACGTTTGCGAAGGGCGCCCCGAAGGATCGGCCTTCATCCACCAGCCGCGACCGGGATCGAGACGCTTCAGCGGCAGGTCGATCAAGCCTTCGTCTTGCGCCGGGTTTCCTTCGACGATCACCCAATAGGTCTTTGCGATCTTGCCTTGCTTGAACAGGAGGCCGAGCTTTTCCAGCGCCTTGTGGTGCCGCCCGAGCACCAGGCAGCCCGATGTGTCGCGATCAAGCCTGTGCACGAGGGCCGGGTTGCGCGGCAACCCGAAGCGCAGGGCATGAAAATAGTCCTCGAGATTTTCGCCGCCTTTCGGGCCGCGATGGACCGCGATCCCGGCCGGCTTGTCGATGACGAGCATCAACCCGTCGCGATAGAGAAGCCGCGCGGCCAACTCGTCTCCGGTCATGGCCATTGGCTTCGCGTTCTTGCAAGGCAGTCCAGACGAGTCATCCATTTCGGGGTTCATAGGAACATGCTTATGCTGAGAGGATTGCGACACTGGTAGACATCTTGAACTTCGGCGGTATCGCCACAATATCTACGCGCTTCTAGCCGGCACGGCCGCAGGGTGGTCTCCGATCGCTAGAAGGCCCGGAAATGCATCGATTTCCTTTAGGAATCCCGCAAGGCACTCTCGTGGTATTGCTCCATTATTTGGAAGAGACCAATGGCAGAAGACCATTATGTAGCGCAGACCTATCTCAGGAATTGGTGTCTTGTCGAAAACAAGTCACCCTTGCAGGCATATCGCAAGTCCGACCTCAAACAATTTCCTTGTTGGCCCGCTAACGTTTGCCGCGAATGGGACGGCGACCTCAACCCAACGTATTTTGACAATCCGGCTGTCCTTGGGGACTTCCGCAAAATTTTTGAGCCTAAGTGGAAGTCGACAGTCGAAGGGGTTAGCGCCGGGAACATTGATCCGGAGGACAAACGCGTACTCTCCATGGCTTGGGCGCACTTTTCTCTTTGCCCCCCGGCACAGAGGGAACGTGCCAAAACTATTTATACGAAGGAAGCTCGTGCCCTGGCTCTCAACATTGAAATCGAACGCGAACATGACTTCTTCAAAAGGTTTGCCACGATGCGCCTAACCGAGGCCACGTGGATTTTCTACAACCAAGAGTGGATAATCCTGCTCAATGAAACCGAAACGCCATTTTTAACGAGCGACAATCCTTCCGCCATTGTCCCAGAATCAAAACCACAAGAAAGGATTCTACCGATTTCGCCGTCACTTTGTCTGTATGCGAAGATCGTTAAGCCGTTCGCTGACACAGATCATTTTGATTTGGGATCACCGCCCAAGGGATCCACTTTCAGAAGAATTTCGAGGCCACGTGCGATGGAAATTAACCGCTTTACTATCATCAATGCTAATGACTTGGTGTTCTCTCAATCCGTCGATGTCGGAATCGCAGCTCTCGTAAAAAAGTACCGGGACGTCAGGCCTCGAGTTCGAACCCACGAGAGCCGCTCCCCCAGCAGATGGTGGGGCTCTAATTGGCGCGACTTTGACGATCGGACCACGCGCCAAATAAATGACCTCAGTCCGTATCCCCGGTCGTGGCGGCGCGAACGGTGACCAGCCTCCGCATCTACCACCAGCCGCGCCATTTGAACCATATGATGGGGATGAGCGCGCTTACTGCAATGATGAAAAGCCCAAATTCATAGCCGTATGCCCAGTCGTATTCGTGAATGTTCTTGAAGTTCATTCCCCACATGCTTGCGAAGAATGTCGGCGGAATGCCAATCACGGAGACGACGGTCAAAATTCTGAAAATATTGTTTTGATCGATGTTCGTCAGCCCCAAGGTGGCATCGAGCAGGAAATGAATCTTATCGGTTAGATGCGTCTCGTAATCGTTGAGGGAAGCGATGTCGCGTTGCAGGCTTTTGAACTTTGCGCGTATGCCGGCTTCGAGATAGGGCGCCGCGTTGGCCGCGACATAGGGCACCATGCGCGCCATGCCCAAAAGCAGGTCTTCGATCTTCGAGGTCAGATCGCCGTTGCGTCCGACCTTGCGCAGCACGAGACGTAATTGCGCGCCGTCCTCGCGCGGCCTGTGGCGCCGGACGTTGGCGGCATTCGTGCCGAAAATTTCCTCGGACAGGCCATCGAGATCGCTACCGACGCCTTCCAGCACGTCGGCGGCATGACCGACGATCACTTCCGAAATGACGATCAAGGCGCCGGGGCCTCCCGCTTGCGCCGGACACCGCGAAATAGTCTCCAGCACATCGTCGAAGGCTTTCGTATGCTTGCGCACCGTCAGAAGAATGTCCTTCGACAAGACGAAGCCGAGCGGTGTCAGCGTGGGCATGAAACCATCCGTCCGGTGGATCATGGGAATGCTGAGATAGAGCCAGTCTTTGTCGCTGCGCAGCCGGCTCGACGTTTCGATTTCGGAGAGCGTTTCCAGTGTCGGCACCTCGATTTTGAGCGTGCGTTCGAGAAAAGCAATTTCCGCCGGGTCCGGTCGCTCGGCGTCGATCCAACTTACCGCGGACGGAATCGTCTTGGCGTCCGTCGCGACCTCGATCCCATCCTTGCCGGCGGCGTGAAAGCTAAGCATGCGGCCTCGCGTATCGGTGAAGAGCTTATGCGGGGTAGAAAACATCGCCGGCGGCGGTCATGGCACGCAGGCGTTCGCTGGGGCGGTAGATTGGGCCAAGGCCCGCCCAGTTGTCAGCGCGATCGACGACGTTTTTAAGCCCGAGATAATCGGCGTATTTGAGCGCGCCGCCCAGATAGCGCGGCAGGCCGAGGCCTAGAATGAGACACATATCCACCTCCCCCGGCGACGCGGCGATGCCCTCCTCGACGCACCACGCCGCCTCGAGGATCAACGGCAGCATCATGCGCAGGGCAATCTCCTCCTCGCCGATGCCGATCTTGCCATTGGGTTGCCCGGCCGCGAGCAGGCGCTCCGTATCTGGATGGATTTCCTTGCGCGGCCGGCCTTTGGAATCGCTCTCGTATTTATAAAAGCCGCGGCCGTTCTTCTGGCCAAGGCGCCCGTCGCGCAGCAGGATCTCAATCGCCGTCTCGAAAGGCACATCCATGCGCGGCGCGAATCCCGCCGAGATGATCTCGACGACATGGTGCGCAATATCCATGCCGATGACATCGATGAGATAGGCCGGGCCCATCGGCCAGCCAAAAGTTTCCATCGCCTTGTCGATTTCTTGAAAATCGACGCCGTCATGAACGAGACGCAGAAACGCGATGAGATAAGGCGTGAGCGTGCGGTTGACGGCAAACCCCGGGCAATCCTCGACCACGATCGGCGTCTTGCCCATCGCGGCCGCATAGGCGGTGACCATCGCTATCGCTTGGGCAGACGTCTTGGGGCCGCGAACCACTTCGACGAGGGGCATTTTGGGAACAGGATTGAAAAAATGCATGCCTAAAAATTTTTCCGGGCGCCGCAGAGCTTCCGCCAAAGCGCCAATCCGCAAGGACGATGTATTCGAGACAAGGATTGCGTTGGGGGCGGCAATCGCCTCGATTTCGCGTAACACCGCTTGCTTGACCGCGAGGTTTTCGACGACGGCCTCGATCACCACATCGGCATTCTCGAAACCTTCATAAGTGAGGCTTGGCGTGATCGAGCCTATGACCGCATCGGCCTTGTCCTGCGTGAGCCTTCCGGTCTCCACCGCCTTGGCGAGCAATTTGCGCGCTTCCGACATGCCAAGGTCGATGGCTGTGGCGGTAATGTCCTTCATGACGATTGGTACGCCGCGCGAGGCACTCTGATAAGCGATGCCGCCGCCCATGATTCCAGCCCCCGCGACGGCAGCCTTGCGCACCGGTGGCGCGTCCTTGGCATAGCGGCGGATGGTCTTCTTCACGGCTTGCTCGTTGACAAAAATCGCGACGAGCGAATTGGCGGCTTGCGTCTTCGCCACCTTGGCGAAAGTCTCGGCCTCAAGCGCCAAAGATGCGTCGCGGCCGAGACCCGCGGCTTTTTCCAGTAATTCCACCGCTAAATGCGCCGCAGGCAGATGCGGCAGGGCCTTCGCCGCCTGCGCCCTGGCATTGGCGAGGAGAGACGCCGCCTCCTCCTTGGCAACCCCGAGGCTTTCCTTCATGCGCCACCGCCGGGTTTGCCAACCGGCATTCCCCTCGATTGCCATTTTGAGCGTTGCGAGGGACGCCGCGCGCAATTCCTCCGGCCCGGCGACGGCATCGGCCGCGCCTTCTCGAAGAGCCCGCTCGGGGCTTTGCTGCGCGCCAAAAATGATCCATTCGGCGCTTGGCCCCAAACCGATCAGGCGCGGCAGGCGGACGGTGCCGCCGTAGCCCGGGAACAGACCCAGATGTATCTCTGGAAAACCAATCTTCGCGGCGCTCGACATCACCCGGTAGTCGGCGCCAAGCGCGACTTCAAACCCGCCGCCAAGCGCAAGACCATTGATCGCCGCGACCGTTGGCACAGGGAGATCGGACAGCGCGGTGATGGTCTCGCTATTCGCGCCGACAAAAGCCGCTATGTCTTTTTCCGGCCGCTTGAAGACATTGGTGAATTCGAAAATATCGGCGCCCACGATAAATGTATCCTTGGCGCTGGTAATCAAAACCCCCCGGATCGCGGGCGTGGCCGCAACAGCGTCGACCGAGCGGCGCAGCTCGCCGAATGTTAGAGCGTCGAGCTTGTTGACGGCCTCGCCGCCGCGCTCGAAGCGCAGTTCGGCAAGTCCCCCGTCAAGCATATCGGCCTTGATCGTTTGACCTTCGAAAAGCATGGAGCTGGCCTCGCCGTTCTCATTGAATTCGGGCTGCTTAGTCGCGAAGGATTACCCGTGGCATTATGGGCCAAAGCCTCAATTGTGGCACCTTATAACCAGGTGAAGTCCGCATTTGCGAATATCGACGCGCTATTCTACGCGATGAGCCCTTCTCGCTCCAGCACGCGACGGATTTCCTCGAAAACTTCGGATATTTTTCCTTTAGGGAAACGGATTTGCCCAAGTCCCTCGATGTTGGAGAACTGCTCGCATCCATCCTCTATGAGCACGATAGCCTTGGTGAACCCTAAGCGACCTTGAAATAGGCCCACTTCGTGGATGACATTCAATCTGGCGTGCATTTTGTTATCCGCCTGTTCATCCTCGGCAGTCAAAATGACAAAGGCGACAGCTGCCGATTCAAGCATTTCTGATAGGCGCGCGACATTCGTGATGCCGGCAATGGGGATGCGGTTAAACTCATCATAGGGAAGCTTCAGCCGATCGCTGATGAAATCCTTCAAGTCCCTCCACGCGAACGCGCGTCCAAGGCCAATGAACACATTCGTTCCCACAAGTTTATTGCGGCTGGACTTCTTTTCCATGCGAGCAAGGTGTGAGCCAGCCTGGCGCGCAATCTGTGCAAGCTCCCTTACGCATCGGGCTGGTGAGGCCAAGCCCATCAAAGAGGTCAGAATCTCTTGGTGTGGGGCAACCCTCAGACCTTGCCCCATGGCAACTGAGTTGCGGGAGCGTACTTGAGATGGCAATTGAAAACGGGCTAAGTCATTGGCTGAGACAATCAGTGTCTTTTCTGACCTTTCCAGCAAAGATCGCAGATAGGAGTCTGCCTTATTTTCGAGCGCGACCGTTAGCCGAGAGATTATCTCGCGTTTCGCTGTTTGGTATAAGTCTTTGATGCCATCAGACTGCTTTGTAAGCTCTGCAAGATCAGGATTTCCCGCATTCTCAAAAATGAGTTGTTTTACGTCCCCATAGTTGTATTCCCGCCAATCGCCACGAGACCCGAGGCTGGTACCAAACACCTCTTCGATGCCCCATTCTACGCTAAAATGAGCACCTGGCGGACGAGGCTGAAAGTCACCATAGTACACGGTTGCATGATACCCGAGGTTTGAGCCGCTCCAAGAATCCCCAATAGCGACCGCGGTATCGCGCAATTTTTTGACGGAAGACTGGAACGGCGATTCATCAAATTCAGAGACGTTATGGTCCAGCTCGTCTGCCAAATCAATAAGCTCATTCATGGGCTGGCGCTTTCTGTTGGTCCTAATCTGATGCAAATCAACATGGACTTGGAGAAGTAATCGGAAGCATAATTAGCCTGCATTATGCGGCGCTCTGACCGGTACGGCGCGCAAAATGTCGCGTTTGCGTGATTTTATCTGATTTCGTTCAGTCGCAAACGCGCCGCGTCTTTTCCGGCGTCGGGCCAGAGGGCGGGGTGGCGAATGTTTGCGGGTTGACGGGACGGGCTCAAGGGTTAGGGGCGCTGCGCCCCCCGTCGGTCAGGTGACGAGGTGCGGTATACGCCCGAGTGCGAGACGCAGAATATCCTGGGCGGGGCACGACGTCGGCAGCTGAACACGGATCATCGTCTTCATCTCGACGACGCGGGCGGCGACTTTGATGAGCCGCAGGCGCAACGTGTCGAACTGCGCAACGCGCCACATCGAGCGCCTGGGCATCGATGCGCTCAGGCCCCACATCAGCCAGTACGCGCCGGCGTGCAGGAACAGCCGGAGCTGGTTGGCCGTGGCCTTCGTGCATGAGGTGCGGTCGGCCGCCAGATGCGTCTTCCACGACTTGATGGTGATTTTCGGCCTGGCCCCGCCGGCAGTAGACATCCTCGTAAAGGACACCGGCGTTGC
This sequence comes from uncultured Alphaproteobacteria bacterium, assembly GCA_963730245.1. GTDB lineage: Bacteria > Pseudomonadota > Alphaproteobacteria > Rhizobiales > Beijerinckiaceae > Methylocapsa. The sequence goes on along the minus strand of CAVSRA010000002.1, from coordinate 1,083,023 downwards.
GGACCTTCAGGTTCGTGACGATGAAGCGCGTGTCAGGCCCTTCCGCGCCGACTTCGATGCGTGCGATGATCCGCTCGACCCGGCTCCAGCTTTTGGCCCCATCGAAGAACTCCTTGAAGCGGCGGAGCTTGCAAGCGGCGGAGCTTGCCGTCCTCCTTCGGCGCGGCCTCGAAGCGCGTCTTCGTGCTGGCCTCGATGCCCTCGACATGGCGGCGCAATGTCGTGGTCGGCGCGACGCCCAGGATGTAACCCGAGACCGTTGGCCCGGCACCAGTCGAGAACTTCGGGACAGCAATAATGGCTGTCGGCGCGCAGCAAGATCTGGGTGTTTGGCCAGTTGGCGCGGATCGCCCGCAGCAGGCGGCGCAGGAAGGCCCGGATCTCCTTGCCGCCCGGCCGTTTGGCGGGGCGAGGCACCGTCGTGATGAAGCGGCCCTCGCCGTCGAATACGACGATCGGCTGAAAACCATATTCGTCGTAATACGCATTGAAGAGTCGCAACTGCTGGCCGCCATGAACCGCGTCGAACGTGTCGTCGATGTCGAGTGTGATCCGCTTTTGGACCTGACGCAAGGACTCGCCGTAAAGATCGACCATGGCGCGGCCCATGCGCAGCAGGGTGCGAGCGTCGGGCAGGTTCTCCAGGCGGGAGATAGTCGACTGCGAACACAGCTCGCGGTCGGACGGCGACAAGTCCAGCGCCATCTTGAACATGGGATCGCCGCGAAGATTGGAGGCGTCGTTACCGTCTTCGTAGCCTGCCGAGATCATCAGCAGTCGAAAACGGATAATGTCGGCGAGGCTGTGTGCTGCCGAATGGCTCGCCTCGCCGGTGCCGGCGCTTTTAACCCTTCTTTTCGTGCTGACAGTACTGGCGCATGCGGTCGTAGGTTTACGCTCGATCCTGATCGACTACGTGCACGCGCGCGCGTGGCTGGTCGCTGCCGAACTCGCGGTGCGCGGTGCTGCCGTGCTGCTCGCGGGCGCAAGCGTGCTCGCCGTCCTTAAGATCTTTCTTGGCCGGTAAGGAAGCGGACAATGCGAAACAGCTACGACATCGTCGACCATTCCTTTGATGTGGTCGTTCTCGGCGCGGGAGGCGCCGGATTGCGGGCGACGCTCGGAATGGTCGCGGCAGGGCTGAGCACCGCCTGCGTCACCAAGGTCTTTCCGACGCGCAGTCACACGGTCGCCGCGCAGGGTGGCATCAGCGCGGCGCTCGGAAACATGGAAAAGGACGATTGGCGCTGGCACATGTACGACACGGTCAGGGGCTCCGACTGGCTCGGCGACCAGGATGCGATCGCCTACATGTGCCGCGAGGCGATTCCCGCGGTCATCGAGCTTGAGCATTTCGGCGTGCCCTTCAGCCGTACCGAGGCCTTGAGGATGGGTCGATCCATCGCTTCCGCGCCAACATGACCGTCATTGCGACGGGCGGGTGCGGCCGGGTTTATCAATCCTGCACCTCTGCGCACACCTGCACTGGCGACGGCAATGCGATGGTGCTGCGCGCCGGGCTGCCATTGCAGGACATGGAATTCATCCAGTTCCACCCGACCGGTATCTACGGGGAAGGCTGCTTGATCACTGAGGGCGCCCGCGGCGAGGGCGGCTTCCTGACCAACAGCAAGGGCGAGCGCTTCATGCCCAAGTATGCGCCCCGCGAGAAGGACCTTTCCTCCCGCGACGTGGTCAGCCGCGCCGAGGCGATCGAGATCCGCGAGGGCCGCGGGGTGGGGGAGAAGAAGGATCATATCTATCTGCATCTGGAGCACCTGCCGCCGGAAGTCCTCGATCAGCGACTGCCCGGCATCGTCGAGACGGCCCGCATCTTCGCCGGAGTCGATGCCCACAAGGTGCCGATCCCGGTGATACCGACCGTCCATTACGTCATGGGCGGCATCCCCACGACGCTTGGAGCCGAGGTCGTCTGTCCGACCGAAGACAACCCGGGTGCCGTCGTGCCCGGCCTGATGGCGATTGGTGAGGCGGCATGCGTCTCGGTCCATGGCGCCAATCGGCTCGGGACGAACAGTCTCCTCGATCTGATCGTATTTGGGCGCGCGGCATCGCTGCGCGCGGCGGAGATTGTCAAGCCGGGATCACGCGTGCCGCAGGCGAACCTCGTCTCGGAAGAACGCGCGATGGTGCGCTTCGACAAGATCCGTCGCAGCAAGGGCGGCAGCAAGCCTGGCGAAGTTCGCCCTCTGATGCAGGAGGCGATGCAGTCCAGCTTCGGCGCATTCCGCCAGGGTGACACTTTGAAGGAGGGGTTGGATAAGCTGCAAGGTCTGCGCGATCCGCTTGAACGGGTCACTGTCGACGACGATACGCTGCTCTGGAACGTCGCGCTCGTCTCGGCTCTGAGCTCGCCAATCTTGCAGACCAAGCGGTCGTGATTGCCCAATCCGCCTACGCGCGCACCGAATCCCGCGGGGCGCACGCGCGCGAGGATTACCATCAGCGTGATGACAAGAACTGGCTGAAGCACACGGTTGCGTGGAAGGATGAGGACTGGAGCGTGCGGTTCGCCTACCGCCCAGTACATCTCAATACGCTCTCCAATGAGGTGCAGAGCTTCCCGCCGGCCGAGCGCACGCACTGATGGAGGATCGGACGGGCGGGGGTCCCGCCTGGATGCCGGCGAGAGGCCCGCGATCCGCACGAACAGGGAGGATTCTCGATGTCTGAGTTTACGCTTCCAGTAAATTCGAAGGTCGGCGAAGGCAAGCACTGGGACCGGCCGAGCGCGTCAAGAGTTTCCGGATCTATCGCTGGGACCCGGCGAGGAATGCCAAACCGCAGATGGATACGTTCGACATCGATCGCGATCATTGCGGAGCAATGGTCCTTGACGCCTTGAACAAGATCAATGACCAGATCGACCCGACATTGGCGTTCCGGCGATCTTGCCGGGAAGGGGTCTGCGGCTCCTGCGCGATGAATATCGACGGGGTCAACACGCTCGCCTGTCTCACTCCGATGGACAACCTAAAGAAAGGGACGAGCCGGATCACTCCGCTGCCGCACATGCCGGTGCTGAAGGATCTCGTCCCCGACCTCACTGGGTTATACGCGCAGTACGAGCTTATCGAGCCCTGGCTACAAACCGATCAGCCGCCGCCGGACCGCGAGCGGCTCCAGTCACAAGAGGAACGCGCACAGCTCGACGGATCGTGGGAGTGCATCCTTTGCTTCTGCTGCTCGACGTCCTGTCCGAGCTATTGGTGGAACCCGGACCGTTATCTCGGCCCGGCAATCCTCCTGCAATCCTATCGCTGGCTAGCCGACGGCCGCGATCAGCGGACCGGTGAGCGCCTTGACCGGCTCGACGACCCATTCCGGCTCTATCGCTGCCATACGATTATGAACTGCGCCAAGACCTGCCCGAAAGGGCTCAACCCAGCGCGCGCGATTTCCAATACCAAGCGGCTGATGGCCGAGCGCGGTTAATGCACTCCCCAGACTTGCGTGTGAGGATAGCGAGGCAGGGTAATATGCGCCGGTTGAAGCGAGGTGACACATGAGGATCGGGCTTTTTATCCCTTGCTACATCGACGCATTTTTCCCGGAGGTGGCATCGCGACGCTTGAGCTCTTGGAGCGGTTTGGCCACGACGTCGAGTACCCGGCCGATCAGACATGCTGCGGCCAGCCGATGGCGAACAGCGGGTTCAACGCGGAGGCGGCCGGCACCGAGGTGCTGTTCGTGCGCGACTTCTCCGGCTTCGACTACGTCGTGGCGCCTTCCGGCAGCTGCGTCCACCATGTGCGCGACAATTTCGACGCCATCGAGCAGACCGACGCGGTCAAAGAGGTCCGCGCCCGAACCTACGTGTTGGTCGAGTTCCTACACGACATCCTGAAGGTCAAGGCGTTCCCCTGGGCCAGATTCCCGCATCGGGTCGGCCTGCACAACAGCTGCGGCACCTTGCGCCGGCTCAAGCACGCGCGGCCGTCCGGGCTGCGCGAGCCGTTCTTCTCCAAGCCCATGGACCTGCTCTCCAAGGTCGAGGGGATCGAGTTCGTCGAGCCGGCCCGGCCCGACGAATGCTGCGGCTTCGGCGGCACCTTCTCGGTGTTCGAGGAGGTCGTTTCCACCAAGATGGGCTATGACAAGGTCCGCAGGATTTGTCCCAGACAAGCTGGTCACGGACGATGTCTTATGCTGCCGCTGCCAGTGATCTTGGAATCACAAGAGGACATGAGCGTGGTCGATGGCGCAACAATCGAGCCGAGAATTCGCATCAACCGACCCGACGACGAGAATACAAGATACAGGGTTTCAAGTGTCCGGGGTCAGCCCAAAGATTTCTCTCAACTCACGCAGCCACCTACAAGACTTTCAACGTCCAACGTCGCACCGAGCCTTTCGCGCGTCGGCTATGAACATGTGGCGCGAGGCAGTCGCGGTCGTTTGAAAATATTCGGGACGCAGAATTTTCGTGTTCTTCTTTCAACGACGTGACAACGCCGCTACGATGCTTAACCGACTGCCGCCAAGTAAAGTTTCTCCCGCTATGTCGGAGATCTGACAGACGCTGCCATATTTGTTGCCTATATAAAGTTAGCGGTTGCCGTGGAGGCGCTTATCGGCGGGCCGGCCTTTTTCATCCCTGCGGTCATTGGCCCCACCGGTCGGGCAGGGAACACGGCTATGGCATCGGAACACTCCGGCCAGGGCAGACGGAACCGTCTGCTCGCGGCGCTCACGTCTGCAGATCATTCTCTTTTGGCGCCCCACTTGAAGGAGCTCTCGCTCGAATTAGGGTCGCTTTTGCAAGAGGCGGGGGAACCGGTTCAGCAGATATATTTCCCCCATCAGGGAATGGTTTCCCTTCTGGCTGTGATGTCGGATGTGCAAGGGATCGAGACCGCCATGGTTGGCAGCGAAGGCGTGGTTGGAGCAATGTCTGGATTCGGCGTCCGCCAGGGTTTTACGAGGGCGGTCGTCCAGGCTCCCCTGGTGGCTTCGCGCATTTCCAGTCTGCAATTTCACACGGCCGTTCAGAAAAGTGAGGGCATCAGAAATCTGATGGTGAGCTACAACGAAGCGCTCTTGGCGCAGGTTCAGCAGACGGCGGCATGCAACGCCCTCCACGCCACGGAATCCCGCTTAGCCCGTTGGCTGCTCCAGACCCGGGATCGGATCGATACCGATGTCCTTCCGCTGACCCAGGAATTTCTTTCGCAAATGCTCGGGGTCCGGCGGACGACGGTTACTCTGGTGGCTCGCCAGCTTGAAAAGGCGGGCGTCATTCAAAATCGCCGGGGCCGGATCGTTATTATCGACCGCGAGGGGCTCGAAGATGTGGCGTGCGAGTGTTACGCCACTATCCGCGAGCAAATGAGCGCCGCATTGCCTGAGCTTGCGTATTAAATCAAACCGTTCTGTCGGGTGTCGAACAGACAGCTGGAGGCGTGTGATCAATATTGGCTCCCATGACACCGAAGATTGGGTTCGGACGCGTGCGTCATGGCGACGACAATTAGTGAGCAAGCTGCACCCGTGGCCGCGCAACGGCAGGGGCCCCTAGGTCAGGTGCCGCTCGCCGGAAAATCGGTGCTGATTATCGAGGATGAAGCGCTGATCGCTATGGGCTTCCCTGTCGTGATTACGACGGGCGACGAGGCGGATCGGGGACAGCCTGCTCTAAAGCAAAGCGGTCGCCATTCTTCAAAAGCCCCACGCCGACAGCGACCTCGTCAATACCGTAGCGCGGTTTGGTCAATTAAACGCGCTACGCGGAGGTTGCCGCTGGTGAACTATCATTAATGGCCGGCGTGGTCGCGGTCAAGATGGTGCCGTGCGGACAGCCTGGCGGAGATGGCTGATGAACGCTGCGTTGCCGCTGGTTTTTACAGGATTGCTGGGATTGGGGGCCGCGGGCGCATCGGTGCAGACCGCGCCAGAAGGTCGTGCGGGTAACCAGGCGATTCCAGAGTTGGACGCCAGCGGGGGCGTGATCAAGCCTCAGCCCGGTGTCGGCCCCGAAATTGTGAAACCTGCACCAGTTCCGGAGCCTAATTCGACCCCAGTCGTTCCGCGCCTCCTGGGGTGCCGGGCGGTCCACCCGGTCCAGTCGAAAACCAAGCATCTCAAAAATATCGCGATCGAAATGTCGAGTCCCCGACAGACAAGCGCGGCGCTTAATTCTTACACAAAACCCTTGAACCTTACATGGTTGCGATCACGCTTGCCGTGTAACGTTTAAGGCTTCTCTTAACAAGGCGTAGAGCACACAGAGGCGCCGGGTCCGAGAACCAAGGGAATTTTGACACGGCCTCCGGAGCGAAGGTGCGGGAGGAAAAAATGAGTAGCTGGGCCATAGGCAGCGGCGTGATCTGTGCTGCAGCTTTATATCTTGGACTCGCCATCCTTACCCCCAGTAGCGTCCTCGGAGCAATTTGTGAACTGGTCGGAATAGCTTCCGGCGTTGTGTTTGTCGGATTGATAGACGGCGATTGACGGTCTCGTCCTCAGCTGCGATGGCCTTGGGCTTCATCGTATTCGGGCCGACAAAAGATTTCGACAGCCGGAGTGTTCTGGCGTAAAGCCCCAGAGCGCGTCCATCGTAGCCTCGGCATTCTCGCAGAAATGCGCGCGCTAGCTGTGAGCTTTCCATAGGTTGTCCATCCGGTCTCCATCGAGGAATCTGGGGTTGCGAAGCTTCAGTGTTCCAGAGGAGGACCGGATGAACATCCACAACAATGCCTGGCTGATGCCGTATCTTATGCAGTTTCGCGTGCTTCTTGCTGGCACACGAACGTCCGCTAATTGGTAGAGTTGGAGTGTGGCGCGGGTGGCTTTAGGCCGGGCATATCTGTTGCCGCCCCTTTCGTCTGGCGGTGCCTCACTAGCTCGCCCGTTGCCCACACCCCGCTCATCGAACCGGACATGCGGATCGCCCGCATCCGGCTCTCGGATAAGATCTCACGCCTTCACCCACGATGGGCCGCGGCCGAGCTGGGTCAAGCGTACGAGCCGGAAGTGCCCGTATAGGTGCGAGAGTGGATAGCTCCCGCCCTTACGTCGCCTGACCTTGTGCTTGGATCGCAGCCACCGGCGCAACCGCACAGCCGTGTAGTTGTCGAGCGCGCGATAGGCTTTGCTGGTAGTGCCGACACTGAAGTAATTGGCCCACCCGCGAAGCGCGCGGTTCAACATGTCGACGAGCTCTGTGGTCTCTTGCCAGCTGCGCGCTCGGTCGGTCAGCGCGTGGACTCTTTCGACCATGCGCTTGATGCTCTTCTTTGACGGCCGGTGGCCCAAGCGGGCTTTGCCGGTCGTTGGGGAATACATTCGCCCGAACGTATATCCCAGGAAGTCGAACTCCCCTTCCGGGACCTTGCAGATCCGTGTCTTCTCCTCGTTCACCGTCAGCTTCAGCTTGCCCATGATCGCGCGCAGATGGTGCCAGGGCTGTCTCAGCGCTGCCCCTCCGGCACAGGATCACGAGATCGTCCGCATAGTGACGAGGCGAGTGCCGAGACTTTGCTCGAGGCCGAGCTTCTTCCACCCCAGCACAAACCGGCGCATGTAAAGATTCGCCAGCAGTGGTGAGAGGGGTGAGCCCTGCGGAATGCCGCGCCGGTTGTCCCTGGCCTCGGTCGTACGTTTCTTCCGCCCTCGTTGGTCGGTTTCTTCTACGGGGCAGTCCAGCCACATCTTGATCAGATGCAGCACGCGCCGATCAACGATCCGGCGCGCTACCGACTTTAGGAGGTCGGTATGCGGAATGCTCCCGAAGTAGTCCGCGAGGTCGGCGTCTACGACGTCCGGGTGGCCACGGAACAGTAGCTCTTCCACCTCCACGACTGCCTGCTGGGCGTTTCGCCCGGCGCGATAGGCGTAGATTTCCGGTAGGAGGTCGGCTTCAAAGATCGGTTCCAGCACCAGCATCGCTGCTGTCATGCAGACCCGGTCCCGCACGGTCGAGATGCCCAGCGGCCTGAGCTTGCCGTTGGCCTTCGGTATGAACACGCGTCTGATCGGCTCCGGCCGGTAAGTCTCCTGCCTGAGCGCAAGCGCCAGTTCGCCAAGCCACCGCTCAACCCCGTACGCCTCGATATCCGCAAAGTCCTGACCGTCGCCACCCGGCGCGCCCTTGTTGGAGCGGCACTGGGCATAGGCATGCGCCAGAATATCGTCACGGCTGAGCTTGTCGTACAGGGCGTAGAACCGATAGCCGGCTTCCGCCTTCGCTTTCGCGTGTAACGCCGTCTGCAGTTTCTGAACACTCTTCGGAGTTGCTAGGTTGCCCAATCTCCAGGTCCCTCACCACGTCTTGCGTCGGTCTTGAACTGAGGCTCCTTCCCTCCACCGGCATTACCCGGTTTCATCGGTATTACGGGCCTCTCCGCCACCCCAACGCGCCCGGCCTGTCCCTCACGGGCGTCCGGTTGATCATCCCTGATCACGTATTGGGGCTTCCCGTGTTGCGTGCGCTTTCCTTGTCTACATGCTGCCGCCACTACCCCGGTGCAGCGGCTGGGCGTACTCGTCGCTCACACCCAGCCGTGTCAGCCTTCCCCGGAAGGGTCACCGGGTCGGCCTGCACATCGTCCTTTTCGAGGCTTGCTCGGCGTTCACTCGCGTTGCGGCCTGCACACTCGCGCGGTCACCGTATTTCGTGACCCGCTATCCGAAGGCTTCAGACATTTCGTCACCTCCATGCCTGCTCCGATTGCTTCCGGCTGGAGCGGTCGCCGGGTAGGACTTGCACCCACTGGAAAGCGCCGCCTTTTCACGGCGCACACCCTGAGCGGATATTGGGCGCGCATCAGAACTCTCGCGGGGCTGTCGGAGAACCCCGTTGGGGCGTCTGCCGGCGGGCTTCCAGCAATCGATGGCAACGTTCCCTCTGGTACTTTTGCTGCACCACACTATTTTGTGAAGCCGATTGTCAGAGGTGTCACTTTCGGCCAGGCATAGGAAGATGACACTCGAGGTTTGCGCGAGGAGAGGAGATAGCCATGGCTCAGCCGGAACGGTTTGAAACTCTTGTCCTTGGCTGTGGAAATGGCGGCATGTTTCTGGCCTGGCATATGGCGCAATCCGGGCGACGTACCGCCGTGGTCGAGCGCCGGCTGATTGGCGGCTCCTGTCCCAACACCAACTGCCTTCCTAGCAAGGACGAGATCTGGAGCGCGAAAGTTGCCGACTTGGTGCATCATGCCGCAAGCTTCGGCGCGATGACGGGTGCCGTCGCGACCGACATGGCCAAGGTCCGTCAGCGCAAGCGCGACATGGTCGAAGAGATGATCGCCATGACTTTACAGCAATACAAGGCGACCGGCGCGGAATTGATCATGGGAGCAGGGAATTTCGTGGCGCCGAAAACGCTCGAGGTGCGTTTGAATGACGGCGGAACGCGCGTGCTGGCGGGCGATCGGGTTTACCTCAATACCGGAACACACGCGGCAAGTCCCAACGTACCTGGCCTCGATGCGGCCGGACCGCTTACGAACGTCGAGGCGCTGGAACTCGACTATGTTCCGCAACATCTGATCGTGCTCGGCGGCGGCTATGTCGGCCTGGAAATGGCGCAGGCATATCGTCGCTTCGGCAGCCGCGTTACGATCATCGAGCATGGACCTCAGCTCGCTGGCCGGGAGGACCAAGACGTCGCGGACGAGATGCGGCGGATCCTCAGTGACGAAGGAATTGACATTATAGTGGCGGCGGAGACACGCCGCGTGCAGGGTCGCTCGGGAGGGGATGTCAGCCTTCTGGTGCGCACGTCCTCAGGTGAGCAGACCATCGAGGGTAGCGACATCCTGGTCGCGGCAGGGCGCACTCCCAACACCGCCGGGATCGGGCTCGAGGTGGCCGGTGTTGAATTGGACGGCCGTGGCTACATTAAAGTCAATGAGCGCCTGGAGACCAGTGCGCCCGAGGTCTGGGCGATCGGAGAATGTGCCGGCAGCCCACAGTTCACCCACGTATCCTTCGACGACTTCCGGATCATTCGGGACAATTTGGCCGGGGCAAACCGCACGACCCGAGACCGGTTGATTCCCTACTGCATGTTTACGGATCCCCCGCTCGCACGGGTGGGACTGAGCGAAGGCGAGGCGCAACGTCAAGGTATCGAAGCGCGCGTCGCAAAACTGCCGATGAGTGGCGTGCTTCGGACGCACACGATCGACGAAAGAAAGGGCTTTATGAAGGCGCTTGTCGCCGCGCGCGACGACCGCATTCTTGGCTTCACGATGATCGGCGCCGAAGCCGGGGAGGTCATGGCCGTGGTACAAATGGCGATGCTGGCGGGCATGCCATATACGAACCTACGCGATGCCATTCTCGCGCATCCGACCATGGCGGAAGGACTCGGTCCTCTTTTCTCCAATGTGCCGCCACGGCTCTCCTGACAGCGGCTCACCCAGAGCGGCATTTCGTAGGGGCCGTCACAGATTGGAGTTCAGAAAAGGGGGGAGTGTCCCTGATGGGCATGATCGGATCCAAATGCGCCGTTCTCAAGCGAGTGAGTTAGCGCAGTGCACGCGGGGTCGGTGCTCGTCGTCGAGAACGGGATGGTACGACATGATGACGTTGCAATGAAGTCCTCGGTCAAAACCGTGCTGGCTGTCGATGTGGGCGGAAGCTCGGTCAAGATTCTCGCGACCGGGCAAAACGACCGTCAATCATTTTTATCCGGGCCGACGCTCACGCCCAGGCGGATGGTTGCAGAAGTCAAGAAGCTCGCCGGAGATTGGACGTATGACGTGGTGTCGATCGGCTATCCCGGCCCGGTTCTCCGCGGCAGGCCGATTGCAGAGCCATACCACCTGGGACGCGGGTGGGTCGGATTCGATTTTGGCGCGGCATTCGGCTGTCCCGTAAAGGTTGTTAATGACGCCGCAATGCAGGCCTTGGGGAGCTACAAGGGCGGCAAGATGCTCTTTCTCGGCCTCGGAACCGGGCTTGGATCGACCATGATTGTCGACGGCATCGTGGAGGCCATGGGGCTCGGTCACCTGCCCTACAAGAAGGGCACCTATGAGGACTATGTCGGCCGGGCAGGACTGGAGCGCCACGGCAAAAAGCAATGGCGTCGTGACGTTGCCGACGTCGTGGCTCGCCTGATAGCGGCGCTGGAGCCCGACGACACTGTGCTTGGGGGAGGCAACGTCAAGAAGCTCGAAGCGCTGCCGCCGCATTGTCGCGCAGGCCATAACGCCAATGCCTTTCGCGGCGGATTTCGGCTCTGGGAAGAGGCAATGCTCTCCCGTGCACCGGGACTTATCCGAGTCGAGGCAGATGAAGGATGAGACAGATGCCTGCACGATCGGAGGCAAGCCGCACGGCAAACACGCGGTCTGGGGGGCCGTCGAAGGGTCTGCCCTATTGGAACTCGACTGCGTTTCAAGCGTTAACTTAGGCGGAACTAGGTTTTTGGGAGGACGCTATGATCAAGAAAAGCTCAGTGCTCCTGATATCGCTGATGGGAATTGTGCTGGCCACAGTCGCCTTCGGTCGTCCGCCGACCAAACCACACCGAATGACAACACTTTCACCTCGGACGCGATACTTGCCAGAATACACCGCCTCGGGTGATCTGATCCTCCCCAAGAACTTCCATGAATGGGTATTTATGGGAGCGCCGTTGACGCCGAACAAGGCAGGTTTTCCGGAATATCATAATGTCTACAACGAGCCTGGCTCATACAAGATATTCAAGAAGACGGGCGAATTTCCCGAAGGGACGATCATGTTGAAGGAGCTGCAGCATACACTGAGCGGAGAGAATCCGGATGGATCGAGGACTGAGCCTTCGGGGCGCGGCTATCCCTGGTCCCTTCAACGGCGCTGATGTGACTGTCAAGGGCACCAAGCGCTATGCCGCCACAGGCGGCGGGGGCTACTATAATTTCAGTCATCACGAGCCGAAGGCGCCAACTGCCGCGCTGAAACCAAGAGAGCAATGTGCCTATTGCCACATGGCCAGCGCAAAGAAAGACGAGGTTTGGACGCACTTCTATCCATTGTTGGAATGATATTCCGGAAAACCTGCCTTGCCACTATTGAGCGCGTTCGGCGTCAACGACGCTTCCACAAATACCCATTCATGGAAGTTCTTGGGAAGGATCAGATCACCCGAGGCGGTGTATTCTGGAAAGTATCGCTAGGTTGCGATCAGATCGTTCATGTTGCGGCCTTTGAGTCTAGTATCGGCTGTTCTTAGTTCGCAGGTTCGCCGCATCATTTCTCTTGGCGTGTATTGCGGCGCGGGAGCTTGATGGAATTAATCTTGGCGATATCTAATCAAAAGCATGCAATTTACGGCAACCAAATCTAACTAATTAATTTTGGATATTTGACATTCCGTCACTATAAGATGTCATTTCTTTATCGTTGCTATTTTATCTTCCCATTGTTTTGCTTCCAGTGCTAGAAAAATCCCTAATATATTAGACATTTTAATAATAAGAAAGTCAGTTTTATTATACTTTTTCTTTATTACTCCATCAAATTGATATAAAATTTTTATCCACTTCCTCAAATATATTGCTACACGATCATCCCCATACAGATTTTTTAATCCAATAATATACTCTGGGGTTTCTTGGATAAGCGAGCATCTCGCTTTGTGTGCTCGTTCTATTTCTTCGTCCGTCACCCATGGCTTTGGAGGTTCTTGTTTTGGTCGGACGGGAGGAGGTGTGGGCGGAACTGGAACCGCCGGTAAAGGTATGAAAGTGCGGCTCACTTCTGGTGAATTTGGCGTGTTGTCTTTTTGTGACGACCGGAACCACCAAGCGGCAAAGCCAATCAATATAACGCAAATGAGCGTTTCAATCGGCCAATAGGCCCATGCTTTTTCTTTATATTTTTGCTTTTCTTCATTAGGGCTTGTTGCAGATTCATCTTGAATTGATGACGGCGGCGGCAAGATAGATGATGGCTGAGAAGCTGGCATCTGTTTTGTCGCTGCGCATGGCGATGCGTTTGAATTCCTTGAGTTTCTGGAAGAAATTTTCGATCAGGTGCCGCCATTTGTAGATTTCTGCGTCGATATTAACCTGGATTATGCGGCGCTCTGACCGGTACGGCGCGCAAAATGTCGCGTTTGCGTGATTTTATCTGATTTCGTTCAGTCGCAAACGCGCCGCGTCTTTTCCGGCGTCGGGCCCAGAGGGCGGGTGGCGAATGTTTGCGGGTTGACGGGACGGGCTCAAGGGTTAGGGGCGCTGCGCCCCGTCGGTCAGGTGACGAGGCGCGGTATACGCCCGAGTGCGAGACGCAGAGTATCCTGGGCGGGGCACGACGTCGGCAGCTGAACACGGATCATCGTCTTCATCTCGACGACGCGGGCGGCGACTTTGATGAGCCGCAGGCGCAACGTGTCGAACTGCGCAACGCGCCACATCGAGCGCCTGGGCATCGATGCGCTCAGGCCCCACATCAGCCAGTACGCGCCGGCGTGCAGGAACAGCCGGAGCTGGTTGGCCGTGGCCTTCGTGCATGAGGTGCGGTCGGCCGCCAGATGCGTCTTCCACGACTTGATGGTGATTTTCGGCCTGGCCCCGCCGGCAGTAGACATCCTCGTAAAGGACACCGGCGTTGCGGACCTTCAGGTTCGTGACGATGAAGCGCGTGTCAGGCCCTTCCGCGCCGACTTCGATGCGTGCGATGATCCGCTCGACCCGGCTCCAGCTTTTGGCCCCATCGAAGAACTCCTTGAAGCGGCGGAGCTTGCAAGCGGCGGAGCTTGCCGTCCTCCTTCGGCGCGGCCTCGAAGCGCGTCTTCGTGCTGGCCTCGATGCCCTCGACATGGCGGCGCAATGTCGTGGTCGGCGCGACGCCCAGGATGTAACCCGAGACCGTTGGCCCGGCACCAGTCGAGAACTTCGGGACAGCAATAATGGCTGTCGGCGCGCAGCAAGATCTGGGTGTTTGGCCAGTTGGCGCGGATCGCCCGCAGCAGGCGGCGCAGGAAGGCCCGGATCTCCTTGCCGCCCGGCCGTTTGGCGGCGAGGCACCGTCGTGATGAAGCGGCCCTCGCCGTCGAATACGACGATCGGCTGAAAACCATATTCGTCGTAATGCGCATTGAAGAGTTGCAACTGCTGGCCGCCATGAACCGCGTCGAACGTGTCGTCGATGTCGAGTGTGATCCGCTTTTGGACCTGACGCAAGGACTCGCCGTAAAGATCGACCATGGCGCGGCCCATGCGCAGCAGGGTGCGAGCGTCGGGCAGGTTCTCCAGGCGGGAGATAGTCGACTGCGAACACAGCTCGCGGTCGGACGGCGACAAGTCCAGCGCCATCTTGAACATGGGATCGCCGCGAAGATTGGAGGCGTCGTTACCGTCTTCGTAGCCTGCCGAGATCATCAGCAGTCGAAAACGGATAATGTCGGCGAGGCTGTGTGTGATCTGCTCGGGCGAACGCGGGTCTTCGATGCAGGCGGCCAGGCGATCGGCGACGCGACGGCGTTGTTCGACCTCGCGCAACACCAGAATGCCGCCGTCCGACGACAACAGACCACCGTCGAATTTGACGACAACGGTCTTGCCGGAGACAGGTGACAGACCGGGCAGCGGCAGCATAAGATTGTTCATGGCGGGTGTGGTCTCGCGGAAATGGCGTGGATTAGCTTTGGCACCTATTTCCTACGCTAAATCAGCGGTTTGTGCCATATCCGCCAACCTGCGCCGCATAATGGGGGCTAGGCCGTGTGGACGGATTTGATCAAGATGAAGCCGCAGACGAGTGCGAGGAATGAGGCATAGTTTCTTGCCGTCTTCTCGCAGCGGAGCGCGATGCGTTTGAAGCGCTTGATCTTGCCCATCATTTGCTCGATACGCGCCCGCGCTTTGTAGAGGACCTTTGCGAAGAACTTCGGCTTGTCGATGGTGTTCGAGCGATAGGGGATGACCGGACAAATGCCGCGGTTACGCGCCGCCTCCCGATTTGTCTTTGCATCATAGCCCTTGTCCGCGACAACGGCGCGGGGATCGACGTCCGGACCGAGGTCGAGGAGCACTTCGAAGTTGCGGCTGTCGCTCGCTTCGCCGCCGGTCAGATGGAAGCCGATCGGATAGCCGTCGAGATCGGTCTTGAGATGGATCTTGGTCGAGAACCCTCCCCGGGAGCGCCCGAGGGCTTCGCCATCCTGCCCCCTTTTGCGCCGGCCGCCGACACATGCGCGCGGATGACGGTCGAGTTCGAACATCTGCACGAGATGCGCCCGCTCGCTCAAGGAGGCGAGCGCTTCGAAGAAAGTTTCGAACACGCCGCTGCGGCTCAAGCGCCAGAAGCGCTTCCAGATGCTGTTCCAAGAGCCGAACTCGGCCGGCAGCGCTCGCCAAGTAATGTTGTGGATCGTGAAATAGTGCAAGGCTTCGAGAAACTTGCGGTCGTCCCGCCCCTTGTCCCCACGCCGCGAGCGGCAGGCATCGAACACCTCGTGCACAAGCACCCAATCTTCTTCGGTCATCTTCGTCAGCATGGCCGGCCCTCCAAAAGCCAGCCACCCATGAATCACCGAAAAAGTGATTTGGGAATCCCTTGACCTATATTTTCCGATATCCGTCCACACGGCCTAGCAGGCAGAGCATAGCGGTCTTGCGGCAGGGATATACTTTTCGGAATTTTGGGAGGAGGCGGCGTCACCCCTCGCCGGTTTGCAACGCCGCCGCGATGAGCGCCCTTGTATAGGGCGCGTGGGGACGCTCGACAATCTCTCGCGCCGGTCCCTGTTCGATGATGCGCCCATCCTTCATCACCGCGATCTCGTCGGCCACCGCGCGGATCACGGCGAGGTCATGACTGATAAACACATAGGTCAAACCATGCGCCTCCTGCATATCTTCGAGCAGAGCGAGAATACCGATTTGGACCGCGCGATCGAGGGCAGAGGTCGGCTCGTCGAGCACCACGAGTCGCGGTTTTAAGATCATCGCCCGCGCGATCGCCACCCGCTGCCGCTGCCCGCCTGACAACTCTTGGGGAAAGCGATTCCGCAGGCTAGGGTCGAGGAGGACTTCCTCAAGGGCCAAAACCGCGCGCGCGTCGCGCTCCTTGCGGCTAATTGCCGGTTCATGCACGCGCAATCCCTCCGTGATGATATCGCCGACGCACATCGCGGGCGACAGGGAGCCATAGGGGTCTTGAAATACGAGCTGCATGAAGCGCCGCAACGGCCGCATCGCGGACCTGTCGAGTCGCGTGAGGTCACGCCCGTCGAAACTGACCGTGCCGCTCGCGGGCACGAGTTTTAAGAGCGCCCGGGCGAGCGTCGATTTGCCGGAACCCGATTCGCCGACGATGCCGAGCGTACGACCCTGATTGAGGCGCAGGCTGACGCCATCGACCGCCTTGATCTCCCGCGCCCGGCTCAACAAGCCGCCACGCAACGAAAACCGCACGCCGACTTTTTGCGCGCGCAACAGCACCGGCGTCTCCATCCGAACGTGCTCCCGCGCACGGGGCATGGCTGCGAGCAACATGCGGGTATATTCGTGGCGCGGATTCGCGCCGACATCGGCGGTGGACCCGGCTTCGACGATTTCCCCCTCGCGCATCACATGGACGCTATCGGCGATCCGGCGCACATGCCCAAGGTCGTGGCTGATGAAAATCATCGCCATGCCAAAAATCTGTTTGAGTTTTGCGAGAAGTTCGAGGATTCTTGCGGCGACCGTCACGTCGAGAGCCGTCGTTGGCTCGTCGGCGATCAGGAGATCGGGGTTGCAGGCAATCGCCATCGCAATCGCGACGCGCTGGCGCTGGCCGCCGGACAATTCATGCGGATAGGAATGGACGCGGCGCCCCGGCTCCGAGATGCCGGCGAGGTCCAAAAGCTCCTTTGCCCTTGCCTTGGCCGCGCGGCGTGAGAGGCCTGCCTTGAGACGCAGGATCGCGCCGATCTGCGCGCCCACCGTAAACAGGGGATCGAGGGAAGACATCGGTTCTTGGAAAACCATCGCAATACGCCGGCCAAGGAGCGTATCGAGCCGCCTTCGCGAAAGCGCCAGAAGCTCGGTGTCCTCGAATATCACCGAACCCGTGGTGACCGCTTGGCGGGGCAGAAGCCGAAGTGCCGCGAGCACGGTCTGGGACTTGCCGGAACCGGATTCGCCGGCAATCGCCGCCGTTTCGCCGCGCCGGAGCGTAAAGCTCACTCCCTTTACGACAGACGCCGGACCGTAGCTCACGTGAAGATCGCGCACCCCGAGGAGCGGCTTGGCGGCAGCGTCCATCAATGGCGCCCGGCGCCGGGCGAGCCCTGCCATGCGTTGCCAAGACTCTGCAACGCGCCGAGCGTGGCGCCCAAAAATAATGCGGGAAAAATAAGAAGATGGATTGAGCCTTGGATGTTGCGAGCGCCATCGGCGACTAGCACGCCCCAGCTCGTCAACGGCTCCTGCACGCCAAGGCCTAAAAAGGACACAAAACTTTCGAGCAAGATCACGCGCGGAACGAGCACGGCGAGAAAGGCAGCGATAGGCCCCGTGGCATTGGGAATGACATGGCGCCACAAAATCGCCGGGGCGCTCGCGCCAAGCGCCTCGGCGGCGGCGACAAAATCCCTTTGCTTGATCGAAAGCGTCTGGCCGCGCACGATCCGCGCCATGTCGAGCCACTCGACGGCGCCGATCGCGATAAAAATCGGCACGAAATGCCGCCCGAATACCATGACGAGGACGATCACGAAGAAAATGAAAGGGAGCGCATAGACGATCTCGACAATGCGCATCATCAGCGCATCGATGCGTCCGCCGGCATAGCCCGCGACAGCGCCATAGGCGACACCGATGGTCAGGGCCACGAAAGAGGCAAGCAGGCCCACGGCGAGAGAGATGCGGCCAGCGATGAGTGTCCTGTCAAAAAGATCACGGCCGTTGGTGTCGGTCCCGAACAGAAACACCGTCCGCTTCACGGGCACGTCGATGGAAAGGCGGCGGCCTTCGTCTTCGGTTCCAGTGATCCCCGCGCGCCCGAAAACGTCGGAGCGTTCAAAGGCCCGCAAAGCGCGAGTATCAATCGGCCTATCGGCGCTAAACGCCAGATGCAGAACCTCCCCATCCTGGCGCAAGGCTTCGACGCGGACACGAATGCGCCGCGCTATCCTCTCTAGCGCCTCGCGCGTTTCCGTGGCGTCCGGATGCGCGAATAGCGAGGGGCGAACGAGCACGTAATCGCGATAAACCTGATCGTAGGGATGGCCAGAGGCGAGCGGACCGATTAGGCAAAGAAGCGCGATCAGACCAAGGATCACGAGGCTCGCCCGCATTGGCAAATGGCGCGAAGCGCCCGTGGCGAGGCGCGGATGGGTTGTCGGCAATGGCTTGTTCATCGCGGCCTCGAGTCGTAACGCACTCTTGGATCGAGCCAAGCAAGGATGAGATCGACGATGAGATTGAACAAAAGGACAGCCGCCGCGACGACGATGACCGTGCCCATGACCAGCGTGTAATCGCGGCCGAGCGCGCCATCGACGAAATACCGGCCCATGCCTGGAATCCCGAAAATGGTCTCGACCACAACCGACCCGGTGAGCACATTGGCGGCGGCGAGGCCAAGATAGGATACAACCGGCGCAAATGCGGCGCGAAGGGCATGAACGTAAATGTGATAGCCCGGCATTCCAAAAGCCCGCAGCGTCCTTATGTGCGGCATCGCCAGCGCATCGCGGAGTGACGCTTGCATCAGCCGCGCGACGATCGCGATCTGCGGCAAGGCGAGCGTTATCACCGGTAAGACTTGGTTTTGCCACGCGCCATCGTTCCACCCGCCAACCGGCAAGGCATGGAGAGTCAATCCAAATCCAAGCTGAAAAAGGGGCGCGATAACAAAGACCGGCAGAACGATGCCGAATATGGCCGCGCCATCGACGAGGCGCGGGCCAACCGCGCTTTTGCTCATCGCGCCGGCAAGGCCGAGTGCCGTTCCAGCGAGGATCGCAAGGAACATGGCCTTCGCGCCGAGCGAAGCCGAAACGGGGAGCGCGTTGGCAAAGAGTTCGTTGACGGAAAAATCCCGCCAATGCAGGCTAGGCCCGAGATCGCCATGGGCGAGGCTTTGCAAATAGAGCCAGAATTGCTGAACGAGAGGCAGATCGAGCCTGTAGATCCGACGTAGATTTTTGGCGATTTCCGGATCGAGCGCCCGCTCGGAATCAAACGGTCCGCCCGGCGCGAGCCGCATCAGGAAAAACGCAAGGGCGACGATGATGAAAAACGCCGGAACCGCCGTAAAAACACGCGACAGAAAAAAACGAAGCATTATTTACAACCCGTTTCAAAAGCTTGCGCAGAACCCAAGCCCTCACCCTGAGCGGAAGGAAGCCCGAGGCTCCATTGCGAGCGTAGCGGTTCGCGAAGCGAACGCAACGGACGCGGGCGACTGGAGAGAAGCCCGAAGGGTTGTCTCGAATGGCGAGGGCGCATCGGGAGCCATCTAGACGTCCACTTCGTGGGCTCCTCGGGATGAAGGCGAGGCTTGTGAAACGGGCTCTTAGGCCTTCCTCTACAAGATTTGCCCTCAACCGCACGCTACTGCTTTGTGCTGGTCCCCTACCAGTCACGCCCATCCGCTAGCCGGTCTTGACGGGGGGCGGCGGGAGGTGCGACGATTCAGTTGCGGCCGGTAAGCCGGGGGGCGCGGTTTAGACTATACCGTACCGTCTTTCGTTCTTGCCAGCCCCAAACTTTCCGCGAAGGAGGAAGCGATGTTACATTTTTCTCGTTGCGCCTCGATCATAGGCGCGCCTTTGACCCTCGCCGCGCTGCTGGCATGTGTCGCGCCCGCGGGAGCTAAAATCAGCACGAACGGGACCTCTTTGAACGGGACCTCATTGAACACGCTTGCCGCGAATGGGGTTACACAAAGCGGAGTCCCCGCGAGCGCCCGCATAACCAACGGCCCGGCGCTCGGCGATCTCAACGGCGTTGCGGTCGAGGCCGTGGTCATCCCGGAAGCCGCCCTTCGTTGAACCGGAGCGCGGTTGCCAAATCAGGCAAAAAATGGCGCCTTCGAGCGCCCGGTGAGGTCCGATAGACCCAGTTAATCGGATCGGAGGTTTGTTTTCAAAAACAGCAAATAGGGAGGAGAGTAAGATGGACAGACGCAGATCGCACGCGCTCGCGACGGCCAGCTTTCTGTTTGTTGCGGCCTTGCCACTCGCTGCTTTGGCCGAGGATGGTTTGACATCAAAGGTCATTGCACCCGATGCGGTGATCGCGGGCAGGACCTATGGCGAATGGTCGGCGGGCATCGGTGCACCCCTTATTCGACAAGGGGGACTGCGGAACTGAGCAAACCGGCCAGGTATTCTTCCTTGGCGGCAAGTTTTGCGCAACGGGCGACACGACCTGTAATGCCAGCATCGCGAATCGGCAATGCAAAGTGCCGCGTGGGAAGAATTTTTTCTTTCCAATCGTAAATTCGGAGAATTCCCCGCCCCCGCCGGATACAATCAACAATTTTCGTACTGGCGTCCAGGGCGTCATCGACGGAACCACGAAGCTTGAGGTTGACCTCGATGGGAACTCCCTCAAAGACTTGCGCCCGTTCCGGATACAATCTTCCGTGTTTATCTTCACACTTCCCGATGACAACATCTTCACGGCCTCAGGTCAGACCGAGCCAGCAGGCAGCTATTTTCCCGCCGTCGACGATGGGGTCTATGTAATGCTGAAGCCGCTTGCGCCGGGGTCGCATCTGCTCCATTTCACCGGGAGCTTCCCGGCTTTCAACTTTTCCTTTGATATTACGTACCATCTGAAAGTCTCCCCATGAACGGCCCCTATGCCGTACCACAGGAGCCATGTGACCGATAAAGCAGATTAACGGTGGCGGGGGCTCGGCATGCAAGGGCTGACGGCTAGTTTCCTGATCCTCGCCGCGCTGTTCGCTCTTGCCTCGCCGGCAATGGCGGCCGGAAGTGTGGCCGTGCGCAGCGTCGAGGTGGAGGGGAGCGCCTTTCGCGTCACGCTGAGTGACGGGCGGGTCCTCCCGCAAGACCGGCTGGCTGGCACAATTTTGGCGCTCGGGGATGGCAGTGGGCGGCAGCGCCGCATCCGCATCGATGCCGTGGAGCGCGACCGCAAGGACGCCTCGGGCGAAATCGTCCTCTACGCGCTTTCCGAACAGAATCGGGAGAGCGGCGAATGGCGCAATCTGTGTCTGCCAGACCCTGATGGGCGGCAACTCGGCTTCCCGCTTGCGGGGGCCTTCGCGTCTGATGGCCGCTACGAGCCCACCCACGGGGGGATTCTCCTCACCTGCACCGGAGGCGCCGAGGGCAAGTGCGTCCGTTTCGGCTATAAGCCGTGGGGTTTTGGGCCCAACAATATTTCCCTCGCTCCTTATTATCAGGCGTGCGTCAGGCTGGTCCGCGCCGATTATTGCGGCGACGGGATCGGCCATACGCGCGATGGCACGCCGATCGATCTATTCGACACGGTCGGAATACAGCACGACGAACCGGCGCCGGGGATGACATTCGAGGCCGCATGGAGGGCCGATGGCGCGGTCTGCGTCCGCCATACACGGCTGCCGGACGTTCTGGACAGTAATGCTCTTGCCGCGCGATGCCCACGGCTGGCGCATTCCATCGGCGAATCATGCGACGAAGCAGCGCCAGCGTTATTGTTCAATCGCTCTTTTGGCCGCTGAAATTCACGCCTACCCGCTCATGGCGAAATCGAAATGTAGCGGCCGGGATGATTGTCGCGCACATTTTCTTCCCAGCCTTTGAGTTTCGGCGAGACAAGATTGCGGGACTTGTAAGTGAGTAGCACAAGATCGGGCTGCTCGTCGAGAAGCAGCGTCTCGGCCTCGTGCAGAATTGCGCACCGCCGCTCGGGAGAAGATTCCACTTGTGCTTCATGCATCAGCCTGTCGTAGGTCTCGTTCTTGAAGCTCGCGACATTCAGCGCCTGATTGCCGCTTTCACCAAGGAAAAGAAAATTCTGCGCGTCCGGATAATCGGCGAACCAGCCCGACCGCGCGACGTCGAACGTTGGCTTTTCCCGCAAGAATGCGTAATAGGTCGTGGCGTCGGTGGCAAGGAGCCTGGTCTCGACGCCAAGCGCTTTCCACATATCGGCGATCGCCACCGCCGTCGCGCGGTGATTTTCCGAATTGTTGAAGCGGATTTCCACATCGAGTTTTTGCCCGCCGGGGCCGAAGCCCGCCTCCGCGAGCAGCCTTTTCGCTTCGTCCTCCCGCTCGAAGGGGTCGCTGTCCTTCCATGTGACGGTCGCGGGCGCGCCATAACTCGCAATCCCCGGCGGCACAAAACTGTAGCCGGGGTCCATGGTGCCGCCCCAGATGCGCTCGGCGAGAAACTCGCGGTCGATCGCCATGGACAGCGCTTGGCGCACCCTCCGATCGTCAAACGGTTTGTGGCGGGTGTCGAAGGCATAGAAGTAACTGCCGAGGTTCGGCCTCACCTTGAACGCCTCGGCCAAATGGGCGCGCACGAAAGCGATTTGTTCGACCGGAACGTCGTCGTAGGATTGGATTTCGCCCGCCATGAAACGCCGCACCGCGGCGGAGCGGTCCTCCAGGGAATAAAAAATCTCTTCGTCGAGCGCGACATGCGCCGAATCATAATAAAACGGGTTCTTGACCAGAACGAGCCGGTCGTTCGGGGTGAATTCCTTCAGCATGAAAGGGCCGTTCGTCACCATATGGGCGGGCCGCACGAAATCCGATCCAAAGGTCTCGATCGATTTCCGGTGGAGCGGCTTGGCGGTCATGTGGGCGAGCTGAGAGATAAAATAGGGTGCGGGCTGCTCAAGCGCGATTTCGAGCGTCGTTTCATTCACGGCGCGGACGCCCAAGGTTTCGACCGGCAGCTCGCCTTTGTTGATCTTTTCCGCGTTCTTCAGCGTGTAAAGGATGTTGGCGTAAGGGGCGCCGGTCGCTGGCGCCATTAGCCGCCGGAAGGCGTAAACGAAGTCTTCCGGCACGACATTGTCGCCGTTCGACCATTTCGCGTCAGAGCGAAGCTTAAAATCATAAACCGTGCCGCCGGTATCGACCGTCCAGCTCGAAGCGACGCCGGGAATGATTTCGCCCCGAGCATCAAGAGTCACAAGACCCTCGAAAAGCTCGTCGAGAATGTTGCTTTCGATCAAGGTCGTCGCCTTGTGCGGATCGAGCGATCCAGGATCGCCAAGCTCGCCGCGATGCCAAACCATCTTGGCAGCCGCACTGCCGGCGAGGCCTGCCTTCGCGGGGAAGCCCGGTCCGAAGGCGAGAATACAAACGGCCGCGACGTGGAAAAAAAGGCGGAACAAACCGAGGTGCTGTCCTGGCTTCCGGCTCAATCGAACCGCACCTTATGTTGCGCCACCGGGATTTGCGCACGAACCTTTTTTACCCGGTGGAGGTCGATCCTTGCCGAGACAATGCCTATGCCGTCCGAAGCCGTGGCGATGACATGGCCCCAAGGATCGACGACGAGGGAATGGCCGTAGGTCTGGCGTGTTTCGGTTCCCGCAACATGGGTGCCGTTTTGGGCGGGGGCACAGACATAGGCCTGGGTCTCGATCGCCCGCGCGCGGCAAAGAACGTCCCAATGATCCTTGCCGGTTTGCAGAGTGAACGCCGCTGGCAATGCGATCATTTGCGCGCCCTTCGCCACAAGTGCCTGAAACAGATCCGGAAACCTTATGTCGTAGCAGATCGCACAGCCGACGATCATGTCCTCGCAATTGTACGTCACGATCGCGCTGCCCGGCGCGAAAGCGGCGCTTTCATGATATTTTGTTCCGTCCGGCGCGGTGATGTCGAACATATGGATCTTGCGGTAACGCGCGATCTCCCGGCCTGCACGATCGAACACCACGGTCGTATTGTGAATGCGCTCCCCGGTCTCGGGTTTTTCGAGAATAGAACCGGCATGGATGTAAACTTGATGTTTTTTGGCCAGTGCCTGCATCGCGGCATAGGCCGGGCCGCCCGGAAACGTTTCGGCGGCCACCATCTTGGCCTTGCGGTCGCCGCCGAGAAAATCGAAACACTCGGGCAGGCAGATCCAATCCGGCCGCTCCTCCGCGACGGCTTGTTCCATGAGCTTCGCCGCGGCGGCGATATTGGCCGGCTTGTCGCTGATCGAATTCATCTGGATCAAGGAGATTTTCATGGAAGGCTCCGGCATCGCGTGCGGTCGCGATCGCGGAAATCGTGACAGCAAGTGGTCGCGTATTTTATCCCCCCTCGGGTCCGCTAATCACCGATGACAGGGCGAAAATTACATCCTACTTTGGCGGCGTAGCGAGGCCACGGACATTTTCAGACAGTGCGGCTATTATCATCAATTATGCAATGAAATATGAGCATAAGCCCATGCCCTCGACACGTGTCGATGCAAGGATGGGAACCTGTCCCCGCGGCATTATTGTTCCGTTCGGCGTGCTCCACCGTCTTGCGGCGAGCGGTAATCCCAAACTCGCCTGAGCGAAGGTCCAAGACGATCACGGAAGCCGATGCTTGACCCTCCCCGACGCCCTGATGCCGGCCGGCCTCGCCGGCAGCGCGACGGGGCCAAGATCGTGCAGGTGCCTTTAAGTACAACAATTTAATCATGGCATATGGTAATATTCAAAAAGATATGTTATTGCACTTCGTTGTATTCACGGCGCGCCTTCGACACACGGATACTTAATAATAATGTTATGCCCGTGCCAATCAGATGCGCCATGAGCAAATTAAAATTCACCATGACTGCCATTACGTCGATAGCTCTAACTATAAGAGTGGGGTCCATGATCATCGTGCCGGGCGGCAATGATATTGTCTTTGCTATTAATAATGATATGCTGACAACAAGACCGGTAAGGGATATAAATACTCCCAAAAGACCGGTGAGCATGCCTGCACCTAGCAACCAAAACGCGGCCTTGTTTTCTTGGTTGAAATAAGAATCCGGTCGCGAAACGACTTTTCGGGCAGCTCGCGTGTAACAGAAGGCCAACACGACCGCAAAACACGAGAGCATAAATCCGTAGCCAGCACAATAAAGGGCACCACCAAACCATGCCGTGCCAGGGTTGAATGCGCGCCCTGTCGTGGCGAATGCCAATAATAGAGCGGAAATCAAGGCAAGCACGAGCTGCAGCCAAAATCCGATCCAGCCGAAAAGACGTAGATTTTTTCCTAATCTTTGCGCTGTCTCAATAGCGATAACGGATTGCGTTTTCTCCGGGGTAAGCTCACGCGCCTCTTGCAGCCCAACTGTCAACATTCGCGCCGCAAATCCGGGATATTTGAATATATTCAGGCCAACGATACCGACATGCACAAAAATCAACCCAGCCAATCCAAATGCCGCGATTTCATGTATTGTCCCAAAAAATCTGGCTAACGTTACGTCAACTGTACCCCAGGCGGGCAGAGGGGTACCCCAGAACCGTATGGGTGTCCCGCTGAAAACATCCTGGAAGTATCCGCTGATAAGCAACAAAATGAACGAAATATATATAAGCAGATATAATGTGTAGGCTAATATGGTTTGCCACCGTGGAAAATCGTTAGGGAAGGGCGGGTGCTTGAAGACGATCCGCATCAGGATCTGAATGGAAATCAGTATTGCCGCCGTAAGCGCAAGTGACCTGTGAAGATCTAATAGAAAGCTAAGCGCCGGGGGCGCCGGCGGTATATATTTAATATACCAACCTAATCCAAGCAAAACGAAGATAACCAGAGCCAATACCCAGTGGATCAGGATGAAGGGGAGACTATAGCGCGCGGCGTTTGAGGGCATGGCAATTTTTCCTACTCGGCGCGAACCGGTCAGGGGCGTGTCACCCGGCGAAGAGTGAGATTGATCCGTCCGCCGCCCGGCAGCAGCGAGGAAGAGCCCGGAAAAATCTTCTCCACGCCGTGGAACATCAGCCGCGCGGCACCGCCCATCACAAGAATATCGCCGGAGCGCAGTTCGAGCTTCTTTGCCGGATCGCCGCGCCGCAGACCGCCGTAACGGAAGCAGCAATTGTCGCCGAGCGAAATCGAGACCACCGGCGCGGCCAGATCCGCCTCGTCGCGATCCTGATGCAGGCCCATCCGCGCGGAAAAATCGTAGAAATTGACCAGGCAGGCCTCCGGCGGATGCGGATAGAAGGCGAGGGCGCGCCATAAGTTCAGTACGGCCAAAGGGATGGCAGGCCAAGCATTGCCGGTAAACGGATGCGTCGCCTGATAACGATAGCCTCCATCGCGGTCCGATACCCATCCGAGGCAACCGCAATTGGTCATCTTGACCGAGAACGCCTTACCCGAGCGCGGCATGCGCGGCAAAAACAAGGGCGCTTGCAAGACGGCTTCCGCGATCTCCCCGGCAAGTGCTTGTTGCGCCGCGTCATCGAGATAGCGCCGGAAAAGGGTGAGCCCCGGCGCCAAACATTTGGCAACCGCCGCCGCGACTGGTTCGGGCAAATCCGCCATGAGCACGCCTCTGGGCCGCATCTCGACGAATCACGCCGTAATACATTTTGGATTGAGCATCTCTTTGCTTCCGACCGTCGAGTCTGGCTTTAGCCGGTAGACCAGCGGAACCGCGGTGGCGAGCTCCAATTCCGGAATCGTTTCCGGCGTCAGGCCCTCAAGGACCATGATGAGGGCGCGCAGCGAATTGCCATGCCCCGCGACGATCACGCGCCGGCCGCCGAGCACTGCGGGGAGAATTTTCTGGCAATAATAAGGGAGAACCCGGGCCACCGTGTCCTTCAGACTTTCCCCGCCCGGAGGCCGCACATCGTAAGAGCGGCGCCAAAGATCCACCTGTTCGTCGCCCCATCGCCTGATTGCATCGTCTTTGTTGAGGCCGGAAAGTACGCCATAATCGCGCTCGTTGAGGGCTCGATCGCGCTCGCTCTCGAGATCCGGCGTGCCAAGTTCGGCGAGAACCAACTGCAACGTATGCCGCGCGCGGACGAGATTGGAAGTGAAGGCGCGATCGAAAGAAAGACCGTGCGCCTTGAGGCTTTTCCCGGCCGCGCGTGCCTCTGCGACGCCCTTTCCGGTGAGATCTGGGTCTTCCCAACCTGTGAAAAGGTTCTTTAGGTTCCAATCGCTCTGGCCGTGGCGCACGAGCACGAGAATGCGATCCATGTCTCGACCTTGTTGGATGTTTGCGTATGGCAACGCTAGTACCCGCTTTCGGTGAAGGATGGGTTGTGATGAAAGGCCACATGAGTAGCATAGCCGAGGCGACCCCGAGGGCGAAAGCCTTTACACGGTTGTGGAAGCAGCGCGTTTCAGCATGGGCCCGAGCCTAGAAAAGCGCCGACGCGAAGCACCGCTCTGTCCGCGCAAAACCACAAGCCGGAACTCGTTCCTGCCGGTTTCAATCATAGCAAAATGTCTCGCGTGAGACATTTTGCTATGATTTGGGCCAAAAACCTTACATGTCTTTCTCGACAACGCGCGCCATCATCATGCCAAGCTCGCGCGGGAATGGCTCGCCCGGCCAGGCCGCCGGATCACGCTGGATTTCATTCCGCCCTATTGCCCACGGTTGAACCCAGTCGAGCGACCATGGAGTCTCATGCACGGACACGTCACGCCCAACACATGCCACGCCACATGCGGACAATTCGCGGGCACCACGCTCGATTTCTTGCGCGGCAAAGTCCCCAAGAACCGGGGAAGCTTTCGTGATTCGGTCACCGACAACTTCCGCGTCATCAACCCAAGGGATTTTCGGGTTCCGACGTGACGGCGCTGGCCGGCGGCGGGTTCCTAGTGACCGCCTATACTACTGGTGGAAATCCGGAGGTGCGGACCTACGGCGGCTGGTGGGACAATCACCTTGAAAGCAACGTAATGGCCCGCCCACCGCCAGCCAAGTTTGATTGCTGGCGCCTGCTTCAGGCGGCTCACGCGCGAGCACTTTACCCCCCGTAATTCTCTTTGAGATAATCCCCGATGGTCTTGGCGTCCGCCGGATCGATCGGCGCGCCAAACGCCTTGATCATCTTGGCGACTTCCGCATCCCAATGCGCCGCGTCGAGAAACGGCGAATTCATCACGATGTAATCGAGGCTGTGACAGGCGCCGCACTGGCCCTCGACAACATCCACCCCCGGCGCCTGCTTGAGATGCACTGGTTTTTCATCGGCGCTGGCGCGAGCCGGGACAAAGGCCAGCGCGGCAAAAATCGCAATCCACCGCATGGCTGTTTCCTCAAACGACATCGAGTGTCACGGTTTGCGGGACGTTGTTATTGTAGCCCGCCGGGTTTTGGATCAGCTCCTGGGTCTGGGTTTGGCCGATCTTGTTTGTGGCGCGGGCGGTGACCGCCAGTTTGCCGCGCCGCTTGGGGATAAACTCGTAGCGCCAGGTGCGAAACGCGAATTTGCCGGGATCTTCTCCGAGCGACGCTTCTGTCCAGCTCTTGCCATTGTCGGCCGAGATTTCGACGGAACGGATGCCATAGCCGCCGTCCCAGGCGATCCCGCTTATGGCCGTCTTGCGTCCCGCCTTGGCGCGCGCTCCATCGGCCGGGTTTGTGATGAACGAGTTCACGACGATCTCGGTAATCGGGGTGTTCGCGGCCGTCTCCTGTGAAATGAACCGCGCCACCAACGGGAATTTCCCGACGGGAATCCGGTAGGCCGTCTTCATCCAGAACCCATCGAAGGGCCTGGTCACGGCCGTGATGCTGGTAATGTGCTTCACCCAATAGGTCGCGGTCCAGCCGGGCACAATGATCCGCGCCGGAAAGCCGTTCCAATGCGGCAGCGGCCCGCCGTTCATCTCATAGACGACGAGCGTCGTCTCCTCGATGGCTTTCCACACCGGGAGGCTCTTTATGAAATCCGGCGTCTTGTCGAGGACCGGGCCGTCCGCGCCGTCGAAGACGATTTCGACCGCGTCCTTCTTGAGCCCAACCAAATCGAGCACATCCTTTAGCCTTGTACCCTTCCAGCGCGCGCAGCCTATCGCGCCATTGCCCCATTGAACGCCGGCGACATGGGGCTCGAACAATCCGCGGCGATTTCCCGCGCATTGGCAGACGGCGGCGACTTCGAATGCGGGCAGCCTCTTCAAGTCGTCCAGTCCGATTTGTAAATCGCCGTTGGCGCCCTCTCCGCCCAAATTCAGTTTCCACGTACCAGCATCGATTTGCGGAATGTCCGCGAGATGATAGCGTACGAAAAATTCATCGTTGGGGGTGATGGCGGTGCGCAAATAAGCCGGCGGCGCCTCGTAATTGGGCGGCCGGTAGGTCAGTTTGATCAGCGGCCTTTTGCCGGGCAGAGTGGCGAGAACGGCTTCCGACCGCGTGCCCGCCGGCAGCAGGGGCGAGAGCGAGAGGAGACCGCTGTTTGTTGACTCGGCGCCGCGCGCGGGGGCCACCAAGGCGCCGCCGCCCCCGAATGCCAGCAACCCGCCCGCCGCTTCCAGCAAACCGCGCCGTGTGATCATAAGGATTCTTCCTTGAGGCGGCCGGACGCCATGGGCGGCAGATGGTGACCATTCTATACCGGCGTGTCAAATGATCTTCGCGAAGGCAGCCGCGCCAGCACGTCCCAGCTCCTTTTGCCGCCGCTTCGGCTTTTCCGCCACAACAGCTGGCACGGCTGCAACGACACTACGCCGACTTCCGAAAATCGCCTCGATGCTCCTCACGCAGACCGAGACGTCGTCATTCGCGAGACGATAGTACACCTGCTTAGCGCTGCGGCGGCTCTGAACAAGTTCCGCGCGCCGCAGTTCGGCGAGTTGCTGGCTCAAGGCCGGTTGGCCGATCCCGGTTGCTTGATCAATTTCACTGACTGTGCACTCACGGTCGAGGAGACGGGACAGGATCATGAGACGTTGTGGCTGGGCATAGACCTTTAGCTTCTCCGCCGCATTGTTGGCGCTCTCACGCGATTGATAGACGGCGCTCATTCGTCGCTCCGCGTGCAATAGAACCAGTTCTTTGGAGCGCCCGCCTTCAGGGCTTCGGCGACGGTTTGAGTTGGCGGCAGCAGAAGTTCATCTCCGGGCCGCCAGCCTTCGGGCGTCATCACCTCGTTGGAGGCGGTACGTTGCAAGGCGGCCACAATACGGATCATCTCATCGACCGATCGGCCGACGTTCATCGGATACCATGTCAGGGCGCGGATTGTCCCCGCCGGATCGATAAAGTAACTCGCCCTGACAGCAGCCGAATCCTGCGCCGCCTCGTCCAACATGCCGTAAGCGCGGCCGATGGCCATCGACGGGTCTTCGACGATCGGGAACGGCACGGTGACGTCGAACATCTCCTGAATCGTCCTGACCCAGGCGACGTGCGCGTAAAGGCTATCGACCGAAAGGCCGAGTAGGGAGCACTTCATTGCCTCAAATTGCGAGGCGGCGCGCGCCAACGCAACGAATTCACTGGTACATACCGGCGTGAAATCAGCCGGGTGAGAGAAGAAGACGAGCCAGCGGCCTCGATACTGGTCGAGACTTACCTCGCCCAAGGTCGCGCGCGCCCGGAACAGCGGCGCGGTGTCTCCGATCCGGAGCGATCGCGGCGCGGCAATGCGGGCTCCGTCAGTCGTTTCCGTTGCCATGCCCGCTCCTTCGCCGCCTCAGCCCCATTGACATATCCCTGTATATATGATTACATAATTTATGCAAGTATGAAATCGAAGTCTTGGGAGAGGCTCATTTTGGACCCAAATCTGACCCTGGCGGTTGAGCAGGTTCACGCCACGGGGGCTGGAACCGCTAAGGTGCTCGTCGAGAGCTTTTTCGACGAGCCAACTAATACCGTAAGCTATGTCATCCATGATCCGGTCACCAAGCGAGGCGCCGTGATCGACAGCGTCCTGGACTTTGACTCCGCCGCGGGCCGGACATCGACCGCCTCCGCCGACGCCATGATCGCCTATGCGCAACGCGAACGGCTGACAATCGATTGGCTTCTCGAAACGCACGCGCACGCCGATCACCTGTCGGCCGCGCCATACATCCAGAAAAAACTGGGCGGGAAGCTCGCCATTGGGCGCGAGATCATCACGGTCCAGAAGGTGTTCGGAAAGATCTTCAACGCTGGGACCGAGTTCGTGCGCGACGGCTCGGAATTTGACCGGCTCTTCGACGATGGCGACCGATTTTCGATTGGCGGCATCCCGGCGACCGCGCTGCATGTTCCTGGTCACACGCCGGCGGACATGGCCTATGTGATCGGCGACGTCGTCTTTACCGGCGATACGCTGTTCATGCCTGACTATGGCACTGCGCGCGCCGACTTCCCCGGCGGCGACGCGCGGCAACTCTACCAATCGATCCGTCGTCTGCTGTCTCTGCCTGACGAGACCAGGCTTTTCTTATGTCACGACTACAAGGCGCCGGGGCGGGACGCCTTCGTGTGGGAAACCACGGTCGGCGCCGAGCGGACGCAAAACGTCCACGTCCATGACGGCGTGAGCGAAGAGGATTTCGTCGCCATGCGCAGGCGGCGCGACGCCGCGCTCCAAATGCCGAAACTCATCATTCCCTCCGTGCAAATCAACATGCGGGCCGGACAGCTCCCGCCCGCCGAAGACAATGGCGTCACTTATCTCAAGGTTCCAGTGAACCTTCTTTAACTGGCATTCCCCAGATAACCGGGAATGTGCCAAGCGCGTATCATTGATCTCCTGCCGTGACATCGGACATTCGTCCTATACCGGCATTATTTTCCGGATCGCCCGCTTATTGAGGTTGAGATTGCCGCGCTGCGGCGCTGCTGTGGTGCTCCGGCACACCAAAACCAGTGACATGGGCGGATCGCGCACCGGACAATACAGAGTCGGTTGTGATCAAGACGCACTTCTCCCTTAGTTTTTGCTCGACGCATGACGACCGAACACTTCACGCAGGCGCTGGATTGAGCGGCGGCCGCAGGTCGGCGATCATTCGTAGGATGTCCGCGAAGAGATTTTTCGGAATGGCGACTTCGGCCATCTGAAACGCGACATAGCGGCCATGGCTCACGATCTTCGCGCCGATCTTGATCAGCTTTTCCTTCAGGCTCGTCAGTGACCAATCCTTTATCGGTTCGGGCGTCGCCAGCGTGCGCAGAAAATTACCGAGATTGTAGGCCAGCGCATGAAGCTGGAGACGGACGGCGTTAGCAGCGAACGACCGACATGATAGCCGGGTCCACTTGATTGCGCCTTTTCCTTCCTTGATCCATTGCTCACACGTGCCGCGCTTGTTGTAGAAGGCGACGACATTCTCGGCGGAGCGCGCCATGTTCGTCACGATGAAGCCGACGCGCGGATAAAGCTCGCCCGGATGCCATTCGACCTTGGCGATCACCCGGCGCGGCTGCGACCAGCTTCCCGCTTGATAGGTGAAACTTGCATGGGATCGGCAGACGTCATTGGACGGGCGACCAACCGGGCGTTTGAGCAGATAGCCGATCCTCTCTTGCAAGATGTGATTGGCGGGCAGACGGATCGCATATTTGATCCGTTCTGCCTCCAGATATTCGTAAACTTCGGGGTTTGCGAAGCCGGCGTCGGCGCGGAAATAAATGCGTGAGACCTTGCCTTGATACCGCGCCACGACCGGCTTCAGCACCGCCTCCCATCCATCGGCGCTGTGAACATTGCCGGGGCGCAGGGCGCAGCGTTCCAAATCGCCATATTGGTTGAAAACGAACAGCGGATGATAGCAGGTGCAGTCATAGTGACCGTTCCAGACACTGTGTTCCTGTTCGCCATGCGTCGGGCTCACGCTCGAATCCATGTCGAGCAAGATACCTCTCGGCGGACGGCGACCATGAACGCTGTCGATCCATTTGCCGGAGAGATCAGCGAGCGCCGAAAGGTTCTTTTCCGCCGTGAGCCAGCGCGTCTCAAAGCGGCCCATCTGGCTCGGCGAAGCCGCTGCATCCGAGGCCGCCTTTCCGCCGACTATCCACCGCATCGCGGGATCATGGCGCAGGCGTTGAGCGTCGTTCACGTCTTCATATCCGGCAAGTCGCCCAAATATGGATTGCCGCAACATCCCGACGAGTGCATGCCGGCCATTCTTGCCAGTGCGTGCGTCGGAGAGCGCATCACCCGCCATCGCGCTGAGGCACAGCGCGTCGTCCAGTTCCCGGTATGCGAGCAAGCCTGCGTCGGAGGTAACCACCGATCCGCGAAAGTGAAGCAACAATCGGCGGTCGAAATCGAGCCTGAGAGCGCCATCATACGATTTACCCGCCGGGTTCGCCATGACGGCCTCATTCGATCCGAAATAACATGCTGATTATGTTAGCTGAATTGCGGCATCGACGCTGCAAATTATTGCCTCATCCGGCGTATGCGGGTTTAAGGCTTCAACAGGAGAGATTTATGATTAAAAATGTAGGTGGCATCGACCACGCGACGCGCGTCAGAATGCGATTGTTGCTCACAGAGAGTGCATGAACCAAGCAAAAGGGAGCGAAACATGTCCAACAAACCGGCGAAGGCCTGCGGCGAGCCTCATGATGTCGTGATCGTCGGAGGCGGGTCCGCCGGCGTCGAGCCTACTCAAGCGGCGGCCGGACCTCGATATTTTGGTCATCGAGCCGCAAACAAAGCATTATTATCAACCCGGCTGGACAATGGTCGGAGCCGGCGTCTTTCGGGCGGCGAGCACCGAACGAGACGAGGCAGGCCTTATGCCCCGCCGCGCGCGCTGGCTCAAGGGCGCCGCCGCGGCTTTTGCTCCCGAGGCCAATGAAGTCATTCTCGACAACGGCGAGCGTATCTCTTATCGCGCCCTCGTCGCAGCGCCCGGCATCAAGCTCGATTGGGGCGCCGTCGAAGGTCTTCCCGAGACGCTTGGCAAGAACGGCGTCACATCCAACTATCGCTTCGACCTTGCACCCTACACCTGGCGACTTGTCCAAGAGTTCCGCGGTGGGCGCGCGCTCTTCACGCAACCTCCCATGCCAAATGCGCCGGCGCTCCGCAGAAGGCGCTTTATCTTTCCTGCGATGAGTGGTTCCGAAACGGACACCTCAAGAACGCAACCGTCGAGTTTCACAACGCCGCCGCCGTGCTCTTCGGCGTCAAGGATTATGTCCCGGCGCTAATGGAATATATCAAGAAATATGGTGTGGCGCTCAACTTCACTGGCATTCCCCAGATAACCGGTGCCAAGCGCGTATCATTGATCTCCTGCCGTGACATCGGACATTCGTCCTATACCGGCATTATTTTCCGGATCGCCCGCTTATTGAGGTTGAGATTGCCGCGCTGCGGCGCTGC
Source organism: uncultured Alphaproteobacteria bacterium (assembly GCA_963730245.1). Lineage (GTDB taxonomy): Bacteria > Pseudomonadota > Alphaproteobacteria > Rhizobiales > Beijerinckiaceae > Methylocapsa. Next base: position 1,048,842 of record CAVSRA010000002.1, on the reverse strand, counting down.
TGTGGTGCTCCGGCACACCAAAACCAGTGACATGGGCGGATCGCGCACCGGACAATACAGAGTCGGTTGTGATCAAGACGCACTTCTCCCTTAGTTTTTGCTCGACGCATGACGACCGAACACTTCACGCAGGCGCTGGATTGGGCGGCGGCCGCAGGTCGGCGATCATTCGTAGGATGTCCGCGAAGAGATTTTTCGGAATGGCGACTTCGGCCATCTGAAACGCGACATAGCGGCCATGGCTCACGATCTTCGCGCCGATCTTGATCAGCTTTTCCTTCAGGCTCGTCAGTGACCAATCCTTTATCGGTTCGGGCGTCGCCAGCGTGCGCAGAAAATTACCGAGATTGTAGGCCAGCGCATGAAGCTGGAGACGGACGGCGTTAGCAGCGAACGACCGACATGATAGCCGGGTCCACTTGATTGCGCCTTTTCCTTCCTTGATCCATTGCTCACACGTGCCGCGCTTGTTGTAGAAGGCGACGACATTCTCGGCGGAGCGCGCCATGTTCGTCACGATGAAGCCGACGCGCGGATAAAGCTCGCCCGGATGCCATTCGACCTTGGCGATCACCCGGCGCGGCTGCGACCAGCTTCCCGCTTGATAGGTGAAACTTGCATGGGATCGGCAGACGTCATTGGACGGGCGACCAACCGGGCGTTTGAGCAGATAGCCGATCCTCTCTTGCAAGATGTGATTGGCGGGCAGACGGATCGCATATTTGATCCGTTCTGCCTCCAGATATTCGTAAACTTCGGGGTTTGCGAAGCCGGCGTCGGCGCGGAAATAAATGCGTGAGACCTTGCCTTGATACCGCGCCACGACCGGCTTCAGCACCGCCTCCCATCCATCGGCGCTGTGAACATTGCCGGGGCGCAGGGCGCAGCGTTCCAAATCGCCATATTGGTTGAAAACGAACAGCGGATGATAGCAGGTGCAGTCATAGTGACCGTTCCAGACACTGTGTTCCTGTTCGCCATGCGTCGGGCTCACGCTCGAATCCATGTCGAGCAAGATACCTCTCGGCGGACGGCGACCATGAACGCTGTCGATCCATTTGCCGGAGAGATCAGCGAGCGCCGAAAGGTTCTTTTCCGCCGTGAGCCAGCGCGTCTCAAAGCGGCCCATCTGGCTCGGCGAAGCCGCTGCATCCGAGGCCGCCTTTCCGCCGACTATCCACCGCATCGCGGGATCATGGCGCAGGCGTTGAGCGTCGTTCACGTCTTCATATCCGGCAAGTCGCCCAAATATGGATTGCCGCAACATCCCGACGAGTGCATGCCGGCCATTCTTGCCAGTGCGTGCGTCGGAGAGCGCATCACCCGCCATCGCGCTGAGGCACAGCGCGTCGTCCAGTTCCCGGTATGCGAGCAAGCCTGCGTCGGAGGTAACCACCGATCCGCGAAAGTGAAGCAACAATCGGCGGTCGAAATCGAGCCTGAGAGCGCCATCATACGATTCACCCGCCGGGTTCGCCATGACGGCCTCATTCGATCCGAAATAACATGCTGATTATGTTAGCTGAATCGCGGCATCGACGCTGCAAATTATTGCCTCATCCGGCGTATGCGGGCTTCAATAGCCGTCTCGTCAGGATCGATGGTCCCGCCAAAAAAGCTTGGTTCGAGGTGAGCAAGGACGACAAGAAGGAGACCATCGAACGCAGCTTCGACATGATCCATGTCTGTCCGCCGCAGCTCGCCCCGGACTTCGTCCGCGCAAGTCCCTTGGCCGACAAAGCCGGCTGGATCGAGGTCAACCAAGACACCTTGCAACACCCGCGTTTCGCCAATGTTTTCGGACTCGGCGACGCCTACTCAGCGCCGAATGCCAAAACCTGCGCCGCGGCCCGTAAGCAAGCGCCGGTCGTGGCGGAGAATGTGTTGTGCGTTCTTGCCGGGACGTCCCCGCACGCCACATATGACGGATATGGATCGTGCCCATTGACGGTGGAGCGCGGCAAGGTCGTATTCGCCGAATTCGGTTATGGCGGCAAACTGCTGCCGACTTTCCCCAAATGGCTCATCGACGGCACGCGGCCGCAACGTCTCCCCTGGCTCCTCAAGGTGCGAGTACTCCCGCCCATCTACTGGAACGCAATGTTGAATGGCCGCGAGTGGCTCGCTCGTCCTTCACTCGTCCCGGCGAACGCCGCGCCAAAGAAGACGTCCTAACCCGAAGCGGCGGCCACTTCGTCAATCGCTTGTCCGTCCGTGAAATCGAGAGCCATCGCCAGCGCTGGTCCCCGAGGATGCTGCCGTAGTGATGGCTCTCCCGGATAGCTGTCACGCTTGTAACGCCGGCCGGTCCTCATCGCCCGCGCGGGTGCGCGGAGCGGTAGGCTTCGAGAAGCCTAGCGCTATCGACGGCGGTATAGATTTGCGTCGTCGAGAGCGAGGCATGGCCCAAAAGCTCCTGGATCGTCCGCAGATCGCCGCCGCGCTCCAGAAGATGCGTGGCGAAGGAGTGGCGCAGCGCATGCGGCGTCGCGCCAACGGGAAGCCCGAGCGCGCCGCGCAAGCGCGCGACCGCGAGCTGGATGACCCTCGGGCCAAGCGGCCCACCCTTGGCACCGATGAACAAGGGCTTTTGCGGCATTAGCGCAAAAGGGCAAAGCGCAATATAGGCTTCGATGGCTTGGCCGACCGGCGCGATGATCGGCACGCCGCGTGTCTTTTGGCCCTTGCCGGTGACCGTCAGAACGTCGCTCGCGCCGACCGGCGCCTCGGAGCGCTTGATCGCCAAGGCTTCCGAAATTCGCAGGCCAGCGCCATAGAGCAGGCTCAAAACGGCGGCATCGCGCGCGATGATCCATTGCGGCCGGTTTTCTCCGGCCCGCGCGTCGACGCGAACCACCAGGCGCGCCGCATCGATGCTCAACGGCTTTGGCAGGCCGCGCTTGATCCTTGGCGGGCGCAGCGCCGCAAAGGCAAGCGCCTTGCCCTTGCCATTGCGTTCAAGAAAGCGCGCGAAGGAGCGCAGGCCCGCGAGCTGGCGCAGGAGCGACCGGCTGCCCGCGCCCAGCCCCCGCCGCGCCGCCAAAAATGCGCGTAGATCCGAAGGCGCGAGGTTCGCGAACGTGGCAAGGGAAGCAGGCGCGCCGAAATGCGCTTGCGCGAAGCGCAGGAACTGCCGCAGATCGCGCGCGTATGAGGTCGCCGTATGCGGCGAAACGCGGCGCTCGCCCAGATGGGCGAGCCAGTCTCGCGCCTGCGCCGTAAGTTCAGGATCGGCGGGCAAAACATCTGGCAGGGCGCTTGCCCCCTTGGTAAGAGGGATCGTCATGCTTTATCTTAGCGCGCGCGTGCCCTAACAATTCATTGCATAATCGTACGGTCGGACGGCCGGCCACAAAAAAGAGGAGGACGCCCCGATGTTCGTGCGATTGACGCGCCCCGACGGTTCCCCAGTTGCCATCAATCCCGACGAGGTCGTCCACCTGGCACCCGTGCCGGCGAGCGGCCCGCTGATGGGACCGCTCAGCACGGGAACCCGGATCGTATTCAGAAATCAGTCGCATCAGGATGTCCGCGAACTCCTCGATCAAGTGATCGCCCGCATCGACACGGCGTGGTCCGCCCGTGCCGCCGCCCTCGCGGCTCCTGCTCCTGTAACCCGCCGCGCGCCCCGCGATAGCCGGTGATAAGGCATGCGGTTACGCGCCGATTTTTGGGTGGCGGCCTATCTCCGGCGTTGCGCCCTTAACGGCGCATTCGCCGTATTGCGCCGGCGTGGCGCGGCCGAGGCCGGCGCGATTTTTGTCAAGATCGACAGGCTCGACGGTTTCGCCGCTTTGTACGGACCGGTGCCGCATAGCGAAGCGAGGAACGGCCAGGACCGGCTCTTCGCGCGGCTCCATCGCGATCCCTGGATCGATCCGGCCGAAGCCGAACAAAAACTCGCCCGCCAAATCCACTTCGATCCGGATATTTGGATCGTCGAGACGGAGGACCGGCAGGGCCGCTGTTTTCTCGATGTTGCCCTGTGATTTGGCGCGGATCGCACCAAAATGTTTGGCGATTATGTAGTTGACGAACCACGGAAGTTATGCTACGTTCAATTCCGTAAAAGGAATCAAAGACATGACTACCGTTTCAGTTCTTTCGGTTCGGTACCTTCATGATGAAGCCGCCGCTTTTACGCATCTCGAAAGCATCCTTTGGCCGGATGGTCCAGTTTGTCCGCATTGCGGTTCCGTTAGTGGCAAGCACTATGACCTTCGCAAAACCCGCACTGGCCTTCGCAAATGCTCCGATTGTCGCAAGCAATTCACCGTGAAGGTCGGCACCGTTTTCGAGTTCGGCTCACCTGCCTCTGCATAAGATGCTGCAGGCGGTCTACCTACTTTGCTCGTCCAAGAAGGGTATTAGCTCGCATCAGCTTCATCGCATTCTCGGCATTCAATACAAGACCGCGTGGTTTCTGTCGCACCGTATCCGCGAAGCGTTCCGCTCTGGCAAACTTGCACTTATGGGCGGCGCTGGTGGCATTGTCGACACGGACGAAACATTCATCGGACGCAAGGACAATTCCATTAAGCCCCGCAGCCACGGCCATGAGGCTGCTCACGCTTCGGCGGATTCGCCTTTGCCGGCCTATGCTGCGGCGGCGTCGAAAGCATCCGCTTTAGCATAGCCTCGCGGCGCGCTATGGTTTCTTCATCGCTATATTCGTTGCTTGGAGTTCGTTTCATGCCGACAACAGGACCTCTTGCCTTCAGAGACGACTATACGCAACTGATGGGCCGAGCCCAAAGCACGTGGGCCGGATTAGAGGTAATCACTGATTATGCGATCGGCAAATTTCTCAAAGTGACGAATGACCAAGCGCACCTTATCACGTCAGGTTTGATGTTTGGAAGGAAAGGGAGATTGCTGGCTGATCTAATTGCGAAGAGCACCGACCCTCAGAAGGCTACGATTTTAGGAACATTCAACAAACTTCGCGGCATGAGCAAAAGGGATATGTTTGCTCACTCATATTTGAGTTGAGATCAACCAAAGATACCATCACCTTCTTGGACCGAAGCGTCAGCGGAGAATTTAGAGCGGAAGAACACACGTTCACGCTTGATGAGTTTCGCTCCTACGTTATGGATTTAGAAAGCGCGATAGGAGCGTTTCGCGATTCTCTTGGAGCTACCAGAGAACAGCTTGATGTCTTTGCAAAAGCCGCGTTAAGCCTCTCGCGCAAATCCAAGACGTCTCCTGGTGAGCCAAGAGAAAGCGCATGATCGTTGTCGGCCCACCAATCATAATAGACGCGGTCTAAAGCCTCCCGCAACGGGTCGATTTCGGCAACTATGCAGTGAGGAGGCTCGGCACAAAGATCACCATAATCACCATAAAAGCTTCCGGGCGCGCCAGCCTCGATTGAATCGGGCCGAGGTAATGCCGGTGGGAAAAGAGGCAACCGAAGCGTGCGGCCAAAGCAGCAAACAGTGGCGCAGAAAAGTAAAATACCAACTAGCCTTGATAGTAGGCAGTCACGTTTATTTATTCAGGCGGCCCGTGAATTAGGCTGCGACGAAGACCATGCGCACTTCGACGATATTCTAAAAAAAGTCGCGCGGCATAAGCCGCCGCCTGATCTGTCGGCAGAATCAAAGAAACCGAAGTCCAAGATACCAGGCCGGTGAGCCACGCCAAAGAAGCCAGAACCGTTAGGTTTGTCCGGTTCCTTTACAATGATCGCATGTTTTCTTTCCGGATCCACCGCAATGTGTGCATTCCGTTGAGGCCACCTTTCCTTTACCCCCACATTGTGAACAATCGACGGTCTTTTTGCCTTCACATACAGAACAGGTCGCCATCGGCTTTCTCCCACATGATACGGATTCCTAGTTTAGGAAGGCCATGCTTAGGAAGGCTATCACGGCGGGCGTGGTTCGTCAACTACATAATCGCCAAATGTTTCACGTGAGCCATTTTGGTTCTCTAATCGCGGCGGCCCCAACAAGAGGCAAGCGTTCGTTCGCATCAATGCAATGGCGGCGTTACGGATCGTCCCGCGACATCGCACGCATGAGTACTGGCCAAGCTTCCGCGCCGCGGCACGGCACGCGCGACGGCTACGAACAGTAGACCTCTTGCATAACCGTTACGCGGCCTCGAGCTCTATGTTGTAGATTGCGGCGATAAGGAAGAAGCGCAGACCGAAACGGCGACGGCGGTTTCTATAGCGGTCGGCGATGATTTTGAAGCGTTTGAGCATGGCGATGACGTTCTCGCAAGCCACGCGTTCGCCGGAGATGGCGCGGTTTCTTTCCCGGTCGCTTGCGGACAACGGAGCCTTTTTGCTGCGCTTTTTGGGCAGGCTCGTCTTCGCGTGCCTTCTCCGCAGGCCTTGATAACCGCGGTCGGCAACGGCTTTCGTCTCAGGATGCAGCCGCACCTTCGATGTTTTGAACAGCCGGAAGTCGTGTCGCCGTCCTTTTTCGTGCGCGAGGCAGAGAATGCGGCGTGTCGATTTTTCGACGACGAGCTGGGTTTTCAGCGTGTGCCGCTTCTTCTTGCCCGAATAGTAGCGCCTTTGTTTTTTTTGGCCGTTCGATGGGTGTCTCGGTTGCGTCGATTAAGACGATGTCGAACACCCGCTCGCTTGCCGCCACAGCCTTGCGTCCCGGTAACCGAAAGACCTTGCTTTTGGCCAGGGTATTTTCACGCCATTTGATGTTGCGGTAGGCGGCGCTTTCGCTGATCCCGTAAGTTTGCCCGATATGAAAATAAGTCCAGTATTCCCGCCAATATTCGAGCATCATCAAAAGCTGGTCTTCGATGCAAAGCGTGTTGGGCTTGCCGCCGGCCGCCTTCTGCTTGCATTTGGCGGCAAAAAGCACCGCCACCAAGTCTTCAAATGTGCTCCTCCGGACACCCGTAAGCCGCCGGAATGCTGCGCCTTGCAGCTCTTTGACCGAATCACATCTCATCGCCGCTCCCCTTTGGCGGCAACGAATCAACTGTTGCTTAAAAAAGGGTTATGCAAGAGGTCTAGTGCAATATCGGTAGGAAACGGCGAATTTCGCGCAATTCGGCCAATCGTCTAACGGCCACGATGGCCGCGCTAACTCTTGCCGTGGCGGCCGCTTGCCGGTAAAGAGCATCCCGGTAATTACTCCAGAGGCGCTTGCCATGCAGTCGGTCCTGATCGTCGTTCATCTCATGATCGTCATCGTGCTTGTCGTGGTCGTGCTCTTGCAGCGCTCCGAGGGCGGTGCCCTTGGCGTGGGCGGCGGCGGCGGCTTCATGACTGGACGCGGCCAGGCAAGCGCGCTGACCCGCGCAACAGCAATTCTGGCAGCGCTGTTTTTCGCGACCAGCATGGGCTTGACGATTCTCGCCCGGTACAATCAAGCCCCGGAAGTGACCTTCCAAAGCCTCACGCCGATCGAACCGGAGGGCGCGGCAAAAGAGGGGGAGGGCAAGGGAAGTTTGCTCGACCAACTGAGACGGATGGAAGATAGGGCGGCCACGCCGCCGGCGCTTCCGCCGGGTGTGAGCTTGCCGGGTCAGAGTGGACCCGCGGCGCCGCAAGGTCTGAATTTGCCTCCCGTAAATCAGTCCGCGACGCCCCTGGTTCCGCCGGCGCCAGTTCAAACTGGGCCTGCCGCGCCTCCGGCTCCGCCCGCTTCCATCATGGTGCAACCGGCGCCGTCGCAGGCCGCGCCCGGCCCGGCCAAGGCTCAGCCCCCAGCCTCGTCTCCGCCGTGGTCGAAATAACCTTCGCGTTTATGTGCAAAAAAGGAAGCGGCGCATGAATTTGCCTCCCCAAGCGGGCAAAAACAGGAAAAATCCCAAGCCCCATGGCGCGGTTTATCTTCATCACCGGCGGCGTGGTGTCATCGCTTGGCAAGGGGCTCGCGGCGGCGGCGCTTGGGGCGCTTCTCCAGGCGCGCGGTTATAGCGTCCGGCTGCGCAAGCTCGACCCCTATCTCAACGTCGATCCTGGGACGATGAGCCCCTATCAGCACGGCGAAGTCTTCGTCACCGAGGACGGCGCGGAAACCGATCTCGATCTCGGTCATTACGAGCGCTTCACCGGCCGGCCCGCGATGCGGGAAGACAATATCACGACCGGGCGGATTTATCAGGAGATCATCGCCAAGGAACGCCGCGGCGATTACCTTGGCGCGACCGTCCAGGTCATTCCGCACGTCACCAATGCGATCAAGGCTTTCGTGCTAAGCGGCAACGAAGGCGTCGATTTCGTCCTCGTCGAAATCGGCGGCACGGTCGGGGATATCGAAGGCCTGCCGTTCTTCGAGGCGATCCGCCAGCTCGGCAATGATTTGCCACGCGGACATGCGATTTACATTCATCTCACGCTGCTGCCCTTCATCCCGAGCGCCGGCGAACTCAAGACCAAGCCGACCCAGCATTCGGTGAAGGAATTGCGCTCCATCGGCATCCAGCCGCACATCCTTCTTTGCCGCACCGATCGCGAGATCCCGCGCGAGGAGCGGCGCAAGATCGGGCTTTTCTGCAACGTGCGCGAAAGCGCCGTGATCGAGGCCCGCGAGGTTGCCTCGATCTATGAAGTGCCGCACGCCTATCATGCGGCGGGGCTCGATCAAGAGGTCTTGGCGGCGTTCGGGATTGAGCCCGCGCCAAAACCCGACATGAGCCGCTGGTATGCGGTAATGGAGCGGCTCGCCAACCCGGAAGGGGAAGTCACAATCGCAATCGTCGGCAAATACACTGGATTAAAGGACGCCTACAAATCCTTGACCGAAGCGTTGTGCCATGGTGGCATGGCCAACCGGGTCAAGGTCCACCTCGATTGGATCGAATTGGAAATTTTTGAAACCAGCGATCCGGCGCCTTACCTCGAACATGTGCATGGCATTCTGGTTCCGGGCGGTTTTGGCCACCGCGGCGCGGAAGGCAAAATTCTCGCCGCGCGTTTTGCCCGCGAACGCAAACTTCCCTATTTTGGTATCTGTTTCGGGATGCAGATGGCGGTCATCGAGGCGGCGCGATCCTTGACCGGCGTGCCGGACGCCAATTCGAGTGAATTCGGTCCAGCGAACGAGCCCGTCGTCGGGCTGATGACGGAATGGCTGCGCGGTAATGAGCTGGAAATCCGCGCCGCCGAGACGGATCTTGGCGGAACGATGCGGCTTGGCGCCTATCGCGCGGAACTGATGCCAGGCTCAAGGATCGCCGCCATTTATGGCGCGACCAGCATATGCGAACGCCACCGGCATCGTTTCGAAGTGAACACTGCCTACCGCGAAAGGCTCGCCCAAAAAGGTCTCGTCTTTGCCGGAATGTCGCCGGACGGCCTGCTGCCGGAGACGATCGAATTTTCCAATCACCCGTGGTTCATCGGCGTGCAGTTTCATCCCGAGCTCAAATCGCGGCCTTTCGAGCCTCACCCGCTCTTCGCGAGTTTTATCGCCGCCGCGGTGGAGCAATCGCGGCTGGTGTAGCGGGTATAATAGTCGAATTGGGGATTGCCCTCGCGCCTCTCACTCAACTATTAAAATGGAGGAGATTCATGGCTTTGATCGCCTCGTCAGTCGTCGAAACGTGCGAGATCATTCGCGATCCGGCGGAGTTCCTCGCGCTTGAGGACAGGTGGCGGTCCTTGTTCGACCGGGTTCCCGGCGCCTATGTGGCGCAAAGCTTCGATTGGTGTCGGGCCGGTTGGGAGACGATCGCGGCGCCACGCGGGCGGCGGCTCCTCGTACTGGTACTGCTCGAGGGGGAACGCGCCGTCCTGATCTGGCCCCTGGTCGAAGCGAAATATGGCCCGTGGCGCGTGCTGCGGTCGCTCGGCACCGAGGCCAGTGAATACCACAATCTGTTGGTTGAAGATGGACCTGAGGCGACGCGTCGCGTCTCCACAGTGTGGGAGATGCTGCAGCGGTCCCGCGGCATCGACATGCTAAATCTCGTGAATGTCCGCTCCGATATGGCGCTCTATGGACTGCTCACGCAGGATAGGCGCTACCGCATGCGCGCACGGAGCCCCTTGCTCTGGGTCCGTTGGCCCCATGCCACGGGGTGGGACGGCTATTGGCGTTCGCGCAGCGGCCATCACCGCGGGCACGTAAGTCGCATGCGGCGACGTCTCGCCGATCGCGGCAGGATCGGCTTCGAGGTCGTGGATTGTGCCGACCGCTTTGCCGGGCTGGCCGACTGGATACGACTGCATAAGCGTGCCTGGATGGCGCGCCGAAGGCTCGGGAACGACTGGCTGTTCACCGCGCCGCAGATACGTGGGCGAAGCCGTCTTGCCGTGTTCTTGCTAAGCCTCGATGGCGCGCCCGTCGCTGCGCTGATCGGTTGCATCGACGGCAAGCGGGTCGAGGGCCTGATCGGAACCTTCGACGATAGCTACGCCGCCGTCTCGCCGGGGCAGACTCTTTATGCGGAGTGCGTCCGGTGGGCTCTAGAGCACGGCCTCGAGTACGACTTCCGGTTCGGCGATGAGCCGTACAAAGAGAGCTGGGCTAATGAGCGAGGCATCCTCGCTTCCTTTTCTAGGCCGCTCACCGTTAATGGTGCTGTGCTCGTGCTGCTGCTCCTGGCGCGTCAGCGCCTGCGTCACCTTGCCGGACGCCTTGCCAGGCGCCCGCCTGCGCCCGGGATAAGCCGGATAAAAATCGCGCTAACGAATTTGATTCGGAAATCAGCGGTATAAATCGCGGAGGCAAAACGTACCACTGACCCGGCTTGGCACTGCGATGCGAGAGCGGCGGCAAAGTGTTGGCCACCCCGACTAAAGTCAAAAAAAGGAGCCTCAGGCCGAGGTCTCCACCGAGTGGTCCTTGACGCAAAGCAGATGCGCGATTTTGGCCGCGTGGCGTGGATGGACTTGCAAGAGATGGCGGTAGCAATGCTCGACGACGCCGGGATCATCCCATGGGACATCGTGCAACGCCCCGGATCCGGAACGAAGCCAGGTGCTTTCTGGGTCCCGTGCAATCTCATTCGGGAAAAGCGCAATGGCAGCTTCCTTTGGTAATTCCACCGTCTCAGGCGTTTCTGCCGGCCAGCCCAAATGCCGCGCGAGCGCGCCGCATAAATCGTGTCCGAACGGCCGGCCGAGATGGATCGCGCCGGTGGTGCGAGGATTCAACTCGATCACGAACGCACCACCACCATCCTCTGCGATGACGAAATCGAAGTGTGCGAACCCCGATAAGCCGAGCGCGGCAACGAGCCGCGTTGCCGTTGCCTCCATCTCTGGATGATCGAGGAAACGCACAACCGTGCCCGGTCCAAACGGTTGCGGATTGACACACGCCTTGAGAAAGCTCACCCCGGCCAGGACGCGGCCTTGCCAGGCGGCCACAATGCGCATTGCTGGAACGCCGGGGATGAATTGCTGCAACTCAAAAATTCTACCGGGGGGCGTCCAAACGCCGGCCAGCCGCCATACGAATTGCCGCGCGGCCCCTTCGCTTCGCCGCAACAATTCGCCGCGCCCAAGGCCCGAAGCCTCGATGCTCGCCGCGAGTTCAGCAGGGTCGCGGGCAATCGTGACACCTTGACCCCCTGTGGTTTGATTGCTTTTGACCATCACAGGAAAATCCATTGCCGCGGCCGCCTTGAGCGCCTCGGCTCTGTCAACCGTACGGCTCGCCGGAGCGCGAACGCCAATCCTCGTTGCGAGTTCGAGGAAATGCGTGCGGCTGCAGGCCGCGCCATAGCCCGCAGGCGAGCCAAGCGACACTTCGAGCAGGTGGCGCAGTTCAACGCTCACCGATCGATCAGTGGTAAGCCCCCGCAAAAGCCACGCCGAAGTATCGTCCAGAGGCACGATCAGATCAGGGCGCCAGGCGCGGTTGGCTTGTTCCAAGCGAAAGCGGGCAGCCAAAAGCCCCAACGCGAGACCGCGATGGCGCGGCAGACGGAAGTGCGCGGCAGCGAAACGAGTCGTGGCGGTGGTAAAGCCCGGCGGACTCATCACAGCGCATGCACAGCCGAGCCTTCCGAACTCCGCCAGCAGCCGGATGGAACCAGGCCAGTCGCCCAGGGTCAGAAATAATATTTTCCGGCCCGCTGTCGCTGTCGTCTTCAAAGGAAGTCTCCCGCGGGCTCTGAATTATTAGACTTCACCATTTGCATGCGCGAACTCAGCGATGCGCACTTTCCCCGGGCAGATCGAATTCGCGTGGTCATGGACACTCTGTCCCCCCGCTCAACCGGCGCGCAGGATCACGCCTTCCCGCCTTGCGAAGCGCGAAGGCAGGAAACTCATTTTCAGCCCACCATACGGCATCATCCAACATCCCAGTGCGGCTTTTGGGCCGCGCGCCAATTTCCCCCCGAAAAGAAGTTTTCCCCAAAACTTTCGTTCGGCGCCGCCGATTCCAGCCGAAAATCGGCCAAACGGCGAAGAAGTGGCATAAGTTAACGGGCGAATCAGAAGTTGATGGCGTTCTCGAACCGGTCCCCCGGTTTTTTCAGGCAAGCCCAATCAGACCGGGTTTGGCGGCAAGGCCGGACCCAATCGGCAGCCCGCTTCAATAAAGATTGCGTGGGCCGCTTGACGGAGCGCGGTGGTTGGGGTTCCGTCATGTCTAGCTCGTTTAAATAAGGCGAGCCGGAGGCAGTGTCGCGCCGGCGTGCGCTCGCGCTAAAATCAATGGAGGCAAAGCGGATGACGAACACAGGTAAAAAAGCCACGCCCGGCAAGGGCGCACCCGAAAAGGGCAAGACTTCGAAAGCGCCCGATGAAGAAAAGGCCAAGCCCGTGCCAAGTGCCTTCGCCAAGCCCTTGCAGCCTTCGAAGGAACTCGCCGCCGTGGTCGGGCCGGACCCTTTGCCGCGTACCCAGGTCGTGAGCAAAATGTGGGAGTACATCAAGAAGCACAATCTGCAAAATGAAGCGAACAAGCGGGAAATTCTCGCCGATGAAAAGTTGGCCGCGGTATTCGGCAAGAACAAAGTGACAATGTTCGAGATGAACAAGTTTCTCGCCCAGCATCTCAAGTAGAAGGTTGGTTGCCGGGCGGCGTTGGAGCGCTTGCCATGCCAAATAGGCTGGGATCTTGACGAGCGACGGGCGCGGGGCTGAGCAGCAGGCTTTCATCCAGGTTTGTCTGGCGCGCTATATACGCTCGCCAGTTCAAAGCCCGCGGCATCGATCCCGAGGAAGTATCGCGCGCGGAGAGCGCGTCTTGTGCGCGGCTGGCCGGGTCCCCCACTCGAGGCCGCGGACGTAGCATGCGCGGACTTTGTCCTTCGCCATATGAGCTTGATCTTGGGAGCTTTGCCTTGAGATACCGCCAGCTTGGCGCCAGTGACCTGCGGGTTTCGATCATTTCGCTTGGCTCCTGGCTGACTTATTCGGGGGGCGTCGAGAAGCACCAGGCGCTTGCTTGCGTTCATAAGGCGCTCGACCTCGGGATCAATTTCATCGATACCGCGAATGTGTATGGCCGCGGCGCGGCGGAGAGCGTGCTTGGCGAGGCGCTTCACGGCATTGATCGCAGATCATATATTTTGGCGACCAAGGTTTTTTTTCCGATGAACGATACGGATAGCGGGCTTTCCCGCGCGCAGATCGTCAAGCAACTCGACGCTTCGTTGAAGAGGCTTCGGACAGATTATGTCGATCTTTATCAATGCCACCGCTTTGACGAGGAAGCTCCGCTCGACGAAACGATGGAGGCTTTGACCACGGCCATCCGTCAGGGCAAGACGCGTTTTATTGGTTTTAGCGAATGGCCGCTCGACAAGATCGAGGCGGCGGCGAACATGCCCGGCGTCGCGCGTTTCGTGTCGAGTCAGCCGCAATATTCGATGCTTTGGCCCTCACCGCAAAGGGAGATTTTTCCGCGTTGCGCCGATCTCGGCATCGGCCAGATCGTCTGGTCGCCGCTCGCCCAGGGCGTTTTGACCGGCAAATATAGGCCTGATGCACCGCCGCCGGCGGGGTCCAGGGCCGGTCATGCGTCAATGGGCGCGATGCTGCCGGAGTGGTGGCTGCGGGCTCCCGTGCTGACGGCCGTGCAACAGGTGAAGCTTATCGCCGAAGGAGAAGCAGGCTTGAGTTTATCCCAATTCGCGCTTGCCTGGATTTTGCGCAGGCAAGCGGTGTCCTCGGCGATCATTGGAGCAAGCCGTCCCGAGCAAGTGACGGAGAATGCCGCGGCGGCGGATTGCGAGGTGGCGCCAGAGCTTTTCGCCAGAGCCGAGGAAATACTGGCCGCGTTCATCTGAGCGCCGGGCTTGGGCGTTGGCGTGATTTCAGCTTGGCGAGCTTCTCGCTCGATTGATATCGCGGGCCGGCATCCTCGCCGTTCAATCGCCGCCGTGTTCCCGACCCGTCTTGTTCGGCGTAAATACGGATGAGTTTGCGACCCTGCAAAAGGAAACGGTTCGCCATCCGGTCCATCTCCCTTCGATTGGGATCCACCCGCGCCGCCGGGCGACAAAGGCCGGCAACCTGGCGGCTTGATGTACGCCGGGGACTTCACGCGATTTGGTTTAATGTTCCCGGCGCTGGAAGCAACAAATCGAGGGCTTCGTCTTCCTTCAGGCAAGTCCCCGTGCGCCGGATTGTCCGGGCTAACGCCATGATGGCGAGGATGCGCCGGCCCGCCTCGTCCAGCGATAGGCCGTGGCCGCCGATATTCGAGACGCAGTTGCGCTCTGCGTCCTTGGTCACGCCGGGCTTTGGGTCGAAGGTGATATAGGCGCCCATGCTGTCGCGGGAGGAAAGGCCCGGGCGCTCGCCGATGAGCACGACGGCAAGGGTCGCGCCCTGCCTTGCCGCGATCTCGTCGCCCAATGCGACGCGCCCTTGAATCGCCACGACCGGAGGAGCAAAAACGCAATTCGGCGCCGCCAGCAGAATCTTGAACAGCGACGCCGCTTGCGCCTGCACCGCGCCAGCCGAAAGCCCGTCGGCGATGACGATCGTGGCGTCATAGGTGCCTGGCGCGAGTTTTTCCGCGCGGTTTTCCGCGAGGCGGCGGCCTAGATCCGGCCGCTGGAGAAACGTTATGCGGTCCTCGGCCTGGCTTCGCACGAGAATGGGGCGCCAGTCCGCGAGCTCGGCGATCAGCGCGGCGGGATCGAGATTTGCCTTGACCGCATCGCGGGCGCGGGCATGCGCGAGCTCGAATTCGAGCACGCGGCGCGTGGGCAGGCCATCGCCGGCGCGGCCGAGCGCGATGCGGGCGGGCGTCGCGCGGCGCAGAAAATCCCAGAAATCTCCGGGCGGCAAAGTCATCGCGCCGCCGCCGCGAGGAGACGCGCGGCGCCTCCCGAAAGGCTTGGCCGGACTCGCGATTTCGGGTCCATGATGCCGAAGGCTTTGAGCCAGGCCTCGAACTCCGGCGCCGGCCGCAAGCCCAACACGGAGCGCGCATAGAGCGCGTCGTGGTAGGAGGTCGATTGATAGCCGAGCATGATGTCGTCGGCGCCGGGAACCCCCATGATATAGTTGCAGCCGGCAACGCAAAGGAGGGTCAGAAGATTGTCCATGTCGTCTTGGTCCGCCTCGGCGTGGTTGGTGTAGCAGACATCGGCGCCCATCGGCAGGCCCATCAGCTTGCCGCAGAAATGATCCTCAAGACCGGCGCGAAGAATCTCCTTGCCGTCGTAGAGATATTCCGGGCCGATAAAGCCAACGACGGTATTGACGAGCAAAGGCGCGTAGCGCCGCGCCACCGCATAGGCGCGTGCTTCCATTGTTTGTTGATCGACGCCGTGATGTGCTCGCGCCGACAGCGCCGCGCCCTGGCCGGTTTCGAAATACATGAGATTGGCGCCAGGCGGAGCGCGGTGCAGCGATTTTACGGCCTGATGCGCTTCGTCGAGAAGCGCGAGGTTCACGCCGAACGCGCGGTTGGCCGCCTCGGACCCCGCGATCGACTGAAAAACCAGATCGACCAGACCTCCCCTCTCCATGACCCGCATGGTTGTCGTCACATGGGCGAGCACGCAGGATTGCACCGGAATTTCGAAGCGCAACCGCAGCTCCTCGATCCGCTCAAGAAGAGCCAAGGCCTGCTTGGCGCTGTCCGATGCCGGATTTATCCCGATGCAGGCGTCGCCACAGCCATACATGAGGCCATCGAGGATGGATGCGCCAATGCCAGCAAGATCGTCGGCCGGGTGATTGGGCTGGATGCGCACGCAAAGCCGCCCCGGCAGACCGATCGTGGTGCGAAACCGCGTAACCACCGAAATCTTTTTCGCGACGGCGATCAAATCCTGGTTGCGCATGAGTTTCGACACCGCCGCCGCCATTTCCGGCGCGATGCCCGGCGCGATGCAAGCGAGCGTTTCGCTGGTTGCCTCGTCGGACAGCAGAAAATCGCGAAACTCGCCGGCGGTCATCGCGGCGATTGGCGCAAAGGCTTGGCGGTCATGCGTATCGAGAATGAGCCGTGTCACCTCGTCCGCCTCATAGGGCACCAGGGGGTCGTCGAGAAAGCGCGCAAGCGGCAAATCGGCCAGGGCCATGCGCGCGGCGACCCGCTCTTCGCCGCTTTCCGCGGCAAGACCGGCGAGGCGGTCGCCCGCGCGATCGGGCGAGGCGCGCGCGAGAAGCATGCGCAAATCCGAAAAAACATAATGCGTGCCGCCGGTATTGCATCCAAAAGACATTAGATTTCCCGTTCACCAGGTCGTCATAATTTCCAGGCTAGAGTAAGCCGGATCGGACCGATACGCCCGCAGCTTGACACAGAGACCGCTACAATGGCGAGCGCCTCGGACCCCCATCGGGTTCAGCCGGGGGCCTAGGCCAAATTGGTCACGCGAACTTGAATGAGAGTTAGCAACCTTTACCGCTGCCAAACATTACCTATATCAAGGTACACAGTCATTTTTGAGAGAGAAAAAATGAGCGCTTCAGTGGAATCTTCCAAGAAATCGTCGGTTTCGACGCGTGGCTTCGCCTCCATGGATCCCGAGAAGCAGCGGGCGATCGCGCGCAAGGGCGGCGAGAGTGTGCCGCACGAAAAGCGGAGTTTTTCGCAAAACCCGGCGTTGGCGGCCGAAGCAGGACGCAAGGGCGGTCAAAGCGTCAATCCCAACAAACGCAGCTTTTCGCGCAATCACACGCTTGCATCCGAGGCCGGCCGGAAGGGGGGGCATGCCTCGCATGGTGGCCCGAAGAAACCCGCGGTCGAGGGTTGATGGCAAAAGCCAATGTAAGAAGGCGCGGCGGCGGCTTCGAACCGCCGCGTCTTTTTTCGATTTGAACCATGGTTCAACGCTGGCATCCCTGAAATGGGGCGCGGCGTGCAGGAAAATGCAAATATCCCGTTACAATTTCTTCAAGGTGAGACTTTTGCCTTCCTTTGGGTCTTTTTTCCAGCTGCCATCCGGTTGCGCGTCAAGATAGGTTTTGTGCCCCTTACGCGCGGTCAACACGAGACGGCCGTTGACGATTTGCCAGCCGGCCGGATCGAAAATCACTATCCCCTGGTCTCGGCAACCGGGCGCGAGAGAAGCCTTTTCTCCGCCTGCCGCTTTTACGCGTTTGTCCAAGGTCAGCATGCATCCGGTATCCTTGCCGCCGTCGCGCAGGATGGAGTAACGCCCGGCCGCGTCGGCTGGCGCGGCCGCCGGGGTTTCTTGCTTTGTCGCGAGGACGGAGGGCGCGGGGTTTGCGCCTTGATTGGCGAAAGTTTCGTTTTTCTGCGCCACCTCATGGGCTAGCCGGAACGTCTCGCCATGCGGCCCGCCGGGCGAGAATGCCGCGCCGGCCGTTGCCGCGAAACCGAGAACCGTCTGGCCGGGGCGGCTGGAGAATTCGAGGGCATCGTCGCCGGTTAGGCTCGACGCATCGACGGCGGCGAGGACCGGAAACGCGCCAAGGCAATCCGGAGGGGTCACAATTTGCCGATGTGCGGGCCTTGAAAACTCCGGCCACGGCAAAACCCGGCAGTTCCGGTTCGTGCCGTCAACCGACAACTCCCATGTGCGGGCGAGAACTCTGGACCCGCGGCAAAGAAGCGGCTGCCCGCACCCCAGCGCATACACATACGCTCGCCGCGACAACAAGCCAGCCGTGCCCCCAACGCATGTTTGCCACTTGGAAACCCTTTCGCGCCGGCGCCGGCAATCCCCAACGCTCCACACCGGACAATAGCCTAAATCCGGCGTTGTAAGGCAAGCATGTGAAGATAACATCATTTCGGCGTGGAAACCCGCGCGGGCGACGGTTGGCGTGGCAATGGCGTTTGCCCGCGATCCTGATATGATGTCGCCTTGGGCGATGCGATTCGCCTGCTTTCGCGTCATGAAAGCGGCGGATTTACGAGGTGTTCTAGTTTTTGTTAGCTGATCGCGGTTGCTGAAATGACTGATTTCAAACGAAAAGCGCGTGCGTCGGTCGTTACGCTTGGTCTCGTTTGGGCGCTGGTTGTCGGCCCCGGCATAGCTTCGGCTCGCGCCGATGAATTCCGTGCGCGCTATACGGTGAGCCTTATCGGCTTACCTATTGGAGAGGCGGCGGCCGCGGGGTCGATCGGTCCGGCAACCTACCGGATCGATCTCAGTGCCAAGCTGACCGGCGTCGCGGCGATGGTCGCGAATGTCAAGCTGGCGCTCGCCGCGACCGGCGCTCTGCGCAGAGGCGGAGTTGCGCCTTCCACCTATGCTACGACGTCCGCCAATTCCCAAGGGATCCGGACGGTGCGTATGTCGCTCGATGCCGGAACCGTCAAGGCCGTGGAGATCTTCCCGCCTTTCGAGGATAAGGAAGGAAGAGTGCCGGTCACCGCGGCGAACAAACGCAACATTCTCGATCCGGCGACCGCCCTGATCATGACGGTTCCCGAAGGCCAACCTCTGGTCGGTCCCGCCGCGTGCAACCGGACGATCCCGGTCTACGACGGCTATGTCCGATTCGATGTCACGCTCCACTATGTTGGGGTAAGAGAGGTGGCGGTCGATGGATACTCCGGTCCGGTTTCAGTCTGCGCCGCGCGCTATCTGCCCGTCTCCGGTCACAAGCGGGACTCCAAATCGACGAAATTCATGGCCGAAAACAGGGACATCGAGGCTTGGCTCGCGCCGATCGCGCGGGCCCATGTAGTCGTCCCCTTCCACGTCGCATTGATGACCTTGGCCGGCACCGCGGTCATCGACGCAATCGAATTTTCGGTCGAGCCTTCGGACCTGACGGCGATCACCACGCATTGATGAAGCGGCGGCGGCATCAAATGAGCAACGGAGCCCGCTGCCATGGTCACGCTCTACACGTTTGGACCTTACTTCGGGCTTCCAGATGCCAGTCCTTTTGTTATCAAAGCCATGCTGCTCTTGAAGTTCGCTGGTCTCGAGTATGGCGAAGATCGCGGCGGCTTTGGCAAGGCGCCGAAAGGCAAGCTCCCTTATATCAACGACGGCGGCCTGATCGTTGCCGATTCGACCTTCATCCGCTTTCACATCGAGAAAAAGTACGGTGTCGATTTCGATGCCGGGCTCACGCTGGAGCAAAAGGCTGTGGCTTGGGCGATCGAGAAAATGTGCGAAGACCACCTCTATTTTGCCGGGATGGTAACGCTCTGGCTCAATGACGCCAATTTTGCCAAGGGGCCGGTCCAATTCTTCAAGGCCGTGCCAATGCCGCTCCGGCCAGTCGTGCAAGGCCTGGTTCGCCGTAAAGTTAAGAAGACGTTGAAATTGCAAGGATTTGGTCGCCACACGCCAGCCGAGCAGGATGAACTCGGGATTGCCGACATCGATGCCCTTGCCGCCCTTATCGGGGACGAGGCTTTTTTGATGGGTGAAAAGCCCTGCGGGGCGGATGCGACGGTCTTCGCCTTCGTCGCGGCGTGCCTTAGGCCGGTGTTCGACACGCCGATCCGTGCCGCGGCGGAGCGCCACGCCAATCTCACCGGCTTACCGCGACCGGATCCTGCGGCGTTATTTCGAAGGATAGACCGTGGGTGGGGTTGCCTCTTTTTTTCGCGTAACAAAAATTGTTTTTTGGCGGTTGACAGGAAGTGCCTTCTGAGTCCACCCGCCTCTCGCGCATCAAAGCTTCACGTTTCAGCCGAGATCGGGGTTTTTTACAATCGATAGGGCCTCGATTGCCCTCCACGCCGACATATTGCGGTGAACAAACAAGGATTTACGGCAAGTCAGCGATTCGGGCGCGAATTCGTTCGTCTCCCGTTCGAACCGTAAACAATGTGCCCGCGGCGGCCTCGTTGTGATACACAAGCGCCGTTGTGATACAGAAGGCCCAAGACGGGAGGTATGCGCGAAGGGTTTCCTTCCGGCGTGCAGCCGTTCCAATCGCGGCCTGTCGCCTGAGCGGCGATAGGTCCCAGACGATGGGCCCTTCAAGGCAAATCTCCGCGTGTTGCAGCCGGACGGCCGTGAACCGTCGCCGCTGCCGCACGCACCTGCTCCTTTTCCCGCGCCGGTTAACCAATGAACATTTCCTTTCCGGCCGCCAAAACCTTTTCGCCGGACCGCGCCAGCCGCGTGAACGTGCTGCTCGGGCCGACCAATACCGGCAAGACGCATTACGCCATCGAGCGGATGCTTTCCTATTCCAGCGGGATGATCGGCCTGCCGCTCAGGCTGCTCGCGCGCGAGGTCTATAACCGCGTGGTGGAAAAAGCCGGCGCGGCCGCTGTCGCGCTCATTACCGGCGAGGAAAAAATCAAGCCGGAATTGCCGCGCTACTGGGTTTCGACCGTCGAGGCGATGCCGCGCGACCTCGACCTCGCTTTCGTGGCGGTGGATGAAATTCAGCTTGGCGCCGATCTCGACCGCGGCCATGTCTTCACCGACCGGCTGCTGCACCGGCGGGGGCGCGAGGAGACTTTGCTGATCGGCGCCGCGACCATGCACCGCGCCGTGCGCGACCTTTTGCCCGACGCCCGCATTTTTGCGCGCCCGCGCCTTTCCAGACTGAGTTTCGCGGGCGACAAGAAAATAACCCGCCTGCCGCGACGCAGCGCGATCGTCGCCTTTTCCGTCGAGGATGTCTATGCGATCGCCGAATGGATCAGACGCCAGCGCGGCGGCGCGGCCGTCGTCCTCGGCGCGCTCTCGCCACGCACCCGCAATGCCCAGGTGGACATGTATCAAAATGGCGATGTCGATTACATCGTTGCCACCGACGCGATCGGAATGGGGCTCAATCTCGACGTCGATCACATCGCCTTCGCGGCCGCCCGGAAATTCGACGGCTGGCAGCATCGGCGCCTGACGCCCGCCGAGTTCGGTCAGATCGCCGGCCGCGCGGGCCGCCACCTCCGCGACGGGACTTTCGGCACAACCGGGCGCTGCGCCCTCTTCGATGCCGAACTCGTCGATGCGCTGGAGGAGCATCGCTTTGATGCGGTGCGGATGCTGCAATGGCGCAATACGGACCTCGATTTTTCCTCCATTGCCGGTCTCGCCGCCTCGCTCGACACTTTGCCGAAGGAGGAAGGCCTCGTCAGAGCGGCGCTTGCCGCCGACCAGATGGTGCTCGACATCGCCGCCCGCGACGAGAAAGTTGTGCGCGCGGCGAAGTCCAGGGCCGATATCGCGCGCCTCTGGGAATGCTGCCAAATTCCCGATTATCGTAAGCTGTCGCCGGCGGCGCATGCGGAACTCGTGCTTTCGGTCTTTGGCTTCGTCGTGCGCGCGGGTCAAATCCCAGACGTTTGGTTCGCCCGTCATGTCGCGGCGCAGGACCGCGTCGACGGCGATCTCGATACTCTTTCGGCGCGGCTCGCCGAGATGCGAACCTGGACCTACATTGCCAACCGTTCCGGCTGGTTACGCGATCCCGCCCATTGGCAGAATGCCGCGCGTCGGGTAGAGGACAGATTGTCGGACGCCTTGCATGAACGTCTCGCCCAAAGGTTCGTTGACCGCAGGACGGGCGTTCTCATGCGCCGCCTAAGGGAGAACGCCATGTTGGAGGCCGAGGTCACCCCGAGCGGCGATGTGTTGGTCGAGGGCCAGCACGTCGGCCAGCTCAAAGGATTTCGCTTCACGGCCGACCCGGAGGCGGCGGGCGAGGCCGCGAAAGCTCTGAACGCCGCCGCGCAAAAGGCTTTGGCCAGTGAAATCGATGGCCGCGCGGGACGGGTGAGCGAGGCTGTCGACGAAGCTTTCCTCCTTTCCAATGACGGAATCATCCGCTGGCTCGGCGAGCCTATCGGCATGATCGGCGCGGGCGCGCATGTGCTCGAACCCCGAGTGACAATTCTCGCGGACGAACAATTGACCGGCCAGGCACTCGAAACGGTGCAACGGCGGCTCGATCTCTGGCTTGCTCAGCATGTGAAAAAGCTTCTCGGGCCGCTCGCCGATTTGGAAAAAGCCGACGGGCTCGATGGCATTGCGCGCGGCGTTGCGTTTCAGGTCGCCGAATTGCTCGGCGTTCTCGATCGCGCACGCGTGGCCCAAGATGTGAAGAGCCTTTCCCAGGACGCCCGAGCCGTGCTGCGCAAATTTGGCGTCCGCTTCGGCGCCTACCATCTCTATCTGCCGAATTCGATAAAGCCCGCCCCGCGCGCCCTCGCCGCGCAGCTTTATGCCTTGAAGCATGGCGGCGGCGACGCGGTCAAAGGCCTCGACGAGGTCCTTCAACTCGCCGCTTCCGGCCGCACCTCCTTGGCCGCGGGCAAGGACGTTCAAAGGAATTTATACCGGGCGGCCGGGTTCCGCGTTTGCGAGGATCGCGCCGTGCGGGTCGATATTTTGGAACGCCTCGCCGATTTGATTCGACCGGCGGTGAGCTATCGGCCCGGCGTCAGTCCGGGCGATCCGCCGCCTGGCGCGGCCGATGGCGATGGCTTCGTTGTGACGGTCGCGATGACCTCGCTGGCCGGCTGTTCTGGCGATAGCTTCGCCTCGATCCTGCGCGCGCTTGGCTATGTGTCGGAACACCGCAAGGGTCCGGCGATCACCGCGGCTTTACGCGCCGCAGCTGGACCGCTTGCGCCGGGCGACGCCGGACTTGAGCCAACCCTGGAGTGCGGTTTGGACGCGTGCCTAGATACGCAAGCCGAGGAGCAACCGTCCGAACCACGCGGTTGCACTGGGCAACCGGTCGAACCGGCTGGCGTCGCCGTGCACGGGCCGGGCGCAATTCGGGACACCGTCACTTTAGACCCGCCGTGCCCAGCCGCTCTTCCGGATGCGAGGCCGGCGGACGCAAGCGGGGTCGAGACGAGCGAAACCGGCGCCACGGAGGCGGGCGGGAAAAGTTCCCTGGAGCCGCTGCCGGTCGAAGCGCCACTGATCGAAATCTGGCGGCCGCACCGGCAGCGTCATCATGCGCGCAGGCCCGAGACGCGGATGCACAAAAGACATTTCGAGCGGCGCGAAGGAGCGCCAGCCGGGGCTGGCAATACCACTAGGCCGGAAACAACCGAACGACTGGCCATTCCTCGCGACGGGGCGGCTGCGGAATTACCGGGTGGCGAGGGAGCTGGAAAGGTGGCGCTTGCGGACGCGCAAACCGGCTCCCGGCCGAACGCTCTCCAAGATCGCCGCAAGGACGGCGGCGAGCGGGGGGGAGGCGAACAGAGGCCGCGTTTCGGAGGCCATCGCGGCCAGAACCAGGCGGGAGAGCAGAACCGCGACGGCACGGGGGAGCGCAGGGAAGGTCGTTTTGGCGCCAGGGAGAGAAAGCCCAGCGAACGGCCGCCGGACCCGGACTCGCCTTTCGCGAAACTGCTTGCGCTCAAGGCGCGGCTGGAAGAAAAAAAACCAGGATAGGTAGGGCCTGTGTTCAGTTAGGAGGCGATGGTACGAGAACGGATCAGAATCAAACGTGGAACGCTGTTGTTCGTTTGACGCGAGTTTGCGGAAGGGATTCCCAAATCAGCAATTGCGTGATTTATGGGTGGTCGGCCTGAGGAGGGGCTGACCGATGCGACGCTATGCATTACGCGACGACCAATGGGATCGGATCAAGGATTTTCTTCCCGGCCGCGAAGGCCATGTTGGAGGCACAGCGGCGGACAATCGATTGTTTGTCGAAGCCGTTCTCTATCGGTATAGGGCCGGCCTTCCTTGGCGCGATCTTCCGGAGCGTTTCGGTGATTGGAAAATCATTCACCAGCGCTTCAGCCGGTGGGCGAAGAGTGGGATTTTTGAGCGCATTTTCAGTCTGTTGGCAAGCGATCACGATAACGAATACATGATGATCGATGCCACCATTGTGCGTGCTCACCAGCACAGTGCCGGGGCGCGAAAAAAAACGGCGCGCAGGCGATTGGCCGCTCGCGCGGTGGACTGACAACCAAAATCAACGCTCTTGTCGACGCTCTTGGCAATCCTGTCCGCTTAATACTCACGCCAGGTCAGGCCCATGATCTGGCTCGCGCAGCGGAATTGCTTGAAGCCGCCAATCCAGACGCCTTGATCGCCGACAAGGCCTTCGACGCCGATCCGTTTATCGCCACCCTAACCAAGCGGGAAATCACTCCGGTCATCCC
This sequence comes from uncultured Alphaproteobacteria bacterium, assembly GCA_963730245.1. GTDB lineage: Bacteria > Pseudomonadota > Alphaproteobacteria > Rhizobiales > Beijerinckiaceae > Methylocapsa. Next base: position 1,024,462 of record CAVSRA010000002.1, on the reverse strand, counting down.
GCCGAAAGCGAACCGCAAAACCCCACGGCTTTGCGATTTCGCGCTCTACCGCGAACGCAACCTCGTCGAGCGCTTCTTCAATAAACTCAAGCATTTTCGAGCCATCGCCACACGCTACGACAAACTCGCCAGAAATTCTCGCCGGAGTCCAGTTGGCCTCAGTTATCGTCTTGCTCAACTGAACACAGGCCCTAGCTTGGCGCGCTGGATTCGCCGAGGGTGAATTTATGGCTTTCCGCCGTCTCGATTTTGATCGATCCGGTGTTGATCAATCCCGCCAAAAAGCCTCCAGCGATTTGCCCACGGCGATCGCCTCCACAACGGATCCGCCGGAAAGCGGAGCCGGAGGTCTCGCACCATGGTTTGCACGTGTGGCGGCATAACGCGAAAAGCCCGCCGGGAGGCAAGCTCGTCCCGTAAATTAAAATTCATGGAACGATTTCCATCAGACCTATGTTTTGCTCTCAAATGTTTTTGGATCTGTAACCGGCGCTGACCCGAGATCGTTCACTCGCAATTCAGGCGCCGCGAGCTAAATTGGCAACCTGGAAGGAGAGTGAATATGAAACGCTTCGGTGTATTGCTGGCCTCGGTCGGGCTCGGCGCGGCGCTGGCCGCGAGCGGTCCCGCCTTGGCATTCCATGGCGGTGGTGGATTCGGCGGCGGCCACTTTGGTGGCGGCGGTTTTGGCGGCGGTCATTTTGGTGGCGGCGGCTTTGGCGGCGGTCATTTTGGTGGCGGCGGTTTTGGTGGCCATATGTTTGCGGGCCGGAGCATGGCCATGGGTGGCTTTGGGCGTGGTGGCTTTGGGCGTGGTGGCTTTGGGCGTGGCGGCTTTGGCCGTGGCGGCTCTTGGCGTGGCGGCTGGGGCCATGGCTGGCATAACGGCTGGGGCTGGGGAGGCGGCTGGTGGCCAGCCTATGCTGGGCTTGGCCTCGGCTATGGCTTAGGTGCATGGGACTATGGCTATCCCTACGATTACGGCTACGGCTATCCGGACTATGCCTACGGCTACGGCTACCCGGACTATGCCTACGGCTACGGCTACCCGGACTATGCCTACGGCTACGGCTATCCTTACTACGATTATTCCTACGACTATCCGGCGACCGGCTCCAGCGGCTATTACTCCGCGGCCCCTCTCGTTACCGGCCGGAGCGTGGCGACGGGGCAGCTGGGGAGCTACTGCACCATCTCCGTAAAAGCTTGCGAACTGCGTCACCCGTCCTATGTCGGCGGCTGCTGCTCCTGCCGGGTGCCGGGCGGACACGCGCGGGGTTTCGTGACCCGCTGATTATTCTGGCTTGAAGAGACGCTTTCGGTAAGGATACGGCCGGGATCATCCCGGCCGTAATTTTTTAACAAATACTCGGAATTGTTTGCTTGCCCCGCACGCCGTCCAGACGGTCGCAACGCTCTCGTTTCGAGTTGCCTCTTCGCGGCCGGCCAACGCGCACGCCGCCGGGAAAACCAGCTCCCAATTAAAATAAATTTCATGGAACGTTTCCCTACTGTTCGTATTTAGTCACCACAGTGTCATATAATCCTATGTGGGCGTGGCGATGGTTTGGCATTTCAGCCACGCATCGCGTGAAAAGCGTCAAAAGGAGAAATGTACATGAAACATTTATTATGGTTGATCGGCGGCGCGATGCTTGGCCTGGTCTGGGCCCAGGGTGGCCCGGCCCTGGCGGTTGACACCACTACGTCCATCATTTGCACCAACCCGACGATACCCTTTAGCGCGCGAGTGGTTGCCGCCAAGCAGGGCTATCCCGACCCGGGGAACTGCTACCGCTATCCGATATCCGTCCCCGCCGGCTATGAGGCCCTAGGGTGGACTCCGGCGCCTCTCGCGACGGGCCGGAGCGTAGCGAATGGACAGTTAGGAATTTACTGCGCCACGCCTGTGAAGACGTGTGAGCTCTATCACGCGTCATATGTCGGTGGAGACTGTTCGTGCAGGGTCCCCGGCGGACGTTCGTGGGGTTCCGTGTCGCCGTGATCTGCGTGCCAGGGCGAAGTATTTGCCCATGAGTCATGGCCGGGCCAAAACCCGGCCATTTTCGTGGTTGCGCCGTCGTCTCCGAGGCCAAAATAATCGCGCCACCAGGCGATAAAAGGCGGCGATGCGACACTTCGGTAAATTGCTGGCCTCGGCCGCCCTCGGCGCGGTTTTGGTCGCGAGCGGGCCAGGACTAGCGTTCGGCAGGGGCGGTGGTGGTGGCGGCCACTTTGGCGGTTTCGGCCCCAGGTTCGCTGGCCGGAGCGTGGCAATGGGCCACTTTGATCGTCGGTTCTTCGATCGAAATGACCGCTTTTTTTCCCGTCGCCGTTTCTTCGCGCGCGGTTTTCCGTTCTGGGGCTGGGGCGGCGGTTGGGGCTATCCCTATGGGGATAATGCCTATTCCGGATACAACTATCCTGGCTCTGATTATTCCGGTTTAGCAGGCTACGCGGCCGCGCCTTTCGTGATCGGCGCGAGCGCATCAACCGGGCAACCGGGGAATTACTGCATCATCTCGGTGAAGACTTGCCAACTCCATGACCCGCCCTTTGTTGGCAACGACTGTTCCTGCAAGGTCCAGGGCGGGGACACCAGCGAGGTTCCGTGAGTTTTCAATCAGGAGTTCTTAAGAATAACTCACGCGTGGACGGCGCCCGCCCGCGAAGGGTTGGCACATCGATGCCGGGGAGCGGGGGCCGTCGACCCCATCAAGAAAGCAAACGGGGACGAGCATCCCAAGCGGGCCTCCTAATTGACCTCAATCATTGGCTGGAGAAAGAATTGCTCAAAATCAAAGAGTTGGAGAAGGTTTCGTCGCGGCAAAGGCGATTAACTCTTTCGGGACCGCCTCTCGACCGATCACGTTCTAATTGATCGTCTTGCCCATTTCGGCGCTCAATTGCCGCGAGAGCGCGGGAGTGACCTCGCCATGCACCGGAAGTCCGTGGTCGCGCTCATAGTGTTCGATCGCTTGCCGGGTCGCTGCCCCCGCCACGCCATCGGGGTTAAGAACAAACCCCAATTTGACGAGCGCGCGCTGCGCCGCGAGCACCGATTTGCGGTGGGCGGCCGGCGTTTTGTCCGCCGCGGCGGGCCGGGCAGGCGGCGCCTTCAGCAATTGTAAAATTTCGTCGCGCAGCGGCGGAGAATTGACGCGGGTCTGTCGCGGATGCCCGCCGGCATGCATCTCCAACGGCGGCTTCTCAACCGGCTTGTCGTGCGCCTGGATAGGTGTAACGGCGGGCTGAGGCTGCGGCGGGGGAACCGCGATCAGCCGGGCGATCGTTGGCTCTTTTGCAGGGGCAGCGGGGGCAGCAGGGGCGGCGCGCGAGAAAAGCGGCGCGGGATGACGGGTCCTTTGCCAAACGAGCGCATTGAGGAGGATCGCGGTGGCCGTCGCGACGAAAAATCCGGTGGCGAGAATCCTCAAATAGCGCCGGCCCCACTGCCCTGTCCGGCGTGAACCGCGCCTTCTCGCGGTACGAAGCTTTTGCCGCAAACGATGCAGTTTCGACGCCGGTTCGGTCAAAACGAAATCATGATCGGCGGCGGCCAAATCTTCATGCAATTTTCTTCACCGTCATTTGCTGGCAAAGGTCATGCTGGTCAGGAACAGGCAAGTGCGCAAACGTCTCAATCTTGGTCCGGATTTCCCGCCTTGGCTGCCAAACCACGGCAATCGAGCGGCAGACGGACCCGGACGCTGGTTCCTTTGCCCGGTTCGCTCGCCACCATGATTGTGCCTCCCTGCAGGCCGACGAGACCGCGCACGATCGAGAGGCCAAGACCGGTTCCTTTATCTTGCCGGTCCGGTAGGGCTTTGGCCTGAAAGAACGGATCGCCGAGCCGGGCGAGGTCGGAAGCGGCGATTCCGATGCCGGTATCGGCCACCAAGATCAGAAGCGAATTAGCATCGGGTCTCGCACAGATAGTCACGCTTCCATTAGCGGGAGTGAATTTGATGGCATTTGAAAGCAGGTTGACGAGAATTTGACTACACACTCGTCTGTCGCCGGTGATCTCTTCGAGATTGGCCGGATAGGCGCGCAGGAGCTCGACCCCATTGTTCTTGGCATGAAGTTTCACCATGTCGCAACAAAGATCGATCAACGGCGCCACGGCAAAAGGCTCGATCTCATTTGTCAAGGAGCCGGATTGGATTTTCGACAAGTCCAGGATCGAATTAACGACGGCGAGAAGATGCCGCCCCGACCGATGAATGATCCTCGCGTATTCGCGTTGTTTTTCGGGATCGGGCGGGGCCAATCGCGGGTCGCCGAGCAACTCCGAAAATCCAGCGATCGCGTTGAGCGGAGTGCGCAATTCGTGGCCTGCCTGGGCGAGAAAATAATCCTTGGCGAGGTTCGCTTCCTCGGCGGCGGCGCGGGCGTCTTCGAGCGCCGCCTCGCGAAGCTTGGTCTCCGTAACATCGCGAAAGACGGCGACGACATCGTCGTCCTGGCTTCCCGCTTGGGCCGCGCGGTAATCCTCGCCGCGGCGCGCCCGCATGTCGAGCCAAAGGAAAACCGGCTCGGCGTGGCTACCGCGGTCCACCCGCGCTGTCCCGCGCCAATGCAAGGTCGCGTCGATCGTCGCGGAGCCGGCGCGAGTGTCCGCGATGGTCTTCAGAAAGGCGGGTCTGTCAGCGACCTGGACACGTTCGAAAAAGCCGCGTCCCGTCAAGGCGCTTGGCCGCAAGCCAAACAAGGCCTCGCAATTCGAACTGACCGATGACACCGAGCCAGACCGGTCGCAGCAGAGGACGAGGCATCCCATGTTCTCGGCCAAACTATCATAGTGCGTGGCCCGGACTTGTTTCGCCATGCGGCGCAGGGTCCGGAGGCGGACAATACCGGTTCCAACGATCATGGCGAAGACTGTCGCTGGGATCAGGAAGAGCGTGGTATTGGCCGCGCCTAGTGCGGCGGTACGGTGGACATCCGGCGTGGACCCTAGAAGGAGCGCCGCCACGGCCGCCAAACTGGCGCTGGCGCCGACAACAATGCCATTCATGGAGAAAACACTTTCGACTGGCGCGATGACGAACCAGGCGAACGCCGTTGGATGCAATGCGCCGCCGCCAAAAGCGGCGGTCAATCCGGCCGCGATAAAACTCAAGGAGGACATCGCCTCGGCCGGCATCAGCTTGCCGGTTGATGACAATAACAAGACGCTCGTCGGAAAAATCAGCCACGCAAGGACCAGGGCGTCGGCGAACGCCGGCGCGCCGTTCATGGCAACCCAAACGGATGCCGCCGCGCCGGCCGCGAGCGAATTCAATGCCTGGCGCAGGACGAAGCTTTCCTGGCGCGTCCTCTCGAGAGGAGCCACCGGCGTCGCGGGAAGGACTAACTTGGCAGTCCAGCCTTCAAGCCTTGGCAAAAAACCCAAAACACAGCTCCACTCCGTGCCGCTTCGAGCAAGTCAAGGAAAAGTTGCCGGACTCTTTCCACGAGGACATGCTCCAACTAATTGATATTGAGCGATCCTTTTTCCATCACCCGATTCCATATGATCGGGACGTGATCGGGGCGCGCTCTAGATACCTGCCAAGGATTCGATGGCGCCGTTGAGCGTGCCAGACGCTCCTTAAACAATTCCCATTAAGTTTTAGGAAACCGGCCATGAGCGGCGTTATCGGCCGGAAAATTATCCTATGGTATAGAAGCCGTTGCCAAGGCATGCTGGAATCATGCTGGGATGAGCAAAAGGTGAAAAAGTTTTATGCACCGTCCGCATCCTGAACTCGATTAAGCGGCGCTTAACCCTGATCCAGTTTGTCTTGCCAAGGTCTCGCCGATGCTGTTCCTGGTTCGCTCCATATTCTGGCTCTCGATCGTATTTGCATCGATCTCTTGGCCAAGCGATCCCGTGGCATCGGTTATCGCGAAGGCCAGGGCCGCGTGCGGAGTGCAAGATATCCTGGGCCGGATGATCAGCATGGCGGCGCAAACAGGGAGCGGAAAGGCCTATTTGCGCGCGCCTGCCGCTTGTCTTGAGGGGGTGGCCCATCTAATACCAAGTCTCTGAAAGTTTGAACTCCTGAGGCGGATTCCCGAATCGGCATTTATCTGATTCACCATGGCAAACAGCTTTTGGGAGAGTTTGCCATGTCGACTCCGGTTCCGCTTCGCTCTGACTTTGACACGATTGGCCTGCGCATGCTGGCGCGGCGATCGCGTGACCCCGATCAGACCCGGCGTCTCTTGGCACTGGCCGAGATTTATGATGGCGGCTCGCGGCCGGATGCGGCGCGGATCGGCGGGGTCGGGGTGCAGATCGTGCGCGACTGGGTTGTCCGTTTCAACGCCAAAGGTCCTGATGGTCTCTTGACCGGCAAAGCGCCGGGCGCTCCCAGCATCCTCGGCGAGCGCCAGCGCCAAGCCTTGCGGCAGGTCGTGGAAGATGGGCCGATTCCCGCCCTGCATGGCGTCGTCCGCTGGCGGCTGATCGATCTGGCGCAGTGGCTCTTCGAAGAGTTCCGGGTTTCGATCTCCAAGCCGACGCTCAGCCGCGAGCTGCGGCATATGGGCTTTCGCAAGCTCTCGGCGCGACCGCGCCATCATGCGCAAGACGAGGAAGCCGCGGCGGCTTTTAAAAAAACTTTCTCGCCCTCGTGGAGGAGACCGCCGCAAAAGAGGCTCCTGGCAAGCCGATAGAGATTTGGTTTCAAGACGAAGCTCGGATCGGGCAGAAAAACAAGGTCACCCGCCGATGGGCGAAACGCGGGACACGGCCTTCGGCGCCGCACGACCAGAGGACGAGTTCAGCCTATATTTTCGGCGCCATCTGCCCGGCCGAAGGAAAAGGCGCCGGGCTCGTACTACCCTCCTGCAACAGCGAGGCCATGGCCCTGCATCTCGAAGAAATCTCGCTTGCGGTCGCACCAAGCGCGCATGCGCTCGTTCTTCTCGATCAGGCCGGGTGGCATGTCTCGGCGAAGCTTCCCGTCCCGGACAACATCACGCTCTTGCCGTTGCCGCCGAAATCGCCCGAGCTCAATCCGGTCGAGAACATCTGGCAATTCATGCGCGACAACTGGCTCTCGAACCGCGTCTTCGAATCCTACGACGACATTCTCGACCACTGCTGCTTCGCCTGGAACAAGCTCATCGACATGCCCTGGAAAATCATCTCCATCGGAACAAGAGAGTGGGCCTATCGGTCGTGATCAGCGAGACTTGGTATAAGCCGCATGGTCGCGGGACAGCGCTCCGGCGGCAACGGCAAGGTCCCGCCAAATTCGCCGGTTGTTGATACCTCGGCCGCCGCGAATTAGATATATAAAGGCGAACCCCGAGACGGAAATCTGGCGCCGGTCATGAGCGCTTGAATTCAACCCAAGGGCCCGGATTTAGGTTTCCGCGGGCCAATGCGCAACGCGCGAGTAGGGAGTGTGACTATCCATGCCGGACTTGCGGACCGCCACGAAGCTCGACGAGATTATCGAGAGTTTCAATTACCTTGACGAATGGGAGGACCGCTATCGCTATTTGATCGAGCTCGGCCGCGGTCTTGAACCGATGGATGATGCCGCTCATAACGATAGAAATAAAGTGCGCGGATGCGCCAGCCAGGTGTGGCTGGAGACGCGCGTCGCGACGGATCATTCCGGGAGTCCTGTTCTCTACTTAAAGGGAGACAGCGACGCTCATATAGTGCGCGGGCTGGTGGCTCTTCTGCTGGCGCTTTATTCCGGCCAGACGGCATCGCGGATCCTGGCGTTTGATGCCCAGGGCCTGTTCGAGAGTCTCGGCCTTTCGACGCATTTGACGCCGCAGCGCTCCAATGGCGTGCGTTCAATGGTCGAGCGAATCAAGAACGACGCGCGCGCCGCCACCGTCTCGTACCAATTGTCATGAGGAAATGACATTTGGTTCGGCTCTCGAATTTTCGCCCTTCCCATTGAATATGGCGACATTGTCCCACACATTCGGTAGTCCCAGGCGATTGCTTGGCTCGATAATCGCTGTGATTCCTTCACTCGTGGATGAAGGGGCGGCGGTCGAGCGGGCGGTCGTGCTCAGGATCGATGGCGCGATCGGTCCCAGCGCTGCTGTTTATGTGGGGCGCGAATTCCACGAAGGCGAGCCCAATAGCTAAATTTAGGCCAGACACGGCCCGGCTCGATCGAGGAGGAAACACACAAAAATGAAAAAGCTGATTGTCATAGCGTTTTGCGCGCTGTTGGCTCTGAGCATGCTGAACCGTCCTGTCCATTATTGGCTTTCGTCTGTTTTCGACGAAGACCCTATAATGGAGGAGACCCTATAGTCCGCCAAGCATGGCTTGGTGGAATGGCCGACGCAGGGCGCGATCCGCGACCCACGGCGAACGCACGAACCGCGAACGCTGGCCGCAACCAACGATTCGCGGTCGTCGCCTGCACGCCCTGGAGCTGGCCGCTCCACGGCAAAGCTTCCCTGATCGCGGAATGGAACGCGCGCCACCCTCCCGTAGCTAGGCAGGGCCGGCCCTGCCCGCTTACCGTTTACGCCGGCGTTGTTGGCCAAGGCCCATCTGTTTGGCAAGGTTCGAACGGGCCTTGGCATAATCCGGAGCGACCATCGGATAATCGGGTGCAAGCCCCCATTTCTCGCGGTATTCGTCCGGAGACAAATTGTATTGAGTCCGCAGATGCCGCTTCAACGACTTGAATTTTCGCCCATCTTCAAGGCACACGAGAAACTCTCGCGTGATTGATTTCTTGGCCGACACTGCTGGCTTTGGCGTTTCGGCCGCCGCGGCTAACGTGCCCGAGGTGACACGCAGCAATGCCGAATGCACGTCGCTGATCAAGGACGGTAGATCGCTCGCCGGCACCGAATTATTGCTGACGTACGCGGAAACGATGTCCGCGGCTAGCTCGATGTAACTGTTAGAACTTGAGGTTTCAATCATGGCGCTCGATATCCCCGAGGAAAAGGTGTCGCCGGTAGTATATGGGTTAAATAGCGATGACCTATCATATACCCATGGCGGCAAGACCGGCCAGACAACGCTCTTTTAAGCGATTTTTGCGAATTGACTTTCAAGAACTTCCTACCTTTCTAAGGGCAAAGCCTGGTTTCCGCAAGTAGCAATGCATGCGCTTTATTGCATTGACGCAAAAAAAGCGTTGAAAGATGCGTGCCGCAGGCGAATAACGCACCGCCAAAGGCCTCGGGCCTTGCCTGACCTGTGCGGCGCGCGGCGCGGCGCCCTTAAAGAAAGAATGATGGATGCGCAAGCTTAAATGGTCCGCTCCCCGCCCGACGGCGCCGCCAGCTGTCGAAAAGCGGCGCACGCAAAAGACCCTGCATGGCGTTACGCTGATTGACGATTATGCGTGGCTGAAGGCCGCGAACTGGCAAGAGGTTCTGCGCGCTCCTGCCGCCCTGCCCGGCGATATACGTGCCGTGCTCGAAGCGGAAAACGCCTATGCCCGGGCCGTGCTGGCGCCGCTCGCCGAATTGCGCGCCACCCTCGTCAAGGAAATGCGCGGGCGGATCAAGGAAGACGATTCCGAGGTTCCCTGCCAAGACGGTCCGTGGCTTTATTATGCCCGCCACGACAAGGGCGGCCAGCACCCGGTTTTTTGCCGCGTCAGGCGTTCCGGCGGACTCGAGGAGGTTCTGCTCGACGCAGACGCGCAAGGGCGGGGCAAGAGCTTTTTTGAAGTGGGCGCTGCGTGCCACTCCCCGGATCACGCCAAACTGGCCTGGAGCGCCGACGAGACGGGTTCGGAACTTTATTCGATTCGGATCCGCGACGTGAGCCCCGGCCAACCGAGCGAGAAGAGCCGCCCAAGGGACAGCGCGGAGGTGATCGCCGATACCGGCGGCGACCTTGTATGGATGACGGATTCGCTTGGCTTTTATTATGTGCGGACAGATGAAAATCACCGCCCGGCCGAAGTTTTCCGGAACCGGATCGGCAGCGATCCCTCGGCCGACGCCCGCGTCTTCGAGGCGCGCGATCCTGGCTTGTTCATTCATATCAGGCGCAGCCAATCGGCGCGTTTCGCAATCATAAGCGTCGACGATCACGATTCCTCCGAATGCCATCTGCTCGATCTTGCCGATGGCAACGCAACACCCCGCCTCGTCGAGCCTCGCGCGCCGGGTCTGCGCTACGACGTCGAACATCGCGGCGACCGGCTTTTTATTCGGACCAACGCCGATGGAGCTGAAGATTTCAAGATCATGAGCGCGCCTTTGACGAGCCCCGGACGTCCGTTCTGGATCGACGAGGTCCCACACCGGCGGGGGTGCTTGGTCATCAAACTAGCGGTTTATCCGAATTATCTCTTGCGCATCGAGCGCGAAGCAGGCCTGCCGCGGATCACGATCCGGCATTTCGCAAGCGGCGAGGAACATGCGATCGCTTTTAGCGAAGAGGCTTATTCGCTCGGCCTCGAGGAGCGTCTCGAATATGCGACGCAAACGCTCAGATTTACCTATTCGTCGATGGCGACGCCTTGGGAAACCTACGACTACAATATCGCCACCCGCGAACGGATCCTGCGCAAGCGTCAGATCATTCCCTCGGGTCACGATCCCTCGCAATATATGACGCGGCGGCTGTTCGCGGCCGCCGCGGACGGCGAACAAGTTCCGATCTCGATTCTCTATCGAGCCGGTACGCAGCTCGATGGATCCGCCCCATTGCTGCTTTACGGCTACGGCGCTTATGGCTCTCACCTCCCTGCTGCGTTTTCCGCCAATCGCCTAAGCCTCGCCGATCGCGGGTTCATCTGTGCGATCGCCCATGTTCGCGGCGGCACCGATAAGGGCTGGCACTGGTACACCGATGGGAAACTTGGCAAAAAGCCGAACACCTTCAGCGATTTCATCGGCGCGGCGAAACATCTCATAGCCACCGGCTATACTGGCGGGGGACGGATCGTGGCCCAGGGCGGCAGCGCGGGCGGAATGCTCATTGGGGCCGTCGTCAATCTCGCGCCAGAATTGTTTGCGGGCGTGATCGCGGACGTGCCTTTTGTCGATGTCTTGAATACGATGCTCGATGCGAGCCTGCCGTTAACGCCGCCCGAATGGCTCGAATGGGGCAATCCGATCACCGACCCCGCAGCCTTCGCGGTCATGCGCTCCTATTCCCCCTACGACAATGTCGAAGCCAAACGTTATCCGCCGATTCTGGCCCTAGGCGGCCTAACCGATCCGCGTGTCACCTATTGGGAGCCCCTGAAATGGGTTGCGAAGCTTCGCGGCTCAATGACGGGCGGCGGTCCAATCCTCCTAAAGACCAACATGGGCGCGGGACATGGCGGCGCGCCAGGACGGTTCGATGATCTGGAAGACGTGGCGCTGCAGTACGCCTTCGCCCTGGCCTGTGTCGAAGGCTCGTTCGAGACCGGCACTTGAAGTGCCGGGGCCGACCTTAAACTTATGCTCGAGTTTCCATGTACGCCTTGAGTTCAGCCATGGATTTAAAGTGCAACACCGCGCGTTCCGATCGCGCTTCGATGGAACCGTCGACATACATGACATAAGAGGTTCCCTCGGATTCGTAGCGTCCAACGATGGCGAGCCCCGCCTCGCTGGCAGCCGGAGCAGCAGGCGCCGAAGATTTGCGCGGATCAGCTGTTGGCAGGGCTTCGGATTCCAATGGCGGCGCGGGAGCGAGGGTTGCCGGTGCGATCGCTTCGGGCGAAGGCTTCGCGCCCGCGTTCCACGCATCTAGCACCGGGTCCGGCTCGAAGTGATGGTCCTCGCTGATGATCGCATCGATCGGCGCCGTTTCGGCCGGCCATGTCACGTGCGGTCCGGACTCCTTCCCGGGCTCGCCTGGGTCGAAGTGCGTTTCTCGAAGCTCCGCCTCAAAAGTCTGCTCTCTTGCTTTGTCGTCGTCGAAGAGTCCTGGTTCGCCGTCCGCGTTCCATGCGCGTTTCGCGGTCGCTTCCGCTACGGGAGCGGAATTGGCCGCCGCCGCCCCGCCCGGCATGGCGAAGCCCGATTCAGACGGCGGCTCATTTGTGGCTTGGGAAACTCTAGGAGCGGCGCGCGAAATGAGAGGAGGGGTTGGCAAGGCAAAATCAGACTCGGACGTTCCCCTCGTGGCGGACAACGCTGTCCCGCGAGACTTCAAGAAGTTTCGCCCAGGTGCGAGATTGGAACGCATTGGACGCTGCGGCCAGGTTCGCGAGCTGGCGGCGGGCGGCATGGCTGCCGGTGGTGGCTCCGCTTCAGACGCCATCGAAGCCTCGGGGTTGAACGCAAGCCCGGGTTCCGGGCGCAACTCGCTGGCCTCGTCCTCGCCCAGCTCCCGCGGCAACGGGGTCAGGCCTTTCCCGGCTTTGTGGAGAGCATGCAAGCCGGAAACACTGTGCAAGATAAACCCGAGCGCAATTGTGACGATCCCGCCGGACAGCGCCGTTGCACCGGCGATGACACCGGCCCAGCCGCGCTCGACCTGGATGATTCCATAGCCCGCGAAGATCGCGAAGGCACCGCACAACGAGAGAAGAGCTCCCAGAGCAAGAACGAAATAGCTCATTTTTTCCACCTTCGGCCCTAGAACACGAACCGGCTCCTTGCGAAATCCCCCACCCAAAAACCGATCGTCCGGTTCGCGGCCCCTTATATCATCCCCGTTCCGGCGCCGCCCCGCTGGGGGGCGAAACACAACCGAAATTCCGGCGGACTTTCGGCCCGGGGCGAACCGCTTGCCGCGCCAGATAAGGCCGTTTACTTATGAGGCTCTGTGGCCGCGATGCAAAAGCCTCGCCCGGCGGCCAAAACCAAGGAGCCCCACATGTCATTTACCCTGCCCGATCTTCCCTACCCCTACGAGGCGCTCCAGCCCTACCTTTCCAGGGAGACGCTAGAATTTCATCACGACAAGCATCACGCCGGCTATGTGACGAACGCCAACAATCTCTTAAAGGATAGCGGTCTCGAACGCAAGTCCTTGGAAGAAATCGTCAAGGAAACCTACGGGAAAAATGTGCCGCTGTTCAATAATGCAGCGCAGCATTATAACCATTCGGAATATTGGAAATCAATCAAGCCAAATGGCGGTGGGAAGGTTCCGGGCCGCCTCGAAAAGGCACTTATTGCAACTTTCGGATCGGTCGAAAAGGCCAAGCAAGAATTGGTGCAGGCTGGCACGACGCAATTCGGGTCGGGTTGGGCATGGCTTGCGGTCAAGAAGGGCAAACTCGTCGTCTTGAAGACGGGAAATGCCGAAAATCCGCTGCTCCAAGGGGCGGTACCGATTTTGACGGTCGATGTCTGGGAGCACACCTATTACATCGATTACCGGAATTGCAGGCCCGATTATCTCAAGGCCTTTGTCGACAATCTCGTGAATTGGGACTATGTCGCGGAACGATACGATGCGGCCATCAAATAGGATGTTCGCGCGCTTGCGCGGCGGAAAGATTGACCTTTTGGGGTGACCGTTGCGCATACGGGGCGAGCGCTTTCATGGTTACGGCGCGGGTGATCGTCCCTGCTTCCCGCGTGCTTTCATGTTTCCGCGGGGATGCGCCGGTTTCGGCTTGCGGCGCCATCGCCACCGCCCATAGCGGATCGCAAGACGACAGCCCAGGCGATTTCCCGATGTATCGCGGGCGTCGTCTTAGCGAAAGCCCTTGGAGCCGGGTGTTTTGCCGCCATGATCAACCTCGCCGCGGCCGTCATGGCGCTGCAATGAGCGTCAACCGGCGTTAATGAAAAATTAGGCGCCGGAGGTCAAGAAGCCGATTGCAATTTGCCGCGTTCGCGGGTTAACTAGCGGCGCCGGGCATGATTATATCTGGCGCCGCGAAGCAGGCTCCCTTAAAGAAAGCCCGCCCGCGGCCGTGCGTATCGTAGTGCGTATTCGGCGATGAACTTAAGATACCCTGCGGAGTGCTCGGGTCCGCCGCATCTCCTGGGTCCGTAGGGTTGGCCGGCGCGCAGGTGGTTATAGGAGTGGCCTCCTCGAAACGCCATTTGCCGCCGGCCACCTTCGCGTCTTTCTCCGCGGCAACTTCAATTCCCTGACCGGACTTCTCAAGCGCGTATATCAAACCACGACGAGTTCGGCGGCGGTGGCGAAAGCCGCGCGCTCCTGGATGAAAGCGAAGCGCGCCTCCGGCCTGTTGCCCATCAAACGCTCGACCGAGTTCGAGGTGCCCTCCCGGTCTTCGGCAAGAACGACGACGCGGAGCAGGCCGCGCCTTTTTGGATCCATCGTCGTTTCTTTAAGTTGCGCCGGGAGCATTTCTCCTAACCCTTTAAAGCGGCTAATTTCTATCTTGGCCTTGCCGGTGAGCGTCTTGGCGATCAAGTGATCGCGATGCGCATCGTCGCGGGCATAGACTTGTTGGGCGCCCTGGGTCAGCCGGTAGAGCGGCGGAACCGCCAGATATAGGTGTCCGGCCTCGACGAGTTTCGGCATCTCGCGAAAAAAAAGGTGATGAGCAGGGAAGCGATATGGGCGCCATCGACATCGGCGTCGGTCATGATGATGATCTTTTCGTAACGAAGGTCTTGTTCCTTGTAATGCGCTCCGGTGCCACACCCGAGCGCCTGGACAAGATCGTTGAGCTGCTGATTGCCCGCGAGCTTGTCGCGCGTGGCGCTGGCGACGTTCAGGATTTTGCCGCGCAACGGCAGTACCGCCTGGTTCGCGCGATCGCGCGCCTGCTTGGCGGAGCCGCCGGCGGAATCGCCTTCGACGAGAAAGAGTTCCGATCCTTGCGCTGAACTATTTGCACAATCCGCGAGTTTTCCGGGAAGCCTGAGCTTGCGCGTCGCGGCCTTGCGCGCAACATCTTTCTCAACCCGCCGGCGCAGTCTTTCCTCGGCGCGCTCGATTGTCCAGTCGAGGAGCTTCGCGGCGTGCGAAGGGGAGGCCGCGAGCCAATGATCGAAGGCATCGCGCAAAGTTCCTTCGACGATCTTTGTTGCTTCATTGGTCAAAAGGCGCCCCTTGTTTTGGCCCTGAAACTCCGGCTCGCGAAGGAAGACGGAAACCATCGCGGCGCAGGACGCCATGACGTCGTCGCCGGTCACTGCGGCCGCCTTCTTGGCCAGGCCGATCCGCTCGGCGTGATCCTTAAGACCGCGCGCCAGCGCGGCGCGAAGGCCGGATTCATGAGTGCCGCCGTCAGGGGTGGGAATGGTATTGCAATAGGAATGCACGAAGCCGTCGTCGAAGGCGAGCCAGGCCATCGCCCATTCGAGGGATCCGTGGCCGCCTTGTTTTTCAACCTTGCCCGCGAAAATCTGGTCGGTGACGAGGTCCTTGCCTTCGATATCCTGGAGAAGGAAGTCCTTGAGGCCGCCGGGAAAGCGGAATACCGCGTCTTGCGGAATCCCGCCATTAGGATCAATCCATTCCGGCGCGCAATGCCAGCGGATCTCGACCCCGCCGAAGAGATAGGCTTTCGCGCGGGCCATTTTGAACAAGCGCTCCGGCTTGAAATTCGCGCTCTTGCCGAAAATCCTTTCGTCGGGCTTGAACCGCACGCTCGTGCCGCGCCGGTTTTGCACCTTGCCGTGCTTTTCTAGGGGTGTCTTGGGATGACCACGCTCGAAGATTTGCCGGTAGAGCGTTTGGCCTCGCGCGACTTCCACTTCGAGGCATTCCGACAGGGCGTTGACGACCGAAATGCCGACCCCATGCAGGCCGCCGGATGTCCGGTAGGACTTTGAATTGAATTTGCCGCCCGCGTGGAGCGTGGTCATGATGACTTCGAGCGCCGATTTCTTGGGAAATTTCGGATGCGGATCGATCGGAATGCCGCGCCCATTGTCGCAGACGCAAAGAAAGCCAGACGCCTCAAAGCGGACATCGATGAAGCTGGCGTGGCCGGCGACCGCCTCATCCATCGCGTTGTCGAGGACTTCCGCGAAAAGATGGTGGAGCGCGGCCTCATGGGTGCCGCCGATATACATGCCCGGCCGCCGCCGCACCGGCTCCAGCCCCTCAAGTACCTCGATCGAGGCGGCGGTATAGCTAAGCTCGCCGGGCGTTTCGTGGTTCGGCGGCCCGCCTTTTTGCGACGCCCTGGCTTGCCGGCCGGGTCGAGCGGGCAGCTCCTTGCGCGCCGCATTGCCGAAAAGATCGCCATACCTTGCCATGCGCCCGCCTCTCCTTGTGATTTGAGGTGATTCGAGGTGGCGGCTTCTTATGCCATGAACGAGGCAAGATTGGAACGGAACGAAAACATTTTCCGGTTCACAAATCCAAGAGGTCGGCTACGAAACAGGCTGGGGAACCCGGGCGTTGGCCGGCTCTGCTAAGTTTGGCGGAAGCAGGGCATATTGCCGGGGAGTGCACCGTTAGGGGAAGTAGATTCCCTTGTCGCACGAGAAAGGACTTCTCCCCCTTGAACCTCGCCATAGTCTTCAACACCCTCAAGAGCGAAAAGTCCACACGATCTCTCAAGCGCAAACGCCTGAAGGCTTCAGTTAAGCCTGCCTTGATGGTCGCGTTGCTCGCTTGTTAACGATTTAGTCTTTTGCCCTGCTTTTGTTGTGGCGACAGATTGACAACCGCCGGGATGTTTGATGCGGGCAAGCGACAATTCAACAGCAAAAAGTGCTGATTTCCATACGAAGAAACCATTTTTGCCCTATGTTCAACTAAGCAAATCGCCGATGCTTCCGAATGGACAATAGCAGAAATTGTCGAACGCCAGAAGACGCTGGCCTCTATCGCCGTAAAAACGTGGTCAATATGATCGAAAGAGAGACCGATCAATTGAAGCGGACCATTGAATTCGGCATGGCGGCGCGGCGACGATGGTCCAATCCACGATGGTCCAATCCGTTCCAGTTCAAGAAACCTTTAGCGGCCAAACCGTCTGGGAAGGCGTCGTGCACATCTTCGACCTCGCAGGCCATCCCAAGGCCACGCGCGCCTATGCGTGGTCCTCGCCGATCGAAGGGATCGACAAGCGCCGGTTCTTTGCCGTTCTCCATATTCCGCCTATCACGTCGCCAATAGATGCTGTGCGGGCCGCTATCGTGGCTGAGCATCGATCGGACAAAACCACTTGAGCGAAGGCCGAATGTGAGGGTATTTTGACATCGGCGCGATGCATAAATAACTCTTGATAACTGTTTAAAGCTATATGATTTTCACGGTTCAGTTGTGAATGCTCACTAGATCAATTGCACCGGCTGGGCTTTGATTACTAGCTGGAAGCGCCTGCCGACTACTCCCGGCGGGCGCTTTTTTGCCCGGATGGGGGTGTGACCTGTCTCAAGCCGCGCGCCAGGGCCAATCATCCAATGCAGATCAAATTAGGGCGATGTTCCCTGACTTGACAGACGGCTAAGTCTGTGCTTGACGTGGCTCAGGCATGGTGGTGCTGTCCTTATCAATATGAACTTCAATTGTTACTTGGACAAGCCAGCTTGACGTTGCGAGAGCAATTAGGACACTACCAATGTTTTCCATGAGGCGATTATGAAAAAGTTCCTTTCAATTGGGTTAGTGTTTTTCGCCACGGTCGTTATTGCGGGTTCGGCCGCCGCACAATCACCCGTGGCGGTCACAACATACCATTACGATACTTTGCGAACCGGCTGGAACTCCAACGAAACAACGCTGACCCCGCAAAATGTCAACGCAACTACATTCGGCATACTTAAGACGGTAACGCTCGACAATCAGGTCGATGCGCAACCGCTCATTGTTCCAAGCCAAACAATCGCCGGTAGTACGCATGACGTCGTTTATGTTGCGACGGAATCGAACACGATCTACGCGATCGACGCATCCAGCGGCGCCAAACTTGTCGGTAGAAATCTTGGTTCTCCCGTTCCAAAGCCACTTGAATGTGGCAATAACGCGGCTGTTGTCGGAATCACCAGCACCCCCGTCATCGATCTAACCTCACAAACGTTATTCGTTATCGCCTACGTAAACGGTTCCCCACCAATCTATCAACTCCATGCCCTCAACCTGAGCGACTTGACGGACAAGGTGCCCGCCGTCACTGTCGCCGCAACGCATATATTGACCAATGGCGCCACCTATACCTTCAACGCCGCGGTTCAACGGCAACGGCCGGCGCTGCTCGAATCAAACGGTGCTATATACGCTGGGTTCGGAAGTTTCTGCGACTTTAATGCCACCACATCGCGAGGTTGGCTTTTAGGATGGAACGCCAGTACCCTGACGGCGGGAACGGCGAATCAGCTGAACGCCACGCAACCACCTTCGACCACAAGTTTTTTCTTGTCGTCAATCTGGATGTCGGGCTACGGCATTGCTGCCGTGGGAAGTGATCTTTACTTCACGACCGGAAATTCCGACTGTAATTTGTACGTGACGCCCGTGAATTGTCCCGCAACCACGACCTATGACGGAGTGACCAATATCCAGGAAAGCGTAGTGCAGCTCAGGAAAGATCTCACCCACATTGACGGCATTTTCACGCCGTCGAATGTGGTCAACTTGGACAAAGGCGATGGGGATCTTGGATCCGGAGGAGTGCTCTTGTTACCACCGCAGAGCGGAAACATTGTGTCTCTCGCCGTGGCCGGGGGCAAGGACGGAAGATTGTTTTTGCTCGATGCCAACAACATGGGCGGCTTCACGCCGGGGGGCCCCAACAAAGTCCTCGACACGCATCAGTTAGCCGGTTGCTGGTGTGGACCGTCATGGTTCACGGGCTCGGATGGGATTGGGCGCGTCGTGACTAGCGAGGGCAATTTTCTTCAAACCTGGCAACTTCAGTTATCGCCCTCGCCAAAGCTTGTCCTCGAGGGATCAGGAAGCATTGCTACTGGGCAATTGCAAGATCCCGGTTTTTTCACCTCGGTTTCGTCCAACGGCACCACAGCTGGGACCGCTATAATATGGGCGGTCGGACGTCCGACCGCCCCCACGGCACCCACCGTTACCCTTTATGCATTCGCTGCGACACCCTCGGACGAGACATTGACACAGCTCTTTTCCTCGCCGGCGGGATATTGGCCAGAGACCGGAGCCGACGCGAATATCGTCCCGGTCGTCGCAAACGGAAAGGTCTATGTCGCCGCCTACAGATCGCTCATAATCTTCGGCATCATCCCCGTCCCCGCTGCTTCGCGAATCGCGTTGCAACCTAGTCCAATTGTATCGCCGGAAAGTCCTAACGTAATTACCGGGACTTCTCCTAGCGGTCAACGGATCAACGCTCACCCTCCAAACGCACTCGGGCAAAAACGTAAAGATCGACGCTTCTCAAGCGATGAAGAATTCAGCGCGTTGGGGTTCCTCTGAACGTAGGGATGGCGTTGACCGTGCAAGGATCATCGATCGAGGGAAGCGGCGCGCTACTGGCGACATCGATGTACCGTGCGAAGGGTTCTTCAGGCGGATTTTGGCCGCCAGATCGCTGAAATCCCTCCGTGCCGCTGATGCTGAGACAAAGGGGATTGCAATCGATTGATCTCATCCATCGCGTTATCGAGGACTTCCGCGAAGCGCGGCCTCGTTGGTGCCGCCGATATTCATTCCCGGGGCCGTCGCCGATAAAGCTCTTGCCTTGTCCTTAGGCTGGATTGCCGGGTCACGGGGCAAGCCTGGCAAGCGCCGCGATCCGCTTGTGGCCGTGCGTGCCGAGTTCCGGCAATCCCGCGATCAAGGTTCGCGCGATCACCGGCCCGACGCTAGGAACCGATGCGAGCAAATCTTCCTTTTCGCGGCCCCGCCGGCGAACCGCGCACGACATCCATGGCATCGATAGAATTGATCTTGGCGCACTTGCCCAAGGCCTGGGCGAGAGGGCGGACCTCGGCCGGGTTCACCACGACGACGGGCAACCCTCCGCAGCCGCTTACCACGGCTGCTTCGCCCGCCGCCGCGAGGCTCGCCGCCACCACCGTCCCGAAGCCGCCGGTGGCTTCGACCGCAACCGCCTTGGGCGCCAACGGCACAAGGCGGGCGATCAATGCGTCAAGTCCCGCTGCATCCCGGCTCGGGCTGAACACGTCTTTGCGCGGCAAAACCGCGATGTCGAGCGGAGCACGCCGGATGCTCCCGGCGGGCGGAGAGTTGTCCTTCGAAACATCGATCCCTACGAGGGTGGCGTCCAACTTCCCCCTTCCTCGCACAAGCGGGCGCGCCAAATGTCGGGTTCGGCGGCCCAAGCGACTGTTCGGGTTCGATGGCCCTTCGGCAACTGTTCGCGCATCAAGGGCATTTGATGCGCTACGCTCAGGCGACGGACGTGGAACCAAACTGCGCTACGGGCTTTCGCCGCGGCAGGAGTCGGTCTCTCGCCCGCCCCCGCTGGCGAAGCCAAAGCACCAACCGCGCCACCCAAGTTACAAGGATGAAGGCGAGGAATTTGGAACCGGCACTTAAGACTAGGCCCCGGTCTCCTCGCCGCCCAAAGGATCGACGACACCGCCGATCAGATTGGCCTCAAACAGCTTTTCGGAGGTGAGCGCCCGGCGCAGCGGACCCAGGCGGGCAACCGTCGTCGCAATCTCATCCTCGCGCGCGAAAAGCGCCGCCCGCGCCTCGGCGACGCTCGCCGCGCGAAAGCAACACGTCTCGCCCGGACGCATCTGCGCGAGCCTGCCGATGTCAGCGCGCGCGACATGACCAAGCTTTGGATAGCCGCCGGTCGGCTGGCGATCCGCCATGAGAACAAGCGGGTTCTTGTCGCCGGCGATTTGGATCGCGCCGAGTGCGGTTCCGTCGGACACGATATCATATCCCCCCGCGTGCGCGATGTCCGGCCCATCGAGCCGATAGGCCATGCGGTCGGCGGCCGGCGTCAGCGTGAACGTCCCGGCGAAAAATTCCCTTAGAATTTCCGCGGCGAAATAATCGTCTTGCGGGCCAAGCACGACACGGAGCGGATCAAGCGCGGGGGAAAGCCATGGCGCGTCAATGATTGCTTCGTAGCTTGCGCCGTCCAGCCTCCTTGTCGACGCGGGGGGCAAGACATCGCCTGCTCGCAGCATCCGCCCCTCTATCCCACCTATAGCCGAGCGCATATGGGTTGCCCGGCTGCCCATCGTAACTGGCGTCTCGAAGCCGCCTCCGACGGCGAGATAAGCGAAGGCGCCGGAATCACCAGCCCGCGCCGCCAGGACCTCGCCAGGCCGCAACAGAAGGCGTGCCGCGATTGGCAGCAGCTCGCCATCGCGCCGCCAGACAAATGCCCCGCCCGCAAAGGCAACCGCGAGCGGCGCGCCTTCGCAGATTGCCTCAATGCCGGCAACCGGGACTTCGATGCCCGCCGCGCGATCGTTATTGCCGAGAGCTAAATTGGCGGTCCGGAACGCAACCCAGTCCATGGGTCCCGCCGGGGTCACGCCATAGCGCAAATAGCCGTGGCGCCCGCCGTCCTGAATGGTCGCACCCGGACCGGCGCGCAGCACGCGCAGGCCGCCGCCCATCTCAGGTTTCACCCAAATATTCGTGGCGTGCGCAAATCTCTCCGGCTTCCGCCGCCGTGCTCATGGCATCGAAGGCGGCGAAATCGATCCGCTCGAAGCAAAGCTCGTCGCCGATGCAGGCGAGAAAAACTCGCTCGCGACGGGGGTCGAACATCTTGACCGGCGTGCGGCCGATCCCGTACCAGCCGGTCGGCATGGCGCAGCTGGCGATCAGCGCCTGGCCGCCCGCGATCAGCAAGGATCCGGGCGGCACGGGGGCCCGTGGCGCGGCGCGGCGCGGGATCATGAGTTCTGGCGAAAGCCCGCCAAGGAACGTGAACCCGGGCGCGAAGCCATACATATAGACACGGTAGCGCGCGCCTTCGTGCAGATCGATGATGCGCGCGCGGGGCAACCCGAGAAGTGTTTCGACCTCGGCGATGTCCTCGCCGTGCGGCGCGTCGTAGCAGGCTGGGATGTGCCAGCGTTGTTGCCGCCTCAGCGGCGGGGCCGCCGCGTAATCGAGCCCCGCGAGGGCATCGGCAACCGCCTCCGTCGTCAAACGGCGCGGATCGAAATGAATCATCAGCGAACGATAGGTCGGCACGGTCTCGCTCACGCCTTCCCATTTCGCTTGGCCGATGGCGGCGTCGAGCGCCAGAACACGGTCATGAATTTTTGGGTCGATGGCGTCGCCGAATTCGACAACGAGCGCGGATTCTCCGGCGGCCAGGTAGCGTGGCTTCGGTAAATTTGTCATGCGGGAGCCTCTTTAATACGCCTCGCTTGCGGGAGCGCCTCGCACCACATAATTTTGCAAGCGGACGTACCAAAATGTTTCACGTGAAACAATTTGGTAAGTGTGTCGGTTTGTGCAAATGCACTGTTGCAAGGTGCCGTAAAGCGCGACGCGGGGAGTTGGCGCAAGCGAAATACCATAGGGATCATGCTTGCGCCGGTGCGCCTTTCGATAGATGTCGTTTTGGGCGCGGGAAAATATTTAACCGGGCAATCACCATGCCGCCAAACGTCGTCAGCCGATCTTACACCGCCACGCCGCATCAGTCGCCTAGCGATGCAGGCCTATTTGGCGGCATTCGTGACCTCGCCCATAGGCGCGCCGTTGAGGCCTATGACAATGCCGCTATCCGTTCCCACCAGCTTTCGACGTTTGTCGCCCGGATCGGCTGGCGGGACGAGTTGGCGACGCTGTTCAGGGAGGCCGCACACTACAAAATGATCGTAGGCTGAACTCCAATCTGGAGAAGACTTTAAGGCTTCTAAGACGTCTGGATTCGTTTCCAGATAGGCCTGTTCTTCATAGCTTTCGGCCGTGACGATCGGGAAAGCAGGCCGGAAGGGACAGCGTCCTTCCGCGGAACTGAAGGTCTTCTGAACGCAAGTATACAAGCGCAAATCGTTATGGTTGTGGTGGGCGAGAAATTCCATGATTTCCTGGCTTTGAAACTGTGCGGTATCGAAATGGTACTTCTCGGCTGCGTTCTCCCACAGTTCCTTCGCCCCCCCGGGAAGCGCCGCAAAACCGAATGCCGGGTAAAGAGCGGACAAATTTTGGGTAGTCGCGATGTGAGAGTAGGCGGCCACTCTGCGAGCGACTTCGCTGTCCGAGATTGAGGCGAAATCACCACCCAGGATATAGCGAGCTTGGCAGTCCAGGAAAACGTGGGTATATCGAAGGAGAAGCGCAATTATGGAGGACGGTTTGGAGAAGTCCGTCGCCCGTACTTCGGCCGATAGGAGCTGCATCTCATGCCCATGCGCACAGAAATATTCTGGGCCGCGGTGGTAAATTTCGAATTGCCAGTTCAGATGTGCAAGAATCTGAGAGACGGGCTCCCGGACAGCGGAGAAGTATTCGATGGGTCGGCCGAGCCAGATCAGGGCGGCAGCAAATCCTTCTCTCGGAAAATGCCCGCTAAGCCAATCATTGTGAAGCGCCAGGTCGAGCAGGGGTTGGGGGTTCGTCTCGCAGTGCTCGTATCCCCGATGCGAGCATAACCAAAGCACCCTATTCACAGTGCTGCCCGCTGTTTTCGGAACATGAACAAAAACTATCAACGGAAAGTGTTCGGCGGAGTGTGCTGGACTCTTAGAGGTCATGACTAACGTATTGGGGTTCGGATTCCATCAGGTGCATTAACTGACACCCGATCTACCAGGCGGTGCCTGGTTGAGCGATTGAGGTTCGGTGGCCAGTGCGGTTAGGTCGCGATCACTTTGTGCTTCGTCTCCGGAATTGCGTCGAGAAAGGTCATCATCCGCGTTCTGCCGAAGCACCAGCGGCCCGGATGCGCGCGCCTCGTTGTATTCGCACATCCATGCGTCGACCGGTCTGCAGCTTGTTGAGTGAATGATACACATTTTTTTGCGGAACGCGATAAGGTAAAACTCATTAACCGGGATTCCCCGGATGATTCCTCGGATAAGTCCCAACTGGCGTAGGCGGTAGCATTTTCTGAACTGTTCTGAAGCTGCATCCCTCGGCCGTACCCACATAACTACGCTAGACGCCAAAACGGCAATACGTAGAAATACCCAGCCGCGCTCGAGGTCGCCGAACTGGTTGAACACGAAGAGTGATACCAAGTCTCTGAAAGTTTGACTCCTGAGGCGGATTCCCGAATCGGCATTTATCTGATTCACCATGGCAAACAGCTTTTGGGAGAGTTTGCCATGTCGACTCCGGTTCCGCTTCGCTCTGACTTTGACACGATTGGCCTGCGCATGCTGGCGCGGCGATCGCGTGACCCCGATCAGACCCGGCGTCTCTTGGCACTGGCCGAGATTTATGATGGCGGCTCGCGGCCGGATGCGGCGCGGATCGGCGGGGTCGGGGTGCAGATCGTGCGCGACTGGGTTGTCCGTTTCAACGCCAAAGGTCCTGATGGTCTCTTGACCGGCAAAGCGCCGGGCGCTCCCAGCATCCTCGGCGAGCGCCAGCGCCAAGCCTTGCGGCAGGTCGTGGAAGATGGGCCGATTCCCGCCCTGCATGGCGTCGTCCGCTGGCGGCTGATCGATCTGGCGCAGTGGCTCTTCGAAGAGTTCCGGGTTTCGATCTCCAAGCCGACGCTCAGCCGCGAGCTGCGGCATATGGGCTTTCGCAAGCTCTCGGCGCGACCGCGCCATCATGCGCAAGACGAGGAAGCCGCGGCGGCTTTTAAAAAAACTTTCTCGCCCTCGTGGAGGAGACCGCCGCAAAAGAGGCTCCTGGCAAGCCGATAGAGATTTGGTTTCAAGACGAAGCTCGGATCGGGCAGAAAAACAAGGTCACCCGCCGATGGGCGAAACGCGGGACACGGCCTTCGGCGCCGCACGACCAGAGGACGAGTTCAGCCTATATTTTCGGCGCCATCTGCCCGGCCGAAGGAAAAGGCGCCGGGCTCGTACTACCCTCCTGCAACAGCGAGGCCATGGCCCTGCATCTCGAAGAAATCTCGCTTGCGGTCGCACCAAGCGCGCATGCGCTCGTTCTTCTCGATCAGGCCGAGTGGCATGTCTCGGCGAAGCTTCCCGTCCCGGACAACATCACGCTCTTGCCGTTGCCGCCGAAATCGCCCGAGCTCAATCCGGTCGAGAACATCTGGCAATTCATGCGCGACAACTGGCTCTCGAACCGCGTCTTCGAATCCTACGACGACATTCTCGACCACTGCTGCTTCGCCTGGAACAAGCTCATCGACATGCCCTGGAAAATCATCTCCATCGGAACAAGAGAGTGGGCCTATCGGTCGTGATCAGCGAGACTTGGTATGAGGCGCAGGCAGAGTGCCCGTTCCAGACGCTGTTCTCCTGGTCGCCATGGGTCGGGCTCACGCTCGAATCCATATCGGGCACGACGCCTCTTGGCGGACGGCGAGCATGCACGCGATCGATCCATTGACCGGAAAGATCGCCAAGAGCCGAAAGGTTCTTTTCAGCAGTGAGCCAGCGCGTCGCGAAGCGGCCCATCTGGCTTGCCGACGCCGCGCGTTGACATCCTCGTATCCGGCCAGGCGACCGAAGAGCGATTGCCGCAACATACCGACAAGAGCGTGACGGCCATTATTGCCGGTGCGCGCGTCAGCGAGCCTCTCGCCCGCCATCGTGGTAAGGCCGAGTGCGTCGTCAAGTTCGCGATAGGCAAGCAGCCCAGGTCACGACCGAACCGCGAAACTGGAGCGTCAATCACCGGTCGAAATCGAGCCTGAGAACGCCATCGCTCGATTCACCCGCCGGGTTCGCCATGGCCGCCTCGATCAATAGGGCGCAATGTGCTGAAGATTATGCATGAATTGTTGGACTCGCGCAGCAAAATAGCAGGTCATCCGGGGAATGCGGGTTAAGCACGGCATCGGAAAGGGGATTGCCCGCGCCGCCGCCGTGGTAATGGCCCCAATCGCCGAAATGGCCGCCGAAAGGTACTAATTAAATCGCGGAGGCAAAGTATACTACCTGCCCCCGCTTCAGCCCAGACTCGAAATCGTGCCGTGCGAGACGTTGTAATCTCGCGCACCGGCTCTCCGGCGGTAGCACGCCGGGATGTACCAGCGTTGTTGCCCCTTCCGCAGCGGGGCCGACGCGCAATCGAGCCCAGCGAGGGCATCGGCGAGCGCCTCCGTCGCCAAGCGGCGCGGATCGAAATGAATCATGAGGGAACGATAGGTCGGCATGGTCTCGGTCACGCCCTCAAAATTTGCTTGCTGGACGGCGGCATCGAGCGCCAGAACACGATCATGGATCTGTGGATCGATCCTGTCGCCGAATTCGACAACGGCGCCGACTCTCCGGCGGGCAGATAGCGCGGCTTGGGCAACATGCCGGAGCCTATTTAATGCGCCTCGCTCGTGGGAGCGCCTGACGGGGCATGATATTGCAAGCGGATCGTACCAAAATGTTTCACGTGAAACATTTTGGTACGATTGACGGTTTGCGCAAATGCATTTTTGCAAGGTGCGGCGAAGTGCGACGGGGAGATTTGGATCAAGCGAAATATTGCGATAGAGTTTATACTGTAGCCTGCGCGATTTCTAATAAAATGTCATTTGTGTTAGCTAAAATTTAATCTGACATTCCTTTGAATTTCCATCCCCTACGCGCTCCCCTAGTGGATCAAATCTAACATTTGAGTCCCTATTGGGATTCCCCAGATTTGCGGCATGTGCGAGTCTGCGCGATGCGCGCAGGAAAATCGATCACCGTTTCGTTGGCCGATCGGCGTCGGCTTGAAAATCTCATCGACGATCGCAATGTCGCGCAGAAGTACGTGTGGCGAGCCGAGATTGTTCTCTTCACGGCCGATGGGGCCGGCACGAACGAGATCATGCGACGAACCTGCAAGTCCAAGACTTGCGTTTGGCGCTGGCAGGAACGCTTCTTGGAAGAAGGGTTCGAGGGTCTGCTTCGCGACAAGACCAGGCCCTCGCGGATCAAGCCGCTCGATGGCGAGGCGGCCGAGCGGGTTGTCGCCCTGACGCTTGGCGATCCACCCGGCGAAACGACCCACTGGACCGGCGTCTTGATGGCGAAGGCGTCGGGCCTCAGTGTTAGTTCCGTCCAACGGATCTGGCGCGGCCATGGTCTCCAACCCCACCGGGTTCGCCAGTTCAAGCTTTCGAACGACCCACGCTTCGTTGACAAATTGCGCGACGTGGTCGGGCTCTATGTCGATCCGCCAGCTCACGCCATTGTTCTGTCTCTCGACGAAAAGAGCCAAATCCAGGCGCTTGACCGCACCCAGCCCGGCCTGCCGCTGAAGAAAGGTCGCGCCGGAACCATGACCCACGACTAGTATCCATAATCACCAGTGCGCGAAACGCTGTCTTCCCATGTCTAGCCGACTCGCGCTCCACTGATAGTGGGTACTAGCGACACGGCACGACAACGCTGTTCGCCGCACTCAATGTGCTCGACGGCACAGTAATCGGCCATCGCCATCAAGAGTTCATTCGCTTCCTGATTGAAACGCGGCGTGTTCCGATCGGTCGCCGATCTCCAAGCCGCGATCAACCGCTTCCCCGAAGAGTACAATCAACACTCCAAGCCCTTCGCTTGGACCGCCGATCCAAACAAAATCATCGCCGCTGTCAAACGAGGGCACCAAGTGTTAGATTCGATCCACTAGCGACTCTTGCGTGACCACAAGAATGAAGGTACGCATAGGGGTTCAAAGGATTGCGTTAGCCAACTCTCTAACTCCGTCGCACCGGACCATGGGTGTGCTGTCCGGAAACTCTTCAAACAAGAATGCTAAGTCCAAGAACAAAGGGATTTTTCGCTACAGCGGGATTTTCCGCTTTCGGAATTACTGCTTGGTTCTTTCTTGTGCCTGCTTCGGAAACTTCAATTCCTCATGCATTATTTTATACTATCTTGATTGTTAATACGTATTTTTCAATCGTCTATTTTTCTGAAATCAGTGCCTCTGCGCGGCACCAAAAATCGTTGGATATTTTACCTGGCATTCCCCAGATAACCGGGAATGTGCCAAGCGCGTATCATTGATCTCCTGCCGTGACATCGGACATTCGTCCTATACCGGCATTATTTTCCGGATCGCCCGCTTATTGAGGTTGAGATTGCCGCGCTGCGGCGCTGCTGTGGTGCTCCGGCACACCAAAACCAGTGACATGGGCGGATCGCGCACCGGACAATACAGAGTCGGTTGTGATCAAGACGCACTTCTCCCTTAGTTTTTGCTCGACGCATGACGACCGAACACTTCACGCAGGCGCTGGATTGGGCGGCGGCCGCAGGTCGGCGATCATTCGTAGGATGTCCGCGAAGAGATTTTTCGGAATGGCGACTTCGGCCATCTGAAACGCGACATAGCGGCCATGGCTCACGATCTTCGCGCCGATCTTGATCAGCTTTTCCTTCAGGCTCGTCAGTGACCAATCCTTTATCGGTTCGGGCGTCGCCAGCGTGCGCAGAAAATTACCGAGATTGTAGGCCAGCGCATGAAGCTGGAGACGGACGGCGTTAGCAGCGAACGACCGACATGATAGCCGGGTCCACTTGATTGCGCCTTTTCCTTCCTTGATCCATTGCTCACACGTGCCGCGCTTGTTGTAGAAGGCGACGACATTCTCGGCGGAGCGCGCCATGTTCGTCACGATGAAGCCGACGCGCGGATAAAGCTCGCCCGGATGCCATTCGACCTTGGCGATCACCCGGCGCGGCTGCGACCAGCTTCCCGCTTGATAGGTGAAACTTGCATGGGATCGGCAGACGTCATTGGACGGGCGACCAACCGGGCGTTTGAGCAGATAGCCGATCCTCTCTTGCAAGATGTGATTGGCGGGCAGACGGATCGCATATTTGATCCGTTCTGCCTCCAGATATTCGTAAACTTCGGGGTTTGCGAAGCCGGCGTCGGCGCGGAAATAAATGCGTGAGACCTTGCCTTGATACCGCGCCACGACCGGCTTCAGCACCGCCTCCCATCCATCGGCGCTGTGAACATTGCCGGGGCGCAGGGCGCAGCGTTCCAAATCGCCATATTGGTTGAAAACGAACAGCGGATGATAGCAGGTGCAGTCATAGTGACCGTTCCAGACACTGTGTTCCTGTTCGCCATGCGTCGGGCTCACGCTCGAATCCATGTCGAGCAAGATACCTCTCGGCGGACGGCGACCATGAACGCTGTCGATCCATTTGCCGGAGAGATCAGCGAGCGCCGAAAGGTTCTTTTCCGCCGTGAGCCAGCGCGTCTCAAAGCGGCCCATCTGGCTCGGCGAAGCCGCTGCATCCGAGGCCGCCTTTCCGCCGACTATCCACCGCATCGCGGGATCATGGCGCAGGCGTTGAGCGTCGTTCACGTCTTCATATCCGGCAAGTCGCCCAAATATGGATTGCCGCAACATCCCGACGAGTGCATGCCGGCCATTCTTGCCAGTGCGTGCGTCGGAGAGCGCATCACCCGCCATCGCGCTGAGGCACAGCGCGTCGTCCAGTTCCCGGTATGCGAGCAAGCCTGCGTCGGAGGTAACCACCGATCCGCGAAAGTGAAGCAACAATCGGCGGTCGAAATCGAGCCTGAGAGCGCCATCATACGATTCACCCGCCGGGTTCGCCATGACGGCCTCATTCGATCCGAAATAACATGCTGATTATGTTAGCTGAATTGCCGCATCGACGCTGCAAATTATTGCCTCATCCGGCGTATGCGGGTTTACTGGTCGGCACCTATTTCGCGCTTGCTTTATTCATAGGACGACCGATCGTGTTTGAAGCCTGAGCAACAGGCGAGCGGCGGAGCTGGTCAGGATTGCGCAGCCGGGCGCCTGTTGCGGTGAGATCAGCGGCATAGGCCGCAGGTGTCTGGTAGCCGAGCGAGGAATGCGGCCTCGCGGTGTTGTAATCGTAGGCCCATGAGCCAATGACCTGCCGGGCGTGATCGAGACCGACGAACAGGGTCTCGTTCAATAGCTCGTCACGCATCCGGCCGTTGAAGCTCTCGCAGAAGCCGTTCTGCATCGGCTTACCCGGGGCGATGTAGTGCCAATCGATGCGGTGCTCGGCACACCAGGCGAGGATGGCATTCGAGGTGAGTTCGGTCCCATGATCCGATGCGATCATGTCGGGCTTGCCGCGCCGTTGGAGCAGAGTGTCGAGTGCCCGCAGCCGTTTGGCATCCGAGACATCCATCCCGCCGAACTTGGCCTTCCAGTTGTACAGCGTCGCTTCCGACATCCCGTACTTCCGGCAGAGTTCCCCAGCCTTCGCGCCAGCCTCATGCTCCCGCAACACTGCGATGATCTGTTCTTCCGTAAACCTGCTTCGCTTCATCGGTCCGTCCCTTGTTCAGGCCGGACTCTAACTCCTCGTGGAGGAATATCTCAGTGGCAGGTCACACGTCGAGAAGCGTAGCGGTGAAGGTGGCGATATGATCCCGCCACGTTGTAGAAAAGGATACAATATCAATAATCGTAATAATAAATAGCATCAGTAAAAATCGGTGCCAATGCCAACTTCCTGTCATGTATGTGGTTACAACATTTAGTTGTACAAGTTTATAATTATATATATGCTTGTGAGAGGACTCGATTAGCGGACGTACAAGTCGCTTATACCAAGTCTCTGAAAGTTTGACTCCTGAGGCGGATTCCCGAATCGGCATTTATCTGATTCACCATGGCAAACAGCTTTTGGGAGAGTTTGCCATGTCGACTCCGGTTCCGCTTCGCTCTGACTTTGACACGATTGGCCTGCGCATGCTGGCGCGGCGATCGCGTGACCCCGATCAGACCCGGCGTCTCTTGGCACTGGCCGAGATTTATGATGGCGGCTCGCGGCCGGATGCGGCGCGGATCGGCGGGGTCGGGGTGCAGATCGTGCGCGACTGGGTTGTCCGTTTCAACGCCAAAGGTCCTGATGGTCTCTTGACCGGCAAAGCGCCGGGCGCTCCCAGCATCCTCGGCGAGCGCCAGCGCCAAGCCTTGCGGCAGGTCGTGGAAGATGGGCCGATTCCCGCCCTGCATGGCGTCGTCCGCTGGCGGCTGATCGATCTGGCGCAGTGGCTCTTCGAAGAGTTCCGGGTTTCGATCTCCAAGCCGACGCTCAGCCGCGAGCTGCGGCATATGGGCTTTCGCAAGCTCTCGGCGCGACCGCGCCATCATGCGCAAGACGAGGAAGCCGCGGCGGCTTTTAAAAAAACTTTCTCGCCCTCGTGGAGGAGACCGCCGCAAAAGAGGCTCCTGGCAAGCCGATAGAGATTTGGTTTCAAGACGAAGCTCGGATCGGGCAGAAAAACAAGGTCACCCGCCGATGGGCGAAACGCGGGACACGGCCTTCGGCGCCGCACGACCAGAGGACGAGTTCAGCCTATATTTTCGGCGCCATCTGCCCGGCCGAAGGAAAAGGCGCCGGGCTCGTACTACCCTCCTGCAACAGCGAGGCCATGGCCCTGCATCTCGAAGAAATCTCGCTTGCGGTCGCACCAAGCGCGCATGCGCTCGTTCTTCTCGATCAGGCCGGGTGGCATGTCTCGGCGAAGCTTCCCGTCCCGGACAACATCACGCTCTTGCCGTTGCCGCCGAAATCGCCCGAGCTCAATCCGGTCGAGAACATCTGGCAATTCATGCGCGACAACTGGCTCTCGAACCGCGTCTTCGAATCCTACGACGACATTCTCGACCACTGCTGCTTCGCCTGGAACAAGCTCATCGACATGCCCTGGAAAATCATCTCCATCGGAACAAGAGAGTGGGCCTATCGGTCGTGATCAGCGAGACTTGGTATTAGTCATCAACCACGTGAGCACATTTATTAAAAAGAACAAGTTCAGAGCATAAGCAAATCTCAGCTCGCTAATGCGAGACCAGATCAAAATCACAGCGAAGATGAATACGATAAGAGCTAACCCAAATCCGGCACCTAAGGTTCGCCTTCTATTTGGGTCATCTGTGTACACGTCACGCTGAATGCGTATATCTATAATCATGGCGATAATCCAAGAAATGAAGTAGACAATTAGCGTGAGGTCGCGAATATCCTCCGGTTGAAGTTTGTCCAAGAGAGAATTTAATACGAACAGGATTTCATGCCACTTGAAGAACAACCCTAAGAGGGCGGTGAGAACAAGCAGTATCCAACCAAATGAGGTTGCTTTGAATTTCCGGATGGCTGTTATCAGGCTCCACGAATTTCGCGTCGCTCATGGTCTTGTTTCCAGATATGCGTCTTTAATCTCAACCGACGTCCACCCGATGAGCAGTTTTCGAGGCTGAGATTGCCGCGTTTGACGGGCATTGGCAAGGCCAAACGATCGCCATGATGCTCCGCCCCACCAAAGCCGGTGACATCGGCGCATCGCGCGCGCACCGGCTCGCCGGCGTCGCGGCGTTTCAAACCGCCGCGAAGGACGCGAGCGCAATCCCGGCTTGCTCAAGGCGCGCGCGCACCGCCTTCGCCGTTGCCACCGCATTCGGGCTATCGCCATGGACACAAATGCTGTCGATGCAGACGGCCAAGCGCTTGCCGGAGACCGTGATGATTGCTCCTTCCGATACCATGGCGAGGACGCGCTCGGCGGCATCCCCGGCTTCGTGCAGCACGGCGCCGGGGGTGGACCTTTCGACAAGACGTCCCCCATCAGTATAGGCGCGATCGGCAAAAATTTCGCGGGCGACCGCAAGTCCTTGCGCAAGGCCCGCCGTTTCCAACTTCGTTCCGGCGGGAGCGAGAAAGGCGAGGTTTGGCCCAACGGCCTTCACTGCCCGCGCGATTGCCCGCGCGATCGTTTCGTCCTCCGCCGCGATATTGCTCAGGGCGCCATGGATCTTCACATGGCCAAGCCTTGCCCCCGCATAGGTGGCAAGTGCGTTCGCGGCGCCGATCTGATAGGCGACGAGCCGCTCGATTTCTCCCGCCGTGAACGGCAATCCGCGGCGGCCGAACCCCCAGAGATCCGGAAACCCCGGGTGAGCGCCAATCGCTATTCCCTTCGACTTCGCGCCCCTAAAAGTTTGCGCCATGATCTCGGGATCGCCGGCATGAAAGCCGCAGGCGACATTGACGCTCGTGACAATATCGAGCATGGCGTCGTCGTCGCCGATCTGGTAGGCGCCAAAACCCTCGCCGCAATCGCAATTCAAATCGACGCTGCGCATGGCTTTCTACCTTTTTGGCGGCGGCGGTTTCACGCCGCCCGATTGCCGGGGCGGATCGGCAACAATTTCCTCGCGCCGGTAGCCCTGCGCATAAAGCAGCGCGGTCAGATCGCCGTGATCGATCCGCGCATGGGCGGCGGCGGCGACCAGGGGTTTGGCGTGAAAGGCAACGCCGAGCCCCGCGGCTTCGAGCATCGCGAGATCGTTGGCGCCGTCGCCAACCGCAAGAGTCTCCGCGATGGAAAGGCCATGCTTTTCGCGCAAATGCGTGAGCGCCGCGAGCTTGGCGTCCTTGCCGAGGACGGGCGTCGCGACAAGCCCGCTAAGCGTGCCGTCTTCGCCGAAAAGAAGCTCGTTTGCCCGGTGTTCGTGAAAGCCGATCCTTTCCGCGATGACGGATGTAAAGACCGAGAACCCGCCCGAAACGAGCACGGTATGCGCGCCATTCGCCCGCATGGTTTGGACCAAGGCGCGTCCGCCCGGCGTCAAGGTGATTTTATTGGCGACCACGCCGAAGACGGTAGCGCGGTCGAGGCCCTTGAGCAAAGCGGTTCGCTCGCGCAACGCCGGTTCGAAGGCGATTTCGCCGCGCATCGCGCGTCCGGTGATCGCCGC
This sequence comes from uncultured Alphaproteobacteria bacterium, assembly GCA_963730245.1. Lineage (GTDB taxonomy): Bacteria > Pseudomonadota > Alphaproteobacteria > Rhizobiales > Beijerinckiaceae > Methylocapsa. The sequence continues at coordinate 990,908 of CAVSRA010000002.1, read as the reverse complement.
GACTTGGGCCCGCTTGCCGATTTCCGCGGCGAGTTCGTCGATGCATTCCTGGCCGATCATGGTCGAATCCATGTCGGCCAGCAAGAGCTTCTTGCGCCGCCCTTGCGCCCTTTGTACAACGACATCGACGGCGGCGTTATCTAGAGCGGAGCGGACCCTATCCGCAATGGCTCTTGCGCCGGCGGCGAGTCCTGGCTCGAAGGCAATGTCGGCGGCAACACAAGGATCGAGCCAGTTCAACGGCCCAGGCCGTCTTAACGCTTCGCTGGCACGCCGGAGCATATCTTTGGTCAAAACCGGAAATGCCGGGTCGCAGACAAGCGTTGCAACATGCGTCATTGGGCGTCCCGGGCTACACTTCGCCGGAGCCCTGCCTTCCGGCGGACGATTGCCATGGACGAGGGATCAACTGGCGTTATTTCATCCCAAGACTGGGATCAAACGCAACTCTCTTTGCGAATAATCAGGGCCGCGGCGAAGCCATTGCCGGGTTCCCTTCGCGGCGCTTGCCTGCTATCCCGGCGCCATGGCAACCCGCGCGCTTGAAAACATCCGCAATTTTGCCATTGTCGCCCATATCGACCATGGCAAATCCACCCTCGCCGACCGGCTAATCCAGGCCACCGGCGCGATCTCCGAACGGGATATGGTCGCGCAGGTGCTGGATTCGATGGATATCGAGCGCGAGCGCGGCATTACCATTAAGGCGCAGACGGTACGCCTGGAATATGCGGCGCACGACGGTAAGACTTATATCCTGAATTTGATGGACACGCCGGGCCACGTCGATTTCGCCTATGAAGTGTCGCGATCGCTTGCCGCCTGCGAAGGCTCGCTGCTGGTGGTGGACGCGAGCCAAGGCGTCGAGGCGCAGACGCTTGCCAACGTCTATCACGCGCTCGATGCCGGCCATGAGATCGTGCCGGTGTTGAACAAGATCGATCTTCCCGCCGCCGAGCCCGAGCGCATCAAGAGGCAGATCGAGGATGTGATTGGACTCGATGCCTCGCAGGCGGTGCTCATTTCGGCGAAGACCGGGCAGGGCATCGATCAGGTCCTAGAGGCGATCGTCACCCGCCTGCCGCCGCCGAAAGGAGATGACGCCGCGCCCTTGAAGGCGCTGTTGGTCAATTCCTGGTATGACGCCTATCTCGGCGTCGTCGTGCTTTTGCGCATCATCGACGGGACGCTCAAGAAATATCAGAAAATCAAAATGATGGGAACGGACGCTCATTACGAGATCGACAAAATTGGGGTGTTCCGGCCAAAAATGCAGGATGTGGCGGAGCTTTTGCCAGGCGAAGTCGGTTTCGTCACCGCGCAGATCAAGGAGGTCGCCGACACGCGAGTCGGCGACACGATCACTGATGCACGCCACCCTTGCGCCGAAACGCTGCCCGGCTTTAAGCCGGCGCAGCCCGTGGTTTTCTGCGGGCTGTTTCCGGCCGATGCGGCGAATTTCGGCGATCTTCGCGCGGCAATGGGACGGCTTCGTCTTAACGACGCGAGCTTTTCCTACGAGATGGAGAGTTCGGCGGCTCTCGGATTCGGTTTCCGCTGCGGATTTCTGGGTCTGTTGCATCTCGAAATCATTCAGGAGCGGCTGGAGCGCGAGTTCAACCTCGATCTCATCGCGACCGCGCCTTCCGTCATCTACCGGATTCTTAAGCGCGGCGGGGATGCGCTTGAATTGCATAATCCGGCCGATATGCCAGATCCGGCAAAGATCGAGACAATCGAGGAGCCCTGGATTCGCGCGACGATCCTGACGCCAGACGATTATCTCGGCGCGGTATTGAAGCTCTGCCAGGAGCGGCGCGGCGTGCAGGCCGATTTGAGCTATGCCGGGAGCCGCGCGATGGCAACCTATGATTTGCCGCTCAACGAAGTCGTGTTCGATTTCTACGACAGGCTGAAATCGATCTCGAAAGGCTACGCGAGTTTCGATTATGCGCTCACGGATTATCGCCCAGGCGATCTCGTGAAGATGTCGATTCTCGTCAACGCCGAGCCGGTCGATGCGCTCTCCATGCTGGTCCATCGCGACCGCGCAGAAGCGCGGGGCCGTGCCATGGTTGAAAAGCTGAAAGAGCTCATCCCGCCGCATATGTTTCAAATTCCGATCCAGGCGGCGATTGGCGGCAAGATCATCGCGCGGGAGACGGTGCGCGCCCTGCGCAAGGACGTGACCGCGAAATGTTATGGCGGCGACGTTACCCGCAAGCGCAAGCTGTTGGAAAAGCAAAAGGCGGGCAAGAAGAAGATGCGGCAATTCGGTAAGGTCGAGATTCCTCAGGCGGCTTTTATCGCGGCGTTGAAGATGGATGGCTGAGGGCGCCGGACAGATGCCGTCTGGCCTATCTTGATTTAGCCAGGAAACCTTGTCTCATGGTTGCGCTGAGCGGCTATCTCGACGAAAGTGGTAACCGCGGCGATGCTCGGCCGCCATGGCGGCGGCCCGGCACCGCAAATCGTTCGCGCGATGGAAAATCTTAAACTCGCCCTGCGGCTGCGTCTTGCGCAAGGCCCGCTCGGCGTGGAGCACGTTGCAAGGATCGCGAACCTTCTCGACGAAGCCGCCAAAAGCGTGGAAGGGAGCTAACGCGGGGTGGGCTCGCCGCGCGAAGTCGGTGCTCATCACGGCGCAGGATAGTTGACCTTCTCAAAGGCGTACAAAACGCAAGAATTTTGACGAGGCGGCTTGCCCTCCAAAAACCGGGGTCTTTTGAGAGAAGCCCCCCAAATCGGTGACCATCAAAAACGGACGGCTTTTGAGAAGTCGTGGGAGGTTGCCGGTCGGGGGATAGCGCTGTAAACGGATTGCCAGGCTCGAAACCATGTCGAATGTCGCAGACGTGCAAGGTCGAAAGTATCCAGGTTTCGGACGTTGCATTTATTACGCCGCGACGGGCCTATTAAAAGACGAACACATCATTCCGTTGTCGCTTGGCGGCAATGCTATCATCGAAAAGGCTAGCTGCGCGGATTGCGAGAAGATAACGAGTTACCTCGACGGATATTTGGCCCGTAGTCTCTATAGCGAATATCGCAGCCACGTAGGAGTCCCATCCCGCCGGAAAAAAGCCCGGCCAACAACTCTATCAGCGTCATTCTTCAAGGAGGACGGTACGGTAATCGTCGGCAATTATCCGGCCAAGGAACAGCCGTATTTCCTATTGATGCCGATTTGGCATCCGCCAGGGATAGCACTCGGAAAAGAACCGTCGCCCATTTTTGAGAACCAACAAACGCACGCCTATTGGTTCGTTTCAGAAGAGGTCAAACATTGGGTTGATACTCAGAACGCCAAGCTAGGGGTTTGGAGAGACATCAATTATTCGACGTTCGGCCGCGCCCTTGCGCGTATCGCGTTCTGTCAGGCGGTAGCCGTTCGTAAACTCGATGGTTTTGACCCATTGGATATTCCAGCTCTAATTCTTGGCAAATATCCGCACGTGCCGCATTATGTCGGTGTGACGTGCGAATTGCCGCCACCTCCCGACCCCCCCCAACGTCACGCATAAAATTGAAATTCAGGATTATTTCGCCGGCGGCAAGACCTACTTGCTCGGGTCTGTTCAACTCTTTGCCCATAGCGGCTACAAGGAAAACGGGATGCCAATCTATCGAATTATTGTAGGAGCGCCCAGGAGCGCCCAAACATGCAGATTAAATGGACGCTGAATCCCTTCTGCAATCAGCCCACACACGCGATGGCGTGGCCATAACGACTTCTGTTGTGGGTCACAGGCGGACGAAGGTGCAAAAGTCAAGAATTTTGCTCGGAAGTCCCCCGGTTGAAAACACTGATGTTTCTCCGTGCAGAAATCAGGTGCAACAAAATGCATGATCGGTAAGACGTTTGCGGCAGCTAATCCGCTCCGGGTCAGTTGAGACAAGGCCGAGAAACCGCAATCCCTGCCTTTTCTGAACCTCAATTGGCAAAGCCCTTTCAAAAGAGGCTGACCGGCGGTAGCACTTGCCGAAATACGTAAGGCCCGAGTCATGACCGCTTCTCCGGAACAACGCATTCTCCTCATCATCGGCGGCGGCATCGCAGCGTATAAGGCGCTCGATCTTATCCGGCGTCTGCGCGAGCGGGGGTTTTTCGTGCGCGCGGTAATGACCGAGGCGGCACAACAGTTCGTCACAAAACTCTCCGTCGAAAGCTTGACCGGAAGCAGGGTTTTTGACGATCTCTTCGCACTCACCGAAGACTTTAGCATGGGCCATATCGAACTTTCCCGCGATGCCGACCTTCTTGTCGTCGTCCCCGCGACGGCGGATATTATCGCCAAGATGGCGCATGGCCTAGCCAACGATCTCGCATCGACCCTGCTTCTCGCCACCGACAAAAAAATCCTCGTCGCGCCCGCGATGAATTTGAGCATGTGGCTGCATCCGGCGACCACACGCAACGCCGCGCTTCTGCAAAAGGATGGGATGGTTTTTGTGGGTCCCGAGGAGGGCAGCATGGCATGTGGCGAATATGGTCCCGGCCGGATGAGCGAGCCGCTCGCGATCCTTGCGGCGATCGAGCAAGTTTTGGCGAGCGGCACGCGCATCCCGTTGCCAGCGCACCTATCCCACAAACAAGAGGAAGCGGACGTGCTCGCCGGGCGGCGCGTGCTGGTGACCTCGGGGCCGACGCAAGAGCCAATCGATCCGGTGCGCTATATCGCCAATCGCTCGTCGGGCAAGCAGGGCCACGCGATCGCCGCCGCCGCCGCCGCCGCCGGCGCCGATGTCGTGCTTGTGTCGGGGCCCGTGGCGCTCGCCGATCCATTGGGCGGCAGGACCATTCATGTCAAGACCGCGCGGGAAATGTTGAGACAAGTCGAGGCCGCGCTGCCAGTGGATATTTTTATCGGCGTCGCGGCGGTCGCCGATTGGCGGGCGGCCGAGATCGCACCCGAGAAGATCAAGAAAGACTCTAAACAGCCGCTTTGTCTGACGCTCGTCGAAAATCCGGATATTCTAGCGGCGATGGGGCGGCGTTCCAAGGACCGCCCGGCCCTGGTCGTTGGCTTCGCGGCCGAAAGCGAACAGCTCATCGAGAACGCGCAAGCCAAACTCATGGTCAAAAACTGCGACATGATTGTCGCCAATGATGTGAGTAAAACTTCCGACGTCTTAGGAGGCGAGAACAACAAGGTGTTGATTTTGACCAAAAAAGGCAAGGAGTCCTGGCCCTGGATGACCAAACAGGAGGTGGCGCGCCGCCTCGTTGCCCGGCTGGGCACAATGCTTGCGGAAACCGGCCGATGAAAGCGGCAACCGTCAGGGTCGGATTGAAACGTTTGCCGCATGGCGAAGGCTTGCCCTTGCCCGACTATCAGACCCCGGGAGCCGCGGGACTCGATCTTTTCGCCGCCCTGCCGCACGACACGAAAGTCGTGCTCGAACCGGGCGCCAGGTATCTGGTTCAAACCGGCGTGGCGCTCGATATCCCGCAATATCACGAAGCCCAGGTGCGGCCAAGGTCCGGGCTTGCGCGCGACCACGGCGTTACCGTTTTGAACGCGCCGGGAACGATCGATTCCGACTATCGAGGCGAGGTCGGGGTGCTGTTGATCAATCTCGGCGACGAACCCTTCGAGATCGTGAGGGGCGCGCGGATCGCCCAGCTCGTTGTCGCGCAACTGGAAAGGGCGGTGCTCGTCGAAACCCGGCAATTGACCGCGACGTCGCGGGCCAGCGATGGGTTTGGATCAACCGGGCGAACGGCCGGCCGGGAGGATTCCCGGTGATCCTCCTTTCCCGGCGCGGCCATCTCGCTCTTGCCGCGGTCGTCGATGTAGCGATCCATGCGCGCCCAACCCCGATTGCCGCAAAGGCTCTGGCGGCACGGCTCGAACTTCCGCCGCGTCACCTCGAGAGCTTGCTGCAAACCCTTGTTCACGCCAATATTTTGAAAGGTGTGCGCGGTCCGCGCGGCGGCTATGAATTGGCCCGGGAGCGCCGCCGGATCACCGCGGCTTCGGTTTTGCGCGCGGTGTCGAGCGAGAACGGAAGCGGCGAGGCGCCGCACTGCCGGCTTGTCATGCAGTTGGTCGCGCCAATTGTCGAAGCGGCGGGCAAGGCCTTTCTGGAGGAGCTTGAAACCATCACCATCGACGATATTTGCCGCCGCGCGGAAGATCTGAAGCTTGGCGACGAAAAAAACTTGGGCGCCGACTTCGCGATCTGATCGATCCGCCACAGACAAGCGGGAACGCGTCTCACGACGGCCACGTCTCCGCCGCCAAGGATCAATGCAAGCTTACCATTTCGAGTTCGTGGCTCATCGCGTTGGCCACCGCGGCATCGCGCGAATCGGTGACGATCATCGGCGTGCCATCGGCGGCAAGCAGGGCGAAGAGCTGGAGGCCGGGCTGGATCGCGGGCGCCGCCGGGAAAAGCCGGCTCACCTCCTCCGAACGGATAGGCTTCACATAGGCAATACGGCCACCGCCGAGGCTTGCCAGCTGGTCATCGGTAAGCAAGGGCCGGGTCTCAGGACTGTTGGTGTTCAACATCAAAGCATCTCCTCAAATGGCGGTCTCCCGGAGACCCGCCGCACCGCGAACCATCCCCCGCGTCGCGTACTCCGTCTTTAGGTAAGCCGGCTGGCGCTTAAAGCGAGCTGGGGCCCAGCAATAAAGAACAATCGCGCTACATTTCACGAAGCCTTGCGGCCTTCGCGACGGACTCCTCGATGGCATTCCGCGGTTGTTCGCGAATGATCCGGATATGGAGATAGCCGTTTTTCTTTCAAGGGCTTTTGCGGCGATGGATGCCCCCGGTCGTGGGAGGCGCGGCTTCCAATGGTAGGCATGCGGGCTCCGCCGCGCGGCATCGACAACGGCGCTCGTACAGGATTTAACTGGCATTCCCCAGATAACCGGGAATGTGCCAAGCGCGTATCATTGATCTCCTGCCGTGACATCGGACATTCGTCCTATACCGGCATTATTTTCCGGATCGCCCGCTTATTGAGGTTGAGATTGCCGCGCTGCGGCGCTGCTGTGGTGCTCCGGCACACCAAAACCAGTGACATGGGCGGATCGCGCACCGGACAATACAGAGTCGGTTGTGATCAAGACGCACTTCTCCCTTAGTTTTTGCTCGACGCATGACGACCGAACACTTCACGCAGGCGCTGGATTGGGCGGCGGCCGCAGGTCGGCGATCATTCGTAGGATGTCCGCGAAGAGATTTTTCGGAATGGCGACTTCGGCCATCTGAAACGCGACATAGCGGCCATGGCTCACGATCTTCGCGCCGATCTTGATCAGCTTTTCCTTCAGGCTCGTCAGTGACCAATCCTTTATCGGTTCGGGCGTCGCCAGCGTGCGCAGAAAATTACCGAGATTGTAGGCCAGCGCATGAAGCTGGAGACGGACGGCGTTAGCAGCGAACGACCGACATGATAGCCGGGTCCACTTGATTGCGCCTTTTCCTTCCTTGATCCATTGCTCACACGTGCCGCGCTTGTTGTAGAAGGCGACGACATTCTCGGCGGAGCGCGCCATGTTCGTCACGATGAAGCCGACGCGCGGATAAAGCTCGCCCGGATGCCATTCGACCTTGGCGATCACCCGACGCGGCTGCGACCAGCTTCCCGCTTGATAGGTGAAACTTGCATGGGATCGGCACACGTCATTGGACGGGCGACCAACCGGGCGTTTGAGCAGATAGCCGATCCTCTCTTGCAAGATGTGATTGGCGGGCAGACGGATCGCATATTTGATCCGTTCTGCCTCCAGATATTCGTAAACTTCGGGGTTTGCGAAGCCGGCGTCGGCGCGGAAATAAATGCGTGAGACCTTGCCTTGATACCGCGCCACGACCGGCTTCAGCACCGCCTCCCATCCATCGGCGCTGTGAACATTGCCGGGGCGCAGGGCGCAGCGTTCCAAATCGCCATATTGGTTGAAAACGAACAGCGGATGATAGCAGGTGCAGTCATAGTGACCGTTCCAGACACTGTGTTCCTGTTCGCCATGCGTCGGGCTCACGCTCGAATCCATGTCGAGCAAGATACCTCTCGGCGGACGGCGACCATGAACGCTGTCGATCCATTTGCCGGAGAGATCAGCGAGCGCCGAAAGGTTCTTTTCCGCCGTGAGCCAGCGCGTCTCAAAGCGGCCCATCTGGCTCGGCGAAGCCGCTGCATCCGAGGCCGCCTTTCCGCCGACTATCCACCGCATCGCGGGATCATGGCGCAGGCGTTGAGCGTCGTTCACGTCTTCATATCCGGCAAGTCGCCCAAATATGGATTGCCGCAACATCCCGACGAGTGCATGCCGGCCATTCTTGCCAGTGCGTGCGTCGGAGAGCGCATCACCCGCCATCGCGCTGAGGCACAGCGCGTCGTCCAGTTCCCGGTATGCGAGCAAGCCTGCGTCGGAGGTAACCACCGATCCGCGAAAGTGAAGCAACAATCGGCGGTCGAAATCGAGCCTGAGAGCGCCATCATACGATTCACCCGCCGGGTTCGCCATGACGGCCTCATTCGATCCGAAATAACATGCTGATTATGTTAGCTGAATCGCCGCATCGACGCTGCAAATTATTGCCTCATCCGGCGTATGCGGGTTTAGATAATTCCAGCCGCAAGTGAGGGCCATGGGAGATTGGGCGTGAGTGCGTCGCCGTAACGCTTGTTGGGAGCGCGTCGCCTCGTGGTTCCGGCCAATGGGCTCGAATTCGAGGTTTTCGAGGCCGGCGATGGTGACCGGCTGGCGCTGCTGCTGCACGGCTTTCCTCAACATGCGGTGAGCTGGCACAATCAGGTCCCGCTTCTTGCCGGGCTCGGCTACCGGGTGTGGGTGGTCAATCAACGCGGCTATGGCGGCACGAGCCGTCCACAAAGGCGCGAGGATTATTCGCTGGATCAGCTCACGGGGGACATCGCCGGGCTGATCGACACATCGGGGGCGGACTCAGTAACGCTGGTTGGTCATGATTGGGGCGCGTTCGTCGCTTGGACCTTCGCCATCCGCCGCATCAGGCCGCTAGCGCGGCTCGTCATCGTCAATGTGCCGCATCCATTATGCTTTCGCCGCGAACTGAAGACATGGAGTCAGCGCCGCAAATCCTGGTAGGCGGTTTTTTTCAACTGCCGGCGCTGCCCGAGTTTTCGCTCTCAGCGGCGGGCGGCGGCCTGCTCGCCTCCATGCTGCGTCACGGCGCGCGCCGCCCCGAAGCCTTTCCGGACGAGGTGCTCGACATCTACCGCGCCAATGTGAGCGCGCCCGGCGCCGCGACCGCGATGCTGAACTGGTATCGCGCGGCGGGGCTGGATATCATGGCCGCCCGCGATCTCGCGGCGCCGATCGACACGCCGACGCTGGTCATCTGGGGTGAACAGGACGTAGCGCTGGGTCTCCCATGCCTTGATGGCACCGATCGCTACGTCCGCGATCTGCGCATCGAACGGCTGCCCGGTGTCTCGCATTGGGCGCAAGAAGACGCGCCTCAAGAGGTGAACCGGTTGCTGGGGCAGTTTCTGTAAGCGGACATCCAAGCCGAACTCGCGCGCCGCTTCGGCCGGTTGTGCCCGAAAAAGTCGGAAGTGCAGCTGGGCGGGAGCTGCCGGAACCGGCACTCCGCGTCACGCTCGCGGGCTGAGCAAGTCGCGGTTTCGCTCGGCGAAGCGGCGAAGCGGATCGAGCGGGTCGCGCAGGATCTGACTGACTCCAACCGCAAGCTGAGGCATGGCGGCCATATCCATTTTTTCGCGCGCGTGCCAAAACAATAGCGGATCGGCGTGGCCCCATATTCCCCGGCGCCGGGCCGTGGGCCAGTTCGAATTTGGTCAGCGTTGCGCCAGAAGCGTCATGGCGCTGGGTGGATCAAGGAAGTCCATGCAGACAACGGGAGCGAGAACGCCGATTTCGATTTATGGAGAGATCGACCCCGACCGCGGAATATTTTTTCTTGCCGCCTCTGTTTGAAACTTTTTGGCCCGGGCTCCTGTAAAGATCAGCATGCCGGACAAACAAGCCGGTGATCGACAACAATGCTGTGATAGTGGCCCCCCATCTTAGAACGAGACGTCCGTCCTCCCAAGCCTCTCTGCCGCTATTTCATCACCGAGCAATTATTATTGCTTTGGCCGCCGGTCCACAGGTTTTCTTCGTTAGCCACTAGCGGGGAACCGTGGAACGGCGGCAATTTGCGTCAACTTTTGCGAAAAATCTCATCCGGAACTTGCGCTCGAATCACGGCCTGACGTGACGTAATCCCCCTGTTTCATCCAGCGATGGGGAGAACCCTCCGCTAAGTTGAGCCCATTTGGGCGGGATGTGCTGCGGGGCGGAGCGCGAAGCTTGCCCATTGGGCAGTGCCTCGAGCGGGTGACGCCGGATTTGAACGACCCCAGCGGCGAGTAAACGGTGCGGCGGCGTGGCGGCCAGATCTATTTTTTCGCGCGGGGTTCGCAATCGAATATCGCTTGCGCACCCCCAACACGCGGGCTTCAAGACTAGGATGTGGTCTTGCGCAGGTAATCCGGGACGCAGGCCGAAAACTCTGTCACCGGTTTGTCATACGAGCGTCATGGAACAAGCCTAGGCAACACTGGCAAGCTAGGGAGGCGCGCATGACATCTCTTTCATCGACCGGCATTGCGTCCGCGCCGAGCGAAAGCGCCCGGCCAAAACTCGATCACCCGATGGGGATCAGGACGATCCTGATTTTCTTCGCCGTCATGGCTTTCGGGCTCTTCTTCGCCGCTTATAGTGTTTACAGGGACGTTTCGGCGGCGGGAACCGCGGTCACCAGCATCTTGCCTTTGCTTCTGCTCGGCGTCGCTCTGCTGATCGCGCTCGGCTTTGAATTCGTCAACGGGTTCCACGATACGGCCAACGCGGTTGCAACCGTCATCTACACGCACTCGCTCGCCCCTCCCGTCGCGGTGGTTTGGTCGGGTTGCTTCAATTTTCTCGGGGTTTTGCTCTCGAGCGGCGCAGTCGCCTTCGGGATTGTTTCGCTGTTGCCGGTCGAATTGATTCTTCAAGTCGGGTCCGCGGCCGGATTCGCGATGGTCTTCGCGATGCTGGTCGCCGCGATCATCTGGAATCTCGGTACGTGGTGGCTCGGCTTGCCTGCCTCCAGCTCGCATACTTTGATTGGCTCCATCATTGGGGTTGGTATGGCCAACGCGCTGATGCGCGGACGCGACGGAACGTCCGGAGTTGATTGGAGCAAGGCGACAGAGATCGGCTATGCGCTCTTACTCTCTCCGGTCGTAGGGTTCGTCTGTGCCGCAATCCTTCTTCTCCTAATGAAATTGATCATCCGCAAGCCTGAGCTCTATAGTGAACCGAAGGGTAAGGGGGCTCCGCCCTGGTGGATTCGCGGGCTTCTCATTTTCACCTCAGCCGGCGTCTCCTTCGCGCACGGCTCGAATGACGGGCAAAAGGGCATGGGCCTCATCATGCTGATCCTGATTGGCACGGTGCCGACCACTTATGCCTTGAATCGGACACCCTCGGCGCTCGATCTGCCCAAGTTCATAGATAGCTCTCTGGCCGTCTCCAAGATCGTCGAGGCAAAAGCGGCGGGCTACGACGTCCTCGGCGATCCGCGCCCCGCCGTCACGAATTACCTGACCTCGCATCAAATCAATGAGGGCACCTATCCCTCTCTCGAAGTGCTCATCCTCGACATCGCGAATGCAAAAGGACAAGGCGAGCGAGCTTTCTAAAGAGGATATTGCAACATTCGCCACCTACAAAAAGAATCTCGACAACGCCACCAAATTCATTCCGATCTGGGTGAAAGTCTCGGTCGCCCTCGCGCTCGGGCTTGGCACCATGATCGGCTGGAAGCGCATCGTCATCACGGTCGGCGAGAAGATTGGCAAACAGCATATGACTTATGGCCAGGGCGCCGCCGCCGAAATTGTCGCCATGGCGACGATAGGCGCCGCCGACAGTTTTGGCTTGCCGGTCTCGACGACCCATGTTCTGTCGTCCGGCGTCGCGGGCACGATGGCGGCCAATGGGTCCGGCGTACAAATGTCGACCATCCGCAGCATCGCGCTGGCATGGGTGTTGACCCTGCCCTGCGCGATAGCTTTATCGGCGTTCCTCTTCTTTGTGTTCAGCCATTTGTTTTAATTCAAACTGGCCCACTACCGCTCTCCGCCATATTTGGACAAGGAAATTTCGATGTGCTAGAGTCGCTGCACGGTGCAGCCGGGGACGACGATGACCGTCAAGAAAATGGGAACTGCCGGGCGAAAGCTCGACGGCCCTTTTCGCTATAGGTAGTTTCCGGAACTACAGCCGTTCGCGTCGCGCGCCTATATCCTTTCGATCCATTCACTTTCTGGGAGGAACACCATAATGGCACAGTCACCGAAGCATCCGGCGGGTGAGCATCATCACCAGGCGGCCGCTCACCATCACGCCGCCGCACACCATCATCATCAGGCGGCCTATCACCACGATCTTGGCGAGCACAAAGAGGCGAAGGAACACGCAACCGCGGCTCACGAACATAGCGAGCTCGCTCACAAACACAGCACGACTGCCCACGGTCATTCTCATAAATGACGACGGGCCGAGGGGCGGCGGGGGGCCGCCCCTCGGGATACGAAGATGGGAACGGCGCCGGGCGTGAGGCGTGATTCAGCGGCGCGCTGGACGCCACGGCGTGCATGGTGAACTTCGCGCGCTACTGGCCATCGCCTGCTTCCCACAGCGCTTCGAGGCCGACGCGATAGGTTGGAAAGGCGAGTTTTACGCCGAGCTCGTCTTTCAGCTTGCGGTTGGACGCCCGTTTGTTCTCGGCATAAAAACTCCGCGCCAAAGGGCTCAGACCGGCGGCTTCGACGTCCTGTTCGGGCGGCGGCTCGATTCCCATCAGCATCGCGGCGTAGGTGATGACGTCCTGCGGCGGTGCCGGCGCGTCGTCGCTCACGTTGAAGACATCGCCTGGACCCTTGTGGGCTATGGCCGCATCGATGGCGCGGCAAATGTCCTCGACATGGATGCGATTAAAAACTTGTCCGCGTTTCACTACGCGCTTCGCGGTGCCTGCCTTGAGATTGACGAGCGCACTGCGGCCGGGGCCGTAAATACCTGCTAGGCGCAGGATGTAGACTTTTTTATCGCTCTCCTTGCCGATCGCGGCCCAGGATTTCTCAACTGTAAGCCGCGCCAGCGTCCGCTCCGAGGACGGCGCCGGAATCGTTTTTTCATCGACCCATTCGCCGCGCGCGTCGCCATAGACGCCGATGGTCGAGAGATAGATGATGGTCTGCTGGCGGCGCAGACGGTCGATGCGGTGGCCAAACCGCGCAAGCACGGGATCGGCGGAGACGCCGGGCGGGACCGAGACGAGGATTATATCGGCCGAGGCGACCCGCTCCGCGATGGCCGCGTCCTCATGTTCGGGGCCGAACACGAAGGTCTCGATATTTTCGCTCGCCAACTCCTCGGCTTTGGCGGGCGCGCGCACGGTGCCCGCACGGGCGTCGAACGAACTTCCCGAGCGGGCGATGAAATGACGCGCGCAATAGCCAAGACCGAATGCGAAGAGCCTCATGAAGGCCGGCCTTCTCTCAAATCAACCGCGCTCGCGGTCATGGATCGCGCGGGCGCCGCGCCCATTGCCGCCGCCCACTCGGCTTCGACCATTTCATCGGCCTCGCCGGACAGGTAGCGCCGTTCGAACTCAGCCAGATCACCCGACGAAACGAGCCGGCCGAGCGCCCAAACCGCCATCGCCCGCACCAGAGCCGAAGGGCTTTTCAGCTTCTCCGCGACTGGCCCGGCGAGCGCAAGATCGCCGCTGTTGCCCGCCGCGATCAACACATTGCGGGTAAACCGCTCATAACCAATTCGCTTGACCGCGCTTCCCGTGAACAGCGCCCGAAACGCGGCATCGTCAAGGGAAAGCAGATCGGCGATTGACGGCGCGCACAGATCTTCGCGCGCCTGCAACTTTGCTTCGCGCGCCGTTTCCGCGAATTTGTTCCAGGGACAAACCGCAAGACAATCGTCGCAGCCAAAAATGCGATTTCCGATCAGCGTCCGGAACTCGCGGCCGATATGGCCTTTGTGTTCGATCGTGAGATAGGAGATGCAACGGCGGGCATCGAGCACATAGGGACGCGGAAAAGCCTTTGTCGGGCAAATGTCGAGGCAGGCATGGCATGTGCCGCAACGATCCGGTTCTGGCTCGTCGGGCGCGAGCGGCATATCCGTAAAGATCGAGCCCAAAAACAGCCAGGAGCCGAGCTCGCGCGAAACCAGATTGCTGTGCTTGCCGGCCCAGCCGAGACCCGCCGCCTGCGCCAGCGGCTTTTCCATAACCGGCGCGGTATCGACGAAGATCTTGACTCCGGTTCCCTTGGCTTGCGCGACGAGCCACGTGGCGAGCAGCTTGAGCCTTCCCTTGATAAGGTCATGATAATCGCGGTTTCGCGCATAAACGGAGATATTTCCGGCCGATTTTCGCGCCAGCGCGGCAAGGGGGTCGTTCGCCGGGCCATAACTCATGCCGAGCATGATGATGCTCGCGGCCTCTGGCCAGAGTTTGCGCGGATCGGAACGCCGCGCTTGCGTTGCGGCGAGCCAGTCCATGGAGCCCGCCGCACCGGAGGCAAGCCAGGCGCGGAGCCTTTCCGGCGCATCGGGAATGGCGCCCGGATGGGTGATGCGGCAGATGTCGAAGCCACGCGCGCGCGCCTGCTCTCGCAACAGCACCTTAAAGTCCGGGCCTAGAAATCGAGATCCGCGTAGATCGGGTTCGGGCAGAATCCCGGCAGCCGGTCCGCGAGCAGCGGGCGGAATGCCGGACGCGATTTTAGCCGGGCGTACCAGAGCTTTGCCGTCTCGTTCTCTTCCCATGGCACGTCGCCCAGAAAATCCACGCAGGAGAGATGCGCCGCGGCCGCTAGGTCGGCATGCGAAAGCCGGTCTCCGGCGAGCCATTTCCGGTTGCCCGCCAAGTAACCAATATAGCGCAAATGGGTGCGGATATTGACCCGCGCCGCATGCACGAGATCCATGTCGGGCCCGCCGCCGCCCTGCTTGCGTGGCATGAATTGCTTATAGACCTTTTCGGTGACGAGCCAATTGGTTACTTCGTGGAAGAATTTTTGACTGAACCAATCGAACAGCCGGCGCACCTCCGCGCGGGAACCCGGATCGTCGGGCAACAATCTGTGTCTGCCCAAAGCAAGGCCGCGGGTCTCGTCGAAATATTCGGCGATCGGCCCGGGGCCCGAGACGACCGTTCCGGACTCTTCAGCGAGAACCGGCGTTTGCCCGGCCGGATCGAGGATCAGAAAATC
The DNA here is from genome assembly GCA_963730245.1 of uncultured Alphaproteobacteria bacterium. Classification (GTDB taxonomy): domain Bacteria; phylum Pseudomonadota; class Alphaproteobacteria; order Rhizobiales; family Beijerinckiaceae; genus Methylocapsa. The sequence continues at coordinate 975,613 of CAVSRA010000002.1, read as the reverse complement.
CCGTCTGCGCTCAAACGCATTTTCTTCGATGAGTTCCGGCTTGATGGAATATTCGGCCAGGAGCAGCCGGACGAAACGCGAATGCGGGCAGAGGGGATGATGATAAAGCGTGATCATTCGGCTTCATGTGCGGGATGTTCGGGAGCAATCGGAACAATCGGGACGGAGAACTGTGAAAGGTAAAGGTTTATCCAAACCAGCGGGGCACCGTTCGGACAATGGAAAGAGAAATCCCAACTTAAGGTAAAAACTTGGTAAACGCCGTGTTTTCCCGGCCGCGCCCACGCTGGTGGGATTGCCGAGAACCAGGGGCAATCGCACCAAAATGTTTCACGTGCAACATTTTGGTGCGATTGCGGCCGAAAACCTTGCAAGGCCTCCTACCGTGAACTGCCATGAGGCGAGTAATATAAGATCGCGCGGAAAATTGGTACTTTGGGCGGTTCGATGGCGGCCCTGCTCGGAGGTCTTGCTGAATTCGAACGCGAGTTGACCCCGCCCAAGCGCGCGAGGGGGCGCGAACGGGCAAAGGCGCGGGCGTGAAGTCAACAGAAAAAGTGGTAATTTAGACGGATGGATGGTGCGGCCATGTCGTCTGCGCCGCGATTGTGCTGTTTAAGACAACAGGAGGGTCGGCGGGGATCGAATTGCCATCCCTCCTACTGGACATCAAACGCAGGCTTATGATCGCTAATCCCGTCGTCATTTGTGAGAATGACGGTGGGCAGTCGTGGAATGTTGGGGGGCAAGCTCGCTATGTTCGAGAGCGGCAGCTGCGAGCTCCTTTGCCTCTTTGAGCTCGCAAACGCCATCGGCGCAAATCCTGTTTCTTGCCTATCGTCCAAAATAGCGGTCTTCGACCGATTTCCACTCAGGACTGGCGGTGATTTTGATAAGCGCGCGATCGATGGGCTTTTTGAGCTGGCTATGCTCGGGCAGCGCGATCGCCATATAGGCTGGCGCGAGAAGAACGCGCGGCACGAGAATAACTTCCGCGAAGCGCGCGGCGACCAGGAATTGCAGCGCGCCCTCGCTATTGACGACAGCGTTCGACTGGCCATTGGCCAATGAGGAGAGAGCTTCCGTCAAATTATCGTTTTTTTTGTATTTGAGATGCAGTCCGTCGAGATACTCCGCTGCCGAGGATTGCGCGACCGCCGCCAGTTTTTTCCCTCTCAGATCGCTTTCATCGCGAATGCCGCTGTTTTGGACCCGTTCAGCGGTCAATCGCGAGACCAGGCTTGCCGACAAAAAGGAGACCAGCACGAGGCTGCTCAACATCCAAACGACAGCCACGAGGCGGCCAAGAGGGGTCTTCGGCGTCTTGTCGCCATAGCCGACGGTCGTCATCGTGACGACCGCCCAACAGAGGCCGTCGCGCAAGTTGACCACGCTGTCCTCCGGCGCCTCCGCCCCCGAACGGCCCGGACGTTCAATGAGCCAGATGACGACGCCGAGCAGCAACAGCAGGGCGAGCATTCCGACGATCAGAGAGCCGAGGTCCGCGGCGACCATCGCATAAGAAACGACGGCGGGAAGCGGGCCCGTCTCCTTTCGCAAGGCGACCGCCACCCCGGACCGATGAGCGGAATATGAAAAATCGACGCGCGCTTCCCGTTCCGGGGTGATCGTGATGGCGCCGATCGCCGCATCGAAATGACCCTGCTCCAGGCCGCTGAGGATCGATTCCATCTGGGAAACCGGCGTCAGGCTGTATTCCCATTCCATTTCCTCCGCCACCCGGCGCCACAGGTCCACGCTAACGCCGGACAAAGCACCGTCCGCGCCCACGGCGCCATAGGGCGGCAGATCGTAAACCGCCACGCGCAGGGGTGCGGTTGGTCGCCGCTCCGCGGCCAAAGCGCAATCGAGCGGCGCAGTCAGGAAAGCGCCGAACGCCAGCAACACTTGCAACAACCGCAATAGGGAGGCGAGGCTGCCCGCGGTCCTGTCGCTCATCTGCCGGCGCCTTTGGCAAAAGCGTTCCGGTTCATGTGACCGAGAAACCGCAGCGCGCGGCCGCGAAAAAAATTCCATGCACATATTCATCTCGCTTTCACGGGTCCGCCGCAGGGCTACGAGGAGGGCGCCAAGCGCTTGGCGCTCGCCGAACCGGCGCTCGCTCCCGGTGCAATCCACGGCGCCAATCACGCCCTCGGCACGACATCGACCTTAACATCGACGTCTTGCTCGCGCGAGCCGAGGATAATTCCTGCACCGGGGGACGCAGGCGCGGCCGCGACAAGTCTTACGGTGAGCGCAGGCCCGCAAGCAGCACGGCCAGGACGCCGGTAACAAAAATGCCGTCGAATGTTCCTGCCCCGCCGATCGAAGCTACGGGCACGCCAAGGCCATGCAATTTGTCGAGATTGAGCAGATCGGCGCCGATCAAGGTGCCGAGGCTGCCGCTGACGTAGGCGAGCGGCCCGGCGAAACGCCGCGACAGCACGATCGCCACGACCGCCGTGACGAGTGGCGGCGCGAGGACCGGCACCGCTATGCCGACGCCCGGAACGAGCTTGGCGAGGTGATGAACAACGACGGCCACAATGATTGTCCCCACGGCGCCAAGCAGCCAAATTTGGTTGCGCGCAAGCAAGTAAATCGAAAGCAGTGTGGGAATAACCGCCCCGCCGACATTGACGGCGATGATTGTGCCAGGCCAATCGATCACGCCCGGCACGATATAACGCATGCCGAAGAAATCGATCACCTCGTCGGATGCAACGGGCACCTCGGGAAGCTCCGCCACCGGGATGTTGACATAACTGCCGAGGAGCGAGCCGAAAAGAATGAGCATGGCCGCGCGTGAGTCGAGGCCGATGCGCATGTAGGCGTAACGCAGCAGCTTGAGCTGGAGTAGAATGAACAGAGCGAGCAGAACGCCTACGAAGATCGCGTAGAAGGTTAACGGAAGGGGGAAATAATGAAGATGGATCGGATGCACTGGAATCTCGCTACAGGCGCCGGACTACTCGAACTTCAGTCCTTGCCAGCAGCGCGCCGGCACATGACGTCAAATTCGGCTATGGCTCATCTCGCCGCAACTCCGGCGCCAATCACGCCCTCGGCACGACATCGACTTTAACATCGACGTCTTGCTCGCGCGAGCCGAGGATAATTCCCGCGACGGGCGAAATATCGGCGTAGTCGCGGCCTTTCGCGAGCACGATATGATCGTTGCCGATGAGCATCGCATTGGTCGGATCGAGCTCCACCCAGCCCTGCGCCCCGCCGCACCACACGGAGACCCAGGCGTGCATCGCGTCGGCGCCTTCGAGGTATTTTTTACCGGGAGGCGGATTGGTGCGGATATAGCCAGAAATATAGGCGGCGGGCAGGCCAAGGCCGCGCAAGCCGGCGATCATGATATGGGCAAAATCCTGGCAGACGCCGCGCCGCTTCTCGAAGGCCTCGGAAAGCGGCGTCGAGACCACCGTCGCCTTGGTGTCATATTTGAAATCGCTCCTGATCCGCCGCATCAATTCCGTGGCGCCGGCAAGGATCGAGCGACCGGCCGCAAAACTTTCGCGCGCATAATCGGCCGCCGGTTCGAAACGCGGCGCAAGGCGACTTGGATGCAGGAAATGGGCGGGTAAGTCCTTATCGAGCGAAGCGCTGGCAAAGGCGTCCTTCCGCACCGCTTCGAACGCCGGTGTTTCGCTTTGACCCCACGGCTCGCGCCGGTCGATCTCGACGCTTGTGTTGACCTCGACGATGAGTTTGCGATGCGCCGTTTCGATTGTGAGAAAGGTGAGGCGGTTGCCGAAAAAACACGTGCGCTCGATCATTTGCGCGGGCGTGGGGGTAATTGAGAGCTCGCTCGAAAGCACGGTTTGTCCGAGCCCATCCGTCGGCAGCAGCCGCAGCGCGCAATGCGAGAACGTCACTGTCGAGCCGTATTCGTAAAGGGTCAGATGGCGGATATCGTAGATCACGCGAGGCCGCTCGATTTGTCGGCCCGGGCAACATGCGGACCTTGCAGGAAATAGCGTGCGGCGATCGCGTCGGCGAGGCCGAGAAGGCTCTGCTCGAAGCCGAGGATTTTTTCATTGTCGAGGCTTGAAGCGGTCGCCGTCGCCACTTCGGCCGCAAGCTGCAGGATCAGGCGGCGCGGCGCCTCGAGCATTCCATCGTCGCTGAGCAACGGCAGAGTTTCAAGATGTTCGTCGAGCCGCTCGACCTGGAAGGCAACCGAGCGCGGATTGAACGAATCGAGCACGACCATGTCGCGAACCGGGTTGAGAGCGACGCCCATGAGATAGCGCGAACGATAGGTGATCTGCGAGTCGACGAGATCGAGCAAGGCGTCAAGATCGTCGGCTGGCGCGTCGCCGCTCGCGAAATGGCGGGCAAAGCGGCACGTATTGACGCCCCGCTCGATGCGCCGCCCGGTATCGAAAACGCGCCAGCCGGCGCCGCGATTCATGTTTTCCTGAGCCAATCCGGAGATCGCCGCGATCGTCCGCAAGGCCGCGTCGGCACGCTCGAAAGTCTCGGCTTCGGCGAGCGGCCCGGGCCCGTCGATGGAAAGCTCTTGATTAAGGTCGCCGATAAGCCGCCAGGTATCCGTCGAGAGCCGTTCGCGAATGAACGATGCGGCGCGGCGCGCATCGCGCACGAGCGATGGGGCCGAGCCATAGTCCTCGCCGCCATGCAGGGCGATCGCGGCAAGCGCCATGGCGCTGGAGACCGTCTCAATCGGCGCGGCGTGCCACGCAACAAGCAAGCTGGTGAGCTTGGATACCGCCGATCGCGGATGGGCGATCCCCGCGCCGGTCTCGATCATCCGGCCGGCGAGGCAGCGGATGAGCCGCAAGGTCGCTTCCGAGCGTTCGATATAACGCCCGAGCCAAAACAGATTGTCCGCGGCCCGGCTCGGCAAGGTGCCCATGATGCGCCGGATGCGAACGGTCTCGTCGGTGGGCAGCAAGCTCACCATCGCGACGGGCTTGTCGGCAAGCACCCAGACATCGGCCGATTGGACCCCCTCGCCCATCGACACGGCGCGCGCATCGGCGCGGCCGGAAATGCGGCAGAACCCGCCCGGCATGATGTTCCATCCCTCCGGCGTGCGCGCCGCATATACGCGCAGAACGAAGGGCCGCGGCTCGATCCGGCCATCGTGCCACACGGGGGTCGTCGAGAGATTGACGATTTCCTGGCCGACGAAATCCACGCCGCGCTCGGCCATGGCAACAGCGAGTTCGGCTCTTCGCTTCCGCGTCGAGCGCCGCGCCGACGAGTGGTTGGTTGGCGGCAAAGCCTTGGACTGGATTGCCGAAGGCGCCGGCAATCGCAAGTTCGTCCATGTCCGCGATGACGGACTGGCGCGCGCGGGTCTGGCCGCACCACCAGGTCGCGATATTCGGCAGGCGGAGGTCCTCGCCTAGCAATGTGCGGCAGAGTTTTGGCATGAAACCCATCATCGCGGGCGCTTCGAGCACGCCGGACCCGAGCGCATTGGCGATGACGACGCCGCCCTCGCGCAGAGCATCGACAAGACCCGGCACACCTAGTCGCGAACGGGCGTTGAGTTCGAGCGGATCGGCGAAATCGCTGTCGATTCGCCGCCAGATCACGTCGGCGCGCTTCAGCCCGGCGATCGTGCGGACATGCACCTTGCCGCCGCGCATCGTCAAATCACCGCCTTCGACCAGAAGCAGGCCGAGATAGCGGGCGAGGTAGGCCTGCTCGAAATAGGTTTCGCTAAAAGGGCCCGGCGTCAAAAGGCAGATGCGCGGGTCCGAACGCTGCGCCATCGACGTGAGGCCGAGGCGGAACGCCTCGAAGAACGGCGCTAGCCGCTCGACATTCATATCGCGGTAGAGGGTCGGGAAAGCGCGGGCCAGGACAAGGCGGTTGGCGAGCGCGTAGCCGGCACCCGACGGCGCCTGCGAACGGTCGCCGAGGACCCACCAGCGGCCATCCGGCCCGCGCCCGATATCGGCGGAGTAAATATGCAAGAATTTGCCGCCCGGCGGTTTCACCCCATGCAAGGGGTGCAGAAACTCGGGGCTGCCGGTCACCGCGGCGGCGGGCAAGTCGCCAGCGGCGATCAACCGTCCCTCGCCGTAAATATCGGCCAAAACCAGTTCCATGAGCCGCGCGCGCTGCTCGATGCCTCGCGCGATCTCGCGCCATTCGCCGGCCTCGATGAGAAGCGGCACATGCGAGAGCGGCCAGGCGCGCTCGCTCGTATCCCCGTAGGCGCGATAGGAGACGCCCGTATCGCGAATATGCCGGTCGGCGGTGGCGAAGCGCTTGCCGATGTCGTCGGCGCCGAGTTCCATCAACGCGGCGAGAAACCGCAGCCAATGCGCGCGCGGGCGCCCGTCCGCGCCGATGAATTCGTCCGGGATGCCCGGCAGCGGCCTGTAGCCGGCCGCGAGTGCGGCCATCCGCGGGGCTGCGTCGAGATCTGCTACTGGAAATGAGGCTTTACCGACGCCCATACATAGTTCTCACATCCTCTTTGTGTTCGCAAAGCGTTCGATAATTTGCGGATTTAGTTTTTTCTTCAAACAATCCACCGCTTTCTCATACGTGTCCTCGAGAAGATGCCAATCCAAATTCCTTGTGCTCGAATCATATGAGTTTTTTTGAGCGTGAGATTCATCATCAGGGAGGTGCAACCAAATAGCCGTGCTTGCTTGTCTAAATGCTCCTAACGTGTTGGACATTATCTTGTCTGCCTCGTCATCCAAATAGATTGACGCCATCACTTTGGCTCGCAAATATACCTCTTCTTTTGGTCGAATCTTTTCCTTGAATTCTTGCATCGTAGAAAGCGGCACGTTTCCATAGAAATTTATGGTAGAGTGACATTCAACGAGCGCTGCGTAGAGGTTGTTGAGGGCATCAATTTTCCTTCCCAAGAAAAACTCCGCGTACCATCTTTATTCTTCTAATAACCTTTTTTTGAGCTCGTAAAATTGGGTTATGAAAACGCCTAGCAGGGCACTAGCAGCAGATATTATTGGGGACCATACCTCGCATTTCATATGCTCTGCCCTCTGCTATCGGCGTATTCCGCCAGACGCCTCAAACTATGCCTTTGGCCGGAAGGATTTTAGGATCGCCGCGTCCGTCTCGATAGTGGCGGCGCCGATGAGATCGAGACAGTAAGGCACCGCCGGAAAGACCGCGTTGAGGCAGGTTTCGATCGACGCCGGCTTGCCCGGCAGATTGATGACGAGACAAGGCCCGCGATGCGCGGCGATCTGACGCGACAGGATCGCCGTCGGAACCCGCTTTAAGCTTTCCTGGCGCATGAGTTCGCCAAAGCCAGGTAGCACGCGCGGCGCCGCCGCCAAGGTCGCCTCCGGCGTGAGATCGCGCGGGGATGGTCCGGTGCCGCCTGTTGTCAGGATCAAATCGCAATGCTCCTTGTCGGCGAGCTCGATCAGTGTATCGCGCACGGACTCGAAGCCGTCCGGGATGATTTTTCGCACGACATGAAAAGGGCTTTTTAGGATTTTCGTCAAATAGGCGGCGATGGCGGGGCCACTTTGATCATCATAGATTCCGATGCTGGCGCGGTCGGACACTGTGACGACCCCGATTATGGCCGCGCGTGTCTCGTCCGCCATTGCACAACCTTCGGTCTGCTTTGGGACCCGCCGGACGGCCCCGTCGCTCCTTATAGCGGAAAAAGGGCGCGAACCTATCAAAAAAGCCCGGACGTTTCCCTTTCCGGGCGTCAGTCCAAAACAAGGGTGGGATCGAACCGATCTTACATCTTTCCCTCTTGCGGATGTAAGATTGCCATATGTCATATACCACCGCGGCTTTGTTTTATGGGAGATACATGTCACATTCGGCTTATTTTATTTTCGAACGAGATTTTGATGCGAATTGACCATGGATTGCCTGGCGCCGGCGCACCTCCGAACGAGCCGCGGATTCCAGCCGGAAATCACCGCGCGAGCGGCGAATGGACGAAGGGTGGTGCCTCGGCACCGGCGCTGACCGAGGGGAGACCGGCGGGGGCGAATTCCGGCAAAGTCCATCAGGTCTTCGAGCTTCCCAAGGATGCGATCGTTGTCACCCGGCCGGATGGATCAAAAATCTACGATCCGGATTCCGCAACCAAAAGGCTCATGGCTCCGCCGCGGGCAAATTTTGATGACGTCTATGCGGCCGGAGAGAGGACCGCAAACTGGCCGTTTGCGGATAAATTGGCACAAGCCAAAACTGCGCTTCGACAATTCGGGACCTACGATTTTCAACGAGACAAGGCGACAAACACCTGGTTTTCCGAATATGTCCACGCCGGTAATTACGCTGTTGCTCCTCAACTCGACTTTGCGGATTTTATGCCGCGTAGCAAAGCACTTCCGTGCGCCTTTTCGAGAGGGCGGCGAGATGCACGCGGCTTTCCTGAAACCCCCTTCGATGGAACAACGATGGACGAACCATCCGAAAATTTATCGGCGCCGTGTCGAGAGCAGGGCACAGGAAAGCTCGCGCGCGATAGAGGAGCCCGGGCTCAGCCGCCGAGGGATCGGAAAAAATCCCAAACGAGCTTCGCGCTATTGACATCACCATTAGCAAGGCCATGCCCGGGTCCGCTTTCGCTCGAAAGACCAGGTAGCGCGCGACCGCCCCCTTCGATCCGGACCGCTTCAACTGGTACTTCGCAATTGTTCAGCTTGTCGAGGTAGGTACGGGTGCCATCGTGAAGGTCCTTGTCGGGGAAGATAGTAGTCGTTATGCCCCCGGCGCAGCCCGCAAACTTGCCGAAGAGACCTAGCGTCGCGTCGAGGGAGAGAAGCTCCGTCTTGCCATGCGGCAAACTCGCCTTGTCGGCATGAAAGGAAACCAAGGTATCCGCAGTGCCCGCTATCATCATGAGGGGAATTGGATGCGACGGTTTGCAGGACGTCTCAAGATCGGATGGCAGGCTAGCCCCGAGCACCGCCAACCCCGCAAAGACATTCTTTTCGTCGCAGGCGAGCCGCAAAGCCATCGTTCCGCCAGCGGCAATGCCAACGAGAAAAACCTTGCCCCGGTCGGCAATTCCACGAGCGACAAACTTCGCGATCAGATCATGGATAAAGACCAGATCTCGGCGCGCCTCGGGTCCATGCCCGTCCCCCCAACGCCCGGCTAGAGGTTCCGGATATATCAGGACCGCACCGGATGACCGCGCCATTTCTTCAAAGCCGAATAATCGCCGGAGGCGCGCGCCCTTCTCCCTGACGCCACGCAAGATTATGATGGCCGGCCGGCGCGCTTGCTTAAGCCGCCGGTGCTCGACGAGGATGGCGCTGCGCGGGACACCGTCCGACACGATCGTAACGCGGCCCGCCGCCGCCAAGGCGCCCGATGGAAACCCCGTGAAGGCAGGCAATAGCCAAAAGGCTCCCGCCAGCGAACCGGCAACAAGCACAAACGCGATCGATTTGCGGCCTCGCGCGATCATGTCTTCCAAGCCACTGGCGCTCCGGTTTTTCTGGCCGAGTCAAATTTGTGCCAGGGCGCATCGAGGCATGATAGCCTATACTGGAGGGACGCAATAATGAAAATGAAAAAGCACGGTGGTTCACTGCGCCGGGACAATTTGGCTTGTGGGAGATTATCCAACGGCACGGGGCGATCCGGCTTGGCGAGAGTTCCGTCCTCGCCGGTGCGCCCTCATGCGCGGGCCCGGATTCGGGCGGTTCTGGAGTCTTCTAATGTCCGCGTTTAATGTCCGCGTTGCCCTGGAGGACCAATTGCGTTAGGGGAAGGGTCATCGAATTTTTGAGGGGGGGTAAAGCTCCATGACAGAGGCGGAGTTCGGCGCGAGCGGCATCGAGAAACGCCGGCCGTTGTCACCACATCTGCAAATCTACCGCCCGATGTTGACCATGATGATGTCGATCGCGCATCGCATCACCGGGGCGGCCCTCTATTGCGGCACCTTGTTGCTCGCGTGGTTTTTAGTTGCCGTGTCCACCGGCGGCAGCGCCTACGATGCGGCTGCCAATTGCTTAAATTCGATCGCCGGGAAACTGATTCTATTCGGTTTCACCTGGGTCCTGTTCCATCACCTTCTCGGCGGCATCCGTCACGCTATATGGGACACGGGTCATGGTTTGGAGCATCCGCAGCGCGAATGGCTGGCACGGGCCACCTTATTCGGTGGCATCGTCCTGACGATGGCCGTCTGGACCATCGCTTATCTGGTTTATTAGAATCGTCCTGGCCGTCGCCGCCAACCGGCGAACTGCAAAATTAAGAAACATTGCCAGGAGCATGGAAGGAATAGCTGTCATGACGAAAAGTCCCGCGCCGGTTCGCCCCGCGATGAGCTGGGTGCGCTTCCTCTGCTCCGCCAAATCCGGCACCGCCGACGCATGGAACATGCGCATCACCTCCATCATGCTGGTGCCCCTGTCGATCGCATTCGTCGCAATCGTCTTGTCGCTTCTCGGCAAGGATTACGCGGCGGTGCGAGCCGAGCTCGGGCATCCCCTTCCAGCGATTTTGATGCTTCTCTTCATCTTGTCAGGGATCTTCCACATGAAGCTCGGAATGCAGTCGATTATCGACGATTATGTGCATGCCGCGTGGCCGAGGGAGTGGGCGCTGATCGCCAATCTTTTTTTCTCGGTTTGCATCGGCTTGGCTTGCATTTACGCGGTCTTGAAACTGACCTTTACCTAAGGGGCCGCTTACGCGACTATCGTGCAAGAAAGAGGAAATTTCGAAAGACGATGGCATGACATCCAGCGCCACGTTCAACGGCAACGCCGCTCCGGCCCGTCACGGCGCGGCCTATCCGATTACCGACCGTACGTTCGACGTTGTCGTCGTCGGCGCCGGTGGCGCGGGATTGCGGGCGACCGTTGGCTGTTCCCAGGCGGGACTGCGGACGGCGTGCATCACCAAGGTATTTCCGACCCGCTCGCACACGGTCGCGGCGCAAGGCGGCGTCGCGGCGGCGCTCGGCAACATGGGGCCAGACGATTGGAGATGGCACATGTACGACACCGTCAAGGGGTCGGATTGGCTCGGCGATCAGGATTTGATCGAATATCTCTGCCGCAACGCGCCGGCCGCCGTGTATGAACTCGAGCATTGGGGCGTGCCATTCTCGCGCACCGAGGATGGCCGCATCTACCAGCGCCCGTTCGGCGGCATGACCACCAAGTTCGGCGAAGGTCCGCCGGCGCAGCGCACCTGCGCGGCGGCCGACCGGACCGGCCACGCGATGCTGCATACGCTCTACGGTCAGGCGTTGCGTCACAAGACCGAATTCTTCATTGAATTCTTCGCGATCGACCTGATCATGGAAGGCGACCGCTGTCGCGGCGTGGTTTGTTTGAAACTCGACGACGGCACGATTCATCGCTTCCTTTCGCAACTTGTCATCCTGGCGACGGGAGGCTATGGCCGCGCTTATTTCTCGGCTACTTCGGCGCATATCTGTACTGGCGATGGCAATGCCATGGTGTTGCGCGCCGGGCTTCCCTTGCAGGATATGGAATTCGTGCAGTTCCATCCAACTGGCATTTTCGGCGCCGGCTGTCTCATCACCGAAGGCTCGCGCGGCGAGGGCGGCTATTTAGCCAATTCCGAAGGCGAACGTTTCATGGAGCGCTACGCGCCTTCGGTGAAGGACCTTGCGCCGCGCGATATGGTATCGCGGGCGATGACCGTCGAAATCCGCGAAGGCCGCGGCGTTGGCAAGAATTCGAGACCACATTTATTTGCACCTCGAACACCTCGACCCAAAAATTCTGCACGAACGCCTGCCCGGCATTTCCGAAAGCGCCCGGATTTTCGCCGGCGTGGACGTGACCAGGGAGCCGATCCCGGTGCTGCCCACCGCGCACTACAACATGGGCGGCATTCCGACGAACTTTCATGGCGAGGTCATCATCAAGAAGGACGGCGATCCGGATGCCATCGTGCCCGGCCTCCTGGCAATCGGCGAGGCCGCCTGCGTTTCCGTCCATGGCGCCAACCGGCTCGGCTCGAATTCGCTTATCGATCTTCTCGTCTTTGGCCGCGCCGCCGGCCTGCGCGCGGCGGAACTCGTGACGGCAGGTGCCAAGCAGGCCGAGCTTCCGGCAGGTTCCGCCGACCAGGCGCTGTCCCGCCTCGACCGCTTTCGCCACGCCAAAGGCAAACTTCCGACCGCCGAGCTGCGGCTCAGGATGCAAAAGGTGATGCAAAGCCATTGCTCGGTCTATCGCAGCGGGCCGACATTGGAGGAGGGCTCGACGCTTATCCATGAGGTCTGGGGCGCCAGAGACCAGATTTCCGTCACCGACCGTTCAATGATTTGGAATTCGGACCTCATCGAGACCTTGGAATTCGACAATCTTATCGTGCAAGCGGTTGTCACCATGGATGGGGCGGCGCGCCGCACCGAATCCCGCGGCGCCCATGCGCGGGAAGATTTTCCCGCGCGGGATGACGCGAACTGGATGAAGCATACGCTCGCCTCGATCGACCCCGAAGCCCGCACGGTGTCGATCGATTACCGCCCGGTGCACAGTTTCACGATGACCAACGAGATGCCCTATATCGAACCGAAAAAGCGCGTGTATTGATGGCTCGTATTGGTTTGAAGTGGAAGTCGATCAGAATTCCCGCAAGTACGGGAGGGTGGGTCGCCTCCAGGAATGAGCTTAATGATAAGGAACTTCTCGAAGAGATTTGCGACAGTAGAACGATCTATGTAGTGCGTTTGCGTCGCCCTTTTTCAATTCACTACGAACGGAACGTATCTTGTGCAATGTACATGGGACGAGGGGACTTTCAGAAGCGCATGACTTCGCATTTGAAATCTTGGATCAAACCATTATCGAGGCACATCAAAGACCTCAAAATCGAGATTTTAGTTTGTCTACCTAGAGTGCAAAGGAACTTCGACTTACAAAGACGCCGAAGCAAGCTTGATCGATTTGTTTAAAAAAAGTTCGGCGAATTTCCTATCAAGAACAAAAGACGCGAACGCAGCAGCAGCATGTGTAAACATAGCTTCTCTCAAGAGGACCTTGCCAAAGCGTTCGGCTTAGGAAAAGGAACAGGATAGCATTGGGCAATCTGGCCAGTTGGATCAAACCCTTTACATCGCCACTAACAACCGAGGCTGCCCAGTCCCAGCGGTAAGGAAACATTAATGGTCCAACTCACGCTGCCCAAAAATTCCAAGATCGGCGCCGGCAAAACTTGGCCGAAGCACGGCGACTTCAAGACTCTCACGGAGTTCCGCATTTATCGCTGGAACCCCGACGATAGCGAAAACCCGCGCATCGACACCTATTTCGTCGATCGAAGCGATTGCGGCCCAATGGTTCTCGATGGTTTGATTTGGATAAAATCGAAGATCGATCCGGCGCTGACCTTCCGGCGCTCTTGCCGGGAAGGCATTTGCGGGTCCTGCGCGATGAATATCGACGGGACGAACACACTCGCCTGCACCCAATCTATGGACGACATCAAGGGCGCGGTTAAAGTCTATCCCTTGCCGCATTTGCCGGTGGTGAAAGATCTCGTGCCGGACCTCTCCGTGTTTTACGCGCAGCACGCCTCGATCGAGCCCTGGCTGCAAACAACCTCGCCAGCGCCTGAAAAAGAATGGCTTCAAACGCCACGGGACCGCGGAAAACTCGACGGGCTTTACGAATGTATCCTTTGCGCCTGCTGCTCCACATCCTGCCCGAGCTATTGGTGGAACGGCGATCGCTATCTCGGCCCCGCCGTGTTGTTGCAAGCCTACCGCTGGCTCATCGATTTGCGCGACGAAGGGGCCGGCGAACGGCTCGACAATGTCGAGGATCCTTTTCGCCTTTATCGCTGCCACACGATCATGAATTGCGCCAAGGCCTGCCCCAAGGGCCTGAACCCAGCGAAAGCGATCGCCGAAATCAAGAACATGCTCATCGCGCGCCAGATCTAACCGGCGCGCGTTCCGATAGTGGTGTATTTTTATCACAGGATTCCTGTTAACGTTAACTAAGGTGCGGCATGCCTTTCTGGCGCCTCAATCCGCCTTCACGTCGGGCCGATGGAGGCTTCACCTATGCTGCGCATTCCATTCAGCGCGCTTGCCGCGCTTTGCATAACTCAAGCTGCTTATGCCAGTCCCTTTGTGAGGTCGACGGCGTATGACGAAATGATTGCCTGGCAGGCCAAGGTACACGGCGTCCCGGAGGCTTTTATCCATCGCACCGTGATGCGCGAAAGCCGCTATAATCCGCGCATCGTCCACAAACATTGCTTCGGCCTGATGCAGATCAAATATGCGACGGCGCGCGAGATGGGCTATAGAGGCGAAGCGCGCGGGCTCCTCGACCCGCAAGTCAATTTGACTTACGCCGTCCCCTATCTCGCCAATGCCTATCGGCTAGCGGACGGCAATGAGGACCGCGCCACGGCGCTCTTCAGCAGCGGCTATTATTATGCGGCTAAACACAAGAAAATGCAGGGCCTATTGCGGACCGCGTCTTCGCCCGCGCTGACTCCGGAACCCACGCCGTCCCCAGTTCGTATCGAGTAGATAGAACCGTATCCGGCATCGCGGAAATAACCGAGACATTCGATTGGAGAGTGGCCGCCCGGGGCTAATCCTATGTCATCCCGCGGCGCCTCTATCGCCGGATCGGGCCGCGCCGCCATCAATGCCCGCGCCTTGTCGTTGCGCGGTCACGGCGTACCTCTTATGGCCGCGAGACTTTCGCGGCCGGCAATCGCCTGTTGTCCCTTACCGCCGCATGAGATTGATCGACCAGCTCGGGCTGACATCGAAACCGCGCGCCGCCGCGTGGCGTGACTGTCAGGCCGTAACCGCTCGCTCGAAATTTTGCTTGATTTGTCTTGAAAGTGTAAGCATCGCAAAATGCGAAACACCGGGGCGCCGGAGACTGGGTCCTGCTTGGTCCGTTTTGAAAATGTAGGCTTGCGCTATGGGATGGGAGCGGAAATCCTGAAGGATATTAGCTTCGCCATCGCGCCGCAGTCGTTTCAATTCCTGACCGGTCCTTCCGGCGCCGGCAAGACGACGCTTTTGCGGCTCATTCTTTTATCCTTGCGGCCGACGCGGGGCGCGATCGGCCTTTTCGGGAGCGACGCCTTGGCTCTCGACAAAGCCGCGATCACCGGTCTCAGACAGCGGATCGGCGTGGTATTTCAGGATTTCCGGCTGCTCGACCATTTGACGACCTATGAAAACGTCGCTCTTCCGCTCCGCGTACGCGGCAAGGAGGAAGCTAGCT
Organism: uncultured Alphaproteobacteria bacterium; assembly: GCA_963730245.1. Lineage (GTDB taxonomy): Bacteria > Pseudomonadota > Alphaproteobacteria > Rhizobiales > Beijerinckiaceae > Methylocapsa. Next base: position 960,398 of record CAVSRA010000002.1, on the reverse strand, counting down.
ATCGCGCCGAAGTGACGGAACTCCTGCGTTGGGTCGGTCTCGGCGAGAGAATGCAGTATTCTGCCGCCGGTGCTGTCTGGCGGCGAAAAGCAGCGCGCCGCCATTGCCCGCGCGCTCATCGTCCAGCCGGAGCTATTGCTGGCCGATGAGCCGACCGGCAATGTCGATCCAAGCCTCGCGCGCAGGCTGCTGCGGCTCTTCACCGAACTCCACAAAACGGGGACGTCGGTGGTGATCGCGACGCACGACCTCGGCTTGATGGATCAGTTCGACGGCGCCCGCCGGCTGGTTCTGGGCGACGGCCGCCTCCATATTTACGATTGAGGCGTAATTCCGCAACCCCAGCATCCGCAGTAAACCCAAGGCGCCGACGCCATCGCCGGGCTTAAGCCCAAGTCCGGCGAGCGCCTCCGCGTAGCGTTTCGAAGCGTGATCATCCCCGTAGGCGAAGCCTGCCGGGGTTTCGCGAAATAGCCGGCTCTCTCGCCCTTCGATCACGTCGCTGATTTTTTGAACAGGTGAATCGTCACCGGCGGCCGGAAGGTACATGTCTTGGTCGCACCGGCACACCATATATGTTTCGAACAGGCAAAATATCATGGCCGCACCGGAGCAGCCTCGGCGGCGGATAGCGGCCAAATTACTGCTTGCTGTCAAATTGTTGTTTTGAGTAACTCTAATCTAGGAGAAACCGCCGTTCTCATTTGGAACGATTGTAATAACCCATTTTGGTCTTGCGTATTATTAAACAACGAGTTAGGTAGCCGCTTTCCGGCTCATCCCTTGGCCTCATGCGCGGTGGCTCGATGATCGTTTGCTCCTGCAATGTCCTTACCGACTCAGAGATAAGAGCGGCCCTCAACCGCGGGGCATGCCCACGCACGCCATTCGCGGTCTACAATTGTCTCGGTTGCAGTCTAAATTGCGGGCGTTGCATCGCCACCGTCAGGACAATCATCAATGAGGCCAATGCCGGGACGGCGACCGGCGGCTCGTCCCGCGAGCCTTGCGAGACGGATCCTATCGTGTTGTGCCCGGTGTAGGCAATTCGCGTCTTCGCGCCTCGGGCTCGAGCCACCTCTCCCTTTCCCAAACCGCCGCATGCGCCCTCTTTCCGGGCGCGGTTTATCCGTCTATATGAAGTATGGCGGAGTTGCCCCGCGGCCGTCATCGCGGTTTCGACGGCATGAGCGCCACGCGGTAAGGAGCTTGGAACAATGAGGGGCGACGACAGAGTCCTCGACTATCTCAATCGCGGCCTGCGCAGCGAGCTGACATCCATCAATCAGTATTGGCTCCATTATCGTATTTTCGATAATTGGGGCTATAAAGATCTGGCGAAGAAATGGCGCGAAGAGTTGATCGAGGAAATGCACCATGCCGATCGGTTTACGGCTCGTATTCTGTTTCTAGAGGGGTTCCCTAATCTCCAAGTCCTCGACCCGATGCGGATCGGACAAACGGTGGAGGAAATTCTTCGCTGTGACCTCGACACCGAGACCGCCGCGCGCGCTCTCTATACTGAAGCCGCTGAATATTGCATTTCCGCCCACGACCTCGTCTCCAAGGAGCTCTATGACGAGCTGCTAATCGATGAAGAAAAGCACATCGATTTTTTGGAAACGCAATTGGAGCTCATCAAACAACTCGGCGTCCCGCTCTACAGCCAAAAACATATTGGCGGGCTCGAAGACAGCAAATAGAGAATTTTCCGTCGATAGCCGGGATAGCCCGCGAGGCTCGCGAAAACCGCGCGGTTTGCGCAACGGCGACGCCATCTAACCCCAACGCTCATGCTCCGTAGCTGGCATTCCTTATGCGACGTGAATTGATATTTGATCAAGAAGCAATAGATGTCCGTCTTTTCGCGGAAGGATGGCCGAGCGGTTTAAGGCAGCGGTCTTGAAAACCGCCGTGGACGCAAGCCCACCGTGGGTTCGAATCCCACTCCTTCCGCCATTTGTTTTTGCAATCGTTTGATTTTGTTTGCTTAAAAATCAATGCTCTTCATAGGTCTTACAATTGGTCTTACAATCGGGCGGCGCTTGGGACGGATTTGGGCGGACAAGGGCGGACAGGCGCGGCCATCTTCACCGTGACCTGCCAGTGAGATATTCCTCCACGAGGAGTTAGAGTCCGGCCTGAACAAGGGACGGACCGATGAAGCGAAGCAGGTTTACGGAAGAACAGATCATCGCAGTGTTGCGGGAGCATGAGGCTGGCGCGAAGGCTGGGGAACTCTGCCGGAAGTACGGGATGTCGGAAGCGACGCTGTACAACTGGAAGGCCAAGTTCGGCGGGATGGATGTCTCGGATGCCAAACGGCTGCGGGCACTCGAAGACGAGAACGGCAAGCTGAAGAAGCTGCTGGCGGAGTTGATGCTCGACGCCTCGGCCCTGCGCGAGCTTCTGGGAAAAAAATGGTAGGGCCCGCCGTAAAGCGCGAGGCTGTCGCTCATCTTCGGACGATGTTCCAGATGAGCGAGCGGCGGGCCTGCTCCGTCATCGCCGCCGATCGGACCAGCATCCGGTATCAATTCTGCCGGCCGCCTGATACCGAGCTCCGGTGCCGGCTGCGCGATCTGGCCAATGCACGCCGGCGGTTCGGCTATAGACGGCTGTTCGTCCTGCTGCGCCAGCAGGGTGAGCCATCCGGCATCAACCGGATTTACCGGCTCTATCGCGAGGAAGGGCTAACAGTGCGCCGCCGTCGCGTTAGGCGGCGTGCCGTCAGAGCGCGGGTGCCGATCCTGATCGAGGCCAAGGTTAATGCCCGCTGGTCACTCGACTTCGTGCACGATCAGTTTGCTTGTGGCCGGCGCTTCCGCATTCTGAACGTCGTCGACGATGTAACGCGGGAATGTCTGGCGGCGGTCCCCGACACCTCGATCTCCGGCAAGCGGGTGGCACGGGAACTGAGCACTCTGCTCCAACGGCGCGGCAAGCCCGACATGATCGCATCGGATCATGGGACCGAACTCACCTCGAATGCCATCCTCGCCTGGTGTGCCGAGCACCGCATCGATTGGCACTACATCGCCCCGGGTAAGCCGACGCAGAACGGCTTCTGCGAGAGCTTCAACGGCCGGATGCGTGACGAGCTATTGAACGAGACCCTGTTCGTCGGTCTCGATCACGCCCGGCAGGTCATTGGCTCATGGGCCTACGATTACAACACCGCGAGGCCGCATTCCTCGCTCGGCTACCAGACACCTGCGGCCTATGCCGCTGATCTCACCGCAACAGGCGCCCGGCTGCGCAATCCTGACCAGCTCCGCCGCTCGCCTGTTGCTCACACCGCGCCGCAAGGCGCATCAACTGCCGAGGCTCTAACCGTCGCTGGATGAAAGTTCAGTTGCAGGTCAGCCGCGATCGAAGTGCCGACGTTGGCCCGGTAAAGCAGAAATCGGAAATTCGCGGAACGCCCAATCTAACAATTATTAACTCGTGGTTTGAGCGAGTTGTCTGGTTGATTGAACGCAACCCTCGCAACCCCTTAAACTCTCAGCCCATATTTTGCTTGCATTAAATCGTCGAAGAGTTTTTCCTCCTTCCACAAGCCCTTCCAAATGCCGGTTATAGGTCTTCCTGTGCATACCCTTCGGCCGGGGCGGCATGTCAGGGTCAGATGACTTCAACCGGTCAAACATCATCTTGCAGGCTTGGCTCCAAAAGGGCTACCTTTCATGCCGACGAGCCTCCGCGACCTTTTGCAGAAATATCGTTCCAAGGCGATTTCCGAGCGCGAAAAGGGTACCTATTTCGAACAACTCACGAAAGTTTGGCTGGAGAACACCCCGACCCAACGTGAGCAATTCTCGCGCGTCCTGACCTTTGCCGATTGGGCGAACGAAAACCGGCAGGATCAACGCGATACTGGCATTGACCTCGTAGCGCAACTGGCTGACAGCCCCGACGAATGGTGCGCTATTCAATGCAAGTTCTACCGTGAAGGCTATCGCATACAGAAAGCCGACATTGAGAGCTTTTTCACCGCGTCCGGCAAGCGACCGTTCACGCGACGCCTGATTGTGGACACGACCGATACGCAATGGAGCGAACACGCCGACGCCGCTTTACAGGATCAAATTGTTGAGACGACTCGCGTTGGTCTGAGCGATCTGGAAGAGAGCGGCATTGATTGGGCGGCTTTCGCCCGCGACGGCCAAGTCAAATTGCTCGAAAAGAAGCGTGCGCGACCGCATCAAATCGAAGCTTTGGCGGCCGTGCGCGAAGGCCTGCAGGAAGCGGATCGCGGCAAGCTGATTATGGCCTGCGGCACGGGCAAGACATACACGGGCCTGCAAATCGCCGAGGCGATGGCTTGCAAAGGCGGGCGCGTTCTTTTCCTCGTGCCCTCTTTGTCGCTCATGTCGCAGACAATCCGCGAATGGTCGATTGATGCCGAGATTCCGTTGCGGTCTTTCGCCGTCTGTTCAGACGCGCAATCGGCGTTCGCAAAGCCAAAGATGGCGACCTTGCCGATATAGACATTCATGACCTTGAAATACCTGCCACAACGCACGGCGCGAAACTCGCCGCCAATGCCAATTCGCACGATCCCGACCGCATGACGGCGGTGTTTTCGACCTATCAGTCAATTCAGGCGATTTACGACGCGCAAACCAATTTCGGCCTGCCGGAATTCGACCTGATCATCTGCGACGAAGCTCACCGCACTACGGGCGTCACACTCTCCGGCGAGGATGAAAGCAATTTCGTTCGCGTGCATGACGCCGACTACATCAAGGGCAAAAAGCGCGTCTATATGACGGCCACGCCGCGCATCTTTGGCGACACTGCCAAAAAGACCGCGCAAGACGCCGACGCCGTCTTATGTTCGATGGACAATCCCACCCTGTTCGGCGAAACGCTATTTACGCGCAACTTTTCTTGGGCCGTGCAAAACGGGCTTTTGACTGATTACAAGGTGATTGTGGCGGTGGACGAAGCATCGGTCAGCGCGACGCTGCAAAAGCGCTTGTCGGATGAAAACAGCGAGCTTGTGTTGGATGACGCAACCAAGATCGTCGGCTGTTACAAGGCACTCACCAAGGCGGATTTGAGGCCCGACATTGCGGGCGACACGGGGCCGATGCGCCGTGCCTTGGCCTTCACGCGCGACATCAAGCGGTCGAAGCTTGTCGAGACGGAATTCGCCCGCGTCGCGCAAGACTGGCGCGCGGCGCTGGAGCCGGGCGTCGCCGAAACGATCCCCCCGCTGGCGTGCGAGATGCGGCACGTGGACGGTACTTTCAGCGCCCATGCTCGCAATGAGCGCCTTGCCTGGCTGAAGGCGGAAACGGGCGAAACTGGGCCTTGCCGCATTCTGACCAATGCGCGCTGTCTTTCGGAAGGCGTGGACGTTCCGGCGCTCGACGCGATTTTGTTTTTGCATCCGCGCAAATCGCAAATCGACGTGGTGCAATCGGTCGGTCGCGTCATGCGCCGTGCCGAAGGCAAGAAAATGGGCTATGTTATTTTGCCTGTTGGTGTTCCCGCTGGCGTCGAGCCGGAGCAGGCGCTCGACGACAATGAAAAATACAAGGTCGTCTGGCAAATCCTGAACGCCTTGCGCGCCTATGATGACAGGCTCGACGCGACGATCAACAAGATCGACCTTGGCGCCGATCCCGGCGACTGTATCGAGATTATCGCCGTCACCAACAGCCTGCCGGCGCGCTCCAAGGCTTGCGACACGGGACTTAACCTTGGCGCGGGCGGCGGCGCGGGCGATGCGGAACCCGGCGACGATCTGCCTCGCCGCGATGGCGGCGACGGCCAGTTGGGATTTGTATTTGACGAATTCGCCAAAGCGATCATGGCACGCATCGTCAAGAAATGCGGCACGCGCACTTATTGGGAAGATTGGGCGAAAGGCGTTGCACGTATCGCCGAAGTTCATGTCACGCGCATCAAGGCGGCGGTCGAAGTGGCGGGCAGCGAGGAACGCGCCGCGTTCGAGACGTTTCATGCCGAAATCCGCGACGATTTGAACGATAGCGTCTCCGCCGACGAAGCGATTGAAATGCTCGCGCAGCATATGATCACGCGGCCCATCTTTGATGCGCTGCTCGAGGGTTACAGCTTTGCCGCGCATAATCCCGTAAGTCGCGCATTGCAAGGCGTGCTGGACGTGCTGGACCGGCAAAGCCTCGAAAAGGAGGCCGCGTCGCTGGAGCGCTTCTACAACAGCGTTAGAATGCGCGCGGCGGGCATTGAAGATGCGACTGCCAAGCAAAAAATCGTGGTGGAGCTTTACCACAATTTTTTCCGCGCGGCTTTCCCGCGCCTCACGCAAAGAGTTGGCATTGTCTACACACCGGTCGAGCTTGTGGATTTCATCGTCAAATCCGTGGACGAGATTTTGCGCGCCGAATTTGGCCAGACCTTAGGAAGCGATGGGGTACACATTATCGACCCTTTCGTCGGCACGGGAACCTTTATCACGCGGCTGTTGCAGTCGGGCCTGATTACCCAAGAGCACGCACAAATACCGGCATGAGATTCACGCCAATGATATTGTGCTGCTGGCTTATTACATCGCCGCCATCAATATCGAGGCCGCCTATCACGGAATTTCCGGGGGCGACTATGAGCCTTTCCCCGGAATATGCCTTACCGACACTTTCCAGATGTATGAAAAGGAAGACCTTGTGTCCGGCATGATGGCCGACAATTCGTCGCGTCGCGTGAGGCAAAAGAAACTGCCGATCAAGGTGATTATCGGCAATCCACCATATTCGGCGAAACAAAGGAGCGAAAACGACAATGCGGCCAATGTTGTCTATCCGCATCTCGACCAGCGCATTCGCGCGACCTATGCCGCGCAGTCTACAGCCAAACTTAAGAATGCGCTTTATGATAGCTATGTCCGAGCGATCCGCTGGGGAAGCGATCGGCTCAGGGAAGCGGGCGGCGTGATGGCCTTTGTGTCCGGGTCAGCTTGGATTGAGCGGTCCTTCGCGGATGGAATGCGCCGCAGTCTTGCCGAAGAATTCACAAGCGCGGCGACATTCGCAAGAACATGCTATCGAAAGGCCGGGCGCGAGAGGGCGAGAATGTTTTTGGCCAAGCCAGTATGACTGGCATTGCGATCTCGCTCTTTGTGAACAACCCGGCGGCGACGGCGCGCGGGCAAATTTTCATTCACGACATTGGCGACGATTTGACGCGTGCCGAAAAGCTGGTGCGTCTGGCGCGTTTTCAGGGGCTTGACGGCATTGCAAAGGCGAAGGGCTGCACTTTCGTGCTCCCCGACGAACATCGCGACTGGCTCGGCCAACGCGATAGCCGTTTCGCCAGTTTTCTCGCCATCGCCGACAAGGAAAAAACCGAACCGCACAAGCTATTCGCAATCTCTTCATTGGGCCTAAGCACAAATAGAGATGCCTGGTGTATTAATAGCAGTCGCGATGCAATGCTTGCTAATATGTGCGCGATGATTGGAGTCTACAAGGACGAGGTTGCGCACTTTGCCGCGACCGCGCCGAAATTTGAGCACATGAAGGTGCGCGAATTGTTTGTGGACGGCATAGTCACAAACGATGCGTCGAAAATCAGCTGGACGAACTCCCTAAAAGGCTTACTGAGTAGACAGCAAGACATTGTTTTCTCGCTCGACCGCACGGCGGTGATCGCCTATCGACCGTTCTCGCGGCAGTGGGTGTATTTTGATCGCAAGCTGAACGAAAGGGTCGGTCAGATTCCGCGCATCTTCCCGACGCCGGGCGTTGAGAACCGCGTGATTTCTGTGTCTGCCATCGGGGCGCGTTCAGGCTTTTCTGCCTTGATGATGGACAAAATTCCAGAATATCAAACACTAGCCAACTGCCAATGCTTCCCCCGCTATCTCTATGAACCCACAAAACTGGACGGCGAAGACGGGCTGTTCTCCGGACACGACGGCGACGCGCCGGCCTTCACACGCCGCGACGCCATAACCGACGAAGGGCTTGCGCCTTTTGTGGCGGCCTATCCCGGCGAGACGATCACCAAGGACGATGTGTTCCACTACGTCTATGGTCTATTGCATTCGGAAGACTATCGCGAGCGCTACGCCGACAATTTGACGAAGCAATTGCCGCGCATTCCCCTAATGAAGCGCCCGGCGGATTTTTGGGCCTTGGTTGAGGCGGGCCGCGCGCTCGGCGACTTGCATGTCAATTACGAAAGCGCCGAGCTCTACCACGTCACGATCAAGGAAGACGATTTGCGCCTCGCCAATTTCGCCGACCCCGTTTCCTATTTCCGTGTCGAGAAAATGAAATTCGCCGGCAAGCGTGGCGCAACGGACAAATCGACCGTGATCTACAATCCGCACATCACCATCACGGGCATTCCGCTGGAAGCCTATGATTATGTCGTTAACGGCAAACCCGCGCTCGAATGGGTGATGGAACGCCAATGCGTCAAAACCGATGCCGCCAGCGGTATAGTCGATGACGCCAACCGCTACGCCAATGAGACGGTCGGCGACCCAGCCTATCCGTTCAATCTGTTTTGCCGCCCGATTACCGTTAGCCTGGAGACCATGAAAATCGTGCGCAACCTTCCAGCGTTGGATATTTTGGCGTGATCTATAGTGGCTGAACAGAGGGGGGCAATCGTGAAGGCGCTAGGGGCTAAAGAGCGGCAGATCATGGATTTTCTCCATGAGCGAATCTTCGACCCAATTACGGAATCGCCTCATGCTTCCGAGAGGCTGAAGCAGGGCGTCCGATACACGATCATGCGGCTTGAAGAGCGCGACGCGAAGGGGATGATTCAGCTGGCATTCCCCAGATAACCGGGAATGTGCCAAGCGCGTATCATTGATCTCCTGCCGTGACATCGGACATTCGTCCTATACCGGCATTATTTTCCGGATCGCCCGCTTATTGAGGTTGAGATTGCCGCGCTGCGGCGCTGCTGTGGTGCTCCGGCACACCAAAACCAGTGACATGGGCGGATCGCGCACCGGACAATACAGAGTTGGTTGTGATCAAGACGCACTTCTCCCTTAGTTTTTGCTCGACGCATGACGACCGAACACTTCACGCAGGCGCTGGATTGGGCGGCGGCCGCAGGTCGGCGATCATTCGTAGGATGTCCGCGAAGAGATTTTTCGGAATGGCGACTTCGGCCATCTGAAACGCGACATAGCGGCCATGGCTCACGATCTTCGCGCCGATCTTGATCAGCTTTTCCTTCAGGCTCGTCAGTGACCAATCCTTTATCGGTTCGGGCGTCGCCAGCGTGCGCAGAAAATTACCGAGATTGTAGGCCAGCGCATGAAGCTGGAGACGGACGGCGTTAGCAGCGAACGACCGACATGATAGCCGGGTCCACTTGATTGCGCCTTTTCCTTCCTTGATCCATTGCTCACACGTGCCGCGCTTGTTGTAGAAGGCGACGACATTCTCGGCGGAGCGCGCCATGTTCGTCACGATGAAGCCGACGCGCGGATAAAGCTCGCCCGGATGCCATTCGACCTTGGCGATCACCCGGCGCGGCTGCGACCAGCTTCCCGCTTGATAGGTGAAACTTGCATGGGATCGGCAGACGTCATTGGACGGGCGACCAACCGGGCGTTTGAGCAGATAGCCGATCCTCTCTTGCAAGATGTGATTGGCGGGCAGACGGATCGCATATTTGATCCGTTCTGCCTCCAGATATTCGTAAACTTCGGGGTTTGCGAAGCCGGCGTCGGCGCGGAAATAAATGCGTGAGACCTTGCCTTGATACCGCGCCACGACCGGCTTCAGCACCGCCTCCCATCCATCGGCGCTGTGAACATTGCCGGGGCGCAGGGCGCAGCGTTCCAAATCGCCATATTGGTTGAAAACGAACAGCGGATGATAGCAGGTGCAGTCATAGTGACCGTTCCAGACACTGTGTTCCTGTTCGCCATGCGTCGGGCTCACGCTCGAATCCATGTCGAGCAAGATACCTCTCGGCGGACGGCGACCATGAACGCTGTCGATCCATTTGCCGGAGAGATCAGCGAGCGCCGAAAGGTTCTTTTCCGCCGTGAGCCAGCGCGTCTCAAAGCGGCCCATCTGGCTCGGCGAAGCCGCTGCATCCGAGGCCGCCTTTCCGCCGACTATCCACCGCATCGCGGGATCATGGCGCAGGCGTTGAGCGTCGTTCACGTCTTCATATCCGGCAAGTCGCCCAAATATGGATTGCCGCAACATCCCGACGAGTGCATGCCGGCCATTCTTGCCAGTGCGTGCGTCGGAGAGCGCATCACCCGCCATCGCGCTGAGGCACAGCGCGTCGTCCAGTTCCCGGTATGCGAGCAAGCCTGCGTCGGAGGTAACCACCGATCCGCGAAAGTGAAGCAACAATCGGCGGTCGAAATCGAGCCTGAGAGCGCCATCATACGATTCACCCGCCGGGTTCGCCATGACGGCCTCATTCGATCCGAAATAACATGCTGATTATGTTAGCTGAATTGCCGCATCGACGCTGCAAATTATTGCCTCATCCGGCGTATGCGGGTTCAGTATTATTGGTCCGCCATCGTCGGAACCGAGAAGAGCATAGGCTTCGCCGCACAAATGCGGCAAGAGGGTTTCAGCAGATTTGAGGAAGCACTTGAAGAGTTCCGGGTTCGCTTCGATGACGGAGCCTGGATTATGCGGCGCTCTGACCGGTACGGCGCGCAAAATGTCGCGTTTGCGTGATTTTATCTGATTTCGTTCAGTCGCAAACGCGCCGCGTCTTTTCCGGCGTCGGGCCAGAGGGCGGGTGGCGAATGTTTGCGGGTTGACGGGACGGGCTCAAGGGTTAGGGGCGCTGCGCCCCGTCGGTCAGGTGACGAGGCGCGGTATACGCCCGAGTGCGAGACGCAGAGTATCCTGGGCGGGGCACGACGTCGGCAGCTGAACACGGATCATCGTCTTCATCTCGACGACGCGGGCGGCGACTTTGATGAGCCGCAGGCGCAACGTGTCGAACTGCGCAACGCGCCACATCGAGCGCCTGGGCATCGATGCGCTCAGGCCCCACATCAGCCAGTACGTGCCGGCGTGCAGGAACAGCCGGAGCTGGTTGGCCGTGGCCTTCGTGCATGAGGTGCGGTCGGCCGCCAGATGCGTCTTCCACGACTTGATGGTGATTTTCGGCCTGGCCCCGCCGGCAGTAGACATCCTCGTAAAGGACACCGGCGTTGCGGACCTTCAGGTTCGTGACGATGAAGCGCGTGTCAGGCCCTTCCGCGCCGACTTCGATGCGTGCGATGATCCGCTCGACCCGGCTCCAGCTTTTGGCCCCATCGAAGAACTCCTTGAAGCGGCGGAGCTTGCAAGCGGCGGAGCTTGCCGTCCTCCTTCGGCGCGGCCTCGAAGCGCGTCTTCGTGCTGGCCTCGATGCCCTCGACATGGCGGCGCAATGTCGTGGTCGGCGCGACGCCCAGGATGTAACCCGAGACCGTTGGCCCGGCACCAGTCGAGAACTTCGGGACAGCAATAATGGCTGTCGGCGCGCAGCAAGATCTGGGTGTTTGGCCAGTTGGCGCGGATCGCCCGCAGCAGGCGGCGCAGGAAGGCCCGGATCTCCTTGCCGCCCGGCCGTTTGGCGGGGCGAGGCACCGTCGTGATGAAGCGGCCCTCGCCGTCGAATACGACGATCGGCTGAAAACCATATTCGTCGTAATGCGCATTGAAGAGTTGCAACTGCTGGCCGCCATGAACCGCGTCGAACGTGTCGTCGATGTCGAGTGTGATCCGCTTTTGGACCTGACGCAAGGACTCGCCGTAAAGATCGACCATGGCGCGGCCCATGCGCAGCAGGGTGCGAGCGTCGGGCAGGTTCTCCAGGCGGGAGATAGTCGACTGCGAACACAGCTCGCGGTCGGACGGCGACAAGTCCAGCGCCATCTTGAACATGGGATCGCCGCGAAGATTGGAGGCGTCGTTACCGTCTTCGTAGCCTGCCGAGATCATCAGCGAGGCTGTGTGTGATCTGCTCGGGCGAACGCGGGTCTTCGATGCAGGCGGCCAGGCGATCGGCGACGCGAAGGCGTTGTTCGACCTCGCGCAACACCAGAATGCCGCCGTCCGACGACAACAGACCACCGTCGAATTTGACGACAACGGTCTTGCCGGAGACAGGTGACAGACCGGGCAGCGGCAGCATAAGATTGTTCATGGCGGGTGTGGTCTCGCGGAAATGGCGTGGATTAGCTTTGGCACCTATTTCCTACGCTAAATCAGCGGTTTGTGCCATATCCGCCAACCTGCGCTGCATAATGGGGGCTAGGCTGTCCCCCGTGCGTGCCGCCGCAACCGCGCAACGATCCCGTCCCGGTGGGCATTCTCAACCGGTGGCGTGCCGCCCTCCGCGAATTGATGAATTGCGGCATCGGCACACTTTCTGGGCAGCTTGGGAATCCCCGCGAGCCAGGTTCTCCAGCGTTTGATATTGTACGGCGTTTTCTGCCACACGCCAAGCTTGGCGACGGGCGCAAAAAGCACGGCGTTTACTGCGACCAGGGCGTCAATCCATGCCATCGGCGCGACAATCGACGCGTCTTTCTCAGGCGCATCAAGGGAACGCAAACCAGGCTGCGGAGTGATCCATGGGTTGACTTACATTCCCCGCCGCGAAGCCAGTCCGTGCAAGCGCCCCCGAGTCAATTCAGAGCATCTCAATCCCATCTGGAAGGCAGGGGTGAGCAGTTGCCGGAATGCGGCAAGGTTGTCGTCCCTGCTCCTTGCCCTTGGTACAGAGCGTGTCCTTTGAAGGTGGAAACCGGAAACGTCTTGGCCAAAAAGGGAAAAGCCGGGCCGCCGGTCATCAATCGTCGACTTGCGGCGCTGCCGGGACGAGCACTTTGGCCTCGCTCGCATCATGGGCCTGCTGAGCCATTGGCGGCATAGGCCGGCTCTTGCCCCCCGTTCTCCGGTTCGCCGCCCACGTCTTACGGTCAAGCTGAAACCGGTCGCAGGGATGCAGGCCGCCACGCGCGGGCAGGAAGTCGAGGCCAGTATCCACGAAGGCGAAGCCGGTTTTTTCGAGAACACGCCGGGAGGCAATGTTGTCGACGCGCGAATTGGCGAGAATCCGGTTCGCCCGGGTGAGACTGAAGACCGTGTCGGCGAGCGCCTCGACGGCTTCGCTGGCGAACCCCTTGCCGCAGATCTGCGGCGCGAGAACGTAGCCGAACTCGATGTCCCCTCCCGAGGCCAGTGTCGCGCTAAGGAGGCCTATTGTTTGACGCGCGCCGCCTTTTTGGGTAATCGCAAGGACGAGCGCCGTTCCGCTGGCGTTGCCGGTGCGCGCCTTCATAAGGAAACGCTCCGCTTCGCCTGGCGGATAGGGATGCGGAATTGAGGCGGTCATCCGCGCGACTTGCGCCAAGCTCACGAAGCTCGCGATCGCCGGCGCGTCGGAGGCGCGCGGCCATCGCAGCCAAAGCCGCTTGGTTTCGATGCGGAAGATGTCGTCGGCGGTCAAATCCGGGAACATGCGGGCTCCGGCCCTCATGCGAGGTCTCGAACCAAAATAAACAGCGGTGGCTCCCACCTTCCTTTCAAAACCCTTTTGGGTTTTCCGGACTTTCCTCCTGAATTTCAGGAGCGGTTCTCGCGTTCGTGAAAACCACGTCCACCGGGTCCATGGGAGCAGGTGGAGGTTTTCCGGTCTCCACCCTTAATCCTTAATCTGCGGCCTTTGCTTGCGGCGTTGGCTGAACGGAAATGCACGAGCGTCCACCGGCTTTGGTCTGGAATGCGACTTTTCCTTCGATCAAGGCATATAACGTGTGATCCGTCCCGATTCCGACATACGAGCCCGGATGCCATGTTGTTCCGCGCTGACGCACAATGATGTTGCCGCTCGTGACCGCCTCGCCGCCGAATTTCTTCACACCCAGGCGACGGCCTTTGGAATCGCGGCCGTTGCGGGACGAACCGCCTGCTTTTTTATGTGCCATCGATCTGGCTCCAAATATCCAAGCACGAAATGTGCCATTTGATGCTTTTCTGCATCATAATTGAACTTTACGCACGCCCCAAGCGGACGAACGCGGGTTTATGCCGACGGGCCGGTACCGACCGACGATTCGACGCCGCCGGTCAAAAGCCCGGTGATCCGCACCTGGGTTAAATCCTGGCGATGGCCCCGCTTACGCTTGGAGTTCTGCCGCCGCCGCTTCTTGAAGGAAATCGCTTTTGGCCCGCGCGTCTGTTCGACAATCTGGCCCGAGACGCTGGCGCCTTCGATAAAAGGGGTTCCAAAAGCCGGTTCGCCGTCTCCGGACAACATTAGCACATGATCGAACGCCACGGCGTCGCCGGGTTCGCCGGAAAGCGTCATGACGGTGATCGTGTCCCCAGCGGCAACGCTATATTGTTTGCCCCCAGTTTTGATGACTGCGAACAACTTACCGTCCCTCGTGTTCCATCCGGCCTGCGGTGGCGAAGCATCTTCACTGCAGCGTTCGCTTTTAGCGTGCCGCCAGCCGGGGGAACTACCCCGCCAAGGCCCATGATTTAGCGGCTAGCGAACCTCGCAACCGCTTCAACAGCGGCCTCTCCGGAGGCAACGTACCACCGGATATATCGGCAGATATATAACCAGATATATAAAAGGTATCGTCCGTCCATCTACTTTGCGCAACAACGCGTCTCCATTGCAAGACCGCGGTCATTGCCAAAACTAAAGACGGCCGCCCAACACGAACGGCCGACTCGCATACCTTCGAGCGTCCTCTACAAAGCTTGGCGCCGGTTGTCAACCATCTCATCCTGACTCGCGGCTTATGTGACTGGGGTTTTCCCGGCAACGGCTCCCCGCGGTCTGGGGTGATTGTAGAGGTGCTGGAAGGTCTCGACATGCTCGCTGCTTCTGTCGCTTTGGGCGGGCAGTTCGATGCGGGCGTAGAACTCCTATCGCCACATCCGCGGTGAGCCGGACTCCGGAAAGTCCGCGCCGTTCGTGCTATATGAACGGGACGGTCATCCTCATGGGGCCAAATCCCTGGGTTTTTGATCAGGGGTCGGGGTGCTGGAACGCCTCGGCCCCGCTTATTCGGGTTGATGGGGGACCCGGATTCGAACCGGGATTGCCGCGCTGTAAATCGGGCCGTCCTGCCGTTAGACCATCCCCCACCTGGGCCGAATCGGATGGTTCGATGTTTCTTGCTAACTCCTTGGAACATCGAACCAATGTGGTTAGTTTCATTATCATTATCATATACAAGTGATAATACTCCGTCAAGAAAAATCTTGGCGGAAATCGTTTTTATATGATATTATAAATGAGCGAATGGACGATATTGGACTATGTTGAACTAACCGGGCGGAACCAGATTCGGGAGTGGCTCAACGGTTTGCCGCCAAAGGATCAGGCAAAAATCGACGAGCGCCTGAAGGCGATGGAACAGCTCGATAAATGGTCGGAAAAATGGGTGTCTAAGTACAGGGGCACCGATGAAATATATGAATTTAGGATTACGGGTAACAAAGTTCAGTACCGGCCACTTGGGACCTACTACGGAATAAGGCAGTACGTCGTTTTGGCTGGCGCCAAAAAGACGACAAGATCCCAAAGAGTAATATCGAGACTGCTAATCGGCGACTAAATAATATCAGGAGTGGCACGGGTGCTGTCATTACGCATCAATTCGAAGGTGAAGGCGATTTGGAGGAAATTGCGTAACAAAGAGTATCGCGACTCCTTCGTTGCATCACAGATTTCAAACACCATAGCCGCGCAGATATTCTCGCTTCGCGAGGCTCGCGGCTGGAAACAAGCCGAGGCCGCTGCAAGAGCGGGCATGAAACAATCTCGCATTTCGTATCTTGAGGACCCAAATTATGAGAATTACCAAACCAGAACTCTGCTGAAGCTCGCCTCTGCGTATGACGTCGGGCTTGTAGTCAGGTTTGTGCCGTTTAGCGAACTAGCAAAATGGTCTGCGAACCTTTCGCCAAGAGATTTTTTGCCAACAGAGTTTTTGAAAGATGGAATCATCACCGAAATTGAGGACATTGATGCGTTAGAACGTTCAGGATTTGGGTTGTGGTCGCATTTCCAATTTTCGTCGGCGAATTAGCCGTCAATTCCAAGGATTCCAGACCCAATATTAGCACTGCGTCGCGAACTCGTCGCGAAAAATCAAGAAATTGCTAGATTGAAGACGGAAAATGCCAATTTGAAAATGGCACTTCTTACTCGTGTGCCAGGAAGCCAAGACTCTAAGTGGGTAATAAAGACTTTTCAAGGCATCGATCCGCAAACAACCAGGTTCAGCGGTCAGCCGTTACAGGATACGGTGAAATGAAGTTCATCGTTTCTATACAAGGCGCGGCGATTTTACATGTGTCTCCCGATGAGATAATACCCACAGGCGGACTTCTCATTCGTGATCTTCTTCGCGTGGTCGGCGATACTTATCAATTTTCTGTTAAACCAGAAATCCCGTCTGGGGTCCCACCAAGTTTAATACCGGCTTATGTGTTTCAGTCCGGCGTCCTAGAAACAGAAAAAGAGAAGATTCCGATATCACAACTGATCATTGTCAGGGACGGAGGCTCGATTATGGCCAACACAACGGATGCCGCCGACAAAGTGCTGGATGATTATATTAGCCGCTTGGACACTACGCTCGGTTTCCGCTTCGCTTCTGTAAAAATGCTAAGGACGTATTATAGCAACGTGGTGGTGCAATTTGATAGTGGCATTGAAGAAAAAATTTCTGCGATTGGAAAAATCGAAGCAATTCTAAACAGGACGATGACTCGGCGAGATAGCCCGTTCAAAATTAAGAGACTTGCGTTCGGTTATGGAGATCCGATCCAGCCAACATCCACGGCAATTGAGAATTTTGATAGTGCCGATTTTGTGATCGAACGCCGCGCAACAGAGCTGTACTCAGAAAATAGATATTTTTGCGGCGGTCCGACTCGGACGGATGATCTTATTGAAATCCTGGAATTGATTGAACGAGAATTATCCTTGTAAGCTATTATCATCGTAAGCTTCAAGATAGGACACTTCCTCTCTGAATTTAGGACAGTGCGCTTGAAAGTCGGACAGTACCATCCTTGCTCGCGGCATATGAGACTGGGGTTTAGCGCGGTTCGGGGGAAGGAGAGATATTCGGCTGGGGTTTTTCGGCAAGTGCGGCGCGGGTTGCGACAAGCATGGGAGTTACCCTGCGCCGGCAAGGGCGCGGCGCTTCCTTGCTACCTTGCCCTGCGTCCTGACAAGGATTGGGCGGAAGTTGACGCCGCGATCCTGGAAGGTCCCTCCGAGATGCTCGCAGTGACAAAGCTCGGACTGCCGCCGGAATTGCGGCGTTTGCTCGCCTACACGAACATTGGCGAGAATAACATGGGCACGGTTCAGCGGGTCCGCGGGAGAGTAAAATACTGGCGCTCGCCCTCGATGGCGCGGCGTTGCTCTAAGCACCTGCGGGATTTGGGCGGCTCAAGGCGGATAAGCAGCGTCCACATCGCCCGGCGGCGCGCCGTTTTCACGGCAACAGCCGCTTCAACCAACGCGGATCTTGGCAAACCCGCCAAGGCCGCGTAGGTTGTCAATCGGCGGCGGTCGCCTCGCGCTTTTCAACAGCAGCGGGACATGCCCGAGATGCGCCGGGCCGGCAGCGCGCCAGAAAGCCATGGACCGCCGACCGGTCCAGCCCCAAACCCGGGCAATGGCTTCGGCGCTTTCGCCCTCCTTGGGTGGCACGGCGGCCGGCGCGCATCGTTGCTTTACATGTCCCAAGCGAAACGCGGGGCGCCTGCACAGCCAAGAAAAAAGTCGAGTTACTTACGTACTGGGCAATTCGCCAAGAGTATTAATAATCGCCATTTGGGACTCGCCTGTTTTAAGCTGAGTCACGATCCGCGCAAGAGCATGTTTCCATCGCAATGGAAGATGCCTTACACTAGCTAGGTTTCCGGCAACACATATGCCGGCATACGTTGGAGCTACAACTTTGTTCGATGGTAACCGAGCGTCGCATCTTCGCGGGAAAATCGCGCGGGCTTTGCTCGCCTTGGATGCTTTTGTCGATTCCTCGCTCTATACGAGCCTGGAGCGCGCGCGTGAAAATTACGCGTCCTTTGCCGCCTTCATGGACGGATTCCATATCGCGGGTTGGCGGCGTGTCCTCAACGAACTCGCCTGCGAAATACTGACCCTCGGGCTCGGCATTGGCGTCGCAGCCCTCACGCTCGGCGGTCTAGCTTTCCAGGAAACCTCCGACGATTGGCTGAAAAAAACCGACCTCGCGGTGACCTTTCTCGACCGCTATGGCCAAGAGGTCGGGCAGCGCGGCATCAGGCACGACGACAAGGTCTCGTTCGACGAACTGCCGCCAAACCTGATCCACGCGGTGCTCGCGACCGAGGATCGGCGGTTCTTCGATCACCTCGGGATCGACCCGATCGGCACGCTGCGGGCATTGACCGCCAACGCGCGGGCCGACACGGTGGTCCAAGGCGGCTCTTCGATCACCCAGCAATTGGCAAAAAATCTGTTTCTTTCAAACCAGCGAACGCTGGAACGCAAGATCAAGGAGGCCTATCTCGCGGTCTGGCTCGAATTCCGCCTGCCAAAACGCGAGATCCTGCGGCTTTATCTCGACCGCGCCTATCTCGGCGGCGGCGCCTTCGGGGTGCAGGCCGCGGCGGAATTCTATTTCGGCAAATCCGTGCGCGACCTCTCGCTTGCCGAATCCGCCATGATTGCCGGTCTCTTCAAGGCGCCAACCAAATACGCGCCGCATATCAATCTGCCCGCGGCCCGCGCGCGGGCAGCCGACGTGTTGAACAATATGGTCGAGGCCGGTTACCTCACCGAGGGGCAGATTTACGCGGCGCTGCGCAATCCGGCGACGCCGGTCGATCGCAGCCGGGACCTCACCCCGGATTGGTATCTCGATTATGCCTATGATGAGGTGAAAAAACTCTCCGAGGAAAAGAAACTCGGCGACGATCGCGTGCTCACCGTGCGCACCGCCCTTGACACCAATCTGCAACAACATGCCAACACGATGATCGAGAATGCATTGCGCGAGCATGGCCCGGACTATCACGCAAAACAAAGCGCGATGGTGATTCTCGATCCGCTCGGCGCGATGCGTGCGATGGTCGGCGGCCGCGACTATGGCGCAAGTCAATTCAACCGCGCCACGGACGCGTTACGGCAGCCTGGGTCTTCGTTCAAACCTTTCGTCTATCTAACGGCGCTGATGACCGGCAAATTCAAGCCGTCGACGATCGTCGTCGACGCGCCGATTTGCATCGGCGATTGGTGCCCGCACAATTACAAAAATTCTTATGCGGGCCATTTGCCGCTAGTCGAGGCCTTGGCGCATTCTCTGAACACGGTCGCGGTCCGCTTGTCGGTTGCCATCGGCGAGGCCGATCCGGTCCCAGGGCACAACAATATCTTCGAGAGCGCCAAACGCGGCCGCGCCAAAATCATCGAAACCGCGCGCATGATGGGGTTGACGACGCCACTGCCCGATACAGTATCCTTGCCGATCGGCGCCGACGACGTCACGGTGATCGATATGGCTTCGGCCTATTCCACTTTCGCCAATGGCGGCTTGCGCGCGCCCCCTTATTCGGCGGTGGAGATCACCAACAGCCGCGGCGAAGTGATCTACCAGCACGATCGCGATGCGCCGCCACTACGCCAAATCATCGATCGAAGCACGATCGAGACGATGGTTTCGATGATGATGCAGGTTGTCCTGGCCGGCACCGGACGCCGGGCGCAGCTCGACAATATCGAGACCGCCGGAAAAACTGGCACGACAAACGGCTACAAGGACGCCTGGTTCATCGGCTACACCGGCAATTATGTCGCCGCGATCTGGTTCGGTAACGACGACGATACGCCGATGGACAATATGACCGGCGGCACACTGCCCGCGCAAACTTGGCACGAGGTCATGGAATACGCGCATCAGGGCATTGAATTGAAGCCTTTGCCCGGCAGGCCGGCCCCAGCGGGGGCCCCGCCGCCGCCGGCCTCCGGTACCGCCGCCGAAGCGCCACGCCGGCCGGCCAGTTTGCCGACGGCCACGGCTTCGGCGCTCGCCGTCATCGAAGCCGCGATGACGAACATGCAACGGCGGCGCGGCGACGCGGGCATCGCGGCAAACGGTCTTGCCGGCGGCGGAGCCGGACGGGACACCCAAGCACCAACGGACAACGCTGCGGCCGGGGGCGGCGGGTGAGCCTCGGAACGGTCATTGCGATGAAAGGAGGCGACCACGCGCGGGCTATGATTCTGGGCAAATTCCTGTCGGCCGGCTGCATTGGCGTACTTCTCGGACTATTCGTTACCTTCGTCGTGGTCGAGCGCGGAAAGGGCTTTGGGGCCATCACCGCGGGTCCATGGACCGGCTGGCCGCGCAACGGGACTTTGGATACCGATCCCTACACCCGCGCCATTCTTGCCTATTCGGGCGAAATGTCCTTGAGCGAATCGGAGGGAATGAGCTTCGTCGCCGGTGGCGACAGCAACGGCGCCGAATTCGACCCGGCCTGCGATTATGTAATGAAGGGCGAAATGCCTGCTGCCCGCTATTGGACGTTGACGCTGCTCTCGCCAGCCGGTGCCCCGATCGCCAACCCAGCGGGCCGGCAAGGATTTACTTCAGGCGAGGTTCTCCGCGCGAGCGACGGCCAATTCGAGATCATCCTCTCTCGCCATGCCCGGCCGGGTAATTGGCTGCCGATAGGCGACACCTCGAAATTCATTCTCGTTCTGCGTCTTTATGATAGCGAACTCGGCGCCCCCGCCACGGCTCTCGACGCCGCGAGAATGCCGGGCCTCCTTAAGGGCCGTTGCGAATGAACCAGATTGATCGCCTCCTCGCGGCGCTCCTCTGGCTCCTTGGCGTTCTGGCCATTGCCGGAATTACGCACATCGCCGCCATTTTCGCGCTGCCGGAAATAGTGGCGAAAGATACATCTGCGCGGATTTCGGAGCTGGCAAAACCTGGCCAGTTGACGCTTTTGCCAGCGGCCGGCGCCAATAAGCAAGTCATGCCTTTCGCGGACCCCGCGATGGTCCAATCCGTTTGTCCCTTCGACCTCTCGCAAGGCGGTTTGCGCGTGCACGCGGATGTCGAAGGCGGCAGGCTTCTCACATTTTCGTTTCGCACTTCCGCCGGACAGGTCTTTTATTCGATGACCGACCTTGCGGCGCAACAACGCAAGATCGACGTCGTCGTGCTGACCGCCGCACAGTTGGAAATCGTCGAGGCCGGGGACGATGAGGACGATCCATCGCAAGATTTGCGGCTCGTTGCGCCGGAACCGCAAGGATTTGTGATCGTCAGCGCCCTTTCCCTCTATCAGAGCGAAAGGGCGGAGGTGGAAGAGCGCCTCAAGTCGGTCGTCTGCGCGGTCGAGCAAGTCGCGCAGGATTGAAAGCCAAGCGGCGAACCTGCTCCTCGAACGCGAGCCGGCGGTCCTGCTTGACTGCGCCGTAGGCTACTCCCGCGAACTGCCTTATTTATGCGGGCCGCCGCCCGGCTTGCCACCGCCTTTCCCCGCTCGCCTTACCGAAACGCGGCGCGCGCGTTTTGTTTCGCTGTCCTCGTCGTTATGGCGTTCTTGCCGAACACCGGTGAAAAAGACGACCGTACAATGGCCGACCGGAGCGGTCCTCAAGGGCGCGCCAACTCTCGCTGGTTTGAATGCAATAAGATCACCCACTGGCTTTTGCTCCGGATAATATCTGCTCGCGTCCCCGCGTAAAACAGGATTCTTCTTCTGCAGCGAAACCTACCGTGCGGTCCTTGATAAGGTTTCGCAGAAAGACGAAAAATGAAAGACGCTGTTTCAATAGGTTGCAAACTAGTTTCATCGGGAGCCTTACCCGAAGCTGGTCATGGTCATCAAACCAAATGATTTTTACAGAGACAGGCACGATCTGGTCCCATTGCTGGCACCGACGAGCTCCCTAAAAGCCCTTGCTAAAATCTTACCTAAATCCGGTGCGAGATATCCGCGCAAACAGCCGTGCCGTTCCAAGGTTCTAGAGGAATTGGGCAACACCGGGGATCGCCGCGGCAACTTGACCGACAAGTTCGTCTCCGGCCTTCTCGCGGACGTAGGCGAAGACTTGCCGCCCGATTGTCTGCATCTCGCCCATGCCGAGGCCGAGACTAGTGAGCCGGCCAGCCAAGCCCATGAGGCCGCCGCCCGGCCCGCCAATCAGTCCGTTGAGGGCGCCGCCGCTTTCCCCGGATGCCGCTCCGGCGGCCTCGGCCGCGCCTGGCACGGCCGCGAACAAGGCATCGACCTCGGCTTTTGGTCCCTCGTTGCGAAGGAACGCGAGAATCGTCCTCGACCAATTCTTTCGCAATCTCGGGTTCAACAGAAGCGGCGGCGGCAATGCGGGCGATCAATTCTTCCATCTGAAACCTCGTCGGTTCGCATGAATCGCCCGCACTTGTCACCCTGCCGGAGGTAAAATCAAGGCCTTCGCCGCCGTTTCAGGATTTGCTGTTGCAACGATCTTACATTGGTCTCATGATGGCCACGCAGGGCTCGCCGCGAATCCGCGCCTTGCGCCGCCGTGGCCGACACCCCCCGCATGAACCTGGCCGCATTTTGGCCGGCAAATGCGACATTATTCCCATAAACCGACCTCCCCCTGGTTCCAAACAGTCGCCGCGCGCTTGCCTCCCCCGCGCGCTTGTCCGATAAGAGCGGACCGCCGACGGAGAATCGCGTGCCTTCACTCATCCGGTTTCTTTTGCTCGCCGGTATTCTGGCGGGGATCGTTTATGGCGGCATGATCGCTCTGGTGACGTTCGTCGAACCGCAGCCGCGCGAGATGAGCCAAACGATTCCCCCGGCGCGGCTGAACAAATAGGGAGGCGCCGGCCTATGTCGCGAAGCGTTCCTCCCCTGATCGAAGCCTTTCTCGAGATGATCGCGGCTGAACGCGGCGCCACGAAAAACACGCTCGATGCCTATGCCCGCGACCTCGCCGATTATGCCGCGGAACTCGCCCGCGCGGGAAAGGCGCCGCAGAACGCCGCGACTGGCGACATTCGCGCTTATCTCTCCAAGGTTGCGGAACGCGATCTCAAACCCGCGTCGAGCGCAAGGAAACTTTCCTCGATCCGTCAGTTCCACCGGTTTCTCGTTGCCGACCGGCGCCGCGCCGATGATCCGGCGCTGATTGTCGAGGCGCCGAGATCCGGCCGGAGGCTGCCTAAAACCCTGTCCGTCGCCGAGGTCGGCCATCTGCTGGCGGTCTCCAAGGAGGGGCTCGACGACGCCACCCGCCCCGCGCCCGAACGGTTGCGCGCGTTGCGCACGGCATGCCTGCTCGAACTTCTTTATGCGACGGGTCTGCGGGTTTCCGAACTCGTGACCTTGCCGTCGAGCGCGGCGCAAACCAAGGAGCCTTTTATCCACGTTCGCGGCAAGGGCGGGCGGGAACGGCTGGTGCCGCTGCCGGGCGAGGCGCGGCGGACGATTGCGGCTTATCGCGGGTTTCTCAAAAAAAACCATGCGGGGGCGCCGGGCCCCTGGCTGTTTCCGGCCGACAGCGCTAGCGGACATCTCACGCGCCAGGCTTTCGCCCGTGATCTCAAGGCCTGCGCCGCCGCCGCGGGGATCGCCGCCACGCGCGTCAGCCCGCATGTGTTGCGGCATGCCTTCGCGAGCCATCTTTTGCAAAATGGCGCGGATTTGCGTGTCGTGCAGGAATTGCTCGGCCACGCCGATATTTCAACGACGCAAATCTATACCCATGTGCTCGACGAGCGGATGAAAGCCATGGTGCGCGATTTGCACCCACTGACCGGCGGGTGACAAACAGCGGCGCGCGCGTTCCAAAGCTTGCAAGCGGCCGCGTCTGGACGAGGACAGCAATCTCGATCTCGTGCCGCGAGGAGCGCCATGTCCCGCCGTTGATTGTCAAGCGCGAGGCGCGGCGGAATTCCGCTGGGACCTTTTGGTCAATGAATGGCATCTTCGCAATGCTCCGCAACACGTCCTCCGCATCCTTCCAATAGCCGGTTTCGTTGACGAGTAACAATTCCTTCGAGGACCATTTGGACCGCGGCTGCTTCGCCTGGAACAAGCTCATCGACATGCCCAAAATCCTGTCATCGGAACAAGGGACTGGGCCCGCCGGTCATGATCAACAAGACTTGGTAGATGAATCTCAACAGGCCTTAGCGCTATTTGAACCCTGCCATGCCCTTGCGGGCGAGCGCGTCGGCACGCTCGTTCATGGCGTCCCCGGCGTGACTCTTCACCCAGCGCCAATCGATGGTGTGCGGCGCGGCGGCCGCCTCGAGCCTTTGCCATAGCTCGACATTCTTGACAGGTTTTTTATCGGCGGTGCGCCAGCCATTGCGTTTCCAGGCAGCGATCCAAGTCGTGATGCCGCCCTTGAGATAATTCGAAATCCGTATGGAGATGGACCGTGCATGGCCGCTTCAGCGCCCCCAGGGCCGCGATCACGGCGGCCAATTCCATGCGATTGTTGGTGGTCGCGGCTTCGCCGCCAAAAAGCTCTTTTTCATCCGCGCCGAAGCACAGGATAGCACCCCATCCTCCCGGACCTGGATTGCCGGAACAGGCACCGTCGGTCCAGATCGAAACCTCGCCGTTCATCGCAGCAAACCGAGTTCGCGGGCGCTGCCGGTTTGTTGATGAAAGCACAATTTGCCGACATATTCGAGCGGGTCCTTGGGATGCACTAAGGCATCCGCCGGTACATTCAACCAATCGACGAGGCGTGTCAGGGCGAAACGCAGTGCCGCGCCTCGCGCCAGGACGACGAATTCTCCCACTTCCGCTCCAGTTAATTTGCGGACGCTCTCGTATCCGCTGAAAAATGCCAATCCCTTGGCGATGTTGAACGAACCGTCCGGTTCGAAACACCAGGCGTTGAGCGAGATCGCGACATCGTAGGAGAGTTCATCCGTGCAGGCGAAGTAGAAATCGATGAGCCCGGATAATTCATCGCCAACGAACAAGACATTGTCGGGAAAAAGATCGGCATGGATGACGCCTTCCGGCAAATCGCGCGGCCAGCTTCCGGCGAGATAGGCCAGCTCCTTCGCTATTTCCGCGGCGAGGCCCGGCCGCACTTCATCGGCGCGTGCGCGCGCCTCATCGAAGAGGGCCGGCCAGGCTTCGAGGCCCAAGGCATTGGGGCGATATCCGGCGAAGCCGGCGCCGGCCCGATGGAGTTTGCCAAGCGCCTCGCCAACGGCGGCGCAGCAGCGGACGCTTGGGCTTTTGCGCCACATGCCTTCGAGAAAAGTCACGATTGCCGCCGGGCGGCCCGCGATCCTGCCGAGCGCGCCGCCATGTCTGTTCCTTACCGGTTGCGGGCAATTTAGTCCGTGACCGGAGAGATGCTCCATGAGCCCAAGAAAAAACGGCAGGTCTCTTTCGTCGACCCGCTTTTCATAGAGCGTAAGGATGAAATAGCCAGCATCGGCGTGCAAGAAATAATTGGAATTCTCAACCCCTTCGGCAATTCCTTTCAGGGCCAGCACGTGGCCAAGATCATAGTCGCCAAGAAAGCTGGCAAGATCGGCCTCGTTGACTTCGGTATAAACAGCCATGGCGCATCCGCGCGGTTACGCGCGCGGCCGGCCCGCGGCGCGCTTTGGTGTTAGCCACCCCAATGCGGGAGGTCAAACGCTAGTACGATCGGGTCAGATTTGGCTGCTCATCGGCTCTATCTGTTTGGAAGCAACGCGGGACCCCTCACACGGAAGCACGCTCGCGCTTCCTGCCGGGTTCGGCAACAACCGCGCGGGTGTCAGGCTGTATGACGCCGCAAGACACGATCAGCTTGACCGCCTCGTCCGGGCTGATCGGGAGTTCAATTACGTCGCGCGACGGCAAAAAAAAGTAAAATCCCGTTGTCGGGTTGGGGGTGCAGGGTAGAAAAACCGAAATATGTTCCTCGTTTGAAAGATGCCCGGCGATGATTGCGCCTGGCGGCGTGCAAATGAACACCAGGGACCATTGGCCTTCGCCCGGGTACTCGATCATCCCCACCTTGCGGAAGGTGGCGCCGGATTGAGAAAACGCGGTTTCAAAGATCTGTTTCGCGCTTTTATAGATCGAACGGACGACGGGCATGCGAGCAAGAGTCGCCTCACCGAGCCTGATGAGGCTCCGGCCGGCGAGGTTGGCGGCAAGAAAGCCCAAAAGCGTGAGCCCAAGAAATGCGAAAACCACGCCGAGTCCGGGCAACTGGAACGGCAAAAAATTATCTGGCCAAAACCGCACCGGGACGAGGCGCTTGACCGAACCGTCGATAGTATCGACGACCCACCAGACGATGTAGGCGGTCGTCGCGAGTGGACCGGCGACGATGACTCCGGCCAGGAACCAATTGCGAATGCGTCCGCCGAGGCTAGGGCCTTTGGGGCCGCCGGCCGGGCTGGTGCCTTGCAATGGAGGTAGCTTATCTGGCGGCATCTTCGTCATGATTCGCCCCGCGGCAGAAGATCCATTTATCAGGTCCCGCTTTGTCGCGGCGCAAAAAATTCGCGGCATCTCGAAAATCCGTCTGTGCCAAAAATATTTTCACATTTGTACCTTTTTGGAGGCATTCTGCGTATTTGTGCGTGACATTGCCTTTGACGTGAGCTAGGGTTTTGCTCTGAGCCGTTCAAGGCCGAAGCAATTATAAGTTCGGCACAGTAGTCCAAGTCTTGGGAGGACGCCTGTTCTATCGCCCCAACGCCACAATGTGGTGTCGTCTTCATAAAGAAGGCAAGGGCACAGAATAGGTTATGGACAGGACTCATCGGGGCGGGGATACGCAAAGTATCTTCGCCCCTTTTTTACGCAAACTCGGCTTTCACACAAACGCCGGTTGCACGCAAACGCCGCGCGTTGGCGCGAGGAGAGCGCTTCAGTCTGGCTTCTTAACGCTTCCGGATTCAGGCGCCGGCGCGGCGCCGGATGGCGCCACTTGGTCCTGGCCGAACGTCCCTTGAACGGCGCCGCCTTGCGGGTTAACGCTTCCGGATTCAGGCGCCGGCGCGGCGTTCCATTGAAAGGCGCCGCCTTGCGGCTTATCGCGACGGGTGCCGTCCGGGTTATAAAGAGCCTCGGCCTCCTCACTCATTTCGAGGCACGTCAAGATTTCGACATAGCTTGGCACAGGCGCGATGCCCTGCGCGACGCAATCCTTGCGGTCGCCGGGTTTAAAATGCGCCCACTTTCGCGCGAGTTCCGCGCGCGCGTCATTCTCGTCCTTCATACAGCCTTTATAGGCGAGATTTTGATCATTGCCGACAAAGGCCCGCGCTTCCTCGCATGAGCGGGCAACGTCGAAACGCGGAACCCCATCCGGCTTCGCCGATGCCAGATTCGGCAGGACCAGAAGGGCAATCCAAAATAGTCCGGCGACGATACATTGCATGCGGCTCTCCTCGATCAGCCAGTGTGACCCAGCGCGCTGTCCCGCGCAAGCATGGTAATGGCGGTTGGCGCCGCCCGCCCGCGCGCGATCGCCACATTAGCCGCGGGCTAAGCTCGGCCCACCGCCGGCGCGGCCTTGGATCATGACTGCTTCATGTGGAATGGCCTTTTTGCGGCTAGCCATTTTTCTGACATTCTGCTTAATTCAACTTAACCTAACCAATTAAAATAAACTATCTGGGGAGGCAATGATGCAAAGTGACAATAGTCATGGAGGTTGCGCCTCCGTCACGCGGGGTTTTATCGCCCTCTTCGCCATGCTATCGATGGGGCTCGCCGCGATGGCCTCGCCGGTGGAGGCGGCGCCTTTCGCCTATGTCACGAATTATGGCTTCGGGACTGTCTCCGGCACTGTCTCGGTGATCGACACGGCCAGCAACATGGTGGTGGCCACGGTCCCGGTGGGGATTGGCCCCATTGGGGTCGCCGTCACCCCGGATGGCAAACACGCCTATGTCACGAATTTTCACGCCAACAATGTTTCGGTGATCGACACGGCCAGCAACATGGTGGTGGCCACGGTCCCGGTGGGGGGCACCGCAAGTGGCGTCGCCGTCACCCCGGACGGGAAACGCGCCTATGTCGCGAATTTTCACGCCAACAATGTTTCGGTGATCGACACGGCCACCAACACGGTGGTGGCCACGGTCCCGGTGGGGGACGCCACAAGTGGCGTCGCCGTCACCCCGAATGGGAAACACGCCTACGTGACGAATGGTCTCAGCAACGTTTCGGTGATCGACACGGCCAGTAACATGGTGGTGGGGACCCCGATCCCGGTGGGGAATAGTCCCATCGGGGTCGCCATCACCCCGGACGGGAAACACGCCCATGTCGCGAACCAGGGCTCCGGCAACGTTTCGGTGATCGACACGGCCCGCAACAAGGTGGTGGCCACGGTCAGGGTGGGGCTAAGTCCCTATGCGGTAGCGATTATCGCGGACGGGAAACACGCCTATGTCGCGAATCAGACCCCCAACGACGTTTCGGTGATCGACACGGCCGCCAACTCGGTGGTGGCCACGGTCCCGGTGGGTAGTATCCCCGAAGCGGTCGCCGTCACCCCGGATGGGAAACGCGCCTACGTCGCGAATGCGGCCTCCAACACTGTCTCGGTGATCGACACGGCCCGCAACAAGGTGGTGGCCACGGTCAGGGTAGGGAACAGTCCTCGTGGCGTGGGCATTGTGCCGCCGCCGCCCGGTGTCCCCTTCCTCGGCTTCGGCGCCAAGCTCGCGATCCAATTCGGCAGCATTCCAACCAAGGATGCCTTCGGATTTGGGTCCAACTTCATCTTGAGCAGTACCGCGCCCGCGATCAATCCCGTTACCGAGCCGGTCACACTCCAGGTTGGTACCTTCACCACCACGATCCCGCCGGGCTCCTTCAAAAAGCAAGAGGACGGGTCTTTCACCTTCCTGGGGCCAATCCATGGCGTGGGGCTAGGCGCGCTGATCAAGCGGACTGGCACGCTGCGATATCTTTTCGAAGCGAAGGGACTCGGCGCCAACTTGACCGGAACCGTGAACACGGTGTATGCGACCCTGACCATCGGCGGCGACAGCGGCGCAACCTCTGTCACGGCCAATATTTCCCACTAAACGCGGGCTCGCCGCGTGCTCTGGTCGAATGACCGGATCGCGCGCAAAAGCCAGCCGACGTCGCGACCGATTCCGCCGCGCGGTCACCCCTCGTAATGATCGGCAATGAGCTGGTCGAGCAGCCGGACGCCGAACCCAGAGGCCCAGCTTTGATTGATCTCGCTTGCCGGCGAACCCATCCCGGTGCCCGCGATATCGAGGTGGGCCCATGGCGTGCCCTTGACGAAGCGCTGGAGGAATTGCGCGCCGGTGATCGACCCGGCATGGCGGCCGCCGATGTTTTTCATGTCGGCGACTTTCGAGTCGATCATTTTATCATAGGCCGCCCCGAGCGGCAGACGCCATAGTTTTTCACCGGTGGCCTTGCCCGCGGCGATGAGCCGCTCGCCTAGCTCGTCGTCATTGGTAAAAAGGCCCGCGTGTTCCTGGCCGAGCGCGACGAGGATGGCGCCGGTCAAGGTCGCGAGATCGACAATGAACTTGGGTTTGAATTTGTCCTGAACATACCAAAGCAGATCGGCGAGGACAAGGCGGCCTTCGGCGTCCGTGTTGATGACTTCGATCGTCTGGCCGGACATGGATTTCACGATGTCGCCCGGACGCTGCGCTTGCGGACCCGGCATGTTTTCGACAAGACCGATGGCGCCGACGACGTCCACCTTGGCCTGGCGTTCGGCGAGAGCCTGCATGAGGCCCACGACGCAGGCGGCTCCGGCCATGTCGCCCTTCATGTCCTCCATCCCGGCGGCGGGTTTGATCGATATGCCGCCGGTGTCGAAGCAGACGCCCTTGCCGACGAAAGCAATCGGCTTCCCCTTGGTCTTGGTGCTGACCTTCGCGCTCTTCACGCCGCGCCAGCGCATGATGACAGTGCGGCTGCCGCGAACCGATCCCTGCCCGACCCCTAAAAGCGCACCCATGCCGAGTTCGCGCATGGCGGATTCGTCGAGGACCGTCACCTCGACTCCGCGCTTCTTAAGCGCCGCGGCGCGATTGGCGAATTCTTCCGGGTGGAGGATGTTCGCGGGTTCGTTGACAAGCGAGCGGGCGATCAGCACACCGGCCGCCACGGCGTCCCTGCCTTTGGCTTCGCGGCGGACCGCGGTCGGCTCGTCGACAGCAAGAACAATATCGGCGCGGCCTTCGGTCTCCCCATCTTCATTTTTCTTGGTCTTGTAGGGGTCGAACTGGTAATCGCGGAGCCGCATCCCTAGCATGAATTCGGCGGCCGCGCGGGCCGGATCCTTGGGGGGGCGGGGCGGATCGAAGGCGACGGTCGCGCTTGCGGCATGACCAAGCTTGCCCATGACAAAGCCGCCGAGGCCGGCGTGGTCGGGCGGTGGCGGCGGGTTCGTTTTGATTTGGCCCTCCCCATCCTCGCCGTCGCCATCGCCGCCGGTCCCAACCACGACTAGCCGTTCGGCGGCAAGCCCGGCAGGCGCGACGAGATCGAGCGCGGTCAAAGCCTTCCCCTTGAACTTGACGGCGGAGGCCGCCTTCTTGATCAGCGCCTCTCCTTGAGTGCCAATGAGGCGACGGGTCGCTGCGCCGAAAGCGAAATCCTTGCCCATGAAAATGACCAAAGTCCGCGCGTGTCCGGCTTCGCCGCCGGCCTGTTCGGGCGAGGGCGCCGTTTGAACGGGCAACCCCGCGAGGGCGACAAATTCGATTTTCATTGTTTCGGTCATCTGTTCCTCTGGCGCGCCCGGCGCGCGTTTGCGCCGGCGTGTTACTCTGTTGGCGCGCCTCGAAACCAGGCGTTTGTTCGCGTGTACCCCTCGCGATTTCGCAAAACCGTCAAAGCGCCTGACCATCGGTTCGATCCTATCATGACTAATCTCCGCCGGGACAAGCAGGCGCGAGGGGTTCCCTAGGCGCTCACTTTCGAATGTTTTTGCAAATCATGCGGAATGGGGGCGTCTAAACTTGCTTCAGGCCATTGCTGGATCAAATTTATCAAGGCGCCATAACTCAGTTCATTCGACTCCGACGCGCGCGCCTTTCTCGGCTACGGAGCGCTTCATCAATAGAACGACTGGCACGAGCGAAATCATTATAACGGCGAAGATCCAAAAGCAGTCGAAATAGGCGAGGGCCGAGGCCTGCTGCTGGCGCAGACTCTCCAAAGCTTGCCAAGCGAGCTCCTGCGACAAGGCCGGATCGCCAGTCTGCTGGAGTAAAAATGCTTGGGATTGTTCGATGAAGGAATGCACGGCCGGGTTAAAGGGATCGAGATATTCGCCGAGCCGAAGGGTATGGAATTGCTCGCGGTGATCCTGCAGCGCCGGGCTCAGGGACGTTCCCACGCTGCCTCCTTCGTTGCGTAGCAGACTCAGCAAGCCAACGGCGGCTCCACGCAACTCCATCGGCGTATAGAGGTAGGCAGCGACATTTGCGGGGGCAAAACATATGGCCAATCCTACGATCATGACGACCCGCGGCCAGACAACCCGCCCAGGGCTAACATCGAGATTGAGCTGTGACATCCAATAATTCCCGGCTGCCATGACCAACAGGCCGGCCACGATCCCCCACCGTGCATCTGTCGGCCGGCCGAGCACCCGGGCCACGATGGGCATCGTAAGGACGGCAAAAAAACCCGCCGGAGACATGACCAACCCCGACTGCAGTGCATTGTAACCAAACAGGGCCTGAAGCAGGCCAGGCAATAAGGTGCTGTAGCCATAAAGCACCGCATAGGCGCAGAAAATAATGATGCAGCAGGCGCTGAAATTGCGCTCCCGCAACGGCCGGAAATTAACCACAGGGCTGCGGTGGTGCAGCTCCCAAAAGATCAACCCGGCCAGCGCCAGGACGAAAAGAGCCGCCAATGTCTGCACCCGCCAGAATGCGTCACCGAGCCAATTCCACTCCTCCCCCTTGCTGAGCATCACTTCCCAGCAAACCATGGTGATGACGAGGAGCGACAAACCGATCGTGTCAAAACGGGACGGTCGCCTTCTCTGGTCCGCGCGCTGGGTGGTGAGATAGTCCGGGTCATGGACTACGGCGTAGCAAGCGGCGAAGGCCAGAAGGCCGACTGGGAGGTTGATGTAAAAGACCCAACGCCACGAATAGTTGTCCGTGATCCAGCCACCCAGCGTCGGACCAACGACCGGCGCGATCAGGGCAGCGAAGCCAAATAGGGTCATTGCGACGCCTTGCTTCTCCCGCGGGAAGGCGTCGAGTAGCACTCCCTGGCTGCACGGCTGCAGACCACCGCCTGCCAGGCCTTGGATTACGCGGAACAGAATCAGCTGACTAAGGCTCGTGGCTATCCCACACAGCCCCGAGGCTACAGTAAATATAGCGATCGACGCGAGGAAGTAGTTGCGGCGACCGAAGCGGTTGATCAACCAGCCGGTGATCGGCAGGATAATAGCGTTGGCGGCAAGGTAACTCGTGATAACCCATTCGCCGTCGTCGACTGTCGCCGACAGGCCGCCTGCGATATAACGCAGCGCGACCACAGCGATAGTGGTGTCGAGCACCTCCATAAAGGTCGGCACCACAACTGCGGCGGCAATGAGCCAAGGGTTTATCGCCGCCTGGGGTCCGCGGAGGGAGATGGCCGCTTCTGTCATTTGTTGCCGGCCACCGGATGTTCAGCGGGAGGGGCTGCCGCCGCCGACGATTGGGGCATAGGCGCTTGCAGAACCTTCCCTGCATCGGGTCCTGTCGCCGGCCTATTGATATAGACGTAGGGGACAACCGAAAGTCCAATGAACAGAGGATCCTTGTTTGGGTCGTAGTTTTGAAGCTCGATGCGCACAGGCAATCGTTGCACCACTTTGACGAAGTTGCCCGTGGCATTCTCGGGCGGCAACAGCGCTAACGTCGAGCCGGTGCCCATGGTAAAGCCGGAGATCCGGCCTCGGAATAAATGCCGGTCGCCATACATGTCGGCATAGACATCAACTGGCTGGCCGATACGCAATTCCCGCAACTGCGTCTCCTTGAAGTTGGCGTCGACCCAGATTTCGCGAAGCGAGCGGATCGCCATCAGACGTTGCCCGGCCAAAACATTGTTGCCGGGATTGACATTGCGGCGTGTGCCAACGCCATCAATTTCTGCGATGATTTCACAATAGCGAAGGTTTAATTCAGCCTGATCGAGATCGCGTTCGGCGGATTGGAGTTTCGCCTCGGCCTGCTTGACCGCTGGCGCTCCCGGCACGAGCGCGGCAAATATTTTGTCAACGTTGCCTTGCGGAGCAAGTTTCTCGAATTGCTCGAGCATCTGTTTCGGAGTTTGGTTGTACGATTCGAACCTGCCAAGCTCGGCCGCACTTTGAATCAGTTCTGACTGCGCCTGTAGCACCGAGGAAAAAGTCTGATCGAGATCGGCCGGCACTTGGCCTAGGTCTCCACCATTCTCAGGCTCCGCCGGTAGCCCCAAAGAGACACGAATTTGGTGTATATCGTCCAGGGCCTGGGTAACGTCTGCGCGGGCAACCGATAACGCCGCTTCCCGCCGGTCGAATTCCTCGCGGCTCGCCACTGCAGAGGCAACCAATTTTTTTGTTCTGTTGAATTCCGCCTCTGCCAATGTCAGTGTGGCCTTGCTCTTATCCAGGGCGGCAACCTTCGCATGAAGCAGTGCGATCTGGTTTTCGACGTCCTCCATGGCGTGCTGGAGTTTCCAGCGCTGACTTCTGGCCCGTGCTTCAATACCACGCACATTTGCTTTAGCCGCCTCGAGGTCCGCCTTTGCCGTATCGACGGCCGCTTTCTTGACGGCGACGACGACCTGATATGGCTCCCGGTCGAGTTCGACGAGAAGATCACCCTTGTTTACACGGTTGTTGTCATCCACCAGAACCCTTGACACCTGACCCGGCACGCGAGCGGCCACGAAGGTCACGTGACCGTTCACATAGGCATCATCGGTCGAAACAGTGGTGAGAATTTCCCGAAGCCAGGGAACGCCGAACGCGGCGGCAATTGCCAGAACCACGGCGGCGAGCGCCCCCATCAGCAAACGCCGCTTTCGCTTTAGACTGTGACCAGTTTGCGTTAAGGTGTCGCCCTGATCAAGCAATGCGCCGGTTTCGTCTGTCGAATGTGCCTTGATCGAAGTTGACTCGACCCCATTTGCACTCTCATTTTTCTCGGGAACCATAGCTTCGCCCCCGGTACCCACGCCATGCTTGGTTTGCGCCAAAAGCAACCGAACGTTTCTATACTAAAACCGATCCCGGTCCAAGGACCTCATCTGTCGCCCAAAAACCGCCACTCCTAATTGTTTGAAGTGCTTCCCTAATTGGCAAATCCGTGCGACGGCGGAGCCATAAGGTACGAGGGAGAAGCGCGCGGGCAGCCAACGTCAATGGCATTCGCGGAAAAGTCCAGTTTCGGAGCCGGGTTCCAGCAAGATGGCGGGCATGACCTTGCATGAAAACAATTGCGATGGGAATAGTCGCGCGTCCGCCAAATTCCGCGAGTGCCATCCTGCGGTAGGCGCATTGGAGCCGGCGGCACAAGTCCGCGCGGCGTTGGCGGACGCCAGCCGAGATTTCCTTGCCTTTCACGCCTCTCGCCTCGCCAAACCCAGCGCTGGATTCGCGCGATGATCGGTTGGACGCTAGGCCGCTACTTGTCCGCGCGATTCTTGCTGACCATCGCGGCGGTATTTCTGATGATTTCCGGCATGATTTATGTCGTCGATTTTGTTGAGCTTTTGCGGCGCGCCGGGAACATTCAGGGTGTCTCGGCTGGAAATATCGCCTACCTCTCCTTTCTGCGTGTCCCTTCGACATCCGAGCAGATCATGCCGTTTTGCGCGTTGTTCGGCGCGATGGCGACGTTTGTTAATCTGACCCGCAAATTGGAACTGCTGGTGGCCAGAGCCGTGGGCGTATCGGTGTGGGGATTCCTGGTTCCCCCACTTGCGATCGCCGCGGCGATCGGAATCGCCTCGGTGGTGTTGTTCAATCCGGTCTTCGCGGTCATGAAGCATCACGCGGACGCGATCGAGACGCGGCTCTTTGGCCGCAATGGCGAGCAAAGCAATGACACCACGCTGTGGATCAGGCAAAAAAGCGTCGATGGAGAGGCGTTCATAAGGGCCGGCCAAGTGTCGGCGAACGGGACAAATCTGACGTCCGCCGCCGCTTATGTCTACGATCGCGCCGGGACATTCGAACAAAGGATCGAGGCACAAACCGGTAAACTCCTGCCCGGCGTCTGGCAATTCGACCATGTGCGGGTCACGGCGCCTGGTGAAGAAAGCTTTGCCGCCGGAACCTATCTTCTCGCCACTAGCCTTTCGCCGGAGGAGGCCGTCCGAGGCCTGATCGCGCCAGATTCCGTGCCATTCTGGGACTTGCCGTCCTTGCGCGCCGCGGCCGAGACGGCGGGCCTCGATGGAACCCGCTACTGGCTCCAGTTTCATATACTTCTCGCGAGGCCGTTTCTGTTTATCGCCATGGTTTTAATCGCGGCGGCATTTTCGTTAAGGTTTTTTCGTTTTGGTGGCATACAGAAGATGGTTTCCGGTGGCGTGGGCGCAGGGATCGTGCTTTATGTGGCGGTAAAATTCGTCGGCGATTTGGGCGGGGCCGGGTTGCTTAGCCCGCTCGTCGCCGCGTGGTCCCCGGCCGTCGTCGCGAGCCTGCTCGGCGCGTTCGCTTTGCTCAATCAGGAGGACGGTTGATGGGGCGGCGTTTTTGCCCCGCCAAAGCGATTGCCCCCATCCTTCGGGCGCGGCGTTTTATCCGGCTTTCGCTCGCGCTGGCTTTTGCTTTGTCCGGTGCCGCGCTGTTGGCCGGAGCCTTGCCGGCGGCGGCGGGAATACCGGCGGGCGGCGAGACGAAAAGTGCGCCAGGCGGAACCGCAAAAATGTTCGTCGAGGCGGACGAACTTCGCTACGATACAGACAAGAACATAGTTTCGGCCGAAGGCAACGCGAGGATCTATTACAAAGACCAGACGCTCGAGGCCGACCGCGTCGTTTACGATCGCAACACTGGCCGGGTGTATGCCGAAGGCCATGCCAAATTGACCGAACGCGATGGGACGGTGCTGCATGGCGACCGGTTTGACCTGACTGGCGATTTCCGCGACGGTTTCATTGATAGCTTGCGCGCCGATACGCCCCCCAAGCCATATAAAGACGCGCTCGGCGCTGCACTCCCGGGCACCCCAGGCACGCCGGCCAACGCAGATAAGACGGGGCCCGTCGCTGGCACCTACAAAACCTTTTTCAGCGCGCCGCGCGCCGAACGCATCGAAGGCGATACCACCGTTTTGGACAAGGGCACCTACACGGCTTGCGAGGCCTGCAAGGACAATCCGGACAAGCCGCCATTGTGGCGGGTGCGCGCCGTGCGCATCATCCACAAGAACGACGAAAAAATGATCTATTTTGAAGACTCTTACCTTGAATTCCTCGGCGTACCGCTCGCCTATGTGCCGTTCCTTTCGGCGCCGGATCCAAGCGTCACCCGCAAATCCGGGATTCTTTCGCCCTATCTTGCCGATCACTCCTTTCTCGGCGCCGGCCTTGGCATTCCAATCTTCTGGGCGCTCGCGCCGGATTACGACTTGACGTTGACGCCGACCTATTATTCCCAACAAGGATTTTTCGCCGAGGCGGAATGGCGCCAGCGGCTTGAGAGCGGCGAATATTACATCCGGACGACAGGGATCTCCGAGCGAAACCCAACCGACTTCCCGTTGGCGCCATACGGCTCCGGCAACCAGAGCTTGCGCGGCTCATTCGAAAGCAAGGGCCAGTTCACGATCGCCGATCAATGGAAGTTTGGTTGGGAATTCACGCTTTTGTCGGACAAATGGTACCTGAACGACTATCACGTGCCGAGCCAGACTCTTTCGTCGAATTATTTTAGCGAAACGACGTCGACTGTCTATCTCACCGGGCAAGGCGATCGCGGCTTTTTCGATCTGCGCGGCTATTCTTTCGAGGGCCTGTCGAGTTCACGACATTCAGGCGCAGCAGCCGATCGCGCATCCGGTGTGGGACTACAACAAGACCTTCGACATCGACCCCGCCAAGTCTTTTGGCATCGGCGGGCAGGCCGAACTCGATTTCAATCTGACCAGTCTTTCGGCGAGTTCGGCGAGCTTCCAAGCCGTCGGGCCGCGTGTGTTGGACAATGCCTTTAATCTTTATGACATCTGTACCAACTATGTCCCGGGCCAGGCCACCGGCGATTGCCTTCTGCGCGGCCTCGGCGGCGATTACACGCGCGTCACGGCCGAGGCGTCCTGGCAGCGCAAATACATCGATCCGATCGGCGAGGTCTTCACGCCTTTTGCGTTCGCGCGGCTTAACGGCGAATGGCTCGATATCAACACCACAAATTCCTTTAGTTTCGCGGCGTCCTTTGGCAGCTCGACTTACTTCAACGCTTCGCAGTCGAATTTTCTCGGCAACAATAACCCGAACTTTTTCGGCGAGTTCATTCCGGGAATGGGGATTGAATATCGCTATCCCTTCCTTGCCAAGACAAGTTTTGCCTCAATGGTTTTCGAACCGATCGTCCAAATCGTTGCACGTCCAAATCAGGAAATTGGGTCGAATTCGCTCGTCAATCTCGATGCGCAAAGCCTCGTTTTCGACGATTCCACCTTGTTCGACTGGAGCAAATATTCGGGCTACGATCGGTTTGAGACCGGAACGAGGGCGAACTACGGTGCCCAATTCACCGTGAATTTTAACAACGGCGGCTATGCCAACCTCATCGGCGGACAGTCCTATCAGCTAGCGGGCACCAACTCCTACGCGACACCGGATGCCGCCAATGTTGGATTAAGTTCGGGACTGGACACAAGGCTCTCCGACTATGTCGGCGCATTTACGATCGCGCCCAATTCGATTTTTTCCTTTATCGCCAAGGCGCGGTTCGATGTCAGTTCATTAGCGGCAAGGCGCGTCGATCTCATCACAAACTATAATTTCGGGGCGCTGACCGGCTCCATTCAATTCGCCGATTATGAGGCGCAACCCGTCATCGGCTACGACGTTCGCCGTGAAGGCCTTAGCCTTTCCTCGCGCTACAAGATCAGCGACAATTATTTCACGCAGGGCAATATTACCTTCGACATGAGCCGCCAATATTATCCCGCCAGCTTGATTGGCAACTCGAATCCCGGCCCCTTCGCGATCGCGGCCGCTGGGGTGAGCGTCGGCTATCAGGACGAGTGCACGACCCTTTCGGTCAATTATAGCTCGACTTATTCAGACAGCACGAAATATGGATTCTTCGCGAGCACCTCCTTGAACCGCGACCAAACCGTGCTGCTGCAACTGCAGCTGCGCACCCTGGGAGATTTTAAGGTAAGCCAGACCTTCCTCAATACTACGACGCTCGACGGCGTGAAATATTGATTTTTCATGTCTTCCAAGGTCGCCGCCGCCCGGCCTCAGGCCCGGCCGGCCCTGCCTAAGCCCGAACTAGGAGAGAACAGGATCATGGAAACAGGAAACGATGCGCGGTGGCCGCGCGGCGCGCGCGTCGCTTATGTCTGCTTAAGTCTTTGCGTGGCTGTTGCCGCGATCGCCACTTTGACGGCGCTTGCCGGCAGCTCCGCCTTCGCTCAGGAGATCGTCGCCAGCATTAACGGCGATCCGATCACGAACATCGATATTGACGAGCGGATGAAGATGCTTCGCGTCTTGCGCAAAACGGCGACGCGCGACGGCGCGATCGAAAGCCTCTTTACGGATCGCCTTGAAATCCGTGAGGCTGACAAATTTGGCGTCGACCCGAAAGACAGCGACATTTCGCAACAAATCGTCACGGTCGCGCAGGAGATGAAACTTGCCCCGGATGCCTTGGTCGAGGCACTTCAGCACGCCGGGGTGACGCCAGACCACTTCAAAGCCCATTTCCGCGCCGACCTTGCCTTTAATGTCCTGGTGAAAGCCTTTAACAAGGGCGTCGAGGCGAGCGAGGAACAGGTTCGCGCCGAGCTCGCCAAGGAGGGCGGCAAGGCGGCCTCCGGAACCGCATATACGGTGCGGCAAGTTATTTTCGCGATCCCCCACTCCGCCACAGTCGCGGCCTTGACGGACCGCGCCCGCGAGGCCGAGCAATTGCGCGCGCAGTTCACCGATTGCGAGAGCGGCCTTCCCCTTGCCCGCGCCATGAACGACGTGACGGTTCGCGATCCCCTGACCAAGACCGCGGTCGAAATCAGCGAGAGCCTCCGCCAATTGCTCGAAAAGACGCCGGCTGGGCATCTCACGGCGCCGCAACGCTCAAGCGAAGGACTTGAAATGATCGCGGTGTGTGCCAAGGGCACGGCCAAGGACGATAGCGCGGCGCGGGCCGCGATCTCGCAAAAGATTCTAGCGGCGCATAACGCGGCCGACGGCGAACGCCGTCTCAAGGAATTGCGCGCACGAGCCGTGATCGTGCAACGTTGACGGCGAGGTCTTGATGGCAAGATCGCTGCCAGCAAACATTCTTCCCCTGGCTTTGACGCAGGGTGATCCTTCGGGCATCGGTCCCGAACTCACGTTGAAAGCCTGGCTCAGGACGCATGAAAATCCGGACGCGCCGCCTTTCCTAGCGGTTGCCAACCCGGATCGTCTCGCGGCAATCGCGCGGGACTTGGACCTCAAGGTTCCCGTCAAGATCGTCGCCGGCGGCGAGGCCGCGCCGGTGTTTCGCCACGCATTGCCGGTGCATGTCTTGCAACATTCCGTTGCCGGAAAGCCGGGCACGCCGGACGTGAGGGATGCCGCCGGAACCATAGCCTCGATTGAAACTTGCGTGCGCCTCATCCGCGCCGGCGAGGCTTCGGCCATCGTCACCAATCCGATCGCCAAGGAACTCTTCTATCGAGTGGACTTTTGCTATCCGGGCCATACCGAGTTTCTGGCCGAATTGGCGGAGCGATATTTCGGCGAACGCGCGCGGCCGGTAATGCTGATTTGGTCGCCGCAATTCGCCGTCGTCCCGGCAACGATTCATGTTCCTCTCGCGCGCGTTCCGGCGCTATTAACGCGGGAACTCCTCGTCGAAACAGGTCTCATTGCCGAGCGGGATCTCGCGTCGCGCTTTGGGATAAAAAAACCGCGCTTGGCGTTCGCCGGGCTCAACCCTCATGCCGGCGAAGGCGGGACCATGGGACGCGAGGAGATCGAGGTCATCGCGCCCGCTCTCGCTGATCTCGCGGCCGCGGGAGTGGCGGTGAGCGGACCCCATGCGGCGGATAGTCTGTTCCGTCCCGGCGTGCGCAAGAGCTATGACGCCGTCGTCGCCATGTACCACGATCAGGCGTTGATTCCGGTCAAAACCGTCGCCTTCGAGCACGCCGTCAATGTGACGTTGGGCCTGCCCTTGATCCGCACCTCGCCGGATCACGGCACTGCCTTCGACATCGCCGGCAAGGGAATAGCCAATCCGGCGAGCCTCGTCGCCGCCTTGCGTCTCGCGGACAAGCTCGCGCGGCGCGCCAGCCTAGCTCGCGGGAAATGACCGCGAGGTCCTTTTTCCGCTACAACCCTAAAAATGCGAAAATCCTGGCCCCAACCCATCCCGGCGAGCCGGCTCGACGGCCTTCCGCCGCTTCGCGAAGTCGCCGCCGCGCATGGGCTCTTGGCCAAAAAATCCTTGGGCCAAAATTTTCTTTTCGATCTCAATCTCACCGGCCGCGTCGCCCGCGCCGCCGCACCGCTGACCAATGCGACGATCGTCGAAATCGGCCCAGGCCCCGGCGGGCTCACGCGGTCGCTTCTTGCGGAAGGGGCGCGAAAAATCATCGCGGTCGAGCGCGACACGCGTTGCATTCCCGTACTTAGCGAGATCGCCAATAATTATCCGGGGCGGCTCGACGTCATCGAAGGCGATGCGCTGGAAACTGATTTTGCCGTGCTTACAGGGGGCGAAAGCCCCACGCGCGTTTGCGCCAACTTGCCTTATCGCATCGCCACCGCGCTTCTTGTGCGCTGGCTTCAAACCGAGCCATGGCCGCCCTGGTTCGACCGGCTCGTTTTGATGTTTCAACGCGAAGTGGCCGAGCGCATCGTCGCGGGCCCAGCGGAACGCGCCGCCTACGGGCGCCTCGCGGTTTTGTCCAATTGGCGCTGCGAGACCCGCATACTTTTCAATATTCCCGCCGCGGCCTTCACGCCACGACCCAAGGTCAGATCCTCCCTGGTCGAGCTCATGCCTCGCGCGGCGCCGTTCGCCTGCGACGCAAAACTGTTGTCGGAGGTGGCCCAAGCAGCCTTCGGACAAAGGCGCAAGATGCTGCGGCAATCGCTGAAATCGCTCGTGGGAGGCGATGCCGCCGGTTTACTCGCCCGCGCGGACATCGATCCAACGTTGCGGGCGGAAGAGATCGGCATAGAGGGATTTGTCGCATTGGCGCGTGCGCTTAGTCCAACTTCTTGATTGAACGGCGCGCCGGCGAAACAAACGACGCGCTGATTAGTTTACGTAGTCGGCCTAACGAGCGCAGCCTTGCTGTCAGGCGATCGTCATGGCAGGGAAGGGAAGAGGTGCGAAGTTTAATCGCCGGGCAGAAAAAAGCGCCCACCGGGGAGGATCGGCGGGCGCCTCTGACCGGCGAGGGGACGCAAGAGCGGCCACTGCCCTGCCGCAGCAACCGAACCTTAGACGGTTACCGAGCTTTTAACTGTGGACTGTTAACTGTGACGGAACTTATAACGAAACTATGATTATTCCACGGTAACGTCAAGGGATCAGCGGATCTTATCCACATGCCCGCGCATCGGCAAAATGAGCCCATCTATTAATCAGTTCATAAGTAACTAGCCATTTATACCAAGTCTCTGAAAGTTTGACTCCTGAGGCGGATTCCCGAATCGGCATTTATCTGATTCACCATGGCAAACAGCTTTTGGGAGAGTTTGCCATGTCGACTCCGGTTCCGCTTCGCTCTGACTTTGACACGATTGGCCTGCGCATGCTGGCGCGGCGATCGCGTGACCCCGATCAGACCCGGCGTCTCTTGGCACTGGCCGAGATTTATGATGGCGGCTCGCGGCCGGATGCGGCGCGGATCGGCGGGGTCGGGGTGCAGATCGTGCGCGACTGGGTTGTCCGTTTCAACGCCAAAGGTCCTGATGGTCTCTTGACCGGCAAAGCGCCGGGCGCTCCCAGCATCCTCGGCGAGCGCCAGCGCCAAGCCTTGCGGCAGGTCGTGGAAGATGGGCCGATTCCCGCCCTGCATGGCGTCGTCCGCTGGCGGCTGATCGATCTGGCGCAGTGGCTCTTCGAAGAGTTCCGGGTTTCGATCTCCAAGCCGACGCTCAGCCGCGAGCTGCGGCATATGGGCTTTCGCAAGCTCTCGGCGCGACCGCGCCATCATGCGCAAGACGAGGAAGCCGCGGCGGCTTTTAAAAAAACTTTCTCGCCCTCGTGGAGGAGACCGCCGCAAAAGAGGCTCCTGGCAAGCCGATAGAGATTTGGTTTCAAGACGAAGCTCGGATCGGGCAGAAAAACAAGGTCACCCGCCGATGGGCGAAACGCGGGACACGGCCTTCGGCGCCGCACGACCAGAGGACGAGTTCAGCCTATATTTTCGGCGCCATCTGCCCGGCCGAAGGAAAAGGCGCCGGGCTCGTACTACCCTCCTGCAACAGCGAGGCCATGGCCCTGCATCTCGAAGAAATCTCGCTTGCGGTCGCACCAAGCGCGCATGCGCTCGTTCTTCTCGATCAGGCCGGGTGGCATGTCTCGGCGAAGCTTCCCGTCCCGGACAACATCACGCTCTTGCCGTTGCCGCCGAAATCGCCCGAGCTCAATCCGGTCGAGAACATCTGGCAATTCATGCGCGACAACTGGCTCTCGAACCGCGTCTTCGAATCCTACGACGACATTCTCGACCACTGCTGCTTCGCCTGGAACAAGCTCATCGACATGCCCTGGAAAATCATCTCCATCGGAACAAGAGAGTGGGCCTATCGGTCGTGATCAGCGAGACTTGGTATTACGCGGCATATCGGAGGGAAGGGTATTGATGGAGGGAGCGGATTTTGGCCGGGGGGTGCCGCTGGCGCATGGACGA
Source organism: uncultured Alphaproteobacteria bacterium (assembly GCA_963730245.1). Lineage (GTDB taxonomy): Bacteria > Pseudomonadota > Alphaproteobacteria > Rhizobiales > Beijerinckiaceae > Methylocapsa. The sequence continues at coordinate 917,347 of CAVSRA010000002.1, read as the reverse complement.
TCGCGCGTTGCTTTCGAAATCATCCTTGCTCGAGACGGCCATGCATCCGACGGTATCGGCCTTCTGATGCTTCCACACCAACGCGTCGGGATTGCGATCTGGCGAATGGAGTGGACGATAAAACAGCCGTAGCGATCCTTTCACGCGTTCGCCAAAGGCTCGGGCTTTCTTCGCGGCATGCGCCGGTCCGCGATCGACGATGGGAAGGATCACGCCCCTCGCGCCAGCGATCAGCCATTGCAAGAACGCTATGAACACGGCGGCGTTGACGCCGCTCTTGTCCTTCATCATGAGCCGCATTTTTCCGCCGACGGAGTTGCCGGCATCAGGCTCATGCCATGGCGAGAGCCGGTCGCTTGGGCGTGATGATCGGAGCGGATGCGCGCGGCAGCGGCGAAAGTGATGCCGGCTTTCTCCGTCCACGCCACCGCCTTGATTTGCGGCTATTCTGGTGCGCTCGCAGAACCATTCAGCCCCCCGCCGGACCAGAGTTTCGTCCCGTTCTTGCGCTCGATACAATGGGGTCTCGACAAGCGATGCCGAGTCGCGCCAAAAGCCGCCTCACCGACGCCGCGCGCAGCCTTAGCTCCTACCCGGCCGCAAGAATCGTTTGAATCCCGCCGAACGAGCAGCCCGCAACGGCTATCCTCTGCTTGTCTATTTATGAGAGGCTTGTCAGATAATTGCGACAGCGATCTGATCCAGGAGGCGCGCTTCCATCGATTCCACCGATTTCCTGCCCCGTTGCCGGCCATTTTCACGATTGAGCAGGTCCATGATGTAGGCCGCTGGCGAACGGCCTTGCCAGCTTCGATGGGGAATGAAAAGGACGTATACTCGTGCCCCAAAAAGGGCTTCCGGTTTGGGCAGCGAGCCCGACCGGCGCTCGCCCCCATGATTCCAGAGCACCGCCGCGGAACGGACCATTTCCGTCCGACTTATATTCGAATCCGTGGAGAACTTGTTTGCCACTTCTGAACGTCACTTCGACAGCCGCGGCCGACACGGCCTGGTTTGTCGCCGAGGTGGCAGTCGCTTATCCGCTCAGAAACAGGAGACCAATAAATAGCCGGGAGGCATTTGCTCTCATCGACATCTGGCGTCCTTGGCGCGGGCTTGATTTGAAATGCTTCACCATGGCCTCAAAACGCTTTGATCGCGGCCAATTTCGAATAGGAGCGGACTGCCTTTTGGAGTTCCTTCGCTATCCCGCCGTTCGGTCGCGGGGGCGGACCGGCCGGCAAAATTGCTGTCTTCGTCAGGCCGTTGGCGGCGTCGGCGCCCACCTCAACCTCGTTTTCCATGAATTCGACCATAGCCTCTTCGTCGCGGATCGCGCCGAGGGCCGCCTGAAGCTTTTCGCAGCAGTCGATGAGTTCTTTTAAGCGGTTACGATCCTTGGCGACGCCTGGAACATCGCCGACGAATTCCGCCATGTAGCGCAGCTTTTTTGCCTCTATGCGAATTTGGTGGCGGGCGCCGGAAGCAAGCCTTGCGAGGTCCGCGCCTAGTTTCACCAGTTTTTCGTAGCGTTTTCCCAGGCGCGCGCGGGCGTACCCTGGTATTGGATTTTCCGCGATGCCGGAGGACTGCTTTTGCCATCTTCCGTCTTCGATCCACACCGCGAGTTCGAGCTGCAAAATCCGTGCGCGTTCGCCATCCAAGGCTTCGACGACAGCCTGATGGGCGCGAAGACGCTTGGCTTCGCAATCGCCGGCGAGCTCTCCCGCCCGCATGCTCGCTTGATCCTCAGGGGCCGGCGGCGGCAAGTTCCCCCGCAGGACATCCATGTCCCGCACCGCGCCAAACAACCCCGCCAGCCACTTCAGTTCGTCGCGAAGTCTTCGATATGCAATATCGAAGACCATGGGTTTAAAAAGCGCCATGGCCGCGCGAAGGCGTCTAATCGCGATGCGTCCTTGGTGAAATGCCTCGATATTGTCGGACTTCTCCAACCCCGGCAGATTCAATTGAAAGTCGTGCAGACAGGTCTGACAGATTTCCTGGAATGCCCGCCGGCACGTCATGTCCTTGGCGAGGCGAGGCTTTGAACTTTTCGCCGCGTGGCCCCAGGCTCCCCCGGCAAGAAGATGACCGCGCTCGGCTTTGCTTATAAGGCTTGGATGGAGCGGCGCCTGCGCCACAAAGGCGCGGGCAAGGTTGAACAAGGCGGACCGGCCGCCGCTTTTCAATTCAAGTTCCAGCTCGCGCACGCCAAGCTTTTCACCGTTCGCTTCGATCGCGCCTTGGTCGAAGGAGGCCTCGATCCGGCCAGAGCCAGTTTCGAGCATGATGGACGTGCGTGCAACATCCACTTCGAAGGCGGGTCTCAGTGCGCGGCGAATGGAAGGTCTGCCAGCGAGACGCGCGAGGGGGGTATTTTTGATCAGCTCCAGATCGAGCTCGGGCCGGCCGGTTTGCGCTTCCCATTCGTCCCTTTCGATGCGTGAGAACGCAATCCGCTTGACGGTCTGAACATGGCTTTCCCCGGTCGCCCGAACCCGCACAGCGAACCCGTGGTTCCAAAGGTCTTGATTTGGCGTATCGAAATAGATCGTGCGAAGGTGCTGATGGGTCTCCTGCCCTGCACCGGAGACAGCCGCAACCAGGGCCTTGACTTTGGCTACGTCGCTCTCCGCGAACAAGAACTTGAGTTCGATCTCTGGTCCCGCTACCATCGGATCCGCCTGCGCCCATGCAAATTGGTTGGCTTCGCGATGGAATAAAATAGCGCGAGATTTTTTTCATGTCACGCCCTAGGCTCAAGACCTATAGTCCGATAAACGGCGGTTGCGGCCTAGAATACCGCAGCCTCGACATGAACGGTGAGTTTGTCGTAACGAGCAGCGATGTTGCAAAATTAGCGACTTGGCCCAACATCGGCGATTTGGCGTCTTGGCGTCCATGGATTGAGCGAACGCGATGGGGTGCGCCATGACCAGCCGCCGGCCCAATTATCCAGTCAGGGCGAGCCGTTGACCCCGGCCAAGGTTGGGAGTGTCAGGTCGCGAGCGGAATCGAATGCGACTCCGGTATCGTGATCGCGACGGTGGATGAAGCCGTTGGCGGCCTGGCCGTGCGTAAAAAATTCTTGGCCCGGTTGGCGAGGCCAGTGCTGATAAGGTCCGGCCCCGGGCATGATTTGCCGCCCGGCGGCCACATGGGTCTTTTGCTTGCGGCGATGAACACCGGTGGCGCTCAGACTTGCTTCTTCAACAGCCCGCGGAACAAGACCCGGCGCCGACGACAATGAAAGACTTCGGACTACAGAGAGTGCTTGGCACGATCCAGCGCTCTTGGCGAGGCAGCGCCGACGCTAAAGCGGCATGCCGTTTGGGCGGGCGGTGTTGAGCGCAAGAAAACACGTGGCGGTCTTCATTTGCCTTGACACGACGAAAGCTCGGCTTCGAGCTGAGCCCTGGCGAGGAGAAGGGCCAAATTGGCGAAGCGCGCCCCGTTAGCGAGGGTCGCAAGTTCGCCGGTCAGTTGGGCAATATAGGCGGCGGTGCACTGCGCGCCCTCGATAATCTCCGTGATTTCAATAGGTTTCGCAGTTTTTTCCTCAGCGGAAACCCGGCTTAATCTGCGTGCCAATGATGCTGGCTTTTTCATTTTTTCGTTCCCTTATGTTCGTTAAATGTTGCCTGTTTGTTCGCATACCTTGACGCGGTTGTAAAGGGGTTTAATAAGAAATATCGTTATTTATTTTATGACAGCGGTTCGGCGGCCGTGCTAGCGAAAGCGGGGCGTATCTGCGCCGTCGTCCATCGGGCGGGTTTTCGCGCGGGCGGCTTGCGCGGGCCTATTGCGGTGGTAGAACAAGTTAAGGAGCGTTTAAACCTCTCGAGTGTCGTGGACTAATCCCGCAAGCCGCGCCAAGGGCGCCCGGATATGCGACAAAGGAGCCGTTCGGCATGAGCAGTATATTTGTTGTTTTGCGATAGGGGAGACAATCATGGCTGGGAGCGTCAACAAGGTCATTCTCGTCGGTAATCTCGGCCGCGATCCTGAGGTGCGGCGAACCGGTGCCGGCGATCCCATTGTCAGCTTCTCTCTCGCTACGTCCGAGTCCTGGCGCGACAAAGCTTCCGGTGAGCGCAAGGAGCGGACCGAATGGCACAATATCGTGATCTTCAACGAGAATTTGGGCAAGATCGCCGAGCAATATTGCAAGAAGGGCACGAAGATCTATCTCGAAGGGCAATTGCAGACGCGTGAATACGCTGATCGCGACGGCAATCAGCGCAAGACGACGGAGGTGGTGCTGACCCGCTTTCGCGGCGAGCTGACCCTTTTAGATAGCCGTGGCCGCGGCGACGCCGGCGGCGCCTTCGAGGCGTCCAATAATTCTTTCGGCCGCGCGTCGCCAATGGAGCAGGCGCCGGACCGCGCTCCCGCCGCCAGATCAAGCCCTACCGCCGACATCATCGACGACGACATCCCGTTCTAAAGGCGAATGTACCGTTTGATGTGCAAAGCGCGGGCAATGGCTTTTCCGAGCGCTGAAAAGTGTGCATCGGTTTCAAGGAATAGGACTGGGCGACGGCTCGAAATCCGCCATGGCCATTTCCAAGCGCACTGGCTCCGGATTGTCTGGAGAGCGGAACCGAAGTAGAATGAGACTGAAACCGATGGCTATCTGCGGAATATCGGTTTTGGCGAGGCGGCCGGGTTTGAGGTGGCGGCGTTATCAAATTGTCGGTTCGCATCCTCTCGCCACGATTGCCTTGCGTTGCCGCGGGCGTCGTCAAACGCTTGTTTTACTCCAATCTCGCACGCGATACGCGGCACAAGACGCGCCGGTTCACCTGGCCACTTCCGCCATCCTTTCCAGAAAGACGAAGCGCCGCAGGTTGTGGGCGAGGGGCGTCAGGCCGATCTTGCACGCGCGGGAACAATGCCGATGGTGCGGATGACCTCGACTCCCATGCTGTTCTTTCGATCGCCGAACACATGCGCGACGCGGGCGCCCGCTTTCGCGCGCGACGCGTTGGCGGCCTTCCGCGCCCGGCTGCGTTCGCGATCGCGATTGGCCCTGCGTTGAATACGGCTCTTGAGGCCACGCGCGGCCGAGCTTTTCTTCGACCTCGTCGCGGCGATAGGCGCTGTCGCCCTCGCCTCGCCGTGCTTCCACTTGCCATGCCTGTAAAAGTTTGGATTTGCGATTTCCGCTGTCGCTTGAAATCGCAACCCGCCATTCATCGCATGGGGCCAAGTTTGGCGCGCGGATCGAGCCTGGCAAGGATGCCATGGGGCGTTCGGATGAACGCCCGTCGCAAGCAACGGGCTACGGCACCGGCCGTGGCGCGGGTAAAGCTCCTATCTTCGACAGGGTCGAGTCCGCCTCGCCCATGATGCTTGGCCCTGGCGAGATCACCCTTGTCCTTCAAGAACAAATCGAACAGCTCTTCCGCCGTGCCCGCTGGCCAGCGCCGCGCGATAGAGCTACAAAGTCTTGGCGCCGGCAACCGCGTCTTCGAGACCAAGGCCGACAAACCGCGTGAACGAGAGGCTATTCCTTCTTTTAGTCGAAGTTTTCGTAGCGCCGGTTCAAATCGAAAAAAACGCTGTCCCACGCCGAACTCCCGCATTCAGAGCATGAGAACCTAGAATCTGATTGGCGCGGCAGGGGAAAGAGCCTATTTTCCGAGGCGCCCAGGCGGAGTTGAAGCCGTCAGGGCCGGGTCACGCAGAACCGTCGAATTGGAAGAGATTTCCGGCGCAGCGGAGAGCAATTGACTGTGAGAAAATTGGCAATCTTAGGAATCATGGTATTGCTGTTCGCCAGCATTGCCTCGGCTCGAGACGCGGAGGACCACAAGCACCTGCTGCATGAGCTCGGTGGTCCGTTCATCGTCTACCGCAACAATGTGCAGGTGGAGTTGAAACTCTCGGACGACCAGAAGCAAAGATTGCAGGAGAGGCTGCCCGTCACTATCCAGGAAACCACGAAGGTCTTAGAAAATCTCGAAAGTCTTCAGGCCAATGAGCGGGAAAAGGTGATTCATTCCCTTCGCCAGAAGTCCGGCGAAAAACTTTGGGCGTTCCTGAATCAGACCCTGACGGCGGAGCAGCTCAAGAGGTTCCAGCAACTGGAACTACAGCATGAAGGACCGGCTGCCCTGGTGGGTCGGCCCGAGATCGTGACAGAACTGCAAATCACGAACGAGGAACGGCATCGGGTCATGGCGATTATTCAGGAATTGCAAAGTGAGATCGAACCATTGACAAAAGACGCCCGGTCCGGCGGAAATCCGAAGGAGATATTGCCAAAAGTGATTAAGATTCGCGAGGATTACGACGAAAAAATCGAGGCAGCCCTGACCGACGCGCAGAGAAAGCTATGGAAGGAGATGCGCGGCAAACCGTTCGATGTCTTCATTGACAATTGAGCGGGTCTTGGTAGGGACAGGTTTGGCCTGTCACGCAATTCTCATATATTATTCTTGCGGTGTTTGGGGTGCCACCGATTCGCCAAGTGTCTGACCGGAAACATATTGAATCGCGCGCCTCAAAAAATACCCCTTTCGCGCGGCCCGCAAATCAGTTTCAAGGTTCTCATGCTCTGAGTGCGGGAGCCGGTGCGATGGGACTGCGTTTTTTTCGACTTAAACCGGCGCTACGAAAGCTTCGACGAAAAGAAGGAATCGCCTCTCGTTCATGCGGTTTCTCGGCCTTGTCTCGAAGACGCGGTTGCCGGCGCCGAGACTTTGTAGCTCTATCGCGCGGCGCTGGCCAAGGCGGGCGCGGCGGAAGAGCTGTTCGATTTGTTCTTGAAGGACAAGGGCGATCTCGCCAGGGCGAGCGCTGGTTCCAAGCGCTTTTCGCCCGGAGGGAAAAAAGAAAAGCGCGAAGGGCGCCAGGAGCGAAGGGAGCCTCAGGTTCCGACGCGCGAAGCGCGCTGGACGAAGAAGCACGAGCGCTCGTATTTGAACCATATCGGCGTCGATCGCCGGCGCAAATTCATGCGCCGTTACGGGGCGAGAGGCTGCGAACCGACAATTTGATAACGCCGCCACCTCAAACGCCGGCCGCCCCGCCAAAACCGATATTTTAGAGGTGCCCTTTAATTATATGCACCACTTCCAATATCGGTTCCATTGCCGCGATACCGGCTGTTTCAAAACAGCATGAGCGGCTATGAGGTAATGCTCGCCACCGCTCACGCGGCGATTGTCTTCGCGCCAGGCCATTTCTGAGGCGTAAGAGCCAAGAGATCGTCCGCTGATAGCCATCATTGTTCTGTACGCCGAACAAAATATCTCGGTGAATTTGCTGCCAAATGCCGAGGCTTTCCGGCAGCCGCGGGCCTGAAGCTCGCGGCGCCTTCTTGTACCGCTGGGTCCGCATTCACCCGGCCATATTGGAGAAAGACCAATGTCGCGATGGCCAGTGCACGGCACGATTACAGGTCCAATTGTCATGATCGGCTTTGGTTCGATCGGGCGTGGCGTGCTGCCCCTCATCGAACGTCATTTCAAATTCGACAAATCGCGCTTTACGGTCATCGACCCCGAGGATAAGGACCGCCACCTTCTCGACGAGCGTGGCATAGCCTTCATAAAGAAGGCAGTCAGGCGGGACGATTTCGCCGCGCTCCTAAAACCGCTTCTCACGCGGGGCGCCGGCCAGGCCTTTGTCGTCAATCTCTCCGTCGATGTGTCCTCGGCCGCGATCATCCGGCTTTGCCATGAGGTTGGCGCGCTTTATATCGATACGGTCGCCGAGCCTTGGGTTGGATTTTACACCGACACGCGGCTGACCGCGTCCGAGCGCTCGAACTATGCCCTGCGCGAAAAAGTCCTCGATCTGCGCCGCGCGGTGGGGAGTGGCTCCACGGCGATTTCGTGTTGCGGCGCTAATCCGGGCATGGTCTCCTGGTTCGTCAAGCAGGCGCTGTTGAACGTCGCGGCCGATTGCGGCATAAATTCCGGGCAGCCCTCTTCGCGCGAAGATTGGGCGCGGCTCGCGCAGAGAACAGGCGTCAAAGGCATCCACATTGCCGAATGCGATACCCAGCGCGCGAGGACGCCGAAGCCGCGCGGCGTTTTCGTCAATACCTGGTCTGTCGAGGGCTTTATTTCGGAGGGTCTCCAGCCCGCCGAACTCGGCTGGGGAACGCATGAAAAACATATGCCGGCAGAAGCAAAACGGCACACCTTCGGACCGGATTGCGCGATCTATTTGCTGCGCCCCGGCGCGGGCACGCGGGTACGGTCCTGGACACCGGCCGCCAAGGCGCAGCACGGCTGGCTCATCACCCATAATGAGTTCGATCTCTATCGCGGATTTCCTCACCCTGCGCGAGGGGGGTGGGACTGTTTACCGGCCGACGTGCCATTATGCCTACCGGCCGGCCGACGATGCCGTGCTATCGCTTGACGAGATGGCGGGGCGCCAATGGCGGCCGCAGGAAAAATCCCATATTCTCGACGAGAATGAGATTGTGGATGGGATCGACGAACTCGGCGTTTTGCTTTATGGGCACGCTAAAAATGCCTATTGGTATGGCTCGCGGCTTTCGATCGAGGAGACGCGGCGCCTCGCCCCTTATCAGAATGCGACGGGTCTTCAGGTGACCTCCGCCGTGCTTGCGGGTATGGTTTGGGCGTTGGAAAATCCACAAGCGGGCATTGTCGAGGCTGACGAACTCGACTACCGCCGCTGCCTTGACGTGCAGCTCCCCTATCTTGGCCCAGTGACGGGGCACTATACGGATTGGACTCCGCTCGAAGGCCGCGCAATCTTGTTTCCCGAGGACATCGACAGTCAAGATCCGTGGCAATTCAAAAATGTGATCGTGCGATGAAGAGGGGATTGGAAAGCCGCATTCCGGCCCCGTCGTTGAAAGCCGGCTCGCCGGGGAGGCGGGTGGCGCGCGGCCAACCGTGCTGGTGGCAGGAAGCAGGCCGCGTCCTCTATTCCGAGGCAATCCACATCAGAGTCTGTCCGGTCAAACCAAATTCAGCTATTGCTTGACTGGCCCTGATTCGAGGTAGAAACTTCGATTGTTTGGACTCTTGAAAGACGCCTCCGATGGACGATAGTCCAGAAATTCATTTCCAGAACACATGTGACGTACAAATTAACAAGTTCAGCTTGCCTTTGGTAAGCGTGATTATTGTTAATTACAATTACGGGCGCTTTCTACGGGAGGCGGCGGATTCAGTATTCGCACAAAACTACCCTAATATAGAGTGCATTATCGTCGATAATGCTTCGACGGACGACAGCGGCGGCATCCTCCTCGATCTTTCGAGGCAATATCCAAGCGCAGCCATATTGCGGCGGCGGGACAATGGCGGTCAAAGCATAGCCTCGAAAGAAGGGTTCGAGGCAAGCTCCGGAGAATATGTCGTTTTCCTCGATGCGGATGACGTTCTGCTGCCGGCTTTCATAGAGACTCATATTTTCGTCCATTTGTCACTTCGAATTCCAGTCGGTTTTTCCTCGGCGGATATGATTTCAGGCCGTCCAATCGCGCATGGTTCTGGGGACAATTTACGGATTGAGCGAATATGTGCGATCGGGACGCGGAAAAAGATCCGGCATCATTCGCCGGGTCGATGAAAGCGCACCTTCAATGTGGCCGCTGCGCAGCCCCGACGCGGCACTCGAAGATCAGGTCCATCTCATGGAGCCTTGCGATGTTGGGACCTGGGTTTGGGCGCCGACATCAGGCAGTTGCTTCCGACGGGACGCACTTCAGCTTTTCTTGAACAACGAAGCATTAGGCGCGCTTCGAAGTTGTACGGACGCCTATCTCATTCGTGGAATAAGCGTGCTGATGGGAAGCGTTCTGATCGACCGCTCGCTTGCGGTCTACCGGGTGCATGGGATGAATGTGTTTTCCAAACATCCCCATCTTTACTGCATGTTGAGTTACGAAAGAGGCGGACCATCCGACGACGATCAATTGGGCCGGAAGATGGTTATCGATCATCTGATCGCGAACGCCAAGCTTTTCCTGCGCAAATTGCACTCTCCCCACCATTACATGAATGCCTTGTTGGCTTTGGACGATGCCTGGCCGCGGCTTTCTTCTCCTGTCCCAGGTTGCCGCTCTTATCTCGCCGGCAAGATTGTGATGGAAGCAAGCACGCTCGCGCCCGCGCTTGGATTATCCAATTTCATAGGCTGGTTGAAGCGGCTCAAGGTCGCGCCGCATGTCATCTTGAAGGCCTGGCTCAAGCAGAAGATGGAAAAGCGAAACTGAACTAGCCTCAATTCCCCGGCCGTTCCTTTGATCATCGGACGGCGGAGCGCTGAAGTTTCATGCTGCCGGCGGCGCCCTTGCCATGCTCGCGCAGAAGCGTCTCGAAATACGCGGTTGTGTATCGTAAACCCTCTTCCAGTTCGACTGTGGGGCGCCAGCCGAGCAGCTTCTCGGCAAGGGAGATATCGGGCTGGCGCTGTCTTGGATCGTCTTCGGGCAAGGGCCTCGCGACGATCTCCGATTTCGAGCCGGTGATCGCGAGGATCTTGTCCGCCAATTCGCGAATCGTGTATTCGTTGGGGTTACCGATGTTGATCGGTCCAGCGATGTCTTCCGGCGAATTCATGAGGCGGTCCAATCCGTCGATCAAATCGGTCACGTAGCAGAAGGATCGCGTCTGTAGGCCTTCGCCGAAGATAGTGATGTCCTTTCCAAGCAAGGCCTGGCAGATGAAGTTCGACACGACGCGGCCGTCGTCGGGGCGCATATTAGGGCCATAGGTATTGAATATTCGCGCAACCTTGATGCTCAATCCATGCTGACGGCGATAGTCGAAAAACAGAGTTTCGGCACACCGCTTGCCCTCGTCGTAGCAGGATCTGCTGCCAATCGGATTGACATTGCCCCAATAGTCCTCGGTCTGCGGATGGACGGTGGGATCGCCATAGACCTCCGATGTGGAAGCTTGCAAGATGCGGACCTTGAGGCGCTTGGCGAGGCCGAGCATGTTGATCGCACCTGAGACGCTCGTCTTCGTCGTCTGAACCGGGTCGAACTGATAATGGACCGGCGAGGCCGGACAAGCGAGGTTATAAATCTCGTCCACTTCGACAAAAAGCGGAAACGTCACGTTGTGGCGGAGAACTTCGAAACGCGTGTTGCCGAGAAGAACGTCGATGTTGCGGCGGCTTCCCGTGGAGAAATTGTCGACGCAAAGAACCTCATGGCCATCGGCAAGCAGGCGCCGGCAAAGATGCGTCCCGAGAAAACCCGCACCACCAGTGACCAGGATACGTCTTTGTCCCAATAGCACATTCAACTCCGTTTTTCTTGTTTCGTGTTTGACGTGCACCGCTTTGAATGGCTTCCGGCGATTTCACGGGCTGGGACCGAGCAACTCATTGCTATCATAGTGCGAATGCGGGAGAAAGCCTCAATGGAACTCATCCTCATCGACAACGGATTGGTGAACAAGGCAGGGCATAGCTACACGCTCGCCAAGACAGTGTCCGGCGCCTTGGCGCGGCGTAAATTGCGATACCGCATTTTCGGCTTGAGCGGCCTCGATACATCGATCGCCGCCGAAATCGGCGCCATCCCGCATTTCAGCCGCTGGCTTTATGAGTGCGTGAAATGTTCACGGAACGAAAATCGGCTGCGATCCGTCGCGGCAATTTTTCGCGGCGCTCAGGCCGGCGGATCCATTTGGTCTGAACGACAAACATGGACGGTGCTCAACGAAACCTTCGAACAGGATCTTCGAGCCTTGCCTTTGGACATTTGGCAGAAGGACAATATCATCGTCGTGGTAACAATTACGCAAAACCAGATTTTGGGACTGGTTCGCTTTTTGCGCGCGATGCCGCGCGGCCGGCTTCCTCGCGTCGTCTGCCAACTGATGCTTCCGCCAAGCTTTGTGCCGTGGGGAACCGTTTCGACGCATGGAGAAAAATTCTACCGCGCCGCCTTTAGGCTGGCGGCGCCGCTGATCGGCCGCTCTCTCTTCTTCACCGTGGAAAACGAAGCGATGCGCTCATTGTATAGCAAGCGATTTGGCATAGAGACGCGGATTTTGCCGATCCCTCTTGGCGCTTCGGGATCGGAACGAACAATGGAAGGCCGGGTCCGCGTGGGATTCTTCGGCAATTCGAAGTGCGACAAGGGCTTTCACCTGTTGCCTAGGACGATCGCGGTTTGCCAGCGTGACGGACTCGACGCCGAGTTCATCGTCCAGATTCAGCACAGCGGCTGGGAACAACGCACGATCGAAGCGGAACGCGCCTTGCGCGCGTTGAAGGGTGTTCGTTTCGTGGAAGGGGTTTTGACCAGCGAGGATTACGCCGCCTGGACCGGCCGGACGGACGTGATGCTGTTGCCCTATGATCCGGTTGCCTTTGGCGCCGCGCGCGGGTCAGCAATTTTTACCGAATCGGTTGCCGCCGGACGTCCCGTCATCGCGTCAAGAGGCACGTTTGCCGGAACCAGCGTCGAGAACAATCAAGCGGAAGGGGAGGTTTTCGCGCCGCACACAAGCGAGGCGTTGGCCGCCGCCATCGCCCGGCTCATGCCGCGGCTTCCGGCGTGCACGGCGCGCGCGGCGGAGCGCGCCCAGGATTTCGCGCGCAGCCGTAGCCCCGGCGCCTACATCGATATGCTTTTGGCGTATTCAAATACTTGCTAGAATCAGATGTCGTATTGTCCGGAGCGGCGGATCCTTTCGGGCCTGAGAGAAATCTGGGGATAATGATTGGAGCGGAGCTTTTGCCGGCACCGCCGCCACGAAGTCCTCGCTCAATCCTCCGCGCCGGTTCCCGACATAAATTGCCGTCCATGGTCCAACGAGGAAAGACGAAAGCAATGAAGATCGCCGGCGCTTGCGTTCCGATCCTTGCCGCGTCGCTAGCCGTGGCGGGCACTAACGATTACCCCACCGAGGCGCGCGCCGACTATGTCCTCGTCTGCATGAAGACCAATGGCGAAACCCCCGAGATGCTTCGGCGCTGTTCCTGTTCGATCGATGTCATTGCATCGTTGCTGCCCTACGACCGTTATGTGGCGGCGCAAACCGTGGCGAGCATGAATCAGGCGCGCGGTCAAATCGGGACCATGTTTCGTGGAAGCGAACAGTTGAAGGCCATCCTGGCCGATCTCCACCGGGCTGAGGCCGAGGCCGAAATCCGGTGTTTCTAGGCCAACGCGGCGCGATCGACGCCTTCGCGCCAACCGATTGCCAAAATTATTTCGCCTCCGCCGGGTATAACGCAATTTGATCGGAAACTGCGATAAGCGTATACATAGGCGCGTGTGCGTATGCTCTTGGCCCGCTTGATTGGAGCCCCCATGAACCTGATTTGGCTCGGCCACTCGGCTTTCCGCATTGAGCTCGGAGCGGCGGTCATTTTGATCGACCCATTCCTCAGCGGCAACCCTAAATTCGCCGGCGACGCTGCGAAGGCAGCGGCAGGAGCGACCCACATCGTGCTGAGCCACGGCCATGACGATCATATCGGCGATGCCGCCAAGATCGCCAAGACGACCGGCGCGCAGGTCATTTCGAATTTCGAAATCTGTATGTATTTGAACGCGCAAGGCGCGGAAAATATCAATCCCGGCAACACCGGGGGCACGATCGATTGCGGCGCGTTCAGCGTGAGCCTCACCCAGGCGTTGCATTCGTCGGGAACCGTCGTCAATGGCCAATCCATCTATCTCGGCAGTCCGAACGGCGTTGTCGTCAAGCCAAAGGATGCGCCCTCAATTTATCACATGGGCGATACCGATGTGTTTTCCGACATGGGTTTGATCGCGGAGATTCATTCGCCCAAGATCGGCCTTGTGCCGATCGGCGACCGTTTCACCATGAGCGGGCGGACGGCGGCGCTCGCGGTCAAGCGCTACTTCAAATTCGATACCGTTGTCCCCTGCCACTACGGGACCTTCGATCTTCTTGATCAGGACGCAAGCCACTTCGTCGCTGCCATGCAAGGCCACGCGACAAAAGTTGTCGTTCCCCACGCAGGCGAGGTCTTGGCGTTTTGACTACCGCACCCTGCGTTTGGCGCGGACATGCGCAAATGAAAGATGCGCGGGATTTAAGGCATGCTCTTAATGAAGTTGCAGACATTTTGGCTTATACCAAGTCTCGCTGATCACGACCGATAGGCCCACTCTCTTGTTCCGATGGAGATGATTTTCCAGGGCATGTCGATGAGCTTGTTCCAGGCGAAGCAGCAGTGGTCGAGAATGTCGTCGTAGGATTCGAAGACGCGGTTCGAGAGCCAGTTGTCGCGCATGAATTGCCAGATGTTCTCGACCGGATTGAGCTCGGGCGATTTCGGCGGCAACGGCAAGAGCGTGATGTTGTCCGGGACGGGAAGCTTCGCCGAGACATGCCACCCGGCCTGATCGAGAAGAACGAGCGCATGCGCGCTTGGTGCGACCGCAAGCGAGATTTCTTCGAGATGCAGGGCCATGGCCTCGCTGTTGCAGGAGGGTAGTACGAGCCCGGCGCCTTTTCCTTCGGCCGGGCAGATGGCGCCGAAAATATAGGCTGAACTCGTCCTCTGGTCGTGCGGCGCCGAAGGCCGTGTCCCGCGTTTCGCCCATCGGCGGGTGACCTTGTTTTTCTGCCCGATCCGAGCTTCGTCTTGAAACCAAATCTCTATCGGCTTGCCAGGAGCCTCTTTTGCGGCGGTCTCCTCCACGAGGGCGAGAAAGTTTTTTTAAAAGCCGCCGCGGCTTCCTCGTCTTGCGCATGATGGCGCGGTCGCGCCGAGAGCTTGCGAAAGCCCATATGCCGCAGCTCGCGGCTGAGCGTCGGCTTGGAGATCGAAACCCGGAACTCTTCGAAGAGCCACTGCGCCAGATCGATCAGCCGCCAGCGGACGACGCCATGCAGGGCGGGAATCGGCCCATCTTCCACGACCTGCCGCAAGGCTTGGCGCTGGCGCTCGCCGAGGATGCTGGGAGCGCCCGGCGCTTTGCCGGTCAAGAGACCATCAGGACCTTTGGCGTTGAAACGGACAACCCAGTCGCGCACGATCTGCACCCCGACCCCGCCGATCCGCGCCGCATCCGGCCGCGAGCCGCCATCATAAATCTCGGCCAGTGCCAAGAGACGCCGGGTCTGATCGGGGTCACGCGATCGCCGCGCCAGCATGCGCAGGCCAATCGTGTCAAAGTCAGAGCGAAGCGGAACCGGAGTCGACATGGCAAACTCTCCCAAAAGCTGTTTGCCATGGTAAATCAGATAAATGCCAATTCGGGAATCCGCCTCAGGAGTCAAACTTTCAGAGACTTGGTATAAGAGGGACGTCCCGATTTGTTCGCTTTGCCTGAAATCAGCCCCTTCCGGGCGGGTTGTCCACAACCCCAAGGGAGGAATCATGTCTAGCGACGAAGTGAGTATTTGACCGAGGAAATGATCGGATGATTTTAGGGATTCACGAGGCCCCCGGGGTCATGCGCGGCCCGCGCCGTCGAGGAAATAAGGAAATGGGACTGGCAAGGATCAATCCTTGCTGCCCCGCGAATTTCTTCCGCACCTTCCACGGCGGCGTAAACCTGAAGATTCGGAACCTATCCCCGAAGTTTCCGCAGCGCAGTTCCCTTGCGGCCCGCTGCCGCAAGAGTTCGCGTCTCCAGGCATCACCCTTTCAGGCGCTTGTCGCATTCCTTCCAATAACCGCCAACCTTCTGGTTCCATTTCAGGCCGCCGTT
Organism: uncultured Alphaproteobacteria bacterium; assembly: GCA_963730245.1. GTDB lineage: Bacteria > Pseudomonadota > Alphaproteobacteria > Rhizobiales > Beijerinckiaceae > Methylocapsa. The sequence continues at coordinate 901,692 of CAVSRA010000002.1, read as the reverse complement.
GGCGTTGGTTGCTTTGTTGGCCTTAAATTGGTCGAGGCACGTTTTGCGGCGGGCTATTTCCGGCTTTTCGCCGGCATGGGCCGGTGAAATTGCAGTGGGAAAGACTGCGGTGCCGGGCGTCGCGACCACGGCCGGCGGCGCCTCTGTCGCGGTGGCGACGGGGGCCGGCGCGGGCTTTGGCGCGGCGGCGGCGGGGGCTGGCGCGGGCTCTGGCGCGGCGGCGACGGGGGCCGGCGCGGGCTCTGGCGCGGCGGCGACGGGGGCTGGCGCGGGCTCTGGCGCGGCGGCGACGGGGGCCGGCGCGGGCGCTGGCGTAGCGACAGCAGCCGGGGCCGACGGGGCGGCCGCAGGAGCCGCAGTTTTCTCGGCCGCGGGCGGGCTTGCCGTGGTTTCGGCCACGCACCTGCTATAAAACTGCGGCCAGGTTTCGCCTTTCAAGGTGTCCGCCGCCTTGGCGTCCTGGTATTTTCCGCTGCAAATGTGGTGTACGTCGAGAGGCGCAGCCGCCGCAACCGCCGCGGACGCGGGCGGGTTCGCCTTGGCGTCAGCCGCGCACTTGCTGTAAAATTGCGGCCAAGTGTCGCCGTTCAACGTGCCCGCCGCCTTCGCGTCCTGGTATTTTCCACTGCAAATGTGCTCTACGTTGAGAGGCACTGCGGCTGCCGGCGACGCCGCGGCCGGGTTCGCCTTGGCTTCCGCCGTACACTTCCTGTAAAATTCCGGCCAAGTTGCTCCGTTCAACGTCCCCGCCGCCTTGGCGTCCTGGTATTTTCCGCTGCACTCATGCTCTTGGGCCGCTGATTGTCCAATAGGCACGACGCCAAACAAGATCGACGCCGCGGAGACAAAGGCAAGCGAAAAAACACGGCGAACAAACATTGAAATCCTCCCTCGAGAAGCGGTATAGAGCCGATGCGGCGGTGGGCTTTTTTAAACCTCCCGCGAAACCGGCCGCAAGTCAAATATAAACAATAGGCAAACGCGTCGAGAAATTGCCCGAACCTGACGCAATCAGCCTCATACCAGGCAGTCACCGTCCCTCGGCTTCGTCTCTCCTCTGGCGGCCGCGACTTCCGCCGCGAAATCGGTTTCCTGCCTCTCGATTCCTTCGCCGAGAGCGTAGCGCACGAAAGCTTTCACGCGGACCGGGGTCCCGGTACTCGTCTCCGCGTCCTGGACGGCCTGGCCGATTGTCTTGCCCGCATGTTCGGGATGGATCGAGGGCTGATCGAGAAGACAAACTTCCTTGAAGTATGTCTTTAGCCCGGACTCGATGATAGTTTCGAGCTTATGCGCCGGTTTATCCGCGTTCTTGCCGGCAAGCACAGCTTTTTCGCGCGCGACGGCGGCCGGATCGAGGCCCGCTTCATCCAGGGCGAGCGGATTTGCCGCCGCGACATGAAGAGCGATCAAGCGTCCGAGCGGCGCCAGCGCTTGCGGATTGGCGCGCGAACTCAAGGGCAACGAGAACGCCGATCTTTCCAAGGCCTTCGGATACCCCATTATGGACATATTGGCCAATGAACCCTTGGCTGACACGCACGGCGGCGGCGCGCCGCAACGTCATGTTTTCACCGATTGTGGAGATGGCGTTGGCGATGGCGTCGCTGAGGGTCCCGCCGCCAGGATAGGTAGCGGCTTTCAAAGCCTCGACGTCGGTCGTGCCGGTTTCGACGGCAAGGCGCGCAATGTTCCTGGCCAGCGCCTGAAACTCCGTGTTCCTAGCAACGAAATCCGTCTCGGAATTGAGCTCGACAACCACCCCGTCGAAGCCACGGACAAAAACGGCGACGAGCCCCTCGGCGGCGATCCGGCCGGATTTCTTGGCCGCCTTGGAAAGCCCCTTCTTGCGCAGCCAGTCGATCGCCGCTTCAATTTCGCCGCCGGTCTCGCCAAGGGCATGCTTGCAATCCATCATGCCGGCGCCGGTCTTCTCGCGAAGATCCTTCACCATCGCCGGGGTGACGTTCGCCATATCGGTATTCCTTCATCTTCCGGCAGGCGTTTCCGGGCGACCAACTCACCGCCGGGGGGATCCGGAAACCCCGCAAATCACGAAATCATTCGGCTAACTCAGAAGCCGGTGCTTCAGCCAGAGACGAGACCACGCGCGAGATTGATCCAGCCGTCGCGTTCGATACGGCCGGCAAGCTTGAGATCATGATCGATCTTGGCGGCGTTTTCCGGCGTCATGGCGGCGATCTGCCAATAGTGATAAATACCGGCATCGTTGAGCTTCTTGACTATTTGCGGCCCGATGCCCGGCAATTTGGCGAGATCGTCGGGGGCGCCGTGCGGCGCGGTCAGAAGCTCGAAAACTTCTCCAGGCGAATCATGACCGTCGCCAGCCACGCCATCGCCGGCCGGAAGTTCCTCGGCGGCTGGACGTTCCATTTCGCCCAAATCGACGCGGACTGAACCTTGCGCGCGCGAAATGCCGTCGATAGCCGCGCGGGCGGCGAGATCGCAGTAGAGGGCGATCGCCCGGCCGGCGTCGTCGTTGCCTGGAACCGGATAGGTGATTCCGTCGGGATTGGAATTGGTGTCGAGGATCGCCACCACCGGAATACGCAGCCGCTGCGCCTCCTTGATCGCCAATTGCTCCTTGTTGGTGTCGATCACGAAGATCAGATCCGGGGTGCCGCCCATGTCCTTGATACCGCCGAGCGCCTTTTCGAGTTTGTCGCGTTCCCGCGATATCATCAGGCGCTCTTTCTTGGTCAGTCCGGCGCCGCCGCCACCGAGCAGGTCGTCAACCTTGCGCAGGCGCTGTATCGAAGCTGAAATAGTCTTCCAATTCGTCAACATGCCGCCAAGCCAGCGCGAATTGATGTAATATTGCGCCGATCTTTTCGCCGCATCGGTGATCGCGTCCTGGGCTTGCCGCTTGGTGCCGACGAAAAGCACGCGGCCGCCCTTCGCGACCGTATCGGAAATCGCCTTCAAGGCCTGATGCAGCAACGGCACCGTCTGGGCAAGATCGATGATATGGATATTGTTGCGGGCGCCGAAAATGAACGGCGCCATTTTCGGGTTCCAGCGGTGCGCCTGATGCCCGAAATGAGCCCCGGATTCGAGGAGGCCGCGCATCGTGAATTCAGGTAAAGCCAAGGCCGTTTGTTCTCCGGTTAAGGCCGCCGCGAATCGTTATGGACCGCTCGCTCCAGCAGGGATCAAGAGGCCACCGGGGAGCGGCCCTTCAGGCGGGGCCGCGCGATCCGCGTGTGGAATGCGTGCTCTTATAGGGCGCGGGAAGCTGGAATGCAAGACACGGGTAGTGGGTCAGTTGACTTTCGCCTTGTGGGTAGTGTCTCAGTTTGAATTTCCGCTAATGACCGATACTGTTCTCTAATAGGTCAAGGGCGACTGCGCTGATTTGGGTGGTTAGCATTGCCTTCGGGTGACTGCGTTCTCTGCGTGCTCGATGGCGCTTGATGGGGTCAGCTGGGTGCGAGGCGGCTTGGTTGAAACCGCACTGGCCGCTCGTGGTCTGGCCGTGCGACAGAATCGGCGCCGTCCGTTGCTCCCTCCCTCGGGTCATGCTCCCCCTTGGGAGCTCGTCTCGGCCTCCGATCTCTGGTGGCGGCGGGTCTACGCCGGCTCGAACTCGGCGCCGTGTTTCAGCATGGCGAACATGATGACGGCGAGTTTGCGCGCGAGCGCAACCCGCGCCTTGCGCATCGTTGATCGCCTGGCAATGTCGAGCGCCCATGTTTTTAGTGCGAGACTGCCGCGGTAGCGGGTGAGCATCACATTGGCCGCCTCGTAGAGTAGTGTGCGGAGCCGTGCGTCGCCGCATTTGGAGATGCTGCCGGTATAGTCGATCTCGCCAGATTGATAACGCCGCGGGACCAAGCCTAGATAGGCGCCCACGTCACGCGAACGTCGGAAGCGATCGGGATCATCGATCGCGGCTGCGAAGGCCAGCGCAGTGAGCCGGCCCACACCCGGAATCGTCATCAGGCGTCGGCATGCCGACGACGATCGCTCTAGACTTTTCATGTCGGTGTTGATGGCAAGGATCGCCTTCACGATAGCATCGCGTGCGGCGAGCAATCCCCGTATCGCGCCATCGAGGCCGGAATCCCGCAACCGGCAGCCATCGCCTTTTCGGCAAAGCCGGAACTGAGCCCGCGCGGCAGCCTGACGCCGAACGCCACCGCCAGTCCGCGGATCTGATTTTCGAGGGTGACGCGCTGACCGACCAGCTTCTTGCGTGCGACGAGGAGTGCGCGGACGGCATGTGAAGGGAGCGACTTCACGTGCACCGGTTTGAAGAAACCGGTCCGCGCCAAATGCGCAAGACCGCGCGCGTCATTGCGGTCTGTCTTGTGGGCGGCCAGCGACCTCAACGCCTGGTAGGCCTGTCGGCTCTCGACGCAGACCACCGGCATGCCCAGCGCTGTCAGGCCATGAAAGAGCATCGGGGCCATGCGTCCCGTCTCGAATAGAACGCGCTCAACGGCTGGCCCTTTTGCCAAGGCGGCGGCGATTGTCTTGGGCGCGGTTGGCGTCCTGGTTTCAAGAATGACCTTGCCGTCTCGATCGACGACACAGACATGCGTCTCTTCCATAGAGACGTCCAATCCTGCAAAATACTCCATAGCTGCTCTCCTCTTCATATCGGAAAGCCGATCTTATCGACTTTCGGGGAGCAGCCGCCCATTACCCGATGTTGAAAAACTCGGAAAATGAGCGACGTCAGAAAACCAAACTTTGGTCATGCAGGGCCGATAGCGCCACACGTTGCCATCACCAATTCACTACGAGCGTCGCACACCGAAAAGTTAGCCTTTCCGCGGGGGGTCCTAGCACTTTCTCTTAAAGCCCGCCTGCTGCCTCAAGAATTGTGATCGAGGCAAAAAATAGAGTTTTTCAACGGTATCGACCCAAAGCAGCCATTCGCCGTCAGTCAACACATTCAGCTATTCAGAGCTCGTGATGGAAGGGCTGCGTGTGGCGGCGAACACTCACATTGAACCCGAAATCGACATGATCCAAATCATGGACGTCAGCAACTGATAGCCTAGATGTAATAATCCGCCTCCCTAGTTGGCCCGAGAATGATGCTATACACCTCCACCGGCCGCTGGATGTTCTTCAACTCGACCTTACCGATGCGCGCCAAGGTCTCCGGGATTTTGTTGTACACCTGATCGAACACTTGCTGTGTGATTGCAATCCCACCCGAATCGGCCAGTGGCTCGACCCGCGCAGCGATGTTCACGCCATCGCCCACAATGTCGCCCCCGCGGCGCAGGACATCGCCCAGGTGAATGCCAATTCGAACCTGCAACTGTCTGTCTGCCGGAGCGCCTAAGTTGCGTCGGGCCAGCGCCTGCTGGAGTTCGATCGCACAATTCACCGCGGCCACCGCGCTGGCGAACTCAACCAGAAAGCCGTCGCCCATCGTTTTTACCTCCTGTCCTTGATGTTTGAGGAATGTGGGCCGCAAGACAGAGTGGTGTTCATCGAGCAACTCCAGCGCCAGCCACTCGTCGCGCTGCATCAGCGCGCTGTAGCCCACCATGTCCGTGAACATGATCGCAACGAGCTGCTGCGTAAAGCGGAGATACGGCTTCACGGAGCGGAAGCCCTTTGGGAATTGCTGCTTTGCTTGATCATCGGTCACCGACGTGACGATGATCACGTCTTCGCCTTGCTTCCAGTTCACGGGGGTTGCGACCGGATACTTCGCAGACAGCTGGCAGGAGTTGAGAAGCCGGAGTACCTCGTCGAAATTGCGCCCGCTGGTCATCGGGTAGGTTAGCATTGCTTTGATTTTCTTGTCCGGTCCGATGATGAAAACTGAGCGCACCGTGGCGTTGTCGGCTTCCAACCGGCCGTCGGACGTATCTCCGGCTTCTGCCGGCAGCATGTCGTAAAGCTTCGCCACCTTCAGCTCCGGATCGCCAATCATCGGATAATTCACCGCATAACCCTGGGTCTCCTCGATGTCCTTTGACCACCGGCCGTGCTGCGATACCGGATCGACGCTCATCCCGATGATCTTGCAGTCGCGTTTGTCGAATTCCGGCTTCAGCCGGGCCATGTCGCCGAGCTCCGTGGTGCAGACCGGCGTGAAATCCTTCGGATGCGAAAAAAGGATAGCCCAGTCATCGCCAATCCATTGATGGAAGTTGATGGTGCCTTGGGTGGTTTCCGCGGTAAAGTTGGGTGCTTCGGAATTGATTCTCAGCGACATACCATACTTCGTCGGGAACTTGACGCCCAAGAAGCTCACCTCGTGGAACAGGGGCACTAGCATCAAGGCAACCCAGACGGCAAAAACGAAAACATCCACCGCAGCCGCGTGCCCTGCAACCAAGTCTGGATATCTCCTATAGAGCACCCAAGTTAGGCCCGCTGTCAGCAAAAACCACCAAAGAATCCTGAACCAGTTCGGCAGCTTCATTCGACTATTACTCTCTTTTTCAGGGGCCGAAGTCCTTAGACAGCCGAGATGGCCGGCAACCTTGAATTTCGCACGGCGCAGAAGCCCCAATATGTACCCAGCCGTTTCAGAGCGGCAATCTGCTCATTGCAAAAATCTTGATATTACATATACCACCGCAACGGCGGCGAGGACCGCTTTGGGTCATTACTTCCGTCATCGAGACCTCTGAGCCGAACTTCCGCAACGGGTGTGCGCCGTGAAAAGGCGGCGCTTTCCAGTGGATGCAAGTCCTACCCGGCGACCGCTCCAGCCGGAAGCAACCGGAGCAGGCATGGAGGTGACGAAATGTCTGAAGCCTTCGGATAGCGGGTCACGAAATACGGTGACCGCGCGAGTGTGCAGGCCGCAACGCGAGTGAACGCCGAGCAAGCCTCGAAAAGGACGATGTGCAGGCCGACCCGGTGACCCTTCCGGGGAAGGCTGACACGGCTGGGTGTGAGCGACGAGTACGCCCAGCCGCTGCACCGGGGTAGTGGCGGCAGCATGTAGACAAGGAAAGCGCACGCAACACGGGAAGCCCCAATACGTGATCAGGGATGATCAACCGGACGCCCGTGAGGGACAGGCCGGGCGCGTTGGGGTGGCGGAGAGGCCCGTAATACCGATGAAACCGGGTAATGCCGGTGGAGGGAAGGAGCCTCAGTTCAAGACCGACGCAAGACGTGGTGAGGGACCTGGAGATTGGGCAACCTAGCAACTCCGAAGAGTGTTCAGAAACTGCAGACGGCGTTACACGCGAAAGCGAAGGCGGAAGCCGGCTATCGGTTCTACGCCCTGTACGACAAGCTCAGCCGTGACGATATTCTGGCGCATGCCTATGCCCAGTGCCGCTCCAACAAGGGCGCGCCGGGTGGCGACGGTCAGGACTTTGCGGATATCGAGGCGTACGGGGTTGAGCGGTGGCTTGGCGAACTGGCGCTTGCGCTCAGGCAGGAGACTTACCGGCCGGAGCCGATCAGACGCGTGTTCATACCGAAGGCCAACGGCAAGCTCAGGCCGCTGGGCATCTCGACCGTGCGGGACCGGGTCTGCATGACAGCAGCGATGCTGGTGCTGGAACCGATCTTTGAAGCCGACCTCCTACCGGAAATCTACGCCTATCGCGCCGGGCGAAACGCCCAGCAGGCAGTCGTGGAGGTGGAAGAGCTACTGTTCCGTGGCCACCCGGACGTCGTAGACGCCGACCTCGCGGACTACTTCGGGAGCATTCCGCATACCGACCTCCTAAAGTCGGTAGCGCGCCGGATCGTTGATCGGCGCGTGCTGCATCTGATCAAGATGTGGCTGGACTGCCCCGTAGAAGAAACCGACCAACGAGGGCGGAAGAAACGTACGACCGAGGCCAGGGACAACCGGCGCGGCATTCCGCAGGGCTCACCCCTCTCACCACTGCTGGCGAATCTTTACATGCGCCGGTTTGTGCTGGGGTGGAAGAAGCTCGGCCTCGAGCAAAGTCTCGGCACTCGCCTCGTCACCTATGCGGACGATCTCGTGATCCTGTGCCGGAGGGGCAGCGCTGAGACAGCCCTGCACCATCTGCGCGCGATCATGGGCAAGCTGAAGCTGACGGTGAACGAGGAGAAGACACGGATCTGCAAGGTCCCGGAAGGGGAGTTCGACTTCCTGGGATATACGTTCGGGCGAATGTATTCCCCAACGACCGGCAAAGCCCGCTTGGGCCACCGGCCGTCAAAGAAGAGCATCAAGCGCATGGTCGAAAGAGTCCACGCGCTGACCGACCGAGCGCGCAGCTGGCAAGAGACCACAGAGCTCGTCGACATGTTGAACCGCGCGCTTCGCGGGTGGGCCAATTACTTCAGTGTCGGCACTACCAGCAAAGCCTATCGCGCGCTCGACAACTACACGGCTGTGCGGTTGCGCCGGTGGCTGCGATCCAAGCACAAGGTCAGGCGACGTAAGGGCGGGAGCTATCCACTCTCGCACCTATACGGGCACTTCCGGCTCGTACGCTTGACCCAGCTCGGCCGCGGCCCATCGTGGGTGAAGGCGTGAGATCTTATCCGAGAGCCGGATGCGGGCGATCCGCATGTCCGGTTCGATGAGCGGGGTGTGGAAACGGGAGCAACGGGCGAGCTAGTGAGGCACCGCCAGACGAAAGGGGCGGCAACAGATATGCCCGGCCTAAAGCCACCCGCGCCACACTCCGACTCTACCGAAATCAGCTATTCGGCGCTCGTCGGCGAATGACTGCTTATGGCGCTGAGCGGTCGACGAAGCCTTGATTGTTTTGTTGCGGTTCATGGCGCAAGCCGGGACGCGCACCTGCGGCGTTCCAAATCGATAGGAGCTCAATACAAAGGTAATATCGAGGGGTATCGTCTATGTGACATCTAATACCAAGTCTCGCTGATCACGACCGATAGGCCCACTCTCTTGTTCCGATGGAGATGATTTTCCAGGGCATGTCGATGAGCTTGTTCCAGGCGAAGCAGCAGTGGTCGAGAATGTCGTCGTAGGATTCGAAGACGCGGTTCGAGAGCCAGTTGTCGCGCATGAATTGCCAGATGTTCTCGACCGGATTGAGCTCGGGCGATTTCGGCGGCAACGGCAAGAGCGTGATGTTGTCCGGGACGGGAAGCTTCGCCGAGACATGCCACCCGGCCTGATCGAGAAGAACGAGCGCATGCGCGCTTGGTGCGACCGCAAGCGAGATTTCTTCGAGATGCAGGGCCATGGCCTCGCTGTTGCAGGAGGGTAGTACGAGCCCGGCGCCTTTTCCTTCGGCCGGGCAGATGGCGCCGAAAATATAGGCTGAACTCGTCCTCTGGTCGTGCGGCGCCGAAGGCCGTGTCCCGCGTTTCGCCCATCGGCGGGTGACCTTGTTTTTCTGCCCGATCCGAGCTTCGTCTTGAAACCAAATCTCTATCGGCTTGCCAGGAGCCTCTTTTGCGGCGGTCTCCTCCACGAGGGCGAGAAAGTTTTTTTAAAAGCCGCCGCGGCTTCCTCGTCTTGCGCATGATGGCGCGGTCGCGCCGAGAGCTTGCGAAAGCCCATATGCCGCAGCTCGCGGCTGAGCGTCGGCTTGGAGATCGAAACCCGGAACTCTTCGAAGAGCCACTGCGCCAGATCGATCAGCCGCCAGCGGACGACGCCATGCAGGGCGGGAATCGGCCCATCTTCCACGACCTGCCGCAAGGCTTGGCGCTGGCGCTCGCCGAGGATGCTGGGAGCGCCCGGCGCTTTGCCGGTCAAGAGACCATCAGGACCTTTGGCGTTGAAACGGACAACCCAGTCGCGCACGATCTGCACCCCGACCCCGCCGATCCGCGCCGCATCCGGCCGCGAGCCGCCATCATAAATCTCGGCCAGTGCCAAGAGACGCCGGGTCTGATCGGGGTCACGCGATCGCCGCGCCAGCATGCGCAGGCCAATCGTGTCAAAGTCAGAGCGAAGCGGAACCGGAGTCGACATGGCAAACTCTCCCAAAAGCTGTTTGCCATGGTGAATCAGATAAATGCCGATTTGGGAATCCGCCTCAGGAGTCAAACTTTCAGAGACTTGGTATAATACAACCGTGCGGTTTACTGAATAACGTCGGTTGCGAGCGCATCGTCCTTCTCAATCCGAAACGTTGGATCGGGCGATCACAAAACCGTGAGCTTTGTAACGCTTTCCTCCGCTGGAGCGTTTAACGTTTTAGTGTGCTCACGCCTGAGCCCACGCCATGCTCGCCGTGCGAGCGGATTCCAGCCAATTCCTGAGGAGATCAGTATGAAGACCAATATCGTGTCTGGTGCCACCCTTGCCGTTGCGGCGATCGCGCTTGCCATCGGCGGCCTATCCCCCGCCCCGGCTTCCGCCAAGAAGGCGGCGGTCCATTGCATGGGGATCAACTCCTGCAAGGGGACGTCCGCCTGCAAGACCGCGAGCAACGCCTGCAAGGGTCAAAACGCTTGCAAGGGTCAGGGGTTCCTGCTGGAGAAGTCGAAGAAGGCCTGCACCGCCAAGGGCGGCACTGTCGGCTGATCTATTTCGAAGACAGGCGGATTGCTTGGTCCGCCTGTCTCGTTGTAGGGCAAAGGAGCAAAGAGCAACCCATGGAGAAGCCTGCGCCGCTGGGTTTTGGCCTTGGACTGCGGCCGGTCTACTACCAGGAGATCCTTGAGAAGAGCCCGAGAGTCGACTGGTTTGAAGTGATATCAGAGAATTTCATGGTTCCCGGCGGCCGGCCTCTTGCGATGCTCGAGCGGATTCGCGGGACCTATCCAATTGTGATGCACGGCGTCTCGATGTCGATTGCGTCGACCGCCCCGCTCGATTTCGACTATCTCAGGGCGCTCAAGAGCCTCGCCGGCCGGTTTCAGCCAGAATGGATCTCGGATCATTTGTGCTGGACTGGCGTGCATGGCGTCAATCTGCACGACCTCCTGCCCGTTCCCTATACGTCTGAGGCGCTCGACCATATCGTCGACCGCATAAGGCGGGTCCAGGATTTCCTCGGGCGCCGCCTCGCCATCGAGAACGTGTCCAGCTACGTGACGTTCACCGAATCCGAAATGGATGAATGGACGTTCATCCGCGAGATGGCGGAGCGCGCCGATTGCTGGCTGTTGCTCGACGTCAACAACGTCTTCGTTTCGAGTTTCAATCATGGCTTCGATCAGGCGAGTTTCATTGACGCCATACCGGCCGACCGCGTGGTCCAGCTCCATCTCGCGGGCCATTCGGAGGCGGTGACGCACAAGATCGATACGCATGATCAGCCGATCTGCGAGGACGTCTGGTCGCTCTACCATGATGTCTGCCCGCGGTTCGGATCGATCTCGACGATGATCGAGCGTGACGACAACTTTCCGCCGTTCGACGAACTCATGGCGGAACTCGATCGCGCGCGAGCCACCGCTGCTTGCGCAAGAACCCCGGCGCATGAGGCCGCGGCATGAAGCTTGCCGAACTGCAAATGAGGTTCCAGGGCGGAATAGTGAAAGGCGATAATGCCATTCTCGCCTCGATCGTGGATTCGCGGAGGACGGATCGAGCGACCCTGTTTGCGGTCTATCACGACGCCTATCGTATGCGTCTCGCGGAATTCCTATCGCACGACTTTCCGGTTCTTCGGGTTCACCTCGGCGAGGAAGCGTTCGGCCGGCTTGTCGAAGACTTTATCGAGTTCCGCGCCGTCGCGTCAGCCGAATGCGCGATGGTACGGCACGCGCCTGCCCGATTTCATGCAAGAGACGGCGCCGTGGCGGAGGAACCGAAGCGCCATTGATCTGGCGCGGTTCGAGCGCGCGCTGTCCGACGCCTTCGATGCCCCCGATGCGCCGATAAGCACTATCGATGCCTTGCGGGACATCAGCGCTGAAGACTGGCCGCGCCTCGCCTTCGAATTCCATCCGAGCTTACGACTTCTCGATCTCGCCGGCGGAACGGCGCAGATCTATGCGGCTCTAGCCCAGGAGGAAGAGCCGCCGGTCATTCGGCAAGGCGAGGAGGCGATCCTCTTCTGGCGGAACGACGGCCAGTCCTTCTACCGCCCCGTCGCGGAAGACGAACGCCTGGCGTTGATGGAGGCCGGACAGGGCAAGAGATTTGGCGATATTTGCGCGCTGCTCGCGTTCCAGAACAACGACGATGACGTGACGCGGCGGGTCGCCGGCTTCCTCTCGCAATGGTTCGCCGACGGGCTCGTCACGCGATTGGCGATTTCAGATTGAGGAACCTTCGCCGGTCAGTTCCAGCTTGGTGCCATCGACCGGTCCTGTCCGCTGGTTGCGGTCTTGCGGACCCGCGAATGACGTGCAATGCGCTTTGGACACGAGGTTAAATGAGATGAAAGCGATGGACGTCGATGCAACCGTTCTCGCGCGGCGCGCGAAAATTGTCGCTGCCTTGCGGAGCATTGTTCCCGGCGAAGGCGTCATCGAGCAAGAGACCGGCCGGCGGCCTTATGAAACCGACGGCCTCACCGCCTACCGGGCCGTGCCCATGGTTGTTGTTCTGCCAGACAGCGTTGGACAAGTGCGCGGGGTTCTCTCCTATTGTCACGAGAATAACGTCAAAGTCGTTCCGCGCGGCGCCGGAACTTCGCTTTCGGGCGGTGCCCTGCCGCTCGAGGACGGCGTTCTCCTTTCGATGATGAAATTCAACAAGATCAAGGAAATCGATTTCGCCAACCGGTTCGCGATCGTCGAGCCCGGCGTCACCAATCTCGCGATCACCCGCGCCGTCGAGGCGCAAGGCTTTTATTACGCACCCGATCCCTCCTCGCAAATCGCCTGCTCGATCGGCGGCAATGTCGCGGAGAATTCGGGCGGCGTGCATTGCCTCAAATACGGCCTCACCACCAACAATGTCCTTGGCTGCGAGATGGTGCTGATGACCGGAGAGGTCCTCCGGCTCGGCGGGCGCCATCTCGACCAAGCCGGCTACGATCTGCTCGCACTTGTCATCGGCTCAGAGGGAATGCTCGGCGTCGTGACCGAGGTCACCGTCCGCATTCTCCGCGCGCCAGAATCTGCCCGCGCGTTGCTGATTGCATTCAACTCCAGCGAATCGGCGGGGGCCTGCGTCGCCGGCATAATCGCGGCCGGCATTATTCCGGGCGGCATGGAAATGATGGACAAACCAGCGATCCAGGCGGCGGAAGATTTTGTCCATGCCGGCTATCCGCGCGACGCTGAGGCTCTGTTGATCGTCGAGCTCGACGGCCCTCCGGTTGAGGTCGATCATCTCGTTTCGCTCGTCGAAAAGATCGCTCTCGCCCATGGCGCTTCAAACTGCCAGATTTCCACTTCCGAGGCCGAGCGCCACGCGTTCTGGGCCGGACGCAAGGCGGCTTTCCCGGCGGTCGGCCGCCTCTCGCCCGATTATTATTGCATGGACGGCACGATCCCGCGCAAGGAATTGGCAAAGGTTCTCGCAGGGATGCGCAAATTGTCGGAGCGCCACGGTTTGCGCGTCGCCAACGTTTTTCACGCGGGAGATGGTAATTTGCATCCGTTGATCCTTTACGATGCCAATAAGCCCGATGAACTCACGCGCGCGGAAAATTTTGGCGCGGATATTTTGCGGCTTTGTGTGAAGCATGGCGGTGTGCTGACGGGCGAGCATGGCGTCGGCGTCGAGAAACGCGATCTGATGCCAGAAATGTTCGACGACATCGATCTCGCCCAGCAAATCGCGGTCAAAACCGCCTTCGACGAGAAGCAGCTGCTCAATCCGGGAAAGGTGTTTCCCTTGCTCCATCGCTGCGCGGAGCTAGGCCAGATGCATGTGCATGGCGGGAAGCTGCCGTTCCCGGATATTCCGAGGTTTTAGGAATCTCATTCTGAAGAAGCCGTGGGTTGCCGCGCGCACCAAAATGTTTCCCGTGAAACATTTTGGTCCGATTGACGGCCTGGGCAAGTATCCTTGTGCAAGGCCGCGGCGAAGTGCGGCGCGGGGATTTGGAGCGAACGAAATAATGCGCTAGTATCTAGCTTTCGCCCTGTAATTTTTAAAAATTTTCCTTCCAGCTGGACCAGAACTGATCTTGCGAGGCGGTCAGTTGTTGGCAGGCGCAAGGCGTGTCCGGGTTTGGGATGATGCAACGATGAGGAGGAAGGATGATGGAACGGATCTTGTTGACCGGCTTTGCAATGGTCGCGGTTGGGATTGGGTTGGCGGCGGCTTATTTCCTCGTCGCCCGTTATGGAACGACATTCGAGATGCTCGAAGATAGCGTTGTGCGCTGGCTCGCCAAGGTGTGAGGAAGCTGGGCCCCGCTGACGGGCTTCACGGATTGAACCTTGGGCTCATAGCGTGGCACGCGCGGAGGCATTCCCGCGGGACGGAGATCGGGTGACACTTCAATCTGCCCCCGATGGGCCTGTAAGCAGTAAGGGTTCCGCCCCTCAGCCATCCCCTCATTTGCTGGCTGAGCGTGCCGGCTAACAAAAAAATCTAGCCTGGTGCCGGGACTTTCTGTGCTGATTCTGTGCTGAAGGAATCAAGGCAGGCCAGTGTGGCTTCGCAATCCGCGCACGTCATGGATTGGTTGCCGCGAGCCGGCAAATCGCAAATCTCCGCGCATGCAACCATGATTCGCGGGGCAGACGATGAGACGGAACCAAACCCTTTGCTTCGGGGAAGTCCACTGCTTCCTTGGCGGCCTGTTCGATGGTGACCTGCATGCCAAGCGCATCCTGTCATTGACCAACGCCACCCTCGGCGTCATCAAGACCGCTTCGCTGGCGGTCAATACGATCGGCCAGGGCCTCGCCCTGGCGCGCGGCCTGGTGACCAAGCATGCGATCAAGCAGGTGGACCGGCTGCTGTCCAACGAGGGGATCGATATCGACGCCGCATTGCGCCACTGGATCCCCTACGTGGTAGGATCCCGGAGCAGCATCAATGTGGCCATGGATTGGACCGATTTCGACGCCGACGGCCAAGCCACCATCATGCTCTCGCTGCTGACCCGGCACGGGCGAGCCACGCCGCTTCTGTGGCTCACGGGGGACACATCCACCCTCAAGAACAGGCGAAACGAGTATGAATACCAGGTGCTTGTCCGTTTGACCGACGCCCTGCCGGCGGACATCAAGGTGTGCATCGTGGCCGATCGCGGGTTCGGCGCTCAGAAGCTCTATCTTGTGCTGACCGAGGAGCTGAAATTCGACTACGTCATCCGCTTCCGCGGCAACATCACGGTGACCAGTGCGGCGGCCGAAACGCGCACCGCCGCTGCCTTTGTTGGGCCCGGCGGACGCGCTCGCGTCTTGCGCGGCGCCTTGGTGACGGCCGGCCGCTATCAGGTGGGAACCGTGCTGTGCGTGCAGGACAAGGAGATGAAACAGGCGTGGTGTCTGGCCACCAGCAGCACCAGCGCGACTTCGCGGGCTGCAAGCGCTGGGGCATCGAATGCGGGTTGCGAGACACCAAGGATCCGCGCTTCGGCATGGGCATGGGATCGATCCATGTCAGCACGCCCGAGCGGCGCGATCGCCTGTGGTTGCTGAACGCGTTCGCGATCGCGCTGCTGACCCTGCTCGGGGCGGCCGGCGAAGCGCTCGGCTATGATCGATATCTCAAGACACCGCCAAGCGACGCACCCACTCGCTTTTCCGCCAGGGCCGCATGCTCTACGAGTTGATCCCCACCATGCCGGAGTTGCGGTTGCTGCCCTTGATCGAGCGGTTCGCCACGATACTCGCCGAACTCCCGCTCTTTGCCGATACTTTCGGGGCCATCTGAAAATGTGGGGAGTCATGAGGTTCCGCCCAGCTATTAGTCGAACGCTGTGGGTAACGCTCCAGCCGCGGTGACGGCAAAAATCATATGAGACTAGTAGCCAACCCCGAGCAGAACGAATTTCAAACAGCGATTGGAGCCGCACTGCGGCTCGCTCGCCGAAGCCGGCCACACCGTGGCCCAAGGCGCCGCGATGCCTGCAGTCCCGGTGGGTTTCGCCACGCGCGCCGCGTTACGATGCGAGGAAAAACAAGCGAGCGCCCTCGGAATTGCTGGGGGTGGCCCGCGGAGCCCGCGCGAGCGCCACGGCGCGTCGTTCGATCGCATGGCCAGACCTTTCGCGACACTAACCGGGTTTCCGAAACAATGCCCTGCCGACTAGCCCTGCCAGCACGGCGCCAGAGACCGGCGCCGCCCAAAACAACCAAAGCTGATCGACATAGGCTTTGCCTGCGAAGATCGCCGGTCCGGTGCTGCGCGCGGGATTGACCGAGCCGTTGGTGACCGGAATGGCTATGAGGAGAATGAGTGTCAAGGTGAGCCCGATCGCGAGCGGCGCGAAGCCCGCTGGCGCCCCCGCCGACGTTGTCCCCAGAACGACCAGCATAAAAAAGAAAGTCAGAACGACTTCCGCGATGGCACTGGAATGAAGATTGTAATGGCCGGGACTCAAATCGCCGAAGCCATTCGAGGCAAAATCGCCAAGCACAAAATCCGGTTGACCCTCCGCCACGATTTTGAGCAGCGCCGCGGCGGCGATCGCCCCGGCAACCTGGAACACGACGTAGGGAATAACGTCGCGGAAAGGAATCCGCCCTCCGGTCCATGCGCCGATCGTGAGTGCCGGGTTGAAATAAGCACCGGAAACATGCCCGACCGCATAGGCCATCGTCACCACGGTGAGGCCGAAGGCGAGCGCGACGCCGAGGAAGCCTATCCCCAGTTGCGGAAAGGCGGCGGCAATGACTGCGCTTCCGCACCCCCCGAACACGAGCCAAAAAGTACCGAGAAATTCAGCGAACACGCGCTTGCCGAGATTCATGGGGTAAATCCTCTATCTGGGACGAATATCCAGGACGAAAACGCTTTGCCGCCGCGAAAGACGACGGACGCCTTGGATGGGCTTGGCGTCATGAATGCGTCCGCCCCGGCCGGGCGGCGATCATTTTCTCCTTCGCGATGAGGGCAGCGGCCAGGGTTGTTCATCTCCCTTTTTTCCACCCTTGCCCGCCGCTTGAACTGACGCCTTTATCATAGCCGGTTGCAATTCTTCCGTCGAGCCAGTCTTTCGCGTTGCGAGAAAGAGCGGATGTTTGGCGACCTTCGATGGCATTCGCGGATCCATTTCATTTACTCGCCGCCGGCGAGCCTGGTCGCAAAATAGGCGATTGTCCGCGCATACACGTCGGCCTTGTTCCATTCCTTGATGACGGCGAAATTGGCCGAACCTGGCGTCCAGGCGCCGCCACGTTGCCAGCCATAGCTCTGGAGGAAATTAGCGGTCGAGGCCAAAACGTCGGGCACGTTATGAACGAGATCGCGGCGGCCGCTGCCGTCGAAATCGACCGCGAATTTAAGATAGGACGAAGGCATGAATTGGGTCTGGCCGACTTCGCCGGCCCACGCGCCGCGCGCGCTTTGCGACAGGTCGCCACGCTGAACGAGCCGCAAGGCGTCCATGAGTTCCGTCTGGAACATGTCGGAGCGGCGGCAATCGTAAGCAAGCGTCGCCAGCGCGCGTAATGTCGGCGTGTCGCCGGAAACCGCGCCGAAATCCGTCTCGAGCCCCCAGATCGCGACGATCACGGGGGCGGGCACGCCATAGGCTTGCTCGATCCGGGCAAAGGTCGCGGCGTATTGCTTCATTAAGCTCGCGCCCCGGCGAAGGCGGTAGCCATTTACCATGCGGCCCGAGAATTGCTCGAAACTCTGCCCGAAAACATGCTGGCCATGATCCTTCGCGACGATCCCCGGATCGTAGGCGACGCCATCGAGCGCGCCGATCGCCGATGAAGAAATGCCATTGGCCGCGGCCTCCCTCTTGAAGCCCGCGAGCCAAGCGTCGAATCCCGCCGGATCGCGGCAGGTCGCGGCTTCTACGGGAGAAAGCCACAGGAAGCAAACAACCAAACCCAAAAAGCGTATAGTCGATCGCATGAAAACGTCTCCAGCTGAAAAGCAAGAAGGACTATTCCTAGGGACGACGCCCGCGCAATATTGCGGGCAGCTCTCGCGAGAGGAACCGGCGCCAGATTTCGTTCAAGACGGGCACGATCCCATCGTTAGCATGGGTAATTTTGTATTTGAACAGGGCTCTTGCGGGTTGCCCAGGGTGATTTGACGAATAGCTCGAAATGGTTGAACTTACTGGAATATTCTGTTTCGAACGAGGCTTGTTGATGCGGCGAGGCCGTGGCGATGCAATTGAAGTCCATTTTGCCCCGCTGTTCGCGGCCCGCGTGGGCCAAGCAACGGCAGGAGCACCTGCTGGGGTCGATCCTTGACCTGATCGTCGTATCGCCATTGCGCGGACGGCGCGGCACGAAGCCGGCGCCTCTTCTCGGACGCCGTCTGACCCGGCGTCAGATCGCGCACCTCGGCTTCAGTCGTGGAACGGCGTCTTGTCACGCGACGCTGAGTGAAACCCTGCGCGTCATCGACGCGCGAGCGCTCGACCTCGGCGCTCGATATCTTGAGGTGTCGAGGCGCAATGAAAATGTCCCCTATTTCTCTACAATATGCCCTGACTCATTTAAGATCCGAGAGAATTTTCTAGCGTTTTCTAGGCGGGCGGATTGCCCCATTCGTCGGTTTCCCGCGCGAAAAAATTCCCCGGAATTGGGCGAATTTCCGCTCGTCGGTCGCCGCCAATTTTCGCGTCATGGCGTGAACAGGGTATAATTAAACCTCTTCGCCGCCTTCATCTAAAAATAGCCGCAGCTGCGGCCTCTCCCCCGCAGGTTCGGGGAGACCAAGATGGCGGAAGGCGTGCGGCGTCAGCACCCGGCCGCGTGGAGTACGTTGCACGAAGCCACGTTGGATTAGGAAGGGTTCGATAATGTCCTCGATCCCATCGCGCGGCTCGGAAAGTGCCGCGGCGATCGTCTCGATCCCGGCTGGGCCGCCGCCAAACGAGAGGGCGATCGTCTCAAGATAGCGGCGGTCCATCGTATCGAGCCCGATCGCATCGACGTCGAGGAGACGCAGCGCTTTGTCGGCGACGCCCCGGGTGATTTCCGGCTCGTTGCCGACGGCCGCGAAATCGCGGACCCGGCGCAGCAACCGCCCCGCTATACGCGGCGTGCCGCGCGCGCGCCTGGCGATTTCATTGGCGCCATCGTCCGAGATGGCGATCGCGAGCACCCGTGCATTGCGCCGTACGATTCTTTCCAGTTCCTCGACCGTGTAGAACTCGAGCCTCAGCGGAATGCCGAACCGGTCGCGCAGCGGCGTCGTCAAAAGACCGGCGCGGGTCGTTGCCCCAACCAGGGTGAATTGCTTGAGGGGGAGTTTTACGGAGCGGGCGCCCGGCCCCTCGCCGATCATGAGATCGAGCTCGTAATCCTCCATCGCCGGATAGAGGATTTCCTCGATCGCCGGATTGAGACGATGAATTTCGTCGATGAAGAGCACATCGCGTTCTTCGAGCCCGGTGAGCTGCGCGGCGAGATCGCCCGCCTTGGCGATGACCGGCCCGGAGGTCGAATGGAATGTCACTCCGAGTTCGCGGGCGACGATTTGGGCAAGCGTTGTCTTGCCGAGCCCTGGCGGCCCAACAAAGAGCACATGGTCGAGCGCCTCGCGCCGCGCTCTTGCCGCCTCGATGAAGACTTTTAGATTTTTCCGCGTCGCTTCCTGACCGGTGAAATCCGCAAGCGCCAAGGGGCGCAGGGATCTCTCGGCGTCGCCATCGCGCTTTTCGGGGGTAACGAGTCGTGGGCTTGCTGGCACCGGAGGAAGCCTTAATGTGGGTAGTTTTTTTCATACACGACATGTTCGCCATGGACAATGACCGGGCGCCGTCGCGCCGCAGCCGCGCAAGCAGCGATCGGCATCGACCTTATCTTCTGAGCGAAGCGCATCACATGCCCTTGATGCGCGGAGAGCTGCCGAGGCCCTTTGCCGGCGAAACATGGCGCGCCCCCGCTTGGGCCGGAACAGTACAGCCTCAAATCCTTCCGCCCGCGATTTGGAATCGTGCGCGCAGCGCCGCGGCCTCGTCGGCACGGCCGAGGACGTCGAGAGCATCGGCTGTAACGCGCGCGGAGTCTTTGGTCCAGGGATGATCGTGTCCGAGAGTTTTTTCGTGTCCAGCGAGAGCGGCCTCGCCGAGAACGAGCGCTTCGCCCGGAATGCCCGAAGCCAGTAGGAGGTCGGCAAGATTGCTTTGGGCGCAATTCGTGTTGGGATGCTCGGGGCCGAGTACGTTTCCCCAAATTGCCAGCGCGCGCTCATAGAGCGACCGCGCGCCCGCAAGGGTATTAACATACTTGACACAGTGCGCACAGAACTGGTTGCCGATATAGAACGCCTCCGGCGACCTGAGAATTTAGGAATTCTCGGGGCCGAGTACGTTTCCCCAAATTGCCAGCGCGCGCTCATAGAGCGACCGCGCGCCCGCAAGGGTATTAACATACTTGACACAGTGCGCACAGAACTGGTTGCCGATATAGAACGCCTCCGGCGACCTGAGAATTTAGGAATTCTCGGGGCCGAGTACGTTTCCCCAAATTGCCAGCGCGCGCTCATAGAGCGACCGCGCGCCCGCAAGGGTATTAACATACTTGACACAGTGCGCACAGAACTGGTTGCCGATATAGAACGCCTCCGGCGATCTGAGAATTTAGGAATTCTTCGACGTGTCCTTGCACTCAATTATAACGACCTTGTTGTCACCATCCCCTGACTGATAAACCATATCGAAGTTTGCGGCGAGTGTTTGAAGCCACTTAGCGCGTTTGTCTATTTCCCACTTGTCGCCTGTTTTTGGGAGGCGGCTTAGACGGCCACGGATAAGTGGGTCAAGGTTGGGGTCGTCACCCGCGCCCTCTTGCATAAATCGGCCTGGTTCATTCTCTCGCGTAAGATGCTGGGCCGGTCCTTTGGGAGGCCGTTCCGTCTCTTGCTTACGTGATCCATGGACTTTAACGGGGTCAGCCGGTCCAATGATTGGCTCAATAGGGCGATCTGGATCGATGGTGCTATAGCCGGCTTGTCGTGCCGATTTCTCGAATGCAAGTCGCGCATTTGCTTTCTGTTTCGGCGACACGCCGAATTGGACAAAAGCATTTTCTAATCCAAGAGGGCGAGGTGGTAATTGCTTATTTTTAAATTCGTCGTAGGTCTTTTTAAAGAGCGGGACGCACAGAAAAGAATTCTGCTCTTGCTGCCTTTTCTCTGGCTTCATCAAGGATGTTAAATCCTCGCTGAGTTAGCTGATATTTTCCATCTTTGCTTTCAACCAAGCCGAACAAACGAGCGGCTGCCGTCTTGATAATAAAACTGCCATTTCCGGGAGATGTCTTCATTGCTCCTGCAAGTTGCTCCCGAGTACAGGGGAAGCCTCCGCTCTCATACATTGTGCGAGCGACGGCAATCGCACTATCCATATCCACATATGGAAAAGCGATCAATGACTGTTCGTTTTGCCGCTTCACGGGCTTGGGCGCTCGTGTGCTGAGCTTAGCGCCTGGAGCCATCTCGACGTCCCTGGCGCCTGATCCATTTGCTATTTCCATGTTCGCCTCCAACGGTGGCGCGAGGCTGAGCCCCGCCAGTTGGGTTAATTTCCGGCGCCCAGCCGCAACCGCAAGCTGGGGTACCGGGCCGCGAAGCGGCTATTCAGCTACGGTCAAAGCCGCAAATGATAGCGAGGCTTGGCGATGCGAATGCGGATCGGGGGGCCTTTCGGCCCCCTCCACCGCGGCATGCGTGCCATGACGCCTCCTTTAAGCAGGAGCGTCCTCTTGAATGGAAGGCGGCCATGTGCTACATTGCGGCATAGGGGACTGTGCGACGCCGTGGCATCTCTTGCCCGGATTCCACCCCGGCGACCGGAGGACGTTCTCTGCGCCGGGACCTCAACCGGCGGCTCCAGGTGCGTTCCAGGCACCTTGGAGCGGTTCAGTGCTGCCTCTTTAATCTCTTTCGAAAGGGCCCCGTCAAGCCGCCGGATATGCGGGGGATAATGAATTATGGGACGGTATGGTCCGCTATAGGGCACCATGAGACACCAGTCCTATTTTATTGAATTTTTCTTACGCTTCTCATAGCATTCTTGTTCGTCGCGCAATTGATCCGCATCACGGTGACCAATTGGCGCGCCAGCGACGCAAACCTAGCCATCGCTTATTTCGCCCCTGCTTTTGTTAGAGGCTTTTGATCGTTTGCCACGCCCTTGGCGCGGCTTTCAGAATGGCTTTGCTTGTTGCGGCGCTGCGATGACTGCCATGCTACAATTGTCACGCGGCGCGATTCGGCTCGTAGTTCGCGCGATCACCCGAAGTTGAAACAGGTGAGACGATGGTAACCGCGGGCACCCATCCCAGCATCGATCTTCCCGGCGTCAATTTCTATAGTCCAATTGGAGTTGTCAGCGGCCTCGGCGCGGCGGGCCGCGGATATTTGGCTGCTCTGCGGGCCGCCGCGGTTCCAGTATCCCTTGTCCCGGTTCACGAACTGTTCGTCCATCAGGCGAGCGTTTGGAGCGCCGAGCGCCGGCAACGGCCCCGCTACCCAATCTCGCTCGTCCACATCAACGCCGATTCCGTCCATCGCTTCCTGCACTTCCACGCCCGAACCTTTGCCCGCGCGCAATACAAGATAGGGATTTGGGCGTGGGAGCTGCCGGCGTTTCGCGACGAGTGGTGGAGCGAGCTTCGTCATTTCGACGAGATCTGGGTGCCGTCGACCTTTTGTCGGCGGGCGGTTCAGGCAATGACCGCAAAACCGGTGATCGTGGTGCCACACGTGGTGTCGGCGAACGAGGCGCCGCGGCCCGGATGCCGCGAGATGCTGCAAATCGGTGGTGACGAGTTCGTGTTTCTCTATGTGTTCGACGCTTCGAGCCTCGTAGAGCGGAAGAATCCGCATTGCCTCGTTGATGCCTTCGAAGCCGCTTTCTCGGAGCATGACCGGGTCCGTCTCGTGCTCAAGGTATCGAACGCCGGCAACGACCCGGAGTTTTCCTTGTACTTGGATGCCCTGGCCACGCGCAATGCCCGCTGCGTGGTGTTGCGCCAAACGATGGAAGCACACGAGCTCGCGAGGCTGGTCCGCGCCTCCGATTGTTATGTTTCGCCGCATCGCGCGGAGGGCTTCGGGCTGACCGTGGCCGAGGCGATGGCCCTTGGGGTGCCGGTGATTGCGACGGACTACGGCGGCACGGTCGACTTTGTGACGGAGGATGTCGGATTTCCCCTTCACTATCGTTTGGTGGAAGTCGATCGGGACCACGGTCCATATGCAAAGGGGGCAATATGGGCGGATCCGTCACGCGAACATTTGCAGGAATTGCTGCGCTGCGTCGTCGCGAATCCGCGCGTGGCGGCGGCAAAGGGGCAGCGGGCCCGCGCGCGCATGCGCGAGGACTACTCGGCGGCAGCGGTGGGACGGCGTATTGGCGAACGGCTCGCGGCGATCGCAGCGGGGTAGACGGCACCCGCCAATTGGAGAGCGACGTTTGAACGACCGCTCACCGCTACGCCGCTTCATCACGGTTTCCCGTGACTTCGGATTAGCCGTCGCGATGAGAGTGGCGTACTCCAAGGTCCGGGGCAGGCTGTGCCCTGCATTGGCGCTGCCTGACGTGCCAGCCTACAACGCCAAGCACCGCGAGGTGAGCGTTCTTCTCAGCACCGCCGGGCAAGGCGCCGCCACATTGGATGCCGTTGCAGAAGTTGTTGCCGCGCGGGACGGGCTGGACTTTGAGGTCTGCATTTGCGAGCGCACCCCGGTGGAGCCGGAGATGGCGCGCGCGCTTGCGCGCCTGCGCGGAACGCAGCCGTGGATTCGCATCGTGACGGCGGATGAGTTTGTCGACGACGCGACGGCGGCGCGATGGACGGTGGAGCAGGCCACGGGACAGTTTGTCGCGCTCGTGGCGCCGGGATACACGCCAAAAACCGGCGCGATGGCCAGGCTTCTCGCCCGGTTGCGCGACGACCTTGGAATCGATGCCGCCGTGCTGGCCGGAACGGAGCGTGGTTTGGGCAGTCCGCCATCGTTGGTCCCATGGGCCGATTGCCGCCTGTTAGTGCAGAGGAAATCCGGATATTTGGCGGCCCTCGAAGGGCGCTGGCTCCTCGCCGCGCAAGACGCGGCCAAGGATCTGGACGAGGCGGGCGTGCCCACCGCGTATATGGCGGCCTGGGAGAGTGAAGAGCTGGATTGAAGCCACGCGAACTATCGCGGGGGAAGTGACGGCGCGGTTATATCGCTATCATCGGCCGCAGGAGGCTTAGAGACAATAGAGAGTCCTGGAAGGCGTCACGGTGCATTTGATCCAACCTATAGAGGCGAGGCGAGCGGCCCGAACCGGCCGGGCCAAGATTTCGGTTCAACCCGCCGTTAACCAAAATCTGCCTTGATCCTCGGCCATGCCATTCGATCCGGATGGTGGAACCTTCTATCGGACAAACTCGCGGTTTCGTTGGCTTTACCCATGTCGCGCCCGGCAAAAATTCTGATCTTCGATTCCGGCCTCGGCGGCCTGACCGTTTGCGCGGAGGTGGCACGGCTGCTCCCGGACGCGCAAATCATTTATGCCGCAGATAATGCCGCTTTCCCCTATGGCGAACTGGGGGAAAACGCAGTGGTCGCGCGGGTCTTGGCGGTAATGGATCGCTTGATCGCCCTCTGCGGTCCGGACGCCGTTGTCATTGCCTGCAATACGGCATCCACGCTGACGCTGCCGCATCTACGCGCGAGGTTCCCAAAAATCCCTTTCATCGGTACGGTGCCCGCGATCAAACCCGCCGCGAGCCAATCGCGCTCGGGGCTTATCTCCGTGCTGGCAACGCCTGGCACCGTTGCGCGCGATTATACGCGTGAATTGGTGCGTGCCTATGCCGCCCATTGCAAGGTTACCCTCGTTGGCTCGCGCGTGCTTGCGCCTCTAGCCGAAGCTTTCATGCACGGGAAAAATGTTTCGGACGCGGCCATAGCGAGGGAAATCGCGCCCGCCTTCGTGACATCCGGGGAACTCCGCACGGATTGCATCGTGCTTGCCTGCACGCATTATCCTTTGCTTCTGGGCCGATTCGAGCGGCTCTCGCCCTGGCCCGTGGCATGGATAGATCCAGCCCCGGCCATCGCCCGGAGAGCCGGCCATGTTCTGCGTGAACACCTCGGCTTTCCGGAGTCAGACACGGCATCGGCGGCGCCGAATTATGTGGTCTTCACCGGAGCATTGGCGGCGGGACCAGAACTTATGGAAGCCTTGCGCCTGCGAGGGATCGAAAAGGCCGTCATGGAGCCGATGCCGCTGGAGGATTTTCGGGCACGCCGGACGCCGGACGCCACTTTTCGGAACTGATCCTTAGGTGGCATAAGGAGCTATGGCGGGCATCCGGCCTTTGTAATTCCGTCCAAGAATATGCGCTCCATGCGGCGGACGAATGACTAGGGAGGAAATAGACCTGTGAATGGGATTGGCCGGTTGGCGGCAGCCTTGATCTCGGGAATTGTGCTGCTGGGAGCGCGGGCGGAGGCCCAGGATACCAGCCTCATGGATATGAACATGAACATGGGTTGCATGCTGATGGCCGGCATGCACGAGATGCAAGTGTCCGTCTATCAATCCGGCGCATTGGATGATTCCTGCCAGGACATCCCGTCTCCCGGGCCTGCCGTGATTACGCTTAGCTCGGCTTCGAAAGACCTGCGGGATATGACGAAGGTGGTTCGCATCGTGAGGGACACTGGAACCGGAACGGCGGCAACCGGAAATCTCGACCAGGTCACGCTGGCCTATCTCGCGCCGAAAAATTATCCTGCGGGTGTCATCACCCTTACGGCCAATTTTGATAAGCCGGGCAAATACGCGGTCCTCGTGACGGTAAGGGACGGCAGGGATATGGCGATGTCCGGCCGGCTCGGCATGACCGTGGGAGAGTCCTCGCGCCAATGGGCCTTCGTTTTCATCGGTTCCGGCGTTATATTAGAGCGCCGGATTCTCAGATTGAACTCGAGAAGGATTCCTTTGAGGCGACGCTTGTGATTCACTTCCCCCAGGAGGTGATTCGCGATGCCGCAAGCCTATTCGCTCGATCTGCGTCAAAGGGTTGCCCGCTTTGTCGAGGGCGGCCGGTCATGTCATGCCGCTGCCGCGCATTTCAGCGTGTCGGTTTCTTTCGCCGTCAGGCTGATGAAGTCTTTTCGCGCGACCGGAAGGCTCGCCCCCAAGCCGAGCGGCGGACGGCGCCACGCCAAGCTTGATCCGCATCGGGCGTTCCCGCTCGCCGGCATCGCCCTCTCGGCTGAACTCGCCGCGGCCAGCGGCACAAAGGCTGATCCCGCCTCACTCTCGCGCTGGCTCATCCGCAACGGCTACCGCTTCAAAAAAAACCCTGCTGGCGAGCGAGCAAGATCGCCCCGACATCAAGGCGGCGCGCGAGGAATGGACCACCACACGCCAGCCGCGAATGCGGCTTGAGCCGCATCGGCTGGTCTTTCTCGACGAGACCGGAACGACAACCAAGATGACCCGTCCGCGCGGCCGCTGCCCGAAGGGCCAGCGGCTCCGCCGCAAGGCGCCTTTCGGGCATTGGATGACCCAGACCTTCGTCGCCGGCCTGCGCTGCGACAAGCTCACCGCCCCCTTCGTCGTCAATGCCCCGATGAACCGGCGCATCTTCGAGACCTATGTCGAAACCCAGCTCGCCCCGGCCCTCGACAAAGGCGATGT
This sequence comes from uncultured Alphaproteobacteria bacterium, assembly GCA_963730245.1. GTDB lineage: Bacteria > Pseudomonadota > Alphaproteobacteria > Rhizobiales > Beijerinckiaceae > Methylocapsa. The sequence continues at coordinate 875,134 of CAVSRA010000002.1, read as the reverse complement.
CGTCATCATGGACAATTTGGCCGCCCACAAGAGCAAGGCCGCCGAGAAGGCCATCAAGGCCAGGGGTGCATGGATCCTGTTCCTGCCACCCTATAGCCCTGACCTCAATCCGATCGAAATGGCCTTCGCAAAGCTCAAAGCCCACCTCCGCGCGAAAGCCGTCAAGACCATCGATGCCCTCTGGCAGGAGATCGGCCACATCTGCGATCTCTTCGAGCCCGCGGAATGCCAAAACTACTTCACCGCCGCCGGATATGGATTCAGCTGAGCGTCCGGCGCTCTAGTAGCCGCGTTTGGCTATTATTTTTGGGAGCAACGCCGCATGAGAAAGCTGTCCGCCTCCAGCGGTTGAGGCGGCCGCCGCCGCGCGCGCTCACTTCTCTTTGAGCTCAAGCGCCGTGCGAGCCGGGCGCCTTGATGTCGGCGAGCCAGGCTTGCCAATCCTTGATCGAACCGTTGAAGGCGTTGCGATCGACATAGCCGCGAATACCCGGAACATGGCCCTCGGCGGTATGCTGCCAGAAATTCCAGCGGCGATTGGCATATTTGAGCGATGGATGGCATTTCACGCTGCGGACCCACACAGGGTAATCGGAAAATTCCCCTTGCATCACGTCGCGATGGAAATCGATTGACGTATAGATCACCGGCTTTTTCCCATAGGCCTTTTCCATCGCGGCAAGCATGATTTTCATCTGGGTCAAGGCGGCGGCGCGCGGGATGCGCTTGGGGCACGTCTTCGATTGCCCGTTCCATTCGACATCAAGCACCGGCGGCAAGGCGTCCGGGTCATTGGGGACATGCGCCGTGAACCACGCCGCTTGTTCCTCCATGGGTCTGCACCAATAGGCGAAATGATAGGCGCCGCGCGGCACGCCCGCGGCTTTCGCCGAGGCCCAATTCTGGGCGAATTTCTCGTCGGCGCGGTCGCCCCCCTCGGTCGCCTTGATCCAGGCGAAGCGAACGCCGGCGGCGCGGACGCTATTCCAATCGATATCGCCTTGATATTTGGAGACGTCGATGCCGCCAACTTCGTAAGCCGACGGGCCCGGGAAGAGGTCGTCGGTAACCCCGCCCGCGCAACCGCCCGCCAGCAGCGCGAGCCCAAGCCAGGAAATCGAGCCGAGGACAAAAAACCAGCGGGGAAAATATCGCATCGACGTTAAGAGCCAGACTGGGAAACCGTCGAATTATTCCATAATCCGTAATATGTCGTTAAAAAGTCGAAAAAACGGCCGCCTCGCGCTCATACGTGCGTTTTGGCTGACTTGTCGCGATCCTTAGGAATTACCGGACAAGTCCGCGAGGACTTTTCGAAGCGGCGGCGCCGAACGACGTTCGCCGTTGTTTTATCATCTATTTTTCACGTGTCTAGACGAGCCTGAAAAGCCGCGGCGATTTCCGCCCGGTCGCGGCACGGAGTTCCGCCTTTCCGCATGTTCGTCCCCGCCCGGCAATTCCGGTAAACCTCCGTCACGCCCGTTGAGCTTAAGAACGGACGTGAGAGCGTACAATCCTGCAGAAATCCCGACGCGACGCCCGTCAGTTTATATCTGCTATGATTTACTATAACAAATATATGAGAATTATTCTAATTATAAACCATTTCTTTTCTATTTACTCCGGTATTACAATCGTGCATAAAATTAAAATCATATCGTGTCACAAATATATACGTTAAGAATATACCTGTCCGCAGGTAGAATTCCCCTAATCGTTTGTGACACATTAATTTAAACCCTAGCCTTTAGACGTGAAGGGTAATATCGCGATGGTACGTGTTGCTGGGATGCTCCTTGTGGCGATCTGCGCCTGTATCGCCCTGCCGGCCAGCACCTTTGCACAGAAGGGAGAGCCTTGCCCTCGACCGGCGGCGGGCAGCGTGGTCACCCTGCCGCCGGATCTATTCAGCGAGAATGGCGTACTTAAGGTCGTATTCGACTATTTTACCTCGGTGGACGCGGCTGGGCGGACCTTGTTCTGCTTCGTCACGCCGACGGGCAAGCAAGCGCCGACCTTGCATGTGCGGCCGGGAGACCGGCTCGATCTCACGGTCGTCAACAAGGTCCCACCGCCGCCGGCCGCCGCTCCCGCGGAAATCGTCTCCAGCGCGTCGAAGCAGTGCGGCGACGCGACGATGACGGTATCATCGGTCAACATGCATTTCCACGGCACCAACACGTCACCCAAATGCCGCTCGGATGAGGTGATCCATACGATCATCAATTCCGGAGAGAGCTTCCATTACTCGGTGCAATTCCCACGGGATGAGCCACCGGGGCTCTATTGGTACCACCCGCATATATCCACGGGATCGCCGAGGCGGCCGTGCAGGGCGGCGCTTCCGGCGCCATTATCGTCGAGGGAATCGCAAAGCTGCAGCCCGCAGTCGTCAGACTCCCGCAGCGCGTCTTGATCATTCGCGACCAGAACGTCGCGGGCAACCCCAACCCGGGCGGGGCCGTCCCGGCATGGGACGTCACGCTCAACTATGTCCCCATCGCCTATCCGGCAGAAACGCCCGCGATCATCCAGATGAAGCCGGGGGAACGCGAATTCTGGCGCGTTGCCAACGCCTCGCCTGACACCATCCTCGATCTGCAAGTGATGTACGACGGAGTCGCGCAGCTGCTTCATGTCGTCGCGTTCGACGGCGTCCCAACCGGGTCACAGGACGGCACCCGTCGCGGTAAGATCGTGTCCCAGACCGATATTTTGATCCCTCCAGCAGGGCGGGCGGAATTTATCCTCGATGGGCCTTCGGCGAAGGTGAAAAACGCGGTGTTCCAGACCCTCAATATCGACACCGGCCCGCTTGGAGACAACGACCCGCAACGTCCGCTTGCCATTATCCAGGCGACGCCTGATAGGCCTCAACTGCAGCCGGAGCCGGCTCAGGAATTACAGCGGCCAGCGGGCCCGCAACGGTTCGACGGACTCGCTTTGGTACATCCCACGGCTAAACGCTCGCTCTATTTCTCGGAAGTAGTGTCGGATCCGAGCAACCCGGCTAGCCCGACCAATTTCTTCATCACCGTCGCCGGCGCGACGCCAACTTTGTTCGACCCGAACAATCCGCCGGCGATCACCACCAGGGAGGGATCGGTGGAGGACTGGACGATCCAGAATCGGTCCGGCGAAAACCATGAATTCCATATGCACCAAATTCACTTCCTCCTACCGGCGGTAAACGGGGTGCCCGTGCCGCCGAAACTGCAGCAATTCTACGACACCTATCAGGTGCCTTATTGGAAGGGCACGGGACCCTATCCGAGCATCACCGTCCGCATGGATTTCCGCGGCCCCGATGTCGGAGACTTCGTCTATCACTGCCATATCCTCGGGCATGAGGATAGCGGCATGATGGCGATCATTCGTGTGCTGCCAACCAGGTGAACGGGGCGGCCATGCACACCCTGCTCCCTGCCCTCGCGAGCCGATCGACCGTCCCGGAAAATTGGCGGTGCGTATCATTGTTCGTCGCGGCCATCGTTCTTGCCGCAACGACGGCGACAGTCTCGAACGCGCAAGCGCCCGCGCCAATCGACGGCCACTTCGCGCTCACGGCGACGGACGGAAGCAACGTTACCGACGCAACATACCGGGGCAAATGGCTGCTCGTCTATTTCGGCTACACCTCCTGCCCCGACGTCTGTCCGACGGTCCTGAACGAGATCGGCGTCGCGCTCGACGGCCTCGGGCCGCTTGCCAACAAGGTCCAGCCGATCTTTATCACGGTCGACCCCGTGCGCGACACCGCGCGGGGCCTGGCGGCCTATCTCAAATCGTTCGATCCCAGGATCGTCGGCCTCCGCGGCGCGCCGGAGCAGATCGAAGCAGCCGCGAAATCCTATCATGTCTATTATCGGGCGCGGAGCCTGGACGACGGTGAATACACGGTCGACCACAGCTCCTTCCTCTATGTGATGAAGCCCGACGGAGACTTCGCCGAGCTGCTCGCTGGCGATCTGCCGGGTCACACCCTGGCCGACGAACTGAACAAGCTCGTCAAGTGAACCCGGCGGCTGGTTTGGGCGACGAATGAGGCCCTTCCATAACGTGTGGGCGACGGCTCCGAGCCGGCTTCGCGCGGGATTCGGGACGCTGGCCGCGAGTCTGGCCGCACTATTCGCGGCCGGCGCGTCGCCACCTCTGGCGTTCCATGTCGCGAACGCCGACGATCTCGCGGCGGCCGCAGCTGGGAAGCCGATCTATATGCGCTCCTGCGCGTCCTGTCATGGCAGGAAATTGCAAGGGCAGCCGCTCTGGCAGCTCGACGATCAGTATTCGCACCGGCGCGCGCCCGCCCATGACGAGACGGGTCACACATGGCAGCACTCCGACGAGGAGATTTTCCAGATGATTAAGTTCGGGCGCTTCAGCACGACGCCGCCAAGCGCGGTTTCCTACATGCCCGCCTTCGAGGATGCGCTGAGCGATCCCGAGATTATTGAGGTCATGGCCTTCATCAAGGCGCGCTGGCCGCTCGGGTTGCGAGTCTCGCAGGCGATGCTCAATCCGGGCTTTGCCGGGATGCCGGCCCGGGCGAATGAAATCGAATGGACGCTGCCGCCCAACTGCACCGCGACGTTGCAGCGCTGGCGGGCCGTGTGCCGATAAGCTGCGCCCGGGAGACGCAGGGGACAATACTCGCCGGCGCCATCCTGCTGGACGCGAGCGTTGAATGGTGGTTAACCGGTATCAAAACGCCAACAGCGGCGCCGGCGGCATAATTAAGACCGCTTCGCGGAGGCCACGATTGACGCACATATTGGCGTTCGCTACTTTGCTCCATCTCCCTTTCTCCTAAACGTCGTAATGATGCGAAATTGTTGCGGTTGATGATCGCATCGGCATAACCCCGCTGGGCAGAATTTGGACTGACGCCAGCTCTGACGGCCGCAACCGGCCGCTTTTACGTTCTCTTTTCAACTCAATTTCCGCCCCGGCCCGCGTTCAGCCCATCCGTGAAAGGCTTCCATGCTGTCCCGGTTCGTCGCCTTCACCTCGCTCGGCCGCAGGGCGCTTCCCAACCAATACGATCTTTTTGCATTTGCCCTGATCCTGGCCGCCTTCATCGCGATCAGCCAAGTTTCGCAAAGTGTAACCCTGCCGCTGACAGCGCCCAAATCGACGGTCGTTTCGCTCGACTATATGCACTTGCCCTATTATGCATTGCGCACGACGTTGCGCATGTTCGCCGCCATCGCCGCTTCGCTGGTCTTCACTTTCGTCTACGCGACGCTTGCCGCCAAAAGCCGGCGCGCCGCGCTCGTCCTCATTCCATTTCTCGACGTCTTGCAATCGGTGCCGATCCTCGGCTTTCTGTCGTTCACGGTGACCTTTTTCCTTGGACTTTTTCCCGGCTCGATCCTGGGCGCCGAATTTGCGGCGGTCTTCGCGATTTTCACCTCGCAGGCCTGGAACATGGCCTTTTCCTTTTACCAGTCGCTCCGCGGCGTCCCGCGCGACCTGATCGAGGTTGCGCGTGGTTTCGGGCTTTCGGGGTGGCAGCGGTTCTGGCAACTGGAAACGCCCTTCGCGATGCCCGGGCTCATCTGGAACATGATGATGTCGATGTCGGGAGGCTGGTTTTTCGTCGTCGCGTCCGAAGCGATTTCGGTGGGCGACACCACCATCAAACTGCCCGGCGTCGGCTCCTATCTCGCCCTTGCCATCGAGGAAAAGCGCATCGACGCGGTGTTCGCGGCAGTCGTTGCCATGCTGGCCGTGATCCTTGCCTATGACCAATTGCTGTTCCGGCCGCTGGTCGCCTTCGGCGCGCGATTTCGGGTCGAGCTCTCGGCCGGTCAGATCCAGGAAAAGTCCTTCGTAGCGAATGTCTTCGCAAGGACACATTGGATGCGCGCGGTGATGCACGCTCCAGCCCAAATGTTGCATGCCATTGCGCTTCTGCGTATGGAACTGCCAGTTCGTTCTTCCCCCTTTGTGCCGCAAAGCCCGGCGCTAAGCCGCGTGATCGACATTCTATGGGTAGCTTGCCTCGGTCTCGGCACGGTTTGGGCCGGGTGGCTCATCGTCGATTACGTGCGCCAGGAACTCAGCTGGAGCGATTTTTGGCAAAGCGTGCTCTATACCCTATTCACCATGGTGCGCGTGGTCTTGCTCATGGCGCTTGCGACCTTGGTCTGGGTACCGGCCGGAATCTGGATCGGTCTACGGCCGGCGCTCGCCGGGAAAGTGCAGCCCCTGGCGCAATTCCTGGCGGCGTTTCCGGCAAACGTTATTTTCCCCGTCGCGGTCGTGCTTATTCTGAAATTTTCCTTAAACCCCGACATCTGGCTTAGCTTTCTGATTGTCTTCGGCACGCAATGGTACATTCTTTTCAACGTCATCGCCGGTGCCTCGGCGTTTCCGAACGATCTCAAGGAGGCGGTAGCGAATTTTCGCATCCGCGGCTGGGATTGGTGGAAGAACGTTATCATCCCCGCTATTTTCCCCTATTACGTGACTGGCGCGCTGACCGCCTCGGGCGGATCCTGGAACGCGGCGATCGTCGCGGAATATGTGAAATGGGGCGGCGACACAGTGTCGGCGCATGGGATCGGCGCCTACATCGCCAAGGCGACCGCGGATGGCGATTTTCCCAAAATCGTGCTCGGCGTCGCGGTCATGTCGATCTTCGTCATTATGTTCAACCGCCTTCTTTGGCGCCCGCTTTACGACCTCGCCGAAAGGCGCTTGCGGCTCGATTGAGGTGCTTTCATGCAAGACAATTTTGCCCGGACTTCATTTGCAAGCAAGAAGTCCTTGCTTGAAGTTAGAAATATCTCGCAGCGCTACCAGACCGGATCGGGCGAGCTAGGCCCGGCGGTCCTCGACGATGTTTCGCTCGATCTGAAAGAGGGCGAAATCGTCGGCTTGCTCGGCCGGTCCGGCTGCGGCAAATCCTCGCTCCTGCGCATCGTCTCCGGGCTCATTTTCCCCACCGGCGGCGAAGTGAGCTATCTTGGCCAGAAGGTAGCTGGTCCGGTCGATGGCGTCGCCATGGTGTTTCAGAGTTTTGCGCTGTTTCCTTGGCTGACCGTGCTCGCCAATGTCGAGCTTGGCCTCAGGGCAAAACAGATCGCCAGGGACGAAGCGCGCCGGCGGGCGTTGAAAGCGATCGACCTCATCGGGCTCGACGGTTTCGAGTCCGCTTTCCCAAAGGAGCTTTCCGGCGGTATGCGCCAGCGAGTCGGCTTCGCGAGGGCGCTTGTCGTCCAACCCAATATTCTGTTGATGGACGAGCCTTTTTCGGCGCTCGACGTGCTCACCGCGGAAACCCTGCGCACCGACCTTCTCGACCTTTGGGTCGAGGGGCGCATGCCGATCAAGAGCATCCTCATGGTCACCCACAATATCGAGGAGGCGGTGCTGATGTGCGACCGCATCATCGTGCTGTCGAGCAATCCCGGCCGGATCGCCGCCGAAATTCAGGTCAGGCTGCAGCATCCGCGCGACCGGCTCGATCCCGAATTCCGCCAGTTGGTGGATAAGATCTACGCGCTCATGACCAAGCGGCCGGAACCGGTCGCGCCGGGCCGCGAGGGGGCGTTCCCAGGTCTTGGCTTTGGCATGGCTCTGCCGCGCGTTTCGACCAACACGCTCGCCGGTATGATCGAGGAAATCGCCGCCGAACCCTATTTGGGCCGCGCCGATCTTCCCGCGCTCGCCGATAGCCTGCAAATGGAAGTCAACGAACTTTTTCCGGTGGCCGAAACCTTGCAATTGCTGCGCTTCGCCGAGATCGAGGAAGGGGACATCAAACTCACCGCCGCTGGACACCGCTTCGCCGAGGCGGATGTCGATGTGCGCAAAAAGCTTTTCGGCGATCATCTTCTGACCTATTTGCCGCTTGCCGCGCGGATAAAACTGGTCCTCGACGAGCGCCCTACCCATACCGCCCGCGCGGTCCGCTTCTTGGAGGAACTCGAGGATTACATGTCGGAAGACTATGCCGACCGGACCTTGAAGAGCGTCGTGAACTGGGGCCGCTACGGTGAACTTTTCGCCTATGACGAGACGTCCGAAACCTTTAGTCTGGAGAATCCGCAATAGGCCAAGGTTCAGACCTTGCCGACGCCTCGGTTGGCGGCGCTTTCGTCTTTGCCACGATTTCGTTAGCTACTTTCTTACTCCCGAAGCGTTTTGCAACGACAACGCTCTAGCCTAGCCCGCATCGGAGGGTTTCATGCTATCGCGCCGTAGTTTTCTTTCTGGGACCCTTGCGATAGGCGCGGCATCGCAGGTGCGCGCGCAAACGAGCGACACCGCGCCTACGGTGCTGCGGATCGAACGCCGCGACATCGAGGTCAACGGCAACTCCGCGTCCGTGTTTTGCATCCGCCAGCCCGGCGGAACCTTCGGGATCACCACCGAAGTCGGCAAGCCGTTTCGCGTCCGGGTCGAAAACCATATCGAAGAGCCGAGCCTGATCCACTGGCATGGCCTCACGCCGCCCTGGCGGCAAGACGGCGTCCCGGATGTTTCCGGGCCCGCGATTCCGCCGGGAGGCAGCGCCGACTACGATTTCCCTCTGAGCCGTGGGGGCACCTATTGGATGCACTCGCATTATGGATTTCAAGAGCAGCTTTTGTTGTCGGCGCCGCTGATCATCAGGGATGGGAGCGAGAACCCGGGCCAGCAGGAGGTCGTTGTCATCCTCGCCGACTTCAGCTTTACCCCGCCGGATCAGATCCTCGCGCAGCTTCAGTCGCGCCAAACCGATGCCATGCCCGGCATGAATATGCCTGGCATGGATATGCGCGGCACGGCGATGCCGGCAATAAAAAGCGAGCCGGATTTGAACGATGTTCGGTACGATGCTTTTCTCGCCAATAGCCGCACCCTCGCCGATCCAGAAGTGGTAACCGTCGAACCGGGCGGCCGCGTGCGGTTGCGTATCGTAAACGGCTCTTCGATGAGCGCTTACCACGTTGATCTCGGCCAGCTCGAAGGCGATCTCGTCGCTGTGGATGGGAACCCTGTCCAACCGGTTCGCGGCCACAACTTCTCCCTCACCGTCGCGCAGCGGCTGGACATCGAGCTCACCATTCCCAACATTGCGGCCGCCTATCCCGTGCTTGCCGTGCTGGAAGGCGAGCGCAGGCAGACCGGCATCGTGCTCCTTGCCGGGAAGGGACAAATTACCCGCATTTCCGGCATGGCGGGCGTGGCATCGCCACCGCTCACTCTCTGCCTTGAGCGTTCGCTAAGAGCCGCCGAGCCTCTAGTGGACCGAAAGGCGGACCAGACGCACATGGTGAATTTGACCGGATCGATGCAGGGCTACATTTGGTCCATTAATAATGTGGCTTGGAGCAAGGATGTCCCGCCCCTAATGGTCGCCGAGGGCGAAAGGGTGGAGCTTGTGCTCACCAATCAAACCCTGATGCCGCACCCCATGCATTTGCATGGTCACACATTCCAGGTTGTCGCGATCGACGGCCATCGCTTTGCCGGCGCCTTGCGCGACACGGTGTTGGTGCCTCCGAAAGCGACCGTGACCGTGGCTTTCGACGCCGGCAATCCGGGATGGTGGGCTTTTCATTGCCACCTTTTGTACCATCAGCACGCGGGCATGTTTCAAACCGTGCGCTACGACTGAACGCCCCGCGACGGCCGTCCTTGCCGGGGGGATCCGGATCCGCACCGTCTCCTTCGGCATCCGGCTGGAGTTACGAGGACCGGCATGTTTCATCACGCGAATGCGCCCTGCCCGCCTGGGATCGACGGCGCGGTAGTGGGTCAGTCTGAAATTAGTCACTCTTGATAGCTGTGGAAACCGAACAGAAAGCGCGACTCCGCTTAATATGCTGTCGGCAGGGCGCCGATCGGCCCAAGTAGCGAAAAGGAGAACGACGGTGGAAGTCAAACGCAGCGGCTCACAGCCTTCCGGCAAGGGACCGGCAGACTGGTTTACCGGCACTGTCCGAATCGATCCGCTGTTCAGCCCGCCTGACCCGGCCCGCGTTGGGGGTGCCAGCGTCACTTTCGAGCCCGGCGCGCGCACGGCGTGGCACACCCATCCGCTCGGTCAAACTCTGATCGTCACGGCCGGGTGTGGTTGGGTGCAGCGCGAGGGCGGACCGGTCGAAGAAATCCGGCCGGGTGATGTGGTCTGGTTTTCACCGGGTGAGAAACATTGGCACGGAGCCACGGTTACTACGGCGATGACTCATATCGCAATTCAGGAAAAGCTCGATGGCAAGGTTGTCGATTGGATGGAACAGGTCAGTGACGACCAGTACCGGATGTGATGTCGCAGAATTCAGACCGACCCACTACCGACGTTGCTCCGCCCTTGCGTTGGTCCGGTTGTTCACGCTAAAAATGCGCGCGAAGGAGTGTAGCTCAATTGGTTAGAGCACCGGTCTCCAAAACCGGGGGTTGGGGGTTCGAGTCCCTCCTCTCCTGCCAGGAATTTCATTGGGCTATGAGGCACGCCGGCGCAATAAACCATCAAACGTGGATTTGGTAAGCGGGGGTAAGCACCTTGCATAAGCCGAGGCCGCCGGGGCCGGGGGCATCCGCGCAAAATTTTCTCGCCACGCCAGATCGCCCGGCGACATCTGTCCGGCTCGGGCGGAGGGTTCGGAAGAGTCACCCGCGAGCATGAACGCAAGATGGCAAGCGCGAGCTCATCCTGATGCGCTGCGGCTTCCCGCCGCCGCTAAAATTCGGCAAGGCATTTCGGGCGCGCGCCGTTCCCGTTCGCCGCTTGGCCCTGTAAGCGTGCTCCCGGGTGTCTCGTTTTGATCTAGTCTAGGCCGTGTGGACGGATTTGATCAAGATGAAGCCGCAGACGAGTGCGAGGAATGAGGCATAGTTTCTTGCCGTCTTCTCGCAGCGGAGCGCGATGCGTTTGAAGCGCTTGATCTTGCCCATCATTTGCTCGATACGCGCCCGCGCTTTGTAGAGGACCTTTGCGAAGAACTTCGGCTTGTCGATGGTGTTCGAGCGATAGGGGATGACCGGACAAATGCCGCGGTTACGCGCCGCCTCCCGATTTGTCTTTGCATCATAGCCCTTGTCCGCGACAACGGCGCGGGGATCGACGTCCGGACCGAGGTCGAGGAGCACTTCGAAGTTGCGGCTGTCGCTCGCTTCGCCGCCGGTCAGATGGAAGCCGATCGGATAGCCGTCGAGATCGGTCTTGAGATGGATCTTGGTCGAGAACCCTCCCCGGGAGCGCCCGAGGGCTTCGCCATCCTGCCCCCTTTTGCGCCGGCCGCCGACACATGCGCGCGGATGACGGTCGAGTTCGAACATCTGCACGAGATGCGCCCGCTCGCTCAAGGAGGCGAGCGCTTCGAAGAAAGTTTCGAACACGCCGCTGCGGCTCAAGCGCCAGAAGCGCTTCCAGATGCTGTTCCAAGAGCCGAACTCGGCCGGCAGCGCTCGCCAAGTAATGTTGTGGATCGTGAAATAGTGCAAGGCTTCGAGAAACTTGCGGTCGTCCCGCCCCTTGTCCCCACGCCGCGAGCGGCAGGCATCGAACACCTCGTGCACAAGCACCCAATCTTCTTCGGTCATCTTCGTCAGCATGGCCGGCCCTCCAAAAGCCAGCCACCCATGAATCACCGAAAAAGTGATTTGGGAATCCCTTGACCTATATTTTCCGATATCCGTCCACACGGCCTAAACCGTGCAGGCATCTTTGCATTGGGGACACTCTAACTCTAAAACATAAAGCTTGATTTCTTTAAATCTACATCTAGGAAAGGACAATCAAGCCAAATTCAGCTGATCTCGGGGCCTTGAACCCTATTGAATAAATGGTTATCAGCCAGTTAAGCGTCCCTTGCCCCGACGGCGTCGGGCGCCATATCGGGCGGCAGGGCGGTTCGGCTCGACGTGCCCGCCTGTGGAGACCGGTCCCATGCGCCAGCGCCGGGTCACGAAGAGATCGCCGCGGCCGGGGCACGCCTTCGATGTCGGCCATGACGATTTCGCAGGCCGAGAGCAGCAGGGTCTTGAGCTCTCCGAAGTCCCGGCGCTCGTCGTTCTGCTCCACGAGGTAGCGGTCACCCTGACGCTCGCGCGCCATGACATGCCGGATGTAGACAGCCGTCCGGTCGTCGCGAATGCGCTGCGTGGCCCTGACGTGCCGCATGGCGCCGACGAGACAGCGCCGGCCCTGGCCATCTTCCCAGATTGATCGGAGCCACCTACTCCACCCAGATTGCCGGTCATGCGGCGGGCGACGCAAACTTCCTCGATCTGACCAATTTCACCCTGAACAAGGCCCGATTGAAGCTTATCTGGGAATTCTAAGGATTAGCTGGGAGAGTTTCGATGAATACGCCACTCGCCATGGTTTGGTCCGCGACCGCGGCAATGCTTCTAACATGTCTAGGCCAAGTGTCGGCTGACGCTCAGGAAGCCGTCACGGCGCGCACGGCCATCAAGGAGCATCGGTTCCAGCCCGCCGAAATTAGAGTGCCGGCCAACACGCCGATCACGCTCGTCGTCCGCAACCTCGATCCGACTCCCGAAGAACTTGAAAGCAAGACGCTTCGGGTCGAGAAAATCGTGGCGGGCAAGTCCGAGATCACGATCCGCCTGCGGCCGCTCACGCCCGGCCGCTATCGTTTCTTTGGCGATTTTAACGAGGCGACCGCCGAAGGCGCGATCGTCGCGGAATAGGCGATAGCGCCTCTCCCGCCTTCTCGGACCAAGGTGAGCGCCGAGCGCGAGGATCGCGGCGGGACAAGCGGGCAGGGATGTCCTCGCAAAGTGCGCCGCGACGAATGTTTGCCTGTTTTCTCGGCGAGGCGCTTTGCCGTGATGGCGGCGATGCTGGACATATTTTGCTAGTGGAAGTGCCGCTCTTTCAGCCAGTCGATGACGTCCGCCGCGCGGCCCGTTCCTTCCTCGATGCGGCCATGCCCCGGCTCTTCAATGTGCCGGGGCATATAATATATTGAGATGGGTCAAGGCGCGGCCAATCAGAGCCTCCACCGGGGGGCTTCGCTTCGCCGGTGAGTGGGTTATGATACGGCAACGGAGCTGACTGGAAGCGGCGAGAGGCAACGCGATGAAACCCCACGCGAAGTCCACAACACTCATCGAAGGCGCGACCGGCGATTTCGAGGTCGTGATTGGGATGGAGGTCCATGCCCAGGTCACCTCGAAGTCGAAACTTTTCTCTGGCGCCCCGACCGGGTTCGGCAAGGAGCCGAACAGCAATGTCTCGCTCGTCGACGCCGCGATGCCCGGCATGCTTCCGGTCATCAACGAGGAATGCGTGGCGCAGGCGGTGCGTACGGGACTGGGCCTCAAGGCCAAGATCAACCTTCGCTCGGTCTTCGACCGCAAGAATTATTTCTATCCCGATCTGCCGCAGGGCTATCAGATCTCGCAATATAAGAGCCCGATCGTCGGCGAGGGCGCCGTCGCCGTCGATGTCTCGCCTTCGGAGCAGATCGAGGTCGGGGTCGAGCGGCTGCATCTCGAACAAGACGCCGGCAAATCGCTGCACGATCAGTCGGCGACCGAACTCTTTCGTCGATCTTAACCGGTCGGGCGTTGCCCTCATGGAAATTGTGTCGAAGCCGGACTTGCGCTCCGCCGACGAGGCCAAGGCCTATGTGACGAAGCTGCGCACGATCCTGCGCTATCTCGGCACCTGCGACGGGAACATGGAACAGGGATCGCTGCGGGCGGACGTCAATGTGTCGGTGCACCGCCCCGGCGAGCCGCTCGGCACCCGGTGCGAAATCAAGAACGTCAATTCGATCCGCTTCATCGGTCAGGCGATCGAGGCCGAGGCGCGCCGCCAGATCGGCATTATCGAGGACGGCGGCAAGATCGATCAGGAAACCCGGCTGTTTGATCCTGGGCGCGGCGAGACGCGCTCGATGCGCTCGAAGGAAGAAGCGCACGACTACCGCTATTTTCCCGACCCCGATCTTCTGCCGCTCGAATTCGACCAGGCCTTTGTCGATGCCTTGGCGGGCGATCTGCCCGAGCTTCCGGACACCAAGAAGGCTCGTTTCGTCAGGGATTACGGTTTGCCGCCCTATGACGCCGGCATCCTCGTCGCCGACAAGGACACCGCGGACTATTACGAAGCCGCGGTCAAACACCGGGGATCCCCCCGCGATGCAAAGCTCGTCGCCAATTGGATTACCGGCGATGTCGCGGCCTACGCCAATTCGGTCGGCCTTTCCGTCGCGCAGACCCACATCAAGTCCGGGCAGATCGCCGAAATCGTCGATCTCATTAGCGACGGCACGATTTCGGGCAAGATCGCCAAGGATGTGCTGGCGATCGTCATCGCCGAGGATCAGGATGGCGACCCGCGCGCCATAGTTGAGGCCCGTGGCATGACGCAAGTCACCGATCATGGCGCGATCGCGGCCTGCGTCGATGCAATCGTCGCCGCGAATCCGGACAAGGCCGTGCAGGCACGGGCCAAGCCTTCGATGCTTGGCTGGTTTGTCGGTCAGGTCATGAAAGACACTGGCGGCAAGGCCAATCCGCGAACCGTCAACGAGCTCTTAAAAGCGAAACTTGGGGTCTGAAAAGCGATCGCGAATCACCGTTTGATTCGGGTGATTCGCGCGATGCGCGTCGATTGGAGCGATCGCGGCGCCATTGTGCGTCATATTTTTTTTCATCCAACGAAATTTTTTTGCACTTGATCCACGCGTTCAATTGGCGCCGCGCGATTTGCTCGAAGGCCGCTTGCCGCAGCTGAAATCGATTCTGCCAAACCGCTTGTGTCGATCGAAATCGCGCCTTGCGAAAGCACCGCGAGAAACTGCAACAGCAGTCGCGAGAAGCCTCGATGCGGGCGTGTTCCAAGGCCTCGAAAAATAGAATAGAGCCTTTAAATATAATAGGTTTTTGAATCAGCGAACGTACCTGACAAGAGCCGGGTCACGCCCGCTAGACGCGCTTGATCGCATCTTGTTGGCGTCCATGTTTCGCGCGCGGCCGGCGTTTCGCACGCGACGATTGCGTCTAATCAAACAGCGGCTACTTCGTCGAAGTGAACGCGGCCGAAAGCATTTTTTGACGCGCGGGCGGCGCGTCATTCGCACTCATTTGCGTTGCTTGCGAAGCAACGCCTCTTGCACGGCTGATTAACAGCGCTACGCTATGCAAGCCTCTAGTCGGCATTTCGAATCAGTCGGCTAAAACAGCAGAGGAACTTTGAACATGGTGAAGGCAACCACCAAAAAGTCAGCAAGGAAAGCCGCGGCGAAGAAAAGTGCCGCGAAGAAGTCCACGGCAAAAAAGGGCGCTGTCAAAAAAACCGCGCGCAAGGCAATGGCCAAGAAAAGGCCGATGAAGAAGGCCTCGGCCAAGAAAGCATCCGTCAAGAAATCGGCGGCGAAAAAGATCGTCAGGAAGGCCCCGGCAAAAAAGGTCAGCGCCAAGAAGGTGGTGCGCAAACCGGCCGTCCGCAAACCGCCGCCACCGCCGCCGCCGGGTCCTCCGGAGACCGCTTGACGACTTCGCGAGAGGAATTGGAGACGGCCGGCCGCGGCTCTCGGGCGCCTTGTTTGCGCCAGGGGATTTTGTCGCGTCGCCGGTTGTCCCTTCTTGCTGTCGCAGGAGGTTTCATACGGTTTCACTGCGAGGGTGGCAAATCCTCGCGGCGCCCACCGAGAGGATTGGCTCACGGCATGTAGCGGAGACAAATGCGCGCGGGAGCATAAAAGCATAGGGTGTCCGCGTCGCCCCGGCGCCCATGTTCGTTATCCTCCGCCGGACGCAAAGGAAGGCTCATTTCGCCAGACAGATCCGGGCGAAATCTCCCCAGGTTTTGTCCGCCGCTGCTCCCGTTTCCTTCATTTTTTGCCATTCCAGTCCGCACGCGTGCATCCGCGCGCGGGATGCCGGTGGCAAATTTCGCGGCTGCGGCGGTAAGTCAGGCGGAGGCCTTGGCGGCTCGATTGGCGCGGCGGAAATTGCTGGAGCCGAAGGAATGTCAATCGTCGCGCGTCCCCCCGCCAGACCCGCTGGACGTGCCGGGGGCAGCGGCGCCGTGAACGAGGCGTGTGATTTTTCTGCCGCATCCAGCGCGAACGCGGGCCGGAGGGCGAGTTGAGCGGCAACCAAAACGAGCCATGCCAAGGCATGGGTCAATGCCAGGAGGGTGCCAGCGCGTGTCTTGACCACTCGTTTTGCTGCGCTCATGGCATTCCGTTCAAATCGACGGCGTCTTGGAGCGAAACCCGGTTTCCTTCAAATCGCATCGCATCCTTGTAATACCAACGGCCCTAGGAAGGGATCCACGACCGCCAAGCGCGAGTGGCGATCGCGGGCGACGCGGACCGGTGCAGCGGTTCCCGCCGCGGAGCCACGCAGCGCCACTGGAGGTAGAGGTAGCAATAATGCGCCTCGCGAGGGAGTTTTGCCGCAGCTGCTGCCAGACATCCTGAGCGGAAGGACGAGTCGGCGGCTTCGCCGCGCCCAACGTCTTGGCGCGATGCAATGCAAGAGCCAATGCGTTGGTTCAGAACTTCCGGCTTTAATAAGCGGAAAACCTCGCGGACGGTCCGCGCTTTCGCAACCCCATGCTTGTAAGGCCAAGTACGGGCTTTAGCTATGTCACATATTCAAGGCTCGAAAGCTCGATCGCATCAAAATCATCCGCTCGCCCCAAGACCAAGGCCAACGTCGCGAGAAGAATTTCGTCCAACCGGTAGGTCACCATCCCCGCCACTCGGTGGTCGGGGATTTCCTAAACATATGCGCCACAAAGTTTTTCGGCATGGGCTTTTCCTTTGAAACCCGCACGAATTTGTCAGCTTTCAGAAATCAAGCAATTTAGGATTTTGGCGTGGCCCGTGGCCGCGCGGGCCTTGCCATCGCGCCGGTGCTCGGGCATACCTCCGCGGGCATAGGGGAGCGCACGAAGCTGCGCCGTTGTCCGCATGCACGGAGACGTGGCCGAGAGGCTGAAGGCGGCGGTTTGCTAAACCGTTATAGGGGTTAAAGCCCTATCGAGGGTTCGAATCCCTCCGTCTCCGCCATTCTATCTGATAACGATATGGAATTGCTAGGACTTTAAACGCGGCTCTTTTCCGGTCCTACTTTGGGTCCCATTTCAGATTCGCGCTGGCGCTGATCGAAGCGGGCGATTCTCCCGCGCCGGGACTCAAAGCAATTTCATCCCGCATTTCCCGGATGACCTGCCTATTTTGCTACGCTTGTCTTTTAATCAGGAGGTCATGGGTTCGAATCCCATCGCGCTCACCAATGAAATCAATGCATTACATATAAGTTTCGGCTCTCCGTCGCCTTAGTTATTTTGTTGCAGACCCTATGCGGACCCAGCAAGCCTAATTTCAAAACTGAAGATCGGAAAATTGGGGAAACATCGGACAATTCGCTCGCGCGGCCGATCAGGGACATTTCCATTGCCATTTAATTTGGCATCCGTCGCATTATCGGACCGGAGTAACGAGTGAGCCGCGCGGCCGTTCGGCGGCCGGAGTGAGCGCGGACAAGTATCGAGAACGGATGAATTATGAAATACGCATCAATTGCTCTCCACCACGACACGCTCCGGCTAGCGTTCCGCGCTCAAGCGCAAGGCCGCCCCCGGGGTGGATGGCGTGACGTGGGACGACTACGAGGCAGACCTTGAGCCACGGCTCGTCGATCTGCATGGACGGATCCACCGCGGAGCGTACCGGCCCCAGCCGTCCCGCCGGACGTACATACCGAAGGCGGACGGGAGACGAAGGCCGCTGGCGATCGCGACGTGGCGGGCATAATGCACCTCAAGCAGTTGTCGTTGGGGATGATGGATGAAGATGGGCCGAGTTGACGACCCATTGTAGGAGGCATCGATCGATGCGGGGATGAGCCGAACGCGTCTACCGACCAGTCGACGAACTCGGCGCGTTCCCCGCGCATGCGGGGATGAACCGATCCCGCCGCGCACCGGCTTGGCCTTGTCAGGAGAGCGGCACGGAAGTAAAACGAGGCTGAAAACGGCGGTCTGGAAAAATGCCGGTATTATTGGGGAGGAATGTTTTATGTTTAGCAACAATCGTAACGGACGCCGCGCCGCAAGCGCGCGGGGATTTATGGCCCTCTGCGCGGTGCTGGCGATGGGCTGGGCTTGCTGGCCTCGCCGGCGGAGGGGCACCCTTCGCCTATGTCGCGAATGAAGGCTCCGGCACTGTTTCGGTGATCGACACGGCCACCATCCCTCCTTCCGTGGTGGCCACGGTCCCGGTGGCGACGTTCCCGAATGCCCCCTTTGGGGTCGCCGTCACCCCGGACGGGGCACACGCCTATGTCGCGAATTATGGCTTCCCCGGTACCGTTTCGGTGATCGACACGGCCACCAACACGGTGGGGGCCACGATCACGGTGGGAAGTTGCACTCGTGGGGTCGCTGTCACCTCGGACGGCAAGCGCGTCTATGTCGCGAATGAAGGCGACAGCACCGTTTCGGTGATCGACACGGCCACGACCCCCGTCTGTGACGGCCACGGTCGCGGTGGGGAGTAACTCCGTTTTTGTCGCCGTCACGCCGGACGGCAAACACGTCTATGTCACGAATGCTGGCTCCGCCAATGTTGCGGTGAGGGCCACGACCCCGCCATCCGTGCCGCCGCCCGGCGTCCCCTTCCTCGCCTTCAACGCCCACCTCCAGATCCAGTTCGGCAGCAAGCCAAACCTGGATACCTTTGGACTCGGTTCCGGCTTTATGTTGAGCAGTACAGCGCCCGCGATCAATCCCGTAAGCAGTCTGGCGGTTCGTTCGTCTTCGCGGGGAGCGTCGGCGGCGTGGACCTGGGGGCGCGGATCACGCCGACGGGCACGCTGCGCTACACGTTCGACGCGGGGGCAAAGGGCGCGAATTTGACCGGAACCACGAACACGGTGTATGCGACCCTGATCATCGGCGGCGACAGCGGCGCGACTTGGGTCACGGCCCACATTAACCCATAAATACGCGCGCTTCCAGGCGTGATCCGTTTCCATTTGATCGGACCGCGCCCGGCAATTTTCTGCGGCGGCGGCGCAGCTAACTCGGGTAATTTAGATTAATACGCGCGAAGATTTAGAAATGAGCGCCGTGCCGGATTTGAAGCCGCGTATTTGCAAAGGGTTAAGACAGGGAAATGCCGTGGGTCTACGCGGCGGAGCAATAGTAGGCCACGGAGCGGCGGCATAACGCGGTCGCGCGTGGCGGAGTAAAACCCGGCCACTTTCGAGGCCCACCCTTTTTAAAGTCTGATTCGAAGAGGGATGGCTGTGGATGTTCATAGAAGCGCGCGACGAGCGGCGTCTCTTCAAACTCCAAGCCCAGCTCGCCGCCGTCAAACTGCTCGTCGTCGACTAACTCGGCTATGTGCCGCTTTCCCAAACCGGCGCCGAGTTCCTCTTCGAGATCTTCAGCCAGCGTCATGAACGCGGCTCGACTATCGTTACGTCGAATTTGCCGTTCGAGGAATGGACGAGCGTCTTCGGGAATCAACGCTTGACCGGCGCGCTGCTCGATCGCCTCACCCACCATATTCTGGAGGGTAGAGTTGAGGGTGGGCGCGGTGGCTTGGGGCCGTTTGGCCAACACCCCGTTTCCCGTCCCCGCTCATCGAACCGGACGTGCCGATTTCCGGCATCCGGCTCTCCGATTGACTTCATTGCGAAGCTGGCGGTCTCGATGCATAGTAGACGCACACGCCGATTTCTCCGAACACAACGTCCCGAGAGAACCGGCGGCTGCCACGAGTGCCCATTTTGTGCCGTCTGGCGAGGAAGTTTCGCATCCGATCGTAGACGTGATTGTCGACCGCCCGGTTCGCCGGCACACGCGTCCCCAATGAGAAGTTTCCCGGCTGAGCACTGGAAGCATCTGCGAACGACCAACCCGATCGAAAGCTCATTCGCGACGGTCCGCCACCGAACAGTGCGCTCCAAAGGATGTCTCTCGAACAAGACCGCGCTCGCCATGATCTTCAAGCTGGCCGAGGCCGCCGAGAAAAACTGGCGTCGCCTCGATGGCCACAACCAGTTGTCGAAAATAATTCTCGGTGTAAAGTTCACCGACGGAATTGAGGTCATCAAGCCGCTGCCGCCTGACCCCTTCCGTCACCAAGATTTAGTGATAGCTCACGCTGGCGGCGCCGGTCCCTTTTGCTATATTAACAATACGCGCGCTTATAGTTATGTCTTTGTGCGCTGCAATGGTAGCAGAATTGGCATTTGCAAAACAGAGATTTACCCCAACTATTCAGCGTGCCTCCACGATGCTGGCCCTTTTTGTCGGATGCCGCGAGTGAGCAAGCAGCGACGAGTGGTGTAGAGCACACTGCTTGTCTCGCGCGATATCAAAGCACCTGCAGAGAGATTTATTGCGACTGACGATGTTCGCAGCGGCAACTACGATGGCTCAGGTTTTGGTTCATCGTCAAAAAGTGGTAGCTGGCGTAACGCGTGCCAATGTTCGACAACTTTCTCGACTATATATTCTGGTATACACCAAGATGCTTCTAATTAAGGCAATTCAAAAGAGCCCACTTCCCGACATCGCGCCTCCTTTCGTTATTGCAGAAGTTTTTGAGAGCGCGAAATCGCAAAGCCGTGGGGTTTTGCGGTTCGCTTTCGGCGGGATGACCGGAGTGATTTCCCGCTTGGTTAGGGTGGCGATAAACGGATCGGCGTCGAAGGCCTTGTCGGCGATCAAGGCGTCTGGATTGGCGGCTTCAAGCAATTCCGCTGCGCGAGCCAGATCATGGGCCTGACCTGGCGTGAGTATTAAGCGGACAGGATTGCCAAGAGCGTCGACAAGAGCGTTGATTTTGGTTGTCAGTCCACCGCGCGAGCGGCCGATCGCTTGCGCGCCGTTTTTTTTTCGCGCCCCGGCACTGTGCTGGTGAGCACGCACAATGGTGGCGTCGATCATCATGTATTAGCTGGCATTCCCCAGATAACCGGGAATGTGCCAAGCGCGTATCATTGATCTCCTGCCGTGACATCGGACATTCGTCCTATACCGGCATTATTTTCCGGATCGCCCGCTTATTGAGGTTGAGATTGCCGCGCTGCGGCGCTGCTGTGGTGCTCCGGCACACCAAAACCAGTGACATGGGCGGATCGCGCACCGGACAATACAGAGTTGGTTGTGATCAAGACGCACTTCTCCCTTAGTTTTTGCTCGACGCATGACGACCGAACACTTCACGCAGGCGCTGGATTGGGCGGCGGCCGCAGGTCGGCGATCATTCGTAGGATGTCCGCGAAGAGATTTTTCGGAATGGCGACTTCGGCCATCTGAAATGCGACATAGCGGCCATGGCTCACGATCTTCGCGCCGATCTTGATCAGCTTTTCCTTCAGGCTCGTCAGTGACCAATCCTTTATCGGTTCGGGCGTCGCCAGCGTGCGCAGAAAATTACCGAGATTGTAGGCCAGCGCATGAAGCTGGAGACGGACGGCGTTAGCAGCGAACGACCGACATGATAGCCGGGTCCACTTGATTGCGCCTTTTCCTTCCTTGATCCATTGCTCACACGTGCCGCGCTTGTTGTAGAAGGCGACGACATTCTCGGCGGAGCGCGCCATGTTCGTCACGATGAAGCCGACGCGCGGATAAAGCTCGCCCGGATGCCATTCGACCTTGGCGATCACCCGGCGCGGCTGCGACCAGCTTCCCGCTTGATAGGTGAAACTTGCATGGGATCGGCAGACGTCATTGGACGGGCGACCAACCGGGCGTTTGAGCAGATAGCCGATCCTCTCTTGCAAGATGTGATTGGCGGGCAGACGGATCGCATATTTGATCCGTTCTGCCTCCAGATATTCGTAAACTTCGGGGTTTGCGAAGCCGGCGTCGGCGCGGAAATAAATGCGTGAGACCTTGCCTTGATACCGCGCCACGACCGGCTTCAGCACCGCCTCCCATCCATCGGCGCTGTGAACATTGCCGGGGCGCAGGGCGCAGCGTTCCAAATCGCCATATTGGTTGAAAACGAACAGCGGATGATAGCAGGTGCAGTCATAGTGACCGTTCCAGACACTGTGTTCCTGTTCGCCATGCGTCGGGCTCACGCTCGAATCCATGTCGAGCAAGATACCTCTCGGCGGACGGCGACCATGAACGCTGTCGATCCATTTGCCGGAGAGATCAGCGAGCGCCGAAAGGTTCTTTTCCGCCGTGAGCCAGCGCGTCTCAAAGCGGCCCATCTGGCTCGGCGAAGCCGCTGCATCCGAGGCCGCCTTTCCGCCGACTATCCACCGCATCGCGGGATCATGGCGCAGGCGTTGAGCGTCGTTCACGTCTTCATATCCGGCAAGTCGCCCAAATATGGATTGCCGCAACATCCCGACGAGTGCATGCCGGCCATTCTTGCCAGTGCGTGCGTCGGAGAGCGCATCACCCGCCATCGCGCTGAGGCACAGCGCGTCGTCCAGTTCCCGGTATGCGAGCAAGCCTGCGTCGGAGGTAACCACCGATCCGCGAAAGTGAAGCAACAATCGGCGGTCGAAATCGAGCCTGAGAGCGCCATCATACGATTCACCCGCCGGGTTCGCCATGACGGCCTCATTCGATCCGAAATAACATGCTGATTATGTTAGCTGAATCGCGGCATCGACGCTGCAAATTATTGCCTCATCCGGCGTATGCGGGATTAGACCTCTTGCATAACCGTTACGCGGCCTCGAGCTCTATGTTGTAGATTGCGGCGATAAGGAAGAAGCGCAGACCGAAACGGCGACGGCGGTTTCTATAGCGGTCGGCGATGATTTTGAAGCGTTTGAGCATGGCGATGACGTTCTCGCAAGCCACGCGTTCGCCGGAGATGGCGCGGTTTCTTTCCCGGTCGCTTGCGGACAACGGAGTCTTTTTGCTGCGCTTTTTGGGCAGGCTCGTCTTCGCGTGCCTTCTCTGCAGGCCTTGATAACCGCGGTCGGCAACGGCTTTCGTCTCAGGATGCAGCCGCACCTTCGATGTTTTGAACAGCCGGAAGTCGTGTCGCCGTCCTTTTTCGTGCGCGAGGCAAAGAATGCGGCGTGTCGATTTTTCGACGACGAGCTGGGTTTTCAGCGTGTGCCGCTTCTTCTTGCCAGAATAGTAGCGCCTTTGTTTTTTTTGGCCGTTCGATGGGTGTCTCGGTTGCGTCGATTAAGACGATGTCGAACACCCGCTCGCTTGCCGCCACAGCCTTGCGTCCCGGTAACCGAAAGACCTTGCTTTTGGCCAGGGTATTTTCACGCCATTTGATGTTGCGGTAGGCGGCGCTTTCGCTGATCCCGTAAGTTTGCCCGATATGAAAATAAGTCCGGTATTCCCGCCAATATTCGAGCATCATCAAAAGCTGGTCTTCGATGCAAAGCGTGTTGGGCTTGCCGCCGGCCGCCTTCTGCTTGCATTTGGCGGCAAAAAGCACCGCCACCAAGTCTTCAAATGTGCTCCTCCGGACACCCGTAAGCCGCCGGAATGCTGCGCCTTGCAGCTCTTTGACCGAATCACATCTCATCGCCGCTCCCCTTTGGCGGCAAAGAATCAACTGTTGCTTAAAAAAGGGTTATGCAAGAGGTCTATTCGTTATCGTGATCGCTTGCCAACAGATTGAAAATGCGCTCAAAAATCCCACTCTTCGCCCACCGGCTGAAGCGCTGGTGAATGATTTTCCAATCACCGAAACGCTCCGGAAGATCGCGCCAAGGAAGGCCGGCCCTATACCGATAGAGAACGGCTTCGACAAACAATCGATTGTCCGCCGCTGTGCCTCCAACATGGCCTTCGCGGCCGGGAAGAAAATCCTTGATCCGATCCCATTGGTCGTCGCGTAATGCATAGCGTCGCATCGGTCAGCCCCTCCTCAGGCCGACCACCCATGAATCACGCAATTGCTGATTTGGGAATCCCTTCCGCAAACTCGCGCCAAACGAACAACAGCGTTCCACGTTTGATTCTGATCCGTTCTCGTACCATCGCCTCCTAACTGAACGCAGGCCCTAGGAGCATCCCTATGACTGGCATGATTATTGCTTGCTTTGGAGCGGTCAACGATGGAGATTTTCCCATGACAGAACTTGCCCTGCTCGGTGCCGCGGCGGTTTTTGCCTCAATCACGGTCCTTGTTTTCAACAAACGCCGTTTAACCGCCGCGCCCGTCTTGGTCCCCAACCGGAAGCGTCAATCCTAGTTTCGCGTTCAGCCAAACGGTCACTTGACCCGCAGCGCGGCGCTGCGCGGAGAAGAAAAAGTTATCGATCTACTTATCTACTGATCAATAAAACGAAGAAAGACCGCATCAAGACCAATGGTGCCTCGGCAAGATGCCGCTTATCGCCACGCACGCCGGCGACCTCGCCAAGGGGCATCCGGCGGCGCAGATCAGAGACGACGCTGTGTCCCGCGCGCGGTTCGATTTCCGCTGGCAGGATCAGTTCAATCTCGGTCTCGATCCCGATACGGCGCGGCTGTTTCACGACGAAACGCTGCCGAAAGAGGCGCATAAAACCGCGCATTTTTGCTCGATGTGCGGGCCACAATTTTGCTCGATGAAGATCACCCAGGATCTGCGCGAGGAAGTCGCCGCGATGGCCGAGCGCGAAAAAGGCATGGCGGAAAAGAGCGCCGAGTTTTTGGAGAAAGGCGGCAAGCTTTATGTGTGAGGGGGGCGCCGAACCGGCGAAGAGCCCTTTTGAAAATCTGATTGCAGGGCCGTCGGGCTGGCCCGAGGCTTACCACCAATTGCAGCAGCTCATCGGTGCGCGCGGCGCGATTCCATTCCTTCTCCTTGCTGCCGCTCTCTTCGTCTGGTGGAAGTGGGAAGACATCGTAAAGCGCCCGGGAGTCGAGCGGTTCATCGCGCATCTCAAACGCAGTGCAATCCCGACCGCCCCTGCCGGCCACCTCACCATAGCAGTTGCACGTCTCGACAATGATGAAGAACAGGAGCACGAGAAACTTCTACTCGACGATCTGGAGCATTTCGAGGGGGTGACAACCGTACCCGTTCCTTGGACGATGGATCCTGATGACCACGACAAGAAAAAGACCGAAAAGAAGGCGCGGGACCTGCTCGGGCAAACCGGCGCCGATGTTTTGGTCTGGGGCATCGTCATAAGCTTGAGCGGCAAAAGCGTGATGCGGCTCTATTGGACCCCGGCGCGGGACGTTCCGGGCGCCAAATCCACCGGAAAATATCAGCCCCAGACCGAGACCATTGCGCTGCCGTTAGAGTTCTGGAACGACCTGAAGCAGATTTTGGGCCTCCTTACACAGTCCCGATTGGCAGAACTAACCTTCGGTCAGCCCGGACATTACGTCGCCGATAGGCTCGCGCCCTTGATCGCGCAGGTCCGCTCGCTGGTTCAGAGCAAGGAAGGCGTCTGGAATCCAGAAACCCTCGCCGGGGTGCGGTTCAGGCTAATGCGCTCGCACTCGACGGCGGGCAGTCCGGAAAGAACCGCTCTCCGAGAGCATCGAGCTTTATCACAGAGTTCTGAACGAATGGACCCGCGAGCGCGCGCCGCTCGAATGGGCCATGACCCAGAACAATCTCGGCGAAGCGCTCAGAATGCTCGGCGAGCGGGAGAGCGGGACGGCGCGGCTCGAGGAGGCCATCGCCACCTATCGGGAAGCGTTACAGGAGTGGACCCGCGCGCGCTTGCCGCTCCAATGGGCCGCGGCCCAGAACAATCTCGGCAGTGCGCTCTTTCTCCTCGGCAAGCTGGAGAGCGGGACGGCGCGGCTCGAGGAGGCCGTTTCCGCCTATCGCGAAGCGTTGCAGGAAAATACCCGCGCGCGGGTGCCGCTCCTATGGGCTGCGGCCCAGAATAATCTCGGCAATGCGCTCAGAGTGCTCGGCGAGCGGGAGAGCGGGACGGCGCGGCTCGAAGAGGCCGTCGCCGTCTTTCGCGAAGCCTTGCAGGAATCAACCCGCGCGCGGGTGCCGCTCCAATGGGCCATGACCCAGGTGAATCTCGGCGGTGCGCTCATGCGGTTCGGCGAACGGGAAAGCGGGGCTGCGCGACTCGAGGAGGCCGTCGCCGTCTTTCGCGAAGCCTTGCAGGAATTAACCCGCGCGCGGGTGCCGCTCGATTGGGCCATCGCCCAGAACAATCTCGGCGAAGCGCTCCTTCGCCTCGGCGAGCGGGAGAGCGGGACGGCGCGGCTCGAGGCCGCCGCCGCTGCCTATCGCGAAGCCTTGCAGGAATTTACCCGCGAACGCGTGCCGCTCTATTGGGCCGAGAGCACCGGCAATCAAGGTGTCGCCCTGATGCGGCTTGCCGAACGGCGCGGCGATGCAGAGATGGCGAAACTGGCGGTTCAGCAGATCGAGGCGGCTTTTGCGACATCGCGCGACGGCGGCGCTGCGCCGTTGGCTGCCGAATTTGAAGCGCAATTGCCAAAAGCCCGCGCCCTTGTCCAAACACTCGCCAAGCACTGAGGGGCTGAAACATTTTGGTATGATTGCGCAAACCGTATAAACTCCTCGCTTCGGTTAAGGCGCACGCGTAAAAATGTCCCTTTTTCTCCCGGCCGAACCGGCCGAGGTGGCGGAATGTGTCGCCGAGGCAGCGGCAACGCGCACGCCGCTTTCGATCACCGGTCTCGGATCGAAGGCGGCGCTTGGCAGGCCGGTGAAAAACGCGGGCCGCCTCGATCTCTCCCGCCTCAACGACGTCACCTTTTATGAGCCCGACGAACTCGTTTTCTCGGCGCTCGCCGGAACACCCATCGAGACCATCGAGACGATGCTCGCCAAGAACGTGCAAGAACTTGCCTTCGAGCCGATGTCCTTTGCGGCGCTGTATGGCACGGGGCCCGGCACGCTCGGCGGATGTCTTATGGCCAATCTCTCCGGTCCGCGCCGGATCAAGGCGGGCGCGGCGCGGGATTTTGTCTTAGGGATAAAGGCGGTGTCCGGCCGCGGCGACGCCTTTAAGGCTGGCGGCCGGGTCGTGAAAAACGTCACCGGCTATGATCTGCCGCGCGGGCTTGCGGGCTCATTCGGAACCCTCGCGATAGCGACCGAGGTGACCTTAAAAGTGCTTCCGCGCGGGGAAACCTCGGCGACATTGCTACTTACCGGCCTCGATCTGGCGCCAGCCGTAAACGCGCTTTGCGCCGCGATGGGGGCGCCCGCCGATGTATCCGGTGCCGCGCATTTGCCGTCTTACGCGGCAAAGACGCAAGGATACTCGAGCTCGATCACGGCGTTGCGCCTGGAAGGCTTCGCGCCCTCCGTCGCCGGACGGCTCGACCGGCTCGAAGCGATGCTGAAAGACTTAGCGCCAATGGCACGGCTCGACGCGCCAGCATCCCAAACGCTTTGGCGGGCCATCCGCGATGTCGAGCCGCTCGCCTACCCGCGCGAAAAAATCATATGGAAAATTTCCGTGGCGCCAACCGCCGGACCAAAAATCGCCGAGACGATTGCCCGCGCGTGCGCTGCTGAAGCCTTGTTCGATTGGTCGGGCGGCTTGGTCTGGCTCGCGCTCGATCCTTGCCCCGGCGCGGCGGCGGGCGTCATTCGTCAAGCGGTTGCGGAAAACGGCGGCGGCCATGCCACTTTAATCCGCGCGCCGGAGGAGGCGCGTGCGACAATCCCGGTGTTCGAGCCGCAGCCGCAAGGGCTCGCCGCTCTGTCGCGGCGGCTGAAGGCGGCGTTCGATCCTTATGCTATTTTGGAACCCTGCCGCATGTGGCCGGAATTTTGAGATGCAGACGAATTTTACCCCCGCGCAGCTCAAAAATCCGGCGACGGCGGAGGCGGAGAAAATTCTCCGCGCCTGCGTCCATTGCGGCTTCTGCAACGCGACCTGCCCGACCTTCGTGCTGCTTGGCGACGAACTCGATTCTCCGCGCGGACGCATCTACCTTATCAAGGACATGCTCGAACAGAACCGGCCCGCCGACGCGCTGACCGTCAAGCACATCGACCGCTGTCTTTCTTGCCTCGCCTGCATGACGGCCTGCCCTTCCAGCGTGAACTATATGCATCTTGTCGATGGGGCGAGAAGCCATATCGAAAAGACGTTTGTGAGGCCGCTCGCGGACCGGCTGATCCGGGCTTTTCTCGGCGCCGTTCTCCCTTATCCAAACCGCTTCCGATTTGCGCTTGCCGCCGCGCCCTTGGCGAGACCGTTCAACTCTCTCTATCCGCGGTTTGGCCGGACCGGGCGGCGACTTGCCGCGATGCTGCGCCTCGCCCCTCGCCGCATCCGGCAAGCCGCCTGTCCGCGCTCGGGCGTGATCTTCCCCGCCGGACCACCAATTGCCCGCATTGCCCTTGCTTGCGGCTGCGTCCAGCAGGTGTTGCGGCCAGACATCAACGGCGCCGCGATTCGCTTGCTGACCAGGCTCGGAATTATAACCGTGCTTCCAAACGGCGAAGGCTGCTGCGGCGCGCTCCTTCACCATTTGGGCAAAGAAGCGGGCGCCCTTGCCCAAGCGCGGACCAACATCGATGTCTGGAGCAGGGAAATCGAGGGGCATGGACTCGACGCGATTTTGATCACGGCATCGGGCTGTGGCACCATGATCAAGGATTATGGATTTTTGCTCCGCGACGATCCGGCCTATGCGGCAAAGGCGGCGCGCGTTTCCGCGCTTGCCAAGGATGTGACGGAATTTCTTGGCCTGCTCGATCTGCCCGAACCGGCGCAACCTTGCGGCCTAACCGTGGCCTATCATTCCGCCTGTTCGATGCAGCATGGCCAAAGGATCGACGCCTTGCCACGGCAGCTCTTGACGCAAGCCGGCTTTACGGTCCGCGAGATTCCCGAAGGGCATTTGTGCTGCGGTTCGGCGGGCGCTTATAATATTTTGGAGCCGGAGATTGCCATGCGGCTGCGCGGGCGCAAGACTGTCAACATTATGCAAATCGCGCCCGACCTAGTCGCTACCGGAAACATCGGCTGCATCGCTCAAATCGCGAGCGGCACATCGATCCCGGTGCTCCATACGATCGAACTTCTCGACTTCGCCCATGGCGGGCCAACGCCGGATGGCCTCGCGAGCCTTGCGGGTTGAACGTCAATTCCCCAAGTGGCCGGAACAAATGCGAACGGTAGCTTGGCGGAGGGAGAGAGCCTGGATACAAGCTTTCTCCGGACGGGATCTGCCTTTGAGGTGGACATTGGACGCGCAAACCGAATGACCTACGAATGCGCTTCGCCTTATCGAGTTGCTTTACGACATCGTCCATGGAGTGTGGCATGACGCAGCGCGGTACAGATCGGGGAGCTTGGCCGGACCTGCCGTATCCAGTCTGGCGGGAGCCCTGCGCGGCGCTTCATCTCTGGACCCAGATCGTGGGTAAGATCCGGCTGTCGCAGACAGCCTGGCTAAATCATTCGTGGCACGTCGCGCTCTACGTGACCGCGCGCGGCCTCATCGACCACATCGACGGTCTCGCCGAGGACTGGTCGATTTGAGGTTTCCTCACCTGGATGCGCGCGCGGCGCTGGCCTGGAACATTGATCACGGGCCAGCAGTGATCTAAGACGGCTCTCGTTATTTATGCTGGTTTGTCAAGATGTCCGCTTGGACCCAATTATACAATCTCGCACGCTCGATCATCAAACGGCCTGTCGCTTGGCTGGGTGGCATTATTATTGCCGGTCTGGCAGCCGCCACCACAGATCATGTCAAGGATTTCTTCAAATCGGCTGAAACTAGCATTTCAGAAAAAGTAGGCGAGTTATCGTGCCGGTATAGCCAAAATCCAATCGCCAATGAATCTCAATTCACAATCTTAGTGAGCCCGCTCGCGCATGATCCGGATGGATCGCATACAGAGCGCGTGATACGTGCTTCTCTCGGCGAAAAAGGATTTCTCGTCGTTCCAATTTGTGAGTCATTGAACTTTGATTTTTCAAGGGACTTGCAAACCGCCACAGATGACGCGCTTCAACGCGCGAGGGAATTGATCAAGGCGAAACACGCTGATCTTCTGCTTTTTGGAGACGTTCGGGACCGAGACAAAGCCGTTATGATTTACGCGATGAACGAGCACGGAGGCTGTGACCTACGTCCCAAGCCGACGATTATCGAGCACGGCGACCTTCCGGACGATTTCAACGGGGAGGAGAAGGAAAATCTGGTCGCCGTGTCGCTGCACGAAATCGGGTCGGCTTGCTTGAATCAGTGGGCCGTCGATTGGCCGCTGTTTGCAAAAAGAATGACTAAAATGGAACATTTCCTGGCAACATTTCCTTCAAGCCATGCCGAATACATATATGCTAAAGCGTATATAGAGGCGACGCGTCTTCTTTATTCAAATGGTCAAGGTGATATTTGGTTCACAAAGGGTGAAAATTTTGCAAAACAAATCATCGGTCAATTTCCGGGAAATAAAGCAGATCTTATACCAAGTCTCTGAAAGTTTGACTCCTGAGGCGGATTCCCGAATCGGCATTTATCTGATTCACCATGGCAAACAGCTTTTGGGAGAGTTTGCCATGTCAACTCCGGTTCCGCTTCGCTCTGACTTTGACACGATTGGCCTGCGCATGCTGGCGCGGCGATCGCGTGACCCCGATCAGACCCGGCGTCTCTTGGCACTGGCCGAGATTTATGATGGCGGCTCGCGGCCGGATGCGGCGCGGATCGGCGGGGTCGGGGTGCAGATCGTGCGCGACTGGGTTGTCCGTTTCAACGCCAAAGGTCCTGATGGTCTCTTGACCGGCAAAGCGCCGGGCGCTCCCAGCATCCTCGGCGAGCGCCAGCGCCAAGCCTTGCGGCAGGTCGTGGAAGATGGGCCGATTCCCGCCCTGCATGGCGTCGTCCGCTGGCGGCTGATCGATCTGGCGCAGTGGCTCTTCGAAGAGTTCCGGGTTTCGATCTCCAAGCCGACGCTCAGCCGCGAGCTGCGGCATATGGGCTTTCGCAAGCTCTCGGCGCGACCGCGCCATCATGCGCAAGACGAGGAAGCCGCGGCGGCTTTTAAAAAAACTTTCTCGCCCTCGTGGAGGAGACCGCCGCAAAAGAGGCTCCTGGCAAGCCGATAGAGATTTGGTTTCAAGACGAAGCTCGGATCGGGCAGAAAAACAAGGTCACCCGCCGATGGGCGAAACGCGGGACACGGCCTTCGGCGCCGCACGACCAGAGGACGAGTTCAGCCTATATTTTCGGCGCCATCTGCCCGGCCGAAGGAAAAGGCGCCGGGCTCGTACTACCCTCCTGCAACAGCGAGGCCATGGCCCTGCATCTCGAAGAAATCTCGCTTGCGGTCGCACCAAGCGCGCATGCGCTCGTTCTTCTCGATCAGGCCGGGTGGCATGTCTCGGCGAAGCTTCCCGTCCCGGACAACATCACGCTCTTGCCGTTGCCGCCGAAATCGCCCGAGCTCAATCCGGTCGAGAACATCTGGCAATTCATGCGCGACAACTGGCTCTCGAACCGCGTCTTCGAATCCTACGACGACATTCTCGACCACTGCTGCTTCGCCTGGAACAAGCTCATCGACATGCCCTGGAAAATCATCTCCATCGGAACAAGAGAGTGGGCCTATCGGTCGTGATCAGCGAGACTTGGTATTAGCAAAGTATTTTCCGAATATGCCGTATTACTAGTAGCAAAATTCAAAGTACACGCGCGAAAAAACGATGACGATGCTGCGTTCGGTGCATTTGATACGGCAATTGGCCTTGATCAAAAAAATGGTGACGCCTATTACTACAGAGGAACTGCTTACTCGGATAAGGGCGACTTCGACCGCGCGATCGGCGATTACGACAAGGCCATCGGCCTCTATCCGAAATTTGCTGTCGCCTATAGCAACAGAGGCAATGCCTACTTGGGAAAAAGCGACCTCGACCGCGCGATCGCCGATTATGACAAGGCCATAGATCTCGATCCGGAATTTTCTGTTGCCTATTACAACAGAGGCTATGCCTATTCTACGAAAGGTGACTTCGACCGCGCGATCGGTGATTACGACAAGGCCATCGGCCTCGATCCGAAATTTGCTGTCGCCTATAGCAACAGAGGCTATGCCTATGTGGGGAAGGGCGACCTCGACCGCGCGATCGCCGATTACGACAAGGCCATCGGCCTCAAGCCGAAAGATGCTGTCGCTTACGCCAACAGAGCCGTTGCCTATTCTAAGAAAGGCGACCTGGACCGCGCGATCGCCGATTACGACAAGGCCATCAGCCTTGATGAGAAATTTGCTCCCGCCTACGCTGGCAGAGGCGATGTGCTCAGAGCTAAGGGAGACCTCAATCGTGCGATCGAAGATTCCACCAAAGCCATCAGTCTCGATCCGAAATACACTCGCGCCTATCAAGTGAGGGGTGAGGCTTATAATGCCAAAGGCGACATGGCCCGTGCCAATGCCGACTTCCAGAAGAGCGCCGAACTCAAGCCGAACTGACCGAACACCCGCTTTCGCAAGCCGCTTGTGTAAAACCCGCCACGCTCTCGAACATGCCGCGCTTATCTGTCCCGCCAACCAGCGGATCGATGAGGTTTGCCGGATGCGGCATCAAGGCCAGCACGTTTAAGTCTTTGGAATAAATCCCGGCGATATTATCGACCGGACCGTTCGGATTGGCGCCGCACCCCATGCCGCCGCGCGGCGCCAAATGCGAGTTTGCGCGGCCAAGGCTTTTGCGCTCGCAAGCCGTCTCACGCAAGGCTGCCGATGCAAATCAGGCAAAACGCAGTCTACGGGCGAGCCTGCGCCGTTGCGATTGCAGCCCGCCAATTGACATCCCCGCCTTCCCTTGCAACGAAGGACCGGCATGAACCATCAAGATCCGGTTGCCAGGCGGCGAACCTTTGCCATCATTTCCCACCCCGACGCGGGCAAGACGACGCTCACCGAAAAGCTCCTGCTTTTCGGCGGCGCGATTCAGCTTGCGGGCGAGGTTCGCGCCAAGGCGAACCGGCGCCAGACCCGCTCGGACTGGATGGGGATCGAGCGCGAGCGCGGGATCTCGGTCGTCACCTCGGTCATGACCTTCGAATATGGCGGCTGCGTCTTTAATCTCCTCGATACGCCGGGCCACGAGGATTTCTCGGAAGATACCTATCGGACGCTAACCGCCGTCGATGCCGCGATCATGGTGATCGATGCCGCGAAAGGCATCGAGACACAGACCCATAAATTGTTCGAGGTATGCCGCCTGCGCGATATTCCAATCCTGACGTTCGTCAACAAGCTCGACCGCGAAACGCGGGACTTCTTCGATCTCCTCGACGAAATCGAACAGTCGCTCGCGCTCGATGCCGCCCCAATCACCTGGCCGCTGGGGCGCGGCCGCGCCTTCGCGGGCACGTTCGACTTGCGGCGCAATCTCGTGCGTCGGCTCGACCGCGACGGCGTGCCCGTGCCTGTTTCCGGGCCAAACGATTGCTTCATTGCCGGCCTCTTGAACGAAGCGGATTTCGCCAAGGCCCGCGACGAGATCGAACTCGCCCGGGCGGGCTTGAAAGCGTGCGACCCCGAGCCGTTTCAGCAAGGGCATTTGACGCCCGTCTTGTTCGGCAGCGCCTTGCGCAATTTTGGGGTGCGCGACTTGATCGACGCGCTGATGGATTTCGCGCCGCCGCCGCACGGTCTTCCGGCGGCTTCGCGAACCGTCGACGCTCGCGAGGAAAAAATGACCGGCTTCGTGTTCAAGATCCAGGCGAACATGGACCCAAATCATCGCGACCGGATCGCTTTTCTGCGCGTTTGTTCGGGCAAATTGACGCGAGGCATGAAGGCCAAGCTCGTCCGCACGGGCAAAAATATCGCGCTCAACGCGCCGCAATTCTTCTTCGCGCAGAACAGGCAACTGGCCAACGAAGCCTACGCAGGCGATGTCGTCGGTATTCCAAACCACGGCATCTTGCGCATCGGCG
This sequence comes from uncultured Alphaproteobacteria bacterium, assembly GCA_963730245.1. Classification (GTDB taxonomy): domain Bacteria; phylum Pseudomonadota; class Alphaproteobacteria; order Rhizobiales; family Beijerinckiaceae; genus Methylocapsa. Next base: position 841,338 of record CAVSRA010000002.1, on the reverse strand, counting down.
ACACCTTGACGGAAGGCGAGGATCTCGTCTTTCGCGGGATCCCGAGCTTCGCCCCCGAGATCCTTCGCCGAGTCAAGACCGGCGATGCCATGAAGGCGAAGAAGCTGCGCGAGGCTTTGGGCCAAATGACCGAAGAAGGCGTTGTCCAGCTCTTTTTGCCCAACGACGGATCGGGCGCGATCGTTGGCGTCGTCGGCGCCTTGCAGCTCGATGTCCTCGCCAAGCGGCTTCAAGCCGAATATGGATTGCGCGTGACTTTCGAGACAAGCAGGTTCGAATTTGCCCGCTGGATTGACGCGAAAAATCCCGCCGGACGCGATGGATTTATTCACGCGCACCCCACGTCGACCGCGCGCGATCTCGACGGCACGCCTGTCTTCCTGGCTGCCTCGGCCTTCGACCTCAAATACGAGCAGGACAAATGGCCGGAAATCGTCTTTTCGGAGATCAAGGAAAATTAGCGCGACCGCGCCCCACCGTTGTCAAGCACGGACCCGCGTTCGCTTCATTGGCAAGGTGAGTGAAATCGCCAAAAGGACGCCGCCGGTGCGCCGCCCATTAACCTATGGTAGATTGACCCATGCGGCGTGGAAAAGATTATCCTACTTCGTTTCTTTTTTTTTCGGAGCCGAGAGGACCCACCGTGCATAAAAAAACAGAACAGTCACGAAGACAACCGCCGTAATGCCACCAAGAGGCGTCCCAACCCAACTCGCGATCTCAAGAAGCTCACCCATAACTTTACATTCCTTTTTTCGTTGATTAGCCGTCCGGATTGATTTTCTTCGGGGCTGGACGGCGAAAGCGCCGAGTGGTATCATTGAGAATATGGTGTAATTGCGACACATGCGCAAGGGAAATGTTCAACGCTAACATCACCTACCGGTGAAGGGTCAAGTCGTGTTTCAAGGCTGCATGAAGCCGATGGCTGATGCGCCAAACGGCCGCACTGACCCATCCTTTTCACGCCGGCATCATCGCCATGGATCAATCAGCCCGAGCGCTTCTTCGCTCGGCTGACCAAACAACAAATCCGGCGTGGCGTGCAGCGGTCAGCCGAGGAGCTCGGAGCCGATATCAAAGCTTACATCGATTATCGATGCAACCAATGCGGAACCTAGGCCGTTCCGCTGGACAAAGTCCACCGATGATATCCTTGTCGCCATCAATCGCTTCAGCAAACGCAACATCGACGAGCATCACTCAGCTAAGCTGAAAATCTCAGAATCAGGATACTAGCCGTCATGCTCTGAATCTAGGTGCGCACCCGGTCTACCAATTGTGGCAGTTGCGCCATGATACCGCTAATTTGCCGAGGTTGGGCGCCGCGCGGCGCACTTGAACCCCGAAATGGACACCGGGAGTTAAACCGGAAAGCCGCAATCGCGGCGGCCCCGACCTAGCGCCGCGACGCCGCTGGAAACAATGGCGAATTCACCCGGCTTACATGGCCGGCGCCGAGGCAGGAGGCTGTGCACTTATCATGCCTCGCTTTTGCGCATGGTTTTGCCGTGTCTCAGCTTCGATGCATCGCGGCCCATTCCCGATCCCGCCTGCCTATTTCCCGGTAGGCCATCCGCGCTTTGGCTCGAAATCGGCTTTGGCGGCGGCGAGCATCTCGCCGCCCAGGCGCATGCGCATCCCGATATTGGCTATATCGGCTGCGAGGCGTTTTTGAACGGCATCGCCAAGGCCTTGGCGCTCATCGAAGCGGGTCAGTTGCGCAATGTCCGCCTCTACAATGGCGACGCCCGGGCAGTGATCGAAGCGCTGCCAAGTGAGGCCTTGGACGGCGTCTATTTGCTTTATCCCGACCCCTGGCCAAAGCGGCGCCACCACGGGCGCCGGTTCCTGTCCGGCGAAATGCTGGCGCGGCTCGCGCGGGTCATGCGTCGGGGCGCGGAGCTTCGCTTTGCGACCGATATCGACGGCAACGCGGGCTGGAGCTTGGCGCGTGTCTTGCGCTCGCCCGATTTTGTCTGGGCGCCTGCTAGCCCCAGGGATTGGCAAAGGCCGTGGGACGGATGGACCGGCACGAGATACGAAGTGAAAGCGCTTCGCGGCGGGCGAAAATCTGCCTATCTCACATTCCGCCGCAAATAACGCTTGTTCGTTCGAATCGAACCGGATTGCGTTCCGAAGTGTTCACTTCGCGCGGTTACTCTCGCAGTACAAAATAAAGTAGTTCACTATACGTGAGTTATGCATTTATGCCAAGAAATTAAGGCTTGCAAAATTGCTTGTCGCGTGTTTGATAAATATCAGCAGTTAACAATTGTCGCGGCATAGTCGCGCCATCGAGGAGAAATTGCATGGCCATCCTATTCATCTGGAGCTTCCTTCTGGGGGTGATTCTTGGGCGGTTTTTCAAGGTTTTGGTTCTAATCCCGGCGTGCGCGTTCGTCCTCGCCGCGGTTCTCGTCAGGTCCGCTGCTGTCGAGCACGGCCTGCTGCGCCCGCTTCTTGATTTCGCCGTGCTGAACGCAACACTCCAAATCGGCTACGTCTCCAGCCTGCTTTCCTTTTTCAGTCCCAGGGTGTCGCAGCGCCAAGGAAATCCCGCTCACGTGCGTCCACTGCTACGCCGATAGGGGCGACACGGCCCCGGTTACGCCGCGCGAGGGGCCAGGAGCCACAGGCGCATAATTTTTCCACTTTTGCTTGATTTTTGACGAATATCAATATATAAATACGTTCATATTTGCTAAGCTTTCTTTATCGCTTTTTTGCCTTTTTGGACAGACGGATTTGCGTCGGCCTAGCGGAATTGTAGCCGCCTTGCCCCTGACCGGCCTGCTGCCGAAGGCGCCGGTTCGCCAACATCCGGGAGCGGCCCAGGAGTGGCGCCCCGTCCCATTGCCGGCCGGATTAGTGTTTCTCACCGCCTATGGTGTGAGTCCGGCGCTTTTGCTCCTTGCGGCCGTGGAGGCACGCCGGCAAGCCATCACGCCGGAGGCCGCCTTGCTCGCGAGCGGGTCGATCGGCGACAGTTTCTATTATCGTTGTCTCGCGCATCGCCTCGGCGCGGCCTTTATCGACGGAGAGGTGGCGCTAGGCAACGGCGCGCGCTATCCGCACGCGATCCATGCGGGCCTCGCGCCGCTCGATGACGACGCCGGCCCAGGGTGGCTCGCCGCACCGCGAGGTCGACTGCTCGCCCATCTCTTGGCAAGAGCGCGCGGCGGCGAGCGCTTGGGCGCCCGCCTTGCGATCACGACGCCTTCGCATTTGTCCCGCTTGGTGCGCGCGGCGACGATCGCGTCGATCCTGCGCGAGGCAACCCTCGGCCTCGCCAATCTCGATCCGAGCCTTTCCGCGAAAGCCGGCCCAAGCCAGGCGCAATGCGCCTTCGCCATGACAGCCATCGCGGTCTCCACCTTTGCATTCGGCCTAGCGCCAGCATTTGCCCTCGCCGGCGTCTCGTTATCGATGACCTGTTTGTTCCTGGCCTCGATCTGGCTTCGTCTGTTCGCCGGGGCGGCGAGCACTGCTTGCGGGCAAGAGCCGTTTCGAGCTCGCGTCGAGGATCGCCGGCTGCCGGTCTATTCGGTCGTGGCCGCGCTGCATCGGGAAGCGCGGGTCGTGCCGCAACTCGCCGCCGCGCTCGACGCGATCGACTATCCCGGTATTATGGCGCAACTGCCACAAGCGCGGTTGGAGGTCCACGCCCATGTTGAGAAAGAGGTTAGTTGATTAGGAGCGCGCGTCATGATGGCGCGGGCGGTGGTGGCCGCCTTATTTATAGGGCTTTGGCTTGCGGTAGCATTCATCGTCGAAGCCGTTGAACGGCCCGTGAGCGCGAAAGGCGAAACCTCCTTCTTTATAAATGGGGTTTCCTGTAACTTGTATTTCAACACAAAATTCGGATCTATGCCTTATCGTGTCAACTGTGAAAATAGTATCGTATTCGGCCCATCCCCACATATAAGCGTGCGCAGTTCCTTCTCTAATCTTATGCATTGTTGCAATTGTAATAGACAATTGGCTGCCGTGCCTTTGCAGACTAGGTCCAATCATAATTCTCTCTGCGCTGCCATAATCTGGGAATGTGAAATCGTATGGAAGATCGCCAGCATCAACGGCAAGCCACGTGTTGACACATCCCATTCCATGTTTTGTTGGGGTATTGCCGCTATTCTTCCAAACAGGAAAGAATATCCACTCAATGATTTCCTCTGTCTCCTTTTTAGCTCGCCAAAAATGCTCGATCCGTTCGCAAAAAACGAACGCCCTCTCGGTCATAATGAGGGCTTCTCGGCTGAGCGAAACCTGGTCTCGGGCAGCGTTGGCTGCGCTTTTGGCGACGGCGATCGATCCTTGCATATCGCGGGATTGATCCGCCCCGATTTTTTTCATCGCCTCGATGGTTTGTTTGAGGCGGTGAGCCTGCCAGCCAAATACGATCAATTGAAAAATCAGAATTATGGCCGTCGCTACGCCGATGAAAATCGTGATCCGATCATTCCAACGCTTTTCGCTTTTGTCGCGAGCGTCCTCGTCGGCTTCTTGCTGGTTCTTTTCGGCGGGGAGAGGTTTGACAATAAAAGGCGCGTCCAAGGTGCCGCGCTTATCGGCTTCGGGTTGCTGTTGGCTTTGCTGGGCGTGGGGTTGTGGCTTTACGGGTTTCTTCGCGACGCTCCCGATGTTTTCTAGCAGAATGACACAGACCGCAAAAACGATAATCAAACATCCTCTAAGCGCACGATTTCGCATCCGATCTCTGCCAAGGAAGCGAGGAAAAAAGTCGCGGCAAATGTCCCGCGCCCTAGCTTGCTTGTAATAGACGCTTCGGTTTCCTGAAAGCCCTTTGCATTAAGCCGCCTGGCGAGTTCCGCATAACTGATTTCGGCCCGCTTCAATTCAGCCTTTAGAAATCGCCGAGCGCGATTAGCCCATTCTTTTTCAATGTCGTCTATGGTCATGGCCTCACCCATTCAAAAATGAATGAGACCCATCATAAATGAAAGTTTCCTGTTGACAAGAGGCTCTTTATAGGCCATCATATCTGCAAGTTACCTTGTAGATATGAAACATGTCGCAACACTTCCTTCTTTCCCGCCCTGCCAAGACACTGAGCCTCGCTCAGGTCTTCCGCATGACGGATACGGAAGCCGAGGCGATGTTTCGCAAGGTCCGCTGGCCGGAGACAGACGGCGCGCCGCTCTGCCCGCATTGCGGCGGCTTGAACGCTTATGAGTGCCGGCGCCCGAATGGCTTGCTCCGGTTCCGTTGTCGCGCCTGCCGGGAAGATTTCACGATTACTAGCGGGACGCTCTTTGCGTTCCACAAGCTTCCATTACGCGGCTATCTCGCGGCCATCGCGATCTTCTGCAATGAGGTCAAGGGCAAGAGCGCGCTGGCAATCTCCCGCGACCTTGGCTTGTCCTATAAGGCCGCATTCGTGTTGCTCCATAAGCTGCGCGAAGCCATGGCCGAAGAAATGAAAAGCCGCAAACTTGGAGGCGAGGGCAAAGTCGCGGAAATCGATGGCGGCTATTTCGGCGGTTATGTGAAGCCAGCGAACCATGTTGAGAACCGCCGTGATCGCCGCCTCGCGCCGCAATCAAACCGGCAAGCGCAAGGCCGTGGTCATTATCCGCGAACGCAATGGCCGCTCGCTCCCGGCCGTGTTCCGCACCGAAGGGCAGGCCCTCTCATTCATCCGCGTCGCGCATCGCCAAAGGAACGATCGTCAACGCGGACGAAGGTGACTCTTGGGATGCGTTGCACGCCACATACGAAATGAAGCGCATCAATCACGAAGAAGCCTATTCTCTTGACGGCGCTTGTACGAATTGGGCCGAGGAATTTTTCAGCCGCATGCGCCGCGCCGAGGCCGGCCATCATCATCATATTGCCGGGCCATATTTGCTTCGCTACGCACAAGAGGCCTCATGGCGTGAAGACCATCGCCGCGTGTCGAATGGCGATCAGGTCAACATGATTTCATGGCTGGCGATGAAGCGCGGGCCTTCCGTCGATTTTGGCGGCTATTGGCAACGGCACGCGGCTGCCTAATATTTAGGCGGCTTTGGGATTACAACACCCAAACGGCGCTCCCAATACTCAACCTCATATGTAGAAATAGAATGATCAGGAGAAAGATCGGTTATTGGAACGTGTTTTCCATTTTCTGGGTTGAATAAATAACTAAACCCATAGCAATCACCATCAGGTAAATGTATAATTTCTTCCGCTATCCTATGCTCACATCCCATTTGGACGAACAGGGCGATAATAAGCTCAGCCTTCCAAAATGTTCCGATTTGCTTTGCCAAAAATTAGGCCGCCTCAACGACTCCTAGGTCATTTAATTCAATCGAGTGTGGACTATCAAACATTTTTAGATTTGATCGCGGAGACAACCTTAGCTTAGCAGCTCGAAACTCTTCTTGATATTTTTCTGGGGCCGGAGGTATTCCATCCAAATCTTTTCTGCCAAGCTTGGCATTGATACAAAGGTTGGCGACAACTTCTCTTTGGATGGCATTGGGAAGCTCAGGCAAACTGTTAGCCCGAGCAACGATATCATATTGAATACACTGAGCTATCCATGCGCCTGACGGGTCTTGAAAGGCAACAGCGTCAATTTTTATCGGCGTAGTCGGCGATGACATCGGCATAGCCTGATTATCAATCGCAGACCATTGACAAATCGTCAAGGATAACTACGGCCAAGATGTCGTAGCTGCGATTCCTTTGGCAAAGCCCAAACCCGCGCTCCTAAATGCTTCTCTGTCCCGTCGATAAGCCCGCGTCGGCATTGCTGGCGAAGCGCGTGAATGAGGCGCCCAGCGACAGCTTTGGCGAGCACCTTGTCGCCGGTATCAAGTCCCTTGGCGGCCATGACCCTCAAGGCGAGTTGACGGGTATTCAGCGGGCCGCTGGCGAGCGCTTCCTTGCAAAGATTGATCGCCTCGCCGCGCCTAAAACAGCGATGAATATCGACGTAGGGCGGGATTTCTTCGACATCGCCGGAGGCTTCAAAGATCGTGATAGCCGCCGTTATGTGTGCAAGATCGGCCCGCGCTTGCGCGAGCCTCTTTTCATAGTTCGCGATTGAGGCTATGATTTCCGCTCGCTTTGAGCGAAGCGTCGTGACGGTCCGAATTTCTGCCATGCGGCAGAGATAGAGGGCGGCCGGTCAAAATTCTTGTGGCAGTTGCGCCATAATACCGGACTATCCGGTATTATGTAGCAAACTCACCTAAGCTATAACTATGCGATAAACGGCTATCTGTCGAACGAAAACATTTTCTAGCGCAACATATGTTGCGGACTCTGCCATATTGCGGTATAACATGACATTCGCCGAATCAGGGGCAACATATGTCAGCCGCCAATATCGAAAATATCCTGTCCCGTGCTACGCAAGACCTCCACAAGCTTCTCGATGAGGCTTACGAGGCTGGCCGCGCGAAAGAACGCGAAGAAATAAGGCGCCAACTAGCAACCTACCTTGGGCCTAGCGAAGCACCGTCTGGAATCATACCAAGGAACGTCGCAACTGCGATGGTCACAGCTAACATCTTGGCCCGTGCACACCCTGGGACAGTTAAGCCCGTGATTGAATTGCTAATTAAAAACGCGACAAACGGGATCACTGCATCGGAAATAATTGAAAAGACAGGCTTTAAGGAAAACTCCGTTCGCGGGACACTGTCGGCTCTCAAGACCGACGGCTTCGCCGAACGGCGTGGCGAGCTATGGTTTCTGTCGCATAAGGAAAGCCCGCTAGCAAATGCTAGCGGGCTGTGATAAAGAATTGGGGGCGGTTATCGGCCGGGCCAGGGAGCCCCTATCCACGGTCTCCCCCTGGGGTTCGACTCCCCCCGCCTCCACCTATCCACCGTCAGAACGCGCCGTCCGGAAAGACACAGCGCTCTGGCTAACCGAGCACTCCAACTGAAAGGAGCATCCCATGTGGCAAGCCGTCTTATAACCGATTGAAGGGCTAAGGCCCTAGCAACCAGCTATCCTTGGCTCGGCCGTTCGCGATCCCGGAGGGGGTCGCGGCGGCTTTGCCTTTATAGCAGATTTATTTGATTCCGTCTAGTGCGCTTCGCCTTTTTCTGGCTTTGCGTAGGTGATTCCGCATGTCCCGCCGCCATCAACGAAAACAATTCCTTCCGCCTCAAGCGCAGCTTTCATTGCCCCTAGATTATTCGCAATCGGAACGTGACGCCCTTTCTCGAAGTCACGCACCGTTGAAAGGGAGACGTGCGCGGCGCTGGCAAGATCGTCTTGCGAAAACTCCAACCATCCACGTGCAGCACGGCATTGCTCAGGCGTCATATCAGCCTGATAGCAATAAATTTCGCAAACGTCAACGATTTTTGTTGACACCAACGCTTTCAACGCTTATAAGTTACGTCAACGGAAAACGTTGGCGCTCAAATGTCTCAGCACTTCCTCCTTTCACCGGCCGCACGTTCGCTAAATTTGGCGAAAGTCGCGCGCATGACGGACGAGGAAGCCCATGACGCCTTCCGGCTAATCCGTTGGACCGATACCAAAGGCGAGCCAGTTTGCCCGCGCTGCCAATGCAATGCCACCTACAAGTATGAGATGCGCAAGCTTTGGAAGTGCCAGGCTTGCTCGCATCAATTTAGCGTTACGTCCGGTACGATCTTCGCCAGCCGCAAGATTTCCGATCCGCAATATTATCCTTGCAATCGCGATCTTCGTGAATGGCGCCAAGGGGCATAGCGCTTTGCAGCTCTCACGCGACCTTGATTGCCAGTACAAGACAGCTTTCGTTTTGGCTCACAAAATCCGCGAAGCGCTTGCCGATGAAAAGAGAAACGAAACCGTTTCGGGCGAAGTCGAGATCGACGGCGCCTATTTTGGCGGTTACGTGAAGCCCGCCAATTGGACAGAGAACCGCCGCGACCGGCGCTTGCTTGATGAACCAAACCGGCAAGCGCCGGGTTGTCGTCATCATGCGCGAGCGCAATGGGATCACGCTCCCGTTCGTGTTCCGCTCAGAAGCTACAATCAATCTCGACCATCGCCAGCCGGGTTGACGGCAGCGCGACCATCTTTGCCGACGAAGCCCGGCATTGGGATATTTTGCATGAGCGCTTTTTGACGAAGCGCATCAATCACGAAGAAGCCTATTCGATGGACGGCGCTTGCACTAACCAAGCGGAAAGCTTTTTCTCCCGTCTTCGCCGCGCCCAAATTGGCACCCATCACCATTTCAGCGGGCGCTACCTTGCCTCCTATGCCCTCAGAAATGGCGTGGCGCGAAGACAATCGCCGCGTCAGCAATGGCGAACAGTACCTTATGGCGACAAATGCGGCGTTGAGGCATCGGGTTTCGCGCCAGTGGAAGGGGTATTGGCAGCATGTCGCACGCTAGCTCGCCAATCTAACAAAACGGCGGCCGCGAATGATTTTCATTCGGCTACCATGAAACGAGGATCGACAATTTCACCCTTCACTGGCGCAACCTTCGTGCCAGAGATCGGTAGAAGCAATTCCATCTGGTCGCGCTCCCGTTTGCGCTTCGCGACAAACTTGCGTTCGACCTGCGGCAGCGCTGGCAATTTTGGCGTTGTACCTTCCAAAAGTTCCGCCACGGTCATGATCTGGAGTTTGGGCAACCGACCGTGTGCTGATTTGCGGATAAATCCTGCTCCATTTGCAAAGGAAACCATCGGCCAAGTCGGCTCTTTTAGCAGCACCAGAATTCCCATTTCTGCTTCCTGCTCACTAACCACAGCACTTAATTCTCTGATCATTCCAATACCGACGTTTTCACCGCCTTTAACGGAGATGATGATGCGGCCAGTTCCGTACGGACCATTATTGAAGAAAATATTGCCATCTATTCCGCCGTCAGGACCGATCTTAGCTTCTCGATATGTCTGCGCACCTAATAGCCATGCCGCCCACCATTGAAACTGATGTTTATTTCGATGCGCAAGCTCATGAGCGTCCCCGATTGTTGTCGGCCTACCCATCACAGCGTATTTGTCCTTAGTCACCCCAATTTTATGTAAGCGTTTTTCAATCAATGTAACCGCATAGTGCGTTACGTCGATTCCAATCCATTGACGATGCAGTTTTTCAGCTGCTTCCACTGTTGTGCCACAGCCGCAAAATGGATCAAGCACTACATCGCCCTCGCTTGATGACGCTGAGACGATGCGCTCTAAAAGTGCGACTGGCTTTTGCGTAGGATAACCTAGGCGCTCTTGCGCTTGGGAATTGATCGCAGATATGTCTGTCCACACGTCTCCAACTGGAATCCCCTTCATCTCGTCGAGGAATTGCTCGTATCTCGGGACAGCACCAGGGCGCGGCTGTTCGATGCGGTCTTCCTTAAGCAACTGCATCATCTTTTCTTTGTTATACCGCCAATAACGTGTCACACCCATGAATTCATATTGAGGATGCCCGCGTGAACCCGCTCCCGGAGCAGTAAGGTTGTCTTGCATATATCGACGACCACTAGGATCAATTTTATTAATATTTAGCCGCTACATACTCATCATCATAACTTACGAATGGTTGTTCAAATATGCGCGGACAGTCTGCCTTTGAAAAATGTAAAAGAACGTCATGAACACGTGGCCAATTCCTTGCACCTTGCGCAAAATCGCTTTTCGCTGTTGTTCTCTTCCAAATGATTTCATTTATGAAGTTTTTCTGTTCGAAAACTGCATCGATTAATATTTTCAGGTAATGGCTCGCGGTCGGGTCGCAGTGCAAATATAGAGAGCCGGTTGACTTCAATACGCGACGCAACTCAATCAATCTTACGGCCATCATAGCCAAGTAGGCCATCATTGGCGATTGACGCAGCCACGCCTGATAGCCCTTGAGGACGATGGACACTTCACCGCTGAACCTCATAACGTCTTCATAGGCGTTTGCCGCGCCGTCTTCCCATTTCCATGTGTCGCGGAAAGCTTCGATCTGGGCACCAACGCCAGCGCCCGAGCGCTCTTTAAAGAGAACGTTGTAATTTTCTTGTGAGTTGAAAGGTGGGTCCAGGTAAACCAGGTCAACAAATTCCTGGTCTATGTGATCCCTCAACACGTCCAGATTGTCGCCAAAATAGAGCTTGTTCATAGAAACCCTCTCGCGTGCATTTCCATGCAGCAAGTTGAAAAGCAGGGTTAAAGGTTTATGCTTAAGGGTTTGTTACTTCAAGCGATGCCGTTCAATCTCCACACTCTGACGCCATTTCGCTTCCCGGCATCGGTGATATTCCCGCGCCTGAATTGTTGCCCCATTACATTGATAATTGAATACGCTACAGCCTTGCGGAGCACTGCATCGCCTTCGTCCATCCCCTTAGCGCGCAACCCCGCTAGCGCCAGTTCACGCGTGTCCATGCCGGCCGGAGCTTGCGCTAGAGCTTCCTTGCAAATTGAGAATATTTCGCCGCGTCGAAAGACCCGAATGATGCTCATTCGCGACGGATAGGCACTGGTAACGCCGTCGCGCTCGAAAAGCTGCAATGTTGCATTCACATGCGCGAGATCGTGCCTAGCGGCTTCTATGGCCTTCTCATATGAGCTAATGATGCGCTCTAATTCGTCGCGCTTGGAGCGAAGGGTTGTGACGATTTGCGGTTCGGCCATACGCCATTGTGGCGATATAGCTTCAAAATTGCCATCCTATCGTTGGTGAGTTTGCTACATAATACCGGGACTATCCGCGCGGCAAGCTCGACATTAAGCTCGTGATCGAGCACGATGATCGCGCGACGCTGCTCGCGATCGAGGCCTTGCATCTGCCCGCCACCTACGAGATCGTCGTCGCGCCCGCGGGCTGGCCAAGAACCAAACCTCGCGCGCTAAACATCGCTTTGCCGCTGGTGCGCGGCGAACTCCTTGTCATCTTTGATGCCGAGGACGCTCCTGCCCCGGGCCAATTGCGCGAGGCGGCGGAACGTTTTTTGCGCGCCCCGCGCAAGCTTGCCTGCCTTCAGGCCCGGCTCGCGATCGACAATATCGAGGATTCCTGGCTGACCAGATTGTTCGCGATTGAATACGCGGTGTTGTTCGACGTGTTGAACCCGGGCCTCGTTGGGCTTGGCTTGCCGCTGCCTCTCGGCGGCTCGTCCAACCATTTTCGCACCGAGATTTTGCGCGAGATGTGCGGCTGGGATGCGTGGAATGTGACCGAGGATGCCGATCTTGGTCTTCGCCTCGCCCGTTTCGGCTATGACACCGGTATTTTGCCATCGAGTACGCTGGAAGAGGCACCGGCACGGATCGATGCATGGCTGAGGCAGCGGCGGCGCTGGTCCAAAGGCTGGATGCAGACCTTCATCACGCTAACCCGCGATCCCCGCCGCCTCGTCGCGGAGCTTGGCGCCGCGAACACATTGGCGCTCGTCCTGACGATGACCACCTTAGTGATTGCGCCGCCGCGCCATTTTTCACCGCGCTCATGGTCCATGATTTGTGGGCCGGCCTGCCGTCGCCCGCCTCCGCTCTTGAACTCATCGAGGTCGTGCTTTGGATGTCGGCGATGCTGTTCGGAACAGGGTCGATCCTATGGCTCGCGTTGCTCGGCATGAAGCGGCGCAAACTGCTCGGTCTGTGGCCTTTCCTGCCGTTGCTCCCTTTGTACTATCTGCTGACCTCGGCCGCGGCCTGGTTGGCGCTCTACGATCTTATTTTGCGGCCCTATCATTGGCACAAGACCGAGCATGGTCTCGCCAAAACCTCGTGGCAAGCCGTCCCGGCGCTCGCGGCCAAGGCGCCGGCGGTTAGGGCCGCCCTTCCGTGAGGGGAAGCGGGATCTTTCTCGCGGTGCGCGGGAACGACTTTCAAGGGATCGAGGGAGTTTCACCTCTCGTGGCAAAGCCCCGACGTTGCACGCCATATGTTATGCCTCGAAGCCAGCTCATAATCCGGCGAGAGGCCACATGAACCAAATGATGAATTGTCCGGTCTGTAAGGAGGCAAGGTGTTCGCAACAGAAGTGGTCGTCGAAGATCGATCATAACCCCCAATGGCGCTACGATTGTCCGAGATGTGGAGGCTTTACAAGACGGCGAATTGCCAGGCTTGTCCCCTCGTCAGCGCGCCGTCCTCAGTCATCGTCTCAGGCGCCAGCAGCGTGCCGGTAGCGCACCACCATCGATTCTCCGGAGCGACTTGCCGCAAGTTGACGATCCTCTCCCAACCCCGGCGGAACAAGCCGACAGTTTGATCCTGTGGTTAGGGGATCATCAAACCTCACCAGCACAAGATAAAGAAATTCCTGAAACTGAGGTATCGGCTTGGATTGGTGCGGCGATCACGCCGAACGGTCAAAATGAAGAACTAACCTGGCTACAACAACAACGGCAAGTAGAAGTGCATGTAGAACGAACCTCTTCTTTCCTTGACTCTGCTCGTCTCCAGCTCACTATGGCGGGCTGGGAACGGTACGACGCCCTCACGCGCGCGCAGGTCGAAAGCCACACGGCATTCATGGCGATGGAATTCGGCCATGAGGAACTCAATCGGATGGTCAATGACGTATTCAAACCTGCGGTCGAAGCCACGGGATTTAAATTACGTGTGCTCAGCGATGGCCAGCCCGCCGGCTTGATCGATGACCAGCTTCGCGTGGCACTGCGAACCTCACGTTTCGTAATTGCCGACCTCACGCATGGCAACAATGGCGCCTATTGGGAGGCGGGGTTCGCCGAAGGTTTGGGCCGCCCGGTCATCTACACTTGCCGCAAACAGGAGTGGGACGCCAGCAAGTCGCATTTCGATACCAGCCACCTGAACACGATCATCTGGGACCCGGAAAATTTGCGAGATGCCGCAACGCGCTTGACTGCGACGATCCGGGCAACATTGCCCGCGGAGGCAAAAATGACCGATTGAAGAAAAACGTGCGCTTATTTCTGAACTGCTTTAATAAAAAGTCGGCGCATACAAGCACGCGATGCCGCTATAACGCGCCTTTCGCCGCGAGGATTTTTTCGCGCAAGGCCCCGGCCATCTCGATTAAGCGGGATTTGTTGGCCGTCCGGAATTCTTCAAGAGCCCCATCGATGGCCAAAATCGCATCGGCGAGATGACGCGGCTCGCGATCCTTTTCGAACAGGGCGCGGTAAACGACGGCGAGATTGTGCTGGGTGACGGCCCATTGGACCGGAACCCGTGCGCGGGTCAATTCCTGCGTAGCTTCGCGATGGGCTTCGACGGCCTCTTCGAGCCGCGCCGTGCCGCTCTCGCGCGCGCCGAGGTCCTTAAGCGCGGTGCCGAGATTGTTCTGGGTCGTTGCCCATTCAAGCGGGCTGCGCGCGCGGGTCAATTCCTGCAAGGCGTCGCGGTAGGCTTCGACGGCCGCCTTGAGCCGCGCCGTGCCGCTCTCCCGCTCGCCAAGCGTCTCGAGCGCGGCGGCGAGACTTATTTGGGTCGTGGCCCAATCGAGCGGCGCGACCTCGCGGGTATATTCCTGCAACGCTTCGCGATAGGCTTCGACGGCCTCCTCGAGCCGCGCCGTGCCCTTCTCCCGCTCGCCAAGCACTCTGAGCGTATTGCCGAGATTCATCTGGGCGGCGGCCCAATCGAGCGGCGCGCGCGGGGGGGTATATTCCTTCACGACGTCCCGAAAGGCGGCAACCGCCTCTTCGAGCCGCGCGGTTCCGCTTTCCCGCTCGCCGAGCCTCGCGAGCGCATTCCCGAGATTCATCTGGGTTGCGGCCCAATCGAGAGGAGCACGCTCGCGGGTCTGTTCCTTCAAAGCTTCGCGATATACTTCGACGGCCTCCTCGATCCGCGCTGTCCCGTCCTCCCGCTCGCCGAGCGTCTCTAGCGCCACGGCAAGATTGGTGTGCACCAAGTCGCATTGGAGCGGGCTTTCTTGGCGCGCAAGGAGAGCGAGACCACGGCGATAGGAATCGACGGCTTCGATCAGCGCAAGGTTATCTTCGGGCTGCATTCCTTGCTGCAAAAGTTCGTCCGCTTGGTCGAACAGCATCTTGGCTTCCTGCCGCATGTCGGGGGCCGCAATGCCCGGGTTCGTGTATTTGCCGGCTAGCACGCCTTGGACCTCTCCCAAACCGACCGACCGGCGGCTAGCAAGAATCATTGCGCCAGCGATAAAGAACACAATGATCCAACCAACCTAAGACACGCGAAAAGCCTCGATGCTCTGGTCGCCACTATTTCCGAAAAAATTGCCCATGGCGCTTCGCGCTTATTCATGTGTGCGCATGATCTAATACCAAGTCTCTGAAAGTTTGACTCCTGAGGCGGATTCCCGAATCGGCATTTATCTGATTCACCATGGCAAACAGCTTTTGGGAGAGTTTGCCATGTCGACTCCGGTTCCGCTTCGCTCTGACTTTGACACGATTGGCCTGCGCATGCTGGCGCGGCGATCGCGTGACCCCGATCAGACCCGGCGTCTCTTGGCACTGGCCGAGATTTATGATGGCGGCTCGCGGCCGGATGCGGCGCGGATCGGCGGGGTCGGGGTGCAGATCGTGCGCGACTGGGTTGTCCGTTTCAACGCCAAAGGTCCTGATGGTCTCTTGACCGGCAAAGCGCCGGGCGCTCCCAGCATCCTCGGCGAGCGCCAGCGCCAAGCCTTGCGGCAGGTCGTGGAAGATGGGCCGATTCCCGCCCTGCATGGCGTCGTCCGCTGGCGGCTGATCGATCTGGCGCAGTGGCTCTTCGAAGAGTTCCGGGTTTCGATCTCCAAGCCGACGCTCAGCCGCGAGCTGCGGCATATGGGCTTTCGCAAGCTCTCGGCGCGACCGCGCCATCATGCGCAAGACGAGGAAGCCGCGGCGGCTTTTAAAAAAACTTTCTCGCCCTCGTGGAGGAGACCGCCGCAAAAGAGGCTCCTGGCAAGCCGATAGAGATTTGGTTTCAAGACGAAGCTCGGATCGGGCAGAAAAACAAGGTCACCCGCCGATGGGCGAAACGCGGGACACGGCCTTCGGCGCCGCACGACCAGAGGACGAGTTCAGCCTATATTTTCGGCGCCATCTGCCCGGCCGAAGGAAAAGGCGCCGGGCTCGTACTACCCTCCTGCAACAGCGAGGCCATGGCCCTGCATCTCGAAGAAATCTCGCTTGCGGTCGCACCAAGCGCGCATGCGCTCGTTCTTCTCGATCAGGCCGGGTGGCATGTCTCGGCGAAGCTTCCCGTCCCGGACAACATCACGCTCTTGCCGTTGCCGCCGAAATCGCCCGAGCTCAATCCGGTCGAGAACATCTGGCAATTCATGCGCGACAACTGGCTCTCGAACCGCGTCTTCGAATCCTACGACGACATTCTCGACCACTGCTGCTTCGCCTGGAACAAGCTCATCGACATGCCCTGGAAAATCATCTCCATCGGAACAAGAGAGTGGGCCTATCGGTCGTGATCAGCGAGACTTGGTATTAATCAAGAATTCGAGCGACTTTCTGTATCCAACTCCGCATATTTCGATAAGGCCGAATTGTTCAGCCTTGTGCGCCTCTTCGTAGACGGCGCAGAAGGCTGCCGAAATTTGTCTGACTGATTCTTCAATGTCGAGCGGGACAGGTTCAATTGGGCGTGTACCGCGCATGACGAGGTAAGAAACATCTGGCTGCTGCTCAAAATAGGCAATAAAGAATTCGTTGCACTGTATATTCTGGCAAACATACAGAACTTCTACATAAGCTTGATAATATCTAAAGTTTTCTTCCTGTTTGTACTTCATGATATGAGATATTTTTGCATGACATATAGGACACTGATCTGGATGTCGTTCTATGTTAACTACAGCACCACTTCCACCATTAATCACAATTCTTTGAATCATCGGCTTTGGCCCTTGATAGGTTGTTACTTTCCTCGGCATGGGAGGCGCGGCCTTTGCCTTCACTCCAAACGATCCTGAAACCGCCGATCTAGCCAATCTAGGCTTAGGCTGCGCCCGTAGCTCCTATTGCGCCGAGGGCGAGTGCGGCATACAAGGCCCACGCTGGCCCCGCACGATGATCGCGACGGTAGCGATCGCGATCGCCGCATGAAGAAGCGTTACGGCTCTGTCCGCTCGTCTCTCGATGGAGATTTCCAATGTTTGTTCGTCGTTCTTTTTCGCTTGTCAGCATCTCCGCTGCGTCGATCTTGTTTGGTCTCGTGCCTATTGGGCAATCTGCGGCCCAAGACGTACGCCACATTTGCAGCGGAAAATACCAGGACGCCAAGGCGGCGGGCACGTTGAACGGTGAAACCTGGCCGCAATTTTACAGCAAGTGCGCGGCGGAAGCCAAGGCGAACCCGCTCGCCGCCGCGACGGCGCCGGCAGCCGCGGCGCCTGTCGACGTGCGCCATATTTGCAGCGGAAAATACCAGGACGCCAAGGCGGCAGGGACATTGAACGGCGAAGCCTGGCCACAATTTTATAGCCGGTGCGTGGCCGAAACCAAGGCGAACCCGCCCGCCGCAACGGCAACTCCGCCCGCGACCGCGGTAGCACCGCCCCCGCCACCTGCGCCCGTCGTTGCGGCGCCACCGCCACCACCCCCGGCTCCAGCTCCCGTCGTTGCGGCGCCAGCGCCGCCGCCGGTCAATCCGCTCAAGAAACCCGCGATGAAGCCGGTGGCGCCGGCCGTGGCTGCGACGCCGGCACCCAGCACCGCCGTCTTTCCCACCGCCATTGCACCGGCTCACGCCGGCGAGAAGCCGGGGGTAGCCCGCCAAAAAACGTGCCTCGACCAATATAAAGCCAACAAGGCAACCAATGCCAATGGCGGCCTGAAATGGATTCAGAAGGGCGGTGGCTATTACAGTGAATGCAACAAGCGTCTGAAAGGGTAACGCCGCCTCGGGACAACCAAAGCAGAAACGCGGGGCCGGATTTTATTCCGGTCCCGTGCGGCCTAGACAAAATAAGCATAGGCCGCGCCGATCGAGCCTAGCATACCCAGCGCAAGGGCGGCATACCACGGCCAACGCTGGCCCCGCACGATGATTGCGATCGTCGCGATCGCGATCGCCACATGAAGAAGCGTTACGGCAACCGTCAAAATATGATGGCGGTTTTCGTGCCGTTCGCTGTCCCTCAGCTTTTCCTCGGCTTGATGTTCAAGCGCCTGGCCTTTGGCGAAAAGCTCCTGTTCGTCCACGCCGTTCCTCTCCACCTGTTTTTTAAAGTCGTCAGCCGCCGGCCCGGGGGTTGCCGCGGCGATGGCGTAAAGATTTTTCTTGATGCTTTTTGCCTGATAAAAATTCCAGGTGTCGGTTGCTTTGTTTTGCAAGAGCACTGCGGCGTTCTTGTCGCCTATGGCATCTGCGGTCTCAAGCGTCTCGAGACTGCCGACGGTGGCGGCGACGACCGCAAGGATCGCAATCGTGACCGACACTTGCGTGAGAAAGGAATCGCCCAAAAGAGAAGCATGCCCGGCGTGTTCGGCGTACTCGAAGTGTTCAACTGGAGATTCGGACATGAACCAACTCCTCGCGCTGGAAACGTTGGATTGTACCGCGACGCCGGTTTGAGGGCAACGAAAGGCCGATGCAAGGCCAAGTCTCCGCGCCGGGCAAGCGCGCTTTTCGCTCTCCGGAAATGTCGGGCGTTTGATTGACAGATGAAGCCGGGAAATCTATAAATCGACCGCGCGGGGGGCGCGAACGCGCGAGGTCCCGCCGGATAAACGCATTGGCAAGATAAGGGACTTGGCAAGAAATCATGCAGGACATCCGCCTCGAAGACGCCGGCATCGCGGATCGCTTGGCGCAATCGGCGGTTCACCGCCGCACCATGGTCGATTGCCAGATCCGGACGTTCGACGTGACCGACCAACAGCTCTTGGCGCGTATGCTGGAAGTCCCTCGCGAGCATTTCCTGCCCTTGGAGCTGGCAGACCTCGCTTATTCCGATATTGGGTTGCAGCTAGAGCCCGCCGGACCTGGCGGAGAACGGCGCACGCTCTTGCCGCCGCTTGTTCTCGCGCGCCTCATTCAAGGGGCCGGCGTGGCATCGACCGGCACCGTGCTCGATGTAGGGGCCGCAACGGGCTATACGTCGGCGCTCCTCGCCGGTCTCGCGGGGCGTGTCGTGGCGCTCGAATCGGAGCGCTCCTTATATGATGCGTTGCGGTTCAATCTCGACGACTTCGGCTTGGCGAAGGTTCAAACCATCCTGGCCCCGCTTGCGGAAGGCGCGCCCGAGGAAGCGCCATTCGACTTGATTTTCATCAACGGCGCGGTCGAGGCCAATCTCGAGGCGCTGTTTGCGCAACTGAAGGACGGTGGGCGTTTGGTCGCCATCAAGCGCCTTCCCGGCGATCCCACCGGGCGCGCGGGCAAAGCCGTGCGCTACGAGAATATCGACGGCGGGAAGGGAAGTCGCATCTTGTTTGACGCCACTGCCCCGGTCCTCGAAGCTTTCCGGCAGAACGAGCAATTCACATTTTCTTGAGATAGAACGCCGTTGCATCCGGCGATTTCCAATGCCGCGCAAATGACGCAATCCGAGGTGTCACATTTTTGCGACGGACTTAGGATTTCTTTGGCGCTGGGTGGTTGGGCAGGCTGCGAGGAGGACAATTCTCTAGTTGCGCAAAGCCGGAGCGGCGAGTCTTTATGCCGAGCCCCATGCTATCGCGCCCATCTTTGTCACAATTTTTGGCCAAGCTGCTGAACCCTAAAATAGCCGGGCGCTGGTGGGGGAGGTAGGACTCGAACCTACGAAGGCTTAGCCAGCGGATTTACAGTCCGCCCCCTTTGCCGCTCGGGACACTCCCCCAACGCCAAACAGGCATGGGCGCAGGCGCTTATGCGAACGGGGCTTGCCGCTGTCAACTCAAAACCCTCGCTGGAAACGACGCCGCATCGATGCTTTGCGTTGCGCGCCGAGTGTTGCCGTGACAGGAATTGAGCGCATCCTCCAACGTTCTGGATCCACGATTTGATGCGCGACAAATCGAGACTTTCGCGGGCAAGAACCGGCGCATCTCGCAAGCATAAAGAAGTGCCGGAGTTGTCTCCCCGCCAAACCGCCCCTGTCAAAACTTGGCGCCCGGAGCTTCGTCCGGCCGGCGCCGGGACCAGCGGGCAAAACCTCGCGCACGCCGAGGCGCCGATGTTCCGGCGCGCGGCCAGCGGCGTTACGATTCTCTACGGCTTTCACACGGTGCTCGAGGCGTTGCGCGGTAAGCGGCGAAAACTCCTCGATATTTATGCCACGGAAGCCGCCGCCCGGCGGCTCGAAGGCGAAATCGCCGGCGCTGGCCTTTGCCCTCATATTGTCACAGCCGACGACCTCGCCCGCCGTCTTGGCGCGGGCGCCGTGCATCAGAGTGTCATGCTGGAAGCTCTGGCGCTTCCGCCTCTCGATCTCTCCGACATCGTACCGCAGAGCGGCATCGTGCTCGTGCTCGATCAGATCACCGATCCGCACAATGTTGGCGCGATCCTGCGCACCGCGGCGGCTTTTGGAGTCGATGCCGTGGTTGTGACGCACCGCCACGCGCCGGAAATGGCGGGCGTCGTGGCGAAAGCGGCGTCTGGCGGAATCGAACATGTGGCTATCGTCGGCGTGGTCAACCTCGCCCGCGCGCTCGAACGATTGGGGGAAAGCGGCTATCTGCGTCTCGGCCTCGACTCGGAAGCGGAGCTAAGTATGGCAACGGTGTCCTTGCGCCGCCCGATCGCCCTCGTGCTCGGCGGCGAAGGCAAGGGGCTGCGGCGCCTCAGCCGGGAAAATTGCGATTTCCTGGTGCGCCTCGACATGCCCGGCGCGATCAAGAGCCTCAATGTCTCGAATGCGTGCGCCGTGGCGCTCGCCCTCCTTCACGCGGGTTTGGCGGGCTAGGGGATGTTGCCGCTATCGTCCCCGGCGCGGGCGGCAAATGTCCAGGGCCGCCACCAGCGCGCGTGGCTTGGCAAGGTTTTGGGCACCGGATCAAATCCAGATGTGCCCCAAGGGTGGCAGCGCAGAACCCGGGCAATGCCCATCGCGCCCCCTGCCCAAAGCCCATGCCGCGCGATCGCGTCGTCCATATAGTCCGAGCAGGTCGGCAGGTGCCGGCAATGGGTCCCGGCGATCGAGGACAGGGTGAGTTGATAGGCACGGATCACAAAATGTGCGCTGAAACGGCCGGTTCGAGCCAAAAATTGCATAAGTCTTGACGCCGCGCGGCTCATAATTGTGGTCGACTGTGGCAGATATGCAATGGCGGGCCCGAATGCGACAGCTCATAATACCAACTCTCGCTGATCATGACCGATAAGCCTTCAACTGGCCGATACCAAATCGGCGGGGGTGTTGGCGTCGATAGGGCATTTCTGTCCGCTTTTCGTTGCATCTCTGCCACAGTGTTGCAGATAATGTGGTGAATAGTCCAAGTTTGATTGATGGCTCACGAGATTCTGCGTAACCTTGTTTGTGAACTTAACTTAATGAGGAGAGGGGTCATGCTACGTCGTACACTCTTAGCTTCCGCAGGCGCCATGGCCCTTTCGGGCGCGGCCCTCGCAGCCGAACCCGCCCCCGCCCCGCCTCCGCCGCAGTGGACCGGCTTCTACGTCGGCTTGAATGCGGGCGGCACTTGGAGCAACAACAATAGCGTCGCCACGGTTACGGGCAACGGGGCCAGCTTTCCGGGCTTTGACCCCCTTGGCATAGCATCTGCTGGGCTGGCAACCACCAGTGTCCCGGTGAACATCGATGGTTTCATCGGCGGTGGCCAGTGGGGCGACAATTACCAGTTCGCCAACAGATGGGTCGGTGGGTTCGAGTCGGACTTCCAAGGTATCGCCTCTGGCAACCACACAACCACTTTGTTTAGCCAAGCCACCGCAGACGTCGCCGGTGTCGGTTTTTCTACTAATCAGAACTTGATTGCCTCCAAAAGTCTCGATTGGCTCGCCACCGACCGTGTCCGCATTGGCTATCTCATTTCGCCGACGTTTCTTGCCTACGGAACCGGCGGCGTGGCTTATGGCACTACACGGGCGAGCGTCGCCATCGCCCAAAACGTGTCCCCCGGATTTTCCTCAGGTGCCTCCTTCGGCAACTTTAATAAGACTCTCGCCGGTTGGACGGCAGGCGGCGGCGTTGAATGGCTATTTTATCCCAACTGGAGCCTCAAGGTCGAATATCTCTATTATGACCTCGGCCACGTGAACTTTACCATGAGCCCGCTGGTGAACTCCGTTGCTGGCGTTCCCGTCACCGTCGGCGCTGGTTCCGCCAGCACGCGCTTCAACGGCAACATCGTCCGCGCCGGCTTGGACTATCACTTCGACTTGAACATGCTGGCCCCGATCTTCGCACACTTCTAACCATGCCATTAACTGCTACGTCGATAGCGCGGGGGAAAGCCCGATTCCGAACCGGCTCGGCTCGCTGGGCGATTTTCGAGCCGGCGTCGTCGTCGCCTATTCCTTCAATTGGAATGGGTTCTGATCGCGTCATAATGCGGGCGCGGCGGAGGACTGTTCCCCAGCCTGAGCGCGAGCGGCGGCTTCTATCTGGTTGACGCAATCGACCGTCGCGTCGAAGGTGAGCAGGGTCGAGGCATGCCGGGCCTTGAAATCGCGCACCGGCTCGAGGATCGCGGTATCTTCCCATTTGCCCTTTGGAGGGGGGCCATTTTCCTTGAGCATGGCGCGCATCTGATCGCGCAGCGCGCGCAATTCCAGTCCGGTCGAGCCGATCACGTGACGGGCCATGATCGATGCCGCCGCCTGACCCAGCGCGCAGGCCTTTACTTCATGGGCGAAATCCACGACTTGGCCATCCTCCATGACAAGATCGACGACGACCGTTGAACCGCACAGTTTCGAATGGGCCGTTGCCGTGGCGCCGGGAGCCCCGAGCCGTCCCTGGCGCGGAATATTGGCGGCCAGATCGAGGATCCGGTGGTTATATATATCGAAAAAATTGGCTTCGCTTGACATCGAGGTCCAGGTGACGGCGCCCCACGCATACTATATAGGAAAGCAGGGTTTGGCGACGAGATCTGGCAAATTTCCAGGCGAAACTCCCCGGGCAACCGTCCTTCCGGTGCTCTTTCCCAGGGGGCAAGGCCAGGGACGCACATTTGAACTCTAATGGAGGCGCCACATGGATGCCGTGGTTAAGTCCTTGCTTCATCGTCCACAACCCCAGCCCAGCGGTTCGCCGCTTGCCCGCCCAACGCGCGAGGAGGCCGAGGCGGCCGTGCAAGTTCTTTTGCGCTGGACCGGCGATGATCCCTCGCGCGAGGGTCTGCGCGACACGCCAAAACGAGTCGTCAGGGCTTTTGAAGAATTTTTTTCCGGCTATCAGGATGACGCGACGAGCGTGCTCTCCCGCGTCTTCGAGGAAGTCCATGGCTATGACGATGTGGTTCTCGTCCGCGATATCCCGTTTTCGTCGCACTGCGAGCATCACATGGTGCCTTTCTTCGGCATGGCGCATGTCGCCTATTACCCGTCCGAGACCGGCGTCGTTGGGCTTTCCAAGCTCGCGAAACTTCGTCGATGTCTACGCCAAGCGCCTGCAAACGCAGGAGGCGCTGACCGCCCAGATCGTCGGCGCGATCGACCGGCATCTGCGCCCGCGCGGCTCCGCCGTCATGCTCGAAGCCCAGCATCTGTGCATGTCCATGCGCGGCGTTCGCAAACACGGCGCGGAAACCGTCACGACCCAATTCACCGGCGTCTTTCGCGACGATCCCGCCGAGCAAATCCGGTTCTTGACAATGCTGCGCGGCGGCAAGTGAGAGCTACGCGTCCTTGCCGCGATTAGCGCTAGAATCCCGGACCGTGACCGGCCCGGGAGTTGTTGATTGGGGAGCGCAGCACGGCGCGGGAAATTCGATTTGACATCCTTGCCCTCACCATCGCCCGGTCCCGGCACGTGTCAGACCGGGAGGAGCGAATTGGAAGAAGGAATCGCCTTCGCACCGCGCTTCGACGCCGATGGGCTGATCGCCTGCGTGACGAAGGACGCGAGCGACGGGCAGATCCTCATGCTCGCTTATATGAACGCGCAAGCCTTGCGGCTCACCCTTGAGACCGGCGTGGCGCATTATTGGTCGCGCTCACGCCAAACGCTCTGGCGCAAGGGCGACACGTCGGGCCAAGTTCAAAGAGTCACGGAAATCCGGACCGATTGCGACCAGGACGCCCTGCTGCTGACGGTCGAACCCGGCGGCAACGGCGGCGCTTGCCACACCGGCCGACGCTCTTGCTTCTACCGCAAGGTCACGCTCGGCGGCGATAAAGCCAAGCTTGTTTTCGACTGAGGCAATTCCGATGTCATATTTTATGTTGATAAATTCGGGAATTTTGCGTCGAACGCCCCTCCGCTTCAGGCATTTTCAACCAAGAAGTGGAACACTCTGGAGCAAGGTGACATGTTTATGGTGAAAGCCAAGAATCCGTTGGCCGCGCCGCCAAGTCATGACCGTTCGCGCCAAGACCCTCACGCGAGGACCGGACAATTGAACAAGATGTCATTTTACCGTAAGAACGTTAACGGCGCGGGCGCTAACGAACGTGCCGCCGCCGCCGCTCGCCGGCCAATTATTGGTATCGCGCTTGGCGCGGGCGCCGCGCGGGGCTGGTCGCATATTGGCGTCCTACTCGAACTCATCGCCCAGGGGATTTATCCAGATGTGGTAGCCGGCACATCGATCGGTGCCGTGGTCGGGGGAACCTATGCCGCCGGCAAGCTCAAGGAGATGGAGACCTTCGCCCTCGGCCTGACCAAGAAGCGTGTCATAAGCCTCATGGACGTGTCGTTTTCGGGGGTGAGCTTTATCGGGGGCGAAAGGCTGCGGCGCGAGCTCGAACACGAGTTGTCCGGCCTAAGCTTCGAGGACCTCGACAAAAAATTCGCCACTGTCGCGACCGAAGTCGGCACGGGACATGAAATCTGGTTGACCAAAGGCGATGTCGCGAATGCCATCCGGGCGTCCTACGCCATGCCTGGGATTTTCGAACCGGTGAAGATCAATGGGCGCTGGCTGTTCGATGGCGCGCTCGTCAATCCCATCCCTGTTTCGCTCTGCCGCGCGCTTGGCGCCGAGGTTGTCATCGCCGTCAATCTCGTCAGCGACGCAGCCTTTCTCGGATCGACCATCCACGATCCCCTTTCGCTAGAGCCGGCGCTCGAAAAATACAACTTCGGCACGCCGGAAGAGGGGCGCACGCTGAGGGCGCGCATCTTCGGCGGAATGGGCGGCAATCTGCGCCGGCTCTTCGGCAAACGCGAGGACGGCGCGCCGGGCATCGCCAACGCGATGATGGATGCGTTCAACATCGCGCAAGGCAGGATTTCGCGCTCGCGACTCGCCGGCGATCCACCCGACGTTATCATCAACGCGCGGCTCGGCAAAGTCGGCCTCTTCGATTTTCATCGCGCCGACGAACTTATCGCGATCGGCCGCGAGGCCACCCGCCGGGCCATACCCGACATCGCCGGCGACCTCGCGATGCCTCTGTCCGAGCGTGCGATCTCGCCGCAGTGAATTTGGCCTTCCTCGCTCACGCGGTCGCGATATATTCGCGCATCGCCTGAGATTCGTGTTCGATTTCCTCGAGCCGGTGTTTGACCACGTCGCCGATCGACACGATGCCGACCAGTTTCTCGTCGACGACGACGGGAAGGTGGCGGCAGCGCCGGAGGGTCATTTTTTCCATGGCGACATGAACGCATTCGTCCTCATCCGTTGTCACGACCGGCGTCGTCATATGTTTTGCGACGGCATCGTCTAGCGCGGCCGCGCCGCCCATGCCAACCGCATGAAGGATGTCGCGTTCCGAGAGCATCCCAAGGACGCGGCCTTGCGCATCGGTAACCACGGCCGCGCCGATATTCCGCGCCGTTAGAAGCGCGGCGGCCTCGGCCAACGTCCGATACGGCTGGGTGGTGACGACGTCCCTTCCCTTAGTCGCGAGAATGCGCGCAACAATCATCGTTGCCTCCCTAAAATTTTCCTGATTGTTCATTAACCGTCCACGGTGCGTCCCTTCAGATTACAGCGCTTGGGCACCGGCCCCTTAGCGTAGCAGCAAATTGCCTTTGTAGAATGCACCCGTTCCGCCGCCCGCGCAACATCGTCGTGCCTTTTTGGTTGTCTCGCCCGGCCTCACGCCGCGCCGCTTGAGATAGCGGAGCGCGGAAAGGAGCCTCCGATGTTTGCTAACCTCGTCGAGGAAGCGGGCAAGATGGGCGGCTACGTCCTCGAATGTTTCGTAGTCCCTAAAATACACTGCTACGCTGCCTCGGCCTTCGATGTTTTCGGGAAGCTTTCCGTCTTGGCCTTATCGTAAGGATTGCCGAGGCGGCTCATGGCGCCAACGAGGCCCTCCGCCCAGGATCGCCGGCTTAAGCGCCGCGATCGCGCGGCTGATCGAATAGGCAGGTTGGCCGCCATCAGGCGGCATTGAAGCAGCGGGCATGAACCCGCCCATGGCGGCGCGGGAACAGCGCAAATATTTTTTTGATAGTGGCCACCGCCGCGCGTCAGGCCCGCAAAAGTTTTCTTCGCTTCAATCTTAGCACGATGTTTCATTTGCGCGTCATCGTGATCGTTCGCGCCGCTCGCCTTGCCACTTTTCGATCTCTCCCGCCGGTACCGGATAACCCATGCAGACCATGCGGTTTGGGCTCGATGTCCCGCACCTTGATGAGCACGGGCAAATGAGCGTCCCCCAGCTTGAACAATTGGATAGCCTCGATCACCATGATGAGTCTCGCAGCGGGGCGCCTCTCCAAGCCGCGATAACGGAAGCCTTTGCCTTGCTCAATGCCGGCGCGCGGCAAGGGGCAATCGCGCAAATCAAGCAATATGCGAATCTTGCCGCGCGGAGCAATGCCGGATGCTATATCTTCGGCCTGATCTATTTCAATGCCGGCGATTTGCGCCATGCCCTCACATGGTTCGATCGCGCGCTTGCCTTGCAACCAGGCTTTCCCGAAGCGCTCTCCGCCCGCACCATCGTTCTGCAGCGGCTTAGTCAGCCACATGACGCTCTGGAATCGTTCGAAGCAATCCTAAGACTCCGGCCGCACGACGCGGAGGCCTTGTTTAGCGTGGGCGCCGTCTTGCAAAGCCTTGGGCGCATGACCGATGCGCTCGCCGCTTACGAGGCTGCGTTGCAATGGAGCCCTGCGCATTGCGGGGCATTGACTAATCGCGGCGCCTTGCTTGAACGATTCGGGCGCCTTGACGAAGCCCTCGTCAGCTTCGACACTATCGAGGCGATAAGGCCCGGCGATAGCACGAATCTGTTCAACAAGGGCTCCGTCTTGCAAAAACTCGGACGCCACGAAGATGCTCTCGCCGCTTATGAAGAAGCCGCCCGGCGCGGTCCGCCCGATGCGGAAACGGAGCTCAATCGAGGCAATGTTCTGCAAAAGCTCGGCCGTCTCGAAGAAGCGCTCGCCTCCTATGACCTGTCCTCGCGATACCGCGACGGTTACCCGCAGGCGCTCTACAACAAAGGGATAGCCCTGCAGGGACTTGGCAGGCCCCAGGATGCGCTCGCGGCTTACGATGCCGCGCTTGCGCTCGATCCTTCCTATTACGAAGCCTCCTGCAATCGCGGCAACATCCTGCACGAGCTCGGTCGGCTCGAAGACGCGCTTGCCGCCTGCGCATATACCTTGAAAATCCGGCCGGGGTTTTTGCCGGCCTTGACCAATCGCGCCAATATTTTACTTCAATTGGACCGTGTCGAAGAGGCAATTCTGTCCTGCAACGAGGTCGTGCGGCGCGCCCCGGAGGATCCGCAGAGCCTTGGCATTCGCGGCGCGGCGCTCCACAAACTCGGACGGCTAGGCGAGGCTCTGGCCAGTCTCGATGAAGCCGTCCGCCTTAATCCCGCCGCGCCGGACAGGTGGCTTAATCGCGGCAATGTTTTGCAGGAACTCGATCGTCATCCGGAAGCCGTGGCCTGCTATAATCAAGCCCTGCGTATCAAACCTCATTATCCCGAAGCCTTGTCCGGTCTTGGCTTGGCTCTTAAGGAGGCAGGAAAGATCGACGAGGCTCTGGTCTATTTCGACGAGGCCTTGAACCATAGGCCCGGTTATCCGGACGCGCGAATCAACCGGGCCAGCGCGCTCCTCCTCAAGGGCAGCTTGAAAGAAGGCTTCGAGGATTTCGAAAGCCGCTGGGATCGTTCGAATGCACCATCCAAAAACCTCATCTCGGATTTGCCGATATGGGAGGGCCAGAAATTAGCCGGGCAAGCAATCCTCGTATGGGATGAGCAGGGTCTCGGCGACCTGATCCAGTTTTCACGTTATCTGCTCTGTCTCGTTGACGCCGGCGCCGATGTTACCTTGCTGTGCCGCAAGAACATGCACCAGCTTCTGCGCACCTTGCCGAAGCCGGTTCGCTTCGTCGAAGCTCTCGACTCAAACGAAAGCTTTGCGTTTCAGAGCGCGCTCATGAGCCTCCCTCGCGGTTTCCAAACCAGTTTGGAGACCGTTCCCGCGCCAATCCCCTATCTTCGGCCAGAACCAAGCCTCGTCGCGAAATGGGCCGGGCGAATCGGCACCGGAGGCTTCCGAATCGGCGTTGGCTGGCAAGGCAATAAATTGATCAACCTTCAAGGGTCGATTCCACTCCCATGTTTCGCCCCGCTCGCGGCAATAGAAGGCGTGCGGCTGATCAGTCTCATGAAGGATCAAGCCGCCATCGAGGTGGAAACGCCGGCGGGCGGGCGGTTCACGATCGAGAGCCTCGGAAACGATTTCGATGCCGGACCCGACTCCTTCGTGGACTGCGCGGCGGCGATGGAGAGCCTCGACCTCATCGTTGCCTCGGATACCGCGATCGCGCATCTTGCCGGGGCCTTGGGGAGGCCGGTTTTCGTCACCCTGAAACGCGTGCCGGATTGGCGCTGGCTGATGCTCCGCGAAGATTGCCCTTGGTATCCCAGCATGCGGCTCTTTCGCCAAGCCGAAAAAGGAGACTGGGAGTCCGTCTTTATGCGGATCGCATCGAGCATTGCGGCAGATGTCACGGAAAAAGCGGGCCAATTTACGAGCGCGCCGCGCGCAATGACGGAACTCACAATCCCCGCGGCGGTTGGCGAGCTCATCGACAAGATCACGATCTTGGAGATCAAGGAAAGTCGCATCGGAGAAGCAGCGAAACTCGAAAATATCCGGCGTGAACTCACCTTTTTGCGGACGCTCAAGAGCGAATGCGGCCTCGGCGGCGCGCGGCTGGCCGAACTCCAGGCCGAACTGAAGTCCATGAATGGCATGCTCTGGAACATTGAGAATGCCCTGCGGGGACATGAAGCAGCGGAAGACTTCGGCGCCGCCTTCGTCTCGCTGGCAAGACAGGTCTATAAGACCAACGATCGGAGGGCCGCTCTAAAGAAACAGATCAACTTGCTCTTTAACTCTGTAATTATTGAGGAGAAATCATATTCCATGGCAAGTTGAACCGGCTTTCTTACCGCCTTGGGCCGGATTCGCGTTTCCAACGAGCTCTTGCAGCGCGGCACTTAGTGTCCGTCCGGAGAGATATTGAATCGTATGAATCACTTGTGATTCAAGGGAGGTGGCCTGATTCGAAGGGGGTCACCCATGTGGACGGCGAAGAATTGCGGGCGATACGACCGCGGCAAGTTACGATATCCGAGCGATCTGACCGACTCCGAATGGGAGCTGGTTGAACCGCTCATTCCACCGGGCAAGCGCGGCGGTGGCAAGCGGACCGTGGTGATGCGTGAGGTGGTGAACGGCCTCATGTACATTCTGTCGACCGGCTGTCAGTGGCGGGCGATCCCGAAGGACCTGCCGCCGAAGAGCACGCTCTACGATTATTTCGACCTGTGGACCTACGACGGCACATTGGAGGATATCCACCACGCCCTTTATGTGAGGTGCCGCGAGCAGGCCCAAAGGGAGGCCAGCCCCACCGTCGCCATCATCGATAGTCAAAGCGTGAAAAGCGCCGAAAAAGGGGGGCCCGCATCGATCCACCCGGCTATGATGCGGGCAAGAAGATCAAGGGTAAGAAGCGGCATATTCTCGTAGACACGTTGGGCTTGCTGCTTCATGCCGTCGTCCATCCGGCCGATATTCAAGATCGCGATGGCGGCATTCTCGTCATGGCGACCCTGTTCGGGATGTTTCCTTTCTTGGAAAGGCTGTTCGCCGACGGCGGCTATCAAGGACCCGAATTTAACCAGGCTGTGGCACGAGTGCTGCCGCATCTGAAAGCTGAAATCGTCAAGCGCTCCGATCACGCCAAGGGATTCGTGGTCTTGCCCAAACGCTGGATCGTCGAGCGCACTTTCGCTTGGCTCAATCGATGTCGTAGGCTCGCCAAGGACTGGGAGAACCTTAATCGAAAAGCCCTCGCGTTCTTGCGCCTCGCCTCAATCCGCCTCATGCTCAGAAGACTTTGTAATCCCGCATGAAGTCCCCGGACAGACTCTTATACCAAGTCTCGCTGATCACGACCGATAGGCCCACTCTCTTGTTCCGATGGAGATGATTTTCCAGGGCATGTCGATGAGCTTGTTCCAGGCGAAGCAGCAGTGGTCGAGAATGTCGTCGTAGGATTCGAAGACGCGGTTCGAGAGCCAGTTGTCGCGCATGAATTGCCAGATGTTCTCGACCGGATTGAGCTCGGGCGATTTCGGCGGCAACGGCAAGAGCGTGATGTTGTCCGGGACGGGAAGCTTCGCCGAGACATGCC
The DNA here is from genome assembly GCA_963730245.1 of uncultured Alphaproteobacteria bacterium. Classification (GTDB taxonomy): domain Bacteria; phylum Pseudomonadota; class Alphaproteobacteria; order Rhizobiales; family Beijerinckiaceae; genus Methylocapsa. The sequence goes on along the minus strand of CAVSRA010000002.1, from coordinate 810,719 downwards.
ACCCGGCCTGATCGAGAAGAACGAGCGCATGCGCGCTTGGTGCGACCGCAAGCGAGATTTCTTCGAGATGCAGGGCCATGGCCTCGCTGTTGCAGGAGGGTAGTACGAGCCCGGCGCCTTTTCCTTCGGCCGGGCAGATGGCGCCGAAAATATAGGCTGAACTCGTCCTCTGGTCGTGCGGCGCCGAAGGCCGTGTCCCGCGTTTCGCCCATCGGCGGGTGACCTTGTTTTTCTGCCCGATCCGAGCTTCGTCTTGAAACCAAATCTCTATCGGCTTGCCAGGAGCCTCTTTTGCGGCGGTCTCCTCCACGAGGGCGAGAAAGTTTTTTTAAAAGCCGCCGCGGCTTCCTCGTCTTGCGCATGATGGCGCGGTCGCGCCGAGAGCTTGCGAAAGCCCATATGCCGCAGCTCGCGGCTGAGCGTCGGCTTGGAGATCGAAACCCGGAACTCTTCGAAGAGCCACTGCGCCAGATCGATCAGCCGCCAGCGGACGACGCCATGCAGGGCGGGAATCGGCCCATCTTCCACGACCTGCCGCAAGGCTTGGCGCTGGCGCTCGCCGAGGATGCTGGGAGCGCCCGGCGCTTTGCCGGTCAAGAGACCATCAGGACCTTTGGCGTTGAAACGGACAACCCAGTCGCGCACGATCTGCACCCCGACCCCGCCGATCCGCGCCGCATCCGGCCGCGAGCCGCCATCATAAATCTCGGCCAGTGCCAAGAGACGCCGGGTCTGATCGGGGTCACGCGATCGCCGCGCCAGCATGCGCAGGCCAATCGTGTCAAAGTCAGAGCGAAGCGGAACCGGAGTCGACATGGCAAACTCTCCCAAAAGCTGTTTGCCATGGTGAATCAGATAAATGCCGATTCGGGAATCCGCCTCAGGAGTCAAACTTTCAGAGACTTGGTATAAGCTTAGCCGATGGTGCCGCTCCGCTAGTCAAGCGGCGACGCATCGGCACCCTCGCTGGGCTCCGGCTCTTGACTGTTATCTTGATTTTGTCCAAGCGGCAGAGCCCGGCCCCAGCCGCGCTTTGGCGCGGGCGACCAGGGACGGTCTTCGTCCGCCGCGCGGGCCGCGCGCATTTGCACAACACCGTCCTTGGCAAAAGCTAGAGTGAGCGCGCCGGTTTGCTTGAGCTTTTCGCGGTCGATCACGATGGCAGCGGCGCAGCCCAGCGGCGCGAAACGCGGGGTGACGATAATATCCGCGCGGGTGCAATCCTCGGCGAAAGCCGGCGTGTCGAGAACAAGCGCCACCGTCCGCCCCGAGGCGAGATAGCCGACGCAGCCGAGCTTGTCACAATTTGCTTTGGTCAAGGCCTCGGAGGCCAGGCGTCCGTCGGCGTCGGCGCGCAGCCATTGCTCGGTCGAAAACGCATTCCGGCCGCGGCCAATCACCGCGAGCCTTCCATCCGCCGCGCGGAACGCCACGGCGTCGCCGGCGGGCGCCACCGCCATGTCGAAAGTAGGCCCAGCCGCCGCGCCGAGGAGACCGAGCGCGGCAAGCGGAAGCGCCGTCGCGCGCAAAATCGCGGTCCGCCACAAAACCGACGAAAGCACCGCGAGACTGAGAAAAACAATCGCCCAGGGCGCGAAAGCGGGAAGGTGGATCGTCGATCCGGGCCAGCTTCCGATTCCGCGCGCCGCCCACATGACGCCGTCGATGCCAAGGCCGACATACCGCCACACAAAAGCATCGAGGCCGAGCGGATAAAGCAAAGTCCCGGCAAGCGCGCCCGGCACCGCGAAAATCTCGATCACGGTTAGGGTCAGCGGATTGCCGATCAGTACATAAGGGCTGAGCTCGTGGAAATTATAGGCCATGAAGGAGGCCGTGGCCGAGGTCGCGCAGAACGTCGCGAACAACAGTCCCAAAGGTCCCCGCCGCAGATGCGGCGTCAAGATTTCGAGCGCCATGCGCCGGCGCTCGCCTCCGACCGGGCGTGCGCCCAAGCGAAAGGTTTCCTCGCGGCCTGCCTCGGCCGCCGTCATGCGCGCTTCATAGACGGCAACCAGCGCCGCCACCGCCGCGAACGAAAGTTGGAAGCTCGCGCCCATGATCGCTTCCGGCTGGATCAGAATGACAAGCGCCGCGGCGATCGCGAGATTGCGCATGGTCAATGCCTGCCGGTCGAGCAGAACGGAAGTCAGCATGATCAGAGTCATGAACAAGGCGCGCTCGGTGCCTACCCGCGAGCCGGTCGCGATATCGTAAAGGATAGCGCCCGCGATCGCGAAGAGAGCGGCCCATTTCTTGATCGGATAGGAAAGCGCGAGCGTCTGGCTCAAAGCCATAAGACGGCGGACGCCCACGAAAAAGATCGCCGCGACAAGCGTCATTTGGATGCCGGAGATCGTGATGATATGAAAGATTCCGGCCTCGCGGATGGTCTCCTTGGCCTCATTGGACAAGAGGTCGCGCTTGCCCGTGACCATGGCCGCCGCGATGGCCCCCGCGTCGCCGCCAACGATTGTGTCTATGCGGCGCGCCAGCGCATTGCGGCCGCGATCGATCGCCATCATCGCCGAGGCCGCGAAGTCCGGGCGATTTGGGCGCCGCCACAACCTCGATGCGCCCCAACACATTGCCGACCGCGCCGAGCCGCGCGAACCAGGCGTCGCGGGCAAAATCATAGCCGCCGGGAAGTTTCGCGCGCGCGGGCGGCAGCAGCCGCGCCTTGAGGCTCACATAGGTGCCAGCCTCGAAAGGCGGCGTCCGGCGCATCGTAAGCCTTACCCGGAACGGCGTCTCATCAGGCGCGAGCCCTTCGGCGGAATGAACCCGCAACAGAAAGCGCGCGCCATTCCGGCGAAAGTCCATCTCCTCGATAAAACCTTGGAGCGCTACGATCCTGATCTTGTCGAGGACGGGCGCCGCGACCCGCGCCGTCCGCAATGCCGCCGACAGTTCTCCCGCGAAGAGGGTGCAGAACCCGCAAAGAAAGTAAAACGCGAGCCGCTTCGCCCGCGCGAGATAAGCGAGAGCGCCGAGAGACACGGCGGCCGGCGCGATCAGCCAAAGGGACGGCTCGCGATCGGCGTAAAGATAGAGGACGACCCCCGTGCCGGCCGCGACCGGCAGCCAAAGAAACGGCCGGCGAAGCGCCACCTCCGTCTCGAAAGCCCGCCCGAAAACCCCCCAAAGCGGCGCAAGCTTGACGGCAAATTTACCGGCAAAGCCTCCCGCTTTGACCAAGCGCCCACCGGCGATTGCTGTTTCAGACACTCCCGCCATGGGCGCATATTAAAGCGTTTTTTATTTATGGAATTGGGAAAGTATTCAATCATCATCTACCCTGCGCCGCCACCCATGAAAGGGCGCGCCCACGATGGCTTTGGGCAGATAAAGTTCACGGCTTTATCAAAAGTACACACTTGCCTAAAGCGATCGTAGAAAGTTCAGAAGGTCCTGTTGGGAACTTGTCGGCAGCGCGCTAAAGTTGGCGATCACAGCGTTTGCTTCGGATGGCCCATACTGGTTGTTGCCGGCGCTTGCATGATTAAGGATCGCCTGAACCAAGTCTTTCGTTCGGCCGTCGTGCAAGAAGAAAACCCTCTGACCGACGCCCCACAGCGGCGCGGTCCGGAACTCGTCGCCGAGAGCAAGACCTTGCGTGATACCATCTGCGAGGCGCGGCCCCATATGGTGGACGAGCAGATCGGAAAAAAGCGCTGCATTGATATTGGTAAGCGCTGGTGACTGGGCGATTGACGAAGTCGCGAGCGACGGCTGGTGGCACATCGCGCAGCCAACGGCGGTGAATTGTGCCATCCCGTTCGTAATCGAAGTCGCGCCACCAGGTACCGTCGTCGAGGCGACTGGCTGGTCGAGAAAGTTCATGAAGTTTGCAAAAAGCTCGATGTCGTCGGCCTCTGGGTCCGCGTTTTTCGAGGCTGTGATCGAGTTGTTGGGTGTGTTGGTGAACTGACAGCCAGGCGTCTCGTCGCGTTTCTGCGGGAAGAGATCATTGCTGACGCCCATCTCGACGTTGTACGCCTCGCCGGAGAAAATCAACAAAGATTTGTTTTGCGCCTTCCAGCCGAACCGCGTGATCGTCCCATCGTTGCCGCTTCGATTCGGAAATCCGGAGATCCCAAGCGCGGCTTTAGCCGAGGCATTCGCCGCTTGATTCGCGAGAATCGTTCCGTCCGGGATATTCTCGATCAGGCCCCCGCCAAATACGGGCGTCGGGATTCTCGTCGATATATTCCCGTTATTAAACTGGTCGTTAAAGTCCTCCTGTGTGATGCTACAGCCTGGCGTCACGAAAAGGGAGTGCACGCTCCCGTCCGCCACATTGGAGTGACCGGCCGCGCCGACGGCTTGAAACTTGAACCTGGCTTCCGTGATGGGGCCCGTCGGGCTGATGAACAGCGGCACTTTGTTGTTTGGCCCGAGCAGCAGCGTCGCAAATTGCGGGTTCGCCGTGGGTGACGTGCCACCGACTGCTGGTTGTGCGTGGCAGCCAGAGCATTCGTTCAAATTGAACCGCGGGCCGAGCCCATTCGCCGTCCCGTCGACCTTTACGAAGTTTGCTAGCCCGTCGTTGAAGTATTTCGCCTCGAGAGTACTCAAGCCCGCAATCGGCGTGCCCGCTCCCGGCGCGCCGCCTCTTACGCCTGGGTCATGGGCGCGGAAAAAATTGCCCCTCCCGGAAAAATCGCCACTCTGTTGCGCGTGCGCCAACGCGGGCAGGCAGACCACCATCGTGATAAGGAAATTGCGGCCCTTCATCATATCTCCGACTCCTATCTGCTGGGTTGTCTTATTGACGTCTAGGGTAGCGGTCGTTTTCAGCCCCTGTCGTCATCGGAACGGATGATGCCAAGCTCAAGCGGCGTTAATCCTTCATCCACCCGATGATCAGACTTCAAGTTGGAGATTTCAGACTATGACGCTAATTGTCAATATTACTATTGTCAATACGATTATTATCAGCAAGAAACAATTAGAGTTCGGCATACCAAAGCCAGTGACACCGGGTTGCATTGCCGCTAACCGGGGGATAATACCAAGTCTCGCTGATCACGACCGATAGGCCCACTCTCTTGTTCCGATGGAGATGATTTTCCAGGGCATGTCGATGAGCTTGTTCCAGGCGAAGCAGCAGTGGTCGAGAATGTCGTCGTAGGATTCGAAGACGCGGTTCGAGAGCCAGTTGTCGCGCATGAATTGCCAGATGTTCTCGACCGGATTGAGCTCGGGCGATTTCGGCGGCAACGGCAAGAGCGTGATGTTGTCCGGGACGGGAAGCTTCGCCGAGACATGCCACCCGGCCTGATCGAGAAGAACGAGCGCATGCGCGCTTGGTGCGACCGCAAGCGAGATTTCTTCGAGATGCAGGGCCATGGCCTCGCTGTTGCAGGAGGGTAGTACGAGCCCGGCGCCTTTTCCTTCGGCCGGGCAGATGGCGCCGAAAATATAGGCTGAACTCGTCCTCTGGTCGTGCGGCGCCGAAGGCCGTGTCCCGCGTTTCGCCCATCGGCGGGTGACCTTGTTTTTCTGCCCGATCCGAGCTTCGTCTTGAAACCAAATCTCTATCGGCTTGCCAGGAGCCTCTTTTGCGGCGGTCTCCTCCACGAGGGCGAGAAAGTTTTTTTAAAAGCCGCCGCGGCTTCCTCGTCTTGCGCATGATGGCGCGGTCGCGCCGAGAGCTTGCGAAAGCCCATATGCCGCAGCTCGCGGCTGAGCGTCGGCTTGGAGATCGAAACCCGGAACTCTTCGAAGAGCCACTGCGCCAGATCGATCAGCCGCCAGCGGACGACGCCATGCAGGGCGGGAATTGGCCCATCTTCCACGACCTGCCGCAAGGCTTGGCGCTGGCGCTCGCCGAGGATGCTGGGAGCGCCCGGCGCTTTGCCGGTCAAGAGACCATCAGGACCTTTGGCGTTGAAACGGACAACCCAGTCGCGCACGATCTGCACCCCGACCCCGCCGATCCGCGCCGCATCCGGCCGCGAGCCGCCATCATAAATCTCGGCCAGTGCCAAGAGACGCCGGGTCTGATCGGGGTCACGCGATCGCCGCGCCAGCATGCGCAGGCCAATCGTGTCAAAGTCAGAGCGAAGCGGAACCGGAGTCGACATGGCAAACTCTCCCAAAAGCTGTTTGCCATGGTGAATCAGATAAATGCCGATTCGGGAATCCGCCTCAGGAGTCAAACTTTCAGAGACTTGGTATAATTGAGCATCTTCAAAGGCGTAGTTGGGCAGATCAGCGTAGCTGACGTTTCCGCCCTGGGATCATCAAACGGATGCTGCCGGTTAATATCTGTGGAAAGTCAGACGCCGTCCGGCGAGCCGAGCAAGGTGGTCTCGAAGAACCGGCGGATGAGCTCCGTCTGACGGCAGGTTCCGGTTTTCGCGAGAACGCGCTTTGCGTGCGTACGTGCTGTCGCCTCGGTAATTTTAAGTTGCGCCGCGGCGGAGAGAAGCCCATTGCCGCGAACAAGTTCCACGAGAACGCGTGTCTCGGCGCCGGTCAGGCCAAACTGCACGGCAAAGCGCTGGGTCGTGGCGTCGAGGTTGGCGGCAGGGTCGATGACGAAAAGGGCGGCGGCCGGCTGGCCGAGGTCGAGGCTTGCCGCGGTCCGGTTCGGGGCGAGCGCAATCACATGGGCGAGAAGCGGAGGGCAATTTTCTGCACGGCAAAGCTCGATGGTTCCACCGGTGTGGACCTCACCTGTTTTGGGAGACGCCGCCTTGCGTGCGAGTGCACGCAGGCGCGTGGTGGGCGCGTGGCTCGTGGCCGCAAGCCGCCCGCGCTCATGCCGCAGGCCCATCCCGCGCCGCACGAGGTCGTCGGCTTTGGCGTTGGCGAAGACGACCCGGCAATCCCCCGTCAAGAGAAAAACGGCGAAACCGGCGGCCGCGACCGCCACGCCGAGCGAGTTGGTGACTGCTTTCACTCGGCCCAGGAGGTCATGGATCGCCGCCGCGCGCTGCAAATGCGGCGTGAGGGTTTCCAGGAGTTGCCATTCCGCAAGCTCCACCCGAAGTGCTGTGTTCGCCTCGTCCATAAGGAGGCCGCCGCTCATCGATTTCGTTGCTTCGACGATGCGGTTGACGACCTCGTCCCAGCCGGACGGTTCGATGATAACATTGTAAATTGCCGCGATCAGATCTTCGCTGCTGTTTGGTATCGCCATTGTGACGCCCCGTTATCGTGAACGGGGCAATCGGCTGTGGGATAGGCCGGACGACAGCCAGGCTGCGCACGCAATCCCAAAGCTTAGTGTTCCACCTGCGGCCACAGCTAGGAGGCTAATTGGCTTTTTCTTCATTGTATCCCCCGGCTCCCATTCTGCTGGTTTGTCTGATAATGTTTAAATTACGTCAGGACATAAAGGTCATTATATGGAGATATAATGATAATATAGTGGAGATATAATGAGAATATAGTGGAGATGTAATGATCATATAATGATAACCATGTGGAAGAAATAGCGCCGCGGCAATCGCGAGATTGCGCATGGTCAGCGCGGCAGCATGATCAAGGTCATGAACAATGCGCTTTCGGTGCCGCCCCGCGAGCCGGTCGCAAGATCATAAAAAAGGGCGCCCGCGATCGCGAAGAGAGCGGGCGAGTGCCCCGGCGCAACACTCACTGGCGGACCGCTGTCGCCGACGCCAGTTTTTTCGGCTTTTTCGTGCTACAGGGGCGGCTCGGGCAGGCCAAACGGTCTCGACCCGCAGGTCCACGCCCCATGCCAGATCCGGTGATCACCCGCTTCGCGCCGTCGCCGACGGGTTTTCTGCATATCGGCGGCGCACGCACGGCGCTGTTTAACTGGCTTTATGCCCGCCACGCGGGCGGCAAAATGCTGCTGCGGATCGAGGACACCGACCGCGAGCGCTCGACCGATGCGGCGATTGCCGCCATTCTCGACGGGCTTTCCTGGCTCGGCCTCGCTTGGGACGGCGATGTCGTCTATCAGTTCCAGCGCGCGGCGCGCCACCGGGAGGCCGCCGAAATCCTGCTCGCCTCGGGAAGAGCCTATTATTGCTACGCCACGCCGCAAGAGCTCGACGCCATGCGAGAAAAGGCCCGCGCGACGGGACAGCCGCCGCGCTATGACGGGCGGTGGCGCGACCGCCCCGCCTCCGAAGCGCCGTCAGGCGTAAAACCTGTCGTCCGGCTCAAGGCTGCCCGCGAGGGCGAAACGGTTCTCGACGACAAAGTTCAGGGCCGGGTGGCCTGGGCCAACAAGGATCTCGACGACCTCATTCTTCTGCGCTCCGACGGCACGCCGACCTATATGCTCGCCGTGGTGGTGGACGATCACGACATGGGCGTCACCCATATCATTCGCGGCGACGATCATCTCACCAACGCGGCTCGCCAGATGCAGATCTATCAAGCGCTCGGCTGGAGCGCGCCGGTCATGGCGCATATCCCGCTTATCCATGGCGCCGACGGGGCCAAATTATCGAAGCGCCATGGCGCGCTCGGTATCGATGCCTATCGCGCCATGGGCTATCTGCCCGAGGCGCTGCGCAATTATCTGGTGCGGCTCGGATGGAGCCAAGGCGACAAGGAATTTTTTTCGACCCGGGAGATGATCGAGGCTTTCGATCTCGCGCATGTTGGACGCGCGCCCGCCCGCTTCGACTTAGCGAAGCTCGAAAGCATGAACGGGCATTATATCCACGCAAGCGGGGACGAGGAACTCGTTGCCGCGCTGGAATCCGCTCTGCCCTATCTGCCCGGAGGCGCCGGGGTTAGGCAAAAGCTCGATGATCCGATGCGAGCGAAATTGCGCGCGGCCATGCCGGGTTTGAAGGAGCGCGCCAAGACTTCTGATCGAACTCTTGGATGGCGCAAAATTTCTGTTCGCGGAGAGACCCCTCGCCGTCGATGCCAAGGCGGCAAGCATCCTCGACGCGGGAGGACGGGCCCATATCGCGAGAATGATTCCGGGTTTGGCGGCGCTCAAAGATTGGAACGCCGCCAGTCTCGAAGCGGCGGTGCGCTTGTATAGCTCGGAAGCCACAATCAAGCTCGGCGACGCCGCGCAGCCGCTGCGCGCCGCGCTCACCGGGCGGGCGGCGTCGCCGGGAATTTTCGATGTTCTGGAGGTACTCGGCCGGGAGGAAAGCCTCGCCCGCCTGCAAGACCAGGCGGGGTGAGAGCGGTCCGATGTCACGCATCCCGCGCGGCCGAGAAACACGATCATTTTGGCCAAAGGCGCGCCGAGGTGCATGGTCACATAAATCATTGGCCGCGGAAATGCTCCGTGCTACAAGCGGGCGAAGACTGGAGTGGGTCATGTCACAAAATCGGGTGTTCGACGATTTCGCGCGTCTCGTGACCGATGCCTCCGAGATGGCGCAAGGCGTCCGCCGCGAGGCCGAAACGGCGATGAAAAGTCAGCTCGAACGTCTTCTCGCGACGATGGATGTCGTCACTCGCGAGGAATTCGAGGCGGTTAAGCAGATGGCCGCGAAGGCCCGCGACGACAACAAAAACCTGAGCCAAAAAGTGGCCGCGCTCGAGGCCGTGATCGCGACCGCCACCGCCAGTAAGGATGCGGTCTAGCTCGTAAACCGGCCGCCGGTGTCCCCAACCGCGAAGAGCAGCCCCATCTTGCTGTCGCCGCTGGCGCGAAATGAACACGCACGAGTATCGAGCTTGACCGCAGACATGGGAATCATACCATGGTTAATTTGGTCTTAACCCTAGCCGGCCCAATTCCCTTACGTCTACACTCCAAGGCCCCCCTATGCCATGGATATTTCATGGGCGTTGCTGAACTACGCGGAATTCGACACGCCGGTCAAAGTGCTGGCGACCCCCTTCGTCCGTAATTTTGCTGCTACGCCCTTCCATTATCCCGTTGATGCTCGCCACGGATGGCGAACCGCCGTAACCCTTCGCGCTGAGCATCACTGGGCTGACCCCTTCATGAACGAGGACCCGGTACACGGAATCTGCACGCCGTTGAGCCAGCTCCACGTCCGCGGCTGCGGTGCGCGTGCCGTGCGTATAGCCGTTAAGTTGAACCACCGTTCCAGGCGGCAATTGTTTGATCTGCTCGGCAATCCGCCGCAAGAGAGCGAGGCTGCGCGATGGGATCTTTGCACTATTGGCCGGGAAAATGATGATTGGGAAATCAAGCGTTGCCAGATTTGAAAGTCTGACCGACTCGTTGCCGCTGGAATCCAATTTCGATGTTGACGACGCTGTTCTCAAATTAGCCGCGCCGCCGCCCGTCAGGGCAGCCACTACAATTTGAGGCAGTTGAGCGGACTGCAACGAACCTATCATCCAAGCGCGGTCCGCATGAGGCATCGTTCCGCCCACGTGGAAAACATTTCCCGCAAACAGCGCCGGCGAGCCCCGACTCCTAAAACCATCGAAGGCTTCACTGAGATTTTTGATCCATCCCGCCGTGACCGCGAAATCACCCTTGATGTGATCGGCCCCAATCACAGATTCGTGCGAGCCGGTGGTAGCCGCAGAATCAGCGTTGTTTGCGAGAGTGCCGGAAACGGCACCACTCTCATTGCCGAGGAATGACGGCATGGAGGGCGTCCGCGGGGACGCTACCGGTGCATTTTGTGCAACACTGGACGCGGATAGGATGGGTGCATGATCGCCCGCGGTACCAGATGATATGACATATCCGATCAATCCGAGCGTAATAAGCAGGGCCGCGCCGGGAACAACCAAACGGAGCCCCGCGACATGGCCACCGCCTTCCATTCCGCGCCGCGGAACTTGCCTCCCTCCCCCTAAGGTAAAATCCTCGTCGCTCGGCGGCGAAACTGGGTGAGCCGAGCCAGGAGGCCGCGATATAACGGGGGGAATAGCCTCTGGAATAGCACCGCCGATTGTCAAAAGACCAATGATCTTGGGTATTGCATAGCCCGAAACTCCACTGGCGAAGCCTTCACTGACTCCGGCGTTTTCGGCGATTCCCTCAATGACTTCGTCGCCAAGCGCCATTCTTACCTCTCGCGCCGAAAGCACCATGGGAGAGCGTCCGTCTAGCCACGACGCTACCATGGCTTCGAGGCCCGCGGCCCTGAACTTGTCCAGGAAACCGTCAATTCCCCCCGGTTGTGCGTCGATAAGACTCGACAAGTCTCGAACAAGCGCGCGGGCCTTAAGCCCGAGATCAAACCGCACCGCTATATCTTCAGTGAGCCCGTCCAAAATCGCCATCCTACTTGCTCCGTCCCGCAAAAAAACGCTTGGTCCTGACTGTCGTTGGAGATGGATCCGCTCCCCGCCATAGACAATCGTGCCGCCGGGAGAAAGTTCCCATATGCAACATGACGCAAACGTTTTCGGGCGCGGGGGGTCAATTCTTCTTATATTCCCAGCACCGCTCGAGCTACTTCGCTAGCACGCCGTCGAATCAAGTTGCTTCCTGTCGGGCGGCCTCGAGGTAGTTTTGGCATTCTGTGTGAGAAGTGGCCGAGGAGTTCACCGGTAGAGCCATGCGGGGCTTAACGTCTCTCGTAACGCATCGTTTCCAGTGCCTGGTGCGTTTAAACCATGGCACCGGATATTTCGGCAAGATCGAGGGAGCTATCCGCCCAATTCCATAAGCGCTAGAATGACCACGCCAATCGAGCGGCCTGGCCAAACGAACAGTGCCGTCCTCATCCCGGAGCTTGCACCATGGTCGATTATGAATCGGACGACAACGGCCCCAAGGCGTCACGCTTCAGCCTGCGCGGCTTCCTCATCAGGGACTGGCCCTACTTCGCGATGCTGGCTCTTGCCCTTGTCGGGGTCGCCCGTACGAGCATTGCGCGAGGGTCGATGACGAACTATTGGATTGTCGTTGCGCCCTTCTTCGCCGTAGTCTGTGTGATCACCCGCTGGCGAGACGTCGAGGGCAACGCGCCGCATTGGCGCCTTATCAAAACCGAGGCCCTTCACTGGCTTGCGGTTCTCGTTGCGATGTATCTCATATTCGTGTCTGACGTAAAGCAAATGATGAACTCGGACGCCAGCGCACTCGTGTTGCTGACAGTGTTGGCGCTGGGCACGTTCACGGCTGGCGTCCACGTCGCCGCCTGGCGTATCTGCCTTGTCGGCGTCGTGTTGGCCCTTGCCGTTCCCGCCATCGCTTGGCTCGACCAAGCGACTCTGCTGCTCCTATTGATAGCCACTGCATTGGTTGCGATAGTTGTGCTGTACTTTATGTATAAGCGGCAAGACCAAGGATACTAAGACGACTTCGGCGTGAAAATCAGGTTTTCTCGCGCCAGCGTCGCCAGAAGCTGGTTTTTTTGCCCGAAGGTTCCGGCGCGCTGACAACGGTCGGCGGCGGGGCTGTGGGCCCGGTATCGACCAGCGCGTCCACGCGTGCCTTAGGTGTAACGTCTCAGTAGGTTGTTCACACGGTTGCCGCGAGGTATGTGAGTATTGCCACATCATCACCACGTTAGGAGCAACCGGATGTACGCGCATAAGTATGCCCGGTTAACATGGCATAATCAACTCGATATTGAAAAGCGCTGGGACGCGGGCGAGACGCCGCGCTCTATCGCCAGCGCCGTAGGTGTCTCGCCCGCCTGCATTTACAAATGGCTGCGGCCGCCCGTGATTCGCGATGAGAAAGGAACCCCCGGCGAGATGATCCACATCGACCTCAAAAAGCTGGGCAGGATCGAAGGCATCGGCCACCGCATGACTGGCGACCGCACAGGCCAGAGCAACGGCAGAAACAGGAGATGGGAGTATCTTCACCTCGCCATCGACGACCCCTCGCGGCTTGCCTACAGCGAAATCTTCCCCGACGAGAAGCGTAAGTCCGCCATCCAGTTCCCCTCTCGAATGCGTTGCGATTCTTCCGCGGTCACGGCATCAAGGTCTACCGCGGCATGACCGACAACGGCACCAGCCTCAAATCCTTATCGCCACCGCAAAGTCCCGCGCATGCTTGGCATCAAGCACAAACGCACACGCCCTTACACGCCAAGGACGAGCCAAGGACGAATGGAAAGGCCGAGCGGTTCGCGCAAACCGCATTACGCGAGTGGGCGAAGCTGACCAAAGGTTCCAGCGGGCGAAGCCTGTTGGCGGAGCAATCGCTTCCCAAGCGATTGCGGAGGTACGGCCGGCGGAGGACTTAGCTCAAGGCCTATCACCACCCCGACGAACGCAAGCAACCTCTCTTGCCTTTCCTTCATCACTACAACTCTCGTCGCCCCCATATGGGTATCCACGGAAAGCCACCTATCTCACGCCGTAACGTCAACAACCTGTTGAGACACGACAGCTAGCGCAAAATCTGCGTAAGATCGCGGCTCCGATCCTCGACGAGGACGGTCAGTGTTTCCAGGGCCGCGGGGTCAATTCCCTTGCCGAGATGGCGCTCCGCGAGACCTTGCGCGATGGACTCTTCTTCAGCCGCCGGGTTAATGCAAAGCCCGAGAATGTGGTCGGCCAACTCCGTGACGGTGAATCCGCCAGCCGACGTCGAGAGGGGAGCCTCGAAGCTCAAGCGCTCCTCCAAAGTGGCACCCAACTCAACCGCCATCAGGGAATCGAGGCCAATATCGGCAAGCGGCTTGCCGCGGTTCAGATTCTTTTGCGGGAGCCGCAAAATATGGGCGATTTCTTCGACGATCACGCCGATGATCTCCTTGCGCGCTTCTTCTAGGGGGAGCGTCGCGACCAAGGCGCGGATGTCCACCTTTCCACGGTTGTCGGCGGCAGCCGCCTCATCCGCGCGAACGAGCCTGCTAAACGTCGGCGATTGCAGCAGCGGCAAATGGGCGCGCGCGGTCGACCAGTTCATCTCGCCAATGACGAGAACGGCCTCCTCGGGGGCCGTGCGCGGACGAGCAATGGCTTCCGCCATGAGATTGAGGGCGTCGCGGGCGATCATGGGCTTGACCCCCGCGCGGCTCGCAAGCATATCCTTGACTAGGCGGTTTCGCGCCAGCAAGCCCACGTCCTCAATCCCTCCCCAGGCGACGGCGAGCGCGGGGAGGCCGGCAGCTCTTCTTTGCCGCGCGAGCCCTTCGAGGAAGCCGTTGGCCGCGACATAGCTGCCTTGACCTGGATTGCCAATCGCCGTGGTTGCCGAGGAGAACAGAACGAAATAATCAAGCGGCAGATCCCGGGTAAGCCGGTCGAGGTTTTCGGCGCCCGTCACTTTCGGCGCCAACACTTTTTTCAGCCGTTCGGCATCGAGATTGGCGATAAGCGCATCGTCGAGCACCATTGCGGCATGAAACACTCCGGCAAGCGGCGGCAAGGTGTCGCCAATATTCCGAATGAGCTTCTCGACCGCGGCCGCGTCGGCGACATCGAGCGCCTCGGCGCGGACGTTTACGCCGCGTGCCGCGAGACTGGCGAGCGCCTGCCGCGCCTCGGGGCTTGCCGCTCCACTTCGCCCGACAAGGACGAGATGACGCGCGCCGCACTCGGCAAGCCAGCTCGCCGTCGCCAGACCGAATCCGCCGCAACCTCCGGTGACTAGATGCGTCTTGTCGGGCGCGGGCTTGAACCGCCGGCGCGGCGCAATTCCAAGCTGACTTGCCTCGGGCGGCGTGATGACGATTTTGCCGACATGACCGGACTGTTGCATGAGCCGCATCGCGTCGATGAATTCGCGCGCCCGGAAGGTGCGATACGGCAAAGGAGAGAATTCGCCTTCCGCGATGAGCTCGATGACTTCCTTGAACAATTGCTGGCCTTTGTCCGGTTGCGCGAGCATGAGCTGGTCGAGATCGACGCCGAAGTAGGTAAGGTTATTGCGGAACGGGCGTAGACCGATATGCGTGTTCGCCAGATAGTCGCGCTTGCCGAGTTCCACGAAACGGCCGAACGGTGTAAGCAACCCGACAGTCAGCTCCATCGCCTCGCCAGAAAGGCTGTTGAGCACGACCGCCACGCCGCCGCCCGTCGCCCAGCGCACGCAATCGACGAAACCGTGGGCGCGCGCGTCAAAGACATGTTCGGCGCCGAGGGCTGCGACGAGATCGCGTTTTTCAAGCGAACTCGCAGTCGCGATTACCCGCGCGCCGCGCCAGCGAGCGACCTGCAAAGCCGCGAGACCGACGCCGCCCGCCCCGCCATGGATAAGAACCCATTCGCCGCGCGTAAGACGGGCACAAGTGACCAGGGCATAATAGGCGGTGAGAAAGGCGACCGGGATGGTGACGGCGGCTTCGAGCGGCAGGCCCTCCGGGACCCTTGCCACCGTCCTTGTGTCCACGGTAACATGGGTGGCGAACGCTCCCCCGGTAATGGCGATAACGGCATCGCCGGTATTGAGACCTTCGACATTCGCTCCCGTCGCGACGATATGGCCGGCGCATTCAAGTCCGAGGGCCGGACCGGCCAACCCATCTTCGAGCATTTCGTCCGGCAGAACCGAAAGCCCCCACATGACGTCACGGAAGTTAAGGCCGGTTGCCGCGACGGCAACTTCCACTTGCCCAGGTCCGGGCGGGCGACGCTCGACCGGCATCCAGCGGACGCGGTCGAGGCCGGTCCCCTCGCCCTTTTCGAGCCGGCTCGCGGGAGCAGGCGGCTCTTGCGCCGCCACGGCCACGGAATCGCGTGCTTGCAAACGCACGACCCTGGTGGAATGCGCGTCGAGAATGATTTCCGTCTCGGCTGTCCCTGAAAGAATGATGTCGGCGAGCCGCCGCGCTTTGACGCGTGCCGGTAAGCCGGGGTCGAGATCGACCCGTCGCACGTCAAGCGTCGGAAATTCGTTGGCGAAGCTGCGTGTAAAAGCCCAAAATCCGGTCTCGACCGGACCACCCGCGCCCGGCGCGGCGCGCAGCGCGCCGGGGCTTTCGATCCAAAGCCGCCGCTTGTGTTTTCCTAGGTGGGCCGCGCAGTTTTTGAGAAGTCAGGCATCGCTCGGCAAGATGCCCCGCGGATGTCGCGCCGTCCGCCATGACGGGCGCGAGAAAGACGATCGTGTCGGCATCCCCGAAAGGAAGCTGTTCGAACGTGCGCTCATCCACGATCGTGCAATCAACCCGGGCGGCCCCTAACAAACGTGAAAGCGTGCCGGCGATTTCTGCCTGTTGCGGGTCGCTCCGGCCGGCGATCACAGCTTTGGCCGGAAGGTTTCGCCGCCCGGCGAATGCCGGCATTTGTCCGGCGATGAGAAGCGCCGGCCCAGCCGCGGTCCCGATGGTCTTGACCGCGAGGCCGCGCAGGGGCGTGGCCGCGAACCGCGCCGCCCAATCGGACAGCGCAGAAAGCGATTCTTGCTCGGCCTCCGTGCCAAACAACCGGTCCCCAAGGAGACCAAAAACAAGATCGCGGAATAGCGAAGGCACCGGCTCGATTGCGACCAGCAAGGCATCAGGTGACATCGTTTCGACGACCCGAGCGAGCAGCGCGGCGTCCGGCGCGACCCGGTGCAGGGCATTCGCCGCGATGATGAGATCGAAGCAGCCGCCGGTGAGATTTTCGAGGCCATCCGCAAAGCAAATTCCTGGCTCCCGCGTGAAAGCCAGGCGGGCGCGTTCGAGACGCCGGGGATTGGGATCGACGATCGTCAGCCGTCCGCCGTGCGCATTTGCCAGAGCCGCCGCGTCCCACGACAAAGGCCCATAGCCAATCTGCAGGATCCGTAGCGCCCGGTCACGCGGCCAGGATGCCTCCGAGCGGCGCAAGAGTTCGGCAAGGAGCCTTGCCGCCGCGACAACCGAGACCGAACCGATTTCGAACGCCTCGATCATGGAGCCGGTTATCGGGGCGATCTCGCTTTCGCCCGCCGCCAAGGCCTCCATTAGGGCGCTGGAGCGAGCCGCCAGCAGAAGCTCGGCGGACCGGTGCGGGTAATTCTCGGCGATACTCCGTAAAATGTCCCGTGGAGCGGGAAGAGGGAAGCCGTCCGCCAAAACGAACAGTTCGCCATCGGCACGGACGAGGTCGCTCTTTTCGAGCGCAACCAGCATATTGACGAGCCACCCGCGCCGCGCCGCGGGGAAGCGTCCCGCCGCGATCAGCCGGTCTGGGGCGACCGCGCCGTCAACCGCCAGCGCGCTGGCGAGACGGTGGGCGGCCGCGGTAGCCCAACCCTCGATCAACATCAAATCCGGCGGCAAGGTTTCCCCGGCGGCCGCCGTCTCCCGGATCGCCGCCTTGACCAGCAGTTCGAGTGAGAGCGGAGGATCGTGCCGGATCGCCGTAGGCTCGTCGGCGAGTATCAAGGTTGGCGCGAGAGAATGGCTGGCGAGGTCGCCCGCCCCGCGCGGACGGACCGCTTGATAGCGCGCGCCTTGCAACGTCGCGATCAGGCCGCCATCGCCGTCGATCAGCGTAAAATCGGCGACGATGGCGCGCGCGTCCTGGCGGCGGACGTCGATCCGCGCCCGCGCGATCGCGGCGCCGGGTTTTTCCAGCCTTATCTCGCCGAAACGGACTGGCAAGTAGGCGGCAGGCCGGGGGCTCGAGGAACTGTCCGCGAAGAGCAGGATCAAACCGTGGAAACACGCATCGAGGCGGGCCGGATCGAGACTATACTCCGGGATAGCCTCCGCGGCGATCAGATCCACGAGGATGACATCGTCGCCGATACGCGAGGCGGCCAAGACTTGCTGGTAGGCGGGACCGAACTCGAGGCCCGAACGCCGCGCGGCCGCATAGAGATCGGCGCCGGAGACACGCTTTGCGCACGGCTTCGGGATCGCGGGAACGGTGGAGGGTGGCGCGGCTGGTTTAAAGATGACTTTGGCCTTGGCGTGACAGACCAAGGGAGCATCGCTCAACCGCGCCCGGCTCATGATCTCGATCGTGCCGGTGACCGGCGCCGCCCGGCAAAGGATCTCGCGCGAGGCGTTCGGGGAAAACAGCATCGGTTGGGTGATGTCGAGATCGTTGATCGCCGCGGTTTCCGCGCCGGTCCAATCGCGCGCGACCGCGAGCGCCATTTCGGCGAAGGCGGCACCAGGAAGAAGCACCTGACCGTCGACGCGATGATCGGCGAGGCCGGGCACGAGCAACGGGTCGAGCTGCGCGCGCCATTCGAGCGAATCGGACGAAGGACGCGCGCCGATGAGCGGATGCGATGGACGCACGCGGAGCCATCCCGTCGATTCGGAGGTTTCCGTCAGCCGGTAGGGCTTGCGCCGCCACGGATAGGCGGGCAGGTTCGCCACCGGGCCTGGATCGTCGCCGAACGCGATATTTGCATCGATTCGCGCGCCAAGCGACAAGGCGAGCGCAACCGCGTGGCGGAACGGGTCGCCGTAGGTTGGCTTTTGCTCATGCATGTCGAGCGTGGCAATCGGCGATTCCGATTGCTCGGCAATCTTTCTAAGATCGGAGAGCAGCAGCGGGCCGGGCCCGATCTCGACAAAAACACGCGCCCCAAGGCGCATCGCAAGCTGCACGGCTTCCATGAAGCGCACCGGCTCGCGGACATTGCGCCACCAATATCTTGCGTCGAGGCCGGTGCCGGAAACAACGCCGGCGTCCACCGTCGATAGAAAACTTGCCCGGCTCGATCCCGGCCGAAGCCCTTTGAGATCGGCAATGAAAGGCGCCTCGACAGGCGCCATGAGATCGCTGTGGAACGGGTAGGCAAGATCGAGGCGGCGCATGCGCGCTTTATGGGCGCGCCCCATCTTGGCGGCTTGATCCAAAGCGTAAAGGGAGCCCGCGACCGTGAAGCTGCGAGGTGAATTATGCGCCGCGATCGCGAGCCCCGGCGATTTGCGGACCAGTATCTCGATCACCTCGCGCGGGCCAAAGACAGCGGCCATGCCGCCGGCGCCGCGGACAATCTCCTGGTGGTGGCTGCGGAAATAAATCACGCGGACAGCGCTTTCGAGGTCAAGAATGCCTGCCGCCTCCGCGGCCGCGATTTCGCCCATGCTGTGGCCGAGGACCATCGCCGGGGCGAGACCGAGCTCCGCGAGGCAGCGCGTTGTCGCAACCTGGATCGCGAAGATGAGCGGTTGGGCAACGCTCGTCTTTTTGAGGCGCGCGGCGAGGCCGGAATTAAACATTGTTTCGGCGAGGGACCAGCCCGCTAGGCCCAGGAAAATGTGGTCAATCGCATTGAATTGCGCACGAAAAACCGCGTTCGCCTCATAGGCGGCCCGGCCCATGCCCGGCCATTGGCCCCCATTGCCTGAAAACACGAAGGCGACCGGCGCGGAACGCCCGACAGCGGTTCCGGTGATTGCCGTCGAGTCCAAAGCATTCTTGCCGCCAGCTTGGTCCAGTGCCTGAATCAAAGCCTTGGGATCGTCAAACGGAATTGTCAGTCTTTCGGAATGGAGTTCGCGCCGGCGGCCCGTCGCGGCGACGACCCGCTGCGTTTCCTCAACGCCGGCGCGGGCGAGCCGAACTGAATATTGGCGCGCGAGGTCCGCCAAGCCATCCCGGCTTTGCGCGGAAAGCAGCAGAAACCGAGGCGCGATCACCGGGAGGTCCCGCTTCGCGACAGGTGGCGGGTCGGCGAGGATCACATGCGCATTCGTGCCGCCAAAACCTAACGAACTGATGCCGGCATAACGCACGCCGCCGTTGCGGGGCAGCGCCAGGGGTGCGGTGCAGACCAAAAGGTTGAGATCGGCGAAGGGAATGTCGGGATTTGGTTCATCGAAATGCAGCGAGCGCGGCAATTCGTCGTGCTCGAGCGCCAGCATGGCCTTTAATAATCCAGCGAGGCCAGATGCCGGTTCGGTATGGCCGATATTCGTCTTGATCGAGCCGATCGGCAAAGGGCGGGTGCGCCGCTGGCCCAAAACTTCGCCTATTGCGGCCGCCTCGATTGGGTCGCCGGCGCGCGTTCCCGTCCCATGCGCCTCTATGAAGGCGATCGCATCTAAATGAAAGCCACTCTTCAAATAGGCCCGTTCAAGGAGGGCGGCCTGATGCGCCTTCGAGGGCAAGGAGATGCCGGTCGTGCGGCCGTCGGAATTGCAGTGCGAACCGGCAATCACCGCATGGATGCGATCCGCGCCGGCGCGAGCGGCGCCGAGCGCGCGCAAGACGAAGACGACTCCGCCTTCGGCACGAACATAGCCATCGGCTTTCGCCGAAAATGCCCGGCAAAGACCGGTTGGCGACAGCATCGTGGCCTGCGAGAAGCTGATGAAGCCGAAGGGACTGGCCAGGATGTTCACGCCGCCGACAATCGCGGTGTCGATCCTGCCGGATTGGATCGCCGCGATCGCCGCATCCAATGCGACGAGCGACGAGGAGCACGCCGTATCGACCGTGAAGCTAGGCCCGTGGAGGTCGAAAACGTAGGAAATCCGATTTGATAGAATGGCCAGCGAATTGCCGGTGGCGAAATAGGCATCCGCGGCGGCTGCGTCATGCAGCCTGAGGTTGCCATAATCGAGCGCCGAGCCGCCGACGAACACACCGGTGTCCGCTCCGGCAAAGTCCGACGGACGAATTCCGGCATCTTCGAGCGCTTCCCAAGTGAGTTCGAGCAACAGCCGCTGCTGCGGGTCCATTTGTTCGGCCTCGCGCGGGGAAATGCCGAAAACGGCGGGATCGAAGCCCCAGACATCGTCAAGAACGCCCGCCGCCCAGGAATAACTGCGGCCTCGCTCCTTCGCGCGGGGATGGGCTAGCAGTTCCAACGGCCATCGATCGGGAGGGATGCGGGAAACCGTGCATCGGCCCGCCGAAAGCAAATCCCAAAGCTCCCCGGCGGAGTTGGCGCCGGGCAGTCTGCACGCGCGCCCAATAATCGCGATTTCCAACCCGTCCAAATTGGCCGCCGCCGGGCGACCGCTCTGAGATTTTCTCATAATCCTGCCTGATTTATAATAGCTAATTCGAACCGAGCAACACCCACTCCCACATGATCGCGGAAAACTTGATGTGATATGTAGCCTTGTCATATAGCCGCGAATGCGCTTTGCCTAGAGCTATGGAAGCGAATCCGCGGGAAAACCGTCAAGGGAGATTAAGAATAATTGATTTGCGCCGTGAGGCGCGGAATTCTTACGGTGAACAAACATATAATTATTCAAATGCCGACTTGTATAATGTATTTTTGTTTTTGACAGGGACATTCCCGTATTTGATGGCCTAATTATGGCAAATGTAGGTTATTCACGGACAAACGATGTATTCCGCAACGAATTGATATGCTTTATTAATATTCCGTATATACTATAATTTCCCCATCCTGTGTCGCTTTTCAAGAACGCACGATGTTATATTTTTCTACCTATACTTTTGCTAGTTGGCTAACGCGGCTTTCGCGCTAAAAACAAACGATGGGGGTCAACTTCCAGTTTGTCGGCATATCGTCAAATTTTGCTGAGAATGTCTGGTTTAACCCGTGTCCCTCGCAGCCGAGCGACACCAGGAACGATGTTGGAAACACCGCGAAAGTCCGCTGCCGGAAAGCTGCCGAAGCCGCGCTTTGGCACGCGCACGCGCGACCCGAGCGTGCGCCTATGGTTTTCGATCGAAAGCTTGAACCGGCTTGCCACGAAAGCCGGGCGCAGCTTGCAAAAACCCAGTCTTTCGGGGACCGGCGCGGCCGAAGCGAGGACCGCGACGAACACGCGATCGTCTTGGCTTTGGCGCAGCTTCATTGTCCTTGTCCTCGCTCCCTTAGTCACGAGCTCCATCTATTTTGGGTTCCTCGCTTCCGATCAGTTCGGGTCCGAAATGCGCTTCGCCGTGAGAGGCGCGACGGAACTGCTTCCCGGCAGCGACGCCCTGGCGGCGTCGGGATTGGGCACCTTGGCATCCCTCAATTCCAGTCAAGATGTCTATATCGTCGCCGATTATATCGCTAGCCGTTCGATGATCGACGATCTCTCAAAGGAGATCGATCTCGGGGCCATTTATGGCAAGCGGGGGATCGACGGGTGGGCGGGGCTCGCTTCGTCGAGAGCGGTAGAGGACCTGCTTCGCTATTGGCGCAGCATGGTCCATACGTCGGTGGAGGCCGCTTCGGGCATCGTAACGGTCACCGTCAAAACATTTTCCCGCGAGGATTTAGTGCGCATCGCCACCGCCATTCGCGCGCGATGCGACATCGTTACAAATCAGCTTCTGGACCGGGTGCGGCACGATGCGATCGAGCGCGCCACGGCCGAAGTGAAGTACGCGAGGGCGCAACTCTCCGCGCGCCAGGCTAGTCTCGAACAGTTCCGGAACGCGCGGATGCAGATCGACCCGCTTGCCCTGGCGCGGTCCCTGGGCGAGACGATCACGACATTGCGGCGCGATCTCGTCGATGTCGAAGTAAAGATGGATACCGCAAAGGCTTCGCTCGCCTCCGATGCGCCGCAAATCAAGATGCTCGCGGCAAATCGGCAAATCCTTTCCGATCAGATCGCGGCGCTCGAAGCCAGGATCACGGGCGCCGATCTCAATTCGCCTACCGCCTCCGCCGTGCTCGCCGAATATGATAAACTGGACGTCAAAAAGAGCCTGGCCGAGCAAGCCGTCGTGATCGCGGAGAGGATGTTGGACAACACAAAGGTGGACGCCAACCACCATCATATCTACCTTGTCGCCATTGAAGATCCCACCATACCGCAAAGCCCGATCGCTCCGAGGCGAGCACACATGATTTTGCTAATATCGCTGGGCGCGCTGAGCTTCTGGTCGCTCATCGCGGTGATCGCCGCCAACGTGCGCGACCACACCATATGAAGAACAAGGTAACGGCGGCGGTTCGAGCGGCATTCCGATGAACGAAGCGCATCTTGAGGCAAGGGCCCCCGATCATTCTCCGGCAGACCCATCAGCCGGGCAAGATCATTTTGTCCTGCGGGAAGATCTGCGCCGCGTCTCGGTCCCGATCGATCAGTTCGGATCATGGCGAATGCACGGTTTGTCATTCGCCCTCCTGGTCGTCCTGCCCGTATTGTGCGCTTATGTCTACTACGGTCTCATTGCCGCCGGCAAATATAGCGTGGAATTTCGATTTAGCGTCAGATCGGCGACAGAGCTCGTCGCGGACGAGGACAATATTGCGCTTATGATCAAGGCCGGCAAACATGGGACCCGCGAAATCGGGACTCTCCCCTACATGGCCGCGGACTACCTACGAAGCCGCAATGTTGTCAGGGAACTCGATCGGGACAGTTGGTTGCGGTCGCTATTTTCGCGGGATCAAGCGGATTGGCTGTCGCGCTTCGATACATCGAAGAGCGACGACGATCTCTGGCATTATTGGCGGGAAATGATAAGCGTCAGCGTCGACCGCGTCTCGGGGCTCGTGCTCGTGCGGGTCCTGGCCTTCACCCCCGAAGATGCGCTCGCCCTGGCTCGCGCGGCCTCGGTTTCCGCCGAAAAGATGGTCGACAGTGTCGCGATGCGGGAGCGCCAGGACGCGACGTTTTCGGCCGAACAGGAATTGGAAAGCGCGAGCCTCCGTTATTCGGCGGCGCTCTCGGCGATGCGTGATGTGCGCAACCAGGAGGGAACCGTCGATCCGAAACAAACGATAAAGAGTGCCGCGGAAACCTTATTGGGCGTCATGCGCGAGAAATTGTCTTTGGAACGCGACCGCGACGCCAACCGCACGGTTTTGTCCGACGACGCGCCTCAGCAAAAAGTTCTTTCCGATCAGATCCGGGCGCTCGGGTCAAAGGTCGCTTCGCTGACCGGGGCTCTAACGAGTTAGCGGAAGAACGCCAAAACCGTGGCTCAATCCATCGCGCAATTCGAAAAGCAGGAGCTGGAAACTCGCTTCTCGAAAACTCTCTTGAAGGTCGCTCAGGCCTCTTACGAACGCGCGCGTCAGGAATCCGAGCGGCAGCATGTCTATTTTGCGCTTTTCGTCGAACCGAAGAAACCGGAAATCGCCGAATATCCGCGCCGCGCGCGATCGGTCGCTTTCGCTGGGATATGCGCATTCTCGCTGTGGAGCGTCATGCTGCTCGCGGCCGCGGGGATTAGGGATCGCAAAATCGAACTTTGAGCGGCGGCGCATCGCGGAAACCGCGCGGTCGCCGCGAATAGAAACGCTGGACGGCGATGTTATTCCATATCGACGAGGACACGGGTTCGCGGATCGTCGGTTGGGTCATGCCCGACAATCCGGCGACGACCCCGAAGGTCGTTATCCATCTCCGTCCAGAACATCATGTCGTTATAGACGCCTTCGTGGTGCGTCCACTGCTGCGGGAACAAGGCCTCCACAATACCGGGGTTTGCGGTTTCGTGGTGGATGAAAATAATTGCCCCGGGGTGACCGCCGCCGGACATTTGGAAATCAAGGATGCCGACAACCAAATCCTCATCTACCGGCGCCGCAACGACGCGCAAATCGTTGACCAGAAATTCTTGCGGGTTGAGACCCAATTGTTTCGCTCACACGGCCTGGATGATGCGCTGATCGCGCGGTTTCACATGTACTATAAATCCCTGGAGCTGCTTCCCGAAGAAACCACAAGGTCGATATTCGCCATTTCGTTCACGAACTCCCTGTTCGCATCCGGCCGCATTTTTTGGCGCGTGTGGGAGCCGATGGTCCGCGATCGTAACTTCAAGGCCGGGATTTTGTTGCGTGAGCCGTTCGAGGAGCTTTCCGAACGGCTGTTGATCTTGAAGTGGGCATCGCTTTCCGGCGCGAATTCGGCAGCGGCCGTCCTTGGACAATCCGTTCAGCTCTGCGCAAAGACGTTTTGCAATGTCAATCTCAGCGATTTGACGGCGCTGCAGGACCTGCTGTCGCGCCCATCCGACGAGTTGCGCGCCGTTCTATACAATCCAATCGTCTATCAACTGGCCGCCCCGAACGCCTTCGATCCTCCGCGGAAACCGGAAACCGCCTCCGCGCTCGATTCGCTGGCGGAGATGGACGCGGTTGGCGTGTGCGACGATGCGGGCGCGTTCCTCCGTCTTGTCGCCGCCCTACTTGACCTGCCGGATCAGCTCCAAGGCGTTTCGTGGCGCACAAGCCAGACGGTGATTGGGCTTGCGGAAATACTGCGTGAAATGCGCCCGGCGCGCGCCTTGATCGAAAAAGATCTCGAAGTTTATGGCGAGTTGGCTCGGGTTCTTGCGTCGCGTCCGGCGGATCTATTAGATTAGCAGGCCGTTGAAAAATTGTACGATTATTCGACAATGTCCAGATCCAATTCTTGTTTTCGAGCGGTTCGTTTTCAATCGAATGAGCCATTCGATCGGGAAGTGCTTTGATGGAAAAATTCAAGAGGATGGCTAGCATCGATTGCGCCCCGGCAACTGCCCGCCTGATCGCCGTTTCCGGGGTGGAGGGGAACGCCGGAGACTATCTTGCCGCAAACGGGCGGCCGTGGCTGTCGATTGAGCCCATTTCGGTTTTTGCGCCTGGACGATGGTTTCGGATGCGCTACCGGCTCGGGCTTTACGACCGGCCGGTGCGGCCGTTGGTAAGCTACCGGGGAGGCTCGGCGGAGATTGGCTGGCATCTGCTGCCTGGCCCTGTTCTTGGGCGCGCGGATTGGTTTGGCATTGTTCCGACGGAGGCCACGGCGGTGTGGATATCACCGGTTTCCGAACCCGGCCGTTTTTGCTTCAGTATCGAAGAGGTCGAACCTTTATCGAGTCTCGCTGTGCTGCGCATGGGATTGGCGGGTAACAGAGGCAGGTTCTTAAGTGCGGCCGGGACCTGGCTTCTCGGGTGGCGGGAGGAAGCCCAAGAAAATCTCCGCTGGTCCGTTCAAGGCGCGCCTTTGACCACATGGCCCGCCTATCGCAACAGGCTCTCGGTGGCCGCCCGTCTCGATGAATTCGACAGCCCGCGCTGCGACTGGGCGCGCGCGCCTGTGGCAAGGCTGCTCGTTTGGCTCGAAGCAGAGACCACGGTTGCCCCGATCGATGCAACCATCGCGACGCTTCGAGACCAGCTCTACGAGCGCTGGACACTCACGATTCTTGGAACTTCGGACGACGTCTTGATCAACGGCCGGCTCAATTCATGGCTGACCAAGGACGCCCGGCTTGCGGTGCAAGGCGAACGGATGGACCTTGATGGCGAAGACGCGGATTTTGTTGGTTTCGTGGAATTTGGCGACCGTCTCGCGCCCCACGCGCTCGCATGTTTTATCGAGGCTAGCGAGAGGATGCCGGATGCCTTGGTGCTCTATTGCGACGAGGAGACAGCGACCTTGGACGGCCAGGCGCCAATATTTAAACCCGATTGGAGCGCCCGTTTGCAGGCCGCAATGCCCTATGTTGGGCGGTTGATGTTGACAAGGCTTTGCCACGCGCGCCGCTGGATTGGCTTGGCGAATGTCCCCTTCCTTGAGACCGGCTTTGTCCAAAACATCCTCCATGGTCTAGGGCGTCGAGACGTTCGCCATATCGGGCGTTTTCTCATACAAACGAGACGAAGACGCCGCGCAGAGCAGGCCGTAACCGCGGCAGCCAATCCTCGCCCTGCGCGGGCGCAAGAAACAAGCGTAACAATCGTGATGGTGACGCGCGACAATGCGGATTTTTTGTGCCGGACGATTACCGGTATTTTGGAGAAAACCCGGTTTGCGCGGCTTGATCTCGTCATCGTCGACAATGGCAGCACGGCGCCGCGGGCTCTCCGCCTGCTGCGATCGCTCGAAACGGACGAGCGCGTCACGGTGCTGCGTGCTCCCGAGCCTTTCAATTTCTCCGCCTTGAACAATCTCGGCGCCGCAAAGGCGCGGGGCGATGTCCTTGTTTTCTTGAATAACGACATGGAAATCATCGAGCCCGAATGGCTCCGCGAGCTTGCCGAACGGGCGATCGACCCGCAGGTCGGCGCTGTCGGCTGCAAGCTCCTTTATCCGGACGGGCGAATCCAGCACGCCGGTGTGGTCCTCGGGATTGGCGAGGGCGCTGGGCATTTCGATGCCGGGCGCCGCGATGGCGAGCCGGGCTGGCTCGGCCGCAATCTTATCCCGCACGAGGCATCGGCGGTTACCGGAGCCTGTCTTGCCGTAGAGCGGGCGAAATTCGCGGCCGCCGGCGGGTTTGATGATCGTCTCCCGGTGGAATACAACGACATAGACCTTTGCCTGCGGCTCGATGAACTCGGATTCGCCGCCCTGTGGACGCCATTCGCGCGTGTCGTTCATTTCGAATTGGCAAGCCGCGGCAAGGCGACGTTTCGGCGTCTCGACAAGCACGCGGCCGAGCGCGCCTACTTCCGCCAACGCTGGGCCGACCGTTTGCGAGACGATCCTTTCTTTCATACCGGTCTCTCGCTCGTCAGTTTGTCGGCTGCGCTTGCCTGAGCAGGAGCGATTTGTTGCCGGGTTTGCAAAAAGAGCATTATCTGGCGCCATGGTCCCAGGGGCATTTGCCGGGTGGCAATTCGCGGCCTATCGAGCTGCGATAGGGAGGAGCATTGGACGGATCTAGCGTGAACCCCGAAGCAAAAGAGACGCCGGCGCCGGCCGCCGCGAGTCTCGGCCGGTGCAAGGCCGGTCGTGCCAGCCGGGGAGGAACCCGCATCCTCGAAAAGCCCTGGCCTGTCCCATCCAACGGGTGGTGCCGGCGCGGATGAATTGGCGGCACGCGACGAGCGGGCGGCGATCAACCGTAGTCTTTTCGTGATGCAAGATCATTTGGCCGAACTCGACGCGCGGCTGGCGCGTCTCGAACCTTTGCTGCGGGCGGGCTCGTTGGCGCGAACCGGACTTCGCCGTCTCGCGAGGATTTTGCGGTTTCCGCTCAAGCTCGCGGCTCTAATCTTGCATTGGCGCGAGACCGGCCGCCGCATCAAGGACGCGCGTTTTCGCAGTGAACGGCTGGTTTTCGATTCCTCGCGTAGCGTCTTTACGCGCAGGGTCGATTTTCCTGCGTTCGCCGGACATTTGCGGCGCTCATCCGGTTTTTTCCCACCCGCCGTCTACCGAGTTCGAGCCCCGCCAGAGGCTCGCACTTGTCCGGCGGCCGAGAGTTCTGCACGCGATCGCGAATGTCTGGGTCGGAGGCTCAACCCAGCTTATCGTCGATCTTCACAATCATCTTGGGCACCGCTTCGAAATGAAGGTCGTGACATCCGCCTTGCCTGACCATGGTTCTCACAAGGGGATGTCGATCGATGTCGTGCCAAAACCCAATTCCCCTCATCTTGTGCGCTGTATATTCAGCCGCTTCCGCCCGCACATCGTGCATGTTCATTACTGGGGCGATGTGGACGAATTATGGTACAGGACGATTTTTGAGATCGTGGCCGAGTTCGGATGTCCGATATTGCAAAACATCAATACGCCGGTTGCTCCCTTCGCGGGCGTGCGTGTCGATCGCAATGTCTTCGTATCGCACAGCGTCCTTGACCAATTCGGCTCGAGCGCTCCGGCAAGCGTCATCCGCCCTGGCATCGACCTCGACCGGTTTGCGCCGCCGGCCGTCATCGATCCCCATGCGTTCGATGCCGTCGGCATGATCTACAAACTCGAAAACGACAAGCTGGACAAGGACGCGATCGAATTATTCCTAGCGATTGCCGAAAGACGGCCAAAAACACGCGTCGTCATCATCGGCGATGGATCCTTGTTCGCGCATTTCCGGTCGCGCGTCGAGCAAGACGGGCGACTTTCGCAATTTGAGTTTACCGGCTATGTGCCCTATGAGGAGCTCCCGGCGCAATTCGCAAGGTTCAGGACCTTTGTCGCGCCGGTGCGGCAAGAGAGCTTTGGTCAGGTGGTTCCGTTTGCGATGAGTGCCGGATTGGCGGTCGCGGGGTACAATGTTGGCGCCATCCCCGAAATTCTTGGCGGCGTGGAGACGCTCGGGGCCTCTCTCGCCGAAACGGCCAAAATCGTCGGCGCGCTTCTCGACGATCCAGCGCGGATCGTGGCCATGGGCGAACGCAATCGCGCCCTCGCGCTTGAACGGTTTTCGGTGGAGGATATGGCAATCCGCTATTTCCAGCTCTACCGCGACCTTGCCCCGCGAGAGGTCGAAATTCTAAGCGGGCTTCCAGACGCGGTTCATTTTCCCATTTAACGAGAGCCACGATTATGACGGTGAGAGCGCTCGTTACCGGCGCCAGCGGCTTTCTCGGCCGAGCCCTCGTCCCGGCTCTGTTGGCCGCGGGCGAAAGCGTGGTCGCGACCGGCCGCAAAACCTGCCCATTTGCGCCACATCCGCGCCTGATCTGGCGGCAGGCCGATCTCGCCGATCCGGCCGCGCCGCTGGCCGGAATCCTGCGCGGCGTCGATACAATCTATCATTTGAGCTGGTCGACGATCCCCGCCGATTCAAATCAAGCGCCTTCCGAGGACGCACGGATCAACATTGTTGGGTCCTTGCGCTTGCTCGAAAGCGTCGAGCGTGGAACAAGTCCGAGGTTAGTATTCGCGTCCTCCGGTGGAACGGTCTACGGGCGGCTCGTTAAGGCGCCGGCGCCGGAGGAGCATCCGCTGAGGCCGTTGTCCGCTTATGGCGTGTCAAAACTGTCGGTCGAAGCCTATCTCGATCTTTTTACCTCATTTGGGGCCATTCGGCCGGTGTCGCTCAGGATCGGAAATCTGTTTGGCCCGGGACAGGAAACTCAGCGGCTTTTTGGCGCCGTCTCCCATTTCAGCAAGCAGGCGCTCGCGGGCGCGCCGATCCGCATGTTTGGCGACGGCGCGATCGTGCGCGACTACGTTTATATCGACGACGCCGTGAAAGCGGTAGTGCGCGGCGGGCACACCGAAGTGTCGTCCGCGGCGCTCAACATCGGCAGCGGAGAAGGCCGTTCGCTGAACGACATCGTTGCCGTTCTTCAGAAGCTCTTGGCCAAGCCGATCATGGTCGAGCGCGAGCCGGGAAGACCATTCGACGTGCCGGTCTCGGTGCTCGATTCGGCCAAAGCTAGGGCCGAGCTCGGCTGGTCGGCGTGCGTTTCCTTCGAGGAAGGCGTCGCAATAACCCTCGCAAGCATGGCCAAAGCCGTAACATGAAAATCGCGCTCTACGTTCATTGTTTTTTCCCGCGCCATTTTTACGGCACCGAAGCTTATACCCTGGCCCTTGCAAAGGAACTGGCCGCGTCCGGGCATGAACCTGTCGTTGTATCGGCGACATTGGCCGGCGAACCGGGTCAAAGGAGCGTTATCGAAGACTATATCCATGAAGGCGTCCGCGTCGTCTCGATCGACAAGAATCTTTTTCCGAACCGCTGCGTTCGCGACAGCTACGAGCAGCCCGCCCTGCGCCATCTCCATGAGCGTCTGCTTCGCCAGCTGCGGCCCGATGTCATTCATGTCTGCCATCTGATCAGCCACACGACGGCATTGCTCGAGGTGGCGCGGCGGATGAACATTCCGGTGTTTGCGACACTGACCGATTTTTTCGGGTTTTGCTACAATAACCAGCTTGAGAGCGCGGGAGGGACCCTATGCGAGGGGCCGGACCCGGAGCGCGCCAATTGCATCGCCTGTTTTCTCAAGCTCGCCGGTTCGCGTCCCAACGCCCCATTCATCGCCAAGCTTGGCGGACACAAGGTTGTGCGGGCGCCCGTTTCGCGCCAACTCGCCCGGCTTGGCCGCCGTGAGCAGGAGCCCTTCACCATCAGCTCCTTCGCGCCGAACGACATCGTCCTGCGGCCCGGTATTTTACGCCGCGCGATGGAGGTCTATCGCGAGGCCATCGCGCCTACCCTCTTCCTGAAGGGCGCCTATGAGCGTAATGGTTTTCCCGCGCCATTGCGCCTCAGCCACTTCGGTATCGAAATCGACCGCTCGCCCAAACCGGCGCGCAACGATCCCCGCTTGGTGAGGCTCGGTTTCATCGGCCAGCTTTCCCCGCACAAGGGAGCGCATCTCCTGGTCGAGGCCTTACGCGCCAGCGGCCGCGCCAATCTTTCGCTCAGCCTATGGGGGCCACAGGATCAAGATCCAGCGTATTACGCCAAATTGCGGCGGCAGGCGGAGGGACTACAGATCAAATTTCCGGGAATTTTGCCGCGAGCGGAACTGGCGGAGGCTTTCGGCACGCTGGACTTCCTCGCAATTCCTTCCACTTGGTACGAGAACAGTCCGCTCATTCTTTTGCAGGGCTTGGCGACGCATACGCCGGTCATCGTGGCGGATGTGCCCGGGATGTCGGAATTCGTCGCAAACGGCGTCAATGGATTTCATTTCGAGCGCGGCAATCTCGGTAGCCTTACCGACATATTACGTAAAGTCGCGGACGAGCCCTATCTCGCCAGCGAGATGGGCGCCGCAAGTTCATACGAGAGGGTTCCGGCCGATATGGCAAGCGATCTCCTCGCCCTCTATGCCGCGCATGGTCTCGTTGCCCCCAATTAGCCCCATTCCGAGGCGCCGCCAGCGGCGGGAATGCCGGTGGAGCGGTCCGGTGTTGCCGATGCGGCGTTGTCGCATGGCACGGCGGGTCCCTAGCATCCCTTGGAGATGATAACGGGTGACTTTCCTGGACCGGCGAATCATCGACGCGGTTTAGACAAAATGGTTAGTTATGATTTCGTCTTCAAAAAGGGCCAATCATGACCTCCAGGAACGGGATGCTGACAGACGCCCCCGAGGCGTTTGGACTTTGCATGGGACGCATGGTGTGACTGCATCGAGAACCAATTCCGGCGACACAATAGAGCCTGGCGCGCTTGCCGGGACGCACGCGGCTGCTCTCGAACGCGCCGCGATAGCCTCGGAGGAACTGCGGCGCTCGGCGCGCGCGGTGCGGCTCGCCAACGCAAGGACCGTCTCGCGGACAAGCTGGGCCATGGCCGCGCGAATTGCCTATCAGACCTTCAGCCCAGTCCGGCGATCTCGCTCTGGCCTATTCGGTTTTCTGGCCTTTTTCGCCGTGCCGGCGGCGTTGGCGGTCGTTTATTTCTCGCTCATAGCTTCGAGCCATTATACTTCGGAGGCGCGGTTTGCGGTCAGAGGCGGCGCGCGGCCGCCCATAGACACCATCTCGGCACTGACCGGCCTTGCATCCTTCACGCAGGTGCAGGATTCTCTCATCGTCGTCAATTACGTGAAAAGCCAGGCCCTGGTCGAAGCGCTCGATCGCCAGCTCGACCTTCGCGCGATCTTTGGACGCGACGGAGTCGACTGGATTTCCCGCTTTAATGCCGGCGATCCGATCGAAGACCTCGTCAAATATTGGCAAGGGCACATCAAAACGTCGATCGAAGCGCCGTCCGGGATCGTGACAATGCAGGTGAGTGCTTTTTCGCCGGAAGAGGCGCTCAGAATCGCCAACGCAACGGTCGATTTGTGCGAGCGCCTGGTGAACGGGCTTTCGGCCCGCGCGCGTCAAGACGCGGTCACCGAAGCGGAAGCGGAACTTGCGCGTGCCGAAACGCGCCTGACCGATGCGCTCGCGACCATGCGTGATCTCCGTAACCAGCAATCGACGCTCGATCCGCAACACACGGCCGAGGGAATTGGCAAATTGATCTCGGAGCTCCGCCTGGAAAAAATCCGCCTCGAACAGGAGCTGACGGCATCGAAGCGGGGAGATGTCAGCGAATCCGCGCCGCAGGTTCAGATCATGCGCACGCGCGTCGACGTGATCGGCGAACAAATTTCCGGCCTCGAGCGGCTTTTGACCTCGCGCGACGATACGGTGCCCGGTACAATCGCCGGAAAGATTACTCGCTTCGACGAGTTCGAACTGGAGCAGCAGATCGCCGAAAAGCAATATACGCTGGCCGCCGCCGCCCTCGAGCGCGCCCGTGTCAATGCGGAAGGAAAGCACGTCTATCTCGCGACGTTCGTCTCTCCGGTTCTTCCGCGGAACTCAACCTATCCAAAACGAGTCCTTTTCAGCTTGCTTGGAATAGCCGAGGCCGCCTTGCTTTATGCGATTGGCATGGCTCTTTGGCGGGCGACCCTCCGCAAGCTCGCGACGTGATGGCGCGCAATGATCCGGCTTTCCCGTGTATCAAAATTTTACCGAACCGAGAACCATCGCAAGGTCGTTCTCGACGATGTCACGTATTTGTTCGATGAGCGGTACACCTATGGCATCCTCGGCTCGAACGGGGCGGGAAAATCGACGCTTCTCCGCCTGATCGGAGGCAGTGAGCTGCCCAATTCCGGCCAAATCTTCCGTGATGTCCGGATCTCCTGGCCGCTTGGCTTCGGCGCCGGTTTTCATCCCCTAATGACGGGCCGTGAGAATATCAAATTCGTTAGCCGGATATACGGCGCCAACCCGCGGCGCGTAATCGATTTCGTCGAATATTTTTCCGAACTCGGAAATTATTTCGAAATGCCGGTCAGCACCTATTCGTCCGGCATGCAGGCCCGCCTCGCTTTCGGCCTCTCGATGGCGATCGATTTCGATTGCTACCTCGTCGACGAAATCACCGCCGTGGGCGACGCGCGATTCACCCTGCGGTGCAGACAGGCGTTCGACGAAAAACGCGGCCGCAGCAGCATGATCATGGTCTCGCATGACATCGGGACGATTAAGGCATATTGTGACCGCGGCCTCGTGCTTTACCGCGGTAAGCTTGTAGCCTTCAGTGAAATCGACGATGCGATAGAGTTCTACCGGAAAAATCTTTGATGATTCACCCAGAAGCCCGGAAGGCGACCAGGGCGGGAATGACTTCCGGCGGGCCGCCGGTTCGAGACGGTACTATCGATGTCAGGGATGCCCGGCGTGGCGTCTCTGGACAAGGACTGGGAAAGTAACAAATTTCATCCGGATGCGGAGGCGATAATGGACGCAACGCCAGTGATAGACCCGTTGCGGCGGCCACGCGCCTCGCCGCTCGCGATCAACGCGGCCACAATCGGGGCGATCCTTTTGCGCGACATTAGGCTACGAGCCGGACCATATTATACTGGGTATTTGATGATTTTATTGATGCCTCTGGCGCATTTACTGATCGTTGTGATAGTTTTCCACCTGTTTGGCCGCTTGGCTCCGCAAGGAACGGATCAGATCGTCTATTTCGGCATATCTATCTTGCCCTTCGTGATTTACTTATATTTGTCCCGGCAGATCGTTTATTCGCTCACCGAAAACCGTCCACTTCTTTATTTCAATCGTGTGATGATACTCGATATTTTCCTTGCTAGAGGTATCTTGGAGGCGGCCGGCTCCGTGGTTGTTTTTATTATTTTTATCTGTATATTGGCGGCTTATTCAAATGATTTTTCGCCGCGTGACTGGCCTGGGATTGTGTTCGCGGTCGCCGCGACAATTTATTTTAGTTTTTCTTTTGGAGTTTCCAATGCGTTGATCGCCCGTCTCCTCCCGGTTTGGTACTTATTTTTCAATCTTTCCATGCCGGCGTTTTGGATCGCCTCCGGCATCGTTTTCTTTCCAACCGCCATTCCGGACCCTTATGACCGGTGGCTTGCCTTGAACCCCCTGCTGCAATGCGTCGAGTGGATTCGTTATTCTTATTACGAGGACTATCCGGACAAGCTTCTCAATATTCCTTACCTCATCACCTTTACGACTGTGTGTCTTGCCGTGAGCTTGGTCGCCGAGAGGCTTGCCCGGCGTGTGTTGCTTACGAACTAAGCTTCGGTATTACTAACATCTCAAGCACACAGATGAAATAACGAAGGAGTTTTGATAATCCGCACCGGCGATCCCGGTTTTTCCAAGAACGTCTTTCAGCGCGGCAACGTCGAGCATCGGCGCGGCCAAGGGCTTCTTCAGCCGCCGGTTCTCGTCTTAGCGCGTCTTGAGCTTCTGGGCCTCGGACACCCCAAGCCGCCGACCTCCCCTTCCAGCTAATGGGATGGACGGCTCTCCCTTCCGCCTTGCAGACTGAAAGCTGCTTTTTAGGAAGGAGAGCGAAAATGACTATAGAGACCCTCGGCGTGGACATCGCGAAAAATGTATTCCAACTCCATGGCGTCAACCGGAACGGACACGTTGTTCTGAAACGCCGTGTTATGCGCGATCAGCTTCTTTCGACGCTGACGCAGATCGAACGCTGTACTGTCGTCATAGAAGCCTGCACGGGAGCATTCTATTGGGCGCGCAAATTCGAAGCGTTTGGGCATGAGGTGAAGATTATTAGCCCCCAATATGTGACGCCCTTCGTGCGGCGACAAAAGAACGACGGCAACGATGCCGAGGCGATCTGCACCGCCGCACGTCAACCGCATATTCCGTTTGTCCCCAAAAAGACTATCGAACAGCAGGATATCCAAGCCCTGCATCGCGCCAGGCAGAGGATGGTCAACCACCGCACGGCAGTCGTCAGTCAGATCCGCGGCCTCCTTCTCGATCGCGGTTTCGCCATCGCAAAGAGCATCACCCGTGCCCGTCGGGTGATTCCGGAGATCCTTTCTGACCTGGAGAACGAATTGACCGGGATGGTCCGGGAAGCGCTCGCTGAGCTATACGATCTTTTCCGCGATCTCGATCGCCGGATCGGCTTGTTCGATAAGAAGATCGATCGGGTCTTCCGTGAGAACGAGGATTGTCAACGCATCGCCAGGATCAAGGGCGTCGGCCCGACGACAGCCACGGCGATTGTCGCCGCCATTGGCGACGGGTCAGAGTTCAAGAATGGGCGGCATCTAGCAGCCTGGGTCGGGCTCGTTCCGCGGCAGCATTCGAGCGGCGATCGCAAGGTGCTGATGGGCATTTCGAAACGCGGAAACCAACACCTGCGCAGCCTTCTCGTTCACGGCGCACGCGCTGTCGTGCGAACGGCGCCAAATAAGACCGATCTCAACAATCAGTGGGTCAATCAGCTTCGGGAGCGGCGTGGCTTTAACCGCGCCACGGTGGCGGTCGCCAACAAGAATGCACGGATCATCTGGGCCGTGCTTCGAACAGGCGAGCCATATCGCGCTGCCTTCTGAAGGCCTGCCACCGGAGATTGCGAGACGACGGAGAAATGAGCTGCATAGGTCGGACCGGCGCGCAAAGAGCCTGATTTTTATCGAGGCCTTTGAGGCCTACCAGCTGTAGAGGCGTGCGCGAGCGGATTTCCCATTTGGGCGCCCCGATACCATCGGGTGACGCCAAAAGCACGCCGCATAAAATCAGCCGTCGGATGCGCCTCGTCCCCCCTAAATCCGGCCGCCTATTGTTTTCAAATTCACTGGCGATGGACAACTGCGGGTGCGTGCATACTCGGCCCGTCAGCCTCGCAAGGCAGGATAAGCTGACGGCGTTGCTCGGCATGGCCATGCGCTGCGAAATGATCGCGGCCGGAGCGCCAAGTTCGGTGACGTTTCAAAGCTTTGGCCACGTCTGGATTGGCGTCCAGATAAGCCTGTTCTTCATAGTTGTCAGCCGTGACGAACGGAAAAGCGGGCCGAAAAGGGCGGCGTCCTTCCGCAGACCAAGAGGCTTTCTGGACGTTATCATAGAGGCGGAAATCGTGAGCGTGATGCTGCGCCAGAAAGTCTAGGATTTCTTGGCTCTGAAATAAGGTCTGGTCGAAGTAGTATTTTTGGGCCGCGTTCTCGCGCAATTCATTGATCTGCTTGGGGAGCTGCGCAAAACCAAATGCTGGATAAAGGGCGGTTAAATTTTCCATGGTCGCGATGAAAGTGTAGGCCGCCACCCTCCGAGCGACTTCGCTGCCAGGGATTGTGGCGAAATCGTCACCGAGGATCATGCGAGCTTGGAAGTTGAGAAAATTACCCTTGTACCGAAGTAGAAGCGCAATTACCGAGGAGGTTTTTGAAAAATCCGTTGCTCGTACTTCGGCCGATATAAGCTTTTGATTGTGATGAAGCGCCAAAAAGAAAATTGGACCCCGGTTGTATATTTCAAATAGCCAATTCAAATGTGAAAGAATTTGAGAGATAGGCTCTCGGATAGTTGTGAAATATTCGATTGGTCGGTCAAGCGAATTCAAGGAGGTGGCGAATATCTCTCTCTGAAGATGCCCGCCGAGCCAATCATTACGACGCGCTGCGTCGAGAAGTTTGAGAGGGGGGATCCCCTCGCATCGGCCCTGCCCTCGATGGGAGCATGACCAAAGCAGCTTACCCACGGTGCTCCCCCCTGTTTTAGGCACATGAACATAAACAATCAACGGGAAACGTTCGACATCGTGTGCCGGTTCATCTGAGGGCGCTGTCATTTTAATCACCTCTTAATCGACAACACGTTTGCGTTTGAGCAACGACATAACATACCTGACATCCTCCAGATCACCGGTGTTTGTCCGGCGTCAGAGTATTTGAGACAGAACGCGGCAGGATTTCGTGGAGGAGGCAGCTCATCTGACGCTGATTTTACGCGGCGTTCTTTTGGCGTTGCAAGCGGCGATTTCGGATTGTGTCTCGTTTGATCGTATCTCCCAACAGGATGGCACAGCGCTCGACCGCGTCTTCCGGAAAGCGTAGGATCGCGGTCAGGCCGAAAGGAGCGAGCGATTGTTCGCAGATGACCAAGGAATATTGAAGGGGGAACTTGCGCGGGAATTGGCCCTCGAATTCGGCGTCGAGACCTCGATTTTTGAGCGTGACTATTTACTGCACGCAATTGTGTGGGCCTCTAAGGGCAATGTCGCGGCGGCCTACCGGAAGTACATCTCAAACGGTCGAGCGAACGCGGAGACGATGCGAGACATAATTAAGTCCTATTGCGGCGAACGCCTTCTTCCGAACCAACAGAATTCCAACGCTCCACCGTTTGTAATATTGGATTTTGCCTGTGGTTACGGTCGCGTCGGCCGTCATTTCAAAAACGTTATGCCTGAAGTGAAATATGTCGGAATGGATATTCACTTTGATGCAGTCCGGTTCAATCGCGATACCCTCGGGCTTGAAATGATGAAATCCACGCAAAAAACGGAAGAATTCTATGTCGGTCAGACTTTCGATTTTATTTTTGCGCTTTCTTTCTTTTCACATGTGCGTCGCGAGCATTTTCTTGGATGGCTGTCGGAACTGCATGGAATTCTGAAGCCGGGCGGCGTTCTCATGATTTCGACACACGGTCAAATGTCTCACCAGTTACTGATGCCGGAGGTTATTGTCGATTATGATGGCTATGGGATGATCGCGACGTCTGAGCAATTTGATTTGTCCACCGATTTCTACATTCACGCGATAACTCACCCCGCTTATGTCGAGGCGATGGTCTCATCCTTAAAAGGTCTAAAGCTCTTGAATTTTTCGGAGGGTTTTTGGTTCGGACACCAGGACATGTATGTCCTTAAAAATGTCGCGCCTGCCAAGCGGGGCAGCGAACAAATCCTGAAGAAGGTCAAAGCCGTGCTAAAAACAGTAACCAACGCCACGGCGCATAGATTGCGCAGCAAGAGTTCCCGCCGGCGGCGCTGATGCATCGCACGGCTAACACCGACAACGACCAACGCTTCGCGGCGGTTGGCGTCGCGATTTTGAGGGCGCTTGCGGCAGCGAGCCGGAAGCCGCTGTCCGAATATCGCGACCTGCTCGATTTCGGGGTCGGCGCCGGCCGCCTCGCACGCATGTTCAAAGGTTTTCAGGGGCGCTATGCCGGCGCCGATATTGACGCCGACAATGTCGCTTAGATTGCCGGCAACCTGCCTTGGGTGCAAGCGGTGAAGACGGAGCCTGGCCGGATGCTGCCCTTCGCGGATGCGGACTTCGATGCCGTGGTCGGCATTTCCGTCTTCACCCACATGAACGAGCGGAACCAATTTTACTATCTCGACGAACTCCAGCGCGTGACGAGCGCTGGAGCGACGTTGTTCCTGACCGTTTCTGGCGCGCGTGTCTTGGAGCGGGCCGAGACAGAGCCTAACATCGCCAAGATGCTTGCCATGTCCGAGGGCGGTCTCGTCACGGCGCGCGCGGCATTCGATGGACCCGGCTTCTGCTTTTTGCTGTAGCACGGCCATCTGACTTCGAGAGAGTACGAATATGGGGTCACGTTCATTTCCGAGGCATATATCGCCCGCAATTGGTCCAGATATTTCGAGGTTCAGGCCATCGCGCGCGGCGCGATCCACGATTTCCAGGACATCGTGGTTCTCCGGCGCCGCGATGATACCTCGACGCCTGAGCAGGGACATTGAGCGGCGAGGTTCACGAGACGCAAGGCTTCGCCGCGCTCATCGCACGTCACGACGCGCGCCCCGCCAAGCTTCCCGCCGAACCCTTCGGTAGGCTCAGGAGGCGACGACAGCGATGCGATTCGCAACGACCTGGCAAAGCGCCTGTGATCCCACTGCGGTCAAACCGAACAACGCCAATCAAATACGATCGCGAAGCCTACAAGCGGCGAAATCTGATCGAGCGGTGCGTCACCCAACTCAAACAGTTCCGCCGCATCGCGACACGCTACGAAAAGACCGCCGGAGCTTACCATTCAATGCTATCCATTGCCGCCGCAAGTTTCTGGATAAAAACCGTCAACACGGCACAAACACCGTAAGTTAGCAGCGGAGATTTTCCAGGAAGTGGGTGAGGAAGGGAGGGAAGAGTAAGTGTTTACGGCAGTCCGCATTGATGAGGATGATAAAGGTTCCCATGGCTTTCATCGGTTTTCGATGTGGCGGCTTTCATCCGACCGCATGATTCGAAATAGGCAAACGAATTACATCGTGGAAGCTGGGCGTGGTGTACCAATCCGAATAAGTTTAGCGGCATCATAGAGTCCGGTTTGGACGCGGCGCGGCGGCGCGGCGAAGGCGGTCGTTGATTGCCTCGCCCAAACCTTCGCAAGGAATCGGCGCGACCGCGATGTAGGCGGGTTCTCGCGCATCGAGGTCGCGCAAAAAAATGAAAAGATTTGCCGCGGCCTGCGCGAGATCCCGGCCGGGCGAAAGATCCAGCACATTTTTGCCCTCGCCAAAAATCCGGCCGAAATCGAGGCCGGCCTCGCCCTCGTCGCGTCCTGAAGCCTCAAGACGAAGTTTCGCGCGGGGCGCGTAATGGGAGTTAAGCATTCCCGGCGAACGAACTGGGTCGGACCCCAAGGGTTCCGCAAGCGCACGGCCGAGCACGGTTTCGATGTCCTTCCTCGCGATCCCGCCAGGCCGCAACAATCGCGGGTGTTCTTCGAGGCATTCGATGATCGTCGAACTCGAGGCCAACCTGGCAGCGCCCGCCATCGAGGATCAGGTCAATTTCGCCGGCAAAGTCCCGCGCGACGTGAGCGGCGGTGACCGGGCTCACCCGGCCAGAGCGATTGGCCGAAGGCGCCGCCAGTGGCCACCCCGCCGCCGCAATGACCGCAAGCGCGACCGGATGAGCCGGCACCCGCAAGGCGATGTTTTGCTGGCCTGCGCGGGAGGCGGCGCAGACCGTCGCGCCGGGCGTGAGCGGGACCACAAGAGACAGCGGCCCCGGCCAGAATGCTTCGGCAAGCCGCAAGGCATCGCGCGAAAAAACGCCTTGCTCAAGCGCTGCTTCAAGGCTCGGAACATGGGCGATGAGCGGATTGAAATTTGGCCTAGCCTTCGCCGCATAGATTCGGGCGACGGCTTCGTCCGATGTCGCGTCGGCGGCAAGGCCGTAAACGGTCTCGGTTGGAACCGCGACGAGACCGCCGCGGCGCAGGGTGCGCGCCGCCTCGGCAATCCCGGCCGCATCCGCCACCGTTTCTTTTTGCGTGGGCCGGTCATTTCCAGCAAAATCGTTTATCATACCTGGGTAGTCATCCCTGACGACAGTAAGGCCACGATGGGCTTATACCAAGTCTCTGAAAGTTTGACTCCTGAGGCGGATTCCCGAAATCGGCATTTATCTGATTCACCATGGCAAACAGCTTTTGGGAGAGTTTGCCATGTCAACTCCGGTTCCGCTTCGCTCTGACTTTGACACGATTGGCCTGCGCATGCTGGCGCGGCGATCGCGTGACCCCGATCAGACCCGGCGTCTCTTGGCACTGGCCGAGATTTATGATGGCGGCTCGCGGCCGGATGCGGCGCGGATCGGCGGGG
The DNA here is from genome assembly GCA_963730245.1 of uncultured Alphaproteobacteria bacterium. Taxonomy (GTDB): domain Bacteria; phylum Pseudomonadota; class Alphaproteobacteria; order Rhizobiales; family Beijerinckiaceae; genus Methylocapsa. The sequence goes on along the minus strand of CAVSRA010000002.1, from coordinate 770,042 downwards.
TCGGGGTGCAGATCGTGCGCGACTGGGTTGTCCGTTTCAACGCCAAAGGTCCTGATGGTCTCTTGACCGGCAAAGCGCCGGGCGCTCCCAGCATCCTCGGCGAGCGCCAGCGCCAAGCCTTGCGGCAGGTCGTGGAAGATGGGCCAATTCCCGCCCTGCATGGCGTCGTCCGCTGGCGGCTGATCGATCTGGCGCAGTGGCTCTTCGAAGAGTTCCGGGTTTCGATCTCCAAGCCGACGCTCAGCCGCGAGCTGCGGCATATGGGCTTTCGCAAGCTCTCGGCGCGACCGCGCCATCATGCGCAAGACGAGGAAGCCGCGGCGGCTTTTAAAAAAACTTTCTCGCCCTCGTGGAGGAGACCGCCGCAAAAGAGGCTCCTGGCAAGCCGATAGAGATTTGGTTTCAAGACGAAGCTCGGATCGGGCAGAAAAACAAGGTCACCCGCCGATGGGCGAAACGCGGGACACGGCCTTCGGCGCCGCACGACCAGAGGACGAGTTCAGCCTATATTTTCGGCGCCATCTGCCCGGCCGAAGGAAAAGGCGCCGGGCTCGTACTACCCTCCTGCAACAGCGAGGCCATGGCCCTGCATCTCGAAGAAATCTCGCTTGCGGTCGCACCAAGCGCGCATGCGCTCGTTCTTCTCGATCAGGCCGGGTGGCATGTCTCGGCGAAGCTTCCCGTCCCGGACAACATCACGCTCTTGCCGTTGCCGCCGAAATCGCCCGAGCTCAATCCGGTCGAGAACATCTGGCAATTCATGCGCGACAACTGGCTCTCGAACCGCCTCTTCAAATCCTACGACGACATTCTCGACCACTGCTGCTTCGCCTGGAACAAGCTCATCGACATGCCCTGGAAAATCATCTCCATCGGAACAAGAGAGTGGGCCTATCGGTCGTGATCAGCGAGACTTGGTATTAGAGTTCAGATTGCCGGGAAAGAGGTATGAGGCGACTGAAGTGGACCTCGTTCGTGGAACCAGGGGCTGTTGGAATTAAGGTGTAATCTCGCCTGCCCTTGTCTTGCAAAATCAAGCCGCTTGCTGGTTCTGCTGCGGTGGGTATGTGGGCAACGCGTTTGCGTTGTCCAAGCGAAGCGGCATATCCACAGCTCGCGCCGCCGCCTCGATGGCTTCGATACCAGCGCGCCACACTTCCATGGGCATTTGATTGCTCATGGCCTGATGTGGGCGCCGGTGGTTGTAGAAGGACATCCAGGCGCCGATGCCGGCCCGTGCCTCGCGGCCGTCGGCATAGGCTTTCAGATGCACTTCTTCGTATTTGATCGAGCGCCACAGACGTTCGATGAAGATGTTGTCCATGAACCGGCCGCGCCCGTCCATCGAAATCGCCACGCCCGCCGCCTCAAGCTTGCCGGTGAACGCCGCGCTGGTGAACTGGCTTCCCTGATCGGTGTTGAATATCTTCGGCTTTCCATGCCGGAGCATCGCTTCCTCAAGCGCCGCGACGCAAAACCCGCTGTCGATCGTGTTCGACAGCCGCCAGGCCAGAACGGCGCGGCTGGCCCAGTCAATGATCGCCACGAGATAGAGAAACCCGCACGCCATCGGGACGTAGGTGATGTCGGCCGCCCACACATGGTTTGGCTCGGCGATCGCCAGGCCGCGCAGCAGATAGGGATAAATCTTATGTCCGGGCGCGGGCTTGCTCGTGCCGGGGCGCGGAACCAGCGCCTCGATTCCCATCACGCGCATCAGCCGCTGCACGCGCTTGCGGTTGACCCCGCGGCCTTCCTTATCGAGTTCGAACATCATCCGCCGCGAGCCATAGAACGGCAGTTCGAGATAGAGTTCGTCGATCCGGCGCATCACGGCCAGATCGTCGGCTCCTACGACGGGCTTGGGCCGATAGACGGCCGAGCGCGACAGGTCGAGAAGCACGCATTGGCGGCGCACCGACAGATCATCCTTGACCGGATCAATCATCGCTCTTCGATCGGTCGCGCTCATCGCCCTGGCCTCCTGGCCAAGAAATCCCGTTCGACCGTCAGCTGGCCAATCTTGGCGTAAAGCTTGGCCGCCTCGCGCTCGCCCTCCTCCTCGCCATCGCCCGAGGCGCTCGCGCGGCGCCCAAACAGGCTTGCGACGTTGTCGAGAACAAGCTTCTTCCAACTGTAAATCTGGTTCGGATGCACGCCATGCTGCTTCGCCAGCTCCGGAACCGTCGCGTCCTCCCGCAGCGCCTCCACCGCGATCTTCGCCTTGAACGCCGCATCAAACTTCTTGCGTGACTTCGTCATATCTTGCTCCATCCGTTGCGACAGAGCAGGACGCTTTAACACCTTAACGGGTGGTCTAAATCCGGGGTCCACTTCACTAGCCCGCACTCTCCTCGCGAAGGATTGCGAGCCGAAGCCATTCCCCTTCGGCCTGGTTTAGTGCTGCCTCGGCTTTCGCGAAGGCCGCCGAAACTTCCGTGAATTTCGCAGGGTCACGCGCGTAAAACCCGGTATCGTCGAGCAGGGACTGGAGCCTTGCCTTGAAAACGCGCAGTTCCTCGAGACGTACAGGCAGATTATCGAGGACCTTCCTTTCCCTTGAAGAAAGGCGCGGCTTCGCCCTATGCGCTTGAACGGCGGCGGTTGTGGGCCTGTCCTTATAAGCCGCGGGCGCGGCCAAAACCGGCACCGCGCCAACCGTCGCGCCGCGTTGTGCCAGCATGTCCGAATAGCCACCGGCATATTCGATCCAGCGGCCGCGTCCCTCCGCGGCGAGCACCGATGTCGTCACCCGGTCGAGAAAATCGCGATCATGGCTAACGATCAAAAGGGTTCCTTTGTAGTTGGCGAGCATTTCCTGCAAGAGATCGAGCGTTTCGAGATCGAGGTCGTTGGTCGGCTCGTCGAGGACGAGGAGATTGGATGGCCGGGCCAAGGCCCGCGCGAGCATCAGCCTTCCGCGTTCGCCTCCCGAGAGACGTTCGATCGGCGTGCGCGCCTGTTCCGAGCCGAACAAAAAATCCTTCATATACCCGATGACATGTTTGCGCTCGCCGTTGATCTCGACGAAATCGCTGCCGCAAGTGAGCGCGTCCCGCAAGATCACTGCCGCATCGAGGCTGGCGCGGCCCTGGTCGAGCGTTGCCAGAACAAGATTGGCGCCACGCCGGATGGAGCCCCGGTCCGGGGCCAAGGTGCCGGTCAAGAGGTTGACGAGCGTCGTCTTGCCCGTGCCATTGGCGCCGACCAGGCCGAGACGATCGCCGCGCAGAATGCGGGTCGAAAAATTCTTGACGATCACGCGTTTGCCAAAGGTTTTCGCTACCTCCTTGGCTTCAATGACGAGCTTGCCGGAAATATCGGCCTCGCTTGCTTCGAGCCGCAGTTCGGTGAAGGCGCCCCGCTGGCGCCGCGCGGTGCGCATCGCCGCAAGGCCTTCAAGACGTTTCTGGTTGCGCTTGCGCCGCGCGGTGACGCCGTAACGCAGCCAGTGCTCCTCGGCGGCGATCTTGCGATCGAGCTTATGCACGGCGCGCTCCTCGTCTAGGAGCGCGGAATCGCGCCAGGCCTCGAAATGCGAAAATCCGCGCGCGAGAAGACGGGTTCGGCCGCGATGGAGCCAGACGGTGTTCCGCGAAAGATTTTGCAAGAATCTTCGGTCATGGCTGACGATGACCAGCGCGGACCGCGCGCCTTCGAGTTCCGCCTCGAGCCATTCGATCGCCGGCAGATCGAGATGATTGGTCGGCTCGTCGAGGAGCAAAATATCGGGCATTGGCGCCAGCACGCGGGCGAGCGCGGCGCGCCTCGCCTCGCCGCCCGATAGCCGCGCCGGATCTTCCTCGCCGCTTAGCCCCAATTCGTTCAAAAGCGCCGTTGCGCGATGCCGATCGTCAATTGGGCCAAGGCCCGCCTCGACATAGGCGCGCGCCGTGCCGTAGCCGGAAAGATCTGGCTCCTGCGGCAGATAACGCAAGTTCACCCCAGGCTGTAGGAAACGCGTCCCACTGTCTGGCTCGACGAGGCCCGCCGCGATCTTCAACAGGGTCGATTTACCCGACCCATTGCGGCCGACGAGGCACAAACGTTCTCCGGCCGGGACCGAAAGCGAAGCGGTTTCCAGCAAAGGCACGCCGCCGAAGGTCAGCGCAATATCCTGCAACAGCAAAAGCGGTGGTTGCATTCGCGTTCACGTAAGAAGTTTCCGACTTGGTCTTTAGCATTTTCCGCGGCGGCGGATACAATCGCAAAGCCGCGCGGGCGATAGGGCTAGGCGGCCTCAAGCCCTGTGCAGCACGGCGGTCACCAATGCGGCTTCGGCCTCGTCCAGCGCCCGATGGAGGTCTGCCTCCGTCGCGAACCGCCCGCGCAGGCGCTTGCCCTGCGCACCGCGACGCTGGCCGTCCGGAAAGGCCAGGGATCGAGACCGAGGTCGTTGCCGTCGCTGGGCTGCATACGGAGTTCTGTCGTTTCGGCCCCCACCATTGGCACATCGGGAATAAAAATTTCTTTTTTAACGCCCCAGCAGATTTCGAGCGACATCCGATCGAGGGCCGCGATCAACAGCCGGTTATGCTCGATGGTTTCTGGCGATGGCTGCTTCGCGAGCTTCGGATCGGCCTGCATGGAGGCCGCCGTCCGCGCCTGAAAGCGACGCTGTTCGTCGAGAAAATCGCGCACGGCCTCCGCATTCTCCGGGCTCGCCTTGGCGAAATCGAAATGGCGCGCATAGATCGTATCGGCGTGAAGCGACACCAAGAGCGCGGGATAGCGCCCAAATACACGAGCACGGCGCACACCTTTGCGCCAGATCGCAATGTGCAGCTCCGAGGGTACCCTGAAAAACTCCTGCGGTAGTCCGGTACCGGCATCAAGCGCGGGCCTCATTTCCCAGTCCAGCCGGCCGATGTCGTGCTGCCCGGCGGCAAGGCAAACTTCGTCGTAGGGCGTTGGCGCCGCAAAGCGCCGGTTGCCCCACGCGCGGGCCATCTGGCCGGAAAGCCAGGCGTGGCTCGGCTGCGGAACGGCGATCACGTCAAGGCCGTCTCTGCGAAGCAGCATCATTCTTTCTCCTCGATTGCACGCGCGACGGCGATGCACCAGGGCGAAGCGGCAACGGCCGCGAAAAAATTCGCAAGGCACCGGGAATAAATAGACGCGCCGGCAAGTCTCCTCTTTAGCAAAGGGAGGAAGCGTCATGATCGCCGAATATCTCACGCGACGGAATGCGGAAATCTACGCAAGCGAGCTTGCTCAGCGCTACGGACCAGACGTTCGCTTCGATGTCGTTGGTACGCCCGATCCGGTCTTCGGCGACACCGTTTGGTACGTGCTCGGTACTGGCACGGTTGATGGCCAGATGTTCGCGCAGTACGCGCAAGAGCGCAAACAATGGCGCGAAGCCGCGGCTGTGCCGGAAAAGCCTATCTTACCTGCGGCAAGCATCAAAGGAGACTGACAATTAACATTCTCACAAAAGGGATCGACCGGCGCGGCGCGCACTTCATCGGCCTTGTCAACGTCGCCAATTTTAAAGCGGGCGGCATGAGGTCGCTCGGCGATGAACAATTGGCCTGGCTTGCGGCCGATCTCAAGGGCAAGCCGGCCTCAACGCCGATCGTCGTCTTCGCGCATATTCCGCTCTGGGCCGTTTATCCGGAATGGGGCTGGGGCACGGAGGATTCGGCCAAGGCGCTCGCCTTGCTGAAGCGGTTCGGCTCGGTCACCGTGCTAAATGGCCATATCCACCAATTGATGCAGAAAGTGGAAGGCAATGTCACCTTCCATACCGCGATGTCGACCGCCGTCCCGCAGCCCGCGCCTGGAACCGCCGCTTCGGCCGGACCGATGCTGGTGCCGGCAGAAAAGCTGCGCACTTTGCTGGGACTAACGAGCGTCGAGGTCCGGCGCGGAAAACAACGCCTCGCGATCACCGATACACCGCTTACCGCCAGCTAAACCCGCTCCAGCAAAGGAAACCAACATGCGCAATTCGACCAAAGCGAACCGCTCCAGCGTGTGGTGCTTGGGTTTGTGCCTTCTTGTTACCACCGCCGCTCTCGGCGTCATTTTAATCCTGCCCGCGGTCGCCGCCGATACGGAGGTGAATATCGACAATTTTGCCTTTACGCCAAATGAACTCGCGGTGAAGGCCGGAACGACGGTCGTCTTCCGCAATCGCGATGACATTCCGCATAGCGTTGTCGACAGCAAGGGAGAGTTCCATTCCAAGGCGCTCGATACGGACGACAGTTTCTCATTCACCTTCGCGAAGGCCGGAACCTACGCCTATTCTTGTGGCCTTCATCCACGAATGCAAGGCAGGATCGTGGTCAAACCGTGAGGCGGGAGGGACCATCAATTCCGCGTGACATCAGGAACCGCGATCCTATCGTGTCATTTGATGTGGAGACTACCGGACACTGACAATGACCATTCTCAAGCTCGCACTTTTCGGTTCCCTTAGGATCGCGATTCTCGGGTCTCTGAAGGTCGCCCTTTTCGTGTATGCCCTTTTCCTCTCTGAGACGTCTTTTGGTGGTGCCGTGACCGAAGGCAATGGCCATGTTGGCGATCCTGCTTCCTAACACAACCGAAAGCGTGGAAATGGCAATGCCAACATCGGCAAGCGAGGGTCCGATGCCTCGAGCTGTTCGTGCCAGCAGGCGGCTGGAATTGGGCTTTTAAGGAGACCAAAAACATGACGCGAATGCTTGAAATTTTGCTCGCGTGCCTCGTCGCCGCCAGCCACTCGAGGGGAGCTTGCGCGCTTGCTCGAGCATTTCTCGCGCGGCGCAGATCAGATCTTAAGCGCGGCCCTCAATTCTAGCAGTTGATCGCGCTTCTCCACCGCAATCCGTCGCGCCTCGTCTCCTTTGGCGCCGGCGATTTCTTCTTCAACGTTGCCAACCTCCGAATTGAGCGTGGCGGCGTCGAGTTCCGCCAGGGGAAGCGCTTTGTCCGCGAGGATGGTGAGGCCCGAAGGCGCGACCTCGGCGAAGCCGCCGGGCACGAAGAGACGCAGTTTTTTTGCGGGCGCCTCCTCGATCACGACAACCCCTGGCTTCATCATCGCGATCAAGGGCGCATGGTCCTTGAGGACAGTGAATTCGCCTTCCGTCCCCGGAACGGCCACGGCTTCGACCTCTCCCGAAAAGACGAGTTTTTCGGGAGAAACGATTTCAAGGTGAAAAGCCGCCATCGCATGCTCCCGAATGTAGTTTCGGTATTCCGCTTGTACGGCGCAACGTTCGCCTGGCGACTGCGGTCCCGGCTGGTCCTACGCTGCCTCGGCCGCGAGCTTTTGCGCTTTTTCGACCGCCTCGTCGATGGCGCCGACCATATAGAAAGCGGCTTCCGGCAGATGATCGTAATTGCCTTCGACGAGCGCCTTGAATCCCTTGATGGTGTCGGCGAGCGAAACGAGCTTGCCGGGCGAACCGGTGAACACTTCGGCGACATGGAAAGGCTGCGACAGGAATCTCTCGATTTTCCGCGCCCGGGCGACCGTTAGCTTGTCTTCCTCGGAGAGCTCGTCCATGCCGAGAATGGCGATGATATCTTGCAGCGCCTTGTAGCGCTGCAAAATTTGCTGGACCTGACGCGCGACGCCGTAATGTTCCTCGCCGACGACGAGCGGCGACAACATGCGCGATGTCGAGTTCGAGCGGATCGACCGCCGGATAAATGCCCTTCTCGGCGATCGCGCGTGACAAGACGGTGGTCGCATCGAGATGCGCGAAGGAGGTGGCGGGCGCCGGATCGGTTAGATCGTCGGCGGGCACATAGATTGCTTGCACGGACGTGATCGAGCCTTTGGTAGTGGTGGTGATCCGTTCCTGCAAGTCTCCCATGTCGGTCGCGAGCGTCGGCTGATAGCCGACCGCCGAGGGCATGCGGCCGAGGAGCGCCGAGACTTCCGAGCCCGCCTGGGTGAAGCGGAAGATATTGTCGACAAAGAACAGCACGTCCTGGCCCTTGTCGCGGAAATCCTCGGCGACGGTGAGGCCAGTCAGCCCGACGCGGGCGCGAGCCCCTGGCGGCTCGTTCATCTGGCCATATACCAAGGCGCATTTGGAGCCCTTGGCGGAGCCGCCATGCTCGCGCGGATCCACATTCACCTTGGATTCGATCATTTCGTGATAGAGATCGTTGCCTTCGCGGGTCCGCTCGCCCACCCCCGCGAAAACGGAATAGCCGCCGTGCGCCTTGGCGATATTGTTGATGAGTTCCATGATCAAAACCGTTTTGCCGACCCCGGCGCCGCCGAAGAGCCCGACCTTGCCGCCTTTCGCGTAAGGCGCCAGAAGGTCGACGACCTTAATGCCAGTCACCAGGATCTGTGCCTCGGTCGCTTGTTCGGCATAGGAGGGTGCGGATTGATGAATCGCGCGGCGGGTCGTGGATTCGACCGGACCCAATTCGTCCGCCGGCTCGCCGATGACATTGATGATGCGGCCGAGACACGCCTCGCCGACTGGCACCGTGATCGGCGCGCCGGTATCCCTGACCGGCTGGCCACGGGTGAGGCCCGCGGAAATATCCATCGCGATGCAGCGCACTGAATTTTCGCCAAGATGTTGCGCCACTTCGAGGACCAGGCGGTTGCCGCCATTGTCGGTTTCGAGAGCGTTGAGGATTTCCGGCAGATCCCCGTCGAATTTCACATCGACGACGGCGCCAATGACCTGCGTGACGTGGCCCGTGCGCGTGGTGGATGCGGCGTCGGCCATGCTTTGTCCTCTTGACTGGTTGAATGCCTAAAGCGCTTCGGCGCCGGAGATGATCTCGATCAGTTCCTTGGTGATCATCGCCTGGCGCGAGCGATTATATTTCATAGTTTGCTTCTTGATCATTTCGCCGGCATTGCGCGAGGCGCTATCCATCGCACTCATCCGCGCGCCTTGTTCGGACGCCGCATTTTCAAGCAGCGCCCGCAAAACTTGAATTGAAATGTTGCGCGGTAGCAGCGCCGCGAGAATTTCTTCTTCGTCTGGCTCGTACTCATAAGCCGCTCCCGATTGCGCCGTTATCTCGTCCGCCGAGAGGCCGAGAGGAATGAGCTGCCGCGCGGTCGGGATCTGCGCGATCACCGACTTGAACCGCGAGAAATACAAAGTGCCTACGTCGAATTCGCGAGCCTGATGCAAGGCAACGATCTTGCGGCCGATCGCGGCGGCATCCCCGAAGCCGAGCGCGCGCACCGAGCGCAGGTCGATCACTTCGATGATCTGTCGACCGAATTGCCGGCGCAGGATATCATGGCCTTTCTTGCCGACACAAAGGATCTTGACCGTCTTGCCTTGCCCCATGAGCGCCAGCGCGGCCTCACGCGCGAGCCGCGCGATCGAGGCATTGAAAGCGCCGCATAGACCGCGTTCGGCGGTACAGACGACCAAGAGATGGACGCTGTCGCCGCCGCCCCCGAGCAGCGCCGGAGCTTGGCCCCTCGTCGCGATCGAGGCGGCGAGATTGGCCAAAACCCTTTCCATCCGGTCGGCGTAAGGACGCGCCGATTTAGCCGCCGTCTGGGCGCGCCGCAGTTTCGCCGCCGCGACCATCTGCATGGCCTTGGTGATCTTTTGCGTCGCTTTGACGGAGGCGATCCGGTTGCGCAGATCCTTCAACGACGGCATGGTCTATCCGCTTCACCTCTGTCCCGGCGCCGCCAATTCAAGCAAAATTCTCGATCAAGCAAAGTTCTTGGCATAGGCATCGACAATCGATTTGAGTTTTGCACCGGACTCTTCGGAAAGATCCTTTGAGGCGCGAATTGCATCGAGGAGACCAGCGTGGCTCGCGCGCAAGAACGCGAGGAGCCCGTCCTCAAAGGCCCGCACCCGGTCGACCGGAAACGCATCGAGATAACCGTTGACCCCCGCATAGATCACGCACACCTGTTCTTCCATCTTCAAAGGCGAGAACTGCGCCTGCTTTAAAAGCTCGGTCAGGCGCGCGCCGCGTGCGAGCAAGCGCTGGGTCGTCGCGTCGAGGTCGGAGCCGAATTGCGCGAAAGCCGCCATTTCGCGGTATTGCGCGAGTTCGCCCTTGATCCTGCCCGCGACCTTCTTCATCGCTTTGGTTTGCGCCGAGGAGCCGACGCGCGAGACCGAAAGGCCGACATTCACGGCGGGCCTAATACCTTGATAGAAGAGATCGGTTTCAAGAAAGATCTGGCCGTCGGTGATCGAAATCACATTCGTCGGAATATAGGCCGAAACGTCGTTGGCTTGCGTTTCGATCACCGGCAGCGCGGTGAGAGAGCCTCCGCCATTTTCCTCGTTGAGTTTCGCCGCGCGTTCGAGCAGCCGGGAATGCAGATAGAACACATCGCCCGGATAGGCCTCGCGTCCCGGCGGGCGGCGCAACAAAAGCGACATCTGGCGGTAGGCGACGGCTTGCTTCGAGAGATCGTCGTAGATGATCAGCGCGTGCATCGCATTGTCGCGGAAATATTCGCCCATCGCGCAACCGGCGAACGGAGCAAGGAACTGCATCGGCGCCGGATCGGACGCGGTCGCCGCGACAATGATCGTATAGGGCAGCGCGCCCTGCTCTTCCAGTACTTTCACGAATTGCGCGACGGTCGAGCGTTTCTGTCCGACCGCGACATAGACGCAATAGAGCTTGAGGTTTTCGTCGCTGCCCTGGTTCAGCGGCTTTTGATTGAGGATGGTATCGAGCGCCAGCGCGGTCTTGCCGGTCTGGCGGTCGCCGATGATCAGTTCGCGCTGGCCGCGCCCGATCGGGATCAGGGCGTCGATCGCCTTGAGGCCGGTCGCCATCGGCTCGTGCACGGATTTGCGCGGAATAATGCCCGGCGCCTTGACATCGACGCGGGCGCGCTTTTCCGCGTGAACCGGGCCCTTGCCGTCGATTGGATTGCCGAGCGCGTCGACGACGCGGCCGAGCAGCCCCTTGCCAATCGGAACATCGACAATCGCGCCGGTCCGCTTGACTGTCTGGCCTTCCTTGATGTGGCGGTCGCTGCCGAAAATGACAATGCCGACATTGTCGCTCTCGAGGTTCAGGGCCATGCCCCGCACGCCGTTCTCGAACTCGACCATTTCGCCAGCCTGGACGTTGTCGAGGCCATAGACGCGGGCGATGCCGTCCCCGACCGAGAGGACCTGGCCAACCTCGGTCACCTCTGCTTCATTGCCAAAGTTCGCGATCTCGTTCTTGAGGATCGCGGAAATTTCCGCGGCGCGGATCTCCATCAGCCGGCCTCTTTCATGCGTGCGCGAATCAAATTGAGTTTGGTTTTGAGGGAACTGTCAACCATGCGTGAGCCCAGTTTGACGGTCAGGCCGCCGATGATCGCCGGGTCCACCTTGACCGCGATGTCGACCTCGCCGCCGCCGGAAATATCGGCGAGCGCAGTGCGCAAGGCCTCGACATGCTTTGGCGTGAGCGCCTCGGCGGCCGTCACCTCCGCCCGCGTGACGCCTTTTCGCGCATCGTTCAGCGAATTAAAGTCGCGGATCATGTCGAAAATCGCGAAGAGCCTGCGCTTGGCCGCGACGAGCTTGATGAATTTGGCGGCGATCCCATTGATCTCGGCCCTGGAGAGTAAGGCATCGAGCGCCTTTACCTGCTCTTCGGCCGAGACAACCGGACTCTTGACAAAACGTTGCAAATCCGCGCTGGAGCGGACCATTTCCACGAAGGCGGCGAGATCGGCGGCGACCTTTTCCGCCGCCCCGGTTTCCTGACAGAGCGCGAAGAGCGCCTGGGCATAGCGCCCCGCCATCCCGGACACGCGTGTCTCTTGCGCCGCCAAAGCAAAATCCCCAAAATTCAACCAGCCGCCGAAGCCGCTTCCCAAAGGTCCGGCTTTTCGCGGCGATAGCCACAAAACATCGAGACGCAAACCAGAACGGGAAACCGGCGTAAAGACGCCAAGAAACGCGCCTCACCCCGAAGGCAGGGCTCACCTAACATAGAGCTTTTTGCGGCGCAACCCTTCGCCCGGCAAATGCGCGGGGCCGTAACAATTGGTCGTTGGCCACTTCACTTTCCTTTTAGGAGACGGTAACGCGAAGGGCTCGGCTTGCACGATTGGGGCGGTGGACTTCTTTTCCCAATGCGGCATGAGTTCGTTTTCCGCTACAATCATCGGGTTGCACGTTGCGTGAACGATGAGGCTCGCGTCGAGCGGCGCTTCGTGGTATTGTCGGCAAGCGACTGACTTACAGGGACTCGTCCGCCGCCGCGGTCCGGATATGAATGCTCACGTTCACATCGACTGGGACAAGGTTGGCCGAATTGGCCTCTATACGGTCCCTATGGCCGCAAAGCTTCTCGGTGAGAGCGGGACCAAAATTCGATCTTGGATCGACGGCTATTCTAATAGCGACGCGGGGCCAATAATTCGGCGACAATTGCCGCCGATCAATGGCCGAACTGTGCTTGGCTTCCTTGACCTAATCGAAGCCAGGTTCGTGCGGCATTTTGACCGACTTGGGGTTAAGCCCTCAATCTATCCGCAAGGTAGCGGACAAATTGAGGGAGCGCCATCATACCGATCATCCATTTGCTACAAACAAGCGCTTTCGCACAGACGGCAAGAAGATATTTATGGAAATTGTTGAGACCGAGGAAGAGCGTAAAATTCTCAACTTGATGAATGATAATTTCGAAATGGGCAAAGTAATTGAGGCATCCTTGTTTGACGCCATTTTATATGCTGATGATTTGGCGAATTGCTGGCACCCGGTTCGAGAACTTCCGCGCGTTGCGCTTGATCCACAATATGCGTTTGGCCGCCCCGTAATTGAAGAAGCGTGGGTGCCCACCGATACGCTTTACGGCGCCTTCGAGGCCGAAAGGCAGATCGCGATCGTTGCCGAGGATTTCGATATTGACCGGGACGCGGTCAATCAAGCTATTGCGTTTGAGGAGCGTTTGCGGGCCGGGGCCGGGGTTGAAGATCAGACTGGATGAGTGTATTTCAAATCGCGTAGCTCTTGCCATCATGCAGGTTACTGCAAATCGCGAGGGGTATGAGGTCTCTTTCGTTCGGCACGGACACGGCGGAACAGACCCGGATTGGATTCGAGCATTTGCCGCTGAGGGCGGGACGGCTATTGTATCGGGTGACCACGATTTTTTGCAGCATTGGCCGAACTTAATTGCCTATACTGAATCAGGTTTAGTCTCGTTTTTTCCGCCGAAAGCATATCAACACCTGAGCGGGTTTGGGCGGGCCGCATTCATCATCCGTTGGTGGCCAGCAGAAGGGAGATCGATGGCGTATCCCAATTAACTGGATACAAATCGATCACACGAAGATGCAACCGCTAAAGGATCCCCGGATTGATGGGGATGAGCCGCCAGCGGAAACCGCGGAAAGACCCTATGTCGAACCCGCACAGGACAGCTTTCCATTCGATTAAGCATACGGACGATAAAGAACAATCAACGTGCGGCCGACGCAGTTAGGTCAGTATTGTTACAAGTATCTACCTGTCGTTCGCAATAGCCGGACGCTTCCGCGCACGAACCCGCGCAACGGCACACCGATGCAGGAAAAGACCTCGCCCGAGGCACGCCGCGACCAATCCTTCGCCCGGCCGGCCGCGGCGGCCGATCCCATTGCCATGGCGAGGCGCGATCTTAACAAGACCCCTCCCAGGCGCTTTTACAAGGAGGTGACTGTGCAGCAGCGGGATGGAACGTTCATACTGCTTCTAGACGGCCGCGCGGCCAAATCGCCGGGGGGAAACCGTTTGGCGCTGCCCTGCTTGGCGGCGGCACGGGCGCTAGCGGACGAATGGTCGGTGCAGGGCGAATGGATCGATCTGGCGTCCATGCCCCTTACGCGCATCGTCAATTCCGCGATTGACGGAGCAGCGTGCCAGCTTGAGGCAACGGTGGATGAGATCGTCAGATATGCCGGGGCGGACCTCGTCTGTTATCGCGCCGCCGAGCCAAGAACGCTGGTAGAGGCGCAAGCCGCGGAATGGGACAGGGTCCTCGCTTTCGCGCGCGAAAATCTTGGCGCCCGTTTCATCTGCACCGAAGGCGTGGGGTTCATCGATCAGCCGGAACCCGCCCGCGCGGCGGTGAACGAGGTCATTAAGCGTATCGCAAACAGCGGCGAAGCGGCGCCTTTCGCGCTGGCCGCGCTGCATGTGATGACAACGCTCACCGGCTCGGTCTTGCTCGCGCTCGCCGTCGCGCATGGCGTGCTGACACCCACTGAGGCCTGGATTGCCGCCCATGTGGACGAGGATTTTGAAAAGCGCGCCTGGGGCGAGGACGCGGAGGCCCTTCGCCGCCGCGAGCGGCAATGGCGCGAGATGGAAGCGGTGGCACGCCTGTTTCACGCCGTCCATGGCGCTGGAGCATGAAAGAGCAGGCGTTTTCGCGAAATGACGGCAGGACGTTCCCAGGCATGGGCAACGCGATCGGCAAACAGGAAGATGGCCAATGAAACCCAGTCTCGAACGCCTTGCCGAGCGCCGCGCGCGTGCCCTTCGCGGGGGGGGAACACAGCGGATCGACGCCCAGCACAAGCGCGGAAAGCTCACCGCGCGAGAACGAATTGAGCTTCTGACCGATGAGGGCTCGTTTGAGGAATCCGGGATGTTCGTCGAACATCGCGCGACGGATTTCGGCATGGATGAACGCCACGCGCCGGGCGATGGCGTTATCACCGGCTCCGGCACCATCAACGGCCGCGTGGTCTTCGTCTACGCAAAGGATTTTACCGTTTTCGGCGGTTCGCTTTCTGAGACCCACGCGCAAAAGATCGCCAAGCTGCAGGACATGGCGCTCAACAATCGCGCGCCGCTCATCGGGCTTTTTGATTTGGGCGGTGCACGCATCCAGGATGGGGTCGCGGCACTCGCAGGCTATGGCGAGGTTTTCCAGCGCAACGTCCTGGCGTCCGGGGTGATCCCCCAGATTTCCCTCGTCATGGGTCCTTGTGCTGGCGGCGACGTCTACTCCCCTGCGCTCACCGATTTCATCTTCATGGTCAAGGACACGAGCTATATGTTCGTGACCGGCCCCGATGTGGTGCGGGCGGTGACCAACGAGACGGTGAGCGCCGAGGATCTCGGCGGAGCCTCCGTGCATACGGTCAAAAGTGCGGTGGCCGACGGCGCCTATGAAAACGATGTCGAGGCTTTGCTGCAAATGCGGCGGCTGGTCGATTTCTTGCCGTTATCGAACACAAGCGGCGTTCCGGAATGGCCGAGTTTTGATGACCCCGGGCGATGCGAGGCCTCGCTCGACTCGCTCGCGCCTGAGGATCCCGCAAAGCCCTACGACATCAAGGAACTCATCGCCAAGACCGTGGACGAGGGCGATTTCTTCGAGATCCAAGAAGCGTTCGCGCGCAATATTCTGACAGGCTTTGGCCGCATGGAAGGGCGCACCGTGGGGTTTGTCGCCAATCAGCCAATGGTGCTCGCCGGCACGCTCGACTCGGACGCCTCGCGCAAGGCCGCACGCTTCGTGCGCTTCTGCGATTGCTTCAATATTCCGATCGTGACTTTTGTCGATGTGCCTGGATTTCTTCCAGGCATTGCGCAGGAATATGGCGGCCTCATCAAGCATGGCGCGAAACTGCTCTTTGCCTATGGCGAGGCAACGGTGCCGAAGGTAACTGTCATCACGCGAAAAGCGTTTGGCGGCGCCTATGACGTGATGGCCTCGAAACATCTGCGCGGCGACGTGAATTACGCCTGGCCCGGCGCCGAAATCGCGGTCATGGGCGCCAAGGGCGCGGTCGAGATCATCTTCCGCGCCGACATCGGCGATGCGGAAAAAATCGCCGCGCGCACCCGCGAATACGAGGAGCGCTTTTTATCGCCTTTCGTGGCCGCGGAGCGCTTTTATATCGACGACATCATCATGCCGCGCGAAACGAGAATGCGCGTGGCCCGCGCGCTCGCCATGCTGCGCAACAAGGACCTCAAGAACCCATGGAAGAAGCACGGCAATATTCCATTGTGATTGTCGCGCGGGCCTGTGTTCAGTTGAGCAAGACGATAACTGAGGCCAACTGGACTCCGGCGAGAATTTCTGGCGAGTTTGTCGTAGCGTGTGGCGATGGCTCGAAAATGCTTGAGTTTATTGAAGAAGCGCTCGACGAGGTTGCGTTCGCGGTAGAGCGCGAAATCGCAAAGCCGTGGGGTTTTGCGGTTCGCTTTCGGCGGGATGACCGGAGTGATTTCCCGCTTGGTTAGGGTGGCGATAAACGGATCGGCGTCGAAGGCCTTGTCGGCGATCAAGGCGTCTGGATTGGCGGCTTCAAGCAATTCCGCTGCGCGAGCCAGATCATGGGCCTGACCTGGCGTGAGTATTAAGCGGACAGGATTGCCAAGAGCGTCGACAAGAGCGTTGATTTTGGTTGTCAGTCCACCGCGCGAGCGGCCAATCGCCTGCGCGCCGTTTTTTTTCGCGCCCCGGCACTGTGCTGGTGAGCACGCACAATGGTGGCGTCGATCATCATGTATTCGTTATCGTGATCTGTAGTAGCTTGTATTTGATCTTACAGACGGCGTCCTTTTGGAGATGGCCGGTTCACTGCCGATGGTGGTCAGGCAGCGATCATTTTTTCCCTCGCAATCGGGATGGCGTCAAGGAATGTTTGCAGCGGCGTCTTGCCGAAGCACCAGCGGCCTTGATGCGGTCTCTCCTCGTTGTAGCTTTTGACCCATAGATCGAGGTCGTCCTGCAAATCCCCGATCGAGGCATAGAGCCTCTTTCGGAAGGCGATGCGATAGAACTCATCCCGCACTGTCTTGTGGAAGCGCTCAGCGATGCCATTCGTTTGTGGGCTCTTCGTCTTGGTCCTGGAATGGTCAATATCTTCCACCGCGAGATAGAGCTCGTATTCGTGATGCTCGGGATTGCCGCAATATTCGGTGCCGCGATCGGTCAGAACACGTGAGAGCTTCACGTCCTTTTCGTCGAAGAAGGGCACGACCCGATCGTTCAAGAGGTCGGCCGCGGTGATCGGCGTCTTGCGATCATAGAGTTTGGCAAACGTCACTTTCGAATAGGTGTCGATGAAGGTCTGTTGGTAGATGCGGCCGACCCCTTTCATGTTGCCAACATAGAACGTGTCCTGCGCCCCGCAGTAGCCCGGGCATTCGCTCTCGAACTTGGCCCGTGCGCCTCCTTTTCGGTCTTGGCCTTCTCCAAGGCTATGACCTGCGCCTCGGTCAGGATCCGGCCTTGCCTCAGCAACCTTGGCTTCCAGCGCCTTGAGCCGTTTCTTCATCGTCTCGAGATCATGGCGCTGCCAGACGCCGCGCACGCCGGCCGGCGAGATCGAGTGGCCAAGTTTCCTCATTTCGTTAGCGACGCGGATCTGGCCGAAGGCCGGCTGCTCCAGCGAAAATTCAACGATCCGCGCCTCGATCTCGGGCGCGGTCCGGTTCGCCAGGATTGGCTTCCTGCGGCTGATCTCTTGCAACGCCAGCTCGCCGCCTTTGTCATAGAGTTCCTTGAGGCGGTAGAAGCTGTCGCGGCTATAGCCGAGCATCTTGCAGGCCTGGCTCACATTGCTGAGCTGCCTGGCGAGCTTGAGCCAAGCCCACCTTTCCTTTGATAATCTTCTGGTCCTTGGTCATCGTCGGTGTCCTCATAAAACGCCGAGGCCGGGCTCTCCGCAACCCTGGCCAGCTCCGCGCCCGGCCTCGGCTCTCGCTTCGGCCTTATGACACCAAATGTCGGATCAAATATCAACTAGTACACGTGATCGCTTGCCAACAGATTGAAAATGCGCTCAAAAATCCCACTCTTCGCCCACCGGCTGAAGCGCTGGTGAATGATTTTCCAATCACCGAAACGCTCCGGAAGATCGCGCCAAGGAAGGCCGGCCCTATACCGATAGAGAACGGCTTCGACAAACAATCGATTGTCCGCCGCTGTGCCTCCAACATGGCCTTCGCGGCCGGGAAGAAAATCCTTGATCCGATCCCATTGGTCGTCGCGTAATGCATAGCGTCGCATCGGTCAGCCCCTCCTCAGGCCGACCACCCATGAATCACGCAATTGCTGATTTGGGAATCCCTTCCGCAGACTCGCGTCAAACGAACAACAGCGTTCCACGTTTGATTCTGATCCGTTCTCGTACCATCGCCTCCTAACTGAACACAGGCCCTAGACCATTGATATTGCGGGGCGTTCTTGGTGCGTAATTCCCGTGCAAAAATATTCCGTTGTTTGCGGCCTGGATTTTGCCAAATGCCGGTGACCGACTGATCGAGCGGAGGCGGCTTTTCCCTAGCCACACATCGCTTGCGGGTTTGCGCGAACTTTTCCCTAGCCACACATCGCTTAATCTAGCGCTCTTTGCCGAGAAAGGCGGCGAACGCGGCGCAAGCTTCCTCTGACTGCAGCGCAGCGGAAAACAGCCGTGCTTCGTCATCGATTCGGGCGAGAATTTCCTTAGCATCGCCGCGCATCAGGCGGCGCGTGGCGGCAATCGCCGCGCGGGGTTTTGCGGCGAGCCGCGCTGCCCGCTCGATTGCAAAACCGCGCAGCTCGTACGCCGAAACGATGGCATTGGCGAGCCCGTGCCGCACCGCCTCCCCGGCGCCAAAAGCGTCCCCGAGCAGCAAAAATTCGGACGCCTTTGCCATGCCAATCCGGCGCGGCAGAAGCAACGAAGACGCCGCCTCCGGCACCAGGCCGAGATCGACAAATGGCAGGCGAAAAGTCGCGTCCGGCGCGACATAGACGAGATCGCAATGCAGCATCATTGTCGCGCCGATGCCGATCGCCGCGCCTTCGATCGCCGCGACGAGCGGCGTCTCGCAAGCGGCGAGCGTCTTGATGAAAGTGAAAGCGGGAAATTCCCCCGGCTCGGCACTCGCTTCGACAAAATCCGCGATGTCGTTGCCCGCCGTGAACACCCCGCCAGACCCGGCAAACATAATGGCGCCGATGGACGGGTCGCGCTCGGCGTCGCGCAGCGCCTGCGTTGCCGCCGAATACATGGCGCGGTTGAGCGCGTTCTTTTTGTCCGGTCGGTCGAAGGTCACGCAAAGAACCGCGCCGACGCGCTCAATCCTGACGTTTGGCGTTTGCGTCAAGCGTCTCCTCGCGTCAGAGTTCTCATTGGCCAAGTACGGCAGCGCTCGCATGCACCGACGCGGCGCCGCGAGTCACTTCGCGTTCGAGGCCGCCCGCGCCGGCCGCGATATTTTCGGCAAAAAAGCGGGCGGTCGCGATCCACGCCGCCAATGTCTTATCGCTATTGCCGGCACGCGAGAGGCGATGCGCGGCAAGCGCGCCTCTTGCCAGTGCCGTGCCTCCTCGTGCATACGCGAAAAGCCGCAAATATGGCGTCGCGCCAGCGAGCGCATCCTCAACGCGCGTCTTAGAAGCGTCCAGCATGAAAGCGGTGGCGCGATCAAGCGCATCCACGGCTTCCGCCAAGGATGGTTCCATTTCGCCGAAGTTTTCGGCATTGCTGTTTCCCAACGCCCCGGCCGCCGCGCGCATATCGGCGATTTCGCGATGCACCGCCGCGCCCCCGGACAGACCGAGCTTACGCTGCACTAAATCGATTTCCTGAATGCCATTTGTGCCTTCGTAGATGGCAGCAATTCTCGCGTCGCGAAAAAATTGCGCCGCGCCGGTCTCTTCGATATAGCCCATGCCGCCATGAACTTGAATGTCAAGCGAGGCAACCTCGTTGCCGATGTCGGTGGAAAACGCCTTGGCGACCGGCGTCAGCAACGACGCACGTTCAGCGGCCCGCTCCCGCGCGGAACTATCTTTTTCCCGGCGTGAACGATCGATCGAATCCGCCGTCATGAGACAGATCGCCCGCGCGGCCGCCGTCATCGCCTTCATCGTCATGAGCATGCGGACAACGCCTGGATGTTGTACAATGGGGCTCATCGCCTCGCTCATATCGCCCGAAACATGACCCTGGCGTCTTTCCCTTGCGTAAGCGAGTGCGTGCTGAAACGCGCGCTCCGCGATCGCGACGCCTTGCACGCCGACATTCAGCCTGGCGCTGTTCATCATCGTGAACATGCAGGCAAGTCCCTTGTTCTCCTCGCCGATAAGAAAGCCCGTTGCGCCGCCATGATCGCCAAAAACCATCGTGCAGGTGGGTGAGGCATGGATACCGAGTTTATGCTCCAACGAAATGCAATGGACATCGTTGCGGGCGCCAAGCGCGCCATCGGCACCAACGAGAAATTTCGGCACGAGGAAGAGCGAAATGCCGCGCGTTCCCTTCGGCGCGTCGGGCACGCGCGCGAGCACGAAATGAATGATATTTCCGGTCATGTCGTGCTCGCCATAGGTGATGAAGATCTTGGAGCCGAAGAGTTTGTACGTTCCATCTTGCTGCCGCTCGGCCCTGGTTTTGAGCGCGCCGAGGTCGGAGCCCGCCTGCGGCTCGGTCAAATTCATGGTGCCGGTCCATTCGCCCGAGACGAGCTTTGCGAGATAGACCGCCTTCAACGCTTCGCGCGCATGCGATTGCACAGCCTCGATCGCGGCAAGCGTCAGCAGCGGGCAAAGGCTGAACGCCAAGTTCGCCGCGCTCCAGATTTCGATGCAGGCGGTATTGAGAAGCACCGGCAGACCCATTCCCCCATATTCGGATGGACCGGTGATCGCGTTCCATCCCCCTGCGGTCCATTGCCGGTAGGCCTCGGCAAAGCCAGGCGCGGCCGCGACCCTGCCCTGCGCGAACTTCGCACCCTCCTTGTCGCCAACGCGGTTCAAGGGCGCGAGGACATTTTCGGCGAATTTCCCTGCCTCTCGCAGGGTCGCCTCGGCAAATCCATCGCCAAGATCCGCATAGACTCTGTCTTTGAGTTCGAGATCCAGCCCCGCCTCATGGATCATGGCGAAAAGAATGTCGGTGATAGGCGCGTGGTAACTCATTGATGTCTCAGCACCTTCATCACGTCTGCGGCGCCAGGAGATTAGCGTCACGCGCGAGCAGCCAGCGCCCGTCAGACTCCTTGCGTAAGATCGTGAGCGTATAGCCCGATCGCCGGACAGACGCGCCGCCGTCGCGCGGCGTCATCGTCACTTCGAGATAGTTCCTAAGATAAGCCCAATCGGCGAGGACCTTAATTTCCTTAATGTCGCTCGACATCTCGAAACGGACACCCTTCAGCCCTTTGAAGCTAGCGGCAAAGGCTTCCTTCCCGAACGGATTTTGAGCCCAGCACCGTTTGAAGGTCCCCGTTTTGGCTCGCGGCGAGCCAAGTTTGGACCAATTCGCGAACGGCGCGCTCATCATCCGGCATTCCGGTCCTCCTTTCGCATCCAGTCTCATATTCGCAAAAATTGGACGAGCATGCCATGTCTGATCCACTGCCCAAGCGAACGATTGGGGCGGGATTTCACCCTGCAAAGGACCAGCAACTGAAGTATAATAATTAGTCCGTATTCCTCCCTCACAGGTCGATTTCGGCATCCGGATCACCGGCGGCAAGCGCGTTCATGTAGGCAAGGCAAAGATCGCGGGAGCGATAGCATCCAAAGGCATTCATCTCCTCGCGCTCGACGATCGGGAAGGTCGAATAGATATAGCGCACCTCGTCGCGGTCGGTGACGCCGTAAAGGTGGAAATAAACCGCGCCGAGCTTCGCCCGAAGTTTCAGGCGGCGCTCTTCATCCCAGACGAAGGGCGGCTTCACCCTTCCCGACTCGTCAAGATAGCCCATGTCGCGGGCGAAGGGGGCCATGTCGTGCGCCGTGTAGGTTAATTCCAGCACGGCTTCGCGAATAATTTGTCCGGCGGTCTCCTTACCGGAGCGGACGCCCTCGTAGCGATCCAGCGGCACGACCGGTATTTGTTCCAGAATATAGTTCGAGAAATGTGTGGTCTGCACTTTCTGTCGCGAAACATAGTCGAAGACGAGCACGTTCATGTTCGCCGTTATCAAAGCGGCGTCACTCGGAGTGCGAGGAGTTTCAGCATCCATGTTTAGGACTGGCAAAGTGTGCCCTGCTCCACACAAAGATTAATTGCAGCTATCATCGTCCTTACATTTGTAGTTGCAGTAATGTCTTTGAGCCCTTTCACCCATTCATACGCGTGATTTTTCCACGACTCCTTTGAGAACCACACGAAGTGACGAGGGATAGGGAAGCGCCCAGGGTTCACCTTTTCGTCTGGTGCAATCGAAGTTTGCTGACCCGGCCGAAATACATTGGCTTCTTGAATTACAATGTCGGCCGCGCGATGATCGAACGCCTGAACCATTTTGCCTTCGTAGAGCGGTAACCACTGCCCGGCAGCACTAGCCCATCTACCGTTGCCAGCCGGCCAAGCCCCTTCGCTTTCCTCAAGTTGGGGTTGCGTTCTAAAGGACTGCGAGTCCGTGGTCATGTTAAGCATTTGGTCGAACTGAACGGGCCACGCTTTATCATTGCGTTCTTCCAGTCGATCGCAGACGACGGGCAACCGGCGATAGATCGCTGTCGTTAGCGCCGCGTCGCGCCGTGTGCGAAAAGCCGGCGCGGTGCCGGTGTTTGGATTGACGCGCGCGAAATCGCTGGCCGAGAGCGGAAAGCACCGCTCGGGATCGGCGATCTCCGCGACGTTGTGGAGATAGAAAGCGCATTGAGCTGGTTTGGGTAATGGCGACGGGCTGGCAACGAATACGCAAAACTTGAATGACGCGTGGACGTCCGGAAAGAAGACTTTCTTGTTCTCGAAATCATAGAGAGCCTTCAACCGCTCGCCGGTCGCCACGCCCTTGAAGAAAGGCGCGGCTGTCTTGTCGGACGCGATGCCGGAAGGAGCCAGAAGCCCAACCATGCCGGACGGCTTCACAAGCGTCATCGCCCTTTCAACGAACAATTTGAAAAGGTTCAGTTTGCCTTTATTGAGCTGAGAATAGTCTCCTGTATTTGAACGAATGAGCCTGCTTCCCATCGCTTGGCGGGTCGTTGCACGAGCGTAGTTGTGAAAGAGTTGGTCATTTCTTTCGGCGAGCTGGTCGATTCGTGCCTTTCGGTCAGCGTCCGAGGACAGAAGGGCAATCTCGCGGCTTCGTGCAGCGAACCATGCAATATCCTCGAATTCGTAAACATCCCATGGCGGATTGCCGATCATGGCGTCAAAGCCGCCGGTCAGCGCCGCGTTCTCCCATTTCGACCAAACGCCGGGGAAAGCGACCTGCCAATTCAGGAAACGTTCCTCGGCGACAAGCGCGTGGGCGTTGTCGAAGATTTCGGCAAAGCGCGCCGCTTCCGGACGGCCATCCACGATCCTTTCTTTGCCCATGGCGATCCGCACCGGATCGCCAAATTGGCCTGTGAAAAACGCCTGAACGGCAATTTTGTCGTCTTTTGATTTCAGATCGAGCCAATCGAGCGAATGGATCAGGGCGAGGATCGCATCGAGCGGCGCGGTCATGTCGCGCACTTCGTCAAAAATATCCATTGAGTGATGTGCCTCGGCGATTTCTGCGTCGGTCAACCCCTCGATGACCTGCATGGACCTGGCCGCCCGCATGGCTCGCGTCATTGGCTCATGCAGGAAGAGCGGCGCGCCGAGCGCGGCGGCCCTATCCATCCCGCCGCGCACCCAAGAACCGAACAGGCTGTCGCCGCAGCGCAAATGGGGGTCAAGAAACGAGAGCGGCGCGCCGACGGTGAAGGTGTGCAGCCACAATGACACCTTGGCGAGTTCGACCGCCATGGCGTTTTTATCGACGCCGTAAATGCAGCGCTTCAGCACCATGCGCCGCACGATATGGCGATCGTCGAGCTGTTCCGGGTCGATCGTCCAGCCTCGTTCCTCGGCGTTGCGAAGGATCGTCGCGCGGATTGCCACAATCCGGGCGATGAGAGGAGAAACATACGTGCCAAATGTGACAGTGGCCTGGACCTCCGCAATCGCGGTAATAACCTGATCGGCAAGGTAATCGACAAGGCTCACGAGGAAATGGCCCGATCCCGTGGCGGGATCGCAGATCTTGAGATCGAGAAGCCGTTCGGCCGGATCCATTTCGGCAAGGACCTGAAGCCGGTAATCCTCGGGCTGGCGTTTCTTTTCCAGCTCCCGCGCCTTCGCAGCAAAGGCCTTTATCCGCGCGGAGGCGAGTGGTTCGAGGGTTTCACGAATGATGAGCCCGACGAGATCGTCGGGAGTGTAGTAGCTCCCCGACCCTTTCCGGGCGAAGACGTTCGGCCTAATGACAATGTTCGCGCCGTCGCGGGTGACCTCGCGCTCGAGCAGGCGCTCGTAGATCGAGCCGAGCTGCTGAACGCTCAAGTCGCGGTAGTTGATATATTTGCGGCTGTCCCGCTCGAAGGATAGCGCGTCGACGACCTCCGTCTTGTCTGGATCGAACAGGCCGCCGTTGTAGGGCGGCAAGCCGATCGACGTGTCGCCTCCATTGATCACGCGGCAAAGGTCGCCGATGACCTGCCAATAGCGAGCGGGCGGCGGATGCGGAAAATGCATCATTGGAGTCTTTCCGTTGGCCGATGTCGCCGCGCACTTTCCGCAGGCTATAAGCGTCATAACGTCGCATAGAGGATAAACAAGAGCCGGTAGAGAAGGATCAAGGCCGCGTCGCGGACTTCTTGCAGCGAAACTTGGGGCGCGGCGGCGGCGATAGATCGGGCGAGCGCCGGAAATATGCGATCGAACACCAGCTTGGAGATGCTGCCTGCGACCCGCTCCTCATAGAACCGGCCTTCGTCGATTGCCCGTTGATGAAACGTCTGCGCATCGGCTGGAGACGGCAGGAACGCCTCGCGCCGAAAAACAAGGATAAAGACCTTCAACCAATGACGGCGGCTCTCCCCAGAAAGCGCAAACAGTCCACCGTCATGACCGGGAACAGCGAGAACAGCGGCGAGATCGATCTCAAAAAACTGCTCCGAAACGGATCGCGCCCCTTGGTAGTAAAGACGCCAGCGCCCGCCATTTGTGAGGATGCCCCAGCGGAGCTTGCCAGCGGTGAAGTCATCCACGCGGCGCAAGTAACGCAGCATCTGAGTGGATGGGGCCGTCTCCTCTTCCGCCCGTCCGGACTGACGGTCGAGAGGACGCTGCCACCGTTTGGATTCGACAATCGCAAGGCCCAGACTGTACCGCTTCCATTCCTCGCGGAACTTGTTGGCTGCAGACTTGGCGGCGGCGTCCTTGAAGAGGAGGCCGTCCAGCTCGTTCTCGCGACCACGCACACTCAAATTCTGCCGGCGCAAGTAAGCGGTCCATCCGAGCTGATTGAGGACCTGCCAGATCAGATCGTCTTCGGTTTGGCTTTCGTTCGGCGTTTGGGCCGTGGGGAAGCGATCGAAAATCTCTTTGACATCGCGCCCAAAGCGATCCAGCGCGCCATCATCAATCGCAGACCAATCGGATAGCCGTGTAATTGCTTCCTGGAGGAAATCAGTCGAAAAGAGGCTGCCTTGAAAGGCCGGACGGGTCATAATCTAAATATCTCGTCACGGATTTTTCATGGGAACTCAAAGTCAGCGTTAATTCGGGATACGCACAAAAATCCTTGTTGGCGATGATCTACCCTAACGCGTGGCGATCTGACAAAACGCCGCGCCTGCCCCGGCGGGCGCCGCCGGGTCTGCTTCCACCACCTCATCCTTGTCCACGCGGCGGTGCGCGAGACCACTAGCGGATCCTCCATGACGCTTGCGCAACCCGCTCTCAGCGAGCGCCAAGGTTGCACCAGCGGATGCAACCAAAAACCAAACCGAGAAACGGGAACACACCATGACAGACCGTAAAATGACGAAACCGCCGCCGGGCGCAAAATTCTTCGAAGAAGTCACGCGCTTACGAACCATCAATGGGCAATTGCCGGTGGCGCTGAAGAATGCGCTATTCGGACTAGACCCAACAGTCGGGGCACCCGATTTTGAGGCGATCCGAGGCTATACTTTTTAAGGAAAGCGCATTTCGTAGAGAGGGCCAGGCGCCGGGCGGCGGAGTAACTGGGGCACCGGCGCTTAAATTGCCCTGTGTCAGCCGGCAATGCATCAAAAGGGACCTCGGCACGACCCCAATGTAGGCCAAAAACGCCCACTCTGACGCCGATCCCTCAAATGGCGGCCGATGACGCGACTGTTGCGTCTAGGCTAATTTCGATGAAGAATGAATGACATCGACGCATTCTATTCTTTGTATAAACACAACACATCCATAACAACGATTCGACAGCGTTGATGCAATGCGATTCATAAAGTATGTATAGGAAAATACCGCTAATTTTAAATGTAGAGTCAAATAAATTAAGTATACTCTATCACAGAATTAACTATATAATCATATATAATTTCAATACTGACAATTACACGTGGCGCTGTAACGTTACGTTAATATTGCTTCAGTATTCAATTGTAGTAACTATTACAAAATGGATTGTCTAAGATGACACAGTTTTTAACTATTTCATCCAGGTTGGCCGGTGTGAAAAATGCGACGCTTGCCTCGATTGTCGCTATCTCTTGGCTAAGCCTCACCGCGCCGCCGCTATCAACCGCCGCATTGGCCGCGAATAGCGCCAACTCTGTCAAAATGCCTAGCAGCACGCCACTCGGCACTTGCCCGGCGAGCGGGATTTCTTCATCGTCAGGTGCGATCAACCTCGCCTCCAACTGCAAAGTTGCCGGAAATATCACTTTGTCGGGAACGGCTTCGCTGACGATGACGGGTGCTGTGTTGAAGGTTAAAGGCAACATTGTGCTGAACGATCAAGCTAAGCTGACGGTCACGAACGGGGGTCTCACTTTTCCGCAAACATGTTTCGGTCAATACTCCGTAACGTTAAATAATAGTTCAAAGCTTAGTTTGAATAATTCCAGTGTTGTAACCAGCGGAATATCGCCTAATCACTTTTCTATGACATTTTATGCTTATAATACTTCTGTTGTTGATTTCGAATCTTCGACTTTAACGACAGCTGGAGGCAGCTGGGTCCTTGGGAATTTTTACGATCAATCCCAACTGATCGCCAACAGTTCTATATTCTTGCCTGAAATTTACCCGTCGGACTCTTCTCGAATTTCAGTGTCGAACTCAGTCCTTGCCACGCTCTATGTCGATTTTATTTCGGGGAGCAGGGGCACCATAAATGTGCCTCGGCATGATGCGCGGGGAAACTTTAACTTTGTTTTTGGTAACAGCCCCGGATTCAATTACTCGATAAACATGATAGCCAGTAAGACTCGGCTGGGTCTGGAGTCCCATCCAAATTCAACCATGATCGTGAATGGCGGTGGTGCAGGTAGCAGATATACCTATGCAATTTTCATATTACGTCGAAAACAACACAGCCCCCGTCTCTATCAATGGGTTGCATGTGGAAGGAAATGTAACTCGTCAGTTCACGGATCAAGGGCGGAACCTATCTTTGAATAGCGTCAATTTGAATCCTTTTACGTGGTCAGTTTACGTCAGTCAAAGCAACGGTTTTCCGGTCACAGTCAGTAACTCAAAAATAAACGAGATCGCGGCTTTAACCAACGGACTAGTGAATTTATCGAACAGCACTCTACAACTTGCGGAAACGGGGGCCCTTGGTCCAGGTTCGAAAATGAACATCACGGGCACACAAATTTGGTCCCAGGGTATTCTAGCGCAAATTGGCGGCAAGGTGAGTATCACCTACAGTGGAATTCATGGGAACGACATTTTAGTGGCAGGTGCTGGTTCTAGCATCGGCATGTCCAATGTTAGTGTCCGTCCGGAGAGATATTGAATCGTATGAATCACTTGTGATTCTAAGGGAGGTGGCCTGATTCGAAGGGGGTCACCCATGTGGACGGCGAAGAATTGCGGGCGATACGACCGCGGCAAGTTACGATATCCGAGCGATCTGACCGACTCCGAATGGGAGCTGGTTGAACCGCTCATTCCACCGGGCAAGCGCGGCGGTGGCAAGCGGACCGTGGTGATGCGTGAGGTGGTGAACGGCCTCATGTACATTCTGTCGACCGGCTGTCAGTGGCGGGCGATCCCGAAGGACCTGCCGCCGAAGAGCACGCTCTACGATTATTTCGACCTGTGGACCTACGACGGCACATTGGAGGATATCCACCACGCCCTTTATGTGAGGTGCCGCGAGCAGGCCCAAAGGGAGGCCAGCCCCACCGTCGCCATCATCGATAGTCAAAGCGTGAAAAGCGCCGAAAAAGGGGGGCCCGCATCGATCCACCCGGCTATGATGCGGGCAAGAAGATCAAGGGTAAGAAGCGGCATATTCTCGTAGACACGTTGGGCTTGCTGCTTCATGCCGTCGTCCATCCGGCCGATATTCAAGATCGCGATGGCGGCATTCTCGTCATGGCGACCCTGTTCGGGATGTTTCCTTTCTTGGAAAGGCTGTTCGCCGACGGCGGCTATCAAGGACCCGAATTTAACCAGGCTGTGGCACGAGTGCTGCCGCATCTGAAAGCTGAAATCGTCAAGCGCTCCGATCACGCCAAGGGATTCGTGGTCTTGCCCAAACGCTGGATCGTCGAGCGCACTTTCGCTTGGCTCAATCGATGTCGTAGGCTCGCCAAGGACTGGGAGAACCTTAATCGAAAAGCCCTCGCGTTCTTGCGCCTCGCCTCAATCCGCCTCATGCTCAGAAGACTTTGTAATCCCGCATGAAGTCCCCGGACAGACTCTTAGGGAATATCGAAATGGCTCTCCAACCATGTCGTGCGCGCCTGCGCCCGCAACCGGATATCCACCGAATACGAATGGCGTGCCCCTATGCAATCCGCAAAACCCATTGGGTCAATGCTCGCAAGTGAGCACTCAGGGCAGCGGAGTGGTCACCGGTATGCCGGCTTGCAATCCCTAGCCGTCTCTATATCCCGAAATGATCGAGGCTGCGTGCATAGGGATGCAATAGTCAAAAATTTTACACCAAAGTCAGCCGACTGAAACGACGATGATATTTCCGGGCAAAAATCGGGGCAAAATTGACTGTAAATTATCGGTTGGCCATCCGCGGCAACCTCGCCGTTTCGGGTCACAAGCCAAATTTCAAACCGACCCGATACCCCGCTCCGGCTTCGCTTGCAATTCGTCAATGAGACGGTCGCGATTTTACCGTAACGCCGGATCGAGGTAATTCGTCTCGACTTTCCGGCGGCCGCTCTCCCCTATCGCGAGGGCCCGCGACGGCCGCGACAGCAAGTGATTGAGCCGGTCCGCAAGCCGAGAAATCTTTTCCGGATCGACGGCTAAACCGTCCACCCCACCTTCGACGATTTCCCTCGCGGCACCTTTTGAACCGCAAGCGCCCATGCTGCTGCAATGCAAAAAAAACGGGTAAGCCTCTTGCTTTTGTGCGTCGCACGTGCATATTGGTGCGGTGCGGCAAGGTTGTTGCCGCGCTTGCCCTCTTTGGGCGTTTCCTCCCTTGACTTGGGCCGCTTGTGGCAACGCAAGCGGCCTCTTTATCTGCTCCATTATCCGCTGCCGTTATTTACTGCTGATCAGTATTTTGGTCGCGGGCGCTTGCGGGCATGGCCCGCGGGGCTGGCCAGCGAGGAAATAGCGCTATTGACGAATGATGTCAGTTGTGATAGATCACGAAGTTGGCGGCAAGCCTCTTGCTGCAGATGCCCTCCTTGGGCGTTTCCTCCCTAGACTTGGGCCGCTTGTGGCAACGCCGGCGGCCTCTTTACTGTCCTGCTGGCGTATTTGCCGCCGCGATTAGTGAACTTCTTGCCGGCATTACGCGAAGCGAGCTTTCGGTGCGGCCGGGCATCGTCCAAACGCATGGGTGACTATTCCGCCGCGGCGCGATGCCGGTCGCGGCGCGCGGCAACCGCATCCGCCAAGACACAGGCGGCCTTGGCCAGATCGGCGGCAACATCCGCGAACCTATCGCTCCTGCGCACGGCGCGTTCGTCCATGTAGAGGGCCCGGCTCACTTCGATTTGCATCGCATGGCAATCGTTGGCGGGATTGCCATAATGTTCGGTTATGAAGCCGCCGGCGTAAGGCTTGTTGCGCTGCACATCGTAGCCGCGGCGGCGCAGCTCATATTCGACGGCATCGACAAAATCCGTGGCACAACTCGTTCCATAGCGATCGCCCACGACGAAAGCCGGCTTTTGCGGAATCTCGATAGCTGCCGCCCACGAAGGCTGGCCGGTGCGCAGGGAGCCCGAAGGCATGGAATGGCAATCGACGAGGACGGCGATGCCGAAATTTTGCCGCGCCCGGTCGACGAGCCAGCGCAGGCACGCGTGGTAGGGTTTGTAGAGTTTCTCGATTCTGGCAATCGCTTCTTCGACCGGCACGCGGCGAGTGTAAATCTCTTGCGCCTGGCCGGCCACGCGCGCGATTGTTCCAAGCCCCCCCGCGACGCGCAGCGAGCGCGTATTAGCGAAAGCCGGCAACCGTCCCTCGAACATGCGCGGGTCCAACTCGTAGGGTTCGCGATTGAGATCGAGATAGGCGCGCGGAAACCGGGCTTTGATGAGGGGCGCGCCCAGCGCCGCAACCCCGCCGAACAAAACATCGACGAAAGCGTCCTCCGAGCGGCGCAGCACCGCCTCGTCGAGTCTCGCGGCTTCGAGAAAACGGCGCGGATAAACATTACCCGAATGGGGCGACGAAAAAACCAGGGGACAGGCAAGGCGCGCCGGTTCCACCACCTCGAAAGGAGGATCGAGTTCCGGCTCGTGCGGTTGGTTGACCATCGCCGGTGCGTCCCGCGCGGTAGCCGGGCTGGACAGCTTTGAAGTTATCAAGCCTTCCTCGCCCCGCCGCTCGCGCCCGAAACCCATGGAAGCCAGCCAATCTGTCAATGCCATCGCATTCTGTCCAGTTCTATCGCGAACCGCTAGCCTGTTTCGAAAAAATTAATGGATAAAGCAAAATCTGGTAATTTTCACTCGATTTTTACCTGACCGGCGTTTTGATCGCAAAAGTTGCGAGGACCCCATGAACGAGACGCATATCCCAATCAATCACAAGATCCTGCTGGCCGAGGACGATCACGACATGCGCCGCTTTCTCGGCAAAGCGCTGCAGAACGCGGGCTACGATGTCGCCTCATTCGACAACGGCATGTCCGCCTATCACAGATTGCGCGAGGAGCCGTTCGAACTGCTTCTCACCGATATTGTCATGCCGGAGATGGACGGGATCGAATTGGCCCGCCGGGCGACCGAACTCGACCCCGACATCAAGGTGATGTTCATTACCGGCTTCGCGGCGGTCGCGCTCAACCCGGATAACAACGCCCCGCCGCAGGCCAAGATCTTGTCGAAACCCTTCCATCTGAAAGACCTGGTGAACGAGGTTCAGCGCCTTCTTGCCGCCTGACCGTGCCGCTATGTTTGATGGTTGCCAACATGGCCTTGTCGCGCTACCGCATGATCGAAAACGGTTGCTCGATAGGAAAGTAAACGCCTTGCTCAATAACGACGCTCGCGCGATGCGGCGATCCCCCGCTTGCCTCGCTATCTGCCTCGTCCTTCTCGCGACCACCCAAGCTGGTGCCGCCAGCTTTTCGGACTGCCTTGCGGGACTTCGCGGCGCGGCCCAAGCGGGCGGCGTCGATGCCGCAACGTTCGACAAAGCGACCCGCGGGCTCGCGCCCAATCCCGACGTGCTCGCGCTTGCCGAGGTCCAGCCGGAATTCAAGACGCCAATTTGGGATTATCTCGCGGGCCTCGTCGACGAGGAAAGAGTGAACGACGGCCGCGCGATGATGGCCCGCTGGGGCCAAGCACTCGCCCTCGCGCAAAGCCGGTTCGGGGTGGACCCGGCGACGCTCACCGCCGTCTGGGGCGTTGAATCCGATTATGGCCGCTCCTTTGGTACGCGCCCGGTGGTGCAATCGCTCGCCACCCTCTCCTGCGGCGGCAGGCGGCAGGCCTATTTCCGGTCCGAGTTCATCGCCGCCCTCAAGATCATTCAGCACGGCGACATCGATCCCGTCCAGTTCAACGGGTCTTGGGCAGGCGCCTTCGGCCACACCCAGTTCATGCCCTCGACCTTCTTGCGCGTTGCCGTCGATCTCGATGGCGATGGCCGCAAGGACCTCATCAATTCCGTCCCCGACGCACTTGGCTCGACCGCCGCCTATTTGCGTAAGAGCGGCTGGGCCGCCGGCGGCGCATGGGGGTTCGAGGTCCGCCTGCCGGAGCATTATGCGGGTCCTTCCGGGCGGACCCGCAAGCAACCGATGGCCGCCTGGGCCGCGCGGGGCGTTACGCACATCGACGGCCAGTCACTCGGCGGTGGCCCCAATGCGGGCCTCCTTTTGCCCGCTGGCCCCACAGGTCCAGCTTTTCTTGTCACCCACAATTTCGATGCGATCTATTCCTATAATGCGGCAAAGTCTTATGCGCTGGCGATCGCGCTTTTGTCTGATAGGCTTCGCGGGCGGCACGGTCTCGTCGCCGCGTGGCCGACGAACGACCCTGGCCTGTCGCGAGCGGACCGGCGCGAGATGCAAACACTCCTCATGCGGCGCGGCTACGATCTCGACGGCAAGGCGGATGGCGTGATCGGGACCAAGACAAGACAGGCGATCGTCGATTTTCAATCCCGCTCCGGCTTGTCGCCCAACGGCCGCGCCAGCGTCTCGGTGCTCGCCGCGCTGCGGGGAAAGTGAAGTAGCCAATCGTACCTGCGCCAATCCGCAAGACTTGCAGGCCGCAAGGTCTCTTTTTGCGGCGTCATTGCACCGCCGAACCGCCGCTCCTCGGCCGCGGCGACTCCATACGGTCTTCCCAATCCTACCGCGCGCGTAAACCCGGGCCATCGGACAAAACGGCCCCGCCGTCGCTTCTTGCTACAACTCCGCACCGGGTTCAGTCGCCGGCTCGAGGAGTCTGGCCTGAAATCAGGCGCGATCCGCTACGGCAACTTTACTTTACCAGCTCGAACACCACACCGCTACCGGAGGTGGCGGTCGCGCTGCTTAGGCCGCCCTCGGTGGTCGTGCCATAGAGGTCCCCGACGGGGCCCGGACCACGCCGGACTCAGGGAAGGCGCCATCGGTGCAGCCAGCCTGCGCGCAAAAGCTGTACAGCACCGTTTCCGTCCACGTGGTCTTGGCTGCGTTGGGGGGCTCGAACACCGTGCCGCCATTGTTTGCGCCTCCCCCATAGGTCGTGCCGTAGAGGTTCCCCGACGTGTCCATGATCAGGCCGGCCCAAGGCCGGTTGCCATCGGTGCAAGCCAACCTGCGTGCAAAAGCTGTACAGCACCGTTTCCGTCCACCCCGTCTTGGCTGCGTTGAGGGTCAACTCGAATACCGTGCCGTCCCCGTGTGCGCCGCCGTACTGCGTCGTGCCGTAAAGGTTCCCCGACGTGTCCCCGGTCAGTCCCGCCTCGGTGTAGGCGCCATCGGTGCAGCCAGCCTGCGCGCAAAAGCTGTACAGCACTGTTTCCGCCAACGCGGTCTTGGCTGCGTTGGGTTTCAGCTCGTGTACTAGTTGATATTTGATCCGACATTTGGTGTCATAAGGCCGAAGCGAGAGCCGAGGCCGGGCGCGGAGCTGGCCAGGGTTGCGGAGAGCCCGGCCTCGGCGTTTTATGAGGACACCGACGATGACCAAGGACCAGAAGATTATCAAAGGAAAGGTGGGCTTGGCTCAAGCTCGCCAGGCAGCTCAGCAATGTGAGCCAGGCCTGCAAGATGCTCGGCTATAGCCGCGACAGCTTCTACCGCCTCAAGGAACTCTATGACAAAGGCGGCGAGCTGGCGTTGCAAGAGATCAGCCGCAGGAAGCCAATCCTGACGAACCGGACCGCGCCCGAGATCGAGGCGCGGATCGTTGAATTTTCGCTGGAGCAGCCGGCCTTCGGCCAGATCCGCGTCGCTAACGAAATGAGGAAACTTGGCCACTCGATCTCGCCGGCCGGCGTGCGCGGCGTCTGGCAGCGCCATGATCTCGAGACGATGAAGAAACGGCTCAAGGCGCTGGAAGCCAAGGTTGCTGAGGCAAGGCCGGATCCTGACCGAGGCGCAGGTCATAGCCTTGGAGAAAGCCAAGACCGAAAAGGAGGCGCACGGGCCAAGTTCGAGAGCGAATGCCCGGGCTACTGCGGGGCGCAGGACACGTTCTATGTTGGCAACATGAAAGGGGTCGGCCGCATCTACCAACAGACCTTCATCGACACCTATTCGAAAGTGACGTTTGCCAAACTCTATGATCGCAAGACGCCGATCACCGCGGCCGACCTCTTGAACGATCGGGTCGTGCCCTTCTTCGACGAAAAGGAAGTGAAGCTCTCACGTGTTCTGACCGATCGCGGCACCGAATATTGCGGCAATCCCGAGCATCACGAATACGAGCTCTATCTCGCGGTGGAAGATATTGACCATTCCAGGACCAAGACGAAGAGCCCACAAACGAATGGCATCGCTGAGCGCTTCCACAAGACAGTGCGGGATGAGTTCTATCGCATCGCCTTCCGAAAGAGGCTCTATGCCTCGATCGGGGATTTGCAGGACGACCTCGATCTATGGGTCAAAAGCTACAACGAGGAGAGACCGCATCAAGGCCGCTGGTGCTTCGGCAAGACGCCGCTGCAAACATTCCTTGACGCCATCCCGATTGCGAGGGAAAAAATGATCGCTGCCTGACCACCATCGGCAGTGAACCGGCCATCTCCAAAAGGACGCCGTATATAAGATCAAATACAAGCTACTACAGCTATTGTGCGCGCCGCCATAATCGGTCGTGCCGTAGACGCTCCCCGACGGGGCCCGGACCACGCCGGCTTGAGGCGATGAGCCGTCGGTGCAATTTGCCTGCGCGCAAAAGCTGTGAAAGACCGTTTCCGTCCATGCGGTCTTGGCTGTGTTGGGGACAGCTCGAACACCGTGCCGGAAAATTGCTCGCCGCCCTCTGTGGTCGTGCCGTAGAGGTTCCCCGCCTCGTCCGTGATCAGGCCGGCACTATAGGGGCCCGATCCATTCGTGCACATATTGGCCTGCGCGCAAAAGCTGTACAGCACCGTTTCCGTCCACGCGGTCTTGGCTGCGTTGGGGGTCAGCTCGAACACCGTGCCTTCGTAGCCATTGCCGCCCATATAGGTCGTGCCGTACCCCGATCAGCCTGGCCGCGGGATCGAAGCCATCAGTGCATGGATAGCCCTGCACGCAAAAGCTGTACAGCACCTTCTCCTGACACGCGGCCGCGCCGCTGCACGGGGCGAGGGCCGTGGCAATCAGCGCGCCCGCGCCAAGCACGAATATGCGAGCGAGAAACCGATTGCGGCGTGCATGACCTATCCCCATCGCCCTCCCACTCCTCAACCAGCGACTTCCGGCCCGCAGCGATCCCCCAAAAGGGTCCGAATCTCAAGCTCATACATCCGGCGGCGTTTTATGAGTGGGATTGCGCGGAAATCACAGTTAACAGGTACCCATGAAACATTGTGGCGCAATAGCCACATATGTGGCAAATTTTTGGCGCGCCGATTTTGATGCCATTGATCATGGTAAAACTTGATTGCGATGGGTTTGGCTCATACCCAGCAATTTCTTTACCGTAACAGTTTCGCCATTCCTGTCGCGCATTGAGACGATCCGGCCACAACCGCCACTGCGGCCTTCGAGGAGGCGGCGGATGCAAGCGACCAGAACTAGGTTCCGTGGATCGTCGAGGCCTATTTTGGCACGCCGCCCGCCGACGTAAATGTTTCCGCCCTCGCCGCCGCTACGGCGCATCGGGCTGAGCTTCGGGCGCCGCCGCCGCGAAGGCAGGATGCTCGCGGGCCGCCGCGTCGGCCGCGACGATGCGCGGATAGGGCCCCAAATCGAGGCCGACGCGCCGCGCGTTATAGACCTGGGGCACAAGGCAAATGTCGGCGAGCGTAATCTCGTCTCCAATGGCGTGGCGCCCGGCGAGGGCGGCGAGGCGTGCTTCGATCGCGCAAAACCCAGTCCCGATCCAGTGCCGATTCCAGGCCGCGCGGGCGCCTTCGCCGGCGCCATAATCCGCAGTAAGTTTTTCAAGCACCCCCAAATTGCCGAGCGGATGGATGTCGCAAGCGATCGTATAAGCGATCTCGCGGCACACCGCTTTCTGCCTAGGCTCATTCGGCAACAAGGGCGGGTTAGGATAAATTTCATCGAGATATTCGATGATCGCAAGCGACTGAGCTAGCGCGAACCCGTCCGCTTCGCGCCATACCGGAACGAGACCCGCGGGGTTTCGTCCGCGATGTTCGTCGCTCTTCTGCTCGCCCAATTGCAGCTGCACGGAGACTTGCCTCGCGGTAATCCGCTTGAGGTTCAGGGCGATCCGCACGCGGTAGGCGGCACTCGATCGCCAATAGCCGAAGAGGACGGGCTCAGGCCGGGGGTCTTGCATAAGGTTCAACCGTCTGTTCGATGGCGCCGAAAATGGACTGGCCGCTTGGATTCTTCATCTCGATGCGCACCGTATCGCCGAAGCGCATAAATGGCGTCTTCGCAGCACCGTCGCGAATGGTCTCGACCATCCGCGCCTCGGCAAGGCACGAGTAGCCAACTCCGCCGTCCGCGATGGGGCGGCCGGGGCCGCCGTCCGCGCCCTTGTTGGAAACGGTGCCAGAGCCGACGATGGTGCCCGCGCTCAGCGGCCTTGTCCTGGCCGCGTGCGCGATCAAGGCCGGGAAATCGAAAATCATACCGGTGCCCGCGTCCGCCCGCCCGAACGGCGTTTCGTTGAGGCTAATGAGCAAAGGAAGATGCAGGCGTCCTCCGTCCCAAGCCTCGCCTAGTTCGCCTGGGGTGACCGCGACCGGCGAGAAGGCCGAGGACGGCTTCGATCGGAAGAAGCCAAACCCCTTGCCGAGTTCCGCCGGGATGAGGTTGCGTAACGAAATATCGTTGGCAAGGATGATGAGGGCAATCGCCGCGGTGGCCTCGGCGCGATCCGCGCCCATCGCGACATCGTTGACGATGACCGCGACTTCCCCCTCGAAATCGATACCGAAGCCTTCATCCGCCATTCTTATCGGCTGCCGGGGAGCAAGAAAAGCGTCCGATCCGCCCTGATAAAGCAAGGGATCGGTCCAAAGGTCCAGCGGCATCGCGGCTCCGCGCGCCTTGCGCACGAGCTCCACGTGATTCAAATAGGCGGAACCGTCGATCCATTGGAACGCGCGCGGCAGCGGCGAGAGCGCGTCGTGCTCGCGGAACCGCTGTCGGGGCACCGAGCCGGTTTCAAGCGCCGTCGCGAGCGCCTCGAGTTTTGGCGAGTGCCGCGTCCAATCGTCGATCGCATCTTGCAGGGTGTTGGCAATGCCCCCCGCGTCCGTGGCATGGGCGAGATCGCGCGAAACCACGACGAGCCGCCCATCGCGGCCGCCGTTGGCGAGTGTCGCAAGCTTCACGCGGCTCTCTCACGTTGGTCATTCGCGACGGTTTGGATCGAAGTGCTTTTCCAAACCCCGCCAGCAATCGGCGTAATCGCTTTGCAATGCGGGCAGCTTGGCTGCATATTCCGTCACCTGTTGCGGATAGCGGGTCTCGAACATGAAGGCGAGGGTGTTTTCGAGTTTTTGCGGTTTCAGCTCTCCGACACTCGCTCTGTCGAAAGCTTGCTTATCCGGCCCATGCGGCAGCATGCTATTGTGGAGCGAAATCCCGCCCGGCGCAAAGCCTTTCGCCTTGGCGTCATATTGGCCGTGGATCAGCCCCATGAACTCGCTCATGATGTTCATATGATACCATGGCGGCCGGAAGGAATGTTCGGCGACGGCCCAGCGCTCCGGAAAGATCACGAAATCGACGTTCGCGGTGCCGGCCTCGCCGGATGGCGCGGTGAGCACCGTGAAGATGGAAGGGTCCGGGTGATCGAACAGAATGGCGCCGACCGGCGCGAAGGTGCGAAGATCATATTTGTAAGGCGCGTAATTGCCGTGCCAGGCGACGACGTCCAGCGGCGAATGGCCGATTTCGGCCACATGGAATCCGCCGCACCATTTTAACGTGAGACGGCAAGGCGTTTCCTTATCTTCAAAGCTTGCGACCGGGGTCTTGAAGTCGCGCGGGTTGGCGAGGCAATTGGCGCCGATCGGCCCCCGCGCGGGCAGGGTGAACCTCGCGCCATAATTCTCGCACACATATCCGCGCGAGGGACCGCCTGTAAGCTCCACCTTAAACTTCATCCCGCGCGGAATGACTGCGATATCGCCAGGTCCGGCGTCGAGGCGGCCGAGCTCGGTTGCGATCTCTAGCGCTCCGGTTTGCGGAACGATCAGCAATTCGCCGTCGGCATTCATAAAATAATCTTCTTCCATGTCTTGGGTCACCTGGAAGATATGCGCCGCCATGCCGGTCTGGGTGTGGACATCGCCCGCGGTCGTCATGGTCCGCATGCCGGTCACGAAGGTCAAAGATTCATTGGGAATCGGCAAGGGATCCCAGCGCAACTGACCGAGAGGCAGACCGTGCGCGGCGATGTGCGGCGCGGTTTTCCAATAAGGAACATCGATGCGGGTGAAGCGGCCGACATGCTTGACGGAGGGACGCATGCGGTAGAGCCAGGAGCGCGCATTGGCGCCGCGCGGCGCGGTAAACGGCGTGCCCGACAATTGTTCGGCGTAAAGCCCAAAGGGGCAGAGCTGCGGCGAATTCTGCCCTTGCGGCAAGGCGCCCGGCAACGCCTCTGTCTCGAAATCGTTGCCGAAGCCGGACATGTATTGATTTGTCATAGGCTTCTCCTCACAGCCGGCTGAGTCCCGCGGGAAGACCCAGGGAACGCGTGCGCGCCACATGCTCGCACGGGAGGGGACCAGCGGCGCGCTCCGCCTTAAGCCAATCAACTTATGCCCGCGCCGAGCGCTAGCTGGAATAAACTATTCGCTCATATGGTTGTTCCGCTGAGCTTCTCCCAGTCGCTTTTCGTCCTCGGGCGAGAGCTTCGGCCGGTCGATCGTCAGCGTCAGCTTGTTGAGCTTGCCGGTGAAGCGGAACGGCACCTGGTAGTCGTTTAGACCCGCATACGCCGGATGAGGCAATAATTTGCAGCGTCGATGCCGCGATTTAGCTAACATAATCAGCATGTTATTTCGGATCGAATGAGGCCGTCATGGCGAACCCGGCGGGTGAATTGTATGATGGCGCTCTCAGGCTCGATTTCGACCGCCGATTGTTGCTTCACTTTCGCGGATCGGTGGTTACCTCCGACGCAGGCTTGCTCGCATACCGGGAACTGGACGACGCGCTGTGCCTCAGTGCGATGGCGGGTGATGCGCTCTCCGACGCACGCACTGGCAAGAATGGCCGGCATGCACTCGTCGGGATGTTGCGGCAATCCATATTTGGGCGACTTGCCGGATATGAAGACGTGAACGACGCTCAACGCCTGCGCCATGATCCCGCGATGCGGTGGATAGTCGGCGGAAAGGCGGCCTCGGATGCAGCGGCTTCGCCGAGCCAGATGGGCCGCTTTGAGACGCGCTGGCTCACGGCGGAAAAGAACCTTTCGGCGCTCGCTGATCTCTCCGGCAAATGGATCGACAGCGTTCATGGTCGCCGTCCGCCGAGAGGTATCTTGCTCGACATGGATTCGAGCGTGAGCCCGACGCATGGCGAACAGGAACACAGTGTCTGGAACGGTCACTATGACTGCACCTGCTATCATCCGCTGTTCGTTTTCAACCAATATGGCGATTTGGAACGCTGCGCCCTGCGCCCCGGCAATGTTCACAGCGCCGATGGATGGGAGGCGGTGCTGAAGCCGGTCGTGGCGCGGTATCAAGGCAAGGTCTCACGCATTTATTTCCGCGCCGACGCCGGCTTCGCAAACCCCGAAGTTTACGAATATCTGGAGGCAGAACGGATCAAATATGCGATCCGTCTGCCCGCCAATCACATCTTGCAAGAGAGGATCGGCTATCTGCTCAAACGCCCGGTTGGTCGCCCGTCCAATGACGTCTGCCGATCCCATGCAAGTTTCACCTATCAAGCGGGAAGCTGGTCGCAGCCGCGCCGGGTGATCGCCAAGGTCGAATGGCATCCGGGCGAGCTTTATCCGCGCGTCGGCTTCATCGTGACGAACATGGCGCGCTCCGCCGAGAATGTCGTCGCCTTCTACAACAAGCGCGGCACGTGTGAGCAATGGATCAAGGAAGGAAAAGGC
This sequence comes from uncultured Alphaproteobacteria bacterium, assembly GCA_963730245.1. GTDB lineage: Bacteria > Pseudomonadota > Alphaproteobacteria > Rhizobiales > Beijerinckiaceae > Methylocapsa. The sequence continues at coordinate 730,055 of CAVSRA010000002.1, read as the reverse complement.
GCAATCAAGTGGACCCGGCTATCATGTCGGTCGTTCGCTGCTAACGCCGTCCGTCTCCAGCTTCATGCGCTGGCCTACAATCTCGGTAATTTTCTGCGCACGCTGGCGACGCCCGAACCGATAAAGGATTGGTCACTGACGAGCCTGAAGGAAAAGCTGATCAAGATCGGCGCGAAGATCGTGAGCCATGGCCGCTATGTCGCGTTTCAGATGGCCGAAGTCGCCATTCCGAAAAATCTCTTCGCGGACATCCTACGAATGATCGCCGACCTGCGGCCGCCGCCCAATCCAGCGCCTGCGTGAAGTGTTCGGTCGTCATGCGTCGAGCAAAAACTAAGGGAGAAGTGCGTCTTGATCACAACCGACTCTGTATTGTCCGGTGCGCGATCCGCCCATGTCACTGGTTTTGGTGTGCCGGAGCACCACAGCAGCGCCGCAGCGCGGCAATCTCAACCTCAATAAGCGGGCGATCCGGAAAATAATGCCGGTATAGGACGAATGTCCGATGTCACGGCAGGAGATCAATGATACGCGCTTGGCACATTCCCGGTTATCTGGGGAATGCCAGTTAGAAGGACCGGCACACTTTTGTGCCGCTTTCAGAGCGCAGCGCGAAGCTGGTTCAGTGGTACACTTTGCCGCCGCTATTTATATTTTGTGATTACGGATTAAGCCCGAAGATGGTCAACGTCCCGGCGCCGACGCCGCCGCCGCTGGCGACTTAGACTTTCCCATTTGCGACCACCGGAACGATATTCGCATTGCCGGGACCAGTCCACGTTCCCGCTGGATACTGACCTAGCAATGGCAGTGTTCCAGTTACGGACGTAGCGTTGAATGCGTAAAGAGTGACCGAAGTAGAACCAGCCGCCGGACGCCCAACGGCCCAAATGACGCCGGAACTGGTGCTGTTGGAGGAAACACTCGTGAAGAAACCTGGATCCTCGCTAGAAGCCGAAATTAGCCCCGTACCGTCCTGGACGATTTGGGGTGTAGGCGGAGACCCGGTTTGCATAATTTTCCATGTCGTAACGGTATTGCCGCCACTACTCACGACACGCCCGATTCCATCCGAACCCATGAAGTATGAGGGCGCGCACCAACATCCCACGATGTTTTGCATATTGAGGACGTGATCTGGACCCCCAGGCGTGTAACCGCCCAGACTAGCGCTATTGAGAAGAAACATTCTTCCATCTTTGCCCCCGGCGACAACGAGCGAAGCATTCGGAATTACTAGGCCGTGTGGACGGATATCGGAAAATATAGGTCAAGGGATTCCCAAATCACTTTTTCGGTGATTCATGGGTGGCTGGCTTTTGGAGGGCCGGCCATGCTGACGAAGATGACCGAAGAAGATTGGGTGCTTGTGCACGAGGTGTTCGATGCCTGCCGCTCGCGGCGTGGGGACAAGGGGCGGGACGACCGCAAGTTTCTCGAAGCCTTGCACTATTTCACGATCCACAACATTACTTGGCGAGCGCTGCCGGCCGAGTTCGGCTCTTGGAACAGCATCTGGAAGCGCTTCTGGCGCTTGAGCCGCAGCGGCGTGTTCGAAACTTTCTTCGAAGCGCTCGCCTCCTTGAGCGAGCGGGCGCATCTCGTGCAGATGTTCGACTCGACCGTCATCCGCGCGCATGTGTCGGCGGCCGGCGCAAAAGGGGGCAGGATGGCGAAGCCCTCGGGCGCTCCCGGGGAGGGTTCTCGACCAAGATCCATCTCAAGACCGATCTCGACGGCTATCCGATCGGCTTCCATCTGACCGGCGGCGAAGCGAGCGACAGCCGCAACTTCGAAGTGCTCCTCGACCTCGGTCCGGACGTCGATCCCCGCGCCGTTGTCGCGGACAAGGGCTATGATGCAAAGACAAATCGGGAGGCGGCGCGTAACCGCGGCATTTGTCCGGTCATCATCGACAAGCCGAAGTTCTTCGCAAAGGTCCTCTACAAAGCGCGGGCGCGTATCGAGCAAATGATGGGCAAGATCAAGCGCTTCAAACGCATCGCGCTCCGCTGCGAGAAGACGGCAAGAAACTATGCCTCATTCCTCGCACTCGTCTGCGGCTTCATCTTGATCAAATCCGTCCACACGGCCTAGAACTCCTCCTGAGCCTATTTCATTGTCTGCTGCATCCAAGGCGGCGAAGTTCGATGGCGTGAAATAACTTGTAACTGTCAGAGTCGAGGTGACCTTAACCACACTCTCCTCGATGTTTTTTACGGGAGGATTGCAAGACGTGCCCGGAAGGATCGGAGTTTCCCGTTGCAAAGTATAGGTTTGTCCCATCGGACGCGATGCCGGAATTGGACATCCAGATTGACGACAGGAAAAATTTGTCTGCCGCGGCTGCCTGCTCATCAGTCAGCAGGGGCGCGAGCGGCGCAAGAGTGGACGCGGTCCACCCCAAAAGCCAACCTCGGCCCACTGCTGAAGGCGGGCTGATTCCAATCTCATTACCGCGGAAGCCTGCGAAAATACTGCCCCTAACCAGGAGTAATGCTGACCTTTGGCAAGTTGATGAAGGGTCGAATCCATAAACTGTGCCGTTGCTCACCGTATGAAAAGTGTTAGAATTGGTACTATAAAAAGGTGCAACCGTATCCGCAAGATCCTTTAAATTTAGCGCGTGTAGTGTATAGGTTGGTATACTCCCAACATTAATATGGGTCATCACATACATCGTACCGCTAACCGAATCGATGACGGGCGTAGACTTAATTCCACCACAACCTGCCAGAGAGCCGAAATTTCTACTGAGAAGGATCCGTCCATTGTCAGCATTGATTGCGTAAACCGTGTTAGCTACCGTCGCGATTGTCTGATTTGGCGGACAACCAATTATTTGATTGGGTACAATAAGCGGTTGCGCCTCGACCGTGTTGTCGAGGTTATTGACTGTAACTATCACGCCAAAATGCCAACGAAATAGAGGAGGGAGTCAGGATTGTCTCAGTGGAATTCCAACCTGTTCGCCGATAATCGTTATGGTGTGTCAAAACCGCCGTCGCGGAATGAGCGCGCGCGGCGATCGAAGCGCCCAGAAGGAAAGTCGCTGTTGCTATGATCCTTGCTGCGACTGGTACCATCTTCATAAATGCCCCCTCGCGAATTTGCGTTCTTAATAAAACCGCGAAACGCACTTTGCGAGTTGCAACTGGCATTCCCCAGATAACCGGGAATGTACCAAACGTGTATCATGGAATTCCTGCCGTGTCATTAGAATTACGTCCCACTAACTCCTCCAGGATCACCCGCTTATAAAGGATGAGATTGCCGCGCTGCGGTGATGCTTCAGCAGGGCAAAGTCAGTGACATTGGCGCGTCACGCGCCGGACAGTGTCGAGTTGGCATTGATCAAGACGCACCACTCTCTTAGGCCCCAAACGCAACTTGACGATGAGGAGAACGGCATCCCGGACAAGAAACTCATAATCCTTGTGGCCCTATTGATCGTGCTAAACTTTGGCCACGACGCCGATCAGTTACGAACCGATTTGAGCGTCTATCTCCCAACGCGGGGTCATTTGAAGGTTAGCGGAATTTTCTCGGGCGCAAGGCGAATTCGGCTGGGCGGCGCCAACGCCGCCCAACGCAACCGGTGCGATAAACGCCGCCGGCGCAAACAACGGCGTTCGCCTCTTCGACCGGGGGCATATGCTTCCCATCACAATGAAGGCGGCGACGGCGGTTAGGATCGTCTCGCTTCACATTGAAGGCAATCGCGCTTTTAGTCGCCGCTGCAGACAAAACAAGTCTATGCTACTTGGCTTTCTTCTCGATCGCTTTCATCAAAGTCTCGGAGCGATGGCTTTTGCAGTATTTTGTAACGACTTTAGTATTGCGTTCCAGGTAGCGCATGTCGATCGTGGAACGATTCTGCTTTGCGCCGAAGTAACCAGCCATCCAAGCCGTTATAATAGGCATGCGCTCTCCCGGCGATTTAATCAGTTGTTTGCAGGTTATAAGGGACATATCCAAGACGACTTGAGCTTGCGCGCCTGGCGCAAACCCCATTCCGAGGACAACGGCGGCAGCTACAATCTTTTTCTTCACGGATATTCTCCTAGCTTGTAAGAGACAAAAATCTATTTGGGGCTGGTGGCGCGTTGCAGTCCGCTCATGAGCGTCTCTTTGGGATTGGAGCCGCACCATTTGGTGACATTCTCCACATTTCGCTGATATGCCTTCAGATCGACGGTGGTATATCCCATTTTTTGATTGAACCAGCCGCTCAACCAAGCGGCGGTAAGTGTGGCTTTGCTTGGCGACATCGCGAGGAAATCCTCACACGTGATCCGCTGCATATCGATCATGACCTGCGCCTGCGCCGCACCGGCGCAAAGCAAGCCGGCAAAGGCCAGTGTTAAGGCGAGTTTTTTCATTTTGCTTTTTCTCCATGTGTTTTGACCGAGCTTCCCCCAATGAAGATCAGCCCGGGGCGTTTGTTCGGCGCCGCGACATCTGTGGGGTGATGATGCAGCGCCAGCGATCGTCTTACTGGCTGTGGAACCTCTTCTGCGCGGCCTCAATCTGCTGCTTCACCGCCTCCATGTTGAAGCTTGCGCCCTTTTGCATCGGCGGGAACTCGATGAAGGTTTGGGCATATTCGCCGACCTCTTTCTGCACATAGACGAAGCGCCAGAACTCGTGCACGAAGAAATCATAATATGAAAGTGATCCTCCCGATGCGGTCGGCAGGCCGAGGCGCTCGAATGGGTCGAGCCTGAGATTGGTAATGATCGGCCAATCAACTTTCACGGTGCCGCCGAGCCACCCGCCGGGTTGATCGATGAAGCGGTATTTATAGTCGTCGATTCGAACCGCGCCGAGCGTTCCTTCGGCGAAATAGGCGATCTCGTGGCGGATGGATGGGCCTTTTCCGGTCAGCAAGTTCGTCTGGTCATAGCCGTCAAGATGAACCTTGTATTTGCGATCGCCGAGCTGCTTGCCCTGCTTCAACTCGGATACGATGTTCGGATCGCCGGCTGCGGCAACGAACGTCGGGAACCAATCGAGACCGGACATGATCCCGTTTTCGACCTTTCCAGCCGGCACATGGCCGGGCCAGCGTACGATCATCGGGACCCGCATGCCGCCTTCAAGCACGGTGCCCTTACCGCCGGCAAAGGGCGTGTTGCCGCCGTCGGGCCAGGTGAAGTTCTCGGCGCCATTGTCGGTCGAGAAAACGATGATCGTATCCTTGTCGACTGCGAGGTCCTTCAGCTTTTTCAGCACGGTGCCGACTTCGTCGTCGAGCTGCGTCATGCCGCTTTCTTCGGTGTAATAACCGTTCTCGGGCGTCTCGGTCGCCTGGTATTTCGGCGAGAGATGCGTGATAATATGCATCCTGGTGGGATTGAGCCAGACGAAGAACGGCTTTTTCTCGTGCACCGCCTTGTCGATGAATTTGAAGGTGAAGCCGAGAATCGCGTCGTCGACGGTCTCCATATTATATTTGATGCCTTCGATGGGATGCGGCGGCAAAGGCCCGGCGTCCTCGATTTTTTGCTTGCCGATCTTGCCCCAGCGCGGCTCGACGGCCGGATCGTCCACATTGGTCGCGAAAGAATGCACGATATTGCGCGGGCCGACCACGTCTTTGAGCGCGGGCGGGTAGGAATGCCAGAACGGGTCCTCCATCGCATCGAGATGGTAGAGATAGCCGAAATATTCGTCGAACCCGTGCACGGTGGGGAGGTATTTGTTCAGGTCGCCCAGGTGATTCTTGCCAAACTGCCCGGTCGCGTAACCCATCGCCTTCAGCGCGGTGGCGATGGTCGGTGCCTCGGCGGGCATGCCGATATCGGCGCCGGCCTGGCCGACGGTGGTCAGACCGGTTCGAAGCGGCAATTCGCCGGTGATGAAATTGGCGCGGCCGGCAGTGCAGCTTGGTTCAGCATAATAGTCTGTGCATCGCAGACCCTCGGCCGCCAATTGATCGAGGTTCGGCGTCTTGCCGGCCATCATGCCTTGATGGTAAGCGCCGATGTTAAACCAGCCAACGTCGTCGCCCATGATGAATATTATGTTGGGCTTTGCCGCTTGCGCCATCGCCCTTCCGGAAGTCCCTGGCGAGGCGGCAAAAAGAATTGACGCAGCTACACCGCCCAATAGGCCTTGTAGGATTGGGCGGCGTAGGGGGAGCTGCTGCGGTGTGGAACTTCTGGGGCCATTCATTGTTACCTCCCACAGTATGCCGTACTTCGCTTCGAATCAGCGGCGTGGCCGTTGCTTGAGGCAAATATAACTAAAGTACGCGTGTTATTGTTCCGCATGACGGGCTATTTTTTTAAGCGGGTACGCGTGAGATTGCGCAAGCGGTCTAGTGTTTCAGGCGACGAGCACGCCGCGTTCGATCTGGTCCGCTTCGATCGAACTCGAAGAGCGCCTGAAAATTGCCTTCGCCAAAACCCTCGTCGCCCTTGCGTTCGATGAACTCGAAAAAAATCGGGCCGATCACCGTCTTTGAAAAAATCTGTAACAAGAGCTTTGGCTTGCCCCCTTCAACCACTTCACCATCGATAAGAATGCCACTCGCCCGCAATGTCGCCAGCGGTTCGCCATGGCCCGGAAGCCGCGCGGCGATCCTGCCGTAATAGGTATCTGGCGGCGGCGGCATGAAAGCGAGGCCCCGCGCCTCCAAGCGCTTCACGGTGGCGTAGATGTCCTTGCAGCCGCAGGCGATATGCTGGATGCCTTCGCCCTTATATTGGTGCAGATATTCCTCGATCTGACTTTTGTCGTCGGCGGATTCATTCAAGGGAATCCGGATCTTTCCGCACGGGCTGGTCAACGCGCGGGAATAAAGGCCAGTCATTTTTCCGGCGATGTCGAAATAGCGAATCTGACGGAAGTTAAAGAGATTTCGATAAAACTGGTACCACCGGTCCATGGCGCCGCGAAACACATTGTTGGTCAAATGATCGATGTAGTCGATGCCGCAACCTTGTGGCGCGGGGTCGCGCTCGCCTACCCAGTCGAATTCGGCATCATAGGGCGAACCCTTGACGCCAAAAGTGTCGATGAAATAGATCAGGCTGCCTCCGATCCCAAGGATCGCGGGAGCATCGATGGTCTTCGCGCCGGTCTCGCCCATATAGGGCGTTGCGCCTCGCTCCAACGCATGCGCGAGCGCCTTTCCGGCATCGACGACGCGCCAGGCCATCGCCGGCGCGCAAGGTCCGTGGAGATCAACGAATTTGCCGCCAAAACTTGTCCGGTCGGCGTTGAGGATGTAGTTCACTCCGCCCTGGCGGTACAGATCGATGGCGCGGGATTTGTGCTTTGCCACAAGCGCGAAACCCATCTCTTCGAACAATGTCTTGAGCGCGCCCGGCTCGGGATGGGCGAATTCCACGAATTCGAATCCATCGGTGCCGGCGGGGTTTTCGGCACTGATCCTGGCTGGCGGCGCATCGTGCGGAAACGGGCCCATCTTTATTCCTCTATCCTGTCCTCAGATTTCCCTAATCATCTCACCGTGAGCATTATCGGCGAGACCGTGTCGATTAACGCGAAATATTTAGACTTGCGCAGGCGGTTTATCTCGAAATCGAGGAGCACTCGGATTGGTCATGAACGGTTTGGCTTTAAGCTGATCATGTAACTTATCAAAATCCGCGATTATTTCTTTGACCTTATTGACCTCAATTTTCCTGGGCCACCCCTGTGAATCTATATTACTAACATTGATCAACGCTTGCCATCCCGAACCCGAAAAGCTCTTGACCTGCGTCAATATCTTATCAAGTATAGCTGGATCTGCTAGTACTAAATCAATAGCACGGGTCCCTGGGCCATGAGCACCGGAAACAATAGTTATTCGATGCTTGTGAAATGCTGAAGGGGAATACACATTGGGTATCGACGTTAACACAAGGAAATCGTCTTCTTGACGCCCGTTCGATATAGTAACGTGACCCCTCCGACCTTCGACAACAAGTTCCCACGCCGGGCGTCTTCTGACGTCGGTCGAGTAATCTGCTGTCGTATAGTCTACCGTAGCACCTGAATTTATAGAGGCAGGAAGATCGAAATGCATCGGCAATACAGCTCGCTCATCCGAATGAATCATGCTCAATAAGGGTGAGGGTCCGCCAAGGCCAAGGATGTGGCGGCTATACGCGTTTGCAACGGGACCGCCAAAAAATATAAAACTACCAATCAATTTGTCTGCTTTTAGGTCAGTCACTTTAGTTATTTTATCTTCATCATTTTGAAGCGTATGGATTACACATCGCACGGCGTCACTTGTCGGCTTAGTAATTCCTGGCTTCCCTGAGAATGGATTGTCGATTGATGGAACGCCACTTTTTTTCTCCGCATTTCCAAACAACAATTCAATGCCCCGTTCCTGCCTTTCTCTATTTAGCCGACCGGCAGTGGCAACCGCATCGCGCCACCGCCAGAAGGCTTGCGCTCCCAACCCACCAACAAATGAAGAATATAGGTCATGGGTCACCAACCACGTACCGACCGACACTGAGAAACATAGCCCCAGCGACGCACGTTTTCCGGGATCCTGAATTTCATTTTTCATCCGAATCTCCATTCGATTTGACTTGGTAGCGCGAACCCTGCAAGAGATGTGTGCAAAATAAACGAAATCTCGGCTTTCGATGCACGGAATGTGCGAAAAATGCCAGAGTTGCAAGTGCTAGGCGCGCTCGATCAATTCGACCTAAAGCTGCTTGCGGCACTCGAGGCCGACGGGCGCCTCACCAATGCCGAGCTCGCCGGGAAAGTTGGCCTTTCCGCCTCGCAATGCTCGCGCCGCCGCATAAGGCTTGAGGAAACCGGCATTATTGAAGGCTATTCGGCGCGCCTCAACGCCGGGCGCCTGGGGATCGGCTTGCTCGCCCTCATTCAAGTCGCCCTGTCTCCCCATTCCAAGGAGAATGCCAAAAAATTCAGAGATTTCGTAAATGGCGTCGAAGAGATACAGGAGGCCTATGCGCTGACTGGCGACGCCGATTATCTGCTGAAAGTGGTGGCACCGGATTTAAACGGCCTTTCCCGAATCATCAACGATTCGATCCTGCCGCAGGCCAGCGTTTCGCACGTTAAATCGTCGATCGTGTTGACGACGCTCAAGAACAGCCATCGCCTGCCGCTGAGAGCCGCCAAGTCCGCTTAGAGCGCGTCCCGATCACGTGGAATCACGTGATCGAAAAGGACTCGCTCAAATTCAAAGAGTTGGAGCATGTCCTGATCGAAAAAGTCGAGCAACTTTTTCGGGACATGCTCCAGTGATCACGTCCGCCCGGAAATGAGAAGCTCCGCGCCGGTGATTGCCGTGGCGTCGCTGGACAGAAGAAACAAAATGACCTTGGCGATCTCGTCCGGCTTCACCCAGCGTGTAAAATCGGCTTTCGGCATGTCGGCGCGGTTACGCGGCGTATCAATGATCGTCGGCAGCACCGCGTTGACCCGCACGCCGGCGTTCTTCTCTTCTTCGGCGAGGCTTTCGGTCAGCCGCAGCACGCCGGCCTTGGAGGCGGCATAGGCGCCCATTCCCGCACCGGCCTTTTTTGCGGGAGCCGACGCAATATTGACGATGGCGCCGCTCGATGCGCGCAGATAAGGCAGCGCCGCTTTGGTTGCCGTGGCGGCGGTCAAAAGATTCATCCGGAATTGCTCCGTCCATCCGGCGAGGTCGCCGTCGCCAAGCGTCTGCCAGCGGAAGCCGCCCGCGATATTGGCCAGCGCGTCGATGCGGCCGAAGCGCGTGGCCACTTCTTCAAAAGCTTGTTTCGCCGCCGCAAAATCCGTCAAATCCACCCCGCCAAGCACCAAAAGCCGGTCCCGCACGGGGATCTTACTCTCTTGTTCCCGGCTAGGGATGGCCACATAGGCTCCGGCCGCCAGCGCTGCCTCCGCCACCGCTTGCCCAAGCACGCCGAAGCCGCCGGTGACAACCACAATTTTGTCCCGCATGATGCTATTCCTCCTCGCGAAGCGGCTTGCAGCTAGGCCGCGCCTTGGCGCAAGCGCCCGCCGCTCCTTGCGTAGTCTTGTGTGCCGTGCATGAAAACCTTATCGCCTGGTTCGATCGCCGCGATCGGAATATCGGGCATGTTCGAGATTTTGGCGTAGAGGGGGCCGAAATCGGTCCCCGTCGTGACATCGAGCAAATAGGTTAGCGAGGGAATGACGAAATAGACCTGCTGAAAATCGTCGATGCGATAGAGCGTACGCATTACCCGCTCCAGATCGAAGCCGAGGCGGTTTGGCGAATTGGAGGCAAGCGCGAAAATCGTTTCCGTTTTCGAGGACGCAATGCCCGCGCCATAGATCCGCAAGCCCTGAGGCGTTTCCAAGAGCCCGAACTCGACCGTGTACCAATAGAGCCTCGCGAGATTGGCAAGGCTCCCGAGCGAAAGGGCGCGACGCCCGCCCTTCCCATAGGCCTGCATGTAGTCGGCGAAGACCGGATTGGTCAGCATGGGCACATGGCCGAAGACATCATGAAAAATGTCCGGCAACTCCAAATAGTCGAGCTCATCGGCGCGGCGGATAAAATTGCCGGCCGGAAAGCGCCGATTGGCGAGGTGATCGAAGAACACCGCATCGGGCACGAGCCCAGGAACCGCCACGACCTGCCACCCCGTGAGGCCTGAGAGCTTTTCGTTCAATTGGCGGAAATCGGGGATGCCTTGGCCGTGCAGATCGAGCTCGTCGAGCCCATGCAGAAATTCATCGCAGGCGCGCCCGGGCAGTATCTCGGCCTGCCGCTCATAGAGCGTCGTCCAGGTCCGGTGATCGACCTCGCCGTAGCGCTCGAACCCCTGCGGAATCGTCCAGTCAGGGTTTGCGCCTGGGGGAAGGTCCGGTTTCGCAAGAACTCCCATGGCCTTTGTCCTGTCGCGCCTTCTTCTAAAGATAGGATCGCAATTCGCCGCTTGCCAGCCCAGGCAAGGTGGTGCAGAATTCAAGAAATATGCACCACTAGCGCAATTGGCCTTATGCGCGTCGCCTCTCTCCGCAGTGCCTCTCGCGGCAGGCGGTTGCAAATATGGTTCGGAAACCCACGCCGGCCTTTTTCTAGGAGAGAAAGCCAGTACGGGTGGGTGTAATTCATGGGCCAGATGAAACGATTCCTTTTATTTTTTACCCTGTTTTTGATTGGTGCAGTGCCATGCGAAGCGATCCCACAGGGATGCACAACATCCGCACTTTGGTGTTACCTTCCGTCTGGTTTTCCGTCATTTACTGTAAATTGTCCCAGGACTAAGAACCATCTTCCTCTTACTTTCAATACAGAGGACGCAAGCGGGTCTTTGAAACAGGTTGGTTATGGCTACACCTACAGTTTCACTTTAAATGGCAGTCATAGTACTGGTAAGGTTTGCAACCACGGCCCTATTATGGGTGCCACTTCATGCATAAGCTATTCCCTTGGTAGGGGGCCGATTTGTATGCGTGGGATACCCAAATACCCGCAGCAGTTCTGCACACAATGCGTGAAGAACGGGGGTGCTTGTTCGACCCTACCAAATGGATATAAAACCTGCGTGGTTAAATAAGGTAGCCCTAGCCATGATCCCCCGTATTGGACTTACGCCCCCAGAGGGAGGCGGAAGGTCCAGCACGCCGCAAGAGCGCCGCGCCGGAGCCTGAAAAAAAGTCGTGTCCCCAATGGTGGTGTAGCAGCTCGTGAGCACGCCGCTCGCGAAGCGCGCGCCCCATGGCGCCGTAGCGAGCGAGCGGCTTGCGGCGGTCATCGGCGATTCTCCGGTAGGGTCGGTTTGCGAAATCTTAACGCAACCGAGGAACCAACCGATGACCAACGAGATGATGAACCTTCGCGCGCTGGTGGAGAAGACCCCCGACGCCGATATTTTGCGCGAGATGATCGGCTTCGCCGCCGAGCGGCTGATGGAGCTGGAGGTTGGCGCCAAGACCGGCGGCGGCCATGGCTAGCGCTCCCCCGAGCGGCTCGTCCAACGCAACGGCTGTCGCGGCCGCGATTGGGAGACGCGCGCCGGCGCGGTCGAGCTGCGCATCCCCAAACTGCGCAAGGGCTCCCATGGCCCTTAAGTCCATTTGCGGGCTCCTTATAAAATATGGCGGCAACGGGCCGATTGCCAGTCCCAGCAAGGTGGCGCAGAATTCATGAAAAACTACATCTAAGTCACTGTCGTTATGGTAGTTGTGATTGACTTTGACCGCGAGGAGCGGGAAAGTTATCGTGGCACATGGGGCAGCCTCCGAGCCACCTCGCGCGTTTCGGCTCGAATGAAGGAGAAGCAAAAGTGAAAATGGATCAAGTTGCCAAACACGCGCAGGCAATTGACGAACCTCTCAGCTTCACTGCCGCCATCGTGTGTGGCGTGGTCGGCGCGGTGCTGTTCGTCGCCGGCGCGCAGGCCGCCGACGTCATCACCTCCAAGGTGGACGTCACACCGGCCGCCAATAAATTCACCGCCGCCGACTGGCGCGCCGTCTCACTTTCCGCCAACCGCATCTTGATGCACGTGGACGAAGCGCTCGACGCTTTGGCGGAAAAGAAAAATGACCAGGCATTGGCCAACATCGAAAAAGGGACGACGCTGACGAATATCCTAAACGGCGTCGTGCCAGGGGCTACGGTCAAAACCGAAATCACTGGCGCGGGTATCACCTACAAGGATGAAACACGGGTCAAGCCGAAATTCGTACCGATCTACCATGAGTACGACATGGTAGACACCATATCGCCGGTGATGGCGCAAAAGCAGATCAGCCATGCCGATAAGAGCGCGTCCACCAAGGCACCGCGTGCGCCCGGATTTTCTTATGTGGGGCTCGATTATTCCGACGTCAAACTCGACCTGCGACTTGCCCACCGTGATCTCCTCGCTGCGCGGGACTTGTTGAAGGCTGGCGACACGGCAGCGGCCAAGCTCGCGCTGCAGGATATCGAGAATAACGGCGTGATCTTCGAGTTCAGCGCCACGCGCATGCCGTTGGCTCGCGCCATGGACAACCTTCGGCTCGCCGAGTCCGAGCTGAAAAACAATCACCCCGACCAAGCCAAAGCTGCTCTAGGCGCCGCAACCGACGCCTTGAAAAACTACGAAACCGTAGCTGGTGATAGCCGTGCAAAGGACGTGAAGCAACTCCAGGCGGAGATCAACGAGGTAGCCAATAACATTGGCCTATAACCCGGAGTCCTTCTCCAAGAAGGTTTCAGAGTGGTGGGACAAAGTTGTCGATTGGTTGGACAAGGAAGGCTGAGAAATCACTCTTCGATATCGGTTTGATTTTGCCATGGCGGCACTCGCTGTCCAGCCCCAGCCGTTGGTTCCAGGTTGAAGATTATGCTACCCGTGCGGTCTGTGGGCCAAGCATTTAGCTCCGAACCGGAGAGAAGTCTGCGTCATCGTGCAGCTAATGCAACAGAGGCGGCACGCCAACGCCGCACAAAGCGGTGAACGCCTTAGAACACAAGGTGCGACATGGGACTGAAAGATGCATGGCAGCGAATAAGGATGATCTGGAGTTTTGCCGTCGGGGTGTTTATCGGCGCTGGCGTCGCGGCATTCTTCTTTTGGTTTGCCGCCCATCCATTGAATCTGCGCACGCCAGCCCAGGTTATGGTAGCGCCCGTCCGTTCCCCAGGGCCGCTGCCTGGCGCAGGACCGCCGCCCGGATGGCAATTCGTGCCGAACGGCGTGGAAGGCTGCGCGGACAAGTATGGATGCGCGAGACCATCGTTTGATTCCGATTTTTGGGCGTGGGTAGCATCCGGTGAGCAGGATTGTGCGGACGAGCACGGATGTGCGCGACCACGGTTGCCAGGTAAGGGTGACGCGACGCCGGTAGAGAAGTCCGAGGGGCAGGGGGAAAAGGGGGAAAAGGCAGACGCCCAATCGGAAAGCGACGCCGGATCGCAACCGGGCGGCGGCGGTGCCATTCCCGCGGGACATGAATTGCCGTCAAAGCCGCAGCAGGTAGACCGTCCGCTGGGTGCCACGCAACAGGGACCGGCAACGCCGCCCGCGGATCGTCGTTAACCCCCGGCCACGGAAGCGAGTGAAAAAACCAGCGGGCGGCGCAAGGCCAGTCATTCGTTTCGGAGCAGTCAGATCAAGCCCTTATATTAGTTGAAAGTCAGGTGCATATGTTCGAGGGCGGCTTGATCGGTTTCGGCACGCTTGGCGTGCATCATGAAGCGCACCGGATCTGAAAATCAAGCCCACGGCCGCCTCGTTATACCAAGTCTCGCTGATCACGACCGATAGGCCCACTCTCTTGTTCCGATGGAGATGATTTTCCAGGGCATGTCGATGAGCTTGTTCCAGGCGAAGCAGCAGTGGTCGAGAATGTCGTCGTAGGATTTCGAAGACGCGGTTCGAGAGCCAGTTGTCGCGCATGAATTGCCAGATGTTCTCGACCGGATTGAGCTCGGGCGATTTCGGCGGCAACGGCAAGAGCGTGATGTTGTCCGGGACGGGAAGCTTCGCCGAGACATGCCACCCGGCCTGATCGAGAAGAACGAGCGCATGCGCGCTTGGTGCGACCGCAAGCGAGATTTCTTCGAGATGCAGGGCCATGGCCTCGCTGTTGCAGGAGGGTAGTACGAGCCCGGCGCCTTTTCCTTCGGCCGGGCAGATGGCGCCGAAAATATAGGCTGAACTCGTCCTCTGGTCGTGCGGCGCCGAAGGCCGTGTCCCGCGTTTCGCCCATCGGCGGGTGACCTTGTTTTTCTGCCCGATCCGAGCTTCGTCTTGAAACCAAATCTCTATCGGCTTGCCAGGAGCCTCTTTTGCGGCGGTCTCCTCCACGAGGGCGAGAAAGTTTTTTTAAAAGCCGCCGCGGCTTCCTCGTCTTGCGCATGATGGCGCGGTCGCGCCGAGAGCTTGCGAAAGCCCATATGCCGCAGCTCGCGGCTGAGCGTCGGCTTGGAGATCGAAACCCGGAACTCTTCGAAGAGCCACTGCGCCAGATCGATCAGCCGCCAGCGGACGACGCCATGCAGGGCGGGAATTGGCCCATCTTCCACGACCTGCCGCAAGGCTTGGCGCTGGCGCTCGCCGAGGATGCTGGGAGCGCCCGGCGCTTTGCCGGTCAAGAGACCATCAGGACCTTTGGCGTTGAAACGGACAACCCAGTCGCGCACGATCTGCACCCCGACCCCGCCGATCCGCGCCGCATCCGGCCGCGAGCCGCCATCATAAATCTCGGCCAGTGCCAAGAGACGCCGGGTCTGATCGGGGTCACGCGATCGCCGCGCCAGCATGCGCAGGCCAATCGTGTCAAAGTCAGAGCGAAGCGGAACCGGAGTCGACATGGCAAACTCTCCCAAAAGCTGTTTGCCATGGTGAATCAGATAAATGCCGATTTGGGAATCCGCCTCAGGAGTCAAACTTTCAGAGACTTGGTATTAGACATCCGGTGCCTTTTATCTTGGGACATTTGTTGGTCTTGCTGCCGGTCCCCGCCCTTTCACCGTCTCGGAACCAAGCCCAAAAATTAGTCCAGGCCTGGCGCTCATAGAGCGTCACCCACGTTTGGTGATTGGCGTCGCTGTAGCGCTCAAACCCTTGCGGAATTGTCCAGTCAGGGGTTGCGCCTGGGGGAAGGTCCGGTTTCGCAAGAACTCCCATGGCCTTATTAGTCCTATTGCGGCTCCTTTGAAATATGGTGGTAGCGGGCCGATTGCCAGCCCCAGCAAGGTGGTGGAGGATTTGAGAAAAATGCATAGGGCGGAAACGCCAACAATATATGGCGAAAGCGCCAAATTTGACCCTGGCCGTTGAGGGCAAAGGGCGCGATTTAAGAGAATGGGGCTTATGCGGCTGAGTAAGCAGTATAGTGCTCGTCGAGCCGACCCGACCTTCAACGGGGGAGCGGCATTGATCCCCTGAGACTGAGGAAATACCCCCGCGATGATCGTAGAAATTGCCATCCCTGAGCTAACGCTGTACCCGGATGACTTCCCCTCGCGTTGGCTGGGCATCATTTTTTTGGGCAATCGACGCGGCGCGTACAAGATTCATGCGATCATCACCACATATATTCGCCTCGTCGAAGGGGCGTATGTTCATTACAAGAATGCCCCGCAACGCGTTCAGGCGTTCTGGAACAATCATGCCTCGGTTGATATGTTTTCTTACAACCTCTCAGCAACCTGGCCCGTAGCAATGCCACGGGCGCCGGCCGAGGCGCCTACTTACTGGGGTGCTACGGTCGAGGGATTTCCCCACGGCAGCGCGAGCCACAGTGCTCCCTAAACTAAGTTTTAAGTGTGAAAGAGGGGACCAGCGTTAGAGGCGGCGTCAAAGTTGGGAAGTCCGGTGAGGAGACCTGGATTTGAGCCATGACGCCGGGAGTAGTAGAAGGAACAGAGGAATATGGAGTGGCATACAAGATGACTGTCGTAGACCGGAGGGGTTTTAGTTGCATAGTTGGCCCGAAAAGCGGTGAATATGGTGCTTTGGTATATTGTGGCCCCAGGCTGCCCGTCGCGGACTGATCGTGACCACGTTGGGCGTCACGGATACGGGCACGACATCGAAATGGAAGAGCGCATCGTCGCCTGAAATGTAATCAATTTTGACGGCGACCAAAGGACCACGGGGGGTAACGTAGACGTAGTCGGGTTTACTACGGGGGCAAAAACATCGTCAGCACCGACGAGGGTCGGCGTCGCGGTGATTTGCGCGGTCGTCGCGGCCCGTACCATGTTCGTCGTCCCACCCCACCCGGAGAGGACCAGACTCGCTTCAAATAATCCCGGCAGTGGCGTAGCCGGGGGCGTAAAGGTGACTGAAATCGAAAACGGTCCAGGAAGGTCTTCGGTAAGTATGATTGTTCCACTAACGGGACTGCCGGTAGTACTTACAATGGGTACAGGAGGACCAAGGCCGTGGCGTGTAAGGTAACTTTGTTGCAACGTTGCGGCGAAAACGCCAGGGGTGTACGGGTGTCCTCTAAACTCCATGCTGGAAATAGGCGTGATCGCCAACGTTACCGGAATCTGTATCTTGTTATCCGGAGGAAAGACCACATCTTCCAGACCGACGGACACTGTCGTCGTCGGGGCGGGTTGTACTCCAGGAGGAAAGGGCTTAAACGTATAACTCGCCGGAGTTCAGCGTGAAAGTTGGCATGGTCGCATTTCCTTTTCTGCGTCGAACGCATGCGACTACGTAGTGTCATTAACAGCCACCAAGTTTTGTGACCAGCCGTGGCGGCACGTCCTTCGATAGCAGACGCTAGCTCGGAGTTGTTGACTTTTCCCGTGGTGCAAATCTCAGGATTACGCACTATCGTATCGGAGCGGTCAGATCAAGCCCTTAGTTGGTGCAAAAGTCAGGTGGATATGTTCGAGGGCGACTTGATGGTTTCGATAAGCTTGGCGCGCATCATGAAGCGCACCCAATCTGAAAATGAAGCCCACGGCCGCATCGTTAGACAGCCGGTGCCTTCTATCTTGGGACATTTGTTGGTCTTGCCGCCGGTCGCCACCCTTTTTCCGTCTCGGAACCGAGCCCAAAAATTAGTCCAGCACATTGTATTTCTTTAACCAGGCCTGCATTGACAGCCAGGCGTCTTGGGCGGCGTCGGCGCGATAACTTTGCCGGTAATCGGCGAAGAAACCATGGCCCGCGCCAGGATAGATCTTGAACTCCGCGGTTTTTCCCGCTGCTTTTAATCTTTCCTTCATTGCCTCTACTTGATCCGGCGTAATGCTAGCGTCCTCGGCGCCGTAAAGGCCGAGCACCGGCGCCTTGACCTCGGCGGCAAGATCGAAGGCGTTCTTCGGCATGGCCGCGCTCGGGGGATCCATCAGGCTGCCGTAAAAGGCGACCCCCGCCTTGAGGATAGGGCTATGCGCTGCATAAAGCCACACCGTGCGGCCGCCCCGGCAAAAGCCGATGATTCCGAGCCGGTCCGTATCGCCTCCCTCCGACTTGGCCCAATCGACTGTCGCATCAAGATCGGAAAAAAGCTCATGATCGGGCTTGCCGTTGACGAGCGGCATCAGTTGCGCCGGTTGATTGATTTTTGTGAGGTCGCCAAGCCGGAAATAATAATCCGGTGCCACCGCGAATGCGCCGAGCTTGCCTAGCCGCCGCGTTACATCCTTGATGTACTCATGCAGGCCAAAAACCTCCATCGCGACGAGGATGACCGGCGGCTTTTCCAAGTCCAGAGGCTTCGCGTAGTAGACCGGCATTTCGCCGCCTGGCACTTTTACTTTTGCCATGCCAGCGGAAAGACCGTCCGTGCCGGTTTTGATTGCCGCGGCGCGCACCGGGCCAGCGGCAAGCGTATAGCCGAGCGCGGTGGCGGCGGCGCTCGTCAGACAATCGCGCCGCGAGAGCGGCTCACTTTCTTGCATCGATGTTATGGAATGCACGCAATCGGTCCTTTTGCATGGCGGTGGCGTTCACCCGCCGGGAGGAAACTCGCCAAAACTTTATTCGATCCAATCGGCATATCATTTTGCAACATAGTGCTGGTTCAATTTTTCGCGTGTGTTGCCGGTGAGCGTGCGGCCCACCGCATCCCGCCATCCCGCGATCAAGCGCTCACGCTCGGCTCCGCCCATGCCCGGTTCAAACCTTGCGCCGCCCGCCCATGCGGCGGAAATGGCGGCGAAATCGGGAAAGATCCCGAGCGTCAATCCGGCGAGATAAGCGGCGCCCTGCGCGGTCGCTTCGAGCATGGCCGGGCGTTCGACGGGAGCCGCGATGATGTCCGCCAGAAACTGGCAAAACCAGTCGTTTCCCGCCATCCCGCCATCGACATGCAGCGCGCGGGGCGGCCTGCCGCCGCACGCGATGGCCCTCAGCAGATCGAGGGTTTGGTAGGCGGCCGATTCCAACGCGGCGCGGACGAGATGTTCGGGCCCAGAGTCCAATGTGAGGCCGCAAATCAGTCCCCGCGCGTCAGGGTCCCAATGCGGCGCGCCAAGGCCAGTGAAGGCGGGCACCAAATAGACTCCATTGTTCCCGCCGGTCGCTGCCGCCATGGCTCCGGTTCGCGAAACATCCGTGAACAGTTCGAGCCGGTCGCGCAGCCATTTGAGCGCGGCTCCAGCACAAAAGATCGATCCCTCGACGGCGTAGATGGGACGCCCGCCCGTCCGGTAAGCCATGGTTGTAAGCATCCCTGTTGCGGGCGACAACGCCTCTTGGCCGGTATTGAGCAAGAAAAAACAGCCCGTGCCAAAGGTCGCCTTCGCCATTCCGGCATCAAGGCAGACCTGGCCGACCAACGCCGCATGTTGGTCGCCCGCCATGCCCGTGACCGGAATTGCGCTATCGAACAAGCCCTCGGCCGTGACCCCGTAAATGAAGCTGTTGTCATGAACCTCGGGAAGGAGGGCCTCGGGAATATTAAACAATCTTAAAAGTTCGCCGTCCCAGCATTGGCGGTGGATGTCGAAAAGCATGGTTCGCGAGGCGTTGGTGGCATCGGTCGCATGCACCCTGCCCCCGGTCAAGTGCCAGAGCAAGAAACTGTCGATGGTGCCGAAGGCGAGTTCGCCGCGTTCGGCGCGCGCCCGCGCGCCCGCCACGTGATCTAGAATCCAGGCAAGCTTTGTCGCCGAGAAATAAGGATCGAGAAGCAAGCCGGTGCGGGCGCGAACCAGCGCCTCGGCGCTGTCCCGCCGCAGCCGCGCGCACTCCGCGGCGGTGCGCCGGTCCTGCCAGACGATGGCGGGGTAGATCGGCGTGCCGTCCGCGCGCTCCCAAACGACGGTAGTTTCCCGCTGGTTCGCGATGCCGATCGCCGCGACCGTCGCATGTGACTTTGCGATGACCTCGCGCGCGGTCGAGAGAATGTCGCGCCAGATCGTCCGCGGATCGTGCTCCACCCATCCCGGTTGCGGATAGGCTTGCGAAAACTCGCGCTGGGCGCTGGCAAGCAGACTTCCCGATGCGTCGAAGAGGAGGCTCCTCGTCGAGGTCGTGCCCTGATCGATCGCGAGAAGGTTCACGCGGCGGTCTCCTCAAGGTCAGCAGATCAACAAATGACGGGAGGGTGGCGTTACCTCACATTTCGATGATCTTACCTCAAGGGCCGCGAATAGCGATAGGTCTGCCTTCCTTTGGGCGAACAAAAGGCCCCGCATAATAACGGAGTCTTAAGACGGCGCGTGGCAAACGCCGCGCTTAAAAGAGAGCGCGTGGCAAACGCCGCGCTTAAAAGAGATCCTGGGGAATCAGTGGAAAGCTTCCCGGCGACGTGATTTTGCGTGACCGTGAAGCGCTGTAGCCAATGTTGGCCTTGATCGAGGTCGCGCGGGTGTCGTCGCCGAGGGTCAGTCGCCGTCACGGCGCAACCGCGAGCCCGCTCACAATGGCGGCCGTGACCGAGACCGTGCCGGTATCGGCGCCGATGGTCAGTGTCACCGGCACCGGGTTCACGGTCCCAGTCAAGCTGGCGTTCGTCGCCACCGCGGTAAAGGCGTATCGCTTCGTCCCCGTGGGGCTAATCCCCACCGTCAAGTCGACGCCATTGATCACACCTTGGAAAGAGAACGAGCCTGCCCCCGTGAAGGAGAGGGACGGGATGGTGGTGGTGAAGGTGCCGACTTGGAGGGTCACCGGCTCGGTGGGGGGATTGATCCCGTTGCTGGCACTCCCCAACGTGAAGTTCGACGAAAGTTCAAACAAATCGGTGTTTGGCGCGTTGCCGAATTGGATCAGCAGCTGGGCGCTGAAGGCGGCGAAAGGTATGGGCGGGACGAACCCGGTGGGAGGCGCCAGCTCGAACACCGCGCCGGCATCTGACGTGCCGCCGATG
The DNA here is from genome assembly GCA_963730245.1 of uncultured Alphaproteobacteria bacterium. Lineage (GTDB taxonomy): Bacteria > Pseudomonadota > Alphaproteobacteria > Rhizobiales > Beijerinckiaceae > Methylocapsa. The sequence goes on along the minus strand of CAVSRA010000002.1, from coordinate 709,310 downwards.
CGGTCGTCCCATAGAGATTGCCCTTGCTGTCGGCGATCAGGCCGGCAAGGGGAATGCCCCCGTCGCTGCAGGGCGTTAAAATGCAGAAATTGTACAGCACGTTCTTGGTCCAGCCTCCGCCGGCGGCGGGCGTCAGCTCGAACACCGTGCCGGCATGTCTCGTGCCGCCGCCTTCAGGGGTCGTCCCATAGAGATTGCCCACCATATCGGCGATCAGGCCGGCGTGGGGCATGGACCCGTCGCTCCCGCCCGTGAAAATGTGCAGCTCCGTTCGAGAGCTCGAACACCGTGCCGTATCCCGCCGCGCTTCCGCCGTTGGTGGTCGTCCCATAGAGATTGCCGCTGGTGTCGGCGATCAGACCGGCAAGGGGATAGCTCCCGTCGCTGCCTTGTTCCGTGAAGGCGTGCAGCACCGTTATACTCCAGGCCCCACCGGTAACGGCAGGCGGCGAGAGCTCGAACACCGTGCCGTATCCTGAAACGCCTCCCTCAAGGGTCGTCCCATAGAGATTGCCCTGGCTGTCGGCGATCAGGCCGGCTTGGGGAAAGACCCCGTTGTTACAGTTCGGCGTAAAGCAGAAATTGTACAGGACCGTCTCAACACCGGCAGGCGTCAGCTCGAACACCGTGCCGTATTTGTTCGCGCCGCCCGCGCTGGTCGTCCCATAGAGATTGCCCTGGCTGTCGGCGATCAGGCCGGCTAGGGGATGGCCCCGTCGCTTGGGGAATCCGTGAACGAGTACAGCACATTTTCGGTCCAGGCCCCGCCGGCAATGGAGGGCGGTGAGAGCTCGAACACCGTGCCGCATCCCCCAGGCCCCGACGCGCGGCATCCCGACGCTCCGCCAAATGGGGTCGTCCCATAGAGATTGCCCTGGCTGTCGGCGATCAGGCCGGCAGACGGAAAGATTCCGTCGCTTGCGCCCCCCGTAAAGGAGTACAGTACCGTCTCGATGGGAGCGGCCGTGGCGCCGCCGCCCGCCGCCGCGGCCAGCACGGCCCAAAGGACCACAATTCCCGGCGCCCAAAGGCCGCTTCCCTTGCTGACCTTGCAGCGCATGAGGTCCTCTTGATTTTAGACGCCGCCCGAAAAACCAATAAGTGACTATATATAATTTTCATCTTATAGCAACCGTGAGTCGACTTCGTAGATTGCTTGGACTGAACCGAAGATCCACGCGGCAAATTCCTCCGCGCGCAGTATATCTGCAACGGACCAGCTTAGGCAAGCTGGAGAACTCTTCTCCGCCAGCTTCTCGCCGACGCTCACGACTTGAAAATTCATCCCAAACACTTTGGGCACCGGACGGGTGGCGGTGCCATCGTGGTTCAGTCCGTCGATCTGAGGATCGCCTGGACCTTGAGGCTGTGATAGCACTGGATGTTGGCGAAGCTGTCGGTCCACGCATTGGTCGATTTCACCGCGGTCAGATCCGGAAGCGGATTGCAGTTCATCAGCCCGACCTGCGGCAGCGCGACAGGAATTGAGTTGATCTCGGGGGCGTAGAAATCGTCGACGCAAAGGCGCAGGGCGTGAAGATGGGGCCGAAATTCATACTCACCCCGCACCAGCAGCGCGAGGCGATCGGCGACGCGACCACGGCGACGAAACGCTTGAGCATATCGGGCGATCCTACAACGTCTCGCACAGCACGATTTCACGGCTTCGGGCATGAGCGCGATCATTATGCACAGGAACGATCGAGAACATGCGCCGATTTTACCGGCTGGGCCGCCGTCGCCTTCATCGCCGACGCCGAAATCTCGGCCTCCGGCATGACCTACGCCATCCAACCCGTATCGTAACAGGAGTACCACCGTGGCCGCACCCGATCTGATCGCTGTTTGGGAAGAACATCTCGGCAAGGAGTTCATTGAGCGCGATGTGGACGCGCCGACGCACACGATGGGGCCTGAGCCCCACGTCAATCACGTTCCCACCATGACCGGTGGGGTGGGGCGCGAGGAGCTGAAACGCTTCTACAAGTATCATTTCGTTCCCGCCCACCCGCACGACACCGAGATTGTTCCGGTCAGCCGGACCGTCGGCGAAAGCACCATTGTCGACGAGATGGTGGTGAAGTTCACCCATGACCGGGTGATCGATTATCTTCTTCCGGGCATCGCCCCGACCGGCTTGCCCGTGGAGATCGCGGCCGTCGTGGTCGCCCAGTTCAAGGACGGAAAGCTCCTGAGCGAGCACATCTACTGGGACCAGGCGTCGGTTCTGGTGCAACTGCGCAAGCTGGATCCGAAGGGGCTGCCTGTGGGCGGCGTCGAGGTCGCGCGCAAGGTCCTGGATCAATCGCTGCCGAGCAATAGGCTTATGGTGGAAGAGTGGCCAAGCAGTGAAGGCAAGGTCCTCTGACGCCCAAGACCTCTGGCGGAGCGCGGCGGGCGCAAGTGAGGTTTTATCCGCGAGTGGGGACGCACAAAACGCGGGAGCGCAGAGGCTCCCTGTTCAGATTTTGAATTGCGGAGCGCGCCCTTTTGCGCGGTCCAGCCCCGTTGTTTTCATTTGACTTGCGAGGCCAGATTTTCCCTGTAGTAGCTTGTATTTGATCTTACAGACGGCGTCCTTTTGGAGATGGCCGGTTCACTGCCGATGGTGGTCAGGCAGCGATCATTTTTTCCCTCGCAATCGGGATGGCGTCAAGGAATGTTTGCAGCGGCGTCTTGCCGAAGCACCAGCGGCCTTGATGCGGTCTCTCCTCGTTGTAGCTTTTGACCCATAGATCGAGGTCGTCCTGCAAATCCCCGATCGAGGCATAGAGCCTCTTTCGGAAGGCGATGCGATAGAACTCATCCAGCACTGTCTTGTGGAAGCGCTCAGCGATGCCATTCGTTTGTGGGCTCTTCGTCTTGGTCCTGGAATGGTCAATATCTTCCACCGCGAGATAGAGCTCGTATTCGTGATGCTCGGGATTGCCGCAATATTCGGTGCCGCGATCGGTCAGAACACGTGAGAGCTTCACGTCCTTTTCGTCGAAGAAGGGCACGACCCGATCGTTCAAGAGGTCGGCCGCGGTGATCGGCGTCTTGCGATCATAGAGTTTGGCAAACGTCACTTTCGAATAGGTGTCGATGAAGGTCTGTTGGTAGATGCGGCCGACCCCTTTCATGTTGCCAACATAGAACGTGTCCTGCGCCCCGCAGTAGCCCGGGCATTCGCTCTCGAACTTGGCCCGTGCGCCTCCTTTTCGGTCTTGGCTTTCTCCAAGGCTATGACCTGCGCCTCGGTCAGGATCCGGCCTTGCCTCAGCAACCTTGGCTTCCAGCGCCTTGAGCCGTTTCTTCATCGTCTCGAGATCATGGCGCTGCCAGACGCCGCGCACGCCGGCCGGCGAGATCGAGTGGCCAAGTTTCCTCATTTCGTTAGCGACGCGGATTCTGGCCGAAGGCCGGCTGCTCCAGCGAAAATTCAACGATCCGCGCCTCGATCTCGGGCGCGGTCCGGTTCGCCAGGATTGGCTTCCTGCGGCTGATCTCTTGCAACGCCAGCTCGCCGCCTTTGTCATAGAGTTCCTTGAAGCGATAGAAGCTGTCGCGGCTATAGCCGAGCATCTTGCAGGCCTGGCTCACATTGCCGAGCTGCCTGGCGAGCTTGAGCCAAGCCCACCTTTCCTTTGATAATCTTCTGGTCCTTGGTCATCGTCGGTGTCCTCATAAAACGCCGAGGCCAGGCTCTCCGCAACCCTGGCCAGCTCCGCGCCCGGCCTCGGCTCTCGCTTCGGCCTTATGACACCAAATGTCGGATCAAATATCAACTAGTACATTTTACCGCGCGAAAGGGTTCTGGTCGAATCCGGGGCTCTTCGCACAAGCTTTCTGGACGAAGGTTCCATCCGGTAAGCGAGGCGCTGTCCCCGCTTTTGAAGGGCCCTAAAACCGCCGGAAGCGGATCCGGCTTACCCTAAGCGCCAAATTCGAAAAATGCTCAAAATGGCTGTCCAGCGCTTTCGCCTCGATGGGAGCCGTCCCAGATCTCTTATCAGCGTTTTCACGCGACCAAGGTAGAGTCGGAGTGTGGCGCGGGTGGCTTTAGGCCGGGCATATCTGTTGCCGCCCCTTTCGTCTGGCGGTGCCTCACTAGCTCGCCCGTTGCTCCCGTTTCCACACCCCGCTCATCGAACCGGACATGCGGATCGCCCGCATCCGGCTCTCGGATAAGATCTCACGCCTTCACCCACGATGGGCCGCGGCCGAGCTGGGTCAAGCGTACGAGCCGGAAGTGCCCGTATAGGTGCGAGAGTGGATAGCTCCCGCCCTTACGTCGCCTGACCTTGTGCTTGGATCGCAGCCACCGGCGCAACCGCACAGCCGTGTAGTTGTCGAGCGCGCGATAGGCTTTGCTGGTAGTGCCGACACTGAAGTAATTGGCCCACCCGCGAAGCGCGCGGTTCAACATGTCGACGAGCTCTGTGGTCTCTTGCCAGCTGCGCGCTCGGTCGGTCAGCGCGTGGACTTTTTCGACCATGCGCTTGATGCTCTTCTTTGACGGCCGGTGGCCCAAGCGGGCTTTGCCGGTCGTTGGGGAATACATTCGCCCGAACGTATATCCCAGGAAGTCGAACTCCCCTTCCGGGACCTTGCAGATCCGTGTCTTCTCCTCGTTCACCGTCAGCTTCAGCTTGCCCATGATCGCGCGCAGATGGTGCAGGGCTGTCTCAGCGCTGCCCCTCCGGCACAGGATCACGAGATCGTCCGCATAGGTGACGAGGCGAGTGCCGAGACTTTGCTCGAGGCCGAGCTTCTTCCACCCCAGCACAAACCGGCGCATGTAAAGATTCGCCAGCAGTGGTGAGAGGGGTGAGCCCTGCGGAATGCCGCGCCGGTTGTCCCTGGCCTCGGTCGTACGTTTCTTCCGCCCTCGTTGGTCGGTTTCTTCTACGGGGCAGTCCAGCCACATCTTGATCAGATGCAGCACGCGCCGATCAACGATCCGGCGCGCTACCGACTTTAGGAGGTCGGTATGCGGAATGCTCCCGAAGTAGTCCGCGAGGTCGGCGTCTACGACGTCCGGGTGGCCACGGAACAGTAGCTCTTCCACCTCCACGACTGCCTGCTGGGCGTTTCGCCCGGCGCGATAGGCGTAGATTTCCGGTAGGAGGTCGGCTTCAAAGATCGGTTCCAGCACCAGCATCGCTGCTGTCATGCAGACCCGGTCCCGCACGGTCGAGATGCCCAGCGGCCTGAGCTTGCCGTTGGCCTTCGGTATGAACACGCGTCTGATCGGCTCCGGCCGGTAAGTCTCCTGCCTGAGCGCAAGCGCCAGTTCGCCAAGCCACCGCTCAACCCCGTACGCCTCGATATCCGCAAAGTCCTGACCGTCGCCACCCGGCGCGCCCTTGTTGGAGCGGCACTGGGCATAGGCATGCGCCAGAATATCGTCACGGCTGAGCTTGTCGTACAGGGCGTAGAACCGATAGCCGGCTTCCGCCTTCGCTTTCGCGTGTAACGCCGTCTGCAGTTTCTGAACACTCTTCGGAGTTGCTAGGTTGCCCAATCTCCAGGTCCCTCACCACGTCTTGCGTCGGTCTTGAACTGAGGCTCCTTCCCTCCACCGGCATTACCCGGTTTCATCGGTATTACGGGCCTCTCCGCCACCCCAACGCGCCCGGCCTGTCCCTCACGGGCGTCCGGTTGATCATCCCTGATCACGTATTGGGGCTTCCCGTGTTGCGTGCGCTTTCCTTGTGTACATGCTGCCGCCACTACCCCGGTGCAGCGGCTGGGCGTACTCGTCGCTCACACCCAGCCGTGTCAGCCTTCCCCGGAAGGGTCACCGGGTCGGCCTGCACATCGTCCTTTTCGAGGCTTGCTCGGCGTTCACTCGCGTTGCGGCCTGCACACTCGCGCGGTCACCGTATTTCGTGACCCGCTATCCGAAGGCTTCAGACATTTCGTCACCTCCATGCCTGCTCCGGTTGCTTCCGGCTGGAGCGGTCGCCGGGTAGGACTTGCACCCACTGGAAAGCGCCGCCTTTTCACGGCGCACACCCTAAGCGGTCATTCTCGTAGCTAAGCTGAGTGCTGCAACGCGCGGCGCGCTCGGGCCGCGTTCGAGCCGAGCGGATCGCCGCAGGCGCCTCAAGTCCGGCACCGTGCTCCTTCGCGAATATCAGGGCGAGCGGCGACTGCACTGCCTGGCTGGCTCACCATTACAAGTGTAACGCGATTCCCCGAAACTGAAATATTCGTGTAGCGTGGCGGCGTCACTTTCGGCTTGCACAAGCACCGGGCCAGCAGGACGGAGATTGCCAACTCCTTTACGAAACCCTGCACACGGTTGCTGCCGTTCTCGATAGCATGACCAGAGGAAACGAACATGCCCGACGTCGCCTACATCCTCGGCCATTCCCCGGCCGAGATCGGTCGCCTGATAATTCAAGCAGGCATTCTGAAGCCAATTACCGAGCGCCTCCTGCGCGAGGCCGGCGTCGCGCAGGGAATGCGCGTCCTCGATCTCGGCTGTGGCACCGGCGACGTCGCGCTGCTGGCGGCGGAACTGGTCGGTCCGAGCGGCGCGGTCGTCGGCATTGACCGTAATGACGACGTTCTCGCCGTGGCGCGCGACCGCGCACGCAATGCAGGCTACGCTAACATAGAGTTTCGTGAGGGGGCCGCAGAGGACTTTGTCGATCCGGCGCCTTTCGATCTGGCGATTGGCCGTTACGTGCTGGTCCACCAGGCAGATCCCGCAGCGTTCATTCGCTCGGCGGCATCACACGTCCGGACTAATGGTCTTATCGCCTTCCATGAGATCGCGGTCTCCGGCGAATGTCACGCTGTTCCCCCTATCCCGCTCTTGGAGCAGTGCTGGAATTGGGTCACCACGGCGTTTAGGTCCGTGATAGTGCATCCGGATGCAGCGGGCCGGATGATGGCGCATTTCCACGACGCGGGCCTGAAGCAACCGACGATCTTTTGTGAGATACCGGTCGGCGGCGGCTCGGATTCCCCGGTCTATGCCTGGTGGGCACGCACCTTGCGCAGCGTGCTGCCACAGCTTGAGAAGATTGGTGCCGCGACGGCAGCGGAGGTCGATATCGACACGCTGGAGGATCGCTTGCGAGCCGCCGTGTCGGCTGTCCATAGCCAAGTCCTCTGTCCTATGCAGTTTTGCGGCTGGACGAAACTTTGACGCCTTGCGGCAGGGGCGCCCTACGGTCAGTGACGGAAGCATGGCGCGTCCAGGTGCATTTCTTTTGGCCGCCACTGGGTTACCGTCGGTCGGCGAGCGGCCGCACATTTGCAGCCAAGCGTAAGGCAGCGGAATCGGCTGCTGAGCGGGGCATGGTGGCGGTTGAAGGCGACTTTTGAAGCCCGGTGGTGTGAAAACGCGTCCAATCATGGCCCCACCGCTAAAGTCACCCAGTCCATTGATTTTGTTCGAAAAGATGAAATATTGCCGGGGTCATTTTTCGCGCGAAAAATGACCCCATCTGATGCTTGTCAGTCCAGGCGGTGTAGCCGCCGGCCGCCTTCACCACCTCGAACATCGTGTTCACCCGGATGAATTGATGCGGGTACACTGGCGCGCAGCTGTTTTTGGGATCACGCGGCAGGAAATTTGGATTGATGCCGCCACCGGCGTTGAGCTTGGTCAAATCGACATCTATCTCCTCGTCGAATCCGATTTGCGTTCCGACGACACTTGGGCAAAGCCCGGGACCGCCAATGATCCCGTAGGGCGTCGTCATCGTGGGCGGCGACAATGCGCGATCGTAGCTCACATCGTAGAATGCACCCGTCGAAAGCGGCGATCCGCCAGTCACAAGGGCCGTCAGGCCGGGGAAAGAATCCGACGGCCGGGAGGTCGAAGTCTCGGTGTAGGTCGTGCCATGCTGGCTGAGCGCGACGAGTTCCGGACAATAGGGTTTGCCCCCATTTACGCCGGTGATACCTTTGGCGCAGTTGGCAAAATCAACCGTCGATGCTGATCAGCAAGACGCGTTAAGACCGCTGGCGAGGCCGCCTGCTGAGGCAGGGGCAGGATGAGCGGCCGCAAGTCCTAGCGCCAAAGCGCCGGGCGCAACGTATGATAGCAGCTTTCGTGATACCAGTAATTTTCGCGGCATCGGATTTCCTCCCGTGTTTTATTGACGTAACGATGCACGAGACTGCTAACAGTGTTGCCTGACACGTGGATGACGGATCAATGACTATTCGATTGCGAGCCGTGTTCTCGCCTGAACAAGGATCCGGCAATCCGAAAGTCGCGACGATCCTCCGGTTCCGAGAACATTGGTTCCCTCAATGTCTGCGAACGGCGGCTCATGGCTTCGTCGCTTCGGCGCGAAAAAAATGGAGCTCGCTGAAAAAGACGTTGCGAGATGTCGTGGAAGTGCCAAGGTATCAGCCGAGCACGAGATAAGCGCTTAAACCCGCGACAAACAACACCAACATTACCGATAAGATCCGCTCGGCGCGTACGCTGCCCGCGGAGTGCGTCTCAGGGTCATCGAGCAATCGCCCGGTGCGGACGAAGCGCGCGGTTGCAGCCACGATAAGTGCGAGGCCGCCGACGATGAGAGCAAGGCCGCCGTAGTGCCCGAGCGGTCCCGACAGCCTTTCGAGCTGCAATCGACGCGCCACTTCAGCGGAGGTGGAGCTTGCGATGGTAAGCACAAAGAGATTGAACTTCTCGATGACGAATCCGAAGGCAATCACGGCGATGCCGGTGCGCACCCAGGCAAGAAACGTCCGCTCATTGGCCGCATGGTCGCTATAGCCACGAATCATGGCGCTCCTCGTTCATCGTGAAGGGTCTCTCGGTGTCAAGGTGATTTCGTTGCCTTTGTACGGCGTTGAGCGCGGCAGCCATCGCATCGACGTTCCGAGCGACGGCCGCGACGAGCCCGTGCCGCGTTGCGAGCCAGTGCGGATCATTGCAGGAGAGCCATACCTTGCCAGCTGCATCCTCATGGACCAGCGCCTTCAATGGCAGATCGATGCCGACCGCCTGGTTGGCCTGCATTAGCGGCGTACCGGCTTTGGCGCTGCCGAAGATCAGGAGCTCAGTTGGCCGCAGCGGCAAACCGGCCTCCCCGGCTCCTGCCGCATGATCGACGCGGGCAAACACGGTCATGCCCTTGGCCTTGATCTCGGCCTCGAGCCGATCCATTGTTTCCTTCGGGCCAAAGCTGCTGAGTGTGGTAGTCAACCCGTCTGCCGTCATTGCATACACTCTCCATAGCCAGATCCTGCGCTCGTCGCCCAGGGGCCTGTTCCGTCGTTCAGTCAATTTATAGCTGTTGTTCAAGCGACACCAGTGCGACAAGCACGGCTGTAAACCGACGGCGGCCAGCCTGGCAAATTCCAAGTCGCCGAAGATGTCTAGGGCGATCTCATGGAGTTGAACGCTGGTCCTATTTGGCCACGTGCACGCGCTCATCCACATAGGCGCTCACGCGGGCGCATTCGACCGGAGAAAGGTGAAGGCCAAGCTTCGACCTCCGCCACAAAATATCCTCGGCGGTCAGCGCGAATTCCTGGCCCACGAGATAATCGATCTCCGCTTGAAAGAGCCCCGCGCCAAAATCGACACCGAGATCGCAAGCGCCACGCGCATCGCCGAGAATCACTTCCGCGCGTGTTCCATACGCGCGGGCCAAGCGGGTCGCGGTAGCGGCGTCGAGCCACGGATATTTGCCGCGCAACTTGCGCAAAAACCGGTCGAAGTCGCTGTCTTCCATGTCGCCGCCGGGGAGCGGCGCCGTCGCGGTCCAGGGTTTGTCGCGTGGCGGTTTCAGATATGGTGAAAGTTTCCCCATGGTATCTTCCGCCAAGCGCCGGTAGGTGGTGATCTTGCCGCCAAATACCGCGAGAAGTGGTGCCTGCCCCGGCGGCGCGTTGAGATCGAGAACGTAATCGCGCGTGGCGGCGGAAGCATTTTTAGCGCCGTCGTCATAGAGTGGCCGCACGCCGGAAAAGCTCCCTGCCACGTCGCTCGGGCTTAGAGGCGTGCGGAAGTAACGCGACACCGCGGCGCAGAGGTAGACGATTTCGTCCTCGCTTATCCGTGCCTTCAAAGGATCTCCGGCGAAAGGGATCTCGGTCGTGCCGATGAGCGAATAGTCCGTCTCATAAGGCATCACGAAGATGACGCGACGATCCTCGTTTTGCAGGACATAGCTTTGGTCTCCCTCGTAAATGCGGGGCACGACGATGTGGCTACCCTTGACAAGACGGAGTCTTTTGCAGGCATCGTGGCCGCTTACGATGTTGAACACCTCGGCGGCCCAGGGTCCCGCCGCATCGACGAGCGCGCGTGCCATCACAGTCGTTGCCGTGGTCTCCCGCGCATCGAGGAGCATCGCCTGCCACATGCCTTGCACGCGCTTCGCCGAAACGCAGCGTGTTCTGGTTCGAATACAAGCGCCGCGTTCCCACGCGTCGACGGCGTTCAGCACAACAAGTCTGGTATCGTCCACGCGGCAGTCCGAATAAGCAAAGCCTGTCGTTAGATGGTCTTTAAGCGGTGCGCCCTCCTTGGCCGTGCGGAGATCGAGGCGGCGCGAGCGGCCCAAGCGGTTGCGCCGCGCGAGGTAATCGTAAAGCAAGAGACCTGCCTCGATCACGAAAGCGGAACGCAACTCTTTGTTGTGCGGCAAGATGAAACTCGCCGGCCAAACGATGTGCGGCGCGATGCCAAGCAGCACCTCCCGCTCCAAAAGCGCCTCGCGCACGAAGCGGAACTGGTAGTATTCGAGATAACGCAGCCCGCCATGAATGAGCTTGCTCGATGCCGACGACGTAGCGCCGGCAAGATCGCCCTGCTCGCAGAGCATCACCGCAAGGCCCCGCCCGGCCGCGTCGCGGGCGATCCCGGCTCCGTTGACGCCGCCGCCAGTAATGAGAAGATCGACGTTGATGTGCTTTTCCATCGTAACTCCAATGGCGCCCGCCCGCTTTTTCAACGGCCGCCTGGCGGAATTATACGATTACGGGCTAACATGTGAGGAGCAGGTTGCGAGGCAACCGACAAGCACCAGAGCAAAAATGGTTCGAATTACGAGTCAAGCTCCTCAAGCATTTTTTGCGCGAGCCCTTCAATAGTAAGGAAGTCGGTTAGCAGCTGGGGATGGAAGCTGACGGCTCCCGACTGTTCTTCAAAGGAGTGCCTCATCTCTGGCAAAAAGGTACCCAGCGCGTCCTGCTCGGCTTTCAAGCGTTCACACTCCGCAAAATCTCCACACTTCATAGGTTCTATCTCGCGGTCTTCTAGCTGACGGTAAAGCGCTTCCTTGTCCTTGGGAATGCTGTAAGCTGGCATTCCCCAGATAACCGGGAATGTGCCAAGCGCGTATCATTGATCTCCTGCCGTGACATCGGACATTCGTCCTATACCGGCATTATTTTCCGGATCGCCCGCTTATTGAGGTTGAGATTGCCGCGCTGCGGCGCTGCTGTGGTGCTCCGGCACACCAAAACCAGTGACATGGGCGGATCGCGCACCGGACAATACAGAGTTGGTTGTGATCAAGACGCACTTCTCCCTTAGTTTTTGCTCGACGCATGACGACCGAACACTTCACGCAGGCGCTGGATTGGGCGGCGGCCGCAGGTCGGCGATCATTCGTAGGATGTCCGCGAAGAGATTTTTCGGAATGGCGACTTCGGCCATCTGAAACGCGACATAGCGGCCATGGCTCACGATCTTCGCGCCGATCTTGATCAGCTTTTCCTTCAGGCTCGTCAGTGACCAATCCTTTATCGGTTCGGGCGTCGCCAGCGTGCGCAGAAAATTACCGAGATTGTAGGCCAGCGCATGAAGCTGGAGACGGACGGCGTTAGCAGCGAACGACCGACATGATAGCCGGGTCCACTTGATTGCGCCTTTTCCTTCCTTGATCCATTGCTCACACGTGCCGCGCTTGTTGTAGAAGGCGACGACATTCTCGGCGGAGCGCGCCATGTTCGTCACGATGAAGCCGACGCGCGGATAAAGCTCGCCCGGATGCCATTCGACCTTGGCGATCACCCGGCGCGGCTGCGACCAGCTTCCCGCTTGATAGGTGAAACTTGCATGGGATCGGCAGACGTCATTGGACGGGCGACCAACCGGGCGTTTGAGCAGATAGCCGATCCTCTCTTGCAAGATGTGATTGGCGGGCAGACGGATCGCATATTTGATCCGTTCTGCCTCCAGATATTCGTAAACTTCGGGGTTTGCGAAGCCGGCGTCGGCGCGGAAATAAATGCGTGAGACCTTGCCTTGATACCGCGCCACGACCGGCTTCAGCACCGCCTCCCATCCATCGGCGCTGTGAACATTGCCGGGGCGCAGGGCGCAGCGTTCCAAATCGCCATATTGGTTGAAAACGAACAGCGGATGATAGCAGGTGCAGTCATAGTGACCGTTCCAGACACTGTGTTCCTGTTCGCCATGCGTCGGGCTCACGCTCGAATCCATGTCGAGCAAGATACCTCTCGGCGGACGGCGACCATGAACGCTGTCGATCCATTTGCCGGAGAGATCAGCGAGCGCCGAAAGGTTCTTTTCCGCCGTGAGCCAGCGCGTCTCAAAGCGGCCCATCTGGCTCGGCGAAGCCGCTGCATCCGAGGCCGCCTTTCCGCCGACTATCCACCGCATCGCGGGATCATGGCGCAGGCGTTGAGCGTCGTTCACGTCTTCATATCCGGCAAGTCGCCCAAATATGGATTGCCGCAACATCCCGACGAGTGCATGCCGGCCATTCTTGCCAGTGCGTGCGTCGGAGAGCGCATCACCCGCCATCGCGCTGAGGCACAGCGCGTCGTCCAGTTCCCGGTATGCGAGCAAGCCTGCGTCGGAGGTAACCACCGATCCGCGAAAGTGAAGCAACAATCGGCGGTCGAAATCGAGCCTGAGAGCGCCATCATACGATTCACCCGCCGGGTTCGCCATGACGGCCTCATTCGATCCGAAATAACATGCTGATTATGTTAGCTGAATCGCGGCATCGACGCTGCAAATTATTGCCTCATCCGGCGTATGCGGGGTAAGGCGGGATATAGAGCGGGATTCGATGAGCCAAAGCGTGGCGCCACTCCTCTAGATGATCAAACCAATCGTCTAACCCCTTGACGTATTCCTGAAACCCAGTTGAGAGGGACCCACGGACAAATGTGTTATTTTTGCTAAGCCCGACCCAACTGTTGGGAATTTCCGATCCATCCTCCTTTCGTACAGGTTGTTCCTGCACCCATATCCAGGCGAGGTTGTCGATGCTGCCAAACGAGTTGAATACAAATGCTTGAATATTGATCATAGCATCGAAGAGTTCGTCAATTGAAGGCAGATCGGCACGATCGGGCGGCAATACGCTAAATACGTTATCGATGCACCGAACGAGCGTTTTAAGGCGCCGCGAAAAGCCCACCACCGCATATTCTCGCGCTCGCGAATCCTTGTAGTTGAGTGTTAGATACCTCTCCACGAGACGTTGGCATTTCCAAGCAACCTGCGTATGACTTCTTCGCAACTCTTCGAGAGCCTTATCGCTGAAATACATCGCCGGACTCGCCACTGATCCCCGCAACAACTATGTCAAAAACCAAGCCGGATGATCCGGCATAAATCGCCCGCCACTGCTGGCTCGGCGCGAGGTTCGCGGATCACCAGGCAATGCGCTCGCGCGAGAGGGCGCAGAAGCGAGGAGTCCTGGATCTCGAAAGGGGCCGCCACCGGCAGCCCTGTTTCGCTAAGCCGCAATGTCGCGCGCAAATAATCTTGGCGGCTGTCGTTGCCGCGCAGCGCCTTGCCAAGGATCGCCGGCTCGCTTTGCTCGCGGCCCGCGTCCGGGTCGCCGCAAAGCGCGCGCACCAGGGGCACAAGAAAAACGATTCCGGCGACGAACGCGGCAACCGGATTTCCCGGCAAGCCAAGGATAATCATTGGTCCAAGGCGGCCATGGATCACTGGTTTTCCGGGGCGCATCGCGATCCGCCAGAAGCTCAGTTCCATGCCCTGCCCTTTGAGCGCCGGTTTGACCAAATCGTAATCGCCAACCGAAGCCCCACCGAGCGTCACCAAAACATCGGCGGCGCCAGCGCGCGCGGCGGCAATGCGTTCGTCAAGCGCGCCCAGTTCGTCTCTGGCGATGCCGAGATCGAGCGCCTCGCCGCCCGCGGCCTCGACGAGCGCGGCGATCGCGAAGGAATTCGAGGCAACGATTTGATCGGCGCCAACGGTTTCCCCGGGACGCACCAGCTCATTGCCGGTCGCGAGAATTCCTACACGCGGCCTGCGAATGACCGCGACCTCGGCGTACTTCATCGCGGCGGCAAGCGCAACGTTCGATGCGCGAAGCCTTGTTCCGGCGGCAAGCAAAATCACGCCCTCGGTAAAGTCGATGCCCTTGGCGCGAATGTGGCGCCCGCTCGCCACCGTTTCCAGAGGCTCGACGAAACCTGCTTCCACGCGAGCATTTTCCTGGATCAAAATCGTGTCGCAGCCATCCGGCACCGGCGCGCCGGTGAAAATCCGCACGGTTTCCTTGGGGCCAAGCGAACCCGAAAAACCATGCCCAGCTGTGCTTTCGCCGATCTGTTTCAACTTGACCGGCAGCTCCGCGAGGTCGCGAGAGCGCACCGCGTAGCCATCCATCGCCGATACCGCCTTGGGGGGCTGGGTCCGCTTGGCGGCGAGATCCCTTGCAAGGGTTCGACCTAACGCGCGTTCGAGGGCGACGGCCTCGGACGGGCGATCCTTTGCGACATCCGTCAGGATGCGCGCGCGAGCCTGCGCCACGGAAAGCATATCGTCGCCACTCATGCGGGCAAAGCCCCCTCGCGCGAAAAATCTCCGGACTTGCCGCCGCTTTTGCGCAGAACCGCGATTCCCTCGATCCGCATCGAGCGGTCGACCACTTTTAACATGTCGTAGATCGTGAGGCAGGCGATGGCGACGGCCGTCAAAGCCTCCATTTCGACGCCGGTCTGGCCCAACACCTTGGCGGCTGCGCGGACCCTTATTCCAGGCAAGGCGGGATCCGGTTCAAGATCGACCGAAACCTTGGTCAAGGCCAGCGGATGGCAGAGCGGAATCAAATCGTGCGTCTTCTTCGCCGCCATGATCGCGGCGATCCTGGCCGCGGCAAAGACGTCGCCTTTCTTGGCATTGCCCAACAAGGCAAGATCGAGGGTCGCCTTTGCCATGACGATGCTGCCTTCCGCGATCGCGACGCGTTCGGTCGCGGCCTTGCCCGAAACATCGACCATATGGGCCTGCCCGGCGGCGGAAAGATGCGTGAGGTCCGGCATGGCGATGATTCGATCCAAAAAGGGCGGGAGTGCGAGCGGGCAAGAATCATCCCCGTTGGGGTTTGTAGCCGCGGGCGTGCGGTTCGCCGAGAAGAAGCGCCCGCGCCGCCGTCGCGACGTCTCTTTGGCGCATAAGACTCTCCCCGACGAGAATGGCCAGAATGCCATGCGCTTGCAGGCGCAGACAATCCTGATGCGTCACGATGCCACTTTCTCCGACCACAATCCGGTCCGATGGGATTTTCGCGGCGAGCCGTTCACACACGTCGAGCGATACTTTGAAAGTTCGTAAATCGCGGTTGTTGACGCCGACAAGTCGTGTTTCCAGCGGCAACGCGCGGGCAAGCTCGGCTTCTTCGTGAACCTCGACAAGAATGTCCATGCCAAGATCATGCGCCGCGCGGGTCAAGCCGGAGGCCTCCGCGTCGGTGACGCAGGCCATGACGATCAAAATGCAGTCAGCGCCATTCGCCCGTGCTTCATATACTTGATAGGGATCGAACAAGAAATCCTTACGCAGACAAGGCAAATGCGTTGCTTGCCGTGCCTCGGAAAGGTCGCTGAAACTGCCCTGAAAGGAGGGCCCGTCGGTAAGCACCGACAGACATGCCGCCCCCCCCGATTGATAGGCGCGGGCGAGAGCGGGCGGGTCGAAATCGGCGCGGATCAGCCCTTTCGAGGGGCTCGCCTTTTTGATTTCCGCGATCAAAGCCATATGGCCGGTCTCGCACTTGGCCTCGATCGCCTTGACGAAGCCACGCGGCGGATCCTGGTCATACGCTTTGCGCGCCAAGGTCTCGAACGGCATGCGCACCTTGGCCGCCGCGATTTCGCGCCGTTTATAGGCCTCGATCGTCTTCAAGAAGTCGGGCATCGAATTCCCTTGGCGGCTTCAACGGCAACGCCGTCCGGCGGGGGCGAGGCGCGGTTCGAGACTTGCACGAGTTTGGCGAGCGTTTCGGCGGCAAGGCCCTCGTCGAGCGCCGCCGCCGCCAAAGCCGCGCCATGTTTCAAATCGTCCGCCCTTCGGGCGACGACGAGAGCAACCGCGGCGTTCAAAACGGCGATGTCGCGATAGGCGTTCTTGGCGCCGCCGAGCACGCCGCGAAGCGCCGCCGCGTTGGCGGCTGGATCGCCTCCGGCGAAATCGGCGAGCGACGCGCGGGAAATTCCAGCATCCTCGGGCGCGAATTTAAAGGAACGAATGTGGCCGTCCTCAAGCGCGGTGACGAAGGTGGGGCCGGTGGTCGTTGCCTCGTCGAGGCCGTCGGAGCCATGCACGAGCCATACTCGCTTGGAGCCAAGATTGCGCAGCACCTGCGCCAGAGGTTCGAGCCACCCTCGTGCAAAGACGCCAAGGACCTGGAATTTGACGCCGGCCGGATTGGCGAGCGGGCCGATGAGATTGAAAATGGTGGGCGTGCCGAGTTCGGCCCGGACCGGGGCGGCATGACGCATCGCCGCATGATGCGCGAGCGCCGCCATGAATCCGATGCCCGTCTCCTTGATGCAGGCTTCGATTTCACGGGGCTCCAGTTCCAAGCCGACGCCGAGCGCGCTTAAGACGTCGGCCGCGCCGGATTTCGACGAGGCCGCGCGATTGCCGTGTTTTGCGACCGGAACGCCGCAGGCGGCGGCGATCAGCGCCGCGAGCGTCGAGATATTGCGCGTTCCGTGCCCGTCGCCGCCGGTGCCAACGATGTCGATCGCCCCGGGCGGCGCCGCGACCCGCAGCATCCGCTCCCGCATGGCGGCAACCGCGCCAGTAATTTCGGCGACCGTCTCGCCGCGCGCTCTCAGTGCCATCAGGAGCCCGCCGAGCTGGGCCGGGCTGACACTTCCCGCGAAAATAAGATCGAACGCGGCCCTGGCTTCGACCTCGGTCAGGCTCGACCCGGTCGCGACCTTGGCGATCAGCGGTTTGAACGCATCCATTTCCGGCCTATAAACCCTCAAACCCGCGAAATGGCGGAGCCTGAAATCCCGGTCCGCCGCTCATTGTGGTTCCATTGTGCCGCAAGGTCGAGAAAATTCTCAAAAATGCGCAAGCCATGTTCGGAGGCGATGCTTTCTGGGTGAAACTGCACGCCATGCGCGGGAAGCCGCTTGTGCGAAAGCCCCATGACAAGACCATCGGCTCTTGCCGTCACCGTCAAGACATCCGGCATGGTGTCGCCGTGCACGACAAGCGAATGGTAGCGCGCCGCCCGGAACGGGCCATCGAGGCCGCGAAAAACCGTTTCGCTATGGTGTTCAATCGATGCGAGCTTGCCATGCACGGGTTTTGGCGCGCGGACGATCTCGCCGCCAAAGGCCTCGCCGATCGCCTGATGGCCGAGGCAAACCCCAAAAATTGGGATGGTGGTTCCCGCAGTCTCAATGAGTTCGAGGCAGATCCCGGCCTCGCGCGGGCGGCAAGGGCCGGGCGAGAGCACGATCGCGTCGGGCGCCGCCGCCATGATCTCGCCAACGCCCAGCTTGTCGTTGCGATGCACCGTGACGTCCGCGCCGAGCGCGCCCAGGCAATGCACCAGGTTCCAGGTGAAACTGTCGTAATTATCGATCAGGGTTACGGTTGTCATGCGCGTTTTGATCTTCTCAGCGCGCTCTTTTGGGCCGCGCAAGCATCGAGGTCAAGATAGGTGTTCAAAGAACGGCATCCCTCAATCACGAAGAGCGAAATTCGCCTTGTGCTACGGAGCTGGGAATAGTCAGACTATTTCTCGTCAACCTTTCAAACAGTTGAGGAGCGAAACGCGTGTCAATGGGCGCCGCGGCTACATAAAGCCAGGCTATGGAGAAAAAAATGACGATTAACGCCTACCCCTCGCGCCGCGATCTGATGGCCGTGGTGGCAACCCTGGTCGCCGCCGTCCCGGCACGGAGTGTATTAGCAGACGAGCAAACCGCGCCATTGGCGAAGGGCGACACTGGCGCAAGGATCGCTAGGGGAGCCGTCTTCGAATCCAGGTCAGGCACGCGGGAGCGGCAGGCCGGCGACCTAGGCATTGGCGGTGTCCTTGTTTCGAATGGCCGCGAGGTCGTGCGCACCGGGCCAGATGGCCTCTACAGCCTGCCAATTGAGGATGGAACGACGGTTTTTGTTATCAAGCCGAGTGATTATGCGGTCCCGCTCGACGAGGAAACAAGGCTGCCGCGTTTCTCCTACATCCATCAGCCGGCTGGGACTCCTTCCGGCCTCGATCTCCTCTATCCTGGTCTCTCGCCAACTGGGCCCCTGCCCGAATCCGTCGATTTCGCGCTGATCAGGACAAAGGAGCCAAGGCGCTTTGATGCCGTGCTCTTTGCCGATCCCCAGCCCGAGAGCCACGCCGAAATCGATTTCATTCGCGACGATGTTTTGAGCGCGCTGACCGGCGTCGAGGCCGCCTTCGGAATCACCGCCGGAGACATCATGTTCGACGATCTATCGCTTTATGGCCGCTACAACCGGATCATCGGGCAGATCGGCCTTCCCTGGTGGAATATCGGCGGCAATCATGATCTGAATTTCGAGGCGCCCGGCACCCGCTACTGCCGCGAGACGTATAAGCGCGTGTTTGGCGCTAATTATTATGCCTTTGAATATGGCGATACGCTTTTTCTGATGCTCGATAATGTTGATTACCTTGGCGCCGATCCTGCCAAGCCGCGCCGGTCGGGCAAATACAGAGGTTTTTTTGGCGAGCGCCAGCTTGACTTTGTCGCCAACGTCCTCAAAGAGACGGAAAGCACCCGCCTCGTCGCCGCCTTCATGCATATTCCTTTGCAAAACTATCTCAACCCCGACGATCCCTCGACAAATGTTGCCGACAAGGCCAAATTCCTGGCGCTCCTCGAAGGCCGCACAACAGTAAGCTTCTCCGGGCACACCCACACGACGGAACATCATTATTTTGGCGCGGCGGAGGGTTTTATGGAGTCCACGCCGCATCATCATCATGTGTTGACGGCTGTGTCCGGGTCATGGTGGAGCGGGCCACTCGACCGGCGCGGCATAGCGTCGGCCGACAGCCGCGACGGCACCCCGCACGGCTTTCATGTCCTCTCGATCGATGGCGGCGGCTACACGACCCGCTTTGTTCCCGCCAATGAACCAAACGCGCGCCAAATGCGGATCAGCCTCGACGCGGAGTTTCATTTCGGACGGGATTTATTTCGCGATTTCCGGACAGGACAGTTGCGGGGCTCGCCGATCTCAAGGGACCAACTTGCCGCCGTCACGCTCGTCGTCAATGTTTTCGACGGCGGTCCAAAAACCGCGGTCGAATATAAGATCGGCGCGCGCGGCCCCGTTTCGATGATCCGGCAAACGCGGCCCGATCCTTTTGTCGTCGAGGTCTTTGGCCGAAACCCCGAGACCATAAAACCTTGGGTGACGGCGGAGCCCTCGTCGCATATTTGGACCGCCCGCCTGCCCGCGTCACTGAAACCGGGCGCGCATGCGATCGATGTGCACGCCGTCGATGAATATGGCCGCGACCATCATGACAGTCTGATTCTGGAGGTGACGGGGTAGTTTTTATTTCATTGGTGGATAATCGAATGGCCCCGGCATTTTTTCCCAAAAATCTTAAAAGCATGATAAGTTTAGAGAGATTTTCGATAGCCGGGCGCCATGCCATGCGCGCAATTTAGAAACCGTGCCGGGCGAGAGGAGGCGGGCTGTTGAGCGAACTGCATCGTATCACCGCTGATCCAGAGCAATGTGGCGGGCGCCCATGCATCCGGTCCTTGCGGATTCGCGTGAAGGACGTTCTCGATCTTTTGGCTTCGGGCGCTTCACGTAACGAGATACTCGAGGACTATCCGTATCTTGAGGACGCCGACATTTCCGCCGTTCTCGAATATGCGGCGCGTCAGAGTGATCACCCGGTCTTGCACGTGGCTTGATGCGTTTCCTCGTCGACGCACAATTGCCGCCAGCGCTTTCGCGCTACCTTGCGGCCGGGGGACACGAAGCCGAACATGTCGCCGATATTGAGCTTGGCGGCGCGAAAGACCAGGCGATTTGGGAGTATGCTGCCCGCGTTGGCGCTGTCATCGTCTCGAAAGATGAGGATTTTCCGAACACGCGAAAGCGCGAACTTCTGCTTTGGTTCGAGCCGTTACTTCCCCGGATCATCGAGGCCTTGGAACGGGGTGAGCGCCTTATCGAAATTGCGTGAGGGTCCTGTTTCGACTTTAACGGGTCGTCTCAAGAAGTGTTTGGCCGAAACCCCGAGACCATAAAACCTTGGGTGAAGGCGGAGCCCTCATCACATGTTTGGACCGCCCGCCTGCCCGCGTCCACAACATCGGAAAAGTGCCCCTGCTTGTGGGTTTTCGCGGACCAGCGGCAATCCTACTGCTCACTGCCCGCGCTTGGCCCGTGCCGCGAAGCGGACCGCCTCCTCGGCGGCGCGGAACAAGGCTTGCGCCTTGTCGACGCATTCGCGCTGTTCGGCCGCCGGATCGGAATCATAGACGATCCCAGCGCCGGACTGAACATGCATCGTTCCATCCTTGATGATCGCGGTGCGTAAGACGATACAGGTGTCCATCTCGCCCGCGGCGCCGAAATAGCCGATGCAGCCGCCATAGATGCCGCGCTTGTCGGCCTCGAGTTCGTCGATGATTTCCATCGCCCGCACTTTTGGCGCGCCGGAAACAGTGCCGGCTGGAAACCCCGCGCACAAAGCATCGATCACATCATGGTCTCGCGCGAGCCTGCCTTCGACGTTCGAGACGATATGCATGACATGGCTGTACCGCTCGATCGCGAATTTCTCGGTAACCTCGACCGAGCCTGTTTCGGCGACGCGCCCGACGTCGTTGCGGCCGAGATCGAGCAGCATCAAATGCTCGGCGCATTCCTTTTCGTCGGCCAAGAGCTCCGCCGCCAGACGCTCGTCCTCGGCCTTCGTCTTGCCGCGCCAGCGGGTGCCCGCGATCGGCCTTATGGTGACTTTCCCGCCCCGCACGCGCACCAGGATTTCCGGGCTCGAACAGACGATCTGGAACAATCCGAAATCGAGGTAGCATAGAAACGGCGCCGGATTGATTCGCCGCAGCGCCCGGTAGAGCGCAAAGGCGGGCAGAGGGAAAGGCGCCGAAAACCGCTGCGAAAGGACAACCTGAAAAATGTCGCCGGCGCGGATATAATCCTTGGCGCGCTCGACCATCTCGAAAAAGCGCTCTTTCGACGTGTTCGAGCGTGGCTGATCCGTGGTCAACGCCGGATCGCCGGCATGGGGCACGCGCGTCGGACCTTCGAGGGTGGCGACCACGGATTCGAGGCGTTCCAGCGCGCTATCATGGGCCGCGCGAAACGCGCTATTTCGGTCCGGGCGCAACGGCGTGACGACGATGATTTCGTCCCTGACCGCATCGAAAACCACCATCACGGTCGGGCGCAGCATGAGCGCGTCTGGCACGCCAATCGGATCTGGCCTTGCTTCGGCAAGGCGCTCCATCTGGCGGACCATATCGTAGCCGAGATAGCCGAAGATGCCCGCCGCCATCGGGGGGAGATCGCCGGCGGTCTCGATCCGCGATTCCGCGATCAGTTCGCGCAACGCCGCAAGAGGCGGGCTGGCGGCCGGCGAAAAGCCGCCGGGATCGGCGCGGGCGCGGCGATTGATCTCGGCTTTCCCGCCACGGACGCGCCAGACAATATCTGGATCGAGGCCGATCATCGAGAAGCGGCCGCGCGCGGCACCACCTTCAACCGATTCGAGCAGAAAAATTCGCCCCGCGCGGCCCGCCGATAATTTCAAAAAGGCCGAAACAGGCGTTTCGAGATCGCCGGCGAGGCGGGCGGAGACGAGGCAGGCTTGTCCCGCCTCGTAGCTTCGCGCGCAGGCCTCAAGCGACGGTTCGAACATCGGCCAGCGGCTCAAAAGTCGCCGGGAGAGACGCCGGTCACGGCGGACAACACCTTGGTGTTAAGTTTCACGCCGATATCGCTTTCAAGCTTCGCGAGATATTGCGCGGTCACATCCTCGTCAAATCCACGCTTCACGTCGCCCATGATGTTGGTGAGTTCGGCAGCTTCGGGGTCGAAGGCCGGGGCGGTGGAGGAGACAACCTGGAACAAAATCCGGCCGCCGTCCTCGCTGGCGACCGACCCCGCGCGATGCACGCCGACGTTGAATATCTGGGTGACGACATTGAGCGCGAGGGCGCTCGACCCGCCGCGCCTCACATCGCTCGCGTGCTTGACCGCAAGATTGCCTTCCGCCACGCCAATGGCCGCCATGCTTTCGCCGGCGTCGAGCTTCTTGACGAGTTCCGCCGTCTTCGCCGACAATAGTTTCTCCGCCTTGTCCTCGCGCCAGGCCTTCTCGACTTCCGCCTTCGCTTCGTCGAACGTTTTCTCGCGGGCCTTGTCGATCTTGGTGACTTCGAACCATTGATAGCCGCCGCCTCGCAATCTCAACGTATCGTTGTCGACGCCGATGTCCGACGCAAACGCCGCTTTGAGGAGGGCCGCGCCATCAACCAAATCCTTGACCAGTATGCCTTGCGGATCGTTGCCGGTCGCATCGATCGCACTGATGACCCGTGGTTCGAGGCCGGCGCTTTTCGCGGCCTCCGTCAGCGTTTTTCCGGACGTGCGCTGATCCTCGATCGCGTCATGAAGCCGGGTGATCTCGCTTTGCGCGCGCTTCAGGGCGATCTCGCGTTTGAGTTCGGCGGCGACGTCGGAATAAGGCTTGACGGTCGATGCGATGATTTTGCCAGCGCGCAGAATGACCGTGCCGAATTGCGCCTTGACCGGCACGCTGACCTCGCCTTCCTTGAGCGAGAAAGCGGCGTCCGCGACGTTCTTATCGACAAGGCCGGTCCGCGCGACGGTGCCGAGGCTCGCATCCTTGGGGGTACGATTTTTTTCCCGCAAAAGCTCGTCGAAAGTCTTTCCGGCATCGAGTTTTGCGCGCGCCTCCTTGGCCTCCGCATCGCTCGCAAAGAGAATTTGCTCGACCTCGCGCTTTTCCGGCGCCCCGAAACGCTCGTTCTTGACTTCCTCGTAGCGGTTTCGCGCGTCGGTGTCGGAGACGTCATCTGGTTTGGCGATCGAGGCCGGCGTAACCGGCACGATGACGAGGCCGCGAAATTCAGGCGTGGCATAAAGTTGCTGGGTGCTTTCGAAGTATCCTTTCAGCTCTTCCTGGGAAGGGGCGGGCAACTGGCCCGCGCCCGCGCTGGGAAACAAGATGTAATCGACGTTACGGGTTTCCATTTGAAAACGGAAAATGGCCTCCAGCAAAGCCTTCGGCAATTGGACACCGTTGGTCAGCGCATCGACGATTTGGCGGCGTAAACGGACACCGCGTTGCTGCCGCACGTAGGTCTTTTCGGTAAATCCTTCGCCGCGGAGAAACGCGTCGAACGCCTGGCGATCGAACCGGCCAGTCATGCCCTTGAAATTGTCGTCGTTCACGATCGCCTTTTTGATGTCCTCGTCGCTTATCGCAAGCCCTAGCCTGCGGGCCTGGTCATCGAGCGTGGCCTCGTTGACGAGTTGGGAGAGAACCTGCCCGTCAAGACCATATTGGTGCGCTTCCTCATTGGTGATGTTGCGGTGTTCCGCCCGCTGCATAGTCTGCAATTCGGCCTGATAGGCGTTGCGGTATGTGTCGGCGCCGATCTCGATGCTGCCGACCTGGGCGAGATTGTTCGCGCCGAAACCGCGGAAAATGTCGCCGATGCCCCAGATCGCGAAACTGAGGATGATCAAGCCCATCAGGACTGCCGTGACGATCCGGCCGATCCAGTCTCGTGCCGAGGCACGCTTTGATTGGAGCATGTGAAGGGGTCTCTTTACGGGTTTTCCGTGGGGCCGGGCTTTTCCATATTGGCGGGGGACTATAAAAAGGTGAAGCCCCGCATGCAACGCGGAAAAAACCGGAAACTTTCCGCATGATCCACCGAACACGCCCGCTCGTCGCGGGCAATTGGAAGATGAACGGCTTGCGCGAAAGCCTCAATGAGGCCGCCTCGATTTGCAAGGCCGTGGCCGCGGGCGGCGCGGGAAAGGCGGAGATTGTCGTTTGTCCCCCGGCGACCTTGCTCATGGCCGTTACGGCGATTTGCGAAGGCACAAAAGTAGGAGTTGGCGGCCAGGATTGCCATGCCGAGGCAAGCGGCGCCTTCACCGGCGATATTTCCGCCGAAATGCTCAAGGACGCGGGTGCTACCTATGTGATCCTTGGCCATTCGGAGCGCCGCGCCGGCCACCACGAAACCAACGAGCAAGTTCGCGCCAAGGCCAAGGCGGCGCTGCGCGCGGGGCTTATGGCGATCATTTGCGTCGGCGAAACGAGAGCCGAGCGGGACGCGGGTGGCGCCTTGGCTATCGTCGGCAAGCAACTGGCCAGTTCGATTCCGGATAATTCGCCGCCGGGACGCATCGTTATCGCCTATGAGCCAGTCTGGGCGATCGGCACGGGTTTTACGCCGGCGCCGCAAGACATCGCCGAAATGCACGGCTTTATCCGTGAGCGGGCGAACCAGCATCTGCCGGGCGAGGGCGCCAATTTGCGTATTCTCTATGGTGGGTCGGTCAACCCCGCCAATGCCGCGGAACTGTTGCGGGTCGAAGATGTCGATGGCGCGCTCGTCGGCGGCGCTAGCTTGCACTCTGCCGAGTTCATGGCGATTGCCGGCGTTTACCGGTGAAGCACTAGACCCGTGCACCGATCTAGTTCGGTATTGTAGTACTCTAAGGCTTGTTCTAAATTTCCTGCTTGCCAAACTTCGGAGGTTCTTCTTGTTGAAACAGAATAGACTTTTGCCAAAGTGGTTTGTCCACTTTCAATGGTTACTTGCTTAAGCACAACACCAGCTTCCATAAGAAGGATACATGTTCTTGACATGATGGTTTCCTTACATCGAAATTTCTCCATTATTGCTGATTTGCGGATACGTCGGCAATGCCAAATTGCCGTTCTCCACATGATCTCATATGAATTTTGAATATCTCATATGAATTTTGAATCGAACTTCAGAGGATGGGCGAGGCGGCCCATCTAGCCACGCGGCTACGAGATCGAACAAATTCAAACTCGCGCTCGGTCCGCCTCGCTTGCGTTCGGCCGCGAGCCTCCAAGAACCAGATTGTCCCCGCGCAAACTCGACGGAAGATTGCTCAAGACGAGGTTAGAACACGTTTGGATAAATATACATATAGATGACTTCTTGGAGAAAATAAATCAGCAAAAGCAAAATAAGGGGCGAAATATCTATGCCGCCAAGATTTGGTATCATTCCCCGAATTGGGCGGAGCAGCGGTTCCGTCAACGCGGTCACGAAGTTCCAAATCGATCGGACGACATCGTTATAGCGGTTGACGACATTGAAGGCGACGAGCCAGGAGAGTATCGCCGCGGCGATAATCACCCACCAATAAAGCTGTAGAACGACTAAAAACACGTCGAGAACTGCGCGCATTGGAACTCCGGACCGCTTGCTTGGACTAGGCTCGTTTACGCGGCCCTGGTCTCGCTGGCAAGTGGAGCCTGACACGTGCCGCGATGTATTCGATGGCTAGGTCCGGCCGGAGCCAACAACCTTGCGTGCGCGTAGCCACTCGCGTAAACAGCGATTTTGGGGGCTGTAGCTCAGATGGGAGAGCGCTGCAATCGCACTGCAGAGGTCAGGGGTTCGATTCCCCTCAGCTCCACCAGCCAAAACCGGAACGTTTTGCCGCACTTCATGCAACCTCCCTTTTTCGTATGTTCGAACTTAGATGAAAATCATGTCGAATTACGCGAACCCAGCTAATTTCCTGCGGCTTGCCGGAGTGCTCGTGCCGTTATCCGCGACGCTCACCGCGCTCTTGCTTTGCGTTGGCCTTTATCTCGCCTGGTTCGTCGCGCCTCCCGATTATCAGCAAGGCGAGACGGTCCGGATCATGTATCTGCACGTGCCCGCGGCCTGGCTTGCCATGGCGATCTATGTCGTCATGACCTCGGCGGCGCTTGGCACGCTCGTCTGGCGGCACCCGCTCGCCGACGCGGCGCAAAAGCCGGCGGCGGCGCTTGGCGCCGGTTTCACTTTGCTTTGCCTTGGCACCGGCTCGCTCTGGGGCAAGCCGATGTGGGGCGCGTGGTGGGTTTGGGATGCGCGCCTTACCTCGGTTCTTGTGCTTTTCTTGATCTATCTCGGCCTCGTCGCCTTGTGGCGCACGATCGAGGATCCGGGCAAGGCGGCCCGCGCGGCCGCGATATTCACCCTAGTCGGGGCGGTCAACATTCCGATCATCAAATTTTCCGTCGATTGGTGGAAAACCCTGCATCAGCCGGCCTCGGTCTTCCGCCTCGGCGGTCCCGCGATCGCGCCGTCCATGCTGTGGCCGCTCGTGGTGATGGCGTTCGCCTTCACGTTTTTGTTTGTCACGCTTTATCTTATGGCCATCCGCAACGAGATCCTCCGCAGGCGCCTGCGCCGCTTGTCGATCCTGGCGGCGGGTGCGGAGGAGCAGGGCCGCGCGGGCGCATCATCCGCCTGGGAGGCCGCTTATGATCCATGATCCGCATTTTGGCTTCGTCGTCGCGGCGTATGCCCTTGCCTTCGTGATCGTGACGGGAATGATCGTGACTATCCTGGCCGATTACATGTGCTTGAAACAGGCGCTTTCGTCGTTGTCGCGCGGGACCCGCCAAGACCGGGACCCGGAAAGCTTCGAATAGGATGAAGGCGGCGGCGCCACGGCCGGAAGCGAAGCCGACACGCAGGCCGCTTCTCGTTTTTGTACCCTTAGCCGTTTTCGCCGCACTGGCGGCGCTGTTCGTAATCCGACTCTATTCCGGCGATGCGTCGCTTCTACCGTCGGCGCTCATCGGCAGGCAAGTCCCGGCCTTCGTGTTGCCGCCCGTCGAAGGATTTTCGGACAAACCGGGATTCTCAGATGCGGATCTCCACCTCGGCAAAGTGACGCTAATCAATGTCTTTGCCTCCTGGTGCGTGCCATGCCATCAGGAGCATGAGCTGATCATGCGGCTTTCGGCGGACCCTGCGCTTGCGCGCGCGGGGGTGCGCATATTTGGGCTCGCCTACAAGGACGAGCCAGAAAACATAAGCCGCTTTCTCGCCGAGGCAGGCGATCCCTTCGCGCGGATCGGCGCCGACCGCAAGGGACGAACCGCGATCGACTTTGGCGTCTATGGCGTGCCCGAAACTTTTGTTGTCAAGGGCGACGGCACCATCGCCTATCGTTTTGTCGGGCCGATCACCGAGGAGAGCTATCGGGACGCGATTTTGCCCGGGATTGAAAAAGCGCTGCGGTGACCCTGCGCAGTTCCACAAGCGGGGGCTCGTTTCCGGTGGTTTGGATCGTACCAAGATGTTTCGCGTGAAACGAGACCCATGCGCGGGGATGTTCTCAATTTACCGGAGGGGAGCGGTTGGAACGCGGGATGAGATGCCGACCACTTTGTGGGATCGCGGCGGCCCGGAAATCGCTGGTCGAGGATTGAGAGGGCCCTGGCCCTAGGCTTTGCGCCCGCAAATTTGGCCGATTCTCGCGGCGCCGTTAAAATCCGCTCACGCCCTTCGCAACCGCCAATAGCGTCTGACATTGTAACCAATGGCCGCGAGATGAACTTGGCACCTAGTTTTGGCAAGCCCAACCCATCGCATGGCACGAAAATGATAGCTGCGTTTCCAGGTCCCGAAAATTCTCTCGATTCGCGCGCGGATCCGCGCGAGCTTGCGATGGCGCGCGCGAAACTTTTTGGGCGGCAACCAGCGATGGCCTTTGCGCAGGATCTTGACCGACCCGCCCTTGGCCTTGATCGCCTCCTTCACCGAATTCGCATCATAGACCTTGTCGCCAAAAACGCGACCTCCGAGAATTCCGCTCGCGGAATTCTCTCCACCTGGCGCGTCGGGGATGATGGAAGGAGCAACAGAAACATCGGCCTCGCTGGCCGGAGTTGTCTCGACGTCGCGGATGATGCCGGTATCCTTGTCGGCCGCAGTATGGGCGAAGTCGCCATGCGCGGGCGGGCGCGGGCGGTGCTTCACAAAGGCAGGCGTCTTGATCGCCTTTGGCTGCCGAGCCAATCACGGTCGCATTGATCAGCGTAGCACAACGGCGCCTTTTGACTCACGGTCGCGTGCAATTGCTTCAAAGAAGGTACGATCGAGCCGATGCGCGACAAGCTCGCGGCGAAAGCGCTACGCCGGCGGCGCGCTCGGGCGCTCGGGCGTTGTCTCGCCGCGGGCAAAGCCGCAATAGCGGCGGAAGCTCCCCTCCGCTGACCACTCCACCGGGCGCCGCCCGGCGGAGCCTCTGGTCAGCTCCGCCCGGTCAAAGAGCGCGTCGGCCAATGCCACGTCGGAAAGATCATGACCCTGTGGCAAGCAAAACCGCCTTGAACATCGCCAAGGGAGGCCCAGCCTCCGACACATAGAGCCCGGCCAACGCCTGCCCGGCTTGCGACCAGTCGATAACCGCGGCAAGCTCATCAAGGCTCGTTTGCCGCAGGGCCTTTGCGCCGAAGAGAAATGAGTCTTGCCCGATTGGCCGCTGCGCCATGATGCCCTCCAAATCCGATTGGGAAACGGAATCACGGGCCACTCACGACCGCACGCAGCGGCAAGCACTTGCACAGGTCTCGAATCAAACAAGAAAAACTGTTTCAAATAAACCGGGTCGACTCTTTCACTCGCCTGCCGGATAATTCGGACTCTCTCTTGTGATCGCCACATCGTGAACATGGCTTTCCCGCAGGCCTGCAGAAGAAATTCGAACAAACCGCGCGCGCGCCTGAAAATCCGCGATGTCCGGGGCTCCGACATAGCCCATGGCGGCGCGCAACCCGCCGGCCAGTTGGTGTAGGATCACCGAGACCGGACCGCGATAGGGCACCTGTCCCTCGACGCCCTCGGGCACGAGCTTCAATTGATCGGCAATGTCCTGCTGGAAATAGCGATCCGCCGAGCCGCGCGCCATCGCGCCAACCGAGCCCATGCCGCGATAGGATTTGAACGAACGGCCCTGATAAAGATAGACCTCGCCCGGACTCTCGTCCGTTCCGGCGAATAGCGAACCGATCATCACGCAGGCGGCGCCGGCCGCGATCGCCTTGGCGAGATCGCCGGAGTATTTTATGCCGCCATCCGCGATGATTGGGACATTGGCGGCCCGCGCGGCTTCGGCGCAATCCATGATCGCGGTGAGCTGGGGCACGCCGATCCCGGCGACGATCCGCGTCGTGCAGATGGAGCCAGGGCCGATGCCCACCTTGATCGCGTCGGCGCCCGCGTCGATCAGCGCCTTCGCGCCGTCGGCGGTCGCCACATTGCCCGCGAGGAGCGCGACTTTGTTCGATGCGCGCTTCAATCGCGCGACCTGATTCAATACGGCCTGCGCGTGGCCATGCGCGGTATCCACCACGATGCAATCGGCGCCAGCATCAATCAACATAAGCGCGCGTTCGTAACCTTTGTCTCCGACGGTCGACGCGGCGGCGACCCGGAGCCTGCCCTCGCCATCCTTGCAAGCGGCCGGATACAGCGTCGCCTTTTCCATGTCCTTGACGGTCACCAGCCCGACACAGCGGAAATCGTCGTCAACGACAATGAGCTTTTCCAGGCGATGCTGATGCAGGAGGCGGCGCGCCTCGTCCTCGTTCACGCCTTCGCGGACCGTGATGAGATTTTTGGTCATCAGTTCGCTGACGGGCTGCAACGGATTATCGGCGAACCGGACATCGCGGTTGGTCAATATGCCGCATAGCCTCGCCGGTTTACCGCTGGGGCCGCGCTCGACCACGGGAATGCCAGAAATCCCGTGTCGGCGCATAAGCGCTAGGGCATCGGCGAGGGTTTCATCTGGAAAAATCGTGATCGGATTGACCACCATGCCGCTTTCGTAGCGCTTCACCTTGCGAACTTCCTCGGCCTGTTCGGCGGGATCAAAATTGCGATGAATAACGCCGATTCCGCCGGCCTGGGCAAGCGCGATGGCGAGCTTCGCCTCGGTGACCGTATCCATGGCGGAAGAGACGATCGGAATGTTCAAACTGATCGTGGACGTGAGTTTCGTTTTCAGTTCGGTAGCACCGGGGAGGACTGCCGAATGACCCGGCAGAAGCAACACATCGTCAAAAGTGAGCGCTTCGTTGAGCGAGGGTCGCGTGATCAAAGCCAATGCCAGCTCCGTAGTTTGCCTCGCGGCGGCTTGCCTCGCGGCACCGCCGCAAGAATTCGAGCGGGAGACGGAGTTTTGTAAAATAGCGCCGGCCGCGAGCTGCCGGCGGCTCATAGCACGCCCGGACCGGAGCGCAAAGAAGCGCCCGCATCCGCGGGCAAGCAGGCAGACTTTGGAACCTATTTATACTTAGCTTCGCATTGGCATTGAAGATGCCGGCGGTTCTATTCCACCTGACTCCGCGACCCACTGCTCGAACCTCCGGATTACCGCGTCCCGTGGCGTGCAGTGCCGCGTTCCACCAACAGCCTCGCGATCGCGGCGCGCAGCTCGGCGACGCCTTCGCCACTGCGCGACGAGGTGAAGATCGCCTCCGGAAACGCGGCGGGACGTTTGTTCACGAGGGCGAGCGTGGCGGCGAGGCGTCCTTCCCGCTCGGCGGCTTTCACTTCGTCCCGCTTCGTCAAGACGATCTGATAGGACATCGCGGAGGAATCGAGAAAATCCAGCATCGCAATGTCGATCGGTTTTGCGCCATGGCGGCCATCGATGAGAAGAAACACGCGCAGCAACGGCACCCGGCCGCGCAAGAAATCTCCTATCAGTCGGGTCCAGGACGCGGTCTTTACCTTCGATGCCGCGGCATGGCCGTAGCCGGGCATGTCGATCAGGCGCAATTTCGCGGTTTCCCCGTCGCCGCCAAGCGCGAAAAAATTAAGTTCTTGCGTGCATCCAGGCGTATGCGACGTCCGCGCCAGCGTTTTGCGATTGGTCAACGCATTGAGAAGCGAGGATTTTCCCACGTTCGACCGGCCGGCAAAGGCGATCTCCGGCGGGCCCGGCGGCGGCAATTGGGCGGCGTTCGCCGCAGCCCAAAGAAACGCACATTCCGCCCCAAAAAGCTTGCGTCCCAACTCGGCGAAGTCAAGAGACACACACGCCAGATCCTTCACGGCCGGCGAGCCCGCCAACTCAGGTTGTCGCTTTCTTGGCTTTCTTGCGGAACATGCCGGTCAAATTGTCCCAGAGTTCGATCTTGGCGCCGGCCCGCTTCATGATCGCCGTCTGCTGAATGACCGACAAAATATTAGTCCAGCTCCAGTAGATGACAAGGCCGGCCGCAAAGCTGCCGAGGGTGAAGGTGAAGATGACCGGCATCCAGGTGAATACCTGCTTTTGCACCGGATCGGTTGGTTCCGGATTGACCTTCATCTGAATGAACATGGTAATGCCCATGATGATCGGCCAAACGCCAATCACGAGGTAGGGGCCGAACACCGGTATTTGCGCCGGATCGAAGGGCAGCAGGCCGAACAAATTGAAGACGACGGTCGGGTCGGGCGCCGACAAATCCTTGATCCAGCCGAAAAACGGCGCGTGCCGCATCTCGATCGTGATCACAAGCACCTTGTAGAGCGCGAAGAAGACTGGAAGCTGGATCAGCACCGGCAGGCAGCCCGACAAGGGATTGATCTTTTCGCGCTTGTAAAGGGCCATGATTTCCGCCTGCTGCTTGGGCTTGTCGTCGGGAAAGCGGTCCTTAATCGCGGTGATCTGCGGCTGCACCAATTTCATCTTGGCCATCGCGCGATAGCTCCGGTTGGCGAGCGGGAATACGAGCCCCCTGACCAGAACCGTGATGCACAAGATCGCGACGCCCATATTGCCGACAAACTTGTAAATGAGGTCGAGCAGCCAGAACATCGGCCTGGTGATAAAATAAAACCAGCCCCAGTCGATCAGGAGATCGAACTTCTTGATCCCCAAATTGGCCTGATATTTGTCGAGCGTGGCGGTCTCCTTGGCGCCCGCGAAGACCCTAGACGTGAATTCGCTCGAAGCGCCCGGCGCAAGTGTCCTTCCTTCCGTTCCGGCAAAACCAGCCTGATAAATCACAGGAGCGCCGCCGGATCCGGAAAAGCTTGCCTCGACAGCTTCGCCCTGATCCGGAATGACAGCCGCGGCCCAATATTTGTCGGTGAGACCCAGCCAGCCGCCGGTACCCGTGAAGCTCTTCGTTGCATGATCTTCCTTTTCGATCTTGTCGTACTTGATCTCCTGCACGCCGGACTCGCCAATAACTCCAACGAACCCTTCGTGTACTCTGTAAATGCCAACAGCCACGGGTCTGCCATGGCGCTTGACGAATGCATAGGGGTGCAGCGTAACCGCCTGCGTGGACTTGTTCTCGACGCTGTCGGTCACCGTAAACATGTAACGGTCGTCCACCGCGATTTTGCGGTGAAACACGAGGCCCTGGCCATTGTCGTAGGTTAGCGTCGCGGGCGATGTTTCAGTCAGCGTATTGTGATCGGCTTGCCACAACGTATCGGGCCCAGGCAGGACAAGGTTCGCGCCGGGATCGGCGATGAAGCCCGCCTCGGCGTAGTAAGGCGACGGCGAACCCGCGGGCGAGAGCAAAACGATGTTCGCACTGTTGGGATCGACCGTCTCGCGGTAGTCCTTAAACGACACGTCGTCGATGCGCCCGCCCTTGAGGGCGATCGATCCGTAGATAGCGGGCGCGTCGAGTTTCACCCTGGGGCTTACGGCCAAGGCCTCCGCACGGCTCATTTGCGGCGCCGGGGCCCCCGCTTGCGCCGGCGCGCCCAAGCCGGACACTTGCGAACGTGTGGCTTGGGAATTGCCCGCTTGCGGCGCCGGCTGCGCGCCAGGGGTTGCGCGCGCGTGCATTTCAGCCTGGGTCTGCCGCTCCTTGTCGAGATGCGGCCGGTTATAAAACGCGTCCCACCCAAGAACGACGAGCAGCGACAGGCAAGTCGCTAGCATGATGTTTCTGGTTTCCTGGGTCATCATCCGTTGGGTTTCCTGCGTTTTGAACTCTGTCGCCGCGCCTCGTCCGCGTCGCCGGCGGCGCGCCCCTCGCGGTCATTATCCTTGCGCATGGGCGGCTGGTTTTTCCGGGCACCGATCTTGCCGAAAGCCCGGATAAGTTCCCCCTGCAAGGCCCGGAACGGCATGCTGAGCGCCTCCGGCCGCGCAAGAATCACATAATCATGGCCTGACCGTGCCGGAAGAGGGTCTAGTAGCCGCAGCGCTTCCTTGAGACGGCGGCGGATCCGGTTGCGCTGGACCGCGCCGCCGGATTGTTTGGTTACGGTGAAACCAAACCGCGGCGTTACCCCCCGGCAAGGGAGAACGCCCAGCGGGTTGCCGGTTTGGTCCGTCGGAGTCCCGGCGCCAAAAGTGTTTGGGTCGCCCGCTGCGGGCCAGTCCATCGGCTCGGACGGGGTCGGACGCGGCGCCGCTAGCAATGTCAGTCCCCGCGCGTAAAAGCGCATTCCCTTCGCCGCGCGCACGAATTCAGCCCTTTGTCGCAGCCGGTCCGGCGCGGCCGCGGCTTTTCCATGCTCCTCGTCCAAACGCATTGCCGGGAACCGGGATGAAAATGGGTTCGCGGCATAAGCGCCGCGCCCGGCGCGAGGTTTTCGCATTTAGTTAAATCCCCCCGGAGTGAAAGAGCGCCAATTTTTTCACGCCAAGTTTTTTCTTCACGCCACTTTCGCAGCGAACGCTGGCCGGCCGGCCGATTTGCGTGACCGCCCCGCCCCGCCGGCACGCCGCGATCCCCGCCCTAAGAGAGAATTGTGAAGCCAAGCGGATCCTGCCGGGAAACCGCTAGATCGAGACCCTGGAGTTTTCCGGAGTTTCATGGAAACATCGAAAGGTATTAGAACCTATCGTCGAAGGATTTCACGCCGAAAGCCGTTTACGGCCGCGCGCGCGGCGCGCCGCGATGACCTTGCGGCCACCCACGCTCGCCATCCGGGCGCGAAACCCGTGCCGGCGCTTGCGCACAAGCTTGCTTGGTTGATAGGTCCGCTTCACCGCGCCGATCCCATCTGGTCCAACAACGCCATAAAAGCCGCTCCGGCAAGGTTCACAACGTTGAGGCCAAGCCGGCACCGCAAACGGTTCCGCCAAACGGAGGCGGCGCGGCCCAGCGACCCCAACCCCCTTCAACGAGGAGCGAGAAACGGCACCATCAGGCCCGCGATTTCGCCCCTTATAAAGGCAACCTGCAAACCAAGTCAATTCGGCTAGACAAGGCTCAGCGCGATGGCGTCGGCAATCTGTCGCATCTTGCAGAGGTCCGTTAATTCCGCATCATTTTTCCGCAAACCGGGGGCCACTCGCCGGCAAGGACGCAGCGGAAACCAGTCTCCGCACGGGCGCGAGGCGAACCACGCGCGAAAATCATGCCCTGGCACGCGACGTGCCACAGAGCGTCCATAAAACCTATGGAGCTTCGTTGAGCCGGGATCTGCGCATTGCCGTCATCGATAGGAATCCGTTGCGCGCGGCCATCATCGAGCAAGGCTTGCACGCGGCCGGGCACATGAGCGTGGTGCGCATCAGCGGACCTCCTTGACCGCATCCGGGCGACCGACCCCGACGTCATCCTCATCGATCTCGAAAGCCCGAGCCGCGACGTTCTCGAACAAATGTTCAAGGTGAGCCGTTCGGTCGCGCGGCCCGTCGCCATGTTCGTCGACCGGTCCGACGCCGCAACGATCGACGCCGCGATTGATGCCGGGGTCTCGGCCTATATCGTCGACGGCCTCCGCAAGGACCGCGCGAAGCCAATTCTCGACATGACGATCAGCCGTTTCAATGCCTTCGCCAAGCTCAAGAAAGAGCTTGAGTTGACGAAGTCGCAGCTCGACGACCGCAAGACAATCGACCGCGCCAAGGCGTGCACGCCAAGGCTATTCGGGAGGAACAGGCCTATGCCCTCATGCGCCATGTGGCGATGAACGAAAACAAGAAAATCGCCGAGGTTGCCCGTTCCATCATTACCGCCGCGGAGTTGTTGCGATGACAAAAAGCCTGCGGATCGGATATGTGCCGCTGACCGACGCGGCACTGCTCCATGTGGCGAAAGCCCAGAACTTCGCCGCGGCGCGGGGCGTCGAGATTGAACTCGTGGCTGACTCCTCCTGGGCCAATATCCGCGACAAGCTCGTGGCCAGCCATTTCGATGCGGCGCACATGCTGGCGCCGGCCGCCATTGCGGTCTCGCTCGGGATTGGTCAAATCGAGGCGCCGCTGGTGGCGCCGGTGGCCCTCGCGCTTAACGGCAACGCCATCACGGTCTCGAAAGTGCTGTTCGAAGCCTTGCTGCAAGAGGCGCAAGGCGATGTCGCAGATCCCCGCGTCACCGCCAAGGCGCTCGCCGCGATCGTGGCAAGACGCCGCGAAAGGGGTGAAGCCCCAGTGACACTTGGCCATGTGTTCCCCTTTTCCAGCCATATGGCTGTGGGCGGGCCATCTCGACCCCGACGAGGATGTCAGGCTCGCCGTCGTGCCGCCCCCGTTCATGGTCTGGACCCTTCGCAAGGGCCAACTGGACGGTTTCTGCGTCGGCGCGCCATGGAACGCGGTCGCGGCCGGCGCCGGCATCATCCTCCATCAAGCCACGGACATCGTCCGCGACTGCCCCGAGAAGGTCCTGGCCTTCCGGGCCGAATGGGCGCGGTCGCACGGGGACGAGGTCCACGCCCTCGCGGGAGCCATCGGCGACGCCTCGCGCTGGGCGGCGGCACCCAGCAACCGGAGCTCCCTGGTGACGCTGCTCACCAGCACGGCTTGGCAAGACGTGAGCGCCGAGACGATCAAAAGGGACCTTGAAAATCCGGCCTCCCCCTCGGGCCCCGCCCTTACGGACACCGGCCTGCGGCTCGACGAGGACGCGATCAGGGCCGATCCCGCCCGGGCGCTTTGGCTCTACGCCCAGATTGCGGCAGCCGGCCAGACCGTCTATTCGCTGGTCCAGGCCGAAGCCGCCGCCGCCGTCTACGCTCCGGCTCTCGGGCCGGCGATTTTGCGCCCCGCCACCACTCCCGTTGCATTCGACGCTCCCGCGTTTTCGCCAAACGATATTGCTTCTTATCTCGCGGCGCTAGAAGCCGGGCATCCCCGGTCGTAAATGCGTGCACTGCATAATAATTGCGCAGCACGGGCAGCGGTTTGGCAGACTGCCAAGCGAACATTCCCTAGCCGGCACGACAGCTGAGACAGCGTGACTAGCCCGCAATAGGTAAACGCCGCGCGGCGGCCTTGGCACATGGCTTGCTTGTAAACTTATACGGATCGGCTCCCTACGGTCCATTCCGGGTCCAACGATGGGCCCAGCATCCAGCAACGCCGCTGACTGACCTTCACACACGTGGGGGTCCGCCAGCGGTTTTTTTGCGGCGGAGCTTGCGCATGAATGCAAAGACCGACCGGCGTGACTGGACTGTCGCGACGATATGGGCTGACCGGCGCCGAGGTCTCCAAGCAGTGCCACCTGGGGCGCCACGCGTATCAGTGCATGATTTGTCTCGGGATCGGCCACGCCCGCCGGACACGATCGCTGCCAGTGGACCGTTTGAACCTTCGAACAAAAAGGGACTCTGCGGATGGGCAAGCGCGACGCGACCTGGATCTCGGATTGGAACCCAGAGGACGAGAAGTTCTGGGAGTTGAAAGGAAAGTTCATTGCCCGGCGCAACCTAATCTGGTCCATCGTGGCCGAGCACGTCGGCTTCTCGGTCTGGCTTATCTGGAGCATCGTGGCGACCAAGCTACCGCAGGCCGGCTTTCACTACACGACCGACCAGCTGTTTCAGCTCGTCGCTTTGCCTGGGCTTGTCGGCTCGCTGATGCGGTTTCCGTACACGTTTGCGGTACCCCGGTTCGGCGGACGAAACTGGACCATCGTCAGCGCTGTGCTGCTGTTCATCCCGACGATCGCGCTGGCATGTTTCGTCTCCCCGCCGGACACGCCGTTCTGGCTGATGCTGATCGTGGCCGCGTCGGCCGGCTTCGGCGGCGGCAATTTCGCCTCGAGCATGGCAAACATTTCATTCTTTTATCCGGACCGGATGAAGGGCTGGGCGCTCGGCCTGAACGCGGCCGGCGGGAATATTGGCGTCAGCAGCGTTCAATTGCTGACCCCTATCTTGATCGGCTGCGGATGGGTCAACCTCTATTTGGCCTCGCCGCAAGGTTCGGCAGGGCTCTACCTGCAGAACGCCGGGCTGATCTGGCTGCCGCTGGTGGCGCTCGCGGTGTTCGGCGCCTATCGCCACATGAACAACCTGACCTCGGCGCGATCGACGCTCAAGGATCAGCTGATGATCGTCAAGCGCAAGCACACTTGGGTGATGTCCTGGCTCTACATCGGGACCTTCGGCTCGTTTATCGGCTATTCGGCCGCGTTCCCGCTGCTGCTCAAGACGCAGTTCCCGGCGATTACCGTGGCTGTCGCCTTCTTGGCACCGCTAGTTGGATCCATCACCCGTCCGCTCGGCGGCCTGCTCGCCGACAAGGTGGGCGGCGCGCGCGTGACCCTCTGGAACTTCGTCGCGATGGGCGCCGCGACCATCGGCGTCATGCATTACGTCGAGATCAAGAGCTTTGCCGGCTTCCTCGTCATGTTCCTTATCCTCTTCGTCACGACCGGCATCGGCAACGGCTCGACTTTCCGGATGATCCCCTCGATCTTCCGCGCGGAGAAGCTCGGGGCGGCAAAGGGCTTGGGCGACGCGGCCCGGGCGCTAGCCCTTAAGGCGGCCGGTATCGAGAGTGCCGCCGTGCTCGGCTTCACATCGGCGATCGGCGCCTGTGGCGGATACCTCATCCCGCGCGGCTTCGGCGCCTCGATTGCCGCCACCGGCGGACCCAACCTGGCGTTGGAATCCTGACGTACTATGTCATCTGCGTGGCGCTCAGCTGGTGGTACTACCTGCGGAAGAGCTTTCTCGTGCAGCGCGGCGCCCGGAGCCTAGCCGAAGCGCGCGTGTGAGGCAGGGATGAGCGGCGGACGGCCCGGGAGGGTAACCACATGAGCGAACCTCTTGTTGTCGTCGGAAACGGCATGGCCGCCACCCGCTTCGTCGACGAACTAATGCAGCGCGCGCTTGGTCGCTACAGCGTCATCGTCATCGGAGCCGAGCCGCGGCTCTCCTACAACCGCATCCTTTTGTCGTCGCTGCTCGCGGGCGAGGTAGGCGAGGCCGCGATCGAACTGAAGCCCCGCGGATGGTGGAACAGGCACGGCGTGACGACGCTCGAGGGACAGGCCGTCGCCGCGATTGATCGCCAAGCCAGGGTGTTGACGCTCTCTAACGACCAGGACTTTACCTTTTCGAAGCTCGTGCTCGCCACAGGCTCGCTGCCAATCCGGCTTCCGAAGCCCGGCCTGGATCGGGTGACCGGAACGTGGCCTATCCGGGTTCGGTGTCTGCGACGAATTTGAAGGTCTCCGGCGTGAATGTATTTTCGGCTGGCAAATTCATGCAAAGCCCTTCGAGCGATATCATAACGCTTGAGGATGAAGGCGTCGCAAGTTATAAGAAATTCGTGATCGAAGACGGCAGGCTCAAGGGCACTGTGCTTTTTGGCGATATGGCGGACGCTCTCTGGTATCTCGATTTGATCCGCTCCGGCGCTGACATTTCGCATTTGCGCGACGCGCTCGCCTTCGGGCCCGCACTTGCACCCCCGCAAGCGGCGTGAGGCCTTCCGATGTCTGGCGACTTCACTCCCGAACAAAAGCGCTATCTCGAAGGTTTCGTTTCCGGCATCCACGCGCGGGGAGGCAATGGATTATTGGGATCCGGCAACCCGCCACAGGCCGCGCCGGAGCCAAAACCGATGGGTCCCGATGCGCCGCATCTCATCGCGCAGGACGAAACGATCAAGGCCGGCAAGAAACTCCCGGGTGAGGAAAAGTGGAAGCGCGAAGAGCATCCCTTCGATGCTTATCATAAATTGCGCGGCCAAGCCGCGCGCGACGAATTTCCGAAAGCGGCTGATATTTTTCGTTGGAAGTTTTGCGGTCTCTTCTACGTCGCGCCTGCCGAAAACAGTTACATGTGCCGCCTGCGCATCCCCAATGGCATTCTGTCGCATTGGCAGTTCGCGGGGGTAGCCGGACTCGCCGAAAAATTTGGTAGTGTCTCAGTTTGACTGTGGCAGCTGGGGCCTCAGTTTGAAACCGGCTCTCCTACCCTAAAGGATAGGCTTTGGGCAGTACCGATCTTTACGCAGTCTTACTAAAATAAGGGGAAGGTGGGTACTATTCAATTTTCTGGTATGCGGTTGCATTCCTCATACTGTGCGGTATTTTTGCCTGATGACGATTTATGTGGATGAATCAAAAATAAAACTTGACATGATGGTTCAAATCACCAAGTCCGATTCGCCCTGCGAAGGATGAACATGCCAAAAGGGCCACAAGGCCAGAAACGCCCAGCTGACGCCATAGGCTGCGCCATAATGGTGGGGCGGCTCGCCACGGGCGAAATCACCGAAATTCTTAAGGAACCGTCCGGGAAAGTCCGTTCTGGACAAGCCGGATCGAAAGCACGCACGGAAAAGCTCTCGCAGAAGGAGCGCACGGCCATCGCCAAGAAGGCGGCGGCGCAGCGTTGGGGATAGATGGCTAAAAGTCCCAGGCGCCAGCAATCGCCAAAGCCGCAACAGCAGCAATTCACTCCGTCGTTGCCCTTTACGCAGTTTCCGTTTGGGGCACAGATGGTACAGGTGCAGCCCCCGCCTACTGAGGATCACAACATAACAAAGGAAAACCTCAATAACAGCGAGGTCACTTTGGATAATGGCGTCACAATAATTGTAAAACCTTCAATAACGAACGTAAAGAAGATAATTGGGCAGACCGACCCATTGGGAGAGCCAATATATATGTTCCAACTTACCTGGACTGTTAGAACAAAAACTACAACTGAACGGCATGTCAGAAAACCGGCTAGTAAGACGAGTTCGCAATGATGAACCAATTTAGATATATTGTTTATACCGCGCGCGAGCCGTCGTTTCTTATATCAGGAACGTGGCCAAATGATTGTTCTTTATTATTCGACAGCAATGTGCTTTCGTAC
Organism: uncultured Alphaproteobacteria bacterium; assembly: GCA_963730245.1. GTDB lineage: Bacteria > Pseudomonadota > Alphaproteobacteria > Rhizobiales > Beijerinckiaceae > Methylocapsa. The sequence goes on along the minus strand of CAVSRA010000002.1, from coordinate 669,008 downwards.
ACTTCTATTGTTACATTTGCATCTAGCACTTGCACTGGCATTAAGCACGTCTTACATATAAATGAATTGGATACAGATAAGTATTACTTGAAAGAGCCAATTGAGGTAACGATAACGAACCGCGGCGATCAAATCCTAGCGGAATTCGTGGAGGCGGAAATCTCCGTTTCCGAGGATACCGCATCTGAAGCACTATCCTGGCTTAAAGGAAGGATTGTTGGTTCCTATGTTAGGTTTAAAAACCAACTAGACAAACTCGGTCCTGTGCCAGTACGTCAACTCAAAGTTTTGGAAAGATATATTGGCGAAGAGCAGCAACCTTCTTAAGGAAGACGCTTTAAAAATTGCGAAGAAGCTTGGCGCCATCGTTGACAAGGACGGCGCACATCAGAATGCATCGTTCTATTATAACGGTCTACTGATTTTCGAATTTGGTATACGGCATGCACGGGGAAGTCCCCATGGGCATTTGGTTGGAGAGAACAAGCCTTTGCGTCTCCCTGAGACGCAGGCCATTGCGCTTGCGAGATGCGGTCTTAAAAAAGAACCGTATATTGACATACTTAAGCAAAAGGGAGTGATCCCGCACAAAAATGAAAATAATGCTTGCTAAAATTTCGTAGCAAGCATATAGTGCAGTTTATGAACAAGCTGCCGATCGAAACCCGCACCCAAATCCTTTCCCTGCTCTGCGAAGGTTCGTCCATGCGGTCGATCTCTCGCGTGTGCGACGTGTCGATAAATACCGTCTCGAAGCTCTTGGAAGATGCTGGCCAGATTTGCGCAGCCTTTCATGATGAGCATGTATGCTGCGTAAAGGCCAAGCGGGTCCAGGTCGATGAAATTTGGAGCTTCACTTATGCTAGGCAAAAGAATGTCCCGATTGCAAAAGCTGCCCCGGACGGTTCCGGCGATACATGGACTTGGACGGCCTTGGAAGCCGACACGAAGCTTGTTGTCTCCTATTTCGTTGGAGGTCGCGACGGCGATTGCGCCAAGTGGTTCATGGATGACGTGGCCGCTCGCCTCACCAATCGCGTTCAGCTGACCAGCGATGGCCATACAGCCTATCTCGACGCCGTCGAAGGGGCTTTCGGAGCTGATGTGGACTATGCCCAGCTTGTAAAGCTCTATGGGCCTTCTTCCGATAGTGCCAAAGGCCGCTACAGCCCGGCCGAATGCAATGGCATCAAGAAGACGCCTATCGAAGGCAAGCCAGATCCAAAGCACATATCGACTTCCTTCGTGGAACGCCAAAACCTCACGATGCGCATGGGAATGCGCCGCTTCACGCGCACCAATGCCTTTTCCAAGAAGCTTGAAAACCACGTTCATGCGCTCGCGCTTTATTTCGTGCATTATAATTGGATGCGCATTCACAAAACGCTTCGGGTTACGCCTGCCATGGCCGCTGGGTTGACCAGCAAGCTCATGGGTTGGGAAGATATCATTGCAATCATGGTCGCCGAGGAACAGAATGACCTCGCACGGAAGCGCACCGCGATGCTCGACGAGTTGCCTTATTCAAACTGAGACACTACCAAAAATTTGGCGGCGGATATGCCCACGTAACCACCCGCGCCAATCTGCAATTCCGGGAGATCGCGGCGAAGGACGCGATCCATGTCATCGAGGCGGTGCAAGATTTGGGCCTCACCTCGCGCGGGGCCGGCGCCGACAACATCCGCAATGTGACCGGCGACGCCACGGCAGGTATCGATCCAGGCGCGTTGATCGACACCCGCCCCTATGCGCGCGCGTGGCACTTCCACATTTTAAATCAGCGCACGCTCTACGGTCTGCCCCGCAAGTTCAACGTCGGCTTCGACGGCGGCGGTGCGATTCCGACGCTCGAGGACACCAACGACATCGGCTTTCAGGCGGTGGAGGTCGAAGAAGGCGCGGGGGTCACGCCCGGCATCTGGTTCAAGCTTGTTGTCGGCGGCATCACCGGGCACCGGGATCTGGCGCGCGAGACCGGCGCCGTCGTCAAGCCCGGCGAAACCGCCGAGGTAGCCGACGCGATCGTGCGCGTCTACATTGCCGAGGGAGACCGCACCAACCGTACCAAGGCGAGACTGAAATATGTGCTCGACCGCTATGCGGCCGAGGCGGGAGGTCTTAACGGTTTTCTCGCCAAGGTGGAGCAACTGCTCGGCCGCCCGATCGCGCGCGTCGACGCAAAACACATCCGGCCGCGTCCGGCGCAAGACCGGCAGGCGCATATTGGCGCGCATCCGCAAAAGCAGCCGGGTCTTTTCTATCTCGGCGTCGTACTCCCCGTCGGCAAGATGAGCTGCGCGCAAATACGCGCGCTCGCGGCAATCGCGCGCGATCTCGGCGACGGCGATATCCGCCTAACTGTCTGGCAGAACCTTCTGATCTCGGGAATTTCCGAAGGCTGCTTGCAACGGGCCAAAGCGGCGGCGGAAAAGGCCGGCCCCGAATGGCGGGCATCGTCGATCCGGGCCGGGCTCATCGCTTGCACCGGCTCGCGCGGCTGCCGGTTTTCAGCCGCCGACACCAAGACACACGCCGAGGATATCGCGAATTGGTGCGAGGCGCGGGTAACACTCGATCAGCCGGTCAATATCCACTTGACCGACTGCCATCATTCCTGCGCGCAGCATTACATCGGCGACATCGGGCTCGTCGCCGCGCGGGTTAGCGTCAACGAGGAAGGCGATACGGTTGACGGCTTTCACATCGTCGCCGGCGGCGGCTTTGGCGCCAAGGGCGCGATCGGACGCGAGATTTGGCGCGACGTGAAAGCGGAGGATGCGCCGGCGAGGGTCGAAAGTCTGCTCAAGGCCTATCTCTCGCATCGCACCGGTGCCGCCGAAAGCTTTCAAGATTTTTCCGCGCGGCATGAGGTTGCCGCGCTCAAGAGTTTCGCCGAGGGACAAGACCCATGAACGCCATTTACCGTCCGCCCCCGGCGGCACCCATGATTCCGGAGAATGCGCCTTTTTCCGCCGAGCAGCGCGCATGGCTCAATGGATTCTTCGCGGGGCTTCTGTCATCCGGCGCGCAACCCGACACGATCCTTCCCGCAGGGGAGAGCGCGGCGCTTGCCGCCACGCTTGCCCCGGCGCTCGCGGCGCCGGATTTGGAGGACGACGGCGCGCCTTGGCACGATCAAACCTTGCCGCTCGGCGAGCGAATGAAGCTTGCCGGCGGCCGCCCTCTGCGGCGGCGCATGATGGCCGCGATGGGGCAACAGGACTGCGGTCAATGCGGCTACAATTGCGAGGACTATGCCAACGCCATCGCGGCGCAGGCGGAAGACCGCCTGAACCTCTGCGTGCCCGGCGCCAAGGAAACCGCCCGCATGCTGAAAATCTCGTCGAGGCGGCGGCGCGACAGACCCGGACGAAGCCAAGGCAAAAGCCGACGCCAAGACAGCCGCGAAGGCGCTTAACGCCGACATCCGTCCGGGGCGTTCGCGAAACGCCCCGGCCGAAGCGGTGTTTGCCGGACGCAAGAGGCTCAACCGCGAAGGATCGGAAAAGGCCACCTATCACGTCGAGTTCGATATTTCAGACGCCGGTCTCGATTATGAACCGGGCGATAGTTTCGGAATTTTTCCAGTGAACGACGAAAGTCTTGTCGATCAGGTCATCGCGGCGATCGGCGCACCGCATGATTTTCCCATCGGCGGCAAGACATTGCACCAGGTGTTCCGGGAAGACGTTTCGCTCGGACTAGCGCCGGACATGCTGTTCGAGCTCATCTCCTATATTACCGGCGGCTTTTCAAGGGCCAAGGCAAAGGCCTTGGCAAAGGGGGAAGATCCAGACGGCGACGCCGCGACACTCGATGTGCTGGCGGCCGTCGAAAAATTCGCGAAGCTGCGGCCCGATCCCGAGGCTTTCGTCGAGGCCCTGGAACCGCTGCAGCCGAGGCTCTTTTCAATCGCCTCTTCGTACAAGGCGGGACCGGGGCGCGCATCGCTCACCATCGACCATGTGCGCTATGCGATCGGCGGGCGCGAGCGGCTTGGCGTTGCCTCGACATTCGCCGGCACGGCTTTACGGCCCGGCGACAAGGTCAAGGCCTATATCCAGCGGGCGCATGATTTTGCGCTGCCTGCGAACGCTGATACGCCGATTATCATGGTTGGTCCCGGCACCGGCGTCGCGCCGTTCCGGGCGTTCTTACAGGAACGCATGGCCACCAAGGCCAAGGGCCCGGCCTGGCTCTTCTTCGGCCACCAGCGGCGCGCCACCGATTTTTTCTATGAGGACGAGCTGTCGGGGTTCCAGGCGGCGGGCACTCTCGCCAAGCTGTCTCTCGCCTGGTCGCGCGATGCCGACAAGAAAGTCTATGTCCAGGACAAGATGCGCGAGGATGGCGCCGGTCTTTGGGCGTGGCTCGGCAACGGCGCCCATTTCTACGTCTGCGGCGACGCCAAGCGCATGGCGGCCGACGTCGACGCGGCACTCGTTCAAATCTGCGCGGAACACGGCAAGATGGATGCGACCTCCGCCAATGCGTTCGTGAAGGACCTCCGGGCGCAACACCGGTATCAGACGGACGTCTACTGATGAATGCCCGCGCACAGGCGCCGGGCGTTCATACGACATGCCCTTATTGCGGCCTCGGCTGCGGCGTCGTAGCGACGCCCGACGGCGCCGGCGGGGCAGCCATCACCGGCGACGAAAGCCACCCGGCGAATTTCGGCCGGCTCTGTGCCAAGGGCTCCGCGCTCGGCGAGACCTTGGGGCTCGAAACGCGACTCCTGCATCCGATGGTAGACGGCGCGCGCGCGACATGGGACGCCGCGCTCGATCGCATTGCCGGAGGATTGCGGCGAACCATCGAAAGGCATGGACCTGAGGCCGTCGCGTTCTATCTCTCGGGCCAGTTGCTCACCGAGGATTATTACGTCGCCAACAAGCTGATGAAAGGGTTTATCGGTTCCGCCAATGTCGACACAAATTCGCGCCTCTGCATGGCCTCCTCGGTCGCCCGGCACAAGCGGGCCTTCGGATCGGATACGGTGCCAGGCTGCTACGAAGATCTCGACGAGGCGGACCTCCTGGTGCTCGTTGGATCGAATGCGGCCTGGTAGCCAGCGTCGCCAAAAAATGCGGCGCCGCAAGCGCGGACATCGTGACCTTCTTCGATCTCTGGGCAGCAACAAACCGCGTCGCCACTCTCTATAGCCAAGGGGTCAACCAATCCTGGCAAGGCACCGACAAGGTCAACGCCATTATCAATTGCCATCTTGCGACTGGCCGCATCGGCATTCCGGGCGCTGGGCCATTTTCCTTAACCGGGCAGCCGAATGCGATGGGCGGGCGCGAAGTCGGCGGCCTCGCCAATCAGCTCGCCGCGCATATGGGGTTTTCGCTGGCCGAGATTGGCCGCGTGGACCGCTTTTGGGGCGCGTCGCGCATGGCGAGGCACGAGGGTCTCAAGGCCGTCGAGATGTTCGAGGCCATCGCGCGGGGTGACATCAAGTCGTTGTGGATCATGGGCACCAATCCGGCGGTCAGCCTGCCGCGCGCCGATGAAATGCGCACGGCCCTGACCAAGCTCGATCTCCTCGTCATTTCGGATAATGTACGCTCGACCGATACGATCGGCGCTGGCCCGCATGTGCTCTTGCCCGCCGCGGCCTGGGGAGAAAAAGACGGGACGGTGACAAATTCCGAGCGGCAGATCTCGCGCCAGCGCGCCTTCGCGCCGCCCGCAAGCGAGGCTAAGCCCGATTGGTGGGCCGTGTCGGAAGTCGCCAAGCGGATGGGCTTTGGCGCCGCGTTCGATTATGCGGGCCCGGCCGCGATCTTTCGCGAGCATGCCGCGCTCTCCGTGTTCGAGAACAATGGAACCCGCGACTTCGATCTCGGTGGCCTTGCGGGCCTAAGCGACGCCGATTACGATGCGCTCGCGCCGCTGCAATGGCCGGCCCCCGTCGGCGGTGCAGGCGGGAAAAAGCGAATGTTCGCAGACGGGCGCTTTTTCACGCTCTCGCGCCGGGCCCGCTTCATTGCCATCGAGGAGCCTGCCCTTGCGGAAGCGCCGGACGCGGACTTTCCTTTCCTTTTGAACACCGGGCGGGTACGCGACCAATGGCACACGATGACCCGCACCGGCCTCTCGCCGAAACTCGCTGGTCACTTGCCCGATCCCTTCGTCGAGGTGAATCCGGACGATGCATCGAAGCTCGGCCTCGCCGGAGACGGGTTCGCCCGGGTTGGCACTGCGCACGGGAGTGCCGTGCTGCGTGTCAACATCACCGCCGCGCAAGTCCCAGGCCGGATCTTCGTTCCAATCCATTGGAACGACGAGACCGCGGGGCGCGCACGCGTGGCCGCGCTTATCCATCCCTTCACCGATCCCCATTCGGGGCAGCCGGACTCGAAGACCGTTCCGGCGGCGTTGGCTCTGGTCCGTTTCTCCGCGCATGGCTTTGTTCTGGCGCGCACGCGTGTGCCCCTTGCGGGCGACACCGTCTTCGCATGGACCGCCATTGAGGGCGGCTATGCGGCGCGATTTGCGACCAATGAGCCTTTCGCGGCTTTGTTCGAGGCGCTTGCCGCCGGATCCCGCCGAGCCGAGCCGACGACGTACTACGATCGCGCGAGAGGCATTTTTCGCGCCGCGCTGATCCTGCGTGGAAGGCTCGATGGGGCGCTCTTTTTTGGGCGGGAGGGAGAGGTTCCGCCATGGAGCGGTCTGGCCGAGGCATGGCGGATGGAGCGGCTCGACGGCAACGCGCGCCGTTTTCTTTTGGCGGGTAGAAGCGCGTCCGCCGACTTCGACGCAAGCCCTACAATCTGCGCGTGCTTTGGCGTGAAATCGCGGGCCATCTTGGCGGCGATCGCCGATGGCGCATGTTCGACGGAGGCGGTGGGCGCACGGCTCAACGCTGGCACAAATTGCGGATCGTGCCTGCCCGAGCTAAGGCGAATGATCGCGGCCGGTCGGACGCAAGGCAAGGCACATGCGGTTCTGCCAGCTTAGCGAGCGGTCCGTTTCATTTTGAAGCCCGCCTGTCGCGGATTTTCGAGCGCGCGGCGGACGCCGCGCCGGACGAGAGTCCGGATTTTGGCTTGCGGCCAGCTGGCCTTCGTGCCAACGAGCGGCTAGCGGCCTTCGTAACCGGAACCGGCAGCCAATGACAACCGTGGATTTCGCCGCTTTCGTCGAGAAGCTTGCCGATGTCGCGGCCGATACCATTCTGCCATTCTTTCGTACCTCGCTCCGCGCCGAGGACAAAAACGCCGGAGGCATGTTCGATCCCGTAACGGAGGCGGACCGTGCCGCGGAAGCGGCGATGCGGCGTCTCATCCAGGCGACGTTCCCGCATCACGGCATCATCGGCGAGGAATTCGGTCCGGTTCAAAGCGAAGCGGAATATGTTTGGGTGCTCGATCCGATCGATGGCACCAAGAGCTTCATCGCCGGCATGCCGGTGTGGGGGAGTCTCATCGGGCTTCTGCACAATGGGTGCCCAGCGTATGGCATGATGGTTCAACCTTTCACCCTGGAGCGTTTTACCGGCGATGGGAGGTGCGCGGTTTGGCGCGGTCCTGGTTGCGATCATCGGATGATGGAACGCAAGCTCGCCACCAGGCGCTGCGAGAAGCTCGCGCAGGCCACGCTGATGACGACATCGCCATTATTGTACTCCACCGTAAAGCTCAAGGCACTCCGCCGGATCGAGGCCAGGGCGCGCCTGTCGCGCTATGGCGGCGATTGCTACGCTTTTGCGATGCTTGCGGCGGGCCACGTCGATTGCGTGATCGAACCGGACCTCAAGGCCCACGATATTGTTGCCCTGGTGCCGATCGTCGAAGGTGCCGGCGGAATTGTGACGTGCTGGGACGGCGGCAGTCCGGCAAGAGGCGGCGACGTTGTCGCCTCTTGCAACGGGCGCATTCACGAGGAAGCGTTAAGCCTGCTGCATGGTTAGCGCCCGCGCCCCAATTTCCATGCGGGCGAATTCCTCGATTGCCAATTTCTCACCCCCCTCCAGGAACGGGCGGCTTGTCGAGCTTTGATTGGATCTTCCGCAGGAGGATGCGGACAATTTCCGGCTCGGAACCGCCTGACGGCACGGGGAAGATTTTTTGTAGCTTCCAGCCAAAATGCGCACGCAACGCCGTTTCTCGGAAATCCCCGAACTCGGGTTTCTCGAATCTGCTCTCGCCCGGCGCCAATGCGCCGCCTTGAAAACGATCATTCTCCGACGTCAAATTCATTCCGACTACCGTTTGATTGTTTGGTTCGCGAACACGCGCGCGACACCGAGCGCCATCCTATTCGCGGCTCGCACGCCCCAGTTGCGCCATCTTCTTGCCCCCTTGACGCCTAAAACGTCCAAGGCAAGCTTTTGTTCCGTACACCACAAACGCACGCAAAAGCTTGCCTGGGGCAGGAGTTAAACAGCCGTAAGCTTAACCCCGCGCGCCGCCCGTACTTGGTGCAGCAACTCTTTCCAGATCAGAGCCAATGCCACCTTCAAATTCCAACAACGCACTCGGCGGGGACCAACCGGCGGCACGCGAGTCGCCGCTGCGAGCCCGGGCGATGGCGCGCGGGTTCGCATGTGCCGGCACAAGGCTGCCAGAGCAGAAGATGAAATCCACCTATTTGAGTGCTAACTCTTTGCAGTTATCGACCACCGAGTACTTGTCTACGGCCGCATTTGTTTTTGTGGTGACTACGTCGTTAGTCCCGACTTGTACTTCGGTAGTCGTGGTATCGTACACGAGGTCGAACGAGTATTGCTTGGCGTTCGGCCCGCCCAACCCGATGTCCAGGCGAAGCGGAACGATAACAAAACTGTTGACGTCGGTTTTTTCGTTCGCCGGGAAAGCGGCCCGCGCAAGGCCCTTCACGCCCATGGCCTGCGCGAATCTCGGATCCGCATCTATAAACCGGCGGCTTCGGCGAGATATATCTTTCTGTTGAAATTCGGGGGTGGTTTGGTCGATCATCAAGCGCTCTGGGTCGAGGTGGAAAGTGTCGCTCTGTTTTGAATTGTCGATGGTTTCAATTTTGAAGATCACAAAGCCTTCATTGGGCTTCGCCTTCTCCTCGTTGCCGGTTAGCGTAGCGTAGCTTTTGCATACGCCGACCTGAGAATAGGAAATCATGGTGGGATTGGTGGCGCTTCGCTTACCGCAACCAGATAGCGCGATCGACGCCGCGACCAGCATTGGGACGGACAACATAGCTAGATTTGACGTTTTCATGGTTCTGTTTCCTCTTGGGTGGGCTGGCTAATTGGGCAAGGGCTGCCGCACCTTCTCTCCGGCGCCCATTCGCGGGCACGTTTGGGGAATGACCGTCCAGCACCAACCGGTCAACCGAGTGCAGGTAAAACTAAAGTGATCGAGGAGTTCATCGCAGCATTCGAGGACGCGGTTCGAGAGTTAAGTATCGGGCATAGATTGGCGCATATCTTGATCTCGGTAAGTAGGGTGATTTGCGCGGAAACGGCACGCAACACAAAAGCGCGCGAACAATCACCCGCCTCCAATAACAAATGACCCGCACAAATGACCAGGGGTGGCTGGCCATTTGGTCGGAGTGGCGGGATTCGAACCCGCGACCCCTAGTCCCCCAGACTAGTGCGCTAACCGGGCTGCGCTACACTCCGACCGTGGCCCTTATAGAGAAAGCCCTCTTCAGGCGCAACGCGCCGTGCGATGCCGAGCAATCGCAAGGACGGATCGCACCCCGGTTTCCGCTATGGCGGGCCATGCTCCGCGCGCATCCCCCAAAGCTACCGGCGGCGCGCGGCATCAAGTATGTCTTCGCACGCCGCCAGTTCGGCCAAGGCCGCCCGCAACCGCACGATCTCTTCGGTCGTTAAGGCCAAAGGCCACATTTGACCCTCGCTGGTTATTCCGGCGGATTCTTCTCGATCCGCGCTGGCGCGCGATTCGGCCGGTGGCTCCAATCCGCCGGAGCGGACCGCGCTGTTCAAAGCCGTCTCGCCTTGCCGGGGCGGCGAGCCCTCGAGTGGCGGCAATTCTCGCGCCGCCGGAAAAGAAAGCTCGGAACGGCTTTCGTTCGCGGCATCGTTCGCGGCGGCGAACGCGCCAGCACCCCGCTCCTTCAAAACACGCTGCACGCCCTTGATCGTATAACCTTGCCCATAGAGGAGATGTTTAATCGCGCGCAGAACCTCTATATCGCGGGGACGGTAATAGCGCCGGCCTCCCGCGCGCTTCAGCGGCTTGATTTGAGGAAAGCGGGTCTCCCAGAATCGCAGCACATGTCGCGGCAGATCAAGCTCCCCGGCGACCTCGCTGATCGTGCGAAACGCATCGGCGCTTTTATCCATCCGCCGCTAGTTCCTTATCTCAAGCTCCAAGCAGGCCGTCTCGATCGCAGGCCCCTTGCCGGGTCGCGCGCTGGCGCTATTCTCGCGAAAATAAATTTTCGCTACCGGGAACCGCGAAATTGCTCAGTCGTCCTCTTCATCGGCAACCGCCAGACCATTGATCCGGGCCTTGAGCACATTCGATGGCTTGAACACCATGACGCGGCGCCGGGTTATCGGAACTTCGATCCCGGTCTTGGGATTTCGCCCAACGCGCTCCGACTTGGCGCGCACAAGAAACCGCCCAAATGAAGACAATTTGATGGATTCGCCCCCGATCAAAGCATCGGCTAGTTCATCCAACACCGACTGGACCAGAATAGCCAACTCCTTGCGCGACAGACCGACACAACGGTACACGGCTTCCGCGAGATCGACTCGCGTAACGGTCCGCTGGGAAGCATCGACCGTGCGTTCCGCGACAGACAATCCAAGTTCTCCAGCAGAATGCATGGGTGCGGATTTTGTCATCCCTTAACCCCCAATAAACCATTTCAGTCACGCGTAAAAAACTGGTCTGGTAACCGCATACCGGGCTCCGTCCAGCTAAGGAAACGAATATATGAGGCCCCGGCGCGGTCCGCAGTCCAAGCTAAACTTGAAATCTGATGGCGGCGTTCAATCGTCGAGGACCTATGCTAGTTCGAAAAGCCGGAGCGTGTCCTGCTCGAAACAGCCGGTGATCCGTGGACATTCGCTCGTTCTAGGTTTTTTCATCTTCGATATTTTGACCAAAATTTCGTGGACTTGACGGCCCATCCTCGCACCCGTGGTCAGATGCTGATGTACCGCCTATTGCGTTCCCGTGGCCAAGCCATCCGATGGACCTGAAACACTGGAACAAAATTTGCGCCAAATCAAGACACTTCCGGCGGCGGTCCTGGCCGCGAAGCTCACCAGCGGATAAGTGCCGAAGCCCAGGTGAAACCGCCGCCCATCGCTTCGATCATCACGAGGTGGCCTGGCTTGATCCTGCCGTCGTCTCGCGCGACCGCAAGAGCGAGCGGAATTGACGCGGCCGACGTGTTGGCGTGCAAATCGACGGTGACGATGACTTTGTTTGACGCGATCCCAAGTTTTTCCGCCGACGCGTCGATAATGCGGCGGTTGGCTTGGTGCGGCACAAACCAATCGAGACAGGCGGCGCTCGTTCCGGTCGCCTCGAAGGCCGCCGTAACGACATCCGCGACCATGCCGACCGCGTGGCGAAAGACCTCCCTTCCAGCCATCCGCAAATGCCCGGTCGTCCGCGTCGTGGAAGGCCCTCCATCGACATAGAGCTTTTCCCGGTGGCGTCCGTCCGAGCGAAGATGCGACGTAAGAACGCCGCGATCCCGCGCGGTTCCTTCCCCGCGCCGCGCTTCGAGCACCACGGCCGCAGCCCCGTCGCCGAAGAGAACGCATGTCGTCCGATCGGTCCAGTCAAGAAGACGCGAGAAGGTTTCCGCGCCGATGACGAGGGCGCGCCGGTGCGATCCAGACGCCAAGAATTTGTCGGCGGTGGCAAGCGCGAAGACGAACCCGGAACAAACCGCCTGGACGTCAAAAGCGGCGCCGTTTGTCATACCGAGCCCGGCCTGGATCTGGGTCGCGACGGCGGGAAAGGTAAAGTCCGGCGTCGAAGTCGCGACAATTACGAGATCGAGATCCGATCCCTTGAGCCCAGCGTCGGCAAGGGCGGCTTTGGCCGCATTTAGACCTAGCCGCGAGGTCGGCTCGTCCATGGCGGCGACATGGCGCTGCCTTATACCCGTGCGCTGCACGATCCACGCGTCGGTCGTCTCCAGCGACTTTTCGAGGTCGGCATTGCTGACGATGCGTTTGGGAAGATAGGAGCCGAGCCCCAAGACGACGGAACGGAGCTTGCCTGACGCTGCGTGGTTCACGGAATTATCCATTCGATAACTAAAGGGGACCCGAGGGCGCCGCGGCCGGCGCACCCGCCTTCCAGAGCCTTGACTGGGTGGGGAATTGTGCGCGTGCGAGCGGAAGCGAATCGCGAATTTTACGCAAGAGTTCGTGCCGGACCATGGCATAGCCGATTTCCACCGCGTGCGCCGTGCCGACCGCATCGGACCCGCCATGACTCTTGATAACCACGCCGTTAAGGCCGAGAAACACCCCGCCGTTGACATTGCGCGGATCCATCTTGGCCTTCAATGCCGCGAAGGCATGGCGCGCGAGAAAATAGCCTATCCTCGACATTAAATCGCGGCCAAGCGCTTCGCGCAGATATTGCGCTATCTGATTGGCCGTGCCTTCTGCGGTCTTCAAGGCGATATTGCCGGCGAAGCCTTCGGTGACCACGACATCGACCGTTCCCTTGCCAATGTCGTCGCCTTCGACGAAGCCCCGGTAGTCGAGATTTGGCAGACTGGACTTGCGCAGCAAGCGGGAGGCGGTCTTGACCCCGTCGATGCCCTTGATTTCCTCGACACCGATATTCAGCAAACCCACGGTCGGTCGTTCGATGGAAAGGACGATCCGGGCCATCGCGGAACCCATGACCGCGAGATCGACAAGATGCCGTGCATCGGCGCCGATCGACGCCCCGAGATCGAGGACGATCGACTTGCCCCGAACCGTGGGCCAGATCGCCGCTATCGCCGGGCGGCCGATCCCCGGCATCATGTGCAGGCAAATTTTCGCCATGGCCATCAAGGCGCCGGTATTGCCGGCCGAAACCGCGACATCGGCTTCGTTCTTCTTCACCGCTTCGATGGCAAGCCACATCGACGATGTCCGGCGGCCCGCGCGCAACGCCTGACTAGGCTTGGCGTCCATCCGGACCGAAACACCGGTATGACGCAAGGTAGAGACCTCCGAAAGCCCCGGCTCGGCATCAAGAAGCGGCCGGATCCTGGCGGAATTGCCAAAAAACAGAAATTTCATATCGGGCCGCCGTCGCAGCGCGCGGGCGGCACCTGGAACGATCACTTCCGGTCCATGGTCGCCGCCCATGGCGTCGAGCGCAATTCGTACTGGCTCGATCATGGACGACGCAACTCTGGGCCGGGGGGTAACGCGCGACGATTGGCGGTGGAAAAATCCGTCATGGACGATCGGGTTCCAAAAATCATCTCATTTCGGCGGCAAGAAGAAGCCCGAGGGGCGCTCCCTGCCCCCCAGACCGGAGCGCAAGACTTTGACCGGCGTTCGCCGATTGGGCAGCGGCGATGGGTAAACAACGGAAAATCCTCTTCGTTCAAGCATTTTTTTTTCGGCTAACAACGCCGACTAGGGTCGGCCGGGGATTTTCTGCCGGCGGCGCTCGCGCTAGGGTCTAAATCGCCCATCGCCCGGCATTGATCAAGGTCCCGCATTAGCATGAAAGCGTAAGGCTTATACCAAGTCTCTGAAAGTTTGACTCCTGAGGCGGATTTCCGAATCGGCATTTATCTGATTCACCATGGCAAACAGCTTTTGGGAGAGTTTGCCATGTCGACTCCGGTTCCGCTTCGCTCTGACTTTGACACGATTGGCCTGCGCATGCTGGCGCGGCGATCGCGTGACCCCGATCAGACCCGGCGTCTCTTGGCACTGGCCGAGATTTATGATGGCGGCTCGCGGCCGGATGCGGCGCGGATCGGCGGGGTCGGGGTGCAGATCGTGCGCGACTGGGTTGTCCGTTTCAACGCCAAAGGTCCTGATGGTCTCTTGACCGGCAAAGCGCCGGGCGCTCCCAGCATCCTCGGCGAGCGCCAGCGCCAAGCCTTGCGGCAGGTCGTGGAAGATGGGCCGATTCCCGCCCTGCATGGCGTCGTCCGCTGGCGGCTGATCGATCTGGCGCAGTGGCTCTTCGAAGAGTTCCGGGTTTCGATCTCCAAGCCGACGCTCAGCCGCGAGCTGCGGCATATGGGCTTTCGCAAGCTCTCGGCGCGACCGCGCCATCATGCGCAAGACGAGGAAGCCGCGGCGGCTTTTAAAAAAACTTTCTCGCCCTCGTGGAGGAGACCGCCGCAAAAGAGGCTCCTGGCAAGCCGATAGAGATTTGGTTTCAAGACGAAGCTCGGATCGGGCAGAAAAACAAGGTCACCCGCCGATGGGCGAAACGCGGGACACGGCCTTCGGCGCCGCACGACCAGAGGACGAGTTCAGCCTATATTTTCGGCGCCATCTGCCCGGCCGAAGGAAAAGGCGCCGGGCTCGTACTACCCTCCTGCAACAGCGAGGCCATGGCCCTGCATCTCGAAGAAATCTCGCTTGCGGTCGCACCAAGCGCGCATGCGCTCGTTCTTCTCGATCAGGCCGGGTGGCATGTCTCGGCGAAGCTTCCCGTCCCGGACAACATCACGCTCTTGCCGTTGCCGCCGAAATCGCCCGAGCTCAATCCGGTCGAGAACATCTGGCAATTCATGCGCGACAACTGGCTCTCGAACCGCGTCTTCGAATCCTACGACGACATTCTCGACCACTGCTGCTTCGCCTGGAACAAGCTCATCGACATGCCCTGGAAAATCATCTCCATCGGAACAAGAGAGTGGGCCTATCGGTCGTGATCAGCGAGACTTGGTATTATACCAAGCTCCGGCCGGACCGGCGCCGGCGGGTTATAGAGAGTGCCCAGACGCAACCTTGTCAGAACAGTGAACCTTGTTCGCGTTTGCGCCGGCCGTTACTGGCCGCGCGTTTGCGCGGAGGGGCGGCTTTCTCGGTGGTAGCAACCGCTGTTTTGTGGCCGTCGAAGAACTGAATATCGAGACGCGCCCCTTCGGCCACCTCGGCCGCTCGGCGCAGGGGTTTGCGGTCGCTGTCGCGGACCAGCGCGAAGCCCCGCGCGAGAACCTGGGGATAACCAAGACTAAAGAGCAATTTTTCCAAGCCGTTAACCTCCACCCGGCGAACCGCGACGCGGGCATCTGAGGCGTGCGTCATGCGTTCCGCCAAACCTTTGAGGTGAACGCGGGCATCGCGCACGATTCTGATGCGCGCCGCACGGTTAGCGCCAAGTCTCGCGGCGAGGTGTTTGAGGCCTTGCTTCCTTCCGTCATTGCCCACGGTCCGGCAACGCGCCAACCTTTGTTCCAGCGCCTTGAGCCGTTCCGCCGCGCGGCCCATTTTTGCATGCGGAGACTGTTGCGCGAGGCGATGGGACAGGCGCGCCAGTTCGAGCTGCCCGCGGCCGTAGGCTTTCGCGCGCGCACTAAAAAGGCGGCTATCGAGATTGTCGAGCGGCTGACGGCGAAGGGCGAAAATGCTGTCGCTTTGCGGAAGGGCGCGCAACAGGGCACGGAATTCGCCGCAGCGGCGGTCGAGGCCTCGCAGCACGGCGTCGATGTGGCGGTGGGCGAGATCGGCGAGCGCGGCGGCGAGTTCGGTCCGCACGGGCACCGCTTTTTCCGCCGCCGCCGTCGGGGTCGGCGCGCGCAGATCGGCGGCATGGTCGATCAACGTCCAATCCGTCTCGTGCCCGACCGCGGCAATGAGCGGCACTAGGCTCCGCGCCGCCGCGCGCACGACGATCTCCTCGTTGAAACTCCACAAATCCTCGAGTGAACCACCTCCCCGCGCGACGATAATCACATCCGGCCGCCGCAAGGAACCTTGTTCAGGCAAGCTGTTGAAGCCGTCGATCGCGGCGGCGATCTCGGCCGCCGAGGTTTCGCCCTGGACCCGCACGGGCCAGACCACGACATGGCGCGGAAACCGCTCCGCGATGCGGTGCAGGATATCGCGGATGACGGCTCCCGTAGGCGACGTGACAACCCCTATGCACGCGGGCAGAAACGGCAACGGCCGCTTGCGCGCGTCATCGAAAAGCCCTTCGGCGGCGAGTTTCCGGCGGCGCTCCTCGACGAGCGCCATGAGCGCGCCGATGCCCGCTGGCTCCAACGCCTCGACGATGATTTGATAGGTGGATTTGCCGGGATAGGTTGTGACCTTGCCGGTCGCGACGACTTCCAAGCCATCCTGCGGCTTGATCTTCAGTTTCGCAAAAACGCCCTTCCAAATCACCGCATCGATGCGGGCGGATTGGTCTTTCAAACTGAAATAGGCGTGGCCAGATGAATGCGGCCCGCGATAGTTCGAAATCTCGCCGCGCACGCGCACGAAGCCAAAACGATCCTCGACCGCCCGCTTCAAGGCGGCGGACAATTCGCTGACGCTGAGCTCGATCGCGTTGCTCTTTGAGAGATCGGACATGGCGCCACAATGCAGGATTCCGGCGGCGCGGGAAAGAGAGCGTCATCCCCCCGGCCACGGTATCATGTTCCTTGACCGCACCGCGGGAGCGCGAATGACCCAAAATTTCCTCCCTTCGAGAGTTATTTTGGCTAAACAAGCCGATGACCACCTTCGCACCCGAGCAATACAAGGAAACATTGATTTTTCTCGCGACGGCGGGCGTGGTCGTGCCGCTGTTCCGGCGCTTGAAGTTCAGTCCGGTTCTGGGTTTCCTTGGCGCGGGTGTTTTGCTTGGCCCCTATGGCCTTGGCGCGCTCGCCCGGCAAATCGGCTGGCTCGCTCCGTTCGCTCTCGACAATGTCGAGCAAATCGCGCCGGTCGCGGAATTCGGCGTCGTCTTTCTCCTGTTCATGATCGGCCTTGAACTATCGTGGCAGCGTTTGGCGATCATCGGTCGGCTCGTCTTCGGGCTCGGCGCTCTGCAGGTCTTCGGCTCCGCCGCCGCGCTTGGCGCCTTGGCCTTGACCCTAGGGGAGCCTCCAACCTCGGCGGCGGTGCTCGGTTTTGCGCTTGCCCTGTCGTCCACAGCCATCGTGATTCCAGTGCTCGCCGAGGCCAAGCGGCTCGGAACCACGGCGGGCCGCACGATTTTCGCCGTTCTGCTCTTTCAGGACCTGATGGTGGCGCCGCTCCTGTTCATGGTCGCCATGCTCGGAATGCGCGGCGGCGGCCTCGGCATGGCTGTTGTCTCTTTCCTGGTTCCCGCGCTCACCGGCTTGAGCGTCATCGTGCTCGGCGGCCGGCTTGTCATGCGGCCTCTATTTCGTCACGTCGCGGCGGCGGGGTCGACCGAATTTTTCATGGCGGCCTGCCTGCTCGTGGTGATTGGCACTGGCGTTCTCACTGCGGCGAGCGGTTTGTCGATGGGACTTGGCGCCTTCATCGCCGGCATTCTGCTCGCCGAAACCGAGTACCGCCGCGAGATCGAAGTCACGATCGAGCCCTTTAAAGGTTTGCTGCTCGGACTTTTCTTTGTCTCGATCGGCGCGAGCCTCGATCTTTCACACATATTTTCCGCTCCGCAAATGGCCTTCGGTCTTGCGCTTTGCATCATTCTCGTCAAGTTTTGCGTCAACTGGCTAGCTGGGTGGATAGCCCGCCTGCCCGTCCGGGTCTCCACCGAGGCCGCGCTTATGCTGGCATCCGGCGGGGAATTTGCTTTCGTCGTCATCACAGCGGCCGTCGCCGCCAAGGCCATGCCCGCCGGCGCCGGCGCGAAGGCAATGATCGCGGTGACTCTTTCGATGTTCGCCGTGCCATTCCTTGGCGCTCTCGCCAAGCGCTTGGCAAGACGGCCCACCGCATCGCAGCCCGCCGCCCTCCTGGAGCCGGACCTGGACGGTCTGGCGCCCGATGCTATCCTCGTCGGCTACGGCCGGGTTGGCCAGCTCGTCGGCGACATGCTTCATACGCATGCCATCCGCTATTTGGCCGTCGATACCGATCCCGGCTTGGTAAAAAAGTTCCGCGGTGAAGGAAGAAATATCTATTGGAGCAACGCGTCGCGCTCCGAGTTTCTTGAGCGCTGCGGATTGGGAAAGGCCAAGGCTCTCATCATAACAATGGATAATCCCGCCGACGCGGAACAGATTGTTCGCGACGCCCGCGCCGGACATCCGGAACTAATCATTGTCGCGAGAGCCCGCGACGCGCATCACGCAACGCAGCTCTACGGGCTTGGCGTGAGCGATGCCGTCCCGGAGACTATCGAGGCTAGCCTGCAATTGGCGGAAGCCGTGCTCGTGGACATGGGTATCCCCATGGGCAAGGTGATCGCCTCGATTCACGAGAAACGCGACGAATTCCGGCAAATCCTTCAACCTATCGCCGGCCGCGCCGAAGCAAGGCAGGCCCTAAAAATGTCTCTTCGCGTGAAGGAAATGAAGAAACGGTAGCCGAAACCGAAACCGGAAGAGGGAGCGCCGGAAGCGACTGCGGCTCGCGGCTTTTCCGCGCAAGTCGGCTTCGGGCGGTCGCGCATTCCAAAACACACCGCGCCAAAAGCCGCGCGCGGACCACACGAGATCACACGAGATCAATTGCGGCGCTTCAGATGATCTTCCAAGTACTCGAGCGCACGCTGCCGGTCTCCGTCATTCGCCGAAGCCACCGCTTTGTCATAGAGATCGATGATCCATTTATCCTTTTTGGAATCAATCGCGGCTTCCCGCGCCAAGGTCAGCCACATGAGGCCGAGCCCGCGCCGCGGCGGAACACCTTCGCGGCCCGTGAAGAGCGTTTGGCCGAGCAGAGCCTCCGCTTGAAGGTGGCCTTTATCCGCGGCGAGAAATAGCCAGCGGATTGCCTCCCGGCCATCCTTATCGACGCCCGCGCCGTCGAGGTGCATCCGCGCCAAATTGTATTGGGCGTCCGCATCGCCAAAATTCGTCGCCGCGAATTGGAACATTTGGAGCGCGCGTTGAGGATCAGGACGGACTTCGCTGTTGTCAATTCCGTTCAGATTGTAAATCCCAAGCGAGACCAACGCGCTCGACACAACCGCGCGATCGCGCCGGTTCGGATCGTCCTCATCGTAATTCTTGACGATTTGAGAGAAATAGTCATACGCCTTGATATCGTCGCGCGGCACGCCGTCGCCGTTGGCATAAATTTTGGCAAGCTTCCATTGCGCCAGTAATTCGCCTCCCGCCGCGGCATATTTCAAGGCCTCGATCGCGGAGGTGGGATTGCCTGAACGAAACCCTTCGAGACCCGCCTGCAAGGCAGCCCGAGGCGTCGCGAATGTCTGGAGCGGTGCCTTTTGAACCACTACGCCATCGGTTGCCTCGAACGCGCCAATGCGGGAACCTGGCAAGCAGGCCGCCAGTCCGAAAAGCACAACCCCGGAAAGGCGGCTAAACGTCAGCATAGGCATTTGTTTCACTCGATGCACCCGGATGAGTTACGGCTCCGGCAACGGCCGGACCGACCATCTGGGCGTATTTCCATAACGCGCCAGACCCGAAATTAGTTTTACGCGGTTGCCAATCTTTTTCTCTTTTTTTTAACTCCGCATCCCCCAAATGGAGGTTAATGGTTCCCTTGATCGCGTCGATCTCGATCATATCGCCATCACGCACCAGCGCGATCGGGCCGCCAACGGCGGCCTCCGGTCCGACATGGCCCACGCAAAAACCGCGCGTCGCGCCGGAAAAGCGCCCATCGGTGACAAGCGCGACCTTGGACCCCATGCCTTGGCCGTAAAGCGCAGCCGTGGTCGCCAGCATTTCGCGCATGCCGGGTCCGCCGCGCGGACCCTCGTAGCGGATCACGAAAACGCAACCTTCCGCGTAGCGGCGCTTCGTCACCGCTTCAAAGCAATCTTCTTCATTGTCGAAGCAAAGCGCCGGCCCCCTAAAGGTCAGCGCCGCTTCCGACATGCCCGCGACCTTCACGATCGCCCCCTCGGGCGCGAGGCTCCCCTTCAGACCGACCACGCCGCCGGTGGCAGTGATTGGCTTGTCGGCCGGCCAGACAACGTCTTGGTCAGGATTCCAGGCGACTTTCTCGAGATTCTCGGCGATTGTCCGGCCGGTGACGGTCATACAGTCACCGTGCAAGAAACCGTGATCAAGGAGCGTCTTCATGAGGAGCGGTATGCCGCCGGCCTCGTACATGTCCTTGGCGACATATTTCCCAGCCGGCTTCAGATCGGCGATGTAGGGCGTCCGGCGGAAGATTTCGGCGACTTCGAAGAGATCAAACGCAATCCCGCATTCATTGGCGATGGCCGGGAGATGCAGCGCGGCATTGGTCGAGCCGCCGGAAGCGGCGACGACGGTCGCGGCGTTTTCGAGGGCCTTGCGGGTGACGATATCGCGCGGACGAAGGTTGCGCGCCAAAAGGTCCATCACCATCTCGCCCGCCATTACGCAGAAGCGGTCGCGAATTTCATAGGGAGCCGGCGCCCCGGCCGAATAAGGAAGGGCTAGTCCGATCGCCTCGGAAACGGTGGCCATCGTATTGGCGGTGAACTGCGCGCCACAGGCGCCGGCCGAAGGACAGGCGACGGTCTCGAGCGTGTCCAAGTCGTCGGCCGACATGTCCCCGACCGAATATTTGCCGACCGCTTCGAAAAGATCTTGAACGGTGACCGGCCTCCCCTTGAAAGTTCCGGGCAAGATCGAACCCCCGTAGATGAAAATCGAAGGCACGTTGAGACGCAGCATAGCCATCATCATGCCGGGCAGCGACTTGTCGCAGCCGGCGACGCCGACGAGCGCATCGTAGCAATGGCCGCGCATGGTAAGCTCGACCGAGTCGGCGATCACCTCGCGCGAAACAAGCGAGGATTTCATCCCCTCATGGCCCATGGCGATTCCATCGGTTACCGTGATGGTGCAAAATTCGCGCGGCGTGCCACCCGCCGACCCAACCCCCTTCTTCACCGCTTGCGCTTGCCGCATTAGAGCGATGTTGCAGGGAGCGGCTTCGTTCCAGCAGGATGCCACGCCAATCAGGGGCTGGTGAATCTGCTCGCGCGTGAGCCCCATCGCGTAAAGATAGGACCGGTGCGGCGCGCGCGATGCGCCTTCCGTCACGTGCCGGCTGGGAAGCTTGGATTTATCGAAAACGCGATTGTCCATGGAACATGGTTCCGAATTTGGCGGCTAAACCGTCTGATTTGAGTTTGGGAAGGCGCCATCAAATAAATGGGATGCCGCGCGGGGAAGCGGGCGAAAATTCCTGTAACGCCGTGCCCGAGGCAACCGATCCCGGGCAATTGAGGTTTGACCTCAAAACTCACATTAGCAAGTTGCTAAAGACTAAAAAAGCGGTTTCTTCTTAGGATGCCAAGTCAAAGTCAACTTGTCAGGCTCTGTGACATCAAAACCACAATTTTTCCTCCTTGGCGAGCGATTTTCCGCGAAGCGCCTCATTTTTTCGTCCTGGCCCGGCGGGTTCGGGCGCGTCCCAGCCACCCTGAATTATTCGATCGCAAATGAATCGCTAACGAGCAATACCTCCCCGTCCCCGCGGCTCACCTTTACCTAGAGCCAGGCCAGCCTCATGGCAAACTGCCTTGGCGCTTCAGAAACCGCGCGAAAGCGGCGAGCGCGACATCGGACACATGATGCTCGATGCCCTCGGCATCGAGTTCCGCGCATTGCTCCGGAACGCCGACGGCGCGCAGAACATCGACAACGAGCCGATGCCGGGAGCGGACACGCTCGGCGAGGCCATGCCCCTCCGGCGTCAGGAACACGCCCCGATAGAGCTTCGAGGTGGCAAGCCCTTCCCGTTTCAGGCGGGCGATGGTTTTGATCGCTGTCGCGTGGCTCACCCCGAGACGGTGGGCGATATCCGTCGGGCGCGCCTCGCCGCCGCTCGCCAGAAGATCGTCGATCAATTCGACATAATCCTCGAGAACCGCCGCCGCCTGCGCTGAACGCGCCTTTTCAAAGCGCCGCGCCTGCAGCGCCTCAACCGGCAGCTCGGCCGGCGGCGGACCCACGTTCACTTTCCTGATCACTAAACTTTAGTCCTTTGGCCACGCGATGCGCGCGTGCCCTCCGAAGAAAACAAGTCCATGTCAACTTTTTTGTGTTTGATTATTTTGTAGCCCATGCTACATCTTATACCCTGGGGGGCAGCAGGCGCCTGCCCTTCACACTTGGCTTGGATTTGGGAAGCCTTCGCGCAAGGAAGTCGAATGACGGATGTCGTCCTACGGGGCCGCCGATTGAATCGGGCGCAGGTCGCTATTCGCGAAGTGCTCGATGGCCGTCGCCGCGGCTTGAGCGCCATCCTTCCGATGGCCGGGCCGGCGGTCATCGTTTCGATCGCCTATATGGATCCCGGCAATTTTGCGACGAATATCCAGGCCGGCGCGAAATACGGCTATGGCTTGCTTTGGGTGGTTCTGGTTGCAAACCTGATCGCGATGCTGTTTCAGAGTTTGTCGGCTAAGCTTGGCATCGCGACCGGTCGCAACCTCGCCGAAATGTGCCGTGAGCAATTGCCGCGGCCTCTCGTCTGGGCCATGTGGGTGGCCAGCGAGATCGCGGCGATGGCGACTGATCTCGCGGAGTTCCTCGGCGGTGCGATCGGACTCTCTCTCCTGTTCAACCTCCCGCTCTTCTGGGGCATGATCGTCACAGCGATCGTGACCTACGGAATTCTGATGTTCGAGAAGCGAGGCTTCAGACCGATCGAGCTGATCATCGGCACCTTGGTAGCGATCGTCTGCCTCTGTTATCTGATCGAGATATTCATCGCCCCGGTGGACTGGGCGGCTGCGGCATTCCACACCTTCGTTCCACAGCTCGATGATGCGGCGGCCGTCACGATCGCCGTGGGCATCATTGGCGCCACCGTCATGCCCCACGCCATCTACCTCCATTCCGGCCTCACTCACATCCGGCTGAGCGCGCGCGACGACGCCGACCGGCGTAGTCTCCTCCGCTTTTCCAACCGGGAAGTCATTGTCGCACTCGCGATCGCCGGAGCAGTGAATATGGCGATGGTGATGATGGCGTCCGCCGCTTTTCACGAAGGTCACAGTGACGTCGCCGAGATCGAGACTGCCTACCACACATTGCTTCCCCTGCTCGGCGGGGGAGCGGCAACGGTCTTCTTGATTTCCCTCCTTGCTTCTGGCGTGTCGAGTTCCGCGGTCGGAACCATGGCCGGCCAGATGATCATGCAAGGCTTCGTCGGATTCAGGATTCCGGTCGTGGTCCGGCGGCTTGTTACGATGGTGCCGGCATTTATCGTTGTCGGCTACGGAGTCAATGCGACCAACGCGCTCGTCATGAGTTCAAGTCATTCTCAGTCTTGCCCTGCCGGTGCCCATGATCGCGCTTTTGCTATTCACCCAACGGCCCGACATCATGGGCTCCTTCGCGAATGGCCGGGTGACCCGCGTTGCCACGATCGCTGGAACCGCGGTAGTACTCTTTCTCAACGCCATACTTCTGTTGCAAACGTTTGGTGTGCCCCTGCCGTTCTTGGAGGGGTAGCGCGGGAATGATCATGCCGCGCAAGGCGATGGTCGCCGTTATTGCCGTTGTCGTCGTGTTCAGCGGCGCGGTCGCACTCTACATGTTCGCGCTCCCGGGCCGCTCCGGCGCCCGGCGGCAGCCGCCAGGGATGGAAGTTGCAGTTGCCACGTGGCTGTTGCGCCATAGTATCCCGGCGTCATGCTTGAATTATGGAGATGCTTCCTGGGCTTTATACCAAGTCTCGCTGATCACGACCGATAGGCCCACTCTCTTGTTCCGATGGAGATGATTTTCCAGGGCATGTCGATGAGCTTGTTCCAGGCGAAGCAGCAGTGGTCGAGAATGTCGTCGTAGGATTCGAAGACGCGGTTCGAGAGCCAGTTGTCGCGCATGAATTGCCAGATGTTCTCGACCGGATTGAGCTCGGGCGATTTCGGCGGCAACGGCAAGAGCGTGATGTTGTCCGGGACGGGAAGCTTCGCCGAGACATGCCACCCGGCCTGATCGAGAAGAACGAGCGCATGCGCGCTTGGTGCGACCGCAAGCGAGATTTCTTCGAGATGCAGGGCCATGGCCTCGCTGTTGCAGGAGGGTAGTACGAGCCCGGCGCCTTTTCCTTCGGCCGGGCAGATGGCGCCGAAAATATAGGCTGAACTCGTCCTCTGGTCGTGCGGCGCCGAAGGCCGTGTCCCGCGTTTCGCCCATCGGCGGGTGACCTTGTTTTTCTGCCCGATCCGAGCTTCGTCTTGAAACCAAATCTCTATCGGCTTGCCAGGAGCCTCTTTTGCGGCGGTCTCCTCCACGAGGGCGAGAAAGTTTTTTTAAAAGCCGCCGCGGCTTCCTCGTCTTGCGCATGATGGCGCGGTCGCGCCGAGAGCTTGCGAAAGCCCATATGCCGCAGCTCGCGGCTGAGCGTCGGCTTGGAGATCGAAACCCGGAACTCTTCGAAGAGCCACTGCGCCAGATCGATCAGCCGCCAGCGGACGACGCCATGCAGGGCGGGAATCGGCCCATCTTCCACGACCTGCCGCAAGGCTTGGCGCTGGCGCTCGCCGAGGATGCTGGGAGCGCCCGGCGCTTTGCCGGTCAAGAGACCATCAGGACCTTTGGCGTTGAAACGGACAACCCAGTCGCGCACGATCTGCACCCCGACCCCGCCGATCCGCGCCGCATCCGGCCGCGAGCCGCCATCATAAATCTCGGCCAGTGCCAAGAGACGCCGGGTCTGATCGGGGTCACGCGATCGCCGCGCCAGCATGCGCAGGCCAATCGTGTCAAAGTCAGAGCGAAGCGGAACCGGAGTCGACATGGCAAACTCTCCCAAAAGCTGTTTGCCATGGTGAATCAGATAAATGCCGATTCGGGAATCCGCCTCAGGAGTCAAACTTTCAGAGACTTGGTACCAAGTCTCGCTGATCACGACCGATAGGCCCACTCTCTTGTTCCGATGGAGATGATTTTCCAGGGCATGTCGATGAGCTTGTTCCAGGCGAAGCAGCAGTGGTCGAGAATGTCGTCGTAGGATTCGAAGACGCGGTTCGAGAGCCAGTTGTCGCGCATGAATTGCCAGATGTTCTCGACCGGATTGAGCTCGGGCGATTTCGGCGGCAACGGCAAGAGCGTGATGTTGTCCGGGACGGGAAGCTTCGCCGAGACATGCCACCCGGCCTGATCGAGAAGAACGAGCGCATGCGCGCTTGGTGCGACCGCAAGCGAGATTTCTTCGAGATGCAGGGCCATGGCCTCGCTGTTGCAGGAGGGTAGTACGAGCCCGGCGCCTTTTCCTTCGGCCGGGCAGATGGCGCCGAAAATATAGGCTGAACTCGTCCTCTGGTCGTGCGGCGCCGAAGGCCGTGTCCCGCGTTTCGCCCATCGGCGGGTGACCTTGTTTTTCTGCCCGATCCGAGCTTCGTCTTGAAACCAAATCTCTATCGGCTTGCCAGGAGCCTCTTTTGCGGCGGTCTCCTCCACGAGGGCGAGAAAGTTTTTTTAAAAGCCGCCGCGGCTTCCTCGTCTTGCGCATGATGGCGCGGTCGCGCCGAGAGCTTGCGAAAGCCCATATGCCGCAGCTCGCGGCTGAGCGTCGGCTTGGAGATCGAAACCCGGAACTCTTCGAAGAGCCACTGCGCCAGATCGATCAGCCGCCAGCGGACGACGCCATGCAGGGCGGGAATCGGCCCATCTTCCACGACCTGCCGCAAGGCTTGGCGCTGGCGCTCGCCGAGGATGCTGGGAGCGCCCGGCGCTTTGCCGGTCAAGAGACCATCAGGACCTTTGGCGTTGAAACGGACAACCCAGTCGCGCACGATCTGCACCCCGACCCCGCCGATCCGCGCCGCATCCGGCCGCGAGCCGCCATCATAAATCTCGGCCAGTGCCAAGAGACGCCGGGTCTGATCGGGGTCACGCGATCGCCGCGCCAGCATGCGCAGGCCAATCGTGTCAAAGTCAGAGCGAAGCGGAACCGGAGTCGACATGGCAAACTCTCCCAAAAGCTGTTTGCCATGGTGAATCAGATAAATGCCGATTCGGGAATCCGCCTCAGGAGTCAAACTTTCAGAGACTTGGTATTAGGCGTTTGGTGAAACAATTCGATACCGAGCATAAATTTGTCCGTGATCTTACGCTCCAGCACCCAACCCGCGAACCAGAAGTTCTTATTGCCGGGGCCGGGGTTGATCCAGAAACCCCCGCCCCCGTAGGTCGTCCAGTCGCCAAAATCCTTCTGCACCCAGATCGGCACGAATGCGTGAGTCCTGCCTGTGCCAAGCCCGCGAGCGGAATCGCCTGTAGGCGCTTCCAGCAAAGGATAGATGGCGATCGAAGGGACCCAGCTCGCCTTGTCCTGTTCGATGAAGCGGTATTTTATGCCAAATTCCGTGTCGCCAAGCCCCCACTGAAGGGAAGAGTTGTTCGACTTGGCGACCGCCATACCCGGTTGGAAATGCAGTTGAACGTTGGGCAGGCCGCCATAATTGCAGTCGCATGAGGGCGCTACACCGGTTAGCTCACCCGTGGCATGCGTTCCCAGAGAAAAAAAGTACAATTCATAGTGTTGATAATCGGTGGGCTCCGGGTCGTCGGTAATGAACGGCGGTCCCGCCAAGGCCGAGGACGATAGAAGAAGGAATGCCGCGAGGCTCACACCCGGCAAATGTCGCGCTTGCACTCTTCCGGACTTCGACTTCATGAATGGCGCGCGTTCCGTTTTGTTATGCGAAACATGGTTCCTCGTGTCGTTACGATCCGGCACGGGTGCGCCATCACGGATTAGTAAGGTTCCATTCGCGACCACGCCGAACCAGGTCAATGTCACGCAAATTTCAAACTGATCCACTACCTTTGCCATCTTTTCATTAATTTGAGGGTGTTTTAAGTTGCTCCACTCCTTTGACAAAAAACGTCCTCATGTCTTCATGCCTGCCTTCATGCCTGCGTTTCTTGATGCAAAAACGGGGAGACGCCAAGATGGCTTGGATTAAGACGGTTTTTGTGCGGCGACACGCGCCTGCATCTCGGAAGCACCTCGGGCAATCCTTGCTCGACGAACGCAACAAGGGCGTGGGGCATTTTTTCGTTGACAGTGGCCCACTGCGCCAATAATCTTGGATTCCAAGTTACGGGTTTGGAAGCCGGTGAAATTCCGGCACGGTCGCGCCACTGTAACCGGCCAGCGCTCGAGTGCACTTGCCGGAAGTCAGACCCTCCCTCGTAACTTCACTGTTTCGGTCAGCGGGACGCAGTATCCCAGGAGACATCGAAATGTCCGACAGTACCTTTGCGCCCGACGCCCGCCCGGTGCCCATTCCGGTCGGAGAGCTTTTGCCATGGGCGATTTTCGCCGGGCTCATCCTGCTGCTGGCGATTTATTTTGTGGGTGCGGAGGAGGGAGCGACATCGCTCATCTCCGGTATGTATGTCCATGAATTCGTGCATGACGGTCGCCACCTGCTCGGCTTCCCCTGTCATTGAGGAAGCACAAACATGGTTGGAAATCTCCTCCTCCGCGGGATGCTCGTGGGCGTCTTTGCTGGACTGCTGGCATTCGGTTTCGCCAGGATTTTTGGCGAACCGCAGGTCGAACGCGCCATAGCTTTCGAAGACCAGATGAACCAGGCCAAGGGCGAGGCGCCGGAGCCGGAACTCGTCAGTCGCGAACCGCAAGCCGGGCTTGGTCTGTTCACCGGCGTGATCATCTATAGCGCCGCGGTCGGCGGCCTTTTTTCGCTCGCCTTCGCTTTCGTCTATGGTCGCGTCGGCCGCCTCGGACCTCGCGCCACTTCGGCGCTCCTCGCGTTGGGCGGCTTCGTTGCGATCGTGCTCGTCCCCGACCTTAAATATCCGGCAAATCCGCCTTCGGTCGGAAATCCTGAGACGATCGGGCTTCGAACGGAACTATTCTTTGTGCTGCTCGCGATTTCGGTGGCCGCACTTGTTCTCGCGGTGGCACTCGCACGGCGCCTCTCGGCGCGCCACGGCGCGTGGGATGCGACGCTCATCGCCGGTGCGGCATTCGTCGTGGTCATCGCGATCGTCCAATATGTGTTGCCGGAGATCAATGAACTGCCAGAACAATTCTCGGCCGTGGTTCTGTGGCGCTTCCGTGTTGCAGCGCTTGGTATCCAGGTGGTGCTGTGGACCACGATCGGTCTCCTGTTCGGAGCACTGGCCGAACGCAGCTTTGCCGAACGGTTCGGGCAACGGCTCTCGGTAAGAGCTGTCCGTCGCTAGTTTCGGCACCGGGGACAGGAATTTGGCAAGGGGGCAAAGCCATTTCATGAAGTTTACCATTCTTACATTATCGGCGTGCGCCACGCTTGCGTCTCCGGTTTTTGCCGCCGACATGACGCCCGCGATTGCGCCTGGCCCACCCATATTTGCGAGCAATCCTTGGGAGGGTTTCTACTTTGGCGGCCATGTCGGATACATTTTCGCGGGAAGCTCGTCTTACGCCAGCGATCCTTCGAGCGTGCCCTCGATCGGCCAAACAAGCGTGGTCGGCGAGGAACACCTTGATTACGCGCACCAATTCGGCCCCACCTCCGCCGGTTTTGCCGCCGGCTATAATTATGTGACCGCCTCCGGTCTCCTGCTCGGCGTCGAGGCCGACTTCTCCTTTCCCGCTAACCTGCGGAGCAATTTGCAGCAGAACATCGCCGCCCTGGGGCCGTCGGTCGTCAACGACAACGTCCAAATATACGGCTCCCTAGGCGGTCGCGTCGGTTACGTGTCCGGCGACTGGCTCGTCTACGGCGCCGGAGGTTTCGCCTATGATCGAGACCGATTGAACACCACGGATTTCGCAACCGGAAGCGTCGACGACAACGTTTACTTCTGGCGGCCCGGCTGGACGGCGGGCGCCGGTGTCGAGGTTTTGTTGACCGCGAATTTGAGCGGCAAGCTCGAATATGCCTTCTTCGATTTCGCTCGCGCCAACACCTACCTTCCGGTTGCCGGCGAGCACTATAATTCCAATCTCACGTTCCAGACGGTGCGGGTCGGGTTGAACTATCATTTCAACGACAATCCCGTCGCTCCCGGAACGACAGGCGGGATTCTTCCGCAATCGGTCCGCGACGATGTGAGTATCCACGCGCAGTCGACTGTCATCGGTCAGTCCAACGCGCCGTTCCCCGCCGCGTACACCGGAACAAACAGCCTCGAACCCACATGGCAAACGCGCGATACGTTCAGCGTGACAGGATTTCTCGGTTTCAAGGAGCCCTACACAGGCACCGAATTCTATTACAATCCTGAGCCGTTCCAAGGTTTCGGTCTTGCCAACACGCACGGCCTTGCCGGCTTCTCGAACATCGAAGCCCAGAAGGCCGGCTATCAGTTTCCGCATTACAATACAGCGCGCTTGTTTCTTCGCCATGTCTTTGGTCTAGGCGGCGAGCAGGAGGATATCGCGGACGGTCCCAACCAGGTGGCCGGGAAGGAAGATATTTCCAGGCTGACATTCACGTTCGGCAAGCTTGCGATCGGCGACATCTTCGACAACAACTCCTATTCGCACGATGGACGCGTTAGTTTCATGAATTGGGCGTTGGTTGATGCCGGCGCGTTCAATTATTCCGCCGATCAGCAAGGGTATACTTACGGGACGGTGCTCGATCTGAACCAGAAGGACTGGGCGGTTCGCGCCGGCTATTTCCTGGTGCCCGATGTTTCCAATGGCGAAAATTTCGACACGAGGCTCTTCCAGCGGGGCCAGTACATTGTCGAGGTCCAGCACAATTACTCGCTTCTCGGCGCCCCCGGCGTATTCCGCGTCACGGGCTTCGAGGACCAATTTTATGCCGGCAGCTTCGCCGCCACGCTCAACAATCCCTATCTCATCAACCCCTTGACCGATGGTGGTACGCCGGACATCGCGGCGACGCGCAAGACGCGATCGCAATACGGCATTGTCGGCAATGCCGAGCTAAGCGTGACGAAGGACCTCGGTTTGTTCGCTCGGATCGGCTGGTGGAACGGGCAATCAGAAATCATCTATACCGATATCAGCGACAGCCTCTCGTTTGGCGGTGTCTTGACAGGAACGTCGTGGGGGCGTCCACTGGATAAGGTCGGGTTGGCGGCAGCCGTTAACGGTATTACCGGCAATTACCAGAAGTTTCTCAGCATCGGCGGGTTGGGCGTCAACATCGGTGACGGCGCGTTAAGCTACCGGCCTGAGTCGATCGTCGAGACGTACTATTCAGTTGGCCTCACAGAGAATGCCTTTTTAACTGCGGATTATCAATTCATCGCCAATCCCGGCTACAATTACGTGCGCGGGCCGGTGTCGATCGGCTCGCTGCGGCTGCATGTCCAATTTTGAGCGCCATTCGCCGGCATCGCCGACGGAGTTTACATCACCGCCGATTATCAATATGTCGACAATCCCGGCTATAATCTCGCCGGTGGCCCGGTGTCGCTTTTCGACCTGCGGTTCCACGCCGAATTCTGACAACTTTCCCTAGTCTCTGGATTAGGCGCGGAAAGGGTATGTCCAGCACATCCATCGAACGCCAGCCAGTCAGGATTTGGCCTTTTGTCGTAGTGGGCCTCGTTGCAATGGCACTGGGCATTCGCTGTCATCCAGAGAAGCCTCCATGAAGCAAGAAAAAAAGTTCGCTCGCGTGATCTCTTGGCGGGAACACACGTGGCGCAGGCTTTCGCGTTGTCTTCTTCTTGGTGCCGGGTGTGCCGCGTGTTCCGGAAATTTGGCGCAAGCGCAGGAAGCGATTGGCAACGCGCCGGCGCCGTTTAACGAAGCGCTGCCGCAAAATCTGCAAACATCGATCGCCTCCAGTATTCCGGTGCTTGCCCAGTTCAAAAAGGGGCTGTTCGATCTCGGCTACAATTTGCAATTGAATTATACGGGCGAGGTACTTGGAAATCCCACGGGCGGCGTCAAACAAGGCGCCGTCTACGAAGGTCTTTTCGAGATGGCGGTCGATGGCGATCTCGAGAAAATCGCCGGTCTGAATGGAGCAACCTTTCATATAAATGCCTTTGTCATCCAGGGCCGGAGCCTGTCGCGCTTCAACCTTTTCGATATTGCGCCGTTTACCAGCATAGAGGCGCGGCCAACAACGCGGCTGTTTGAAGCCTGGGTCGAACAGCAGTTTTTTCAAGGGCTTGCGGCTGTCCGCATTGGACAATTGTCGGCCGATACGGAATTCTTTATCAGCGAGTTTGCCGCTTTCTACACCAACGGGACCTTCGGCTGGCCCGATATAATGACCGCCGATCTTCCGAGCGGCGGCGGACCCAATTACCCTCTGGCGACGCCTGGCGTTCGCTTGAAGCTCACCCCAAACGACCAAACCACCCTTCTTGCCGCCCTGTTCAATGGTGATCCTTCTGGGGCGGGGTTCACCGGTTTGCAACAGATCAAGGATCCCGCGGGGATAAATTTCCGGCTAAGAGACCCGCCTCTTCTAATCGGCGAGGCGCAGTTCAAATATAACCAAGGGAAGGACTCGGCCGGACTTGCCGGCACCGTCAAGCTCGGCCTGTGGCACGACTTCGGAGGTTTCAACGATCAGCGTTTCGGCACTGACGGCTTGCCGCTGACCAGCCCATTGAGTGATGGCGTTCCATTCGTCCATCGAGGCAATACCGGGCTCTACGGTGTGATCGATCAAATGATCTGGCGTCTGCCTGGAGACGACCCGAAAAAGGGCGTGGGGGTTTTCGCGCGAGCCTCCGCAGCTCCATCCGACCGCAATCTCATCGACTTCTATGCCGACGCGGGCGTCAATTTCATCGGTCTCTGGGATATGCGGCCAAACGATTCATTTGGAGCGGCGGCTTCCTATTCACACATCTCGCCAGAAGTAAGCGAGAGCGACGCCGATGCGGCTTTCTTTACGTCTGCCGCCTTGCCGGTTCGAGACTATGAGATTGACTTCGAACTCACTTATCAGGCGCAGATCGTTCCCGGCTTTCTCGTCCAGCCGGTGTTCTCATACGTCTTTCATCCGGGCGGCGGCGCCATCGATCCCATAAACCCCGCCGTCGGCCGTATTCCCGACGCGGCAGTATTTGGCATCCGCACGACGGTCAAATTTTGACTCCCAATTTCCTTGCCTCCGCCGCTGTATGGGGAGCGCCGGACACGCCGCGTGCGCGCGAGGCATCAAGGTGGGTGCAGTGTCAATCTCGAACAGCAGGTCATTCGTAGGATTCTTCGCGCGGTTCGGCATTCGATCACGACCGGCGTCGTGATCAGTGGCGATCTCTGGTGACGGGAAAAGGACCAGCTCGGCATCGGCGGGGTGCTGAACGGCATATCCAACGCGCAGGCCAACATTTCGCAGCCGGCGGCCTCGATTTCCTCCTCGGCGATGGCGCGCTATCCTATTCAGGAGCGCGTTCTTGAAACCTACTATAAATTCGGCATCGCCGACGGAGTCCACGTCACCGCCGATTATCAATTTGTCGACAATCCCGGCTATAATCTCGACGACGACGTGGCGGCGGCAATCGTCGTCATGGGCCGGACACAGCATACGAACGCGGTCCTGCCCCTTGTCCAGGCCGAGGTCGAAAAAATAAATTCGCAGTTCGCTGGTATCGGTCACCACCCACACGGTCCTGCACAACCTCATATTTGGCTGCCTCCTCGTCTTCTTCATCCAGTGGCTTTTCCTGGGGGATTTGCGCAGCGCCATCATTGTCAGCGCGAATATTCCATTCGCGCCGTTTTTCGCCATTATCCCGCTCGTGCTTCGGGGCGAGGATGCGAATCTCCTATCGCTTGGCGCGGTTGATTTCGGGATTATCGTCGATTCGGCGGTTATCTTGGTCGAGAATATTTTCCGAAATTTCCAGGCGAAAAAGTCTGAAAGGCGGACGCTTTTGGACAATCTCATCCGAGGATATTGGGGGCCAGACCCAACAAGATCGACGGGCACTCACGGAAGCGGCCGGAGATGGAGCAAAAGGCTGCGTCTGATCTTCATAAGCGGGCTGCAAGTCAATCAGGCTGTGCTGTTCACCACGACGATCACCCTGACGGCGTTCGTTCCCTTGTTCACGATGCAGGGCGTCGAAGGCCAGATATTCGGGCCCATGGCGCGAACCTATGGCTACGCCCTCGCAGGTGCGCTTTTAGCAACGTTTACGATCACGCCGGTTCTCGCCTCCCTTATGATTCCGAGAAAGATCGAAAAGGGCGAGACGATCGTCGTTCGCACGCTGCGCGCGGTCTATACCCCGGTCCTGGAATGGAGCCTCGGCCGCCTCTCGATCTCCATCGCGATGGGCTTAGGATTTCTCGCCGTCAGCGGGCTTGTAGCAACCAGGCTCGGCAGCGAGTTCCTGCCTGCGCTCGAGGAAGGCAACTACTGGCTCCACGCGAATATGCCGCCAACGATGTCCCTCGAAGCCGGCACTCCCGCCGTTGCGAAAATACGGGAGATCCTGCTCCGGCATCCTGAAATCATCACGGTCGTCTCGCAGCATGGCCGTCCGGACAATGGCAGCGACGACGCCTCCCCCTTTTCCAATTTCGAGGTCTTTGCGCCGCTCAAGCCGTTCGACGAATGGCCAGTGGGTCTTACCAAAGACAAACTTACCGAAGCGCTTCAGGAGGAGTTTTCGAAAGAATTGCCAGGAATCGGGTTCAATTTCTCGCAATACATCCAGGACAATGTCGAGGAGGCGCTTTCCGGCGTTAAAGGCGCGAACTCGGTCAAGATTGTCGGACCAGATCTGGCGACCACCGAATCGTTGGCGGCGCAGGTCGTGGAACAAGTGAAGACTGTCCGAGGGGTGATCGATCGCGCCAAAGCGGCAAGATATGGGCTCAACACTGGGGACGTGAACACGGTAATTCAGACAGCGATGGGTGGCACTGTTGCCACCACGATTCTTGAAGGGGATCGCCAGTTCGGTGTGACCGTTCGCTTGGCGCCGAATTTCCGCGACAACATTAGCGAGATTGGCAACGTCAAAGTCGGCTTTCAGACCGCCGAAGGCGCCAATGCCTATATTCCGTTGAGCGAACTCGCCACGATCTCGCTCGATACGGGGGCGTCCTTCATCTACCGCGAAGGGAGCAATCGCTATATTCCGATCAAGTTCAGCGTGCGCGGCCGCGATCTCGGGAGCACCGTCGCCGAAGCGCAGGCGCTGATTGCCAAAAACGTGAAATTGCCGGCCGGCTACCGGATCCTGTGGTCCGGGGAATTCGGGGACCTTGAGCGTGCCAACGCGCGGCTCGCGGTGATCGTTCCGATCACGTTCCTCATGATCATGGTGCTTCTCTACGCTCTGTTCAATTCCTTGCGTGATAGCCTTCTTTCGATAGCTGGCATACCTTTCGCGGTCGCTGGCTGCAGCCTGGCGCTTTATTTTTCCGGCCAGCCTTTTAGCATTTCCGCCGCGATCGGGTTCATTTCGCTTCTCGGCGTGGCCATCATGGACGGCATCTTGAACCTGACCTATT
Organism: uncultured Alphaproteobacteria bacterium; assembly: GCA_963730245.1. Taxonomy (GTDB): domain Bacteria; phylum Pseudomonadota; class Alphaproteobacteria; order Rhizobiales; family Beijerinckiaceae; genus Methylocapsa. The sequence continues at coordinate 634,588 of CAVSRA010000002.1, read as the reverse complement.
ACCACGAGTTGAGGATCCGCGGCATGGCGGTTGCCGAGGCGGTTTTTCGAGGATCGGAGCAGCGGATGCGGCCGTTGTTGATGACCGCGCTTTCTGCCGGCTTCGGCCTGTTGCCGGCGGCACTCTCGCACGGCATCGGCAGTCAAGTGCAGCGGCCTCTCGCCACGGTCGTCGTTGGCGGCATGACGATTGGACCTTTTATGTTGCTGATCGTCGCGCCCGCGCTTCGTCTGCTATTCCTTAGAGGCGAAGATGCGGCCGGGCGAAATGGAGACGCCATTGCGCATCTGCAAGGTCACGACGAAGCGGACGACATATGAGGTGGAAACCGGCTGTGGCGGACGCGAGCGCCCTTTGGCAGCATGGCTCCAAAACCGAGAGAGTGACAATACGATTCAAACCGGGCCGGCTGCGTTCAAATCGCAAAAAGGGGCAATCGCCTTTGCGCAAACCACAGCGGGTTTGGCTTGTATCCTCACCGCCGGTTGCGCGTTTGGTCCCGATTTTGTCGATCTTGTGACCCCCGATGTGACGGAATATACAAAGGAACCGCTCAAAGCTTCGTCGGCTTCGGCCGGGTCCGGCTTGGACCAGGGACAACGCTTCGTTCAGGAACTCGATATTCCGGGCCAATGGTGGACAACATTTCATTCGCGCCCGCTGAACGATCTGATCGAGGACGCGCTGAAACACAATCCGGATCCGCGGACGGCTGAGGCCACCTTGCGCGTCGCGTATCAAACGGCCGAGGCGCAATATCGCAGCACGGTCATCACCGCGTTCCAAAATGTCGCCGACTCGCTGCGCGCGATCCAGGCCGACGCACGGGAGCTCAAAGCCTCGGTGCACGCCGAGGAAGCCGCGTTGAAAAGCCTCGATATCGTGCGAAAACAGGCTGAACTCGGACAAGTGAAAAGCCTCGCCATCCTCAACGCGCAGCAGACCTATTTGACGGCGTTGCTCACCCGCGTCCAGGCGCAAGCGGCGGCTGGTGGACGAGTTGAGATCCCGTCACGTTGACGCAACCGTATAGTTTGCAGCTACGAAGCGGGATGTCCTACCTCTTCCCCGGCAGCCCCATTGCCTCGGCGAGAATCCCCCTTATTTCCGCGCTCGCGTCGTTCAGCTTGCGGGCAACTTCGTCGTTTGCCAATTCGAGCGACTTCGCGCGCGCGATGGCGCCGTCGAGTTCGACCGCGAGCCTTGAGCGGTCGTCTTGCATGACCGCAAGCTCGTCCTCGAGATTGGCGCGCAGGGCGTCCGCCTTGGCCCGCCGGTCGCTGGCCGCGTCGAGCCGGTCGAGCGCGGCGGCGAGCCGCTTGAGCGCCGCGTCGAGGCGCTCCGGCAATTTAGTTGGCGTGGCGGCGTCCTCGATCATGCCAAGCGAGGGCCGTCATGATGAGAGCATCCAAGCATTTTCTGTGCCCCGTCCCAACGGCCTCGAAAAAAGAGTGGTGTTTCTTCTCTCAAATTTTTGCTTTCCCGCTGAAAAAACGAAAATCTGAGAAATGCACCCCCGCGCCTTGTTGTCGCGGCGTCTTGCCCAGAATGCCTACCGCGCCGGTCGACAAACCGGCCGCCGCGCGCTAAGTGCAAGTGGCAAGGATAATGGCCCAGCGCCGCGACAATAAGACATAAGTCGCGGCGAAATCGTTTTTGCGGCCTAAAAACTTAAAGCGTGGCATAAGGAAACGTAGGCAATGCGTTGACCCAAGCCTTTCGGCGGGTGCCAGGCGGGGCCAACCATGCCTTTGCATCGCTGCCGCACCCCTGCGGCTCCGCTAGAGGGAGCAGCCACTGATGAATCCCCGGATACCTCCCTTTATGGTGAACAGTTGATGTCGGCGCAGGAAGATAAAGTCACCCAAGACGAAATGGCGAATGCCATTCGCGCGCTCGCTATGGATGCGGTGGAAAAGGCGAAATCGGGTCATCCGGGTCTGCCGATGGGCGCCGCTGATATCGCCACCGTGCTGTTCACCAAGGTGCTCAAGTACGACGCCGCCGCTGCAAACTGGCCGGACCGAGATCGTTTCGTCCTGTCCGCCGGCCATGGCTGCATGCTGCTGTATGCGCTGCTCTATTTGACCGGCGAACCAAGCATGACCATCGCAGAACTGCAACGCTTCCGTCAGCTTGGCTCGCGGACGCCGGGCCATCCCGAATACCGCCATGCGCCGGGGGTGGAGGCCACAACGGGTCCGCTCGGCCAGGGGCTTGCGATGGCGGCCGGGATGGCGCTTGCCGAACGCATGCTGAACGCGGAATTCGGGCCGGTCGTCGATCATCATACCTATGTCCTCGCCTCCGATGGCGATCTCATGGAGAGCATCAGCCAAGAGGCGATCGCGGTTGCCGGGCACCTCCGGCTTAACCGGCTTATCGTGTTTCACGACGAAAATCACGTCTCGATCGACGGCCCTCTCTCGCTCGCGGAATCGGTCGACCAGGTGAAGCGATTTCAAGCGTGCAATTGGAACGCTGTTCGCATCGACGGACATGACCAGAAAGCCATTCTGCGCACGATCCGCAAGGCGCAAAAATCGGACCGCCCGAGCCTGATCGCCTGCAAGACGACGATTGGTTTTGGCATGCCGACAAAGGCGGGCACCTCGAAGGCGCATAGCGATCCGCCTGGTCCGGAGGAGATCGCCGGCGCGCGCCGCAACCTCAACTGGCCTTACGAGCCGTTTGTCATTCCCGAGCCTATTCTCGCCGCCTGGCGCAAGGCAGGCAAACGTGGAAGCGCGCGGCGAAAAGCCTGGAACGCGGCCCTGAACGTTTTGCCAATGGCCCAGCGCGAGGAATTCGAGCGCCGTTTGCGCGGGGATCTGCCCGCCTCCTTCGGCGAGGCGGTGATCGCCTACAAGCGCAAGCTCGCCGAGGATCGTTCGCCCGTCGCCACCCGCAAGGCGTCCCAGGCCACGCTCGAAGTTTTGGCCAACGTCGTTCCCGAACTCCTTACCGGCTCGGCCGATCTCACCCCTTCCAACAATACCAAAGTCGCGGCGACGCCGGACATCGGGCCTTCTTCCTATGCCGGACGCTATATCCATTGGGGCGTCCGCGAGCATGGTATGGCGGCGGCGGTCAACGGCATAGCGCTGCATGGCGGCTTTATTCCTTCGGGCTCGACATTTCTGACCTTCAGCGATTACTGCCGGCCGGCGCTGCGCCTTGCCGCCTTGATGGGAATTCGCATGATCGTGGTTTTCACGCATGATTCGATCGGGCTTGGCGAGGACGGCCCGACGCATCAGCCAGTCGAGCATCTGGCCGCGCTGCGCGCCATTCCAAACCTCTTCGTTTTCCGGCCCGCCGACCGGACCGAGACGCTTGAATGCTGGCAGCTCGCGCTGCAAGCGAAAACCTCGCCCTCGATTCTTGCGCTGACGCGGCAAAACCTTCCCTCCGTCCGCTTCGATTTTACGCCGGAGAATCTGTCCGCGACGGGGGCCTATGAACTGGCGCCCGCGGATGGCGGACCCGCCAAGGTTTCGATCTTCGCGTCCGTTTCGGAAGTCTCGCTCGCGCTCGACGCGCGCGGCATTTTGGCAAGCCAAGGCATTGCCGTGCGGGTCGTGTCGGTGCCCTCCATGGAGCTTTTCTTGGCTCAGGACCGCGATCGGCGCCAAAAGATCATTGGCGATGCCCCCGTGCGGGTCGGGGTCGAAGCGGCGGTCCGTCAAGGCTGGGACGCGATCATCGGCGAAGATGGGATTTTCATCGGCATGACCGGTTTTGGCGCCAGCGCGCCCTACAAGGATGTTTACAATCATTTCAACATTACGCCAGAAGCCGTCGCCGACGCCGCGATGCGGCGCTGCAACAGTTGACGCGTGCTAAAATAACCAACATGCCGTGCGGGACAGTGCGAGTTGCGGGCCACCCGCGGCGAAGGAGAAGCAATGGCGATTCGAGTCGCGATCAACGGTTTTGGCCGCATCGGCCGCAATATCCTTCGTGCGATCGCCGAATCGAAGCGCACTGACATTCAAGTTGTCGCCGTCAACGATCTCGGTCCGGTCGAGACCAACGCCCATTTGCTGCGTTTCGATTCCGTGCACGGCCGGTTTCCCGGCGAAATCAAGGTAGCGGGCGAACTCGATCAATTTCGGCCAGGGGCCAGTCAAGGTGACCGCGATTCGCGATCCGCGCGAATTGCCGCACAAGGAGCTTGCCGTCGACATCGCGCTCGAATGCACAGGGTTTTTCACCTCGAAGGTCAAAGCCTCCGCGCATTTGAAAGCGGGCGCCAAGCGCGTCCTCATCTCGGCGGCGGCGGATCATGCTGATCTGACGGTGGCCTTTGGGGTCAATCACGCCAAGCTGACCAAGGATCATCTCATCGTCTCCAACGCGTCCTGCACCACCAATTGCCTCGCCCCGGTAGCCAAAATCCTAAACGACGCGATCGGCATCGACACCGGGTTCATGACGACGATCCACTCCTATACCAACGATCAGCCGACGCTCGATACGATGCATAAGGATCTCTACAGGGGCCGCGCGGCCGCGCTTTCGATGATCCCTACCACGACGGGCGCGGCGCGAGCCATCGGCCTCGTCCTGCCCGAGCTCAACGGCAAACTCGACGGCGCGGCGATCCGGGTGCCCACCTCCAATGTGTCCGTCGTCGATTTCAAATTCGTCGCCAAACGCAAGACGACAGCCGACGAGATCAAGGACACGGTCAAGCGCGCCTCGGAAAGCCAATTGAAAGGCATTCTCACCTTCACCGAAAGCCCGAATGTGTCCGCCGATTTCAATCACGATCCGCATTCGTCGATCTTTCACATGGATCAGACAAAAGTGATGGAGGGCACATTCGTGCGCGTCTTGTCCTGGTACGACAACGAATGGGGCTTTTCGAACCGCATGATCGATGTCGCCGCCGCCATGGGAAAGCTCATATGACGAGAACAGAGCTCATGGCCGCGTTCCGGACGCTCGACGACGTGGACGTTTCTGGCAAGAAGGTCCTCGTTCGCGCGGACCTCAACGTCCCGATGGAAAACGGCACGATCACCGATGCGACCCGCATCGACCGGATTCTTGTGAACATTCGCGAGATTTCGGAAAAAAAAGGCATGGTTATCCTCTTGTCGCATCTCGGCCGCCCGGAGAATGGGCCGGAGCCGAAGAACTCGCTAAAACCCGTCGCGGTGGAGCTTGAGCGCCAGCTCGGACGCTATATCGCCTTTGCTTCCGACTGCGCCGGCGTGGTCGCGAAGAGCGCGGTCGATGCGATGCACGACGGCGGCGTCCTCGTGCTCGAAAATACAAGGTTCCATGCCGCCGAGACGAAGAACGATCCGGCCTTCGTCGATGCCTTGGCCGAACTCGGCGATATTTACGTCAACGACGCTTTTTCGACCGCGCATCGCGCGCACGCTTCGACCGAAGGGCTGGCGCACAAGCTCCCGGCCTATATCGGGCGCAGCATGCAGCACGAGCTTGAAATGCTGACCAGCATGCTGGCCGACCCAAAGAGGCCGCTGGCGGCGATCGTCGGTGGCGCGAAAGTCTCGACCAAATTCGAGCTTCTCGGCAATCTCATGCGCGAAGTCGAATATATGTTCGTCGGCGGCGCCATGGCCAATACACTTCTCGCGGCGAGCGGCAAGGCGATCGGCAATTCCCTCTACGAGAAGAAGTTCGCCGATGTCGCCCGCCAGATCATCGCCGAGGCCGATGTGGCAAATTGCAAGCTCGTGCTGCCGGTCGATGTCATTGTCGCCTCGCGGCTTGAGCCGAATGTGCGCACAAAGACCGTCGACATCGACTCCGTGGGGGAGGATCAAATGATTCTCGACATCGGCCCGCGCACCATCGCGCAGGCCGTAGGCCTTCTTGCCTCGGCCCGGACGCTTGTGTGGAACGGACCCGTCGGCGCTTTCGAGGTCGCGCCATTCCAAACCGGCACGATGACGATCGCCAAGGTCGCGGCGCAACTCACCAAGGTGGGCGCGTTGGATTCGATCGCCGGCGGCGGCGACACGATCGCGGCGCTCAATCAAGCCGCTGTTACCCAGGACTTCACCTATGTCTCGACGGCCGGCGGCGCTTTTCTCGAATGGCTAGAAGGCAAAAAATTGCCGGGCGTCGAAGCGCTCCGCTGGACCGGTGCGCGGACCGCGTGAGGTTTGCGTACAATAGCATGATCGGCGAAACAGGGTGCCGGTTTCCCGAAAAGGCCATGCGGCAAAGACTCCGCCGAAGAGGCTGTCCGGTTCGCGAGCCGGGCGCGGCGCGGGCAGTAAGGCTATTCATCCCGCATACGCCGGATGAGGCAATAATTTGCAGCGTCGATGCCGCAATTCAGCTAACATAATCAGCATGTTATTTCGGATCGAATGAGGCCGTCATGGCGAACCCGGCGGGTGAATCGTATGATGGCGCTCTCAGGCTCGATTTCGACCGCCGATTGTTGCTTCACTTTCGCGGATCGGTGGTTACCTCCGACGCAGGCTTGCTCGCATACCGGGAACTGGACGACGCGCTGTGCCTCAGCGCGATGGCGGGTGATGCGCTCTCCGACGCACGCACTGGCAAGAATGGCCGGCATGCACTCGTCGGGATGTTGCGGCAATCCATATTTGGGCGACTTGCCGGATATGAAGACGTGAACGACGCTCAACGCCTGCGCCATGATCCCGCGATGCGGTGGATAGTCGGCGGAAAGGCGGCCTCGGATGCAGCGGCTTCGCCGAGCCAGATGGGCCGCTTTGAGACGCGCTGGCTCACGGCGGAAAAGAACCTTTCGGCGCTCGCTGATCTCTCCGGCAAATGGATCGACAGCGTTCATGGTCGCCGTCCGCCGAGAGGTATCTTGCTCGACATGGATTCGAGCGTGAGCCCGACGCATGGCGAACAGGAACACAGTGTCTGGAACGGTCACTATGACTGCACCTGCTATCATCCGCTGTTCGTTTTCAACCAATATGGCGATTTGGAACGCTGCGCCCTGCGCCCCGGCAATGTTCACAGCGCCGATGGATGGGAGGCGGTGCTGAAGCCGGTCGTGGCGCGGTATCAAGGCAAGGTCTCACGCATTTATTTCCGCGCCGACGCCGGCTTCGCAAACCCCGAAGTTTACGAATATCTGGAGGCAGAACGGATCAAATATGCGATCCGTCTGCCCGCCAATCACATCTTGCAAGAGAGGATCGGCTATCTGCTCAAACGCCCGGTTGGTCGCCCGTTCAATGACGTCTGCCGATCCCATGCAAGTTTCACCTATCAAGCGGGAAGCTGGTCGCAGCCGCGCCGGGTGATCGCCAAGGTCGAATGGCATCCGGGCGAGCTTTATCCGCGCGTCGGCTTCATCGTGACGAACATGGCGCGCTCCGCCGAGAATGTCGTCGCCTTCTACAACAAGCGCGGCACGTGTGAGCAATGGATCAAGGAAGGAAAAGGCGCAATCAAGTGGACCCGGCTATCATGTCGGTCGTTCGCTGCTAACGCCGTCCGTCTCCAGCTTCATGCGCTGGCCTACAATCTCGGTAATTTTCTGCGCACGCTGGCGACGCCCGAACCGATAAAGGATTGGTCACTGACGAGCCTGAAGGAAAAGCTGATCAAGATCGGCGCGAAGATCGTGAGCCATGGCCGCTATGTCGCGTTTCAGATGGCCGAAGTCGCCATTCCGAAAAATCTCTTCGCGGACATCCTACGAATGATCGCCGACCTGCGGCCGCCGCCCAATCCAGCGCCTGCGTGAAGTGTTCGGTCGTCATGCGTCGAGCAAAAACTAAGGGAGAAGTGCGTCTTGATCACAACCGACTCTGTATTGTCCGGTGCGCGATCCGCCCATGTCACTGGTTTTGGTGTGCCGGAGCACCACAGCAGCGCCGCAGCGCGGCAATCTCAACCTCAATAAGCGGGCGATCCGGAAAATAATGCCGGTATAGGACGAATGTCCGATGTCACGGCAGGAGATCAATGATACGCGCTTGGCACATTCCCGGTTATCTGAGGAATGCCAGTTCATACAATTTGGATGGAGGTCGAAAGCCGCGGGGGCGTAGGGGGCGTAAAAATCAAGTCGCAGCTGCCCTTGGCGATTGCTTTTTGCAGCAAAAGACCTGGTTTCCATAATTACCGAGTAATTTCACGGGTATACATCTCAGATAACGACCAGAATTCTTACAATCCTCGAAAATTTGCGTATACTTCGAATCAAAGTTCGTCACTCTATTAAGCTCATTAACAGGTTGTTGAAAAAAGTTCTTTCCTTGGTTTCGTTAGCATGATTCCCTCGCGTTGAAGCAAGACGGATCGGAATAATGCGCGGGATGGATGAGAGATCAGGGTTGCTATTTTCATACGTCGATCTTGAGGGGCGGGTTCCGGGTTCGCACCCACTGCGCGCGATCCGCCTCATTGTGAACGAGGCATTGAGCATTCTGACTGCGAGGTTTGAGGCGCTTTACTCGCCCTTCGGGCGACCCTCAATTCCGCCCGAGCAGTTACTACGAGCAATGCTTCTGCAAGCGTTCTACTCGATCCGCTCCGAGCGGCAGTTGATGGAGCGGCTCGACTTCGACCTGTCTTTCCGCTGGTTCGTCGGGCTCGGCATCGACGATGCTGTTTGGGATCACTCGACCTTCTCCAAAAACCGCGACCAACTCCTTGATGGCGATGTCGCCGCAGGCTTTTTGTGCGCTGTGCTGGAGCGGCCCAAGGTGAAGCGGCTCTTGTCGACCGAACACTTCTCGATTGACGGCACTCTCATCGAGGCCTGGGCCTCGATGAAGAGCTTCAAAGCAAAGGAACCACCGCAGGATGATTCGAAGAGGGATCCAAATGAGCGCCCGGCTAAAGAGGGACACAACGCCGAAGTCGACTTCCACGGCGAGAAGCGCTCGAACGAGACACACGCCTCGACGACCGATCCGGACGCACGGCTCTACCGCAAAAGCCCAGGACAGGGCGCGAAGCTGTGCTTCATCGGCCATGTTCTCATGGAGAACCGCGGCGGCCTTGTGGTCGATGCCGAACTCACCCGCGCCACCGGTTACGCCGAGCGGTATGCGGCGCTGGAGATGATCAAGGGCGTGACCGGCGAGGATGGGACGACGCGACGCATCACGGTTGGCGGCGACAAGGGCTTCGACACAGCGGACTTTGTGATGGAGTTGCGGGAACTCGGTGCCGTGCCGCATGTCGCACAGAACACAAAGGGCCGCCGCTCGGCCATCGACGGGCGCACGACGCGCCATCCCGGCTATGCCGTCAGCCAGCGCATCCGCAAGCGGATTGAAGAGGTGTTCGGCTGGACAAAGACGGTCGCAGGCCAAAGGAAGACGCGATTTCGGGGCCTGCCACGTGTGCGATGGGCCTTCACCTTCGCCATGGCGGCCTACAATTTGATCCGTCTCCCTAAGCTCCTCGGGGCGATAGTGGCATGACCTATACGTTTCACGTCGTTGTCGAACGTGAGGCCCATCAATGGCGCGCCTACTGCCCCGCCTTCGAAAGCTATGAAGCCTCAACCGGAGGTCAAACGCGGGAAGAAGCCCTGGCCCACATCCATTCCGTCATTATAACCCTCGAGCAGATCTTAGCCCAGGGAGCACTGGTTCCAGTGGATGTCGAAATTTCCAATGGCACCCTGATTTCAGTAGAGATCTGAGCCACCGACCGGATTTTTCAACATGCTGTTAGTGGAGCACACGTGACCAGGTGTCGTCGCGCCGTTGCCAGGGCCCCCGTTGCCGCTGCCAGGACCGTCCGAAGGCCCATCATCAGAGGGCACGCTTCCAGAGGGTGGCTCAACCAGAGCGCAACCCCATTCTCCGCCAGCTTCCCACAGGGTGTAGCCGGGCTTGCAACTTTTAACGTCAATCACCTCTGGCAGAGCCGGGCAGATCACGATATCCGTTGGCGCCGAAATATTGATTGAGTGTCTACTCGTTTGGTAACGCCCCCTCGTCTCATAAAGCGACGCCTCGGCCGTAAATTTAGGCATATTCATGCTCGCGCTCCTATCAACGTGAAGCCAACCAGCGATCTTATACCAAGTCTCTGAAAGTTTGACTCCTGAGGCGGATTCCCGAATCGGCATTTATCTGATTCACCATGGCAAACAGCTTTTGGGAGAGTTTGCCATGTCAACTCCGGTTCCGCTTCGCTCTGACTTTGACACGATTGGCCTGCGCATGCTGGCGCGGCGATCGCGTGACCCCGATCAGACCCGGCGTCTCTTGGCACTGGCCGAGATTTATGATGGCGGCTCGCGGCCGGATGCGGCGCGGATCGGCGGGGTCGGGGTGCAGATCGTGCGCGACTGGGTTGTCCGTTTCAACGCCAAAGGTCCTGATGGTCTCTTGACCGGCAAAGCGCCGGGCGCTCCCAGCATCCTCGGCGAGCGCCAGCGCCAAGCCTTGCGGCAGGTCGTGGAAGATGGGCCGATTCCCGCCCTGCATGGCGTCGTCCGCTGGCGGCTGATCGATCTGGCGCAGTGGCTCTTCGAAGAGTTCCGGGTTTCGATCTCCAAGCCGACGCTCAGCCGCGAGCTGCGGCATATGGGCTTTCGCAAGCTCTCGGCGCGACCGCGCCATCATGCGCAAGACGAGGAAGCCGCGGCGGCTTTTAAAAAAACTTTCTCGCCCTCGTGGAGGAGACCGCCGCAAAAGAGGCTCCTGGCAAGCCGATAGAGATTTGGTTTCAAGACGAAGCTCGGATCGGGCAGAAAAACAAGGTCACCCGCCGATGGGCGAAACGCGGGACACGGCCTTCGGCGCCGCACGACCAGAGGACGAGTTCAGCCTATATTTTCGGCGCCATCTGCCCGGCCGAAGGAAAAGGCGCCGGGCTCGTACTACCCTCCTGCAACAGCGAGGCCATGGCCCTGCATCTCGAAGAAATCTCGCTTGCGGTCGCACCAAGCGCGCATGCGCTCGTTCTTCTCGATCAGGCCGGGTGGCATGTCTCGGCGAAGCTTCCCGTCCCGGACAACATCACGCTCTTGCCGTTGCCGCCGAAATCGCCCGAGCTCAATCCGGTCGAGAACATCTGGCAATTCATGCGCGACAACTGGCTCTCGAACCGCGTCTTCGAATCCTACGACGACATTCTCGACCACTGCTGCTTCGCCTGGAACAAGCTCATCGACATGCCCTGGAAAATCATCTCCATCGGAACAAGAGAGTGGGCCTATCGGTCGTGATCAGCGAGACTTGGTATTAGCTGTAAAATACTGGACTTGAGATTTCAGGCAGTGCCGGATGAAATCACGCCTTGCCATTCATCTCTTGGCGGCGAGTTTGGCGAGGGGATCGATGTTGTCAAGGATGCACAGCACCGGCTGCGCCGGCGCGAGCGAAGCTCGCGTCCTTGACAACATCGAGTCCGCCTCGCCGATCATGCCCGACGTTGAATGAATGACGTAATCTGACATTGACCGTTGGATCAAGTCCAGACTTGTACAGGTTAGCAAACCGTGTCCTCGCACAGCTGTCGACAGGCCGCCCTTTGTGCAACAGGTTTTGTGTTACATTTAAGCTTGCATCTTATACACGTCAGATCTGGCTGCCCGCCACTTCCGCCTCCTCCGCCTCCTCCGCCTCCACTGCCGCCATCACCACCACTTGTGAAGTCGTCCCAGAAACATTGGTTTGTGCAATCAACGTAATCCGCACGATCAGCGTTAAAGCCGCAATCCTCTAGACAGTCCATTAGCGATATCTGTCGTGGTAGCTGTGGCAGGACTCCTCGCCCACCTACCAATGTATTGGGAGTGCCCGCCATCGCACGATAGTGCCCTCTCGTCTTGTAAAGCGAAGTGCCCGCTGTAAATCCTGGCATGTTCATTTCACATCTCCTATCTCTAAGATTCAACGGTCATAGTACGGCGACAGCTTGGTCACCAGGAAAGGGAACTCCTCTGTCACATCAACTCGCACAAAGGCCTTCTCGGTATAATCGGTGTTGCGGTTGGTGAACGCGAAGATAACCTCGACGATGTTGCGGGTGCCGCTCAAAGGCGAGGGGAGAACCTCCACTCCCGACAGCGAAGAGTCTGCCGCAGACCCTTCGGCCGCCCTGGCATAGTCATTTCAGTTACTCCTATCGGCTTCAGTAGGCACGAAGGAACTCCTCCAGAAATTCGCAGTCGAGCACGAACATCTGATCGACCGCGCAGCCGCGGGAGGCGGGCTAGATAGCGCGCCTCCCTTTTTTGGATCAGGCTCAGCAAGGCTGAGAGGGTGCCGGATTGCCGTGGCAATCCGTGCAGGTTTTCGTTCCAGTTGGGGTACAGTTCGGGTAGGTACCGCAAATGCATGATGTGCTGTCGCAGGTCACCGGACACGGGTGGCACGCGCTGGCGGGGCAATCGATAGGATCACCACAACCAGGGTTGTCGCAGCTGGACCCGAAGCAACAGATGGTGTGCGAACAACCGGTAGGGGAATTTGGGTCCGGAGCGCACTGGGTAGCTCGGCAATGACATGTACCACAAGGTCCATTGCAGGTTATGGGGCCATGCTGCGACAGACCCACTTGCATGTCGGGCACCGCTTGCCCACCCGGCTGTGAGACGGTAGTGCGTGCTCATACTATCGAGTGACGCTTCGGAGTTAAATGTTGGCATGTTCATTTGCTGTAGTAGCTTGTATTTGATCTTACATACGGCGTCCTTTTGGAGATGGCCGGTTCACTGCCGATGGTGGTCAGGCAGCGATCATTTTTTCCCTCGCAATCGGGATGGCGTCAAGGAATGTTTGCAGCGGCGTCTTGCCGAAGCACCAGCGGCCTTGATGCGGTCTCTCCTCGTTGTAGCTTTTGACCCATAGATCGAGGTCGTCCTGCAAATCCCCGATCGAGGCATAGAGCCTCTTTCGGAAGGCGATGCGATAGAACTCATCCCGCACTGTCTTGTGGAAGCGCTCAGCGATGCCATTCGTTTGTGGGCTCTTCGTCTTGGTCCTGGAATGGTCAATATCTTCCACCGCGAGATAGAGCTCGTATTCGTGATGCTCGGGATTGCCGCAATATTCGGTGCCGCGATCGGTCAGAACAGGTGAGAGCTTCACTTCCTTTTCGTCGAAGAAGGGCACGACCCGATCGTTCAAGAGGTCGGCCGCGGTGATCGGCGTCTTGCGATCATAGAGTTTGGCAAACGTCACTTTCGAATAGGTGTCGATGAAGGTCTGTTGGTAGATGCGGCCGACCCCTTTCATGTTGCCAACATAGAACGTGTCCTGCGCCCCGCAGTAGCCCGGGCATTCGCTCTCGAACTTGGCCCGTGCGCCTCCTTTTCGGTCTTGGCTTTCTCCAAGGCTATGACCTGCGCCTCGGTCAGGATCCGGCCTTGCCTCAGCAACCTTGGCTTCCAGCGCCTTGAGCCGTTTCTTCATCGTCTCGAGATCATGGCGCTGCCAGACGCCGCGCACGCCGGCCGGCGAGATCGAGTGGCCAAGTTTCCTCATTTCGTTAGCGACGCGGATCTGGCCGAAGGCCGGCTGCTCCAGCGAAAATTCAACGATCCGCGCCTCGATCTCGGGCGCGGTCCGGTTCGCCAGGATTGGCTTCCTGCGGCTGATCTCTTGCAACGCCAGCTCGCCGCCTTTGTCATAGAGTTCCTTGAGGCGGTAGAAGCTGTCGCGGCTATAGCCGAGCATCTTGCAGGCCTGGCTCACATTGCCGAGCTGCCTGGCGAGCTTGAGCCAAGCCCACCTTTCCTTTGATAATCTTCTGGTCCTTGGTCATCGTCGGTGTCCTCATAAAACGCCGAGGCCGGGCTCTCCGCAACCCTGGCCAGCTCCGCGCCCGGCCTCGGCTCTCGCTTCGGCCTTATGACACCAAATGTCGGATCAAATATCAACTAGTACACATTTGCTTATCTCCGATTATCTCATCCACTAGTCCGGAACTTCAATGGTCATAGTACGGCGACAACTTGGTCACTAGGAACGGAAACTCCTCGGTCATATCGACGCGCACGAAAAACTTCTCGGTAAAATCGGTGGTGCGGTTGGTGAACGCGAAGATAACCTCGACGATGTTGCGGGTGCCGCTCAAGGGCGAGAAGTGGACCTCCACGCCCGTCAGTGAAGAGCCTGCCGCAAAGGCTTCGGCCGCCTTGGCGTAGATGTTTGGATATCGCACGGCGAGGTAGTTTAACGTGCGATGCCCATCCGTGGCGCCGGCATTGTCGGTCATCTGCATGATCCTGTCGAACAGCTCGCGGGCCGCCGGCCCAAACTGCTCGGCCGGTATGCTCTCTGGCCGGGGGATCGCCTCGATGAGCGCATCGCGCGAGAAACTATAGATCTGGTCGAATGCCACGATCGGGATCATCAGCCCGTTGCAGAACTCCGGTGGGGCAACAGGGCCGCGCACGCCGATGACCGTGCTGATCCACGGGGTTGGCTGCGGTTGCACGGCGCCGATGAGAAGATCGAGGTCCGCCGGGTCGCGCGGTTGAAGGATGTACGTTTCGAGCCCTCAGGATCCAGCACAAATGCCGCGCAAGATAGCGGTGCTCGCGTCTCGACAAGACGTGATGAAAAGCCTGCTGATCCGTCTGGCCCGCGGTCTCCGCCCGCCCGGTGGCTTGCGCCATCTCCTTTTCCGTGGAAGGGCGCGGGAAACGCGTCTCGATCTGGCCAAGCGCATAGACGTAGGAGCTGGTCGCGGTTCCGCCGTTCTGGGCCCCGGCTACCCCGCCGCAGGTGGGACAGCCGGGCGCACCTTGCGTGATTACCGGACCCGCCACGGATCGCGCTGATGTCACGGCCGGTGTAGCCTCTCTCGCTTCGACAAACTCTATGGCGGCATTTTCATTCGTCTCTGATTGTTCCATGGTTTCCTCCCTCCTTGTTCAAGTTTGCGCATAACGCATCAGCGTGTAAAGACCATCCAAGGTTCAGGGCGGCGGCACGGCGCCCGCAGCTACTGCAGGGTTTTATCCCGGCGGCGTAGGTGATTCGCCCAACCACGTCGCCAAGACCAACTTGCTCGTCGCTTATGAACCCTGGCAGGCGCACCCGATAAGGTTCGTCCTTGCCGGCGTCTTGAGCGTTGTCCTTTTCCTTTTCCATGACAGATCACCTCCTCGAATGAGTTGTCGAAAGGACTTGGTAGGCTGCCCATGCATCCAGCAACGGGGGTGTCACCGTAATTCGCCCCCCAGCACGGGCGTGCATGAAGGCGAAGCGCAATTGGGCCGCGGTCGCGGCGGGAAATTCCGACCAGGCCAAGGCGATCGCACCCGTCACAAAAGGCGCCGCGACACTTGTCCCGCCAAGCGTGAGCGGTTGGCCTTGCGCGCCAAGGCTGGTAATCTGGTCGCCTGGCGCCCGCAAGCCGCGCCGACCAATCGAATGACCCAAATTGGTTTCATTGACTGGTTTCCCTCGTAAATCGCACGCGGCGACAGGGATAACCCAGGGATGGCCGGTGATGACAGTGCTGCCGACCGTGCCCTGATTACCGGCCGCGGCGACGATGAGCACACCCCGCCTCGCGGCACGATCGAGCGCCTCCCCCAGCGCGCGTTCCCCTTTGGAGGACGATCGCGTGAGGGCGAGGCTTAAGTTCAGGATGCGCGCTCCCGCCTCGATGCACGCGAGGATTGCCGCCGTGAGGTCCTCGGGCGTGGCGCTTGGCATCTCCGTGTCGCCGGAAGCTGTCTCGGCGAAGATCGAATATGCCAGCAAGGTGCAGTTCGGGCAGAGGGCCGGCGCGGCGGAGCCCCGTTTGGCGCACAAGATCCCGGCCACAAAAGTCCCGTGCATGCAGGCCGCGCTATTGGTCTTCGTACAGGTTCCACTCATCTTGCCGGGAAACTCGCGTATGGTGTCTCCTGCGAGATCAGGATGATTCATGGCAATGGGGCCATCGACGAGCCCCACGACGACTTCGGGCCTGCCCCTGGTACGCCCCATAAGTGCGATGAGCCCGGCCAGCTCCAAAGGGTTCATGGTACCGGCGGCTCCCCCTATGTCTTCACTGAAAGCTGCCGAGAACCATCAAACAGTTAACCTGGATTATGCGGCGCTCTGACCGGTACGGCGCGCAAAATGTCGCGTTTGCGTGATTTTATCTGATTTCGTTCAGTCGCAAACGCGCCGCGTCTTTTCCGGCGTCGGGCCAGAGGGCGGGGTGGCGAATGTTTGCGGGTTGACGGGACGGGCTCAAGGGTTAGGGGCGCTGCGCCCCGTCGGTCAGGTGACGAGGCGCGGTATACGCCCGAGTGCGAGACGCAGAATATCCTGGGCGGGGCACGACGTCGGCAGCTGAACACGGATCATCGTCTTCATCTCGACGACGCGGGCGGCGACTTTGATGAGCCGCAGGCGCAACGTGTCGAACTGCGCAACGCGCCACATCGAGCGCCTGGGCATCGATGCGCTCAGGCCCCACATCAGCCAGTACGTGCCGGCGTGCAGGAACAGCCGGAGCTGGTTGGCCGTGGCCTTCGTGCATGAGGTGCGGTCGGCCGCCAGATGCGTCTTCCACGACTTGATGGTGATTTTCGGCCTGGCCCCGCCGGCAGTAGACATCCTCGTAAAGGACACCGGCGTTGCGGACCTTCAGGTTCGTGACGATGAAGCGCGTGTCAGGCCCTTCCGCGCCGACTTCGATGCGTGCGATGATCCGCTCGACCCGGCTCCAGCTTTTGGCCCCATCGAAGAACTCCTTGAAGCGGCGGAGCTTGCAAGCGGCGGAGCTTGCCGTCCTCCTTCGGCGCGGCCTCGAAGCGCGTCTTCGTGCTGGCCTCGATGCCCTCGACATGGCGGCGCAATGTCGTGGTCGGCGCGACGCCCAGGATGTAACCCGAGACCGTTGGCCCGGCACCAGTCGAGAACTTCGGGACAGCAATAATGGCTGTCGGCGCGCAGCAAGATCTGGGTGTTTGGCCAGTTGGCGCGGATCGCCCGCAGCAGGCGGCGCAGGAAGGCCCGGATCTCCTTGCCGCCCGGCCGTTTGGCGGGGCGAGGCACCGTCGTGATGAAGCGGCCCTCGCCGTCGAATACGACGATCGGCTGAAAACCATATTCGTCGTAATGCGCATTGAAGAGTTGCAACTGCTGGCCGCCATGAACCGCGTCGAACGTGTCGTCGATGTCGAGTGTGATCCGCTTTTGGACCTGACGCAAGGACTCGCCGTAAAGATCGACCATGGCGCGGCCCATGCGCAGCAGGGTGCGAGCGTCGGGCAGGTTCTCCAGGCGGGAGATAGTCGACTGCGAACACAGCTCGCGGTCGGACGGCGACAAGTCCAGCGCCATCTTGAACATGGGATCGCCGCGAAGATTGGAGGCGTCGTTACCGTCTTCGTAGCCTGCCGAGATCATCAGCGAGGCTGTGTGTGATCTGCTCGGGCGAACGCGGGTCTTCGATGCAGGCGGCCAGGCGATCGGCGACGCGACGGCGTTATTCGACCTCGCGCAACACCAGAATGCCGCCGTCCGACGACAACAGACCACCGTCGAATTTGACGACAATGGTCTTGCCGGAGACAGGTGACAGACCGGGCAGCGGCAGCATAAGATTGTTCATGGCGGGTGTGGTCTCGCGGAAATGGCGTGGATTAGCTTTGGCACCTATTTCCTACGCTAAATCAGCGGTTTGTGCCATATCCGCCAACCTGCGCTGCATAATGGGGGCTACATGCCAAACGCCGCCGCCTGGGCATCTAATCGGCATTCCCTATATGACCAGAGTTTGGGCAGTCTCGCTGAATTTGGCCTGTTTGGGTCAGGCACGCTATGGGCAAAAGTACCCATTTCCGACATGCGCGAAATTGCCGCGACCAAGGCGTACTCGATCGGCCGCCGCGCTGGCGCCGCTTGGAAATCCTTTCCCGGTTTGCCGGTGACCGACGGCCTGATTCAAATCACCGCTTTTTACCTCGCCGCGGCTTGCGAATGTACGACTGCGCGAAAGCGGGCGCCGGTTTCGCGAAAAAAACATGCTCGAACAGGGGATTTGCATAAAGTCGCGATGGAGTCGACAATCGGCCGATCCGCTAGATTGCATCGGACAGAACAATGGCATTCGTGGTCGAGATCGAGCACCTGCTTGGAAACCTAGAGCCTTTTGTCCATGCGTACGGCGCCGCCGCGGTCATGGTCATTCTGACATTCGAGTCTCTGGGACTTCCTCTTCCAGGCGAGTCTGTGCTCATTTTTGCTTCGGTTCTCGCGGGACGCGGCGAATTATCGCTCCTGCCCCTGATGCTCGGGGCCTGGGCCGGCGCCGTGCTCGGCGACAATATAGGCTATCTGATTGGAAGACGGCTTGGCCGCGCCGTTATCCTGCGTTACGGAGCAAAGATCGGCATCAACGCCGATCGCCTCAGCCGGGTGGAAGCATTTTTCAAGCGATATGGTCCTGTAACCGTCGCCTTCGCAAGGTTCGTCAATGTCCTGCGCCAGTTGAACGGCGTCGTGGCGGGCATGTTGAAAATGGAGTGGAAGCGCTTTCTCGTCTTCAACGCGCTCGGCGGCGCCCTTTGGGTTTCGGTATGGACACTGGCTGCGTTTTATCTTGGCGAGCATGTCTCCGACATCAAAGTGATTGGCCATGATTTGGAGCACGCCGGAGCAATTTTGGGTGTCGGCGTGCTGATCGCCGCGCTTGTCTATGGGTTTTGGCGCCTGCGCCACGCAAGCTGATGACAACCCACGAGTCATCAGCCAACGGGAATGCCGGTTGACCAATTTATAAAAGACGGGATTTGACAATTGCCGCGCGATCCACACTGCGGCGACTAGACCGGGCCTGACGAAATGCGTTGCGCGAGTTTCGATCACAATTGTTCGAACCATGTCAGAACTTTCCCGGCGATCATCTGCGCGATTGGGATTGCCGATGTCGCGGCGGGCGAGGGCGCATTGCACACATGCAGCTGCCGCGCGGTTTCCGCGAAGAGAAAATCATGCACCAGAGTGCCGTCGCGCAAAACCGCCTGGGCGCGTATGCCCGCCACTCCCGGTTCGAGATCGCTGAGCGACAGGCCCGGGCAATATTTGCGGCATTGGGCGAGGTAGCCTTGCTTCCACAAGGAGTCTCGCATCTCTGCGACGCCCGATGCGAGATGCGTTCCGACGAGCTTCCAAAATCCCGGAAACGCCATGGTGTCGAAAACATCCCGGCGGCTGAAGGAGAATTTCTCATAACCTTCCCGCGAAAACCCAAGCACGGCGTTGGGACCTACGATGATTCTCCCATCGATCGTCCTGGTGAGATGAATCCCGACAAAGGGAAGTTTTGGGTCTGGAATGGGATAAATCAGACGGTTGATCAATCCCGCCCGTGATTTTGGCAAGGTATAAAATTCGCCGCGAAACGGCACGATCCGATGATCGATCCTGAGACCTGACAATTTGGCGAGACGGTCGGACTGCAGCCCAGCGCAAACGATCAACGCGCGCGCGCGAAAACTTCGCTTAGCCGTCGAAATCTCGACAGCATCTTTGTTCTCGGCGATGGCGACGACTTCGACGCCGAGCAGCAAATCGGCTCCTTGCGCCGTTACGATTTGGGCAATGGCCAAGGCGACCTTTCTGTAATCGACGATTCCCGTCGAAGGGACCAGCAGAGCGCCAACGCCAGTGATGTTGGGTTCAAGGTGCATAAGCCCGGCGCGATCGATCGGCAGGACCTCGATGTCGTTTTGCTTGGCGCGCTCGAACAAAGCCTCCATGCGGGCGCGCTCGCGCTCATTGGTGGCGACGAGAAGCTTGCCGCAATTTTCGAATTTGATGCCTTGTTGCGTACAGAATGCTTTTGTCGCGGCAGCGCCTTCGCGGCAAAGGCGGGCCTTCAGGCTTCCCGGCGCGTAATAGATGCCAGCGTGAATGACGCCGCTGTTATGCCCGGTTTGGTGGCAGGCGACGGCGTTTTCCTTTTCGAGAACAATGATGGAGGAGCGAGGCCGCACGCACAAAATTTCGCGGGCCGCCGCTAAGCCGACAATCCCAGCGCCAATAATTGCAAAATCATAGGTCATGCGTGTGGCGGGGAAGTTTGTTGAACTGAAAACGCTCGGAGTCCGCTAAGCGGTGGCGATCCTCTCTCATTCGCAGTCTTCCTCCCTCCATTTCGATATGCTTTTGCCTGGGCACGGTACAGTTCCGCGTGCGCCGCCGCAGTGATCGTCAAGGCCACAAGGAAATGCAGCCGCAGGGGTCTCAACCACGCTTATCCGGGCCAGGTTTGGTCGAGGCGTCGAAAAGCCGGCGGAATTTTGCAAGTTCGGCCGGGCCGGTGTCCGAGATGGCCCGGTAATCGGCGCCGCCGTCGCGCCTGATCTGAACGGAATAGCAGTCGGCGACAAGAGCCGACGCTAGCGGCAGGGCTTGCGCGGCGAGACGTTGACCCGCATCTGGTGCATAGCCCCTTTGCCGGACCAGTCTAGCGCCGCCCCCTCCCAAAAGGGAGGAGCCTGCACCTTGCCGCCGGAGCCACCGTAGCCACGGGCGTTCAATCGCCACCTTGCCGCCGGGAAAGCCAATCTTGCCTTTCGTCTTGTCGAAGCGATGCGCGCTTCGGTACTTGCCGGTTTTGCCGGCACCGGCACGCGCCGCGTGCGCCGGAGTTCACCATCCCGGCAAGTGCCTCGATCTTGGCGGCGCAGCCCAAGCTTAACGACCCGCGCGGTCATATTCGCCAGCGCTTCTCGCGGCGGATGGGACAAGCCCGTTGATGACGTTGCTTTCCTCACGTGGGATAGGCACCCCGAGCCTACCGGCTCAAGGCTAGCAACACCGCCCCTTCTATTTAAACAATGACCGGGACATCCCCGGGTGCGCCCCTCAATTCGGAACCTTCGCGGCTTCGCTCGCCGGCGCTGCGGTGAGTTTGTTCATCGCCCTAGTGACGCCGCGCAGAATATCTCCGGCGGCGATCAATTGCTTGTCGTTTTTGGCATCGGGCGGAACAAAGGCTTGCGAACCTCCCTTTTCGTCCTCGCCATTCTTCAAATGGCCGCGCAGCGAAGCTTCGCCCTTTGTGTCGTCCTTGCCCTTGAGGTCGTCGGGCACATCCTGCAACACGGTTACGTCGGGGTCGATCCCCTTTGCCTGGATCGAGCGGCCGGACGGCGTGTAATAGCGGGCCGTGGTAAGCCGCACGGCGCCGTTATTCTGGCCAAGCGGGATGATTGTCTGCACCGACCCCTTGCCGAATGAGCGGGTGCCGAGAATGGTCGCGCGTTTATGATCCTGCAACGCGCCGGCGACGATTTCCGAAGCCGACGCCGATCCGCCATTAATCAGGACGACCACCGGCTTGCCCTTGGACAAGTCGCCAGGACGCGCATTGTAGCGCATCGTTTCATCCGCATTCCGGCCCCTGGTCGAAACGATTTCGCCGCGGTCGAGGAAGCAATTGACGACGGCGATCGACTGGTCGAGCAAACCGCCAGGATTGTTGCGCAGGTCGAGAATATAGCCTTTGAACTTGGCGGCCGGGATATCGTTTTGGAACTTTTGGATCGCCGCGCGAACACCCTCAAACGTCTGTTCGTTGAATTGGGTGATTCGAATGTAGCCGATATCGTCGCCCTCCTGGTGTTCGCGAACCGATTTGATCTGGATCACGGCGCGGGCAAGCTTGAAATCCTGCGGCTCCTTATTGGATCCGCGTAAAATCTTGAGCGTCACCGAGGTATCCGGCGCGCCGCGCATCTTGTCAACCGCCTGGTTGAGGCTCAAGCCCTGGACATTCTCGCCGTCGATAGCGGTGATGATGTCGCCGGACATGATTCCCGCGCGCGAGGCCGGAGTGTCGTCAATTGGCGTGACGACCTTGATGAGCCCATCCTCCTGCGTCACCTCGATGCCAAGGCCGCCGAATTCGCCACGCGTCTGAACCTGCATGTCGCGGAAGCTTTTGGCGTCCATGTAGCTTGAATGCGGGTCGAGCGAACCGAGCATGCCGTTGATCGCGGCCTCGACGAGCTTTTGTTCATCCGGCTTCTCGACATAATCGGAGCGAATCTTCTCGAAAACGTCGCCGAAGAGGTTGAGATTGCGGTAGGTGTCCGAGGCGGCCGCGCGCGCCGTTCCCGCCGGAAACACCGGCGTCTTTGTTGCAAGCGTAGCGAGCCCCGCGCCGAGAGCGGCGCCTAGCAGGATAGATAAGACTTTGCGCGTCATCCGCGAACCCTTTGCAATTCCGGCTTCGCCCACCATGGGCCCGGATCGATCGCCACCCCGTCCTTACGAAATTCGATATACAGGATGGGCAGGACCGCGCCGATGGCGATGGCCGCGGCCGTCTTGAAGGACCCATCGCCCATGACGGCGACGGGCTCCCCAACCAGAATGAATTGCCCTACGTTTACGTTGATCTTATCCATCCCCGCAAGAATAATATAATAGCCCTGGCCAGCGTTAACGATTAAAAGTTGTCCATAGCTGCGGTACGGCCCGGCAAATGACACCCAACCGTCGCAGGGCGAGGCGACAATCGCTTCGGTGCGGGTCGCGATCAGCATTCCTTTCTCACTGCTGCCAAACCCATCCTGGCTGCCAAAGCCGCGCTGAAGCGTGCCGTTCACGGGGACCGGCAAAAGACCTTTTGTCTCGATAAAGGCGGTCGCTGGCGCAAGCCTTGCCGGATCCTTGAAAGGCGCGAAGGCGGTTTTCATACCAGCGCTTGGCGCTGCTGCTTGCGCGGCGCGCCCGCGGATCTCATCGGCCTTCCTCGCCGCCTCGGCACCCCGCGCGGCCGCGGCGACTTCGGTTTCCATTCTGGCGATCAGATCCTTGAGGCTCGCCGCTTGCTTAGCGAGGTCGAGCGC
Organism: uncultured Alphaproteobacteria bacterium; assembly: GCA_963730245.1. GTDB lineage: Bacteria > Pseudomonadota > Alphaproteobacteria > Rhizobiales > Beijerinckiaceae > Methylocapsa. The sequence goes on along the minus strand of CAVSRA010000002.1, from coordinate 611,823 downwards.
GCGTTCGCGCTCGACTCCAAGAGCTTGTTCGGCGGCGGACAGCGCCGTCTGGCGCGCCTCGACCAGCGCGGCGAGACGCTGACGCTCGGCGCGTATCTTCACCACGCCATTCGCAAGCGTCTCGCGCTCGGCCGCGATCGATTGCCGCAACTGCACGAGATCCGAAAGGTCCGAGGCAAGCGCTTCGGTTTCGCCGCGCATCTGCGGCAGGACCGAACCGAGCAACATGGAGGTTCTGATCGCGGCAAGCATGTCTTCCGGCGCAACCAGAAGCGCCGGCGGCGGCTTGCGCCCCATCCGCTGCAAGGAGGCGAGGATCTCGCCAATGACCGCGCGGCGGCTTGCAAGCGAAAGCTTGATCGCGTCCTCCGTCCCGGTCAGCGTGTCGAGCCTTGCCTCCGTTTCGCCGATCTTGCGTTCGCTCGCGTTGACAATTTGCGTCGCGTCGAGAAGCGCCGCGGTAAGCTTCGCCCGGTCGGCGCGGATCGATGCGATCTCGGCTTCGATCCGCCGGCGCTGCTCTTGCGATGCCTCGAGCGTATCCTCCATGCCCCGCAATTCGAGCCTGCGTCCGCTCAGCTCCGTGCCGTTCTCGCCCGCGTCCGGCGCCACCGGCTGATCAGATTGCGCCGCAAGGCAAGCGGGCGCAAAAAGTGCAAGACATAATAGGAGCGCGATGCGGCAGCTTGCCGTTCCCGCTGAAGCAATCGTGCCGTGCCGCCCTCGAACCGCCACCAATCTCCCTATGCCTAGCGGCCGATCGGACTGGCCGCGGGAAGAAATCTCAATCACGCCATTCTGCAGAGAAAAAAGGCGCCGCCGCGGCAAGACACCGGCAAGTTCGCGAATTATTCCCGATGATAGGGGTGACCGGAGAGAATCGTCACCGCCCGGTAAATCTGTTCGGCGGCCATGATTCGCACCAATTGATGCGGCCACGTCATCGCCCCGAAAGAGAGCGTGAGCGAAGCGGAGGCTAAAAAAGCGCGCTCCAAACCGTCCGGGCCGCCGATGACGAACGCGGCGCTGGCAATGCCTTGGTCGCGGGCGCGGCCAAGCGCGAAGGCAAGACTCCGGCTTGTCATCTGCTTGCCGTTTACGTCGAGGGCAATCACGTCGGTGCGGGGCGTCAGCCAGCCCCGAATGGCTTCCGCCTCATCCCTCATGCGATCGCCGGGCCGGGCGGCACGGCTCTCCCCGGCCTCGCGGAGTTCGACGCCGGAAAAGCCGATCGCGCGACCAGCGGCGGCGGCCCGCTCGATGTAGCGCGCGGCCAAGTCCCGTTCCGGTCCGGCTTTCGGCCGCCCAACGCAAATTAGCAGAAGACGCATCGTGTTTGTTATGGGCTGCCTTAGCCTAAGCGGCGCTCGCCCGGCCGGTCGATACTCCACATTTTTTCGAGGTTGTAGAACTGCCTCACTTCGGGCCGGAAAATGTGGATGATGATGTCGGCGCCATCCACCAGAACCCAATCGCAGTTCCGCAAGCCCTCGACGCGCGGTGGCTTATGGCGCTCGCCCTTGAACGCGCCGATAAGGCGCTCGGCGATCGCCCCGACGTGAATGTTGGAGCGGCCGGTCGCGATGATCATGACGTCGGCGAGAATGGTTTTGCCGTGCAGGTCGATTGTGACGATGTCTTCGGCTTTGGAATCATCGAGACAGGTCAAGACTGTCCGCACGAGTGTACCGGCTTCGGGTCCAGGCGAACCGGGAACCGGGTGGAGCGGCCAAGACGCCGCTTCCGCGAGATTCGTTTGTATCAGTGGGTCGATCCTCCTCAAGCCCAGCCAACCGGCCAGGCGCACAGTGGAAGATGGCGCAGAATCACAAAAATTTCAATCGGAGTGTTTGGCGCCAAGTTCTTTGGCCTTTTGGTCCTCGGCGTCCGCCGCCTTGGTTTTGCCCTGCGCGCGCAGGATGATAGCGAGATTGTGGTGCGGCCCCGCATCGCGAGGATCGAGCTCGATGGCCTTCCGGTACTCGGCGATCGCCTCCCCGGTATTGCCCTGTTCGCTCAGGGTAAAGCCTAGACCGTTGTGGGACCACGCATTGCGAGGATCGAGCTCGATGGCCTTCCGGTACGCGGCGATCGCTTCATTGGTCTTGTGCTGATGACTTAGGATGAAGCCCTCCAAATTGTTGGCGCAGGGTTCGCTTTCATTCTTTCTTGCGATCTCCAGACTTTTGCCAGGGTCGCTATCGCGCAAAAATGCCGCCGAGGCCTTATAAAAATTAATCCGATCAAAAACCTTCTCGGCCATTGGCGCGAGCAGCTCATCGGGATGCTCCGGAGCGACGCCTTTGTCGCTTGTAAAAGTGAATTGCGGATCAATCCCATCGATCCCATCGATCCGCAGGCGCAACCAGAGCTGCTCATGTAAAACTGTGATCTCTCCCGAAACATTCCAGCGGGTTTCGATTTGAAAAAAGCCGCGGAACTCCGAGGCAATGGTTTCGAGGGACAGACCTACGGCCGGAACCACGATGCTGGAAAGCTCGGTCTGCGGCGACTCTGGCCCTTCCTCGATAAACACAATTTCGGCGTCCCCCGCCTCTTCGGCGTCCCCCGCCTCTTTGGCGACCTTCGCCTCTTTGCCGACCTTATTCAGAGCATCGTGCAACCGCTCTGCCGCGACGTCGGCCGTGTAGCCGCTTTCCGCCACCGGCCGCGATAAGGGACAGCCGCGGATCGTGGGGTCGTCAAGGAGCGGCGCATGGGCGACTTGCCGACGGCTCCATCCTTCGTCCAAAAGCACCCAGGTATTCGCGCGCCGCGTCACCTGGCAAGGCGAAGACGCGCCGCGCGAGAGCCCTAAGCGCTATGCGATCTTCTTCGCCGAGAAAGCCAGACCGAATTCTGCGCGCGGCAGAATCCGCCCAATCGGAAAGCCATGGCTATCTTGAATCTGATTTGCAGGCTGCGGGGAAGGGGTATTTTTCGAGATGCCCTAGATATATTTCGAGACCGTCGACGGTTGCATTTAGAAACATCTGGCAACACTTGGTAATTTCTGCCGCATTATGCTTGTCCTATTACGTTATTGTGACAGAGACCCGGCAAGCGACCCGGGATGAGCAAGGTCAAAATTTATAAATTCGAGAAATGGAATCCATCTGCCGGTAAGAATGAGATGGCGCCACGTCTGCGCGACCCGCAAATTTATCGAAATGGTCGACGACGTAATTGAGTTAAAAGCGCCTCGGCGGGAGGTTGCCGCAAACACATGCTTGGCGCAACCTCCGTGAGCTACGCCGTATTTGAGCCATTTTCAAAAGGTTTGGTTGGAAGGTCGTCGCAACGAAGCGATTACGGGTATCCGTCCGGCGACGCGCCCCCTTTAGCGAATATCTGGGCTGCTTCGCCGGGGCGTGAAATTTTGGCTGGGCAATTCGAGAAGCCTTCCGCTGACCCTATGCGCGCGGGCTCATTCTTCTGTCTTGCCGCGGGGGTTTCACGCCCATGAAATCTGGTGCCGCCGTTCCCAGGATCGAAGCAACGCTATGACGATGGACGCGGGGATGCAGAGTAGGAATCCCGGCGTTTACCTTCAGCCGGCCCAGTTGCGCGCCAATATCGAATTTGGAGTTGATCCCGCCATCGAAGCCGATGGCGCCCGCCACGCTTCCTTCGATAGACGGCGAGTCTCGCTGCGCTGGTTATTCGGCACTCTTTTAACGGGTCTTTCCGGCGCCGTGCTCATCGGATCGGCGATCTACGCGGCGCTTGGGCATCAAACATATTTCGCCGAGGCGCCGGCGCCCTCACTCTCTCAGCGCAAGGAGATCAACCTGGATTTCGGCGTCAATCCGCACAAGGGCGATCGTCTCGTCAAGGCCGTCGATATCGTCGCCGGAAAGCAGAGCTTTCAGGCGCCAACGACGCTGAGGCTCGGCGACAAGGAGGTCGTCAAGGTCCACACGTTCACCCATGTCCAGACCACACTCACCTTGACGAGCATCGGCCTCTCCGAGGATGTTCCTCCATTTAATCCGTTGAAGGTTCTTGCCGACGCGCGCGCTCCGCTCGATGCCGTGCAGGAGCCGGTTCAGGACGACGCCGAAATCTCGTGGTCCACCCGGGATCTGGGAAACGCGGCATTTTCGCGATCCGCCGCTCTCTCGATGGAAGAGGTCCAGGCCCAGGTCGCCGAGCAGGTAAAAAACACGCTCGAGGCGGGCGCCAAGCCGCTGCCCTTGCCGCCGCAACTTCTACTGATGCGGACGTCCCGCGCCAATCTTCCGGGCGTTCTCGCCTATGCCAATCCCGCATCGCCGATCACGACGTCCCCGTTTTCCACGATCGAAGTGCGCATGGTCCCCGAAAACGTGACCTATTTCGGCCGTTCGCCGCAAGTCCTACAGCCGACGCAAATGGAGGAGCGCCTCGTCGTGGTCCGCCACGGCGAGACGATTGAGGGCGTGCTGCGCGGCGCCGGGCTGACGAAGGACCAGATCATCGGCATTGTTGGCGCTTTCGGCGTCGCGCGTGGCGAAGCCGCGGTGGCGGAAGGGGCGCGCCTCAAACTCCTTTTCGCCGATCTCGACGGCTCTGGCGCCAACATGACCCTGGCGCGCCTTTCGGTTTATTCCGGCGAAACCTTGGAAACGAACATTGCGATCAATGACCGCGGCGCCTATGTCCGGGTGACCCCGCCGCGCCACGCCAAGCGGCCGAGCCGGGACGATAGCGACGATGCCGATGACGCGGATGGCATGCGGCTTTACGATTTGTTTTACGAAACCGCGCTGAAACAGGAAATTCCGCGTCCGGTCATCGACGATCTGGTCCGGATTTTCGCCAATGACGTCGATTTTCAAGGAGCCGTGACCGCCGGCGATTCCTTCGAGGCGTTCTATGACGAAAGCGAGGAAGGCGAGGGACACAACGAGCTTCTCTATGCGGCGATCACCGCCCGCAACGAGGTTTACCGCTACTACCGGTTCCAGACACCGGATGACGGTCTTGTCGATTACTACGATCAAGACGGCCGCTCGACGCGCAAATTCCTGGTTCGCATGCCGATTGTCGGGGGCCGGTTTACGTCCGGATTCGGCATGAGGTTTCACCCGATCCTCGGCTATTACCGCCCGCACACGGGAGTCGATTGGGCGGCGCCGGTCGGCACGCCCATTTTTGCCGCCGGCAATGGCACGATCGTCAAGGCGGAATGGGATTCAGGCTATGGCCGCCGCATCGAGATTCAACACGCCAACGGCTATATCACGACCTATAATCACATGTCCGGGTTTGCCCGCGGGGCGATCGAAGGCGCCCATATGCGGCAGGGCCAGGTCATCGGTTATCTCGGGCAGACTGGACTTGCGACCGGGCCGCATCTTCATTATGAAATCATAGTGAATGGCCATTTCGTCGACCCGATGCGGGTCAAGCTCGCCCGCACGCGGGAATTCGACGGCCGCATGCTCGCCAATTTCAAGCGTGAACGCGACCGCATCGACAGCTTGGTCCTCAAAGCTCCCAACGCGCCCAGGGTCGCGACGCGACAACCATGACGCGCGAGGCCTCGCGGCGCAAGAAGAAGCCTCCGGTGAGGACTGCCGTAAGGTCACTGGGTCGATGCGGGTTGAGATTTAGGGCTCTGGTGCAAATTGGGAAAGCGACGGTGGAATTGCGGTCAGATGAAATGGACCCGCGCGGTGGAAACGCTTGAACCGGTTTTTGAGGTGCTAACCCGGTCGTTCCGATTTTCGTCGATCCTGCGAGGGGTTTTGTCTGCTGCCGCGGGTTGCGGGGTGCGGCGCTAGCCAAAGGTTCCGTCAAGCGCAACGTGATGGAATGGCCGGCGGAGGAATGGGGTCAACAAGCCCGGCATTCGAGCGCGATACCCAAGCGCCTGATGAAGGCGGCCGCCGGGGGAGAATTCCAGCCGCAAAGAGATGCCGTCTTGTGCGGCACCGCCATCGGCGCCGTTGAGATATAGATCCTCGTGCGTTGGGGACCGCCATTTCCGCGCGACGACGGTGTCCATCCGGCGGCTGGTTACGGGGACACCGGCGGGCTCATTGCTGCCTCCACCTCCATTGGCGCTGCTTGGCTTCCAAAAAGTCTCAGCTCTTTTTGCGAAAGGCGTCGATCGAGACGACTTTGGGTTCGCCTTTTTGCGACTTTGCAGCCGCACCCTCGGACTTTGCCGCTTCGCGTGCTTTCTTACTTTGCTTTGCGGTCGCAGGTTCCGGCAAAGGCGGGGCCTGGGCCAAGGGTTCCAAAATGCTTGACGGCGCCGTTTGCGGCGGCGTCAATCCGGTATTGCTAACGTCGGCCGCCGCCTCCTCGACCGCAAATCCTACTTCGAACGGGACGGACGGATCGGCAAAACGGGTCACCGCATCGAACGGAATGACCAGCATTTCCGGTATATTCTGGAACGATAGGCCGACCTCGAAAGCGTTTTCCGCGACGCTTAAATCCCAAAATTGATGCTGCAGGACGATTGTCATTTCGTCCGGATAGAGCTCGCGCATCCGCGTGGAAAGTCGCACGCCCCGCGCATGGGTGCGAAAACCGACGTAAAAGTGGTGCTCGCCTGGAACCCCATCGCGCGCCACATCGGAAAGGACTTTCCGCACGACCCCGCGCAAGGCGTCCTGGACAAGAAGATCGTAACGGATCAGGTCAGCCGTCATTCAACCTGCTCGCCATCGCAATTTCGAACCAAAATTCCAACGCGAAAATATTCAACGCGACGCCCGATCGGCGAAAGTGGAGGCTTCTGTTGCCAGGTGCCTCCGGACCCCGCCTTGAAGTGCTACCTCCAAGGGCTTGATTTCGGTACTATTACCGCATTACGCGGCAAGAGCCACCGGAGCATAGTTGTCATTAGCAACTATAAGTTCGGCCCGATGACGGCGGAACCATGCCGGGCAAAAGATCGTCCTTTACACTCCCCGTCGAACCTATTTCGCCCCCGCCAAAACCCGCCGCTGCCGCGCATGAGATATTGCGTGACGGGCTTTGGTGGAGGCGCCGGGTACCGCCCCCGGGTCCGAAGAGCTTATTTCGACACCGTTTATCGCCATAGCCGCGCAAGGCGGCGCTAGGAATATAAGCCCTATGGCGCTATTTTCAAAGCGGAAAACCAAACCGCGATATGGCCGGCGGCGCACAGGCAATAGCCACGCCGCGATTGCGACATCCCAGGGCTAGCGCGCCGCAGGGCTCTGGGCCAAGGCGCCACTTGGCCCGATGCGCACGAAGCGGTAAGCTACGGTAAGCTTTTGAGGCAAGAGCGGCGTTGTTGCGGCAGCCGATCGAGTGGTGGCTTCATTCCGGCTCCCGGTCGCGGCCTTCGCAATAAGCGCTCGGAGACGCTATGAATAGCGGCGCGTAGATGAGCGCCTGCGAAGGAGGAAGACCAATGGCAGGCAAAACGGATTTCACCGCCGAGGAGTGGACGACTCTTCTGGAAAGCGTGATGATGGCGGGGATTGCGGTGACCGCCGCCGATCCCAACGGGCTTTGGGGGACTCTCAAAGAGAGCATGGCCAGCGCGCGGACGGTCGTTGGCGCCAAGCATGATGCCAGTGAACTCGTCAAGGCTATCGTCGGCGAATTCGAGACAGGCGAAGGGCGGGCCACCGCTCGCGACGGGCTGCGGACACAATTATCTGGCAAAAGGCCACCCGAGATAGTGGCCAAATCCTTGGAAATCCTCAAGCAGGCGGCAGCCATTGTTAGTGCGAAGGCTCCCGGGGACGCTGCGGCCTTCAAAGCCTGGTTGCAGCATATAAGTCAAGCGGTCGCCGAGGCCGCGACGGAAGGAGGCTTCCTCGGTTTTGGCGGGGTGCGCGTCAGCGACGCCGAGAAGGCGACGCTTGCTCATATCGCCGAAAGCCTCGGCGTCGCCGCTCAATAGATTTCGCCACCAGCTGGCGGAATGCCGCGAAAAGACGATAGAAGGTTCGCGCATGCAAACCTATCTTGATCTTCTCGCCAAAATTCTCAGCGACGGCGAGGTCAAGGCCGACCGCACTGGGACCGGAACCCGCTCGCTTTTCGGGCATCAAATGCGGTTTGCCTTGCGCCAAGGCTTTCCGCTCGTCACCACCAAAAAGCTGCATTGGAAATCGATCGTCCATGAGCTTTTGTGGTTTTTGCAGGGCGATACCAATATCGCATATCTCAAGGCGCATGGCGTCGGCATCTGGGACGAATGGGCGGACGAGAACGGCGATCTCGGACCCGTCTATGGCAAGCAATGGCGCGCCTGGCAGGCCCCGGACGGGCGCGTTATCGACCAGATCGCCACTGTCGTGGAGGAGATCAAGCGCAATCCTTTTTCCCGCCGTTTGATCGTCTCCGCTTGGAACCCCGCCGATCTGCCTGCAATGGCGCTCGCGCCCTGCCATTGCCTGTTTCAGTTTTATGTCGCGGCAGGGGCCGATGGCGTGCGGCGGCTCTCGTGCCAGCTCTACCAGCGTTCGGCGGACGTGTTTTTGGGGGTGCCTTTCAACATCGCAAGCTACGCGCTTCTGACCGCGATGCTCGCGCATGTCGCGGGCCTCGATGTTGGCGATTTCGTGCACACCCTTGGCGATGCGCATCTTTATGAAAATCATCTCGAACAGGCGCGCCTCCAGCTCGCCCGCGCGCCGCGCGCCTTGCCCCGGCTGAAGCTCAATCCGAACGTCGAATCGATCTTCGATTTCCGCGTCGAGGACGTCGCGATCGAGGCCTACGATCCCTATCCGGCGATCCCGGCGCCAATCGCGGTATAGGCGGGTTGTTGATCATATTGCAGCATCAGGCGAAGATTTTGCACCGCCGCGCCGGAGGCTCCCTTGCCGAGATTGTCGAGTTTTGCGACGAGAATTGCCTGGCCTCTTGAATCATTGGCAAAAACCCGCAGTTCGAGTTCGTCCGTGCCATTGAGGGATTGCGGCTCGATCTTTCCAGAAGCGTCGCCTGGCATGACCTTGACAAAAGCGCTTGCCTCGTAATGCGCGGCGAGCGCGGCCTCGAGATCGGCGCCCTTTGGCTTACGCGGCAGATCGGCGAGAAAAAGCGGCACGCAAACCAGCATGCCGTTCGCGAAATTGCCGACCGAAGGCGCAAAAATAGGGCGGCGCGCGAGGCGGGCGTAGCGCTCGATTTCCGGCACGTGCTTATGTTCGAGGCCAAGCGCATAGGCCTCGAACGCCGGCGCGGCGCCGCGCTCGTAATCGGCGATCATCGTCTTGCCGCCGCCCGAATAGCCGGACACCGCATGGATCGAGATCGGATAATCGGCGGGCAACAAGCCTGTGTCCACGAGCGGACGCAACAGCGCGATCGCGCCGGTCGCGTAGCAGCCCGGATTCGCGACAAACCGCGCTTTTGCGATCGCTTTGGCCTGGCCACGCGCAAGCTCGGGAAAGCCGTAGGTCCAGATTTTCGCCACCCGGTGCGCGGTCGAGGCGTCGAGAACGCGGGGGGCGCACTCGCTCAGCGAGGAAGCAATCGCGACCGCTTCGCGCGCCGCGTCATCGGGCAGGCAAAGAACAACAATATCGGCTTGTTCCATCAGCGCCTTCTTGGCGCCGGGATCCTTGCGCAGCTTTTGGGGCAGGCCCAAAAGCTCGATTTCGGGCAGAATTTTGAGGCGCGCGCGAATGCCAAGTCCAGTGGTCCCGGCGTCGCCATCGATGAAAATTTTCGCGGGCATGTTACGGCCTTGGGGCACGCGATACTGCAAGCTCGATCGCTTGTGATCCCGCTCTATTTGTCTTCTAACATGATGTTACGCAAGAAGCCTGCAACTCTTTGGGATCTAGGGCTGGCAGTTCACCAGGCGTCTTCGGGTCAGATTCCGGCTCGCGTCTTGGTTCATGGCATGATGCCGACCCCAAATGGGTTCGTCCCCACCGCGACCGTCGCCACCACCGTTTGCTTGGCCGGGCGGTTTCCACCGCCGCGATATCGGCTGGCGGGCTTTTGCGCGTGATCCGATCCAATTGGACCGGGTCACGCCAGGAAGCCCGGTTTTTAAGGGGAAATCGCGGCCGTGACCGAGGTTGCGCCGCTGTCGCTGTTGCTGTAGCTGCCGCCGCCAATGGCCAGGGTCACATACACCTTGTTCTTGGTCCCGGTCAGGCTCGCGCCCGTCGCCTTCGCGTGGAACGCGTATTGCAGCGTGGCGGTCGACGTGATCCGCGCCGTCAAATTCACCCCATTGATCACCTCCGTGAAGAAGAAAGACCCGTCCGGCTGCTCCGTGAAGGAGTGGGGCGGGATAGTAATGGTGCCAACCTGGAACGTGACCGGATCGCGATGGGGATGGAGCCCAGGTGCGGTGGTGCTCAAGGTGAATTGGCAATGAAGGTTAAAAAAATCTTCGTTGGGGGCCGTGCCGAAGGCGATGTCGAGCGCAGTGGCGCTGAAGGCAAGGAAGGGGACGCCCGGCGGCGGCGGCACAATGCCAACCCCTCCGATGGTCGACAACGGGACCTCCGGGACCGTGGCCACCACCGTGTTGGTGGCCGTGCGGATCACAAAGACAGAGGCAAAGGGAACGACAAAGCCGCCCCTACTCGCGACATAGGCGTGTTTGCCATCCGGGGTGACGGCGACGCTAATGGGACCAGACCCCGCCGGGAACGGGACCGTCGCCTCCACCGTGTTGGTGGCCGTGGCGATCACCGAGACATTGTTGGAGCCACTATTCGCGACGTAGGCCATGGTCCCGTCCGGGGTGACGGCGACCGCAGAGGGGGTATTCCCCACCGGGATCGTGGTCCCCACCGTGTTGGTGGCCGTGGCGATCACCGAAACATTGTTGGAGCCATGATTCGCGACGTAGGCCATGGTCCCGTCCGGGGTGACGGCGACCGCAGAGGGGGTATTCCCCACCGGGATCGTCGCCACCACCGTCTTGGTGGCCGTGGCGATCACCGAAACATTGTTGGAGCCATGATTCGCGACGTAGGCCATGGTCCCGTCCGGGGTGACGGCGACCGCAGAGGGGGTATTCCCCACCGGGATCGTCGCCACCACCGTCTTGGTGGCCGTGGCGATCACCGAAACATTGTTGGAGAAAAGATTCGCGACGTAGGCCATGGTCCCGTCCGGGGTGACGGGCGACCGCACCGGGGTAATTCCCCGCCGGGATCGTGGCCCCCACCGTGTTGGTGGCCGTGCGGATCACGGAAACAGTATTGGAGGCGCCATTCGCGAGATAGGCGTGTTTCCCGTCCGGGGTGACGGCTACCCCAATTGGGGAAGTCCCCACCGGGATCGTGGCCACCACGGACGGGGGGTGCGTGGCCGTGTCGATCACGTAGACATTGGGGATGAGGGTGCCCCCGGCCCCCGGCACATAGGCGAAGGCGCCGCCTCCGCTGGCCGGGCCATCAAGCCCAGCCCCATCGCCAGCACGGCGCAGAGGGCCGCAAAACCCCGCGCCCATGCGGCGCGGCTTCCGGTACGATTGTTGCTATCCATAAAACATTCCTCCCCACTTATACCAAGTCTCGCTGATCACGACCGATAGGCCCACTCTCTTGTTCCGATGGAGATGATTTTCCAGGGCATGTCGATGAGCTTGTTCCAGGCGAAGCAGCAGTGGTCGAGAATGTCGTCGTAGGATTTGAAGACGCGGTTCGAGAGCCAGTTGTCGCGCATGAATTGCCAGATGTTCTCGACCGGATTGAGCTCGGGCGATTTCGGCGGCAACGGCAAGAGCGTGATGTTGTCCGGGACGGGAAGCTTCGCCGAGACATGCCACCCGGCCTGATCGAGAAGAACGAGCGCATGCGCGCTTGGTGCGACCGCAAGCGAGATTTCTTCGAGATGCAGGGCCATGGCCTCGCTGTTGCAGGAGGGTAGTACGAGCCCGGCGCCTTTTCCTTCGGCCGGGCAGATGGCGCCGAAAATATAGGCTGAACTCGTCCTCTGGTCGTGCGGCGCCGAAGGCCGTGTCCCGCGTTTCGCCCATCGGCGGGTGACCTTGTTTTTCTGCCCGATCCGAGCTTCGTCTTGAAACCAAATCTCTATCGGCTTGCCAGGAGCCTCTTTTGCGGCGGTCTCCTCCACGAGGGCGAGAAAGTTTTTTTAAAAGCCGCCGCGGCTTCCTCGTCTTGCGCATGATGGCGCGGTCGCGCCGAGAGCTTGCGAAAGCCCATATGCCGCAGCTCGCGGCTGAGCGTCGGCTTGGAGATCGAAACCCGGAACTCTTCGAAGAGCCACTGCGCCAGATCGATCAGCCGCCAGCGGACGACGCCATGCAGGGCGGGAATCGGCCCATCTTCCACGACCTGCCGCAAGGCTTGGCGCTGGCGCTCGCCGAGGATGCTGGGAGCGCCCGGCGCTTTGCCGGTCAAGAGACCATCAGGACCTTTGGCGTTGAAACGGACAACCCAGTCGCGCACGATCTGCACCCCGACCCCGCCGATCCGCGCCGCATCCGGCCGCGAGCCGCCATCATAAATCTCGGCCAGTGCCAAGAGACGCCGGGTCTGATCGGGGTCACGCGATCGCCGCGCCAGCATGCGCAGGCCAATCGTGTCAAAGTCAGAGCGAAGCGGAACCGGAGTCGACATGGCAAACTCTCCCAAAAGCTGTTTGCCATGGTGAATCAGATAAATGCCGATTCGGGAATCCGCCTCAGGAGTCAAACTTTCAGAGACTTGGTATTATACCGGCATTTTCCAGACCGCCGGTTTCACCCTCAACGTACTTCCGTGCCGCTCTCCTGACAAGGCCGAGCCACTGCGCTTTGAGCGGACCCGCCGGATTTCGCGCCGCCGGCCCCCGCGATCGATGTCGTCACGCCTTTCCCATCGGGCCGGGTCACGCCTGGTAGCGCGGGTTTTAGCGGGACATCGCGGCCTTGACCGACGGGGCCGCGCCGGAAATCGCGGCCGTGACCGAGGTTGCGCCGCTGTCGCCACTGATAATCAAGGTCACATACACCGGGTTCGCGGTCCCGGTCAAGTTGGCGCCCGCCGCCTTCGCTTGGAATGCGTATCGCAGCGTGCCCGTCGGCTTTATCAGCGCTTCTAGGCTCACGCCGTCGAGGACCCCCTTGAAGGCGAAAGACCCGTCCTTTTGCGCGACGAAGGAGCCGATCGGGATGGTGGTGGCGTAGCTTCCGACTTGGAGCGTGACCGGCTGTGTGACGGGATTGATCGCGGGCGCGGTGCTGCTCAAGGTAAAGTTCGACCCAAATCCGAAGGCATCCTGGTTGGGAGTGCCGCCGAATTGGATCGCGAGCAGGGCGTTGAAGGTGAGGAAGGGGATGCCCGGCGGCGGCGGCACAATGCCCACGCCTTGGGGAAGACTTCCCACCCCGGCCGTGGCCACAACGGTGTTGGTGGCCGTGTCGATCACCGAAACATTGTTGTCGAAACCATTCGGGACATAGGCGTGTTTCCCGTCCGGGGTGACGGCGACCCCATTGGGTTCACCTCCCACCGCGATCGTGGCCGCCTCCACCGTGTTGGTGGCCGTGTCGATCACCGAAACGGTATTGAAGGCCTCATTCGTGACATAGGCGTGTTTGCCATCCGGGGTGACCGCGATCGCTTCCGGCAAGGACCCCACCGCGAGTGTGGCCGCCTCCACCGTGTTGGTGGCCGTGTCGATCACCGAAACAGTGCCAGGGAAGGGGCCACTATTCACGACATAGACGTGTTTGCCATCCGGGGTGACGGCGACGCCAGTGGGGCTATTCCCCACCGTGACCGTGGCCGCCTCCACCGTGTTGGTGGCCGTGTCGATCACCGAAACAGTGTTGGAGATTTCATTCGTGACATAGGCGTGTGTCCCTTCCGGGGTAACGGCGACCCCATTGGGGTTACTCCCCACCGCGACCGTGGCCACCACCGTCTCGCTGGCCGTGTCGATCACCGAAACAGTGTTGGAATTAAAATTCGTGACATAGGCGCGTTTCCCATCCGGGGCGACGGCGACTCCAAAGGGGGTGGTCCCCACCGTGACCGTGGCCACCACCGTGTTGGTGGCGGTGTCGATCACCGAGACGTTGTTGGAGAGCAGATTCACGACATAGGCGCGTGTCCCGTCGGGGGTGACGGCGACCCCTTGGGGGTCGGCCTCCACCGGGACGGTGGCCACCACCTTATTGGTGGCCGTGTCGATCACCGAGACGGTGCCTGGGGTGCCCGAATTAGTCACATAGGCGAAGGGCGCCGCTTCCGCCGGCGAGGCCTCCGCGCCCAGCCCCATCGCCAGCAAGGCGAAGAGGGCCATAACCCCCCGCGCGCGTGCGGCGCGGCTTTCATCATGATTGTTGCTATACGTAAAACATTCCTCCACAAATTTCCGGCATTATTTGTCGGATCGCTTAACTTAATTGTACTTCCGTTACGCTCAAATGACAAGGCCGAGTCGGTGCGCTTGGAAGCAGACCCGCAGGATTTTTAGCCGCCGTGCCATCCTGTGCTGCAAGGCGCTGGTCTTGCATTCCTTGATTTGCCCGTGCCTCGCTCTTGAAAGAACGGGCCAGGCAGGCGACAAGCCCGCATGCTCCACATCAACGACATCGCTCTGAGATTCGGGCCGAGGGTTCTTTTCGACAAGGCGACCGCCGCCCTTCCTGGAAATGCACGCGTAGGCTTCGTCGGCCGCAACGGAGCCGGAAAGTCGACGCTGTTCAAAATGATCGCGGGCGAATTTTCGCCGGACGCGGGTGCCATATCGCTCCCCCGCGCGACGCGTCTCGGCCGGGTGGAGCAGGAGGCGCCGGGCGGGCCCCAAAACTTGATCGATTTTGTCCTAGCCGCCGATCTCGAACGCGCGCGTCTGATGGCCGAAGCCGAGACCGCCGCCAATCCCGCCCGCATCGGCGAGATTCAAACGCGCCTTATGGATATTCGCGCGCATGCGGCACCCGCGCGGGCAGCGAGCATTTTGGCGGGTCTTGGCTTCGATAACGCCGCGCAACAACGGCCGCTTGACGAATTTTCCGGCGGCTGGCGGATGCGCGTCGCGCTCGCCGCCGTTTTGTTTTCGAGCCCGGATCTATTGCTTCTCGACGAGCCGACCAATTATCTCGATCTCGAAGGCACGCTTTGGCTGATCGATTATCTCAAGCGCTATCCGGCAACAGTCCTTGTCATTAGCCACGACCGCGATTTGCTCGATGCCGTTTGCGATCATATCCTGCATCTCGATCAAGCCAAGCTCACCCTATGGCGCGGCAATTATTCGAGTTTTGAGCGGCAGCGGCGGGAACAACAAACGATCCTGCTGAAACAGAAAAAGAAACAAGACGACCAGCGCAGGCACCTCCAGTCTTTCGTCGATCGCTTCCGCGCCAAGGCGACAAAAGCGTCGCAGGCCCAGTCGCGCCTGAAAATGCTCGCCAAGTTGGAACCGGTGGCAGCCATCGTGGACGGACATGTCCTGCCTTTCCATTTGCCCTCGCCGCGACGGCCTTTGAGTCCGCCGCTTGTCGCGATGGAGGATGCGAGCGTGGGCTACGGCGCGGAGCCGGTGTTGCGGCGGCTCTCGCTCACTATTTCGGAGGACGACCGGATCGGCCTTCTCGGAGCCAATGGCAATGGCAAATCGACGTTCGCGAAGCTTGTCGCCGGAAGGCTGAAAGCACAAGGCGGCAGCATCCGGCGCTCATTGAAACTGGAGGCGGGATTCTTTGCCCAGCATCAGATCGACGATCTCGATCCGAGGGCAACCCCCTATCAATGCGTCGCCTCACTCATGCGCGAGGCGGCGGAGGCAAAGATCCGGACAAAGTGCGCCCAGCTCGGCTTTCCGAATGTGAAGGCGGACACGACGGCGGCGCAATTGTCCGGCGGCGAAAAAGCCCGGCTTCTGTTGGGGCTGGCAAGCTTCAACGGACCTCACCTGTTAATTCTCGACGAGCCGGCCAATCATCTCGACATAGATAGCCGCGCCGCCTTGATCGATGCGATCAACGACTATCGGGGCGCGGTCATTCTGGTGTCGCACGACAAATATCTCCTCGACGCCTGCGCCGACCACCTCTGGCTCGTGGAAGCAGGCACGGTCAAACCGTTTGACGGCGACATCGACGACTACAACGAATATGTCCTCGCGAGAGCCGGAGGCGGCAACGGCAGGCAAATGAAGCAGGACCGCGGCGAAGCCCGGCAAGCGGCTCCGGACCGCGACGAGAACCCGCGTGCCGCGAAAAACGCGGCGCAGTTAGACAGGCGCATTGCCGCGATCGAGGCAAAGATGCGCAAGTTTCACGATCTCCTAGCACGCATCAACAAGGCGCTCGCGGAGCCAGCGGTCTTCATCGAGGATCCGGCCAAGGCGGCGCTATTATCCTCCCAGCGCGGCGAACTTGAGCAAATACTCGTTGCCGCCGAAGAAGAATGGCTACGCCTTGCTGGCGATCTCGACGCGGCGCGGGAAGGAGCGGCACGGATCGAATAATACCAAGTCTCTGAAAGTTTGACTCCTGAGGCGGATTCCCGAATTGGCATTTATCTGATTCACCATGGCAAACAGCTTTTGGGAGAGTTTGCCATGTCGACTCCGGTTCCGCTTCGCTCTGACTTTGACACGATTGGCCTGCGCATGCTGGCGCGGCGATCGCGTGACCCCGATCAGACCCGGCGTCTCTTGGCACTGGCCGAGATTTATGATGGCGGCTCGCGGCCGGATGCGGCGCGGATCGGCGGGGTCGGGGTGCAGATCGTGCGCGACTGGGTTGTCCGTTTCAACGCCAAAGGTCCTGATGGTCTCTTGACCGGCAAAGCGCCGGGCGCTCCCAGCATCCTCGGCGAGCGCCAGCGCCAAGCCTTGCGGCAGGTCGTGGAAGATGGGCCGATTCCCGCCCTGCATGGCGTCGTCCGCTGGCGGCTGATCGATCTGGCGCAGTGGCTCTTCGAAGAGTTCCGGGTTTCGATCTCCAAGCCGACGCTCAGCCGCGAGCTGCGGCATATGGGCTTTCGCAAGCTCTCGGCGCGACCGCGCCATCATGCGCAAGACGAGGAAGCCGCGGCGGCTTTTAAAAAAACTTTCTCGCCCTCGTGGAGGAGACCGCCGCAAAAGAGGCTCCTGGCAAGCCGATAGAGATTTGGTTTCAAGACGAAGCTCGGATCGGGCAGAAAAACAAGGTCACCCGCCGATGGGCGAAACGCGGGACACGGCCTTCGGCGCCGCACGACCAGAGGACGAGTTCAGCCTATATTTTCGGCGCCATCTGCCCGGCCGAAGGAAAAGGCGCCGGGCTCGTACTACCCTCCTGCAACAGCGAGGCCATGGCCCTGCATCTCGAAGAAATCTCGCTTGCGGTCGCACCAAGCGCGCATGCGCTCGTTCTTCTCGATCAGGCCGGGTGGCATGTCTCGGCGAAGCTTCCCGTCCCGGACAACATCACGCTCTTGCCGTTGCCGCCGAAATCGCCCGAGCTCAATCCGGTCGAGAACATCTGGCAATTCATGCGCGACAACTGGCTCTCGAACCGCGTCTTCGAATCCTACGACGACATTCTCGACCACTGCTGCTTCGCCTGGAACAAGCTCATCGACATGCCCTGGAAAATCATCTCCATCGGAACAAGAGAGTGGGCCTATCGGTCGTGATCAGCGAGACTTGGTATAACTTGCATTCTCACGATCGCCGAGGATGGTCCGGCTTCTGAACCGGTCTTCCGCGCGGCGGCAACCAACGCGTGCCGGCCAGCGGAAAATTAGTGACGCATGAATTCGATGATTTTCCAGAGCCCCAAGGCGAACAGAAGCAACAGCGACAGCATAACCAGAAACGCGAGAATCCTGGATTTTAGCGGAAATGTCATCATTTTCGGGCGCGCGGCTTCGGCTCCGCCCGCAGGCTGCGCCCCCGGCCAGTCAAGCCCGCCTAGCCAGAGACAGACCGCCGCCGCTATCGTGCCGGTATCGCTGATCGACAACAGGCAGCCGGGGTAGGTTGGCCTACCTTCGCTATCGAAGCCAATTTCGATGCTTCCAGGCCGATCCGGCGCATCGCTCGCCGCGCCGGATTTGACGATGGCGCGCTTGGCCGCAAGCAGTCCTTGAAACGCCGTCTTTACCGCAGGCTGCTGGATACAATAGGCAATCTCCGATGGCGTGAAATTGGCGCGGTAGAATTCGTGGAGCGCATAGTCCTCGGCGTCTGGCAGAGCCGCGATATTTTCAATTTCGAGGCCCAATCCTTTCGACCCATGGAACCCAGGGCCCGCGCTTCCGGGGGTACTTCCATCGGCCGCGACCGGCGAAATTTGCACGAGCACGCTCTTGCCCTCCAAGAGACTGGTGATCGTGAAACGCGCCTGATTCGTCATGGGGTACCCATAGTGGCGTGCCCGTAAGCATTTAGCGCATGGCACAGGGGAAGGCAAAGCCCCGCGCCAGGCCATCCCCTATCCAGAGAGCCCGCGCTCCTTCGCGATCAGCTAAAAAGTGACCTTCACGCCGCCGTAAAAGGCAATGGGCTGGCCGGGAGTGACCGTGCGCGGGTCGCCGACGAAGTTCACCGGGTTGCCGGCAAATTGCCCATCCGTCGTCTGGTCAAAAAACGTACCAAAGACAAAGTAGTGATTATTGAAGAGATTGTTGATGAGGCCGAAGAACTGCACATTCTTGGTGAGCTGATAGGAGGCGTGGAGATTGGCCACCCAATACAGAGGCAATTGCGGGTTCTGGTTCGAATTGTCGCCAACATAATATTGGCTACCGACGACGAGCACGTCAAACCCGGCCTTGAACTCCGGCGTGAACGCATAATCGCCGCCGACCTTGAATTGCTGGCGGGGAATGCCAGGAATGTGATCGCCGGGACGCACGATAATATTGCCATTCGCATCGGCGAAGGGATTGAACGGGGAGCTAAGCAAGCCATTGAATTCGTAGGTCGCGTCGACATAGGCGTAATTGATGTAGCCGCTGAGTGCGCCGATCGATAAATTGGCCCGCGCCTCGAAGCCTTGGTGCAAGGTTTCTGGCACATTGGTGAAATAGCCAGTCCCCAGCACGATGCTCGCGAGCTGGATGATGTCATCGGTGCTCTCGGTTCTATAGTAGCCTGCTTTCCAACTGAGCGTTCCGCCGGCCGGGATCGGCTGATTGCCGCGGAAACCGGCCTCGATCGTATGCGAGACGACTTGTTCCAGCGGCGGATCGGCGATGAGCGTGCTCGCTAGAACGCAAGGCCGCGTGGGGCTGGAGCAATCGAGTTCGAGCGGCGTCGGCGCGCGGTTCGACTCTGAATAACCGGTATACGCGGTAACACTTGGCGATATCTTAAACGTTAGGCCGACGACGGGATTGAGCCGCGTGAAAGTGTAGCTGGAATTGAGTTGGGGCTGGGATCCACTCGCATCCTGTGTTGTGATTTCGGCGACATTGAGCCGCGCGCCGGCGGAAAAATCAAGGCCAGGCGCGATGTTGAACGTATCGAGCGCGAACAGGCCGTAATAGGTCGTTGTCCCAGTGAGATAGGTGGAAATGATATCGGTTAGGGACTGATCCTGGACGATCTCGCCGCCGCCGGGGATCGAACCATTGAAGTCGACGAAGTCGGGTGGGATCACAGCGAGCGTGGCGTACGCGCTATAGCTCAACCAGCTGCGATCGATACTGCCCCCGAAGTTGAAATAATTGTCTTGGCCGAGGATTTTGTCGGTATCGGTCGCCTGCAATAAAGTGCCCACGGTATTCCCGTGCACAAAGGTGCGATCAATCACCCCATAGGGAAAAGGAAAGGGGGATCCTGTCGAAGGGACTATTTGGCCTTTGGTATCGATAATGAAAGATCCATTGTCCGTGTCGCAAAGTTGGCCGGTCGGCGGGCCCGGAAGACCACAATCCGCGATGGAGGCGTCATTGCCATCGACATGGATCTGTTTGAAAAGGCGGAGATAGAAATTGCTCTGGATCGTCCAGTCGGGATTGATGTCGAATTTGCCGGTGAAGGCAACCGAGGCCGCCTGGTTCAGCGATAATTGCGGGGAGGTGTAGACGGCACGGTAATCCGAAGTCGACCAAAAGGATCGGAGTCGCGCCGATGATGCCGACATTACTGTTGGCGCCCGAGGCGATGAGGTGAAGCTCGTTGCCGGGCGTGCGGTAGCCAAGATCCCCATAGAGACGGTAAATCGAGGAAGGCGAAAAATACCGCCAGCCATCGTCATGCGTCATATCGCCGGTGATATAAAGGCCGTAATCGTCGACTTGATTGCCATATTCGAACAGCCCGCTGGCGCGGCCGTAAGAACCGCCCATGATTTGGGTGGTGAGCCCCTGCCAGAGGAACCCATTCTTCATCTGCAGGCTGACCGCGCCGCCGAGCGCGTTGAGGCCGAAGGCCGGATTGTTGGTGTATATGTCGGCGCGGTAGATGGATTGAGGGGAGATGAGATCCCAATTGACGGTGTCGCCGAAAGCCTCGTTGAGGCGGATGCCGTTCTGATACACGGCAAGCCCCTGCGGCGTTCCTTGGATCGGCGAGGCGACGAAGCCGCGAAAGCGCAAATCTTGCGCGAAATCATTGCCGTTGATATCGATGGCGACGGCGGCGGGAATCTGTTGCTGCAATGTGTCCGTCACGCTGGGGGAATTGGTGCGGGCGAAATCCGCCGCCGGCACGGTTTGCACCATGCCCGGGATATTGTCGGCGTTTTCGCCGCCGCCGGGCAAAGGCGAGGTTGCGACCACCTCCACCGTTGGCAGTGCGATCGCCGCACCGGGCTGGGGAGGAGTGGCTGTCTGCGCCAAGCCTTGCGCCATTCCGCAAGTCCAAAGCCCAGCGCTAAGCCACAGAATTTGCGAATGACGAGATAGCCGCCGCATGATGTTTTTCCCCTAATCCAATGATCTGACCTGTTAAAGAACGTCAAAAATTAAAGGCGGAACACTCCAGCGGCAATAGGCTTTCGGACCTGTACGCAAATAGTTCTTAACTGTTGCATAAATGCAAAAGAACATTCGTGCTAAATCAGGAATAGTTCATTGTAAATATTGGAAATGTTCTTGTCGTGAGTGTATTATAATGGCGACAAATCCAGAGCTATGCGGCGTTGTTTCCCGGCATATTGAGGAAAAATTCCTGTCTATTTTGGGAATATGTCTCCCGGGCAAAGAGGCGCCGTCTGTTTTCGGGCATGTCACAATGCGATTCCAGCCGGACGCCGCGCCTGATCCGCTTTGAATGAATCTTCGTGGTGGCCAGGGAAGCCGGAAAGTCATAATTGTGTCGATGGCGCGAGCGGGTTGCGGCAACTGGCTCGGTTGCGCTAACAACGGCGTCGATTGCCTCAGCGAAATGTCGATAGCCGGCGATGAATCCACGCAGGCCGCCTCGCGGGAACAACATTGCCTGAAGCGCCTGAGTATTCCCGAGATTTTTAGGAAATCATCCGGTTTCTTCGAGTAGGCAATGCCCCGCGTGCCGTGCCATGCTTCCATCGCCGCCCGGCGCGGCGACGATGCCGGTTAACATTGTGGGGCGCGATGTCTCTTCGATTTCGCCTGATCTGCCTGTTTGCAATCGTCTTGGTTGTGAGCCTTGCGGTCGAAAGCACAATCGTCTTTTTCAATGCCTCGCGCTCGGTCCGTACCGAGATGAATTCGGCGCTGAAAGTCGGCCAACAGATCGTCGCAAGCGCGCTGGCACGCCTTCCAGACTCGAATGACCGCCGGCGGGATCTCGAAGACCTGGTGGCCTCTTTCAAGGGCAACCGGCATCTTCGCGTGTCCTTGACCGGCGGCGGCGCCGCGGACCCGTCTCTCGAACGGTCGCATTTCGGAACTGCGCCGCCGTGGGTCGTCCGGCTCCTCGGCGCCGATCCCGTTGCGGCCCGGATTCCAATCGCGATTACGGGCCAGGACTACGGGAGCATCGTCATCGAGACTGACCCCAAGAACGAAATCCTCGAAGTCTGGAACGATCTCGGCGACAACCTCATCGTGCTAAGCCTGTTCTTCGGCCTCAACATCCTGCTCATCCATTTTTTTATCGGCCGCGCCTTGCGGCCTTTGAACTGTCTTGCCGTCGCGCTTAAACAGATCGGCCACGGAAATTATAAGCTGAGGATGGACGGCAATCCGGTACCGGAATTGTCGCGCCTTCAGCGGAGTTTCAATCGGATGGCCTCCGAACTGGAGGAGATGGACGAGGAGAAGCGCCGTTTGAACGAGCAACTGCTGACCTTGCAGGAAGAGGAACGCAGCGAGATCGCGCGGGATCTGCACGACGAAATCAGCCCTTTCCTTTTTGCCGTCAACGTCGACCTCGCCGCCATTTCGCGACTTGCCGGTCAGGGCCGCTGTGGGGAGATCTCGGGGCAGATCCGGGCCACCTCGGAAGCCATCTCCCATATGCAGCGGCAGATCAAGACGATGCTCGGCCGCTTGCGCCCTGGAGTCCTTGCCGATTTCGGCCTAGCCGCCGCCATTATGAACATGGTTGAGTTTTGGGGCCGGCGGCATCCCGAAACTCGCTTCCAGGTGCGTCTCCCTTCGGCTGGGCCGGGCTTTGGCGCCTTGCTCGACATCACGATCTACCGCATCGTCCAGGAAAGCTTGAGTAATGCCGTGCGCCACGGCAGTCCGGCGGAAATTTCGGTATCGGTGGCGTCGGCGGCGACTGCGGCTCAGGGGCCAGACTGCGTCACCGTCGAGGTTTCCAACGACGGTCACGGGATGGACGAAACGGCCGGTTTCGGCTTCGGTTTGATGGCCATGCGGGAGCGGGTTCACGCGCTGGGCGGGAGCCTCGTTCTCAGGCAAGAACCGGGGCTCGGTTTCCTGGTCGCGGCAACTCTGCCCGCTCCGGCGCGAAGCGATCAGGTTCACGCCTCTTCTGTTGCAGGCGGCGCATGAAGGTTCTGATCGTCGACGACCACCCGATCGTTCATGCCGGTCTCCGGCGCCTCATCTCCGTCGAGTTGGACGCCCAAATCCGTGAAGCGGCGACGGCGAAGGAAGCCTTGGCGAGTTTTAAGGAGGATCGCCCGGACCTCGTCATCATGGATCTCAACCTGCCGGGGGCCGGCGGGCTGGAGATGATCCGGCGGCTGACTATTGAAGACGACGCGGCGCGCATCCTCGTCTTCAGCGTGCACGACGACTCAATTCATGTCGCGCGCGCCTTCGAGGCAGGGGCGCTCGGCTATGTGACGAAGAGCGCGCCGCCGGATGAGATCTCGCGGGCCATCTTCCGCGTTGCCGCGGGGCACGAATACATAGAGCCAGGTATCGCGCAGGAACTCGCCTTACTCACCGTCCGGGCGTCCCGCGGTTCCCCCTTGTCGCACCCGTTCAAGGATCTGACGCGCCGCGACCTAGAGATTCTCCGGCTCCTCGGCGAAGGCTACAGCCTGCTGCAGATCGCCGCTGCGATCGGCCTCAGCTACAAGACCGTGGCGAACAATTGCAGCCAGATGAAGAACAAGCTCGGCCTCGCACGAACCGCCGATTTGATCCGGATTGCGATCGAGCATCAGATCTCCGCGCAAACCCGTACCGAATGAATTTGGCAAGATCGAAGTTCCATCCGCCTCGCGAAAAAGCAACGTTCCGCCCCGTCAATCGAAATTAGGGCCATGACTTAACTAACCCCCATATGTTCTATATGGGGTACCGCTATATTCGGGGCAGCCATAGCACGGTGCTGAGTGGCGAGCGTCAATCATTCAATTTATTCCGATCAATGATAGAAGATCGCTTTCTAAAACCGCAACGTTCCCACCGGCCACGGCCAGATCTTTCTGTGGCTACAACAATGCTGTCTTCGATTCTGAAATCATAACCAGGCTGCACAAACTTTTCAATTTTTGTTGATGGTGCATGGCACCCATAAATGTCAATTTTGTTCTTCAGAAAATTGCAATACCACGTAATTATGGCTTCTGAGCCATTGCCTTCTAGCTCCCGGACGGATGCAGCCAGAGGGCTGTTGGTTGAAGTCACAATGTTGGAATCCAATGTGCGCTGCGCCGCCTCATAAAGAGGCATATACCGGACCTCGTCTATTGGAGCCCGCGATCGCCTCCATCCTCGCGTAAAGCAGGACGATGCCCATGGAGCGAACAATATACAAAGTGCGGTCACGAAACAGGCACCTGCGGCAATCCAAAAATATACCTCATGGGTGCGAATCTGGCTCGCGACAATTACTAACACGATGCTCGCCCCGAAGCTGATGAGGCTGCAAATGATGTTTGATCGCATGCCGCTGACGCTAGACCGAATTGTGCTGCCCTATCAAGTTCCGCATATTCGCCCTCATTAAGTACGGAATAATAGCCTTTCTTAGGTCTACATCTAGTATGTGGTTGAGTGAAAGTAATAGCCCAGATCGAAATTGACTTTTTCCGGGGCCGCTCGCATAGATTGCGCCCAAGCAGGAGAGTCTTGCGCCGATGAAAGACAAAACCGTCGCCATCCTTGAGAGCCGGGCACGGGATCAAATCGCCGGTCTGGTGCGCAAGTTTGGAGGCACGCCGTTTTCAGCGCCCGCGCTGGCCTGGTTCAACTCCGGCGAGCCGCCGCGTCCGCCGGACGAACCGTCGCGTCCTCCACATTCTTGCTCGGCGTTAGATTTCTCATTGGGGTTGTCCTTTCAAATCTGGCGACGCGCGCACCTGGAACCCGTACATAACGACAGCCGCCGAAGTATGCTGAAATCCGGTCAGCGTGAGCGTAATCGCCCTACCAGGAGCCGAAAACGGGAGCGGGTTCGGGAACCTAATTGATAGAGGAACGACATTTGAAAACGCCACAGATCCCGCCAATAATGTTGCCTCCAGCGGCTGGCTTTGGCATATGTAGGTAAGCGTATTCACGAGCCCTGTTATAGAAACGACTGCCGACTCCGGAAAATTTGGCGGTGATGTCGCCGTTATATCGAATCCGGTGATGAACGTTATCCTACCAGCTGCTGCTGGCAACACCGTAACAAGTACGCCGCTACTTGGTCCGGACGACGCGGCAATACCAATCTTATCTTCAACCGACGGCGCGAGCGCGGGGGCTGTAAAGAAGAGCAGGGATGTGATGATGATTGCGAGTTTTTTCATGAGTGGTCCTCAATGGAGAAAAATGTAGAACGACGCTCATGGCGCAACTGCCACAAGAATCTCTAGCCGGTCATTCCCACGTGTCTGGGCACCGCTCTATGTTACCGAGTCCCAGTTCCATTATAGTAACAGGGTAGCCCTGTATAGTAACAGCGTTGAATTTTTGCGTCCTATGCGTCCAAGTTCCGGCCGCCAACTTTCGTCGTGCGGAGCGTTCCGGCGGCCATCAATTTGTAGATCGTGCTGCGGGAAATTCCCGCCGCGATGCTCGCCTCGTTCACGCGGAGGGCGAGCTTGTCTTCGGTGCGGATTTCAGGAAATTTGTGCGGCATGTGAGCTACCTTGGTTTCGGTAGCTCGCTATCAATCAAAACTTTCCAGGTTTGTCTTTCACAACAAATCGGCCATGATTTGTTGTGAAACTGTCAGAGCCTCTTGCAACCATAGCCAACACCGCCGCGCCGGATCACCGACAACCAGTTCTGGATAGTGCGGACGCCTATATTTTTGTTTTTCCGAAGTTTAATTTCCCACAATTTACGTGCAATTTCAGCATCGCTCGCGTCGGGCCATTTTGCCATCACGGAGAGCATCGGCTCTCGAAGGTTTTTTCGCCAATTCTTAACCGGCGCGCCGCGACGGCGAAAGTTGCGGAGCGCGGTCGCCAAAGCATAACGCCTTTGTGCGTCATCTATTTGCTGTTGCGGCGTTCGCTCGCCAGGTCGAGGTGGACCGCCGATCCCAAACCCAAATACCGGAAGGCTTTTTTCGTCTTCTTCCATCGCGTGCATCCGCGCGCATCGGGGGAACACGCGGGAAATCGAGCGATGCACTCTCGACTTGTCGGCTGGACAGCCTATCCCGCGTGTGGCCAATCAATCCGGTTCGAACGTTTTGTCGATAATCCTCGCCAAGGCTTTCCGTGAGCTGTACGACGCGGTATATCCGCCAAGGTTACAAAAGAACACGGCTACAGCGACGATCATCGGGGCGCTGGGGTACGATTTAGCGGAAAAGAACCCAATAGCTAACATGCAGATTGAGAGGCAAAGTGCGTATATTGAATGCCTGATTGCTACGAGATTCATAATTACACTAAGTCGCCATTGGTTTTCAGAATATATTTCCATTTGCATTTGCGCCCTCCCATGCTTCCAGCACATTAGCAATATCACCCATTTCCCAAAGCCGCTTCGTCATTTTAACGGCCATGGCCGGCGGTAGGCGGTTCTGCCGTCCGATTCCTTTGCCTCCAAGGTTTGATCTTGATCCAGATCAGGAATTCGCGCTTCAGCTTGCGCGCCATGCCGGGGATAATCGGCCTGCGGTGCCGGTCTTGGAACCGGCAAGGGCGGACTGCCCGAAGGTGCGCCCGCGTGGGTGATGAAACCCGCGCATAAAATGACGGAAGCGGCCTTATGGAACAGCATCCGGTCCCTTTCCCAAAGCTTGCGGCGGCGGCCGCAAGACGATAGCGGCAAGAAGCTTAAGCGCCTATATATGCCGTTCAGCACAGGCGGGCCATCGGTCTGACCGTCGGCCAATGCCCGTATCGGCTTCAAGTCGTACGCTGCTGCTTCGCCTGGGACAATCGGATCGACGTGCCCTGGAATATCATACCGGTCGGCAAGCGCGAATGGGCCTATCGGCCATGATCAACGAGTCGTGATATCAGAC
This sequence comes from uncultured Alphaproteobacteria bacterium, assembly GCA_963730245.1. Taxonomy (GTDB): domain Bacteria; phylum Pseudomonadota; class Alphaproteobacteria; order Rhizobiales; family Beijerinckiaceae; genus Methylocapsa. Next base: position 585,156 of record CAVSRA010000002.1, on the reverse strand, counting down.
CGCTTGCCGGCTGACGTTCCATCGCCGCCTTTCTTCGGCCAGACTTGCGCGCTCATAAAGCCTGCCTCGAGGCAGGTGGTCCACCGCGGGTTACTGCTCCGCGAAATGCGCCGCCGAAGGGCCCTTCATGCGCTGGCGTTTCTGTTCGTTGTTTATCCCGGCCGCCGTTTTCGCGGTCGTTCTCCCAGGCGCCGCGGCGGCGCACCCGCACGTATGGGTTTCCGCGCGGGCCCAGGTGATTTTCGATACCAAGGGCGAGATCGAGGCCATCCGCCACGCCTGGACATTCGACGAAATGTATTCGGCTTACGTGACGGAGGGGCAGGGAAAGGACGGCGAGCTCCCGACCAAGGCAGAACTCGCGCCGCTGGCCAAGACCAATGTCGAATCGCTTGCCGAATTCGACTTTTTCACCTTTGCCAAAGCGGCCAACGCACCGGTCGAATTCGGGACGCCAATCGACTATTCGCTGGAACAGCGGGAGGACAAGCTCGTGGTTCTCCGGTTTACGCTTCCGTTGAAAACCCCTGCCAGCGCCTCGAAAGCCTTCTCCTTTCAAGTCTATGATCCAACCTATTTCGTGGATTTCGAGATGGAAAAGCAGGATCCGGTCGGCATCGTCGGCGCGCCAAAGGGATGTTCGGTCAGTGTGCTCGGATCGAATCCCTTGGCGGCGGCGGACACAAAAAAACTTTCGGAATCCTTTTTCAGCGGTCTTTCGCCGGGCTATGATTTCGGGATCAAGCTCGCGAGCCGAATTATTGTCGCTTGTCCGTGAGGCCTTGTTGAAACCGATCGAATTTTCTTTCGCGGCGGTTAGGCGCGGCGCGGCGCAAGTCCTTGCCGTCGCACGCCCGGTCTTGCCGCTCGCCTTGCTCTGCATGGTCCTCGTGCTGCCTTCCCAAACCGTGGGGCAGGGCATGCATCATCCTTTCGCGGTCGGTGCCAATGAGGGTTCCGCTGGCGGCGCGCACGGTGCAATCATGGGCTGGATCCTTGTGCAAGAGACGGGCTTTTATCGCCTGTTAAGCGGGGCCATCCGTGCCGCCAAACAAAGCGGCGCGGTTGCCTGGGGTCTGGCGGGTTTAAGCCTCGCTTACGGTATTTTTCATGCCGCGGGCCCTGGCCACGGCAAAATGGTCATTGCTTCCTATATGCTCGCCAACGAGCGCGCCTTGCGGCGGGGTCTAGTGATTGCCTTTGGCGCGGCGCTCCTCCAAGGCTTCAGCGCGGTCGCGATCGTTGGCGTCGGCGCCATTGTCTTCCAGGCGACGGCCAAGCACATGACAGCGGCCGCGAATGCGGTTGAGATGGCGAGCTATGCCGGCATAGCGGTACTCGGCGGCGCTCTGGTCTATGTGAAAGGCGCGGCTCTTCTTTCCGCGTGGCGCGCCGCGCCCGCGCTCGCGGTTGCGGCGGGGGGGAAGGCTCGCGCCTTTCGCGCCGCCGATTGCGCCGAAAACCATGTGCACGGCCCGGGCTGCGCCCATTTCCACGCGCCCGATCCGCGCACGCTCGGGACCGGATTTTCCTGGAAAAGCGCCCTGTTGACGATGATGGCGGCCGGATCGCGGCCCTGCTCCGGCGCAATTCTCGTGCTTGTCTTCGCCTTGGCGCAGGGGATTTTTTCGGCCGGCGTTTTTGCCGTCGCGGCGATGTCGCTTGGCACCGCGATGACCACGGCGGCGCTCGCCAGCGCGGCTGTCCTTGCCAAAAACGTGGCGGTCAAATATTCCAAGGCGGGTTCCGGGCAGGCCCTGATCGCTGGACGCTTGTTCGAGGCCGGCGCCGCCCTCGCGGTATTGGGTTTGGGGCTGGTTTTGCTATTTGCGGCCTTCGCGGGCGGCAACGCGGCCAATTGAGGTTCTTCCCGCCACCATCCTCAATGCCTGTTTAGCGTCACCCGCGAGCGCATCACGCCGGAGGAGGACGATTTTTTCGCGGCGATGAGATTTATGTTGGCGGCCGTGAAACCGGCCCCCAAAGCATCGTCGAGGCCACAGCCGCAACAGCATCAACGATAGCGGTACTTCAGCCAAAAAACGAGTGTGAAGCAGATACCCAGTTTGCGTGAAAATGGCATTGTCAAAACGCGAAAACGTCCCATTGAGACCGTCCACGAAAATCGGTTCGGGGAATTGCGGCTAAAACGGCCGCGAGCGCGTCCCGATCAAATAGAACCATTCGATCGATAAGGACGCAGCTTAAAATCAAAGAGCTGGAGCATGCCGGAATCGAAAAAGCCATGCTCTAACCTTTTAAAGCGAATCGAGGAGCCTGCGAGGTCCGAACTTCTTTGTAAGTTCGGAGACATCATTGATAAATTTGACGAAACCGACATCGAAAGTAGGGTCGGCGTGCAACACAATGAATTTGTAAGGTTAAGGTTAACGAACGCCGTACTTCTTGTGCCATCACAAGATCCATCGTTGATTTTGTTAACGATAGATTTTGAGCTCTATTTGGCAGCCATGAACAGGGGTCTGAAAGGCGAAAATTTTAATTACCATAGGGTGGCCAATTCCTCCTGACATTACCGAAGAATGCGAGCTGCCGGGACATGATCAAGAATCTTCTCTCGATAGCGGGTTTTGATCCAAGCGGCGGCGCGGGCATCGCGGCCGATCTCAAAACCTTCGCCGCGCTTGGCTGCCACGGCATGGCCGTCATCACCGCCCTGACCGCGCAGAATACGCAAGGGGTCAGAGCCGTGCACGTCCCGCTCGCGAGTTTTGCCGCAGCGCAGATCGACGCGGTTTTCGAAGATATCGATGTCGCCGCCGTCAAGATCGGGATGCTCGCCTCGGCCGCTGTCGTCGAGGCGGTCGCGGACAGGCTCGCGTTTCATGAGCCCCGCTTCATCGTCCTCGATCCGGTGCTCGTCGCGACGAGCGGCGATGCTTTGAGCGCGGACGATACGAGCGAAGCTATTGTCCGGCATCTCTTTCCACTCGCAACCCTTGTCACGCCGAATTTGTCCGAAGCAGCCCGCCTGTCTAATCATGCTATCCCGGCGGATCGAGACGGCATGCGCCGCGCCGCCATGCTTCTGCATACGCGCGGCGCGAAAGCCGTGCTCGTCAAGGGCGGCCATTTGGAAGGGAGGAAATCGGACGACCTCTTATTCGATGGCGCTTCATACCGGCTTTTCTCCGTCCCACGCGTTGCAACCCGCAACACGCATGGCACCGGTTGCACTTTATCTTCCGCGATCGCGGCCTTTTGCGCACAGGGCTTTGAGCTTGGTGAAGCCATCGGCGCGGCGAAAACCTATCTCGGCGGCGCGTTAGCCGCCGCGGATCAACTTTCCGCCGGCCACGGGCCTGGGCCGGTCAATCATTTCCATGAATTCTGGAAACGCTAAGCGCCTCTGAACGTGGTTCGTAGGTTTTCGCTGGAACGTGGTACCCCGGTTTCCAAGCCGCGTTGTTTCTTATAAGAGGTGCTGCAATCGTGGAAGTGCCGCCCCATATTGGGGGTGGCTGACATTCTTCAAAATAACGTCGTCTCTCAAAAAAACGTCGTCTGCCTAGTGTACGACCGGCGGGCCGTCCGGACGCGGCAAATTTGTTTCAGCATGAAAATGAAGCTCCGCAATATCGCCATTATAGCTCATGTCGATCACGGCAAGACGACGCTTGTGGACCGTCTGCTCCAGCAATCCGGTGCTTTTCGCGAGAATCAGCGGGTCGCCGAGCGGGTTATGGATTCGAACGATCTCGAAAAGGAGCGCGGGATCACGATCATCGCCAAGGCGGCGTCGATCGCCTGGAAGGACACGCGGATCAATATCGTCGATACGCCGGGTCACGCCGACTTTGGCGGCGAGGTGGAGCGCATCTTGTCCATGGTCGATGGCGCGATCGTCCTGGTTGATGCCTCTGAAGGGCCAATGCCGCAAACCAAATTCGTCGTCGGCAAGGCGCTGAAAATCGGTCTCAGGCCGATCGTCGCGGTGAACAAGGTCGATAAGCCGGACGCGCGGGCGAGCGAGGTCGTGAACGAGGTTTTCGATCTTTTCGCGGCGCTCGACGCCACCGACGAACAGCTCGATTTTCCGATCCTTTACGGTTCGGCGAAACAGGGCTGGATGGCCGATAGCCCGGACGGGCCGAGGGAAGGCATGGCGCCGTTGTTCGATCTCGTGTTGAAACATGTCCCGCCGCCGGATACGGGCGAAGGCGGTTTTCGGATGCTCGGCACATTGCTCGAAGCCAATCCCTATCTCGGGCAACTCATCACCGGGCGAATTTTCGCGGGCTCGGTAAAACCCAATCAAAGCGTCCAGGTCTTGGACCGCAAGGCGAATGTGGTCGAACAGGGGCGGGTTTCCAAGATCCTGGCATTCAGGGGCATCGAACGCACGCCGATCGAGGAGGCGGAAGCGGGCGATATCGTCGCGATCGCCGGGCTCGAAAAGTTCAATGTCGCCGACACGCTTTGCGCGCCAGACGTCGCGGAGCCTTTGCAGGCGCAGCCGATTGATCCGCCGACCTTGTCGATGACGTTCCTCGTGAATGATTCGCCGCTCGCCGGAACCGAAGGCGATAGAATAACGAGCCGGGTCATTCGCGACCGTCTTTATAAGGAGGCCGAAGGCAATGTCGCCTTGCGGGTCGAGGATTCGCCGGGATCCGACTGTTATGTCGTCTCGGGGCGCGGCGAATTGCAGCTTGCGATCCTGATCGAGACCATGCGCCGCGAGGGGTTCGAGCTCGGAGTATCGCGGCCAAAGGTGGTGTTACAAAGGGACGAGGCCACGAACCAGCTTTTCGAACCAATCGAGGAAGTGGTCATCGACGTCGACGAGGAACATTCCGGCGTCGTCGTGCAAAAGATGGCCGGCCGCAAGGCCGAGATGATCGAGATGCGGCCTTCCGGCGGCGATCGCCTGCGCCTTGTCTTTCACGCGCCGACCCGGGGGCTCATCGGCTATCAGGGCGAGCTTTTGACCGATACCCGCGGCAGCGCGATCATGAACCGGCTGTTTCACGCCTACGCCCCTTGGAAGGGCGAGATCGCGGGGCGGCGCAACGGCGTTTTGATTTCCAACGACAGTGGCGAATCGGTCGCCTATGCGATGTGGAAGCTCGAGGATCGCGGCCCGATGATGATCGAGCCCGGCTGCAAGATCTATCGCGGCATGATCGTGGGCGAGCACACGCGGGAAAATGATCTCGAGATCAACGTCTTGAAGGGCAAGCAGCTGACCAACATCCGCGCCGCCGGCAAGGACGAGGCGGTTCGTCTTACGCCGCCCATCAAAATGACGCTCGAAAAGGCGCTCGCCTATATCGAGGACGACGAGCTCGTGGAAATCACGCCGAAGTCGATCAGGCTGCGCAAGGCGCTGCTCGACCCCAACGAGCGCAAGCGCGCGTTTCGCGCCAAGGAAAGCGCGTGAGCGATTTCCGCGAAAGTGGACACCAGAGCATGTTCCGAAAGAGTTGCTCGACTTTTTGGTACTGGGTCAATTTGAATTTCTGCTTCTGGTAGAGTCGGAGTGTGGCGCGGGTGGCTTTAGGCCGGGCATATCTGTTGCCGCCCCTTTCGTCTGGCGGTGCCTCACTAGCTCGCCCGTTGCTCCCGTTTCCACACCCCGCTCATCGAACCGGACATGCGGATCGCCCGCATCCGGCTCTCGGATAAGATCTCACGCCTTCACCCACGATGGGCCGCGGCCGAGCTGGGTCAAGCGTACGAGCCGGAAGTGCCCGTATAGGTGCGAGAGTGGATAGCTCCCGCCCTTACGTCGCCTGACCTTGTGCTTGGATCGCAGCCACCGGCGCAACCGCACAGCCGTGTAGTTGTCGAGCGCGCGATAGGCTTTGCTGGTAGTGCCGACACTGAAGTAATTGGCCCACCCGCGAAGCGCGCGGTTCAACATGTCGACGAGCTCTGTGGTCTCTTGCCAGCTGCGCGCTCGGTCGGTCAGCGCGTGGACTCTTTCGACCATGCGCTTGATGCTCTTCTTTGACGGCCGGTGGCCCAAGCGGGCTTTGCCGGTCGTTGGGGAATACATTCGCCCGAACGTATATCCCAGGAAGTCGAACTCCCCTTCCGGGACCTTGCAGATCCGTGTCTTCTCCTCGTTCACCGTCAGCTTCAGCTTGCCCATGATCGCGCGCAGATGGTGCAGGGCTGTCTCAGCGCTGCCCCTCCGGCACAGGATCACGAGATCGTCCGCATAGGTGACGAGGCGAGTGCCGAGACTTTGCTCGAGGCCGAGCTTCTTCCACCCCAGCACAAACCGGCGCATGTAAAGATTCGCCAGCAGTGGTGAGAGGGGTGAGCCCTGCGGAATGCCGCGCCGGTTGTCCCTGGCCTCGGTCGTACGTTTCTTCCGCCCTCGTTGGTCGGTTTCTTCTACGGGGCAGTCCAGCCACATCTTGATCAGATGCAGCACGCGCCGATCAACGATCCGGCGCGCTACCGACTTTAGGAGGTCGGTATGCGGAATGCTCCCGAAGTAGTCCGCGAGGTCGGCGTCTACGACGTCCGGGTGGCCACGGAACAGTAGCTCTTCCACCTCCACGACTGCCTGCTGGGCGTTTCGCCCGGCGCGATAGGCGTAGATTTCCGGTAGGAGGTCGGCTTCAAAGATCGGTTCCAGCACCAGCATCGCTGCTGTCATGCAGACCCGGTCCCGCACGGTCGAGATGCCCAGCGGCCTGAGCTTGCCGTTGGCCTTCGGTATGAACACGCGTCTGATCGGCTCCGGCCGGTAAGTCTCCTGCCTGAGCGCAAGCGCCAGTTCGCCAAGCCACCGCTCAACCCCGTACGCCTCGATATCCGCAAAGTCCTGACCGTCGCCACCCGGCGCGCCCTTGTTGGAGCGGCACTGGGCATAGGCATGCGCCAGAATATCGTCACGGCTGAGCTTGTCGTACAGGGCGTAGAACCGATAGCCGGCTTCCGCCTTCGCTTTCGCGTGTAACGCCGTCTGCAGTTTCTGAACACTCTTCGGAGTTGCTAGGTTGCCCAATCTCCAGGTCCCTCACCACGTCTTGCGTCGGTCTTGAACTGAGGCTCCTTCCCTCCACCGGCATTACCCGGTTTCATCGGTATTACGGGCCTCTCCGCCACCCCAACGCGCCCGGCCTGTCCCTCACGGGCGTCCGGTTGATCATCCCTGATCACGTATTGGGGCTTCCCGTGTTGCGTGCGCTTTCCTTGTGTACATGCTGCCGCCACTACCCCGGTGCAGCGGCTGGGCGTACTCGTCGCTCACACCCAGCCGTGTCAGCCTTCCCCGGAAGGGTCACCGGGTCGGCCTGCACATCGTCCTTTTCGAGGCTTGCTCGGCGTTCACTCGCGTTGCGGCCTGCACACTCGCGCGGTCACCGTATTTCGTGACCCGCTATCCGAAGGCTTCAGACATTTCGTCACCTCCATGCCTGCTCCGGTTGCTTCCGGCTGGAGCGGTCGCCGGGTAGGACTTGCACCCACTGGAAAGCGCCGCCTTTTCACGGCGCACACCCCAAAGCGGTCATTTTTCGGTTCGATAGACACAAAAAACGGCGGGTTCCCTTGGTGGACGGGTTGCGGCAATATTTCTGACCGACCCGGCTCGGCCGCAAGGTCTATGGGTACGTCTGTAGGCCGCCCGGTTCGATCACTTGGGCATCACCAATGGCCTGTCATTGGGAAACTTTGCGATGGTCGCCTCGTCGATGTTCAGGGTCTGAGCGACCATTTCCGGCGGCGAATGGGTCATCCAATCCGACAGAGAAACGTCCGCGTAGTAGGAACTCCTGAACACTTCGAGATACTGCAGCTCGGTGTCGCCGACATTCTTGACATAATGGCCGTTATTGCGCTTGACGTAGCCGATATCGCCCGGGTTGAAGTCCAAAGTCACCGCCTTTGGCCCCGTCTGGAAGGCTGTCACTCGCCCCTTGCCCGTGATCCAATATGCCCATTCGTCGGCATTGGGGTGCCAATGCATTTCCCGCAGTTCACCTGGACGAATCGTCACAAGCCCAACGGCGATTGTCTTGGAGATGGTGAAAATGCTGCTATCGGCAACCCTCACCTCTCCGCCCTTCGTCTTCCTTACGGGCTCAGATGATCCGAGCGAGAAGGTGAACGGATATGGCGGCAAGCCAAGAGGCTCTTTGATGGCCTTCTCGTCCGCGGACAGGCCACCGGGCACCTTGCCTTGGAAGATCCAGAGGTCATGGATGGGAATCTTCGAGAATGCCCCAACCGGAACGCCAAAATTCTCGGCGAGAATTTCCGGGGGCGTGTGGGCGAGCCAGTCCGTCACCAGAGTCGTGTTGAACTCACTGGCTTTGCCGTCGTCGAAGCAAATGATGAACTCGCAGCCGTCTGGAGCGAGCCCCTGCAGGGAATGCGGGAAGCCCGGAGGAAAGTACCAAAGGTCGCCTTCCTTCACGTCCGAGACATAGGCGCGGCCCTTGTCGTCGAGAACAGTGACCCGGCACTTCCCATATGTCATGTAGGCCCATTCGGCGGCCAGATGCCAATGCAATTCCCTTATGCCCCCGGCGTCCAATCGCATATTGACCCCCGAGATAGTCTCCGAGATCGCGAAGTCGTCTTGGGTCACCTGGCGCGCCCAGCCGCCGTTCTGAATGCGTCTTGGCGCATTGTTGAACGATGCCCAAGACTGCGGCAGGTCTCCGACATCGGTCGGCGGCGGGGACTGTGCCGAGGGAAACTGGCTAGCTAATGCGTGGCTCTGGGGCCCAGGATCGGTGAGGCTCTCCCGGTTTTTGGCATTGATTGCTCCTTGTGGCGGCTCGTCCGGGTTGCCGAAGGAGGCTGCGCGCGCGGTCGTTGCTGCCGTGACCATCGCGCCTGTGGCCGTCGCCGTCAGCATGTCTCGTCTCGAAATCATTGCTCGCTCCTGTGAAAATCTTTTGGTACTCCTCTATATCGACTGCTGACAAGCCCATCGACGGGTCGGCCGCCCGACGGCGGCTCATGGACGGCTGGAATGGCGGCTTTTGGCGCAAAGCCGAAATTTCAAATGGCCCACTACCATTTCGATCAGACCATTCCCCAATTCTTGAATCGACCAATTCCTTTTCGCTCACACGATGCCGTGTGCAGGGCAAGCGCGTGTTCCGCGCCAAGGAATGCGCGTCAGTTAACGCAGCAGCATCATGAGGCCGATCGCGGCGATGAGCCAGAGCGCGATGTGGCCGAAGCGCCTGCCGCGCGCTTCGGCCGTGCCGATTTTCGCGATCGTGTCCGGTCGTCGCCAAATACCAAGATTGAAGCAAGGTAACTCCGGGCAATCTTGAAACCCGGCCCTTGCGGCCGGGTTTTTTGTTGCTCTCGCGAAAGGCAATATGACGGTTCCGCCAGCTTTCCGTTGCTTTTCCGCCACGGTGCTCAGGATAATGCGGTGCAAAGTCCAAAACCGGTTGAAGACCGGCGCAAGCCGCGTAACCTGCAAGTGAGTTAACTTTAACGAGGAGAAAAAACATGTTACGCTGCACTCTCTTGGCATCGGCTGGCGCCATGGCGCTCACAGGCGCGGCCCTCGCAGCCGAACCCGCCCCCGCCCCGCCGCCGGTCATTCTGCCCCCGCCGCCGGCCTGGACCGGCCTCTATGTCGGCATCAATGCCGGCGGGACTTGGAGCAGCAGCACTAACATCAATACGACTACGGATAACCTGGACCCTGGCAACGGCCTTGGTGGTGAAACGGAGGCTAATATAACGTCTGCCGCCCTCGGAACCGGCAGCGTCCCCGTGAATCACAGTGGCTTCATTGGCGGTGGCCAGGTCGGCTACAACTACCAGTTCAACAACAGCTGGAGCAGCTGGGTCGCCGGAATCGAGGCGGATATCCAGGGCGTCGCCGCCAGCAACAGCGCACACCTTGTGTTTAGCCAGGGAGCGATCGCCGGCTTCCCAGCCAATCCGATTGATCAGAACTTGTCTTCCAGCACGAGAGGAGATTACCTCGGCACCGTGCGCGGCCGGTTGGGCTTTACGATTTTCCCGACTTTGCTTGTCTACGGAACGGGCGGTCTGGCGTATGGTCAGACGGATTCGGGCACCAGTATCACGCAAATCGTTGAGAATGCTCCAAACGTGCCTAATCACTATTCCTCTTTCGGCAGCATTTCCAATTCGCGTGTCGGCTGGACGGCAGGCGGCGGCGGCGAATGGTTGTTCGCCCCAAATTGGAGCGTCAAGGTCGAATACCTCTATTACGATCTCGGCAGCGTGTCATACGGCCTCACCCCGTTGCAGAATTTCAATACCGCGGGGGCGCTCTTTACCAACGGCGCTTCCTTCTCTAGGACAAGCTTTAGGGGCAATATCGTCCGCGCCGGCTTGAACTATCACTTCAATTTGACTCCGCCTCCGGTCGTCGCCAAATACTAAGATCGAAGCGAAGCAACTCTTTTCTGGCAAATTTAAAAACCCGGCCCCCGCGGCCGGGTTTTTGTTGCTCGCGCAAAAGCAATTCAGAGGTTCCGCCCGCTTTCCGTTGCGTCTCCTCCACGGCGATCGAGATAATGCGGTGGACAGGCCAACAAGCGTTAGTCAACGTAACAGCATCATGAGGCCGATCGCGGCGATGATCCAGAGCGCGATGTGGCCCCAGCGCGCGCCGCGCGCTTCGGCCTTGCCGATTTTCGCGATCGCTCCTTCGGATAGCTCGAAACCATTTTCGGCCATGCCTTCGAGCTGAATTCACGATATTTTCGCCGCGCAAGAGCACCGCAGGAAGATTGGAGGCGAACCGCGCAAGCGTCGAGGCGGCGCGGCCGACGTCTTGCAATTTCCCGATGGGCCCGAGGTTCTGCTCGATCCAGGCGCCGACCACCGGTTCGGAGGTTGTCCACACGTTGAGTTTCGGATCGAGCGTGCGCGCCACGCCTTCGACGACAACCATGGTCTTTTGCAAAAGAACGAGTTCAACTCGCGTCTTCATGTCGAAAAGGCCGGTGATCTCGAACAGAAGCGTCAGCAGTTTCGCCATGGAAATCTGATCGGCGGTGCGGGAATGAATCGGCTCGCCGATCGCCCGGATGGCTTGCGCGAAATCCTCGACCCTATGCACGCGCGGCACATAGCCGGCCTCGAAATGGACCTCCGCCACGCGCCGGTAATCGCGCTTGATGAAGCCATAGAGGATTTCCGCGAGAAAGCGCCGCTCTTTGAAACCGAGCCGGCCCATGATGCCGAAGTCCACCATTGTGAGGCGCCCCTGCGCGTCGACAAACAAATTTCCCTGATGCATGTCGGCGTGGAAAAATCCGTCCCGCACCGCCGTGCGCAGGAAGGATTGAACGACATGGCGGCCGAGGGCCTGCAAATCATGGCCCTTTGAGGCGAGCGCCTTAATGTCGGACAACGGTGTCCCATCGATCCATTCGAGCGTCAGCACCTCTTTCGTGGTCCGGTCCCAGTCAATTCGCGGAATCCGGAAATCCTTATCTTGCGCCGTATTCTCGGCGAATTCGGAAGCCGCGGCGGCTTCGAGACGGAAATCCATTTCTATTCTGACGGTGCGGGCCAGCGTATCGACGACTTCGACCGGTTTCAGGCGGCGGGCCTCGCCGAACCAGCGTTCGGCCAGGCGCGCGGCGAAATACATGTCGCCGAGGTCGCGTTTGAATAGCCGCTCGAACTCCGGGGCGCAACACCTTGACGGCGACCTCGCGTTCGCCATCGCCGTCTTTCACGCGCGCCCGGTGAACCTGGGCAATCGAGGCGGCGGCGACCGGCTCTCCGAAACCTATAAAGATGCGGTCGAGCGGTTCGCCGAAGGCGACCTCAATGGTCGCGATCGCGACCGCGCGCGGAAAAGGCGCCATCCGGTCCTGCAAAAGCTCGAGCTGCTGAACGACGGCCCCGCCGACGACGTCTGGCCTTGTCGCGAGGAATTGGCCGAGCTTGACATAGGATGGCCCGAGCCGGCTGATCGCGGCGGGGAGATTGGCAAGGCCGGTTGCCTTTTTTCTGGCGGCCTTGGCCCCGGAAGTCCTCGCGCCGCCCAGGCCAACCAGTCTTGCCAAGGCGAGCGGCAGCCGCGCCGCGGGGGGCAAAATCGATGGATCGACGTCCCTGAATACGCCAGCCCGGGCCAGCACGAAACCCGCGCGCGTAAGCCGGAGCAGGGAACCGAGGGACGAACTCAAAATGCCTGCCCTAGCGCATGGTCCGATCCGGAAGGCCCGGATCGCGTTTCGACGTGGTTTGCTTGCGGACGATCGGACGGCGATCGCCTGCTTGGCATTTTAAAATCATGCTCCTGCTCGCACTGATTGAACGCATGATCCTATCGGGACAATTCCACGCGGTTGTCAAACTCATGCCTAAAGCTTCCAGCCCGAATGAATGGCGACGATCCCGCCCGAAAGCCGCGTGAACGAGGCCCGCTCGAACCCCGCCTCGGCGATCTTGCCGCAAAACCTCTCGGCATCGGGAAACCGCGCGATCAATTCGACGAGATAACGATAGGGCTTATCGTCGCCTGCCACCAAGCGCCCGATACGAGGGATGACGCGAAACGAATAGGCTTCGTAGAGACGGTCGAGGATGGGCACGTTCACATTCGAAAACTCGAGACAGAGAAACTCGCCGCCACGCCGGAGAACCCGGTGCGCCTCGGCCAGCGCCTTTTCGATGCGCGGCACGTTGCGAATGCCGAAGGCGATCGTATAGGCATCGAAGCTGTCATCGGCAAAGGGCAGCTCCTCGGCGTTTGCCTCGACAAAGTCGAGCGCCGCGTCGAAATGCCGCTTGGCGGCGCGCCGGCGCCCTTCCTCCAGCATGCCGGCATTGATGTCGAGGACAACGACCTCGGTCAAGTTTGAGCCGGCCTTCGCCACCCGGAAGGCAATGTCGCCGGTGCCGCCCGCCACATCGAGATGGCGGAACCGGACTTTCCTGGACGGCTTGACCCGACTGACGAAAATATCTTTCCAGATCCGGTGGAGGCCGCCGGACATCAGATCGTTCATGAGGTCGTAGCGGGACGCGACCTTGTGAAAAACCGCGTCCACCCGCGCCTGCTTGTCTTGCAGCGGCAAGCGGGAAAAACCGAAATGAGTTTCTTCAGCCATGTTTTGCGGTGTTCGATGCGAGGGCGGGGTACCGGTCCGGTCTGATTCTGGTGAAACATAGCGTGCGCTGTGCGCCATGGCTATGGAGGGGGCCTTCGTCGCAAGCCGCGCCGCGGATGAACTTATTCATCCTTGCGCCGCATGCGGCGGCGTCCGCAAACGAGACCGAGATAGAGCGCGAGCAGGGCGGCGATAGAGAAGAAAAATCCGTTGGGCGGGACGAGATCCATGCCGAAGCCGGCGATTGGCGGCCCGCCGAGCATGCCGAACGAGTAGAGCATGATGAATGCGGCATTGGCGCTAGCCAGGTCCGTCCCGCGATAGCGCGAACCAAGGTGAGCAAGTCCGACGGCATAAAGGCTGCCGACGCCGCCGCCCCATATGACAAGCAGGCCGCAAAAGAGAACAAGATGGGAGGACCCGGCAAGAGCGAGCGCGATTGCCCCGCAAAGACCGAAGGCGCCAAGCGACAACAATAACCTGCCTCTATCCATCTGGTCCGAGACGAAGCCGATGGGGAGTTGAAACAAAATATTGCCGAGCGCGAACAGGCTAACGAACAAGGCTCCGGTTTCGGGGCTAAGTCCGGCGCGAAGGGCATAAACCGGCAGGAGGCCGAGGCTCGCGGTCTCGATTGCGCCATGCAGCATTCCGGCAAGGGTGGCGGCGGGAAGGCTGGTGAGGAAGCCGAGAACCGGGACCCTCGGCGTGCTCTTGATCTCGGGCGCCTTGCCGCTCCAAAGAACAATCGGCAAGGCCGCGAGCGCGAACAGTACCGTGGCCACCACGAAAGGCGTCGCGCCCGCGATGCCGGCAAAACCAAGGATCAAGGGGCCAGCGGCGAAGCCGGCCGCGAGACTGGTCGCGTAAAACCCCAGTACGAAGCCACGCTGCCGAGGTGGAGCGATCGCGTTGATCCAATATTCGCTGGTGACAAACAATATGCTGAGGGCGCCGGCGAAGACCGCGCGAATGGCAAGCCATACCCAATAATCATTAGTCAAGGTAAAGCTTAAGAGACTGAGGCCCGCAATCATGAGCGCCAGCAAAAGCAGCGGCTTAATATTAATCCGGCGCGCCATGGCCGGAACAAAGGAGGCGCCGGCGAGGACCGCGAACCCGCCGGCGGTGGGGTTCAAACCGATCGCATGCGCGCTAAACCCTTGTCCGGCAAGGCGCAGCGCGAGCAAAGTCATGCTTAGCGAAAGGCCGGTGCCGACAATCGTTATGCAAGCGATCGCGGAGGCCAGCGCCGGGATCACCTCGCGGCGAGCGACAGATGTGTCCCGGATCGCGGGGCGGGGCGAGGCGTTCACTTGTTCCTGCTTTGGCCAGTGGCGCCCTCGGCGCGGCCGGTCGTAGTCGCGCATGTGCAAGGCCCATTGATAGCGCGGCCCCAAAGCCGCTAGGGCCGCATCCTTTTCGGAGACAGCAGGCGCATCCATGACGGGCGTAGACATGGTTCTCTCCGTCCCGGTGCCGCTGGCAGGCAACACGCTTAGCGTTTCGCGGCCCCCCTTTCGGCTCGCCGCGCATGTGGCGATCCGGAATCGGGCCGGTCCGTGGCGCGCCTGACGCTTGGCTTTGGTCGAGCTTGGCTGTGCCGAGGCGGGGCGGTTTCGCGCAAGAGCTCGAAGCGGAGCGCGCCGGCGAGCGGCGCGGCTTCCACGAGCATGACGGTCACAATGTCGCCGAGCCGGTGCATCTCGCCGGTGCGCGAGCCGATCAGGGCGTGGCGCCCCGGGTCATGCCGGAAATAATCGTCGCCGAGCATGGCCGCCGGAATGAACCCGTCGGCGCCGGTCTCGTCGAGCTTGACGAAAAGCCCGGCGCTGGTCGCGCCCGATATGCGGCCTTGGAACGAAGCCCCGATCTGGCCCGCGAGGTGGGCCGCGATCAGGCGCTCGGACGTCTCGCGCTCCGCCGCCATGGCCCGGCGCTCAGTGGCGGAAATCTTGGCCGCGATTTCGGCCAGTTCCTCGTTCGCGATCGCGGCCAAGCCATCGGTCCCGAGATGCAGTGCCGAAATCAAGGCGCGATGGACAATGAGATCGGCGTAACGGCGGATTGGCGAAGTGAAATGCGCGTAGCGCCGCAGATTGAGACCGAAATGACCGTAATTCTCGATCGCATATTCGGCTTGCGCCTGGGTGCGCAGCACGATTTCGTTGACGAGATGCTCGTTATCCGTGCCTTTCACGCGGGCGAGAATTCCGTTGAATTGCGCGGCGCGAAGAACTTGGCCCTTGCCGGACTTAATGCCGATCGAGGCTAGGAATTCAGCAAGATGGTTGAGCTTTTCGAGCGATGGCTCATCATGCACGCGGTAGATGAAAGCCTGGTGCCTTGCCTCAAGCGTCTCAGTGGCCGCCACGTTGGCGAGGATCATGAATTCCTCAATGAAGCGATGGGAGTCGAGCCTCGGCGGGGTCGCGATGGATTTTACAACTCCCGTGTCGTCCAGGATGATCTTGCGTTCGGGAAGGTCGAGATCGAGCGGTCCGCGTTTGTCGCGGGCGATTTTCAACGCGGCGTAGGCCTCGTAAAGCGGCACGAGGACAGAGGCATGGAGCGGGCCCATGGTCTCGTCCGGCCCATGGTCGATTGCTGCCTGCGCTTGCGCGTAGGAGAGTTTTGCCGCCGAGCGCATCATGACCCGATGGAAACCATGGCTTAACTTATGGCCGTCGGCGGCAACGACGATGCGGGCGGCAAGCGCTGGGCGATCCTCGTTTGGCCGCAGCGAACAGAGGTCGTTGGAAATCCGCTCCGGCAGCATTGGCACGACACGGTCGGGAAAATAGACCGAATTGCCGCGATCCTGCGCCTCGCGATCGAGCGCGGTGCCGGGGCGCGAATAGGCGGCGACATCGGCGATGGCGACGCGCAAAATAAAGCCGCCAGGATTGGCCGTATCGGGGTCGCGCTCGGCGTGGACCGCGTCGTCGTGGTCCTTGGCATCCTCTGGGTCGATGGTAACGAGCGGGATCGCGCGCCAATCCTCGCGACGGGCCATGGTCGCGGGTCTCGCCCGCGCCGCCTCGGCAACGACCTCCGGGCCAAAAACGTGCGGAATCTGGTGCGCGTTGATGGCGATGAGACTGATGGCTCTTTCATTGTCGACGGCGCCGAGCCGTTCCCGGACCTTTGCCGCGGCAAGGCCGAGGCGGCCGTTGCGCAAGACCTCGACGGCCACAAGATCGCCATCGCGCGCCATGCCTTCGTCGCCGGGGCCGACGCTGAGCTCGCCGCGACTTACGGTTTTCTTGTCGATCGGCACGATCCGGCCGCCGCCGCGCATTTCAGCGCGAAAAATCCCAAGCACCTGCGTCTTCTCGCGCGGCAAAAGCTTTACGACGTGCCCAGTGTAGGCGGGTTCGCCTGGCTCCGCGCATTGCACCAATTCCACCCGCATCAGGGCGCGGTCGCCGGGAGCGGGGGCGAGCATTCCGCGGTTTTGCCTGGCCTTGGCCATGACCAGGATTTGCGGCGCCGGTCCTTGGCCGATGTCCCATTCGGCGGGCGCGGCGAGGAGATCGCCGTCGCGGTCGCGTTCGATCATATCGGCGAGAACGACCCCTGGCAGGAGGCCTGGCTTATGCAAGCTCTTGCGCCTCCTTTCGATGGCGCCATCGGCTTCGAGGTCTTTCAGGATGCCCTTAAGGGCGATCCGCGCGGGACCTTTGACATTGAAAGCGCGGGCGATTTCCCGTTTGCCGATTTTGGCTTGCGCCTTGCCGCCCGAGCCGTCGCGCTCGCGGGCGATGAAGGCGAGGATTTCGTCCTTCGACGGCAGACCTTCATCGCGCGATCCGTCGGGTGCTCGCGTGCCATCCTCGACAATTTGGCCGGAATCCTTGGCACCGGCGGTTTTTTTCACGCTTGCTTAGCCTTTTTCGCTCTTTGCGCCGCCGGGTTGGCGGCGGCTTTTCGTAGTGCCGCCGCTGCCTTTGCGGTTGCCTTGGACGAGGTTGGCTTTGGTGCCTTTGTCTTGGGCGTCGCTTGTCTGGTTTTTTTGGGCCGCGATCTTGTGCCCGCCTCCTGCTTATCCTCGATCAAGCGGATCGCCTCTTCGAGCGTGATAGTCTCGGGCGACATGCCGCCTTTCAAGGTCACATTGGTATTTCCGCGATTGACATAAGGTCCGAACCGACCCGCCCGCACGGTTACCGGTCCGCCCTTGGGATGCGCGCCAAGCAGGCGGCCTTGGATGCTCGCATTCGCCCCTTGCCCAGCAGCTTTCGCGGCGACAAGCGCTATGGCGTCTTCAAGCGTTAACGTGGTGGCGTCGGCATCGCGCGGCAGCGTCGCGTTGATCTTGCCGTGATTGACATAGGGGCCGTACCGCCCAGCCTTGACCACGACCTCGCCGCCCTCGGGATGTTCGCCGAGCACCCGCGCGGGTGCGCTCGCGGCGTCGCCGAAACGCCGGCCGGTCAAGCCGCTTTCCTTGGCGACGATGAGGTCGATCGCGCGATTGCCGCCAATGCTCAGAATGTCGTCGTCCTTGCCGATGCTCGCATAGGTCTTGCCGTGCTGGACGTAGGGACCGAAGCGGCCGATCCCGGCCAGGATTGGTTCCTTTGTCTCAGGATGCTTGGCGATCTCGCGCGGCAGCGAAAGCAGGCCGAGTGCCTGATCCAGCGTGAGTTCACGCGAAATCGATGTTCTTTGGCAGCGAGACCCGCTTTGGCTTTGGCTTTTCACCTTCGCCCTGTTGCACATAGGCGCCAAACCGGCCGTCGCGCAAGGTGATCTCGTCCCCCGTCGCTGGGTCCTGGCCCAAAACCCCGGCGCCCGCGCGCTCGCCATTAGCGGCGCCATCCGCGCTTGTGTCCGCCAAGGTGCGGGTGAATTTGCATTCGGGATAATTCGAGCAGCCAATAAAGGCGCCGAATTTGCCAAGTTTCAGCGACAGCTGGCCTGTGCCGCAGGACGGACACGCGCGCGGGTTCGAGCCGTCTTCCTTGGCGGGAAAAATATGCGGCCCCAAAAGCTCGTTCAGACTGTCCAGCACTTCCGTCGTGCGCAGGTCCTTGATGCCCGCGAGCGCGCCGGAAAAATCCACCCAAAAATCGCGCAGCACTTGCTTCCAGTCGAGCTCATGGTTGGACACGAGGTCGAGTTTCTCCTCGAGCGCGGCGGTGAAATCGTAGCCGACGTAGCGGGTGAAAAAGCTCTCCAGAAATGCCGTCACGAGACGGCCCTTGTCTTCGGGGATGAGCCGCTTCTTGTCGAGGCGAACGTAGTCGCGCTCGCGCAAAACCGCGAGGGTCGAAGCATAGGTCGAAGGCCGGCCGATGCCAAGTTCCTCCATGCGCTTGATGAGCGTCGCCTCGGTGAAGCGCGGCGGCGGCTCGGTGAAATGCTGGTCCGCCGCGATTTTGTCCCTGGCGAGCGCCTCGTCTTTGGCCATCATGGGCAGACGGCCGCCGTCTTCATCCTCCTCGTCGTCGCGGCCTTCCTGATAAAGTTTCAAAAAGCCGTCGAAGCGGACGACCTGCCCGGTCGCGCGGAGATCGAGGATTCGCTCGCCTGCTTGCGCCAAAATATCAACGGTGGTGCGTTCGAGTTCGGCGGATTCCATTTGGCTCGCGATCGTGCGGGTCCAGATGAGTTCGTAAAGCCGCCTCTGATCCGGTTCGAGGCCGCGCGCGAGAAGTTTTGGCAAGCGGGCGGGATCGGTGGGGCGGATCGCCTCATGCGCTTCTTGCGCATTCTTGGCTTTCACCGTATATTTCCGCGGGACCTTCGGGATATAGCTGGCGCCAAACTCCTTGCCAATGACGCTGCGCACGCTCGCGATCGCCTCCGGCGCGAGATCGACGCCGTCGGTCCGCATATAAGTGATGAGACCCACCGCCTCGCCGCCGATTTCGGCACCCTCATAAAGCCGCTGGGCGAGCTGCATGGTCCGCGCGGGCGCAAAACCGAGCTTGCGGGAGGCTTCCTGCTGGAGAGTTGAGGTCGTGAACGGCGGCGGCGGATGCCTCTTGGCGGGCTTGGCCTCGATCCCAGCCACCGAGAATTCGGCCGCGTCGAGGGCCGCCTTTAAGGCAGCCGCTTCCGCCTCCGAGCCAATGTCGAGGCGAGCGATCCGCTGGCCGTCGGCCCCCGCGAGCCGGGCAACGAAAGGCGCCCCCGCCGCGGTCCGCAAATGCGCGGCGATCGACCAATATTCGCGCGACACGAATTTTTCGATTTCGAGTTCGCGGTCGCAGACCAGGCGCAAGGCGACGGACTGCACCCGTCCAGCCGAGCGGGCGCCAGGCAATTTGCGCCATAGCACCGGCGAAAGATTGAACCCGACGAGATAATCGAGCGCGCGGCGGGCGAGATAGGCATCGACGAGCGCGGGGTCGATCTCGCGCGGATGATTGATGGCCTCGAGGATCGCGGACTTGGTGACCGCGTTGAACACGACCCGCTCCGCGGCTTTGCCGCCGAGGACTTTTTTCGCCTTCAACACTTCGAGGACGTGCCAGGAAATCGCCTCGCCTTCGCGGTCGGGGTCGGTGGCCAGAATGATCCGGCTCGCGCCCTTCACCGCCTTGGCTATTTCCGCCAACCGTTTGGCCGATTTGGAATCGACATCCCAGAGCATGGCGAAATCGCCGTCCGGATCGACCGAACCATCCTTCGCCGGCAGATCGCGAACGTGGCCATAGGAAGCATAAACTTCATAGCCTTTCCCGAGATATTTGGTGATCGTCTTGGCCTTCGCCGGCGACTCGACGATGACGACATTCATGCAACGGTCCTCGTTCTTGCCAAAGAGGTTTTCCCAAAGGGTCTTTTTTCTGGCGCGCGCCCAGCGAGCCCGCATAAGCTCAAAAATCGAATGGCAGCGCTCGCGCCAGTAGGCTTAGAGCCGGAGCTTGGCCTAAATTGATGGCGGGAGGATGGGGGAGCGCGGGCCTATAGTCAAATCGGAGGGGAACGTGACAGGCAAATTGAACCATTTCATTTCAATAATTCTTGTCAATAAGTCTTGGCCAAGCCCGAGCATAGCGCCGGTCAAGCCTCTGCTCCCAGCAAATCCTCGTGGTTTTTCGTGGCCCATTCACAGGAAGTGGCCTGTACCGCGCTCGCTTGGAACGCTCGCCGGTATTCCGGGCGTTCCACCTAAAATCGCGTAGCGAAACCGGGTGGCGCGGCCCACGCCCGCGTGGCCGGCGTTATATTTTACTTTTTAAAGGACAGGCTCTGTAACTTGGGGCCTGGCGCCGCTCCCTCCGGAAAAATTTCAAAAGCGTAAACTGCTCCAGCTGCGTCGGTTGGAAATTCGACGGTCCTCCCGGCATTGCCGCTGGCGTCGGTTCGAAGGGTTCCGAGCTGGCGGAAGCATTTCAAGAAAATACGGTAGCTCGTGTTGGGAGTTACGCCCGCGAGGCGTATAGCGGCGGTGGATGTGCTACTTGTCTCGAGAGACACCGTCACGGAGCCGGCGACGACGGCTGAACCAGTGTCGGCGACGTTCTCATTGGTACAGCTGCCTTCGTCCTGTCGCACAAGAGCAACGGTAACCGCAGTCGCCGTCGCGAGCGGGAGCTGGACTGGACAAGCCGTGCCGTCCCGCGCCGAAATGGTGTAGGAATATGACTTGTCGCCGCTGTCGGCCTTCACGACACTCCCAATTGTTGCATCGGCCGGAGCGCTATCGGCCGACGTGAAATCGGCATGATCATTGTACCAGCAAGTGAGCGGTCGATTTTGCGCAAATGCCGCACCCGCGCAAGGTAAAACCGCCGCGCCCGTCAAGAGTATTTTCCTCATGGTTTTCCGATTTTTGCTGAGAACCTTTCCCGGCGACGCTTGAAGCGGTTCGCGCCGGAAAAGGCAACAGGACAAACACGGCGAATTGCTTCACGATTTTCGCAATGCGCCGCCAAGAAGTCAATCTTGGGGTGAAATCCATAGCACGCCCGGGATCGCTTGGATATTCCCGTGCCCCGCAGGGCCTCGCGGGAGACGCTTGACCGGCCGGAAACTGGTTAATATGTGGGTAGATGATACACATCTCGGCTACCTATCGTGACGGCGCCGATTCCCGTCTCATAGAACAGGGTCGATGGTCAACCCGGCGAAAGAGCCCGCATTTCCCCACCGGCATCTGCTCGGGATCGAGGGGCTTTCCGCGCAAGACATCAGCTTTCTTCTCGATCTCGCCGAGGCGGCGATCGAAGTGTCGCGCCAGATCGAGAAAAAGCGCTCGACCTTGCGCGGGAGGACTTTGATCAACCTCTTCTTCGAGGCTTCGACTCGGACCCAAGCGTCCTTCGAACTCGCCGGCAAGCGTCTCGGCGCCGACGTCATGAACATGTCGGTGGCAGCCTCGAGCGTTAGGAAGGGCGAGACGCTGATCGATACGGCGATGACGCTGAACGCGATGCGGCCCGACATCATCGTGGTGCGCCATGCCCAGGCCGGCGCGGTGCATCTTTTGGCGAAGAAGGTCGATTGCGCGGTCGTCAATGCGGGCGATGGCGCGCATGAGCATCCAACCCAGGCGCTGCTCGATGCGCTCACGATCAGGCGCAATAAGGGCAGGATCGAAGGCCTAACGGCCGCGATCTGCGGTGACATCCTTCATTCGCGTGTCGCGCGCTCCAATATATTGCTGCTCTCGGCGCTCGGCGCGCGGGTGCGGGTGGTTGGCCCATCGACGCTGCTACCGCCGGGAATCGAACGCATGGGGGTCGAGGTATTCCACGACATGCGTGCCGGGCTCAAAGGCGCCGACATCGTGATGATGCTGCGCTTGCAGCGCGAGCGGATGCAGGGCGGCTATGTCCCCTCGGCCAAGGAGTATTTCCGCTTTTTCGGCCTCGACGAGGCAAAGCTTTGTTACGCCAAACCCGATGCGCTGGTGATGCACCCAGGACCGATCAACCGCGGCGTCGAAATCGATTCCGCCGTCGCCGACGGGCCAAGGAGCCTCATCCGCGAGCAGGTCGAGATGGGCGTCGCGGTGCGGATCGCCGTTTTGGAGGCCCTGGCCCAGCATTTGCCCAATGGCTGAGTGAGAGTTTCGCGTGAAAAGTTCCTCGACCACCGCCATTGCCCACCGGCCGCTCGCGCTCGTCAATGCGCGGCTGATCGATCCGGCGAAACTCAGCGAGACCACGGGCGGAGTCCTTGTCGCCGATGGCTTGATCCGCGATTTTGGCGCCGCCATTATGCCGGCGAATCTTCCCGCTCACGCGAAAATCATCGATTGCGGCGGCGATTGTGTTGCGCCCGGCCTCATCGACATGTGGGCGTTCATCGGCGAGCCCGGCGCCGAACATCGCGAGACGATCGCGACCGCGACCATGGCGGCGGCGGCGGGCGGTATCACGACCGTTCTTGCCCGCCCCGATACCATTCCGCCGGTTGACGAGGCGGCGGTGGTCGATTTTCTGTTGCGCCGCGCGCGCGATACCGGCCGCGTGCGGGTGCTTCCCTTGGCGGCCTTGACGGCCGGCCTCGACGGCGCGGAGATTGCCGAGATCGGCCTGTTGCAACTGGCGGGCGCGGTGGCCTTCAGCGATGGCGCGCGGGCGATCCGCAACGCGCGTGTCATGCGCCGCGTCATGCAGTACGCCCGCGATTTCGATGCTCTCGTCATTCATTACGCGGAAGATCGCGATCTAGCGGGCGAGGGCGTGATGAACGAAGGCGAATTCGCCTCGCGCCTCGGCCTTGGTGGAATTGCGCGCGAGGCGGAAGCAATCATGCTCGATCGCGACATAAGGCTCGTGAACTTGACCCGCGCGCGCTACCATGCCGCGCTCGTCACGACAGCGCTTTCCCTGGACATTATCGCCAAAGCCAAGGCCGATGGCTTGGCTGTCACCTGCGCCACCTCGATCAACCACCTGACTCTCAACGAAAACGACATCGGCGATTACCGGACGTT
Organism: uncultured Alphaproteobacteria bacterium; assembly: GCA_963730245.1. GTDB lineage: Bacteria > Pseudomonadota > Alphaproteobacteria > Rhizobiales > Beijerinckiaceae > Methylocapsa. Next base: position 562,197 of record CAVSRA010000002.1, on the reverse strand, counting down.
TTTGAAACTCGCGCCGCCGTTGCGCCACGAAGACGAGCGGCGCGCGCTCGTCGCGGCTTTGGAGTCGGGCCTCATCGACGCCGTCGTTTCGGACCATAACCCGCAGGATGTCGAAACCAAACGCCTGCCGTTCACCGAGGCGGAAGATGGCGCGATTGGCTTGGAGACGATGCTTTCGGCGGGCCTGCGGCTCGTTCATTCAGGCGAAATTCCGCTCGCGCGTCTCATTGCCGCCATGACCATCCGGCCGGCCGAGATCCTCGGTCTGCCGCAAGGAAGGTTTGAAGTGGGCGCGCCGGCCGATCTCATCCGCTTCGACCCAGACGAGCCTTATGTGGTCGACCCATTGCTGCTGCACTCGCGCTGCAAGAACACGCCCTTCGACGAGGCGCGCATGGAGGGCAAGGTAAAGCTCACCCTCGTCGCGGGCGAGGTGGTTTACGAGGCGGAGTGAGGGTACGGCGGGCGTTTGAGGTTCGCCCGCATTGCGCCGGGATTGACAGATGAACCCGCGGAGCTGATGTTTGGCACCCGGCAACTAAAGACAGCTTTATCGAGCGCGAACGGAGATGCCGGATTCACGGATTGCGATTTCGCGCAAACCAAAGAGCGCCGAGTACCTGCTCCGTTTCAATCCAATAGCATGGATCGCTGATTGCGGCGGACCAGGGCTCGAACAGCGCTTGCAACGGCGGCGAATACGCCATGCGATTACCGCAGTGTTCCCTCTTTTAGATCGAGAAATCCTCGTCGAAGAACCTTGTGTTGCGCAGCCTTATGAACACACTCTCATCTTGTTTTAGCGCAAGGTCCTTGTAGGCGTGCGCGGGGAGAGCCGCATCGACGACCGCTTCGTTGTCGAGGCGCGCGAGTTCGACATTCACCAAGGATCCAGCGAAGCCAATGTGGTTGATTCTGGCGGCGATGCCAATGCCGTCGGAATTCTCACGCCTTATTTCGATGTCGTGCGGACGCACGAACGTTACGCCGCCGGCATCTGCCGGGCTTGCCGCCACGCCACCGCCGGCATGACGCCGGCACGATCGCCAACGGCGTGAAGCGCGGCCTCGCCGAACTGTTCATCGATCAGGAGATCGAAGATGCCGGCGTCGTTGTGTTTGGGTGGAAAAATGGTGAAATGTAGAAACGGCTGACTGCGCCGAGCCTGGAGCACAAGCGACATCGCCCCGCGCGCCTGGCGCTAAAACGACAACTTCGCGCCCACGGCAAGCAATGCACATGCAAGCACCGGCCGCAAGACATGATCTGGTGCATATGCGGCCATCTGACCGCCGAGCGCGATTCCAGGCAGCGAGCCGATCAACAAAGATATGAGCATCATCCAGTCCACAGAACCGCGAAACGAATGCCCCAAGCCCGCCAAGAGGGCCAACGGCACGGCGTGGGCGATGTCCGACCCGACAATTCGGACACCCGGAATCCTGGGATAGAGAAGCAACAACACAGTGACGCCGATTGCTCCGGCCCCGACTGACGAGATCGTGACGAGCACACCAACGAAAGCGCCGAACACACAGGTAAGGGCCATGGTTTGGCGCTCGGGCAGCTCTCGCGGACGTCCAGCCCTGCGGAGCAACAGCCGTTTAGGGACAACTAGTGTTACAGCCGACAGGAGCAAAGCATATCCGAGGGCTGTCGTGATGACTGCGTTCGTGCGATCGCTGTTCCCGCCGAACTCCGAAAGCGCCAGCAGCGTCAAGGCTGTTGCTGGGAGACTGCCAGCGGCAAGCAGGAGCGTGATCCGCCAGTCCACGGTACGGTTCAGACTATGAACGATCGTCCCGGCGCTCTTGGTGATGCCGGCGTATAGGAGGTCTGTGCCAACCGCCGTCGCGGGATGGATCCCGAACCAAAGAACCAGCAACGGTGTCATGATCGACCCGCCTCCCACTCCCGTGCAGCCTACCAACGCACCGACGAAAAACCCGGAGAGGGAATAGAGAGGGTTAATTGCACATAGAAATTCCATATCTTTTTTCTCCTAGACTCGGCCATCCCTCCATTCATGCAGGCGCCGCCTGGATTCTGGAGCGAAGTGCAGCGGGTCCATGAGACGAGCACTCCTTGCACTACTAGTTCTATAGAATTTAGGCTTGTCAATAGCCCGAACGGCGCCGGGTGATTTTCGTGCATTGCACCATTTTAAGGCGAAGGGTTGCAGGTTCGTGCCAACGTGGAACCGGGGCAGATATCGAACTTGCTTGGACGCCATCCCTTTGGTTTAAGCTTCTATCCGGTCGTCCCTGTGGCAAGAAACGGAGCATTACCGTGCCACGCCACCCGCCGTTGCCCCCCTTCACTCTCGAAACCGCGCTAGAAAAAGTTCGTCTTGCCGAGGATGTCTGGAACAGCCGCGACCCTGCCCGCGTCGCGCTTGCCTATACCGAAGACAGCCGCTGGCGAAACCGTTCCGAATTCTTTCGGGGGCGCGCGGCCATCATAGAATTTCTTACCCGCAAATGGGCAAGCGAACTTGATTATCGGCTCATCAAGGAGCTTTGGGCATTCCATGAAAACCACATCAGTGTTCGCTTCCAATATGAGTGCCACGATGATTCCGGCCATTGGTTTCGCGCGCACGGCAACGAGCAATGGGAATTCGATGACGATGGGTTGATGCGCCGCCGGGAAGCCAGCATCAACGATGTGGCGATCGCCCCCGAAGACCGCAAATTCCTGTGGCCCCCCGGACCGCGTCCCGCCGGCCATAAAGGCCTGAGCGAACTCGGTCTATGATCCCATGCTTTCCCTCTGGGCGGCGCTTCGCCCGACACTGGAATAGACAAAGCCGCGCCTTGCCATTTCCTCGGGGTCGTAAATGTTGCGCAGATCGATCATGACGGGCGCGGCGAGAGCCGATTTGACGCGATCGAGATCGAGCGCGCGAAACGCGTCCCATTCGGTCACGATGACCAGAGCGTCGGCCTTGTCGCAGCAGGAATAGGGGTCGTAGAAAAAGGTGAGACCGTCAAGAACAAGGCGCGCCTGATCCATGCCTTCGGGATCGAAGGCGTTGACGCGCGCCCCGCCATCTTGCAGCGCGGTGATGATCGAAATCGCGGGGGAATAGCGCATGTCGTCGGTATTCGGCTTGAAGGTGAGGCCCAAAACCGCGATGGTCTTGCCGCGCACCGTCCCGCCGCAGGCCGCCAAGACCTTGCGGGCCATGGCGCGCTTGCGCTGGTCATTGATCGCGGCGACTTCCTCGACGATCCGGACCGGCGCGCCATGATCCTGGGCGGTCTTGATCAGAGCCTCGGTGTCTTTCGGAAAGCAGGAGCCGCCGTAGCCCGGACCCGCATGCAGGAATTTGGACCCGATGCGCTTGTCAAGGCCGATCCCGCGCGCCACCTCCTGGACATTGGCCCCGACCCGCTCGCAAAGATCGGCGATCTCGTTGATGAAGGTTATTTTCGTGGCAAGAAAAGCGTTGGCCGCGTATTTGGTCAGTTCCGAAGTGCGGCGGCCCGTAAAAAGGAACGGTGCCTGGTTCAGATAGAGCGGCCGGTAGATTTCCGTCATGACCGCTTCAGCGCGTTTGTCCTCGACGCCGATGACGATGCGGTCCGGCCGCTTGAAATCGTCGATCGCCGCGCCTTCCCGCAGAAATTCCGGGTTGGAAACAACCGCGAAATCGGCGTCCGGCCGGGTCTCGCGGATGATCCTTTCGACTTCGTCGCCGGTACCGACGGGAACGGTGGATTTTGTCACGATCACCGTAAACCCGTCGAGCCCGGCGGCAATCGAACGCGCAGCCTGGTAGACAAAGGAAAGATCGGCATGGCCGTCGCCGCGTCGCGACGGCGTTCCGACCGCGATGAATACTGCCTGGGACCCCGCGACCGCCGTGGCAAGATCGGTGGAAAAGGAAAGCCGGCGGGCCCGCACGTTTTTTCCAACGAGATCATGCAAACCGGGTTCGAAGATCGGCATTTTTCCAGCCTTCAAGGCCTCGATTTTTTGCCCGTCGCTGTCAATGCAAATGACCGTATGTCCGAAATCCGCGAGACACGCCCCCGACACGAGCCCCACGTAGCCAGAACCGATCATGGCAATGTGCATCATTTGCCCCCAAGGCGGCGGTAACGTCCCGCTCGGCCATAGCACGATTGCAAGCGGGGTGGCACCCGCCACCGGTGCGCGGCGGCGTTTGGCGCCGGACGAAATTGCGCGATCTGCCCGGAAATGCTGTAAATCCCCGCCTGCGAGAAATAATTTTATCGATTTTCATGCAAATGAACCCATGACCGGCAAGCGGCAATTGAGCAAGGGGGGCAACGCGATGAACGCGGACCTGCCGCCAGATCTATGTATCATCGGCGGTGGCCCCGGCGGTTTCTCGCTGGCGCTTGGGGCGGCGGCTTGCGGCCGGTCCGTGGTGCTCGTCGAAAAAGGCGCGCTCGGCGGCCGGAAACTTACTGATTCCATTCCGCGCCATGCCTTGCTGGCAGCGAGCCGGGCCGCCACTTTTGCGCGCGGCGCCGCCGCTTTCGGCATCGCCGCCCAAGCGCCGCGGATTGCCCAAGCGCCGCAAATCGATTTCGCGCGGGTGCGTCAACATGGGGCCGCTGTGCTTGCGGCGATCGCGCCAAATTATGCGCAAGCGCGTCTCGACGCCATGAATGTGAAGGTCATTCGTGCGTCGGGACGCTTCACCAGTCCCGATACCTGCGAGGCGGGCGGCGAGAAAATCAAGGCGCGACGCTTCGTTGTCGCAACCGGATCCGTCGAGAGAATCCTGCCCATTCCGGGGCTCGACCTCGTGCGGCCGCTCGACTGCGCCGCGCTCTGCGCGTTGGAACATCCGCCCCGGTGTCTTATCGTCATCGGCGCCGATCCGGATGGGCTCGCGCTCGCGCAAGCGATGCGCCGGCTCGGCTGCGAGGCGATCGTGCTCGCGGAGGGAGAAATATTCGTTTCGGAAGACGAAGAACTTGCCGCACCGGTGCGCGCCGCGTTCGCGCGCGACGGCGTCGTCGTGCATGAGGACGTGCGGATTTCGCGGATCGAGCCGCGCGGCGACGGCGTTCGTGTTTTCATCGCCGCCGCCGGGCATGAAAAACCAGTCGCGGGTTCGCACGTTCTGGTCGCTGCCGGACGTGCGCCGGCCGTCGAGGGCCTTGGTCTTGCCGCGGCGAAGGTGCGCTACAACGAAAGCGGCATCGAGACAGACGCCTCTCTTGCCACCAGCAACCGGCGCATCCACGCGATCGGCGCGGTCGTGCGAAGCGCGCGACAAGGGGGCGCAGGCGAACAGCACGCCAGTCTCATCCTGCGCACCGTTCTTGGATTGCCAGGCTCGCGAACGCGTCGGCAAGCGGCCGCCCGCGTTATTTCGACCTCCCCCACGATCGCCACTTCGGGACTGCCGGAAGCGCAAGCGCGGGCGGCGCATCGCCATATTCGCGTGCTCCGCTGGCCGTTCGCCGAAGCGGAGCGTGCCGGTATCGAGCATCGCCGCAGCGGGCACGTCAAGCTTGTCACCAGCCGGAGGGGCACCATTCTCGGCGCCGGTATCGTCGGCCCGGGGGCGGAGGAGTTGATCAACCTCTTTACGCTCGCCATATCGAAAGGCATGACCGCCAGCGATCTAGCCTCGCTGATGGTTCCTTATCCGGCGCTGGCCGATGCGGCGCGGCGCGCCGCCATGACGTTTCAAGACAACCGGCTCGACACCCCGTTAGGACGTTTTCTGATCGAATGGAACCGTTCGATCGAACAGCAAACTTTCAGAATCAGAGCGTTGGCGAGGTTGCTTGCGGAAAAAGCCCGGCAAGTTTTCTAGGATCCAATGTAGCGCACGATCATAAAAAGGTCCATAACCGTTGGCCAGAATCGGGCAAGAAAACAAATAAGTAGCGGCGTGGGCTACTCGACGTAAAGCGATCGTGGCCGAGTGGAACAGTGCCGCGCCTCCGGCGTTGATTCGAATTGGGGTTGCCATGAGCGATCTCGTGATGCCACCGGGCGAGGGTCTCGCGGCGAGCGGAATCGCCGCGAAAAAGCGCCGGTCGGTCCGTTTCGGCCTGGCGACGCGGGTGCTTCTGTTAAACACCGCTTTCGTCATCGTCGCGGCAACGATGATCTACATCCCCGCCATTGCCACCTATCGCGAGAATTGGTTGCGGCAACGCCTCAGCGCCGCCTATACGGCCGCGCTCGTGCTCGACGCGGCGCCCCAAGCCATGGTGCCCCCCGAATTGTCGCGGCAATTGCTGGATAGCGTCGGCGCGCGAATCATCGTCCTAAGGAAGAATGGCACGAAGCGAATCCTCGCTGCTTCCGAGTTGCCGAGCCGCGTGGATGAAGTTTACGATTTTCGCGAGTTTGCTTCCCGGCTCCTGCCCGAGGCGATGGCCACGCTGATGGCGCCGCCAGGGCGTGTCATCACGGTCGTCGGCGAAGCGCCCATGGGTGGCGAATGGATCGCGATCACCATGGACGAGGCGCCGCTGATCAAAGACATGCGCGCCTATTCGCTCCGGCTTTTGGCGGTTACCCTCGTCATGTCGATGATCGTCGCGAACCTCGCAACCGTCGCGATTTACTTCATGGTGCTTCGCCCAGTGCGGCGGCTCACCGACAGTTTGATCGAATTCGGCGCCAATCCCGAGAGTTCCTCCCGCCACATCATCGTCCCTTCCGGCGGCAATCACGAGATTGCTTATGCCGAAGAGGAACTCGCCATCATGCAGGATGTTCTGGTCCGCGAGTTGAAAGAGAAAAAACATCTCGCCACGCTCGGGCTCGCGGTTGCCAAGATCAATCACGACATGCGCAACATGCTTACCTCGGCGCAGCTTCTGTCCGACCGCCTCGCGAATGCCGACGATCCGCTCGTCCAACGGCTCGCGCCCAAGCTCGTCGCCACGCTCGATCGCGCGATCCGTTTTTGTCAGGCGACGCTGACCTATGGTCGCGCCGCCGACGATCCGCCAAAATCGACGCGCTTTCCGTTGCACGGGCTCGTCGCCGAGGTCATGGAGATGATAGGGCTCGAAGCGCGAGGCGGGATCGAGTTCGTCAACGCGGTCGCCGCCGATTTCGAGATCGCCGCGGATCGAGAGCAAATGTTTCGCGTGCTTATAAATCTTTTTCGCAATGGCGCCGAAGCGCTGGAAAACGCCGGGGCGGAGCCTGGACGGCCGAAGCGAATTCGGGTCTTGTCGTGGCTTGAGGACAAAACGGTGGTCATTGAAGTCGCCGATACCGGACCCGGCGTGCCGGCAAGCGCGCGGGCGCGGCTTTTCACGGCCTTCAGCTCAAGCCGTTCCGGCGGGTCCGGCCTGGGCCTCGTGATCGCGGCCGATCTCGTGCATGGCCATGGCGGTACCATCACGTTGGTCCCCGGCGCCGATGACAAGAATTCGGGCGCGAAATTTCGTGTTACCTTGCCCCAGGCCGCCATCGGCACGCAATGAAAGGGTTCCCCGCCCGGTCCCTATTGCCAGGAGGATACCGAGCAGCTAAGTCTCGCACCGGTTTCCGCGCGTCATTTCGCGAGGCGGGGGCGGCCATATTGGCCCCGAGAGAAAATCCCGCCGGAAGCGCCCGTAGCTCAGCTGGATAGAGCACTAGACTACGAATTTAGGGGTCGGGAGTTCGAATCTCTCCGGGCGCGCCATTTTTCCGCCACTCCAGAACAAAGCTGGGCACCGCTATAGGCAGCTTTGCTCTGCGGCTTTCCTTGCAATTCGCGCGTTTCGGCGGCTGGTCGCACGAACAGCTAGCGCGGTCAGCCCATCGCCCGCAGCATGAACCCTCCTGTCATGCCGCATTCGTTATGGCATTCGCGCGCGATCCGTATTGCCTCTTACTGTCGCTGGCTTCGGGCTCATGCGAGTGAAGGTGACACGGCGCCACCTCACCATATTAGCGGGGAGGGTGTTGCCCGGCTGTCAGCGCTTTGAGGCCTTTCCAAAAAAGAGCGTTTTGCTCGCTTGCTCGCGCGTCAGGCTGGTCAGGCTAACGAGTGCGCGCATTGTATTCCCGGCGGCTCAGAAAAGGCCCACTTTCTGTCGTCAGTTGACTGAAGGTCTTTTTCGCTTGATCCAACGTCTCGGGACATGAGTCCCGGCCGCTAATACCCATATGAGCCATGGCGCCATTGTATAGGTAAACGCGTTGCAGCATCTCTTTCACGTTGTGAGGAGCCGACTTGTACCAGAGCCAGAGATGCTGAATTTGGCCGAACGCAGGATAGTCACACTGGAGCACCTGCTGCTGCGAAGCGATAGCCTTATCGACCTCTGTTCTGAATTCGTCCCTCGGTATGGGTGCGACAGTATTCTCCACATATGTGCCGCCGTATCCTGGGGCGATTGCGCCGATGAAGTCATGACTCAGCGGCAGTATTTCTTCTTCCGGTGGGGTCTGCCCCGGATTGGGTCGGGCGAGATGATTGAGAAGGTCGAGTTCCATATTTTTCGCCTCCTGTTCATTGGGCGGGCACTCGGCCGTGGGCTTTGTTCCGAGCCGAGCCGCGTCGCCGATTTTGCCGCCGACCATCACGGCATAGGTAAGCTGGGAAAAGTACGGCGGTACCGAGCCAGACCAGAAGTGATAAACTCGCTCACCGTGCTCGTAAGTACAATTCAGCGTTTTGTATTTTCCTGCCTTCTTGATCATATCGACGACTTGCTCGTAAGCCTCCATCTTGGGCTCGCCATTTGGCAAAATCGATCCCATGGAACTGGCGGCCTCTTTATTGTTCGTCCCGAGCACGCTCTCGTCAAAAGCAATAACCTCGTGCGAAGCGAGAAGACCCGATTTAGACGCTGAAGGTGCCGGAGGTCGTGCGGTGAGGGGTGGCAACTCGCTGAGCGCAATATGCTTGGCCGCATTCAACTCGGCGCGATCTCGAAGCACGACGTAGTAGGCATAAACGTCTTTCGACGCCTTGATGCCTTCAAGATAGCCCTGAGGCGTCGGGATAAAGGTCGTTCGGCTGCAATTGATAACGGGCTTAGAACACTCCACGATGCCACCCTGTGGGGCATCGGGAATCGGTTCTCCCGTCATGGCGTTGACCTTGCCGGACATGGGATCGCGCGGGACGGCTCCCATCGCTTCGCGGGCTGCGTCCACCCAGCGGGCAAATGCATTCTGGGCAGAAGGCTTTAGTCCGTGACCGAAGGCACCGCCTGTGAAGAGGTCGAGGGCTGCGACCCGGCGGATTTCAGCGTCCGACATCCCGGCGGGGAGGTACAAGGTCAGATAGTAGAGATCGATTTGCGCGAGCAGGTCCGCGAGCTTAGTGCGGGCCTCTTCGACCCCTGGCTTGTCAGGATAGAGGTTGAAGAACTCTTCTCGCGCGGCATCAACCTTCACCAAGAAGTCTGCCTTTCCGCCAGCCGCCTGACCCGCGCTCTGCATACCGGTTGCGAAATTGTCCAGCACCGAGCCTTGCTCGAAGCCTGAGCGCGGGTTTGCAATGGGAACGTTCTTCGAGCCGTCACCGGCTGGCATTTTGCCTTCGGTCAAGGGGCTGCCGATGATCACATCGTCCGCGTGCGCATGACTTGCGAGTGGCAGCGCACAACACACCAAGAGCAAGCATTGCACGACAACGCGCATTCCAAGGCCCTCCCGATGCTGCTAATGCCGGTTGGCTGCACACTACGAAGACCCTACGGCATGTCTCAGCATCGTTAGAGCATAGATTTTGCACTGTCGCGACGATTATTTGATCGCCAGCTGGAAGGGGCGTTGCTGAAGCGCGTCCGACATCATAGGGCATGCTCGTGAGCGCTGACCAGTGTGCTTGGGCTGTAGTTTCAGTCTGGAGCGCGATGCTTCTCCTACGAGAGCGCATTGTATCTTAACGACAAGGACGAGCCGTCAGGAAAGAATCTCTGACGCTTCGCTCTCGAAAACGTGTCGTGAGCTGGGCCACTAGGGAGAACGTAAATCGGCGCTCATGCCGACAACCGATTGGGCACATGAAAGCTAGATAGTGCATGCAATGACATAGCGGTGCCCAGTTTCATCCTGTCGGGCGCGCCATTGATATCAACTTGTTAGCAGTATTCCGGCACGGATTGCGATCATGGAAACCGCTCGTGTCGGCATCGTGTCGGCACCGAAGCCCATGAGGTCCGCCAAGGCTTTCGCTGGGCGCGCCGCCCCCTGCAAGCTCGCGAGCCACGCTCCCATGGGGGGAGCGTTCCTCGCTCTCTTTGTGAAACGCAGGGACCCGCTCACCAAGCCGCCGCCGGAGGCCAGCTTTCTGACAAGCCGCGCGTTGACCTCCACTTTCGCATCGTCCAGCCGGGGGGCGCGGTGAGACGGGTTCATCACGAATCCGAATTGGTTTTGGATCAACATGGCGCGGAAGGACGTGACCGAGGCTTATGAGGCGGAAGAATCGTTCAAATTGGTCTTCGAGGGCAATCCCGTTCCGATGTGGCTCTTCGACGGATGGGACGGAAATCGACGTCCGCACTTATTGGCGCCACACCATGTTTGGCGACCGGCCCGCGCAGCTTGTGGTGGTGATTGATGTGACGGAACAGCGCAAGACCGAAGCACGCAGCGCTCACATGGCGCGTCATGACGCGCTAACCGATTTGCCAAACCGGGTGCTGTTTCACGAGCGCCTGGAGGAAGCGCACTTTCGGGTGCGCGGGGAGCAGGACACGCTTGCCGTTCTTTATCTCGATCTCGATCACTTCAAGAACGTCGACGACGGCTTGGGGCACCCCGCCGGCGACAAGCTTTTGCAGGCGGTGGCGGGTCGTCTGCGCACGTGCTTGCGCGGCCACGACATGGCCGCCCGCTTTGGCGGCGACGAATTCGCGGTCCTGCAAATGGGGCTCGCCGGACCGCATGAGGCGAGCATCTTGGCCGATCGGATCGTGACGCTTTTGAGCGAGCCTTACAATATCGAAGGTCGACAGGTCTTGATCGGAGCCAGCGCCGGCATCGCGCTTGCGCCAGACGATGGCGTGACCGCCGAGCCGCTCACGCCGCCTTTTTCGCTGCGAGCGCCGCGAGCGTGCGCAGGATTTGCCGCGTGCCGTCCAACCTAGCGGCTGTCGTCTCGAACGCGCGGACGAACACGATTTTCATGTCCGACCGCACCTTGGCTTGCGGGCCTTGTTCCGCGACATAGCGCACAAGGCCTTGCGGGTTGGCGAAGGAGTTGTCGCGAAACGCAACGATGACTCCCTTTGGGCCTGCTTCGACCTTTTCGACATGCGCCTTCCGGCACAAAACCTTGATCGCGACCAATTGCATCAATTCCTCGGCTTCGCTAGGCAGCGGCCCAAAACGGTCGATCATTTCCGCGGCAAAACTCTCGATTTCCGCGTCGGACGTGAGCGCGGCGAGCCGCCGGTAGAGGCTAAGGCGTAAGTGCAGATCGCCGACATAATCCTCTGGGATCGTCACCGGCGTGCCAAGCGTGATCGAAGGCGACCAGGTCTCCTCGGCGGGTTCCGCGATACCCGCCCGCAAGGCTTCGACCGCCTCGCGGAGCATCTCTTGATAAAGCTCGTAGCCGACTTCCCTGATGTGCCCGGACTGTTCGTCGCCGAGCAGATTTCCGGCGCCGCGAATATCGAGATCATGGCTCGCAAGTTCGAATCCGGCGCCGAGCGTATCGAGCGAATGCAGCAATTTGAGACGCCGTTCGGCTTGCGCCGCCATGCTGCGGCCCTGAGGCACCGTGAACAGCGCATAGGCGCGGATTTTCGCGCGCCCGACACGCCCGCGCAACTGATAAAGCTGGGCGAGACCAAACATGTCGGCGCGATGCACGATAAGCGTATTCGCGGCGGGAATATCGAGGCCGGATTCAACGATCGCCGTCGACAACAGCACGTCGTATTGGCCGTCGTAGAACGCCGCCATCCTCGCTTCGAGCTCGCTCGCTGCCAACTGGCCATGCGCGACCACGAATTTCACTTCCGCTACGTTCCGACGCAGGAAGGCACTTGCTTCCTCGATATCGTCGATGCGCGGACAAACATAAAAGCTCTGGCCACCGCGATATCTCTCGCGCAGCAACGCTTCCCGCACGAGCAATTCGTCAAACGGCGATATAAAGGTCCGGACCGCCAGCCGGTCGATCGGCGGCGTCGCGATGATCGAAAGGTCGCGTACGCCGGTCATGGCGAGTTGAAGGGTGCGCGGAATTGGCGTCGCCGACAAAGTCAGGACATGGACCTCGGCGCGCAGCTCCTTGAGCCGCTCCTTATGCTTGACGCCGAAATGCTGCTCCTCATCGATAATGACGAGGCCGAGATCCTTGAAGCTCACCCCCTTGCCGAGCAGCGCGTGGGTGCCGATAATGATATCGATTTCTCCGGAAGCGGCGCCGAGCTTGGCGGATGTGAGACCGGCGGCGCCAACCATCCGCGACATTTGCGCGACCTTGACCGGCAAATGCGCGAAGCGCGCCACGAAATTCTTGTAGTGCTGGCGGGCGAGAAGCGTCGTCGGCACGACTACCGCCACCTGCTTGCCTTCGATCGCGGCAGCCAAGGCCGCGCGCAAGGCAACCTCGGTCTTGCCGAAACCGACGTCGCCGCAGACGAGGCGGTCCATCGGCCGGCCGGAAGCCATGTCGTCCAAAACCGCGTCGATCGCGGCCTGCTGGTCGCCGGTTTCCTCATAGGGAAAGCCCGCGCAAAATTCGGCATAGAGATTCTCCGGCGGGACGAGCTTCGGAGCCGCCCTGGTCTGCCGCGCGGCGGCGATCTTGATCAGACCCGCCGCCATATCGAGGACGCGCTTGCGGATGCGCGCCTTGCGCTTTTGCCATCCAACGCCACCCAATCTGTCGAGTTCAACTTCGGTCACCTCCGAGCCATAGCGCGACAAAAGCTCGAGATTTTCCACGGGGAGAAAAAGCTTGGCCCCCTCGGCATAATGCAGTTCAAGGCAATCATGCGGCGCGCCAGCGGCCTCGATCGCCTTAAGACCGGCAAAACGCGCGATCCCATGATCAACATGGACGACCATGTCGCCCGCCGCGAGCGCACCCGCTTCGGTCAAGAAATCCTGGGCGCGACGCGGCCTGCGGCGACCGCCGGGCAGCCGGTCGCCCAAGATATCCTGTTCGCCGACAAGCGCGAGACCTTGCGCCTCGAAACCTTGCTCGATGCCGATGACCGCCAAGGCGAGCGTGCTTGGCGGCAGCGCGAGGGCTTGCGCAAGCGAGGATACCGGCGCCGTGCTGGTAAAGCCGTGGTCGGCGAGGACATGGGCGAGCCGCTCGCGCGAGCCGTCCGACCAGGCGGCGAGGACAACCCGCTTGCCGCCTGCTTGCAGGGCACGCAAATGGCCGATAGCGGCGGCAAAGACATTGGCGTTTGGATCGGCGCGCTCGGCGGCGAACGTGCGGCCTTGTTTTGAGCCGCAATCGACGGCAAGACCATTGCCCGTTTGCGGCTGCGCGAATGGCGTTACGGAAATGAGACTTGCCATGCGCGCGCGCCACTCGGGCCGCGCGAGATAAAGCGCATCCGGCGGCAGCGGCTTATAGGTCGAATGATTGGGATCGGCGTCATGTGCATTCCTGCGCGCGTCAAAATAATCGTCGATTTGCGCGAACCGCTCGCTTGCCGCCGCTTCGGCGAGAGGATCGAACATCAATGGAGCTCCAGCGCAATAATCGAACAGTGTGTCGAGCTTTTCGTAAAACAGCGGCAGCCAATGTTCGAGACCTTGATGACGGCGGCCCTCGCTGACCGCTTCGTAGAGAGCGTCGCCGCGCGTCTGCGCGCCGAAATGGGCGACATAGGCCTGGCGGAACCTGCGCATCGTTTCGCTCGTGAGCTGCACTTCGCTCATCGGCACGAGATCAAGGCCGCGCAGTTGGGCGGTCGTGCGTTGCGACTCGGGATCGAAGGCGCGGATCGATTCGAGCGCATCGCCGAAAAAATCGAGGCGCAACGGTTGCGGCATTCCGGGCGGAAAAAGATCGAGGATGCCGCCTCGCACGGCATATTCGCCAGTGTCGCGCACGCTTGATGCCCGCGCGAAGCCATTGGTTTCGAGCCATTCTACAAGCGCGTCGCGATCGACCACATTGCCCGGTGCGGCGGAAAACGTGTCGCCCGCTATTTCGCCAAGAGGCGCCACCCGTTGGACCAGGGCATTCACCGTGGTGGACAGGATGCGCGGACGCTCCAATGCGGCGCGCGTACGGGCAAGCCGCGAGAGAACCACGATCCGCCGCGCCGAAATCGCGGCGTCGGGAGATACCCGGTCATAGGGCTGGCAATCCCAGGCGGGAAAATCGAGGAGCTCAATGTCCGGCGCGGCGAAGCTAAGCGTCTCGACGAAGGCGCGAGCGCGCTGGCCATCGCGCGCGACATGAATGAGCGCGACAGCCCGGCTTTCCCCATCCTGCGCGAGCGCACGCGTCAAATCGGCGGCGCAAAACGCATCAAAACCATCGGCCACGGAGGAGAGCGTGAGCGACCCGCCCTTGGCAAGCTCGCCCACCACGCGTTTAAAATCAGTCACGACGCAAGGTCAATTCGAAGGTTTTTGCGGCGGGCCTGGCCGGCTGCCGCAACGGACGCGATTTACGTATGGATTGGACCGGCATGGCTATGAAAGGCACGGATTCTTCGTAATACCGGCGTATCGTAGGAGCTTGGTGTTTCCGCTTCAGCGGTAAGCCAGTTGAAAACGTCGCGATCCGGTGCCTCCAGCAAGCGTTCATAATCGTCGAGTTCGCTACCGCCAAGGCTGGCGATTTCGGCGTCGGCGAAACGGCCAAAAACAAGATCCATTTCACGCATTCCGCGATGCCAGGACCGAAACAGAATACGGCGTCGCTGGGCGTCCAGGCTCAAATTGGATGCTTGCAGGCTAGGCATGTTGCGTTCCCACGCCCAAGATAGCCGCCGCTTTTCGTTTCGAAGCTTCCCCCGGAGTCCGTGTCCCCCCTCCTAGACAGCCGCTACCCAATGGCGCCCAAGGCTGCCCCAATTGAGATAGGCGTCGAGGAGTCCGAAGGCGATGAGCCCGTAGCCCCAATAGTCCAGCCGAAGCCCGAAGAAGTAGCTCCGTTTTCCAGGATGGTCGAGGGTTCTGCCGTAATAGACGCAGGGCAGCCCCCAGAACAAAAGCGTTAAAACGCCCGTTAACTGACTGGTCAGATGAAAAGCGGCGCCAACTCCGTCCGAGATGAATAGGGCAACGACAAAAAAAACGGCGACCAAATATCCGAAGCGAGAAAAGAAGTTCATGGCTCGGCCCCGCGCTCTGGTGTGCAAAATCGCGCTTTGTCATATCGCGAAAGGGCGTGCTGCCGCCAGTGTGGATTTCAACGCCGTGAAAGAAAGGCCAGCGCCGCGGTCATAGCTTGTCTTAATTGAAGCTCCTTGCCTGCCGCGGCGCGCAACCGCGCGCCGCTGACGCAACGGAGGATAACCTGCCATGCAATAGCGTTATAGTGCCCGACGATGCGGCCTAGTGATGATGATGGATTGTCCCTTTTCCCAGAACGACCAGAAGGGTTCCAAGTTTACCTCCCGGTGTCTTTACCAGTGAGACTTCCATCTTGTCTGGCAAACAACCGACTGCGCTTTCTCCGCTGAATTCATGAATCTCGCTGCCGGCCGGGTCCCTCGCGCTGACCGAGATGACCGGCGTGTCCTTTACGGTGCCATAAACTTCAAGGCGCTCGGTGCCCGTGAGCTCAACAGGATGCTTGAGGATGACCTTGGCGGTCGCACAGCCGTCATCTTCACATATTTCAGTGAACGTCGCTACTGTACCGCCTTTTTCGGGATCAATGAGTTCTGCTTTGCCTTTGAACATGGTGGCGTCTCCTCCTTCAAGCGGCTCTTTTGCATTCGGTGGCCACGGGCGGTGAGATCGTCAGCGCTTTGCCGAGGTGTCAGCCATGTCCGACTTCAAAGGCCGCCGGTTTCCAACCGATGTCATTCTGGTCTGTGTCTGCTAATATTGCAAACTTAAACAGCACGGCCAGCCGTAGCCGTAATTGGATTTTGACGTCAAGGACGCTTAACCAACGGTGGCGCAACCGTTTCGACCCGCCTCGCGATTTCGGCGTTTACGATCGCCGGGCCTTGCGTCCATAGCTCATCGGCGATCCGCAGATAGGCGAGTTCGCGTTTTTCTTCCCGGACGCGGCCAGCGAGGCGGTCGTCGTACCAGACGGTCCACACCTGCCAGTCCTGCTTCTCGGCGACGAGCCCCGCTTCCAATACCTTCCATAAAGATCGGAGCCGGACCGGTTGACCTTGCGGCCACAGAGGCGATCCGGCAATAACGGAAGCCGTCGCGCCATCTTCCAAGCGCGTCGCGTCGGCAGAAAGCGCGGACCAAAAAAAGGAGCCTGCGGCGCGGCCGGCGGCGGCGGCGCTGACGGCGGCGGCGGCGCGGGCAGCGGAGACAAGGTGGCCGAAGCCGAAGGCGGTGGCGTCGACGATATGGGCGGCGTCGCCACGGACAGCGAGGGCGGCGGCGGCGGCGGCATAGGCGGCGTCGGCGGCATGGGCGGCGACGGCTGCGGCATAGGCGGCGGCGTCAGCGGCATACGCGGCGTCGGCGGCGCAGGCGGCGGCATAGGCATCCGCGGCGCCGGGGGCGGCGGCGGCATAGGCGGCATAGGCGGCGGCGGCGGCGGCGAGCTCCGTTTCACGGGCCGGATATTTGCCTGCGGCCCACGCAACGGCCGCGGCACGGAAAACCGGCAAAACGACGTCGCGCATATAGCCCTTGCGCTCTGCCGTCAGCAAGATCGGCAAGACGCGCAAGGCCGCGCGCGCGGCGAGCGCCACCGAAACCTCGCGCGGCTGAGTTCGCAGCCACGCCCGCAATGCGTCGTTGTTCTTAAGATCGGCCAGCGGCGCCTCCCAAACCTTCGGCGCGCTCAGCATGACCGCTGGCCCAAGTCTTGGCAAGGGATCATGGGCTTTTTGCACGCCGCTGAGGAAGGCTCGAAGAGCTCGCCTCGAAGGATGACGACGCGAGCACGGTCCCTTCGCCTCATCCTTCGAGACGGCGCCCGCGGCACCTGCCTCAGGATGAGGGGGCTTGGGATCATGAAACAATCTCCCAATGTAAACCCTATCGCGCTTTTTCGCTTGCTCCAAATCCCGTCTTCGTATCGCCCCGCGCCGCGAACATGTTTGTTTGTACAAAGTGTCAATCGTACCAAAATGTTTCACGTGAAACATTTTGGTACGATTGGCGAAAAATCAGACATCGCGGGCGGCCCCGCGCATGCTTGCAGCCCGCGGGCGGCGTAGCCCATCACAGTGGCGAGGCGGCCAAAAACTCCGCCCCGGCGTCGAGCGTCGTCGTATAGAGGAAAATTGCGTCCTTGGGCGCCATCAAGGGCACGGATGACGATGGCCATCTGTCCCGAGATACGTTCCGCTCCTCGAATCGTACGACCTGAAGCGCTGAATGCAGTATGCGACTGCGTCCCCACCTGGCGGAGGGCCATAGCCAGGAGCGTAGTAGCCGGCCGGCGCAGGAGCATAATAAGGGCGCGGATAATAATATGGTCCGGGGCCATAATAGTAAGGCGCCGCCAATGCACTGCCGATCACGGCCCCGGCGACAATTGCTCCGGCCACCGGAGCACCCCATCCCCAACCCCAACCCCAGCCCCTCCATTGCACGGACTCGATCGTGCTTGGCGACGCATTCTTGATCGCAAGCCGATCAATAGCCGGTGCAGCCGACGCGGTGCCGACGAACCCAGTCATGCTCGCGACCAATAGGGTCGATGCGGCAAGAGCTTTCAACGAGGTGGACATCATCGTTCCTTTCCTTTGCGTGTCGCATATGAGGCACCATAGTTCGAATCCCTTCAGGCCAAAATGGGAAAGGCATTCAACGTCGAAATTCCGTTGAAACAACGAAACGAATGGGGAGGCTTTCTTCGCGAGGAAAGCGGAAAAGTACGCCGCCTGACGGCCAAAATCAAGCAGGCCGAACACGAGGTCGACGCCACCATCGACAAGCTTTTTGACCTTACTTTGGCGAGATCGCGCTTCTCAAAAGTTCGCTTGCCGGGCAATATTGACTGCCACGTCAACGGCTGGCGCCTTTCCTTCCCTCAAAACTCCGGCACCCTCAGCATGGGCGCCCGGCCATCCAAACCACCACGCGAGGATGCCCGGCTCAATCCCCGGACCAGATCCGGGGCCGGTCGTGACGCCCCTTTTACAGAGGTACAGAGGAGACGCCGGAAACAGACTTCAAAATTAAAACCTTATCGCGCTTTTTCGCTTGGCCCAAATCCCGTCTTCGTATCTCCCCGCGCCGCGAACATGTATGTTTGCGCGGAGTGTCAAACATTGTTGTTCGATTGCCGATATTCCGGAAAATCCGCGGTACAGACGTGAGCGGCGTAATTGCTGGACTTCTGGTGAAAAACGGACAATTTGCATAGTTTTGAGGAGCCTTTTCCGGCAATGACCGAAACGTCTTTCGAGGTGTCCGCGCCCGCGCCACGCGCGCCCGCGGCCTTCGCTGGAGTCGCCGTGCGGCGGCTCGCGCTTGCCGATTTTCGCTCTTATGCCTCGCTCGATCTTGCCGTTAACGCGCGCCTCATTGTGCTTACCGGAGACAATGGCGCGGGCAAAACCAATCTTCTCGAAGCCCTGTCACTGCTCGCGCCTGGACGTGGCCTGCGCCGGGCGGAATTGAAAGATTGCGCGCGAAGCAACGGCGGGGGCGGCTTTGCTATCTCGGTCGAACTTGAAACGCAAAAGGGCGGCGTCCAGCTTGGGACCGGGACCGAGCCGCAGCCGAACGCGCCACCGCTGCGCAAATACCGGATCGACCGCGAGCCAGCGAGGTCCATGCGCGGCTTTTCTGATCATGTCCGCTTGGTATGGCTGACACCCGCAATGGACGGGCTTTTTATTGGCCCGGCGGGAGACCGGCGGCGGTTTCTCGACCGGCTCGTGCTCGCCATCGATGCCGATCACGGGACCCGCGTCGCCTCGCTCGAACGTGCGTTGCGCAGCCGCAACCGTTTGCTGGAGGAGGGCCCTGGCGCCGACCGCCGCTGGCTCGACGCGATCGAACGGGAAGCCGCCGAATTCGCCGTCGCGGTTGCCGCCGCGCGGTTCGAGACCATATCGCGGCTTTCGGCGCTCATAGCCGAGACGCGGGACAAAACGTCGCCGTTTCCATGGGCGGATGTTGCCTTGGAGGGCGATGTCGAGCGCCTTGTGGGGACCTGGCCGGCGCTAAAAGCGGAAGACATTTATCGTGGCATTTTGCACGCCAGCCGGTCCCGCGACGCGGCGGCGGGGCGCACCCTGACCGGGCCGCAGGCGAGCGATTTTTACGTGCGCCACGGCCCAAAACAAATCCCGGCGGCGCAGGCCTCGACGGGGGAACAAAAGGCGCTCCTCGCCGGATTGGTTCTGGCCCACGCTTGGCTCGTTGCGGCGATGAGCGGGCTGACGCCGCTTGTCCTCCTCGATGAGATCGCCGCCCATTTCGATCCGGTCCGGCGCGCCGCGCTCTTTGAAGCGCTCGAAACCTTGGGCGGGCAGATTCTGGCTATCCGGCGCGGACAGGGCGACTTTCGGGACAATCGAAAAACACGCGCTGATGTTGAAAGTGACACCGGGACCGGTCACATCCATATCCCAGGAGTAGCTTGCCGGTTCCGCCAAATCCGCCCCTATTTCTCGCAGCCGCGGCATACCCCGAAGCGGGCCGTCTATCCCTGCAAGGTTCAGGTTGGTTCGGTTTCAGGCTCTGCGGCTCGTGCTTTGAGGCCGGCTGCTCTATGGTGTCGATGGACAATCCAAGAATGCCGTTAAGCTCGTTCTGCCAGACGCAAAGCCATGGGAGCACCGGTTCATGTGGAGCCAATTGATCGACTTTGTGCTGGCGCAGGAGACGGCAATCGAACTCGCCGCCGCGTTCCTTCTAGGCTCCGGTAGTTGGGGGATCGTGAGCACGATCCGGGCCGCCTCGAGATTGCGGCGGCGGCAAACGCCACCACCGGAGGCCGAGACCGCAACTCCGTCCGACGAAGCCCCGGGCGGCGTCGGCCAGGAAGCCTCCGCTCATCCCGCGCCATTCGCTCCCGAGGTTGCCGCGAAAGATGAGGTTTTGGCGCCTGACCTCTCTGCTCTGGTGGAAGACGAAGCCTTCGAGCCAAAATCCGCGCGCGAGATAACTCCCGCGGGTCCGCCCCTAGCCGGACCAACGCGGAGCTGGTGGACGCGGCTGCGCGATGGCCTTTCGCGCTCGTCCGGCTCGATCGGGGAAGGTTTTGCCGCGATACTCATCAAGCGCAAGCTAGATAGTTCGATGCTCGATGATTTGGAGGACGTGCTGATCCGCGCCGATCTCGGCGTCGCGACGGCGGCGAGGATCGCGAAAGCGATCGGCCACGGCCGCTATGACAAGAATGTCGGCGTCGAAGAGGTCAAGGCGGTCCTCGCCGCGGAAATCGAGCGCGCGCTAACCCCTTATGCCCGGCCGCTGGAGATCGATGGGGCCAAGAAACCTTTCGTCATTCTCGTGGTCGGGGTGAACGGATCGGGTAAAACAACGACCATCGGCAAGCTCGCGGCGCGATTTTCAAGGAACGGCCATGGCGTTCTGCTCGCCGCTGGCGATACATTCCGCGCCGCCGCGATCGAGCAATTGCGCATATGGGGGGAGCGCATTGGGTGCCCGGTCATCGCGCGCGAACAAGGCAGCGATGCCTCGGCGCTGGCTTTCGATGCTATTAAAGAGGCGCGGCAACGCGGCGCGGGCGTGATGCTGATGGACACCGCCGGGCGCTTGCAAAACCGCTCCGAGCTCATGGGCGAACTCAAAAAAATCATCCGCGTCATGAAAAAGGTCGATCCCGACGCGCCGCACGCCGTGCTTCTCGTCCTTGATGCGACGGTCGGCCAAAACGCGATCAGCCAGGTCGAGATTTTCGGCCGTGTCGCCGGGGTTACCGGTCTTGTCATGACCAAGCTCGACGGGACCGCGCGCGGTGGCATCCTCGTCGCGATCGCGGAGAAATTCCAGCTTCCGGTGCATTTCATCGGGGTCGGCGAAGGCGCAAACGATCTCGAAGCTTTCGAGGCGCGGGATTTTGCCCGCGCCATCGCCGGCCTGGAAAGCTAAAATTTGCCAGGCTGCGAACATGACTTTGATCGTCGCGGCGGATGCCGGTCTCGTCACGATCGATGAGCCTCTCTGGGCGCAGGCAACTGCCGGGACGGCCCGGCCAGCGCAACAAGGAAGTGCAGGCGCTATTGCGGCTCGAAGACATCGAGAAGCTCCGAACAGTTCTGCGGAAGATCGCCAACGCTTGCACGCGCGAGTTGTCGCCACTAGATCGCGCGGAGAAGGATGCTGTCACCGGCTTGATGAGCGCTCTTGGTGTAGCGGAGTTGACTAGGGCAAGCGTTTTGGAGGCCGCTAATGCAATGCGCGAAGTCTTGGCCCGCATACGCCGGATGAGGCAATAATTTGCAGCGTCGATGCCGCGATTTAGCTAACATAATCAGCATGTTATTTCGGATCGAATGAGGCCGTCATGGCGAACCCGGCGGGTGAATCGTATGATGGCGCTCTCAGGCTCGATTTCGACCGCCGATTGTTGCTTCACTTTCGCGGATCGGTGGTTACCTCCGACGCAGGCTTGCTCGCATACCGGGAACTGGACGACGCGCTGTGCCTCAGCGCGATGGCGGGTGATGCGCTCTCCGACGCACGCACTGGCAAGAATGGCCGGCATGCACTCGTCGGGATGTTGCGGCAATCCATATTTGGGCGACTTGCCGGATATGAAGACGTGAACGACGCTCAACGCCTGCGCCATGATCCCGCGATGCGGTGGATAGTCGGCGGAAAGGCGGCCTCGGATGCAGCGGCTTCGCCGAGCCAGATGGGCCGCTTTGAGACGCGCTGGCTCACGGCGGAAAAGAACCTTTCGGCGCTCGCTGATCTCTCCGGCAAATGGATCGACAGCGTTCATGGTCGCCGTCCGCCGAGAGGTATCTTGCTCGACATGGATTCGAGCGTGAGCCCGACGCATGGCGAACAGGAACACAGTGTCTGGAACGGTCACTATGACTGCACCTGCTATCATCCGCTGTTCGTTTTCAACCAATATGGCGATTTGGAACGCTGCGCCCTGCGCCCCGGCAATGTTCACAGCGCCGATGGATGGGAGGCGGTGCTGAAGCCGGTCGTGGCGCGGTATCAAGGCAAGGTCTCACGCATTTATTTCCGCGCCGACGCCGGCTTCGCAAACCCCGAAGTTTACGAATATCTGGAGGCAGAACGGATCAAATATGCGATCCGTCTGCCCGCCAATCACATCTTGCAAGAGAGGATCGGCTATCTGCTCAAACGCCCGGTTGGTCGCCCGTCCAATGACGTCTGCCGATCCCATGCAAGTTTCACCTATCAAGCGGGAAGCTGGTCGCAGCCGCGCCGGGTGATCGCCAAGGTCGAATGGCATCCGGGCGAGCTTTATCCGCGCGTCGGCTTCATCGTGACGAACATGGCGCGCTCCGCCGAGAATGTCGTCGCCTTCTACAACAAGCGCGGCACGTGTGAGCAATGGATCAAGGAAGGAAAAGGCGCAATCAAGTGGACCCGGCTATCATGTCGGTCGTTCGCTGCTAACGCCGTCCGTCTCCAGCTTCATGCGCTGGCCTACAATCTCGGTAATTTTCTGCGCACGCTGGCGACGCCCGAACCGATAAAGGATTGGTCACTGACGAGCCTGAAGGAAAAGCTGATCAAGATCGGCGCGAAGATCGTGAGCCATGGCCGCTATGTCGCGTTTCAGATGGCCGAAGTCGCCATTCCGAAAAATCTCTTCGCGGACATCCTACGAATGATCGCCGACCTGCGGCCGCCGCCCAATCCAGCGCCTGCGTGAAGTGTTCGGTCGTCATGCGTCGAGCAAAAACTAAGGGAGAAGTGCGTCTTGATCACAACCGACTCTGTATTGTCCGGTGCGCGATCCGCCCATGTCACTGGTTTTGGTGTGCCGGAGCACCACAGCAGCGCCGCAGCGCGGCAATCTCAACCTCAATAAGCGGGCGATCCGGAAAATAATGCCGGTATAGGACGAATGTCCGATGTCACGGCAGGAGATCAATGATACGCGCTTGGCACATTCCCGGTTATCTGGGGAATGCCAGGTTAACAGGGAAAAGAACAGGGAATTTCGTGAAAATTGGGCCGTTTGGCAAAAAGTCGCCCGTCAGAACGCAGCAGAATCAGTTAGTTGCAGGATAATTCCCTACAAAATAAAACAGGGAATTAATTCGCGCCGAACAGGGAATTGCAGCGTCTCGCAGGGAATCGCCCACCACGGCATCGATCGGCATCGATTCAGCCGCAAATGAAAGTCAAGCTTCGCAAACTTTTCAGCCTGTGAAATCACATTGGCGCCGCCGCGACCTCCAAATCCGGCGACTCCTTGGATCCTCGCAGGCCTCGCCGTCGCCGGTAGGTCGTAGATTAATCCTCGGCTTCCGCGCCGGGGAGATTCCAGGCTTGGGACTCTCCCCCTTGACCACGCTTGAGGCGTCCACTTCGCTAAAGGACGGCCTCGCTACGGCAGCGGCGGGCTCGGTGTCGAGCCGCCTACCTTATACCACTCCCCGAACAAATTGAATCGAAGGGGATTCCCAAAAAGGTAGCAATGTGATTCGCGGACGGCGAGTAAAGAGAAAGATAAAAAACACTATCGACGCTTGCAAATGGTGATGTTGCGCACGCAGGGGCTGACCGAGCCGGCGCTTGTGGCGGTGACGGGCACATCGTTGAGCACGGTGAACTGGGCCCATATGGCGTATGATCGCCGCGGACCGAACGCCTTGAAGCCAAAGCCCAAAGGCGGACGCATCCGCGCCAACACGAGCATGGCCTGAAGAGAAAGCCCTGATTGCCGGATTTGCCAAAGCCGCCGCAGCCGGGGAGATGCTGAACATTCACGATCTCAAGGCGGCCTATGAAAAGGCGATTGGCCGTTGGACCGGCGCGACGACGATTTACAGTCTTCTGGAACGTCACGGCTGGCGCAAGCTGATGCCGCGTCCGCATCACCCGCAACGGGATCTGGCGGCGCAATCCGATTTTGAAAAAAGTATTTCCGCGGGCCTTGCGCAAGGCCAAAATCACCGCCGCGAAGCGCGGTCGCCGCTTGCGCGTGATGTTCCGCGAAACGGTTCCCCCGCGACGACATTCTGCTGGTGCTCGACGGTGCGCCCAACCACCGCGATGACAATCTCCTCGATCCCGCCAAAGTCGCGCGGCTGTTCCTGCCGCCTTAAGCATCCGAACTCAAACCTCCGCCCACCGCTCCACTAAGCTTTGCTTAGTGGAGCCTCTGGCTGGCGCCGCCGAAGGAAAACATGTGGGACGAAATCCGCGAAAAGATATTCAGAAACCACGTCCTCGCATCCATGGACGAAGTTGACGCCAAAGTCAAAGAAGCCATTCTCTATTATCGAGCGTAACCCAAAAATCGTCAAATCCATCGCCTCTTTCCCCTACATCCTCAATGCACTATGATTCGGGGAGTGGTATTAAGACATCTTATTTTCGGGCGATCCCCCGCCTCGCCGCGCCATCCGCCGCCATCAGGACAATGCGCTCCATTGACGCGCGTGCGGTACTCGGCTGTAGTCGAGCGCGCCGGGCTCTAAAGCTCAGCGCGCTCTTCGCTCGGGTCGCCTTCGGCTATGCTGCTCATGCAACGTCGAATCACGGCTTGTCCATCAAGCGATTGCGGATAGTACTAGGCCTCCTCCCCGTGTATGGCCATATCGCCGATTTCCAGCGTTTTCGCGTCCATCCGCAGCGGAACGATTATCCCGATGACCTTGAGAATAACGAAGGTCATGATCGCGTTAAACACGATGATGAAGAGCGCGGCTATCGCCTGATATTTGAACTGCGTGAAATTGCCATAGTACCAGCCCGTCGCGCTGATGCCCGGCGCGTCCTTTTCGGTGCCGATGTAGAGAAGCATGTCGGGATTGGCCAGCACGCCGGTCAAGAGGCCGCCCATGAGTCCTGCCACGCCGTGGGTCGAGAAGACGCTGAGCGTGTCGTCGACCTTATTCATGAGCGCCGACGTCTGCAGCTTGTTCATGGCCAACCAAGGAATGATGCCCGCGCAGACGCCGATGATGAGGGCGCCATAGCCGTCCACGTAACCGGCCGCGGGAGTGATCCCGACGAGGCCGGCGATCATGCCGTTGATGGCGCCGACGATCGAAGGCTTGCCGTTGAACTGCGTGTCCATGATCGTCCAGACCATGAGCGCGGTCGCGGTCGAGACATTGGTGTTGAGCACGGCCGCGCCCGCATTCGCGTTGGCGAAGTAGGGATCGCCGCCGTTGAAGCCGTTCCAGCCGAGCCACAGGATGCCCGCCCCTGCCAGCGCCACCAGGAGATTGTTGGGCGGGCAGTTGTCCCGGTCGGCCTGCAGCCGCGGGCCGATCACCCAGGCCGCCACGAAGCCCGACGTGCCGGCGGCGAGATGGATCACGTAGCCGCCGGAAAAGTCGACGGCTCCCATGGTCGCGAGCCAGCCGCCGCCCCACAGGCTGAACGCACCCACTGTATAGACGCAGGTCATCCAGACCGGGCAGAAAATCACCCACGCCTTGAAGCTCATCCGCCCGAGCACCGAGCCCGCCAGAATGATCACCGTGATCGCGGCGAACACGAATTGGAAAAAGACCAGCGTGGCCATCGGGAAGGTGAGGTCAGGCATTCCGGATGCCGCCGCCGGCACGATCGCCGGAGACAATTCAAATGCCGAGGAGGCCACCGGTCCGGGTTTACCCAGGAATGGGAACCACTGCTCGCCGAAGCCCATGTTGTAGGCCCACAGCAGCCAGACGATCAGCACCGAGCAAAAGGCGTACATCGACATGAAGGCGGAATTGATCGCCCATTTCTTCTTGACGATGCCGCCATAGAGAATGGTGAGGCCTGGAAGGCTCTGCAAACCGACAAAGGTTGCAGCCGCGAGCTGCCAGGCGTTATTGCCCGAATTCAGCCACTCTGGTGATGGGAGAATCATGTCGTTTTTCCTCCGTCAGGTCGACTCCGACCGATTGAATGTTCGAGGAGCATGATGTTTTTGTCTTTTGATCTTGGCAACGCTCGCGCGCAACATGGCCGCGAGCGGTGAAATTCCGACAAAAGTCCTGGTCAGACGCTCCCAAGAGTGACCAAAGCAAAAGATGAGCCAACCGCGCGATTTGTTATGCGTTAACGCTCCGAACGGGCAAGCATGGCGAACCAGCTTGATTTTGCGCTGCAACAGAGGATAAGGTGACAGAGGATACGATCGAATTCTCTCTTCATTCCGGATTGACTGAAATTTAGGCAACCACGCCTAGAGTTCGAGCAACCAGATGACCACGCTCCCGCTGCTTTGGATCGCCGCGCATCCGCTCGCGACGCGGCATAGGGGCTGACCGTCCAGCGCCGCGCGTCGGTTTACCTCCGCGCCCGGCGTGGCGAACTTTTGCTATGCAGTGATTGACCGCATGCCGTCAGTCGGCATGGCAAGTATGGTGGGTAGCATAGCCGCCGGTGCTCGAGGCATTCAGGAACGTCAGCGCGCCGGACGCGCGATCCAGGTAGTAGTAGCCGCCATGCAAAGTGTCGTGCCAGGCGATTTGGCTCTCGGTGATCTCGGCCGGAAACGAGTTGGCGGTGCCGCGATCGTAGTCGAGTTTGACCTCCCACGCCGTTCCACTTTTTGGATTGGTGCACCGGAAGGTGACGGCCTCCGCGTGAGCGGAATCAGAACCGCATGTCGCGCTTGAAACGGCGGCTGCGGCAGCAAAACTCAATGTCCTAGCAAGGCTCATCGTCGTTCCTTTCCCGGCCAGGTAATCCAAGGGGCCGAGGGCATTGGTTTGCCAGAGCACTATCGCCTAGCGAGGCGCGCGCATCCATTTGACGTCGAGATCGCGGACCTTCTTGCGCAATGTATTGCGGTTCAGCCCCAAAAGTTCGGCGGCCTTGATTTGATTGCCCCGGGTCGCGGCGAGCGTCGCGGAAATCAACGGATATTCGATCTCCCGCAAGATCCTGTAATAGAGCCCAGGGGGCGGCAGGCCCGCGCCGTGTTCATGGAAAAGCTCGGAGAGATGCTGCTCCATCGCGCCTGCAAGCGTCGGACGCGGCTCGGTCTCGCCTGTCCGCCGTTTCTCCGGGTCGAGCGCCGCCGGATAATGCGGCGCGGCCGCGGGCGGATCGGCTTTAAGCTCCATGTCCACCAATTGCGCCGTGATGGCTTCTTGGGGGTAGAGCGCGGCGAGCCGGCGGGTGAGATTTTCGAGTTCCCTGATATTGCCTGGCCAGCGATACCGCTTGAGGCGATCGAGGGCATCTGGTTCGATACGTTTGAGGGGCAAGCCTTCGGCGGCGGCGAGCACGAAGAAATGCTGCGCGAGATCGGCGATATCCTCGATGCGTTCGCGCAACGGCGGCAGCCGCAAAGGGACGACGTTCAAACGGAAAAACAGATCCTCGCGGAACAGGCCGCGACGGATCAGCACGCCCAAATCCTTATTGGTCGCGGCGATGATGCGGACATTTGTCTTGATGGCGCTGCGGCCGCCGACCGTGGCATATTCGCCTTGTTGTAGCACGCGCAAAAGCCTGGTCTGCGCCTCCATCGGCATGTCGCCGATCTCGTCGAGGAAGAGGGTGCCTCCCTCGGCCTGCTCGAAGCGCCCGGCGGAACGCTGATTGGCGCCCGTAAACGCCCCTTTTTCGTGGCCGAACAATTCGCTCTCGATGAGATCGCGGGGAATTGCTGCCATGTTGATGGCGACGAACGGACCTTTCTTGCGTTTGCCGTAGTCGTGCAGCGCGCGAGCGACAAGCTCCTTGCCGGTGCCGGATTCGCCGCTGATCATGACCGTGAGATCGGTCTGCATCAGGCGCGCCAAGGCGCGGTAGATTTCCTGCATGGCGGGGGAGCGGCCCACGAGAGGCACGCCCTCCAAATCCGCGTTGGGCGCGGCGCGGACGCGGTTTTTTGGCTCGCTCATCGCGCGCCCGACGGTCGCAACCAATTCCCGCAAGTCGAAAGGCTTCGGCAGATAATCATAGGCGCCACGTTCGGACGCCTTGATCGCGGTCATGAAGGTATTATGCGCGCTCATGACGATGATCGGCAGATCGGGCCGCAATTTTTTCATCTTCGGCAGCAGCTCGAAGGCATTTTCGTCCGGCATGACGACATCGGTAATGACGAGATCGCCCTCGCCCGACTGAACCCATCGCCAAAGCGTGGCCGCGTTCCCGGTCGCGCGCACGTCGTAGCCCGCCCGCGATAAAGCCTGGCTGAGGACGGTCCGGATCGCTGAATCGTCGTCGGCGATGAGGATGTTACCAGTAGCCATCAACTTGCACTTTCCTAGGGGCGGAAAACCGGCTCGCATTTACCGGAATCAAACGTCTTGCTTGGGGTTCCCTAGCTCCGGCGAGCCTTAGCCGTGCTTCACGCTATGGCCGGCGCATACATGGGCATGAGAACCCGGAACGTCGTGCGGCGGGGAAAGGATTCGCATTCTATGGTACCACCGTGGTCGCCTACAATCTTGGCAACCAAAGCAAGCCCCAGGCCAGTTCCGGCCGCTTTCGTGGTGACGAAGGGATCGTACAGATAGGGCAACATATCCGGCGGGACGCCGGACCCATTGTCGCGCACGCAAAATTCCAGCGGAAGGCTCACTGGCACCTTCGCGCCGAGAATTTGCAGGCGCACGCCGGGCCGGAAGGCGGTCGTTAATTCGATGTCGCCGTCGCTACGCGACTCGCCAATCGCTTCGGCGGCGTTCTTGACCAGATTCAGGAAGATCTGAATGAGCTGATCCTTGTTGCCGAGAACCGCCGGGAGCGAGGGATCGTAGTTTTCATGAAAGCGGATATGGCGCGCGAACCCGGCCTGGGACACTTTCTTGACGTGGTCGAGCACGGCATGAATATTGACTTTTTCGCGCCCAGCCGGCCGCCGTTCCGAAAATGCGCTCATCCGGTCGACAAGCTTCACGATCCGGTCGGTCTCCTCGCAAATCAGCCTGGTAAGGGAGCGATCGGCGTCGGTCGCCTCGGCTTCGAGAAGTTGCGCGGCCCCTCTGATACCAGACAGCGGATTCTTGATTTCATGCGCGAGCACGGACGCCATCGCGGCGGCCGACCTTCCGGCGCCCTGATGGGTGAGCTGCCGGTCGATTTTTTCGGCAAGGGAGCGCTCCTGCAACATGATCACGACACTACCGGCGGGTTCCTGCAGCGGCGTCACGAAAATATCGACGAGCCGGCCGCCTCCAGGCTTGGCCAAGCTGAGATCGAACTCGATATTCATTAATCGCCGCGCCACGCGACTTCACCTGCTCGACGAGGGACAGGAGCGGCGAGAATGCTACTACGAGATTGGCTAGTCTCTGTTGCCAAAGGGAAGTCCGGCTCATCCCGAAAAATGCTTCAGCGGCGGAGTTGGCTTCGGCTATCGAACCGTCCGGCAGGACGGCGACCACCGGATGCGGTAGAGCATTCAGAAGTTTGGCCGCGTCGCATCTTGCGGCGGCCGCCCCGGCCGGCCGCGATCCTTGCGATGCGAAAGATTTGCTCATGCCGCCTCCGTCAAGGAAGACGAGTCGAATAATTGGCAAAGCGTGGATCTCACCGCGCTGGGGCATTCGAGCCTGACCAGACGCTGGCGCAGCGCGGCGCCATCTAAGACGCCCGCCCGCTCGGCGTAAGCGGCGAGATGCTTGCGCGCATGGCGCAAGCCCTGCAAGGGACCGAACATTTCAAGCAGTGTCTCGTAATGTTCGAGCGCCGCGGTTTTGCGCTCGGCCGGCGGCGTTTCGGCGCGGGCTTTGCCATGCGCCAGATAAAAGGCGACATCGCCAACGAACCAGGGCCGCCCGATCGCGGAACGGCCGATCATCACCGCGTCCGCGCCGGATTGCGCCAATATCGCCGCCGCGTCCGCGAGGCTCGCACAATCGCCATTCGCGACGACCGGTATCGAAACAGCTTTCTTGACCTCGCCGATCGCGGTCCAGTCCGCCTTGGCCGAATAGAATTGGCAGCGGGTGCGGCCATGCACGGTGAGCATGGCGATCCCTTCGGCTTCAGCCAGCCGACCAAGCTCGGGAGCATTCAGCGATTGACCGTCCCAGCCAAGCCGCATTTTGAGCGTGACCGGTATGCGCACGGCCGCGACCGTGGTGCGAATAAGCGAGACCGCAAGGCCAAGGTCGCGCATCAAATGCGATCCTGCATAGCCGCCGGTGACCTTTTTCGCCGGGCAGCCCATGTTGATATCGATCACCGCAGCGCCGGAGTCCTGCGCCAGGCGCGCCGCTTCCGCCATGACACAAGGGTCGCGGCCGGCGATCTGAACCACATGGAACCCGGCGCCCGCGCCCTCTGCTTTCAGCCGGTTGGCGGCATCGCCGCGGGCGTAAAGATCCGCGGCGATCATCTCGGTAACCGTGAGAGAGGCGCCAAATCTGCTTGCCACCCGGCGCATGCCGGGATCGGTCACACCCGCCATGGGCGCGAGAAAAACGCGCCCGTCGAGCCGCACTCTCCCAATGTGGAGTGGGGCGCCGAAGGGTTTGCCTAAATTCCAGGCACTGCTAGTCATGCCCACATTATAGCCATTTGTTGCAACGCGGCAATGGCAAAATTGCTTATTTGAAAATCATAAGATGAGAAGAATTGACGCCGGCCGCAAAACGAATGAGGAAGAAGCAATCCCATCGCTTCCGGAGCAAGGCGGGAATTTATGGACAAAGTGCCGGAATTGGCAATTGTCGTCGTCGCGGCCGGGCGAGGGTCGCGCGCGGGGGGGACGATTCCTAAGCAATACAAGAACTTGGCAGGCAGGCCGTTGCTCGCGCATACATTGGGCGCACTTATGCGGGCAGCCCCTGGCGCAACAATTCTCCCCGTTATTCACAGCGACGACCTCGATCTTTATCAAAGCAGCGCGGCCTCCTTCGAGGCAAGCGCCGGCCTGGCGCAGCCGGTGTTTGGCGGGACCACGCGGCAAGCAAGTGTCCGGCTGGGGCTGGAGGCGCTTGCCGGGCAACTATCTAGGCCAAACATCGTGTTAATTCATGATGCTGTACGACTATTCATAAGTGATACATTAGTTAATCATGCGGTCGCCGCCGCAAAAAAAACCGGCGCCGCCGTTCCCGGCGGGATGCTCGCCGAGACGATCAAGGAGATTGACGCGGAAGGCAATGTCGCCGCGACCCTGCCGCGAACGCGGCTGCGCGCGGTGCAGACACCGCAAGCCTTTCATTTCGATCTGATATTGGCCGCCCATCGCAACGCCGCCGCGAAGGGAATTTCGGACCTTACCGACGACGCCGCTGTCGCCGAATGGGCCGGCCACCGTGTCCATGTCTTTGCTGGAGAGGACTCAAATATGAAAGTTACAACCAGCAAGGATCTGGCAATCGCCGAGGCGAGGCTGCTTGGCGATCTGGCCGATATCCGGACCGGGCAAGGCTACGATGTGCATGCGTTCGGTCCGGGCGCACATGTCTGGCTCGGCGGCCTAAAAATAGCGCATGATCATGGTCTTATTGGCCATTCGGACGCCGATGTCTTAACTCATGCGATCACCGATGCCCTGCTTGGCGCCTTGGCGGACGGCGATATCGGCAGCCATTTTCCGCCAAGCGATCCGCAATGGCGCGGCGCGGCGTCAAGCATTTTCCTTGCCGCCGCCGCCGCGAAAGTGAGATCGCGCGGCGGCGTCATTGCCCACATCGACGCCACCCTCGTCTGCGAAAGACCGAAGATGGGACCGCACCGCGACGCGATCCGGGCCAGCATCGCAAGGACTGCGGAAATTCCGCTTGACCGCGTCGCGATCAAGGCAACGACATCGGAGGGTTTGGGGTTTACCGGGCGCGAAGAAGGCATCGCGTCGCTTGCCGTCGCAACCATCCGCCTACCGCTTTGAGGCATGGCTCGCGAAGAATCCGTGGCTCGGCAAATTTGAGCAGCAGGATAAGCGGAGTTTCGCGTGACTGCTGCTCATCCACGTCAACAGCGCTGAAAACTATTTCTCCATTTTCAAGCGCGGCGTGACCGGCACATTCCACCACGTTAGCGAGGCTCATTTGCACCGCTATCTTGCCGAGTTTGATTTCCGTTACAACATCCGCTCTGGGCTAGGCGTCGAGGATAACGAACGTTCGGAGAAAGCGATCAGGGGCTCGGCTGGAAAGCGGTTATTCTATCAAGAACCTCGTCCGGCCGCGCACGCTTAAGCAGAAGGCGCGAGATTTTTTGCGCTGGCGCTTGCGCCACAAATTGGAGTAACGATATGCTAGAACCCCCCTCGCAGGATTCCATCTCCCGCATCAACGGACTCCAATTCGCGCTGGGGGTCACACTGCGCGCCCTTGCCATAAAATACGGCAAAGACGCGCGAACCACCATCGAAGCGCTTCGCGATGAAGCGATCAACAGCTTTAAAAATTCTGATATCCCCGCCGATCGGGAAATGGAACACGCGAAGATCGTTGGTCCCGCAATTGAAGCCATCGAAACGGTCTTTAACTCGGCTCTCAAAAACCGTTTTGGCGTCCACTAAGTTCAGGCACACGCACCCATTTTTCTGGGGGCAACCAACCAATCATCTTTGTGAATGCGTCCCTTTGAGGCCGGGCATTCCTTCGGCTCTGCCTTCGCCTTACGCTTGCCGAACTTCATTGCCGAGTGAGGCTTCGCCGGCGATGTAAGGGCACGGCGCAGCGCCTCGTTCATACGACGGGTAGCCTCTTCGTCGGTGTATTCATCATTTTGGGGCTTTCCAACCATGGCAGACCGTTTTCAGGACCGAAGGGCATCATATGGCCAAAAGACCCGCTGGGGAATGGGCTGCGAGTGTTCCGTTCACTCACGAGAATTTCCGCCCTTATACCCTTGCGCTAGGCCGTGTGGACGGATATCGGAAAATATAGGTCAAGGGATTCCC
The DNA here is from genome assembly GCA_963730245.1 of uncultured Alphaproteobacteria bacterium. Lineage (GTDB taxonomy): Bacteria > Pseudomonadota > Alphaproteobacteria > Rhizobiales > Beijerinckiaceae > Methylocapsa. The sequence goes on along the minus strand of CAVSRA010000002.1, from coordinate 529,190 downwards.
AAATCACTTTTTCGGTGATTCATGGGTGGCTGGCTTTTGGAGGGCCGGCCATGCTGACGAAGATGACCGAAGAAGATTGGGTGCTTGTGCACGAGGTGTTCGATGCCTGCCGCTCGCGGCGTGGGGACAAGGGGCGGGACGACCGCAAGTTTCTCGAAGCCTTGCACTATTTCACGATCCACAACATTACTTGGCGAGCGCTGCCGGCCGAGTTCGGCTCTTGGAACAGCATCTGGAAGCGCTTCTGGCGCTTGAGCCGCAGCGGCGTGTTCGAAACTTTCTTCGAAGCGCTCGCCTCCTTGAGCGAGCGGGCGCATCTCGTGCAGATGTTCGACTCGACCGTCATCCGCGCGCATGTGTCGGCGGCCGGCGCAAAAGGGGGCAGGATGGCGAAGCCCTCGGGCGCTCCCGGGGAGGGTTCTCGACCAAGATCCATCTCAAGACCGATCTCGACGGCTATCCGATCGGCTTCCATCTGACCGGCGGCGAAGCGAGCGACAGCCGCAACTTCGAAGTGCTCCTCGACCTCGGTCCGGACGTCGATCCCCGCGCCGTTGTCGCGGACAAGGGCTATGATGCAAAGACAAATCGGGAGGCGGCGCGTAACCGCGGCATTTGTCCGGTCATCCCCTATCGCTCGAACACCATCGACAAGCCGAAGTTCTTCGCAAAGGTCCTCTACAAAGCGCGGGCGCGTATCGAGCAAATGATGGGCAAGATCAAGCGCTTCAAACGCATCGCGCTCCGCTGCGAGAAGACGGCAAGAAACTATGCCTCATTCCTCGCACTCGTCTGCGGCTTCATCTTGATCAAATCCGTCCACACGGCCTAGGTCAATTTACCCTTGCGTGGAATGATCTCCACACTTCTCTCGCGATGCTTTTTTGCACTGTCATGGGCGGGGGTTTCTCTAATCCAGCCCTAGCCATTTGGCATGAGCTAAAAGCTGATCGTGCCCAGCGCAATATCCTGAATGCAGCGATGAAGTCGAATGTTATCAATGGAGGCTCACAATCGCTTTCCGAGGAAATTGACTGGATATGCAAGCGTGCGGATAGCCTAGAAGAGTGCAGGAATAATGCACTTCATTCCCCTTTGTGGGGCACGAAGACCAAAACAGGTTCCGTGGAAGTAGCGCCCGTAACCGGGCTTGGCCACATTAGGGCGCGTAAACTTCCGAACGCGAACCTGCTGGCAGAATTCAGAAGGTACAGAGATACCGCAACTATCTTGCGAGATTACGTGACAAAACTCGATTTCGCTTTCTGTCGAGGCCAACCATTGCCCGATAGACCAAAGCTGCCAAATCGTAAGCATCCCAATGGCACGAAACGCCTCCGCCCAGTTCCCCAAGTAAAATCTCCGCGCTCGCCTCGATCATCTCGGGGGTGATTTCAATTTCTTGCTTGGGCGCGCCAGCCCCCACCAAATCGATTGAGGCGGCCGAATCACAACACATAGAATTACCTATGTCAAAGACATGATTGCCCTAATTTGGCGTGTTCGAATGGCCGGATCGCTCGGAAAGACCCGCGCCTTGGCGCGGCGATTCGCGCCGCCGCCGATGCGCCTCACGCAAGGTATTGATGGCCGCATCGATTTGGCTGCGCTGGCGTTCGAGGTGGCAGATCTGTGCCGAGATCTGCTCCGGCAATAGACCCATCTCGAGTTCGGTCTTGCCGGAATCCTCGCCCCTGCAAGCAAGGATGTCATGAATCTCTGACAGCGTGAACCCGAGCTGTTTGCCTTTCAGAATCATCTTGAGATGAATTCTGTCGCGGGCATCGTACCGGCGATTGGCGCTTTCCCGCTGCGGGTGCAACAAGCCGCGGTCTTCATAAAACCGGAGAGTCCGGATGCTGACCTGAAAATCCCGCGCCATTTCGCGGATCGTGGAAAGATGCGAATTCGCTTCCGGCAAATCGGCACTTTGCATTTCCGAATCATGTCCGTTGAGGGCGCCGTGGTGCAACCTGTTTCCGACGTTGTGTTGGGGGTTCGTGTCCATGGCAAAGCCCGATAGAACGATGCTTAACTCCAATCTAATAGATAGCACGGTATTGCTCCGTATACAACTAAAAAGTGTAATAAAATGCAACACACCTAAAAATAGGCAGCTTTTTGCGAGCGCCCCGGGTTTCGGCCCGCCACGCATTAATTTATTGTTTACCGGGCGCTTTGAAGGTCGCAATGATTCGCGGGTTGGGTATGGCGCGTAGCGATTGGATCATGCTGGCGCTTTCGAGAAAGCGAGCGCCGTCGGCGGCACGCGCGGGAAGATATTATGGGCGTGGTCGCGGACATCGGATTCGGCGCTCTCGAACCCGGCGGCGCCGGGCTTATCCTCGGCATGGGCCGCGCGATTTGCCGGGCGCCGCGGCTTTGCCGCATAATAGGCCAGACGATGCCGGAACCGCTCGATCCGGCGGGTTCACGAAGAGACCAAGGACTCGATGCGCGGCAACGACCCAGACACCGGCGAATCTCGCTTCGATGGTCCGCCCCGGGCAAGCCAGCGGCGCGAAAATGCGAATCATACTTGGTTTTTTGACGGTGAAAGGCAACCTGTGTCCGAACTTTCCTCCAGCGCTGATGACGGCCGTCCAAACCCGAGCGATCCAGAAGCGCTGGTCCAAGCCTTGCGTGGAGACCTAGGAGGACGCCCGGCCGAAAGCGCGGAACAGGCTGCCGGGTTACTCGCGGGGATCGCGAGGCCGCCGCCGCCGGGTTTGACCGCGTTCGAGACGGACCGCGAAAGTGGCGCGAAGCTGCTTCAAAAATTGGCTGAATTGGAGGTGCGCCTGCGTAATCGCGGCCCCGACGACAACGACTCGCTTAGGTCCGCGCTGGCCGGACTTGAAGCCGAGCTGCGATCTTCGCGGCGCATGCCCGCCACGGTCCAACCGCCAGGGCAAAAGACCGCCCTACAGACTGGCGGCGGCGCGGCCGCCAAGTGGACTCCTTTGGTGGCGGGTGAAATGGCATTGAATCATGCTAACCCCTCGGTCGCCGAGCCGGCTTCGGGCGGCCCGGAGAAGGACGGAGAGGCGCTTGCCGGAAAGCTTGAGAATGCCCGCGACGACGTTGACCGCGATTTTGGCGGCGCGGGCGTCGATCGCGACGGCAAAGCCGGCGTGCCCGGCGCGGAAGCGAGGCAGCGAGTTTCGCTCGATACCTCGGTTCGCAATTCGATGGGGGGCGCCCAAACCATGCGGGAACTTGGCGAATGTTTGAGTTTGCTGGAACAATTCCATGATCTCGCGCGGGGGTTTGGGCGGTCATCGACGCAAGACGAGGCAGCAAAAGCTTGTAGGGCTTCGGTCGACGGGCATGGCGCGGAAAATCCCGTCCCTGAAACGTTTCCGGCGCCAAGCAAGGATCCGGCCAGCTCCAATGCGCTTACGCGGCAGATCGATACCTCGCACTGGCAACTCGCGGCACGGCTCGAAGCGGAGCTGGTCGCGGGCGCGAACGAGATGAACACGCTAAGGGGTCTGGTCGGCGACGCCGTCGAAAAGAGGGAGCTAGCCCGAAATCCTGGTCAAGGCCAGTGCGCAGGCGCAGCTCTGGAACAGGAGATCGCCAAGCTCGCCCTGCGTCTCGATCGCGCCGGCAAAGTCCTTGCTTCGCTGACTTCGCTTGAAGGGTCAATCGGCGGCCTATCCGTTCAGCTCGAGGAGACGCGCCGGATTGTGAGCGGCCTGTCCAATGCGGTTGAGCCGAAACCGTCGAACGGCCCTGGTTCCTTCGAGGATGCGCAAAGCATCATGCGCGGAATCGCCAACCTACGCACCCTTCACGAGGAAACCGCCCAGCGCGCCCAGCTCGGCTTGACCGCGATCCAGGAATCCGTGGAGCAAGTCGCCGGCTACTGCGCTCGCCTTGAGGCCGCCGCAGGCGGGATGCGGCCGGACCGCCGCAGCGCCGGGGTTGCCCCTGAAGACCCTTTTGCGCCGATCTTTACGAACCTTGCCCAACTCCAGAACCCGCTAGCCAGGGAGGGTCTTGCCGACGATGGCGTGCAAGGCGCCGGGAAGCTCCAACCTGCCGCGCACGGCGACACAGCCGGCGAGGCGGGTTTCCTGATTGAACCCGGCCTTGGCTTTCCTGGCCGGGGCGAACGTAGCGAGCCCCGCGGTGCGCCGCCCAAGGCCTCCCAGGTTCGCGACGAAGGGGCGAGCCGCACCGATTTCATAGCCGCCGCCCGCCGCGCGGCGCGTACCGCGCAAAGGGAGCTGGATGGCGCGACGTCTAAGTCCCTGGCGGGAGACGCCGGCGGGGCGAAGCCGGGCGCCTTTCTATTTGGCCGGAGCCGGGGTCTTTTCGTCACGTATAAGCGTCCGCTCGTCTTGGGCGCCGCCGTTTTGTTCGCCGCGATTGGCGCCTATGCCCTGGCCAGAACGTTCGCTCATGACAATTTGAACGATTTCGTGCCTGACTTTCTGAGGCATTCCGGTAGAGCGGCCGAGCATGCGAAGCCGGCGGGCATCGCAAAACAGACCTTCGCAAGCATGACGCCCAAGGGCCGGCTGCCAGCAAGCCCGGCGCGACAAAACGAAGCGCCAGGGGGCCAGCTTCCGGCGGCGGGCTCGGCGAGTACGATGGCCGCCCTGCTCGATCCATCGCGGCTGGCGGCGCCCGCGGAACTCGGGTTTCCTTCGGACAGCGCCGCACCTTTCGGCAAGCTTTCGCCCGCCACGCGAGCCATCGCGGGCAGCGACGCGGTCGTGGCCGGGTCCATTCGACCGGACGTTATGGGGAACATATCCGAGCCACCCCGCCCTCCCATCGCCACGGTCCCGGCGAAAGCTCTTCCATCAACCGCCTTGGCGGCTGCGCCACCCGTGCCCTCCGCCGGCCCGTTAACTGCGCTTGCAGCTCCGCCGGCGGTCGGGCCGAGTAAAAATCTCCTTGGCCAAGCCGAAGCCGGCGATGCAGCGGCGCAGTTCGATCTGGCGGTTCGTTACGCTGAGGGCGGCGCCAGTCCGCGGAATTATGAACTGGCGGCGCAATGGTACGAGAGGGCGGCGCAACAAGGTCTCGCGATGGCGGAATACCGACTAGGGTCGCTTTACGAAAAAGGCCTCGGCGTCAGCAAGGACCTGCAGCGCGCCAAGGACTTGTATCAGCGGGCGGCCGAGAAGGGCAACACCCGCGCCATGCACAATCTCGGCGTGCTCGCGGCCGAAGGTGGCAAGCCCAATTATACGAGCGCGGCTTTGTGGTTTGGCAAAGCGGCCGAATATGGGATTCACGATAGCCAATATAATTTGGCGGTTCTGCTCGCGCGGGGCCTTGGGCTGCCGAAAGACCTTCTCAAATCCTACACCTGGTTTGCGATTGTCGCGGCGGCGGGCGACGCCGACGCCGCCCAGAAACGCGACGACGTTGGCGCGAGGCTCACGAGTTCGGAACTGGCCGCCGCCAATGCGGCCGCCGCCGGTTTTGCGCCCCGCCCAGCCGATCACGCGGCGAACGAAATCGCGCCGTCGCCCGCGCAACTGGAGGCGGCTCCGGCCCAAGGACAACCGGTCAAGCCAAAGGTTTCGGGACTTTGACATTATCTGGGCAAGATCTGGGCAAGATCTGGGCAAGCGGGCGGAGGTTTTCCGGACCATGCGAACGGTCTTGTGTCATTTGAATGGATAATGATCCTCAACATCCGTAGTGACGCGACAGACCCGCCGAGATCGCCGGACTCAGGTCCAGGTGCATTCCGTCCTCCAGAGGCTGGGACGATTGGCGTTTCTACTTTCTTGTCTCGTATGCGCTGAACGCCGGATCGGAATGTAGCTGCCGCGTCGCTGAAATAGATTGAAAAAGATGCTTGCCCTGGCTTTTTGCGCTTAAGCAAGCAGGAAGCTGCGGAATGGCTGTTAATTCGGGCCGTCAAGCTCGAGTTTATTGACGGTGATCCGTACGCGGTTCATTTGCTCTTGATAAGTTCATTACGGACATGTCGAGACGTCCTTGCGTCAAACGGAATTATTGACGATTTAGAAAGAATTTGCCCAAGCGATGGATCGTCGAGCGGACCTTCGCGTGGATGAGTCGAAATCGAACGCTCGCAGTTCACAATGTATTGAGCGCTCGTGAGCGGGGGCGTAAGGGCGCCAATGGATTACAGTAGCCAGCGTGTTGATTCTGGTCAGGGCTATCAATGGAAGGAATTGAATGCATGAAATTTCATTCCCGCGATTGCAGTTGTTGTTCGCGCATATCCTTGACAAAGCCGTAAAAGTTTTCAGCATCAAGCCCATGCAGCAGTGGCCGGAAACCGGCTTCAAGCGTCGAAATGGGAACGCAGGAATGCTTGTTGTTGAGCGCGCAACATAAATCGCAATCGTTTCATCAAGCTGTAACGAATTGCTGGAACGCCAGAAATCCTTATCGGATAGGAATAATCCAAACAGCGGGGTGTAAAATTCCACGGCACTTTGAAGATCGAGAAAGTTGTGCCAGCGATTGGGCATTACGGGAAGCTCGCTATCAACATCCTCGATAGCCGAAAAGTTGATCTGCTCAAGCGGCACGGGCTTAAAATGGCCGTCTTGTGCGTTGAGCTGAATAATGAAGTTAAAAATATTCAAATCATGCTGCACATGGTATTGTCTCTAAAGTCATCGATTGTACGAGGCTTTAAAGGATGTGATTTAGCATCAACACCGGCAACATTGTCGGCTAGGAATTTCCGCATCTGGATGCCAATATGGAAATGGCGGAAGATAAGGTATACCCTGTTCACGTCGGAACCCAAAAATCCCTTGGGTTGATGACGCGGAAATTGTCGGTGACTGAGTTCACGAAAGCTTCCCCGGTTCTTGGGGACTTCGCCGCGCAAGAAATCGAGCGTGGTGCTCGCGAATTGTCCGCATGTGGCATGGCATGTGTTGGGCGTGACGCGTCTTTGCATAAGACTCCATGGCCGCTCGATTGGGTTCAACCCGCATACGCCGGATGAGGCAATAATTTGCAGCGTCGATGCCGCGATTTAGCTAACATAATCAGCATGTTATTTCGGATCGAATGAGGCCGTCATGGCGAACCCGGCGGGTGAATCGTATGATGGCGCTCTCAGGCTCGATTTCGACCGCCGATTGTTGCTTCACTTTCGCGGATCGGTGGTTACCTCCGACGCAGGCTTGCTCGCATACCGGGAACTGGACGACGCGCTGTGCCTCAGCGCGATGGCGGGTGATGCGCTCTCCGACGCACGCACTGGCAAGAATGGCCGGCATGCACTCGTCGGGATGTTGCGGCAATCCATATTTGGGCGACTTGCCGGATATGAAGACGTGAACGACGCTCAACGCCTGCGCCATGATCCCGCGATGCGGTGGATAGTCGGCGGAAAGGCGGCCTCGGATGCAGCGGCTTCGCCGAGCCAGATGGGCCGCTTTGAGACGCGCTGGCTCACGGCGGAAAAGAACCTTTCGGCGCTCGCTGATCTCTCCGGCAAATGGATCGACAGCGTTCATGGTCGCCGTCCGCCGAGAGGTATCTTGCTCGACATGGATTCGAGCGTGAGCCCGACGCATGGCGAACAGGAACACAGTGTCTGCGTTCGTTTTCAACCAATATGGCGATTTGGAACGCTGCGCCCTGCGCCCCGGCAATGTTCACAGCGCCGATGGATGGGAGGCGGTGCTGAAGCCGGTCGTGGCGCGGTATCAAGGCAAGGTCTCACGCATTTATTTCCGCGCCGACGCCGGCTTCGCAAACCCCGAAGTTTACGAATATCTGGAGGCAGAACGGATCAAATATGCGATCCGTCTGCCCGCCAATCACATCTTGCAAGAGAGGATCGGCTATCTGCTCAAACGCCCGGTTGGTCGCCCGTCCAATGACGTCTGCCGATCCCATGCAAGTTTCACCTATCAAGCGGGAAGCTGGTCGCAGCCGCGCCGGGTGATCGCCAAGGTCGAATGGCATCCGGGCGAGCTTTATCCGCGCGTCGGCTTCATCGTGACGAACATGGCGCGCTCCGCCGAGAATGTCGTCGCCTTCTACAACAAGCGCGGCACGTGTGAGCAATGGATCAAGGAAGGAAAAGGCGCAATCAAGTGGACCCGGCTATCATGTCGGTCGTTCGCTGCTAACGCCGTCCGTCTCCAGCTTCATGCGCTGGCCTACAATCTCGGTAATTTTCTGCGCACGCTGGCGACGCCCGAACCGATAAAGGATTGGTCACTGACGAGCCTGAAGGAAAAGCTGATCAAGATCGGCGCGAAGATCGTGAGCCATGGCCGCTATGTCGCGTTTCAGATGGCCGAAGTCGCCATTCCGAAAAATCTCTTCGCGGACATCCTACGAATGATCGCCGACCTGCGGCCGCCGCCCAATCCAGCGCCTGCGTGAAGTGTTCGGTCGTCATGCGTCGAGCAAAAACTAAGGGAGAAGTGCGTCTTGATCACAACTGACTCTGTATTGTCCGGTGCGCGATCCGCCCATGTCACTGGTTTTGGTGTGCCGGAGCACCACAGCAGCGCCGCAGCGCGGCAATCTCAACCTCAATAAGCGGGCGATCCGGAAAATAATGCCGGTATAGGACGAATGTCCGATGTCACGGCAGGAGATCAATGATACGCGCTTGGCACATTCCCGGTTATCTGGGGAATGCCAGTTCAAGTGTGGGCTATAGGGCGGAATGAAATGCGGCTTGATCCGGCGGCCTGGCCAGGCGAGCCATTCCCGCGCGAGCTTGGCAGCGCGCGTTGTCGAGAAAGACATGGATGAGCACGAGCATCGGATAGAGCGCCGCGATCGATTCCAGGAGCTTTATCGTCGAGGCGGCGTCGATGGTCATGGTCCCGATTATCCGGGCGGAGCGATCGTGGTAAGCGATCGCGGAGGGTTGTCCGGTCTCCAGATCGATCGCGCCGTGAATGTTGATGCGCTGACGCCCGCTCGTTTGTTCGATCGTGAGCTTCTCTTGGCTCGGTGCAAAGCAGCCGGCGCGCGCGGGTTGGATGCGACCCGCGTCCGCGAACAGCACGGCTTCGTTGTCAACCCAGGAATTCAAGAGCTTATCGTAGCTCTCAATGAACGCCTTCCGCTTCGCTTCGTCGAGCTTGCGCGGGATCACGTCTGGCTTGTGGTCTTCGAGACCCCCTCCTGAGCGAAGCGCATCAAATGCCCTTGATGCGCGGAGAGCTGTCGAAGGGTTCGGCGCTTTTCACGCTCTGAGAGTCGATGACGCAAGCGGCGGGGCTGGCCTCTCGCCCGATTTGCTCGCGGCACTTCACATAAAGCGTGTGATGGAAATAAACGTGCCGTCATAGGTCCAAAGATCGAAATAATCGTCGAGCGTGCTTTTGGGCGGAAGGTCCTTGGGAACATAGCGCCATTGGCATGAACATAGCGCCATTGGCACCTCGTGCTCGGCACGTACATGATCCCATTCACAACTTCGCGCGCATCGACCTTGCGCTTGCGGCCACCATGTCTGGCTGGGGGAATCAGCGGTTCGATATGCGCCCATTCCGCGCTGGTCAGGTCGCTCGGATAGCGGAGTTTGTCACGCTTGTATTACGGGCGGTTTGCGGTCGTCCACATCTGCGGCCCCTCCTCGAATCAGGCCGCCTCCCTTGAATCACAAATGATTCATCAGATTCAACTTCTTTTCGGACGGACACTAAGCGGTCCAGGAATGAGCTCTCGATCAGAGCTTGGGCAGTCTGATACCGCTTCCATGGCTGATTTCGAAGCGCTTGCGGTACCGTGGAGCGGACATCGGAGTGATTTGTCTTCGGGACGCAAGGTGTGATTCCCTCGGATCATTTGATTCGGAGGGAACAGATGGTCAAATGCGCCAAGGTCCAGGTCCGGCGGTTGAAAACAGCGCCGCGATGGAAAATACCCCAAGAGCAGCGTCGGCCCATCCAGACGGCGTTGCCGCGCGAGAGCTTGATGACGCGGCCATTGATCGCGGCGGCGATGGGCGTGTCGCCGAGCACGGTGAACCGGGCGCAGATGACCTATGACCACGGCGGGATCAAGGCGCTCAAACCGAAGCCGAGCGGCGGACGCAAGCGCGAGAACATGACGCAGGTCGAGGAAAAGGCCTTGGTTCACGCGCTTTGCCAAGGCCGCCGGAGCCGGCGAAACGTTGAACATCCACGGATCTCAAGGCGGCCTACGAAAAGGCCATCGGGCACGAAACCAGCAACAGCACGGTCTATAATGTTCTGGCCCCGGCACGGCCGCGTCAACCGGCCACGGCCACGCGGGGCCCCGATCGGCATCAGGCGGTCGCCTCGGGGCTCATTCGCGAATACATCTATTTGCATGGCGCGGTCTCTCCGAAGGATGGCACTCGCGTCTATCTGATCATGCCGACATCGAATACGGCGTGCTTCCAGGCCTTCCTGAACGTCCTGTCGCGAAAGTTTGCCAGGCGGGATATCCTGTTGGTGCTTGACGGCGCCCCCAACCATCGCTCGAGCGAGCTCGTGCTTCCCGGCAACATCTCGGCTCTCTTCCCGCCGCCCCACGCGCCAGAGCTCAAACCTCCGCCCGCCACTCCACTAAGCCTTGCTTAGTGGAGCCTCTGGCTGGCTCCGCCGAAGGACAATCCGTGCGATGAAATCCGTGCTCTTAAATCCATCGACGCCGTGCGCGCCAAGCCCGAGGAGACGATCCTCCCCATGGAACGCAAGCCCGAAATTGTAAAATCCATCCCCTCATTCCCCTACATCATCAAGTCACTCTGATGTGGAAATGGTATCAATTGAAGCTTTGCGCTGGTTCGAAGAGGCGCTAGCGCGGTGCGAGACACCTCGATATCGGCTGCAGGCAAATCGATCATCACTTCCAGTCAAGTTCCGTTCCTTCGCGGCGATGTTCGGCTCGCACGAGAATGTCGATTATGCGGAGCGTTTTTCTCAAGGAGCTTGGGGCCGGGGAAGGCAACTCGGCGGCGGCGCGCCATCATGCGGAGCCCGCCAATAAACCGGCCCAGACGAAATATGTTTGCCGCGCGCGATCGCCAATATGGTGGCGGGCGGTTTTGACGCTTGGACCGCGAATGTCCGCGCATTCCGCATTGAACCGGTGCCGTGATCGCCGCCGGAATCCGAGCCTGGGTATTTGTTAACGAATGAAGGAGAGATTCGCGGGAGATTTCAATGTTAATGATAATTGACGAACGTGAAATTGTAACATCTGGTTACACATGCCGTTTTGGCAGCGAAGGTGTTTCCTCCGCCGGATTTTGCCCTCTGGAATTCCAGGAATGGGTGTCGACGGCGGCCGACGCCGACCTCGGCGCGGTTGAGGCATTTCTCCTCGGGGACTGCCAAGACCGGCGGCTTTATCCCAAGATGATCAAGGACCGCACCCGTGCTCCGGTGATCGCCATGAACGAGACGCCTTCTCTCGAGCAGACGCTGGATTTGTTTGCGGCGGGCGTCGACGACGTGGTGCGCAAACCGATCCACGTTCGCGAAATATTGGCCAGGGTGGGAGCGATCCGGCGCCGCCATGAGTATGAGCGCGACTGTGCCGTGGTTGGCGAATTGCGAGTCTTTTTCGACGGCCGGGATCCTCAACTCAAGGGAGTTTCTCTGCCATTGCCGCGGCGCGAGCGCCAAATCCTTGAATATCTGGTCAATAACCGGGGCCGGCGCGTCAGCAAGGCCCAAATCTTCAATTCCATCTATGGAATTTTCGACGAGGATGTCGAAGAAAATGTGGTTGAAAGCCATATCAGCAAGTTACGCAAGAAATTGCGCGGAAAGCTCGGTTACGACCCGATCAATTCGGTTCGCTATCTTGGCTATCGGTTGGACGAATCCATTAGTGGAGCCTGACGCCGATGGCGCACGCCTAACTAACTTGCCGGTGCCGGTAAGACGCGGCGCGACGGCGAGCTTGCCGAAAAGTCGCCCGAAGATTCCTAATCAAGCACGGCGATGGCTTTGTTGGTTGCGTGTTGCTGGATTAGCGGGAGCCAAAGCTCGGGCGCCCCGGTTGCAATTTTGAGAGTCGGCGTGTTGCGTTCTCATTTCGATTCGCGGTCACGCGGCAAGGAGTGGAATCGAAATCCATGGCATGGAGGTGGCCTTCGATGGCAGCTACGAATCGATTGTTTCCGGTCCGATGAGTGCGATATCCGCAAGTTCGATGGACCGGCGATCTTGTTCGATCGGATTGTCCAAATATTTCGATGACCGGCCGGGTTGGAACCAGAGATAAATTGGTGGGCCGGGCAGGAACATCCTGGGCACTAGTCGATCAGGGTTTTTGTACCTTCCGGATATCCTTCCAACCGCCTAAGGCATACGTGAGCGAAACCGCGCACTTCACATCGATTGGGTTGGCATTGTCATGTCTGGACGGCGCCCGCTGATCAAGGGTTTTTTTGCGGCGTTGCGTTTGATCGTGGGTGCGGTCATGTCTTCGGCCTGTCGATGCGGGTTTTGACGCCCCGCTGGCCCTGATGTTGTCCGCTGATCCCTTGCCCCAAATCACGTTGGCGCGCTTGACGGCGCAGACAATGCCACGGGCTTTGGGATCAATCCGCGCTCTTCGCATCACCTCTTGGTCACCCTCAATTCTTTTGCAGCCCTTGGCCGCTGACGATGTCGGCGGTCGTTACGCCGGAGCTGCGCTATAGGTTGTCTTACCGCGCATGATCGCGAAGGCGATGCGCGCCATTTTATTGGCGAGCGCGACGGCGACAAGCTTGAAGGGCTTAGTCTGCATGAGCTTCTTCGCAAAGGATCGCAGCGCGTCGTCGTGCGGCTTGCGATGATAGAGGACCGCATGCGCGCCCACGACGAGCAATGTCCGCAAATATCGATTGCCCATCTTCGAGATGCGGCCCAATCGCTCCTTGCCGCCGGACGAGTTTTGTCTCGGCGTCAGGCCAAGAAAGGCGGCGAACTCACGCGGGCCCGAGAAAGCGGAGACGTCTTGAACGCTCGCGGCCATCGCCGAGGCCGTCACCGGGCCGAAGCCAGGAATAGTCATCAGCCGGCGCGCCATTTCGTCGCCTCGAGCCATCGCGGCGATGCTTCGATCGCTGCGTGCAATCTCCTGATCCGGAGCATGCAGTTGACGCACGAGCGGGGCGAGCGCCGCGCGGACGCAGGCCGGAATCGTCTCGTCGCCTTCCGCCATGACGAGCCCCGCCATTTCGCGGGCGTTCTTGAGCCCCTGCGCCGCGATGACCCCAATCTCGGCCAGATGCCCGCGAAGCGCGTTGATCAGTTGCGTGCGTTGCGCCACCAGCATTTCGCGCACCTTGTGATGCATGAGCACCGCCTGGTTCTCCAGCGTGCGCACGCCGACAAAGCGCATCGAAGGCCTTGTCACCGCTTCGCAGATCCCGGCGGCGTCGGCCGCGTCATTCTTTTGCCGACGCACATAGGGTTTGACATAGGCCGGCGGCATCATCCGAGCGTCATGGCCGAGCTTGATCAGCTCGCGCGCCCAATGATGGGCCGAACCGCAGGCTTCCATACCGACAAGACACTCGGGCAATTGCGCGAAGAAGGCCAGCACGTCCTTGCGCCGAAGCGCCTTGGCGACGATCACGCGGCCAAAGGCGTCGATCGCATGAACCTGAAAGACATGCTTGGCCAGATCGAGGCCAACAGTCGTGACAGACGACAAATCGGTGATAGACTTTCCCATGGACGGCGCTCCTTCAGAGGGTTGCTCAACGACAACCGTCTTGGCACAGCTCTTCATTGAGCGAGATGCCGGTGCGGGCGCCGTCCACACCATCACGTTGTCGGTGGGCTTGCCGTTCCGTGACTTCAGCCGTAACCATTGATGATGATCGAGATCAGCTTTAGCAGCTACCGTTTCCCTCCCGAAATCATCCAACAGGCGATCTGGCTTTATGTCCGGTTCACCTTGAGTTTCCGCGACGTCGAGGATCTGCTTGCCGAGCGCGGGATCTTGGTGTGGGTGACCATTTTGGACCCATGATCGCGGCTGACTTGCGTAAACGCAGGCCGAAGCCTCACACCATCTGGCATCTCGACGAGGTCTATCTGAAAATCGACGGCCGCATGGTCTATCTGTGGCGAGCCATCGACGCCGAAGGCGAGGTCCTCGATGTGCTGGTCCAGACGAAAAGGAACAAGCGCGCCGCGCTGAAACTCATGCGCAAGCTTTTGAAGAAATATGGCTTTGTCCCAGACAAGCTCATCACAGATGAGCTGAGATCTTATGCTGCACACGCTCGACCTTGCGTCGCCCGCCTCCGCCACTGTCTTGGCGGTGGCGACTAGCTCGGCCTTCGCTACAACAGTCCGCAGCCGTGTCTTAGTGTTGGCCGCAGCGGATGAAACCGTACGCCGCAATGGCGCATTCACTTTGGTGCTTCCCTTCTTGGTTGCGGCCCTCTTGAGGGTCTGGGACTTTGCGGAGGAAAGGGTCGACACGGTGTTGGGCTCCTTGGTTTCGCGACGTCACTATTGACGCTCGCACCACCCAAAGCCCCGCAGTTCGCGGGGCAAGCCCTAAGCGTGCCTGCGGCTGGTCAAAAGTCCACCGGCCGACATTCATAGCAATGCGTGCTTTTAGCCCGCATACGCCGGATGAGGCAATAATTTGCAGCGTCGATGCGGCGATTCAGCTAACATAATCAGCATGTTATTTCGGATCGAATGAGGCCGTCATGGCGAACCCGGCGGGTGAATCGTATGATGGCGCTCTCAGGCTCGATTTCGACCGCCGATTGTTGCTTCACTTTCGCGGATCGGTGGTTACCTCCGACGCAGGCTTGCTCGCATACCGGGAACTGGACGACGCGCTGTGCCTCAGCGCGATGGCGGGTGATGCGCTCTCCGACGCACGCACTGGCAAGAATGGCCGGCATGCACTCGTCGGGATGTTGCGGCAATCCATATTTGGGCGACTTGCCGGATATGAAGACGTGAACGACGCTCAACGCCTGCGCCATGATCCCGCGATGCGGTGGATAGTCGGCGGAAAGGCGGCCTCGGATGCAGCGGCTTCGCCGAGCCAGATGGGCCGCTTTGAGACGCGCTGGCTCACGGCGGAAAAGAACCTTTCGGCGCTCGCTGATCTCTCCGGCAAATGGATCGACAGCGTTCATGGTCGCCGTCCGCCGAGAGGTATCTTGCTCGACATGGATTCGAGCGTGAGCCCGACGCATGGCGAACAGGAACACAGTGTCTGGAACGGTCACTATGACTGCACCTGCTATCATCCGCTGTTCGTTTTCAACCAATATGGCGATTTGGAACGCTGCGCCCTGCGCCCCGGCAATGTTCACAGCGCCGATGGATGGGAGGCGGTGCTGAAGCCGGTCGTGGCGCGGTATCAAGGCAAGGTCTCACGCATTTATTTCCGCGCCGACGCCGGCTTCGCAAACCCCGAAGTTTACGAATATCTGGAGGCAGAACGGATCAAATATGCGATCCGTCTGCCCGCCAATCACATCTTGCAAGAGAGGATCGGCTATCTGCTCAAACGCCCGGTTGGTCGCCCGTCCAATGACGTCTGCCGATCCCATGCAAGTTTCACCTATCAAGCGGGAAGCTGGTCGCAGCCGCGCCGGGTGATCGCCAAGGTCGAATGGCATCCGGGCGAGCTTTATCCGCGCGTCGGCTTCATCGTGACGAACATGGCGCGCTCCGCCGAGAATGTCGTCGCCTTCTACAACAAGCGCGGCACGTGTGAGCAATGGATCAAGGAAGGAAAAGGCGCAATCAAGTGGACCCGGCTATCATGTCGGTCGTTCGCTGCTAACGCCGTCCGTCTCCAGCTTCATGCGCTGGCCTACAATCTCGGTAATTTTCTGCGCACGCTGGCGACGCCCGAACCGATAAAGGATTGGTCACTGACGAGCCTGAAGGAAAAGCTGATCAAGATCGGCGCGAAGATCGTGAGCCATGGCCGCTATGTCGCGTTTCAGATGGCCGAAGTCGCCATTCCGAAAAATCTCTTCGCGGACATCCTACGAATGATCGCCGACCTGCGGCCGCCGCCCAATCCAGCGCCTGCGTGAAGTGTTCGGTCGTCATGCGTCGAGCAAAAACTAAGGGAGAAGTGCGTCTTGATCACAACCGACTCTGTATTGTCCGGTGCGCGATCCGCCCATGTCACTGGTTTTGGTGTGCCGGAGCACCACAGCAGCGCCGCAGCGCGGCAATCTCAACCTCAATAAGCGGGCGATCCGGAAAATAATGCCGGTATAGGACGAATGTCCGATGTCACGGCAGGAGATCAATGATACGCGCTTGGCACATTCCCGGTTATCTGGGGAATGCCAGCTAAAGATGGCCGGGCGATGGTACCAGGGCAGATGTTCCAAGAGATTCCGTCATTTAACGCTCCGGAGCGGGCGTTGCCCCATGAGGCATATATTGCTTGCATGAGGTGAAACCCTCGGGTCACAGGAGAACGCCAGTGCACAGAAGGACTCTCATTTTTGGCCAGCTTGCCCTATATGCAACCGTTTGTCACGCCGCGGCGTGGGCCTTGATCACTAAGGAAGAATTTGACCAGTCTCTTGCCGCGACCCAACCGCTGACAAGGAGCACACGCCTCTCTTCCGAGTTCGCTGACGCGCCGATTATTGAAGTAGACCAACCAGACGCAAACAAGCCCATAAAACCGCCGGTTACGATCCGTATTCGCTTCCGTCCCAAAGAGGGCGCTACTATTGATCTAACATCATTCCGCGTTCTATATGGGTCGCTTGCGCTCGATATTACAAAGCGGATAATTGAACATGCTCATGTCAGCGCGTCAGGCCTATTGGCCAAAAATGCTGATGTTCCCGCCGGGCATCATAGAGTGACACTTCAAGTAGCGGATAACATGCACCGCGTTGCTAGCCGCACGTTCGAATTCACTGTAGTGTGAAGAGCGCAGATTGTGATCACTCGGCGAAATTCATGCGAAACTGTCAACGGCGGAGTAAAGCCGGCCATTGGGGCGCAGCAAAAACAGGCCAGTTTGCGGCGTGGGCATCGAGCACGACGCGCCACGGCCGCCCCGGCGGAGATGGCCGGGGTTTCGTAGCCGGGGCGGCCGTGGCTTTCAGGAATTTGGGATGATTTCGCCGGTTTCGGGATCGGCGGCTGCGGCGACCTCATCGGGGGGTCGAGGGTCGCGCCGCCGTCTTGCCTTCGATTGCTTGAGCCGGTAGCTCTCGCCGTTCAGCTCCAGAATATGGACATGATGCGTGAGGCGATCGAGCAGCGCGCCGGTCAGACGTTGGTTGCCGAAGACGCTCGTCCATTCCTCGAATGGCAGATTCGACGTGACGATGGTCGAGCCACGTTCGTGACGCTGGCTGAATATTTCAAACAGAAGCTCCGCGCCGGTTTGGGAAAGCGGCACATAACCGAGTTCGTCGACGATGAGCAGTTTGACGGAGGCGAGCTGCGCCTGGAGTTTCAGGAGACGCCGCTCGTCGCGCGCCTCCATCAATTGATGAACGAGGCCGGCCGCCGTGAAGAAGGAGACCGGGAAGCCGCGTTGGCAGGCGGCCAGGCCGAGCGCCAGACAGGCATGCGTCTTTCCCGTGCCGGAATTACCCAGAGCAATGACATTGTCGCGGGCGATGAGATATTCGCAGCGCGCGAGTTCGAGTGTCAGCGGCTTGTTGAGCGATGGAATGGCGGTGAAGTCGAACGTGTCGAAACTTTTCACCGCCGAAAAATGCGCGGCGCGGATGCGGCGCTCGACCATGCGCCTTTCGCGATCGATGAGTTCGAGTTCGGCGAGACGCAGCAGGAAGCGGACATGATCGAGACCTTCGCGTGCCGCCTCTGCGGCGACTTTTTCATATTCGCGCAGGAAGGTCGGCAATTTGAGCTGCCGCAGATGATGGGCGAGCAGAATCTGCGGCGGCGCCGGGCTGGCAGCAGGAGCCGCCGCCGTCATGCTGCCCTCCCGGAAACGAGAACCATATAATCGGCGGCTGAGGTTGTCTTGACGTTCGCGGCGGGCAGATAGGGATAGTGGCCGAGATCGAGGTTTGCGGGTCTGTGTTCGACCTTGGCGATGACGAGTTGCTTGATCGCATCGAAGCTGATCGCGCCGAGCCGGATCGCGTCGAGCGCGGCCGCGGCGACGAGCGTCTCGGGAAAGACCTCTATCAGCCGCAGCGCCTGGATGAACTCGCGTTTGCCGCGATTGCCCATGCGGGCTTCCAAGAGCCGCCGCAGATGCTGGAGCGGTTCCGGAAGTGTCCAGTTCTGCAAGGGAGCCGCTTGATCGAGCGCGCCGGGCTTTTGCTCGAGGAGCGCCAGATAGTGCTTCGGGTCAAACACGAACTGACCACGGCCATAGACGCGCGGATGCCGGGCGATCTCGCTCGCGCCGCAGATGATCGCCACCTCGTCGACGAAGCCCTTGACCAGGACGTCGCGAAAGCCATAGGCGGTTGGCGCCGAATAATCGTTCATGCGATAGCGCACCAGCGCGGTCGAGGAGACCTTCGCCGGGCGCTTGTCGCAGGGCTCGAAGGGCAGCTCGGGCAAAGCCCGTAGGACCGCTTGATCCGCAGTAAGCCTTTCGCCAATTGTCTGCTCGTGGCGGCCGGCGCGCTCGGCTTGCCGGGCGCAGCAGCGTTCTTCCAGAGCGGCGTTGAGCGCCTCGAACGAAGGAGTGTGCGGCACGGGGCTGAGGAAGTTGGCGCGGGAATACTTTACCAGTGCCTCGACCTTGCCCTCACATGAGGATTTCTCCTGTCAACCGGATTCAAACTATTGTCGCTATCTTGAACGTAGTGCTGGCCCGAGCCTTCAACACAGAACGGCACGAATGCCGCGTCACCTCACATCCGGTCGCCGCCTCGACGGCTGCACCATAATTCCCCATGCTAGGGCGATCGGCTCGGAAGGGTGCGACCAATCTTATCAGCGGCGTGTTTCAGCCAGACAAAGTCGCGGTTCACCCTGCCGCACCCAACGAGACTGGCCGAGTCTCGCGGATTCTTGTTTCTTTATAGCCTCCTGTCCTTCACGCGATCTTCAGTGTGGCTCCTTCAGGTATTTCGCCGAACGTGGCGAAGCGCCAGAACGCAATGAGCAGCTTGCGCGCGAGCGCGACGATCGCAATTCGGCGATGGCGGCCCCGGTCGCCTTTGACGCGGTTCTGGAACCATAGGGTCAGCGCCGATTTGGGCTGATGGCGCAGCCAAAGCCAGGCGGCCTCTATCATCGTGGTCCTCAATCGTGGGTTCCCTGATTTGGCGATTCCTTGCTCCTTGTTCATATCGCCACTTTGCCAAGGGCTTGGGGCTAAGCCAGCGTAGGCTGCTAGTTGGCGGCGGTTTGCGAACCGACGATACAGACCCTCTTGCCAAAGCACTGACGCAAACTCCGGTCCGATGCCTCGTAGTTTCAAAAGCTGAGCGCCTGGTGACGGCTCGGTGGTTTCGCAAGGGCAGAGCAACGCATCGCGTTCAGCCTCGATCTCCGCGATCTGCTTGCGTAGTAACTCAAGACGTTCGAGTTCGCGCTTGATCTCAGCTTTCATGCGCTCGGGAAGGGGTCGCCCATCCCCTGTCCGAAGATTGTCGAGGAGTTCGCGTGACTTGGCGCGCCTTGGTTCGAACCCGGCAATTCCTTGGGAGGCCATCAGCCCTTTGATGCGGTTAATGTGCTCGATGCGCTCTTTGACCATTGTCTTGCGCTCGCGCGAGAGCCGGCGCCGGTCCTCGTCTTCGGGGGTTGGCACAACCACCATAGCGCATACGCGTGGCTCACCGCGCTTGAAAGCCATCAGCGTTCGAAGCAAAAGCTCCCCGTCAATCGCATCAGTCTTCGCTCGACGATGGCGCCGGGAAACAGCGATGGAGGCCGATTCAACCACGTGACTTTCGATTCCGTTCGACACGAGAACACGATGAATCCAGAAGCCATCAAATCCTATTTCCTGAATGCAAATGATCCTCACGCCGGCGTGTATCCGCTGCTCGGCCTTGGCACGAAGCTCGCCCAATAGCCGAAGCAGCTCGGCAATATCGCTCCCGGGAACGGAGTGCCGAGAAAATTTATTCGTGTTCGGAGAAAGCGATGTCACCAGCCATCGTGCGCGGCTCAATTCGATTGACACGAATATTGCCGCTTCTTCCACCGAATTGGACAAGCTGGGTTCACGATTGCAAACATTAGCTTCCATGATCAATTCCTCGATTGCGCTTCTCGCTAACACCGGCAGCATCGCTGGTGGCAATCCTCATGGTATCTTGTCATTGCCCTTTCTCGGTCGCCCAAAGCGATCTTGAAATAGGTAATGGCTAACAAGCTCTGTGAAGGCGCGGGTTCGCTGGCGCTTGCCGTCGCCGAGAATCCTCGCCACCGCGATTTTGAGATTATCGTACAAAATCGACAGCGGCACGCCGCCGAAAAAGGCAAATGCCGAGATGTGCCCATCCAGAAAAGCTTCCGTCGTCTCCGCCGGATAGGCCTTGATGAAGCAGGCGTCCGAATGCGGCAGGTCGAAGCAGAGCACATGCAGCTTCATCCGTACGCCGCCGATGACGCCGATGCATTCGCCGAAATCGACCTGGGCATGGCCGGGCGGATGGGCGAGCGGGATGGAAACCTCGCGCGACCGGGTGCGCGCCAGGCGGACGTAATCCTTCACGACCGTATAGCCGCCGGCAAACCCGTATTCGATCCGCAGCCGTTCGAAAATCCGCTTCGCCGTATGCCGCTGCTTCGGCGGTGCCGTCTTGTCGGACTCCAGAATTGCGTCGATTACCGGTACGAGCAGTCCGAGCTTTGGCCGCTCCGGAGCCTTGGATCGCACATAGCCGGGCGGCGCCGAATAGCGGCACATCTTGGCAATCGTATCCCGGCTCAGTCCGAAAACCCGCGCCGCCTCGCGTTGGCTCTTCCCTTCGATGAAGACAAACCGTCGAACCGCTGCGTAAATCTCCACCGCGAACATCCCCGGCCATCCCTCTTCGAATCAGACTTCGAAAAGGTTCGGCCTCGAAAGTGGCCGGGTTCTACTCCGCCAGGCGCGACCGCGTTATGCCGCCGCTCCGTGGCCTACTATTGCTCCGCCGCGTACACTCCGACGCGCCAGTCGAAGAATTGTTTCCCGAGCTGTTCGTAGCCTCGGCCGACACGCTCCGGCAATTATTGTCTGGAGACCGCTGCCCCGAGACGGCCGTTCCGGAATTTCTGGCAGGCGCCACGCTTTTTAAGGGCGCCGATTTCCGGCGTGAACGGGAGGTCCGGATCGTTGCTTTCCCGGGTTCGGCGCGTCTCAGCAGGCAGGCCGCGAAGGAGCACCCGGATGACTTCAAAGTCATGCCGCTGCCCGAGGTCCGCACGTGGCCGGCGACCGCGCGGCGCTATTTCCCGATTTTCGAGGACGTAAGCTTGAAGCTGCCGGTCAAGAGGGTGATTGTGGGGCCGTCCCGCAGGCAGGAAGAGAATGCCGCGTTCGCGCGGTCGTTGGTCGGCGACGTGCCGGTGTCTTGCTCGCAATGCTCCTTGTAGAAGCCCGCCGCAGTCACCGGCCGACAAAAGGTCCTGCCGTGGCCCGCTATGCCTCGGCTGCCATCGTCGGCACCATGACGGTGCCGTCTTTTTTCACCGAGGGGAAGAATATCATGATTTTCCGCCGCACCGTCCTTGCCGCGCTGCTGCTGGTATCGCCACTCGCTGATGCCGCGGACTTTCTGTCAGGGAAGAATCTGCTTGCATTTTGCAGCGCCGACCGGGAGACGCTGGAGGATATCGCTTGCACGACCTTTATCGAAGGATTTGTCGACGGAATTTCGCTTGGGTCCGGCTTGGAGACAGGCCGCCATTTGTTTTTTGTCCGCCTGACATTGGTATTCCGTATCCGCAGGCGCGCGAGATTGCGACAAATTTTATTGCTGCGCATCCGCCAATGCAAGACATGCGCGCCGCTGACCTTGCCGGCATAGCGCTTTTGCGGACTTTTCCTTGCCGGTCGAAGTGACGACGCTTGCAGGGCGGACGGGGGAAGGATTGTCGATTGTAGCCTGCTTGAAATCGAACCGATCAACATGAATTGATCGTGCCGCAGGGAACTCTCGCGGAAGCCCGATTGTTGCCGGGCGTGACCATTTCGTGTTTATTGCGGCCGCAACAATCAAATCACGCCGGATCGATGAAACTGGAGGAAGTGCCTATGAAGATTTCGATTTCCGCCATTACCTTGGCGGCCGCCCTCGCGATCGGTTTTGCCTCGCCGGGATCGGCGCATCAGGAGACCGCCGGCAAGTTGAAGATCGGGCATCCCTGGATTCGCGAGGCGGCGGCGGGCGCTCCCAGCACCTATGCCTGCATCATCGAGATCGAAAACGATGGCGACGAACCGGAGACTTTCCTCGGCGCGACCGTGGACGGAGGCGGTACCGGCGTCCTTTATCAAATTGTCGAAAAAGACGGCCATTTCAGTTCGAAGGTCGCCGAACATGGGCTGCTCATCAAGCCGCATGGCACCATCGAACTGCCCCCGACCGCATATCAGTTCAAGTTCGGCAAGATCACCAAGGCCTTGATCGCGGACTCGATGGTCGAGGGCACGCTGGTGTTCGAGAAATTGCACGCCGTGCCGATCCACTTCATGGTCGAACAGGACGACACGGCGCCCAAGGAAGACGCGGCGCCGGCGCAACCCGTCCCTCCGGCTCGTCCCGGCCCAGCCAAGGCTAAGCCCAGGGCCTACGATTTGCCGTGGTCGAAGGATTTGACGTGGTAGAAATAACCTAGCCTGCCATTTCGCGGGATAGGCGAGGGCCACGCATGAACAAGATTTTCCCCGATGCACGCTCGGCCCTGGCCGGCCTTCTCAAGGACGGGATGACCGTCATGGCCGGCGGATTTGGGCTTTGCGGCATCCCGCAAGTCCTGATCGCGGCCATTCGCGATCTCAAGGTCAAGGACTTGACCGTGATCTCGAACAACGCGGGCGTCGATGGCGCGGGCCTGGGGCTCCTGCTCGAGACCAGGCAGATCAAAAAGATGATCTCGTCTTATGTCGGCGAGAACAAGCTTTTCGAGCGGCAATATCTTTCCGGTGAACTCGAACTCGAATTCAATCCGCAAGGCACCCTGGCGGAGCGCATCCGGGCAGGCGGCGCGGGCATCCCGGCGTTTTTCACCAAGACAGGCGTTGGAACCATCATTGCCGATGGGAAGGAGCTGCGCGAGTTCGAGGGTACGACCTACGTCATGGAGCGTGAACTCGTCGCCGAAGTCTCAATCATTCACGCCTATAAGGGCGACACGGAAGGAAATCTTGTCTATCGCAAGACGGCGCGCAACTTCAATCCGATGATGGCGAGCGCCGGCAAGGTGACGGTGGCCGAGGTCGAGCATCTCGTCGCGGCAGGAGACATCGATCCCGACGCGATCCATACACCGGGCATTTTTGTCCAGCGCGTCGTGCATGTGCCGAACGCCGCGAAACTCATCGAACAGCGCACAACCCGTCCGCGCATCGCCGCATAAGGAGACCCTCGCAATGGCCTGGACAAGGGATCAGATGGCGGCGCGCGCGGCCAAGGAATTGCGCGATGGATTTTATGTCAATCTCGGGATCGGCATTCCAACGCTCGTGTCGAATTTCATCCCGCCCGGCATGGATGTGCAGTTGCAGAGCGAGAACGGCATGCTCGGCATGGGGCCGTTTCCCTTCGAGGGAGAGGAAGACGCCGACCTCATCAATGCCGGCAAACAGACGATCACCGAACTCCCGACCACAAGCTATTTCGCTTCCGCCGATAGTTTCGGCATGATTCGCGGCGGCCATATCGATCTTGCGATCCTCGGCGCGATGGAAGTCACCGAACGCGGCGATCTCGCCAACTGGATGATCCCCGGCAAGATGGTGAAAGGCATGGGCGGGGCGATGGACCTCGTCGCCGGCGTCAAGCGGGTCGTGGTGGTCATGGAACACACGGCGAAGGGACAACCAAAACTCCTGCGCAAGTGCACTTTGCCGCTGACCGGCACGGCGGTCATCGACCTCGTGATCACGGATCTTGCGGTTTTTTCGATCGACAAGACGGGAGGCGCGGGCATGACCCTTATCGAACTCGCCGATGGCGTTACCCTCGACGAGATCAAGGACAAGACGGAAGCGAGTTTTGAGGTGGCGCCAGACCTCAACACCAAGGCGGCTTGAAACGGAGCGCTACACCGCTCGCGCGAAAACCAAGACATCGACGCGTTTGGCGCCGCCACGCAGAAGCGCGCGCGACGCGGCGTTGACGGTTGACCCCGAGGTCATGACATCGTCGATAAGGACAATCGCGCGGCCTTCGACCTTTGCTCCCATCCCTTCGGTCACTTGAAACGCGCCTTGCATATTGAGAGCCCGCTGTGAACGCGAAAGTCCGACCTGGGACGGCGTCGCCTTGACCCGCGCGAGGGCGAAAGGATCAACCGGGACGCCGCATTGGGCGGAGATCGCTTGCGCCAAGGAATTGGCCTGATTGAATCGGCGGGCGGCAAGCCTGCGGCGATGCAAGGGGACCGGCACGAGGAGATCGGCTTCGGCCAAAAGTTCGTTGCCGGCGCGGGCCATCCAGGCCCCGAGCGGTTTGGCTAATTCCATCCGGTCGCTATATTTCAGCCGATGCACCAATTGCCGCACCGGCCCATCCTCGAAATGGGCAACCGCCCGGGCGCGGGCAAAGACCGGAGGGTTGGCGACCGCCTCGGGCGAAAGAAGTCCTTCGCTGCCGAGATCCATGGCGAAGGGCGTGCCCAGACGCTCGCAAAAGGGACGCTCGATAAAACGGACCTGCGCCCAACAGGCGGCGCAGAGCGAGCCCATGGCACCGGTGGATTGGCGGCAATTGAGGCAAGCCGGCGGGAACACCGTGTCCGCCGCCGCGCGGGCAAGACTGCGCAAAAGCGGCAAGGCCCGGTCCACGGCGGCATTTCGCAGCAAGTTGGAGAGAGCCCCGCAAAGCAGGCTGCGCGGTGGCCATCGCGGCCCCCTTTACGGTGGTCCAAAAGCCAGCACTTCGCGCGTGAAAATTTCTCTGACTTCTGAAAAGGGCTCATGTTTATCATTATAAATGACAGCGCGATGCTGAAAAAGCTGCCAGGGCATCGCCAATGTGGCCTCTGGTCTGTCAGCTGGAAGTGGCCCCAGTTCCCGTCCGTCTAAAAGTGGTTTCCATAGGATTTCAACCGAGATATTCTCCCGCATGGGCTTCAAACTCTGCACCGCCCGGCCGAAAGGTGTATCGGTTGTTGTCAGCACATGGTTGATTTCCGCCCCGACCCGGCCTGGCACGTACCAATTGTCAGCTTCGACTAGGATGTGGCTGCCGCAGGTAAGCTCGACATGCCGGTAGGTCACCTCTTCATCGGGGCCGACTTCAAGTCTTTGCCGCTGCTCAGGCGAGACAGGCTTCTCCGCACCACTGATCCGCCTCGCGTGGACCACGGGTTCGCTCGCCAATTTATGATCGGCGCACCATTTATCGAGAACCTCTGTCGCGGTACAGGAGGCGGCAAGAAGGCGGACATTCAGGGTGTCGATCAAGGCGAGGGCCTCGACGCGCGCGAGAAAAGTGTCTGGCCATGGCGCGCCGGTCCGCCGGAAGGCGGGGTCGGCGGAAATCGCGGAGGCGCAAAGGTTCAACGTCACTATTGTTCCGATCCAGCGATAGCGCATGCCGGCGTTCCCATAAGGCATTTTGCGGCTTGCTGGCAAACGGACATTGAAAGCGTCATAGCACAAACTTCGTGATCCAGCCCTACCAGCCGCGGGTAGTGGGTCCCTTTGAAATTTAAGCCGCTCTCTTTTTTAGGGGCCGCGTTTCTTGGCCGGGGCGTCCGCGCCCATAAACTCCACGATATCTGTCCAATCCATTACAGTCTCACTCAGGCCAGCAGCGATTGCAGGGGCAATATTATACTTGCCGTAACATGCCGGGGGCAGTAGAATGAATGCATCAATTCGCAGGTCCGATTACATTAGGCCGTGTGGACGGATTTGATCAAGATGAAGCCGCAGACGAGTGCGAGGAATGAGGCATAGTTTCTTGCCGTCTTCTCGCAGCGGAGCGCGATGCGTTTGAAGCGCTTGATCTTGCCCATCATTTGCTCGATACGCGCCCGCGCTTTGTAGAGGACCTTTGCGAAGAACTTCGGCTTGTCGATGGTGTTCGAGCGATAGGGGATGACCGGACAAATGCCGCGGTTACGCGCCGCCTCCCGATTTGTCTTTGCATCATAGCCCTTGTCCGCGACAACGGCGCGGGGATCGACGTCCGGACCGAGGTCGAGGAGCACTTCGAAGTTGCGGCTGTCGCTCGCTTCGCCGCCGGTCAGATGGAAGCCGATCGGATAGCCGTCGAGATCGGTCTTGAGATGGATCTTGGTCGAGAACCCTCCCCGGGAGCGCCCGAGGGCTTCGCCATCCTGCCCCCTTTTGCGCCGGCCGCCGACACATGCGCGCGGATGACGGTCGAGTTCGAACATCTGCACGAGATGCGCCCGCTCGCTCAAGGAGGCGAGCGCTTCGAAGAAAGTTTCGAACACGCCGCTGCGGCTCAAGCGCCAGAAGCGCTTCCAGATGCTGTTCCAAGAGCCGAACTCGGCCGGCAGCGCTCGCCAAGTAATGTTGTGGATCGTGAAATAGTGCAAGGCTTCGAGAAACTTGCGGTCGTCCCGCCCCTTGTCCCCACGCCGCGAGCGGCAGGCATCGAACACCTCGTGCACAAGCACCCAATCTTCTTCGGTCATCTTCGTCAGCATGGCCGGCCCTCCAAAAGCCAGCCACCCATGAATCACCGAAAAAGTGATTTGGGAATCCCTTGACCTATATTTTCCGATATCCGTCCACACGGCCTAGAGAACTTTGTATCGGGCGTGCGCATCGGTGGGAGCCGGAGCGGCAATCTGTGATCCTTACCGCCTACTTTGATGAAAGCGGCGTGCATGCTGGGTCCCCGGTATCGGTGATGGCTGGATTCATTGGGGATGCTAGGCAGTGGCGAAAGTTTGAGAAACGAGCGGCAAAATTATTTAATAGGTACAGAGTAGACATCTTCTATGCTATCGATATAAAAAGATCAGACAAAGATTTTAAAGATTGGACTGTTGATAAAAAAATTGTTTTTTGGGATGAATTCTCGCACATCACTAATGAAACTCTTGAGGCGGGGTTTTCCGCTGTTCTACGTGATGATGAATATCATCAATTTTACGCGGATAGACAGAGGCCAGCAAAGGTTTTGAAGGATTTAAAATATGGTATTTTGTTCAGAGCTGCCTTATCTGCCGCAGTGGATGAGGTGCTGTCAGTTACTCGATGGAAAGATGGTAAGGAGCCATCTCTAAATATCGTGCTTGAATCCGGCCATTCAAATGCCGGGGACACTGTTCGCCTTTACGAGTTGTGGAAGCGAAACCTTCCGCACAAGCACCCAGGCGCTTTGAGCGGGCTGACTTTTCAATCAAAAGCCAATTGCTTGCCGTTGGCAGCAGCGGACCTCATTGCCTATGGGACTTACCAACTTGAAATTGGAAACGATATCCTTGGGAAGTCCAAAAAACCATTGAAAGCAGACGCCTCATACCGGTTCCACGTGTATCGCGTTGGAATTGACAAAGAGAGCCTTGAAAGTCTATATTTCAATTCACTTTTGGATCACGAAGAAAAACTGGCTATTGGCAAGCAAACAAAGCTTATTTCGTAGGACGTCTTGACGGCGTTGCCAATTACACCGGCAGGGAAGCGTTCGCCTTTAGGGCCTCTAGGCATTGGCGACCACTTCGCGAACAAGGCTTCCGTCTTGGCTTTTGACCAAGCAAAGGTTCGCCTTTCTACAGCAGGGAAAGTGATATTTTGTCATGGATTTGGCCTGAGCAATCGCCAGCTCGACCGATAATGATGCGTCGTTTACTATGTCGCCGCCGGTGCGCTTTCCGTCGGGATTAACGCGATAGAATTCAAGATGCCAGAACATTCTGCTCATTTCCATGCTCGCTAAGCATACAAAAAGCAGATGGCAACGGCGAGCCAATTGCCAAGGACTGCGAATTTCAAAATGACCACCTACCCAGCCGCGCGAGTGTAAAGGTTAACAGGCCGGACCTCACGGAGTTGACATGAGAATCGACCTTTCCGGAAAAACCACCATCATCACCGGTTCGACCGCCGGCATTGGCCTCGCGACGGCCAAGGGACTCGCGGCCGCGGGCGCGAAAGTTGTCGTCAAAGGCCGCACCCCGGAAGCTGTCGAACGGGCGGTCAAGGCCGTCGGCACTGCTGCCCCTAGTACTGAGGTGGCCGGTTTTGCGGCGGACCTCGGTGATGCAGGCGGCTGCAACGCTCTGGCCGCAAAGCACCCGACCTGCGACATCCTCGTCAACAATCTCGGAGTTTATGGAGAGCAGGACTTCTTCGCGATTCCCGACAGTGAATGGACGTGCTTTTTCGAGGTCAACGTCATGTCAGGCGTGCGCCTGTCGCGTGCCTATCTGCCGGCAATGATCGGCCGGGGCTGGGGCCGGATTGTTTTCGTCGCCTCGGAGTCGGCGCTAAACATACCCGTCGACATGATACACTACGGCTTCACCAAGACGGCGCAACTCTCTATTGCACGTGGTCTTGCCAAGCGCGCCGCCGGAACCGGCGTG
Organism: uncultured Alphaproteobacteria bacterium; assembly: GCA_963730245.1. Lineage (GTDB taxonomy): Bacteria > Pseudomonadota > Alphaproteobacteria > Rhizobiales > Beijerinckiaceae > Methylocapsa. The sequence continues at coordinate 500,598 of CAVSRA010000002.1, read as the reverse complement.
ACGGTCAATTCCGTGCTGCCAGGACCGACGCTTTCGGCGGGGTTGGTTGAGATGTTTAAGAATACGATGGTGGCCGGACAATCGCTGGAGGATGCCGGCAGGGCCATGGTCAAGGCGATCCGCCTGTCGTCAATCATCCAGCGGGCGGCGAGCGTCGAGGAAGTCGCCAATATGATCGTCTATGTCTGCTCGCCACAGGCTTCCGCCACCACAGGTGCTGCGCTGCGCGTTGATGGCGGCGTCGTTGACACCATCGCCTGAGGGACGAATTGCGTTCTAGGCATAGATGGGGCAAAGATCACGACGTCTCACCTCCGCCGCGTTCCATGAGCCACGGCCCTTTCATAAACAGGAACGATGTTTCAAAGACTTTATCGTTGGACGCTGAGCTTGGCCCAGAGCCAGCATGCGCCTTGGGCGCTCGGCCTGATCGCCTTCGCGGAAAGCTCGTTTTTCCCATTGCCACCGGATACGATCTTGATCCCGATGTCGCTCGCCAAGCCGAAGCGGGCTTGGATCTATGCGCTGATCTGCACGGGTGGATCGGTCGCGGGCGCCCTGCTCGGCTATGCGATCGGCGCGCTTCTTTACGAAACCGTTGGAAAATGGCTGATCGATCTTTACGGCTACGGCGCGCGCGTCGATCAAATGCGCGCGCTTTATGCGCAGTGGGGCTGGGCGGTTATCCTGTTGAAGGGCTTCACGCCGATTCCATTCAAAATCGTGACGATCACCAGCGGGCTTCTGGCCTATAGTCTGCCGCTCTTCGTTCTTTTGTCTTGCCTCACGCGCGGCGCACGGTTCTTCTTCATCGCGGTGCTTCTCAAGCGCTATGGCGAGCCGGTCAACGCCCTGCTCGACAAATATTTTGGCTGGTTCTTGGCGATCCTTGCGGTTGCCATCGTGGCGGGCTTTTGGATCGCCGCGCGGGTGATCTGACCGCCGCGATGCGCATCAGGGCTCCCTTTGGCATTGCCCTCGTCATTCTGGCGATCGCGGTCGCGTCGATCGCTGGAGCCTTCGTCTTCGAGGCTTTAGGCTACGCGCCTTGCGAGCTTTGCCTCAAGGAGCGTATTCCTTTTTATGCCGGCATTCCGCTTGCGGGTCTCGCAGTCCTGTTCGCCGCGCGAGGTCCAAGCAGTCTGTTGCGCGGGGCCTTTGCTGTTCTTGCCGTGGTTTTTGCAGCAAGCGCGATTCTTGGCGCCTATCACGCGGGCGTCGAATGGGGGTTTTGGCCGGGGCCAAAAGAGTGCTCTGGGCCACTCGCTCACGCGCGCTCCGTCGAGGAATTCTGGCGCCAATTGCAAAGTGTCAGGGTCGCCCGCTGCGATATCCCGGCGCTGCGTATATTGGGGCTCTCACTTGCCGGCTGGAACGCGGTTATCTCCCTGGGGCTGGCTTGGCTTGCCGTGCTCGGGTCATTCCGCGCATGAAGTGCGCTCTCCCAGATTTTGGACGATCCCGATGCTCCGGCCGAATTGCTGGCCGAAGACTTGCGCGTGGCGATGGTTTGCCTGCAAAGACTAACTGGCGTGGTGGACGTCGGGGATATTCTGGGCGAGATCTTTTCGCGGTTCTGTATAGGTAAGTGAGCGCTATTATGTGTTGAGTTGGAATCTGAGATTTCAGTCACTGTCGCGGCAAATCGCAACCCGCCGGTCCCTGCCCCGGCCGCGATGGGTCATCCTTGGCCAAAAAGCTAAGCAGGCTAAGGATGAGGCTGAAATCGACTGCCACCTGGAAGCTGCCGGCTAAATGGCCTCTGACGAGCAAAAACTCGGCCCCAAAATTGAAAATCCGCCGGAGGTCATTGCGCCGAGCGAGCCGAAGGAAACGGCCTTTCCCCTCATCGCCGCCAAGGCCGACGATCTCGAGGAGATTAAAAAATCGGTCGAAGACGCCGCCTCCGTCAGCAGCGGGCTCTGGCTCTCCTATCTCTTCGTGCTCTCCTATATCGCGATCGCGGCGGGCGCCGTCACCCATGAAGATCTTTTGTTGGAACGCCCCGTCAAACTGCCCTTCCTCAACGTCGAACTGCCGCTCCTCGCCTTTTTTGCTTTGGCGCCATTCGTGGTCCTCATCATCCACGCCTATGCGCTCATGCATTTCATCATGCTCGGCAAAAAAGCCTCGCGGTTCCACAATGAGTTGAGGCGCCAGTTTCCAGACAGCGAGACAGAAACGCAAAAGAGCGGCGCCGCGCCAGACGGCGCGCATAAGGACATTCGCGACAAGTTGCGTCGGCTGCTGCCGAGCAATATTTTTGTCCAAATTCTCGCCGGGCCGCCCGAACTCCGCCATGGCATTTTTGGTGTGATGCTCAAACTCATCGCCCTGACGACGCTCGTCATCCTTCCGATTCTAGTTTTGCTCCTCTTGCAGATTCAGTTTTTGCCTTTTCACGAGACGAGGATCACTTGGGCGCAACGGGGCGCACTCTTTTTCGACGTTCTGGTCTTATGGCTGCTACGACCGCCGGTCCTGGCGGATTTGAGTGTCGATGGCGCCGGGTCCTCGCGTCTCTTCGCCTGGGGGTTGCGCGGAATCGGCCTCGGGCTTGCCCTGGTAATGAGCCTCTTCGCAATCTGGTTTTCCACCGTCGTCGCCACCATTCCCGGCGAATGGCCGGAATCAGCGCTGTCCGTCCTCGATCGGTCGCAATGGCGGCTCGCCGATAACGCGGTAATGTCGACTCATAAGTTTTTGTTTGCGGGCGAGGTGGACGAAACAACACGAAGGCGAATGAGCCTGTTCTCCAACACTTTGGTCCTGCCGGGGTTCAATCTCTACGAGGCGCTGAAAATCGACGATCCAAAAAAGCTCGCATGGAAAGAACATCTTTTTGATCTTCGTGGCCGCCACCTGGAAGGCGCGGTATTCGAAGGAGCGATTCTCACCAAGGCGGATCTGACTGCCGCCCACCTGCAAGGTGCGTCGTTCGACAAGGCTCAGTTACAAGGCGCGGCTCTCGACATTGCGCAACTACACGGTGTATCGCTGAACTTTTCGGGCACGTTTCTATGGCACACGCGATGGGGGGAAATTAAACCAGCGCAAATCGTGGCAATCCGGCTAAGTGACACATCGTGGCGACCTATGTGGTGGCCGCTACCGTTTTATCATGCACTCAAACCATGGACCCCGCGACTGGCCTCGAAGCTCCCGCGCTCGTTGATTTCATCATGAGCAAGGTTTGCCCGGTTTCCACCGAACTGACCGACGATGACAAAGCGAATCTGCTAAAAATCAAGCAACACGCTGAGCAAAAATCCGCGCCTCCGCCGGCAGCAAATAAAGTGAACCGGTAACCGGCCCCTCGCCCGCCCACCTTCGCGCTCCGGCTATGCGGAACGACCGTAATCCGCGACAAAATTATCAGCGCTCAATAAGCTCGCTGCTCAAAGACCTATGCACACTGAAACCAGTGAAACATTTTCTTTTGCTGCCACCGTTTATAACACTCTTTGTGAAAATATCGCGTGCCGTAGCTACAACGCACATCGCCTGCTGCGAACCGTTCAAGGCACTCATGGCAGTATGAACTACGTTGTTTCCTATCATCTTTCTTGATCCGTGGCGGATCGAGCCGGAAGTGTGTCATGATCTTCACCCAAATGCCAAGCTGAATATAAGCGCTAACAATGCGACAAAAATTGTACTGAAAAGCATAAGCTTCTATTCGCGCTTTCTTAGGCGGTATAGGCCATATTTTTCTCTAACACATCACCCATGCGAGGGACGACAATACCGCTTGCTGACGCTGCAGAAGCGGCCGTGCTCAAGCGCATTCGTCTGGATTGTTAAACGGATGTTTCAGCAAAATTCGTGCTCGCGGCAACGGGGCAAAATCGCATTTAAGTGTGCCTCGTTCGGTATGGAGTGAAACCGGATCCGCTGCGGTTGCCCGCTCAGCATCGTCGGGCCGAGGTCACGTTAGCAAGAGACTGTCCCAAAATGATACAGTAAAAGTCATGGATCAGGACACGATCTTCGCCTTTGCCTCGGGCGCGGGATTCGACTGCGATTTGCCGTTGACGGCTGAAAATGTTTCACGTGAAACATTTTTGGAATTATTCTAAACCAAAAAGCCGAATGTTGCGCGGCGCAAAACAGTTTGGCAAAGGTTTTCGCAACCCGGAGAAATGTTTCACGTAAAACATTTTTAGAGTTGTTCTAAAAAATTGTCTCAGAGGTCAAAGGATGCCGGGCGCTTTTGACGTGATCGTGGTGGGCGGCGGCCATGCCGGCTGCGAAGCGGCGGCGGCGGCCGCGCGGATGGGCGCGCGCACCGCCCTCGTCACCCTTTCCTTTGCCACGATCGGCACCATGTCCTGCAATCCCGCCATCGGCGGGCTCGGCAAGGGCCATCTCGTGCGCGAAATCGATGCCCTCGACGGGCTCATGGGACGTGTCGCGGACAAGGCCGGAATTCAGTTTCGCGTTCTGAACCGCACGAAAGGCCCCGCCGTGCGCGGCCCGAGGGCGCAAACCGACCGAAAACTCTACCGGGAGGCGATGCAGGCGGCGATCCGGGACATCGCAATTCTTAGCGCGATCGAATCCGAGGCCGCCGATATTCTCCTGGCAAACGGCCGCGTCGAAGGGATCGAGACCGCGGATGGCGAAACGGTCCGCTGCGGCGCGCTAGTTCTGACCACCGGAACTTTTTTGCGCGGCGTGATCCATATCGGCGCAAAGTCCGTTTCGGCGGGGCGCATGGGGGAAAACCCGGCGATCCGGCTAGGCGAAAGGCTGCAGGAACTGGGCCTTGGCCTTGGGCGTCTCAAGACCGGAACGCCGCCAAGGCTCGATGGCGGCACGATCGATTATGACATGCTCGAACGCCAGAGCGGCGACGCCGAGCCAGAGCCCTTTTCCTTTTTGACCGGGGCGATCTGCACGCCGCAGGTCGATTGTTTCATCACCCACACGACCCCCGAGGGCCACGCGATCATCGAAGCGAACCTTGGCCAGTCACCGGTCTATTCCGGCGCGATTTCCGGCCGGGGGCCGCGCTATTGCCCCTCGATCGAAGACAAGGTGGTCCGGTTCAAGGAGCGCGAGACGCATCAGATTTTCCTCGAACCGGAAGGGCTCGACGACACCACCATCTATCCAAACGGCATCTCGACCTCCCTGCCCGAGGAGATTCAAGCGGAATTCCTCCACACCATTCCCGGTCTCTCCAAGGCCCGGATGCTGCGGCCAGGCTATGCGATCGAATATGATTTCATCGAGCCGCGCGGCTTGACCCCGGCGCTTGAGACAAAGAAAATTCAAGGTCTCTTTCTTGCTGGGCAGATCAATGGCACCACGGGATACGAGGAGGCGGGCGCGCAAGGCCTTGTCGCGGGGCTCAATGCCGCGCTTCGCGCCGGGGCCAGGGACCCGATCACCTTCAGCCGCTCGGACGCATATACTGGCGTCATGATCGACGATTTGGTGATGAAGGGGGTGAGCGAGCCCTACCGCATGTTCACCTCGCGCGCCGAATATCGCTTGTCGCTGCGCGCGGACAACGCCGATCAACGGTTGACCACGCGAGGCGTCGCCCTCGGCTGCGTCGGCGCGGACCGGCGGCGGGCCTATGCCGTGAAGGAGGCGGCCCTTTCCCGCGCGCGGGCGCTTTTGGAAGATTTAAGCCTCACTCCGAGCGAGGCGGCGCGGCATGGGCTCAAGGTCAATTGCGATGGAACCCGCCGGACCGCTTTCGGCCTCCTCGCCTTGCCAGGCGTTTCGATTGGGAGCCTGCGGGCAATCTGGCCTGAGCTTGGCGGGATCGCGCCGAAAGCCGCCGCGCAAATCGAAATCGATGCCAAATATTCGGTCTATCTTGATCGTCAGACGAGGGACATCGAAGCTTTCCGCCGCGACGAGGCGCTGACCATCCCCGATGACGTTGATTATGCGCTGCTGCCTGGCCTTTCCAACGAGATACGGGCGCGGCTCGACCTCATCCGGCCGCGCACCATGGGGCAGGCTGGACGAGTTGAAGGCATGACACCCGCCGCCATGACCCTTCTGGCCGCAAAGCTTCGCCGCGCCGGCGCTGGACGTTGAGCTTGCCACGCGGCAGGCTCTCCCCGCGAGCCGCGCACGTTCTCCTGGCGGACCTGCCGGACGCGACGCTGCGGCGGTTGGAAATTTACGCAAAACTCCTCCAAAATTGGCGGCGCGTAATCAATCTCGTTGGCAGATCGACCCTTGACGATCTCTGGGTCAGGCATTTCGCCGATTCGCTCCAGGTTGCGGAGGCGGTGCCCGAGGCCCGGCGTTGGCTCGATCTCGGCTCGGGCGCCGGATTTCCGGGGCTCGTGACGGCAATCAAATACGCGGATGATCCCGAGGCTCGGGTTCATCTCGTCGAGGCCGACCGGCGCAAATGCGCCTTTCTGCAAACTGTTATTCGCGAAACATCGGCGCCCGCGATCGTCCACTGCGGTCGAACTCGAAAACATCCTGCCCGCCCTCGACGCGCAGATCGACGCGGTGAGCGCGCGCGCGCTGGCGCCGCTCGAAGGGCTCTTGCGTTACGCGGAAAAATTCATCGATCAGGGCGCGGTTGGGGTTTTTTCCAAGGGAAAACTCTTTGAGGCGGAATTGACCGATTCCTTAACGCCCGGTAAATACTTGATCACGACCATGGCGAGCCAAACCTGTTCCGAGGCGCGCCTGGTGCTGGTCGGGCGAAGGCCCGGGGGGTGTGGGCCAGTTTGATTTAGGCAATCTGCCCTGTGTCTCTGGCCCGATCACAGTAATTGTTGAAGTATAGATATGTATATTGCAAATAAGATTGTCTTTATACCAAATAATCAAAAGACAACTTATGTATACCCCTTATCATTGCGGTCGCCGTAGAAATTTTCGGGCCATGTTCTCGGCTGACGTCGTATGACGCAGCTTATTTCTTGGGGGGCGGTGGCGGAAATAATCCAATTGGCGCCTGAGCGCGGTTCTCGGACCGCGAACGTCATTTTCGTGCATGGCCTGACCGGCAATTCGCTCGAAACGTGGACAAGTCCCTCGCCCGAAAACGCGGTTTGGCCGAAATGGCTTGCCGAGGATCTCGAAGGCGTCGCCATCTATTCGATAGGCTACGACGCACCCCTGTCGGATCGCGATCGCGCCACAATGCATCCTACCGATCTTGCGAGTAATGTTCTCAATCGCCTTTTGGTGGACTCTCGGTTTAATGAAGGGGAGGTGATCCTCATTGGACATAGTCTGGGCGGTCTCGTGATCAAGTTGATGTTGCGACGGGCAGAAGCCGAGAAAAATGGGCGCACCGAGGCGGCTAGTTTCATTGACCGCGTGCGAAAGGTCGCTCTCCTGGCGACGCCGCATACCGGGGCAGATTTGGCGGGCTGGGGTGATCTTCTCCGTGTCTTGGTGCACCCGTCACCAGCCGCGCTTTCGCTTGTCCGTAACGATCCGAATCTGCGCGAACTGAATGAGGGATATCGTAATCTCGCGAGAGACCGCGAGATCGTTCATCTCATTCTGACCGAGCGCCGGCCTCTCATCATTCGCCGCAAAAAGCTGGGCGTAACCTATTTCCGCAAGAATTCTTGGAATGATTGTCAAGCCAGACAGCGGCGATCCTGGCCTGTCGTCGAATCCTATTCCGATCGACGCGGATCATATCGAGATTGCAAAACCGGCGAATCGCGAGAGCGAAATTTATCAACACATCCGATCTTTCGTGGCGCGACACGTCGAGCGGCCGGTGTCGCACGAGGAAAAAAAGATCGACGCCGTCAAGGACGACACGCAAGCGATCCGCGAGAATGTCGATCGATTGACGGCTGACCTACCGATGAGCGTTGCCGAGCAGGTTGTTGCTCTCCTCGACAAGCGCGAAATCGCGAAGGCCGCCGAGGCTGGGTTGGAACGGGCGACAATTCTCGAACTCGCACGTCCTCTGAGGTCCGGCGAAGTTATCGACCTTGATCAGGCGATCGTGGAGCTGAGACACGCGGTCGGTATTGCCCTCGGCGTCATCGCCAAGGGCGAGCGCGGCTCAAATCAAGAGGCCTTTGTCGAAGACGTATTGAAGCGCCTCGCCGAAACGACCAAAAAGGGCGATTTCGACAGTGGTGCTAAGGCCGTGGACGATGCCCTTGCCGAATTCGACCGGCGAGAGGAGGAGCACCGTGCTGCTTCCCGGAGATCGCGGGAAACCTTGCTCGAAGCGGGCGCGGAACAGGACCTGCTTCGTCGCGACCCCGCCAGCGTGGCGCAGCGGATCGAGGCCATCGCGGCCATGGATTCAATGGACGGAAATCCGGCTTGGTCGCAAAAATACAGGGAACGGTGGGACGCATTCTACGCGGAAGGCGACGAGAAGGGGATCAATCTCTCGCTTGAAGTCGCGATTGAAATGGCGCGGCGCATGGTGGCGTCGGCGCTCAATGGCGATCAGCGCGGAAACGCCCTCAATTTGCTCGGCGCTGCGCTCCAAAAGCTCGGCGAGCGGGAGGGGGGCACGGCGCGGCTCGAAGAATCCGTCGCCGCCTATCGCGAAGCCTTGCAGGAAAGAACCCGCGCGCGCGTGCCGCTCCAATGGGCCACAACCCAGGCCAATCTCGGCAACGCGCTCACAAGACTCGGCGAGCGGGAGAGTGGGACGGCAACACTCGAGGAGGCCGTCGCCACCTATCGCGAAGCCTTGCAGGAAGGAACCCGCGCGCGCGTGCCGCTCGAATGGGCCAGGACCCAGATGAATTCTCGGCGTTGCGCTCGCAACGCTCGGCGATCGGGAGACCGGGACGGCGCGGCTCGAGGAGGCCATCGCCGCCTATCGAGAGGCCTTGCAGGAAAGAACCCGCGAACGCGTGCCGCTCCAATGGGCCACGACCCAGATGAATCTCTGCACTGCGTTATTAACGCTCGGCGAGCGGGAGAGCGGGGCGGCGCGTCTTGAGGAAGCCGTCGCCGCCTATCGCGAGGCCTTGCACGAATTGACCCGCGCGCGTTTGCCGCTCGACTGGGCCAAGACCCAGATGAATCTCGGCAATGCGCTCAGTTCGCTCGGCGAGCGGGAGGGCGGGACAGAGCGGCTGGAGGAGGCGGTTTCCGCCTATCGCGAAGCCTTGCAGGAATTGACCCGCGCCCGCGCGCCGCTCGATTGGGCCATGACCCAGATGAATCTCGGCACTGCGCTCGTAAGGCTTGGCGAGCGGGAGAGCGGGACGGCGCGGCTCGAGGAGGCCGTTTCCGCCTATCGCGAAGCCCTGCAGGAACGGACCCGCGAGCGGGTGCCGCTCGATTGGGCCGTCACCCAGTTGAATCTTGGCAACGCGCTCGGAACGCTTGGCGAGCGGGAGAGCGGGACAGCGCGGCTTGAAGAGGCAGTTGCCGCCTCTCGTGAAGCATTACAGGAAAATACCCGCGCGCGCGTGCCGCTCCAATGGGCCATGACCCAGAATAATCTCGGCAATGCGCTCGGAACGCTCGGCGGGCGGGAGGGCGGGACGGCGCGGCTCGAGGAGGCCGTTTCCGCCTATCGCGAGGCCTTGCAGGAAAGGACCCGCGCGCGCGTGCCGCTCGATTGGGCCTTCACCCAGATGAATCTTGCCTTGGTCTATCGCGCCCTATTCGACAAGGACTGCCAGCCGCGTCATCTCGATGATGCGCTCGAAGCTGCCGATGGGGCTCTCGAAGAATTTCGAAAGGCGAACGCGACGTTCTACATCGACAAGGCCGAGCGCCAGCGCGAAAAAATCCTCGCGGCGAAAGCGAACGGAACCGCGCCCCGCCCGCCGGTCCCAAAATAGTGCAAATGTCGCGCCGCCCGATTGCTCGCGGGGAAGCCGTCCGCTATGACCTCGTTTTCATCTGATTTTCAAGGATCGAGGTACGAGGTGCCTGCCGTCGCCATGCGCATACTCGTGCTAGCCAATCAAAAAGGCGGGGTCGGCAAAACCACGACCGCCATTAATCTTGGAACCGCGCTCGCCGCGATCGGCGAACTTGTGCTCATCATCGATCTCGATCCGCAAGGCAATGCCTCCACGGGCCTTGGAATCGCCCGCGAAAAGCGCAAGATTTCCACCTACGATGTCTTGAGCGGACATGAGCGCCTCGGCGCCGTTCTCCGGGAAACCGCGGTCCCCCGCCTCTTCATCGCGCCCTCGACGCTCGATCTTGTCGGTTTCGAGCTCGAAATCGCGGCGCGCCTGGATCGCGCTTTTTGCCTCAAGCAAGCGCTCGCCGTGTTCGCGGAGGAGCAGAACGCTGTGCCGGCCGAAGAGCGCTTCACCTATGTTCTCATCGATTGCCCGCCCTCCCTCAATCTTTTGACCATGAACGCGCTCGCCGCCGCGCATGCCGTGATGGTGCCGCTCCAATGCGAGTTTTTCGCGCTCGAAGGGTTGTCGCAGCTGTTGTCCACGGTGGAACAGGTCAGGAACAGCCTCAATCCCGGACTGACCATGCACGGTATCGTTCTGACGATGTTCGATTCGCGCAACACGTTCGCCGCGCAGGTGGTGGCGGACGTTCGGGGTTTTATGGGCGACAAAGTCTATGAAACGGTCATCCCGCGCAACGTGCGGGTGTCCGAAGCGCCATCGCATGGCAAGCCGGTTCTTCTTTACGATCTTAAATGCAGTGGCAGCCAAGCCTATCTAAAACTGGCGTCGGAAGTGATCCAGCGCGAGCGTGGAAATGGCGTGGCCGCCGGGGGCGAGGGCGCGGATGGGCGAGACAGCCCCTCGGGCTTTCTCAGGGCGAAGGCGAAGGTTGTCGTATGCGGGCCTTTGAAAGAGACCGAGTTCTAGGGCCGACACCCAATAGAATTATTCTTAACCGGGGTATTTCAGCATGAAGCCAACTAAATCCGCCGAAGAAGCGCCGCCGCGGCTTGGGCGCGGTCTTGCCGCGCTTCTTGCCGGGGCCGGGGAAACCGCGCAAGGCGCCCGAGCTGCCCGCGCGACGCAAAAAATTCCGATCGAATTCCTCCGCCCCAATCCGCGCAATCCGCGGAGGAATTTTGGCGACGATTCCCTCGACGAGCTCGCCGCCTCGATCAAGGAAAAAGGCATCCTTCAGCCGATCCTCGCGCGCCCCGTGCCGGGCGCTCCAGGCACCTACGAAATCATCGCCGGAGAGCGGCGCTGGCGGGCGGCGCAGCGCGCCGGACTGCATGAGGCGCCGGTTATCAGCTTCGAGGCCGACGACCGCCAGGCGCTAGAACTCGCGATCATCGAAAACGTCCAGAGAGCCGACCTTGATCCACTCGAGGAAGCGGCCGGCTACGAGCGGCTTGGCGACGAATTCGCCTATACGCAGGCCGATCTTGCCAAGGTGATCGGCAAGAGCCGCAGCCATGTCAGCAATTGCTTGCGGCTTCTAAAACTACCCGAGCGTACCAAATCGCTGCTGCGCGACGGCAAGATTTCCGCCGGCCACGCGCGGGTCTTGCTGTCCTGCGCCGCGCCGGACGCGCTCGCCGAAAAAATCGTCGCGCAAAACCTCTCGGTCCGGGACGCCGAAAAGCTGCTGGAGGGCGCGGCGGAAAGTTCTAGCGCCAAGGGGCAGGGACCGCGCAAGCGCGGCGCTAAGGAAAAAGACGCCGATACGCGGGCGACGGAAAAGAAGCTGATGGAACAGCTCGGCATGAACGTGACGATCACGCGTAGAGAGGGCGAGGCCGGCGACGTCGCGGTGCGCTACAAAACCCTCGACCAGCTGGAGTTTGTGTGCCGCCGCTTGCAGGGGGATTAGGGGGCCGGGAAGCCGGACATCTCGCAATGACGTTGGCCAAAGACCCGACGGTCACGATACTGGTCACGCTGGACAAGAGCCAAGCCGGCGGGAAACATGAGAAAGCGTTGCTGGACGCCGACAAGGCGGAGAACCTGACGGCGTTCAACACTCATGTGGTGGTCGGCCAGTCCGAGACCCATCAGATCAGCCACACCAAAGGCTTCGTGGCGGATGGCAAGGTCGCCGCCGAAGGCTCGACGAATTGGTCCGCATCGGGGGAAGGCCAGTTCGTCGTCCCCGGAAAGCCGGGTGGAGCTCGCTACAAGGCGCAGAACAACACGCAGTCGATCATCACCGACCCGGACACGATCAGCCGCTTTTCGGCCGAACTGATCAGCGAGCATTTTATCGCGCAAAAGCAGAGCGCGGGGGTTAGGAAGTAACTCGACCCCCGGCATTGACACGTGAACGAGCAACTCCGCAACTCGCAGACGGAGCCGCGTCTCCAGGTAGGGCGAAGGGATAGTCTCCGCGTCCGCTTGCCGCGGTCAGTTTCCGCAGGAAGACTGGCCAAAGAACCCGTCGCGCTCGCGGCAGCCCGAAGGGGGCCGTCTGTCCTTGTCAGGGCTAATGACCCCGGGCGTTTCACGCAGGGAGAAATCGTTCCCGCGTATTCGCGCCTCGTGCCGCCTTCTGCCTTGGCCGCACCGGGGCGGCATAATCGTCGATCAGCGCGCGGGAAATCGCGCCCGGCGTGAAGTTTCAGGGGCCTATTTCACACAGCGGGGTGACCTCGGCGCCGGTGCCGCAGACGAAACATGCCCGAAGCAGGTTAACTCTTCCGGCATGATGCGCCGCTCGATCCCCTCGATGCCGCGCCGCTTGGCGAGACCGGTCATGGTGCGCCGCGTGATCCCATAGAGAGACGGACTGCGTGATCGGCGTCGAGGGTGTTGAAACAGGATCGGAGCTTGAAATTTTAGTGACTCTGGGCGTGCCAAGAGGACAAGGCTATTTTTTAGGGCGGCCGATCGATCTGCGGAGCGCCCGGGAGCTTCTAAAGAAAACCTCGCCACCCCAGTGCAAGTCGGCGTAAAAGGCAAGACAATCGTCGCGAGGCCGCGCCGCGCTCGGAGCCATGCGTCCTCGCGCCCAGCAACGCGCGCGGCCCGCCGGCGAAATTGGTCGCTCAACGCGCCTTTGGAAAATTACGGAATAGGGGCAGGACGATATAATATAGACCCACCACGATCAGCACGGCCCTGCTGAGGAATCCAGCCTCCGGGAGGCCCTGAACCATGGCCGCGATCGCCGCGGCGCACCACATGGCCGTCAGGGTAATCGTCAGTGGACGGAGGCGCACGACGCGCACCGGGTGAATGAAGGGGACCGGCGCGAACATCCAGCACACGAAGACGATGATGACGAGCGTGGAAATGAGCGGCCCAGGCCGCAACACCAGCATATAAACCATGAGAACGTTCCAAATCGCCGGAAACCCGCGAAACCAGAGGTCATGGGTCTTGATGCGCCGGTCGGCGAAATAGAGCGCCGAAGCCGCGCAGACAACACAACAAACGAGGCTTGCGAGTGGCGGCGGAAGCAGGCCGGAACGCCACAAGGCGACGAGCGGCACCACTACATAGGTGAGGAAATCGACGACGAGGTCGAGAATAACGCCGTCGATATGCGGCGCAGTTTCCTCGACCCTGTAGCGCCGCGCCAAGTAGCCGTCCACGGCGTCGACGAGCAACGCCGCGCCAAGCCAGGCGTACATTGCGCTAAATCGCCCGTCGAACGCGGCGAGCAGCGCGGCGAACCCCAAAGCGGCGCCGCAGGCGGTAAAATAATGAACGAGATAGCCGGCGACACGAGGGCGCATGGGGTATTCGCAAGCACGGAGACGGCGCCGCCTCGTATAGTGTTTCCAGGATCGCTTTACAATTGCGGACTTTTTTGCAGATGTAGTCGGCCTTTTTTCTCCAGACGAAGGGATGCGTGTTTGCGCTGTTTCGTTGGATGCCGGCGTCGTTAGCGTGCTCGAGTTTGGCGAGTAGATTGTCGATTCCGTCTTTCCGTCGGAGAAGAACCTCGCGTGAAGCCTGTACAGGCCTCGAAAGTGAAGATCCGGACGCCGGCTCGCCGGCAAAACGGGGAAGGCGGCATGGACGGGGAAACTGTCGACGCATACACCCGTCAGATCCGCCGGGGTGTTGGGCACGGCTCGACGGAGATTCCGTGACGTCCTCAAGGCTAGAATTAAACACTGCTGTTTTCCCCCTTTCCTCGCTGTGGATTTCGTGTATAACGCGCCCCTTCGATCCATCCGCAAAAACTTCGCTGGACGACATCCTGGCCGGGTTGCGCGGACGCCAGTTTTGAGTTTGCCTCCTCCTTTTTAAAAAGGTTATCCGATGTCGATTACCGCCGAGCGGAAACAGGCGCTCGTGAAAGACTATGCCCTAAAACAAGGCGATACCGGCTCTCCGGAGGTTCAAGTTGCGATCTTGACCGAACGGATCGCCAATCTGACCGAACATTTCAAGACGCATGTGAAGGACAATCACTCGCGCCGTGGTCTTCTCAAGCTTGTCTCGCTACGCCGGCAGCTCCTCGACTACGTCAAGGCGAAGGACGAGCCGCGCTACAAAACGCTGATCGAACGCCTTGGCATCCGGCGCTAAAATCTGTCCCGCAGGGCGCGAGAATTCGCGCTCGGCGCGGGCGGCACAGGCAGGTTGCGCTTGACGCAACCGGCGCGGGCCGGGCGCACGGTCCAACGCACGCATTTCCAAAGCGGGCCGATTCCGGGTATTTTGCGGCGGACAGGGAGCCTTCCCTGTGAGTTTGCGAGATTGGCCTACAAGTTTTGCAAGTGGAGCGTTTTGTTTACGACAAAAGCTTTGACTTGGAGCTGCGCCAAAAGTCGGAATAAATAGCCGAAAGGGGTATAATTGTAAGACCAAGCCCTTGATGGCTCAAATATCCGGTAATGCGGCGGCATGGGGCCGCCGCGCCAAACCATGGTGAAGACCAATGCTCATGGCAGGATCGCCAGGCGCTGTCGCACAGCTTCTCGCCGTCTTGCTTTGGCCTTGGGCTTCGCCTTTACCCAGAAAGACGAATGAATGTTTGAAATCCATCGTGAAGAACTCGATTGGGCCGGGCGCAAGCTCGTCCTCGAATCCGGCAAGATCGCCCGCCAAGCCGATGGCGCCGTCGTCGCGACCTATGGCGAAACCACGGTCCTTGCCACTGTCGTCTCGGCCAAGGTAGCCAAGCCCGGGGGCGATTTCTTCCCCCTGACGGTCAATTATCAAGAGAAGGCGTTCGCGGCGGGCCGCATTCCGGGCGGTTATTTCAAGCGCGAGGGCCGCCCTTCGGAAAAGGAGACCCTCGTCTCCCGCCTGATCGACCGCCCGATCCGCCCATTGTTTCCCGAGAGTTATCGCAACGAGACGCAAGTCGTCGCGACGGTGCTTTCGCACGACCTCGAGAACGATCCCGATATTGTGGCTATGGTCGCGAGTTCGGCGGCGCTGACCTTGTCGGGCGTCCCGTTCATGGGGCCGGTCGGAGCGGCGCGGCTCGGCTTCATCAATGGCGCGCTGAAAGTCAATCCGGCGCTGGAGGAGTTGAAGAACTCCTCGCTCGACCTCGTGGTCGCCGGAACAAGCGACGCCGTGCTGATGGTCGAATCCGAAGCCAAGGAACTCTCCGAGGCGACCATGCTCCAGGCCGTCATGGCCGGCCATGCCGGATTTCAGCCGGTGATCGACGCGATCGTCAAACTCGCCGAAAAGGCCGCCAAGCAGCCGCGCGAACTCGCCATCCCCAACAGGCGCGAAATCGAGACCGCGGTGCGCGAGGTCGCCGAGGCCGAATTGCGCGAGGCCTACAAGATCACCGCGAAGCAGGACCGCTACAACGCGGTCGATGCGGTGAAGGCAAAAGTTTTCGCGGCACTTTTGCCGGACGCTGGAGAGCAAAAGTTTTCCAAGGAGCAGGTCGCCGAGGTCTTTCACGACCTGCAGGCCAAGGTTGTCCGCTGGAACATTCTCGACACCGGCATCAGAATCGACGGGCGCGACAAAAAGACGGTCCGTCCGATTGTCGCGGAAGTAGGCATCTTGCCGCGGACCCATGGCTCGGCGCTTTTCACCCGCGGCGAGACGCAGGCGCTGGTCGTCGCGACGCTTGGCACCGGGGAGGACGAGCAATACGTCGATAGTTTGGAGGGCACCTACAAGGAGCGCTTCCTTCTGCATTACAATTTCCCCCCCTATTCGGTTGGCGAGAGCGGCCGCATGGGCTCGCCCGGACGCCGCGAAATCGGGCATGGCAAGCTTGCCTGGCGCGCCATCCGTCCGATGCTGCCCACGGCGGCGGAATTTCCCTATACGATCCGGATCGTGGCCGAGATCACCGAGTTCGAACGGCTCATCGTCGATGGCGACGGTCTGCGGCTCGTCGCTCGCCCTGATGGACGCTGGCGTTCCCATGAAGCGGCCGACGGCGGGCATCGCCATGGGCCTCATTCTCGAAGGCGAGCGCTTCGCCGTCCTCTCCGACATTCTCGGCGACGAGGATCATCTCGGCGATATGGATTTCAAGGTGGCGGGTACCGGGGAAGGTATCACGTCGCTGCAAATGGACATCAAGATCACCGGCATCAACGAAGAAATCATGCGGGTGGCGTTGGATCAGGCCAAGGCAGGCCGGCTGCATATCTTGGGCGAAATGGCCAAAGCGCTCACCGGCGCGCGCGCCGAACTCGGCGAGTTCGCGCCACGCATCGAGACCTTGAAAATCCCAACCGACAAAATCCGCGAAGTGATCGGGACCGGCGGCAAGGTCATTCGCGAGATCGTCGAAAAAACCGGCGCCAAAATCAATATCGAAGACGATGGCACGGTAAAGGTTGCTTCCTCCGACGGCAATTCGATCCGCGCCGCGATCAATTGGATAAAATCCATCGCGAGCGATCCGGAAGCCGGCCAGATCTACGACGGCACGGTCGTGAAAGTGGTGGATTTCGGCGCGTTCGTGAATTTCTTCGGCTCGAAAGATGGCCTCGTCCATATTTCGCAGCTCGCCAAGGGCCGGGTCGCCAAGACCTCCGATGTCGTCAAGGAAGGCGACAAGGTCAAAGTCAAGCTTCTCGGCTTCGACGATCGCGGCAAGGTGCGCCTTTCCATGCGCCTTGTCGACCAGGCGACTGGGGAAGATCTCGAGGCGAAGGAAAGGCTCGAACAGCGGGAAGCGGGGGAATAAGCCAAAAGGCGGGGCGTTTCTTAAGTCCGTCCCGCGAACTCGAGCAAGGATTTAAGAGCTATCGCAGCATGACGCGAATGATTGCGAGTATCAAGAATGCGAGAGCGGTGCGATTGAGTTTTTCTCGATCACTGGCGAGTCCGCGACAGCGGTTCTACCACGCGAGAGTACGTTCGACGATGACCGAGCGGGCTTCGTGGCTCGGGTCGGAATAGGCGCGCCCCGGACAACCGCGGCGCACCGCTCTTACGTGTCTTTGGCGCGATCCCTGCCGCCGACCGCAACAACGAAGCACTAGTCGATGGATGGAAAGAAGCAGGTGGTTCCGGAGGCGACATTGCCAGAAAGTGAAGAAAGTGAATTGACGACACGTGACGAGGCGTATCTCGGGAAGACGGAGCTCGACGGTTCGGCCGCATTGCCGCCAGCTCCGTATTCCGTCGATGCCGCGCCAAATGGGGAACCCCCAAACGCGGAGCCCAATGGCGCGGCCGCGCCGATGGAGCTTGGGGTGCGGGATCGGCAAACCAACTTGTTCAAGCCAGCGCGGCGCCAGCCGGCCCGCGACCTCGTGATTGGAGCCGGGCCCCCAAGCGAAATCTATTCCGCATTCAAACGTCTCCGCGACCAGATCATCAAACGCCTCCAAGAGAACGGCTGGACTACGGTCGCCATCACCAGCCCGTCCAGGTTATCGGGCACCACCCTCACCGCGATCAATCTTGCGATCAGCATTGCGCGAGACTTCAGTTACACTGTGTTGTTGGTGGAACTTGACCTGGTCAATCCGTCTTTTCGCCAGGTCCTGGGATTCAAGGAGCGCCAGGGGATCGTTGATCATTTGCTCCGCGACGTGCCGATCGCGGAAGTTCTGTTGAACCCTGGTATCGACCGCCTCGTCGTGATTCCGGCTGGTTCGCCCGTAACCAACTCCTCGGAACTGCTCGCCTCGCTCAAGATGACCCGGCTTCTGGAGGAGCTCAAACTCCGCTATGAGCACCGGATCGTATTGTTCGACTTGCCGGCCGTGCTGCCAATTGACGACGCCATGGCGTTCTCTCCGTTCGTGGATTGCGCACTGCTTGTGGTCGAAGAGGGGGCGACCCGGGTCAATGACGTTCGACGCGCTCTAGACCACCTCAAATCGACTAAGATTCTCGGTGTCGTGCTCAATCGCTCATTCGATGTCGAGAACGACGGCAAAATAATCTCCGGCTGAAGCGGCCGGGATTGTCCGGCGGCAGCCCAAGGAAACCGGGCCAGCGATCGCCGATGATCGGGATTTGTCTTTCGCCGATGTCGGCGGCTCCAGATTGAATTTTTGAGAGGAATAGGGAGATGATGGCAAAAAGCCGCTGGCGTCGGCTGCGCGGAATTGTGCTCGTCAATTTTGGCGTTCTAATTGGTCTGTACTTATTAGCGGAAATTGCTCTCCACATCGTTTCGAGCAATTCGAATCCGTTGTTTCGTCTCAGCGCAAAAACCGGAATTGGAATTCGCGACCCCGTATACCACCACACCTTAAGGCCGAAATTCGATGGCTTCGACAAATGGGGAAACAAGGACTATCCACTCGTTACCAATTCGCTCGGATTCCGAGACGCGTCCACGCGCGATGTTCCTTTAGTGGCCGACCGTAAACGAATCGTCTTTATCGGCGATTTGTTTACGGAAGGCCTTGGAGTGCCCTACCAGGAGACCTTCGTCGGCAAGTTTGCCGGCGCCTTTCCCGATCTCGACGTGCTAAACGCAGGGGTCGAGTCCTACTCTCCGTCGGTCTATTATGAAAAGCTGAAATACTTTCTCGACCGCGGTCTCAGGTTCGATGAGGCCGTCGTCTACATCGATATTTCCGATATACAGGATGAAACGATGTATTACTACGACGAACATGGCGTGCTGCAATTGGCCGGCGAGAATGGTGCGCAAAAACTTGCCGGCAATATTTGGTCGGGAGGAAAGAAAAAAGCGTGGTGGGAAAGTACGTTTTATGTCGCCGACTTCCTCCACCAGCTGTGGCGATATATTACGTTGACGCGTTTGACCGAGCGCGGCAGTTTACAGGATTTCATGCAGTCGGGCTACGCCTACAGCCGGGATTTTAAGCGCGCCAGCTGGACCTATGACACTGATGCATCCGATTACGGCTCCATGGGAATCGAAGGGGGCATTCAAAAGGCAAAGCAGCAAATGGATCGGCTCCATGACGCTTTATCCAGCCATGGCATCGCCTTATCGGTCGGTGTCTATCCATGGCCTCAACAGCTCCTCTACGACGGCGAAAATTCGCGGGCTGCGCAAATTTGGCGCGACTGGTGCGCCGGAAAGTGCAAACAATTTTTCGATCATTTCCCGGCGTTCTTTCGCTACAAGGAAAACGATCCGGATTTTTTGAAAAACTTGTTCATATGGGGAGACGTGCACCTGAACGTTCGCGGCAATCAGATGCTGGCGGACGATTTGATCGCGAAGTATCGCCAGCGGTAGCATGC
This sequence comes from uncultured Alphaproteobacteria bacterium, assembly GCA_963730245.1. Taxonomy (GTDB): domain Bacteria; phylum Pseudomonadota; class Alphaproteobacteria; order Rhizobiales; family Beijerinckiaceae; genus Methylocapsa. Next base: position 481,123 of record CAVSRA010000002.1, on the reverse strand, counting down.
TGGACCACCTCATCGTTCGCAATCCGAGCGGTTGAACCGCGGGCACGGCATCCGTTCGAGGATGATCCGGCTAGAGCGTGATCAGGTTTAGCCGAATCGGGTTTGGGGATTCCGCTCCTGCCACGAATTTGATTCAAGCTGCTGGCCGGGCGGAGGCTGGCAAGGATGACCAAGCCCTATTCATTGGATCTTCGCGAGAGAGTTACAGAACGGGTCGCGGCGGGAGACAGCGTGCGAGCCGTTGCCACGATCTTCACGGTGAGCGTGGCGAGTGTGGTGCGCTGGTCGCAGCGGCTTCGGAGGACGGGCAGCGCCGCGGGTGGGAAGATGGGGGGCCATCGGGCCTGCACGCTCATTGGAGAACGGGGCTGGCTCATGGAGCGAATCGCGGCCGAGCCCGAGGTGACCGTGCGCGGGCTCATGACGGAACTCGCCGAACGCGGCGTTGCCGTCAGCTATGGCACGGTCTGGAATTTCATCCATCGCGAGGGAATGAGCTTCAAAAAAAAGCGTGCCGCCGGCCGAGCAAGATCGCCCCGACGTGGCGCGCCGCCGGGCGCGTTGGAAAAAATATCAGACGAGGATTGATCCTGACCGTCTCGTCTTCATCGATGAAACCTGGGTCAAGACCAACATGGCTCCCATCCGAGGTTGGTGCGCGCGGGGCCGGAGGCTCGCGGCAAAGATCCCGCACGGTCACTGGAAGACAATGACCTTCCTCGCCGCCTTGCGGTGTGATCGTATCGAGGCCCCATGGGTTCTCGATGGTCCAATCAACGGCGAGAGCTTCCGGACCTATGTCGATCAGGTTCTGGCCCCAACGCTGAAGCCGGGCGACGTCGTCATCCTCGATAATCTCGGTAGCCACAAGGGCAAGGCGGTGCGCCGCGCCATCCGGGCTAGCCGAGCCAGGCTTCTGTTCTTGCCGCCCTATTCCCCCGACCTCAACCCCATCGAACAGGTCTTCGCCAAACTGAAACATCTCATGCGAAAGGCCAAGGAGCGAACCGTCGACGCTACCTGGAAACGCACCGCCTCATGGCTCGAAACCTTCAAATCCAGCGAATGCAAAAACTACCTCGTCAATGCAGGCTACGCTTCATCCTAAAATGATCACGCTCTATGCACCGCGTTTTCCGGCGTACCGTGCCAAAAAAAACCCGGCCGCGTGGCCGGGTTTAGTTTTGTCGTGCAGGAGACGCGCAGGAGAAAAGCGGGAGCCGGGAAAGGCCGAGTTAATATTTGGCGATGACCGGAGCCGGGGTAGTGAATAAGTAGCTAAATCTGGCTTGAACCTGGTTTTGGGTCAGATGATGGGTGAAGAATACGTTGCCGTCGGTGGGTACGGTGCCGACGAAGACAGTGGGGTAGTCCGTGCTGCGGCCGAAATCGGAGTAGCGGTATTCGACCCCGATCGACCAATTGGGGGTGACGGCGTAGTCGATGCCGCCGCCGACCGTCCAGCCGGTGCGGGTCTTCGAATCTTGCTCGTCCACGAAGAAAGGCGTGCCGAACACGGTCCTGTAATTATCGTCGAAGCCGGCGAAAGCGGCGCCGCCGGTGCCGTAGATGAGGATTTGGTCGAAGGCGACGCCGATACGGGCGCGGAGCGAACCCTGCGTTTCCGTGCGCACGTCCATCGTCACCCCCGTCTCCGATGTTCTTGTCCCGGTGAGACTAGTGCCGTCTACCGATCCTTCGAGTCCGACGACTACGCCTGACGACGAAAACCAGTTCCAGCCGGGGAATTGCAGATTATAGCCGACATGGGCGCCGCCGATGACCCCGTCCGGCGTAGTGTTGAAAAAGGCATTGGGACTAGCACCGGTGACATCCACTACATCGATGGGATCGCTGCCCCAGGCGTAGCCGATCTGGCCGCCGATATAGAGGCCAGACCAGGTGAAGATCGGCGGCGGCGGCGGCGGCGTATAGACCAGTGGCTCGGCCGCGAGGGCCGAACCGGCGATGGCGATGGCGATGGCGCCAACCGATGCCATGAGGATTTGACGGCGCATGGGGCTTTCTCCCTTGAAAAATGAACTTCTAAACAACTACGCCGTTGTCGCGCGCCCGCAACCATTATTAGCTCATGCACGGCGTTATTCCGGCGACTGTGGCGGGAATGCCACGGACGGAGCGCCACAAAGACCGCGGCGGCAAAAAAACCCGGCCATGGGGCCGGGTTTTGCTTTGCGAGGGATAAAAGCCAAACGGCGATGCTTGGCTTAGTATTTTGCGACGATCGGAGGGGGAGTATAAATGTCGAATTTATAGCTGAAGCCGACCTGCACCTGGTTTTGTTGTAGCTGACGGCTCCCGTTGAACGTAAAGCCCGCAGGCAGCTGCCCAAAATTGTTTTCCCTGATGGAGCCGAAATTCGTATAGCGGTATTCGGCAAAGATCGACCAATTGTTGGTGATGGCGTAGTCGATGCCGCCGCCAACCGTCCAGCCGGTGCGGGTGCTCGAAATGCTGCCACTGGCGAAGAAGGGCGCGCCTGTGGCAAAGTCGGTGCCATTAAACCGCACGTTGGTATCGAAACCGCCGAAGGCAACACCGCCGGTGCCATAGATCAAGGCGCGGTCCCATGCAATGCCAATGCGGCCGCGAATCGAGCCCTGGATGTCGGCGGTCGAGCTCGCCGACAGATTGCTGCCATCAGGGAATACTGCGATAGCGGTATTGCTTAGGCTGGTCCCATCGACCGTTCCTTCGAGACCGATGACTACGCCTGACGACGAAAACCAATTCCAGCCAGGGATTTGATAATTGTATCCGACATGAGCACCGCCGATCACCCCGTTCGGCGTGCCGCCGACGGAGCTATCGAGAAAGACGCCTTGACCGCCATTAAAAAACGGATCAAATCCGTTGAAGTTATTGGAGCCGTTGCCCCAGGCGTAACCGATCTGGCCGCCGATATAAATTCCGGTCCAGGTGAAGATGGGAGGTGGGGGGAGATAGACCGGCGGCTCGGCCGCCATCGCCGCCGATCCGGTGAGAGCGATGGCACCGGCCGACGCCAAGAGAAGTTTACGAGACATGCGCTTTGTCCTTTCCGGAGATTGAAGCCGGCGGAGCGTACGCCTTTCGATGGCTTGGGATGTGACATTCGCGCGACAATCGCGGAATTTCCCGCGCAGTGTCCTATCCGCAACAGGGTTGGCGCCGTTTGCAGGCTGCAAACCGGAGGCTCAATTCCGCGCGGCGGCAAAAAAACCCGGCCATGGGGCCGGGTTTTGCTTTGCGAGGGATAAAGCCAAACGGCGATGCTTGGCTTAGTATTTTGCGACGATCGGAGGGGGAGTATAAAGGTCGAATTTATAGCTGAAGCCGACCTGCACCTGGTTTTGTTGTAGCTGACGGCTCCCGTTGAACACAAAGCTCTCGGGCAGGTTCCCAAAATCGTTTTCCCTGATGGAGCCGAAATTCGTATAGCGGTATTCGGCAAAGATCGACCAATTGTTGGTGACCGCGTAGTCGATGCCGCCGCCAACCGTCCAGCCGGTGCGGGTGCTCGAAATGCTGCCATTGGCGAAGAAGGGCACGCCGTTGTTAAAGTTGGTGCCATTAAGCGACACGTTGCTATTGAAACCGCCGAAGGCAACACCGCCGGTGCCATAGATCAAGGCGCGGTCCCATGCAATGCCAACGCGGCCGCGAATCGACCCCTGGATGTCGGCGGTCGAGTGCGCCTGCAGAGAGCTGCCATCAGGGAATACTGCGTTAGCGGTATTGCTCAGGCTGGTCCCATCGACGGTACCCTCAAGACCCAACACCCATTGGTTGATCTGGTAGTTATAACCGACATGAGCACCGCCGATCACCCCGTTCGGCGTGCCGCCGACGGAGCTATTGAGAAAGACGCCTTGACCGCCATTAAAAAACGGATCAAATCCGTTGAAGTTATTGGAGCCGTTGCCCCAGGCGTAACCAATCTGGCCGCCGATATAAATGCCGGTCCAGGTGAAGATGGGAGATGGGGGGAGATAGACCGGCGGTGGCGCGCGGTATGGAAGATCGGCCGCGAAGGCCGAACCGGCGATGGCAATGGCGCCAACCGATGCCAGGAGGATTTGACGGCGCATGAAATTTTCTCCGTTGAAAAATGAACTTCCAAACAACTACGCCGATGTGGCCAGCCCGCAACCACTATTAGCTCAATTGCGGCGTTATTCCGGCGACTGTGGCGGGGATGCCACGGAATGCCCTCGAGCGGGATTAAAGTCGGTAAAGCCGCCGCGAAAAACCCGGCCGCGAGGCCGGGTTTTGCTTTGCGAGGAAGCGGGAGCAAGAGGCTTAATATTTGGCGACGACCGGAGGCGGAGTGTAAGTGTTGAACAGGTAGGTGAACCGGGCCTGCACCTGGTTTTCCTGCAGGGTACGCGACAGGCTGATAAAACTGCCGTCGGCCAGCGAAGCCCCCCTACTGATAGTGCCGAAATCGGTATAGCGGTATTCGGCCCCGATCGACCAATTGGGTGTGAAGGCATATTCGATTCCGCCGCCGACCGTCCAGCCGGTGCGGGAGTTCGAACGGCTGGTTTGCCCGAAGAAGGGCACGCCTGCCGCGTCGACGGCGCTAAGCTCGAAGTTGGTGTTGATGCCGCCGAAGGCGACGCCGCCGGTGGCGTAGACCAGGACGCGGTCCCAGGCAAAGCCGAGGCGGCCGCGAACCGAACCCTGGATGTCGGCGCTCGTATTCGCCGTCAGAGTGCCGCTGCCCCCAAAGGCACCAGGCAAGTTGACCACGGTGGTCTTGCTTAGGCTGCTCCCGTCGACATCTCCTTCGAGACCGATGACTACGCCTGACGAGTTAAACCAATTCCAGGTGGGGATTTGATAATCGAAGCCGAGATGGCCGCCACCGATCACCCCGCTCGGGTTACCACCGCCCGAGGAGGTTTGGACAAAGTCGCCCGTCACTGCGTCAAATGCAGTGAAGCTTTTGCCTCCGGTACCCCAGGCGCCGCCGACCTGGCCGCCGATATAGAAGCCGGTCCAGGTGAAGATGGGGGGCGGCGGCAGATAGACCGGCGGCGGCGCGCGGGAAGGAAGATCGGCCGCGAAGGCCGCCGATCCGGTGAGAGCGATGGCACCAACCGATGCCAGGAGAAATTTACGATACATAGCATTCGTCCTTTCGAGGGTCTAAGGTTTACGATTAGGGCTCCGATTAGCACTAGCGCATGGACAAAATACGCCTTTATCGTCGCTAGGAAGTTGAAATCCGCGTCAAAAATGCCGAATTTCCCTCCTCGTGACTTATCCGCAACAGAAGGTGCCGTTGCCATAATCCCGGTCTGGTTTTTGCTTCGAGCCGGGATCGTTTGCGCTCGGCGACACACTCAATACTGCGCGGCGATGGGAGCCCCGCCGAACGGATCGAATTTGTAGCTGAAACCCGCGCGAACGGCGTTTTCGGTCTCATGATGATTGACGAAGGAGCCGAAGCCGAATGTGAAGGGCGTGGAGTCCGCGAGGTGGCCGAAATCCGCGTAGCGGTATTCGGCCCGGACCGACCAATTGCCGGTGACGGCATATTCGATGCCGCCGCCGACGGTCCAGCCGGTGCGGGTTGTCGAGTTTTGGTCGAAGCCGGGGAAGCCGTTTTCGCTCGTATTGAAGCCTGCGAATTCGGCGCCGCCCGTCGCGTAGAGAAGTGCCCGGTCGAATGCGACGCCGACACGGCCGCGAATCGATCCCTGCACGGGGATGCTCGTACTGTAGAGCACGCCGCCGGGGCTGAAGGATGAGTCGATGCTCGTTCCCTCGACATCGCCTTCGAGCCCGGCGACGAATTGGTTGAACTGCAGATTGTAGCCGATATGGGCGCCGCCGACGACGCCGTTCGGAGTGAAGTTAGTGCCGAAGCCGAACGGATAGACGGTGAGGGTGTCGGTGCCCCAGGCATAGCCGATCTGGCCGCCGAGGTAGAGGCCGGCCCAGGTGAAGAGTGGAACCGGCGGGGGGAGTGCGACTGGCGGCGGCGCCAGGTCGGCCGCGAAGGCCGGCGCGGCGACGGCGGCCAGTGCTGCCGCCGGCACGAGAAATTTGCGAATCATGGTTTGGTCCCTTTCAGACGTTCCAATTTCAAGCGAAACCATGCAACCTAACGAAGCAAGCAACGTGAATCTGGCCGAAATTGGGAAGCTTCGCGTGTTTGTGCAAGATTATAGTAGATTTACATCTTTATATGAAGGTTATCGCGACGAATAGTTGTCAGTTTGAGGTAATTTACTTTTTAATAACATGAATGTCTAACTAATACGCATGAAAATATATTTAGGAATATACCTAATAATTTATGCACCATGCAGGCCGCCGGCGGACGCCCGGCCAGGCCTACTTCAACCGGCCACCACGTGCCGCGGCGGCGTAACTGGCGCTGGGCATCGTGGCGCTGGGCCGGCAAAGAATGCGGTGCGAAGGCCGTGGACATGACGCTTTGCGGGCCACATAGCTTGGCGAACGCCAACGCGTTGCCCATTTGTTGCCGCCATCCGTCCGGCCTATGGCTGCCCGCGTCCTGCCCGCCGATCACGAAATAATGCGGCCTACCCAATTGATCGCGCGGGGGGCGATCCGCTATGACCTCGTTCCCCTACAACTTTCAAGGATTGGGGGTTTCCCATGCCGCGCATGCGATCGAACAAGCCCCTCGGCATTTTCCGCAAGACGCAAACCAGCGCTAAGCTGCGGCAAACCGACGATCTCGGTGCCTTGCCGCAATGGAACCTGGCAGACCTCTACCCTTCCATGGATTCGTCGGCCTTCGCGAGCGACCTCGCCAAGGCGGCCGCCGAATGCAAAGGCTTCGACGCCGCCTACAAAGGCCAGCTCGAAGCGCTGGCCAAGAAAGCATCTGGGGCGGGGCTTCTTGAAGCGATCCAGCGCTACGAGGCGGTGGAAGAGCTTTTGGGGCACATCATGGCCTATGCCGGGCTCGTCTATGCCGAGGATACCACCGACCCGGCGCGGATGAAATTTTATGGCGACGCGCAAGAGAAAGTCACCAACGCTTCCTCCGATCTTCTTTTCTTCGAGCTCGAATTGAACCGGCTCGACGACGCTCTCGCGGCGAAAGTGGCGGCGGGGCTGCTCAAGCATTATAGGCCGTGGCTCGAAGACATCCGCAAGGGCAAGCCCTACCAGCTCGAGGATAAGCTCGAAAAACTGTTCCATGAAAAATCGATCACCGGTTATGGCGCTTGGAACCGGCTGTTCGACGAGACGATCGCGAGCTTGCGGTTTAGCGTCGATGGCGAGCAGCTTGCGATCGAGCCCGTGCTCAATCTGATGCAGGGCCCGGACGAAAAAACCCGGGAAAAGGCAGCGATCGCGTTTGGCGCGGGCCTCAAGGAAAACCTCCGGACCTTCGCGCTCGTCACCAATACCTTGGCGAAGGACAAGGAAATTTCCGACCGCTGGCGCGGTTTTAGCGACGTGGCGGACGCAAGGCATCTCGCCAATCGGGTCGAGCGCGAGGTCGTCGATGCGCTGGTTGCCGCCGTGCGCGCCGCCTATCCGCGCCTCTCGCACCGCTATTACCGGCTCAAGGCCAAATGGTTCGGCAAGCCCGCGCTCAAACATTGGGACCGCAACGCGCCGCTACCGCAAGTCCCGGCCAAGACCTATCCCTGGGACGACGCGCGGGACATCGTGCTTGATGCCTATGACGCGTTCTCGCCGAAAATGGCGGACATCGCCAAGCGCTTCTTCGACGAGCGCTGGATCGATGCGCCGGTGCGGCCGGGCAAGCAGCCGGGCGCCTTCGCGCATCCAACGGTGCCCTCTGCGCATCCTTACGTGCTACTAAACTATCAGGGCAAGCCGCGCGATGTGATGACGCTCGCGCATGAACTCGGCCATGGCGTGCATCAGGTTTTGGCCGGCCCCAATGGCGCGCTCATGGCGCCGACGCCGCTAACCTTGGCCGAAACCGCCTCTGTCTTCGGTGAGATGCTGACCTTCCGCGCTTTGCTGTTGCGCACGACAAGTGTCGCGCGGCGCCGCGCCATGCTCGCCGCCAAGGTCGAGGATATGTTGAATACGGTGGTACGGCAGATCGCTTTCTATTCCTTCGAGCGCAAGCTGCATATCGAACGGCGCAACGGCGAGCTGACGGCGGCGCAAATCTGCGGCCTATGGATGAGCGAACAAGCCGAAAGCCTCGGGCCGGGAATCGAGCTTGGGACCGACTACGAGAGCTATTGGGCCTATATTCCGCATTTCGTCCACTCGCCCTTTTATGTCTACGCCTATGCGTTCGGCGATTGTCTCGTGAATTCCCTCTACGGCGTCTATCAGGGCGCGCGGGAAGGTTTTGCCGAACGTTATCTGGCTATGCTTTCGGCGGGCGGTACCAAGCATCATTCCGAATTGCTCGCGCCGTTTGGGCTTGATGCGCGCGATCCCGCCTTCTGGCAGATCGGGCTGAAAATGATCGAGGGAATGATCGCCGATCTCGAAGGTTTGGAAGCAAAGGTTTAGAGCCGGGTTGTGGCGCCGTGAAAATCGATTAAACCCGCCGGCAAAGCTTTGTAGCTTGGGTCATGGTTCGATGGCCAAACCCGATAAACCTCTCCCCGTCGCGAATTTAAAGTCCTTTGATGGTTATACAATTAACTGATATTGAAGAGTTATTTTAGTTACGATGTCGTTATGTGCTAATTTCTGTGCTAAAAACGACAAAATTTGCGCCGTCTCTTGCGTTTATATCCCCGGCGTAGCCCTAAACCTCTTACTGCGCAGTTACTTGCGAACAAACCGGTGCCCGCGAGTCGTAGTTGGGAGGTTAGAACCGATGTCCCTTCGGTTTGAAGCAAATTCGTCGGCTTGTGCTAGAAATTCAGGCTGCTGCGGCAGAGTTGCATCAGGCAAGAAATCCAGCCAGTTGGCCTCCAGCTAAACGTTTGGCCCGGAAAGTAGATCATCGATCGACGGCCTTCTTATCGGTTGTGGCGGCGCAAACGAATAATTGATGTTGCCAGCGCCCCACGCCCTTAACGTTGAGGTCTACCCGAATGGGTAGCCAGTTCTTCGTAGAAGCGGCGGCGCGAATCTCGATCGCAAAGACGCGCTCGACGCATTGGAGCGGGGTATACTAGACCTCTTGCATAACCCTTTTTTAAGCAACAGTTGATTTGTTGCCGCCAAAGGGGAGCGGCGATGAGATGTGATTCGGTCAAAGAGCTGCAAGGCGCAGCATTCCGGCGGCTTATGGCCTCTCCCGCGAGAGTGGCGTTCCGCTGTCTTGCGGTACAGTACGCCTCATGCTCGCGTTTCATCGCCCGAAGTTCGTCGGCCGTGTAATTTACCTCGTCGTTATCAATCAGGTCGGCGTGGTATGCGCACAACCAAATGGCATTTGCAATATCTATGCGCTCCTCGCGCGTCATCGACGCGAGATAGCGTCGGCTGCCGGGGCCAGATGCGGCGCCATGAATATGCGCCGTCTTGCCGGTCAGGTTCACCGTGTCTGGAGATTCGGCACTTGGGCCGGATGTTGGCTGTAAGCAGCCACGAAACGAGCACAGTTGACCAGCAATAAGCGCGATTGCGTTCTTCGTCCTTTGAGAAAACTCATCTCGATTGCTCATTCGATATCCGCGAGCGAATAGCTTGTACTCCGCCCGCCGGCGGCCTCCTTCGCCAGAATCTTCCGGGTCAAAAGATCGTCGATATCGCGCGACGCCGTGCATTTGGCAAGCGCCGCCCATTTGGACGAAGTCAACACAAGACCGACGACGCGGTCAACGAGTATCGCAAGGCGATCAATCTCGATCCTCGTTACGCTGATCCTCGCATCAATTTGGGCAATGCGCTATGCGATCAGCACAAGACCGACGACGCGATCAACGAGTATCACAAGGCGATTGATCTCGATCCTCGTTTCGCTCTTGCTCGCTGCAATCTGGGCAATGCCCTGCGCAAGCGGCACAATAACGGCGATACCGACGAGGCGAACATCGAGTTTGACAAGGCGATCGTTGAGTACCGCGAGGGGATCGAACTCGCTCCACATGACGCGACTGCTCACAGAAATCTAAGCTATACCTTGAGACTACAGGGAGGAAACGATGCCGCCGACGCCGAGGAGGAGGAGAAGGCCACCTCCTTGAGCGCGAACGCTAGCTCGTTCCACCCCATGCGATGCCTGCTTAAAATCGGCAACCCTCAGACCTGTGGCGGCCACTCATAAGGTAAGCAACTTGCCGCCCGCGTTACTGCATGAAGCCCAAAATCTCCTTCACACACGCCATGTTTTTCGTGGCCACCGCCGGTCCGCGCTGCCCCATCGGCGAGAACGCCGCCGAAGAAGGCGGGATCGGCCTTGCTCAAACTCATCCTCGCCCAAAACGATCTTTCGATTCCTATTCGACAACTATCTTATAGCGCTCCGAGCGTTGCAACGGCTCGCCGCGGGCGAGTTCGTTGATGAGCAGGAAATAGTCGAGCGCGCGGTCTGGAAGGGCCATTTGCGCGGCGAGCGTCTCGGCGGTTTCGCCGGCCTTGGCCACACTGATCGCGAGGCGCAAAGGCCGCACGGCTTTGACCTCGTCCGCCGAGACACGATGAAAGGAATCGATCGACGCCTGGAAACGTTGCTTGGCTTCGTCCGTCAGAGCGCGCGTCGCGAAAATCAGCCGGTACACGCGATCCGGTTCGAACCGGATCACCGCGAGCCGAAATTTCCATTCGCCGGCGCTTGCGGTGGCGATCGCCGCCGGCATGGCGTTGACTTCGGCGGTTTCGATCGAACTGTCGATAAGGCCGTCGATCCAGCCGGTGGCCATATAGGCCGCAAGCGGCGTCGCCGATGGCACGTTGACGCTGTCGAGGCGCAATGCTTCGGCACCGCCGGCCTTGATGCCGAGAAGGGCCTGGGAAGCGTTTTCGAGAACAAACCCTTCGGGAGCGAGAAAGGCAAAACCGAGCCGCCCGTGCAAGAACTTGCGGCCGCGGATCGCCCCTTCGGCGGGATCGTCGCCAAAGGTCATCCCGTCGATCGCGGCGAGATACGACGCCCGGCCGGTCGTGCCGATGCCCGGGGCGCCGATCTGGCGCGCGGCGTTGATCGCCTGCGCGACCCGCTCCGGGGTGGAGGGATGCGTCGCCAAAAGATCCGGCGTGCCGGCGCCCGCATAGCGGCCCATGAGCGAGCTGCGTAGCGCCGCCGAGCGCTCGAGCGCGTTAAGGAAGCGGACCGCGCCGTAGGGGTCAAAGCCGGCCTTTGCAGCTACCCTGATGCCGATCTGATCGGCTTCGAGTTCCTGCTGGCGGGAAAAGCTCGCGATGGTGCGTTGCGCCAGGGCCTCGACCTCTTGGCTCTTCTGCTTGCTCTGGATCACGCTCGCTGCCTCGCTGATCACCGCGGCGCGTTTTTCTTGTTCCTCGCGCTGCATGGCGTGTTTGGCGGTGATGTGGGCGATCTCATGTGCCATCACGGCCGCGACTTCCGAGGCATCGTTGGCGAGCGCCAAGAGGCCCCGCGTCACATAGAGTTCGCCGGGCGGCAGCGCGAAGGCGTTGACAATCGGCGAATTCAGGATCGTCACCTTATACGGTTCGGCCGCGCGTTCGTCGGCGTTGGCGAGCTTGACGAGAATTTCGTTCAGGTAGGCTTCGGCTGGAGGATATCTGTACTCGCCGTCGAACAAGGCGATCATGCGCCGGTGTTCCGCCGCAATCTTCGAGTCGGCGGCAGGTGCGCGGGGCGGCGGCACCGGCACCGCCGCGTTGAAGGGTGTGCTGTCTTGTGGCTCCATCGCGGCGCAGGCGGAAAGAAAAAGCGCTACGACCCCCGCCGCCAGGCGCGCGCCTGGCCCGGAACTGTTTTTCGTTCGCCTCGAACCGGTGATGCTCGCGGAAAACCCCATTCGCGCTGGCGCCTTATCTTGGTGCAGGGGAGCCTGCGGCTGCGTCTTGCCCTTGCCCCACCGCCTCCACCTCGTCAGGGTCCGAGATCTCGATTTGCGGTCCGAAGCGGATATCGAGAAGTCCCCGCACGCGGACGATTTGGCCGGTCAAGCCCGAAAGACTCGAATAATCCGTCTCGAATGTTTCGCGGTTGCGTGGCAAGATGGTGACCGAAAAATCCCAACCCTGGCGTGGCCCAAAGTAGAGCGTTATGCGCGGCCTCCGGCTGGCGACCCCGGTAATCCGGCCTTCGACGATAACGGATGAGCCAGCCTTCTCGGCGAAGGACAGGCGATCGGCCGCGGCGATGATCGCATAATACGGATCGGCCCAAAGGCCAAGCCCTGAAGCTCGCGCACCGGCCTCTACGGCGAGGAGGGGGCTCCGGCAAGGGCGCGCCGCCGCGCTTGGTTCATAGCGCGCGAGGCCGGCATCGATGAGCGCCTCGCCGACCGGCAAGCGCGCCGGTCCCGGCCGATTTGGAGCCTCCGGCGCGACGGCGAAGACGAAGGCAACGACGCGCCCCCAGCGATCGGGGCCCGGTTCGAGCGGGCGAAACAGTATGTCTTGCCCAACGAGCCATTGGGCAAGCCGGTCTCGCGCGCGAACGTCGAGATCGGGATCGCCCGGAGTCGGGCGCGGCGGATCGACGCCGGCCATTTTGAGCCGAATGCCGCTTTCGAGAGTCAATTCGAGCCGTTCGTCGACCGAGACGACCCGGCCGCCGGTGCCGCCCTCGCCCGGGCAAAGCCCGTCCGTCGCTCGCAAGCTGCTCGCGGGCGCAAGCGCCACCACGGACCCTGTGATAAAAATGGCGAGGCAAAGGCCCGCACCGGCGCGAAAGCGGATTTTCGCGCCCGCGAAGCCGTGCCAAGGCCCGCGCCCAAGCGCGCCAACCTTCCGCCATTGTCTTTCGCCCGGGGTGTCCCCTGTCGAACTCATCTTCGATCGCAGCCGCATGGGACAGGTTCTAACCGATTTCGCGCCGATGAACATTCGAAAGGTTTGCGCGACCGCCATGTCTCGGCGCTCCGCCCTCCGTTACGGTTCTGGAAGACGGCGCGGGAACGCTATGGGCCGCCATGCCGAATCTCCGCTGCGTGCGCGGGCTCTTCGTTTTGCGGGGCCGACGGCCGGCGATCGGGAGAAAAAGTATAGATGATTAACATGGACTGCTAAATTGATTGGCCGGCCTCGGATCGAATTGCAAAATATATGCAAATGGACAATAGCAAAGTATTATTGCGGATAATGTGTTGATAGGTGCATAAATTACTTCAGATATATGCACATCTTTACGGCGGATTGCAAATAGTTATTATTTGTGCTTACAATTATTCTTACCATTAGGCCAGTCGCGGCGCCGCGGTCGAATCAGCCAGAAGCAAGATCGACAGCTACCAGCCTATAGAGGTAGGTATTACCTACCCATACAGGTAGCAGTCAACCCCCCCGCCGGTATATTGTCCGTTCCCATGGCCGGCTCTAAACAAGGAACCGGAGACAGGCCGGTTTTTGGCGCCATCGATCTCATTGACGCCGACCCCGAGTTGGGCGGTGTCCCGTGTGTCCACGCCAAAACCCGGTCTTAATCCTCAACAACAAAGAGGCAAGTGACATGAGCTTAGTAACAGGAACTGCGCACACCGGGGAGGCCGCGGCCGTTGCCGAGGCGCCCCTTTTCAACGGGATGCCGTTGATTCTGGGTACGATCGCGATCAACGCCTTCTATGTCGGCGTTCGTATCTACGAGCAGGTTTTCGGCCAATTCGCGGGGCTCGATTCGTTCGCTCCCGAGTTCACCACCTACTGGATGACCATCCTCTACATCGAGGAGCCGGTCGAATTGATCTCCTTCCTCGCCTTGGTCGGCTGGATGTGGAAGACCCGCGACACGGACGTTGCAAACGTCGCCCCGCGCGAGGAAATGCGCCGTGTTTTCAACCTGATCAGCTGGATCATGATGTACGGTATCGCGATTTACTGGGGCGCCAGCTACTTCACGGAGCAGGACGGCACCTGGCATATGACGGTTATCCGCGACACCGACTTCACGCCTAGCCATATCATCGAGTTCTACATGAGCTACCCGATGTATATCGTGATCGGCGTGGGCGGCTTCATGTATGCGAGGACCAGGCTTCCGACCTACGCCTGCAAGGGCTGGTCGATTGCCTACGTCCTTCTGTTCGTCGGCCCGTTCATGATCTTCCCGAACGTCGGGCTCAATGAATGGGGTCACACCTTCTGGTTCATGGAGGAACTCTTCGTTGAACCGCTGCACTGGATGTTCGTCTTCTTCGGCTGGTTCTCGCTCGCCGTCTTCGGCGTGACGCTGCAGCTGATTGGCCGCGTCGTCGAGCTCGCGCACGGCCATGAGGAGCTGCTCGGTCTCGAGCCGGCGGAATAAGCAAGCGCTTCGTGTGTTGAGGACCCCTTGGTCTGACCGCGAAACGTTCAGCCCAATTGACCGGCCGCTTCCCGGAAGCTAATTTTTCGCGGGGAGCGGCCGTGCCAGGGCTGCGAGGAATCTTGTAAGCCAACTGAAATTTACTCCGGTGATCCGGCGATTGGGTCCGGGCGGAGTAACTGGGAGGATAGTTATGCTACGATATAAGTCAATCAAAACCGGAGCGGCTCCGGCGGCCGAATCGATCTTGGCGTCGCCGGGCATCGAAGGCGGCGCCGGCGCGAATCCGGTATTCGCGGCCCCCGCCGGAAGCGCGGTGGCGGGAGCGGTGGCGGGTTCGCCCTTCCATTCCCGCGCCGAGGCGGCGGGTGCGGTCAGGACAGCCGACCTGCTGATCCTGACGTTTCTCTTTCTGATCATGATCGGCGGCTATCACGTCCATGCCATGCTGACCATGGGCGACTGGGACTTCTGGGTCGACTGGAAGGATCGGCGCATGTGGCCGACTGTCCTGCCGATCATGCTGGTTACATTCCCGGCGGCCGCCCAATATTTCTTCTGGGAGCATTTCCGGCTGCCGTTCGGCGCGACATTCCTTTGTGTCGCCCTTCTCTTCGGCGAATGGCTCGACCGCTACATCAGCTTCTGGGGCTGGACCTACTATCCGATCAACCTCGTCTGGCCGACCTCGCTGGTCCCGCAGGCGCTGTTCCTCGACATCGTGCTTCTGCTCAGCAAGAGCTTTATCGTTACCGCGATTGTCGGCTCGATGGGCTTTTCGCTGCTCCTCTATCCGAACAATTGGGTGATCCTTGCGCAATTCCATCAGCCGACCGAGCAATATGGCACGCTGATGTCGTTGGCCGATGTCATCGGCTTCCACAACGTTCGTACCTCGATGCCCGAATACATAAGAATTATCGAACGCGGCACGATGCGTACCTTCGGTAAGGATGTCGTGGGTGTCGCGGCGTTCTTCTCCGGGTTCGTCTCGATTATCGTGTATTTCGTCTGGTGGTATGTCGGTAAGATGTTCTCCACCACGAAATATATGAAGTCCATCTAACCCCGGCGCCGCAAGGTCCCGAAAGGACTCTTAAGGGCGCATTTTAGCAATGCAAGAGGCACGGCGTTGCCGTGTGGGAGAGTAACCAATGACAACAACAATGTTTAGTTCACTGGCGCGCCAAACGGGGAGGCTGTGGGCCCTGGTTTTGGCCGCCGCGCTCGCCGTGACGATGGCGTCCATCGTCACGGCCGACGCCCACGGCGAGAAATCGCAGGCGGCGTTTCTCCGGATGCGTACGCTCAATTGGTATGACGTGGTATGGTCGAAGACCAACGTCACCGTCAACGAAGAGTATGAGATCACCGGCAAGCTACATATCATGAATTCTTGGCCGGCGGCCATCGAGATACCGAACCAATGCTTCTTGAACACCGGGCAGCCAGGAGCGATGGCGGCCAGGTTGGGCGTATGGGTCGGTGCCCCGGGGCAAATGCAGTTCACGCCGCGCTCGATGCGGCTGGAAGTGGGCAAGACCTACGCGTTCAGGATTCTTCTCAAGGGGCGCCGCCCCGGCCATTGGCACACGCACGTTCAATTGAGTGTCAAGACCGGCGGCCCGATTCCCGGCCCAGGCCAATATATCGACATCAAGGGCAATTTCGGCGACTTCGTCGACGACGTGAAGTTGCTTAATGGGACCACGGTCGATATCGAGACCTACGGGATTGGCAAGATCTATATGTGGCATCTCTTCTGGATCATCGTCGGTGGCTGGTGGATCCTCTATTGGTTCGGCAAACGCGGCTTCATCGGCCGGTTTGCGTGGGTGGCATCCGGAAAGGCGGAAGAGGTTATTACGCCTCAAGAGCGGATGGTCGGCGCGATAACACTTCTCGCGACTTTGCTCGTGGTCATCATCTTCTATGCGATCACGGTCAGCGGTAATCCAAACACCATCCCGTTGCAGGCGGGTGACTTCAGAAACATCACGGCTCTCGAAAATGAAGTGGACTCGGGGCCGATCACAATCAAATATCTGAATGGGACCTATAAGGTGCCTGGACGCGAGTTGGTGGCCAATTTCAAGATCACCAACAACGGCAAGGAGCCGCTGCGGATCGGTGAATTTGCCACCGCGGGCCTTCGCTTCCTGAACCCGGACGTCTTCACCGCGAAGGTGGTATATCCGGATTACTTGCTGGCGGAGAGGGGCTTGTCGCTGAACGATAATTCTCCGATCGCGCCCGGCGAGACCAGGGACGTCGCGGTCACCGTGCAGGACGCGCGGTGGGACACGGAACGGCTTTCGGGTCTAGCCTATGACGTCGATAGTTCGTTCGCCGGCGTTCTGTTCTTCTTCTCGCCGAGCGGTGCACGCTACCCGATGGAAGTCGGCGGGCCAGTGATTCCGACCTTCATGCCTGTCTGAGATGTTGTCTCGGGTAGGTTGTAAAAGGTAAACAAGATGAGTAATTTCCCCCGCTGGCGCTTACGCTCCGGCGGGGGAAATATTTTGGGAGCTCAATATCCAATGATGATTCGAGGAATCGCCGCGTGGTTCCTAGCCATGGTTCTGTCCGTCTCCGCCGCGCATGCGCATGGCGGGGTGGGCATGGTGGATAAAAGATGCGTTTTGCGGATTGGGCCGGACATCATGTTCTTCACCGGATACCAGCCGCAACTTTCCCGGGATGAATTTTGCGATGATATTCCAAGCGCCGGGCAAATGGTCGTGACGCTCGACATGCAAGAACCCGAGCTCCGCGACATGCTGACCGAAATCCGCATCATCAAGGATGAGGGAAACCATACAACGATGAATGGGCTCCCGTTCCTGACCGACGCGGAGCTGGGGAGCACGCAAGTTCTCGACCCCGTGACCATCACTCATGTGCTGCCCAAGACATATCCGACGGGCACGCTGACCTTCGACCACACCTTTCCCGAGACCGGCAAATTCATAGGCATCGTGACCGTGAAAAACGCG
This sequence comes from uncultured Alphaproteobacteria bacterium, assembly GCA_963730245.1. GTDB lineage: Bacteria > Pseudomonadota > Alphaproteobacteria > Rhizobiales > Beijerinckiaceae > Methylocapsa. The sequence continues at coordinate 463,792 of CAVSRA010000002.1, read as the reverse complement.
CACGGCCAGACCTATGTGTCGCAGTTCCCGTTTTCGGTGGGCCAGGGGTTTGGCAAAAGCATCGGGATCTATGTTTCGATGGTCGGGGTGCTCGCCGCCGGGGTTTTCTTGATTTGGCACTTGGGCCGGAAGCAGAAGCTCATTCCCCCGAAAAAGCCGGCGTGAGAGGGAGCGGGCCGGTTTTTGCGGTAACCCCCCCGCAGCCCTGGGAGTAAAGCTTAAGCTTTGACATTGAGCAGGACGTGGGCGGGCCGTCCAGGGATGGTATCGGGCGTCGTCTGATTTTCCAAATCTTCGTACTAATCCATGCGCCGCCGGGTTCGCAAGAATATATTGCGCAAAGGCGTAAAGGAAAGTCTTAGTATGAACCCCAGAGTGCAATCATGAAGCTTACCCTCCCTACCCCTATTCAAAAGGCAGTAGGCATTTTGGACTTAAAGGTCGGCCCAGAAGTGCTTCCGAAGTCGCCACGTCTCTTGGCCGTCTGTATCGTTGCTTTCGCTGCGGCGGTATTCTTGTTTCAAGCTAGCTTCTATTCCCTGGCCAGGGCGGCGGCAAGCGGCATCGCCAGCGCCGTTTTATTGGCCGCGGTGGTGATGCTGTGGGCGCGGGTTTCCGGTTACAATGAGCGGCTAATCCAGGCGCTTACCGCGCTTGCCTTGGGCGGCGCCATCGTCATTTTTGTCCGGACGGCTTTAGGTTTTATCATATTCATTTCGCCAAGTCTTGCGGAATTGCCAGATGTGAATGTCCGGCAATTGACGGCATTTTTACTGTTTCCTCTTTATGTGTGGAACATCTTTGTATTTGCGTTTTTGTTCCGGAGGTCTTTCCGTGCTGAGCCAGTTCTTTCGTTCGCCATTTCGATCGCGCTTCTGTTCGCCATGTACTTTTCGGTGCCATTAATGTTTAAATCCCTGTGACGGGATTGGCTGCCGCTGCCTAGTTGAGCCGCCGGCGATTGGAACTCGCGGCCGGCGGCACGCGCGGGCTCTGCTCGAGGACTGAATGACCGTCAAAAAGATCGCCTACCAGGGCGAGCCGGGCGCCAATTCCCATATCGCTTGCGTCAACGCCTATCCCGCATGGGAAGCCTTACCCTGCGCGACGTTCGAGGATGCGCTCGCCGCCGTCGCCGACGGCGCCGCGGCGCTCGGCATGATTCCGATCGAGAATTCGATCGCGGGGCGCGTCGCCGACATCCATCACCTTTTGCCTCGCTCCGGTCTCTACATCGTCGCGGAATATTTTTTGGCGATACATTTTCAGTTGCTCGGCATCAAGGGCGCGCGACTAGATGGGGTGAGATCGGTCTACAGCCATGTTCACGCGCTTGGCCAATGCCGAATAATTATCCGCGCGCGTGGCCTCGCCGCGCATGTGACCGGAGACACCGCTGGGTCCGCGCGGGAGGTGGCGGAATGGCGCGACCCGGGCCGCGCGGCGATCGCCACGCGCCTTGCGGCGGAAATCCATGGTCTCGACGTGCTCGCCGCCGACATCGAGGACGAACCGCATAACACGACGCGTTTTGTCGTGCTTTCGAAAATCCCCCGATGGGGAAAACGCGCCGACGGACCGGTCGTCACGAGCTTTGTTTTCCGGGTCCGCAACGTGCCGGCGGCGCTCTACAAGGCGCTCGGCGGGTTCGCCACCAATGGCGTCAATATGACCAAGCTCGAAAGCTACATGGTCGACGGGGAGTTCACCGCCACTCAATTTTTAGCCGATGTCGAGGCCCACCCCGAAGAGCCGGCGCTTGCCCGCGCGTTGGAGGAGCTGGCGTTCTTTTGCAAGGAATTGAAAATCCTTGGGGTCTATCCGGCGCATCCGTTCCGGATTGAAAGTCGAATGCGCGAGCGGCAGGGTCAATGAGCAAGAGCAAAATCCGCGCTTGATCGCACCGAAATGTTTCGCGTGGAATGAGACCCGTGCGCCGCGCTCGAAGTGCCTCGATGTGCGGTAACGTCGATGATTCCGTTTTGGCCCATGCTGGTTTTGCGGGCATCATGGCGCGCCGGCGGATCGGGCTGACAGCGGTTCGGTTTGGGGCCGCGGCCAGGCGTCAAACCGGCCTCGACGAGCTTGGCGCGGCGATCGCTCTGCCATTTGCGGATTTTGTTGTTGCGGTTCTTTATCCGGCCGCGAAAGGCGCGAAGGCTTGGCGTCCCTTGGCGATGTTCAAGGCGCTGCTGCTTGCGACTTGGCGCGATCTCTCCGACGTGGCGTTGGCCGAGGCGCTGACCAAATCGTACCGCGCGCTCAAACCCGCGCCATCGAACAAAACGGCTCCGCCTGCGCCCAGGTCTCGTACAGAGTAGACCTCTTGCATAGCCGTTACGCGGCCTCGAGCTCTATGTTGTAGATTGCGGCGATAAGGAAGAAGCGCAGACCGAAACGGCGACGGCGGTTTCTATAGCGGTCGGCGATGATTTTGAAGCGTTTGAGCATGGCGATGACGTTCTCGCAAGCCACGCGTTCGCCGGAGATGGCGCGGTTTCTTTCCCGGTCGCTTGCGGGCAACGGAGCCTTTTTGCTGCGCTTTTTGGGCAGGCTCGTCTTCGCGTGCCTTCTCTGCAGGCCTTGATAACCGCGGTCGGCAACGGCTTTCGTCTCAGGATGCAGCCGCACCTTCGATGTTTTGAACAGCCGGAAGTCGTGTCGCCGTCCTTTTTCGTGCGCGAGGCAGAGAATGCGGCGTGTCGATTTTTCGACGACGAGCTGGGTTTTCAGCGTGTGCCGCTTCTTCTTGCCCGAATAGTAGCGCCTTTGTTTTTTTTGGCCGTTCGATGGGTGTCTCGGTTGCGTCGATTAAGACGATGTCGAACACCCGCTCGCTTGCCGCCACAGCCTTGCGTCCCGGTAACCGAAAGACCTTGCTTTTGGCCAGGGCATTTTCACGCCATTTGATGTTGCGGTAGGCGGCGCTTTCGCTGATCCCGTAAGTTTGCCCGATATGAAAATAAGTCCGGTATTCCCGCCAATATTCGAGCATCATCAAAAGCTGGTCTTCGATGCAAAGCGTGTTGGGCTTGCCGCCGGCCGCCTTCTGCTTGCATTTGGCGGCAAAAAGCACCGCCACCAAGTCTTCAAATGTGCTCCTCCGGACACCCGTAAGCCGCCGGAATGCTGCGCCTTGCAGCTCTTTGACCGAATCACATCTCATCGCCGCTCCCCTTTGGCGGCAACGAAATCAACTGTTGCTTAAAAAAGGGTTATGCAAGAGGTCTAGTGGAACATTTCGGTCAGATTGACGACGAGGATCGCTCATGCCTCGTGCCCGTTGGCACGGTGCGCGTCATAGAGCCAATCGTAGCGGGCGAGCATTTTTTGCGGGCCGAGTGCGCGCAATGCCGTATCGCGGAGAAGCGCTGCGGGACCGACAAGATGGTAGATTTTGGCTTGCCTGCGCAACTCCTTCTGCACCCGCGCCGCGCGGGGGCACCGCGCCTCTTGATAAGCTCGGAGACTCGTTTCGATATTTTGGCCGCGTGTCAAAACTTCGCCTAAGACGCCTGCATCCTCGATGGCCTGGGCCGCGCCCTGGGCCAGGAACGGCGGCATGGGATGCGCCGCATCGCCAATCAGCGCCACGCGCCCTGCTACCCACCTCGCGATCGGATGGCAATCGAAAAGCGGCCATTTCCGCCAATCCGGAGCAGCGCGCAGCAACTCGCGCGCTGTTGCATCCCAGCTCGAGAAACGCGCTTCGAGAAACTCTGGCGCGCCTGCGCTCGACCAAAAGTCCGCTCCGCCTGGACAGAAATCCTCGTCGACGATCGCGACGCTATTGATGATGGCGCCGCCGCGCAAGGGATAATGGACGAGATGCGCCTTGGGCCCGAGCCATAAGGTTATCTCTTCGCGGCGCATCGCGGGCGGAGCGCGGGCGGCATCGACCGCGGCGCGCCAGGCGGTCCGGCCCGAAAATCTTGCGCTATCGGCGCCGAGCCTTTGCCGCACGAAGGAGCGCACTCCGTCCGCGCCGATCAGGCAATCGGCCGCCGCCTTCCGCCGGCCCGCGCCTTGCTCGACGGCAATTGCGACGGAGTCTTCGCCGGTAGCAAAGCCCGCGACGGCCGCCCCGGTTTGGAGTCTGATGCTGGGTTCGCGCGCGATTGCTTCCAGAAGAGCGCGCTGGAGATCGGCGCGGTGCACGACAAGATAGGGCGCGCCCCAGCGCCGCTCCGCGTCATCGAGCGGCATAAGCGCGAGGGTCGCGCCATCCCGCGCGCGGCGGATTCTAATCGCTTTCGGGCAAAGAGCGAAGGGCGTCAGGCGCTCGATCACGCCGAGCTTTCCTAAAATCGCGCTGGCGTTCGGCGAGAGCTGAAGGCCTGCTCCGGTCTCTTCGAGAACTTTCGCTTTTTCATAGAGGCTGACTCGCCAGCCTCTCAGCGCGAGGGATAGTGAAGTGCAAAGCCCGCCGATCCCGGCTCCGGCGATCACCGCATGCGGCGGGTTCATCGCAGCGGCTCAGGCGCGTTCAATCGCTGGCTTTGCCCCGGATTCAGAATCGAGACCGGGCTCGAAAGCGCATTCCGGCGGTTCGCAGCCTCCATCGAGACGCGCGTCATAAACATAATGCGTCGAGCAATAGGGACAGATCGCGTCGTTGCTGTCGCCCATGTCGATGAAAATATGCGGATGGTCGAAGGGCGGCAATGCGCCGACGCACATGAATTCCTTGGCGCCAACCCGCACTTGCAAAACGCCCGGCTGGTTGTGGAAATGCGGCGTGCTATGGGTGGCCATGATCACTCCAAGTCGCGGCGGAGGAAACGCGCACAGCATAAGCGGCCGCGCGGGGTTTGGGTAGCCCCCGGACACCACGGCGGCGGACCCAGCGCCATGGGGTATTGGAGGCGACAAATGAGAAGCGCACCGCCGGACTGGTTTGCACGCGGCATTGGGAATATCTGGCTGCCCTACACCCAGATGAAGACGGCGGGGGACCCGCTTCCCGTCGCGCGCACGCAAGGAAGCCGCATTTATCTTGCCGACGGCCGCGAGCTCATCGACGGGATCGCGAGCTGGTGGACCGCCTGCCACGGATACAACCACCCGCATATTCGCGCGGCGGTCTCAGAGCAGCTCGCGCGTATGCCGCACGTCATGTTCGGCGGGCTCGTGCATGAGCCCGCGCTCAATCTGGCGCGGCGGCTCGTGGGCCTGCTGCCGGAGGGGCTTTCCCATGTTTTTTTCTGCGACAGCGGTTCGGTCGCGGTCGAGGTCGCGATGAAGATGGCGGTGCAGTTCTGGCTCAATAAAGGCATTACACAGCGTAGCCGCTTCCTCGCGTTCAAGGGCGGCTATCACGGCGACACCTTTGCGACGATGTCGGTCTGCGATCCAGAGGAAGGAATGCACGGCCTCTTCGCCAAGGTCTTGCCGCAACAAATCATCGCGGAGCTTCCGGCCGATGAGGATCAAGCGCGGGCTTTCGATGCTTTGCTGGAACGTCAAGCGGAAAACCTTGCCGGCATTATCGTCGAGCCTTTGGTGCAAGGCGCGGGCGGCATGTTGTTTCACGACACGGAAGTGCTGCGGCAATTGCGAGCGGCGGCCGACCGGCGCGGCCTCCTCCTGATTTTTGACGAGATTTTTACCGGCTTTGGCCGCACCGGAACGATGTTCGCCTGCGAGGCGGCGGGCGTTGTCCCGGACATTATCACTCTCTCGAAGGCATTGACCGGCGGGACCATGGGACTTGGCGCGACGATTGCCACGAAAAAAGTCTTTGACGCTTTTCTGTCGGACGCGCCAAACCATGCGCTGATGCATGGCCCGACTTTTATGGCCAATCCGCTCGCCTGCGCCGCCGCCAATGCCTCCCTCGATCTTTTCGCGCGCGAACCGCGGCTTGACCAAGTCGCGGCCATTTCCAAAGTGCTTGCCCGCGCTTTCGAACCGGCCCGCGCGTTGCCGCATGTGCGCGACGTGCGGGTGAAAGGCGCAATCGCCGTCGTCGAGCTCGATCGCATCGATGATCTCGATGCGTTGAGGCGCAGGTTCATCGAAGCGGGCGTCTTCGTGCGGCCCATCCGCAATATCGTCTATCTGACGCCCGCCTTTACGATCGGCCAGGAGGATCTTGAGCGCCTCACCGGCGCGGTCATCTCGGTTCTCGAACAATGGACGCGGCTTTAGCGCCCGCGAGCGCTTGCCTTATGCTACGATGGATCGAGGGGGAAACAAATGTCGAAGCGGCTTTGCGAGTGGCGGCTTTCCCGTGCGCGGGCGGCGCGGGCGGAAAAGCCTGCCGCGCCTGCTGATCCAACCGAACAATTCGCCAAGGAGACGCACGACCTCGATGCGGTCCGCAAAAGCGTCGAGGACGCTGCCGCCGTCAGCGCGGGATTTTGGCTGAGTTATCTCTTTGTGTTGTTCTATATTGGCATCGCGGCGGGCGCTGTCACACATACAGATCTCCTGCTCGAAAATCCGGTCAAACTGCCGTTTCTCAATGTCGAACTGCCGCTCGTTGCCTTTTTCTTCCTGGCACCAATTGTTTTCATCGTCTCGCATGCCTATACGCTCGTCCATTTCGTCATGCTGGGCGCGAAGGTCGGCGTGTATGACGCCGAGCTTCGCGCGCAGCTCGGCGATGCGCCGGAAACGAGAGAGGGCTTACGGCGGCAGCTGCCGAGCAATATTTTTGTGCAATTTCTCGCTGGGCCGCGCGACATTCGCAAGGGCGGGCTTGGGCTCATCTTGAAGTTGATCGCCTGGTTCTCCTTGGTTATCGGCCCGGTTCTTTTACTGCTTTTGATCCAGGTGCAATTTTTGCCCTACCATCTTGAGTGGGTCACTTGGGTTCAGCGCTTTGCGGTTCTCGCCGACGTGATTCTTTTGTGGCTGCTTTGGCCGCCGTACTCAATCGCCGAAGCAAGCTGATGTGGCGCCTCGAACGCAGGAGCAAGGATTGGCGGGGTGTGCTGGCCTTGACCGGCCGTTACATTGCCGGGCTCACTGCCTGTTTGATCCCCCTTGGCCTTGCGTTCACCGCGGCGACCTTTCCGGGCGAATGGGTGGAGGATTGGATCGGCAAGCGGCAGTGGATTCCGCCAAATGGCGTCACAGCCTGGCTCGGAGCAAAGGGCGACGAGGACGATCAGCCGCAGCCTATATGGACTTCGTTCCACGATCTCTTGTTCAATGGCGAGGTTGATGATGTGACGCGGCGGCGCAAAAGCCTCTTTTCGAATACGCTCGTGCTTCCGGGGTTCGACTCGCTCGAAGCCGCGAAGATCGACGACCCGAAAAAGCTCGGTAGCGTCAAGCAAACTTTGACCCTGCGTGGTAGGCACCTCGAAAGCGTGGTTTTCGAGGCCGCGGATTTGCGCAAGGCCGATTTGGTGGGCGCCCACCTTCAGGGCGCGTCGCTCGAACTTGGCGAAGCTTCAGGGCACGTGGCTCGCCGAAGCTGTACTAGTTGATATTTGATCCGACATTTGGTGTCATAAGGCCGAAGCGAGAGCCGAGGCCGGGCGCGGAGCTGGCCAGGTTTGCGGAGAGCCCGGCCTCGGCGTTTTAGGAGGACACCGACGATGACCAAGGACCAGAAGATTATCAAAGGAAAGGTGGGCTTGGCTCAAGCTCGCCAGGCAGCTCGGCAATGTGAGCCAGGCCTGCAAGATGCTCGGCTATAGCCGCGACAGCTTCTACCGCCTCAAGGAACTCTATGACAAAGGCGGCGAGCTGGCGTTGCAAGAGATCAGCCGCAGGAAGCCAATCCTGGCGAACCGGACCGCGCCCGAGATCGAGGCGCGGATCGTTGAATTTTCGCTGGAGCAGCCGGCCTTCGGCCAGATCCGCGTCGCTAACGAAATGAGGAAACTTGGCCACTCGATCTCGCCGGCCGGCGTGCGCGGCGTCTGGCAGCGCCATGATCTCGAGACGATGAAGAAACGGCTCAAGGCGCTGGAAGCCAAGGTTGCTGAGGCAAGGCCGGATCCTGACCGAGGCGCAGGTCATAGCCTTGGAGAAAGCCAAGACCGAAAAGGAGGCGCACGGGCCAAGTTCGAGAGCGAATGCCCGGGCTACTGCGGGGCGCAGGACACGTTCTATGTTGGCAACATGAAAGGGGTCGGCCGCATCTACCAACAGACCTTCATCGACACCTATTCGAAAGTGACGTTTGCCAAACTCTATGATCGCAAGACGCCGATCACCGCGGCCGACCTCTTGAACGATCGGGTCGTGCCCTTCTTCGACGAAAAGGACGTGAAGCTCTCACCTGTTCTGACCGATCGCGGCACCGAATATTGCGGCAATCCCGAGCATCACGAATACGAGCTCTATCTCGCGGTGGAAGATATTGACCATTCCAGGACCAAGACGAAGAGCCCACAAACGAATGGCATCGCTGAGCGCTTCCACAAGACAGTGCGGGATGAGTTCTATCGCATCGCCTTCCGAAAGAGGCTCTATGCCTCGATCGGGGATTTGCAGGACGACCTCGATCTATGGGTCAAAAGCTACAACGAGGAGAGACCGCATCAAGGCCGCTGGTGCTTCGGCAAGACGCCGCTGCAAACATTCCTTGACGCCATCCCGATTGCGAGGGAAAAAATGATCGCTGCCTGACCACCATCGGCAGTGAACCGGCCATCTCCAAAAGGACGCCGTATGTAAGATCAAATACAAGCTACTACACCGAAGCGCAGCTTCAGGGCGCGAACCTCTTGCACGCGCAGCTTCAGGGCGCGTCGCTCGACAGTGCGCAGCTTCAGGGCGCGTCGCTCGACAGTGCGCAGCTTCAGGGCGCGTCCCTCATCTACGCGCAGCTTCAGGACGCGTCGCTCGACGGCGCGCAGCTTCAGGGCGCGTGGCTCGTCAACGCACAGCTTCAGGGCGCGTCGCTCGGCGAGGCGCAGCTTCAGGGCGCGTACCTCCGCGGCGCGTGGCTTCAGGGCGCGTCGCTCGAAAGCGCGCAGCTTCAAGGCGCGGATTTTCAAAAATCGACTCTTCGACGGCACGGATATGAGCGGCGCGGGAGTGTGGCGCACGAACTTCGAGGATGCCTCGTTGACCGCAGTCTTCGAGGACGACCTGAAACAAAGCCCAATGTCAAAGGAAGAGTTTGCCACCCTACGGGCGATGATCATGAAGGAGGTGCCCGAAGGCGGACAACGTGAACAAGCTCTTAAGCGCATCGAGATATTGAATCCGAACATTTCTGGTAACGAGGCAAGCGCGCGAGCGATTCTCGAAAAGGGACACGTGGGCGAAACCGCATATAAGAAATCTTTAGCGAATCAACTCAAAAGCCTCGCCTGCTCCGGCGACGAATTTGCCCCCTATACCGTGCGCGGTCTCGTTTGGAATGACCACATCAAGGACACGGGCGCGCAAGCTCCCGGCCTCGTCGAAGCGATCCTCGATCCGAAATGTCCGGTCTCCGCCGACCTCACCGAAGACGACAAGGCGGCGCTGAAAGGAATAGCGAAAGAGGCCAGCGGCGCGCCTTGACGATGCACCTCTCACGCCCGTCGTCCGCCGAGATAAGCGCGAGCACATATCTATGAAATGGGTGTCGTGCCCGGCCCCGGATCAAGCCCGGCAATGACGGCTGGGGCCGATGGGTCATTCTCTTCGACACTTGGGATAATCGCGCCGTTCAGATTTCGTAGGGCCACGCGGCATAAACACCATACGCGGAAACCCGCTCCTACGTCGGGTCCTCACTGCAAATCGTGGACCGTCACGCCGCGCGATATTGCCGAGCGCTCCAGCCATTCGGGATGGCGAAGCGTGCGCAGAGTATCTTCATAGCCCGAGTCCCAATGCTCGCGCATCGAGGTGCCCGAAAACTCGTAGTCCCGCGCGTGGCCTTCGTAATTTTTGTGCTGATAGATGAGATGCACGATATTGACGACGGCGGATTTCGAACATTCTGCGATGAATTCTTTTTCGCCCGGCCGCAGCGCTTCGGGAGGAACCCTTTTCAGGGCCTCGGCGAGCCGCATTTTCATATTGTGGGTGCGGGCGAAGGCATCGGTATTCTGGCGGGTTCGACTCGAGTACATGATTTCCTTGTGGCGGGTGAGGACATCCGACATCTGTCGGGGAAGGGCGCCGCCCGCGCTAAAGAGGTCCACCTGAAAAACGAGCGACGATTGGTGCTCGTCCTGTTCCAGCAGATATTGCAGCGGCGTGTTCGAGACGATGCCGCCGTCCCAATAATATTCCCCCTCGATCTTGACCGCTGGAAGCGCCGGCGGAAGCGCGCCCGAGGCCATGATGTGCTCGGGCCCGATCCTTTGCTTCTCGGTGTCGAAATAGACGAAATTGCCGGTCCGCACATTGACCGCGCCGACGCTAAGCCGCTTGTGGCCATCGTTCAGAAGATCGAAATCGATGAGCTTTTCGAGCGTGTCTCTTAAAGTGTCGGAGTCATAGTAACTGGTTGCGCCCTGCGCGCCGGGGAGATGCAGCCATGGATTGGGCAATCGCGGCTGAAAAAACCCGGGTTGGCCAAAAAGTAGCGTCATCAGCGAGCTTGTCTGATTGCGAAAATCGCGAAAAATGTCGCCTTCCGGCGTATAGGCCCAGATCTTGCGCCCGGAGATAGTGGACCAGAAAGCTTCGAGATTTTGTAGCCGTTTTTCCGGCCCATTGCCGGCAATGATCGCGGAATTGATGGCGCCGATGGACACGCCCGAGATCCAATTGGGCTCGCAGCCGGCTTCCGCGAGCGCCTGATGGACGCCGATTTGATAAGCACCTAGGGCGCCGCCGCCTTGCAGCACCAGCGCGACCCGGTCGTAGCGGCAGGCGATCGCCGAGATGTCGTGTTTGCGCGCCTTGGCGCGCGGCGGACGCATTTCATTCATTGTGCGGACTCCGTCGCGAGGGAGAAAGTTTGAGCCAGCGCTTTTTGACCCTCCGCCAAATAGTCATGCACGACCTGGCCAAGGCCGAGCGTCACATCGGCGACGAAATGGGTGCCGGAAAGCACCTCTAGAACCGGAAGTTTCGAGACGTTTCCCATCGCATGGGCAAATAGTTGAAGCGCCGCTGGTCCGCCCCATGCGCCCTTGAGAGCTACGTCTTGCCAGCGATAGCGCACAAGTTCGCAAATGCGTGCCGTGCCATCGACATGAGGAATGATCTTGATGAGGAAATTTGGTTCGCCAAGTTCGCGCTCGATCGGGCCTAATACCAAGTCTCGCTGATCACGACCGATAGGCCCACTCTCTTGTTCCGATGGAGATGATTTTCCAGGGCATGTCGATGAGCTTGTTCCAGGCGAAGCAGCAGTGGTCGAGAATGTCGTCGTAGGATTTGAAGACGCGGTTCGAGAGCCAGTTGTCGCGCATGAATTGCCAGATGTTCTCGACCGGATTGAGCTCGGGCGATTTCGGCGGCAACGGCAAGAGCGTGATGTTGTCCGGGACGGGAAGCTTCGCCGAGACATGCCACCCGGCCTGATCGAGAAGAACGAGCGCATGCGCGCTTGGTGCGACCGCAAGCGAGATTTCTTCGAGATGCAGGGCCATGGCCTCGCTGTTGCAGGAGGGTAGTACGAGCCCGGCGCCTTTTCCTTCGGCCGGGCAGATGGCGCCGAAAATATAGGCTGAACTCGTCCTCTGGTCGTGCGGCGCCGAAGGCCGTGTCCCGCGTTTCGCCCATCGGCGGGTGACCTTGTTTTTCTGCCCGATCCGAGCTTCGTCTTGAAACCAAATCTCTATCGGCTTGCCAGGAGCCTCTTTTGCGGCGGTCTCCTCCACGAGGGCGAGAAAGTTTTTTTAAAAGCCGCCGCGGCTTCCTCGTCTTGCGCATGATGGCGCGGTCGCGCCGAGAGCTTGCGAAAGCCCATATGCCGCAGCTCGCGGCTGAGCGTCGGCTTGGAGATCGAAACCCGGAACTCTTCGAAGAGCCACTGCGCCAGATCGATCAGCCGCCAGCGGACGACGCCATGCAGGGCGGGAATTGGCCCATCTTCCACGACCTGCCGGCAAGGCTTGGCGCTGGCGCTCGCCGAGGATGCTGGGAGCGCCCGGCGCTTTGCCGGTCAAGAGACCATCAGGACCTTTGGCGTTGAAACGGACAACCCAGTCGCGCACGATCTGCACCCCGACCCCGCCGATCCGCGCCGCATCCGGCCACGAGCCGCCATCATAAATCTCGGCCAGTGCCAAGAGACGCCGGGTCTGATCGGGGTCACGCGATCGCCGCGCCAGCATGCGCAGGCCAATCGTGTCAAAGTCAGAGCGAAGCGGAACCGGAGTCGACATGGCAAACTCTCCCAAAAGCTGTTTGCCATGGTGAATCAGATAAATGCCGATTTCGGGAATCCGCCTCAGGAGTCAAACTTTCAGAGACTTGGTATAAGTCCAGCTCCTTGTGTTTATACCCCATGCTCGCAACGGCGCAGAGCACCGAGCCAAAATGCAACGCGCCAACAAGCACTTCGCTCTCATGGCAAAGTTTTGGCCGCGCCAGCTTCTGTGGAAACCCCCAGATTTCACGCCCCCCGCGACCGGAGCCTCGTCGTCGAGATACATCGAATGAACGAAAATGCCGCTCCCGCCCCGGAAGCGAACCGGAATCATCTGGCCGCACTCGGTGAAATCGCCAAAACCGGTCGTATCCGGCAAGCGGATAAATTCGAATTTGACGAGCGGATCGGAGATTTCGAGCGGCTCCGGCACGACGGCGCGCAAGGCGTCCGGATCGGTGCGATATTCGATCACGAAATATTCGCGGTCGTAGAAACGGTACGGCCCCTGCGGATAGGAGGGATTGTTGAGCGGCATCGCGAAAGCGCGGGCGCGCACATCGGCGATTTTCATCTCAAGGCTCCTTCGAGTGGCAGGAAACCGAGCAAACAGAAAACTATACTGTCACAGCGTGACAGATTTAATACCTGTCTCAAGCGGGCATATCGAGGAGACCGGCCGCGCCATCCGCCGCGCCGAACAAGAGCCTGCCGCCCGCGTGGTCCCAGGCAAGCGCGCTAATTGCCCGCCCGCCCTTTGGCGCCGCGCGAACCAAGATTTCGGCGCCGTTGGGGATCCGGCAAAGCAGCAAAAGCCCGTCCTCGTAGCCTTGTGCCACCACGAGAGATTTGGGATGGAATGCAACTTGAGTAACTCTTGCCTGCCGCGCGCCGCATTCGAGCGGGGCTTTGTTGATCGGCCCGTCCTTGTCCTTAAACGGCCAAATAATCGCCGCATCGGCGCCGGAAGTCGCCAGCCAATGGCTGTCGAAGGACCAAGACAGCGAGCGCGTTTTCGCCGGATAGCCGCTCATGCGCATGTCCTTCTGGTCAGCGACGCGCCAGGCATGCAGCGCGTTTTCCTGCATCGCGGTCGCGAGAAAACGCCCGTCCGGGGACGCCGTTATGGAAAGATGCGAGCCTTTCCATTTGAATAGATCCGGCGACGCGGCGGCGTTCGGATACCACAAGGTCGCGCCATCGTAATGGGCGATCGCGATCCGGTAGCCTTTCGGCATGAAGGCTAGCCCGCGCACGCTCGACGGTGCGGCAAAAGTCTTGACGCTGCCGTCCTTATCGCGGGCACGGACATTCTTGGCGCTTGACCACACTATCGCGCCATCGCCCCGCGCGGCGAGCGCATCGATCCATTTGCCTTTTTCATCCGCGATCTCTTGAACGCCGCCATCTTGGGAGGCCGCCACCACGCGGCCATCATCGCCCCCGGTGATGAATTTGTCACCTGACGCGACGGCAACAAGAATGGAAGCATCGGGATGCGCCGAGATGCGTTGTTCGGCGCGGGGCGTGGCGAGCAGCACGGTGCCGTCTTCGAGCGCAAGCGCTGGAACTTCTCCAAGAAAGCCCGCCGCCGCGACCGGCGCGCCGGCGTCAATCGGCGTGACATGGGCGGTTAGGGAGGCGGCGGCCATGATCTCATTCTTTAGCGCGAGCCCCCCGCGGCATTGCTTCAAATATTATTCCGCGCAGCTCATGAACCCCCTAGTGATCTCGTCCTTTTTCAAATTGCGGCCGATGAAGACGAGCCGGCTCTGGCGTTTTTCTTGCGGTTTCCATTCGCGTTGGAGATCGCCGTCGAGAAGCATGTGCACGCCCTGGAAGACGAAGCGCTTGGGCTCGTCCTTGAAGGCGAGTATGCCTTTCGCGCGGAGGATCGAGGCGCCTTCCCTCTGCACATAATCTTGCAGCCAGGGCATGAATTTTTCCGGATCGATATCGCGCTCAATAGACAGAGACACCGATTGCATGTCTTCGTCGTGATAATGTTTTAAGCCGTGCGCCTCGTGGTGGCCGTGATGATCGCCGTGATCATGATGATCTGCGGCGTCGAGAAATTCCGGCTCGATTTCGAGGATGCGCTCGAGGTCGAAGGCGTTGCGGCCGAGCACGGCGTCGAGCCGCACGCCGCAGTTCACAGTCTTGTGCAGTTTCGCATAGGGATTGATCGCGCGGATGCGCGATTCGATCTCGCTAACCTCGTCCGCGCAAACGAGATCGGTCTTGTTGAGGATGATCACATCGGCGAAGGCAATCTGATTCTTGGCCTCCGGCGCGTCTTTCAGCCGCTCAGTGAGCCATTTGGCGTCGGCGACGGTGACGACCGCATCGAGCTGAGCTGCCTCGCGCACATCCGCATCGACAAAAAAGGTCTGCGCCACGGGAGCGGGATCGGCAAGACCTGTCGTCTCGACGAGGATCGCGTCGAACTTGCCCTTGCGCTTCAGCAAGCCTTCGACGATGCGAATGAGGTCGCCGCGCACCGTGCAACAGATGCAGCCGTTGTTCATCTCGAACACTTCCTCGTCGGCGCCGACGACAAGATCGTTGTCGATGCCGATTTCGCCGAATTCATTGACGATGACGGCGAACTTCCGGCCATGGTCCTCGGAAAGAATGCGGTTCAAAAGCGTCGTCTTACCGGCGCCGAGATAGCCGGTGAGCACGGTGACGGGAATTCTTTCATCCATGCGAAACTCCAGATGCATGTCGTCCGGCCGCGCCGCGCCGCCTGGTGGTAGCGCGCCAGATGCGGAAAACCACGAGTTTTGTTGGCAAACTTGTCTTGGAGTTGCACGCGCGCGTCAAGGCCGCCCGCTAGTTCGCCAGCGCGGCGGAGAGTTCCTTAACATTATTGCGCATCATGTCGATGTAAGTCGAAGCCGGTCCGTCTGGAGGAGAAAGCGCATCGGAATATAGCGTGCCGCCGACCTTTGCGCCGGATTCAGTGGCGATGCTTTGCACGAGTCTTGGGTCGGTCACATTTTCGAGAAACACCGCCGGAATTTTTTGGGCCCTAATCTGGCGGATGATTTTGGCGACATCGCGGGCGCTTGCCTCCGCTTCTGTCGAGACGCCCTCAGGCGCGATGAAGCGGAAACCATAGACAGCGCCGAAATAGCCGAAGGCATCATGGGTCGTGATGATTTCGCGATGCTTAGGCGGAATTTTCGCAATTTCCGCCTTGACCTCCTTTTCGAGCGCGTCGAGCTTAGCGAGATAGTTCTCCGCGTTGGCGCGATAGACTGCTTCCCCCCCGGGGTCGGCGGCGATCAGTCCGTCGCGGATGTTGGCGACATAGATCTTGGCATTGGCGATCGATTGCCAAGCATGTGGGTCTAGCCCGACACGGCCTCCCTCGCGCATGTGTTGCGGGTTGATGCCCTTCGTCGCAACAATTACTGGCGCCTTGGCGCCAGACGCCTTGATCAGACGATCGATCCAGCCTTCGAGACCGAGGCCATTCACCACAATAAGCCGTGCCGCGGCGAGCTTTTCCGCGTCGGCTGGCTTTGGCTGGTAGACATGGGTGTCGCCATCGGGACCAACGAGGGCGGCGACTTCAATCCGGTCACCGCCGACATTGCGAACAAAATCCGCGAGAATCGAAAAGGTCGCAACGACCGGCAGCTTTTCACGGGCTTGCGCTTTAGCCGGCCATGCGTGCGCCGCGCTCAGGCAAACCGCGATAAAAGTTATAACATAACGTACGCTTGTCATGAAAACTCTCCTTTGCCAAGAAAACGCTCCGCGTTCTGAGGAGGTCAGGCTTCCAAATGCCGCCGGGGCTTCACCCGTTGCAGTACGCCGCCGGCCGGGCCGAATAGCAGGGCCAAAAGATACATGATGCCCGCGATCAAAATTATGACAGGTCCCGAAGGCAGGCCAGCCTGAAAGGAAACGACGAGCCCGGCATAGCCCGCGAGCATTCCCTGCGCCGCCGCGATTCCGATCATCGCGGTCATCTCTTGAGTTATCAGCCTTGCCGAAGCCGCGGGCAGCATCATTATGCCGACGGCAAGAAGAGTGCCGAGCGCATGAAATCCGCCGACAAGGTTCAATACGACAAGCGTCAAAAAGACAATCTGCGCCGGGCCGCCGCTCCGGCTGACCGAGGCGAGAAATCCGGCATCGACGGTTTCCAACACAAGAGGCCGGTAGAGAATCGCGAGCGCGGCGACCGACAAGCTCGCGATCGAGGCGAGCAGGATGAGGGTCGCGTCGTCAACCGCGAGTACGCTGCCAAAGAGCACGTGCAAAAGATCAATGTCCGAGCCGCGCAAGGACACAATTGTGACGCCGAGCGCGAGCGAGATCAGATAGAACGCGGCGAGCGAGGCATCCTCGCGCAGAATTGTCGTGCGGGCGACGACGCCCGAACCAATAGCGACGACAAGGCCCGCCGCCAGGCCGCCGATGGTCATTGGCCCAAGCGAAAGGCCGGCGGCGAGATAGCCCAGCGCGGCGCCTGGTAAAATGGCATGCGACAGTGCGTCGCCAGTCAGCGACATGCGGCGCAAAATCAAAAACACACCGAGCGGGGGGCCGGCGATCGCCAGCGCGATCGAGCCCGCGAGCGCGCGGCGCATGAACGCGAATTCGGCAAAAGGTGCGATTAAGAGATCATGCAGCTGCATGCACGCGCTCCGGGGTTAAGAAAAACCAAACGCAGGCACCCCTTCATGCCGCGCGCGCGCAGGTCTGCGCCTGCCCATCGAACGCCTCGATCATGGAGCGCGCTTTCGAGAGATTTTCCGGGGTAAGGACGGCATCGGTTTTCCCCTTGGCGATTTCTTCCCGCGCGAGCAGGAGCGTCTGCGGGAAATGCTCCCGCACGAGATCGAGATCGTGCGACACAACGACCACCGTGCGATGTTCCTCGTGCCAGCGTGCGACGAGGACAAGGAGATCGGCGACGGTTTTGGAATCGATGGCGGTAAAAGGCTCATCGAGAAGGACAACCGCGGCATCCTGAATGAGGAGCCGCGCGAAGAGCATTCGTTGCAATTGGCCGCCGGACAGAGTCGCGATCGGGCGGGCCTCGAAACCCTCAAGCCCAACTGCCGCGATTGCACCACGGATTTTCGCGGTTCCGCTCCGCGAAATGCCGCCGAACAGGCCGCAATGCTTCCACAGCCCCATGGCGACGACATCGAGCAAATTGATCGGGAAACTTTTGTCGATATCGGCCGCCTGCGGCAGATAGGCAATGTCCCGGGATTTTAGGTGTGGCAGGGCGATCGAGCCCGCAAGCGGCGCAAGCGTTCCCGCGATGCCCTTGAGCAAAGTCGATTTGCCGGCGCCATTAGGACCGCAAATCGCGAGCAACTCGCCTCTCTCGACCTCGCCATCGAGGTGATGCACTGCGGGATGGCGGTCGTAGCCAAGCGTGACATCGTGGAAGCGGATCGCAATGTCCATCAAGGAAAGGTCCAAAAATCCGCGCAAAGACCGGTCAAGCCAGCGCCCAGAGCACCATTGCCCATAAGCCCGCGATCACAATCATGGCGCCGCCGCATCGCGCAAGCGCGGAGAGACGCAGCAACGAAAAGGCCGGCGCGGCGGCAATCCTCACCCGATGCTCGCGAACAACGCTCATGGCGGTTCCCTATGCCGTCGGTATCCGGTGAAGGTTATAACGTTGGTCTCAATCGCTGGCAAGGCCGCACCCCGGGCTCGGAAGGCAGGTTAAATCCACGATGGGTTTTTGGGTAAGGCGGGCGCGTGGGTCTAAGGAGGATTTTCAGCCCGTTTTGCGCCGCGTGGCGGCGTTTCGGCCGCCGGTTCTGGCGCTTCGAGGCGTTTTGCGCGCGGCTCCGCCGTCGGCGGCTCGTCTCCGGCGTGACGGATCGCGAAAACGAAAGCGTCAAAAGATCGCGATGTCTCAGGAACAGCGTCTCCTCCTTCGCGTGACACGCGTGCAACGTTCGCGGATCGCCGCAAACATCTCCAGCATGGCCGCGCTGATCTCCGAAAACGCTTGCCGGCCATGCCGCACGATCTTGCAAACCGACTGAACCAGCCGGCAGAGCATGGTCTGTGCACTTAGGCGTGCTCGCATCCGTTTCCGGCCGCCGCGCCGCATCCAGAACAGGCCGAGGGGCAATGATCGGCGACCTGCCACGGGGGTTCGCCCTTGCGACTTTTTTGCCCGCCCGGCGGTCCATTGGAACGTTCGCGCCGGCTTCTTCAACCTGTCGCGGATGGCGTCTTGGAGCAATTCAAACTGTTCAACTGGAGCCGGCGCTCGAGTTCGGCGATTCGCGCCGTTGGAGCCGCGCTCCCGGCAGCTTGTGCCGCTTGGACGGCTCGCCCGGCGCTCCCCGAATCCTCCGATTGTTGGATCCGAAACCCTCTCCGCCGTCCCGAAAAATCCACCCCGCCAAGCCGGATCGCGACCACCTAACCTAGGCAGTTGCGAAGTCGGGGCATACTGCCTCGGTTTTCCTCCGCTTGAAAGGACGCCGCGCATAAGCTAGTGTTGCTGCGCCGCATCATTCATATTGCGTCGGAGCCTACATGCATGGCACGCAAGGCTCGCCGCAACGAACCTAAGGATATCAGCCCCATGAGCGCGACGACCGGCTCCTTTAGTATCGGCAATTCCACCGTCCAAATGCCGGTCAAGACCGGAACAATCGGACCTTCGGTTGTCGATATTAGCAAGTTCTATGCTCAGACTGGAATGTTCACCTACGATCCTGGTTTCACCTCGACGGCGAGCTGCGAATCGGAGATCACTTACATCGACGGCGACCAGGGTGTTTTGCTCTATCGCGGCTATCCGATCGAGCAGCTCGCCGAGCACGGCGATTACCTCGAGACCTGCTATCTCTTGCTCTATGGGCAATTGCCGACAGCCGTACAGAAGAAGGACTTCGACCACAGAGTCACGCGGCACACGATGGTGCATGAGCAGATGGCCAGGTTCTTCTCGGGCCTGCGCCGCGACTCCCATCCGATGGCCGTGCTGGTGGCGAGCGTGGGAGCGCTCTCGGCCTTTTATCACGATTCGACCGATATTTCAGATCCAAAGCAGCGCATGGTGGCGTCGTTTCGACTGATCGGCAAAATGCCGACCCTCGCCGCGATGGCGTATAAATATTCGCTCGGCCAGCCATTCATTTATCCGAGGAACGAGCTTGATTATTCCTCGAATTTCTTGCGCATGTGCTTCGCCGTGCCGTGCGAAGACTATAAGATTAGTCCGGTTTTGGCCCGTGCCCTCGATCGCATCTTCATTCTCCATGCCGATCACGAGCAGAATGCCTCGACCTCGACGGTGCGGCTTGCAGGCTCGTCCGGCGCAAATCCGTTCGCGTGCATCGCCGCGGGCGTGGCGTGCTTGTGGGGGCCGGCGCATGGCGGCGCCAATGAAGCCGCGCTCAAAATGTTGATGGAAATCGGCACGGTCGAGAATATCCCGAAGTTCATCGCCCGCGCCAAGGACAAGAACGATCCATTCCGGCTCATGGGGTTTGGCCACCGCGTCTACAAAAACTATGACCCGCGCGCCAAGATCATGCAGAAGACATGTCACGATGTCCTGAACGAACTCGGCATCAAGGATAGCCCGTTGCTCGATGTCGCGATGGCGTTAGAGAAAATCGCTCTGAGCGACGAATATTTCATCGACAAGCAGCTCTATCCCAATATCGATTTCTATTCCGGGATCACGCTGAAGGCGATGGGCTTCCCGGTGTCGATGTTCTGCGCGCTTTTCGCGGTGGCACGTACCACCGGCTGGATCGCGCAATGGAAGGAAATGATCGAGGATCCAAGTCAGAAGATCGGCCGCCCGCGCCAGCTCTACATCGGTTCGCCGAGACGCGACTACGTTTCGATCGACAAGCGCTCGTAGTTAAGGCCGCTTAAGGAAAAATCGTTTGACGTTGCAATGTGGACAATACCGCCGCAACGGATCTGCGGCCAAATCCTGGGCAGGCGATGGCCGAACGGAAGGGGCATCGTGCTTGCGTAAATAAAACCCACTCGCGCACGGCCTGGGACGGACCCTACGGGAGCCAGATCGGCTCGGCAGAGCGAACCCCGGACACGATCATCGTCGGCGTGCTTGGCTTTTTCGCTATACCCCGGCTCATTGACGAGCCTCGAGAAATTTCTTGCGGATTCCATGATTCAGTCTGGCTTCGTCAGCGAAGAAGATCGGACGGCGCTTTTACGGTGCTGGCGCGCGACGGGTCTTCACCTTGCCCCGTGACGCGCCGCGCGAATGCCGTGGCGCTTTTGGACGATGGGTGGAGCTGTCAGCAGGCCGCCCATGCGCTGCTCCTTGATGACGGCGCGATCCGCGGCTGGCGCAAGCTTTTCGAGCACCGCGACTGGCGGGTCTTCTAGACATTACAGGATCGGCTGGTCAAGGAACTGGCGCGGAAAGCATCGCCATCCATCGGGCCGTCGCGATAAGGCGCGCGTCGCAAGCACGACTCAGCATGGGAGGAGTAATTTGGCATATCTGCTTGGCGCCACAAGAATAAATCGAAGTGAATAGTTAGTCCTCACATGTTCGTTCCGGATCAGCCGCGGATGAGAATAAGGAAGTGGCTCGGTTGCAGGGATCTAAAATCCTGCAATTATTTGCTGATCAGGTTATCTGACCAGTACGTCCACCATGCTTTGTCCGTGTCAAACGTCCAAATGTCGAATGATGGACTATTGACGAGTACAGTGTGGGAGCCTCAAGCGGGCTTATTTTCCGGCGATGTGAGCTATTTTGCACAGTATGAGGTGAGCTATTTTGCACAGTATTAAGTGTCAAATCAGTATAGCCATCATCTCATGCACCGCATGCGTGTGGGGTGGACATGGCGGCGCCGAACCGGCTGGAAGTTCTATATACGGTGGACTAATTGGCCTGGCCCAATAATAGGCCTGTCGCGGACGCGGATGATGGGCGCGCGCGTGCCCAGGTGATTGTGGGTTAGAAAGGGTAAGTGCAAATGACTCGTTACGATGGTTACGATGGGGAGAAAGACACTCGTAAACTGATTGTCGAAAACGCGGAGCGCTTGTTCCATCAAATGGGATTCCAGAAGACGACGGTTACCGATATCGCCCGCGAACTGCACATGTCTCCGGCCAACGTCTATCGCTTCTTCACGGCGAAATCCGAAATCAACGAGGCTGTCTGCGTGGACCTCCTCGGCAAGATCGAGGCCGAGGCGGCAAAGTCTGCTGCTTCTCGCGGCACCGCCGCGCAAAGAATACGCAACTTGTTCGGATCCGTCAAAAAGATCAACACCAAACAATACATTATGGACCGCAAGTTGCACGATTTGATTGAAACGGCGATAATCGAAAATTGGGCGATCATGCCGCGGCACACGGAACGCATGACAGCGATTTTGGAGCAAATCATCGTGAGCGGCATGGCATCGGGCGAGTTTCCGGTAGGTGATTCCTCCCTTGCGGCGCGCCTCGTCAACAGCGCTTGCATCCGGTTCTGCCAACCACGCCTAATCGTGGAATGTGAGCAGGATCCTGAACCGTCTCTCGACCAAATGATCGGTTTTTGCCTTGCGGCGCTTGCAAGCAGCATGTCTGAACCGGTCGCCGCAGGCATTTGAAGCGCGACAATCTAGATGAGACTCCAGCGTCCATGTTGCTGAGCGCTTGACCAATTGTGCGGGCCATAGAGGTTCGAATCGCAACGTGGTGTCATCGGAGTTGACCGCGAACCCGCCGCCCTTTTCAATGTCCCCCAAACGACATCAGCGTTCTGACCGGCACGCCCATGGCTTTGATTTTTTTGGCGCCGCCGAGATCCGGAAGATCGATCACGAAACAGGCCGCCACCACATCGGCGCCGATTTTTTTCAACAGCCCGACCGCGCCCTCCGCCGTGCCGCCGGTCGCGATCAGATCATCGACGAGGATGACCCTTTCGCCGGGCGCCACGGCATCCTCATGAATTTCCATCTCGTCGAGCCCGTATTCGAGCGAATAGGCAATCGACACCTTGGTGTGCGGCAGCTTGCCTTTCTTTCGGATCGGCACGAAGCCGGCCGAGAGCTGATGCGCGACCGCGCCGCCCAGGATAAATCCCCGCGCTTCGATGCCCGCGACCTTGTCGATCTTGGATCCGGACCAGGGCTGCACCAATTCGTCGATCGCGCGGCGAAACGCGCGGGCGTCGCCGAGCAGCGTCGTGATGTCCCGGAACATGATGCCTTGCTTCGGGTAATCGGGTATCGTGCGGATCGTGTCCTTGAGGTCGAGGGTCATGAACGATTGACCCGTTGCATGATCGCCTCCAGCTTCTTCATCAGATCCCGGTCGCGGGCCGGGGGCGGGGTCAGCAGGGCATGATCGAGCGCCCGGTCGGAACCGGCCGGACAAGGCTCGTGCTCCGCCGGAAAATCACGCAACAGCCGGGCCAAAAGCTTCGCCGCGTTTCCGGCGTTGGCTTCCAACACTTTGATGACCGAGGCGACATCGACATTATCGTGCTCGGGGTGCCAGCAATCGAAATCGGTGACCATCGCGATCGTCGCGTAGGAAATCTCCGCCTCGCGGGCAAGTTTGGCTTCGGGCATCGCGGTCATGCCGATGACATCGCCGCCCGCAGCCTTGTACGCAAGCGATTCGGCGAGCGAGGAAAACTGCGGGCCTTCGATGCAGACGTAAGTCCCGCCGCTGACGAAAGCGATGTTTTCGGCCGCCGCCGCCGCCGCGATTCTGTCGCGCAGAAGAGGCGCCACAGGGTGCGCCATCGAGACATGGGCGACGCAGCCATTGCCGAAAAACGAGCTATGCCGCGCGAATGTTCTGTCGATGAACTGATCGACGAGCACGAAAAGCCCCGGATAAAGGTCCGGCTTGAACGAGCCGCAGGTGGAAACCGAAACGATGTCGGTCACGCCGGCGCGCTTCAGGGCGTCGATATTGGCGCGATAATTGATGCCCGATGGCGACAATTTGTGACCGCGCCCGTGGCGGGGCAGGAATACGGCTTTTGTCGCTCCGATTCGGCCGAAGCGAAGTGGGTCCGAGGGCTCGCCCCATGGCGTCGCCATCCATTCCTCGTGGATGTCTTCGAGGCCCGGCAGGTCATAGACGCCCGATCCGCCAATGATGCCAACGATCGCTTTGGTCATGCTCACTCCCGTTTCTTAGGCGCCGCGGTTTTCACCCCGCGCGCCCGCGCGCAAGAGAAACGATTGTGGGGCGCCGCCATCGCGGCGTCGTGATTTGTCTGGAATGCCGCCGCGTCCCATGTGCCCCGGCCGGCGTGACATGAGGGGCCTTCGCTCGTATTCCCTGGTGGCAAGCGAAGCAAGGATAAACAACATGACGATACGCCGCAGGAAGGACCGGGAAATCGCCTATCCTTTACGGGGGAATGGAAAACGAATCGCTGTAGATGTGAAATCTTCTGTCCAAAAAATTGCTAGGTCACGGAATAGGGAACCCGCGCGGTCTCGCCATTATGAACCGCGTCGCTGCCGCCGGAGGGCTCGGTGCCGCCATCCGTAACGTCAACTTCGCAGGGGCGCCACCTGCTGCCAGTTACCGAAGTTATTTGGGGAGGAACTGCCGAAGGTCCCGTTCCGGCCCCTGCATTTTTGCCGACACCAGGTAAAGAAGATGCAACCCGTTGACGATACGCCCATTAAAATAGGGAAGCGGCGATATGCCGCTTCCCATTTCTGGCCGCCACGCAATCCGCAATCCGTTGACGATACGCCCATTAAAATAGGGAAGCGGCGATATGCCGCTTCCCATTTCTGGCCGCCACGCAATCCGCCAACGTACCTGCTAGCGTTACTGCACCGGTGGAAGAGACGTGGGGGTACCCGTCGCCGCGTTGATCACTGGGTTATTCAGGCACGGCGGGTGGCCGAAACCGTTGTGGCTTGAGCCGGTGCCTCCGGCGGGATTGGCCAAGATGTCGAAAATGATATTGTCGGGATGGGTCGTGTCGCCCGGGCCCCCGGAAATAAGGGCCGCCGGCCCGCTGATGCCCCCCGTCGCTAGAAGGTCGAGGTTCAAATTATGGCGAAGGTGCCAAGCGACCATGTGATCCGTGCAGGACGTATCGCCGCTGACGCCGACGCCGCCCTTTCTAATGCCGCTGCCGTTAAACAGAGCGAGCCCGCCGCCGAAGACATTTATGCCGCCGATTACCTGACCAACCATCGGATCGGTGGGCATGCCATAGGTTCTGGTGTCGAGGGGGCCTATGTAAGCGCCGGTGCCGGTGTCAATCCTATCCCCGTACGCTCCCGCGGCGGCGACAGGATTGCTATCCGACAATCCATAGAGGCTGCCCCCGGGCTGCGTGGCCGAGTAGAGATTGGCCGTGGACAACGCAAATTGTCCCTTGGTGCTGGCGCCGGTTACCACGCCCAAGCTCAGGCCGTTCGCCGTGGCGGCCTTTTGGGCGGAAATCACCCGGCTGGCCAGCCATTGATCCACTTTGTGGCTGCCCGAGTAGGTGACGGCGCAAACCGTGCCGTCCTTGGCGACGATGGTCGCCCACATATTGAAGCCGAGGCCTCCGTTGCCAGTAGCCTGAACGGCCAATGCAAGCTGGGCTTTGAATGTCGCGTAATCGGCCGCGGAGAGAGAGACCTCAGCGGAACAAGTGTGTGGAACCGTAATCAAGGGCGTAGGCGCGGCCATAGCCGCAGCAGAGCACAGGCACGCCATCGCGCCGGCCATCAGGAGTCGTTTAAACATTATCATTCCCTCTCATTCCTCTTATTCCTGCGTTACTTGAGATAGGCGTCTGCGGCGCCGCTTCCGGCAAACCGTGTACAAAAATGAGACGCTTTAACAAACGTCACCTAACATGTAAGGAGAGCGATTGCAAATCGTTGGCAGCCACGCCGCCTAGGCTGTAAGCATGAGCCTTGTCCGCTTTAACCGTGGCTCAAAACTCGCGGGAAGCCCCGGAAGCTTCCGAAACAGGCAGCGGATTCAGCGGCGGCGAGCCGGGCGCCGGGAGAGCCAAGGTCACGGTCTGGCTATTTTTCTCGACGGTCATCGTCCGCGAATTGACCGAGCGCAAAATCCACCCCGAGACTGCTTCGCCGACATGAAGACGAACGATGGTTTTCGTGGTGCGGTCGAGCACAACCGCGACATTTTTGGGCGTGCCGATTGC
Organism: uncultured Alphaproteobacteria bacterium; assembly: GCA_963730245.1. Taxonomy (GTDB): domain Bacteria; phylum Pseudomonadota; class Alphaproteobacteria; order Rhizobiales; family Beijerinckiaceae; genus Methylocapsa. Next base: position 438,419 of record CAVSRA010000002.1, on the reverse strand, counting down.
CGTTCCGACGAGAGTGAGGAGCGGATGCTCGGGTTCGGCCGGTTTGGGCGGAGGCGGGGCCGCGACCACCCGCTCGGCCACGACGGGCGGCCTGGGCGGCCGCCGGGACGCCGAAAAAATCGGCCGTTCCCGGGTGGCGTCGAGCGCGCTAACTGGAATCCCCCACAGCGGATTGCCGCCCCGAGAGGGCTGCCGCGCGCCCGCACCTGCGGGGGCGGCAGGGAGTTGCTCCGTGTTTGGACTGGTCTGACCCGCAGCCCTTTCCCGCAGGGTCCCGCCGGCCGCCTGGCCGATGGCTTCGTTCACGGAAAAAGCGCCCATTGCCACGATCACGCAAGCGCAAAGCCTTATCATTTGGTCACCTGCCATAGCCCCGAGACATCGATTTGCACGCGCATCCGCGCAGCTTCCGTCTCAACGCTTGCTCCACCACCCGATTGCGGCATTTGTACCACGAGTTGGTCAATAAACAAAAACGGCATTCCCGATTCCAGATCGTAAAGCAACTGCTGCAAGGCGCCCTGGCCGACCTCGCAGTTTGCCGAGAGGCTGACGTAGCCTTGTTTAGCTTGCGATCCCTGCAAATCGACCTGTGAGGACAGCACATTCCCGCCAGCATCTTTGACGGCGGCAACGACCCGCTGTTGCAGCGCGGCGCCAGCGACTTCCACGGTCGGCCCTTCCAGAAATGGCGAGCCGGCCGGGCCGGACGCAAGACTGTACGCCTCGGTGGAAGCCTTGCGGCCTTCGAGCCGATCGAGCAAATCCGCGGCGGCCGCGTAATCCGCGTAATCGCCGGCAAGGCTTGCAAGCGCGAGCCAGGTAGTAACCGCCAAACCCATGACGAGCGCGGCATAACCCAATAGCGGCACGGCGTGCGCACGAGTAAATAGTTTTTGGACCGGATGGGTGCGGAGCAAGGGGCTGATCATAGACCTGGCGTGTAAACCGGCTCGATGTGAGCCTCGATGGAGAAACGCTCGCCCGACTCCGATGGCGATCGCGTTGTCGGGGCAAAAAAGGTCGCGCGGCTAAAATGCGAGGTCTGTTCGATGAGGCGGATCAAGGATGGGGCATCTCGCGTCACGCCGACGATCTGCATTTTGTCGCCAAGGATTCTGAGCTCGGTCAGATAAGTATCGTCCGGCAGCAACCGCGATAAGGCTTCGATGACAATGACGCTCGAGGGCGTTTGATGCTTGTGCCGTTGCAAATCGAGCGCCGCCTCGCTCGCCCCGTCGTGACCCGGTTGGATCGCGGCGCGGCGCTCCGCGATGCGGCGCGTCAAATCGTCTCGTTGCGTCTCGATCGCGCCGCCGATGACGGCACTCGCCGCGACCGACACGGCGCCAACGGCGCCAGCGCCAACAAGCAGCAAGATCAGAATACGCCGGATACGGCGGTGTCCCTCCGCCTGTCCGGTCTTCTGTTCGCATATCTTAATGGCCGCGATATCCGGCCGGGGTTGTGGCCATGCCGCCGATACAACGATCGCGTCGGCGCCGAGACGAGCAATCGCGCTGATGAACGGCGCGATCAGCGTCCGCGCCGTCGCGGCGATTGTGACAGCCATCCGGTCGGTGCCGGTTTCGGTCGAAGGATACCACCCGAAGGCCGCATCGGCGGAACTCCACGGCGTCAGGCGGTCGATCTGAGCGCGGATAATCCCTTCGAGGAAATCCGAGGCACGGCGCGGCAATTCGAGCAGCCGGTACATGAAACGATTGGGTTGCAGCACGAGTTCGACTTGGGCGCCGCGCAATATTTCCGCCAGTTTGGCCGCAACGGAGGCATCGATATGCCCGTCGACGATGTGAACGGGCTCCCAAGCCCCGCCAAAAGCTTCCCTTGGCGAGGTCCCTTGCAGCACGAAAGCACCGTCCTGCTGCTCGACGAGCTGGTAGAGACGCCTTGCGCGCAATGATTCACGGCCCTCGACGATCGTCGTTGCAACCTGGTCGATCCAGCGGGACGAGGCTTCGACAATAACGCGATAGGAGTTCATTCGATCTCCGTTAACAGTCCTAACTCAGCCAGCTATACTCAGCGATGGCGCACTCAAGTGCGCTGCCTACAAAACGCCCTTTACAGCCTCGACAATGTGACGTGCTGAAATTCCAAACGCATCGACAAGTTCGTCCGGTTTGCCCGAATGCGGCATACCGTTCACAGCCACCAGTTTGAATTTCGCAGGCGCCGCGCGTGCGGCAACCAAGGCATGCAACACAGCCTCGCCTAATCCACCCTCCGGCCAATGATCTTCCACGGTCACCAGCCGCCCGCCCGTCGCGCCGACTTCGGCAGCCAGCGACTTGCCAACCAGAGGCTTCACGCAGTAGAGATCGATCACGCGAATCGCAACTCCCGCTGCTTTCAATTGATCCGCCGCCTTCAGCGCTTCGTGCAGCGTCACGCCAGCGCCGATTACCGTCACCTTGTCTTCCGCGCTCTTGCGCAACACTTTGAAACCCGGAATCGGGAATTTCTCATCGTTCGAATACAGAATGGGCATTTTCGGCCGCGAAGTGCGCAAGTAGTTGATGCCCGCGCGCTGGGCCATTGCCTCCGTCAGGCGCTCGGCCGAGACCGCATCACTCGGATAGAAAACAGCCGAGCCATGCACCGCGCGGAACATGGCGATATCCTCCAGCGCCATCTGCGATGGACCGTCCTCACCGATCGAGACACCACAATGCGATCCGCACAGATTGATGTTCGCGCGGCTGATGGCCGCCATGCGCACATTGTCGTACGCGCGCGAAAGGAAACAGGCAAACGTGTCAGCAAAGGGCACCTTGCCGCGCGCCTGCAATCCTACCGCGACGCTCACCATGTTCTGCTCGGCGATATATCCTTGCCAAAAATGGTCCGGGTACGCGTGGCCAAATACTTCCGAAAATGTCGAGTTTTTCACGTCGCCCGATATGGCCACTACGTGGGGGTTCGTAGCTCCCAGCCGCTTCAGCGCGAAGCCGTACGCCTCGCGCGTCGCTACCTTCGCATCTTTGGCGTAGTCCGGCGCGGCGGGAGGGGTGCATTCAGGCGGCTTCGGCAGTGATGTTCGCTCGAACGAGTTTCCTGGATCGGGCGGGACCGTCGGTCCGCCGCCCATTTCCTGAATCGCGGCAGCAAGCTGTTCATTCGAGAATGGCTTGCCGTGCCAGTTCAGTTTGTCGGCGACCAAGCTGAAGCCGTGGCCCTTGATCGTTCGCGCCACGATGGCCTGTGGCCGCCCCTTCACGGTCTTGGCGCGATCGAGCGCCGCGAGCACCGCGGCCACATCATGTCCGTCAATCACTTGCGTATCGAAACCTTCCGACTCGAATTTCAGCCGGTAGCGTTCCATGTCGTGCTGGTACATCGTCGGCTCGCTCTGGCCCAGCCGGTTGATGTCAGCAATCACCGTCAGATTATCGAGGTTGTAATGCGCGGCGAATGCGGCCGCTTCCCAGATCTGCCCTTCCGCCAATTCGCCGTCGCCCGTAAGCACGTACACCCGAGTTCGGGCTCTTATCCATCCGCGCGCCAATCGCGAGGCCCGACCCTACCGAAAGTCCTTGGCCCAACGACCCTGTCGCGGCATCCACGCCATGAATCCGGGGCGTTGGGTGGCCCTCCAGCTCGCTGGTAAACTCCCGCAGCGTCATCACCCGCGAAACCGGAAACACGCCCGCCTCCGCCAGTGCGGCGTAGAGCAATGGCGCAGCGTGGCCTTTCGAAAGCACGAAACGATCGTCATCATTCGAGTTCGCGTTCTTCGGATCAAACTTCATCGCGTGAAAAAATACTCCGGCCACCAGCTCGGCGGCAGACATGCACGAAGTCGGATGTCCCGAGCCTGCGGCAGTCGTGGCCATCATCGAATAGATGCTCAACAGCTTGGCTTTTTCCTTGATGGCGTTTACAGCGGTGGCGGAAGGTCCTGCGGGCGAAGACGCACTCATGTCGGCTCCTTTTGAATTACGTTATGCTAGACTCAGAAGGGGCCATCGAAATCGTCCCGCCAGGCTAGGATGCGATAGGGTTCGGGGCTATTATTCTCGCCAATGAGGAGGACGGCATCGGCGTTCACCTTGCGGCCAGTGTCAAGCGTGATGTGAAGGGCGGCCCGCGTCGCCTTGCGCCCGCCAACCGCGACACTGGAAGCCGCCGTGCCAAGCAGACTCACGACCTTTTGCGGATTTTGCGGATCGCGTTGCTGCAGAATTTCGTCAACCACGTTCGAGTTTATGTTGGGCAAGGCCGCGACCACCTCTGGCGCGGCCTCGTTGACATCGATTTCCGCCCGGCCGTTGAAAACCGTCACAAAGGGGAGAGCGTTGTCCACGAGTGCCGCCGGCAATCCCCGTACAAGCCGCAATTCGGCGGCATTTTGAAAGGGGGCCTGCCGCGGCCCGTAGTTTAAGCCCGCGTCCTTGTAGGCATCTGCCTCTGGGTTTTGGTTGCCCGGGGGCGGTTTTGTCCGCCAGGCGATGATGCGATCCGCATAGGTATCCGCGTCCCCGGGCTTTGCCCCTAGCACCCCGCACAAGCCGGAAAGCAATGCCTTTGGCGCGAAGTTAAGGTCGATTCGCGCCCCCTCGGAACGAAACGCCACGCCAACATGGGATCGTCGCAGCTGGAAGTCGAAGGCGCCCGAAGTTGGGCGCGAGGCGTCGTCGAACCCAAGCAACCGGTAGGCGGTGAGTTCGAGCCCAGCGGCAATCAGAGCTTCGGTCTCGAGCCTGGAGTTGTACACACGCGCGGTCATCGCCGTGTTGGCGACAAAGACCGCGTAGACGGAGGCGAGCGCCGCAAGGGCGACGAGAATCCAGAGCACCGCGACGATAATAAAGCCGTCCGCGGCTGGAGCATTCTTAAGTTCCGGTCGAAGCATAAAAAGGCTCTTGCTTTTGACGTTGCCGCATTTTCTTGTCGCGCAGCGGCATCCACTTTAAAAATCCGGTCAAAGTACCCTTGCACGAGTTTCGCCGCCAGGGCCGCTTGGGGCGAAGCGGCTTACTGGGGCGGCGGTGCCGGCCCAGGCTGGGTCGTCCCAGGCTGGGTCGTCCCTGGTCCGTTTGGGATCGCTCCTCCGTTAGTTCGGCCACCGCAAGCGGTTCCCGTGCTTGCCGCACTTCCCGCGCATTCGGCTGGCGCGTTCACTTTGAGCAAGGTCGCCGTCGAGACCGGCAAGATCTGGTCTGTCTCGGCATTGCGGACGGTCACGCGGACCGCGTTTGGCAGTTGCGCGACATCATGCCAGGTTTCTTGCCAGATGCGGTCGCGGCCGGCGAAGGCGAAGGAAACGTGAAATGGTGGGCGGACCAGTACGATCGGATTGGTGAATTCAAGCTCGCCGGTGTCCAGGTCCTTGGCCGTGACCGGCACAAACGGGACCCGGGCGCGGACCAGGACGCGGCCCCGCTCGTCGTCTGTTTCGCCAAGGCGCACAATTTCGAGCCCGGCCGTTGCATTTGGGCCGATGGCGGATCGCACGAAGGTCACCGTGGATGATGTACCGTCGAAGAGAAGCCGCGCGTTCGCGCCGCCATTCGACACGTATTCCGCCGCGGCAAGATCGGCGGCGATCCGGTCGAGGCCGAGACCGAGCAGATCGGCCCTCTGCACGCGGTCAAAGCCCGCCTTCCAGGCCGGCATCCACTGCGCCGTGACCGTCGCAAGTGTCGCGAGAAGCACGCCCATCAGGGCGACCGCGATAAGGGCTTCGAGAAGCGTGAACCCGGCCACCTCGGACCCGCGGCGAGCGGCAATGCGCGAGTTTTTTTTCATTGTTCGCCGGTCCTCTTGCCAAGCCTTATGGTCTCGAGCTGAAGCACCGCTCCGGACGGCGATAGCACCTTGATGACAATTATTTGGGGCGTCCAGAATTGGGCCGCGCGCGGGTTAACGAAATCGCCCGGAAAAGGCGCCATATCGACGGACCAAGCTTGGTCATGCATTTCGCCGGAGAGCGTTCCGGTCGAAAGGCTCGCTCGATCGGGAAGGCCGGTCTCGACCGCCCGCAGGGTCGCGACGAGCCCGAGATGCTGCTCGATCCTACCCGAACCGCGAATATTTCCCGCCATGAGCAACCCGATGGCCGCCAAGGAGACAGCCGCGACGGCGAGCGCAACCAGGGCCTCGATGAGGGTGAACCCCGAGCTGGCGTCGAGGTCCTCAACGGGGCGCTCAAAAGACATTGCTTGGAACAATTTCGACTCCCCCCGTCAGCCAAGTGACGCGGACTTCGAGGGTTGTACCAAGCCGCGAGAGGTAAATCGTGCCGCCGCAGGACATTCCAGATGGAAGGAACTGGATTGCCATTCCGGCGGCACGCTGGTCGCATTGGCTCGCAAGGATTGCATTAAACCCCACATCTTGGGGCAATTGCAGCAAACGCCCGGTCGCGCCGGAACGGATCGTCCGGGATATCGCGCTCAGTTCCGTCGCGACGGCGGCGCCGCGCCGAATCGCCGCGTTGCGATCGGCCTTGAGCAAGGCCGCCGTGTCCAACGCGTAGGCTTCGAGCATTGCCCGCGAGGTTCCACGGGGAAACGCCGACAAGGCGATCGCCGCGAGCATTGCTATGATGGCGAGGACGCAAATCGTCTCGAGCAAGGTAAAACCGATCTCGCCCCGGCGCCGCCTCATCGTCGCTCCCAGCTCTTGATGGCGACCGCCGTGCCGGTCCCGCCTTCCTTGCCGGACGATCCGAGCGAGACGATCTCATAGGGGCCGTGTTCGCTGGGCGAACGGTAGCTATAGGGATGCCCCCAAGGATCGTTGGGAACGTAGCCCTTCTGCAAATAAGGGCCGTTCCATCCGGTTTCTCCCGCCGGACGCTGCACCAATGCGGCAAGGCCTTCGGAGGTCGAAGGATAGTGTCCGAGATCGAGATAGAAAAGATCGAGCGAACTCGTGAAGCTCTGGACCTGGATCGTCGCGGCCTTCACCTTGGACTCGCTGAGGAAATTCAAGACCCGCGGGCCGACTAGGCTCATGAGCAGGCCGATGATCGTGATCACGACTAGGATTTCGATCAAAGTAAAGCCGTCCTCATGCCCGGTACCGGAGGGGCCGGCAATTTCAGCTCTACGCGAACCGCGTTCCACGCTTCGCTCCGGCCGACGGATACCATGCGGCCACATGTTGCAAATATTCATCGCGATCAATCCTTATTCATCCGACGACGTCATAGACTGACATAAGAGCGGTCATGACCGAAACGATCAGGCCGCCGACAATGATGCTGATGCAGACGATCGCCAGGGGGCCGACGATGCCGACCAGCCGATCGAGGCTGCGTTGAAGCTTGGCTTCGTAAAACTCCGCGATGCGTTGCGCGAGCATGGGCAGTTGACCAGACTCTTCGCCGAGCCGCAAGGTCCGGATGGCCATCGGCGGAATCACCGCTGTCTTGGCGAGAGCGTCGGAAAGCTTGCCGCCGTGGCGAACGAGATCGACGGTCCTGTTCCAGGCGGCGGAGCGTCCCGTCGTTTCCATCAAATCGGCGAGTATTCGCAGCGTCGCCGTCAGCGGGACCCCGCTTGCGAGGAGGACGCCGAGGTTGCGGCAGAAAATCGACGTTCGATGAAAATCCAAAACCCGGCTGATGAAAGGCATATGCGCGAGCGCTTCCATGATCGTGCCGCGCACCTTGGGACGGCGCAACAAAAACCAGCCGCCGCCGATGCCGGCGGCGAGCGCCGCCGCGAGCGAAGCAGTGTGCGCCCGCAGGAAATCCGACAGCGCAAGGAAGCCGAGCACGATCGGGTCGAGCTTGGCATTGAAGTCGCGCAGGACCGCGCCAAATTGTGGCAGCACGAAAGTGAGGAAAAAGACAAGAACGGCACTTGCCGCGACCAAGACAAAGGCGGGATACCGCAAGGCGTCGGCGAAGCGCCGGCGCAGCGCCTCGGCCCGGACCCGTTCGGCACCGAGCACCTCCAGGATATTGACCAGCGTGCCGGAGGCCTCGCCCACCCGCGCGAGCACGACATACATCGGTGAAAATAAAGCTGGATGGTGAGCCAGCGCATCGGCGAAACTTTCGCCGGCGAGAATGGCCGCGGTGATCTTGGCAACCATCGGCCGCAATCGGCCGATGTCCGCGTCGTCAGATAATAATTCGAGGGCATCGTTGATGCGGGCGCCGGTTTGCAAGAGAAGCGCAAGATCGCCGGTGAAAATTGTCACGTCCTCGGGACGCGGACGCGACAGGATATTGAAGTCGAAGCGCGGGCCGGGCCTCGCGCCATCGTCGCGGACGGTTTCAATCGGAATGAGGCCAAGATATTCGACGCGCTCGGCGACCTCCGCGGCCGAGGACGCCGCGATCGACCCGCTCACCACTTCGCCGTTAGGGGTCAGGGCCTGGTAGCGGAAACTCGTCATGGCTCACCGCACGGTCGTGACGCGAAGAACTTCGGCGGCGGAGGTGACGCCGGCGCGGCATTTCGCGACGGCGTCCTCGACCATGGTCGTCATACCGTAGCGTCTTGCGGCGAGATCGATCGCGCGCGCATCGGCATGCGGTCCGACAAGGTCGTACACTTCGTCCTTCAATTCAAGCGCCTCGAATACCCCATTGCGGCCGCGATAGCCGGCGCCGCCGCAGCGCTCGCAGCCAGCCGGTTCGTAAACGCTATCGCCTGACCGCAGGCCAAGCGCATCGAAGCGGGGATCGGCGGCAAGATCGCCGGACGTGAGAATGCGTTTACGCTTGCACCGGTCGCAAAGGATGCCAACCAGGCGTTGCGCGATCACCGCCCGCAACGTCGATTTGAGCAAGAAACCCTCGACCCCAAGATCGAGCAGGCGCGGCACCGCCGCCGCCGCATTTTCCGTGTGAAGCGTGGTCAGCACGAGATGGCCGGTGAGCGCGGCATGCACGGCGATGTTCGCGGTCTCGGCGTCGCGCACCTCGCCCACCATGATGACATCTGGATCTTGCCGGACGAAAGCGCGCATCGCGGTGGCGAAAGTAAGCCCGATCGCGGGTTTCACCTGCGACTGATTCACGCCCTGGATCTCATATTCGACCGGATCCTCGATCGTGAGAATCTTGCGCGATGGGTCGTTGAGGATCGAAAGCATGGTCGCTAGGGTCGTCGTCTTGCCGCTGCCGGTCGGCCCCGTCACGACGATCAAGCCATGCGGGAGCGACAGCAGCCGGCGCACGATTTTCTCATCGCCGGCCGACAAGCCGAGTTTCGCGACGTCGAGCAAACCACGATCGCGCGGCAACAGGCGGATGACGGCCGATTTGCCGTGCTGGGACGGCATCGTGGCGACGCGAATATCGATTTCCGAGCGTGCGACCTTCTGCCTTGCCGCGCCATCTTGCGGCAGCCGCCGTTCGGCGATGTTGAGGCCGGCCAGAATCTTGATCCGGGAGATCAGGGCTTGCGGCAAGGCATTGGCCGGCGCGGCCACGGCGCGGAGCAAACCATCGACCCGCATTCGCACCACGAGGCCGTTCCGGAACGGTTCGACGTGAATATCGCTGGCACGAAGCTCCATGGCTTTTTCGAGCAAGTCGTTGACCGCGCGCACCACCGGGGCGCCGCTCGCCAGATCGCGGAGACTTTCAATGTCGTCCTCGGCGCGGGCGCCCAGGGCGTCTCCATCCCCGGCCGTTGTCTCCTCGCCGCCAAGCTGCTCGCCGAGAACAGTCGCGATATCCTCGAAGGAGGCGATCTCGACCAAAACCGGCGTGCCAAGGACGATTTCGGCGGCGCGGACAGCGGCGGCGTCGCTCGGGTCGGCGACGGCAAGCTTATATTGACCTTTCGGCAGTTCGAAGGGGAAGACCGCGGTGTCGCGCAAGAAGCGCGGCGAAAAGCGTCCGGTCAAGGAAGGCGCGGCAACGAGCTGGGGCAAGGTGAGCCGCTTCAAGCCATAAAATTGGGCGACTTCATCGGCAAATCCATTCGCGGTGAGCTCCGTCGACTCCCAAAGTCTGCGAAGGGATCGTTCCGCTTTGGACGCGCTGGAGGATGCGGGCTCAAGTCTAGTGTCCGAAAGCAGATAATTTTTACTCGCTAAATATTTTTCGAAGTCTTCAACTGCAACTAGATTCATTTGCATGTCTCAAACTATTCACAATCACGCCGGGCTTAGCCAGTGCATGGGCAGCGCCCCCGATAATGATTCGGTCGCAGCTCGTCCGCCCCCTTTATCCGCGCTAGCTTACCTCGCCACGGCCGAGGATACGACGTTGGCGGGCTCTTTTCCAGCCATTTCGACAAGAAGCTAGCTACCGCTTTCGATGACGGGCGGTCAGCCTGTGACCGTCCGCCCATTCCCCCCACGACGGTCACGACCGCCGTCTGGCGCTGCGGGGACAGTCTTAAATTCTCTACTTCTCAACCACCAGTTGACAGCGCCCTTGAATTGACTGCGAACCGGCGCGACCGGTCCTATTGTTGGATCGATCGCACGGTTCACTGAGGCAGATGAGGACGGGTTATTATTTTGTAGCTGAGAAATTGTATTCCCCAAATGAACCCAGATCAGATGCGAATGTCCCTCCCATGCGAAGTACCGGTCCCGCCTGCGATACATTTGCGGTGTAATCCTGGATTGTAGTTGCGCCAGAATTGCGCAGGAAGTGGATGCGGCCACTGAATGGGCAGTAGAAACCCACCATGGTATTGCCAAAAATCGTCCCCGTGATCGGTCTACAGTCGCCAATGGTACCTTGAGTGGTAATGCTGAGCGTACCGGCAGACTGATTTGCCAACACGGACCAGTTTCCCAGCACACTCAACGGCCACCCGTCCGCCATGGCGGTATTGGCTCCGAACCCCATTGACGCGAATAATACCAAGTCTCTGAAAGTTTGACTCCTGAGGCGGATTCCCGAATCGGCATTTATCTGATTCACCATGGCAAACAGCTTTTGGGAGAGTTTGCCATGTCGACTCCGGTTCCGCTTCGCTCTGACTTTGACACGATTGGCCTGCGCATGCTGGCGCGGCGATCGCGTGACCCCGATCAGACCCGGCGTCTCTTGGCACTGGCCGAGATTTATGATGGCGGCTCGCGGCCGGATGCGGCGCGGATCGGCGGGGTCGGGGTGCAGATCGTGCGCGACTGGGTTGTCCGTTTCAACGCCAAAGGTCCTGATGGTCTCTTGACCGGCAAAGCGCCGGGCGCTCCCAGCATCCTCGGCGAGCGCCAGCGCCAAGCCTTGCGGCAGGTCGTGGAAGATGGGCCGATTCCCGCCCTGCATGGCGTCGTCCGCTGGCGGCTGATCGATCTGGCGCAGTGGCTCTTCGAAGAGTTCCGGGTTTCGATCTCCAAGCCGACGCTCAGCCGCGAGCTGCGGCATATGGGCTTTCGCAAGCTCTCGGCGCGACCGCGCCATCATGCGCAAGACGAGGAAGCCGCGGCGGCTTTTAAAAAAACTTTCTCGCCCTCGTGGAGGAGACCGCCGCAAAAGAGGCTCCTGGCAAGCCGATAGAGATTTGGTTTCAAGACGAAGCTCGGATCGGGCAGAAAAACAAGGTCACCCGCCGATGGGCGAAACGCGGGACACGGCCTTCGGCGCCGCACGACCAGAGGACGAGTTCAGCCTATATTTTCGGCGCCATCTGCCCGGCCGAAGGAAAAGGCGCCGGGCTCGCACTACCCTCCTGCAACAGCGAGGCCATGGCCCTGCATCTCGAAGAAATCTCGCTTGCGGTCGCACCAAGCGCGCATGCGCTCGTTCTTCTCGATCAGGCCGGGTGGCATGTCTCGGCGAAGCTTCCCGTCCCGGACAACATCACGCTCTTGCCGTTGCCGCCGAAATCGCCCCAGCTCAATCCGGTCGAGAACATCTGGCAATTCATGCGCGACAACTGGCTCTCGAACCGCGTCTTCGAATCCTACGACGACATTCTCGACCACTGCTGCTTCGCCTGGAACAAGCTCATCGACATGCCCTGGAAAATCATCTCCATCGGAACAAGAGAGTGGGCCTATCGGTCGTGATCAGCGAGACTTGGTATAACACGCTAAATAACAGCTTTTTCATCATCATCATCTCCTTTTTGAGAGCTAAATCGGCCGTCTACAGTTAAGGACATCCTCCCGGCAAAGCAGGTTTGTGATCAAACCCGATTTGTCGGAAAAGCTTGTCATTGCCTGGCAAACGGACCATGTCCAACGTGTCCGGCACCCGCAAATTGAGCATAATCGCTGTTCCTCCACACCCCCTGTTGAGGGGATGACGATTTTGCTAATCGCGTTTACCCTGCGCGGCTTTGCCTTGGGTCATGCCTTCATGCAACAGGAGATACACTGCGGACTCGTGCAGCGCTTCTTGCGCCTCCCTGCCAATGCCGCGAAAATCTCGCCTGTTCATCTATCTTCATGATACCCGTCAAACGCTTGTTACGAATCGTTGGGGTTTTACTAACTTGGCGCGGCATCCTTCACAAACCGCGGGATTGCGGCTACGGGTTCGAACCGATGCCGATTGCGCGAGCCTTGCCGATCTTTGGGTGGCGAGCTGGCGGGAGGCCATGCCGGACACCGATTTTCCGGCGCGGCGCCCGTGGTTGCTCGATCATTTGCGGGCCATCGAAGCGGCCGGAGCGATCACGATCTGCGCTCTTGACGGTTCAAACCGGCTCCTCGGCTTCGTGACCTTCGATCCGGCAACGGCCTATCTCGATCAGCTCGCGGTTGCGCCCGAGGCGAAAGGAACCGGCGCGGCAAAGCTCCTCGTTGCCGAGGCACGCCGGCTTTCGCCGAACGGTCTCGTTCTCGATGTCAATCAGGACAATGCCCGCGCGCTAGCGTTTTACGAGCGCGAAGGATTTGCCAAGATCGCCGAAGGGGTGAACCCGCGCTCCGGTTTAAAAACATGGCAGCTGCGCTGGCCAGCAACCGCTTGAGTCATTTTTTGGCGCGCGGCATTATTGCCGCATCGCTTCGACGTTGACCCGGCGGTGTCGCCGGACGCTTGCGTCACCACGGTCACCGATGGCGTGGGCTACGGGCCGTTCTTGGGGATTGCGGCGCTGGGGTTCCGGCTTGCGCGAGGCGGGAGGTTTAGCTCTGCCTCGAGGTTGTCAGGATAAGTAATTTGCTGCCTCTCCGGGGCTCGAGTTTTTGCTTGAATATTATTCGTCTTGCGTAAGCGACCGTCAGGCCCCACGAATTGGAAACGGATATGGCCGTCATCATCGCGATACCGCATGACGAGAACCCAGCAGCCCCGATCTGGCCACGCTTCGTAATCATGGTCGGGAACCAAATGGGATAATTTCGTTGCCGCCGCGGAGGCCGCGTCGCGGGATCTAAACATTGTGATCATGATCTGCTCTTGGAACCTCGCATCTGGTCATTGTGGACTTCGCCAGCCCCCAGCAATCGCGCGGAACTTGGAAACAGGCCCCCGTTGCCAGTCTTGGAGCCCGGCTGGCAACGGGGAAAAATTGTTTGCTGCTTTATGTTTGCTGCTTTAAATGCCAATATTCTAAGTGGTTCGTTTCGTTCCCGCGCCCCCTGTTTAGGGGGTGTCGCCGCGGATATCGGCGGTTTTCGTCGGAACTCTGCGTCATTTGAACTCCTACAACCGGCGTTGCGGCTCCGCGATCAAGGCCGCCACTCGGGCGGAAGATCACGACAAATGACCTTTGTTGTTAGTTATTATTTGTTACTTATTTCTTAATGCGCTGAGCCGCTGTCCCAAAGTGATCACCGCTAGTTCGATTTAGGACAAACGTCCGATGCGGAGCCAACAATGCTGCGATAACTCGCAATTCGATTGCAGTAGCGCCGATGGGAAGGAGGATTCCGATGGGAGCGGTCGAGCATCTCAAAACACTGTGCTGCCTCGGGCTCAAGCCCGAGAGCGCGATGATCGCGATCGCGCCTTTGCTGCACGAGATCCTGCCGCATGGGTGGTCCCGCATGGTTCTCTTGGAGCCCGATGCCACATATGGCCACGGCTATGCCGAAAACCCGGCGACGGCGGCGATCTTCCGTGAGCGTGAGCGGCATTTCATCGAAGACCGATCGAGCCCCGTGTCCCTTTTGGCGTCCGCCTTCCGCTCGAATGCGATCGGCTGGACATTGCATTTGCAAGGCCGCAGCTGGCTGGAGAGCGGCTGGTATAGGGAAATCGAGGCTCCCCTCGATTCCTGCTGGATTTTGGACGCGATGATCAGCAACGCTGGCCGAAGTTTCGCCTTGGCGCACCTGATGCTGACCCGTCCGCGCGGCGCCCGCCCCTTCACCGCGGACGATGTGCAGTGTCTCGACCGGCTTCGGCCCTGGCTCGCGCATGCGCTGCGTCCCCAATCCTCCGGTGAGCGCCTGACGGGGGACGAGGATTCATGGGGAATTGTAGGCGCGGCGGTTCGCAGCGGTCAGTTGATCTTGATGCCTAACGCGAAGCTCGTCTTTCAGACGCCTGGCGCCGAATCCCTGCTCCGAATGCTTGGGCGAGATCGGCGCGATGACACGCGCTATGTGCTAGTCCGCGATAGGCTTCCCGGGCCGGTTATGAAGCTTCTGCCGCAGATCGCCAGCGCGGCGAACGGGACTTCGAATACCCCGCCGCGCATGCACGTTTCAACCGCCTACGGCGTTGTCACCCTCGAAGCCAAATGGCTCGTGCCAGAGGGCGCGATCCACGTGGACGTCGCCAAGGACCCGAATTCCTGTCTCATAGCGGTAACGATCGAACTCCACGAACATGCCATTGCCCATGCCGCTCGCGAGTTGCGCGAAAGCGGCGCCACGCCGGCGCAGACGAAAGTCGGAATTCACCTTGCCCTTGGCAAGCCAAGGTCGGTGATCGCGGATGAACTCGGCATCCAATCCTCTTCGGTCGCGGATCACAGTAAAAAGCTCTATCAGATTCTCGATGTCCACAATTCCACCGAGCTAGCCACAAGAATCTGGGTTGGCCAACGGCAAAACGAGGCGCGCCAAGATTTGCGGCGCGCCGGATAGGTTTCTCCGGCGCTGTCCTCAACAATGGGAGTTCGAGGACCAGCCGCCCTTTCGCTATCATGCCGTCACCGGCAATCGCCCGGATGAAAAAGCGGCGGCGACGATAAAACGGTACGCGCGGCGCGGCGAAGCCGGCGGCGTGGCCGCGTCCAAACCCGACGGAGCCGGACGCCAAGGCCGGCATCGGGAGGCCGGGCGCGGCCTTGCCTCGCGATGGGAAATGGGCTGAAAGCAGCCTGCCGCATTCGCCTCGTCCAAAATTCCATCGCCGATTTTGGGGAACCAAAGCCGCGCCAATCGTGGCCGGTAATTTCGAAAGTACCTAGCCCAGTTGCAATGACGTAGCTTGACTTGCGGAGCGGCGAAAACCTTTGGTCAATTTCGATTTGAACTGGAATTCCTCTTGGCCCGGAAAAGCTCTAGAAACGGGAAACGCGAATCACGGATGGCGGGCGAAACGCGTTTCGTTCCGCTCCCGCGCGGCGCTTTTTTGGGACAGAAATGAAATTCACCCTATCCTGGCTCAAGGATCATCTCGAGACCGATGCCCCTCTCGACCAGATCGTAGAGACGTTGACGAAAATCGGCCTCGAGGTCGAGCACGTCGACGACAAGGCTCTTGCGCTCAAGGATTTCGTCATCGCCCGCGTGGTCGAGGCGAAACCCCATCCCAATGCCGACCGTCTGCGGGTTTGTCTCGTCGATGCCGGGGGCGCTGCCCCGGTGCAGGTCGTCTGCGGCGCGCCCAATGCGAGGGCCGCCATGAAGTCGGTATTTTGCGCGCACGGGACCTATATTCCAGGCAAGCAGGTTACGCTCGGCAAGGGAGTTATCCGCGGCGTCGAGTCGAACGGCATGCTGTGTTCGGGCGCCGAACTCGAATTGTCCGATGACCATGACGGAATTCTCGATCTGCCGGACGCAGCCCCCGTCGGCGCGACTTATGCGCAATGGGCATCGCTCGATGACCCGCTCATCGAGATCGATCTGTTGCCCAACCGCCCCGATGCCGCGGGGATCAACGGAATTGCCCGCGACCTCGCGGCGGCGGGGCTCGGCAAGCTGAAGAGCGAGGCCGTGGCGCCGGTCGAGGGCGGGTTTTCATGTCCGGTCGCGGTCCGGCTCGATTTCGGGGAAAAGGACGCGCATCTCGCGCCCGCCTTCGCGCTACGCCTGGTGAAAGGCGTCCGCAATGGGCAAAGTCCCGATTGGATGCAGAGGCGGCTCAAGGCGATCGGGCTGCGGCCGATCAATGCGCTCGTCGATATCACCAATTATCTCACCTTCGACCGTGCCCGGCCGTTGCACGTCTTCGACGCGAAAAAAGTGAAGGGGAACATTACTGTCCGCCGCGCGACGCCGGGCGAGGAACTCGCCGCGCTCGATGGCCGGACTTATAAGCTCGACGCGGACATTGTGGTGATCGCCGATGACGCGGGCGTCGAATCGCTGGCCGGGATCATGGGCGGCCAAGCCTCTGGCTGCGATGCGGCGACGACGGACGTGCTGATCGAATCGGCCCTTTGGGATCCCGCGAATATCTCCCGCAGCGGACGCAGGCTCGGCATTCATTCGGACGCGCGCTACCGGTTCGAACGCGGCGTCGATCCGGCGTTCTGCCTTCCTGGGCTTGAGCTCGCGACACGGCTGGTGGTTGAACTGTGCGGCGGGGTTGTCTCGCAAATCGCCCTTGCGGGGCGGATTCCGCGGCCCAGCCACGGCATCGTGTTTCCCTGGAGCGAGGTGAAGCGGCTGACCGGGCTCGAACTCGACCGTTCGGAAATGGCCGGCATACTCGCGCGCCTTGGGTTCGAGCTTGCCAATTTTGCCGGCACCGCCGGAGAGGCGGTCGTGCAGGCGCCCTCGTTCCGGCCCGACATCGAGGGCAAAGCCGATCTCGTCGAGGAAATCGTGCGAATCGCGGGGCTCGATCGCGTTGCGTCCGCGCCATTGCCGCGCGCGAACGGTCCACATGTCGCGGGACCCGTGCTGATGCCTTTGCAAAAGCGGGTGAGGAGCGCCAAACGGGCGCTTGCCGCCAACGGCCTCGTCGAAGCGGTGACTTGGTCCTTTGTTTCGCGCCAGCGCGCACTGATGTTTGGCGGCGGCGCTTCTTCTCTCGCGCTCGCCAATCCGATTGCCCCGGAGCTTTCGGACATGCGGCCGAGTCTGCTGCCGGGTCTAATCGCGGCGGCCCAACGCAACGCCGACCGTGGCCATCGCGACGTCGCGCTTTTCGAGGTCGGGCAAATTTTCTTGAACGACGAAGCGGAAGGTCAGAAGATCGCGGCCGGCGCGATCAGGCGCGGCATGGCGAAGGAAAAAGGAACGGGGAGGCATTGGTCGATGCCGTCCGCCGGAGTCGATCTCTTCGATGCCAAGGCCGACGCTTTCGCGCTTCTCTCAGTGCTCGGCGTGCCGCCCAGCGGTTTGCAGCTCGTTTCGGGCGGACCGGCATGGTTTCACCCTGGCCGCTCGGCCACCCTCCAATTGGGGCCAAAAAATGTCATTGGCGCGTTTGGCGAGGTCCATCCGCGCCACCTCGAAGCCCTTGGCGCCGAGGGGCCGGTCGCCGGGTTCGAGTTGCTCCTCAATGACATACCGTCGTCGAAATCGCGCTCCACAAAGACCAAACCGAAGCTCGAACTTCCAGAGTTCATGCCCGTGCATCGCGACTTTGCCTTCTTGGCCGATCGAACCGTGAAGGCGGCCGACATTCTGAAGGCGGCCGCGTCGGCCGAAAGGGCGCTCGTCGCGGACGCCAACGTTTTCGATGTCTATGAAGGCAAGGGCATACCCGAAGGGAAGAAATCGGTCGCCATATCCGTCACCTTGCAACCGCGCGAAAAAACCCTGACCGAGGCCGAGATCGACGCCGTGGCTGGCAAGATCGTCGCCGAGGTCGCGAAGAAAACCGGCGCTAAACTAAGAGGATAAACCCTTGCGATCCATTTTGACCACCGTATTCGTAGCCGCGCTGGTCGTGGTTCCGGCGCAATCGAAAGCCGCTCCGCGGAGCATCGACGACTGCGAAAAAATTCAGGCGGCGGACGCCTACAATCAGTGCCTGGCCTTGTTCGGTCCCCTCGCCCGCCGCCACGGCGCCGCCGGAGACGGCGTCGACGCGGATAGGCAGGACGCCGAGGCTACAACCGGAAACGTCCATTCCGACATGGCAATGGCGGGGGATTCGCATCACGGCCGCCGCCACGCGAACAGTCATGGTTGGACGCGACACAGCTGGACGAGACATGGCCGTTGGCATAGTACCAGGACTGCCGGGCATCGGCATGGCAAAACCACAAAAATGGCGTTCAGGGTGGTTTCAGGCCACACGCGGCTGCGCTAGGGTCTCGATTTCTCCGATGAGGGTGCCGTCCTCCAGCGCGAGGCTCGGGACGCCGCGGCCAGTTTGCGGACATCGACTTCATGCCGAACATTTGCGTCGATAAATTCTGCTTCCGCGCCTGTGTTGAGAGCTCTTCCGCGAGGGCTTGCTCATCTAGTTTCTCCTTTTCATTGATCACAGTTTGGAACCGCCATCGACGCGCACCGTGTCGCCGGTGATCCACCGGGCATCGTCCGACGCCAGGAAGGCTGCGACCGACCCTCATCCTCGGGTTCGCCGACGCGTTGCAGCGCCTGCAGGCCAAGCGTGAAGACGCGGCCTTCTTCGGTCCTTGCGAAACTCGACATGTCGGTATTGATCACGCCCGGCGCAATCGCGTTGACGCGGATGCCGCGCGCACCCAGCGCAGCCGCGAAGTGCTTCACCAGAGTGTCGATCGCACCTTTGGTCGCCGAATAAGCCGCCAGGGTGCCGACAGCGGCATGTGCCGCCAGTGAGGACACAAGGACAACACTGCTGCCGCTGCCCAGAATCGGAAGCAGTTGTTGAACCAGAAAGAACGGCGCCCGGACATTGACGGCGAAGAGGCGGTCGAAGTCCTCCACGGTTGGGTCTTCGATCGTCGCGGACTTGGCGACGCCAGCGTTGGCGACGAGAATGTCCAAGCGGGCGCCGACGGTGCTGCGGACATTGCTGGCCAGATTGTGGGCGCCGTCTGCCGCTGAGAGGTCAACCTGGATCGCGTCGGCGCGAGCGCCGGTCTTGCGGATTTCCGCAACCACCCCCTCGGCTTCTTTCGCGCCGCTGCTGTAGTGAACCAGTATCTGCCGGCTTTGCCGAGCGCGAGCGCGGCAGCGCGGCCCATGCCGCGCGAAGCGCCGGTATCGAGGGCAGTCTTTCCTGAGAGGTCGGTCATGCCGGGCTTCCTTTGCTTCGGTGGGGACCGGGGTCTGCCGGTCTGCAGCCCGATAACTAGGGACCCGTAGCGCTTTGGAAGAAGACTTTGTAGACTGCGGGGCATACCTGTCAGGCATGGGGGGAGCCGATGGAGTTGAGACATTTAAACCCGCATACGCCGGATGAGGCAATAATTTGCAGCGTCGATGCGGCGATTCAGCTAACATAATCAGCATGTTATTTCGGATCGAATGAGGCCGTCATGGCGAACCCGGCGGGTGAATCGTATGATGGCGCTCTCAGGCTCGATTTCGACCGCCGATTGTTGCTTCACTTTCGCGGATCGGTGGTTACCTCCGACGCAGGCTTGCTCGCATACCGGGAACTGGACGACGCGCTGTGCCTCAGCGCGATGGCGGGTGATGCGCTCTCCGACGCACGCACTGGCAAGAATGGCCGGCATGCACTCGTCGGGATGTTGCGGCAATCCATATTTGGGCGACTTGCCGGATATGAAGACGTGAACGACGCTCAACGCCTGCGCCATGATCCCGCGATGCGGTGGATAGTCGGCGGAAAGGCGGCCTCGGATGCAGCGGCTTCGCCGAGCCAGATGGGCCGCTTTGAGACGCGCTGG
Source organism: uncultured Alphaproteobacteria bacterium (assembly GCA_963730245.1). GTDB lineage: Bacteria > Pseudomonadota > Alphaproteobacteria > Rhizobiales > Beijerinckiaceae > Methylocapsa. The sequence continues at coordinate 418,599 of CAVSRA010000002.1, read as the reverse complement.
CTCACGGCGGAAAAGAACCTTTCGGCGCTCGCTGATCTCTCCGGCAAATGGATCGACAGCGTTCATGGTCGCCGTCCGCCGAGAGGTATCTTGCTCGACATGGATTCGAGCGTGAGCCCGACGCATGGCGAACAGGAACACAGTGTCTGGAACGGTCACTATGACTGCACCTGCTATCATCCGCTGTTCGTTTTCAACCAATATGGCGATTTGGAACGCTGCGCCCTGCGCCCCGGCAATGTTCACAGCGCCGATGGATGGGAGGCGGTGCTGAAGCCGGTCGTGGCGCGGTATCAAGGCAAGGTCTCACGCATTTATTTCCGCGCCGACGCCGGCTTCGCAAACCCCGAAGTTTACGAATATCTGGAGGCAGAACGGATCAAATATGCGATCCGTCTGCCCGCCAATCACATCTTGCAAGAGAGGATCGGCTATCTGCTCAAACGCCCGGTTGGTCGCCCGTCCAATGACGTCTGCCGATCCCATGCAAGTTTCACCTATCAAGCGGGAAGCTGGTCGCAGCCGCGTCGGGTGATCGCCAAGGTCGAATGGCATCCGGGCGAGCTTTATCCGCGCGTCGGCTTCATCGTGACGAACATGGCGCGCTCCGCCGAGAATGTCGTCGCCTTCTACAACAAGCGCGGCACGTGTGAGCAATGGATCAAGGAAGGAAAAGGCGCAATCAAGTGGACCCGGCTATCATGTCGGTCGTTCGCTGCTAACGCCGTCCGTCTCCAGCTTCATGCGCTGGCCTACAATCTCGGTAATTTTCTGCGCACGCTGGCGACGCCCGAACCGATAAAGGATTGGTCACTGACGAGCCTGAAGGAAAAGCTGATCAAGATCGGCGCGAAGATCGTGAGCCATGGCCGCTATGTCGCGTTTCAGATGGCCGAAGTCGCCATTCCGAAAAATCTCTTCGCGGACATCCTACGAATGATCGCCGACCTGCGGCCGCCGCCCAATCCAGCGCCTGCGTGAAGTGTTCGGTCGTCATGCGTCGAGCAAAAACTAAGGGAGAAGTGCGTCTTGATCACAACCGACTCTGTATTGTCCGGTGCGCGATCCGCCCATGTCACTGGTTTTGGTGTGCCGGAGCACCACAGCAGCGCCGCAGCGCGGCAATCTCAACCTCAATAAGCGGGCGATCCGGAAAATAATGCCGGTATAGGACGAATGTCCGATGTCACGGCAGGAGATCAATGATACGCGCTTGGCACATTCCCGTTAAGGTTTTTCGTCGCTGTGGCAGCGGAAGGAAGTCTGACCCTGGCTGCCGAAAAGCGGCTGCATACGGCTCAGCCGTCCTTAAGCCGCCAGATGCGAGACCTAGAATTAGAAGTCGGTGCGCAGCTCATGACCCGCAGCGCCCGCGGCATCGAACTGACGCCCGCGGGGCGTGCCTTCATGCAAGGTTGGCGCTGGCCCAGGTCGAGGCGGCCGGCACGGCAGCGCGCCGTGCCGCTCAGCCCGCCAAAGCGTCATTCGCTCTCGGCTTCCTGACCGGCCAGGAAATGGACTGGCTTCCCGAGGCCATGCGAATCCTGCGCGACGAACTGCCGAATATCGACGTGACTGTCTCCAGCCAATACTCGCCGGAACTTGCCAACGCGCTCATGCGAGGAAAGCTCGACTTGGCATTCCTCCGGCGCGAGCCGCAGAGCGACGACTTGGAATTCCGGGTCGTGTCCAGGGGACCGTTCGTGGCGGTTCTGCCGAGCGATCACCGTCTCGCGTCTCAGGACACCATCAGCCTCCAGGAGATCGCGAGTGAAACCTTCATTGGGGTATCGCAAACGGCGCCCGCGCTTCGGGCCGTCCACGATGATTTTTTCAAACGATCCGGTGTGACCATCACGCCTGGCCACGAAGTGGACAATCTCGCCATGGCAATGTCCTTCGTGGCGTCCATGCGCGGCGTGGCATTGCTGCCTGCCTATGCGCAGAATTTTCTTCCCTGGTCCGTCATCAGTCGTCCTTTGAAGGGAGACGTACCAACGATAGATCTGGTTATCGGCTACAGCAAGGCGAACACGTCACCGATTCTGAAGCTCTTTCTCTCCAGGGTTGATGATCTAATCGCCAGTGTGTCGAAGAAGGGGTATTAGCTGGCATTCCCCAGATAACCGGGAATGTGCCAAGCGCGTATCATTGATCTCCTGCCGTGACATCGGACATTCGTCCTATACCGGCATTATTTTCCGGATCGCCCGCTTATTGAGGTTGAGATTGCCGCGCTGCGGCGCTGCTGTGGTGCTCCGGCACACCAAAACCAGTGACATGGGCGGATCGCGCACCGGACAATACAGAGTCGGTTGTGATCAAGACGCACTTCTCCCTTAGTTTTTGCTCGACGCATGACGACCGAACACTTCACGCAGGCGCTGGATTGGGCGGCGGCCGCAGGTCGGCGATCATTCGTAGGATGTCCGCGAAGAGATTTTTCGGAATGGCGACTTCGGCCATCTGAAACGCGACATAGCGGCCATGGCTCACGATCTTCGCGCCGATCTTGATCAGCTTTTCCTTCAGGCTCGTCAGTGACCAATCCTTTATCGGTTCGGGCGTCGCCAGCGTGCGCAGAAAATTACCGAGATTGTAGGCCAGCGCATGAAGCTGGAGACGGACGGCGTTAGCAGCGAACGACCGACATGATAGCCGGGTCCACTTGATTGCGCCTTTTCCTTCCTTGATCCATTGCTCACACGTGCCGCGCTTGTTGTAGAAGGCGACGACATTCTCGGCGGAGCGCGCCATGTTCGTCACGATGAAGCCGACGCGCGGATAAAGCTCGCCCGGATGCCATTCGACCTTGGCGATCACCCGGCGCGGCTGCGACCAGCTTCCCGCTTGATAGGTGAAACTTGCATGGGATCGGCAGACGTCATTGGACGGGCGACCAACCGGGCGTTTGAGCAGATAGCCGATCCTCTCTTGCAAGATGTGATTGGCGGGCAGACGGATCGCATATTTGATCCGTTCTGCCTCCAGATATTCGTAAACTTCGGGGTTTGCGAAGCCGGCGTCGGCGCGGAAATAAATGCGTGAGACCTTGCCTTGATACCGCGCCACGACCGGCTTCAGCACCGCCTCCCATCCATCGGCGCTGTGAACATTGCCGGGGCGCAGGGCGCAGCGTTCCAAATCGCCATATTGGTTGAAAACGAACAGCGGATGATAGCAGGTGCAGTCATAGTGACCGTTCCAGACACTGTGTTCCTGTTCGCCATGCGTCGGGCTCACGCTCGAATCCATGTCGAGCAAGATACCTCTCGGCGGACGGCGACCATGAACGCTGTCGATCCATTTGCCGGAGAGATCAGCGAGCGCCGAAAGGTTCTTTTCCGCCGTGAGCCAGCGCGTCTCAAAGCGGCCCATCTGGCTCGGCGAAGCCGCTGCATCCGAGGCCGCCTTTCCGCCGACTATCCACCGCATCGCGGGATCATGGCGCAGGCGTTGAGCGTCGTTCACGTCTTCATATCCGGCAAGTCGCCCAAATATGGATTGCCGCAACATCCCGACGAGTGCATGCCGGCCATTCTTGCCAGTGCGTGCGTCGGAGAGCGCATCACCCGCCATCGCGCTGAGGCACAGCGCGTCGTCCAGTTCCCGGTATGCGAGCAAGCCTGCGTCGGAGGTAACCACCGATCCGCGAAAGTGAAGCAACAATCGGCGGTCGAAATCGAGCCTGAGAGCGCCATCATACGATTCACCCGCCGGGTTCGCCATGACGGCCTCATTCGATCCGAAATAACATGCTGATTATGTTAGCTGAATCGCCGCATCGACGCTGCAAATTATTGCCTCATCCGGCGTATGCGGGATTAGACGTCCGCTTGTGCTCCTGCGGTGTTGTAGGGTTTCTACGCGTAATCGACCCGGGCTGAAAGGCGACTGGTGTTGCTTAGGCGTCGTCGCCATGCGCGACCTCATTGATATTGATCGTTCTCATGTTGGAAAAGTCGATCGCGACGGGTTTTTTGTCTCTGGCGGCCACGACCTGCAATGTTTTTATCACATGTTCAATCCTACGGTAGGCTTCCTTGTACTCCTCCGTCGCGGTGGATAAGGCAAGGGGTTTCAGGCAATATTCGATGATTTCGCGGGGCCGGTCGAGTTTGTTCACCTTCATCGCTCCTTCGCATACCGCCCTTTTCTCCTAACATAATTGCGTCATGAAAATTAGCAAAAAATCGCAACCACGTCCTGAACGTTGCGGCGCCGCATGGATCTCGCCGGCCTTGTTGACCCGAGCCGCATTATTTTTGGTGCCCGCGCGAACAACCGCGAACAACAAGGAGCAGTTGCTCTCGATCTCGTCTCTCGGGCCGCGGCGTCGCTCAACCTCGGTCTGGAAGCAATCTTCAATGCCTTACGGGCCCGCGAGAAATTGCATCCCACCGGACTTGGCGAAGGGTTTGCTCTGCCGCACGCCCGTATCGCAGGACGCGGTCGTTTCTTCGGTATGTTCGCGCGGCGCAAACGGCCGGTCTATTTCGACTCGGTCGACGCCAGCCCCTGGGTTTCGTTTTTCATCCCCTGATTCCGGCGGCGGCCCAAGGCCAGCACCTCGCCGCGCTCGTCGCCGTCTCGATCCCTTGCGCCAAGGAATTCGCCGCTAGTTTGCGCGGCGCGTCAAGCGTTGCCGCTTCGCGCCAGCAATTCTAAACGTAGGTTGGCTTAATGGCGGCTTGGGCTTTCGCGGTTTTGCCGGAGGCCGGGAGGGCCGTCAAACAGTAGACCTCTTGCATAACCGTTACGCGGCCTCGAGCTCTATGTTGTAGATTGCGGCGATAAGGAAGAAGCGCAGACCGAAACGGCGACGGCGGTTTCTATAGGGGTCGGCGATGATTTTGAAGCGTTTGAGCATGGCGATGACGTTCTCGCAAGCCACGCGTTCGCCGGAGATGGCGCGGTTTCTTTCCCGGTCGCTTGCGGACAACGAAGTCTTTTTGCTGCGCTTTTTGGGCAGGCTCGTCTTCGCGTGCCTTCTCCGCAGGCCTTGATAACCGCGGTCGGCAACGGCTTTCGTCTCAGGATGCAGCCGCACCTTCGATGTTTTGAACAGCCGGAAGTCGTGTCGCCGTCCTTTTTCGTGCGCGAGGCAAAGAATGCGGCGTGTCGATTTTTCGACGACGAGCTGGGTTTTCAGCGTGTGCCGCTTCTTCTTGCCCGAATAGTAGCGCCTTTGTTTTTTTTGGCCGTTCGATGGGTGTCTCGGTTGCGTCGATTAAGACGATGTCGAACACCCGCTCGCTTGCCGCCACAGCCTTGCGTCCCGGTAACCGAAAGACCTTGCTTTTGGCCAGGGTATTTTCACGCCATTTGATGTTGCGGTAGGCGGCGCTTTCGCTGATCCCGTAAGTTTGCCCGATATGAAAATAAGTCCAGTATTCCCGCCAATATTCGAGCATCATCAAAAGCTGGTCTTCGATGCAAAGCGTGTTGGGCTTGCCGCCGGCCGCCTTCTGCTTGCATTTGGCGGCAAAAAGCACCGCCACCAAGTCTTCAAATGTGCTCCTCCGGACACCCGTAAGCCGCCGGAATGCTGCGCCTTGCAGCTCTTTGACCGAATCACATCTCATCGCCGCTCCCCTTTGGCGGCAACGAATCAACTGTTGCTTAAAAAAGGGTTATGCAAGAGGTCTAGTGCCGGCAGCCGCGCTTTGGCCCGCGGAAATATTTTGTTCCGTCGCAGACGATCGGGGTCCTGCCGGATAAGTCTTGCAAAGGCCGGCCGCAGGGGCTTTATAAACTACGGCGCAGCGGATCGAATCCCTCATTTGCTCAGGAGTGGCTTACGCCGACTCGGCGCGTTATTTCGCCAACACAAAACGCTACTAATCGACCAGCATGCCGGCGCGGATCAACGATTGAAGGAAATGATCGACCAATTTGGCGGCTGCCTCACCCAGTCGGCCATCGTCAAGAAGCTGCTCGCCATCGCGAACAACGATGTGGCCATCGCGCACCAGAACCGACAATTCTGTGACGAGATCATCTCTACAGCGCGTGCCGTCGAGCAATGGCAGGAGAACGCTGGCGAGCGGGTTCAGCGTGAAAAATTCATGGCGGCGGCTGGCCGTCATCGCGGCTCTGCTCGCGGCGTCGCTCGCGGCGACGAACCAGGCCTTGGGCCGCTCTGGCATCTTGGCCGGCAAATCGATCGGCTCGGTTGAGATTTGCACCATCCCGAGCGACAGCATCTTCATAAAGGCCGCGGTAATTGTCTTTTGTTCCTCTGCGTCCGTGCGGCCCGGCGGGGCAAGATCGATAAGGCGGCTACTAGACGGCAGGCGCGCGATGTATGTTTCTTGCAAATATCGAGCAGCTGGCGCACCTGCCCGGCGCGGCCGGCCAGTGTTTTTTCGGCGCCGGCGTGAAGAACGGCGCAATCGCGCACGATGAGGCGGTGCTGAAGCCGGTCGTGGCGCGGTATCAAGGCAAGGTCTCACGCATTTATTTCCGCGCCGACGCCGGCTTCGCAAACCCCGAAGTTTACGAATATCTGGAGGCAGAACGGATCAAATATGCGATCCGTCTGCCCGCCAATCACATCTTGCAAGAGAGGATCGGCTATCTGCTCAAACGCCCGGTTGGTCGCCCGTCCAATGACGTCTGCCGATCCCATGCAAGTTTCACCTATCAAGCGGGAAGCTGGTCGCAGCCGCGTCGGGTGATCGCCAAGGTCGAATGGCATCCGGGCGAGCTTTATCCGCGCGTCGGCTTCATCGTGACGAACATGGCGCGCTCCGCCGAGAATGTCGTCGCCTTCTACAACAAGCGCGGCACGTGTGAGCAATGGATCAAGGAAGGAAAAGGCGCAATCAAGTGGACCCGGCTATCATGTCGGTCGTTCGCTGCTAACGCCGTCCGTCTCCAGCTTCATGCGCTGGCCTACAATCTCGGTAATTTTCTGCGCACGCTGGCGACGCCCGAACCGATAAAGGATTGGTCACTGACGAGCCTGAAGGAAAAGCTGATCAAGATCGGCGCGAAGATCGTGAGCCATGGCCGCTATGTCGCGTTTCAGATGGCCGAAGTCGCCATTCCGAAAAATCTCTTCGCGGACATCCTACGAATGATCGCCGACCTGCGGCCGCCGCCCAATCCAGCGCCTGCGTGAAGTGTTCGGTCGTCATGCGTCGAGCAAAAACTAAGGGAGAAGTGCGTCTTGATCACAACCGACTCTGTATTGTCCGGTGCGCGATCCGCCCATGTCACTGGTTTTGGTGTGCCGGAGCACCACAGCAGCGCCGCAGCGCGGCAATCTCAACCTCAATAAGCGGGCGATCCGGAATAATATAGTCGAAACTGTCCTGCTCCAGGCCGAGGTCCGTGACACTGCGGCACCGCAGCTCGATGTTGGTTAGTCCGAGCCGCTCAATGCGGGCGAGCCCCTGACCGATCTGCGCCGGCGAGACGTCGATACCAACGAAACGCGCGTGGGGAGCGGCCGCCGCGAGAGGAATAATGTGTCCGCCTTCGGCACAGCCGATCTCAAGCGTCCGCGCGGTCGCTGGGGCTTGCGTCGACAAGCCGAACAGACGCGCGATAGCCGACAATCGGGCCGGCTGCAGCCGCGGGTAAGGATAGGACGGGTATGGAACCGAATCGTAGTTTTCCGCCGTGCGCGCGATTGTATCCGAAATTGAATCCGAAATCGCGTCAGGGTCAAATGCGGACGCAGCTGTTACTGTCATCCTGATGCCGTAATTGGGAAGGGACAATAGGCCGAATGAACCATGCGACTATCCATCTGTCCAATTGGCGTTACACCGTCCCGGCAAAGCGCCAATTAGCGGCTCGTTTACCCCACAGGCGCCGGGAAAATCGGCGATGCCGGTGGACCCGCTGCCTTCGGTCCGCTGCCCTCACCGGGGCGTCTCGAACCAAGACTTCGAGTTTCATTGCAGCAGCCGGTGAGGCTGGTAGACCGGCGCGGCCGGAGACGCCTCCCGCACGCCGGACCGCAGCGCCAGGGGCGTACGCGCAACCCCAAAAGAAACGCCCCAGCTTTGATGGACAGCCGGGGCGTTTTGTGCTCGATACTTATGGACAGGGGAATGACTCGGACTTAGTTTTCCCGTCATTCTTTAAACATGTAATTACATATTCCTTTGAATTGGCTGTGCACTTACCAGGTCCGTTTTTCTTACCTTCTGACCAGCACGTATCGCAATCGTCGAGCTTGTCTACGTTCTTGCCAAAAAACTTACCATTGCGATCTGCTGTTTCTATAGTGCTTAAAGACCCATCATTGTTTTTGAGCTCCAGTTTACAATACTGAAGTGCAAATGCGTCGGTTGATACCAGCATCATACCGATCAAAATTGGTGAAATTTTTGTCTGCATATCTTTTCTCCCTTTACCTCTCTTCTGCTTCCGCTAAACCGGGATTCGCCGGATGGGACCCGGTTCGGCTCTGTTACCGAGATTGGACAACAAGCCTCGCTCAATTTGGCCTGTTTGGGTCGGGCGAGCTATGGGCAAAGATACCCATACCCTGGACTGCGCCTCGACGGTCCCGGCTAGAGGGGCTATGACTTTATGTTGAGGCCGAGATCGCCGCTTTCGGCGGACATAACGGAACCTGGGTCGGCGAGCAATTATCGCAGCAAGAACAATCCCGGCAATGAAACAAACTTATCTGGGGTACGACGACAGCACCATAAGATTCAAGTAGTGGTGGGCAAACCCCAAAAGCCCGTGAAAGCTAAAACTTCCAAAGACGACCGCAATTATAAGAATGACTAAGTGGACAACGGATCGAGATTCTATTTTTACAAAACTATATATGGCGGACACTAAAAAAACAACGCCAAAACCCAAGGGGATCGTTGAATAGGTCAAGGCGTCCTCTTTAGGCATATCTAAAACTCGCCACGGATGGACGAGCACAAGGAAAAAAAAGTGGCTCAAAAAGCTAACGACGGTCAGCGCGGTACTTATGAAAAGCGCTCGCTCGGGAGAGCGCGGAAAGAATGGAAAAGGTTTCTCCGGCTTCCTGGGCGCGTTGGACGGGCCGCCGGCCTGTCCCCGCTGCTCGCCGCTGCCATTTCTTGGCTTTGCCATCCGACTTTCCCCAGATTGTCGAGGCTTAATTTGCCTCGCTTCCAATTGATACGCCGCATATAAGGCCTAAAGGCGGGGATAGGAAAGGCGCTGTTCCCGCCGGGTTTGCATGACGCTGCCTCCGTCCGGGGTTGGCTGCCATTCAATGATCCGGTATCCGGTGGTTCAAGAGGCCCTTGACAACCCGGCTGTCAAGGGTAACTTGACGTCGAAAGGTGAGGTTGCATGCCGTCCAATCTTAATCTTCGCTCGGTGTTCCCGAAACGCGATTCCTTATCGTGCTCGTTTTGCGGGAAGCCGGACGGGAAAGTCGGCAAATTGATCGCTGGGCCAACGGTGTTTATTTGCGATGTCTGCGTAGGGGTTTGCAACAAGATACTGGAAGCCATGCCCGGGGCCTTTGCCGGCTGGGACGCGATGACCAATGAACAATTGCTGCAATCCCTGAAACCTTCCATCGCCACGGTCGAAGCCGTCCGGGCCGTTCTTCAGACCCAGGTGGAAGTTTTACGAAAGCGGGAGGTGAGTTGGGCGGCGATCGGAGGCGCGCTTGGAATTTCCCGGCAGGCGGCCTGGGAGCGCTTTTCTTAAAACCCGTTAACGCTTGAGGCACAATGGCGTGTCGTGTGCGCAACCGATGGCGGCGCCTGCAGATAGCCTCGCCGCGAGGCCCTCCGGTGCTATCTCCAAAAAGCCGTATTATTTACGAAATTGACGATATTCTCGAGGATATGGACCCCGCCGTCCAAAATTTAGCCGGAAAAACCGGGTTACGATGCAAGCCGCGAAGGCCAGAGGATATTGCAGCATGATTCAATTCGACAAACCCTTGCTCTTCATGGGCGCGACCAATCTGACGGTCAATCTGTTTGTGGCGTTTCTTGCGGTTGCCGCTCGCGCGGAGACCGCGGTTGCTCAAGACGCCCGGTTGGTCCGGCCGGACGCGCAAATCGCGGTGGCGCGAAACGAGATTCACATCGCGCAAGGATATGGCCGTCCGCCTGGCGAAATCGGCGCGCCCGCGGAAAATCCTTACGACGGGGAGCCGGAGGCCGGAACACAACCGGATTCAGCGGGTCTCCTTGTCCGGATCGGACGGCTCGAAAGCCAGATGCGGCAAATCAATGGACAAATCGAACAGATGCAGTTCGAGACCGGCAAACTCGCGGAACAACTCAAAAAATTCCAGGAGGACGTCGATTTCCGCCTTCGCGATGGCGGCGCACAGGGCGCTCCCGCGGCCAAACCCCCGCAGAGGCGCACCGAAGCACCCGAAACTCAAATCAATGGGGACGACCGGGGCCAGCCACACGGCGCCGCTACCGCACCCTTCCGCGCGAAAGGGCGTGGCGACGCTTTCGATCCATCCCAAAATCCCGGCGCCCCGGGGGCCCCGCGCCCGCTCGGAAGCGCCGCCCCGGCCTCGAATACGGACCCGGCCGGCGGGCACCCAAACGAGAGCGTTCCGGCAGGCCTCGATGGAAACGAACCAGGCGCGCCGCTCGATCTCTCCAATGGCCGTTCCCGCGTAGCGGGGCCGCCACCAACAACGCCAACGCCTCCGATGGCCTCCGCCAGCGTCCAGCCGTCGGCGTCCGGGATCACCACGCCGGGCGGCACGGTCATCGCCGCGGCGCCCAATTCCGCGAAAGAGGAGTTCGACATTGCTTTAGGCTACTTCAAACAAAGAGCATATGAAAACGCGGAAAAGGGCTTTGCTGGGTTCCTTGAAAAGAATCCCAAGAACAAATTGGCTTCCGACGCGGTCTATTATCTCGGCGAGAGCTTCTACCAGCGCGGCCGGCAGCCCGAGGCGGCCGAACAATATCTGAAGATATCGACCCAATACTCCAATTCGCCGCGCGCGCCGGAAGCCCTCTTGCGCCTCGGCGAGTCGTTGAACGCCCTCGGCGCCAAGGATCAAGCCTGCGCGACCTATGGCGAAATCGCGCGGAAATACCCAAACGCGCCGGCCACGGTCAAGATAGGCGCCGATCGGGAGGCCAAGCGTGCCCAATGCTGATGGGCGAGAGACCTGATCTGGCCAAGCCTTACGCAAACCTTGCCCGCAAGCGCCGCGCCAGGGCCGCCAAAACACCCTCCCCCGCGAATACCGAGGCGCGGTTCTCCAGCACGGACATCGTAGCTCTTTTCAGCCCTTGGAACGCGGCGCGGGGAATCGTTCTTGGCGTTTCCGGCGGCCCCGATTCGGTCGCCCTGATGCTACTCGCGGCGGAGTGGACGCGCGGGCGCGCCGCGAGGCCGCCGCTTTATGTCGCGACCGTCGACCACGGATTACGCAAAAACTCGCGCGGCGAGGCCGAAATGGTCGCCCGCTGGGCCGCCGGTCTTGCGCTGCCGCACGCCATTCTGGTCTGGGATGGCGTCAAGCCAAAATCCAGGATTCAGGAGCGCGCCCGCGAGGCCCGCTATCAACTGTTGTTCGAATACGCGGCCAGGATCGGCGCCGATCACGTCATGACCGCGCACCACGCCGACGATCAAGCCGAAACAATTCTGTTCCGGCTGCTGCGCGGCAGCGGCGTTTCGGGGCTCGCCGGCATGACGAGTGCCAGCGAACGGAGCGGGCTGGTCCTTGCTCGCCCCTTGCTGGCCCATGCCAAGGCGGACCTCGTCGCTTTTTGCGAATCGAGGGCGCATCCTTTTTTCGATGACCCTTCGAACGACGATCCGGTTTATGCGAGAACCAGGATTCGGCGCCTTGGCCGCCTGCTCGCGGACGAAGGTCTCGGCCGCGCCGCTTTGCTGAAGCTCGGCCGCCGGGCCACCAGGGCGGACGCCGCGCTTGCCGCCCACGCGGGCGCGGTTCGTGGCGGTCTCGCGGCGCAGCGTGAGCCAGGCGGCTTTAGGGCGGACATATCGGCCCTCGCGGACGAGTCGGAAGAGATTCTTTTACGAATTCTTACCGATGAACTTAGATTGATAAGTGGTGGCAAGCTGCTTCGCCTCGAACGCCTCGAAGCTCTGGTGCCGCGGTTGGGCCAGGCGCTGCGCGCCGGGATCGCCTTCACGGCAACCTTGGGCGGGGCGGCGTTGCGGCTGCAAGGCAACCATACTCTTGTCATTGTGAAGGAAGGCCCGCGCGGCGGCGCGGCCAAGAAAACCCACAAGGAGTCGTCGGGGCGAGGTCTCGAGAGCGAAGTAAGGCTCACTTGAGAGTGAGGCAGAAACTCACTTGGCAAGCGCGCAAACCAGGCATACATTGAGTGAACGCGCAATTCGCAGCGGGTGCTGTTTCAACCGGTGACGGCCCTTCGGCCGGAACACGATAGATACGCTCGAAGCGCAGCGGGGCGTTTGTTACGGCATCGGTCATATCTTCGTATCCGACAAGTCTTCGTATCCGACAAGGCGGCCGAATACAGATTGTCGGAGCGGCTAAGCCTCTGTCGGAAAGCACCAAATGGATTGATTCGAAGCTATGGCATTGCGGTTTGATCAAGCGCTGCGCGGGGATCGCCAGCACCGCAACCTTGGGTAGTGCGGCTGTAAAGCAACCGTACTCTCGTAATTGTGAGGCAACGCGCCCGCCGACGCGGCCAATTAAACCCACAAGGGGCCTTCGAGGCGAGGTCCGGAGAGGGAGAGTATGTAAGGTTCACTTGAGAGTGATGCAAGAACTCACTTGCGCAATCACGCGAACCAGGCCTACATTAGAGGTTACGCCCAATTCGCAGCGGGTGGTGTTTCAACCGGTGACGGCCCTTGGGCCGGAACGATGTTTAGCGGGAACGAAGATGAATCCGAACTTCCGGAATTTCGCCCTTTGGGTAATCATTATCCTGCTCGTCGTTGCGCTCGTCATGCTGTTTCAAAACCCTGGGCAGCGGGTTCCGTCGCAAGACATCGCTTTTAGCCAGCTTTTGAACGACGTCGACCAAGGCGATGTCCGCGAGGTCACGATCGCAGGCAACGAGATCACCGGTCATTTCAAGGACAACCGCGCCTTTTCGACCTATGCGCCAAACGACCCGACGCTGGTCCAGAGCCTGTATAAGAAAAACGTGTCGATCACGGCCAAGCCTCCGTCGGAAAACACCAACTGGTTGATGACGCTTCTCGTCAACGGGCTGCCGCTAATTGCCATCCTCGGCATCTGGATCTTTCTTTCCCGGCAAATGCAGGGCGCTGGCGGCAAAGCCATGGGATTTGGCAAGTCCAAGGCGAAACTCCTGACCGAGGCGCATGGGCGATTTACGTTCGAGGACGTCGCCGGCGTCGACGAGGCCAAGGAAGACCTCCAGGAAATTGTCGAATTCCTGCGCGATCCGCAACGGTTCCAGAAGCTTGGCGGGCGAATCCCACGCGGCGTTTTGCTTGTCGGCCCGCCCGGGACCGGCAAGACGCTGCTTGCGCGCGCCATCGCGGGGGAAGCCAACGTGCCCTTCTTTACGATTTCCGGATCGGATTTCGTGGAAATGTTCGTCGGCGTCGGGGCGAGCCGCGTCCGCGACATGTTTGAGCAGGCCAAGAAGAACTCGCCTTGCATCGTCTTCATCGATGAAATAGACGCCGTTGGCCGGCATCGCGGCGCCGGCCTCGGTGGTGGCAACGACGAACGCGAACAAACCTTGAACCAGCTGCTCGTCGAGATGGACGGTTTCGAGCCGAACGAGAGCATCATCCTGATCGCGGCGACAAACCGTCCCGACGTGCTCGATCCGGCGCTTCTCCGCCCCGGCCGCTTCGACCGCCAGATTGTCGTGTCGAACCCCGATATCGTCGGGCGCGAGCGCATCCTCAAGGTGCATGTCCGCAAAGTTCCCCTTGCGCCGGACGTCGATTTGCGGACGGTGGCGCGCGGCACGCCCGGCTTTTCCGGTGCCGACCTCATGAATCTCGTCAACGAGGCGGCATTGCTGGCGGCAAGGCGCGCCAAGCGTTTCGTCACCATGTCCGAGTTCGAGGATTCGAAAGACAAGATCATGATGGGCGCCGAGCGCCGCACCATGGTCATGACCGAGCAAGAGAAAATGCTGACCGCCTATCACGAGGGTGGGCACGCGATCGTCGCCCTCAATGTTCCGGCCACCGACCCGGTGCATAAAGCGACCATCATTCCGCGCGGGCGGGCCCTCGGCATGGTCATGCAGCTCCCCGAACGCGACAAGCTTTCGATGAGCTACGAACAGATGACATCACGGCTTGCCATCTGCATGGGCGGCCGGGTTGCCGAGGAAATCATCTTCGGCAAGGAGAAGATAACGTCAGGCGCGCAATCCGACATCGAGGCGGCGACCAAGCTCGCCCGCGCCATGGTGACGCGCTGGGGCTTCTCCGAGGAACTTGGCACCGTCACGTACGGCGAAAATCAGGAGGAGGTTTTTCTCGGCTATACCATGGGGCGGCAGCAAACCATCTCCGAGGCCACCGCCCAGAAAATCGACGCCGAAGTGCGCCGCCTGGTCGAGGCGGGTCTTTCCGAAGCAACCCGGATCATTACCGAAAAGCGCCAAGATCTCGAAACTCTAGCCAAAGGTCTCCTCGAATATGAGACACTTACCGGCGGAGAGATCGCGGAGCTTTTGAAGGGGCATGCTCCGGTGCGCGATACAAGCGACGATCACGAGCCGCCGTTGCGTGGCTCTCCTGTCCCGACCACCGGCGTCGTGCGGCCGAAGCCTGGCCCGGAGCCAGGCGGACTGGAGCCGCAGCCGCAAGCATGAGCGCGCGCCCCTCCCACCGGCGGGCGAGGCGATGCGATTGAGCCGCGGGCGTGTTTTCCGCTTCCGTCGCGGGAAGCGGAAAATATGTGCGCGCGCGGACGAGCGGCGAGCGCTTAACAAAATAACCGCCAGTTTTTTTGCGTGCCGCGCGCCGGTTCGAATCGTCCTAATGATCCGCCGGCCGATAAAGGGCGCGTGCAAACCACTGCTTTCGGCCAAAAGAATCCATATGGATATTGCCCGGCCTGCCGCTGGCTGGCCTCGCTCGCAGCGCCTGTTGGCGGGGTAAAGCGGCGTCGTGCAGCGCTGCCCTGCCGTATATGTTGCTCCGAAAACGCGCCCGCGTTGCTTGGAGGACATTCCATGTTCAAGATCACATCGTTATCAACCATCGCCGCAGCGCTTCTTGCCTGAAACGTCACCGACAACACGGGCGTACGGACCGTGTTCCCCACGCATTGACGCGCCTTCCGCGTCGGGAGGTCGAACTCCGCGCTTGGCCCACAATTCCGCAGGGCCGTCCTTGTCGCGGCGCCAGCTGCCGGGGTAGAGCGGCCGCAAACGGGTCATAGTGCAGTCATAGTGCATCGCCGCCGTTTCGTGTATGCTGTTCCGGCAACGCTACCCTACGCGATCGCTTCGCCCGCGTTGCTTGGACGGCATTCCATGACCAAGATCAAATCATTATTACAAGCCATCGCCGGGGCGCTTCTCGCCTGCGGCCTTTCGACCGCGCCAGCGCAGGCAGGACCAAACCGGACTTTTGTTTCCGGAACGGGAATTGATAGTGGAACCTGCACGCGCGCCGCGCCGTGCCTGACTTTTGCCTTCGCGCTCACCCAGACAAACGCCGGCGGCGAGATCGACGTGCTCGACCCGGCCGACTATGGCCCGGTGATCATCGGCAAGGCGATCAGCATCGTCAACGACGGAGTCGGAGTCGCGTCCATCGGGGTTTCCTCGGGTAATGCCATCACCATCAATGTCGGCCCGAACGACAGCGTCCATTTGAGCGGCCTGACCATCGACGGATTTGGTGTGGGAGTTAACAGCGCGCAAAACGGGATCCTGTTCAACAAGGGCGGGAACCTCGCCATCGAAAACTGCGTCGTCCGCGGTTTTTTCTTTGCCGGGATTTATATCGAGCCCAGGACCAGCACGCCGAGCAGTATCTCGGTGTCGAATACGATTGCTTCCAATAACGGCAGGGGGATCATCTTCGTACCCGTCGGATCGGCGGCCGTCAATGGCGTGCTAAGCAACGTCAAGACGAACAATAATTTCAATGGAATCCTTGTGAATGGCGAGAAGACGACGGGGCCATCGCTTAATGTCACCATCGTCGACAGCGAGGCTTCCAACAACGGCTTTTTCGGCGTCAGGGCGGTCTCCGCGTCTGGCAACGCGCCAACCGCCGTCATGCTGCGCAACTCCATTGCCATCAACAACGGTTACGGACTTATCTCGGACAATAATGCCATTCTTCGGGTCGTGCGCTCGGTGGTCACCGGGAACGGTGGTGGAGTCAACGTAGGCTCCACTGGCGCCATCCTAGATAGCTACGGCGACAACGACATCAATGGCAACACGATCGACAACACGGGCGTTCTAACCGAGATCCCCACGAATTGACGAGCCCTCCGCGTCGAAGGGGCGTCTCCGGCGCTCCGCCCAGCGCTCCGCGGGCGTCCTCGTTCGTCGCGCCAGGTCTCGCTTCGGCGAGTCCAGGTCAAAGCACCACGACCCGCGTGCCGACCTTGACCCGCTCATAGAGATCAATGGCATCGGCGTTCATCATCCTTATGCAGCCGGAGGAGACCGCCTTCCCGATCGAATCCGGCTCGTTGGTGCCGTGGATGCGAAACAGGGTGTCCTTGGAGCCTTGGAACAGATAAAGCGCGCGGGCGCCGAGCGGGTTGTCGAGCCCGCCGTCCATCTCCTCCGGCAAATCGGGGCGGCGCTGCAGCATTTCCTTGGGCGGAATCCAGCGCGGCCATTCGGATTTGCGGCCGACGCGCGCGACACCCTTCCACGCGAACCCCTGGCGGCCGACGCCGATTCCATATTGAATGGCGCCGCCGCCTGGCTGCACAAGGTACAAATGCCGCGAGCCCGTGTCGATCACGATCGTGCCCGCCGGCTCGTTCGTCGGGTTTTGCACCATCGCGGCGGTTTTCTGATTGAAATCGACGCCGAGTTCGAGATCGTTGGTGCCATAGGATTGGCCGCGCGGCCCTGACGCATAGGGGTCTTCGTAAAAAGGCGCGCCATAGGCGTAGGGGCGGCCGCTGTAACGCGGCGCGGGCGGTGCGCCCGGGTAGCTGTAAGCGTCGGGATAGGCCGGATACCCCGGATACCCCGGATAACCGTAATAAGACGGATAGGCGGGGTAGGCCTGATAGCCCCCATAATTGCGCCATTGCGCGGCAGCCGGCGTCGCCGGAGTCAGAAGGACCAAGGCCAGGCTAAGAGAAGCCAGGCCGGCGGGAACGAAGCCGCCTTGTTTTGCGACCATGTCGAGCCTCGGGATTCGCTGTCCACTTATCGAACGGCGCATGATTTTCTCAAAAAACGGCAGAAGCGTGCCCCCGCTTTCGACGGTTTTGCGCCGGCTCGCCGACTTTGAAAGCAAAAATGAAAACCGGTTTGGCAAGCCGCCAAACCGGTCTCGACTCGCATCAAACGATTGGCGAGCGGTCAGAGCACGACGACCGGCGCGCCGACCTTGACCCTCGAATATAGATCGACGACGTCGTCGTTGAGGAGGCGGATGCAGCCGGAAGAGACCGCGTGGCCAATCGTATCGGGCTCATTGGTGCCGTGAATGCGAAACATCGTGTCGCCATGGTTGCTATAGAGATACATGGCGCGGGCGCCGAGCGGATTGGCAAGGCCGCCTTCCATGACGCGCGGCAGATCCGGACGGCGTAACAACATGGCGGCGGGGGGCGTCCAGGTAGGCCATTCGGCGCGGCGGCCGATATGGGCGCGCCCGGACCACCCAAAGCCCTCGCGTCCGACCCCGACCGCATAGCGCATCGCTTTGCCATCTGCCATCGACAGATAAAGATATCGATCCTTGGTGTCGATGGTAATCGTGCCGGCGCGCGCATGTGTTGGATCGTCGACCAACGTGCGAGTCGGTTGAACCTCGCGCTGGATATCGGTTGGCAGGCTCACCGGCCGAACTTGACGATTCATAAGCCCCGAGGGCGAGGCGCCGTCGAAGGCTTGCGCGCCGGTAGCGATGAGCGCGGCAAAACCGGCCGCCGCGAATAGATGAGTTGTCGAGAATTTGAACATTCGTTTGGCACCCCGTTCGTCAGCCATGCTGAGATTTGTCGTATAGTTAACGCGTACTTAACGCGCGAGCCCTGCGGTTCGTTCCATCGCGAACAAGCGCGGGGGTGATTTTTTTGCGGCGGGCGGCACGGAATGGCGCGGATGTTTTTTCCGACGCGTCAGTTTCTCGGCCAGGAAAAATCGTCCGCTCGGCCGGGCTTCGGGGCGAGCGGCCTGCCCTGCTGCAAGGTTTGATCGATCAAAGTCCGCGCGGTGTTGTTCGCTGTTCGGGCGGTTGCCGTCCGCGTGGCGAGTTCGCCGCCTGGGGCGAGCACGGCGCCGGTCAGAGACAGGACAGGGCCGGCAACCGGTTTTTGCGCGGGCGGGGCCTCGCTCCCCGGCAACGCCGGATTCGAAGGCATTCCCGCGTCATCCGGGTTTGCTACGTTTGCCACGTCCGGGGCGGTGCCTGGCGGCATGCCCGGCTCGCTCTTTTGCCCCGCCTCATCGAGATTGCGGCGGATCTCAGGTTCTACAAAATGGGCGAGCTTGCGCGCCCCCGCCTTGGTGAAATGGACCCCGTCGGCGGCGCGCAACCGCACGGTCTGACCGTTGATGTCTGGGCCAATAGCACTGTATTGACCGGCCTCGTCGGCGAAGGCCTCCCATATGTCAATGTAGGTGGCGCCCGCCTTTTCGGCGTAGGCGCGATAGAATTCATTGAAGGCCTGCGCATCCTCGGAAAGCCGCTCGCTTTTCAGGATCGGCAGGCCGACCCAGACGAGTGGAATTTTCTTGTCGCGGAACATCGCCGCGATCGTCTCGATCCGTTGGGTGTAGGCCGCCTGCCATTCCGGCGAGCGTGACTCGTAGCTGCCATTGGCGTCGCGCAACGGCTGCCGGTCGTTGCTGCCGATCAACATGACCGCAAAATCGATTTTCTCGCCGCTCGCGAGCATGTCCTGCGTGGCCCTGGTCCAATCGAAAAAATCGTCGCGGACGAGGCCTGAGTCTTCTTTTGCCTTGCGCAAGATGGCGACCTCCGGCCGGTTCTCGAACGCTTCGGTTAGTCCCTGCGCCAGCATCTGGGCGAGGCTGTCACCGAGGACCGCGACGAAATAGGAAGGCGCGACGGCGGGCTTGGCTGGTGAATTTGCGATAGCTTTTTCCGCCGGGCGGTTTGACCTCAGCCGCGCCCGATGGGATTGCGGCGCGGCTCGGTGGATTTCCGGCCTCGGTGTCGCGGCGCGGCGTGGCGGCGGATTTGGCTGAAACAATTGCTCGAACCAGGCAAAAGGATTTGTTTGCGCAAGCGCAGGCGGGCTGCCTGCCAGAGACAGCAAAAATGCGATTGCCGCAAGCGCGGCTGCGGCCGGCTTCGGCAAAAGCCATGCCCGCCACGCGCGATCCTCCGGTCCGAAATTTTTCGCCATGCGGGCCACTCTACCACACCAAAGCCTTGGAAGCACGCGGCGTTGTGGCGGCGGTCCGGATTTCGCTCCCATGGTCATAACCCCCAGCGGAGAACAATTGAAAAAGCTCTCGGCGCGATTTGGCTGAACTGCTCATGACGGCTGCGGCTTTGGGCCGATTTTTCGCGACGGAAACGGCCTCGTGGCGCGGGCTCGCTCGGTCGTCGCGCACGGTTCCGTGCTTTTGGGAGGACTCGATGAGCCGCGCGGCGCGATTCGTGCCCCGGTGTGGCGCCAAGGACGCCGCGTCGCCCGCTCGCGCGCCCGTCGTCATTCGACCTGCAAAAGCAGCGCGACAAGTTCGCTTTGGCGATGCGTGCCGGTCTTGGCAAAGACCGCTTTCAACTGATTGCGCGCCGTCTCCTTGGAAATGTTCAATTCGCGCGCCGCGATATAGGGCGAGGCGCCGCGGGCGATGACGCAGGCGAGTTTCGCCTCCGAGGGCGTAAGGCAAAATGTCCTGGCGAGGATCGCCGCCGGCGGCCCTGGTTTCGGCCCCAAGGCATTTAACGTCAACAGCGCGCGCACGTCCTGCGCCGGCAAGGGCGCCGCCCCGCCGAAACGCCAAATGCGCACGATAACCGGCAATTTGTCCTGCCGCTGAACGATGATCGGGTCGGTCGGCAACGGGCCGAGACTGGGCGAGGTTTTCACGTGATCGATGGCTTCATTCAGAAGGACCCGGGCCGCGGAGTTGCGAACGAAAAGACGCCGCTCCTTGATCTTGACGTCGGTGTCGAAAATGGCTTCGGCCGCGGCATTCACGTCCGCGACAAACCCGTCCTGGTCGAGGGCGATCGCGGGCAGGCGCATCGCATCGAGCGCCGCGGTTGGAGCGGAGGCCGATCCATGCCCCCCCGCGACGCCGGCGATCTCGATCAAGCGCCTTGTGAAGGAAGCAAGAATACGCTCCTCCTCGGCGCGCAGATTGCAGACCTCCGAATTCATGTCGAAAAAATTCATTGAATTTTACTCCTGGATGACTTTTTATGACGAAAAACTAGCTATGACAATTCGTTAGCTGAAAAACCACGTAACTCTCTACAGGGGCCGAGGCCAAAAAGTTTCAAGCGCCCCTAAATTAAATTCTTCCTCGACAGGCTATCCGGTTAGCCTGAACTAAGCGTTGAGGCTCAACCCCAGGAAAAAGACCTCTTCTGGCGGCGGAGGAAAGCCGGTCCCGGCAATTTGCACAGTGCCGGCGGATGGGACAATGTGTTGAAGTGTCGCGTTATGCTGGTGAGGACTAGCGCCTCTATTTCCGCGCCGAAGCAGGCGTCGCGAACCCCGAACTGCATGCGTATTTGGAGGCAGGCGGGCGAAGACGCGGCGATCAAAAGCGGGTAGATAATCGTGAAAAGTTCCTTCAGAAAAGCGCTTGTGCAGCCTGCTTGAGGCAGTCGCCTCGGGCGATCGCAAGGCTTTCCGGACCCTTTACGACGAATCCGCGCCGCTCCTTTTCGCCATATGCGTGCGCCTGATGCGGGATCGCGGCAAGGCGCAGGACGTGCTTCAAGAAGCAATGACAAGAATTTGGCGGAAGGCGCATCTTTTCGATGCCTCCAAGGGTAATGCTATGGCGTGGATGGGCGTGGTTACCCGCAATTGTGCCTTGAACCAGTTAGCCACCGCGCCGCCGCCTTCCTCATCGCTCGAAGAAGCGGAGGTGCTGGCGGCGGTCGAGGCAGCCCCGTCCGGCGACCCGGAGATCGCGATCGATGTCAAGAAATGTCTGATGAAGTTAAACGAGAAATATAGAAAGTGCGTTACTTTGATTTATCTGCACGGCCTGAGCTATGAGGAGCTCGCAACGCAAATTGATGCTCCCCTGGGGAGCGTCAAGTCATGGGTTCACCGCGCGGTGCGGGAACTCGCTCTATGCATGGGAAAATGATGTCCGAGGATCTTGACCGGACCGCCGCCGCCTATGCGCTGGGTATCTCGCGCGGGATCGCGCGCGCAGAAATCGAGGCGAGGCTTTCCGGCGACCCGGCCTTGCAAGCGAAAGTCAAGCTTTGGCAAGAGAATTTTATGGCGATCGATCTCGGTTGCGGGCGGCAATTCCCGCCAGCTGGGCTTTTCGACAGAATTGTTGCCGCCATCGACGCTGCCGCCCAAGAACTTCCGGGCACGCTGACCCTGCGCGCCGGAACCGGCGTTTGGACCGAGATGGCGCCGGGAGTGACCTATACGGTTCTTCTCGAGGATCCCGTCGCAAAGCGCCGCTCGCTACTGGTTCGCGCTTTGCCCGGTGCCAACTATGCCTCGCACTTTCACGACGCGGGGCATGAGGAGTGTCTCGTTCTCGAAGGCGATCTCAGCATGGGCGATTTGAAGCTGCTGCCGGGAGATTACCACCTCGCGGCCAAAGGCAGCACGCATCCGGCGGCGACGACGATGTCGGGGTGCCTTCTCTATCAATCGATCGCGTTTTAGAGCGCACGCGCCACGCGCCGCATTAAAGTCCCATGGGCGTTAGCGTACGTCACGTACCCCTGGATACAATCAGGGGTGAGCTGTGATCCTCGCTCGCCGGACCGCGTTATGCGTGGAATGGCCCGGCCCATTCCGCGCGACCTTCAGCTCTTCGGCAGTAGCACCGTATCGACGACGTGCATGACGCCGTTCTTCTGGATGACGTCGGCGATCGTCACGAAGGCCTTATTGCCCTTGGCGTCGATGATTTCCAGCCGGCGGCCGTTTTGCCGCACGGTCAGCGCTTCGCCCTCGACGGTTTTGTAGGTGGCCTCGCCGCCGCTCTTTTGGACCGCCGCAACGAAATCGGCCGCGGAAATCTTGCCGGGAATGACGTGGTAGGTGAGAACCTCGGTCAAGGCGGCCTTATTTTCCGGCTTCAGCAGCGTTGCGGCCATGCCCTTGGGCAGCTTGTCGAAAGCCTTGTTTACCGGCGCGAAGACCGTGAACGGGCCGTCGCTTTCCAAGGTTTCGACGAGTCCGGCTGCCTTGAGAGCCGCGACGAGCGTCGTGTGATCCTTCGAATTGATCGCGTTTTCGATAATGTTTTTCGACGGATACATCGGCGCGCCGCCGACTTCCACGGTCATTTCCGCTAAGGAAGGGGAAAGCACGGCGCCGCCCAGGCTAGCAAGGCTCATTGTGGCAGCAAACGCCGCGTCGCGAACTGTGAACATGCAATTTCTCCTGCTAAGCAATTGCCGCCGGACGGCGGGAAACAACGTGACCCCGCGCGCTCGTGCGTCCCCGTGTCGTTACTGGCAAATGCGGGCGCGCGCCGCAAAAAGTTGCGCACGCCGCTTGGTGCCGCTAGCTGGAGGATCCGGCAACGAGATTCCGGCGCGGATTCTAATTCGAAAGCAAGAGCCGGAGTGCGAGGCCGGATACCTAGCGCTACATAGACCTCAACATACGAATTGGCGAATGGCGCGGATGACCATCATGTTCGCAAAATCGAATATCGCCGGGGTTGCGGCCGATCAGGACCCGCGGTGGCAGGCTGTTGCCCTGCGGGACCGCAACTTCGACGGTCACTTCTATTATTGCGTCAAGGCGACCGGCGTTTACGGTAGGCCGTCCTGCGCCGCGCGCTTGGCGAAACCGATCAACGTGAGCTTTTTCGCGTCCCGCGAGGACGCCGAACGCGCGGGTTTCCGTCCCTGCAAGCGATGCAAGCCAAATGAGCCCGCCTTGGCCGAGCAGCATGCTGCAAAGATCGCGAAGATCTGCCAGGTCATTGAGACCGCGTCAGAAATCCCGAGCCTCGACGAGATGGGCCGCAAGGCCGGATTAAGCGCCTATCATTTCCACCGGCTTTTCAAGGCCGTCACCGGCGTGACGCCGCGAGCCTACGCGATCGCCCATCGTGCCAAGCGCATTCGCGACAAGCTTGCAAAGCCCGGCAAGACGGTGACAGCGGCGATCTACGACGCCGGCTTCAGTTCCAGCAGAAGGTTCTACGAAACCGCAAACGCGGTGCTAGGCATGATCCCCACCGATTATCGCGCCGGGGGCGCGAACACCCAGATACGCTTTGCAATCGGCGAATGCTCGCTTGGCTCGATCCTCGTGGCGCGAAGCGAGAGGGGCGTCTGCGCCATCCTCATGGGCGACGACCCGGGCGCGCTTGCCCGCGACCTCCAAGACCGCTTTCCGCACGCTGAGCTAATTGGCGGCGACGCGGATTTCGAGGCGCTGGTCGCCAAGGTCGTCGGTTTCGTCGAAGCGCCGTCGCTCGGCCTCGATCTGCCGCTCGACGTGCGCGGCACCGCCTTCCAGCTGAGAGTCTGGGCAGGTGCTGCGGGAGATCCCCGCGGGTTCCAGGGCGAGCTACGCGGACATCGCGAAGCGGATCGGGGCGCCGAAGGCGATTCGCGCGGTGGCAGGGGCCTGCGCGGCGAACGCCATAGCGGTAGCAATTCCCTGCCATCGTGTCGTGCGAAACGACGGTGCGCTCGGGGGCTACCGCTGGGGCGTCGCGCGTAAGACCGCGTGGTGAACATCCATACGGAACCCGCAGCCGGCTTTTGTTGCTCTCGTGACAAGGACTATGATGGTTCCGCCCACATTCTGTTGCGTTCTAGCCACAATGCACAGGATAGCGCGGTGAATAGATTAACAACGGTTGAAAACCGGCGCCAACCGCGCGACCAGTTGGAGCGTTAATGCAACGTCCGTTGGGGAGACATATCATGTTCCGCCGCACTCTCTTGGCATCGGCCGGCGCCATGGCGCTCACTGGCGCGGCCCTCGCGGCCGACCTTCCGTCGCGCGCCCCGCCGCCGGCCTTTCTGCCGCCGCCGCCGGTCTGGACCTGGACCGGCTTCTACATCGGCTTGAATGCCGGCTACACCTTCGGAGGTAGCAATTCGGTCGATGTGGAAACCGCGCCCGGCGTCGCCATCGCAGGTGCTCAGCCCGTTGCCAATGCGCTTGCCGCGAGCGCCACCGATGTTCTGTCCCTAGACAATTCCGGATTTATCGGCGGCGGTCAGGTCGGCTACAACCTTCAGTTCGCTAACTCCTGGCTCGTCGGCATCGAAACGGACATCCAGGGCACGGGGGCTAGAAACTCGGCCAGCGCAATTGTGACAGTGCCGATTGCTGTAGTCCCTCCCACCACAACGCAAGCGCAATCGAATATATCGGTTAATAACGCGGTCGATTATCTCGGCACCGTGCGCGGCCGGCTCGGCTTCCTCGTGACGCCGGCCCTGCTGATCTACGGAGACGGCGGTTTTGCTTACGGCGGGGTTCACGAGGGCGTTGACATTGCTGCGACCCTCCCTCCCATCGGCCTTGGCGCTTCTCCCGCTTTCGGAGGTTTCTCGAATACCCGCACGGGCTGGACGGCTGGTGGTGGCCTCGAATGGATGGTCTCGCCGAACTGGAGCGTCAAGGCCGAGTATCTCTACTACGAACTCGGCAGGGTTACCTTCGGAGTCGGTGGGTTGACGACCACCATTTCAGGGACCACCATTTTCACGGATCCCGCGACGGCTTCGACGCGCTTCAACGGTCATATCGTTCGCGTCGGCTTGAACTATCAATTCAACTGGTGGAATCCGGGTCCGGTCGTCGCCAAATACTAACATCGCGGCGAGGGAATTCCTTTCGGTCAAACTTAAACCCGGCCTCGCGGCCAGGTTTTGTTGGGGCAGGCCTGAAGCGAAATTCGCCCCGGACTCTTTATTATTGCAAGGCGACGCCGCGCGTGCCAAGCAAACGCATGAATCCGAAGCCAAGAGGCGCTTCTCCATCTTCCCCCGCGCGCCTTGCTGACCCCCCACACGCGCCAAAAATTTCCTTCGTCTCGCTTGGCTGCCCCAAGGCCCTTGTCGATAGCGAGCGGATCATCGGGCAGCTCCGCGCGGAAGGTTACGAACTCGCCAAGACGCATCGGGGCGCGGCGGCGGTCATCGTCAATACCTGCGGTTTCCTCGACAGCGCCAAGGCCGAATCGCTTGCCGCGATCGGCGCGGCGGCGGCGGAAAACGGCAAGGTCATCGTCACCGGCTGCATGGGCGCGGAGCCCACAGCGATCTTGGAAAAATTTCCGGACCTTGGTTGGATCTCCGGCCCGCAGGATTTTGGCTCCGTCATGCGGGCGGTCCATGGAGCGGCGCCGCCGCCGCACGATCCTTTCCTCGATCTCCTGCCCCCGCAAGGCATCAAGCTCACGCCACGCCACTACGCCTATGTGAAAATTTCCGAAGGCTGCAACAACCGCTGCACCTTCTGCATCATACCGAAACTGCGCGGCGATCTCGTCTCGCGCGAGGCCGGCGATGTCCTGCGCGAGGCCGAAATGCTCGTCGCGGCGGGCGTCAAGGAGCTACTGATCATCTCGCAAGATACGAGCGCCTATGGATTGGACCTGCAATATGCCGAAAGCTCTTTTCGCGGGTATACGGTCAAGGCGAAATTCTTCGACCTCGCGCGGGAGCTTGGGCAATTCGGAGTGTGGGTGAGGCTCCACTATGTCTATCCCTATCCCCATGTCGACGAGGTGATCGAACTCATGGCGGAGGGCAAGATTTTGCCCTATCTCGACATTCCGTTTCAGCACGCAAGCCCAAGAATTCTGCACGCGATGAGGCGGCCGGGCGGCGCCGGGAAGATGCTGGAGCGGATTTCGAAATGGCGCGCGGTCTGCCCGGGTCTTACCCTGCGCTCGACCTTCATTGTCGGCTTTCCTGGCGAGAGCGAAGAGGATTTCGCGCTCCTGCTGGATTGGCTTCAAGACGCAAAAATCGACCGTGCCGGTGCCTTCAAATATGAGCCGGTCGCGGGCGCGGCGGCGAACGATCTCGGTCTACCCCCCGTGGCGCCGAAGGTTGCCGAAACCCGTTACAAGTGCCTCATGGAGCATTGCCAGAAAATCAGCGCCCGCAAGCTCAAGGAGAAAATCGGCAAACGCTTGGCGGTCATCGTCGATCACGCCGGGACACGCGCAGGCATTGGCCGCACGGCGGGCGATGCGCCCGAAATCGACGGCAAGGTTCATCTCGTCTCGCGTCGACCATTGCGGCAGGGCGACATCGTCACCGTGAAAATCGAGCGCTCCGATGCCTACGATCTCCATGGAACCGCCATCTAGCTGACCTGCGCGTGAGACGCTTGCACCATACGCGGCGGCTTTGGGTTGGCCTTTTCCTGATGCTGGTTGCCATCACTATTTATGTGATGTCCGCTGACTTGGCCTGGTGGAGCCAACCATGAATGTCAGCCCATCAGGGTCTGGCCGGCCCCCAAATAACAGAATCTGTGTTCCCCAAAGGAAACAAGTCTCATCTGCGGTAGAGACCATGTGAATCAGAGCGATTATTTGTTTATTTTGTCCAGAAACCTTAAGGGATGTTTAAGGACGGCCGCGCTAAACTGCGTTTGGTGGCGTCTCCTGCAATTTGGTGGAATTATCAATGATTTCTTGCGAGGATTTCTTGCGAAGCGAGGGGGTTTTGCGAGCGTTTCTGGATTCCCTCCTGGACTTCGCGATCGTCTTTCTCGACAAGGAGGGCAACATTGTCGATTGGAATTTAGGAGCACGCACCCTCACGGGATATACTGGCGACGAGGTGCTGGGAAACCATTTCTCGGCGTTCTACACGCCGGAAGCACAAGCAGTCGGCCATCCAGAGCGCGAGCTTGCCCTTGCGTCATCCACGGGCCGGTATGAGGAAGAGGGTTGGCGGGTCCGTAAAGACGGGACGCGGTTCTGGGCGCATGTGATCATCATTCCGATTTACGACGAAAACATGATCCTGCGCGGCTTCGGCAAGATTGTGCGCGACTTCACC
This sequence comes from uncultured Alphaproteobacteria bacterium, assembly GCA_963730245.1. Taxonomy (GTDB): domain Bacteria; phylum Pseudomonadota; class Alphaproteobacteria; order Rhizobiales; family Beijerinckiaceae; genus Methylocapsa. The sequence continues at coordinate 391,308 of CAVSRA010000002.1, read as the reverse complement.
ATTCGCAAGCAAGAGACTGAGCAATCCGCAAACGTGATGAGGCTTTTGGAGTTGACCGCCCGCACCGACTACCTTACGGGACTGGACAATCGTCGCGCCCTCGACAAGATGCTCGCATCAGCCCTGCCCGCGGGGCTGCGCCATTGCCGCTCGACCTGCTTGGCTATGGTCGATATCGACCTGTTCAAGAAATTCAATGACGAGTTTGGCCACCAAGCCGGCGACGTCTACCTCAAACGGGCAGCCATAAACTGGCGCGGAACCCTGCGCACTGAGGATTTCCTCGCCCGATACGGTGGCGAGGAGTTCGTCGTCGTTCTCCCCGACACCGACGCTGCCGCCGCGACACTGGTGTTGAACAGACTGCGCGCTGCGACACCGTCGCCACTGACCTGTTCCATCGGCGTAGCCGAGTGGGACAAGATGGAGACGCCAGAATCGGTTCATCGGCCGTGCCGATCACGCCCTCTACCAGGCGAAGACCTCAGGCCGGAATCGTGTGAGCATCGCACTGATGCCAGAACTCGAGGGCGAGAATCCCCGCCAATTCAAAAACGCCGCCTCAAAGCAAGACGACGTTGTACTGAGCCTGTGTCGCTAAAAAGTCAGTCCTATGTTGCAAAATTTTAGGCATATGCAGCAAAATTAGAGCCTTGATTCAAAAGAGCTTTATTGGTGCGGAATTCCGCGCGAAACGATCCCGGATTTGCGGCGGGCGTTCGTTTGATGCCTTTCGCCGGGATCGATGCAGCGCGGTCTATAGCCAAGGGCATATGCCGGCATGAGGCCAAAGGCAGCCGCAAAGCCGCGGGATACGAGCCAACTTGTCGCCACGCCACCTCCCACGAAAACGTGATCGCGCCAAATCGAGTGGACTACGCGAGATCGTCCCTCAGGCGTTGGAAAAACGCCGCAAGCACGTCGCGTCGTAAGACATAGCTGGCGAATTTGCCATCCCGGACGACTTCCACCAGCCCCGCTATTTCGAGCTCTTTCATGTGGTGGGAGAGCGTCGCCGGGTTGATGCCCATGCAGTCGCGCACCGCACAGCAGGCGAGCGCGTCCCGGCATTCGCCGAGACGCTTCAAGATTTCGTAGCGGCGCCGATCGCCCAACGCCTTCGCGATCAGAAGAACTTGATCCTCCGTCAGCGTTTTGCTAGCCGGTTTCGACATCCCCACACCTTCGAGCATGACCGCTTCAAATTGAAGCGATCATGCTCATTTTCTAGCGGCGGCTTGCCTCCAACTCGAGGGCCTGAGCGCTTTAGCGCAAGCCGCCCGAAACCGCCAGCGTATCGCCGGTGACCCAACGCGACTCGTCCGACGCCAAGAACACCGCGACCGGCGCGATATCGTCCGGCTGCCCGGTTCGCCCGAGCGGCGTTTGCGTGACAAGTTGCTTCTCGAAATCGCTGCCGATGTGGCCCACGGCACGTGTACCCTCAGTTTCGATCAGGCCCGGATTGATCGAGTTGACCCGGATTTTCCGTGGACCCAGCTCCTTCGCCAGCACGCGGGTCACCGCGTCGACCGCGCCTTTCGTGGCGGTGTAGACGACCGAATTCGGCGGAGTAAGATCACTCACCACGGAGCTGATATTGATGACGCTGCCGCCCTTGTCGCCAAAGAGCTTCGCCGCCTCCCTTGTCGCCAGCAGCAGACCGAGCACGTTGATGTTGAAATGCCGGTGAAACTCCTCTTCCGTCACCCTGTCGAGCGGTGAATTTTTATAGACGCCGGCGTTGTTGACCAGAATGTCCAGCCGGCCGAACGCTTGCTTCGTCTCCGCGAAGATTTTTTTCACATCCGCCGCCTTAGCCACATCGCCTTGCACGGCGATCGCTTTGCCGCCCTTCGCTTTAATGTCCGCAACGACGCGGTCGGCGCCGTCCTTGCTCGAGGCATAGTTGACGACGACCGCCGCGCCTTCCGCTGCGAGCCCTTTGGCGATTCCCGCGCCAATGCCTTTTGACGCGCCGGTCACGACCGCTGTTTTGCCAGACAATCTGCTCATGACTTTCCATCCTCCGAACTTTGTATCACTTCGATAATTGTACAATTATCGAACGATCGGACTTAGGTAAGTCGGCGAGACAGGTCTTTCAAGGGCGTGATGAGCACCGTCAACGCCACCTCGGCTGGTCCAAGGAGAGGATTCGCCGCGTCTTCGACCGTCCCCACTGATCACGGCTTCGAGCTGACCCGACCCCTCCGGATCGCCTTTGATCGTCATGCGGGTCCATTTGGATGCCGAGACAGCGGATGCCCTCGACATCAAATTGAAGCGGTCATGCTCATTTTTCTATCGGCGCGCCCGCCGTCACAAGGGCGTGATCGACTTAGCCCACGCCCCCCGAAACCGCCAGCGTATCGCCGGTGACCCAACGCGACTCGTCCGACGCCAAGAATACCGCGACCGGCGCTATATCGCCCGGCTGCCCGGTTCGCCCGAGCGGCGTCCGTTCGACCAACTGTGTCACGAAATCGCTGCCGACGAAGGCCTGTGTGCCCTCAGTTTCGACCGTGCCCGGCTTGATCGCGTTGACCCGGATTTTCCGCGGACCCAGCTCCTTCGCCAGCACGCGGGTCACCGCGTCGACCGCGCCTTTCGTGGCGGTGTAGACGACCGAATTCGGCATATTGAGATCGTTCGCCACGGAGCCGATATTGATGACGCTGCCGCCCGCGTCGCCAAAGAGCTTGGCCGCCTCCTGTGTCGCCAGCAGCACGCCCAGCACGTTGATGTTGAAATGCCGGTGAAAGTCCTCTTCCGTGACCTCCTCGAGAGGCAAAAGATTATAGACGCCGGCGTTGTTGACCAGAATGTCCAGCCGGCCGAACGCTCGCTTCGTCTCCGCGAAGATTTTTTCCACATCCGCCGCCTGTGCGACATCGCCTTGCACGGCGATCGCTTTGCCGCCCTTGGCTTTAATGTCGGCAACGACGCGATCGGCGCCGTCCTTGCTCGAGGCATAGTTGACAACGACCGCCGCGCCTTCCGCCGCGAGGCCTTTGGCGATTCCCGCGCCAATGCCTTTTGACGCGCCGGTCACGACCGCTGTTTTGCCAGACAATTTGCTCATGACTTTCCATCCTTTGAAGTTCACGTCACTTCGATAATAGTACTATTATCGAACGATCGGAATTAGGTAGGTCGGCGAGAGAGGTCTTTCAAGGGCGCGACAAGGTGCGATGGCAGCGGTACTGACGATGGGCTCGAGCGTCAGCTTCTAGGAGCTTGAGCGATGGTGCGTTCGTCGAGCGCCGCCAATATGATCAGCGCGAAGAGGCCGCGATTAGAGAACAACAAAATGCATGTGAAAGCGACCGATCTCGGTTGCATAGCCATCAGATCCTCACTTAACGAAAGGGTGAAGAAAAGTTAAAATCCGCTCGGGGTCCAAACTGAGAAAAACTCACTACGAGCATACGCTTTCCGGAATGCCTCGGATAGCTGCCGGAAGCAAGCCGGACACAAACGTTCAGCGCCAGAAGCGGTCATGCGCTAGTCCCCGCTTGCGCTGGCACGACCAAGAACGTTCAATGGCTGAATGAATGAGCCGTGCTCTTTTGTGCTTCATGCATGAACCGTGAGGAAGAATTTCCATGAAAGGCAAGACAGTGGTCATTACGGGCGGCACGTCGGGGATAGGCGAGATCGCCGCAGAACAGCTTGCGCAAATGGGGGCGCGGATCGTCTTGATCGCGCGGGACAAGTCGCGCGGAGAGGCGACCCTGACAAGGCTTCTCGAAAGGGCGCCCGGCCTCGTCCACTCGGTTCATTACGCCGATCTGGCGCGCATCTCCGAGATGAAGCGCGTGGCCGCCGAAATCGCCCGCAAGGAGCCGCGCATCGACGTCTTGATCAATAACGCAGGAGCCATGTTCGCCAGCCGCCGGCTCACGGAAGACAGGCTGGAATACACCTTCGCGCTAAACCACATGGCCTATTTCGTCATCACCGAAGGGTTGCGCGAACGGCTCCTAAACTCGGCGCCGGCGCGAATCGTTAACACTGCTTCAGTCGCCCATCAGGGCGCCAGGTTGGATTTCGGAGATCTGCAATCGGTGAAGAGCTTTGGAGCCATGAAAGCCTATGGCCGCTCCAAGCTGTGCAACATTCTTTTCACGCGCGAACTCGCCCGCCGCCTGCATGGCACGGGTGTCACCGCCAATTGCCTGCATCCTGGCTTCGTCGCGACCCGCTTCGGCGAAGAGAGCGGCGGCGTGATCTCGCGCTTCGTGGGGCTCGCCAAGCTCTTCGCGATTTCCTCAAAACGGGGCGCGGAAACAATCATCTATCTCGCCTCTTCGGCCGCCGTCACTGAAACGACGGGCGAATATTTCTACAAGTGCCGCCCGATAACGCCGTCGCACGCGGCGCGGGATGACCGGGATGCGTTGTTGCTCTGGCAGCGCAGCGCGGGCTTGGCGGGCCTCATGGTTTAAGAGTTTCCGAATGCGCTCCCCATGCGGCCAGGTGTGTCGAGCAGGCACGATTTCCTCAACGCTGACCGCCATGTGTGGGCCTCGGAGGGGAGCATAACAGTATCTTGCATGGCCCTCGCCAGCCCCCACTGCGCGGCTCACCGGTGGATGAGCCAAAGAACAAGCGTCAGAACCGCACTGATCAGGAGTCCCGTGGTGATTGGAAAATAGAAAGAGAAGTTCTGATGCTCCACGACGATGTCGCCCGGCAAACGCCCCAGCTTGAGCGGGCCGATCCATCGCCACAGTAGGCCAATCGCCACCAGGATCAGCCCGAGCAGGATTAATGTCCGCGACATTCTCGTTCCCAAACGCCCGAATAATAGCTTTCATATAGGGATTCACGGCAACGCCGCCAGCGACGGGCAGCGAGGACGACGGTTGAAAGGGCGGGCTTTCGCAGGCGCTCTTAACTATCTCCCACGGAGAAAAATCGTATAGGGTCCGCAAATCATCAAGGAGATCGGCAAATACGGAAAGATAACGTTGGGTGGCAACGTTACAATGATTTAGCGTCTGGGCATACCATACGGTTGCGGCATGTATCATTGGTGGCAGATCGGCACACTCTATCAAGTCTACCCGCGGTCTTTTCAGGATTCGAACGGTGATGGAATAGGCGATCTCGACGGCATTCGACAGCGGCTCGATTATCTCGTCTGGCTCGGCATCGATGCGATCTGGATTTCGCCGATTTATCCCTCGCCGATGAATGACTTCGGTTACGATGTCGCCGACTACTGTGGGATTGATCCGGTCTTCGGCTCGCTCGAAAGTTTTGATCGCCTCATTGATGAAGCGCATACAAAAAAGCTCAAGGTCATCCTCGACTTTGTTCCGAACCACACCTCGATCGCGCATCCTTGGTTCATAGTCAGCCGCCGCTCACGTACCGATCCAAAACGCGATTGGTATATCTGGCGGGATCCGGCTCAAGGTGGTGGTCCGCCGAATAATTGGATCAGCAACTTTGGCGGTAGCGCCTGGACATGGGATAAGGGCACGGGCCAATATTACTGCCACGCCTATCTTGCCGAGCAGCCTGATCTGAATTGGCGAAATCCAGACGTGCGCGCCGCGATGCATGAGGCCCTGCGTTTCTGGCTGCGGCGCGGAGTCGACGGATTTCGGTTCGATGTGATGTGGCATCTCATCAAGGATGCGACGTTTCGCGACAATCCGACCAATCCGACCTGGACAGTGCATGATCCAGAAGTCGATCGTGTGCTCCAGACCTATTCGACCGACCAGCCCGAAGTGCATGAGGTGATCGCCGGAATGCGGCAGGTAGTTGACGAATTCGAGAACCGGCTATTGATCGGCGAAATCTATCTGCCAGTAGAAAAGCTCGTTGCTTATTACGGCAAGAACCTTATGGGCGCGCATTTGCCGTTCAACTTCCAGCTTCTGAGCACTGCCTGGACAGCGCCGCAGATCGGCGCGCTCATCGAGCGTTATGAGGCGGCTCTGCCCGAAGGCGCCTGGCCGAACTGGGTTCTCAGCAATCACGACAGACCGCGCATCGCGGCACGAGTCGGACCGGAGCAAGCGCGCGTTGCGATGATGCTCCTCTTGACCTTGCGCGGCACGCCAACGCTATATTACGGCGACGAACTCGGTATCGGCCACGTTGACATAACGCCGGACCGTATCAGGGATCCCTGGGCGAAGCGTGAGCCAGGTCTTGGTATCGGACGGGATCCCTCACGAACGCCCATGCAATGGGATGGAAGCGCTTTTGCGGGCTTTTCGACGCATGAACCCTGGCTTCCGCTCACGTCCGACTATCAGGCGCGCAATGTGGCGGCTATGAGCATCGACGAAACGTCACTCCTTTTTTTGGTGCGCAGCCTGCTTCATTATAGAAGCCAGCACACGTCGCTCTCCCACGGGGAGTGGCGTCTTTTGTCGCGAAATAGCAATATCCTTGCCTATCAGCGTCATCACGGCGATAATCGGATAATCGTCGTACTCAACTATACCGCTGATCCGCAAGCTTGGTCCGTAAACACGGCAACCAAGGTGAGGGTTGCGATCTCCACACATGGCGACCGGCGCGGCGAACTGGTTTTGTCAACCTTGAGACTGCGGGCCAATGAAGGCCTGCTCCTTGAGCCGGCGTGAGCGCGCAAGCCGTGCCGCCGCCTTAGGTTGTGACCAGTCGCATTTGCGGCGACCATTGGCGGCTTGTGCCCGAAATCCGCCGGTCGGCTTATGGACAATTTGGGTCAGACTGGGAAAGCCTCGCGACTGGCATATGTTTGCTGGAGTGCCCAGGGTAGCTCCGGAAAGCGAGCCGTGCCGGCGCTTACGCTCAGCGCCAGGGAGGACTTATGGAATCGCGCCAAATTCCAGACGTTCCGACGAGTATCCCGGCTCGACGAAATGTCTCAATGTCCGCGAAACCGGGCACAGGCCAATAATTTTGGTTCGGTTAAAGGTTCACGCGTGACGTCTTCCTTCACTCTGCCGCCTGCTGATTGGATTGCTCGCCTACACCTTGGTGACGCGCTTTCAATGTGAGAATTCGGATCGAACGGCGCTTGACAGATCAATCCGCGCTATATAATTAACTTATAAGTTATATAACCGATAGATTGATCATGCCCGACCCGCTCAGCATAACGCTCTCCGCTCTCGCGGACCCGACCCGGCGGGCGATCCTCGCAAGGCTCGCGCGGGGCGAAGCCTCGGTCAGCGAGCTTGCCGCGCCGTTTTCGATCAGCCAGCCGGCAATTTCAAAGCATCTCAAGGTGCTGGAGCGCGCCGGCCTCATCCGTCGCGGACGAGAGGCTCAGTGGCGGCCTTGTCGGCTCGAGGCCGCGCCGCTGCGGGACGTGGCGAACTTGCTGGAGAATTACCGGCGCTTCTGGGAGGAGAGCTTCGATCGGCTCGACGCCTATCTCGAGAACTTGCAGAAAGGCGATCCCGATGCGCCTGGCAACTGATGAGCTCAACCTGACTCTGGTCGTCTCACGCCGCTTCGCCGCTTCGCCGGAACGGGTGTTCGACGCCTGGTTTGATCCCAACGCCGTGGGCGCGTGGCTGTTCGCGACGCCGGGCGGGATTTCGAAGCATGTCGAGATCGATGCTTGCGTCGGCGGCGGTTTCGCGATCCACGAGCAGCGGGGCGACAGTCTTGTAACTCATTTCGGCACCTATCTCGAAATCGTCCGTCCGAACCGGATCCTCTTCACGTTCGGAACCGAGCGGCAGGAGAGTACAACCATCGTGATGGTGGACATCCGGCCGGACAGCGGCGGCGGCGGCGGCCTGCTGACGCTGAGCCATCGGCTCGATCCGGAATGGGCGGCGCTCGACGCCAGCATCCGGGCCGGATGGGCGAGCATCCTCGAAGGGCTGGCCCGGGCGACCGGCGAGCCGGGAAACGGCCATACGCTGATCTTGCACCGAACCTTTGATGCGCCGCGAATCCTCGTCTGGAAAGCCTGGACCGAGGCCGAGCATATGACGCGCTGGCTCTGTCCCACCGGGTTCAGGGTGCTCTTCGCCGAGGTCGATCTCAAGACCGGCGGCAAGTGGCGCTCCGGCATGCTTTCGCCGGAAGGAAACGAATATGTCGCCGGCGGCAAATACCGGGAGATCAAGCAGCCATCGCGCCTCGTCCTCACCCACAAATGGGAACGCAACGACCTTGAACCGCGTGCGACGACCGAGATAGCGGTCACGCTGAACGAGCGCGATGGAAAGACCGACATGATCTTCGTCCAGTCTGGCCTCGGCAGCGGGGACTCCGCCCTCTCGCACAAGGGTGGCTGGACCGGCGCGTTCGACAATCTGGCGTTGCTCGCAAGCGCCATGGCCCAGGCCAACCCTTGAAAGGACATCATGCCCACCCTTTCAAAAACTCCAATGCCCCCCCAATGTTCCGGACATTACCGCGGCGCGTTCGATCGACGCGTGGCGCGACCTTCCCTGGCGCGTGGGGCGGCAAGAAACAGGGCTGGGGCGGCGCGCACCAGCGGGCCGACTTTCTCGCAAGCCAATGACCACGGCGGCCCGGCGGCCGCGTGATCCGTCTACTTGCTTTCACCGTCAACTCCAAAGGAGAACACCATGACCATTCAGCCTTACCTGTTTTTCGAAGGGCGCGCCGACGAAGCCGTCGCCTTCTACCAGAAGGTCTTCGGCGCCGAGGTGCAGATGCTCATGCGCTACAAGGACGGCCCCGATCCGTGTCCCGAGGGGATGATCCCTCCCGGCTCGGAGAGCAAGGTCATGCATATGAGCATGAAAATCGGCGATGCCGTGGTCATGGGTTCGGACGGCCGCTGCTCCGGCAAGCCCGGCTTTCAGGGCTTCTCGTTGTGTTACGCCGCGAAGGACGCCACGGACGCGGACCGCGTATTCTCCGCGCTCTCCGAGGGCGGGACGGTGCAAATGCCAATGGGGAAGACCTTCTTTTCGCCGCGGTTCGGCATGGTGGCGGACCGTTTCGGCGTCTCCTGGATGGTAATCGTCCAGGCCTAACGACGCCGTTCGCGCGATGATCGCAATGCGGCGACGAAGCCCGGCACGTGCCAGCTGGCGCGCTCCGTCCACATAGCGGCGCCCCCCGAGCGGATTTTCCGTTCGTCGACGATCTTCGCGCCATGAACACGAGGAATTCGTGAAGCTCGACCCAAACATTATACTTGCCTATGGCCGCCCCGCCAGCCGCACCGGAGCGGTCAACGCTTTCGACGGCGACGGAAGGGTCGGCTCTGGCCAGGCGGAGATCATCGAATCGATCGTTCCGACGAAGGTGGTCACGGCGCCGCGCATGGATCGGCCGATGAAATGGCGGAACCGCGTCGAATTCACCCTTACGCCACAGCCGAACGGCACGGACGTCACCTGGGCCATGGGCGGGCCGCGGCCGTTCATCGGCAAGCTGATAAGCATATTCATCAGCACGGGCAAGATGGTCGGCGACGCGTTCGAAGCCGCTCTTGCGGATCTGAAGTCGCGGGTCGAGGCATGAGCCAGGAGTGGAGAGGGCGCCGATGATCGTGCCGCGGAAAGTCCGTACCTGCCTCTGGTTCGACCGTGAGGCCGAGGAGGCGGCGAATTTCTACATCTCGCTGTTTCCCGGTTCGCGCATCCACGCCATTACGCACTATGGCGAAGCGAGCCCTGGAAAGCCGGGCTCGGTCTTGATGGTGAGCTTTGAACTTGCCGGCGCTCACCTCCTTGCGCTCAACGGCGGTCCATATTTCAAGTTCAGCGAGGCGATTTCCTTGTCCGTCGATTGCGTAAATCAGGTGGAGGTCGATACTTTGTGGGAAAAGCTCGGTGCCGGCGGCGAATACAGCCGCTGCGGCTGGCTCAAGGACCGTTACGGCCTCTCCTGGCAAATCGTTCCCTCTCGGCTTCCTGAGCTCCTGAGCGGCCCGGACGCGGCAGGCGCCAAGCGAGCGATGGAGGCCATGCTCAAGATGACCAAACTCGACATCGCCAGAACTCGACGCAGCCTATGACGGCCGTTGAGAGCGGATGATTTATTATAATACAACTTCCGCTGAAATGAGGACTTGCTTTGATTGGGCGGCGCCGCGTTCCCCTGGCGAGCTCGGATTATCGTGCGTCTCCTTGCGTAGCCATGGCGGCGAAAGCGCAATTTCTTGAATTGCGCGCCTCCGACAAGCGGACGCTACGAGGGTCCGCAAAGGGTCAGCCCGCGAAAGGCTCGCGGCGAACATATGTTTTCCGGAATGCCCCCGATAGCTGCCGGAAAGCGAGTCGTGTCAGCACTTAGTTTAGCGCCAGAAACGGACCTTCCCAAATGAGCACCGGACACTCAGCGATGCTTGCATCTCCGGCCAGTACCGCAATTCGCCGCATCAATTCGTCAGTGGCTCCGCGGGGCTTCCCAAAAAGAACCGAAGCATTTCCCGTGAAGCGTTGGGTCCATGCTGATCTGTATGCGAACCTTCCGGGCTGCCGCCAGACCACGCGTGCCCCAGTCCCTCGATGGTCCAGTGTTCCACGTGGGGAACGCCGCTCGCGTCCGTGATCACGGTGCGAGTGTAAGCGCGGCCTCCCGCGGAGCCGTTATGTCGCGTCTCCCGCGAGGAGTCGGCGAGGCCGGCGCGAGCTTCGGCAAGAATCATTTCGGCGTTCCACGGATGTACGATTTGATCGGACGCACCATGAAAAACAATGGTGCGAACGCGGCCATTCGCGCTCTTGAGATGACTCTTCCTTTGCGCCGGCGCCGCCGGACTCGAGGTGCCGCGCATGGCGGCAAATGCGGAAGCCACGTCGGTGGCGGACCCATAGGCGAGGCCGGAGTGAATGCCTGTCGCGGCGTAAAGTTCGGGATAGGTGGCACTCATGATCGCGGCCATGGCGCCGCCAGCTGAAAGGCCCGCCACATAGACCCACTCGGCATCGATATCGAACTCCGCCATTATCGTGCGCGTAATCCCGGCGATGATGCTCGGTTCCCCCACATCGCGCATCTGCTCCGTGGCATTGAACCAGTTCCAGCATGCGGATTGATTGGCGCTCATCGGTTGTCCCGGATAGGCGACGATGATGCCATGTTCCTCCGCAAGCCGGTTCATTCCCGTCCCCACCGCGAAGTCGTCGGGGTTTTGCGTGCAGCCGTGGAGCATGATCAGCAAAGCGAGCTTACGGCGATCCGTATGGCTTGGGACGTAGACCTTGTAGTCCCTCGAACCTGCCGCGCAAGCGAAGGTTCGCGCGAGATAAGCTGCCCCATCTGGCACTGCCACCCGCGGCGCTTTCCGAGATTTCACGACCGGCGCCGAGTCAAGACCGAAGCTCGGAAGATCGCCCTGACGCAACAGCTTCAAGACCTCTCCTAATGGCCTTTTCATGCGCGCGGCGGGTCGTCGTAGAGCTGCGGCATTCCGCAAGCCAGTGCCCGCAATTCTTCCGTCTTGCCGGAGCTGTTCGAACCCTTCCGAACGCTCAGCGACATGGGTTTGCAGCTCGATCAATCGAGAACTTTCGGGCGATTGTTCGTCCGGCGAATGGGTGTGACCTGGTCCCAAGAGAGCGCGCTTTATCATCCGCGTTGCCTCAATGACATTTTGCTTGCGGGTGAGTTCCGTGGCCTGACGGATGGCGGTGCCGAAGATGGTTTTCATTTAGTATCCTCGTTGGAAAAGCGGTGCCAGGTTGATCACCCGATGCGATCAATGAGCGCCGCCTTGACTGCTCTGCTGACCCGAAGAGCGCCAAGGACGGTGATTGACGAGATTGTTGCAAGCGCGAGTTCGGGTGTGACGTCTTCGGCGATTGTCGCAAGCCCGATAACCTGGATGCGCAACTTGCCGCCCGCGGCCTTCACCGCCTCCAAATCTTCGCGGCTATAGCGTCGTAAGCCAAGTTCGAGGGTGTGCCGCACAATCGATTGCTTGACGGCATCCGCGTGACTGGCGAGTTGGTTGCGGAGCGCCGTCCTGATGAAGTCGGTGCGATTGGAGTAGAAGCCCTCGTGCACCAACAAATCGATATGGCCAAGGTCAACGAATCCGACGTTGATTGTGATTTTCTCGGTTTCGCCCGACTTGTCTCGCAGTCGATGGATTTCTCCGACCATCGCCCATCCTCAAATGACGCCATCCATGTGGATGGTATATAGATGGCGCACCGGACGGCTGCAATAGGAATCGCCTTTCGCGCCGAGTTTGAAATGGAGAATCTGGAGAAACCAACATTCGACACCCAAGGGATGCTCAAATCATTGGCTAAGCTCGTTACTGAAAAGAAGGGTCTTTTCGCTTGCCGGACCTCGGACGATCAGCGCTTGTGCTCCTCGCGCCATTTCCTGACGACGACCAGCGCATTCTCGATATGTTTCTCGGCGTTGGAATCGGCGTAGGCGTAAAGAATCGTCCCCTCGGGCGAAATCACATAGGAAATGCGGTTCGCGAAGACCGCGCCCGCGACCGGAATGGTGAACGCCGCGTCATAGGCCTTTATGACCGAAAGGCTCGGATCCGCGCCGACTGGGAATTTGTCGCGGCATTCCTTCGTCGAAAAGTCGCGTTGGACCTCGATCTTGTCGCCCGAAACGCCAATGACGGTCGCGCCGGCGGCCGCGAAATTCTCGATGTTCTCGGCGAATTCATGCGCCTCGATCGTGCAGACGCTCGTGAATGATTTGGGATAGAAGTAGAGAACCACGGGTCCTTTTTTCAACGCTTCGGCGAGGAAGAATTTGAACTGCTTACCGCCCTGCGCGGCGTCCATGGTGAAATCGGGCGCGACGTCGCCCGGTTTCAAAGCCGCCACCGCGGCAGTGGCGAAAAGGCCAAGACAAAGAGAGAGGCACAGGGTCAACGGCTTCACTGAGCGCATCCTTTTGTTTCGTGCTCGTCTGCCGAAAGACAAAAGCAGACCATCCGCTATTTAGGCAACACATAATGCTCCTCTCGATCCGATCAAGGATGGTCAATCGATCGATCGCTGTCTTGACGTTTCGGCGGCCTCTCATCTGGCGCATTCACGAATAGTCATCGAACGTCCGCAAAGAGTCATTCGCTAATGACGCTGGAGACGTGGACCGGGCGGGCAAAGCTGTCATCCTTGCATATCCTCGAGCGTGGAAAGGAGGAGGAAGGCAAACCTTGTCTCACGCCGGAGGCCGCCGTTTCCACCTTCCAAGGAACTGAAGAAGGGCGATAAGCAAAGCCCGCTTCGACAAGGACGAATAATTTGCTTGGCCGAGTCGTGAACTCTAGCGACAAAGCGGGCAAATTCCGGAGGGGCGCGATCTCCGCGCGAAGCTGGTTTGGCTTATTCTCGATGCTGGAATGATCGCTTGCCAATCAGCCGACCTTTCGGACGGATCTGTTCTCATTCCGAAACGTCTTGCGATGTCCAACTAGCTTTCGTTCGCGAATATGGACCTGACGATCAGCATCGGGCACGGCGTGTCCAATAAGCTGCGCTTTGCGGCCGTGGCTTTGCAGAATCGAGATCGTGAGTGCCGCGTCGCCTGGATCAACCACATAACAGAATCCAATGCCCATGTTAAAGACTTCAAACATTTCGCTGTCATCGACGTTCGCATGCTGCTGAATGAGCGTGAAGATCGGATGGGGCTCGATAAGGTGGTCAATTTCGAAACCCATCTTGGCCCCGACTCGCGCTAAGTTGAGTAGGCCATCGCCCGTGATATTTATGAGTGCTTTCACACCTTTGACCCGCTGTAAAATTTCCATAGCTTCGCGAACATAGATGTCCGTTGGGCGCAACAGCTCTTCGCCGAGAGTTGCCTCAAGTTCGTCGAACGTTTGATCAACGGTGTAGTTATGATTTTCAAAAAAAGCTTTGCGCGCTAAAGAGAGGCCGTTGCTATGAACACCACTGCTTCGCACGCCTATGATCACGTCCCCCTCAGCAACACCATTGCCGGAAATAACTTTGTCGAGGTCCACGCGACCAACCGCCATTCCCACCAAATCAAAGCCATTCACGATACCTTTAAGCTGCGCAGTCTCACCCCCCGAAATTGAAATCTCGGCCATGTCGGCACCTTTGCAGAGGCCGGCACCGATGGCATCGAGCATTGCGGCGTCTGCATTTTCGATAGCAATGTAATCAACGAAAGAGAAGGGCTTTGCGCCGACGCAGATCATGTCGTTTACGTTCATTGCGACGCAATCGATTCCGATCGTGTCGTACTTCCTCATTTCCGTCGCGATGATCGTCTTGGACCCGACACCGTCGGTGCATAGGGCGATGCCAACGCCATCCATCTCAATGACATTTGCAAAAAAGCCGATCGGGAGCAGGACCCGGCCAGGTCCGCGCCTAGGCCACGTGCCCTGAACCCGCCTGATGATATGGTTCAGCCCCGCATCCGCTTCGGCGGTATCGACGCCGCTCTGTTTGTACACGTCCTGTCGCACGTCCGCAGCCCTATTTTCCGCTGTCTCGGAACTCGCCTTTGAGAACGTTACCACATCCCCGCTGTTGCTCGCCATCTCTAGCCCCGTCTGCTCGCCCGTTTGGGCCTGTCCGCGGTTTGCACGTCGGCCAACGCATGCCGGTCCAGGAACTCGATGACCGCGAGTTTTACCATCCGCGCGAGCGAACTGTCATGTTGGGCCGCTAACGTCGTAAGCCGCTCATGTTCGCCGGGTTCCAAGCGGGAATGGATTGGGACGGGAGGCGGCTTATTCGGCGACCGGTGAATCATGCCGGATTTTGATTCATTTTGATTTGTTGATCAACCATATATGCGACCTTGGCCAAAGTGCTCCCAAATGGCTCCGACCTACGCTCGGCGCGACAAGTCCGGCTTGAACTGGTACGTTTGAGGGCGGCCATTTTGGTCAGAATATCGCCGAAATATCGGCGGCTGCACCAAACCGGCAAGGTTCCGATTACCAACTGGCATGCCTTTGGGCCCGAGTCGGAGCACAAGGAGGGCGACCGCTACCACGCCGTCGTGAACAATGGGCCTGAGACACCCGACGCTTTCGTGCAGCGCATCCTTGGCAAGCACAAGTCGGAACGGCTGCCAATCCTGGTGCTCAATGACGAGGGGCGTCATTGCTGGCGCCCGATATCTGACACCCAGGACGGCGCGGGCGTGATCGCCGAGGAACGCCAGGCGCTCAGGGACGAAGCAGAGGAAGCGCGGGTTTGGTTGGACGGACTCGACCGGATCAACTATTGCGGGCTTGCCGGCGCGGGCAAGCCGGGGATCGCGCTCGCGGTCGATTTGTCGTCAACGCCGTTCTACATCAAGGGCAGTAATCATCCCGAGGGTCAGCCCTTTCCGCGGCTGGTCGGCGATTTCGGGCTGGCGGACGCGATCGAGAGCGGGATCGTCAAGATTCCGCGTCTGCCGGTGCTCGATGCCACCGGATGGCCGGACCCCAAATTTTCCCGCCTTTGGGAGCGCATCAAGGAGCGCCTGCAACCGGGAGCCCTGCCCGAAATGCGGTAAGCCGCCAGCGCCCAACGCCGCAGCCGTCATCGCGAGGCTCGGCGCGTCGCGTTCCTGGCCTTGCCGGGCGACGGAAAATGGGCGGGAAATTCATCCTCGGCCCACCGTCCTCGCGTCATCCAAAATCCAAGCGGATTTTGCGCGGAAGGCATTCGCTTGACACCCATGACCCCCCCTGCGATATCGCTTCGGCCGCTTGCGTCACCACCGGGGCGGAGTAGCTCAGCCGGCTAGAGCAGAGGAATCATAATCCTTGTGTCGGGGGTTCGAGTCCCTCCTCCGCTACCACCTTTCCCCCCCACATTCTGGCTGCCGGAAATACCTCATGGCCGATGAGCGCGGCGAGCCGGCCGCGCACTTCGACTTCTATGGGGGCGCCTGGCGGCGTCGGCAAAACGATGATGGCGGCGACCAGCTCGCGCAACGCCCTGACCGGCTCGCGATCGTCACCCAGGCTTTCGGATGACAAGGCTTTCTGAAGGTCCTCAACCTGCTGACGATACCGGGCAAGAGCCGTCGGATGAAGCGCCACGGTCTCGGGCGGCTTCTCCGCGCTGGCAAGATCGGCCTCAAGCCGCTTCCGCTCGGTCCTCAACTCCATGAGCGGCTCGCGAACCTCCGCTTCTTCGGAGAATCCCTTTACGTAGGATTGGAAGATACGGTCGAACTCGCGTTTGACCCGCGCCAGGCGCTTTTCAATGCGCGACCGGTTGGCGATCAGCCCGGAAGCGAGCCGCTTGCGCTCATCGTTGTAGGTCTCGACATAGGCCGTGATGAGATCGGGCGTGGTGAGATTGGCTTTCAGGCCGTCAAAGACCGTGCGCTCGACCGTATCGAGATCATAAACGCGACGATGGTCGCACGTCCCCGCTTCCTTCATTTGTGTGCACTGGATGCGCTGCCGCCCTTTCCTTGTGTCCTTGACGGACATGCCGGCGCCGCAGCAGCCGCATTTCAACAGACCCGAGAGAGCGCGCTTCGGCTTGCGGGTGTGGCAAGGAACCGGGCCGCCTCGCTCCTGCTTGAGCGCGATTGCCCGCTCGTAGAGTTCCTGCGTAACAATCCGCAAATGCGGTGCATCGATGGACTGCCACTCGAACGACGGGTTCGGGCGTGAGACACGCTTCCCGGTGTCCGGGTCCTTGATCATGCGGACCTTGTTCCAGACAATGCGGCCCGCATAAAGATCGTTCTGGATCACCCCGTTATGGCGCTTGAGGGAGCCGTTCAAGGTGGATGCCGTCCAGTAGCGTCCACGGGGCGGCGGAACCTTCCGCACGTTCAGGCGCATTGCGATTTCCCGTGGCGTCTTGCCGCCGACATACGACTTAAAGATTTCGCGAACGATTCCGGCTTCGTCCTCATCGATCTGGAGTTCGCCCGGCTTGCCCGGCACAGGCCTGTATCCATAGGCGCGCCCGCCGGCATGCCGCCCGTCGCGGATAACGCCTGACATGCCGCGCCGGACCTTGTGGGCGAGGTCCTGGAGATAGAGGGCGCCGACAAGTCCGCGTATGCCGATCTGGATCTGGTCGGCCTTGCCGTCATGGACGGCCCTGAGCTCGATCCCAAGAAAGTTGAGGCGCTTCCAGAGTCCGGCGAGGTCCTCTTGGTCGCGCGAGAGGCGATCCAGAGCCTCGACGAGGATGACGTCGAAGGCCCCGTCCCGCGCCGCATCCATCATGCGCATCAGGCCGTCGCGGCCAAAAATCGATGCGCCGGAACGCGCCCGGTCATCGTGGTTCTTGCGCGGTCGGCCTCGTCGAGGCACCGGTTTGGAGGCTTGAATCACGGCCTGCCAGCCAGCCTCAATATCCCTTGTCGCAGTATCAGCCCGAAAGCGGACTCGTTATGCTCAATGCGAGTTTTGTCGGTCATGGTAGAGTTGGAGTGTGGCGCGGGTGGCTTTAGGCCGGGCATATCTGTTGCCGCCCCTTTCGTCTGGCGGTGCCTCACTAGCTCGCCCGTTGCTCCCGTTTCCACACCCCGCTCATCGAACCGGACATGCGGATCGCCCGCATCCGGCTCTCGGATAAGATCTCACGCCTTCACCCACGATGGGCCGCGGCCGAGCTGGGTCAAGCGTACGAGCCGGAAGTGCCCGTATAGGTGCGAGAGTGGATAGCTCCCGCCCTTACGTCGCCTGACCTTGTGCTTGGATCGCAGCCACCGGCGCAACCGCACAGCCGTGTAGTTGTCGAGCGCGCGATAGGCTTTGCTGGTAGTGCCGACACTGAAGTAATTGGCCCACCCGCGAAGCGCGCGGTTCAACATGTCGACGAGCTCTGTGGTCTCTTGCCAGCTGCGCGCTCGGTCGGTCAGCGCGTGGACTCTTTCGACCATGCGCTTGATGCTCTTCTTTGACGGCCGGTGGCCCAAGCGGGCTTTGCCGGTCGTTGGGGAATACATTCGCCCGAACGTATATCCCAGGAAGTCGAACTCCCCTTCCGGGACCTTGCAGATCCGTGTCTTCTCCTCGTTCACCGTCAGCTTCAGCTTGCCCATGATCGCGCGCAGATGGTGCAGGGCTGTCTCAGCGCTGCCCCTCCGGCACAGGATCACGAGATCGTCCGCATAGGTGACGAGGCGAGTGCCGAGACTTTGCTCGAGGCCGAGCTTCTTCCACCCCAGCACAAACCGGCGCATGTAAAGATTCGCCAGCAGTGGTGAGAGGGGTGAGCCCTGCGGAATGCCGCGCCGGTTGTCCCTGGCCTCGGTCGTACGTTTCTTCCGCCCTCGTTGGTCGGTTTCTTCTACGGGGCAGTCCAGCCACATCTTGATCAGATGCAGCACGCGCCGATCAACGATCCGGCGCGCTACCGACTTTAGGAGGTCGGTATGCGGAATGCTCCCGAAGTAGTCCGCGAGGTCGGCGTCTACGACGTCCGGGTGGCCACGGAACAGTAGCTCTTCCACCTCCACGACTGCCTGCTGGGCGTTTCGCCCGGCGCGATAGGCGTAGATTTCCGGTAGGAGGTCGGCTTCAAAGATCGGTTCCAGCACCAGCATCGCTGCTGTCATGCAGACCCGGTCCCGCACGGTCGAGATGCCCAGCGGCCTGAGCTTGCCGTTGGCCTTCGGTATGAACACGCGTCTGATCGGCTCCGGCCGGTAAGTCTCCTGCCTGAGCGCAAGCGCCAGTTCGCCAAGCCACCGCTCAACCCCGTACGCCTCGATATCCGCAAAGTCCTGACCGTCGCCACCCGGCGCGCCCTTGTTGGAGCGGCACTGGGCATAGGCATGCGCCAGAATATCGTCACGGCTGAGCTTGTCGTACAGGGCGTAGAACCGATAGCCGGCTTCCGCCTTCGCTTTCGCGTGTAACGCCGTCTGCAGTTTCTGAACACTCTTCGGAGTTGCTAGGTTGCCCAATCTCCAGGTCCCTCACCACGTCTTGCGTCGGTCTTGAACTGAGGCTCCTTCCCTCCACCGGCATTACCCGGTTTCATCGGTATTACGGGCCTCTCCGCCACCCCAACGCGCCCGGCCTGTCCCTCACGGGCGTCCGGTTGATCATCCCTGATCACGTATTGGGGCTTCCCGTGTTGCGTGCGCTTTCCTTGTGTACATGCTGCCGCCACTACCCCGGTGCAGCGGCTGGGCGTACTCGTCGCTCACACCCAGCCGTGTCAGCCTTCCCCGGAAGGGTCACCGGGTCGGCCTGCACATCGTCCTTTTCGAGGCTTGCTCGGCGTTCACTCGCGTTGCGGCCTGCACACTCGCGCGGTCACCGTATTTCGTGACCCGCTATCCGAAGGCTTCAGACATTTCGTCACCTCCATGCCTGCTCCGGTTGCTTCCGGCTGGAGCGGTCGCCGGGTAGGACTTGCACCCACTGGAAAGCGCCGCCTTTTCACGGCGCACACCCCAAGCGGACATCCCGCACGCAGTGCCGTAGTTCCCCCTGCACTACAAGAGACTTGGCAAATGTAGGACGCAATCGCTTTGTTGCGCCGTAGCAAGATGAGCCCCAACACCTGACCCGAGGGAAGCGGTCGTCGAATCGGTGGAAGCTTGGCTTCGAAGCGGCGCGATAAATCGATTGCTCCCCACGGTCCTGTCGAAAGAAGTCCCGACGCATCGCGAGGCGCGACGGCACTCTGCAAATTCTCCTCGGCTGGTTGTGTTCAGCTGCTAACATAGTCCCGACGCCAAATGCCGCTGCGATGGGCTGCGGGGAGAGCCGTTATCTTATGGATGGGCTGTAACAGCCCCGATAGTGTCTATTCAGAATTCAAATCGTGAGCGAAGATTTTAAGCGGCCTGTTTTTCGGCGTATCGAGCGATGGCTGGTGGGCTTGGTGATGGCAGCCATGGCTTTTATGCTCGAAAAAGCCGTGCTGCGCTCGATCAGGCGCGGGCGGGGGAAGCACTCCGAACAAGGGCCGGTGGCGAAGAGCGCCGGCGAAGGTCCCCAGCTTCGGCCATGAATTCGTCAACCGCTCATCGCCGCCGCACCAACTCGACGAGCAGCCCGACGGTGAGCACACCGTCGGCAAACACCTCCAGCAAGGCGAGGTCCTGTTCGATCGTCTCACGTGCCGTCGGCCGCTGTACCTTGACAACGACCCGGTCACCACTTGCCAGCGTCGCACGCTGGACCTGGGCGATTGTGCCCGCGGCAAGGGGTTTAGGATCAATTGAATCGAACGCGTCCTCCCAAGGTACCCGGTCACCCATGCGTGCTGAACCTCCACCGTAAATTCCTCGGCGAGGAACTCCTGTAGGGTTTGGATCAAAACGCTTGCAACCTTGTCATATAGCGCAGTTCATATAAAATGATCATATCCTTGGATGGTTGCCCCCCAGAAAAGTTGGCTCTGTGGCAAAAATTTTGAATCATTTTATCTGAGGAGGACTATAGTTGGCTCGCTTGACCCCGTAGTCGAGGTGTTGCTCGCCCAGCGCCCGCAGTCCCCCCACCTGCTCCTGCATGCGGTTCAAGCCCCTTACGGCCGAACCCAAGATGAAGATGAGCATCTTGGTCTGTGCCGCCATGTCGTTGCGGAAGAGCGGCCGGAACTCCGGATGGGCTGCGAACAGATTTGCGTAGAAGCGCCCGGCGACTTCCTCCGCCCGTTGGGCGATGGTAGCGAAAGACGACTGCCTCTTCCGGCTATTGGCCTTTCCAATTTGTTCCAGCCACGCTTTAGCATTGCCTCGATACGGAAGAAAGTTCGGCAATTTTTTTTTGCAGTTCAGTGATACAACGGTTGAGATCGGCCCTCGCGGCGTCACGCCATTTTCGGCTGGTCTCTGCGCGTCGATAAAGCCGCACATCGTCTTTGGCATAATTGTCAAGAATTTGGAGCTGGATCGAACAAAAGACAACCTCGGGAGCCCACGAAAATTCGGTTCGCCCGGCGCACTCCACCTCGGACCACCCATAGACGGTCCATTCAAGGGGAAAGCCGTGGCTACCGTCGTGTTTCCCCGTCAGGGCTTCGTCGAGCCCGAGACGATCTTCCTTGTGCAGCGGCAGGATTTGAAAAAGATCGGTCTTCGTTCGATTATCTTCCTCGCACCGCGCCACAAGTTCGGTGGGGAAGGCGTTGCTGTGCGATAATGAGAGCGGCATCAATTGCGCCTGATTTCGATCATCCGCTACGGCACTGAGCGCTATCCCGAGAAAGTGGCACGGCGGCTTCGCTGGCTCAACATCACGACATGGATCGTCTCGGCCGTCGCGAGCGGCTTCGCCACCGTCCAATTCCTCGATCCGACGCCGGGTTTGTGGAGGGTGGCCGCCATCAACGCGCTCGCCGCATTGGTCTGCCCGGCGATTCCGCTGCTCCACCGCTTC
The DNA here is from genome assembly GCA_963730245.1 of uncultured Alphaproteobacteria bacterium. Taxonomy (GTDB): domain Bacteria; phylum Pseudomonadota; class Alphaproteobacteria; order Rhizobiales; family Beijerinckiaceae; genus Methylocapsa. The sequence continues at coordinate 370,079 of CAVSRA010000002.1, read as the reverse complement.
GGCCCGCTGGCGGCAGCGCTCGTCTTGTTCACCATCGGCTATTTGTATTTCTTCTTCGTCATTGTCCTGCTTGGCACCGGCACGGGCATGCAATTCTACTACCTGATGGCCACGGCGTTCGTCGTCCTGTTCTTCGGTATTGAGCATATCTTTCTCGCCTCTGCGTTTGGCATTGTTGCTGCGGCGCTCATCATCGCCTCGCAGGTCCTCGTGCCCTACAATACCGGGCTGCAGCCCGCGACAACGCAGTTCGGCGACTTTATTGCCATCGTTGTTATAAGCTGCGCGGTGCTCTTCTCGATCATATTCTACGCCCTGCGTGAAGCCGCGCGCGCCGAAGCGGCTGCGGAGCGTGAGCGCGAGCGATCCGACATCCTGCTCGCGAATATCCTGCCCGCTTCCGTCGCTAGCCAGCTCAAGAGCCGGACGGAGTCCGTGATCGCGGACAAATACGACGAGGCTTCGATTATGTTCGCCGATATGGCGGGATTCACGGCGCGGGCGAGCGATACGGCCCCCGACGACCTGGTCCAGTTCCTCAATCGCGTGTTCACGGATTTCGATCGGCTGGTCGAGAGGCACGGGCTCGAAAAGATCAAGACCACGGGCGACTGCTACATGGCGGTCAGTGGCGTACCGACGCCGCGGCCCGACCACGCGGCGGCGTTGGCGCAGCTGGCGCTCGAAATACGTGATGCCGCGACGGACTTGCGCGATCCGCACGGACGCAGTGTACCGATCCGCATTGGCATCGCCAGCGGTCCGGTTGTGGCTGGCGTCGTCGGCACGCGCAAATTTTTCTTCGACGTCTGGGGCGATGCGGTGAACGTGGCGTCGCGCATGGAATTGACCGGGATCGCAGGCAAGATTCAGGTGTCGCAGGAGGTCTATGAGCGCTTGAAGAATGAATTCGTGCTGGAATGTCGCGGCCCAATTGACGTCAAGGGAAAGGGCCAGATGCTAACGTGGTTCTTGGCCGGGCGTAAGGCCCCTGCGGTGGCGTTGCATTCCATGACCGGGGCTTCGGCAATCTCTAACTCTAGCTCGCGCATAACGCCCACTGAGATACCTGCGGGCGACGCCTCGGAAGGCAATTAGCGCCGATCAAAAAGGCACGCATGGCGTCCGGAGATACTTTCGACCTTCTGGACTATCCGTTCTGAGCCGAGCTGCGCGCCAACCCATGCGACATGGAGTCATGACGAAAATCAACCTGTCGAATTGATGAAAGCACATTCTGAAATGGCTAACGAAGGGCAAGAAGAACGCAGGCTCGCCGCGATCATGTTCACGGACATGGTGGGCTACAGCGCGCTTGCGCAGCGCAACGAGGGACTGGCACTGGAATTGCTCGAGGAACACCGCGCTTTCTTGCGGCCCGCGTTCCTCAAACATCAAGGACAGGAGGTAAAAACGATAGGCGACGGCTTTCTGGTAGAGTTTGCCAGCGCGGTGGCCGCGGTGAAATGCGCGGTCGAACTCCAGGAGGGGCTGGCCCGACGCAACTTGGGCGCTCCGGCGGACAGACAGTTGCAGGTTCGAATTGGCATTCACCTGGGCGATGTGCTGCGCCGCGGGCACGACATTGTGGGCGATGGCGTGAACATCGCCGCGCGGGTCGAGCCACTGGCCGATTCGGGTGGGATCGCGATCACACAGCAAGTGTTCGATCAGGTATACAACAAAATCCCGGAGACCTTCGCGAGCATCGGCAAGGTCGAGTTGAAGAACATCCTGCGGCCGGTGGAGGTGTATCGCATCATCCTCGGGCCAAAAACCAAGGAGGCGGCCGCGGGCGAGCGGGAGACGTCGACTTCGGCGCGCCAACCCAGCCGCGAACAACAGAGATCCATCGCCGTGCTCCCGTTCGTGAACATGAGCTCCGACCGGGAGAACGAGTTTCTGAGCGACGGAATCAGCGAGGATTTGCTGAACGCTTTGTCGTGGATCGAAGGGCTGCGTGTGGCGGCGAGGACGTCGTGCTTTGCGTTCAAAGGCCGCAACGAAGACATCCGCAAGATCGGAGAGGCCCTTGGTGTGGAGACGGTGTTGGAAGGCAGCCTCCGCAGGGTGGGCACCAAGCTCCGCATCACTGCCCAGCTCATCAAGGTCGCCGACGGTTTCAGCCTCTGGTCGGAGCGGTTCGACCGCGAGATGCAGGACGTGTTTGCTATCCAGGACGACATCACCCGTGCGATCATGGCCGCGTTGAAGTTGCGCTTGGCCAGTCACAGTGACCAGCCGGTTTTTAAGTTCCAAACGACCAACGCTGAAGCTTACGAGTTGTATTTGAAAGGCCGTTTCTTCTGGAACCAGCGTGGCATTGGGCTGCGGAAGGCGCTGCATTACTTCGAACTGGCCTTGATCGAAGATCCCGACTACGCGCTGGCCATGAGTGGCCTTTCCGACACTTACAGCCTGTTGAGTTGGTACGGGGACCTTCCACCTGCCGAGGCGATGCCGAAAGCCATCGCCCCCGCCAAGCGGGCGGTGCAACTGAACCCTCAGCTTGCCGAGGCACACACGTCGCTGGGATTTTGCCAACTCTCAACTGGGATTGGGCCGGTGCCGAACGCGAATTCCGTCGCGCCATTGCGCTAAACCCCCGGACTACCCCTGCTCGTTACTGGCTCGGTTGGATTTATTCCTGCCTTGGGCACCACGAAGAGGCCATCGAACATTGCCGGCAAGCGGTCGAGCTCGAGCCTTTTTCGGCAATCGATCGAATGTTTCTCGGGTGGATGTATTACCATGCGGGAGAGTTCGACGAAGCCGAGCAACAGCTGCGAAAAGGGAGCGAACTGGCTGGGGAGCAGCGTTTCGTTTTCGGAATTTGGTTTTTGGGCAAAGTCTATGTTGCCACGCGCAAACGCGACCTGGCGTTCCAAGAGCTTGGCAAAGCGGTGGAACACTCGCGTGGCAGCGCATGGACGAGGTGCATGCTGGGTCATGCCTGGGGCGTGTTTGGTGAACCTGCCAAAGCGCAAGAAATTCTGGTGGACCTGCAGGACTTGGACAAACACGGCTACGTTCGCGCGTTTGGCGTCGCGATGGTTTACCTCGGACTGGGCGACCGCGACCAAGCCCTGACCTGGCTGGAGAAGGGCTGCACCGACCGCGATATTTGGGCTCTCAATCTCAAGGTGGATCCGATCTACGTGGATTTGCGAATGGACCCTCGCTTTGTCGCTTTGTTAAGGACGGTCGGACTGCAACAGTAAGCACCACCTCTCGTGGTGATCGGGTCCATCCTCGCTCATTGCGCTGGGTGGGAGATGGTAACTCCAATTGTGGTGGGATCTCGGGTTCTGGCTCGAACTCGGACCCGCTCGGCTGGGTCGATTGGCACGGCTTGAAGAAAGTCAATATGTTCAAGTCCGGTGAGCGTTCCTACTGCATCATTGGCGAATGGGCAGATATGACGGATTTGGAGGCTGCCCGGCCCAAAATGATAGCAACTCTCGATACGTTCCGCGACACTCTTGAAGATCTCGGCCTTGGTGTCACTGACCCTGTGTCCGGTCCAGTCGTTCTGGAGCTGAAATAGGCTCCCAACTACATAATACCAAGTCTCGCTGATCACGACCGATAGGCCCACTCTCTTGTTCCGATGGAGATGATTTTCCAGGGCATGTCGATGAGCTTGTTCCAGGCGAAGCAGCAGTGGTCGAGAATGTCGTCGTAGGATTCGAAGACGCGGTTCGAGAGCCAGTTGTCGCGCATGAATTGCCAGATGTTCTCGACCGGATTGAGCTCGGGCGATTTCGGCGGCAACGGCAAGAGCGTGATGTTGTCCGGGACGGGAAGCTTCGCCGAGACATGCCACCCGGCCTGATCGAGAAGAACGAGCGCATGCGCGCTTGGTGCGACCGCAAGCGAGATTTCTTCGAGATGCAGGGCCATGGCCTCGCTGTTGCAGGAGGGTAGTACGAGCCCGGCGCCTTTTCCTTCGGCCGGGCAGATGGCGCCGAAAATATAGGCTGAACTCGTCCTCTGGTCGTGCGGCGCCGAAGGCCGTGTCCCGCGTTTCGCCCATCGGCGGGTGACCTTGTTTTTCTGCCCGATCCGAGCTTCGTCTTGAAACCAAATCTCTATCGGCTTGCCAGGAGCCTCTTTTGCGGCGGTCTCCTCCACGAGGGCGAGAAAGTTTTTTTAAAAGCCGCCGCGGCTTCCTCGTCTTGCGCATGATGGCGCGGTCGCGCCGAGAGCTTGCGAAAGCCCATATGCCGCAGCTCGCGGCTGAGCGTCGGCTTGGAGATCGAAACCCGGAACTCTTCGAAGAGCCACTGCGCCAGATCGATCAGCCGCCAGCGGACGACGCCATGCAGGGCGGGAATCGGCCCATCTTCCACGACCTGCCGCAAGGCTTGGCGCTGGCGCTCGCCGAGGATGCTGGGAGCGCCCGGCGCTTTGCCGGTCAAGAGACCATCAGGACCTTTGGCGTTGAAACGGACAACCCAGTCGCGCACGATCTGCACCCCGACCCCGCCGATCCGCGCCGCATCCGGCCGCGAGCCGCCATCATAAATCTCGGCCAGTGCCAAGAGACGCCGGGTCTGATCGGGGTCACGCGATCGCCGCGCCAGCATGCGCAGGCCAATCGTGTCAAAGTCAGAGCGAAGCGGAACCGGAGTTGACATGGCAAACTCTCCCAAAAGCTGTTTGCCATGGTGAATCAGATAAATGCCGATTCGGGAATCCGCCTCAGGAGTTAAACTTTCAGAGACTTGGTATTAGTCCGCAGGCGCGCGTGACAACGTTGCGATTTGCTGGAACCCCATTACTTCACCATCCTCGCCCAGGGCGGAGACCTCGTTTTCCGTTACTTCGATCGTCCTCGCCGTCGCGCAGGGTGACTTTAGGAATTCGCGCTCCCAAAAAGTGCGCCTACTCTGAAAAGATCAGCGAATTTTGCACCATCCACAGTACTTTGTCGCCATTATTTGCGCCGATAACCGGGCGATCGAAATAATTCCCTCCCCAACGCGCGCACGCGCGCGACCGGAAAACGGAATTTCAGAGCGCAGCGCAACGGAAGTTCAGAGCGAGGTTTGTCGCGTTCTTCGACGATGTGACAATGCCGGAGCGCGCCGTTTGCGACCCCCGGTTTTGCTATGATGGAATTTGCGATGAACCGGCCCGCCGGGCCGCTGCGCGACTGATTTTTGGAAAGACGGCTCGAATGGATACTCCGACAGTCAAGCGCTTCTTGCCATGGGTCGTCGCCACGGCACTGTTCATGGAGCAGCTTGACTCGACCATCGTCAATACCGCTGTACCGGCGATGGCGGCGAGTCTGCATGTGACGCCGCTTAGCCTGAAGGCCGTGGCGGCCAGCTATATTCTCAGTCTCGCGGTCTGCATTCCGGTGAGCGGTTGGATCGCCGATCGATACGGTACGCGGCGCGTGTTTGCCCTCGCCATTGCGGTCTTCACGATTTCCTCGGTGTTTTGCGGGCTCGCCATGAATGTGCCGCAGATGGTGGCGGCACGTATTGTCCAAGGGATAGGCGCGGCCATGATGATGCCGGTCGGGCGGCTCACCGTGATCCGCACCTTTCCCAAGGCGGAACTGTTGCAAGCGATGAATTTCGTCATCATCCCCGCGCTGATCGGGCCGTTGCTTGGCCCGACGGTCGGCGGCTTGATCGTCCACTGGTTGTCGTGGCGGGAGATTTTCTTCGTGAATGTTCCGGCGGGCGTCGCCGCGCTGTGGCTCATTCATCGGTATATGCCGGACTATTATGGCGACACCTCGCGCCCGCTCGATGTGATCGGGCTGGCGCTGTTTGGAGCCGGGACCGCGCTGCTGTCCTGGCTGCTGGAGATTTTCGGCGAGCACGAGGTCAACATCGCGGTGGAGGCGGCGCTGTTCCTGCTCGCGCTGACCCTGCTTGCCGCCTATTGGCGTCATGCGCGCCAAACGCCCTATCCGCTGTTGCAGTCGGCGCTGTTCAAAGTGCGAACCTTTCGCGTTTCGGTGATCGGCGGCTTCGTCACACGGCTCGGCGTTGGCGGTTTGCCCTTTTTGACGCCTTTGCTGTTTCAGATCGGGCTTGGTCTGCCGGCGTGGCAATCGGGCATGCTGATGATGCCCACCGCCGCCGCCGCCATGGGAATGAAGTTTATTTCCACGCGCGTGCTGGGGCTTTTCGGATATCGTAAAGTGCTGATCGTCAACACGGTGCTGATCGGCCTGACCATCTGTCTTTACGCGCTGGTGACGGCGCAAACGTCGCTGGCGGCGATCATAGCCATTGGCCTCGCTCTGGGCTTTTTCAATTCGCTGCAGTTTTCCAGCATGAACAGCATGGCCTATGCGGACATCGAGACGAATGAATTGAGCATGGCGAGCACGATAGCCAGCTCGTTTCAGCAAATCTCCATGAGCTTCGGTCTGGCCTGCGGATCGCTGGTGGCGGCATGGTATCTTGGATATCTGCCGCAATCCGATCGCCTCGCGGTTATCACGGCGCTGCATCGCGCTTTCGTGACCTTGGGCGGGTTGACCATCGTCTCCTCGCTGTCCTTTTGGACGCTGCGCGCCAGGGATGGCGAGAGCGTAAGCCGCGCGGCGCCGGATCTGGCATGACGTTGCCCACGCCGCTTGCTCGAGATTAGAGTTCGCCCGTCAGGAATTGCGCGCACCCATGTCCAAAGGACCAGTCTGCGTCGCCATTCTCGAGCATGGAGACCATGAGGTCATCGCCGAGCCGGTGTTCCACGCCGACTCCTATGGCTACAGGGGGGCCGATCGGCAATTGATGCCGTCCGACCGCTTCAAGGGGCTCGTATGAGGGCGTTCGTTGTCAAGCTCGATTTGATCAGCGCATCCTTTTCTCTCCCATGGTTCCAATTCTTGACTTGCCGAGGCGCTTGATCGCATCTTCCAGTGGTCGCTCGCTCTCGCAATAATCTACCCACGCCGTGCTCCTGCGGATCAGAGCCGGGACCGTGCGGAGCGTGAATCGCTTCGGATCAAGATCGGCTTTCAACTGTGTCCAAGTGAGCGGCATGGAAACGGTTGCACCCGGCCGAGCCCTCGGCGACAGAGGCGCGACCGCCGTCGACATGCGATCGTTGCGGAGATAGTCGAGGAAGATGTGGCCATTGCGCAGTCTCTTCGCCATGTTCACGACGTAGCGCTGGGGATTGTCGTGGCCCATGCGTAGGCAGACTTGGTGGGCGAAGTCCTTTGCGACCGGCCAAGTGAGTTTGCTCTTTTTGGAAGACGCAAGCGGCGTGACGACATGGAGGCCCTTGCCGCCGGTCGTTTTGCAGAAGCTAACGAGACCGAGCTCATCAAGTCTGTCCCGCATCTCGCGCGCGGCCTCGACCACGGTCGAGAGAGCAACGTCCGGCCCGGGATCGAGGTCGAAAATGAGGCGTCCTGGCACCTCCGGCTGCTTCGGCTGGCAGTTCCAGAGATGAAGCTCGAGGGCGGCGACTTGCGCGGCCGCCGCCAAGCCTTCAATGCGATCAATCTGCAGATACGGCTTGCGGTCGCCGGAAACGGTGACGAGCTCAAGCAGGTTAGATGCGCCCGGCATAGCGTGGCGCTGGAAGAACTGACCGCCTGCAATTCCGTCCGGAGCCCGGATGATCGAGCAGGGGCGTCCTTGAATGTGGCTGATCACCCAGGGTGCGACCGCCTTCCAATAAAGCGCCAGGTCGAGCTTTGTCACCGGCTTACCGTCGTTGGCGTCAGGCCACAGCGCCTTTTGGGGGTTGGAAATCAGCACGCCCATGACGATCGGTTTGCCCGAGCGTTCGGAAGGGGCCGCTAAGTTTACCTTCTTCGCTGGCGCCGGCACGTCCGTCTCGGCGGCCCTTGCCGGCTTCTCGGCCTTGATCTCCTCGGCTGGCTTGTCATCACGCAGACCTTTGAACGTTGCCTGCCGCACCATGCCGTCGCCGGTCCAGCCGGCGAACTCGATTTCCGCAACTAGGTCAGGCCTCGTCCAATGAACGTTGGCCTTGTTGCGCGGCGCGCCATTGCCGGTGAACGGCGATTTCGCCGTGGCGACCGCCTTCAGGCGAGGCAGAAGGGTCCTTATCTTCGCATCGCTGTAGCCCGTGCCGACGCGGCCGATATGGACGAAGTGATCGCCGCGGTTGACGCCGACGAGCAGGGATCGGAAGCGGCCGTTCGTCGTGGCCCAGCCTCCGATGACGACCTCATGCCCTGCCCGGCATTTGGCTTTCGTCCAAGAGCCGGTGCGTCCTGATTGGTATGGCGCATCGAGTTTCTTGGAGACGATGCCTTCCAGAGAAAGCCGGCAGGCCGAGCGCAAGACGGCTTCGCCGCCCGTCTCGAAATGCTCGACGAAACGGATTAGAGCGTTGTCACCGCGATCCGCGAGCAAATCCTGCAAACAGCCCTTACGCTCGGACAGTGGACGTTTTTGCAAATCGTCGGCGCCGTCAAACAAAAGATCGAAGGCGAAGAAAACCAACTGTTTGGTTCGCCCTTCCGACAAAGCCGCCTGCAGCGCAGCGAAATCGGGCGTGCCGTTCGCGTCGAGCGCTACGATCTCGCCATCGAGTATGCAATCCGGTAATTCCGCCGCCGCTTCGGCGATCGCCGCGAACTTAGCCGTCCAATCGAGACCCTTGCGCGTCCTGAGGGTCACCTGGCCGTCTGCGATACGCAGCTGGACACGATATCCATCAAACTTGATCTCGTGCACCCAGCCAGATCCATTCGGCGGCCGCTCGACACTCTCGCATAGCTGCGGCGGGATGAAATCCGGCAACATGGCAGATGCTTTCTGGGTCTCGCTCGATGAGGCACGAACCACGTTCTTGCGGGTGCCCGTCTTCCCAGCTGCGCCGTTCTCGGTGGCAAGGCCTTTGCTCGAATCCCACACGGCATCTGCGGCGACGGAGGCACCGTCGGGAATAATAAATGGCTTCGGCTCCTTGCCCTTTCCGGCAGCGATCGCTTCCATGGTCCGCCCGGAAACGACGGACCGGTCCTCCGCGAGGATTGCGTCGCCATCGCCACCCCGCGCAGCGTCGTCGCTGTGTTTAATCAGGAGCCAGTTTCTCTGCTTACCATCGGTCCTATCGTTCTTCATCCGAACCAGCACCCAACTGCCGTGCAGCCGCTCTCCATTGAGCGTGAACTTGAATTCGCCATCCGACAAGGCCGCTTCCGGCGTTTTGGCGCCGTCCGGTGTCCAGGTACCGCGATCCCATAGTTGCACCGTCCCTCCGCCATATTGGCCTTTGGGGATGGTCCCTTCGAATTCGCCATAATCGAGGGGATGGTCTTCCACCTCGACCGCGAGCCGTTTGTCGTGCGGGTCGAGCGATGGGCCACGTGTAATGGCCCAGGATTTGAAGACGCCATCGAGCTCAAGGCGGAGATCGTAGTGGAGGCCCCTGGCGGCGTGTTTCTGGATAACGAAGCGGCGCTTATTTGACGACGCGACCTTGACCGATCCGCTTGGCTCGGGCGTTTTGGTGAAGTCGCGCTTTGAACGATAGGCGGTGAGTTTCTTGTTAGGCACGGCGCGTTTCCATTGGCGCCACGACACGACCTTGCGCCTGCATGGCAAAACTCTGATCTGGCCTCCAAGTTCCGCTTGCGGGGCGCTAGACCTCCTCGGCTGGCTTGTCAGTCTTTCAAAAGGCTTGCGATTATCAATTCCGACGCCGTGAACCAACGGAGCCCAATATCATGTCGACAGTTTCCATCGGGAAGTCCCGGAACCCCAAGACCGCCGCAAGAAGCCCGGGCAGGCCATTCATCGGATAGTGGTGATTACGTGTGCTCTGATGCGGCATTCGATAGGGCCGCTTCCAAAACGCAGCACCAGTGCTTCAGCCGCCTCTTGCGTGGCCTCTTCTATGCGTGATGGACCGCGAGCCTCGATTTCGTTTCTTAGCGGTGTTCCTTGGCAGTAGGCAATCGCAACATTGTGCGGCGATGCGGCCCTGCGTATGTCATCCCTTGTCTCCACTGAAATCGACGAATCGACGATTTGTTCTTAGCGAAAGCCGAGGAGCTTTCGCTGTTCAGCCCAGCCGGCCGGGAGCCGCGGCGGCAGGCGCATCAATGTCTTGGCGGTGAGTTGCGGCGGTTTTCGGCCATTAACAATTGCCGTGGTGATGTCGGGCGCCAGCCAGGGAAGACGCAGGAGGGAATAGATGTAGGCTGCCGACACGCGCTCCTCGCGAGCGATGTCATGCATGGTTAGCTTGGGGTTTTGGGTCAGGCGAGCCTGGACGTGGTGGGCGCGAGCAATGATCCTGAGCAAGCTGGGATCGGCTGCCGTCTGGTCATTGGCATTCTCGACCAGCATTCGCATTTCGCGACCGACGCGCTTCAGGCTGACCTGCACCGTCAATCCCAGGAGATCATCCGGTGCACTCGTAGGCGCTTGATGCTGCATCTTCAGATCAAGCGACCCGGCGAGCAGCTGGGTCAAGCGGCCTCGAGAGAGCGTGATGTCGACGCGATCGGATTCTGATTTGCACGCGGCAAAACAATGCCATGAGCGTCGCTTTGACTTTGTCAGGTGCGCGGGCTCCGAGTTCTTCCGCGATCTGACGGCCACGTTCGATCAGTTGGCTGCACCCTGAACCGTTGTGCGATTCATTGTCGACGGCATCGAGGATCGCTCCGGGGTCGGCGAGAAATGTGCGAATCTTGTTGATCACCAGGCCTTCCAAATTGCCGGCCGGTATCCGCCGGCCGCTCGAACGGGTCTTCCCGCCCTGGTGATGAGAGAGGTCGAAACATAGTACCGGTATCGCGTTCCCTTCTTGACCGCATGGGTTGGCGTCAGGCGCTCGCCGGTCTTGTCAGAAACCATGCCGGTCAGCAGGCTGGGGTGCCTTGCGCGCGCTCCCGTTGCCCGCTCCACGCGGTTCGCGGCCAGCACGGCCTGGACCTCGTCCCACAACGGCTTGTCCACAATCGCCGGGTGTTCGCCAGGATAGGAATGGCCTTTATGTGCGATCTCGCCGCGGTAAAGCCGGTTCCGAAGAATCAGATAAAGCGCCCCACGGGAGAACGTCTGGCCCCCATATTCGGCGCCGTCGGGCCGCGTTCGGCGCTTGCTCTTTATCCCGCCGTCGGCAATCTCGTCCCGCAGGGCGTGAACCGACTTGAGCGCAAGGTAACGCCGGTAGATCTCGACAACGATGCAAGCCTCGGCGTCGTTGACGACGAGCTTGCGGTTTTTCACATCATAACCTAGGGGCGGCATGCCGCCCATCCACATGCCCTTTTTCTTGGAGGCGGCGATCTTGTCGCGGATGCGTTCGCCGGTGACTTCCCGCTCGAACTGGGCGAAGGACAAAAGGACATTCAGGGTCAGCCGTCCCATGCTGGTGGTGGTGTTGAATTGCTGGGTGATCGACACGAACGAGACGCCGCGGCGGTCAAAGACCTCGACGAGCTTGGCAAAATCGGAGAGCGCGCGCGTCAGCCGGTCGACCTTATAGACGACGACCACATCGATCTGGCCTGCCTCGATGTCGGCAATCAGCCTTTTCAGGGCTGGCCGCTCCATAGTGCCGCCGGAAAACCCGCCATCATCATAAAGCGTTGGCAACACCGTCCAGCCTTCGTGCTTTTGCGAGAGAATGAAGGCGGCGCAGGCTTCCCTCTGGGCATCGAGCGAGTTGAAGGCCTGCTCCAGACCTTCCTCCGATGATTTTCTTGTGTAAATCGCACAGCGTGCCTTTTTGGCGGAGCGTCGCGGCGTCTTGTCCGATTCACCCATCGCACGCCCCATTGCTCGGCGGCCGCCTGTGCGGCGATCTTCGGCTTCGATTTGGACGGCTGTCCGGCAGGCACGCGATAAACGCGATCTCCGTCGTTCTTTTCCGATGTCAGCGTCAAACCAAGCTTCTTGCGCACCACGGCGGCGAAGAAGCCGCGGACCGAGTGCTGCTGCCAACCGGTCGCCTTCATGATGGCGGCGATCGTTGTCCCCTTGGGCTGTCTCAGCAGGGCGAGGACGGCCTCCTGCTTGGTCCCGCCGCGGGTCGGAACCCAAGGGAATGTTCGAAGGCTTCGCAGGTCTGTTCGTGCGAACTCTTGGCGCGCGCAAACTTTGTTTTTGCGGGGATTTTGCTGTGCGACATTTGAGGATCCTTGTCGGTTGCGACGGCACCAGGCGCCGTCACCACCGAAGCCCCGCAGTGGCACCATCGCCAGCGGGGCAAGATCCCGGATCGGGCCACCGGCCCTTATCTCGGCACGGCGACAGTGACGCTCCCTTCGCCGCGGAAGTCCACTCCTTTCTGCGATGAAAATTAAGCGCCATTCGCCCCAGCATTTGCCACGCGTCTCTGGATTCAAAAGTGCGAACGGCAAGGCAGTCGGGTTTCGGGGGATGTAATTCCGGGCGGTGAGAATTGCCGACATTTCCGTTGGTTAGGCTGGCGGGCGCCGGCTTCTGTTTGCTAATTTCCAATTTCCGTTTCGGCATGGCGAAAACCAGTTCAATTTCTCACGGAGACCGGTTCTGACGGCGCTCATCGGGGTGCCGGGCGCGACTCTGGAAGCGTGTGTCCGTGTGTCCTCTCCTGAAGGGAACATCTCGACGGATGAAAAGTTGTTAGGGTGAGACGCTCGATCGAGTGGCAATCCGTTCCTATGCGAGCACTCAGGAGCAAACTCATGAGCAGCCATATGCCGCCAGTTCCTCCTGCTAACCGGTCGCCCATGGGTCCGCGCGGCAGTGACCGAAAGATCGCCCAGGACCCATCCTTGAAGCATGACGAACGTCAGAACACGTCTGAGCAGGGGGAAACGGCGAATATCAAACAAAACACTACCAACGAGGGATTCTTCCGGGGCCTCGCATCAAGTAATGTTAGAAATAAGCGGTCGCGATTTGATGGCGAGGCCTTGTGGCGGCTTCCACTTGCTCGCCAGTAACCGACTCGCCGCTGTCGAGTGACGTATTCGCTGCCGCCGTCGACACGATCACGGACGAAACGACCGTCCCGCCGCAAAACGCCAGGGTGTGGGGCGCGAACAGCGGCAGGGTTTCTCAAGGCCATTTTCGAGTTGTCGGATGTGGAGCGTTTCGCCTGGGTTTTCAACAAACCGCCCCGCCCCGCCGCCGTGCCCGCGCCATGCGTGGGCTCGATCACACGCCTGGAGACGCGGATCGCGGCCGGCCGCAGCATTGCCCGCAGGAGGTGGGCACGGGCAATGCCGCTCAATACCAAGCATAACTTTCCCGAAGCTCGCTTGCCTTCGAATCCCAATCGGCCCCGCGCTCACCGTTCCGAACGCTCCAGCCGCCCAGCCAGCGCCGCCCGTCGCACCGATAGTGGGTCACTCTGAAATCATCTTCAGCGGAATGGCGACGACTTGGGCAATCGATGCGGCCGCGGCAAACCCAGCCGCGAAGCTATTCCACCAAGCCTGATTATTTGCCTTTTCAACGGCGGCCCGTGGGGGTGGCCCTATGACTCCCCCGAGGGGGCGCACGATGATTCGTGCGCTCCTCATCCAACATACCGCGGAGATTAGGAAAAATATGGCGCTCGCCGATTTAATGATTGTAACCGCTGCTTTCATGAAGTGGCCTTTTCGGTTGTATCTTTCTTTCGACAACGACCGCCGGTTCAGGCCGCCCGCGACCAGTTTTGGTCACGGTGTCTATAACGAACGTGGCGCTATTTTTGCGCAACGTTGTGCCCCGCACTCACGCCGGCAGTACAAGCCGCCCCTCGCCCCCGTCATTGGATTTGAGTTATTTTGTCACACGACGCCGTGATGTTTCTAGGTGAAACTTTTAGTGCCATGAAACGATAACTGGCAGCTGGGTTCTCTGTTGCATTGTGGCTGGGCAATCATGCGCAGCTGATTTGCCACCCAAGTCAGGGGCCTCCCCGCCAGCGTAAGCTCCGTGTCTTAAAACCTAACCACGCAAAGCGACGGCAATGGCGCGCCAGGGCGCGCTTGGCGCCAAAGGAACGAAATGTCTTTCACGCCAACAACGGCCCAATTGGAACTGCTCGCCGACCTAGAGATGGCACGAATGCCCGTGGCCTTGATTGCTAATCGGCTTGGCGTTGACCGTGCAACCTTCAAAGCCTGGACCGCGCGCCTGGACGCGGTCCGCAATTTTGAAGAACCGCCGCCAAGCAACGCTGAGATTACGCGCAAGCCCCTCGTTGAACGCGAGCATGGGTTGCGAGTGATCGCAGAGCGCATGTTTGAAGGCTACTGACTGCATGCAGAGTCTCTCACTGGCATCAGCAAGTCCCAGCCACGGCAGCCGCTATGATTGGCCTGAATATTGCTTATTCATTCTGACTTGGTTTCCTCCAAACTTGCGACGCCTGCCCCTGGTTTGGTCGCACAACGCCCTTCGCGAGGCGGTCAGGGGCTTTTTGAATTCCACTCTCACCCCTCCGGCCGCGCCAATGGCCGCCGCGCCGCCTTACAAGGTAATCCCTCGGCATTCGCGAGGGATTCCTCTGCATTCGAACGAGTTGATTTCGCCGCTTGACCCAGCACAGCGCGCGAATCTTCAAGGTGTGGTGGCGAATGCGCAGCGTCATGCGGGGCATTCTCGTGAAGTAAGCCTTGGTCACCTCAGGCCAATTCGCCATGCGCAAGGTCGACGGGTGGCAAAGCCTCGCCGAAAAGCCGTCCGATCAGATTATTGACCTAGCCGCACGATGCGGTAACCTCATCATGCTGGAGATCGTCAGACTCACCACAACTGGCGACGATACCAAAGGAGGAGAAAGGCATGTCTGACAGACTCAATCCTGGTGACAGCCTCCCAGTTGGCGGGTCGATCCCCTCCCTGGATGGCGGGTTCACACTCACCCTGCAGGCAGACGGCAACCTGGTCCTATATCATACAGGTGGGGTAGCCGCCGGGTGGGCGACAGGCACCGTCGGCCGCGCAGTCACGCAAGCGATCATGCAGGCCGATGGGAACTTTGTACTTAACGGGCCTGCGGGACCTATTTGGGCCACACACACCGAGGGGCATCCGGGATCGTACCTGGTCGTTCAGAATGACGGAAACGTTGTGATCTACGGTCCGGGGGGCCCGCTGTGGAGCGCCGCTGACTGACACAGAATTCGATGCTAATGGCAATCCAACCAGGCGGTTCGCTATCACGCCACGGTAATTCGCGGATTTATAGTGAGGGTCAACGGGTCACTCGAAAGGACTAATTGAGCGTCCGCATGAAGAATTCAAGCGCCCGGTCAAGACATAGACCGCCGAACAACCAGCCGAAACCGCAACCGTGTTGTTCGTGCACCGCCTTCAGCGAAGCGTGCACCGATCGCGATGAACTGGGAGCCGAGCGCAAGGCGCGGCGGAAATGCTCGAAAGCGTCAACGATTCGGCCTGTTGATAAGATCCGCAGATCACTTGAGGTGAGCAATTCTGCACTGCCGTCACCGTTGGAAGGGGCGTAGTTCCGTTACAAGCTCGGTCACGGTTCAGTTAACAGCACGGTAACGGTCAAAGTTCGATTGCAACGGCGGGGCTCTGGCCGCTCGTAGGCCCCTCGCCGGTCAGAAGCGCCCGCAGATCCTCCCCGGCGGGTGCTTTTTGTCCGGCGATTATCGAATTAAACTGGGGGTAGCGAACGCGGTGAGTTCCAAGTTCGCGTCCCCCTTCGCATTGCTCCCCCTCCGGGATGGCGATTTTCGGCACTGCGCGGGTGAGCACGGGCATTGTCACATTGAGCAAGTAGAGGCCGTTTTCGATCGTGGCGAGGCGAGGCTTATACCAAGTCTCTGAAAGTTTGACTCCTGAGGCGGATTCCCGAATCGGCATTTATCTGATTTACCATGGCAAACAGCTTTTGGGAGAGTTTGCCATGTCGACTCCGGTTCCGCTTCGCTCTGACTTTGACACGATTGGCCTGCGCATGCTGGCGCGGCGATCGCGTGACCCCGATCAGACCCGGCGTCTCTTGGCACTGGCCGAGATTTATGATGGCGGCTCGCGGCCGGATGCGGCGCGGATCGGCGGGGTCGGGGTGCAGATCGTGCGCGACTGGGTTGTCCGTTTCAACGCCAAAGGTCCTGATGGTCTCTTGACCGGCAAAGCGCCGGGCGCTCCCAGCATCCTCGGCGAGCGCCAGCGCCAAGCCTTGCGGCAGGTCGTGGAAGATGGGCCGATTCCCGCCCTGCATGGCGTCGTCCGCTGGCGGCTGATCGATCTGGCGCAGTGGCTCTTCGAAGAGTTCCGGGTTTCGATCTCCAAGCCGACGCTCAGCCGCGAGCTGCGGCATATGGGCTTTCGCAAGCTCTCGGCGCGACCGCGCCATCATGCGCAAGACGAGGAAGCCGCGGCGGCTTTTAAAAAAACTTTCTCGCCCTCGTGGAGGAGACCGCCGCAAAAGAGGCTCCTGGCAAGCCGATAGAGATTTGGTTTCAAGACGAAGCTCGGATCGGGCAGAAAAACAAGGTCACCCGCCGATGGGCGAAACGCGGGACACGGCCTTCGGCGCCGCACGACCAGAGGACGAGTTCAGCCTATATTTTCGGCGCCATCTGCCCGGCCGAAGGAAAAGGCGCCGGGCTCGTACTACCCTCCTGCAACAGCGAGGCCATGGCCCTGCATCTCGAAGAAATCTCGCTTGCGGTCGCACCAAGCGCGCATGCGCTCGTTCTTCTCGATCAGGCCGGGTGGCATGTCTCGGCGAAGCTTCCCGTCCCGGACAACATCACGCTCTTGCCGTTGCCGCCGAAATCGCCCGAGCTCAATCCGGTCGAGAACATCTGGCAATTCATGCGCGACAACTGGCTCTCGAACCGCGTCTTCGAATCCTACGACGACATTCTCGACCACTGCTGCTTCGCCTGGAACAAGCTCATCGACATGCCCTGGAAAATCATCTCCATCGGAACAAGAGAGTGGGCCTATCGGTCGTGATCAGCGAGACTTGGTATAACATCTGAATTTCCGGTCCTGTGCAGGTTTCTCGGACGCCTGCATCACAAAACCATCCACGCGCTCCCACGACAGGCGTCCGAGAAGCGCCAAGGCACGAAATCGCAGGCCGGAAGGGGCTCTGTTTCGCCGCTGCGATCTATGGGGATTTGAGGAGTGCGAGCGTCTGTTTTCGAGAGGCCGGAACTACGGACGCACGGCAAGTTGACGGGTTGACCGGTCGAGGGGAGCGTGCGCCACCGGCATTGGGATCAGTTTCGGCGTGGCGGCGGCGATCGCAAGACGTTGGCGCAGCATCATCGAGCGAGCGCCGCCGGCGCTGGCTAACGGTCAGCGGCAAGAATGGCAAGAACGGACGGCGTTGCGTCGCGGTAGATAATGCAATCTCGATCATGACGTATCGATCTTGATCACGAGAGGTGCGGTGGCCGGCCGGTAATTCGGCTCGCATCCCCGTGCGAACGTCTCGATGATGAGCAGGCGGCCGCCGCAGCATGGGCATGGCCGCGAGAGCGCCGGCAGTTCGGCTGCGTCAGCAGATTTGGGATCGTCCGGGATCGCGTCCGGCTTCGGAACGTTCAGCAACGCGCGCGCTTTGGCGATGTTGTCAGCGCGGTTGCCGTTGGCCAGGAGCCCGTAGTGGCGGATGCGATGGAAGCCTTTCGGCAAAACGTGCATCAGGAAGCGGCGGATGAACTCGTCTGTCGCGAGTGTCATGAGCTTGTACCGCTCGGGACCTTGGATCCTGTAGTCCTTGTATTTGAACGTGATGCCCATCGTGTCAGCTGCGATCAGGCGGTGATTGGAGATGGCGACGCGATGTGTGTAGCGCGCGAGGTATGCGAGAACAGCTTCGGGTCCGCCGAATGGCTTCTTCGAATAGACCACCCATTCCGATCGCCGGAGCGGGACGAGGAAGGCGGCGAACGCGTTGGTATCAGCGAGCGCTGCGTGCGCGCCGGAGAACTGGAGCCGGCCGGTTTCGTGGGCCACGATCAACATCTGCAAGACTAGGCGCCGGAACAGCCGTGACAGCACGCGGACGGCCAAGAAGAAGTTCGGTCGACCGGCGATCCACCTCGTGCCGTCCTCTGACAGCCCGCCGCCCGGTACGATCATGTGCACGTGCGGGTGATGCGTCATTGCCGAGCCCCAGGTGTGCAGCACGGAGGTTATGCCGATCCGTGCGCCCAAGTGTTTTGGATCGGCCGCGATCGTGATCATCGTCTCGGCCGATGCCTTGAACAGGATATCGTAGATGACAGCCTTGTTCTGATACGCGATATCCGCGATTGGACCGGGCAGCGTGTAGACGACGTGGAAGTATGGCGCCGAGAGTAACTCGTCTTCCCGCTCTTCGAGCCACTCCCTCGCCGCCGCGCCCTGGCACTTCGGGCAATGCCGGTTGCGGCAGCTGTTGTACGCGATGACCGTGTGCGCGCAGCCCTCGCAGCGCGCGACATACCCGCCGAGCGCGACTGTGCGGCAGCGCTCGATCGCACTCATGACCTTCATCTGGTCGAGGCTGACGTGGCCGGCATTGGCGCGCCGCCACGCCGTCCCGTGGTCGCGGAAGATATCCGCGACCTCGAGAGCTGGACGGGACATGGCCGACCGCTCAAGCCGGCGGCGGCGCCTTGCCTCTCTTCCTGGGCGTCCTGCGCGGCTCGCACAGCAAGTCGAGTGGGCTCTCGATGGCAGAGATCATGCCGGTGGCCACGCGCGTGTAGCGCGCTGTCGTGTCGAGCTTGTCGTGACCGAGGAGAGCCTGAATGATGCGGATATCGGTCCCACGTTCGAGCAGATGGGTCGCAAAACTGTGGCGCAGCGCATGCAGCGTCACCGCCTTCTTGATGCCGGCCGCGTCAGCCGTCTCGTGAAACAGACGATTGAGCTGCCGGGTCGTCATCGGCTTTCCTGGCTTGCGGCCAGGAAACAACCAGCGCTGCTCTTGCGACACGCCCGTATCGTAACGAGCCGGTCGCACCTTCCACCATTGCCGCAGCAGATCGAGCGTCTCTGGCGACAGCATGACGTGGCGGTCTTTGCGCCCCTTGGCCTGCACGATGCGGATGATGTTCTGCGCCCTGTCGATATCACCAACCCTGAGCCGGACCACCTCGCCCGCGCGCAAACCTGCGCCGTAGCCGAGAGCGAGCAATACGTGAACCTTGAGAGTCCTCGCCATGGCCAAGAGGCGCTTGGCCTCGTCCGGGCTCATCACCAGCGGGATCTTCTGGGGTTCTTTGATGTGATAGATCTCGGCCGCAAGATCCAATCGCCGCAGCGTCACACGGAACAAGAACCTGAGCCCGGTCATGATGCGGTTGCGATTGCAGATGCTCGTCCCCGTCTCAGTCAGGTGCAGCTGGAACAGGCGGATCTCGTCGGCTGTAGCCGTGCCGGGCGAGCGCTTCAAATACGCGGCGAACCGCTTGCAGCTGCTGATGTGGCTTCTCTGCGTGTGCGGGTTGAGCTTGCGCGCGCTCATGTCCTCGATCATGCGCTGGCGCAGCGGGCTGATGGCATCGGTACTCATGGGGAACTCTCCTGAGTGAGGTTGACGACACCTCGATTCTCAGAAAATGGCCCATGGCCCGCCATCATTGTTCTTGCAATTACTCACCGTGCTCGCAGAAAAGCCGCCAGCCTCAGCGGGCTATCGCGGCAGCGATTTAGTGCCTTGGCGCTAAGCGGCGGTGCCGCGATGTCCGCTTTCGCGCCGCTTTCAGGGTAATAGCGGACGTTGAACGTGCCTGATCAAGCAAGCCGATTTATGAGCACACGGCCTAGCACTACTTTGGCAGATTAACGGATTGGTTAGCTTCGCGGCGGAAGACTTTGCGCTCTGATTGGAGCGCGAGTGATGGCGGATTGGAATGCGGCACTGACGGACTGGCTGAAGCCGTTCGTTGAGGAACTGGGCCACAAGAAGCGGCGGCAGATGTGCCCTTTATATGTGGCGGGCCTGATCGGACCCGGTGATCGCAAGAGCATCGAGCCGATGGCGGCGCGCATCGCGCCTGATGGTTATGACCGGCTGCATCATTTCATCTCGGATGGGATTTGGGACGCCTGGCCGATTGAGAAGGAATTGGCCAGGCAGGCGGATAAGCTCATCGGCGGCTCCGACGCCTTTTTGGTCATCGATGATACGAGCCTGCCCAAGAAAGGCGAACATTCGGTCGGCGTCGCCCCGCAATACGCGTCCATGCTCGGCAAGAGAGCCAATTGTCAGACGCTTGTTTCGCTGACGCTCACACGCCATGACGTTCCGATCGCTGTCGGCTTGCGCTTGTTCTTGCCGGAGAGTTGGACGAGTGATCCGCCGCGTATGGCGAGAGCCGGCATCCCCGAACCGTTTCGTCGGCCGCGCAGCAAGCCGGAAATCGCGCTTGATGAAATCGACCGGTTGATGACTGCGGGCGTTTGCTTCGGCGCCGTTCTCGCCGATGCCGGCTACGGCCTGTCCGCTTCGTTTCGCCAAGGGCTGAGCGCACGCGGGCTTGCTTGGGCTGTCGGCGTTCCCAAACATCAAAAGGTCTATCCCGCCGGCGTTTCCTTGATCTTTCCTGTGGCGGGGCGGGGCCGGCCGCGCAAGAACCAGATTCCCGATCAGCTCTCGGGCGCCGCCGAGACGATGCTCGCCACGGCCGCGTGGAGGAAAGTCAGCTGGCGGCGCGGCACCAAAGGTCCTCTGACCGCTCGTTTCGCCGCCTTGCGCATTCGCGTCGCAGACGGAAAGCCTCAGCGCATTCTCGATAAGGGTCAGCAGCATATGCCGGGCGAAGAGGCGTGGCTGATCGGCGAATGGCGTTCATCCGGCGAGCGCAAATATTATCTGTCCAATCTGCCGGCTCACGCCAATCTCAAGAGGCTCGCCGCCGCCATCAAGGCGCGTTGGGTCTGTGAGCAAGCCCATCAGCAAATGAAGGAAGAGCTCGGCCTCGATCACTTCGAAGGGCGATCATGGCAGGGGCTGCACCGGCACGCGCTCATGACCATGATTGCTTACGCTTTCCTTCAGCACCAGCGCCTCAAGCAGGCGAAACGGGAAAAAAAGAATCCATCCCGGGCCGCCGCAACCGACCCTGCCAGCTGTCCGACGCGCCGTCATCAACGCGCTCTCGCCAAAGCAAATCTATGAACGATGTCCCCACTGCCGAATGCGCGTCAGAATACAATCGAAATAATTCTGCCAAAGTAGTGCTAGGTTGGGGACTCAACCTAGTTAGCCTTGGTATCCAACCCGAAGCGCTCGTTCATTTCGGCGAGCCTCACCCACGGATCGCCAGGGATCAGATCGATAATCTGCGTGAAGACCTTTCTGAACGCGACCTTCGTCGAATTGTCGGTCAACAGGTCGGATTGAGCCGCTGGAAGCAACGGCCGCATGTCGGTGAGGAATCGAGGATTGGCAAGCTTGGCGAACATGCGCTCCTGCGCCTGTGCGCGTGTCAGCGCCTGACCGGACTGTTCAAGATAGGCGCCAAAGCACGCGACAAGCCGCGCGGCGTCAAGCCCTTTGAACTCATCGAGCGCATGGGCGAGGTCGAACAGGTCGCGGCCCTTGTCGCGCTGGAGAAGCGCCCGCAATTTCGTAGCAAGCATCTCCTCCCGCGAGAAGGTCGGTACATCGACTGCTCCCGTAAACCACGGGTTTTTGACGCGGAAAGGTATGGTGTGCGACGGATCGAACGCGGTGATTTCTCGCGTGTTGATTTCGACCTTGAGGCGGATCGGGGCCG
Organism: uncultured Alphaproteobacteria bacterium; assembly: GCA_963730245.1. Taxonomy (GTDB): domain Bacteria; phylum Pseudomonadota; class Alphaproteobacteria; order Rhizobiales; family Beijerinckiaceae; genus Methylocapsa. The sequence goes on along the minus strand of CAVSRA010000002.1, from coordinate 348,424 downwards.
CCGCTGACTGGTCCTCCGCGTCGACACGGAATTGCAGCTTCGGGGCGACCGGGCTCTGGTCGAATTGCGCGCGCCCCAGCCATGGTTCCAACACCCCACGGATGCCGTCGAGAATAGGGCCAATCGGACCGTTCGCGGTGCGGACAAGGTCGAGGTCTTCGGAGTAGCGCATTGGCACCACGAAATGCAGCTTGTTGAGCGCCGTCCCGCCGCGAAAGCGCAACTCCGCGCTCAGCAAGGGAGCGGAGAAAATGGCGACGATGGCGCGGCTGATGATGAGGTCCTGTTCGACCTGCCGCTGTTCTGCCCACGGGACGTTATTGCCCCACGCGATGATATTTTGTGCGGGGATCATTCATCGACCTCGGGTGTCCGGCGGACAATGACGCGCCAGCGCGGATCACGTTCCTGCGGCGCGGGCGCAAAGTCAGGGTCGCGCGCCTCCTTGCGATCCAATTCCGTCGACTGGACAGGGGGGCGTGCATTGAGAGCCTCCAGCATTGGCGCTGTGCGATCGCCATGACCGAGGCGATCGAGGAGGTGGCCGAGCCGCTGGACGACCGGGCGTTCCACCGTTTCCGACAAGGCTGCAAGCTTGCTGCCGTCAATCTTCGGTCCGAGGTCGGCCAGTACCGTTGCGACGTTGTCGATGCCGCCGGCTGCCTGGGGATAGCGCAAGAGGTCGAGCGCCGTCAGTTCGACGGACGACAGTTTCATGGTGCCCGTGTCGGTTTTGCGTTCCTCGATACCCGCCGCAACGGCCGCAATATCCTTGCGGTAGTAGAAAACGATAAGGCTGCGCCCGGCGCGGATTTTCGGGAGGCGCTTGCCCGTGACGACCTGGAATTCCATCACGGCCTGATGCGTTGCGCCGTGCAATTCGGCCGCCTTGAGCAGGGCGACATAATAGGCCTCGCCCTCGTGGCGCATCAGTGCGTCGATGTACCAGTTCGGGGGTGGCGCACCCGAGGAGGCAAATTGCGGGGGCACTACAACATAGAAGTCCCGCCGAGGGTTGAGCAGATGCTTGCGCCGCTGGAGCCGTTCGGCGGCGTCGAGAAAAGGGCCGTGACCGATACCCAGCGCCAGTTCCGCTTCAGCGCCCGTAAAAATGACCTGCCCCCTCGAAAGCAGGTGGGAAACATGGGTGGACAGAGCGGATCGCTGATCATGAACCATGTTTCATTATCCGCTTTAAAAGCGGAAATTTCAACATGATTCGTACAAAATTGCTAAATTATTACTGAAAATCCGTGCTAGGCGCGGATTTTCATACATAAATTATAGGCGTCGGCCTTCTGCGAGGCTCTGAAACGGGCGAGGAGTGATGGTCGGAGTACATGGTTTCGTGGCAAGCGATTTGGCACAAATTTGGCACAAGCCGGCGCGGACTGAATCAGAGAACCGTGGATTTCCGCGGGTTTCCGCGGACACATCCTTTGTGCCAAAAATCGGTGATTTTAGGCATTTATGAAAATTCAACGCTCGCTAACCTATTGATTTATCTGTGGAGCGGGTGACGGGGGTCGAACCCGCGACATTCAGCTTGGGAAGCTGTTATTTTTCTAAACAAATCAATTCACTAACGTGCAGTTGGCACAGATTTGGCACAACTCGTGCCAAGAATTTCCCGCGCAAGAGCTTCCGCCGTGCTCTTGTATGCGCCTTCCCGATCTTTCATCAGGTGTCCATAGACGTTGAATGTGATCTCTATGTTCGAATGCCCCATCGTCCTTTGAACCGTCTTCGCGTCAGTACCAATCGCGATCAGCTTGCTGGCGTAGTAATGACGGAGAGCATACGGCGAATAGCGCGGCAATTCGATTTTCTTTCCAGTGCGCTTGCTCTTTTCCGCCTCTATCAACCCGGCCTCGCGCATGAGGGGCAACCACGCGCGCCTATAGAAATTGGACAGCAGTTGCGCCCGGCCTGTCTCTGTCGGAAATACGAGATTAAGATCCGACGCCGGGCATTCGTCCTGCCATTCAAAGATCATGTCTGTGACAAGTGCCGGGAGATAGATGGTCCGCTTTCCAGCGCGTGACTTAACCGGACCGATTATTCCGGTCTTGTCTGCCCTCTGTCTGACCGTCACGCTATCGTCGAAGACATGCGACCACGCGAGCCCGCGATATTCCGACGGTCTCATACCGGAAAACCCCGCAAGATAGATCATCGGGCGATAACGCGCCCAGCACTTCCGCATCTGCTCGTTCTTCGAGCCCAGACTGTCCGCCGCACCGTATATATCGCGGACCTCCGCATCGGAAGGAATGTCGATCTCTGAATTCTGATCCTCGTAGCGCCCGCCACTCTTGATAGTGATGCCGGCTGCGGGATCGTCGCTGATATATCCCTGCCGCTTCATCTCGATCAGCACCGAATGGAAAGAAGACAAGGTTCGGCGAGCGAGGTCGCGGCTCTTGTGCCGGAGGAGCCAATCCCGAAAATGAACGATGTCCGGGGGCTCAAGCTCCTGCAAACCCTTCGACCACGCATATTCCATCATTACCCCGGCGCGGCGCTGATATTCGACGAGCGTCTGCGGCTCGACCTGTTCACGGCCATCGCGCCCGACCTTCTCACAGATATCAAGCCAAAGACCGATCGACTGACGGACAGTTTTGGTGTTCGTTCGAATGGTCGCTTTGTGGCTTCCAAGATTTTCCGTGAACGCGCGCGCCTCTTTCAGGGTTGCGAACTTCTCATAGGCGAAGCCGGATTTCTCGGCTTTGCTGGGATACCTGACCTGGTAGGTCGTTCCTTTCGCTCCTGTTCTCTTCCTAATATTTGCCATTATAAAAATATGTGAAATAGGTTCCGAGAAAAATATTGAATCACATCCATCCGGCTCCTGTAAATTTCTTTCTGCTTCTACTTGTAGATTTTCGTAGGGCCCGAAGCGTAACCATCTTTACCAGCTGCGGGCTTCATTTTGTGTTCTGACAACTCAATTCCGATTTGCTGCACAGTTGGCTTACTTCTTTCTCGTTGATCATAGATCACAATTGCGCTCCGCTTCGACCTGTCGATTGAAATAGGCGCTCAATAGCGCGTTCCTCTCGATCTTGAGCCGTCCCTCGATGGGATCGATGAACCAGGGCAGCTTGCGCTTTCCATTCGCGTTCATGTCTGACGAGCGTTTGATCTGGCGCGGGGTCAGGTGAATATTCATCTCGGCAAGAAGCTGACGGGCCTCTTCAAGGTCGAGATAGTGAGGTCGTTGACCGGCAACGCTGCGCTTGCGAGTTGGGCTCCCTTCCGGTAGCCGGCCATCGCGGCGTTCTTGCCTCTCAGTGTCTTCCCAATCTGCTTCCGTCACGTTGCTTTCGGCGATCCTTGCGCCAAGTATTCCGATACTTCATTATAAACTAATATTCATAATTATCCAATTTTTGGGCGGCCCTACGCTTATCCGAATTTCATTGACTATATGTTGTCAAATATGACAACATATAATGGATGACGTGCAAGACTTGCCGATTGCATGGATCAAAGCGGCCCAAAAAGATTTTAAGGAATTCCCATCAGGAGCGCAGCAGGATATGGCCCGCGCCCTGTCCATCGTTGCCGAGGGCGGACACCCTGACATTGCGAAGCCGCTGACCGGCTTTGGGTCCGGCGTGCTGGAGCTGGCGTTGAAGCATCGAGGGGATGCCTTCAAACGACTAAAGGAGGCTCTGCGATGAGCGACGATTTTGAACTGGTACGTGGGAGCGGCAATGTCTTCCGTGACTTCGACATGCCAAACCCCGATCTTGAGCAACTGCGCGCCATCCTGGCGGCGCAGATTATTAAAGCTTTAGACCGCAAGCGCCTGACGGTCCGCAAGGCTGCGGAACTGACGGGCATTGCCGCCGCCGATTTCTCCCGGATTCGGAACGCGAACATCGGGCGCTTCACGGTTGATCGCCTGATGACGGTCCTGGGCCGTTTGGATCAGCGCGTCGACGTAAACGTGAAAGTGCGGCCGAATGTAAAACGGGCAATCCCTGTGCCATCTCAATAGATGATGGCGCTCTCAGCGCCGATATCCCCGTCCCGGAAGTGGCGCAGCGAGGTTTGAATACGTGGCGTTTTACACAGTCTGACTTAGCAAAACGAGCCACATTCAAACTACGGCGTCTTGGGTCTTCAGGCATCGGGCGCAAGTCAATCGTGGTCGTGCCGATCGCGCTGTCGGCTACGACCGCCGTCATCCTTGCCTCTGTCTCGTTTTTTGTAAGTTCCATCGGCTTTACGCTCCGCCGCCGACCGTCTGGCGCGCCAGTCCCGCCGGGGTGATTTTTCGTTGGTCGGTGTACGGCCGGCTCCATTATCGGCCTTCCGTTCGTGTTCCGGTTTGGCTTCGGCCCGGGTGGTTCCCGAAGCGGCTTCCCCGAACTGGTCGCGATTAGATCGCTGCTGGCCGGCGTTTTCCTGCTCGGCTTCCTTAATCGCAAATTCCTGGCGATAGTCCGACCAGACCTTCTTACGTTCAGCGGCGAGCTGCCGCCAAACCGTCTTATGTGCGGCGACCTCGGAAGCGTGACGGGCTTTCATGCTTTCCCGGTTTTTCTGGAACTCCTGTGAGAGTTTCGCCAGTTCAACCCGGCGCGCCGCCTTCAGGGTTGCCGCTCTTTCATTGCGGCTCTGCGTCTGTCGTTGCCGCAAGGCCTGCTTCTGGGAGTCTTGCTGCTGCTGGAACTGCTTTCGGCGTTCGGCCGGGCTGATCATCAGCTTGAACAGATGGGGAAGGCCGCCCCGCTCTCTCATGGTCGCGTAGTGAAGGCGCACGGCGTTGCCGATCGCGCCAAGGAAGGCGCTTTCACGAGCGCTGAAGAGGCGGCGCTGGGCGAACTGCGTTCGCCCGAGTTGCTTCCACTCGGCGCTTTCCTGGAGGTCGTGAAACGCCTGCTCGGTATAGGGATGCGGCGGGCTCTTCCGTTTGCTTTTCCAGATGGCATCGATGAACGGCTGATAACGGTCGTTCACGGCCTTGCGGTCGGCTGTATAGCTGTTCCACAGTTTCTCGGCCTCGGCATTGCGCGCTTTAAAAGCGCTGTTCTGCGCTACCTTCAGATTGGCGACATGGGCGGCATAGGCGGCTTTGATTTCGGCGGCGCGCTGTTTCGCTTTTTCGCCGTTGAGTTTCCGGGTGGCTTCCCATTCCTCGCGCGACATCGCCTGGGCTGGCCGCTTCGGCGGCTCGACGCCGTTGTCGAGGGCATGAAACTTTGCCCGGCGGGCGGGGCTGCGAATAACGCCTTGGGCTACCTCGTAGTCATCGGCCCAACGGTCGAGTTTGTGGGCGTCGTTCGACAGGGGTGCGGCCTGACCGGTTTCAGGGTTGACCAGATTGACGATGACATGGACATGCTTGTGGGGACGGTCGGTATGTTCGACGATGACCGCCTGACAATTCTCCATGCCGAGGGCGCGCAAGGCATCGAAGGCGGTCTCGCGCATATGCGCTGCGTCGGGCTTGTCAGCCTCGTGCCAGTTGAGGGTAAAACCGTATACCGGCCTGGTCAGCTTGCGCTCGGTGGCCTTGACGCCGGAACGCTTTTTCAAGTCATTGGCCGCATCACATAGCGCTTTCATTTCGCGCCAGGCGCGGTGCGGGTCGTCGGTCGCCAGATTGTGCATCTCCACGAAACCGACGCGTTCGGATGTTTGGGCGTCTTTGTCGTGGAGGACGTAAACCAGCGCCGCCTTGAATGACGTTCCGCGCCCTTTGGTGTTTCTACCCTTCGCCCAGTTCATCGGAGGACTGCCCTGGCGTGTCCATACGCCTGAGCAGGCTGCGCAACTCGTTCAAGGTTGCCTCGATGTTGCGCGCGCGGAATGTGTCGCCGGTCGCGTTGCAGGCGCGGGCGATCTGGTTGAGGTTCGAGCCGATCCGGGCGAGATCGTGCCGGTCGATCGCGCTTAACGTGCGCGACCGGCGAACGATGATTGTGCCTGACAGGGCCTGCTCCCGGAGGAAGTCGGACAGCGGGATGTTGTGTTCTGCGGCGCGGCCCTCGATGGTCGCCAGCTCGTCCTGACGCACGCGTGCCGAAATAAGCAGCTTGCGTTTTTCGGAGTTGGTTTTGCGAGGCCTGCCGCCTCTGCGGAAGGGTGGTGTTCGTCGAGTCATGGACCATGGCCGCCTGCCAGCGGGGTTTCAGGGGGTGCCCCCCTGACGAGCGTTTTTGTAATACAAAAACATTGCTCGCTATCCCCTATACTTGGTATATGGCCATACAACTAACAATTTCAACAGATATTCGGGCAGCCTAGGGGAGTACAAGGTCTTATAACACGAAAATGTACAATATTGACAAATTTCTAACAACCGTGTGTAGAATTCGATTTTGCTAATATTACATGATATATACGCGGCACGTCGATTCTATAGAATCGAATACATTGAAACAGCAAAACTTGTTTGCTGAATTGATATGGTGATTTGGAGGGATTTGCAGTGGGGCCGCGAGTGCATGCGGGTAGGCAACACCGCGGCGCGGCGGGGTTAGAGACCGTTTAAACGCCCTCGGCCCGGGCTTCCGCTTCCGCGATGAAATCGCAGAGTTCTTCGCTTACTTCGCACTCGGCGGCTATAATCGTCGGCATCCGGCCCTGCTTGTCGAGCACGAACGATGCGCCACGTTCCACAAGAAGCCGCACTAAAGCGAGGTGGTCGCGCCCGACCGCCAGATGAAGCGCTGTCATGCCCGTGACTTTGTCGGCCGCATCGAGCGACACACCGAGTTTCAGCAACTTGTCCACCACCTCGATGTCCCCGTTATACGCACTTTCCAAAAGCAGGCTTTGGCCTAATTCCAGGTCAAGAGAGCCGCTAACTTCATACTGCGCGAGTGTCCGCATTGCCGAGCGGTGCGCAGGGCGGGTTTTTTTTGTCGAGGGGATGTTTTCGCCGAACGCCACGTTTTACTCAGCCTCTCTAACGTATCTTTAACGTATCTTTCCAATCTGTATTACTAGACTATATCTTTCTCAGCCATATCCGGATTGGTTCGACACCCGAAAATTTGAATTTGTCCCAAACTTCGGTGGTATCGCCGGGCAGGAAACGCATTGTCGCGCCGTGCCCGTGGAGTATCTCGTTTTCGGGCCAGAGCATATAGCTTCGGGCAAGACCCGCAAGCCGGTCCTTCAGCACGACAACAGCTCCGTCCCCGGAGCAAACGAGAACGCCGTCATAAATGGCTCGACTGAGATCGGGAACCGTTGTTTCTGTGACGCGCCAAAACCCCGTATCAGCAACAATGTTAATTTCGGAATGGCCGGCGAACTCCGTCTCCGCGGCATCTGTGGTTCCGATATCGCAGCGGTACGTTCCGGAATAGTCGCGCCCGTTACCCGGGCCATAGAAGATAAACAGGCGTTCTCCAAGAGCGGCACTGGGGTCGGAAATGGTCCGGCGTTCGACGAAGTGATGGCATAGCGCCACACAGGATTTGTTCTTTCCCCGGCCAGCCAGGAATCGCTGCAGGGTCGACACCGGGAGTTCTGTTCCTCGCGGGTGTGAGGCCGTGATCCGCTTTGCGAGTGTCGGCGCACCGGTGCCGTTTTCCTTCGCGTAGCGGATCAGCTTTTTACGAATCTGCTCACGCTCGGCTACGTCGAATGTCTGCTGCTCGACCTCACCCATCCGTATCACTCCGCTTTTGAACTGGAACTGACCAGCGGGACCCGGGCATGAGTTCTGGCGGAAGGTAACACGGAGATGCACGGTGCTGAAACCCCGTTCGACGAACGACCACAACAGCCGCGAAAGCTATCTGCGCGCGGCCACCCATGAATTACGGCCTTACTTCGCCAAGCATGGCCTTATCCTACCGGAAAAAATCAGATTTGCCATCGCATTCACATCGCATGGCAAAAAAGGAAAGGTGGCCGGAGAGTGCTGGCATGCCGGCGCCTCCGATGACGGCCATCATGAAATCATTATCCGGGCCGATTTCGCGGATCCTGCGGAAGTGCTTGGAATCCTCGCGCATGAGCTGGTGCATGCCGCGCTGCCGCCGGATGTAAAGCACGGCAAAGAGTTCAGGGAAGCGGCGCTCAAGATCGGGCTTGAAGGGCCGATGCGGCACGCCATGCCCGGCGCGGTCCTCAGGGAGCGTTTAAACGAGCTGGCTTCGTCCCTGGGGCCATTTCCGCACGCCCGGCTGAACTTCGATCGCATGACGCTCGCGGGCGTGGTGGCGGCAGACAAGCCAAAAAAACAGACAACCCGGATGCTCAAGGCCGAATGCCTCGGCGCGGGCTGCGGTTACACGGTGCGCGTTGCCGCGCGGTGGATCAAGGATTGCGGGCCGCCGCATTGCCCGCAACACGGCGCGATGCGCGTGCCGCCGCTGACGCAGGAAAGCCCTGCGGCTGACGGCGAAGCAGAGCCGATCCCCATGAATGCAGACGATGCGGACCGCAAAGCGATGCCGGCTGACCGCGCGGCTGCCATCACCAGACAATCGAAGGGGTAAGGATCATGGGCCTGATCATCGCCATCGCATGCGGGTTCGCCTGGTTCCAGTTTTCGGACCCGTTTTCGCAGTTCCTGTTGCACCATGCACCGGCGGCCTATGCCCGCCAGCTCTCTTCCAATGGCCCGGTGATCCTCGGCGGGCTGATGCTCTGCGGGCTGGTCGCGGTCGCCGGGCTGCACGGATCGATGACAAATCAGCGCACGGCCGGCATGTGGCAATCGGCGCCGGGGCGGCGGGTCATCGGCTGGGCCGCGCATTGGACGGCGTTCATCGTGCTGACGGCGTCGATCGGCATGGCGTTGCAGGCGGTGGCCGGCGGGAGCCTGGTGATCGCCGGCATGGCCGCCCTGCTCGCATGGGGCGGGCTGCGGCCATTCAAGATCTTCCTCGGCCGCGCGACCCGTCCGCTGCGCTGGTTTCTGGCGGGGCGGCATGTCGGGCTGGGCGGCACGTCCAGTTTTTCCGGCCTGCTGGATGAATGGGCGAATCCGTGGCGGCCGGGACAGGTGCTGCTCGGCGCATCGCTCTTCGATCCGAAATGGATCGTTGGATTCAGCGATGACCGCCATGTCTGCACCATAGCGACAAACCGGGCGGGCAAGGGCCGGTCGGTCATCATTCCGAATCTCATCACATGGCGGGGCTCGGTCCTGGTCATCGACCCGAAAGGTCAGAATGCCCTTGTCACGGCAATGGCGCGCGGCAAGGGGGGAGCGGGCCTGACGCATCCGCTCGGGCAGACGGTGCGGATTCTCGATCCGTTGGGCGAAATCCGCGACCCCCTGCTGCAGGACTGCAAGGCGCGTTTCAATCCAATCGAAGGCCTCGATCCACGCGCTGACGACTATGCGGAGCGCGTCGAGCTGATCGCGGACGCGCTGGTCGTTCCCGATACGAAAGGGAAGGACAATTTCTGGGATACGTCAGCCAGAAGTCATCATCAGCGGTCTGATCGATTACGTCGTGATGAGCCCGGACATTCCGAAGGAGGACAAGCATCTCGGCACGGTACGGGATCTCCTGATCCATCCGGATGGCCCGCCGCTCGAAAGCGATCCAAAAGCCGATCCGCCTTTCCGGGCATGTCGGACATGGGCGGGCTGGCGCAGGCGGCTGCGTCGCTGGTCTTGCAGGCCGGCAAGAATGCGGCCGGCGACGTCATCGCCACGGCCATCTCTCATACGAAATGGCTGGACAGCACGGGCATGCGCCGAACCCTCGCCGCGTCGGATTTCAGCCTGCACGATCTGAACAACGGCGCGACGACGATCTATCTGGTGCTGCCGCCGCAATATTTGGACATCCACGGGCGATTCCTCCGGCTGTTCGTCAATCTGGCCCTGCAAGCAGCCGCCGAAGGGCGCAAGGGCAGGCACGCGACGCTGTTCCTGCTCGATGAATTCTACGCCATCGGGCGTCTCCAGCAATTGGCGAAGGCCGCAGGCCTGATGGCGGGCTACGGCGTCAAATTGTGGCCGATCCTTCAGAACCTTGCGCAGGTTCAGGAACTATATCCGCAAAACTGGGAAACGTTCATGGGCAAGGCCGGCATGTGGCAGACCTTTGCCATGAACGATCAGACCACGGCGCGATACCTGTCCGAGCGCCTCGGCAAACGGGTCCTCTGGCGCAGGATGCGCGGTCCCGAAGGGTATGACTGGGAACTGGCGGGAACCGCCAATTTGCGGGACGCGCAGGAGCTTGCCAAAGCGACAACCGCGCCAGTGGAAACATGGCTGTGTTCACGGAGACGGGCGAGGCGTTCCTGTTGCGCCGGACGCCTTACGACAAGCTGTTCCCGCGCGGGCGCTACATGCCCGATCCTTTCGAGAGTGGAGGTTCGCAATGACCTCCTCACCGCCGCAGGGCATGGAGCTCTGGCAGTTGTGCAAATTTATCGGCGACGCCGTCGCCCTGTACGCGCTGTTCGTGTTGATGCTCGCTGCCATCCGTGCCGGATGGGCGCTGTTGAAGCGCCTGACCTGCCTGTCGGTGCGGGCCGCTTGCATTGCAGGCGATGCGCTCGGGGTCGCGGCGGCATGGCCCTTTGAAGTTGCGCTCGACCAGTCTGAAAAATGGGTCGCCTTCGGCGCCGAGTGGCGGGCGCAGCGAAAGATCTGGCGGGCCGAATTCCGCAACGTGATGCCGTGGGATGAATTTCGCCGGCAAGTGACCGGACAGACCAGGCCCAAACGCGATGACTATACCGATGCGTTGAGTCTGTTCGGTCTCGCGCAACCCTTTACCCGGCAGGACATGGACGCGCGGTTCCGGCGCATCATGCAGGGCGTCCATCCCGACACGGGCGGTTCCGAATATCTGGCGCAGCTGGTCACAACCGCGCGCACCCTCATTCTCAAGCGAAAAGGATGGAAGAAATGAGCCACAAATCTGAACTGACGATCATTCGGGAACAGCAGCTTGCCAGGCTGCGGGAGTCGACGGGCACGCCTGAACGTTTCGTGCTGGATTTTGCCTGCGCCAGGCATGACCGCGCTTTTCGCGTGACGTTCGCCCGCTTCTCTGCGGCACAGCGCTTCCGGTGCGAGAGCGTCGACAAGGTCGAGCCGCAACAGGCGACGACGATTGAGCGGTTGCAGGGGCTTTTGCGCCCGGCAGAAGCGCTCCGGGTCCGGACCGAGGACGTGGATTTATCGACCGTGTCCTGCGCCTGGTGCGCGGCGGCATCGGGCTGGACCCTCTGCGCCAACTGCAAAACGCTGATCTGCGGCGCCCGCAGCTCCGGCCGTTCTTTCACCTGCCGGGACAGCTGCGGCGCGCAATTCCAGACGGCCCCGCTCGAAGCCCTCGATGCTGCGTGGCAGGGCGGGTCGTCCACCCGACTCGCGATCGGGCACAGCCAGAAGCTGCTGCCGGGGAAAGGTCCGCGAAAATGACCGGCGGGATATTCAAGAAGGACGAGACCGCGTTTCGGCAGGCGGAACAAAAGCCGCGCCTGAATTGGGGGAGAGACGTTTGGATTTCCCTTGTTGCGTGCTCCTATTTGGAACGGACGCTCTCAGATCCGCGGAAAGACCATGGCGACATCATCGGCGCGTACTTGATTGTCGCGCTGGCCGCCGCGATCCTGATTTTCAGGATGTGGCGTCGGATAAAGGAATATCTGAACTGCGCGTGATGCGCTGCGACGGGACCGAACAAAGGAAATAGACATGAAAATCGGCGGAGCGGTTGCGGTGCTTGGAATTGGCATGGTGGCGTCGCAGATCGGCACGCCGCATCTGCTGACGACCTATGAATGCGACACCGATGGGCGAAAATGCGTCCGCTACACGCAATGCTTTTACATCGGGATGCAGGGCTGGCGGAAATTCTACCCGGCAGTGGCGCCTGCCGGGGATTGCCCGGGCGTGAAGTTCTTCGCGCCGGATTGGCCGCCGTTCATCTGGCGCAAGGGCTGAAGGGCCGAAAAGAGGTAGACAACGCGAAAGGCCGAAGCCCGACTCCGGGCTTCGGCGATGCCGACAAGAAAAAGGGGCTGTTAAGCCCCTTCCTCCTCTTGCTTCGGCACCCGGAGAACGATGCGGCCGCCTGTGACCGGGAGCAGGTCGAGTTGCAGGGTCAGGCCCTCGCCGTCCTCGTGTTCCCATGCCGCGCCGATGCGGTTCCAGAACTTGTTTTCCCCGCGCTCTGCGACGTGCCAGGCGATCAGTGCCGGGGGTTTGGTTTCGCGTTGCGGTGCTTTTTTCGTGTTGTTTTTGCCGTAAGCCATTGTCTTGCTCCTTCAGGTTTCGGGCTGACCCCATGCCAGCCGTGCCTTTCCGTGAGCGGAGCGCATAGGCCCGGACGCAAGCACTTGTTTGGGGGGACCATCTTCGGGGGAGCCAAAGAAGTGCTTGCGTCCATCAGGGCCGCGTTCCGATAGGTTTGGCACTTAAGGCTGGCGTGCGGGATCAGGCCCGGTGAAGGAGCGGCGACAGGCATACCGGAGCAACACGAAAAGCGCTGCACTCAGTCGTGAAACCCCACGCCTGCAAACGGCTGGCATTGAAAACAGCGGGGGAATCGTTCTGGCCTGCATCTGCGTGGTGTAAAGCGCGGGAACGGACGGCGGGAGTTGTGCCAACCTTGCCCTGTGGAGGCCGTACAGCGGCATTTGCATTGTTCCGGGCCGGGAAAGAGGAGGAAGGGGCTTAACAGCCCTGTGTCAGGGGGCCGAAGGTCCGGCAGGTCGCAATCCTTCTTCGCTATCCTCCTACACGGCGGACAAGGAGCGCTGCGCCGGAGGCTGAAAATATGATACAATTGAACAATGAGGAAACGCCGCTCGAACGCTCCAAAGACGCCGAAAAAGCCCGCCGATGCCGAGGCCGGGGCGGCGCTGGTGCGCAAGTTCGCAATCAAGCTGTTCGACCGGGACGAAGGGGAAGCGGCAAACTGGAAGCTGATCGCTGAAACCCTGTTCAAAGCGGCGTTTGACACCCTCGACCGGTCGCCGGATGACGCCAGCCGCGTGGCGCTCCTGCGACGCGTCCATGCGGGGTCTTATGACCGCCTGACGGCTGATCCTGCGGAAAACAAAACGCAAGCCCCGGCGGGCCGGAATGAGGCCGCAAAGACGGATTTGCAGTCGCCGGGGCCGGGGGCTGCCGATGCGTTCAGGAATTCAGTCTGAGCGGTTTTCAGAAGCAATTACACCGGGGATAGAGCTTCGATAATCCGGCAATCTGCGATAAGCCCGCCGTTCTGACATCGCCCGTTGATGCGGCGCAGCTCGTCGGCAAGCCGGGTCAGGTCGGCAATCTTCTGCTCAATTTCCGTCAGATGCTCGGCGCTGATCCGGTTGACCTCGGCGCAGGGTTGATCCTCCTGCGTGGACAGGCGCAGCAAATCCCGCACCTGATCGAGGGTAAACCCCAAATCCCTGCACCGGCGAATGAAGCGCAGCCGGGTCAGGTGATCCGCCCCGTAGGCGCGATAGTTGCCGGAAGTGCGCGGCGGCGCGGGTAGCAGCCCTGCCTGCTCGTAATAGCGGACGGTGACGACCTTCGCGCCAGTCGCCTTTGCCATTTCCCCAATTGTAAGCCGTTCATCCATGTCTTGACCCTATAGTTACTATAGGGTGCATCCTTGGATTCGGAAAGGATCGAATCGAGGATTTCCATGCCTTGCTGCGCGAATGACCATTGCAGCTCTGACAACCGGCAGCCTCACGACCGCTATCGCCGGGTGCTGTGGGTTGCGCTCGTGCTCAATGGCGGCATGTTCCTGACGGAGATCGTGGCCGGTCTGGCTGCCGGATCGGCGGCGCTGCAAGCCGATGCGCTCGATTTCCTGTCCGATGCAGCGAACTATGGAATCAGCCTCTTGGTTGTCGGGCTGGCGCTCGTCTGGCGGGCGCGGGCCGCTCTCGTCAAGGGCGTCTGCATGGGCCTGCTGGGCCTGTGGGTAGCCGGCAACACGCTGTGGCATGCGGTCATGGGGACACTGCCTGCCGCCGGGGTCATGGGCGTGGTGGGCGTGCTGGCGCTACTCGTCAACGGCGGGGTCGCCTTCCTGCTGTATCGCTACCGTGGCGGCGATTCCAATATGCGCTCGGTCTGGATTTGCTCGCGCAATGACGCCCTCGGCAACGTCGCTGTGGTGCTGGCCGCCCTCGGCGTGTTCGGCACCGGGACCGGCTGGCCCGATATAATCGTCGCGTCAGTTATGGCGTCGCTGTCCCTGTGGGGCGCCGGTCAAATTATCAATCACGCATGGAATGAGTTGAGAACCGGCGAGGGCAAGGCGCTCTCGCCGGTCTCGGCGGAATAGCCCGGCCCGCAAGGGACACGCCCGGATCGCTTTCACGTTCAGAGGCAGGGAAGGGAATTTCCACAATGCAAGTTATCGCATTTTGAAGCTGGAAAATCAGGGCGGCGCGTCGGCGCGGGCGGCATGTGGGCCGTCCGGCAAAACTCGCCCCGGATCAAATCACCTATGCCCGGCGCATGATCGTGGAGGCGAAGGCAGGGACGCAAGTCGCCCGGTCGCTCGGCGTCGATCCCTCGACGCTGCGGCGGCTGCTCGGGAAGGGCTAGGGTCGCGGCTGCGGCACACGCCGCACCTTGATCCGGTCGGCATGCTTCATGGCTTGCGCCATGTCGTAATCGAGTTGCAGGGCCGCCCATGTTTCGGGTGCGCTGCCGAAAGCCTTTGACAGCCGTATCGCCATTTCCGCAGAAATGCCGCGCCGCTCGTTCAACAATTCGGACAAGGCATTGCGCGACACGCCTAGCGCCTTCGCGCCGTCCGTGACGGTCAACCCGAGGGGTTCAATGCACTCCTGCCGGACAATCCGGCCCGGATGCGGTGGGTTCTTCATCGGCATGGTTCATTCCTTCCTAGTGGTAGTCGATCAATTCCACGTCCACGGCGTCGGCTCCGTCATAGCGCCAGATAATCCGCCAGTTGGCGCGGACGGTGACAGACCAGAAACCGCGCAAGTCGCCGGTCATCGGGGGCAGGCGGAAACCGGGCAGGTCCATCTTTTCCGGCGTATCGGCATGGTCCAGCACGGCCAGAATGTTTTCGATCTTGTCGAGCATGTCCGCCCGGACCTGTGATTTGTCGCCGCGCTCAAAAAGACATTTCAAACCACGATGCCGAAAACCCTTTATCATAGGGCACTGTAACCTGTAGCCTGTCGCATGTCACCTTGTTTCGATCAGGCGATTCACGAAAACTTGAATCGAAGGACTCTAGCTGGCGGATTCCGGTGCGCGTAGGATTCCTCCCCTGCCTGAAACAAAGGGGGATGAGATGCGACGCGCAAAGATTGCTTACATGGACAATGGCCTGCCGGTGCAATGCCTGTCAGAGCGGGATTTTCTGTTCCCGGATGCCGACGAAAAATACGTGCCGGACGCGCTGGCTTATATCCAGAGTTACGATGCCCCGGCCTTCCACGCCCTGCTGCGGGCCGGGTCGCCTGAGGATGCCGTCGCGGCGTTCCCGTATCTTTCGGACCTTGAAAAAACCTTCGTCCTCCGGGGGCTGTTCGAGAACTGGACGAAAGAACTGGCGGGAGGGTGGGACGGCCTACCGCCTCACCTCATGGCATGGGTGGCGCGGAAAAGGGGAAATGGTCACGCCGGGGACGATACGCCCGGCGCTTTTGATGTGTAACCCCGGCGCTCCTTGACGCGCCGCTGTATGGCAAGGGCGTCGTGGGCCTCCAATATGGAAGGCGCAAAAGGCTTCTCAAAAAACTCGTGCCAGTCTACTATAAGCTCAACCATTTATTTGCTGTATTTAGCACCTCGTCAAGCGCTTTTACCAAGTCTGTAATTTTACAAGAGACGTCTTCGGCATTTTTCTTTTTTCCACCTAGCTTATATTGAAAGACATGAACATTAACGTGGCCATTTTTTGGAGGGTCGACCCAAATCTGGACCTTTTCTTTACTTTCTGGGCGTAAAAAAAATGTTCTAACTTCGCTGCCCTGATGGTCAGTTAGCCACACCAGGGAATGCCTACTCGCCCATTCTGCGAGACCTTTGTCGATTTCTTCATATTTATTCAAGGAAATAGCCCTCCTGGGCCAAAGTTTTCGTTAGGAATACGACTTAAAAGTTCAAACTGTTCTGCTCCACCACGCCTGCCAAAAGCGCTCAATGCTCTTGACCGTCGAAGTGGGGTCCCGGACGGGACAATCACTTCTTGAATAAAGGTGGCTTCGTTTTGCGGCGGCAGTGACAGTGCCTCTCTCGCGAAGGCGCTACTTTTTGGAGGCACAGCAGTCAAGAACGACCCAGTTTGGTTCTCAGTAAACACGCGATAGTAAACCGCATCTTCTTCTTGTACAAAGCTACGGATAAAACCACCCGCATTCGGAACCCGTCCGCCAAAGACTGACAAACTCCTTGCAAACTTGGCTCCTTTGACCAAAGTCGCAACGCCGCTAGTCGCGAAGCCCAGACTAAAATCAAACAGCAAATCTGCTGAAGTATAACACTGTCCTGTAGCTCTGTGAATGGCATAATCTACAGCAACGTTAGCTATTCCTCCAACTATATTATCGGCAAGGACAATCGTTCCTGATGGATCGCTATATGAAACCGGGTTCCCTCCAACATACGCATACGTATTGATCCCGCCCGCTAACCCGATCGGATCGCTTTCGATATAGCGGCCCGTCCTTGGGTCGTAGTCGCGGAAATAATTGTAATGCAGCTTCGCTCTTGCGTCGTAGAACTGCCCCGGAAAACGCAGGCTGTAGGAGAAGCCGCCCGTGACCACCGGATCGCCATTGCCGAAGGGGTCATGGTTCCACTGCCACACGACCGCGCCGCCGGCGTCGGTGATCTGATGCGGCGCGCCAAGATGATCCGGCGCGATATAAAACCGCCCACCCGGCTGAAGCACCGCGACCGGCGAATCGCCGAGCCACACGGTTTCCGCGACAGCAGCGCCCTTTGCGCCGTACTGGCCGATCAAGTGACCCGCTTCGTCATAGGCGAAGAAGACCGGAGCATCCTCCCCTGTCCTGCCAACCCGCTGGCCGAGACCGTTGATCAGCTGGGTCGTGCCAACCGCCCCCGAGTAAGACACAGCGAGCCGGTTGCGGGCGTCATAGGTGTAGCGGAAATCCGCAAACGGCGACGAATGACTCAGCGTGTCTCCGGTGGCGTCGTAGGTGAAAGCCTCGGTCCAACTGCCGCCGATGCCAAGCAGGCGATTGCTGGCGGGGTCGACATTATAGGCCAGCGAGACAGGTGGCGTTGCATTGGTCGCATAACCCGTGCGATTGCCGTTCGCATCATAAGTGTAGGTTTGCGTGGCCGTGCCGCTCGCATAAATGTGCAAGCTGTCGAGCGCGTTGTAGGTGAAACTCTCGGCGGGAAACCCGGTCTCCGTGCGGCCGGTGATGCGGCTCGCCCCGTCATAGCCAAGCGCGATATTGTCGGCGGCGGGCAGCGCCAAACCGGTAATCCGCCCGTCCAGATCGAACGTGCGCAGGTAAGAAGCGCCGTTGCCTTCCGTCCATCCCGTCGCCATGCCGAAGGGTAGGTAGGTCACGCCGGTGACCAACGTCTGGGCATTCTTCGTCACGCTGCTTACCCGGCCCGCGGCGTCGTAGGCATACATAATTTGCTTGCCCGATGGATAGGTGACGCTCGCCAAGCGCCCGCCCGAATCATAGCCATAGGTCATCGTCAGCGTCACCGCGCCGGCGGTCTGGATTTTCTGCGTCACATGGCCGTTGGCGTCATAACTGTAGACGGTCGAGCTGGTCACGTCCTTGATCTTGGTCAAACGCCCAATGCCGTTGGCGCCCTGATCATAATGCCAGGCGGCGCTGGTGCCGTCGGCGAACGCCGCTTTGGTGACACGGTTTAGCGCATCGTAGCTGTAGGTCGTCGTGTTGCCGCGCGCGTCGGTTGAACTGGCTACATTGCCGGCGGCGTCAAAGGTGTTGGCGGTGACGCCGGTATCGGGACTTGCGACCTGCAATTGATCGTCGAGCCCATCCCACTTATAGGCTGTCAGCAAATTGCGCGGATCGGTCACCGACTTCAGATCATCGTGGGCGTTATACCCAAAAAATGTGGTTCCGCCCTTCGGGTCGATCGCCTCCGTCAAACGATTGAGCGCATCGTAAGCGTAACTGGTCGCATGGTTCAGCGGATCGGTGACGGTCGTCAGATTTCCCTGCTTGTCATGGGCGTAAACCGTCGTCTGACCCTCCGCTCCGATCGTCTTTTTCAGCCGGTTGACGGCGTTATAGGCATAAGAACGCGTTTGCCTCAGCATGCCGGACGGGTCGAACGCCTGTTCATTGACAATGTTGCCTGCCGCGTCGAGCGTATAGGCGATATGGTCGCCGAGGGCGTCCGTGATCCCCGTCAGACGATGCGCCTGATCGTGAGTATAGATCAGATAGGAACCGTCCGGCTGGGTCACTCTTTTCAAATTCCCGGCCTTGTCATAGGCGTAGGCGGTCGTGAGCGTTGCGACGGTGCGCGAGGTCAGCCGGCCGCGCGGGTCGTAGGTCAGGCTTGTCGTTACGCCGTTCGGATCGACGATCGTCAGCGGACGGCCCTTGCCGTCGTAGCTCGTGATATTGGTCACATGCCCCAGCGCGTCCGTGACGCTCGTCAGATCGCCCTTGGCGTCATAGGCATATTGGGTGACGTTTCCGCGCGGATCGGTCGCCGTCAGCACCTGGCCGAAGGCGTTGTAGGTATAGGCGAAACTGCGTGTCGCCGCGCCCGCCACTATCTCCTCGGTCAAGAGATTGCCGTGGGCGTCATAGGTAAAGGCGGTGGTCCGGTTCGGCTCCGTGATTTGCGTTGGCAAGTGGAAGGTCGAAAGCCAGCTTGTGCTGATCGTTCGCGCGAGCGCCGTGCCTGACGCCTCGACCCGCGAAAGCTCATCGCCGCGCGCGTCATGCGTATAGGTCGTGACATTGCCGTCGAAATCCGTGCGGCTGGCGAGGAAGCCGTTGGCGTCATAGGTGAACGCCTTGCCGCCGAGCGAGGGCAGCGGCGTGCCGCTCAGGGAAACCGGCTTGATGACGTTGAACTGGGAGGTCAAGCCATAGACGCGGGCCGTTCCCCGCGCGTCGGTTACTGTCGACGAGCTATCGCTCGTGTAGCTGACCGTCGTCAGGTCCACGCCGCCCGCATGCTGGCTGGAGATCGCGCGCGCCACGCTGTCATATGTCCAGGTGGCGTAGCGCACGCCTTTCTCATCGACGATGCCGCTGAGAAGATGCGGAAAGACTGCAATTTCGTAGACATAGCGCCGCACCGCGCCGTCGGGATAGGTCACGGAAATCAGGTTGAGGCTGGAATTGTAGCCGTAGGTGTAAACGCGGCCGTCCGGACCGGTGACCATGGCGACCTGTCCACCGCTGGTGTAGGTAAAGCGCATTACATGCCCGAATGGGCCGGTGACGCTGACGAGATTGTTGCCGCTATAGGTCAGCGTCGTCGTCTGGCCGTTCCGCGTCGTGATCGAAAGCAATCGGCCGGCCGCCGAATAGGTTTCCGTCACGTCGGCGTCGGTTGTCAGCTTGTAAGCGGTGATCGTCGTGCCACTCAGAACGGCCGTCAGGCGGCTGGTCACATCGGGATCGGCCGTGAAGGTCGTCCCGCTTTTGGTGAAAATATCCTGCCGCCCGTCGGCGCGCGTCACTGTGACCGTCGTCGCCGTGATCGTCAGTCCGCGATGCCAGGCGTCGCGCCACTGCGCCCCGAAAGCCGAAACGCCCTTATCCTGGCTGTTGTAGGTGCGAGCCAGGCTTAACCCCGTTTGAGAAGCGCCGACGAAATCAGTCTCGGTTTGAACCTTGTTTCCTGAGGCCGCGTTAATCGGGTTGCCAACGTTGCACGAGGGGCATGTTGAAGCCTGCCCGAGCATTTTAGCCGATGCTGAAATTTGTCCCTTCCAGACGCCGGGCGTGCTGTTGTTGTACGCGCAACGTCCTGTTTTGGCATAGGCTGTCACGCTATCGCCTATGGCGACCCCAGAAGATGCAAGATGTGCGACAATGCTCTGGTAATACTGAGTGGGATCATTGTGACTGCAGCTGATATTAGTCAGAATAACCTTATACCAAGTCTCGCTGATCACGACCGATAGGCCCACTCTCTTGTTCCGATGGAGATGATTTTCCAGGGCATGTCGATGAGCTTGTTCCAGGCGAAGCAGCAGTGGTCGAGAATGTCGTCGTAGGATTCGAAGACGCGGTTCGAGAGCCAGTTGTCGCGCATGAATTGCCAGATGTTCTCGACCGGATTGAGCTCGGGCGATTTCGGCGGCAACGGCAAGAGCGTGATGTTGTCCGGGACGGGAAGCTTCGCCGAGACATGCCACCCGGCCTGATCGAGAAGAACGAGCGCATGCGCGCTTGGTGCGACCGCAAGCGAGATTTCTTCGAGATGCAGGGCCATGGCCTCGCTGTTGCAGGAGGGTAGTACGAGCCCGGCGCCTTTTCCTTCGGCCGGGCAGATGGCGCCGAAAATATAGGCTGAACTCGTCCTCTGGTCGTGCGGCGCCGAAGGCCGTGTCCCGCGTTTCGCCCATCGGCGGGTGACCTTGTTTTTCTGCCCGATCCGAGCTTCGTCTTGAAACCAAATCTCTATCGGCTTGCCAGGAGCCTCTTTTGCGGCGGTCTCCTCCACGAGGGCGAGAAAGTTTTTTTAAAAGCCGCCGCGGCTTCCTCGTCTTGCGCATGATGGCGCGGTCGCGCCGAGAGCTTGCGAAAGCCCATATGCCGCAGCTCGCGGCTGAGCGTCGGCTTGGAGATCGAAACCCGGAACTCTTCGAAGAGCCACTGCGCCAGATCGATCAGCCGCCAGCGGACGACGCCATGCAGGGCGGGAATCGGCCCATCTTCCACGACCTGCCGCAAGGCTTGGCGCTGGCGCTCGCCGAGGATGCTGGGAGCGCCCGGCGCTTTGCCGGTCAAGAGACCATCAGGACCTTTGGCGTTGAAACGGACAACCCAGTCGCGCACGATCTGCACCCCGACCCCGCCGATCCGCGCCGCATCCGGCCGCGAGCCGCCATCATAAATCTCGGCCAGTGCCAAGAGACGCCGGGTCTGATCGGGGTCACGCGATCGCCGCGCCAGCATGCGCAGGCCAATCGTGTCAAAGTCAGAGCGAAGCGGAACCGGAGTTGACATGGCAAACTCTCCCAAAAGCTGTTTGCCATGGTGAATCAGATAAATGCCGATTCGGGAATCCGCCTCAGGAGTCAAACTTTCAGAGACTTGGTATTACCTGATGCATCAACGTTGAAATTGTTGATTCCGATGGTCGGCACCGGGTCCAAATTACCGCCATTGACGACGCACAACGCATCTCCGTGAGGCGGCGAGGAGGCGCTGCCACTGTACCAGTTCACGGTGGCCGTGATGTTTCCGAATGTCGCCGGGCAATTAACTGTTCCAACTTTCTGAACGAACGTAAGAGAATTGCCCGTGTAGGTATAGACGCTGTGCACCTGCGCGTGTGCGCCGCTCATTGGAGCGAGCGCGAGGAAACTCGCAAGCAGCCCTAAGCCAAGAGACGCCGGGTCTGATCGGGGTCACGCGATCGCCGCGCCAGCATGCGCAGGCCAATCGTGTCAAAGTCAGAGCGAAGCGGAACCGGAGTCGACATGGCAAACTCTCCCAAAAGCTGTTTGCCATGGTGAATCAGATAAATGCCGATTCGGGAATCCGCCTCAGGAGTCAAACTTTCAGAGACTTGGTATAAGCGGTGGTTTGAGCACTGCGAAAAAGAGGCGCGGACAGGGGTCTGGCTGGAAAGGCCATCGCCAGACATAGGAGAGTTAACGCAACCAATTATAGTCGCTATGAACTGGCATTCCCCAGATAACCGGGAATGTGCCAAGCGCGTATCATTGATCTCCTGCCGTGACATCGGACATTCGTCCTATACCGGCATTATTTTCCGGATCGCCCGCTTATTGAGGTTGAGATTGCCGCGCTGCGGCGCTGCTGTGGTGCTCCGGCACACCAAAACCAGTGACATGGGCGGATCGCGCACCGGACAATACAGAGTCGGTTGTGATCAAGACGCACTTCTCCCTTAGTTTTTGCTCGACGCATGACGACCGAACACTTCACGCAGGCGCTGGATTGGGCGGCGGCCGCAGGTCGGCGATCATTCGTAGGATGTCCGCGAAGAGATTTTTCGGAATGGCGACTTCGGCCATCTGAAACGCGACATAGCGGCCATGGCTCACGATCTTCGCGCCGATCTTGATCAGCTTTTCCTTCAGGCTCGTCAGTGACCAATCCTTTATCGGTTCGGGCGTCGCCAGCGTGCGCAGAAAATTACCGAGATTGTAGGCCAGCGCATGAAGCTGGAGACGGACGGCGTTAGCAGCGAACGACCGACATGATAGCCGGGTCCACTTGATTGCGCCTTTTCCTTCCTTGATCCATTGCTCACACGTGCCGCGCTTGTTGTAGAAGGCGACGACATTCTCGGCGGAGCGCGCCATGTTCGTCACGATGAAGCCGACGCGCGGATAAAGCTCGCCCGGATGCCATTCGACCTTGGCGATCACCCGACGCGGCTGCGACCAGCTTCCCGCTTGATAGGTGAAACTTGCATGGGATCGGCAGACGTCATTGGACGGGCGACCAACCGGGCGTTTGAGCAGATAGCCGATCCTCTCTTGCAAGATGTGATTGGCGGGCAGACGGATCGCATATTTGATCCGTTCTGCCTCCAGATATTCGTAAACTTCGGGGTTTGCGAAGCCGGCGTCGGCGCGGAAATAAATGCGTGAGACCTTGCCTTGATACCGCGCCACGACCGGCTTCAGCACCGCCTCCCATCCATCGGCGCTGTGAACATTGCCGGGGCGCAGGGCGCAGCGTTCCAAATCGCCATATTGGTTGAAAACGAACAGCGGATGATAGCAGGTGCAGTCATAGTGACCGTTCCAGACACTGTGTTCCTGTTCGCCATGCGTCGGGCTCACGCTCGAATCCATGTCGAGCAAGATACCTCTCGGCGGACGGCGACCATGAACGCTGTCGATCCATTTGCCGGAGAGATCAGCGAGCGCCGAAAGGTTCTTTTCCGCCGTGAGCCAGCGCGTCTCAAAGCGGCCCATCTGGCTCGGCGAAGCCGCTGCATCCGAGGCCGCCTTTCCGCCGACTATCCACCGCATCGCGGGATCATGGCGCAGGCGTTGAGCGTCGTTCACGTCTTCATATCCGGCAAGTCGCCCAAATATGGATTGCCGCAACATCCCGACGAGTGCATGCCGGCCATTCTTGCCAGTGCGTGCGTCGGAGAGCGCATCACCCGCCATCGCGCTGAGGCACAGCGCGTCGTCCAGTTCCCGGTATGCGAGCAAGCCTGCGTCGGAGGTAACCACCGATCCGCGAAAGTGAAGCAACAATCGGCGGTCGAAATCGAGCCTGAGAGCGCCATCATACGATTCACCCGCCGGGTTCGCCATGACGGCCTCATTCGATCCGAAATAACATGCTGATTATGTTAGCTGAATCGCCGCATCGACGCTGCAAATTATTGCCTCATCCGGCGTATGCGGGTTAAAAATCCCAGATGTTCTTGCTGACGATGAATGGGGCCCCGATCCATTACCTGGGGAAGGCAAAGCGGACACGAGAGAGAGTCACCTTGAGGACGTTGCATCCCGGACGAGAGAGGCTGAGCGTCGGATTCCTGAAATAAGGGAAAAGGCATGGCTGAAACTCAAAAATGATTTGGGATCAGGGATACCACAGGCAAGCGCACTGCCATGCCGAGATACTCCTCCTTATCATCCTAATTGCGCCAACCCCATTGACGTGACTCCAGGCTTTTGGAACCGAGAGGATTTATCAGAGAGAAGCTTAGACAAGCCGTACTCTTTTGGAATTAGCTCACGTCCACACCTTGTGCTTATCTCCAAAGAGGAATTGAGGAGATATCTTCATCCTGAAGGGCAATTGATCCAAGCAGCCTCCGCAGGTTCAAGGCGCCCCGGCGGGCGCAAACCCAAATACAATTGGGATGAGATCGAAAATGAGGCGCTCAGACTTATGGCCTACCACGGCGGAATTTCGCCTGACGATCCTGAATGGAACGCGCAGGCACGCCTCGTGACAGCCCTCCAGCGATTTTGCCAGGAAAAATTCGGCAACGAGCCAAGCGATTCAAGTTTGAAGGAGAAGATTCCGGAATGGCTCAAAATAGCAAGAAAGGTGCGGCCGGAAACTGAAAATAAAGTATAATCAACGCGGTCGGAATAGCCAGTAATTGAGTTTCTGGCCAATCCGGCTGACGGCTGACACGTCGTTGTGCATCATCCTCTGACAGACAAGAGAACAACAGAGGACGCCAATGAAAGTCATTTCATACGACGAAGCCGCAGCACGAGCCGGGATTGTCCGTCGCTCACTCGAACGTGCAATTGCCAAAGGCGAAGGCCCAAGTGTCATTCATATCTCGACGCGCCGGCGAGGGATTTTAGAGACAGATCTTGAACTTTGGCTGCTAAGTAGACGCCGTTTGGCTCCTGGTAGTGCGACCGCTTCCTCCTCGAACAACGAGGGGGAACTCTAATGCTCGGTCCTCAATGTCCTGGTATCGCTTCCCTCTTTGAAAACGCCATGACGGAAGCTCGATACCAAGAAGCAGGGACAAAAGGTGAGAACAGTTACGATTTGGCTGATCGTATCGAACGCTCGGGCCTCGATACCCATAATGCACGTGCGTTGGTTGCCAAATTGCCTGGCTGTTGCCCGGATCATCGCTGTCATTCTCCCGCTTGCCACCAATGTGGCAAGGTCGAACGGCTGCTGATGGCATCGGTTGTCGAAGAGTTTGTCGGGGACCATGAGGACAAATGCTTCATCACCTTCGTTACGATTATCCCTCGGAACTCTTCGGTGCCAAAGGGATCTCTGCATGAATTCTCCCTCCTCAACTTCAAACGGCGAGTGAGAGACGGCTTGGCAAAAACTTCAGCGCTTTGGGCTGTAGGAAGCGTCGATTTCACTTTGAACGAACACCAGGACAATTTGTATGCGTCTCACTGGTCACCGCATGTCCATTTGATCGTGAGAGCGGAGGATATCGATAAGCTTACGAGTGACCCCCGGGCGGCGTTTCCAAGAAGCGAAGAAGCACCAAGGCCGGTCATGGTGAAGGAATGGGACGGCAATGCCAATGCTTTCTCTTATATATTCAAGCCGAGTTTCAACAGGAGGATTTCAATCGAAAAGATAGAGCGATTCAACCCAAAGACCATGAAAACACGCTTCTGTCGGGGAACGACCTATGACCGCCTTCGCGTCTCCGAATGCATTGAGCTTGCCTTGTTCCTCGATGCTATGGGCCTTGGTGGTCGATTGTCGTTCCGAAAGGTACGCCTTCGCCAAGCCAACAATTCGATAGGGCTCCAATTGATGATTACCCGGACATCGTACCCACGCATTTCTGAAAATGAGGAATAGATGGCTCAAAGCCCGTGCAAGAGCCCTTAACTGGCATTCCCCAGATAACCGGGAATGTGCCAAGCGCGTATCATTGATCTCCTGCCGTGACATCGGACATTCGTCCTATACCGGCATTATTTTCCGGATCGCCCGCTTATTGAGGTTGAGATTGCCGCGCTGCGGCGCTGCTGTGGTGCTCCGGCACACCAAAACCAGTGACATGGGCGGATCGCGCACCGGACAATACAGAGTCGGTTGTGATCAAGACGCACTTCTCCCTTAGTTTTTGCTCGACGCATGACGACCGAACACTTCACGCAGGCGCTGGATTGGGCGGCGGCCGCAGGTCGGCGATCATTCGTAGGATGTCCGCGAAGAGATTTTTCGGAATGGCGACTTCGGCCATCTGAAACGCGACATAGCGGCCATGGCTCACGATCTTCGCGCCGATCTTGATCAGCTTTTCCTTCAGGCTCGTCAGTGACCAATCCTTTATCGGTTCGGGCGTCGCCAGCGTGCGCAGAAAATTACCGAGATTGTAGGCCAGCGCATGAAGCTGGAGACGGACGGCGTTAGCAGCGAACGACCGACATGATAGCCGGGTCCACTTGATTGCGCCTTTTCCTTCCTTGATCCATTGCTCACACGTGCCGCGCTTGTTGTAGAAGGCGACGACATTCTCGGCGGAGCGCGCCATGTTCGTCACGATGAAGCCGACGCGCGGATAAAGCTCGCCCGGATGCCATTCGACCTTGGCGATCACCCGACGCGGCTGCGACCAGCTTCCCGCTTGATAGGTGAAACTTGCATGGGATCGGCACACGTCATTGGACGGGCGACCAACCGGGCGTTTGAGCAGATAGCCGATCCTCTCTTGCAAGATGTGATTGGCGGGCAGACGGATCGCATATTTGATCCGTTCTGCCTCCAGATATTCGTAAACTTCGGGGTTTGCGAAGCCGGCGTCGGCGCGGAAATAAATGCGTGAGACCTTGCCTTGATACCGCGCCACGACCGGCTTCAGCACCGCCTCCCATCCATCGGCGCTGTGAACATTGCCGGGGCGCAGGGCGCAGCGTTCCAAATCGCCATATTGGTTGAAAACGAACAGCGGATGATAGCAGGTGCAGTCATAGTGACCGTTCCAGACACTGTGTTCCTGTTCGCCATGCGTCGGGCTCACGCTCGAATCCATGTCGAGCAAGATACCTCTCGGCGGACGGCGACCATGAACGCTGTCGATCCATTTGCCGGAGAGATCAGCGAGCGCCGAAAGGTTCTTTTCCGCCGTGAGCCAGCGCGTCTCAAAGCGGCCCATCTGGCTCGGCGAAGCCGCTGCATCCGAGGCCGCCTTTCCGCCGACTATCCACCGCATCGCGGGATCATGGCGCAGGCGTTGAGCGTCGTTCACGTCTTCATATCCGGCAAGTCGCCCAAATATGGATTGCCGCAACATCCCGACGAGTGCATGCCGGCCATTCTTGCCAGTGCGTGCGTCGGAGAGCGCATCACCCGCCATCGCGCTGAGGCACAGCGCGTCGTCCAGTTCCCGGTATGCGAGCAAGCCTGCGTCGGAGGTAACCACCGATCCGCGAAAGTGAAGCAACAATCGGCGGTCGAAATCGAGCCTGAGAGCGCCATCATACGATTCACCCGCCGGGTTCGCCATGACGGCCTCATTCGATCCGAAATAACATGCTGATTATGTTAGCTGAATCGCGGCATCGACGCTGCAAATTATTGCCTCATCCGGCGTATGCGGGATGAAGACACATCACAAATTCAGGAACGCATCAATCCGCTTTTTCGGGTCAAAACAGCTTCTGCTAAATTCAAGACTCCAATCACAAAATCTTCTTAAAATAGCGGTTGAGCGCGGTCCTTCTGCTGCTGTCGCGTGGTGTCACAAAGTCTATTCGACAGAAAAGGCTGACCTCAGGTATGTGGCGGAAGTTTATGGTCTCGAAGTCGCTGAACCGCTCAGATTGAGCAATGACGTGTCTCTAATGCCCTTGGAGAAACTACCCCCGTCGGCAAATGCAGAGGCAGTTCAATCACAATTTTATTCCAGACCTGGTAATTGGAATATGCCCATAACCTCGCTGCCCATCGGAGCAACATATGAGGCAACCGGAGTCGTCGGTTCTTTGCAATCAGACACCGGACCTAGCCAAACGTTTCCTCCACGTCCAGATGAACTGGAAAGAACAATTAGAGCATTTACCCTTGTAGACGGTGCTGCCCCTGTGATCGGATCGTCGTGGCTTGAATTCGTCGATGTCGATCTCGCGATGGCGGAATTTGGTCGTATGCGGATGATCCCTCTTTACGAAGGTCCACTCGGCTTTTTCCGGCTCGATATCGGGCCGGATGCTATTGAATGGGTTGAGCGGTACATCCACCTTGGTCCCGAAGTGAGACCTCATCTGGCATTCCCCAGATAACCGGGAATGTGCCAAGCGCGTATCATTGATCTCCTGCCGTGACATCGGACATTCGTCCTATACCGGCATTATTTTCCGGATCGCCCGCTTATTGAGGTTGAGATTGCCGCGCTGCGGCGCTGCTGTGGTGCTCCGGCACACCAAAACCAGTGACATGGGCGGATCGCGCACCGGACAATACAGAGTCGGTTGTGATCAAGACGCACTTCTCCCTTAGTTTTTGCTCGACGCATGACGACCGAACACTTCACGCAGGCGCTGGATTGGGCGGCGGCCGCAGGTCGGCGATCATTCGTAGGATGTCCGCGAAGAGATTTTTCGGAATGGCGACTTCGGCCATCTGAAACGCGACATAGCGGCCATGGCTCACGATCTTCGCGCCGATCTTGATCAGCTTTTCCTTCAGGCTCGTCAGTGACCAATCCTTTATCGGTTCGGGCGTCGCCAGCGTGCGCAGAAAATTACCGAGATTGTAGGCCAGCGCATGAAGCTGGAGACGGACGGCGTTAGCAGCGAACGACCGACATGATAGCCGGGTCCACTTGATTGCGCCTTTTCCTTCCTTGATCCATTGCTCACACGTGCCGCGCTTGTTGTAGAAGGCGACGACATTCTCGGCGGAGCGCGCCATGTTCGTCACGATGAAGCCGACGCGCGGATAAAGCTCGCCCGGATGCCATTCGACCTTGGCGATCACCCGGCGCGGCTGCGACCAGCTTCCCGCTTGATAGGTGAAACTTGCATGGGATCGGCAGACGTCATTGGACGGGCGACCAACCGGGCGTTTGAGCAGATAGCCGATCCTCTCTTGCAAGATGTGATTGGCGGGCAGACGGATCGCATATTTGATCCGTTCTGCCTCCAGATATTCGTAAACTTCGGGGTTTGCGAAGCCGGCGTCGGCGCGGAAATAAATGCGTGAGACCTTGCCTTGATACCGCGCCACGACCGGCTTCAGCACCGCCTCCCATCCATCGGCGCTGTGAACATTGCCGGGGCGCAGGGCGCAGCGTTCCAAATCGCCATATTGGTTGAAAACGAACAGCGGATGATAGCAGGTGCAGTCATAGTGACCGTTCCAGACACTGTGTTCCTGTTCGCCATGCGTCGGGCTCACGCTCGAATCCATGTCGAGCAAGATACCTCTCGGCGGACGGCGACCATGAACGCTGTCGATCCATTTGCCGGAGAGATCAGCGAGCGCCGAAAGGTTCTTTTCCGCCGTGAGCCAGCGCGTCTCAAAGCGGCCCATCTGGCTCGGCGAAGCCGCTGCATCCGAGGCCGCCTTTCCGCCGACTATCCACCGCATCGCGGGATCATGGCGCAGGCGTTGAGCGTCGTTCACGTCTTCATATCCGGCAAGTCGCCCAAATATGGATTGCCGCAACATCCCGACGAGTGCATGCCGGCCATTCTTGCCAGTGCGTGCGTCGGAGAGCGCATCACCCGCCATCGCGCTGAGGCACAGCGCGTCGTCCAGTTCCCGGTATGCGAGCAAGCCTGCGTCGGAGGTAACCACCGATCCGCGAAAGTGAAGCAACAATCGGCGGTCGAAATCGAGCCTGAGAGCGCCATCATACGATTCACCCGCCGGGTTCGCCATGACGGCCTCATTCGATCCGAAATAACATGCTGATTATGTTAGCTGAATCGCGGCATCGACGCTGCAAATTATTGCCTCATCCGGCGTATGCGGGCTAAGAGGAGATCTGGAAAGACCCGTCGTTCAGACCGGTCTGCGCATGCGGCGAGAACGCCAAATGGTCGCGATGCCCTGCCCCCACATGACCCCGCCCCACGATGCAATCGCTTGCCGCACGACGCCGGTGTTGGTCGCGGTGACGAGCGCGGCTTGCGCCGGCCCTGCGAGAGCGGCGCATGTGAGGCGCGCGCCGAGGAATCCGATGAGTGGGGCGCACGAAGGAAGAGCCGGACGCCCCCTGCGATCCGCTTTCGATCCATTATCCCCCCAATTTATATTATGAAAATATTTTAGCGGCAGCGTGACTATATCGCCGAGCGTGGCCCTGGACGACGGCTGCCCGAACTGCGGCGCCAGAGGCTACAGTTTATGGAAACGGAGTCAACGCAAATCTTATTATTTCCGCCCTACAGGGCCGCTATAAATCTAATGTATATGATCATAATTATTTGTGATTATTTGGCTAAAATCAGAATAGCGCGGAGCGTGAACAATACTTCTACGATCTTTTGGGCGCTTTTGCGGTCACGAATATTTGTGGCGCGCTATCGCGTGAACGCGACCGGGGAAGCGCCGCGAGGCGCGGCCCCGGAACAGGGCGGGCGCGGCGGCAGGGCTTGCCCTGGGGCGCAGAAAAAATGTGCGGCCGTTACCGGCCGCACCTGATACGGCGCGGGCGGTAACGAGGGCGGGTTCAGTCCGTCAAGTTTTCTGGCGGGCCCCTATCGGCAACAGCCTTCCTTTCAATTCTTGCCGGACATGCGCGGCAATCGTCTCGCGCACAAAGTCCTCTGTGGTCAGGCCGGGAACAAGGTGGCCGGACACGCCGAGGAAGCTGCGGAATCCGGTTTCGCTCAAAAAGGGGCGGTCCAGATCGACGGCACGGGCGTAAAAGCCGGGGAACAGGCAAGAGGTGCTGCCGATTCCGAACATGCCGTGCAATTCGATCCTGACGCGCATTGCGCCAACGGTGATAGTGAACTCGCCCGCCTGTCCCCACAGGGGAACAGAGTCCGGCGCTGCCGCTGATTCACGCTCAAGGATGCAGCCGGGGGCGTCCGGCCCTGCGATAATGCCGCAGGTGCCGCCGTTCAGTTTGGCGGCAAGAAGATGCGCCTCCTCCCTGATGCTCATGGCCTGTTCGACGTCGGCGGCCTGCATGGCGGAATGGTGCTGCTCAATCATGCGCCGATAGAAGGGCATGGCCTCTTCCATGGTGCCGGGAAGGTAGGCGGTCGCCCGGTCCATCTGCCGCTGCTCATTGGTCGTCGCGGCTTCTGTCAGGAGGTCGGCAAATCCGAGTTGCGCGGTCATGCTGCGCCTCCATCAACGGCGAGCCGCTCGAATTGTTCGACCGTGCCGTGGAAGCCGCAATGATCGCAATGGGCCGGGCTGTCGGCGTCAAAGGTGTGGGTGCCGTCACTGGAAGCGTCTGCATCCGTTCCGTCGCAGCAAACGCAAACCCGTATCGTCGCTTCGATGTCGATGGCGGTTTCGTCGCCGCAATTCGGGCACCGCATGTCAAGAAAGTTGGTCATGGTCGTTATCCTTTTTGTGATGGTGATGAAAAAACCCGGTCCCACCGCCAATGGCGGGGCCGGGGCAGAGGGGCAATAGTCATGGCCTGCCGCTTCGGTGCAGGGCCAAGGCCGCGCCATAAAGCGCGGTGGCGGTCTGCAACATCGTATCGAGTCCATGAACCGCGCCGATGGCCTGATTGACCTCGCCTGACTTGATCGCGTTTTCCGCGTCTGCCGCCCGCTCCAATGCGCCCGCAAGCGTCATGCGAAGGGCCGACAAATTGGCAAGAATGGCTGCGTTTTTGAGTGCCTTATCCATGTCATGCCGCCTTTCTGGCTGCGTATCTCGCAGCGCCAGCAAGCCGGGTCCGGGACTGACGGCAATAATGGTCTTCAAGTTCAATCCCGATGTATCGGCGGCCTGACAAAAGGGAAGCAACGGCGGTGCTGCCGGACCCTGAAAAAGGGTCAAGAACAAGATCGCCCGGCTTTGAAAAAGCCTTAACAAGCGGCGTCAGGATGCTGACCGCCTTTTCAGTCGGATGCGTCCGGTTGCCGGAATATTCCCATGGCCGCACGTCTGCGATGGGCTTTCTGGGGCGGTCGGGGTTGCCCTTAATCAGCAAATAAGCCTGTTCATGCCGATACTGGAGAAAGCCTGTACTAGAGGAATAATCCTTCTGCCAGACGATATGCCCGACGGGCCGGAACCCTGCCCGCCGCCATGCGCCGAAAAATTCATCGACGCGATTCCAGCCGTAAAAGCAGACGCAAAAACTATCCGGCTTTAGAACGCGGTAGGCGTCCGAAAAGGCCGCAAGGACTCCGGCGCTGCCGCCGTTGTCGTTTTTGATCGTCCGCCCGCTCCTGTCCCGATAGTTCACCAGATACGGCGGGTCGGTAACGACAAGATCAACGGATGCGCTCGGGAAGGCCTTTAAAATCTGCACAGAATCGCCCTGGACAATCTGGTTTTCTGGCAATGTCATGACGCACCGCCCGCGGCCTTCATGGCCTTTTCCGCTGCGCTGGTCGCTTCGCTAAGGGCGGAAACTTCCGCCTCGAACTGGCCCGTTGTGCCATCAATGGCCGCTATCAGGTCGTCGGCCTTTTCGATCAGGGTTTTGAGGGCTTTGGACACGTCCGGGGGCGTTTCGTCCTCAAGGTGGCATTCTTCGCCCGCCTCGTCGGTCAGCATGATGTGGTCCGGCTCTTTGCCGTCAACGTACTCGCAGAAAATCAGGTCCCCCTCGTGATAACGCCCAAGGATTTTGGCCTTTGCCTCCTCCGGGCTGTCGGCCTTCACTTCGCCGAAGGCGGCATAGCGATGGTCAGAGAACGCGGTAAATTGATAGGTTTTCATCGGTCTTTCCTTACCTTAATTGCTAAAAAGGTTGCGCATGCAACCTTGCTAGCCACGCGGCAATGAGCGGGGGGAGGGCGGTCAAGGCCGGTTATGCCGGAGGGGGATCACCCACCCGGAGGGCGGCGCAGCCGTCTTGCAGCCCGGTCTTTCCTTGTCCGCCGTAGCCCCTTGGCGTAGGTGGATTCCGGGCGAAAGATGGGGATACCGGCATAACCGCCCGCAGGGCCTGGCCTTGACGGCCTGGGGCGCAGCCCCGCCTTCAAAACAGGACAAAGCCAGCCGGAGGCTGACGACGAATTCTTTCTTCTTGCGTGATGGATCGTTACCCGGATGGGCGAAGACGCCGCTTAAGCGGCTTCGGGCGCTCTTGCGCCTAGAGCCAGGTCCCGACCTGTCCGCCGAAGCCCTTAGCGAAGGCGGAAGGGACACGCCCAAAGATTCACGAAAGCTTGAATCCGGGGACTCTGGCTCGCGGATTCCGGCGCGCTATCCTCCTACGCCAAGGGGCTACGGAGGACAGGAGATTCCCGCGCACACAAGCCATGCGGGGGATGAGATGCGGCGTCCAAGCATTGCGTACATGGACAACGGCCTGCCGGTGCAGCTGCTCTCAAGGCGGGATTTTCTGTTCCCGGATGCCGACGAAAAATATGTCCCGGCAGTGCTGGCCTATATCCATGATACCGATGTCGAGACGCTCAACAGATTGCTTTATACCCAGACGCCGGATGAAGTCGTTGCGACGTTCCCCTATCTCTCGGACCGTGAAAAAAAGTTCGCCTACCGAGCCTTGTTCGACCAGTGGGCGGAACGGCTGGCGGCAGGGGGAAAGCCGATGCTGCCGCACTTGATGGAATGGATGACGCGGCAGTTCAATGGTCACGCCGGAGACGATCCGTCGTATGAGGATTGACCTACATTAATAATGTAACATAAGGACGTTATGTTACACTAACTGCCATGGAATCGTGAGACGAACCGAAAACGAGTTGGACGGAGGGACTGCGCCACAAGATAGGCCAAGGGGGAGTGCGCTAACCGGCGAATTGCTCACAATGGAAAGCCGAGTCATAATCTCAACACTCGGAGAAAAATGGAGTTTCGTCGGCCGGGGGTACGCTTTATGCTGACACGCCGAACGTTTTATATCACGGCACTTTCGCTAGGTGCCGCAGCATTTCCGAAGGGTGCGAGCGGTCAGGGAGACACGGCAACGGTCCGCATCCGTGCTGACGATAGCGTGCGGGCGGTCATACCACCGATCGTGCAGCGAAATCTGACGATCGAGCCAGACCAATCCGAAGAGGCGAAGGACCTTGCACGGCGGTCTCCCGATACTCGTGCAGTCCCCATAATATTGATCATCGTCGGTGCAATAGCGGTGACGGAGCTGCTGCAGATGATCAAGGAGCTGCTCCGCCAAGTTTATTACGGCGGAGTTGTAATCGATACGCGGTCACAGCCACCGAGCGTGACGAACGATCCTAAAATTCCAGCGAATATGATCTTCGTGATCGACACCGAAGGAAAAACGAGCCGTTTTACGAATGATCAGTTCTCCCTTGACTTGCTCAAACTCGCGTTGAAGGTGAAATGAACATGCGGGCCTGCTTGTTGATCGCGGCCATGGTCGTAACCGCGATTTTGTCGCCGCATTGCGCTGACGCGCAAGTGCCGCCGGCATTACAACAGTTACAGCACGGCCATGCGCTTCTCATCGGCAATTCCCATTACAGAGATCCCCACTGGCCGCAATTGGACGACGTCCCGCTTCAGCTTGACGCTTTGCGGATAGGCCTCCTGGGCCATTTTGATACTGTGGAAGTGGCACCAGACCTTGAGACCGAGGAGTTACGGCAGAGGCTCACTGGTTTCCTGCAAACCTACGGCAATGACGACAACGCGCGGCTATTCATTTATTACGCCGGCCACGGTTATACCGAGGTCATTCGCGAACGTAACGAAAATCGCGGATACATCACTGGCATAGACACACCGTGGATCAATGGAACCCCGCAGGCTTATAACGCAGCTCGCATCAAGGCGATCTCGATGGGATCAATACGCGCGCCTTTGGAAGACGCCCGAGCCAAATCCATTCTCTTTGTGTTTGACAGCTGCTTTGCCGGAACGGTTTTCACTGACCGTGCAGGAGACGAACCACTGCCGCTGACAAAAGGAAAAGTGGCACAACTTATGGAGAACCAGGCGCGGGATTTCATCACAGCCGGAAAATCGGACCAACGAGTCCCTGCGCATAGCCCGATCCCTGAGCTATTGCTTGCGGCACTCAACGGCGCCGCCGACCGCTATCGATGGGGCGTAATCTCGGCAGCCGACATTCGCGCATACATGCTGGACCAAATACGGAACCTTGACCTTACGCCGCAGGAAGGGAAGCTAAATAACCCAGCATTTGCCGAAGGCGCGTTCCTGTTCCGGGTCATAAATCCGGCCATTCGAGCGCCGGACGAGAATGAAACAATACGCCTCTACCGTGCAGACGCCGACGAGGGCGACGCCCACGCGCAAGCAATTCTGGGGTATTTGTACTCTTACGGCCTTGGCGGCCTGCCGAAGGACGACCGCGAGGCCGCACGCCTCTTCAAGCTCGCCGCCGACCAGGGAAACGCCTACGCGCAGTTCAATCTCGGTTTATACAAGCAGGGCCTTGGCGGCCTGCCGAAGGACGACCGCGAGGCCGCACGCCTCTACAAGCTCGCCGCCGACCAGGGAAACGCAGACGCGCAGGTCAATCTCGGGCGCTTCTACGCCCATGGCGGTGGCGGCCTGCCGAAGGACGACCGCGAGGCCGCACGCCTCTTCAAGCTCGCCGCCGACCAGGGACACGGAACCGGGCAGGCCAATTTCGGGATCTTCTACTCGAATGGCCGTGGCGGCCTGCCGAAGGACGACCGCGAGGCCGCACGCCTCTTTAAGCTCGCCGCCGACCGGGGAGACGAAACCGGGCAGGTCAATCTCGGGATCTTCTACTCGGAGGGCAATAGCGGCCTGCCGAAGGACGACCGCGAGGCCGCACGCCTCTTCAAGCTCGCCGCCGACCAGGGAAACGTAACCGCGCAGGTCTGGCTCGGGACCTTCTACTCGGAGGGCAGTGGCGGCCTGCTGAAGGACGACCGCGAGGCCGCACGCCTCTTCAAGCTCGCCGCCGACCAGGGAGCCGCCTCCGCGCAGGTCTGGCTCGGGATCTTCTACTCGGAGGGCAACGGTGGCCTGCCGAAGGACGACCGCGAGGCCGCACGCCTCTACAAGCTCGCCGCCGACCAGGGAAACGCAGACGGGCAGGTCCATCTCGGGATCTTCTACTCGGAGGGCCGTGGCGGCCTGCCGAAAGACGACCGCGAGGCCGCACGCCTCTACAAGCTCGCCGCCGACCAGGGAAACGTTTACGCGCAAGGCGCTCTTACAAGACTAGCACGTTGATTTTGATTCAGGTGATCTTTCAAAAATGTCGAGACGTTGTAGGTGCGCGCAATCTCGCGCATGGGTTCGCCCGGATCGCCGCGGCCGAGCTCGGCACGCGCGCCAGGATCGGCTGCCATACCTTCCGCGCCACGGGCATCACCGCCTATCTTGAGGCCGGCGGCACATTGGAAAACGCGCAGGCCATCGCCGCGCACGAAAGTCCGCGCACCACCAAGCTCTACGACCGCACCGGCGACGAGATCACGCTCGATAAGGTGGAGCGGATTACGATGTGAGGCGCCGATGGGCAGCGCCCGGGTCTCACGCATGATAAAGGACGTTATCATGTGTGAGATAAGGCGAAAAAAAGGGGGAGGGGGATTTCCACAATGCTAATTGTCGTAATGCGCACATCAGGCTCCGGCGGGTTGAATCTGCTTTTTGAAACCGGGCGGAAGGATGATGGTCGTGGCAGTCAGCGCAGTTATGGGATAGAGCAAGATAAGGACGTTCCACTTGGTATCGAATGCTTCGGCGACGCATTCGTGCTTCGTGCCGTCGAGATCGACGATGGAAATCGAACGCCGGCTCGTCATTTTGCGACCGATCGGGAGGACCGGACCCAAGACGTGATCGAGAGTTATGACAGTTTCAGCCGGACGGCCAAATTGTTTGATAAAGGCGGGTGACGGCTCAATGCGCCGGACGGTGGCTCTGGCCCCGTCACCCTCGACGTATTCAATCGGCTCCAGGATATAAACAGCGCAGGGGCGAAGATTGGTGCGCGCGAATTCCCGTGATGCGGCATAGACGGAAGCACCAAACTTCTTCGCCAGTTTGATGGGCGTTTTGATTTCAAAAGCGCAGTCGGCTGCCATCTGAGCGTACATATCGCCCTGAAAGAGCGCGAAGCGCGCAAAGTTGTTGGCTTCGCGCTCGAACAAATCCGCGGTGTCGGGCGAAAGCGTTTTTTCGCAGTCCTGAAACAGCCGGAATACTTTTCGGTGAGCCGGAAGCTCGTGGTGCCCGGTCTCGTGCAGCTTCAGAAAATTCTGTTTGCTCTCGCTGACGGTGTCGTCGATGTGAATAACGTGGGCATCGCCATCATAGAGACCGAGCACCTTTGAGATCGCCGCTTTTACGCGGTGCGCGGCATCGGCAGTCTTATCCCGCGCAAAGGCAAGAATACGGGCCGGGTCGAACATACTGGTCGACGCCACGCTGAGCTGCGCCGCCGAAACGATATCCTCAATGGGTGTCGGAAACCGATCCCAGGCGGATGCGCGGTCGAGGAGCTTTTTTGCGCGCGCCTCGACCGCGCGGAGCTCGTCGGGATCGAGGCTGCTATCGTCCGGTCTGGGCAGATGGTCTCTTCTTTCTCCGGATGAATTGAAGGTAATCGATTAGCGCCGACTCCTCGGCGGGCGTGAGATGGTGATTCGCGAACGTGGCGATACGGCCGTGGCGGTCCTCCTGCCCACGGTTCTTGGTGGGCGTGATGTGCCCCGCCATTTCCATCAGGCACCCGTAGTCGATGTTGTAAATTTCCGAGAGCGCATGCAGGACATTCGGCGATGGCTGCTTGATCTTGTCGTTTTCGATCTGACTGAGATAGGCGTTGGAAACTTCGTTGTCGGTCGCCTCTTCCACCTGACGCAGAGTCAGCTTGCGGTCGGTGCGAATCGACGCGAGGTATTGACCAAGAGTGAGCTTTACGGAAACCTCTTCCTTTGCTCGCGCGGACATTGCGGTTCTCCTCCCAAATCACTGGTTCTCTTAGTTATTTTAGCGCATGATGCTTGATTAGTCAAGCGTGCTAGGCGTGTGCTTGACATTCTTAGCACGCTTGTGATACTATATTTTTAAATTCGGTCATCCCGACCGATGCCAGATCGAAAGGACCAGAAAAATGGTAGATCATCTTAACAGGGGGGAAGACGCCGGCGTCGAGGAAATTATTGATGCCGTCATTGACCTCGAAGAATACGCCCGCGAGGGCAAACGCCCGCCCTTGAGCCGCGGTTACCGGATCAAGATCAACGGCGAGCCGTTCGTGGTGGAGAAGCCCATCGTGACCGGACGCGAGATCCTCACCATCGCCGGCCTGCTGCCCGCCGAGAACTACACCTTGCGGATCAAGCTTTCGGGGGAAAAACCGCAAAAGGTCGGGCTCGATGAACCCGTGGACCTGCGCCGCCCCGGTGTCGAGAAGTTCAAGGCCCTGCCGCGCGACCAGACGGAGGGTACATGACCATCGATCGGCAGTTTGACCTTCTTCCTGAGGACGAAAGCTTCCTCAAAGAATACGGTTTGCCGTGGGAAACAATCGTGGATGGCTCCCCTTGGGTGCTCATCCACGAGTTTCCTACGCATGAAGGCTACAACCACCCGCACGTCACGGTCGCCATCCGCCTTGAGACCGGGTATCCGGCCTCCCAGTTGGATATGGTCTATTTCTATCCGACGCTGGCACGGTCGGACGGTAAAGCCATCGGCGGCACGGAATCCATGCAGCAGATCGATGGAAAATCCTATCAGCGCTGGTCGCGGCATCGCAGCCCGCAGAACCCGTGGAAAGCCGGACAGGATGGTCTCGGCAGCCACGTCATTCTCATCGAGGACTGGCTGGAGCGGGAGTTCCAGAAATGAACGCCCCTGTCACGCTCAGCATGACCGGAGAACAACACGACCGTTTGAAACAGTTCCTGTTCCCCGGCGATGGCAAGGAAGCCGTTGCCATACTGCTCTGCGGGCGCTGCGCTGGCGACCGCCGACACAGGCTGCTGGTACGAGCCGTCGAGCCGGTACCCTACAGTGTCTGCACCGTGCGCACGACGCAACGTGTGAGCTGGCCACCTGAATTCATCGAGCCATTGCTCGAACGCGCCGCCGCCGAGCGGCTGTCTGTCGTCAAAGTTCATAGCCACCCCATTGGTTATGGCGCCTTCTCAAACACGGACGATGAAGGTGACGCCCGGCTTCTGCCCATGATCCGCGGCTGGGTCGAAGCCGACATTCCCCACGGCAGCGCGGTTATGCTCCCGGACGGCCAGATTTTTGGCCGCTACTTGCGCGCTGACAACTGCTTCGCGCCGATCGAAATGATAAACGTGGTCGGCGACGACCTGCATTTCTGGTATGCGGACGCCGGGAGCGTCGAGCTGCCCAGCTTTGTCGCCTCTCACGCCCAGATATTCGATGATGGCACGATCGAGCGGCTTCGCCGCCTCTCCTTCGCGCTGATAGGTGGCTCCGGCACGGGCAGCCCCACTTTCGAGCAGCTCATGCGCCTTGGCGCCGCCGTCATCGTTGTTGTCGATGACGACCACATGGAAGAGCGCAACGTCAACCGCATCCTAAACTCGACGATGCAGGACGCCAAAGACGCGAAAATGAAGGTGGACGTGCTTGGCGATGCGGCAGAGAGAACCGGCCTCGGCACGCGCGTGATTCGAGTCCCGAAAAACCTGTGGGACCCAGAGGTCATCCGCATCGTCGCGCAATGCGATGTCGTTATCGGCGGCATGGATACCATCGACGGCCGCTTCCTGCTCAACACGCTCGCGACCTACTACACGCTGCCGTATTTCGATATCGGCATCCGCCTGGTCGCAGACCGTGAGGGCCCGACCAAAGGACGTATCCGTGCAGTCTGCGGGACGGTTCATTACCTTCAACCGGGCCGGTCCAGTTTGATGAGCCGGGGCGTGTTCACGATGAAGGAGGTCGCTGCTGCCGGCCTGCGCCGCAGCGATCCGGCCGCCCACGCGCAGCAAGTGAAGGAGGGCTACATTGACGGCATAGCCGGAAACAGGCCCGCCGTCATCGGCGTCAACATGCTCGGCTCTGCGCTGGCCGTGAATGAATTCCTCGCCCGGCTGCATCCCTTCCGCGAGGAATCCAATAGTAGCTACGCCAGTGTGATCTTCAGTTTGGCGAGCATGGAGATCGACACCGATCCGGAAGAAGGTCACTGCCCGCTGCTCGCGTCGAAAGTCGGCATTGGCGATACGACGCCGCTTCTGGGCCTGATTGAATTGGCGATAAGGCGGGCGGCATGAACTGGTTCAGGCGCCTTCTTCAAAAGACTTCTGATCGCTTCCGGCGATGGATAACCCCGCCGTACCGGACAGAAGTTGCCAAGGACGTGTTGCCGAAGAAACTACAGCGGCGGACTCTCTATGTTGTCCAAGACGACGGCTTTCTCGAACAGGCCGCAATGATATGTCCTTGCGGCTGCGGTCGGACTCTCCACATGAACCTGCTGCCAGATGAAAGGCCCGTGTGGCGGCTTACACAGCATGGCGATGGCACCGCCACTCTCCACCCGTCCGTCTGGCGGCAGAAGGATTGCGGATCGCATTTCTGGTTCCGACGTGGCCGCGTCACATGGTGCAGGTCCTGAATAATGCTCGCCTACCCATCATAAAGATGCCTCTGGAACCCGATAAAGGCGTCGCGAATTTGCGCCACGCCGCCAAGCTGAGCCGCCGCGTCACTGACGGCCCTGTATTTCAGCTCCAGCAAGTGCGGCAGCTTGGCTTGATCCAGCTCACCGACGCCTTCTTTGACATACTGGCAGAGGACAAAATCCAGAAACGCCTGAAGCTTGCGATCGTAGTGGGAAAATATCTGCTCCCGGCGGGTATCAACCCGCTCTTCCCGCGTGATGGGGGACAGGGCAAAGGCTATGTAGGCCAGCACGTCAAACAGATCGCTTTTTTCGGCATCAATCATGCGTCTGATTTCGCCTAGCTGTTCATCGCCATAGCCTTTCTCGGAGAGACTTTCCAATAGCGCTTTCCGCGTATTAGGCTGGCCCCAGAGCGCTCTGAGCTCGTCCTCATCCTTGAAGAGTTCCGGCAGGTCTCCAAACAGCCGCGTGATGAATTCCGCCGCTGACATGGGCCGGCCGTCCACGCTCCAGAAGGTCGTGGCCATCATGTGCTGGATGGTCCGCTCTTTGCCGTCTGCGAGCTTGATCTTGACCCTCTGGCGAGCGGCTGGCTCTTCCTCTCCGCCTTCAGGCTGGCCGTCGCCTTCGTCCTCGCCGGTCGGCGTGGGGCTTTCGCCTTCGTCTCCACCTCCAGGGCGCGGCGGAACGGGCTCGACGGGCTCGCCATCCCACTCCGGATCATTGAAATGCTCATAGGCCTTCACGAAGTCATAGATCGTGAAATAGTCCTTGCCGTCGAAGAGCCGCGTCCCGCGCCCAATGATCTGCTTGAACTCGATCATTGAATTCACGGGGCGCATCAAAACAATGTTGCGGACATTGCGTGCGTCAACGCCGGTCGAAAGCTTCTGCGAGGTGGTCAGGATCGTGGGGATGGTCTTTTCGTTGTCCTGAAACGTTCGCAAATGCTGATCGCCGATCGCGCCGTCATTCGCGGTCACGCGCACACAGTAATTCGGGTCCTTGCTCGTTTTCATCTGATTGATCAGGTCGCGCACCGCGAGCGCGTGTTCCTGCGTTGCGCAAAAAACAAGGGTCTTCTGCTTCTGGTCGATCGCATCCATGAACAATTTCACGCGGTATCTTTCGCGCTCTTTGATCTCGATGACGCGGTTGAAATCATCCTCCGTGTACCGCCTGCCCTCCTCGACCTCGCCCTCGACCAACTGGTCATCGGCGGTATAAACGTAACTATCGAGCGTGGTGGCGATCTGCTTGACCTTGAAGGGGGTCAGAAGCCGTCATTGATCCCTTGCTTTAAGGAGTAGATGTAAACCGGATCGCCGAAATAGGCGTAGGTGTCCGCATTGGCCCGGCGCTTGGGCGTCGCGGTCAGGCCGAGCTGCACGGCCGGCGCGAAATAATCCAGAATGCCGCGCCAGTTGCTCTCATCATTCGCGCCGCCCCTGTGGCACTCGTCGATGACGATGAAGTCGAAGAAGTCCGGCGGATAGTCCCCGAAGTCGGACGCCGGATTGCCTTCGGCATCCCTGCCGCTCATGAAGGTCTGGAAGATCGTGAAGAAGATGCTGCCGTTTTTCGGCACACGGCCTTTCTTGCGGATTTCATCTGGCGAAATGCGCACGAGCGCATCGTCGGGAAATGCGGAAAAGGCGTTGTAACCCTGATCGGCCAGGATGTTGCGATCGGCTAGAAACAGAATGCGCGGCCTTCGAACCGGCTCGCCGCTTAAATTCCATCGGCTCTGAAACAGCTTCCACGACAACTGAAAGGCAATGAAGGTCTTTCCTGTGCCGGTGGCGAGCGTCAGAAGAATGCGGTTCCGGCCATTGGCAATGGCTTCGAGCGCGTTTTCGATGGCGTTGTGCTGGTAATAGCGCGCCTGCCACGTCCCGCCTTTATCCTCGAAGGGGATGGCGGCGAAGCGGTCGCGCCATGCGTTTTCCTTGGCGAACGTCCGGCGCCAGAGCTCTTCCGGGCTCGGGTATTGCAAAACGTATTGCTCCGCGCCCGTCTCCATATCGATCTGATAAATGCCGGCGCCATTGGTGGAATAGGCGAAGCGCGCTTGCAGCTTCCCGGCGTATTTCTTCGCCTGGCCCACGCCTTCCGTATCCGGTAAGTCCCGCCGTTTGGCCTCGATCACGGCCAGCTTGTGGTTGCGGTAGGTCAGCACATAATCGGCGATGTCCTGGGCGGCGCGCTTGCCAGCTCCTTGCAGCCGTCCGAGGGTGATAACCTCGCGGCGCACCCGGCTCGCCTCCACCACGCCCCAGCCCGCCGCCTTCAGGGCGGGGTCGATCAGCTCCGCGCGGGTTTCGGCCTCGTTCATGCGACAGCTTCTTGCAAGAATTGCTCGGGCTGCGCGGTTAATTCACCGGCGAAGGCTTTTTGCAGGACGGCTTGTTTCAGCTCTGCAAGGCCGTTCAGCTTTTGCTGGTAGATGGCTTCAAGGCGCTGCGTCTCTGAAGAAAGGGCATCGAGTTTGCGGACAATGGCCTGCTGCTCAGAGATTGATACGGGAAATTGTATATTTTCATTTGATCCCGCATACGCCGGATGAGGCAATAATTTGCAGCGTCGATGCCGCGATTCAGCTAACATAATCAGCATGTTATTTCGGATCGAATGAGGCCGTCATGGCGAACCCGGCGGGTGAATCGTATGATGGCGCTCTCAGGCTCGATTTCGACCGCCGATTGTTGCTTCACTTTCGCGGATCGGTGGTTACCTCCGACGCAGGCTTGCTCGCATACCGGGAACTGGACGACGCGCTGTGCCTCAGCGCGATGGCGGGTGATGCGCTCTCCGACGCACGCACTGGCAAGAATGGCCGGCATGCACTCGTCGGGATGTTGCGGCAATCCATATTTGGGCGACTTGCCGGATATGAAGACGTGAACGACGCTCAACGCCTGCGCCATGATCCCGCGATGCGGTGGATAGTCGGCGGAAAGGCGGCCTCGGATGCAGCGGCTTCGCCGAGCCAGATGGGCCGCTTTGAGACGCGCTGGCTCACGGCGGAAAAGAACCTTTCGGCGCTCGCTGATCTCTCCGGCAAATGGATCGACAGCGTTCATGGTCGCCGTCCGCCGAGAGGTATCTTGCTCGACATGGATTCGAGCGTGAGCCCGACGCATGGCGAACAGGAACACAGTGTCTGGAACGGTCACTATGACTGCACCTGCTATCATCCGCTGTTCGTTTTCAACCAATATGGCGATTTGGAACGCTGCGCCCTGCGCCCCGGCAATGTTCACAGCGCCGATGGATGGGAGGCGGTGCTGAAGCCGGTCG
Source organism: uncultured Alphaproteobacteria bacterium (assembly GCA_963730245.1). Classification (GTDB taxonomy): domain Bacteria; phylum Pseudomonadota; class Alphaproteobacteria; order Rhizobiales; family Beijerinckiaceae; genus Methylocapsa. The sequence goes on along the minus strand of CAVSRA010000002.1, from coordinate 304,854 downwards.
TGGCGCGGTATCAAGGCAAGGTCTCACGCATTTATTTCCGCGCCGACGCCGGCTTCGCAAACCCCGAAGTTTACGAATATCTGGAGGCAGAACGGATCAAATATGCGATCCGTCTGCCCGCCAATCACATCTTGCAAGAGAGGATCGGCTATCTGCTCAAACGCCCGGTTGGTCGCCCGTCCAATGACGTCTGCCGATCCCATGCAAGTTTCACCTATCAAGCGGGAAGCTGGTCGCAGCCGCGCCGGGTGATCGCCAAGGTCGAATGGCATCCGGGCGAGCTTTATCCGCGCGTCGGCTTCATCGTGACGAACATGGCGCGCTCCGCCGAGAATGTCGTCGCCTTCTACAACAAGCGCGGCACGTGTGAGCAATGGATCAAGGAAGGAAAAGGCGCAATCAAGTGGACCCGGCTATCATGTCGGTCGGTCGCTGCTAACGCCGTCCGTCTCCAGCTTCATGCGCTGGCCTACAATCTCGGTAATTTTCTGCGCACGCTGGCGACGCCCGAACCGATAAAGGATTGGTCACTGACGAGCCTGAAGGAAAAGCTGATCAAGATCGGCGCGAAGATCGTGAGCCATGGCCGCTATGTCGCGTTTCAGATGGCCGAAGTCGCCATTCCGAAAAATCTCTTCGCGGACATCCTACGAATGATCGCCGACCTGCGGCCGCCGCCCAATCCAGCGCCTGCGTGAAGTGTTCGGTCGTCATGCGTCGAGCAAAAACTAAGGGAGAAGTGCGTCTTGATCACAACCGACTCTGTATTGTCCGGTGCGCGATCCGCCCATGTCACTGGTTTTGGTGTGCCGGAGCACCACAGCAGCGCCGCAGCGCGGCAATCTCAACCTCAATAAGCGGGCGATCCGGAAAATAATGCCGGTATAGGACGAATGTCCGATGTCACGGCAGGAGATCAATGATACGCGCTTGGCACATTCCCGGTTATCTGGGGAATGCCAGTTGATAAGATCGTTGCATTTATGTTTGCTTGATTTATTGAACGAGACGCTTTTTGCTTAATTTTTTCCTGAAAAATTGATGAATTCATAAAGTGATTTAGGAATCCAGGCGTCATTTTCTTCCTATCAAAATTCAGCCGGACTAAGTATGACGCAAAGCAGTAATCCCCATCCAAATTGAATATGCCGGTTTTGCCTACCAGTTCATAACTATTTGTACGATTAAATAAAACGTCACCACTATATAGTTTATATTTTTCAAACTCATCTTTAGTAATATCGGCGTATTTCATCATCCCCGTATCAACTAGTTGGCCGTTTTGCACTTCGCCCATTCGAAATATTTTAAAACCATTCCCGTTCTCATTCATTTTTTCAGAAAGGCCATATTGGGTTTTTCCGATTTCCCCTAATTTCCTTTCCACCCAACCTTCGCCCTTCTGGGTGAAGACGGAATTCAGATAGGTTTCGAAGAGCTCGCGGGCGTAAGCGAGGTTCTTCTCGGCATTGGTGACCGCCGCGCTGATCCCGTGGAACGCTTCATCGAGAATAGCGACTATGCGCTTTTGTTCTGGGATCGGGGGGATAGGAACGGCAAACTTCTGAATGTCTCCCTTCGAAATGAACGGCTGTCCCGCTCCCCTTTGCGGCAGCTCAACGAATGTCAGGAGATAGAAGAGGAATTTATTGTCAACCTTGTTCGCTTTCGGTGTAAGAGTAATAGTGTTTTTAATTGCAGTAAAATCTTCCTCGGGAAAAAACATTCGTCCGCAATTTGCTCCAATTGCAGACAATACCGGCGTGAATTTTGAGTGCTCCGCGTGTCCAATCCGTCCATCGCAACCAGCCGCTGAGACGGCCAAGAACTCCCCGCCGGGAAGATAAGCTTTTTTCGTTAGGCTGGTATTTCCCCAGTCGACAACGCATATTCCATCAAGACTGACAGTCTTCCAACCCATCCTCACAGCATCCCCCGAATGCCTTCAAGAATCTCCGTGCTCTCGGCATCAAGCGCCGCCATCTCGGCGATGATGTCCTGCGGATCGCGCAAGGCGGCTTCATCCGCCTTGTTGGGGTTCTTCACCGAAAGATCGAAGCTGGTCTGATCAATGCCCGTCACATCGACCGACCATGATTTCTCCGAGTCCGCGAAGCTGGCTTGCAGCGCGACAAATTCCTTCAGGTCTTTGTCGTTGAGCGAATTCGTCTTGCCCATGTTCCGGCCCGGATCGAGCTGGTAGTACCAGACCTTGCGGGTGGGTGAGCCCTTCTCGAAAAACAGCACGACAGTCTTCACGCCCGCCCCGAGGAAAGTCCCGCCGGGACAATCCAGCACCGTGTGCAGGTTGCAGTTTTCGAGCAGCTCCTGGCGCAACGAGCGCGCCGCGCCGTCGGAGTTCGACAAGAACGTGTTCTTGATAACGACGGCCGCCCTGCCGCCAGCCTTCAGGTGCTTGATAAAATGCTGCAAAAACAGGAACGCGGTTTCCCCCGTCTTGATGGGGAAGTTCTGCTGCACCTCCGGGCGCTCCTTGCCGCCAAAAGGCGGATTGGCGAGGATCACGTCGAAGCGATCCTTGTCCTGAATATCGCTGAGATTCTCGGAAAGCGTGTTGGTGTGAATGATGTTCGGCGCTTCGATGCCGTGCAGGATCATGTTCATGATCGCGATGACATAGGCGAGGCTCTTCTTCTCCTTGCCGTAGAAGGTCTTCGTTTGCAGGGTGTGGAGCTGGCTGGTGCTCAGATCGCCGTGGCGCAGATAGTCATATGCCTCACACAGGAAGCCCGCCGAGCCGAGCGCGCCGTCATAGATGCGCTCACCAATCTTCGGCTTCACCACATGGACCATGGCGCGAATGAGCGGGCGCGGCGTGTAATACTCGCCGCCATTCCTGCCCGCATTGCCCATGTTTTTGATCTTGGCTTCGTAAAGATGGGAAAGCTCGTGCTTTTCCTTCTGGGAGCGGAAGCGCAGCCCGTCCATCAGTTCGAGCGCGTCGCGCAGCGAATAACCGCTCTGGAATTTGTTTTTTATCTCTCCGAAAATCTCGCCGATTTTATATTCGATCGTATCGGGGCCGGTCGCGCGCTGTTTGAAGCCTTTGAGGTAGGGGAACAGCTCGTCATTGACGTAGGCGACGAGATCATCGCCGGTCAGCGCGGTATCATGATCGAATGAGCCGTCAGCCTTTTTTGGCGCGGCCCAGCTCGACCAACGATGCGGCTTGTCGATGATGAACGCATAGGGCTTGCCGACCAGATCGGCAGACATGGCCTTTTCCTGCTCCAGATCGTCGAGATATTTGAGGAACAGCATCCATGAGGTCTGCTCTGTGTAGTCGAGCTCGGTGGTGCAGCCCGCCTCTTTCCAGAGGACGTCATCGATATTCTTGAAGGTTTGCTGGAACATATGCTTCCGTTCTAAAATAATTTTGGCTCGGTTTTTGTCCTTAGCACTGATCCGCCAGTAGCGGGTAACACTGAGGCGTCTATCCCTTCAAGATTTAAGGGGGGCCGCTCGGTTTCTGCGGCTCCGGTTCCGAGGCCGGATGCTCGATGGTATCCTTATAGAATGCGAGGACGCCGTTAATCTCGTCCTGCCAGCCCGCGCCTCGTGCCTTGAACCATGCCAGTATATCAGGGTCAATTGCAAGCTTTTCGTCAGGCTCTGCGGCCTGTCTGAAGGATGCTGGTGGATTCCATTCATTCATATAGTTAGTATAAAATGTTTTATATTAAGGAAATATTTAGACGCTGCCTTGCTGGAAAGCCCTTTCTTTGCTTAAAATCGGCCAAGCGGGGCGCACGGAATAACAATCGCTCGCGCTTTGCAGAAGCGTCATCTTTCCCGTCCAGGTTCGTTGTGGCCTGCAATCGGGCCGCCCTGTTCGTAGCGGGCCTTTTCCTCGGAGATTCGCTGCTCCTTCGCAGCCTCGTCCCTCTGGTGCCTGGCGGTCGGGGACCTGCTTTTGCCATGGCGAATGCAGGCCTCCGTCTTGTTGGGGTCCGAAACGCAAACGCAATAGACGGCGTCCGAGAGGCGCAATTCCGGACCTTCCTCAAACAGCCAGGTTGTGGGACGGGCCTCCGGCTCATCGTCCAGCCTGCCGACTGTGACATGCTGGGTTCGCCCGTCCGGGTCCGGCCGCTCGATCAGGATTTCGTCCGGTGCCAGCTCGAAATGACGGTGCGCCAGATGCACTGCGAAGCGCGCCAATTTCTCGTGACGGGACAAGACGCCCCGGATTTCCTCAAGGCAGTCCAGATCGCTGTCGTCGAGCGCCGCTGTCTGGTGCAGCTCAGGCAGGTTCGCCCATTGCATTGGTCGGATCGAGAGGAGCATGTCATGTCTCCGGTGGCGGTTACGCTCTTGCAGGCAATTACAAAGCAGGCGCGGATCCCGCGTGACTACGGCAGGGACAGGCGCCTTGCAATCGCAGGGGAAACTCGGCGATCTCCAGTGGGGGGGAATGGCTGTAGCGGGCCTCCGCTACCACGCGTCCCCCACAATATTTCCGGGGGAACGCTGGCCGCCGATCAGGGCGGCAAGTTTGCCGTTCACCTCGACCTGAAAGCTTTCCCTTGGCGCTTTGGAATGGACGGTCACGCTATGGAGCAAAGCGCGGAAACCGGGGACGAGCGGCCCCAACAACAGTCATCTCGATATCACCTGCGCCGAGATCGAATATTTCGGCGCGCAGGGTAACACGAGCGCCGCGCTGGTGCCGCGTGCCGGGCAGACGGCTCCTCGCAAGAGGGCCATCCATTCCGTACCGCTCAGCCGAACCGGCCGGGACGCGAGGCCAAGCCGAGGGGACTGGTGGCTTTGGCGAGCAAAATATTGTCGAGAAACTGGCGCGCGCTTTTCGCCCAGGTGAAGGTAAGCGCGTGCGCTCTCGCTTTGCCGCGCGGAATTTCAAGTGCCGTGAGACAAGCGGCGCGCAGATCCATGTCGAGGACGCCGGCGCCACTCGTGCCGATTACATCGAGCGGCCCCGGCACCGGCAGCGCCGCCACCGGCAGCCCGCAGGCGAGTGCTTCGAGTAGGACCATGCCGAACGTATCGGTCCGGCTCGGAAACACCAAAACGTCCGCCGAGGCGTAATGAACGGCAAGCGCGTCGCTTCCCTGCGTGCCGATGAAATGTGCTTGCGGATAGCTTGCCTCCAACGCACGGCGTGAGGGGCCATCTCCGACGACCAGTTTCGAGCCCGGCAAGTCCAGCGCGAGAAAGGCCTCGACATTCTTTTCCGGCGCGAGCCGCCCGGCATAAAGAAAGACCGGCTGCGGCAGATTTATCGTCGCCGCCTTGGCCGGGCTGAACTGGCTGTGATCGACGCCGCGCGACCACCGCATCAAACGTTGAAACCCACGCTTGTTGAGATCGTCGGCGATCGATGCGGTGGACACCATCACTCCCGAGCCGGCATTGTGGAAGCGGCGCAACAGCGCATAGGTGATTGCCTCCGGTATCCTGGTGCGGGCGGCGATATATTCTGGAAACCTTGTGTGGTAGCTCGTCGTGAAAGGACGCTTCGCGCGCAAGCAATAGCGGCGCGCGGCAAAGCCCACGGGGCCTTCGGTCGCGATGTGGATATGGTCGATCGCGGCTCCCTCCAGCCGTTTCGATACCGCCCCGCGGCTCGCCAGCGCTAGCCTGATTTCCCCATAGGTTGGCAACGGAACCGTCGCGAAACCCTGCGGCGTCAAAAACTCGATTTCGGCGCCGAATTCGTGCAGCGCGCGGGCCACGGATTTGAGCGAGCGAACGACGCCGTTGACTTGCGGCTTCCAAGCATCCGTCGCGACCAGGATTTGCATCACGCCGCCGCCCTCGCGGCGGTTGGGGTCCCCTCATTGGCGGCGAGTGCCGCGCGGCGCCGCTCTTCGGAGGTCATCTGCCAGCGCAAAATCTCGAGCCTTCCGTCGTCATGCTCGGCGACGGCTGTGCAGGATTCGACGAAATCGCCGATGTTGACATAACTGATGCCGCCGATGTCGAGGATCACGGCGTGATGGATATGGCCGCAAACGACGCCGTCGGCATTGTGGCGCCTCGCCGCCTCGACCAAGGCCGCCTCGAAGGCGCCGATGAAGTTCACCGCGTTCTTCACCTTGAGTTTGGCCCAAGCCGAGAGCGACCAATAGGTAAACCCGAGCTTGCGGCGGATTTTGTTTAACCAGAGATTCGACCACAAAGCGAATGTATAAGCCCAATCCCCGAGAAAAGCGAGCCAGCGCGCGTGCTTTACCACGATGTCGAACTGATCGCCATGCACGATGAGCAGGCGTTTCTTATCGGCAGTCATGTGATAGGCATGATCGGCGACTTCGACGCCGCCGAAAACCGACCCAATATAGTCGCGCGCGAACTCATCATGATTGCCCGGCAAATAAATCACGCGGACACCCTTGCGCACCTTGCGCAGCAGCTTTTGCACGACATCGTTGTGCGTCTGCGGCCAGTACCACCGGTTCTTCAGCTGCCATCCGTCGATCATGTCGCCCACAAGGTAGATCGTCGCGGCGTCGTTGTTTTTTAGGAAATCCAGCAAAAGCTCGGCCTGGCAGCCGCGGCTGCCGAGATGGACATCGGACAAGAAAAGCGTGCGGTAAATGGTAGGCTCTGGTTCCACCTCTTGGCTCACCGGCATAACCTGGGCTACCTTCCTGAAGCTGTTCCAAGCGAAAACAGATTCGTATGGCATTTGAATGACAGATTTTCGGGATGGGCCTGGCCGCAATGCTGGAGCGGCTCTTGCCGACCCACAAAGTCACCGATCTGACTTTGCGGGCCAATGCCGTCGAGCGCGAGCTCGCGATGATCAAGGTTATGGGCAAGGGCACCGCGATCGCGACGAAGGATTGCGGCAGGCCGAGGCCTTTCGCGAGCGGGCGATCTGCGCCTCGATGGAGAGCTTTGTGTTCGAGCTTACCGGCGCCACCGGCAACATCGCCGTTCATCAATCGCATGCGGTCGATCGTTCTCGTCGCGGTGTCGCGCACCAGCGTCGCCGCGATGTCGCGCGGGCCAAATGCGACTTTAGGCCGCGCCAGCCCTCGCTTAGCTTCGCGATACCTATTTCGAAAAACGAGTCTCCGCTTTCGACGATCAGACTCTTAGCCGCGATTTTGGGAGACATCGGCAAGCGTAACGTCCACCGACCGCGAATGAGCGCCATTGGTGACCGTCAGCTTCACTGTTTTTCCAACGCCGGCCTCTTCAAAAATACCGGTTAGATCCGCGATGTCGTGAATAGGCTTACCATTCGCTTCGGTGATCACATCTCCGACGTCGCCGGTGGGGCTCACGCCTTTAAACCCGGCTTTCGCCGCCGGAGAGTCGGGCCGAACCCGCAGGACGATGACGCCATCGACGCCAATTTGCGCGGCGGCGGCTTCGGACGCCGCAGCAATGCCTATCCCAGGTGTTGGCACATGACCTGTGCTGATCAGCTGCGCGGCGACGCGATTGACGACATCAACGGGTATCGCGATGCCGACACCAGCCGATGCCCCCGAGCCCGATATGATCATGCTTGTGACACCAATCAAACGGCCTGAGCTGTCGAGCAAGGGGCCGCCGGAATTTCCGGGATTTAGAGAAGCATCCGTCTGGATTCCGCCTGAGATTTCATGCCCTTCCGCCGTCGGCATTGTCCGGCGCAGCGCGCTGATGATCCCCGCTGTCATCGTCTGCTCCAAGCCATAGGGATTGCCGATGGCAAAGACGGACTGGCCAACTTGCAGATCCGCGGAATCTCCGATCGCGATCGGACGAAGAGGAGTCTGGGTCCGTTCCAATTGAAGCACGGCGATATCGTAATTCGGGGCGGTGCCGATGACCCGAACCAGAACCGACTCTCCAGACGCCAGATGCGCGGCAAACTGGTCCGTGCCCTTGATGACGTGGTAATTGGTGATCACATGGCCGGCGCCATCCCAAATGATCCCCGTACCCGTTTGAACCTCCGTTTGAACCTCGCTCTCTTGCTGCCCGGGCGTGAAAACATTTTGCGAAGCCAGCCGCGCGAAAACAGACACGACGGAGGGCGAAACGGATTGAAAAACCTTGATCCTGGTTTGTTCCGCCCCAGTGAGATCCGCGCGTGGCGTGATTGTCCGCGGCGACGTCGCAGAGAACTGCCAAGCGACTACATATGGCTCCGCGACATAGGCGGTCGCCACCACAAGGAGCCAGAATATTGCAATTCCGAAAAACCGGTTCGTCATGGTATCGCCTCCGCCTGTCGCCTGGAGCTTGGAGTTTCACAATAGGCGTAACGTTCAAACACAGGCCTGGATCCCATGATTTCTAGACTGGTCTAAAAGCTAAATCCATGCCATTTGAGACGGTCACTGACTTGACTATCGAACGAGGAAACATCACGCCATGCGCGTCTATTACGATTCCGATGCCGACATCAGTCTCATCAAGGGTAGAAAAGTCGCGATCATCGGCTATGGCAGCCAGGGCCATGCGCATGCCTTGAATCTCCGGGATTCAGGCGTGAAGGAGGTCTGCGTCGCCCTGCGCGAGGAGTCCGCCACGGCCAAGAAGGCGCAAGCCGTTGGGCTCGAAGTGAAGAGCGTCACTGACGCCGCCAAATGGGCCGATGTCGTGATGATGCTGGCGCCCGACGAATTGCAGCGCGACATTTATCGCGATCATCTCCGCTCTAACCTGAAGCAGGGCGTGGCGTTGATGTTCGCGCATGGCTTGAACATTCATTTTAATCTCATTGAACCGCGCGGCGATCTCGACGTCTTGATGGTCGCGCCGAAAGGGCCGGGCCATACCGTGCGCTCGGAATACAAGCGCGGCGGCGGCGTGCCTTGTCTCGTCGCGGTCGCGCGCAACCCTTCCGGCAACGCGCATGACCTCGCGCTTTCCTATGGATCGGCAATCGGCGGCGGGCGCGCCGGCCTGATCGAGACGACGTTTAGGGAAGAATGCGAGACCGATCTTTTCGGCGAGCAGGTGGTGCTCTGCGGCGGCCTCGTCGAGTTGATCCGCAACGGTTTCGAAACTCTCGTCGAGGCCGGCTACGCGCCGGAAATGGCCTATTTCGAATGTGTGCACGAAGTAAAACTCATCGTCGATCTCATTTATGAAGGCGGCATCGCAAATATGAATTATTCGGTCTCGAACACCGCCGAATTTGGCGAATATGTCAGCGGCCCACGCATCGTGACGGCGGAGACAAAGGCCGAGATGAAGCGCGTCTTAAGCGACATTCAATCTGGCCGTTTCACCCGCGATTGGATGCTGGAAAACCAGGTCAATCAGACCTCGTTCAAAGCGATGCGGGCGGAGGCGGCCGCGCACCCAATCGAGGAAGTCGGCGCGAGGCTGCGCGCGATGATGCCCTGGATCGGCGCCAACAGACTGGTCGACAAGGACAAGAACTGAGGGCGTTTGTCGGGAGGGGCAGGGCGAATTTGGTGCATGCTACGTTAGATTAAGCGTTGGTGGATTCCGGCGCGAAGTGCAACACTGACAATTGCTCGGGCTCGCCAGGAAAGGCATGATTTTCCTTCCCGCGTCGCCACCTTCTGCCGTATTTCGGCGATGCGAAGGCGGCTCCGGGGAAAGGAAAATCGAGCAGGTTCAAGGCGCTCTTGTGTTGCACTTGGCGTCGCAATCCGCCACCGCTATTCACCTCCTCATAGGATTTCGCGGCCGCGGCGCGCGGATTTGTTTATGGTTGGGCTGGGCGCAGGGCGGCCTGCTGGAAGTCCCATCCTTAACGAGAGTTTGGCGCGATCGGGAGAGGGCAATGAGCACGGTCCATGATTTTACCGCCACGACACTGGAAGGGCAGGAAAAGCCGCTTTCCGATTTCTCGGGGCAGGTCCTGCTCGTGGTCAACACCGCGAGCAAATGTGACTTTACGCCGCAGTACGAAGGGCTCGAGGCGCTCAATCGCAAATTTTATGCCCAGGGCTTTGCGGTTCTAGGCTTTCCGTGCAATCAATTCGGCGCCCAGGAACCGGGCGATGCCCTCGAAATCGCGCGATTTTGTTCGCGAACCTACGATGTGACATTTCCCATGTTCGGCAAGATCGAAGTTAATGGCGCTGGGGCTCATCCACTTTACCGTTTTCTCAAAGGCGAAGCCAAGGGAGTTATGGGAACCGGGGCGATCAAATGGAATTTTACGAAATTCCTTGATCGAAAAGGCGGGGTAGCGGCGCGCTTCGCACCGGCGGTGAAGCCCAAGGAACTCGAAAAGGAAATCGAGAAGCTGCTTTGAGCGCGAAGCAAAGAGGCGCTCTCGCGGGCCAAGAGCCAGCGAGCCCAACGTCACCCGTCATTGAGGAATGCGAACACGAGCGGGCATGGTTTTTGTTGCCCGCCCAACGGAGGCGATTTCATGCCCTTGCGGCTTGATACGCGGAGCCCGGGTTTTGGCGCCGCCTTCAACGCGCTTCTTGCGATGAAACGGGAAGTGGCGGAGGACGTCGACCAAGCAGTCCAGGCGATCATCGCTGACGTTGTCGCGCGGGGCGACGCCGCGCTTATCGGCTATTCGAGGAAATTCGATCGCGTCGATCTGGAGAAGCTGGGTTTGCGCGTGAGCGGGGCCGACATCGATGCGGCATTTGCCCGCTGTCCCCCGGACGCGCTGGATGCGCTGCGTTTCGCGCTTTCCCGGATAATTGCTTTTCATGAGCGGCAACTCCCGCAAGATTTACGATTTACCGATCCGCTCGGCGTCGAACTCGGCTGGCGCTGGCTTCCGGTCGAAGCGGCGGGGCTCTATGTTCCGGGCGGCACCGCGAGCTATCCGTCTACGGTTTTGATGAACGCCGTGCCCGCCAAGATTGCCGGCGTCACCCGCATTGTCATGACCGTCCCGGCGCCGGAGGGTCGGATCAGTCCGCTTGTTTTGGCGGCGGCTAAGCTCGCCGGCGTCGATGAGATTTACCGGGTTGGGGGGGCGCAAGCGATCGCGGCGCTGGCTTATGGAACTCGGACGATCGCCCCAGTCGCCAAGATCGCCGGTCCTGGCGGAGCTTACGTGGCCGCGGCCAAGCGGAGAGTTTTTGGCGCCGTTGGCATCGACATGATCGCTGGGCCGACCGAGGTCTTGATCATTGCCGACGGCGGCGCTGATCCCGAATGGATCGCCGCCGATCTCCTCGCGCAGGCCGAACACGACGCCGCGGCGCAGCCGATTTTGATCACCGGTGACGAAAGCCTCGCCAATGCCGTCGAGGCTGCGGTCGCGCGGCAATTGACTTCTCTCCCGCGCGAAAAAATCGCGGCGGCGAGCTGGCGCGATTTCGGCGCGATTATCCTTGTTTCCAGTCTTGAGGAAAGCATCGCGCTCGCCGACCGGCTTGCCCCCGAGCATCTTGAAATCATGACCGCTAACGCCGAGGCGGTCGGTCAACGGATCCGCAACGCGGGTGCTATTTTTCTCGGAGCTTATACGCCCGAGGCCATCGGCGACTATGTAGGCGGTTCGAACCATGTGTTGCCGACCGCGCGTTCGGCCCGGTTTTCCTCTGGCTTGAGCGTTCTTGATTTCTTGAAAAGAACCTCGATTTTAAAGTGCGGCGCGGACAGTCTCGCGAGGCTCGGCCCGGCGGCGATCGCACTCGCCGGCGCCGAGGGACTGGATGCCCACGCGCGCTCGGTGGCGCTCCGAATTGATCATCGGATCTTATGAGCCAAAACAATCCGAATGAGCGCAATCGCCTCGTTTCCGTGACCCTCGATGAGGCTTCGATCGGCCGTGGCGCGGCGGACCAGGAGCACGAGCGTCAAATCGCGATCTACGACCTTATCGACGAAAACAGTTTTGCCCTGCCGGGCCGCGACGCTGGCCCCTACGGACTGAAGATCGCCCTGCAGGATGCAAAGCTCGCGTTGGAGGTCATTGACGAAAACGGCGCGCCGCTCGTCGCCCATATTCTCTCGCTTTCTCCGTTCCGTGGTCTTCTCAAGGATTATTTTATGATTTGCGAAAGCTATTACGCGGCCATTCGAACCGCGATGCCGAGGCAAATCGAAGCAATCGACATGGGACGCCGCGCTCTTCACAACGATGCGGCGGACCTTCTCATGGAACGGCTCAAGGGCAAAGTAGATTGCGATCACGACACGGCACGGCGGATTTTCACCCTCGTCGCCGCGTTGCATTGGAAAGGCTGAGCGCCGATGCCGGCGGGGCATGACGCCGGGGCGCCGCCGGGATGAAGCCTGCCGTAAAAAACCGCCCGCAAGCCGTGCTTTTCGCCTGTACGCGGAACACGGTGCGCTCGCCGATGGCGGAAGGACTTGGGCGGCATTTGTTTGGTAGGCAAGTCTATTTCGCGTCGGCCGGGGTGAGGCGCGGCGAAAATAATGGATTCGCCGTCGCCGTGATGGACGAAATCGGCATCGACATAACCAAACATCGCCCCCACACATTCGAGGATCTTGAAGACGCGTGTTTCGACGTCGTCGCCACCCTTTCGCCCGAGGCGCATCACAAGGCGCTCGAATTCACCCGCACCCTTGCCACCGATGTCGTTTATTGGCCGACGTTGGATCCAACCGCCATCGAAGGCTCCCGCGAGCGGATTTTGGATGCGTATCGCGATGTGCGTGACACTCTCCTCGAACGCATCAAAAAAATGTTGGATTATCAGCCGATGGGCAATCTGTGAATGGCGCGGCATTTTCATGGCAGCTGAGAATGAGCCGGCAAGCGCGCGATAAATGGACGTGTCGAACTAGGGCCTGTGTTCAGTTGAGCAAGACGATAACTGAGGCCAACTGGACTCCGGCGAGAAAATTTCTGGCGAGTTTGTCGTAGCGTGTGGCGATGGCCCGAAAATGCTTGAGTTTATTGAAGAAGCGCTCGACGAGGTTGCGTTCGCGGTAGAGCGCGAAATCGCAAAGCCGTGGGGTTTTGCGGTTCGCTTTCGGCGGGATGACCGGAGTGATTTCCCGCTTGGTTAGGGTGGCGATAAACGGATCGGCGTCGAAGGCCTTGTCGGCGATCAAGGCGTCTGGATTGGCGGCTTCAAGCAATTCCGCTGCGCGAGCCAGATCATGGGCCTGACCTGGCGTGAGTATTAAGCGGACAGGATTGCCAAGAGCGTCGACAAGAGCGTTGATTTTGGTTGTCAGTCCACCGCGCGAGCGGCCGATCGCTTGCGCGCCGTTTTTTTTTCGCGCCCCGGCACTGTGCTGGTGAGCACGCACAATGGTGGCGTCGATCATCATGTATTCGTTATCGTGATCGCTTGCCAACAGATTGAAAATGCGCTCAAAAATCCCACTCTTCGCCCACCGGCTGAAGCGCTGGTGAATGATTTTCCAATCACCGAAACGCTCCGGAAGATCGCGCCAAGGAAGGCCGGCCCTATACCGATAGATGTACAAGTCTGGACTTGATCCAACGGTCAATGTCAGATTACGTCATTCATTCAACGTCGGGCATGATCGGCGAGGCGGACTCGATGTTGTCAAGGACGCGAACTTCGCTCGCGCCGGCGCAGCCGGTGCTGTGCATCCTTGACAACATCGATCCCCTCGCCAAACTCGCCGCCAAGAGATGAATGGCAAGGCGTGATTTCATCCGGCACTGCCTGAAATCTCAAGTCCAGTATTTTACACGATAGAGAACGGCTTCGACAAACAATCGATTGTCCGCCGCTGTGCCTCCAACATGGCCTTCGCGGCCGGGAAGAAAATCCTTGATCCGATCCCATTGGTCGTCGCGTAATGCATAGCGTCGCATCGGTCAGCCCCTCCTCAGGCCGACCACCCATGAATCACGCAATTGCTGATTTGGGAATCCCTTCCGCAGACTCGCGTCAAACGAACAACAGCGTTCCACGTTTGATTCTGATCCGTTCTCGTACCATCGCCTCCTAACTGAACACAGGCCCTAGTCGCCGCGAGAGAAAAATGTTCGCATTTACCCCCGGCGCACGTCTCATTATTTTTTAGCTTCACGGCGAGCGAGCCGCATTCCTGAAGCGTCGGCATGAGGTCCGCTTGCTTCGCGCATATAAGCATGTCCATTGCCGTTTCATACGTCGCGACCATTTGGACCGCGAGCATCGCCTCGATTTCATCTGCCGGCCTGATAGCATCGATCGCCGCGAGCGCCGCGTTAAATCCGGTTTGCATCGGAAGCGCAGAGCCCTTAGGCCGCATGATGGCTCCGAGCCTTCCCATCGCTCGATTGGCGAAGGCCGGCGATACGGTTCCGAACGCATCAAGTCGTCGCTGCATCGTAACGGCATGATAAATTAAGGCGATTTCGCACATAATTTCGGAAAATCCTGAAGGGCGCGCGCATCACAATGGGAGGCTACGGAAGCGGAAGATCTGGGGGGCGGCCGACAGTTGAGGATAGTCTCTCCCTCAACCTTCCGCGTGACAGGGTGGCTGAAGCAGGGCGCGTGGACCTCCGGGACTTTGCGATAGTCGATCGTCGGCACCGGCGAAGAAATCGCCTCCATTGGCTTTGAAGCGCGCCTCGGAGAGAAAGATGGCTATGTCCGCCTTCATTGGACATCCACGAACCGATGGAGCGACGAGAAGCGCCAGTGCGAAAATCGCATCGAGCTGACGACCCGCGCTCAGCCTCTCGGCGAGCGGCGATGGTGGTTCGTCTGCCCTCGCACAGGCCAGCTCGCTGCGCGGCTTCATTTGCCCTGTGGGACCTACACCTTCGCTTGCCGGAAAGCCTATCGACTGGCCTATCGATCACAGCGCGAAACGCCGTGTGATCGCGCCGTGTCGGGTGCGTTCGCGCTACGCCGAAAGCTTGGCGACGATGGCGGGATCGGCGATTACGTTACAAAGCCCAAGGGCATGCACTGGCGCACTTTTGAGCACGCCATGGAAAGAATTGACCGGGCGGAAGACATCGTCGACCGGCACACCGTTCTCCTGCTCGATGGCCTCAACCGGATCACTTCCCGATAGCAAACCACAAGATGGCCCGGAGCCGGCGCTCATGTCCTGAGCCTCGAAATCGTGGCCATACTGACGTTGTAAGATCGGGCGAGGTCTTTTAACGTCGCGCCCTCCGCGCGGCGCTGGCGGGCTTCCGCCTGCTGCTGCGGGGTGAGAGAAGGGGTGCGGCCCAGGGCTTCCTTTTGCAGGTTATAACGACTCGAATTGATCCGTCGTATCTTGCCACTGACTCTCGCAAGGCGTTCCTCAAATGTGTCTATCATGTCGGCAACTATGCACTTAACAAACAGAGAGGTGATTCGTAGTGATGCGCTTGCCGCATCCGTCTGTCCGGACACGGCTGGCGCGCATAGTTGCCAATTTTTGGGTCGGCACATCGGGGCATAGCTTTCGTATTGGTGGGCTTAATTTTTGCTCATATGGGTATCCTTGGCCTGAATAGCTTTAAACTGGCATTCCCCAGATAACCGGGAATGTGCCAAGCGCGTATCATTGATCTCCTGCCGTGACATCGGACATTCGTCCTATACCGGCATTATTTTCCGGATCGCCCGCTTATTGAGGTTGAGATTGCCGCGCTGCGGCGCTGCTGTGGTGCTCCGGCACACCAAAACCAGTGACATGGGCGGATCGCGCACCGGACAATACAGAGTTGGTTGTGATCAAGACGCACTTCTCCCTTAGTTTTTGCTCGACGCATGACGACCGAACACTTCACGCAGGCGCTGGATTGGGCGGCGGCCGCAGGTCGGCGATCATTCGTAGGATGTCCGCGAAGAGATTTTTCGGAATGGCGACTTCGGCCATCTGAAACGCGACATAGCGGCCATGGCTCACGATCTTCGCGCCGATCTTGATCAGCTTTTCCTTCAGGCTCGTCAGTGACCAATCCTTTATCGGTTCGGGCGTCGCCAGCGTGCGCAGAAAATTACCGAGATTGTAGGCCAGCGCATGAAGCTGGAGACGGACGGCGTTAGCAGCGAACGACCGACATGATAGCCGGGTCCACTTGATTGCGCCTTTTCCTTCCTTGATCCATTGCTCACACGTGCCGCGCTTGTTGTAGAAGGCGACGACATTCTCGGCGGAGCGCGCCATGTTCGTCACGATGAAGCCGACGCGCGGATAAAGCTCGCCCGGATGCCATTCGACCTTGGCGATCACCCGACGCGGCTGCGACCAGCTTCCCGCTTGATAGGTGAAACTTGCATGGGATCGGCAGACGTCATTGGACGGGCGACCAACCGGGCGTTTGAGCAGATAGCCGATCCTCTCTTGCAAGATGTGATTGGCGGGCAGACGGATCGCATATTTGATCCGTTCTGCCTCCAGATATTCGTAAACTTCGGGGTTTGCGAAGCCGGCGTCGGCGCGGAAATAAATGCGTGAGACCTTGCCTTGATACCGCGCCACGACCGGCTTCAGCACCGCCTCCCATCCATCGGCGCTGTGAACATTGCCGGGGCGCAGGGCGCAGCGTTCCAAATCGCCATATTGGTTGAAAACGAACAGCGGATGATAGCAGGTGCAGTCATAGTGACCGTTCCAGACACTGTGTTCCTGTTCGCCATGCGTCGGGCTCACGCTCGAATCCATGTCGAGCAAGATACCTCTCGGCGGACGGCGACCATGAACGCTGTCGATCCATTTGCCGGAGAGATCAGCGAGCGCCGAAAGGTTCTTTTCCGCCGTGAGCCAGCGCGTCTCAAAGCGGCCCATCTGGCTCGGCGAAGCCGCTGCATCCGAGGCCGCCTTTCCGCCGACTATCCACCGCATCGCGGGATCATGGCGCAGGCGTTGAGCGTCGTTCACGTCTTCATATCCGGCAAGTCGCCCAAATATGGATTGCCGCAACATCCCGACGAGTGCATGCCGGCCATTCTTGCCAGTGCGTGCGTCGGAGAGCGCATCACCCGCCATCGCGCTGAGGCACAGCGCGTCGTCCAGTTCCCGGTATGCGAGCAAGCCTGCGTCGGAGGTAACCACCGATCCGCGAAAGTGAAGCAACAATCGGCGGTCGAAATCGAGCCTGAGAGCGCCATCATACGATTCACCCGCCGGGTTCGCCATGACGGCCTCATTCGATCCGAAATAACATGCTGATTATGTTAGCTGAATTGCCGCATCGACGCTGCAAATTATTGCCTCATCCGGCGTATGCGGGTTAAACATCCTGGAATTGTCTCCCGAATGCTACCGTTTGGCGCGCAAGAGATGGGAGAAACCGGCTCCCCAATTGCTTCAAAAATAGCACAAGACTTGGCAAAAAATCTGCGCCTCTGCGGCTGGATCTCTTTCTGGCTACAGTTGGTGCTTGCCCTTTGCGGGTATTATTCTCGGAAGACCCAGCTGACCCGGAGAAGACGACCCGGAGAAGACGACGCGCGTGCTGACATGCTCGCGGAAGAATATTGAACACTGGTTATTATACTGAGCCCCGCCCAAGCGGGGCTCTTCCTATAAACGCGACCGCTTGGCCTTCACCAAGGTGAATAGGTCCATGGCGACCCATAGTAACCCTGGGATCCATTGTAATAAGGAACGCCAAATGAGCGCCCGGAAAAACCCCCGCGCGGACTTGTCTGACCCCTAGCGACCGTATACTCGCCGCCGGGGCTAACGCCGGTCAGCACTACCTGCGTATTCTCCAGGCCATTCTCCTTCACCAGCTCATAAAGTGTGGCGGCATTCTTAGGCGAGATACGCACGCAGCCATGCGAGACGGGTTTGCCAAGATTCTTTACGTCTAAGCTGCCGTGGATGGCATGACCGTCTTTCATAAAGAAGATGGAATGGGGCATGGGGGCGTTGTCCCACTGTTTGCTATACCAAATTTTGTTCATAGAGGTGGCAGTATAGGTTCCCGATGGAGTTGAATATCCTGCTCGGCCAGTTGATACCCGCCATTGATATGTTTCTACCCCATCCAAAGAAACTGTCATTTGTTGATTTGTTTTGTCGATGTTGACGAGGACGGCGACCTTCTTGGCTCCGGCCACACCCGCGTCAATCGCTCTGCGGAAGCCGGAGCCCGCATGAGCCGTCACCGGAAAAAGGACCAATGCCGCGTCAATGGCGGTCAACAAAAGCGCAATTCTCATCAATTGATATAAGGATGTGCACATATGCCCCCCAAGGCTGCGGAAATGAGCATATGCCCCGCCGCTTCGTAGATAAACGCCGAACCGGCACAGATGGTTCCTGCTTCCGGCTGGACCGAGGCCGCATGCTGGGAGTGGATAGTTTATCACGTGGTTGCAGGCGAGGTCCTGCAGCCACTCCCTAAAGAATCCAGGTTCGGCTTCGTCGATGATGCCCTTTGGCGAGCACGGGGGCTTTGTCACGTTCGTCCGTTTTACTTGTCAATACCAGATGGTGGTCGCAATCCGCATCTTGAATTATCCAATCCGCATCTTGAAATATCAATGTGTTAGAGTGGTCGTTGCGGGGCCAAAGCAGCGCGAAAGTTACCTATACGTGGCGAATGTGACAACCTCCTCTCGACGCCTATCTTGAAACGAACCTCCCGCCGTTCAGTCGCCAATTTCTCGCCAAATTGATTGGGCTAATGTCTCTCGTTTTTCGTTGTTGATGGTGCAAGCGAGCCATGCTCGCCGCGATCGACGACCTGGCGCGGTCACGAACTGATGTTGACTGGCGGCTCGTAGCGCAGCAATTTCGACTTAACCAAATGAACATCGAACCCGGCTTCTAGGGTGCTTCAACGGGCATGTGGCGCGCAGAATCGCGGGGGCACCGTCTGCCGCGATCAGTAATAATAGCCGCGACGGAATGCGCGTCTTTCCATCGAGGTCTCCCGAAATTTTGCAGGGATACTCTCAAAACTCGAACCGGGAGCGAAGGTTCCGAGCGAACTTTTAGGCCTTGCTGCGCGGCATAGGCGAAAGCTCGAATCTCGCGCAGGAAAATGGATAGGTCCGAAAAATTACTTGCGAACCTCATGACCCAAGCCGATCACCACTTCGCCACCGGACGGTGCTTTCGATCTTTGTGTGCCCGAGCAGAAACTGCACGGCGCCAAATTGCCCGTACGCCGGGAAATCAAAGTTGCCTTCGTCCGTCGTAACGATGCGACACTGTCATAGTTGGCCATCATATCACGGCAACGGCGGGACCCGAGCGCCCGATGCGATCCACTGGTCGTAGGTTTGAAATTTCAGCCCGACCTTGTTGTAAAAGACCCTCAGATAGCCGTCCCGATCGCGCACGACCGCCTGCGGGGTCACCTTTTGCACCTCCTGCGCGATAACTCCGACATAGGCTTTTTCGCCTCCATTATAAACGAAGCGATAGAAGCCAAGGCCGTTATTGAGATGGCCGAGCAGGATGATCTCGTGCTTAACTGGCATTCCCCAGATAACCGGGAATGTGCCAAGCGCGTATCATTGATCTCCTGCCGTGACATCGGACATTCGTCCTATACCGGCATTATTTTCCGGATCGCCCGCTTATTGAGGTTGAGATTGCCGCGCTGCGGCGCTGCTGTGGTGCTCCGGCACACCAAAACCAGTGACATGGGCGGATCGCGCACCGGACAATACAGAGTCGGTTGTGATCAAGACGCACTTCTCCCTTAGTTTTTGCTCGACGCATGACGACCGAACACTTCACGCAGGCGCTGGATTGGGCGGCGGCCGCAGGTCGGCGATCATTCGTAGGATGTCCGCGAAGAGATTTTTCGGAATGGCGACTTCGGCCATCTGAAACGCGACATAGCGGCCATGGCTCACGATCTTCGCGCCGATCTTGATCAGCTTTTCCTTCAGGCTCGTCAGTGACCAATCCTTTATCGGTTCGGGCGTCGCCAGCGTGCGCAGAAAATTACCGAGATTGTAGGCCAGCGCATGAAGCTGGAGACGGACGGCGTTAGCAGCGAACGACCGACATGATAGCCGGGTCCACTTGATTGCGCCTTTTCCTTCCTTGATCCATTGCTCACACGTGCCGCGCTTGTTGTAGAAGGCGACGACATTCTCGGCGGAGCGCGCCATGTTCGTCACGATGAAGCCGACGCGCGGATAAAGCTCGCCCGGATGCCATTCGACCTTGGCGATCACCCGGCGCGGCTGCGACCAGCTTCCCGCTTGATAGGTGAAACTTGCATGGGATCGGCAGACGTCATTGGACGGGCGACCAACCGGGCGTTTGAGCAGATAGCCGATCCTCTCTTGCAAGATGTGATTGGCGGGCAGACGGATCGCATATTTGATCCGTTCTGCCTCCAGATATTCGTAAACTTCGGGGTTTGCGAAGCCGGCGTCGGCGCGGAAATAAATGCGTGAGACCTTGCCTTGATACCGCGCCACGACCGGCTTCAGCACCGCCTCCCATCCATCGGCGCTGTGAACATTGCCGGGGCGCAGGGCGCAGCGTTCCAAATCGCCATATTGGTTGAAAACGAACAGCGGATGATAGCAGGTGCAGTCATAGTGACCGTTCCAGACACTGTGTTCCTGTTCGCCATGCGTCGGGCTCACGCTCGAATCCATGTCGAGCAAGATACCTCTCGGCGGACGGCGACCATGAACGCTGTCGATCCATTTGCCGGAGAGATCAGCGAGCGCCGAAAGGTTCTTTTCCGCCGTGAGCCAGCGCGTCTCAAAGCGGCCCATCTGGCTCGGCGAAGCCGCTGCATCCGAGGCCGCCTTTCCGCCGACTATCCACCGCATCGCGGGATCATGGCGCAGGCGTTGAGCGTCGTTCACGTCTTCATATCCGGCAAGTCGCCCAAATATGGATTGCCGCAACATCCCGACGAGTGCATGCCGGCCATTCTTGCCAGTGCGTGCGTCGGAGAGCGCATCACCCGCCATCGCGCTGAGGCACAGCGCGTCGTCCAGTTCCCGGTATGCGAGCAAGCCTGCGTCGGAGGTAACCACCGATCCGCGAAAGTGAAGCAACAATCGGCGGTCGAAATCGAGCCTGAGAGCGCCATCATACGATTCACCCGCCGGGTTCGCCATGACGGCCTCATTCGATCCGAAATAACATGCTGATTATGTTAGCTGAATTGCGGCATCGACGCTGCAAATTATTGCCTCATCCGGCGTATGCGGGATAATAGCGCCGATGGACCCGACGCCAATGACGCCGATTAACACGACGCCAATGACCATACCATGCTTTCTCGACTTGCGCGCGCGCCTTGTCTTTCGAGGTGGCGACGCCCGGCTGCGGTGCTAAATCCAGATCATGGTTCGGCGCGGCGAGCGGCACGAATGAGGTGAAAGCCTCCGCAGGCGCCGCAGCTGCCACCACACCCGCTCCAATACAGAGCAGTTTCAAGAATGCGCGTCGTTCCATCGAAGTCCCCCAAAATTTAACCAAGATACCCGGTGCGAAGGTTCCACGAGCTGAATCTTTATCCGTTTAGTCGCAGCCGGTCATCATCGTCCCCAGTGCGGAATTATTGGAGGCGAGGCCCTTACGTGCGTTATCTTGGTGGCGCGGACACTCGATTTTGCCAAAGGCAGCGGAAGCCAATCAGGGGCGGTGGCTTGCCGTCGCGTTTGAGGAGCAATGTGGAGACGCCTCGGGCAGGATATCCTTTATCACTGGCGGGAAATCGTTCATATGACGCGAGCGAATTTTGAGCGCTGCGTCACGGCAAAACATGAGTTCGTTGGCAATCGAGTCACGAAGTATGGAAGAACGCGGAAGACTCGAGAATTTTTCGCTGCTCGGGGGCCCGCTTCACCGGCTTGGGCGGCGCCTGGGCCTCGTCCGCGGGGAAACGAACACGGTCGCGTTGGGGCTAGCTCTGGGTTTGCTCTCATGGTCAATTTTGCTTGCGTTAGCGTCCATCGGGGGTGTCAGTGACAAGTTGTTTTCGCTTTCGGCGATCGCCGCGGATGTTCGCTTGCTGGTGGTCATTCCGCTGTTCTTCTTGTGCGAATTGTCGTTGGACCCTCGGTTGAGGGACTTTGTCAGCACGATCGTGCGTTCCGGGGTCGTGCCCAGCGACGCGCTGCCGACCCTGGAATCCGAAATCGCACGCGTAGTCCGTTGGAAAGACGCTTGGCTGCCGGAGGCAATGTGCCTGTTGGCCGCTATAATATTATCGTTGTTTGCGGCGCAGCTACACTTGTCTGGAAAAACGGCAGCGCTCGATTTCGACCCGATCCCTCAGCGATGTTCCCTTCGCCGGTCTGTGGTATTGGATCGCTTGCCTGCCACTCTTTCGCTTCCTGATGTTTCGCTGGATTTGGCGAATCGCCCTCTGGTGCCGCCTCCTCTGGCGCTTGGCGAAACTGGATCTCCACCTCGTGCCGATTTATCCTGACGGTGCCGCGGGGCTCGGATATCTGGAAATTGTGCAGGCCCATTTCACCGCCTTGGTGCTGGCGATCTCAATCGTTGTGTCCGCATCGTTCGCCGAAGAAATTTCCTCGGGCAAGACGGTCTTCGAGGTGATTTACCCCGCGTTTGCGCTCACTCTTATCGTGGAACTGGCGCTGATATTTCTGCCCCCGTGCGTCTTCGCCTTCAGGCTCAGGGCCTGCCAGGAGAAAGGATTGAGCGACTACATGGTGTTCGCAGCGCGTTACGTGAACGACTTCGAGAAGAAATGGCTGAACGCGTCCGTTATCCCGGCGGATCCTTTGTTGGGCACCGCCGATTTGCAGTCACTAGCCGATCTGTCCAACAGCGTCGGGATCGTGCGCAATATGCGCTGGGTCCCGGTGAGCACGCGTCTGTTGGTAACTGTCGTGATCGCTGCGCTGCTGCCGATGTTGCCGCTACTTCTGTTCAAGTATCCCGTTGCGGAGCTGGTCCAAAGGGTCCTGAGCAAATTGGCCGGCCTGTGACACTTCCAACACGATGAACAGCAGGCGAAAAAAATTGGATTGAATTGGCTAGAACTTCGTTTGCAGGCGCAAAGCCGTGTAAGTCGCTCGTGATTTGATCGGAGTCTCAAGCTCGCATTTAGGAGAGACACATGAGCAAGGACCACTTTCGACAAACAGATCAAGACAATGCGTCGAAGAATTGCTACGGAATCAAGCGTCGTGATGTGCTACTGAGCGGCGGTGACCCCCGCCCCTCCTACGCGGCCGCCGCAGCTGCCGATCCAGAAACCAGCGACATCATCCCCGCTTCTTGAAAGCCGCGCACGCCCAACTGCGAAACCCCGGCTATCTCGGCCGGGCGGGCGCGGTGCGTCGAGCTCCACCCCCCACGAGGCATATTGGCTCGGTTTTATTCCGCCCCAATGGCCGAGTTTTACTCCGCCGTTGACAGCGCATCGCGCTTCAATAGACCTCTTGCATAACCGTTACGCGGCCTCGAGCTCTATGTTGTAGATTGCGGCGATAAGGAAGAAGCGCAGACCGAAACGGCGACGGCGGTTTCTATAGCGGTCGGCGATGATTTTGAAGCGTTTGAGCATGGCGATGACGTTCTCGCAAGCCACGCGTTCGCCGGAGATGGCGCGGTTTCTTTCCCGGTCGCTTGCGGACAACGGAGCCTTTTTGCTGCGCTTTTTGGGCAGGCTCGTCTTCGCGTGCCTTCTCCGCAGGCCTTGATAACCGCGGTCGGCAACGGCTTTCGTCTCAGGATGCAGCCGCACCTTCGATGTTTTGAACAGCCGCAAGTCGTGTCGCCGTCCTTTTTCGTGCGCGAGGCAGAGAATGCGGCGTGTCGATTTTTCGACGACGAGCTGGGTTTTCAGCGTGTGCCGCTTCTTCTTGCCAGAATAGTAGCGCCTTTGTTTTTTTTGGCCGTTCGATGGGTGTCTCGGTTGCGTCGATTAAGACGATGTCGAACACCCGCTCGCTTGCAGCCACAGCCTTGCGTCCCGGTAACCGAAAGACCTTGCTTTTGGCCAGGGTATTTTCACGCCATTTGATGTTGCGGTAGGCGGCGCTTTCGCTGATCCCGTAAGTTTGCCCGATATGAAAATAAGTCCGGTATTCCCGCCAATATTCGAGCATCATCAAAAGCTGGTCTTCGATGCAAAGCGTGTTGGGCTTGCCGCCGGCCGCCTTCTGCTTGCATTTGGCGGCAAAAAGCACCGCCACCAAGTCTTCAACTGGCATTCCCCAGATAACCGGGAATGTGCCAAGCGCGTATCATTGATCTCCTGCCGTGACATCGGACATTCGTCCTATACCGGCATTATTTTCCGGATCGCCCGCTTATTGAGGTTGAGATTGCCGCGCTGCGGCGCTGCTGTGGTGCTCCGGCACACCAAAACCAGTGACATGGGCGGATCGCGCACCGGACAATACAGAGTTGGTTGTGATCAAGACGCACTTCTCCCTTAGTTTTTGCTCGACGCATGACGACCGAACACTTCACGCAGGCGCTGGATTGGGCGGCGGCCGCAGGTCGGCGATCATTCGTAGGATGTCCGCGAAGAGATTTTTCGGAATGGCGACTTCGGCCATCTGAAACGCGACATAGCGGCCATGGCTCACGATCTTCGCGCCGATCTTGATCAGCTTTTCCTTCAGGCTCGTCAGTGACCAATCCTTTATCGGTTCGGGCGTCGCCAGCGTGCGCAGAAAATTACCGAGATTGTAGGCCAGCGCATGAAGCTGGAGACGGACGGCGTTAGCAGCGAACGACCGACATGATAGCCGGGTCCACTTGATTGCGCCTTTTCCTTCCTTGATCCATTGCTCACACGTGCCGCGCTTGTTGTAGAAGGCGACGACATTCTCGGCGGAGCGCGCCATGTTCGTCACGATGAAGCCGACGCGCGGATAAAGCTCGCCCGGATGCCATTCGACCTTGGCGATCACCCGACGCGGCTGCGACCAGCTTCCCGCTTGATAGGTGAAACTTGCATGGGATCGGCACACGTCATTGGACGGGCGACCAACCGGGCGTTTGAGCAGATAGCCGATCCTCTCTTGCAAGATGTGATTGGCGGGCAGACGGATCGCATATTTGATCCGTTCTGCCTCCAGATATTCGTAAACTTCGGGGTTTGCGAAGCCGGCGTCGGCGCGGAAATAAATGCGTGAGACCTTGCCTTGATACCGCGCCACGACCGGCTTCAGCACCGCCTCCCATCCATCGGCGCTGTGAACATTGCCGGGGCGCAGGGCGCAGCGTTCCAAATCGCCATATTGGTTGAAAACGAACAGCGGATGATAGCAGGTGCAGTCATAGTGACCGTTCCAGACACTGTGTTCCTGTTCGCCATGCGTCGGGCTCACGCTCGAATCCATGTCGAGCAAGATACCTCTCGGCGGACGGCGACCATGAACGCTGTCGATCCATTTGCCGGAGAGATCAGCGAGCGCCGAAAGGTTCTTTTCCGCCGTGAGCCAGCGCGTCTCAAAGCGGCCCATCTGGCTCGGCGAAGCCGCTGCATCCGAGGCCGCCTTTCCGCCGACTATCCACCGCATCGCGGGATCATGGCGCAGGCGTTGAGCGTCGTTCACGTCTTCATATCCGGCAAGTCGCCCAAATATGGATTGCCGCAACATCCCGACGAGTGCATGCCGGCCATTCTTGCCAGTGCGTGCGTCGGAGAGCGCATCACCCGCCATCGCGCTGAGGCACAGCGCGTCGTCCAGTTCCCGGTATGCGAGCAAGCCTGCGTCGGAGGTAACCACCGATCCGCGAAAGTGAAGCAACAATCGGCGGTCGAAATCGAGCCTGAGAGCGCCATCATACGATTCACCCGCCGGGTTCGCCATGACGGCCTCATTCGATCCGAAATAACATGCTGATTATGTTAGCTGAATCGCGGCATCGACGCTGCAAATTATTGCCTCATCCGGCGTATGCGGGCTTAAGCCTAAAATCGGATCGCCGTCCGCCGCCTCGGCCACCACCTCGAAAGCCACCTCGACCGCCGTGAAAACCGCCTCTGCCTCCGTGGAAGCCTCCCCTAAAGCCGCCTCGTCCGCCATGGAAGCCGCCGTAACCGCCCGGCCTAAAGCCGCGATGGCCGCCATAGCGCAAGTTGCCCCCAGCTGGGCGGTGCGCAGGCCGTGCTGCAGGCCGGTTCCCATGTCTTGCCGCAGGTCTCGTTGCGGGTCTCGTCGCAGGTTTCGGACGGCTGACTGGACCGCCAACGCCACCCCCGAGACCCGGTCGACCGCCAACGCCACCCCCGAGACCCGGGCGGCCGCCAACGCCACCACCAAGACCCGGGCGGCCGCCAACGCCACCACCAAGACCCGGGCGGCCGCCAGCGCCACCACCAAGACCCGGGCGGCCACCGACCCCACCGCCGACGCCGGGGGGACGTCCGCCCGGCCTATAGCGACCGCCGTCAGGGCGCCACGGCCGGTCGCCGATGTTGATATTGCCACCGCCTCCGATTGGCATGCCAGGACGCCAGCCCGCATAGGGCGGTCTCCATGCTGGATAGCCAGGCCAAATGGGTGGGTAAAACGCTCCCGTGCCCCAGTTCCAGTAATTGCCGCGCCATGCTGATCCAATGGCGACAGCCGCGCCAAAGGTAAGAAGTCCCGCGGCAATGCCCTCAGCGGGTAGCGGGTTATAGACAGCCACTGGGTCATAGGAGGGAACATAGATGACCGAAGGGTCGGCCGATTCGATAATCACCACATCGTGGCCGTCCTGCTTTTGCGTCGTGACCACCTGCTCCTTAGTGGTCTTGAGTGTGCTAGCATTCTGTGCCTTCGCCCGCAGCAGTTGAATGACGTTCGCGACATCTTGCGGCTGGTTGACGATCGCGTCACCGAGGCTAGTTGTCCAGTCGAGATCGTCGCTGAGCTTCCTGACAACGTCCGGGAAGCGGAGCAAAGCTTTTACCGAGGGATCCCAGTCCTGTGCGTCGCCGCCCGAGAAATCTTGCTTGGCGACGGCCGCTTTGTTTTTGTCTAGCCAGCGCTGCGCCTGTACAATGTCCAGAGGATAGGCTGAGGCTGGCAGCAGCTGCGCCAGCAAGGCGTCCGGGTAAAGCGCAATCGGCGCCAAGAGCTTTTCAAGCTCCGCCTCGGTGAATTTTTGCGCCTGAGGCGTCGGCGCGCCCGGCTGGGGCGCGTCCGACGCTGGAGGAGGAGACGAAGGATCGATCGCAAACGAATATTGCGGAATGAGCACCATCAGAAGACAGGCTAGGCCGCTAACCAAATTCGTGGCGAGAGTCGTCTTGTTCTTATTGTCGATCATTCATGCCGCTGATTTTCAAAGGAGGAGCTTGCCAAGAGCTTTGGAAGCCCGCGCCCAGACTGCTCGAGGCACGCGAGTGCGTCTAGGTAAGAAATATTGAGAGGGGTGATGTAGTTGGCGCTGACAATCTGCACCACTCCCGACGAAGGGTCAGGCGCGCCGGGCATAAACACGGCAACTTGGCCATCGTTGAACGCGTCGGCAAGGAACCCAAGCTGCCATCCATTCTGCATGCGCACTAGGACCGGCTTGAGGTCTTCATTTGTCTTTGCCTCCAACCCTGCCAAGCGATCAGTGTATTTACGAAGGGCGACGTAGGGAGGCAGTTTGTTTAGGACCTTGTCTTCAAGGAACGATGCTGCGTCCTTTTCGATTGACAGAGATCGTGCCAAAAGCCCTGCGGCGAACGCCGCCAGTGCCAGCAACAAAGCTCCGGCGACATAAATGAGGATAACCGCCTCGCCTTTTGGAAAGGGAAGTTTCTCCGCTAATGGCGTCACGCTGTCGACAGCCATCTTACCCGCCTTGACAACAACGAGGAGCGCTGCCGCGAAGGGGAGCAAAAAAATCGCGCCTCCGAGTGCCGTTGTTTTCACGAAGTCGAAGATTTGCCTCATGACACTACGCGTGCTTTTTTACCCCGGAGCCACGTGCTCGCCAAAGGGCGTCACCGATGAAGTCGAGCCTGGATGCTCTAGGGGGCGGCTGCAGGCCCTCGCCTGCAGCCACTTAATGCACTAGACACTCGTTATGTGACCTGCCGCGCTCGGCGGCCATGATCTTCGCGGTTCAGTAGTGGTGCCGGCGAGCGGTGCGGCGAACGGTGCGTCGAGCCACACGACGGGCATAAAGCGCTTTCTCCACGACGCTGTCGGACGTAACAACTTCCGTGCAGGCTCGCGCATAGTTTGAGGGGGCAAAGGCTTGAGCGTGCGTGCTGAGACCTACTGCTAGCACCGCTCCCAATCCCGCAGTAGCGATTCCATAAACGATCGTCATCTTCATCGCAAATCTCTCCCTATATCCGGCGCCTTACGTCATTAGTGATGGCGAACTTAAGCTTGCTCGCTTTAGCTTCTGTTACAACGTAGAGCACTCACTGCCAGATGGACGCCCATCAGCGCCGCCATTATGCCTCCATACGGTTTCTAAAGCAAGGCGAAGTCCTTGCCGAACTGCGGCCGTCGCCGGCAGCCGTATCGACGTGAAACGCTTGATTGGGTTGCGTCCGATCAAAAACAAAATGGAGATGCGTCTGGATGACAACAAAATCCACATTTTCGGCACTCGGCGCACCAATGTCACTGGCCTGAATGCAAGAGAGCTCCGTGCGAGGAATTGGCATTGCCAAAATCTGTCGAAAGCGGCAATCTCGGCGCCAACAAGCCGTCATCCGGTAGTGGAACAATTGTGTTTTGGTGCCCCCGTCCTTGACGCGCGTCGACATTCTTGCGCTATGCAGGACCACGGGAGAAGGGAATCAAGGACTGAAAGGGGGCGCAGACGCCGACCCGCGCGGCATCATCTTTACCGCCGACACTCATGCCTTATCGCTTCTTTGTTGTCCTAGGCGGGGCCAAGGGGGAATCGATTTTCATGCGAGGCACATCATTTCAAACCTGGAATCAAAACAAGTAGCCGATCCTGACTTAAGTCTTGAATGTGTACGCGGGAAACTCTTTAATGATCGGGATGCCGAATTCCGCCGATATTACCGTATGCTCAGTGGGCTTCCAGCCGATCATGAAGTTGAGAGGCAAGAACAACCGGCCGGTCTGGCCAGGTACGGGGGTTCCATAATTCCAGCGAATATCCGGACTCGGATAGAACGTCAAAAATAGCTCGTGAGGGAGATTGATGTTGAGGGTCGGCATGAGGCGGAGCTGCCGCAACAAGGGTCCTTCGTCGTTGCCGCCATAATCGAAGCCGTAGCGGACCTGGGGCGCGAAGAAGCTGCCCTCGCTCAGTTCCGGGAGCATCACGCGGACCACCGCGCCGGGGACCTCTTCCCATGCGTCGGACGCAACGCCGTTGGTCGCGGTCGGGGCGATGACCTGCACGCCGGCCGCGATCGCCCAGCGCGGGTTGATCTCGTAAATGAACCAGCTTTGGGCGAGCACGTTGCCGAAGCCGGTGATCACTTGTCCGCTGGGATTTTGCGGCGTCACCGGATTTGTCCACACGACGGGGATCTCGACCCTGAAAGCCAATTCCAACTGCGGCGCGATTCGGAACGGGGTCTCGATCCGTGCGAACAGTGAATTGGTGTCGACCTGTTTGGTCGTGCCCTCGGCCGTGCCCGGCCCCGGCGCTGTTGTGAAGCGATCGAGCAGTTCGATCTTTCCCAGAGGGCGCGTCGGATCGTCGCCGCTGTCGTTCGACAAATCGGCGTCGCTTGAGCCGGCGAAAACCGAACTCGTGGCGCAAAGTGCTCCGGCAATCGAGGCGTACCGTGCAAAATCGAAGATCGACTGTCTGACTGGCCGGGTACAAACCCGCGCGAGTTTGAAGATCGGCTTCGCCATGATTTCGCAGCTCACCTCGTCGTGGCGAGGTTTCTCCAGAAGTTCTCGAAGGCACGCGCGTGCGTCTAGGTAAGAAATACTGCTCGCTTTAGCTTCTGTTACAACGTAGAGCACTCACTGCCAGATGGACGCGCCATTACCGCTGCCAAATATGGCTCAATCAAGGCCGAGGTGAAGCTGCGGATGCTGTTTTGAGCGAATAGGATACGGTCACTTCAAGCCTCTGGTCCAATGATACTCCGCGTAGTTCGCCGTAATGACAAGCGCAAGCATGAGCCTAACAAGGGAACCCCGGCCGGCAAGGTTGGTGCCGTGCTCGCCATCGGTGGTTCGAAATTCTCTCAGATCTAGGAAGAAAAGCATGCGAAAACTTGGACCTTTGTTGGCGGTTGGAACGGGCATTTGCGGCGGGGCTGGCTGGCCCAGCCGCGGCGTTTGACGTTACTTCACTGCAGTGTTCTAATTTGGCGGGTAGGTGGGCTAAATGCCAGTTCCGGAATTACGCCGCCGGCGTCATTCTGAAGGCACACCGGACCGCGGCGAGCCTCTTGAAGCAACTTCGGTCATCACAATCCTAGCTAGCGCTAGAATGCAAAGGAGGAAGTTATGTCTGACACATCGAGGCAAGGCGACTGGACGAAGCCAGCGGCCATGGCGATCCCCAAAGGGGGCTTCTTTAAGGATGAAGTTGAGCAAGGCAGATACGGCCCGATCTTTCCCAAGACTCCGGCTTGCTACGGCTTCTCCATCATCGCGAAGATCATCCCCGGACGGGAGCCGGTCTTCTATGAGTACGCCAAGAACATCGAGAAGGCCGTGGCTGGTCAGTCTGACGTCCTCGCCGTGCTCAAGCTGCATTACCTCCGATGGAACCTTTTCGACATCAAGGGGGAAACCTATTTCCAATACATGGGCATTTTCGACACCGACTTCGACAAATATGTCGAGGATGCGGTTGGCATCTTTGCGGCCTCCGGTCTCATCACCGTTTTCGAAAATCTGGAGGGCTTTCCGAAAGATTGGAAAACGAACGCCCCGGCATTCATCAAGTTCGTCCGTGACCATCATCGCCCGAGCTTCCTTGAATATGGCGAATATCCGTTCGTGAGTGCGGACGAGATCAAGAAAGCCCTGCAGCTCAAGGCGGCCTTTTCGAACATGCTCGACCAGATGCAGTGATCCACCGCAGGACGCGTCGCAGCGAATGAAGCAAATTCGGCCATCACAATCCTAGCTAGCGCTAGAATGCAAAGGAGGAAGTTATGTCTGACACATCGAGGCAAGGCGACTGGACGAAGCCTGCGGCCATGGCGATCCCTAAAGGGGGCTTCTTCGAGGATGAAGTTGAGCAAGGCAGATACGGCCCGATCTTTCCCAAGACTCCGGCTTGCTACGGCTTCTCCGTCATCGCGAAGATCATCCCCGGACGGGAGCCGGTCTTCTATGAGTACGCCAAGAACATCGAGAAGGCCGTGGCTGGTCAGTCTGACTTCCTCGCCGTGCTCAAGCTGCATTACCTCCGATGGAACCTTTTCGACATCAAGGGGGAAACCTATTTCCAAACATGGGCATTTTCGACACCGACTTCGACAAATATACCGAGGATGCGGTTGGCGTCTTTGCGGCCTCCGGTCTCGCCACCGTTTTCGAAAATCTGGAGGGCTTTCCGAAAGATTGGAAAACGAACGCCCCGGCATTCATCAAGTTCGCCCGTGACCATCATCGCCCGAGCTTCCTTGAGTATGGCGAATATCCGTTCGTGAGTGCGGACGAGATCAAGAAGGCCCTGCAGCTCAAGGCGGCCTTCTCGAACATGCTCGACCAGATGCAGTGATTCGCCGCAGGACGCGCAATGCTTGAAAACGAAGACATTCAGCACATCCTGCTTACCCGCACGCCCGCGCTCACTGGGCGATACGAATTTCTTTCGTTTCGCAACGCCGCGGGCGGACGGGCTTGGCTGTCGGCGATTCGTGAAAAGGCGCAGTCGGCCGCGGAAGTCATGGCTTCGGTCGAAACGGACAAGCGCTGGGTAACGGTGGCCTTCACCTGGAACGGCCTGCGCGCACTGGGCGTGGATGAGGGTTCGCTGGCCACCTTCCCCGAAGAGTTCAGACAGGGCATGGTCGCCCGCGCGGAGATCCTTGGCGATACCGGGGAGAACCATCCCGACAACTGGGTGGGCGGCCTCGCCAGCCCGGACCTCCACGCCATCGCCATCCTGTTCGCGCGCGACGCCGCTGAGCGCGGGCGCTGCCTAACCGAGCACGACAAGCTCGTCGCACAATGCGAAGGCGTTGAGGTGCTCTCCACGCTGGACCTAGAGGCGACGCCTCCGTTCGACTATGCGCACGACCATTTCGGCTACCGCGACCGGCTCTCCCAGCCGGTCATCGAGGGTACTGGCGAAGTGCCAACGCCCGGCACCGGCGCGCCGCTCAAGCCGGGCGAATTCATCCTCGGCTACCCGGACGAAGACGGACCGCCCGCCAATCTGCCACGACCTGAAATTCTGTCCCGCAATGGCAGCTACATGGCTTATCGCCGCCTGGAAGAGCATGTCGGCAAGTTCCGCGACTTCCTGCGCGAGCACGGCAAGACTCCCGAAGAACAAGAACTGATTGCGGCAAAGTTGATGGGCCGCTGGCGCAGCGGCGCACCATTGGTGCTGACACCCGACAAGGACGATCCGGCGCTCGGTGCCGACCCGCAGCGCAACAACGACTTCAACTATAAGCAGATGGATCCGCATGGCTATGCGGTACCGCTCGGCTCGCACATGCGGCGAATGAATCCCCGCGACACGGCGCACAATATGAACCGCCGCCGCATGATCCGCCGCGGCGCCACCTACGGCCCACATTTGCCGGAGGGAGCGCCGGAGGACGGCGTGGAACGCGGCATCGCTGCCTTCGTGATCTGCGCGAGCCTCATCCGCCAGTTCGAGTTCGCGCAAAACGTCTGGGCAAACGACCGGAACTTTCAGGAGCTCGGCAACGAACGCGACCCGATCATTGGCGCTCAGGACGGCACGCTCGAATACAAAATCCCCCAACGCCCGATCCGCAAAAAAATCACCAGCCTTCCAGCTTTCACCACCGTGAGAGGCGGCGCCTACTTCTTCCTCCCTGGCATCAAGGCGCTTCGATACCTCGCGACATTGGATGATGTCCATTGAAACGGGATAGATCTCTTCATCGTCGGGGTAGCCAAAGATGATTGACACCATCGTTATTGGCGCTGGACCGGCGGGCGTACTCGCCGCCCTGCGTGCTGCGGATCTTGGCGCGCGCACCATGCTGGTAACTCGCGCTGAGTTTGGCGGCATGGCCGCGAACGATGGACCAGTTCCGGTGCGGACCCTTGCCCATGCAGCCCGGCTGATTCGTGAAGCCCGACAGTTGGGTCAATACGGTATCGGCGTGGGCGAGCCGGTACTGGATTATCCCCGGCTACTCGCGCGCGTGCGCGAGGTGATCGACGATGTGTGTGTGCATTCTTCCTTGCGTCGGCAGATCAACTCCCTGGGAGTGATAGTCCAAGAGCACGCCGGCGTTGCGCGCTTCGCCGACCAGCACACCGTCGAGACCGAAGGCGGCCTACGGCTTCAGGCTGAAAAGATCATCATTTGCACCGGCGGTGTGAGCCGGCGGCTCTCAGTTCCCGGCTTCGAATTGGCGAGTATACATAGCGACGCCTGGGATTTGACCTCCGTCCCTTCGTCGATTCTGGTCATTGGCGCCGGAGCAACGGGGGTGCAGATCGCCTCGATTTTCAACGCTTTTGGCTCACGAATCCAAATCTTCGAGACTGGCCCACGCATCCTGCCGAGTGAGGATGAAGATGTATCGGCGGCGGTTGCGGCGGCGTTCCGGGAGTCGGGCATCGTGGTCCATGAGAACTTCGGCGCCATCGAGTTCTTCGAGAAGACCCCGACGGGGGTGCGAATGATCTTCTCCAGGAACGGCAACCGGGAGAGCGCCGAGGCGACACTAGCGGTCCTGGCGGTAGGCTGGGTCGCCGATTCTGCTGGGCTGAGGCTCGCTACGGCGGGCGTCGAGACCGATCATCGGGGGTTCGTGCAGGTCGATCAGTATCTGCGGACTTCCACGCCCCATATCTTCGCCGCTGGGGACATTACCGGTCGCCTCATGCTGGTTCCGCAGGCGATACAAGACGGCTTCGTGGCGGCTACCAACGCTGTGCGAGGCCCGACGATGACGATGGGGGACCCCGTGAGTCCGATCGGCAGCTTCACGGACCCGGAGTATGCCCAGGTGGGCCTCACCGAAGCAAAGGCCCGTGAAAATCACGATGTCGTGACCACGGTTGTACGCTTCGACTCGACCACGCGTACAATCATTGATGGGCGCACGATGGGCTTTTGCAAATTGATCGTCGACCGCGCGACCTGCAGGATATTGGGCTGCCACGTTGTTGGCGAGCGGGCAGTGGAGATCACCCAGTTGGCGGCGATAGCCATCGCCGCCAGGATGCGGGTGAACGACTTGGCTCATATTCCGCTCTCGTTTCCTACCTATGCAGGAATATTGGCTCGCGTGGCGGCCAGCGCGACACGCGAACTCAATCTGAAAGTGAGTTGGCAAGCACACCAAGCAGAGAGCACCTGGCATCAACTCTGAGGGAACGAAAGGGACAAGGGAACAGCCATGAACACGCTAACGCCAGCACGCACCTACAACCAAAACCACATCGCTCGCAAATACACGGCGGGCAAACGCCGCCTGAGCATCTACTGGACGTGGAGCTACCCGTGGGAAGCCCAGCGCGATCCTGCGGCGATGGAGAACCGCTTCTCCACGATGACCGAAGTCCGCACCGTGGTGTGGCCGGCCTACGAGACGTCGGAGTGGAGCGCCGCGCAATTCCTCCAGGGGATCGCCGGTACGTTGGAGCTTTTTCACCGCTCCACGCTCAGCTTCCAGCAAATAGCTGGTGAAGCCACCGGCCACCCAGTCGCGGTCTTCCAGCGCATCGACCAGGCCGGCTACAAACTGCCGATTGACGAACGGATTCTAGCCGACGCCGATACCCTCCTGGTTTTCGGATTGGACCACCTTCTTTCCGAACAGGAAGCCACGCCGGAGGAAATCGCCGCCATTCGCGAGTGGCTCAAGCGCGAAGGCACCTGCCTGCTGCTCGCCCCGCATCACGATGTCGGCTTCACCAGCGACTTGAAGCAGCGGCAGATGGAATACCTCCATCACGGCGACGCGCTCGTGCCGCGCCAGCAGCGCTTCGGGCAATATACCCGCTCGCTGATGAAGGCGCTCGATGTTCCGGTGCATAACCTGTGGGGTCTCCGGCCAGCGGTCGTCAAAGGCACAAAGGAGATCGCGCCGCTTACGGCTTTCCGGGATATCGACAAGCTGGGTCTGCTCAAAAACGTCCCTACGCTGAATTTCCATCCGCACCTTCCGCACTATGAGCTTACGTCTAAGGACACCAAGTCGGTGCACCTGCTCGCGCGCCAGCCCATTGATCTTGATCGTCCACACCCTTTCACCGCAGCCGGCAATACGGAGTTCAATTGTCTGCTCTGGATGCCGCCAAACAAGCAGCGCGCCGGCGACATCGTGCTCGTGGACTTAACCAATTTCACCACGCTCTTCGGAGGCATGGAGAGTCTGCAAAACTTCTGGCGGAATTTCGCCCTGATGAAATGAACGCCGGCAACTGTGGACGCCTTGAGGGCTTCTGGAAGAGCCTTGGCACGGCGAAGGGGCATAACCTAATCGCCAGCAGGCGCATGAGCCCTTAAATCCCGATACGGGAGACATCGACGCTGATGGAACTGTTGAGCAAGGCAGCGACGATCGCCATGCTGAGCTTTGTCGTGTCGAGCATGCTCGCGATGGGTGCAGGTCTCACGGTCTCTCAGATCTTCGAGCCGCTACGCAATGCCCGGCTGGTCTTTCTTGCGCTATTTCGTCTTGATGCCCCTTGGCGCGCTCGCCCTGGCGAAGGTGCTCTGGCTCGATAACCCCTTTGCAGTTGGACTGCTGGTGCTCGGGGTGCGGCGCGCCGTGCCGAAGCTCGCCGAATGCCAAGGGCAACCTCGCATTTGCCGTTATGCGGCACACCGGCGAAACATTCTCGATGATGTGCTCGCGCGACTGAAGGATGGTGCGCCCGCCCCGTGATCACGACTTCGTTCGTGGAGGTCGTCGCCGTAACACGCGAATGCCAGCATCTCCTGGATCTTTGCGTTCTTGGATGGACCTTCCCTGGCAGGATGAACGCGCCGCCCTGGTTCCGGCGTCCTTGGCTGGGTTAAAGATGTTGAGCTTCCCTTCTCAGAGGGAGATCGGTGATCGTCTTGGGTTAACTCACGGTGAATATGCTTGTATTACTCAATTGCTCAGCGTCCGTCCGAAAAGAAGGTGAATCTGATGAATCGGTTGTGATTCAAGGGATGCGGCCTGATTCGAGGAGGGGCCGCCGATGTGGACGACCGCAAACCGCCCGAAATACAATCGTGACAAACTGCGCTATCCGAGCGACCTGACTGGCGAGGAATGGGCGCATATCGAAGCGCTGATTCCCGCGGCCAAACATGGTGGCCGCAAGCGCACGGTCGATGTGCGCGAAGTTGTGAATGGGATCATGTACGTGCTGAGCACGGGGTGCCAATGGCGCTACGTGCCCAAGGACCTGCCGCCGAAGAGCACGCTCTA
This sequence comes from uncultured Alphaproteobacteria bacterium, assembly GCA_963730245.1. Lineage (GTDB taxonomy): Bacteria > Pseudomonadota > Alphaproteobacteria > Rhizobiales > Beijerinckiaceae > Methylocapsa. Next base: position 268,616 of record CAVSRA010000002.1, on the reverse strand, counting down.
CGACTATTTCGACCTGTGGACCTACGACGGCACGTTGGAGACTATCCATCATGCGCTTTATGTGAAGTGCCGCGAACAAATCGGGCGAGAGGCCAGCCCCACCGCCGCTATCATCGACAGCCAGAGCGTGAAAAGCGCAGAAAAAGGGGGCGCTGTATCGACCCACCGGGCTACGATGCAGTGTAGTAGCTTGTATTTGATCTTACAGACGGCGTCCTTTTGGAGATGGCCGGTTCACTGCCGATGGTGGTCAGGCAGCGATCATTTTTTCCCTCGCAATCGGGATGGCGTCAAGGAATGTTTGCAGCGGCGTCTTGCCGAAGCACCAGCGGCCTTGATGCGGTCTCTCCTCGTTGTAGCTTTTGACCCATAGATCGAGGTCGTCCTGCAAATCCCCGATCGAGGCATAGAGCCTCTTTCGGAAGGCGATGCGATAGAACTCATCCAGCACTGTCTTGTGGAAGCGCTCAGCGATGCCATTCGTTTGTGGGCTCTTCGTCTTGGTCCTGGAATGGTCAATATCTTCCACCGCGAGATAGAGCTCGTATTCGTGATGCTCGGGATTGCCGCAATATTCGGTGCCGCGATCGGTCAGAACAGGTGAGAGCTTCACTTCCTTTTCGTCGAAGAAGGGCACGACCCGATCGTTCAAGAGGTCGGCCGCGGTGATCGGCGTCTTGCGATCATAGAGTTTGGCAAACGTCACTTTCGAATAGGTGTCGATGAAGGTCTGTTGGTAGATGCGGCCGACCCCTTTCATGTTGCCAACATAGAACGTGTCCTGCGCCCCGCAGTAGCCCGGGCATTCGCTCCCGAACTTGGCCCGTGCGCCTCCTTTTCGGTCTTGGCTTTCTCCAAGGCTATGACCTGCGCCTCGGTCAGGATCCGGCCTTGCCTCAGCAACCTTGGCTTCCAGCGCCTTGAGCCGTTTCTTCATCGTCTCGAGATCATGGCGCTGCCAGACGCCGCGCACGCCGGCCGGCGAGATCGAGTGGCCAAGTTTCCTCATTTCGTTAGCGACGCGGATCTGGCCGAAGGCCGGCTGCTCCAGCGAAAATTCAACGATCCGCGCCTCGATCTCGGGCGCGGTCCGGTTCGCCAGGATTGGCTTCCTGCGGCTGATCTCTTGCAACGCCAGCTCGCCGCCTTTGTCATAGAGTTCCTTGAGGCGGTAGAAGCTGTCGCGGCTATAGCCGAGCATCTTGCAGGCCTGGCTCACATTGCCGAGCTGCCTGGCGAGCTTGAGCCAAGCCCACCTTTCCTTTGATAATCTTCTGGTCCTTGGTCATCGTCGGTGTCCTCATAAAACGCCGAGGCCTCATGACACCAAATGTCGGATCAAATATAAACTAGTACAGATGCAGGCAAGAAAATCAACGGCAAGAAGCGCCGTATCCTCGTCGATACTTTAGGGCTCCTGCTTCATGCGATCGTGCATCCGGCCGATATTCAAGACCGCGATGGAGGCATGCTCGTTCTCTCGACCCTGTTCGGCATGTATCCGTTTTTGCAAAAGCTCTTCGCCGATGGCGGATATCAAGGGCCGGTCTTTCAAAAGGCTTTGGCCAAAGCGCTTCCGCACCTCGAAATCGAAATCGTCAAACGGCCGGATCACGCCAAAGGCTTCGAGGTTCTCCCACAGCGTTGGGTTGTCGAACGCACCTTCGCCTGGTTCAACCGATGCCGGCGACTGGCCAAGGACTTTGAAAATCTCACCCGCAATGCCCTGGCATTCTTGCGTCTCGCTTCGATCCGGCTCATGCTCAGAAGACTCTGTAATCAATACTCAACTTTCCGGACCGACTCTCAGGCTGGTGAAGCGCAACAACGCAACTGCCATCCAGGGTTCAGAACGTCCACGATCCGGTTCGGTGAAAATATGAGAAGTGCAGACGAATTCGATTCGCGCCGCCAGCTATTGCAAAACCCGATTTTCACCGCCAGACGTCGCACTGCTGTTCCGCTTTCCGAACGTGGTGATGCGATCGCACTCGGTCTCCGGAATGCGCGCTTTTTCCTCGATAATCCGGGGGCGATGTCCACCGAACAAGAGCAAGCGCTCGTTCGCGAAGCCAAAAGCCTTGGCGTCAGCCGAGGCGGCGTCCTGCCAAACGCGCAGTATCTGTCGCTTTCGGGAGGCGGAGACAAGGGCGCCTTTGGCGCTGGACTGCTCGTCGGTTGGACCGCACATGGCGACCGTCCGAAATTCAAGCTCGTCACCGGAGTGAGTACTGGCGCTCTGACCGCGCCGTTCGCTTTCCTGGGCCCTGAATATGATGCGGCTCTCACTGACGTTTATACTAACATCGACCCATCGAAGGTCTTTAAGAAGAGGTTCCTGCCCCTCGCCGCGCTTATGCAGGACGCGATGGCCGACACGAGTCCGTTGTTTGGAACGATTTCACACTATATCAACGAAGAGATGCTCGCGAAGATCGCCGCGGAATACGAGAAAGGACGACTGCTGCTGATCCAGACCACCGATCTCGATGCCGGTCTGCCAGTCCTGTGGAACATCGGAGCGATCGCAGCAAGCGGCCATCCAAGCGCGGCCGATCTCATCTGTCGAATCTTGCTTGCGTCCGCATCCATACCCGCGGCGTTCCCACCGGTGTTGTTCGACGTCACTGCTAATGGCAAATCCTATCAGGAAATGCATGTCGATGGCGGCGCTGTCAGCCAAGCGTTTCTTATTCCGCCCAGTCTCGACGTGCGCATTGCACAAGAAAAGTCCGGGTTTCGGAGAGAGGCCTACGTCACTTATACCATTCGCAATTCCCGCTTGACAACCGAATGGACCGATGTGCAGAGGGCAACCCTTCCGATTGCCGGCAAGGCCGTCTCGATAAACTATGTAGGCCTTGGCGATCTCTATCGGATTTATCTGGAGGTGCAGCGCGCTGGCGCAGGCTTCAACGTCGCTTACATCGGCGACGACTTTCAGGCAGAGCACAAGGAGCAATTCGACCAGGGATACATGCGCGCTTTGTATCGCTTCGCCTACGAGAAGGCAGCGAGGGGTTACCCGTGGGAGCATGCGCCACCGGGGTTTCAAGCCGAAGACCGGTGACGACGTTGGATCAATAAGAGCTGGTCTACGACGCCATCGTGGCGCGAGTGAAAGAGTACATCCTCTGACGCTCCCTTATCCTCCTTCGGTTGACCCTAAATTATTCGAGCCACGCAGATTATCGATCAGGATGTAGACGCTTACCAACAAAACCCATGCAGGAAAAATGAACAGGGCCCAGTCAAGATAACCGCTACCAATAAGAAGGAACAGAGCAGACGCGTATCCCAGATAGGCAATCAAACGTGCGACAAGTTGGGTTTTTATGGCTAGCGTAGACGTCGAGATCATAAAAACCGCAGCCATCTTGAATGCGTAAATTTGCATGGCGTCAAAAGCGAATGCGCGGCCGAAAGAAAATGAAGGAGAGCCGACTAGCTCGCCGGTTGCAACTGAATAGGCATGGATGAGACCTCCCATAGCCGAAGCCGTAACGAATATCATTCCAAGGAACAAGAGACCGCTTCCCAAGAAAACAGTCGCAAAAAACTGGTCCTCCTTCTCCCCCAGGCGATCACGCAAGACGCCGAGAAACCACAGGAAAGCAACTCCTGCAAATGGAATGAGGTTCAATGCAAGAGACACTCTTTCCGAACTCGTCTTTAGCCATGAACCGGTCTCGCGTGGGCTAACGGGCACTGACTGCCAAAATAACCAAAGGCTGCAAATGAGTAGGAGAGAAAAAAGGATACCGGCGATGGCAGCCGCTCGCGGCGTTTTCAGCCCGGGATGAATTAGGGGCGGTTTAGGATCAATTATCTCGCCGGATGGATTTCGCATTGTGTAACACTTCCAGAATTTCAGCCTCCGGCAATTGTGCCAAAGGATGCGTTATCATGCTCCAGTCGCCACCGGATGAGGGGCCGGTGAAGGATGGATCGACACCGGAAACGACCGACGTTACCGCATTCCCCGCCCCCGCAGAACCCGTGAAAGTGAAACTCGATGCGTGGCATGGCAGGCCCTGAAGAAGCGGGCAACGTGATCGTCTCTGAATGGCTACCATGATATAAACTTTGACAGCTTCGCCATGCAATCAAGTAAGAGTCTGTTAAGAGTTCTGTTCGGAATCAAGGGGCATCTCGGAGATGCCTGCCTACTCTTTCAAAAGCGAGCATCAAGTCATGAGCAAGCCAAAGATCGCGATTGCCTGCCACGGCGGCGGAAGCCAAACGGCTTTTACTGCGGGCGTATTAACTGGCATTCCCCAGATAACCGGGAATGTGCCAAGCGCGTATCATTGATCTCCTGCCGTGACATCGGACATTCGTCCTATACCGGCATTATTTTCCGGATCGCCCGCTTATTGAGGTTGAGATTGCCGCGCTGCGGCGCTGCTGTGGTGCTCCGGCACACCAAAACCAGTGACATGGGCGGATCGCGCACCGGACAATACAGAGTCGGTTGTGATCAAGACGCACTTCTCCCTTAGTTTTTGCTCGACGCATGACGACCGAACACTTCACGCAGGCGCTGGATTGGGCGGCGGCCGCAGGTCGGCGATCATTCGTAGGATGTCCGCGAAGAGATTTTTCGGAATGGCGACTTCGGCCATCTGAAACGCGACATAGCGGCCATGGCTCACGATCTTCGCGCCGATCTTGATCAGCTTTTCCTTCAGGCTCGTCAGTGACCAATCCTTTATCGGTTCGGGCGTCGCCAGCGTGCGCAGAAAATTACCGAGATTGTAGGCCAGCGCATGAAGCTGGAGACGGACGGCGTTAGCAGCGAACGACCGACATGATAGCCGGGTCCACTTGATTGCGCCTTTTCCTTCCTTGATCCATTGCTCACACGTGCCGCGCTTGTTGTAGAAGGCGACGACATTCTCGGCGGAGCGCGCCATGTTCGTCACGATGAAGCCGACGCGCGGATAAAGCTCGCCCGGATGCCATTCGACCTTGGCGATCACCCGACGCGGCTGCGACCAGCTTCCCGCTTGATAGGTGAAACTTGCATGGGATCGGCAGACGTCATTGGACGGGCGACCAACCGGGCGTTTGAGCAGATAGCCGATCCTCTCTTGCAAGATGTGATTGGCGGGCAGACGGATCGCATATTTGATCCGTTCTGCCTCCAGATATTCGTAAACTTCGGGGTTTGCGAAGCCGGCGTCGGCGCGGAAATAAATGCGTGAGACCTTGCCTTGATACCGCGCCACGACCGGCTTCAGCACCGCCTCCCATCCATCGGCGCTGTGAACATTGCCGGGGCGCAGGGCGCAGCGTTCCAAATCGCCATATTGGTTGAAAACGAACAGCGGATGATAGCAGGTGCAGTCATAGTGACCGTTCCAGACACTGTGTTCCTGTTCGCCATGCGTCGGGCTCACGCTCGAATCCATGTCGAGCAAGATACCTCTCGGCGGACGGCGACCATGAACGCTGTCGATCCATTTGCCGGAGAGATCAGCGAGCGCCGAAAGGTTCTTTTCCGCCGTGAGCCAGCGCGTCTCAAAGCGGCCCATCTGGCTCGGCGAAGCCGCTGCATCCGAGGCCGCCTTTCCGCCGACTATCCACCGCATCGCGGGATCATGGCGCAGGCGTTGAGCGTCGTTCACGTCTTCATATCCGGCAAGTCGCCCAAATATGGATTGCCGCAACATCCCGACGAGTGCATGCCGGCCATTCTTGCCAGTGCGTGCGTCGGAGAGCGCATCACCCGCCATCGCGCTGAGGCACAGCGCGTCGTCCAGTTCCCGGTATGCGAGCAAGCCTGCGTCGGAGGTAACCACCGATCCGCGAAAGTGAAGCAACAATCGGCGGTCGAAATCGAGCCTGAGAGCGCCATCATACGATTCACCCGCCGGGTTCGCCATGACGGCCTCATTCGATCCGAAATAACATGCTGATTATGTTAGCTGAATCGCGGCATCGACGCTGCAAATTATTGCCTCATCCGGCGTATGCGGGTCTGAATGGCTACCATGATATAAACTTTGACAGCTTCGCCATGCAATCAAGTAAGAGTTTGTTAAGAGTCTGTTCGGAATCAAGGGGCATCTCGGAGATGCCTGCCTACTCTTTCAAAAGCGAGCATCAAGTCATGAGCAAGCCAAAGATCGCGATTGCCTGCCACGGCGGCGGAAGCCAAACGGCTTTTACTGCGGGCGTATTGAACTGGCATTCCCCAGATAACCGGGAATGTGCCAAGCGCGTATCATTGATCTCCTGCCGTGACATCGGACATTCGTCCTATACCGGCATTATTTTCCGGATCGCCCGCTTATTGAGGTTGAGATTGCCGCGCTGCGGCGCTGCTGTGGTGCTCCGGCACACCAAAACCAGTGACATGGGCGGATCGCGCACCGGACAATACAGAGTCGGTTGTGATCAAGACGCACTTCTCCCTTAGTTTTTGCTCGACGCATGACGACCGAACACTTCACGCAGGCGCTGGATTGAGCGGCGGCCGCAGGTCGGCGATCATTCGTAGGATGTCCGCGAAGAGATTTTTCGGAATGGCGACTTCGGCCATCTGAAACGCGACATAGCGGCCATGGCTCACGATCTTCGCGCCGATCTTGATCAGCTTTTCCTTCAGGCTCGTCAGTGACCAATCCTTTATCGGTTCGGGCGTCGCCAGCGTGCGCAGAAAATTACCGAGATTGTAGGCCAGCGCATGAAGCTGGAGACGGACGGCGTTAGCAGCGAACGACCGACATGATAGCCGGGTCCACTTGATTGCGCCTTTTCCTTCCTTGATCCATTGCTCACACGTGCCGCGCTTGTTGTAGAAGGCGACGACATTCTCGGCGGAGCGCGCCATGTTCGTCACGATGAAGCCGACGCGCGGATAAAGCTCGCCCGGATGCCATTCGACCTTGGCGATCACCCGGCGCGGCTGCGACCAGCTTCCCGCTTGATAGGTGAAACTTGCATGGGATCGGCAGACGTCATTGGACGGGCGACCAACCGGGCGTTTGAGCAGATAGCCGATCCTCTCTTGCAAGATGTGATTGGCGGGCAGACGGATCGCATATTTGATCCGTTCTGCCTCCAGATATTCGTAAACTTCGGGGTTTGCGAAGCCGGCGTCGGCGCGGAAATAAATGCGTGAGACCTTGCCTTGATACCGCGCCACGACCGGCTTCAGCACCGCCTCCCATCCATCGGCGCTGTGAACATTGCCGGGGCGCAGGGCGCAGCGTTCCAAATCGCCATATTGGTTGAAAACGAACAGCGGATGATAGCAGGTGCAGTCATAGTGACCGTTCCAGACACTGTGTTCCTGTTCGCCATGCGTCGGGCTCACGCTCGAATCCATGTCGAGCAAGATACCTCTCGGCGGACGGCGACCATGAACGCTGTCGATCCATTTGCCGGAGAGATCAGCGAGCGCCGAAAGGTTCTTTTCCGCCGTGAGCCAGCGCGTCTCAAAGCGGCCCATCTGGCTCGGCGAAGCCGCTGCATCCGAGGCCGCCTTTCCGCCGACTATCCACCGCATCGCGGGATCATGGCGCAGGCGTTGAGCGTCGTTCACGTCTTCATATCCGGCAAGTCGCCCAAATATGGATTGCCGCAACATCCCGACGAGTGCATGCCGGCCATTCTTGCCAGTGCGTGCGTCGGAGAGCGCATCACCCGCCATCGCGCTGAGGCACAGCGCGTCGTCCAGTTCCCGGTATGCGAGCAAGCCTGCGTCGGAGGTAACCACCGATCCGCGAAAGTGAAGCAACAATCGGCGGTCGAAATCGAGCCTGAGAGCGCCATCATACGATTCACCCGCCGGGTTCGCCATGACGGCCTCATTCGATCCGAAATAACATGCTGATTATGTTAGCTGAATCGCGGCATCGACGCTGCAAATTATTGCCTCATCCGGCGTATGCGGGTTGAAAGCAATTTTCGACAGCGGCATTCACCACGAGAGGGAGATTACCGCATTAACCGGCACCTCAGGGGGCGCGCTCAATGCGGCGCTCGCCTGGTATGGCCTATTAAAAGCCGCCAAGGGCGATACTACGCCGATCAGCAAACGAATAATGGATTTTTGGGAAGATTTGGCGGCGACACATCCGCTAGAAGCCTTTCTGGACTAGAGGAAAACAGGCGCTAGAAATAATAGCGCGTCTTCATGAACCTGCCTATACGATTGAGGAAGCAACTCGCATATTGGATGGCGGAAATTAGCACTACTTTGGCAGAACTATTTCCATTAGACCTCTTGCATAACCCTTTTTTAAGCAACAGTTGATTCTTTGCCGCCAAAGGGGAGCGGCGATGAGATGTGATTCGGTCAAAGAGCTGCAAGGCGCAGCATTCCGGCGGCTTACGGGTGTCCGGAGGAGCACATTTGAACCCGCATACGCCGGATGAGGCAATAATTTGCAGCGTCGATGCCGCGATTCAGCTAACATAATCAGCATGTTATTTCGGATCGAATGAGGCCGTCATGGCGAACCCGACGGGTGAATCGTATGATGGCGCTCTCAGGCTCGATTTCGACCGCCGATTGTTGCTTCACTTTCGCGGATCGGTGGTTACCTCCGACGCAGGCTTGCTCGCATACCGGGAACTGGACGACGCGCTGTGCCTCAGCGCGATGGCGGGTGATGCGCTCTCCGACGCACGCACTGGCAAGAATGGCCGGCATGCACTCGTCGGGATGTTGCGGCAATCCATATTTGGGCGACTTGCCGGATATGAAGACGTGAACGACGCTCAACGCCTGCGCCATGATCCCGCGATGCGGTGGATAGTCGGCGGAAAGGCGGCCTCGGATGCAGCGGCTTCGCCGAGCCAGATGGGCCGCTTTGAGACGCGCTGGCTCACGGCGGAAAAGAACCTTTCGGCGCTCGCTGATCTCTCCGGCAAATGGATCGACAGCGTTCATGGTCGCCGTCCGCCGAGAGGTATCTTGCTCGACATGGATTCGAGCGTGAGCCCGACGCATGGCGAACAGGAACACAGTGTCTGGAACGGTCACTATGACTGCACCTGCTATCATCCGCTGTTCGTTTTCAACCAATATGGCGATTTGGAACGCTGCGCCCTGCGCCCCGGCAATGTTCACAGCGCCGATGGATGGGAGGCGGTGCTGAAGCCGGTCGTGGCGCGGTATCAAGGCAAGGTCTCACGCATTTATTTCCGCGCCGACGCCGGCTTCGCAAACCCCGAAGTTTACGAATATCTGGAGGCAGAACGGATCAAATATGCGATCCGTCTGCCCGCCAATCACATCTTGCAAGAGAGGATCGGCTATCTGCTCAAACGCCCGGTTGGTCGCCCGTCCAATGACGTCTGCCGATCCCATGCAAGTTTCACCTATCAAGCGGGAAGCTGGTCGCAGCCGCGCCGGGTGATCGCCAAGGTCGAATGGCATCCGGGCGAGCTTTATCCGCGCGTCGGCTTCATCGTGACGAACATGGCGCGCTCCGCCGAGAATGTCGTCGCCTTCTACAACAAGCGCGGCACGTGTGAGCAATGGATCAAGGAAGGAAAAGGCGCAATCAAGTGGACCCGGCTATCATGTCGGTCGTTCGCTGCTAACGCCGTCCGTCTCCAGCTTCATGCGCTGGCCTACAATCTCGGTAATTTTCTGCGCACGCTGGCGACGCCCGAACCGATAAAGGATTGGTCACTGACGAGCCTGAAGGAAAAGCTGATCAAGATCGGCGCGAAGATCGTGAGCCATGGCCGCTATGTCGCGTTTCAGATGGCCGAAGTCGCCATTCCGAAAAATCTCTTCGCGGACATCCTACGAATGATCGCCGACCTGCGGCCGCCGCCCAATCCAGCGCCTGCGTGAAGTGTTCGGTCGTCATGCGTCGAGCAAAAACTAAGGGAGAAGTGCGTCTTGATCACAACCGACTCTGTATTGTCCGGTGCGCGATCCGCCCATGTCACTGGTTTTGGTGTGCCGGAGCACCACAGCAGCGCCGCAGCGCGGCAATCTCAACCTCAATAAGCGGGCGATCCGGAAAATAATGCCGGTATAGGACGAATGTCCGATGTCACGGCAGGAGATCAATGATACGCGCTTGGCACATTCCCGGTTATCTGGGGAATGCCAGTTGAAGACTTGGTGGCGGTGCTTTTTGCCGCCAAATGCAAGCAGAAGGCGGCCGGCGGCAAGCCCAACACGCTTTGCATCGAAGACCAGCTTTTGATGATGCTCGAATATTGGCGGGAATACCGGACTTATTTTCATATCGGGCAAACTTACGGGATCAGCGAAAGCGCCGCCTACCGCAACATCAAATGGCGTGAAAATACCCTGGCCAAAAGCAAGGTCTTTCGGTTACCGGGACGCAAGGCTGTGGCTGCAAGCGAGCGGGTGTTCGACATCGTCTTAATCGACGCAACCGAGACACCCATCGAACGGCCAAAAAAAACAAAGGCGCTACTATTCTGGCAAGAAGAAGCGGCACACGCTGAAAACCCAGCTCGTCGTCGAAAAATCGACACGCCGCATTCTCTGCCTCGCGCACGAAAAAGGACGGCGACACGACTTGCGGCTGTTCAAAACATCGAAGGTGCGGCTGCATCCTGAGACGAAAGCCGTTGCCGACCGCGGTTATCAAGGCCTGCGGAGAAGGCACGCGAAGACGAGCCTGCCCAAAAAGCGCAGCAAAAAGGCTCCGTTGTCCGCAAGCGACCGGGAAAGAAACCGCGCCATCTCCGGCGAACGCGTGGCTTGCGAGAACGTCATCGCCATGCTCAAACGCTTCAAAATCATCGCCGACCGCTATAGAAACCGCCGTCGCCGTTTCGGTCTGCGCTTCTTCCTTATCGCCGCAATCTACAACATAGAGCTCGAGGCCGCGTAACGGTTATGCAAGAGGTCTATTGAAGCGCGATGCGCTGTCAACGGCGGAGTAAAACTCGGCCATTGGGGCGGAATAAAACCGAGCCAATATGCCTCGTGGGGGGTGGAGCTCGACGCACCGCGCCCGCCCGGCCGAGATAGCCGGGGTTTCGCAGTTGGGCGTGCGCGGCTTTCAAGAAGCGGGGATGATGTCGCTGGTTTCTGGATCGGCAGCTGCGGCGGCCGCGTAGGAGGGGCGGGGGTCACCGCCGCTCAGTAGCACATCACGACGCTTGATTCCGTAGCAATTCTTCGACGCATTGTCTTGATCTGTTTGTCGAAAGTGGTCCTTGCTCATGTGTCTCTCCTAAATGCGAGCTTGAGACTCCGATCAAATCACGAGCGACTTACACGGCTTTGCGCCTGCAAACGAAGTTCTAGCCAATTCAATCCAATTTTTTTCGCCTGCTGTTCATCGTGTTGGAAGTGTCACAGGCCGGCCAATTTGCTCAGGACCCTTTGGACCAGCTCCGCAACGGGATACTTGAACAGAAGTAGCGGCAACATCGGCAGCAGCGCAGCGATCACGACAGTTACCAACAGACGCGTGCTCACCGGGACCCAGCGCATATTGCGCACGATCCCGACGCTGTTGGACAGATCGGCTAGTGACTGCAAATCGGCGGTGCCCAACAAAGGATCCGCCGGGATAACGGACGCGTTCAGCCATTTCTTCTCGAAGTCGTTCACGTAACGCGCTGCGAACACCATGTAGTCGCTCAATCCTTTCTCCTGGCAGGCCCTGAGCCTGAAGGCGAAGACGCACGGGGGCAGAAATATCAGCGCCAGTTCCACGATAAGAGTGAGCGCAAACGCGGGGTAAATCACCTCGAAGACCGTCTTGCCCGAGGAAATTTCTTCGGCGAACGATGCGGACACAACGATTGAGATCGCCAGCACCAAGGCGGTGAAATGGGCCTGCACAATTTCCAGATATCCGAGCCCCGCGGCACCGTCAGGATGAATCGGCACGAGGTGGAGATCCAGTTTCGCCAAGCGCCAGAGGAGGCGGCACCAGAGGGCAATTCGCCAAATCCAGCGAAACATCAGGAAGCGAAAGAGTGGCAGGCAAGCGATCCAATACCACAGACCGGCGAAGGGAACATCGCTGAGGGATCGGGTCGAAATCGAGCGCTGCCGTTTTTCCAGACAAGTGTAGCTGCGCCGCAAACAACGATAATATTATAGCGGCCAACAGGCACATTGCCTCCGGCAGCCAAGCGTCTTTCCAACGGACTACGCGTGCGATTTCGGATTCCAGGGTCGGCAGCGCGTCGCTGGGCACGACCCCGGAACGCACGATCGTGCTGACAAAGTCCCTCAACCGAGGGTCCAACGACGATTCGCACAAGAAGAACAGCGGAATGACCACCAGCAAGCGAACATCCGCGGCGATCGCCGAAAGCGAAAACAACTTGTCACTGACACCCCCGATGGACGCTAACGCAAGCAAAATTGACCATGAGAGCAAACCCAGAGCTAGCCCCAACGCGACCGTGTTCGTTTCCCCGCGGACGAGGCCCAGGCGCCGCCCAAGCCGGTGAAGCGGGCCCCCGAGCAGCGAAAAATTCTCGAGTCTTCCGCGTTCTTCCATACTTCGTGACTCGATTGCCAACGAACTCATGTTTTGCCGTGACGCAGCGCTCAAAATTCGCTCGCGTCATATGAACGATTTCCCGCCAGTGATAAAGGATATCCTGCCCGAGGCGTCTCCACATTGCTCCTCAAACGCGACGGCAAGCCACCGCCCCTGATTGGCTTCCGCTGCCTTTGGCAAAATCGAGTGTCCGCGCCACCAAGATAACGCACGTAAGGGCCTCGCCTCCAATAATTCCGCACTGGGGACGATGATGACCGGCTGCGACTAAACGGATAAAGATTCAGCTCGTGGAACCTTCGCACCGGGTATCTTGGTTAAATTTTGGGGGACTTCGATGGAACGACGCGCATTCTTGAAACTGCTCTGTATTGGAGCGGGTGTGGTGGCAGCTGCGGCGCCTGCGGAGGCTTTCACCTCATTCGTGCCGCTCGCCGCGCCGAACCATGATCTGGATTTAGCACCGCAGCCGGGCGTCGCCACCTCGAAAGACAAGGCGCGCGCGCAAGTCGAGAAAGCATGGTATGGTCATTGGCGTCGTGTTAATCGGCGTCATTGGCGTCGGGTCCATCGGCGCTATTATCCCGCATACGCCGGATGAGGCAATAATTTGCAGCGTCGATGCCGCGATTCAGCTAACATAATCAGCATGTTATTTCGGATCGAATGAGGCCGTCATGGCGAACCCGGCGGGTAAATTGTATGATGGCGCTCTCAGGCTCGATTTCGACCGCCGATTGTTGCTTCACTTTCGCGGATCGGTGGTTACCTCCGACGCAGGCTTGCTCGCATACCGGGAACTGGACGACGCGCTGTGCCTCAGCGCGATGGCGGGTGATGCGCTCTCCGACGCACGCACTGGCAAGAATGGCCGGCATGCACTCGTCGGGATGTTGCGGCAATCCATATTTGGGCGACTTGCCGGATATGAAGACGTGAACGACGCTCAACGCCTGCGCCATGATCCCGCGATGCGGTGGATAGTCGGCGGAAAGGCGGCCTCGGATGCAGCGGCTTCGCCGAGCCAGATGGGCCGCTTTGAGACGCGCTGGCTCACGGCGGAAAAGAACCTTTCGGCGCTCGCTGATCTCTCCGGCAAATGGATCGACAGCGTTCATGGTCGCCGTCCGCCGAGAGGTATCTTGCTCGACATGGATTCGAGCGTGAGCCCGACGCATGGCGAACAGGAACACAGTGTCTGGAACGGTCACTATGACTGCACCTGCTATCATCCGCTGTTCGTTTTCAACCAATATGGCGATTTGGAACGCTGCGCCCTGCGCCCCGGCAATGTTCACAGCGCCGATGGATGGGAGGCGGTGCTGAAGCCGGTCGTGGCGCGGTATCAAGGCAAGGTCTCACGCATTTATTTCCGCGCCGACGCCGGCTTCGCAAACCCCGAAGTTTACGAATATCTGGAGGCAGAACGGATCAAATATGCGATCCGTCTGCCCGCCAATCACATCTTGCAAGAGAGGATCGGCTATCTGCTCAAACGCCCGGTTGGTCGCCCGTCCAATGACGTCTGCCGATCCCATGCAAGTTTCACCTATCAAGCGGGAAGCTGGTCGCAGCCGCGCCGGGTGATCGCCAAGGTCGAATGGCATCCGGGCGAGCTTTATCCGCGCGTCGGCTTCATCGTGACGAACATGGCGCGCTCCGCCGAGAATGTCGTCGCCTTCTACAACAAGCGCGGCACGTGTGAGCAATGGATCAAGGAAGGAAAAGGCGCAATCAAGTGGACCCGGCTATCATGTCGGTCGTTCGCTGCTAACGCCGTCCGTCTCCAGCTTCATGCGCTGGCCTACAATCTCGGTAATTTTCTGCGCACGCTGGCGACGCCCGAACCGATAAAGGATTGGTCACTGACGAGCCTGAAGGAAAAGCTGATCAAGATCGGCGCGAAGATCGTGAGCCATGGCCGCTATGTCGCGTTTCAGATGGCCGAAGTCGCCATTCCGAAAAATCTCTTCGCGGACATCCTACGAATGATCGCCGACCTGCGGCCGCCGCCCAATCCAGCGCCTGCGTGAAGTGTTCGGTCGTCATGCGTCGAGCAAAAACTAAGGGAGAAGTGCGTCTTGATCACAACCAACTCTGTATTGTCCGGTGCGCGATCCGCCCATGTCACTGGTTTTGGTGTGCCGGAGCACCACAGCAGCGCCGCAGCGCGGCAATCTCAACCTCAATAAGCGGGCGATCCGGAAAATAATGCCGGTATAGGACGAATGTCCGATGTCACGGCAGGAGATCAATGATACGCGCTTGGTACATTCCCGGTTATCTGGGGAATGCCAGTTCAATGGTGCGGGCGGAGGGAATCGAACCCTCACGGGGTTACCCCCAACGGATTTTCGTACCATCTACGGCTTTCGCCGCCTCGCCTGGCGCGTGCGCGATTATTACTGATCGCGGGGACGGTGCGTCCCGCGCTTCGTTGATCGCCCATAGCCGGATAAGATTGCTCAAAAGCTTGCGCATCAATTTAAGCGCCGCCCGTTTGTTCCTCCTAGTCTGGACCAGCACGTCGAGGACCTCGCCCTCGGCGTCGACGGCGCGCCACAGATAGACCATCCGGCCAGCACGCTGGTCATTGGCGGCAAATCGATGGGCGGACGAATTGCTTCGCAGATTGCCGCCGCCGGCTCACCAAATGTGGAGGGCCTGGTCTTTCTTGGGTACCCGCTGCATCCTCCCGGCAAAGTGGACCAGCTTCGGGCGAAGCATTTGTCGGACATCAAAGTTCCGATCTTGTTCGTTCAAGGTTCGCGCGATGCCTTCGGCAATCCTGACGAGCCGGACTGTGATCCTCAAAAGGGACTCACGAAAGGCCATCTGGCGTTTAGCGGCTTCTTTGGCAGCCTCGATTTCCCACGCGGGAATCGCGATAGGCGATGTGCGTTGAGAAAGGCCCGGACTGCCTCTATGCCGTCAGTTTCCTCGGCCGCGCCAGGTCCGCCGCGAACATCGACCCATGCCTTGAAGCACTCCTTAGCCGCCCGCAGAGCCGTGTCCGCTGGCCAAGGCAGAATGTCGAGCGCCATCGCCATCTCGCCTGCCGCCGCGATCAATCCGAACCGCGTTGCCACACGCTGAACCCGACCATCCGAATCGGCCGGGCAGTTTCGGGCCACAAACTGATTCACGGACTCCCGAACCGCGCTCACGGCGCCGTCGAGGTCACGCGCTAGCGCCTTGATGAATGCACGGCACGCCGTGCCGTACTGCCTCTTCCCGGCATCGCGAAGGTGATCCGCGAAATCTCTGGCACTCTCAAATTCGTGCAACCTATCAAACATCCCATGGGCGCCCGCGTCGCCGGCAAATCGATAAAGCGAACTTGCTGAAGCGCATTGTTGTGTAGAGCGGCCGTGCCCTCCAGGCCATTCGCCGTGGCGCGCCACTGGCGATGATATCCGCGGCTTCCACCGCCCCACACCGATCCGGCGGCAATGAGCGTGCTGGTCTTCCCGCGCGATGACTTCCCGACATAGTGGACACCGCCACTCTCATACTGGCAGGGGCCAATGAGAGCGGACGCAAAAGCCACGGATACCGCCAATATCAGAAGCGGGTTCCCGACGGCGAGGCGCGCTATCTCGTGCTTCCACTCGTCCAAGGTGCCGCGAATGTTGTAGGCGTGATCGATTAGGTTGGTTGTCTGCAAGATGACGCGCTCGGCGCCGGCGACCCCGATTGGGCCGTCAGGAAACACGAATTCCAATCCGTACCAGCCCGTTGCCGCGACCGCTCTAGCCAGCGTGCGCACGTTTACGTTCGTGAGATAGTTCGTGAGGAGGTTATGAGCCCTTTGGATAGGCCGCCATCGAGAAGCACGCGCCGCACTTCCATGCCGTCGCCGGCCAGGAAGGACCTCGGCAGCGGCCATTCGTGAGGCTGACCGTCGCTATCCTTCCATTGCAGCAGCAACCCCCAAGAATTGCTGGAGTCGTCGCGATTCTTGGCCACGATCTCAAGCGGCCCGCAGATGAACAGTGTACTCGTCGGGTCATCGGGGTCGTCGATGAAGTATAACCCCGTAGTCTTACTGCGTCATAAATTTCTTACGGCGCGAGCCTTTGGCGACAGGCGTGGCGCAGCATGGGCATCGTGAAAGGGTGCTAACAAGCGCGATGATCAATCTTCTGCGCATCGTCGCGATCGAGTTGGGGACGTGGCGTTCGGTCCTCGGCGGTGGAGCCTCCGGATCGATCACCTTCGGGAACGGCAAGTTTTTCGAACCGAGTGGTGTAACAAGGTCGTGAGGGGGGAATCCTCTCCCTCTCGGAGACCAGGAATCCGTAGGCCGCGATGCACAGCGTGGCGTGGTGATGGAAGCCGCGCCAGCCTCGTCCTTCGAAATGTCCGAGCCCGACCTCTTGTTTGAGTTCCTGATAATCGCGCTCGATACGCCAACGCAGTTTGGTGAGGTCCACCAGCTTGCGGAAGGAGATGTTTTTCGGCAGGGTCGAAAGCCAATATTTGGGTGGCTTTTTCTCACCTTCGGGCCGTTCGATCAACAGCCACTCTTCGGGCTGGCTTTCCGAGCGTGTGTAATCTCGATGCGCGGCACGAACCCGCACGCGAGCAAAGCGCGATGACAGCGGCTCGGCCGTCCCCTCCCGCCATTCAATACTGCGCCAGGAGCGCTTGGGGAGGCTGAGAGCGAGCTCCTCGACCGAAATCGGTTTATGCTCGTCGTCGCGACGAAGGCGCATTGGTCGTTGGCCGCGGCCCGACCATTTCTTCGGCGGCAGCGGACCCGTGCCGGGCGTCCACACCGTGGTGTGTGGCAAGATACCAGCCACATAAGTCAACGAGAGCGCGCTGATGCCGGTTCGCAGATTTGTGTTGCAGCCGTAGCCCGCGTCCATCAGGACCACGCCGCGAGAAAGCCCGGCTTTTAACGCCGCTTTGACCTGCTCGAGCGCGATCTCGGGCTTGGTCTTGAAATCTATCTCATCGGGGACGCCCGCCTTGCGTCGATGTTCAAGGTCGGCCGCCCGCTCTTTCGGTAGATAGAGACGCCAGGCCACCGGCAGGCTCGCGTCGTGATTGGCGAGTGACAACGACACCGCCACTTGGCAGTTCTCCCGCTTACCGAGCTGACCGCAGTACTGGCGTGCCACGCCGACCGAGTGCTCACCCTTCTTGGGAAAACCGGTATCGTCGATGATCCACGCTTCGATCGGTCCTTGACTCTCAATCGCCGGCAGGACGATCTCACCCACCTTGGCCAATACCTTCTCGTCTGACCAAGGCGACTGGCCGACAAAATGCAGCAGCGACTGGTGCTGCGCTGCCGTCCGATCTGGCGCCGTTACCGCCGCCATCGGCTCGACGCTCTTACGCTCGCACGGCATTATCAAGCCCAGGCAATAATCTCGCAGTGGGCCGGCCCGGTCCGCATGCCCGATCACACTCACAAGTCCTTCGACATAAGCCGCAAATCGCGACTTGCTGTTGTCCGCCGATCGGAGATTCATCCCAGTATCCCTCCTGCTGATGACCGAATCTCACCGCATAGTTGATTCTCAGCGGAGGTGGCCCGCGACTTTCTGACTCAGTAAGAGTAGGTGTCATACGAAAGCCGAATGAGCCGTCACCGGTCGCACCGTTCCCTTTCTTTGCCTGAGCTTGTTTCGCCGCTCTGGCAATGGCCTTGTCGAGCATGGCCAGGGGGCAGCCGGCATCCTTAAGTTTCGACCGCACCCTCGCGAATTCGGCTAGGTCCGCCTTCTGGAGCGCAACGAGTCGCTTTACCGCCTCGGGTAAAAGCGGCGCGGTCGGGTCGGCTTTCGTCGCCTCGACCAAATCGTCACAGTCATCATCCTCGCCATTCGCGTAAGCGGCTCCATCGGAATCGGACTTGTAGCCGAGCCACTCCGCGGCCTTCCCCGCGACTTTCTCGCCGAATATCTCGGCAATTGTTTTATAACCGTAGCTGTGCTTGCTCCTCCGGTGCGCCTCGGCGGCGTCCGCCGCATGGCCGGTGTGGTCGCGGTCGAAGCCTCCCGCCGTGACGATGGCGTCAGCAAAAAGCTTCACCTCGGGGGCGTTCATCCCGCAGCGCGCCAGGAATCCGCCAATCGCGCAGAACGCGCCGTGACGCGACCCTGGCCCCGGCATGTATCTTACGAAGAGACTGGCCATAGAAACCATAGCATCCGCATTGTCGCTGAGCGTCATGGCAATCTGGACGATGACAAGCCGGGGCCAATCGAGGCATTCACGATCACCGATACTGGGATCGGCTTTACCGCCGCAAATTTCGAGTCCTTCAACACGGTCGACTCGCTCTACAAAGCTAATCTCGGAGGCAGCACGGATCCCACTCGCAATCCTTCTAACCGTCTTCGGGATTTTCGCCGCCGAGCTCTACTGGATTACGCACTGAGCGCCTGCGCCTCGTTCAGCCACGACAAGCGGGCCACGACTTCCACCGGGCGAGGCCACAAAACGCGCGCAGATCTTGGTGTGTTTTCAATGTCAGATGCTGAGGATTTTACCGGTATTCACCATTAGCAGGTTCCACGGACGGAGGCATTGCGGATGTGCACGCCTATCGCGAGCGCTTGCTCGGCGCGGCCTACAAAGTTCGCCGCCTTAATGGAATCGTAAGGAACCAACATTAGAGGCACGCAAGGCACCGGCTATAACGAATGGTTCACGCCGCAAGAATACGTCGAGCTTGCACGCGTCGTACTGGGTTAAATTGATGGTATTGTCGATGTCCTGGAATCTTGGGAATGTGCTGGCGAGAAATAAGCATGTCCATCGAAGCATATTTCGACGCGGGAATGGTAGTAGGATTGTTTGTTGGCTGTTTGACCTTTATTGCGTCTTACGTCTACTGTGCCTACGCCTATGGCATTCCAATGGGGCTTGGGCTCGGATGGTTGCCTTCTGGAATTTTGGCTGTGGCCGTGGGGTGGTTTGCCATGGTTGTATGGCCCGTCCCTGTTGTTCTCACAGGCATCATGTTCTTTTTGTTTTCCGGTCGAAATTGCGCGCAAAGGCGGCGCAAAGCTGATCGAGACGGCCAAAAGCGGCGAACGGGGGCGCTTCAACAAGGGGAATTATCAAAGCCGCCGCATCCCTTGCCGCGAAGTCGCACGCACTCGCAAAACGCTGCGCCGGCAGGCGACAGTCGGGGACGTCGCGGACAACATTTTTAGCGAGCGTGCGGCCCTGCGCCGCCTAACCTCGATGATGTCGCGGCGAGGCGGGCGTAAGGTCCCGCCCCGCCGCTTTACCCGCCGCCATAGGATGGAGCCCATTTCGCAGCGGGCGATTCCGGGCCTAAAGGTGCGCACCGGAATTCAGAAAATGCCAGGTCGCGACGCCAGTGCCGCCTTTCCGGCGGCTGGGCCCGTTTTGCAGCACAGTTTCCTCGGACCGCCTCCGCCAGAATCGCATTGGCGTGCGCGAACTTGGCGTCCTTGATTCGCAACCGCCGGAGCGCCCCGTCAAGCGAATCACATTGCCAAGCTACCGTTAGGTGGCATAGATTTTTGTGCAAAGGCCTCGACTTGGAGCCAATCCGCTTTTATATCTGCGTTTGTTGTTGGACGTGATTATTGCTGTACCTGAGCTGATACATGCGACCATTGGCTGGTCATCCGCCGCTCGATCGCCGGTCCGGCCGACATGGCCTTCATCATTTTAACTGAACGAGAGTTGTGTCGACGTTGTAACCCGCGACTCCGATTTTCTCTTGCGGGCCATAACGAGGGTCGGCCGCGCCGGCAAAAAGCCTCTTGGCGAGACGAGCGAGCTCAGGGTCCCGAGCCGTGAAAATAAGCCAATCCGGCGTCCATGACAGCAATGTTGTTGGCGATCGCCGGATCGCCAGGGGCAAGCAACATGGCCCGTTCAAGAAGCCGCCTTGCCCTACGGGTGTCGCCTCTTAGCAGGCAGGAATAGCCCCAGTTGTTGAGGATTATATAGTTTTCCCCTTCCAGCCGGATGGCGTGCCGGTAGGCGAGATCCGCCAAATCGAAACGCCCCAGCCGGTCGTACGCGGCCGCGAGACCGATCCAGGCTGGGCCGCTCTGCCGAGTTGCCTCGACAGCGCGGCGGTAATACTGCTCGGCTAGGCCATAATCTCCCCGCACGAGATGGGCCCAGCCGAGTCTTGTGTCCGCATCGCCGAGGTAGAAGCGGGGGTCATATCCTGGCTCGATGTAGACCGGGGCTGCCTGCTGCGCCATCGCTGTGAAGTCTAGGCAGCTGGAAAGCAGACCGATGACCACGCCAAACGGAACGAGGCGGCCGAATTTAGATCCGATTTGCAAATTATCCTCCTGCGCGTTTTTCAATAGCGCTCGGCATTCTGATGCGCGCCGGTGTTGGGACCTCGATCAATATCGCGGGAAAGACGAATAGGCCGAGCGGTTTCGTCATTTTGACAGGCAACACATTGGCGACGATCGTGCTGATGATCCCCCCGAGATGCGCCTCGTCTTCAAACCAAGCCGGCGGCCGGCGGCCGTTCGGCCTAGCCACCCTCACGGCCCGGGCGCCGCGCCAGCCCCATATCCTTGCCCTGGCGGCGGCCCAGCAGCTGCGCCTGCCGCAGGCGGTGGTCCAGCCGCCGCGCCAGCCCCCAACGGCGCGCCGCGGCCGATATTTGCCTTATCAATTTCCTGTTCTCGCAGGAACTCCATGTCCTCCCTGTAGCTTTTAACGGCGTTCCCCATTTTTTCTCCATCGAATGCGATATTCGGGTTGTTCGAACCGCGCGGCCAAGGCGTGGGGATTTGGACCGCCGAATTCGAAGCGACCGCATCGCCCGCGCTGGAGGTGACCGCGTCTCTGCGCACCAGGTAGCGGTCCTCCCAGTAGTGGTCGCAGGCGGCAAGCGTCAGGCAGACCGCTCCAAGCAAAACAATGCGAAGCAAACTCACCGCCCACCTCCATATCCTGGGGGATAGATGAAATAGCCGGTCGCCGGGTCATAACGCAGAACGCCATCTCCTGGTGGCACGGTTCGACGGCGGGTACCACGGGGACGCCCGCCGCCATGGGTGGGATGCCGGGCGCGCCCGGCGCGATGGCGCCAGCGAGACTCTGCACCTGCCCTTGCCCGTTGACAAAGGCCGGCGGCGTCTTCGCCACCTCCGGGCGGCCGTTCAGGAAGAAGTCGAGATCGTTCCCGGCGAGTGAACTATCCAGAGGAGTTTTGAGTTGTTTGCCGGGCGGAACGGGCTTGACCAAATAAGGCGTCACGAGGACGACCAGTTCGGTCTCGTTCTGTTGGAATTGGGAACTGCGAAACAAGGCGCCGAGGACCGGAATTGTCGCCAGCCAGGGAAGTTGATCGAGGGCACGGGTCGAGCTGGCTTGCAGCAGGCCAGCGATGGCGAAGCTTTGGCCGTCGCGCAGCTCCACTGTGGTTTGCGCCCGCCGGATCAAAAGGCCAGGTACTGACACGCCACCGATCGTCACCGCGAGCGCTTCATCGATATTGCTGACTTCTGGAGCTAGTTTCAAGCTGATGACGCCGCGCGACAAAACCGTCGGCGTGAAATTGAGCTTCACGCCGAATTCCTTGTACTCGATGGTGACCGTGGGCAGGGCGCCGGCCCCGGAGGAAACCACCGGGATGGGGTATTCGCCGCCCGCGAGGAAGCTGGCGGTTTCTCCCGACAAGGCAATGAGGTTTGGCTCGGCCAGCTGCCGGATTACTTGCTGCTCCTCGAGCGCGCTGAGCACGGCATCGAGGCTGCCAAACTTGGAGTTGACGATCTGGGTGATGATGGTCGCGAAGGGGCTGCCCACCCCTCCGGGGAACAACGAGCTGTTAAAAAGACTGCTACTCTGCTGGGTTCCGACGACGCCAGCCAAGTTGCCGTTTTGTTTGAAGAAAGCCCAGCGTATGCCGAGATTGCGGGTCGCCGCGCGATCGGCCTCGACGAAGCGGACCTTCAGCATGACCTGCTGCGGGGTCGTGACTTTCAGCGCATTGACGACGCCGGCCGGCGCGAGACCGGCCGCGACGCTCATCGCCCGCTCGACCGTCTGGGAATCTCCTCCATTGCCGCTCAATACGAGCTTGCCATAGACATCATTGACCCGAATGCCCTTGCCGCCGGATCCCTCGCGGATCTTCGAACCGAGACTGCGGGTGCGCCAAGGAAGGCCGGCCCTATACCGATAGAGAACGGCTTCGACAAACAATCGATTGTCCGCCGCTGTGCCTCCAACATGGCCTTCGCGGCCGGGAAGAAAATCCTTGATCCGATCCCATTGGTCGTCGCGTAATGCATAGCGTCGCATCGGTCAGCCTCTCCTCAGGCCGACCACCCATGAATCACGCAATTGCTGATTTGGGAATCCCTTCCGCAAACTCGCGTCAAACGAACAACAGCGTTCCACGTTTGATTCTGATCCGTTCTCGTACCATCGCCTCCTAACTGAACACAGGCCCTAGGCACGCGTCTCCGCATGGTGCTGATTTCTTGAATACCGGGCAGCTTGTTGTCAGATTTCGCCATTCATCCCGTGGGCCAAGCATTATCGGCGAGGCGGGCTCAATTCTGTCAAGGACGAGCTTACGATCGCAACAGGAACGGAAATGCGCCTGTGCGAAGGGGCTCAGTTGGCAAGCGTGATCTCGAACCCGGTCGCGCTCATCACGATACTGGACAAGTGGAAGCCGCTCGCCGTGATGAATTGCCGGAAATTGTCCTCCGTATAGGCCCGCTTCCGCAGCCAGCGTAATATCCCCTTCGTAAGCACCCGGCTGGTGGCGCGCAATCCCATTTTGTCCCCGTATCTCTTCGTTTGAAGCGTCCGCCCGCAGGTCGATGATCACCGCCCTCCCGCCCGGCTTCAGGACGCGTTGAATCTCTGTGAGCGCCGCGATCGGCTGCGCGAAATTCTTGAACGCCGCGCGGCAGAACACGAAGTCGAATCGATCCGCCGCGAAGGGCATTGCAGCCGCGTTGCCGTGCTGGAAATCCACATTCACTTCACCCGAACACCTTACCTCTTCATTTCCGCCGTTCCGGCCGGAGAATCCGCCGGCATATAGGCGTTCCAGAGCGGCGTCGTGCCGAGCGTGGCGGCAAAAGCGCGGTGACGGGACAGCTCCTCGGGGCTGAGCCGCAGGGGGAGCGGGCACGGCCTTTGCGCGAGAAGGTTTGCCCCGCCACTCCCGATCGAAGCGGCGCCATGGGCGAAAACGAGAGCCGCCTGGCGCCCGCCGGTCAATTCGGCGTAGACTTCCGCAAGAATTCCGGCATCGAGCAAGGCGCCATGTTTGGTCCGCCGCGACGTCTCGATGCCGTAGCGGGCGCAAAGCGCGTCGAGACTGTTTGCCGCACCAGGATATTTGCGGCGCGCCAGGGCCAGTGTGTCGATCACGCGATCGGATGCAATGGGCTCGATCCCGAGGACCGCAAGTTCCGCGTTAAGGAACCGCATATCGAATTCGGCATTATGCGCGACGATTTTGGCGCTGCCGGTGAATTTTAGGAAATCCACGACGACCTTGGCAAAGACCGGCTTATCCGCGAGAAACTCGGCGGAAAGCCCATGCACCCGGAAGGCTTCCTCGGGGATGTCGCGCTCGGGATCGAGATAGGCGTGGAAAATCTCGCCGGTCGGAATCGCATTCAAAAGCTCGACGCAACCGATCTCGACAATTTTATGCCCGCTGGCGGGGTCGAGTCCTGTCGTCTCCGTGTCGAGAACGATCTCTCGCATCCCAAAACCTCAAAGCTTGTTTTTCGCTCCGGCGAGCGCCCGCAAAATCGCGCGTACTTGCCGCGCGGTGGCAGCAAACTCGCCGCCGGTATCGATGATGAAATGCGCCCGCGCGCGCTTTTCCGCGTCCGGCCGCTGCCGCGCCAATATGACGGCGAGCCGCTCCGGTGTCATGCCCGGGCGTCGGCTCACCCGCTTTTTTTGCACAGCTTCCGGCGCGGTCACGAGAACCACCGCATCGACCTTGCGGTCGCCGCCCGTTTCAAACAGCAACGGGACATCGAGAACGACGAGCCTTGCGCCCTTTTTTTCCGCCTCGGCCAGGAAAGCATCGCGGCTGGCGGCAACCAGCGGGTGCATGATCGCTTCGAGCCGTGTTAGCGCCGTCGGATCGTCGATGATCAGCGCGCCAAGGAGGGCACGATCGACCACGCCATCGCGGGTGGTCCCCGGAAACGTTGCCTCGATCAACGGCGCGGCTTCGCCTCGATAGAGCGCGTGGACCACGGCATCGGCGTCGTGAACCTCTATTCCCTCGGCCCGGAACATCGCGGCGGCGGTCGATTTTCCCATGCCGATCGACCCCGTAAGGCCCAGAACAAACATCATACCGCCGCTGCAATATCCGCCTCGACCAAGCTGCGCAGCTCCGGCGTGACGCAAGGTTTCACGCCGAACCAGCGCTCGAACCCTGGCACCGCCTGGTGCAAAAGCGTGCCGATCCCGGAAACCGCCCGGAAACCACGCGCTCTCGCCGCTTCTATCAACTCGGTTTCGAGTGGAACATAGACAATGTCGGCGACGACGGCGTCCGGCGGCAGAGGCGCGAGATCGATGGCAAGTGGCGGCTGGCCGCGCATGCCGAGCGAAGTCGTATTGACGAGAAGATTGGCGCCGTGAAGCGCGCCGGGCAGACCGGGGAAATCCACAACCTCGATCGATGCGCCAAAGTCCGACGCGAGCTCCGCCGCGCTCTCCTTGGTACGATTGATCAGAAAAATGCGCTTCATACCGCGCAGTTTAAGCACGTAAACAATGGCCCGCGCGGCCCCACCGGCGCCGATAACCACGGCCGTCCTGGAGTTAATGTCCCATCCGGGCGCATCCTGATCCAAGGCAGCCGCAAAACCGGCGGCGTCGGTATTGTCGCCGCAAAGTTTTCCCGCCTCTACCCACAAGGTATTCACAGCCTTGAGGCTGGCCGCCGTTGTGGTCGTAACATCGCAGAGGTCAAACGCCGTTTGCTTATGCGGCAAGGTCACATTCGCCCCGGCAAAGCCCTGTCGCGCGAGGTCGCGGACAAAGGCCGGGAAACCGGCCGGCGCGACCGCGGCCAGTTCGTATGACCCATCGATCTTGAGACGTTCCAGCCAAAAGCGGTGGATCAACGGCGAACGCGAATGGGCGACCGGCCAGCCGATGACACATGCCTTAGGTTTGCCGTGCGCCAGGAATTTCACGAAAGCAGACTTCCTTCGTCGCGCAGGAATTTTAGGAGCGGCAAAAGGGGAAGCCCTAGGATCGTCGCGTGATCGCCTTCGATCGCGTCGAAAAGGTGGATGCCGGGGCCCTCGATTCGATAGACCCCGGCGCTACTCAGTTCGCCAGCTTCCTCGAGATAGGCGGCGATGAATGCCGCGGAAAGCTGCCGGCAACTGAGTCGTGCGACGCCAACCGTTTCGAAAAGAACGATATTTTCGCGCGCGACACAGCAGCCTGAATAAAGTTCATGGGTGTGGCCGGACAAGGCTTCTAGTTGCGCCAGCGCCGCCGCGCGGCCGGCCGGTTTGCCAAACAGGCGGCCTTTCAGACAAAGCGTCTGATCCGCGCCGATGACGAGCCGGCCTGGCTTTTCCCCACTGACCGGCAAAGCCTTGGCACGGGAAAGATGAAGAGCGATGTCGCGGGCGTTGGCACCCGACGTCACGAGCGGCGCTTCGATTTCGCGTTCATCGATCGCCGCGGCACAAATCTCGAACGGGATCCCGGCGGCGCCAAGAAGGCCCTGGCGGGCGAGGCTTTGCGAGGCGAGAACAAGCGGTGGCCCGCCGCGCCAAAATCCTGTCATGACGCGGCTATGAATTTCAACTGGTGAATCTTGTAAAGATCGATGACCGCCGCCGCGGTTTCCTCGATCGAGCGATGCGTCACATCGATGACCGACCAGCCATGCTCGGCGCAAAGCTCTGCGTGCCCGCGCGAGCTCGCCGGCGACCAGGAGGCGGTCCACATACGGTGAATTGGGGTTTGCGTTCAACGCGATAAGACGATTCTCGCGAATCTGGACGATCCGCTCCACCGAAGCCAAGAGCCCGACGACGAGAGGATTGCGCAATGCCAAAACCGGCTCTGGCAGGGGGACATCCGGCACCAAGGGAATGTTCGCGGTTTTGATACCGCGATTGGCAAGATAGATGCTCGTCGGCGTCTTCGACGTGCGGCTCACGCCCAAAAGAACCACATCGGCCGCCTCGAAATTTTCGGTTTGCTGCCCATCATCGTGCATCATCGTGAAGTTCAAGGCTTCGATACGTTTGAAATATTCCGCGTTGAGCATGTGCTGGGCGCCGGGGCGATGCTTTGAAGCCGTTCCGATGTAGGATTGAAAAAGGTTCTCGATTGGCCGCAAAACGGAAAGACAGGGAACGCTCGACTCTTTGCACGCCGCCTCGAGATGCGCGGCCAAATCCTGATCGACCAGGGTAAACATAACGATCCCCGGCGCCGCCTCGATTGCGGCGATAGCCTTGTCGAGCTGCCCCTTGCTGCGCACGAGGGGATAAACATGCTCCAGCGACGACACCCCTTCGTATTGCGCCGCGACCGCGCGGCTCACGGCGATCAGGGTTTCGCCCGTCGCGTCGGAAATCAGATGCAAATGGAAGTAATGACGCGCCACGAGCTTGCATGCCCCGCCATGGTTTTCCCTAAATTCAAGGAAATGCTGGGGAGTAAGCGGGATAACTGGCGCCCCCGCCCGCTGGCAACCATTTTGTTGGACAAAATAGCAAAGTTCATCCACCACTATCGAAGGCTGAACAATAACACGCTCGCCGATGTGAATCTGGGTGACAGGACAAAAACCTGTTTATCTAAAACTCTGGACCTCTCCCTATCCAACTCGCTGATTAAGAAAATGCCAAAGTTCCTATCCCTCGCCATGACTTGTTGAAAAAGTGGATAAACACCAAATCGGCATTAACTTGTGCGAGCTGGCGAATAAGCCTAACCCCGCCCCAATTAGACAAAGACAACAATTTTAAAGAAGATTCTTATATTTTTGGAGGATTTCAGCGTTGGAAGGCCAACCGCGCATTCAAACGAAACCGTTTCTTAAGGTCATGAGCGGCGAGGTTTGTTTTCCATCTCCCGTCTGGCTGATGCGGCAAGCCGGGCGCTATCTGCCAGAATATCAGGCGCTTCGGGCCGAGGCCCCTTCCTTTCTTGATTTTTGTTACACACCCTCACTCGCGGCTGAAGCTACCCTGCAACCGGTACGGCGCTTCGGATTTGATGCCGCCATTCTGTTCAGCGACATCCTGGTTGTTCCCGATGCCCTTGGCCAAAAGGTCGCGTTTGAACCGGATGAAGGACCGAAACTCGATCCCATTTTAACAGCGGAGGATTTCGCCAAGCTGAACGCGCGGATAGATTGCCGCCGGTTGAATCCAATTTTCGAGACGATCCAGCTAGTCAAAATGCGCCTTCCCGCGGATACCGCGCTCATCGGCTTTTGCGGCGCGCCATGGACTCTTGCTTGCTATATGATCGCCGGCAAAAGCGCGCCCGATCAGGCACCGGCCCGTCTGTTTGCCTACCGCCAACCCGATCTGTTTCAGAGTTCTCATCGACCGGCTGGTCCAAGCGTCGATCGACTATCTTGGCTGGCAGATCGAAGCTGGTGTCGAGGCCGTGCAAATCTTCGACACCTGGGCGGGTGTCTTGCCCTTCGCCGAGTTTGAGCGTTGGTGTCTGATGCCAGTCGAGGCAATCGTTACCGGCCTCCGGCTGCGCCATAAGGATGCTCGCGTGATCGGGTTCCCGAAAGGCGCAGGCCACCATCTAATGGATTTCGCGGCACGCACCGGCGTCAATGCGCTTGGACTTGACAGTTCTGCCGATCCGCGATGGGCCGCGAAAACATTCGATCGAGGTTTGGTTTTGCAGGGCAATCTCGATCCGTTGGCGCTCGCCGCGGGCGGCCTCGCGCTTGAGACCGGGGTGCAACAAATTCTCTCCGCCTTTCGGGGAAGGCCGCATATTTTCAACCTCGGCCACGGCGTCTTGCCGCACACCCCCATTCAACATATCGAGCTTATGCTCGATTTCCTTCGCGGGGACGCCGCTAAGTGAGCAATCTTTATCTCTCGCTCAAGGTGCTGCATATCTTGGCCATCATCTCCTGGATGGCGGGGATGCTCTATCTGCCGCGTCTCTTCGTCTATCATGCCGAAGCGCCGAAAGGCTCTCCGCAAGCGAGGACCTTCATAGTGATGGAACGCAGGCTCATGCGCGCGATCATGCTGCCCGCCTTGCTTGCGACCTGGGCAACCGGCCTTACGCTTGCGGTTCAGGCTGGTTTTCTGCATACAGGCTGGTTTCACGCAAAATTCGCCCTGGTGATCGCGCTGAGCGCGCTGCACGGATATTTTTCAAAACTCCGGAACGATTTGGCGGAAGAGACAAACCGGCACAGCTCTCGTTTCTTCCGGATCGTTAACGAGGCTCCGACGGTTCTCATGGCGGGGATCGTAATTCTCGTCGTGTTCAAACCATTTTGATCGCAAACGGATTCCGCGAAAATATGCAGCGTAAATTTGGGCGCGATAGCGTCGAGAGGGACGATTTTCAGGACCAATCGCGATCTCCTTCTTGCACACTAACAGAGTCCCTTTCTTTAAGCTTGGAAGGGATACCGGGGATGATTCTTGGGAATATGATTGGCCAAATCCGGCGGGCTTGTTTCGAATTGCGGCGCCTACTCCAGGAACCACGATTCCATCAGCCGGGACAAATCCTCGACAACCGGCGTTACCGTGAACTTTTCCGTTACAGCCAAGGCCCCCCAACCGCGCGACGTCCCGCTCCGGCTCCGGACGCGCTCGGACTGACCCAAGCACTTCTCTAGTTCACCTCTTTTTCACGCGAAATCCATGCATCCCCATGCTAAAACAATTTCCATGAACGTCGCCTTTAGCAAACCGATGACCTTAGCGGAATTCCTCGACTGGGAGGAACAGCAGCCTCTGCGCTATGAATTCGACGGCTTCCAGCCGGTCGCGATGACCGGCGGAACGGCCGATCACGCCGATATCCAGGCCAATATAGCCGCCTCACTCCGCGGAAGGCTGCGCGACAAACCGTGCAAATACTACGGCAATGACCTCAAGATCGAAGCCGCCGGCCACATCCGCTATCCCGACGGCTTTGTCGTCTGCTCCCCAGTCGCTAACGCGAGCACCATTGTCCGCGATCCCGTCGTCATTTTCGAAGTGCTCAGTCCAAGCAAGTCCAGCACCGACCGCATCGTCAAAAACCAAGAGTACCGGGCCACTCTTTCCATTCCGCGCTATATCATCCTGGAGCAGGATAGAATCGCGGCTACGGTCTTTGCCCGCACCGGCGGCGAGTGGAGCGGCCGGGTGGTCCTCGACGACGCGATCTTGTCCATGCCCGAGATCAGGATCGAGGTTCCTCTCGCCGAATTCTACGAAGGCCTCGCCCTTGGCATCCCAGGGGATGTCAAAGAAACTGGGCACACAGATTATGGGCACCCTTCATGATCACTCCGGACGAGGTCCTCGAGGTGCCCTTCGCGTTTCTCATATAAGCCGCTAATCACGCGCCGCGCCACGAGAAGCTCGACGGAAAACTGCGGCATTTCCATGCGCTGCCCTATGGAGCTGGGAACATGTGGGGCATGACAGCGGATATTTTACGTAATCTCTACGAAAGGCCCTATTCCTGATGTGGCGCGCCATCCTCGAACCCGCACTATTGTTCGCCTCGCCTTTCGCCGCCTATACGATCTATCTCATTTTGCGGCAAAACTATCCCTTCGAGATGGAGCATTGGACGAAGAGCGCTGTCTCGACGCTGACCTTGGCCGGCCTTGCGATCGCCGTCACCGGCATGATCGCCTTCGGTATTTTCGCCCCGCGCCACGAGGGCGCCTATGTCCCGGCCCACATCGAAAATGGGAAACTTGTGCCAGGGCGCATGCAATGAGCCAAGCGGGAACCCTGGGCATCGACGCGCCGGAGGCTCTCGCCGCGCTGTTCGACGACAAAGACTTGCTCGGCGTTCTTGCCGCGCTCGATCAAGAAGGCGAGGAAACCCGCATTGTCGGCGGCGCCTTGCGCAATGCGCTCTTGTGCCGGCCGGTGCATGAAATTGATCTCGCGACGACCCTTTTGCCCGAGGCGGTCATGGCGCGGGCGAATGCCCGGGGCTTGCGCGTCATTCCGACCGGCGTCGCGCATGGCACGGTCACGGTGCTCGCCGGGGAGAGGACTTTCGAAGTAACAACCTTGCGCGAGGATATGGCGACCGATGGCCGCCACGCGAAAGTCCGGTTCGGCCGCGCTTTCGAGACCGATGCCTTGCGCCGCGATTTCACGATGAACGCACTTTCCATGACGCGCGACGGAAAACTGTTCGATTACACTTGCGGCCTCGACGACATCGCGGCGCGCAGAGTGCGTTTCATTGGCGAGCCCGCGCGGCGCATCGCCGAGGACTATCTGCGCATCCTACGCTTCTTCCGCTTTTCCGCCGATTTCGGCGAAGCCCCGCTCGATCCCGCGGGGCGTTCGGCGGCCATTCGCGAAAGAGACGGCCTTGCCAGCCTCTCGCGCGAAAGAATACGCGCCGAGCTTCTGAAGCTTCTTTCCGCAAGGCAGGCAGCTAGGGTTTGCGCGGACATATGCGCCGATGGGCTGCTTCATCCGCTTATCGCATCCGTGCCAAATCCGGCGCGGCTGCGGCGCGTCGTGGCGATCGTCCCGCCCCAAGATCCGCTCTTGCGTCTCGCCGCGCTTTGTATCAATCTGCCCGAGGACGCATCGCGCTTGCGCGAGCGGCTGCGTCTTTCCAACGCGGAGGCGGAGCGTCTCGAACGCGCGGCGATCGCTCTCGTCACCCTGCATGGGCTTAACGAACCGCCAACGCCCGGCGATTTGCGGGGCTTGCTCTTCCACCACGGCCGCCAGGCGGCGGGCGACGCAATAATATTGGCGCAGGCCGATGCGCGCCCAGGGCACGATGATGAATGGGAGCGCGCGCGAAAATTCCTGAAAGACACCGGGGAACCGCGCCTGCCGTTTTCGGGTGCCGACATGATCGCGCGCGGCATCACCGAGGGCCGCGCCATCGGCGAGGCGTTGAAGGAGCTGCAAGCGTGCTGGATCAAGGCTGGCTTTCCAACCGACAAGGCACGCCTCGCGCGATTGCTCGACGAGACTTTGCGGGGAATTACATGATCACCATTTGTCACTTGCGCCCCTTGACGAGGCTCCAGAAGCCGATTTTCCGCCCGTACTTTTTCGCCAGCGCGGCGCGATAGGTTTCATGCGGATCGATCGAGCGTGCGGCGTCTCCATGCGCCGGGAGGGCGTCGAGTTTTTCCAGATACCGGGCCGCATGGCCATAGGCGGGCGACCGCGCCCGATCGAGAATATCGTCGAGAAGGGCGCGGTACAAAATCGTGGCCGCCACCGGATGATCGGGTTCCAATTGCGCCGCCGCCGCCGACAGCGGTTCGTAATAGCGGCCTTCCCATCCGGCGTGCCGATCAAGGACGAGCTTCGCCGCAAGGTCGAGATGCGGCCAATTCAGAAAGAACGCCAGGGCGCGATATTTCTGCTCGAAGGCGATCGCGTGAGCGAAAGCTTTGTCGAGCACATCGAATTCGGCGAAATCGGGCAGACGCGCGATATGGTCGCGCAACATGCCGGCGTCGAGCGTCGCCTCAAATGTTTTCCACCTCAAGTCTTGCGCCGCCGGACGATCGCCCATCGCCTCGAGAATCCGGATTTCCAGTCGTGTGCGAGCGAGATCCGTTACGTCGCGTGGGCTCGAGCCATCGGCAAGATCGTCATAGGTCATGAATTTTAGGCCCGGCCGGCCGCGCGTGCGAATCCATTCGAGCGCTTCGCCGTGACGACCGGCGCCGCACAATCTCTCGGCTATCACCATCGTGTCGCGATGCGCGTTCGACCGCCTCTTCTCCAAGGCGATGAAGACGTCAACATCATGCCGGCAGTCGGCGATCGCCTGGCGTAGACGGATGATTCTGTCTGCCTTCGCGCGTCTTTTCCAGTCCTTGTCCTCCTCCTTGGCCGGCCCGAGGGATCGCTCCATCTCGACTAGGCGTTCGTCCCCAACGATCAACGCCATGCGCCGGCAAGCGCGCGACGAGTTCCGGCATGATCGTGGAAAAGAAGCCGTAGTCATCGGAGACAGCCAAAGCGAAAAGCCGGTCCGGGATCGAGGCCTTGTCTACTTCCTTGAGCCGCCCGATAAGATCGGGTAGAGCAGCCGCGGCCTCGTGATAGACGTCTTGCAGGCGCCCGCTCGAATCGTCGATCCGCCCGAATACAAGGTTGGTCGTGAGGAACCGCACGAGCCGGTCGACTGCGGCGCCAGGATCCGCTGACGCCAGTTCGCCGGTGATCGTCGCCACAGTGGCGGCGATGTCGGCGGTGAAAGCTTTGGCTTTTTCCCAGTCGACGAAGGCTTTGGCGCGATCGAGCCCCGCGAGGCGCTTGTCGATGATCGCGGCGACCGCCGCCGGCCCCTTAGTCGCGGCAAGCGCGGCCGCGACGAGCTTCCGGAACGCAGAATCGCGCTTTGCCTCGCCGAGCACCAGTCTGGCGAGCTTTTCGGAGCCGAGCTTGACGAGCGCCTCTTCGTTTAACGCCGGCTGGCGCGCCATTTCTCATACCTCTTGGTGCCGGCGGCTCGGCTATGTGTGCACCGGCGCGTCGTGGAGGGATCCTATCATCGCGCCACTCGAGACTTCAAAAGAGCCGCATCCAACCTGTAAGTGAGTTGTCGCCGGAAAAGTCGAACGCCGCCACATGGCCATCGCGGAAAGCTTCCGCCGGCTCGGCGGGATAGGTCTTGGCGAAGCAGCCGTCCGTGCGGCAGATAGACGCAAAAGAAATGCAACCGGACCTTCTTGCCCGCGATATAACCATCCGCCTGGCCAAAATCCTCCCGCGCGCGATCCGGGCGATACCTCAATGGCGCGCACCTCGCGCGCGCGGCATGGCCAGACCCCCATGATAGGATAGCGCAACCGGGGAGCCGCCGGAAAATCCCTGTTCAGCGTCGTCCTGGCATTTGGAGACATGACATCTAGCCGCGCCGCCCAGCATCGTATATTACCGTGATTTCCATGACAGCGCGCCAATACAAGGAAAAGAAACCATGCACCAGGCCGGTCCTTTCAATCCTGCCTTTGGAGCGGGTAGCCTGGGCGGCGTAGCTGGTCGGGATTGCGAAGCCGCCCGCGCGGCAAGTGTGGACACGAAACTTCAGGAGAGAAAGTAAATGGATGCTATCGTGAACGCTCCGACAACCAACGGCAAGCTGCGCGACTGGGTTCGCGAAATGGCGGCGCTGTGCAAGCCCGACCAGGTCGTCTGGGCTGATGGCAGCCAGGAGGAGTACGATCGGTTGTGCCAGATGATGGTCGACGCCGGAACGTTCATACACCTCGACCCGAAGAAGCGTCCGAATTCCTATTTGGCCCGTTCGCACCCCTCCGACGTGGGTCGCGTCGAGGACCGTACCTTCATTTGCGCAGCCAGCGAGGACGCCGCCGGCCCGACGAACAACTGGGCGCCACCGGCTGAAATGCGCGCGACCCTGCGCGGGCTGTTCGACGGCTGCATGGCCGGCCGTACGATGTACGTTATCCCATTCAGCATGGGGCCGATCGGGTCGCCCATAGCCAAGATCGGCGTGCAACTCTCCGATAGCCCCTATGTCGTCGTCAATATGCGGATCATGACCCGCATGGGAAATGCTGTGCTCGATGCGCTCGGCGGCGACGGCTTCTTCATACCGTGTGTGCATTCAGTGGGCGCGCCGCTCAAACCGGGACAGAAGGACGTGCCCTGGCCCTGCGACGGCGACATCAACCGCAAATACATCGTACATTTCCCCGAGACCTATGAGATCTGGTCCTACGGCTCCGGCTATGGCGGCAATGCACTCCTCGGGAAAAAGTGTCTTGCGCTGCGTATCGCGTCGGTCATGGCGCGCGATGAAGGCTGGCTCGCCGAGCACATGCTGATCATGGGCATTGAAGCCCCGAACGGCGAGAAAACCTATCTCGGCGCTGCCTTCCCGAGCGCCTGTGGCAAGACCAACCTCGCGATGCTGGTCCCGCCGAAAGGGTTTCAAGGCTGGAAAGTCAGCACCGTCGGCGACGACATCGCCTGGATCAAGAAGGCGCCAGACGGGACGCTCCGCGCGATCAATCCGGAGTCAGGGTTCTTCGGCGTCGCGCCCGGCACGAACGGGCAGTCCAATCCCAATGCGATTCAGACCATCAGCAAGAACTGCATTTTCACCAATACCGCGCTGACCGACGACGGCGATGTCTGGTGGGAGGGGATGACCGACAAGCCGCCGGCGCATCTCATCGACTGGAAGGGTGAGGACTGGACGCCCGCAAGCGGGCGCCCTGCCTCGCACCCAAACGCCCGTTTCACGGCGCCAGCAAGCCAATGCCCATCGATCGACCCGGATTGGGAAAAGCCGGAGGGAGTACCGATCTCAGCCTTCGTCTTCGGCGGCCGCATGAGTAAGGACTTGCCGCTCGTGTTCCAGGCCTTCAACTGGAGCCATGGCGTCTATATAGCCGCAACGATGGGTTCCGAAGCCACGGCGGCCGCGATCGGCCAGGCCGCGATGCGCCGCGATCCAATGGCGATGCTGCCGTTCTGCGGCTACAACATGGCCGATTATTTCGGCCATTGGCTGAATGTTGGGCGTCGCCTCTCCAATCCGCCGCCGATCTTCCGAGTTAACTGGTTCCGTAAGGATGAGAACGGCAAGTTCATATGGCCCGGATTCGGCGATAACATGCGCGTGCTCAAATGGATCGTCGACCGCGTGCACAGTCGCGGCTACGCCGTCGAGAGCCCGATCGGCTGGATGCCGCGGCACGAGGACATCGAATGGAATGGCCTCGATTTCCCGGCGGACAAGTTTTACGAGCTCATGGCGGTCCGCCGGGACGCTGGCGCCGCCGAGGCACGCGCGCACGAGGAGGAGTTCGACCAGTTCTTCGATCGGCTGCCCAAGGAATTCATCTTCGAGCGTGAGCTGCTGCGCTCACGGATATGGCGTTCGCCCGATCGTTGGGAACTCGCACACTAGGAGTCCATTCGGCCAACGGTGCGAGCCAAGGCCGGTACTGACGCGAGATGTCCGCGTTCTTAAGGATTTTTTAAGACGCCGTCCCGTCGAACGCGCCCTCTGCAAGCTATTTTGGGTATTTCCTCGCGTTGCGCCCATGTAGAGGAAACCGATAGAATAGATTCCCAGGCTGGCCGAAGAGCAATTATGGCAAGCTCCCGCGTGGCGGGCGTGGCGGAACTGGTAGACGCGCCGGATTTAGGTTCCGGTGGTGAAAATCGTGGGGGTTCGAGTTCCCTCCGCCCGCACCAAACCTTGACCGGTGCGCCGCGCCGCACGGATTAACAATGGCGGTGGCGATATTCGGCGGTGGGCCTGCCGGAAGCGGAATATATTGGAAGCGGCGTAGTCGAAAAAAGGCTTGTTTCGAATGGAAGTCACGCAAACCCACGCGCAAGGCCTCAAGCGCGAATTCAAAGTGGTACTAGCAGCCGCCGACCTCGCGGAGCGAGTCGAAGGTCAGCTCGCCGAGGTCAGGGCCAAGGCGCGTATTCCCGGGTTTCGTCCGGGCAAGGTTCCAGTTTCTCACCTGAAGCGTCTCTATGGCCGCTCGATCATGGCCGAAGTTGTTCAGGACGCCGTCAACGAGGCCAATCGCAAGATTGTTGAGGACAATCAACTGCGGCTTGCCATGGACCCCAAGATCGATTTTGCCGAGGATCGCCAAGAAATCGAGAAGGTTTTCGAAGCGCAAGCCGATCTCGCCTTTACCGTCGCGCTCGAAGTGTTGCCGAAGATCGAGGCCGGCGGTTTCGAAGATATAGAAATCGAACGGCTGATTGCCGACGTGTCCGATGCCGACGTCGAGCAAGTCTTGGCCAGGCTCGCCGAGCAGAATCGCGTTTACACGGTAAAGGAAGGAGAGGCCGTCGCTCAAAACGGCGACAAGGCCACGCTGGATTTTACCGGCAAGATCGACGGCGAGCCATTCGCGGGCGGTTCTGGAGAAAATGTTGACGTCGTCCTCGGTTCGGGCAGTTTCCTCCCCGGCTTCGAAGCGCAGATCGAAGGCATGAAGACGGGCGAAAGCCGGACAATTTTGGTGACATTCCCGGATGATTACAGCGCCGCCGGGCTCGCCGGCAAGGCGGCCGCCTTCGATGTGACGCTCAAGGGCGCGGCGGCCCCGGCCGAGGTCGAAATCGGCGATGGATTCGCGAAAGGTCTTGGCTTCGAGGATCTGGCCAAACTCAAGACCGCGATCCGCGCCAATATCGAGCGCGACCATGTCGCGGCCTCGAGAGGGAAATGGAAGCGCGATCTCCTCGACGCGCTCGATAAGAAATACGTTTTCGACGTGCCTGAAGGGCTAGTGACACAGGAATTCGATGCGGTGTGGCGCAAGGTCGAGGCTGAGCAAAAGCGGGGCGGGCGCAGCTACGAGGACGACAACACGACCGAGGAGGCAGCGCGCGCGGACTATCTCAAAATTGCCGAACGGAGGGTGCGGCTCGGCCTCCTTTTGGCTGAAATCGGGGCAAAAGCGGACATCAAGGTCTCGGACGAGGAAGTCAGTCAGGCTCTGGCTAAGCGGGCGCGTGCGTTCTCCGGCCAAGAAAAGACCGTGTGGGATTATTATCGCAAAAATCCCCGCGCCTTGGCGGAGATCAGGGCCCCCCTTTTCGAGGAAAAAGTGGTCGATCATATAATTTCTCGGGCCAAGCTGACCGACAGGAAAGTTTCTCGGGACGAACTTCTGAAGGCACACGACGAGGACGCAAGCGGCGCCGGCGGCGAGACCGTGCAAGAAAGCGTGCCCCAGTGATGGGGCGCGCTTTACCCAAGCAATGGATTGTTAGCCGGGGCGCGCTAATATGCTATTCTTATCGGTCCAGCGAGGGCATAACCTTCGCATCGTTTCGACGAGTTCATTTTCACCAGGGAATCCTCCATCATGCGCGATCGCAGTCCGATTGAGATCCACGATAACTACCTCATTCCTCAGGTTATCGAGAATACGAGCCGCGGCGAGCGCGGTTTCGACATCTATTCCCGGCTTTTGCGCGAGCGGATCATTTTTTTGACTGGCCCGGTCGACGACCATGTGGCCTCGGTGATCATCGCCGAATTGCTATTCCTCGAGGCGGAAAACCCGAAGAAGGAAATCTCGATGTACATCAATTCGCCGGGCGGCGTGGTGACGTCGGGTCTTGCGATCTACGATACGATGCAGTTCGTAAAGCCCAAGGTATCGACGCTCTGCGTCGGGCAGGCCGCTTCCATGGGTTCGCTTCTCCTTTGCGCCGGAGAGACGAAAGCGCGTTACGCTTTGCCGAACGCGCGAATCATGATGCATCAGCCATCAGGCGGCTTCCAGGGTCAGGCTTCCGATATCGCTCGTCACGCCGAGGATATCATGAAGGTCAAGCGGCGGTTGAACGAGATCTACGTCCGGCATACCGGCCGGGATTACGAGACGATCGAAAAAACCTTGGACCGCGACCACTTCATGTCCGCCGATGAGTCGAAAGAGTTTGGTATCGTGGATCATGTTATTGTGAGGCGGCCCGACGAAATGCCGCTGCCGGAAAGTAAATAGGCTCTCGAACGCGTCCTTGCCCGTTTATTAATGGCCGCGGCGGCTTATCGATAAGAGCAACGGGCCGATTCCTCGACGGGGCGCCCTGCCGGGCACATCGTCAGAGCGCCGTCGCGGGAGCGCCGCCGCCCTGACGTAGGAATATCGATTGTCTTGGTATAAAGATTGCTAATATATAGGAAATTCGCGTAAAATAGCCGGCGTGAGCCGCTCAATGCGCGATTGTCGCGCAAAATCGAAACAAATGGCATTTAGGTTAACGAAAACATAGGGCAGACCATGATTCGGAAATCGTGTTACGAGCATTGGAGCGTTTTCAAACCTTCGGCGACGCCAGAAGTGGCGAGGGCCATCTTGCGGATCGAGCGTGATATGAAGGAGAATGGATGCGGCGTTAAAGCGGCAACCGCGTTAGGAAGTGTGGGCAAGAATTAAACTGGGCTGGTTCGTGTGCCAATCCGCCAGAAGGTGGCGGGGCGTCCGCGGCCTTTCACGCAGCGTGACCGGAGTTCGCACATGACTTCGGCCGGTACGGAGACGTTCGATGACCAAGGTCGGCGGCAGCGAGTCGAAAAACACGCTCTATTGCTCGTTTTGCGGCAAGAGCCAGCATGAGGTGCGCAAGCTCATTGCTGGCCCGACGGTTTTCATCTGCGATGAATGCGTCGAACTTTGCATGGATATCATCCGCGAGGAGAACAAATCCTCGCTTGTAAAAAGCCGCGACGGTGTCCCTACTCCCAGGGAGATCTGCAAGGTTCTGGACGATTACGTCATCGGGCAGCCGCAAGCCAAGCGGGTCTTGTCGGTTGCTGTCCACAATCATTACAAGCGCCTCAATCACGCGGCCAAGCATAATGACGTGGAGCTTGCGAAATCGAACATTCTGTTGATCGGCCCGACCGGTTCTGGCAAGACCTTGCTTGCGCAGACCTTGGCGCGAATTCTCGACGTGCCCTTCACGATGGCCGACGCTACGACGCTGACCGAGGCGGGCTATGTCGGCGAGGATGTCGAAAACATCATTTTGAAGCTCCTTCAAGCTTCCGATTATAATGTCGAGCGGGCGCAACGCGGGATCGTCTATATCGACGAGATCGACAAAATTTCGCGCAAATCCGATAATCCGTCGATCACCCGGGATGTGTCGGGCGAAGGTGTCCAGCAAGCGCTCCTGAAAATCATGGAAGGCACGGTCGCGTCGGTACCGCCGCAGGGTGGACGCAAGCACCCGCAGCAAGAATTTCTGCAGGTCGATACGACGAATATTTTGTTCGTTTGCGGCGGCGCCTTCGGCGGCCTCGAAAAGATAATCTCGACGCGCGGCAAGAGCACGTCGATCGGATTTGGCGCGACGGTCCAATCGCCGGACGATCGCCGGACCGGCGAGATTTTCCGAAAAGTCGAACCGGAGGATTTGCTGAAATTCGGGCTGATCCCGGAATTCGTCGGCAGATTGCCAGTCATCGCAACGCTCGACGATCTCGATGAAGACTCCTTGAAGAGAATCCTGACCGAGCCGAAGAACGCGCTCGTCAAGCAGTATCAGCGCTTGTTCGAAATGGAAAATACCAAGCTCACCTTCCAGGACGAGGCCTTGAAGGCAGTCGCCAAAAAAGCCATCGAGAGGCGCACCGGCGCGCGTGGATTGCGCTCCATCATGGAAGGCATCCTACTCGATACGATGTTCGATCTTCCCGGCCTCGACCGCGTCGAACAGGTTGTCATCGGCCCCGACGTTGTCGAGGGAGACTCCCGTCCCCTCTACATTTACGCCGAGCGCAGTGAAAAAACCGGCGCAAGCGCTTGAGCTCGCGCCATGATGCTCGAGTTTCGAGAGGCCGCCCGGGGCACCGAGGCCTTCTTGAAACTGAACTGCCGCGCCGCCATCTCTTCGACAGTGACTAGAAATTCTCCGGATAGGATGAAGGTATGACCCAAAAGCGCGAGCCCGCTCGCCCCGGCACGATCGACATCTATCCGGTTCTGCCGCTGCGCGACATTGTGGTTTTTCCGCATATGATCGTGCCGCTTTTCGTCGGCCGCGAGAAGTCGATTCGCGCACTCGAAGAGGTCATGAGGGCCGACAAACTCATCCTTCTTGCGACCCAGATGACGGCCGCTGACGACGATCCGGCGACGGAAGCGATCTTTTCGACCGGCACGCTCGCTTCGGTCCTTCAGCTCTTGAAGCTTCCCGACGGTACGGTCAAGGTTCTGGTCGAGGGGCTCGTTCGCGCCAAGGTGCAAGGCTATTCCCGCACCGAGGATTTCTATGAAGCCAGGGCCGAGGCGATCGCCGACGAGCCCTTCGACAAGGTCGAAGTGGAAGCGCTGGCCCGATCGGTCGTCGCCGAGTTCGAAGGCTACGTCAAGCTCAACAAGAAGGTCTCGCCGGAGGTCGTGGCGGCGGTCGCCCAAATCGACGATTATTCCAAGCTTTCCGACACGGTCGCTTCGCATCTCGCCGTCAAGATAACCGATAAGCAGGCCGTGCTCGATACCGGCTCGATCGCGAAGAGACTCGAAAAATGCCTTGCGCTCATGGAAAGCGAGATTTCGGTTCTGCAAGTGGAAAAGCGCATCCGCACCAGGGTCAAGCGCCAGATGGAGAAGACCCAGCGCGAATACTATCTGAACGAACAGATGAAAGCGATCCAGAAGGAACTCGGCGACGAAGACGGCAAGGACGATCTTGCCGAGATCGACGAACGCATCAAGACGACGAAACTGTCCAAGGAGGCGCGCGACAAGGCGATCGCCGAATTGAAAAAATTGCGTCAGATGTCGCCGATGTCGGCGGAAGCGACGGTCGTGCGCAATTATCTCGACTGGCTACTATCGATTCCCTGGAACAAGCGCTCCAAGATCAAGAAGGATTTGAACATCGCCGAAAATGTCCTCGACAGCGAGCATTTCGGTCTCGAAAAAGTCAAGGAGCGCATCATCGAATATCTTGCGGTGCAGAGCCGCGCGAACAAATTGACGGGCCCCATCCTGTGCCTTGTCGGCCCTCCTGGAGTTGGCAAGACCTCGCTTGGCAAGTCGATCGCCAAGGCCACGGGCCGCGAATTCGTCCGCATGTCGCTTGGTGGCGTGCGCGACGAAGCCGAAATCCGCGGTCATCGCCGCACTTATATCGGTTCCATGCCCGGCAAGATCATCCAGTCGATGCGCAAAGCCAAGAGTTCGAACCCGCTCTTCTTGCTCGACGAAATCGACAAGATGGGAATGGACTTCCGGGGCGATCCTTCGTCCGCGCTGCTTGAGGTTCTCGATCCAGAACAGAATCATTGCTTCAACGATCACTATCTCGAAGTCGA
Source organism: uncultured Alphaproteobacteria bacterium (assembly GCA_963730245.1). Taxonomy (GTDB): domain Bacteria; phylum Pseudomonadota; class Alphaproteobacteria; order Rhizobiales; family Beijerinckiaceae; genus Methylocapsa. The sequence continues at coordinate 227,133 of CAVSRA010000002.1, read as the reverse complement.
CTATGACTTGTCGCATGTCATGTTCGTCACGACGGCCAATACGTTGAATATTCCCCCGCCCCTTATGGACCGCATGGAAATCATCCGTATCGCGGGCTACACGGAAAATGAAAAGGTCGAGATCGCGCGCCGCCATCTGATTCCGGCCGGGCTCAAGAAGCACGGTCTTGGGTCCAAGGAATGGTCAATCGACGACAACGGACTCATCACCATAATACGGCGCTATACGCGCGAGGCCGGCGTGCGAAATCTTGAACGCGAACTCGCCAAACTCGAACGCAAGGCGGTCAAACAAATTTTGACCGGCAAGACGAAGGAGGTCGCGATCACCGGCGACAACCTGCCGGATTTTCTCGGCGTTCCCAAATTCCGCTACGGCGAGGCGGAAACCGAGGATCAGATCGGCGTCGTGACCGGCCTTGCTTGGACCGAGGTCGGCGGCGAATTGCTGACGATCGAAGGCGTAATGATGCCCGGCAAGGGGCGTATGACGGTCACCGGAAATCTGCGCGACGTGATGAAGGAGTTCGATCTCGGCGGCGGCGTCCTATGTCCGCTCGCGCGCGGTCGATTTCGGCATCGAGCCGCCGGTGTTCGAGCGTCGCGACATCCACGTGCACGTTCCAGAAGGCGCGACGCCCAAGGATGGTCCATCGGCGGGTGTTGCCATGGCGACGGCGATCGTCTCGATCATGACCGGTATCCCGATCCGGCGCGACATCGCGATGACCGGCGAGATCACCTTGCGCGGCAGGATCCTTCCGATCGGAGGGCTCAAGGAAAAATTGCTTGCCGCGCTGCGCGGGGGCCTAAAGAAAATTTTAATTCCCGAGGAAAACGCCAAGGATCTGGTTGAAATTCCAAATCCGGTCAAGAACGCGCTCGAAATCGTGCCGGTCTCGCGCATGGAAGAGGTATTGACCCATGCCCTGGTTCGCCAGCCGGTGCCGATTGTTTGGGACGAGGAGGCGAAGCCGCTCGCTCCGCTTTCTTCCGAGGAGGAAACCCCTAGCGCCATCACTCATTAGATAGAGCGTTTGCCAGAGCTAAGCCGGACCCTTTCGCGGGAGACGGGGCAACCGGGGGTGGACGGCGCGTTAATGTGCCACGCTCCAGGTCGCTCCCCAGGCTTGCAGTGTCTTGCGAACCCATGGCATTTGCGGCCCGATCAGCACCGCCTCGGTCGAAGCGCCGCATGAATTTCCGTTATCGCCTCTGGCCCTGATCGCCACGGCGACGAGCGCCGGCTGACCGACGGCGAGAACCGGCGCGCCGGAATTGCCCGTGCAACCGCCAAGTCCGGTGCCGTCCGGATCGGTAAGCCAAACGAGAACCGGCGATTTGGGTCCGCTCACGACGAGAATGCCTGCCCGCAAGACACCTGACGTTCCGCTCACGCTTTCATCCGCACGGCCAAAACCTACGATGCGAAACGGCTGCCCGATCGCGACCGAGCCGGAACCCCTAAGTTCGATGGCTTTGAATGCGGGAGGTAACGGCTCAGCTAGGCGCAGAAGCGCAAGATCGATGGAAATCAAATGTTTTCGCCCGATTTTGGGGCGGAATTCCGGGTGAACACTGATCGAAGCAACATCGAATAAAACCAGCTGCTTCTGGCCGCCCCGGAAAAATACCCGCGTGTTTGCAAGATTGGAGACGCAGTGGGCGGCGGTCAGGACAACGTCTTGAGCGATGACGCTCGCCGTACAAAAGCTCGCGCCGCCGCCGCCGCCGCTCTTGTCCAGTACCGTAACAACGTAGGGCGCGAACTCCGGGGCCTCTCGGGCAGGACCGACCAAAGCAAATACCGGCGCGGTTAAAACCATGCCGGACAGGCAAGCCAGGATTGCGCCCAAACCCGCGCGCGGGGCCGGCAAAGAAGCCGTAGCGAGTGAAACGATTCGAAAATTGCCGCGCATGTTCGCAATATTCATGTCTCATTCATTGTCGCCGCGCCAGCCTTGAGTCATGCTTTATTTCGTTTCGGTCACTGTCGCGACCTATCTGGGCTCGAGCACTGCGGCTCGGACCGAACCAGAGCCGGACCGCGTCTGTTTCTCGACGGCCGAGACGCGCGAAAAGATTCTCGCGCATGGGCTGTTTGAGCCGTTTCTTGTCATGCGGAACGTGGCCAGCCGGTCGCAGGCGGAAGCCATCGGGGTCAAGCTTTGCCGCTGGAGCGAGGACCTCGTCTATGAGATGAGCCTTTTGCGCCGCGACGGCCGCGTCATTCACGTTTTCGTCAACGCCAAGACCGGACAGGTCATCGGTTCGAAAAACGAACATTGAATTCTTCGTGTTAAGAAAAAACGGCGGCGTTCCAGCCGCTCAATCGACGCGGGGAGTAGCGGCAAGGTTTCACGCGAAACATTGCTCTTGGCATAGGGTATCGAAGCGTGCGGTTGCTCGTCGTCGAGGATGACAAGGACCTCAATCGGCAGATCTTCGCCGCGCTTACGCGGGCGGGCTATGCCGTCGACCGCGCGTTCGATGGTGAAGAAGGATGGTTTTTGGGCGATACCGAACCTTACGATGCCGTCGTCCTAGATTTGGTTGGGCTTGCCCAAGAAGGACGGTACATCCGTGCTTAGTGAATGGCGCCGAGCCGGCCGCGCGATGCCGGTGTTGATTTTGACTGCGCGCGACCGGTGGAGCGACAAGGTTCAGGGGTTCGACGCTGGGGCTGACGATTACGTCGCCAAGCCCTTCCATATCGAGGAAATCCTTGCCCGGCTGCGCGCCCTGTTGCGGCGCGCCGCCGGTCATGCGACAAGCGAATTGAGTTGCGGTCCGGTGCATCTCGATGCGCGCAAGGGGCGGGTGTCGGTAAATGGCAACCCGGTCAAGCTTACCTCGCACGAATACCGGCTGTTGTCCTATTTGATGCATCATGCGGGGCGGATCGTATCGGGCAGTGAGATCATCGAGCATCTCTACGATCAGGATTTCGATCGCGATTCAAATACGATCGAGGTCTTCGTCGGACGCCTGCGCAAGAAGCTTGGCGTCGAAGTCATCCAGACGATGCGCGGGCTTGGCTATCTCGTGGCAGCGCCGGAAACGGAAGATGTGGCCAAGCCGCGACGGACAAATCCCGCCGCTCGATCATGATCCCAAAATGTTGCGGAAGAGATCCTGAGAGAAAACAACTGCTCGGCGATAAGCGACAGCCGAAAGAGCATATGAGCACTGCTTCCGAAATCTCGGCGGCTGTGCTCCTTCCTTTTCCACGCGGTGGCGTATAAGCTCCCTGACCGCGCATACCGCGCGAGGCTGCAAGCAGTCCGGAGTCATAGGCGTGGACCATCAAAGCAGGGCGGTCGATCGTCGAAACATTCGGACGCGCGCCACCAACTCCCGGGAGGATGTTATGATTGTGGTTGCCTTGAAATCCACGACACTGAGCGCGATCTGCGGCGCCGTTCTGTCTGCCGTCGCCGTGGGGGCCGCCTCGGTTGCCTCACTCAGCATCGCGACCCCGGCGATGGCCGGTGAAGTTAAAAAGTACGATCCCAATTGCATAAAAGATTGTAACGATGTCCTTGACGCGTGCATGGGTAAGGCGGGGCACAAAACCATGGCTGAGACGATCTGTGCACGTAATTATACGAATTGCGTTGGGAAATGTAAATCTACATTAGAGTAATGAGCGAATTCGACTTGAAGGGAACGTGAGCAAGGTTTGATGCCACGCGGCCAGGGGACATTTTGCCGGCGGCAGCGGATGCGTAACGACGAAGAGCTAGAGCGGCCTTCCGGCCCGGCGCGGCAGGATCGCGCTCCCGCACGGCCGAGACCGCGCTCAATAGCGACGCGGCTTTTCGTTTCCGCGGCCCTGTTAAGCGTTGCCATTCTTTTGGCCGCGGGGCTGGTTCTCACGACAATTTACCGGGCCGCAGCCGAGGCCAATTTCGACGAGCGCCTCGGCGTTTATTTGCGTGCCCTCGTCGCCGATATCGCGACCCCTGGAGAAGACAGCCGCACCGCGCCAGGCCAGCTTGGCGAACCGCAATTCGAACTGGCCTTGTCTGGCTGGTATTGGCAAATCACGCGGTTGGACGTGCCGAAGCCCGAAATCAGAAGTTCGCGCTCGCTGTTCGCGGCAAAGCTTCCGCGTCTGTCCGATGCCGGAGTCGCGGTCGGTCCGGGCGGCGCGCGGAGAGGGTATGCGAAAGGGCCGGATGACCGCGCCTTGCGAATGCTCGAACGCATCATCGATACTGGAGATCAAGGAATTTATCTCGTTCAGGTCGCCGCGACGACCGAGGAAATCGAGGCCCAAATTTCGCGTTTCGAGCTTGACCTCGTGCTCACCTTCGCGGTACTCGCGTTGGCCCTTGTCGTGTCGGCGGCGGCGCAGCTTCGCTACGGCCTGAAACCGCTTTGGCAGTTGCAGGAAGGGGTCGCCGCGATAAGACGCGGTGAAGCCGAGAAAATCGAAGGCGATTTCCCGCAGGATCTCGCGCCGCTTGCCGGCGAACTCAATCTGCTGATTGACGCCAACCGCGACGTGGTGGAACGCGCGCGCACCCAGGTCGGCAATCTCGCTCATGCCTTGAAAACGCCGCTCAGCGTCATCGTCAACGAAGCCGCGGTCGATCCCGGCCCGCTCGCGGCCAAGGTGGAGGAGCAGGCCGCGCTCATGCGCGATCAGGTTTCCTATTACCTTAACAGCGCCCGCGCGGCGGTCCGGGCCCGGACGCTGGGCGGAGCGACCGAGGCGGCCCCCGCCGTCGAAGCCTTGGTCCGCACCTTCGAAAAAATCTATGCGGAGCGGGCGATTGGCTTCACCGTCTCGGTGCCGGGGACCATTCGTTTTCAAGGGGAACGCCAGGATTTCGAGGAGATGGTTGGCAATCTCGTCGATAATGCCGGCAAATGGGCGCGCCACGCGGTTGCGATCAGCATAGCGCCGGAGCCCTGGCGCAACCTCTCGGAACGCCGTTTTTTTCGCGTCACCATCGACGACGACGGCCCAGGACTTGCCGCCGGGCTGCGCCAGGCCGCGCTGTCGCGTGGCAAGCGCCTCGATGAAACGAAGGCCGGATCGGGCTTCGGGCTTTCCATCGTCGCCGATCTGGCGGCGCTTTACGGCGGCCATTTGTCCCTCGAAGATAGTCCCAATGGCGGCTTGCGCGCGGACCTCAGGCTGCCCTCGGCGTGAGATCAACCGATTACCCGCCAAATATCTGCGACGCGATGAACCTTGCAACCGCGCGGCCAATCACTATTAAGGCTCCATGGTGTGGCTGATTTTTGCCTTACTCACCGCCGTCGTGGTGCTATGCGTCCTATGGCCGCTTGCGAAAACCCCGCGCGGGGTTGCGCGCGGCGAAATCGGCATCGCTATCTACAAAGCCCAACTCGCCGAGATTGAAAGAGATGAGGCGCAACACCTCGTGGCGCCGGAAGATGCGCAAGGCGCCAAGGCCGAAGCGGCCCGCCGTCTGATGGCGGCGGACGCCGCGATTGAATCGGTGCCGGCGGCATCGCGGACCAGGGCCCGGCTTGCTTCCGTGGGCGTATTGTTTTTCGTTCCAATCCTGGCGCTTTCGCTTTATGCAACCATCGGCCATCCTTATATGCCCGATGCACCGCTCGCGGCGCGGCTCGACGCTTCGCCCGCGCGCATGGATTTGGCGGCTGCGATCGCAAGGATCGAAGCGCATCTTGCGCAACATCCAGACGATGGGCGCGGCTATGAGGTTTTGGCGCCGGTTTATCTCCGGCTCGGCCGCGCGGTTGACGCGGTGAGTGCCGCGCGGGCAGCCCTGCGCCTGCTTGGCGAGACAGCGGCACGACATGCGCTTTACGGGGAAGCGCTGGTCGCTGCCGCCAAGGGCCTGGTGACGCCGGAAGCCAAACAAACCTTCGAAGCGGCGGCGGCGAAAGATCCCTCCGCCCCCGAGCCCCGCTTTTTTCTCGGGCTCGCCGCCGAGCAGGAAGGGGACAAGGCGCGCGCTAGGGAAATCTGGGGCAAACTTGCTGCCGAAGCGCCTCGAGACACGCCTTGGGCACAAGCGCTGCGCGAACGGCTAGCGGCGCTCGGCGCGGGCCCTGAGGCAACGCAAGATGGCTTGGCGGCCAAGATCGAGGCTTTGCCGGAAGCCGGGCAGATGAGCGCCATTCGCGGCATGGTCGAGGCGCTTGCCGCGCGTCTGGCGCAAAACGGGCAGGATCTCGAAGGCTGGCTTCGCCTTGTCCGCTCCTATACGGTGCTACACGAGCCGGGCAAAGCGCGCTCGGCGCTTGTCGATGCCAAACGCAGTTTCGCCGGCGATCCAAGCGCAGTCGCGCGCATCGAGGCGCTCGCGCGGGAACTTGGGTTGGAAGGCTGATCCCGCAATGATGCGCAAAAAACGCCGTCTCGTTTTGATTTCCGCCGCGCTCGGCGCGCTCGGCCTCGCGCTCGGCCTTGTGCTCGTCGCTTTGCGCGACAATATCGTCTTTTTCTATGGGCCGAGCGAGCTTGCGCAAAAGGCGCCGCTTGCCGGGCAACGGCTGCGCATCGGCGGGCTCGTGCGAGAGGGCTCGCTTGTCCACGAGGGCGAGAGCACGGTGCGCTTTGCCGTCACCGATAAAAAACAAGATGTCGTAGTGACCTATACGGGGCCGTTGCCCGATCTTTTCCGGGAAGGACAAGGCGTCGTCGCCGAGGGCACGCTTGGTCAGGACAAAATCTTTCACGCCGACAATATTCTCGCCAAGCACGATGAGCGCTACATGCCGCGCGAGGTCGCCGACGCATTGAAGAAACAAGGCGTCTGGCGGGGCGGCGCGGAAGCGGCAAGCATGGGCAAATGAGTATGCGCTGGTGAGGACGAAACATAAGATTTTGCCACGGAGGCGCCCATGATCGTCGAAACCGGCCATTACGCGCTTGTGCTCGCCTTGGCGCTCGCGCTCGTCAATTCCGTGTTGCCGGTATGGGGCAGCGTAACGCGGGACCAGCGCCTAATGGCCGTCGCGCCGCCAGCCGCGCTAATCGGCTTTGGCCTCGTGGCCTACGCCTATTTCGCCTTGACGATGGCCCACGTGGTCTCCGATTTCTCGCTTGTCAATGTCGTCGAGAACTCCCATTCCGCCAAACCGTTGATCTATAAAATCACCGGCGTCTGGGGCAATCACGAAGGCTCAATGCTTTTGTGGGTCTTGGTGCTTTCGCTGTTCGCCGCGGCGGTCGCTTTGTTTTCGCGATCGATGCCGGAAGACATGCGGGCGAACGTGCTCGCCGTGCAATCCTGGATCGCGGCCGCATTCATTCTCTTTATTCTCCTGACATCGAATCCTTTCGCCCGGCTCGCCGGACCGCCCGTGGAAGGCAATGATTTGAACCCGCTCCTCCAAGACCCGGGCCTCGCCATACATCCGCCGCTGCTTTATCTCGGCTATGTCGGGCTTTCGATCACTTATTCTTTTGCGGCGGCGGCCTTGATTTCGGGCCGCATCGACGCGGTCTTCGCGCGTTTCGTGCGGCCCTGGACACTGATCGCCTGGACTTCCCTGACCCTTGGCATAGCGATGGGTTCCTACTGGGCCTATTACACGCTCGGCTGGGGCGGCTTCTGGTTCTGGGACCCGGTCGAGAACGCCTCGCTGATGCCATGGCTCGCGGCCACCGCGTTGTTGCACTGCACGGCGGTGATGGAAAAGCGGGAAGCCCTCAAAATCTGGACGATCTTCCTTGCGATCCTCGCCTTTTCCCTGTCGCTTGTCGGAACCTTTTTGGTTCGCTCCGGCGTATTGACTTCGGTCCATGCTTTCGCGAGCGATCCCACGCGGGGGGTCTTCATCCTCCTCATCTTGGTGATCTTCATCGGCGGATCGCTTGCTCTCTTCGCTCTGCGGGCAGGCGGGCTGCAACAAGGCGGCCTGTTCGCGCCCGTCTCGCGCGAGGGCGCCATTGTCCTCAATAATCTGCTCTTGACCACTTGCTGCGCCACGGTTTTCATCGGCACCCTCTATCCGCTGGCGCTCGAAGCCATGAGTGGCGAAAAAATCTCGGTCGGTCCGCCTTTTTTCAATCTGACTTTCGTGCCTTTGTTCATCCCACTATTTGTCCTTATGCCCGTTGGCCAGTTGCTGCCGTGGAAACGCGGCGATCTCGCCGGCGTCGCGCAAAGGCTCGCCGCCGCCTTCGGGGCGGGGCTCATTTTCATGGCGGTTCTTGCGGCCTGGCGCGGCGGCCCCGCCGTCAGCGTCATCCTGTCCGGTGTCGCGGTTTATGTGATCCTCGGCTCTTTCGTCGATCTCGGCAGGCGTCTTTTCGGCGGCGGCCTCTCCGCTGACATGGTGGGCCAGCGCGCGCGCGGCTTACCGCGCCATGCGTTCGGCACGGCTTTCGCGCATGCCGGGCTCGGCGTGACCCTGCTCGGCCTTGCCGCGACCGGCTGGGGCGCCGAGAAGATCACGGCGTTGAAGCCTGGAGAGGCAGTCGAAATCGGCCCTTACGAACTGACCTTCGAGAGCGTCGTGCCGCGCAATGGCCCAAACTATTCCGAACTCGCCGGGCACACGTTGATCCGTTCCAAAGGTGCACTTGTCGCCACAATCGAGCCCGCGACGCGCTTTTATCCCGCCCGCCGCATGAACCGGTCGGAGGCGGGCATAGCGACCCTTGGCCTTGGCCAAGTATATATGAGCATCGCCGATGTCGCGGCCAATGGCGCCGTCAACGCAAGGATTTTCTGGAAGCCGCTTGTCGCCTTGATCTGGATTGGCGCCTTGGTCATGGCTTTCGGCGGGTGCCTGTCGCTCAGCGACCTGAGTTTCAGGGTTGGCATCGCGCGCCGCGCCCGCAAGGCGCAAGCGCCGCGCCCGCAACCGGCGGAATGAATTTGAAGATTTTTGCACGCACCGTCGTGCTGACCTGTCTGCTTTTGTTGGCGCCGCTTGCGGCAAGGGCGGTTCAGCCCGACGAAATCATGCCGGACCCGAGGCTTGAAGCAAGAGCGCGTGCGCTTTCCGCGCAATTGCGCTGCATGGTTTGCCAGAACGAGTCAATCGACGAATCCCACGCCGACATTGCCCGCGATCTGCGCGTTCTCGTCCGCGAACGGCTCCAGGCAGGCGACAGCGACGATCAGATTCGCGCCTTCCTGGTCCGCCGCTATGGCGATTTCATCCTGCTGAAGCCGCCGTTCAAGCCTGAAACCTGGCTGCTTTGGGGCGCGCCTTTCCTTATTCTCCTCACCGGCTGCTGCACCATTCTTGTTGCAAGGCGGCGGCAAAACAGCCTTTTATCGGCAAACAACTTGTCCGAAGCCGAACGCGCAAAACTCGAAGCGATGCTCGGCGAAGATGAATCTTGAAGGCCAACTTAATGAGGCAGATTGAAGACGCGGCCTGGAATTAATTCTCGCTTCTCGACCGCGCCAACGGCGACGACCACACCGCCACAGGCTGCATAGGCGAAGCCATCAAAGGGCGCGTCATGGCCGCGTAGCAGCACGGGTTGGCCGCGGCGGAGTTTAGCGGCAACGCAGGAATCGACCACGACCCGTGGCACTTCCATGAGACCCGCCTCGACGCGGCGCAAGGCTTTGGCACGGAAGGCGTCGTCGTCTAAATCCGCCAAAAGCACGGCATCCGTTTCGAAGAATGGCCCGACCCGCGTTCGCCGCAATGCGCTGACATGGCCATAACAGCCAAGGCTTCTGCCAAGGTCGCGGGCGAGCGCGCGCACATAGGTTCCCTTGCCGCAGCGGGCTTCGAACACCGCCTCGTCACGCCCCGCGTCAATGAGATCGAGCGCGTGGATCGTCACTGGGCGCGGGGACAACACCGGCGCCGCGCCTCCGCGCGCGAGATCGTAAGCGCGCTCGCCATTGATCTTGATCGCCGAATAGGAAGGGGGCAGCTGCAGGATCGTCCCGGTGAATCCCGGCAACAGCGCGAAGATCTCGGCTTCGGCCGGCCGCGCGTCAGATTGCGCGGCAACCGTGCCATCGGCATCGTCGGTATCCGTCTCAGTGCCCCAGCGCACCGTAAAGCGATAGGCCTTTTCGCCGTCTTGAACGAAAGGCACGGTTTTCGTCGCCTCGCCGAAAGCGACCGGCAAAACCCCCGTGGCGAGCGGGTCGAGCGTTCCGGCGTGTCCAGCCTTCTTGGCGTTGCATATGCGCTTCAGCCGGGACACCGCATGGGTCGAGGTCATGCCCGCCGGTTTGTCGAGCACGACCCAGCCATGAACGTCGTTTCGCGCCTGCGCGCGGACCTTCATTCTGGCTTGCCCTTTTGCTTGCTCAAATCGCGTTTCACCTCGGGCAATTCGAGCAATGCGTCGATCTTGGCGCCATAGTCGAAACTCGGGTCCGCCTTGAAGCGAATATCGGGCGCGAATCTTAGGTCTATGCGGCGGGCAATCTGGCCGCGCAAGTATTTCTTGTGCCGGTCGAGCGCGGCTAGGACATCCGCGATGCTGTTGCCTCCGAGCGGCATGACAAAAATCGTGGCGAGCTTTAGATCGGGACTCATGCGCACTTCCGGAATCGTTATCGCGCTTCTTTCGAGAACCGGATCGCCGATCGCCGAACGGACCAAAAGCTCGGCCATGGTATGGCGGATAAGCTCGGCCACGCGCAGCATACGCTGCGAAGGCTCGCCGCCCTGCTGTTGGTGAACTCTGGACATGGGTTTTTCCGCGCGGAGATTTCTACCGCTTTTTCACCGGAGGCCTTTCAATTTGTGATGGCCGCGGCGCCTTCCGTCGAGGCAAGCCGCTCAAGGACTCGGACCGCCGCACGCTCGGCTCGCCCCTCGATTTGGTCTCGCAGCGAAGAGTGAACGAAAGTGACTTTCAATTCACCAGCCTGCTCATCGACCTGCCGCTGAAGACGTTGCACCTCGGTTTCGAGACTCTGTGTTCGAACCTTCAGTGCATCGACCGATCTCTCAAGGGTCAAGACATTGGCCAGAAACTCTCCCATCTTCCGCAAAGACGGCAACGATAGACCTTTGCCCTTGCCCTCGTCGACCTTCCGAAGCTCGGACTTTTCATTGGTCAAGCATCCCCCTCCGAAGCAACCAAGGCGTTCAATAACGCGCGCGTGTCTTTCTGAATACCGATCGATCCGATCGCTTCGCGCGGAGATGCGCGCGATCGCTTCACCTGTCGATTCGGCCAGTTCCTCCAATGCGCCAGCACTGCGGCCTACCGACTCGACCGCCTCATCCCACAGTGCCACTCCCCGCGCTTCCGACAGATCTTTAAAATTTAGTACCACTTCCGGCACTTCCAACGCATCTGGTAATTCCACCTGATTCCGCAGGAACGCCCTCCACGTTAATTCCTTGAAGGAGTGGGGTAGAGCGGTCTCCACGATCGGGGCGGGTTTCTTCTCAGAACGCCGCTTTGCATCTTGGACTCGTCTGCCCGCCATAACTGGCTCCCCCTTCAGTCTATCAAGCTCTTCCACGACGCGATCGTCACAACGAGCGCTTAATCTCCTGCACGGTGTAGCATTCGATGACATCGCCGATCCGCATGTCCTGGTAATTTTCGAACGCCATGCCGCATTCCTGACCGGCCTGCACTTCCTTGACCTCGTCCTTGAAGCGCTTCAGTGTCGAGAGCTTGCCATCATGCACCACGACATTGTCGCGGATGAGCCGCACATGGGCGCCGCGCTGAACAGTGCCGTCCGTGACTCGGCAGCCCGCGACCTTGCCCACCTTGGAAATCGTGAAGACTTCCAGGATTTCGGCATTGCCAAGCATTTCCTCGCGCAATGTCGGCGCGAGGAGACCGGACATTGCCGCTTTCACGTCATCGATGAGGTTGTAGATGATATTGTAATAGCGGATCTCGATGCCCGACTGTTCGGCCAGCGCGCGGGCTTCCTTGTGCGCGCGCACATTGAAGCCAATCACCGCCGCCCCTGAAGCTTCGGCCAAGGTTATGTCGGATTCGGTGATCCCGCCGGCGCCCGCATGGATCACGCGCGCCGCGACTTCCTCGGTATTGAGCTTTTCGAGCGTCGCGACGATCGCCTCGACCGAGCCCTGAACGTCGCCCTTGATGACGAGGGGGAACTCCTTGCGGCCAGCCGTCTTCAACTGGCTCATCATATCCGACAGCGATCCGCGCGCCAAATTGCCCCGCGCGGCGGCCTTCTCGCGCCTCTGCCGCTCGCGATATTCGGTGATTTCGCGCGCTCTCGCTTCGGTTTCGACGACGGCGACGCGATCGCCGGCTTCGGGCGACCCGGAAAAGCCCAAAACCTCGACGGGCATCGAGGGACCGGCGTCCTGTCTCGCCTCGCCCTTGTCGTCGAGAAGGGCGCGGACCCGGCCCCATTGCGAGCCGCCGACGATGAGATCGCCGACCTTGAGCGTGCCGCGTTGGACCAGCACGGTCGCCACCGGTCCGCGGCCCTTGTCGAGACGCGCCTCGATGACGGTTCCTTCGGTTGGGCGCGTCGGATTGGCTTGCAAGTTGAGCAGTTCGGCTTGCAGCGCGATCAGATCGAGCAGCTTGTCGAGATTGATGTTCTTGGTCGCCGAAACTTCGACCTCAAGCGTTTCGCCGCCGAGCGATTCGACCTGCACTTCATGTTGCAGCAATTCGCTGCGCACGCGCTCCGGTTTGGCGTCTGGCTTGTCGATCTTGTTGATCGCCACGATCATCGGGACATTGGCGGCGCGCGCATGGGCGATTGCTTCCGCCGTCTGCGGCATGACGCCATCGTCCGCGGCGACGACGAGAACGACGATGTCCGTGACCTTGGCGCCGCGCGCGCGCATCGCAGTGAATGCCGCGTGGCCAGGTGTGTCGATGAAGGTTACCTTCGAGCCGTTTGGCGCGATGATCTGATAGGCGCCAATGTGCTGGGTAATGCCGCCGGCCTCCCCGGAGACGACATTGGCGTGACGGATCGCGTCGAGCAGCGATGTCTTGCCATGATCGACATGACCCATGATCGTCACGACTGGAGGGCGCGGCACAAGATGTTCGCCAGTCTCCGGTCTATCGAAGAGCCCTTCCTCGACATCGGCCTCGGCGACCCGTTTCACGGTGTGACCGAGTTCCTCGGCGATAAGCTGCGCAGTGTCGGCATCGATCACATCGGTGATTTTCGCCATTTGGCCTTGTTTCATCAGAAGCTTGATGACATCGACGCCACGCTCCGACATCCGGCTGGCGAGTTCCTGGATTGTTATTGTCTCGGGCAGGATCACTTCGCGCGTAAGCTTTTCCTTGGCCTCGTTGACATGACCCTTGAGCCGTTGAACGCGGCGGCGAAATGCGGCAACGGACCTGGTGCGCTCTTCTTCTTCCCCGGTGACATTGGCGACCGTCAGGCGGCCGCGGCTCTTCCCCCCGGCGCCCCGGACAGGGCGGGGAATAGCGGTCTTCTGCGGCATTCCAGGACGGCGAATAAGGTGCGGGACTTCCTCGTCCCCGGCCGGAAACGGTTTTGGCGCCGGGAAAAGGCCGGCCGGGGCCCTCGTCGTGGCGGCTGGTGCCTTGCGCGGGGCGGATGCCGCCGGCGCTGGAGCCGGTTCGCCGCCGGCGAGACGCCGTTTGGCCTCGGTTTCCGAGCGACGCTTAGCTTCCGCATCTTGCGCACGGCGCGACTCTTCCTCGCGTTTGCGGGATTTGGCGGCGGCGCGCTCGTCACGTTCGCGAACTTCTCTTTCTTCGCGGGCCTTGGCCTCGACTACGGCACGCTTGCGCTCTTCCACCTCGCGTTCACGGGCCCCGGAAAGGGCGCGCGACCTGGATTCGCGCTCCTCATCCGTCAGCGAACGCAAAATAACCCCGGACGACGTCCGCTGCGGCGGCGCTTGCGGGAGTGCCGGGGCCGGCTGCGGGGGCGGTCTCGGGACGGCGAGCGGCGGCTGCAAATTCGCCTCGCGCGGCGCATACGCCTCGCGCGGCGCGACCGCGCGGCGCTTCACCTTCTCGACGACCACCGCTTTCGAGCGTCCATGCGAAAAGCTCTGGCGCACGACTCCGGCCTCGAATGGACGCTTCAATGTTAGCGTTCTGGCTGGAGCGACGCTCAGCGTGTCACCGGGGTTCTTGGTGTCATTCATCAGTCTTGCGTTCCCGCCCATTCGGTTTCAGCATGCCGGAAGGCCGGCAGGCTTTTCTCATTCCCCATTCGATCCCGGTCCGGACAGCCGGTCCGGGCTTTCCGCCCCAGGCGATCCGGACCGATAAAGCGTCAACTTCCGGCAGCGTTGCAAAAACCCTTCGCTTGCCGGTCCCTCGATCAACGCTGCATGTATCACATTTGCCCGCCCCAATGCCAAATCCAATTGGCCGGAGGCAAACAGTTCCACGCGCGGCCTCGCCCGCTCGTCGCCATAACGCCGGCGCAGGCTTTGCCCGAGTTTGCGCATGCCGTCGGCGCCACAATCCGCGGCATGGACAAGACCGGCGATGGCGCCCGAGGCAATTGCCTCCTCGACCTTGGCGAAACCGCGCACGACTTGACCGGCCTTGCTGGCGAGGGACAAAGCCTGCAAGCAGTCCTTCGCCAAAAGAGCCTCGATCTCGGCGGCCAAACTCTCCGAAGCCACGACCTTTGTCTTAAAACAACGCGAGAAAGCTTGCCGTTTGACGGCTTCCACCACGTGGTTGGCCCGCGCCGTCACCCAAACGCCGCGTCCCGGCAATTCTCGTCTGATGTCAGGCACGACGATCGCACCTGGCCCGGCAACGAAACGAATCATGTTCTGGGGCAAACCTTTCGCCCGCGTGACGATGCAGGTCCTCTCGGACGAACCTTCCGCGTCGAGGAGTGCGGGCCTGGCCAAATACTTTTCTCCTATTCGCCGGACTCGTTTGCGAACGGATCGTCCGCCGTGCGGTCGGGCACGGCTTCGATCCACCCCGCCTTGACCCGCGCGGTCATGATGAGGGATTCCGCTTCCTCGCGCGAGATTTCGAAACCGTCAAGAACGCCGGCGTGCTTCGTCGTTTCGCCGTCCTTGCGTTCGCTCCAGCCAACGAGATCGTCAGTCGCGCAGCCGGCAAGGTCCTCGACGGTCTTGATATCGTTTTCGCCAAATTTGACGAGCATCGCCGTCGTGACCCCGGCGACCTGCTTGAGTTCGTCGGAAACGCCAAGTTCCAACCGCCGCGCGTCCTGCTCGGCCTCGACTTTGGCCAAATAATTATGCGCGCGGGTCTGAATCTCGGCGGCCGTGTCCTGATCGAAACCCTCGATCGCGGCCACCTCGGAAGGCTCGACGAAAGCCAATTCCTCGACCGACCGGAATCCTTCCGATGCAAGCAACTGGCCGACAACTTCGTCGACGTTCAGCGCTTTCATGAAGATGTTCGTGCGTTCGGTAAATTCCTTCTGCCGGCGCTGCGATTCCTCCGCCTCCGTCAAAATATCGATATCCCATCCGGTAAGCTGCGACGCAAGCCGGACGTTTTGGCCACGGCGCCCAATCGCCAGGGAGAGCTGATCGTCGGGCACGACGACTTCGATCCGCGCGGAATCCTCGTCGAGCACGACCTTGACAACTTCGGCCGGCTGCAACGCGTTGACGATAAAGGTGGCGGCATCCGGCGACCATGGAATGATATCGACCTTCTCGCCCTGCAATTCATTGACGACCGCCTGCACCCGCGATCCCCGCATGCCGACGCAGGCGCCGACAGGATCGATCGAAGTATCCCGCGAAATTACCGCGATCTTGGCGCGCGACCCAGGATCGCGCGCGACCGACTTTATCTCGATGACGTTATCGTAGATTTCCGGCACTTCCTGGCGAAACAGTTTGGCCATGAATTGCGGATGCGTGCGCGACAGAAAAATCTGCGGCCCGCGCTGTTCGCGGCGAACATCATAGACATAGGCGCGGGCGCGATCGCCGGGCCGGAAAACTTCGCGCGGGATCATTTCGTCGCGCCTTATCGTCGCCTCGCCGCGTCCGAGATCGATGATCACATTGCCGAATTCCACCCGCTTCACGATGCCGTTGACGATATCGCCGATCCGGTCCTTGTACTCCTCATATTGCCGGTCGCGCTCGGCTTCGCGGACCTTCTGAACGATCACCTGCTTGGCCGACTGCGCGGCGATCCGGCCGAAATCGAACGGCGGCAATGTTTCGGCGATCCAATCACCGGGCTGCGCCGCCGGGTTCTTTTTGCGCGCTTCGTTGACCGTGATCTGAGTGGCGTCGTTCTCGATCTGATCGACGACAAGGAGCAGGCGGGAAAACCGGATCTCTCCGGTTTTTGGATTGATTTCGGCGCGGACCTCCGTCTCTTGACCGTAGCGGGACCGCGCGGCTTTCTGAATGGCGTCCTCCATCGAGGCGAGAACGATTTGCCGGTCGATCGATTTTTCCCGCGCGACGGCATCGGCGATCTGCAAGAGTTCGAGCCTATTGGCGCTGACTGCCATCTCTGTCTCCTGTTTCGGGCGAAGCCGCGCCGGACCGGTGCGGCCGCGCCGGTTTGGCTTGGTTCGGTTTGCTTTGCTTGCAGCTAGGCCGCACGCCAGCGGGCGGAATGGGCTTGGCCTTGACTGCGCCTCGCGCGAATCGGCCAGGTCCCCGCCTCGAACCGGCGCCCGCGCCCGGCGCCCCTTTCCCGGCCTCAACTTCCATGCTGGCAACTTGGCCCCGCGATGCTTTCGCGGCCCGCAGGGACCGGCGGATCAGCGCCTCGCTCAAAATCAGCCTTGCCTCGGCAATGTCGCGGAGCAAAAGCACGGCTTTGATGGCTTCGCCTGGCTTTGCATCGCTTCGATCGAGCGTCAGCACGGCATTTTGGCCTTCGCCTTCGACCTCGCCAACAAAGCCGCGGAAGCGCTTGCGCCCGCTCACGCCGGTCGTCATTTCGATTCGTGCTTCCCGCGCAAAAGCGCGACGGAAATCCGAGACACGGACAAGCGGACGATCGATCCCAGGCGAGGAAATTTCGAGGCGATAGGCCCGTTTCACCGGTTCCTCGACATCGAGGATGGGCGAGAGAGCCGCGCTCACGATTTCGCAATCATTGAGGTTCATCGACCCGTCCGGACGTTCCGCCATGATCTGCACTGTCATTCCCGCTTGCGCCGAAAGCTTGACCCGGACCAGCCGGTATCCGAGACCGCTCAAAACCGGTTGCGCAACATGCGCCACACGCGCGGCAACCCCGGTTTCCTCGATTAAGCGAGGTTCATCGAGGACGCCTTGCGCCTCCGTCTCAAGGCAATTGCTGTCGCGATCCAAACTTTGCCGGTCCATCGCCGGTTCGCTCCGGCACAAAAATATCGCGGAACCACGCTTCCACCTCGAAGGAGCCCAAAAGGCAATAAAAAAGAGCGGGTCCCGAGGGGCCCACTCTCAATAGAGCGATCGTTTCGATTAAACAACCGTCATGAGACGCATGAACGAAAATCTATATAAGGCAACGTGCTTGCTTGTGCAAGCTCCCGGCGCGGGTGGTAGCGGGTCAGTCTGAAATTTTGTCTTATGCCATATTCCAAGCATGGCAAATCTCAAGCGCCCGCGTGATACAAACCAGCTCGCCAAACTAATGGTCGATATCCTGACTGGCGAGGTCAAGGATCGTGAGCTAACGCCTGAAGAACGCGGCGTAGATCCGGCTGCATCCGCCATAGGCAAGAAGGGGTCCCGCCCGCGCGGCCAGTATGACACCAGAGCGGCGATCCGAGATTGGGAAAAAAAATGGCGCCAAAAAAAGCGGTGGAACGGATAACACGGCTAATCTGAATAAAATTGGCAAAACGCGCTTGCATTTTCAGCAAGCTCGTGTGCAAATTGAACGAGGATTATTGACATGGACGGTGACACCCCCCAGAGTAAGGGCGGTAAGGCGCGCGCCGACAAACTCAGCAAAGATGAGTTGCGCGAGATTGCATCTT
Organism: uncultured Alphaproteobacteria bacterium; assembly: GCA_963730245.1. Lineage (GTDB taxonomy): Bacteria > Pseudomonadota > Alphaproteobacteria > Rhizobiales > Beijerinckiaceae > Methylocapsa. The sequence goes on along the minus strand of CAVSRA010000002.1, from coordinate 209,290 downwards.
TGGGTGCCCAACGGCGCCGAGAGAAAGTAAAGGCGCTGACGGATAGTGGCGCGCTGCCAAAGGCGACTCATCAAGGCAAGATGACGGTCGGCACCCTTGAGCTCGATTGTTCTGGCATTCCCCAGATAACCGGGAATGTGCCAAGCGCGTATCATTGATCTCCTGCCGTGACATCGGACATTCGTCCTATACCGGCATTATTTTCCGGATCGCCCGCTTATTGAGGTTGAGATTGCCGCGCTGCGGCGCTGCTGTGGTGCTCCGGCACACCAAAACCAGTGACATGGGCGGATCGCGCACCGGACAATACAGAGTCGGTTGTGATCAAGACGCACTTCTCCCTTAGTTTTTGCTCGACGCATGACGACCGAACACTTCACGCAGGCGCTGGATTGGGCGGCGGCCGCAGGTCGGCGATCATTCGTAGGATGTCCGCGAAGAGATTTTTCGGAATGGCGACTTCGGCCATCTGAAACGCGACATAGCGGCCATGGCTCACGATCTTCGCGCCGATCTTGATCAGCTTTTCCTTCAGGCTCGTCAGTGACCAATCCTTTATCGGTTCGGGCGTCGCCAGCGTGCGCAGAAAATTACCGAGATTGTAGGCCAGCGCATGAAGCTGGAGACGGACGGCGTTAGCAGCGAACGACCGACATGATAGCCGGGTCCACTTGATTGCGCCTTTTCCTTCCTTGATCCATTGCTCACACGTGCCGCGCTTGTTGTAGAAGGCGACGACATTCTCGGCGGAGCGCGCCATGTTCGTCACGATGAAGCCGACGCGCGGATAAAGCTCGCCCGGATGCCATTCGACCTTGGCGATCACCCGGCGCGGCTGCGACCAGCTTCCCGCTTGATAGGTGAAACTTGCATGGGATCGGCAGACGTCATTGGACGGGCGACCAACCGGGCGTTTGAGCAGATAGCCGATCCTCTCTTGCAAGATGTGATTGGCGGGCAGACGGATCGCATATTTGATCCGTTCTGCCTCCAGATATTCGTAAACTTCGGGGTTTGCGAAGCCGGCGTCGGCGCGGAAATAAATGCGTGAGACCTTGCCTTGATACCGCGCCACGACCGGCTTCAGCACCGCCTCCCATCCATCGGCGCTGTGAACATTGCCGGGGCGCAGGGCGCAGCGTTCCAAATCGCCATATTGGTTGAAAACGAACAGCGGATGATAGCAGGTGCAGTCATAGTGACCGTTCCAGACACTGTGTTCCTGTTCGCCATGCGTCGGGCTCACGCTCGAATCCATGTCGAGCAAGATACCTCTCGGCGGACGGCGACCATGAACGCTGTCGATCCATTTGCCGGAGAGATCAGCGAGCGCCGAAAGGTTCTTTTCCGCCGTGAGCCAGCGCGTCTCAAAGCGGCCCATCTGGCTCGGCGAAGCCGCTGCATCCGAGGCCGCCTTTCCGCCGACTATCCACCGCATCGCGGGATCATGGCGCAGGCGTTGAGCGTCGTTCACGTCTTCATATCCGGCAAGTCGCCCAAATATGGATTGCCGCAACATCCCGACGAGTGCATGCCGGCCATTCTTGCCAGTGCGTGCGTCGGAGAGCGCATCACCCGCCATCGCGCTGAGGCACAGCGCGTCGTCCAGTTCCCGGTATGCGAGCAAGCCTGCGTCGGAGGTAACCACCGATCCGCGAAAGTGAAGCAACAATCGGCGGTCGAAATCGAGCCTGAGAGCGCCATCATACGATTCACCCGCCGGGTTCGCCATGACGGCCTCATTCGATCCGAAATAACATGCTGATTATGTTAGCTGAATCGCCGCATCGACGCTGCAAATTATTGCCTCATCCGGCGTATGCGGGTTGTTATGTGACGACGCCTTTTCCACAAAAGAGGAATGGCGCGCGCTCTTGGCATGAGATCCGGTGGCGGCAACGTGTTTTTGAGGGCGGTGCAGCGAAAGGGACTGGGATCCAAGATAGGCCAAAAACTGCTCGATAATATAGAAAATCCTATTGTTTTTAAACCGTTAACGCAGGATCTTGGCCATGGCTACAACGCCAGCGTTCTAGTCGACATTTGCAAGGCAATTATCCGCGCTGATGAGTCTGGGAAGCTTCATCCGACCCAGAAGGGCCTGGCGGATCAGGCCCAGATCCTTCTCCAAGCTTTTGCCAAGGTTGGCGTTACGGCCCTAATCGACGAGGCGACCGGCTTCCAACAGGTTCGCGACCCGAGTGCCCTTCGCATTCTAGTTCAGCAATATATCGAAGAGGAAAAACGCGAATGGGAAAAGCAGTTCCCCGATGAATATTACGATGAATTGAACCGCCTATATGGAAGCAAGAGGCTCACGACGACCGGATCTGGTGCGGTTATTCAAAACCGGCCACAGCACTTCGCAAAATTCACCAGATTCTATGTTTATCATCCTTTGGAAAATGGCGCCGTTCTGGACGAACTCGACAAGATCAATCCAAAAATCGACAAGAAAGGTACGCGCCGCTCTCGCTTTCATCAGCACTTGAGCCTCGGCTACGGCATCGAGAAGCTAAAGCGACAGGTTGGGGAAGTCATGACCCTGGCGAAGGTCTCGGACACTGTAGCTCAGTTCAAAAAACTGTTTGCTCGGCGCGTCCTCCAGGTCGGCGAACAACGTGACCTTTTCGATGATTGATTAACCAAAGCTTAATCCCAAACTACCTCCTTTGCGCCCCTATTTAGGGGACGTCAATGCTGATATCCGTTAAAGCTAGCGAGGGATATTGGTGGAGTGCGCAATCTTGGTCTTATTTCTATTCGGAAGCGATGGCGCGTTCGAACGCTACCTCGGCTTCAAGGCCGGCAAGATCCCGGCCGATTGTTGCAACCGCCAATTTCTTGCCGCCGCGGCGATAGCTGATCGCGCAGTCGCGCGCGGCGAGACTGCCCTCGATTTCCGCCTTGTCCCATCGTTCGGCATGCCCGACGTAGGCAATCTGCAGATCGTATTGTTCGGTCCAGAAGAAGGGGATGGCGTCGAAACGTTCACGTGCCCCGAGGATATTGCGCGCGGCCGTCTGGCCTTGCCTCTCGGCGACGATGAAATGTTCGACTCGAATCGATTCGCCGGTGAGCCGGTCCGGCCAGCGCGCGATGTCACCGGCCGCGAAAATACCGGGGGCGCTCGTCTCAAGATATGCGTTCACCGCGACGCCGCGGTCGATCAAAATCCCCGCTTGTTCGGCCAATTCTATTGATGGACGCACGCCAACGCCAACGACAACGAGATCGGCGTCCAGTGTTTCGCCATTCTGCAATATGACGCGTTGCGCGGAGATGGATGCCGCCGTCGTGCCGAGATGGAACTTTACGCCATGCTCCTCGTGAAGCTGGCGAAGGAAATTGCCGGCATCGGCTCCAAGAATCCGCTCCATCGGGATCGTTTCGGGCGCCACGACATCGACCTCGATACTCCGGGCGCGAAGCGACGCCGCCACTTCGAGACCAATAAAGCTTGCACCGAGGACAACCGCCCGCCGCGCAGCTTGAGTTTTGGCGACAATAGCAAGGCTGTCGGCCAGCGTGCGCAGATAATGCACATGCGCGAGATCGCCGCCAGGGAGGTTTAGGCGCCTCGGTTCGGCGCCGGTGGCGAGGAGAAGCGCATCATACATCAACTCGCCGCCATCGGCGAGCCGCAACTTGCGGCTCGATGGATCGAGGGCCGCGACGCTGGTCGCGAGCTTCAGGTCGATGTCGTGCTCTTTGTAGAAGTCCGGCGACCGGAGCGGGATCCAGTCTGCTTCCGCCGAGCCCGCGAGAAAGCCCTTCGACAGATTCGGGCGATCACAAGGACCGGAGTGATCGGCGCTCAACATGGTTATGCCGCCACGATAGCCCTCGTTGCGGAGAGTCTCGGCGGCGGCGTTGGCCGCCGCGCCGCCGCCCACTATGACGATTGATCGAGGCAAAGTGGGCGAGGTCAGCGCAGGCGCCGCCGCTTGTTCGAGTTTTTCTTGAACATACACGGACCCGTTCCGCCGTTCGACGCGGAAGCAGGACAATGGGTTGAGCGCGGGCGCGCGAAGCGCCGCGCCGGTGCGCAAGCTGAAACACGCATGATGCCAGGGGCAGCGAACCGTGTCGCCGACGACGAGCCCATCGGTGAGCGGCGCGCCATAATGGGTGCACACCGCGCCGATGGCAAAAACATCTTCGCCACGCCGGGCGAGCAGTACAGCCTCGCCGCCAGCATGGCCGGTCAGCATTCCGCCGTTCGGAAGATCGCCGAACACTACTCCTTGCCGCAAGTCCGGCCCGGTTGGTGTGGCCGAATCCGAAGTCATGCGTGGCCTCCCTCGCCCTGTTATTTTCCGGCGCCCGAGCAATTTGTGCGACGCGACCCCGGCTTTTCCAATAGACGCCCGTCAGGCGCGATGGTTCCATAAATCCATCCTATAAGCTCTACGCTGGCACGATCGGCGTCTTGCTTTTGCGCAGCGCTTTCATCACCTCTGCCCCCAGGCCCAAATGCGCCTCGACCAGTCCGGGGGGCGTCAATGCCATCCACTGGTGGAGAGATACATCGGTGTAGTAGCTGCTTTTGAAGACTTCCAGAAAGCGCACCTGCGTAGTGCCGGTATTCTCGATGTAATGCCCCATGGCGAAGGGCACATAACCGACATCGCCGGCCCGGAAATCGAACGTGCGCGCCTGACCGGACGCGCCGAACACGCCCATACGGGCCTGACCCTCGATATAGTACTGCCATTCGTTGGTGTTGGGATGCCAATGCAGCTCTCGCATCCCGCCGGGATCAACTTCGACCAGCGCCGCTGCAATCGTGGTGGAAACGGGAAACACGCCGGAATCGGTGATCCGAACTGTTCCACTCTTGGTCTTTACCGGCTGCTGAACCATCATCTTATGGCTGAAGCCCTGCGGCACGGCGGTTGCGCCCGCGATTTTGCCGGAGCTTAGCGGTCCGGGCACTGGGGCCGAGAATATGTATCGTTCACTCGGGTCAGGCGTGTGTCCGAAGAACGAGGACGGCACCCCAAAATTCTTGCCCAGTACCTCGCTCGGTGTACGCTTGAACCAATCAGTGATGAGAAAAGTATTGTCTTCATCGAAGCCCCCATCGTCGAATACGAGAAGAAATTCGCATCCGTCCGGATTGAGCCCCTGGATCGAATGCGGAATTCCGGCTGGAAAATACCACAAATCGCCGACGCCCACGTCGTCGGCGAAGTTTCGCCCTTGCGTATCGACGGCCGTGATTCGCGCGGTCCCATACAGAATATAGGCCCACTCGGCAGCCTTGTGCCAGTGCAACTCACGCACGCCACCGGCATTCAGGCGCATGTTCACGCCGGCGATATCCTTGGACACGCCAAGTTCGCGCGCGGTCACTTGGCGTGTCCAACCGCCTGTTTCCACCCGCATATGAGCGTCGGAGAATGAAAAGCGTAAGTTCGGTAACGTGCCGTGGTCGGTGGAAGGGGGAACTAGCATATCAGGGTTCTGCCGATCCCGCTCGAGGTTGCGAGGACCCGGTTCGGTTCCGCCATAACCGGGCCGCTCCGGCTGCGGCACCGCGGTTTGTGCGCTTGCCGCCGCGGTCAGAACGCCCCCAGCAGCGGCAACAGACAACATGTTGCGGCGTGAGATGAGCTCCATTGCGTTCTCTCTTTGATTTTTCTCCTTAACGTTCTCGGTTAGATTTGGCTCCCTCGTGTGGAAAATAAAGGAATTGGGATGGCTCGCGGTCGATTAGCCCCCATTATGCAGCGCAGGTTGGCGGATATGGCACAAACCGCTGATTTAGCGTAGGAAATAGGTGCCAAAGCTAATCCACGCCATTTCCGCGAGACCACACCCGCCATGAACAATCTTATGCTGCCGCTGCCCGGTCTGTCACCTGTCTCCGGCAAGACCGTTGTCGTCAAATTCGACGGTGGTCTGTTGTCGTCGGACGGCGGCATTCTGGTGTTGCGCGAGGTCGAATAACGCCGTCGCGTCGCCGATCGCCTGGCCGCCTGCATCGAAGACCCGCGTTCGCCCGAGCAGATCACACACAGCCTCGCCGACATTATCCGTTTTCGACTGCTGATGATCTCGGCAGGCTACGAGGACGGTAACGACGCCTCCAATCTTCGCGGCGATCCCATGTTCAAGATGGCGCTGGACTTGTCGCCGTCCGACCGCGAGCTGTGTTCGCAGTCGACTATCTCCCGCCTGGAGAACCTGCCCGACGCTCGCACCCTGCTGCGCATGGGCCGCGCCATGGTCGATCTTTACGGCGAGTCCTTGCGTCAGGTCCAAAAGCGGATCACACTCGACATCGACGACACGTTCGACGCGGTTCATGGCGGCCAGCAGTTGCGACTCTTCAATGCGCATTACGACGAATATGGTTTTCAGCCGATCGTCGTATTCGACGGCGAGGGCCGCTTCATCACGACGGTGCCTCGCCCCGCCAAACGGCCGGGCGGCAAGGAGATCCGGGCCTTCCTGCGCCGCCTGCTGCGGGCGATCCGCGCCAACTGGCCAAACACCCAGATCTTGCTGCGCGCCGACAGCCATTATTGCTGTCCCGAAGTTCTCGACTGGTGCCGGGCCAACGGTCTCGGGTTACATCCTGGGCGTCGCGCCGACCACGACATTGCGCCGCCATGTCGAGGGCATCGAGGCCAGCACGAAGACGCGCTTCGAGGCCGCGCCGAAGGAGGACGGCAAGCTCCGCCGCTTGCAAGCTCCGCCGCTTCAAGGAGTTCTTCGATGGGGCCAAAAGCTGGAGCCGGGTCGAGCGGATCATCGCACGCATCGAAGTCGGCGCGGAAGGGCCTGACACGCGCTTCATCGTCACGAACCTGAAGGTCCGCAACGCCGGTGTCCTTTACGAGGATGTCTACTGCCGGCGGGGCCAGGCCGAAAATCACCATCAAGTCGTGGAAGACGCATCTGGCGGCCGACCGCACCTCATGCACGAAGGCCACGGCCAACCAGCTCCGGCTGTTCCTGCACGCCGGCGCGTACTGGCTGATGTGGGGCCTGAGCGCATCGATGCCCAGGCGCTCGATGTGGCGCGTTGCGCAGTTCGACACGTTGCGCCTGCGGCTCATCAAAGTCGCCGCCCGCGTCGTCGAGATGAAGACGATGATCCGTGTTCAGCTGCCGACGTCGTGCCCCGCCTAGGATATTCTGCGTCTCGCACTCGGGCGTATACCGCGCCTCGTCACCTGACCGACGGGGCGCAGCGCCCCTAACCCTTGAGCCCGTCCCGTCAACCCGCAAACATTCGCCACCCCGCCCTCTGGCCCGACGCCGGAAAAGACGCGGCGCGTTTGCGACTGAACGAAATCAGATAAAATCACGCAAACGCGACATTTTGCGCGCCGTACCGGTCAGAGCGCCGAATAATCCAGGTTAGGAAGATGGAAGCCATGCTTCCTTTTGTAACTTGTTTCCCAATTCTCCAAAACCGACGGCTCAGCTACCGGCCGGTGCGGTCTTAGCGACTAACGCAAAGTCGGGATAAGAGCAGCGGGTGCCGCACCCGTGCTGACCTGTCTTCGTTGCGACCGGCGCGGTGCTGGACTGCTGCTCCCCACTCAGGTTATACTCAGGACGGCCGCTGGCCGAGACGTGGTCGTAAGTCCCCGGGATTCCGACGGCGTAATAAGTAGAACGGCACAGACTGCGCGGACGCCACTCCAGTCATGCCCAAGATGAACGTGCCGTATAAAAAATACTCCTCAAAAGTGAACGAGCCGCTGGCATAACAATAATGCCCGCCATTGGCCGGCTGTTATGTAGGGTGACCTGATGCCTGAACTTACGAAACGTTCATGAAATGCTTTCAATTTTTCTTGAGCCGCTATCCACCAAGCATACCAAATATATAGCTGAAACTAAGCAATGCTTTCCGCATTTGGAACTCACGATGCTGGACGAGGCGTTGGCATCGACCGAAGTTTGCGCCCTGCCGGAACTTCCCGACGCCGGAGACCGCGCCCGCAATCGCCGATCCGGCTCGGCGGCTGTGCTCGAACTCGCTGGCGTCGCGGATTAGGGAACTTGATTAGTCGCCCGTTCGCGGATTTTGCGGCTCGCCGCTCGGATAGCCCCGCGGCCCTCCCAAAGGCGATCGGCTGGGTAGCCGGCCACCGCACCCAGCAGGATGTAACGGATGTTGGGTGGATTGGGAGGCGGCATTGCCTGGGCGGCCGCCATTGCTGTCATGCCAAAGGTGAAAGCAAAAAATAACAAAGCGCCGCAAGAAACTTGAGTATTGTAAGTCTCCCTCATGACCGATCCGCTGTTACCGGCGGCCGTTTTTTTGATCTAAAATACCTTTGTTCTCAGATAACAATTTTCAAGATCAATCGATGCCGCCAAAAAGTCCGGCGGGAGCTTCCATTCTTCAACTTTTGTAAACGCCTTACAAATGCTATCGGGTACGGCTATTGCCACGCGCGGTAAAACGCCGGGCTATAAGATGGTCGAGGGAGAAAATTCCCGGGCCGCGCGCGATTACTACAAGAAAGCAGACCGCCCAGACGCCCTGCTCCGGCCAGGCATAGGGGTAAACGAATATCTCGATGACCGCCGTCATGCCGAGGAGGGCGAGCGCGGCGAAACGGCTGGCGAGGCCGATCACGAGCAGCACCGGAAAGAAATGCTCGCTGAACGCGGCGATTTTCGCGGCCAGCTCCGGATCGATCCATGGAAGCTTATATTCATCGCGAAACAGCGCAATCGCACTGTCCGTTACATGCCAACCTTCGACCTTGGTCTCACCCGACCGCCAGAACACGGCGGCCGGAAAAATGCGCGCCGCAAGCGAGATCAGGGATTGCGGAATCTTATCCAAGATGGCGGCGGCGGCAAGCATCGCGCCGGGCAGCCCCGATGGCTTGCCTGCATGGGTTGCGGGAATGCGGGTCATGGCAGCGGCACCTCGTTGGGTTGATTGGTCAATTTGATCGCGAGCCCCGCGAATAACGTCGCGAGATTGGCGGCAAGATCGAAGTTTGGGTTGCCGGCGAGCGCCGCCGCGGCCGCCTCTCCAAGCGGATTTCTAGCGGCGAGGTTGTGCAAAAAGTCTTGGCGCCGGGCGGCAGGCGGCGAACCTCGACGTCGAAGCCGGGGCGCGAAACAAGTGCATCCTCGCCACGCCAGTCGGTTATGGGCACAAGCTCGATTTCGCCGGAGTTCATCGCCCAGATTGTCACGACAGGATAGTCCGACGCGACGATTTCAACCGAGGGGTGCAAAATAAACCGCATGTCCGCCAGGGCGTCGGGGGAGCTGCCGGAGAGCGCGGCGGGCGTCAAAGGCTTTGCGTCGGCGGCGTGATAGGCGCGCGTGCGGGCTGCTTCAAGTTTTGCGACGTCGGCGAGATAGGGTACTTCACGCGCCGGTTCGAAGTCCGCTAGGAAAGCGGGAAACTCATCGCCATAAAACATCATCAGGGGAGAGCGCGGCGGCTGCGTGGCGGCGAACAATTTCGCGGCGCCTTTGAAGAAATCCTCGCCGACGATCTTGCGCGTCGCCGGAAAGCGCGCTTCCAATGCACTAACGAGGCCCACCATGACATTGTTGCGATAGACCGCGAAGCGCTCTCGCGGCGCATCCGAATTATGCGACGCCACGCCTAGAGGAAGCACCCAATCCGGGTCGCGCACCGCACGGGCGAAGTCGCTTTGCCAAGTTCGCATGGCGTCGCGGGGCTCCTTCAAGCCGCGGCCGATCCGGCGCGGAGAGAGCCCGCCCGGTCGAGGCGGGCCTGCGCGGCAAGGGCCTCGGAGCGGATCACCGTCCAGTCCGGCACGTCATTGTCCCATTCGATCAGCGTCGGAAGCGGCCCGGCGCGGGCGATCACGCTGTCGAACAAGGCGAAGACATCCTCGACGACGGGCGATCCATGCGCATCGATGCACAGCGGCGATCCTTGGCCGTCGATGGTTTCGACATGACCGGCAAGATGAATCTCGCCGACGAGACCGAGAGGAAAAGCTTCGAGATAGGCGCTCGCGCTAGTTGCGTGGTTGCGCGCCGCAACGAAAACGTTATTGACGTCTAGCAGCAGTCCGCAGCCGGTCGCGCGCGCAATCGCCGCCAGAAACTCCGTCTCCGGGATCGTGCTCTGTTGGAAGCGCACATAGGTCGCGGGGTTTTCGAGGAGAAGGCGGCGTCCAAGCGTGCTCTGTGCTTCGTCGATATGGCCGATCACCGAGATCAAGTTTTGCTCTGTATAGGGCAGCGGCAGGAGATCGTTGAAAAAAATTCCGCCGTGCGAGGACCACGCCAGATGTTCCGAAAAGCATTCCGGCTGATAGCGGTCGCAAAGCTCTTTCAGCCTCGCAAGATGCGCGCGATCGAGCGGCTCCCTTGAACCGATGTTGAGCCCGACGCCGTGCAGCGACAATGCGTAATGGTCCCGCAGAAATCCCAACTGCGCATGGGGGGTGCCGCCCCCGCCCATATAATTTTCGGCATGGACCTCGAAAAAGCCAAGCGGTTGCGGCGCGGCGGAAATGGCGGCGAAATGCTGCGGCTTAAAGCTCGCGCCGGCGCGCAAGGGAAGCTGCGAAACGCGCATGGATTTTTCTCCTTAACCTGCCTTCGAGCGGGCGTCTCGGTGACGCAAAAAGGGGCGCGCGGATGACCGCGTGCCCCGGTTATCAAGATTTGCCGGGCGTGAGGGAACCCATGCCGTTCGGAGTCTTCATCGTTTCGCACGTTCCCTTCGGGACATACTTCCAGATTGTGGCGTCGTAATCGACCTTCGATGTCCCGGCGCAACTGGTGCCCGCTCCCGCCGCGCAATCATTGTGTCCCTTGAGCGCGACGCCATAGCATTTTTCCTTCCCTGGCTTTGGACCGCCCATTTCCTCGGCGGAAAGCGGCGCCGCGAGAAGAGCGAACGCGGCGGCGAGCGTGGCCGCTGTGATCTCGGTTTTTGTGATCATGATTGGTTCCCTTCATCCAAACAAGTCTGTTTCGTGGCACGGGAGAAAAGGTCCCGTTTCGTCCAGCCCGCGTAGGGCCGGGCGCGCCGGCCCTACGCCTTCTTCTTCGCGATTTCGAGAGCCGCTGTCACATTTCACCAAACCTACGTTGGATGATCAAAACGTGACACTGACATGGCTGTTCGAAATAAGGCACGGACCTGGCGAGCGCTATTGCATATAGTCCCCAATTATTGAGAGGTCAAAGTACCGTGGCCTTTAGGTGTGCCAATAGACTTGCACGTACCTTTGGTGACGTATTTCCAGCTATTGGGCTGGTAATCCACCTTCGACGTGCCGGCGCAGGTGGTGCCGGCACCAGCCGCGCAGTCGTTATGGCCCTTGAGCGCGATGCCATAGCATTTTTCCTTGGACGGCTGATCCGCGATAGGACCCGCCGAGGCGGACGAAGCAAGGAGCGTGAGTGTGGAGGCGAGCGCGGCGGCGAGCGTGGCGGCCGTGATTTCGCTTTTGTTGATCATGGTGGTTCCTTCTTCCAAACTTGAGCTGGTAATAGTTGCGGGAAATCAGATGTCCTCGCCTGCGCCGCCGGTAGACCCGGCGCGCCGTTTCTACACCCCTTCTACGCGGCGGTGAGCGGGGGCGTTACGCATTGCCGCGGATGTTTTCCATGACAAAAACGTGATAACGAGGCCGCGCGGAAGACGTAACGATAGGCCGACGGCGGCCGAATTTATGTAGGGACCGTTTTGCGCGGCGATGGACGAGAAAAGGAGTGGGCCCTGCTGATGCGTGCCGGCAATGCCGGCGACGCGGATTCCTACCGGCGTTTACTGCTGCAATTGACGCCGGTGCTTCGCGCGGTGGCGCGCCGGGGCCTTGCCGGTGCTGGAATGGCCGATACCGACGCCGAGGACATTGTGCAGGAGACGCTGCTTGCCATTCATCTCAAGCGGCAAAGCTGGGACGGGGGTGCTCCTTTTGGCCCGTGGCTGCGGGCCATCGCGCACCACAAAATGATCGATACGCTTCGCCGGCGCGGCCGCAGGATCGACCTTCCTCTCGATGATTTTGTCGAAGTCTTGGCCGGCGGCGAGAGCGAACCAACCATGCTCGTCGCCGACGTCGATCGTCATCTCGAATGCCTGCCAGCCGGACAACGCAAGGTCGTGCGCGCCATTGCCGTCGATGGTGCATCGATTAGCGAGGCGGCGGCGCGTCTTTCGATGACCAAAGGAGCCGTCCGAGTGGCCCTGCATCGCGGACTAGCAGCGCTCGCCGCGAAATTTAATGGAGAGGGGACGTGAAAACCGGCGATCTCATCCGAGCCCTTGCCGCCGACAGCGAGGTCCACCCAATGCCGCCGGGCCGGGCCTTGGCGCTTGCCTTGATTCCGGGCGTCGCGATTGCGTTGAGCCTCCATTTCGCGATCCTCGGGCTCCGGCCGCATCTCTTCGCTCTGCTCGGCGAGCCGCGGCTTCTGTTCAAGCTTTGCCTCACCAGTTTGCTCGTCGCACTTTCCGGTCCACTGGTCTTGCGTCTTGTAAGGCCCGGCGCCGGCGTGCGCCGCTTAACCCTACTGCTGGCGATCGTGCCAGCCTTGCTGGCGGCTGCTAACCTCGCGGAACTCCTCGCTGTTCCGGCGGCCGAATGGGGCCAGAGACTTGTGGGCACAAATGCGATATTCTGCTTGAAGACCATCCCGTTTCTTGCCGCGGCGCCGCTCGTTGCAGTTTTGCTTGCCTTGCGTCAAGGTGCGCCAGAGCATCCCGCCCTTGCCGGAGCGGCGGCCGGCCTCTTCGCCGGGGCGATCGGCGCGGCGTGCTACGCCACGCATTGCCCGGACGATTCGCCGCTTTTCGTGGCGGCCTGGTATACGTTGGGGATAGGCATCGTCGCCGCCATCGGCACCGCGGCGGGGACGCGGCTTTTGCGCTGGTGAGGGCATTTCCTTCGCGCTTGTATTCGAACCCGGCGCCGATTTGATTCACGGGGAATAGGCCCGCAAGTCTTTGCGCAGGATCTTGCCGACGTTCGATTTCGGCAAATCATCGCGGAATTCAACAAATTTCGGAACCTTATAATTGGCGAGTTCGCGCCTGCAGAAATTGCGGATGGCGGCGGCGTCGAGGGCCGGATCGTCGCGTACGACAAACGCCTTGACCGCTTCCCCGCTGGCCGCGTCCGGCACGCCGATCACGGCGCATTCCTTCACGCCCGCAAGCCCAGCGAGGACCGCTTCGACCTCATTGGGAAAGACCTTAAAGCCGGAGACGTCAATCATGTCTTTGCGCCGGTCCACTATGGTGAAATAGCCCTCGGCATCCATTTTCCCGATGTCGCCGGTGTAGAGCCATCCATCGCGCAACACATTTCTGGTTTCGCTGGGTTGCCGCCAGTAACCGGCCATGATCTGCGGCCCGCGCGCGACAATTTCGCCGGGTTGGCCGATCGCGACCTCGTTTCCGAGGTCGTCGACACATTTCATTTCGGTCGAGGGAAGCGGCACGCCAATCGAGCCAAGCTTCGCGCGTCGCGCCGGATTGCAGGTGAGGACCGGCGAAGCCTCGCTCAGGCCGTATCCCTCAATTATCGGGGTTCCCGTGGCTTTCCGCCAACGCAGGGCGACCGCCTCTTGCAAAGCCATCCCGCCGGCAAGCGTTACCCGCAGGCTCTTTGGCGGGTTCGCGCAAAACCAAGGCTCGTTCAACAGGCCGTTGAACAAGGTGTTCACCCCCGTGATGACGGTTATGGCCTCCTTCTCGAAGGCCTTGCGGAGATTGGTTAGCGGTCTTGGGCTGGGGATCAGAATATTGCGCGCGCCATGTATGAAATGACCCAGGAAGTTCACGGTGAATGCATAGATATGGTAGAGAGGCAGCGCGGTCAGGACATGATCGCTTTCCCCTATGTCGTCGCCCCAGAAACGGATGAATTGCGCGTCGTTCATGATCAGATTTCGGTGCGTCAGCATCGCCCCCTTGCTCACGCCCGTCGTGCCGCCGGTATATTGCAGACAGGCGACGGCGGAGGGTTCCATCTGCCTCGTGTAGCCCTTGACATTGGCTCCCGTGCGAATGTTGGCCGCGCCCAACGCAAGCGCTTTCGAAAAAACGGCATGACGGAAATGCGGATACGGCACCTGTTTCTTGACGTATTTCTGCACAAATCCGATGAGCCGCCGGGACGGCATCGGAAACAGGCTTGCAGCTTGGGTCAAAATCACATCCGGCACCGGAACCTGTTCCATAGCCGCCGCAAGCTTGCCCGCGAACATGTCGATCGCGACAATCGCGGCGGGTTCGGCGTCCGCGAAAACATGCGCCATTTCATGCGCTGTATAGAGCGGATTGACATTGACGAGCACGCATCCAGCCTTGAAAATGCCGAATGCGGCGACCGGATAGACTAGTCCGTTCGGAATTTGGATCGCGACCCTGGCTCCTGGCTCAAGGTGCAGCGTTTCGCGTAAATAGGCGGCGAAGGCGTCCGAATAGCGATCGACTTCCGCAAAGGTAAGGCTTGCCGCCATCCCGTTTGGCATGATCGTCGTAAACGCCCGTGCCGCCGGCCTGCGCGCCGCCAAGTCCGGCGATATCTCGCCGAGCAAACCGTAGGGCGGCGTCTCGATCCGCGCCGGCACGCCAGCCGGGTAGGCGGCGAGCCATGGGAAGGTTACGTTATCCGCCTTGCTGGCGTTCGCCACTTCGTCGTCCATCGGCGTTTCCCAACTTTTTCTGGCGCCGTTATACAATGGGGTTTGAGCTTCCGCGAGAGGCTTGTCCGGCGCGCCTTGGTGCTATAGGGGCAAATGCCCGCGCCGCGGCGGGGGATTTCCGTGAATTAGCTTTCAAATGGAGCGATCCGCATTGGCTGAAACGAAGAAGATCAACTGGGTCCATGTTTCGACCCTCGTCGCGGTCGCCATTCTGGTCGGCACCGAAATGGTCGGCGCGTCCTGGGCGGCGGGATGGGCGCTCGGCGGGCTCCTGCAGCTCGATCCCCTCGTCAGCCGCGTCATCGAGGCGGGATTTGGCCTTTGCGGCCTTGCTCTCCTCTATTATTTCATGCGCACGGCGATTTGCCACGAACCTATCCGCTAGAAATCCTTTTGCCCACCTCCCTCCGCTTTGCGACCAGTGACGCCGGTGCCGCCTTGGACGCAGGCTGCGCCAGCCATTTGGCCGCCGGACCTGAAGGAACGTCGAATGGCAACTACCTTTGACCGGAGATCGGCACTGAAGGCCGCCGCCGCGCTCGGGCTCTTGGGCGCGAACGCAGGACAAGGCTTCGCCGCCGGCGCGATGAAGCTCGGCCCGGTGGCGCCGTTTTCCTTCGATACTCTCAAGGCCATGGCGCGGCGCATGGCGAGAGAGCCTTACGCCGGCCCGGCGCGGCCTTCGCCCGATATCGTCGCCAAGATCAATTATGAGGCATGGGGAAAAATCAAGTTCGACATGGACCATGCCCTTTTCGCCGATGGACCTAGCCGGTTTCCAGTGAGCTTTTTTCACCTGGGAATGTTTTTTCAAAAAGCCGTCGAAATGTATGTCGTCGACGCAGGCGGCGCGCGGCAAATCATCTACGATCAGAGCTATTTCGAAATGCCCGCGGATTCGATTGCGAGAAGGTTGCCGCAAGGGGCGGGCTTCGCGGGTTTGCGCATCCAGGAAGCGCGAGATGGAGCGCTCGACTGGCGCAAGAACGATTGGGTGGCTTTTCTCGGCGCTGATTATTTTCGCGCGATCGGCGAATTGCGCCAATACGGCCTTTCGGCCCGCGCGGTCGCGCTCGATGTGGCTGTCGCCGGCAAACCGGAAGAATTTCCGGATTTCACGAAATTCTATATCGACCGGACTCAGACCGGCGACTCATTGACGATCTACGTCTTGCTCGATGGCCCCTCGGTTGTGGGCGCCCACCGGTTTTTGCTTTCGCGCGGCAAGGGCGTCATCATGGAAATCGACCAAACGCTTTTTCTGCGCGGCGATGTCGCCAGCTTCGGCCTCGCGCCTCTCACCTCGATGTATTGGTTTTCTGAAACGAAAAAAGAGACAGGCATCGATTGGCGCCCCGAAGTTCATGATTCCGACGGTCTTGCGCTGTGGATGGGCACTGGAGAAAGAGCGTGGCGGCCCCTCAACAATCCGCCGCGCATCGTTACGTCGTCGTTTGCGGACGAAAATCCGCGCGGTTTTGGGCTGTTGCAGCGCGACCGCTCTTTCGATCATTATCAAGATGGCGTCTATTACGACCGGCGCCCCAGCGTATGGGTCGAGCCCATGGGCCCTTGGGGCAAGGGTGCGGTGCAGCTCGTCGAAATCCCGACCGACGATGAAATCCACGACAACATTGTCGCGATGTGGGTACCCGAGAAAGTCGCGGCGGTAGGGTCGGAGGTCAAGCTCTCCTATCACCTCTATTGGGTCGCCGGCGAACCGTTCCCGGCGGACCTCGCGCGCTGCGTGGCAACCCGCTTGGGCAACGGCGGCCAGCCGGGTCAGCCGCGGCCAAAGGGAGTGCGGAAATTCATGGTCGAATTCAAGGGGCCGCCGCTGGAGACCCTGACCTTCGGCGTGAAGCCGGAGGCGGTGCTCTGGGCCTCGCGGGGAATTTTTTCCTATGTTTTCACCGAAGCCGTGCCCGACGATGTGCCTGGCCATTGGCGTGCCCAATTCGATCTTACGGTGGCGGGCCCGGACCCGGTTGAGATGCGTCTATTTTTGCGCGCGGGCGAAAAAACGTTGAGCGAGACGTGGCTCTATCAGTATCATCCGTTTTAAGCGTATCATACGGTTTCCGCCTGATTGACTCGATGGCGAAGGGGGATTCACGCGGCTTTGCGAAGCAGTTAGGCTTTAGCGCCATGAGTTGGGAGGCAGACACATGGCGACGGTCAATGGGCATTTGAGTGTGAAAGAGTTGGAAGATCGGTACGTGGGATGTGGGGAGATCACGGCGTCGCGGCATTTCCAGGCGATCTGGCTATTGGCGGGTGGTCACACCATTTCGCAAGTGGCGGCGACGATGGCGTTTGGCGAGCGATGGATCGAACAATTGCTCGCCCGGTACAACGCCGAAGGCCCTGAGGCTCTTGGCGATTTGCGCCGCCGCAATGGCGCATCGGCAACGATCCTGAAGCCCGGCCTGCTCGAAAAATTGCGCACCCGCCTTGGCGAGCCGCCGCCCGATGGCGGGCTGTGGTCGAGCCGCAAGGTTGCAAACTGGATGGCCGGGGAACTTGGCCTCAAGTCAGTGGCGCCGCAGCGAGGCTGGGAAGCGCTGAAGGCGATCGGCTGGTCGATCCAGAAGCCACGTCCAAAGAACCCGAAATCGGCTTCGCCCGAAGAGGCCGCAGCTTTTAAAAAAAGCTCGCGGACGCCCTCGCCGAGGAGGCGGCAAAGCACCCCGGCAAAAAGGTCGAGGTCTTCGCCACGGACGAGCACCGCATCGGCCTGAAGCCCGTCACGCGCCGCGTATGGGCGCCAATCGGCGAGCGCCCGATCGCGCACGGGCATCACCGGTTCGACTGGCTCTACGTCACGGCCTTCGCATCACCGGCCACCGGCGAAACCTTCTGGTACGTTTCCAACGGAGTGTCGAAGGAATTTTTCGAGCTTTTGCTCGAAACCTTCGCACGCGAGGCCGAAGCGGGTTTAGGGCGTATCATCCTGCTCGTGCTCGACAATGCGGGATGGCACAGCGCGGCGGGCCTGAAGATCCCCGATGGCATCCGCCTCGTTTATCTGCCGCCCTACAGCCCAGAACTGCAGCCCGCCGAAACCCTATGGGCACTCGTCGACGAGCCAATCGTCAACAAGCACATCGCAACCATCGAGGAACTCGACGCAAAAATCGCCCAACAATGCGTCATCCTGGCCGAACAGCCAGAGCAAATCAAAACTCGGACCGGATTCCATTGGTGGCCAAAGCCAATCAATCCGCATCAATTACCCGGAAACAGTATCACGCAAGAGTTCCGCAATTTCTTTAAGTTCCGGCGTTAGTGTCCTGCGTCGCAAATATCGACTAATATCTGCCTTGCGCCGTGATTTGCGGGGAGGATGGGATGGCGCGGCCAATCAAGCGACTGCACGCGGCGCCTTATGTCGTCAAAGAACTTCGTCGGCGGTCACGGTCAACCACCATCGGCGCCCGCGACATGGAACGCGCCAACATCATTTTGCCGCGGCTCGACGGCGTCGGCGTTGCGACTGCCGCCGAGCGGCTGAAGACAACGTCGAAGCGCGTTTCCCTGTGGTCGGGGCGTTTCGAGAGATCGGGCCTCGACGGTCTGGACGACAAGCCAGGTCGCGGTCGCAAGCCATCGATCCCAAATGCGAAAGTGGCGCGTGTCGTCACCGAGGCGACACGGCCGCCGCAAGGGAAGACCCGCTGGAGCATCCGCTCGATGAGCCGTCACGCCGGCGTCTCGCCGAGTACGGTTCAACGCATCTGGTCGAAAAACGACTTGAAACCGCATCGCTTGAAGACCTTCAAACTCTCGAATGATCCGAAGTTCGAAGAGAAATTCTGGGACGTGATCGGGCTCTATCTCGATCCGCCGACGAAAGCGCTCGTGTTGTGCTGCGACGAGAAAAGCCAATGCCAGGCGCTCGAACGAACGCAACTCGGGCTTCCGCTGGCGCCCAACCGCACACGCACGATGACGCACGACTATATGCGGCACGGCACAGTCATGTCTGGACGGCGCCCGCTGATCAAGGGTTTTTTTGCGGCGTTGCGTTTGATCGTGGGTGCGGTCATGTCTTCGGCCTGTCGATGCGGGTTTTGACGCCCCGCTGGCCCTGATGTTGTCCGCTGATCCCTTGCCCCAAATCACGTTGGCGCGCTTGACGGCGCAGACAATGCCCACGGGCTTTGGGATCAATCCGCGCTCTTCGCATCACCTCTTGGTCACCCTCGATTCTTTTGCAGCCCTTGGCCGCTGACGATGTCGGCGGTCGTTACGCCGGAGCTGCGCTATAGGTTGTCTTACCGCGCATGATCGCGAAGGCGATGCGCGCCATTTTATTGGCGAGCGCGACGGCGACAAGCTTGAAGGGCTTAGTCTGCATGAGCTTCTTCGCAAAGGATCGCAGCGCGTCGTCGTGCGGCTTGCGATGATAGAGGACCGCATGCGCGCCCACGACGAGCAATGTCCGCAAATATCGATTGCCCATCTTCGAGATGCGGCCCAATCGCTCCTTGCCGCCGGACGAGTTTTGTCTCGGCGTCAGGCCAAGAAAGGCGGCGAACTCACGCGGGCCCGAGAAAGCGGAGACGTCTTGAACGCTCGCGGCCATCGCCGAGGCCGTCACCGGGCCGAAGCCAGGAATAGTCATCAGCCGGCGCGCCATTTCGTCGCCTCGAGCCATCGCGGCGATGCTTCGATCGCTGCGTGCAATCTCCTGATCCAGAGCATGCAGTTGACGCACGAGCGGGGCGAGTGCCGCGCGGACGCAGGCCGGAATTGTCTCGTCGCCTTCCGCCATGACGAGCCCCGCCATTTCGCGGGCGTTCTTGAGCCCCTGCGCCGCGATGACCCCAATCTCGGCCAGATGCCCGCGAAGCGCGTTGATCAGTTGCGTGCGTTGCGCCACCAGCATTTCGCGCACCTTGTGATGCATGAGCACCGCCTGGTTCTCCAGCGTGCGCACGCCGACAAAGCGCATCGAAGGCCTTGTCACCGCTTCGCAGATCCCGGCGGCGTCGGCCGCGTCATTCTTTTGCCGACGCACATAGGGTTTGACATAGGCCGGCGGCATCATCCGAGCGTCATGGCCGAGCTTGATCAGCTCGCGCGCCCAATGATGGGCCGAACCGCAGGCTTCCATACCGACAAGACACTCGGGCAATTGCGCGAAGAAGGCCAGCACGTCCTTGCGCCGAAGCGCCTTGGCGACGATCACGCGGCCAAAGGCGTCGATCGCATGAACCTGAAAGACATGCTTGGCCAGATCGAGGCCAACAGTCGTGACAGACGACAAATCGGTGATAGACTTTCCCATGGACGGCGCTCCTTCAGAGGGTTGCTCAACGACAACCGTCTTGGCACAGCTCTTCATTGAGCGAGATGCCGGTGCGGGCGCCGTCCACACCATCACGTTGTTTGCAGCCCTTGTCCAATTGTCGGGCAAGCTGATTGCTCGCACCGAGGCGAGCCACACGCACGTCGAATGGCCGCGCTTTCTCAAACAGATTGATCGTGAAACGCTACCCGGCCTCGATCTGCATCTGATTGCGGACAACTACGCCACGCACCAACATCCGAAGGTGAGCGCGACAAGCATTTGCGCTTCAATATGCACTGGCGCGTGACATCAAGGCCTATCTCGCCGAGCGCAACGCCAATCCAAAGCCTCACAAGTGGAAGGCCGAAGGCGCCGAAATCCTCGCCAAAATCAAGCGCGCCCGCGATGCCCTCGACAACGCCGAGGCTGCATGAGTTATATGTCGGCAATTGAGAGTCAGCACACTAGACGCCGAGCCTTTGCAGAAACTGGAATTTGCCACTTTAGTTCCCTGGGATGGCCTGGAGCTCCGTCCCAGCCCCCAGCATGAAATGTAGAACTGCGTGGCATCCTTGCGCGGCGCGGCCCCGGCTCCCAACATTTCACATTGTGAGGCGTTCCAGCGGGGCCGACAGGTTTACGGTCAAGCCCTCCCGGTTCCAGTCGCGGGAAATCTTGCCAGTGAATTGGCCCGTCGCTGTCAGCCGGGCGAGTAAACTGCCAAATCCTTCTTTTTCCGGCTGTCCGTTAAGCGGCGGCCCGCCATGCCAGCAGAAGTTCGTCCTTCCACACGGACCAACTGACATTAACGTGGCCGCTTTCAGTCGATAACGCCCCATATTTCGCAGCGTTAGTCGCAATCGCAGCAGAAGGGCTATGCCGGTGACGGCATTCCCACCGATTGGCACGTCAGGTCCCTCTACGATGACCCGCGCATCCTCTTGGGTGACGTATAGAGAAACGATCGTTCGGACCAGAGCCGGCAAACTCGTCGCTTGACCAGATTTTTCCCCTCCCCCGGTGAGGTCGGGCAGCGTGAGATCATGGGCACGCGCGAGCGCTGCGAGCCTTTCCCGGACTGCTTCGGCCAACTCCTTTGGCGTACCGGCAGTGCACGCGCTGAGCGTCACCACGCTGCCCGCAAGTGCGAACAGGTTTTTCACGCGGTGATTTATTTCCTTGAGAAGAAGACGTTGCTGTTCTTGAGCCAGTCTGCGCTCGATTATGTCAATAAACGTGGTGACCGCGCCGTGAACCTCTCATCGCGGTGGAGGGGGTAAGACCAATATTCGACCGGAAAGCTGCTGCCATCGAGACGGAAGAACAGCTCGTTATCGACGTGCGCGGCCCGCCCGGTCCGAGCGGTCCGGTAAATGTGGCACTCCTCCTTCGGGTAGGGAGAACCGTCCGCATGGGAGTGGTGGATGACATGGTGCAGCTTCTTGCCGACCACGTCTTCGGCGCGCTCGAACATGAGCAGGAAAGCGGCGTTGCAGGTGGTGGTGACGCCGTCGCGATCGACGCCATAGAAACCGTCTGCGGCCGAATCGAGCACCAAGCGGAGATAGGCCTCGCTCTCCCGCAGGCCCTCCTCGCGTGGCCGCAGCGTCTCCGCCATCTCCTTCTGCTCGTGGATCTCCGTGTTTGAGCCGATCCACATCGAGGTATTCCCGGAGACATTCCGCATGGCGCGGGCGCGGCTGAGATGTTATCGATAGGCGCCGTCGGCGCGCCGGAAGCGGCGCACGAATTCAAAGGGCTCGCCAGGATGAACTACGTCCAGCCCCAATCGCGGAATTGATGGAACCTCAGCCCGGTGAAGTCTGTCCATTGCCGGTTGAAATAATCGACATCTCCATTGGCCGTGGCAGTGAACATCTTCTGCGGCATCGTCTCTGCCATGAAATGAAAGCGCTGGGCTGCATGCTCGCACGATATATTCAACACGCTTCTTTTGTCAGTGGCGTACGCCACATTGCGTGGTGACCCGAATAACATTTTACCTCGCTGGAGGAACCAAGACCTAGTGATGGCGTTTGCGTGCAAGCACCAACGCGGTGCCATAACAGCAAAGGAGTTGCTTATGTTAAAGTCGCTCGGTTTATCCGCCTCGGCCCTCGCTCTTGCTGGCGGCCTCGCTCTGGCGGAGACGCCAATGACCAACCCGCCCTACACGGGACGGTCCGCCGTGACCAGTCCTTCGCCTTCGACGGGGCGGTTGCTCGCCTCCGACATTTACAAGGCGAATGTTTATGATCCTTCTGAAAACAAGATTGGCGATGTCACCGATCTTATCATCGATAGCAACGCCAAGGTTACGGCCGCGATCGTCAGCGTCGGCGGATTCATTGGCGTTGGCCAGAAGGACGTCATGATTCCCTTCGACGACCTGAAGATCGCGGAGCGCAACGGCAAGGAATGGCTCACCCTCAATCGCACCAAAGACGAACTAAAAATGCTCCCGACCTTTGACAAAAAGGCCGAAGCAAACAAGATGTGAGAAAGGGCATTTTCATTGCAAGTCCGTCGGCGCGACGCTCGCGCCGACGGGCAAATCCGAGGTCTATTCCCGTCGCCGCTGATTACCCGCGATCGGCAGGCACGGATGAGGTGTCGCTCGCGCATGAATTCGTGGCGGAAATGCTCGGTGTCCAGCGGACTCAAGTGACCGCCCCCGCCCGCAAATCTTCAGGACAAGTGCATAATCTCGTTGCAACGCGGCAAAGTCAGCACTCTCGATGGCGCTGTCACGTTGCAAAATTGGGCACGTAAAAAATCTGCTGGGACGTCGGGCTCGCGCCGCAATGACAACTTCACACCACGTTTGCGGCGCCGACACGCGAAAATCGCGGTGGGTTCTTGCCGAAGTGAGATGACGTTGGACGTTGAAGATACCATGGGGCGCGGCGAGGACAAGACACCATCGTCGCTTGGCAACAATCGACGGAGTGTTCCATGTCCCAGCCAAACAACTCGCGCGGCTGCCGTACGACCCTTGATCAGGATAGCTCGCTCATCGCGGTAGTCGAGATGAGTCAAGTCGAGTTGGCTTGTCGCTGGCATCGTACCCGGAATATCGCGCCAACCAGCGACGAAGCTGAAGGTGG
Organism: uncultured Alphaproteobacteria bacterium; assembly: GCA_963730245.1. GTDB lineage: Bacteria > Pseudomonadota > Alphaproteobacteria > Rhizobiales > Beijerinckiaceae > Methylocapsa. The sequence continues at coordinate 186,247 of CAVSRA010000002.1, read as the reverse complement.
ACCAGACGGCTCTGCTCGGGCCGCTTCGGCGCTGGCGGAACGAAGCCGCTAAGGCGGGACGCGGGATTTCACGTCGTGCCGTGGCCTTTGAGGCTGGTCGCGACGGATTTTGGCTGGCGCGCTGGCCGCGGGCCCGTGGTATCGAAGCTTACGTCATTCACGCGACAAGCATCGCCGTCTCACGTGAGCATCGGCGAGCGAAGACCGACCGTCTTGCGAGCCTCGGCATGAGTACCAACGTCCCGCATCGAACCCAGAAACGCACTCGTCCGGCGATCGCGGCGTAAGCATTGTCGATCTGGATCCGAGGTGACGGTGACCCGAACAACACCATGGCTTGTAAGCCGCGTTTGAAGAATGGGCCCATCATCGAGGAGCTTCGCCGCCGATGCGCATGGCCGCATCATGGTTCGGACCCTTGGAAGGTCCGCCGCATACAAGGTTGCGCCATCGGCCGCGCTCATGGCGTTTTGCGATTCCAAGATCACTGGCCGCGGCGGCATAAGATCGCAGGTCATCCGTGACGAGTTTGTCTGGGACAAAGCCGTATTTCCTCAAAAGGTTGCGCATGAGTTTCAGCGCCGCGCGCCTGTTTCTCCTGCTCTGGACCAGCACATCGAGCACCTCGCCCTCGGCGTCGACGGCGCGCCAAGGAAAGACCATGCGGCCATCGATTTTCAGATAGACTTGGTCGAGATGCCAAGTCGTATAGGGCTTAGGGCGGCGTTTGCGCAGGTCCGCCGCGATCATCGTGCTGAAATGAGTTCACCCAGCGGCGCACCGTCTCATAGGAAACCACGATTCCGCGTTCCGCCAGCAAATCCTCAACGTCACGAAAGCTCAGGGTGAACCGGACATGGAGCCAGATCGCCTGCTGGATAATCTCGGAAGGGAACCGGTAGCCGCCATAGCTGATTTTCTTCATCCCCTTGGCTACTGAACTGCCAGCGAGGCCACAAGCCCGAATCGCCGTGACAATGCCATCACAAGTGATTCATAGGATTCAATTTCTCTCCGGACGGACACTAAGCTGGCGCAATGATCGCGCTGATTTACTTTGTGCTGGCAATCTTGGCGTCGCCATTCAAGTCGAAAAGCCGGCTTGAGGCGGAGAATGCGGCGCTTCGTCACCAGTTGCTCGTTTTGCATCGCAAGGTGGGCCGAGCCAAGCTGACGAACATTCAAGAGGGCGAAAGACCTGAGGAGTGTACCAATTTTTGAGGGAGTCCTGGTCGATTCTCGCACAACATAATCTGGTAAGCTGCCACCCGACGGTCAATTCCTCTTTTGAACGGATTCTGGACAACCACATCATGACCCGGCCCGCGCTCACCATCTGGTACAATACGAAATGCCCTGTCTGCGACGCAGGAATTGCTCGGTAACGCAACAAGCTCGCATCCGCCGTCAAGGCGGCCACGATTGAATTCCGCGACATCAATGTCGAACCGCAAGCGCTCGCTGCTTTTGGCGCCGATGTGGATGATGTGCGTCGACGTCTGCATGCCGTGGACGAACGCGGACGGCTGATTGTTGGTGCAGATGTCGAAATTGCAGTTTGGCGACGAACGCCGGGTGAGGGCTGGCTTGCCGCGATCCTCGGCGCGCCAGCCATCATCCATGTGACCCGCTTTGGGTACGATCGCTTCGCTCATCTTCTTTGGCTCTGGAACAAGCGCAGCGGCCATTGGTAACCAGACGCGCCATCGTGGTACTGACAGCCGTTTCGTCTATAAAGATCAGCCGCGTTGGATTTGTCACATTGCCAAATTCAGCACGTAGGAAATCTACTGGCACATCGAGCTCACGCCGCGGCGACGATTTCCCGCCACGTTTGCAGGGCCGATGCCCTGAAGACTCAGTGCGTTCTTGCCGATGTGAGATGGCGTTGGACGTTGAATGTGTTGTAGGTGGCCGCGTGAGGCGAAAGAAATCTCTGCGCTGAGCCTGGGACCTTGCATCTTGCGTTCTCGTCGGCGGGTCGGCTGATGCGAATTCTCTGCCCTGTTGATTCGCCATCGGCCGGTACAATGCCGATGCTCGATGCCGGGATCGCGCGCTACGGCGTGGTAAGATCGCAAATCGTCCGTGACCGGAGTCTCCGGCAGGAAGCCATATTTCTTCAAAAGCTTGCGCATGAGTTTCAGCGCGGCACGCTTGTTCCTTTTCGTCTGGACCAGCACATCGAGGACCTCGCCCTTGGCATCGACGGCACGCCACAGATAGACCATGCTGCCATCGATTTTCAGATAAACCTCGTCCAAATGCCAAGCCGTATGGGGCTTGGGTCGGCGTTTGCGCAGGTCGCGATCACCGGTCCGAAATGGTTCACCCAGCGCCGAACAGTCTCGTGGGACACCATGATACCGCGTTCCGCCAATAAATCTTCGACGTCGCGAAAGCTCAGCGTGAACCGGAGATAGAGCCAGATCGACTGCTGGATGATCTCGGGTGGAAACCGGTACCCTTTGTAGCGCATGATCCGCCGGCCGCCGGCATTCACGCGCCGATCGGCAATCACACGTTCCGCGCGACCGACATCACCGCGTACACCCTCGAACACGCGCAGGAAATGGCGGCGCACGAGAGCCCGCGCACCACCAAGCTCTACGACGGCACCAAGGAACGGCTCACGCAGGACGAGGTGGAGAGGATCAGGCTATAATCTTATGGAGCGATTTGGGGTAAAGTCGGCGCAACTTTCAAGACCAACTCGGCGGCTTTCTTACCCGACAGACGGCTACTGAGCAAGGAGCATCCTGTGCCTGGATATGATCTCGTCGCCCTTTGGGAAGAGCATTGTCGCTACGAGTTCGAGACCCGCGATGTCGATTCTACCATGGCGACAATAGTCGATGCGCCGTATGTGAACCACATTCCTACGATGACCGGCGGCGTCGGGCACGATCAGCTGAAACGTTTCTACAAATACCATTTTATCGGCGCCAATCCGCCTGATACTAGGCTGGTTCCGATGAGCCGCACCGTCGGTACGGACAGCCTGGTGGACGAGATGCTGTTCAGCTTCACGCACACCTCCGAGATTGACTGGATGCTTCTAGGCGTGCCGCCCACCTGCCGCAAGGTCGAGGTACCGCTTGTCGCCATCGTTCAGTTCCGTGACGACAAGCTGGTGCATGAGCACATCTACTGGGATCAGGCTTCCGTTCTTGTGCAGATTGGTCTGCTTGATTCCGACAACCTGCCGGTGGCGGGCGTGGCGGAAGCGCGAAAGATGGCGGACAAGAGCCATGGCGTCTAACCTTTGTCGTGCTATCTCACACTCCATGTCGGGAAGGAGCAAGCATTATTCGATGCATTGTTCACGAAAAGCCGGCCGCAAGAAACTCCAGAAAGGGGTAGACTTCTGCTTGGAATAGACCGTGACTGCTCCCGTCCCCATGCAATGCCAAAGACTCTTTCAGTATTCTGCTCTCGCTGGCTATTCCGCCTGTCCGGAGTCTTGGTGGTGACGACGCGAGACGCCTTTCAATACCAGATAAAGAAACCCGACAATGTCTTTCAAAAAACGTCACCGATCAAGATTACTGATACCCATCTTATGCGCCGAGGCGCGGCCTTATCCCTGGGCCGAGTAGGAGCACGCAATCTTGCGAAATCGCCCAGGCTTAGCGAACCAATGGAAAAGAAAGGCGTTCAACAAAGCGGACCACATCCTATGCCAGCAGCAATCTTTATCACGGGCGCCAATCGTGGACTCGGCTTCGAATTTGTCAGTCAGTACCTGGCTGACGGAAGGCGCGTGTTTGCCGCGTGCCGCAACCCGGCCTCGGCGAACAAGCTCGCGCGCTTGGTGCAAGACACAGGGGGCATGCTTAACGTTGTTGCAATGGATGTGACCGATGCCGAAAGCGTCCGGAACGCCGCAACGCAACTCAAGAATGTCGCCGTAGATGTGCTCATCAACTGCGCCGGGATTGCCGGCGCGTCGGGCCAGAAGACCGGCAATGTCGACTACGAATCCTGGGCCCACGTCTTCGACGTGAATACAATGGGTCCTCTCCGGGTGCTCGAGTCCTTTAGTGAACACGTTGCTCGCAGTGAGCGTCGCCTGGTGGCCACCATCACGAGTGGCATGGGCTCGCTCGCCGACAATACGTCTGGCGGCTCCATCGCCTACCGCAGCTCCAAGGCGGCGGTGAATATGGTGATGCGAAGCACTGCCATCGATTTGGCGCCGCGCGGAATCACATGTGTTCTGGTCAACCCTGGATGGGTCAGGACCGACATGGGCGGTCCCAAGGCGCCGTTGTCGCCGCAGGAGAGCGTGACGGCCGTGCGGCGGCTTATCGAGACTCTTAGGTCCAGATCAATCGGGCAAGTTCTACAACTACGACGGTCGCGAATATCCATGGTAAACCGAGCGCGGCGCAGTCTGAAGCCACGATTCCAGAATCGCGCCCGGCACCCCGATGAGCGCCGTCAGAACCGGTCTCCGTGAGAAATTGAACTGGTTTTCGCCATGCCGAAACGGAAATTGGAAATTAGCAAACAGAGGCCGGCGCCCGCCAGCCTAACCAACGGAAACGTCGGCAATTCTCACCGCACGGAATTACACCCCCCGAAACTCGACTGCCTTGCCGGAACGGAAAGATTCGCACTTTTGAATCCAGAGACGCGTGCCAAACGCTGGGCGATTGGCGCTTAATTTTCGTCGCAGAAAGGAGTGGACTTCCGCGGCGATTGGAGGTCACTGTCGCCGTGCCGAGATAAGGGCCGGTTGGCCCATCCGGGATCTTGCCCCGCTGGCGATGGTGCCACTGCGGGGCTTCGGTGGTGACGGCGCTGGTGCCGTCGCAACCGAAAAGGATCCTCAAATGTCGCATGGCAAAACCCCCAGAAAGACCGAGGTTGCGCGCGCCAAGAGCCGCGCGAACAGACCTGCGAAGCCTTCGACCATTCCCTTGGGTTCGACCCGCAGCGGGACCAAGCAGGAGGCCGTCCTCGCTCTGCTTAGACAGCCCAAGGGGACAACGATCGCCGCCATCATGAAGGCGACCGGCTGGCAGCAGCACTCGGTCCGCGGCTTCTTTGCGGGTGTGGTGCGCAAGAAGCTCGGCTTGACACTGATATCGGAGAAGGCCGGGACTGAGCGCGTTTATCGCGTGCCTGCCGGACAGCCGTCCAAATCGAAGCCGAAGATCGCCGCACAGGCGGCCGCCGAGCAATGGGGCGTGCGATGGGTGAATCGGACAAGACGCCGCGACGCTCCGCCAAAAAGGCACGCTGTGCGATTTACACAAGAAAATCATCGGAGGAGGGGCTGGAGCAGGCCTTCAACTCGCTCGACGCCCAGCGGGAAGCCTGCGCCGCCTTCATTCTCTCGCAAAAGCGCGAAGGCTGGACGGTGTTGCCGACGCTCTATGATGATGGCGGGTTTTCCGGCGGCACGATGGAGCGGCCAGCCCTGAAAAGGCTGATTGCCGACATCGAGGCAGGCCAGATCGATGTGGTCGTCGTCTATAAGGTCGACCGGCTGACGCGCGCGCTCTCCGATTTTGCCAAGCTCGTCGATGTCTTCGACCGCCGCGGCGTCTCGTTCGTGTCGATCACCCAGCAATTCAACACCACCACCAGCATGGGACGGCTGACCCTGAATGTCCTTTTGTCCTTCGCCCAGTTCGAGCGGGAAGTCACCGGCGAACGCATCCGCGACAAGATCGCCGCCTCCAAGAAAAAGGGCATGTGGATGGGCGGCATGCCGCCATTGGGTTATGACGTGAAAAACCGCAAGCTCGTCGTCAACGACGCCGAGGCTTGCATCGTTGTCGAGATCTACCGGCGTTACCTTGCGCTCAAGTCGGTTCACGCCCTGCGGGACGAGATTGCCGACGGCGGGATAAAGAGCAAGCGCCGATTGCGCCCCGATGGCGCCGAATATGGCGGCCAGAGGTTCTCCCGTGGAGCTCCAGGCGCTGACCGACCGCACCCGCATGGACACCGCAAACCTACTGACCAATCTTCATCGCCACCGGCTGTTCTCCGGGATAGGAATTGCCCTTGTGGAATATCTCGCCGCGGTAAAGCCGGTTCTGGAGGATCAGAGAACACTAATTGTCGATCGATTCCTCGAACCGCGAAGCCGCGCCCATTATGCGTGTCTCTGAAATTGATCGTACCTGTCGAGCGTATCTTCTTCATCGCAGTCCGGCATCAGACGCATTTCGTTCACTTCTTCGTTGCCGACCCACACGCCCTTCGGATCGACGAAACCGATTTCAGCGTCGATCGATGGATCTCGCCGAGCGGCAAGAGAAAGCTCCGGCAATGGCACGGTTTCCTGCCGAGCGCGATAATAGATCCCTGATTTGAAGAGCCGTTTGCTCCCCCAAGACCAGTCGATGAAACCATCCTTGCTGACGACGATCATCGCGCGCTTGTCGGTGATGCCGAGCCATTTGAGGATGGCGGCCGTGATCGATACCTCATAGCAATCCGACAGATGGCGCATCAGCGCCATGGTGATCGCTTGGCTGCGGATTTGCTCCCGGAAGTCGTCGAGCGGCATCAAGAGGAAAGAAGCGAACGTGTTGGCCTGAGCCTCGATCTGGCCGTGCTCTGATTTCCAATCCAGCATGTCGCGGCTGGAACATCGAAAGCCTTCCGGCGAAAGATGGCGATGCAACAGGTAATGACCGAGTTCGTGTCCAAGCGTAAAGTTAATGCGGCCCTTGGAGGTGATCGAGCTGTTGTAGATTATGCCCCACTCGCCGTTTCTATTCGGATGCGGCATCAGTATTCCCTCGAACTTTGCGGACAGTTCGAGGCCCTCCACCTTGGTGATTGGTGCGTCGGGGAAAACTTTGCGCGAATACTCTGTCGCGATCGATGCGATCTTGATGGGAAACCTGTCGAGTCCGTGCGCCTCGTGAAATATCTTCACGAGCTTCGACAGGCGGATCGCCCACCCTTGTGGTGTCGTTGGTAGCTTCAACTCTTTTTTCTCCAGGCATCGATCATCTGTTCGATCTTCTTCTGGTCGTTGGGATCAAGCTTGTTGAACTTTCGGAAGAAGGCCTCCCTGAGGACGTTCTCGTTGGGTTCGGCAGATTCGTCGAGCAGGTAATCCGTCGTGACGGAGAGGGCTTCGGCGATTCGCGTCAGCTTTTCGCCCGACGGCTTGCGTGTATCTCGGTTTTCGAGCTCCCAAAGGTAGCTTTTGCTGGAATTGGTTATCTTCGCCAGTTTGTCCAGGGAATAGCCCTTTTCCAGGCGATGCTTCCTGATCTTGTCTCCCAATGACGATGGCATCTGGGCTCCTCATGCGGGGAAAAGTGGGTGTTCGATGGCGGCTTTGACCGATCAAGTGCGTCAGGCGCTGTTCATTAGCCACGCCAGCCCGGAAGACAATGCCTTTACGCTTTGGCTTGGGGCAAAGCTCGCCGCGCTTGGGTACGAGGTCTTTGCCGACGTTCTTCGCCTCAAGGGCGGCGACGACTGGGAACGCGTTCTTGAAAACGCGATCCGCGAAAAGGCCGCCAAGTTCTTGCTCGTCGCCACGCCCCACGGCGTTCAGAAGCGGGGCGTTCGCAACGAGACCACAATTGCCACTCCGATTGCAAAGCGGATCAAGGACGAAGCGTTCATTGTACCGTTGCGCCTCGCTGCCTTCGATGCCCCGCTGCAAATCGCTCATGCGCAGTATATTGATTTCGAGAAAGGCTGGGCCCATGGTCTCAGCGATCTTCTTTCCGTTTTGTCCGAAGCGCAGATAGCGTGTACCGTCCACAAAGGAAATGTGGACCTCTGGCAAGGCGTCCATCTCAAGGACGCTAGGTTAATCACGAACACCGCCGAACGCCTTGTGTCCAACTGGTTGCCGATCGATTGCGTTCCTGCACGCATTCTCTTCTACGATTTTAGGGGCGGCATCTCGGTCGGCATGGCGCAAAAGACCATCCAGGACTTGCTGCTGCCGGTAGTGGCCTTCAATCGAGGCTTCCTGTCTTTCGCGCTCCATCACCAGTTGCAGGAGTATTTCGGCCCTAACCTTCCTCTCGAAGTCATCGCGGAAAGGCTGACCGACGACTTTCTTGAGGCAGGTTGGCCTGATCTACACATCGTTCCCGGAGAGGCGCGTGCGAAGTTTACTGATCTCGCACGGCAAGGACTTCGCCGCACTTTTTCAAGCGAAGGGATTACACTCATTCGAAATTGCTTCGGGGCGTTTGGCATGGTGGCCAACGGCCGCTCGCACTTCACTTAAGAAACTGAGCTTCAGTTGGCCGGACGGTCCCTCCGGCCTGCGGCAACTCGTCGGTCGTTCGAAGAAACGGGGCTTCCATTGGCACTATGGAGTCAGTTGTTGGGCCCGAACTACCCCCATCCGTTACGTGCGAGTGGCGGGCCGCGTCGTGTTTACGGCGGATGGACACAACGCTTTGGGAGATGCCAAACACCTGCACCGATTGCGCCGATCTTTCTGCAAGAGCTGGCGCAACGACAAATGGCGCGACCTGCTTCTGGCATTTTGGTATTGGCTGGCCGAGGGTGCAAGTTTCATTGATACCCCCATGGGCGAAGGTGTGGCATTACGCCTTCGCCTTCCCCTCGGCAATGGCGCCGCGAAAGCGATCGACGACGGCCTTGCCTCTCTGATCGCCCGGGCGATCGCAACGCGCAACATGTTCCTTGCGGGCCGTGATGACAGCATCCACGCCATGGCGTCGCGGCTTGGCGTGACACCCCTTCGCGGGCCTCAGGCCGCGATTTTGCGTCTCTGGAACCGGACCATTGTGATGGCGGGCCCGTAACCGGCGGACATGTCGGACGAATTCCGAAGCAGACGAAAACTGATAAAACGCAGTAATATCACAAGGTTATGTGGCTGGAGGACTTGGATTCGAACCAAGATTGACGGAGTCAGAGTCCGCAGTTCTACCGTTGAACTATCCCCCACCCGCTCCCCGCAAAACACCTTGAAAATAAAGACTTTCGCACGCGGGAGCGTAGTCTATCACATCGTTTCCGAAATTCGAATCATATTAAGAGGCCTCATCGAGTTTTTAGGACAAAGTGGGGACGACGAGCTGTGGGTTGATGTCGTCGATGGCGACCAAGATGCGCTCTTCAAGCACTTGTTTGGAAGCGGCCAGGATAGGACGCGGCGCGGAGCGCGCGAGCTTGGAGAAGAATCCATCAACCAGGTTGAGCCAGGAGCCGTGTTGCGGGATGAAGAAGCGGGACGAAGAAGAAGGTGAAGCGGTTTTAGGGCTGTCGCGAGTGGCGCGCCGGCTGATGACTATTCCTGGCTTCGGCCCGGTGACGGCCTCGGCGATGGCCGCGAGCGTTCAAGACGTCTCCGCTTTCTCGGGCCCGCGTGAGTTCGCCGCCTTTCTTGGCCTGACGCCGAGACAAAACTCGTCCGGCGGCAAGGAGCGATTGGGCCGCATCTCGAAGATGGGCAATCGATATTTGCGGACATTGCTCGTCGTGGGCGCGCATGCGGTCCTCTATCATCGCAAGCCGCACGACGACGCGCTGCGATCCTTTGCGAAGAAGCTCATGCAGACTAAGCCCTTCAAGCTTGTCGCCGTCGCGCTCGCCAATAAAATGGCGCGCATCGCCTTCGCGATCATGCGCGGTAAGACAACCTATAGCGCAGCTCCGGCGTAACGACCGCCGACATCGTCAGCGGCCAAGGGCTGCAAAAGAATTGAGGGTGACCAAGAGGTGATGCGAAGAGCGCGGATTGATCCCAAAGCCCGTGGCATTGTCTGCGCCGTCAAGCGCGCCAACGTGATTTGGGGCAAGGGATCAGCGGACAACATCAGGGCCAGCGGGGCGTCAAAACCCGCATCGACAGGCCGAAGACATGACCGCACCCACGATCAAACGCAACGCCGCAAAAAAACCCTTGATCAGCGGGCGCCGTCCAGACATGACTGTGCCGTGCCGCATATAGTCGTGCGTCATCGTGCGTGTGCGGTTGGGCGCCAGCGGAAGCCCGAGTTGCGTTCGTTCGAGCGCCTGGCATTGGCTTTTCTCGTCGCAGCACAACACGAGCGCTTTCGTCGGCGGATCGAGATAGAGCCCGATCACGTCCCAGAATTTCTCTTCGAACTTCGGATCATTCGAGAGTTTGAAGGTCTTCAAGCGATGCGGTTTCAAGTCGTTTTTCGACCAGATGCGTTGAACCGTACTCGGCGAGACGCCGGCGTGACGGCTCATCGAGCGGATGCTCCAGCGGGTCTTCCCTTGCGGCGGCCGTGTCGCCTCGGTGACGACACGCGCCACTTTCGCATTTGGGATCGATGGCTTGCGACCGCGACCTGGCTTGTCGTCCAGACCGTCGAGGCCCGATCTCTCGAAACGCCCCGACCACAGGGAAACGCGCTTCGACGTTGTCTTCAGCCGCTCGGCGGCAGTCGCAACGCCGACGCCGTCGAGCCGCGGCAAAATGATGTTGGCGCGTTCCATGTCGCGGGCGCCGATGGTGGTTGACCGTGACCGCCGACGAAGTTCTTTGACGACATAAGGCGCCGCGTGCAGTCGCTTGATTGGCCGCGCCATCCCATCCTCCCCGCAAATCACGGCGCAAGGCAGATATTAGTCGATATTTGCGACGCAGGACACTAGCGTATTTTCATATTGAGCGATGGCTTCGACGAGAGCGTCGAAGGCTCTGTCACATTTCCAAAAGAGCGCGTAACAAAAGTCCTGGCACGTCAGGCTCACGCCTCGACGACGACCTCGTGCCATGTCTGCATTGCCGATGCCCTGAAGGTTCTGAAGTAAGATGGCGTTCGATGTTGAAGGCATTGTGGGCTGCTGCATGAAACGAGAGAAATCTTTGCGCTGACCCGACGCTCGTGAAACCTTGCATCTTGCGCTGTCGTCGGCGGGTCGGTTGATGCGAATTCTTGGAAGGCTGCCCGACGATGGCAAGCGAGCGCGCCGCCCCAACCAGAAGGCCTGATCCTGTCCGAGGAAGATTTGATCGGACGAACGAGCGCGGAACTTCATGGGTAAGCCATCGAACAAATGATGTTTAGAATTCGCGCAACTACTTATGGGAGATCAGCACCTGCTCAATCGACGGTGGCAAAGCGTGAATCTCGCTGCGCGCAAAACCGGCGTTGTTGAACATGCGTTCTAACTCTGAAAACGTATAAGCGTCGCCGCTCGGGGTCCCAGCAAGCATCATCATGCTAAACCCCGCAGCCTCCGGCGGCGATATGCGATCCTCGTTCGGCACGAACTCTAATGTCAAAGCGCGACCGCCGTCGGCGAGTGCCGCTCGGACCTTTCGCAGCAGCGTTTCGCAAGTGGTCGTGTCGAAGTGGTGCAGGAAGTTCGTCAGCAGCACCAGATCGTACCCGCTGCCATACTCGACATCAAATGCGCTGCCTTCAATCGTTCTGTAACGATCGCTGACCGCGGCGTTGCGCGCGTTCTCTTTCGCGACATCCAACACGGGCGCCCAATCCAACGCGACGATCTCAGCCTGTGGATTGTTCTTCGCAAAGGCGATTCCGTACAAACCATGTCCGGCGGCGATATCAAGAATCTTCAGATTTCGATCCGCCCTTTCGTCCGCCAGTTTGGCCATTAACTGCGAAGGCATCGCCATCATCGGGGCCATCGCGCGCGCAAACTTCACCCAGATCGGATGCTCCGGTGCCACCACGCCTTCCTCGGAGATAACGGCGCCGCCCTTTCTGACTGCCGCAGCCAGGTCGTTAAATCCGCCCGTCAGCATCGGCGACAGCAGAAACTCGATCGCGCCTCCGAGATATGCCGGCGAGCGCTTATCAAGAAACATGGCGGAGTTTTGAGTTCAAACTGTAACGCCCGCTGTCTTTCGCAAGAAACCCCATGATGCAAAGGTAGTCGCAAAGGATACGCATGCCGCGTTCTGACGTTTGGCACCGCTTAGCGATCTCCAGAACGGCAGAGTTGCCTTCTCCGATCGCCGTGAAGACCTCGAGCTCGATCGCGGCCTTCAATGCTTCGGTGCGTTGATAAGAATTGATGGTCTGGAAGAACAACTGCGGAGTTGGCTGTTGCGTTGCCGGACTGGACATTGTTAGGTTCCCTTTCTGAATGGGTTTTAATGCTGGCATTTCTGCCAGTTGACGTAGCCTTGTAGTTTCGATGCGGTACGTTTGCGGCCGGCCGCGCATCGTCTCACCAGCCGACCGCATCGCCATCGTTTCCAGCATGCGACGTTTCGATGCGCCAAGCGGTCCATCTCCTGGACAGTCAAACCAAGGGCAAAGGTCTTATCGAGATCACGGCGCAGATGTCCGCCGGGGTGGCCGAGCAGAAGATCGCGACCGATAGGGCAGCTCCCAAATAGCAACGCGGCCATGGACTTTATCAATCACGTCGATTCCGGCAACTGCCTTGACGCTCAGAGGTCTTGAGCGGGACGGACTCGTGACCGTCTTCCCGACCATTCCGCCTCGCGTCGATTACGAGCTCACATAGCTCGGACATTCCCTGCTTGAGCCCGTCAGCCGTCTCGGCGTGTGGGCCCGGCAGAACCGCACGGCCATCCAGGACGCGAGGCGCCGATTCGATGCCGCGAAAAAAGACTGAAGCCATACTGATTTGACGCTACAAACTGAAAACCCCGGATTGGGTCATCTTGACGCGAACGACGACCTCACCAGCAAGTTGGCACTTCATCCTCCTCCCGAAGCCTCAGCGTGGTGCCGGCGCAGCAGACATCCGCCAGGAGCGGTTCTCCTAATAATTCAGATGCGACGCGGGACGATCAACTTGGCCGTCAAGCGCTGCACCACTTCGTTTCTATGATTGCGCGTCAGGCTTTGCACCGTGGTGATTCCGCGATCTGGCTTGGATCGCGAGGGTCTAACGTCCAAGACTTCACTTTCGAGCAGCAGACTGTCAGGGCCGGGTTGGATTTGGCCAATCAAGTTCGCCGCCAGCCCCAACGATGCCGCCGGCGAGCGGCAAACCGCCCTCGACCAGTAGGCGCATGGTGATTGCAGCCGTGTGTCAACCGCTTGCCGCGGAGCCCGAAAACAGGGTGTCCTTGGCGGCCTCGTTATCAAGGTGAAAAGGCTGAGGATCGAACTGATGGGCAAATGCTTTGATCTGCTCCTCATCAACAACGTGGATTCCGCTCGTAAAGCGCTGCCCGATGTGGAGATCGTCGAGATAGAGCCGATCGTCGTCGCTGAATTCCTTCATGGTCAATTTCTTTCGTCGGCGGGATCGGTTGTGGGTGTCGTTTCGACCGCTTTGGGTAATGGAGAGAAGAACTCGCGGCGAGCATATCTCGTCAGCATCGCATCAATAAGCGGAATTCCTAAGTATTGTCCGGTGAGTTCGGGTCGCGCCAGGCATAGCTGCGTTTCAGCACGTCAACGATCACACGCTCTTCAGCTGGCAGGCAGCTTTTTGTACAGAAATGCCCGCATGTGTCCGGGTGGAAAATCATCGATCTGACCAAAACGCACAAAGCCACAATGCTCATAGAATTGTGCCGCGCCCGGATCGAATGTATCAAGGTAGAGGCCGACGCACTGTCGCCCGCGGGCCTCCATCTCGGCATGCGCCAGCAGCCGACGTCCGACACCCCGCCTGCGCCAGCTCTCCTCAACCCAAAAATGACGAATGTAGCACCATCCCCAATGGGTGCCGCCATTGAGTCCGCCGACGAGCGCATCGCCGTCATAAGCGAGAATCGAAAGCGGCGACTCGCTCTGCGGGCCAAAGCGCGCCGCAATCTCGGCGCCCAAAGTTACTGAGACGAGAGTGGATCCCCTTTCATCGTCGTTATCGTAATGCATGACGATCAACGGCTTGTCTGGCCCTGGCTTTCTGGTCATAATCCCACGCATGAAAAAAATCGCACCGATGGTGCGGACATCATGTGTGATCGCATCGCTGTTCGCAATCACTCCCGGCGTGGTCCACCCGCAAGACGCCGTTTGTCGAGCGCCCGCGCGGATCGACGCTCGAGCCGCACGCGCTGAGCCGGCGCCGCTTACGCACGTGCGCAACTATCGCCCGATTTTTAAACAATGCCACAACGCGCTGAACCAGACGCGCCTCGCAATTCGCCGCATGAGCGTCGATGCCGAGAACTTGCTGCTCATGGTCGATCCCTCCACGCTGGGGACGAGTTTGGAACATGAGCGGTGCTGGACATGCGCTGATACCGACGATGAGATCCAAAAAGAGACACGATTGATAGGCGCGGTTCAAATGCTCCCGCAAGCAGCTGCCAACGGTGCCGCGACGCAATCGGCCGCTTTTAACGCCGGGCTATCCCACAGCATGAGAGATGGCTCCTTTATCACCGGTGATCTCTGCCCGAGTCGCAAACCGCTCGACCGTGACTTGCTGGAAGTGCTCAAGACAATCGGGCCACGGACGCCGGTGGCGCTCGCAATATCCGGGCTTTGGCTGACCAGGCACGGCGCCGATTTCCAATGGCTGCAAGAGCAGGCGCGCTCCGGCGCCTTGGAGATCACCTGGGTCAACCACTCCTACCATCACCCGTATGCCCGGGGCCGCCCGCTTGCAAATAATTTTCTCTTGACGCCGGGCTTTGATATGCAATCCGAAATTCTGGATACGGAACGGCTGTTGATTGCGAACGGGGAGACACCCTCAATCTTTTTCCGCTTTCCCGGTCTCGTATCTGACGCGGCACTCATGCAGGCCGTGCGCCGCGATCATCTCGTCGTACTCGGCGCCGATGGCTGGCTGGTCTTTGCGCCGCCGCTGCGACCGGGCGCGATCCTGCTCATCCACCCGAACGGCAACGAGCATCCGGGTCTGCGGCTTTTTGTGAAGTTGCTCGACAAAGGTAGGCTACCGCGCCCATTCAGACCTATCAACGACGCTCCGTGACGGGGGCATGGGCGTGATGTGAGTGACGTTTTTTCGAAGCGGCGGCCCATTGTAAGTTTACTCTTTACAATGAAGCGTGACACAGAAAATATGAGACTCGCCAGTAAAGCCAGTCAGACAAAAATCATGAGGCCACCGATTGACGAATGGCACCTGTAAAGAGCTCATCACCTGAGTCCAATATCGGAGCAAAGACGGCTCTTACTGGAGGCGTGCGCTACTTCCGAGACGCGCCAGAAGCCGACGTGCACGCAGCTTCGAGCGCAAAACCTGCCCTTGCCGGTGCCCGAATTTGTGGAGTTGGTGAATTACCGCATCACTTGCGCTGCCGGCTTGTGTCAGGCATCAAGCTTGCGGCTCTGGCTGGGCCGCCCTTACGGCCCATGGCCGATGCGGCTGGGTCCACCCCGCGTTCCTCTGGCGTGAGTTCGCGATCTTCAACCTGGCCGCTCGCAATATCGACAACGAGCTTGGCGGCTTGGCTGAAGTCGCGCGGGCGTTTTGGATGCTTGTCGGCCATGATTGGAATTATAGGCGCGATTGCCAATAAGGCTAGGCCGATTTGGGCTGCCACATTCAAAATGACCCGCACCGAAAATCGCCTAATCTTGGCCGATGTGACAATACCTGATAATATCGCCCGTTCTGTTCGACGAGGTCAGGATCAATGGCGGCCACATGATCTTTGTTGCGACCGCCAAATGGATCCGCGAGCTGCCGAGCAGGTATCAACTGAGCTCCGCATAGGTGCGAGATGGCGCCCGATCGCGGCGCCGATCTATCCGCCGTGCGTCGGACCGGAAGGATGGGGACGAGATGGATGACTCGCATCTGAAAATGATTCGCGATGCAACGCCGAGTGCGGAAGGTTGCGAGGATTGCCTGAGAATCGGCTCGACGTGGGTGCACTTGCGTCTGTGCCTGACCTGCGGGCACGTCGGCTGCTGTGACTCCTCCCCGCATCGGCACGCGAGGATGCATTTCCACGAAAGCGGGCATCCGATCATCCAATCATTCGAGCTAGGCGAGGATTGGCGCTGGTGTTACGTGCACGAAGCGGAGGTCTGAGGCGACGGAGAGGCTTTTGCTCGGCGTTGTCGTGTTGGCGAGTTTTATTTGTCAATGAGCAAGTTTGCCTCCGGCCGCCTGTTACGAAATCAATGGCTTACGCCGGTGCTCATAGATCCAAAACGACTACAAAAGGGGGTGTACTTGGCCAATGTGACAATGCCGGCAGGAGATTTGTTGCGTGCTCTATTTGGCAACGTGATGGTGTGGACGGCGCCCGCACCGGCATCTCGCTCAATGAAGAGCTGTGCCAAGACGGTTGTCGTTGAGCAACCCTCTGAAGGAGCGCCGTCCATGGGAAAGTCTATCACCGATTTGTCGTCTGTCACGACTGTTGGCCTCGATCTGGCCAAGCATGTCTTTCAGGTTCATGCGATCGACGCCTTTGGCCGCGTGATCGTCGCCAAGGCGCTTCGGCGCAAGGACGTGCTGGCCTTCTTCGCGCAATTGCCCGAGTGTCTTGTCGGTATGGAAGCCTGCGGTTCGGCCCATCATTGGGCGCGCGAGCTGATCAAGCTCGGCCATGACGCTCGGATGATGCCGCCGGCCTATGTCAAACCCTATGTGCGTCGGCAAAAGAATGACGCGGCCGACGCCGCCGGGATCTGCGAAGCGGTGACAAGGCCTTCGATGCGCTTTGTCGGCGTGCGCACGCTGGAGAACCAGGCGGTGCTCATGCATCACAAGGTGCGCGAAATGCTGGTGGCGCAACGCACGCAACTGATCAACGCGCTTCGCGGGCATCTGGCCGAGATTGGGGTCATCGCGGCGCAGGGGCTCAAGAACGCCCGCGAAATGGCGGGGCTCGTCATGGCGGAAGGCGACGAGACGATTCCGGCCTGCGTCCGCGCGGCGCTCGCCCCGCTCGTGCGTCAACTGCATGCTCTGGATCAGGAGATTGCACGCAGCGATCGAAGCATCGCCGCGATGGCTCGAGGCGACGAAATGGCGCGCCGGCTGATGACTATTCCTGGCTTCGGCCCGGTGACGGCCTCGGCGATGGCCGCGAGCGTTCAAGACGTCTCCGCTTT
This sequence comes from uncultured Alphaproteobacteria bacterium, assembly GCA_963730245.1. Lineage (GTDB taxonomy): Bacteria > Pseudomonadota > Alphaproteobacteria > Rhizobiales > Beijerinckiaceae > Methylocapsa. The sequence continues at coordinate 169,295 of CAVSRA010000002.1, read as the reverse complement.
CTCGGGCCCGCGTGAGTTCGCCGCCTTTCTTGGCCTGACGCCGAGACAAAACTCGTCCGGCGGCAAGGAGCGATTGGGCCGCATCTCGAAGATGGGCAATCGATATTTGCGGACATTGCTCGTCGTGGGCGCGCATGCGGTCCTCTATCATCGCAAGCCGCACGACGACGCGCTGCGATCCTTTGCGAAGAAGCTCATGCAGACTAAGCCCTTCAAGCTTGTCGCCGTCGCGCTCGCCAATAAAATGGCGCGCATCGCCTTCGCGATCATGCGCGGTAAGACAACCTATAGCGCAGCTCCGGCGTAACGACCGCCGACATCGTCAGCGGCCAAGGGCTGCAAAAGAATTGAGGGTGACCAAGAGGTGATGCGAAGAGCGCGGATTGATCCCAAAGCCCGTGGCATTGTCTGCGCCGTCAAGCGCGCCAACGTGATTTGGGGCAAGGGATCAGCGGACAACATCAGGGCCAGCGGGGCGTCAAAACCCGCATCGACAGGCCGAAGACATGACCGCACCCACGATCAAACGCAACGCCGCAAAAAAACCCTTGATCAGCGGGCGCCGTCCAGACATGACAATGCCTCACGGGCGCTGACGGCGGATCCCATCGTTGGATTTTGGTAGTGTCTCAGTGAAATTTATCGGTATTGACGCCAGACTCGCCGTCTCGATTTCGTTCCTGCATGGTTGCTGGAAAGCTAACGGGTAAATCGAACGGCGACAGTCAAAGATTTGGACGAGGATTGGATAGAAATACGATCGACGTTCCAGCGGCATCTTGAGATGCTTGAGTTGGGGCAGATGCAAACGGGAACACACCTCTCCGATATCAGGACGAAAGAAACGATAGTCCGAATCGAGAGATGGATTGGCGAGCTTAACGCTCTATTGAAAGAATATGCGCGTGCCTAAGGGACCAAGAGTTGAGAAGCCCGACGAATGGGAATTTTCATTTGGAGCCTTGCGCGGCCTGTTGTAAGCGGCTCGTTGCAAGATAGCTGTGCAGCTGCGCGACCACCGCCGCCCCTTCACCGATGGCGCCGCCGACCCTCTTCACCGAGCCCGACCTTGCATCGCCCACCGCGAACACGCCGGGGACATTCGATTCGAGCGGCAGCGGCTCGCGAGTTTCCCCATTTGTCGCCGCGCTGGCCAGACCCGTTTGGACAAATCCCTTGGCGTCTAGCCCGACACCGCAAGCCCGCAGCCAGTCGGTCGCGGGATCGGCGCCAATGAACAAAAAGACATTTCGGATCGCCCGTTCTGTTTCCGCCCCCATCGAGGCATGTCGCCAGCGCACCCGTTCGAGCCGCCCTTCCGGCGTGCCTGTGAGCGCGACGATTTCCGTCCGGCACAAAAGCTCGACATTCGGCTGCGCTTCGATGCGGTCGATCAGATAGCGCGACATCGACGATGCAAGACTGTCCGCCCGCACGAGCATGGATATTTTGGCGGCAAAGCCGGAGAGAAACACAGCGGCCTGCCCGGCCGAATTGCCGCCTCCGACAAGCGCGATCTCCTCGCGCCGGCACATCCGCGCTTCAATCGGGGAAGCCCAATACCAGATGCCACGGCCCTCGAACTCCTGGAGGCGGGGAATTTCCGGGCGCCGGTAGCGCGCGCCGGTCGCGACGACCACTGCGAGCGACTTGACGCTCATTCCAGTAGCCAAGGTCAGGGAAAAGGGGGAGACACCGCATTCGAGCCCGGTGACCTCCACGGGAATGGCCATCTCGGCGCCGAATTTCTGCGCTTGCACGAAGGCGCGGCCGGTGAGCGCCTGGCCCGAAATGCCAGTCGGAAATCCGAGATAGTTCTCGATGCGGGCGCTCGCGCCTGCCTGTCCGCCGAAGGCGCTCGCATCGAACACGATTACAGCGAGACCTTCCGAGGCGGCATAGACCGCGGTCGCAAGTCCGGCGGGTCCGGCGCCGACGATCGCGACGTCATAGATTCGATCGGGGTGGTCGCACGTGACCATCCCGAGGCAGCGCGCGAGTTCCGATGTGCTCGGGTTTTTCAGCACGCTTCCATCGGCGCACACGGAGAGCGGCAGCTCTGAGGGATTTGGCGCATAGCGTTCGACCAGCGCTCTTGCATCGGCGTCCTCGTCAGGGTCGAGGACCTGATGCGGATAACCGTTGCGCGCGAGAAAATTTTGCAGGCGCACCAAATCCGGGTTCAATGCGGGCCCGATCAAAACCGGGCCGCCGGCGCCATTCTCGATCCGGGCGACCCGGCGCAGGATAAGCGCCCGCATGATCCGTTCGCCAAGTTCGGCTTCTGCGACGATGACGCCGCGCACATGCTCGGGGGTAATGAGTAGCGCCTCGACATTGGTCGTTGCGCGCGCGTCGACAAACGCCGGCCGGCCCGACAATTGTCCGACTTCGGCAAGGAACTCGCCCTGTCCCTCTTCGACGATCGGCACCACGTGGCCCAAACCATCCCGCGAGCTGACGACAACCGTGCCCGCGATGAGCACGAACATGCCGGGGCTCCGTTCCCCAGTCACAAACAGGAGATCGCCCGCTTTGAAGCGCCTAACCTCGCCGAACCGGCGCAGATGCTCGATCTCCTCAGACAGGAGTTTTGGAAACATCTGATCGCGGCGTTGTTCTATCGTGGACATGATCGGATCACTCGAAGAGTTGCCTAAGCCTCATGCTACCATGCTGGGGCGATTAAAGCATGATCCCGGGGACTCCACTACGCTTCCGTCAAAATCGGCCAGAGTCGTGAACTTGTCCATCAGCACATGATAGTCGAGCCCACTAACCCGCATACGCCGGATGAGGCAATAATTTGCAGCGTCGATGCCGCGATTCAGCTAACATAATCAGCATGTTATTTCGGATCGAATGAGGCCGTCATGGCGAACCCGGCGGGTGAATTGTATGATGGCGCTCTCAGGCTCGATTTCGACCGCCGATTGTTGCTTCACTTTCGCGGATCGGTGGTTACCTCCGACGCAGGCTTGCTCGCATACCGGGAACTGGACGACGCGCTGTGCCTCAGCGCGATGGCGGGTGATGCGCTCTCCGACGCACGCACTGGCAAGAATGGCCGGCATGCACTCGTCGGGATGTTGCGGCAATCCATATTTGGGCGACTTGCCGGATATGAAGACGTGAACGACGCTCAACGCCTGCGCCATGATCCCGCGATGCGGTGGATAGTCGGCGGAAAGGCGGCCTCGGATGCAGCGGCTTCGCCGAGCCAGATGGGCCGCTTTGAGACGCGCTGGCTCACGGCGGAAAAGAACCTTTCGGCGCTCGCTGATCTCTCCGGCAAATGGATCGACAGCGTTCATGGTCGCCGTCCGCCGAGAGGTATCTTGCTCGACATGGATTCGAGCGTGAGCCCGACGCATGGCGAACAGGAACACAGTGTCTGGAACGGTCACTATGACTGCACCTGCTATCATCCGCTGTTCGTTTTCAACCAATATGGCGATTTGGAACGCTGCGCCCTGCGCCCCGGCAATGTTCACAGCGCCGATGGATGGGAGGCGGTGCTGAAGCCGGTCGTGGCGCGGTATCAAGGCAAGGTCTCACGCATTTATTTCCGCGCCGACGCCGGCTTCGCAAACCCCGAAGTTTACGAATATCTGGAGGCAGAACGGATCAAATATGCGATCCGTCTGCCCGCCAATCACATCTTGCAAGAGAGGATCGGCTATCTGCTCAAACGCCCGGTTGGTCGCCCGTCCAATGACGTGTGCCGATCCCATGCAAGTTTCACCTATCAAGCGGGAAGCTGGTCGCAGCCGCGTCGGGTGATCGCCAAGGTCGAATGGCATCCGGGCGAGCTTTATCCGCGCGTCGGCTTCATCGTGACGAACATGGCGCGCTCCGCCGAGAATGTCGTCGCCTTCTACAACAAGCGCGGCACGTGTGAGCAATGGATCAAGGAAGGAAAAGGCGCAATCAAGTGGACCCGGCTATCATGTCGGTCGTTCGCTGCTAACGCCGTCCGTCTCCAGCTTCATGCGCTGGCCTACAATCTCGGTAATTTTCTGCGCACGCTGGCGACGCCCGAACCGATAAAGGATTGGTCACTGACGAGCCTGAAGGAAAAGCTGATCAAGATCGGCGCGAAGATCGTGAGCCATGGCCGCTATGTCGCGTTTCAGATGGCCGAAGTCGCCATTCCGAAAAATCTCTTCGCGGACATCCTACGAATGATCGCCGACCTGCGGCCGCCGCCCAATCCAGCGCCTGCGTGAAGTGTTCGGTCGTCATGCGTCGAGCAAAAACTAAGGGAGAAGTGCGTCTTGATCACAACCGACTCTGTATTGTCCGGTGCGCGATCCGCCCATGTCACTGGTTTTGGTGTGCCGGAGCACCACAGCAGCGCCGCAGCGCGGCAATCTCAACCTCAATAAGCGGGCGATCCGGAAAATAATGCCGGTATAGGACGAATGTCCGATGTCACGGCAGGAGATCAATGATACGCGCTTGGCACATTCCCGGTTATCTGGGGAATGCCAGACTAAGGGTCATGGGCGATAAAACTCGCAGTGAGCCTATGTCTTCCGAGTTGACACCGATAGCCAACATTTGCGGGACCGCTTGAGACAACAGTTGGAGGCCGTCAGCATGAACGTAATGGCGTTATCCCTCGGGCAGCATTGATCTATGGCCGCGCTTCCCCCCAACCAAGGCGCTTGGGCCATGACTTCGCGCAGTTAGTGTGCCCTAATGATTTGTTGGGCGCGCGCGGCCCGATCGCCCCTTCGCGGCGTTATGTATTTTTTCCGCCGCCTTACAGGATTAGCCGCGTGGCTCGCCTAGGCGGCCGCCCGGCGCAGCGCTTCCTTTACGTTCTGAATCGTGCCATCATCTTAGCCTGGATATCTTGCACGGGAATAGATCATGTTAGACTTGGTCATTTGGGTCATCGTGGGTGCGGCCGCTGGCTGGATCGCGGGTATTGTCGTTAAGGGCGCCGGATTCGGGCCGGTCGGCAACATCGTCGTCGGCATCTTGGGATCAATCGTCGCTGGCTTCATCTTCTCATTACTTGGGATTGCATTTCTACCGGGGTTGATAGGCGACGTCGTCTATGCCGCGATTGGGGCCATCATACTACTCCTTGTCGTATCCTGGTTCAGGCGAGCTTGAACTCACCGCTGCGCGCTGGCCGCCGGGCTGCGACCGCGCATCTTTACCGGCCGGAGCGTGGCCATGCGCGTATGGTTATGACTACCCTTATGGCTCAGTAGCATCTGCCCATGATCCTACCTCTTGCTATCGGCGGGATCGTGGCAACAAGTCAGGTGGAGCTAGGGAGCTGCGGCACCACTCTGCGGCAAGCGCTGAATATCTTCGTCGCCGACGTAATAGCCAAGGACGACGAAGCCCGCTCGATTTCCGCTTTGGGTCATTCGCGTCGTCTCCGCGGTTCCTGCCGCGAGTCCGCTCATCCCTCAATTGCAGATGTGATATTGTGCAGCATGGTGAACGAGCGAGAAACCTGCACGCGCGCCGAACCTCGCCTCTCCGTGCCGGGCATTCGTTGCTTTTCCAGCGCAACTTCTTTCTCTCGCGCGCCTTGCTGGCGGGACTTCGCCGTACCCTTGGCCCCGGCCGTACACTTGCAGCGAAGGTCATACGGACACATGAATAGCGACCCGTCCATCTGCAAGGGCCACGGCTCCGTCTTGAGCCGGAAACCGTACGGAGGCAAGATCGGGCCTGGAGCGACGGTCATCCGGGAAATGTCAGTTTAAGACTGACAGTTAGTATGACGGAAATCGCATGTTTAAAGAGCTGCTGGACGCACTCGGCATGGCATTTGCCATGGGATGGGAAATCCTTTGGCCGCTCGCGCTAGGCTTTGCGCTCTCGGCCGTGATTCAGGCAATCGTCTCGCATCGGGAAATGAGCCGGCTATTGCCAAACGACAGCCCGCGCTCGATTGGCATCGCGCTGGCACTCGGGGCCGCTTCCTCGTCCTGCTCCTATGCGGCAGTTGCGATTGCACGATCGATCTTTCGCAAGGGCGCGAACTTCACGGCTGCCATGGCCTTCGAGATGGCGTCCACCAACCTGGTGCTTGAACTGAGTATCATTTTGATCGTGCTCTTGGGGTGGCATTTCATGGTCGCCGAGGCGATCGCCGCGCCGATCATGGTCACGATTCTCATTCTCCTTTTCCGCATGTTTTTGCGACCGCAACTCGTTCGCGCGGCAAAAGACCAGGCGGAAAAAGGCATTGCGGGGCGCATGGAGGGGCACGCTGAGATGGACATGTCGGTTCCCGCTGAAGGTCCGCTATGGCAGCGGATCATGTCAGACAATGGACTTACCGCGATCAGCCACTACTTCGTCATGGACTGGGCTGCAGTCTGGATGGATATTGTCGGTGGCCTCGTAATCGCTGGCGCAATTGCCGCCTGGGTCCCGCAAGATTTCTGGAAGGCTTTTTTCCTGATCGATCATCCGGTATTGGCCACGCTGTGGGGACCGCTTGTGGGCCCGCTTGTCGCCATCATTGCCTTCGTCTGCTCGGTCGGGAACGTCCCGCTCGCCGCAGTGCTGTGGAACGGCGGCATCAGCTTCGGCGGCGTGCTCGCCTTCATTCTCGCCGACCTGATCGTGCCGCCGATCCTGAACATCTACCGCAAGTACTACGGCTTGAACATGGCCGCGTTCCTGCTCGTCACGTTTTATGTTGCGATGGCGGCGGCGGCCCTGGCTGTTGAAGGATTATTTGGTTCCCTTGGTCTCATTCTCCACGAGCGTCAGGCTCGCGTCGTCGAAGCATCGATCACGTGGAACTACACGACATGGCTCAATATCGGGTTTCTTTTCCTCGCAGCCCTTTTGGTATGGCGGTTCGTCACGACCGGCGGCATCGAGATGCTGCAGATGATGAACAAACCGGCATGCGGCGATGAAACGCGTCACCACCCCCATTGCAGCTCTCTCGATGGCGTTGTCACATCGGCAAATTGAACGCGTGCAAAACTGTAGCCACGTCGAGCTTATATTTCGCCGCGGCAAGGACTTCGCGCCACGTCGGCATGGCCGATGCCCTGAAGGCTCGGTGCGTTCTTGTGGAGGCCAGCTCGACCGGCTCTGTATTTAGGCTTGTCTCCGCGGGATCGCCGGGCCGTGGCGCGCTACACCGGCCTTACCGGGCGCGCAGGCCGCTCTGTCGAGAGCGCGGAGGACGAACATGCGGAAGCCTGATCGTACGAACTCCGGGGTGATTTTCCGCTGTGCGATTTACACCCGTAAGTCGTCCGACGATGGGCTCGAACAAGAGTTCAACTCTCTCGACGCGCGGCGCGAATCATATGAGGCCTACATCACGAGCCAGCGTCATGCCGGATGGATCGCGCTTGCCGACATGTACGACGACGGAGGCCTGTCCGGCGGCACGATGGAGCGGCCGGCCCTGCGGCGTCTGCTCTCCGATATGAAGACAGGCAAGGTTCAGATCATTGTCGAGGCCGGAGTGCGTCAGTTTGGCGAATGGGGCAACACCGAGCCGGGGCGGCATATCCTTATTGCGGTTGCACGCTACCTTGCGGCTCGCTCACCAACCGAGCGCGCGTGGCTCAGGCGCGACAATCGCGGGTTCCAGCCTGACTGCTGGCCAGAGGGCGTCGAACTGCGGCAAGCGCTCGGCCGCGACCCAAACTGTCGCTTGCGGCACAAATATGCGTGCGGCGCGTCTCTGGCGCCCAAGCTCGGCAAACCAATCGGTCCAGCCCGATTCCCTCTGGGCTTCATCCTCGGTCAGAAAGCCGAGCCACACCAGGGCGTCATGCAATTCGTCGGCGTTTGTGGCATCGGGGCAGGCCTCGGCGCGAACCCGCGCGATCGCTTCGGGATCGAGCCGGGCGGCGGTCTCTGGCTCCAGCCAACGCCTCGCCATGACGGCCTGGGCGCGGCGCTCTTCCAGCGGCGCGTCGTCCAGAAGTGTAGGGCCGCGCCGAAAGCACTTCCAGCGCAAGCGGCGAAGGCGCGGTCAGATCACGCGCGACAACTTGAATTGCGCCCGCTTCGATGTGCCTCAGCAGCCGTTCCAGACCCGCGATATCCATTGCCTCGGTGAGGCAGTCGGCGATGGTTTGGCGGACCAGGGGATGATCGGGAATTGCGCGCTCGCCAACGAGGTTCTCGGCGCAGGCGAGCTGGTCGGGAAATACGGCCGCGATTAGGTCCTCGGCGTGCATCCGCGCGAGGTAAGCCGGGACTTTCCTGCCGCCTCCAAAGCGCGGCAGCGCAAGAGCCGTACCGGCAACCCAACGCCAGCGCGTCAGAAACATCGGCGCGTCGAGCAATGCTTGGATCAGCACGGCCCGCACATTCGCCGAATGCAAGTACTGCTGTACGCCGGCCAGCTCGAAGCTATGCGCCGCAGTCAGCGAGAGCAGGATTTTGTCGTCCGTCGCGGCAGCCTGCAGCTCGAAATTGAACTTGCGGCAAAAGCGCTTGCGCAGCGCGAGCCCCCAGGCCCGGTTGATGCGGCTGCCAAATGGCGAATGGATGACGAACTGCATGCCACCGGATTCGTCAAAGAAACGTTCGAAGACCAAGGTGTCTTGCGTCGGCAGACAGCCCAAGGCCGCATGGCTCGCGGCAAGATATTCAACGAGTTCCTTCGCGGGCGCCTCGGTCAAACCAACTTCCCCGCAAAGCCAGTGCAAGGCGCCCACCCCGGCGCCATCGCGCAACAACAGCGCGGCAATCTCCGCTCGCAGCCGGGAGACCGATTGCGACAGCTCATCCGTGCGTCCCGGCGCTTCGCCAAGCCAGAATGGAATGGTGGGCGGCGTGCCATGCGCATCGGCGACGCGGACGGTGCCGCGCTCGACGCGCAAGATACGATAGGACTGATTGATTGCCGAGTTGAAAGATATCCCCGGCCATGCTTTCGACGGCAAAATCCTCGTGCACACTGCCGATGAACTGATTGTCGGGCTCGAGAAGAACCCGGTAATCGGCGTTGTCGGGGATTGCGCCGCCGGAGGTCAGCGCGGTCAGCCGCGCGCCACGCCGGCCGCGCAGCATCTGGTTGACCACATCATGATGAATCAATGCGCCGCGCCGGCCGCGCTTTGTGCTGAAACCCTCTGCGAGCATAAGAACCACGGCCAAAAAATCGGCGCGTGTCAGATTGCGATAGGGCCACGCGTGGCGCAGCAAGGCAAAGAGCTCATCCTCGTGCCATTCGCGCGCCGCCACTTCGGCGACGATTCTGTTGGGCCAGAACATCCAGCGGCTGTTCTGGTATGGCAAGCTGATCGAGCTCGCCGCGACGGACACTATCGAGCAGCGCCGCGCATTCGACCAAATCATCGCGCGAGAGCGGGAACAAGCGGCCTTTGGGGATGCCATCGACCGCATGTCCAGAGCGCCCAACCCGTTGCAGGAAACTCGCGATCGAGCGTGGGGAACCGAGCTGGCAAACCAAATCGACATCGCCGATATCGACGCCGAGTTCGAGCGAAGCGGTTGCGACAAGCGCTTTGAGCTCGCCCTGCTTGAGACGATGCTCGGCGTCGCGCCTCTGCTCTTTGGCCATGCTACCATGGTGCGCGGTAATCTGATCGGTGCCCAAGCGCTCAGACAAGGCGCGGGCCGTTCGCTCGGCCATGCGGCGCGTGTTCACGAAGATCAGGGTCGTGCGATGATCGTCGATCAGCCGGGCGAGCCGGTCATGGATCAGCTCCCGGACTTCGCCCGCCATCACGGCTTCGAGCGGCGACGGGGGAAGCTCGATCGCGAGGTCGCGCGCCCTGCGATGGCCGGTGTCGATAATCTTGCACCTGGCGCTAGCGAGGCCATTAGGTCCAGCCCCAGTCAAAAAATGCGCGATCTCCTCGACCGGCTTCTTCGTCGCCGACAAGCCCACCCGCTGCAGGCCCTCGCCGCGAAGCGCCGACAAGCGCTCGAGCGACAGCGATAGATGTGCTCCGCGCTTGTTTGGCGCCAGGGCGTGGATCTCGTCTACGATCGCGGTCCGGGTCGTTGCCAACATGGCGCGGCCGGACTCCGAAGTCAGCAGGATGTAAAGCGATTCCGGCGTGGTGACGAGGATATGCGGCGACCGGCGGCGCATCTGGTTGCGTTCGCCCTGCGGCGTATCGCCCGTACGCACCAAGGTGCGGATTTCGACGTCGGGCAGACCGCCCGCGCGCAATTGAGCGGCGAGACATAGACGATCTGCGTCGCGTCCTCGAGCCGTCCATCGAGCCCTTGCCGCACGAGGCTGTCGATCGCGGCGAGGAAGGCGGCGAGCGTCTTGCCTGATCCGGTCGGCGCGGCGACCAGGGCGTGTTTGCCAGCCCGGATCGCTGGCCACGCTTCGGTCTGTGCCGCGGTAGGCGCACGGAATCGGCGCTCAAACGGCAACCACCGGATGAAAGATGGACGCGGCGTTCACGAGACAAAGTCGATGCGGCACATGGAAAGACAGAATAGCGCACCCGGCCGCGAATCCAAAGGGCGCGCCGGCACGTGGCGGCGGCAGGAATGCCGCTAAGCTTCACCGAGCATCGCCGCATCGATTTTGCAAGCGCCGATCAGGTCGCGTGCGCCACGCTCGATCTGGTCAGGGGCCTCGGCAGCGCGCTGCTGCGCGAAAAGGTTATGGCGAGCGCCAGCGATTGGATAATCGTCATCGTCGACGAGACGAAGCTGGTGGGCCGTGTGGGTGGCAACACGCCGCTGCCGGTGCACGCGATGTTTCCGATGCGATTTTCGTCGGTTCGCCAAAGGACTTCCGGAAGGCCGGATCGAGCAGATCCGGGATCTTGTGCTTCACCGCTCGATCGACTACGGCGCGATGGCAGTGGAACGAAAAGGTGGATTACCCCTTCAATGTGGGACGTCGCTTAGAAGCGCCGATGTCGGGAGATCAGGGCAATGCGTGGAGGCTGGAAGGCATGGTTTCTTGCAATCGTCACCACCTTCGCAATTGCGCCAGGCGCGGCCGCACAGGCGCGCTCCCCGTCCAAAGGAACTGTCCATTATAGGCACGTCAGCGGCACGCTTCACCGCAGCTTTATCCGCAGCCTCGGGCATGGAGGCCAGCATCTCTATGGGCTTCGCGCGCACGGCGTTTTTGGAGGTCGCAGGACCGGCTTTTATGCGCTGCCGATCCACTATCGCATTTGCGCTTGGCGCTATCGCGGATCAGCGCCTTCGGACACGGCAATGACTCGACGCAGCTGTTGTTGTTCTCTTCCTCCCAGACCCTCAGCCTAACGCCGCACTTGGTGATAAGTTGCTTTGCCGCCCGCTTCGTTTCGCATCGGCTCCGAGCGAGTTGGAACCCGCCGCGTGGTCTTTCGAATCTCTCTTCGCGCCGCGAATCGGCCTGTGTGCGGGATCTGGTTCGCCGGGCCCGACCACAATAGGATCCGTTATGGGCGAAAGCGGGACATCCCTGGATTTTCGATTGGCCGCGGCACTGGATCGGGACCCGGAATATCGGGTTGTGGCGGCGCCGGTATCTCGTCCGGTCGAATGCCAGGCTCGGTCGCGGGAGGTTCGGGAAACTTCTGCGCATGGCCGGGTGTACCCCTTCGTTACGCGCGTAGCACGCCTCGTTCCGCGCCGCTCACGGTGTTGTTTACGCGTGATGAATTTGGAAACGCTGGCTTGCCCGTCAGGTTCCCCAACAGTATTTGCTCCTGGGAGCGGCGGCATACGCGGCCTAGTGACGCTCGGAATGAATCAATAAAATATTTGCTTTCATCACTTTGCTTTGAAATAAACCGACATGGGCCTGGCGGCGGCCCAACATTTTTGGCATCCGCCGCGTTATCGAGTATGCGGGCGTTTGTGTACCGAGGCCCGGTTTATTGGAGTCACGTGATGACATTTGGTAAAGTTTTCGGGGTCCTCGTTGTTTTGGGCCTCGCCGCGACGGGAGCCGCCATGGCCCGGGACATTTCCAATGGCACGCCGGGCGTAATGGGAGATTCAGCAAGTCTTGTTAAGGGAGATAAAGCAACCGCCAAGAGAGAGCAGGTGCCAGTTAGCGTCCGGCACGCCAAGCCTCAGGCTCCCATCGTGATGGGGCGTAGCGTGAGCGCTCACCACAAGACGAAGCTACATCACGTAAAAATGAAGCCGCTGGATTTAATCGACACCCCCATTTCCGCCGACGGTTCGTACTAAATCCTCGCGCGCACGAAGGAGCGCGCTGCGACTCATGGCCCGCCGAAAATTCTCAGCGCGCGGTGAGAATCTTTTCACATTCGGGCGGCAATTGCGCGAGACCTCCTGTTTATCGAACAACTCGACCAGCTTGGCGAAGTCGTGACCCTTCAAAACCGTATTTACCGTGGCGAGATATCCCACGAAGGCGGTTGCTATCCCGGAGAACACCCCGCGATTGTCGACCACCCGCTTTGGATGATGTGCAGATCATGGATACGCGACCGATCGACGCTCGCCAGAGTCTCGGCAAGAAAGTCGGCTTGCTTCTGATTGTCGCCTTCGAGGCAGACACGATCGCTGGGGCGGATCACCGCTTCGAGTAACGCCTTCGTATTCTCGGGCGACGCCAGCTTGCCGCTTGCATAGCGGTTGGCCTCATCCAGGCGAATTTGTCGTTCGTGTCGCTGCTTCTGCCAGTCCGCCATGTGTCTCTCCCGCCGGCGAGGGACTGTCCGCCTGTATTGTCTATCGTATAAACCATTGCCTTCGCTGCGGAATAAACGCCTTCTGGTCTGTAACGTTGCGAACCCAACCCGCTGGCGGCGAAGACCAGACGACCTACAACTGCCGCATGAAGTCAACCAGGTTGTGCTTTTCCTCCGGAGTGAGTTTGAGTTCCTGGACCAGGTTGAAGAACTCCACCGTGTCTTCCAGTGTCAAAAGCCGGCCGTCGTGGAGATACGGCGGGCTATCCTTGATACCCCGCAGCGTGAACGCCTTAATCGGTCCATCTCCTGCTTCGTTTTTCAGGAATCGCTCTACGTGGAGGTCGTGCATCTGGTTATCGAGATAAAAGGGGGCCGGATGGCAGGTGGAGCATTGCGCTTTGCCAAAGAACAAATTCTCGCCCGCGATTTCGGCGGCCGTGGCCTTCGCCGGGTCGAGCCTGCCCGTGACGGTTAGTTTCGGCGCCGGCGGAAAGTCGAACATGTTCTGCATCTGGGCCATGTGCGACACCTGGATCCGGTCCAGAATGTTCATGCCTTTCTTGATGGCGTGAATCTCATCGCCGTTGAAGTAAGCGGTACGCTGCTCAAACTCGGTAAAGTCCTCGACCGAACGTAAGCTCCGCTTAGACCCGTGAATTTGTTGAGCGTACATGCCGCGCAGACTGACGGTGTCCAGCCGCATGCGCCGCTGCTCGGGCCGCATGTCTGGATTGATGTGGAACTGACCGCTCGTGTGGCCATTCACATGACAATCCAGGCACGTCACTCCCAAGCTGGGCTGGGCAGTCTTGCGATCGTCGGTCGGGTTGAACTCTTCTTGAGGGAATGGCGTCACCAGTAAACGCAAGCCATCGAGCTGCACTGCTGTCAAGATGCCTTTGAACAAGTGGTAGTAGTTGTTGATCGAGACCACTTCGCCTCGGGAGACGTCGCCCAGCTCGGGCCGGTTCTGCAGAAACATCGCCGGCGGAAACTCGGGCAGAAAGGCCTCAGGGAGATCGAACTCGACGTCGTAGCGCTCCAACCGCGGAAACATTTTGATCTGCATCTGAGGAAAGACCTGGCCACCTAGCCCACCTCCTTGAGCTGCGTGAGGCAGCGCCTTGTAAGGGAAGATGTCCCGATCGCTAATCTCGGCCGGGCTCAACTTGGCCAGTGCTTCCCAACTCATCCCCGCCGGCAATTTCGCCGTAGGTCCCACCGCGATGGGTTTGCCGCGCGACATTTTGACGGCCGGGTCGAACTTCGGTTCAGTGTTGTATCGGCTTTCGAGGAGCTTGCGCTGGGTTGCCGTGACCTTCGGCTTATTGGCCACGAGCGCCTTGAACAAGTCCTCAAACGTCATCCCGGGCTTCATCGCGCCAAGGGGATCACGGTAGAAATCGAAACCGAGCATCTGTCCGCGATCTTGTTGATCAATCAAAGCCTCCGACGTGGGCAACGCATTGTTCGGGTTGAAAACGTCGGAGAGATCGTGGGCCGTTTTCTTCTGTTCCGGCCGCTCCATTGGAGCTTCCTTAGAGGTCTGCGCCACTGCGATAGCGTCTGCCGGCACCAGTCCGTTTTCCGGGGCAGGTCCTGCGGTCTTAGCGATTGATCCAACGTCGGGATAAGAACTATCTTGAGTGAAGCCGACAGCCGGGGTGGCGACGAGCATTACCGTGCAGATAGCTATTACGGGCTTCATAAAATCCTCCTGCTGAGTTGCTTGGCCCGTGCGAGATGTATGTATGTCCGAACGATGCTAGCCGAGATCGCAGAATTTCTCAAATCACATGCCCGCCAAGCTGACCGACCTCCTACTTGACAGCCACGGCATGGGCTGCACAACCTTGCCCTGGGCCACGGCACTGGTGTTTTTAGATCATTTCCTGCCGTGCGCCGAGTTCGGGATCTTCCGGGCGGAGGCCAAGCGGGTCGCCTCCGCCTTCGCGCCGACACGAAATTGGGACGCGTTCCAGGAGCTGGTCGAAGATGGTCCGCTCACACGCTATGCGCAGGAGGGCGAGAGCTTCGCCCCCGTTTGGCAAGGGGTTTTATGAGCGTTTGTGGAAGACGGTCGGCTGCGGTCATGTTGGAATGGACGGCCCCGCTTCCCCTGGTTGCCGAATGATCGCAAGATCAGCGGCAATCGCAATGATGGAGGTGGGTTATGCAGATAGCAGTAATCGGGCTGGATTTGGCCAAGAACGTCTTTCAGGTTCACGGCATCGACGATTTGGGACAAGCGGTTCTCAAACGAAAGCTCAGGCGCTCGGAGGTCCTGCCGTTCTTTGCCGGACTGGAGGCGGCGTTGATTGGGATTGAAGCCTGCCACACGGCACACTATTGGGGGACGAGAAATCGCCGCTCTTGGGCATGATGTCCGTCTGATGCCGCCGCAATTCGTAAAGCCGTATGTCAAGAGCCAGAAGATTGACGCCACCGACGCCGAGGCGATCGCCGAAGCCGTGCAAAGACCAACGATGCGGTTTGCGCCAATCAAATCCGCGGATCAGCAGGCTGTTCTTATGCTGCACCGGACGCGCGACTTGCTGATTTGCCAGCGCAGCAGCCTTATCAGCGCCGTTCGTGCGCATTTCGCCGAATTCGGCATCGTGACTGGCCAAGGCATCCGCAATGTCGAAACGCTGCTTGGTCTTCTCGAAACGGCAGGAGATCAGCGGCTACCGGCGCTCGCCGCGGAAATGCTCGGCAATTTGGCCGCGCAGCTGCGCTGCGTCGCCGAACAGGTCAAGGAAGTCGAAGTAAAACTGTTGGCAGGGCATCGATCCGACGAGACGAGCCGTCGCTTGCAGAGTGTCCCTGGCCTTGGACCGATTACGGCAAGCGCGATAGTCGTGACCGTCGGAGATCCGAAGCAATTCAAATCCGGTCGACAGTTCGCGGCGTGGCTCGCCCTCGTGCCTCAACAACGGTCGAGCGGTGGCAAGGAACGATTGTGTGGCATCAGCAAGCGAGGAGACGGCTATATCCGGCGGTTGCTGGTGCACGGTGCTCGTGCGATCGTTGGGTGGCCGAAGCGGTCGGCTACGCAGAAAACGCCGTGGATCGAGCGGCTATTGGCGCGCCGGCCCACTAATGTTCCAACGGTGGCCTACGCCAACAAGCTTGCGCGCATCGCCTGGGCGATCATGATGCACGGAAATCGATACAATCCTGCTCTGGCCTTTGCCGCCATTTCGTAATCGAACGGCGCAACGACAAGAGCGGATAAGTCTGCGCGGATGAAGAAAGTTTGATGGCAAATCGGTTGTCCAACCGAGGCATGGCAAAGTCCGACGGACATATCGCTCGAAATGAGCGTTAAATGTTTGGGCGTCGTGCCGCGGATACCATCAGGGTCGAAAAGACAGGATAGATGCCCGCAGGCGACCGAGGAGCAGGAGAACAGAGAAGACCCTTACAGGTCTAATCGCGTCTCCTTTGTCAATGGTTTTTTGTCCCCGCCCCGGGTCACGGTTCTCTCCGCGGTCGGAATAATCCGCCGCAACATCTGGTCCGGAGCACAGGTGCTGCAATGTCCTGTAGTAGCTTGTATTTGATCTTACATACGGCGTCCTTTTGGAGATGGCCGGTTCACTGCCGATGGTGGTCAGGCAGCGATCATTTTTTCCCTCGCAATCGGGATGGCGTCAAGGAATGTTTGCAGCGGCGTCTTGCCGAAGCACCAGCGGCCTTGATGCGGTCTCTCCTCGTTGTAGCTTTTGACCCATAGATCGAGGTCGTCCTGCAAATCCCCGATCGAGGCATAGAGCCTCTTTCGGAAGGCGATGCGATAGAACTCATCCCGCACTGTCTTGTGGAAGCGCTCAGCGATGCCATTCGTTTGTGGGCTCTTCGTCTTGGTCCTGGAATGGTCAATATCTTCCACCGCGAGATAGAGCTCGTATTCGTGATGCTCGGGATTGCCGCAATATTCGGTGCCGCGATCGGTCAGAACAGGTGAGAGCTTCACGTCCTTTTCGTCGAAGAAGGGCACGACCCGATCGTTCAAGAGGTCGGCCGCGGTGATCGGCGTCTTGCGATCATAGAGTTTGGCAAACGTCACTTTCGAATAGGTGTCGATGAAGGTCTGTTGGTAGATGCGGCCGACCCCTTTCATGTTGCCAACATAGAACGTGTCCTGCGCCCCGCAGTAGCCCGGGCATTCGCTCTCGAACTTGGCCCGTGCGCCTCCTTTTCGGTCTTGGCCTTCTCCAAGGCTATGACCTGCGCCTCGGTCAGGATCCGGCCTTGCCTCAGCAACCTTGGCTTCCAGCGCCTTGAGCCGTTTCTTCATCGTCTCGAGATCATGGCGCTGCCAGACGCCGCGCACGCCGGCCGGCGAGATCGAGTGGCCAAGTTTCCTCATTTCGTTAGCGACGCGGATCTGGCCGAAGGCCGGCTGCTCCAGCGAAAATTCAACGATCCGCGCCTCGATCTCGGGCGCGGTCCGGTTCGCCAGGATTGGCTTCCTGCGGCTGATCTCTTGCAACGCCAGCTCGCCGCCTTTGTCATAGAGTTCCTTGAGGCGGTAGAAGCTGTCGCGGCTATAGCCGAGCATCTTGCAGGCCTGGCTCACATTGCCGAGCTGCCTGGCGAGCTTGAGCCAAGCCCACCTTTCCTTTGATAATCTTCTGGTCCTTGGTCATCGTCGGTGTCCTCATAAAACGCCGAGGCCGGGCTCTCCGCAAACCTGGCCAGCTCCGCGCCCGGCCTCGGCTCTCGCTTCGGCCTTATGACACCAAATGTCGGATCAAATATCAACTAGTACAATTCAACGCGCTTCTTGAGCGCGCATTCTTGATAGGGACCCGATCCGCGAACTCCATCAGGGCCAACGGCCACATGCGCCGCGCGAAAGGGCCGGAGATATGACCGCACCCGACCAGGTCGCCAAACCAGACACAAAAACCCTTGCAGGCGGGAGCCGTTCTCTAATCGCGTCTCCTTTGTCAATGGTTTTTTTGTCCCCGCCCCGGGTCACGGTTCTCTCCGCGGTCGGAATAATCCGCCGCAACATCTGGTCCGAAGCACAGGTGCTGCAATGTCCACAACGAGCTGGCATACAATGACGCCGCTCAAGGCCCACTCTCGCAGCCACCCGTACCTTCGCCCGGCGGGCAACCATTACATCCGCAATCTTGCTCGGATGAATCCTACGAACAATGGAGTCAGGCGGCTCTTGCGTGCTCCGACCAGCGGAACGGCTCTCCCGAACGCCAGACACTATGCAAGATAACGGAGAGCTTTCTAGCCAGCGCCACCCGTGCTTTGCCATTACCCGATCGCTTGGCGATCGCGCGCGCCCAATCCTTCAAGCGCGAGGCTCTCTTGACCCGCGACAGGATCACGACAGCGGCCTCGTACAACAGAGTACGAGCGAGCGTGTCTCCGGACCTCGATATTCTGCCACTGCGATCGACCTCGCCCGATTGATATTGTCGCGGCGTGAGCCCGAGGTGCGCGCCTACCGATCGTGATCGGCCAAAGCGCGCTGGATCCTCAACTGTGCTGACATACGCGAGTGCGGACAGCACGCCGATGCCCGGCACGCTCATGAGAAGCCGGCAGGCGGAGTTCGACTTCACCAGGGCGCGGATCGCTTTGTCGAAAACAGCAATCTGCTCGCGCAGCTGCCGCCAGGCAACGAGCATAGGCCGGACAATCAGCGCGACCTCGGAACGGTCGAGCAGCAGAGCTTCAACCTTCCGATCGAAGGGCAATCCCCGCATCGCGCCGGGCAGAAAGCCGAACGTCTTGAGCATCCCCCGGATGTGGTTGGACAATCGGGTCGTCATACCGGTGAGTTGAGTCCTTGCGCCCAGAAGAGCACGCGCGCGGTGGCTTTCGAAAGACTTGACGTGAACAGACCGGTACCAGCCGGTGCGAACGATCTGAGCCAATCCCTCCGCGTCGTTCTGATCCGTCTTGTTGATCTGCATCTTGAGGGCGGCGCGCGCATGCCTGGCATCGAGACAAACGACTTCGAGCCCGAGATTGCGGAGTTCATGCACCAGCCATGGCGTCATCGCTCCGGTCTCGATCCCTATACGGGCGTCATCCCCCGCATGCCGGCGGACCAAAACGGTGATTTGTTCTGGAACCGTGGGGCAGTGACCTCGCCAAAGTCTGCGCCCGGCATTGTCGACGAAGCAATTGGCCGTCATCTTCCGCGAAACGTCCAATCCAACAAAATGGGTCATCGATCAACCTCCGACAGTGCGAATCAGCGGGCAATGCCGCCCGGATCGCGGCACTATCGCCGACCGCGATTATCGGATGTCCATAGATATGTCCGGCCTGGTGGCGCCGCGCATATGTCCGCTGGCCCTGATGAAGTCCAACGACCGGAATCCCTATCAGATTGGCGAGCTTCAAGCTCATGTCTCACAACAGGTTGTTTTGATCTTCGGTGGCGACCGTGTCGTTCATCGCAAGACGAGCCAGAGACTCAATTTTTATGTCGCTCCTTATCCCAAAGTCCTGACGACGGACATAGCGGACAGGCGCCGGAAATACCGTTTCCGGCCGAAGCAATCCGGATCTTGCGTCGGGTGATGGTTATGAATGGCTCGTGCGTGGATTTTCGTTGCTGGCCGAACGGCCGTGAAAACCATGCTCGTCGGCGGCGAAATTGTCGTGGAAGCCAGCCTCCCCAGGATGCGGCCAGCGACCGAGGCACGCTACAAGCGCGTCATCGCAACTCTTTTGGCAGCGTGAGGTGGATATGCGACCCGAGTTTGCGACAAACGAACAATCAACTGACATTCCGCAGGTAGCCACATGTAGATTTTAATTTCTTGGTTTGTCCGATGCAAGGCGAGAAGTTCTTGCTGTCGAGGAGCCGGCGAGACTTGTCGGGCGTCCGCGGCGGCGAGAACGATTTCCTCGTGGCTTGGTGCGAGTGATCCCTGTCGTATAGAATACTGGTACGTCCACGACATTGATCGGATGGCCCCCGAAGAAGGGCTGCCTTTGATCACAGAGCAGCTTAAGCGCTTAATGAAGTGGCTCTCCAGCAAAAACCCGGAACTGCCGTACAAACCCAGTCTTAGGTGAGCAAGAGTTGGGAGTAGTTTTGTCTACCTGGACAACAAGGCCAAAGTGCAATGCGCCGCGTCAATCGAAAAATTGGTGGCAAGGAGGCAGACCCGCTCAATCGCACTGGCCTCGATCGCGATCGCAGAGCAGATTGGGAGCCGTGACTTTGCCTACACATGTCTAACACCGCGGTCGAGATAGTGGATCGCAGGCAGATCGCGCAGGCGTTGAGCGGCGTTTTCGGCCGTGATGTCGCGCTGGGGTGAACCTAGCATTTCGAAACCGACCATGAATTTGCGCACCGTGGCCGAGCGCAGCAGCGGCGGGTAGAAATGCCCGTGGAAATGCCAATCCAGATGGGGAGAGCCATCGGTCGGCCGTTGGTGAAAGCCCATCGAATAGGGAAACGGCACCTCGAACAGATTGTCGTAACGTATGGTGAGGCAGCTTAGAATATTTGCCAACGCGAGGGCCTCGTCAGTGCTCAACTCGTCCAGCGCGCCAAAGTGTCGTCGCGGGACAAGCATGGTCTCGAACGGCCACATTGCCCAGAATGGGACCAGCACGACAAAATGTTCGTTCTGGCAGACGAGGCGTTCGCCCGCCTTCTCCTCAAGCGCCAAGTAGTCGCACAGCAGACAGGATTGATGAAGTGCCAGATGGTCGCTCTGGGCGGCCGCCTCCTTGGCGAGCTCATTCGGCAGACTATGGCTTGCCCATATCTGACAGTGCGGATGGGGATTGCTCGCCCCCATCATGGCCCCTCGATTCTCGAAAATCTGCACCGAGTTGATGAAGGGGAGGGAGCCGAGCTGCCGCCACTCCTCTCTCCAGGCCTCAATCACACTTGCAATCTCCGGGACCATCATACGCGACAGCGTCAAGTCATGGCGCGATGAGAAGCAGAGCACCCGGCAGATGCCGGGTTCTCCACGCGCCACGAGGAGCCAGCCTTCATTCACTTCTCTGGTCGGCGCATCCCGCTGCAATGCGGCAAAGTCATTGTTGAAGGCGAGGGTGCCTTTATAGTGCGGATTGCGTTCGCCGTTGGCCCGCAGGTTTCCGGGGCACAAATAACAATCCGGTTCATAGGCTATGGCGTTGGCTTCGGTTCGTTTCTCGGTCTCTCCCTGCCAGGGGCGATCGGTCCGGTGGGGCGAAACCAAGACCCAATCCCCGGTCAGCGGGTTATAGCGGCGGTGGGATAAATGCTGCACGGCCAGCAAAGGTCGACTCTCGTACGGAATGCTCGAAGATACGCCTGCGCCCAATACGCGAGAAGCACTCATGGGACAATTGGGCCCACGCCGGGAGCGGCGGAACAGCAGAAGATCGATGGTGTTAATCCCGTGGCGTCACGATAGCCATTGCCGACAATGGAAATGAAACGTTCTACCCCGCCCGCCGCGACAAGGCTCACCGTGCATCCGCCGAATCCACCGCCGGTCATGCGTGAACCGAACACGTCGCCAATTCCTTGCGCCAGCTCAACCATCAGGTTGACCTCGGGACAGCTGATTTCGTAATCATCGCGCATGCTCACGTGAGACTCATTCATCAGCCGACCGCATTCGACGATATTGCCCGCTTCCAGCGCCGCTGCTGCGCCGAGCACACGCATGTTCTCGGTGATGACGTGGCGACAGCGGCGGAAAGTGACCTCTGGCAGGAGCGCGGCATATTGCGCCAGTTGGTCAGCTGTCACATCGCGCAGCGCCTTGATGCCGCCGAGCGGGAGCGATAACAGAGCCACCGCCTGTTCACAATCCTGCCGGCGAAGATTATACTCGCCGGTCGCCAATTCGTGGCGAACCATCGTGTTGCAGATTACCAGCCGGGCCCGCGGATCAATGCCAACCGGCCGCGCCTCGAGACTGCGACAATCGAGAAGCAGGGCATGGCCGGCGATCCCGAAACAGGAGATGAACTGATCCATGATCCCGCAGCGCATGCCAACGAATTCATTCTCGGCCCGCTGGCAACATATGGCTAAGTGGATCAAGTCCATGCTGATGCTCGATATGTTCAGCAGAGCATACCCGACCACAACTTCCAGCGCCGCTGAGGTGGAGAGCCCCGCCCCGATCGGCAAGTCGCCACCAATCATCAAATCGGCCCCCGACAGCCGATGTCCGGACCGCTCCAGCATGACCGCCACGCCGCGGACGTAGTCGCTCCAGTCTCGACGAGACGCCGGCCATCGGTCGTCGAGATCGAACTCGGTTGAGGCGGCAAACGCGAGAGAGTGGACGCGCAGTCGACGATCGGGGCGTGGCGCAACAGCGACAAAAGTCGCAAGGTTGAGGGCGGCGGGCATGACGAAGCCCCCGTTGTAGTCCGTGTGTTCACCGATCAGGTTGACGCGCCCTGGCGCCCGAAAGAGACGCGGTTCTGCGCCGAATAGGCGTTTGAAATGCGCAACGAGATCGGCAGCGATCGTCATCCCTTTCCCAGTTACTCCAATGAGGAACCTACGCACTGGCTGTAATCAACACGCTGCAAAAAGATTCTCTCGCAAAGACGTCGTCGCTTACAATGGGGTTTTCAAGAGACAGGTCGCTATATGATCCACCAAAGCCTCGGCGTTTGCTACTATCCGGAACACTGGCCAGAAACGCGCTGGGCCGAAGACGCTGGCATCATGCGCAACATTGGGCTCACTTTCGTGCGCGTCGGTGAATTCGCCTGGTCACGCCTGGAGCCAAGACCCCGCCTCTATAATTTCGAGTGGCTGAGGCGCGCTATTGACATTCTTCACGCGGCCGGCCTCAAGGTCGTGCTCGGCACTCCAACTGCAACGCCGCCGAAATGGCTGGTCGACAAAACGCCAGACATGGTCGCACTGGATACGACAGGGCGCCCGCGCAAGTTCGGCTCCCGGCGCCATTATTGCTTCAGCCACGAGGGCTATGCGGGTGAATGCGACCGCATTGTTACAGAAATCGCGAAAGTGTTTGGCGCGCACCCCGGCATCGTCGCGTGGCAGATAGATAACGAATATGGTTGCCACGATACCGTAGAAAGCTATTCTGCTGCGGCGCTGCATGCCTTCCGCCAATGGTGCGCTAAAAAATACGGCAGCATCGACGCGCTGAACCAAGCATGGGGCAACGTCTTCTGGTCGATGGAGCTGTCGAGCTTTGATGAAATCGAGCTTCCGAACCTCACCGTGGCTGAGGCCAACCCTTCGCATCGGCTCAATTTCCAGCGTTTCTCATCAGACCAGGTAGTTGCCTTTAACCGAAGGCAGGTCAGGATACTCCGGCAATATTCACCTGGTCGCACGATCCTGCATAATTTCATGGGATCCTTTACAGCTTTCGATCATTACGCGGTATCGGAAGACCTCGACGCGGCCGCCTGGGACAGCTACCCGCTCGGCTACCTGGAGCGCGGTCCACGCGATGATGAATTCAAGCAGCGCTATCTGCGCGTTGGCGATCCCGATTACCAGGCCTTTCATCACGATCTCTATCGTGCCTGCGGGCACGGGCGCTGGTGGGTCGTAGAGCAACAGCCGGGCCCAGTGAACTGGGCGCCGTGGAACCCATCGCCAGCAAAGGGAGCCGTGCGGCTCTGGACCTACGAGGCTTTCGCGGCAGGCGCGGAAGTGGTGAGCTATTTTCGCTGGCGGCAGGCCCCCTTTGCGCAGGAGCAGATGCATGAAGCATTGCTCTTGCCCAACGCCGAACCGAACGAGGCCTACCATGTCGTGGCTCAAATCTCGCAGGAACTCACCAAGCTTGACGCTCATGTCGAGACTGAGCGTTCGGCGATCGCTTTGGTCTTCGATTACGAAAGCGAGTGGGCCTGGAACTTCCAACCGCATGGCCAGGATTTCTCTTATCTCGAATTGGTGATGACATTCTACTGTGGATTGCGCCGCGCCGGGCTTTCTGTAGACCTTATTCCTCCGGCCTCCGAGGCTGTTGTGGGCCGAAAGCTGGTGCTGCTGCCAGGGCTCTTCGCTCCTCGTGCTGAATTGGTCGAGGCACTCGCAAAGTGCGGCGCTGTAATTCTGATGGGGCCGCGATCCGGGTCCAAGACGGCTGATTTTCATATTCCGGCCAATCTGCCGCCGGGAAGCCTCAGTACTCTCATCGACTTGAAAGTGCGCCATGTCGAGAGCCTTCGCCCAGGCATTGTGATTCCGATCGCGGGCTGCGACACCTGCCGCTTTGAAGGCTGGCGCGAATTTCTGGTGCTAGGCGAAGGAGTTGAAGCCGTGTTGAAGTCGGCTGACGGCGAGGTCGCTCTTGCGCGCAACAATCGCCATTTTTATCTCGCAGGCCGCCCTAACAAGCGTTTGCTCGATGACCTGCTATGCCGCCTCATCGCACAAGCAGGCATCTCTCCGCTCGATCTGCCCGAAGACATCCGCATCCGCGATAATGGCGCAACCCGCTTTGTCTTCAACTACGGCAGAGAAGCAGTGGATATTTCCAAAATCATCGGTAACGCGTCGCTTCTACTGGGGGAGAGACTCCTTCCACCTTGTGGTGTCGCAGTCTTTTGACGAACTGTGCCGGAGACTGCGGGTGCGCCGCGGACGGCGCCCTAACAAAGAATTTCCCGAGGTACACAAGAGAAGCGGGAGTCCGATCAGGCTGCGGCCGTGCCTTCGGAATCGACATGACCATAGTCGTAGGGAGCCTGTTCAGTCGCAATTACTAGGAGCTGGCGAACGACTTTTCGGATATTGCCATCCCATTCCATGCATCGGGTGACGGAAGCCCTGAGCGCCTGATGGAGGAGGACCGGCGACGCATTGCCCGTTCGTCGCCGCGCTCGTCATCAGCGAGGCGCGTGGCGGCCCGCCAGGGCCGGGGTTCTTTGGCCCTGGGTTTCCTTGCCTGCCTTGAGGCGCTTGATCGCCTCTTGCTGCTGATGATGGGTGAGCGTCGGTTTTGGCGATTATCTAGTTGACAAACGTTGCACGTGGTGTAGTATGGCGGATAAGGAGAATTTGTCATGTCCGCCGATCTTCAAGCCCCCGCGTTCACAAACGAAACCGCAGCCCGCGAAGCGATCGAAGCAGTCTTGTGGCCGAATGGCCCTGTGTGCCCTCGTTGTGGTTCGCTAGACTATATCGGCAAAGTGAGTGGCAAGTCTGCTCGCCCTGGCCTTTATTATTGCGGCGAATGCAAGCGCCAATTCACCGTCACGGTTGGAACCATTTTCGAGCGCTCCAAAGTTCCATTGAGTAAATGGTGGCTCGCCATTCATTTGATGGCATCAAGCAAAAAAGGGATGAGCGCGCATCAACTGCATCGTTCGCTCGGCGTAACATATCAAACCGCGTGGTTTGTTGAACATCGCATTAGGGAAGCTATGCGCTCCGGCTCTCTTGCGCCTATGGGCGGCACGGGCGGCATTGTTGAAGCCGATGAGACTTTCATTGGCCGCAAAGAAGGCACTACAAGACGTCGCGGGCA
This sequence comes from uncultured Alphaproteobacteria bacterium, assembly GCA_963730245.1. Classification (GTDB taxonomy): domain Bacteria; phylum Pseudomonadota; class Alphaproteobacteria; order Rhizobiales; family Beijerinckiaceae; genus Methylocapsa. The sequence goes on along the minus strand of CAVSRA010000002.1, from coordinate 144,196 downwards.
TGGCCATAAAAACGCTATTCTATCTCTTGTTGACCGTGATAGCGGGCAGGTCCGTTCATTCCATGTCGAAGGCACAAGCGCGGCCGATATTGTTCCAATTATTAAGGCCAATGTCGCGAAGGAAACCGCAATGATGACCGACGAAGGTGGCCACTATTTCACGCTAGGCGATCATTTCGCGAGCCATGAGAGCGTGAGCCATAAAGCTGATGAATATGTACGTGGCGACGTGCATACGAACACGGTTGAGATATTACAGTGTCTTCAAGCGTAGCATGAAAGGCGTCTACCAGCATTGCGGCGAGAAACATTTGCACCGCTATCTTGCGGAATTTGATTTCAGATATTCGAACCGCACGCGCCTTTGATGTATCGGCGCCCTTACGAAGGCAGCGCGCTCTAAGAGCCGCCACTAGCCGCGATTTGCTGCTGCCGCTCCTTCTCTCTCCGTCGCCGCTGCGCATCCCCTTTGACAGTCGCTGGCTTAGGCGCGGCCTTCTGTCGCTCTGGCGGCGACTGAAGTAGCTGTCGCATAATATGTCGCTCTTCGGCTGACAGACCAGCTAAAGCGCTTTTGCGTTTCGAAGCGCTCATCTTGCAAGGATAGCACCGCCGCCAATCATTGCAACCTTTCTGGTCGCAAATTTGCTTGCGCAAGATTTGCGAGACGTAACATGGTATCGTGCTCCGCTCCGCGGAACGCAACGATCTGCATCTAAGCGGGCAAGAGCCAAGCTATATGTCGGCTCCTTCACCGGATTTGCTTTTGCGCGCTCAACCATGAGAACGACGCTGCCCGCAATCTGCCTATATTTTTCGGCTTCCATTTTTGTCACCAGCGCTTGAAGCGCGCGCTCTTCTGAGGTCGCGAAATAAATCGCCAATGGTGGCTGTGACGAAGCGCGAATCATGACGTCGGCTTCTTGCCCCACTAGTTCTGCGCTCAGTGGCTCTGACTCAGTTACCTTGGCTATCTCGTCGAAGGTGCTATGGATGGCCGCAAGTGCATCTTCCTTGAATGTGCTGCGGACAATCTGCGGACTCATCAAAGCCAAATCTTTCAGACGCAAAAGCAAACCGGTAAATCGCACCGCGCATTCACCTAATTCGCTCTCCAAGAGCGGCGCCGAAACAATGGTGCGCGAATCAGTGTCGAAATTTGCGCCGTACTCTTCGAGAAGAGCATCAAATGCTTCTCCACGCGCCTTCCCGCCGATTCTACTCCGCTTGCTTCGAGAAGAGGAGCTCGCATGCCATCGTCTTCTATCCGCCATCGCCCGCGACCGTCTTTGACGAAATAAATCAGAAGAGGATCGTCGTCACCGTCGTTATAAGGTGTGCGAACTGCATATCCAGCTGGCACGGGACGAACGTCCATCGCCTCACAATAGGCCTCACACAAACGATTCTTCACGAGAAGAGTCCTCCCTCTTCCGGGGACGGGCCCGAAACAACATCGAATACTTTGAATGCAATGCTATAAGCGCATCTAGCCCCCATTATGCGGCGCAGGTTGGCGGATATGGCACAAACCGCTGATTTAGCGTAGGAAATAGGTGCCAAAGCTAATCCACGCCATTTCCGCGAGACCACACCCGCCATGAACAATCTTATGCTGCCGCTGCCCGTTCTGTCACCTGTCTCCGGCAAGACCGTTGTCGTCAAATTCGACGGTGGTCTGTTGTCGTCGGACGGCGGCATTCTGGTGTTGCGCGAGGTCGAACAACGCCTTCGCGTCGCCGATCGCCTGGCCGCCTGCATCGAAGACCCGCGTTCGCCCGAGCAGATCACACACAGCCTCGCTGATGATCTCGGCAGGCTACGAAGACGGTAACGACGCCTCCAATCTTCGCGGCGATCCCATGTTCGACGCGGTTCATGGCGGCCAGCAGTTGCAACTCTTCAATGCGCATTACGACGAATATGGTTTTCAGCCGATCGTCGTATTCGACGGCGAGGGCCGCTTCATCACGACGGTGCTTCGCCCCGCCAAACGGCCGGGCGGCAAGGAGATCCGGGCCTTCCTGCGCCGCCTGCTGCGGGCGATCCGCGCCAACTGGCCAAACACCCAGATCTTGCTGCGCGCCGACAGCCATTATTGCTGTCCCGAAGTTCTCGACTGGTGCCGGGCCAACGGTCTCGATTACATCCTGGGCGTCGCGCCGACCACGACATTGCGCCGCCATGTCGAGGGCATCGAGGCCAGCACGAAGACGCGCTTCGAGGCCGCGCCGAAGGAGGACGGCAAGCTATACCACGCCTCGTCACCTGACCGACGGGGCGCAGCGCCCCTAACCCTTGAGCCCGTCCCGTCAACCCGCAAACATTCGCCACCCGCCCTCTGGCCCGACGCCGGAAAAGACGCGGCGCGTTTGCGACTGAACGAAATCAGATAAAATCACGCAAACGCGACATTTTGCGCGCCGTACCGGTCAGAGCGCCGCATAATGCAGGCTAGATCGCAATCCCGTTCTGCGCGGCGAGCTGGCCGAGGTCGTTGAGCGGCCGCGCGCCGATGTGCTGGATGATCTCGGCCGCGGCAAGGGCGCCAAGCCTCGCGCAGGTTTCGAGGTTCTTGTTTTTGCTGAGCCCGGCGAGAAATCCAGCGGCGAACAGATCGCCAGCGCCCGTCGTGTCGACAACCCGGTCGACTGGGAAGGCGGGTACGGCGAGAACCTCGTCTCGCGTAACGACGGCAGATCCCCGCTCCGAGCGGGTGACGACAGCGAGGATATTCTCAGTGCGCAGCTGGGCGGCGGCGGTGTCGAAATCGCCGGTTTGATAAAGCGAATGCAGCTCGCTCTCGTTGGCGAAAACGATTTGCACCGAGCCGGAGCGAACGAGCCCAAGAAACTCTTCGCGGTAACGATCGACGCAAAAGGAATCGGACAGGGTTAGAGCAACTCTCCGCCCAGCTCCATGCGCGATTTTTGCCGCTTTGACGAAAGCGGCTTTCGCGGCCGGAGGATCCCAAAGATAGCCTTCGAGATAAACGATGGCCGACTGCTTGACGAGGTCTTCGTCGACATCCGCTTCGGACAGATTCTGGGCGGCGCCCAAAAAGGTGTTCATCGTGCGCTGGCCATCCGGCGTCACGAGCACGAGGCAGCGCCCGCTGGCAGGGCCACCCTTCGCGAAATGTATCGAAAAATCGACGTTCGCCGCACGGATATCGTGCGCGAAAGCCGCGCCGGTTTCGTCGTCCTTTAGCTTGCCAATGAAGGCCGCGCGGCAACCTAGAACTCGCCGCGCCAATGATGGTGTTGGCGGCCGAGCCTCCCGACGCGATGGTTGCCGGACCCATGGCCTTGTAGAGGGCCTCGGCGCGCGCCTCGTCGATCAATGTCATCGCGCCCTTGCGCAGTCCCTGGGCGGCAAGGAAATCATCATCGGTCCTGCTGATGACATCGACGATGGCGTTGCCAAGTCCTAGCACATCGAAACGGCAAGATGGCATGGATATCCCCTCGGTAGAGGTACATCACGGAGGGAGGGTGAAAGCCCCGCGACGCAAAAACGAGTCGCTCAAGGTCCGCGTCGACGAACATCTTGCCGCCATTCGAGGAAGCCCCGCTTTCGCCCGGTTGTTCCTTAATGGCTGAAAGTGTAGCGTATATTATAATCTATGTAGTAATACCAAGTCTCGCTGATCACGACCGATAGGCCCACTCTCTTGTTCCGATGGAGATGATTTTCCAGGGCATGTCGATGAGCTTGTTCCAGGCGAAGCAGCAGTGGTCGAGAATGTCGTCGTAGGATTCGAAGACGCGGTTCGAGAGCCAGTTGTCGCGCATGAATTGCCAGATGTTCTCGACCGGATTGAGCTCGGGCGATTTCGGCGGCAACGGCAAGAGCGTGATGTTGTCCGGGACGGGAAGCTTCGCCGAGACATGCCACCCGGCCTGATCGAGAAGAACGAGCGCATGCGCGCTTGGTGCGACCGCAAGCGAGATTTCTTCGAGATGCAGGGCCATGGCCTCGCTGTTGCAGGAGGGTAGTACGAGCCCGGCGCCTTTTCCTTCGGCCGGGCAGATGGCGCCGAAAATATAGGCTGAACTCGTCCTCTGGTCGTGCGGCGCCGAAGGCCGTGTCCCGCGTTTCGCCCATCGGCGGGTGACCTTGTTTTTCTGCCCGATCCGAGCTTCGTCTTGAAACCAAATCTCTATCGGCTTGCCAGGAGCCTCTTTTGCGGCGGTCTCCTCCACGAGGGCGAGAAAGTTTTTTTAAAAGCCGCCGCGGCTTCCTCGTCTTGCGCATGATGGCGCGGTCGCGCCGAGAGCTTGCGAAAGCCCATATGCCGCAGCTCGCGGCTGAGCGTCGGCTTGGAGATCGAAACCCGGAACTCTTCGAAGAGCCACTGCGCCAGATCGATCAGCCGCCAGCGGACGACGCCATGCAGGGCGGGAATCGGCCCATCTTCCACGACCTGCCGCAAGGCTTGGCGCTGGCGCTCGCCGAGGATGCTGGGAGCGCCCGGCGCTTTGCCGGTCAAGAGACCATCAGGACCTTTGGCGTTGAAACGGACAACCCAGTCGCGCACGATCTGCACCCCGACCCCGCCGATCCGCGCCGCATCCGGCCGCGAGCCGCCATCATAAATCTCGGCCAGTGCCAAGAGACGCCGGGTCTGATCGGGGTCACGCGATCGCCGCGCCAGCATGCGCAGGCCAATCGTGTCAAAGTCAGAGCGAAGCGGAACCGGAGTCGACATGGCAAACTCTCCCAAAAGCTGTTTGCCATGGTGAATCAGATAAATGCCGATTCGGGAATCCGCCTCAGGAGTCAAACTTTCAGAGACTTGGTATAAGATAGCGGTTATTTTGGTTATTGGCGCCTAAATCGAATTTCCTTTACCGTTGGCGTTGGGTCGACATCGAAATGGATGCCTTTGTCGCCGGTGTCCCTTTCCGCTGTCACGGTATTGAGGGCCGCCGGCAATAAGGGGCACGTGGCACGTTTGCCCCAGTTGCGACGAAGTCCCAGGACATCGCAGACTAAAATGCCGGTATAGAGGCCTGGGCCGCTGGAATAGATTCGCCAGCCGCCCTCGACGCCAACTTGACCGGCTTTGACCTGCTGCCATTCGGCGCTCGCGGCATAGCGATCGGGAAACGCCGCGTCGCTGCTGCTGAAATAGGCGTTACGCTGCCGGGGCAGGGCCTGCGCGAGGCGGTCCGACACTGCGATCGGGTTTGCAAGCTGGAGCGCTTCCCACAGCGCTTCCGCCTCGCCAAGGACCGCCATCGCCTCGGCGTAGCGAAGATGCGCATGAACATACATAAGGCCGATTTCGCGGCCGAAGAAGGACGACGATTCGGCGCGCTGGAACATGATTTGCGGGCCGCCGCGATAGGCGACCGGCCGGTCGATCAGCCGGGCACCGTCGGGAAAAAGCAGATGCTCGCGGATGAGTCGTACATGGTGCGCCGCCTGTTCTGGCGTAAACAGTCCGCCAATAATGCTCTGGGTCATCGGCAACAGCGAGTATTTGAGGCCAGTGCGCGTGTCGCTCGGGTGAAGCAGCAGCTCCGGCGGTCCGCCATTCGACTCGAAGAGGCCATAGCCCGCGACCGTGCCGTCGCGCAGGAGATAGCGGTTGAAATCGAGGCGCATCTCGCTTGCAAGTTGGCTCGGCGCCTCAGCCTCGCCGGCCCGGCCTGCCAGGCGCAGCACTTCGGCGTAGCGGTTGAGCTGTTGGAACAGAAGCGCAACCGTCCAGCTGCTAACCATCCAGTCATGCATCTTGGGGTCGACGGGCTGGAGCGAATCGTTCCAGTCGCCGTGGCCATATCGGATGAGATCGGTGCCGGGGATGAAGCGCTCGCGCGCGGTCGCAAGCAATTTTTCGACATGGACGGCGACGCTATCCTTGTGCGGCGTCAGTTCGAAAGTGTCCTCGCGTCGCCATGCGACCTTCTCGTCGAGGAAGCCTAAGTCGTTCGTCGCCTCGATATAGTCGTTGAGCGCTTTGAGCGGCCAGACGATCACGTCACCGTGGCTGACCTTATCCTGGATGATCGAATAGGGCTCAAGCATGAACCACTGCGGCCAGTCGCCCTGCGCCTCGTATTGTTGCGCGAAGACGATGCGCAGGATCTCCTTGACAGGGTCGTCATGTTCCAGCGCCAAGAGGAACTCGACCGGTCCCTGGCAGACGTCGCGCGTTCCCCAGGCGGCGCCGGTATATTGTTCGAGCCCATGCGGCACGGTCAGATGAATCATCGCGTTATGCGCGAGCCACGGGAACAGCGTGTCGAGAGCGGCGCCCTCGGTGCCACCACCCTTGACGCGGAGGTTGCGGGTGACTTGTCCCCAGAACCGCCGCGCGGGCAGAAGCAGCCTCGCGTCTTCGACGCCTTGCTGATATTTCTCGGCAAGCCGTTCTGCTGCTTCGGCGTCGGTCATCGAACCAACGACCGCGAAACAGAGTTCGTGCACCGGCCGTGTGCGCAGCACCAAATAGGCCCCATACCGAGGCTGCCCATCGCCGTAGAGCAACTCGTCGCCGCCAATCGCTTCAACCGCGCCGGGTGTGCTGGTGACAAGATGATAAACCGCGTTGGAGTAGCGCTGGCCCCAAAGCCAGTTTGGGTCGGGCCGGAATGAAAAGCGCTTGGAGTTGGGCTCAACCTCGATAAGACCGGCGCAATCGAGTTCGCGCTCGCCCAACACCAAGTGTCCGAAGACGAGGAACTTGCATGGCTCACCGTCGACCGTGACGCGCCATTGCATCGCCTGGCCCTCGCCCGAGGCAATGGCGCGGACGGCGACTGTGCGCGCGCCGAAGCGATAGATCCAGCGGCAGTCGGAGAGGCCAATCTCGAACGCCGACGGAACGGTGAGCAGCCGCCAGCCGTCGCCCGCGTCGATCAGAATGCGCAGACCACTGGCGCGTGTGATGTTGTAAGGATCGCGCGAGACGGAAAACAGTTTGTGAAACGATGTGTTGCCGATCGTCAGCTGGGCGGCGAACACGCCGTGCATCCAGCAGGTGGCGCAAAGAGTTGCATCATCGGGCAGCATCATTTGGCCGGAACGCAGCAGGGTGCCGTGGCGGCGCGTGACGAGGCGCTCCTTGTCCCTGAGCACGACATGGCGGTTTTGCGGCGGATCAGGGATAAAGAAGGAGAGGAGGTTTTCGTCCGCGCGCTCTTCGTGTTGTCGCTCCGGGTAGCGTCGCGCGAGGTCGTCTGAATCGATTGGGTCGGCCACGGCGGGCGGAGCATTCTGCACCAGAGTCCGGACCGGCGCCGCCAGAATGATGTCGGTCGGGCTTTGATCGCACCATGCCACTGCATCGATCCGTGCGAGGTCGCGGTCGCTCGATGCCTCGGCGTGATCGGAATCGTAGACGCCGAAGAAACGCCAAGCCGCGCGCGCGCCGGGGGGGAGCGTGAGGGGAGCGGATTGGATCGCGGCACACGCAAGCTCGTGCTGGAGGCGCTTGCTTGGCAGGCTCGTGCCGAACGCGAAGTCGAACGCATTGCGATCGCGATAGGCCGGGCCGAATAGCTGCATCCCGTCGGTCGCAAAGCCGCTCGCGCCGTCGAGGCATCCATGGACCACCCACGGATTCCGCCCGCCCTGCGTCAAGTTCTGGCGGCTCATGACGACCGGCCCGAAACGCTCGTGGCGGGCGATGTGGTGGTCGATGTATTGCGAGGCGTAGGCCTCGCTGTTCATCAAGAAACCACGGTCACCAAGGCCAATGTCCTGAATGAGAATAGCATCGATGGTCCGGGCGGCTTCGCCACTATTCGTCACTTCCAAGTACCAAAGCCAAGCGGCGTCCCGCGGATGCGGCGAGAGTGTTACGCGGTGGCTGAGGCCGCTCGTCTCGCCTTCCCAAATAAAACTGTCGGCGGCAGCGCCGAACCGGCCTTTGGCGCCAGACCCGGCGGCCTCGACGGAGACGGGCGCCGCGCCGCCAATGCGCAGATGAAGCCGGGCAATGCCCCCATCGATGGGAGAGCCGAGCAATTGGTTGATCATCGTCGTCCCGTCTTCGCGCCGATGTTCGATCGCGAAGATGCAGCCGTTCGGGAGAACGCTAATTGACAAGCCCGCGCGGTTCTCGATCCTATAGAGGCCGAGATCGGAATCGCGCGGAGTCTTCCAACCTCGCTTGCCAGAGGCCACCATCCCCCCTCCCTATTAGAGTCCAGCCCCACTGGACCTATCCATTACGCAATCTTTACGCAATTTGGTGCGGCAAGTCGAGTTTCGATGTGCCGGGCAAACTCAAAATGAAGTTCTCGCCGGTGAGTCCCGCTGGCGTCCAGCAACCGGGGGGACAATCATTGGATATCACGTGTCGGGCGAGGGCCAAGGAGCTGAAAACGGTTAGGGAATAGCCGTTCAACGTGACGATGCGGATCACGTGGCTCCGCCCGTGGGCATCCTTTGCTTCGCCCCACACCCAGCTCGGACTCGCATTGCGTGTCGAAACGCCCGGCCCTCTCACATCTTTCTCGATCTTCTTGACGAGCCAACTTTGCAGCCGAGATGATTGGAGGACGGGTCCAAAGGCAATGGTCAATCGCGCGATAGAAGCCGACACCGGCGAAATTGGCATGAAGACGGTGATGTCTGGAATACCCGTGGTGTAAAAAGCCGAGGCGACATCGCCCCATGGAATGGGCATCGCCAACTTTGCGCCGCGGCCAAAATCGATGCGGCGCAATCCCCGGCCAAGTGGACAACCGACAATCCGGCCGGCGCGGCGAATTCTGCCGCTTTTGCCCAATGCTTCGATGAGTGTCTTGGCGGTGCCCGCCGACATCTGCCGGCCGGATGACTCGATTCCGAGCGCCAGTTCAGTCGCTTCAGGTAACGCTTTTTTGAGCATCAGGGCTATGCAGTCGGTCGGCACCACGTCGAAGCCGGCGCCCGGGCATAAGACCACGCCAGCCGCTTTGGCGTCGGCGTCAAAGCGATGCGCGCCGTCGAGAACGTCGATTTCTCCTGTTATATCCAGATAATGCGCCTTGGCGGCGATACACGCCCGCATCATGGCATCGGCGGTCTTCGAGAAAGGCCCCGCGCAATTCAACACGAGGCGGACGCCACGCAGCGCCTCCGCGATGTCGGACGGCGCTTCGAGGCGAAAAGCCTTCGACGGGAGTTTTAGCTCACGGGCCAATGCGGCGATCTTCGCCGCGCTTCGGCCGGCGAGAACAGGTGTCATGCCCTGTCTTTTCGCCTCGTGCGCGATCAATTCTCCCGTGTAGCCGTTGGCGCCGTAGATCATCCACTCCATGATCATCTCCTGGTTCGATAGGATCGGGTCAGAACCGGCGGGTCTCGGTTACTGCGCGGCCTTTTCCGCGTAGTCTGGAACATCGTGGACAATCGTCCGCTTCCCTCCCATCTGAGATTTCAAGCCCAGCGCATCGTCCCTACTATTCGGGGCTTGAAGGGAGTTGTCTCATGCATACGATCATCGAGCCGTTCCGGGGACGGGTTGAAATGACGGCTGAACTTTGCGACCGCGTAGATGTAGGCTGGCATTCCCCAGATAACCGGGAATGTGCCAAGCGCGTATCATTGATCTCCTGCCGTGACATCGGACATTCGTCCTATACCGGCATTATTTTCCGGATCGCCCGCTTATTGAGGTTGAGATTGCCGCGCTGCGGCGCTGCTGTGGTGCTCCGGCACACCAAAACCAGTGACATGGGCGGATCGCGCACCGGACAATACAGAGTTGGTTGTGATCAAGACGCACTTCTCCCTTAGTTTTTGCTCGACGCATGACGACCGAACACTTCACGCAGGCGCTGGATTGGGCGGCGGCCGCAGGTCGGCGATCATTCGTAGGATGTCCGCGAAGAGATTTTTCGGAATGGCGACTTCGGCCATCTGAAACGCGACATAGCGGCCATGGCTCACGATCTTCGCGCCGATCTTGATCAGCTTTTCCTTCAGGCTCGTCAGTGACCAATCCTTTATCGGTTCGGGCGTCGCCAGCGTGCGCAGAAAATTACCGAGATTGTAGGCCAGCGCATGAAGCTGGAGACGGACGGCGTTAGCAGCGAACGACCGACATGATAGCCGGGTCCACTTGATTGCGCCTTTTCCTTCCTTGATCCATTGCTCACACGTGCCGCGCTTGTTGTAGAAGGCGACGACATTCTCGGCGGAGCGCGCCATGTTCGTCACGATGAAGCCGACGCGCGGATAAAGCTCGCCCGGATGCCATTCGACCTTGGCGATCACCCGACGCGGCTGCGACCAGCTTCCCGCTTGATAGGTGAAACTTGCATGGGATCGGCACACGTCATTGGACGGGCGACCAACCGGGCGTTTGAGCAGATAGCCGATCCTCTCTTGCAAGATGTGATTGGCGGGCAGACGGATCGCATATTTGATCCGTTCTGCCTCCAGATATTCGTAAACTTCGGGGTTTGCGAAGCCGGCGTCGGCGCGGAAATAAATGCGTGAGACCTTGCCTTGATACCGCGCCACGACCGGCTTCAGCACCGCCTCCCATCCATCGGCGCTGTGAACATTGCCGGGGCGCAGGGCGCAGCGTTCCAAATCGCCATATTGGTTGAAAACGAACAGCGGATGATAGCAGGTGCAGTCATAGTGACCGTTCCAGACACTGTGTTCCTGTTCGCCATGCGTCGGGCTCACGCTCGAATCCATGTCGAGCAAGATACCTCTCGGCGGACGGCGACCATGAACGCTGTCGATCCATTTGCCGGAGAGATCAGCGAGCGCCGAAAGGTTCTTTTCCGCCGTGAGCCAGCGCGTCTCAAAGCGGCCCATCTGGCTCGGCGAAGCCGCTGCATCCGAGGCCGCCTTTCCGCCGACTATCCACCGCATCGCGGGATCATGGCGCAGGCGTTGAGCGTCGTTCACGTCTTCATATCCGGCAAGTCGCCCAAATATGGATTGCCGCAACATCCCGACGAGTGCATGCCGGCCATTCTTGCCAGTGCGTGCGTCGGAGAGCGCATCACCCGCCATCGCGCTGAGGCACAGCGCGTCGTCCAGTTCCCGGTATGCGAGCAAGCCTGCGTCGGAGGTAACCACCGATCCGCGAAAGTGAAGCAACAATCGGCGGTCGAAATCGAGCCTGAGAGCGCCATCATACGATTCACCCGCCGGGTTCGCCATGACGGCCTCATTCGATCCGAAATAACATGCTGATTATGTTAGCTGAATCGCGGCATCGACGCTGCAAATTATTGCCTCATCCGGCGTATGCGGGGTAGGATAACTGCGTCGCCCACGAGAGGTTGCGGATCGTATGTCCTCGATCATCCACTGGCGAAGAGGGCTTGTCGTCGCCATCTGGGCTCGTGTCCCGAGAGGGCGGATCTGACGATCACATCCACTGAGGCACTAGCTCAGGATCCTTGCTGCTGTTCCCGCACAGCGGGTTCGTTCAATACCTCAGTACGGCCACAACAGGTGAAGGATTTGAGATGGCTACCGCACAACATCAGCGTCCGCTCGAGTCCGGAGTGCATCGCGACTTAGAGGGGCGGTTAAACTACGCCGATTATCTTTGTCTCGATCGCCTCCTAAGCGCGCAGCACCCACTCACTAGCCCACCCCACCATGACGAGATGCTCTTCATCATCCAACACCAGGTCGGAGAGCTGTGGTTCAAACTGAGCCTTTACGAGCTGCGTGCCGCGCGCGATCGCATACGCGCGGACGACCTCGATTCTTGTGAGAAGATTCTCGCGCAAGTCAAGGCCGTGCAGAGACAGTTGTTCGAGCAATGGGGAGTCCTTGAGACACTGACCCCGAGTGAATATGCCCAATTCCGGCACGTGCTAGGACCAGCTTCGGGCCTTCAGTCCTGCCAATACCGCGCCATCGAGTTCATCCTCGGCAATAAGCAAGGCGAGATGCTGGACCTTTTCGCGCATGACGAGGAGGCCCAGCTTGAACTCCGTGTCATCCTGGAGAGCCCGAGCCTTTATGATGAATTTTTGCGGCACTTAGCCAGACGCGGCCATGCCATACCGCAAGCCTGCGTCGAGCGCGATTGGACAGAGCCCTATCAACGAAATTCTGGCCTGATCCCAGTGTTTCAAAGGATCTATGCCGCACCCGAGACCTATTGGCCGGCCTACGCCCTATGCGAAAAGCTCGTCGACATCGATGAGCACTTCCAGCTCTGGCGCTTCCGCCACATGAAGACCGTCGAGCGCATTATCGGCTACAAGCCAGGCACGGGGGGATCCTCGGGCGTGGCGTTTCTCAAGAAGGTTGTGGACCTAAGCTTTTTTCCAGAACTCCTTGAGGTACGCACCGAAATCGGGCGTCTGCGATGAGCGATATCAAGGCGGCCGTCGCGGCGTTAGGGCCCGGAACGCTGCAAGAAGAGGCGTTGCGCCGCCATATCGATCCACTGTTCTCGCGGGTCTTGCAAGAGGCAGGCGGGCGTATCTATCTTGCCAACCATTCCCTCGGCCGTCCCCTCGACCGTATGGCTGAGGACGTTCAAGAGGGGCTGGCGTTTTGGTATGCGGAGATCGACAGAGCCTGGACGGAATGGCTAACCGAAATGGCCATGTTTCGCTCGCGGGTGGCGACGCTCATCCATGCCCAGGGTCCGCATTGCATCGTTCCCAAAGCCAGTGCGGGGCAAGGGTTGCGGGCAGTATTGAACTGCCATGACGAGCAGCTCCGTGTCATTGCGACGCGAAACGAGTTTAGCTCTATTGATCTTATCCTCAAAGCATACGCCGCTCGCGGGCGCATCCGCATCGACTGGGTGAAACCGCACGCGGATCGACGGTACCAAGCGGATGACTTCGCCAGAGCGCTGCGTGCTGGGGCCGATCTGCTCGTTATATCAATGGTGTTTTTTGATACGGGTCAGCTCTTGACGGAGATCGATGCGATCGTCGCCACGGCCAAGGCGCATGGCATACGGGTATTGGTAGACCTCTATCACGCCGCAGGCGCCCTGCCTGTCGATGTCCAGAGCATGAACATCGATTTTGCGATCGGGGGAGGCTACAAGTACGTGCGAGGTGGCCCAGGGGCAGCTTGGCTCTACGTTCACCCCCGGCATCTCGAAGGGCCTCCGAGGACTCTCGATACCGGATGGTTTGCCGCATCCGAGCCATTCGCGTTCGAGCGACCCGAGCGCCCTAGTTTCGCTCGGGGGGCGAACGGTTGGCTCGAGTTCGACCCCCGCCGTACTGCCGTTTTATCAGGCGCGTTCCGGTCTCGAGTTCACCCTAGCGATGGGTGTCGAGCGGCTACGGGCCTACTCGCTGATGCAGCAGGCGATCTTGATCGACCGGCTAGGCGAACAGGGGATCACCACGCTCGGGGCGGGGGAGCCGCACGGGGCCTTCATTGTGATCAGCACACCGAAGGCCGTGGCCGTGGCTGCGCGGCTGCTCGAAGAAGAGGTTGTCGCGGACGCGCGGGAAGATCTGCTGCGGCTCTGCCCGGACATACTAAACTCCTCGCAGGAACTCCTGGGAGCCGCTTGGCGCGTGGCCCACGCGCTGCAGAACCTCTGAGCCAATCCGCATGCCGGCTTTTCGCCGTAGCTACGATCCGATTTGATGGAAACGGATGCCGCTGGATCTTGAGGCTCACGGCCAATTTGGCCATTGCGGCAGCGATCTGACAATGGGATTGATCTGCCAGGTCCGGACCGTCGCTGGCGCATGCCTGGTGGGCGCGTAGCCGAGCGCGTTGTGCGGTTTCCGGCGCCATAAGGCGTAGGCCGTGCCGGTGCCGCGCCACCGCCTCTGCAGCCTGGCATAGTAGATCGAGCGCGGGGGCGCCCCGGAGATGGTGATCCGCGCGCCCTCGGCTTGCACCATGTGGAAAAGCAGCGCGGCATTGCCCGGCGCGAGCCGGATGCAGCCGTGCGAGACGGGACGGCCGAGCGATGCCGTCTCATAAGTGCCATGGATCGCATAGCCGCCGGCGAAAAAGATCGAATAGGGCATCGGCGACATATGATATTTGTGCGAAAAATGCGTGCGCTGCAACTGATAGGGCCGGTAAGTTCCGCGCGGCGTCCGGTAGCCTGAACGTGCCGTGGAAACACGCCAGTCATAGCTGCCGTTGTCCGACCTTACATGCATGGTCTGCGAGCTGAGATCGATATTAATCAGCACGGATGCATCGGCTTCCGGCACGGAGAAAATGCCGCAGCACAAAGCGCAAGCACCTAGGATGGCCCGCATGACAGGCTCCACTGGAAGGCTGGCGAGGCCAGCTCCGGAAGGCCTGTCATTTCGCAAGTCTCATGTAAACCGCAAAGATCTAGTAAGGTTTACGAAAAGTAAAGCTTGTGTTGCGGCGAACAAAGATGTTTGCCGCGCGCCGCGGTTAATTTTTCCTCAAACTTCCGCTCCGGGCGTGCTCCTTGCCTGTGGGCCAAGAGCGCGCGCCAGCCGCAACAAAAGAGCGGTTGCTCCCTGCGACTGACGCGATCTGACATTAGGTGGCTCGTCAAGAAAGGCGAACGCGAGACATGGACATCCATGCGCAAGCACGAAGGCCGCCGAAATTTTGGCCAGGCGACGGCGGCGATCGCGCGCCGCGGCTGCCGACTGCGGCGCCGTTCAGGAAAATCGATCGCCACGACCGGCGGCAAGATTCCGTTTCTTGCTGCTCCCTTCAGGTTCGGAGTTCGTGCTCAAGGGCTGCCTTTACAAATCGCCGCCGCTTGGCGATGTCTCGGCCCATTCGCTTCGTCGAGATATAAACCTCAGAGTCTTTCGCGGACCTTGGCGAAAACGGCCCGAAACATTTCTTGCGTCAGCACGCCGGTATTGGTGTTGTAGCGGGAGCAATGATAACTGTCGACGAGCGAAATCGTCCCTGCGCCCGCGCGAAAGCGATGCCGGACCGTTTCGCCCGCGACCAAGAGATGTTCGGCGCCATGCGCGAAGGGAAACGCGGCCGGCTTCAGACCGAAGGCACGAACGACCAACTCATGGGCGATCCGGCCGAGGGCGACGATCGCGCGCAGGTCCGGCAAGGACGCGATCGTCGCCGCGAGAAAGGGACGGCAGCTCTCAATTTCCGACGGCATCGGCTTGTTTTGCGGCGGCACGCAGCGCACGGCATTGGTGATCGCGCATGCGGCGAGTCGCAGGCCGTCGTCGATAGACGCTCCGTAAGCGCCCGCGGCAAAGGCGAACTCGATCAGCGTCTCATAGAGAAGATCGCCGGCGGAATCGCCAGTAAAGGGCCGCCCCGTGCGGTTGGCGCCGCGCAGGCCAGGCGCGAGGCCAACCACCAGCAGACGCGCGTCAAGTGCTCCGAAATCCGGAACCGGCGCGTTGTGCCATTCTGGCTGCGCTGCCCTAAGGGAATCGCGAAATGTCGCGAGGCGCGGGCAAAACGAACAGTTCGGGTCCGGCTCGCGGGCAAGTGGGCGTTGCCGGGACGCCTCCGCGATAGTTTGCGCGCTCACCGCAATCGACTTCGCGCGGAACGATTTTACGAGCGATCCTCAGCCAGCGCCGGATCGAAATTGCCCGCCGGCGCCGGCCGCCTTTCTTGCGGCTTTTGCGAGCGGTCGGGCCGGTCGATGGGGTCGCGGCCGATTGTCGAGGCGAGATGAGAAATGTCGATGAATTCGTCCGCCTGGCGGCGCAATTCATCGGCCACCATGGAGGGTTGCGTCACATTCGTCGAAACAACGGAAACGCGGACGCCCTTGCGCTGCACCGCCTCGACCAGGGAGCGGAAGTCGCCATCGCCGGAGAAAAGCACGAGATGGTCGATGTGGTCGGCCATTTCCATGGCGTCCACGGCCAGTTCGATGTCCATATTTCCCTTGACCTTGCGCCGGCCGAGGGAATCCACAAACTCCTTTGTCGGCTTGGTCACCACGGCGAAGCCATTATAATCCAGCCAATCGACGAGCGGCCGGATCGAGGAATATTCCTGATCGTCCACCAGGGCAGTATAGTAGAAGGCCCGGATTAATTTTCCCCGGCTTTGAAATTCCTTAAGCAGACGCTTATAATCGATATCGAAACCTAGCGATTTAGCGGTTGCATATAAGTTCGCGCCGTCGATGAATAGCGCAATTCGCTCTTGGTCAGCCATAACCGTGTCTCGTAGAGCTCTCTTGTGATGTTATTCGTCATTTTTTATCTGGCAAGGAGCGAGAACATGACCCCAATGCCAGCGCAGCCGCGCTCTTGGCGAATAATGCCGCGTCTAGCGTGGATTTGAACGGGATTATGTGGCCCCACCTCCCCCTTGCGTCAAGGGGCCACTATTCGTTAGGTTCAGCATCAACATGATAATATTAAGGCGAATGGCCACGCCGCCGGAATTTATTGCTTCGCCCCGGCATCCGCGGTGGCCCACGCCTGATTTTAGGGTTGCAGAGCGGCCAAGCAAAGTATAACTGGCGTTTAAGCCAAAAAGGTCTCGTTCACAAGGAGTACGCATGGCATGGCCCGCGTCACCGTTGAAGATTGTGTAGACAAGGTTGAAAATCGTTTTGAACTCGTTCTGATCGCGAGTCACCGGGCGCGCACGATCGCCGCCGGCGCGCCGCCAATGGTTGACCGCGACAACGACAAAAATCCTGTGATCGCCTTGCGCGAGATCGCGGAGTCCGCCTTGGTGCCGGAGGATCTTAAAGAGGATTTTATTCAATCGCTGCAAAAACAAGTCGAGGTGGATGAACCCGAGGCCGAAACCGTGCCTGCGCTGTCCTCGACTCTCGATGGATCCGATGCCGTGGGGGAGTTCGACCGGATGACCGAGGAAGATCTGTTGCGAGGGCTCGAAGATCTCGTCCCGCCCGCCGACACCGAGGACGACGGCGACTGAAGCTAGGCTTTGGCGGCAACATGACCCGCCCAGGCAAGATGGCGTTGGCAAGCCAACGCCATCTTGCTTAAAGCATGACCCGATCCGGCAAGTTGCGGCCTTTTCGGGCCGGATCATGCGATAAAATTTAAAGAGACAAAGAGCAGGATCCGGTCGAATTCATACCGGAGCATGACCTGACGCGTCCTGTCGCGGGCCGGCATAATCATGATGCGGCAATATGAACTCGTCGACCGGGTCCGGCGTTATAACCCGCAAGCCGACGAAGTGGCGCTCAACCGCGCCTATGTCTATGCGATGAAGGCGCATGGAGCGCAAAAGCGCGCTTCCGGCGATCCATATTTTTCGCATCCCCTCGAAGTCGCCGCCATTCTTACCGACATGAAGGTCGACGATGCGACGATCGTCGCAGCTGTCTTGCACGATACGATCGAGGACACTGATTCGACGCGCGAGGAAATCGACAAGCTTTTCGGCAGTGATATCGGCCGTCTTGTCGACGGACTGACCAAGCTCAAAAAGCTCGACCTTGTCTCGAAGCGCGCCGCGCAAGCGGAAAACTTCCGTAAGCTGCTCCTGGCCGTGGTTGAAGACGTTCGCGTCCTTCTCGTCAAGCTCGCCGACCGCCTGCATGATCATGCGCACGCTGCATTTCGTGGCGCCGGACAAACGGGCGCGGATCGCCGAGGAAACCCTCGATATCTATGCGCCGCTCGCCGGCCGCATGGGCATGCAGAGGATGCGCGACGAACTCGACGATTTGGCATTTCGCCATCTCATGCCCGATGCCTACGCGATGATCGCGGCGCGGCTCGACGATCTGCACCGGAAGAATGGGAAAATCATCGTCACGATCGAGAAGGAGCTGACCTCCGAACTCGCCGCAAGAGGCATCGACGCTAAGGTCGCAGGCCGACAGAAACAGCCTTATTCGGTGTGGCGCAAGATGGAGCGGAAATCGATCGCTTTCGAGCAGTTGTCCGACATTTTCGGCTTCCGTGTTATCGTTGAGGAAGTCGATGATTGCTATCGCGTCATCGGTGTCGTGCATACCAAATGGGCTGTCGTTCCGGGCCGTTTCAAGGATTATATTTCGACGCCGAAGGAAAACGACTATCAATCGATCCATACGACCGTCGTGGGGCCGGGCCGGCAGCGCGCCGAACTCCAAGTGCGCACGGTGATCATGCACGATATCGCCCGCAACGGCATTGCCGCGCACGCCCTCTACAAGGATGGGGTCATCAAAGGCAAGGAGAGTTCTCACGAACGAGAGCCGCTCCTACCAATGGCTGCGCCGCACGGTCGCCTTGCTCGCCGAGGGTGCCACGCCCGAGGAATTTTTGGAGCATACAAAACTTGAACTCTTTCACGATCAGGTGTTCTGCTTCACTCCGAACGGCCGGCTGATCGCGCTGCCGCGCGGCGCGACGCCGGTCGATTTCGCTTATGCGGTTCACACCGATGTGGGCCATTCCGCGGTTGGCGCCAAGATTAACGGCCGCCACGCGCCGCTCTTGTCCGAATTGCAAAACGGCGACGAGGTCGAGATCGCGCGCGCCGAAGGCCAGACGCCGCCGGCCGTGTGGGAAGGTCTTGTCATGACCGGCAAGGCGCGCCTGGCCATAAGGCGTGCAACCCGTGATGCCCTCCGCGCGCAATATGCCGCCCTCGGACGCCAGATCGTCACCCGAGCTTTCGAACGGGCCGGCAAGGCTTTTGCGGAAGACAAGTTGAAAAGCGCGCTGTCGAGGCTCGCGCGGACAACGATCGAGGATGTGCTTGCCGCCGTCGGTCGCGGCGAGATGTTTTCCGGCGATGTCGTCAGAGCGGTCTATCCGGAATTCATGGAAGAGCGCAAGCCGATTGTCCCCCGCGCGCGCGGGGAAGCCGGCTGGTTTGGCATGAAGAAGGCGGCGAGTCTCGTCTTCAAAATCCCCGGTAGCGGCGAGCCGAACCAAAACTCAATCCCCATTCATGGCTCGCACGGCGATTTGCCGGTCCGCTTCGCTCCGAACGGGGGGGCGGTGCCGGGCGATCGGATCGTCGGCATTCTGACCCCTGGCGAGGGAATTACCATCTATCCGATCCAATCTCCCGATCTTATCGCCTTCGATGAAGAGCCAGAACGTTGGCTCGATGTGCGCTGGGACATCGAGGAGAGCCGCCATGAGTTGTTCCCGGCGCGGCTCCTCATCACCGCGATCAACGAGCCCGGCACCTTGGGGACGATCGCGACCGTGATCGGCGATCATGCGGCCAATATCGACAACATCGTCATCAAACCTCTTTCAGCCGACTTCCGGGAAATGACGATCGATGTCGAGGTCAATGATTTGAATCATTTGAATACGATCATCTCGCGTTTGCGGGCGAGGCCGGTGGTAAGTAAGGTCGAGCGGGTGAACGGATAGATTGGGGCAAGCATTCTCTCTATCACCCATCGCGGAGGAAGGCTCGAAAGTGGTTTTGATTTTTTTTCTTGAAAACTATGTTCGACTCTACGTTCCAGGGAGCAGACATGTCAGAACTAGAAAATCCCAAGCTATTCTCTGCATATAAGGTTGTAATGCAGAATCAGCCGCACCTTCCTGATAGCCTACATGCCTATTTGATCGAGAGCACCGCGCCAGAAAATATAGATGATAAACAAAATGATAATACAAACGATAATAACAAATATAAAGACAAATTAATACCCATAAACGTAGACCAAGATGGCGGCGTTATTGACGATATTGCAGATACCCTAATTTGTTCAAAAAACCCCGCGCTTATTATTAGCGTTCATGGATTCAATAGCCCCAGCGAAGTAATATTGCCTGGGTTCTGGGATTCATTTAAGTGTGTGCATGATGACAAATATATAAATAATAGAGATATTGTATGTATAGGCTACCGCTGGCCTTCGGAAGCGATGTTTTCTCCAAGGCATACAATATTTAAGTCGTCTCCTTACTTTCTTAGAGTTTTGTTTGTAGGCGGCGTCATTTTCTTGTCGCTGCTGATCACTACCTTAATATCGGCATGGTATGAGCATTTTAAGGGCGTAATCGGGCATGGAACAACCATATTTATTGGAATAGCCGACCCTCTCTTTGAAATTCTGGTCACATTGTTTTTCCTGGCAATTCCGGTCACGCTATTTCTCTTGCGGAATGCTGTTTATTTTCGAGATGGATACAGGGCAGCCTCATTTGGTATCCCTGATTTGGTCGAAATCATCCGTCAAATCGACAAAAAACTCGCGGAGCGCTCCCGGTTATCGTGGATAGGCTTGCCGCCACGCCGGGTGCAGTTATCGTTCATAGCACACAGCATGGGCGCCTATGTGGTGACGAGCGTTGTACGGATTCTTTCCGACGTTTTCGATCCAGCTTCCGTGCGCGTAGGCTTAAACTCAAATCAATTGCGGGGTGAAACTCGCGATCCAAAAGTGTTGTCAAAAATCGGCCACGCGTTCCGCTTAAAGCGTCTCGTGCTTGTTTCGCCTGATATCCCGGCGGAAGCATTGATCTCAAATAGAGCAAATTTTCTTTCCAACTCGCTTTCCCGTTTCGAGGAAGTATTTCTTTTTAGCAATGAGGGAGATGAAGTTCTAAGGCAAATATCTACTGCCGCAAACTATTTTTCCTTTCCGACAAAAAGCAGCAGCTTTGGTTATCGTCTTGGAAACGTCTGCTTGCTCGATCCGCTGACGTACGGTATTAATTCTCAGAAGTTCGACCAAAGATATTTGGAAATCGGAAAGATGATGCTCTTTGAGCTTAACAAAATAATTGAAAAGGCTTCTGGCCGTGAGGATCTAGCAAAACGTTTCTCGTATTTCGATTGCACCGATTGCGTTGAGGATGGTAATGGAGTACTAACGTTGGCAAAACGTGGTCATAAAATTTGGAAATTTGACCACTTTTTTCTTTTTCTTCTTTATATATATAACTCAGTAAAACACGATGTTCACGGAGGATACTTTCGATCGCCATTCTTGAAGAAACTAATCTATCGGCTTGTATGTATCGGCTCTGAAGATACCGCGAAAGTTTATGCGGCTGAAGGCTTTTCTCTACACGAGCAATGCAAGAAACACCAAGTCAGGGTGTTGCTAAAATCGTGATCGCCCATGCCGCACTCGTCTTACCTTCGCCTTGGCGTCAATGTCGATCACGTCGCTACTTTGCGAAATGCGCGAGGCGGCGCCTTTCCCGATCCGGTGCGCGCGGCGCTCCTTGCCATCGAAGCGGGCGCCGACGGAATTACCGCCCATTTGCGCGAGGACCGGCGCCATATTCGCGACGAGGACATGGCGCGGCTAAAGCGGGAGATTTCGAAGCCTCTGAACTTCGAGATGGCGGCAACCGACGACATGGTCGCAATCGCCCTCGACACGCGGCCGCATGCCTGTTGTCTTGTCCCCGAAAAACGCAGCGAGCGCACCACCGAAGGCGGCCTCGATGTCGCCGCCGGCCACGATCACCTGAAGATCGTCACCGCCGAACTTCTTAAAGCCAGGGTGCGTGTCTCCTTGTTCATCGAGCCATCATTAGAGGCGGTGCGAGCATCGCGCTCGATCGGAGTGCCGGTGATCGAGTTTCATACCGGCGCCTGGTGCGACGCGCTCGCGCATGGAGAGGCCGGGCAGGCCGGACACGAATTTGAACGCATCACGGAGGCGGCGGCGCTCGCGCACGGCCAGGGACTCGAATGTCATGCCGGCCACGGTCTCGACTTTGCCACCGCCAGGCTCGTCGCCGGCTTGCCCGAAATCGCCGAACTCAATATCGGTCACTTTCTGATCGGCGAGGCGGTCTTCATTGGTCTTAACGCGGCGATCACGAAGATGCGCGCGGCGATGGACGAGGGACGGCGGCTGGCGGCGGGCCAAGCGTGACCAAATGATCATAGGTGTCGGCAACGACCTTTGCGATATAAGGCGCATCGAGGACTTGCTCGCGCGCTTCGGCGAGCGCTTCATCAAGCGGTGCTTCACCGAAATGGAGCGACGGAAATCGGATGCGCGGGCAAGCCGGGCCGCCTCTTACGCCAAGCGTTTCGCCGCCAAGGAGGCCTGTGCCAAGGCGCTCGGCACCGGGCTTCGCGCTGGCATCGCCTGGCGCGACATGGGAGTGGTCAATCTTCCGTCAGGCAAGCCGACATTTCATCTCACTGGCGGCGCGGCGGCGCGGCTCGAAGCCCTGACACCGCCGGGCCATCAGGTCTTCATCCACCTCACGCTTACCGATGAATATCCCTTGGCCCAGGCGCAAGTGATCATCGAAGCGATTGCGATCGTGGGTGCCGTGGAAGCAGCGCAAATGCGCGATATTGTTTGAAAGCGCAGCCTCTCTTAGAGCCGATGGAAATGGATCGGCGCTTCGAATGCGATCCTGGTCCAGCCTCCTCCCCACGACGATCCGCGCGAGGAGTTGAAGCGAAGGATCAATATGCAAACCGTCCCTGCCAACGCGGAGGCCGCGGCAATGCCTTCTTGGCGCCGATGGCATCAGGCCAGATCACGATGTGCAAAGCCGACGGCTGGCAAAGCCTCGCCGGAAAGCCATCCGGTCATATCCTTGACCTCGCCGCATGGCCGGATAGCGTCATATTGCCCGGAGCCTCGTCATCAAGTTCCAGCACGGTCCGCGGCGGCACCGCAA
The DNA here is from genome assembly GCA_963730245.1 of uncultured Alphaproteobacteria bacterium. GTDB lineage: Bacteria > Pseudomonadota > Alphaproteobacteria > Rhizobiales > Beijerinckiaceae > Methylocapsa. Next base: position 121,745 of record CAVSRA010000002.1, on the reverse strand, counting down.
AGCCGCGCCAGAAATCGATCCCGTGGGTAGCGCATGGTCTATTCGAGAACCTTCTCGCGTCCAGGCACCAGTTACGGCGAGTTGCAAGGTCGAGGGCTTGCCCCGCCGCTCCTGCCTCTGGCTACGCGTTTATGCGCCTACGCCCTAGTTTGGACTGTATGAATCTGCTATACTTCTGCATGTAAAGCAAAGGATTACGGCTCGTGACGACAACTTCTTTGATCCGCGTTGCCAACTTGGATCAGCTTCACGGCGATGGGCCACACGCGCTCTCGGCGGACGGATTCGACATCGTGGTTGTGCGGACGCCGGCTGGGTTGCGAGCTTTCGAGGGCCGCTGTCCGCACCAGGGCGCGCTGCTCGGAGAGGGCGAGCTCGATGGAGACAAGCTAGTCTGCCGAAACCATCGCTGGCGCTTCAGCGTCGACTCTGGACAGCGCGAAGGCGGACCGCAATGCCTCGCCTCGTGTCCCGCCGCCGAACGAGAGCGCGCCATCTTCGTCGACGTATCGGGGCTTTCGCGCGGGCCGGGCCGGATCGTGGCAAAGCGCACATTGGACGATCTGCCAGGTCCGAAAGGGCTGCCGTTTTTGGGCAACATCCACCAGCTTGACTTGACGAAGCTTCACCTCATCCTCGAACGCTGGGCCGCCCAATATGGACCGGTGTACCTGTTCAAAATGGGCTCGGCGCGCGTCGTGGCGCTCTCGGACCCGAAGTGGTGTGATCAGGTCCTGCGGGCGCGGCCTGAAACCTTCACCCGGGGTTCCAGCATTGCTCCCGTATTTGCCGAAATGGGCGTCGACGGAGTTTTTTCCGCCGAGGGCGACGCCTGGCGCCCGCAGCGAAGACTCGCCATGTTGGCGCTGGCCCAGCGCCACTTGCGCGGCCTGTATCCGAAGCTTCAGACCGTCACCACCCGCCTGAAAAAGCGCTGGGAACGGTTGGCGGACGCGGGCGCCCCGCTCGATATCGTCGACGAGCTCAAGCGTTTCACAGTGGACGTTACGACGCTCGTCACCTTCGGCCACGACCTCAACACCGTCGAGCAGGGGGACGACGTCATTCAGCGCGAGCTCGAGCTCGTGTTTCCAGCAGTCAATCGTCGGCTGTTCGCGTTGTTTCCGACGTGGAGGCTCGTCCGGCTTCCTCGAGATCGTCGTCTGGACCGCGCTCTTGCGGAGCTCCGGGCTTGGCTCGGCGAGCTGGTAGTCGCCGAGCGCGCGCGCCTCGCTGCCGAGCCCGGCCGAGCCGAGAAGCCGTCGAATTTCCTGGAGGCCATGCTGTCGGCGCGCGATGACGAAGGCCGGCCTTTTTCCGACGACGTGATTTTCGGAAATCTCATGACCATGCTGCTCGCGGGCGAAGACACGACTGCGTACGCGTTGGGCTGGGCTGTCCATCAGCTGTGCGACAGCCCGGAGTCGGTGATGGAATTGCGCCAAGAGGCTGACGAGCTCCTCGGAACATCGGACGTGGCCGGCGACATCGAGACAGCGAACAAGCTTACCTGGGTCGGCGCGGTCGCCAACGAAACGATGCGTCTCCGCCCGGTAGCCCCGGTCGTCGTGGTCCTCGAAGCCAAAGTCGAGACAGTGGTCGGTGATTTGCTCGTACCGAAGGGAACTCGAGTGTTTGTGCTCTCCCGTCCGGCGGCGTACGATCCTGATCACTTCGCCGAGCCCCAGGCCTTCCGGCCCCGCCGCTGGCTCGGCGAAAACGCCGGCGCGCACGACGTATCGGCGCACATTCCGTTTGGTTCGGGTCCTCGCATTTGTCCCGGCCGCAGTCTCGCCCTGCTCGAGATGAAGCTGTTGCTCTCGATGCTCTACAGGAATTTCAACGTCGAACGGGTGGGCGGCGCGGAAGGCGTCCGGGAAAACTTCGCATTTTCGATGTCGCCAGCGGGCCTGAAAGTGCGCCTGCGCCGCCGCTCCAGCGCCCAGGCCGACACGGCAACTGCCTGAACCACCGCTAAGTCAACCCCCTTAACTCTTGACCTTCGCCCAATCTCTGGTTCCAATTGAGGCCATGAGCTCGGATTTGGCCATAAGGGCGTTCCAGGGCGCCGCAACACGCCGCGATGATCGCCTCGCAATTGTTCCAGACGCCGCGGCCGAGCCGGTTGCCGCGCGGATTCCCAGATGTCTTGAGTGAAGCGCAGCGATGTTGTCTCGCGCGGGCAGACGCGGGGACTGTGCCGGCCGGCACCGGCGCGGATCGCCGAGGCGATGGCGCCGACGCTGCCGAATTGGCTGATTTCGACGAGTGTTTGTTCATGGCGATTGGAGGGTTCGTCCTTGCATCAAGGTTCCTTGGTCAATTCATATCGCAGCTCGATTGATGGATCGCCCTGGAGATCCATATTTCGGCGGCTTGGAGGTCGTTTACTGAGAAGCGAGCGCTGCACCATTTTACATACGGTCCGGGTCTTCCGTGACCCGGCAACCAAAATGCCTCATGCAAGACGGATAGTGTCCCGTGGCGTGGTGCGGCTTTAGCGGCATGATCGCCGCGATCGGAGGCGTCGGCCTTGTCGACCAGGCGGCCGCGGCGGGCAGCCCGACAATTTCATCATCGCGCAAAGGCGCGAGCGTTTCCAGTGTCATGGAGCTTGCGCGTCGCACGGCAAACTCGTCGTTCCATTCGAGCGGGATGGCGCCAATGAGCCGGACGATGGCGTCTAATTTTGGCATTGCATAAATTTGGAAAAACGCGCTATAGAAATTCTATAGACCCTAGGGTGTCTAATGCAAACTCATGAAACGGTTTTGAGCTTTCGCAAAATCGCTCTCGGGTCGAACCGGAAGTTCGGCGTCGCCTTTGGCGCTTTTTTTGCGGTCTTTGGCCTTTGGCCTTTGCTCCACCAGGCTGGTTCGCCGAGATGGTGGCTGATTGCCGCCTCCGTCGGCTTTCTTGCTGTTGGGCTCCTTGTTCCGGTTTGGCTGACGCCGCTCAATCGCGCATGGTTCAAGCTGGGCTTCGCTTTGAACATGATCGTTAATCCGATCGTCATGGGGCTTCTGTTTTTCGGAGCCGTCGTTCCGTTCGGCTGGTATCTACGCTGGAAAGGCAAGGACCTGCTCCGCCTGGAGATAAAGCGCGATGCCCCGACCTATTGGATCGCGCGCGAGCCCCCGGGTCCGTCGCGAGGAACATTCAATAAACAATTCTAAAAGGAGATATCGATGACACTTCTTGCCGAGCTTTTCGAGTTCTTGGGCGCGCGAAAAAAATTCTGGCTCCTCCCGCTTCTGGTCCTGTTCCTGATTTTCGGCGGCTTGTTCGTGTTGAGCCAAGGCTCGGTCGTCGCGCCTTTCATCTATACGCTGTTTTGAACGGGCTTTGATGCTCGTCCTCGGCATTTCGGCTTTCTATCACGACAGCGCCGCAGCGCTCGTCCGCGATGGCGAGATCATCGCGGCTGCCCAAGAAGAGCGGTTCACCCGCAAGAAACACGACCCGAGTTTTCCCGCCAATGCCATCGCTTACTGCCTCGCCGAGGCCAAAATCCACGATGGCGGAGTTCGATCGCGTCGTCTTTTATGAAAAGCCGTTCCTGAAGTTCGAGCGGCTTCTCGAAACCTATCTCGCCTTCGCGCCGCGCGGCTTTGCATCGTTTCGCAAAGCCATGCCGCTGTGGATCGGGGAAAAGCTATTTCAGCGCGATCTTTTGCTGGGGGAACTCGCGGGAATCACTCCAGCGCTCGGCGACAAGGCCAAATTGCGCTTTTGCGAACATCATTTTTCGCATGCCGCGTCGGCCTTTTACCCGGCGCCATTTACATCGGCGTTGGTGTTGACGATGGACGGCGTCGGCGAATGGGCGACGACCTCGGCCGCGATCGGCCGCGGCGACGACTTGAAGATCATCAAGGAAATTCATTTTCCACATTCGCTCGGACTCCTCTATTCGGCATTCACCTATTACACTGGCTTCAAGGTCAATTCCGGCGAATACAAAGTCATGGGCCTTGCGCCCTATGGCAAACCTGCCTATGCGAAAGCGATTTTCGAGCATCTGATCGATGTGAAGCCGGATGGCTCGTTCAAGCTGAACCTCGATTATTTTTCTTTCTGCACCGGCCTCACAATGACCGATCATCGGTTCGATGCGTTGTTCGGCGGTCCGCCCCGCCGCGCCGATCAATTGCTCGAACAACGTCATATGGATCTCGCGGCTTCGATCCAAGCGGTAACCGACGAGGTCGTGCTGCGTCTGACGCGGTCGCTTTCGACGCAAACCGGGCTGCGGGATCTTTGCCTCGCGGGAGGCGTGGCTTTGAATTGTGTCGCCAATGGCAACGTTTTTCGCGACGGCTGCTTCGACCGGATTTTCATTCAGCCGGCGGCCGGCGACGCGGGCGGCGCTCTCGGCGCGGCGCTTGCCACCTATTACGATGAAAATCAAGGGAGCGAGCGCAAGGACATCGGGCACCAGCCAGATGCCATGCAGGGCGCCTATCTGGGACCGAGTTACGCCCAAGCCGATATCGAACGGCGGCTCGCGACGATTGGCGCCATCTTCAACATTGTCGACGACGACGAACTGATCGACGCGACGGCCATGGCGCTCGCCAACGGGCAGGCGGTCGGCTGGCATCAAGGCCGGATGGAATTTGGTCCGCGCGCGCTCGGCAATCGCTCAATACTTGGCGATCCGCGTTCGCCAACGATGCAGAAAGCGCTAAACCTTAAGGTGAAGTACCGCGAAAGCTTCCGCCCTTTCGCGCCGTCGGTGTTGCGCGAACACGTCGCAGCTTGGTTCGAGATCGACATGGATTTGCCCTATATGTTGATCGTCGCGAATGTGAAGCCCGCACGCTGCCGCAAAATGTCGGAGGACGAACAAGCGCTCTTTGGCATCGACAAATTGAACGTCGTGCGCTCGGATATTCCAGCCGTCACCCATGTTGATTATTCGGCTCGCATCCAGACCGTTCATAAGGAGACGAACCCGCGCTATCACGCATTGATCAGCCGGTTCGAGGAATTGACCGGCTGTCCTGTCCTCATTAACACAAGCTTCAACGTCCGCGGCGAGCCCATCGTCTGCACGCCGGAGGATGCGTTTCGCTGTTTCATGGGAAGCGAAATCGACTTCCTCGCGGTAGGGCACTGCATTCTTCGCAAAGACAAACAGAACCCCGCGCTTGCCCACGATTATAAGAACGCTTTCGAACTCGACTAGGCCGGTCCCAAATCAAGCGTCGAAATTCGATTTGGCCGAATTTCCCCATCCGACGCCACGAAGAGAGCATGATGCTCTAGCTGGGGAAGCCGCGCTGGCGGTGGATAAAAAGGCGATCCATATTCAACGCGCCGGGTTTATCGATTGCCCAGTTTCGCGGCGCAATTGTACCAAAATTTTTCACGTGAAACAATTTGGTAAATTTGACGATCTGCGCAAACGCACTATTGCGACGCGGGGGATGTTACGAAGCCGGGATTTGGCGCGAACGGAAGATTGCGATATGGTTCAAGCTGGTGTCTTTCCCGGACAAACGATCATCGCGACACGCCAAACGCCGGATGCGATCTCCTACAGCTTCACCCCATGCGCGCGGACGAGCGCTTCGATGGCGGTGCGGGCCTCGGCTTCGCTGCGGCCCATCGCGAGGAGGAGGCCCGCGTAATTGCGGAATGACGCCAACAAATTTGGGTGTTGATGGCCAGTCCGCGCCGTGAAGGATAGGAATATTTCGATGTGCCTGCGCATCAATGGGTCGGCCTCGGCGACGCAGTTCGTGGCCTGGAGCAATTGGGCGAGGTTGTTGAGGTCTCTCGCGACGTCGGGATGATCCGGCCCGTAGCTTGCCTCGTCGATCCGCGAGGCGGTCCGTGGCCTGGAGCAATCCGGCGAGGTTGTTGAGGCAGGTCGCGACATTGGGGTGATCCGGCCCATAGCTCGCCTCGGCGATTGCAAGCGCGCGCCGATACAAAGGCTCGGCCTCCGCGAGGTGATTTGTGGTCATAAGCAATTGGGCGAGGTTGTTGAGGTCTCTCGCGACGTCGGGATGATCCGGCCCGTAGCTCGCCTCGGTGATCGCGAGCGCGTGGCGATACAGCGGCTCGGCCTCGGCGACGGTTCGTGTCGCTTAGCAATTGCGCGAGGTTGTTGAGGCGGATCGCGACATCGGGATGATCCGGCCCATAGCTCGCCTCGGTGATCGCGAGCGCGCGGCGCATCAAAGGCTCGGCCTCCGCGAGGCGGTTCGTGTCGCTTAGCAATTGGGCGAGGTTATTGAGGGCGGTCGCGACATCGGGATGATCCGGTCCATAGCTCGCCTCGTCGATCGCGAGCGCGCGCCTGTATAGCGGCTCGGCCTCCGCGTATCTGGACTTGGCTTTGAACAGCAAACCGAGCGAAATCATCAGCCGCGCCGTTGGCTCCGGAACGCCAGCTTCATCGGCGCGCCGGGCCAGAGCCAGCGCATGCGGCGCGAGAGGATCGAGCGTCGCACAGCTTCGCACGTCCGTTGGGTCACCAACGAAAGCCGCGTCGACCCACCCGAGCGCTTCCTCCAAAACCTGCCTGTGTTTCGCTGCCTCCAGCCCTCTCTGCGTAAAATCCTGCACCAGGCGATGGACGGCAAAGGCCGGCGCCGCTGCCCGCCCGTCAGCCGCCGCTACGCGCGAGGCAAGCGAATAGGCAAAAAGATCCGCCAGCGCGTCATGGGCGTCGAAATCCGCGTCGTCCCCCGGCGTGGCCACATCGAGCAAGCTTTCCGGGACCAATGCCGGCGCGAAAACGGCGAGGCGTTCGAGCAGGCGGCGCCCGGCGGGCGTCAGTTGCTCCACCGACGCCGCCCAGGTGGCGGCAAGGCCGGCATTGTGGTCATAGGACATGAGGTTTTTATCGAACCAGTGCAGCACTTTGGCGCGGTTTTCCTGCCAGAGTTTGAGATAGCGTGCGATGCCGATGCGCTTCGTCGCGATATAGGCGCCCGCCTGTTCGAGCCCCAGCGCGAGGCGGCCGAGCTTTTCGGCGAGCTCCTGGGCAAGGGAATTATCATCCGGCGTCTCGGCTCGGAGGCCCTGGGTGCGCTCGAGCAGGAAAGCCGTGGCGTCGCCGGTGTCGAGCACGTCGAGCGGCAACATCTCCACGGCGGCAGAAAAATTCGCCACGCGGCCGGTGATCAGCACACGCCCGCCGGAGAGTTTTGGCATGAGCTTTTCCACCGCCACGGCGGCCTTCCGGTCATCGACATTATCGAGGATCATCAGCCATATGGGATGATGTTCGAGCCAGGCGAGCACGGCCGAGATTTTTACCGCATCCTCTCGCGCTTCCTTCTCCGGCAGGTCGAGGGTTTCGGCGCCGGCGAGCGCCGCGAGGCCCACCTCAAGCCTTTCCGGCATTTCGGCCCGCACGAAAACCAGGGCGGAATAATCATCCGCATGGCGCAGCGCATATTCGATCGCGGCCCGCGTCTTTCCAACTCCGCCAAGTCCTTGCAGCGCCGTGGCGGTGGCTGCCGCCTTCCCGGCGCCCGTGCGGGTAAGCGCGGTGTGGAGTTTTTCCAAAAAAAGCGCGCGGCCTTTGAAGAGGGGGCCGAGGGAGGCAAAAGGGAGGTTGTTGGGTTTTCGGGGTGACGGCGCTTTCGCCAGCAAATCGAGAATCGCCGTATAGGCGATCTGCTTCGCTAGATTATCGGGGCTCGTGAAGGTGCTGCCCGGATACCGTTCAACGGCGCGAAGTCTCGCAAGATGTGCCTGTTGCGCTGCGCGGGAGGCATCTGTCGGCGCATAAGCAGGCCCACGCGGCGCCGCGTCGGCGGCCTTTGCGATCAGCAGAACCTTGCCGTGGTAGAGCGCGAGCCACGCCTCCCACTGCGTATAGGAGATACCGATACCCTTGGCCAAGGCGTCACCAAGCGGGGGGAGCTTTCCGGGTAAATCAGGATATCTGTCGAGGATCGCCTTGGTCGAAAACTCTTTCGCATCCGCGCCAGTCATGTCGCCGACAAGATGGACCACCGCGTCGCACGCTTTGATGTAGTCATCCAGTTTTTCGAGCGTGACGCCGCCGAGATCCTTAAAATCCTCTTGGACTTTGACTTCGACATTAGGGCGCGTGAGATCGCCGCGAAGCTGATCGCGATAAGCGCGGAATTCATCCGAAACCGTCGACAAGAACAGCCGGATAGGCTCGGGCACGTGCTCTCCCCAACTTTACGACTTCTATCGGCACAAGCCTCAAATCGTCTGATTATAGGCGCCGACTTCCGGGTTCTCGCGCAAGATTGCATCGACCGCCGCAAACATCTGCCGCATCCTTGCCTCCGAGACAGGGCTCTCGACCACGACCACGAGTTCCGGCTTGTTCGAGGAGGCGCGAACAAGCCCCCAGGTTCCATCCTCCGTCGTGACGCGCACGCCATTGACGGTGACGAGATCGCGAATTTTTTGGCCCGTAAAAAGTTCGCCCTTCGCCTGCATCGCCTTGAGACGTTCGGTCACCTTCTCGGCAACGCCATATTTTTTTTCGTCGTCGCAGTGGGGCGCCATGGTCGGCGACCCCCAGGTCTGGGGCAACTGCGCGTAAAGCTCGGCCATCGACTTGCCCGGGTTGCAGTCAAGCATATCGACAATATGGATGGCGGTGACAATTCCATCGTCATAGCCGCGCCCAATCGGGGCATTGAAAAAGAAATGCCCGGATTTTTCGAAGCCTGCCAGCGCCTTGAGGTCGCTCACCCGCCGTTTCATGTAGGAATGCCCCGTCTTCCAATAATCGGCCTTGGCGCCTTGCGCGAGAAGCTGCGGATCGGTCGCGAAAAGGCCCGTCGATTTGACATCGACAACGAAGGTGGCTCCAGGGTGGAGTTTTGAAAGGTCCCGCGCCAGCAGGACACCAATTTTATCAGCAAAAATAACCTCGCCGCGATTGTCGACAAAGCCGCAGCGGTCGCCGTCGCCGTCGAATCCAACGGCCACATCGGCGCCGCTTTCGCGCACTTTGCCCGCCATCGCATGCAGCATATGAAGATCTTCGGGATTCGGATTATAGTGCGGAAAGGTGAAATCGAGATTGGTATCGAGCGGGACGACTTCGCAGCCGAGCATCTCCAATACCTTTGGCGCGAAGGCCCCCGCGGTGCCATTGCCGCACGCGGCAACGACTTTCAGCTTGCGCCTGAACTTCGGCCGGTTGGTGAGGTCGGCAATATAGCGCGCCGGGTAATCCTCGACGAAACGATAAGAGCCGCCATCCGCATAGCGGAATTTTCCTTGAAGAACGATGTCCTTCACGCGGCCCATTTCGTCTGGGCCAAATGTAACCGGCCGCCGCGCACCCATTTTCACCCCGGTCCAGCCATTCTCATTATGGGAGGCGGTCACCATGGCCACCGCCGCAATGTCGAGGTCGAATTGCGCGAAATAGGTCATCGGCGTAAGCGCAAGCCCGATATCGTGAACCTTCATGCCCGCAGCCATCAGGCCGGCCGTCAGCGCATATTTGATCGAAGCCGAATAGGCGCGAAAATCATGACCAGTCACAACTTCCGGCTTGACACCCAAATCATGGATGAGCGTGCCGAGGCCTAGCCCCAAGGCCTGGACGCCCATGAGATTGATCTCCTGTTCGAACAGCCAGCGCGCGTCATATTCGCGAAAGCCGGTCGGCTTCACCATCGGTGAGCCTTCATAGGCGTAGGTATTGGTCTCTAAGCGCGCCACGGGCTTGGGAAACATGGAGTCTCCTTGGGTATTGGGGCCGATAGACGAAACACCTTCCCCTGCGCGGGCCATTCAAGAAAATAAAATTCGCCACTGGATACGCATCCGCGACCGGTCTATTGTTCCTTGGCGATGATCTTATCCTTGATCGCGGCGTAGACGGCGGCGGGAATGATTTTCTTTTGCACCAGCTCGTCCTTGCCCTTGTAGGGACGGTTCTTGACGATATTTGCCGCGCGGACGTCGCCGATACCTTTCAAGGCGCTCAGCTCTTGCTCGCTTGCAGTATTGATGTCGATGAGTTGCGCGGGTGCGGAAATTGCCGCTGGCTTAGGCGCGGTGGGCTTGGCTGTTGGCGCCGGACTGGCCTTGTTCGGAACAGCGGGTTGAACCGCTTGCGCGAAACAGGGCGTCGCAAAAGCAGCGGCGGCGCATAGGCAAAGTGTAAGGATTGTCTTTTTCGGGTTTCTCATGGCGTTTCCTTTTCTGGTAAGGCCGGCCTGAACCGGCTCACCCTGGCAAGAGTGTCCGTAAAACCACCGGGGCGTCAACCAGACCCTGTTCGCCTTCGGCCGAAGCATATTATCCAGGACAATCATCGCCGCGTTGGCGAAGCGAACTGTTGGGGTGCCGGTCCGGCGGCGGAAATCCGGGCGGATGCCGCAGCGGTGAGAGCGGTTGCGAAGACGGACGAGGACCCCGCAGACAAGCTGCATCCGCGCTTGCTGTCAGGGGGCCACCTCCAGCCGTCCTTTCATTCCGGGATGGAAACGGCAAAAATAGTCCACGACGCCGACCCGTTTCAAAATCGTCCGGCCCTTGGCGCCAGCCGGGAGATCGACGTCGAAGCTCCCGTCCGCGGCGGTCGCGGTATGCCGGAAGATGTCGGCATTCACCCACTCGACGGTGTTGTTCACATGCAGCGCCTCGGGCGCGGGTCCAAACGCCAGCTTGTCGATTACGATCTCGTGGACTCGGGGCTCGGCGCCTGGCGAGGGAAAACCAAACGCAAGAACCGAGAGCGCCAGCGCTCCTCCCGCCAGGATGTTCAGCCGAACCGTCATACGAGTGCTACTTCAGCTCGTCCACGAGATGCTCGGCATGCTTTTGATGCTCCTTGAAGAGCTTAAGGCCGGTTTCCAGCAAGCTCTTGAGCTGGGGGTTCTGCGCGGCGGGGATCAGCGTCGATTCGAGCGCGCCATTGACGGCCTCATGGTAGGCGACCTCGTTTTCGGCATAGGCTTTGTCAAAGGCGGTTCCGCTCAATGCCCGCAGCTCGTCCCGCTTTAGGGACGCCTCCCGGTACATGGATTTGCTGGTATCGTTGGTTTCCGCCTCCACCTTCAACTTGTCGAGCAAGGCCAGCACCTTGTTATTCACTGCCAAGTGATCCCTGATCATCTCCTCGGCGTAGGAACGGACCGCCTTGTTGTGCGCCTTCTTCAGCGCGTCAATGGCCTGCTCGATGTCGATCTGCCCCGCCGTGTAGGCAATGTCGGCGATTTGAGGATCTGTGGGTTTTCCCGTGCCCTGAGCCATGGCGCTCGCTGCGGCGAAGCACAAGATTGAAACGAAGAGCCAAGTACCGAAGCGAAACATGATATTGTCCTCCCTGACTGAAAATCCCGCTACCGCGGGCCCTGACGATCATTGGACGCGCCAGGAGATAAACCCGTACCCCTCACATGACCGGGGATCGGACGTTCAGATTGGCTCCATCTGGCCTTTTTGGCAAGCCGAGCGCCCAGCGCCATTCGCAAGGCCCACTGCGTGAGCCAACCTCATTCCGCCACGGCCCGCATGTCGCCTTGCTCGGCGAGCCAGCGCTCGGCCTCGATCGCCGCCATGCAACCGAGACCGGCCGCGGTTACTGCCTGGCGGTAGATGTCGTCGGCGACATCGCCTGCCGCGAATACGCCGGGCACGCTCGTCGCGGTCGAGAAAGGCGCTGTCTCGATGTAGCCATTCGGTTTGAGCGTGAGCTGACCCTTGAAAAGACCGGAAGCGGGCTCGTGTCCGATGGCGACGAAAACGCCATCGGCCTCGACCTCGCGCAAGCTCTCCGTCTTGACATGCCTCAAACGAACGTGGGTAACGCCCGGAGGATCGCCGGTGCCGACGATTTCATCGACAACATGATCGAAGATCAGTTCGACATTCGGCCTCTTGAACAGCCGTTCCTGCAGGATGCGTTCGGCGCGAAATGGTTTGCGCCGGTGCACGAGCGTGACCTTGGCTGCGATGTGGCTCAAATACAAAGCTTCCTCGATCGCCGTGTTGCCGCCGCCGACGACGACGACGGGCTTGCCGCGAAAAAAAAATCCATCGCAGGTCGCGCAGGCTGACACGCCATAACCTTTAAACTTGGTTTCCGAAGGGATGCCGAGCCATCTCGCCTTGGCGCCGGTCGCAATGACCAAAGTGTCGCATGTGTATCCGGCGCCGCTGTCGCCTCGGAGCCGGAACGGACGCCGGCCAAGCTCGACCTCCACGATATGATCCGCGACCATCCGTGCGCCCACATGTTCGGCCTGCGCCTTCATCTGCTCCATGAGCCAAGGGCCCTGGACCGCCGCAGCAAAGCCTGGATAATTCTCGACGTCGGTGGTGACCGCCAGCTGGCCACCCGGCTCGAAGCCAGAGATCAGAATCGGCTCCAGCATGGCGCGCGCGGCGTAGATCGCCGCAGCATAGCCGGCGGGTCCCGATCCAATGATGATCATCTTGACATGTGAAGGGTCCGCGGACCGGGGAGTTGCCAACATGAAGCGCCTTGTGCGGTGGCCAGCGCACACCCGCGTGCGCCTGCCCGATCCATGATATACCCCTACGCCTTGCGATTCCGAAAATCAGCCGGATTGACGACGCGGAGCGCGTGGAGTTGATGCTGCGTCATCGTCCATGTCCTGCGCCTGCCCAACTCACTTGCAACTCCACCCGTCGTCAAGCAAAGGCGGCGCGCTCCTTTCTTGTTGCCTCGCCAAGAAAACCTGGGCGAACCATGCCCTCGACGAGAATCCTCGCCGGAATCTCCGGCAAGGCCTTTTTCGCGTCGCTATGGAATCCAGGTATAGTTGGCCGCGCCCGCGCCATAATCTGCGTCCGCAGGTGCGAAGTAAGCCGGTTATCGACAGCATGATACGCTTCGGCCGCACATTCGGGAAAAATCATGCCGAATCCAAAGCGTCAAATCGGCAGCCTGCTCGTCCTCGGTGGCGCGCGGTCAGGCAAGAGCCGCTACGCGCAAAGGCTCGCCGAAGCCTCTCCGCTAAAACCCGTGTTGATCGCGACGGCGGAGGCCCGTGACGCCGAAATGGCCCTGCGCATCGCCCGCCACGCCACCGCGCGTGATGCGCGCTGGACCCTCGTGGAAGAGCCCGCCGCGCTTGCCGGGGCGCTCCGCCGCGAGGCCCGGAACGACCGGATCGTTGTGGTCGATTGCGCGACGCTTTGGCTCAGCAATCTTTTCTTGAAAAATGATAATCTGGCGACCGCGACGCAAGATTTGGCGCGAGCCGTCGCCGGATTATCCGGTCCGGTCATTTTCGTCTCGAACGAAGTGGGGGCAGGAATCGTGCCGGACAATGCGCTGGCACGCGCGTTCAGGGACGCCCAAGGTTTTCTGAACCAAGCGCTGGCGGAGGCTTGCGAGGCCGTGGTTCTCGTCAACGCCGGGATTGCGCTTTGCCTCAAGCCGTCGCCCGAGCCAGAGTTCCACTTCTGACGCTCCGTTTTGCGGCGAAGTTTGCTAAAGCAAAGACGAAGGATTAATGACACATGTTTCGACGTGAAATTACCTGTATTACAGGACATTGATGTGAAAAATCCCACTTCCCATCATTTGCGCCGGCTCGAATCGGAGGCGATCTTCATCATGCGCGAGGTGGCGGCGGAGTTCCAGCGTCCGGTGATGCTCTATTCCATCGGCAAGGATTCAAGCGCGATGCTGCATCTTGCCCAAAAAGCCTTCTTTCCGTCGAAACCGCCGTTTCCCCTGCTTCATGTCGATACCACCTGGAAATTTCGCGAAATGATCGCATTTCGCGACCAGGCCGCGAAACGGGCCGGGATGGAACTTCTCGTCCACGTCAACAAGGATGGCTTGCAGCGCGGCATTTCGCCGATCGCCTCGGGGTCCTCCGTGCATACCCAGGTGATGAAGACCGAAGGGCTGCGCCAGGCCCTCGATCTTTGGCATTTCGACGCGGCATTTGGGGGCGCCAGGCGCGACGAGGAAAAAAGCCGGGCCAAGGAAAGGATTTTTTCGCACCGCTCCGCCGCCCATGCCTGGGATCCGCGCAACCAACGGCCCGAACTCTGGCAGTTGTTCAACACTCGGATCAAACAAGGCGAATCGATGCGGGTGTTTCCGCTGTCCAACTGGACCGAGCTCGATGTCTGGGACTATATCCTGGCCGAGGACATTCCCGTCGTGCCGCTCTATCTTGCCAAAGAGCGTCCGGTCGTCGAGCGCGACGGCACCCTGATCATGGTCGATGACGAACGGCTGCCCCTGCGCCCTGGCGAAGTTCCGCGCTTGGAGCGGATTCGTTTTCGCACGCTCGGCTGCTACCCGCTGACCGGGGCGATCCGCTCGCAAGCCGCGACGCTGCCCGAAATGATCGCCGAAATGCGCGCTTCAAGAACATCGGAGCGGGCGGGCCGTCTGATCGATCACGACGAATCCGGCTCGATGGAAAAGAAAAAGCGCGAGGGCTATTTCTGATGCTCGACGCGGTGCAAATCAACCTGCGGTCTCTTATCGAGACGGCCGCGCGTCCTACGCTCAGATTGCTCACTTGCGGCTCGGTCGATGACGGCAAATCGACGCTGATCGGCCGCCTGCTCTACGAGCAGAGCCTCATTCTCGACGATCAGCTCGCGACGCTCGAGCGAGACTCCCGCAAACACGGCACCGATGGGGCTAATATCGACTTCGCGCTGCTCGTGGACGGGCTCGAGGCCGAGCGCGAGCAGGGGATAACGATCGATGTCGCCTATCGCTATGTTTCGACCGCGAAACGTTCCTTCATCATCGCCGACACGCCCGGCCATGAGCAATATACCCGGAACATGGCGACCGGCGCGTCCGGCGCCGATCTCGCGGTTCTGCTCGTCGACGCGCGCAAGGGCCTCTTGACCCAGACCTGCCGGCATGCCGCGATCGTGTCGCTGACCGGCATTAGGCAGGTGGTGCTTGCCGTCAACAAGATCGATTTGACCGGCTTCGACGAGGCGGGCTTCGCCAAAATCGCCGCCGATTTCAGACGGTTCGCTGCCGCGCTCGATTTCAAGACGATCATGCCGATTCCGATTTCGGCCCGCCATGGCGACAATATTTCAAGCAAGAGCGCCAATACGCCTTGGTATCGCGGCCCGGCGCTGCTCGATTATCTTGAAACCGTCGATGTCGTGGAATACGGGGCCACCCGGCCGTTTCGCTTCGCCGTCCAATGGGTCAATCGTCCGCATCTCGATTTTCGCGGTTTTGCCGGGACCGTCGCGAGCGGAATATTACGTCTTGGCGATGAAATCGCCGTCGCGGGTTCCGGCCGCCGCTCGCGGGTCGCGCGCATCGTCACCAAGGATGGCGACCTTCAAAGTGCAACGGCCGGCGATGCCGTCACCCTCGCTCTGGCCGATGAGCTCGATATCGCGCGCGGCGATATTTTGTGCGATCCGAAAAACCGGCCCGAGGTCTCCGACCAGTTCGCCGCGCATCTCATCTGGATGAGCGATGGCAAGCTCTTGCCTGGCCGCTCCTATCTCATGAAAGCGGGTACCAGGACCATTCCCGTCTCGGTGACCGAGCTCAAGCATCGTCTCGATGTCACTACGCTTGGCGAACACGCGGCCAAAACCTTGAGTCTCAACGAAGTCGGCTTTTGCAATTTCGCCACGACCACGCCGCTCGCCTTCGACCCATATAAGGAAAATCACACGACCGGCGCTTTTATTCTGATCGATCGGATCACCAACGCCACGGCGGCGGCGGGGTTGATCGCTTTCGGGCTTCGCCGCGCGACCAACATTCATCTCCAGGGCCTCGCCGTCGCCAAGCAAGATCGCGCCCGGATCAAGCACCACCAACCCGCCGTTTTGTGGTTCACCGGCCTTTCCGGCTCGGGCAAATCGACAATCGCCAATCTCGTCGAATCAGGGCTTTACGCGCATGGCGTCCACACCATCATGCTCGATGGCGACAATGTGCGGCATGGGCTCAACAAGGATTTGGGTTTCACCGAGGCCGACAGGGTCGAAAACATCCGCCGCATTGGCGAAGTGGCAAAGCTCATGACCCAAGCCGGGCTCATCGTGCTCTGCTCCTTTATTTCACCGTTCCGGGCCGAGCGGCGGATGGTGCGCGAATTGCTCGACGGACATGAATTCATCGAGATTTTCGTCGCTACGCCACTTGAGGAGTGCATCGCGCGCGATCCGAAGGGTCTTTACAAAAAGGCGATGGCCGGAGAGATCAAGAATTTTACCGGCATCGATCAGAATTATGAGCCACCGGAAGCGCCCGAGCTCATCGTCGGGCTAGACAAACAGACCGCCGGGCAGGCGGCGGCGCAAATCGTCGCGCTGCTCGCCACGCGCGGCCTCATAGATCACATCGACGATCTCGCCGCCGACTGGTCGATTTGAGGTTTCCTCACCTGGACGCGCGCGCGACGCCGCGGCCATCCTGAAGGTGTTGCCAATTCAGCGGGCATCCGAGATCGCACGGGCGGCGTCTTCGAGTTCTTCCTTCCGCCGCCAATAGCCATGCTTTTCGACAACCGCCGCGCCTCGGCGAGGTCGTCTTGCGGGGACGTCTATGGGTAGCTCGCCGTTCGATCTTTGCTCAATCCAAACAGCCGCGCCCGATATAAATGAATGTCCGCCATGTGCCGCGGCATTGGTCCGCGCTCCGCGATTTCGAAGGCCTCATTGAGGTCGCTTTGTGCGCTTTCGGGGCCGGTGCGCGCGCCGATGACGCAGCGCAGCCAAGCGCGGGTGAGGAAGCCAAGGGGGAGGTATTGTTGCTGGCCAGCGCGGCGGAGGCCGTCCACGGCGCGCTGGAGGGACTTGCGGCAAGGATTCTGTTTGGTCGAGCGCTCCGCCCTCCAGAATCGCCGCGTAGAGCGCTGCGCGGCCGAGGCTGAGGTGGTCGTGGGCGATGTCGAGGAGAGACCAATTTCCCTGTTCAGCCCACTGGAGCGTCCGCGCCGCGCGTTCCGAGACGGCGCCGCAGGATTCCAGCAAGGACGAAGGCTGAGGGATGTTGGATGAATTGAGCATTCGTCGCCAGGCGGCGCGCTCGGCGGCGCCAAGGAGCAGGTCGCAAAATTGAAAGCTCTGCAGCGCATACAGCAGCGGGTATTCGGGCTGGTTTATGGCCTGCATGTCCTCGGCCTCACGGAGGCGCGCCTCCGCCTCGGCCCGGCGACCCGACTGGTGCAGGGCGTTGGCATGGGCTGTGCGCTTGCTTATGCGCTGAAACGTATTGCCGCTCTGCTCGGCGTAGGTCACGGACTGTTCGGAGTTCCGCCACCGCCAAGGCCACCTCGCCCAGCAACAGCTCCAGCTCGCTCAGGTTGCTGGCGCCGATGGCGGCGTTTTGCCAGTCCTCCTGCTTGACGCCCATTATCAGCGAAGCCCGCATCGGCTCGAGGGCCTCGGTCAGCCTCCCCAATGCGCGCAGGCAGTAGGCGGCAGCGTTCAGCAGAAAGGATTGTTCGGCCTCCGTGAGCGCGGGCGAGACGCGGCTCCACGGTTGCTCGAAGAAGCAGGCAATGGCTCCCAAATTGGAACCGTGTGCGCCGAGTTTTCTCGCGCAATAAGCTTCCTGCCCACGATTGATGCGGCCGTTGAAAACCCCAAATGCTTCCTGCTGCATCCCCGCCTGGCAACCGTGGGCAACGGCCTGATAAAGGGGTTGCAAGTCTTCGAGTGTGGGCTCAGGCTTGTCCTTTGTTGTCGCGCAGAGGTGCTCGTAGAGCCGCCGGTGGGCGGCGCGCCAGCCCTCGGGGTGCCGCTCGCGAAGCCGCCAACCAAAATATTCGCGCACCAGCGGATGAGCATCCAGCGCGATCAGCGCGCCGGACCCGTCCCGGCTCACCGTGAGCAGCTTTGCGTCCTTCAGCCGGATGAAGGCTTGGTTGCGTTGCGCCTCGCTCATGCCGACGAGCGGCTCGGTCAGGTCCGGGATGGCGGGAGCTTTCCACAGTGCTTTGAGGCAGCCGGCATCCGCCGGCCGGTCGAACAGCCCCAGCAGCCGCAACAGGGCGAGGGCGCGCTGGCCTTTCTCCCCCTCGCTCTCGAAAGACCGCACATAGGCATCCATGACGCGGAAAGCGTGGCCGCCCTGTTCTTCGGCGTCGGCTTCCTCCAGCTTCACCTGGTCGCGCTGGCGGATGTCTCCGGCGTGGGCGTCGCGCAGCCAAGTGCCGAGCAAATTCAGCGTGAGCGCGTGGCCTTTCACCTCCTCCACCAGCGTCTCGAACTCCCTCTGCGCGCCCGTCACACCGAGCTTCTTCAGTAGTTCCACGCCGGCTTCCTTGGACAAGCGCAGGAGGTTCACCTCCGGAGCGGTGGTCTGCCAGTAGGCCCGCAAGTCCGGGATCGAATAGCGGGTGGTGACCACGCACAGGCCGCGGTTGTTGGCTGCCAGCCCGTCGAGCAAAGCTTTGATACCATCGTCCTTGAGCTTCCCGTCCATCGGTGGGCCGGGCGCGTATTGCAGCGGCTCCAGACCATCGAGGATGAGCAGTGCCCGCCGCTCGCCGGCGAGCTGGGCCAGCCGCCGGCCTTTGTCGAACGCGCCCCGCGCACTGCCCGCCATCGCCGGGTCGCCAAAGAAGGTGAGGGCTTCCTTCAAGAACACGTCGGACGATGCCGCGACCTGTTCCCGCGTGCCCTGGCTGTAAAAGGACCACGCAAACACCGCGTCGCACCCCGGCCAATTTTGATGCGCGAGGCACGCCGCCCATTTCGCCACGAGCGAGGTCTTCCCCTCGCCGCCGAGGGCGACGAAGGTGAGGACGTGCGGGCGCTTGGTTTCGTTGTTTTGGGCCTTCGCCCAGGCCTCTTTGAGGAGCCGGGTTTCGTCCTCGCGGCCGATGAGCTTCTCCGGGGCGTATTTGATGATGCGGGAGATGTCGGCTTTGATGAAAGTGGTCAGGACTTGGCGAGGCGGCAGCGCGGGGAGCGTGTGAGGCGGAAGGGTGACGATTGAACCCAACGGGGGCTTGGTGACAGCCGGTTGGCGGGTCAGCTCGCGGTAGAGCGCTAAATAATAGGCATCGTTCAGGTCGAATGTCTTGGGTTGGTAACGCGTGTTACCCCGCAATGGATCAGGGATGTCTTCTTCCGTCGCTCCGGGAAGCAGGACCGGGATAAAGCGCTTGTTGCCCTTTTCGTTATAGAGGTAGCTATAGACGATTCCGCCCTCCCAGAAGACACCGCGCCCCTCGTCCGCTGGCGTTTGGCCCTCCACTCGTTGCCGGTAGGTTGTGGTGCAGATCACAAGCACAAAGGCAGACTTCTCCGGTCGAAGTTGTTCCGCGCACCAGCGAGGCCAACCAAGCGGCGGGCGGACGTGATATTGATCGAGTTCTACGTCGACACCCTGACCGCGAAGTGCGTTGGCCAAATGGAGCACGCGTTGGCTGTGCTCCGGCGTGTCGTGGCTGTAGCTGATAAAAACGGTGGTTGCGCTCGTATCAGATTCGTCCACCGGCTAACGGCCTCGTAATGGTGGGTGCGACAGGGATCGAACCTGTGACCCCTACGATGTCAACGTAGTGCTCTTCCGCTGAGCTACGCGCCCCTGCCGCGCTTTCCGTTCAAGCCGAAAGCGTGCAAAACCAAAAAAAGTTGGAACATGCCCGATCATAAAAGTCGATCGGCCCCTTGCGACCGCACGCCTCGGCCCCAGTTGAACTGGATTCCCAAGGGTTGGCGGCAAGCTTTGTAAAGGGCCATCCGTACCGGCGCAAGCCGATCCCTGATGGGATTATGTGGAATTCGCTCGCCGGCGCCAACAATCCGGCGAGACTTCAACTATCCGGCACGAGGTCGAGAACCTTGGCGATCGGGGCCGGCGTGATGCCAAGCGGCGGTTGGAAAGGCCCTTCGTGGGCCGCGATCAATCCGATCACGAGGATGACGCTGGCGGTGAAAATGACCATGGCGGCGATTTGGGCGCGCGCCTCGTCGAGATGCACCGCGGCAAGGCTGATCTGTGCCATCAGGGCCATCAAAAGAACGCTTGTCCATTTAAAGTTTTCCGAAAAATCGGAGCTTAACGCCAGCCGTTCGCCGCGCGCATCCCGGACCCTCAACGCAGTGTCGAGCAAGAAGCTGTCGAGCGCCGCATTGCCAGGCGCGGTGTCGGATCGCGCGACGGTTTCCAACAATTCGTCTTGTGCTGCTTCGGCCTCGGGCGACGCTTCGCCGTTCTGCATGCGCGGCCATTCCATGTCGACAACGGCGATGGCATAGACCCGGATGGCGCGATCGATTGCAACGTGTGGCGTACCCAAGGCGGCGGCCAGGGCATGGAGGGAGATAAGACTGGCGCCTTCCGCGCGCACCGTTGCCGCCGCGCGCCGGTTGCGATCCCAGACGTCGTTCGCGAGAAAGCCGGTGAGAATGCTGAATATGGTGACGATCGCAGCGAAGTAGGGCGCCACGACCCCTCGGAAGCTTCGCACCCATGGTCCCACCCTGGCGCCGAACGAAAGGCGGACCAACACCAAGGCGGAGGCGCTGTAAAAGGCCGCCAAAGTCGAAATCAACGCCGTAAGTGGTAGTGATAGCCAAGCGTCGATCAAGATCATGTTCCCCAGCGAGAGCCGAAAGGATTACAGCAGACTTGTAGGATCACAAGCCCGCCGGGGGAGAAATAGCTGTGTTGGTCGATCTACTTAACGGACGTCGTCCGGAAATCGCGGCGTCCTGGTCGCAGACGCGGACCCTTGAATGACGCATCCGTAGCCGTCCCACACGTGCTGATGTGCAAGCCCGCGGCGCGGCAAGAGGTGCAACAGCGTGGCGTGGCCTCCGCGCCGCCATTGAGGGCGCCAACGGCGAAGGCCCCCGAGCCCGCCCGATGGCGCCGCGCTGGCCCTTCGACCGTTCGTTCAGGAGGGGCCGGAATTGGGCGCGAAAGCTACCATTCCAAGCGATTTGACAGGCACGCGTCCGCGGCTTCATCTTTATCAAACGCGCCCGCTACCGAAAAGCGAGGAAGCAAAATTCGTAAGCTCCAGGGCAGGGCAGGATGGAGGTCAAGCGATGCGCGACAAACTGGATCAATGGCCGAGCGAATTGCGGCTGAGGGAAAATGGCCGTATCCTTAGCGTCAGTTTCGAGAGCGGCGATGCCTACGATCTTTCCGCCGAATATCTGCGAGTCATGAGTCCGAGCGCGGAAGTCCAGGGCCATCGGCGGGAAGAACGCTTGACCATCGGCGGCAAGCGGGATTGCAGCGTGACCAGGATCGAGCCGGTCGGCACCTATGCGGTGCGGCTGATCTTCGACGATTTGCACTCCACGGGCATCTTCACTTGGGATTATCTCCATGAACTCGGCTCGCGCCATGAAGAGAAATGGGCGGTCTACGAGGCGGAACTCAAAACCAAGGGGCTCAGTCGCGACCGGGCGGGACAGGCGTGACGGATTGTCCGCGAGTTCTTGCCTGACTGTTCGAGCGCCCGGTCGAGGTCCGTTCCGGCCGGGCAGGGATTGCCAAAGGATATGGTCGAAGCGCTGCAATGAACAGGGGGCGGCCTGGACGGCTCCCGCTTGTTTCGGCGCGCGCCTATTTTTTGAGCCGCCGCAGCCACAGCCGGGCCTGCGCGCGCACGCATTTGGGCGCGGTGCCGCCAAAGCTGGTCCGGCTGCCTACCGAGTTCTCGACGCCGAGCACCGCGAAAACCGCCTCGCTGATTTGCGGCTCGACCGCCCGCATTTCGGCGAGCGACAGCTTTTCAAGGCCTTTTTTCTGTTCGGCGGCGATGGCAACGAGGCGCCCGGAGATGTGATGCGCCTCGCGGAAAGGAAGTTTCAACGTCCGCACCAGCCAATCGGCAAGATCGGTCGCGGTAGCATAGCCAAAACCCGCGGCCGCCTTCATGCGCTCGAGATCGGGCGCGAGATCGCCAACCATTCCAGTCATGGCGGCTAGGCACAGCGAAAGCGCGTGCAGGGCGTCAAAAGTGCCTTCCTTGTCTTCCTGCAAATCCTTCGAATAGGCGAGCGGCAGGCCTTTCATGACGATAAGGAGGGCGTTGAGCGCGCCGATGATCCGGCCGGCCTTGGCCCGGATGAGTTCCGCCGCGTCGGGGTTGCGCTTTTGCGGCATGATCGACGACCCGGTCGAAAACGCATCCGACAAAGAGGCGAAGCCGAATTGCGGTGTTGCCCAGAGCACGATCTCCTCGGCAAGGCGGGACAGATGAATGGCGCAAATCGCGGCAACGCTCAATGTTTCCAATACGAAATCGCGATCGGCCACGCTGTCGAGCGAATTCGCCGTCGGCCGGTCGAACCCGAGCGCTTTCGCGGTCATCGCCCGGTCGATCGGAAACGAGGTTCCAGCCAGCGCCGCGGCGCCGAGCGGCGATTCATTGAGGCGGGAGCGGGCGCTTGCGAACCTGGCGCGGTCCCGCGCGAACATCTCCACATAGGCCAAAAGATGATGACCGAAAGTGACAGGCTGCGCCGGTTGCAGATGCGTAAACCCCGGCATCACGCTTGCCGCATGCTTGAGCGCCTTTTCGGCAAGTGTCCTTTGCAGGGCGCGCAACTGTTGATCGAGCGCGTCGATGGTGTCGCGAATCCATAGGCGGAAATCGAGCGCGACCTGATCGTTGCGCGAGCGCGCCGTGTGCAGCCGCCCAGCCGTTGGTCCGATCAACTCCGTAAGCCTTGCCTCGATGTTCATATGAATATCTTCGAGCGCGCGCGAAAATTTGAACGATCCAGCCTCGATTTCGCGCGCGATTTCGTCTAAGCCATTGCTGATCGCTTGCGCGTCGGCGCGCTCCAATATCAAGGTTTCCGCCAGCATGGCGGCATGCGCCTTGGAACCTGCTATGTCTTGGAGCGCGAGCCTAAAGTCGAAACCGATCGAAGCATTGATTTCTTCCATGATGGCGCCGGGGCCGCGTGCGAACCGGCCGCCCCACATTTTGTTGCTCATCTTCGCGCGCTCTTCAAAAAAGCCAACGACCGCATGACCCAAAATGATTCCAAAAAGGCGGGCGCGCCGCTTGTTTCGCGCGGGGTCGCGTTCGCGGCGGTGGCCATAGCCTGTGTGGTGATGGCTTTTGTCCTATACGGGATCAAGGCGCCGGGCGGCAAGGAAACAGCCGAAACCACGGCCTGTCCCGGCGCGTCGGAGAGGGCGGCGCGGCTAAAGCCGCTGGTGCGTGGCGAGATCGCGGCCCTGACCCTTGCAACTGAGCCCAAGCCGCTTCCGGAGCTTGATTTCGACACGCCGGAAGGGATGAAAGCAAGTCTGGCGAATTTTGCGGGGCGCACGGTCCTGCTCAACCTTTGGGCGACATGGTGCGTTCCGTGCCGCCAGGAAATGCCCGCGCTCGACCGGCTGCAAGGCATGTTAGGTTCGAAGGATTTCGCGGTGGTGGCGGTCAATATCGATACAGCTAAGCTCGACCGGCCGCGGGCGTTCATGAACGAAACCGGCGTCAAGAATCTTAAGCTTTATACCGATAGCACGGCGGCGGTTTTTCAGACCTTGAAGCAGGCGGGCAAAGTTTTGGGGCTGCCGGCGACGATTCTCATCGGCAAGGATGGCTGCGAAATCGGCACGATGGCCGGGCCGGCAGAATGGGATTCGGAAGATGCGTTGGCGTTGTTGAACGCCATTCAGGGTTGATCAGGCGGAGTGGCGTGCGGCCAGACGGTAGGCGGACGCGATTTTGGCATCGCCCGTCGCGCAGCCGCCGAGCTTGCCGCCCGGCGGCGCGATGGATCGCCAATCCGTCACTTCTTGGCGGTGGCGGTCGCGCCGTTGTTATCAAAGCGCGGGAATGAGCTCAGGTGTTCCCCGTCGGCGCCGTTGAAGTCATGGAGTGGCGTGAAATTCGTGCCGGCCGTGGTCACCCGGAACAAGGTGCCCTGGTTGGCGGGGCCGCCATGGCTGCGAAATCGGCGCCATGGCCGGGCCGGCACAATGGGATTTGGACGATGCTTTGGCGCTGCTCAACGCCGTTCAGGCCTGATCAATTTCGCGGAGAACCGCCAACTCGCGTCTGTGATGCGCGGCCGAGGCTTCCGAAAAGCAGCAAAAAACAACCCGTTCAAAGCCCTCGCGCGATGCCCCCGCGACTGTGTTGACCGCGATTGCCGCCGCGCGCTCCGCCGGAAATCCGTAGACCCCCGTTGAAATGGCCGGAAAAGCGAGTGACCGCACGCCATGTTCCCGCGCGATTTCAAGCGAGCGGCGATAGCATAAGGCCAAAAGAGCGTCCTCGCCACTTGTGCCGCCGTGCCAAACCGGACCCACGGTATGGATGACATAACGGGCGGGCAGGCGGTAGCCGGATGTGATTTTGGCGTCGCCGGTGGCGCAGCCGCTGAGCGTGCGGCATTCTTCGAGGAGATCAGGCCCCGCCGCGCGATGGATTGCACCGTCCACGCCGCCCCCGCCAAGCAGCGAAGGATTGGCGGCGTTCACAATGGCGTCGAAGTTGAGCCCCGTGATGTCTTCGACAATGACTTCTAGCACGAGAATCGGATCGCCTGTCCCAAGCGCCTACGTTTCCGCGCAAGCAACTGGCTTGTCAATCTTAAGCGTACCACATGCCAGCAAAGGTCAGGCCTTTGCCGGCTGCTTGCACGCGATCCCCTTGTCCGCCAAATGCGCCGCGAGTTCGCCCGATTGAGACATTTCCCGGACAATGTCGCAGCCGCCGATGAATTCGCCCTTGATGTAAAGCTGGGGGATCGTCGGCCAGTCGGAAAACTCCTTGATCCCTTGGCGAATCTCGTCGCTGGCGAGGCAATCCACAGGTTCGTAGGAGACCCCAAGGGCATTCAGGATCTGGACGACCCGGCCCGAAAATCCGCATTGCGGAAAGTCCGGTGTTCCCTTCATAAACAAGACAACGTCGTTGGTGTCGATCGTCGCCTGAATTTCATCCTTGATAGCCATTTGCCTGGTCCTTTCGGATACGTGTCTTCGTTGGGAAAGTGTGGCGCAGCTTACTTCGGCGCAAGGGTTTGAAGCTGCAGTGCATGCAGGGCGCCGCCCATGGTTTCGCCGAGCGCCTTATAGACGAGCTGATGCTGCTGGAGCTTGGATTTTCCAGCGAATTCCGAGGAAACGACGATCGCCGCATAATGGTTGTCGTCGCCGGCAAGGTCGGTGATTTCGACCTTGGCGTCCGGAATGCCCTGCTTGATCAGGCGCGCGATTTCAGATGATGGCATGGGCATCGTGTAGCCTTCCTCATTGTCCGTCTCGTCATTCCCTCGTCAAGGATTCGCTCCAGCCATGTAGCTCGGAAGCCAGCCTTCATGGACCCATATCAGGTGGTCTAGCAATATGGCGGTCGCAGAACCGATGGTCAACGTGTCGCCGCCGGTCACGCCGATAATTTCACAAGCCACGCCCGTGGTTTCCGCGGCATCCCGGATCGACGCCGCGTTTTCCGGCGCCGCGGTGACGATATACCTGGCCTGATCCTCGCCGAAGAGAAAGCCAAGCTCCGGAAGCGGCGGCGAAACCTCGATCGTAGCGCCAATTAAGCCCGCCATCGCCATCTCGGCGAGTGCCACCGCCAAACCGCCATCTGAGACGTCGTGCACGGCGGTCACCGCGCCGCTTTCGATGAGACCCCGCACAAAATCGCCATTGCGCCTTTCCGCCGCGAGATCGACCGGGGGCGGCGCGCCGTCCTCACGGCCGCAAATCTCGCGCAGATAGAGCGACTGGCCGAGCCAGCCCTCGGTCTTTCCGATAACAAGAATTTTCTCGCCCGGCCGCTTGAACGGCAACGTCGCGGTCCGGCGCACATCTTCGATAAGGCCGACGCCGCCGATCGCAGGGGTGGGGAGGATCGCCCGGCCGCTGCTCTCGTTGTAGAGCGACACATTGCCGGAAACGACCGGGAAATCGAGCGCGCGACATGCCTCGCCGATCCCCTCGATACAGCCGACAAGCTGGCCCATGATCTCCGGCTTTTCCGGATTGCCGAAATTGAGATTGTCGGTGATGGCGCGGGGCATGCTGCCCACTGCGGTCAGGTTGCGCCAGGCTTCGGCGACGGCCTGCTTCGCCCCCTCGTAAGGGTCGGCCTCGCAGTAGCGCTGCGTCACATCGGTGGTGAGCGCCAAGCCCTTGAGGCCATCGCCAATCCTAATCACCGCCGCGTCGCCGCCCGGCGGCTGCACCGTATTGCCAAGGATCAAATGGTCGTATTGCTCAAAAATCCAGCGTTTGGAACAAAGATCCGGGGACGCTAAGAGGCGCGTCAACGCCTCGGCGTTGGAGATTGGCGCGGCGACCGTGGCCGGATCTATGGTAGGTCTTTTGAGCGGCGCGACATGCGGGCGATCGTAGAGGGGCGCCGAATCGCCAAGCTCCTTGATCGGTAGATCGGCTTTGAGCACGCCTTGATGCGTGACGGTGAATCGCAGCGTGTCGGTGGTCTCGCCGATCACCGCGAAATCGAGGCCCCATTTGCGGAAAACCGCCTCCGCCTCTTGTTCCTTGGCCGGATAGAGCACCATCAGCATTCGCTCCTGGCTTTCCGACAGCAGCATTTCATAAGCGGACATGCTGGCCTCGCGGCAAGGCACGGAATCGAGGTCGAGCGCGATCCCGAGATTGCCCTTGGCGCCCATTTCGACGCCTGAGGAGGTGAGGCCCGCCGCGCCCATGTCTTGGAGCGCGATGACCGCGCCGGTTTGCATCAATTCGAGGCAGGCTTCGAGCAAGAGCTTTTCGGTGAAAGGATCGCCGACCTGCACCGTTGGGCGCTTTTCCTCCACGTCGGCCTCGAAAGCGGCCGATGCCATGGTCGCGCCATGAATTCCGTCGCGGCCGGTTTTTGACCCGAGATAGACGATTCTGTTGCCGATCCCGCGCGCCTTGGCGTAGAAAATCCCGTCCGTCTTCGCGATCCCCGCCGCCATGGCGTTGACGAGAATATTGCCGTCGTAGCTCTTGTCGAAATTCGTCGAGCCGCCCACGGTCGGCACCCCAAAACTGTTGCCGTAGGCGCCGATCCCGGCGACGACGCCCGCCACCAGATGACGCGTGCGCGCATTTTTGGGCGCGCCGAAACGCAAGAGGTTCAGGCACGCCACGGGGCGCGCGCCCATGGTAAAAACATCGCGCAAAATTCCGCCAACACCCGTTGCCGCGCCCTGAAATGGTTCGATGAAAGAGGGGTGATTGTGGCTCTCCATCTTGAAGACGCAGGCGAGCCCATCGCCGATGTCGATGACGCCCGCGTTCTCGCCTGGCCCCTGGATCACCCATGGCGCCTTGGTGGGTAGCTTGCGCAGATGAATCCGCGAGGATTTGTACGAGCAATGCTCGTTCCACATCGCCGAGAAAATGCCGAGCTCGGTGAACGTCGGTGTCCGGCCGACGAGGGCGAGGATGCGCGCATATTCGTCCGGCTTTAGGCCATGCGCGGCAACGAGCTCGGGGGTGACGGTTGGTTCGCTTTGGATCACGTTTGTGGTCCGCAATGAAGAGCTGGCTTAGGCGGCAACATCACGGACGATGCCATATTTCAGTAACTTCAAGGGCACGAACCTACCGGCGTCAACCGGTAGCTATTCAGTTCCTTGGCGAGCATCCGCAAATCCTGCCATGCGAGCTTCTTGTGCGCCGGCTGACGCAAGAGAAAGGCTGGGTGCAGCATGGCAAGCGCCCGGATTTCCGTGTTGCCGGCCAGGTAGGCGAACCAGCGTCCGCGCATGCGCATGACGCCCTCCTTGCCGCCAAGGAGAGTTTGCGCCGACGCCCCGCCAAGGCAGACCAGAATTTTGGGGTCCACGAGCTCGATTTGGCGGCGGGTGAAGGGCAGACAGGCCGAAGTTTCAAGCGGCGTCGGGGTGCGGTTTCCAGGCGGCCGCCAAGGCACGACATTGGCGATATAAACTTTTCCGCGGTCGAGCCCGATCGAGGCCAGCATCTTGTCGAGCAATTGGCCCGCGCGGCCGACGAAAGGCACACCCACGCGGTCCTCGTCGGCGCCAGGCGCCTCGCCAATGAACATAATCTTCGCGCTGGGATTGCCATCGCCGAAAACAAGCCGGGTCGCGGTCGCCTTTAGGCCGCAGCCTTCGAAGCGCGAAAGCCGTTCGCGGAGATCGTCGAGGCTTTGGGCTGCGGCAGCCTGTTCCCACGCGCTTGCCGCGATGGTCTCGGGGGGAAGGGCCGTTCCGGGCTCCCGCATGACGCGGCGGCTGATTTCAATTGTCTCCGGCGGCGCGGCGGGGAGGGAGCCCATTTCCGCGCCGCAAATGCTGGCGCGGCTTTCGGCGAAGCGGTCATGCGGAGCATCGTCGACAGCGATATCGACGCCCATTTCCGCGTACCAGCGCAACAGTCCGGTCAAACCTTCAGCCATGATCAGAACCCGCTAAAAATTAGCCGGGGCAAATATCTTGAGTCTCGTCCCTGGCGGCGTCTCCGGGGGATGGTCCTCAATTCATGCGGGAAACAACCCGCGGGGTTGCCCCTTTGGCGACCCTATCCCAGCTGGCATTGAAGTCCAAAGCTCTATCGTATACGATTACCGGTCCCTTTATCAGGTTTGGTTCCGGCTCCTCGACCCCTTTTAGCCGAATGGTACGCATGCTGTTGATCGCAAATCGTCAACCAAAACCTTGGGGATGTAAACGAAGACGAGGCGTGGGACATTTTTTTGCGAAGTTCCAGCCGCGCGAGGACCAAAAAATCCACCATGACCGAGGCAGGAATTAGGTTGCCGCCACGCGAAAGCATGGATTTCGATGTCGTGATCGTTGGCGCCGGCCCCGCGGGCCTTGCCGCCGCGATCCGCCTCAAGCAGCTTAACCCAGAAGTTTCGGTCGTCGCCGTCGAAAAAGGCGCCGAACTCGGCGCCCATATTTTGTCCGGGGCGGTCATCGATCCTTGCGCTCTCGACAAAGTCCTCCCCGGTTGGCGCGAGGATCAAGACCGGCCGCTGACAACCGAGGTGACGGCCGACCGGTTCTATGTGCTCGGCCCGAAAAGGGCTCTCCGGCTGCCCAATTTCATCATGCCGCGCCTCATGAATAATCATGGCAATTTCATCGGCTCGCTTGGCAATGTCGTGCGTTTTCTCGGGGCGAAAGCGGACGCCTTGGGCGTCGATATTTTTCCAGGCTTCGCGGGCGCCGAGATTTTTTATGGCGGAGCCGGCGAGGTTTTGGGCATTGCCACGGGAGACATGGGGATCTCCCGCGATGGCGCGCTCAAGAGTGGCTTTACGCGGGGCATTGAGCTTCGCGGCAAATACACCTTGATTGCCGAGGGCGCGAGGGGCTCGCTCGCCAAGGAGCTTATCGCGAAGTTCGGTCTCGACAAAAGTCGCGGGCCGCAAAAATTCGGCATCGGCTTGAAGGAACTTTGGCGGATCGATCCCACTATGCATCGGCCTGGCCTCGTCCAGCACACTTTTGGCTGGCCGCTCGATGATCGCACCGGCGGTGGTTCGTTTATTTACCATTTCGAAGACGGGCTCGTCGCCGTTGGTTTCGTGGTTCACTTGAACTATTGGAATCCAACGCTGTCTCCATTTGACGAATTTCAACGCTTCAAGACGCATCCAGTGATCTCGCCTTTGTTTCAAGGGGGCGAGCGGATTTCGTTCGGCGCAAGGGCCATCACCGAAGGCGGCTGGCAATCAGTGCCAAAACTCGTCTTTCCGGGCGGCGCGCTCATCGGCTGCGCGGCGGGTTTTATGAATGTCCCGCGCATAAAGGGATCGCATAATGCGATGCTTTCGGGAATGCTCGCGGCCGAACATCTGGTTGCCGCGCTAGAGGCGGGCCGCGCCCATGACGAAGTCATTTCTTATGAAGAGGCGTGGCGCGGCTCGGCCCTCGGCCGCGACCTTTACAAGGTCCGCAACGCCAAGCCGCTGTGGTCGAAATTCGGCACCAGGGCCGGGATCGCCCTCGGCGGCCTCGACATGTGGGTAAATGAAATTTTTGGCGCCTCGCCGCTCGGCACGCTCCAGCATGGCAAGCCGGATTACGCGAGCCTGAAACCGCTCGCCGAGGTGACGCCCATCGAATACCCAAAGCCGGATGGCAGGCTCACTTTCGATCGGCTCTCCTCGGTTTATGTTTCAAACACCAATCATGAAGAAGACCAGCCTTGCCATCTGCGCCTCAAGGATCCGTCGATTCCAGTTGCGAAGAACCTACCCGAGTATGGCGAGCCGGCGCGGCTCTATTGCCCCGCCGCCGTCTATGAAGTGGTCTATGCCAATGAGGCGGAAAAGCACGATCCGGGTTTTGTGATCAATGCGCAAAATTGCGTCCATTGCAAGACATGCGACATCAAGGACCCGGCGCAAAACATCGAGTGGGTGCCGCCAGAGGGCGGCGGCGGCCCGAATTATCCGAATATGTAAACGCCTGTTTCAAAAGCCTCGTCCTTGCATGTTTGCCAGGACCTCGCGGCGC
The DNA here is from genome assembly GCA_963730245.1 of uncultured Alphaproteobacteria bacterium. Taxonomy (GTDB): domain Bacteria; phylum Pseudomonadota; class Alphaproteobacteria; order Rhizobiales; family Beijerinckiaceae; genus Methylocapsa. The sequence continues at coordinate 91,388 of CAVSRA010000002.1, read as the reverse complement.
AATAGGGCATGATCGTTGCAAGTTGAAACGATTGCGCTCTATCAGTCTTTTGTAGCGCATGATCTTATCCGAAAAGTCTGCAACTTTCCGGGATCATGCTCGAGGACAGATTTCAACATGGGGTTCAAATGCGGCATCGTTGGTTTGCCCAACGTCGGCAAATCGACGCTCTTCAACGCGCTGACGCAGACGGCGGCGGCGCAAGCGGCGAATTATCCCTTTTGCACCATCGAGCCCAATACCGGCGACGTCGCGGTACCCGACGCGCGGCTCGAAAAACTCGCGAAAATCGCCGGCTCCAAGGAAATCAATCCAACAAGGCTCACCTTTGTCGACATAGCGGGCCTCGTGCGCGGCGCATCAAAAGGCGAGGGGCTCGGCAATCAGTTTCTGGGGACGATCCGCGAATGCGACGCGATCGCCCATGTCGTGCGCTGCTTCGAGGATAGCGACGTTAGCCATGTTGAAGGCAAGATCGCGCCGCTCGATGACATCGAGACTGTCGAGACGGAATTGATGCTCGCCGATCTGGAAAGCCTGGAAAGGCGCGCCGCCGGTTTGGAAAAGAAAGCCAAGGGAGGCGACAAGGAGGCCAGGGAGACTCTTCGGCTCGCGGGGCGCTGTCTCGCGCTCCTGCGCGACGGAAAGCCGGCCCGGCTTGCCGAGGTCAAGGAGGAAGAGCAAAAGCTTTTCAAAAGTCTCGGTCTTCTGTCGGCGAAGCCGGTGCTTTATGTTGGCAATGTCGAGGAAGTTTTCGCATGTCGCGGCAACGGATTTTCGAAAGCCGTCGAGAGCCGCGCGGGGGAAGAAGGAGCGGCCGTTGTGATAGTCTCCGCCAAGATCGAGAGCGAGATCGCGGTTTTGGCCGAGCATGAACGGAAGGAGTATCTCGAAGCGGTCGGCCTCAAAGAGCCTGGGCTCAATCGCGTCATCCGCGCGGGCTATGGACTTTTACGGCTGATCACTTTTTTCACCGTGGGGCCGAAGGAGGCCCGCGCGTGGACCATCCCCCAAGGAACCAAGGCGCCGCAGGTGGCGGGCGTCATCCACACCGATTTCGAAAAAGGTTTTATTCGCGCCGAGACCATCGCTTATGCCGATTATGTGGCCTTTCAAGGCGAGGCGGGGGCGCGGGAGGCGGGAAAGTTCCGGCTCGAAGGCAAGGACTACATCGTGGCGGACGGCGACGTGCTGCATTTCCGGTTCGCGACCTGATATGGTGACCCATGTTTGATGGCACGCCATGCGGTCCGGGGAGAGAGCGGTGAGGCGCGGGAAACACCAGGACAATCCGCCCAACTTCGATGACGCCTTCCGCGCCCGCTTGGCGAAACTTTTCGCATGGCGGCGCGATGTCCGCCGTTTCAAGTCGGACCCGGTCGCCTCCTCGCTGATCGAGGAACTCGTTCGCGCCGCCGCCCTCGCGCCTTCCGTCGGCAACAGCCAGCCCTGGCGCTTCGTGAGCGTCGAAACACTTGTCGCGCGGGAGGCGGTGATCGCCAACTTCAATGCGTGCAACGCGGCGGCGCTCGCATCCTACGAAGGGGAGCGCGCCGCGCTCTATGCCAGCCTTAAATTATCGGGGCTGCGCGAGGCGCCGATGCATCTGGCTGTCTTCTGCGACCATGCGACGGAAGCGGGTTTTGGCCTTGGCCGGAAAACCATGCCGGAGGCCTTGGATTATTCGGTGGTCGCGGCAATTCACACTTTTTGGCTTTCCGCGCGTGCGAAGAATTCTTGGCGTTGGATGGGTATCGATCCTCGACCCAGGGGAGCTTTCCCGAACGCTCGACGTTCCACCGGCATGGAAGCTCATCGCCTATCTTTGCGTGGGGTTCCCGTTAGAAGAACATCTCGATCCGGAGCTCGACCGTCACGCTTGGCAGCCTCATGTCGGCGAAAATGAATGGCTTCACCGCAGATGAAACGCTTTTGGGTAGGCGCCAGCCAGCGCGTGCATGATCTTGCTCCAGACGCCCGCCCGGTGCCAGCGAACGAAGCGATTGTAGCAGGTGGTGTATGGACCGAAGGACTTCGGCAGAACTGGCAGATGGGATTGGCCGGATCGGTCGAAAATGACCCAAAGTGGCTATGCCGGCGGGAGATGCTGAGCGACTGCGACTTCAGGCACCGGCACCTTGCAACCAATAACTCGGAAAAAAGTTGATTGGACAGATTTATTCGTCCGTCGGGCAACGCCGCAGTATCGGCCGAGGAAGGGGTCGTGTGTTGACGCCCGCTGTTTACCAAACGGAGAGATATCATGACGGATCCCATCTTGATCGCCGGCGCGGGGCCGACCGGCCTTACGGCCGCGCTGGAATTGTCGCGGATGGGCGTGGCCGTGCGCCTGATCGACAAGCGTGACGCCCCGGCCGCGACTTCGCGCGCCACCGGCGTCCAGGCGCGCACGCTCGAACTCTTCGAGCAGCGTGGTCTCGCTGACGAAATGGTCCGGCTCGGCAACAGAGCACAGTTCGGCTGTGTCTACGGTGGCGGCAAGCGCGTGTTCCGCTTCGACTTCAGCCATATCGAGAGCCGTTACCCATTCTTGCTGTTCATCTCACAGGCGGAGACCGAGCGCATCCTGCGCGAAGCCGCCGCTCGCCAGGGCGTCACGCCCGAATGGAATACCGAACTGGTCGGCATCGGGCAGGACGCGCTTTCGCACGACTCCTCGCCTGCCCAGGCTATCCTCAAACTCGCGGATCCGCACCACCCTCGACCTTCCGTTTGAGGGCCACACACGCGATGAGGAATATGCGCTCGGTGACCTGCTGGTTGCTAGTAATCTTCCGAACAGCGACTTCCACATCTTCTCGTCCGAACACGGCTTCATGGCGTTGTTCCCAATGGGCGGCGAGCGCTTTCGCCTCATGGCCTCCCATCCGCTCAGCCAACCATCAAAGGATGCTGAGCCTTCACTGGACGAGTTGCAGAGGATTTATGACCAGCGCTCGCACATCCCGGCGCGATTCCACGACCTGACGTGGAGTTCGTGGTTCCGCATCAACAGCCGCATGGTATCGCGATTGAAGGTGGGTCGGCTACTGCTGGGAGGCGACGCCGCCCACATCCACTCGCCCGCCGGTGCCCAGGGCATGAACACGGGCATCCAGGACATGATCAACCTGTCCTGGAAGCTCGCGATGGTGGTGAATGGCAAAGCGCGTCCGGCCCTCCTCGACACCTATGAAGCGGAGCGGCTGCCGGTGATGCGCGGCGTCCTGTTCAAGACCGACAAGCTGACCACGGCGATCGGCACAGAAAATCCAGTGGTACGCACGCTCTTCAATCATCTCGGCCCGTTCATCGCAGGTGCGATGCCTGTTCAAGAGAACGCCACGGCGGGTATGAGCCAGGTCGCGCTCAACTACCGCAACAGTTCGCTGTCTGAGGACCACACCCATGGCGGCGCTCTCCGGGCCGGCGATCGCGTTCCCGACATGAACGTCCGGCTGCGTTCTGAGTCGCGTTGGGTGCAGACAAGCCTTATGTCCGCGCTCGACCCGGTCCCACCTCACACTGGTGGTTGCGGCGCCGGACCGGACGACGCTGCCTCCGGACCTAAAAGCCTCAGTGCCCGAGAGCCGTTTCCTGGAGATCGCGGCAGATCCAAAGGACGCGGCGCCGTTCGAAGCAGCTTTTGGCAGAGGCGGCGCCGCTGTCCTGGTGCGCCCGGATGGCTACGCGGACCTAACAACAGCAATCTCTGCGGCCGCGGATCATGTCGCCGCCTACCATCGAAAGTGGTTCTGTGGCGCTGCGGACGCCCGCAGCTGAGGCGCGCCCTATGGTCGACCCCGCCACCGTCCAGATCCTCTTCGCCGACCTCCAGCCCCCAATCGTAGCGCGGAGCATGACGAACCCGCCGGAAAGCCTGAGCTGCGCCGCCTCCGTCCTGGCCCGATGCGCCCGGCTGCTCGACCTGCCCGTGCACCACAGCGTCGTGCCAGCCGGCGGCAAAGCGCCGGAGGTGTTGCCGGACCTCGCAAAGGAAACCGACGGTGCGCCGCAATTCGCTCGTATGACGGCCGATCCGTTCCTCCGCAGACGCGGGAGGCGATCGACGCCGTCAAGCGGCCGGTCTTGGTAATCGCAGGCTGCGCCACGGAGGCCGTCGTGCTCCGCGCTGCGCTTTCGGCGCTCGAGAGTGATTACCAAGTTCAGGTGCCTGTCGACGCCTGCGGCGGCCTATCGGCTCGCACGGAGGACGCAGCGCTCCGCCAGATCGAGGCGGCCGGCGGGGTCACGACCTCCGTCGTCTCGCTGGTCACGGCACTAGCACCCGATTTCAGCACAGATCTCGGCGGGAAAGCCTTCGGGATTCTTCAGTCGCTCAGGCCGGGGGCAGTGATCGGCGGCGAGCCCGATACCAAGCCGGTCAAGAAGACCTTCCGGGCCGACGACGGGCTGGAGATCGTCGGCGAAGTCCGCGGCCAGGGCGATGCGGCCCTCATCTTCCTGCACGGCTGGTGCGGAGACCGCGAGTACTGGAATCATCAGATCAGGGCGTTTGCCGCCGATTACCGCGTCGTCGCCATCGACTAGGTTGGGCACGGCGAGTCCGGCAAGGACCGCAAGGCGTGGACCGCCGACGGCCTGGCCGGCGATGTCGAGGCAGTGGTCAAGGCGCTGGGCCTGAAGCGCGTGATTCTCGTCGGCCACTCGATGGGTGGTTGGGTCGCGCTGCTGGCCGCCAAGCGGATGCCGGGGACTGTCGTCGCCGTGGTCGGCGTCGATACCCTGCAGAACGCCGAGTTCAAACTGCCCGAGGAGGAGCGCAAGCAAATCCTCCACGGCGTCGAGAAGGATTTTAAGGGGACGGTCCGTATGACGTTCGCCGGGTTGCTCCCGGAGAAGGCGGACGCCGAGCTGAAGAAGTGGCTCCAGGCCAAGGCCGAAGGTCAGGACCCGAAGATGGCACTCGCCCTCATGCGCGACCTCTTCGACCTCGACACGGTGATGGCGTTCAAGGAGGCCAAGGTGCCGGTGCGGTGCATCAACTCCGCCGGCGGGTACCAGCTCTTCACCCCCACCGCCGTCGAGACCAACAAGAAGTACGCCGACTTCGGTGCGGTCATCATCGAAGGCGCCGGCCACTACCCGATGCTGGAGAAGCCGGACGAGTTCAACCCCAAACTCCGTGACGTGCTCAAGGAGTTTGCGACCAAGATGTGAGCCCGTCTCGCCTCGTACTCGACCATTCGATGGATTATCGATACCGCCTTGTAGCCAAGTCTGTTGTGGCACATCAAATCGGTCGCTATCGGAGCGAAGCAGGCATTAAGCCGAATTTATGAGTACACGGTATAGCGAGGTGGCGTTCGGAACTCGGCTTCTCTGCTCCCAGCCGAAAAAAGGGCGATGTTCAGGCACTTGATGTCAAGTGCCGGAACATCGCTGGATCTTTGTCTCATTTGTCCATAATGGCTCTCTGCTGGCTCCAATATCAGCGCGGTGAAGATTCGATGGCGGAGTGTAACAACGGCTCGGGCCAAAGGATATATATTTCAAGTGCGCTCAGACGTCCGCGCTTGACGCTGAGCGGCCGTTGCAGCAACGCCGGCGTCGCGTCCAACGACGGCGGTAAGCCGAGATTCACACTAACCCGCTACTCGGTTTGGCCAAATGTACCGGCAAGCCCACCTGTGAATTAGCGGGGAAAAGCGCGATAGGCCTTTACGAGGCCCGCCGAATCCGCGCATTTGGCCGTAAAGAGCACCCATGCGATTTCCGCCATCCTTTCTCGATGAGGTCAAAGCCAGGCTTCCGGTATCCGAAGTCGTGCGCGGGCGCGTCAAATTGGTGCGGGCGGGGCGCGAGTGGAAAGGGCTTTCGCCCTTCAACGCGGAAAAAACGCCGTCCTTCTTTGTCAATGACCAAAAAATGGCCTGGTTCGACTTTTCCGCCGGCAAAAACGGCAATATTTTCGATTTTGTGATGGCGACCGAAGGGGTTTCGTTCCCCGACGCGGTCGAGCGTCTCGCGCGTGACGCCGGGCTTGCCCTGCCTCGAGCCTCCCCCGAGGCCGAGGCCCAAGAAAAGGCGCGGGCGAACCTGCATGAGGTGCTGGCGCGCGCCGCGTCCTATTTTTCCGCGCGGCTTGCCGGCCGAGAGGGAGGGGCCGCGCGGAGCTACCTCAGTGGTCGGGGCGTCGATGCCTGGCTGCAAGGCCGGTTTGGCTTGGGCTACGCCTTGCCGGAAAAATATGCCTTGCGGGACCATCTCGCCGGTACGGGAATACCGGTGACAACGATGATCGAGGCCGGGCTTTTGATCCATGGCGAGGACATCGCGGTTCCCTACGATCGTTTTCGCGATCGAATTATGTTTCCGATCCACGATCCCTCGGGCCGGGTCATCGCGTTTGGCGCGCGCGCCCTCGCCAGCGAGGCAGAGCCGAAATATCTGAATTCGCCGGAGACCGCGCTCTTCCATAAAGGCGCCATCCTTTACAATCACCATCACGCGCGAAAGGCCGCGCATGAAGGCGCGCAACTCATTGTCGTCGAAGGTTATGTCGATGTTATCGCGATGACATCGGCGAGTTTCGACGCCACGGTGGCGCCTCTTGGGACCGCCTTGACGCCAGATCAATGCGAGCTTTTGTGGAAAATGGCGGAGGAGCCGATCCTTTGCTTCGACGGGGATAGGGCCGGACGCAAGGCGGCGTACCGGGCGGTCGACATGGCGCTGCCCCTGATCGGGCCCGGCCGTTCGCTCGGCTTCGCGCTTTTGCTCGAAGGCCAGGATCCCGACGACCTCGTCCGTACCGGCGGGCGCGACGCGGTTTCGCGGTTGCTCGCGCGCGCGCTGCCGCTCGCGGACCTTATCTGGGTGCGGGAAACCGAAAACAAGATTTTTGCCACGCCGGAACGCCGCGCCGGGCTCGAGCGGCGGCTTAGTGAAATCGCCCGCGAGATCAGGGACGATGCGCTGCGCCGCCATTACCACGCGGAATTCAAGGAACGGCTCTTTCAATTTTTTGGTCGCGGCGGCTATCGCCCGTTCGCGGCGGCCAACGTCACGCGGGCTGGCGGACCCAAAACCGCATGGCAAAGGTCAAGCGAACCAAAAAGCAATTTAGCGGCGGCGCCGCTGGTCAGTCGGAGCCTCGCGAAATCTCCGCTGTTGCGCCCGGGAAAGCCTCGCCTTCCCTCGCGCGACGGGCTGATTTTATTGCTTCTTCTCAATCACCCGGGGTTGATCGGCCGGCATATCGAGGACCTCGCCGAGATCGCGTTTTCAAGCGCTGAAGCGGGCGCGTTGCGCGATGCGCTTCTTGCTTCCGCCGCCGCGGCGCGTCTTCCCGCGGAGGCCCGTGACGAGCCGAGCCCGGATGCGCCAAGCCTTCGCGCCGCCGTCGAAGGCCAAGGTTTCGGAGCGATCCTGCAACAACTCGACGGAATGGCGGCGCATGCGTCGCATTGGTATGCCAAAGCTGGAGCCGCCGACGCTGACGCCGGCGAAGTTTTGAAGCAAGCCTTGAAGTTGCACCGCCGGGCAAGGACGTTACATAGGGAGTTGCAATTGGCTGAATTGGCTCTAGGTAAGGATTCCAGCGAGGCCAATCTCGACCGTCTCAAGGATATTCAGGCGCAATTGTCGGCGCTCGGCGGGATCGAGGCCGCGGTGGAAGGCTTCGGCGCGCAATCGGGGCGCCCGCGCGGAACCTTATGAGCGACTGGGGGGAGCGGGACGATGTTTTAGCGGCGGGTCCCGCAGGCCTGAAAACAGAGGCGGCGCCGGGCCTGAATTTTCTAAGATGAACGGTTGAAGCACGCTGCGCGGAGACGGTGTTGCAGAGGGGCTTTGACCGCCCATCCGCTCTTTTTTGAGGTGCAGGGGCGCGCTGCCTTCGAGCCGCGGGGCGCCGCGTCCAGGACGGACAAGGCCTTGGTTCAAGCAAGCCTTTGCGCAAGGAAACGTCTGCCGTAATTTTCCTCGGATTTGGAGGCCTTTGATGGCGAAAAAGGACAGTGCGAATTCCGGCGCGGAACGTGGCGCGGTCGAAGTAGCCGACGGCCCCTTGCTCGATCTCACCGATGCCGCGGTCAAGCGGATGATCAAGCTCGCCAAGAAGCGGGGCTTTGTTACTTACGCGGAATTGAATGCCGTGCTTCCGTCCGAGGAAGTCAATTCCGAGCAAATCGAAGACATTTTAGCGATGCTGAGCGAGATGGGCATCAATGTCATCGAGAACGAGGAACACGACGATGTATCGCCCGAGGAATCCGCCGAGGAAGATGAAGCGGAGGGCGGCGACCTGATCGAGGCCGCGCAGGCGAAGGCGGTCACCGCCCGTTCGTCCGAACCGGCCGATCGCACCGACGATCCGGTCAGGATGTATCTGCGCGAAATGGGCTCTGTCGAACTCTTGTCGCGCGAGGGCGAAATCGCCATCGCCAAGCGCATCGAGGCTGGCCGCGAGGCGATGATCGCGGGACTTTGCGAAAGCCCGCTCACCTTTCAGGCAATCATTATTTGGCGCGACGAAGTGAACGACAGCAAGGTTCCGTTGCGCGACATCATCGATCTTGAAGCGACTTATGCCGGTCCCGATGGCAAGAACACGCCCAAGATCGACATGACGGCGCCAGGAGCCGCCGAGGCGCTGGCCGCGCAACAGGCGCCGGCGATCGCACCGCTTGACCCGCCGGCGCGGCTGCAGCAGGCAAGCGAGGACGGCGGCGTCGATGCGCCAATTCCCGAAGAGGCCTTCGACGAGGAAGACGACATGGACAACTCGGTCTCCCTGTCGGCGATGGAGGCTGAACTCAAGCCCAAGGTTCTGGAAACGTTCGAGAGGGTCGCCAGCGCCTATAAAAAGCTCAGGCGTCTGCAGGATCAAAACGTCGTCAACAAGCTGAGGAACGAAACCCTAACCCCGTCCCAGGAGCGCAAATACAAAACGCTCAAGAAGGAAATCGTCGCCTACGTCAAATCGCTTTCGCTCAATCCGAACCGGATCGAGGCACTGGTCGATCAGCTTTACGACATCAACAAGCGCTTGATTGGGCTCGAGACAAGGCTGTTGCGGCTGGCCGAGGGTTCCGGTGTCAGGCGCGAGGATTTTCTCAAAAATTACCAGAATTCCGAGCTCGACCCGAAATGGCTTTTGCGGGTGTCGAAACTCGGCGGCCGCGGCTGGAAGGATTTCGTTGCCCGCGCGAAGGAGCAGATCAAGGAGCTGCTTTCGGAAATTCACGGGCTCGCGACCGAGACGGGCCTCGAGATTCAGGAATTTCGCCGAATCGTCCACCTGGTTCAAAAGGGCGAGCGAGAGGCGCGTCAGGCCAAGAAGGAGATGGTGGAGGCGAACCTCCGCCTCGTGATTTCGATCGCCAAGAAATACACCAACCGCGGCCTGCAATTCTTGGATTTGATTCAAGAGGGCAATATCGGCCTGATGAAGGCCGTCGATAAATTCGAATACAGGCGCGGCTACAAATTCTCGACCTATGCGACCTGGTGGATAAGGCAGGCGATCACCCGCAGCATTGCCGATCAAGCAAGAACGATCCGCATCCCGGTGCATATGATCGAGACGATCAACAAGATCGTACGGACCTCGCGCCAGATGCTGCATGAGATCGGCCGCGAACCGACGCCCGAGGAACTCGCGGAAAAACTCGCGATGCCGCTCGAAAAAGTGCGCAAGGTCTTGAAGATCGCCAAGGAACCGGTCTCGCTCGAAACCCCGATCGGCGACGAGGAGGATTCCCATCTTGGCGATTTCATCGAGGACAAGAACGCGATTTTGCCGATCGACGCCGCGATCCAATCGAATCTTCGCGAGACGACAACCCGCGTGCTCGCCTCCTTGACGCCGCGCGAGGAGCGCGTGTTGCGCATGCGTTTCGGGATTGGCATGAACACCGATCATACGCTGGAGGAAGTCGGCCAGCAATTCTCAGTGACGCGGGAACGCATTCGCCAGATCGAAGCCAAGGCGCTCCGCAAGCTGAAACATCCCTCGCGCTCGCGCAAGCTGCGGAGTTTCTTGGATAATTGAGAGAGGGCCCGCAAGCGAGCGCGTCGCGGTGGACCATGGCCCGTCCGAGCTCAAGCGCTCAGCAAGTGCTCCAGGATCTTGGGATCGCCGCGTGTTGCGCGAAAGCGGCCGCGACAAAATTGTCCAGGCTCATTTTCCGCGAAGCGGCGGCGGGCTTTCCGCGATGCGGACAAAGCCTTGCGCGAGCGCGAGGGGCTTGACCGCCGCTCCCTTGAAATGGCCGGGGTCGAGATCGCTTGCCGGCTTGGCATTGAAGGCCGAGACATAGGCCGCCGAAGGCCGGTTCGAAAGCGCATCGGGAATGTTGCGGGCCGCCAGGCGCAGGCCGGTGAATGACTGTCCAAGGATCGACTGCGCCGGGAAACTCGCGGTTGAAATATCGCCGGCGAGACCGCGAAGCTTGGCCCCGTCGAGGCGTGCCGCCGCGACAGGCGATTGCGTGGCCGGTCCGCTCATGGTGTTGCCTGGCGTCTTGCTCGGCACCGCTACGCGCGGATCTTCCACCGGTGTCTCCGATGCGAACGCAAGCACCTGCTTTGGCACGCCGGCGCGATCCTTGGGCCCTTGGGTAATCACAACAGGGAGATTTGCCGCGCGTGCCAAGGGCGACTTTGCGCTTGACGCCGCGGCGTCACTCATCGTTTCGTTCTCGGCGACGCTCTTGGAAGCCTGCGCACCACCTTCGCCTTGACTTTGAACGGCCGCGAGCGCGGCCAAGCGGGTAGCCGAGGCCGGCCGAGCGGGCGGGGTGGGCATACTTGCGAAGGCGACCGCGACATCGCCGGGCTGCGCTGGACGGGGACGCGGAATGGGCGCTGTTGCCGCGGAGGCGGCGCCTTTGCCGATCTTTTCTTTCAAGATATCCGCCGCCTCCGCGTCCCGCTCTTGCCGCTCGTCGCGGCCTTGCTCGTTTGCCGCGTGGTTGCCGCGCAAACTTGGGGCGGAGCTCAAATCCGCGACGCGTGTCCCGTCCGCTTCCGCCGGGCTTGGCTCGTTTTGGGGCGAATTTTTGCCTGGCGCCGAGGCCGGAGCGTCGGGTGCCCGCGCGCTGCCGCGATCGGCGGGCACGCCTGGATTTCCGGGCGCCGCGCCGGCGGGGCTTTCGCCATTCATGCGAAGCGCGGCGACCTCGGTTCCACTGTGGCGCGCGGGCCGGACAGCCTGCGGCCGGACCGCATCGGCCTCTTCCTCTTCGTCGTGTTTGCCAAACAGCCAGGCGAACAATCCTCTCGATGGCGCGGCTTGTGGCACATCGGACATCACGCCGCCGCGCGAAGCGATTTCGGCGCGGGCCTCCTCGTAGCGGGGCAGCGCGCGGCCGTCCGCTGCGAGATCGACGGACTTGCCATCCGGGAATACACGCGCGAGCTGTGCGTAGCTCATGCGCGGCCAATACCTCACGCCGCCGACATCGAGATGGACGAAGTTCGAGCTTGGATAATAGCCGACGCCGCCGCGTTGCAGACGCATGCCGATTTCGCGAATTCTTTCCATCGGCATGCCGGGCATGGTCGTATCCATCGCCCTGCCCAGTATATGCTGCGAGTGCTCGGCGACGCCGCGCGAGCGGTGGCGCAGCATCGCGTTGGTTTCGGGCGAGCGGTAGGCCGAAACGATCACGATCGGCTGGGTTGCTCCCGCGGTCCGGTAGGCCTCCCAGATCACGTCGAACAGGCGCGGGTCCATCCGGGTGCGATCGTTATTGCGCCAATCGCGCAGGAACCAATTGAGCTTTTCGAGAACCGCCGGATCATACGAGCCGTTGACGCGGAAGGTCGCCTGGATCGATTCGCCAGTATGGGAATGATAGAGGTTCAATGTGCGGGTGTCGCCGTTGGCGGCCGCCGTCTCGGTCGAGGAAGGAACGGCGATGCTCGACAAGAGCGCCGCGACTCCGGTTGCGGCAACGAGTGCGGCATATCTGATGAGAGCCGGGCGGCGGTGCGACTTTCGCAAAATGAAATCTCGCGGTTCTGGCTGGATGAAACTTGCCTTGGGAGGTGAGGCGCCGCACATCGACGTTAAAGCGAACCTACCAATATTGAAGCGAACTCATACTAAGATTTTGCGAACTTCTGCCGCTAACGGTTAACGGCCGGTAACGCGCTCTTAAACTTCCCCTCATTGACGAATCTTCAACCATAGCTGCCGCTATCATTCACCAAATAAAGTGGCAAATATGGCGCGCCTGTGTCGGAACTGGCGCGGAGATTTCGCGGTTCGCATTTCGCTTGCGTTATCCATTCTACCGGCACTGCAACTCGCGCCTCGCGCCTGCGGAATCGGGAGTCGTTTGAATCGGACGCCTGCATTGAATCCGGCACAGCGGCGCGGGTCGACCTCCGCGCAGGAATTGCATTCCACTCCCGTCAACCTCGCTTCCGCTCGTATCGAGTTCGCGATTTCCGGCGTAAGGTTAGCCGCTTGTCAGTAACTCGCGGCAGCATGAAGTCCATCAGCTCCTCTCGTCGCGTCGGCCAGACGATAGTGATCGGGCGAAGTGCCACAATTTCGCATATGATAATGCCCTATAGAGATCAGAAATGAGGTAGAAAGTGATATGAACGACGTCATTCCCATTCGCGCGCACCCCGCGCATGCGGCTCGGCCCGCCTTGTGCCGGGCGGCGAAGAGACAAAAGTTCGTTAGCGGAAAAACCAGCGGGCGCGATCGTTGCGACATTCGCGGCGCGGTCGATCCGAAGCAAGGAAACGCCCGCATGATCGAGGCGCCGACGGTCGATGCCTGGCGTAGGATTGCGCTCTCGACGGCGATTGCGATCATGGATCCGTTCAAGTGGCGGAACTCAGGCGTTTTTAGAGAACGCCAGACGCCATCATGCCGACAGGGCGACGGAATGGCCAAATTCAAAACGCCGGGTTGAACTTCCTTCGCGGCGAAGTCCCGAAGGGCCGGCATCTTTATTGTTCGGTCTCAAAACCTGCCGCGTCGTCAATCCGGCCGGTTTTCGGATTCGCAAGGCGGAGGGGTCTATCAACCATATTTTGGCCGCGAACCCATTCGCATGTTCTAAGCAGAGATGCCCCTTGGACCGGGCGCCCCGGCCAAGCCTAGCCCGTTTTGCTCCCGCGTATGGAATTTGAAATAGCATGCGTAAGGTCGTTGGCAGCAAGCTCCATGGCATCCGCGTCACGGAGGCAAATCTCGATTATCACGGCTCGATCACGCTCGATCCGGAGCATTGCGAAGCCGCCGGAATCTTGCCGCTCGAATTCGTCGAGATATGGAACAAGAATTCCGGAGCGCGTATCTCAACCTATGTTATTCTAGGTGGCCGCGGCTCGCGATGCTGCATTGTCAATGGAGCGGCGGCGCGGACCTGTCAGCGCGGCGACGAACTCATCATCTGCAGCTCGATCTATCTGCCGGACGAAAGTATCGCCGGTCTCAGTCCCGCCGTTGTGACCTTGGACGAGGATAATAATGTCGTTGAAACTTTGCGCTATTGCGTCAGCCGGGACGGTGGGGGACGCTATCAGTTCGCGATTCTCGACGACGCGGGAACGCAGCTCGAGACTCCGTTGCGCTCCGGTTCCAAGGACCGGAAATATTAATCCGGCTGGTGCACCAATGTCCTTCGCGAGGTTTGCAAATTAATAAATGACTGCAGCTTGGTCACCCCCAGCTGGCCAATGCGGCGGCTCGATCTTGACTCTTTTTTTCGCGCGCTCGCATATAACGGATGCAATGTTCGCCCTATCGAACGATCGGCAGAGCTGTGCAATTCGTTCCGGCAAGTAAGGCGGCGGGTCTTCGCGAGGTCGATGCGCCGCAGAGCCTCGTTACGCATTTTGGCGCCGATACTCCGCTCAAGATGGATGCCGGGGTCTCGCTCGGACCCCTGACGATCGCGTATCAAACCTATGGCGAGCTCAACGCCGGCAAGTCAAACGCCATTTTAGTCTGCCATGCCCTGACCGGCGACCAGCATGTCGCCAATCAACATCCAATCACCGGCAAACCCGGCTGGTGGCACAACATGGTCGGCCCAAACCGGCCAATCGACACCAACCGCTATTTTGTCATTGCGCCGAATGTTGTCGGCGGCTGCATGGGCACCACCGGGCCCGCCTCGCTCAATCCGGCGACCGGCCGGCCCTATGGCCTCGATCTTCCAATCGTCACGATCAAGGACATGGTTTTCGCGCAAGCCATGCTGATCGACCGTCTCGGCATCGATATGTTGTTCTGCGTCGCCGGCGGTTCGATGGGCGGCATGCAAGTGTTGCAATGGGTGGCGAGTTTCCCAGATCGTGTCTTCGCCGCGATGCCGATCGCGACCGCCGCGCGACATTCCTCGCAAAATATTGCCTTTCACGAGGTTGGGCGCCAGGCGGTGATGGCCGACCCGGATTGGCGCCAAGGCCGCTATCTCGAAGAAGGCGTCATCCCGACCAAAGGGCTCGCCGTCGCCAGAATGGCGGCCCACATCACTTATTTGTCGGACCGCGTTTTGCAGAGCAAGTTTGGTCGCAAGCTGCAGGATCGCAGCGCGCCAACCTTCTCTTTCGATGCCGATTTCCAAATCGAGAATTATCTGCGTCAACAAGGCACAAGCTTTGTCGACCGTTTCGATGCCAATTCGTACCTCTATGTGACGAGGGCTTGCGATTATTTCGATCTCGCCGCCGATTACGGGGGCTCTCTGGCGTTTGCCTTCAAGGGCGCCAAAACCCGGTTCTGCGTCGTATCCTTCAATTCGGACTGGCTCTATCCGACGCAGGCTTCCCGCGCGATCGTGCATGCCCTGAACGCGGGGGGCGCCTCGGTTTCCTTTGTCGATATCGAGACGGATCGCGGACATGATGCGTTCTTATTGGACACCCCTGAGTTCATCGCGACCTCGCGCGGTTTTTTGAATGCCGCGGCGCAGGCGCGTGGCATAGCGCCAGCCAACAACGGGGCGATTTGAACCGTGGCCGCAAAGACGGGAGTTATCAAAGCCAAGCGAGCCCGCGCGATCCCGGCGCGCGTCGATCTGCTTCTTGTTGCGGATATGGTCGAGGCGAAGTCCCGCGTTCTCGACGTCGGCTGCGGCGATGGCACGCTGTTGCGGCTGCTAGCCGAGGAAAAAGGGGTGGACGCGCGGGGGATAGAACTTTCCCAGCGCGGGGTCAACGACTGCGTCGCCAAGGGGCTGTCGGTCATTCAGGGCGATGCCGACACCGACCTTGCCGACTATCCCGACAATGCCTTCGATTATGTGATTCTATCGCAGACGCTGCAGGCGACTCGCCAGCCGCGCACGGTGCTTGAACATATGTTGCGGATCGGCCGGCATGCGATCGTGTCGTTTCCGAATTTCGGCCATTGGCGGATCCGGCTCCAGGTCGCGTTCGGCGGCCGCATGCCGATGACGCGCAACCTTTCCTGCTCCTGGTACGACACGCCAAACATCCATTTTTGCACGATCCAGGATTTTGTCGCGCTCGTGCAGGTGATCGACGCAAGGATCGAGCGCGGCGTCGCGCTCGATCGCTTTGGCGCGCCTTTGGCCTACAGCGAGCCCTGGATCTGGAACTTGTTCGGCGAACAAGGCGTGTTCCGCTTGACCAGCAAGCGGTAGCGCGGACGGAAACTGAATTCGAATGTGATCCAATGATTAATCAGGCGTAAGTCGCTTCACACTCATGCGGCGTGTTCGAGAGAGGGTTCCGATAGAAGGAGCGGATTTTTTGGGAGTGTTTTGCTATTGGCGCATGGACGATCGCACCTTGCGGTTGAAGTGGCCGCGCGGCCGGCCGCTTTCCGATGCATCCGCACCAACCCGCCGGGGTTGCGGTCCGGCGCATGGGGCGGCAAAAAGAACCAGCGCAATTTCCTGCCCAGCGGTAGCGCGAAAGCGCCTGCTTTCCTCATCCGATGAGCCGGGCCGCGATCGACGATCAAGAAGATTTCGCGCCCGGAGCCCTTGATCGGGCGCTTCAGGAACAAGAGGAAGACAGCGGTGTTGACGCTGCCCTTGCCGATGATCATAAGCCGCATGGGGCCAAGCGATGATCGCTCGAATCAGGCTCACGACGTGACGGGCGCCGGTCGCTTCTACAATCGGCGCTTCGCCGCATTTGCCCCAAGTGCGCCCCGCCTGGTGATCGGCACGAGCGGGTTGTCAAATGGCCTGGAATTGCGAGCCCGCTTTCGCACCCAATTCCGGCCCCTCCTGTACGAATCACCTTATTCATGCGGCATCGGCGCGGCGATACCGGGCTCCCGGACAAACTGGCGCGGCGGCGGGCCGCGGCTCGCCAGCAATCCCACCCCTTTTGCTTATCCTCAGCCGTGAAACATCGGCGCGCCAGCTTCATCCAACACCTTTCCAGCGCTACAAGAACACATCAAAGGTGTCCCCCATTTCGAGGGAGGGTCGCCATTGCCGTTCCCCCGGATCTCCTCTTCCTTTCGTGCCGTACGCCGCCTCCGTGGTTATTCAACGTAGCCATAACGGCCGTAATATTTTCGATAATTGAATGAGCTTGCATAACCTTCGTAACGTGCCATCTTCCTCATATCCGCACTATTTAAGATTACACCGAGGATGCGATCATGGATCTCTGGTGTTTCCGCTAGCAGACGCTCCGCAATATCCCTGTTTGTCTGTCCCCATTCCACGACATAAACGTAAGAATCGATGAAATTCGAAGTAGCTCTTGCATCAATCACGGGCAGCAACGGCGACAAATCGACAATCACATAGTCAAATGTCTCGCACAGACGATCGATTAAGCTCTTCATCGCATTGGAGCCTAAAATTTCGTCAGTATGCAAGAGTTTGGATGCGGAGGCAGCCGGAGCCGGCAGAAAAGTCAACCCACTCGAGGGTTCGATCCAGACGGCATCGGCCAGATCGATCTTGCCGGCGATGACCTGAATAAGTCCGCCTGCGGCACCTGGCGCAAAATGTTGCGAAAGCGACGGCTTGCGGAGGTCACAATCGATCAATATGACACGGCGGCCCGCTTGCGCAAGGAGATGCGCGAAATTCGATGCTATGGTCGACTTGCCTTCGTTTGGCAATGTCGATGTCAAGCCGATTACCCTATTCGATTTCAGCACGCCATTGAGGTCCATCACTAATTTCAAAGAACGCAGCCCTTCCGTAAACTCCGAGAAGGGGAAATCGGCGACATAATTCATAAGCTCATGCTTATGAACAATTATTCGCTCCGCCTTTGAAGCAGCCTCTTCGGCAATTACAGCGGAATTAATGGGATTGGTAGATTTCAGGGCGGGCAGCGTTGCGATGCAATTGACCCCCAGCGATTCCTCGATTTGCGCTCTCGTGCGGAAAACGCGATCTGAAAGTTCGCGGTAGCAAGCAAAAGCAACGCAAAGCATCAATCCGCCGACCGTCGATATGCCCAAAACTACCAATGTAATAGGCTCGCTCTTATGCATAGGAGGGATTGCCGCGCTAATAAGTCTTGCCTCGGTTATTGGAAAAGATTGTTGCTGGACGGACTCCATATAACGCTGGAGAAAATTATCGGTAATCGTTCGATAGCTTTTCGCCTTGCTTTCCAACTCACGCAGCTGAACCTGAGAGTTATGCGTGATTTGCGATTCCGTCACCTCGGTGGCAAGGCTCTTTTCGATACTCCGTTCGCGAGCAAGCGCGATGTCGTAATCGCTCTTGTAGCTCTCCGCGATCTTTTTCATTTCATCGTTGATATTATGCTGAAGCTCTAGCATCTGCGTCCGGAGATTGACGGTAGCCAAGTGGTTGGCGCCATAGCGCTCCGCAAAAACGCGTTCGCGCGCGGCATAATCCAGGTATTCATTGCGTAGTTTGATAATGACTTCATTCTTGAGCACGTCCGTCACCGACGCGTCCGGAACATTCTCCTTCATCACATCCTGCATCCGGTCGAGCCGGGCCTTGGCCTCGGCTGTCGCGGCGCGCGCCAAGATCAGCTGGCTATTCAACTCCGACAATTGCTGGTCGTTCATGAGCCGTGGCGTGTCGCCAGCGGCTTCGACGGTGACGATATTGTTCGCGCGTTTGAAATTCACAACGGCCTGGTCGGCAGCGGAGCTTTGCATCCGCAACTCTTTTATCCGGTCCTCCAACCAAGCGCTGGCGCGCCTCGTGGCTTGATACTTGGCATCGAGTTGCTCCGTAACATATGCATCGGCGATTGCATTGACGATCCGCGCGGATTTTACAGGATCCAAGGAACGAAACCCAATCTCGATCACATTAGCTGGCGGAACGCGGTACACGGTGCGCCGGCTTTCGAAAGCGGTGAGCGCCCGGTCCGTCCGCCGTGCCTCGGAATCTATTCCGCCGGATCCCCAAAGGCCAGGCACGAGCTTGAGGAAGAAACCTATAAGCCCGCCATTACCACCGGCGAATTCGGGATCCTCGGTAAGGCGTAGTTCCTTAATGACTGATAAGCTAATCGTCCGTGATAGTAGAACTTCAACTTCGGTCTGTACCGCCCCTGTATCAATCGCATTAGCCCCCAGGTCTGGTTTCTCTTGCAACAATTGCAATCTATGGCTATCGATGACCATTGTGCCGCTGGCCGTATAACTCGGCGGTGTAATGAATAGATAGAGCAACCCCAGCGCCGTCGTGCATGCCATTAGGACAAGGAATACGCGAAACTGACGTTTAAGGATCAATTTGAAAGAACTGAACATTTTGACGATTTGTGAGGGCGTCAGCCGCTCAACATCGTCCGACCCGAGCGGCGACGATTTATTAACTTGTAACATGGATTTTTACAACCCCTGGTAGAATTTTAAATAACGCTGGAAAACCTGGTTTCTGCGCAAACTCCGAAGCACCTTCGACCGCGAAATCGAGAGTTATGGTGCGTCTTCCCCATAGCGATTGTCCTCACTAGTTTTTCACATGAAGGGGAAGTAGTCAAGCTGGGCAATTGCCGCAACAGCCGCGATGGATGTCCCAGCGACTCGAAAAAGCCCCATCTTTTGAAGGAGATAGACCTCGTTCGCCGATGTGGGCCACGCACCTGGAGGGTGCGATGGGGGCGGCGGCGACAGTTCCGCCGTTCAAGCTGGAGCGAGCGTGGCGTTTTTGGCGAATATCCGCGAGCGATGGGCGTTGGCGACGGAGGCGTTTGCATCGGCGTGCCTCAAAACGGGCGCGGCAGGCGCCGCGGCGCTTCGCAAAAGGTGATGACCGCGACATCGCGGCGCGCGGCCTGACTGGGCTCCAACGCCCGAATCGCCGTCACCCCGTGAAAGACCCGATTGTCCCGCAGGAAGACAGCGTCCAGAGGATCGGTGAGCGTGAAGTCGCCCAAGTGGCGGTGGTCCATGCCGTAAATCGACGTAGCCCCGCTTTCGACGTTCGTCCGGTTGACAAGCACGACGAGCACCCAGTCGACGCCGTCGCGATGCAGGCCCTCGGGCGTCGGCTCGCCGATTTGTCCGGCGCGGGCTTCGATCCGGAACTGGTGTAGCTCGACGTGCCAAGCCAGCGGCCGGTCCGGCGCCGGCGTCAATGCGTCGAACACCTTCCGGCCGGCAGCGAGAAGACCCAGGGTGACTGGATGGCCGGCGACAGCCTCGGTCACCGGTTGGAACCAACGTTCGATTCCGCCGTTGAGTAGGTTGTAGTCCCGGCTCTGATAATGCGGCTGGTGCGCCTTGCGGACAACGCCTTCGGCGGAAACGGCGAAGGCCGCGAAGCGTCGGCGGCGATAGCGGCCACCGTCGGCCATGTAAATGTCGACGCCGAGGTCCTCCCAGCTTGCGGCGAAGGATGGCCATTCGGCCAGCGCCACGGGCGTCAAGAGCGCGCTGAATTGCGCAGCGGGCGCGAACTCGAACCCCGCCGATCGAATTGCCTCGGCGATGACCAAAATATTGCCGCTCATCGAGCCTCACGAGCCATCAAGAACTTGCCATATGAGGCCGGCCGGAAAGCGGGATACGATGCCGGTCATGCTTCGCGCATGGCGGCCCAAAACCGGCGCTGGTCCGAGCGGCGCAGAACGTCAAGCGGTATCGTGCGATCGATCTTCTCCGCGTCGAGCAGGCGCACGAGATCGTCGGCCCCAGTAATGGCGGTGCCATCGACGGCGAGCAAAATATCGCCGGAGAGCAGGCCGGCGTGATCGGCGGGGCTTCCCGTCTCGACCGCGCTCACCACCGCGCCCATCCTCTGCGCGAGGCCAAGACGCAGCGCGATCCTGCGCGGCAGGGGAACCGTGCTGGCGCCAATGCCGAGATAGGCGCGGCGGACCCGTCCATGCGCCACGAGTTCTCCGAGCACGAAGCTTGCCGTGTTGGAAGCTACCGCGAAGCAAATGCCTTGCGCGCCGGAAATAATCGCTGTGTTGATGCCGATGACCTCGCCTTGCGACGAGACAAGCGGGCCGCCCGAATTACCCGGATTGAGCGCCGCGTCGGTCTGAATAACATCTTCGATCAAACGGCCGTTTTTTGACCGCAAGGAGCGCCCGAGCGCGGATACCACTCCCGCCGTGACGCTGGCGTCGAAGCCGAAAGGATTGCCGATCGCAATAGCAATCTCCCCCGGCTTCAGCTTTTTCGAATTGCCGAGCTTTGCGGAGGGGAGCGTCGCGTCTTCATCGACCCGAACGAGGGCGAGATCGGTGTCGGGGTCGTCGCCGAGGACGCGGCCGGTGAAGCTGCGCCCATCGAGCGTCATCACCTCGGCACGCTTCGCACCTTGTACGACATGACTATTGGTTAGAATAAGGCCGTCCGGCGACACGATAACGCCGGAGCCCGACCCCACTCGCGCGCGGTCGCCGTGGCGAATATCGAGACGCACCACGCTTGGCCCGACACGCTCGACGACCTTTGTCACGGCCTTGGAATAGGCGTCGAGAAGCGCGTTGTCCGATTGTGCGTCGTCTGGGAGCGCATTGTCCTTGAGCTGATCTACGTCGGATAAGGCAGCCGACACGACGCCGATGTCAGCTTCCGCTTCGTCGAGCACGAAAGAGAGGGAAGAATCGAGATTTCCACCAAAATTCTTGTCCATGCCCAAACATATGGGCCGGATTGTTCGGTATTGAAGAGGCCGGCCACCACTGATCGAACCATTGGGAGATAGCGTGATCTAAGGCGAGATCGAGGCTCATTACCCGAAGTGGACATCGCCCGTCTTCGGCCGAATCGACCCTGGGAGCACAGCACCTCCCACTCTCTCGCATTCCACGGCACCGGTACCGCGGACTCTTGCCCGAATTGACCCGTCAAACGACCGTACTGGGTTTCCGTGCGCCCCATTGAGCTTGACGTCATTTCGCGGACGTTGGTTGGTGCCGCAATGGCCGAGATCATTGCCGAAAACGGTCGGCTCGACATCGTCGTTCAAATCGCCGGCCACATTTTGCTCGGGCCCGCCGAGGTGTTCACGCCCGAACAATAGGCCGAGCTCTACGATATCAGCGCCCTCGGCGCCCAGCGCGTGAAGCGCGCCGCGCGCATTGGCGGCCGCCGCGATTCGAGCTGAAGCCGTAACGCGAATCACTATTGAATCGGGGCCAGCGCCAATATATACCCTTCACTGGGTTTCCGGCTTCAGGGCCTTGGCGGACGGGACCGCTCGCGCTTAAATTAAAGACGAGGCGCGGCCGCATCTTTGACACTAGCTTGATGCGGAAAGTGCCTTTTTGGGGAAACTTTGACTGGCTTGCCGGCGTCCTGACACCCTGCCGGAAAGACATGAAATGACAAGGCGCCGCCGCCGCGAAAGCGAGCGTCACAGGCGCCGCGCACAAGAGTGTCCGGAGGAAATTCATGCGCAAGTTCCTGCTTATGTCCTGTGTTGGCGCCGCCGCGCTTCTCGCCAATGGCGCCGCCTTCGCCAACGATGACTTGATCCGGCTTTCGAAAGACCCAAAACAATGGGTGATGCCGACCGGCGACTACGCCAATCGCCGTTTCTCGAAACTCGATCAGATCACTTCCGACAATGTCAAACGTATTGTTCCGGTATGGACCTTCTCGACGGGGATTCTGCGCGGTCACGAGGGGGGGCCCTTGGTGATCGGCAGCGTCATGTACATTAGCACGCCGTTCCCGAACATCGTCTACGCGCTCGACTTGAACCATGACGGCAAGATCATCTGGAAATATGAACCCAAACAAGATCCCAATGTCATCCCCGTGATGTGTTGTGATACCGTCACGCGCGGCGTGGCCTATGGCGACGGTAAGATTTTCCTGTATCAAGCCGACACGACGCTGGTCGCGCTCAAAGCGGAAACCGGGGTGCCTGTTTGGTCGGTGAAGAACGGCGATCCTTCCAAGGGCGAGACCGGCACTTCGGCGCCGCAAGTTGTCAAAGACAAGGTTCTCGTCGGCATTTCGGGGGGTGAATTCGGCGTTCGCGGCTCGCTTACGGCTTATGATCTCAAGACGGGCAGTCGCGTTTGGCGCGGTTATTCGATGGGACCCGATTCCGACACCCTGATCGATCCAGTGCATACAACCAGTCTCGGCAAGCCGGTTGGTCCAGATTCGGGAACCAACACCTGGAAGGGCGATCAGTGGAAGATCGGCGGCGGTTCCACCTGGGGCTGGTATTCCTTCGATCCGGACTTGAACCTCGTTTATTACGGTTCTGGCAACCCCTCGACCTGGAATCCCAAGCAGAGGCCGGGTGACAATCGCTGGTCGATGACCGTCTGGGCGCGCGATGCGGATACCGGCGTTGCCAAATGGGTCTACCAGATGACGCCACATGATGAATGGGATTACGACGGCATCAATGAGATGATCCTGGTCAATCAGGAAATGCGCAAGGTTTTGGTGCATTTCGATCGCAACGGATTTGGCTATACAATCGACCGCGAAACTGGCGAGCCGCTGATCGCGGAGAAATACGATCCTGCGGTCAATTGGGCAACCAAAGTCGATCTTGACAAAAACTCCCCGACCTACGGGCGCCCCCTGGTCGTGAAGAAATATTCGACCGAGCAAAATGGCGAAGACGTGAACTCGCAGGGGATCTGCCCGGCGGCGCTTGGTTCGAAGGACGAACAGCCAGCCGCCTATTCGCCCGAGACGGATCTCTTCTATATTCCGGCCAATCACGTGTGCATGGATTACGAGCCCTTCCACGTGAGCTACACGGCCGGGCAGCCCTATGTCGGGGCGACCTTGTCGATGTACCCGCCGCCGGGCGAGTCCAACATGGGCAATTTCACCGCCTGGGACGCCAGGACAGGGAAAATGGTCTGGCAGAAAAAAGAGCTATTCTCGGTCTGGTCGGGGGCGCTGGCGACCGCCGGGAATTTGGTCTTCTACGGCACGCTTGAAGGCTATCTGAAAGCGGTGGACGCCAAGACCGGCGACGAGCTCTACAAGTTCAAGACGCCTTCCGGCATCATCGGCAACATCACCACCTATGAGCACAATGGCAAGCAATATGTCGCGGTGCTTTCCGGTGTCGGCGGCTGGGCGGGCATCGGTCTCGCGGCCGGCTTGACAAAGCCGACCGAGGGCCTTGGCGCGGTCGGCGGCTACGCCGCGCTCTCCAACTACACGGCGCTCGGTGGGCAGTTGACGGTTTTTGGCCTGCCGCCGGCATTCTAGCTTTCGGCAAGGCACAGCCAAACGCGAGACGCCCGGCGCTCCATCGGCGCCGGGCGTTCTACGCGGGGCGCACTGTTTCTCGAACAAGGTATAGTCTCGTGCAAATCAATGCTCTGGTGCGGGCCTTTTCGCTCGCCTTGCTGTTCGCGTTCGGGACCGCGGCGATGGCCGAGGCTCCGGGAGATCCCAAGGCCGTAAGGCAGGATGACAAAGGCAAATATCTCGATGCCAAAGGCGATCCGACATTCAACATTAAGCCGGATGGAACGGTCGATTGGTATAGCTATTCCGGAAACCGCCGCTACGGCGATTGCTATGTCTGTCACGGTCCCGGCGGTGAAGGCTCGACCTATGCGCCGGCTCTAAAAGATTCCCTGAAAAGACTGAACTATGCTGAATTCTACGGGATTGTCGTCGGCGGCAAGCAGGATCTTGGCGCCGGCCAAAACAAGGTCATGCCGGCGTTCGGCGACAACAAAAACGTCATGTGCTACATCGACGATATTTATGTTTATCTCCGTGCGCGATCCGTCGATGCATTAGGCCGCGAAAAGCCGGCAAAACACGAAGCGAAGCCACCGGCGGCGGCCGAAGCGGAGAAGGCATGTATGGGCGAGGACAACTAGCCGTAAAACCCATGCCATACCGGGCCGTGATCATTACGTTTGCGCTCATTTTTCCCGCGTTTTTCGACGCCGTCACGGCGGCGGCACAAACCGGCGAAGAGAGTTCGAACGAACTTGTCGATCCGAAGGTCTTGCGGGTCTGCGCCGACCCCCGGGATCTGCCTTTTTCGAATGAGGCTGGCGAGGGGTTCGAGAACAAAATCGCCGCGCTTCTCGCGCAAAAGCTCGGTAAAACGCTCGCCTATGAATATTACCCCGGCGCCACCGGCTTCGTGCGCAATACGCTGAACGCGCATCGTTGCGACGTGATCATGGGGATGCCGCAAGGAGACGATATCGTTCAAGGAACAAATCCCTATTACCGGACAAGTTATGCCCTCATTTCGAAGCAGGGCGCCGGTCTTGAGCCGATCGAAAGCCTTGAAGATCCGCGGTTGCAAGGAAAGCGCATCGGGATCATTGCCGGCACGCCTCCAGCGACCAACCTCGCGGTCAATGGGCTTTTGGAGAACGTCAAATCCTATCCGCTCGTGGTCGACACAAGGTTTGACGCGCCGGCCTCATTGATGATCGGCGATCTCGAAGGTGGCCGCATCGATGCCGCCCTGCTTTGGGGCCCGATCGCCGGCTATCTCGCCAAGCACGCCAAAATACCAATGAAGGTCACGCCGCTTGTCAAGGAAACGTCCGGACCGCGCATGATCTATCGAATTGGAATGGGGGTGCGCCATTCCGATCAGGACTGGAAACGCCTCTTGAACAAGCTCATCATTGAGAACCAGGCCGAGATCAACGCGATTTTGGCATCCTACGGCGTGCCTCTTCTCGACGAGAACAACGCCCTCCTTGGGCATCAATGAAAGAGTACATCGCTTAGCGTTGCCGCACCGGGAGCCGGGGGCATGGATGCCCGGTTATTCCAGGCGGCGTTGAATGACTTTGGCGAGCGCGAACAGTCTTTGCTCGATAAGCGCCGGCGTCTCGCACACATAGGTGAGCGACTGGCGCCGTTCATCGAAAACGCGCAGGTCCCATTCCAAGTCCAGTGCGACGGTTTTCGCGTCTTGTTTGCCCGCATCCGGCGGTTCCTTGCCCGGCGCTTCTGGCGAAAGAGCGTTCTCGGCGCGTATTTTTTCGGCAAGTTCCTTCTGTTTTGCGCCGAAGCGAAGAAGCCCTTCGATCACTTGCGTGCGTTCGTCGTTGAGGGATTCAAATAGGCCGGCGAAAACGGCAACCAGCTTTTTGGTCTTGCTGGCGCCCTGCGATTGGGCAAAGTCCTCGACCGCACGTTCCGCGGCTTCGAGCGGGGTGCGCCGCGCCGCTAGCGTTGCGACGATATCGGCGACC
Organism: uncultured Alphaproteobacteria bacterium; assembly: GCA_963730245.1. Lineage (GTDB taxonomy): Bacteria > Pseudomonadota > Alphaproteobacteria > Rhizobiales > Beijerinckiaceae > Methylocapsa. The sequence continues at coordinate 65,831 of CAVSRA010000002.1, read as the reverse complement.
GCCTGATCGTTGCGCCACGCTAGACCCTCGATCGAGGGGCCAGACCACACCGCGGCCAAGGACAGCTGCCCGACCAGAATTTGGTGGCAGGGCCAGTTCCGCTCCGTTAGGTCCGATTTTTGCTCAGCCGCGACAAGCGAAGCTGCCTCAAGCGTAACTGTAAGCACGATCAGCCGCAACGCGGCTTCGCACTGCCCGCGGCGCCAATTGGCTTGTCTCGAACCGTGCATCTCTTCTAAAGTCCAGTGCCCGGCTTTTTAGAACATGTTTTTGGGGCGGGCGAAAGACACCTCGCCGCGCGAGGGCGTGGACAAGCACGGCGAAACATCCGGATTTCGTGTCTTCGGATAATTCATATTAGAATGGCCGTGCATGCGAAGGAACGGGGCCCCGCCAGCAAGGATTGGAATTTCACGATGAGCGAAGTTGTCAAGGAAAAAACATATACCGAAGCCGAAATCAAGGCGCGCCTCGAACAGGAATTGCCGCGCTGGGTCTATGAAGGAGGTTGGATTCACCGCACCTATAGGACGGTGAGCTGGAAAGGGACGCTCATGGTGATCAACACGGTTGGTCATCTGGCCGAGGCCGCTTGGCACCATCCAGATCTCACCGCCTCTTACGCGTGGGTCGAAGTGCGCCTCCAGAACCATGCCGCCAAGGGAATCACGGACAAGGATTTCGAACTGGCGAAAAAGATCGAAGAAGTCGTGCTTTGGGAGCCCGGCAAGGCTGGCGGCGCTCTGGAGGGAACCCCCTCGGATCAGCGTTTTGCTTATATCGACTATAAAAAAAGCTAAGGGCCAATTCCGGAGAGGGTCGCCGGCAAGGGCCGCACAAGGTTAATGGATTCGCGATAATGCGCTCGCCGCCGCAAGCGAAGGAGAGCAATATGTGTTCGAAAGTCTGCTTCATCGAAGGAGTTGGCGGTGGGTTTCGTTGAACTTATTCTCACGGTATGCACATTGACAGAGCCCGCGTCATGCGAGGAGCGGCATCTTTCATTCGTTGACGAAGGCTCTCTCGTGCAATGCATGTCGCAGGCGCCGCCCGCGATTGCCGAATGGGCGAACAACCATCCCGGCCGGAGAGTCGTGAAATGGCGTTGCAGCTATCCGGGGACTGAGGGCATCTCGCTTTAAGCTAGCGCTCGATCCTTGGCGCCACGTAGGTAATCTTCACGCCGGCGCTAAAATCGAGCAGGCATGGCGCCTGACCGAATAATCCACCTTCCTTGTTGGGGGAACTTCCCCCGCGAATAAGGATCTAGTTTCGCCCTCGCGCATGCCCGCGATATGCGGTAGACTGAAATTCAATGGCCGATGTAGGGGTGAAGCCAAGTTACGACGCGGATGTGGTCATCGCTGGGGCTGGGCCGGCAGGGGCCGCGGCAGCGTGCCATCTGGCACGTTCGGGAACGTCGGTTATCCTTCTCGATCGGGTGATCTTTCCGCGCGATAAGGTGTGCGGCGATTTTGTCGGCCCGTCCGCCCTTGTCGAGCTTGACAGCCTCGGCGTATCGCGGATGGACGGGTACGCGCGGACCAATATCGCGCGTCGCGCTGCCCTTTATATAGACGGCGAGGAGCTGATCTCCCGGCCTTTCCCGGAAATTGAAGGCATTCCTTCCCATGGCCGGGTGATTCCACGGCTCGCGCTCGACAAATTCATCGTCGATGCAGCGCGCGGCGCCGGCGCGCGGGTGATGGAGGGGTACCGGCTCACGGGTTTCGCGTCCGGCCGCGATGCGGTCGCCGTGGAGGCTGCTAGCTCGAACGGCCACCTCACGTTGCGCTGCCGCCTGTTGCTCGGTGCCGACGGCAGCAGTTCGACGGTAGCGCGATTGATGCGCGGATCGGCGCCGCCGCGGCGCGACCGGTTCATCGCCTCACGGGTCTACTTCGACAACGTCGAGGGGCCTGACGACCAGCTCGACATCTATTTCGACCGCAGCTGCTATCCGGGTTTCTACTGGTTGTTCCCCACCGGCAATGGCGAGGCGAATGTCGGGCTTGGGCTCGCGCTCGAAACCTGGCCCGCCCACAACCTCACTCCCGCTGCTATGTTGCGCCGCTTAATGCGCGACGATGCGGCGCTGGCGGCGCGCCTGCGCAATGCCCGCTTGCGCGGCAAGATCGTGGGCTGGCCATTGATGACCTACAACCATCGGCTCAAGATCGTGTCCGATCGCGTCATGCTGATCGGCGACGCGGCGAGTTTGATCAATCCGCTCAACGGCGAGGGCATCCAATACGCTCTGCTCAGTGCCCGCTGGGCGGCCGAGACGCTCGCGACATGTCTGCGCGACGACGATTTTTCCGCACGGGCGCTTGCGCCTTTCGCGGCGCGTGTCGAGAGCGAAATGCGCTACGACATGGCGCTGGCCCGGTTTATCGTGCAGCTCATCAGCAACCGGGCGCTGACCCCGCTGTGGATCGGGGCATCGAAAATCTTGGCGGAGCGCGCCCACAAGGATGCCAACACTGCGCGCATCGTATCGGGAATTTTTGCAGGACTGTTACCGGCGCGCGACGCGTTCAAGGTGGTTGGCGGTATCGTTGACCAGGCAGCCCGGTCGCTCGCCAGCAAGGCGGCGACTTTCGCGTTCAGCGGCCCGCGCGGATGGGCACGCCCCGGCGGTGACGCCGCGCCGGCAGGTTTCCAGCTTGCGAGCGATGCGGCAAAGGATCCCGCGAGATTCGCCGAATGGTTGAAATGCGCCGTGGCCTGCACGATGGAACTCGGCTCGCAGGCCGCGTGGAACGCCATCGCGGGCAAGCCGAATTTATCCTCCCCGCACCCTGCCGTCTTGTCGAACAGGCTTGAACGATTGCTGAAACATGGTGTCACGCAAGGGCCTGCCAACTTTGCCAAAGCCACGCCGCGCCGCCCTGGTCCAGGCGATGGCTCCGCCGGGTAAGAAATTGGCGGGTTGCCCGTTTCACGGCGTTCGCGTGCGGGTGGGCCGTCTGTCACGCTTCGTTTCGCGGCGGTTTCCGCTCGACGTGGCGAAAGCTCCATTCGACAGCTATGTCGGCTCCGGTTTCACCGTGGACGACGATCTGGGTGCAACTGCGCGGCCCATCCGGCGCCGCGAAAAAAATGCTTTCCTCGATGTCTGCCTGTTCGGCCGTCGTTTCGAAAAGCCATCGTCTCCCGTTCGGCAAAACACACAGCACGGCGCGGCCCTCGCGAACCCGCTTTAGGCGCACGTTCGGATGGATGTGAAAGCGCAAGCCAAAGGCGCGCGGCTCAATCGGCCCGCCGGCCCCGGCGGCGCGCAAACGATCGGTGCCCTCGAGCATCTTCCCGTCCCTGTTGAGCGTGATGCGGCGTTCGTGGATTAAGCCGAATCGCGCTTCGTAACCATTATGCGCGAGAACCACCATTGTTCCGGAAGGCCCGTCGTGGCGCTCGACATCGACCTTGTTTGGACCTGAGACGGTCTGATCCCCGAGCCATTTTCGCAATCCCGTGTGAGAGGCGAAACGGCACGAGGAGGTGTCGTCGATGACGAGTGTCGAATGTGCCGCCGTCATTCGGGCCGCCTCGCGCGCCGGCGCGCGATTGGCATCCGGCGCGCCGCAATTGATGACAAGCCGCTGCACACCAACTGAAAACTCGAACGACGAACATCCGGCATGCGCGCGATGGGAATAAATTTGTGGCGGCGGGCGTCCCGCATCGATCAAGGCAATGGCGTCCGCAGCCTCGAGGCGCTGGTAGCCCGAGTGCCGCGCACTGGTGAGCGGCTGCGCCCGCACGTCGTCATAGGCGAGGATCGTCGCAAGCAGTTCGGGCGGCGTGACGCCCATGCCGTTGAACAAGGCGAGCGTGCCGTCGCCATGCCGGAACAGACGCAGCATCGGCATCATGCGATCGATCGCGTTGAGGAGTTGCGCCGGGGGTTGTATCCCGCGTGCGGCATAGGCCTGCCGCAAGGGAAGCAAATCTGGAAGCAAGTCGAGCAAGATCTCCGGATTTCGGCTGACGTGGCCGCCGTCTGGAAGAATTTGCCGATCAAGCTCCTCGGCAAGCGGTTTCGTGCCTTTGGGGGTCAGATTGCGGGCGCCCTCCACGCAAAGACCGAGTTCGGCGAGGGCGATCGCGGCAATGAGGCGCGGTTCGCCGGCGAGCGCCCCGGCGATCTTGCGCTCCAGGAAAATCTGGGTGCGGCCGAGACCCTTCATGAAGCGGCGGTAGAAGACGCGGTCGGCGCCATCGAGGATCACTGGCGATTGCGACAGAAAGGCAAGCATGCGCCGGGCCGCGACCTCGGGCTCCCATGCCGGAATTGGACTGGGCTTGCCCGCCAAACTCAAAAAATCATCGACGAGGGCGCGGGCATTGGCGCGCGCCACGGCGGTGTCGGCGGCGCGCAGATGGCGGAGCCAGGCGAAACTCGCGAGAGCCCGCGCCCATGCGGCCGATCCCGGCTCCAGTTCAAACGGCGAGCGGCCATGCGCGTTGACGATCTTGCCGCCGAAAGCAAAATAGCCGGCATAGATGTCCGCCGCGAGGGTCGGATCGCTGGTCCTTATATCTTGCGGCGCAATCAAGAGCCTCTCCGGCCGACGCCGCCCTAGCCCGATGGCGGCACGCACGGGCGCACCGAGGCCGCGCCGCAAAGCCATTCCCGCGCGAGCCGCAAGGAGACCCGCGACACGCAACCAGTCCTTGAATGTCGCGCCGGCCAGGGCTCAACTCCTCGATTTCACATGCTGGCACGCGATCGAAGCGCGATGCGGCCGACAAGATTTTTCCATGGGCGCACAGTCGCCGGAGACCCGGCGGTCTCCGCCTGGGGCATTGAGGTATCGATAAAATTCCTATCGGGTTTATTAACCGCGGCGCAACAGGCGGGCAGCGAAGAAACCATCGAGGCCGGACAGTCGCGGCTCGGCGGCGGGAAGATGCGACGGCAATGTCCGCAATTCGCCGTTTTCGTTCAAGACTTCGGGCAAATAGCCAACCTCGCCGGATTCTATCGGAACCCGCACGATGCCGGGATTGCGGCGAAGAAGAGCCGCGATTTGCATTTCATTTTCTTCGGGTTCAATCGAACAAGTGCAATAGACGATCATTCCGCCGGGCTTCACCAGTTCGACGGCTTTGTCGAGGAGGCGCGTCTGAAGTGCCGTCAGCGCCACGATATCGCGCGGTTTTTTGATCCAGGCGATATCCGGATGACGCCGGATCGTCCCCGTGGCGAGACAGGGCGCATCGACCAGAATCGCATCGAAGGGCAGCGCCTTAAAGGTTACAACATCGGCAACGACGATGCTGGCGCGCAAATTGAGCCGGGCAAAATTTGCGGCGAGCTTTTTCAATCGCTCGGCCGAACGGTCTATCGTCGTGACCTCGGCGCCAGCCGCCGCGAGTTGCGCCGCCTTGCCGCCGGGAGCGGCGCAAAAATCGGCCACCCTGGTACCTGGTCCAGCCCGTAAAAGCCTCGCCGGCAGAGCTGCCGCCGCATCCTGGACAAACCAGCGGCCTTCCGCGAAGCCCGCGAAGTCCAGTCACCGGCACAGTCGTCCGAAGCCGTAGCGAACCGGTCGGCAAGACATTTGCGCCGAGCCGCTCCGCCCAGATCAAAGGGTCCGACAGAACCGTGAGATCCAGTGTCGGCTCCTCGCGATGAGCGCTTGCGATGGCGTGCGCCCCGGCCTCGCCATAGGTTTTGCGCCAGCGCTCCGCAAGCCATGCGGGCGTGTCGTGATCCAGGGGATCGCTTGTCAGCAATATTTTTTCGCGCGCGCGGATAAGATTGCGCAAGACGCCGTTGACGAGAGAAGCGTAGGGCGCGTTTTTCGCCTCCAGACGGGTCATGTGGACAGCAATATCGACGGCGGCGTGATCGGGAACATCGAGAAACAGAATTTGCGCCGACGCCGCGATCAGGGTCCATTCAAGGTGGGCGGCCTGACGCGGCAGACCTTTTTCCAAAAGCCCGGCCAGGGCGGCACGGATGGTGCCCAGCCGGCGTAGCGCGACGGTGACAATCGAGCGCGTCAAGGCGATGTCGCGAGGTTCCAAACCGCCAAGCCGCGAGAGGATCGCCGTGCCCGAAAAACATTCGTCGAGCGGATGACATCTGGCGACAATATCGCTCAGGATCGCCGCCGCGGCGAGACGGGCGGCAAGACCGGGGCACTGCTCGCTCTCGCGCCCTCGACGCTCCCCCGAAGCAAGTTGGTTTGGGCGGCCGTTCGAAACCTTGCGGCTACGCCGCCGGTCCGCCGGCGGACGCGGAGATGCGGTCAAACTCGAGACTCCGCTGCGAAGGTTTCGGGGACGCCAGACATCTTTTCTCCTAGCACGAACAGTTGGACTTTGCCCAGCATATGGGCGAGGATCTGGCGGAAGTGGAAAACCGGCGCGTGCGGCTGTACGCCGCTTTTCCCGCCGGCACCAGGAGGATGGGGATGCAACGGCCGAAAGACGAGACAGGTGGCCTCACGGTTGCCGGCGCGGGCCGCGGCGAACTCGGCCAAGCGGCGCGGCGGGCGCTCGCCGAGGCCGAAGAGCGCGGTCGCTCCGGCGCATTGAATCAACCCGCCGCCCGCAAGGAAATCAATGGCCGCGACGGTCCCGAGCCCGTGCGCTACGGCGATTGGGAACTAAGAGGTCTTGCCAGCGATTTCTGATCGCGGGGGCGGCGGTCGCGGGGCGCCCTGCCCTTCCCCCATTCAGTCGTGCGTGAACTTGTTCCGCAATCAGGGATGCAAACGGGCGAAGGCCCCGGCAGCGCGCAAAAAAAGGCCCCGCGCGAGCGGGGCCTTCGTCTAAAAGCCGGGTCCATCGTCAGTCGTTTTGGCTACCTGTCAGGAACAGGAGCGACTGAAAGATGTTGATGAAATCCAGATAGAGCCTCAAGGCGCCATACACGGATTTCTTCGTCGCGGTCTCGTAATCGTCGCTCGCATAATACATTTCCTTGATCACCTGCGTGTCCCAGGCGGTGAGGCCGGAGAAGATCAGGACAGACAGAATCGACAGGGCGAATTGGAACCCGGTGCTCTGCAAGAAGAGATTGACAAGCATTGCGATCACAAGGCCAAAAAGGCCCATCACCATGAAGGCTCCCATCGGCGCCAAATCACGCCGCGTCGTGTAGCCATAAAGGCTCAAGCCGCCGAAGGCCGCCGCGGTCACGAAGAACGCGTTCGCAACCGACGTCCCGGTATAGACAAGCAGGATCGTCGACAGGGACAAGCCGATCGAAGCCGCGAAGGCGAGAAACACGATACGCGCGGTCGCAGCCGAGATTTGGTTGATGCGGATCGAGAAAAATAACACGAAGGCGAGCGGCGCCAGCATCACCACCCATTTGAGCGGGCTCGCATAAAGCGTCACGCCAAATGAAGTCAGCAGCAGGTGCCGGAAATGCCCGGCCGCTTGCGCCGGATCGGTCGTGACGGCGAGCATATGGACACCAAGCGCCACCGCACCGGTGAGCGCCAATCCCACCACCATGTTGTTGTAGACGCCAAGCATATAAGAGCGCAGGCCCTGGTCGATTTCGGCGCGACCGGCCCGGGTGGCGCCCTGCCCCCAGCGGGCACTAGCGTTGCGGTCGAAGTCGGACATGTTTTCCTCAAAGTGTTGTGGAGGCTTGACCGCCTCCGGTCGCTGCCCTTGCGGGATTTAGCGTCGGCCTTAATATGGCGCAAGCACGCGGTCCGCACAAGGGTGCGCCATCATGAACATTGATTAAGGTCTCTAAAATTACAAATCGCGCAGATAACGCCCCGGTTCGCGCCCGAGGACCCGCCAGGTCCCGAGAAGCCCGAGGCAGATCGTGACAAAGACCGCGACGGCGGCGGCGGCAACCGCCTGTGGCCAAAGCCAGACAAATTCGAGCTCCATCACACGGCCCACGATCGCGAACGCGGCCGCGCTGCCCGCCGCGACGCCGAAGAGGGCCGTGCAGAGCCCAAGTAGACCGTATTCGTAAATATACGCGGCAAGCAGGCCGGATCTTGTCGCCCCGAGCGTTTTGAGCACGACGGCATCGTGTGTGCGGGCCTGCTGACCAGCCGCGAGCGCGCCGCCTAAGACGAGGATCGATGCCAGGAACGCCACGCTCGACGCAGCCCTGACGGCGAAGGCGAGCTGGCCTACAACGGTATTTACGGCGTCAAGGGCGTCTTTCACGCGGATGCTTGTCACCGAGGGAAAATTTTGCGCTGTCGCGCGGAGTAGAGCCGTTTCCCGCGCGGGGTTGCCGCCACTGGCAAAGGTTAGCGTCGCAAGCTCCCCGAAGGGAGCGCCAGCCAAGCTGTTTGGCGAAAACACAAGGACGAAATTGATCCCGTAGCTGCGCCAATTGACCTTGCGCGTGCTAGCGAGTTTGGCGGTGATGTCGCGGCCGAGAACATTAACCGTGACCTCGTCGCCAATCGCAAGCCCAAGCCCTTTGGCGATCTCGCTTTCGACCGAAACCAAAGGCGGACCGTGGTAATCCTTTGGCCACCAGCTTCCCTTCATGACGCTCGATCCCTCCGGCACGGATTCGGCGAAGGTAATCCCGCGATCGCCTTCGAGCACCCAAGCGACGCTTTGCGTCGGCCGCGCCCCGCCGGCCTCGATCCCGTTGAGCTTAACGATGCGTCCGCGCAACATTGGGACGAGTTCGATTTTACCCTCCGGCGCTTGGCCTTGCAAAAAATTGGCGAATGCTTCGGCCTTCGCGCTCTGAACATCGAGGAAGAAAAAGCTTGGCGTCTTCCCGGCAATGGAATGGTGGAGTTCCGCTCTAATGTTGCCGTCGATGAGAGTGAGCGCGACAAGAAGCGCGAGCCCGAGGCCAAGCGACAGCACGACCGAAGAGGTCAGCGCGCCGGGCCGATGAATATTGCCAACCGCGAGCCGCAACGCAACGCCCCGCGCGTGCGGTAGTCTTTTTGCGCAAGCCACGATCAGAAAAGAAGCCACGCGCAGCAAAATAAAGGCGGCAAGCGTCGCGCCGAAATAGATCAAGACGAGCCTTCGGTCAGCGGCAAAAACGAGAATTATCGAAGCAAGGCAGAGAGCCACGGCAAGCGTCAAGACGAGATAACGCGGCCTCGTTGTGGTCCGCCGGGATTCGATTCCGGCGCGAAACAGGGCTTGAACCGGCACGTCGTGCGCGCGGCCGAGCGGGCCCGCGGAAAACGCCAGCGCGGTCAGAAAGCCATAGAGAAGCCCCTTGGCGATCGCGGCCGGATAAATCGTTGGCGCGATCGGGAACGGAATCAGGGGCCCGAATGCAGAGGCCGCGACGAAAGGCAAGGCGGCGCCGAATGCCGCGCCCAGCACCGCCCCGGCACTGGCGACAAGCATCGCTTGCGTCAACATCAAGGCGAAGACAGTGGACCCGGTCGCGCCCAGCGCCTTCAGGATCGCGATCGTTTGCCGCTTGCGCTCGACAAAGCCATGCGTCGCATTGGCGACACCGACGCCGCCCACAATCAGGGAGGTGAAACCGACGAGGGTTAGGAATTCGGTGAGGCGGTCAAGATTCCGGGACAACTGCGGCGAAACATTATCGCGCGTGCGAATTTCCCAACCGGCCTCGCGGAAGCGCTGTTGCGCCGTCTCCGTCAATGCCGCGACTTCCGCATTGCTTGCCGGCGTTCCCTGGAGCACGACACGATAAAGCCATCTGACGAGTGAGCCTGGTTCGAGTAATCCGGTCGCGCGCAAGGCCTGCTGCGAGATCAAGGCCGGCGCGCCAAACCTAATCCCGCTGGCAAGCCGGTCAGGCTCAAAGACGAGCACCGCGCGCAACTCGAACCGCGCGCCGCCGATCGTAAAACGGTTCCCGATTGCGAGGCCGAGTCTTCCAAGGAGCGCCGCGTCCGCCACGATCCCGTAGGCGCCGTCGCGCCCGGCCAACGCATCGGCGAGCGGCAGCGCCGGGTCGAGCAAAACTTCGCCCGCCAGGGGATAAGCTTCATCGACCGCCTTGATCTCGACCAAAGCCGCCTCGCCGTCATCGCGCCGCGCCATGGCGCGCAAAAGCGCCACCGGCGAGAGGCGTCCCTGCAGGCCAAGAAAATCGCGCTCGGAGGCGGACAATTCGCGTTGCGCAAGATCGAAAGAAGCGTCCCCACCGAGGATCACGCGGCCCTGCTGGGCAAGCCCGTCTTTCAGCGAAAGCGACACCGAGCCAATGCCGGTTATCGCGCCAACGCCGAGCGCGATGGAGGCGAGAAAGATCGCGAACCCGCGCAGGCCGCCGCGAAAATCGCGCAAGGCAAAGCGCAGGGCCAATGGCCAGCGGAAACCATTCGCAAAATGGCGCCGGACTTTCGTCAAGGAGACCACTTGATCGGGCCGTTCCATGATCTTCACTTTAACCGTAGCGAAGTTTCGCTTTCCGGTTCTATTCGGTTTCGGGGTAATGAACGGCGAGCCAGATCGTCGCAGGATCTTTGCTGGTCCATTCGACGCGGTGTTTTGTGTGCGCCGGAATCCGAACGTAGTCGCCGGTGGACAAAACCCTCACCTCGGCCCCGCCTTCGAAACTTAGTCCGGCCGATCCGGCCAAGACCACAACCCATTCGGCCCAGGGCTGATCGTACCAAAACCCTGGCGGGCTCGCTTGGCCCATGGAGACGATCCGCTCGATCTTGAGAATGGCAGACCCAACGAGGCGAGCGACGATTTCTTGGCGCGCATCGCCCTGCGCGCCATCGAACAGATTGCCGGAGGCGGCACCTGCGCTCATGCCCGCACCGCGAGATCTTTCCATACGCCCGCACAAGGCGGGCACATGCAATTAGACCTCATGCAAAGGCCATGTCCAGACCAGGCCAAAAGGCGCATTCCGCGCAATCTTACATTCCACGCTGGGGTTGCGGTCTGTGGGAAGTTTCGCAAAAGCCACGCTCTGGCCGCTCGTTAGTAGTGGGGCGGCCGTGGTCATGCCGGCAGCGCAATTCCGGCGGCCTCCTCGATGCGGCCGGAGCGCAGTTCGATCCTGCGCTCGCATTTGCCGGCGAGCGCGGAATCGTGGGTGACCAGGATCAAGGTCGCGCCGCGATCGCGCTTCAAGGCGAAGATGAGGTCGATGATGCCAGCGCCTGTCGCCTCGTCGAGGTTTCCGGTCGGCTCGTCGGCGACAAGGATGGCCGGGCCCGGTGCCAACGCGCGGGCAAGCGCGACGCGCTGCTGTTCGCCGCCCGACAATTGCGCCGGGTAATGCCCGAGTCTGTGTTCGAGGCCGACGGCGGCGAGTTCCGCGCGGGACCGCTCAAAGGGCGCGTCAGTGCCAGCAAGCTCAAGCGGAATCGCGACATTTTCGAGAGCAGTCATCGTCGGCATGAGGTGGAACGACTGGAACACGATGCCGATCCGCGCGCCGCGAAAGCGCGCGAGTGCGTCCTCGCCAAGGCGACCGAGGCCCGTGCCATCGACTTTGACCGAGCCCGCATCGGGCCTCTCAAGGCCCGCTATGACCATGAGAAGTGTTGACTTGCCCGAGCCCGAAGGCCCGGTGAGGGCGGCTGTTTCGCCGCGCCCTATTTTAAGCGAAATTCCCTTGAGGATATGGACCCTCGCCGCGCCGCGTCCCAGGCTTAGATGCACATTTTCGAGTTCGACCGCCGGATCCTCCATCCATGCCCTCCGAAACCGCACGCGAAACCGCCTTGCCCAATCCGAGGCCACGGTCGAGGCCTGGCGGATATGGCCATCGCCGCGCTTTCCTGCAATTATCGGCCGTGCTTTTGTTGGCGGCGCTGGCATGCCCAGCCCGGCCCGCCGCGAAGGAATCGCCCCCACTGAAAATCATTGCCTTCGGCGACAGTCTGGTCGCGGGTTTTGGGTTGCCGAACGACGCCGCCTTTCCCGCCGTGCTCGAAAAGACGCTGCGCGCGGAAGGCTACCATGTGACGGTCGTCAACGCCGGGGTCTCCGGCGACACCGCTTCCGGCGGCCAGGCGAGACTCGATTGGGCGCTCACTGAGGGCGCCGATGGCGTGATCCTGGAACTTGGCGCCAACGACATGCTGCGCGGGGTCGATCCCGAGGTGACCAAGGCCGCGCTCGACGCCATTCTTGGCGAGCTCAAGGCGCGCAATATCAAAGTCTTGATCGTGGGCATGAAGGCCGCGTCAAGCCTCGGCCAGGATTACAAAACGCGCTTCGACGCGATCTACCCGGCCCTCGCCAAAAAATATGACGCGCCGCTCTATCCGTTTTTTCTCGAAGGGGTGGCGGGCGAGCCGGCCCTTGAACTTGGCGATGGATTGCATCCCAATCCCGCGGAAGTCGCACGCATCGTCAAAGGCATTCTTCCGGACGTCCGCGCGATGGTGGAGCAATTCGGTGCAAAAGCCACGCGACGCGAATAAACCACGAGTTTTTTCGCGGCAAAAATTTCCCTTCGCGTCGAAATCTTCGGTATAAACGTTTTGCTCTACGTCTTAGCCCGCCTGTCGCGATGGTTCGTGGCGGTTTGGCATCGGCAGGAGGGATCCATGCCCCGTTTGTTCACGGGCCTCGAAATCCCTTCCGATCTCGCGATGGACCTTTCCATGTTGCGCGGCGGCATTTCCGGCGCGCGCTGGGTCGAAGCCGAAAACTACCATCTGACCTTGCGCTTCATCGGCGATATCGACGATTCGACAGCACGCGACATCCATGCGACCCTCGAAAAAATCCGGCGGCCGCCTTTCACCGTTACTATCGAGGAGCTGGGTTCGTTCGGCGGCGCCAAGCCAAGGGCCCTCGTCGCCAGGGCAAGGCCAGCCCCGCCCTTGGTCGAACTTCAGGCCCAGCAAGAAAGGCTCATGCGGCGCATCGGCATTGCGCCCGAGCCGCGCAAATTCACGCCCCATGTCACGCTCGCGCGGCTGCGCGCGGCTTCCTGCGCCGGCGTCGCCGAATATCTTTCCGCGCGGGGGTATTTCCTGTCGCGCCGGTTCGAGGCGAAGCGCTTCGTCTTGTTCTCGTCGCGGGCGTCGATTGGCGGCGGCCCCTATGTCGTCGAGGCGGTTTATCCGCTCGGATGAACGCCGGCCACCGGGTGAGAGAAGCGATTTCCCCGCCGCCGCAAAATCATCGGCAGACCGCCCTCGGGACGCAAGGTGATACGCTGCACCGGCATCGCCACGTGATTTCTCTTAAGTTCAAGGGAAAACGATCGCATGATATGGGCGAGGACGATCGCCGCCTCTTGCAGCGAGAAGGACGCGCCGATACAGACACGCGGACCCGCGCCGAAGGGCAAATAGGCAAATCGATCGATTTTTTCGCGCGAACCGGGAAGAAACCGGCGCGGATCGAAGCAATCTGGTTTATCCCAATGCAAGCGATGCCGGTGCAAAACCCATTGCGATACCATGATCAAGCTGCCTTTCCGGATCCGCTTGCCGGCGAGATCGTCGGGGCCGATTGCCTGCCGGCTCATGCTGGCGACCGGCGGATAAAGTCGCATCGCTTCCTCGATCACGGCCCTCGTCTCGACGAGCCGTGCGGCATGATCCTCGACGGGACCGGATAGAACCGCGCTGGCCTCAGCTGTGAGCCTCGCCCGCCATTCCTCCGATAGCGTGAGAAGAAACAGGGACCAGGTCAAGGCATTGGCAGTGGTCTCGTGCCCGGCCCCGATAAAGGTCAGGATATTGGCCTTGACTTCGGTGTCGCTCAATCCAGCGCCGGTTTCCGGATCCTGCGCTTCGAGGAGAAGGGTGAGTATATCCCGTGGTGCGCCGGCCTTGTCCTTGGCGAGGAGGCGCTTGCGCCTGGCGATCAGCGTTTCGACAACGGCGGCAAAAAACTTCTGCGCGGAATTGCTCCCAAGCTTGGTCAAGCGCGGCAGCCATTCGGGAAAATCGAGAAGATCGAAGGGATCGAGCCGACCAACGGTCGCGAAATAGCGGTTGATCGCCGTCGCGAACCGATCCAAGTCCTGCCCAAGCCCGTCCGAAAAGATCGTGCGGCCGAGAATGTCGAGCGTTACCCGCGCCATTTCCGGCTGCATGTCGGTAACGCCCCCCTCGCGCAGACGCAGCCAGCGCGCAACGAGCTCTTCCGCGGAGGCGGTGATCGCGGGTGCGAAAGAACTTACCGTCTTGGGCGTGAACAAAGGCGCTAGGGTTCGCCTTTGCACGCGCCAATCGTCGCCTTCGGCTTCCAGCAGTCCGTCGCTCAAGCCAGGCCCGAGAACGCGTTTTTGCAAAGCATCCTTGCGATAATTGGCGGCGTTGTCGACAAACACATGACGGATCGCGGCCGGATCGTTGACCACCGCGATCGTGCCGAGGATGGTCGGACCAACAAGAATCGGCCATTCGAAATGCGCCTTGGTCCAGGTTTCGATGGGGTTCCGGCGCAAGGCTCGCAGCGTTGCAAAAGGACCGAGCGGCGCATCGAGTGGCCGGGGCGCGGGCGGACGCGGCAGTGCGATGAGGCGATCTGGCATGACCCTTAATATTTATGTTTGGTGTTGCCGCTTTGAAAGCCGGAAGGCTTGCCGCGGAGCCGGTAAGTCCAAAATGCTGCTTTGCGTGATAGCATGGACAACTGGGAACGCGCGAGCTTGCGGCTCCGCCCGCCGCGATATAGAACCGGTTCGCCTGCTTTAGGCTCCCTTCGTCTAGCGGCCTAGGACGTCGCCCTCTCACGGCGAAAACAGGGGTTCGAGCCCCCTAGGGAGCGCCAATGAAATCAATAAGTTACGATATAAGACGCGGCGCCTGTCCAAGATTTGGCCAATATATCAGCATGGACTTATATGAAATGCGGCGCACGCCCGCCTATCGCGGTCAGCCTTTTCCTCGCGTTGCTCACGCCGCCGTGTTGCACCAGCCTCACACCAGCTTTTCATTATATACCGGGCAAAATTTCGTCGAAGTTTTGACGAAATGCCGAGCCGGACATCTCTTGCGCGGCAAGGATCGCTTTTTTGCTGCGGGAGCGTGAGGCAGAGGGCGACTGGTTCGGCACAAGCCCAATACGTGGCCTTTCCGGTCAAACGCCTCGCCATCTTGCCATCGGAAACGCCGGAGGATTCCATCATGTCCGATGTGCTGCCGTCAATAATCGTCCTCGCAATAACGGTTCTGCTTGTTTTTCGCCGTGAACTCACGACCCCTCGGGCCAAGAAAGGCGGCCCGCGAGCCGCCGCCGCAAGACCCAGCAAAGCGCGCGAAGCTTCCAGGTGAGATAGCGAAGGCGGAGTGTCATGCGGGGCATTCCCGCGAAGCGTCCACCGCCTTCAGCGAAGCGTGCACCGCGTACTTGCGGATAATGTCGAGAATCGGTGCTAACGCTTTCGAGCATTTCCGCTGCGCTGCCTTGCGCTCGGGCTCCCAGTTCATCGCGATGCCAGCGCGATATTAGTTTGCGGATTCGCTCACATTGCATTTCCGCTCGCCGGACGCTCAGGTGCCGCCGCAATGGCCTTCGCCGCTTGCCGATGCGACGCCGGAAATTCTCGCCCGGCGAGGTTCGCCCGTCTGCGTCCATTCTTTTACGGCGTCAGAACCTTGCTCAGTGCCCATGTCGGGCCCCAAGTTCTATATTGCCGCTTCAGTGATATTGCCGATTCATATGTCAGGTGCAAACATCATCGCCACGGATCGACGACCGTTAGCTTGAAAACCGTCCCAACGCCACTGCTCCCACCCCTAACCGTTGTGCCGTAGAGCGCGCTGCCCCGCTCGTCGGCGATCAGGCCAGCGAAAGGCCCACCGCTGTCGCCGCTGCCAGTAAAACCAAAACTGTGGAGCACGGTCTCTGTCCAAGTGGCCTGGCCCTTGACGAGCGGCGTCAGCTTGAAAACCGTCCCATTTCCTCTGCTCCCGCCGGCAAATGCTGTGCCGTAGAGCGCGCCTCTATTGTCGGCAATCAGGCCAGCTAGGGGGCCGACGCCGTCGCTGCAGCTTGATTGCGAGCAGAAGTGTCCAAGCGGTCTGGCCCGTCGCCGGCGTCAGCTTTAAAAGCCTTTCCATTGCTGCCAGTCCCGCCGCCAGAGGTTGTGCCGTAGAGCGCGCCCTGCGCGTCGGCGATCAGGCCAGCGACAGGCGCACCGCCGTCGCCGACGCCAGCAAAACTGTGGAGCACGGTCTCGACCGGCGCGGCCAAAGCACGGCCCGAAAGGCTTAGAGCAGCAAGGGTTATAGCCGTGCTGCGATAGACAATTCTCATGATTTTTCCTCCCTGTAATCTTCTTCTCCCCGCTGCGGCGAGCGGGGTGCCGTCGCAATTTCGGTGGAATTTGTTTTAGCGCGATCGCTGGTATGATCAGGTTATCTGATCATGGGACGAGGTCAATCGCCTGATCGCAGCGCCGACGGATGGGATGCTGTGCTCAAGCCCGTCGTGGCGCGCTACCAGGGCAAGGTTTTGCGCATCTATTTCCGGGCGGACGCGGGCTTCGCCAATCCGGAAGCTTATGAGATTCTCGAAGCCGAGCGGATCAAATACGCCAGTTGCCGACAAACCGCGTCTTGCGGGAGCGGATAACCTCGGCATTCGATTCACCCGCCGGGTTCGCCATGACAGCCTCATTCGATCCAGAATAACATTGGGGCACCGACCCCTCCAGCCTGGGTTTTGGCCTTAGTAGGATGCGGGGTCGTTGACTGCATCGCAAGGAGGAATCCGATGCTCCCTACCGATAAAACCCTCAACCAGGATTTGGTCCGTAGCCGGAGAGATCATTCAACTCTGTATGTGTCGCTAGAGTTAAGCCGATCGAGTTGGCTCGTGACCTCGCTGTCGCCGAACAGCGAGCCGAAACGATCTTGTCTGGGCCGGGCATCATGCGGCTTCACCGGGCGCGGTGCATGGCGGCTGGCAAGGAAGCGGTGGAATCCAGCGAAATCGCATTGCTCGAAAGAGCGTACGCGCACAGGCGGCGAGGAAGCGGCGACTCTGCGGCTATGCTGGGCTCTGACCGCGCGTTTCGCGGGCGATCTCGCCCTCGCTTTCCTAGCCAAGGGGGGCGTTACCTTTTCGGGCGGGATTTTGCCAAGGATCGTGGAGTTTTGCGATAGGCAAAAATTTCGCGCGGCGTTCGAAAATAAGGCGCCCTACGGCGAAATGATGCGCGCCATTGGCACGCGGCTGATCATCTCCGATTCTCGCCCGGCATGGCCGCGATTGCAAAAACGCCACAAAATTACCCATCGATTACGCGAATCGTGCCTGGCGATGAGATTGCGCTCGACCTGATTGACCCAGGATGAGGACGTCGGCGTGAAGTGGACATGCCAGCGCGAACGCTTGGCGAACCAACCGCGGATCAGTTTGGTCTTGTGGCTCGACGCGTTGTCAATGACGACGTGCATGTCGAGATCGGTGGGCACGTTGCGCTTGATTTCGTCGAGGAACTTGCGGAACTCCTGGGCGCGGTGGCGCGGCATGCATTTGCCGACAATCGTTCCCGCTTTCACAACGAGCGCTGTGAACAGCGTCGTCGTGCCGTGGCGTCGTAGTCGTGGGTCGTCGTCCCAGCGCGGCCCTTCTTCATCGGCAGACCGGGCGGCAGCGGGGGCTTACCAGGCTTGCGCGTCTTGTCGCGCATGATCTCGGCAGTGCCGCAGCCGTCGGCGCTGGCAAGGATAACCTTGGCGCGCGCCACACGTGCTTCTGTGGTGCGCTGCGATCCGCAACGATCGCCTCAAGCCGGACGCGATCTGCTCGCGTGACGTTGACGACAATTCCTGCTCTCATAGTGAGAGCTTGAACTGCTTCGGCCGATTTGGGAATCGTCCGAATGAATCAGACCACTAGGACTATAGGACATGGAAGACAGCTTCCAAGTCACCTGCCTCTATTGCGGTGAAACCGTTGAACTCGTCCTGGAGTCCGACGTGGAAGGCAGCCTGGTGCAGGACTGCGAGGTTTGCTGCAACCCCTGGCAGTTCCAGGTCTGGACTGAAGGAGGCCATCGCCGGGTATCGGTGGGACGCGCGGATGGGTCGGAACAGCTAAGGTAACATCCGGTCCTGCCAGCGCTCGCCGCTCACACCCTTGACTACGGCGCGAATGCCGGATGCCAGCCGTTCCTGCAAAGGACGACGGCGTTTGTAGTGCACCTCGAAGATGTCGCGGTCCTTGCTGGCGGCGAGCAGGTAATCGTCACTGGTCTGGATGATGTCGATCAACTTGCGCTCCAGCGCCCGTGTGCCGTACCAGTGCTCGCCGGTGGCGACCATTTCGATCTCAAGCTGCGGACGATTCTCGGTGACGAAGCTCTTGAATAGCTTGTGCGTGTCTTCCAGTTTCTCCTGAAACTTGTCGCGAGCGGCATCGGTGTTCTCGCCGAACAGGGTGAGGGTGCGTTTGTACTGGCCGGCGGTGTGCAGCTCGAAGTCGACGTTGTGTTCCTTCAGGTAGCGGTTGAAGTTCGGCAGCTGGCCGACCACGCCGATCGAACCGATGATGGCGAAGGGGGCGGCGATGATGCGTTCGGCGACGCAGGCCATCATGTAGCCGCCGCTCGCGGCGACTTCGTCAACGGAGGCGGTGAGCCTGATCCCGGCGCTTTTCAGCCGGCGCAGCTGCGATGCCGCCAGGCCGTAGGTATGGACCATGCCGCCCTGGCTCTCGAGCCGCAGCAGCACCTCATCCTCAGGCCTGGCGACCTGCACCACCGCGCTGATCTCCTCGCGCAGATGCTCGACTGCCGAGGCGCGGATGTCACCATCGAAGTCCAGCACGAATACGCGTGAGCGCGCAGTCTTGCCCTTCTTCTGCTCCTTCGTACGCTGCTTGTATTCTTTTTTTTTCGCCTTGATGTAGGCCTTGCGCTCATGGGGGTTGAGAAGATCGTGATTGAGGACATCCGCCATCTGCTCGAAACGGCGGTTGAGGTTCTTCACCTTCAGGTGCTCGGCCGTATATTCGCGGGCATGACGGATGGCATTGAAGAGAAAGCGGATCACCACGCCGATCGCGATGACGACGGTGGTGACTTCGGCCACGAACAGGCCGTATCGCAGCAGGTAGTCCAGCACGTGAAAGCTCCAGTTGAGATCAGCGTATCAAGGCGCTTGGCGCAATGACAAGCGCCACCTGTCGACCTTCAAACATTGCATTTGTCCAATCGCTCGGGGCCGACCACGTCTTTGACTATAGCAGCAAGGACTTCATGGCCGGCTTGGATCGCTTTGATGTGATCTTTGACGCCGTGGGTAAGAGTTCCTTCGTCAGTTGCCGGCCGCTCCTCGCGTTCGGCGGAACCTATGTGACGACGCTGCCTACGCCGAGCCTCTTTTTCTGGAGTGGCGTACAATCGATTGCCGGAATATTCAGTAATGCGAAACGCGCAAATGGAATACTGGTCCGGCCGAGTGGGAAGGACCTCGCTTACTTCTGCCAACTGGCTGACGAGGGAAAGCTCCGGCCGAGGCTTGTGACACGAACGAAACCAACCGTGTTGCTATTGACGACAGATTTCAGAGGCCTTGATGTGGTTAGACGGATTGAAATCCGCGTCGCCACCATTGACCGCACGCCGCGCGAATGCGATCGAGCAACAATGCTGAGGTAACAAGGCGTCACGTTCAGGATAAGCATGGCAGCCATGGACACATCACTCGAACGTATCCGCGCCAAGATCATTGAGCTGGAGGCGAAGATCGCCGATCTTCGCATCGCCGAGCGCGAGATCCAGGCGCTCGACAAGCTTCCTGCGCGGAAAACAAGACCTGCGCCGGGGCCAAAGCCAAAGCCAAAGCCAAAGCCAAAACGCAAGCCGGAGGCAAGCAACCAGGCGGAGGCGCGCCAGACCATCGGCTCGGCGATCGCTGACGTTCTCGGCCGGCGGGGCGCCCTTTCGGCCGCCGAGATCGCCGAGCATATCAGGGCGACAGGCCGAGACATCAGCAATCGAACCGTATCCTTTTCGCTGCAATCGTTGAAAAAGCGCGGCCTCGCAAAGACCGCGGACGGCAACTCCCGAAGGCCGACTCCCGGCGAGTTCGCTCGGGCTGGAAATCCTAATGGCTTGCGGCCGCCTGCTCGCGTTCAAGAGCAAAAACCGGTGCGCTTCGGGTCGTGAACGGGTCGAGGGACGCCGGCACGGGCGTGCGTGCGCACCTTCGAGGGGCATTCTGACTGGGTCATCCATCACCTTGACCCCGCGCGTCAAGGTACGAGCCATGGATAACCGCTATTTCCGTGTGTAGCGGTGCTTGACGCCAACCGGGAAGTACTCCGAGTCGCCGGCAGGCGCGAGCGTCACTTGTGGCATCTGGTGCTGTGCGGGCACGTAATTGGCAAATTCACTGTTCAACCGCAGCAGTTCTTGGCGTATCGCGTTCGCGATCGTCCGCGCCATCTGCTTGCTGCCGGCCACCCCCGGGGCAAGCTCGATGACGATGCTTAGCGCCTTGTCACTGTCGATGGTCTCGGTGACCTGGAGCACGAACTTGCCGCTCACCCAATCCCGAAGACTGGGCTGCTCTAAGCCCACGCTGACGTTTTCCGGATAGATGTTGGCGCCGAAGTAGGACACTGTGAAGTCCGCCCGGCCGAAGAGATAAACGAACGGCAGCGGGTAGATTCCGCGGTTGCTCTTGCCTCCCAACTCGGCCAGCGGATCGCCACCCCATTGTTTTACCAGCGCGAGCATTTCGTCATAGTTATAGATGCCGCCCTGATCCGCAATGTGGTACCGAATCAAGGGAACCCCGCTATCGCCGCTCACCACCAGCGTTCCTTGGTCGGTCTCCAAGAAACGACTGAGGGGGTCGTACTGCACCAAGGTGGGCAGACGGGATTCGCCGAACACCGCGCGGATGGCCTCGGGGTGCGCGGCGAAGAAACGGCGGATGGCGATGCTGACGGGCGTTTCGTTGCCGAGCACTCCCCCATCCGCGGTCCCGTAGAGCGATGAACTCTGGTAGCAAATGTCGTCCGCGCCGAGGCGTTCACCCACAAGGCTGCGCCATTCCTCGCTGAACACCTCGCCGGCGAGAATGAGTTTGACACGATAGCGCCGCCAGTCGACGCCCTGGGCAATGCCGCTGTCGACCACTTCCTTCAGAAAAGGCGGGTAGCCGGCGAGCACCACCTGGTCGAAGTATGCGCCCAACGCTTCGACCACGCGCAAGATTTCCGCCTTGTGGTTCCCTGGCGTCACGAGCGTGAGGGGATAGCCCTTCTGCGCCAAATACCGGCAGCAGAGAGCCGTATACATCCCACCCACCCAACTACCAAGCGCAAAGCAGATCACGACTAGGGTCGGGCGCGTATCCGCGTGGAAACTGCCGTGAAAGACGTGCTCGAAGCGGGTGGCGATGTCCAACTCGTGCATGCTCGAACGGGGCCAGAATAGCGGCCTACCGGTCGAGCCGGAGGACACGGCGACCATCTCGCACTCAGCAAGCCGGCCGTCGCGGGTAAGCGTTGGCAGCGGATATGCCAACATGTAGTTCTGCTTGGTGGTGAGTGGCAGGGTCTTGAAATCGGCATAGGTCTTCACATCCGCGGAGTCTATGCCCTGTGATGTCAGAAATTCCCGGTATGCCGGAACATCTCTTGCTGCGCCCCGGAACAATTCCACAACACGGTCCTGCGGACTGGTCGTTAGATGCCGCGCAAGCCTGGTTTGCAAGGGAGTGGTCAGAAAATCCTGGAATGCGGCTGTAGCCATCTGCGGGGCCTTCATTGCATGGACCTGTCGTTGAGAAAAGAAGTGCGGGCCAAATCCGGTCGCGCAGGCGTCCGGCTCCCGCTGACGTATTGCTCGCTCCAATTCAGCCTCCGCAAGCGCGAGGTTGCGAACCCGTCTCAGGGCGGAATCTCCCTGCTTTTTCGGAAATTGCAGGGAGAGTTAGCGCGGCGCAAATTGTAACCGAGCCAGAAGCGGCCATTTCTCAATCACTTGCATAGCCTCTTCCGACTCGAACATTTAGGAGAGAGACAGGAGCATCTTCAGCTGGGCATTCTCTTATGCGTCTGTAGCTTGCACGCCTCGGATACGTCCGTCCTACCGAACTTCGCCTTCCAATCGGGTGGAGGATAGTTCAACGGTAGAACAGCGGACTTCTGACTCCGTCAATCTTGGTTCGAATCCAGGTCCCCCAGCCATTGATTTCGTTCTGGTTTTTGAAACTGCAAACTGAGACAATTAGGGCGGTTTACAGGCGGTTTACACGTACCCGTTCACGATTCGCTCTCTTTCTTCGCCCGCGCGGCTTCCAATTTCGTGATCGCGGATTGCGCGAGCGCCACGTCGCGGTGGAAATAATTCTGGTCCAGAATCACCTGCACGTCGCGCAGACTATGACCGGTGATGGTGGCAATCTCCGGCACTGTACAGCCAGCCAAGGACAGGCGTAGGACGGCTGTTCCTCGCAGGTCATGGAACGTCAAACCGGAAATTCTTGCGGCCGCGCATGCTTTACGCCAGGAGGCGGAGAAACCATTGGCGGTCCACGGTACACCGCGCGTGTTCATGAGGATCAATGGCCCGCGCTTTCTCGTGGCGTCGAGCGCTGCTTTCAACGGCGCTCCGACCGGGACCGTCACCCGCGCGCCGGTTTTCCCTTGCTTGAGCCGGATCACCGAGCCGTCATAGGCGGACCATGGAAGACGCAACAGGTCACCTTGCCGTTGGCCGGTCCAGAGAGCGAGCATCAAGGCAAGGCCCAAAGGTGGTGACGCCTCTCGTAGAAACGCGGCTTCGTCTTCTTCTGACCATACCCTATCGCCGCGGGAGCCGTGATAGAGCTTGCCGCCTTTCTCGCATGGGTTGGCATCGACGAGACCGCGGTCGAGTGCCCAAGATAGAACTCGCGCCAGCACGGCCCATGCATAGTCTGCTTGCCTTCGCGAGTGCTTGGCCAGGCCATCCCGCCATTCGAGAAAGACGCCGCGCGCCTTTCGGTCTGTCATTGCGGCCAGTGGAAAATCCCCAAACACATTTGCTATCGAGCGCAGAAGCTTCTTGTAATCCTCGCGCGTGCGGGAAGCGAGGGACAGAAAAGCATCACTGTCTTGGAAGCTGTCAAGGATGGAACCGAGTTTGTCTGTTCTACGCCTTACAAGACCGGCGACAGCATCGTTGAAGGATGCGATGAATTCAGGCGAGCCCAAGGTTCCAGCGAGCCGCGGGCCACCGCGCCATGCATAGAAATACGTCGCTTTCTGGCCGCTGGCGAGCCGCTTGTGGACCCTATGAATTTGGCATTCCCCAGATAACCGGGAATGTGCCAAGCGCGTATCATTGATCTCCTGCCGTGACATCGGACATTCGTCCTATACCGGCATTATTTTCCGGATCGCCCGCTTATTGAGGTTGAGATTGCCGCGCTGCGGCGCTGCTGTGGTGCTCCGGCACACCAAAACCAGTGACATGGGCGGATCGCGCACCGGACAATACAGAGTCGGTTGTGATCAAGACGCACTTCTCCCTTAGTTTTTGCTCGACGCATGACGACCGAACACTTCACGCAGGCGCTGGATTGGGCGGCGGCCGCAGGTCGGCGATCATTCGTAGGATGTCCGCGAAGAGATTTTTCGGAATGGCGACTTCGGCCATCTGAAACGCGACATAGCGGCCATGGCTCACGATCTTCGCGCCGATCTTGATCAGCTTTTCCTTCAGGCTCGTCAGTGACCAATCCTTTATCGGTTCGGGCGTCGCCAGCGTGCGCAGAAAATTACCGAGATTGTAGGCCAGCGCATGAAGCTGGAGACGGACGGCGTTAGCAGCGAACGACCGACATGATAGCCGGGTCCACTTGATTGCGCCTTTTCCTTCCTTGATCCATTGCTCACACGTGCCGCGCTTGTTGTAGAAGGCGACGACATTCTCGGCGGAGCGCGCCATGTTCGTCACGATGAAGCCGACGCGCGGATAAAGCTCGCCCGGATGCCATTCGACCTTGGCGATCACCCGACGCGGCTGCGACCAGCTTCCCGCTTGATAGGTGAAACTTGCATGGGATCGGCAGACGTCATTGGACGGGCGACCAACCGGGCGTTTGAGCAGATAGCCGATCCTCTCTTGCAAGATGTGATTGGCGGGCAGACGGATCGCATATTTGATCCGTTCTGCCTCCAGATATTCGTAAACTTCGGGGTTTGCGAAGCCGGCGTCGGCGCGGAAATAAATGCGTGAGACCTTGCCTTGATACCGCGCCACGACCGGCTTCAGCACCGCCTCCCATCCATCGGCGCTGTGAACATTGCCGGGGCGCAGGGCGCAGCGTTCCAAATCGCCATATTGGTTGAAAACGAACAGCGGATGATAGCAGGTGCAGTCATAGTGACCGTTCCAGACACTGTGTTCCTGTTCGCCATGCGTCGGGCTCACGCTCGAATCCATGTCGAGCAAGATACCTCTCGGCGGACGGCGACCATGAACGCTGTCGATCCATTTGCCGGAGAGATCAGCGAGCGCCGAAAGGTTCTTTTCCGCCGTGAGCCAGCGCGTCTCAAAGCGGCCCATCTGGCTCGGCGAAGCCGCTGCATCCGAGGCCGCCTTTCCGCCGACTATCCACCGCATCGCGGGATCATGGCGCAGGCGTTGAGCGTCGTTCACGTCTTCATATCCGGCAAGTCGCCCAAATATGGATTGCCGCAACATCCCGACGAGTGCATGCCGGCCATTCTTGCCAGTGCGTGCGTCGGAGAGCGCATCACCCGCCATCGCGCTGAGGCACAGCGCGTCGTCCAGTTCCCGGTATGCGAGCAAGCCTGCGTCGGAGGTAACCACCGATCCGCGAAAGTGAAGCAACAATCGGCGGTCGAAATCGAGCCTAAGAGCGCCATCATACGATTTACCCGCCGGGTTCGCCATGACGGCCTCATTCGATCCGAAATAACATGCTGATTATGTTAGCTGAATCGCGGCATCGACGCTGCAAATTATTGCCTCATCCGGCGTATGCGGGTGAATACCTTTAAGCCGGACGCGCATTCTGTTTTGCCTTCCAAGCTTCGAGCGGCGTTGTGGTCTCTGGCTTGGTGCCGTCGCTAAGAATTATCACAATTTTGCCGTCTGGGTCGATTTCCACGCGCGCCACGACAAGCCCAGCGTCCATCGCACCTTGGACAGCTCGGCGAACATCTGATTGCAAAAAGCGGGTTTGGCGGCGAGGCATGCCCAATATAGGGATGGTGACGGTCGCTTTCGGCGGCTCCGCAAAGACCTGGGGACTTTTCAGCGCCTCCAGGACCAAGTTGGAAACATCCGATAACAACGAGGTGTGTGCGCCGATAAGCGCAGATGCGCAGAACCTGACGCTCGGTGGCGAGCCCGACGGGGCCGCATACCCATGTCCTGCCGAAGCTGCTGGCACATGGCCGCACTCACGCGGCGACCGAGCCGTTACCGGACGGCTGGATCCCATGCGCGCATTGCTATCCGCCGCACCCGATGCGCGACGGTTTCGGTC
Organism: uncultured Alphaproteobacteria bacterium; assembly: GCA_963730245.1. GTDB lineage: Bacteria > Pseudomonadota > Alphaproteobacteria > Rhizobiales > Beijerinckiaceae > Methylocapsa. The sequence continues at coordinate 40,482 of CAVSRA010000002.1, read as the reverse complement.
GCCGGCGCGCCTTTCAGCGCGACCGGCATGCCGCATTCCAGCTTAACCTTGCGCGCTACGGTGAATCGGAACGAGTTCGAGCTGAAACGCCGCGTGATCGATTCGGTCATGGCCGGCCACGGTCCTTCCTGCATATCGATGGTAGCCGATCGATCCGCCCGCACCACGGTACGTGTCACCTTGCGGCAGTTGCAGGCATCCGACCAGTTATCGGCCGCGCTTGCGGCCTGGCTTTCTGCCCATGACCGTGCCGAGCTGCCTGAGGAGTCACCCGAGGCGCATCACTGACCGGCTTGTCCGGCGGCACCTCGATTTGAGTTTGACTACTGTTGACAACTTTCCCTAGCTCAGAGGAAACGACCATGCCTACGTACTATGTTTTCAAGGGGACCACGAACTCGGCACTGATAGTGACCGCCGACAGGAGCGGCGCGAATCTGCCTAATCATCCTGTTAATTAGCTCTTGGGCATTCTTCAAGGAAATGCATTTCAAACGCGGCGGTAGTGGAGTCATAGGGGCATCGCCCGATGAAGTAATCGACGCGGTTGAGCGTGACGGCTACTATAAGTGCTAAAAGCCAGAGCGAACAAAACATGCCCTGAGGCCGCAAAGCCGAGAAGCTCGCCGACGCGCTCGGCAACGCCGTCCACCTGATGCTAAAACACTACCGTTCACCGGTCCCCTGACTTTGGAAAAAGTGTGCTAGAAACCCAAGAAAGGAGATCACCCATGGCTTTCGATATCTTGCCTCACCGGGCCGCCGCGACCATTCGGCTCGAGCCGGTCGAGTCTCGCTATGCCCCACTGTTTTGTTTCGCATTGTTGACGATAGCTTGCGGGCTCGCGAGCTTTGTTTTTGCCTGTGCGACGCCGTTCGCCGCCTTCGCCGTGGTCGCCGCGGCAGCGTTGCCGTTACAGTCTGCGCTTCTCGCAGTGACCGCCGCGTGGGTCGTCAATCAGGCGATCGGCTTTGGCGTTCTTCACTACTCCGTCGACATGAACACAATTCTTTGGGGCCTTGTGATCGGCATGGCTGCACTTGCCGCTACGGTCACTTCCACTATCGTCCTACGAATGCTGCGGCGAAATGGCACGCCCGTCGCCCTCGGCTTCGCTCTGATCGGCGCTTATGCGGCCTACGAACTCGTGCTTTTGGCGGCAACGCCCCTCTTAGGCGGTGCCGGTGGTTTTACGACCGCGATCGTTGGGCGGCTCGGCGTTCTGAGCGTCTTGTGGCTGATCGGTTTGGTTGCGGCCTGCGAAGTGTTCCGGGTGCTCACGTTCCGGCTGCGGCACCAGGTATCCTGAGCTGCGCCGCGAACTCGCGTAGGCGGTTTGGGCAAAGACAGTTGCCGAAGCGTCCCGCTCGCGGCGGCATCGGGAGGCGATAGGGCTCGGCATTGCACCAGCAGTCGGCAAGGCCGTCGCGCGAACAACCAAATTCTCGGCCACAACGTTCGCACGTTATGCGCCTCTCGACTGGCCTCAAGTGTCTATGCCCATGGCTCAAAGGAAGCCGACTCATTGCCCCGCAGGTTTCCTCAAGAGATAGGTGTCCATGATCCAGCCCTTCCTGCTTTTAGCCTCCGTGCGCATTCGTTCAATGTCATGCATGAGTTCCCGCAAATTGCCCGACACCAGTATTTCGTCTTCGGTCCCGATGTAAGCCCCCCAATAAATATCGATCTCTGAATCACGGACGTTTTTGAACGAACATTCCGCGTCAAGCATCACTACGACATCGTCGATATTGTTGGGCAGGCCCTCGGTAATCTTACGCCCGGTCGTGATGTGAATTGACTTTCCGACAGGATTCAAGGCAATCCTGTGCCTTGCTGCCAAAGCTTGAATGCTGCTTATCCCAGGAATGACCTCGTATTCGAAAGCGACAGCTCCTCTGGCGACAATCTGATCGATGATCCGCAACGTGCTGTCGTAGAGGGACGGGTCTCCCCATACGAGGAACGCACCGCACTCCTCATCGCCGAGTTCCTGCCCAATCAATCGCTCATAGATGATAGCCCTTTGGTCGTGCCATGCCTCAACGGCCGACTCGTATGACGGCGCGTGCCGGTCACGCGGCGGGTCGACGGTCTCTACCGTCCTATATGACTTCTTCTTGATGTAACGTTCGCAGATTTCCCGACGCAGGCGGACTAGGTCCTCTTTCTCGTGTCCTTTGTCCATCACGAAGAATACGTCGACTTCGTTGAGCGCGTTGATCGCCTGCACCGTGACATAGTCAGGATTGCCCGCGCCAATACCGATGACGAACACCTTTCTCATCACGCTCTCCAAGGCGCGGGGTTTACTAGGGTAATATCAAACATATCCGGCCGGGGCGAGACCGCCAACGGTTTCTTGCTTTTGATCGCCGGAAGGAGGGTAATGATGGAACACGGAGACTGACACGGATGTTTCCGCCGGAGCGGATCGTTTGCCTGACCGAGGAAACCGTCGAGACGCTCTACCTGCTCGGCGAGGACCATCGCATCGTCGGCATTTCCGGCTACGTCGTGCGTCCACCGCGGGCGCGGCGCGAGAAGCCACGCGTCTCCGCTTTCACGTCAGCTGACATTCCCAAGATACTCGACCTAGAGCCCGACCTCGTTCTGACCTTTTCCGACCTGCAGGCCGACATCGCCGCGGCCTTGATCAGGCAGGGCGTCGACGTTCACGCCGTCAACCAGCAGCGTACAATTGCCGAGATTCTTGACATGATCCGGACTCTCGGATCGCTTGTAGACGCGCAAGATCGCGCGAAGCGCCTGACGGATGATTTATACAAAGTCTCGCTGATCACGACCGATAGGCCCACTCTCTTGTTCCGATGGAGATGATTTTCCAGGGCATGTCGATGAGCTTGTTCCAGGCGAAGCAGCAGTGGTCGAGAATGTCGTCGTAGGATTTGAAGACGCGGTTCGAGAGCCAGTTGTCGCGCATGAATTGCCAGATGTTCTCGACCGGATTGAGCTCGGGCGATTTCGGCGGCAACGGCAAGAGCGTGATGTTGTCCGGGACGGGAAGCTTCGCCGAGACATGCCACCCGGCCTGATCGAGAAGAACGAGCGCATGCGCGCTTGGTGCGACCGCAAGCGAGATTTCTTCGAGATGCAGGGCCATGGCCTCGCTGTTGCAGGAGGGTAGTACGAGCCCGGCGCCTTTTCCTTCGGCCGGGCAGATGGCGCCGAAAATATAGGCTGAACTCGTCCTCTGGTCGTGCGGCGCCGAAGGCCGTGTCCCGCGTTTCGCCCATCGGCGGGTGACCTTGTTTTTCTGCCCGATCCGAGCTTCGTCTTGAAACCAAATCTCTATCGGCTTGCCAGGAGCCTCTTTTGCGGCGGTCTCCTCCACGAGGGCGAGAAAGTTTTTTTAAAAGCCGCCGCGGCTTCCTCGTCTTGCGCATGATGGCGCGGTCGCGCCGAGAGCTTGCGAAAGCCCATATGCCGCAGCTCGCGGCTGAGCGTCGGCTTGGAGATCGAAACCCGGAACTCTTCGAAGAGCCACTGCGCCAGATCGATCAGCCGCCAGCGGACGACGCCATGCAGGGCGGGAATTGGCCCATCTTCCACGACCTGCCGCAAGGCTTGGCGCTGGCGCTCGCCGAGGATGCTGGGAGCGCCCGGCGCTTTGCCGGTCAAGAGACCATCAGGACCTTTGGCGTTGAAACGGACAACCCAGTCGCGCACGATCTGCACCCCGACCCCGCCGATCCGCGCCGCATCCGGCCGCGAGCCGCCATCATAAATCTCGGCCAGTGCCAAGAGACGCCGGGTCTGATCGGGGTCACGCGATCGCCGCGCCAGCATGCGCAGGCCAATCGTGTCAAAGTCAGAGCGAAGCGGAACCGGAGTTGACATGGCAAACTCTCCCAAAAGCTGTTTGCCATGGTGAATCAGATAAATGCCGATTTGGGAATCCGCCTCAGGAGTTAAACTTTCAGAGACTTGGTATTAGTGGTTGCGACCACGAATGCGCGACGCCGTGCATCGCGACTGCCGTTTCGGCCGAAGGTTTATTTTGAGGAATGGGACGATCCGATGATTTCGGGCATCGCCTGGGTCTCGGAGCTTATCGAAATCGCCGGAGGCATCGACGTCTTCGCCGATCTTGCACACTGCAAATCGGCCAAGGACCGCATCGTGACTGGGGAGCAAATCATCGCCCGTGCGCCGGATATCATCGTCGGCTCGTGGTGCGGCAAGAAGTTTCGCCCTGAGAAAGTCGTGAACAGAGCCGGGTTTGACGCGTTGCCGGCGGTGCCGCGTGGCGCCGTTCACGAGATCAAATCGGCGTTGATCTTGCAGCCGGGGCCCGCCGCGCTGACCGATGGACTGGCCGCGATGGAGGCGATTATCGCGAATAGCGTAGCTGCCTATGATTAAAATGGCGCGCATCGCCTTCGCGATCATGCGCGGCAAGACAACCTATAGCGCAGCCCCGGCGTAACGACCGCCGACATCGTCAGCAGCCAAGGACTGCACAAGAATTGAGGGTGACCAAGAGGTGATGCGAATAGCGCGGTTTGATCCCAAAGCCCGCGGCCTTGTCTTCGCCGTCAAGCGCGATAACGTGATTGCGGCAAGGGATCAGCGGACAACATCAGGGCCCGCGGGGCGTCAAAACCCGCATCGACAGGCCGAAGACATGACCGCGCCCACGATCATCGCGCCACAGCAGAATAACCCTTGATCAGCGGACGCCATTGATCAGCGGACGCCATCCAGACATGACAAGGCCTTCCGAACGGGTTAGTTCGAGTTGAGCCGAATTTGCCTGGCAGCTTCGACCATATTTATAAGCGCAGGCCGGACTTCCTCCCACTTACGTGTTTTCAGCCCGCAGTCCGGATTGATCCAGAGCTGCTCGTCGGCTAGCTGCAGACGCGCAAGCTTCAGCAATTCCGTCATTTCGGCAACGTCCGGCACGCGCGGCGAATGAATGTCATAGACCCCTGGACCAATCTCATTCGGGTATTTGTAGGTCTTGAAAGCGTCCAGGAGTTCCATTTTTGATCGCGATGTCTCGATGGAGATGACATCGGCGTCCATTGCGCTGATGGCGTCGATAATGTCGTTGAATTCGGAATAGCACATGTGCGTATGAACCTGCGTCGTGTCGGCGACGCCTGACGAGCAGAGGTGAAAGCTGTCGACCGCCCAGTTCAGATATGCCGCCCAGTCGGTTCTACGAAGCGGCAGCCCCTCACGCAGCGCCGCTTCGTCGATCTGGATCATCGCCGCGCCCGCTTTCTCCAGGTCGACGACCTCGTCGCGGATCGCCAGCGCAATTTGTCGGCAAGCTGCGCTGCGCGGCACGTCGTCCCGCACGAAGGACCAGTTGAGGATTGTTACCGGCCCGGCCAGCATCCCTTTCATTGGTTTTGCGGTAATCGACTGCGCATACTGCCACCAGCTGACAGTCATTGGTTTTGGTCGAGCGACATCGCCAAACAGAATCGGCGGGCGAACGCAGCGCGAGCCGTAACTCTGAACCCAGCCGTGCTTAGTGAAGGCGAAACCGGAGAGCTGCTCTCCAAAATATTGCACCATGTCATTGCGTTCGAATTCACCGTGGACGAGCACATCGAGGCCGATGTCTTCCTGCCAGCGGATGGTGCGTGCGGTCTCCTCGCGCAGGAATTTTTCGTAGTCGGCGTCGCTGAGAACGCCTTTGGCATGCGCCGAGCGGGCCTGGCGAACTTCAGCAGTCTGCGGAAATGACCCGATGGTCGTCGTCGGGAACGCCGGGAGATTGAAGCGTTGTCGCTGTATCATTGAGCGGGCGGCGAATCCGCTTGTCCGCCTTGCCATATCTTCCGTGATGGCAGCGATCCGTGCCGCGACCGCTGCGTCGTGCACCTTCGGCGATGTCCTGCGCGCTGCGGCTGAATTGGCAGAAGATGCGAGGGCTTCTTTCACGGATTCCCGACCGCTCGCCAGTGCTTTGCCGAGTGTCGCGAGCTCGTCCATTTTCTGAATCGCGAAGGACAGCCAGGTCTTCAAGTCCGGATCGAGATCAGTTTCCAGTTCGAGATCGATTGGTGTGTGCAACAGCGAGCAGGACGGACCGATCTGGACGTGGTTGGTGCCGCGTTTTGCAACGACCGCCTCAAGGTGATCGACCAGTGCGGGAAGATTGGCCCGCCAGATGTTGCGGCCATCGATGACACCGAGAGAGAGAACCAGGCCTTGCGGCGCCTTCGCGAGCGCCTCGTTGATTTGGTCAGGGGCGCGAACCAGATCGAGGTGAAGACCTGCGATCGGGAGAGAAAGAGCGGTATCCAGATTGTCGCCCAAGCCGCCGAAATAGGTGGTCAGCATGATCTTCAATGAAGGCAATGCATGCGCAACAGATGCATAGGCTTGACGTAGAACTGTTCGTATTGCCTCGTCGAGATCGAGGACAAGGCAAGGCTCGTCGATCTGGACCCATTCGGCGCCATTGGCGGCAAGCCGTCGCAGCATGTCAATATAGACAGGGATCAGATGGGGGAGGAGCGACAGGGGATCGAGTGTCGAATCGTTGCTCTTGCCGAGTTTGAGAAATGTGACAGGTCCGAGGAGGACGGGGCGCGTTTCATAGCCCAGTGCCTTCGCCTCGCGATATTCGTTGACCGCCTTCAGAGAAGAAAGTTTGAATGTCTGTCCTTTCGTGAACTCCGGGACCATGTAGTGATAGTTGGTGTCGAACCACTTGGTCATTTCCTGCGCCTGAGCACCGTGCGTGTGCCCGTGAGGACCGTGCGCACAGCCGTGACCTTCGCCTTGCGCGCCGCGCGCCATCGCGAAATAGGTCTCCAGCGAAACCTTGCCACCTTTCCAGCCGTAGATTTCCGGTATGGCGCCGACCATGACGCTGGTGTCGAGAACCTGATCGTAGAGTGAAAAGTCGTTCGACGGGATGACGGTCACGCCATGCGCCTTCTGTCGCGCCCAATTGGCAACGCGCAGCGCGGCAGCTGTTTCAAGAAGGGCTTTCTCATCGGTTTTGCCGGACCAATAGGACTCAAGCGCGATCTTGAGTTCCCGGCGCGGACCGATCCGCGGCGTACCGAGTGTTGCGACAGGAAGAGAGAAACTGGACAACGGCTTAACCCCAATATGTTGGGGGCAAGGCCAAAGCGGACGCGCCTGGGAATCCGGCAAGACACCGCTCGACGGAATCGCAACCGCACCACCGGGACACCCCGCCCGAGGACGTTATATTGTCGAGGCAGGTCTCCTGGCTCACGGGTTAACGCTGCTGCCCGGCCTTCCCAAGGTCTTGCCGACCTCAGTGGCACATAACGGACAGCTGCTCGCCGCTCACAGTTGCGGGGGCAGCGCCGGCATTACCGTCGATCCAGTCGATGGATCGGCGGCGCACCGGCTTCCCTCTTAGCTCCAAGCCTGCATCCAGGCTTGGAGAACCACGACTCCTTCACGATGGGCGACCAGCGGGTCGGTGTCAAGCGCAGCATGAAGACATGTTTATGTCTTTAGCTAAATATGCCGGACAGGACGGTGACACCGGGGAGCCTCAGCCGGGCTCACCTTTACGCAGCAAGTAGGTGTCCATGATCCAACCTTTTTCGTCTCATGCACGCAGTTTGTTTGCCGCGGTCTGTTCGAAAGCGCCGCGCGGAACATCGTCCTCGTCCCCTATCACATCCGTAAGCCCTAACAACCTCACATCGAACCATCCCGCTTTTGTCGTTGCGGTCGCGATTCTATAGGGAGGCAAAGAGCTTTTTTTTCTTCGCCATATGCGCCAACGTCAGGAAGGAAATAGCCAGCGCAGAAACATCAGTTTTTGCGGGAGACCTAATTAGCTCTTTTGAGGACGGCGGAGCCTTTGTTAATCCACAACCTTCAGCCGTATTTATTGGCCAAAGGCCCATCTTTGGGCTGCTGCTACAGGCGTCCCAAGGTTTTGACGCCACCAAGATCCAGGGTGCTATTTCAAGCGCGGCGGCAGTTGGAAAAAGCGAGAGCTTGAAGAACTTTCCGGCTCAGAGCCGCGCCGACATTTATTTGTATGTTGGCCATAAGCCGCAGCCATTTTGAGCCTTGCGGCGTTTTGCGCGAGTCGGTGCGGCAAAGATGCACGGCGTTCACAGCGCAAGCCGTGAAATCGTCCAGCCGGACACGTTGTAACTGCGGCCAATCTCCACGCGGGCAGGGGATCAATTCAGAGACAGGCCCGCACGTCGGTTGCCGCGAAAGTCGTCGCCCTTGAACAGCAAGGGCGCGTTCATGGTCGTGGCCAGCGCGTAGGCGGCGCAATCCGCGAGATTAAGCCGCGCCTTTGGGTCGATGCCCTTGCCGTAGCGGTCGAAGGCGACGGTGGCGGCGCGCACCTCCACCTCGTCGAACGGGACGATTTCGATTTCGCTGTCCGTCAGCAATTGCCAGAGACGCGCGACTGCTTGGGGGCCGTGGCGCACACGCAAGATGGTTGCCGTCTCATGCGCATTGACTGCCTGACATGACGCAACGCTCGTCGCCCGCGACGATGGTTTCAAAAGCTTGCTTTTCGGGTTCGTCAAAAAGAATGGCAATCAAGGCCGAACTATCGACGACAATCATAGGGCGTTAAGCCCGCATACGCCGGATGAGGCAATAATTTGCAGCGTCGATGCCGCGATTTAGCTAACATAATCAGCATGTTATTTCGGATCGAATGAGGCCGTCATGGCGAACCCGGCGGGTGAATCGTATGATGGCGCTCTCAGGCTCGATTTCGACCGCCGATTGTTGCTTCACTTTCGCGGATCGGTGGTTACCTCCGACGCAGGCTTGCTCGCATACCGGGAACTGGACGACGCGCTGTGCCTCAGCGCGATGGCGGGTGATGCGCTCTCCGACGCACGCACTGGCAAGAATGGCCGGCATGCACTCGTCGGGATGTTGCGGCAATCCATATTTGGGCGACTTGCCGGATATGAAGACGTGAACGACGCTCAACGCCTGCGCCATGATCCCGCGATGCGGTGGATAGTCGGCGGAAAGGCGGCCTCGGATGCAGCGGCTTCGCCGAGCCAGATGGGCCGCTTTGAGACGCGCTGGCTCACGGCGGAAAAGAACCTTTCGGCGCTCGCTGATCTCTCCGGCAAATGGATCGACAGCGTTCATGGTCGCCGTCCGCCGAGAGGTATCTTGCTCGACATGGATTCGAGCGTGAGCCCGACGCATGGCGAACAGGAACACAGTGTCTGGAACGGTCACTATGACTGCACCTGCTATCATCCGCTGTTCGTTTTCAACCAATATGGCGATTTGGAACGCTGCGCCCTGCGCCCCGGCAATGTTCACAGCGCCGATGGATGGGAGGCGGTGCTGAAGCCGGTCGTGGCGCGGTATCAAGGCAAGGTCTCACGCATTTATTTCCGCGCCGACGCCGGCTTCGCAAACCCCGAAGTTTACGAATATCTGGAGGCAGAACGGATCAAATATGCGATCCGTCTGCCCGCCAATCACATCTTGCAAGAGAGGATCGGCTATCTGCTCAAACGCCCGGTTGGTCGCCCGTCCAATGACGTCTGCCGATCCCATGCAAGTTTCACCTATCAAGCGGGAAGCTGGTCGCAGCCGCGTCGGGTGATCGCCAAGGTCGAATGGCATCCGGGCGAGCTTTATCCGCGCGTCGGCTTCATCGTGACGAACATGGCGCGCTCCGCCGAGAATGTCGTCGCCTTCTACAACAAGCGCGGCACGTGTGAGCAATGGATCAAGGAAGGAAAAGGCGCAATCAAGTGGACCCGGCTATCATGTCGGTCGTTCGCTGCTAACGCCGTCCGTCTCCAGCTTCATGCGCTGGCCTACAATCTCGGTAATTTTCTGCGCACGCTGGCGACGCCCGAACCGATAAAGGATTGGTCACTGACGAGCCTGAAGGAAAAGCTGATCAAGATCGGCGCGAAGATCGTGAGCCATGGCCGCTATGTCGCGTTTCAGATGGCCGAAGTCGCCATTCCGAAAAATCTCTTCGCGGACATCCTACGAATGATCGCCGACCTGCGGCCGCCGCCCAATCCAGCGCCTGCGTGAAGTGTTCGGTCGTCATGCGTCGAGCAAAAACTAAGGGAGAAGTGCGTCTTGATCACAACCGACTCTGTATTGTCCGGTGCGCGATCCGCCCATGTCACTGGTTTTGGTGTGCCGGAGCACCACAGCAGCGCCGCAGCGCGGCAATCTCAACCTCAATAAGCGGGCGATCCGGAAAATAATGCCGGTATAGGACGAATGTCCGATGTCACGGCAGGAGATCAATGATACGCGCTTGGCACATTCCCGGTTATCTGGGGAATGCCAGTTAAGATCGTCCATGATTTCGTTCGGGGAACGCGGATCGAGAATCGGCATGGCCGCGATTTCCGCGCCGATTCGGTTGAGACTCTCCCGTCGCGCGGCAATGGCGGCGGGGGATTGATCGCGGCGTCTTTGCGGCTCCTGTAAAAGGCCAGCGGCGCGCGCCGCCGCGTCGAGGGCTTGCCTTATGGCCTCCTCAAGGGAAAGGCGCTGCGCGGCGGCAAGCCGCTTGGCGAGGTCTTCGGTTTCCTGAGACAGATTAATCATGGGAACACTCTAGCAGAAAGCGCCGTAAATGCCTAGAAACTCCTGGGTTACGGCTGCGCTGCGGCGTAAACGGCAATATGGAACGCGGCCAAGCGCCGCGAGGACGCGATGCGCGCGCGGTGCACTCGCGCAACACTTTCCATCGCTTACCCGGCGTTGCGGGCTTTTGGTGAACGCCTCACCGTGTTACCAAAAGCGGCGATGCCAACCCCAGCGGCGATGCCTCCAGCCACGGCCGCTCTATTCTCCGCTCTTCGCCCTCCCCGGATAGGCAAACGTCCAGCTAAGGCTGAAAGGCTTCCACCAATCGGGAACCCCGGTTGCCTGATCGATGTGGCGGATGAAGCCGGCCGACGAGGGCGGCGCGAAGCTGTAGGTGAGGCTATACCGTCCCGGCCCCGCCAGCCCGACATTGTTGGCGTAATGCGGCCCGTCGCCCGCCGTCATGGCGAACAGATGGCCGATTTTCTTGAACCCGCCGCCGATTTTCTCGATCGTGTAGCCAACGGTGAGATAGGGTATCCACTCCTTTTCGGCGAAGCCGTGCGGCTCATGCGCCGCGGCATGCACATCGACTTCGAGATGTATGACGTCGGGGCCGGATGCCATGCCTTCCGGCATGCGGCTCATCTCGATGCCGGTGAGATAATTCGGCTCGATGACGAGATTGTTCTTCTCAATGGCATCGCCGACGTAATACTCCGCCGCCCGAGTGGCATGAGCATTCGCGAGCAGGCCCAGTGCGGCAACGCTTGCGAGGATATTGCGGGTTTTCATGTCAGGCCTTCTTGCTGTTAAAAGAAAAACTCATACTCCAACTTCCACCTCACCGCCTGTGGAGGACCAGCGCGGCTTCGAGAACTTCACGAATACCTCTTAACGGACGCGCGGAAACGAGGGCGCGCGGGAAGGGCAGCGGATCAATCTCGCACACCGGCTCGCCGGCGTCGTGGCGTTTGATCGCTTCGCGCGCGGCTGCGCGGCTCAAACGAGTATCCTTTCCACCTCGTCGAGCGTGACTTCCTCGGCGCGGCGGTCGTAAAGCTGCGTCGTGCGGGTCGAGGCATGGTTCGCCATTTGCGCGGCGCGTTCGAGCGTCCTGCCGTTCTTGAGGTAGGCGGTAACGCCGGTCGCCCGGAACGTGTGGTTGCCGACGCGCGTCAGGATGCCGCCGGAATTGGCGCGCCTCTGGATCATCGCGTAGGCGTTCGCCTGCGGGAGGGGAGCGCCAGTCAGCTGGCCGGTCGCGCGGCTGTAGGTCTGGAACAGGAGCGCCTTCGGATCAGTCGCGAGGGCCGCGCCAGCGAGATATTCGTGCAGATAGATTTCAAGATTGTGATGGCACGGCATGGCATGCTGCTTGCCGCCCTTCTCATGCAGGCGCACCCATAGCCGCCGGTTCTGCGGGTACACGTCTTCGACACGCATGGAGATTGCCGCGCCGATGCGGGCGAAGGAATAGACCATAAGGCCGATGAGCGCCCGGTCGCGTAGGCCGATGACGGTCGAGACATTGATCGCGTCGATAAGCTGGCGCGCCTCGGCCGGATCGAGCACTGGCGTCTTGCCACGCCGCACGATATGGCGCGGGCCGCGCACGGCAGCCGCCGGATTGACCGGCATGATCTGGCCGATCACCATCCAATCGAACAAATGGCGCAAGGCGGCGAGACGCAATTTCGCGGTCGGCGCGGATCGTTCCTTCTGCAGCTGCTCGATATAGGCGGCGACGTGGATGCTCTCGATATCCGCAAGCCGGGTCATCTGCGCCGTGAAGAATTCAAAGAAGCGGTAGGAGGCGCGCGCGCCGTCGGCGGCGACAAGGGCGGGGGCGCGATCGGTGATGGGGACGAGCTGGTTCATACGTCCAGTACCTTTGCTTGGTTGAAGGGAATTTCCGCGGCCTTCAACTCCTTCGCCAGCTTGAGCTTCCAGCCTTTCCCCGCATCCATCTCCGTGTAAATCACGCCATAAAGATCGGAAGGGATTTCGATCTCGCCTTTGCGGAGCAAGCACGCTCGGCCTCTGCCCAGCTTGGCGACGAAGTATCCGAGCTCAAAAATCACGTTCTGACGGGCGCGCGCGGATTGGCTCGATGCAGAGGCCGATCCGCCGAGATCGTCGGGAGTCAGAAGGACGACGGCAAAGCCAACTCGTTTCGCGTAAGTCTCGAATTTTTCGATGATGGTGAAGCCTTGGTCTGGCTGCTCCTGCAGAATGATCGGCTCGATCTCGATCTTCTCCAAAAATCGGGCCATAGCCGCGAGCGCGCCTTCATCATGCCCGTGAACGACAAAGACCTTGCGGCCAGACGCCGGCGGTGAGACTGCGGCGGGGCCGCCGTGCTCCTTAAAAAAATAAGCATTGAATTCCGCCCTGAGGAACGAGGGGCAAAAGCGATCCTTCATCCGGGGGATTTTGACCGAACCAGTAGTCCAGTCGATATCGGCTTTGTCATACTCGAACGCAAAACGCGGCGGCTCTCTGAGCACCCCTTGAATAAAGGCTTGTCTCAAACGGGTCTTGGCCTGCTCGATTGGCAGGTGGCTTTCTAGAAGCGCCAACCCCTCGGCCAAAGTGATGTGTTCGGGTTCTTTGAGAGCGTTCATGCTTGCTTTGCCGTCTGGAGAGTTGTCTGCCTGAAACTGTTTAGCGAGCTGTAGAAGGCTTTCGACTTCCTCCGCCGTTCGCGCTTCGGCTTCGACATCGCCGATTTTAAGCCGCACCTTTCGCCCGTGCCGCGCCTGAAACCAGACCCCGGCTGCCGTCGCCAGCGCTGCGATGACCGACGGCCCCAATACTTTAACTACAACAATGATTTCGGGCAGCGGATAGCCATGCGCATCTACCGAATCGAACGCTATTGCGGTTTGTGAATATGGAACACCGGCATCACGCAGCGAGGCACCGAACTGCGATAGCTCTTTCTGAAACTCGGGATCATTTTCGGGTGGATCCTCAGCTGTTCGAACCAGGTCGATCGAAAACTCCCCAGCCTCAAATCGCTGTTTTCTGGTGAGTGCATCTTGTCTTGTCCGGTTGGCAACAAACTCCGCGAAATCTCCTCCTTCTGCTCAGGCGTCATCGGACTCATCTCGCTCTCCTCTAAGCATATGATAATACTTAGCTGCCGCCAAATGCGACTTTATCAGTCTGCTTCAGGGTCAGGCGGGAATGGGCTTACGCAGCCTTGACGACGATTTCGTCGTAGCGATTGACGCGGTAGACCACGTAGGAGATGAGCCACGCGATGATGAAGATACCAATGATTATGTAGCCGAGAACACCAAAATTGTCATTCAGAGAGGCGATGGCGCCCCAAAAGCCACCGTCGTCCGTCAAGCCTAGTTGATCGCCGATCAGGTTAAGCGCTTCAAGGCCGCCAACGATGACGGCTGACCTGCCACTGAGATATTCCTCCACGAGGAGTTAGAGTCCGGCCTGAACAAGGGACGGACCGATGAAGCGAAGCAGGTTTACGGAAGAACAGATCATCGCAGTGTTGCGGGAGCATGAGGCTGGCGCGAAGGCTGGGGAACTCTGCCGGAAGTACGGGATGTCGGAAGCGACGCTGTACAACTGGAAGGCCAAGTTCGGCGGGATGGATGTCTCGGATGCCAAACGGCTGCGGGCACTCGAAGACGAGAACGGCAAGCTGAAGAAGCTGCTGGCGGAGTCGATGCTCGACGCCTCGGCCCTGCGCGAGCTTCTGGGAAAAAAATGGTAGGGCCCGCCGTAAAGCGCGAGGCTGTCGCTCATCTTCGGACGATGTTCCAGATGAGCGAGCGGCGGGCCTGCTCCGTCATCGCCGCCGATCGGACCAGCATCCGGTATCAATTCTGCCGGCCGCCTGATACCGAGCTCCGGTGCCGGCTGCGCGATCTGGCCAATGCACGCCGGCGGTTCGGCTATAGACGGCTGTTCGTCCTGCTGCGCCAGCAGGGTGAGCCATCCGGCATCAACCGGATTTACCGGCTCTATCGCGAGGAAGGGCTAACAGTGCGCCGCCGTCGCGTTAGGCGGCGTGCCGTCAGAGCGCGGGTGCCGATCCTGATCGAGGCCAAGGTTAATGCCCGCTGGTCACTCGACTTCGTGCACGATCAGTTTGCTTGTGGCCGGCGCTTCCGCATTCTGAACGTCGTCGACGATGTAACGCGGGAATGTCTGGCGGCGGTCCCCGACACCTCGATCTCCGGCAAGCGGGTGGCACGGGAACTGAGCACTCTGCTCCAACGGCGCGGCAAGCCCGACATGATCGCATCGGATCATGGGACCGAACTCACCTCGAATGCCATCCTCGCCTGGTGTGCCGAGCACCGCATCGATTGGCACTACATCGCCCCGGGTAAGCCGACGCAGAACGGCTTCTGCGAGAGCTTCAACGGCCGGATGCGTGACGAGCTATTGAACGAGACCCTGTTCGTCGGTCTCGATCACGCCCGGCAGGTCATTGGCTCATGGGCCTACGATTACAACACCGCGAGGCCGCATTCCTCGCTCGGCTACCAGACACCTGCGGCCTATGCCGCTGATCTCACCGCAACAGGCGCCCGGCTGCGCAATCCTGACCAGCTCCGCCGCTCGCCTGTTGCTCACACCGCGCCGCAAGGCGCATCAACTGCCGAGGCTCTAACCGTCGCTGGATGAAAGTTCAGTTGCAGGTCAGGTTCCATCACTCCACATGCGGTGCATAATCACGGCGAGCCGTCGGGCGAGTGCGACGATGGCTTTTTTCTGCCCCCGACGCTTGGCAATGTTCATTGCCCATGCCTTCAGCCACGACCATTTCTGCCCGCGGGTCAGCATGACCTGCGCGGCCTCATAGAGCAGCGCTCTCATGGCCTCGTCGCCACATAACGAGATTCGCCCAACGCGATGGCTCTCGCCGGACTGATTGAGAACCGGCGTCAGCCCGAGAGATGGCCCAACAGCCTTCGAGTTCCTGAAGCGCGCTGGAACGTCGACCGTGCTGATAAAGGCCAAGGATACGACCGGACCCACGTCAGGGATGGTCATCAACCGCTGACAGACTTCATTGTCGCGCGCGAGCAGGAGAACCTTGCGATGCAGCTTGGCAAACTTTTCACGCAAGACCCGGCGCGCGGCGAGTAAAGGCTCCATAATATCGGCGAACTCCGGCACTCCCTCGACGAGGTCGTGGATCCGCTGCTCGAAACCGACAACGATTCCGACTTTCAGTCCAAAATTGCGCAACAAACCACGGATATCGTTCTCGATCGCAAGAGCCTTTTCCTGGAGTATCTTTCGAGCGGCGAGGAGCGCCCTTCGTTTCTGGCTTGCAAGCGTCTTGACGTGCACGGGTCGGAATAAGCCGACTCGCATCATCTGCGCGATCCCGCGCGCGTCGTTGCGATCGCTTTTGTTGACCTGCGCCTTGAGAAACGCCTTCGCGTGTCGCGTTTCGATGCAGATCGCCGGGACTCCTGCTTCCGCCAATCCACTGAACAGCCACTGCGACAGAGGCCCAGCTTCGAGACCGACACGTTCAAGCCGCCATGCGGGATCGCAACGAACAGCGAGAAGGTCTGCGGGGTGACTTACCACCTTCATTTCACGGCAAATCCTGCCCGCCTGCTTGCGGCTGCTCAACACAGACCACGTCCACCATCAACCTGAAGCGCAGCACCCTTCACCCCCACGAAGGGCAAGCCGACCGGCCGAATACCCAATCTGACTCCGTCAATCCCGGTTCGAATCCAGGTCCCCCAGCCACGAATCCTCCCTATATCGCCTCATATTTTTGGTTTTGGCAATCGCTGGAATAGCCACGGAATTTCCGTAGGTTAGCTTTCGGGCGATCACGACAACGCCAACCAGAGACGAAAAATGCCCTAGATTCTCGCCCGAACGGCCGCAGGGTCTCTCAAGGCCGTTTTCGAGTCGTCGGATGTGGAGCGTTTGGCCTGGATCTTGATGGAGATTTAGGCGGGGAAGCCAAGGAAACAGCGTTGTTCCTTCCAGTCATGCGGCAGGTTTTTGCTCAGTCGCAGCAGCCGGCTCGGCGTCAGCGCGTTGGATTGACTGCCCGCGAGGGGCGCCCGCACGATTTCAGGGCCGAGATAGGACAATCGAACAAGCGAAGTGATCCGGCCCTTATTCAATCCGAGGCGTCCGCTCATCGCCTCGATGCTGTCGTCCGATCCTGAGAGGAGCTGGATTCGGATTGTGAAAGCATCTTTGATCAGTTCGACGAGGCCTTCGTTGACTTCCGTCCCGGCACCATTCGCGATGGCGAGGCGTTTTCCCTTGCCGGCGCGTCGCAGCTTCGCTTCGATCGACAGGGTGATGGGGTCGATATCAGGCCTTTGGCTCCCTCCTCCCGCTTCCAGTGCCGCGGCGATTTTCGCGCGGTTCAGCCAGATGTCGATCCGATTGGCCGCAATGGTTACCCGTTCGACAATGTCCAGGACGAGGCTTTTCATCTCGACGGGCGGCATGGCGAGCCATCGCTTGGAAAGCGTGCAAGCGTTGCGCAAGGCCGCATCAAAGGCGCGAGTCTCAAGATCGAGCGGTGTGAGCGCATCACCGATGTCGGTGCTTGACGAGAAAAACGCCCCCAGTCGGTCGAGCACCAACGCCTCGATGTCACCCGCTGGAACGCGCATCCCTTTCTGGGCTTGCGGGCGATCTCCAGTGAGAAGCGACGCCGAGACGTAGTAGCGGTATCGCTTGGCTTTCTTTGTGGCATGGGTCGGCGTCATCCGATTGCCGTCGGCATCGACGATTAAACCGGCCAGCAGACTCGGCGCCTCCGCGCCCACCGCCAAAGAGCGCTCCTGCCGATGAACCGCAAGCTTGTTCTGGACGATCTGCCAAAGCTCCGGATCGAGGATGGCCTCGTGCTGGCCGGGGTAGATGTTGTCCTTATGCGCGACCTCGCCCCGACAGAGCCGGTTCTGCAGCATCAAATAGAGGGCGCCGCGGGAGAAATGTTGGCCGCCGGCCAGCCGTCCGCCGGCTCCTTCACGGCGCTTGCTCACAATCCCCAGCCGGTCGAGTTCGGCCCTGAGCAGCAAGACCGAGCCCAGTTCCGCATAGCGTCGAAAGATCAACCGGACAGTCAACGCCTCAGTCTCATTCACGGTCAGCTTGCGCTCCTTGACGTCGTAACCGAGCGGCACATTCCCGCCCATCCACATGCCCTTCTTCTTCGACGCCGCGATCTTGTCGCGGATGCGCTCGCCGGCAATCTCTCGCTCGAACTGGGCGAATGACAGCAACATGTTGAGCGTCAGACGCCCCATGGAGGTCGTCGTATTGAACTGCTGCGTTACCGACACAAAGGACGCATTGTGCGCATCGAAGATGTCGACAATCTTGGCGAAATCTGAAAGCGACCGCGTCAGCCGGTCGACCTTGTAGACAACGACGATTTGAACCTTCCCGGCCTGGATATCCTCCAGAAGCCGCTTGAGGGCCGGCCGCTCCATCGTCCCGCCGGACAGGCCGCCGTCGTCGTACATGTCGCTAAGCGCGATCCAGCCGGCATGACGCTGGCTCACGATGTAGGCCTCGCAAGCCTCCCGCTGGCGTCGAGAGAATTGAATTCCTGCTCGAGGCCCTCGTCGGACGATTTTCGGGTGTAAATCGCGCAGCGGATGGTGGACCCGGTTCGTGCGAGATCAGCCTTCGCCATCGCCCTCCCCCGCCCTTGAGTGAGAATCCAGCTGCCGCCTGAGGCCGAAGAACCGCGGACCCGACCAGCGGGCGCCGGTGATCTTTCGCGCGACCACGGAAAGGGAGCGGTAGCGCTGACCGCGCCACTCGATGCCGCCGGCATGGATGAGGACCATATGGGTGACCCCGCGCCACTCCCGCACGAGCCGCGTGCCCGGCTTCAGCGAGATCGGCGGCGCGGGTTTAACCGCGCCGCGGCCCAACGGGTCGGCGCTGGCTCGCTCCAGCTTCCGGGCGGTGGCCATGGAGAGGCCGCCGTACGCCCGCTCCTGAAGCTTGTAAGTGATCCCTCGGGTCAAGAGATCGCGGGAGAGCCGCATCGGCGGCGGCATGCGATGAAGCCGCCGCCACTCGCCGCGCAGCTCGAAGATGGTCACCTCCGAGAGCCGCACGAGCGCCTTTGCGACATCGATCGCCGCTGCAATGGCCGGTCAATTCCAGTGGTAATAATTTTACTCGAGCTAACGCTAGGGCCTGTGTTCAGTTAGGAGGCGATGGTACGAGAACGGATCAGAATCAAACGTGGAACGCTGTTGTTCGTTTGACGCGAGTCTGCGGAAGGGATTCCCAAATCAGCAATTGCGTGATTCATGGGTGGTCGGCCTGAGGAGGGGCTGACCGATGCGACGCTATGCATTACGCGACGACCAATGGGATCGGATCAAGGATTTTCTTCCCGGCCGCGAAGGCCATGTTGGAGGCACAGGGGCGGACAATCGATTGTTTGTCGAAGCCGTTCTCTATCGGTATAGGGCCGGCCTTCCTTGGCGCGATCTTCCGGAGCGTTTCGGTGATTGGAAAATCATTCACCAGCGCTTCAGCCGGTGGGCGAAGAGTGGGATTTTTGAGCGCATTTTCAATCTGTTGGCAAGCGATCACGATAACGAATACATGATGATCGATGCCACCATTGTGCGTGCTCACCAGCACAGTGCCGGGGCGCGAAAAAAAACGGCGCGCAAGCGATCGGCCGCTCGCGCGGTGGACTGACAACCAAAATCAACGCTCTTGTCGACGCTCTTGGCAATCCTGTCCGCTTAATACTCACGCCAGGTCAGGCCCATGATCTGGCTCGCGCAGCGGAATTGCCTGAAGCCGCCAATCCAGACGCCTTGATCGCCGACAAGGCCTTCGACGCCGATCCGTTTATCGCCCTAACCAAGCGGGAAATCACTCCGGTCATCCCGCCGAAAGCGAACCGCAAAACCCCACGGCTTTGCGATTTCGCGCTCTACCGCGAACGCAACCTCGTCGAGCGCTTCTTCAATAAACTCAAGCATTTTCGGGCCATCGCCACACGCTACGACAAACTCGCCAGAAATTCTCGCCGGAGTCCAGTTGGCCTCAGTTATCGTCTTGCTCAACTGAACACAGGCCCTAGACGGAATCAAATGAATCTGCTATAAAGGCAAAGCCGCCGTGACCCTTTCCGGGATCGCGAGCGGCGGAGCCAAAGGATAGCGACTTGCTAGGGCCTCAGCCCTTCAATCGGTTATATGACGGCTTGCCTAGCGATGAATTCCGAGAGCATCTCTAGCATGGAGTTACGCTACCACAATGGGGGGCGCATTCCGTAAGTCAGATGGGGTATTCGGCCGGTCGGCTTGCCCTTCGTGGGGGTGAATTCAGGTTGATGGTAGACGTGGTCTGTGTTGAGCAGCCGCAAGCATCATGGGAGGAGCGCAGCATGAAACACTTTGCCGGATTGGACGTGTCGGTCAAAGAAACGTCCATATCATATGCCGGCGATCTGCATCGAAACGCGACACGCGAAGGCGTTTCTCAAGGCGCAGGTCAACAAAAGCGATCGCAACGACGCGCGCGGGATCGCGCAGATGATGCGAGTTGGCTTATTCCGACCCGTGCACGTCAAGACGCTTGCAAGCCAGAAACGAAGGGCGCTCCTCGCCGCTCGAAAGATACTCCAGGAAAAGGCTCTTGCGATCGAGAACGATATCCGTGGTTTGTTGCGCAATTTTGGACTGAAAGTCGGAATCGTTGTCGGTTTCGAGCAGCGGATCCACGACCTCGTCGAGGGAGTGCCGGAGTTCGCCGATATTATGGAGCCTTTACTCGCCGCGCGCCGGGTCTTGCGTGAAAAGTTTGCCAAGCTGCATCGCAAGGTTCTCCTGCTCGCGCGCGACAATGAAGTCTGTCAGCGGTTGATGACCATCCCTGACGTGGGTCCGGTCGTATCCTTGGCCTTTATCAGCACGGTCGACGTTCCAGCGCGCTTCAGGAACTCGAAGGCTGTTGGGCCATCTCTCGGGCTGACGCCGGTTCTCAATCAGTCCGGCGAGAGCCATCGCGTTGGGCGAATCTCGTTATGTGGCGACGAGGCCATGAGAGCGCTGCTCTATGAGGCCGCGCAGGTCATGCTGACCCGCGGGCAGAAATGGTCGTGGCTGAAGGCATGGGCGATGAACATTGCCAAGCGTAGGGGGCAGAAAAAAGCCATCGTCGCACTGGCCCGACGGCTCGCCGTGATTATGCATCGCATGTGGAGTGATGGAACCGAGTTCCGCTGGACAAGGGAAATGGCGCCGACAATCTGAGCGACGAACGCCAAACTGTCGGAGCGACAAAACCACAATCCAGCGCAACGATGTCCCTCGCGGGACGATGGATGAGACGAGTTCGCTTTGGACTCTTGTGTCGATCGCTCTACCGCGATCAGTACGCGAGTCAGATTGTTCCGTCTCTTCCTGCTGATCCCATGCTGGGAGAGCCAGCGGCTGATCCCGAAGAGAAGCGCGGCGAGCGACAAAAATTGGAGTTATTAGCCTGAAAGCGCTTGACCACCACCGCCCGAATAGAGAAGAGTCCTAATTTACTGACTTTTGCACAACAATCGGCAACTTGAGTCGATATTTATAGCAAAAGCATCGCTAAGGTGCGTTTGCTACATAATACCGAAAACATCATTAAGAGATTTGCGGTGTTGTTGGGTTTCTACGCGTAATCGACCCGGGCTGAAAGGCGACTGGTGTTGCTTAGGCGTCGTCGCCATGCGCGACCTCATTGATATTGATCGTTCTCATGTTGGAAAAGTCGATCGCGACGGGTTTTTTGTCTCTGGCGGCCACGACCTGCAATGTTTTTATCACATGTTCAATCCTACGGTAGGCTTCCTTGTACTCCTCCGTCGCGGTGGATAAGGCAAGGGGTTTCAGGCAATATTCGATGATTTCGCGGGGCCGGTCGAGTTTGTTCACCTTCATCGCTCCTTCGCATACCGCCCTTTTCTCCTAACATAATTGCGTCATGAAAATTAGCAAAAAATCGCAACCACGTCCTGAACGTTGCGGCGCCGCATGGATCTCGCCGGCCTTGTTGACCCGAGCCGCATTATTTTTGGTGCCCGCGCGAACAACCGCGAACAACAAGGAGCAGTTGCTCTCGATCTCGTCTCTCGGGCCGCGGCGTCGCTCAACCTCGGTCTGGAAGCAATCTTCAATGCCTTGCGGGCCCGCGAGAAATTGCATCCCACCGGACTTGGCGAAGGGTTTGCTCTGCCGCACGCCCGTATCGCAGGACGCGGTCGTTTCTTCGGTATGTTCGCGCGGCGCAAACGGCCGGTCTATTTCGACTCGGTCGACGCCAGCCCCTGGGTTTCGTTTTTCATCCCCTGATTCCGGCGGCGGCCCAAGGCCAGCACCTCGCCGCGCTCGTCGCCGTCTCGATCCCTTGCGCCAAGGAATTCGCCGCTAGTTTGCGCGGCGCGTCAAGCGTTGCCGCTTCGCGCCAGCAATTCTAAACGTAGGTTGGCTTAATGGCGGCTTGGGCTTTCGCGGTTTTGCCGGAGGCCGGGAGGGCGTCAAACAGTAGACCTCTTGCATAACCGTTACGCGGCCTCGAGCTCTATGTTGTAGATTGCGGCGATAAGGAAGAAGCGCAGACCGAAACGGCGACGGCGGTTTCTATAGCGGTCGGCGATGATTTTGAAGCGTTTGAGCATGGCGATGACGTTCTCGCAAGCCACGCGTTCGCCGGAGATGGCGCGGTTTCTTTCCCGGTCGCTTGCGGACAACGGAGTCTTTTTGCTGCGCTTTTTGGGCAGGCTCGTCTTCGCGTGCCTTCTCTGCAGGCCTTGATAACCGCGGTCGGCAACGGCTTTCGTCTCAGGATGCAGCCGCACCTTCGATGTTTTGAACAGCCGGAAGTCGTGTCGCCGTCCTTTTTCGTGCGCGAGGCAGAGAATGCGGCGTGTCGATTTTTCGACGACGAGCTGGGTTTTCAGCGTGTGCCGCTTCTTCTTGCCCGAATAGTAGCGCCTTTGTTTTTTTTGGCCGTTCGATGGGTGTCTCGGTTGCGTCGATCAAGACGATGTCGAACACCCGCTCGCTTGCCGCCACAGCCTTGCGTCCCGGTAACCGAAAGACCTTGCTTTTGGCCAGGGCATTTTCACGCCATTTGATGTTGCGGTAGGCGGCGCTTTCGCTGATCCCGTAAGTTTGCCCGATATTAAAATAAGTCCGTATTCCCGCCAATATTCGAGCATCATCAAAAGCTGGTCTTCGATGCAAAGCGTGTTGGGCTTGCCGCCGGCCGCCTTCTGCTTGCATTTGGCGGCAAAAAGCACCGCCACCAAGTCTTCAAATGTGCTCCTCCGGACACCCGTAAGCCGCCGGAATGCTGCGCCTTGCAGCTCTTTGACCGAATCACATCTCATCGCCGCTCCCCTTTGGCGGCAACGAATCAACTGCTTAAAAAAGGGTTATGCAAGAGGTCTATTTAATTTCTGGCCGCGAACTCACCGCTTCGAGCGCGACGCAATTTCGCTCGCGTTTTTCGCCGGCTAAAAGCGATGCTGCATGCTTTGGTCCGAATCCTGTTTGCCCAGCAAGTTATTAAGTACTTGATATTGCATATGTTATTGTCGTTCTAGGAAGCCTATTTTGTCGTGAATTTGCGGGGGTTACCGCTCGCGTTCAATACGATTCGTGGCAGAGACGGTTGCACGCGCGATTTCGGCCGCGGCCGTGATGAAAATCTCTCCGGCGCCATTTCGTGGTTGACTTTTTCGCGGGCGGAGCCAGCGGGTCGGCGTCAGGCAAAGCTAAAAATTGCGCGCGACGCCAGGGACCGTGTCAAAATTCACAGAACGCAGATACGAAATCGACGATTTGATCTTAGCGGAAACCGAGGAGCTTTCGCTGTTCAGCCCAGCCGGCCGGGAGCCGCGGCGGCAGGCGCATCAATGTCTGGGCAGTGAGTTGCGGCGGTTTTCGGCCATTGATGATGGCCGTGGTGATGCCGGGCGCCAGCCAAGGAAGACGCAGGAGGAATAGAGGTAGGCTGCCGACACGTGCTCCTCGGAAGCGATATCATGCACGGTCAGCTTGGGGCCATGGATCAGACGTGCCTGGATGTGGTGCGCGCGCGCAAGGATTCTAAGCAAGCTCGGATCGGCTGTCATCTGGTCATCGGCATTCTCGACCAGCATTCGCATTTCGCGCCCAACACGCTTCAGGCCCACCGGCACCGTCAACCTCAGGAGATCATCGGGTGCATTCGTCGGTTCTTGATGCCGCATCTTCAGATCAAGCGACCCGGCGAGCAGCTGCGTCAAGCGGCCTCGAGAGAGCGCGATTTCGACGCGATCGGATTCTGATTTCCATGCGGCAGAGCAGGGTCATGAGCGTCGCTTTGACTTTGTCTTGCGCCTGGCCTCCGATTTCCTCCGCGACCTGACGGCCGCGTTCGATCAGTTGGCTCCAATCTGAACCGCTGTGCGATTCATTGTCGACGGCATCGAGGATCGCTCCGGGGCCGGCGAGAAAGGTGCGAAGCCGGTTGATCACAAGGCCTTCCAAATTGCCCGCCGGTATCCGCCGGCCGCTTGAACGGTTCCTTCTCGCCCCGGTGAGGAGGGAGGTCGAAACATAGTACCGGTAGCGTGTTCCCTTCTTGACCGCATGGGTTGGCGTCAGGCGCTCGCCGGTTTCGTCAAAACCATGCCGGTCAGCCTTCGTGGGGTACCTCGCCGCGGTAAAGACGGTTCTGAAGAATCAGATAGAGCGCTCCACGGGAGAACTTCTGACCCCATACGCGGCGCCATCGGGGCGCACGCGTCTTCAAAAGTTCGAGTCTTTCCGTTCTAGCCAGACAGTCCAGTGTTGGGGGGTGTCATTTTGGGGTGGAGGAGACGCGCCGACTCACCAAGAACTATTAGACCTCTTGCATAACCCTTTTTTAAGCAACAGTTGATTTGTTGCCGCCAAAGGGGAGCGGCGATGAGATGTGATTCGGTCAAAGAGCTGCAAGGCGCAGCATTCCGGCGGCTTACGGGTGTCCGGAGGAGCACATTTGAAGACTTGGTGGCGGTGCTTTTTGCCGCCAAATGCAAGCAGAAGGCGGCCGGCGGCAAGCCCAACACGCTTTGCATCGAAGACCAGCTTTTGATGATGCTCGAATATTGGCGGGAATACCGGACTTATTTTCATATCGGGCAAACTTACGGGATCAGCGAAAGCGCCGCCTACCGCAACATCAAATGGCGTGAAAATGCCCTGGCCAAAAGCAAGGTCTTTCGGTTACCGGGACGCAAGGCTGTGGCGGCAAGCGAGCGGGTGTTCGACATCGTCTTAATCGACGCAACCGAGACACCCATCGAACGGCCAAAAAAAACAAAGGCGCTACTATTCGGGCAAGAAGAAGCGGCACACGCTGAAAACCCAGCTCGTCGTCGAAAAATCGACACGCCGCATTCTCTGCCTCGCGCACGAAAAAGGACGGCGACACGACTTCCGGCTGTTCAAAACATCGAAGGTGCGGCTGCATCCTGAGACGAAAGCCGTTGCCGACCGCGGTTATCAAGGCCTGCAGAGAAGGCACGCGAAGACGAGCCTGCCCAAAAAGCGCAGCAAAAAGACTCCGTTGTCCGCAAGCGACCGGGAAAGAAACCGCGCCATCTCCGGCGAACGCGTGGCTTGCGAGAACGTCATCGCCATGCTCAAACGCTTCAAAATCATCGCCGACCGCTATAGAAACCGCCGTCGCCGTTTCGGTCTGCGCTTCTTCCTTATCGCCGCAATCTACAACATAGAGCTCGAGGCCGCGTAACGGTTATGCAAGAGGGCTATTTTCAGATTCATGTTCTGGAGAGCGAAGATGGACGTGCGGCGACGCGCAAGCTCAGCCGCCGGGCGATGCGCAAGTTCTTTTCGGAGATTGAGCCTTGCGTCGTCGGCATGGAGGCTTGCGGCTCGGCGCATTATTATTGGACACGCGAACTGCGGGCGATAGGTCACGAAGTGCGTCACCGGCGGTCACTTCTCGGAGGGCATCCTCGAGACAATTCAAAGCCCAGGGGTATCCATTAATTGCTGCTCCGGCGACGGGATTGCGCGATGGAGACCAATGTCCGCTCTTTCAGAGAATCGTAGACGGGCGGCTCGCGAAGCATCGTGGCGACCGCCATCGCCGAAAAGCAGGCCGCCAGCATCGGCAGGACCAGCCTCGAGTTCGCGGTCATCTCCGTGACGAGGATCATTCCGGTGAGCGGCGCCCGCACGACGGCGGTAAATAGAGCCGCCATGCCCACTACAGCGAAGGCTATTGCATGGGAGGTGGGATCGGCCGTGCTGAGGTCGACGAGCTCGCCAAAGAGAAAACCCATTTGCGCCGAGAACGAGGAGAGGTGCAAACAGACCGCCCGGCGTTCCGGCGGCGTAGGATGCGCGCCCAATACGAGGCGAAGCATATAGATGAAAGGGAGGAGAGCGAGCGCGTGGGTGCCGTCAAGCGCGCGCTGCGTGAGCGTGTCGCCGCCACCGGCCAAGCCCGGTGCGGGCGATTGTCGCGACGGCGTACGTAAGCGTTTCGCTTTGAAAAAACGCGTCACTCACGGCAAGCATCGGGGCAGCTCACTCGGCAAAACGCGACAAACGCTCCAATAGTCTATCACTCTCCAAGCGAATTCCTGCAAAAAAGCCGGAGCGGTTCCCATTCAGGCGGGCCAGACCCTCATTCTATTGGAATTCAATAATGCGCGGACCGCATCAATCTCGCTGCCATCCATTGCCCTCTCCTCCCCGAGTGCGGCCTTGTCTTTGGCGGCGCTTCGAGTCGTCTCGAGTAATAGCAGCGGCAGCTATACCACGAAATTGTCGCTAACATACTGTTGGTGTAATCGGTCGAGAATCCGTGTCACGCCGATTCGGGAGACATCTGGGGAATCCCAGCTTATGGCCGTCACCTACGACGTCGTCCCGCCATTCAGCCGCAGAGCTGGGAGAACAAATATCCATGATCGTCGCCAAGTTGAGCGCCCTGCTTCTTTTCGTGCTGCTCATCGCGGTTGCGGTGATTGTCTTTGGTCGCTTGACCAAGCTTTTGGTGTTCGACTTTCGTGCGACCGTCCTTTCCGTGATCCTCGTGATCCTGGCGTTAATTTATGTGTACTGGAAATCACGGCCTGCGTGAGTTGAACAAAATCTGTGATCCCCGCGCACCCACACCGGTCACATCACGTCCGTGGGGCCGATCTTTAGCCCGTCTGCGAGCGTCTTCTGTTCGTCGCTGAACGAGGCGTAAAGCGGGGTGAGCGCAGCCTTGATCGCCTGAAAACTCGCGAGATGTCCAGCGGCCATTTTCGCGTGGTGTTCGAGCTACTCGGGAAGGCTCGCGGCGGCACCAGATTGCATCATCTGCTTGTGCATGCCTTCCCTCGAACTCGCGAAAGCTGCTCTGCTTTCGCTGAGAACACATCGTCAATTCTGCGTGTTTCCGCCTCCAATACTTCGGCTTTGCCTAACGTCGGCTGGTCAACCAGGAAAGGGAGTTCCGGCGTCGCCAGCAGCGGCTCGCGCTGCATCACTTTATCGTACTGTCGGTCGACATAGGCGTCGAGGATTGCCTGATGTTCGAGGCGAACGCTTCCTCGATGGCCTTGGTCTAGCCCGCCGTGAGTTCGACGCCGAGTCTGTCAGCAAGAGCGATGAGGTCGCGCCGGGCATGACGATCGCCCCTTCCATATTGGCCAACCAGCTGCCTGATTTCGCAAGGAGGTCTTTTACATTCTTGAGGTGGTACGTGGTCAGTTTCTATTTGAGACGCTCAAGTGGAAGGTAATGGAGGTCAAGAAACGCCATAGCCCCGCCAAACTACTGATGAAGGAGTCTCCAATCAGCCGCGGCTTCATTCAGAGCCTGCGATTTGCCGCAGAGACGGTTTCACACGCGATTTCGGCTATGGCCGTTATGAAAATCTCTCCGGCACCATGGGTTTACCTTTTTTTCGCCGGCGGAGCAGCCGACGTTAGGCGAAGCCAAAGTGATCGGAGGCGGGAACTCGCAGAATCGACTTCATTGGTAGGGAGAGGTTGATGCCAGCCTCTCGACCATCGCGCGCAGCATCACCCGAATCGGGCGCTCTGGTGGACAATCGCCGCAACCCGCACGCGGCACTGTCGCGCGACATGCTGGCCCGCACGGTCGTACATAGCGTCCGATCGCCTTCACTCCAGAAAAACGTTAAGAAGCCGATGCAAGTGGTCTTTACGGTCAATACCATCGCGTTGCGGCTAGCCACATCGGTGGGGCCTGACGGACAACTCTGGAGACATTGGGATGGCCAAACCGACCCAGGCCGATGCCGAAGCCGCCGTCAGGGTGCTCATCGAATGGGCCGGCGACGATCCGAGCCGCGAGGGACTGATCGACACGCCTGGACGGGTCGCGCGGTCCTACCGCGAGCTGTTCGCCGGCTACGACGCCGATCCCTTTGACTATCTAAAGCACATTCGAGGAAGTCGGTGGTTACGACGAGCTGGTGGTGCTGAGGGACATCCGCGTGGTCAGTTTTTGTGAGCATCACATGCTGCCGGTGATCGGTCGCGCGCATGTCGGTTACTTGCCGACGAACCGGGTGGTCGGCATCTCCAAGCTAGCGCGGGTGGTGCACGGTTTCGCCCGTCGGCTGCAGATTCAGGAGAAACTCACCGCCGAGATCGCCGAAGCCATCCAAGAAACCGCAGGGCGTGGGCGTGGTGATTGAAGCCGAGCACAGCTGTCTGACGTTACGCGGCGTCAACACGCTCGGATCCACGTTGACCACCATCCGCCTGCTCGGCGTAATCCGCGATGACCCCCGCACGCGCGAGGAATTCCTTAGCCTGGTGCGCGGGGCGTAGGCGCGCCACTGTTGAGAACGCGATTGCCAGGTGTGCGGCGATGGCGAAACTTTTTTGTGTACTATTATCCCTTCGTATTTTCAGTGATCGCTTGCCACGGAATTTCCGTAGGTTAGCGTTCTGGCGATGACGACGACTCTAACCAGAGACGAAAAATGACTCAGGTTCCCCAGGGTCTCTCGAGGCCGTTCTCAAGTTGTCGGATGTGGAGCGTTTCGTCTGGACTTTGATGGAGGCAGCGATCTTGTCAAGATCGTCATCCGCAACATGACCCCATTTCTCCCTGATCTTGCCCTTCGATTGCCAATCCCTTGCAGCATCCTTTCAGGAAACGCGCTGCAAAGTTTGGGTGAGCACATTGCAACCCTGAACGTGGATGGCGCATCGTGTTCCAACATGGTTTCGCGAACGCGCCAGCCTCGGCAGGCACCCAAGCCGACGCATGGTGGTCTCCAGATGAAACGGACATCCCCCGCTCGCGATCTGCCAACCAGGGATCGTGAAGTCTGCGCTAAGTTCTATTGCCCGGACGGACGGCCTCGTTGGCTTCCATGCACTTCCATGAACCGCTCGAATTCCTCGCGATCCCTGGCGTGGCGGAGATTTTCCATGAATTCCGCAAATTCGCGCTCGGCGGCGACGAGCTTCTGGCGTTCTTCGTCCAGCCGCGCGAGTTCAGCGGCGCGCCATTCGTCGAAGGCGCGATTTCCAGTCGAGCCCATGCCAAAACCGGAGGCGGTCTTTACCGAAAAACCCCAGCGGTCGGAACCGCGCGCCCAGTTCACCCAGTTTCCCCATTTTTCTCGCCCGAAGGAAATAATGTCGCCGGGGTAACCGGATTTCTTCTGCCAGAATTTCCAGCCCAATACCGCGAGACCGATCGGCCAGTACACGATGAAGCCCAAAATCATCGCCAGGATTTCCACTGGCTTCCAAGGCTCTCCATGCCAGCATCCGCGCCCGTTTGAGCACGATTGATAGGACATTCCGGTATCAGTACTCATCTGATTGCTCCTCTCGCCGCTCCATGTTGACCGCTTAAACGAAGCAATACGGTATTGGGTGGCGCGTCCGAGATATAAGTACGGATTTCTGATTGTCGACGTTTGGGCGACAAGATGTTCGCTGGCTTCCCAGAACGCGTGAGCTCGAAATGTGCGCGTCCCGTTTCGGGAGAGAGGTTTGCCAGAAGGGACGTCAGTTCAGATACGCGCATCGCGGGTATTGGCCCTGCGGCGGTTCGCCGCGCTCGGAGCGACGGCTTTGCGAAGCGGTGCATCTCATTCTGGCCTACTGCTGGTTTTGTCGGCTCGGTCTGGAGGGCAAGGTGGCGGACCACGCCACCTTTTTGAAGAACCGCCATGGTCGTTTTCGTGACAGCGATGCTTCCGCGATACCCAGCGTGGTTCCCTTAGAAAACATTCGTTGGCCCAGTTGATCGGAACCAACCACGGCCCCAGCGGTTTTGCTTGTCGCGAATTGGCGCGGGCCGGCGCAAGAAACGGCGAAACCGCTAGGTCCTCAGCCGTTTTAACGGGTTAGTCACCTCCGGTAGCGTAGGCGCCGCGCGCCGCAACTGGACTCTGAATCATGCTCATAAGATATGGCTATGAGTTGACGTTCAATTGCGCGGAGCCGGCATTGATGGTTTGTCTGCTCGACGCGCATCGCGATCGGGCGCAAAATATCCGCTACGAGACACCGTTCGAGACCACCCCGGCGATTTCGACGGAGACTTATCTCGACACATTCGGCAATCATGTTCGCCGGTTTATCGCGCCCGCGGGCGATCTGATGATTTGCCGCGACGCGATCATCGAGGATAGCGGCCAGCCCGATCCGGTCAAGCTCGATGCCGAAGAGATCGCGGTCGAACGATTGCCAAACGACACATTGGTTTTTACGCTCGGCAGCCGTTATTGCGAAACCGACAAGCTCTCCGACATTGCTTGGCAATTGTTCGGGTCCGCCCCGCGCGGGTGGCGCCGGGTTCAGGCGATTTGCGATTTTGTCTGCAACCATCTGACTTTCGGCTATCAATATGCCCGCGCCACCCGCACCGCCTATGAAGCCTATCAGGAGCGGGTGGGCGTTTGCCGCGATTTCGCCCATCTCGCGGTCGCTTTCTGCCGCTGCATGAATATTCCGGCGCGTTACGCTAATGGTTTTTTGGGCGACATAGGCGTGCCGTCGGATCCAGCTCCGATGGATTATAATGCTTGGTTCGAAGTCTTTCTCGACGGACGCTGGTTTACCTTCGACGCGCGCCATAACATGCCGCGCGTCGGACGCATCACCGTCGCTCGCGGCCGTGACGCAACCGATATCCCGCTTGCGACATCCTTTGGGCCCCACGTGTTGAAGGCCTTCAGGGTCTGGACAGATGAGGTTGAGCCAGCCGTACTGAAGGGCCTCGCGCGCCGCATCGCCTAATTAGATAGAAGATTTCACGGAAGACGGCGCGCAATCAGTTGAAAATCCGTCCAGGCTTGGCGATCACGGTACAAACTGGCCATCGCGTTTGGATGTATTTAGGCAGCGCACGTTCATTGTTCCCGCGATCGTTCGTCTTGATAGCGTTCACGGTCATGTTTTCGCGCCTCATGTCGTCCAATCGCGCACCCAGCGGCCGCACCTATAAAGCCATGATGACCTGCGTAGTGGCCGGCAACTCCGCCAACAATAGCTCCCTTAAGGCAGCCTTTGGCATCTGCAGGGTTGGACATGGCGATCATGGAAAGGAGTAAAACGGCAGAAATACAAAGGATTTTCATTGGGAGAGCTCATTCTGATTACAGCTGCTGGCGTTGTAACTCATCGACGCGACATTCGTTCCTAATTGCGAATCTAGCGCGTGTGATCCACGAACATGAGGTCGGCGTGAAGTGGAAGGTGTCGCGGTCCGGGCGTGAGCAGGAATTTCTCAATGTGTACCGAAACGTTCAGACCGATTAGCCCGGCTCGAGGAAAGTCAATTTGACCAAGCCAAGTGATCGACGGCTCGCCAAAGATAGACCATGCGGCCGTCAATTTTCAGAAAGACTTCGTCCAAATGCCAGGTTGTGTGGGGCTTGGGTCGGCGTTTACCCAGGTCCGCCGCGATCATCGGTCCGAAATGATTCACCGAGCGCCGGACGGTCTCGTAGGAGACCACGATGCCGCGTTCCGCCAACAAATCTTCGACGTCGCGGAAGGTCAAAGTGAACCGGACATAATGCCAGATCGCCTGTTGGATGATTTCGGGAGGAAACCGGTACCCCCTGTAGCTGATTTTCTTCATTCCCCTAGGTACTTAACCGCCAGCGAGGCCGCAAGCACGAATTGCCGTGACAATGCCCTCGTGCGAGTGAGCGCGGCCAATTCGCAGCCATGGCATGACGGGCGTGGCGGGCGGAATGACGGGCATGGTAGATCGGTCGGAAAATTCTACTTTTGATTAAGTTCAATAGTGAACTGGCGACTGGGGTTCCGAACCGTCGATATTAGGCATACGTATCGAGAAGCCATCTGCGGTCTGCGGTTGTCGTGGCCCCATGAAGGGATTTTTTCTCGTTGGCAGCTATCGTGACCAAAAGCTTGTAAGCAATTTGTTCGGGTGAATTTTCGCCGATATGAACAACTGGCGCAGTCTTAGCAGTCTCAGCCTCCGCGGCGCATTAATCTGCTGGTTGTTGCCCTGCGGTTACCCGGAGTGATTTTCTCAGAATTTTTTGGTTTATGGTTTGCGCATAACTAATTGAAAATATTGGTCGGAGTGAGAGGATTTGAACCTCCGGCCCCCTCGTCCCGAACGAGGTGCGCTACCAGGCTGCGCTACACTCCGCCGCGCCGCCGGAGCTTTTCTCCGGCGGCACCTTGCTTAGGAGTTCTTATAACGGCGCCTTGGCGCGCGGGCAAGCCCAATGGCCCAAACGGCTTGTTCGATACGCGCGTTGAAGCTGCATACGTTCGCATGCTCCGTCAGGCTTTTTTCATCAAGGCATTTTTGATGAGGCCGACCACCGCCGTGACGACAGCGCCAGTGATGCCGCCGCCCGCCAATTGCCCGGCCAGCGCACCAATATCGAAGCCGCCCGCGGCGCTCGCCGCGCTGCCCAAGGCAGGTATAAGTCCCGACAGAATTGAACCGCCAACGCCGCCGCCCGCGGCGCCGGCGATAGTATTGCCAAGGGGACCGAGGCTGATATTTTTCAAAAGGCCGCCAGCCGCGTTTCCGCCGACCGCCCCGGCGATAAGTTGGATAATCAAGTTTATGATCGTTCCCGACATTTTCGTCTCCCGCTTGGGCCCTCCGGATCGAACGATGCCGGACCCCGAGTGCCGAGGTTTGGTTTCGTAACAGTTGACCGGTAATGTACTTATTCCGCTCAACGCAGTTGGTTGGAAAAATGCCACCAGTCAACGCCGAGACCCTAACCCGGTGCAATTATATGATCAAGCTAGATGGATGCCGCGCGCCGCTTTTACGCCGCATGACGAACGGCGGGGGTTGGAACCGTCTAGCCCCGCGTGCGAGGTAATGGTTCAAGCTTGCCGCCCGCATCGACGCCTTGCTGACTTTATCTAAAAAAACGCTGCGCATTTTCTCGGAAGCATTGAGATGCCCACATCGTGCTGAGCAACGTATTCATTTACTGCTGCGATGGACCACGCCGGCGGTGCGGCTTTCAAACCCGCCCTCTTGCCTGAGAACCGGGCCTATGCGACATACGCCCACGCTCCGGAAAATCAAAAAACCTCGCCGGCGAGAGCTGCGGTAGCTCAGTGGTAGAGCACTCCCTTGGTAAGGGAGAGGCCGAGAGTTCAATCCTCTCTCGCAGCACCAGCAAATGATTGATTTTGTTCCGCGGTCTGAATCGCGGCTTAGCTCTATTGCGCAGCTCAATGCGAAACGGCGCGCGAACACGCGCTTTCAATACGTGGAAAATCCGTGGATTTTGTTCGCCGCACGTTCCGGCCACAGCGCCGATTTCTCGGGCGTGACGCACGGCTCTCGCGTATCAAAACGCTTTGGACGCCGCGATGGCTCCCTGTAGGATCAGCGCAAACCCCTTCCATTCACGGAGTGTTCCATGATCATCGACCGCAATGAAGTGACCAACATGATTCGCGCCGCCAAGGTTGAGAAGGACATCAAATGGGCGGCGGTCGCGGCGGCGATCGGGCAAAGCAAGGAATGGACAACCGCCGGGTGCCTCGGCCAGATGGCGTTCACCAAGGAGCAAGCGGAGACAATCGGTGCCATCTTCGGACTTTCCGGCGAGGCGGTCGCTTGGCTCCAGATCGCGCCTTACAAAGGGTCTCTGCCAACCTCGGTTCCAACGGATCCTCTGATCTACCGGTGGTTTGAGATTGTCGCCGTCTATGGCACCACAATCAAGGAATTGATCCATGAAGAATTCGGCGACGGCATCATGAGCGCGATCGATTTCGCGCTGGATATCAGCCGCGAGTCGGATCCCAAGGGCGACCGCGTAAAAGTCGTCATGTCAGGCAAGTTTTTACCATATAAAACTTATTGAACGCGCCAAGCCAACCTCTCGCGAACGGCATTTCCGGTGCAAGGAGACATTGGCCCGATGCGCCCAATTGATTTCAACGATCGCAATGCCACCTTCGCGATCGGTATCGGCTGCAAAAGAGGCTGCTCCACTGAGGCAATCGTCGCGCTCGTCGAACGCGCTTTCGCCGCGGCGGCATGCGCGGGCATGCAAGCGAGCCTCTTCACGCACGAGGCCAAGTATAGCGAGGCGGGCCTCGCCGGCGCGGCAAAAGCGCTTGGCCTGCCGCTCGTCTTTCTCGAAACAGAGGTTTTGCGGCAAGCCTCTTTACGCGCCGCCACGAACTCGCCAAGAGTGATGGAAATGTTCGGACTTCCATCGATCGCGGAGGCCGCCGCCCTTGCCGGCGCCGGGCCTTCCTCCGTCCTGCTCGTCGCGCGCATCAGCAATGGGGGCGCAAGCTGCGCGATCGCGGGCAGAAAAGAGCCATGACCAGAGAGCCATGACCGTTCACTTCATCGGCGCGGGGCCTGGCGCCCCCGATCTCATCACCTTGCGCGGCCGCGATCTCATCGCCCGTTCGCCAGTGTGCCTCTTCGCCGGCTCGCTCGTGCCGCGGGCGCTCCTCGAACATTGTCCCAAGGGCGCCCGCATCGTCGATACGGCCCCGATGAGCCTCGATGAGATCGGCGCCGAATTTTTGCGCGCGCATCGCGAGAAAGAGGACGTCGCGCGCCTGCATTCGGGCGATCTTTCGATTTGGAGCGCGTTGGGCGAACAAATCCGCGCGCTCGACCAGCTCTCCATTCCCTATACGATCACGCCGGGCGTTCCGGCTTTCGCCGCCGCCGCCGCCGCCTTGGGAGTTGAGCTCACTCTGCCGGAAATGGCGCAATCCCTGGTTCTGACCCGCACCCAGGGACGCGCCTCCGCGATGCCGGCGCATGAAAAGCTCGCGGCTTTCGCGGCCACGCGAACGACGCTCGCCATTCATCTCTCGATCCATGCAATCGACCGGATCGCGGCCGAATTGATGCCGCATTATGGCGCTGATTGCCCGGTGGCGATCGTGTTTCGCGCTTCCTGGCCGGATCAAGCAATTCTCCGGGGGACGCTCGCGACCATCGCCGAAATGGCCGCGGAGACGCCGATGGAGCGCACCGCGCTGATCCTCGTCGGACAAGTATTGGCGCGCGGCGATTTTCGCCCAAGCGCGCTCTATGACAAAGACTACCAGCGCCGTTTCCGGGGAACGACTCAATGAACCGGCAAAAACGGCGTTCGCGCGAGAAGATGGCCGTCGCGGTCGAAAATCGCGATCTCAAGCGCGATGCCGCTGCCGTGCAGA
Source organism: uncultured Alphaproteobacteria bacterium (assembly GCA_963730245.1). Classification (GTDB taxonomy): domain Bacteria; phylum Pseudomonadota; class Alphaproteobacteria; order Rhizobiales; family Beijerinckiaceae; genus Methylocapsa. The sequence goes on along the minus strand of CAVSRA010000002.1, from coordinate 5,239 downwards.
ACCTTCGCCGCCGTGCACCACGCGGCCTCCGCGACCGCGGCCCCGATGTCGACGCCCTCCGCGCTAGCGAGGTCCAGGACTTCCCTGGCGCTATTCGCGGTTTTCGCACGCGCGATGAGATCGCCGCCGGCGCCGGCTTCCGCGCAGCGCGCCGCGAGCCAGGACAAATCGACTTCGCCACGGCGCGAGTGGAGGTCGAGAAAGCCTTGGCCGAGTTTGGTCATTTTGGCGAAGCCGCCGGTTATCGTCACCTTGGCGATGGCGTGCGTGCGCAGATATTTCAGCATGCCGCCTACAAAATCACCCATCTCGATCAGCGCAACGTCCGGCAACCCGAGCAGCGCCTTGACGGCGGCTTCCGAAGTCGAGCCGGTCGAGCCGGCGATATGGGACAGCCCGGCCACGCGGGCGACGTCGATCCCGCGATGAATCGTGTCGATCCATGCCGAGCAGGAAAACGGCACGACAATCCCCGTCGTGCCCAGGATCGAGAGGCCGCCAACGATGCCGAGCCGCCCGTTGAGCGTTTGCTCGGCGATTTTTTCGCCGCCTGGAATCGAGATTTCGACGGTCGCGTCTCCGGCAAGACCATACAGGCGCGCCACCTCGCCGATCGCGGCTTCGATCATCCGGCGGGGCGCCGGATTGATCGCCGGTTCTCCCGGTGGAAGCGGCAGGCCCGCGCGGGTTACGGTGCCTACTCCCTCTCCGGCGCGAAACACCACGCCCGATCCGGGCGAGCCGTGGGACACGCGCGCGATCACCAGCGCACCATGCGTCACGTCGGGATCGTCGCCCGCGTCCTTGATGCTGCCCGCGCGGGCGAACCCCTCGCCAAGCTCTTCCAGTGCCAGCGCAAAAGACGACCGCGCGCCGCCCGGCAAGGTGATCGCGACGGTACCGGGAAATTGGCCGCGAAGCAGCGCCTCATAGGCCGCCCGCGTTGCGGCGGCGGCGCAGGCGCCGGTCGTCCAGCCCTTGCGCAAGTTCGCCTTCCTGGACGGGTGCTCCTCGGCATCGCTCATTGGACAGGAAACGCCTTCTCGTGAAACTCGCCGGCCATGACCGCAATATTCTAGCACGCGGTCTTGTTATTGCCGCGCCGCGCTCGGGCAGCGGCAAGACCATGCTGACCCTTGGGCTCATGCGCTCTTACCGGAATGCGGGCCTCACCGTGGCCGGCGCCAAATGCGGGCCGGATTATATCGACCCGGCCTTTCATGCCGCCGCGACGGGCAAACCAAGTTTTAATCTCGACAGTTGGGCGATGTCTCCGGCGCTGCTCGGCGAACTGGCCGTTGCCGCCGGCGAGGCTTGCGAGCTTGTCCTCTGCGAAGGCGTTATGGGGCTTTTCGACGGCGTGGCGGGAGAGCCTGGCCGGACCGGTTCGTCCGCCGATGTCGCGGCAGCGCTCGGCTGGCCGGTCCTGCTTGTGATCGACGCCACCGGACAATCGCAAACCGCGGCGGCGATTGTCCAAGGCTGCGCCAGCTTCGACCCACGCATACAAATCGCCGGGGTGGTCTTGAACCGGGTTGTTAGTCCGCGTCATCGCCGCCTCGCGACCGAAGCCATCGAAGCGCTCAAAATTCCGGTTCTGGGGGCCTTGCCCCGCGACGAAAAAATCAATCTGCCGGAGCGCCATCTCGGCCTCGTGCAGGCGGGCGAAACTGCTGGACTCGATGCGTCTTTGGACAGGATCGCCGTGTTTATCAGCGAGCATGTCGATACCGTCGGCATTTTGTCTTGTGCCCGCGAGGCCAAGATGTTGGCAGGCGCCGCGCCCCGCGCGTTGCCTCCTCCGGCTCAGCGCATCGCGGTCGCGCGGGACGAAGCGTTTTCATTTGTCTATCCGCATATTCTAGCGGGCTGGCGAAATGCCGGCGCGGAAATCGCTTTCTTTTCGCCGCTCGCCAATGAGCCGCCGCCTGACCACTGTGATCTATGCTGGCTGCCCGGCGGCTATCCCGAACTTCACGCGGGGTTCATCGCGGGGGCGGAACGGTTTCTTGCGGGCTTACGCAAGTTCGCAGAAACGCGGCCCATCCATGGCGAATGCGGCGGCTACATGGTTTTGGGGCAAAGCCTGACCGATGAAGCGGGCGACGCCCATCGCATGGCGGGGCTACTTGGCGCGTCGTTTAGTTTTGCTAAACGCAAGCTACATCTCGGCTACCGGCAGGCGCGCCTCGTCGAGGCCCATCCCTTGGGTCGGAAAGGCGCGCTTCTGCGCGGCCATGAATTTCATTACGCCACGATCGAGGCGAAGAGCGAGGGCGACACGCCTTTCGCCTTCGTCCAAGATGCCCATGGCGAGGCCGAGCAAGCGGAAGGCAACCGGCGCGGAAAAGTGTCGGGAAGTTTTTTTCACGTCATCGCGGCGGACGAGCCGAACGGGACGGGACCGCGTTTGATACAGTGAACTTTCGCTATTATTCACTCGCTCCTGGCAAACGAGTCCACCGCGCGCCACATTAGGTACCTTTACGTATGGACGTTAAATCAGGAACCCGAGATAATGATTGATGGCTCCCGGAAGTGCTCACACCTCACAGGACACGTCGGAGACCAGGCGGAGCACTGGAGGACTCCAGGCTTCCAGGGCTCCGCGAAGCCGCAAACCCCAAGCATACATGATAATGGAATGCTGAGCGACTTATCAATCAAGCCCCTCAAATTTCTGACCCACTACCCCATATCTGCATCTCTGCAACTAAGTCCACCTCGCGCCATATCTGCAACTAAGCGCTAAGCACAGGAGGACGGTATGGATACAAGGAACATAACGGGATCGGTGCGGACGGTTTGCATCGTTGCGTACCCTGGCGCGGAGATCCTGGATATTACCGGGCCAATGGAGACGTTCGCTTTCGCAAATCTAATGCTCCAGCAGCACGGCTTGATAACGGAACCGGCCTATCAGATCGAGGTGCTGGCCGAAAAACCGGGGCCCTTACTGACTTCATGCGGACTTAGGATTATCGCCGACCGCGCGTACAGCGAGGTTACGGACGGCATTGATACCCTGTTGATTGCTGGTGCCCCTGATGTGAATGCGATCTTGTGCGATCCCATGTTGGCGGATTGGGTTCGGACCGTGTCCCCGCGGCGGAAAGCGGTGTGCTCGACGGACGCCGCGCCACCAGTCACTGGGGCTTTTGCAGGCGCCTGGCCCAGGATTACCCATCGGTACGGGTCGAGCCGGATCATATTTTCATTCGGGACGGCGAAATCTCTACGTCGGGCGGCGTCACCTCCGGCATCGACATGGCGTTGGCTTTGGTGGATGAGGATTGGGGGCGCAAGATTGCCCTGGCCGTCGCACAATATCTGGTGGTCTTCGTCAAACGGCCCGGCGGGCAGTCCCAGTTCAGCGCGTATATCCCGACGGAGGCGAGCCGCCGTCCCGATCTACGGGACCTGCAAGCATGGATCATGGGGCATCCTACGGAAGACCTGCGAGTTGAGGTTCTTGCAGATCGCATGGATATGAGCCCACACAATTTCGCCCGAATGTTCCTGAGTGAAACCGGCATGACGCCGGCCAAGTTTGTGGAAATGGCGCGGATCGATGCTGCACGCCAACATTTGGTGAGCTCAGAACTTCCGATTGATGTCGTGGCGGACAAGTCGGGTTTTCACGATCCTGAACAACTGCGCCGGGCATTCCTGCGCCAGCTTGGCGTAAATCCGCACGACTATCGTGCGCGTTTTTCGAAGTCACCACGGGCGAGGCAGCGACAGCCGTAGCGGCAGCGAACAAGGCAAGCTCGCCGCGATCATGTTCACGGACATGGTGGGCTACAGCGCGCTTGCGCAGCGCGACGAGGGGCTGGCGCTGGAGTTGCTCGAGGAACACCGCGCGCTCTTGCGGCCCGCGTTCCTCAAATATCAAGGACAGGAGGTAAAAACAATAGGCGACGGCTTTCTGGTTGAATTTGCCAGCGCGCTGGCCGCTGTGAATTGCGCAGTCGAACTCCAGGAGGCGCTGGCCCGACGCAATTTAGGCGCTCTGGCGGACAGACTGTTGCAGGTTCGAATTGGCATTCATTTGGGTGATGTCGTGCACCGCGGGGACGACATTGTGGGCGATGGCGTGAACATCGCCGCGCGGGTCGAGCCACTGGCAAATTCGGGTGGGATCGTGGTCACACAGCAAGTGTTCGATCAGGTATACAACAAGATTCCCGAGCTCCTGGCGAGCATCGGCAAGGTTAAGTTGAAGAATGTCCAGCGGCCGCTGGAGGTGTATCGCATCATACTCGGGCAACCCGTGCGATCAGGCCGGGTTGAAGTTGCGCTAAGCCAGCCGCAGTGACCAACAGCTCTTCAAGTCGCAAATGACCAACGTACGAGTTGTATTTGAAAGGCCGATTTTTCTGGAACCAGCGTGGCATTGGGCTGAGGAAGGCGCTGTATGGGGGGCCGAGCGAGCGGAAGGAAACCGGCGCGGCAAGGCGACGGGAAGTTTTTTTCACGTCATCGCGGTGGACGCGTCATAATCTCTTGGGACGTATAGACGAGGATCACACACCCGCCGGCGCCTGGCTTGGCATCTCATAGTTATGGTGATCGCGCGCAACCCGACGGTCAGCCGGTGGGGAGACCTCAATCGTCGTCGTGACGCTTCTTTTTGCCATGCTTCTTGGGTTTGTCGTCGTCGTCGTCGTTTTCCTCATCCTCATCCTCATCCTCATATACGAAGGCGGTCGCTTTCTCAACGCAGAATCGCGGGGACGACAGCAGTTTTCACCTCGTCGGACGCCTCCGCGTACCACATGCATTGCACACCATCGTCTTTGACGCCAATGACGGTCATGGTCGGACCGCCGGATTTCAGTGTGACGACATCGCCTGGTTCGAATGTGACGGCTCCGGTCAGCAACTCAATCATAGGACTACTCCTGCCTAGGTGGTTTCCACGTCATTAGCGGTCGGACATGACGGATGTATTGCAGCGCCGCCGCCTGAGCCGTGGCCTGCAAATCGTCGGACTTTCCGACGTTTGCTTTGACGGTTCAGGCGCAAACGACTGATGCAATAAGTATCAGATGAAAAATGGGACCTGCTTCGGCAATAAAAAGAAACCAAGATGAAGCAGACAGATGGAAAGGCTCATAATCCCTCGTCATTTGGTGACTGCCGGATTGGGCAATGGACCATTTTAGTTGGAGGAAGGGCGGGTAACGGCTACCGGAACGCTCCTTTTTTAGGTGATCACCCCGTCAAAACTTCCGGA
>CAVSRA010000001.1:25000-2515759 GCA_963730245.1 uncultured Alphaproteobacteria bacterium | reverse complement strand
CGAACGGGCCTTTCCAGATCGAGCGCGCCATGATCAGCCCTTCTTCTTGCTCTTGTGACGCGAGGTCACGATGAATTTGGCGGTGGATTTATTGGTCCTCGTCTTTTTGCCCTTCGTCGGCTTGCCCCAGGGCGTCACCGGATGGCGCCCTCCCGAGGTCCGGCCTTCGCCGCCGCCGTGCGGATGATCGACTGGATTTATCGTCACCCCGCGATTATGCGGTCTGCGCCCGAGCCAGCGGCTGCGTCCAGCCTTGCCGTGCGAAATATTCATGTGATCGGGATTGGACACCGCGCCGACGGTTGCGAAACATTGGCCATGGATGAGGCGCTGCTCGCCGGAGTTCAGGCGGACGATGACATAGCCCTCGTCGCGTCCCACCACCTGGGCGTAGGTGCCGGCCGAACGCGCCATGGCGGCGCCCTTGCCGATCTTCATCTCGATATTATGAACGATCGTGCCGACCGGTACATTGGCAAGCGCCATCGCATTGCCCGGCTTCACATCGGCCTGTGCGCCAGAAATCACTTCATCGCCCGCGGCGAGCCGCTGCGGCGCGATGATGTAGGAAAGATCGCCGTCGGCATAGCGGATAAGCGCGACAAAGGACGTCCGGTTCGGATCGTATTCGATCCGCTCGACTTTCGCGGGAATATCGAGCTTGCGCCGCTTGAAGTCCACAATCCGGTAGCTTTGCTTGTGACCGCCGCCGCGAAAACGACGGTGATACGGCCATTATTGTTGCGGCCGCCGGACGAAGGCTTCCCCTCCGTCAGCTGCTTTAGCGGTTTGCCCTTATAGAGGCCGGAGCGATCGACGATGACGAGTTGGCGAAGGCTGGGGGTGACCGGTTTGAATGTCTTCAGTGCCATTGGCGCATTCCTCGCGTAAACCTCAAAGCCCGGTCGTCACATCGATCTTGTGACCCTCGGCAAGGGTCACGACGGCCTTCTTCACATCGGATTGGACGCCGCGCGTGCCTTTGAACACTTTTCGCTTGCCCTTGCGGACGAGCGTATTGACCGCTTCCACCTTGACATCGAAGAGCCGCTCGACCGCCGCCTTTATCTCAGGTTTCGTCGCGTTTTTGCGAACCTTGAAGATGACCTGATTTGCTTCCGACGCCATCGTCGCCTTTTCGGTGATAACCGGGGCGAGGATCACGTCGTAATGGTGCGCATCGTGCGCGAGATTGGCCGGGCTCATTGAAAACGCGCCTCCAAGGCATCGATCGCCGCTTCGGTCAAGACGAGTTTCTGGCGGCGGAGAATGTCGTAGACATTGATGCCTTGCACCGGGAGGACGTCGATTTGCGGAATGTTGCGCGCGGCAAGGCGAAAGTTTGCCTCAAGCTCGGTGCCGCCGACGATCAAGGCGTTGGTCAAGCCGAGCTTGGCGAAACTCGCCTTCAAGGATTTGGTCTTGGCGTCCGCGGCGCGCGCCTCCGGCCACACGATAATCGCGCCATCCCGGGCCTTGGCGGACAGCGCATGCTTGAGGGCGAGCGCGCGCAGCTTCTTTGGCAGATCATGCGCGTGCGACCGCGCGAGGGGGCCGAAGGTGCGTCCACCGCCACGAAATTGCGGCACCCGCGCCGATCCGTGCCGCGCCGATCCCGTCCCCTTCTGCTTGTACAATTTCTTGCCAGTGCGCCAAATATCGGCGCGGCCAAGCGTCTGATGCGTTCCGGCGCGGCGCTTGGCGAGCTGATAGCGGACCATCCGCGCGATCAAATCCTGGCGCGGAACGAGACCGAAAATAGCATCATCGAGGTCGATCGAACCGGCGGCCTCGCCGTCGAGGGAGGTGATATCGATCTTCATGCGCTAGTCTCCGCCGCTGCCCCGGCCGCGCCGCCCAAAGAAGCATTTGCCATGCGGTATTTGCCGGGCTTCGGCGCCTCTTGGGGAAGCGCCTTTTTCACCGCGTCGCGCACATAAATCCAGCCACCGGATGTTCCAGGGACCGCGCCCTCGACGAGTATAAGACCGCGTTCGATATCGAGTTCGACAATGCGCAGGTTCAATGTTGTCACCCTCTCGGTGCCGAGGTGCCCGGCCATTTTCTTATTCTTGAAGGTCTTGCCCGGGTCCTGCCTGCCGCCGGTCGAACCATGCGACCGGTGCGAGATCGAAACGCCGTGCGTCGCCCGCAAGCCGCCGAAATTCCAGCGCTTCATGGCGCCAGCGAAGCCTTTGCCGGTGCTCGTCCCGGTTACGTCGACGAACTGGCCAACGACGAAATGATCCGCCGTGATCTCAGCGCCGACCGGAAGTAACGCGTCTTCTTCCACGCGGAATTCGGCTAGCTTCATTTTGGGCTCGACCTTGGCGACCGCGAAATGGCCACGCTCCGCCTTCGATATATTCTTGACCTTGGCGCGGCCTATGCCGAGCTGAACCGCGGTATAGCCATTGCGATCCTTGGTCCTATGCGCCACGACCTGACAGCCATCGAGCTTCAACACCGTGACCGGCACATGTTCGCCCCCGCCGGTGAAGACACGGGTCATGCCGAGCTTTTGCGCGATGACACCTGATCGCATGGTTAAATTTCCTTATCGCCTCCGCGCGGCGGCGCGCGGCGCGAAGTTCATCTCAATTCCGAAAGCCCAGCGATCGCTAAAGCTTGATCTCCACATCGACGCCGGCGGCCAGATCGAGCTTCATCAAAGCGTCAACCGTCTGCGGCGTCGGATCGACGATGTCGAGAACCCTTTTATAAGTCCTTATCTCGAACTGTTCGCGCGATTTCTTATCGACATGCGGCGAACGGTTGACGGTGAATTTCTCGATCTTCGTCGGCAGCGGAATAGGGCCCCGCACATGGGCTCCCGTCCGCTTCGCCGTCGACACGATCTCCTTCGTCGAGGAATCGAGGATTCGATGATCGAATGCCTTGAGGCGAATGCGAATATTCTGGCCGTTCATCGCATGAAATCCCTGTCTGCCGGCTGCGGCCCCTGGCCCCAACGGCTAACGCCAATCCTCGTTTGTCCTCCTGCCGTAACCGATAGGCGCCAGCAGGGAGACTCTGATATCCAACAACGCGGACGCGCGCGTTCGCGTTATTCCGTAATCGAGGCGACGACGCCGGCGCCGACGGTGCGGCCGCCTTCGCGGATGGCGAAACGCAGCTTCTCCTCCATCGCGATCGGAACGATCAACTCGACATCCATCGTCACATTGTCGCCGGGCATCACCATTTCGGTGCCTTCCGGCAAGGTCACGACGCCGGTCACGTCGGTGGTGCGGAAATAAAATTGCGGCCGGTAGTCGGTGAAGAACGGGGTATGACGGCCCCCCTCATCCTTGGTCAGGACATAGGCCTCCGCCTTGAACTTCGTGTGCGGCTTCACTGAACCCGGCTTGCATAAGACCTGGCCGCGCTCGACGTCCTCGCGCTTCGTGCCGCGCAAAAGCGCGCCGATATTGTCGCCCGCTTGACCCTGATCGAGGAGCTTACGGAACATCTCGACGCCGGTCACCACCGTCTTCACCGTCGGCCGCAGGCCAACGATCTCGACCTCCTCGCCGACCTTGACGGCCCCGCGCTCAACCCTACCCGTTGCGACGGTGCCGCGGCCGGAAATCGAAAACACATCCTCGACCGGCATCAGAAATGGCTGATCGACCGGACGCTCGGGCTGCGGAATATAGGCGTCCACCGCGTCCATCAACTTCAACACCGAATCGTGTCCAATCTCCGGATTGCGGCCCTCGAGCGCGCACAACGCCGAACCTTGGGTGATCGGAATATCGTCGCCGGGAAAATCGTACTTCGACAAAAGCTCGCGAACCTCGAGCTCGACGAGCTCCAGAAGCTCTGGGTCGTCGACCATGTCGACCTTATTCATGTACACGACCAGCGCCGGGACGCCGACCTGGCGGGCAAGAAGTATATGCTCGCGGGTTTGCGGCATTGGGCCGTCCGCCGCCGAGACCACCAAAATAGCGCCGTCCATCTGCGCCGCGCCGGTGATCATGTTTTTTATATAGTCGGCGTGGCCCGGACAATCGACATGGGCGTAATGCCGCTTCTTGGTCTCGTATTCGACATGCGCCGTCGAGATCGTAATCCCGCGCGCTTTCTCCTCCGGCGCCTTGTCGATCTGATCGTAGGAGGTATAGGTCGCGCCCCCCGTCTCGGCCAAGACCTTGGTGATCGCCGCCGTTAGCGACGTCTTGCCATGATCGACGTGACCGATTGTCCCGATATTGCAATGCGGCTTTGTCCGCTGGAATTTTTCCTTGCCCATCGTCCGGCTCCTCTAAGATTTTCTCACGTGCTGCCTCAAGAGATCAGGTGTATTTGTCCTGAATCTTCCCGGCTTCGCCCGCCGGGACCTGTTCATAATGATCGAATTGCATTGTGTAATTGGCGCGGCCTTGGCTGAAGGATCGCAGCTGATTGACGTAGCCAAACATATTCGCGAGCGGCACCATCGCATTGATGACGACCGCGTTGCCGCGCATGTCCTGCCCCTGGACCTGCCCGCGCCTGCCGAGGAGGTCGCCCATGACCGAGCCCGTGTAGTCCTCGGGTGTGGTTACCTCAACTTTCATGATCGGTTCGAGCAAGACGGAGCCGCATTCCTTGAGGGCGCGGCGGAACGCCGCTCGCGCGCAAATCTCGAAGGCAAGGACCGAGGAATCGACGTCGTGATAAGCGCCGTCGACGAGCGTCGCCTTGACATCGACGACCGGGAACCCCGCGAGCACACCGGACCCCATGACGCTGTTGATGCCCTTCTCGACGCCGGGAACATATTCCTTCGGCACCGTGCCGCCGACGACGTCGCTCTCGAAGCTCGAGCCCTTACCTGGCTCGTTCGGCTCGAAGATGATTTTCACGCGCGCGAATTGGCCCGAGCCACCGGTCTGCTTCTTGTGAATTTCATCGATTACGCAACGCCGCGCCAGTTTCTCGCGATAGGCGACTTGCGGCGCGCCGATATTGGCGTCGACCTTATAGGTGCGCCGCAAAATATCGACCTTGATGTCGAGATGGAGTTCGCCCATGCCCTTCAAGATCGTTTGCCCGGATTCCTGATCGGTTGATACCCGGAAGGATGGATCTTCCGCCGCGAGCTTGGCCAAGGCGACCCCAAGCTTTTCCTGATCGGCCTTGGATTTCGGTTCGATGGCGATCTCGATCACCGGTTCCGGGAATTCCATGCGCTCCAGGATCACCGGCTTGTTCAGATCGCAGAGCGTATCTCCGGTCCGAGTATCCTTCAAGCCGGCCAGCGCGACAATATCTCCCGAATAGGCTTCCTTGATGTCCTCGCGGTTATTCGCGTGCATGAGAAGCATGCGGCCGACCCGCTCCTTCTTGTCCTTGGTCGAGTTCAAGACGGTGGTGCCCAACTCGACGTGGCCCGAATAGACACGGCCGAAAGTAATCGTGCCGACAAAGGGATCGTCCATGATCTTGAAAGCGAGCATGGAAAAAGGGTCTTCGTCGCGCGGCAGCCGGACCACATCGGCGCCCGTCTCCATGTCGACGCCCCTAATCGCCTCGCGGTCGAGAGGCGAAGGAAGAAAATCGACAACTGCGTCGAGCAACGGCTGCACGCCCTTGTTCTTGAATGCCGCGCCGCACAGAATTGGGATAAAGGCGATGTCGCGGACCGCCTTGCGCAAGAGGCGCCGCAAGGTCGCGGCGTCCGGTTCCGTGCCGTCGAGGTAGGCGGCCATGACATCGTCGTCGAGCTCGACCGCCGCCTCGATGAGGATATGCCTGTATTGCGCCGCCTTGCCTTTCAGATCTTCCGGGATTTCTGCGTCGGCATAATTGGCCCCGAGCGCCTCGTCTTCCCAAACCACGGCTTTCATCCGTACGAGATCGACGATGCCCTTGAAATCGGCTTCCGATCCAAGCGGCAGCTGAATACAGACCGGGCGGCCGCCGACCTTGGTTTTGATCTCCTCGACGCAGCGATGGAAATCGGCGCCGGTCTTGTCCATCTTATTGACGAAGACGATGCGCGGCACGTTGTATTTCTCGGCTTGGCGCCAGACAGTCTCGGTCTGCGGCTCCACGCCCTGGTTGCCGTCGAGGACGCAGACGGCGCCGTCAAGCACCCGGAGCGAGCGCTCGACTTCGATCGTGAAATCGACATGGCCGGGCGTGTCGATGATGTTGAGGCGCTTGCCGCTCCAATACGTCGTCGTCGCGGCGGACGTGATGGTGATGCCCCGCTCCTGCTCCTGCTCCATCCAATCCATGGTGGCCGCGCCGTCATGGACTTCGCCGATCTTATGCGATTTGCCGGAGTAATAGAGAATCCGCTCCGTCGTAGTCGTCTTGCCCGCATCGATATGAGCCATGATCCCGAAGTTCCGGTAATCCTCGATTGGATGGCTGCGGGGCATGACACAATTCCTTCAGGCGGAAAACCGCTAAAACCTTAGGTTTTCTACCAACGATAATGTGAAAACGCGCGGTTGGCTTCCGCCATGCGATGCGTGTCTTCCCGCTTCTTGACCGCATTGCCGCGATTATTGGCGGCGTCCATCAGCTCCGCCGACAGACGATCGACCATCGTTTTGTCGTTGCGGCCGCGCGCGGCGTTGATGATCCAGCGAATGGCAAGCGCCTGGCGGCGCTCCGCGCGGACCTCGACCGGCACCTGATAGGTCGCGCCGCCGACCCGGCGCGAGCGCACCTCGATCGCCGGAGCGACATTATCCAAGGCCTGCTTGAAGACCGGAAGCGGCTCCGAGCGCGTCTTCTGCTCGATGATGTCGAAGGCGTCATAGACGATCGCCTCGGCGATCGACTTCTTGCCGGCGTACATGATCGAATTCATGAACTTGGTGAGAACGACATCCCCGAACTTCGCGTCCGGAATGACTTCCCGTTTTTCGGCGCTATGGCGGCGCGACATCGTCAGGCTCCGTCGAATCTCATTAGAGCGCTTCCCGATCACGTGGAATCACGTGATCGAAAAGGAATCGCTCAATTCAAAGGGTTGGAGCATGTCCTTATCGAAAAAGTCGAGCAACTTCTTCGGGACATGCTCTAGGTTGTTCAAAGGCCGCAATAGTCGAGTGCGACGACGACCCCGGTACTCCAGTCTCAAGCTGTCTCTAAATTCACCTGAAATTCATTTCGGCCGCTTGGCGCCGTATTTGGACCGGCGCTGCTTGCGGTTTTTGACGCCTTGGGTGTCGAGCACGCCGCGCAGTATGTGATAGCGCACCCCAGGCAGATCCTTCACCCGGCCGCCGCGGATCATGACGACCGAATGCTCCTGCAGATTATGACCCTCGCCCGGGATATAGCCGATCACCTCGAAGCCATTGGTCAGGCGGACCTTGGCAACCTTGCGCAACGCCGAATTCGGCTTTTTCGGCGTTGTCGTATAGACCCGCGTGCAGACGCCCCGCTTCTGCGGGCAGGCGCCGAGATGGCGCGCCTTCTCGCGATAGGTCTTTTCCTGCCGCGGCTTGCGGATCAACTGACTGATCGTGGGCATCCCTGGTCTTTCTCAGTCTTTACCAATAAACCATCGCCGGACAGCCCAGGCGCGGCGATAAAATCAAACCTCCGGCTCCGCGGCCGGCAATGCCATCACCGCAAACGACAATGCGCCTTAAGCCCGCCAAGGCTTCCGGCGCCGGGATTTGGCAGAGGATCACGGCATCGGATACCGCGTTCTTGCCTCTTGTCGATCCAAGCGATCTCTTGGATCTTTGGATCTATTGCGATTGTCAAGCCGCTGGGTACGACAGCGTCTAGGTTTGAAAGGTCCGGGGCGAGGCGCCCCGAAAGCAAAACCTACGGCCTGTCCGAAGTGGGCGGAACTTAATGGCGCCCGTCTGGCGCGTCAACCCTCATTCGCAGGAAAAATCAATAAACGAGATTTTGCCCTGACGGCGAGCGTCGGGGCGGAAGTGTTGCTCGCGCATGATCCACGAAAGTGGAAACCGGTTGCGCGATAAAGATCATGGGAAAACAAAGACCTTTGAGCGTGATCCTAGCCAATCGAATCGGATCGCGCTCGCGCATGGCGCGCGGCTTGCGAAAGGCCCTCGACGAGCATTCCCGGCGCGACGAATCGGCGAGAGAGTTGGTTATTTTCGGTGAGTTGGGCACGATGGCGACGGGCGGCGAGAACGTCCCAGAAATCCGCGAAAAACGCGCGCCGCTAGGCAAATATCCGTCGAAAACAGCCCCGCGACGTAACCGAGTTCAAGGCTTGCGATCAGCAGGCCAATTCCCAGGAATGAGTCTAACAACGTGTGACCGGCAAACTCTCGCTTCACCAGAAGCAAAGCGATCGTGAGGGCGCCGGCGGGAATTAGAACCAAGACCTTGAAAAATCGCCCTAGGACGGCGCCAAAAAAGGCGCCTCCGGCGATCACGCATTCCATTTCGATCCCTCCCATTCGCATTATGTTGGCTTAGTTTTCTTACGTGGCGCTTATGTTTTTCGGTACGATATCTCCCTAAAAGCACGATCGCGTAAAGTCTTATTTTTGGACACATTCGGCGCGGCGGCCGCCAGCGGCCACTTTTTTCTCGAGATCAGGCGGCGTCCGCCAGGGGCCTGTCACCAAGCTCTTTGCGGCGCTGGGCAACCGAATTCCCGCGCCGGTCGAAATTATCGTTCCGATAAATTGGGATTCTTGTCCCGGCGTGCGCAAGGTGATTTGCGGCCGGGCGTGCGGCGGAAAAGGTTCGACCGCGACGAGGACTGCTTGGACGCCTTCTCTTCCGCATCGCAACATGAGCCCCGCCAAACGCGGATCGGACCGCTCGAAATCCGCCGTGTGGAGGACCGCCGCCTCGCCTTTCGCGGCGGTCGCCGTGGCAGTCCGAGCGAGACGCCAGGAACCGGCCGCGCCACCGGCTTCGATCAATTCGCGAGAGCTTGGGTTGGCGCCGATTGCCGGCGCCTCGCAACGCCCGCCGAGGCGAATCCTGGGCCGATGCCGGAGTTGCCCGAAAGCGCGGCCGCCAAGGTTAAGAAAAAGCCTAAATCCATGACGCACCGACGCATCGAGGTACCCTCCTCGGAGACAATTTGCCGCACCGCAAAAAACTTCCTTGCCGAACCTGTCGCCACTAAAGTGCCGCATTGTCTGTTCTTTCGAATAATACGGAAAGGTTACCGTTAATACGGAAAGGGTTACCGTGTCAGGCATTACATTTAATCGATGCAGGTAGGGGATGGAGCTGCCTGCGAATGTCCCACTTGGGCGCAAAGGCCGGCTTGAGAGAGGCCGGGGATTGAACGATCTGGCCGCGCCGCGACCTCGAACGCCGAGGGCAAGCGCTGCTTTATTAATGATGAGTTAGTGGCTGCCTTATTCGCCCCGTAATCATAACTCCCTAAATGGGCTATTACCCTAAATGGGCTATTGCCATATTTGGGAATTGCTGTAAATTTGCGACGAAAGTAGGATAGAATTTGTCGGATAAAGTTTGAAAGAGTATATGATGAATGATAAAATAAAATACTAGATTTGAGCATGAGAAGTTGAGAAGATCTTCTATGCTTAATGAGTAAAATATTAAAATATTTAATTATCAGTTATAGTTAATTTGGACATAATCTTTAATTGGGAGTTAATGAGGGGCGTTGGGATTTTCTGAGTCGCTTAAGAGATATTGTAGAGCGTCGGGACCGTGCTGGGACAAATTCGCGCTTGAGAAAGCAGTGAGTTGGTGATAGAAGGATGAAAACATCAACTCAATTTGAGAACTGAGATATAATTAAAATGATCAGTAGTTAATGTGAGAAGTCTTCAATCATCAGTTAATCAGAATAGTCTTTAATCATCAGTTAATGAGAGTAGTCTTTAATCAGCAGTTAACGAGAGGACTTCGGATGTTTCAGAGTCGCTTAAGCGATATTATGGAGTTGCGGACCCGCGCCAAGGCAGATTGGCGGTTTTTCAGCCAATTCAAAATTTCCTGCCAAAAAATCGAAATCCTGGCTGGGGTTGTTGATCTGTTTCTTATTGCAATTTCGAGCACCCTTGGAGGAATCGTTTATCAACACGTTTGGTTCGAAAGCCCCGCCACGGTCGAAGCCTGCGTGGGCGCCGGCATTATCAATGGCCTGCTATACATTTGTTTGGTTAGTGCGCGCGGCCTATACCAACTTCCCGTGCTGCTCGCGCCGTTTTCGTATTTTGGCCGGCTGCTCGCGATCTTTGCCTCTACCGCTCTTTTGGTGGCCGGATCCTTGTTCCTTTTGCGAGGCAACGGCGGGTTTCCGGCCGCGCCCTTGGTTGCGGCGTTATTGCCCCAATTGATTTTCTTGGTAATTGTCCGTTGGGTTTTCGCCATGGCAACGCGTGCCCTCTTGTCCGCGGGGAGCCTCGATGCATGTCGTGTCGTGACGATAGGCGAACCGGCGGAACTGCTGGGATTGAACGCTAGTTTCCTATTGCGATACCGTGGTTTGCGGGAAGTTTTCCGGGTGGCGGTCGCGACCAAGGGCGGGCGCCCCCCGGGCGAGGTCCTGGCCGGTCTGGACAGCGCCCTCGCGGCGGCGCGCGAACATGGCGCCGAGGAATTTTTGGTGGCGCTGCCCTGGGGCAGCGAGGAGCTTCTCGCGACAATTCGCTCCCGCCTTCGCGAGTCTCCGCTTCCGGTCCGGCTTTTACCTGACCATAACATGAGAACCCTGCTGGGGCGGCGTGGTTGGTCTGCGGACAGGCTGTCGCTCCCGGTGACTCGCCAGAGGGCGCCGTTGAACGCTTTCGAGAGAGCGGTCAAGCGGACTCTGGACGTCGTTGGTTCCATGACGGCAATATTGCTTTTGTGGCCGCTTTTCTTGATTGTCGCGATCGCCATCAAGCTCGATAGCGACGGTCCAATCATATTCCAGCAACGGCGAACCGGCTTGAAGGCGAAGGAGTTTGTCATCTTCAAGTTCCGGACTATGACGGTTCTCGATGACGGACCGGCCATAATTCAAGCGTCCCGCGACGATCCTCGCGCGACACTTGTAGGCAAATTCCTCCGCCGGTCGAGCATCGATGAGCTGCCACAGCTCCTCAATGTCCTAAGAGGCGAGATGTCCCTGGTTGGGCCGCGACCCCATGCGGTTGCCCATGATAAGGAATACATGGTTCACATTGCCGATTATGGTTTACGCCACCATGTCAAGCCGGGGATTACCGGCTGGGCGCAGGTCAACGGATTGCGGGGCGAAACCCGGTTGCTTGAGGAGATGACCGAGCGTGTGAAGTTGGATCTGGCGTATATCAATAATTGGTCGCTCGGCTTCGATATCAATATCTTAATGCGGACGTGCGTTGAGGTTGTGCGCGATCGCGCATATTGATGGCCTGGGAGTGGTTCGCTGGAAACAGCGAAATTTGGCCTTCGTGACAGATTGGTCGATTGACCGTTCTCGCTTCGCGCGGGGCGCCTGCCTTTGAGCACCGTGCCCCTCCGGGTTTTCAAGCGAAGCGGAACCCGGTTTGCGCCGCTTACGGGTTCTGCTCCGTCGTGGCAAGTGGTACGGTTTCTCCTTGCGCGAAGATCGCGTCGAAACGCCGCTTAAATAGCTCCGCCGCGGCTTGGCTGTCGATGACGAGGAGATCATTATCTTGCCGCTTCAATCCCGACGCGGAAAAGTTCGCGGCTCCCGTGCGTAGCCATCGGCCATCGATTTGGTAGCTCTTGAGGTGCATCAAAGGTGATCTCGGGCGCTTGAAGCGCACATCGATTTCAGGGGTCGCGAGCAGTTCCCGAAACAGCGGCGTGGGTTCCCGCTCGCCAATTCGGCCTCCATCCAGATAGATCCAAATCTTGACGCCTCGCCCCGCCGCCCGGAGCAATGCGGACATGACAGGCCGATCGGTCAAAACGTAGGCGGCGATGTCGATGTCGTGCTCCGCCCGACCGATCAGCGCGACATCGGCTTGCTCCAGATTTTCGACCGGAGCATAGTGAATGACCGGCGCGGGATCGGCGAGGCACCCCAAGAGCGAGGCAAACATAAGGGTAAGGCCAAGAGAGAGCCCAACGCCGGCACGAAAGTGCAAGAGAGTCATCGATCTATGTCCAACCCGCGGCTATAGGATAGTAGGTGGCAGGCCGGCCTTTCGCGTGCCTGGCGTTTGGCCTTGCGGCGCGGGCGTGGGCATTGCTTTTTTTGCGAGTTGACAAGCGGCCTACGATGCCATGATCCAGGCGATCGCTCGCCGGATTGCCCGCCGCAAGGCGGGAGGCGCGGCTATTTGCGGTTTTGGGGTGGGACTGTGTCTGGGACGACCTCGCGAACAGACGGCGCCGAGCGGGGCCGCGCGCTGCTGCCGGAGCGGCTCGTCAGCGGTTACGAAGGGTTCCTTGGCGGGCGTTTCACGCTCGACCAAGACCGTTTTCGTCATTTGGCCGAGGCTGGACAAAAACCCCGGATCATGCTGATCGGATGCTGTGATTCGCGCGTACCGCCGGAGGTCATCTTCGACGCGGAACCGGGAGAACTCTTTATTGTACGCAACGTAGCCAATCTCGTGCCGCCCTACGGGCCAAACGATGATCTGCACGGCACCTCCGCGGCGCTTGAATTCGGGGTGATCGGTTTGGGCGTCGAACATATCGTGGTCATGGGACACTCGGGCTGCGGCGGAGTGCGCGCCTTCGTTCGCGGCGAAGCCAACGCTGGTCATGCGCCGCTTTCGTCGAGCGATTTCATTGGCAAATGGATCAGCCTAATCAATACCGCGGCGGCGCGAATCGAGCCGGCTGCTGCCCCGCTCGGCGATTACATCGAGCGTCTCGCCCTGGCTTCGATTGTCCAAGGTCTCGCCAATTTGCGCACCTTTCCATGGATCGCCGAGCGCGAGCAGCAAGGCAAGCTCGGCCTTCACGGAGCCTATTTCGGCATCTCCAGGGGCGCGTTGCTTGCGCTCGACGGGGTAAGCGGGCGCTTCGAACCCATTGCGGCGGGGGCGCATCGCGCCGCCTTTGAAAGGCCGGGCTCATAGGGCTTGATCGAGCCAATCGCGCACAAACGAACCATGCTCCGGGAGCGAACCACTCATTTTTAATTAAAGTTTGACGCTGGTTGGTTCCTGACTTGCCCCGAGTGGGCAATTTTTTTCAACGGGCTCGCGCCGCCGCCGCCTAACGGCGCTGGTCATGAATTCCGGCAAAGAAAAGCCCCAGCGTTTATGCCAGGGCCCTTGCAGCAAATTAGTCCTGCCTTCAGGCTGCGTGAAGGTTACCCGCCGCGGACTTGCCGGTTCGTTTGTCGGCAATGACTTCGTAGGCGATTTTCTGGCCTTCCTGCAGATTGCGCAATCCTGATTGTTCCACGGCGCTGATGTGGACGAACACGTCCTTGCCGCCGTCGTCTGGCTGTATGAAGCCGTATCCTTTGTCCGGATTAAACCACTTCACGGTTCCCGTAGTCATAGAGGCTATCCTTAGAGTCGTAGAGAAGAGTGGCGCCCATCCATGCGGACGCCGATGTTGCATCGATGTTTTGAGGAGGAGGTCGTCAGCAGACGCAAAAATGCGGGGCCAAGCCGTCGGCAAAAACACGACACGATGCAATGTAAGTTTAATCGAAGAGCAAAACAAGGGGGGTGTCGTCGGTTTTTAGCGTAAGTTCCGGCAAAGTCGAACAGCTTCACCGGATGAAACCGCGCTTGCGGACGGTGTCGATCCTGTTTCGCGGCCAAATTTTGCTCAAAGCCTCTCGATCCGCGCAAGGGTAAACAGCCCAAAAGGCGGCATTTTGCGGCGTTCCACGAGACGGACATAAGGCGTGGAATCGATCCAATCGCCGATTATCGACCACGCAAATTCCGACTGCCAGCCGAGTTCGGCGCTGCATTTTGCGAGGGC
This sequence comes from uncultured Alphaproteobacteria bacterium, assembly GCA_963730245.1. Taxonomy (GTDB): domain Bacteria; phylum Pseudomonadota; class Alphaproteobacteria; order Rhizobiales; family Beijerinckiaceae; genus Methylocapsa. The sequence continues at coordinate 2,501,935 of CAVSRA010000001.1, read as the reverse complement.
GGATTCGATCCAGGCCATCGGGCCTTGGCCGCTGCCGACATGATTGACGAGGACGATCTCGCCGCCGGGTTTCACGACACGGGCCAGTTCAACGAGAGTCGCTTGCGGCTCGGGTACGACCGTCAGAACGTAAGGCGCGACCACCGCATCGAAATGGGCGTCTGGAAAAGCGAGGTGCGCCGCGTCCATGACCAGGAGGCCTTCGACATTGCCTAAAGCCTTGGCGCGTATCCGCCTTTGGGCGCGCCGCAGCATGGGCTCGGAAAGATCGACCCCGGTCAATCTCGTCCGCCGGTCGAACATGGGCAATTCGAGGCCGGTGCCGACGCCGACATCGAGCACATGCCCGCCAGGGCGGTCGGCCGCCGCCGCCGCGGCTTTGCGTCCCGGACGCAGGACGAGGCCCCAGACAAGATCATAAACCGGCGCCCAGCGAGCGTAGGATTTCTTGACATGCTTATTGTCGAGAATGGCAAGATCGCCCGCGCGTTCTGGCGCGGCGTCCAAGACAGGGGCGGCAAGGATTTCCTTTTGCACGAGCGCTAACCTCCACGTTTCGCCGTAGCGACTTCCATTTAATGGACGCCCGCTCCGGTCAACTTGTTCTCGAGCTTCCGCTCCCGCGCGGGACGCGGCCGGTTTCCCGCTCAAAGCGACAATGGCTCGACCCGCGCGTAATTATTTTCCGCGTCCGCCGGACAAGCCGGTTCCGCCGAAATAATGAAGCCACCGCCCAAAACGCGCGCATGTGGGCGGTCCGACGCATAAAAGACGCAGGCTTGGCCAGGCGAGACGGCATCTTCGGCGGCGGCGAATTCGACGGTGGCCTCGCCCTGACCGATGCAAAGGAGGGCCTGAACCGGAGGCCGGGAGGAGCGAATCTGCACGTAGAGTTCCTCGCTCTTGGCGTGATCGTCGAGCGTGCCGGGCCCGATCCAGTTGAGCGCGCGCAAACGGACCCGGCGGGTCGCCAACGCTTCCCGCGGCCCAACGATGAGGCGAGCCCGCGCGGCGTCCAGTTTGACGACAAACAGCGGTGCGCCGGTGCGGAAGCCGCCAAGCCCCAGGCCGCGCCGTTGGCCAACCGTGTAATGGATGACGCCCGGGTGGTGTCCGAGCACCCGCCCGTCGATATGCACAATGTCGCCCGGCAGCGCCGCGCCAGGCGTCAAGCGTTCGATGAGATCGCTGTATCTGCCGGTTGGCACGAAACAAATATCCTGGCTGTCGGCTTTATCGGCAACCGGCAGGCCGAACCGGCGGGCGAGGGCGCGGACTTGCGCCTTTTCCATATCGCCGAGAGGAAACCGCAACAATTGGAGTTGCGCCTTGGTCGTCGCGAACAGGAAATAGCTCTGATCGCGGGAAAGGTCGTGGGCTCGGTAGAGCGCGCGACCGCGGGTGGCTTCGGGCCGGGACGACACGTAATGGCCGGTCGCCAAGGCGTCGGCGCCGAGGTCTTGCGCCGTTTCCATGAGATCGGCGAATTTGATTTCGCTGTTGCAGGCGACGCACGGGATGGGTGTTTGCCCCGCCGCATAGCTTTGCGCGAACGGCGAGATGACCTTGTGCTTGAACCTCTCCTCGTAGTCAAGCACATAGTGAGGGATGCCGAGACGGGCGGCGGTAAGACGCGCATCATGGATGTCCTGTCCGGCGCAACAGGATCCTTTGCGGTGAACCGCCGCGCCATGGTTGTAAAGCTGCAGCGTCACGCCGATGACATCGTAAGCTTGCTCCTTGAGCAACGCGGCCACGACCGAGGAGTTGACCCCGCCCGACATCGCGACGACCACGCGCGTTTGCGCCGCGGGCTTATTGAACCCGAGACTATTGGGACTGTCGTTCCCTCCCGGCGCGTGGTTTTCGTTCATGGCCGTCGCCCATCGCTCCATCATGGCCTGCAAGTCTCCATTTGCCGCGCACCGGAGCGATCCGGTACTCCGGTTCCAAGGCAAGTATCTCAGCTGAGGAGCCGCCGCGCTACTCTCAGCGGCCAATCCGTCAGGCACAACTGCGAAACATGGCGCTATCTCTGTCGCCACGAGCAGGAACCTGCATTGCGCAGCTTCCTTATTTAATACCTCCCCTCTCCCAAACGCAAATTCGCTCGACGGTCGCCGCCCAACGCGCCGGGCTGCTTCCTTAACGTTATGCAAAGAAAGCGTCTCAATTAGAGACATAAAGCGCAAATCATCGCGGTCGCGCCAAATAATAAAAGGCTTTGGAACGGAATTTCATTAGCAAAAGCGAAGCTTGGGTTTAGGCAAATCTTAAAACACCTCGCCTATTTTGCTGCCAGCAAGTCAGTCTGGTATGTGAGTGTCGACCATGGCCGAACCAAACCGTCTCAGGGCGAAATATGTCATCGGGCCCGACGGTAGCCCCTTGACCGTCGCGGATCTGCCGCCTTCCACGACCAAGCGCTGGGTGATCCGGCGCAAGGCGGAAGTCGTGGCGGCGGTGCGCGGCGGCCTTTTGTCACTGGACGAAGCGTGCAGCCGCTATACATTGACCGTCGATGAATTTCTGTCCTGGCAATTATCGATCGACCAATATGGGCTGGCCGGACTGCGCACGACCCGCATTCAGCAATACAGGTCCTGATCGCGGCGCGGCTTCCCTCCGCCCGGCGGTGGCACGTCTCCGAGTTCCTGGCAGGGAGGCCGCCCGGCCCATAAAGCCAAATTCAATAATGATCCGGCGCGCGTTCCGCCTCTTCGTCTGACAGCTTGTTGCGCATGATGAGCGGCATCTGAGCCACCGAAAAAAGAACAATCAGAATAAAAATTCCGGGAAATTTAAACGCAACCCAGGCATCGTTTGATTGGGTGCGCCAAACGATCTCGTTCAAAAGCGCAAGCGCGAAAAAGAAGCCGCCCCAACGCCAGGTGAGGAGCCGCCAGCCGCGCTCCGTCAAAGCCATGGCTTGATCGAAAATGATCGGCAGCACCGGCTTGTTCAGCGCGAGGCCGCCGATGAGCGCTGCCCCGAAGCCGGCATAGAGCACGGTCGGCTTCATCTTGATGAAGGTGGCGTCCTGCAAATAAAGCGTGAGACCGCCAAAACCGAGCACGAGAGCCGCGGTCATGAGCGGCACGGCCGGCAGCCGCCGTGTCGAAACAAACGAAACGGCGAGGGCCACCGTGACCGCCGCCATCAAGACGAGGGTTGCGGTGAAGAGCCCGGCGTTTGGGCCGTTTAGGATCACCGGCGGCAGGAAGGGCGCGACGGCGGGCGCGAAAAGTTTTGGCCGCGCGTTGGCGAAAAAGAACAGGATCAGCGGCCCCGTTTCCACGCCGAATTTGAGCCATGGCGATTGGAACTTTCCTCGCTTCGCCTTCGGTACGGCGGCGCCAGCCTGCATTTCGTTCATTCCGTTTGGCCTTTCCCGATTTTTCGGAGCGCGGCAATGCGCACATGCTTTTCGACGAACTCTCGCCCATGACCCAGCGCAGCGCTCTCGGCGGTTCAGCTAGCCTTCGGTAGAAGATTCAGGTTCAATTCACCACAGCCGCAGCGAAGGCTCTCCTTCTTCCCCCTCTTATACCATTTCCACATCAGAGTGACTTGATGATGTAGGGGAATGAGGGGATGGATTTTACAATTTCGGGCTTGCGTTCCATGGAGAGGATCGCCTCCTCGGGGTTGGCGCGCACGGCGTCGATGGATTTAAGAGCATCGTTCTTGAAGATCTTTTCGCGGATTTCATCACACGGATTGTCCTTCGGCGGAGCGCACGCCGTATTCGATGTCGGCATGATCAGATAGACGCGAGTGCCATCCTTCGGAGAGACCTCGCCACGCAAATAGATGTATTCGCGAATGAGCCCCGAGGCGACCTCGGCCCGATGCCGATCGGGGCCCCGCATGGCCGTGGGTTGACGCGGCCGAAACGCGCTTCATCGGCGCACATGATCCGCAACCGGCGGCCTCGCCTGGCGGCGGCCCGCTTGGCTTTCCTCACGGCGTGTGGAAAGTCGTTTTTTAAAAGCGTTCCGAGCCGCCCAGGAATATCTCGCTTTCCTTCACCCGAAAATCACTGGCGTTTGATTCCGGTGGACATCAGGCGGCATGAACCGTCCCTTTTGCAGGTTGCCTTAACAGGCGAAGCACGGTGAAGTTGATAGAAACCCAAGCTGATGACGTTTATATTGAAGCGGGTTCCTGAAGTATCGGGATGACCTGCCACTGAGATATTCCTCCACGAGGAGTTAGAGTCCGGCCTGAACAAGGGACGGACCGATGAAGCGAAGCAGGTTTACGGAAGAACAGATCATCGCAGTGTTGCGGGAGCATGAGGCTGGCGCGAAGGCTGGGGAACTCTGCCGGAAGTACGGGATGTCGGAAGCGACGCTGTACAACTGGAAGGCCAAGTTCGGCGGGATGGATGTCTCGGATGCCAAACGGCTGCGGGCACTCGAAGACGAGAACGGCAAGCTGAAGAAGCTGCTGGCGGAGTCGATGCTCGACGCCTCGGCCCTGCGCGAGCTTCTGGGAAAAAAATGGTAGGGCCCGCCGTAAAGCGCGAGGCTGTCGCTCATCTTCGGACGATGTTCCAGATGAGCGAGCGGCGGGCCTGCTCCGTCATCGCCGCCGATCGGACCAGCATCCGGTATCAATTCTGCCGGCCGCCTGATACCGAGCTCCGGTGCCGGCTGCGCGATCTGGCCAATGCACGCCGGCGGTTCGGCTATAGACGGCTGTTCGCATCGATTGGCACTACATCGCCCCGGGTAAGCCGACGCAGAACGGCTTCTGCGAGAGCTTCAACGGCCGGATGCGTGACGAGCTATTGAACGAGACCCTGTTCGTCGGTCTCGATCACGCCCGGCAGGTCATTGGCTCATGGGCCTACGATTACAACACCGCGAGGCCGCATTCCTCGCTCGGCTACCAGACACCTGCGGCCTATGCCGCTGATCTCACCGCAACAGGCGCCCGGCTGCGCAATCCTGACCAGCTCCGCCGCTCGCCTGTTGCTCACACCGCGCCGCAAGGCGCATCAACTGCCGAGGCTCTAACCGTCGCTGGATGAAAGTTCAGTTGCAGGTCAGGGAACGCCAAACATCGAGCGGAGCTTTGCGCAGCAATCAAAAAAGATTCTGAACTGAACGGGGAGGGCCGGAGAATTCTATCGATTCCTTGTGTCCACCGCGCGCCTTCGGACTTACAATTGGGGTCCGGACAAAGAGACTACCGGAAAGTATAGCCCTAACAACTGCCGGTTCCACCAAACACCATTTTCCTTATCCGTGGTGCTAGCATAGGTGTAATCGTAATACAGAGCCCGCAAGTAAACAGGCGGCTTGTTCGGAAACGGATTGCTCTCAAGCAGTTTCACGACTTGCGGCGAATTTTCCAGGATTCTCTGTAAAAAAAGCGCAAACCAAGGAAGACGCGTTGGCGATTCCAACGCAGCAAACCACATCTGCCAGTCAAGTCTTGGCTGATGCGGGATGTTCCACCTCGGTCGCCGCTTTACGTCGCCGGGTTTGTATTTGAATGAATATTCTCTCCATTCTTCGCCGTCATCCGAACCCTCAATGACGATTTCCGCCCTTTTGGTAGTCATGACTGCGAACAAGCCATAACTATCGACGATACATAGGGGCGCGATGCTTTCGTTAATCGCGATCGCCGTTGCAGGTGGCTTGCCGCCAAAACTCATAACCATCTGCACAAAACCGCAGAATACTATGATCACTGCCAGCACGCTGACAGCGAAGGAAACGGCTTTGCCTGGCCTGTTTTCCTGGGTGTGGTGCAACCAAAGGCAGACCAGGCGTCGCGGAAGCACCTTTTGCAGCGCCGCGTCGTCAAACAGCGGCAGGCACAGGAACATGGTTTGCAGATTGAAAAAATTGTAATTGCCGGTAAGCGAAATGCATATCTGCAGCAGCAAAATACCAAAAGCGGCAACGAAACGAAGTCGCCGTGGGCAGAAAATCAGGACGGGCAAAACCAGCTCGACGAAAAAAACCATTCCCGTGGCAAAGGCCAGTGCGGCTGCCGGAAGTTGTGCCGCGTACCATGCCAGTGGAGTCGGCAACGGCTGGGTCAAAAAATGGTAGGATAGCGCGGAGAAATTTGCCCAGTGGGAATCGCCGCTCAGAAGTTTGACGGCGCCCGACATAAGCATGAAGCGGAACAGCAGCCAACGCAGCAGCCAGATGCCAGGCGTTGTTGCCACGCTCAGTACAAGCGCAAGAAAGCCTGCTTCTACCAGAAACATATCCCACTGGTAGGCCATGAAAACCTGCCCGGCATAAATGAGCGAGAGATAAAGCACATACAGTAAAAGCAGGCTGAGGCGTGGTAGGATGCCGAATACCAGGAGCAGTGACAGCACCGCACCTGCCCAGCATACGACCTGAATAGTGAAATCACTGGGATCCAGCCAAAACACCATCGGGACAAACCAGTAGCGTGCCACACCCAAGTGGGTACGAAGGGCGGCGATGAATTCCGGAAGCGGAAGGATGCCGTGACTGCCGATCAGTCCCGTTGCCTGCACGGCGAAAGAGATAAAGGCAGAAAGATAGACTAGTCCGGTGGCGCGTAGGAATAACCACGAAACCAGATCGTAACGGGGCGGTACAAAGTTCCTCCCCCACAGCAGCAGGCTCAGACGATGAAAGGCGGGGCGGCGAGCGGCAATAAAGCCGTAGGCCAGTTCGGAGACCCCCGCGAAGCCGGGAAATTTACGATAAAGTGTGAGCCAGATGCCTTTGCCGTGGGCGTAACTTAAGGTCAAAAAACTGGCTTCGGCTGCACTCGCAATTTTGCCATCAGGGGCAATGAATTGAATGGCATTCTGAAACGCAGTGACAGGGATTTCAGGATATTGTTCAGCGGTTTCCTGGTACGGCGCGTAAGCTACGCGGTCGCCCGTGAGCTGTTGCCAGTAGCGCACCCAGTAAGTGCAGAACCCGCAATCACCGTCATAAATCAAAAGTGGTCTAGGATCGTTTATGCTGGCTGGTTCCATTGCTCTTTTCCAGTTTTTCCAGGACGGTAAAAGCACGGTAAATTGGGACAATGAAGGACGATCATTGTCCGAGTCGACGACGGTGAATTCCTCGTACGCTGGCAGGATTACCCCAACGAGCCGTCAAGCCGCAGCCAGGAACATATTGCCCTCCTTCACCCGAAGATCACTGGCGTTTGATGGGAGCGGATACGAGCGCAACCACGGACGATGCTTTCGGGCGAACGATGTCTCTGCTGAAAATCTAATCGACAGCCGGTTCGTGGAAATGGGCCTGCGCCTGTCTAAGCTGGCATTCCCCAGATAACCGGGAATGTGCCAAGCGCGTATCATTGATCTCCTGCCGTGACATCGGACATTCGTCCTATACCGGCATTATTTTCCGGATCGCCCGCTTATTGAGGTTGAGATTGCCGCGCTGCGGCGCTGCTGTGGTGCTCCGGCACACCAAAACCAGTGACATGGGCGGATCGCGCACCGGACAATACAGAGTCGGTTGTGATCAAGACGCACTTCTCCCTTAGTTTTTGCTCGACGCATGACGACCGAACACTTCACGCAGGCGCTGGATTGGGCGGCGGCCGCAGGTCGGCGATCATTCGTAGGATGTCCGCGAAGAGATTTTTCGGAATGGCGACTTCGGCCATCTGAAACGCGACATAGCGGCCATGGCTCACGATCTTCGCGCCGATCTTGATCAGCTTTTCCTTCAGGCTCGTCAGTGACCAATCCTTTATCGGTTCGGGCGTCGCCAGCGTGCGCAGAAAATTACCGAGATTGTAGGCCAGCGCATGAAGCTGGAGACGGACGGCGTTAGCAGCGAACGACCGACATGATAGCCGGGTCCACTTGATTGCGCCTTTTCCTTCCTTGATCCATTGCTCACACGTGCCGCGCTTGTTGTAGAAGGCGACGACATTCTCGGCGGAGCGCGCCATGTTCGTCACGATGAAGCCGACGCGCGGATAAAGCTCGCCCGGATGCCATTCGACCTTGGCGATCACCCGACGCGGCTGCGACCAGCTTCCCGCTTGATAGGTGAAACTTGCATGGGATCGGCAGACGTCATTGGACGGGCGACCAACCGGGCGTTTGAGCAGATAGCCGATCCTCTCTTGCAAGATGTGATTGGCGGGCAGACGGATCGCATATTTGATCCGTTCTGCCTCCAGATATTCGTAAACTTCGGGGTTTGCGAAGCCGGCGTCGGCGCGGAAATAAATGCGTGAGACCTTGCCTTGATACCGCGCCACGACCGGCTTCAGCACCGCCTCCCATCCATCGGCGCTGTGAACATTGCCGGGGCGCAGGGCGCAGCGTTCCAAATCGCCATATTGGTTGAAAACAAACAGCGGATGATAGCAGGTGCAGTCATAGTGACCGTTCCAGACACTGTGTTCCTGTTCGCCATGCGTCGGGCTCACGCTCGAATCCATGTCGAGCAAGATACCTCTCGGCGGACGGCGACCATGAACGCTGTCGATCCATTTGCCGGAGAGATCAGCGAGCGCCGAAAGGTTCTTTTCCGCCGTGAGCCAGCGCGTCTCAAAGCGGCCCATCTGGCTCGGCGAAGCCGCTGCATCCGAGGCCGCCTTTCCGCCGACTATCCACCGCATCGCGGGATCATGGCGCAGGCGTTGAGCGTCGTTCACGTCTTCATATCCGGCAAGTCGCCCAAATATGGATTGCCGCAACATCCCGACGAGTGCATGCCGGCCATTCTTGCCAGTGCGTGCGTCGGAGAGCGCATCACCCGCCATCGCGCTGAGGCACAGCGCGTCGTCCAGTTCCCGGTATGCGAGCAAGCCTGCGTCGGAGGTAACCACCGATCCGCGAAAGTGAAGCAACAATCGGCGGTCGAAATCGAGCCTGAGAGCGCCATCATACAATTCACCCGCCGGGTTCGCCATGACGGCCTCATTCGATCCGAAATAACATGCTGATTATGTTAGCTGAATTGCGGCATCGACGCTGCAAATTATTGCCTCATCCGGCGTATGCGGGCTAAGCTAATTTCGCGGTTGGGCTATAAAAACATTTCACGCGGGTCTGCGCAGTCTCTCGCGTTTGTGCACTGAAGATATTCCGACTGCCTTGGAAAGCACCGTGATGGACACGGCGGTCAGCTCTTACGCCACCATTTACCCAGCTTGGCCAGTAAGCCTTAACGTGGCGATCCCAAAGAACGTCCCCGGGGGCCTCGACGCAGCAAAAAATTGCTTTGGAAGCCCAAGAACATTTTTATATGAGCCGTCACGGGCAGCCTTGTCAACTCGTGTTTGCGGCGCGACTCATTTCGTTGCTACGCTCTGCCCTGCAAGCGGTCTAACAAAATCCGCCTGTGGGATGAAGTAGCTTTGAGCTCGCACAGTCTCCCGAGGTCGCAAAGCAAATCACCCTTGCCCAGAAGACTTTCGGTTCCCGGCTCACCGAGTACGATTTGTGAATTGGTCGCGTTTGCTACACGCAGACATACCTTCATCGGAAGATTGGATTTGATCAACCCGGTCACGACTGTCCGATCCGGCCGCTGGGTCACCAATACCAAGTGAATGCCGGCCGCCCGACCTTTTCCGGCCAATCGAGCGACCATCTCTTCGAATTCCCTCTTTTCGTCGCGTCCGGTCAAGATCAGGTCGGCGAACTCGTCGAACACGTGGATCAGAAACGGAACATCGGTTTGCCCCTCCTGGAAACGGTCGTGAAGGCTGACCAGCCCTTCCTGGGCGAGCATACAGTAGCGCCTGTCCATCTCGGAGGACGGGTCGCCAAAGATAGGCGCTATCAGCTATGCCGCGGAAGGTGAGCATTTTCGGGTCGACCAGACGCCGCTTCTTTTTTTCTCCTGAAAGAAGAAATAGCGGCGCTCGTGCTTAATAACGCGGCAAAACTGCTCCCAGCCGAAGTGAGCTGTTGATCTGGCGAGAGCATGTAGGGCTCCGCCTCGCTCCAGAGGTCGTTATCGACGCCGTTCGAGATTGCGTTGTAGAGGCGGCTGTCTTTATCCTTGGGAAAGTCGAAGCCGATCTCGTCGAAGACTTCATACGTGTAATAGGTTGTGCCCTGCCAACCGCCCTCGGCGGATTCATAGGGAAGCCCAGCATTGCCGGGATCGTCGAAGTAGCGGTGAATGCATAATAATCGCGTAATGGGAAGCGTGTTGAGACATCTCAATGCTAGAGCGGTCGACCCTTCGATCCTTGGGCTTGCTCGCCCTGTTTTGCGGCGGCTCCGCGCTGGCAGGATCAGAAAACGCAGCGACGGGCAACGTTGAATTGATGGAAACATCCGTCTGCCGCCTTATCGAATTGTCGGCTCGAACTCAGAGTTTGCCGGTTGCTTTCCTGACACGGCTGATATGGCAGGAAAGCAGCTTTCGGCCCAACACGATCAGTCCCGCGGGCGCGCGGGGCATCGCGCAATTCATGCCAAAGACGGCTGATGAACGTGGCCTTGCCAATCCATTCGATCCCGAAGAAGCAATACCAAAATCCGCCGAGCTTCTCGCCGACCTCAAGCAGCGTTTCGGCAATCTTGGACTGGCCGCCGCGGCCTACAATGCCGGTCCTCTCCGTGTTGCGAACTGGCTCGCCGGCCACGGCAATTTGCCGGCCGAGACCCGCGACTACGTTCGGACCATCACGCGACATCCGGTCGAAGACTGGACCGGCGACGCCGCGGCGGAAACGATAACCGACAGCGCCATATCCTCGAAGCTAACCTGTCTACAAACGACAGCCGCCATTCGCCGCTCGGAACCTCGCTTTGTTGCCGCCTCAGCGCTCTTTGCGCCGTGGGGCGTCCAGCTTGCTGGAAGTTTTTCGAAGGCGGCGGCGCTGGCCGCCTACACACGCGCCCGGAGCAGCTATTCCACCATTATTGGCAAGATCGAACCCATGATTATCGGCGGTCGCGTGCCCAGTCGCGGCTTCGCTCCATACTATCAGGTCCGCGCGCCTGCGCCCTCGCGCGCGGCAGCTGACGCACTTTGTGAAAAGATCCTCCGCGCAGGTGGCGCTTGTGTCGTCCTGCGGAGTTGAAGCGGCCCTGGAAACGAGCCCCTGATCGAAATTGGGTCGGAACGCGCCGTTCGAGGAATGGCAGAAGCACCTGCCTCGGGCCTAAGGCGTCGTCCACAAACAAGAATTCCCCAGACGACGCCGTCGCTGTCAAGTTCGATCGAAATGGGAAACCTACCGAAATCCGGATAAGGGCGTCCGTCCGGGGACCCTTGGCGAGCATCCGATTAAGAAAATATGTCCGCAGCTGATCGCATCGCGCACATTGCGGGCGTGTTGCCCCACTCCGGCTTCGCGCCAGTAGCTGCCATCACAATGATTTAGTCGAACTCTCCGGCTTGGCGCAGCATGCGTTGCCGACTGATTAGCCCTGTTTCTTGTGTCGGGCGAGGAGCTGATCGGTAACGTCACTCAGGTCATCACCGACGATCTGTGGCTGAGGGCCGACCTCCAAAACATCGTTGCCGGCCCGCTTGATCAGCGCTGCTTCCCAGCCGGCCGCTACGGCCCCAAGCGTGTCCCATGTATGGCATGCGATCAGACAGAGCTGCGAGGGCTCAACTCCAAGCTCCCTCTCGACGTAGGCGTAAGCCTGGCGCGACGGCTTATGATGCTTCACGCCATCCGCGCTAAAGCGCCGCTCGAAAAGATCGACAATGCCACCATGTTCAAGCTAACGAGTTTGAACTCAAGCAGATTGTCCGTGAGGGTAAACAGCCGGAAACCTGCATCGCGCAACTTGCGGAGCGCTGCCGGTACTTCGGGGTGAGGCGGCATCGTCGTCAATTTTGATGCCGTACGTATCCGCTAGCATCTTCATCACAGCCGAACCGATGTCGGTGAACGGAACGTAGCAGCCGGCCACAGTCAGGGCCGCAGAATACATGATGAAGTTAGCGAACCAAAGGCGCATGGCCGCTTTCTCGCCAAAGATACGTTCAAAAGTCGGCTCCATTGACTGAAGATCGAGAAGCGTCTCATTGACATCAAAAACGATCAGAGGAAGTGCGGCCATGTGATGAGGCTAGCTGTAGTAGCTTGTATTTGATCTTACAGACGGCGTCCTTTTGGAGATGGCCGGTTCACTGCCGATGGTGGTCAGGCAGCGATCATTTTTTCCCTCGCAATCGGGATGGCGTCAAGGAATGTTTGCAGCGGCGTCTTGCCGAAGCACCAGCGGCCTTGATGCGGTCTCTCCTCGTTGTAGCTTTTGACCCATAGATCGAGGTCGTCCTGCAAATCCCCGATCGAGGCATAGAGCCTCTTTCGGAAGGCGATGCGATAGAACTCATCCAGCACTGTCTTGTGGAAGCGCTCAGCGATGCCATTCGTTTGTGGGCTCTTCGTCTTGGTCCTGGAATGGTCAATATCTTCCACCGCGAGATAGAGCTCGTATTCGTGATGCTCGGGATTGCCGCAATATTCGGTGCCGCGATCGGTCAGAACACGTGAGAGCTTCACGTCCTTTTCGTCGAAGAAGGGCACGACCCGATCGTTCAAGAGGTCGGCCGCGGTGATCGGCGTCTTGCGATCATAGAGTTTGGCAAAGGTCGACATTGGCTGCGTCCTTGGCTCTCTAATCAGTTCGTCGCAGCAACGTCGGCTCGGGCAGCAATACGTCTCCAGCCGGCCGCCGCCACTCGTAGTTCCCGAATTTGTACGTCTCCTCCTCCTCGGCGACCAGCGGCAGGCAGAGAATGTCCCACCCGCCTTTCGACAGAAAATATCCCGAAAGGTCGGCTTCATGGAGACGCTGCTGGACAACGGTGATCGTGCCTCGAGCCGGTTCGTCGAGGCGCGAGCTGATCATGTCGTCGAAGGCTTGCTGAACACGGTCGCGCTCGGCTGCCGATTGCGCGTCATTCGCAGCTATGGGGTCGTCGAGAACAATATGATCTCAAGGACCGCAAACTAATCGTCAGTGAGCCTGAGGCTGCCGATCCACAGGCTTGCAGGAGTCCGAACTGCTCTTTTCGGCGAGATGGCAGACGCCAAAGGAGCACGTATTCCGGGAGAAGCGCGATGTTCCTGGACCAATTTCTAGACAAGCCACCCGCCCAGCCGGAGGACGGGATCGGTCTCGCGCTCTCGGGCGGTGGCTACCGGGCGATGGTCTTCCACGTAGGTGCGCTGATCCGTCTCAATGAGGTTGCCCTCCTGCGCAAGGTCAAGCGGATATCCAGCGTCTCCGGCGGGTCGATCACGGCGGGCGTGCTTGGGACGAGCTGGAACGACCTCAAGTTCGAGGGCGACGTGGCATCGAACTTTGATATCGTCATCGATCGCATTAGGAAGATGGCCAGTACATCGGTCGACGCCGGAGCAATCATCGGCGGCATCCTGCTGCCGGGATCGATCAGCGACAGAGTTGCCAAGGCGTATGACTTCGTCCTTTTCCACGGAGCCAAGCTCGACGCGTTACCCGACGATTTACAGCCCGGCAATCCCCGCTTCGTCATCAACGCGACCAACGTCCAGACAGCAGCGCTCTGGCGGTTCTCCCGCAACTACATGGGCGACTACCGCGTCGGCCTAGTGGAGCGTCCGGACGTCCTGTTGGCTGCCGCCGTCGCGGCATCGTCCGCCTTCCCACCAGTACTGTCCCCCTCGACGCTGCAGATCGATCAGCCTGTCGTCAACACACCGGGCGCCGACCTCCACAAGGAGCCATACATCAAGACCGCGGTGCTGAGCGACGGCGGCGTGTACGATAATCTCGGCCTAGAGACGATCACCAAACGCTATGCGACGCTCCTGGTCAGCGATGCTGGTCAAAAGATCACTCCCGAGGAGGATCCCCACCGCGACTGGGCTCGGCATTCACTGCGGATTTTCGATACGGTCGACAACCAGGTAAGGAGTTTGCGCAAGCGGCACCTCATCGAATCCTACCTACGCAAGGACCATAGCGGGGCCTATTGGGGGATCCGGACGGCCTTCGCGGACTATGGGCTTGCATCCGATCCTCTGAAATGCGCGACGAGAAATCCGGCGCCGCTGGCGGAGATTCCGACCCGCCTCGAGGAAATGCCCCGCAATGTGCAAGATCGCCTGATGAACTTGGGATACGCGATATGCGACGCGGCGCTGCGGGCGCATATCGACGCCGCTTTGCAGGCCAAACTCGGCATTGCGATCAGCCTTCCGACAAAACTTCCGTTCGACGGAGAATACTGACGAATGAAGCCGCTTTCACCGCCAGCATTTCCGTACCTCCGCGTTTCGCCTCGACCGACCTCCGGACAGCAACCATGAGCGCGGCAGTCGTTGAGGTGCCATGGGAGGATCTCGCACCCGACCCTGTGGGTGAGTACGTCGCGGTCGTCGACGTCGATTCGGCGAGCGTTCAACGAGCAGTTGGTCTCTCGTCATGGGAGGCTCGGCGGAGCACTGATTGTTATGACAGAAGAACCTGACAGGTGTCGCTTCCGAAATCTAGATTCGAGCGTACCGATGATGGAGCCCGCAGGCGAGTGCATCTTCATTTTAACCTGTCTGCCGCCGGGCCAATCGAAGACCCACGCACCCCAAACGTGATCGAACGGCTGCACAAGGAGTTCAAGCGATAGATCAAGACTGAGACCATGCCTTCCGCAACCGCAGCAGCTATGGTGTTCTGGGCCCCGCTTGCCTGCGGCCAGAACAACGTGCGCAAAGTCAATGGGGCTAACGCTCGCGACAAATCCCAGCACTCAGCCCATCGACCTTGCTGCCTGAGACGATAGCTACCTGTTTCCGTAGACCGCGTCACGCCAAATTCCGACCGCTTTCTCGACGGAACCCCGGTTGTCGCCTTTGATCCACGCGTCCCTCGGCGCCCTACAGGGAGTGAGTACCGCAGACTTTCGGGAAAGCGGTCAATACCCAGCGGAATGCTACCGTTCACGCCGAACCCGGGTCGTTGCCACGGCTGGATCTGAGTAGATTCCGAGTCTTCCGCCGCTGACTTTCTGCGTATAGATCGAATGCTCATCAAAACGACCCTGTTTGTGCCAATCGTCGTCGGTGTCATCGGAGCTGCTCAAAGCTAACACCCGAGATGATCCTTCAATGTTTCGAAAGCAGCCCAGCCAGCATAAAGGCAGATGCCCTTCTAAAGTGAACTGGAGCGGAACAATGACAGAGAACCCAACAGTCGTCGAGCAACGAAGGTGGTTTGGTAGTGCTACCGGCATGAATCGCCGTTCTCGGCATCTGCTGAGACCCATGATTGTTGCCGCTGGATCAACCTCCATCTGGTTGCCAGAAACAGCGCGGCTTTCCGCGGAGACGGTCGGGCATGGACGCCTGCATTTCGGTCCAGAGCCGATGCGGACGCGCAGACCGATGTCGATTTTTCTCCCCGGCTTTTGAAGCTCGCGTTTGTCCTGGTCAGCGCCGGCGTCGCCTTTTTCATTGCGGCTGCCTTCTACACCGAATGGGATACGTACCTCCGCTTTCGTTACGGCGGATCCTTCGGAGTGTCCGATCCGCTCTTCGGGGTCGATGTCGGGTTTTATGTCTTTCATCTGCCCTTCTATGAGCTGTTGCAAAACAGCCTGATGTTGCTGACGGTGTTGACGCTCGCGGCCGTCCTTCTGACCTACGTGTTCTTTGGATTGCTGCGGGCAAACGGGGGTGGCCAGTTCGCGGCAGACGCCAACGCCACTTCACATCTCTCCTTGCTTCTTTTTATTTTGGTCGCTAATTGGGGATGGGGGTTTTATCTTGGTCACTATCAACTTCTCTACTCCACGCTGGGCGTCGTCTATGGAGCAGGATACGCAGCGGATCATGTGACCAGGCTTGCCCTCTGGTTCATGGTCGGCGTCTCGGCGCTGGCGTGTGCACTTCTCGCGGTCAATTTCTTTCGCCCGCATTTCAAAACGTTGGCCGTAGGAGCGGGCGCGTACGTAATCGTGTGGTTCTTAGGGTTATCTCTGCTTCCATATTTCTTTGAGGAATTCGTCGTTCGGCCGAGCGAATTGGCGCTCGAAACTCCCTATTTGCGGAATTCCATCAATTTTACGCGGAAGGCCTATCAGCTCGACGCTATCCAGGAAACGTCCTATCCAGCCATGGCGGATCTGACGCGCGAGGTGATCGCGAGGAACGAAGACACGATCCAAAACATTCGCCTGTGGGACTCGCGGCCGCTGCTTCAAACCTATCAACAGACCCAGGCGATACGGCTCTACTACCAATTCTATAACATCGATACCGACCGTTATCACTTGGCGGACGGTTATCATCAAGTCATGCTTTCCGCCCGCGAACTCTCACTGGAACTCCCCGCGAAAGCGCAAACCTGGGTCAACCAGTATCTGCAGTTCACACACGGCTATGGCGCGGTCATGAACTTTGTCTCAAAGACCATCGGGGGCGGGTTCCCGGAATACCTTCTGGAGAACGTCCCCGCCGACTCCGCCTTCGGCCTGAAGATTGCTCAGCCCTCTGTTTATTATGGACAATCGATGCCGGGATATCGAATTGTCGCGACAGGCATCAAAGAGTTCGACTATCCTAAGGGCAATGACAATGTCTATACCAGCTACGCTGGAAAAGGGGGAATCCTGCTGGACAGTGTCTGGAAGAAGCTGTTGTTTGCTTGGAATAAGGCGGACATCAACATTCTATTGACTTCCTATCTTAAGCCTGAAAGCCGGATTCAGATCCACAGAGACGTTCGCGAGCGGGTAACGCAAGTCGCTCCCTTCTTGCGCCTGGACAGCGACCCTTATCCCGTCTTGAGCGAGGGTAAGTTGTACTGGATCCAGGATGCCTACACGACCTCGCATTACTTTCCATACGCAAACCCACAGTGGACGACGCAGTATGCGACCGCATCGCAGCCGGCTTCGGGTATCGGAAGAGCCGCTGGACAATTCCCCGACCCCGAAGGGGTAGGGGCCGGCTCCACGGCAATATTCGAGGGATTGAACTACATCCGAAACTCAGTGAAAGTCGTCGTGGACATGTACGACGGAACCGTTCGCTTTTTCGTCATGGATCCCAAGGATCCCGTGCTGGCCGCCTATCGGCGGGCATTTCCCGGCGTATTCGAGGACCTCAGTCAAATATCCGAGGACTTAAAGGCGCACCTGCGCTATCCGGAGGATCTCTTCACCATCCAAGCCGACCAGTACAGAACCTTCCACATGACGGATCCTCAGGTTTTCTACAATCGGGAGGACCTATGGGCGTCTCCGTTGGAGACGTACGCAGGCGAGGTGCGGCCCATGGAGCCCTATTACATCCTGGTGAAGCTTCCCGGAAGCGACCAGCTTGAGTACCTCCTCATGACTCCTTTTACGCCGCAAAACCGGGACAACATGATCTCCTGGATGGCCGCCAGGTCCGATTTTCCCGAGTATGGGAAAATGCTTTTTTACCAGCTTCCGAAAGAAAAGCTGATCTACGGGCCAAACCAGATCGAGGCGATGATCAATCAGAACACCACCATTTCTCAGCAGCTCACCCTCTGGAACCAACGCGGCTCGCGAGTTATTCGCGGGAAACAGATCGTGACTCCGATCGAGAACGCGTTCCTGTACGTGGTGCCCTTGTACCTGACCGCCGAAGGTACGAACTTTCCACAGCTGAAGCGCGTCATCGCGGTTACGGACGACAAGGTCGTGATGGAGCCCACGCTCGACGAGGCGCTCAACGCCCTCTTCGGTACGCGGCAACCTCAAGCAGTCGCACCTCAAGCGGTCGCCCCGCAAGGGAGCGCGGCGCAAACAACCGGCGAGGCGGCGCAAACAACCCGAGGCGCGAGGTGACGACCCCCCAGTCCGCCACGGGCCCGGCGAGGGTGCAGTTTCAGAACGCTCAGAAGGCCATGCAGCAGGGGAATTGGAAAAAATTTGGAACAGCAATGGAGGCGCTAAAGCGCCTGTTGGCCAACCCGACAATGTAGGACACAGACCTGTGAGAATCGGCGGCCACAACATAGCGCCCCTTGGACCCGCCGCAAGCGTATCAACAACGGGCGGTTTTTAGCGAGCAAGTGGGCTCACGATGTGACGCCGATGAAAACGACGGAAAATCTACGAGCGCTGTCTGCATCGGCCATTTAGGCTCCAATAGGGGTGTAGCCAAAGTTGGGCGCCGATTTACAATGATAGGACAGCATATGCGTATCGCGCTTGTCGCTCCGCTGGCGGAAGCCGTGCCGCCGAAGCTTTATGGCGGCACGGAGCGGGTGGTTTCATGGTTGGCGGAAGCGCTCGTTCGGCAAGGGCACAAGGTCACCTTGTTCGCGAGCGGCGGATCGCACACGGCAGCAACCTTTGTCGTTTGCGCGCCGCAAAGCCTCAGACTTGCGGGAATCCGCGATCACCTTGGCAGCACGTTGCGCATGTTGCGGGAGGTGGGCCGCCGCGCCGATGATTTCGACATTATTCATTTTCACGTTGACCTTCTGCCTCAGGCCTTGTTCCACGATCTCGCGCATAAATGTCTGACGACGTTGCACGGACGCCTCGATCAACCGGATATCCTGCCGCTTTATGAGGCCTATCCGGAGATGCCTCTGATTTCGATTTCGAACGCGCAGCGTCTGCCCATGCCGGCGGACGCAAATTGGCTAGCGACGATCCCGCACGGCCTGCCTTCACAGGTCTGCCCCTTTGTGCCCGAAGGCGGTGATTATCTGGCGTTCCTCGGGCGCATCTCACCTGAAAAACGGCCCGACCGAGCAATTGAAATCGCGAAGCGGGCGGGCGTTCCCTTGAAAATAGCGGCCAAGGTGGACGATGCCGACGTCGCGTATTTCAAGGCTGAGATCGAGCCCCTGCTTGACCATCCTCTCATCGAATTCCTGGGCGAAATCGACGAGAGACAGAAGTGCGAATTCCTTGGCAAGGCGCGGGCGCTCTTGTTTCCGATCGACTGGCCCGAGCCCTTCGGCCTGGTGATGATCGAAGCCATGTCGGCCGGAACGCCGGTCATCGCCTGGCGCAAGGGGTCGGTCGCGGAGGTGGTCACCGATCGCGTTAGCGGCGTGATCGTCGAGTTGATCGAGGCCGCAGTCACCGCCGTAAAGGAGAGCGGAACGATGAGCCGCGCCGCGGTTCGAGCCGAATTCGAGACGCGCTTCACCGTGGAGCGGATGGCGCGCGCCTATGTCAGCGCCTATCGTTCGCTGTTGGCGCGAGCCTCGGCGCCAACTGACATCGCGACGTCTGCGATGCCGCTCGCGGTCAGGGCTAAGCTCGGGTCGGCGGCTTGGGATCAGATCCCGTTTCACGGCGCCGATTCGCTCGGCAGAACGGCGTCAGGGTTGAATGATGCAACCGCCGCGTAGCACGCCTTCCGCGAGCGTCCTAGCGCATCCATCAAACTCATGAGCTGGCGTCTTGCAGCAGCGACCAATCGGGATCCCGGGAGGAAGCGGGAAGACTCGAACATAAGTGGATCATGCTCGTTCGCGATCCACGCGCGTTCTGAACAAGCTTTCGGAGTAAGTCGAGAGCCGAGCGAACCGTGAAACACAAGGAGTTACAAGAAAATGAACGCACCTATTTCAACTCGAGAGCCTCAGAACCGAAACGGCGCGAGCGGGTTGCCGGCAGGGCGAGGGATGCTGGATTCCGACGAGTTGCACAAGATGGACGCCTACTGGCGGGCCGCCAACTACCTGTCCGTCGGGCAGATTTATCTCTACGACAATCCGCTTTTGCGCGAACCGCTGACGCTCGCCCACGTAAAGCCACTGGTGGTCGGGCACTGGGGCACGACGCCAGGCCAAAACTTCATTTATGTGCATTTGAACAGAGTCATCAAGAAGTATGATCTGGACATGTTCTATATCGCCGGTCCCGGTCACGGTGGCCCGGCACTGGTGGGCAACACTTACCTTGAAGGAACCTATAGCGAGATCTATCCGAATATCAGCCAGGACGAAGCCGGTTTGAAAAAGCTATTCAAGCAGTTCTCGTTTCCCGGCGGGATTTCCAGCCATGTTGCGCCGACGACGCCGGGGTCCATTCACGAAGGCGGCGAGCTGGGATACTCGCTCAGCCATGCCTTCGGGGCCGCGTTCGACAATCCCGATCTGATCGTCGCCAGCGTCATCGGCGACGGTGAAGCGGAAACGGGCCCCTTGGCTACCGCATGGCAGTCCAACAAGTTTCTCGACCCGGTCACCGACGGGGCCGTTCTGCCGATCCTTCACCTCAATGGCTACAAGATCAGCAACCCCACGGTCCTGGCCCGCATCGAGCATGAAGAGTTGGAGCAGTTTTTCCGAGGCTGCGGCTGGACGCCGTTATTCGTGGAAGGCGATGAGCCGGAAACGATGCATCAACTCATGGCCGCCACCATGGAAGAGGCCATCGAGGATATCCGGCAGATCCAAAAGAACGCACGGGACACAAATGACGCCGTTCGGCCGCGCTGGCCCATGATCGTCCTCAGGTCTCCCAAGGGCTGGACGGGACCGAAAGTCGTCGATGGCCTCCAGATCGAGGGCACCTTCCGAGCGCATCAGGTGCCGCTCATCGTGGATTCCGGGCACCCCGATCATGTGGCGCAGCTTGAAAGCTGGATGAAGAGCTACAAGGCTGAGGAACTGTTCGATGAAAATGGCCGCCTGATATCGGAATTGGCCGATCTCGCGCCGAAGGGCGACCGGCGGATGGGCGCCAATCCGCATGCCAACGGCGGGATTCTCTTGCGTGATTTGCGCATGCCGGATTTTCATCTTCACGCTGTAAGCGTGCCTTCGCCTGGCGCCACTGACGCCCAGGATACCCTTGTGCTGGGTAAGTTTCTGCGTGACGTGGCCACTTTGAATCAGGATCAACGTAATTTCCGTATCTTTGGTCCCGACGAGACGCTCTCCAATCTGTTAGGCGCGGTTTTTGAGGTCACCAATCGTCAGTGGGACGCCCGGAAAGTAGAAAATGATGAATTCCTCGCGGCCGCCGGACGCGTGCTGGACTCGATGCTCAGCGAGCACCAGTGCGAGGGCTGGTTGGAAGGATATCTGCTGACCGGGCGGCACGGGCTATTCAACAGCTATGAAGCCTTCATTCGCATCGTGGACTCGATGTTCAGCCAGCACGCCAAGTGGCTGAAGGTAACGTTGGAACTGCCCTGGCGCCGGAAGATCGCGTCGCTGAACTATCTGCTCGCCTCCCACGTCTGGCAGCAGGATCACAACGGCTTCACACACCAGGATCCCGGCTTCCTCGATCACGTAATTAACAAGAAGGCCGATATCGTGCGCGTCTACCTGCCGCCGGACGCCAACTGTCTGCTGTCGGTCTTTGATCACTGCCTGCGCAGCCGCCATTACGTCAACGTCGTTGTGGCTGGCAAACATGCCCTTCCGCAATGGCTGACCATGGAGGCCGCCGTCGTGCATTGCACGGAGGGCATCGGCATCTGGCAATGG
This sequence comes from uncultured Alphaproteobacteria bacterium, assembly GCA_963730245.1. Lineage (GTDB taxonomy): Bacteria > Pseudomonadota > Alphaproteobacteria > Rhizobiales > Beijerinckiaceae > Methylocapsa. The sequence goes on along the minus strand of CAVSRA010000001.1, from coordinate 2,480,544 downwards.
GCCAGCAACGACCGAGACTCCGAGCCGGACGTGGTGATGGCATGCTGCGGCGACACGCCCACGTTGGAAATCCTGGCGGCCGTTTCCATTCTTCGCCAGCATCTGCCCGATTTAAAAATCCGGGTGATCAATGTCGTCGATCTGATGAGGCTGCAGTCTGAGAGCGAGCATCCGCACGGACTGAGCGACATGGATTACGATTCGCTTTTCACCAAGGACAAGCACATCATCTTTGGCTTCCATGGATATCCCTGGCTCATACACCGTCTGACCTACCGCCGGACCAATCGCAACCTCCACGTCCGGGGTTACAAGGAAGAGGGCACCATCACGACGGCCTTCGATATGCGGGTGCAGAACGACCTGGACCGCTTTCATCTGGTGCAAGACGTGGTGGATCGCCTGCCGCAGTTGGGTGGCAAGGGGGGCTATCTGAAGCAGATTGTCCGGGACAAGCTTATCGAGCACAAGCATTACATTGATAAGCATGGCGAAGATTTGCCGGAGATCCGGAATTGGAAGTGGGGCGATTTCAAATGAATTCGCATGCGCTCATAGACACCGCTAGGGCGCTGGTCGCCGACGACAAAGGCCTGCTCGCGATGGACGAGAGTAATCCAACCTGCAACAAACGATTTGCCGGATTGGGGATTCCCCAGACCGAGGAGGCCCGGCGCGCGTATCGGGAATTGATTGTGACCACGCCTGGTCTCGGTGAGTGCATCAATGGCACGATTCTCTACGACGAGACGATCCGCCAGCGGAAAAACGATGGCACTCCGTTTGTTAAAGTCATCACCGATGCGGGCATCATTCCCGGCATCAAGGTCGACATGGGTGCCAAGGACATGGCAGCCCATCCCGGAGAGAAAATAACCGAAGGGCTGGACGGATTGCGTGTCCGCCTCGAGGAGTACTTTCAAATGGGTGCCCGTTTTGCCAAGTGGCGCGCGGTGATCGCCATAGGCGATGACATTCCCAACCGGGGTTGCATCGAGGCCAACACGCAGGCCTTGGCCCGCTATGCTGCGTTGTGCCAGGAAGGCGGACTAGTCCCCGTCGTCGAGCCGGAAGTGCTCATGGCCGGCGATCATACCCTCGAGCGGTGCCGCGAGGTGACGGAGGAAGTCCTCCGAAGGGTTTTCGGCCAGCTTTACGCACAACGGGTGACGCTGGAGGGGATGATCCTGAAGCCCAACATGGTGCTTCCGGGATTGACCTGCCCCAGGCAGGAAACGGTTGACGAGGTGGCCGACGCCACGGTCGGATGTCTCCTGCGGGCCGTCCCCGCCGCGGTCCCGGGGATTGCGTTCTTGTCGGGCGGCCAATCCGGCGAGCTGGCCTCCGCCCGTTTGAATGCCATGAATGTCAAATTCAAATCGCCAAAGTCGCCACCGCCTTGGGCGTTGACGTTTTCGTTCGCCCGCGCCATCCAGCAACCCGCTTTGGAAATCTGGCACGGCGAGGAGGCTCATGTGTCGGCGGCACAGCAAGCTCTGTATCACCGAGCTAGGTGCGACCGGGCTGCGCGCCGTGGCGAATACAATGAGGCGATGGAAAGGACTGAGCATCCGAATCGAAGCCGATGCGGATGACGATTTGAATCCCCGGCCAGCCGGGGGTGAAGTAGGACGCGAACATTGACCGCTACTCAGGATACGCTTCTGCGGCTTTACCTCGTTCGACACGGCGAAACCGCGTGGTCGCTCTCCGGCCAGCACACCGGTCGCACGGACATTCTATTGACTGCGCATGGCGAAGACGAGGCGCGCAAACTTGGACCATGCCTCTGGGGGATCCAGTTTGCTCGAGTGCTGACCAGCCCGCGGCAACGCGCTCGACAAACGTGTGAGTTCGCCGGGCTGGGGCCGGCGGCCGAGATTGAACCGGACCTGGCGGAATGGGACTATGGCGATTACGAAGGACAGCGCTCCGAGGACATTCGCAAAGGGCGGCCGGACTGGAATGTGTTTCGGGACGGTTGTCCTCGCGGTGAAATGCCCGCACAAGCTTCCGATCGTGCTGATCGGCTCATAGCACATCTTCGCGCGCTGGACGGAAACGTCGCGCTCTTCTCGCACGGCCAGTTCGGGTGCGTCCTGGCCGCGCGATGGATCGGATTGCCGGTGCTCGAAGGCCAGCATTTTGCGCTCGGCCCGGCATCGCTCAGCATTCTCGGCCACGAACCCAGCCACCCCAAGGTGCGGGTCATAGAGCTGTGGAATGCCGCCCCGGGCATCACTATCAGGTAGCCGACCCGATGCTGTCACAGTGGATAACGCTCTAGCAACGGAATCAAAAAGTTAGAGCAGTCGTTAGCTTTGCTATACCGTAGAAAAAAGCCATGGCCGTTTTTCTGGATTGCTCCCGTGGCGCAACATTTTCTTGTGTCCGCGGCGTCGCGGACCTCGGCGCCGGTCGATCTTTGCTTTGTGACGGGAATGCAGGACTGATGATGGTTCATCTGGGATCGACGACGTTGAAGTATACCTCCTCGTCAACCTGACACGTTGTCACGAGAGATCCCGTTGGCTTGAACTCCGGATGACCTGGATGCGCAAGTGCACGGGCTCCATTTCCTTGAAGACGGTAATCGACAGGACAAGGCCAGGACCGTTTGACGTTCTGAAGGCGCCCGAGAGTAAAGACCACAGCTCGCGGATATTCGCGCAAGATATTCACGCTTGCCGTGATCGGCGCAATCGGAACGAAGACCACGACAGGGAAAACCGAGACGACACACAAAGGGGCGAAGAACATCACGTTGCTCGTTTCAGAACGAGAGCATCGGCCGTGGATATAAGTAGTTTCCGAGCCTGCCTCCAACGATCTCCCTCAGCTATGGTCGCAAGGGACGAGCTTTTGATCGGACTGCGGGCGCCACGTGCGCCGCTTTGTCTAGTGCGACGCCCCTGCCCCCGGCAAGGGAATTGGCGTTCGCAGTTCCCAGAACTTCGAGTTCCAACCGTGCAGCTGACACGCAACACAGGGTCCGTGAACACCAGGCGCACTCTCGTTCATAAAATCGGGATGCCCAGGCGTTCTCAGCGGAATCGACAGCTAAGGTGCAAGCATCATGACTATGTCCGAACAAGCGAGACACAGGTCCGACCATCTGCAGACGTTGACGGTGGCTATTTTCGACGTTGACGGCGTCCTGCTCGCATCCCCTCATGAGCGTGCTTGGCGGGAATCGCTCCAAGGTTTTGCTGATCCCAATCGCTTCACTTCGGCGATGTATCAAGCCTATGTGGCGGGCAAACCGCGCCTGAGCGGCGCCCGTGCGGCCCTGCAGGCATTGGGGGTGCCTGACGCCGACAGGCAGGCAGTCGTCTATGCCGAGCGGAAGCAGAAGCGGCTCGAGGAGCTGATTCACGCCGGGAGTGTCGCCGCCTTTCCCGACGCGCTGCGCTTCGTTCAGGCGGTCGCGGGGTTGGGTTGGCGTATGGCGGTCGCGTCGTCCTCGAAAAATGCCAACGGCATGATGAGGACGATTCGCCTTGGCTCCGGCCAAAGCTTACTCGATATCTTCAGTGTCAATGTCTGCGGGCGCGATTTGCGGCAGGGCAAGCCGAACCCGGAGATTTTCCTCCTGGCTGCCGCGGAGCTGCACGTCGCACCCGCACAGTGCTTCGTCGCCGAAGACGCGCCCGCCGGCATTGAGGCGGCCTGCGCAGGCCACATGACGGCGCTCGGGATCGCCCGACACAGCGACGCTGCCCTATTGCGAGCGGCGGGAGCGGATCTCGTGGTGGCGGGTCTGGACGAAATCGCAGTCGATGAACTGGCTGAAGGGCGGCTTTGCCGGCGGCCGGCATGATCAGGCCAGGGACGATGGAACACGTACTCGAGCCGACCACTGATCCCATTTGGGTCTTTGGCGCGGATGGCTACGACCCGCTTCGCGAGAGCAGCGTTGAGTCACGCTTCGCGATCAGCAACGGTTTCCTGGGCGTAAGGGGTGGGCGAGCCACGACCCGGGGGGCACGTTGGGTCATTCCGGCGCGAACCTATGTGGCCGGGCTGTTCGACACGCCCGGCACCGAGCGTGCCACACCAGGCCTGGTCCCAGCCGCCGACTGGCTGCAGGTCCGCATCTTGCTGCCTGGCGGACCCTTGATACATCACCCGGGTGATGTCTCGTCGCATCGCATGACGCTCGACGTGAGGCGAGGTGCATTGCTCAGTGAAAGCCGTCAGTTGAAGGCGGCCGGCCTAAGCATCCGCCTGCGCACGTTGCGCCTCGTGTCGCTGAGCGAGCGCACGGTTGGGCTGCAGCTGATCCAATTGGAGATCGAGGACGGCGTGGTCGATGTCACGGTCGAAGCATCGTTCAAAGGGGTGGAACTCGGGCTCGTGACCGACCGGCTCGATCAGGATCTCGGCGTGTGGCACACCCAGCATTCGGGGAAGGGCCTCGCCATGGCGACCGCATCGTCGCTACAGATCGACGGCCACGATCTTCCGCCGACCGCGCTCGGCCAATTAAAATGGTCCTGGAGCTGGAAATCTCGCCCCGGGCAGGTCGTGTGTTTCGAGCGCTCCGTCGCCATCGTGCGCAGCGACACCCAAGGCCTGGATCCCGGCGGCGAAGCCCGGGACAAGCTCGGCTTCGCGCGACACATCGGCTGGCGCGGCGTGGTCGCGGCGCATGAGGCGGCCTGGGCAAGCCGCTGGCAGTGCAGCGATGTGGAGATCGATGGCGATGCGGAGGCACAGCGGGCACTGCGGTTCGCCTTATACCATCTGAATAGCGCGGCCAACCCAGCCGACGAGCGCGTCTCGATCGGCGCCCGGGCGCTGACCGGCGACGATTATCGTGGACACGTCTTCTGGGACACCGAAATCTACCTGCTGCCCTTTTATGTCCTGACCTGGCCCGAAGCCGCCCGAGCGCTGCTCATGTATCGCTTTCATACCCTTGATGCCGCGCGAGCGAAGGCCGCCGGAATGGGCTGGCGCGGCGCGCTCTACGCCTGGGAATCTGCATATACTGGCGCGGAGATGACGCCTGAGCAGGTTATCGGCCCGGATCGGAAGATCATCGATATCCTTTGCGGCAAGCAGGAGCAGCACATCAGCGCGGACGTCGCCTACGCGGTCTGGCAATACTGGCATGCGACCGGGGACGAAGGTTTCCTGCTCGACGCTGGCGCGGAAATCCTGCTTGAGACGGGCCGTTTCTGGGCCAGCCGTGCTCAACCGGAGGCGGACGGCTACCGCCACATCCGCGGCGTCATCGGACCGGACGAATATCATGAGCATATCGACGACAACGCGTTCACCAACGTCATGGCGCGCTGGAACATCCGGCGCGCGCTCGATGTGTCCGCATTGTTGCGCGAGCGCTGGCCCGAGCGTTGGGCACGCCTCGCAGGCCGTCTCGGCGTGGACGATGCCGAGATGAAGCAGTGGCACAGCGTCGCAGAGACGATGGCGACCGGCCTTGATCTCAAAACGGGTCTGTTCGAGCAGTTCGCGGGCTTTTTCGCTCTCGAACAGATCGATTTGGTGGCCTACGCAGGCCGTTCCGTGCCAATGGACGTGGTGCTTGGGCGGGAGCGGATACAAAAATCTCAGGTGATCAAACAGGCCGATGTCGTGGCGCTTCTGGGGCTGCTGCCAGAGGAGTTCGTACGCGAGATGGGGGCGGAGAACTTCCGTTACTACGAGCCTCGGTGTGGCCACGGCAGCTCGCTGAGCCGCGCCATGCATGGGATGGTCGCCGCCCGGCTCCGCCATTCCGAGATGGCGCTACGCTACTTTCGGCGGAGCGCGGCGATTGATCTTTCGGACACCCATGTAGCGATCGACGGCGGCGTCCACATCGCCGCCCTCGGCGGGAACTGGATGCTGGTGGTGTTCGGGTTTGCTGGATTGTCACTGCGCAACGATGGACTTGGTCTTGACCCACAACTGCCAACAGATTGGCGCAGTCTTGCTTTCAGTGTTCAGTGGCGTGGCCGCAGCCTCAAGATCAGAATTGACCAGGACAAGCAACGTCTCGAAACAATGCTGGAAACAGGAGAGCCGATGACGCTTGTCATATGCGGTGAGCCGCACAATCTCCGCAGTGACCAGACGCTTCGCGTGTGCTTAGGCAGGCAAATTGTGACCCCCTAATGCAGGGAATTGGCGTGCAATTTCTTATGACCATATCGTGGCGTGCGTATTCGACCAGCCGTGCAATGCGGCGTGGGTAAATGCTTGCGGTGAGGCAAGGTCGCAACTCTGGCGCTATATCGACGAAGACTTCTCCGATGCGCGGATTGGATTCCGTAACCAGAGCTTCGTCATAGGATTCCCTTGGTCTGACCCGCCGAGTATTTGAGCTCGCGCTCGCTGTCCCCAATTCGAGTATCCAATCCGCAACCCGACGCGACGGCATCTCCGGATCGGCAGCCCGCCGGTCGACCGTCGCTCAAGAACCGGGCCAGAGTGGTCGGCGTTCCAGCATTATACGCGAAATGCCAACTCAGAATTTCTCTTACCGGGGTGTCATTGTCGCTTTCCTGTCGAGGCTTCCGCGGCTGTCGCCACCCCCGATGTAAATTCATTGGAGCGGCAAGGTAGCGGTAGACCAGCCGATGCACAATCTCGGCGGCGATCTCGGTTGGGCTGCCGCCAACGTCGATGGTTGTCAAACAGCATTGAATCGGGACCCCGGATCGGTGTGCAAAAGGTACCCCTTTTGGCGGGGAGGAACGACAGCGCTCGCCCCCGGCGGAGCTGGTCAGGGTTGCGCAGCCGGGGCGAGCGCGGTGGCGTGGGAGGGGGCTTTGAGCGCTAGGCGCGGTTTTTGAAGCGCCAGCTTTCATTTCCGGTTTCGACGATGTCGCAGTGATGGGTGAGACGATCGAGGAGCGCGGTCGTCATCTTGGCGTCGCCGAAGACGCTCGGCCATTCGCCGAACGCCAGATTGGTCGTGACGATCACCGAGGTGCGTTCGTAGAGCTGGCTAACGAGATGGAAGAGCAATTGCCCGCCAGCCTGAGCGAAGGGCAGATAGCCGAGTTCGTCGAGAACGGTGAAGTCCTTGCGAGTGAGGTAATCGGCGATTCGTCCCTGCCGCCCTGCGCGTGCTTCGGCCTCCAGGCGATTGACGAGATCGACTGTATTGAAGAAGCGGCCGCGCAGGCCGGCGCGGATGCAGCTTCGCGCGATGGCAATGGCGAGATGCGTCTTGCCGGTCCCGGTGCCCCCCACGAGAACGACGTTGCGTTGCTGCGCGATGAAGCCGCCTCCGGAAAGATCACGCACCAGGGTTTCGTTGACGGTCGTGCCGTCAAAGTCGAAGTCATCGATGTCCTTGGCCAGAGGGAGTTTGGCGATGGTCATCTGATATTTGATGGAGCGCGCCTGCTTTTCGGCAATTTCGGCCTTAAGAAGATCGCCGACGATTTGTGGCGGCTCGTGCTGCCGCTTTATGCCAGCCGCCATCACATCATCATAGGCGGTTCGCATGCCGAAGAGCTTGAGTTCGCTCATGAGGTCGAAGATTTGCGTGCGTTCCATCAGCCTGAACTCCTCAGTTGATCGTACCGGGCACAATCGGCGAGCGGGACGTGCCGGAGTTTCAGCGCGTCCGGGGTGAGTATGGTGAGTGGCGGACCGGGATCACGGCGACGCGCCAGAATGTTGAGAACGACGTCGGCGGAATGGACGCCCTCGCTCAACGCCTCGGCACAGGCGGCCTCGACCGCCGGCAGCCCGTCGTCGAGAACCGCCGCGAGGATTTTCACCATCTGCCGATCGCCATCGGCGGAGCCGGTGAGTTTGCGGCGAATTTTCTCCATGGCCGAGGGCAAGACCCAGTCCTTGAACGGCGCGCCATTCCTCAGAGCGCCGGGCTTGCGGGCCAGAACCGGAACGTAATGCCAGGGATCGTAAATCGTCTCTTCGCGGCCAAAGGATCGCCGATGTTCGCCGGCGGCGATCCCGTCCTGGCGAATGACGATCCGGTCTGCATAAGCGTGGATTTCGACCGGACGCCCGACCGCGCGCGCCTTCACCGAGTATTTGTTGTTATCGAACCGGATAAGGCAGGTCTTGGACACCGCCGCGCTCACTGCATGGAAGCCGTCGAAGCGGCCGCGCAGTTGCACGAGCTTTTGCCGTTCGTCCTCGAAAACCTCCCAGATCGTGCGGCTGGCGCATTCTGGATGACGATGCGCCTTGGCGTAAGCGACACATTTGTCGAGGAGCCAGGCATTCAATTCGTCATAGCTCTTGAATCTCAGGCGCGGCGTGAAAAAGCGCTCACGCACCAAGCCGACCTGGTTCTCGACCTGGCCCTTTTCCCAGCCCGAGGCCGGCGTGCAGGCCACTGGCTCGACGAGATAATGCCCGCACATTTGAAGGAAGCGGCGATTGTATTGCCGGTCCTTGCCGGCGAAGATTGTCTCCACCGCGGTTTTCATATTGTCATAAATGCCGCGCTCGCAGGCGCCTTTGAAAAAGGCAAAGGCGCGGTCATGCGCGTCAAAGACCATCTCTTGGGTCTCGCGTGGATAGGCGCGGACAAACGGCATGCGGCTGTGACAGAGCCGCATATGGGCGACCTTCACGGTCACCGTCGCGCCGTTCAGCACGACGATTTCATGGCTCCAGTCGAACTGATAGGCCTCGCCGGGAGCAAAGGTGAGCGGCACATAAGCCTGCGCCAGCGCCACACCGCGTTCCTTGCGCCACGTTTTCGCGTAACGGCGAACCGCGTCGTAGCTTCCGGCATAACCAAGGCTGCGCAGTTCTTCGAATAGCCGAACAAGCGTCAGCCGCTCGCGCGCCGATTTTTCTGCATTCTCCAACAGCAGGGAATCCAGCCGCTCCCGCCACGGTCCGATCTTGGGAAGCGGCTGCGTCAAGCGTTCGTAATGGAACTCGGTCGCTTCGGATCGGATGACCTTCCGGACGACCTTTCTGGAGACGTGCAGCTCCCGGCAAATCTCCTTGATCGGCTTTTTCTGAACAAAAAACGCCCGGCAAATCTTGGCGATCGTTTCCACAACCAGCATTCCAATCTCGGCCTCCCAAAATCCAGGAGGCCACTGTGGACCCTCAGCCCCGGGGTCCCGATTGGATGCAAATCACCCCAAAAGCGGGGTCCTTATTCCATGCTTATTCACATCGATGGTGATCGGATGCTCGTCCGGCGTGGGTTCCTGCAGGCTCGCAAACTGGCTGTCGAGCAAGGCCACCGGCATGAAGTGCTTGTGCCGCGCGGTCGTGCGCCGGCGGATGAGGTCGTACGATCCTTTGAGGTAGACCAGTGTCATCCCCGGGCGATCACCGCTGATGATGTCCCGGTAGGATCGCTTCAGCGCCGAGCAGGTCAGCACGCCGGATTCGCCCCGCGCGCGCCAGCTATCGATTTCCTCCGCAATCTTTCGCAGCCAGGGCACCCGGTCCGCTTCCGTCGGTGGCGTTCCGCCATGCATTTTCTCCACGTTCGCGGCTGGGTGCAGATCATCGCCCTCCTGGAATTGGCAGCCGAGCGCGGCGGCGAGCAAGGCCGCGACCGTGGTTTTGCCGGATCCGGTGACGCCCATGACAATGGCGATCTCCGGGCCGGCGATGGTGTGCGCCATGGCTGCAAACCACACGTGCCGAGGGCGCGGATCACTTCCCATCATCCGTTCCTTCCTGACCACGCGCCGATGTCAGCCGGGGCGCAATACGGTCACACTCCGAGCCCAGCGACATGAAGAATGGCAAAGCTCAGTAAAAGAAGAGCCGCTTCGCGATGGCGCGTGGCCGCGGCCGTCCAGGGGCACTGTCCGGCCGCGCCGAGCGGAAGGCCGCTTCTCTTCGTCGCTTCGCATCTGCGCCCGCGCATAATGTCCCTGGCCGGAACTTGTTTCATAGCGGCACGTATTGGACGCCGCCTCGTGGGATCAAAACTTGCAATCCCCTATGCAATTCGTAGCTTGCAGCCTCGCGCGGTATGCGCGGTCAAGGAGACTACACGCCGCCGCGGGGAAAAGGAAGCGGCAGAGCGGCCGAGATTTCGGAAGCTGTGATCATGTCGAGGCATTGAGGATGCGCGCATAGGCGTTGCGATCGATGCCGAGCCGGGGAGCAGCCTCGAAGACGCTCTTGGTTCGACGCTCTTGGTTCGTCCCGGCTTCGCGCCGCGCTCCTTGGCGCGTTCGCGGCTGTCGCTTGCGAACGCGGGTCACTCCACGCCCCCTTTGCGATTTGCCAGGTGCCGTAACCCTATGTCGTGAGCCGGGACCAATGGGGCCTCCGCCGCTTCGACGGGCTCACGGCGTTGCTCCTTTCAGAACGAGAGGAACAGACTTTCATCCCAGCGACTGAGGCGAAGCTGCCGAATAGCTCGATCCGAGCACCTGTCGTTGTCAGCCGGGGCGGCCCGGATAGCCTTGCTAAGGACAGCGGTGCAGAATACAGACCGACGATGCCGCCACGGTAGGCTCGGAAACTACCTGTTGGCTGTTCGCCGCGCGGTCGTGACTAAAGGTCCACCTGGCGGCGGCAAACGCCAATCGGGCTAACGCCGGAAGAGACTTCGAGCCTGTTTTCTTCATGATCGACGCGCGATGGTTCTCGACGGTGCGTTGGCTGATGCCGAGATCCGCGGCGATATTCTTACTGGGGTGGCCGGCGAGGACCAGTTCCATGATCTGACGCTGTCGCGGCGTCAGATTCGCGACGTGGCTCGCCACAGTCTCCTGCCAGGCTAGCAGCTTGCTCGAATCCCGTGACTGTTCAAGAGCGTGCTCGACACTGGCGAGCAGTTCGCTGCTGCCGATCGGCTTCTCGATGAAGTCCGAAGCGCCGGCCTTCATGGCTTGGACCGCCATCGGCACGTCGCTACTGCCGGTGATCATGATGGCCGGTAGCAGATGGCCTGCGTCGCTTAGGCGCTGGAGCAATTCCAGCTCGTTCATTCCCGGCAGGTAGGCGTCGATCAAGAGGCATGCTACGCGGCCCGGACGATAGGCTTCGAGGAATTCCTCGCAGGACGAATAGGCTTCAACGTTCCGACCATCTTCCTCAAGCACACAGCGAATCGCCTCGCGAACGTGGTTGTCGTCGTCGACGACAAAGATGACCGGTGACATCGGACTGACGGCGATTTCCGCAGAGTGCGGAGCGCGCGGATGCGCTGCGGCTTGTGAGATTGAGAGGAGACGCTCGATGACTTCCATCAGCTCCTTCGGCTTCACCGGCTTGTTGAGCTGCACACAGTCGTTAAGGACGATATCGCGCAAGGTGCCGGTCGATATATCGCCGGTCAGAATGATGACCGGGAACTCGTGATGAAGTTTCTCCCGCAGCTTTGTGGCGAGCTGGACCCCGTTCAGGCCATTAGGAAGATTGTAATCCAAAAGGACGAGGTCAGGCCGGATCGTCCCTCGCGCCACCAATTCCAGCGCTGCGGTGGCGTCCGGCGCTGTTGCCGCACGATGGCCCTCGTCCTTGAGGAGGATCTCGAGGAGCTTGCGCACTTCGGGATCGTCCTCGACGACTAAGATCGCGCCAGTGCGGCGAACGCCGTCAACTTTCCCATCATTTATGCCGGGCCGATGTTGCTCAAGCTGTGGTACCGTTCCGCTCGGGGGGAGCATGATCTCGATGGCGAAGACTGAGCCCTTGCCTGGGGAGGAGCGGACGTTTACCCGATGGCCCAGCAAATTCCCCAAGCGTTGCACGATAGAGAGACCTAGGCCAAGGCCACGGCTCCGTTCGCGTGCGAAATTGTCGACCTGATGGTACTCCTCGAAGATCGCTTGCAGCTCTTCCACAGGGATGCCAACTCCGGTATCCCAGATCTCGATGCTCAGCATTCCTTGGCGCCGACGGCAACCGAGCAGTACCTTACCGCGCTTGGTGTATTTCAACGCGTTCGCAAGCAGGTTGCGGATCATCTGCTCGAGCAGGCGCGGATCACTGTGTATCGAAAGGCCGCACGAGACCACGCGCAAGGCAAGCCTCTGTGCTTGCGCATGATAGGTGAACTCGTCTCTCAGCCGGTCGAGTAGCTCGTTGATTTGGAAACTGACCACTTCGGCGCGGACACCGCCGACTTCGAGCTGGTTAATGTCGAGCAGCGTATTCAGCATGCCCAACATGGCGCCTAACGTCTCGCCGAGGCGTGCGACCAGTTTCTTTGCTCGCTCCCCCTCGACGGTCTTCGCCAACAGCTCCTGAAGCAAGGTAAGCGTTTGGAGCGGCTGGCGGAGGTCATGGCTCGCGGCGGCGAGAAAGCGCGATTTCGCGATAGTCGCCAACTCTGCTTGCCGCTTGGCCGCCTCCAGCGCGTCCGCCGCGTGCCTCCGCTCGGTGATGTCGACAAAGGTGATGACGACGCCTTCCACGCCGTTGTCTTGGGCGCGGTAGGGCAGTATCCGGCGGATGTAACAGGCGCCGCTCTGCGCTTCGATTTCTCGCTCGATCGGCGAGAGGGTCTGCAGCACCGTTCTAGCATCGGATAGAAGAGCACCATCGGCAGCCAGCGAGTTGAGGTCCGCGAGCGGCCGCCCGACATCGCTGGGAATGACACTGAAGAGTGACTTGGTGGCTGGCGTGAAGAAGCGGATATTCAGATTGATGTCGAGGAAAAGCGTCGCAACATTGGTGCTGCACAGGACGTTTTGCAGATCGTTGGAGGTCGTGCGTTGCCGCTCCAGGGTTTCCTGGAGCTGGCTGTTGAGGGCGGTAAGCTCCTCGTTGAGCGACTGCAATTCCTCTTTGGAAGTTAACAGCTCCTCGTTGGTCGATTGGTATTCCTCATTGACGGACAATGCCTCTTCATTGACCGCTTTCTGCTCTTCGCTGGAAATCTCAAGGTCGCGGATGGCGGCCTGGAGCTCTGTTCTGGTGGAATCGAGTTCTTGCTCAAGTTCGGCGACCCGTATAACGTCCCACGGCGGGATGAGTTGACCTCGTTTCTGCTCATGTTTGGGCTCGTCAACGAAGCAAATCAGAAGCAATTCCTCGCCTTCGCTCAGAACTCGCCGCACGGCGATGCTGAATGAATTTGGATGGCCATCGTGGTTTGCATGGGCGCCGGCAACGACAATGCGCGCGTTCTTTTGACTGGCCCGCTGGATTGCCGAGCGGAGCTTGTTGCGCACGACCTCACACGTCATGGCGAGCAAATCGTGCGTGGGATAACCCGGAGCGACGCGCAGGTACCGGTCTGTCGGTCCTAAGTAATAAAGGCATTCATACTTGCGGTTGATCAGTACCGCTGCCGGCGCATAGGTCTCCATCACCAGCCGCTGACAAAGGTCGGCGAGAGCGGCTTGGCGCGAGGGCGCTTGGCCTTGTCCAGGCCGCGCATGGACTCGCACGGCCTCGCGGGCGCTTATCGAAAAACCGAGTTCTCCCGGACGGCTGTGACCGATGTGCCGATAGAGCGGCTCTGACTTGGAGATCACCTCGAAGCGGCCGCCAACGTCACCGACTGTCTCCGAGCTGCCAATAAGCAGAATGCCGCCCTCGCGCAGCGCGAAATGGAAAAGCGAGACAACTTTCGCCTGTGCTTCGGGGAGCAAATAGATCAGAAGATTGCGACAGGAAACCAGGTCGAGGCGTGAGAATGGAGGATCAGCCAGCACGTCCTGTACCGTGAAGACCACCGCCGCCCGCAGCTCGGGCAGTACCCTGTAACCGTGATCCTCCTTCGAAAAGAAGCGGGCAAGCCGTGCGGGTGAGACGTCCGCCTCGATGGCTTCCGGGTAAAGGCCCTCTCGGGCGCTGGCCACGGCATCCGGGTCAACATCGGAAGCGAAGACCTGCAGCTTGACGTTGCGCTTTGCCGCTGTGATCTGTTCGCGAAAGAGCATGGCAAGGGAATAGGTCTCTTCGCCCGTGCTGCACCCAACGATCCAGATGCGGAGGGGGTGATCGGGCAACTGCCTGCGGACGAGGTCTGGAATGATCTTCTCCTCCAAGAGATCGAACACCTTGGGATCACGGAAGAAGCTGGTGAAATTGATGAGCAAGTCCTTGGCAAGAATGTCGAGTTCATTTGTGTCGCTCCGCAGAATTTCGAGATACCGATCCATGTCATCGGTCTCGAGCGCTGCCATCGCCATGCGCCGCTCGATCCGGCGCCGTAGCGTTCCCTGCTTGTAAAGCGCGAAATCATGGGCGGTCTTCGTGCGTAGAAGATCAATAATCTCGGGCAGCCAATCCCGTGCCGTATCCTGTAAACGCAAACTGTTCTGCGTGCGCGTGAGGGCCATACGCCGGTCGTATTTGACGAGCGCCCCCGGAATCTTCGCCACCGGAAGCACAAGGTCCACCGCGCCCGTCATGATGGCGCTGCGCGGCATGCCGTCATAGCCGGCCTCGCCGGGGTCCTGCGCGATGACGAACCCGCCTTTTTCCTTCACGGCTTTCAGCCCAAGGCTGCCGTCGGCCCCGGTTCCCGAAAGGATCACGCAGATGGCGCGCGTACCGCACTCCTCTGCCAGCGAGTGCAGCAAAAAGTCGAAAGGCAGGCGCGCACCGTGACGCGCTTGGGGTTGCGAGAGGTGCAAGGCGCCTTGACCGACAGACAGATAGGTTCCGGGGGGAATGACGTAGAGGTACTCGCGCTCGATCAGCATTCCATCCGTAGCTTGCCGCGCGGTCATCGACGTATGGCCGGCCAGCAGGTTCACCATCATGCTTTCATGGGTCGGATCGAGATGCTGAACCAGGATGAAGGCCATGCCGTTACCGGCGGGCAGCGCGTCCAAAAGCCTTCTGCAGGCGTCAAGGCCACCCGCCGAGGCGCCTATTCCGACGACTGGGAGGTCCCTATGGCCGCGACGAGGGTCGCGCTCCGGCAGGGTGCGCCGGCTTGATCGCGGCTTGGCTGCTTTGGCCAGATGCGGACGGCTTATTGGCATTTTAGAATTATTCTCAAATGGTTGCTCACCAACGGAAGACGGAACTCAGTCGTACTCCGTTGCAGGCACGGCTTGTTAAGGTGGAAAAGCTGCCGCCCCTTTCTTGCAGCAAGACGCTGCGGCTTCTGCTTTTGCTGTGGGCATGTGGGCTGTCCATCATGTCCACAACGCCTGTTTGCGCAGCGTTTGGTCGGCCTTCGCGCCACACGACCGTTGTGCGTTTGGCGAGCACCGAGTCCAGCGGCCGACGCCGATCTTGGCTTCGAGCCCATCGGCATAGCCTTCGAGATCGAGGTCTTTATATTTGAGCGACCGCTACGGCCGTTCGATGAAGACATTATCCATCCATCGAGATTCTGATCCCGGCCTTTTCAATGATTATTAGCTCGTTGAGGGGGTGTTGTCGGTAATGTACATTACCGACGTAAATCCTGCGTCGCGATGATTCTGGCGGGTAGAGATAGTAGAACGTGATCCGCAGGAGGGCGGCGATGGCGAAAATCTCGGCCGTGCATGGCCCCCGCCGTGACAGGCTGGACCGTTTGCCGTTTCCATGAAGCGCGGGGCGGAGGACCGAAGGGCAGCTCTTCGGCATGTATCGGCAATGGACGAGTGTCTCCAAAGCCAGCGTCTCACCGGCGCGCTACTCGATCGCCTCACCCACCATGTCCATATTCTGGGAGCTGCGGCGAGAACTCCCGGCTGAAACAGTCGAAGGCGCGGCGGCGGCGTGAAGGCCGATCCCGAATCCAGCTAAATCGACATCCACCAGACGGGCCGCCGGTTCAAGCCCAACATGCAACCGTTTCGGGTTCCTGGCAAGCCGGGGCTGCCGCCGACTTGTTGGTGGGCGGTGTCGGGGCGTGCCGAAGTCAAGTCGAATGCTGAAACTGCGGAACCTTCTGTCATCAAGACGCAGGTCTCCTGTGGTTTTTGTTGGAACGCGTGACAATCGAACGCCTTACGCTGTTGACAAGACCGGCGGCGGCCGCAGTTCCGCGATCAGCCGCAAGATGTCGGCGAAGAGAGTTCTCGGAATCACGACTTCGGCCATCTGAAAGACGACGTAGCGGCCGTGGCTCACGACTTTCGCGCCGATCTTGAACAGCTTTTCCTTCAGGCTCGTCAGCGACCAATCTTTGATCGGCTCCGGCGTCGCCAATGTGCGCAGGAAGTTGCCGAGGTTGTAGGCGAGCGCGTGATGGTGAAGGCGGACGGCGTTGGCGGCGAATGAGCGGCATGACAGCCGAGTCCATCGGATCGCGCCCTTACCTTCCTTGATCCATTGCTCGCAGGTGCCGCGTTTGTTGTAAAAGGCGACGACGTTCTCGGCGGGGCGAGCCATGTTGGTGACAATATATCCGTCGTCGTCAGCTACCAGAGCGATGGACCGGACTGGAAGCTTGTCGTGTCCGACAATGGGATCGGAAAGCCGGATGTCGCCAATACTCCGGCGAAAGGCGGCCTGGGCACAACCCTCGTCAAGGCGCTCGCGCAGGACCTCGATGCAAAGGTCGAAGTCGTCAGCGGCCGAGGTGGCGTGAACGTGTCGCTCACGCACGCGGCCTTCCCATCGCGGCTAGCCCAAATAGCCTGACAGCGCCCAAGGTGTCGTTCGCGATGATGGTTGAAGGACAACCTGATCGTCGTCGCGCGCGGAGAACTGCCGCGGTTGGCCGCGAGGTCGACGTTCTGGGGCCGCGATGAGTCCGGTTCTAAGCGGCGCGCGGGTCTTTTATAAGTGACACGACACGCTAACTAATCTTACTGCGTCATAAATTTCTTACGGCGCGAGCCTTTGGCGACAGGCGTGGCGCAGCATGGGCATCGTGAAAGGGTGCTAACAAGCGCGATGATCAATCTTCTGCGCATCGTCGCGATCGAGTTGGGGACGTGGCGTTCGGTCCTCGGCGGTGGAGCCTCCGGATCGATCACCTTCGGGAACGGCAAGTTTTTCGAACCGAGTGGTGTAACAAGGTCGTGAGGGGGAATCCTCTCCCTCTCGGAGACCAGGAATCCGTAGGCCGCGATGCACAGCGTGGCGTGGTGATGGAAGCCGCGCCAGCCTCGTCCTTCGAAATGTCCGAGCCCGACCTCTTGTTTGAGTTCCTGATAATCGCGCTCGATACGCCAACGCAGTTTGGTGAGGTCCACCAGCTTGCGGAAGGAGATGTTTTTCGGCAGGGTCGAAAGCCAATATTTGGGTGGCTTTTTCTCACCTTCGGGCCGTTCGATCAACAGCCACTCTTCGGGCTGGCTTTCCGAGCGTGTGTAATCTCGATGCGCGGCACGAACCCGCACGCGAGCAAAGCGCGATGACAGCGGCTCGGCCGTCCCCTCCCGCCATTCAATACTGCGCCAGGAGCGCTTGGGGAGGCTGAGAGCGAGCTCCTCGACCGAAATCGGTTTATGCTCGTCGTCGCGACGAAGGCGCATTGGTCGTTGGCCGCGGCCCGACCATTTCTTCGGCGGCAGCGGACCCGTGCCGGGCGTCCACACCGTGGTGTGTGGCAAGATACCAGCCACATAAGTCAACGAGAGCGCGCTGATGCCGGTTCGCAGATTTGTGTTGCAGCCGTAGCCCGCGTCCATCAGGACCACGCCGCGAGAAAGCCCGGCTTTTAACGCCGCTTTGACCTGCTCGAGCGCGATCTCGGGCTTGGTCTTGAAATCTATCTCATCGGGGACGCCCGCCTTGCGTCGATGTTCAAGGTCGGCCGCCCGCTCTTTCGGTAGATAGAGACGCCAGGCCACCGGCAGGCTCGCGTCGTGATTGGCGAGTGACAACGACACCGCCACTTGGCAGTTCTCCCGCTTACCGAGCTGACCGCAGTACTGGCGTGCCACGCCGACCGAGTGCTCACCCTTCTTGGGAAAACCGGTATCGTCGATGATCCACGCTTCGATCGGTCCTTGACTCTCAATCGCCGGCAGGACGATCTCACCCACCTTGGCCAATACCTTCTCGTCTGACCAAGGCGACTGGCCGACAAAATGCAGCAGCGACTGGTGCTGCGCTGCCGTCCGATCTGGCGCCGTTACCGCCGCCATCGGCTCGACGCTCTTACGCTCGCACGGCATTATCAAGCCCAGGCAATAATCTCGCAGTGGGCCGGCCCGGTCCGCATGCCCGATCACACTCACAAGTCCTTCGACATAAGCCGCAAATCGCGACTTGCTGTTGTCCGCCGATCGGAGATTCATCCCAGTATCCCTCCTGCTGATGACCGAATCTCACCGCATAGTTGATTCTCAGCGGAGGTGGCCCGCGACTTTCTGACTTAGTAAGACTAATTGGGTCGTCGCCGAACCGGAAGACGGCGTAGAGGCGAGTACCCTGAGCGCGGTGCCGAGATTCAACTGGGTCATAGCGGTCACCGATACACACTTCGTCGTCAGGCAAGCCGTCGACAGAAAAGTTTTCCCCAAATTGTCCGTAAGAGAAATTGTTGCGACCGAGCTCGCGCTCCCAGTAACGGTAGGAATCCATCTGGTAAACCATGACGGGGCGGTTCAAGCCTCCATAACCAGCAAAGTCTCCTTGGCCGATCGGCGCCGCGACGGTGGCCGCCCATGTGGCGACGATCAGCAGGAATTTGCCGAACGCCTTAGCGGTAGATCGCGGGCGGCGGTCGAATGCCAATGGGGCGCCCCAGTCCGAAGGCATGCCCGTCCGATTTTACCATCTTGAGCGCGGCATTTTCGTGAGCGAGGGCAAACATTGCTTTTGGCGGCACGCTACGCCAATTTGTGATGGGATCCCACAATTCGTTCTTCGATTTCGCGGGCCTGGGCGACGCCCGACTGAATGAGGATATCGAGGCACTTCATCAGGTCTTCGGCGACCCCGCGGAGAACACCCGAGCAGGTTGAATCAGGTCTGAGTGTGCGGTCGAGCCAAGCGCACACGCGTCTGCCGAAGCCTGTTAATTCCGCATTGATGGCTACCGAAATTTCGGATTTAAGCCATCGCCGTATCGCCGTTTAGAGTAGGCCCGCGCCGTGCTGCAGCATTCACCCGCGGAACGAGTGAAGTTTGGGCGCCCAAACCTTCGAAATGTCATGCCGGCGTGATTTACTGCGTTAACCGTTCAAATAGCTCTGCTGTACTCGTTCGTGTCCGGGCTGTGACATTGTCCTTGGCCTACCGCTACTTGAGATGCTCGGAGTCCCGCTTCGGCCATAGATTTCGACGTCCAATCGGGTGAACGACGGAAGGCAGCCTCGGAGGTATTTATGAAGTTCAGATTGGGCTGCGAATTAGCTTACAAAGTTGTCGCTGAGACCGTGTTCATATTCAATGTCCAGGTCGCGTTTCTTCAGCGGCATATCAATCTCGTTGACCAACTGAACTTCAACCCAAATCTCCCACGCCGCTTCTACACGGTGCCGGACTTGAGAAACCGCTACACGCAGGTGGTGGCTCCGGTCGGCGATCTTTCACTGTCTTATACCGCAGAGGTCGACCTCGACATTTTTCGAGCCGATCCTGCAACGGTCCACGAGATGGACGTTCGGGACCTTCCACTCGACATTCTGCCTTATCTTGTTCCGAGCCGATTTGTGCCATCAGACAGGCTCGCGAACTTCGCGCTGCGCGAGTTCGCCGGGTTCCCTAGAGGTCACCTTCGCGTCAGTATGATTTGTGGTTGGATCTATCAGAACATCGAATACCGCCGTGGCAGCAGCGACGCCCAGACGACCGCAATGGAAATCCTTGTCCAACGCGCCGGCGTCTGTCGAGACTTTTCGCACCTCGGCATTGCGTTCTGTCGCGCTCTCGGCATACCGGCCCGCTTTGTAACCTGTTACGCGTTCGGCCTCTCGCCGTCCGACTTCCATGCCGTGTTCGAGGCCTATCTGGGTGGGCGTTGGTGGCTGTTCGACGGCACGCGGCAGGCGGCTCTAGATGGCTTGGTGCGTATCGGAATAGGGCGTGACGCCGCCGAGGTCGCGTTCGCGACACCATTCGGCCTGATAAATCCTGGCCCGATTAAGATTTGGATCGAGAGGTCCGATGGCCAGATCGAGGTCGGGTCGCGGACGACCGATGCGATCAGCACCGAGGAGGACGCGCCAAACGCTGGCGCGGATTGATAGAATTGATCAACTCGGCAGCGTGCTGAAGGGCCTAGGCTATATACGTGCAAAATCGATTTATGCACACGGCTCGGACTGTCGTTATCGGATTGTTCGCGCCTTGTATAAAAGCACCTTGCCATGCACTTTTCCGGTGGAACCTAAACCGTGTGCCTGCGTTTGGCCTATTGATACACACGCGGGGGTGCTTC
The DNA here is from genome assembly GCA_963730245.1 of uncultured Alphaproteobacteria bacterium. Lineage (GTDB taxonomy): Bacteria > Pseudomonadota > Alphaproteobacteria > Rhizobiales > Beijerinckiaceae > Methylocapsa. The sequence goes on along the minus strand of CAVSRA010000001.1, from coordinate 2,460,386 downwards.
TACTCAACTTGGGCAGGCAAATGAGTGGCCAGGAAGAGCACTTGGTGCTGTTGCATTACACCTGAAAAGCCATCGTACTGAAAGGGTTGGACATCATGGATACCCAGACACTTCTCATCATTATTATTCTTGTTCTCCTCCTTGGTGGAGGCGGCTGGTACGGCCGGGGACGCTGGTTTTAGAGGTCATCACTATCCAAATGCCCAAAGTCGAGTTGAAGCGCCGGTTTTCGCTTGTTCTGGCGATGGAAGTCACGAAAAGGCCTGTTATAGCCTTGATCGATGACCTGGCGGGAACCGCCGCTGAATTCGACCAGATATTGACTGCCGAGTTTCACGTCGTGTTCCAGATTAACGCTGACGATCTTCGCCTTGCGCAACGCTTCCGTTTTTCTCGCCGTAAGTGACGCATAAACTTGAGTCCCGTCACACGCGAACCCTAGATGGACCCGGGAAAGCCAGTCCCGGGCACCCCATAAGGAAGCAGTTCGGCAAGCTTACGCGCGCCGCCAACGTGGAACGTTGGCCCGAGCAATTACAAGCGTGAAGGACTGCGGTTTACCCCCTAAAACGCGCGCAATGCTCCCCCATTAAGAGCCAACTATTTGAAAAGAGCTCTATTGCGCCATTTAACTCTAGCCAAGCTATCTATTTGAAAAGAGAACGAATTCACTCGATAACGGGGGTCAAACAAACGGGGACGCATCTATTCCTCGGGAGCCTGTAAAAAGGGGTGACCCAGGGTCCAAGGGCGGTTTCTGGCCGTTACATTGTGTAACGGCCGGCGGCATGGAGAAGCGTCAAATCACGCGGCAAGAACTCGTCGCGGCGGCGCTCAAACTGGGGGCGCGGCCCGGGACGATCCGGCAATGGTTCCACCGAGCCATTCCGTATCGCTGGCAGATAAGGCTCATGGAATACTTTGAGGGTCCCGTCGAAATAAGCGACTGGGCGCCCTTTCAACACCATGCAGCTTCGGGATTTTTCCGGGGCCGCCGCGCGCGGCGACACGAAGATCGTACCGACCGTCATCGATGCCCCCTATGCCGGCCACCACTCGACCATCGCCGACTACGCCAAGGGCCAGAGCCTAGTCGAGATGCTGCAGTCGAATGGCATAAGGCGCGTAGTGTGCATGGACTGGAAGTCGGCGACGGATCAGATGAAGGACTACAACATCGACATCTACCTCGCCGAAATCAACACCATCGTTGATGATTTGGGCGGCCAGATCAATCTGATCGGGCTTTGCCAGGGCGGCTGGATGGCGGCGATGTTCGCCGCGCGCTACCCGCATAAGGTCGCGACGCTGGTGGCGGCAGGCGCGCCGCTCGATTGTGATGCCGGGGAAGGTTTCGTCAAGAAGATCGCGAAGGAGCAGCCGATGAGCTTCTTCGAAGACCTGGTTATACAAGGCGGTGGCCTGATGCGCGGCAAATTCATGCTTGCCGGCTGGAAAAGCATGCATCCGGAGGAGCATTACTTCAAGACTTATCTTGATCTTTACGAAAATGTCGAAGACCCCGCCTTTATCAAGAAACGCGAGGAATTCGAAAGATGGTACGAACACCCGCTCGATCTGCCCGGCGTGTGGTACCTGCAAGCGATCAAGCTTCTGTTTAAGGACAACCAGCTCTACAAGGGCACGTTCTCCGCGCTAGGTCGCAAGATTGGACTTGGCGACATCATCTGTCCAACTTTCCTCATGGCCGGTGAGAGCGACGACATAACGCCTTGCCCGCAGGTGTTTGCAGCCGAAGCAAAGCTTGGGGATAAGATCGCCAAGAAGCTGGTCCCGGGTGGCCATATCGGCCTGTTCATGGGCTCGAAAACTCTCAAGAATTTCTGGCCCGAAGTCGCCTCGTGGATCAAGCGGGAGTGTGTCGGAGCTTGACGGCAAACATATGCAGGAGCGTTGGCGCGGCGAGGCCGCGGCTGGGGTCACGGCGTTGGTACCACAGCGCGCTCTGTATTATCGTAGCGCCAAGAGTAACCGGCCTGCGCGCCGTGGCGAATGTAATGCCGCGATTGAAATGGTCATTGGCGGAACAACAAGTATCCGGAGACTCACGAAACCTGGGCATCGCGAAGACGGAAGGGACCCCGCTATGGAACCCAATGTCGGCCAACCCGAATTGAAGCCTGGATCGAAACCTAATGCAAAAGACGATTTGAAATCCCTCCCCCTGCCGGAGGTGGAGAAAAACTTGGGCTCGTCACCGGATGGCCTCAGTCAAGCCGAGGCGCAGAAACGCCTGGCCCAATATGGGCCAAACGAGATTGAAGAGAAGAAGCCAAATCTCTTCCTGAAATTCCTCACCTATTTTTGGGGTCCTATTCCGTGGATGATCGAAGTGGCGGTGATCCTCTCAGCGGTAGCCCGGCATTGGCCGGATTTTGGCATCATTCTGCTTCTGCTTCTGGCCAACGCCGTCGTCGGATTCTGGGAAGAACACCAAGCGGGCAACGCCATCGCCGCCCTGAAGGCCAAGCTCGCGATCAAGGCCAGGGTGAAACGGGATGGGGAGTGGATCAATTTGGCGGCGCGTGAGTTGGTGCCGGGCGACGTTATCCGCGTGCGTCTGGGCGACATTGTGCCGGCGGATGCGCGCTTGCTGGAAGGCGACCCCGTGGAGGTGGATCAATCCGCGCTGACGGGAGAGTCATTGCCCGCCACGCGCAAGCCGGGCGAGGCGGTGTTTTCCGGTTCGATCATTCGTCAGGGCGAAATCGGCGCACTGGTTTATGCCACGGGTGCGAACACCTACTTCGGCAAGACCGCGCAACTGGTGCAGGAGGCGCACACAGTCAGCCATTTTCAACGCGCGGTGCTGAAGATTGGCAACTACCTGATCATTCTCGCCGTGGTTCTGGTGACGATGATTATTGCCGTGGCGATCTTCCGCGGCGACCCGATCCTCACGACATTGCAGTTCGCCTTGGTGCTGACCGTGGCCGCGATCCCCGTGGCGATGCCCACGGTGCTCTCCGTGACCATGGCGGTCGGCGCGCGCCTCCTCGCCAAAAAAGAGGCGATCGTGACCCGGTTGTCGGCCATCGAGGAACTCGCCGGCGTGGACATACTGTGCTCGGACAAGACGGGCACGCTGACACAGAACAAGTTAACGCTGGGCGATCCGTTCAGCGTTAACGACATCCCTGCCGATCAAGTCATCCTGAACGCCGCGCTGGCGTCGCGCGCAGACGATAAGGACGCTATTGATCTGGCGGTTCTGGGCGGCCTGAAGAGTGACCAGGCCTTGAAGGGCTACCAGGTTATTCATTTCCAGCCGTTCGACCCGGTGCATAAACGCACCGAAGCCACCGTCAAAGATGCGGACGGAAAGGAGTTCAAGGTCGCCAAGGGCGCGCCGCAGGTGATCTTGGAGCTGTCGGCCAATGCCGCGCAGGTGAAGCCCGCCGTCGAGAAAGCCGTCAATGACTTCGCGGCGCGCGGTTTTCGTTCATTGGGCGTGGCGCGGGCCGAGGGAGACGGAAAATGGCAGTTTCTTGGTGTGCTGCCCCTGTTCGATCCGCCAAGAGACGATGCCAAGGAAACCATCGCGACCGCGCGGCAGATGGGCGTTAGCGTCAAGATGGTTACGGGTGACGCACGGGCCATCGCCGTGGAAACCGCCAAGAAACTAGGGATGGGTACGAACATCCTCGATGCCAGCGGCTTCGGCGACACGAAGCGTCACGAAACGGCGGCGCTGGCGGAGTCGATCGAGAAGGCGGATGGTTTCGCCCAGGTATTCCCCGAACACAAGTTCCACATTGTCGATGTCCTGCAGCAAGGCCACCATATCGTCGGCATGACCGGTGACGGGGTGAACGACGCCCCCGCGCTGAAGAAGGCCGACTGCGGTATCGCCGTTTCCGGCGCGACGGATGCGGCGCGCGCAGCGGCGGCCATCGTGCTCATGACGCCCGGCCAATCGGTCATTGTTGACGCGATCAAGGAGAGCCGGAAAATATTCCAACGGATGAACAGCTACCGCAAGCGGAGTCGTCGTTCCCACGGCGACAGCGCCAATCGGCGCCCGCGTGTCCGGCGTGATTCAAGAGCTCTATTGCGCCACCAACACGAAAGTGAAGGCGGGGCAGATCTGCGCTAAAATTGACCCGGGCCCTTATCAAACCGTTGTGGATCAGGGCAATGCCGATCTGACGGCAGCCGAGGCTCGGCTCGAAAAGGACAAAACGGATCTCGCCCACGCGAAAGTGGCCTTCGAGCGCCATGAGGTCCGCTCGAAGCGCCGGGCCCGGAAAGCGCTCGACAATTCGCGCAGAACCTATGAGCAGGCGCAGACGCAGATGAAGCTCGACGAGGCGACGGTCGCACAGCTTGAAGCGGCGCTTCATACCGGCGCGATCAACCTCGGATATACCGATATCGTTTCGCCGATTGATGGAACAGTGGTCCCGGTGAAGAACATGATGTCCGGCCCAATCCGCAAAACGCATCTTTTATCCACCATGCCCACCCCGCCATGTGCATGCGCGGCGGACGCGAGCAGAACCATGGCCAGGAGCCACGCGGCGATTCCTCGTATCATCATTGTCATTGAGCCTCCCAACGAAAGCCTCCCAAATGTGATTTCGCCGCTGCAGTCAAAGCACCCGCCGGGGAGGATCGGCGGGCGCTTCTGACCGGCGAGGGGGCGTAAGAGCGGCCATAGCCCCGCCGTTGCAATCGAACTTTGACCGTTCAGTGCTGTTAACTGAACCGTGACCGAGCTTGCAACGGGACTACACCGATGCCAAGGAAAAGACTGTGCGGAATTGCTCACATCAAGAGATCTGCGGATCGTATCCACATGCTCATTTTGTTGAAGCGCGGGCATGTGGATAGTGTCGTGGCGGAACTAATCCTGCGCTTATGCGTTTAAGGCTTTATCCTGGTCAGAAAAAGGTCTTCACGCCCTTGGATCATCTTGAACTTTTGTACAAACCTGCCTCGATCGTTGCCGGCAGGTCGCGCGGAAGACTCGATGGTAGACTTGTGGTTGTGTCGAATCGCGTGCCTTTGCCCGCGTGTTTGGCGACGCCCGCGGCGGGAGGCCTTGCCGTTGCGCTTGAAGCAGCGCTCAAGGCACGCGGCGGACTTTGGTTCGGCTGGTCGGGCGAGACTTGCAAGGAAAGCGAACCCGTTCCGAAATTTAGCACAAAAGGACCGATCACCTTCGCGGTGTCCGCCCTTTCGCGTCGCGATATCGAGCAATATTACCATGGCTTCGCCAACCGGGTGCTGTGGCCGGTCTGTCATTATCGTCTCGACCTCGCCGATCTGTCGGAATGCAACGCCGCCGCATATTTCCGGGTGAACGAGCAATTCGCCCGGCAACTCCATAAGATGCTGCGCCGGGACGATATGATTTGGGTGCATGACTTTCATTTCATTCCCATGGCGAGATTCCTGCGCGAGCTGGGCTGCGTCAACCGGATCGGCTTTTTCATGCATATCCCCTGGCCGGGGCCGGAAGTGGCGAGCGCCTTGCCCTGTTATCAGCGAATCCTTCGCTCGTTTGGAGCCTATGATGTCGTTGGTTTTCAGACCCAGAGCGACTCGGATAATTTCCGCGACTGCATCGTGAGCGCCAACGCCGGGCGGGCCGCGAGTGGCGATTGGTGTGAGATCGAAGGCCGCCAGATGCAGGTCAGCGTGTTTCCCATCGGCATCGACACCGAAGCCTTCGCCAAGGAAGCGCGTGTCGCCGAAAAGAACATAACGGTGAAACGCACGCTCGCGAGCCTCGAAGGCCGTGACCTGATCATCGGCGTGGACCGGCTCGACTATTCGAAAGGCTTGAAACAGCGAATCGAAGCGTTTTGCACCTTCCTCGAGCGTTCGCCGCAGGCGGCGCGGGGGCGGGTGACGATGTTGCAGATCGCCCCCAAGTCACGCTCGGAGGTTCCCGAATATGCCCGCTTGCAGCGCGAATTGGCGGAAGAGGCCGGCCGCGTCAATGGCAAACTCGGCGATGTCGATTGGACTCCGCTGCGCTACATCAACAAGCCGATGAGCCGCTCGGCCCTGGCCGGGCTTTATCGTATCGCGCGGATTGGCCTCGTGACGCCGTTGCGCGACGGCATGAATCTCGTTGCGAAGGAATATGTCGCGGCGCAAGCACCGGATAACCCTGGCGTGCTCGTCTTGTCGCAATTCGCCGGCGCCGCCCAGGAACTCAAACGCGCCCTGATCGTCAACCCCTACGATATCGAAGCGACCGCTAGCGCCATCGCGCGCGCCGTCGCCATGCCCCTCGAAGAACGCAAGGACCGTTGGAGCGCCATGATGACGGTGCTTCGCGCGAACAGCATCCACGATTGGACGGCCCACTTCCTTCAGGCTCTGAGCAATGAACACGAAGGCATGGAGATCGACGACCCTCTGATCGAGGACGCTCGTCTGCCGGCCGCCGCCGGCCTGACCGCGCCGGACCGCACCCGCTTGGACGGTCTAGCGGCGCTATGTGATCTTGCCGGAGCGGTGGTACCGGGCGCTTATGTTTTAACCAAATCCTAGGCGAAACGCTCGGAAGGGCGTTGTCACATCGTTGAAAGAAGAAGACGAGAATTCTGCGTCCCGAATATTTTCAAACGACCGCGACTGCCTCGCGCCACATGTTCATAGCCGACGCGCGAAAGGCTCGGTGCGTCCTTGCAGAAGTGAGATGACGTTGGACGTTGAAAGTGTTGTAGGTGGCTGCGTGAGTTGAGAGAAATCTTTGGGCTGACCCCGGGCACTTGAAACCCTGCATCTTGTATTCTCGTCGTCGGGTCGGTTGATGCGAATTCTCGGCTCGGTTGTTGCGCCATCGACCACGCTCATGTCGTCTTGCGATTCCAAGATCACCGGCCGCGGCAGCATAAGACCTCAGATCGTCCGTGACCAGCTTGTCTGGGACAAATCCATACTTCTTCAGCAGCTTGCGCATGAGTTTCAGCGCGGCACGCTTGTTCCTCCTGCTCTGGACCAGCACATCATGCACTTCGCCCTCGGCATCACGGCGCGCCAAAGATAGACCATGCGGCCGGCGCTTTTCAGATAGACCTCATCCAAATGCCAGGTCGTGTGGGGCTTGGGTCCACGTTTGCGCAGATCCGCCGCGATCATGGGCCCGAAATGGTTCACCCACCGCCGAACAGTCTCGTAGTCTTACTGAGTCAGAAAGTCGCGGGCCACCTCCGCTGAGAATCAACTATGCGGTGAGATTCGGTCATCAGCAGGAGGGATACTGGGATGAATCTCCGATCGGCGGACAACAGCAAGTCGCGATTTGCGGCTTATGTCGAAGGACTTGTGAGTGTGATCGGGCATGCGGACCGGGCCGGCCCACTGCGAGATTATTGCCTGGGCTTGATAATGCCGTGCGAGCGTAAGAGCGTCGAGCCGATGGCGGCGGTAACGGCGCCAGATCGGACGGCAGCGCAGCACCAGTCGCTGCTGCATTTTGTCGGCCAGTCGCCTTGGTCAGACGAGAAGGTATTGGCCAAGGTGGGTGAGATCGTCCTGCCGGCGATTGAGAGTCAAGGACCGATCGAAGCGTGGATCATCGACGATACCGGTTTTCCCAAGAAGGGTGAGCACTCGGTCGGCGTGGCACGCCAGTACTGCGGTCAGCTCGGTAAGCGGGAGAACTGCCAAGTGGCGGTGTCGTTGTCACTCGCCAATCACGACGCGAGCCTGCCGGTGGCCTGGCGTCTCTATCTACCGAAAGAGCGGGCGGCCGACCTTGAACATCGACGCAAGGCGGGCGTCCCCGATGAGATAGATTTCAAGACCAAGCCCGAGATCGCGCTCGAGCAGGTCAAAGCGGCGTTAAAAGCCGGGCTTTCTCGCGGCGTGGTCCTGATGGACGCGGGCTACGGCTGCAACACAAATCTGCGAACCGGCATCAGCGCGCTCTCGTTGACTTATGTGGCTGGTATCTTGCCACACACCACGGTGTGGACGCCCGGCACGGGTCCGCTGCCGCCGAAGAAATGGTCGGGCCGCGGCCAACGACCGAAGCGCCTTCGTCGCGATTTCGGTCGAGGAGCTCGCTCTCAGCCTCCCCAAGCGCTCCTGGCGCAGTATTGAATGGCGGGAGGGGACGGCCGAGCCGCTGTCATCGCGCTTTGCTCGCGTGCGGGTTCGTGCCGCGCATCGAGATTACACACGCTCGGAAAGCCAGCCCGAAGAGTGGCTGTTGATCGAACGGCCCGAAGGTGAGAAAAAGCCACCCAAATATTGGCTTTCGACCCTGCCGAAAAACATCTCCTTCCGCAAGCTGGTGGACCTCACCAAACTGCGTTGGCGTATCGAGCGCGATTATCAGGAACTCAAACAAGAGGTCGGGCTCGGACATTTCGAAGGACGAGGCTGGCGCGGCTTCCATCACCACGCCACGCTGTGCATCGCGGCCTACGGATTCCTGCGTCTCCGAGAGGGAGAGGATTCCCCCTCACGACCTTGTTACACCACTCGGTTCGAAAAACTTGCCGTTCCCGAAGGTGATCGATCCGGAGGCTCCACCGCCGAGGACCGAACGCCACGTCCCCAACTCGATCGCGACGATGCGCAGAAGATTGATCATCGCGCTTGTTAGCACCCTTTCACGATGCCCATGCTGCGCCACGCCTGTCGCCAAAGGCTCGCGCCGTAAGAAATTTATGACGCAGTAAGAGTAGGAGACCATGATGCCCCGTTCCGCCAACAAGTCTTCGACGTCACGTAGGCTTAGTGTGAACCGGAGATAGAGCCAGATCGCCTGCTGGATGATCTCTGGCGGAAAGCGGTAGCCGCGATAGCTGATTTTCTTCATCCCCTTGGCTACCGAACCGCCAGCGGGACCGCAAGCCCGAAGCGGCGTGACAATGCCTCAATGAAGACAAGATGCTCCGGGTTCAGATCGGGCTGGCTCGCACGCCACTCCTCGCGCGCCTCGGCGACATCGGGGCGGTCTTGTTCGGCGCGGCGTGCAATGTTTTTTTTGAGGGTTAGCCCGAGACGCCGCAGCCTCTTCCAAAGGCTGCCGACGCTGACCTTCGTGCCGCGCTCCTCGATGAGCCAGGCCTGCAGTTCGGCGAGCGTCGCGTCGGGTTTGCGCATCACGCGGTCGCGAACGGCCTCGTCGTGCGCGGCGAGCTTCGGCTTGGGGCCGCCCGCCCAAGGCCGCGCGCTAGTCTCTCCGGTCGTCCGCCGCCGCCCCAAAGCTTTGTAGATATAGGAGACGCTGACCTGAAAGACGGACGCCACAACATAGGCGCCAGTTCCCGACTCAACCGCCGCCATGACCCGCTCCCGCAGGTCCCGAAAGTAAGCTCTGCCCATCACAATCCCCTGTCGAATCAACAAGGGAAGCGAATCACAAATCAAGCTCCGCTGGAATCCCAACGCGATTCCAGACGTGAAAATGCTCTAGTTCGCGGTGGCCGCGTGCCTTTGATCCGCAGAACGCAGAGCGCCACCGCGTTTCTTAAAGCCGCCGTCGTCTATTACGCGAGCCTCGGCGTCAAAGTCGCGCGCGTCATGACCGACAATGGGTCGGCTTATCGATCCTTCGCCTTCGCGCAAGCCTGGCGAAGGTTGCAGATCAAGCACTTGCGAACCAAGCCCTATACGCCGAAAACCAACGGAAAAGCCGAACGCTTCATTCAGACGGCGCCGCGCGAATGGGCGAAGCTGACCAAAGGTTCCAGCAGGCGAAGCCTGATGGAATGGTCAGCGGAGGGCTACGCAAGGGGGTAATATTGGTTGCTACGCATCGGACAACACGCTATTGAAAACTAATGCACGGTTAATAACTTTAGAATTTTTGGAAAGAGAATATTAAAATGATAGTTAGGACGCCACCTTTTAACCCAAGAAAACACCTAGTTCTCTTGGCAACTGGGCACAAATACAAGCGTCACAAAGCAAATTTTTATAACAATTATAATACGAAAAATAATATGTATATTCGTCGCATAGAGAAAATCTTAGTCTAGGGTGCGCCGCGGCGAACTGATCGGGATGCTTACGGTTTTTTTGTTCCAGCGGTGAACTATGCATTTCGTCATTCATTCCCGCTCCAGCGGCAAAAAAATAGTGATACAGCCAATCAGCGCTTTGAAAACAAACTGCTGGATTTTCCACAAGGCAAGTCGTGCGAAATCGATTCAGAATATGACGTCAAGAGATTTAGATTTGTAACGGATAAAAATGTTTACGCTTTTTCCGCCGCGCTTACCCTATTTATCGGGCAAGCTGAGGAGCGCTCGTGCGACATAACCATTCCAGCCGTATTTGAGGGTGACTTTCGAGTTGGCATAATAAGGATGGTACTCATCACAAATGGCTCTTCGGTCCCGGCCATGCTTGCAGCACAGGCCACCGAAAAACTTTCTCCCAGCCTAGGCGTGGCGCCAGGATGCCGACCGATCCCGTATCGACCTGAAAAGCATGCGGCGGCCCACCGCTCAGCGCCGCGCTAACGTGCAAGCCGGAGGTCAGGCTCGAGTCCGTTGTGAAAGGCACGTTGTAACTAATCTCATTTAGACTGGGACATCGTTTCAGATTTTAGGCGTTGCGAAAGCCTCGTCATGAGGTCGCTCAGACTATCGCGATTGCGCTCGTCGCAAATCTGAGAGTCGAGTTCGGCCTGCACGGCCTGAGACAACCACCAACTCATCGAGACTTCGCTCATGACCGGCGGCTTGGCCTGTGTCGGCGTCAGCCACTTGCATTCGTCGGAGGAGACGTTGAAATGTGAATAATACCAAGTCTCTGAAAGTTTGACTCCTGAGGCGGATTCCCGAATCGGCATTTATCTGATTCACCATGGCAAACAGCTTTTGGGAGAGTTTGCCATGTCGACTCCGGTTCCGCTTCGCTCTGACTTTGACACGATTGGCCTGCGCATGCTGGCGCGGCGATCGCGTGACCCCGATCAGACCCGGCGTCTCTTGGCACTGGCCGAGATTTATGATGGCGGCTCGCGGCCGGATGCGGCGCGGATCGGCGGGGTCGGGGTGCAGATCGTGCGCGACTGGGTTGTCCGTTTCAACGCCAAAGGTCCTGATGGTCTCTTGACCGGCAAAGCGCCGGGCGCTCCCAGCATCCTCGGCGAGCGCCAGCGCCAAGCCTTGCGGCAGGTCGTGGAAGATGGGCCGATTCCCGCCCTGCATGGCGTCGTCCGCTGGCGGCTGATCGATCTGGCGCAGTGGCTCTTCGAAGAGTTCCGGGTTTCGATCTCCAAGCCGACGCTCAGCCGCGAGCTGCGGCATATGGGCTTTCGCAAGCTCTCGGCGCGACCGCGCCATCATGCGCAAGACGAGGAAGCCGCGGCGGCTTTTAAAAAAACTTTCTCGCCCTCGTGGAGGAGACCGCCGCAAAAGAGGCTCCTGGCAAGCCGATAGAGATTTGGTTTCAAGACGAAGCTCGGATCGGGCAGAAAAACAAGGTCACCCGCCGATGGGCGAAACGCGGGACACGGCCTTCGGCGCCGCACGACCAGAGGACGAGTTCAGCCTATATTTTCGGCGCCATCTGCCCGGCCGAAGGAAAAGGCGCCGGGCTCGTACTACCCTCCTGCAACAGCGAGGCCATGGCCCTGCATCTCGAAGAAATCTCGCTTGCGGTCGCACCAAGCGCGCATGCGCTCGTTCTTCTCGATCAGGCCGGGTGGCATGTCTCGGCGAAGCTTCCCGTCCCGGACAACATCACGCTCTTGCCGTTGCCGCCGAAATCGCCCGAGCTCAATCCGGTCGAGAACATCTGGCAATTCATGCGCGACAACTGGCTCTCGAACCGCGTCTTCGAATCCTACGACGACATTCTCGACCACTGCTGCTTCGCCTGGAACAAGCTCATCGACATGCCCTGGAAAATCATCTCCATCGGAACAAGAGAGTGGGCCTATCGGTCGTGATCAGCGAGACTTGGTATAAGCATGGAATAAGGACCCCGCTTTTGGGGTGATTTGCATCCAATCGGGACCCCGGGGCTGAGGGTCCACAGTGGCCTCCTGGATTTTGGGAGGCCGAGATTGGAATGCTGGTTGTGGAAACGATCGCCAAGATTTGCCGGGCGTTTTTTGTTCAGAAAAAGCCGATCAAGGAGATTTGCCGGGAGCTGCACGTCTCCAGAAAGGTCGTCCGGAAGGTCATCCGATCCGAAGCGACCGAGTTCCATTACGAACGCTTGACGCAGCCGCTTCCCAAGATCGGACCGTGGCGGGAGCGGCTGGATTCCCTGCTGTTGGAGAATGCAGAAAAATCGGCGCGCGAGCGGCTGACGCTTGTTCGGCTATTCGAAGAACTGCGCAGCCTTGGTTATGCCGGAAGCTACGACGCGGTTCGCCGTTACGCGAAAACGTGGCGCAAGGAACGCGGTGTGGCGCTGGCGCAGGCTTATGTGCCGCTCACCTTTGCTCCCGGCGAGGCCTATCAGTTCGACTGGAGCCATGAAATCGTCGTGCTGAACGGCGCGACGGTGACCGTGAAGGTCGCCCATATGCGGCTCTGTCACAGCCGCATGCCGTTTGTCCGCGCCTATCCACGCGAGACCCAAGAGATGGTCTTTGACGCGCATGACCGCGCCTTTGCCTTTTTCAAAGGCGCCTGCGAGCGCGGCATTTATGACAATATGAAAACCGCGGTGGAGACAATCTTCGCCGGCAAGGACCGGCAATACAATCGCCGCTTCCTTCAAATGTGCGGGCATTATCTCGTCGAGCCAGTGGCCTGCACGCCGGCCTCGGGCTGGGAAAAGGGCCAGGTCGAGAACCAGGTCGGCTTGGTGCGTGAGCGCTTTTTCACGCCGCGCCTGAGATTCAAGAGCTATGACGAATTGAATGCCTGGCTCCTCGACAAATGTGTCGCTTACGCCAAGGCGCATCGTCATCCAGAATGCGCCAGCCGCACGATCTGGGAGGTTTTCGAGGACGAACGGCAAAAGCTCGTGCAACTGCGCGGCCGCTTCGACGGCTTCCATGCAGTGAGCGCGGCGGTGTCCAAGACCTGCCTTATCCGGTTCGATAACAACAAATACTCGGTGAAGGCGCGCGCGGTCGGGCGTCCGGTCGAAATCCACGCTTATGCAGACCGGATCGTCATTCGCCAGGACGGGATCGCCGCCGGCGAACATCGGCGATCCTTTGGCCGCGAAGAGACGATTTACGATCCCTGGCATTACGTTCCGGTTCTGGCCCGCAAGCCCGGCGCTCTGAGGAATGGCGCGCCGTTCAAGGACTGGGTCTTGCCCTCGGCCATGGAGAAAATTCGCCGCAAACTCACCGGCTCCGCCGATGGCGATCGGCAGATGGTGAAAATCCTCGCGGCGGTTCTCGACGACGGGCTGCCGGCGGTCGAGGCCGCCTGTGCCGAGGCGTTGAGCGAGGGCGTCCATTCCGCCGACGTCGTTCTCAACATTCTGGCGCGTCGCCGTGATCCCGGTCCGCCACTCACCATACTCACCCCGGACGCGCTGAAACTCCGGCACGTCCCGCTCGCCGATTGTGCCCGGTACGATCAACTGAGGAGTTCAGGCTGATGGAACGCACGCAAATCTTCGACCTCATGAGCGAACTCAAGCTCTTCGGCATGCGAACCGCCTATGATGATGTGATGGCGGCTGGCATAAAGCGGCAGCACGAGCCGCCACAAATCGTCGGCGATCTTCTTAAGGCCGAAATTGCCGAAAAGCAGGCGCGCTCCATCAAATATCAGATGACCATCGCCAAACTCCCTCTGGCCAAGGACATCGATGACTTCGACTTTGACGGCACGACCGTCAACGAAACCCTGGTGCGTGATCTTTCTGGAGGCGGCTTCATCGCGCAGCAACGCAACGTCGTTCTCGTGGGGGGCACCGGGACCGGCAAGACGCATCTCGCCATTGCCATCGCGCGAAGCTGCATCCGCGCCGGCCTGCGCGGCCGCTTCTTCAATACAGTCGATCTCGTCAATCGCCTGGAGGCCGAAGCACGCGCAGGGCGGCAGGGACGAATCGCCGATTACCTCACTCGCAAGGACTTCACCGTTCTCGACGAACTCGGCTATCTGCCCTTCGCTCAGGCTGGCGGGCAATTGCTCTTCCATCTCGTTAGCCAGCTCTACGAACGCACCTCGGTGATCGTCACGACCAATCTGGCGTTCGGCGAATGGCCGAGCGTCTTCGGCGACGCCAAGATGACGACCGCGCTCCTCGATCGTCTCACCCATCACTGCGACATCGTCGAAACCGGAAATGAAAGCTGGCGCTTCAAAAACCGCGCCTAGCGCTCAAAGCCCCCTCCCACGCCACCGCGCTCGCCCCGGCTGCGCAACCCTGACCAGCTCCGCCGGGGGCGAGCGCTGTCGTTCCTCCCCGCCAAAAGGGGTACCTTTTGCACACCGATCCGGGGTCCCGATTCAATGCTGTTTGACACCGATGATGTCGGCAACCGCGTATGGCGAGTCGGACCCGCGGGTCAAAAGGCGGCAACGGGACACTGAAAGTGGCCGGTTGACCTCGCTGGAGTCTCGCCGCATGCATGATCAAGGCGGAGTCGCAACGAAGTGTGCAGTCGAACTCCGTTATTTCCAAGCCTGATGTATGACAAGGCCTTCGAGGCCGATGGTGTTATGAGGCGAGAAGCAGCGGACTCCCATCAAGGCCAGGGGCATGATCGCTCCAGCAACAGGCCGGATAGATTCGTGCATTCCACGCCGCCGACACCAAAAAGATCGCCTTGCGCGGGAGGCGTCCATAGATTGTCATACAGGATCGACTGGGGCACGCCGCCGAAAAATGCGAACGCACGAATATGGCCGTCGCAGAAGGCTTCCGTCGTCTCTGCCGGATAACCGGCCACTCACGGTAGCACTCGACAGCGGCGAGACGGTTACCGGCACGCTGGCGAGCAAGAGGGAGCCGCAACAGGATCGCCTCGCCATCCCAAATCGCGACCGCTTATTTCTAACATTACTTGATGCGACGGCCCCGGGGAAAACCCCTCGTTGGTAGTGTTTTGTTTGATATTCGCCGTTTCCCCCTGCTCAGAAGTGTTCCGAGGTTCTTCATGCTTCAAAGATGTGTCCTGGGCGATTTTTGGGTCACTGCCGCCCGGACCCTTGGGCGACCGGTTAGCAGGAGGAACTGGCGGCATATGGCTGCTCATGAGTTTGCTCCTGAGTGCTCGCATAGGAACGGATTGCCCCTCGATCGAGCGTCTCATCCTGACAACTTTTCATCCATCGAAATGTTCCCTTCAGGAGAGTTTTCACTCGCGGCCGATCTTCGCAGACGCCGGCAGAAGCCCGTACGTAATGGATCAACGACCATGCGTGTTTTGAGAGTCGGGCAGGATCAGCAACACCAAGGGCGAAAGCCAGCCCGACCGGAGCGTCAAAGTGCATATATCCACGCGGCTTAAACCATGTCGGCTTCATGGGATCCTGCGGTAATTGCAGAGTCCGGGGGCTAAGCAGAAGTGCGCTGATTAGCCAACGTGGCGTTTTGATGATTTAGTCTCTGGATGTCATTCGGAGGCTTGATTATGTCGTTCAAATCCCGAGCAGCTTGACGGACTGCCGACGCCTTCGACGTCGCCTGCGGCCGCCGCCGGCTGATTCGCGAGCAGCTGGCCGAGCGCGGCGCCAATGATCCGCCGAACCGCCTTGCTTGCCGGGCCATCCCCATCGAGCGGCGGCGGCCCGCGTCATCAATCGGGCGAAGAAGGCCGGGCGGTCCGGCACCTCGACGCCGAGTAAGTTAAGCGCCAGGCTTTGGCGCCACGAGCAGGCTGAGGGCCTCGTCTGCGGACGGCGCGCGATCGGCGTCACCTAGGTGCGCAAGATTCTCGAGGTTATCGTAATCGCCCTCGGGATCGAGCACGAGGACTTGGTTGGCGTGATCGATGAGGCGTTCGACCAGCAAAGTCGCGAGATGCGATTTGCCGATCCCGGAAGAGCCGGCGATGAGCACCGCGCCGCCGTCCGGCGTCAAGCGCACGGCCGCGCGGGTCGAGTCCTCGCCCAGATGGACGTCGTGGCGTCGCACATTGCCAAACAGCTTCGCTGAATTGTCCAACCAGCCGGTGTGTGAGAATCCGCGACATTCCCGCGCCGAGCCGCCCTTCCGTCGAGGCGACCGTTGGATCGGCATCGCCCTCCGTTCTCGGCATGGACGCGCTGCTGGATTTTCGTGTCGAAGTGAGTCTCGATGGCGAGATCCTCACCCTCGAGGAAATCAATAAGCTTCTCGCCTCGACCCATGGTCTTGCGCTGTTGCGTGGCAAGTGGGTCGAAGTCGATCCCACGCGCCTACGAGCGACCCTCGACAAATTTCAGGCGATCGAGCGCCTATCGGAAAAGGAGGGCGTACCTTTCGGGCAGGCCATGCGTCTGCTGGCGGGAGCCGAAATCGGCGCCGCCGCCAGCGCCGCTCCGACCGCGCAATGGGCGCATGTCCAAGCCGGCCCTTGGCTCGCCGGGGCTCTCGAGGGATGCCGCAGTCCCGAGGGCTTGGCCAGAGTTGATCCAGGGGCGGCCCTACAGGCTACGCTTCGGCCCTATCAACAGACGGGCGTGCGTTGGCTTTATCTCTTGACCCAGCTCGATCTCGGCGCGTGCCTCGCGGACGACATGGGGCTCGGCAAGACCCTTCAGGTCCTGGCTCTGCTTCTGGTCCTGGGTCAGCGGACCAAAGGCGCAGCGGAAACGACGCCAAGCCTCCTGGTCGCGCCGGCGTCGCTTCTCGCCAACTGGGCCTTGGAAGCGGCGCGGTTCACGCCCGGACTGAAAATATTGGTCGCCCATCCCTCATTTCTGCCTGCCGACGAACTGAGATCGATGAACACAAATCGCCTCGCCGCGACCGATCTCGTGGTGACGAGTTATGCGACGCTCCTGCGCCTCGGTTGGATCGGCGAGACGCACTGGCGCCTCGTGGTGCTGGACGAAGCACAGGTCGTCAAGAATCCCAACACCAAGCAGGCCAAAGCCGTCAAATCCTTGAGCGCCAAGGGGCGCATCGTTCTCACCGGTACGCCGATCGAGAACAATCTGCGCGATCTGTGGTCGATCTTCGATTTCGTCAATCCGGGGTTGCTCGGATCACCCAAGGCCTTCGCCAATTTCGTCAAGGCGCTGGCGTCGCAGCCGAATGTCTCCTACGCGCCGCTGCGTCGGCTCGTGCAGCCCTATATCCTGCGCCGCCTCAAGAGCGACAAGAGCATCATTGCCGATCTGCCGGACAAGACCGAGATCAAGGCCTTCTGCCACCTGACGCGCAAACAGGCGGCGCTCTATCAAGCGGCCGTCGCCGAGTTGGAAGAAAGGCTGAAGCAGTCCGGCGACGGGATCGCGCGACGGGGATTGGTGCTGTCCTTTCTTATGCGCCTCAAGCAGATTTGCAACCACCCCACGCAATGGCTGGGCGACGGCGCCTATGACGAAGAAGACAGCGGCAAATTCGCACGTCTTCGCGAAATCGCCGAGACCATCGGCAGTCGTCAGGAAAAATTACTGGTGTTCACCCAGTTCAAGGAGATCATACCGCCGGTGGAAAAGCTGCTTGGTGCGGCGTTCGGGCGTCCTGGTCTCGTTCTCCACGGCGAAACTCCGGTGGCCAAGCGGAAGGAACTCGTGAAGAAATTCCAGGAAGACGAGCGCACGCCGTTCTTCGTGCTGTCGATCAAGGCGGGCGGCGCCGGGCTCAATCTCACAAGCGCTTCGCATGTCGTGCATTTTGATCGATGGTGGAATCCGGCGGTCGAGAACCAGGCGACCGATCGGGCCTATCGCATCGGGCAAAAGCGCAACGTTCTCGTGCACAAGTTCATTTGTCGCGGCACGATCGAGGATCGAATTGACCAGTTGATCGAAGTCGAAGCGGCAATTGGCGGAAGATTTCCTTGGTGCCGGCGGGGAAATCAATCTGACGGAAATGAACGACCGGGAATTGTTGTCGCTCGTCGCCCTCGATCTTGACGCCGCAATGAAGGAAGGCGCAACGTCATGAGCTACTATGGCTTTCGTCCCTATGTGCCGGTCGCCAAACGCCGGATGCTGGCGGCGCGCGAATTGGAGAAACTGAAGAAGAAGGGCCACATTGTTTCTCCGGTGGTCATCGAGGGCCGCACGATCGCACGCAATTTCTGGGGCAAGGCGTGGTGCGAGAATCTGGAGCGTTATTCCGACTACGCGAACCGTCTACCGCGCGGCCGATCATATGTGCGTAACGGTTCGATCGTCGATTTGATAATCGAGCGCGGCCAAGTCCGAGCGATGGTGAGCGGCTCCGACATCTATTCGGTGAGGATCGAGATTAGCACGGTCTCGCGTGCGTGCTGGAAAGCGATCTGCAAGGACTGCCTCGGTTCAATCGGCTCGCTCGTCGAATTGCTTCAGGGGAAGCTGTCGAAGAATGTGATGGAGCGGGTGTGCCGGAAGGGAGACGGCCTGTTTCCGAGCCCACGCGAAATCAAGATGACGTGCTCCTGTCCGGACTGGGCGGGCATGTGCAAGCATGTGGCGGCGGTCTTGTATGGCGCGGGCGCACGGCTGGATATAGCGCCAGAGCTACTGTTCACGTTACGCGGCGTCGATCGCTCGAAACTAATCGTCAACGCCGACGCCGATCTGCCGATGACCCGCACCAGTGTCGCGACAGAACGTATTCTTGCGGAGGACGATGTCGCAGCGCTGTTCGGCATTGAAATGGCACCTGAGCCTTCGGCGCCTGCAGTCGAGGAAACGAAGAAGAACGCGCGATCCGTCAAAGCCGCGCCGGCTCGAGGAGTGACATCTTCCGGTATTACGCCGGCGGGAGAACCTCCCGCGCGCAAGAAGCGGCCGACTAAGAAAAAGAAGAAGCCGATGGAGAAGCGCTCAGCGAGCGGCACGAGCGGCAGTCGGTCGCGATTGGGCCACAAGGCAGCACCGATGTGACTGCCGTGTCGATCGCTTTGCACAAAGGATAAGGCTCTCAGGCCGGGCGGGTCGGTTTGCTTGCGGCAACGGAGAAGATGTCGCGAGATTTGGCCACGCCTATCCGAATGCGTCAGCGTAACAGCTCGCAGGCGTTCCTGGAGTTGTTCCTGGCT
Source organism: uncultured Alphaproteobacteria bacterium (assembly GCA_963730245.1). Taxonomy (GTDB): domain Bacteria; phylum Pseudomonadota; class Alphaproteobacteria; order Rhizobiales; family Beijerinckiaceae; genus Methylocapsa. Next base: position 2,441,332 of record CAVSRA010000001.1, on the reverse strand, counting down.
GTGCAGGCAAGAGCGGTGGACCACAGGGTCAGGCGCTCGCGCTGGCAAGGGTACCCCGGTGTTCCGACCTGCAAAATGTGCATCAGGGAAGATAATCCTCGGAACTGACGGCGTCGCCCACTACAACGCACCGCTGTGCCGGGCGACGCGTTGATCGTTATTTCGCGGCCGCCAGGTACATTTCGGCCACGTATTCCCAATTGACCAGGTGATCGACGAACGCCTTGAGGTAGTCGGGCCGTCGGTTGCGGTAATCGATATAATAGGAGTGCTCCCAGACATCGCAGCCGAGAATGGGCTTGCCGCCCTGCACGAGGGGGTTCTCGCCGTTGAGCGTCTTCATCACGACGATCTTGCCATCCTCGACCGCAAGCCAGCACCAGCCGGAGCCGAATTGCGTGACGCCGGCCTGAATGAATTCTTCCTTCATCTTGGCGACGGAGCCAAGGTCGGCGGTGATCTTTTTTTCGAGTTCGCCGGGGATCTTGTCGCCACCACCGCCAGGCTTCATCCACTTCCAAAAATGAATGTGGTCGCATGGTGCAAAAGACTACCGCTGCACGAACACTCGCCCCGGACCACTCGGCTGGGACTGGTCAGGGGCGCTCGCAGCTACACGTTGATCGTGGAACCGCACCACGGGTGGGCAACGCCTTGGGGATCTGACGTTAAATGGGCGCACTTGCAGTGATCGTACGAACCTATGCCCGTGCACTTGGATTGCTGAGGACCGAGCGTGCTTTAGTCGCGATGCTCGTGTTGGCGAATTTTGCCATCGCTTCCTTTCAGCTCGCCGAGCCGATCCTGGCTGGCCACATTGTCGATTTACTCGCCAAAGGCGAGGCGGTGTCGGGGACCATTGCCCTCTGGGCGAGCCTCGGGCTCTTTAACATTTTCAGCGGCGCCATGCTGGCGTTGATGGCGGATCGGCTTGCGCATCGCCAGAAGCTCCAGGCACTCGTTGCCGGCTTCGAACGGGCGCTCATGCTCACCGTTGACGACTATGCCGACCAGGGAGCCAGTCGCCTTGTGCGCACGCTGCATGGAGGCATGACCCACTTGTTCGACCTATGGCTCGCGTTCCTGCGCGAGCATCTCACGGCGTTCGCCGGCGTTCTGCTTCTGGTGCCGACCGCGCTGTCGATCGATGGCCGGCTTGCCGGGGTGCTCGGGCTATTGGCAGTCATGTATCTTTGCGCCAATGCCTTCGTGATCTGGCGCACCCATTTCAACCAGCGTGAGGTCGAGAGCCATCACCAGAACGTCTTCGCGCGGCTGGGAGATGCGATCGCCAATGCGACGACGGTCCAGAGCTACAATCGAGTGCCCAATGAGGTGGCGGCCCTTCGTGGTCTCGCCGCCGAGCTGCTCCAGATGCAATATCCCGTGTTGATCTGGTGGGCGGTGCTGATCATTTTCACGCGCTCCGCCGCGACCATCTCGATGGTTGCTGTATTCGCCACCGGTGCAGCACTTGCGGCACGCGGCGAGGTCACAGTGGGGCAAATCGTCGCCTTCATGGGCTTTGCGACTTTTCTCATCGGCAAGCTCGATCAATTATCCGGGTTCGTCGCGCGGCTCTTTCTGCAAGTGGCCGCGCTCACGCATTTTTTTGACTTGATGGACCGCCAGCCCGCCCCGGTGGAAAATGCCAATGCAGCGCCGCTCGGCATCGTGCGGGGCGATGTGCGCTTCGAGCAGGCGACGTTCCGATTTACCAACAGCCGGCAGGGCGTCTTCGACCTGGACTTCCAGGTCGTGGCCGGAGAGACGATAGCGATCGTTGAGCCCACTGGTGCGGGAAAGTCGACGACGCTTGCCTTGTTGCAGCGATTACGGGACCCGCATCGGGGCCGGGTCATGATCGACCGCCGCGACATCAGGGACGTCACCATCGGCTCGCTGCGGGATGCAACGGCCGTCGTCTTCCAGCAGGCCGGCCTGTTCAATCGTTCGATTGCCGACAACATCAGGATTGGCCGGCCCCTCGCATCAGACGAGAAGGTGATCGCCGCTGCGCGCCCTTTTGAAAAATCCGCCTATTCTCATTCTCGACGAGGCGACAAGCTCGTTGGACACCGAGACCGAGGGAAAGATCAAACGTGCCATAGAAGCGGTTCGGCGTGGGCGCACGACCTTCATCATCGCACACCGTATGTCGACGGTCGTGAACGCCCACCGGATCGTCGTTCTCGATCGCGGCCGGATCGTGGAGACGGGAACCTTTGGCGACTTGGCCAAGGCCGGGGGGCTCTACCTGGCTCAGCAAATTTGAAGAGGGCGACAAGTGGAGTTTTAGCCTGGCGGTCAAGGCGGCTGCGGATCAGGAGACGTGACGCAGGATGGTGATAGGGGGCTCGACCATTATCCATATTGCTCGGTTCCGGCCTCGAGTGACTACGGCGGCGCTCGTCGACGCGCACGCGGCATGATCGAGCGAGCCGGCACGACGCTGCGCTACCTGCCCGCCTACAGCCCCGACTTCAGCAGCGCCTAATGTTCGCGATTTTTAGCGGCAAACCGATTCCCATATTGGATCTGGCATTCCCCAGATAACCGGGAATGTGCCAAGCGCGTATCATTGATCTCCTGCCGTGACATCGGACATTCGTCCTATACCGGCATTATTTTCCGGATCGCCCGCTTATTGAGGTTGAGATTGCCGCGCTGCGGCGCTGCTGTGGTGCTCCGGCACACCAAAACCAGTGACATGGGCGGATCGCGCACCGGACAATACAGAGTTGGTTGTGATCAAGACGCACTTCTCCCTTAGTTTTTGCTCGACGCATGACGACCGAACACTTCACGCAGGCGCTGGATTGGGCGGCGGCCGCAGGTCGGCGATCATTCGTAGGATGTCCGCGAAGAGATTTTTCGGAATGGCGACTTCGGCCATCTGAAACGCGACATAGCGGCCATGGCTCACGATCTTCGCGCCGATCTTGATCAGCTTTTCCTTCAGGCTCGTCAGTGACCAATCCTTTATCGGTTCGGGCGTCGCCAGCGTGCGCAGAAAATTACCGAGATTGTAGGCCAGCGCATGAAGCTGGAGACGGACGGCGTTAGCAGCGAACGACCGACATGATAGCCGGGTCCACTTGATTGCGCCTTTTCCTTCCTTGATCCATTGCTCACACGTGCCGCGCTTGTTGTAGAAGGCGACGACATTCTCGGCGGAGCGCGCCATGTTCGTCACGATGAAGCCGACGCGCGGATAAAGCTCGCCCGGATGCCATTCGACCTTGGCGATCACCCGGCGCGGCTGCGACCAGCTTCCCGCTTGATAGGTGAAACTTGCATGGGATCGGCAGACGTCATTGGACGGGCGACCAACCGGGCGTTTGAGCAGATAGCCGATCCTCTCTTGCAAGATGTGATTGGCGGGCAGACGGATCGCATATTTGATCCGTTCTGCCTCCAGATATTCGTAAACTTCGGGGTTTGCGAAGCCGGCGTCGGCGCGGAAATAAATGCGTGAGACCTTGCCTTGATACCGCGCCACGACCGGCTTCAGCACCGCCTCCCATCCATCGGCGCTGTGAACATTGCCGGGGCGCAGGGCGCAGCGTTCCAAATCGCCATATTGGTTGAAAACGAACAGCGGATGATAGCAGGTGCAGTCATAGTGACCGTTCCAGACACTGTGTTCCTGTTCGCCATGCGTCGGGCTCACGCTCGAATCCATGTCGAGCAAGATACCTCTCGGCGGACGGCGACCATGAACGCTGTCGATCCATTTGCCGGAGAGATCAGCGAGCGCCGAAAGGTTCTTTTCCGCCGTGAGCCAGCGCGTCTCAAAGCGGCCCATCTGGCTCGGCGAAGCCGCTGCATCCGAGGCCGCCTTTCCGCCGACTATCCACCGCATCGCGGGATCATGGCGCAGGCGTTGAGCGTCGTTCACGTCTTCATATCCGGCAAGTCGCCCAAATATGGATTGCCGCAACATCCCGACGAGTGCATGCCGGCCATTCTTGCCAGTGCGTGCGTCGGAGAGCGCATCACCCGCCATCGCGCTGAGGCACAGCGCGTCGTCCAGTTCCCGGTATGCGAGCAAGCCTGCGTCGGAGGTAACCACCGATCCGCGAAAGTGAAGCAACAATCGGCGGTCGAAATCGAGCCTGAGAGCGCCATCATACGATTCACCCGCCGGGTTCGCCATGACGGCCTCATTCGATCCGAAATAACATGCTGATTATGTTAGCTGAATTGCGGCATCGACGCTGCAAATTATTGCCTCATCCGGCGTATGCGGGTGGATAGGTTTTTAAGCAGGGACAGGCGAATTCGGGGTTGGCGAGCGTCGCGTAATTGGCGGATATCACATTGCGTGAATTTGTGAACTTCGTTGGAATATGGGGGTCGGCGCAGCCAATTCCGTGGTAGGCAGAAAGGATGGGGCTAACAGGAAAATTAATTTCAGAATATGTCGCGCTCGCTCATTCCGGTGCTGACGCCGCATGGCTCTCTCCGCCTCGATCAGGCCGAAGACGAATTTTCGCTGGAAGATGGGCTCGCTGAACGGCTCGAGAAGTGCTTCACGCGAGGTTCCGGCCACGGCCTTCTGCAACTTGGCGCTGGGGAGGCGGGAACCAGCCTGCCATCGTCTCTCGCATGGTGGCGTGATTTCGCCTTACGCTTCGTCGCTTATCTCTGCGCTCTAGGAGAAACAGCGCAGGCGGACGAGCGACGTGACTTTCCCGCACCGGCCGCGAGCGATCTCACCGCGCTGATTGAACCGCGCTGATTGATAAGGCGCCGCCGATGCAGGGCGGCGAATATCTGCAACTGGATGTTTTGATTGCGCTCTGGTACTACTCAAGCAGCGGAGAAGATCTATCGCTCCCTTACAGAGAGTTGCGCCGTTAAGAGCGATCTGCGCGTCGCCGGAGACGGGCTTCTGCTCTGGTTGCCTCGAGAGACCATCTTGTTTGACGGCGCGCGCCTGTCCCGTCACCAAGTGGTTTCCGTCGAAAAAGCTTCGCGCTTTCTGGCGGCCGAGGAAACCCCGGAGAGAGGACTGGCTGGGGGAGCGTCATCCATAGGATGCCAATTTTCCTACTAAATATCAGCCACTTAGGTTAGAGAGAAAACCACAGATACCAACATCTATACCAACAATTTTGGCGGTACGCCGGTCAATTGATGCGCTGGAAAATGCGTTGGGGCTCACGATGAGGCTTGTTTGCGGGCCGGGCGCACGCGCGACGCGCGCGAAGGTGGGCAGCGAGGGGCCCGCCGGGTCAAGCCCGTAAATTGGGAGGGTCGATAGGTTACGCTTTTCGAGGCTTGGTATAAGAAGATGATCGTTTCAATTTGAAACGGTGATGGTTTAGGCTTGGGATTTAACCTATTTCCGTAACCCGAATCGCTAGCCCCTTGGCTTGACAGGTGCCGTCGCGGAAGTGGTTGGAATTTGAAGGTGGCGTAATCTCCGGTTTGTTCAACCAAACAGAATTGGCGTTGGCACGCCGATGGAGATCACGCCATGACAATGGATAGCACAAAGCCAGCGATCAAGGATTTATCGGACGAGCATTTTCTTTGCGATGACTGGTTTGATCCTCTTGAAGCTGGGGTTCGCACGCGCATTCGCGGTTTTATTGAGGAGCTACTGGAAGCCGAGCTGGACACCGCCCTGGGACGCTATCGCTATGAACGGCCTGGGCTTGCCGGAAAACCTGGAAGCGAGGGGCCGACAAGCATGGCGGGCCATCGGCACGGCCATCGCGAGCGCCAAATTCTTGGAACGTTCGGAGCGACGACGGTTCGGGTTCCTCGCGCGCGGCTCACAGGCCATGACGGCAAGACGGGCGAATGGAAGAATGCGACCATTCCAGCTTACCAGCGCCGGACGAAACGGGCCGACGCGCTGATCGCGGGCGCTTATCTCTCGGGGACCAACACGCGCCGAGTGCGCCGTGCGCTGGCGGCGGCGTTTGGCGGGGCGGTTGGGAAGGATACGGTCAGCCGGGTCTGGCGCAAGACGAAGGGCGATTGGGACGCCTGGAACGCCCGCTCGCTCGCCAACGAGCCGATCATCCGCCTCATACTCGATGGCACGGTTGCGCGCGTGCGCCTCGACAGACGGGCGACCTCGATCTCGCTGCTGGTCGCGCTGGGCGTGCGTAGCGACGGCCACAAGGTGCTTCTGGCGATCAAGAACATGGGTGGGGAAAGCGAAGCGGCCTGGCGGGCATTGCTCGATAATCTCGTCGCGCGCGGCCTGAAGACGCCTGAACTCGTTATTGTCGATGGCGGGTCTGGCCTTGATAAAACGCTGGCGGCGCTTTGGCCCGGCGCGCCGGTTCAGCGCTGTACAGTGCACAAGCATCGCAACCTCATAGCCCACGCCCCGGAGCGTCTGCACGAGGAAATCTCGGCCGATTACACCGACATGATCTACGCCGCATCGCGTCAGGAAATCGAGGCAAAGCGCAAGGCCTTCATCCGCAAATGGCGGCTCAAATGCCGCGCCGTCGCCGACAGCCTGGAGGAAGCCGGTGATCGCTTGTTCACCTTCGTGCGCTTCCCCAGCGACCAATGGAAATCGATCAGAACAACCAACGCCATCGAACGATTGCACGAGGAATTCAAGCGCCACATCAAGACCCAAACCGTCCTGCCCAACGCCGAAACCGCCGCCATGCTGTTCTGGGCCTTGCTCGCTTCAGGACAGATAACAATGCGAAAAGTCGATGGCTGGAAAAGCCTACCCGAAAAGCCTTCCGATCAGATCATTGACCTCGCCGCATGATCGGATAACTTCAAACCGCCGGAGAACGCCTCACGATAATTCCAACACAAATTGCGACGGCACCGGCTTGACAAACGTCTAATGTCTCGCAACACCCTTGGCACGGGGTCCGCCGCGCCGCCGTTTCCGCGCCGCGAGGACCCCGAAACCACCTAGAGGCGCCGATGCCGGGTCTTCCTCGATTGATCGCCTTCGACGCCGACGATCTCACGGTGATCGCGGCAAATCTTCAGGATGCCTTGGTGCGTGTCGGCGACATGGCCTTTGTGCCCCAATCGAAACAATTCGCGTTGGTCGCGGCGAGGTTCGATTGGGTGCAGGCCGCGGCGAAGAAAAGGGGACGCCCTTGCTGCGAGCGGGCCCGGACGGGCCTGCATTTCGGGCGCGTGCTCAAGGTCTCGTGCCGGGGCTTTCATTGTCGAGACGAGGCGCTCGTTCTCAATCTCCTCGATATCGGCTTCAAGGAAACCGACTCGCCCGGAGGTTATGTGGAGTTCGTGTTCTCCGCCGGCCGGGCGCTGCGGCTTGAGGTCGAGTGCCTCGAAGCCGAAATCCGCGATCTTGGGTTTCGCTGGCGAGCGAGGTCGGCGCCACGTCATCCCTTTGACGGCGGCCCGGACAATGCCTGATAGACCTCGCCCCGGATCTGTGTCGAAATTGCATCAATCCAAGGCATTGCTTGAACGAAAGGGCGCTCCCGCTTGCTACTAGCCTCGACTTATGCGATAAAGTGTGCGATCTTTCTCGACATTATGGACACCCAAAATGATCATCCGGAAGTTTAGCGTGGCGGGTGTGTGCCTGGGCATGATGGTGTTGCCGGTTCCATCGCAGGCGCGGCCGGTGGGGACCGTCGAGGGAATGCCATTTTTTGGTCTCCCCTATCCCTACGGATATGTCTATCATCCGCCAAGAATGGAGTGTTACGCCTTTCAACAGGTCGACACCCTATTTGGTCCGCGGATCCAAGTAAGTTGGACCTGCGGGTCTCCCGTTACGGCGAAGTATTGAAGCGCAGGATCCCGGCGGCGCTTAAACTGTGTTCGTCCAACCGGATCCGTTCTACCCCGGCCCAACAACCAGAGGTCATCGCTTTCGCTCCGGGCGCGAACCTCCAATCACGAAACCTTTCAACAAAATCCGCCATAAGCGGACATTACGGCCGCAGGTCATTTCAGACTCGCACTTCGAGGCCTATCTTTCCTATATCCAAGCACCGATTCGGGACTGGGCCGCATGAGCCTGTTAAATATCCCGGTGGCCTGCCTGCACTGCGGCTCGGCCGGCGGCTGGCGCCCAAGGATCCGGAGGCTGCGCGCGTACAGGGATTCTTCGCAATCCTGGCGTCAATGGAGGATACCAATCTGCTTCACCATGGCGGCGCAGTCGGGTTGCGCTATGCCCAGGAAGCAGCGACCCGCTTTCTCGAGCAGGGCGGGATCGAGCAAGCAGACTGGCGCGAGCAAGCTGTGGCACATCGAGCCTTCGTGGTACGCCGTCTCAGCCCGGGCGGCTGCGCCGACCTGTTGGCGATCACACTTTTCCTCGACGCTTTGGAAGCCCATTCATGAGCGGCACGGCTGTCCTTTGCTCCGGCCAGGGCTATCAGGGTGCAGGTATGTTTGATTTGCTGGCTGATGCGCCGGAAGCCGTCCTAGTATTCAAGTCCGCAGAATTTGTCTTGGAGGGCAAAGATCCGCGGCAACTGGTGCACGAGTTGGGCAACGACGAACTACACGCGGACAAGGTTGGGCAGATCTTGTGCTGCACCCAGGCCATGGCGGCCTGGGCTGTTTTGAGTGCCAAGGTGCCACGCCCGCTCGTGGTTGCAGGCTACAGCGTAGGCGAGCTCGCCGCATGGGGTGTTGCGGGCCTACTGGATTACGAGGAGGTCTTGCATCTCGCGAGCCAACGCGCGGCGGCGATGGATAAATCCACAACGCAACCGTCCGGACTAGTGGCCATCCGCGGTCTTACGCGAGACAAGTTGGATCCGATCTGTAAGGTGCACGGAGCTTATGTCGCGATCGTCAACGCTGAAGACCAGATGTTGGTCGGGGGCACAAGGAATGCTCTTGAGGCTATAGCCCAAGATGCTCGGGCCGCGGGTGCGGAGCGCACGACGATGCTGCCGGTCGCGGTACCGTCGCACACGCCGCTGCTGACCGAAGCAAGCGAGGAGTTTCGCCAAGCACTTTTCAAGGCGCACTTGCCTGAGCAAGTGCCACCCGATGTCCGGCTATTGAGCGGGATCGACGGTGACACAGTGTTTGACGTGCACATGGGCGCCGAAAAGTTGGCGCGCCAAATCGAACGACGGTGAATTGGGACGGTCCGCTATGCGCTCTCCAGCTTGAGGCCATGGGCGTGGAGCAGGTATGCGCCGAGACGGCGGTCGCCTATGTCGATCATCTCCTGGTCGAGGCCGACAGCAAGAATGCAAAGGCCAGCAAGGCTCAGATCGTCGTTGTCTACAAGGTCGATCGGCTTGCGGTCGCTCGCAGATTTCGCCAAGATCGTCGACGTCCTCGATGCCCGCAACGCGTCGTTCGTGTCGGTGACGCAGTATCAGGACTATTCCGGCGACCATAAAAATCGAAAATACGCAGCGGTATCGAGAGGTTCTGTGGCTGCCCTTCCTGGACACTTATAGAACCATGTGCCTTGCGCCGCAGCCCGACTTTAGGCGCGTCCTGGAAGACGTTCGGGCGATGCAGCAGGCCGAATAGGATTAAGGCGTGAACTCAACTGGGCTTGGGCGGCTTTCCTGAGTCCGCTTCGGAACCGTAAGCGGCAGTCGCTGGCGGAGTGCGGAATTTCCGGGATGCGCCAAAGAACTAAACCGCTCGCGCGGTAGCGCACCTCGCGCCGGCTGGTGGGGGTCATCACGGGGAGTGCGGTAACGGGGCGGGCGCGTCCTGTCTGAAGATCGAGGGGTTAGCAACCTCGCTTCAGACAGGAGTATCGCATGACCGAGGAATGCATCACCCCACTTCGCCGGCGCATGATATGCGCAAGACCGTATGCAATAAGCTTTGGTATCTCATCGACGTGTGGCGGCAGCGCGTCGATTACCCCGCGCTCAAGGCAAGCGCGCAGACCCTCGCCGAGAGATGGGACGCGCGCTCCTTTTAGATCAAATTTGGTGAAAGGCCCACTCGGAACCTCGGCGTTTTTCGATGATATATTCATGTCACATTGTCGCCGTTATAATTGAAAACGGCGATTGCCACTTATCTGACTTTCTTGCATTCTCGCGAATGGTGCAACTCAGACAAAAACTTGCAGAGTGAAATGCCACCGGCGAGAATTAGGGGGTAGGCTATGAACGCGAGCGATGTGATGGTCCGCGACGTCGTGACAGTCGGGCCCGAAGACGAAGTTTCGAAAGCAGTGCAGCTTCTGGTGGATCACGATATCAGCGCCCTGCCGGTCGTCGACAGCGAGAAGCGCGTCATCGGCATCCTTAGCGAAGCCGATTTGCTTCATCGCGAAAAAATCGGAACGGAGAAACACCGTCCGTGGTGGCTCGAGGCGGTTATGCCGGCGAGTGTCCTCGCCTTGGATTATGCGAAATCTCACGGCCGCAAAGTATGCGAACTCATGTCCGAAAATGTCGTCGCGGCCGCTGAAAATACGTCTATCTCTGAACTAGCGAACATCCTCGAAAAGCACCGGATAAAGCGCGTCCCCATCCTCAAAGACGGCAAGCTCGTCGGCATCGTCAGTCGCGCCAATCTGATCCAGGCGTTGGCGTCCGCGCCTTCCAAAGTCGAAGGCGATCAGCTGACTGACCTGACTGACCGGGGCATCAGAGCGGCGATCTTGGCGCAGCTTGCGGAGCAATCTTGGACCGACTTTGGCGAGCGGAATATCGTCGTTACGAATGGAGTTGTGCATCTTTGGGGACTTGTGAGTTCCCCAAAGGAACATAAGGCCCTTCTTGCGCTGGCGGAGGGTGTAACGGGCGTGCGCGAAGTTTCGGATGAGATGATTGCGTCTTACTGACGCGAATAAATAGTCGCCTGCGTTCGGGTATGCTCCGCAGGCGCGGGATTTCCGCTAAGGGCCATCGAGGTTTTTGCTCAAAGCACAATCTGCTGACGGTGCACCCGCCACACCCTGGCTATCTGCTGGCTTTTCTGGGATGAATACCATGGCGGCCGTAGCTTCCTCGGCCACGCCGTCGGCGACTCAATTGGCGTCGTCATAAGCTGGAAATTGCCAACTTTGCCGGGATACCGGGAAATGCATTGTCTTTGGTTCAAGACGCAATCGATGCTGGCGGCCCGGCAGCGGTCGCGAAAGTCACCTTCTACCTCTTGGGCTAAACCCAGCTCCCGTCTAACAGGTTGTTGAAAAAAAAGTTCTTTCCTTGGTTTCGTTAGCATGATTCCCTCGCGTTGAAGCAAGACGGATCGGAATAATGCGCGGGATGGATGAGAGATCAGGGTTGCTATTTTCATACGTCGATCTTGAGGGGCGGGTTCCGGGTTCGCACCCACTGCGCGCGATCCGCCTCATTGTGAACGAGGCATTGAGCATTCTGACTGCGAGGTTTGAGGCGCTTTACTCGCCCTTCGGGCGACCCTCAATTCCGCCCGAGCAGTTACTACGAGCAATGCTTCTGCAAGCGTTCTACTCGATCCGCTCCGAGCGGCAGTTGATGGAGCGGCTCGACTTCGACCTGTCTTTCCGCTGGTTCGTCGGGCTCGGCATCGACGATGCTGTTTGGGATCACTCGACCTTCTCCAAAAACCGCGACCAACTCCTTGATGGCGATGTCGCCGCAGGCTTTTTGTGCGCTGTGCTGGAGCGGCCCAAGGTGAAGCGGCTCTTGTCGACCGAACACTTCTCGATTGACGGCACTCTCATCGAGGCCTGGGCCTCGATGAAGAGCTTCAAAGCAAAGGAACCACCGCAGGATGATTCGAAGAGGGATCCAAATGAGCGCCCGGCTAAAGAGGGACACAACGCCGAAGTCGACTTCCACGGCGAGAAGCGCTCGAACGAGACACACGCCTCGACGACCGATCCGGACGCACGGCTCTACCGCAAAAGCCCAGGACAGGGCGCGAAGCTGTGCTTCATCGGCCATGTTCTCATGGAGAACCGCGGCGGCCTTGTGGTCGATGCCGAACTCACCCGCGCCACCGGTTACGCCGAGCGGTATGCGGCGCTGGAGATGATCAAGGGCGTGACCGGCGAGGATGGGACGACGCGACGCATCACGGTTGGCGGCGACAAGGGCTTCGACACAGCGGACTTTGTGATGGAGTTGCGGGAACTCGGTGCCGTGCCGCATGTCGCACAGAACACAAAGGGCCGCCGCTCGGCCATCGACGGGCGCACGACGCGCCATCCCGGCTATGCCGTCAGCCAGCGCATCCGCAAGCGGATTGAAGAGGTGCTCGGCTGGACAAAGACGGTCGCAGGCCAAAGGAAGACGCGATTTCGGGGCCTGCCACGTGTGCGATGGGCCTTCACCTTCGCCATGGCGGCCTACAATTTGATCCGTCTCCCTAAGCTCCTCGGGGCGATAGTGGCATGACCTATACGTTTCACGTCGTTGTCGAACGTGAGGCCCATCAATGGCGCGCCTACTGCCCCGCCTTCGAAAGCTATGAAGCCTCAACCGGAGGTCAAACGCGGGAAGAAGCCCTGGCCCACATCCATTCCGTCATTATAACCCTCGAGCAGATCTTAGCCCAGGGAGCACTGGTTCCAGTGGATGTCGAAATTTCCAATGGCACCCTGATTTCAGTAGAGATCTGAGCCACCGACCGGATTTTTCAACATGCTGCTAATTCCTCCCGGAGGGTCTTTCGTGCCTAAGCTGGGCTTGCCCTTTTGGTGTGATCTGATAGCCGCCGCTTGCCGCGCGAGTAACCCAATGCTGTTTTTCGAAATCCATCGGTTCAGGAGCCCTTTTGGAATACCGAGTTTTCGGCCAAGGTCAGACCGGAACAAACCTGGCGATTTCACCATGTCGATTCGTTCGCCCAATGAGAAAAGGGCCCCCTCGCCGGGGGAGTTGCGGCGATTCCTCGACACGTTCCCGAGAGCTGAGAACAAACAATCTTGTTGACGAACTGCCAGTAGGGGTTTTCCTCAAGAAATTCGGAAAGGTCGATATGCACGGTGAGTGGGGCCGATCCCGCTCCGGATACCTCAAAGAGCTAGTTGAGGCGGGCCTGCGCAGCGTCGAACCGCTGCGCGAAGTCATGGCAGATGATCAGCTCCGTAGCGAGATGGGAGCACGCGGACAACAAGCCCATCGCAACACACATCAAAACCTCGGGTCAGGAGATTGAAGTGAAGGTCCTCGTCACAGGAGCAACCGCCGGCTTCGGCGCGGCGATCGTAAGACGCTTCGCTGCCGACGGCCACCGGATTGTCGCGATGGGACGCCGGAACAACCGGCTCGAGGCCCTTGCGAATGAGTTCGGATTGGTTCGCATACATCCCGTCGTTCTTGACGTCCGGGATCGAACCGCGGTCGAAGTAGCGATCGGAGGCTTGCCGCCGGACTTTGCTGAACTCGACCTGCTCGTCAACAACGCAGGCCTTGCGGCCGGTTTCGACCCCGCCCAGACTGCTGATCTCGACGCCTGGGATGCGATGGTCGATACTAACGTCAAGGGCCTGATGTATGTCACCCGCGCCGTCCTGCCAGGCATGGTCGCCCGCAACCGCGGGCTCATCATAAACCTCGGCTCGACGGCTGCGACCTACCCCTATCCCGGCGGCAACGTATATGGGGCGACAAAAGCATTCGTCCGACAGTTCTCGCTCAATCTGCGCGCCGACTTGCTCGGGACCAAGGTCCGGATCACCGACGTTGAGCCTGGTCTTGTCGGAGGCACGGAATTCTCCACGGTGCGATTTCGTGGCGACCGGGCAAAGGCGGCCAAGCTCTACGAGGGGGCGGACGCGCTGACGCCGGAGGACATCGCCGAGACGATCCATTGGATCGCAACGCTGCCGGCGCGCGTCAACGTCAACGCGATCGAACTCATGCCGGTGACGCAGGCTTTCGGGCCGCTTGTCGTCCATCGCGAGGATCGATCCGTTGAGATCTTGGAGCGTAGCTAGCGGTCCATTATCGTCACGGAGGCTTCACTACGGAGGCGATCGATGAACGAAGGCGTCTCGCGGCATTGATCCGGGATAGCTGCGATTTCCTGTCGCGGCTGCGGTAAACTAAGCGGACCAAGCAGCACCAGCACGAGCGATAAGATCAGCCCGGCGCGTACGCCGCTGGCGGAATGCAGCTCAGGGTCATCGAGCAATCGCCCGGTGCGAACGAAGTGCGCGGTTGCGGCAGGCGATTGCCGAAGTGGCCGCCCCTCCGGTCAGGACGATACGGCACTGCTGGTGCTCGAAATCGCCATCATCTTCGTCGCGTCGCCGCTCCGTGCGCTGGGTCTGGCACCGCCCTTGACGGTGATCGCTACGCTCGTGGTCCTCATCATTATCGTTGTCGTAGTGCTCTCACGCAGCCGAGGTGCCGTCGTGCTGGTCCTCGCCTCTGTCGCTCTGAATGTGACCGGCATGCTGATGCACCACGCAAACCCTACGCTGTTCACCGTCGTGCTTAGGACGGTCGGCGAGGTGCTGGCGCGCGGTGTCCTCGGCTGGGTCGTCGCAGCGGCAGTGTTCGCGCCCGGAAAGATCACCCACTACCGCATCCAGGGCGCGATCATACTCTATCTTAATTTCGCGATGATCTTTGGCGCCCTTTATCGTCTCTTGGCGGAGATATCGCCCGCCGCGTTCCAGGGCTTGGAGGCTACGCCGAACGATCCCGGGTTCGTCAGTGCCATCACCTATTTCAGCCTGTCAGCTCTAACGACCGCAGGTTTCGGCGATATCGTGCCGATGCATCCTTTCGCGCGTTGCCTCGCCAACCTCGAAGCAATCATCGGTCAACTTTATCCGGCCACTTTGTTAGCGCGGATCGTCACCCTAGAGTTGGCGCACCGCCGCGCTAGAGGCCGCCGGTCGGACGGCTAGACCGCGCTCGATCATGTCGAGGGCGCTCAGGTGGCGCTCAGCTGGGCCATGAGAACTTGTCGACGACGGCGCGCTACACGCGCTTCTCGACCCATCTGATCGCGACCACGCCAAGCCCCTTGGACCGGCTTTCCTTGGAGATCACGCCGCCGGACTGAGCCGGTTTCATGGCGCCGGCCTTCGAGGTGGCGGAGGTCTTCCACCGCTCTCCGACCCAATACGGTTTGGAGGCGCTTTAGACCCCAATTACCTTTCTCATGGCTTATACCAAGTCTCTGAAAGTTTGACTCCTGAGGCGGATTCCCGAATCGGCATTTATCTGATTCACCATGGCAAACAGCTTTTGGGAGAGTTTGCCATGTCGACTCCGGTTCCGCTTCGCTCTGACTTTGACACGATTGGCCTGCGCATGCTGGCGCGGCGATCGCGTGACCCCGATCAGACCCGGCGTCTCTTGGCACTGGCCGAGATTTATGATGGCGGCTCGCGGCCGGATGCGGCGCGGATCGGCGGGGTCGGGGTGCAGATCGTGCGCGACTGGGTTGTCCGTTTCAACGCCAAAGGTCCTGATGGTCTCTTGACCGGCAAAGCGCCGGGCGCTCCCAGCATCCTCGGCGAGCGCCAGCGCCAAGCCTTGCGGCAGGTCGTGGAAGATGGGCCAATTCCCGCCCTGCATGGCGTCGTCCGCTGGCGGCTGATCGATCTGGCGCAGTGGCTCTTCGAAGAGTTCCGGGTTTCGATCTCCAAGCCGACGCTCAGCCGCGAGCTGCGGCATATGGGCTTTCGCAAGCTCTCGGCGCGACCGCGCCATCATGCGCAAGACGAGGAAGCCGCGGCGGCTTTTAAAAAAACTTTCTCGCCCTCGTGGAGGAGACCGCCGCAAAAGAGGCTCCTGGCAAGCCGATAGAGATTTGGTTTCAAGACGAAGCTCGGATCGGGCAGAAAAACAAGGTCACCCGCCGATGGGCGAAACGCGGGACACGGCCTTCGGCGCCGCACGACCAGAGGACGAGTTCAGCCTATATTTTCGGCGCCATCTGCCCGGCCGAAGGAAAAGGCGCCGGGCTCGTACTACCCTCCTGCAACAGCGAGGCCATGGCCCTGCATCTCGAAGAAATCTCGCTTGCGGTCGCACCAAGCGCGCATGCGCTCGTTCTTCTCGATCAGGCCGGGTGGCATGTCTCGGCGAAGCTTCCCGTCCCGGACAACATCACGCTCTTGCCGTTGCCGCCGAAATCGCCCGAGCTCAATCCGGTCGAGAACATCTGGCAATTCATGCGCGACAACTGGCTCTCGAACCGCGTCTTCGAATCCTACGACGACATTCTCGACCACTGCTGCTTCGCCTGGAACAAGCTCATCGACATGCCCTGGAAAATCATCTCCATCGGAACAAGAGAGTGGGCCTATCGGTCGTGATCAGCGAGACTTGGTATTATTGCCTTGTCGCCGCGCCTTTAGCAAATTCTCCGAAGTCGGAGCGTCATCCACGCGCGTAGCCGCGCGGTGATTGCGCGGTCGAGGCCAAAAAGCATCTTCGCAAGGCGATAGGCCGAATCATCGCTCATCGAAGAGCTTTTCTGAAAAGTCGCCATCATAGGTGCTCCCAAGACGTACAATTCTTACGCCATATTGTTTGAATTAATGCGACTGTCCAAGATACAAAATACCCGCATTTTGGGAGCAACAGTGAGGATTCGGACCCGCGCCGCCATTCCCTGTTATTCCGCCCGCGAAACAATATTTTCCCTGTTCTGATTGTTTTAATTCCCTGTTTTGATTTCTAGGGAAATTTCCCATAAACGATTGATATGCATGCGATTTGGCAGAGAAAATTCGGCCCGAAGCCCAATTTTTTTGAAAATTCCCTGTTATTTTCCCTGATAGCAGGGAATTTGCCTCGGAGGCCGGTTCGCCGCTGACTGTCTCGTCAGCCAAGCGGTTCGGTCTCTGGCCTGATTTTTCCCGGTTGGAGACAACCGCCGATATCTCCGCGGGTTAGGCCGATGCGCCTCAGTCTCTGGCCGGGTCACAGCGACGACTTCAGCGCCGCTGTGCGCGGTTTCCTCAGCCACCAAGCGTATGAGCGGCTTGCCCCCAATGTCGGTGAGCAGCTTGTTGTCTGCCCCGAACCGTTGCGAGGCTCCGGCAGCCAAAAGGACGGCACCAATGTTCCCCATTCACACCGCTCCGCGTGCGACCTTCACGATTTCGGCGAGAATCGAGACGGCAATTTCAGCTGGCCCTTTTGCGCCAATCGCTAATCCAAGCGGGGCGCGGATGCGAGCCAGGTCCGAATCGCTGAAGCCTGCGGTACCAAGCCGTTCCAAGCGCTTAGCGTGGGTCTTCTTAGAGCCCAGGGCGCCGATATACAGGCAGCCCGAGCGCAACGCCGCGCTTAAGGCCTCGTCGTCGAGCGCGGCGGCGTGGGTCAAAGTGACGACAGCGGTCCTGTTATCGAGCCCTAAGGCTTTTAGTGATATTTCGGGCCAATCAGTGAGCGCCGCGACCCCGCAAATGCGTTCCTGGCTCGCAAATGCCGTGCGCGGATCGATGATGACCACATCATAACCGATGCGCGTGGCAAGGTCGGCAAGGACTTGTCCAACGTGCGTGGCGCCAATGATGACGAGGCGAACCGGAGGGGTGAGCGCATGCAAAAAAGCCTGGCCATCGCCGAGATCGAGCAGCCGGCTCTCGCCTAAATGCAGGCAAGAGGCGATCTCAGCGGGCATCGGCCCGCGATCCTCGAACAGGCGGCGCTCGCCAGTCGCAAAGGTGGTGAGCACGGCAAGTGACGCCCGATCGCCGCGCGCCGTGAGAATTTGATCTAGGTACGATGCATCGCGCTGGCGCCTCAGCGGCTCAAGGTAGATACTGATGGCGCCACCGCAGGGCAGTCCGGCTCTCCACGCCACATCCTCAGCGACGCCGAACTTAAGCAGCTTTGGCCGGTCTTGGGTCAGCACGTCTGCGGCTTCGGTAATCACCTCTACTTCCACGCAACCGCCGGACACAGACCCCTCGAATTGACCATTAGGTCCAACGACCAGTTGGCCGCCAACGGGCACCGGCGAGGAGCCCCAGGTCGAGACGAGCGTCGCTAGCGCTACCTGGTCAAACTCATCGAGCCAACGGCGTGCAATAGCAAGAGTGTCTTTTGCTGACTTACGATTTGCGACGGCGAGGTTCATCTACTTGGCATGTCAGGGCTCGCGGGGGGATGTTAGCCCGAGTAGCTTATCGAGCGTGATCGGTAGGTTGCGCACGCGCTTTCCGGTCGCGTGGTAGACCGCGTTCGTAATCGCCGCCGCAACGCCGACAATGCCGATCTCGCCGAGCCCCTTGATGCCGAGCGGATTGCTGTCGTCTGGCTCGTCGACGAAGATGACCCTGATGTCATGTACATCGGCATTTACCGGTACATGATACTCGGCGAAATTGTGGTTCATGAAACGGCCATATCGGTGGTCGATCACGCTCTCTTCGTGCAGCGCCATGCCGATACCCCAGATCACGCCGCCCAGGATCTGGCTGCTCGCGGTCTTGGTGTTCAGGATACGCCCAGCGGCAACCGCGCTGACGACGCGCGTGACGCGAATCACGCCAAGCTGCTCGTCGACCTTAACCTCAGCAAAGATTGCTGCGTGAGTGTTGTGAGCCCGCGAGGCGTCCGTAGCGGGATTTGTAGTTTTTTCCTGCTCGATGCGATCTACGGAACCCTGCCGCATGGCATCAGCGATCGAAACCGATCGAGATGGGTTGGGCCTGCTCACCAGATTGCCATCCATGAGCACGACCTCATTGGAGGCTGCGTTGGCAAGTGGGGAATTTGGCACCTGCTTAGCCAGATGCAGCAGCCCGTCGCGGATCGCCTCGGCAGTCGTCGCGATCCCGTTCGACACTGAAGCAGCAATCCACGATCCGCCTTCGACCGGCGATCGCGGAAGGCTCGAGTTCGCCAAGCTTGATGCTGATATTGTCCAGCGGCAGCCCAAGCATGTCCGCCGCGACCTGCGCCATGATGGTGTAGGTGCCGGTGCCGATATCGGAGGTTGCGCACGCGACCTCCGCATGGCCGTTGGCGCTCAGCACAATACGCACAGTGATCGGCATCTGCAATGCTTCCCACATGCCGGTCGCCATGCCCCAGCCGACCAGGTCGCCGGCGTCCCGCATCGAGCGCGCCTCGGGATTGCGTTTGTCCCAGCCGAAAACCTCGGCGCCGTGGCGGTAGCATTCACGTAGCGCCTTACTGCCGAACGGCCGATCGTTGTGCTGATCGCGCTCAGAATAACATCGCAGACGGAGTTCGAGCGGATCGAGCTTGAGCACAGTCGCAAGCTCGTCCATCGCGGATTCGAGCGCAAAGTGGGCGGTTGGGGCACTTGGCGCGCGCATGTCGCATGGGGTCGCAAGATCGAGCCGCGCGAGCTTGTGCTCGTATTTTGCATTGGCGCATTTGTAGAGCAGGCCCGACCAGCCGGTCTCCTGCCGGAAATAGTCCTCGTATTGCGAGGTCACGGTGATCGCGTCATGCATGATCGCGTCAAGAGTTCCGCCGGTGTTGGCGCCGAGCTCAATCCGCTGAATCATCGCTGGTCGGTAGCCCAGCACGTACATCTGCGGCCGTGTCAACACGACACGGACCGAGCGCTGCAGCGCGCGCGCTGCAAGCACCGCCAGCACCACCTCAAACTGCGGACGCAGGCCCGAGCCGAATCCGCCACCCACGAACGGCGACATGACACGCACATCCTCCGGCTTTATGCCGAACACGCCGCACAGATAGTGCTGGACGTTCTGCACACCTTGCGTCTTGTCGTAGACCGTGAGCTTACCGTTGCCATCGTAGATCACCGTTGAGGCATAGAGCTCCATTGGGTTGTGATGCTCGATCGGAACGTAATATTCGCCAGCGTGGCGCACTGCCGCGGCTGCAAGTGCCTGCTCGGGCGTACCGCGCGTCTTCGGCGGCGTGAACAGCGCCTCGATCGGATTGGCTGGAGGTTTCACCGGAATGGCAGCCTCGCGCCGACGATACACATCCGTAATGTGCGCATCTGTCTCGTACTCCACCCGCACCAACGACGCTGCAAAACGCGCGATCTCCGACGTTTCGGCGATGACGAGCGCGATCGGCTGTCCGTTGAACATGATCCTACTGTCGTAGAGCGGCCGGAACGGCGATCCTGCGGGCGCCACCTCATCGTTGTAGGCCTGATCGTTGTCCGCCATGGGCGGGCGGTGCTCGTGCGTAAGCACGTCGAGCACACCCTTGACGCGCAGGGCGGCGCTGAGATCGATGCGTACGATGCGACCCTTTGCGATTGTCGACGTTACAACGCTGCCA
Organism: uncultured Alphaproteobacteria bacterium; assembly: GCA_963730245.1. GTDB lineage: Bacteria > Pseudomonadota > Alphaproteobacteria > Rhizobiales > Beijerinckiaceae > Methylocapsa. The sequence goes on along the minus strand of CAVSRA010000001.1, from coordinate 2,421,209 downwards.
TAAGCAAGGCCTGGCACGTTGAACTCGGCGGCATATCTTGCGGCGCCGGTGACCTTCTCGAAGCCGTCGACGCGGGAAGTAGAAGTGCCGATGTAAGGTGCCATGGCCGTGCTCAGACGATTTTCTTCGACGACTGCGACTGCGGCGTTCCAGCCGCAGCCTGCTCGAGAGCGCGGACAATCGCCCGCCGCGCAAGTTCGATCTTGAAGCTGTTATGCGCAAAGCCCATGGCATCCTGCAAAATGACATCCGCCGTCTCGCCGAACGCCGTTCGGCTTGGTTGCCGGCCCTTGAGAGTTTGCTCGGCCTCAGGAACGCGCCAAGGCTTATGGGCGACGCCGCCCAACGCTACGCGGGCATCCTTTATCCCGCCTGCCTCAATCCTTAGAGCAGCGGCGACAGAAACCAGGGCGAAAGCATAGGACAGCCGATCCCTGATCTTGAGATAGCTGTAATTGCGAGAAAATCCCTCAGCCGGCAGCTCGATCGCTGTGATGATTTCGTCATGAGCGAGATTGGTGTCGATTTCTGGGGTGTCGCCCGGGAGACGATGAAAATCGGTGAATGGGATGGCGCGGCCGCCTCTTGGGCCAGCTACATGAACCGCGACCTCAAGCGCGGCAAGCGCCACGCACATATCGGAAGGATGCACAGCGATGCAGGACTTGCTCCAACCCAGAATTGCGTTCAGGCGATTGAAGCCATCTAGGGCGCCGCAGCCGGAGCCTGGCTCCCGCTTGTTGCAGGGAGTGGTGATGTCGTAAAAGTAGAGACAACGCGTCCGCTGCAGAAGATTGCCGCCGGTCGAGGCCATATTGCGTAGCTGGGCAGAGGCGCCTGCAAGGATGGCGCTGGACAGGAGTGGATAGTGCGTTGTGATCCGTTCATCATAAGCGAGGTCGCTGTTGGGTACGAGCGCACCGATCCTCAGGCCCCCGGCTTGTGTCTCCTCGATTTCTTTAAGCGGCAAGCCAGTGATATCGATCAATCTTGTGGGACGCTCGACATTTTCCTTCATCAGATCGATGAGATTGGTGCCCCCTGCGATGAATCTCGCAGCCGAGTGCTTAGTGATTTGGCTGACAGCATCATTGACGTCCCGTGCCTTGACATAATCGAAATCGTTCATGGCGTAGCTCCGCGCATGACCGCCTCGATAGCCGCAAGGATGTTGGGGTAGCAACCGCAGCGGCAGATATTGCCGCTCATCAATTCGCGAATTTCGTCAGCAGTCTTGGCGTGGTCTTCGGCGATCAGTCCGACGGCCGAGCAGATCTGTCCGGGTGTGCAATAACCGCATTGGAAGGCGTCATGGGAAATGAATGCCTTCTGCAAGGGATGTAGCTCGCCATTGGTGGCTAGCCCTTCGATGGTCGTGATCTCAGCGCCGTCCTTCATGACGGCAAGAGTAAGGCATGAAAGGATGCGCCGTCCGTTGATGAGCACGGTGCAGGCGCCGCATTGGCCGTGGTCGCAACCCTTCTTAGTTCCGGTGAGGTCGAGATATTCGCGAAGTGCATCGAGCAAGGTGGTCCAAGGCCGAAGCAACAACCGGCGCTCGACGCCATTTACGTGCAAGCGCACCTCGAGCTTTGGCTTCAGGCCCCGCTCCGGTGGCTCGTGTCTTGCCTGCGGTTTCCCCTGCATTGCCTCACCCTTGAACGGAGGCGCGCTGCGCCCAAACGGCCCACGTAAAGATTGGTCTCTTTCGAACTTTCAAAGGCCAGATCAATCAATAGAGTGGGGGGCGTGTAAGTCATTTCGATCGCCTGTCCAGAAACATGCGTGCCCCAGTCTGCACAGCTAATATAACATGCTCCTCAAACCGCACACTCACGTAGAAGGTCCTCGATTTTCGAATCCAGATCCCGAGCAACAGCGAAAGCGTCCTCGCTTCCGTAGGGGGCCAGAAGAGCAGTCATCTTGTCGTATGACAAATGCACCCCGTCCGGCCGCTCGTCCACCAGAATCGTGACCGGAGCGTAAGATCCAGCGTCGGGGACGTGCTTTGCCATTTCTTTCATGATTAGCTGGCATTCCCCAGATAACCGGGAATGTGCCAAGCGCGTATCATTGATCTCCTGCCGTGACATCGGACATTCGTCCTATACCGGCATTATTTTCCGGATCGCCCGCTTATTGAGGTTGAGATTGCCGCGCTGCGGCGCTGCTGTGGTGCTCCGGCACACCAAAACCAGTGACATGGGCGGATCGCGCACCGGACAATACAGAGTTGGTTGTGATCAAGACGCACTTCTCCCTTAGTTTTTGCTCGACGCATGACGACCGAACACTTCACGCAGGCGCTGGATTGGGCGGCGGCCGCAGGTCGGCGATCATTCGTAGGATGTCCGCGAAGAGATTTTTCGGAATGGCGACTTCGGCCATCTGAAACGCGACATAGCGGCCATGGCTCACGATCTTCGCGCCGATCTTGATCAGCTTTTCCTTCAGGCTCGTCAGTGACCAATCCTTTATCGGTTCGGGCGTCGCCAGCGTGCGCAGAAAATTACCGAGATTGTAGGCCAGCGCATGAAGCTGGAGACGGACGGCGTTAGCAGCGAACGACCGACATGATAGCCGGGTCCACTTGATTGCGCCTTTTCCTTCCTTGATCCATTGCTCACACGTGCCGCGCTTGTTGTAGAAGGCGACGACATTCTCGGCGGAGCGCGCCATGTTCGTCACGATGAAGCCGACGCGCGGATAAAGCTCGCCCGGATGCCATTCGACCTTGGCGATCACCCGACGCGGCTGCGACCAGCTTCCCGCTTGATAGGTGAAACTTGCATGGGATCGGCAGACGTCATTGGACGGGCGACCAACCGGGCGTTTGAGCAGATAGCCGATCCTCTCTTGCAAGATGTGATTGGCGGGCAGACGGATCGCATATTTGATCCGTTCTGCCTCCAGATATTCGTAAACTTCGGGGTTTGCGAAGCCGGCGTCGGCGCGGAAATAAATGCGTGAGACCTTGCCTTGATACCGCGCCACGACCGGCTTCAGCACCGCCTCCCATCCATCGGCGCTGTGAACATTGCCGGGGCGCAGGGCGCAGCGTTCCAAATCGCCATATTGGTTGAAAACGAACAGCGGATGATAGCAGGTGCAGTCATAGTGACCGTTCCAGACACTGTGTTCCTGTTCGCCATGCGTCGGGCTCACGCTCGAATCCATGTCGAGCAAGATACCTCTCGGCGGACGGCGACCATGAACGCTGTCGATCCATTTGCCGGAGAGATCAGCGAGCGCCGAAAGGTTCTTTTCCGCCGTGAGCCAGCGCGTCTCAAAGCGGCCCATCTGGCTCGGCGAAGCCGCTGCATCCGAGGCCGCCTTTCCGCCGACTATCCACCGCATCGCGGGATCATGGCGCAGGCGTTGAGCGTCGTTCACGTCTTCATATCCGGCAAGTCGCCCAAATATGGATTGCCGCAACATCCCGACGAGTGCATGCCGGCCATTCTTGCCAGTGCGTGCGTCGGAGAGCGCATCACCCGCCATCGCGCTGAGGCACAGCGCGTCGTCCAGTTCCCGGTATGCGAGCAAGCCTGCGTCGGAGGTAACCACCGATCCGCGAAAGTGAAGCAACAATCGGCGGTCGAAATCGAGCCTGAGAGCGCCATCATACGATTCACCCGCCGGGTTCGCCATGACGGCCTCATTCGATCCGAAATAACATGCTGATTATGTTAGCTGAATCGCGGCATCGACGCTGCAAATTATTGCCTCATCCGGCGTATGCGGGATTAGGGGGTTGCCGATCAAGAAGCGCACGATTTTAGGCGTGTCGAGCCCCGTCTCCTTACGCAGAATCGCGCCGTGATCGAATTTCATGAACATCATCAGCCCAGTCCTGCCCAGACCATTATCAACCACGCTTTGCAGTTCAGCTAAGTGTCCGTCCGGAGAGATATTGAATCGTATGAATCACTTGTGATTCAAGGGAGGTGGCCTGATTCGAAGGGGGTCACCCATGTGGACGGCGAAGAATCGCGGGCGATACGACCGCGGCAAGTTACGATATCCGAGCGATCTGACCGACTCCGAATGGGAGCTGGTTGAACCGCTCATTCCACCGGGCAAGCGCGGCGGTGGCAAGCGGACCGTGGTGATGCGTGAGGTGGTGAACGGCCTCATGTACATTCTGTCGACCGGCTGTCAGTGGCGGGCGATCCCGAAGGACCTGCCGCCGAAGAGCACGCTCTACGATTATTTCGACCTGTGGACCTACGACGGCACATTGGAGGATATCCACCACGCCCTTTATGTGAGGTGCCGCGAGCAGGCCCAAAGGGAGGCCAGCCCCACCGTCGCCATCATCGATAGTCAAAGCGTGAAAAGCGCCGAAAAAGGGGGGCCCGCATCGATCCACCCGGCTATGATGCGGGCAAGAAGATCAAGGGTAAGAAGCGGCATATTCTCGTAGACACGTTGGGCTTGCTGCTTCATGCCGTCGTCCATCCGGCCGATATTCAAGATCGCGATGGCGGCATTCTCGTCATGGCGACCCTGTTCGGGATGTTTCCTTTCTTGGAAAGGCTGTTCGCCGACGGCGGCTATCAAGGACCCGAATTTAACCAGGCTGTGGCACGAGTGCTGCCGCATCTGAAAGCTGAAATCGTCAAGCGCTCCGATCACGCCAAGGGATTCGTGGTCTTGCCCAAACGCTGGATCGTCGAGCGCACTTTCGCTTGGCTCAATCGATGTCGTAGGCTCGCCAAGGACTGGGAGAACCTTAATCGAAAAGCCCTCGCGTTCTTGCGCCTCGCCTCAATCCGCCTCATGCTCAGAAGACTTTGTAATCCCGCATGAAGTCCCCGGACAGACTCTAAGGTCCGTGCACCCCTGGTTGCTTCGAAGAACTCGACCATATCCGGATGTCCTATGGCCGCTTCGAGTGACGCTACAACCACATCGAACGATTTTGAAGATGTCACACTGAGCCGTTCGATCTCGATCTTTAGGATCGTTAATGCGACATCGAGAACTTCGCTCATATTTGAATCTCCATAGTTGGATTTGGCTTGTTAACTTCCACCTGGATTAAAAAGTTTTTGCGTGGTTACATTTTGAGGTATTTTGCCGTGAGGAATTAAAGCGCGACTGATAGCAAGTCCGGGAGCTTGGGATGCCAGCGTAAGCGCCGGTCCACGCTCACTTCGGAAACTTTTCTCCGAACATTGGAAGGCCGCTCTTGGACTGCTCGCGCGAGGCCTCGTCCTGAATCACATCCCAGTGCTCGATGGGAATGCCATTCTTTATCCGGAGAATGTCGGCCGCAATCCAGTTGGCAGGCTGGCCAAAGCCAGAAAATCGCCCATGGAGGATCACAAAATCTCCCTCTGCCACAGTAACTCCCGGTTCATACCTCAGTGTTTGGGGCAGACCTTTGACGAGATTGAACAGGCCTTCGCGTCCTGGCGCGATGTGAGCGCTGTGCTGGATATAGTTGGGCGACCAGAAGCGCTCGGCGGCAGCGTAATCGCGCTTGTTGAATAGCGTTTCGAAGGCTTCAAGAACGAGCGCTCTGTTCTTTTCCTGGCTCGTCTCACTCATTTTCATCCTCTACATTCCGAAGGGTCGCCTTCTCATCTCCGGCTTGCTCGATTGCTGGCTCTCGGATGTCTCACTCACTCAAGAACAGCTTCACGTGCTCCAGGAATAGCTTTGCATGCTGATACTGGGCCCCGTGACTTGAATTCGGAGTACACGATGAGTTGAGCATTCGGCAGGTGCTCCGCCAGAATGAGCGCGTTGATCGGCGCAACCACAATATCCTTATTGCCGTGAACGATGAGGGTCGGATGTATGATATTCTTCAAGGTGGCGTAACGGCCGGTTGGTGGGACGGTTCCCCATTTTCTGATCGCGGCAAGCTGTGCCACGGCCGAGTCCCTGGACACAAGCAGGTCAAGATCCTCCTTGCGAGACTCGAGCCGCTTTATGTACTCCCTTCCAGCCGCTTGGCTGGCTTCGGAGGGAGAGAAGAACGCCCCCAATAAGAACGCAACCGGGTCGGCTTGTTCTTCGGGTGATAGTTCGGTGAAGGTCATGTCTTCTCCACCGCGGGGTCCTGTCCCCAACAAAATCAGACGCTGAACGAGGTGAGGATGGTCCTGGGCTAAACTCGTTGCCTCGGATGTAGTGATATTAACCCGCATACGCCGGATGAGGCAATAATTTGCAGCGTCGATGCCGCGATTTAGCTAACATAATCAGCATGTTATTTCGGATCGAATGAGGCCGTCATGGCGAACCCGGCGGGTGAATTGTATGATGGCGCTCTCAGGCTCGATTTCGACCGCCGATTGTTGCTTCACTTTCGCGGATCGGTGGTTACCTCCGACGCAGGCTTGCTCGCATACCGGGAACTGGACGACGCGCTGTGCCTCAGCGCGATGGCGGGTGATGCGCTCTCCGACGCACGCACTGGCAAGAATGGCCGGCATGCACTCGTCGGGATGTTGCGGCAATCCATATTTGGGCGACTTGCCGGATATGAAGACGTGAACGACGCTCAACGCCTGCGCCATGATCCCGCGATGCGGTGGATAGTCGGCGGAAAGGCGGCCTCGGATGCAGCGGCTTCGCCGAGCCAGATGGGCCGCTTTGAGACGCGCTGGCTCACGGCGGAAAAGAACCTTTCGGCGCTCGCTGATCTCTCCGGCAAATGGATCGACAGCGTTCATGGTCGCCGTCCGCCGAGAGGTATCTTGCTCGACATGGATTTGAGCGTGAGCCCGACGCATGGCGAACAGGAACACAGTGTCTGGAACGGTCACTATGACTGCACCTGCTATCATCCGCTGTTCGTTTTCAACCAATATGGCGATTTGGAACGCTGCGCCCTGCGCCCCGGCAATGTTCACAGCGCCGATGGATGGGAGGCGGTGCTGAAGCCGGTCGTGGCGCGGTATCAAGGCAAGGTCTCACGCATTTATTTCCGCGCCGACGCCGGCTTCGCAAACCCCGAAGTTTACGAATATCTGGAGGCAGAACGGATCAAATATGCGATCCGTCTGCCCGCCAATCACATCTTGCAAGAGAGGATCGGCTATCTGCTCAAACGCCCGGTTGGTCGCCCGTCCAATGACGTCTGCCGATCCCATGCAAGTTTCACCTATCAAGCGGGAAGCTGGTCGCAGCCGCGTCGGGTGATCGCCAAGGTCGAATGGCATCCGGGCGAGCTTTATCCGCGCGTCGGCTTCATCGTGACGAACATGGCGCGCTCCGCCGAGAATGTCGTCGCCTTCTACAACAAGCGCGGCACGTGTGAGCAATGGATCAAGGAAGGAAAAGGCGCAATCAAGTGGACCCGGCTATCATGTCGGTCGTTCGCTGCTAACGCCGTCCGTCTCCAGCTTCATGCGCTGGCCTACAATCTCGGTAATTTTCTGCGCACGCTGGCGACGCCCGAACCGATAAAGGATTGGTCACTGACGAGCCTGAAGGAAAAGCTGATCAAGATCGGCGCGAAGATCGTGAGCCATGGCCGCTATGTCGCGTTTCAGATGGCCGAAGTCGCCATTCCGAAAAATCTCTTCGCGGACATCCTACGAATGATCGCCGACCTGCGGCCGCCGCCCAATCCAGCGCCTGCGTGAAGTGTTCGGTCGTCATGCGTCGAGCAAAAACTAAGGGAGAAGTGCGTCTTGATCACAACCGACTCTGTATTGTCCGGTGCGCGATCCGCCCATGTCACTGGTTTTGGTGTGCCGGAGCACCACAGCAGCGCCGCAGCGCGGCAATCTCAACCTCAATAAGCGGGCGATCCGGAAAATAATGCCGGTATAGGACGAATGTCCGATGTCACGGCAGGAGATCAATGATACGCGCTTGGCACATTCCCGGTTATCTGGGGAATGCCAGATTAAACGGAGCACAAAATATCAGGTTACCAGTTCCCGGGCACACCCTCGCTATAATTTGTGGCTTGACGATCTTTTCCCGGAAATTGATAGACTTTATTCACACCTCGACATAGCCGACCTCGTTGAAATCAGGCTTTCAAAAAGGACAAGCTTCGAGAGACGGTTAATTGATGCATATGACTGACAATTAAGTATTTTTCACTCTGCCAAAAATTAACGACCTTTCGACGGCCAAGTCTAGGCTGCTCTCGTCGCGGTCGCCGCGGGTCCCGCCGGCTTGTCAAAGACGATAACCTTCGAAACAAAAGCCCTCGCGTTGCGGATATAGGTCAACCCGCGGTCTTGGCAAAGCGCGGCGAAGTCCTCCTTGATGTAACTTAAGTAATAGGGCTCGTGAAAACTCTGCGGGAAGAGTTCGAGCAGGCCGTCATAGTCCGGCTCGTCGCCGTGCTGAAGCGAGTCCACGAGGACAAGGCGTCCACCGGCTTTCAGCACGCGCGCGAATTCACTGAGAACGATGCGGCGCACCTTCGGCGGCAGTTCATGGAACATGAAGATGCTCGTTACCGCGTCCTGGCTCTCGTCCGGCAGCGGAATTGATTCCGCGTTGCCCACCATAAGGTCCGTTCGCGACCAACGCTGTAAATGACGCTTGGCTTCCCTGACATAGGCCTCGGACAGATCGAGGCCGATGGCGGGAAGCCGGGGCCAGGCCTGCTTGACGAAATCGAGAAAATGCCCCGTGCCGCAGCCAACGTCGAGAAGCATCAACCGGCGTTGGTCGCGCCCGGCGAAGACGTCATGGAGCGGCGGCAGCGCCTGACGCCGCGTGGCGTTCGCGGCGCCGTTGAAGAGCACTTCGACCTGCGTATCGTACCGCTGGGCTGACTCGTCCGTCATCCAGCCGCCTGACTGGAAATGGAAATTCTGGAGATAGTAGCGGGGCCGCTTCCCGCGCGTCTCCTCGGACAGCACTTCGCTGTGGTTGCCGCTTTCCCGGCGGCGGTGGACGGCGGGAAGATCTTCGAAGAAGAGCCGCGAGCGGTGGAGAAGCATTTTCAATGAGCCGTCATGATCCGCGGGGAGAGGATAGACGCCCGCTTCGACATTGGCGAGGTCTTGCCGCCAAAGAGCCCCCAGGTCCGCGAAGAATTGTTTGCGGTCCGGAATTGGCGCGTCGGTATGGGGGCGAGGCCGCGCGCTCCCGCTCTGGCGCGCCCGCTGCGCGATCCGGGTCATGGCGAGGCCGTGACCCAGATACCAGGCGATGCGCGGCAGCTGGCTCGCGCCATAGGCGGCGCGCGTGGCGAGGCGGGAGAGGGGACGGTTCATTTGATCCTCGCTTAGGACGATGGGCGCGCCGGGGCAGGACCTGCGCCAAGCATCGCGCCTCTCGCCAAGCATCGACGGTCGATCTCAGCGTCGAGATAGGCGCAGGACAAGGCGCCGTCCAGGGCCGTGATCGGATTTTGGGCGCCGCACTTTTTCATGCCGGCCTTGCCCTCGGCCTTAGTCGCCGCGACGAAGCGACTGGTTGTCGCCAATGCGTTCGCCGGGTAGCTAACGCGCGGAAGTTTCAAGACTATTCCGGCGAGCGAGGAAACTACAAATACGCAGCGATTTGAGGAGGATTTGTGGCTGGGGGACCTGGATTCGAACCGGGATTGACGGAGTCAGATGGGGTATTCGGCCGGTCGGCTTGCCCTTCGTGGGGGTGAAGGGTGCTGCGCTTCAGGTTGATGGTGGACGTGGTCTGTGTTGAGCAGCCGCAAGCATCATGGGAGGAGCGCAGCATGAAACACTATGCCGGATTGGACGTGTCGGTCAAAGAAACGTCCATATGCATCGTCGACGAGGCGGGCAGGATTTGCCGTGAAATGAAGGTGGTAAGTCACCCCGCAGACCTTCTCGCTGTTCTTTGCGATCCCGCATGGCGGCTTGAACGTGTCGGTCTCGAAGCTGGGCCTCTGTCGCAGTGGCTGTTCAGTGGATTGGCGGAAGCAGGAGTTCCCGGCGATCTGCATCGAAACGCGACACGCGAAGGCGTTTCTCAAGGCACAGGTCAACAAAAGCGATCGCAACGACGCGCGCGGGATCGCGCAGATGATGCGAGTTCGGCTTATTCCGACCCGTGCACGTCAAGACGCTTGCAAGCCAGAAACGAAGGGCGCTCCTCGCCGCTCGAAAGATACTCCAGGAAAAGGCTCTTGCGATCGAGAACGATATCCGTGGTTTGTTGCGCAATTTTGGACTGAAAGTCGGAATTGTTGGCGTTGTCGGTTTCGAGCAGCGGATCCACGACCTCGTCGAAGGTGCCGGAGTTAGCCGATATTATGGAGCCTTTACTCGCCGCGCGCCGGGTCTTGCGTGAAAAGTTTGCCAAGCTGCATCGCAAGGTTCTCCTGCTCGCGCGCGACAATGAAGTCTGTCAGCGGTTGATGACCATCCCTGGCGTGGGTCCGGTCGTATCCTTGGCCTTTATCAGCACGGTCGACGTTCCAGCGCGCTTCAGGAACTCGAAGGCCATCCCTCGGGCTGACGCCGGTTCTCAATCAGTCCGGCGAGAGCCATCGCGTTGGGCGAATCTCGTTATGTGGCGACGAGGCCATGAGAGCGCTGCTCTATGAGGCCGCGCAGGTCATGCTGACCCGCGGGCAGAAATGGTCGTGGCTGAAGGCATGGGCAATGAACATTGCCAAGCGTCGGGGGCAGAAAAAAGCCATCGTCGCACTGGCACGACGGCTCGCCGTGATTATGCATCGCATGTGGAGTGATGGAACCGAGTTCCGCTGGACAAGGGAAATGGCGCCGACAATCTGAGCGACGAACGCCAAACTGTCGGAGCGACAAAACCACAATCCAGCGCAACGATGTCCCTCGCGGGACGATGGATGAGACGAGTTCGCTTTGGACTCTTGTGTCGATCGCTCTACCGCGATCAGTACGCGAGTCAGATTGTTCCGTCTCTTCCTGCTGATCCCATGCTGGGAGAGCCAGCGGCTGATCCCGAAGAGAAGCGCGGGCCCGCGAGCGACAAAAATTGGAGTTATTAGCCTGAAAGCGCTTGACCACCACCGCCCGAATAGAGAAGAGTCCGCGGTTCTACCGTCGCATCTTGCCGGCTAATGCAGAAAACCAGGTCAAGCCGCCAGGCGAATTCTAGTTGTCTCGCGTCAACTATTTCGAAAGAAATTCATGATTCGTTGACGTCTCACCCTGTGAGGCGGATGCGGTCATAACTGCGAAAGAGATTGCGCTAAAGAGATACGTCGTGAAGATGAGCGCTGATTGGATCTTTTATCCCCAGCTGTTTGACCTTATCGGCCGAGTTTGAACTGAAACAACCGCCGACCGGGTGATGCGATGCTTGCAATCAGCGAGCCCCCTTAAAGGAGAATTACGATGGCGAAAGGTCAAGTTCGGAGCAACCGTGAAGCCAAGAAGCCAATAAAGCAGAAGCCGAAGATTGCGACTCCGCCCAAGAATAAATAGCGGCGAAAATAACGCGGCGGCGACGTCAAGCCTGAAGCAATCCGGGGGGGCCCATTGGCCCGGGGCGGTCGCCGCGCTTAGAGCATTTTCGGCTTCAGTCGGAATTAAGCCCGCGCCCTGGAAAAAGCTAGACCGATTCGACGCAACGCGAAAACGGTATAGATGCTCCTTGTCGGCCCAGCTGCATGGCCACGCATTCCAAGTTGTCGCGAGTATAAAGCATTTCCCGCGCATGCGGGGATGCCCTGGCCTCCCGTTCGACAATTTCGGCGAAGGAGGCATTGCGGCCGAGCCTGAATTGTCATTCGACCCATCCCCGGAGCCTTGGCGATGGCGGTGAGGAGAGCATCCGGCTCTCAGGTTTCATCGTTGGTGGGTTTGTGGTATTGCACAATCTGTATGTACGCAGTATATACGCCGTGCATAAGGAATGCAACCGATGGCAAAAGTGAAAGCGCAGTCGCAGGTCGTGCTGAATATCAAGATCGCGGCGCCGATGAAAGCCGCGCTCGCCAGAGCCGCCGCGCGAGACGGGCAATCATCGTCGTCGATCGTGCGCAAGCTGATCGCGGATTTTCTGCGTGCTGAAGGCAGCAAGAAGTGAGCGCTGAACTTAGCATTTGGAAGCGCGTTCGCAGACTGCCCTTCGGGTATCGGTGCGACGCCCGGCGAGTCCATAGCCTCGGAAGTCTCTTTTGTCCCGGCCAGAAACCTCAAAGCCCACCAGACCGTTCGCGCCCAATTTGGGAAGCGGCGTGAGCCCCAACCGGCCGCAAAGTCGCGCCCGGCGTTTGAACATGTCGGCCGCCCCCAGCGCCGCGAGGGCCATCGCGATTGCCGGCCTCCCTCTTATCGGCGCTTCATCAAATTTCGGCATGCGTTCTCTTGGTGCGCCCATCGCAGGGGCGACAACCGCCGCACGGGAGCGTATACTGTCTAAAAATGCAGCTCGCGGTTCCGTGCGACCAGCCGCTTTATGCTGAGCTTCGCCGTGACCTCGTGACCGCTTGTTGCTCGGTTCGGGACGAACGCTAATGCCCAAATTCCATGTGATCGCCGGTCCGGATGCGACTCCGGCCTATCCAATCGTGCGCAAGATCGGACCAGCGGACCTCAAGGACGCTCTTGCCAAAGGCGTCGACGACTTCTTGGAAATGCCGACATCCCTCGTTTTTCTAGGCCTAATCTACCCGATCGTCGGCATGTGCCTCGCCGGCTTTGCTCTGCCCCTGCTTTTTCCGCTAATGGCGGGTTTCGCTCTGGTTGGTCCCTTCGCGGCAATTGGCTTGTACGAGATAAGCCGACGGCGGGAGCTCGGCCTTGAGACCTCCTGGGCGCATGCTTTTGACTTGCGTCACTCGCCGTCGATCCCCTCGCTCCTGGCACTCGGCCTATTGCTGCTGGTGATCTTCATCTGCTGGGAATTCACGGCTCAGTCTTTTTACGTGTTGCTCTTTGGCTCCACCCCGCCGGAGTCCTTCACGCGGTTCATCGGCGATATCCTCGGCACACCACAAGGCTGGAAATTAATCGGACTCGGCACCGCGATCGGTTTCGTCTTTGCCGTAGTGGTGCTGAGCATCAGCGTCATCTCATTTCCCTTGCTCCTCGACCGCGATGTAGGCTTGACTGTGGCGGTTCTCACATCGCTCAGAGCGGTGCGGGAGAACCCTGTCACCATGGCGATTTGGGGATTGATCGTCGCGGCGGTCCTGGCGATCGGCTTCTTGCCGCTGTTCGTCGGGCTCGCGGTCGCGGTGCCGATCCTGGCCCATGCGAGTTGGCATCTCTACCGAAAGGTCGTGGAACCGGCCGTCCCTCCCTGACGCCACGCCGTGGAGTGAAAATCCGACCCTAATACCAAGTCGCCCGCTGCTCAAGCTAGCGGAACGACGAACGCAGCGCCATCCGCTCCAGTTCCGACTTCGTCGACGGTGGGTCGCTTCACTCGGCAGGACAATGCCGGGAGCATAGCGCAACCCAGGGGAATCGGGTGAAAGTCTCATGCTGCAATGGGACTTGCGAGGGAGTTGTCGTCCCATGCGGCAGTTTTGAAGTGCCCCAAAGTGACCGAGTATGACCCGAGCAAACATGCCTTCGGCGAATTTCTCTGGCCGATGGATACCGTCGGCTGTTGGCGCCGTGCGGGTAGGCGCTCCTCCCTACAAGCCAACGGTTAATTTGCCGCGCCGGTCCACAGCGCGACTCACGCGCGCGCAAATCCCGCCCTTATTAGGGGTGGTGCATCGTCGTCGCGGACCGACACATAGCCACCGTGAACGGCAAGCATCTGCCCACTCAACGTATAGACATGCGAGACGCCCGGCGGCGCTTTTAGGCGGACGCGCGGTGGTTCGACGCGGCCAGTCGCGATGTCGGCCAGTTGTCGGTAGTATTCGAGAATGCCCCATCCCGGCGGTCTTTGCTTCGTCCAGGCGAGTGCTTGCGACGTCGAGTCCACCTGATCGTCGTACCGGCCATTCGGGAACACCGTCAGCTCATGCAGATAGTCGGCGAGCCAGTGGGCCTCGCGGGGCAGGTGGACGAACCCATTCTCGATCGTCGCGGTCTGCGCGTGAAGCCGCATGATCTTGTCGCCGTCAGGCTTGTAGCGCGTCACTTTCGAAAGCCCGGCCTCGATGAGCTCCTGGATCAATTGCGTGCCCGACGCTTTATCCTCGATCAGGACGACGGACGGGTTAAACAACAAATGCTGGTCGTGAACGGCGCGCTTGAGGTCGAAGTAGGCGAGCTTCTTGCGCAAGACATTGAGAAGGTAGAACTGCGGGCCTTTGACCCCCCAGGTCGTGCAGACGGAATAGTCCGCAAGTTCTGTTGGTTTGTTGGCGGTGTCCCAGCTTTGGATGATTTGGTCGAAGCGCGCGGGCAGGGCGTCTGGCTCGTAGCGCCGAAACCAAGCGTCCTTGACCATGCCGCCGCCTGCTGGAGCGGGGGTCTGCTGATATTGGCCGGCAAAATTATAGGTACCTAAGGTCGCGCAAATCTGTTCGAGGGTTTGGAGAGACTCGCGCTCCGGATGCAGGACTTCCCCGGCTCGCCGGATGAACCTCTTGCGGCCGAACAGCGTATCGACGCTGTGCTCCTCGTCGGCCTCTGCGATAGCAGGGAAGGACACGAGGTCCCACGCCTCCTGCGTGAGGACGTGGCCGGCCAGATCATCCTCGTGCAGGCGCTGCATGATGATAATGATCGCACCCTTCGCCTTGTCGTTCAGACGCGAATAGAGCGTTCCATCGTACCATTCGTTGGCAGCGTTGCGGCGCGCATCGGACATTGCATCGATGGGCTTCAAAGGATCGTCGACGATGATCACATCGGCGCCTCGGCCCGTCAAAACGCCGCTGACCGAGGTCGCCATCCGAAACCCGCCTTTCGTCGTGACGAGCTCTTGGAGCGCCGCGCGCGATGTCGCAAGGCGTGTCGGATACAGCTTCTGATACCAAGACGACATCATGATCGCGCGACAATCGCGCGCGAACTTGTCGGAGAGGTCCTGACCATAGGTCACGCTGATGATCGCGCATGCCGGATCATGGCCGAGCCACCATGCAGGAAGCGCGATCGATGCGGCGAGCGATTTGAGATGACGCGGGGGATGCAAACGACCAGTCGGTTAATCTTGCCCTCTTGCGCCGCTTGAAGCTTCGCCGCCAAGACCTCAATGTGCCAATTCGCCAAAAAGGGCGGGCGCGGATTGAGCTCCGCGAAGCAGCGCAGCAGGAAGGAATAGAAATCGGCGCGCAGCGCTGCCTGATATTCGGCAGGGCGAATGGCGTTCATGATGCGTCTTGCGTCAGCCGGCGCTGCAGTTCGCGCAGGACGATCTCGTCGCCCTCCGCGAGACAGTTGGCGTCGGCCTGCGGCGGACGCGCTTCGCTTGCCTGGACGAGCGCAAGAAGAAGCTGCATCGCGCGCGCCTCTCCGGAGGCGGCCCGATTGACGAGCTGTTTGACTGCTGCCTCGAGTTTGGAGATGCGCTTGCGACGACCGTTCTCGGTCACCGCAATCCGCTCGCCGAGAGTTGTTGCGACGACGGCGGCAAGGCTCTTGACGCCCTTTGGCCGGCCGCGCGGATTGCCGGACACGCCTGGGCGAAACCTGGACGAAAGTGGAGGGCTGCAATAGCCGACTCGATAGTCGCCGGGCGCGCCATTGGGTTGTTCGTCGCTCATCGCACTTACTCCCTTGCGCGGACGATCTCATCGAAACCCGCACCCGTCATTTCATGCCGAGGGGACGCACCGGTGTAGGCTTGCCAGCGCCGCACGACGACATCGACGTAGAGAGGATCGAGTTCGAGCCCGTAGCACCGGCGGCGGGTGCGCTCGGCCGCCATCAAGGTCGTGCCGCTGCCAAGGAAGGGATCGAGGACGACGTCGCCGCTGCGCGAGCTGTCGAGAATTGCGTCGGCGACCATGGCAACCGGCTTTACCGTCGGGTGAAGCGCGGAAAGCTGTCCTTCCTCACCCGCGCGGCCGAATCCGGGACCGCTCGAATAGGCCCAGACGTTGGTTCGGTTCCTGCCGTAGCGGCCGAGCTGAACATTGTTGCGGTAAGGTCCGGCCCCTGCCTTGAAGACAAGGACGAGCTCGTGCTGCGAGCGATAGAAGCTCCCCATTCCGGCGTTGGGCTTCGTCCACACGCAGAGATTGATTGTCTTGAGCGCATTGGCCCGCGCCGCGGCGAGTAGCTCCCCGATATGGCGCCAATCCATGCAGACATATACGAGGCTATCGGGATGGCTGGAAGTCGCCAGGAGGCCTAGAGACGTCTCGAGAAATTGGGCGAAGCCCTCCGGCGTCATTTCGCCAGCCGCCATCACGAACTCGCGGTGACGGATTTGGCCGAGCCCCGAAACATGGCCATCGATCGGCACGTTGTAGGGCGGGTCCATGAAAACGGCGGCGGCCTTCTCCGGTCCCATCAAAGCCCGATAGGATGCCGCATCGAGCGCGCTCCCGCACAAGACCCGGTGCTCGCCGAGGAGCCAGAGATCACCTGCCTGACTGACGGCGGGTCCGGAGACGACCGGAATCGGCGGCTCGGTCGGCTCGCTCGCCGGCGCCAAAAGTGACTCGATGCGGAAATCGATCTCACCCAGGTCAAAGCCGGTTGCCTCGATGTCGAAATCGAGATCGACGCTCGCGAGTTCCTTCAGCTGTTCGGCCAGCAAGCGGTCGTCCCAGACGGCGATTTCGGTCAAGCGATTGTCGGCGATCATAAAGGCGCGGCGCTGGACTTCCGTCAGATGATCGAGCCGAATCGTTGGGACCTCGGTAAGGCCGAGATGCTTGGCTGCGAGGACTTGTCCGTGTCCCGCGATCACGTTCAAATTGGCGCCGACCAGTACCGGGACGTTGAAGCCGAAGCTCTCGATGCTCTTTGCGATCTGCCTGATCTGCTTCTTGCTGTGGACGCGGGCGTTCCTCGGGTCTGGTTTGAGCTGGTCGATCGGAACATAAGTGATGGCGAGAGTGTTTTTCGCGGCCCCCGAAAGCGGCAATTGATTGATGCTCGTGGACATGCGGAGCTCCTTGAGCGCCCGCGCCGGAAAATCATGTCGAAGCTCCGGCGGGCACAAATACAGTGCCAACAGCGCCCGGACGGATCGAGTTCAAAATCAGACAGAAAAAATGACCCCACTCAGACGAGGCGCACTCGGATCAGTGTTTCCGCTTTGACGGGAAATCTCGGATCTTTGGCAATGATTTCCTCAAGAAGATTGGCTCGCAGCACAATTGCCTCGATCAATTCCCGGCAGAGGAGAAGATATTCGAGGCCAGTTTGAATGCCTTTCCTGCGAAGCTCTTGTCCAATCATGGTCGCGGCAGCAGCCAGATGAATAACCGGGCGGCTGGGAGCCCACACGCGCCGTTTGACGTTGTTGGGGTCGGTGTGCCCTATATCGTCGAGGACGAACTCCGCCATTTGATTGACCGACAGCCGCTTAATCGCAGAAGGCAATTGGGGTTGGCGACCTAGCTCTGCCTTCTGCAGAAAGGGTATCGCCATGCGGCCGGCAACTAGCCGCTCTCCAAGTCGCCTGGCCACGAAATTTGTTTCGCGATCAATCACTTTAGCATCGCGAAACACATGCTGAAGTTTCACTGGAGTGCGTGTCGCATTTTCCGGATTAGACAAGTGGTAAGCCCAAAGTGCCCTGCCGCAAAGGGATGCGTGAAGCCGGCGTTTCGATTCTCTGATCTGCCATTAGCTGGGCATGCAAGGAGGACAAGAAAGGTTGCTCCGCCCTCGTACACAGGGCTTTGATTGAAATCGATCTTAACTTGCTGCGGGTTCATGCGCGGTCTTCCCAAAATCTGTGAGTTACGGTTCCATACCAACGATCCGAACCAGGTCGGCAGCAGCAATTCAACATTGTCGCGAAGCAGTGCACATGTTTTGCGAATGCGCACCTTCAGCATGACCAAGCTTTCCCTGATTTGGGCTCTTCGAAGAAGCGAATTCCCTGCTGTGCTGAATTTATTCCCTGTTCGATCGCGTAGGGAAATCGATTAGCAAGTATCTGATGATGCAGCTGTTTTTAGCCACTGCAAGCCGCCAAATCTGGGCATTTTCCGAAATTTCCCTGTTCTTTTCCCTGTTAGCAGGGAATTTCGCCTGGAGACGGGTTCGCAGTTGACTGGCTCGTCAGCCAAACACGTCCCTGATATGACCGTGTCACTAGCTGTTCGCGGTTCTAGCTGATTGTGGAATGACGACGCGTCACTTCACGATGGATTGAGTCTTTGTCAACGACGCCGTGATGTTTCCTGCCAAACTTTTAGAGCCCTGAAGCGATCACTGGCAATCGTTGGGTTCTCCAGGGCCCGCGAAGACGCCTGTTGCATTGCGGCTGGCCATCTCCCGGCTATCCGCCAGGCGCAGCCCCTGATCTGGCGCCCTTCCGGTCAGGGGCCTCCACCCGCGCCGAATTGCCATGCCCCGGCACTCTTGATTTCTTAGCGCCAAGCATTAACTATTTTCGCGATGTGGTGCAGCTCTACAGCGTGCGGCATTAGGAGACATGGCTCGCATCCGCGACACAGCCCCGGCCATTTGCCGGGGCGTCGTTATTTTTGAGGTGCGTCATGCCAAGAGGTCCCAAAGGCGAGCGCCGCGCTGCCCTTGTCACATCGGGCGGCGCAAGCCGCCCAGCACGCGTCATGAGACGGCGCACCTGCCGGGCGACCCTGAAGTGACCCGGCATTTGGCGTGACTGCGTCAATGCGTTACCCCCGTCATGTTCGCCTCCGGAAAATCGTGGATTTCCAGCACAGCCGCGAGATATTCCTCGCGAAGCTCCGAATTCGTCATCTCGAACTGGTGTTCAAGCTTGCGCCGCTTGGTCTCAAAGGCATGTCCGGCTTCCGAAAGCCGCGCCATCTTGTCTGATATTTCGATAAGCCCCAGCACGTCGTGTGACGGGCCGCCTAAGGTTTGTGTTATGAGTGTTTTTGCCATGTTTTGCTCGCGCCTCCTGCGATGTGCAGCCCCTATCGCCGCTGTCGCGGAACGAAAGCGCCCACCGGGGAGGATCGGCGGGCGCTTCTAGCTACGAGGGGGCTTAGGAGCGGCCAGAGCCCCGCAGACTAAACGAAAGTCTAACGTGGTATCCTTAACGTTGCGTTAACTGATGACGCGCGCAGCCGCCGCAAGACCCAGCAAAGCGCGCGAAGCTTTCAAGGTGAGATAGCGAAGGCGCGCAATGCTATGCGGGGCATTCCCGTGAAGTCCACCGCCTTTCAGCGAAGCGTGCGCCGCGTTCTTGCGGATAATGTCGAGAATCGGTGCTAACGCTTTCGAGCATTTCCGCCGCGCCGCCTTGCGCTCGGGCTCCCAGTTCTCCATTAACTCCTCGGCCTGCTGTCGCGTGCGGAGGCCGTCGTGTGAAGCCGGGCGCTATCCGTTGTGTGAATCTTGGCGCTTAGCGATCAGTACGCGGGGTAACATGCGCCATCGCTAGCGAGGTAGTATCCGGCTGGGCAACCGCGTCCATAGTAGGGTGCGGCTGCGATAGCGGCTCCACCTAGGATAGCGGCTCCGGCTGCGAGTGGTATCCATGCTCCGTTGCTGCCCCAGTATCCGCCATATCCGCCATATCCGCCATATCTGCCATATCCGCCACCATGCCATCCGCCGCTATGGAAGCCTCCTGCTGCATGTCTGTTGAAGTTGTGGAAGCCTCCTGCATGTCCGTTGAAGCCTCTGGCATGTCCGCTGTGGAATTCGCGTGCGGATGCAGGTGCGAGGCTGAGCGACAGGGCGAGGATGGCGGCTGTTGTGAATTTAAGCATTTTTTCACTCCTATGATTTCTGAATTGGCAACGGCGATTGCTATTGATTGGTTCCGTGCTCAAACACAAGCTCGTCTGTTTGCGCCTCGGCAAAGGCCTCGCGCCCGATCGCTGTATTGATTTCCTCGATCAGCTCCCGCTCTGCCGGACTCGTCCAAGGCCACTCAGCGGGCTCGACAAAACGGTGAACACAAAGCTTGGCAGTACAAAACGATTGGATTTGGGTAGCACCCATTGCTGAAATTCAGATTGGGACACCACCATCCGTCGTAAGCCTGATCCACTCCGCCGCCTGCCCCGCGCTCACCGCTCCGGCCGCCGTACCCGCGCCGCCCGTCGCACCCGTCATTGGATTTGAGTTCATTGTCACGACGCCGTGATGGTTCCTACCAGATGGAACATTTAGTGCCCTGAAGCGATTGGTCTGGCGCCCATCAGGTCAGGAGCCTCCGCCGCAGTTCTCGCAGCACGTTTGGCGCAAGACGTCGAAGCTCCGTATCTTAAACCTAACCACGCAAGCGGCGGCAATGACGGCCACCGGGAAACGCGCTTGGCGCCAAAGGAACGAAATGTCATTCACGCCAACAACCGCCCAATTGGAACTGCTCGCCGACCTAGAGATGGCACGAATGCCCGTGGCCTTGATTGCTAATCGGCTTGGCGTTGACCATGCAACCGTCAAAGCCTGGACCGCGCGCCTGGACGCGGTCCGCAATTTTGAAGAACCGCCGCCAAGCAACGCTGAGATTACGCGCAAGCCCCTCGTTGAACGCGAGCATGGGTTGCGAGTGATCGCAGAGCGCATATTTGACGGCGAGTTGCAGCAGCCGCCAAGATTGGCCTGAATATTGCTTATTCATTCTGGCTTGGTTTCCTCCAAGCTTGCGATGCGACTCCTGCCCCTGGTCTGGTCGCATAACTCCCTTCGCGCGGCCAGGTCAGGGGCTTTTTTGTATTGCACTGTCACCCCTCCGGTCGCGCAAGCTAGCCGCGCTGCCTTACAAGGGAATCCCTCGGTATTCGCGGGGGATTCCTCTGCATTCAAACGAGTTGATTTCCTGAACGAGCGACAGGCGATGACCCGCACCTTCTCCGACATCGACGACATCGGCGGTACGCCGCATCTCGTCGAAAACCGCTTTCGCCTCAATGCCGCTGCAGCCATCTTCGAGATTATCCACACGCAGGAATTTCCCGTCCGTCAATTCGAGGGAAAACAAAAGAATTCTGTATTTTGCAAACGTCGTCATTTCCATTCCTGTCGCTTCCGAAAACCTCCATCCAGCTCCGACCACTTGACTGGCAGTCGCCGGCGAATCAGGGCATGATCGCCGCATGATTACAATTGCTGTTCTTTTCGTCCGCGTGCTGTGCGACTGCTTCAAACCGCGGCGGCGGCTGGAAGCCGAAATCCTGGTTCTGCGGCATCAGCTTAATGTTCTGCAGCAGCGCGCGCGACGCCGATTGCATTTACGTTGGGTCGACCGTGCCTTGTTCATTTGGCTGTATCGTCGCTACCCGCGCATTCTTGACGCCGTAACCATCGTCAGGCCCGAAACTGTTGTGCGCTGGCATCGCATGGGATACGCGGCATATTGGCGATGGAAATCCCGTCCACGCGGTGGTCGGCCACGGATTAGGAAAGAGGTGCGCGACCTGATCCGAAGAATAAGTATTGAGAACCCGCTGTGGGGCGCTCCCAGGATCCATGGTGAGCTGCTCAAACTGGGCATCGATGTCGCGCAGCCCACGGTTTCGATCTACATGGTGCCGAGGCAGGGTCGGCCATTGGAGACCTGGAAGACTTTCCTTCGCAATCATATGGGGGAAATTGCATCGATTGATCTCTTTGTCGTTCCGACGATTGCCTTTCGGCGGCTCTTCGTATTTCTCGTTCTTGGCCATCGACGGCGGCAGCTGTTGGGATTTGCGGTGACCGAGAACCCAACGGCGGAGTGGTTGGCACGTCAAATCACCGAAGCATTTCCGTGGGACACGGCGCCCAAGTATCTCATCCATGACAATGACAGAGCATTTGGCGGCGTATTCAAGGCTCGGGTGCGAGCCATGGGGATCCGGGACCAGCCGACCTCGTACCGCTCACCCTGGCAGAACGGACATGCTGAACGCTTGATCGGGTCGGTCCGGCGCGAATGCACGGATCATTTGATCGCGTTCAACGCGGAGCACCTTCGCCGGATTCTTGCGCCATACGCCACCTATTATAACGAGGTGCGAACCCATGTTTCACTTGGCAAGGACGCGCCCTGTACGCGATTGATCGAGCGGATCGGAGACGTTGTTGCGCATCCGATCCTTGGCGGCCTCCATCATCGGTATGCTCGAATTTAGATTTCGGAAGCGACACGGTGGGCAGAAGAGAACGCGCTGGCGTGGACGCCGAGAATGGCGAGGGTCGGGCGCGAGTGCCTATCCTGGTATGCCGCGCGCACTGAAAGCGGAACTATCGCGTTATCCGGGCTGAAATCGCCAAAGACGAAAAGGAAACCAAAATGAGCAAAACTTTAATCACGATCGCGGCAGTGGCGGGTTCGACCGGATGACTAGTGCGGCGGTCAATGTGTTGCTCGCCGTCGGGGTCAGTGTCTGCGTTTTTCTCGTGGCGTGGTGGCTGGTGGGGAAGTTGTAACTTTTGCGGCCGGTGTCGCAGCTTGTCCAAAAGATCGTGGCCGATTGGCTGAACAAAAAAGGATTCCTGAAATGATTCCGATCAACGCGCAAATGGATGCTTGGAGTGGAAAAGATGGATGAACGACTTTTAGCAGCCCCGTTCGTCATTACCATGGTTGGCTTTGCCGTCGCCATTGCCTTTGCGCCCTCGGTGCCAAACGAGATCGCACCGGCAACCGAGCACAATCATGAGGAAATGGATCACGCCTAGAGCGCAAAAAATGCCTGCCGGAAATGACGTGCCAATAGGATGCCGGGGCGCGTACATCGCGGCTTGCCTCTTGCTCGCCTCACTCGCGCCGTGCTGCGCCGAGCCAGCGCCGATCATTCACTACGCGCCGACGGAAAACCTTGAACACGTCGACGTTGACTTGATTGATCGTGCCCGGCATGAAATCGACATGGCGGCATGTGTGCTAACCGACTGGCCGGTCATGCAAGCGCTCACGCGCGCCGCCGATCGTGGCGTTGCGATCCGCATCTATCTCGACGGCGCACAGTTTGCCGAGCGCGAGCCCGCGAAGGTCTTTCGGGACCTTGCCGAGACGCCGGGCGTCGAGATTAGGATCAAGCACGAGAACAGCGATCCTATGCACCTCAAGTGCTATCAAATTGACGGACGGTGGCTGCGCACCGGCGCCGCGAACTTTTCCGCATCCGGGCTCAAGCGGCAGGATAATGATTTGATCGTGATCGAAAGCGCCGGGGCTGCGGCGGCATTCAAGCACAGTTTTGAATTGCGATTTGCCAGCGGCGAAGCTCTACCGGCCGGGGCGAGATAACCGCGCGCCATGGCCGCAAAGCGCTGGTCATTTTTGAACTCCTCGGTCGAGTAATCTCCTCACAGCAATATGCGAATGTGGTCTCTTTCAAGCAAGCCGAATGCCCCCGATAGCAGACCTTCGCTCCGCAGCGCTGACGGCCTCAGGACTTGGCTTCGCTCGGATCAATGCGTTCAGAATTGAGGCAGGCCGTAGGATCGCGATTCCAGCTCCCCAACGAGAGACCTTGAATTGTGCGGTATGAACTCACCACCTATGGAGGGGTCGCCGTTAGGCCGTTTGGCCGAATAAGCCGCGCGGCGTGCCGCGTGTAGAAGACCGCCCTGTTTTCAATGGCATCGGGTGCAGCGGGCGCGGATGGTCAGACGATCGAGCAGCTCGAAGCCGACTTGAAGAACAATCGCTACAAGATCTGGAATCGGATGAGCTCGGGAATTTACTTTCCGCCGCCGGTACGTGCCGTCTCCATACCCAATCCCCATGTGAGGCCTGCTCAGGCTTCACTCGCGTTATGGCACGTTGGATCGCTCAACCACCCAAAGCGGCCTTTGTCACGAGGCTCCGGCCCGTCCGATTGCTCGTCCAAGCCACTCGTCAGCTACCTGGACAAAGCGACCATCGATCTTGAGACAACGCCCTTGGGGCGCCATCGACAACAAATGTTGCCATGATAGGATCAATTCGAATCGAGTGCTGTTCTACTTTTGGTCGCGTCAATCCCCGATGAATCAAGCCCTGCGGACGCGCTCTTTCCAGTCCACCGGCCTGCGGCTTAGCCGGGACCGGTTGGTTTGCGCCCCGATGGAGCTTCGGTTTTCAGGCGTCGACGCTGGCCGCGCAACCTGCCCTATTCGCGCGGGCGGCAAAGACCTTCGGGAGCGCCGAATGTGAGCGCGGCGGCGCCATCCATTGCCGCGCCGGAGCCGGGGTCGGCTGCCGAACTCGCGACCTTCCGCAACCTGCAGTCGCGCCTGCCGGACCTGTTTCGCAAGGTTTTCCCGGATCCGCGTGCGCCACGCACCGTAGTGATCATCCCTAGCCTGAGCCTCGACCAGGATGTGATGGCGCGGGTGACGGGCGCCCACCATTACGAAGAACGCATGCTGTGCATGCTGATGCTTCTGAAGTTGCCACGGACGCGGATCGTCTATGTCACTAGTCAGCCGGTTTCCGAGGAAATTATCGACTACTACCTCCATTTGCTTCCCGGGATTCCGGCGACGCACGCGCGCCAGCGTTTGACGCTTTTTTCCTGTTTCGATTCGACGCCAAAACCTCTGGCGGCCAAGATCCTGGCGCGACCGCGATTGCTCGCCCGGCTCCGCGATGCGATTCCGGAGACCGCGACGGGGCATATGTCGTGCTTCAACGTATCGGCGCTCGAACGCACCTTGGCCGTGCAACTTGGCATCCCGATCTATGGCTGCGATCCAGCGCTGCTCCCACTTGGATCGAAAAGCGGAGGGCGGGCGATCTTTCGCGAGGCCGGGGTCTTGCTGCCGGCCGGCGTTGAGGACCTCGCGGACGATGGCGAAGTCGTTGCCGCACTCGCCGAACTGAAGCGGTGCGATCCTGGTCTCCAAAGAGCCGTCGTGAAGCTCAACGAGGGTTTTTCGGGGGAGGGCAATGCGATCTTTGGTTTTGAAGGGGCACCCGACGGCGGCGGCATCGAAGGCTGGATCAAATCCAGGCTCCCCGCGCTTGCTTTTGAAGCACGAGATATGTCGTGGGCGGTCTATGGGGCCAAGATCCGCGAGATGGGCGCGATCGTCGAAGAATTCGTCGAGGGTGCGATGAAGCGATCGCCATCGGTCCAATACCGGATCGATCCGCTCGGCCAAATCGAAGTAATTTCGACGCACGATCAGGTGCTCGGAGGGCGATCCAATCAGGTGTTTCTCGGGTGCCGGTTTCCCGCGGACGTTTCCTACCGGCTCGACATTCAAGAGGAAGGGCTGAAGGCGGCCCGGATCTTGCGGGATCGAGGGGTTCTGGGACGGTTCGGCATCGACTTCCTCTCGGTGTGGGATGGCGGTGGCTGGCGGCATCGTGCAATCGAGATCAATCTGCGCAAGGGTGGGACCACCCACCCATTCATGATGCTGCAGCTCCTCACCGATGGGCGATACGATTCCGCGAGTGGCGAGTTCCACACACCCTCAGGTGCGTCCTGTTGCTATTTTGCGTCCGACAATCTGGAGGCGCCGGTCTATCGTGGGCTCGCGCCCGCAGACCTCCTTGACATCGTGGTAGTAAACGGCCTGCATTTCAATGGCGCGACGCAACGGGGCGTCGTCTTCCACCTCATTGGAGCGCTCTCGGAGTTTGGTAAGCTTGGAATCGTCTGCGTCGCGCCCTCGTTTGACGAGGCGGATCGGCTCTACCTAGAGACCGTAGCTGTACTTGATCGCGAGCAGGAGGCGAAATAGTGACCTGTGCGGTTCATCGTTTCCCATCCGCGTACGCGTGGTAAGCAAAGGCCTCGACGAACATGGCTAAAAATTATCTCCACGAAGGCTGGACAATCGCGGTCCCGGCACCGACCGGCGGCGTTCATTCCGGCGATCCAATCCTTGTCGGCGGTTTCTTCGGAGTCGCAAACTATGACGCGGAGCAAACATTGCCCGTGGAAATCACGCTTGGTGGGGTGTGGCAATTGCCGAAGGCCGTGACTGTCACGTTCGCAGTTGGCGCGGCCGTGTATTTCGACCCGACGGCGGGCAATGTGAATTCGGTTTCGACCCGTGGTAACAAGCTCATTGGAGCCGCGACGCAATGCGCCGGTGCAAGTGACGCCGTCGCTATCGTGAGGCTCAACGGAGTCAGCGTGTGAACGATTTCAAGATGCGGTTTTTTCGATTGTTCGAGCGAACTTCGGCGCGCGGTACAACGTGTTTCAGCGGACTGCTTCATCGGACCGAGCAAAACGAGCCAGACTTGCCCCGTTGGCGCAATCACCAGCGGAGGGGGTCCCACCCAGATAGTTGTCGATAGGCCTGGTCGCTGACGAGCGGTTGGGTTGGATAACTGACCGGATAGAAGCCTCGTGACAAAGGCCGCCTTGGGCGGTCGAGCAACCCGGCGGGTTTGTTTGTCCGGGGTGCGTGGCGCGGCCCCCGCCCCGCCGGTAGGCGGTGTCGACGAAGGTCCAGTCCGCGAGGTTTGAGATCAGCTACTAACAGGGTGCTTCCTGCGCCAGGTTTCCGCGATCGAGGGTTTGGCGATTGCTGCTTTCGCCTCGGGCGCCCAGTCGCTTATTTCGACGGGACCCTCAAAGTATTCCATCAGCCTTATCTGCCAGCGATACGGAATGGCTCGGTGGAACCATTGCCGGATCGTCCCGGGCCGCGCCCCCAATTTGAGCGCAGCCGCGACGAGTTCTTGCCGCGTGATTTGACGCTTCTCCATGCCGCCGCCCGTTACACAATGTAACGGCCAGAAACCACCCTTGGACCCTGGGTCACCCCTTTTTACAGGCACGAAATTGTTCCTCGATGCTTGTCTTCGGAGAGCCCATGCGATGGGTGACGTGCGTCGCCGCGCCGATTTTGTTGGCGGACATAGGTGATCACTGCTTCGGGGTATTCAGTCTTGACCTTAAGCGCGGCGATGAGCGCATCTTCGGCGTCCACGGCAATGTGGTCCGTCTTCCCTTTCAATTTAAGCCCGACGGTGAATGTGAATTGCACCCGCACGCCTCCTCTTCCCATTACTTTGGGGCAGACATTCCTCGGTGTCCAGTCCATGCGTGGCCAAGGGTCGCGAACCAGTTTTACTGCGCTGTGAATGCTGCCAGCGTCTTCAGAGAGGTCGTCGTCGGACAAATCGAAAGGGGAGGAAAATAAAATTTGGAGTTGTTGCGGTCTGCAAATGGCCCGGCAATTTGTCGGCGATGGGTAACCCCGACGATGCCCCAGCGCCTCGCCCGGACGAATGGCCAGCACTTCAAGGCGGCGTGCCTGCCCCGTTGTAGACCCCGACGGCGTGGAGACCGGCATGTTTTAGCCGCCGGTAAGCGTGACTCCCGGGCGGTCGAACCCAGCGTCGGGCGCTTGACGATCGCACGGAATGAAGGGGCAGATACATACGAACTGGTTCTTCAGTGTTGGTCTCGATGAGAGCGGTCGACAATCTTCCAGGGTTGCCCGGATCATATCCTAGCCCATTCTGCCTCTCTGTGCTCAGATAGTGCCCGTCGATTTGGAGCTCGGGAAATTGACACCCCTAGAGCGCGCTCGCATTATGGCACACTTGACAGGAGACTTTTGGTCGCGCGTCAATGAAGGGCAAAACCGTCGCGATACTTGAAAGCCGGATGCGTGATCACATTGCCAGTCTGGTCCGCAAATATGGAGGCACGCCGTTTTCGGCGCCCGCACTGGCCGAAATTCCGGATGTGGATCCTGCACACATCGACGAGTTGATCCGTGACTGGAATTCTGCGCCGCCCGATATATTCATTTTTCAGACGGGCGTTGGGACACGTGCCCTGTTCGCTGCAACAGATTCGCTGGGGCTGACCGATGTTCTGTTGCGGCTACTGGACTCAGCGCAAGTGGTCGTAAGGGGCCCCAAGCCGACCGCGGTACTGCAATCGCGAAAGGTGCGCATCGATCGTGCCGCCAGCGACCCTTTCACGACGCACGAGGTGCTTGCCGAAATGCATGAGGCCCCGTTACGCGGCAAACGCGTCGTGGTGCAGCGTTACGGCGAGACCAATCGTGAGTTACAGGCCGAGCTCGAAAACGAGGGCGCGGACGTAATCGAAATCGTGACCTATCGGTGGGGCTTGCCAGAGGACACGACGCCGTTGCTACGGCTGATCGACGCGCTTGGCCGCGATGAGATCGATCTCGTGGCGTTCACCAGCGCGTCGCAGGCGAGCAACCTTTTCGCCGTCGCGCAATACAACGGCAAAGAGGCGCCGCTTAAACAAAGTCTTGGCCGAACGCTCGTCGCGTCCATCGGCCCGGTGTGCAGCGCCGCGCTTCGCAAGCTCGCCGTGAGGGTCGATATCGAAGCAAAACCGCCGAAGCTCGGGCCGTTGATTGAGGCGATCAATGCGGCGTTGTCCGATAGGCGTCCGTTGGGCAAATCATAACGCTTGGAGTTTCAGCAAAAGACTCCAGCTGAAGCTATCGAGAATTACGGCCAACGCAATTAGAAATTGGTATAATTGAAATCGGGTGGAGAAAAACCGCGCCTTGGAGACGTCAAAAATGTTCATCGCCATGAACCGTTTCAAGGTAATCAAGGAGGAACGCAAGGCCTTCGAGGATTTGTGGGTGGCACGTCAGTCGCATCTCGACGAGGTCAAGGGTTCCGGGCATTTCACTTACTGCGCGGGCCGGAGCGCGAGGACCATGTGCTCTATTCATCTCATACAATATGGGCGTCGCAAGAGGATTTTACGGCTTGGACCAAGTCCGAACAATTCCGCGCCGCCCATCAACACGCGGGCGAGCGCAAGCCGCTCACACTCGGGCACCCGGAATTCGAAGGGTTCGAAGTCATCCAGACGATCGAAACTACGCATCCGTCGCATAGTGGATCCTAAACAAGCATCAGCCCGCGTTTTTTCGTGGTTATCAAACCATTCGGATCGTTGCGGCTCCAGCACGACAGGTCAGAAATAGTACTATGCTCATTGTATGGTACAACACGAAGTGCCCCGTCTGTAATGCTGGCATCGAGTGGCAGCACCGCCGGCTCGTCCGTGCAGCCCATGCTGGCGTGATCGAGTTCCGTGACATCAATCTCGAGCCTGATGAGCTCTCCCGCTTCGGCGCAGGGGTCGAGGACGTGCGTCGCCGGCTACATGCCGTTGATGCAGAGGGCTGCCTGCACGTAGGCGTTGATTGCGCGATCGCTATTTGGCTGCGAACCCCAGGTGACGTCTGGCTCGGCCGGGTGCTTAGCCTACCAGTGCTCCATCAGATTGCGCGCGTTGGCTATAATCGATTCGCCGACTTGCTCTACGCTTGGAATCGCTGGAAGGGGCATTGATAACGCGATGGCTTGACCGACGC
The DNA here is from genome assembly GCA_963730245.1 of uncultured Alphaproteobacteria bacterium. Classification (GTDB taxonomy): domain Bacteria; phylum Pseudomonadota; class Alphaproteobacteria; order Rhizobiales; family Beijerinckiaceae; genus Methylocapsa. The sequence continues at coordinate 2,392,026 of CAVSRA010000001.1, read as the reverse complement.
CGGCACGCCATGCGCCCATTTCCGCGATCACGGGACGAGTGCAGATGCACCCAAGAGTCACTGCGGAAACACCTTATTTATCAGCGTGTTAACACTCCGACTGAGCGAGTGTGACTGAACGATTTTGATTCGAGGGAGCAGGCCTGCGGCGACGGGATGGCCCTCGTCGATGTTCCGGCGCGTTGGGAGAGCCCAGACAAAAATCGCCCGCAGCTAAGGGGTGCTTCACACGAATTCGTTCTACATTGTTGTTCTTCGATGAGCGCGATGCTTTCGACCTGCTTTCAGGGCTGACAGGATCACGCCCCTGGCGACTTCGGTGTCTCCTTGCTCTGATAGTGAAAGTCGCTTTGGATCTCGGTGCGCTCCGCTGGCAAATGAAATTGGGTTGCGATGTGCGCGATTATGTTCGGTGTCTGGAGCTTCCGATCGGCATACAGGATGAATAGATCGCGCGCCCGGTCGAAGACGATGCGTCCGCGCGGCCAGTCTTCATATTCGTGCGACCGCACCAGGGCGCGGAGGGCGGGATCGACAATCTGGTCGCGGCGCCAGCGCGCCCATGTTTCGTAATGACCCGGGCCGTAAGTTAGACAATCGCCATACGGCTCGGCTTGGTCCAGCGGGCAACCTGCGGACCTGCGGCGAGCGGCCGCGCTTTGCTGTCCGTCGTTTGCGCCACCCAGAAAATTCCGAGTTGCGGCGACTCGCGCTGAGCGATTGCGGTCATGTTGTCACCCTGCCTTTTGCGCAGGAGATTATTTTGTCGGCTTTGACCTGCCACTGAGATATTCCTCCACGAGGAGTTAGAGTCCGGCCTGAACAAGGGACGGACCGATGAAGCGAAGCAGGTTTACGGAAGAACAGATCATCGCAGTGTTGCGGGAGCATGAGGCTGGCGCGAAGGCTGGGGAACTCTGCCGGAAGTACGGGATGTCGGAAGCGACGCTGTACAACTGGAAGGCCAAGTTCGGCGGGATGGATGTCTCGGATGCCAAACGGCTGCGGGCACTCGAAGACGAGAACGGCAAGCTGAAGAAGCTGCTGGCGGAGTTGATGCTCGACGCCTCGGCCCTGCGCGAGCTTCTGGGAAAAAAATGGTAGGGCCCGCCGTAAAGCGCGAGGCTGTCGCTCATCTTCGGACGATGTTCCAGATGAGCGAGCGGCGGGCCTGCTCCGTCATCGCCGCCGATCGGACCAGCATCCGGTATCAATTCTGCCGGCCGCCTGATACCGAGCTCCGGTGCCGGCTGCGCGATCTGGCCAATGCACGCCGGCGGTTCGGCTATAGACGGCTGTTCGTCCTGCTGCGCCAGCAGGGTGAGCCATCCGGCATCAACCGGATTTACCGGCTCTATCGCGAGGAAGGGCTAACAGTGCGCCGCCGTCGCGTTAGGCGGCGTGCCGTCGGAGCGCGGGTGCCGATCCTGATCGAGGCCAAGGTTAATGCCCGCTGGTCACTCGACTTCGTGCACGATCAGTTTGCTTGTGGCCGGCGCTTCCGCATTCTGAACGTCGTCGACGATGTAACGCGGGAATGTCTGGCGGCGGTCCCCGACACCTCGATCTCCGGCAAGCGGGTGGCACGGGAACTGAGCACTCTGCTCCAACGGCGCGGCAAGCCCGACATGATCGCATCGGATCATGGGACCGAACTCACCTCGAATGCCATCCTCGCCTGGTGTGCCGAGCACCGCATCGATTGGCACTACATCGCCCCGGGTAAGCCGACGCAGAACGGCTTCTGCGAGAGCTTCAACGGCCGGATGCGTGACGAGCTATTGAACGAGACCCTGTTCGTCGGTCTCGATCACGCCCGGCAGGTCATTGGCTCATGGGCCTACGATTACAACACCGCGAGGCCGCATTCCTCGCTCGGCTACCAGACACCTGCGGCCTATGCCGCTGATCTCACCGCAACAGGCGCCCGGCTGCGCAATCCTGACCAGCTCCGCCGCTCGCCTGTTGCTCACACCGCGCCGCAAGGCGCATCAACTGCCGAGGCTCTAACCGTCGCTGGATGAAAGTTCAGTTGCAGGTCAGCTTGCGGTCCTGCGCCAGCACCTTTTCGAGCCCCTGCACCACGCGCAGTTAGCTCGATAAGCGGCGTCTCTGCCAAGCTTAATGGCAACCGCATTCGCTACGTGGGTAGGAGGCGCGACACCGGCCCAGGCGCTTCACATGATCAACGCGATTTTGCCGCCTCGAACGGGGGGCTGAACGGAGGACCTGCCAATTGGCCGGTCCTACTGTTTGGTTACGGAGATTTAATGGGCGGCTTCTTTAATTTCTTGGCCACAATAGCCACAAATGGACGCGGTCGCCCCTTTGATACCTTCCTAGCCGTCACGTCGCGTTATCGCAGGAAATCCATGGAGACGCTCGAAGAGCTTACGCCCGGCGGGTGCCGCTGGCCGGTTGCTGATCTATGCACAGCTGGTGACCGGCCAGGGTCCAAAACGCGGTTTTGCGGTGAGCCGGTTGAAGAGCGATCGGTTGGCACTCAGCTCTGTCCATACTGCGCGACCCATGCCGCCATGGCCTACATTCGCGTCGGGCATCAGTCAATCAATGACCGCGCCAAAGCCCATCGAAAAATAGTCTCGGTGCCGATCGTAGAGTAGACATCAAGTAGCGGGTCAGTCCAACCAGGGCGCGGAGCTAGTCGAGGAGCGTCTGCTTGCCCACCAGCTCCTAGCTGAGCGCAAAGCGCCGGTCGCGGTTCATGAATATCTCCAGGAAAGCGCGGGCCCGGCGCGACGCGACGAATATAGATCGCCGTGGCGCGGTTCGTTGTCGGATGCTGAAATTCAAAGTAGAGCGCCGGAAATTTACTGACGGGTGCACCGTCCGGCCCTCATGTTAGGTTGGGGAACTCATTCACATCCATGCGATCATTATGGCTGCGAGGGCGAGACCAGAGAGATAGTTTTGCGCATAGCGGTCATATCGGGTTGCGATGCGTCGCCAGTTCTTGAGCTTGCAGAACATTGGTTCGATGAGATTTCTGCGTTTGTAGGCCGTGCTGTCCAGAGGATAGGGCGTCCGGCGTGAGGCTGTGGATGGAACGACTGCTTTGACCTTCCTTTGTTTGAGCCATTTGCGCAGGCTGTCGGCGTCGTAAGCTTTGTCTGCCAGCAGCCGCTTTGGTCTGGCGACGGCTCCAAGCAATGGAGCGGCCATGGTGATGTCGGCGACGTTTCCCGGGGTCAGCGCAAAGGCGACCGGTCTGCCGCGATCATCGGCCAAAGCATGGATTTTGCTCGTTCTTCCGCCGCGCGAACGGCCAATCGCTTCCGCGAACTCCCCCTTTTTGAACCAGCCGCCGAGCGGTGCGCCTTGACATGGCTGCTGTCGATGGAAAGCTCGTCTGGAACTGGACCGGCGGCCGCCATTTTCTCGAAAATGCGCGGCCAGATACGGCCCTGGGACCAACGATTGTAGCGATTGTAGATAGTCGTCGGTGGCCCATAGGCTGGCGGAACGTCGCGCCAGCGGCATCCTGTTTTCAACACATGCAGGATGCCGGAAATGACAGTCCGATCGTCCACGCGCGGTTTTCCCGGCTTGCCGTGAGGCAGATAGGGCTCCAACGTCTTCCATGCCTCATCCGACAGCCAGAATAAACTCCTTGCCATGCCCCCTGCCTCCAGCGACTCAAATCATGGCAAAAATATATCATGGAATCAACACTCTGTATGGGTTCTCAACCTAGCACTACTTTGGCAGAATTATTTCGATTGTATTCTGACGCGCATTCGGCAGTGGGGACATCGTTCACAGATTTGCTTTGGCGAGAGCGCGTTGATGACGGCGCGTCGGACAGCTGGCAGGGTCGGTTGCGGCGGCCCGGGATGGATTCTTTTTTTCCCGTTTCGCCTGCTTGAGGCGCTGGTGCTGAAGGAAAGCGTAAGCAATCATGGTCATGAGCGCGTGCCGGTGCAGCCCCTGCCATGATCGCCCTTCGAAGTGATCGAGGCCGAGCTCTTCCTTCATTTGCTGATGGGCTTGCTCACAGACCCAACGCGCCTTGATGGCGGCGGCGAGCCTCTTGAGATTGGCGTTAGCCGGCAGATTGGACAGATAATATTTGCGCTCGCCGGATGAACGCCATTCGCCGATCAGCCACGCCTCTTCGCCCGGCATATGCTGCTGACCCTTATCGAGAATGCACTGAGGCTTTTTCGACGCGAATGCGCAAGGTGGCGAAACGAGGCGGTTAGGGGGCCTTTGGTGCCGCGCCGCCAGCTGACTTTCCTCCACGTGGCCGTGGCTAGCATCGTCTCGGCGGCGCCCGAGAGCTGATCGGGAATCTGGTTCTTGCGCGGCCGGCCCCGCCCCGCCACAGGAAAGATCAAGGAAACGCCGGCGGGATAGACCTTTTGATGTTTGGGAACGCCTACAGCCCAAGCAAGCCCGCGTGCGCTCAGCCCTTGGCGAAACGAAGCGGACAGGCCGTAGCCGGCATCGGCGAGAACGGCGCCGAAGCAAACGCCCGCAGTCATCAACCGGTCGATTTCATCAAGCGCGATTCCCGGCTTGCTGCGCGGCCGACGAAACGGTTCGGGGATGCCGGCTCTCGCCATACGCGGCGGATCACTCGTCCAACTCTCCGGCAAGAACAAGCGCAAGCCGACAGCGATCGGAACGTCATGGCGTGTGAGCGTCAGCGAAACAAGCGTCTGACAATTGGCTCTCTTGCCGAGCATGGACGCGTATTGCGGGGCGACGCCGACCGAATGTTCGCCTTTCTTGGGCAGGCTCGTATCATCGATGACCAGAAAGGCGTCGGAGCCGCCGATGAGCTTATCCGCCTGCCTGGCCAATTCCTTCTCAATCGGCCAGGCGTCCCAAATCCCATCCGAGATGAAATGATGCAGCCGGTCATAACCATCAGGCGCGATGCGCGCCGCCATCGGCTCGATGCTCTTGCGATCACCGGGTCCGATCAGGCCCGCCACATATAAAGGGCACATCTGCCGCCGCTTCTTGTGGCCCAGTTCCTCAGCGAACGGCTTCAGCCAGTCCGTCAGTGCCGCATTCCAATCCGCCATCACTCGCGCTCCATTCAGAGCGCAAAGTCTTCCGCCGCGAAGCTAACCAATCCGTTAATCTGCCAAAGTAGTGCTAGGTTGAGAACCGATACAGGGTGTTGATTCCATGATATATTTTTGCCGTGATTTGAGTCGCTGGAGGCAGAGGGCATGGCAAGGAGTTTATTCTGGCTGTCGGATGAGGCATGGAAGACGTTGGAGCCCTATCTGCCTCACGGCAAGCCGGGAAAACCGCGCGTGGACGATCGGACTGTCATTTCCGGCATCCTGCATGTGTTGAAAACAGGATGCCGCTGGCGCGACGTTCCGCCAGCCTATGGGCCACCGACGACTATCTACAATCGCTACAATCGTTGGTCCCAGGGCCGTATCTGGCCGCGCATTTTCGAGAAAATGGCGGCCGCCGGTCTAGTTCCAGACGAGCTTTCCATCGACAGCAGCCATGTCAAGGCGCACCGCTCGGCGGCTGGTTCAAAAAGGGGGCGTTCGCGGAAGCGATTGGCCGTTCGCGCGGCGGAAGAACGAGCAAAATCCATGCTTTGGCCGATGATCGCGGCAGACCGGTCGCCTTTGCGCTGACCCCGGGAAACGTCGCCGACATCACCATGGCCGCTCCATTGCTTGGAGCCGTCGCCAGACCAAAGCGGCTGCTGGCAGACAAAGCTTACGACGCCGACAGCCTGCGCAAATGGCTCAAACAAAGGAAGGTCAAAGCAGTCGTTCCATCCACAGCCTCACGCCGGACGCCCTATCCTCTGGACAGCACGGCCTACAAACGCAGAAATCTCATCGAACCAATGTTCTGCAAGCTCAAGAACTGGCGACGCATCGCAACCCGATATGACCGCTATGCGCAAAACTATCTCTCTGGTCTCGCCCTCGCAGCCATAATGATCGCATGGATTTGAATGAGTCCCCAACCTAGGGCGCGTACTCATAAACCCGCATTCGCCAAATGACCCTATAATTTGAGGCGCTTCCTGGACGATTCAGCTATAATAATCAAATTGTTAGGCTGATTTGAGAGCTGATGTCATGGCGAACCCTGCGGGTGAATCGAATGACGAGGCGCTGAGATTGGATTTCGACCGCTGGCTGATGCTTCAATTTCGCGGTTCGGTCGTCACGTCGGACGCCGGTTTGCTCGCCTACCGTGAACTTGACGACGCGCTCGGGCTGAGCGCGATGGCGAGTGAGAGGCTGGCCGACGCGCGCACCGGCAAGAACGGCCATCACGCGCTGGTCGGGATGTTGCGACAGGCTGTGTTCGGGCGGTTGGCCGGATACGAGGCATTGTCACACTGAGCAAGTAGAAGCCGTTTTCGATCGTGGCGAGGCGAGGCTAGGCCGTGTGGACGGATTTGATCAAGATGAAGCCGCAGACGAGTGCGAGGAATGAGGCATAGTTTCTTGCCGTCTTCTCGCAGCGGAGCGCGATGCGTTTGAAGCGCTTGATCTTGCCCATCATTTGCTCGATACGCGCCCGCGCTTTGTAGAGGACCTTTGCGAAGAACTTCGGCTTGTCGATGGTGTTCGAGCGATAGGGGATGACCGGACAAATGCCGCGGTTACGCGCCGCCTCCCGATTTGTCTTTGCATCATAGCCCTTGTCCGCGACAACGGCGCGGGGATCGACGTCCGGACCGAGGTCGAGGAGCACTTCGAAGTTGCGGCTGTCGCTCGCTTCGCCGCCGGTCAGATGGAAGCCGATCGGATAGCCGTCGAGATCGGTCTTGAGATGGATCTTGGTCGAGAACCCTCCCCGGGAGCGCCCGAGGGCTTCGCCATCCTGCCCCCTTTTGCGCCGGCCGCCGACACATGCGCGCGGATGACGGTCGAGTTCGAACATCTGCACGAGATGCGCCCGCTCGCTCAAGGAGGCGAGCGCTTCGAAGAAAGTTTCGAACACGCCGCTGCGGCTCAAGCGCCAGAAGCGCTTCCAGATGCTGTTCCAAGAGCCGAACTCGGCCGGCAGCGCTCGCCAAGTAATGTTGTGGATCGTGAAATAGTGCAAGGCTTCGAGAAACTTGCGGTCGTCCCGCCCCTTGTCCCCACGCCGCGAGCGGCAGGCATCGAACACCTCGTGCACAAGCACCCAATCTTCTTCGGTCATCTTCGTCAGCATGGCCGGCCCTCCAAAAGCCAGCCACCCATGAATCACCGAAAAAGTGATTTGGGAATCCCTTGACCTATATTTTCCGATATCCGTCCACACGGCCTAAGGCATTGGAATCGCTTAGCCGGGCTCTCTCCGGGAAGACTGTAGAAGCAAGTAAAACTCGCTAATGCTCGGCGTCACGTTACGGATGCTTCTGGCGTGCGCGCATTCGTCGGGCATTAAGCTCTCGCGATCTCAGCAGCAGACGTGGCGGCGCTACCGCTCCGGGCCAGATAGGCATGAAGAGCCGACACCACCTGTGCGCCCTGTCGCTTCCGAAAACCTCCATCCAGCTCCGACCACTTGACTGGCAGTCGCCGGCGAATCAGGGCATGATCGCCGCATGATTACAATTGCTGTTCTTTTCGTCCGCGTGCTGTGCGACTGCTTCAAACCGCGGCGGCGGCTGGAAGCCGAAATCCTGGTTCTGCGGCATCAGCTTAATGTTCTGCAGCAGCGCGCGCGACGCCGATTGCATTTACGTTGGGTCGACCGTGCCTTGTTCATTTGGCTGTATCGTCGCTACCCGCGCATTCTTGACGCCGTAACCATCGTCAGGCCCGAAACTGTTGTGCGCTGGCATCGCATGGGATACGCGGCATATTGGCGATGGAAATCCCGTCCACGCGGTGGTCGGCCACGGATTAGGAAAGAGGTGCGCGACCTGATCCGAAGAATAAGTATTGAGAACCCGCTGTGGGGCGCTCCCAGGATCCATGGTGAGCTGCTCAAACTGGGCATCGATGTCGCGCAGCCCACGGTTTCGATCTACATGGTGCCGAGGCAGGGTCGGCCATTGGAGACCTGGAAGACTTTCCTTCGCAATCATATGGGGGAAATTGCATCGATTGATCTCTTTGTCGTTCCGACGATTGCCTTTCGGCGGCTCTTCGTATTTCTCGTTCTTGGCCATCGACGGCGGCAGCTGTTGGGATTTGCGGTGACCGAGAACCCAACGGCGGAGTGGTTGGCACGTCAAATCACCGAAGCATTTCCGTGGGACACGGCGCCCAAGTATCTCATCCATGACAATGACAGAGCATTTGGCGGCGTATTCAAGGCTCGGGTGCGAGCCATGGGGATCCGGGACCAGCCGACCTCGTACCGCTCACCCTGGCAGAACGGACATGCTGAACGCTTGATCGGGTCGGTCCGGCGCGAATGCACGGATCATTTGATCGCGTTCAACGCGGAGCACCTTCGCCGGATTCTTGCGCCATACGCCACCTATTATAACGAGGTGCGAACCCATGTTTCACTTGGCAAGGACGCGCCCTGTACGCGATTGATCGAGCGGATCGGAGACGTTGTTGCGCATCCGATCCTTGGCGGCCTCCATCATCGGTATGCTCGAATTTAGATTTCGGAAGCGACAGCTATTGCGCATGGCATAAAAAATGCTTGACAACTGTTAACAATTATGACCCATTAACTTTATTGCACGGCGGGGGACTGTCTCAGCTTCGCCGGCCGGAAGTGCCTACGGGCGCTTCCTTTTTTTTGCGTGTATTGCTGGCGCTGAGAATGAATCCACACCCTGCGTGTTGCGCAATCTCGCCAAGCGTAGCGACGTCGTCAGAACCGGCACAAGCCGGATAAGGAGTTTTGCGGCGGTTGGCGCCGGTGCGATTTTCTGATCGGACGCCTCCATCAATTTCACATCGAAACAGGTGGCGGTTAATCACCGTGATCCGGGTTCCCCTTCTCGCTAGGCAGGCCGGCCAGCCGCCGCCGGTTCTGGGGCCTTTTGCGGCGGCTTCCATATCATGAAACCCAGTACCGCGAAGTTCGCCATAGGTCAGGTAGTCAAACACCGCATATTTCCCTTCCGGGGGATAATCTACGACGTGGACCCGGTCTTCGCGAATACCGAGGCATGGTGGCAGGCAATTCCCGAAGAGGTCAGGAAATTTCCCTTCCGGGGGATAATCTACGACGTGGACCCGGTCTTCGCGAATACCGAGGCATGGTGGCAGGCAATTCCCGAAGAGGTCAGGCCGCGCAAGGATCAGCCTTTCTATCATCTCTTCGCGGAAAACGCGGAAACCGAATATGTGGCCTATGTCTCGGAGCAAAACCTCATGGCCGATACCTCCGGCGATCCAATTCGCCATCCGCACGTCGACGAAATGTTCATGCGCGCACGGGACGGCGCCTACAAGATCAAGACGGCACGGCTAAACTGAATATTCCCTGCCCGCGGCCCGCGGAACCGCTCTTGCTCTCGGCTGAGGCGCCGCCCGGCGTCATCCGCGGGCACCCGCGCGACGCCGTCATCAACCGCCCTCTTCTTCGCCTTGCCCTGTCTCGCGAGGTTCTTCATCGTCGCCACGGGGAGTATCCTCCCTGAGACACTACCGGATCGTGTCCTTGCGTTGCGTCAGCCTGGCAAGAAAGCCGATGCTGGTAAGCTCGCGAGGCAGGGAACACACTTCGATGACTCCGTGCCGTTTTAGGAGGGATTTGCGGCCATGACTGAAAATACAAGCCCAAATCTGCCGCACCAATTTCAAAAAGGGCAATCCCGCAATCCAGCCGGGAAGCAAAGGGGCGCGCGGCACAAGACGACGCTGCTCGCCGAAAGGCTCATGCAAGACGACGCCGAGCGGGTGGTCAAAACCGACCAGCGCCCGCGCCCGCGTCGGGCGTATTGGTAAATGCACGGCTGCGTCAACTGGGTTTTTTATTCGCCCGGTCGACCTACAGCCCGCTGAAAGCGGGCAAATTTCGGCGGAAGACACAATCGATTCTGGACGGCCGACGAGGGATGGCCCGCGCAGAAGGCGACCAGGGTGCGCCGTCAGCTCGCCGCCGCATGGCGCCGAGGCTGAAGTCAACGCAGGCCTCGTCGAACTGATCAAAGACGCTTTCACGATCCGAATCCAGCTCCTGTCAGGATCGGACGACAGCATCGAGGCGATGAGCGGACGCCTTGGAATGAACAAGTGCCGGCTAACCTCCCTCATTCGATTGTCCTATCTGGCGCCTGATATTGTGTGCGCGCTGCTTGAGGGCCGTCAGCCGATCGAGCTCACGCCGACACAACTCTTGCGACTGAGCAAAGACCTGCCGCACGACTGGAGCGAACAGCGACATGTTTTCGGCTTCGCCGCCTAAACCTCCATCAAAGCCCAGGCGAAACGCTCCACATCCGACGACTCGAAAACGGCCTTGAGAGACCCTGTGGCCGTTGCTGTTTCCTTGGCTTCCCCGCCTAAACCTCCATCAAGATCCAGGCCAAACGCTCCATATCCGACAACTCAAAAACGGCCTCGAGAGACCCGGCGGCCGTTTGCGCCCCGGACCCAGGCGTTTGGCGTCTCCGGTTGGCACTGATGAGCTCGCCGGGTAGCTAACGCGCGGAAGTTTCAAGACTATTCCGGCGGGCGAGGAAACTACAAATACGCAGCGATTTGAGGAGGATTTCCTGGCTGCCCCAGAGAGGATTTCGAACTCTTGAATCCAGAGACGCAGCCGGCCCCTGGCAAAGGCTTGACCGCAAACAGTGGGGCGATTGGCGCTTAATTTTCATCGCAGTAAGGAGTGGACTTCAGCGGCGATTGGAGCGTCACTGTCGCCGTGCCGAGATATGGGCCGGTGGCTCGATCCGGGATCTTGCCCCGCTGGCGATGGTGCCACTGCGGGGCTTCGGTGGTGGCGGCGCCTGGTGCCGTCGCAACCGAAAAGGATCCTCAAATGTCGCACAGCAAAACCCCCAGAAAGACCAAGTTTGCGCGCGCCAAGAGCCGCGCGAAACAGCCTGCGAAGCCTGGGAACATGACCCGCAGCGGGACCAAGCAGGAGGCCGTCCTTGCCCTGCTGAGACAGCCCAAGGGGACAACGATCGCCGCCATCATGAAGGCGACCGGTTGGCAGCAGCACTCGGTCCGCGGCTTCTTTGCGGGTGTGGTGCGCAAGAAGCTCGGCTTAACGCTGATATCGGAGAAGGCCGGGGCCGAACGCGTCTATCGTGTACCTGTCGGACAGCCGACCAAATCGAAGCCGAAGATCGCCGCACAGGCGGCCGCCTAGCCATGGCTTCGATGGATACCCGAGCGATCGAGGGCGAGATCGATCGCATTCGGTTGCTCGGCCTCGAGGACTTGCGGCGCGAATGGCGGCGGCTCAACCACGGTGAACCGCCGCGGATCAGTCGCGACCTGCTTGTCCTAGCCCTCGGTTACAGACTTCAGGAGATTGAGCATGGCGGGCTCGGCAAATCGACCCGGCGCAAGCTGCAAACGATGGCAAAAGCATTGCGGATTACCGGTCGGGTTGGTCCCACACCGAGCCTTAGCCTGAAGCCCGGTGTGCGTCTGGTTCGGGACGCGCCGGCGCCGGCGGCGAGCGTGCCGACGCGGTATCCCATCTCCGAAATCGCCGTCATGACCGATTGCTTGTCGACCGGAACTGACGTGATGCGCCAGCCGTCGATCGTCACGTCCTGCGTCGCTCCAGCAACACCGAGGGCGAGCGAGAAAGCCACGGTGTAGCCCATCCAATGAGCCGGATCGCCGAACGCGACGCCGGCGAGTGCCAGCATTATGGCCAGCTCCGAGACAATGATCCAGCCACGTCGGCGTCCGAGAAGCGCGCTAAATATCGGCGCGTCGTATTTGTCGAGGAACGGCGCCCAGACGAATTTGAACTTATAAGCAATGGTGAGCTCGCTCATGAGCCCGATCGTCTCGATGGGAACTTTGGCCTCCGACAGCCAGGCGGACTGCGTCACATACACAAGAAGAAAAGGGATACCCGCGCTGAAGCCGAGCCCCAGCATAGCCGCATAACGCCGGTCGGCTAACACATGGGCCAGGAGGGAGTCTTTTTCGGGATCCTTCTGCATTTCGGGTTTTGTCACGTTCGCGAGTTTTACTTGTCAATCGCGCGTAGCGCTTTCAGCTCGGATATCTATTTTTCAACGTCTTAGGGTTCCCGTCGCCGAGCCAAATCGGCCCGAAAATCGCCTATGCCTGGCGAATATGACAATGCCCTTCCCACTGCCGCCGAGTTTCAGGCAATCTCCTATTTGATTGTGATGCGCATCGTGGCCCAGCGCGTCTCGCCGGGCGGGATCAGCGCGACACCCGGTTTTGAGACGAACGGCCCGTCGAAATCAGCCGGGCTCGCGGTACCCAGCCAAGGTTCGATGCAGAGGAAGCGGGAGCCGGGCTTCGTCCAGATGCCCAGCTCGCGGAACCGCCTTCGTCACTGGGTTTTGCGCGATCGAAGCACGCCTCGCCGCCCTCGCCGGGCGCCACGCCGTTGGAGACCAGATTCCCCTGGCCGACATTTGCCTTGTGCCCCAGGTCTATAACGCGCGGCGCGCCGGCCTCGATTTGGCGCCCTATCCGCGCATCGCCGCAGCTGACGCGGTGGCCCGCGAGCATCCTGCCTTCGCGGCGGCGGCGCCCGAAGCTCAGCCCGATGTGTCAAACAGCATTGAATTGGGACCCCGGATCGGTGTGCAAAAGGTACCCCTTTTGGCGGGGAGGAACGACAGCGCTCGCCCCCGGCGGAGCTGGTCAGGGTTGCGCAGCCGGGGCGAGCGCGGTGGCGTGGGAGGGGGCTTTGAGCGCTAGGCGCGGTTTTTGAAGCGCCAGCTTTCATTTCCGGTTTCGACGATGTCGCAGTGATGGGTGAGACGATCGAGGAGCGCGGTCGTCATCTTGGCGTCGCCGAAGACGCTCGGCCATTCGCCGAACGCCAGATTGGTCGTGACGATCACCGAGGTGCGTTCGTAGAGCTGGCTAACGAGATGGAAGAGCAATTGCCCGCCAGCCTGAGCGAAGGGCAGATAGCCGAGTTCGTCGAGAACGGTGAAGTCCTTGCGAGTGAGGTAATCGGCGATTCGTCCCTGCCGCCCTGCGCGTGCTTCGGCCTCCAGGCGATTGACGAGATCGACTGTATTGAAGAAGCGGCCGCGCAGGCCGGCGCGGATGCAGCTTCGCGCGATGGCAATGGCGAGATGCGTCTTGCCGGTCCCGGTGCCCCCCACGAGAACGACGTTGCGTTGCTGCGCGATGAAGCCGCCTCCGGAAAGATCACGCACCAGGGTTTCGTTGACGGTCGTGCCGTCAAAGTCGAAGTCATCGATGTCCTTGGCCAGAGGGAGTTTGGCGATGGTCATCTGATATTTGATGGAGCGCGCCTGCTTTTCGGCAATTTCGGCCTTAAGAAGATCGCCGACGATTTGTGGCGGCTCGTGCTGCCGCTTTATGCCAGCCGCCATCACATCATCATAGGCGGTTCGCATGCCGAAGAGCTTGAGTTCGCTCATGAGGTCGAAGATTTGCGTGCGTTCCATCAGCCTGAACTCCTCAGTTGATCGTACCGGGCACAATCGGCGAGCGGGACGTGCCGGAGTTTCAGCGCGTCCGGGGTGAGTATGGTGAGTGGCGGACCGGGATCACGGCGACGCGCCAGAATGTTGAGAACGACGTCGGCGGAATGGACGCCCTCGCTCAACGCCTCGGCACAGGCGGCCTCGACCGCCGGCAGCCCGTCGTCGAGAACCGCCGCGAGGATTTTCACCATCTGCCGATCGCCATCGGCGGAGCCGGTGAGTTTGCGGCGAATTTTCTCCATGGCCGAGGGCAAGACCCAGTCCTTGAACGGCGCGCCATTCCTCAGAGCGCCGGGCTTGCGGGCCAGAACCGGAACGTAATGCCAGGGATCGTAAATCGTCTCTTCGCGGCCAAAGGATCGCCGATGTTCGCCGGCGGCGATCCCGTCCTGGCGAATGACGATCCGGTCTGCATAAGCGTGGATTTCGACCGGACGCCCGACCGCGCGCGCCTTCACCGAGTATTTGTTGTTATCGAACCGGATAAGGCAGGTCTTGGACACCGCCGCGCTCACTGCATGGAATCCGTCGAAGCGGCCGCGCAGTTGCACGAGCTTTTGCCGTTCGTCCTCGAAAACCTCCCAGATCGTGCGGCTGGCGCATTCTGGATGACGATGCGCCTTGGCGTAAGCGACACATTTGTCGAGGAGCCAGGCATTCAATTCGTCATAGCTCTTGAATCTCAGGCGCGGCGTGAAAAAGCGCTCACGCACCAAGCCGACCTGGTTCTCGACCTGGCCCTTTTCCCAGCCCGAGGCCGGCGTGCAGGCCACTGGCTCGACGAGATAATGCCCGCACATTTGAAGGAAGCGGCGATTGTATTGCCGGTCCTTGCCGGCGAAGATTGTCTCCACCGCGGTTTTCATATTGTCATAAATGCCGCGCTCGCAGGCGCCTTTGAAAAAGGCAAAGGCGCGGTCATGCGCGTCAAAGACCATCTCTTGGGTCTCGCGTGGATAGGCGCGGACAAACGGCATGCGGCTGTGACAGAGCCGCATATGGGCGACCTTCACGGTCACCGTCGCGCCGTTCAGCACGACGATTTCATGGCTCCAGTCGAACTGATAGGCCTCGCCGGGAGCAAAGGTGAGCGGCACATAAGCCTGCGCCAGCGCCACACCGCGTTCCTTGCGCCACGTTTTCGCGTAACGGCGAACCGCGTCGTAGCTTCCGGCATAACCAAGGCTGCGCAGTTCTTCGAATAGCCGAACAAGCGTCAGCCGCTCGCGCGCCGATTTTTCTGCATTCTCCAACAGCAGGGAATCCAGCCGCTCCCGCCACGGTCCGATCTTGGGAAGCGGCTGCGTCAAGCGTTCGTAATGGAACTCGGTCGCTTCGGATCGGATGACCTTCCGGACGACCTTTCTGGAGACGTGCAGCTCCCGGCAAATCTCCTTGATCGGCTTTTTCTGAACAAAAAACGCCCGGCAAATCTTGGCGATCGTTTCCACAACCAGCATTCCAATCTCGGCCTCCCAAAATCCAGGAGGCCACTGTGGACCCTCAGCCCCGGGGTCCCGATTGGATGCAAATCACCCCAAAAGCGGGGTCCTTATTCCATGCTTATTCACAGCCAGTGGGACAGGAAAGAGACCTCACCGGTCGGTTCGTTCAAGCCGAATGGGTTCGGGCTCTACGATATGGCCGGGAACGTTTGGCAGTGGGTTCAGGATTGCTATCACGGTGACTACGATGGAGCGCCCAGCGATGGCTCGGCATGGACAACTGGTAATTGCAGTAATCGTGTCGTTCGCGGCGGTTCCTGGAGCAGCAATCCTCAGGGCCTCCGCTCGGCCAACCGCAGCAGGCTCACCACCGATAACCGGCTCAACGACTTGGGCTTCCGGGTTCGCCGACATCGATGCGCGCGTTAGGGCCTGGATAGCTCACGCCGAGCATGCAGATACGTGGCGCTTGCGCCATGCGATCTTCCGGGGCGGCCGGTTTGATCCGGCCAATACCCTTGAAGCCTGGACGGCCCCTTGTCGCCGTGTCGTTCGCGGCGGTTCCTGGAACAACAATCCACAGAACCTCCGCTCGGCCAACCGCAACAGGAACACCACCGATAACCGGAACAACAACTTGGGCTTCCGGGTCGCGAGCACGCTTTCCGCCAGAGCCGGTGTGATCACGGTCGCGCCGGGCGCGCACTAAGCGTCCAGGGCCGTCCATGATGAGCACGGCCGCGGCCTATCATGGCGCCCGGTACCAACGGCGGCGCCTGTCTTTGGAGATACATGGACTCCGGCAGGCGCCGCTGGATTCTCGGCAGCGATGGTTCGAGCCCGCGCCCGAGTCTGATGGCTACCCCATTGGCTACCCCATTCGGGCAATCTTTTACGTTGCTTTTGGCTTCGGAAAGTCCGCTCTTGTGCAGGTTTCTCGGAAGTAGCGCCTGCCGCGAGCGACGGCCTGCTTACGGGTCCCAAGCGGACTGTCCAAGCCACGTTTCTGAGTTCTAGCCTTAATCTATGCGGCTAGCTCCATCGCCCGCACACCTGCCAAGACGCGCCTAAAATCAGGCTTCGGCGCGAGGCACATGGTTCGATAAGTGTCCAGGAAGGGCAGCCAAATCTCGTTTTTCGTCGATCTGGCCGTGTTTTCCGCCTTATGGCGGGCAGTCAATGTCTAATTTGTTGATTCATTGGGTAAGCGGTGATGGGCTCGAACCGTCGGCCCTCCCCGGTGTAAACGAGATGCTCCACCAACTACGCTAACGCTCCTGAGCGTCCTTGCACGCCGAAAGACGGTCGCATACTGGGTTTCGAGTGTCACTGCGATTGCGCCGTGCACGTGGCATGACCCCCAGAGCGCCGGCGCGTGCTTTTTCACTGTTTGATCATTGAGAGCTGTCCGTGCAGCCGATTATTTCCGTTTCCAGCCTGAGCAAGACCTATGCCTCTGGCTTCCAGGCCCTCAAGAAAATTAACCTGGAGATACGCCAGGGAGAGATATTTGGCCTGCTTGGTCCAAATGGTGCAGGCAAGACGACGCTTATCAATATCATCTGCGGGATTGTGAATCCGACCGGCAGGCGCCGTCATGGCTGACGGCCATGACGTCGTCCGCGACTACCGGGCCGCGCGATCCAAGATCGGTCTTGTCCCGCAGGAATTGTCCACGGACGCTTTCGAGACGGTCAGGGCGACCGTGAGCTTCAGCCGCGGCCTCTTCGGCAAGCCCGCCAACCCGGCCCACATCGAGAAGGTGCTGAAGGACTTGTCCCTATGGGACAAGAAGGACAGCCAAGATCAGGACGCTTTCGGGCGGCATGAAACGCCGCGTGATGATCGCCAAGGCCCTTTCGCACGAGCCGCAAATCCTCTTCCTCGACGAGCCAACGGCGGGCGTCGATGTCGAACTTCGACGGGATATGTGGGACATGGTGCGATCGCTGCGCGCCACCGGCGTCACCATCATTCTGACCACCCACTACATCGAGGAGGCCGAGGAGATGGCCGACCGGATCGGGGTGATCAGCAAGGGCGAGATCATCCTGGTGGAGGACAAGGCGGCGCTCATGACCAAGCTCGGCAAGAAGCGGCTAACGCTGCACTTGCAGCGCAGGCTGGATAGCGTCCCGGCCGAACTCGCCGGTTATCAACTGGAGCTGTCGGCCAACGGAAACGAGTTGGTCTACACCTTCGACGCGCAACGCGACCGGACAGGAATCGCCGCGTTGATGAAACAGCTAAGCGAGCTTGGGATCGACTTCAAGGATCTAAAGACAGAAGAAAGCTCGCTGGAGGAGATCTTCGTCAGCCTCGTGAGGGCAAGGCCATGAACGTTCACGCCATCCGTGCAATCTATCATTTCGAGATGGCGCGGACTTGGCGCACGCTGCTGCAAAGCATCGTCGCGCCGGTCATCTCGACATCGCTTTATTTTGTCGTCTTCGGCGCGGCCATCGGCTCGCGGATGACGGCGATCGGCGGCATCAGCTACGGTGCCTTCATCGTGCCGGGGTTGATCATGCTGTCGCTCCTGACGCAGAGTATCTCCAACGCATCCTTCGGCATTTTCTTCCCGAAGTTTTCCGGCACGATCTACGAGATCCTCTCGGCGCCGGTCTCTTACATCGAGATCGTGGCCGGCTATGTAGGCGCGGCGGCCAGCAAGTCGATCCTGCTGGGCTTGATTATCTTGGCGACCGCGCGGGTGTTCGTGGCGTTCGAGATCGCCCACCCCTTTTTGATGCTCGCTTTCCTCATCCTCACTTCTGTCACGTTCAGTCTGTTTGGCTTCATCATCGGAATCTGGGCCGACGGTTTCGAGAAGCTGCAGCTCGTGCCGCTGCTGATCGTTACGCCGCTGACTTTCCTCGGCGGAAGTTTCTACTCGATCGACATGCTGCCACCCCTCTGGCGGACGCTCACGCTGGCCAATCCCGTCGTCTATCTGGTCAGCGGGTTCCGCTGGAGTTTTCACGGGACCTCCGATATCAACGCCGGCGTTAGTCTGGTCATGATTATGGCCTTCTTGATCGTGTGCATCGCGGCGGTGGGGTGGATCTTCAAGACCGGATACCGGCTCAGAGCCTGATCGTCCCCAAACTTCCCTACGCCTTCGGCTGGCTGGCCGACAAGCCGGACTTCTGTGGCGGCGCTGAGCACTACCAGCTCGCTAAAAAGCCAAGTCTCGCGCTCTTTCCGGGATGCCGTTGCGTTCATTCGGGTACGCCCGCCACCGATCACCGGCGTATAGGAACGGATTGCGCGCTATTTTGTCTGTTCGGCGGTCGGTTGGATTGGGTTAAGTTCGGTGCCGCAGCCGAGCGGCTGCTTCCAAAGTTGCTCGCCGAGCCAATACGTGCAGGCGACAACACAAAGGGGCGAGACTCAAGCTGCTCCTCTGCGGCGAGCGCCTTCAGAAGCGCTGACTTGCCTGAACCTGCATCGCCGATGATTTCAGGACCGGTAAACCCCGCAAATTCGCGAGAAACTCGGCTTCCTAGAAAGACAAACACACCCGCAATATCAGGTACCTAATAACTGGCTGATGAGCCAGTCAGCGGCGAACCCGTCTGCGAACGCAAATTCCCTGCGATCAGGGAAAAGAACAGGGAAATTTCGAATTCTGACCCGCTCTGCTCAAAACCCGCCGACCAAACACACGATATTTCAGGTGCTTGCAGAAAAAATTCCCTAGAAAACAGAACAGGGAATTAAATACTCGAAACAAGGAACGATTCGTCGAGGAACAGGGAGCGCCGATTGACCGCTCGGGACCCAATCAAGCTTCGAGACGCGCCCGCGCGCTTGCTCAATGCTGCCTGGCCTCGTCTGATGGAATTAAAAGGATCCGACGCGAAGGCGTTTGAGACGCTGTCCCACCCCGACCCGGGGATATTGTCGACTACCGGCGCCAAGTGATCGCAGCTGGCCACGGTGGCCCGGAGGCGCTGGCTGCGGAGGATATCTACGCGCTGGCCGAAAAGATAATCGCGAGCTTCCGGGAGCTCGGAGCCTCGTGTCAAATCATCGGCGATGGGATCTATTCCTGGACGGGCCTGCGCCAACGCATACCACCGGAGTTCTGGCCGGACTTGAGGTTCGACTTCGAGGCCAACAAGGCGAGCAACGACAAGTTCTCGTACAGTCACGTCAACATTGACCAAGACGGCGCTGCTGGTCCCCAAGGGGATATCGTCGCCAGGATCGTCGCGTGGCTGACGCAGCATCGGCCGGAGAATAGCAAAGCAGTGGCTCTATCGTCGCTGTCCTCGCATTCTTGACGCCGTAACCGTCGTCAGGCCCGAGACTGTAGTGCGTTGGCATCGAATGGGCTTCGCCGCGTACTGGCGATGGAAATCCCGCCCGCGCGGTGGCCGGCCACGGATCGGCAAAGAGGTGCGCGATCTGATCCGAAGAATGAGTATTGAGAACCCGCTGTGGGGCGCTCCCAAGATCCACGGCGAGCTGCTCAAACTGGGCATCGCTGTCGCGCAGTCCACGGTTTCGATCTACATGGTGCCGAGGCAGGGCCGGCCATTGCAGACCTGGAAGATTTTCTTTCGCAATCACGTGAAGGAGATTGCGTCGATTGATCTCTTTGTCGTTCCGACGATTGCCTTTCGGCAGCTATTCGTATTTCTTGTTCTTGGCCATCGACGGCGGCAGCTGTTGTGGTTTGCGGTGACCCAGAACCCAACGGCGGAGTGGCTGGCGCGCCAAATCACTGAAGCATTCCCTTGGGACACGGCGCCCAAATATCTCATCCGTGACAATGACCGAGCATTTGGCGGCGCGTTCAAGGCTCGGGTGCGAGCGATGGGCATCCGGGACCGGCCCACCTCGTTCCGCTCGCCTTGGCAGAACGGATATGCTGAACGCTTGATCGGGTCGGTCCGGCGCGAGTGCACTAATCATTTGATTGCGTTCAACGCGGAGCACCTTCGCCGAATCCTTGCGAAATAGCCATCTATTATAACGAGATGCGAACCCATGTTTCGCTCGGGAAGGACGCGCCCTGCGCACGCCCGAGCGAGCGGTTCGGAGACGTCTTTGCGCATCCGATCCTTGGCGGGCTCCATCATCGGTACGCTCGAATTTAGATTTCGGAAGCGACACCTGTCAGGTTCTTCTGTCATAACAATCAGTGCTCCGCCGAGCCTCCCATGACGAGAGACCAACTGCTCGTTGAACGCTCGCCGAATCGACGTCGACGACCGCGACGTACTCACCCACAGGGTCGGGTGCGAGATCCTCCCATGGCACCTCAACGACTGCCGCGCTCATGGTTGCTGTCCGGAGGTCGGTCGAGGCGAAACGCGGAGGTACGGAAATGCTGGCGGTGAAAGCGGCTTCATTCGTCAGTATTCTCCGTCGAACGGAAGTTTTGTCGGAAGGCTGATCGCAATGCCGAGTTTGGCCTGCAAAGCGGCGTCGATATGCGCCCGCAGCGCCGCGTCGCATATCGCGTATCCCAAGTTCATCAGGCGATCTTGCACATTGCGGGGCATTTCCTCGAGGCGGGTCGGAATCTCCGCCAGCGGCGCCGGATTTCTCGTCGCGCATTTCAGAGGATCGGATGCAAGCCCATAGTCCGCGAAGGCCGTCCGGATCCCCCAATAGGCCCCGCTATGGTCCTTGCGTAGGTAGGATTTGATGAGGTGCCGCTTGCGCAAACTCCTTACCTGGTTGTCGACCGTATCGAAAATCCGCAGTGAATGCCGAGCCCAGTCGCGGTGGGGATCCTCCTCGGGAGTGATCTTTTGACCAGCATCGCTGACCAGGAGCGTCGCATAGCGTTTGGTGATCGTCTCTAGGCCGAGATTATCGTACACGCCGCCGTCGCTCAGCACCGCGGTCTTGATGTATGGCTCCTTGTGGAGGTCGGCGCCCGGTGTGTTGACGACAGGCTGATCGATCTGCAGCGTCGAGGGGGACAGTACTGGTGGGAAGGCGGACGATGCCGCGACGGCGGCAGCCAACAGGACGTCCGGACGCTCCACTAGGCCGACGCGGTAGTCGCCCATGTAGTTGCGGGAGAACCGCCAGAGCGCTGCTGTCTGGACGTTGGTCGCGTTGATGACGAAGCGGGGATTGCCGGGCTGTGAATTGTCGGGTAACGCGTCGAGCTTGGCTCCGTGGAAAAGGACGGAGTCATACGCCTTGGCGACTCTGTCGCTGATCGATCCCGGCAGCAGGATGCCGCCGATGATTGCTCCGGCGTCGACCGATGTACTGGCCATCTTCCTAATGCGATCGATGACGATATCAAAGTTCGATGCCACGTCGCCCTCGAACTTGAGGTCGTTCCAGCTCGTCCCAAGCACGCCCGCCGTGATCGACCCGCCGGAGACGCTGGATATCCGCTTGACCTTGCGCAGGAGGGCAACCTCATTGAGACGGATCAGCGCACCTACGTGGAAGACCATCGCCCGGTAGCCACCGCCCGAGAGCGCGAGACCGATCCCGTCCTCCGGCTGGGCGGGTGGCTTGTCTAGAAATTGGTCCAGGAACATCGCGCTTCTCCCGGAATACGTGCTCCTTTGGCGTCTGCCATCTCGCCGAAAAGAGCAGTTCGGACTCCTGCAAGCCTGTGGATCGGCAGGGGACTTGACCTACACTCCGCTTCATCCGCCGCTCGGAAGGCCGAGGTGACCAGGCTGATGAAGCTCGGTCTTGCCGCCGATTTGCGGACTCAGTCGTTTTGGTATCTACGCCAAGGCTCGCATTTTTGCCGCTCTCCGTCGAGGCTTTCCTGCGCGGGAGAAGTCGAGCGGGCGCTGTCACACCAACCTGAGTCGGTGCGGCGCGAAGTTTGGAAGGCCCAGCTCAGGTTCAGGCTGCGGTAGCAGCTCGCCACGTCCGGAACGCTTCGTCACTGAGGACGCGGAGCTTGCGGCGGGATGTGAGATGGCGCTGGACGTTGAATGTGTTGTGAACAGCGGCGTGAATGGACAGCAAGCGCTGGGCTGATCCGGGCGATTTGAAACGTTGCATCTTGCGCTCACGCGGTCGTGTCGGTTGATGCGAATTCTCGGCCCGATTGTTCTTGCGCAGGCCCTGCGCGTGGCGAGCCGACAATCCCATTTCGGACTTTGCCGCGCCGTAAGAGGGCAGCTTGTCCGTCACCAGCACATCGGGTGCGAAGCCATGTTTCTTGAACAGATTGCGCATCAGTTTCACGGCTTCAGCCTTGTCGCCTCGTCGTTGCACCAGCAGGTCGAGAACCTCGCCTTGTCGTCAACCGCGCGCCATAGCCAGAACTGCGTGCCCGCAATCATCACGGCCATCTCATCGAGATGCCACATCGACGTTGGCCGCGGCCGTCGACGGCGAAGAGCGGCCCGAACTTTAAGTATCGCCGCACCGTCTCGTATGAGACATCCAGTCCGCGCTCCGCGAGCAGATCTTCGACGTCGCGATAGCTGAGCGTGAAACGCACATATAGCCAGACGGCGTGCTGGATGATCGCAGACGGAAACTGGTGACGCGCAAACGAGATCGTCATACGCCATCTTACCCGGAGAACCGAGACGCGCTACCGTTGCCTTGACAAGGCCGCCCGAACTTCAAGAGCCACCGTCACACCGTTTCGTAGGAGACATCCAGCTCCGCGAGCAGATCTTCGACGTCGCGATAGCTGAGCGTGAAGCGGACATAGAGCCGGACGGCGTGCCGGATGACTGCAGGCGGGAACTGGTGGCGGGCAAACGAGATCATCATGCGCCATCTTACCCGCCGAACCGCAACGCGCTATCGTTCCTGTGACAAGACCTCCGCGGGCCATTTCAATCAGAAGCGTCTATGACGAGCTGAATGCTTGGCTCACCGATAAGGTCATCGCCTATGCCAAGGCTCATCCACATCCGGAACGTCCCGAGCACACCATTTGGGAGATGTTCGAGGAGGAGCGGCCGAAGCTCGTTGCCTATCGCGGCCGGTTCGATGGATTCCACGCTCTGCCGGCTTCCGTGTCAAAGACCTGCCTGGTTCGCTTTGACAATAACAAATACTCGGTCAGTGCCGGCGCCATTGGCCGGCCGGTCGAAATTTACGCTTACGCCGATCGGATCGTCATCCGCCAGGAGGGGCGCGTCGTTGCGGAGCATCCGCGCTGCTATGGGCGCGGCGAAACGATCTATGATCCATGGCACTACGTGCCGATCCTGGCTCGCAAGCCAGGCGCCTTGCGCAATGGCGCTCCGTTCAAGGATTGGGTACTGCCCGCCGCCTTGGAGCGCGTGCGGCGACAACTTGCCGGTTCCGATGACGGCGATCGCCAGATGGTCGCAATCCTTGCGGCTGTACTCACCGATGGGTTGCCGGCGGTCGAATCTGCCTGTGCACAGGCGATGTCCGAGGGCGTCCACTCGTCCGACGTGATCCTCAACATCCTCGCGCGGCAACGCGACCCCGGCCCGGCGGCAACCATCCTTACCCCGGATGCGCTGACGCTGCAGCATGCGCCAGTCGCCGACTGTGCCCGATACGATCAACTCAGGAGCGCGTGATCATGGAACGAACCGAAGTCCTCGACATGATGGGCGAACTCAAACTCTATGGGATGAGGAATGCCTACGATGAGGCTCTCGCCGCCGCGGTCAAACGCAAGCATGAGCCGCAGCACTTTGTCGGCGACCTGCTCAAAGCTGAGATATCCGAGAAGCAGGCGCGCTCGATCAAATATCAGCTGACAATCGCCAAACTGCCGCTTGCCAAGGATATCGACGACTTCACCTACAAGGGGACACCGATCAATGAAAGCCTCGTGCGCGATCTGGCTGGCGGCAACTTCATCGCTCAACAACGCAATGTCGTCCTGGTTGGGGGGACGGGCACGGGCAAGACGCATCTGACGATCGCGATCGCACGAAGTTGTATCCGCGCCGGATCTCGCGGTCGCTTCTTCACCACGGTCGATCTTGTCAACCGGCTCGAGGCTGAAGGTCGAGCTGGCCGCCAAGGCCGGCTCGCCGATTATCTGACGCGCCTCGACTTCGTCATCCTCGACGAGCTCGGCTATCTGCCCTTCGCCCAAGCCGGAGGACAACTGCTGTTCCACATGGTCAGCCGCCTCTACGAGCGAACCTCGGTCATCGTCACGACCAATCTTGCATTCGGTGAATGGCCAAGCGTCTTTGGCGATCCGAAGATGACGACCGCACTACTCGACCGTCTCACCCATCATTGCGATATCATAGAGACTGGCAACGAGAGCTGGCGCTTCAAAAACCGCGCCTGACCCACCGCAAACCGCTCGCTCGCTACAGCGCTTTCCCAGGGCGCGCTCGCTCGCGGCTTGTCCGCCACACGGCTTCCTCAGACGTCACCTCACTCTGCTAAATCTCGCCGTACACAGGGGTCACTGTTGCGCGCCGATCGGGGGTCAAAGTTCAATGCCGATTGACAGACAGAGGCCGCGACAGCGCTGCCTTGTAGAAGTGAAATGCGATTTTGACGTCAGTTTTTCCCGGTTGACGGCGAACTGGCGCCTCACCGGTCGGCGAACTCAGCGCTACCGCCGTAAGCAGGCCCAAATTCGCTTGCGACGGCCGACCGGAGCATTTTGCGCAGCTCTGCCGCACGCCTTGGACCGAAAGTGGTTTCAAATCGCGATTGAGCCTCTGACCATCTCTCGTGCGCCACTTCCAGGCGCTTCTCACCCGCCTTGGTCAAGTGGAGTTCCTTCGCGCGTCGGTCGGATGCCGTCGCTTCGATCCTAATCAGACCATCCCGCTCCAGCGGCAGGATGTTGCGCCCGAGCGTCGTGCGATCCATCACCATGTCCCTGGCGAGCGTGTTGATCGTCAGCGGCCCCAGCCGGTTGAGTTTTGTGAGGATCGAGAATTGGGTCGTGCGCAAGCCAGTCGGCGCCAAGACTTGATCGTAAACTTGAGTGATATGCCTCGCCGCCGCGCGGACAGCGAAGCAATTGCATTCCTCAGGGCTCGTAACCATAGGCATTGCCAGATCCTCGGTACGGGATAACGTGCATATGGCCCTTACATAGGAGCACCTACGCTCATCGCAACCGGTGCGGTCGGAGATTCTGCTCGACGGACGAAAGTTCTGGTCATGAACGCCAAGAAACTCGTGAGCAATTGGCAGCCATATGGAGGGCGGCGCCATTCGGAGTGGCCGGGTCATCAGCAGGCTTGAATTACAAAAATGTGAAGTGAAAGCGCAGCGTGGGGCTTGCGTGATCGCAAACAAGGAGTATATGCGCCTTCATGCGCCTTCATGGATACGAGTATATGCCCGTATCTAGGGAGACTGCCATGAATATCAAGCAAACCACTCTTGCCACCGCGTTCGCGTTGGCGGCCATCGGCCCGGCACACGCGGAGGGGCTGAAGCCCCTCCACGGCCAGGTCATTGACCTCGGCGACGTGTCCGGTGTCGCTTACTACACTGTCGAGCGCGAAGGCTTTCGCGTCGTCGCCACCCTCGCGAAAAAGGGCGAGGACGGTGTGCCCGTGCGGGTCGAGGCCGTGCTCGCCCCCGGCCAAAGCCTGACGCTCTCCACCCCCCACGAGTGGGGCACCCCGCCCGACGCGGTCGACTTCATCAGGAGGGTCGACACGGTGCTTGTCCACAATGCGGCCGCGGAGCGGGCAGACACGGTGCTCGCCCACAAGGCGGCCGCGGCGGTCACGAACTGAGCGAGGGCTTCCTAGTAGGCGACGCCGAGAAAGGCGTCGCCCACGGCTCTGGGGCGGACGACCCGGGCGTGCTCCAGCCGAACAACCTTAATGTCCTGTGGCAACAGGAGGTTATCATGATCCATCCACCGCACTTAACACTTTACGCTATCGTCGCGGCATCTACTTGCGGCGCAAGCCTAGTCTTTCTCGTTTTCGTTTCTCTATATTCGATCGCGCGGGCACTTGTCCCTTTCATGCGCTGGGCGCGAGAACGGGGCGAAGGGCGACGGAATCTGCAACTCGAAAAAGCTTATCGCCTTACCATGGCGGCAACCAGCGGATCGATTTCCGGGAGCTCTCCGCCGCAGACTTCGAGGCGTTCTGGCGGGTCCGGGCACTCTCTATGCCAATTGCCAATGGTCTTGGCGACGCCGCGAAAGGTGTCGCCGCCGTCGAAGGCTACGACCTGATGCTTGTCGCCCGCAACCAGAGTCGGCTCGCGGCACAGGCCCAGCGTCTGAAAGACGAGACAGGCCGATCAGTCGAGACGATCGCAGCCGATCTCAACGACATGGCGGATCTGGCCCGGATCGAGACGACGCTGCGTACGAATGCACGCATTACGCTGCTGGTGAACAATGCCGGCGTCGGCGCAACGGCGCCGCTCCTCGATTCGGACGTCGAGAAGACGGATGAGATGATCCGTCTCAATGTCGGGCGCGCTCACCCGGCCGACCTACGCTGTCCCGGCTTCGTCGCGCGAGGCGGCGGCACTGTCATCAACATCGCTTCGATCGTGGCGATCTCGCCCGAAACGCTGAACGGGGTCTATGGCGCCAGCAAAGCGTTCGTGCTGGCCTTCAGCCAGTCGCCCCATCATGAACTTGCAGGCAAGAGCGTGCGGGTCCAGGCGGTCCTGCCCGGGGCGACAGCGACAGAGTTCTGGCACATCGCCGGCCTGCCGGTTCACAATTTACCCGCCGAGATCGTGATGTCGGCCGAGGACATGGTCGACGCCGCCCTCGCTGGTCTCGACCAAGGAGAGATCGTCACCATTCCATCCCTGCCCGACAAGGCTGAGTGGGATGGGTTCGACGCAGCGCGCCGCGCGATGTCCAGCAAGCTCTCCAGGGTTGTCCCGGCCCGCCGATACAACATCGGGCATCCCCAATCAGCCGGAACGTGACATTGGAGCACCCATAGAGAAACGCGCTCGCCGATGACAGGAGTTTGAACGATGTTGTTAGAGGCAAAAGAGCGAGATCAAGGCGCGCAATCCCAGCTTGAGCTTTCGCATGCGCAGTCAGCCGGAGCCTCATCTCGGAAGGTGATCGGCAACGAGCGACCGTCCGCAGACCCCCGCAAGGATTTCGTCCATGCCCGAGCGCCGAGGCCGCAGGAGCCCCCCGATGACGAGCGCCCCGTCGTGGAATTGCCGCCGGAACGCGAAGATCAGCATCTAGAGCTTGATCGAAAGCTCAAGGACACGCCTCGCAGGGGGCTCCTGCGGCGCCACCCGTTTGCCTTCGTCGTCGGGCCGCCTCTCTTTATTCTGGCGGCGGGGGCCGGCTCCCTCTACTGGGATTACGCTGAGCATTTCGAGACAACAGACGACGCCTTTATCGCGGCGCGGCAGTTCGCCATCGCCCCGAAGGTGCCAGGCTATATCACCGACGTGCTCGTGACCGATAACCAGCACGTCCCCGCTGGCGGCGTGATCGTGCGCATCGACGAACGCGACTATCGCGTCGCGCTCGCCCAGGCGCAGGCGCAGGTGGCCGGCGCCGAGGCCAATATCGAGAATATCGATGCGCAGATCAGCGTGCAGCAAGCGCAAATCAATGCTGACCAAGCACAGGTGGAGCGAGTGCAAGCGGCGCGGTGTTCGCCCAGCAGGAGGCGGCGCGCTACCAGCATCTGGCGCAGACCGGCTCCGGCAGCGTTCAGAACGCCCAGCGGACTACCTCGCAGCTCAATCAGCAGCAGGCCGCGCTCCAGAGCGCGCAGGCGAATCTGAAGCTCGCGCAGCGGCAAATCGAGTTGCTGAAGGCGCAACGCGACAGCGCCGTCGCGAGCCTCGCGCAAGCCAAGGCTCAGCGCGACCAAGCGCAACTGAACCTCTCTTAATACGACCGTCACGGCGGACCAGGATGGGCGTGTGGCCAACCTCAGCGCCGCAGTCGGTGAGTTCGCACAGCCGGGCACAAACCTAACGATGTTCGTCCCGGACGAAATCTGGGTCGCGGCGAACTTCAAGGAGAATCAGCTCGACGCCATGCGACCCGGACAGCCGGTGACGCTTGAGATCGACGCTTATCCAGAACGCACCATCCACGGCCATATCGCCAGCGTTCAGCCCGGATCCGGCACCGCGTTCTCGCTGCTGCCGGTTCAGAATGCCACGGGCAACTACGTCAAGATCGTCCAACGCGTGCCGGTCAAGATCATCATGGATGATCCGCCGGCCGACGTTGCGGTCGGCCCGGGCATGTCGGTGGTTCCGAGCGTGCGGATTGATCGCACGCCGTCGCTCTATGAGCGCCTCAGGGGATTGCTACCGTCGCTCTCTGAGCAGCTGGGAGGATGGCTATGAGCGCCGGCACAACCCGGGCGGGCGCTCCCGCTGCGGCAAGCGGCGCAGGCGCTGAACCATGGCTGATCGCGGTGCTGGTCGCGGTCGCCGTTTTTATGGAGGTCCTCGACACCACCATCGCCAACGTCGCACTGCGCTATATCGCCGGCGGTCTAGGCGTTAGCGAAGACGAAGCATCATGGGTTGTGACCACCTATCTCGTCGCCAATGCCATGATTGTTATGGCCACGAGCTTTGTGAGCAAGTGGTTCGGCCGCAAGGCAGTTTTCCTCACCTGCCTCGGATTGTTCACCCTGAGCTCAGTGCTCAGCGGAATGGCCGGGGATCTTAAGTCGCTCCTGCTGTTTCGTATTCTTCAGGGCTTTGCCGGCGGCGGCATGGTGCCGGTAGCGCAGTCGATTCTGGCAGACTCCTTCCCGCCGGCGAAGCGTGGCCATGCCTTCGCGCTATTCGGCGTGGCCGTGGTGGTGGCGCCGGTGGTCGGGCCGACGCTCGGCGGCTGGTTGTCGGACAACTATTCTTGGCATTGGTGTTTTCTGATCAATGGCCCGGTCGGGCTCCTCGAGATGGCGCTCATCGCCTTCATCCTGCGCGAGCCCCCGGCCATTGAGGACCGCCGGCGGCTGAAGCAGCAGGGGCTTCGTTTTGATCTTGCCGGCTTCGTGCTGGTCGCGGCCTTTCTCGGCGCGCTCGAGATCGTGCTCGACCGGGGCGTGATCGACGACTGGTTCGGGTCGAGCTTCATCATCGCCTTCGCAGTTATTTCCGGCTTGGCGTTCCTGTTAATGATCCCTTGGGAAGCGACCCGCCGTAATCCCGCTGCCGACGTCCGGATGGTGGCGACACGCCAATTTGGCGCCTGCTTCCTGGTGATGATGGCGACCTTCGCCATCCTGTTCTCGACGACCCAATTCCTTCCCCGACTGGTGCAGGAGGATTTTGGCTATACGGCCACCTGGGCTGGCCTCGTGCTCGCGCCTGGCGGCCTGGTCACCATGGCGATGATGTTCGTCGCCGGCCGCCTATTGGCCAAGGTTCAGCCCAAATATTTGATCGCCACCGGGGCGGTGATCGTCGCGCTGTCAATGTACGACTTGACCAATGTGTACGGCGATCTCGGCTTCTGGTCTTTCGCCATATCGCGCATGCTCCTCGGCTTCGGGTTTCCGTTGATCTTCGTCCCGATCATGACCGCGTCCCGCGACGGCATTCAGCCGGACAAGACGGACCAGGCCTCGGCTTTGATCAATGCGGCGCGCAATACCGGGGGCTCCATCGGCATCTCTCTTGCCTCCAACGTGCTGGCGCATCGCGAGCAGTTCCATCAAAGCCGGCTCGTCGAGGATGTGATCCCGTCGAGCGTGCAATATCAGGACACGCTACACCAGGCGACGAGCTATTTCGCCGCCCAGGGCAGCTCGCTTCTCCAAGCGCAGCAGCAGGCCGTCGCTTTGGATTGGCCAGCAAGTGCAGGCGCAGGCGTCGCTGCTCGCCTATATGGACGTTTTCTGGGTCCTGATGCTTGTCTCGCTTGCGGCCGTGCCGCTCGCGCTTGCCCTGCGAAAGGTCAAGCTGGGGGGCGGCGCGCCCACGGGCCATTGAGACCGATTTGATGATGAGCAGAGCGGAGGGCCTGCATGGGTAGCATCGACCAACCCCCGTTGCCTTCTACTGAGCATGATGTCGACAGCATTGAGGCGGTCAGTCGCGAGCTCATCCAGGTGACACAGGCCATTCTCAACCGGGAGTGGGCGCGGGCGAAGGGCACGGCACCGATCACTGGTGCCTCCTCCGGTATAGGCGCCGATGGGTGCCACCAACTGATCGTAGAGCTGGGTGACGTGGCGAGCGGCCGAGCGGACGGCGAAGCAGTTGCAATCCTCGATCCCCGACAACGTTGCGGTGGCCATGGTCAAATCATCGTTACTTGACAAATGTGCATATGCTCCTACGTCAGCGCATATGCACCTATATCAATGGGCGCCGCTACCAAAGCTGCGTGCGTTCGTTCGCGCGGACAATCGCCGCACTTGTCGTTACACAAGGATGTTTACTATGAAGATCCGTGACTCAGTTGCATTTGTAACAGGCGCAAACCGAGGACTCGGTTTGGCATTTGCTCAAGAACTGCTCGATGCCGGAGCGCGAAAAGTCTACGCCGCAGCACGCAACCCAGAACACATCACGCTCAATGGGGCCGAGCGTTTCTGGTCGCCCGCCTATATCCAGCACAGTGCTCATATCGCGCCGGGGCGCGAGGGGCTCTTCGAACTTGTCAAGGCAGCGCCGAAAGAACTGCATTACGAGAACGCGCTGATCGTCGCCGACGGCGACTATGTCATGCTACATGGCCGGTTTTCAGGGATCGGGCAGCCAGTGAACTGGGTCGTGGCCGACATCCTGCGTATCGACAACGGCCTGCTCGCCGAGCATTGGGACGTCATCCAGGACGAGGCGACGCGAGAGTCCTCGAAGAGCGGACGGCCCATGTTCGGAGACAAATTTCCCGCCTAACGGCCGCCCTTCGCCAGCGATCGCTCAGTCGCCGAGACGAACGGAAGCGCGGACAACTAATTATTTACGCACTCGACAACAGCGGCACGGACATCGAACGCGACGAAGACAGCGCAAAGTAGTGCAAACGAGAAGACCTCGATCTGACATCCATTGGTCTGAACGCGGAGGAGAAACCATGAGCGTTAGAAAACTAAATCTCGCCCTTTTCACAGTCGCCTTAACTGGAAGTCTGATGATCGGAACTTGCCTTATGACCCTGGCCGAGGCAATGGACTCGCGCGGCGGAACGGCAGCGGACACCGGCGATTCGAATTGAGAGAAGATAGCGCGGGCGATGTCGGCCGGACCAATCGACGTCGCTATTTCGGCAACAATCGTCGATAGCGATGCGCAAGGCCATGAAGTAGTTCTGCGCGAGGGCGATAACGGGTTCACTTGTATGCCGGGAAACGCGAAAGTTATCGGTGAACCACCAATGTGCGCAGATGCGGCGTCGATGCAGTTCTCCGCCGACTTCAAAGCTCACAAACCGAAGCCGACGAATACCGTCCCCGGCATCACCTACATGCTCGCGGGCGCCACGCAACGCAGCGATTCAGATCCCTATGACAAGACAAGCCCGGCGATCGAGGTAGGTCCCCACTGGATGATTATGTGGCCATTTGATCCGAAGAACACAGGACTGCCAACCACGCACAAGCCGAGCGGCGCGTACATCATGTGGGCGGGATCGCCATACGCACATCTGCACGTGATGGGACGCCCCTAAAGATTTGAGCCGAGAGGGCGCTTGTCAGAAAATGCGTCGCAAGCAAGAAATACTTTCGATGTCCTCTCCAGTGCTGTCCCGGCCCGCCGCTACAACATCAGGCATCCCCAATCAGCCGCAGAATGACACAAAGGAGATATCAATATGCGTGCTGTCCAGCTCACAGCTTTTGGCAACCCTGGCGACGGTCTTGAGTATGTCGACATTCCCGAGCCCGACGCTCCCGGCCCCAACCAGGTCCTCATCGGCGTCGAGTTTTCCCCCATCAACCCGAGCGACCTCATGGTCGCCAAGGGCATCTATGCATACCGCCCCCCGCTTCGGCGTTGTCACTTCGTTGAAAGAAGAACACGAGAATTCTGCGTCCCGAATATTTTCAAACGACCGCGACTGCCTCGCGCCACATGTTCATAGCCGACGCGCGAAAGGCTCGGTGCGTCCTTGCAGAAGTGAGATGACGTTGGACGTTGAAAGTGTTGTAGGTGGCTGCATGAGTTGAGAGAAATCTTTGGGCTGACCCCGGACACTTGAAACCTTGCATCTTGTATTCTCGTCGTCGGGTCGGTTGATGCGAATTCTCGGCTCGATTGTTGCGCCATCGACCACGCTCATGTCGTCTTGTGATTCCAAGATCACTGGCAGCGGCAGCATAAGACCTCAGATCATCTGTGACCAGCTTGTCTGGGACAAATCCATACTTCTTCAGCAGCTTGCGCATGAGTTTCAGCACGGCACGCTTGTTCCTCCTGCTCTGGACCAGCACATCAAGCACTTCGCCCTCGGCATCCACGGCGCGCCAAAGATAGACCATGCGGCCGGCGATTTTCAGATAGACCTCATCCAAATGCCAGGTAGTGTGGGGCTTGGGTCTGCGTTTGCGTAGATCCGCCGCGATCATGGGCCCGAAATGATTCACCAAGCGCCGAACAGTCTCGTAGTCTTACTGCGTCATAAATTTCTTACGGCGCGAGCCTTTGGCGACAGGCGTGGCGCAGCATGGGCATCGTGAAAGGGTGCTAACAAGCGCGATGATCAATCTTCTGCGCATCGTCGCGATCGAGTTGGGGACGTGGCGTTCGGTCCTCGGCGGTGGAGCCTCCGGATCGATCACCTTCGGGAACGGCAAGTTTTTCGAACCGAGTGGTGTAACAAGGTCGTGAGGGGGGAATCCTCTCCCTCTCGGAGACCAGGAATCCGTAGGCCGCGATGCACAGCGTGGCGTGGTGATGGAAGCCGCGCCAGCCTCGTCCTTCGAAATGTCCGAGCCCGACCTCTTGTTTGAGTTCCTGATAATCGCGCTCGATACGCCAACGCAGTTTGGTGAGGTCCACCAGCTTGCGGAAGGAGATGTTTTTCGGCAGGGTCGAAAGCCAATATTTGGGTGGCTTTTTCTCACCTTCGGGCCGTTCGATCAACAGCCACTCTTCGGGCTGGCTTTCCGAGCGTGTGTAATCTCGATGCGCGGCACGAACCCGCACGCGAGCAAAGCGCGATGACAGCGGCTCGGCCGTCCCCTCCCGCCATTCAATACTGCGCCAGGAGCGCTTGGGGAGGCTGAGAGCGAGCTCCTCGACCGAAATCGCGACGAAGGCGCTTCGGTCGTTGGCCGCGGCCCGACCATTTCTTCGGCGGCAGCGGACCCGTGCCGGGCGTCCACACCGTGGTGTGTGGCAAGATACCAGCCACATAAGTCAACGAGAGCGCGCTGATGCCGGTTCGCAGATTTGTGTTGCAGCCGTAGCCCGCGTCCATCAGGACCACGCCGCGAGAAAGCCCGGCTTTTAACGCCGCTTTGACCTGCTCGAGCGCGATCTCGGGCTTGGTCTTGAAATCTATCTCATCGGGGACGCCCGCCTTGCGTCGATGTTCAAGGTCGGCCGCCCGCTCTTTCGGTAGATAGAGACGCCAGGCCACCGGCAGGCTCGCGTCGTGATTGGCGAGTGACAACGACACCGCCACTTGGCAGTTCTCCCGCTTACCGAGCTGACCGCAGTACTGGCGTGCCACGCCGACCGAGTGCTCACCCTTCTTGGGAAAACCGGTATCGTCGATGATCCACGCTTCGATCGGTCCTTGACTCTCAATCGCCGGCAGGACGATCTCACCCACCTTGGCCAATACCTTCTCGTCTGACCAAGGCGACTGGCCGACAAAATGCAGCAGCGACTGGTGCTGCGCTGCCGTCCGATCTGGCGCCGTTACCGCCGCCATCGGCTCGACGCTCTTACGCTCGCACGGCATTATCAAGCCCAGGCAATAATCTCGCAGTGGGCCGGCCCGGTCCGCATGCCCGATCACACTCACAAGTCCTTCGACATAAGCCGCAAATCGCGACTTGCTGTTGTCCGCCGATCGGAGATTCATCCCAGCATCCCTCCTGCTGATGACCGAATCTCACCGCATAGTTGATTCTCAGCGGAGGTGGCCCGCGACTTTCTGACTCAGTAAGAGTAGGAGACCATGATGCTCCGTTCCGCCAACAAGTCTTCGACGTCACGTAGGCTAAGTGTGAACCGGAGATAGAGCCAGATCGCCTGCTGGATGATCTCTGGCGGAAAGCGGTAGCCGCGATAGCTGATTTTCTCCATCCCCTTGGCTACAGAACCGCCAACGGGACCGCAAGCCAGAAGCGGCGTGACAATGCCGGCGGCGCAGCTCCTCGGGCCTGCGCATGCGCGGCTTCATTCGCAAGCCGTCGATCACCAGCGCGCGAATCCGCGGCTCTCGTATGAGGCGGCCTACTCTCGAATGTACACGCATCCTGATAACGCCAGCCTTCGCGCAGAGATAAATCGTGAGCATCTCGGCGCGAGCATGGCGAGCCTGCACGGGTAATTCGCCGGTGTGAGAGGTGGGTCTCTCCAACCCTCCTTTCCGCGAAGGCGAAGACCGAGCATGTCTAAGGGAGCGCGGCAAAAAGGCATTTGTTGTCCAAGCTGCGTTTACCCCTTGCGGGGCAGGTCTAAGCGGCGAGGCGGTGGGCTCTTACGTGGACGTCCTGCCTCGCCGCGATAGTTTGAAGGGAACTGGCATGTTGAAACCCGGACGAACATCAGGAAGCTGCCGCTGAATTCATTAGAATCATGAAACGGCTTCAGGTCGAATTGGACGACGTCTCGAACAAGTTTGCGGTATTTCAGGCGTGCGCCGCGCGAGCGTCCGGTCCATTACATGCCGAACACATTTTACTTCGAAAGCACCTTGGCAACGAGCTCGGCACGATTGCGAACGTCCAGCTTGGCATAGATAGTCCGGCGATGTGAAATCGCCGTGTGCCGGCTAACACCCAATTTTTCCGCGATCGTCGCGTGCGAATGTCCCGAGAGCATGAGCAGGCATGCCTCGCATTCTCTCGCCGACAACGGCAGATCGTCCATCCGGCGCGAGAACCGCAGCGGCAGCGGCTCCTGCTTGTGCACGGTAACGCCCAAAAGCGGCGGCGCTCCGCCGGCGTCCGGTGCCGTTAGCCAGTAGGCCCGGAAGGTAAAACCGCCCCAGACGTTCCGGCGACGCCAAACCGGGGGCGCCACCTGTTCCGCGAGATCTTCCGCGGGCCGTTCCTTGAACACTCGGACAAGATTTTGGCATATGCGCACGACCGGCGGCGGCAGAACAATGTGGCCTGCGTCGCGCCGTAGCGCTTCCGGGAAAAATTGCGGATAACAGGCCAGAAGAAGCAGCCTTTCGGCTTGCGGGCTGAGGTGAAGGATCTTCCCGTCAAGACCGGCAACGATCAGGCCCTCTTCCTCCGTGTCCGCGAGTTCAACGTCGAGATTGCCCGTTGGCGCCAAGGCGTGCGCAATATGTGGCACGACCAACTCCAGTCTTTTTGCCTCGTCCCCGGTAAAAGGAGGATCGTGCTGGCCGCGGCCAAGCAGCATACCGCCTAGCCCGCGGACTCCTTCGCGCACGGCAACGAAAAGCCGTTGATGATCGTTCACCTGGCGAAGGATCTCGTTGAACATGGCGGAGCGGAGGAATTCGCGCCGGTCCACCTTGAGAAAGCTATCGACATGGCGGACGGCCGGTCCGTCCCGAAGGCGCATCGATTCGCTGAACGTAAGGATAACTTCTCGCTCCCTCCGCTCGTAGAATTCCGCGAAGTACAAGGGCCCCATGTGCACCCACCCAGGGTGCTCGGTATAGACGTTGGTGATTTCGCTAGCCGCGCCGGCCCACGCGAAAATGTTGGAGCCGGCAGGCACCAGGCCATGCAGCTCCCGGAGCATTTCGGGCACGGCGGCTTCGCCCCCGAGCCCGAGGCAGGAGAGCTGGCGGATGCGCGCTACAGCCCGCCGGACGGAATCTGGCCGTGTCCTTTGCATGGCAGGCAAACGTCCCCCGTCGAATCCAGCGCATCGTGAGATCGCTAAAACCGACATCCATCGGATGACAGCCTTGGCGAGCGTGAAGTTGCCTCTTTATAAGGATTTTGGCAATGTCAAATCCTCGACATGAGGGCACCCATGCACCCACGCCGGTAACATCGGCGCGCCGAACGCCGGAAATGCGGGTTTCGTTGTCATCCATAGGGCAAATTCCGTTGGGCGGCGTGAACAGCCGCACGATCTAATCTTCAAGCGATTTTTCTAGACGATGAGTTTCATTCATGCGTTGCACGCAAATGCGGCCATCGAGGATGTCGATTTCGTTGATCGCGCGCGGCTTCTGAGCGATGCGCCAATACGCTGAGAGGGGTTGATCGAGAAGCTGCAAGAGCAAGGCTCGGCTTGAACGGCAGAACTATCTGCGCTGCCCCCATCGCACCCTCCAGGTGAATGGCCCACATCGGCCAATGAGCACAAACTCCTGGAAGCGGAACTCGATGCTGCGCTTGGGCGGGACCGGTATGAACGGCCTCGGGTTGCCAAGACCGGCGTAGGCGGCCGGCAGGGTGTGGGGGCTGGCCACCGGCACGGCCATCGCGAGCGCCAGTTGATTCGGGAGGACGGCAAATTTACCGGAGAGGCTTGATCTGGAACTCACCAAAGCGCACGTTTTCGACCCGGCCGATTTCGTGATCCGATCCGATGGTGTGCGCAGATTGAACCCGGAAATGGCAAGGTGCGTTGTGGGCATTGCCGCTGGCTAGTGATTCCGGTTTGACACAAACGTCCTGAGATCGGTCCGCTTAATTCGATCAAGGTTCCAGTGGCGGCGGTTCTGATTGCGATGGCGGTGGCGGTTCCGATTGCGGTGGCGTCTTGGCCTCTAAACCTATTCGGTAGCCTTCGTCGTAGCCCTTTTCATAGCCGGCCTCGTGTCCCGCTTCTCGGCCGGCCTCGTATCCCTCAGTATGGCCGGCCTCGTGTCCCAGTTTTCGGCCAGCCTCATAGCCCTCAGCATGGCCTGCCTCGTGTCCCGCTTCTCTTCCGGCCTTGTACCCCTTTGCATAGCCGGCCTCGTGTCCGACCTCTCGACCAGCCTCATACCCCTCAGCGTGGCCTGCCTCCTGTCCCACTTTTCGACCGGCCTCATACCCCTCAACATGGCCGGCTTCGTGCCCCGCTTCTCGGCCGGCCCCGTACCCTTCAGCATGGCCGGTCTCATATCCCACTTTTCGGCCGGCTTCATGCGCCGCATTGACGTCCGCAACTGCTCCGGCGAGACTTGTGCTAGGGGTTTGTTCCATAAGTTTTCTATACCTAGCGGTCAGGTCAGCAATGAACTTTTTGATATCCATGGTTGTGCCCTCCAGCTCAGTCCGCGAACCATGAAACTCCAGATTTAGATAAATTAACCGACATCCACCGCATGACGACCTTGTTGAGGCTGAGATTGCCGCTTTTGGCGGATTTTGGCAATACCGATACATTTGACACAAGGCCCCGTGCGCCAAACCCGGTGACAGTCGGCGCGTCGAGCGCCGGAAATGCAGGTTTCGTTGTCATCCGCACTCGACCCTTCATCCAAAGGATCGCTTCGGGCGACCCGGCAAGGGCATGGTCGAGGGGTCGGTGAAGTAGCGGAAGTTTGCCCATGCTCAGGGCACGAGAACCGCGGCGCCTTCGAACCGACCGGCGCGGAGATCGGCGAGGGCCTGGTTGGCCTGATTGAGCGGATAGCGTGTGGCCTCGGTAACGATGCCGATCTCCGGCACCTGGCGCAGGAAATCGATGCCGTTCTGCCGCGTGAGATTGGCGACTGACAGGAGCTGACGCTCTTCCCAAAGCAACGCATAGGGGAAGCTCGGGATGTCGCTCATATGGATGCCGGCGCAAACGACGCGCCCGCCCTTGCGAACCGCCTTCAGCGCCAACGGGACGAGGTCTCCAACGGTCGCGAAGATGATCGCAGCATCGAGCTGCTCCGGCGGCGTCTCGTCGGAGCCGCCCAACCAGGTGGCACCGAGAGTCCGGGCGAAGACCTGGGTGGTGACGTCTCCGGGCCGGGTAAAGCCAAATACAGAATCGCTCTTGCCATCTCGCGACTTGCGCTACGATATGGGCTGCGGCGCCGAAGCCGTAGAGGCCCAGCTTCTTGCCATCGCCGGCGATCACTAGCGACCGCCCGCCGATCAGCCCAGCGCACAACAAGGGGGCCAGCGATACGTCGCTGCCGGCTTCGCCGAGCGGGAAGGCGAAGCGCGCATCGGCGATCGTCGCCGTCGCGAAACCCCCATCGCGCGTGTATCCCGTGAAGACCGGATGGTCGCACAGGTTTTCCCGGTGTATGCGGCAATAGGGACAGACACCGCAGGTGTGGCCGAGCCACGGGATGCCGACGCGCTCGCCCATTGTCAGCCCTTCTACGCCGGGTCCGATCGCATCGATCCGGCCGACGATCTCGTGACCGGGTCTGGAAGTTCACCATCGACGACATGCAAATCCGTCCGGCAGACGCCGCACGCGGTCACCTTGACGCGAATCTGCCCCGGCCCGGGCTGCCGATCAGGCAGTCCCGTCCATTCGAGGGGAGTCCTGAGCTTGTTCAGCACAATTGCCTGCATGGCGTTTTCCTTCGCGTCCACGGGTGGCTCGCCGCCAGCGCCCCATCAGAGCCATCATCGACGCTGTCGTTGCGGGTCGTAGAGGCGCTGAAGCACTCCCGGCAGCAGATCCGGCAAATCCTCGGCCAGGAGGCCGGGTCCAAACGCGGTGGCCGCAGCGCCGTGCAGCCACACCGCCGCGGCCGCGGCGATGAACGGCTCCATGCCTTGGGCGAGGAGGCCGAGCACGATGCCGCTGAGGACATCGCCTGAGCCTGCCGTAGCCAGGGTTGGCGGCGCATTCGCGTTGATGATCGCCCGGCCATCAGGAGCCGCGATCACCGTATCGGCGCCTTTCAGGACGATGACGGCGCCGCTGCGGCGGGCGGCGGCGCGTGTGCGCAGGAGCTTGTCACCGATCGCGTCGAACACGCGCTTGAACTCGCCTTCGTGGGGAGTCATGACACAAGCGCCAACGATGGCCCGATCGAGTGCCCGAGGATCGTCCTGAAACGACGTGATCGCATCCGCGTCGAGCAGTGTGGCCCGACCGGTGCCCAGCATGGCGAGCGCCCGGGCTCGGGTCTCCTCGCCCACGCCTGCGCCAGGTCCGATCAAGAAAGCCGAGATCCGACGATCGTCGAGCAAGCGATCGAAATCTTCCGGCGCTGCAATGGGATGGACCATGATGCTGGTCAGAGCGGTCGCGTAGATCGGCAGAGCCATCTCGGCCACCGCGATCGTCGTCAGCCCGGCGCCGGCACGCGCCCCGGCACGGGCCGCCATCCGGGCGGCGCCTGTCATCGGGTAGCCGCCGAATATCAGCGCGTGCCCGCGCGTGTATTTGTTGCCGCCGTCCGCCGGCTGCGGGAGGTGCGCCAGCCAGAGTACCGGGTCGTTCTCAAAAGTGTTGGGCACAATCGTATTCAGAACGGATGGCGGCGTGCCAATGTCGGTAACAACGACGTCGCCGCACAGCAGCCGGCCGGGCAACAAGAGGTGGCCGGGCTTCTTGCGAAAGAACGTGACGGTGAGAACTGCCGCGATGGCGCCCAGAACTTCACCCGTATCGCCCATCACGCCGCTCGGGACGTCGATGGCGACGATCGGCGATCCCTTCCGGGCCGCGGCGGCCAACGTTTCCGCGGCCGGGCCCTCCAGCGCGCGGCTGAGTCCGGCCCCGAAGATCGCGTCCACCACCAGTTCAACCCCTTCGAGCGCGGCTGGCGTCAACGGCTCGACCGCGCCGCTCCACCGCTCCGCATGATGGTGCGCTTCGCCCTTCAAACGGTCGCGCGGCCCGAGCAGAGCCAGGCGCACGGTCCAACCGGCTTCGACAAGATGTCGGGCGGTCACAAAGCCGTCGCCGCCGTTGTTGCCGGGTCCGCACAGGATGGTGACGGGACGCGCTGACCAGCGCTTTAGGATCGCGTGCGCGACCGAGGTGCCCGCATTCTCCATCAGCACTGCGCCCGGCGTCCCGGCGGCAACTGTCAGGCGATCGGCTTCGCCCATCTGGCGGACGTCGAGCAACGCTGTCTGTGAATTCAACATCGCTCCATCACTTCTACCTTATGCCGCTGGATTGGAAAGACCCGCGGGCGGTCTTACACCCGCAGAGCCGGCGAAAGATCACTCGCGCAACGCCTGTCGCGCCAGATCAAGGACCTGGGGGGTCGTTATGCTGGATAGATCGGCGACAATTTCTCGAACAATACGTTGATACGTTTCGCGGTGATGCGATTGCAGATATTCGGTCAGGTGATGCGCGGTATTGTTCTTGCCTGCTCCATGACCGACCACGACAATTTTGCCGCCCAGGGCTACGGCGTCCGCGATCTTCTCGTAATACGCGGGCTCTTCCGGCGCCCGTTGACCCCGTTCCCGGGATTGGTCCTTGTGCACAAGATGATGCACGAAGTGATGGGGGTCGTAGGGTCTGATGACATGCTCCGAAGCGTGATCGGAGGTGACGTCGACATGGAAAACTTTCGTCCCGG
Organism: uncultured Alphaproteobacteria bacterium; assembly: GCA_963730245.1. Classification (GTDB taxonomy): domain Bacteria; phylum Pseudomonadota; class Alphaproteobacteria; order Rhizobiales; family Beijerinckiaceae; genus Methylocapsa. The sequence continues at coordinate 2,351,567 of CAVSRA010000001.1, read as the reverse complement.
GATGATCCACGACGATTAGGAGACTTGGCGCAGCCGGATTGGGACTGACACGGAAGCTCGGGTGAAAATCCAGCTTGCACAAGGAAATGCCGAACCTCGATCACCTCGGAACTCGTAAGATCCTTAGTGTGGGGTTTGCGCATGACGTGGCGTTTGCCGGCGACCTCAAACACAAATTCGCTGTTGGCCTTCTCGTGAGCGTCGCCAATTTGCCCGATCAGTCCGACGACGTCGGTCCATTCGAGATTATGTGCGGAAGGATGACGGAATACCGCTTTGAGCGTGCGACGGTGCGAGCCCGTTACGGATAAGAGATTTCGGGCCGCGGTACTGGTGTCGCCGTCCGTACGGCCTGTTTTCATGATGCTTTCCTGACCGGTCGAAAGCGCTTCCGGTTTGTCGGAGGCGGAGGCCCCGATCAAATGAGTTTCCACGTGTGACGGCCGTTCGTCCCAAACACTCGTGAAGTCGAGAGCGACGCGGGCGGCCACGTTGCCGTGCTCCAGCCGATCGAAGCCATTGTTGATTGCAGTCATGCGCAATTTTCGCTCGAGACGAAGCTTGACCGGTCGCGCCTAAGCGATATTACTACTCTACGGGATCCGGCAAGCACCGAATAGAATATTTAGTCGACATCCCCCCGATGACCAGATTTCGAGACTGAGAGTGCCTCAGTGGACGAGCATTGGCAAGGCCGAACGGTCGCAGTGATGCTCCGGCACAGCAAAGCCGGTGAACTCGGCGCGTCACGCGTCGGCCAATGCAGATTTTGTTGGCATCAAGACGTACCTTTCCCATGGCATTCGGACTCATAACGATCGCACACCTCAGGTCGATGCAGCCGCCGGTGGTGGCCGCAGTTCCGCGACCAGCCGCGGGACGGTGACCCAGATCGGCAGCTGATCGGTCGGCAGACCGAGGCCGAATCGCTACCGGTGATGGTCCTTTGAGCGGGTCTAAGGGCCGGAGTATCCAAGTTCCACGCCACTTTCCCGCTGGTGGCCGCCAACTGCTGACGCCGGGCAACAAGGGCGCTTCGCCTGAGGTGCAAGCTCGACTAAATCGCCTGTTGAGCGGATGGTCGGCTTACTTCTCCCATGGTGCTCTCGTCTCGGGGTATCGGGCCTTTGACGGTCACTCGGCAGGGCATTGTCACGGCAATTCGGGCTAGCGGCGTCGCTGGCGGTCAAGTAGCCAAGGGGATGAAGAAAATAAGCTACAAGGGGTACCGGTTCCCTCCCGAAATCATCCAGCAGGCGATCTGGCTTTATGTCCGGTTCACCCTGAGCTTCCGCGACGTCGAAGATTTGTTAGCGGACGCATCATACGAATACACAGGTCCACCCACCGACAATAAATTCCCGTTGCCGTCGTAGCTTCCGGGCCCAATGGAAGTGTGAAGAAGTAACCCGGTCTGCACGGTATTCGTGCTCGTGATTTCGTTTGATGAACCGTACGCCGCAGCGTGCGCAAAAGCGGCACTCTCAACCTCGAAATCTGGTCATCGGGTGGATATCGGCTTAAGAAAAGCGCCACAATAAATGCCGCCTTTGAGCTCATGCCGACGGGCAAAGGTGAAACGGAAGAGTCCATTCTTGCCTGTGCTTCTGGTCGTCGCCCATCCGCTCGACAACGCTTTCGCCAAGGCCGCCACCGCACGCATCCGCGCGACGCTGGAGCGTCGCGGCATCGAGGTCGACATGATTGATCTCTACGCTGACGACTTCGACCCGCGCCTCACCGGCGCCGAGCGTCGCGGCTATTTCACGACACCATATGATAGCAGGGCCGTCGCCGGCTATGTCGCGCGGCTCATGCTGGCCGAGAAGCTCGTTTTCGTCTTTCCGCAATGGTGGTTTAACGTACCGGCGATCCTAAAGGGCTTCTTCGATCGTGTGCTCGTGCCCGGCGTTGCCTTCGACCACCCTTCGGGCGGTGGCCCACTGATCCCGCGGCTTACTCACGTCAACGCGCTTTGGGTGGTGAGTTCGACCGGCGCACCTTGGTGGGTCACGCGATTGTACATGGGCGACCCGGTCCGCCGCCAGATTGCCCGCGGCATCAAGCCCCTTGTCGGCCGCAAGGCAAGTTTCCGCATGCTGACCCTATATGACATGGACCGAATGACCGAGCAGCGCGCCGGCGCCTTCCTCGATCGCCTCGAACAGGCTTTCCTGCGCTTCTGACCTGGCGGCTCGCGGCGCTTCTCTTGCTCCACCGCCCTGTCACGTCATCGAAAGAAGAACGCATGAAATCTGCGTCTAAAATATATTCAAGGGACCACGACTGCCGTACGCCACACATTCATTGCACCAGTAAGAATAGAAATATTCCATGCCTGGTCAAACGGCCAATGTCGCCCAATTTCCGGCGGATGACCGCCTTCAGTCCCTCGCAGGAAACCTTGACAGTGGAGATGAGCCAAAAAGAAAGCATTCTTTGGACGGGATCTGCCTTTGGTGGATATTGGACAGGCAAGCTGAGAGAGCTGCGTCCCGCTCCTGCTTGTCGGGTTCGTTTATCAGATCGTCTCGACGGAGTATAACATGACGTAGCGACATACAGATCGGAGATCATGGCCGGACCTGCCGTATCGGGCCTGGCGGGAGACTTGCACGACGCTTCATCTGTGGACGCAGATCGTGGGCAAGATCCGACTGTCGCAGACGCCTTGGCTCAATCATTCGTGACAGGTCCCGCTCTACTTGACCGCGCACGGCCTGACCACCGCACCCATACCGTATGGCGAACGGGCGTTCCAAATCGACTTCGATTTCATTGACCACGCGCTGCGCATCGAGACCAGCGACGGTCCTCGATGGCAGATGCTGCTTCATGCCCAGGCGGTGGCGGATTTCCATGCGGCGATCATGGCAGCGCTCTCCGATGTCCGCATAGAGGTGCACATCGATGAGATTCCCAACGAGGTGCCTGACCCAATCCGCTCCAGCGAGGACCGGGTGCATGCCACGTACAATGCCGAATACGCGCAACGCTTCGGGCGGGTGCTCCTGCAGGCCGATCGCATGTTCAAGGCATTCCGCACGAGCTTTATCGGCAAGTGCAGAACCGTCCACTTTTTCTGGGGCAGCTTCGACCTAGCGGTGACGCGCTTCTCTGGCCGGCGCGCGCCACGGCATCCGGGAGGGGTTCCGCACCTTTCCGACGAAGTTGCCTGCGAGGCCTATTCGCATGAGGTGAGCAGCGCAGGCTTTTGGCCCGGCGGCGGCGCCATAGATTATCGGCCTTCTATTCCTACGCTATCCCAGCCGGAGGGATTTCGCTCGGCTCCTGTCCGGCCGGAGGCTGCCTTCTTCAGCCAGGAACTGGGCGAGTTCGTGTTGCCCTACGATGCGGTGCGAACGGCCGCGTCGCCGGATACGGTACTCCTGGGTTTCCTGCAAAACACCTATGAGGCCGCAGCCGACGCGGGCAAATGGAACCGCGCAGCACTAGAATGCGCGCCGGGAATTCCGGGTGTGCCGCGTGCAAATTTCATAGCGGATAAACGAGTTGACGGGCGGAGCCCCACAGGCCAACGCAGCAGCGGATCGGCGCATTGCGTTGGCCGGATTTTGAGGCCGCGCGGCAAGATCTCCGTGCTGATCGCAGGGCTTAGAAAGGCGAGCAACCAGGCGGCCAATGATCAGTTTCGGGCGGGCCCCCTGCGATGAAGGCATCATCCGCGCCGCGGCGGACACGTCCGGCTGCACCGAACGCGCCCGGCCATGCGTAAAACCGATGAGGACACCAGGTTGACCGCAAAATTGGTCGCTGCTCGGCCAAATTGCCAGGGTATTCCTATGCCCACGAGAATCAGGCCAAGCACAAGGATGCTAGATTGAAGCCAAATTGTCGGAACGGCTACAAGCGAAAACGAACGGTATTGAACCACAGCGCGCGTCAAGCTGGGATTTCACAAAGGCGGACCAGAACGCGCCGAGGCGAGTTCTCGGGTGAACTCGGCGGAACGGTTAGACGAAACAGCATGGCTAAGAGTTTGTCCGGTGACTTCATGCGGGATTACAAAGTCTTCTGAGCATGAGGCGGATTGAGGCGAGGCGCAAGTATGCGAGCGCTTTTCGATTGAGGTTCTCCCAGTCCTTGGCGAGCCTTCGACATCGATTGAGCCAAGCGAATGTGTGCTCGACGATCCAGCGTTTGGGCAACACCACAAATCCCTTGGCGTGATCGGAACGCTTGACGATTTCAGCTTTCAGATGCGGGAGCACTCGTGCCAAAGCCTGGTTGAATTCGGGTCCTTGATAGCCGCCGTCGGCGAAGAGCTTTTTCAAGAAAGGAAACATCCCGAACAGGGTCGCCATGACGAGAATGCCGCCATCGCGATCTTGAATATCGGCCGGATGGACAACGGCATGAAGCAGCAAGCCCAACGTGTCTACGAGAATATGTCGCTTCTTACCCTTGATCTTCTTGCCCGCATCATAGCCGTGCGGATCGATGCAGGCCCCCTTTTTCGGCGCTTTTCACGCTTTGACTATCGATGACGGCGGCGGTCGGGCTGGCCTCCCGTTGGGCCTGCTCGCGACACTTCACATAAAGGGCGGGGTGGATATCCTCCAATGTGCCGTCGTAGGTCCACAGGTCGAAATAATCGTAGATCGTGCTCTTCGGCGGCAGGTCCTTCGGGATCGCCCGCCACTGACAGCCGGTCGACAAAATGTACATGAGGCCGTTCACCACCTCACGCATCACCACGGTCCGCTTGCCACCGCCGCGCTTGCCCGGTGGAATGAGCGGTTCAACCAGCTCCCATTCGGAGTCGGTCAGATCGCTCGGATATCGTAACTTGCCGCGGTCGTACCGCCCGCGATTCTTCACCGTCCACATGGGGGACCCCCTTCGAATTGGGAAACCACCCTTGAATCACAAATGACTCATAAGATTCAATATCTCTTAGGACGGACACTAATACTTTGCAAGCTTCGTCCTCAACACTATTGATCTACAAGTGTCTGGGTTGAATGATCTCGCGCCTCAATTTCTGAGAAGCGCGTAGCCAACCGAAGCCAGCCGGGCGCTTTGCGGTAGACCGGCGAATGCATGTCTTCGCTCAGCGCCAGAACGCCGGTGCGGCGGCGAATGTCGCCCAAATCTCGGGCAGCTTCCGGAGCGCCTTGTCGCGCCGCTTATCGCTCCATTGGACCAGCGAGGCGGCCGCAGGCGCAACCTCGCTGCGCGCGCCCGCGCAGAGGCGCCCGGCCAGCCTGGTCGCCATTGCTGCGTCGGTGCCGGTGCCGAGCAGCTTCAAAAGGCGCTTGGACGCCTTCTGATACTGCTTGACCGGCTTCGGCGGATAGATTGGCGGCGAGGTAGTCCCCGCTGTAACGCAGCTTCTTCAGCGCCTTGCGGAGGGCATGCAGCTCTTCGGCCGAGCGCCGGCGCGGGTGCCCGCCCCTGGCGACCCGCGTGGCCATGCGGTCCAGCAGGGCGTGCGCGAGTTTCCGGATCGGGCGGTTCAGCGCATCGTCGCCGGCCACGGGGGATCCCGCATCGCCCGGCTCCAACCAGGCCGCCATGCCAAGCACGAGGGCGGTAATGGCGGGGCGGCTGAACTCCTCCTCCAGCTCGCGATGTGCGACCTGCCGCGAGGCTTCCGCGGGGGTGCGCAGCAGCTCCACCCAGCCCTTCGCAATTTCGTCCTTCTCGGCATCAGGCAGGATCTGTGTGCAGAACACGTCCCAGTCGCGGGCATTGCCGAATAACTGCCCCAGGCGCTTCAGCTCGGCCTCGAAGTGGCGTGAGGCGTACGGCTCGAGGTGCTTGCCGAACAGCGCCAGCGCGGTGCGCAGGCGGCGGATGCCGACCCGCATCTGGTGCACGCCTTCGACGTCGCCTGCGGCCGCCGCCGGCTGATTCGCGAGCAGCTGGCCGAGTGCGGCGCCAATGATCCGCCGAACCGCCTCGCTTGCCGGGCCATCCCCATCGAGCGGCGGCGGCCCGCGCTTTACGGCCACGGGCGCCTTGCCCGTCCGCAATCGCTGGCCGCGATGCCCGCAAAGGACCCCGTCCTCGGCGATAAACAGTCTTGCGATGCGCTCGACCTGATCATTGTTCCGCGCGTGCGCGATCTGGGCGACGGTTTTTCAGTTCGCCGTGCGCTGCCGCACAGCAGACGCCAGATGGTCGGTCCGTTCATCTTCTTCGATCAGATGGGACCAGTGCAGTTCGTCGCTGGCCAAGGCCTGGATGTTCGCCCGCATCCCCATATCGGGCTTGCGACCGTCACCTATCTTTTCGACGGCCGCGTCATGCATCGCGACAGCGAAGGCAATGCGCTCGAGATTACCCCGGGCGCGATGAACATCATGACTGCTGGGCGCGGCATTGCACACTCCGAACGCAGCCCTCTGAGCGCGCGCCGGGCCACTGAGGGTCTATTCGGTATTCAAAGCTGGATCGCGCTTCCGCAGGCGCATGAGGAAACCGACCCGTCCTTTCAGCATTTCGACGCCGCAAGCCTGCCCACTATCGAGGACGGTGGTATACGGGCCCGGGTAATAGCCGGCTCCGCTTTCGGCAGAACATCGCCGGTGGGAACGCTCTCGGAATGGCTCTACGCAGAAGTGTCGTTCGCCGCAGGGGCAAGCGCGCCGCTTGATCCCGACCAGGAGGAGCGGGCGATCTATGTGGTCGAGGGCGAGGTCGATATCGCGGGCGAGACATTTGAGGGGCCACGGCTTCTGGTCTTTCATCCGGGCGACCGGATAACGGTGCGGGCGACGCGCCCCGCGCGCCTGATGCTTCTCGGCGGCGCGGCGTTGGAGGGCCCACGCTACATCTGGTGGAACTTCGTATCCTCGCGCAGGGAGAGGATCGAGCAAGCGAAAGAGGTTTGGAACACGGGAAAATTCGCGCCTGTGCCGGGCGAAACAGAATTCATTCCGCTTCCAGAAACCTAAGTGTCCGTCCGAAGAGATATTGAATTCTATGAGTCATTTGTGATTTCAAGGGTGGTTTCCTGATTCGAAGGGGGTCCCCCGTGTGGACGGTGAAGAATTGCGGGCGGTACGACCGCGGCAAGTTACGATATCCGAGCGATCTGACCGACGCCGAATGGGAGCTGGTTGAACCGCTCATTCCACCGGGCAAGCGCGGCGGTGGCAAGCGGACCGTGGTGATGCGTGAGGTGGTGAACGGCCTCATGTACATTTTGTCGACCGGCTGTCAGTGGCGGGCGATCCCGAAGGACCTGCCGCCGAAGAGCACGATCTACGATTATTTCGACCTGTGGACCTACGACGGCACATTGGAGGATATCCACCCCGCCCTTTATGTGAAGTGTCGCGAGCAGGCCCAACGGGAGGCCAGCCCGACCGCCGCCGTCATCGATAGTCAAAGCGTGAAAAGCGCCGAAAAAGGGGGCCTGCATCGATCCGCACGGCTATGATGCGGGCAAGAAGATCAAGGGTAAGAAGCGACATATTCTCGTAGACACGTTGGGCTTGCTGCTTCATGCCGTTGTCCATCCGGCCGATATTCAAGATCGCGATGGCGGCATTCTCGTCATGGCGACCCTGTTCGGGATGTTTCCTTTCTTGAAAAAGCTCTTCGCCGACGGCGGCCATCAAGGACCCGAATTCAACCAGGCTTTGGCACGAGTGCTCCCGCATCTGAAAGCTGAAATCGTCAAGCGTTCCGATCACGCCAAGGGATTTGTGGTGTTGCCCAAACGCTGGATCGTCGCGCGCACTTTCGCTTGGCTCAATCGATGTCGAAGGCTCGCCAAGGACTGGGAGAACCTCAATCGAAAAGCGCTCGCATACTTGCGCCTCGCCTCAATCCGCCTCATGCTCAGAAGACTTTGTAATCCCGCATAAAGTCACCGGACAGACTCTAATACATCGAGCGATTGGCAATTCGCTTCTGGACGAAGAGCCAGGGATTGGGCGCCCGCAGCGGCACCACAGGTGAGGCGACATTTGTCATGAAACCGCAGCCGGACCCGTCCAACTTGGAGGTGTTGGCGGGCCTCGTCGAGCGTATCACGTACCACAATGAGGAGAACGGTTTCTGCGTTCTGCGGATCAAAGCACGCGGTCACCGCGAACTCGTCACGGTGATCGGGCATGCCGCTGTGATCTCTGCCGGCGAGTGGGTTACCGCAACGGGCGAATGGATCAATGACCGTACCCATGGCCAGCAGTATAAGGCGAAGTTTTTAAAAACCTCGGAGCCGACTTCGCTCGACGGCATCGAGAAATACCTCGGCTCCGGGATGATTTGCGGGATTGGGCCGGTCTACGCCAAGAAGCTGGTGCGCGCTTTCGGCGAGAAGGTCTTTGATACGATCGAGGCAGAGCCCGAGCGCTTGCGCGAGGTAACGGGCATTGGTCCGGTACGAGCCGATCGTATCACCGCGGCTTGGGCCGAGCAGAAGATCGTCCGGGAAATCATGGTCTTCCTACACAGCCACGGTGTCGGCACAGCGCGGGCGGTGCGCATCTACAATACCTACGGCGCGGACGCCGTGCAGGTCATGTCGGAGAACCCATATCGGCTCGCGCGCGACATCCGCGGCATTGGCTTCAAGACCGCCGATGCGATCGCCATGAAGCTAGGGATCGAAAAAACGGCGATGATCCGGGTTCGCGCCGGCATCTCCTTTGCGCTAACCGAGGCTTTGGATGAAGGGCATTGTGGCTTACCGACGGATGAGCTGGTGCCGCTTGCCGAGAAGCTGCTCGAGGTCCCGGTGGAGCTGATCCGCACCGCGCTTGATCTGGAACTGACCGAGGGCACGGTCATCGCCGACAGTGTCGGCGAAACGACCTGTGTGTTTCTGGCAGGTCTGCATCGGGCGGAGCGCGCGATCGCCGACCGGTTGATGCGGTTTGCGAACGGGACGCTACTGCCTTGGCCCTGGATCGATCCAAACAAGGCATTGCCATGGGTCGAGGAACGAATTCGGGCTTGCCCTTGCCGAAAGCCAGGTAGCCGCGATCCGGCTCGCCTTGATGTCCAAAGTGCTGGTCATGACCGGCGGTCCCGGCGTCGGCAAGACCACCATCATCAAAGCCATTCTGCGCATACTCGCAGCGAAGGGGGTGAGGCTTATGCTATGCGCTCCGACCGGCCGCGCCGCCAAGCGCATGACCGAGGCGACCGGCTTCGAGGCCAAGACCATCCACCGGCTGCTGGAGGTCGACCCCAAGGGCGGCGGCTTCAAGCGCGGCGACGAAAACCCGCTCGACTGCGACCTGCTGGTTGTCGACGAGACCTCCATGGTCGACGTCATGCTGATGCAGGCGCTCATGAAGGCCGTGCCGGACAAGGCCGCTCTTTTAATCGGGGGCGACATCGACCAACTTCCTTCGGTCGGGCCAGGCCAAGTGCTGGCCGACATCATCTCATCTGGCGCCGTGCCCGTTGTGAGACTGACCGAAGTGTTCCGGCAGGCCGCGCAGAGCCGCATCATCACCGGCGCCCATCGAATTAACCAGGGCATTATTCCCGATCTTGCCGCACCCGGCGCCGATAGCGACTTCTACTTCGTGCCGGCAGACGACCCCGAAACTGCCGTGCCGCGCATCATCGAACTGGTAAAGACAAGGATCCCCAAGCGCTTCGGCCTCGACCCCATTCGCGATATCCAGGTTCTGTGCCCCATGAACCGGGGCGGCATCGGCGCACGCACGCTCAACATCGAACTGCAAGCGGCGTTGAACCCCGCCGGAGAGCGTAAGGTCGAGAGGTTCGGTTGGACCTTTGCGCCCGGCGACAAGGTGATGCAGATCGAGAACGACTACGACAAGGAGGTCTATAACGGTGACATCGGCTACATTGAAGATGTTGATCCCGATGATGGCGAGCTCACCGCTAGCTTCGACGGCCGCACCATCAGCTACAGGTTTGGCGAACTCGACACACTGGTGCTTGCCTACGCCGCGACCATCCACAAAAGCCAGGGCTCGGAATATCCGGCCGTGGTGATCCCAGTCATGACGCAGCACTACGCCATGCTGCAGCGAAATTTGCTCTATACCGGCGTCACTCGGGGCAAGAAGCTGGTCGTGCTGGTCGGCCAGAAGAAAGCTGTCGTCATCGCGGTTCGCAACGTGTCGGGGCGGCGGCGCTGGTCGAAGTTGAGTGAATGGCTGGGATCAAAAAAATCTGTCGATCCCGACAATAAATGGAGCGCATAAGTGGAGGCCGAGGATTGAGGATAGGCCGTCATTTGAGGCCTGTCGTCATTTCGCGTCGGGATGGCGGCACTGCGTTCTGTCGTTCGAACACCACGCCGAAGTCACCTCGACACATGGAAGGCGGCTTCGTTGGCTGACAGTGATTTCTTGGGACATCGGCCTCCTCACCCAAAAGCCTTCATTCCCGGCAGCGTCTCGGTAAAGAAGTCGACGATCAGCGGCGCGCCCGGCGTTGCGTCGTACTTGCCGAAGTCGTTCACCCCGGCGCCCAGCAACACTTCATCATCCAAGAAGAACCTGCCGGTCCACTGCCGGGCCGGCAGCGTCAGGATCGCGTGGGCTGCTCGGCCACGATCTCGGGCTTGCGCGCCCCCGACATCATCTCCTCGCCGCCGAGCTCGTATAGCACGGCTGCGGTTGCGATCACCGTGCGGGGCCAGAGGGAGTTCACGGCGATCCCGTGTTCGGCGAATTCCGCGGCCAGCGCCAGGGTGAAGAGGCTCATCGTGTATTTGGCAATGCTGTACGGCGGATGCGGCTTGAACCACTTCGCTTCGTGGGTGAGCGGTGGCGAGATCGTCAGGATGTGCGGGTTCTCCGCCTTCATCAGATATGGCAGGCAGGCCTGCGAGCAGACGAAGGTGCCGCGGCCGTTGACCCCGTGCATCAGGTCGTAGCGCCTGACCGGTGTGTCGAGCGTTCCGGTCGTGCGGATCGCGCTCGCATTGTTAATCAGGATGTCGATCCCGCCGAATTTGTCCGCCGCCTCGCGGACGGCTTCGGCCACCCGCTCCTCGTCCCTGATGTCGACCACCAGAGGAAGCGCCCGGCCGCCGGCCTTGTCGATCTGCTCGGCTGCCGTGTAGATCGTGCCCTCAAGCTTCGCATGCGGCTCCGCCGTCTTTGCGGCGACGGCGATATTCGCGCCGTCTCGCGCTGCGCGCAGCGCTATGGCAAGGCCGATACCCCGGCTGCCACCGGATATGAAGATAGTCTTGCCTGCCAGGCTCATCTGCGTTCCTCCTGTCACTGCACGGACCGTTGAACAAGGCGTTTGGCGCTCGGATCGCTCCGGCGGACGCCAAGACGATAGGGGATTATCTCAAGCAGAATTATGGGGGTTGCGGTTTCCAGGATAAGATGGAATGTGAAAGATCCGCGCTAGCCGCGCACGCACCTTCCTAAAGCCAATCGCTCGGCGCATCCGCGTTAAAACCATTCATCAGAAACTGGAAAAAAGCACAACGCGAAAAATATGGCTTCTCGTTTTCGTTCCCAGCCATCGGTAGACCCGCAAAGAATCAAATCCCATTGCTGGATTCTACGCGATGGAAACCCGCCAGATCCCCCCAAAACCTGCCGTAAATCGAAAGATTTTCAGCCTCTGAGCGAAAGAAAGCGGTGCGTCCCGCCGCGCATTATGGTCGAGCCGCCGTGGGCGCCAGCCTGGGAAGAACGGTATTGGGGCTTCGCCAAGCGGCAAGGCAGCGGATTTTGATTCCGCCATGCGGAGGTTCGAATCCGTTCGGTCTCTGGCCTGATTTTTCCCGGTTGGAGACAACCGCCGATATCTCCGCGGGTTAGGCCGATGCGCCTCAGTCTCTGGCATCGCCGCGCGCCGTGAGAATTTGATCTAGGTACGATGCATCGCGCTGGCGCCTCAGCGGCTCAAGGTAGATACTGATGGCGCCACCGCAGGGCAGTCCGGCTCTCCACGCCACATCCTCAGCGACGCCGAACTTAAGCAGCTTTGGCCGGTCTTGGGTCAGCACGTCTGCGGCTTCGGTAATCACCTCTACTTCCACGCAACCGCCGGACACAGACCCCTCGAATTGACCATTAGGTCCAACGACCAGTTGGCCGCCAACGGGCATCGGCGAGGAGCCCCAGGTCGAGACGAGCGTCGCTAGCGCTACCTGGTCAAACTCATCGAGCCAACGGCGTGCAATAGCAAGAGTGTCTTTTGCTGACTTACGATTTGCGACGGCGAGGTTCATCTACTTGGCATGTCAGGGCTCGCGGGGGGATGTTAGCCCGAGTAGCTTATCGAGCGTGATCGGTAGGTTGCGCACGCGCTTTCCGGTCGCGTGGTAGACCGCGTTCGTAATCGCCGCCGCAACGCCGACAATGCCGATCTCGCCGAGCCCCTTGATGCCGAGCGGATTGCTGTCGTCTGGCTCGTCGACGAAGATGACCCTGATGTCATGTACATCGGCATTTACCGGTACATGATACTCGGCGAAATTGTGGTTCATGAAACGGCCATATCGGTGGTCGATCACGCTCTCTTCGTGCAGCGCCATGCCGATACCCCAGATCACGCCGCCCAGGATCTGGCTGCTCGCGGTCTTGGTGTTCAGGATACGCCCAGCGGCAACCGCGCTGACGACGCGCGTGACGCGAATCACGCCAAGCTGCTCGTCGACCTTAACCTCAGCAAAGATTGCTGCGTGAGTGTTGTGAGCCCGCGAGGCGTCCGTAGCGGGATTTGTAGTTTTTTCCTGCTCGATGCGATCTACGGAACCCTGCCGCATGGCATCAGCGATCGAAACCGATCGAGATGGGTTGGGCCTGCTCACCAGATTGCCATCCATGAGCACGACCTCATTGGAGGCTGCGTTGGCAAGTGGGGAATTTGGCACCTGCTTAGCCAGATGCAGCAGCCCGTCGCGGATCGCCTCGGCAGTCGTCGCGATCCCGTTCGACACTGAAGCAGCAATCCACGATCCGCCTTCGACCGGCGATCGCGGAAGGCTCGAGTTGCCAAGCTTGATGCTGATATTGTCCAGCGGCAGCCCAAGCATGTCCGCCGCGACCTGCGCCATGATGGTGTAGGTGCCGGTGCCGATATCGGAGGTTGCGCACGCGACCTCCGCATGGCCGTTGGCGCTCAGCACAATACGCACAGTGATCGGCATCTGCAATGCTTCCCACATGCCGGTCGCCATGCCCCAGCCGACCAGGTCGCCGGCGTCCCGCATCGAGCGCGCCTCGGGATTGCGTTTGTCCCAGCCGAAAACCTCGGCGCCGTGGCGGTAGCATTCACGTAGCGCCTTACTGCCGAACGGCCGATCGTTGTGCTGATCGCGCTCAGAATAACATCGCAGACGGAGTTCGAGCGGATCGAGCTTGAGCGCAGTCGCAAGCTCGTCCATCGCGGATTCGAGCGCAAAGTGGGCGGTTGGGGCACTTGGCGCGCGCATGTCGCATGGGGTCGCAAGATCGAGCCGCGCGAGCTTGTGCTCGTATTTTGCATTGGCGCATTTGTAGAGCAGGCCCGACCAGCCGGTCTCCTGCCGGAAATAGTCCTCGTATTGCGAGGTCACGGTGATCGCGTCATGCATGATCGCGTCAAGAGTTCCGCCGGTGTTGGCGCCGAGCTCAATCCGCTGAATCATCGCTGGTCGGTAGCCCAGCACGTACATCTGCGGCCGTGTCAACACGACACGGACCGAGCGCTGCAGCGCGCGCGCTGCAAGCACCGCCAGCACCACCTCAAACTGCGGACGCAGGCCCGAGCCGAATCCGCCACCCACGAACGGCGACATGACACGCACATCCTCCGGCTTTATGCCGAACACGCCGCACAGATAGTGCTGGACGTTCTGCACACCTTGCGTCTTGTCGTAGACCGTGAGCTTACCGTTGCCATCGTAGATCACCGTTGAGGCATAGAGCTCCATTGGGTTGTGATGCTCGATCGGAACGTAATATTCGCCAGCGTGGCGCACTGCCGCGGCTGCAAGTGCCTGCTCGGGCGTACCGCGCGTCTTCGGCGGCGTGAACAGCGCCTCGATCGGATTGGCTGGAGGTTTCACCGGAATGGCAGCCTCGCGCCGACGATACACATCCGTAATGTGCGCATCTGTCTCGTACTCCACCCGCACCAACGACGCTGCAAAACGCGCGATCTCCGACGTTTCGGCGATGACGAGCGCGATCGGCTGTCCGTTGAACATGATCCTACTGTCGTAGAGCGGCCGGAACGGCGATCCTGCGGGCGCCACCTCATCGTTGTAGGCCTGATCGTTGTCCGCCATGGGCGGGCGGTGCTCGTGCGTAAGCACGTCGAGCACACCCTTGACGCGCAGGGCGGCGCTGAGATCGATGCGTACGATGCGACCCTTTGCGATTGTCGACGTTACAACGCTGCCATAAGCAAGGCCTGGCACGTTGAACTCGGCGGCATATTTTGCGGCGCCGGTGACCTTCTCGAAGCCGTCGACGCGGGAAGTAGAAGTGCCGATGTAAGGTGCCATGGCCGTGCTCAGACGATTTTCTTCGACGACTGCGACTGCGGCGTTCCAGCCGCAGCCTGCTCGAGAGCGCGGACAATCGCCCGCCGCGCAAGTTCGATCTTGAAGCTGTTATGCGCAAAGCCCATGGCATCCTGCAAAATGACATCCGCCGTCTCGCCGAACGCCGTTCGGCTTGGTTGCCGGCCCTTGAGAGTTTGCTCGGCCTCAGGAACGCGCCAAGGCTTATGGGCGACGCCGCCCAACGCTACGCGGGCATCCTTTATCCCGCCTGCCTCAATCCTTAGAGCAGCGGCGACAGAAACCAGGGCGAAAGCATAGGACAGCCGATCCCTGATCTTGAGATAGCTGTAATTGCGAGAAAATCCCTCAGCCGGCAGCTCGATCGCTGTGATGATTTCGTCATGAGCGAGATTGGTGTCGATTTCTGGGGTGTCGCCCGGGAGACGATGAAAATCGGTGAATGGGATGGCGCGGCCGCCTCTTGGGCCAGCTACATGAACCGCGACCTCAAGCGCGGCAAGCGCCACGCACATATCGGAAGGATGCACAGCGATGCAGGACTTGCTCCAACCCAGAATTGCGTTCAGGCGATTGAAGCCATCTAGGGCGCCGCAGCCGGAGCCTGGCTCCCGCTTGTTGCAGGGAGTGGTGATGTCGTAAAAGTAGAGACAACGCGTCCGCTGCAGAAGATTGCCGCCGGTCGAGGCCATATTGCGTAGCTGGGCAGAGGCGCCTGCAAGGATGGCGCTGGACAGGAGTGGATAGTGCGTTGTGATCCGTTCATCATAAGCGAGGTCGCTGTTGGGTACGAGCGCACCGATCCTCAGGCCCCCGGCTTGTGTCTCCTCGATTTCTTTAAGCGGCAAGCCAGTGATATCGATCAATCTTGTGGGACGCTCGACATTTTCCTTCATCAGATCGATGAGATTGGTGCCCCCTGCGATGAATCTCGCAGCCGAGTGCTTAGTGATTTGGCTGACAGCATCATTGACGTCCCGTGCCTTGACATAATCGAAATCGTTCATGGCGTAGCTCCGCGCATGACCGCCTCGATAGCCGCAAGGATGTTGGGGTAGCAACCGCAGCGGCAGATATTGCCGCTCATCAATTCGCGAATTTCGTCAGCAGTCTTGGCGTGGTCTTCGGCGATCAGTCCGACGGCCGAGCAGATCTGTCCGGGTGTGCAATAACCGCATTGGAAGGCGTCATGGGAAATGAATGCCTTCTGCAAGGGATGTAGCTCGCCATTGGTGGCTAGCCCTTCGATGGTCGTGATCTCAGCGCCGTCCTTCATGACGGCAAGAGTAAGGCATGAAAGGATGCGCCGTCCGTTGATGAGCACGGTGCAGGCGCCGCATTGGCCGTGGTCGCAACCCTTCTTAGTTCCGGTGAGGTCGAGATATTCGCGAAGTGCATCGAGCAAGGTGGTCCAAGGCCGAAGCAACAACCGGCGCTCGACGCCATTTACGTGCAAGCGCACCTCGAGCTTTGGCTTCAGGCCCCGCTCCGGTGGCTCGTGTCTTGCCTGCGGTTTCCCCTGCATTGCCTCACCCTTGAACGGAGGCGCGCTGCGCCCAAACGGCCCACGTAAAGATTGGTTCCCGCGGCTCTTTCGAACTTTCAAAGGCCAGATCAATCAATAGAGTGGGGGGCGTGTAAGTCATTTCGATCGCCTGTCCAGAAACATGCGTGCCCCAGTCTGCACAGCTAATATAACATGCTCCTCAAACCGCACACTCACGTAGAAGGTCCTCGATTTTCGAATCCAGATCCCGAGCAACAGCGAAAGCGTCCTCGCTTCCGTAGGGGGCCAGAAGAGCAGTCATCTTGTCGTATGACAAATGCACCCCGTCCGGCCGCTCGTCCACCAGAATCGTGACCGGAGCGTAAGATCCAGCGTCGGGGACGTGCTTTGCCATTTCTTTCATGATTAGGGGGTTGCCGATCAAGAAGCGCACGATTTTAGGCGTGTCGAGCCCCGTCTCCTTACGCAGAATCGCGCCGTGATCGAATTTCATGAACATCATCAGCCCAGTCCTGCCCAGACCATTATCAACCACGCTTTGCAGTTCAGCTAAGGTCCGTGCACCCCTGGTTGCTTCGAAGAACTCGACCATATCCGGATGTCCTACGGCCGCTTCGAGTGACGCTACAACCACATCGAACGATTTTGAAGATGTCACACTGAGCCGTTCGATCTCGATCTTTAGGATCGTTAATGCGACATCGAGAACTTCGCTCATGTTTGAATCTCCATAGTTGGATTTGGCTTGTTAACTTCCACCTGGATTAAAAAGTTTTTGCGTGGTTACATTTTGAGGTATTTTGCCGTGACGGATTGTGCGCGGCTCGTTGACCGCGGAGGTGCAATCGCCTGAAACAAGCGCTCAAGATACGCATCGCATGTCGGCCAAAGAGTCTGCCGACGCTGTGGACTTCGTGCCGGCGTCCGCCTGATCCCCGAAGGGCGCCCTGCGAACTGGTCTCTATCTGCAATCGAACCAGTCTCAGCCACGGCTAAACGGAAATTAGAAAATGGCGAGCAGAGACCGACGTCCGAAACCTTCCCCGCAAGGGCCGAAATACCGAAAATTACCGACCAGAGACTGGGGCGCGCCAGCCTAACCCGCGGAAATGTCGCGGGTTCTCACACGCCGGGAAATATCACCCCGGAGACCCGACTGCCTGGCTGACGAGACAGTCAACGGCGAACCCGTCTGCGAGACAAATTCCCTGCGATCAGGGAAAAGAACAGGGAATTTCGTGAAAACCGCCGGAATTTCGAATTTCTCGTGGCATAAAGCGATGACATTTCAATAGGGTGGAATTCAAATTCCCTACGCGATCGAACAGGGAATTAAATCGAGCGAACAGGGAATGCAAATTTCAGAGCAGGGAATGGCGAACTGGTAATCGGCGAACGCATTCAGCGTGAATTGAAACGACATTCGTTCGCCTCACCCTTGCTTGCGGGGTTAATCGGGGTGGGTCTCGGCGCAGGCGTAGGTAGGTAATTCTATCCAAACAGCACTCCGACCCAGCCGAGAATGAGGACGGAAAATAGTTAGGCATTTTCGAGACCCTTGATCATCATAGCCCTCCACTCGCACACTGAGGGTTCCCACCGTCTGCCCGCTCTCGATCTGCCAGACAATCCGCTCTCGACCGCAAGGCGTGAGACGGGCATCTTCGCGCCGTTCCGTGCCTCTGGCCTCCGGTCTCGGACTCCCACCGATGACGCTGGAGCTAAGTGATCTGCATCTTGAGCGTCCCCATCGCAGGGATCGCCGATCGTCGCCGCGTTAGCGCGGCACTTCGTCTTCAGGGATCGTGAACTTGTGGCTCTTGCCGGCGCGGATAACGAGTTGGCGCTTGCCGCCGCTGCCGATCTCGCAGGCGATGGAATAGTCGAAGAAGCCATGCTTGAGCCCTTCGACGACAAGCCCTTCGAGGCGGTCGAGCGCTTCGCGGACCTGCCCACTTCTGGCACGCTGGAATGGGGGTGCGATCGGCGCATCAGCCATTGTGCAGAAGTCCCTTCATGTCTTTGATCGTGGCGGCGAAAGCCAAAGGCCGAACGCTGGTGGCGTCGCCATAGAAGGCCATCACGTCGTTCCGCCTTGTAGCGCGGTCCTGAAAGACGAAGACCTTCCGCCGGCCTTCGGCCCGAAGGTCGAGGAGTTCGTAGCCCGTGCAGCGCAGGAAGCAGGCGAGATAGAAGTCGCGGGTCTCGAACGCGTCTTCGGTGTGCTTCGCTTCCCGCGTCATCGCTTGTCCAGGTGACACTTTACGATCTTTTCAAAAAAAAGGTTGCCGCATTTTCATTTGAAGGTCCCGCAGCCAGCTGATCGAGTTTTTCAAGCAGCTGCTGACCGGGCACGACGCGATGTAGAAGCCCGAGCTTCTCCAGGCGGATGCGCATGGCGATGGGCGAAACGAGGAAACGCTCAGCAAGCGGCCGGGCGAAGTGGTCAAGCGCCTCGTCGTCACTCTCCGACCATTCGAGATCACCGATGTGGCACGAGATGCGCGGGATTTCGACGAAAGGATGGCTGAACGGCGTGCGAGGCTGGAGGATGCGCTGCTTGCGATCCGGGAACGTCTCGTCCCAGGCAGAGAAGACCAGCTTGCGTGGCATCAGTAGACAAGAGGCGTAGAATTCCGCCTGCCACTCCACACGTTCCTTTGCTTGGCTTGACCGGCTGATGAACGAGGCAACGGCTGGCTCCCCGAACAACGCAATCTGGGCCGGGTTATTGGCGAACAAATGACGATGCAAACGCCAATGCCCACCACCTTCATGGGCGAGCGTGAAACGGTAGCGGCCTTCCTTCGCCGGATTTTCCTCAGGATCGAGGCTCTCGTCGATCACGATGCGCCGATCGTCGAAGAAAATTGCAGCAAGGATGTCGGATTCGAGGCCCGAACGCGGCACGCCGAACAGCTTGTGGATGTCGTCGAACTCGATGCCGAGCTTGAGGTGCTTCTCGACGATGTCTTCGATGGGGATAGGCGGCGCGATGACGATGCCGCGCGCGTGCGCGTATTCCGCCAGCAGCAGCGCCGCATCGCCCTCGATAATTTCGTCGGCAAGGTAGGGAACCAACTTGGCCATGTAATCCGCATCCTCTTTTGCATCTGCATCTGCATCGTTGAAACCGACACCGTCTAAGCCATCACTTGCCCTTCGCCTTTTGCACTTCGCAGGCCAGCCGGGCGATATCCTCGGCCTTGAGACCCTTAGTGGTCCGCAGTAGCGCCGCCAGCTCGATCGGTCGGCGCTTGATGATGTCGGAGAGGTCCGACGACACCCGGCCCGCGGCGCGAAAGATGCTGGCGACACCGAGGAAATGACGGATTCCAGCTCTCCCGCGGCGGCTTTTGCGGCACACATAAAATTTATCATCCCAATCTGTAACCAAAACGGCGCCCCGACGAATATCAACTCGTGGGCGCGATGTCGGGCCACCGATCCGGCGCCCATTCCAACGAAAGATCCCACAAGGCCATGCATACCCAATCGCCCCAAGTCCACCGCCACGCCTTACGCACGGCAAGCATCGCCCTCGGGCTCTTTCTAACTCTGCTTGGCATCGCCGTCTTCGGCGGTCTCTTGAATCCGGCGGCGCCCGAGCCTGCCACGCCGATCAGCCCGCCGCGCATCGACGTGCCGAATGCCTCGGGGAGCGCAACTGAAAGAACGGTTTTTGCCGGCGGCTGTTTCTGTGGCGTTCAGGCAGTGTTCCAGCACACTTTGGGCGTGACGAGCGCGGTTTCCGGATATGCGGGCGGCACGCCGGCCGCCCCGAGCTACGAGCAGGTCAGCTCTGGCGCCACTGGCCACGCCAAATCGGTCGAGATTACCTTCGATCCGAAGCAGATCTCCTACGGCCGCCTGTTGCAGATCTATTTTTCGGTGGCGCACGACCCGACACAGTTGAACCGGCAGGACCCCGATGAGGGCACCCAATACCGCTCCGAGATTTTCGCCACGAGCGACGCCCAACAACACGCCGCCGAGGCCTATATCGCGGAACTCGACAAGGCGCGTGCCTTCCCGCACCCTATCGTGACCAAGGTGGAGCCGCTGCAGGCATTCTATCCCGCCGAACCCTATCATCAGGACTATGCCACGCTGCACCCCGGCAGCCTCTATATCGCGGCTTACGACCTGCCAAAAATCGCCAATTTGAAAAAGCTCTACCCGGAGTTTTACCGCGAGCAGGCGGTGCTCGTGGGCGGCGGCCAATAGTAACCCAGTGAAAGAGGAGTTTCGAAAATGTTGCGGCGCGATCTATTGCCGATGTTGGCATTGACGGCGGTTGGCGGTTTCGTCTTCCCCACTTGGCTCCTCGCCGAAGCGGAGAAGCTGGAGGTGACGAAGACCGACGAGGAATGGCGGCGCCTTCTCACGCCCGCTCAGTATCAAGTGCTCCGGCATGAGGACACGGAGCCAGCCTTCAGCAGCCCGCTGCTTGACGAGCATCGCAAGGGTACCTTCGTCTGCGCCGGCTGCGAACTGCCGCTCTTCAAGTCGGAGACCAAATTCGAGAGCGGAACCGGCTGGCCGAGTTTCTGGAGTCCGGTCGAAGGCGCGGTGGGCACCAAAACGGACCGGAGTTTCTGGATGGACCGCACCGAGGTGCATTGCCGGCGCTGCGGCGGGCATCTTGGCCACGTCTTTAAAGACGGCCCGCCGCCGACCGGCCTGCGCTTCTGCATGAACGGCATTGCCTTGAAATTTATACCCGAATTGAGCTGACGGTTCTGCCTTACCGGCCGGACCTTCCTTGCGAGCTTTGGGACCCGCGGTCCTGCTTCTGCCGGTCGCGTGGTCCCAAGACGCCACCCAGGCAGTGAGCTCCGGGCGGTGAACCAGAGTACGCCCAACCCGGCGCCGACCATCTACAAGAGTAAATGCCATGAATACGAAATGCCTCTTCACTAAAACGCCTTTGAAGGTGCGGCCATTTGACAGGTCGCTGTTTCCATCTGGCGAGCCAACCGGCGCTGGTCAACTCGCTCGTCGAAACGATCGTTCTTGCCAAAAGCGAGGTGCCGTAAATCGTAGGGGAGGAATATAGTGGGCATCGATCAACACGATTACCCCCTTGGCTATTCTGAGGACGAGGCGCGGCGCTTGGCCGCGCAAGCGGCCCTTTTTGAGGATCTGACGGAGGACATGCTGCGTCGCGCCGATCTGCACGCTGGGATGCAGGTGCTTGACGTGGGCTGTGGCGTAGGAGATGTCTCGCTGCTGGCGGCCCGCATGGTCGGCTCCTCCGGTGTGGTGCTTGGAATCGATCGCGCGGTGCCCTCGGTGCAGACGGCGCGACTGCGCGCCACCGCCGCCGGTGCGACGAGTGCGCGCTTTGAGGAAGCCGAACTGGAGACATTCGTCGCGGCGCAGAAATTCGACGCCATCATCGGACGTCTCGTCCTGATGTACCTTCCCGACCCCGCCGCGGTCCTGCGGCGGCTGCGGCACTGCCTGCGGCAAGGTGGGATCATGGCGTTTCAGGAGATCGATATCTCGCAGGTTTCACAAGTGCCGGCCTCCACGTTATTCGGGAACGTGACGGGCTGGATTAACGCTGCATTCCGCGCCGGCGGAACCGAACTGGACATGGGCAGTAAACTGCTCGCGACGTTCCTGCGCGCCGGCGTGCCGCGACCGACCATGATCGCTGCAGCGCGGGTCGAGAGCGGGCCGCAATCACCAGCCTACGAATACGCGACGGCGATCCTCCGCAGCCTGCTGCCGCTCATCGAGCGCTCCGGCATCGCAACCGCGGAGCAGATCGGGATTGAAACGCTGGCCGACCGCCTTCGACCAACGATCGTGTGACTTTCCTCCCACGCCTCGTCAGCGCGTGGTCACGCTTGCCGGCCTAGCGCGCAGTCGCATCCACTCGCCTCAATGCTCGTGATGAACGATTTCTTTGACGTTATCGACGAACGTGGACGACAGGAAGTGAAATTCATCCCCGAAGGGAGCTGAGGGTTCGATCTAATCGAGAGGAACACAACATGAGTTTTTTGATTTTGGCCTATCTGGCGGGCATTCTTACGATCCTCAGCCCGTGTATCCTGCCCGTGCTGCCCTTCGTTTTCTCCCGCGCCGATCAGCCGTTCTTGCGAACGGGTCTGCCTATGCTCCTTGGCATGGCCGTCGCATTCATGTGCGTCGCGACGCTTGCCTCCGTTGGCGGCGGCTGGGCGGTCGAGACGAACCAGTACGGCCGTTTCGCCGCATTGGCGCTTCTTGCGCTGTTCGCCATGACTCTTTTGTCGGAACGACTCGCGCACTATCTCCTATCGCCCGTGCTGGCGTTGGGCCGGCGTCTGTCGTCGTCGATCGCCGCCACCCCGGGACCCCTGCCCTCCGCGCTCCTCGGCGTCGCCACGGGGTTGCTGTGGGCACCTTGCGCCGGCCCGATCCTCGGGCTCATCCTGACCGGCGCCGCGCTCAACGGCGCGAGCGCTTGGACCTCACTTCTGCTCCTGGCCTACGCCCTCGGCGCGGCGACATCCCTTGCCCCGGCGCTTTTGGCTGGCGGACGAATGCTGGCGTTTCTCAAGCGAACATTTCGCGTCGGCGAATGGCTGCGCCGAGGTCTTGGAGTCGCCGTGCTTGCCGGCGTGGTTCTCGTCGCCGCCGGTTTGGATGCGCAGCTTCTTTCGCGGATTTCGTCAGCAAGCACGGCGCCGATCGAAGAGACGCTGCTCAACTGGACTGGTGTACACGGGGCCGCCGCAGCAACGACTGCCCCCATTGACGATGCGGCGTCGCCAAGCGCCAGCGCCTATGGCCGGCAGAGCTGGGTCTTTCCACCGGCGCCGAGCATCGATTCGCTCGCCTTGATCGACGCCGTCTTCAAGGAGCCTTCGTTGCTTCCGGCCGCGGTCGACCTCGGCACGAAGATCGCCGCCGGGACAACGGCCGATCTGCCGGTGGAAGGCGCGCTGCCTGGTTTTTCCGGCGCTACCGAATGGTTGAATTCGGCGCCTTTGACGCCGCAAGCGCTACGCGGCAAGGTGGTGCTGGTCAATTTCTGGACCTTCAATTGTATCAATTGCCTGCATGCGCTGCCCTATGTCCGGGCCTGGGCTGAGAAATACCGGGACTACGGCCTTGTCGTCATCGGTGTACACACGCCTGAACTCTCTTTCGAAAGGGATATCGGCAATGTTCGCAAGGCCGTCGCTCGATTGAAGATCGACTATCCCGTTGTCATCGACAATGGTTACGCGATCTGGAAGGCGTTCGGTAACGAATATTGGCCAGCTGCCTATTTCGTCGATGCGGAAGGGCGCATCCGCCATCACCATTTCGGTGAGCATGACTACGAGAATTCAGAGCGCGTCATTCAGCAACTCCTGGAAGAGGCTGGCAATCGCAATGTGCCGAGTGGCTTCGTGACGGCAAGCAACGCCGCTCCCTTGACGTTATCCGCACTCCGGACGGATCTGCGCTACGGCATGAACGGCGTTGCCCTGAAATTTATACCTAAAGGGAGCTGAGGGTTCGACCTAACCGGCCGGACCTCCCTTGTGAGCTTCGGGAGCCGCGGTCCTACTTCGGCCTTGAATCGCGTGGTCCCAAGCCGCCGCCCCCGCAGTGAGCTCCGGGCGGTGAACCAGAGTGCGCCCATCCCGGCGCCAACCATGTAGAGGAGTTATGACCATGAAGATGAAATACGCCATCACCAGCTTTGCCGCTTTGGCCTTTGTTGTGGCAGGCTCAATGTACGCCGGCACCGCGTCCGCCGAGGACACGATGAAGTCGGAAACCCCGGCACAGGACCATATGAAGGGCGACGCCATGAAGGGCGACGCAATGAAAGGCGACCACATGAAGGGCGAGGCAATGAAGGGCGATGCCATGAAGGCCGGCCATGCGGGCGAGGATGCCATGGGCGGCACACAAAAATAAAACATGCGGGCGCCAGTCCGCTCCGGGCCTCGCGCCGGAGCGGATTCGCGGTCGCGAGACGGGCGAAGAGAACCGGAAGCGGCCATGAGCGAAATTCGAGTGGCAGACCCAGGATTTCCGTTGCGGCGTCCGCGCCTGCCGACCGTGTACCGGCACACGCGCATCACCCGGTTGACCCATTGGATCAATCTCTTGTGCGTGGCGGTGCTGCTGATGAGCGGTCTGCAGATTTTCAACGCGCACCCGGCCCTTTATTGGGGACAGTCCGGCGCCGACGCCGACCGACCGGCATTCGAGATCGGAGCGGAAGATTCAGGCGGCGGCCCTCCGGTGGGTTTCGCCCGGATCGGTTCATCGACATTTACAACGACCGGGATCCTCGGCGTCTCCCGCAACGCAGGCGGCGAGGCCGTGCCGCGCGGCTTCCCGCGGTGGGTGACGCTTCCTAGCTGGCGCGATCTCGCCTTGGGGCGCCGCTGGCATTTCTTATTTGCTTGGTTGTTCGTCGCGAACCTCTTGGCTTATCTCGTGGTCGGACTCGCCAGCAGGCATTTTTGGCGCGATCTGCTGCCCAGCAAACAGCAGCTGCGGCCGCGGTCTCTTCTCAAGGATCTCGCAAATCATCTTCGGCTGAAATTTCCGCGCGGCGAGGCGGCACGCCAATACAATCCCCTGCAGAAACTGACCTACCTCGGCGTCATCTTCGTGCTGTTGCCATTGATGATCCTGACCGGCCTCACCATGTCGCCGGGGATGGATGCGATCCTGCCCTGGCTCGTCGACCTGTTTGGCGGACGCCAATCCGCGCGCACGATCCATTTCATCACAGCGGCTCTCATTGTGCTGTTTGTTTTCGTGCATGTCGCGATGGTGCTTCTTGCCGGACCGCTGAACGAACTCCGCGCGATGATCACCGGAAGATTTGCCATTTTTGTCGAGGACGATCATGAGTAACGTTCGGCTCCCCCGGCGGCGGTTTCTCGCGCTTGCGGCGGCAAGCCTCGGCGGCACGCTGCTCACCGGCTGTGACCGGCTCTCCGAAGCCCCGGATTTCCAGGAATTTCTTTCCTCGGCCGAGTGGCTGACCTATCGTGTCCAGCGGCTGCTCGGCGGGGGCCACGCGCGCGCCCGCGAATTCACGGCCAGCGATGTATCGCCGGTTTTCAAGGTGAATGGCACAACGATGCCCGAGGGCGAGGAATATGCGGCCTTGCAGGAAGGCAATTTTGCCGATTGGCGGCTGCGCGTCGATGGGCTGGTCGCCAAGCCTCTGGATTTGTCGCTCGCGGATTTGCGGAACCTGCCGCAGCGAACCCAGATCACCCGCCATGACTGTGTCGAAGGGTGGAGCGCTATCGGCAAATGGCAGGGCGTGCCATTAGCTATCGTGCTCGCGCGGGCCGCGCTTCTCCCCGCGGCGCGCTTCGTTGTCTTCCATTGCGCCGACGTTCTTGAACAAACGCTCGACGGTACCGGGCAGTATTATGAAAGCATCGATCTGATCGACGCTTTCCATCCGCAAACCATTCTTGCGCATAGCCTCAATGACGTGCCGCTTTCGGTCGGCCACGGCGCCCCGTTGCGGCTGCGGGTCGAACGGCAGCTCGGCTACAAGCACGCCAAATATGTGATGCGCATCGAGGTGACCGACCGGCTCGACGGGTTCGGGCGCGGCAAGGGCGGGTTTTGGGAAGATCGCGGCTACGAGTGGTATGCGGGGATCTGAAGGGGACGAATATGTTCGTTGAGATCCAGCCGTATATTGCCGTCAGCGAGTTCGTGCGGCGCGTCAGATTATGATCGGTAATTGGTGTCGTAGCTCCGAAGCGCGAGCCGAGGTCCATTCACAGGGAGCGAGGAATGATCGATGCAGTAGGGCGCGCGCTCGGCATGGCTTTCGCCATGGGATGGGAAATCCTGTGGCCGCTGATCCTCGGCTTCACTTTGTCCGGGGTCGTGCAGGCTATCGTCTCTCGTGGCGAGATGAGTAGGCTCCTGCCAGACGACCGGCCCCGCTCGATTGCGACCGCTCTCGCCCTCGGGGCGGCGTCGTCATCGTGCTCTTATGCGGCCGTGGCTCTGGCCCGCTCGATCTTCCGCAAAGGCGCGAACTTCACCGCCGCGATGGCCTTCGAAATGGCCTCCACCAATCTCGTCCTCGAAGGAGTAGCGGCTCTTGGGAGCCAATGCCTTGAAAGCGCCCGCAGGCGTGTAGCTGTATAGGTCAAGCTTGGTGAGTTCAGCGATTACGGCCTCTCGCTCGTCGGCTAAGAAGGCTAGTTCCGGAAGGTGGGGGAAAATGTCGGTGTCGCCATAACGGCACAAGTGCCTGATGGCTGCCTCCAACGAAGATGAACCGACACGATATGCCATCCAACTTCTATGCGCCCTGACTAGCCGGGTTACTAGCTCGTAAGTCGTGCGCGGCGAGATTGACCGAGGCATGACAATACCTGCACGTTAACCGCGGCACGTGGCTCCGTAGGCAATGTGGTGATCGCCGCCTGCCTGTAGTGTAGGCGGGACTTTTTTCGTCGAACCGCTCTGGCCCTTCTCCGGAAGGAGGGTCCCACGCCTCGAATTGGCTTGGCGCGTGGACGATTTCGGAAGGCGTTCTGCCGTGGCCGCCCGCCGCGCGGCGGTTACGGATGACGCTGGCGACGGCCGCCATCGACGCGGGCGTGGCATTCCCGCCCGCCGCCCAGGATCGTCCGCGTAACGTTATCGAGGTCGGCGCGGGACAGGTCTGTGAAATCTCGATAATGTGATCACTCTGTCGGGAACGCGCCGGGGCAGAAGTTCGTTGAGTTTCTTATCGACAGTTGCCACCATTCCGAGGAATTGTAATCCTCCATGCAGCGACAGCGAATAGTCGCAACGAGGAACGCAAAAGGAGTGGCACATGATCCCGGCCAAGTTCGAGTATCACAGGCCCACTTCGGTGCAGGACGCCGTCGCACTTCTGGCGCAATTGGGCGAAGAAGCGCATCCGCTAGCGGGCGGCCATAGCTTGATCCCGGTCATGAAAACCCGCCTTGCCGCCCCCGAGCACCTTGTTGATCTCGCCGGCATCAGCAGTCTCAAAGGCATTCGGCGGGAGCAGGATCATATCGCAATCGGCGCAATGGCAACCCAATCCGAAATGATTGCTTCGCCGTTGCTGGCGGAAATTCTGCCGATCATCCGTGAGACATCCCTGCTGATTGGCGACCCCCAAATCCGTTACGTCGGCACTATTGGCGGCAATGTCGCCAATGGCGATCCGGGCAATGACATGCCGGCGCTTATGATGTGCCTTGATGCCGAGTACCAGCTCGCCGGTCGCAATGGGCAGCGAAGGGTGCGTGCGCGGGCATTCTATTTCGGCGCTTATGACACGGCGCGCCAGAACGACGAAATTCTGACCGAGGTCCGCATCCCCATTCCGGCCAAAGGCCACGGCTATGCCTATGAGAAGCTGAAACGCAAGGTGGGCGATTACGCCGTCGCCGCCGCCGCCGTGATGCTCACGATTACAAACGGGACATGCCGCGCGGCCTCTATCGGCCTGACGAATGTCGCCGACACACCCCTCTGGGCGGAGGCGGCAGCCCGGGCGCTCGTTGGGACGAGAATTGACCGAACGGCCATAGCGAACGCTGCAAACGCAGCCGAAGCCATCACCAATCCAGCCTCGGACGGACACGGCCCGGCCGAATATCGCAGGAAAATGACCGGTGTGACGGTCCGGCGTGCGATCGAACGCGCCAAATTGCGCGCGGAAGTTTGAGAGAGCACCGAGCGGAGAAAAAAATGTCGAAGGTTCAGGTCAAAATGACGATCAACGGGCGCAAGGTCGAGGCCTTGGTCGAGCCCCGCACGCTGCTCGTCCACTTTCTCCGCGAACAGCTCGGGCTTACCGGCACACATATCGGCTGCGACACGAGCCATTGCGGCGCCTGTACCGTCGATCTCAATGATATGTCCGTCAAATCCTGCACCTTGTTCGCGGTTCAGGCGAACGGCGCCACAATCCTAACGATCGAAGGCATGGCGGCGCCGGACGGCACCCTGCACGCCCTGCAGGAAGGCTTTCGCCAAATGCATGGTCTGCAATGTGGCTATTGCACGCCGGGCATGATCATGCGCGCGCACCGCTTGCTGAAGGAAAATCCGAACCCGAGTGAAGATGAGATTTGCTCCGGCATTTCCGGCAATCTGTGCCGCTGCACCGGCTATCAGAACATCGTCAAGTCCATTCAATATGCCGCCGCGAAGATCAACGGCGTGCCCTACCAGGAGGCCGCCGAATGAACGACATGGCCCCGACTCAAGCCGAGCGCGCCGAGAAGCTTCAGGGCTTGGGTTGCAAGCGCAAACGGGTCGAAGACATCCGCTTCACCCAAGGCCGCGGCAATTACGTCGACGATGTCAAACTTCCCGGCATGCTGTTCGGCGGTTTCGCTCGTTCGTCGCATGCGCATGCGCGCATCAAAAGCATCGATACATCGAAAGCTTTGGCGCTCCCCGGTGTCAAGGCGGTCTTGACCGCGGCCGATCTCAAACCGCTGAAACTCCATTATATGCCAACGCTCGCCGGCGATGTCGCGGCGGTGCTGGCCGATGAGAAGGTCCTCTTCCAGAATCAGGAAATCGCTTTCGTGGTGGCGGAGGACCGCTACATCGCGGCCGACGCGATCGAACTCGTGGAGGTCGAATATGAGGCGCTTCCAGTTGTCGTCGATCCGTTTCAGGCGATGGCACCGGATGCGCCGATCCTGCGCGACGACATCAAGGACAAGATGAACGGCGCGCATGGCCCACGCAAACACTATAACCACATTTTCAATTGGCAGGTTGGAGACAAGCAAGCGACCGATGAAGTGTTCAAGACCGCCGAAGTCACCACCAAAGATTTGTTCGTTTATCAACGCACGCACCCCGCGCCGCTCGAGACCTGTCAATGCGTCGCATCGATGGACAAGGTCAAAGGCGAGTTGACCGTATGGGGCACGTTCCAGGCTCCCCATGTCGTTCGCACTGTCGTATCGATCTTGTCCGGGAGAGCCGAACATAAGGTGCATGTGATCGCCCCTGATATCGGCGGCGGCTTCGGCAACAAGGTCGGCGTCTATCCTGGCTATGTCTGCGCGATCGTCGCCTCGATCGTGCTCGGCGTTCCCGTGAAATGGGTTGAAGACCGGATGGAGAATTTGTCGACGACATCCTTCGCGCGCGACTATCATATGGCGACCGAATTGGCGGCGACCAAGGAGGGCAAGATACTGGCCATGCGCGTTCACATGTTGGCCGATCATGGTGCCTTCGATGCGTGCGCCAACCCGTCGAAACTGCCGGCAGGGTTCGTGAACATCTGCACCGGCTCCTACGACATACCGGTAGCGCATCTCGAAGTCGACGGCGTCTATACTAACAAAGCGACTGGCGGCGTCGCCTATCGCTGCTCGCTGCGGGTTACGGAGGGAATCTATGCGATCGAGCGTGCCATCGAAGTTTTAGCCAAAAAGCTTGGCATGGATTCTGTCGACTTGCGGATGAAAAACCTCATCAAGGCCGAGCAATTTCCATATCGCTCGGCACTTGGCTGGGAATATGACAGCGGCAATTATCACGTCGCCCTGCAAAAGGCGCTGGACGCCGTCGGCTACCCGGCCTTGCGGTCCGAACAGAAGGCGAGACAAGAGGCCTTCCGCCGTGGCGAAACGCGCGAATTAATGGGCATCGGCGTTTGCTTCTTCACCGAAATCGTTGGCGCCGGCCCCTCCCGCCATTGCGATATCCTCGGCGTAGGGATGTTCGATTCAGCCGAAATCCGCGTCCATCCGACGGGTTCGATCGTGGCGCGAATGGGCACCAAAAGCCAGGGGCAGGCCCACGAGACGACTTACGCTCAGATCATCGCCACAGAGCTCGGCATTCCGGCTGACGACATCACCATAGAGGAAGGCGATACTGATACCGCCCCCTACGGTCTTGGCACCTATGGTTCGCGCTCGACGCCGGTCGCCGGGGCGGCGACAGCGATGGCGGCGCGCAAGATAAGGGCGAAGGCGCAGATGATCGCGGCGCATTTGCTCGAAGTGTCGGAATATGACCTCGAATGGGACGTCGATCGGTTCACGGTCAAAGGCTTGCCGGAAAAATTCAAGACCATGAAAGAGATTGCGTGGGCGGCGCATAATAATCTGCCGCCTGGCTTGGAGCCGGGCCTCGAAGCGGTCAATTATTACGATCCGCCCAATATGACCTATCCGTTCGGCGCCTATTTCTGTGTCATGGACATTGACATAGATACCGGCGTGGCCAAGACGCGGCGGTTCTACGCGCTTGACGATTGCGGCACGCGCATCAATCCCATGATCATCGAGGGGCAGGTTCACGGTGGCCTCACCGAAGCCTTCGCCATCGCGATGGGCCAGGAGATCAGTTACGACGCGCAGGGAAACGTCATGGGCGCCTCGTTCATGGATTTCTTCCTTCCGACCGCCGTTGAAACCCCGAAGTGGGAAACCGACTTTACCGTCACGGCGTCGCCGCACCATCCGATCGGCGCCAAGGGCGTCGGGGAAAGCCCAAATGTTGGCGGCGTCCCCTGCTTCTCCAATGCGGTCAACGATGCTTTTGCTTTCCTTGATGCCGGGCACATTCAAATGCCCCATGACGGGTGGCGGCTCTGGACCGTGGCGGAGCGGCTGGGGCTGCACGCGTGAGGTGAATTCGAGCGCCGCTTTCTTTTGAGGATTGGGTGCCAAAGTTTTGGATATTAGAGCAGGCCCCGAAAAAGCTGATCAACTTATTCGACAAGTACCTGCTCCAACTTTTCTGTTTCGAGCGGCGCCTTTCGACCAAGTGAACCAATTGATCGGGAACCGCTGTGAAAGGCCGAAAATCCGTCGTCCCGATGCTGTTTCATTTGAGTTCTTCCTGTCGCTTCGGCGGCCCGCGTCGCCGTCCCCATCCTTCGGGTGTAGATCGATGACCGACGCAGCATCACGAGAATGGATCGCCGAGCGGCTTGCTGCCAGCGGTTACATTGCCGATCGCGATCTTACGACCGCGCTCTGGCTTATGGATATGCTGCGCCGCCCGCTCTTGCTGGAAGGCGAAGCGGGAGTCGGCAAGACCGAAGTCGCGCGGGCACTGGCCAGCGCACATCATACGAAGCTCATTCGCCTTCAGTGCTACGAGGGCCTCGATCAGAATGCAGCTCTTTTCGAATGGAATTACCAGCGCCAATTGCTGGCTATCAAGGCGCGCGAGGGGGACGATCCTGACAATATCGAGGAGCACATCTTCTCCGAACGCTATCTGCTCGAGCGACCGCTCCTTGCGGCGATCAGGCAAAAGCGGCCGCCCGTCTTGCTGATCGACGAAATCGATCGCGCTGATGAGGAATTCGAAGCCTTTCTGTTTGAACTCCTGTCCGACTTCCAGATCTCCATTCCCGAGCTCGGGACGATGACCGCTATCTCGGTTCCGCGCGTGGTATTGACTTCGAATGGCACGCGCGAACTGTCCGATGCCTTACGCCGGCGCTGTCTCTATCACTACGTCGACTTTCCCGACGTCGATCGTGAGGCGCGCATCCTTTTGGCGCACCTTCCCAATATCGACGCGGCACTGGCGCTGCAGATCGCTACCATGGTCAAGTCGGTTCGCAAGGAAGATTTGCGCAAGACGCCAGGCGTCGCCGAAACGCTCGATTGGGCGGCGGCGCTTGTCGGCTTGGGAGTCCGGCGGCTGCCCGAGGATCCCGAAGCCGTGTACGAGACTCTCATGTGCGTCGTGAAGACTGCTGAGGACAAAGCCAGAATGTCGCGCGAGGTCAGTGACCGGCTTCTAGGCAAGGTGGCTTGAACCATGGCCGCATTGGGGTCCCTGACTTGCGACCGAAGACATGCTGGCGAAGCGATACGCCAACGGCTCGTCGCTTTCGTCCGAGTCCTGCGCGACAATGGCTTCGCGATGGGGCTCGCAGAGACCCGGGACGCCCTTGCGCTTCTCGCCGATCCCATCGCGAAACGTGACACGCGCTTGCGCCCGGCCTTCCGGGCCCTGTTCTGCGGCGGCCGCTCCGATTGGGAAAAGTTCGACGAAATCTTCGCCGCCTTTTGGCTCGGCCGAGGCGTCAAGTCGGCGCTACGCGCCAGCGGTCCGGCGCGTCATCGTCGGGCGGCGCCGGGCCAATCCGCCGGAGCCAGTGATCCTCTCGGAACCGCCCGCGAACCGGACCGTGTCGAGCGTGTGGGCGACGAGTTGGCTGTAGCGGCCGGGCGCGGCCGTCACGAAGGTGCCTCCTCCGCGGAGAGCTTTGCCAAGACCGATTTTCGCCACATGACCGACCCCGCCGAGATCCAAGCGGCCTATGCCTTGGCCGAACGGCTGGCGCGTTCCATGCGGGTCCGCTTGACCCGGCGTTGCTGTGCCCATCGCTCGCGCGGGCGCCTCGACTTCCGGCGCACAATCCACCACAGCATCCCCCATGGCGGCACACCGATCGAACTCCTCCACAAGAACCGCAAAGATAAGCCGCTGAAGCTTGTCGTTCTGCTTGATGCCTCCGGCTCCATGAGCCTCTACGCACCGGTGTTCCTGCGCTTCATGCAAGGTGTCCTGAACACGTTTTTCGAGGCCGAGGCCTTCGTCTTCCACACCCGCCTCACCCATATATCGCCGGCGCTGCGCGAGAGAGATGTGATACGTGCGGTCGAGCGTCTCTCGCTTATAGCGACCGGTATCGGCGGCGGCACGCGGATCGGCGACAGCCTTGCCACCTTCAACCGCTGGCACGCGCGCCGCGTGATCCATTCGCGAACCGCCGTTGTGATCGTCTCGGACGGTTACGACACTGGAGACCCGGCTCAGCTCGGCGCCGAAATGCGTCAGCTGCGCCGGCGCTGCCGCCGCATCGCGTGGCTGAACCCGATGCTCGGCTGGCAGGACTATGCGCCCGAAGCGCGCGGCATGAAAGCGGCGTTGCCTTTCGTCGATCTCTTCGCACCCGCGCATAACCTCGAAAGTCTCGTCGCACTCGAACCCTATCTCGCGAGGTTGTAACCATGGGCATGGCCGATGTTCTGGAGCTTGTCAACGATATGAAGGCGAAAGGTGAACCCTTCGCCCTTGCAACCGTGGTGCGCACTGTCGCGGCGACCGCCGCGAAGGCCGGCGCGAAGGCAATCATCCGTCCCGATGGCACCATCTCGGCCGGCTGGATCGGTGGCGGTTGTGCCCGCGGCGCCGTCCTGCGCGCCGCCCGCGATGCCATCAAGGACGGCGAGCCGCGACTTATCAGCGTGCAACCGAAGGAACTCCTCGACCAGCTTGGCGTCACGGCGGGCGAGGCGCGCGAGGGGATAGAATTCGCCAAAAACATGTGTCCCAGCCGCGGCACGATGGACATTTTCGTCGAACCGGTTCTGCCACGGTCGCAACTTGTCATCTTCGGTAGCTCGCCGGTCGGCGTCGCACTGGCCGAGCTCGCGCGCCAGTTTGGCTTCTTCGTGATCGTCTGTGCGCCGGCGAGCGACCATTCCGCGTTTGGCGAAGCCGATCTTCTCGCTGATGGTTTCGAGCCGCCGAACGACTATGGCGGCAACGGTTACATCGTCGTCGCGACCCAAGGCAAGGGAGATAGTGCGGCGCTCAAAGCAGCGCTCAAACCACCATCGGCTTATGTTTCTTTCGTCGGCTCGCGCAAAAAGGCCGAGGCTTTGCGCAAGGAATTGGTGGAAGCTGGCGTCGACCCCGGACGGCTCGGCGCTTTCAAGGCTCCCGCCGGTCTCGATATAGGGGCGATTACGCCCGATGAAATCGCGCTTTCGATCCTGGCTGAAGTGATTGAGGCGAGGCGGCGTGGGCATCGATCTGAACCACGGCAGATTGCCGTCAAGGAATAGGAGCAACGCCATGGAGATGACTGGTACTCAAAGGATCGAGGCAACGCGCGAAGAAGTCTATGCCGCGCTGAACGACACCGAAGTGTTAAGGCAATGCATCCCGGGTTGTGAAACCATCGAAAAACTTTCCGATACGCAGACGCGAGCAACTGTGACGTTGAAGGTCGGGCCGGTGAAAGCGTCCTTCAAAGGCTTGATCACCCTTTCCGATCGCGATCCGCCGAATGGATATAGGATCACCGGCGAAGGCTCCGGCGGGGCTGGTTTCGCCAAAGGTGGCGCCAACGTCAGGCTAACGCCCGACGGCAATGCAACAATCCTGGAATATACGGCAAAGGCCGATGTCGGCGGCAAGCTGGCTCAACTTGGCGGCCGCCTCATAGACAGTACCGCAAATAAGCTCGCTGGCGACTTTTTCGAAAAATTCGGCGCCATCGTCGGCAAGCCACAAGCAGTGGAAGTGGCCGCCGGAACGCCACAAGGCGCGGGCTCGCTCAACAAGATCCTCGGCGCGATCGCCGCGCTTCTGAAAGGCTGGTTCGGCAAGCTTTTCGGTTCAAGCGCGGCGTCCGTGCTGTGCCTCGGTCTCGTTGGCGACCCCTGCTGTGTTGACGGTCACGCCCTCGCGACGGGTGCGACGATCCAGCCGGCAATTTGTACGGCATTTCTTGCACCCGATCAGTATATCACTAAAAAGGAAGACACTGGAAAAGCGGCATTCTTCCACTCTTGATCTCCGTCCAAAAACATAAGGCACATCCTTCCAATGCTTGCATCCGACAGCGACATTCTCCGCAAGGCGCAGGAATGGAAACTGGCGGGGCGCGATGTCGCCCTGGCGACCGTGGTCGAAACTTGGGGGTCCGCGCCGCGCCCGGTCGGGAGCCATCTCGTCATCGACTCGGAGGGGAATTTCCTTGGGTCGGTCTCCGGCGGCTGCGTCGAAGGCGATGTCATCACCGATGCGCTGGACATGATCGCAATGGGGGGGCAGCATATGCTCGAATTCGGCGTCGCCGACGAGACGGCCTGGCGCGCCGGCCTCTCTTGCGGAGGCCGGATTAGGGTCTATGTTCAAAGCATAGACGCGAACCGCGCCGATCTTCTCGCAGCTTTCAATGCCGAGCGCGCCATACGGCGTCCTTGCATCCTCGTGACCAATATTGCTTCGGGCAAGCAGCGACTTGTCCGCGCCGCGGATGTCGACTCCGAGCCCATGGCCGATATTCTGACGGAGCGGCTGCGGCTCGGCAAGAGTGGCATCCTGGAATGGGGCGGTGAGGAGCTATTCCTTCGCGTCGAGACGCCGCCGGTGCGAACTCGTCGTGATTGGAGCCGTCCATGTTTCGCAGATGCTCGCGCCGATCGTTAGCCTCGCCGACTTCGACATGATCATCATCGATCCGCGCAGCGCCTTCGCAACGCCTGAACGTTTCCCCGGCGTGCAGCTCATCTCCGAATGGCCAGAGGTGGCGCTGGCCTCCCTGCATCTCGACCACTATACCGCCATGGTGCTGCTAACTCATGACCCTCGCATCGACGATCAGGGGCTGACGGAGGCCTTGCGTGCCGATTGCTTCTATATTGGCGCGCTGGGATCGCGAAAGACCCATGCGAACCGGCTCGAGCGGATGCGCGCCAAAGGTTTCGGTGACGCCGTACTCAAGCGCATCCATGCTCCGATCGGGCTCGACATTGGAGCGGTCAGTCCGGCCGAAATCGCCGTCTCCATCGCCGGCGAAATCATAGCCGACTTGCACCGCAAAGCCTTGCGCGTGGAAACGGAGAAGGCCGCGTGAAATTCGGACCGCTTCCCATTGCCGAAAGTGAAGGCGTTTTCCTTGCCCAGGCTATTAGAAGGCCTGGTTTGACCTTGAGAAAAGGCGAATGGATCGGTGCCGGCCAGATCGCCGCCCTGCAGGCGGCCCACATCGCCGAAATCGTTGCGGCCCGCATCGAGCCAGGCGAGGTCGACGAAAACACGGCGGCGCTGAGTCTGGCCCGCAGCATCGTCGGCGCCAATCTCCATATCGCCGAAACCGTCACCGGCCGCTGTAATCTGATCTCGGGCTGCGCCGGTGTCCTCGTCCTCGACGCCGCAGTCATCGATCGCGTCAATATGGTCGATGAGGCTATCACTCTTGCGACCCTGGCGCCGTTTCGCCGCGTCGCTGAAGGGGACATGACAGCGACGGTGAAAATCATACCTTTCGCCGTCGGCGCTATGGCGCTTGACCGTGCGAGAGTGACCGCCGCCGAAGCGCCGTTGCGCATCGCGCCGTTTCGCCCATTGCGCGTCGGCGTCGTCTCGACCCTGTTGCCGGAATCGAAGATTTCGGTCGTGGCGAAGGCGCTACGCACTCTCGATGAGAGGCTCAAGCCCACGGGGTGCAAGATCGCGATCGATGAATGCGCGCCGCACGCGACGGATCCGCTCGCATCCGCACTCCGGCGGATCGAAGGGGCCAGCGATCTTATCGTGATTTTCGGCGCCCGCGCGATCACTGATCGGCGCGACGTGATTCCGAGTGCCATCGAGAAGGCTGGCGGCCGGATCGAGCATTTCGGCATGCCTGTGGAACCTGGCAATCTGCTTCTCCTTGGATCGCTGCCGGGTGAAGGCGAGGGAAAGCCAGTCATCGGGGCGCCAGGCTGCGCGCGTTCGCCAAAGAAGAATGGGTTCGATTTCGTGTTGGACCGGATTCTCGCTGGATTGCCCATGCGCAGCGAGGATATCCGCCGGATGGGCGTCGGCGGCCTTCTGGTTGAGTACGCCACCCATGCGCAGCCGGGCGTCGTCTCCCCTGATTCCTCCGTTGAGTGAGATCGCCGCGATCATCCTGGCGGCCGGCCTTTCGTCGCGCTTCGAGGCCGGTCCGGAGGAGACGAAACTCGTCGTCCCGCTTTGCGGCAAGCCTTTGGTCCGTCATGTCGCGGAAGCGGCGCTCGCCTCGCGCGCTCGCCCGATCCTCGTCGTCACCGGCCACGCCGCCGCGCAAGTCGAGGCCGCACTCAAAAACCCCGACCTGTCCTTCATCTCCAATCCGGACTACCGGACCGGCCTCGCGAGTTCTCTGAAGGCCGGGATCGCGGCTTTGCCTGAAACAGCGGCAGGAGCCCTCATCCTGCTTGCCGACATGCCTTGCGTTTCGGTGAGCCTCATCGACCGCCTGATCCAAGCCTTCGAGGAATCGGCGCGGGCTCCCCTCGCGGTTGTGCCAGTCCGTGCAGGCTTGCGCGGCAATCCGGCGCTGATCGGCAGAGATTTGTTCGACGCCATAAAGCACCTCGAAGGCGACCGAGGCGCGCGCGCCCTCCTCGAGGCCGCCGGAAAAGATGTGCTCGAATGCTCGGTCTATGATGAGGCGATCGAAATCGATATTGATACGCCCGAGGCGCTCCGCCATTTGCGCGCCTCGCGGGCGGAGCCGGGAGGACCGGTTAGCAATGTTGACGCGTCAATGCCGTCAATGCCCTTTGCACGCCTCGATCGAGGCGGTCCGGCGTGGTCTTTTCAGCAAGGCAATCGACCCAAGTAAACATGCTCGTTATTTCCTCCCAATTCGCGTGGTGATTGCGCTTTACCGGCAAGCTTGCTGGGAGGCTTGCCCAGCGTAGCCCTCGCCCACTGGGAGCCGGGAGGCTCCTTGGCCGGCACTGAATGGCGTTCTGCGCTCTCCTGTCAGTGCCTATCGACAAGTCACCTCCCTGCTCGGCCTTTGTCCGCGCGAAGCCAAGGCGAGATGACGATCGTTAAGCACAACGTCGCGCTCAATGGCTTCAATCAATGGACCATCAACGGCGAAGCCTTTTCGATGGACACCATGAAACCGACATACACGCTACGTGAGGGGCGACGCTACCGGCTGAAATTCCGCAATGCCAGTGATGACATTCACCCGCTGCATTTGCACCGGCACAGCTTCGAACTGACCCGCATCGGCGGCAAGCCGACCGCGGGCGTGATCAAGGACGTGGTGATGCTCGGCGAATTCCAGGAACTCGAATTTGACTTTATTGCCGACAATCCTCAAAAAGATTCCCCCGTCGCGATCCTGAACGCCGGCGGAATGAATGATGGCGTGCAGCAAAAGCCCTTGCATATCGACGAGAAGATGCCGCTTCTTGCCCTTGATCAGTTTGCCCGCGTCGAACCCATGCGGATCGATGCGGGCCCCCCTGTATCTTTCAGTTGCCGGCTGATGCGAAGCCGGAGAGGCTATCGGTGGATGGGAGCCCGCAGCCCCCCAGGGCGATTGAGCCCGTGAAAAAGCAAGGTGCCCCGCCCACCGGTTCCGCTGGGAACCCGAACAGTCGCCTGGGCCGCAATGCGAGCCCGCATTCGCAAGGACGGGTCACGGAACAGCCTCCCACTTCGCCAGGTTTCGCCGACATTGATGTCTCAAAGGATCGTCTCGATGTGCGCGTTCGCCCTTCCGGTCAGGCCTTTGCCGTCGCGGGCGACGGCAAAGGCCTGCAACAGCTCACAAACGATTTGCGCGCTTTGGCCCCGGCCTTGATCGTTCTCGAAGCCACGGGTAGGTTCGAGTTCACTTGGCCGCTGCTCTGGCGGGCGGGCGCCTTCCGCTCGCCGTGGTCAACCCACGCCAGATCCGTGATTTCGCCCGCGCCACCGGCCGGCTCGCCAAGGAATCACAAATGATTGTAATAATTCAACATGTTTCGAGACGGACACTTAGGTCATCTTCATGGGGATTGCACCCAAAAAATCGCGTTTGCCGATGTCCACGCCGCAATGGCGCAGGATCGCATAGGCGATTGTGAGATGGAAATAGAAGTTCGGCAGCACAAAATGGTTTAGGTAATCGTCGCCTTTCATATGGCCCGTGTTGGTCGGGCCGAGCGGGAACGCGATCTCCCGATCGGCCGACGCATCGATCTGCTTCGGGTCGAGCGTCTTCAGATAGGCGACCGTTCTTGCGATGCGCGTCTTTAGTTCATCCATCGTCGTCTCATTATCTTCGTAGGGGGGCGCTTCGACGCCGGCGAGTCGCGCCGAGCCGTTCTTGGCCAGATCCGTTGCAATCTGCACCTGACGGACGAGCGCGAACATGTCAGGAGACAGACGCGAATGGAGAAGCACCGAGGGGTCGATTTTTTTGGCTGCCGCATGAGCTTCGACCTTATCAAGGATGGCCGACAGTGCGTTAAGGCTGATCTCGAAAATTGGAAGGGAGGCCTGAGACATCGAGAACGACATGGTGCGGATCCTTGGCTTGGTGGATTGGGTGGGGGCGATCGAGCCGAACATGCACCCAATACGCAGACGTTTCAATCTGAACGCGAATTCTCCCTGGGGCAACCGTGACTGAGCTTATCGACGTTGCGTGACGTCGACAGCACCTGCGTATACGCAGCCCTCTGTGCGCCGTTTAATAGGCGGGCAGGGGCCCCGGTCAGTCGGCTGACAAGGCCTTCTTAACTGAGACGCCTCAAGCGCGCCGCGGCTCAAAAATCGACTGGACTTCTGCCGCAAAGGACGCATTGCTATGGGTGCCGGCCGGTGGACATGGCCACCCGGTGAAACACCTAGGGCTCGCCTCGCGATGTGCGGGGCTTTGGGTCGTGCGAGCGTCAAGTCCGGCGCCGCGAACCAACGGAGCCCAAACTATGTCGACCCTTTCCATAAAATCTCGGAACACGAAGAGCGCCGCACCTAAGAAGGGGAGCGCCCAATCGAAGACGGCATCCCGTCGTAAGGTCACGTCCATCGCGGCCACCCCCAAGAAACCGACGCGATCTGTTGAATCGAAGGCCGAGCGAGTCGCCGCCGCCAAGACGCTGAGGAAGGCCGACGAACCAAAGGTCGAGCGAGTGACCAAGCAGGAGCGCGTGCTCACCCTGCTGAGCCAATCCGAAGGGGCCAGTATCGAAGAAATGATGCAGGCGACCGACTGGCAGCAGCACAGCGTGCGCGGGTTCCTGGCCGGCACGGTGAAAAGGAAGCTCGGCTTTTCGCTAACATCCTTGAAGCCCAACGGGGGCGTTCGCCGCTATCGCATCGAAACGCGGCGTGCTCGCTGACATGGACAAAGCGGTGATCGATATCGCAAAGGCGCTCGTGCAGCTCTCGGAGGTGACCAACTTCGAGCTGCGCGGCGAGTGGCGGCGGCTTCATCGCATGCCGCCGCCAATGCGGCTCTCTCGCGACCTCTTGGTCCGAGGAATTACTTACAAGCTTCAGGAGAGGGCTTATGGCGGCCTCTCCACGGCCACCGCACGAAGGCTGGAGCGAGCTAGCGCCGACCCATTGGACCGCGGTTCTGCTAAACCCCCGCCGCCGATCTCCTTGAGGCCGGGCACGCGGCTCGCGCGGGAGTGGCGCGGGGTCACCCATATGGTCCTCATCCATGCCGACGGGATCGAGTGGCGCGGCCAGCGCTACCGCTCCCTCTCTGTGGTCGCGCGAAAGATCACCGGCGCCCGCTGGTCGGGCCCGCGGTTTTTTGGGCTCAGGCAGCGGCCCCGTGACTTCTACTTCAACCACGAGAACAGGCCATGGCGAAGGCTGATCTCGCACGAACCGGGTCCACCCGCTGCGCGATCTACACTCGAAAATCATCCGACGAGGGCCTCGAGCAGGAATTCAATTCTCTCGACGCACAGCGGGAGGCTTGCGAGGCCTATATCGTGAGTCAGCGCCACGCCGGATGGGTCGCGCTTGCCGACATGTACGACGACGGCGGCCTGTCCGGCGGGACGATGGAGCGGCCGGCGCTCAAGCGGCTTCTGGAAGACATCAAGGCCGGAAAGGTTCAAATCGTCGTTGTCTACAAGGTCGACCGGCTGACCCGGTCGCTTGCCGATTTCGCCAAGATTGTCGACATCTTCGATGCGCACAATGCGTCCTTTGTGTCGGTGACGCAGCAGTTCAATACGACGACCTCGATGGGGCGCCTGACGCTCAACATGCTGCTCTCCTTCGCTCAATTCGAGCGCGAGATCGCCGGCGAGCGCATTCGCGACAAGATCGCGGCCTCAAAGCGCAAGGGCATGTGGATGGGCGGCAACGTGTCGCTCGGCTATGACGTTAGGGACCGCAAACTGCTCATCAGTGAGCCTGAGGCGGCAACCGTCCAGTTGATCTTCCGGCGCTATGCCGAACTGGGCTCGGTCACTTTGCTCAGGGCCGAACTCGATCGACTGGGTATTGTGAGCAAGCGCCGTGAAGGAACTGGGGGACGGCTGGCCGGGGGTAAACGGTTCTCCCGCGGCGCCATATACCTGATGCTGCAGAACCGGCTCTATCGGGGCGACATTGTTTACCAAGGCGAAGCCTACCCGGGCCAGCACGAGGCCATCCTCGATCCGGAGCTTTGGCAGATCGTCCAGAACAGACTTGCGGTTCATCGGCAGGAGCGTGCATTGGCGGTGGGCGCGGAGGCGCCGAGCCTGCTGGCCGGCCTGATCGTCGATGCCGACGGCAACCCTATGACGCCGACCCATGCCAAAAAGAGAGCCAAGCGATACCGCTATTACGTCTCGGCGTCGCTTCTCGATCGGAATCACTCGCGAGCCCAGAAAGGGATGCGCATCCCGGCGGGGGATATTGAGGCGCTGGTGCTTGACCGGCTGAGAGTGCTTTTCTCCTCCAGGATCGACGTCAGTGAAACCCTCACGCCGCTCGATCTTGATGCGTACGCGCTGGATGCGGCCCTGCGCAAGGCCCTCAAACTTTCCGAGCGATGGCTTGCGATGCCGCCCGTCGAGCTAAAAAGCCTTGTCCAGGAAATAGTCGATCGGATCACCGTCGCGGCCGATCGGATCGAAATCCGGCTGAGCCGGGCAAAGATCGCCGCAGCGCTGCAGGTGGGGGAAAGGGGCCAACGGCCCGATCTCGACCCCGTTGTCCTGTCGATCGAAGCGAAGGTGCGGCGCGCCGGCAAGGGCAAGCGCCTCGTCATCGAGAATGGTGCCGAGGCTGAAGTTAATGCCGGCCTCGTCGAAATGATCAAAGAGGCCTTCGCGATCCGAAACCAGCTCCTCTCAGGATCGCACGACAGCATCGAGGCGATGAGCGGACGCCTCGGAATGAATAAGGGCCGGCTCACTTCGCTTGTTCGGTTGTCTTATCTCGCCCCTGACATCGTGCGCGCATTCCTCGCGGGCCGTCAACCCATCGCGCTGACGCTGACAGCGCTCTTGCGGCTGAGCAAGGACCTGCCGGATGACTGAAACGAACAGCGCTGTTTCCTTGGCTTCCCCGCCTAAACCTCCATCAAGATCCATGCCAAACGCTCCACATCCGACAACTC
Source organism: uncultured Alphaproteobacteria bacterium (assembly GCA_963730245.1). Lineage (GTDB taxonomy): Bacteria > Pseudomonadota > Alphaproteobacteria > Rhizobiales > Beijerinckiaceae > Methylocapsa. The sequence continues at coordinate 2,309,531 of CAVSRA010000001.1, read as the reverse complement.
AAAAACGGCCTCGAGAGACCCGGCGGCCGTTTGCGCCCGGACCCAGGGGTTTGGCGTCTCCGCTTGGCACTGATGAGCTCGCCGGGGAGCTAACGCGCGGAAGTTTCAAGACTATTCCGGCGAGCGAGGAAACTGCAAATACGCAGCGATTTGAGGAGGATTCCTGGCTGACGAGCCAGTCCAGGGCGAACCGGTCTCCGGGGAGGATTCCCTGCTAACAGGGAAAAGAACAGGGAATTTCGTGAAAATCGGGCCGTTTGGCAAAAAACCGCCCGTCAGAACGTAGCAAAATCAGCTCGTTAGAGGATAATTCCCTAGAAATCGGAACAGGGAATTTTATTGCGCCGAACAGGGAATTTATTAAGCCGAGCAGGGAATTGCAGCGTCTCGCAGGGAATCGCCCACCACGGCATCAATTCAGCCGCAAATGAAGTCAAGCTTCGCAAACTTTTCAGCCTGTGAAATCACATTGGCGCCGCTGCGACCTCCAAATCCGGCAACTCCCTGGATCCTCGCAGGCCTCGCCGTCGCCGGTAGGTCGTAGATTAATCCTCGGCTTCCGCGCGAAGCCACGCCCATTATCCGTGTCTCTGAAATTGATCGTACCTGTCGAGCGTATCTTCTTCATCGCAGTCCGGCATCAGACGCAGGTAGTTCGCACCGTTGTTCGGATAAAGCAGAAGAGTGATTGCCATATCGCTCTTACCAGCAAAGACAGTCATTTCATTCACTTCTTCGTTGCCGACCCACACGCCCTTCGGATGGACGAAACCGATTTCAGCGTCGATCGATGGATCTCGCCGAGCGGCAAGAGAAAGCTCCGGCAACGGCACAGTTTCCTGCCGAGCGCGATAATAGATCCCTGATTTGAAGAGCCGTTTGCTCCCCCAAGACCAGTCGATGAAACCATCCTTGCTGACGACGATCATCGCGCGCTTGTCGGTGATGCCGAGCCATTTGAGGATGGCGGCCGTGATCGATACCTCATAGCAATCCGACAGATGGCGCATCAGCGCCATGGTGATCGCTTGGCTGCGGATTTGCTCCCGGAAGTCGTCGAGCGGCATCAAGAGGAAAGAAGCGAACGTGTTGGCCTGAGCCTCGATCTGGCCGTGCTCTGATTTCCAATCCAGCATGTCGCGGCTGGAACATCGAAAGCCTTCCGGCGAAAGATGGCGATGCAACAGGTAATGACCGAGTTCGTGTCCAAGCGTAAAGTTAATGCGGCCCTTGGAGGTGATCGAGCTGTTGTAGATTATGCCCCACTCGCCGTTTCTATTCGGATGCGGCATCAGTATTCCCTCGAACTTTGCGGACAGTTCGAGGCCCTCCACCTTGGTGATTGGTGCGTCGGGGAAAACTTTGCGCGAATACTCTGTCGCGATCGATGCGATCTTGATGGGAAACCTGTCGAGTCCGTGCGCCTCGTGAAATATCTTCACGAGCTTCGACAGGCGGATCGCCCACCCTTGTGGTGTCGTTGGTAGCTTCAACTCTTTTTTCTCCAGGCATCGATCATCTGTTCGATCTTCTTCTGGTCGTTGGGATCAAGCTTGTTGAACTTTCGGAAGAAGGCCTCCCTGAGGACGTTCTCGTTGGGTTCGGCAAATTCGTCGAGCAGGTAATCCGTCGTGACGGAGAGGGCTTCGGCGATTCGCGTCAGCTTTTCGCCCGACGGCTTGCGTGTATCTCGGTTTTCGAGCTCCCAAAGGTAGCTTTTGCTGGAATCGGTTATCTTCGCCAGTTTGTCCAGGGAATAGCCCTTTTCCAGGCGATGCTTCCTGATCTTGTCTCCCAATGACGATGGCATCTGGGCTCCTTTTCCGGGGAAAAGTCGGTGTTCGATATATGACGAACGAAATCATGCTTGACAAGGAAATTGCGGTGTGTTCGATATACACAGAACATAGTCGTACCGGAATGGAGATTCACGATCACACGGTGGGCTGGGACGTTAGCCGCGGGGGCGCCGAGCCGCAGCGGCCATTCAAGACGCCCCATCTCGACAGGTTACGGCACTACAATTTCAGCCAGGAGTCTCCATGCGTCAGTTCAGCCATGCTACAAAATCGTGGCCGCCAGCGGATGATCGGGTTCCAATGTTTCTGCCGCCGCCAATAGCGCTTCGTAATGGCGGCCTTCCCATTCGGCGCGCCGATTGAGGACGAGCTTCGCCGCGAGATCGAGACGTGGCCAATTCAGAAAAAACGCCAAGGCGCGATATTTCTGCTCAAAGCCGATCGCGTGAGCGAAAGCTTTGTCGAGCACATCGAATTCGGCAAAATCGGGCAGACGGGCGATATGATCGCGCAACATGCCGATGTCGAGCGTCGTCTCGAAGGTTTTCCATCTCAAGTCTTGCGCCGTTGTGCGATCACCCATCGCCTCGAGAATCCGGATTTCCAGGCGCGTGCGGGCGAGATCCGATAGGTCGCGTGGGCTCGATCCATCGGCGAGATCGTCGTAGGTCATGACCTTCAAGCCCGGCCGGCCGCGCTTGCGAACCCATTCGAGCGCTTCACTATGACGACCGGCGTCGCACAATCGCTCGGCGACCGCCATCGTGTCACGATGCCCGTCCGGCCGGCTCTTCTCCAGGGCGATGAAGGCGTCAACGTCATGCCGGCAGTCGACGATCGCCTGGCGCAGATGGATGATCCTTTCTGTCTTCGCGCGCCTTTTCCAGTCCCGGTCAGCGTCGTTGATCGGACCGAGGGATCGCTCCGCCTCGGCGAGGCGCTCGTCCCAATGATCGACGGCATGCGCCGGCAAGTGCGCGACGAGTTCTGGCATGATCGTGGAAAAGAAGCCGTAGTGGTCGGAAACAGTCAGAGCGAAAAGCCGGTCCGGGATCGAAGCCTTATCAGCTTGCTCGAGCCGCCCGACAAGATCCGGGAGAGCAGCGGCGGCCTCATGATAGGCGTTCTGCAGGCGGCCATTCGAATTGTCGATCCGCTCGAACACTCGATCGGCGGTCGAGAGGAACCGCACGAGCCGGTCGACTGCGGCGTCAGGATCCACGGACCCGAGTTCCTCGGTGATAGTCGCCAGTGTGGCGGCGATGTCTGCCGTGAAAGTCTTGGCTTTTTCCCAGTCGACGAAGGCTTTGGCGCGATCGAGCCCCGCGAGGCGCTTGTCGATGATCGCGGCGACCGCCGCCGGCCCCTTAGTCGCGGCAAGCGCGGCCGCGACGAGCTTCCGGAACGCAGCATTGCGCTTTGCCTCGCCGATCACCAGTCTGGCGAGCTTTTCGGAGCCGAGCTTGACGAGCACCTCTTCATTCAACGGTGGCTGGCGCGCCATTTCTCATTCCCCTTGATCTCGGTGGCTCGGCGTTTTGTGCGACGGCGCGTCGCGGAGCGATCCTATCATCGCGCCATGAGAGGCTTCAACGCAGCCGCGTGCGACCTGCGAGGGCACTCTCCCTCAAAAGCGAGGATCGGTTCTGTCAGCGTTCGCGCAACATTTGACGGCATGAGCGACAAGTGAGTTCTGCTCACGCGGTACTAAGGATTGCAAGAGCGGTGGCTCTCGACATGTTCCGTCGGCCTTGTCACTTTGTCGGTGGGCTTGCCGTTCAGTGACTTCAGCTGTCCATCGATCAGCGCAATTCGCTCGGCCAATTGCCGTAACAACGTCTGTGGTAACAATAGGGGAGCAAACGGTGGCGGCATCTGACAAGGCGACGATCCGCCGCGAGAAAAACCGCCTTCGCTCCTAACACTGGCGGCGGGCGCGCGGTGTGAAGCGCGCGCCAAGGAGAAAAAGCATACGAGCGGATTTGACAACGCGCCATGCCCTATGTAGAGTAAGCTACTATGGATAAGCAACCAAGACTTTCGCCGCAGACCCTTAAGGTTCTTGGCGCGTTGATTTCCTGCCCATCGGACGAACTGTCGGGGGCAGAAATCGGCAAGCGCACGAAACTGGCTTCCGGCACGCTCTACCCAATCCTCTTTCGGCTTGAAGGAGTGGGGTGGCTGCAAAGTCGATGGGAAGTCGAAGTCCCTACCGTTCTAGGGAGGCCGCGCCGCCGCTTTTACCGAATAACCCGAAAAGGAGCGAAAAACGTTCAAGAGGTCGTCCGTGACTTGACGCCCGCCGTGGGGAGGGTCGCGTGGAGTTGATCGGGGTGATCGGGATCTTCTTTTTCGCTCTCTTTGGTATTTTCGCGACGGCTGTCTCAAGGCAACTCGCCGATGAATTCAAGGCTTGGACGCCCAGGCTCATCAAGTATTTCATTCAACGCGCCGTTCGCCAATTGCCCGAAAGTCAGCGCAAGCGATTTTCAGAGGAGTGGCAAAGCCACGTCGACGAAATACCGGGCGAAGTGGGGAAGCTGATCGTCGCTTTTGGTTTCTTACAAGCTTCTTCGAAAATGTCACGGGGCTTGACGGACGCCACGCCCAATATGAGCGGCCAAAATCTCAACAGACCATCTTTCGAGCGTTTTATTTGCGCGGTGTGCAACAATGAGTTCCTTGTGTCCATGCTGGACGACAACGCCAGAACTTCTATCGAGCATTTTATTGTCGAGCTGAAAAGCAACACTTCCACTGCAGGCGACTTTAGGTCATTTATCGAACGCCGAATGTCCGAGCTGAAAGACAACGAACGACAAAATCAGGAGGATTTTTTGGTCCACCTGAGCTCCGTTCTCGAGCTAGCCAACGAGTTGGGCATCCCGCCCACCTCCTCTGCATTTGACTCGTATCGGAATGGAGTCGACGCGAAGACGCTGCGCGCCCGCTATGCCCCGCTTGCCCGCGCCGCCGCCGCCGCGGTGATGAGGCCGAAAGGCGAGCCACAGGGAAGCCCGTAGACTGTGAATAAGCATGGAATAAGGACCCCGCTTTTGGGGTGATTTGCATCCAATCGGGACCCCGGGGCTGAGGGTCCACAGTGGCCTCCTGGATTTTGGGAGGCCGAGATTGGAATGCTGGTTGTGGAAACGATCGCCAAGATTTGCCGGGCGTTTTTTGTTCAGAAAAAGCCGATCAAGGAGATTTGCCGGGAGCTGCACGTCTCCAGAAAGGTCGTCCGGAAGGTCATCCGATCCGAAGCGACCGAGTTCCATTACGAACGCTTGACGCAGCCGCTTCCCAAGATCGGACCGTGGCGGGAGCGGCTGGATTCCCTGCTGTTGGAGAATGCAGAAAAATCGGCGCGCGAGCGGCTGACGCTTGTTCGGCTATTCGAAGAACTGCGCAGCCTTGGTTATGCCGGAAGCTACGACGCGGTTCGCCGTTACGCGAAAACGTGGCGCAAGGAACGCGGTGTGGCGCTGGCGCAGGCTTATGTGCCGCTCACCTTTGCTCCCGGCGAGGCCTATCAGTTCGACTGGAGCCATGAAATCGTCGTGCTGAACGGCGCGACGGTGACCGTGAAGGTCGCCCATATGCGGCTCTGTCACAGCCGCATGCCGTTTGTCCGCGCCTATCCACGCGAGACCCAAGAGATGGTCTTTGACGCGCATGACCGCGCCTTTGCCTTTTTCAAAGGCGCCTGCGAGCGCGGCATTTATGACAATATGAAAACCGCGGTGGAGACAATCTTCGCCGGCAAGGACCGGCAATACAATCGCCGCTTCCTTCAAATGTGCGGGCATTATCTCGTCGAGCCAGTGGCCTGCACGCCGGCCTCGGGCTGGGAAAAGGGCCAGGTCGAGAACCAGGTCGGCTTGGTGCGTGAGCGCTTTTTCACGCCGCGCCTGAGATTCAAGAGCTATGACGAATTGAATGCCTGGCTCCTCGACAAATGTGTCGCTTACGCCAAGGCGCATCGTCATCCAGAATGCGCCAGCCGCACGATCTGGGAGGTTTTCGAGGACGAACGGCAAAAGCTCGTGCAACTGCGCGGCCGCTTCGACGGCTTCCATGCAGTGAGCGCGGCGGTGTCCAAGACCTGCCTTATCCGGTTCGATAACAACAAATACTCGGTGAAGGCGCGCGCGGTCGGGCGTCCGGTCGAAATCCACGCTTATGCAGACCGGATCGTCATTCGCCAGGACGGGATCGCCGCCGGCGAACATCGGCGATCCTTTGGCCGCGAAGAGACGATTTACGATCCCTGGCATTACGTTCCGGTTCTGGCCCGCAAGCCCGGCGCTCTGAGGAATGGCGCGCCGTTCAAGGACTGGGTCTTGCCCTCGGCCATGGAGAAAATTCGCCGCAAACTCACCGGCTCCGCCGATGGCGATCGGCAGATGGTGAAAATCCTCGCGGCGGTTCTCGACGACGGGCTGCCGGCGGTCGAGGCCGCCTGTGCCGAGGCGTTGAGCGAGGGCGTCCATTCCGCCGACGTCGTTCTCAACATTCTGGCGCGTCGCCGTGATCCCGGTCCGCCACTCACCATACTCACCCCGGACGCGCTGAAACTCCGGCACGTCCCGCTCGCCGATTGTGCCCGGTACGATCAACTGAGGAGTTCAGGCTGATGGAACGCACGCAAGTCTTCGACCTCATGAGCGAACTCAAGCTCTTCGGCATGCGAACCGCCTATGATGATGTGATGGCGGCTGGCATAAAGCGGCAGCACGAGCCGCCACAAATCGTCGGCGATCTTCTTAAGGCCGAAATTGCCGGAAAGCAGGCGCGCTCCATCAAATATCAGATGACCATCGCCAAACTCCCTCTGGCCAAGGACATCGATGACTTCGACTTTGACGGCACGACCGTCAACGAAACCCTGGTGCGTGATCTTTCCGGAGGCGGCTTCATCGCGCAGCAACGCAACGTCGTTCTCGTGGGGGGCACCGGGACCGGCAAGACGCATCTCGCCATTGCCATCGCGCGAAGCTGCATCCGCGCCGGCCTGCGCGGCCGCTTCTTCAATACAGTCGATCTCGTCAATCGCCTGGAGGCCGAAGCACGCGCAGGGCGGCAGGGACGAATCGCCGATTACCTCACTCGCAAGGACTTCACCGTTCTCGACGAACTCGGCTATCTGCCCTTCGCTCAGGCTGGCGGGCAATTGCTCTTCCATCTCGTTAGCCAGCTCTACGAACGCACCTCGGTGATCGTCACGACCAATCTGGCGTTCGGCGAATGGCCGAGCGTCTTCGGCGACGCCAAGATGACGACCGCGCTCCTCGATCGTCTCACCCATCACTGCGACATCGTCGAAACCGGAAATGAAAGCTGGCGCTTCAAAAACCGCGCCTAGCGCTCAAAGCCCCCTCCCACGCCACCGCGCTCGCCCCGGCTGCGCAACCCTGACCAGCTCCGCCGGGGGCGAGCGCTGTCGTTCCTCCCCGCCAAAAGGGGTACCTTTTGCACACCGATCCGGGGTCCCAATTCAATGCTGTTTGACACGCATGATTACCTATGCCACCGCAGACGAAGCGCAGCACGCCCTTGCCCGGCAGCAGCGCGTTCAAAAGCGCCGGGGGTATTGCACCAGATACGCCAATGGTTAGACGTCGCTGCATGATCAGATAGCATCATGCAGCCCCGAGCCACGTCATTAAATTCCAACATGATCCGCGACGGGCACCCTGCCTGCCGCCTAAAACCAGCGTCCCCGGCCGTACCAGCCGCCTCCGCCAAGGAGGAGAACAAGAATAATAATGATGAGAAGTGTCTGGGTATCCATGATGTCCAACCCTTTCAGTGCGATGGCTCCGGCTTGGGCTTCTCCACAATATCTGCCTTCGCCCGGATGCACATTATCTGGGGAGATGCCATCGTCCCTGCCAGCCCCCGCAGCGCGTCGTCATGTGCGGGACGTTGCGGAAGCGTGCTTTTTTCGCACGGATGGGCCTTCCGCCCCATTTAGTGTGAGAACGCCCGGCGTTAAGGAACCGAAGTGAGCGTAAGCGTTCGGAGCTGCGCGAATTTTTTTTCGTGGCGCGAGCGCCACAGTCATGGGCGAGCCGGCATCTACTGTCCAGAAATCCCCCGGCTTGCGCGTTTCCGATTTTCCTTTGATATCGGTGGTGACCACGCCCGAGAGCAGCTGCGCGACGTAAAAGCCTTGGGCCGGAATTTGCAATCCATTCGGCGCCTTCGACACCGACCAATCTTTGACCTCGACCTCCATCGCGGCCACGGAGCCGCCTGGCGGCATTTCTACCTTGTTCGAAACTAACGTGACGGTCCGGGTCGCCCGCGACTGGGACGTGTTCTGCACACAGATCCTGCCTGATGCCGAGAAGGACGAAATTGCGAAGGGCTGGGTGGAGCTGCTGCGCACCCCCACGGAAGCCTCGCGGCAGGTCGCCCATCGCGAGCTGGAGGAGGAGTTCAGCCGCCCCGCCATTACCGCCCTCGTGCTTGGCATGGCGGCCTGGTTGGAGCCGGGCGATGTGGGATCCCCCGTGGCCGGCGACGATGCGCTGAACCGCCCGATCCGGAAACTCGCGCACGCCCTGCTGGACCGCATGGCCACGCGGGTCGCCAGGGGCGGGCACCCGCGCCGGCGCTCGGCCGAAGAGCTGCATGCGCTCCGCAAGGCGCTGAAGAAGCTGCGTTACAGCGGGGACTACCTCGCCGCCATCTAACCGCCGAAGCCGGTCAAGCAGTATCAGAAGGCGTCCAAGCGCCTTTTGAAGCTGCGCGGCACCGGCACCGACGCAGCAATGGCGACCAGGCTGGCCGGGCGCCTCTGCGCGGGCGCGCGCAGCGAGGTTGCGCCTGCGACCGCCTCGCTGGTCCAATGGAGCGATAAGCGGCGCGACAAGGCGCTCCGGAAGCTGCCCGAGATTTGGGCGACATTCGCCGCCGCACCGGCGTTCTGGCGCTGAGCGAAGACATGCATTCGCCGGTCTACCGCAAAGCGCCCAGCTGGCTTCGGTTGGCTACGGGCTTCTCAGAAATTGAGGCGCGAGATCATTCAACCCAGCCACTTGTACATCAATAGCGTTGAGGACGAAGCTTGCAAAGTATTGGCCATGCTGTTTCGTCTAACCGTTCCGCCGAGTTCACCCGAGAACTCGCCTCGGCGCGTTCTGGTCCGACTTTGTGAAATCCCAGCTTGACGCGCGCTGTGGCTCAATGCCGTTCGTGTTCGCTTGGCTCGGTTTCGCTTGTAGCCGTTCCGACGGCATTGTCATGTCTGGACGGCGCCCGCTGATCAAGGGTTAAAAACGGTAACAGGAGGGGGACGACCCTCCTATGCTAGCGAGGCTACGGCCATGCTACGGAACGTGCAGAATTGCTGACAACAAGAGGTCATATCCACATGCGCGCGCATTGGCAAAAGGAGCAGGCTTAAATCTCGATATGTGGCTCGTCGTGCAGAACGGCACTCAACAATGAATTGTGGACTTCGATGCCGCCGTTGCCGCCGTTGTAGTCAATGAAGCCGAGTTTTCGAAATTTGTTCATGAAGAAACTCACCCGGGACCGGGTCGTGCCGATCATCTCCGCAAGCGTCTCCTGGCTGATTTTCGTGATCAACGGCTCCGGTTTGTCTTCCTTGCCAAAGTTCGCCATCAGCAGGAGCAGCCGGGCAAGACGTTTTTCACTCGAATTGAACAGCTGATCGACGAGGTCTGCCTCGACGCGGATGGCCCGAGCCAGAAGATGGGCAATGAACATCCCGGAGAACGCTGGCTCCTGTTGGATCACGCGGACAATAGCCGCTTTTTCCAGCCGCACGATGACGGAGTCCGTCATCGTCGCGACCGTCGCTATCCGCTGCGCCTGCCCGGCAAGACATCCTTCACCGAAGAAATCGTTCGCTCCATGAATTGCGACGACGGCTTCCTTGCCTTGCTTCGAAACGATGGAGACCTTCACCTTGCCGCTCTGGACGTAGAAGACCGCATCCGCAGGGTCTCCCTGCGAAATGACGATCTGGTCCTTGCTACAGCTGCTGGACTCAGCGCAAGTGGTCGTAAGGGGCCCTAAGCCGGCCACGGTACTGCACTCGCGCAAGGTGCGCATCGACTGCGCCGCCAGCGAACCTTTTACGACGCACGAGGTGCTTACCGAAATGCATGGGACCCCGTTGCCCGGCAAACGCGTCGTGGTGCAGCTTTACGGCGAGACCAATCGTGAGTTACAGGCCGAGCTCGAAACCGAGGGCGCGGACGTAATCGAAATCGTGACCTATCGCGAGGGCTATCCAGAGGACACGCCGCCGTTGCCATGGCTGATCGGGGCACTTTCACAAGCTATCGAGACCTTTATCGATCATCACGGCCCACAGGCCTTGCATTTGAAGTCGCGGCAACACCGGTATTGTATCGGGTCATTCCGAGGGAGTGACGTCGTGATCAGAATTATTGGCGCGATCTTCGACGCCACGATTGGCGCAGTCCTATTGCTGCTTGTCTTGATTGCCATGCGGAGGATGAATCGATGCGTGTGCTTATCGCCCTGCTAGTGATTGCTTATCTTGTCGGCGTTGGTGTTGCGCTAGCGCCCACGATCAAAGCAAACTGGAGCAGCGGCCCCGCGTCGCAATTCGTCGAGAGTGTTGCGACGGAACTGCCGAGAGCGTTGTCTTGGCCGGCGACGGCATATCGCAGCATTGCAGAGAAGCCCAGTCCTCCCGAGAAGCCCCGTGCGCCCGAGTAGCGTGAAACGAGAGTCAGACACTCCTTTGGCAGATTGAGAAGGCCCTTTCTGCAGGAGTTGTAATCGCCGGCACGCACCGCGCCGTACATTAAAAACCTGAAGCTGCTCGGTATCGAACGCTTGCTACCGGGTCGTCGATGCGGCCCAATATAAGCGGCGCCTCGCGACTATGATTGTGGTGACGTCGCGCTTCGGCCTCGGCCTCACGCCGGAGAAGGCATGCGATCGACATTCGGGTCAGAAGCCTGCCTGGCTCGCATAACGTCTCGGGGATTGCCATCAACGCGGTCGGCGCCTTGATCGAGAAGGCGCTGGTCGCCGACACGAGGGAACAATTGACCTTTATTTGCCGCGCGATCGATCGCATCCTGCGCTCTGGTCACTATTGGGTTCCAATGTGGAACAAACCCAATCATCTCGTCGCCTATTGGGATCAATCTCGGCCCTGATTGTTTCAGGGGCGAGCCCGGGCCATTGCGCATGAACGCGTGCGACAATTTCATCCATGCTGGTTGAACTGGCGCCGATCGGGGCGAGCTTTACCCACGCCCAAGCCGCATCAAGCGCGGCGGCTTGCACCTGGGTAGAAACATCACGGCATCGTGACAGTCTCAATACGATAGCTGTCATCGCTTGCAACGTTGATGCTGCAACGAGCGCTGCGCGGGAATTATGCACAATTGCAGCCGCTAAGCTTGAACTTCTGGAGACCGCGCTTGTTAACGAGGCTCGACTTCGGTCGATCGGTTGCGTCGTAGATTAAGCTTATGGCGTTGCCGAAACCGTTCCTTGCCGCAAGGCGAGCCAGAAAACGACATCAACCCACAGATGGAGGATTCACCCATGTCCCGTAAATTCATTGTCGCAATGTTAGGCCTCGGCCTCGCTCTAATTCTAATGCCGCAGGTTTCGTTGGCTGTTGAAGACCATCTCTCGCAGGCGATTGAGCACACAAGGCAAGCCATTGATCATGGCAAGCAGGGACATGCCGATGTCCTAGCTACTCATGCCGAGGCGGCGCTCACGCACGCGGAAGCCAGTGAGAAGGATAAGGCTAATCCTCACAAAGCGGAAGCGATCAAGCATTTGAAAGAAGCGATCGATCAGGGGAAAAAGGGGAATGCCGACGAGGCAACGACCCATGCCGAAATCGCGCTGAACCATCTACAACAGGTTAACTAGATCGAAGCGCTCGGTGCGGTCTAGCGAGAGCGCGCTTTGACCGCACCGAAATATCACGGGTCATTTCTACATAGCATTCGCGGCATGTTTAAACGCGGCCGGAGCGGGGCGATGCGGCGCGCCGGGGCGCCGGGAACCTTAAAGCTTCGTTCCGATTAGGAACTCAATCTAACTTCGGCGTACCATGTACGTCTTCGAGGGGTCGGGTGTGCCGTGCAGGCCGTAGGTCGGCTTGGTTAAGGCGGGGGTTGCACAGGGTGGGCGAGGCCTCTCTTAATCGCTGCAGTATGATGCGGAACTGCAGACCTTGGCTCACTTGGCAATGTCCCCATTTTGGCGCAACAGCCGCTGCAGCAATCTGAATTTTCAATGCATCCTTGGGGATTTTGGGCGCAAGCTAGAATGGGTCGGGTTCGCAGAATGGAGGCGGTTCCACTAGGAATTGACGGGATCGGTATGGCCGCACGATGGGATCATCGCGATGGGGTTCAAACTCTATGGCTTCGGCGCGGAGGCCGGGCGGATCGCGCACGACATCAGCATCGGAGCGAGTCATTTTCTGCTGAACCAATTGCCGGAGCTCTACACTGCCTTTCAACGCGATGAGACGACGTTTCCGGTGCAATATGTCGGCGCGAATGTACCGCAAGCCTGGGCGGCCGGATCGATCTCCATGCTGACGCAGGCCATGCTGGGGTTCCTGCCTGACGCGCCACGGAACAAACTGTATGACTGGACTTGCCTCGAAAAAGTGGAGAGTTTTCCTTGGATGAAAGGTGAACTCGATGACGAAGCAGAAGGGATTTACGCAAGAGTTTGAGGATGAGGCGGTACGTCTGGCGCGGAGCAGCGGACGCACGCGGCGTGAATTGGCTGAAAATCTGGGTGTTGGCCTGTCGATGCTGACCCGCTGGATTGCCCGGAATCGCGACCGCCAGAATCGATGCTCCGGAGAAGGCGCGATCTGAGGACATGACAGCCGAGCTGAAGCGGCTCCGCCGGGAGAACGAGATCCTCCGTCAGGAACGCGACATTCTGAAGAAGGCCACTGCTTTTTTCGCCAGGGAGGGAAGTCGATGAAGTTCCAGCTCATCGATAAGGCGAAAAACGAGTTCCCCGTCCACCGTCTTTGCGGAGTGCTCGGCGTCGCGGCGCGTCAGGACGCACGCAAGGCGCGCGAGCTTGCAAGCCAGAAACGAAGGGCGCTCCTCGCCGCTCGAAAGATACTCCAGGAAAAGGCTCTTGCGATCGAGAACGATATCCGTGGTTTGTTGCGCAATTGCCAAAGGCGGAACTCTCCCGGCCAGCCGAAGACGAAAATATCCGGCCCGTCGCTCGCCGCATAGGCTGGAAGCCCGGCGAGTTCAGTGCGCAGCACCTCGCTCGCGCAAGTTGCGTCCCCAACACTGCTACGAAAGCCGTGGACAAAGACGACAAGGTCGCGGGTGGAGTCCGTCTCGCTGCGGAGCTTTGCGATCGTCTTGTCGATCCAGGCCTCGCGCGGCGTGGCGGAAAAAAGAGTGCCGTTCCCCGGCTGACGTAGATCAGCAACGACTAGTTTGCCGGCATTGGCCGGGACATGCTGGGGCGGCATGCAGCCCGGAGCCGTTGCCATGATCGCGGCAAGGCGCAGGCCGGTGGGGACGTTCGAGACAACAAGCCAAACAAAGCTGGAGGCAAGAAAGAAGATCGTTACGAGAAAGCTGATGAAAATCGACCGCAATGAAGACACCCCTCCCCTGGACGCGACACGCACTCATGTGAGCCCGATGCGGCGACTGAACTCAAGGCGTCACAGCAGCTTGCAGTGCAGTATCGGGAAAATTCTGGCTCGATCCGGGACCTTCGTTGCGCCCGCATGAACCGGCCAGAACCTAAGGGGGAATCGACTTGGTCAACCGGGCCGTGCGCCGAAATAGCCGCTTCCGGCCCGGAAGCGGCCGCAGAGACATCGCTAAGAAAGGCCCGCATCCGCGACCAGAGCAGACTTACAAGCTGGTGACCGAAGATAGCTATCGACCGGAACGGTGTCTGCAGTGAATTCGTGAATCCTATAGTCTCTGAAATCACGGAGCAAAATCTAGGAGTTTTCAGTTTTGTCAGGATCTCACTTAGAAAATTCAGTGATTACAATAGGTTCAGAGTGGCGCGCCCGGAGAGATTCGAACTCCCTAAATTCGTAGTCTGTAGGTGTATTGGTATCCGCGGTCCGCCGCTATCGGCGGGCGCCATCAAGACCTGCGTGGCACTCCCTACCAGATGCGGTCGGACGCCGCAAAATATGCGGCAAGGCACGAGCCTAACACTCGCAACGATGAACGCTGCCAGGAGCCCGCCCTGTGGAGCGGGCGGGAAGCGCCGTCGAGTTCCGGCCGGCGCCGAAGGCGCGCAGCGCGGCGCACCCGTAGGTGCGTCAGCATAGCGCCGCCGAAGGCGGGACGCGGGACCGAGCCCCGGCCGGAGCTCTCCGTGAGCGGCGCGTGCGCCGCCCTGCGTAAGGGATCGTCACCTGACGGGCGGAGACGCGACTGGCTAGTGATGACCGCGGCATAGTCGGTTGAGCGGCTCCGGGCGCGAACGCGAAACTTAAAGTTCAGATCGCGCGATTGAAGCGGATGCATTTTGGCCGCTCTTCGGAAAAGCTGGCGAGCGAGATCGCCCAGCTTGAACTGGCGCTTGAGGAACTGGAGACGGCGGAAGCCGAATTGCCGCGGCTCCCGGCATCGCCCATCCGCCAACGCAAGACGCCAGATAGATCATTGCCCGCGCATTTGCCGCGTGAAGAAATCGTGCATCTGCCGGCGAGTGGCGATTGCGTGTGCCCTGCATGCGGCGGCGCTCTTCGCCGTCTCGCGGAGGACGCCGATGAAATGCTCGACATCGAACCCGTCGTCTTCAAGGTCGCGCGGCACATTCGTCCGAAGTTCTCCTGCCGCGCCTGTGAGAAGATCGTGCAGGCGCCAGCGTCTGACAAGGCCATCGCGCGGGGCAAGGCGAGCTTCCGCATGATTGGACACATCATCGTCTCCAAGTTCGATCATCATCTTCCGCTGTATCGCCAGGCCGAGATGATGGCGGCTCAGGGCATCGATATCGACCGCTCGACGCTGGCGGGCTGGACCGGTCAGGGCGCGGCGTTGCTTGATCCGATCGTGGCGCGCATCAGGGAAATGGTTTTGTCAGCGTCAAAGCTCCACACCGACGATACGCCCGTGCCCATGCTCGATCCCGGCAGTGGCGAAACGAAGACCGCGCGGTTGTGGGTCCATGCCATTGATGATCGCGCGCATGGCGGGCTGGCAAAACCCGCCGTCTGGTTCGCTTTCACCACCGACCGGCGCGCTGAACATCCCAAATCGATGCTGAAAAACTCTCAATGAACTCATGCCATGGGCCTGGAGCCCCGTCGCTCAGCAGAAAGCCGCATGACGATCTGCGGTCTTCAGACCACGCTTACGGGGCCTTGTTAGGGGGCTGTTTCCTTGGCTTTCACACCGTGACGAAAAAAGAGGGCTCTGGATCGAAAACGTATTGAAAAACTTTGAAAGGTGCCACCGTTCGCCGTGAGGATGAAACCCATCCGCGAAAGCGCGGCCAGCACGGCTCCAACGATCAGGGCAATGCGCCGCTGCATGCACATACTGGAGCCCCACGCAGAAATTCAATCCATTCCATACTTCAGTGTTTCACGCTGCAATGGCTTCGAGGGATCACTCTTGGCGTCAAATAACTCCCCCGCATGCATCGGCGGACGGCGGGGCCGTGATACGAGCACGATAGCGGCTAAAATCTCCGGTGTCTCGGCAATTTCGGCACTTCCAGCTGTGTACAGACCCTCCTAGTGTCAGTGGGAGCGGTTGGCAGCGCGGTTTACCGCTGAGCAGATATTCATCAAGTCATCGTGATCGATGGTCTGAATGCCATGCTCCACCGCAGTGCGCAGCGCAGCGGGGGTATAGCGGCCGGAGGTCACAAACATCCCTCGGACGACCTGTCCAGCTTCAGGTTTGACCCCCGCCATGGTCCCAACCAGCTCACGCATTTTGTCGGCCTGGACCGGGTTGTTGGGGCTGTAGCATTTGCACTGCACGATCCAGATTTCAGTTACGCCGCCGTGTTGCTTCGTAGCGCGGATGTCGATCCCGCGATCTCCCCCCTTTGCCGCACGCGAGATGACCGTGAAGCCGAGGTGGTTGTGCAGGAGGTCGGCCGTCATTCGCTCGAACTCGAACCAGTCGTCCTGCTCGGGGTTAATCTCTGGACGGCTCACAGCCTCGAAGAGAAGCTGCATGGCCGAGCGGCTGCGGTAAACCCTTTGGTCTTCATCGCCGCCTCTGTAGTGGGCGCGCACAAAGGTGTAACCTTCGGGGACGGTTATCCGCTCGTTCTTTGCGATCTCTAGTTGGATGGGCGCCGGCTTCTCGACCTTGCGGAAAAACGCCCTCACAAAATGACGCGCCCGTGCGCCTTGCTCTAACCCCTGCGAAATCCGCTTTGGTGCGTTAATGTCGATAACGTAGCGAATACGCGGCAGATAGACGATCCGTGCTTCCTGCTTCTTGGCGCGTGAACCACCAACTCGCGTTTTCTTGACATCGAATATCTTCCGCCTTTCTTCGGCGACAAGGAAGTCACGGACAAGCGCAGCCATAATCAGCTTCATCGCCGCCGGTACCCTCGGGTCGTTCGAGAAGCTAGCGATGTTATCGAAGCCCTTATTCTCCACGCCGACGCTGTTCCGCCAAAAGCGATTATTCTCCGTTCGCCAAACGAAATAGACCTCATCCCCTAATTCCGTAAGCTCTGCGGCGACAAACGGACCAAAAGCTAATTTTACGCGCGCCCTCGGTGGGATCGTCCATTTCCGCAGGGCTGCCGCTTCTTCAAGTAATCGCTGCGCGCTTTCTTCCGCCTCGTCGGGGTTGAATGCGGGCGGGTTGAGCACCCAAGCGTCGTTAAGTTCACGACAATTCGCCGGCATATCGGATCGGTCCAGATATTTGTCTCCATCAAACGGAATGAACGGCGCCTGCTGTGTCCAATACTCCTGCGCACCCTCGTCTTTCTCGATGGGGAACTGAGAGGCGTTAATTTCGAACGTGCTAACAGTTTTTTCAAAACCAGAGAAAACGTATTGCTTGCGTCCCCAATCACTTATCTCTGGCAACAGCGCACTGTCGTGCCAAGCGCGCAAGCAGCCCATCATTAGTAGCGTCGGTCCGCGCTTTGAATAGAGGCGGCAGTAGGTCCAAATATCCAGAAACCCTTCGACGGCGATTTCGGGTTCGGCAAGATAACGAACAAGCTTTATAAGGCGTGTGCCCGCAGGCTCATCCGCCGCCAATATCTGCATCATCCGGACAAGTCTGTGATGCTTCTTTAGCTCCTCGTCTTCAAGGGCAATAGCTGGTTCTGTCTTTAGCTCCAACACGCCCCGAAGAGTGTTCTGAAGGCGAGCTTTCAATTCCTTGAGCCAACCAACCTGAAGCCAGTCCTCGCGCGTAATACCAAGTCTCGCTGATCACGACCGATAGGCCCACTCTCTTGTTCCGATGGAGATGATTTTCCAGGGCATGTCGATGAGCTTGTTCCAGGCGAAGCAGCAGTGGTCGAGAATGTCGTCGTAGGATTCGAAGACGCGGTTCGAGAGCCAGTTGTCGCGCATGAATTGCCAGATGTTCTCGACCGGATTGAGCTCGGGCGATTTCGGCGGCAACGGCAAGAGCGTGATGTTGTCCGGGACGGGAAGCTTCGCCGAGACATGCCACCCGGCCTGATCGAGAAGAACGAGCGCATGCGCGCTTGGTGCGACCGCAAGCGAGATTTCTTCGAGATGCAGGGCCATGGCCTCGCTGTTGCAGGAGGGTAGTACGAGCCCGGCGCCTTTTCCTTCGGCCGGGCAGATGGCGCCGAAAATATAGGCTGAACTCGTCCTCTGGTCGTGCGGCGCCGAAGGCCGTGTCCCGCGTTTCGCCCATCGGCGGGTGACCTTGTTTTTCTGCCCGATCCGAGCTTCGTCTTGAAACCAAATCTCTATCGGCTTGCCAGGAGCCTCTTTTGCGGCGGTCTCCTCCACGAGGGCGAGAAAGTTTTTTTAAAAGCCGCCGCGGCTTCCTCGTCTTGCGCATGATGGCGCGGTCGCGCCGAGAGCTTGCGAAAGCCCATATGCCGCAGCTCGCGGCTGAGCGTCGGCTTGGAGATCGAAACCCGGAACTCTTCGAAGAGCCACTGCGCCAGATCGATCAGCCGCCAGCGGACGACGCCATGCAGGGCGGGAATCGGCCCATCTTCCACGACCTGCCGCAAGGCTTGGCGCTGGCGCTCGCCGAGGATGCTGGGAGCGCCCGGCGCTTTGCCGGTCAAGAGACCATCAGGACCTTTGGCGTTGAAACGGACAACCCAGTCGCGCACGATCTGCACCCCGACCCCGCCGATCCGCGCCGCATCCGGCCGCGAGCCGCCATCATAAATCTCGGCCAGTGCCAAGAGACGCCGGGTCTGATCGGGGTCACGCGATCGCCGCGCCAGCATGCGCAGGCCAATCGTGTCAAAGTCAGAGCGAAGCGGAACCGGAGTCGACATGGCAAACTCTCCCAAAAGCTGTTTGCCATGGTGAATCAGATAAATGCCGATTTGGGAATCCGCCTCAGGAGTCAAACTTTCAGAGACTTGGTATTAGAACTGCGCTAGCCGAACCGTATTTGCACACTTCGGACACGCCGAACAAATACGCCATCAACGGCGGACCGCAAGTCAATGCCAGCCATGCTGACGCGGCAATGATGAAAACAAATGCGAGTCCTGCGGCAATTACGAGAAGACGTCCAACCGACTTAACGATCACGTCACTGGATTTCTCAATGCGTGAAAACGCGTAAAAGATGAACATCGCGACAAATGCTGCAACGATCGCCACAAACGTTAGTCTGGTTAGTCCATTGAGAATACTGACGATTGCCACACCCGCGCTTGCTGCGACGAGGCCCCACATATAGCGCGCCGCCGGAACCGCTTTGACAGCTCTATCGAGCAAAGCGGCAAGCATGGAAATGGGGTTACTCGTACCCGGGGGTAGATCGTTCAACAACTACACTCCTTTTGGCTTCATCACCGATCTCACGAAATCCGATATCAGTAGAGGCATTGCGGATTAGTCTGACATAACTTGAACGATAACTCTGGCCATCGCCGGATTGAGCCGGCACACGCCATCCGACCGGATGACGAAATCCGCCGCATGAAACTTATTGGCCTTCACAAATTCCAAAACGCTCCGATCTACTTTCGGGCGCTCCGGCTCCATTAGAGTTTGTCCGGGGACTTCATGCGGGATTACAAAGTCTTCTGAGCATGAGGCGGATTGAGGCGAGGCGCAAGAACGCGAGGGCTTTTCGATTAAGGTTCTCCCAGTCCTTGGCGAGCCTACGACATCGATTGAGCCAAGCGAAAGTGCGCTCGACGATCCAGCGTTTGGGCAAGACCACGAATCCCTTGGCGTGATCGGAGCGCTTGACGATTTCAGCTTTCAGATGCGGCAGCACTCGTGCCACAGCCTGGTTAAATTCGGGTCCTTGATAGCCGCCGTCGGCGAACAGCCTTTCCAAGAAAGGAAACATCCCGAACAGGGTCGCCATGACGAGAATGCCGCCATCGCGATCTTGAATATCGGCCGGATGGACGACGGCATGAAGCAGCAAGCCCAACGTGTCTACGAGAATATGCCGCTTCTTACCCTTGATCTTCTTGCCCGCATCATAGCCGGGTGGATCGATGCGGGCCCCCCTTTTTCGGCGCTTTTCACGCTTTGACTATCGATGATGGCGACGGTGGGGCTGGCCTCCCTTTGGGCCTGCTCGCGGCACCTCACATAAAGGGCGTGGTGGATATCCTCCAATGTGCCGTCGTAGGTCCACAGGTCGAAATAATCGTAGAGCGTGCTCTTCGGCGGCAGGTCCTTCGGGATCGCCCGCCACTGACAGCCGGTCGACAGAATGTACATGAGGCCGTTCACCACCTCACGCATCACCACGGTCCGCTTGCCACCGCCGCGCTTGCCCGGTGGAATGAGCGGTTCAACCAGCTCCCATTCGGAGTCGGTCAGATCGCTCGGATATCGTAACTTGCCGCGGTCGTATCGCCCGCGATTCTTCGCCGTCCACATGGGTGACCCCCTTCGAATCAGGCCACCTCCCTTGAATCACAAGTGATTTCCATACGATTCAATATCTCTCCGGACGGACACTTAGACCCTAGAATGCCTTTTTACGCGGCGGCGAATGCGAACCTTGAAGCGTCGCGCCATCACTGTTTATAGATTTTCGCCTTAATGATCGAGATTACCTGACTTGGCGCCAGTGCAGCGGGGGAGACCTTCAGACTGGCCATGGCCCTAGGTTCAACTCAATCCATTTCGATACGCGCTCAAGGCGTTTAATCTGCGTGCCGTCGGCTTTCTCCAGTATGCTGCGGCCGAAGTCGCGCCCGAAAACTTGGGATTGGCGCTGCATAGCCGGTCATTTGATCTCCTGGGATTGACGGTGCCGGTGGGCCTGAAGCGCGTCGGTCGCGAAATGCGAATGCTGGTCGAGAATGCCAATGACCAGACGGCAGCCGATCCCAGCCTACTCAGAATCATCGCGCGCGCTCACCACATCCAGGCACGCCTGATCCAAAACACCAAGCTGACCATGCGTGACATCGCTCGCGAGGAGCGCGTGTCGGCAGCCTACATCTATTCCCTCCTGCGTCTTCCCTGGCTGGCGCCCGACATCACCACGGCCATTGTTAATGGCCGAAAACCGCCGCAACTCACCGCCAAGACATTGATGCGCCTGACGCCGCGGCTGCCGACTGACTGGGCTGAACAGCGAAAGCTCCTCGGCTTCCGCTGAGAACAAATCGTCGATTCTGCGAGTTCCCGCCTCCAATCACTTCGGCATCGCCTGACGTCAGCTGCTCCGCCCGCGAGAAAAGTCAACCACGAAATGGCGCCGGAGAGATTTTCATAACGGCCGCGGCCGAAATCGCGCGTGCAACCGTCTCTGCCACGAATCGCTTTGAACACGAGACCGGTAACCCCCGTAAATTCGCGAGAAAATAGGCTTCCTAGAAAGACAATAATATATGCAATATCAAGTACGTAATAACTGGCGGAGGGAGCGTCCGCCAATGAAGCGATAAATAACTATATTTATCAAAATGTTACGTATGCAGCGTTTGCGGCGTCCACAATTCCATCTACAAACATGGTGTGGATTTCGGTCAGCTGACACTGAAGCCGAGGTTTATCAGTTCACGGCTGATCTCGTACACAAAGCTTTTAAGGCGTATAGTTAGCAGCTCACTCTTAAATCAGGCAGGTCCACGGTTCGAGCCCGTGTGCGCCCACCATCGAAATCAGCAATATCAATATGTTACAGCTGATCTATCCAAAGCTGGATCAAGTGCCGCGTATCGTGTCCGCACTCACAAGAGCTTGCTTGGCGCGTCGCCGGACGGCGGTGAGGCACTTGAAACCGCTTTGCTTCCAGGTCGGAAATGCACGTTCTCATCATGGAACGGCTCGCCGCGGTCATGGCGACGAGACGCTTGCGGAGATTGGCCGCAGCTAGAATGTGAGCGGCTGGACGATTTTGAGGCTCGCACCATGAGGACATCCGCCATCTGCTCGAAGCGGCGGTTGAGGTTCTTCACCTCCAGGTGCTCGGCCGCGTAACGCCCTGCTCAATTTGAGAACGGTGTCTTCTGCATCCGCGCGCAATTCCTCGCGCCGATCGCGCCGCTGCTCGCGCTTGTCTTCTACGTGACGTTGGAATGCCTCAATTCGTTGGAGGGTACGCAAAATCTCCCACAAAGCATATAAAATGAGAATGCCGAGCAAACCCAAGGCTTCAAGCATTGGCTAAACCTCCAACGTTCTGTGGCAACGTCACCGCGGCGGCCCTTTCGCCGCTTGACCGGCAACATAGGGCGTGGGCGCACCGGCGGCGATGAGAAGCTTGACGACCGTGTTTTTGCTGGCACCCGTTACCCCCGTGATTGCGCGGATTGAAGAACCCTCACGAAACAGGCGGAGGATGCGGGCGCGGTCTTCTCTCGTCAGCGTGTTCACAGCTGACTTGTATGCTGTAGCGCTCATGCTGTCAGGGTGGGAAGCCGACATCCCGGCTCCCTTCGATAACCGGAAGTGACCCCCTATCGGACATCTCCGGGCTCGCGTGAGGCCCACGGCTGAACCCTCACGCGCCGCGAGTCTTGAACTAGCACGCGGTCCATGGTCTTTTTGCCTGAGCGACCTGTGTCAAGCCGGCGTGCAAATGCTTCGACAGGAAATTTGATCCGATGCATGCCGGGGAACCAGACCGAACCATGCCGCCAGGTCGCGCCCATGCGCGAAAGTCTCGGCCTTGCCGATGGCCGCGATCAACGCCGTCGCGTTCATGATGCCGACCCCTGGGATTGTGGTCAATCGCCGCGCGTCTTCATCTTCTTTGGCAAAAGACGCAAACTCGGCCTCGAAAGCGGCGATCCGCCGATCGAGCTCCCGCCATTGCGCCTGCATGTCGGCGACCAGCATCCGCATCCGCGCGGTCAAGGCGCCGCCTTGGTGTTCTCCCATCAGCATGACGAGATAATGTTCGAGTTTGCGCTTGCCTTGAGGCACGACAATCCCACGTTCCAGCAGGATTGCGCGTAACTGGTTGATCAGAGCGGTTCGTTCGCCAACCAAGCGATCCCTGGACCGGTGCAGCGTCTGCATATCAAGCTGCGCCGGGGTCTTGATTTCGACGAAGCGCATCGTTGGCCGCGTTGCTGCCTCCGCTATCCCCTCGGCGTCACGATGTCGTTCTTCTGCGCCTTGACATAAGGGCGCACGTATTCGGGCGACATCAGACGCACGTCGTGTCCTTGAGCCGCGAACAACCGGCCCAGATGATGGGCGCCGCAGCAAGCCTCCATCCCGACAATGCACGCCGGTAATTTGCCAACGAAATCGATCAGCGTGTCTCTTCTGGCTCGCCGACGCACGATAACCACGCCGACGTCATCAAGGCCGACCAGGCTGCAAACATTCTTGCCCAGATCGACGCCAAGCACTGCAATCTTCATGATCCACTCCTCTGTCTGAACCGCCGGCGAGCCTACACCGCCGGAAAGAGGGGCGGGCCATTCCATAAAGCTCGCGGACGCCCTCGCCGAGGAGGCGGCAAAGCACCCCGGCAATAAGGTCGAGGTCTTCGCCACGGACGAGCACCGCATCGGCCTGAAGCCCGTCACGCGCCGCGTATGGGCGCCAATCGGCGAACGCCCGATCGCGCACGGGCATCACCGGTTCGACTGGCTCTACGTCACGGCCTTCGCATCACCGGCCACCGGCGAAACCTTCTGGTACGTTTCCAACGGAGTGTCGAAGGAATTTTTCGAGGCTTTGCTCGAAACCTTCGCACGCGAGGCCGAAGCGGGTTTAGGGCGTATCATCCTACTCGTGCTCGACAATGCGGGATGGCACAGCGCCGCGGGCCTGAAGATGCCGATGGCATCCGCCTCGTTTATCTGCCGCCCTACAGCCCAGAACTGCAGCCCGCCGAAACCCTATGGGCGCTCGTCGACGAGCCAATCGTCAACAAGCACATCGCAACCATCGAGGAACTCGACGCAAAAATCGCCCAACAATGCGTCATCCTAGCGAAACAGCCAGAGCAAATCAAAACTCGGACCGGATTCCATTGGTGGCCAAAGCCAATCAATCCGCATTAATTACCCGGAAACCGTATCACCGCGACCTTACATGTATTGGGGAACAATGTCTGTGTAATATGGTGCAATATAAGGTTCGCCGACGGAATTGAGGTGGTCAAACCGCCAGCTCTATCCCGCCGCAAAGATTGAGCGCAGTGGAACAGACCACGTTGGCCATTGCCTTATCGTTGGCGGGCTGCGGTGAGCCTAGTACGCCGGGGCCCTTGATCGGGATTCCGCGCCACATTTCCCTCCCCCGCCGGCTTCATGACGGCGGCTTTCCGGCGTCAACCGCCTGCTTGAGGGCCAAAATGCCGCGCTCGTACTCGGCTCGGCTGATTTCACGCCTCGCGAGAGACTTCGCCCGGCGCATCCCGTTTTCTGCTCCACAGAGGATGGAGCATCATTAACGCGGGGTCCAAATGATTTGCAGGAGTTAATTTACGAATTTGGATCAACATTGTTGCTACAGACTCGGCCATGCCACAAACTTGTCTGGATGACTTAATCCGCTGTCAGGATCTAAACTGGCATTCCCCAGATAACCGGGAATGTGCCAAGCGCGTATCATTGATCTCCTGCCGTGACATCGGACATTCGTCCTATACCGGCATTATTTTCCGGATCGCCCGCTTATTGAGGTTGAGATTGCCGCGCTGCGGCGCTGCTGTGGTGCTCCGGCACACCAAAACCAGTGACATGGGCGGATCGCGCACCGGACAATACAGAGTCGGTTGTGATCAAGACGCACTTCTCCCTTAGTTTTTGCTCGACGCATGACGACCGAACACTTCACGCAGGCGCTGGATTGGGCGGCGGCCGCAGGTCGGCGATCATTCGTAGGATGTCCGCGAAGAGATTTTTCGGAATGGCGACTTCGGCCATCTGAAACGCGACATAGCGGCCATGGCTCACGATCTTCGCGCCGATCTTGATCAGCTTTTCCTTCAGGCTCGTCAGTGACCAATCCTTTATCGGTTCGGGCGTCGCCAGCGTGCGCAGAAAATTACCGAGATTGTAGGCCAGCGCATGAAGCTGGAGACGGACGGCGTTAGCAGCGAACGACCGACATGATAGCCGGGTCCACTTGATTGCGCCTTTTCCTTCCTTGATCCATTGCTCACACGTGCCGCGCTTGTTGTAGAAGGCGACGACATTCTCGGCGGAGCGCGCCATGTTCGTCACGATGAAGCCGACGCGCGGATAAAGCTCGCCCGGATGCCATTCGACCTTGGCGATCACCCGGCGCGGCTGCGACCAGCTTCCCGCTTGATAGGTGAAACTTGCATGGGATCGGCAGACGTCATTGGACGGGCGACCAACCGGGCGTTTGAGCAGATAGCCGATCCTCTCTTGCAAGATGTGATTGGCGGGCAGACGGATCGCATATTTGATCCGTTCTGCCTCCAGATATTCGTAAACTTCGGGGTTTGCGAAGCCGGCGTCGGCGCGGAAATAAATGCGTGAGACCTTGCCTTGATACCGCGCCACGACCGGCTTCAGCACCGCCTCCCATCCATCGGCGCTGTGAACATTGCCGGGGCGCAGGGCGCAGCGTTCCAAATCGCCATATTGGTTGAAAACGAACAGCGGATGATAGCAGGTGCAGTCATAGTGACCGTTCCAGACACTGTGTTCCTGTTCGCCATGCGTCGGGCTCACGCTCGAATCCATGTCGAGCAAGATACCTCTCGGCGGACGGCGACCATGAACGCTGTCGATCCATTTGCCGGAGAGATCAGCGAGCGCCGAAAGGTTCTTTTCCGCCGTGAGCCAGCGCGTCTCAAAGCGGCCCATCTGGCTCGGCGAAGCCGCTGCATCCGAGGCCGCCTTTCCGCCGACTATCCACCGCATCGCGGGATCATGGCGCAGGCGTTGAGCGTCGTTCACGTCTTCATATCCGGCAAGTCGCCCAAATATGGATTGCCGCAACATCCCGACGAGTGCATGCCGGCCATTCTTGCCAGTGCGTGCGTCGGAGAGCGCATCACCCGCCATCGCGCTGAGGCACAGCGCGTCGTCCAGTTCCCGGTATGCGAGCAAGCCTGCGTCGGAGGTAACCACCGATCCGCGAAAGTGAAGCAACAATCGGCGGTCGAAATCGAGCCTGAGAGCGCCATCATACGATTCACCCGCCGGGTTCGCCATGACGGCCTCATTCGATCCGAAATAACATGCTGATTATGTTAGCTGAATCGCGGCATCGACGCTGCAAATTATTGCCTCATCCGGCGTATGCGGGCTAAAGTCACATGCACCTTAGCGACCGCGCGCCTTTCTCGCCGCAATCTAGCCGCCCGCACGGCACCAATGATGGGGCCTTTGCGCGTATGCTCGCGGCGATCAAGACGCACCTTGGTGGTGAGGAGATGCTTGCTTGGCTAATGGTGAGCGATTACAGCATCAATCAGAATCGTGTGAGCTTTCGTCTCATTCGCCCAAACCCTAAAGGCGTCCGCTCGGTCATTATTTCCATCGAGTCGGTCGAGCCAAATGAATTCTTCGCCATGGATTGTTATGGCGCGATTACGCCCGGCTGCATGACGGCGCCGCTTGTAGCAAGCGCGAAAAAGATTATACCCGAAAATCTGGCGACCGTGCTCGGCAAGTTAACCGAGCTCGAAACCATCCACCACCGGCACTATAAAAAAATTCTTGGCAAAAGAATTGGCCAGTGGAGAATAACTCATGATATCAATTCGTAAACTTCTCGCTTCCAACCTTGGTTGGCCACGAGTTCGTGATAGGGCAACAATCCGGCATCAGAGGTCACGATCGAGCCGTGAAATTGGAGCATCAAACGGCGGTCGAAATCGAGCCTGAGAACCGCGTCGTTCGCTTCACCCGCCGGGTTCCCCATGGCCGCCTCGATCAATCCAGCATAACGCACTGATCATTATAGATGAATCGCTCCAAAAACGGTGGAAAATCGCGCGCCATCCGGCGAATGCGGGCTACAATCTCCGGCGGGCCGTCAACATCCTCGGAGTTGACGCCATGATAGCGGCCGTCCGAGCATGAAACGAAGGTAATACGAGGTGCATTCCCGGCCGGAATAACCTGCGTGGACGCCCCTGGGGTCACGCCAAGCGATTATCTCGACCAGAACGGGCAAAATGCGCCACGGCGCGTCTCACGATCTTCATTGCGCGACTGGGAATTGTTTTCACACGGTCTGTTTGATTAATGCACGACGTTACATGGGTGGGCCATCGGTCTATCGCCGCTGCATATCACCTCGGCGGAAGGCTTGAGAAGTAAGCTGCGATGGCTTCCATCTCCTCTTCCGTCAGATTGCGCGTCATGTAGCGCATCTCTTTGTGCGCGCGCTTGCCCGATTGAAACGCGTGCAACTGATTGAGGAGATAAGGCGCATTCTGGCCAGCAAGAATAGGCACTTCGCCATATCGCGCGATCCCGTCGCCGCCGTGGCAGGGCACACAACCCGAGATCACTTCAGGAGCCACTTGTTGCGCCCACGCGGGGGCGGCAGTGAAGATGGCGGCGAAGAAGATGGCGATCTTCATACGAAGCCACCGGTGACATGGATAGTCATATCCAAGCATTTTGGTGGGATGTAATCCATGCCAACAGCCATGCGACGAGAAATGGATTTATGGCAATCGAATCGACCGTTTCGGAAGTTAATGGCGCGGTTCCGAGATTTGATCCGGCATCCCCGAATAGCGGCCAATTTCTTGCGCATCCTGCCCCCACTTGGCTTCCCGAGCAAGCCTGAACCGCCTCTGTGGAGTTCCGAAGGGTGTCTCACCGTCCGGGCGGCTCGCCGACCGCCAACGCCGTAAAGGGATGTCTTAAACTGGCTCGCTTCGTTTCAACTCCCGTCATCGAGAACTCTGAGCCGAACTTCCGCAAAGGGTGGGAGCGGATACTCAAGCCGCCTGAATGACGCCTATGCGCCAGAAAATTACTACGTTAAGCTCAAGCAATTTTTGCTCTAGCAGTTTGCTGAAACCTGGCTTTGGCCGATCTGAGATGATTCACTTTGGTCACGAATTGGTGGGGGGTTCATGCGCGGACGATTTCGGGATCAGGGCGGATTGTTTTCCTATTTGTCTCCTGAGGCGCGGGTGCCGGCGAAGCATCCTTTGCGGCAGGTAAGGGAGCTGGTTCGGGCGGTTCTGAAGCATCTCAGCCCCAGCTTCGGAAAGCTCTATTCGAGCGCGGGCCGCCCCTCGATCCCACCGGAGCAATTGCTGAGCGCCTTGCTGCTCCAGGTGTTCTACGGCATCCGCTCGGAACGCCAGCTGATGGAACAGCTCGACTATAATCTTTTGTATCGCTGGTTCGCCGGGCTTGCGCCGGACGACCCTGTGTGGGACACGACGACCTTCACCAAGAACCGGGATCGACTGCAGCACGGCGAGGTGTTTCAAAAGTTCATGACGAAGCTTTTGAATCACCCGCAGGTGAAGCCGCTTTTGTCGGACGAGCATTTTTCGGTGGATGGCACTTTGATCGAGGCCTGGGCGTCGCAGAAGAGCTTTCGGGCCAAGGTCGGCGGCGACAAGGAAGGAGATGGCGCGGATTTTCGCGGCCAGAAACGCTCGAACGAGACGCATGCGAGCACGACCGATCCGGAGAGCCGTCTCTATCGCAAGGCGGCGGGGCGGGAGGCGAGGCTCTGCTACATGGGTCATGTCACCATGGAGAACCGGCACGGGCTTGCGGTGGCAGGGGTCGTCACAAAGGCCGATGGCACGGCGGAACGGCGCGCCTCGCAAGCCATGCTGAAAGGCAAGCGCAAGGCCGTTGGTCATCGCATCACGGCAGGCGCGGACAAGGCCTATGATACGAAGGGCCATGTTGAAGACCTGCGTGCCATCGACGTCACGCCGCATGTGGCGCAGAACAATGGCCCAGCCAAAATCAGCAAGCGGCGGAGAAGCTCGATCGATGCCCGCACGACAAGGCACGCGAGCTATGGCATGTCGCAGAAGCGCCGCAAAATGATCGAATGCATCTTCGGCTGGGGCAAGCAGCATGGCACGATGCGCAAGGCTAAGCATCGCGGGGTTGCCCGTATCGCCGGAGGATTCTTGCTGAACCTCATCGCCTACAACCTGATCCGCATCCCGAAATTGGTTGCCGCCTAGGCGAACTCCGTAAAGACACGAGAAAGAGCCTTTTATGCCGAGCCAAACGACTGAACCACCCGCACAAAGCTCCATACCGGAACGGCAAAAGCTCAAATTTCCCGGTTTTTCCGCAGACTGCTAAACGTAGGAAAACACGCGTTTCCGGCGTGGGGTAGCCCACGTGTCGATTATCTTTTGACCCGCGCCTTGACGGCATCCGCGACAAAATTACCATCGGGGTACTCCCGCCACGTCAATAATGCGTTGAACCGCTCAAATCCCATCGTAAAGGCGCCGTCTTTTGGATTCATGAGCCCCGTCTCGATCATCTCCATCTGCCCGAATAGTTGCATTGTCGTGACACCCGGGCTTCGCGAAGGCGCCGCCGTGCGGATAAGGACTAAGCAGCGGTCCCGTTCACGGTTATTGCCCCGGATCAAACCGCCGTTTCCGGGAAGAAGGATGGGAAAAATATAGGTTTCGTTATGCTAAAATACCTATTTGGCGCGCGGATTTGGATAAAGGCCGTCCGGAGAAATTGACATATGCTTGCGAGTATGCCTCGCTGAGTGCAGCAGGGCGAGCCGCAACGATTTCGATCATGGACCACGATGGCGGCGCAAGACGTTCTCCGCGCCTATTTCTTTTGGAAGGCCATCCGCAAGCACCGTGCGGAGAGTCGATGCGCGCGGAGCCTGGCGGCCGGACATGATGCACCCGCCGGAGATTGTTGACAGCGGGTCACGCGCGGGGCGGGTCGTCGCGGTCCACGGCTCGGTCATCGACGTGAGGTTTCTGGCGGGTGCCCTGCCCGCGATCGACGAGGCCGTTCTCATAGATTGGGACGGCGGCGCTCCCCTCATCTCGGAAGTGCACCAACACCTTGATCCCGCAACCGTGCGCGCGGTGGCTTTGCAGAACACGACCGGATTGAAGCGTGGCACGCCCGTCCGGGCGTTGGGCGCGCCGATCAGCGTGCCGGTCGGCAACGCGGTGCTCGGGCGTCTCCTCAATGCGCTCGGCGAACCTGCGGACCTGAAGGAGGCGTTTCCCGCGAACATCGAGCGCAGGCCAATCCACGCGCCGGCGCCGGCGCTCGACACGCAGGGCGGCACCCTTGAAATATTTCATACCGGCATAAAGGTCATAGACCTCCTTGCGCCCCTGGTGAAGGGCGGCAAGGGGGCCATGTTCGGCGGCGCCGGTGTTGGCAAGACCGTGCTCATCATGGAACTCATACGCACCACGGTCGAGCGCCACTCGGGGATCTCCGTCTTCGGCGGCATCGGCGAGCGCTCCCGCGAAGGGCATGAGCTCCTGCTTGAACTCCAGGAGTCCGACGTACTCAAGCGGACGGCTCTCGTCTTCGGCCAAATGAACGAACCACCCGGCGCGCGCTGGCGGGCAGGCCTGACGGCGCTCGCCATCGCCGAGCACTTTCGCGACGCCAGATGCGGTGCTGGGCGACGACTTGCATCGTCTCGAAATTGATGTGCTCGCTGGTTTTCGGCGTGTGGCCGCGGAAGAGCAGGCGGCGCGCACCGGCACCCAGCGTCTTTACGTTGCCGCGATCAGGCAGATCTATCACCTGCTCAGACCAGGACCGGCGGCAGCCTTGCCTAGCGGCCCCGGCGCGCGGCGTTCCTCCATCGGACCAAAGCCATGATGGAGCCGCCGTCGCACGAAAAGCCTGGTCACCCGGAACCGCTCGGGGAAGCGGTGCGGAAACGCAGGGCGCGGCGCGCCTTGTGGCAACGCGAGGGCGAGCGCTCGATTGGGCAGAACCTGAGGATGATTGGCGCACTGGGCTGGACCATCGTGACGCCGACACTTCTCGGCATATTCGCCGGCCAATGGCTCGACCTGCGTTTTGGCTCGGGAATTTTCTGGACGCTCGGCTTGCTTGTAGCCGGCCTGACGCTCGGGTGCGTGCTCGCCTGGAACTGGATGTTTCGCGAATGACCGGCGTAGTGTCGATTTCAACCCTCATTCCTGCCGCGATCATGGGATCCGCCGCAACTGCTTTCGGACTGGCCTATTTCACCACTTTGAGGTGGACAGTGGATCTCTATTGCGCGAATTATGGTGGCGCGCTTGCGCCGGTTGCTCTCACGCTTGGCCGCATCGTGGGCGCGGTTATCTTTCTTGCCTTTGCGGCGAGGTTCGGCGCGGAGCCGCTTATCGGCGCCTTCCTCGGTTTCCTCGTGGCGCGGGCGATCGCGGTGCGCTCGGTGCGGAGGGGTGGCTGATGCCGTCCTCCCCCATATCCAGCATGGTGTTGTTCCATCTCGGTCCGATCGCGATCACCCGGCCGGTGCTGACGACCTGGGTCATCATGCTGGTGCTAACGCTTGGCTCCTTAATGGTGACGCGGCGGCTGAAACAGCACCCAGACCGGCGTCAAGCCGCGATCGAAGCCATCATAACTGGTGTCATGGGGCAGATTGAAGATGTCATCGGCAAGGACGCGCGGCCGTTCTTGCCGCTCATCGGCACCCTCTTCATTTTTCTTGCGGCGGCGAATCTCTCCGGCGTGCTGCCAGGCGTCGAGGCGCCCACCGGCAAGATCGAGACACCGGCCGCATTGGCTCTCATCGTATTCTTCTCGGTGCATTATTTCGGCGTGCGCGCGCAGGGTCCGCTTGGCTACCTTGCGAGCTTCGCCAAGCCTAAACTCATCATGCTTCCCCTCAACCTCGTTTCGGAAGTGACGCGGACTTTTTCGCTCATGGTTCGTCTGTTCGGCAATGTCATGAGCGGCGAGTTCGTGATCGCTCTCCTCGTGGCGCTCGCTGGCCTCTTCGTGCCGGTCCCGCTGATGGCCCTCGAGATTCTGGTTGGATTGGTACAGGCCTATATCTTCACCGTTTTGGCAACGGTTTTCATCGGCGCCGCAGCCGGCGCCGCCGGGCGAGCGTAAACGGAGGTTTTATGGACATCGATCTCAAAGATATCAGCATCATCGGCGCGGCGATCGCGGTCTCTATCGGCTCGATCGGCCCGGCTCTCGCGGAGGGCCGCTCGGTCGCGGCCGCCATGGACGCAATCGCGCGCCAGCCGGAGGCGGCAGGAACGATTTCGCGCGCCCTCTTCGTCGGTCTCGCCATGATCGAGACAATGGCAATTTACTGCCTTGTCATCGCGCTTCTTTTGCTCTTCGCCAACCCCTACACAAGGTGACCATGCACTTTGATTGGTGGACTCTCGCTTTACAGACGATCAACTTCGCTATCCTAGCCTGGCTACTGCACCGCTTCCTTTACAAACCGGTGCTTCGGGTGATCGACGCCCGCCGCGCCGAGATTGACAAGCAATACGCCGATGCCAGCATGGCGGAAGCCAAGGCGAAGCAAGAGGTCGCGGCCATCGAGGCGGGGCGGAGCAATATCGCCGCGGAGCGCGAGGCTGTGCTCAAGGCCGCTGCGGCGCAGGCGGAAGAAGCGGCAAATGCGCGCCGCGCCCAGGCCGAACGCGAAGCGGCGGCGCTGCTTGCCGGGGCCCGCAAGACACTCGCTATGGAACGCGATCAGGCTCTCGCGGAGGCCAGGAAACTCGCCGTGGACCTTGGCGCTGGTATGGCTCGCCGCGTGCTTGCTGGGGTCGCCGGGGTTCTCGCGAAGGTTCGCGCGGAGGCGTGGCTCGGAGAGATCGAACAATACCTCGCGGCGCTCCCCAAGCCGGAGTTCGAGGCACTCCGGAAGCAGTTCGCGGATGGCGCACCGCTTCGCGTGGTGACCGCGTGAGCGCTCCCGGAAAAAGCCGCCGAAGCCTGGCGCGCCGGGCTTCAAAAAAATTTTGGCGGCCAGACAAGCATCACGTTCGACATCGATTCGCATCTCATCGCCGGCGCAGAGCTGCATTTCCCGTGCTCCATTTTGCGCTTCTCATGGCAAACCGCGCTCGAGGCCCTGTGCTCGAAGATCGACGTTCATGACAACGCTCGCTGACGATTTGCACGGCTGGATAGATGCAAGCCGGTCCCGTATCAGCGCGCTCCCCCTCGCGCCTCAAGTCGAACATATTGGCCATGTCGTCCAGATAGGCGACGGCGTCGCGATGATTTCTGGCTTGCCCGGCACACGGCTTGATGAGTTGCTCATATTCGAAAGCGGCCTCCATGGCCTCGCCGTCGACCTTGGCGAGGACCGTATCGGATGCGTGCTGCTTGGCGACACGGGGAAAATCGCGGCCGGGAGCATCGTGCATGGCACCGGCGAGGTTGCCCGCGTTCCCGTTGGGGAAGCGCTCCTTGGCCGCGTGATCGACGCGCTTGGCGCGCCGCTCGATGGGGGACCGCCGTTCGCGGCGGAGGCGCTGGCCCCAGTCGAGCGACCGGCCCCGGCCATCGTCGACCGGGCGCTCGTGACGCGGCCCCTCGCGACCGGGATTTTGGTCGTCGATGCGATGATTCCTCTCGGACGCGGCCAGCGCGAACTCATCATCGGCGACCGCGAGACCGGCAAGACAGCCATCGCGGTCGACGCCATCATCAACCAACGTTCGAGCGACGTCATCTGCGTCTACGCCGCGGTCGGCCAGAGGATTTCATCGGTTGCGCAGGTAATCGAAGCGGTGCGCCGTTATGGCACGCCGGAGCACTGCCTCTTCGTTGTCGGCGAAGCGAATGCGGCGCCCGGCCTGCAATGGCTGACGCCCTATGCCGCCTGCGCCATGGCCGAGCACTTTATGCGGGGCGGGCGCGACGTTCTTCTTGTGATCGACGATCTCACCAAGCATGCGGCGGTCTATCGTCAAGTTTCGCTTCTGCTGCGCAGGCCGCCAGGACGCGAGGCTTTCCCGGGCGACATATTCTACATTCATTCACGGCTCCTCGAACGATCGGCCAAGCTCGCGCCCGTGCACGGCGGAGGGTCGCTCACGGCGTTGCCGATCGCCGAAACCCAGGCCGGCAATATGAGCGCCTATATTCCGACCAACCTTATTTCGATCACGGACGGACAGATCTATCTCGATCCGCGTCTTTTTTACGAAGATCAGAAACCCGCGATCGATGTTGGAAAGAGTGTCTCGCGCGTCGGCGCCAAGGCGCAGTCCCCCATCCTCAAGGCAGCGTCGGAGAGCCTGCGGCTCGACTACGCTCAGTTTCTTGAACTCGAAGTATTTACCCGCTTCGGGACCATGGTTGATGAACGCACCCGCAAGGTGATCGACCATGGCCGCCGCATCCGCGGCGTCCTCGCTCAACCTCAATTCGCGCCGCTCGCGCTCGGCGAGCAGGTGGCGCTGCTGCTGGCTCTCACCGAAGGTTTGCTGGACTCCGTCCCGCTCGACCGGGTGGAGGCGTTCCGCTCCAAGCTTGGCCCCT
Organism: uncultured Alphaproteobacteria bacterium; assembly: GCA_963730245.1. Lineage (GTDB taxonomy): Bacteria > Pseudomonadota > Alphaproteobacteria > Rhizobiales > Beijerinckiaceae > Methylocapsa. Next base: position 2,275,662 of record CAVSRA010000001.1, on the reverse strand, counting down.
GGCTCACTGAGCATTGCCCGGAGGTCATGCTTTTCGATGACCAGGTGGCCACATTGCCCGCCGGGTTGCATGCGCGCCTCAAGGACACGCTCGGCGTCTTGGCACGCTCGTTCGCGGAAGGCGCCGGACCGGGGACATGATGCGGCTCGCCGAATTACAGGCCCATATCGGCGGCATGAGCGAGCTGCGCGACATCGTCGGCGCCATGCGTTCTCTCGCCGCCATGCGGGTGCAAGAGGCGGAACAAGCACTTTGCGGCATTCGCCGTTACGCGGAAATGATGCTGGCGGCGATCGGTGCTGGCCTTTTGCTAGTGCCGGAGCCAGCGGCCGAAACGCGCCCGGAGCGGAGGCGCCGGGCGCTCATTTTATGCATGTCCGAGCTCGGCTTTGTCGGCGAGTTCAACACGCGCCTTGCCGACGCCGTGAAGGCAGCCATCGAGCCTGAAGATCAGCTCTTCATCTTGGGTAGCCGTGGCGCGGAACTCGCGATCGAGCATGGCTTGCAAATTGCTTGGTCGGCGCCAATCGCGACGAGGCCTCGTGGCGCACCGGGGACTGTCCACGTCCTCGCGGACGAACTCTACCGCCGGATCGCGCAAAGCGGAATTTCGCGGGTCGAGGCGATGTTCGGCCGTCACAGCGGTGGTGTGCCTGCGGTCCAGCGCCAACTCCTCTTGCCGCTCGATCTGGCGGCTGTTGGCGCCATCCAACGGGGACAGCCTCCACTTCACAACCTCGCCCCCCGCGTGCTTCTCGAAAAACTCACCGCTGAATATATTTCGGCGCGCCTGACCGAAGCTGTGGTCGAATCCATCGCGGCCGAGAACGCGGCTCGTTTCGCCGCTATGGACTCCGCGCATGACAACGTGGCAAAAAAGCTCGCTCAATTGCATCGAAGCGCTCATCTTGCCCGGCAGGACGAGATAACGACGGAATTGCTCGATCTCATCACGGGTGCGGAGGCACAGGCGAGCGAGTAACGGCAAGATGTCTTATTGGGCTGCGGTGGGGCATGTGATTCCGGGCCGGAAAATGGACGGTGAGATTACGAAGCGCACCGTTATCCAGGTGCCGAAACTCACGCTTTGCGGGAGCTGCGCGGGCGCGGCTATGACGGCGCCGATTCGTCAGCAGCGATTGCGATAAGAATCTTCCGTTGGCATCTAACCACAAGCGGCATATTCTGGAATGAAATTATGCAAGGATCGGAGCGCAACTGTCATGTACAAGCACATTCTCATCCCTACCGATGGCTCAGAGTTGTCCATGAAGGCCGTGGAGCATGGTGTCCTTTTGGCAAGGGCGCTGAAGGCCAGAGTCACAAGCATAACAGTCATATCGCTATCCACACTCTACGAAATTGAACCGGCTAGTTTTCCGGAACTGCCGGAAGAGTGGGGATATAAGAAGCTAACGGAAAGATTTGCGAACAAATGCCTCGACCAGGTGAAGACAGCGGCATTGGCGCAGGACGTGAGCTGCGACGTGATGTATGTGGAGCACGAGCGTCCGTATCAGGCGATCATTGATGCCGCGAACAACCAACACTGCGACCTGATCGTCATGGCCTCGCACGGCCGGCACGGGATCTCCGCTATTGTGCTCGGCAGCGTGACTGTCAAGGTCCTCACCCACAGCACCATCCCCGTCCTCGTCTATCGTTAGAGGCTACGTCGATCAGCGTGTTGCGCGGATGATGGACATCGGGGCTGGTGATCGTCCAGCTTTTCGCTCAATCTTCGGATCACCAGTCTATGAGAAATCATCGGTGGTCGACCGTTCGAGCTTGAAACTGAGATTCGCATCATCGCGCGGGAGCGCGGACCGTAGCCATCGATGGAGCGGCCTCAGGACTTGGCCTCGCTCGGAGAAATGCGTTCAGAATCGAGGCAGGCCGCAGGATCGTGATTTAAACTCCCCAACTGGAGATTTGAATCATGCGGAGTGAACTCACCGATTATGAATAGGCCGCCGTTAGGGCGTTGCTGCCGAAGCCGCCCGGCGTGCCGCGTGGTCCTCGGACCAGCGAGCGTTCAAGAATGTCCCCTGGGGAAGTTGGTTGATAAGCGGACGTTTCGGATTATGTACTTGGCTAGAATTGCTTCACGTTCGTTGACCCTCGATTGTTTTGGTCTTGGTTTCCGCACGACCTGCTTTGATGGCGATCTTCACGGCACCTTCCATCGGATCTTTGAAGGGCACCTCGATTTCGGAGCAGTCCGTGCTCGTAGGTCGCTTCGGCTTTGTCAGGTTTCACCGGCCAACCTAAAGCCAGTGCTGAAACATACTCGATGTCCCTTGCTGGCGCTGTCAGGTGGACGCTATCTTCCAGGATCTTCACATCGATGGTTTCCGTTGGCGCTCCTGGGATGGCAAACTCCACTACTAGCTTGTGGCTCTCCCTGTCAGCATACGCTACTGTATTGGGCGCAACCCTAATCCGATCTTCTGGCATCTTGGCACCTTACCCTCTATAACATATTATTCCGGGATTTCCATTTCGATATCCGGCACGCCCACACTATACACCCAAAAGCCTACATTGCGAACGCATTTTCGCCCACGGCAGCGGTATAGGGCTGTTCAACGCTCTCTATTTAGCCGGGTGAAAGCGCTGGAACCTTTTGCACACTGTCATTCTCTTATCTCAAACTGCCGCATGAGCTTGATCCCACAGCTCGCGCTGACATCAAAGCTGCGCGCCGCCGCGTGTCGGGACTGCTCGGCCCGACCCGCCCGAACCCTGCGTTCCCGTAAATCCTGCGCGTAGAGCTTTGCCTTTCACGCCGGCCTCCTCAGTTCCAGCCGACATGGTGAATCATCGGCCGTTTCACGTCCATGGCATGCGCTGATTTCACAAGTGTGGATCAGGAGCCTTCCGGCAGGCGACTATCTGCCCTTTGCGGACGTAGTCGCTTTGGTCGCGTTCGGGTGGGCAGAAACGGAATTGTCGGTTGCCGCGACCAGCGCGGCCTACTTCCGAGCTAGACTTAGAATATAGGCAGTGACCGAGTTGATTTCCTCGGGACTTCAGAATGAAATTGGGCATCGTGGGGTGCGGGGAGCGGAGAAAGACCTTGATGGCAAGTTCACTCATCGAAGGCATACGGCTGATGTCCACGAAATTTGGCGCATCTCGGTTCGGGCCAGGACCTTGCGAATAGGCGTCAATTTGATGGCAAGCGCTGCACACTGTCTCAGCAAGGTGCCGACCAACGCCAGGATCGGGTGATTGTGCGCTTGCGGGCGTCAGAAAACCGGCAGCGACTATAAGCGCTATTGCAATGGTAAACTTGCTCACTATTCTGCTCCAAAGCATCTAAATCCTACGCGCCTACACTACTGTGGATCGTTCATGAGGCAAATTTCGGGTGCGTTTCCGTACATACTTTTGGTTGGGTTATATAGCAACTAGGACAGCGAGAAAATTGCGGCTCACAAATGCCTTCCAGCAAGAAGCAAACGAACGACCGACATGATAGCCGGGTCCACTTGATTGCGCCTTTTCCTTCCTTGATCCATTGCTCACACGTGCCGCGCTTGTTGTAGGCCGTGTGGACGGATATCGGAAAATATAGGTCAAGGGATTCCCAAATCACTTTTTCGGTGATTCATGGGTGGCTGGCTTTTGGAGGGCCGGCCATGCTGACGAAGATGACCGAAGAAGATTGGGTGCTTGTGCACGAGGTGTTCGATGCCTGCCGCTCGCGGCGTGGGGACAAGGGGCGGGACGACCGCAAGTTTCTCGAAGCCTTGCACTATTTCACGATCCACAACATTACTTGGCGAGCGCTGCCGGCCGAGTTCGGCTCTTGGAACAGCATCTGGAAGCGCTTCTGGCGCTTGAGCCGCAGCGGCGTGTTCGAAACTTTCTTCGAAGCGCTCGCCTCCTTGAGCGAGCGGGCGCATCTCGTGCAGATGTTCGACTCGACCGTCATCCGCGCGCATGTGTCGGCGGCCGGCGCAAAAGGGGGCAGGATGGCGAAGCCCTCGGGCGCTCCCGGGGAGGGTTCTCGACCAAGATCCATCTCAAGACCGATCTCGACGGCTATCCGATCGGCTTCCATCTGACCGGCGGCGAAGCGAGCGACAGCCGCAACTTCGAAGTGCTCCTCGACCTCGGTCCGGACGTCGATCCCCGCGCCGTTGTCGCGGACAAGGGCTATGATGCAAAGACAAATCGGGAGGCGGCGCGTAACCGCGGCATTTGTCCGGTCATCCCCTATCGCTCGAACACCATCGACAAGCCGAAGTTCTTCGCAAAGGTCCTCTACAAAGCGCGGGCGCGTATCGAGCAAATGATGGGCAAGATCAAGCGCTTCAAACGCATCGCGCTCCGCTGCGAGAAGACGGCAAGAAACTATGCCTCATTCCTCGCACTCGTCTGCGGCTTCATCTTGATCAAATCCGTCCACACGGCCTAGAAGGCGACGACATTCTCGGCGGAGCGCGCCATGTTCGTCACGATGAAGCCGACGCGCGGATAAAGCTCGCCCGGATGCCATTCGACCTTGGCGATCACCCGACGCGGCTGCGACCAGCTTCCCGCTTGATAGGTGAAACTTGCATGGGATCGGCAGACGTCATTGGACGGGCGACCAACCGGGCGTTTGAGCAGATAGCCGATCCTCTCTTGCAAGATGTGATTGGCGGGCAGACGGATCGCATATTTGATCCGTTCTGCCTCCAGATATTCGTAAACTTCGGGGTTTGCGAAGCCGGCGTCGGCGCGGAAATAAATGCGTGAGACCTTGCCTTGATACCGCGCCACGACCGGCTTCAGCACCGCCTCCCATCCATCGGCGCTGTGAACATTGCCGGGGCGCAGGGCGCAGCGTTCCAAATCGCCATATTGGTTGAAAACGAACAGCGGATGATAGCAGGTGCAGTCATAGTGACCGTTCCAGACACTGTGTTCCTGTTCGCCATGCGTCGGGCTCACGCTCGAATCCATGTCGAGCAAGATACCTCTCGGCGGACGGCGACCATGAACGCTGTCGATCCATTTGCCGGAGAGATCAGCGAGCGCCGAAAGGTTCTTTTCCGCCGTGAGCCAGCGCGTCTCAAAGCGGCCCATCTGGCTCGGCGAAGCCGCTGCATCCGAGGCCGCCTTTCCGCCGACTATCCACCGCATCGCGGGATCATGGCGCAGGCGTTGAGCGTCGTTCACGTCTTCATATTCCGGCAAGTCGCCCAAATATGGATTGCCGCAACATCCCGACGAGTGCATGCCGGCCATTCTTGCCAGTGCGTGCGTCGGAGAGCGCATCACCCGCCATCGCGCTGAGGCACAGCGCGTCGTCCAGTTCCCGGTATGCGAGCAAGCCTGCGTCGGAGGTAACCACCGATCCGCGAAAGTGAAGCAACAATCGGCGGTCGAAATCGAGCCTGAGAGCGCCATCATACGATTCACCCGCCGGGTTCGCCATGACGGCCTCATTCGATCCGAAATAACATGCTGATTATGTTAGCTGAATCGCGGCATCGACGCTGCAAATTATTGCCTCATCCGGCGTATGCGGGTTTAGATGTTCGGGGTCCTTGAAATCCGCGATCGGGACTTGATGCGCGCGCCAGGTACCTTCGACCGGCTTGCCGTCGACGAATTTCGGTCCTGTCCAACCTTTAGGCGTGCGGAAGATGATCATGGGCCAGCGCGGACGCTCGAGGCTTTCCGTCTCACCGCGAGACCGCGCGGCGCTCTGAATCTGGCGAATCTGCGCCAGAATCGCATCGAGCGTGCCGGCGAGACATTGATGCACGACCGCCGGATCGTTGCCCTCGACGAAATGCGGATCGTAGCCGTAGCCGCGCAATAGCTCCGTCAGCTCCTGGCGGCTGATGCGAGCCAGCACCGTCGGGTTGGCGATCTTAAAGCCGTTGAGATGAAGGATCGGAAGAACCACGCCATCGCGCGCGGGGTTCAGAAATTTGTTGGAGTGCCAACTGGTGGCTAGCGCACCAGTTTCCGCCTCGCCGTCGCCGATGATGCAGGTGACTATCAGATCCGGATTGTCGAAAGCGGCGCCATAGGCGTGGGTCAACGAATATCCCAATTCTCCTCCTTCGTGAACGGAGCCGGGAGCTTCCGGCGATACGTGACTGGGAATTCCGTAAGGCCAGGAGAACTGGCGAAACAGCCGATGCAGTCCGTTCCGGCTGCGCTCAATTGCCGGATACCGCTCCGTGTACGACCCCTCCAGATAGGTCTGCGCCACCAGGCCTGGGCCGCCATGACCCGGACCAATGACATACATCATGTTCAAATCGTTCACTTTAATCAGCCGGTTAAGATGGACATAGAGAAAGTTCAATCCCGGTGTCGTGCCCCAATGCCCGAGCAAGCGCGGTTTGATATGTTCGAGCCTGAGCGGGGATTCGAGCAAAGGATTGTCTTGCAGATAAATCTGCCCGACCGAGAGGTAATTCGCCGCGCGCCAATAGGCGTTCATATTCTGGAGGAGGTCAGGTGACAATGAGTCGGGCATCATGGTCTCCGAGGTCGATTGCTGTTCTCTTGCCTTGCGGGTCTGGGCGAGGCAAGAGGTGGCCTTCCGACCGGTGCGCCGCGCCGGCGGCGACATCGGCGAACGGCCACATCCCCACCGGCCGGATAGAGGCATCCCGCCGACAGGCGAGCATCGCCGCGCTTGAGGCCGCTGAGCCGACATCCACCCTATGACCAGATTTCGAGGTTGAGATTGCCGCTTTGGACGAGCCTTGGCAAGGCCGAACAATCGCCGTGATGCCCCGGCACACCAAAGCCGGCGACATCGGCGCGTCGGACGCCGGAACGGCCCCACCTCGACGACAAACTCGGCGGTCATCGCCGCGTTCCGGACCCAAGTATTTTCAAGTCGGGCCGAGACTTTTCCACCTGGCTCGGATCGACGCCGCGGCAAAACTCGCGCGAGCCGCCGCCGAATAGGCGCTCGCGGTCACATGCTCGGACGGCGTCACATCGACGCGGATTCGTTCAACCATCTCCGCTCCAAAACGCGATGTGTACACATTCGTGACGCGAAATCTATTTGGGTCATCGCATCAACCGGAAACCGCTGGCAAGCCGGGGCGGGGTCCAGATCCCGAGCGCGACCGTGTCGTTCATCACGTTGAGTTTCGTCCTCGCCCACGCGCAGCAACGAGGTCGCGCCCAGCACGAGCAGCTGTCGGAAGTAGCGGTCGCTTTGTTTGGTGATGGAGCCGAGCTTTTCTTTTCCGCCGCGTTCTTTATAATTGAGGTCCGCATGGGCGCCAGACTCCCGTCTTTTGGGGTGGCGCAAGCGGGACTTACACTTGGAGGAGGAAAACCATGGATCGTCGTGAATTCGTTGCAGCCGCCGGAACTGTCGCAGCAGTTGCTTCGACGTCACAGGCCTTTGCGCAAATGGCTGCTGAAGAGCCAGATATGCATCCGCCACAGTACAAGGTACTTGAGGAAGCCACTGCGCATTGCGTTGCGACGGGAAACGATTGTCTGAGGCATTGTCTCGGCATGTATAAGATGAAGGACACGAGCATGGGCGGCTGCGCCGACTCGGTCTTCCAGCTCGTCAACGCCTGCAGCGCTCTGCAGGCACTGGCGGCGGTTAATTCAGCGCATACCGGCCATTTTGCCAAGGTGGTCGAGATGATCTGCAACGATTGCAAGGCGGAATGCGATAAGTTCCCCAAGATTACCGAATGCAAAACCTGCCGGCGAATCCTGCAAGGCCTGCGCCGCAGAATGCCGGAAGGTCGCCGCTTAGCATCAGATCGTGCCGAAGCGCGGCATATTCAAATGCCGCGCTCCTTGCAATTGATCAAAGTGGCGCTATGCACGGCGCATCGCATCAGCAAAGAAGATCGAGGAGCGCCGGGATCAAGGGCGCATCAGACCTCGCTCGTCACCAACATTTGATCATAGGCTCCCAATCGACGACATGTCGCGTCTCGATGGTGAAACCGCTTCGCATGCCGAGCCGGCAGGTCCTGCTATGCGATGACTTTGTCATTCTGAGCCGTGGGCATGTGCACACGGCTTTGGAGGGGACGAGAGGTGTGATGACCAAAATGGGGTTGACCATCAATGAGACCAAAACCTCGGTGAGGGACGTTCGGCGATCTTCGTCCTGCCGCCCTTCTCGCGGCCTGAGATCGATAATGGACCCTGCATGCGAACCACTGGACGACCGTCAGTGAGACATCAGGCAGCAAATCGAGTTTGTCGCAAGCAGGCCCCGGGTCATCCCGCCAAAGATCCATTCGCCGAGGCGGCTGCGTCCGTAAGCACCGGTGACAAGTAAATCGGCGCCTTCGTCTTGTGCGAGCTTGATCAGCTGAGCCGCACCAGATCCCTGCTGATTAGGAATCACGCGAGCAGTGCCGTTGATCCGGTGCCGCGTCAAATAGCGGACCACGTCACCAACGTGCTCCTGTGCGGCGCCTTCCTCGCCTGACCCGCAGATTTCAACGACCGTCACCCGTGTGGTGTCGTGAAGGAATGGAAGCGCGTCCTGTACGGCCCGGCGCGCTTCGCGCGTATCCTTCCAGCCGATAACGACACGTTCTGCTCGCAATGAACGCACTCCCTCGGGGACAATCAGCGTCGGACGGCCGATTGTTAGAAGCGATCCACCCGGATCAAGTGACCTGTGAGCATCTCCTGCGCCCATGGTATGCCCGATTACTATGAGATCGGCACTACGCGCCTCGCGCGCCAGCGCGTCAGTCGGGAAGTCTAATATCGGTCGCCACTCGAGCCTGCGGTGATCAGCGCCCGCAATGCTGCGAAACCAGTTTCCCTTGGCAGCGAGCGTCGCCCTCATTTCTTTGATGTCGGATTCAGTCACTTCCGGGAAAACAACGCCCTCATTGAGGAATGGCTGCCCAAGGGCCGACAACCCGATCAGGGCGAGAATCGACCGACACGCCGACGAGTCGGCCCGGCAGCGCGCGCTTATAAGCTTCCTTGACTGCAATATAGCCGGCATGCGGGCCGCCATAGCCTATGGGCATTCCGAACCGCTGCGTGGAGCCCACGGCGACGTCGGCGCCCATCTCACCTGGCGGCCTCAGAAGCGTAAGCGCTAGCGGGTCGGCCGCGACGACGGCAATCGCCTTCGCTTCATGCAACTTGGCGATCGTGTCCGAGAAATCGTGGAAGCCGCCGGTGACGCCTGGGTATTGAAAAAGCGCGCCGAAGACCTGGTCTGGCTCCAAGTCTTCGAAGGAATCTCCGACGATGATCCTCCATCCAAGTGGCTCCGCGCGCGTACGCACCACGGCGATCGTCTGCGGCAGGCAATTTTCATCGACAAAGTAAGCTGTCGCCTTCGACTTCGTGACGCGATGGGCGAGCGCCATCGCCTCTGCCGCCGCCGTCGCCTCGTCGAGCAGCGAAGCGTTGGCGATAGCGAGCCCGGTTAGGTCCGAGACGACCGTCTGAAAATTGAGCAGCGCCTCAAGCCGCCCCTGGCTGATCTCCGGCTGATAGGGCGTGTAAGCCGTGTACCATGCCGGATTCTCCAGAATGTTGCGTTGGATCGCCGGCGGCATGATCGTTCCGTGATAGCCTTGGCCGATGAGCGACGTCAGGACGCGGTTCTTGTTCGCGGTCTCGCGCAGGCGATCGAGCGCGCCGCGCTCGGAGAGCGGCCTGCCGAAGTCGAGCGCCTTGCCGAGACGAATGTCCTTGGGAACGGTCTCGTCGATCAGCGCGTCGAGACTCGAAACGCCCACGACCTGCAACATTTCGGCGATCTCCTCGGGCGACGGCCCGATGTGGCGGCGATTCGCGAAGTCGTAGGGTTCGTATGCGGCGGCGCTCATCTCGTTCCCATCGGGCATCATATCATTTCACATTGAAATCAACGGCTTGTCTGAGCACTATAACGGCAAAATGGCCTCAAGTCCGCCCTTACTGAATTAACGTACTCCGCGGCGGTGTTGTTGCCGCCTCCTTGCTAACCGATCGAGGCCATCGACGATCAACCCAATATTGCGGCAAGGACGCGCGCGGCGATTGCTTCGACCGGACCCGAGACGTCCACGCGCAGCCAGTCCACCGCTCCTGTTGGTTGCTTGGCCTGTGCCGACACAACATCGGCCGTCGCGTCCGATGCATCCGTCTTGCGTTTGGCTACTCGCTCCATAAGCGTATTAATCGGCCCTTCGAGCCAGAGGCCGGTGAAATGGGCTTTGCTCCGGCTCGCGACCTGTTTCACCGCGACGCGCTCTTCCGGCCTTAAATGCACGGCGTCGATGACGACGCTCTGACCGGCATCAAGCGCGGTCGCCGCAAAATCCCGGAGACGTTGATAAGTCCGTGTCGTAGCTTCCGGGCGATAGGCCTCGCCCGGCAGGCGGTCGAACTCATGGACACCATAAAGCCGCTTGCGTTCAATGTCGCTCCGCAGATGCACGGCGCCCGGTGCGCGTCCAATCGAACCGGCGAGCGCGGCGGCAAGCGAGCTCTTGCCGGTCCCGGACAGGCCGCCGATGGCAGCTAAATCCAGCCGGCGCGGAGAAAGAAGGCCGCAAGCGGCTTCGAAATGCCGGCGCGCGTCTTTTGCGTGATCGCCATCTGTTCCTGGCTGAAGAATGGTCACCTTGGCACGAATGGCCGCGCGCAAGGAAAGGAAAAGCGGAAGCAGGGAAAGGCCTTTGAGCTGCCTTTCCACGTCATCGCAGATCCATAAATACCGGTTGAACAGCAGGTTCGCATGGCTCCTCAATCCGCGCGCCCACAGGTCCATCAGAAGAAAACCGAGATCGTAAAGCACGTCGCACGTCGCGATCGCCTCGTCGAATTCGATTGCATCAAACAAGACCGGCCGGTCTTCGATCAAGACGATGTTGCGCAAGTGGAGATCGCCATGACAGCGGCGGACTTGACCTTGATATTCGCGCTCCGAAAGCAACGGGGCGAGCCGCGCGAACGCTTGTTGCATTGCGTGGCGAATGCCCGCGACAGCTTGCGCCGCGAAGATTCCGGGCGCCGCTTCAAGTGAGATGAGGGTCTCCTCAATCTGGCGTTGCAACGCCTGGCTAGCATTTGCGCCGCCGATGATCGGCGCGCGCCGGTGCGACGCGGCGACAACGCCCGCCAATTTGGCGATGATTTCTAGATCAAGCTCGTTTCGCTCGACGAGCCGGTCGAGCGTGCGGTTTTCGTCAAACCGGCGCAGATGAACCGCCCATTCGACGATCGTGCCTCCGCCGCCGAACTTCAAACGGCATCCGTCTTTCGAAATCGGAACGACGCCTAGGTAAAGGCCTGGAGCATCGGCTTTGTTGACGGCAAGCTCGCGCTCGCAATCCCGGCGCCGCTTGTCGAGAGTCGAGAAGTCCATGAAAGGAAACCGCACCGCCCTTTTGACCTTGTAGACATTCTCGCCAGCGAGGAATACCGCGGCGCCATGCGTGTCGATGCGAATGATGGGCTCGCGAAGTTCATGGGTCGCAGGATCGGCCAGGAAAGCGAAGACGTCGCTTTGGTCGAAGCTGGCCTGCTGTTCCATGTTGGATCACTTCAGGGCACATGTTCCGCGTGTTCGATCGGAATTTGCCTTCGTTGAACGTTGGGGCAGGCGTGCCAACGATCGATGTGGCCGAAACGACAGACGCTATTGAGGTAAGCGCCGAACTTCCAGGTTCGACGAGAAAGATATCAAGGTCAGCCTGGATGGCAACCGGCTGGTGATCTCCGGCGAGAAAAAGGAAGAGACCAAAAAGGACGATAAGGACTGGCACGTGGAGGAGCGTAGCTACGGCTCATTTTACCGGTCGATGTCCCTACCTTTCAAACCGGAGGATGGAGCTGTCGAGGCTCACTTTGACAAGGGAGTTCTCCACCTCAACATCAAGAAGCCCCCGGAAGTCGCTAAAAGCGCCAAGACTATAGAAATCAAGCCTGGCGCACCTCCGAAGGGAGCGGGATAAAGATTGTCCATCGTCAGGGTTATTGGGACAGGCGGTGCCTTGAAATAAGAGAGCCTCTGGCTTGTGTTTTATTGTGCGGCGCAGCGGCGATTGGCGATAGTTCACCATCCAAGTGACCTGCGGCGCCGGGGGACGTGCCCGGTTTTCGGCTGGCCAGTCTAGCCGCAGGGAGCGCGCTATTTTTGGGGGTCGCGATCGAATCTGGCGCGCCGCACCTCGAGGATCGCCAGCGCCTCTCTCAGGGGGGCGACGGTCTTGTCGAGCTCGGGGTAGCCTGCCAGCATGTCAGCTATTTTAGTAAGCTCGCGGCACGCTTCGTCGATCCGACTGGTAATGTGGGCAACGGTATTATCATCTTTAGGGGTCATTTCGGGGTCCAGACATTGGTTTGTGGTTTCAGTTGTCCGCCTAATTCCGGGACGCGGCGACCCGCGTCGATGACCGGAACCAGCCGCCCCAGTTTCGGCCGCTCCGGGGCCTTGGAGCGCACATAGCCTGGCGGCGCCGTATACCGGAACATCTTGGCGATCGTATCCCGGCTCAATCCGAAAAACTGCGCCGCCTCGCGCCGGCTCTTCCCCGACGAATAGAAACCGTCGAACCGTCGGATAAATCTCCACCGCAACCATCCCCGGCCGCTCCTCTTCGAATCAGCGTTCGAAAAGGTTCAGCCTCGGAAGTGGCCGGGCTTACTCCGCCACGCCGCCCGAAGGCCGCATCGGCGTCGTTGTGTGGCTCGGCTACGCCCTGGTTGGCATAAGCTCCTTCTGGCAAGTCGGGGTCATCGATCGCCCCCAAATGCCCGCTTGCCCAGCACGGACAGCGCTCGGCGCCGCGACAGAACCGTCCATAAAACGGCCCTTCGCGATTAAGGCAAAGCGCCTCAAGAGAATGTTTCGGCCCGAGGGATCTTATGGCGAGCTCCGACCAATAGCGGCAGGTCTCGCATATTTTATCCATTGCTGTTTTCATGGTCGCCTGGTCCCTCCATTTCAAGGAAAGGATATTCAACAGGTCGCCCGGCTATTTGAGCGGCCGCAACCCATCAGATCCGTTATTAGTGGCCTGATACGCCGCGCTGTCGGCGCGTGTCTTGCCGGCCGGTTCCCGACGCTCCACACCAATACCCAACGCCTCTCCATAGGCCTTCTGGATGTCGCAGGCCGCTACCTGCAGCGCCGCTCCGAACCTCAGTAGTGGTGAGTACGGGCGCTGACACAATCAGCCGAGTATCAGCCGGTCCTAGGACCGACGTGACGCCCGGCCCGGACCACGCTGCTCGCTCGGCGAGGTCGCGCTCATACCACGACTTGACCTTGCCTTCGAGAGTCACCTTGTCATTATCCACCACGACGCGAATGGAATCCGCTTCCACTTCTGCATTGCGCTTTAGGGAATCCATGATCTTTCGCTGAATATCGGACGCCGCTACGTGCGGCTTGATCTCGATCAAATTGGTGACCCCACGTATCCCGGACAGTTTGCGGACAGCCAACTCCGCCGCGAGCCTTTGATATTGCCATGGGACCGTGCCCGATAAGGTTACCCACCCCTTTTCGACCTTGACTTGGATCCTGTCCGCCGGAACCTGCACGCTCCATTTCAGGATGTTCAACGCGCGTTGAGCGATCTCATCATCCGATCGTTTCGCTTGATCGGGGTAGTGTACTTCTATCTCTTGGGCGATCGCCTTCACGCCCTTGACGCGTTGGACCGCGCGCTCGGCAGCAATTTTTTCGGCATAGCTTGCGACGTGGCCGGTAAGGGTGACGACGCCTTTTTCGACCGCCACGCCAATGTTAGTTGCATTGACACTCGGTTCGAAATTGAGCTCGTCAATGATGGATTGACGCAGAGTCTTGTCGTCCATTACCGTCTCCTTCGCTCTAGATTGCAACGTGGACATCATGCGTGACGGCCGCCGCACGAAAAGCGGCCGTCCGTTTCCTGATCTAAGCAGCCTTGACGCTGATCGTCTTCTCGCTATTCTGCGCCTCGGGCGACTTCGGCAGCTTCACGTTCAACACGCCCTTAGAGAACGTCGCCTCGATCTTTCCGGTGGCGACCCCCTCGGGGACTTGGAATGAACGCATAAACGAGCCATAGCGGCGCCCGGAGACATAATAATCCTTCTCGCGCTCCTCTTTTTCCTCTTTCTTTTCGCCCTTGATCGTCAGCATGTCATTGGAAAGCTTGATCTCGATGTTTTTCTCATCCATCCCAGGCATTTCGGCGGTGATCTCGTATTCTTTGTCTTTCTCCACGACATCGACCGCTGGCGCGATTGCCAAGCCTGTTACACGTGGCCACGGAAATTCGAATTCGAACGCTCGGCGGCCAAATGGGAAATCCCAGGCTCCCATATGAAACCGGTCGAAGACGCGATCGATTTCGCGACGAATGCTCTCGAAGGGAGTCCATTGGGCCGGTGCCGCGACTGGCGCCCTTTTCTCGGTCTTGACTGGAAGTCTAGTTGCTTCGTCCATCGCTTATCTCCTTCAAAAACGAATGGGTAGATTTGCACGCACATGGGGGGCCTCGGATCGGTCCGGCTAGAGATAGGTTTAGAGAAGCCATGTCACCGGTTGATGCCAGAATCCGTGTTTTTTGTATCTGAAGAAGGTGAAATGTGACGCTTTGTGACAGGTTGAACATGCTCGCTTTTCCCCTGGTTAGGGCTCGATCCCGGCCCTTGGATGACTGATCCGCTTCATGTGCTGGTCGTCGATGACGAGCCCCGCATCCGGAACATGCTGCGGCGTTATCTCGTAGAGGAGGGCCTCAAGGTGAGCGACGTTGCGGACGGTGCTGGGATGCGCGCCGTGCTTAAGCGTGAGCCAATCCATCTCGTGCTGCTCGATCTGATGATGCCGGGCGAGGACGGGCTTTCCCTAGCCCGTTATATCCGGCAGCACCCCGAAATCCCGATCATCATGTTGACCGGGAAGGGTGATTTGATCGACCGCGTGGTTGGGCTCGAGACCGGGGCGGATGACTACATCCCCAAGCCATTCGAACTGCGAGAGGTCCTGGCGCGCATCCGGACTGTCATGCGCAGGGCAGGTCCGCGCGCCGCACTTGCTGCGCCTGTGCCCGCCCCGGCCGCCAGTGGGAATGCCAGCAAGGTTCTCGTCTTCGAAGGCTGGCGGCTCGACGTGCTCAGACGCGAGCTGCGACGGCAGACTGGCGACCTCGTGCCCCTCAGCGCCGGAGAGTTCGAGCTCTTATGCGCCTTCGCTCGCCATCCCAATCGCGTGCTGAATCGGGATCAGCTGATCGATCTCGTCAAGAGCCGGGAATGGGCTGCTTACGACCGGGGTGTCGATACCCAGGTGATGCGGTTACGCAAGAAGATCGAGGCTGATCCTAGCAACCCCGGCCTAATCAAGACGGTTCGTGGTTCCGGCTATGTTTTCGCCGCGGCTGTGACGGTTGACTAAACTGAATGCTGTCGGCGGTGCTCAGTGCGCAAGCAGCTCGCGCAGCTTGACGCCAAGTTCGTTGGTACTATGGGGTTTGCCGAGCCAGCTCACATTCGTCGTTTGCATGGCGACCTTGACCGCCGCAGGCTCAGCGTAACCGGAGGTAAATAGGATTTTTAGCTCGGGGCGCCGCCGCCGCGCCTCATGCGCGAGATCGAGCCCCGTCATGCCGCCGGGCATCACAATGTCGGTAAAGAGCACGTCCATCCGTTCTTCACGATCGAGCGCAAGCAGTGCAGCGGGACCGCTATCCGCCTCAATAACGGCATAACCAAGCTCTTTCAGCCTGCGAACCGAGACCCGGCGCACACGCAGATCATCCTCGACAACGAGGATCGTCTCCCCCAATGCTGCACGCGCAATCGAAACGGCGGCCCGCTGTTCCGCCGCGTTCGAGCCGGCGTGCTCCGGCAGGTAGAGGCGCACGGTCGTCCCATGCCCAAGTTCGCTGTAGAGCTGGACATGGCCGCCAGATTGTTTCACGAAGCCATAGACCATGCTCAAGCCGAGCCCGCTGCCCACGCCAGGTCCCTTCGTCGTATAGAATGGTTCGAAGGCGCGCTGCTGTACTTCCGGGGTCATGCCAGTGCCGGTATCGGTCACCGCGAGAGTGATATACCTGCCGGGCACGACATCCACGTAGGCGGCGGCATAGTCCTCGTCGATCTCTGCCCGGGCCGTCTCGATAACAAGTCTTCCCCCGTTCGGCATCGCGTCGCGCGCGTTGATCGCCAGATTCAAGAGCGCGTTCTCGACTTGGCCGGGATCGGCGATGATCATGGGCAGCTCCTCCGCAAGCCGGGTCTCGATCGTCGTTGTCTCGCCGAGACTGCGCCGCAGCAGCTCGACCATGCCTCCGGCAAGCACATTAAGGTCGGTCGGCTTTGGGTTGAGCGATTGGCGGCGCCCGAAGGCGAGTAATCGTTTGGCGAGCTCAGCTCCAAGCTTGGACGCCTCCTGCGCTTCATTGAGCATTTCGCGATGCTCCGGATCATTGAGCCGACGCTCCAGCATCTCGAGATTGCCAGAGATCACGGTCAGAAGATTGTTGAAGTCGTGAGCGACGCCGCCGGTTAGCTGTCCGATGGCCTCCATCTTCTGCGCCTGCCGGAGATCCTGCTCCATTTTGACGCGCGCCGTCAGGTCCCGGATGAAGCCGGTGAAGATATGGGTCCCGCCGAGCTTCACCTCGCCAACAGCGAGTTCCATCGGGAAATTGGCGCCATCCTTGCGCTGCGCCTCCACCTGCCGGCCAATGCCGATGATGCGCTTCTCGCCGGTCCGCAGGTATCGGGCCAAGTAGCCGTCATGGTTCTCCTGATGCGGCGCGGACATGAGCATCTTGACGTTGCGCCCGATCACCTCACCGGGAGCGTAGCCGAACAGCTTCTCTGCGGATTTGCTGAAGTACTGGATATTGCCGCGCTCGTCGATCGCGATGATCGCGTCGGGGGCCGTCTCAAGAATGGAGCGGAGCCGTGCCTCTCGCTCCTTAAGCATCGATTGCGCGCGTTTTGTCTCCGTCACATCCGAGTCGAATTCCAGGACCGATACCGGATCGCCACCATCACGCCGGTACAATGCCCATCGGCTCGCTACTATTACTCGACGGCCATCGAGATGAGTGCGCACGAGTTCACCCTGCCAAACTCCTGTATCCAGCAGCTCACCCTCAATTGCCGGCAAAGGCACCGGAAACTCAGTCGCGAGGAGTTCATGGGAGATGCTTCCGACGGCCTTTTCTGCCGGCCAGCCATAAAGCGCCTGAAGGCCGCGACCCCAGAGCATGATTTCACCATCGAGTTTGCGTACCATCGCTGGCACATGATCCAAGGCATGCGCGAGTATTTCGAACTGGTCCCGTTTCGCTTGGAATTGCGCTTCTGTGTTCCTCCGGCCCGTAATGTCTTGCGCGATCTGAGACGCACCAACAACGCGCCCTTTCTTGTCATGGATAGGTGATACGGTGAGCGAGATCTGGACGATGCGGCCATCCTTTCGCAGCCGGTCCGTCTTGTAGTGTTCGACACACTCCCCGCGGCGAATGCGGTCCAGGATCCGCTTCATCTCTTTTGGATTGCTTGGCGCCGCGATGACATGTATTGGCCTGCCGACCATCTCGGACGTGGCGTGGCCGAATATCCTTTCTGCGTTTTGATTCCAGCTCGTCACGATCCCATCCAGCGTCGTGCCGATGATCGCTGCGTCCGACGATTGGATAATCGCGGCGAGCAGCGGCGTTGCCATGCTGTCACGCTCGCGAGAACCGACAGGGCGGCGGGAGGCCCCATGCTTGCGGGATAGGCGGACCGGCGGTCTCTTCGCGGCCCTAGTCTTGGCAGGCTTGGCGGCGCTCAAACTGGACTTGTTCGTGATCCCCTGACGGGCCTTGGAGGGTT
The DNA here is from genome assembly GCA_963730245.1 of uncultured Alphaproteobacteria bacterium. GTDB lineage: Bacteria > Pseudomonadota > Alphaproteobacteria > Rhizobiales > Beijerinckiaceae > Methylocapsa. The sequence goes on along the minus strand of CAVSRA010000001.1, from coordinate 2,257,857 downwards.
GCTTGGCACCGGCGCCTCGCCCATCCATGCTGGCGGGCTTGTCTCTGTGTACCTTTGGCTTGGACTTTCCGGTCTTCGCTGCCGAGGCAGGCGCCGCTGCGTCGTTCTTCGGCACCGTTCGGCGGCGCCTCGTCTCGTCGTCGCCTGACCCTCTACGTGTTCCACCGTCCGGGGGCATGACAACGTTCCGGGTGAGTTAACCACACCGGCCATGCTGGAAGACATGCGCTCGATCGATCCCGCGGTAACGATATTCAACTTTGTCTGCCCTCCTGACTGATTTACCAGCGGAGACCAAGCGGGTCCATCATCCCTAAACCCGCGATAAATCTGAGATGGGATTTTAGATGACATGGGCGTTTCGGGGTGAGGTGTAAAGTAATTGGCACGGCGTGAAGCAACGCTAAAAGAGCAACGACAGTTAGTCTCAGGGCAGGTCGTTCAACCGTAACGTGACGACGCATACGCCGCGGTCCTCCGGGGCCGAACTGATCGCAAAGCCGAGCTCTCTGCACATAGCCAGCATGGTGCTGTTCTCGTGGAGTACCTGTCCCTCAATCTCCTGGAGGCCGAGCCACCGAGCATATTGGATCATGGTCTGCATCAGCTGCCAACCGAGCCCCCGCCCTTTGATGTCTGAGCGAACAAGTATGGCGTACTCGCCTTTTTCATAGTTCGGATCGGCATGGAGCCAGACCACCCCAAGCATCTCGCCATTGAGCTCGCTGATTGCGACCAGCGCAATAGCCCGGGCGTAGTCGAGCTGTGTCAAGCGGGCGATGAACGTGTGGCTGAATTCGCGGACCGGAGCGAAGAACCGCAATCGCAAGTCTTCTGTCGTGACCTGCTTGAAAAAGCTGCGAAACATCACCTCGTCATCCGTCCGCACCGGACGCACCAACAATTTTGCGCCATCGCCGAGTTCGCGCCTTCTCTCCCATTCCGTGGGATAGGGCCGCACTGCGAATCGCGGATGCCCGCGGCCGCCGAATTTTGGCCCGATCGGTAGAATGGCGACCCGAGCGTCCAGCGCAAGAATGCCGCTGTCGTCGGCGAGCAGCGGATTGATGTCGAGCTCGCGAACCTGTGGCAGGTCGGCTGCAAGCTGCGCGAGCTTGACCAGCACCAACGCAACATCCGGCTCCTTGACGGCCGGCACATTGCGGTATGCCTTGAGCGTGCGCGAAATCCGGGTGCGCCTGACGAGATCCGTGGCGAGCTTCATGTCGAGCGGCGGCAGCGCAAGAGCCTTGTCGTCGATCACCTCCACGGCCGTTCCGCCGCAGCCGATGACGATGACTGGCCCGAAGGTGGGGTCATCAGCGATCCCGGCGATAAGCTCGCGCGCCTGCGGACGCACAATCATGGGTTGCACAATCACGCCGGCAATGCGCGCCGGGTCGTGCGGCCCCCGCCCGAGCGAGAATCTCAGCGGCGGCTGTACGGACCGCCTGGCCGGTCGTCAGATTCAACCGCACGCCGCCGACGTCCGACTTGTGCAGGATATCGCGCGAGAGGATCTTGACCACCACGGTCTGGCCGGCATCAAGAAACTGTGAAGCGCTCGTTGCCGCATCATCGGCATCATTGGCGAGGACAGAGGTCACGACCGGGATGGCATAGGCCGCAAACAATTCGCGAATTTCAATCGGATCGAGCCAGCTGCGTTGATCTGAAATCGCGCCGTCGATCACCGTGCGCGCGGCGTCGACATCGGGGGTGAAATGCTCTGGCAGACTTGGCGGGGTTTCTATCAATGCATCGCGCGCTTCGCTCCAGCGCGCCACATGCATGAAACCTCGGACCGCATCGGATTCCGTTGCGTAATGAGGAATGCCGGCCGCCTCGAAGGCCCGAGAGGCGGCGTCATCGGCACCGATCCACGTGGCGAGGACCGGTTTTGGCTTCACTGTACTTGCGCGCCGCGCGCGCATTAGCTCGGCGACCCTCGTTGCGGTATCGGCGGCGGACGCGAGCGCGGTCGGGACGTTCATCACCAGTATGGCGTCGTTCTGCGGGTCGGCGAGAAGGGCGTCGAGGGCCACAGCATAGCGTTCCCCGTCCGCGTCGCCAATGATGTCGACGGGATTTCCTTTGGACCACGTCGGCGGCAACACCGCATCCAATCGCGCTCGGGTCTCGGGGGAAAGCTCCGCGACCACGCCGCCGAGATCGACCAGGCGATCGACCGCAAGCACGCCGATGCCACCGCCATTGGTCAATATGGCGAGCCGTTTGCCGGAATACGGTTGTAGCCGGCCGAGCGTCTCGGCCGCGTCGAACAGCTCCTCGAGGTCGCGGACGCGGAGCAGGCCGGCACGACGGAATGCCGCATCGTAGACGGCATCCGAGCCTGCAAGCGCTCCGGTATGGGTGGCGGCCGCTTTGGCCGCTTGGGCATGGCGGCCCGATTTGATTACGACAACGGGCCTGGTGCGCGCGGCTGCGCGCGCCGCGGACATGAATTTTCGCGCATCTTTTATGGACTCGACGTAGAGGAGGATCGCGCGCGTAGCTCGGTCCATTGCGAAGAAATCGAGCAGATCGCCGAAATCGACGTCGACTTGATCGCCGATCGACACCAGTGCCGAGAACCCGATTGAATGCTGCGTCCCCCGTTCGGCCAATCCGGCGACGATGGCGCCGGATTGGGAGATCAGGGCGAGGTCACCAGCGGGCGGCATGTGGGCCGCGAAGCTAGCGTTGAACCTGGCGGAGGGGACCGTCACGCCGAGGCAGTTGGGGCCGACAAGCCTCAGGCCATGCGTCCGCGCGGCTTGCTTCGCAGCATCGGCGAACGAGTTGGTGCCGTGACTCAGTCCCGCGGTGATAATGATCGCCGCCGCGGCGCCCTTCGCACCCGCCGCCGCGACGATCTCCGGCACCGCCGCCGGGGGCGCTGCGATTACGACGATGTCGGGCACGTCGGCAATCGCCTCGACGGAATTGACCGTCGACAGGCCGTCGATGTATTCGTAATTTGGATTGACGATATGAAGTAAACCACCGAAGCCACCGGCGCGCAGATTGCGGGCTATCGAGCGGCCCAGTGACCGCTCACACGGACTCGCGCCGACATCGCGATCGAGCGAGGGCAGAATAATTTTTCAAGTCGATAAGTTGACATTTGGCACTGAAACCCACGTTAGTGTTTCTCGCTTGCGCCGATAGGCTCAGAGGCGGGGCAAATGGAAAGCTGACTGCCTCGACTGAAAGGGACGATTTCTACTTCGACGAGATGAGGAGCTTTCGTTCATTGATCCAAGGTGGACCGCGGTTCCTTCTGGGATCGATGACAGTGCCTACGTGTCGCATTAAACGCAGCTTGGACCTTCGGCCAAAGGAATTGCTCCGATGACATTGCCACACGTTCTCAAGCGCATTAGGCTCAATCTCGCTCGATCGAAGGAGTTTCCAGAAGGCTCCGCCCGCCGCGGCTACGAGTTCGTGGCTCCGCTCGACGCCGCTGGCCACATCAATTCGTCCCTCTGGCAGGAGTACCGCGAGCATTGCCGCGTCCACCGATTTTGGGACGGCGAACAGGACGAGAATGGGCGCCTTGTTCACAAGCCCGGTGGATCGGAGCATGCACGTTGGGTGTTTCAATACGAATGTACCGGAGACAACGACGAAGCGGGCTATAGGTTCGGCGCACATGCGTTCAAGCTTGGCGAATACGTCTCGATCCAGGACCATCATGATGAGATACACACCTTCAAGGTCGCGTCGGTGGAGCCTGCAACGAACTAGTATCCATAATCTGCGGAGTACGGGTCGGCCTGACGTGGGAAGACCGTGTTTCGCGCACTGATGGTTCAGGATACGATCGCGGCGCGTTGTGAGTACCGGGCCGAATTTCGTAACTCGCGGGCATCTTATCTGGACGGGGCTAAACACCTCGCCAATTCGCGGTAGACTGATTAATGGTCCTGGGCGCACGGCCGCGGACCCACACCGGTCACATCACGCCCATGGGACCGATTTTAGCCCGTCAGCGAGCTTCTTCTGTTCGTCACTGAACGAAGCGTAAAGCGGGTCGAGCGCAGCCTTAATCGCCTGCAAACTCGCAAGGTGTCCAGCGGCCATTTTCGCATGGCGTTCGAGCTTCTCGGGAAGGCTCGCTGCGCCGCCAGACTGCATCATCTGGTTGTGCATGCCTTCCATCAACTCTTCCATCGATTTGGCCGCCGCGAGGAGTGCATCGGCGAATTAATTCCATGCCGGCATTTGCGCCTCGGTGATCTTGAGATCGGCATTGAGCGCCGCGACACGATCTCCGGCATGGGACAGCTTCTCGCGCATCATCGACATCATTTGCGTCATGCGGGTCATGTCGCCGCCCATCATGTCGCCTCCCGTCATGGGGGTGGTCTGGGCGGACGCCGCGAACGCAGCGAATGCGATTGTGGCCGCGATCGAAAGAGCGGACAAAGGACGTAAGACTTGAACTTTCATGACCAAGCTCCTCATTCATATCCTCCTTGGTGTTTCAAACTCGTTGCGCTAGAGCGGATCCCGTTTAGGTAGACCCATATCCGGCATTGCGAAAATAGTTGAGGCATTCTTCGGGAGAAAAATCGTCGAGAGCAAATCCTATCCCATCCCAGAGTGCATCGACGTTTCTGTGTGCCATTTTGCGGAGGGTATTCTTGAGCTTTGCGAAGACCTGCTCGATGGGGTCGAGGTCCGGGCTGTAGGCCGGCAGGAAACATACGGCCGCGGCCGTCGCTTCGATGGCTTTTCGAACGCCGGCGCGTTTGTGGGAACCGAGATTATCCATAATCACGATTTCGCCCGGCGACAAAGCCGGCACGAGCACCTGCTCGACATAGGCGAGGAACTTCGCGCCATTGATGGGACCGTCGAAGACACAGGGAGCGGTCACGCAATTGTGGCGCAGCGCGGCCAGAAAAGTCGTCGTCTTCCAGTGGCCGAAAGGCACGTGTGCGACGAGTCTCTTGCCTCTTTCACAGCGCCCGTAACGGGGGGTCATGTTGGTCGAGGCCCAGGTCTCGTCGACAAACACAAGCCTTCGAGGATCAAGGCTTTTCTGCATTTCGCGCCAGGCCGCGCGGGCGGCCTTGACGTCTGGACGCTCCTGCTCGGCGGCATGCAGGGTTTTTTTTGAACGTCAATTGCAGATGCAGCAAGAACCGCGCGACGGCTGAACGCCCCACCTTGATCCCGAGCGCGGTGATCTTCTGCCACAGCTCGGTGATCGTCAGATCAGGCTTTTCCGCAACGAGTGCCCGCACCTTGTCCGCGTGCCCGGCCAGGGCATGGCGCTTATGACCGCCGAATTTGCGCGGCCGGCACTCGCCTGTCGCATCGAGCCGCTGCATCAGCTTGATCACACAGCTCACGCTGACATCGAGCAGGCGTGTGCCACCTCGCGCCGGGACTGCCCGGAAAGAACAGCCCGCACCATGCGTTCCCTTAGATCCTGCGAATAGGGTCTTGCCATTCTGGCTGGCCTCCTTTCCAGCCAGCAGGGTGAATCATAATTCGCGCTGTTTGGGAATCTAGAGGCTTCTGTGAGGTCCCCGCGGCGCGCGATCGAAGGGTTCCGTGATCCGGGGGACCTCATTGAAGCCGGATTGAACGAAGGCGCGGCGGGATTTGCGCGGTGGGGTTATGGGGATTGTATTTTTACGCGCTGGCGGATGGCGTCGTTTGGCGTGGCCTGACGGATCGATTCGGCGAGACAAGCGGTTGCATGCAAGCCTGCGATGATCGTGGGAGTGGCTGTGACGGGATCTGAGAAGAGCGGCGACGCCGGTCGCGGCGGCCTTTGACGATCCGAAGGCGTGCGGCTTCATCGGCGGCGACGGCGATCGGGGCGGCGTGTCTTGAGCGAAACAAGGTCATCTGACAAACCATCGAAGCCGGTCTCATGACGTGTCGCATCGAAATGGCGCCGTGGGAGCGTGGCGTCGCGGAGATGCAGGAAAAATGCGCTCGATGACGTGCATGGCTCCGCCGCAATCGGGACAGACGCGTCCGACGTCGATGGCGTCTTTGTCAGAGGAGTCCGGCGTTGAGGGGGTATTTTCCGGCTTCAATCCTTCATTGAGGAGCAGAGCGCGGCACGATGCGATCTTGGCGGCGCGATGTCCATTGGCCATGAAGCCAAAGTAACGGATTCGATGAAAGCCGTCGGGCAATGTGTGAAGAAGAAAGCGGCGGATGAACTCATCCGGCTTTAGCCGCATGATCTTCTCGGCGCCATTCTGGCGGTAGTCCTTCCAAGTGAAGGCGACGCGATCATCATCGAGAGCTTTGATGCGGCTGTTGGCGATTGCGACACGATGGGTGTAGCGGCCGAGATAGGCGAGAACCCGGGCGGGTCCGCCGAACGGCTTCTTGGCGTAGACCAGCCAGTCGATGCGACGCATGGCTTGAACATGGGCGGCGAATGCGTTTCGATCGGCGAGATGCGTCAGGTTGGTGTAAAATCCCAGCATCCCGGTCTCGAAAGCCGCCTGCAAACGTTCGAGAAGCAGACGCCGGAACAACCGGGAGAGTGGTTTGATGACGAGAAAGAAGCTCGGCCGCGCCGCGACCCATCGTGTCCCATCGGATGAGAGACCGCCGCCCGGCACGACGCAATGGACGTGCGGATGATGGGTCAAGGCCTGACCCCAAGTATGTAGAACCGCGAGGCCACGGATCTTGGCGTCCGGCCTGCGCGGATTGGCGGCAAGCGCCATCATGGCGTCGGCGGCGGCCTTGAATAGGATCGCGTAGACGATGGTCTTGTTCTGGAAGGCGATCTCGGTGATCGGCGCGGGCAGGGTGAAGACGAGGTGGAAATAGGGAACCGGCAAGAGTTCGGCCTGCCGGTCCGTCAGCCACTTCGTCCGGGCCTGTCCCTGACACTTCGGACAGTGACGATTGCGGCAGGAGTTGTAGGCGATCCGCGTGACGCCGCAGTCGTCGCAAGCCTCGACATGGCCGCCGAGGATTGCCGTCCGGCACGCCGTGATGGCGCTCATCACGCGCCGCTCGACACGCCCAAGATGCGCGGCGTGAACGCGCGCGTAATCCTGACCGTGGAGGCGCAGGATATCGGCGATCTCGATGACGGACCGGTTCGGATGAAAGCCGGCGCGGGCCATGATCCCGCGTCCCAGCGCCTTTTCACCCTGGCGGCGTCACTTCCAGCGACAGACGATCGAGCGGGCTCTGCGTCGCCCTTATCGTATGGGTGGCGACCTGCGTATAGCGCGCCGTCGACGACAGATTGTTGTGGCCGAGCAGAACCTGAATAATCCTGATATCGGTTCCATTCTCCAAGAGATGGGTCGCGAAGCTGTGGCGCAGCGTGTGCAGCGTTACTCGCTTAGTCAGCCCTGCCGCCTTTGCCGCTGACCGACAAGCGGCGTGCAAGACGGTCGGATCGATCGGGTGATCCTCGTCGCGGCCGGGAAAGAGATAGAGGCGCGGCCGGGCCAGCCGCCAATAGGTGCGCAGAATGCCGAGCAACTGCGGCGACAGCATCACATTGCGATCCTTCGCCCCTTTGCCTTGCCGGACCAGGATGACGCCCCGCGCGCTGTCGACGTCGGCGACCATGAGACCGGCGACCTCGGACGCCCGCAGTCCAGCCGCGTAGCAGCAAGTGAGCGCCGCGCGGCTCTTCAGGCTCGACACGGCTTCGAGAAATGCCCCTTTGCCTTGCCGGACCAGGATGACGCCCCGCGCGCTGTCGACGTCGGCGACCATGAGACCGGCGACCTCGGACGCCCGCAGTCCAGCCGCGTAGCAGCAAGTGAGCGCCGCGCGGCTCTTCAGGCTCGACACGGCTTCGAGAAATTGCACGACTTCGTCAGGGCTCAGAACGACCGGCAGCTTGCGCGGCTCTCGCGCGTAAGGGATGCGCTCGGGAATGAACGCCTCGCCGAGCGTGACGCCGTAGAAAAAGCGCAGCGAGCAGACGATCTGGTTCAATGCCGGCCAGGAAATGCCGGTGGACACGAGATGCACTTGAAATGCGCGAACGTCCTCCAACTCCAATTTGTCAGGGGACCGCCCGAAATAGCGGCTGAACTTCGAAACCGCGCTGATGTAGGATCGTTGCGTCGCTGGCGAGAGATTGCGGACGGTCATGTCCTCGATCATACGGCGACGCAGAGGGCTCATCTGGGTCATCTGAAACCTTCCTGTCCAAGAGGTGGGCTGCAACACCCAATCCTCTCAGACAGGAGGCCAATCACACGACCTCGCCACTCCCGCCGCGATAGCGGCTTCGTTCAAATCCCCTCCCGATTCCGCCTTCTCGAGACCCGCTCTAGCTGTGGAGCCTCGACAGGTTGTCATCGGAGATGCCGAGGCGGCTGATGGGCGGGTTTGATTTTAGGCTGCCGTGCGGTCGATGCCAATTATAATGGTGCGTCCAAATCGGCAGCTCCGCGGCTCTTTGATCTGAGGTCTGATAAGCTCTTGCGTAGGCCCATTCGCGGAGCGCCGTTTGGATAAAGCGTTCGGCTTTGCCGTTGGTTTTGGGCGTGTAGGGCTTGGTACGGATGTGTTTGATCTTAAGTCTGCGACAGGCGCGCGCGAAGGCGAAGGATTTGTAGCACGACCCATTGTCGGTCATGACGCGTGTGACGCTGACGCCGAGACTTTTGTAATAGGCGATGGCGGCTTTGAGAAAAGCGACTGCGCTGACCGCCTTCTCGTCAGGCATGATCCTTGTGAGGGCAATGCGTGAGGCATCGTCGATACAGACATGGACGAACTCCCAGCCGACGCCGCGTGCATTGCTCTGGCCTTTGCGGTCGCCGGTGATGCGATGGCCAATGCGCTTGAAGCGCCCCAGTTTCTTGATGTCGAGATGGATCAACTCGCCCGGATGCTCTCGCTCGTAGCGCCGCCCCGGCGTGGCCGGCTCGAGGGCGCTGAGGCGGTTCAAGCCCAACCGCTTCAAGACCCGGCTGACGGTTGCCGGCGAGACGCCGGTCTCCTGGGCAATCGCCTTGCCGGTCAGGCGTTGGAGCCGCAACTCGCCGATCCGGGCGATGACGGCTTGCGGAGTTGGGCGATGGAGCCGCTTCGGCCGCGAGGAGCGGTCCTGCAAACCGGCGACGCCTTCGACGGCATAACGCGCCACCCATTTGCGGATGGTGCGCGGACAGACGCCCGCGGCTCGTGCGGCGGCCTGCGGCGTCTGTCCGCTTGCTACCTGCATGGCGATTCGCTCTCGACCAATCGGCGTCAGGCGGGCATTGTTGTGGATGTTCATCCGGTCCTCCTCTGGAACACTGAGCTTCGCAACCTCAGCTTCCTCGATCTGGACCGGATGGACAACCTATGGAAAGCTCACAGCTAGCGTTAAGACCTAACTAACCGGCAATCCCCAGATTGCCGTCGGTTTCAGCCTCATCCTGCTTCCTTTCCGCTTTCCTGACAAGGCGGAGCCGGTGCGCTTGGAAGCGGACCCTCCGGTTTTCAAGCCACCGGCTCGTCCTGTGCTGAAAGACGCGGCCGAGTAGGCGCGCGGGCCGCTTTGTTGCTTATCGACGATGCGCGCGGCTTCCGTGGGAGTCATTTGCGAATTCCAAAGCGCCGGGATCTCGCAATTGTTTTGAGAACTTCTTTTAGCCGGGCTTTTTCTCGCCTGGCACCGTCGAGGTGTGCCCACCGCTCAGGCGCCACCAAAACGTCATGCCAATCCCGATAAGAGCTACGACCCCCAAGGCCAAGAGCAGAGCAGATTCTTCGAGCCATGCGATCCCCGGTACGCAGAGCGCCATGATGATGCCGAGAGCGCAGATGTGCCAGGATACATGGACTCCCGCGACAAAAGTGCCAAGCGCCAGCAGCATCAGTAGCGCTAGCCCGGTCACGGGCGCATTAAGCATTCTTTGAACGTCGGGCATAAGCACTATGTTCATCGCAATCAAGAAGGCCAGCCAATGGAGGGCTTGCGTCCAAACCATCCGAAATCGAGCATTGGGGTCGTGAATGTGAAGCCATCCCGTGGTTACGCAGACAAGCCCGATCGCCACAGCAAGAAACACCCAATAGCCGATGAGAGGCTGCTGCGACACGCTGGTATAGGCCACGCCCAATATTGTGAGCGCCAGCACCGCGATGTAGGGCAATTCCTTAAGCCAGAACCTTGCTACGCGCGAATGGGCCAAGTGACCCGCCGCATTTCGTCCTTCCTCTGGGTCGCTCATAGGCGATATTCCGATCTTACTTCTCTACGGGATCCGGCAATCATCGACATCCACCCGATGACCAGATTTCGAACCTGAGATTGCCGCATCGGACGAGCATTGGCAAGGCCGAACCATCGCCGTGATGCTCCGGCACACCAAAGGACGGTGACTTAGATCGGCAGCCGATCGGTCGGCGAGAAGACCGAGGCCGAATCGCTACCGGTGTCGGTCCCTCGAAGCGGGTCTAGGGGTCGGAGTATCCACGTGCAGAAGGTCACGCTTTGCGGGAGCTGCGCGGGCGCGGCTATGACGGCGCCCATGCCAGTGTGCATCGGTTCGTCAGCAGCGATTGCGATAAGAATCTTCCGTTGGCATCTAACCACGAGCGGCATATTCTGGAATGAAATTATGCAAGGACCGGAGCGAAGTGTCATGTACAAGCACATTCTCATCCCTACCGATGGCTCAGAGTTGTCCATGAAGGCCGTCGAGCATGGTGTCCTTTTGGCAAGGGCGCTGAAGGCCAGAGTCACAAGCATAACAGTCATATCGCTATCCACACTCTACCAAATTGAACCGGCTAGTTTTGCGGAACTGCCGGAAGAACGGGGATATAAGAAGCTAGCGGAAAAATTTGCGAACAAATGCCTCGATCAGGTGAAGACAGCGGCATTGGCGCAGGACGTGAGCTGCGACGTGATGTACGTGGAGCACGAGCGTCCGTATCAGGCGATCATTGATGCCGCGAACAACCAACACTGCGACCTGATCGTCATGGCCTCGCACGGCCGGCACGGGATCTGCGCTATTGTGCTCGGCAGCGTGGCTGTCAAGGTCCTCACCCACAGCACGATCCCCGTCCTCGTCTACCGTTAGAGGCAACGTCGATCAGCGTGTTGCTCGGATGATGGAACATCAAGGCTGGTGATCGTCCAGCTTTTCGTTCAAACTTCGGTGACGCGAGGGATCAGGCGGCAGCAGTTTGAGCTTGCGGTCTGACAACCTCGATTCCGTCAGAGAACTTTAAACCGAGGATAACTTTCGGCGACTGGTTTTGGCCGTCGAGGCGACGCCCGCATTGTCAAGTGCACAACCCTCGAAATCGAGCTGCAACGTCGCTGTGTCAGGCATAGTGCTTTCGCGAAATTTTGCTATTATTTCAAAGTTGCTGCTTAAACGCGGACACGCAACAGTGCCATGGGGGTATCATGACGACTTTCGACGAGCGGGAGCATGCTTTCGAAGCGAAACTCGCCCATGACGAAGAACTGAAATTCAAGGCAAGGGCGCGGCGCAACAAACGGCTCGGACTTTGGGCCGCTGGAAAACTCGGCAAGACCGGGGTATCATGACGACTTTCGACGAGCGGGAGCATGCTTTCGAAGCGAAACTCGCCCATGACGAAGAACTGAAATTCAAGGCAAGGGCGCGGCGCAACAAACGGCTCGGACTTTGGGCCGCTGGAAAACTCGGGCGTCCAGGCGCGCCACCGTGTAGAGGGCGGTTCGCCGATGGGCGCGTGCGCCGCGTCGCCCCGGCGGAGATGGCCGGGATTTCGGAATGGCTGTGAAGCTGACATCGCAATCGAGGCGCTCGGAACACAGGGGACTTTCGAGGCGGCATTGCGAGTGCCCAGGCCGGGCGGCACGCTTTCAAGCCTCGGCATTTATTCGAGCGACCTTCGGATACCGTTCGATGCCTTTGCCGCGGGCCTTGGGGAACACATGATCGTCACAACGTTGTGCCCGGGTGGGAAGGAACGGATGCCGCCTTATGGAAGGTCATTGCGTCTAACCGGTCGACCTGACGCCCCTTGTCACCCACCGCGTGAAGCTCGACGAAATCGAGAAAACCTACGATCTTTTCTCCCATCAACGAGACGGTGTGTTGAAGGTTGCCATCACTCCTTGATCTGGAGTGAACAGCGAAGAATGCGAATGCATGGCCAAGATCGAGAGGGGGTTGTCGACGCTCTCCAGTATCACCCGTGCGCTGGTGAACTTGACGAAACGCTGTGTTGCTATCGAGTGGAACTAGGGCGCGCGCCGATGTCACCGGCTTGGGTGCTAGTACCCAGAATCATCAGTGCGCGAAACGCTGCCTTCCCATGTCTGGCCAACTCGCGCTCCACTGATAGTGGGTACTAGGAGCCCCCGTGTCGAGGACTTGGCATTGCCAAGTCCGTCGAAATCCGGAATCTCAGCATCAAGAAGGCCGTCGTCCGGTGCATGTCGGTTATGTATTGGTGCCAAACAAAACTGGGAAACGGCAATGGACGATGAGGTAGCGAACGCAGGAAAGACCTCTCGTGCGAAATTGCCCTGGCTCGCCGCCTACCCGCCCGGCGTGCCGGCGCGGATCGAGACGCCGCCCTACGGTTTGCTCGGCGAGATAGCGCCGGACTTGGCGGCGCGCAGGCCGGCGGCCCGGGCGTTTACCACCATCATGCCGAACGGCATGGCGGTAAGCCTGAACTTTGCTGAAGTCGATCGCTATTCGGACGCCTTCGCCGCCTATTTGCACGAAACGCTGCGCCTCGAGCCGGGAGCCAGGGTCGCGATCCAAATTCCGAACGGGCTAGCCTATCCGGTCGCCGCATTCGGCATTTTCAAGGCTGGCTGCGTGCTCGTCAATGTCAATCCGCTCTATACCGCGCATGAAATGACGCATGTTTTCGCGGACGCGGAACTGTCCGCGATCGTCGCGATCGACATGTTCGCGGACAGGCTTGCGGCGGCTATGGAACAGGTTCCGGTGCCGCATGTCATTCTGACCGAGGCGGCGAGCCTTTTTCCAATTGCGTCGCGGCGGCTCATCGAATTTGTGCAGAAATACGTCAAGAAGCAGGTGCCGTATCCGCATTTCCGTCATGCCGTTTTTTCGAAAGCGCTTGCGTCGGGCGCGGCCAGCATTGGCGCCGGACTCAATGTTAGAGATTATATGAGGGGCTTGGAGCCGTCAGCCACCGCGTGTCTGCAATATACAGGTGGTACCACGGGGGTGAGCAAGGGGGCGATGTTGACGCACCGCAATCTGATCATGAACGTAGCGCAATTCCTTAGTTTCAGCGGCGACGACATGCGGGAAAGCGATCATGTGCTGACCGCGCTTCCGCTCTACCATGTCTTTGCGTTCACCGTGAACTTCCTGGGTTTTTTCATACGTGGCGCGCACAATATTCTGATCCCGAGCCCACGGCCGCTGACCAATCTCCGCAAAGCCTTCGAGAAGGAACCAATCTCCTTCATAACGGGGGTGAACACCTTGTTCAACGGCCTGTTGAACCAGCCTTGGTTTTGCGCGAATCCGCCAAAGAGCCTGCGGTTATCGCTTGCCGGCGGGATGGCTTTGCAGGAAATGGTGGCTTTGCGCTGGCGGAAGATCACTGGAACCGAGGTGGTCGAAGGCTACGGCCTCACCGAATCCTCGCCGGTCCTGACGTGCAATCCCGCTGCACGCGCGAAGCCGGGCTCCATCGGCGTGCCTCTTCCCTCGACCGAGTTGAAATGTGTCGACGACCAGGGAAACGAGGTCGCGACCGGCGAGGCCGGCGAAATTATCGCGCGCGGGCCGCAGATCATGCCCGGTTACTGGCGTCAGCCCGGAGAAACCAGAAATGTCTTGCGCGATGGCTGGCTGTTCACCGGCGACATCGGGAAAATGGATGCCGAAGGCTATTTCACCATTGTGGACCGGCGCAAGGATATGATCCTCGTCTCCGGCTTCAATGTCTATCCCAATGAGGTGGAAGCAGTGCTCGCCGGGCTTGCGGGCGTGAAGGATTGCGCCGTGATCGGTGTGCCGGACGCGGCCAGCGGGGAAGCGGTCAAGGCTTTTATCGTGCGCGGCGATCCGGCGCTTGACGCCAAGACGGTGCGCGATTTCTGCAGATGCGAACTCGCCAGCTACAAAGTGCCGAGATTGGTCGAGTTCCGCGACGATTTGCCGAAGTCGAACATCGGCAAGGTCCTGCGCAAGGATTTGCGCCAAAACCCGCCCCCGAACGCCTGTGAAGGGAAGATCTGAGCAGCGCGGCGATCCGGCCGGGCTCGCCCGCGCCATCGAGCTAATCGAGATGGCGCAGAAGCGGATCACGTCCGGCGCGTTCCCGGGGGCGGTCCGCATCCGGCTGCCGCGCCTGCTGTCGTCGCACCCAGATCCCAAGGACCGGATCCGCCGACTTCGTCAATCCGTGGCCGAGGAGGGGCCGCCGGGTCCGGACGAGCGCATCGCCATACCGGACTATTTCCCGGACGAGCGGAAGCGGCCGTCGGCGATTTCCGGCAGAACTCGGGGCCGGTTGCCACCGGCTGGATGGATGGGTCGATTCCAATCGGTTCGTTGTTCGGGAGACTCGCTTGGGGTCTCCATAAGGTGAGGATATTTCGTCAACAAACCTGGCGGACGTAAGAAATCTTCTGCCCAACCGCCTTTTGGGCACCATCCTTCATAAGGTCGTCCCGTTAACACGGCGGCATCTAACGCGGCTCGATCAACCCCGGTTTGACCCCCAGAACGTATACGCGCACCGCGCATAAAGTTCTTCTCTTTGGCCATATCTGACCCGACTCCGAAAGTTGCCTTCGATCATCGTTCGAGCGGCCAGGTTCAATCGCCTCAGCTCGAACTCGTCGAACTTAAAAAAGGCGGCGGCGGCACTGAGAGATGTTTGTTTGGCTCTTCGCGCCTCCTCGAGCCGTGTGATTTCAGCCTGCAAGGTCGTGATGCGCTCAGCTATTTCCTGCACGGAAAGGTCGTCGAGACTCTGTCCGATCTCGTGAGAAGACGCCGCCTTTCGTGGCGGCGCGCCGAAAATCTCATCGTTATCTCCAGCCATTGCGAATCACCTCATCTTGCCGCGAAAGCCAGGTATTCCGAGTGTTGTATCCCCTCCTCATTGGAACCGAGCCATGTGCTACTCTCACTGCAGCCTGGCCTTTGCCTAATCGGCGGCAGTCCGCTGTAAGTTCGGCGCGGGAGACCTATGTTTCCGGGTCGCATAAACCTCAAACCGGGTTACACCCCGCTTCGTTTTGGAGTGGACAAAATGGAACAACTTTTAACCGCTGTTATAGTAGCCCCGTTCGTCATCACCATGGTTGGCTTTGCCGTCGCCATTGCCTTTGCGCCCGCAGTGCCAAACGAGATTGCACCGGCTGCCAGTCACGATCATGACAGCACAGACGATAGCGAACGGCGTGCCGGAGCCCAAGGAGCATCCGGGCGCGATGCCACCGATGGGAGGACTATATGGGCGTCAGCCTGGAGAAATGGCGCAAGTTGCCGACAGGGCTAACCTCGCATTTCCGGCTGTTTCACGTTGCCTATGACAGCCTGCCCACCGGCATTGACGTAGACGTGCTCGACGCGAACGTACTGTTGCCCACCGTGACGAAGCCGTCGAAGCGCCTCGACCTGGGTCGCATAGGCTCTTAGCAACCGCGCCGCGGCCGATCCAAGCGCCGCCACTCGCAGCTCACTCCCATGCCCACCTCCGAGCCTGGCGAGGACCGCCATCGCTGCAGTGTGCGTGCAGGCCATTTGAACGGCTAGCGCTCCCTCGATCTCGTCCTTCGGGGCGGCGGCCTCAATCATGGCAAGCGCGGCATTCACGGCGGTTTCTGAGATGCCGCCAAATGGTAGCCGGGCCGCTGCTTGCAATTGGACCAATGACGAATTGACGAAAGCGCTCGAACTCGTGCCGAGTGCCCTCTTGAGCCTCTCCCACCAAGCCCTGGTCTCGTAGCGCACGTACCTGCCGTAACTCCAATGGCTTAGATACGTAACCCGAATGCCCGGTTACGCCAGTTACGGGCGTAACGCCCTCTTTCCGAGAGAACTCTCCCCGTGCGACCGCAAGCAGGCGGCGCCTAAGATCAGCCCGCATCGTGCTCCCCCTCGATGATCCCGGCCTGCAGGAGGTAGACGCGCGTCGACTTATTGGCGACCTTCACCACCGATTGGTAGCCATCTCGGGCCTGACGTAGGACCCCGCGTTCGGCGAGGGTCTTCGCCACCATCGTCGGGTCAAGTCCCAAGCAGATTTCCGACTTCCAGACCTGCGGCGGTACCCACCATTCGCGGTCCGGACCGCTGCCTTTGCGCCATCCCGCGCGGTTGGCCACCGGCCGCGCATCAGAGCCATCCGGCGACTCGAATCGAGCGTCGCCATGCTGCTCGATGAACAGCCGGACCTGCTCGATCGCCTGGCGGACCTCAGCAGGTTCGGTTCCGCCGCGCATCGTAATCCAGTCCCTAAGTGCCCATCCCGCCGCAGCCCTCGCCTCACCGGCCGCCCAGGGGGTCACCCCGAGCGCTGTCGCCAGTTCGCCGGCCGCGGCGATCAGGCCGAGACGCTCGGCGGCCCGAATGATTTGCCCATCAGCCCCCGGCGGCACACAACGCGAGGTGAACTCCCCGATCATGTCCCGAACCGTCGCGCCAATTCCAGCCACACCTTCTCCTATGATCCGCCTGGTGAACTCTGGACCTGCGGCGCCATAGGCAGAAACCGCCGCCCGCTTGAATGCTTGCGCGAGTCCCGCAGCTTCACCGGCCGAGCCCCCGTGATCGAACACGCCGAAGCCAAATCCACGATCTGCGGATATGTCGAGCATCCTGACAAGTTGGCCGGCTCGCGCCTTCCGGCCGCGGTCCTCGGCAAGTTTGGTTTCGATCGGGATCTCACCCGACGATATGACAAGCACGCGCCAATTCCGCGCATTACGAAGGCTACCGTCCCGCCTGGCCCGCGCCTTGCCCGCACCGTTGGCCAAGCTATAGAGGCCCGCCGCCGCGTCGCGCGCTTCCATAACTCCCAGCTCATCCAGGACAAGAGCGGTGTCGCTGGCCGCGGCTGCCACGCCTTCCAACCCGTTCGCCGTCGCGCGCCAAGCCTGCACATAGCCCGGCGAAGCGCCCCGGCCCCAAACAGAAGCCGCGGCCTGCAAGATGGTGGTCTTGCCCTTGGACGATTGTCCGAAGATGTTGATCCCGCCGCCTTCCTGGCCTGCGAGGTGAAGCAACGGGCCGGCGAGCGCGACCGATATAGCTAGCACCGGCAAGGCGTGACCTCGGGCCAGCGTGCAAATGCCCGCCTGCCAATCGTCGAGCGTCCCGCGCGTCTCATATGCGCAGGACGCGGGCGTATCCAGTACGACCCGTTCGAGGCGCACCGGGCCGATCGTCTCGTCCGGGAGGACGAAGACCTGATGCCCGTCGATTTCGTGCCAGCCGGTCCGATCCACGTGGGTCACCCGACCCTGCACCTCAACGCCGGACAGATAGTTCACGAGCATACGTTGCTGCATTCGATTAACGCGCAGCCCCGCGTCTGCGACCACTCCGCATAATGCCGACGGATCTCCCTGCAATGCCGAATTGGCGACGTGGCGGGTGTGAACACGCTGGTCGGCGTCACGCCAGCGGAGCCATTTGCCCCATCCGTGTCCGCTCGGATCGCGGCTTGCACCGATAATTTCGAAAGCCGAAGAGACCCAGACATCCTCGGCAGTCGCGTTTTCGCCCTTGCCCTGCTTCACTTCCACCGTCAGCCCGGTCTGACCCGACATCGTGAACGCACCCCATGAGACAAATGCCGGTTCGGGGTCGAGAGGCTTGGCATAAGAAATGGCGGCCCTGCGGAGCGCCCCAAGGTCGGACCATTCGATCAATGCATTGGCGGCGTCCCAGCCATTCTCCGGCTCACGTTTCCCACCATCGGGGCGCACGGCCGCGAGGGCCCGCGCGTCAATTACCGAAACTTCGCAGCCAATTTCTTGAAGAAGGTGCGTCACGTCCGAGGTGTATTCATCGCCCGACTGATCGGCATCTGGCCAAACCAACGCCCGCCTTCCCTCAAGCGGCGACCAGTCTGCGTTTTTTGCTGATCCGGATCCGTTCGGCGAACAGGTGGCCACGCTGTTCGAAAAGATCATGGCAGCGGCGTCGGCTGATTTTTCGCCCTCGCAGATAACCACCGAGACCTCAAGGCGCTGCGCCAGCTTGTCCATCGCGTAAAGGGGGCGAGGGGCAGGAACGCCTTGCCAGCGCCATTTCAAGCGCCCCTCCACGCGCCAGAGCGATAATGGGAAAAACTGTTTGCGTTCGCCGGGCGGATCGAACCGTAACACCCAGAACAGAATTGCACCGGTCGTGTCGCGATAGGCCCAACTCCCGGTCGCCTTGCCGTATTTGTGATGTGCTACGGGAAGGCCCGGCGCATCGGCGGGAACAGGCGAGACCAAGACACCGGAATTACCACGCTTCATGTGTGGTGCGCCATTCGCCAGTCCTGCTGCCGCCCGCTCCACGTGGGATAGCGCGGAGAACCGATCCGAATCTATGTGGTTATCCATGGCGCCGTCCCTCCGGATCGATACCCAGTATTCGGGCGAGGAGGCGAGCAGCTTCGTCCTGTCTGATCTTCTCTAGATAGGCGACCAGGCTGACGATGTCCCCGCCCCGAGCGCCGGTGGCAAAGTCGGCCCACACTCCCGCTCGCTCGCCGACGAGGCGGACCTTGAACGATCCAAGATGGTGGTCGGTGCGCCGCGGATTGAGAACGAAATATTCGCGTCCGACTACATGTCCGCCCGGCAGCACACGGGCGAGTACATGAGGAAGCGCCGTGACGGCTTCACGGGCCACTGCGCCGAAATCGACGCGCGAATTGGCGCCGCGGAAGCTGCGGCCACGCTGGTGAGGCGGGTGCGGGCGGTTCATATGGTTTCGTCAGCAATGTTGGATGCCAGCCGGTTTTTGGAGACGTGGTTGGTACGTTTCCTTGCCGCGGCAACGGCCGAGGTGTGGTGGTTCGCCCCAGCTGCGAGCCTGCGCGCGATATGGGCTTTGATCGACGAAACTGTGATCTTGCGCGACCGGCCGTCTAAATACGATTCCAGTTCTTCGGAGTTCAGCAGCTCATATAACCGGGTGTTTCCGCAATCGAGCATGTGCTTTGCCCGGCGCGGGCTGACGACCAAGCGCTCGTCGTCGCTGAGACCTGTGGAGGGAATGCTCACGTTTTGCCTCGCATCCAGGATAGTTACGGATGCGGGCGAATTTGGACGATTCGAGAGATAAATATCTGCGCAAATTTCTAACTCTGCCATAGGCCTGGAGGCCCATTTCGGAGCAGGCTCTCAATGGCGCTGCGAGGGTCCGGTTCCGCCAATGTCTTTTCGACAATAAACTCGAATGCATGGTCCCTGTCACGGCGCCGCTGGTTGCGCCAGGCAATTACGGTGGCCCCCGTCACATCTTGCGCAGCCATGCCGGGCCAACGGTTCACCGATCGTCCACTCCATCTGCTGCGGGAATCCGCTTGTCTTTGAGTTTGACGAGCACTTCCAGAGCTGCGGCGGCGAGCCTTTGAATGTGCTTGCGTTCAGGCGAGCGCTCGCGTTCCTTATCGGCCACCGTTTTTTTCGAGAAGAGCCTCGGCTTGCCACCTCTTTCGAGGACCTCGAATGCGGCTGCAATTTGTACGAAGGGACCAGCCAGTTCGGCCCCGCGATCTCGGAGGCGGATGAAGCGAACGACCGCACGACAGGCGATTATTGAGCCCTGAAAACGGCCATCCTTCTCCTTTTCGAAAATCCAAGCGGCCTGCCGGAGCGTTTCCGTAAATTCTTGCTCGACCTTGTCAGGACCGATCGGCCCCGACGTCGATTCTTGCTGCGCCATCGCACTCTCCGATAGGTGCTCCGCAAGTGGTCGGCGCGGCAACAGGGTGCGGTTGCCCGATTTTCGGGAATCAGCCTAGCCGCGCCGATCGAGTTTCCTATGGCAGTTAACCGCTGTGGGTCAGCTCGTTTGCCTCAGGATCGCTAGTTTGTTTCGTGTCGTTTCCTTCGGGGTCGCGCAGAAAGTCGCCCATGCAGTCATCATGCGCCAGCGACGTTCGAGCAGGTCCCCACGACGATACGCTTGCTCGACCTTGCTACTGACCGTGTGCGCCAACGCCATCTCGGCAACCTCGCTGGGGAAATTCGTGCGTTCGGCAGCCCAATCACGAAAGGTCGAACGGAATCCGTGCGCCGTCAGGTCATCGTGCTTCATGCGCCGCAACAGCATCAAGAACGCCATATTGCTCAGCGGCTTGCCATACTTGCCGCCAGGGAACACGAAGGCATCCGCCTCATTCTGCCCGTCGCTGACCTGGCATAGCGGCTTCATCTCCTTGAGGATGGCCACCACCCTGGCGCTCAACGGCAGGCGGTGCTCTTTGCCAGCCTTCATGCGCATGGCTGGGACCGTCCAGAGCTTCTCGCCGATGTCGATTTCGCCCCACCGGGCGCCAATTACCTCACCGGTACGCGCGGCGGTGAGGATGGCGAACTCCAACGCGCGGGCGGCAATGCCCCCCTGCGCCCGAAGCACTGTCATGAAGGTGGAGAGATCGTGATAAGGCAGGGCGGCATGGTGCTTAACCTTCCGCACCTTGGCGCGGGCCGGCAGCAGCTTGTCGAGCTGGCCGCGCCAACGCGCCGGGTTCTCGCCCTCGCGATGGCCTCGCACCTTCGCCCAATCGAGGATGGACTCCATCCGCCCGCGCAGCCGGCTCGCCGTCTCGGGCCTGGTCGTCCAAAGGGGAGCAGTGGGTTTGTCCAGCGCATCGCGCACCTCTTGCTCTAAGACTTTCATGACGAGCGCCGTGTCGACGGCCTGCACGGGCAACGCGCCGATGATTGGCTCGGCATAGGTGGCAAGCGTCGCTTCCCATTGCGCTGCGTGCTTGCGGTTACGCCAACCCGCGCGATGCGTCTTGATGTAGCTCTCGGCGCATTGCTTGAACGTGATTGCTTTCGCCGCTTCGAGCAGCTCCTGCATGTGTCCGGCGCGCCGAGCATCGATAGGATCAATTCCTTCGTGCGTCAGCCGGCGAGCATCCAGCGCCTTCCCACGGGCCTCCTGGAGCCCATAGAGTGCGAGCGGGCCTATTCCCATCCAGCGCGGCCGGCCGTTCAGCATGAACCGGAAGACCCAACTCTTCGTGCCCTCGTTGGTGACGCGCAGGTACAGGCCGCCACCGTCAGCGTACATTCCGGGCTGCTTTGCCTTGTCCGCCTTGAGCGCTGTGAGCCTACTGATCGTTCGCGCCATCGCGTCCATTCGTCCACAATTTAGTCCACAACATTAATCCGGATTATGACGAATGGCTACGAACGTGTCCAGAGGACAAATGCCAATGTTATTACTATTATATGCGGTTATTACGAACGAGAGCGAAGGATGGCGAACAAGATTCTGGCGGAGGGAGCGGGATTCGAACCCGCGATACGGTTTCCCGCATACACACTTTCCAGGCGTGCGCCTTCAACCACTCGGCCACCCCTCCGCTGTCCGCATTCGCACTCCCGGCTGGTCCTCTTAACCACCGGCGAGGCGGATATCCGCGAGAGGCGCGCACTATAGTGCGGCGAGCCGCCAGCACAAGCGGGCGCTCGTAGCAATTGTAGGTAGCACACGATTTGTCCGGTCCAGGTAGCACGAGATCTGTCCGATGCGTGATCGTCCCTTTTCAGGGCAGCGGCGATGCGCCGGACGGAGCAACGGCAGGGCCCGGGGATGCTAAAGCTTCGAGATGTTTTGGTCCGCCTGGTGAGCGGTTTGTTGAGCCAAATCGAGGAGGAGGAACTGTTGGGCGAAGCTGGCCAAAGGTTCTGGCAAGCGTAGCTTGATGGAACGGCCAGCGGAGGGATGAGCGAACGAACATTTTGGCGCTGGCGCGCCCGCTCTGAGGCGAATGTCGAGGAGAGGCTCGTCGGCCGGCAGCTCGGCCGCCGCTCCGGCCGCGCGGTTCCAGAGGCGTCAGCGGCCGAGGCCGGGCGAACTCTATCGCGAACGCTTTTCCGCCCTCGCGGCCAAGCATTTCCATGAGCGTCTGGTCCGCTGCCATGGCTTTTCGCGCAACTTCGCCTCGACGAAGACCTGACTTTAGAACCGCGGCTTGCTGGCCGAGGCGCGCGGCGGCGCAAGCGGCCGCGCCGGCCGATGGTGGGAATGATGCAGCATCAGTCCTTCGGGGGGCTCAGCAGCCTCGCTTCACTCCTGGCTTTCGGAGCGGACGCCGCTCGATCTCGCCGTCGCCCTGGACAACGCAACGAGCGCCATCTCTCCGGCGATCCTGGCTCCGGAAGAAGGCACGGCGTCGAGCTTTCAGGGGCACGCCGGGACGATCGGGCGGCATGGGCTGTTCTGCCCGCTCTACAGCGATTGCAGCAGTCATTATTTTCATACGCCGAAAGCCGGCGAGGAGGGTGGCAAGAACAGCCTCACCCAAATCGGGCGGGCGCTGGCGCAACTCGGCGTGGAGCATATTCAGGCCTATTGGCCTCGGGCGCGCGGTCCGTTCGGAGCGCGCCTTTCGCACGTTGCAGGACCAGCTGCCGAAGGGACTGACCTTGGCGGGGATCATGGAGGACGCCGAAGCCACCAATTGCTTCATCCGCGACGTCTCTGTGTCCGCTCATAGCGCGGCGGCACTGCTTCCTGTTCCTTTTGATCGTTCAGTTGCATGGCAAGCGCCATCAAGAGTTCATTCGCTTCCTCAACGCCGTCGAGAAGCGGGCTCCAGCGGGAAAGACGATCCAGGCGATCGTCGACAATTACGCCACCCATAAACATCCGAAGGTCCGCCAATGGCTCGCCCGCCATCCCCGCTGGACC
The DNA here is from genome assembly GCA_963730245.1 of uncultured Alphaproteobacteria bacterium. Lineage (GTDB taxonomy): Bacteria > Pseudomonadota > Alphaproteobacteria > Rhizobiales > Beijerinckiaceae > Methylocapsa. The sequence goes on along the minus strand of CAVSRA010000001.1, from coordinate 2,235,019 downwards.
TTTCACTTCACGCCCACTTCGGCATCTTGGCTCAACGCCGTCGAGGGTTTTTTCGCGACCCTGACAAAGCGGCGATTGAAACGCGGCGTGTTCCGATCGGTCGCCGATCTCCAAGCCGCGATCAACCGCTTCCTCGAAGAGTACAATCAACAGTCCAAGCCCTTCGCTTGGACCGCCGATCCAAACAAAATCATCGCCGCTGTCAAACGAGGGCACCAAGTGTTAAATTCGATCCACTAGGCCGTGTGGACGGATTTGATCAAGATGAAGCCGCAGACGAGCGCGAGGAATGAGGCATAGTTGCTTGCCGTCTTCTCGCAGCGGAGCGCGATGCGTTTGAAGCGCTTGATCTTGCCCATCATTTGCTCGATACGCGCCCGCGCTTTGGAGAGGACCTTTGCGAGGAACTTCGGCTTGTCGATGGTGTTCGAGCGATAGGGGATGACCGGACAAATGCCGCGGTTACGCGCCGCCTCCCGATTTGTCTTTGCATCATAGCCCTTGTCCGCGACAACGGCGCGGGGATCGACGTCGGGACCGAGGTCGAGGAGCACTTCGAAGTTGCGGCTGTCGCTCGCTTCGCCGCCGGTCAGATGGAAGCCGATCGGATAGCCGTCGAGATCGGTCTTGAGATGGATCTTGGTCGAGAAGCCTCCCCGGGAGCGCCCGAGGGCTTCGCCATCCTGCCCCCTTTTGCGCCGGCCGCCGACACATGCGCGCGGATGACGGTCGAGTTCGAACATCTGCACGAGATGCGCTCGCTCGCTCAAGGAGGCGAGCGCTTCGAAGAAAGTTTCGAACACGCCGCTGCGGCTCAAGCGCCAGAAACGCTTCCAGATGCTGTTCCAAGAGCCGAACTCGGCCGGCAGCGCTCGCCAAGTAATGTTGTGGATCGTGAAATAGTGCAAGACTTCGAGAAACTTGCGGTCGTCCCGCCCCTTGTCCCCACGCCGCGAGCGGCAGGCATCGAACACCTCGTGCACAAGCACCCAATCTTCTTCGGTCATCTTCGTCAGCATGGCCGGCCCTCCAAAAGCCAGCCACCCATAAATCACCGAAAAAGTGATTTGGGAATCCGTTGACCTATATTTTCCGATATCCGTCCACACGGCCTAGCACCGTGCCCGTATAGTGCGCTGTGCCGGGGTTGAGTTTGGCAACGACTTATATACCGCCTCATCTGCTAGGCAGCGGGATAGGCCTAGAGATCCCATGTCGCATTTGCAAAATACTTTGTATAAGGCATTTCCGAATTCGCAAGGGTTTGGGGCGCCGCCCGAGGAGTGAGAAGACATGCCCATGGAATCCTGGTCGCCCGCCAGTTGGCGACGCAAACCAATCGAGCAAGCGCCAGATTATGCCGATAAGGCGGCGCTGGCCGAGGTCGAGCGCCAGCTCGCGGGCTTTCCACCGCTCGTATTCGCGGGCGAGGCGCGCAAGCTCAAGCGTATGCTGGGCAAGGCCGCCGCGGGCGAAGCATTCCTTTTGCAAGGCGGCGATTGCGCCGAGAGCTTTGCCGAACACGCCGCCGACAATATCCGCGATTTTTTTCGCGTGTTCCTGCAAATGGCCGTGGTCACGACTTTCGCCGCTGCCCTGCCGGTCGTAAAACTCGGCCGCATCGCCGGTCAGTTCGCTAAGCCGCGCTCTGAGCCGGCCGAAAAGATCGACGGGGTCACGCTGCCGAGCTATCGCGGGGACATCGTGAATGACATCGCGTTCGTGGCGCACGCGCGCGAACCAGACCCGGCGCGCCAGCTGATGGCTTACCGGCAATCGGCGGCAACCTTGAACCTCCTTCGCGCTTTTGCCACGGGCGGCTATGCCAATCTTGAAAACGCGCATGGCTGGATGCTCGGCTTCATTAAGGACAGTCCGCAGTCCGCCCGCTACCAGGAACTCGCGGACCGGATCACCGAGACGCTCGGGTTTATGCGCGCGATTGGGCTTGATCCCGAGGCGCATCAGGAATTGCGCCAGACCGATTTTTATACTTCGCATGAGGCTTTGCTGCTCGGCTACGAAGAAGCGCTGACCCGAATCGATTCGACGACCGGCGATCATTATGCGACTTCGGGTCATATGCTCTGGATCGGCGACCGCACCCGCCATTCGGGCCATGCTCACGTGGAATATGCGCGCGGGGTCAAAAACCCGCTCGGACTCAAATGCGGCCCCACGCTTTCGCAAGACGAGTTGCTGCGGCTCGTCGACATTCTCAATCCGGCGAACGAACCCGGCCGCCTCACCTTGATTTGCCGGTTTGGCGCCGGCAAGGCGGCCGATCGTCTGCCGGGCCTGATCCGCGCCGTGAAAAGGGAAGGGCGCGGCGTCGTTTGGTCCTGCGATCCGATGCACGGCAATACGGTCAAGGTGGCGGGCGGCTACAAAACGCGGCCGTTCGACAAGATCGTGAGCGAGATCCGCACGTTTTTTTCGATCCATCGGGCGGAGGGCACGTATGCCGGCGGCGTGCATCTCGAAATGACCGGAAAGAATGTCACCGAATGCACCGGCGGCGCGCGGGCCATCTCGGAGGCGGACCTGCATGACCGTTACCATACCTACTGCGATCCGAGGCTCAATGCCGAGCAGGCGATCGAAGTAGCCTTTCTCGTCGCCGAGCTGCTCAAGGCGGAACGGATCGAACGCGGCCGCGCCGATGCCGCGGAGTGAAGCTTGACGGCGGAAGGGGCCGGCCGGACGGGGTCCCTTTATGACGACGAGCCAGAATGACCCCGCGAACCGCCTTGTCATTGGTCTGGCGCAGATCGATTGCACGGTCGGCGACATCGCGGGGAACCTCGCGCGCATACGCGCCGCCCGTGCCGAGGCGGCCGGCTTTAGCGCCGATCTCGTGATGTTTTCCGAACTCTTCATCGCGGGCTATCCACCCGAGGACCTCGTCTTGAAGCCGGCGTTTCTGGAAGCCTGCCGCGCCGCCTGCGAGGAGATCGCGGCCGGGACCGGCGACGGCGGACCGGCGATTCTCGTTGGGCTGCCGTGGGGAGAAAATGGGCATTGCTACAACGCCTATGCCCTCCTCGACAAAGGCCGCATCGAGGCGATCCGTTTCAAGGCCGATTTGCCGAATTATGGGGTGTTCGACGAAAAGCGCGTGTTCACGCCGGGACCGATGCCGGGGCCTGTCTCCTTCAAGCGCGTATGCATCGGCATTCCGATCTGCGAGGATATTTGGGGCCCGGACCCGGTCGCATGCCTCGCCGCCACAGGCGGCGAAATTCTTCTTGTTCCCAACGGTTCGCCTTACTGGCGCGGCAAGACAAACGAGCGGTTTTCGGTCGCAGCCGCGCGTGTTGCCGAGAGCAAATTGCCGCTCGTTTATCTCAATCAGTGCGGCGGCCAGGACGAGCTTGTCTTCGATGGCGCGTCCTTTGGCCTCAATGCCGATTGCTCGCGCGCGTTCCAGCTTCCAGCTTTTGCGGCCGTGGTCGCGAAGACGGTTTGGGAACGCGGAGCAAAAGGCTTTGCTTGCGTCGAAGGGCCCAGCTCTGACATCGAGGAGGGCGACGAAGCCGATTACGCCGCCTGTGTCCTCGGCCTTCGCGACTATGTGAGCAAAAATGGCTTTCCTGGTGTCGTCATCGGGCTCTCGGGGGGAATCGATTCAGCGCTTTGCGCCGCGATGGCGGTTGATGCGCTTGGCCCCGAGCGCGTCCATTGCATAATGCTGCCCTACCGCTTTACGTCGAGCGAATCGCTGAAGGATGCCGAGCAGTGTGCCCGCGCGCTTAAAGTTCGCTACGATGTATTGCCAGTCGCGCCCGCCGTCGAAGGTTTTGAAAAGCTCCTTGCTCCGATTTTTAAGGGCACGAGCCCGGGTATTACAGAGGAAAATATCCAGAGCCGCGCGCGCGGTACCGTGCTGATGTCCGTTTCCAACAAGTTTGGTCCGATGCTCGTGACAACCGGCAACAAATCCGAAATGTCGGTCGGCTACGCGACGATCTATGGCGACATGAACGGCGGGTTCAATCCGATCAAGGACCTTTATAAGATGGAGGTTTTTCGCCTCGCCGAATTGCGCAACCGCTGGAAGCCCAAGGGTGCGCTTGGGCCAGGCGGCGAGGTGATCCCACAAAATATCCTGAGCAAACCGCCGACCGCCGAACTGCGCGAGAACCAGAAGGATCAAAACTCGCTGCCGCCCTATGAGGTGCTGGACGCGATTCTCGAAGGAACTCGTTGAAAAAGAAATGCGCGTCGCCGGTGTGGTTGCCCAGGGGCACGATCTCGAAACCGTGAAAAAAATCGAGAGGCTTCTTTATCTCGCCGAATATAAGCGGCGCCAGTCGGCCCCTGGTGTCAAGGTGACGAAGAAGAATTTCGGCCGCGACAGGCGCTATCCGATCGTCAATTGGTTTCGCGATCCCGGCGTCGGCCGGTCCAAAAATTAAAACGCGCCTCCCCTCGGCGCCGAAGTGATACGGCAGGTTGGCGGCTGAGGCGGCGCGATTGCCGGCGTAAAAGTCGATGGGGTGGTCGGTGTGGCGTTTGGAATTAGACCTCTTGCATAACCGTTACGCGGCCTCGAGCTCTATGGTGTAGATTGCGGCGATAAGGAAGAAGCGCAGTCTATAGCGGTCGGCGATGATTTTGAAGCGTTTGAGCATGGCGATGACGTTCTCGCAAGCCACGCGTTCGCCGGAGATGGCGCGGTTTCTTTCCCGGTCGCTTGCGGACAACGGAGTCTTTTTGCTGCGCTTTTTGGGCAGGCTCGTCTTCGCGTGCCTTCTCTGCAGGCCTTGATAACCGCGGTCGGCAACGGCTTTCGTCTCAGGATGCAGCCGCACCTTCGATGTTTTGAACAGCCGGAAGTCGTGTCGCCGTCCTTTTTCGTGCGCGAGGCAAAGAATGCGGCGTGTCGATTTTTCGACGACGAGCTGGGTTTTCAGCGTGTGCCGCTTCTTCTTGCCAGAATAGTAGCGCCTTTGTTTTTTTTGGCCGTTCGATGGGTGTCTCGGTTGCGTCGATTAAGACGATGTCGAACACCCGCTCGCTTGCCGCCACAGCCTTGCGTCCCGGTAACCGAAAGACCTTGCTTTTGGCCAGGGTATTTTCACGCCATTTGATGTTGCGGTAGGCGGCGCTTTCGCTGATCCCGTAAGTTTGCCCGATATGAAAATAAGTCCGTATTCCCGCCAATATTCGAGCATCATCAAAAGCTGGTCTTCGATGCAAAGCGTGTTGGGCTTGCCGCCGGCCGCCTTCTGCTTGCATTTGGCGGCAAAAAGCACCGCCACCAAGTCTTCAAATGTGCTCCTCCGGACACCCGTAAGCCGCCGGAATGCTGCGCCTTGCAGCTCTTTGACCGAATCACATCTCATCGCCGCTCCCCTTTGGCGGCAACGAATCAACTGTTGCTTAAAAAAGGGTTATGCAAGAGGTCTATTGAAATGGGCCCCGGCGCGATCCTTGCGGGAGCTGGTGGAGCGATCGTATTCGGGGTGGCTGGCTATTTTGGGGCTGAGTGGGTGGCCAACAAGGTCTCGCCAAAGTGACGCGACAGCCCGTGTGTGAAAGTCTACCCATTCTGCTCCCTTGGATCAAGTATCGCGGCGCAGATCCGACATGGTCGGGATGGCGCCAAGGAGAGAGCGAAACCTGGTTGTTGCAAACTCCCCGCGTGGCGTCGCCTATCGGAAAGGAATCGTGCCCGCTATCTGGTGAAATGGACGCCGCCTGACGATAATTGGACAGCCCAGCTCAAAGTTTGGTGCCCCCGGAACAGTCGGATCATCGGGTCATCGGCCCTAGGAACCTGCCCGTGTAATCGCGGCGAGAATGTTTAGCACGACATCGGCGGTGCTGCGGTAGGAGCGGGGATCAATTTGTGCCGCCCCTGGCTTGTCAGGCCGCTTGTAGCCGCGCTGTGGACGGAATCCACCCTTGGGAGAGCTTGACGAGGTTGTGGGCGGTGCCGACGATCGCCCATTCGGCGCGGACGTTGTCGAAGCCGCTGTTAATGTGACCAGCGTATTCTCGCCTCTTCACGGCAGCCAAGGCCACTCCCGAGCCCGTCGAAGGGTGCCTTGAATGCCGGGTTGTGGTTCCGGTGGACTCGTTTTGTCCACATCTCTCCTCAACCTGCGGCCATTCTGGCCACAGTCAGGCAAATACTCCCCTTATCGCGCTGTCCAAAAATGCCGAGCCCCCTCTGACTTGCCAGGCTCGCCGCAGCGCCCGCCGCAATAGGCTTCCAAACGTCCGCCCCGCCCTGTAGTCATGGGCCATGACCACTATTTTGCCAGAGTTTCCCGCTTCCCCGGGCGTCATTCGTGTCACGGCCCGCGCGCTGCTTCTCGGCGACCGGATCGAGGCGGCGGGGCTCGAACGATCCGACATGATCTCTTCGACGCCGCTCGCCTTTCATGCCGGCGCGAAGGGCTTCGTCGCGCTTTACCGTTTCGGCGTCGCGGTCATGGTCGGGCTGTCGCCGCTCGAAGAAGACGGTGTGCTCAAGCAGGTCCAATTGCGTGTCTCGGGACCGCATGAACATATCGACGACGAATCCGCCATTCTTGAAATCTCGCCGGACCTTGACGACAAGGTTCCGCCAGGTGGTGCCATCGCCATGAAGGATCTTTCGGCGCAGCGTCTTCTCGTTGTCGCCGACGCGCTCGCCAAAAGCGTCTCGCTCGGCCGCGACGAACGCGAAGTCAATGCCGTCTTCGATATTATAGAGCCCTTCGCGACAGAACTCGCGCGAAATGGCCGGCCGCCCTGGAAGCGCCGCTCGATGCTGAGATTGATCGGTCAGACGCTCCTTGTCCAACATCGCGTGTCGGGCCGTGTCGCCGTCGAGGAAAAGCCCGACGTGCTGTGGGACCGGCCCGATCTGGAGCGGCTCTATGCCCGCCTCGAGGATGAATACGAACTCAAGGAGCGCGCCGGAACCCTAAAGCGCAAGCTCGATACGATCGTCGAAACCGCGCGCACGCTCACCGACATGATCGACGCCAACCGAGCGACCAGGCTTGAAGTGACGGTTGTAATCCTGATCATGGCCGAAATTCTGCTTACCCTCGGCCAGATTATTTTCTGGCGGCATTGAGGCCGGAGCATACGGCCAAGGCAAGCGTCTCCGCCTCTTCCGCGGTCAGCCAGCGGAAAAACTCGAGTTGACGCCGCGCGAAGGTCAATTGCCGTTTGACGTAGCGGGCCGTGTCGAGCTTGCGCTTTAGGGTTCCGGCGCGCTCCTTGAGTTCCTATGCCCGCCTCGAGGATGAATACGAACTCAAGGAGCGCGCCGGAACCCTAAAGCGCAAGCTCGATACGATCGTCGAAACCGCGCGCACGCTCACCGACATGATCGACGCCAACCGAGCGACCAGGCTTGAAGTGACGGTTGTAATCCTGATCATGGCCGAAATTCTGCTTACCCTCGGCCAGATTATTTTCTGGCGGCATTGAGGCCGGAGCATACGGCCAAGGCAAGCGTCTCCGCCTCTTCCGCGGTCAGCCAGCGGAAAGACTCGAGTTGACGCCGCGCGAAGGTCAATTGCCGTTTGACGTAGCGGGCCGTGTCGAGCTTGGCCCCCCTTGCCGCCTCGGCAAGCGATTTTTCGCCATTAAGATGCGCGATGAGATGGGGCACGCCGTGCGCGCGCATAACCGGCAACGCGGGATCAAGGCGCCGCTCGCGGAGCCCTGCCGCCTCTTGCAACGCGCCGGCTTCGAGCATGGCATCGAAACGCGCATCGATCCGCGCCTTCAGCGCCTCTCTTTCCGTCGCGAGGAAGACCGCGAAGATATCTTTCGCATCGAGAAGCGGCGCCGCGCGGGCGGCATGGAAAGCGATAAGACTTCTGTCCGGTCGCCTCGAAAACTTCGAGGGCGCGCAAGATGCGTTGCGGATCGCTCGGCCGCAATCGCGCCGCGGTTGCCGGATCGTGGCGCATGAGGCTGGCATGGAGGTCAGCGACCGGCGCATTCGCCGCGCGCGCGCGGACTTTCGCGCGCACTTCCTCGGGAACCGGCGGAATCGCGGAAAGTCCTTCCGTCAAGGCCTTGAAATAAAGCCCGGTGCCACCCACGAAAATCGGCAGCAAACGTGCCTGCTTTGCCTCCTCCTGCGCAATCGAAGCATCTGCAAGCCAAAGCCCTGTGGAATAATTGACCGCGCCATCGACGTGGCCAAACAACCGATGTGGCGCCTTGGCCTCGTCTTCACGATTGGGACGCGCCGTCAGCGCGCGCAGATCGCGGTAGACCTGCATCGAATCGGCGTTGATCACCATGCCGCCGAGGGCATGGGCGAGACGAAGGGCCAAGGCCGACTTGCCGCTCGCTGTCGGCCCCGCGATGAGGAATGCTGAAACTTGGGTCAAAAGGGTCGTGACGTTGGACCAAGGTGCCTTCGCTATTGCAGCGAAAGCGCCGTACTAACTCTCGTTTGCCACCACCTGGCGCAATTCGCGCGGGAGCGGAAAAAATACGCTTTCGTCCGCCGTTGATACCGTCTCGACGTGCAATTCAAAGCGTATTGCGAAAGCATCCATGATTTCCTCGACGAGAATTTCGGGCGCTGAGGCGCCAGCCGTGATTCCGAGCGAGGAAATATTGCTGAACAAATCCCATTCGACGTCCTCCGCGCGCAAGACGAGACGGGCGAGCTTGCATCCCGCGCGTTCGGCCACTTCCTTCAACCTTTGCGAATTCGACGAATTGGAAGAGCCGACGACGAGCAAAGCGTCGACAGCCGGCGCCACGCGCTTCACCGCCTCCTGCCTGTTGGTCGTCGCGTAGCAAATATCCTCGCGATGCGGTCCAACGATATTGGGAAACCGCCGCGTCAGGGCCGCGACCATCGCGCGGGTGTCATCGACCGAGAGCGTCGTCTGGGTAACATAGGCCAGATTATTCTCGTCCCTCGGCCGGAAGTTTTCGACATCCTCCGGAGTTCTGAACCAAAGCGATAGAATCGCTTGGCAATTGCCCCAAGGTGCCGACAACCTCGGGGTGTCCGGCATGGCCGACGAGGAGGACTTGGCGGCCTTGGCGATGATGCAGTTCGGCCTCGCGATGGACCTTGGTAACCAGCGGGCAGGTGGCGTCGATCGCGAAGATTTTGCGCACGCCGGCATCTTCCAGAATCGACTTTGGCACGCCATGCGCGGAAAAGATCACCGGCTGTTCCGTACCGGGCACCTCGTCGAGTTCCTCGACGAAAATCGCGCCCTTGGCCTTCAGCCCTTCGACGACATATTTGTTATGCACGATCTCGTGACGGACATAGACGGGCGCGCCATGGATCCGGAGCGCTTCCTCCACCGCATCGATGGCGCGCACGACTCCGGCGCAGAAACCGCGCGGCGCACAGAGAAAGACATGCAGCTTTGGCTTGACGGTCATGTTGGGGGTGGGCTCGCACTTTCTTTCGTTTAGGTGTTTGTCCCTTCGACTGTCAAGTACGCCGCTCGACTGCGATAGAGTTCGCCCGTCAGGTTTTTAGAGCCACAGTGCCCCGAGCTGGGACCACGACGGGCCAGAAGCAAAGCGAAGCGACGACAACCAGTCTTTGCCATCCGTTCGGTTTATTCCTTTCAGCCCCTTTCCTTCATCTTAGATTCTTTCCCTTTCGTCCTCTGCTTCCTCTTTTGCCGCTTGCTCTTCCACAGCTGCCAATTTATCTTGAACATCATCAGCGATGCTTTCCAGCTCATCAGCACGCCGAACTCAGGGCGACAGCAACCGTGCGCGCTGCGCGAATTCTTTCGACCGCGCCAGGGTCTTGTTCAGTTAAATCCTCCGCCTCGGCATATGCAACCGCGTAGTCAGCCGCCGCGCCCGCATCTAATCTGGCATTCCCCAGATAACCGGGAATGTGCCAAGCGCGTATCATTGATCTCCTGCCGTGACATCGGACATTCGTCCTATACCGGCATTATTTTCCGGATCGCCCGCTTATTGAGGTTGAGATTGCCGCGCTGCGGCGCTGCTGTGGTGCTCCGGCACACCAAAACCAGTGACATGGGCGGATCGCGCACCGGACAATACAGAGTTGGTTGTGATCAAGACGCACTTCTCCCTTAGTTTTTGCTCGACGCATGACGACCGAACACTTCACGCAGGCGCTGGATTGGGCGGCGGCCGCAGGTCGGCGATCATTCGTAGGATGTCCGCGAAGAGATTTTTCGGAATGGCGACTTCGGCCATCTGAAACGCGACATAGCGGCCATGGCTCACGATCTTCGCGCCGATCTTGATCAGCTTTTCCTTCAGGCTCGTCAGTGACCAATCCTTTATCGGTTCGGGCGTCGCCAGCGTGCGCAGAAAATTACCGAGATTGTAGGCCAGCGCATGAAGCTGGAGACGGACGGCGTTAGCAGCGAACGACCGACATGATAGCCGGGTCCACTTGATTGCGCCTTTTCCTTCCTTGATCCATTGCTCACACGTGCCGCGCTTGTTGTAGAAGGCGACGACATTCTCGGCGGAGCGCGCCATGTTCGTCACGATGAAGCCGACGCGCGGATAAAGCTCGCCCGGATGCCATTCGACCTTGGCGATCACCCGACGCGGCTGCGACCAGCTTCCCGCTTGATAGGTGAAACTTGCATGGGATCGGCAGACGTCATTGGACGGGCGACCAACCGGGCGTTTGAGCAGATAGCCGATCCTCTCTTGCAAGATGTGATTGGCGGGCAGACGGATCGCATATTTGATCCGTTCTGCCTCCAGATATTCGTAAACTTCGGGGTTTGCGAAGCCGGCGTCGGCGCGGAAATAAATGCGTGAGACCTTGCCTTGATACCGCGCCACGACCGGCTTCAGCACCGCCTCCCATCCATCGGCGCTGTGAACATTGCCGGGGCGCAGGGCGCAGCGTTCCAAATCGCCATATTGGTTGAAAACGAACAGCGGATGATAGCAGGTGCAGTCATAGTGACCGTTCCAGACACTGTGTTCCTGTTCGCCATGCGTCGGGCTCACGCTCGAATCCATGTCGAGCAAGATACCTCTCGGCGGACGGCGACCATGAACGCTGTCGATCCATTTGCCGGAGAGATCAGCGAGCGCCGAAAGGTTCTTTTCCGCCGTGAGCCAGCGCGTCTCAAAGCGGCCCATCTGGCTCGGCGAAGCCGCTGCATCCGAGGCCGCCTTTCCGCCGACTATCCACCGCATCGCGGGATCATGGCGCAGGCGTTGAGCGTCGTTCACGTCTTCATATCCGGCAAGTCGCCCAAATATGGATTGCCGCAACATCCCGACGAGTGCATGCCGGCCATTCTTGCCAGTGCGTGCGTCGGAGAGCGCATCACCCGCCATCGCGCTGAGGCACAGCGCGTCGTCCAGTTCCCGGTATGCGAGCAAGCCTGCGTCGGAGGTAACCACCGATCCGCGAAAGTGAAGCAACAATCGGCGGTCGAAATCGAGCCTGAGAGCGCCATCATACGATTCACCCGCCGGGTTCGCCATGACGGCCTCATTCGATCCGAAATAACATGCTGATTATGTTAGCTGAATCGCGGCATCGACGCTGCAAATTATTGCCTCATCCGGCGTATGCGGGCTAATATAAGTCTTGGCACCATCAAGGAGATATATCGCGATTTCAATGTTCGGAACGGCATTTGGGAAGGCGTTGACCAATTGACCGACGAAAAGGCAAAACACGTCAGCCAGTCATATGAATTTATTAGAAACAGAAACTCAAATCAAACAATTGAAGTTCGTTCCCGAAATGGCTCAGGTTGGTGCGCGGAAAATGGATTCAAGAGCGTTACGGGAGACTCATTTGTAGGTGAATGCTCAGCGATACGAGCATGTTCTGTGAAGTTTTCCTACGGGCAGGACGGAACCGTAGAGAGCCAGAACATGTATGATCAATACAGTCATCTAGTTGAGGGAATGCAGTATACAAGCCCGAGCGTCGCGCAGTTTGTTGATGCCGTATTTCCATGTGATCACGGCAAATCAGGCATACGGCTCATCCAATTCGAACGTGGTATCTCGGGAGCAAGCAATGGCTTGAATATATCTTTGCTGTTTCTCGACAAGAGTCGTCAACCGAAGCCCAACGATGCTGGGGTTTATGGGCGAAGGCTGACATATGACGACGCCGGACGCGTGACAGTGGTTAGCAATTTCGGGCCGCGCGGAGAAAACTGGAATGATGATGCAGACATCGCAACGACCAAAATAGAATATAACAATCAAGGGTTGCGCGAACTGGAGCGTTTTTTCGCGCCAGATAATGATCTAACTATAACAAAGAACTGGATTGGTCAGGAGAAATCCATCTACGACAAATGGGGTAACCGGATCGAGGTTCATTACCTCAGTGCCGAAGGGTCTCCTACACTGCACAAGGAAGGTTACGCCGGCTGGGGGCCAAGTTCGATGCCTTTGGCAACGAGCTTGAAAGGCATTATTTCGACACAAGCAAACAGCCTATCTTAAGCAAAAGCGGATATGCTGGATCGAGGAGCAAATTCGACGATCGCGGAAAAGAAATTGAAACGACTTATTTTGGAATCGATGGCATGCCAATCTTGAGCAAAGATGGATTTGCTTCTAAGAGGACTAAATATGATGCTATCGGGAATAATGTGGAATTGGAGTATCTTGGCTTAGATGGACGTCCGATTTTAAGAAAAGGATCATACGCTGTCGAACAAATGGAATATGATGAACGCGGAAACGAAATCGAACATGCGAATTTGGGGGTTGATAGACGACCTACAACAGATAAAGACGGTATTTCGATTTTTAGGTCTGTGTTCAGCTCAACCAACAAACGGCTGAGCACAGTATTCTTTGACCGAGACGGGCAGCCGGTCTTGAACAAAGACGGTTATGCGGGCTGGCGGAGCAAATTCGACGAGCGCGGCAATGAGATCGAGATCGCTTATTTCGGCACCGTCGACGGGAAGCCGGTCTTGAGCAAGGACGGTTATGCGGGTTTGCGGAGGAAATTCGATGAGCGCGGCAATAAGATCGAGATCGCGTATTTCGGCCCTGACGGGAAGCCGGTCTTGAACAAAGACGGTTATGCGGGCTGGCGGAGCAAATTCGACGAGCGCGGCAATGAGATCGAGATTGCGTATTCCGGCACCGACGGGCAGCCGGTCTTGAGCAAGGACGGTTATCCCGCATACGCCGGATGAGGCAATAATTTGCAGCGTCGATGCCGCGATTCAGCTAACATAATCAGCATGTTATTTCGGATCGAATGAGGCCGTCATGGCGAACCCGGCGGGTGAATCGTATGATGGCGCTCTCAGGCTCGATTTCGACCGCCGATTGTTGCTTCACTTTCGCGGATCGGTGGTTACCTCCGACGCAGGCTTGCTCGCATACCGGGAACTGGACGACGCGCTGTGCCTCAGTGCGATGGCGGGTGATGCGCTCTCCGACGCACGCACTGGCAAGAATGGCCGGCATGCACTCGTCGGGATGTTGCGGCAATCCATATTTGGGCGACTTGCCGGATATGAAGACGTGAACGACGCTCAACGCCTGCGCCATGATCCCGCGATGCGGTGGATAGTCGGCGGAAAGGCGGCCTCGGATGCAGCGGCTTCGCCGAGCCAGATGGGCCGCTTTGAGACGCGCTGGCTCACGGCGGAAAAGAACCTTTCGGCGCTCGCTGATCTCTCCGGCAAATGGATCGACAGCGTTCATGGTCGCCGTCCGCCGAGAGGTATCTTGCTCGACATGGATTCGAGCGTGAGCCCGACGCATGGCGAACAGGAACACAGTGTCTGGAACGGTCACTATGACTGCACCTGCTATCATCCGCTGTTCGTTTTCAACCAATATGGCGATTTGGAACGCTGCGCCCTGCGCCCCGGCAATGTTCACAGCGCCGATGGATGGGAGGCGGTGCTGAAGCCGGTCGTGGCGCGGTATCAACCCGCATACGCCGGATGAGGCAATAATTTGCAGCGTCGATGCCGCGATTTAGCTAACATAATCAGCATGTTATTTCGGATCGAATGAGGCCGTCATGGCGAACCCGGCGGGTGAATCGTATGATGGCGCTCTCAGGCTCGATTTCGACCGCCGATTGTTGCTTCACTTTCGCGGATCGGTGGTTACCTCCGACGCAGGCTTGCTCGCATACCGGGAACTGGACGACGCGCTGTGCCTCAGCGCGATGGCGGGTGATGCGCTCTCCGACGCACGCACTGGCAAGAATGGCCGGCATGCACTCGTCGGGATGTTGCGGCAATCCATATTTGGGCGACTTGCCGGATATGAAGACGTGAACGACGCTCAACGCCTGCGCCATGATCCCGCGATGCGGTGGATAGTCGGCGGAAAGGCGGCCTCGGATGCAGCGGCTTCGCCGAGCCAGATGGGCCGCTTTGAGACGCGCTGGCTCACGGCGGAAAAGAACCTTTCGGCGCTCGCTGATCTCTCCGGCAAATGGATCGACAGCGTTCATGGTCGCCGTCCGCCGAGAGGTATCTTGCTCGACATGGATTCGAGCGTGAGCCCGACGCATGGCGAACAGGAACACAGTGTCTGGAACGGTCACTATGACTGCACCTGCTATCATCCGCTGTTCGTTTTCAACCAATATGGCGATTTGGAACGCTGCGCCCTGCGCCCCGGCAATGTTCACAGCGCCGATGGATGGGAGGCGGTGCTGAAGCCGGTCGTGGCGCGGTATCAAGGCAAGGTCTCACGCATTTATTTCCGCGCCGACGCCGGCTTCGCAAACCCCGAAGTTTACGAATATCTGGAGGCAGAACGGATCAAATATGCGATCCGTCTGCCCGCCAATCACATCTTGCAAGAGAGGATCGGCTATCTGCTCAAACGCCCGGTTGGTCGCCCGTCCAATGACGTCTGCCGATCCCATGCAAGTTTCACCTATCAAGCGGGAAGCTGGTCGCAGCCGCGCCGGGTGATCGCCAAGGTCGAATGGCATCCGGGCGAGCTTTATCCGCGCGTCGGCTTCATCGTGACGAACATGGCGCGCTCCGCCGAGAATGTCGTCGCCTTCTACAACAAGCGCGGCACGTGTGAGCAATGGATCAAGGAAGGAAAAGGCGCAATCAAGTGGACCCGGCTATCATGTCGGTCGTTCGCTGCTAACGCCGTCCGTCTCCAGCTTCATGCGCTGGCCTACAATCTCGGTAATTTTCTGCGCACGCTGGCGACGCCCGAACCGATAAAGGATTGGTCACTGACGAGCCTGAAGGAAAAGCTGATCAAGATCGGCGCGAAGATCGTGAGCCATGGCCGCTATGTCGCGTTTCAGATGGCCGAAGTCGCCATTCCGAAAAATCTCTTCGCGGACATCCTACGAATGATCGCCGACCTGCGGCCGCCGCCCAATCCAGCGCCTGCGTGAAGTGTTCGGTCGTCATGCGTCGAGCAAAAACTAAGGGAGAAGTGCGTCTTGATCACAACCGACTCTGTATTGTCCGGTGCGCGATCCGCCCATGTCACTGGTTTTGGTGTGCCGGAGCACCACAGCAGCGCCGCAGCGCGGCAATCTCAACCTCAATAAGCGGGCGATCCGGAAAATAATGCCGGTATAGGACGAATGTCCGATGTCACGGCAGGAGATCAATGATACGCGCTTGGCACATTCCCGGTTATCTGGGGAATGCCAGATCAAGGCAAGGTCTCACGCATTTATTTCCGCGCCGACGCCGGCTTCGCAAACCCCGAAGTTTACGAATATCTGGAGGCAGAACGGATCAAATATGCGATCCGTCTGCCCGCCAATCACATCTTGCAAGAGAGGATCGGCTATCTGCTCAAACGCCCGGTTGGTCGCCCGTCCAATGACGTCTGCCGATCCCATGCAAGTTTCACCTATCAAGCGGGAAGCTGGTCGCAGCCGCGCCGGGTGATCGCCAAGGTCGAATGGCATCCGGGCGAGCTTTATCCGCGCGTCGGCTTCATCGTGACGAACATGGCGCGCTCCGCCGAGAATGTCGTCGCCTTCTACAACAAGCGCGGCACGTGTGAGCAATGGATCAAGGAAGGAAAAGGCGCAATCAAGTGGACCCGGCTATCATGTCGGTCGTTCGCTGCTAACGCCGTCCGTCTCCAGCTTCATGCGCTGGCCTACAATCTCGGTAATTTTCTGCGCACGCTGGCGACGCCCGAACCGATAAAGGATTGGTCACTGACGAGCCTGAAGGAAAAGCTGATCAAGATCGGCGCGAAGATCGTGAGCCATGGCCGCTATGTCGCGTTTCAGATGGCCGAAGTCGCCATTCCGAAAAATCTCTTCGCGGACATCCTACGAATGATCGCCGACCTGCGGCCGCCGCCCAATCCAGCGCCTGCGTGAAGTGTTCGGTCGTCATGCGTCGAGCAAAAACTAAGGGAGAAGTGCGTCTTGATCACAACCGACTCTGTATTGTCCGGTGCGCGATCCGCCCATGTCACTGGTTTTGGTGTGCCGGAGCACCACAGCAGCGCCGCAGCGCGGCAATCTCAACCTCAATAAGCGGGCGATCCGGAAAATAATGCCGGTATAGGACGAATGTCCGATGTCACGGCAGGAGATCAATGATACGCGCTTGGCACATTCCCGGTTATCTGGGGAATGCCAGGTTATGCGGGTTCGCGGAGCAAATTCGACGAGCGCGGCAATGAGATACAGACGACCTTTTTCGGTGCGGACTGGAAGCCAGTTTGGAGGACCAAAAGGAGTTTTGGGGGTTTGCAGCTCAAATTCGACGATCGCGGGAATGCTATCGAAATCGCCTTTTTCGGTACCGATGGGAAGATGACCTTGGTCAATGACATTTCAGTTGCTAGAAGCAAATTCGACGATCGCGGGAATAACATTGAGGTTGCGTATTTCGATGCCGACGGGAAACCGGCCTTGCGGGATGACGGTTATGCGGGTTGGCGGAGCAAATTCGACGATCGCGGCAATGAGATCGAGCATGCTTACTTCGGCTCCGACGGGGCGCCGGTCTTGCAGAAAAACGGTTATGCGGGTTGGCGCAGCAAATTCGACGATCGCGGCAATGCGATCGAGACCGCCTATTTTGGCACCGACGGGAAGCCGGTCTTGCAGAAAGACGGTTATGCGGGTTCGCGCAGCAAATTCGACGATCGCGGCAATAAGATCGAGACCGCTTATTTCGATACCGACGGGAAGCCCGTCTTGAGCAAGGACGGTTATGCGGGTTGGCGGAGCAAATTCGACGAGCGCGGGAATGAAATCGAGATCGCTTATTTCGGCACCGACGGGAGCCCGGTCTTGGTCAATAACGTCGCGGGTTGGCGGAGCAAATTCGACGATCGCGGCAATAAGATCGAGACCGCTTATTTTGGCACCGACGGGAAGCCAGTTTGGAGCAAAGACGGTTACGCGGGTTGGCGCAGCAAATTCGACGATCGCGGCAATGAGATCGAAACCGCCTATTTTGGCACCGACGGGGCGCCGGTCTTGCAGAAAAACGGTTATGCGGGTTGGCGCAGCAAATTCGACGATCGCGGCAATGCGATCGAAACCGCCTATTTTGGCACCGACGGGGCGCCGGTCTTGCAGAAAAACGGTTATGCGGGTTGGCGCAGCAAATTCGACGATCGCGGCAATGCGATCGAAACCGCCTATTTTGGCACCGACGGGGCGCCGGTCTTGCAGAAAAACGGTTATGCGGGTTGGCGCAGCAAATTCGACGATCGCGGCAATGCGATCGAAACCGCCTATTTTGGCACCGACGGGAAGCCGGTCTTGCAGAAAGACGGTTATGCGGGTTGGCGCAGCAAATTCGACGATCGCGGCAATGAGATCGAAACCGCTTATTTCGATACTAAGAACAAAATTATCGAGAGGAATAATGGTGTTGCCATTTTTGTGCATCAATTTGATATGGGTGGAAGAGAATTAATACGACGGCTTCTAAATAAGAGTGGTCAATTGACCAAAGCAAAAGACACAGGCCGAAGCGTTATTCGATATGAATACAATCAGCGACATCTAAAGGTAAGAGAGGCATCGTTCGACGAATTTGATAGACCTGTTGATCGTTTGGATGAACATTGGTCGATCAAGGAGTGGTACTATGACGCCAGTGGTCACGACAAAAGTGGTTGCTCGAGACAAAGCAGGCAAGATCCTGCCATAATGCAATCCATGTTGTCTGTGAGTGAGTATCTGCTCGATCACGTCTGTGCGCTGGCGGGCAATTACCCATTTCGACCATGCGCCATTTAGCGCGGCGACATTTGCGCTCGCTAGAGCTTCACAATCACGCTGGCCGAGTGAACTGCCAGCCCTTTCTCGTTAAGTCAACTCAACGCCGTCTGAGGTGGTGCCCAAAGTGTGGCTCATGGGAACGATAGCTATATCCCCGTTAAGAACAAATAAAGAACTTTAATATAGAACAAACAATGTACATTGAGCCCTCGCGGCGCGAGCCAAACATCATGACCCGCGAGGCGCTCGAAGCGGCAAAAACAGCCGAGGCAGTCGCGCTGGAAATTCTGAACGCAGAGGTCCGATGGCTAGCCAGCACTCGGGCCACGACGGTAATAGGGCTCAAGCTGAAGGCGTCCTATGCTTCCACAGAAGGCAAGCTCGCCGACAGCATCGTCGAAGACATCTTGCAACTTTAGGAACGGGTAACCGCCGTCGGGAATTAAAGGCTTGATTTACGCTCATCGAAGGACAAACGGCTTACGCCAGCACAATCAATCCGGATTTTTCTGGTGCGCCATGGGCAATAATACCAAGTCTCTGAAAGTTTGACTCCTGAGGCGGATTCCCGAATTGGCATTTATCTGATTCACCATGGCAAACAGCTTTTGGGAGAGTTTGCCATGTCGACTCCGGTTCCGCTTCGCTCTGACTTTGACACGATTGGCCTGCGCATGCTGGCGCGGCGATCGCGTGACCCCGATCAGACCCGGCGTCTCTTGGCACTGGCCGAGATTTATGATGGCGGCTCGCGGCCGGATGCGGCGCGGATCGGCGGGGTCGGGGTGCAGATCGTGCGCGACTGGGTTGTCCGTTTCAACGCCAAAGGTCCTGATGGTCTCTTGACCGGCAAAGCGCCGGGCGCTCCCAGCATCCTCGGCGAGCGCCAGCGCCAAGCCTTGCGGCAGGTCGTGGAAGATGGGCCGATTCCCGCCCTGCATGGCGTCGTCCGCTGGCGGCTGATCGATCTGGCGCAGTGGCTCTTCGAAGAGTTCCGGGTTTCGATCTCCAAGCCGACGCTCAGCCGCGAGCTGCGGCATATGGGCTTTCGCAAGCTCTCGGCGCGACCGCGCCATCATGCGCAAGACGAGGAAGCCGCGGCGGCTTTTAAAAAAACTTTCTCGCCCTCGTGGAGGAGACCGCCGCAAAAGAGGCTCCTGGCAAGCCGATAGAGATTTGGTTTCAAGACGAAGCTCGGATCGGGCAGAAAAACAAGGTCACCCGCCGATGGGCGAAACGCGGGACACGGCCTTCGGCGCCGCACGACCAGAGGACGAGTTCAGCCTATATTTTCGGCGCCATCTGCCCGGCCGAAGGAAAAGGCGCCGGGCTCGTACTACCCTCCTGCAACAGCGAGGCCATGGCCCTGCATCTCGAAGAAATCTCGCTTGCGGTCGCACCAAGCGCGCATGCGCTCGTTCTTCTCGATCAGGCCGGGTGGCATGTCTCGGCGAAGCTTCCCGTCCCGGACAACATCACGCTCTTGCCGTTGCCGCCGAAATCGCCCGAGCTCAATCCGGTCGAGAACATCTGGCAATTCATGCGCGACAACTGGCTCTCGAACCGCGTCTTCGAATCCTACGACGACATTCTCGACCACTGCTGCTTCGCCTGGAACAAGCTCATCGACATGCCCTGGAAAATCATCTCCATCGGAACAAGAGAGTGGGCCTATCGGTCGTGATCAGCGAGACTTGGTATAAGGGGTCGCTTTGTCATCCGCCAGCTGGCTAAGAGGCACCGCGTTAAATGGCGTGGCGTCGAGCCAGTCGATGATGAGCGCGCCGTGGCCGCCGATCCGTTCGCGCTTTGCTCCCTCTGCGGCGGCTTGGGCGGGATTCAGGGTGAGCGCCGCTTGCTCGATTTCCTCGCCGACAAAAGTGTTGCTGAGGTCTTCCGGCCAGCCCTTGCGAATGGCTTGGGCTTCGACACCTGGGTTGCCCTTATTCCAGCTAGGGATAGACAAACGCGACGGCCATCACGCGCCGGCCTTGTGAACGGTATCTGATTAAAT
The DNA here is from genome assembly GCA_963730245.1 of uncultured Alphaproteobacteria bacterium. Classification (GTDB taxonomy): domain Bacteria; phylum Pseudomonadota; class Alphaproteobacteria; order Rhizobiales; family Beijerinckiaceae; genus Methylocapsa. The sequence continues at coordinate 2,214,854 of CAVSRA010000001.1, read as the reverse complement.
TTTGAGCCACGTCCAAGTTCATCGCGAGGAATAACGGGAGGGTCAGAATGGAACAAAGCGAAAATAAAGAAACGGCGACGGAAAGCCAACTGCGCGTCGCATACCATGAGGCCGGACACGTCGTCGCCGCTCATACCGAGGGGATGCCAATATCGTGAGGCGACGATCATCCCCGAACGCGACGAATCCGGTCACGTCCTGCATGTTAGCCCGTTGCGCGGGGTTAAACTCGACAGTGACGGGTCTGACCGAGCGCGACTTCGCGCCGAAAGCGCAATCATAATATTCCTTGCTGGTCGGGCCGCCCAAAAGAAATATTCGCCATGTACGCGGCGGAGCAATAGTAGGCCACGGAGCGGCGGCATAACGCGGTCGCGCCTGGCGGAGTAAAACCCGGCCACTTTCGAGGCCGAACCTTTTCGAAGTCTGATTCGAAGAGGGATGGCCGGGGATGTTCGCGGTGGAGATTTACGCAGCGGTTCGACGGTTTGTCTTCATCGAAGGGAAGAGCCAACGCGAGGCGGCGCGGGTTTTCGGACTGAGCCGGGATACGATTGCCAAGATGTGCCGCTATTCGGCGCCGCCCGGCTATGTGCGATCCAAGGCTCCGGAGCGGCCAAAGCTCGGACTGCTCGTACCGGTAATCGACGCGATTCTGGAGTCCGACAAGACGGCACCGCCGAAGCAGCGGCACACCGCGAAGCGGATTTTCGAACGGCTGCGGCTCGAACACGGTTTTGCCGGCGGTTATACGTAGTGAAGGATTACGTTCGGATCGCCCGCAGCCGGTCGCGCGAAGTCTTCGTGCCGCTGGCCCATCCGCCTGGCCATGCGCAGGTCGACTTCGGCGAATGCTTTGGCGTCGTCGGCGGCGTACGGATGAAGCTGCATGTGCTCTGCTTCGACCTGCCGCATTCGGACGCCTGCTTCATCAAGGCCTATCCGGCGGAGACGACGGAAGCTTTTCTGGATGGGCACATCTCGGCATTTGCCTTTTTCGGCGGCGTGCCGCTGTCGATTTTGTACGATAATCTCAAAATCGCGGTGGCGCGCATTCTCGGCGACGGCAAGCGCCAGCGAACCCGCGCCTTCACAGAGCTTGTTAGCCATTACCTATTTCAACCCGCATACGCCGGATGAGGCAATAATTTGCAGCGTCGATGCCGCGATTCAGCTAACATAATCAGCATGTTATTTCGGATCGAATGAGGCCGTCATGGCGAACCCGGCGGGTGAATTGTATGATGGCGCTCTCAGGCTCGATTTCGACCGCCGATTGTTGCTTCACTTTCGCGGATCGGTGGTTACCTCCGACGCAGGCTTGCTCGCATACCGGGAACTGGACGACGCGCTGTGCCTCAGCGCGATGGCGGGTGATGCGCTCTCCGACGCACGCACTGGCAAGAATGGCCGGCATGCACTCGTCGGGATGTTGCGGCAATCCATATTTGGGCGACTTGCCGGATATGAAGACGTGAACGACGCTCAACGCCTGCGCCATGATCCCGCGATGCGGTGGATAGTCGGCGGAAAGGCGGCCTCGGATGCAGCGGCTTCGCCGAGCCAGATGGGCCGCTTTGAGACGCGCTGGCTCACGGCGGAAAAGAACCTTTCGGCGCTCGCTGATCTCTCCGGCAAATGGATCGACAGCGTTCATGGTCGCCGTCCGCCGAGAGGTATCTTGCTCGACATGGATTCGAGCGTGAGCCCGACGCATGGCGAACAGGAACACAGTGTCTGGAACGGTCACTATGACTGCACCTGCTATCATCCGCTGTTCGTTTTCAACCAATATGGCGATTTGGAACGCTGCGCCCTGCGCCCCGGCAATGTTCACAGCGCCGATGGATGGGAGGCGGTGCTGAAGCCGGTCGTGGCGCGGTATCAAGGCAAGGTCTCACGCATTTATTTCCGCGCCGACGCCGGCTTCGCAAACCCCGAAGTTTACGAATATCTGGAGGCAGAACGGATCAAATATGCGATCCGTCTGCCCGCCAATCACATCTTGCAAGAGAGGATCGGCTATCTGCTCAAACGCCCGGTTGGTCGCCCGTCCAATGACGTCTGCCGATCCCATGCAAGTTTCACCTATCAAGCGGGAAGCTGGTCGCAGCCGCGCCGGGTGATCGCCAAGGTCGAATGGCATCCGGGCGAGCTTTATCCGCGCGTCGGCTTCATCGTGACGAACATGGCGCGCTCCGCCGAGAATGTCGTCGCCTTCTACAACAAGCGCGGCACGTGTGAGCAATGGATCAAGGAAGGAAAAGGCGCAATCAAGTGGACCCGGCTATCATGTCGGTCGTTCGCTGCTAACGCCGTCCGTCTCCAGCTTCATGCGCTGGCCTACAATCTCGGTAATTTTCTGCGCACGCTGGCGACGCCCGAACCGATAAAGGATTGGTCACTGACGAGCCTGAAGGAAAAGCTGATCAAGATCGGCGCGAAGATCGTGAGCCATGGCCGCTATGTCGCGTTTCAGATGGCCGAAGTCGCCATTCCGAAAAATCTCTTCGCGGACATCCTACGAATGATCGCCGACCTGCGGCCGCCGCCCAATCCAGCGCCTGCGTGAAGTGTTCGGTCGTCATGCGTCGAGCAAAAACTAAGGGAGAAGTGCGTCTTGATCACAACCGACTCTGTATTGTCCGGTGCGCGATCCGCCCATGTCACTGGTTTTGGTGTGCCGGAGCACCACAGCAGCGCCGCAGCGCGGCAATCTCAACCTCAATAAGCGGGCGATCCGGAAAATAATGCCGGTATAGGACGAATGTCCGATGTCACGGCAGGAGATCAATGATACGCGCTTGGCACATTCCCGGTTATCTGGGGAATGCCAGCTAAGTGCATCTTCATCAAGGACATATGTGATTGAATCTTATGAGTTATTTGTGATTCAAGGGAGGTGGCCTGATTTCGAAGGGGGTCCCCCATGTGGACGGTGAAGAATTGCGGGCGGTACGACCGCGGCAAGTTACGATATCCGAGTTCAAGAGCGGTTTGGCCGACCCGGCAAAGGCAATGACAAGATACCATGAGGATTGCCACCAGCGATGCTGCCGGTGTTAGCGAGAAGCGCAATCGAGGAATTGATCATGGAAGCTAATGTTTGCAATCGTGAACCCAGCTTGTCCAATTCGGTGGAAGAAGCGGCAATATTCGTGTCAATCGAATTGAGCCGCGCACGATGGCTGGTGACATCGCTTTCTCCGAACACGAATAAATTTTCTCGGCACTCCGTTCCCGGGAGCGATATTGCCGAGCTGCTTCGGCTATTGGGCGAGCTTCGTGCCAAGGCCGAGCAGCGGATACACGCCGGCGTGAGGATCATTTGCATTCAGGAAATAGGATTTGATGGCTTCTGGATTCATCGTGTTCTCGTGTCGAACGGAATCGAAAGTCACGTGGTTGAATTGGCCTCCATCGCTGTTTCCCGGCGCCATCGTCGAGCGAAGACTGATGCGATTGACGGGGAGCTTTTGCTTCGAACGCTGATGGCTTTCAAGCGCGGTGAGCCACGCGTATGCGCTATGGTGGTTGTGCCAACCCCCGAAGACGAGGACCGGCGCCGGCTCTCGCGCGAGCGCAAGACAATGGTCAAAGAGCGCATCGAGCACATTAACCGCATCAAAGGGCTGATGGCCTCCCAAGGAATTGCCGGGTTCGAACCAAGGCGCGCCAAGTCACGCGAACTCCTCGACAATCTTCGGACAGGGGATGGGCGACCCCTTCCCGAGCGCATGAAAGCTGAGATCAAGCGCGAACTCGAACGTCTTGAGTTACTACGCAAGCAGATCGCGGAGATCGAGGCTGAACGCGATGCGTTGCTCTGCCCTTGCGAAACCACCGAGCCGTCACCAGGCGCTCAGCTTTTGAAACTACGAGGCATCGGACCGGAGTTTGCGTCAGTGCTTTGGCAAGAGGGTCTGTATCGTCGGTTCGCAAACCGCCGCCAACTAGCAGCCTACGCTGGCTTAGCCCCAAGCCCTTGGCAAAGTGGCGATATGAACAAGGAGCAAGGAATCGCCAAATCAGGGAACCCACGATTGAGGACCACGATGATAGAGGCCGCCTGGCTTTGGCTGCGCCATCAGCCCAAATCGGCGCTGACCCTATGGTTCCAGAACCGCGTCAAAGGCGACCGGGGCCGCCATCGCCGAATTGCGATCGTCCGCGCTCGCGCGCAAGCTGCTCATTGCGTTCTGGCGCTTCGCCACGTTCGGCGAAATACCTGAAGGAGCCACACTGAAGATCGCGTGAAGGACAGGAGGCTATAAAGAAACAAGAATCCGCGAGACTCGGCCAGTCTCGTTGGGTGCGGCAGGGTGAACCGCGACTTTGTCTGGCTGAAACACGCCGCTGATAAGATTGGTCGCACCCTTCCGAGCCGATCGCCCTAGCATGGGGAATTATGGTGCAGCCGTCGAGGCGGCGACCGGATGTGAGGTGACGCGGCATTCGTGCCGTTCTGTGTTGAAGGCTCGGGCCAGCACTACGTTCAAGATAGCGACAATAGTTTGAATCCGGTTGACAGGAGAAATCCTCATGTGAGGCAAGGTCGAAGCTCTGGTAAAGTATTCCCGCGCCAACTTCCTCACCCCCGTGCCGCACACTCCTTCGTTCGAGGCGCTCAACGCCGCTCTGGAAGAACGCTGCTGCGCCCGGCAAGCCGAGCGCGCCGGCCGCCACGAGCAGACAATTGGCGAAAGGCTCGTTGCGGATCAAGCGGTCTTGCGCCCTTTACCCGAGGTGCCGTTCGAGCCCTGCGACAAGCGCCCGGCCAAAGTCTCCTCGATTGCGCTCGTGCGCTATCGAATGAACGATTATTCCGTGCCAACCGCCTATGGCTTTCGCGACGTCCTGGTGGAGGGTTTCGTCGACAAGGTGGCGATCATCTGCGGCGCGAGCGAGATCGCCCGCCATCCGCGCGTCTATGGCCGTGGTCAGTTCGTCTTTGACCCGAAGCACTATCTGGCGCTCCTCGAGCAAAAGCCCGGCGCGCTCGATCAAGCGGCTCCCTTGCAGAACTGGACACTTCCGGAACCGCTCCAGCATCTGCGGCGGCTCTTGGAAGCCCGCATGGGCAATCGCGGCAAACGCGAGTTCATCCAGGCGCTGCGGCTGATAGAGGTCTTTCCCGAGACGCTTGTCGCCGCGGCCGCGCTCGACGCGATCCGGCTCGGCGCGATCAGCTTCGATGCGATCAAGCAACTCGTCATCGCCAAGGTCGAACACAGACCCGCAAACCTCGATCTCGGCCACTATCCCTATCTGCCCGCCGCGAACGTCAAGACAACCTCAGCCGCCGATTATATGGTTCTCGTTTCCGGGAGGGCAGCATGACGGCGGCGGCTCCTGCTGCCAGCCCGGCGCCGCCGCAGATTCTGCTCGCCCATCATCTGCGGCAGCTCAAATTGCCGACCTTCCTGCGCGAATATGAAAAAGTCGCCGCAGAGGCGGCACGCGAAGGTCTCGATCATGTCCGCTTCCTGCTGCGTCTCGCCGAACTCGAACTCATCGATCGCGAAAGGCGCATGGTCGAGCGCCGCATCCGCGCCGCGCATTTTTCGGCGGTGAAAAGTTTCGACACGTTCGACTTCACCGCCATTCCATCGCTCAACAAGCCGCTGACACTCGAACTCGCGCGCTGCGAATATCTCATCGCCCGCGACAATGTTATTGCTCTGGGTAATTCCGGCACGGGAAAGACGCATGCCTGTCTGGCGCTCGGCCTGGCCGCCTGCCAACGCGGCTTCCCGGTCTCCTTCTTCACGGCGGCCGGCCTCGTTCATCAATTGATGGAGGCGCGCGACGAGCGGCGTCTCCTGAAACTCCAGGCGCAGCTCGCCTCCGTCAAACTGCTCATCGTCGACGAACTCGGTTATGTGCCGCTCTCGCAGACCGGCGCGGAGCTTCTGTTTGAAATATTCAGCCAGCGTCACGAACGTGGCTCGACCATCGTCACGTCGAATCTGCCATTCGAGGAATGGACGAGCGTCTTCGGCAACCAACGTCTGACCGGCGCGCTGCTCGATCGCCTCACGCATCATGTCCATATTCTGGAGCTGAACGGCGAGAGCTACCGGCTCAAGCAATCGAAGGCAAGACGGCGGCGCGACCCTCGACCCCCCGATGAGGTCGCCGCAGCCGCCGATCCCGAAACCGGCGAAATCATCCCAGATTCTCTGAAAGCCACGGCCGCCCCGGCTACGAAACCCCGGCCATCTCCGCCGGGGCGGCCGTGGCGCGTCGTGCTCGATGCCCACGCCGCAAACTGGCCTGTTTTTGCTCCGCCCAAATGGCCGGCTTTACTCCGCCGTTGACATCCAGGAAAGCGCGGGCCCGGCAAAGCGCGGGCCCGGCGCGACGCGACGAACATAGATCGCCGTGGCGCGGTTCGTTGTCGGATGCTGGAAATTCAAACTGGGGCGCCGGAAATTTACATCTCAAAACAATATTTCGTAAGCTATTGAAATATTTTAAAGTTATCTGTCGATAGAATCTGTGTCCGCGTTTATGTCCGCATTCAAGGCAACCGGGGTTTTCGCCCCGGTTGCCTGCCATAAAGATAGTGCGGTCAGCGCCGGAGTGGAAACCGCGTGAAATCTTTCCGCGTACCCGCTCCTGCGGAAATTCCCTTCGCCGGCACATCTGCGATCGCTGCCGCGATCTGGGCACGCCTGGCTCAAGCCAGTGCTGGAGGAGGGCAGCGAATTGGCTGACTTGGCTGCCGCTTTCGCTGGTGACGGGCCAGTAGGCCCATGTCCACGACCTGGTTGGTCACGACGATCATCTTGTTCTTCGCGTCGACCGCGATCTGGATGTTGTAGCCGACGCCAACGCTCGTATGGGCTGCCATCGCCCGGCTGTCGGGATCGGTCAGCGATATTTGGTTTCAAGACCACCCTGAGCCTTCTCCTGGATGTGCCAGCAGAGGAGTCGCGCCACGAGGTCCTTTGTGAAAACCTGCGGCCGGGACGACCGGAACGTGACGCGCCATAGGGTGCGAAGCTCGTCGAGGCCGAGCGACCGCACGCGGTCGATCCCAGGCTCGATCGCCTCGCAATCAGACGCTGGGCGAGGCATGCCGGTCACGCCGCCTTGCGACCCGGCCTGCCTTTGCGCTTCGATGAGACGTCGTTCTCCACGATGCGGTAGACACGCTCTTCGCCGGTCTTCCCGGAGACAAGCCCGCTGACGCGGAAAACATCGTTCGCGGCGCCCGCGTCGGCCATCCCGATTTGGCCATCGTAGCGAGAGCCCGCGACGCGCATCATGCGACGATTCTCTGCGGTTTTGGCGTGAGCGATGCCGTTCCCGAGAAGCCGTGCTCGTGGACATGGGTGTCCCCATGGGCAAGATAATTGCCTCGATCCATAGAAACCCGACGAATTCCGGAAATTCCTGCAGCCTGGCGAAGGCCGCGCTAAAGCAACACGCGGGGTAAAAATGTCCCTTCGCATGAAGGAAATGAGTAAACGCCCGCTGAAATCGAAAACGGAGGGGTGAGTGCTGCTCAGTTCGATCGGCGAACTGGCCGCCGCGTTCGACCCGGGAGGGCATCAGACCAAGACCTCGGACACTGGCGAACGGCAGGATCATCGCCGCCGAAAAGGGCTGATGAAGCCCGCAAGGTTGCCGATCGAATCGATGAAGGCAATTCCAGCCGCAGCCGCCGTGCCGGCGAGAAACGCAGTCGGCAGGGTCCAGAAGAGCGGCAATGTCGTCAGGATGCCGAGGCCCGCGATTTAGAAGCAATCCTCTTGACGTTTGCCAAAGCGAAGTGGCAGGCATGGGCGCCACGCCGAATAACGGGACGAAATCTATGCTGCCGCCCTCGCCGCGAAGCCTGCCCGCCGGGTCCGGCGCAAAAGCCCAACGTGACAAATCACACGGGAAGCGTGGTGCAAAACCCCGGCGACACCCCAAGATTGCCGCGCAAGTGCTTTTCTGGAAGCGAAAGGCGCTCGAAGGCTTTGTCACATTAGCGGGTTTTACTTGCTTCTACTGTCTTCCCGGAGAGAGCCCGGCGACGCGATTCCAATCTCATGACTCCCCTCATTTTCAGATGGCCCCGAAAGTATCGGCAAAGAGCGGGAGTTCGGCGAGCATCGTGGCGAACCGCTCGATCAAGGGCAGCAACCGCAACTCCGGCATGGTGGGGATCAACTCGTAGAGCATGCGGCCCTGGCGGAAAAGCGAGTGGGTGCGTCGCTTGGCGGTGTTTGATATCGATCATAGCCGAGCGCTTCGCCGGCCGCCCCGAGCAGGGTCAGCAGCGCGATCGCAAACGCGTTCAGCAACCACAGGCGATCGCGCCGCTCGGGCGTGCTGACATGGATCGATCCCATGCCCATGCCGAAGCGCGGATCCTTGGTGTCTCGCAACCCGCATTCGATGCCCCAGCGCTTGCCGTAGAGGCGCATCAAAGCCCGCGAAGTCGCGCTGGTGCTGCTGGTGGCCAGACACCACGCCTGTTTCATCTCTTTGTCCTGCACGCACAGCACGGTTCTCACCTGATAGCGGCCGGCCGTCACCAAGGCGCCGCGCAAGACGCGAGCGCGTCCGCCGGGCCCAACAAAGGCAGCGGCGGTGCGCGTTTCGGCCGCCGCACTGGTCACCGTGATGTTGCCGCGGAAGCGGATGACGTAGTCGAATTTCAGCTCCTCGGTCAGCACAAGATAGAGCTTCTGAGCGCCGAACCCGCGATCGGCCACGATGCACACCTTGATGTCCGCCGGCAGGGCGTCGGTCAAACGGACAAGCACCTGGTATTCATACTCGTTTCGCCTGTTCTTGAGGGTGGATGTGTCCCCCGTGAGCCACAGAAGCGGCGTGGCTCGCCCGTGCCGGGTCAGCAGCGAGAGCATGATGGTGGCTTGGCCGTCGGCGTCGAAATCGGTCCAATCCATGGCCACATTGATGCTGCTCCGGGATCCTACCACGTAGGGGATCCAGTGGCGCAATGCGGCGTCGATATCGATCCCCTCGTTGGACAGCAGCCGGTCCACCTGCTTGATCGCATGCTTGGTCACCAGGCCGCGCGCCAGGGCGAGGCCCTGGCCGATCGTATTGACCGCCAGCGAAGCGGTCTTGATGACGCCGAGGGTGGCGTTGGTCAATGACAGGATGCGCTTGGCATGCAGGTCACCATCGAACAGGCCGCCAAGGAAGCAGTGGACTTCCCCGAAGCAAAGGGTTTGGTTCCGTCTCATCGTCTGCCCCGCGAATCATGGTTGCATGCGCGGAGATTCGCGATTTGCCGGCTCGCGGCAACCAATCCATGACGTGCGCGGATTGCGAAGCCACACTGGCCTGCCTTGATTCCTTCAGCACAGAATCAGCACAGAAAGTCCCGGCACCAGGCTAGATTTTTTTGTTAGCCGGCACGCTCAGCCAGCAAATGAGGGGATGGCTGAGCACATTAGCGGGTTTTACTTGCTTCTACTGTCTTCCCGGAGAGAGCCCGGCTACGCGATTCCAATGCCTTAGCCTCGCCTCGCCACGATCGAAAACGGCCTTTACTTGCTCAATGTGATGGTGTGGACGGCGCCCGCACCGGCATCTCGCTCAATGAAGAGCTGTGCCAAGACGGTTGTCGTTGAGCAACCCTCTGAAGGAGCGCCGTCCATGGGAAAGTCTATCACCGATTTGTCGTCTGTCACGACTGTTGGCCTCGATCTGGCCAAGCATGTCTTTCAGGTTCATGCGATCGACGCCTTTGGCCGCGTGATCGTCGCCAAGGCGCTTCGGCGCAAGGACGTGCTGGCCTTCTTCGCGCAATTGCCCGAGTGTCTTGTCGGTATGGAAGCCTGCGGTTCGGCCCATCATTGGGCGCGCGAGCTGATCAAGCTCGGCCATGACGCTCGGATGATGCCGCCGGCCTATGTCAAACCCTATGTGCGTCGGCAAAAGAATGACGCGGCCGACGCCGCCGGGATCTGCGAAGCGGTGACAAGGCCTTCGATGCGCTTTGTCGGCGTGCGCACGCTGGAGAACCAGGCGGTGCTCATGCATCACAAGGTGCGCGAAATGCTGGTGGCGCAACGCACGCAACTGATCAACGCGCTTCGCGGGCATCTGGCCGAGATTGGGGTCATCGCGGCGCAGGGGCTCAAGAACGCCCGCGAAATGGCGGGGCTCGTCATGGCGGAAGGCGACGAGACGATTCCGGCCTGCGTCCGCGCGGCGCTCGCCCCGCTCGTGCGTCAACTGCATGCTCTGGATCAGGAGATTGCACGCAGCGATCGAAGCATCGCCGCGATGGCTCGAGGCGACGAAATGGCGCGCCGGCTGATGACTATTCCTGGCTTCGGCCCGGTGACGGCCTCGGCGATGGCCGCGAGCGTTCAAGACGTCTCCGCTTTCTCGGGCCCGCGTGAGTTCGCCGCCTTTCTTGGCCTGACGCCGAGACAAAACTCGTCCGGCGGCAAGGAGCGATTGGGCCGCATCTCGAAGATGGGCAATCGATATTTGCGGACATTGCTCGTCGTGGGCGCGCATGCGGTCCTCTATCATCGCAAGCCGCACGACGACGCGCTGCGATCCTTTGCGAAGAAGCTCATGCAGACTAAGCCCTTCAAGCTTGTCGCCGTCGCGCTCGCCAATAAAATGGCGCGCATCGCCTTCGCGATCATGCGCGGTAAGACAACCTATAGCGCAGCTCCGGCGTAACGACCGCCGACATCGTCAGCGGCCAAGGGCTGCAAAAGAATCGAGGGTGACCAAGAGGTGATGCGAAGAGCGCGGATTGATCCCAAAGCCCGTGGCATTGTCTGCGCCGTCAAGCGCGCCAACGTGATTTGGGGCAAGGGATCAGCGGACAACATCAGGGCCAGCGGGGCGTCAAAACCCGCATCGACAGGCCGAAGACATGACCGCACCCACGATCAAACGCAACGCCGCAAAAAAACCCTTGATCAGCGGGCGCCGTCCAGACATGACAATGCCCTTCAGGGCGGTGGCGGCCAGCCGGATCTCGCCACACCTTGTGACTAGTTTCATATAGTCGTTGCTCAAATTCGATGTCGGCCTGCGCATTCAGCGCGGACGCGCGATTTTTCCGTTCACTCGCGAGAAAGCGGCACAACGCGCGCCGCTCCGAGGAATCGTTAGTGTTTTGGGGAATTAATATCAATTGTCAATTGAGGGCCTAAGCTCATCGTAACGGTTACCTGTGATTCAGTAGTTTGCATATCGACAATTTTCGCCCTCCAAGGCATTCTGCCTTCGGTTTTCAACATGACGATCGTTTCATTCACAGCTTCCTCAAGCGTCTTTTCGTCAGACAATTTCGTTGCTCCATCGTTGTATTTTCCGCGCAGCGTTGGTCGCCAAGAGGAAAAGTCATGCTATCAATCGCCGAGCCATTCTTGGCGCTTTGTGACACGGCTAGTGGGGCGCGCTTCGAAGGGTGCCTGCTAAAATCGTTGGCCGCCGCGGCCAATAAGGAAAAGGGGCAAAGAGGCTCTTACGCAAGTGCGGCGAGGCAAAAAAATTGATTATTTGACCGGTGCTCAGGGTCTTGCACGCTTTCCACCATCAGCCGCAGATCACAGGAGCGGATGCAGGCACAGACGAAGCAAATCGCCGCAAGCTCCGCATCACCGGCCCGAAACTCGCCGGCCGCCATGCCCTGACGAAGGGTGGCTAGGGCATTGTCACGGCGCTCCCACCTTGCGGTCCCACTGGCGGTTCGGTAGCCAAGGGGACGAACCCGGCGAAAATGGGTGTTGCGTCTACATTTACCAGCGGCAATCGTGATCAGGCCACAACGATCGGCTTTTCCAACTCTACCTGGAGTTCACGCTCGCTCGCGACACGTTCATGGGCTTCACCTTCACTTTTGATGCGATATTGCAATTCCCCGCCCAGTGGCGGCAAAAGCTTCGTGACGGTAAACACTCCAGCCCGCTTCAGATATGTTCCTACTCCCCCTTCGAAGTTTACTTGCTGTCCAACTGAGTAAATATGTCTGGTCATGAGATTTTCCTGTCCGACGTGTGAAGCAAAGCGGGCGAGGCGGGCCGCCTCTCACTAATAAGCTCTGCCAATTCGATCTTTTTCCAGCGCTGCATCGAGTTCTGCAGTGCTAACCGAAAGCAACTCGGCGCGGCCTTGCGGACGAGATGTGGATGGCAAATGCAGAAGTGTTGCGACGCGTCGATAGGCCAGCCTAGACAGACCCTCGATCAGCTCTTCATCCATATCGAGAAGATAATCACCGGCTGGCTGGATATCGTCGAGATCCCGGAGTTCGAATGGCTGCGAGAACGAAATGGTCGTGCGGGTAGTGCGAACGGTCACAGGCTTCCTCCCATTCGCTGGAAAACCCATGAATGTGGCGTACGCACAGTGGCGAGCGCACAAAAGCCGCAGGAACTAAAATCAGGCTCGAGATTATCGGGCAAAAAATTCTCGCTCATTTGAGCCCGGAAGCAGGAGATCTGCGTGCTCATTGGCTCGCGACGACGAGCTGAGAGCCTTTTCACAGGCCAAAAATCAACGGCCACGAACGAAGGAGCACGCGTACATCCGGCGTTACTACCACGTCGCGACCGTATCACGCAGCGGAGCCCTAGAAGCGTCAACGCTGCAGTATCAATATGGGGACCCCGAAACCAATTAGCAAGGGCCAGGGCGAGCGGCACACCGTCACTGTCGTTCCAAACAGGTATTTGTGGCGCGAAACGACCTACGCAAGCCTCTCCACCATCGCGTGGGCCATCGGCGCTGAACGTAAGTGCTGGCACGGCTCGCTTCCGGCAGCTAGCGGGGGCATTGAGGAAAGCAAATGCACGTCGCGAGCCTTTCGCAGGCTGGTGACCTTGGCTGTGTAAAAACGCGGGTCGATGTGATTCTTGCGGTATGATTCCTGCGCGATTTGCGGAGGAATCGGATAAAGCGCTTTGTTGAGGGGATGGATCGCGGGCAGAGCACCCTTTTTCCTGAATGCTGGAAGATTGGATTTGCGAGGATAATCCGGTTCGCGTGATTGATTTTTTTGTCGGGGGGCTCGATCTGGCCGGGCTTCGGTTTTGCGGGGTTGATCCCGAGGCCACCGGCCGGCCTTCGTACCATCCGTCGGTGCTGTTGAAGCTGTACATTTACGGTTATCTCAATCGGGTTCAGTCGAGCCGCCGGCTTGAGCGTGAGGCTTGCCGCAACGTTGAGGTTATGTGGCTCGCCGGTCGGCTGGTTCCTGATCACAAGACGATTGCCGATTTCCGCAAGGATAACGGGCCTGCGATACGCAAGGTGTGCGCGCAGTTCGTCGCCGTTTGCCGAGAGATAGGCCTTCTGACGAAGGCGAGCGTCGCTATCGACGGCAGCAAGTTCAAAGCGGTCAACAATCGCGACAAGAATTTCACGCGCGCGAAGATGGAGCGCCGGCTTGCTCAAATCGAGGAGAGCGTGGCGCGGTATCTGGGCCAGCTCGACACCGCCGACTTGCAGGAACCAACGGAAGCCCTCGCTGCGAAGACGGCGCACCTCAAGGAGAAGCTTGCCAAGCTGGCGACCGAGAGGCAGCGCTTGAAAGCGATCGAGAAGGAGACGTTGGCCTCGCCCGATCAGCAGATTTCTCTGACCGACCCTGATTCACGTTCGATGGCGACGAGCGGGCGCGGCTCGGGCGTCGTCGGCTATAACGTGCAGGTCGCTGTGGATACGGAGCATCATCTGATCGTCACGCACGAGGTGACGAATACCGGCTCGGATCGCGCACAACTTGCCAAGGTCGCATCGCAAGCGAAGGACATTCTTGGTGCTGACCATCTCGATGCCGTTGCGGATCGCGGCTACTTCAACAGCCCCGAGATTCTGGCATGCGAGCAAGCTGACATTACGGTGACGCTGCCGAAGCCGATGACATCGGGCGCGAAATCGGATGGCCGTTTCGGCAAGCAGGATTTCGTTTATCTGCCAACTGAGGATGTCTATCGGTGCCCGGCGGGCGAGAAGCTGGCCTATCGTTATACGAACGAGGAGGATGGCAAGACGCTGCGCCGCTACTGGACGACGGCATGCCCGCGCTGCCCGCTCAAATCCCGGTGTACGACAGGACCCGAGCGGCGAATCACGCGATGGGAACACGAGCACGTGCTTGAAGCTGTGCAGCAGCGTCTCGATGAGAACCCGCAGGCGATGCGCGTGCGCCGCGAGACAGTCGAGCATCCCTTCGGTACGCTCAAGATGCGGATGGGTGCAACGCACTTTCTGATGAAGCGCCTGCCGAAGGTTGCCACCGAGATGGCCCTGCACGTGCTCGCCTACAATCTCACGCGGGCCATGAACATCCTCGGCGTGAAGCCCCTCATCGCGGCGATCCAGACGTGAGAGGTGCGCATCGGCGTGTCCATCGGCACCACCAGAATCGCTGACGGCGGACCGCGCAAGCCACCTCGATTCCAGCTCGCAATTGGGACAACATGCTAAGTTGAGGTGGCGTCGCCGCTCTCCCTCGGCCGAAACGTTTTCACACGACCAAGACCCACTGCGGACCGTCGTGCTAGTCGCATGTGAGCCAATTTGCATTACGGCGTGCTATTTCTTCTTGCCTCAATCGTCCTTCGCCCCCGCCGATAACAGGGGGTTTTTCCGCGTTGCTGACCTTTTGCCATCGCAATCCTCTTCTGAATGAGGCTCGCGGGTGCGAGCCCGGGGTCACCCGCGACGGGCGGGTGTTTCGGTTCTGCAAGCAGCCGCTCGAAGTCGGAGAAAACATCCGCGATGAGCGTGGCCCGCGTCGGATCTTCGGCAGCCGGCGTCCGCGCAAACAGGATCAGAAGATAACGGGCCTTGGCCACGGCTTCATCCCAGCCAGTCCCAGGCGCGGCGAGGAGAAAGTGCTCCAGTTTGTCCTGGCGCGCCCGCAGCGCGGCATGGTCGGCCTCGACCGCGGCAAGCTGACGCCGCATTCCGGTCGCGTTCTGCGCGGCCATCGACCGTCCAGATCGACTATGTCCCCGGCCAAAATTTGCCCCCTTTCAGCGGGCTGTAGGTCAACTGGGCGAAAACCCAGCGGACACAGCCGTGCATTCATCAGTACGCTCTGCCGGGTGTTGGCGCTGGCCTGTTTTGACCACTAATACCAAGTCTCGCTGATCACGACCGATAGGCCCACTCTCTTGTTCCGATGGAGATGATTTTCCAGGGCATGTCGATGAGCTTGTTCCAGGCGAAGCAGCAGTGGTCGAGAATGTCGTCGTAGGATTCGAAGACGCGGTTCGAGAGCCAGTTGTCGCGCATGAATTGCCAGATGTTCTCGACCGGATTGAGCTCGGGCGATTTCGGCGGCAACGGCAAGAGCGTGATGTTGTCCGGGACGGGAAGCTTCGCCGAGACATGCCACCCGGCCTGATCGAGAAGAACGAGCGCATGCGCGCTTGGTGCGACCGCAAGCGAGATTTCTTCGAGATGCAGGGCCATGGCCTCGCTGTTGCAGGAGGGTAGTACGAGCCCGGCGCCTTTTCCTTCGGCCGGGGCAGATGGCGCCGAAAATATAGGCTGAACTCGTCCTCTGGTCGTGCGGCGCCGAAGGCCGTGTCCCGCGTTTCGCCCATCGGCGGGTGACCTTGTTTTTCTGCCCGATCCGAGCTTCGTCTTGAAACCAAATCTCTATCGGCTTGCCAGGAGCCTCTTTTGCGGCGGTCTCCTCCACGAGGGCGAGAAAGTTTTTTTAAAAGCCGCCGCGGCTTCCTCGTCTTGCGCATGATGGCGCGGTCGCGCCGAGAGCTTGCGAAAGCCCATATGCCGCAGCTCGCGGCTGAGCGTCGGCTTGGAGATCGAAACCCGGAACTCTTCGAAGAGCCACTGCGCCAGATCGATCAGCCGCCAGCGGACGACGCCATGCAGGGCGGGAATCGGCCCATCTTCCACGACCTGCCGCAAGGCTTGGCGCTGGCGCTCGCCGAGGATGCTGGGAGCGCCCGGCGCTTTGCCGGTCAAGAGACCATCAGGACCTTTGGCGTTGAAACGGACAACCCAGTCGCGCACGATCTGCACCCCGACCCCGCCGATCCGCGCCGCATCCGGCCGCGAGCCGCCATCATAAATCTCGGCCAGTGCCAAGAGACGCCGGGTCTGATCGGAGTCACGCGATCGCCGCGCCAGCATGCGCAGGCCAATCGTGTCAAAGTCAGAGCGAAGCGGAACCGGAGTCGACATGGCAAACTCTCCCAAAAGCTGTTTGCCATGGTGAATCAGATAAATGCCGATTCGGGAATCCGCCTCAGGAGTCAAACTTTCAGAGACTTGGTATAATGGCTGGTTTTAGAATGCTGGCTGGCTGGACGGACCGGATCGAGATAGCCCAAAACGTCTTGCCTTTCCGGGTAATCGATGGGGGAGTCGTGAGTGGCCTACTTTCAAATTCGAGTGGCCGAATTAGGCCCCTACCCGGGCGCGGGCGCGCGAGAATTCTCTCGTGGGCCTAGAGCGGGATGAGTTTCGGTAGAATCGATTTGGGATTCCCGAATCAGCGCAGTTCTAATTCAACATGCTGGCTGGGCAAGGAGGCCAGCATGGATGGCGAGACCCTTATCGATTGATCTTCGTGAGCGTGCCGTCGCGGCGGTTTTGCAAGGCGGGCTGTCGCGTCTCCGTGCCGGGCGCACAAACGAAAGAAAGCGCCCCGAGAGCCGGGGCGCTCCCAAAATTCAACCGGCCGTGCCTCAGGCAGCGACCTTGGTCGGCTTGACCTCTAGGAGCTTGCTGGAGCTTGCGATAGGGATCGACCGAGGCTTCATGGCCTCGGGAACCTCGCGCACAAGCTCGACGTGCAGAAGCCCGTTCTCCAGGCTCGCGCCCTTGACCTTGACATAGTCGGCGAGCTGGAAGCTACGCTCGAAGGTTCGCGCGGCGATGCCCTGGTAGAGCACCTCGCCGGTCTTTTCCTCGGCATTGGTCTGCTTCTCGCCGCGGATTGTCAGCCTGTTCTCCTCCGTCTCGATTGAGAGATCAGCGGCGGTGAAGCCTGCGACTGCGACCGAGATGCGATAGGCGTTCTCTCTCGCCCGCTCGATATTATAGGGCGGATAGCTCGGCGCAGAGCCTTCCACACCGCCGAGTTGGTCGAGCATGGAAAATATCCGGTCGAAGCCGACGGTTGAACGGTAGAGGGGAGCAAAATCGAATGTCAGCATAGCATGACCTCCTGTTTGAGCGACATGCGAACGGTCCGCCTTGCATGGCCCGACCTTTCGTATCACGCAGCCTTATGGCCTGCGCGTATCGTATTTAAGAACGCATCAGAGCCTTTGCAAGAGGCTAACCCAAATATTTCTCAAATATCACCGTGTTTTCACATCACGATTACCGGACAATGATGTCAAAATATAAATGTAAAATGACATTGGCTAGTTCCTCCTTCTTGAATACTCCAGTTACACTTCGACTTGGCACGCTGGCGGCCTTGAACGCCGCCCGTTGAGGGTTGAGCGTCCGCCCGTCCGTGCTCACCCGCGCAGTGCCGAAAATCGCCATCCCGGAGGGGGAGCAATGCGAAGGGGACGCGAACTTGGAACTCACCGCGTTCGCTACCTCCAGTTTAATTCGATAATCGCCGAACAAAAAGCACCCGCCGGGGAGGATCGGCGGGTGCTTCTGACCGGCGAGGGGGCGTAAGAGCGGAGCCCGCCGTTGCAATCGAACTTTGACCGTTACCGTGCTGTTAGCTGAACCGTGACCGAGCTTGTAACGGAACTACGCCCATTCCACGGTGAGGGCTGTCCAAAATTGCTCACATCAAGAGACCTGCGGATCTTATCCACATGCCCCGCGCATCGGCAGAATGAGCATACTTAAATCCGGATATGCGGCTCGTCGTGCAGAACGACATTCAACAATGAACTGTGGACTTCGATGCCGCCGTTGTAGTCAATGAGGCCGAGTTTTCGAAATTTGTTCATGAAGGAACTCACCCGGGACCGGGTCGTTCCGATCATGTCGGCAAGCGTCTCCTGGCTGATTTTCGCGACCGGCTCCGGTTTTTTCTCTTCCTTGCCAAAGTTCGCCAACAGCAGGAGCAGCCGGGCAAGCCGTTTCTCACTCGAATTGAACAGCTGATCGACGAGGTCTGCCTCGACGCGGATGGCCCGAGACAGAAGATGGGCAATGAACATCTCGGAGAACGCCGGCTCCCGATGGATCACGCGGACAATCGCCGCTTTTTCCAGACGCACGATGACAAAGTCCGTCATCGTCGCAACCGTTGCTATGCGCTGCGCCTGCCCGGCAAGACATCCTTCACCAAAGAAATCGTTCGTTCCAAGCATTGCGACGACGGCTTCCTTGCCTTGCTCCGAAACGACGGTGACCTTCACCTTGCCGCTCTGGATGTAGAAGACCGCATCCGCGGGGTCTCCCTGTGAAAAGACGATCTCGCCCTTGTGGTACTCCCCAATGCCACGGCCCTCGCCAACCATGGCGAGAAAAGATTTCGGATTGAACGACGGCCGGCTTTTGGTTGCCATGACACACCTCCAGGAGTTCTCCGAAGAACGATAATCATAACATTTTTTTCGTAGCTGAAATGAGCAATTTTGAAAAAATACCTATGTCAACCCTGGGTCAAGAGTTCTGCTAGCTCCGAAAAATGGCCGCCCTCTCGATGTAAACGGACGTTGCGAGGCGCAATACGTGGGCGGCGCTGAATTCGATGCGCAAACTCAAATAGAAGTATGGGTCGCACCAGACAACCTCGTTACGATGATTTGTGATCTTCCGGGGGCGGCACTTCTCCCTTCGGATGTCTCCTTGGTCTTCTCTGCGTCGCGTCCGCCCCGGTTCGGGGCTGGGTCATCGAGGGCGGGTCGCTAGCCGGGAACGTTTCAGCGAGCGCCTCGTCGAGGTTTGCATCCTCTTCGGCCTTCTTCTGCGCCTTGGTCTTGGTTTTCTTGGTCATGGGACCTCGTCCGGTTCGCCATTCCACAATCAACCGGAAATTGCCG
Source organism: uncultured Alphaproteobacteria bacterium (assembly GCA_963730245.1). Classification (GTDB taxonomy): domain Bacteria; phylum Pseudomonadota; class Alphaproteobacteria; order Rhizobiales; family Beijerinckiaceae; genus Methylocapsa. The sequence continues at coordinate 2,195,907 of CAVSRA010000001.1, read as the reverse complement.
TCAGTGGCCTCATGACTCCCCTCATTTTCAGATGGCCCCGAAAGTATCGGCAAAGAGCGGGAGTTCGGCGAGCATCGTGGCGAACCGCTCGATCAAGGGCAGCAACCGCAACTCCGGCATGGTGGGGATCAACTCGTAGAGCATGCGGCCCTGGCGGAAAAGCGAGTGGGTGCGTCGCTTGGCGGTGTTTGATATCGATCATAGCCGAGCGCTTCGCCGGCCGCCCCGAGCAGGGTCAGCAGCGCGATCGCAAACGCGTTCAGCAACCACAGGCGATCGCGCCGCTCGGGCGTGCTGACATGGATCGATCCCATGCCCATGCCGAAGCGCGGATCCTTGGTGTCTCGCAACCCGCATTCGATGCCCCAGCGCTTGCCGTAGAGGCGCATCAAAGCCCGCGAAGTCGCGCTGGTGCTGCTGGTGGCCAGACACCACGCCTGTTTCATCTCTTTGTCCTGCACGCACAGCACGGTTCTCACCTGATAGCGGCCGGCCGTCACCAAGGCGCCGCGCAAGACGCGAGCGCGTCCGCCGGGCCCAACAAAGGCAGCGGCGGTGCGCGTTTCGGCCGCCGCACTGGTCACCGTGATGTTGCCGCGGAAGCGGATGACGTAGTCGAATTTCAGCTCCTCGGTCAGCACAAGATAGAGCTTCTGAGCGCCGAACCCGCGATCGGCCACGATGCACACCTTGATGTCCGCCGGCAGGGCGTCGGTCAAACGGACAAGCACCTGGTATTCATACTCGTTTCGCCTGTTCTTGAGGGTGGATGTGTCCCCCGTGAGCCACAGAAGCGGCGTGGCTCGCCCGTGCCGGGTCAGCAGCGAGAGCATGATGGTGGCTTGGCCGTCGGCGTCGAAATCGGTCCAATCCATGGCCACATTGATGCTGCTCCGGGATCCTACCACGTAGGGGATCCAGTGGCGCAATGCGGCGTCGATATCGATCCCCTCGTTGGACAGCAGCCGGTCCACCTGCTTGATCGCATGCTTGGTCACCAGGCCGCGCGCCAGGGCGAGGCCCTGGCCGATCGTATTGACCGCCAGCGAAGCGGTCTTGATGACGCCGAGGGTGGCGTTGGTCAATGACAGGATGCGCTTGGCATGCAGGTCACCATCGAACAGGCCGCCAAGGAAGCAGTGGACTTCCCCGAAGCAAAGGGTTTGGTTCCGTCTCATCGTCTGCCCCGCGAATCATGGTTGCATGCGCGGAGATTCGCGATTTGCCGGCTCGCGGCAACCAATCCATGACGTGCGCGGATTGCGAAGCCACACTGGCCTGCCTTGATTCCTTCAGCACAGAATCAGCACAGAAAGTCCCGGCACCAGGCTAGATTTTTTTGTTAGCCGGCACGCTCAGCCAGCAAATGAGGGGATGGCTGAGGTCAGTGGCTTATCCCACAGTTCTCATTGTGTGAGAACGCAACACTTTGGCATCAGCGAACGGATCACCGTCGTCGGCGCCGTCCGCCGAAACCGGGAGCGGGCGGGTCCATGTAGAGACCGACCACGTCTTCGACCTTTTCGGCGAATTTTGGATCATTGGAGCGCTTGAACGTCCGCAAGCGATGTGGCTGGAGGCGATGGGCATCCCACAGACGCTGGACGGCGCGAAGCGAGATGCCGACGGTCTTGGCCATCGCCCGGCCGGTCCAATGGGTGGCTTCGCCCGGCGGTTCGGAGCAGGTGAGCGCCAGCACTTTGGCGACGACGCCGGTCGAAAGCGGAGGCCGGCCGGGCTTGCGCGTCTTGTCGTGCAGGAGACCAGCAATTCCTCCCTCGCCGTATCGCCGCTGCCAACGCCAAACGGCCGGACGGCTGACGCCGGCCTGTTGGGCGATTTGCAAGACCGGCAAGCGCTCGGCCGAAAGGAGAACAATCCGCGCCCGCTGCACATGTTTGAGCGGGCGACTACGGTCGCGGGCGATGGCGAGCAGACGCTCGCGATCTTCGGCGGCGAGGATGACGTTGACAGTCTGGGACATGCCACCAGACTCGCACATACCGCCACAATTGTGAATCATATGTCAGCGTCAGTGCACTAGGATCCGGCAGCGGGGGCGTTTCCTGTGCATCGGAGAACGCCCCCATTACGTTCGTCGCTGTTTTTGACGAGCGCGCCGACAGGTCCGCGGCGGAGCCTATGAAATCCAGCGTGGCTCAGCCCGAAAGGAAGGGCCGCGGCGCGGCCACGCAGGGGATGAAATCGGCGACGGGCCCGGCCGAGAAGGCCATGCCTGGCGAGGCCGCGAAAAGCGGACCCGACCTGGTCGAACGTCCTGGTGCTGCTCGCCGGCGTCATCCTGGCGCCCCGACGCACCGCCACGCCGGCGCTACGCATCTTGGGACGCGATCATGATCGGATTGACCCTTTCGCAGCGCGGCCTAGTTTACAGTGAGCCTGCCGAACTGGGCCGCGTCACGAAGTTCCGAAGTGTACAATGGAGGAATGGAATGGACACCTATCACGAAGGCCAAGAAGTCATGGTTGCTACGCCCGCCGGTAAATCTCAATGGAGCAAGGCGACAATTGTTCGCGTTATGCAGGGCCCGGATTTCGACCAGGATTGGTTTGTAGTCGAGTTTCCCGGCCGTTCGCGCGGCGCGTTTAGCGCGGATCATGTGCGGCCAGCCAACGCGGAAGGGTGTCGCGCGCTCTGTCTTTGAAACAGCCGGGATCATTCTCACCGTCACCGGCCTCGCCAAGGCCCCGCCCTATTCCCGGATCGAGCAGGAGCAGAGCATCGGATTGTGACGCGGCTCGTTGACCGCGGCGGCCAATTGCGAAACCATTCCTCAATCGTGACTCCGGAAAGGGAAAGGACCCCATGGCGAAGTCCAAGACCCCGAACGAGCGGATCAAGCGCGCATACATCGATTTCCTGATGGGCCGGAGAGAGGCCTCGCTTGAGGCGGTCGCGGCCGCGTTTTGCGCACGTAACCCGGCGGCACCGAGAACTTCACCATCTTGGCGACTGTCCAAGGGTCAATACCAAACTGTCGTGCCGCCTCGCGATGGCTTAGCCCCTCAATTTGGACAGCATCGCGAACCCGTCCATATAGCTCCACGCCCTTCATCCCTGTTCAGCGCTGCGATCAACCAAGCCGTGGCGCGCGTCCGCGGCGCCCCAAGCGGGTGGTCGGGATAATTCTCATTCCAAAGCAGCCTGTAGGCGGCGAGCTGGCAGAGATAGTCCGCGTAGACCCGCGTTGGCGCATTTCCAGTCGAGCAGGATGAGCTCATTGCCGATCATCCCGACCGCGTCGAGGGTGCCGCCGAATATAACCCTTGATCAGCGGGCGCCGTCCAGACATGACAATGCCCCAAGACCGATTGGAATTCTGCCCTCTATATGAAATTCGAGAGCGAGCGCACGCGGGCAGCGCGTGATCTTGTCGCGCAAATTCTGGCGTTCAACCCCACCAGCATCTTCGACCTTGGCTGTGGTCCGGGCAACGGCACGGAATTGCTGGCCGCAGCCTTTCCTAGCGCGACGATCGTCGGCCTTGATTTGTCCGACAATATGCTTGCTGTCGCGCGCACTCAAGTCGCCATCGCCCAATTCGTCAAGCAGGATATCGAATCCTGGCGTCCAGTAGAGAAGGTGGACCTCATCTTCGCCAATGCGGCATTGCATTTCGTGCCCAACCACCATGAATTCATAGTGCGGCTCGTCTCCTTCCTGCACGAGGGCGGGCGGCTCGCGGTGCAGATGCCAAACAATATTCAAGAGCTATCGCAGCTTTGATGCGGATGGTGGCGGCCGATGGGCGCGATGCGCTGATGTCGTGCTCCATTCGGTCGCGAAACCGCCGGGCTCGACGATCGTGACCTTGATGCCGAGGTCCTTGACCTCGCTTTCAGCGGCGAGAGCATTCCACGCGGCGCAACACGCATCAACGATATCGGTATAGCTTTCAAAGACGCGGTTGCCGAGATGGTTCTGGCGCAGGAACTGCCAGATGTTCTCGACGGGATTCAACTCGGGAGAATAGGACGGCAGGTGGAGGGGATTCACACGGCCTTGCGAAGCAGATAAGCTTAGGCGCCATGAGTTGGGAGATTGGGATTTATAGCTTAAAAGCAGATCGCGGGGCCGGTTCGCGGCGGCTTCTTGCGGAATGTTCTGATCGGTGGCCATTTCGATAAATCCAAGCTGTAAACGTCAACCTCAGCTCGCGGGGGAGCTTTGAAAACGATCGTGTGGTGAGGAAGTTAATGCCCCGTGGGTGGCGAGTTGGTTGCGGAGTGCCGTCCTGATCAAGTCGGTGCGATTGGAGTAAAAACGTTCGTTGACCAGCATATGGCCAAGGTCGACATATCCTGAGTTCTGACGCGAAGTGTAACACCCACGCCGATTTGGTATCGGCCGGTTGATCAAGACCTTACAAGAAGTTGACGGCCTTTTTCGACAAAGGACCTCTCCCACTTTTCTGTGTTGAGCGACTCCGTCCCGATCAAATGAGTCCATTTAATCGGGAAGCGCTCTGCGCGGAGACCCAACGCGCAGATCCGAATAGAGCCTATTACTTCGTGCCGTGCATGGCGGCGATCGCCTGTTCAGCCGGCTTGAAGGCTGCCTTGGCGAGATTGGAATGGAGTTCGCCGATTTTGGTCGCCTGCGCGACGAAGTCGGCGTACGCCGACTTGGCATATTCCGTCTGGATCTGAATAACGGTCTCGAACGACTTAGCGCCTAGCAGTTTTCCGCCGAGGGCCAGGCGGGTTTCCACTGACTTTTTCGTATAGTCAGCCCCTTCGGTGAAAATGGCCTGAAGGGTCGTCGAAAAGGAAGCAAAGTCCACGGTCACCCCATTGAGTTGTCCGATTCCTGCCTCTTGTATACTACCACTCTCTTTAGTCATTACATCTTCTCCCGGCTTAGTTCCACCACGTCTAGCAACGTCATGTCAGTTAGCCAAATCATCTCCATTTAGCGACGCTAGCACTTATCGTAATGCACAAATTACGATTCAAGTCAATGTTTTATTTCCATGCGCCATAAATCAAGATCGCTATAGGGCGGCGGCGGAGACGAAAGCGACATCAGACTCCGGCGACAGCAATTATTTATTGATTGGCAAGAGGTGAGTGAAATCGACAAAAGGGCGCCGCTGGCGCGCCGCCCATTAACCTAAAGGAAGGATTGACCCATGAGGCGTGGAAAAGATTACCCTGCTTTTTTAGGCGGTGAGAGGACCCACCGCCCATAAAAAAACAGAGCAGCCGCAAAGGCAACCGCGCAAATACCGCCGAGAGGCGTCCCAACCCAACTCGCAATCTCAAGAAGCTCGCCCAAAACTTTCACTCCTTTATTCGTTTGATTGGCCGTCGTGATTGATTTTCTTCGGGGCTGGACGGCCAAAGCGCCGAATGTTGACAAATATGGTATAATTGCGACACATGCGCAAGGAAAATATTAAACGCCAGTCCCAAGTCTTTAAAAATTACGCAACAAATACTCTGAAATTATGAAGTTAAGCTCAAGAAATTCTCGCTCCCAACGTATGAAAACCACGCGTCCAGCGCATCGCGGCATCATGCCGCAGGCGCTCGTCGCCGTTCAGGCATTGTCACATTGAGCAAGTAGAGGCCGTTTTCGATCGTGGCGAGGCGAGGCTAAGGCATTGGAATCGCGTAGCCGGGCTCTTTCTGGGAAGACAGTAGAACCAAGTAAAACCCACTAATGTGACAAAGCCATCGCGGGATCGAGACTCCAGCTAAGAAATATTTTCAGATCAGACGGTCAGAAGCGTGATTAGAACAAATCGTCGTTATCGGCTAGCATCAGACGGGATTCAGCCATTCGCACAGCTTCGACCAGCGCCAAACCCGTCACACCGTCGCCAGCGGCGCAAGGCAACAGAGCGGCGTCGTTGCTCTGGGAGCGCAGCGGTGCCCTGGCAGGGCTAAAAGCCTGAAGGAGCGGATCGCTGCAGGGCACATCGAGTTGGAATTGCTGAAGGAACCACGAATGTCGCAACGACCACTTCTGTTCGTAGTGATGCTAGCTAGTCTCTCGTCCAGTGTTCAAGTCTGGTGTCAGACTCGATTGCATGACGGAAATCGTCAGGACGCCGTGGAGGCGCTAAATGCGAACCGCCACGAGCCCGGGCACAACAAGTGGCGGAACGTCGCTGAAAGTATGCCCAACCTCAGAGCGTTGTCGCGAAATCGAACCTTGATGGCGTCGGGATATTTGGCTCAGAACGCTTTCGAAAAGGCGAAGCCGGCTGCCGCTGGGGCCCCTGGAGAAATTGTCGAGGTTTCTATAAAGGAATGGCCTGTCCCAACCCCTGGCTCGCATCCCCATGATCCTCTTGCCACCCCAGACGGATCCATCTGGTACACGGGACAGATGGCCAACCTTTTGGGGCGGCTCAATCCAAGGACAGGAGAGTTCACGGAATATCAACTGAAAACACCTGGGTCAGGACCGCATGGTCTAGTTTCCGACGCATATGGCAACATCTGGTTCACGGCCAATTTCAAAGGCTATATCGGGAAGCTCGATCCGAAGACAGGCGCGATCAGCGAATATCCCATGCCCGACGCTAAAGCGCGTGATCCACACACGCTTGTCTTCGATCAGAAAGGAACACTGTGGTTTACCGTGCAAGGCGCCAACATGGTGGGCAGGCTGGTAACGCGCACCGGTGAAGTGAAACTGGTCGCCGTGCCGACGCCGCATGCCAACCCCTATGGCATGGTGGTGAATTCGGGAGGCGTTCCGTTCTTTACCGAGTTTGGGAGCAACAAGATCGCGAGCATCAATCCCAACACGCTCCAAATCCATGAATATGTCCTGTCGCATGCGGAAAGCCGTCCGCGGCGGATCGCCATCACAAGCGATGACGTTATTTGGTACTCGGACTACGACCGCGGCGCGCTGGGACGGTTTGATCCAGAGACTAACACAGTCAAAGAATGGCCTTCTCCTGGAGGACCCGAGTCCGGACCTTACGGAATCACCACGTTGAATGACGTCGTATGGTACAGCGAATCGGAGAAGAATCCGAATACCCTCGTGCGCTTCGACCCTAAGACTGAAACTTTCCAGTCTTGGCCGATCCCTTCCGGCGGAGGAGTCGTGCGCAACATGGTGCCAACCGCCGACGGCAATCTCGTGCTGGCCTGCAGCGGCGTCAATCGCATCGCCTTAGTCAAGGTGACGCGGAGGTGAAGTGAGCAGCATCGCTTTTATCGCAGGTTAGATAATGAAAAATCCAGTGCCCAGCCGCATAGAACCACTGTGCGGGTTGTGTCTCGCAGGACTCACGGCGAGCGGCTGCGTGACGCCGTACCGCGTGACGCGCATGCCGCGTGGCGGGCGCATGCGGGTCGTGATGACCTGATCAGCATCCTTCGTGCCGCGGATGCGACCCGGCAGCCGGAGGAGCGCTGGCAGGACCGGATGTTACCTTAGAGCGTGATCAGGTTTAGCCGAATCGGGTTTGGGGATTCCGCTCCTGCCACGAATTTGATTCAAGCTGCTGGCCGGGCGGAGGCTGGCAAGGATGACCAAGCCCTATTCATTGGATCTTCGCGAGAGAGTTACAGAACGGGTCGCGGCGGGAGGCAGCGTGCGAGCCGTTGCCACGATCTTCACGGTGAGCGTGGCGAGTGTGGTGCGCTGGTCGCAGCGGCTTCGGAGGACGGGCAGCGCCGCGGGTGGGAAGATGGGGGGCCATCGGGCCTGCACGCTCATTGGAGAACGGGGCTGGCTCATGGAGCGAATCGCGGCCGAGCCCGAGGTGACCCGTGCGCGGGCTCATGACGGAACTCGCCGAACGCGGCGTTGCCGTCAGCTATGGCACGGTCTGGAATTTCATCCATCGCGAGGGAATGAGCTTCAAAAAAAAGCGTGCTGCCGGCCGAGCAAGATCGCCCCGACGTGGCGCGCCGCCGCGCGCGGTGGAAAAAATATCAGACGAGGATTGATCCTGACCGTCTCGTCTTCATCGATGAAACCTGGGTCAAGACCAACATGGCTCCCATCCGAGGTTGGTGCGCGCGGGGCCGGAGGCTCGCGGCAAAGATCCCGCACGGTCACTGGAAGACAATGACCTTCCTCGCCGCCTTGCGGTGTGATCGTATCGAGGCCCCATGGGTTCTCGATGGTCCAATCAACGGCGAGAGCTTCCGGACCTATGTCGATCAGGTTCTGGCCCCAACGCTGAAGCCGGGCGACGTCGTCATCCTCGATAATCTCGGTAGCCACAAGGGCCAGGCGGTGCGCCGCGCCATCCGGGCTAGCGGAGCCAGGCTTCTGTTCTTGCCGCCCTATTCCCCCGACCTCAACCCCATCGAACAGGTCTTCGCCAAACTGAAACATCTCATGTGAAAGGCCAAGGAGCGAACCGTCGACGCTACCTGGAAACGCACCGGCTCATTGCTCGAAACCTTCAAATCCAGCGAATGCAAAAACTACCTCGTCAATGCAGGCTACGCTTCATCCTAAAATGATCACGCTCTAGCTATTCCGACCCATCCGCGTCCCACCGATACCCGGCGATGGCCTCATTCGGTCCAGACCTGGACCTGCCAGGGGTTGCAGCAAACGCAGTCCTGCACCAGGCTGCCTTCCACGTCGGACTCCGATGCGCGTCTCTTTTTCCCGCCCCGGCGTTCATGGGCTCATGCCAAACACCAGTGAAAAAAACGATCTTAGCCGAGCCTTCTGGCGGCGGCCTCAGATGCGTGCCGTCTTTCTCCGCCTTGAAATCAATGACTTCACCCATTTTTGTCTCCCAATACTATAATTGACCTGCCCGCCGCGAGAGCCCTATGCGCTTCGGATCCAGGCCGGCGGATGTCAACGGCGGAGTAAAAGCCGGCCATTGGGGCGCAGCAAAAACAGGCCAGTTTGCGGCGTGGGCATCGAGCACGACGCGCCACGGCCGCCCCGGCGGAGATGGCCGGGGTTTCGTAGCCGGGGCGGCCGTGGCTTTCAAGAATCTGGGATGATTTCGCCGGTTTCGGGATCGGCGGCTGCGGCGACCTCATCGGGGGGTCGAGGGTCGCGCCGCCGTCTTGCCTTCGATTGCTTGAGCCGGTAGCTCTCGCCGTTCAGCTCCAGAATATGGACATGATGCGTGAGGCGATCGAGCAGCGCGCCGGTCAGACGTTGGTTGCCGAAGACGCTCGTCCATTCCTCGAATGGCAAATTCGACGTGACGATGGTCGAGCCACGTTCGTGACGCTGGCTGAATATTTCAAACAGAAGCTCCGCGCCGGTCTGCGAGAGCGGCACATAACCGAGTTCGTCGACGATGAGCAGTTTGACGGAGGCGAGCTGCGCCTGGAGTTTCAGGAGACGCCGCTCGTCGCGCGCCTCCATCAATTGATGAACGAGGCCGGCCGCCGTGAAGAAGGAGACCGGGAAGCCGCGTTGGCAGGCGGCCAGGCCGAGCGCCAGACAGGCATGCGTCTTTCCCGTGCCGGAATTACCCAGAGCAATAACATTGTCGCGGGCGATGAGATATTCGCAGCGCGCGAGTTCGAGTGTCAGCGGCTTGTTGAGCGATGGAATGGCGGTGAAGTCGAACGTGTCGAAACTTTTCACCGCCGAAAAATGCGCGGCGCGGATGCGGCGCTCGACCATGCGCCTTTCGCGATCGATGAGTTCGAGTTCGGCGAGACGCAGCAGGAAGCGGACATGATCGAGACCTTCGCGTGCCGCCTCTGCGGCGACTTTTTCATATTCGCGCAGGAAGGTCGGCAATTTGAGCTGCCGCAGATGATGGGCGAGCAGAATCTGCGGCGGCGCCGGGCTGGCAGCAGGAGCCGCCGCCGTCATGCTGCCCTCCCGGAAACGAGAACCATATAATCGGCGGCTGAGGTTGTCTTGACGTTCGCGGCGGGCAGATAGGGATAGTGGCCGAGATCGAGGTTTGCGGGTCTGTGTTCGACCTTGGCGATGACGAGTTGCTTGATCGCATCGAAGCTGATCGCGCCGAGCCGGATCGCGTCGAGCGCGGCCGCGGCGACGAGCGTCTCGGGAAAGACCTCTATCAGCCGCAGCGCCTGGATGAACTCGCGTTTGCCGCGATTGCCCATGCGGGCTTCCAAGAGCCGCCGCAGATGCTGGAGCGGTTCCGGAAGTGTCCAGTTCTGCAAGGGAGCCGCTTGATCGAGCGCGCCGGGCTTTTGCTCGAGGAGCGCCAGATAGTGCTTCGGGTCAAAGACGAACTGACCACGGCCATAGACGCGCGGATGGCGGGCGATCTCGCTCGCGCCGCAGATGATCGCGACCTCGTCGACGAAGCCCTTGACCAGGACGTCGCGAAAGCCATAGGCGGTTGGCGCCGAATAATCGTTCATGCGATAGCGCACCAGCGCGGTCGAGGAGACCTTCGCCGGGCGCTTGTCGCAGGGCTCGAAGGGCAGCTCGGGCAAAGCCCGTAGGACCGCTTGATCCGCAGTAAGCCTTTCGCCAATTGTCTGCTCGTGGCGGCCGGCGCGCTCGGCTTGCCGGGCGCAGCAGCGTTCTTCCAGAGCGGCGTTGAGCGCCTCGAACGAAGGAGTGTGCGGCACGGGGGTGAGGAAGTTGGCGCGGGAATACTTTACCAGAGCTTCGACCTTGCCTCACATGAGGATTTCTCCTGTCAACCGGATTCAAACTATTGTCGCTATCTTGAACGTAGTGCTGGCCCGAGCCTTCAACACAGAACGGCACGAATGCCGCGTCACCTCACATCCGGTCGCCGCCTCGACGGCTGCACCATAATTCCCCATGCTAGGGCGATCGGCTCGGAAGGGTGCGACCAATCTTATCAGCGGCGTGTTTCAGCCAGACAAAGTCGCGGTTCACCCTGCCGCACCCAACGAGACTGGCCGAGTTCGCGGATTCTTGTTTCTTTATAGCCTCCTGTCCTTCACGCGATCTTCAGTGTGGCTCCTTCAGGTATTTCGCCGAACGTGGCGAAGCGCCAGAACGCAATGAGCAGCTTGCGCGCGAGCGCGGACGATCGCAATTCGGCGATGGCGGCCCCGGTCGCCTTTGACGCGGTTCTGGAACCATAGGGTCAGCGCCGATTTGGGCTGATGGCGCAGCCAAAGCCAGGCGGCCTCTATCATCGTGGTCCTCAATCGTGGGTTCCCTGATTTGGCAATTCCTTGCTCCTTGTTCATATCGCCACTTTGCCAAGGGCTTGGGGCTAAGCCAGCGTAGGCTGCTAGTTGGCGGCGGTTTGCGAACCGACGATACAGACCCTCTTGCCAAAGCACTGACGCAAACTCCGGTCCGATGCCTCGTAGTTTCAAAAGCTGAGCGCCTGGTGACGGCTCGGTGGTTTCGCAAGGGCAGAGCAACGCATCGCGTTCAGCCTCGATCTCCGCGATCTGCTTGCGTAGTAACTCAAGACGTTCGAGTTCGCGCTTGATCTCAGCTTTCATGCGCTCGGGAAGGGGTCGCCCATCCCCTGTCCGAAGATTGTCGAGGAGTTCGCGTGACTTGGCGCGCCTTGGTTCGAACCCGGCAATTCCTTGGGAGGCCATCAGCCCTTTGATGCGGTTAATGTGCTCGATGCGCTCTTTGACCATTGTCTTGCGCTCGCGCGAGAGCCGGCGCCGGTCCTCGTCTTCGGGGGTTGGCACAACCACCATAGCGCATACGCGTGGCTCACCGCGCTTGAAAGCCATCAGCGTTCGAAGCAAAAGCTCCCCGTCAATCGCATCAGTCTTCGCTCGACGATGGCGCCGGGAAACAGCGATGGAGGCCAATTCAACCACGTGACTTTCGATTCCGTTCGACACGAGAACACGATAAATCCAGAAGCCATCAAATCCTATTTCCTGAATGCAAATGATCCTCACGCCGGCGTGTATCCGCTGCTCGGCCTTGGCACGAAGCTCGCCCAATAGCCGAAGCAGCTCGGCAATATCGCTCCCGGGAACGGAGTGCCGAGAAAATTTATTCGTGTTCGGAGAAAGCGATGTCACCAGCCATCGTGCGCGGCTCAATTCGATTGACACGAATATTGCCGCTTCTTCCACCGAATTGGACAAGCTGGGTTCACGATTGCAAACATTAGCTTCCATGATCAATTCCTCGATTGCGCTTCTCGCTAACACCGGCAGCATCGCTGGTGGCAATCCTCATGGTATCTTGTCATTGCCTTTGCCGGGTCGGCCAAACCGCTCTTGAAATAGGTAATGGCTAACAAGCTCTGTGAAGGCGCGGGTTCGCTGGCGCTTGCCGTCGCCGAGAAATCCTCGCCACCGCGATTTTGAGATTATCGTACAAAATCGACAGCGGCACGCCGCCGAAAAAGGCAAATGCCGAGATGTGCCCATCCAGAAAAGCTTCCGTCGTCTCCGCCGGATAGGCCTTGATGAAGCAGGCGTCCGAATGCGGCAGGTCGAAGCAGAGCACATGCAGCTTCATCCGTACGCCGCCGATGACGCCGATGCATTCGCCGAAATCGACCTGGGCATGGCCGGGCGGATGGGCGAGCGGGATGAAAACCTCGCGCGACCGGGTGCGCGCCAGGCGGACGTAATCCTTCACGACCGTATAGCCGCCGGCAAACCCGTATTCGATCCGCAGCCGTTCGAAAATCCGCTTCGCGGTGTGCCGCTGCTTCGGCGGTGCCGTCTTGTCGGACTCCAGAATCGCGTCGATTACCGGTACGAGCAGTCCGAGCTTTGGCCGCTCCGGAGCCTTGGATCGCACATAGCCGGGCGGCGCCGAATAGCGGCACATCTTGGCAATCGTATCCCGGCTCAGTCCGAAAACCCGCGCCGCCTCGCGTTGGCTCTTCCCTTCGATGAAGACAAACCGTCGAACCGCTGCGTAAATCTCCACCGCGAACATCCCCGGCCATCCCTCTTCGAATCAGACTTCGAAAAGGTTCGGCCTCGAAAGTGGCCGGGTTTTACTCCGCCACGCGCGACCGCGTTATGCCGCCGCTCCGTGGCCTACTATTGCTCCGCCGCGTACACCTGATCGCCGCGTTTGGCAGGGAATGCTGTTCTTGGTTCCCACTTCGGCTGCCCGAAGCGGGTTAAAGGGGCGAAGTTACGCCTGTCACTTGATCCATCACCTTATCCCGACACAACAGAGGCCGCCGACAGGGGCGGCGGCGAGAAGCCGATCATCTTGACGAACTTGCGGAGATTCTGCGCAATCGCGGCGAGCGTGCATTCGTCGCGCGCGCCGGTCATGCCGCGCAGCCGAAGACGACGGAAGTTGAGATGGTGCTTTATACCAAGTCTCGCTGATCACGACCGATAGGCCCACTCTCTTGTTCCGATGGAGATGATTTTCCAGGGCATGTCGATGAGCTTGTTCCAGGCGAAGCAGCAGTGGTCGAGAATGTCGTCGTAGGATTCGAAGACGCGGTTCGAGAGCCAGTTGTCGCGCATGAATTGCCAGATGTTCTCGACCGGATTGAGCTCGGGCGATTTCGGCGGCAACGGCAAGAGCGTGATGTTGTCCGGGACGGGAAGCTTCGCCGAGACATGCCACCCGGCCTGATCGAGAAGAACGAGCGCATGCGCGCTTGGTGCGACCGCAAGCGAGATTTCTTCGAGATGCAGGGCCATGGCCTCGCTGTTGCAGGAGGGTAGTACGAGCCCGGCGCCTTTTCCTTCGGCCGGGCAGATGGCGCCGAAAATATAGGCTGAACTCGTCCTCTGGTCGTGCGGCGCCGAAGGCCGTGTCCCGCGTTTCGCCCATCGGCGGGTGACCTTGTTTTTCTGCCCGATCCGAGCTTCGTCTTGAAACCAAATCTCTATCGGCTTGCCAGGAGCCTCTTTTGCGGCGGTCTCCTCCACGAGGGCGAGAAAGTTTTTTTAAAAGCCGCCGCGGCTTCCTCGTCTTGCGCATGATGGCGCGGTCGCGCCGAGAGCTTGCGAAAGCCCATATGCCGCAGCTCGCGGCTGAGCGTCGGCTTGGAGATCGAAACCCGGAACTCTTCGAAGAGCCACTGCGCCAGATCGATCAGCCGCCAGCGGACGACGCCATGCAGGGCGGGAATCGGCCCATCTTCCACGACCTGCCGCAAGGCTTGGCGCTGGCGCTCGCCGAGGATGCTGGGAGCGCCCGGCGCTTTGCCGGTCAAGAGACCATCAGGACCTTTGGCGTTGAAACGGACAACCCAGTCGCGCACGATCTGCACCCCGACCCCGCCGATCCGCGCCGCATCCGGCCGCGAGCCGCCATCATAAATCTCGGCCAGTGCCAAGAGACGCCGGGTCTGATCGGGGTCACGCGATCGCCGCGCCAGCATGCGCAGGCCAATCGTGTCAAAGTCAGAGCGAAGCGGAACCGGAGTCGACATGGCAAACTCTCCCAAAAGCTGTTTGCCATGGTGAATCAGATAAATGCCGATTCGGGAATCCGCCTCAGGAGTCAAACTTTCAGAGACTTGGTATTAGATGCGCAAATAACATCTCGACCTTACGGCGTTCACGGGCGGATTTTTTGAACGCTTCCGTTCCGGCAAGGCTGGCAACATGCTGGCGCACGTCTTCATGCGCGTTGACGGACAGCACCCGCGACGAAGCCTTGGTGCATTGCGGCTTGAGCGCGCAGCCCGCGCAATCACGGACGCGCGCGCGATAGATTAATATGCCGTTGTCGCGTTCGTAAGCGAGCGGCAGGGATTTACCGCCGGGGCAGATAAAGGCGTTGTTCGCGCGGTCGAAGGTGAAGTCGTTGCGCGTGAAGACGCCATTGGTTTGCATGGAGCGGTCAAGCACCGGAATGTGCGGCTCGATCCCGCGCTCCATCAGCCATGCCAGATTGCCGCCTGAACCATAAGCCGTGTCCGCCGCCAGCTTTTTCGGTTGCAGGTCGAACCGGCTCTTAGCGCGTTCAATCATTGTGCGTGTCGCGGCCACTTCCGCCGTCCAGCGCGCGGGTGATGGTTCCACATCGACGATGATCGCCGCCTTGGTGTCGATTAGATAGTTGGTGCCGAGGGCGCTGTGAGGTCGATCTTCGTTGTATCTGGCATTCCCCAGATAACCGGGAATGTGCCAAGCGCGTATCATTGATCTCCTGCCGTGACATCGGACATTCGTCCTATACCGGCATTATTTTCCGGATCGCCCGCTTATTGAGGTTGAGATTGCCGCGCTGCGGCGCTGCTGTGGTGCTCCGGCACACCAAAACCAGTGACATGGGCGGATCGCGCACCGGACAATACAGAGTTGGTTGTGATCAAGACGCACTTCTCCCTTAGTTTTTGCTCGACGCATGACGACCGAACACTTCACGCAGGCGCTGGATTGGGCGGCGGCCGCAGGTCGGCGATCATTCGTAGGATGTCCGCGAAGAGATTTTTCGGAATGGCGACTTCGGCCATCTGAAACGCGACATAGCGGCCATGGCTCACGATCTTCGCGCCGATCTTGATCAGCTTTTCCTTCAGGCTCGTCAGTGACCAATCCTTTATCGGTTCGGGCGTCGCCAGCGTGCGCAGAAAATTACCGAGATTGTAGGCCAGCGCATGAAGCTGGAGACGGACGGCGTTAGCAGCGAACGACCGACATGATAGCCGGGTCCACTTGATTGCGCCTTTTCCTTCCTTGATCCATTGCTCACACGTGCCGCGCTTGTTGTAGAAGGCGACGACATTCTCGGCGGAGCGCGCCATGTTCGTCACGATGAAGCCGACGCGCGGATAAAGCTCGCCCGGATGCCATTCGACCTTGGCGATCACCCGACGCGGCTGCGACCAGCTTCCCGCTTGATAGGTGAAACTTGCATGGGATCGGCAGACGTCATTGGACGGGCGACCAACCGGGCGTTTGAGCAGATAGCCGATCCTCTCTTGCAAGATGTGATTGGCGGGCAGACGGATCGCATATTTGATCCGTTCTGCCTCCAGATATTCGTAAACTTCGGGGTTTGCGAAGCCGGCGTCGGCGCGGAAATAAATGCGTGAGACCTTGCCTTGATACCGCGCCACGACCGGCTTCAGCACCGCCTCCCATCCATCGGCGCTGTGAACATTGCCGGGGCGCAGGGCGCAGCGTTCCAAATCGCCATATTGGTTGAAAACGAACAGCGGATGATAGCAGGTGCAGTCATAGTGACCGTTCCAGACACTGTGTTCCTGTTCGCCATGCGTCGGGCTCACGCTCGAATCCATGTCGAGCAAGATACCTCTCGGCGGACGGCGACCATGAACGCTGTCGATCCATTTGCCGGAGAGATCAGCGAGCGCCGAAAGGTTCTTTTCCGCCGTGAGCCAGCGCGTCTCAAAGCGGCCCATCTGGCTCGGCGAAGCCGCTGCATCCGAGGCCGCCTTTCCGCCGACTATCCACCGCATCGCGGGATCATGGCGCAGGCGTTGAGCGTCGTTCACGTCTTCATATCCGGCAAGTCGCCCAAATATGGATTGCCGCAACATCCCGACGAGTGCATGCCGGCCATTCTTGCCAGTGCGTGCGTCGGAGAGCGCATCACCCGCCATCGCGCTGAGGCACAGCGCGTCGTCCAGTTCCCGGTATGCGAGCAAGCCTGCGTCGGAGGTAACCACCGATCCGCGAAAGTGAAGCAACAATCGGCGGTCGAAATCGAGCCTGAGAGCGCCATCATACGATTCACCCGCCGGGTTCGCCATGACGGCCTCATTCGATCCGAAATAACATGCTGATTATGTTAGCTGAATCGCGGCATCGACGCTGCAAATTATTGCCTCATCCGGCGTATGCGGGTGTATTCCTGTCGCCAGAGCTCGAGCCGCTCGCGGGCGTTGGCCAGCGAGCGGATCCGAGAGGCGTTGAGGCATTCGGCGTTAGGCATCAAGCACACCTACTTCGCGATTGTGTGCGGCCATCGGATATCGTATTGATTGAGGCACGGAAAAGTCTCTTCTCATTCAGAGCTTGAAGCAGAAACCGGCGGAGATCAGCGGCGCGATTGCAGCCGATCAGACGCGGATCGGCAGGCTTGGCACGGTCTTACGCATATCAATGCGTCGATGCGGCGTTTTGAGAGCGGTGAGCAGATCCGCGCCGGGTACATTGTCAGCCACGTCTTCTTCAAGAAGGGCGAGATCGCCGACAATTGCGCCGATCGCGAGCTGAACTCAAGGGAACTTGCCGAACGCGTGATGTGCGAGCGCAATATCGATCCGACAGATGTGGCACTACGCAACTCTGTTGTCTTCAAGGTCGTTCAGGCTCTGCGGCACGCGGCGCGGCGAAAGATCGTCGTCATGGTCGAGAAGCGCAAAGGGATTTGCGTGTGGGCGGCCGCCCCTGGCCTCATCCCGCTGCCTGTGCAATCGATCGCAGACGACTTGTGACGTGCAGGCCGAAGCTTATAATGAGGAGGCTGTAGACTTCGATCGAGGTTCCCGTAGATTGCCTGAATTTTGCTTGTTTTGCCTGAGTTCGAATTCGAATGTCGAGACTTATCAAGATCGCGGGCTGGAGCGGCGCGCCGCGAGCGAGCGTTATTTTCGTCCATGACCTTGGCGACCATGCTTATGATACTTGGCGTAGAGACGCCCGGCGCAAAGAAGCATCAGAGGATGTTACGTTTTGGCCGCTCTGGCTGGCCGGGGACGTCGACGGAATTTCGGTCTACACCATGGCCTACGAGGCCCCACCGACCAATTGGCTCGGAACCTCCATGCCGCTGCAGGACCGGGCCGTTAATGTCCTCGAAGTCTTGTTGAGCGAGCCGGGTCTCAAGAGCGGGCCGATCGCTTTCATCTGCCACAGCCTCGGTGGCTTGATCGTCAAGCAGATCCTGCTCGATCTTCAGCAACAAAAGGATAGGCGCAAGGAGGCCAAGGACCTCCTCGGCCGCGTGACCCAAGTCATTTTCGCCGCGACGCCTCATACAGGTGCACGACAAGCAACCTTGCTCGATCGGCTGAGGTTCTTCGCGTGGCCCTCGTCCATCGCAAGGACACTTGTCGCCAATGACCCAACGCTGCGAAGCATCAATGTTGCCTATCGCGGGTTTGCCGAGGAGCGCCGGAACGTTCTCCGGCATCGCGTCTTTTACGAAACCCAGGGCACACCGGCAGGCGTAATCGTCGACGAAGCGAGCGCCGACCCCGGATTGCCAGGCGATCCACCTGTTCCGGTTGATGCCGACCATATCTCTATCGTCAAGCCGCGCGATCGCTCTTCGGTTCTCTACGCTCGAACCCGAGAGTTTATAGCGAAGAACAATCCCGTTTTAGAAACACAGGAAGGCGGATTGGAAATCTGCCTCCGGCCACCTATTCCGCCTGAACAGCCGCTCAATGTACTTCCAAAGCTCATAAGAATAGCCGCGATCGGTCTCGTTCTGCTGATCGGATACAAGGGGGTGCAGGCATTGATTTCACCGCCGCCCCCGATCGACCAGCAAAACCTCGAGCAAAAAATCGAACACGAGGGCCAGGAAGGCGAGCGGCATCATAAGGAGCAGGTGACGTCAATCGAGGCTCTGCGCGTGGAAATGGCTCGCGAGAAGGGTGTCCCAGCCGAGGTTCTCGCGCCTCTGTTCGAAAACCTAGGCATGAAAGAGCTTACCCTGGATCAGATGCGCCAGAAAGCGGCGGAGGCGATCAAGGCGATCCTCGCACGCGCCAATGAGAAGATCGAAGCATCGAAAGATGGCGCGGATATCGACAAGGCGATTGCCGCGTCGCGCGCGAAATTGGCTGGTCTCGACACGGCCGGTGCGGAGGCAATCCTCGACAAGAAGATCGCTCAGGAAGAAGCGGCGCGACGACAAAGGCTCATACCTCTGTTGGCTGAAAGGGCGGCTGTCGCGCGGCTGAGCTATGACTATCCTTCCGCTAAGGCAGCTCTCGAAGAGTTGTTGCGTCTCGATCCGAACCGCGTCTGGAGTTGGATCGATCTCGGCGACAATTGGATGACGACTGGTCGGTCAGGCGAAGCTGCAGAGGCCTTTGAAGCTGCAGGGGAAGCCGCACGGCGAACCAAGAACGAGCGCGATCTCTCGGTGTTCTTCATCAAGATCGGTGGTGTGCAGGTCGCGCAGGGCGACCCTCTAAGGGTGCGGAAATCCTATTCCGACAGCCTCGCTATTGGAGAGCGCCTGGCGCAATCCGACCCCGGCAATGCGGGCTGGCAGCACGATCTCTCGATCAGCTACAACAAGATCGGCGATACGCAACAGGCGCAGGGCGATCTCAAAGCCGCGCTCAAATCCTACTCCAACAGCCTCGCCATCAGAGAGCGCCTGGCGCAATCCGACCCCAGCAATGCGGGCTGGCAACGCGATCTCTCGGTCAGCTACGAAAAGATCGGCGACGTGCAGTTGGCGCAGGGCGATCTTCAAGGGGCGCTGAAATCCTATTCCGACAGCCTCGCCATAGCCGAGCGCCTGGCGCAATCCGACCCCGGCAATGCGGGCTGGCAGCGCGATCTCTCGGTCAGCTACGATGATGTCGGCGATGTGCGGGTCGCGCAGGGCGACCTCAAAGCCGCGCTCAAATCCTATTCCGACAGCCTCGCCATCAGAGAGCGCCTGGCGCAATCCGACCCCGGCAATGCGGGCTGGCAGCGCGATCTTGCAAGTGCCCAGGACACGGTCGGCACCGTGCAACAGGCGCAAGGCAATCTGCCCGGTGCGCTGAAATCCTATTCCGACAGCCTCGCCATAGCCGAGCGCCTGGCGCAATCCGACCCCGGCAATGCGGGCTGGCAGCGCGATCTCTCGGTCAGCTACGCAAAGGTCGGCGACGTGCAACAGGCGCAGGGCGATCTCAAAACGGCGCTGAAATCCTATTCCGACAGCCTCGCCATTAGAGACCGTCTGGCGCAATCCGACCCCGGCAATGCGGGTTGGCAGCGCGATCTCTCGGTAGTTTACGGAAAGCTCGCCGACGCGTACCGCAAGTCCAACGAAACGGTGAAGGCCCGCGACGCACTTGCGGCGGGCCGCGCCGTCATTAGGAAGTTGGTGGACCAACACCCTGATCAGGCGCAATGGAAGGAAGACTTGGCTTGGTTTGACGCACGGATTGCCGAGCGCGAGAAGACTTCACCAAAAAAGAAACCGGCGCGGAGGTGAAAGGATTTCACCTTTTGAAACCTTCAGCCTCGTACCCTCTCTGCGACCGTTTACCGAGGACTGCCCGTTTTCGGTGGCCAGCCGCTCCCCCACCACATTGTGCCGTGGCCGCATAGGGGGGTTCATGGTCCTCGCTTTCCCTCAGCCCGCGCAAGAACTGCCCTGCGCTGCTTCGCGGCGTGCCGCGCTGGCGGAAAAAAGCTGGCGTTTGCGTATGAACAAAGCCCAAAAGCAGGTCTTCGCTGGCTCCGCAAAAAGGGGCGGATTACCTTGAACCTTCGCAACGGGCCGCTCCACACTCTGTAGGGGTATTTCGCCTGGCTTCTTGCGGGAGAGGCGGGTGGAAATCGCTGCCGATGCGGAAGCCACTCACTGTCGATATGTTCAAATTGGCGGAGCCGAGCGTGATCCTACTCGATGAACTTGTCACGTTCGCCCACCAGCTGTCGGATAACCGTTCTGAGGCCTTCGCGTCTTATATGCCGTCGCTCCAGGGCACGGCTAAAAGGGTGCCCGGCATCTCAACCGTCGGATCACTACTCCAAGCGTTTGGAACGCCCTATTTCTGAGGTGGATGAAGGTGCTGCTCAGCTCACGTCTTGGTCAAAACCTGTTCATTTGCCGATGATCACTATACCCCTATTTGTTCTTAATAGGGGAATAGCGAAGATGGATTTGAGCAACACTTTTTACGTGTAGCTAAAGCTTATGGGCGATCGCCGAAAAACATGCGCCGCTATAACGAGCGCAGGGCCATCGTCGAGGCCGAGGATCGGCCGCCCCTCACACTACAATCTGCGACAAATGAAGCGATTGCTCGAAGAATTCGCGCTTATCAGCGCGCGATGGATTAGAGAGCTCCCGCAGGCGCCCATGCGCATTCGCGCTTTTTTCATAATCACCGCACTACTCGCTTTCCCGCTGCAAGCCTCCAGCGCGCATACTGCCGCGTCCCCACCATTGCCACCTCCGCGCCCGGCCGAGGCGCCCTCCCATCCCGCTCCATACGACCTCGCGCCAGCGGAACAGACCAAGCGGGCGCCAACCATCGACCAGGCCTGCTTGGATCGTCTCAGCGCCGCCGGAATCATATTTGAGCAGGTCGCGCTTCTTCCGGCTGTCAACCCGGAATGTGCCATCGCGACGCCCGTGCGGCTCAAGGCCGTCAAATTGCCACCGCGGTGGAAAACGTCGATCCGCCTACCTGAAGAGCCGACGCTTTCCTGTCAGTTCGGTGAACGGTTCGGCCATTGGCTGCGCGATCTCGTCGCTCCGCTCATTGCCGGCGAGCTCGCGGTCGAACTCAAGTCGGTTCACACGGGACCGGGTTACGAATGCCGCAACCGCAACCGCGCAGAGACCGGCAAGATCAGCGCGCACGCGTCCGGTCTGGCGGTGGACGTCGCGAGTTTCGAGCTCGCGAGTGGCGAAACACTGCCCATCAAACCGAATGGGGATGAACATCTACGTGGCACGGTCGATGCCATCCGCATCGCCGCATGCGGGTGGTTCACAACGGTACTCGGCCCAGGGTCCGATGCGGCGCATGCCGAGCACTTGCACGTCGACATCCTGCAACACGGGTCGAGCGACCGCTACCGCATTTGTCAGTGACCCGCCACGTCCGGTCATTCTATGCCCTAAAGGCCATGTGTGTTCGTGTTGTGGTGAGATGACGCTACACATTGACGGTGAGGGCTTTTCAGCTCTCGCACGCGCCGGAACACCGCTGACGCCGTTTCGTCGGGGAAAAACTGCCAGTCACACTCGGTCAGTTTTGGGCGGCGTAACTCCTTGATCATTAACGGATTGTCGCGGTAACTCTTGGGCGCTTCTGCACTCATCCCGTGATCGCGGAAACAGGCCCATGGCGTGACGGCATCGGTCAACCCAGCGCCATACAATGCCCCTGCCAGCAATTCCAAGTGTAGAACATCCGCTATGTGGACGGATGCATGGTTTCGATCGTCTGGATGACTTCGAACCCTTCGAATTCCGGGTGGCCGAGTGTGAGCGGCTTGCGCTCGCCAGCGTGTTGATGGGCGGCGCGGAATTGTTCAGACTTGGTCCATTCCGTAAAATCCTCTTGCGACGCCCATATTGTATGAGATGAATAGAGCACATGGTCCTCGCGTTCTGGCCCGCGCAGCAAGTGAAATGCCCGGAAGCCCTTGACCTCGTCGAGATGCGACTGACGTGCCACCCACAAATCCTCGAAGGCCTTGCATTCCTCCTTGATGACCTTGAAACGGTTCATGGCGATGAACATTTTTGACGTCTCCAAGGTGTGGTTTTTCTCCACCCGTTCTCAATTATACCGATTTCTAATTGCGTTGCCCGTAATTCTCCAGCTGGAGTTTTTCGCCGAAACTCCAAGCGTTATGATTTGCCCAACGGACGCCTGTCCAGTCACGGATCAACTCGTCGATGTGAGCAGGATCCACATCCGGAATTTCGGCCAGTGCGGGCGCCGAAAACGGCGTGCCTCCATACTTGCGGACCAGACTGGCAATGTGATCACGCATCCGGCTTTCGAGAATGGCGACGGTTTTGTTCTTCATCGACGCGCGACCAAAAGTCTCCTGTCAGGTGTGCCATAATGCGAGCGCGCTCCAGGGGTGTCAATTTCCCGAGCCCCAAATCGACGGGCACTATCTGAACACAGAGAAGCAGAATGGGCTAGGATATGATCCGGGCAACCCTGGAAGATTGTCGACCGCTCTCATCGAGACCAACACTGTAGAACCAGTTCGTATGAATCTGCCCCTTCATTCCGTGCGATCGTCAAGCGCCCGAGAGATGCCAACGCTGGGTTCGAACGCCCGGGAGTCACGCTTACCGGCGGCTAAAACATGCCGGTCTCCACGCCGTCGGGGTCTACAACGGGGCAGGCACGCCGGCCTTGAAGTGCTGGCCATTCGTCCGGGCGAGGCGCTGGGGCATCGTCGGGGTTACCCATCGCCGACAAATTGCCGGGCCATTTGCAGACCGCAACAACTCCAAATTTTATTTTCCTCCCCTTTCGGTTTGTCCGACGACCTCTCTGAAGACGCTGGCAGCATTCACAGCGCAGCAAAACTGGTTCGCGACCCTTGGCCACGCATGGGCTGGACACCGAGGAATGTCTGCCCCAAAGTAATGGCAAGAGGAGGCGTGCGGGTGCAATTCACCGTCGGGCTTAAATTGAAAGGGAAGACGGACCACATCGCCGTAGACGCCGAAGATGCGCTCATCGCCGCGCTTAAGGTCAAGACTGAATACCCCGAAGCAGTGATCACCTATGTCCGCCAACAAAATCGGCGCGGCGACGCACGTCACCCATCACATGGGCTCTCCGAAGACAAGCATCGAGGAACAATTCCGGCAGGAGACCAACTTCGACGGAAAATTTGAACGCTCCGTTGTGGCGACTGCGGTTTACCCTCTGATATGAAACGCGCGCAATGCTCCCCCATTTTAGCGCCAACTATTTGAACTGGCATTCCCCAGATAACCGGGAATGTGCCAAGCGCGTATCATTGATCTCCTGCCGTGACATCGGACATTCGTCCTATACCGGCATTATTTTCCGGATCGCCCGCTTATTGAGGTTGAGATTGCCGCGCTGCGGCGCTGCTGTGGTGCTCCGGCACACCAAAACCAGTGACATGGGCGGATCGCGCACCGGACAATACAGAGTCGGTTGTGATCAAGACGCACTTCTCCCTTAGTTTTTGCTCGACGCATGACGACCGAACACTTCACGCAGGCGCTGGATTGGGCGGCGGCCGCAGGTCGGCGATCATTCGTAGGATGTCCGCGAAGAGATTTTTCGGAATGGCGACTTCGGCCATCTGAAACGCGACATAGCGGCCATGGCTCACGATCTTCGCGCCGATCTTGATCAGCTTTTCCTTCAGGCTCGTCAGTGACCAATCCTTTATCGGTTCGGGCGTCGCCAGCGTGCGCAGAAAATTACCGAGATTGTAGGCCAGCGCATGAAGCTGGAGACGGACGGCGTTAGCAGCGAACGACCGACATGATAGCCGGGTCCACTTGATTGCGCCTTTTCCTTCCTTGATCCATTGCTCACACGTGCCGCGCTTGTTGTAGAAGGCGACGACATTCTCGGCGGAGCGCGCCATGTTCGTCACGATGAAGCCGACGCGCGGATAAAGCTCGCCCGGATGCCATTCGACCTTGGCGATCACCCGGCGCGGCTGCGACCAGCTTCCCGCTTGATAGGTGAAACTTGCATGGGATCGGCAGACGTCATTGGACGGGCGACCAACCGGGCGTTTGAGCAGATAGCCGATCCTCTCTTGCAAGATGTGATTGGCGGGCAGACGGATCGCATATTTGATCCGTTCTGCCTCCAGATATTCGTAAACTTCGGGGTTTGCGAAGCCGGCGTCGGCGCGGAAATAAATGCGTGAGACCTTGCCTTGATACCGCGCCACGACCGGCTTCAGCACCGCCTCCCATCCATCGGCGCTGTGAACATTGCCGGGGCGCAGGGCGCAGCGTTCCAAATCGCCATATTGGTTGAAAACGAACAGCGGATGATAGCAGGTGCAGTCATAGTGACCGTTCCAGACACTGTGTTCCTGTTCGCCATGCGTCGGGCTCACGCTCGAATCCATGTCGAGCAAGATACCTCTCGGCGGACGGCGACCATGAACGCTGTCGATCCATTTGCCGGAGAGATCAGCGAGCGCCGAAAGGTTCTTTTCCGCCGTGAGCCAGCGCGTCTCAAAGCGGCCCATCTGGCTCGGCGAAGCCGCTGCATCCGAGGCCGCCTTTCCGCCGACTATCCACCGCATCGCGGGATCATGGCGCAGGCGTTGAGCGTCGTTCACGTCTTCATATCCGGCAAGTCGCCCAAATATGGATTGCCGCAACATCCCGACGAGTGCATGCCGGCCATTCTTGCCAGTGCGTGCGTCGGAGAGCGCATCACCCGCCATCGCACTGAGGCACAGCGCGTCGTCCAGTTCCCGGTATGCGAGCAAGCCTGCGTCGGAGGTAACCACCGATCCGCGAAAGTGAAGCAACAATCGGCGGTCGAAATCGAGCCTGAGAGCGCCATCATACGATTCACCCGCCGGGTTCGCCATGACGGCCTCATTCGATCCGAAATAACATGCTGATTATGTTAGCTAAATCGCGGCATCGACGCTGCAAATTATTGCCTCATCCGGCGTATGCGGGTTGAAAAGATCTCTCTTGCGCCATTTAACACTAGCCACGCTATCAATTTGAAAAGAGAACGAATTCACCAGATAACGGGGGTCAAACAAACGGGGACGCATCTATTCCTCGGGAGCCTGTAAAAAGGGGTGACCCGGGGTCCAAGGGCGGTTTCTGGCCGTTACATTGTGTAACGGCCGGCGGCATGGAGACGCGTCAAATCACGCGGCAAGAACTCGTCGCGGCGGCGCTCAAACTGGGGGCGCGGCCCGGGACGATCCGGCAATGGTTCCACCGAGGCATTCCGTATCGCTGGCAGATAAGGCTCATGGAATACTTTGAGGGTCCCGTCGAGATAACCGACTGGCCGCCCGAGGCGACAGCAGCAATCGCCAAACCCTCGATCGCGGAAACCTGGCGCAAGAAGCACCCCGTTAGTAGCTGATCTCAAACCTCGCGGACTGGACCTTCCTCGACGCCGCCTACCGGCGGGGCGGGGGCCTTGCCGCCGACCTGTGTTTTCGAGGACCTGCGCGGCGTGCTGCTCGACCATGTTCTGCGCGCCGATCTGATGCTCACGGGGCTCGCGATCAATTCGCTTCTTTTCGCGGCAACCGCCGTCGGCTTTGCGCGGTTGCTCGCCAGCACGCGACGGGCGGGAACCTTGTTGCAAACGGGGGAATAGGAATCCGTATGTCCTCGACCCACGCCGATTCCGCGCGGCGCGTCCTGGTTCTCACCACAGCGTGATTGATCGCTTCCAGAAGGAGCCAGTGCGACATGACAGCACGTTCGCCACATCTTGTTTTCGTGCCGGGGCTGGCCTGCACCGAGGACCTTTTCGCAGAACAAATCGCGTCGTTGCGGGGAGAGGTCGCGATAAGTGTCGCAGATCACGCGCGACACGACACGATGAGTGCGATCGCCCGGGCAGTCCTCGCAACGGCACCCAACCGATTTGCACTGTGCGGCCTCTCGATGGGCGGTTACATCGCTTTCGAGATGGTGCGCCAGGCGCCCGACCGTATCGAGCGCCTCGCTCTGCTGGATACTTCGGCGCTCGCCGACACCCTCGAGCAGACCGAACGGCGACTCAAGCTAATAGCAATGGCACAGACCGGAGAATTCAAATCCGTCCGCGACACTTTGTGGCCGTTGTTCGTGCATCCGGCGCGGCACGACAATGTGGCATTGAAACGAGCCGTATTCAAAATGATGGATGATACAGGACCGGAGACTTTCGTCCGTCAGCAGAAAGCGATCATGTCGAGGCCCGATTCGCGACCGTCATTGGGAGCGATCCAATGTCCGACGCTTGTGCTGGTGGGCAATGAGGATGCCCTTACGCCCGTCTCAGTCGCCCTGACGATTGCAGACGGAATTGCCGGATCGAAGCTCGAAATTGTGCAAGACTGCGGCCATCTGTCGACCATGGAACGGCCGGATGCGGTAACAGAGGCGTTGCGCGCCTGGATAGATCTGTAGGGCAAGAGACGCTTGCGGGCGACCGCTTGGGGTGACAGGAAACCCTTACAGCCCAGCCACTCTCAGAATTTGTGCGGCCGGAACCGTGTCCAACGAGTGTAAGACCGGGCAACCGGATTCCGATCCGTGGAAATAGAACTGGATCCGTGAGAATCTTTATCCCGAAAAAATTGATTAACACCGTCGCGTGCCCGAGCCATGCCGCGGTTATCCGGTTATCGCTCCACTCCGCCGGATTTGGCCGAGCGAAAGCTGGAGCAATTGGACGCCGGCTTTCGGCAATCCATTCATGCCAGAGGTAACCGAATCAACGGCGAGCGCGTGAGCCGCCAAGATTTTGGTTTTGATTTCTCATCTGCCAAGGGTATCTGATACGAGCGCAAGACCCAAAAGATGCCATTCCGGACAGGGCGGTCTTCTACATGCGGCATTCGCCGGGCAATGGCTTAGGGCGGGTTGTGCCGCCGATGGAGCGCCATGCGTGGTTCGAGCAATCCTCGACAGTACTCGTGGGACTATTATCGAGGCCAGTCCCGAGGCGTCGAAGGTCGCAGCGGCGTTCCTTGACATGGAGCAATGCCCCGGGGCGCGCGGGCTCTCGCAATACGAAATCGCAGAACTCAAGAAGATCCGTGATAATCACCCGCTCCCTACACCAAAAAAGTGACGCGAAAATCGACGCCAAGCGCGACCTATCTGTAAGATCCTCTGGCCGAGCTCGCGAAATTCCTGCGGCAGTATCCGGACATCAAGGTCGAAATCATCATCGACTACGGGCTGACCGATATCGTCGCCCAGCGCTTTGACGCCGGCGTCCGCGCCGAGTAGGCGGCGAAGGACATGATTGCCGTGCGCATCGGGCCGGGCATCCGCATGGCGGTCGTTGGAGCGCCGTCGTATTTCCGGAAGCGGCCAGAGCCGAAGACGCCGCAGGAAGGACCGGCGCAGCCCCATCTCGCCAAGGGTCGTCTCAAGCGCGTGCTTGAGGACCGGTGCCCGCCCCGCCCTATTCGGGCTATCCTCTACTACCCGAGCCGGCGCCAGTCCTCGGCGGCCTTTGCGCTTCTGGTCGATGCGCTACGCTACCGGGGTTAGCTTTGCGGCCCACAGGAGCGCCGTACCTTCCGTTCCCCTGCATTGTTAAAGCGGGTCATATCCTGGCTTTTTGTATACCCTTTGAGGATTGCGCGGACAAGGCCAATCCGGCGGCGAGCCCGCCGAGGATGGGTCGGTTACCCCAACTCCAGCTTCTCTGATCAAATCCGGAATGTAGGCCCGCGCGAGACATAGGGTCAGTTGTTCCCCGCGCAAGCTGAGGCGCTCGATCCACTCGTCCGGCATGGCGCTGAAATCGGTGGGGTAGGAGTGGGCCTCCTCCCGGCGCACGAGGTCGGCGGGAGGGTTCGGCAATTCCCGGTCAAGTTGCCCGAGATACGGAAGTATGAAGCTCTTGATGTGGCCGGATCGCCTCGCCTCGTGCAGCCGGTGCATCGAAGCGTTCTGCGCGCGATCAAACACGTGCTGAACACGCTGAGCACTCGCGCGAAAATGAACTGAGACGGAGGCTCCTGCCGCAGGCCATAGCCTGCCGAGCAGCAAATAATCGTATCAACCGGAATGACGTTGAGGCTGACTTCCTCCGAACGATCCGGCCAGAGGCAGCCAAGGCCCAGGTTGTCGTAGATGCCGCCGTCGGTCAGGATCACGCGAACATTCTTAAGTTCGCCGCCTTTGTCGAAGGTCAGCGTCTCGTCGAAGGCGGGGAGAAAGAGCGGATAAGCCGCGGACGCCGCTACCGCGTGAGCGACCGAGACGGCGTTGCGATGGAGCTTGCCCCAGCGCCAGGAGCCGGACTCCAGAGTGCCGAAGCGGAACGCCGAGCCCGTCCGCAGCTCCGTTGCGTTGACGACCAGGTGAGGTTGCCGTGGCAAATCATTCAGGCACGCGCCTGTGAAAAGCACCTCGTCAAGGGCGGCCTCCAGCAGGGTCGTCCTGCTCGCAAACCGGTGGAGCGGCGATCTGATGTCGAGCCGCTCCCAATGGCTTGAAATCCACTGGGGCGCAATCAGGCTCAGACATTTCGCCGGCAGCTTGACGAGCGCGACGCAGGCCGCAACAAACCCGACGACGATGAAGGCCGCGACGATCTTGATGCCACGCACGCCAAAAACTTTGCCGCGCATCGGTTTGACCAGGCCTTGAGCCAGCACATCGCGGATTTTGGCCTCGAAGGAAGGAAAGTCCCCTTGGTGGGCGTGGAAGTAAGCGCCGATGACGCTGCCGCCCGATACCGTGGAAAGCACGGCGATGCGGTCAAGGAGTCCGAACTGGTTGAGCGCGCGGAGACAGCCGAGATGAAAAGCGATGGCTCGGGAGCCGCCGCCTGACAGCGCCAAACCAATTTTTGGGACAACCGCTTCGTTTGCCAACCCGGAGCTTTCGCTGCTCAAGCCACGTTAGCCTGGGCGTTAACAGACCGGATCAAGGTCGTCGTCAGTTCTGTGGGTCCGGGCTGGGTAAGAAGCGAAACACCGCCTTCCATGTTTGTTGAAAAGACGTGCTTCGCCACGCGGCTGTACACCTGCAAGGCCTGCGGGTGAGGATGGCCGTGCTGGCTGTCCACTCCCGCGCTGATCAAGACCGTATGCGGGGCGATGTTGAGCAGCGACGCTGGGTGCGTCGCGTTTTTCGATCCGTGATGAGGCGCGGCGAGGACGTGCGATTTGAGCGCGCTGCCGAACAGCTTGTTGATCGTCTCCCACCGCGGGTTCTCGGTATCGCCCGTAATTAGGTACGAGAAGCCGCCTGACCCGCGTCCCGTCAGCTTGACCACGATGCTGCAGTTGTTGGAACAGTCCATATCCTCGATGTGCGGGGAGAACAGCTCGAAATCGAACTTGTCCGCAAGGCCGCGAAGTCTGCGGTTCGCAAGCTTATCGACCCGGACCGATATCTTTTCGAGCGGACTGCCCGACGTGCGTCGGGTTTTCACCTCGTCGTCGATAAGGGCAAACACCTTTTTGGCCTCGGCGCTGTCCTTGTAGTAGGTCGGATACATGATCCACTCCGGACGGTACTTGCTCAGGACGATCGACGCTCCTACGATCTCGCTGTGATCATCGTCGAACCCGGTCAGGATGAGGCCCTTCACGCAATGATTCTTCAAGGACAGGGCCATAATTTCTTTGACATAAGCCACCGTCCGGTCCTTGGACGACGGGATGCGCGATCGACGACGATGGCCTCCCCCTGGTGCCTGACGATCGCGAGGGCGCCTTGGCCGACATTCACCGTGATGATCTTCATGTCCCTACCCCTTCTTGCCGCGGTACAGCGCCTGATTGAGATCGCGTTCCAAATGCAGAACGGCGTGCCGCGCCGAGCGGAATTGCCGTTCCTGGTACTGCGCCAGAATGTCGGCGATGACCGGGTGCTTGCAGGAGGTAGCGATCGAGTAGGACGGCGCCCGGCCGTCGGCATTTTCCATCGCCACCACCTCGGCGTGGGAACCATCCACCAGCGACAGCGGTCCCTTCCAGTACGGGGCGCCGATGCTCTTCGAGAGGAGCGGCTTCAGGTTCGGATAGAACTCGGAGAAAAATTCCCGATCCTTGACCCGCTCCGGATTTGCGGCGATTGGCGGAGCGATCTGCGGCGAAGAGTCGGACGGTTCGGCCGTCGCGCGGTCGCGGGGCCGCAGCGCTGGGGTATCGACGAGCCGCACGTCCTTGGCCGGAATCTCGTAGATGGTGTTGTCGTTGCGGCGGAAGAGAAAATGCTTGATTGCGTAGCGCGGGTTCTCGCCGCGATTCTTGCTGACGACGAGCAGGGCATAGAAAAAGTCAATGTTGTGCTTTTCGTGGTTGACGGTCTTGAAGTAGGTCGTCTTGTCCCCTCCGCTCAGCGTCGGGTAACCGTTGACGTGGTGCGTGTGCCAGTTTCCAAGATGCTCAATGTCGGGGTGGCTGGCCTCGATCG
Source organism: uncultured Alphaproteobacteria bacterium (assembly GCA_963730245.1). GTDB lineage: Bacteria > Pseudomonadota > Alphaproteobacteria > Rhizobiales > Beijerinckiaceae > Methylocapsa. The sequence goes on along the minus strand of CAVSRA010000001.1, from coordinate 2,165,276 downwards.
ACCGGAAAAGCGTTTCTTGGTATTCGCCATCCTGAAGGAAGAAGGTCGGAGACCTCTCTGCCTTCGGACCCGGTTCCAGAACGCCCTTGACCTCGATGTCGTACCTGCCGTTCTCGTGGCGATAGGTCCCGAGGAGCCTGCCGCCGGTTTCATCGACGTCAAACCGGTCGCACTCGTCGAATATGGATTCGAGCGCTCCTCGCGCGATCGAAATCGAAAAAGCCGGTTTTTTTGATCTAAACAGCATTGGCGACGCTCCTCGCGCAAACCGCGCATCGTTCCTGCGGGCTCAACTCGATCCTTTGCAATTGAAAATGTTTCTTGAACGGATGGACCGGGCGGTTGCCCCACACGACGTAGTTCTCGTCCATCGGCTCCAGATATTTGGGGCGCTCGGCCAGCCGCCGCGCGATGGCGTCCAAGACAAAGCGGGTATGGAACGAGGTGATGAACGCGATGTCGACGGCGAGGCCGGGAGAATCCTTGATTTCCTCGATCTCCATTCCGTAGACCTTCTCGCGCTCCTCCTCGGAAACCAAATCGATTTCCCTGACGCCTTCCCGGTACGGCGTGCGCTGCAAAAACGCTTCGAGGCAGGCAAGGCAGCCGCCGCTCGGGGGCCGGAAGGCAAAAACATCGCCGCCGATGCCCCTCGTGAAAACTCGGCCGACGACGAAGGGAATGTCGTTCCTGACGCAAAGCTCGTTGATGGTGTACCGCGACGGCTCGTTGTCGGTCGCGAGCACCACCACGTCGGACTTCCTGATGTCCGATTCGAGATTCGGATAGTTCATGATGTCCGCGTCGATCGTCGCGATGTCGGCCTTGGGGTTTCGGTCCCTCAGCACTTCGGCGACGGCATCGACTTTCTTTTGCCCGATGAAGCGCCGGCCGCAGACGTGCCTGATCACGTTCTCGGGACCGAGGATGTCGTTGTCGATCAGCGTAAAGTTGCGGATGCCGGACATGACGAGCTGAAGCGCGACGCTCGCGCCGCCCGAGCCGCATCCCGCCACGAGGACTTTGACATCCGCGAACATAGCGATGTCGAAAAGAGCCTCGATTCGCTCGAAGGTCTGGTCGTTCATCGCGTATCCGTCCTTTCCGGCCATTCGCCGGTCTTGCGCCACTTGGCGTAGTGCTTTAGCCAGACTCGCGCCAGGCTCAGCGCGTAGGAGGCGTCGTGGGTCTTGACGTTCCACGCCGCCGTCGCGCCGAAGATCGAAAGCGAGCCGTCCGGCCACCGCTTCGGAACGTTCGGCGCCACTTGCGCTGCATAAATGCGTGGCGCCGCGTTGGGGTATCCATGGGGCAGGACGATGCTGATGACGACGTGCTTGCCGGAGGCCGTCTCAAGACAGCTGATCTCCAGTTCCTTGTTGTCGTTGATGCTCAGCTTGTAATTCTCGTCCTTGGCGTCGAGCTTGCTCAGCTCCTTGGCGATGCGATTGGGAGAGATGTCCGGCAACAGAAAGGAAACGGGAACGAGACACGCTTTCGGCTGGCCGTTCCTCTCGACGATAAAAACCTCGCCGTCCCTCGCCACGCGGTCGAGGACCTCGCCCGGCGAGCTTCGAAGTTCCATCATCTTCAGAGTCTTGAAATCGACCTTCAAAGTGAGCCCCCTCAGTGCTTGATCTCGGCGCCGGGCCATTTGCCCCCGTTGCTGCGCCAGACTTCGTATTTGTTCAGCCATTTCGCCGCGCGGGCGATGACGAAGGTCAGGTGGTGCGCGCCGGGATTCCACATCGAAGGGTGCAGGTAGCAAATGTGCCCGCCCTGATACCGGTGCGGCGCGTGGGTGATCGTCGGCGCATCGATGAATACCCGCGGCATCTCGTTCGGGTAGTTGTCCGAAAATTTGATCGAAAGGACGTAGTTCCTGCCGTTCACGGTCTGCAGGGCGGTGCGCGCGTAGACCTTGCCGTCGGTCGTCGGGCGCAGCTCGACAAGAGCGAACCTCTGTTGAGCTTCTGAAAACTCGCGCTGTATCCGGGCAACATCCATGGCCGCGCTCAGTATTCCCCGCCGAGATTTTCTTTCATCGTCAGCGGCTTTTTGTTGCCTATGTCGGCCGACGTGGCGCGGCCGATCTCCTTGATCTCGCCGTTCGGCAGAATCTGGATTGGCATGTCCTCCTCGCTGTTGAGGAGCTTTTCCAGCTCATCGATCTTCGACTGTTGGCTCATCATTTCCCTCCGACGATGGACTTAGCGGACTATTACAATTGCACAGCCTACAACGATTGACTGCAATGTCAACGAGGTCGCTAGATTTGGGGTGTGCGTAACGTGAATGGCCCTAAGGGCACGTCAGCGGCAGGCTCCCCCGAAGGCCCGGCAGCGTTCGGCGATAGGGGGTTATCTAGCCATCGGGGTCGTCAATCCGGAGCCGACCGGCGGGCCGGTCAGGCGGCAATTTCCTCACGCCCGAAATCGCCCATACCGCCCGGCGCGAGACTGCCTATCGCGAAATTGGCGCGCTCATCGATGCGGAGCGGCTGGCAACGAACCTCCTATCGAGCATGCCCTTGACCTCAATCTGCTCGCGCCCTGGAGGCACTCACTCGAACGCGCGTCAAGCTATCTGATCGAGCTGCTGCCAGCTTTCACTGGTACCGCGCGCCAGCTCCTCTTCGAACATTCGCCCGGCCGCGGCAATCCAAAATTCACAGCCGATTTTACGGCCTTCGACGCGCTGATCCGCTACTCCGATGGCCAGGGCCGCAACGGCTTCGTCGCCTTCGAGCTCAAATATTCCGAAAGCATGCGCGAGCCCCTGCCGGAACTGAAACCGCGCTACGACGAACTCTCGGACGCGAGCGGCCTCTTTACCGATCCCGCCGCCGCGGCTCTCCGGGCCAACCCCCTAGCGCAATTTTGGCGGGAACATCTCCTCGCCCAGAGCATGATCGCCAACGGGCTCTACGACGAAGGCTATTTCGTCGTGATCGCGCCGGCCCTCAACTACCACGTCCAGGACGCCGCCGAGGCCTATCAAGCGCAGTTGCGCGAGCCGGAGGACGGCAAGGTCCGCTTCGCCAATTTCGCGCTGGAAGACGTCATCGAGACGATCCGGCTCAGTGACCAGGAGCATGCGGAAGCCCTGCATCGCCGCTACTGCGACTTCTGGCTGGTCGACGGGGAGCTGGAACTCAACGCGCCGCGGTTCGGCCTGCCGGCCAAGCGCTCGGCCCGCAAACCGGCGAGCGCGCCAGAGGATGCGGCCAACCCTATCCCGGTCGAGACGCCACCCAAGCGGCGTGTCTCGCGGGCCAAACCGAAAACACCCGCAGCGGACTGATTTCGCCCGGGAACATCGTCGGCTTCGAGGCCCGTTCCGAAATCTTCTGTTTCCAAAACCCAATCGATCTCCCGCGTCCGCCCGCACCGCGCGATGCCAGAGGCCGTCCCTTCCTCAGCCGAGAACTGCCCCATGAAGACCGACCGCTTCGATATTCACCAGCACATCACCGACAAGATCGTGACCGCGATTGAGCGCGGCGCGGGAGATCGCGCCGCCGGCAGCATCATGCGGCCCGTCAATGTCGCGTCGAAAAAGGCCTATCGCGGCATCAACGTCGTGGCGCTCTGGGCCTATGCCGAGGAATTCAGTTACAGCTCCAGTGTCTGGGGCACCTACAAGCAATGGGCCGAGGCCGGCGCGCAACTCCGCCAGGGCGAGAAAGCCGCGCTTGTCGTCTTCTACAAGGAACTCGCGGTCGCCGCCGATCCTGAGACCGGTGACGCCGAGCCGGCCACCCGCCTCTTCGCACGCGCCACACCGGTCTTCGCCGCCGAGCAAGTGGACGGCTTCAGGCCCGCGACGATCGCCGCGCCGCCGATAACGGTCACCCCGCCGATCGAGCAAGCCGAGGCTTTCGTCGCCGCGACCGGCGCAGCCATCCATCATGGTGGCGGCCGGGCCTATTATCGTCCTTCAACGGACAGTATCCACCTGCCGCCGCGCGACGCCTTCATCGGCACCCAGACGGATCCTACTTTTCCACGCTGTGCCATGAGCTTTGCCACTGGACCAGCCCCGAGGGCCGCTGCCATCGCCAGCTCGGCAAGCGCTTCGGCGACCAGGCCTATGCGATGGAGGAGCTGGTCGCCGAACTCGGCGCCGCCTTCCTCTGTGCCGATCTGCGCATCACCGACGATCCCCGCGCGGATCACGTCCAATATCTCGCGTCCTGGCTGGCCGTCCTCAAAGCCGACAAGAAGGCGATCTTCGCCGCCGCCTCCAAGGCGAGCGAAGCCGCCGCGTTCCTCACAGCTCTGCAACCCCTACCAACCCGCAACCCAGGAATGAGGTGAGCCGTGCCGCCCGTCATCTACAAAGACCACCGCGGCAACCGGTTGCCGTCCGTCGCCACCATCATCGGACGCTTCAAGGAATCCGGCGGCCTGCTCTACTGGGCCAACCAGCAAGGGCTCGAAGGCAAGACGCTCGACCAAGCGCGCGCGGAGGTGACCACACCCGGAACGCTGGCGCACAAGGCGGTCGAAGACCACATCAACGGCCGGCCCGAGACGGCCCTCAGGGGCGCGGATGAAGTCACGGAAAAGGCCCGCAACGCCTATGCCGCCTATTTACATTGGGAGGCGATGAACAGGATCACGTTCCGCCACACCGAGGTTGCCTTGGCGAGCGAACAGCACGCATTCGGCGGCACCCTCGACGCGGTCGGGATGATCGGCAATGAGCTCATCCTGCTCGACTGGAAGTGCGCCAACGCGGTCTACGCCGACTATCTCTACCAGCTCGCCGCCTACGGGCTGCTGTGGAACGAGAATTATCCCGATCACCCGCCGGTGGGTGGGTTCCATCTGTGCCGCTTCGCCAAAGAGCAGGGCGATTTCTCCCACCACTATTTCGCAGCACTCGACGACGAGGCCGAGACCTTCCTGCTGATGCGCGATCTGTTCGCTCGCGTCAAGAAGGCCGAGCGGCGCTTGCGCTGACGGAGGAATACCGTGACCATCACCCCGGCCGCAGAGGCAACCGGAGCCGCAAAGCCGGCGATGAATAAAGACCCATGATCGCAAGACTGCAGTCGTTATACTCCACGGTCGGGGCAACGCCTGTGAGGGTCATATTCCAATGATGCTCACCCTGCTGCCAGCCGAGGCTGGCACTGAAGGCCGTATCGCCGATTGCCGTCGCCGTATCCGTCCGGTTGATCTGACGGCCAAAACCCAACGGGCCGATGAAAGAGACAGCAGCGGTATTCGTATCGGAACCGAAGGGAATAGTCGCGGCAAAGCCGAGCGTGCCGCCAAAAATTGTCATGTCCGTGTACCAGGCGGTCGTCGCAATGTTGGCCGCGAATGCTCGGTGAGGCCGGCAGCCGTAATTCTGCCAATGGGAAATTCGGCATTCACATTCGCGCTGCCCGAGTAGAGATAGAACGTATTCAAAAAATAGACGCCGGGCGGCGGCGTGTATCCAGCCATCGGAATGGAATAGCCGAGCAAATAGTCGCTGAAACCATATTCTGCGGCCTGCGTTGGCGCGGTGACGAACAGGCTTGCCGCAAAAAACCCAAGGCAGGCGGCGGGCGGACATTTGTTTCGCGCTCGTCGCATGGCGGAACCTTGGCTAATTGAGGCGCGGTTTTGATCGCGTGGAAGTTCTTCCGATAGGATAGGCATGGCAACCCCGATCCAAGCATTTGTTCGGAGATGCGAGGCCCGTTGTCGCGATTCCCGGCTTATGTGGCGCTGCCGCAACATCCTGATTCACTGAAGACGCAAATCGATCTTGGGGAATCGCTTGAATTGCCTTCAACACCGCCCTACCCTTTGCTGGGGATGCGGGCGGAAGCTCCGCCTCAGTGTGACTCCAGGGAGGTTACGAGAGTATGGCGCCGGCTCATGGTCGGTCAGCGCATCGCGCACGGGACGATCTCCCCCAGCACACGGACATGCAGTGGATCCGAGGCGGCACCTTTCGCATGGGATCGGATAAGCATTACCCCGAGGAGGCGCCGGTTCACCGCGTGACGGTCGACGGATTTTGGATGGATCGCACGCCGGTCACCAACCGGCAGTTCCGTGAATTTGTGAAAGCGACTGGTCACATTACCTTCGCCGAAATCCTTCCCGATCCGAAGGATTATCCCGGCGCGCTACCGCACATGCTCTATGCGGGTTCGCTTGTCTTTACACCGCCCGCGCACGCGGTCGATCTACGGGATTGGAGCCAGTGGTGGAATTTCCTCAAAGGGGCGGACTGGCGTCATCCCTTTGGGCCGAAAAGCAGTATCCGCGGGCTCGACGATCACCCAGTCGTTCACGTGGCCTACAAGGATGCGGAGGCCTATGCCAAATGGGCCGGCAAGGATTTGCCGACGGAAGCCGAATGGGAGTTTGCCGCACGGGGAGGATTGGACGGCGCCGCGTTCGCCTGGGGCGATGAGTTCACGCCCGGCGGAGAGCACATGGCGAACACCTGGCAGGGCGCTTTCCCAGATGAAAACCTCGGTCTCGATGGCTATGAACGGACGTCACCCGTCGCTGCCTTTCCACCAAACGGCTACGGTCTTTACGATATGATCGGCAATGTCTGGGAGTGGACCGCCGATTGGTTTGCGCCAAGGCACGAAGCCGATGCGCAAAAGACCTGTTGCATTCCGGAGAACCCCCGCGGCGGCCGGGAAGACCAGAGCTACGATCCCTGCCAGCCGCAGATCAGGATTCCCCGCAAGGTGCTCAAGGGCGGCTCGCACCTCTGCGCACCGAACTATTGCCGCCGCTACCGGCCTGCCGCGCGCCATCCGGAGCCGGTCGATACGTCGACCAGCCATGTCGGGTTCCGCGGCATTGTCCGGAACCGGAAAAAAGACGGCCATGAAATGGAATAATTTTGCACTCTGGGCAACGGCTCTCGGCACAAGCCTTTTTTCCGTCGTCGCAACGGCAAGCGACAGTGTGCAAAAGGCGGCACCGCTGACGCCAGCGGCCGCCGTTTCATCGCAGGACATCAACGCGATCGCCCGTGACGTCTATCTCTACGCGTATCCAATCGTCAGCATGGATTTGACCATGCGCCAGGCCACCAATGTGCCAAACGCCAGCATGATTAGCATGCGCGCGCCGGTCAATCAGTTTGCGCACGCGCGAGCCTTTCCGCGGGCTGATGAAAAGGATGTGGTGCGTTTCAATTTCGACACGCTTTACTCGCTGGCCTGGCTCGACATCGCTCCTGAGCCGATGGTCCTTACAGTGCCCGATACAGGCGGACGCTACTATTTGCTTGAGATGCTCGATATGTGGAGCGACGTATTCTCGGTTGTCGGCAGCCGCACAACCGGCACCAAGGCAGGCAATTTCGCGATCGTCGCGCCCGGCTGGAGCGGGACTCTGCCCGAGGGCGTCGGCAAGATTGTTGCGCCGACACCGGCCGTTTGGATTCTCGGCCGCACGCAGACCAACGGACCGGCCGATTACGCCAATGTGCATCAGATCCAGGATGGCTATACGCTAACGCCGCTGAGCCAGTGGGACAGGGAGTATACGACGCCGCAAGATGTTCCGGCCGATCCCTCCGTCGACACCAAGACGCCTCCACAAACGCGGGTCAACCGGATGAATGGAGTTGCGGTGCTGACCCGGCTCGCGGAGCTGTTTTCGAAATATCCGCCGCATGCCAACGACTACCCGATTTTGTTCCGCATGCGGGCGCTCGGCCTCGAACCGGGCAAGCCCTTCGATCCCGGCAAGCTCGATCCCGCGTTGGCAGCGACGATCAACGCTGCCGCCAAACAAGCGCTCGACGGATTGGCCCCGGCCATGCGGAAGATGGGCAAACTCGTGAACGGCTGGAATATCCTGACCGAGAATGTCGGCACTTATGGCACTTCTTATAAGCGGCGCGCCGTGATCGCGCTCGGCGGGCTTGGCGCCAATTTGCCGGAGGACGCCGTCTATCCGAGGCGCGCCGCTGAGCGGTGCGAACAAATATGTTCTGCATTTCGACAAAGGCAAGCTGCCGCCAGCGAATGCATTCTGGTCGATCACATGTACGACCAGGATGGCTTCCAGGTGCCCAATCCGATCAACCGATTCGCCATCGGCGACCGCGACAAGCTCGCCTTCAACGCGGATGGTTCGCTCGATATCTATGTGCAGGCTGAATGGCCCAGCAAGGACAAGAAATCGAACTGGTTGCCCGCGCCGAAGAACGCGCCGTTTCAGCCAACCTTGCGGATTTACTCACCGCGGCCAGAGGTCGCGGACGGCACATGGGCACCGCCGCCATTCCGGCGGATGCATTGAGAGGGAATGCTCCATAGCCGAGGGATCACCTTGGCCGCCACGTCAAAGCCAAACGAGCGACGGACGCCCAGCGGAACGGAGATCGACATGACAAACGATTGTGCCTGAATTGTTGGAATGATCGCTGCGGCCGCCCTTCTGTACGCGGCGCCATGTGCATGGGCGCGGCAACCCGAAAGCGGATCCTCCGAGGAGGCGCGGGAGATTGCGCGCGAGACCTATATCTACGCTTATCCACTCGTGTTGATGGACGTGACCCGGCGCGTCAGCACCAATGTTGCGAAAGTCGCCGGCCTGCGCGGCCCCATGAACCAGATCTGGCATGGGCGCGCCTTCCTCGACTCGTCCTTTACGGATGTCGTGCGCCCCAATGCCGACACGCTCTATTCGGCGATGTATTTCGAGTATCGAAAGAGCCGATGGTCTTCAGTGTTCCCGATTCGGGCGGACGCTACTACCTCTTGCAGATGCTCGACATGTGGACGGATGTTTTCGCAGCACCCGGTAAACGCACGACTGGCACTGGCGCTCAAACTTTCGCGGTCACTGGGCCAGGCTGGCAAGGGCAATTGCCGCCGGACGTGGACGAAATCAAAAGCCCCACGGGGATGGTTATGTTGATCGGTCGCACGCAAACCAACGGCAAGGCCTACTATGCAGCCGTGCATCAGTTCCAAAATGGTATCGAGGCGGCGCCACTTGGTCAATACGGCAAGCCCTACACTCCACCGCAAGGAAAAGTGAATCCAGAGCAGGACATGAGCGCGCCGCTCCGCCGAAAGCGCTCAAGCAGATCAAGTCGGTGTTTTTCAGAGCCGGCACGTTGGTCAACGGATGGCGCACAAACATGACCGCCATAGGCACTTATGCCACGGACTATCTACATCGCGAGGGGATCGCTTATGCGGCGCTCGGCGCCAATACCATCGAAGATGCCGACTATCCAACAGCGTTTGCCGATGCTAACGGCCAGCCGTTCAAAAGCGACCAGCGCTACGTCCTGCATTTCGACAAGAATCAGATCCCGCCAGTACGCGGATTCTGGTCGCTGACGATGTACGACCAGCGCCAGCTCTTTGCCGACAACCTCATCGACCGCTATGCGATCGGCGATCGCGACAAGCTTAAGTTCAATCCCGACGGCTCGCTCGACCTCTACATCCAGCGCAAGTTGCCTGGGGAGGACAGGGAGTTCGAACTGGCTGCCTGCTCCCCCCAACGGTCCCTTTACGATGAACCTGCGGCTCTACTGGCCCAAACCCGACGTGCTCGACGGCAGCTGGGTGCCGCCGCCGGTGAAGCGAGTGAATTAACAGTTCTGATCAAGGACCGAGACCTTGCCGCGGTCGGCTGCTTGAGTGTAAACCGAAAGGCGGAGGAAGCATGAGCAAAGACATCTCGAATGAGAAGCAAACAAAGAAGGCAGAACCTGGAAACGGCTTCAGCCGCCGCGACATGCTTCTTACCGGAACGTCGATCTTCGCGGCCACCGGCCTTGCGTCCCCTTCGCTGATCTCGCCCGCGGAGGCTCAGCAGAAAAAACCCGTGGCGCATAGCGGCCAGCGGCCGAACATCCTTGTCATCATGGGCGATGATATCGGCCAAACCAATGTCAGCGCCTATTCCTTCGGGCTGATGGGCTACAAGACGCAGAATATCGACCGCATCGCCCGCGAGGGCCTGATGTTCACCGACTATTATGCCGAGCAGAGCTGCACGGCCGGCCGGTCGTCGTTCATCACCGGCCAGGCGACGCTGCGCACGGGACTCTCCAAGGTAGGAGTGCCCGCCTCACCCGTCGGCCTGCAGGCAGAAGATGCAACCATGGCCGAGCTTTTGAAGCCCCTTGGCTATGCGACGGGCCAGTTCGGCAAAAATCACCTTGGAGACCGCAACGAGTTCCTGCCGACTGTACATGGATTCGACGAGTTCTTCGGCAATCTCTACCACCTCAACGCAGAGGAGGAGCCGGAGCAGCGGACATACCTGTCAAACAGCATTGAATCGGGACCCCGGATCGGTGTGCAAAAGGTACCCCTTTTGGCGGGGAGGAACGACAGCGCTCGCCCCCGGCGGAGCTGGTCAGGGTTGCGCAGCCGGGGCGAGCGCGGTGGCGTGGGAGGGGGCTTTGAGCGCTAGGCGCGGTTTTTGAAGCGCCAGCTTTCATTTCCGGTTTCGACGATGTCGCAGTGATGGGTGAGACGATCGAGGAGCGCGGTCGTCATCTTGGCGTCGCCGAAGACGCTCGGCCATTCGCCGAACGCCAGATTGGTCGTGACGATCACCGAGGTGCGTTCGTAGAGCTGGCTAACGAGATGGAAGAGCAATTGCCCGCCAGCCTGAGCGAAGGGCAGATAGCCGAGTTCGTCGAGAACGGTGAAGTCCTTGCGAGTGAGGTAATCGGCGATTCGTCCCTGCCGCCCTGCGCGTGCTTCGGCCTCCAGGCGATTGACGAGATCGACTGTATTGAAGAAGCGGCCGCGCAGGCCGGCGCGGATGCAGCTTCGCGCGATGGCAATGGCGAGATGCGTCTTGCCGGTCCCGGTGCCCCCCACGAGAACGACGTTGCGTTGCTGCGCGATGAAGCCGCCTCCGGAAAGATCACGCACCAGGGTTTCGTTGACGGTCGTGCCGTCAAAGTCGAAGTCATCGATGTCCTTGGCCAGAGGGAGTTTGGCGATGGTCATCTGATATTTGATGGAGCGCGCCTGCTTTTCGGCAATTTCGGCCTTAAGAAGATCGCCGACGATTTGTGGCGGCTCGTGCTGCCGCTTTATGCCAGCCGCCATCACATCATCATAGGCGGTTCGCATGCCGAAGAGCTTGAGTTCGCTCATGAGGTCGAAGATTTGCGTGCGTTCCATCAGCCTGAACTCCTCAGTTGATCGTACCGGGCACAATCGGCGAGCGGGACGTGCCGGAGTTTCAGCGCGTCCGGGGTGAGTATGGTGAGTGGCGGACCGGGATCACGGCGACGCGCCAGAATGTTGAGAACGACGTCGGCGGAATGGACGCCCTCGCTCAACGCCTCGGCACAGGCGGCCTCGACCGCCGGCAGCCCGTCGTCGAGAACCGCCGCGAGGATTTTCACCATCTGCCGATCGCCATCGGCGGAGCCGGTGAGTTTGCGGCGAATTTTCTCCATGGCCGAGGGCAAGACCCAGTCCTTGAACGGCGCGCCATTCCTCAGAGCGCCGGGCTTGCGGGCCAGAACCGGAACGTAATGCCAGGGATCGTAAATCGTCTCTTCGCGGCCAAAGGATCGCCGATGTTCGCCGGCGGCGATCCCGTCCTGGCGAATGACGATCCGGTCTGCATAAGCGTGGATTTCGACCGGACGCCCGACCGCGCGCGCCTTCACCGAGTATTTGTTGTTATCGAACCGGATAAGGCAGGTCTTGGACACCGCCGCGCTCACTGCATGGAATCCGTCGAAGCGGCCGCGCAGTTGCACGAGCTTTTGCCGTTCGTCCTCGAAAACCTCCCAGATCGTGCGGCTGGCGCATTCTGGATGACGATGCGCCTTGGCGTAAGCGACACATTTGTCGAGGAGCCAGGCATTCAATTCGTCATAGCTCTTGAATTTCAGGCGCGGCGTGAAAAAGCGCTCACGCACCAAGCCGACCTGGTTCTCGACCTGGCCCTTTTCCCAGCCCGAGGCCGGCGTGCAGGCCACTGGCTCGACGAGATAATGCCCGCACATTTGAAGGAAGCGGCGATTGTATTGCCGGTCCTTGCCGGCGAAGATTGTCTCCACCGCGGTTTTCATATTGTCATAAATGCCGCGCTCGCAGGCGCCTTTGAAAAAGGCAAAGGCGCGGTCATGCGCGTCAAAGACCATCTCTTGGGTCTCGCGTGGATAGGCGCGGACAAACGGCATGCGGCTGTGACAGAGCCGCATATGGGCGACCTTCACGGTCACCGTCGCGCCGTTCAGCACGACGATTTCATGGCTCCAGTCGAACTGATAGGCCTCGCCGGGAGCAAAGGTGAGCGGCACATAAGCCTGCGCCAGCGCCACACCGCGTTCCTTGCGCCACGTTTTCGCGTAACGGCGAACCGCGTCGTAGCTTCCGGCATAACCAAGGCTGCGCAGTTCTTCGAATAGCCGAACAAGCGTCAGCCGCTCGCGCGCCGATTTTTCTGCATTCTCCAACAGCAGGGAATCCAGCCGCTCCCGCCACGGTCCGATCTTGGGAAGCGGCTGCGTCAAGCGTTCGTAATGGAACTCGGTCGCTTCGGATCGGATGACCTTCCGGACGACCTTTCTGGAGACGTGCAGCTCCCGGCAAATCTCCTTGATCGGCTTTTTCTGAACAAAAAACGCCCGGCGAATCTTGGCGATCGTTTCCACAACCAGCATTCCAATCTCGGCCTCCCAAAATCCAGGAGGCCACTGTGGACCCTCAGCCCCGGGGTCCCGATTGGATGCAAATCACCCCAAAAGCGGGGTCCTTATTCCATGCTTATTCACAGACATACCCGCTTAATCCCGCTTTCCGCGAGGCATTCGGGCCGCGCGGCGTGTTGAGGTGCAAGGCCAGCGACAAGGATGACCCGAGGGTTGAGCCGCGCTGGGGCAGAGTTGGCAAGCAGACGATCGAGGACACCGGCCCTCTCACCAAGAAGCGGATGGAGACGATCGACGACGAGACGTCGGCTGCCGCCGCCGACTTCATTCAGAGGCAGGTGAAAGCGAAGAAGCCGTTTTTTTGCTGGTTCAACTCAACTCGTATGCACTTTCGCACACATGTGCGGGCGGAGCACCGCAGCCCGCCTGGCTTGACGGCAAGAACCGAGTATGCGGACGGCATGGTGGAGCACGATGGCCATGTTGGCCTCTTGCTCAAGGCAATCGATGAACTCGGCATCGGCAATGATACCATCGTGATCTACACGACGGACAATGGCCCGCACGCGAACAGTTGGCCGGACGGCGCAACGACACCGTTCCGTAGCGAAAAGAACACGAACTGGGAGGGCGCGTTCCGGGTGCCTTGCATGATCCGCTGGCCAGGCAAGATCAAGCCGGATCAGGTTTCGAACGAGATCATCAGCGGGCTTGACTGGCTGCCGACATTGCTTGCCGCGGTTGGTGACTTAGATATCAAGGACAAGCTGCTGAAGGGCTACAGCGCCGCCGGAAAGACCTTTAAAGTCCATCTCGACGGCTACAATCAACTCCCCTACCTGCTTGGCCAGCAGGAGCGCGGCGCGCGCAACGAGTTCTTTTATTTCAACGACGACGGCGATCTCGTTGGCATGCGCTACGAGAACTGGAAGATTGTCTTCGAAGAGCAGCGGGCGCCGGGCACCATGCTGGTCTGGGCCAATCCATTTACCAAGCTGCGCGTGCCCAAACTGTTCGACTTGCGCTCCGACCCCTACGAGCGGGCCGACATCACGTCGAACACCTATTACGACTGGTTCCTTTCCCAGCCGTACCTTATCTTCGCTGCCCAGACGGAGGTCGCCAAGTTTCTTGCGACCTTCAAGGAGTTTCCGCCTCGCCAGCGCGCGGCGAGCTTCAGCGTCGATCAGATCATCGAGCAGATGCAGCGAAGTCTGAGCACACCCGCCTCGGATTGATCATGAACCGGTCGGCGAGCGCGCCGGCCGGGACTTATTCCAGATGAATGTACGGTTTTTTGTCGGCAGGTTAGCACCGATGGAAGGGCCACAGCCGCATAGCATCGCCTCCTTCACTCGGCGGGCATTTTGCGCTGCACTGCTCGCCGTTGGATTATACGATCTGGGAAACTCTCCGGCGCGGTCTGAGGTCTCCGATCCGCTGCCGTCCTGGAATGATGGCATCGCCAAGCAGGCTATTGTCGATTTCATCGCCCGCGTTACGACCGAAGGCGGCGCTGACTACGTTAAGCCGGCCGAGCGCATCGCCACCTTCGACAGAACAGCCGATCTATTTCCAATTCGCTTTCGCGCTCGACCGCGTCAAAGCGCTGGCACCGCAGCATCCCAGGTGGAAAGAGCAGCAACCCTTTGCAGCTGTGCTGTCCGACGACACGAAGGCACTGCTTGTCTCGGGCGAAAAGGGCCTCATGAAGATCATGGCGGCAAGCCACGCCGCATGACCACGGATGAGTGCGCCAGAATTGTTGCCGACTGGATTGCTACTGCGCGCCACCCGAGGTTCAAGCGACCCTACACGGAGCTAGTCTATCAGCCGATGCTGGAGCTCCTCACCTATCCGCGGAAAAACGGTTTCAAGACATTCATCGTCTCCGGCGGCGGAGTCGAGTTCATGCGCGTCTTCGCCGATCGGGTGTACGGCATTCCGCCCGAACAGGTGGTCGGCTCGAGTGGCAAGACCAAGTTCGAGATCCGCAGCGGCAGTCCCGTTCTCGTGAAGCTGCCGGAGGTCGAGTTCGTCGACGACGGTCCCGGAAAGCCCGTGGGCATCAACCGCTTCATCGGCCGACACCCCATTTTCGCCTTCGGCAATTCGGACGGCGACCAGCAGATGCTTGAGTGGGTGGCAGCTGGCAGTGGTTTGCGGTTCACGGGCCTTGTCCATCATACCGATGCCGAGCGTGAGTGGGCCTATGGCCGGCAGTCCCGTGTCGGCAAGCTCGACAAGGCTCTTGATCAAGCCAAAGCGCGACACTGGACAGTGGTCGATATGAAGCACGACTGGAAGGTGATCTTCCCGTTTGAGAAGGGAGAAGGGACGCCGTGACATCGCTGCCTTGCAAGTTGTTCGGTTTTTTCGCAACCGGCATGGTGGCGATGCTTCTGCCTGCCGCGGTTATGGCGCAACCCGCGGGCAGCTCTACCGACGGGTTTTTTCGCGCTTAGGCCACCAATGTGCCAAACGCCAGCATGATTAACATGCGCGCGCCGGCCGGTATTCATTCAAGCTTATTCCACGAACTTTTTCGCCCCACAGATGGAAGGATCAGTTCCCCGCCCCTTAATGCGCCGCTGTTGACGTCCGCGTTGGGTGTGCGCCGTGAAAAGGCGGCGCTTTCCAGTGGGTGCAAGTCCTACCCGGCGACCGCTCCAGCCGGAAGCAACCGGAGCAGGCATGGAGGTGACGAAATGTCTGAAGCCTTCGGATAGCGGGTCACGAAATACGGTGACCGCGCGAGTGTGCAGGCCGCAACGCGAGTGAACGCCGAGCAAGCCTCGAAAAGGACGATGTGCAGGCCGACCCGGTGACCCTTCCGGGGAAGGCTGACACGGCTGGGTGTGAGCGACGAGTACGCCCAGCCGCTGCACCGGGGTAGTGGCGGCAGCATGTAGACAAGGAAAGCGCACGCAACACGGGAAGCCCCAATACGTGATCAGGGATGATCAACCGGACGCCCGTGAGGGACAGGCCGGGCGCGTTGGGGTGGCGGAGAGGCCCGTAATACCGATGAAACCGGGTAATGCCGGTGGAGGGAAGGAGCCTCAGTTCAAGACCGACGCAAGACGTGGTGAGGGACCTGGAGATTGGGCAACCTAGCAACTCCGAAGAGTGTTCAGAAACTGCAGACGGCGTTACACGCGAAAGCGAAGGCGGAAGCCGGCTATCGGTTCTACGCCCTGTACGACAAGCTCAGCCGTGACGATATTCTGGCGCATGCCTATGCCCAGTGCCGCTCCAACAAGGGCGCGCCGGGTGGCGACGGTCAGGACTTTGCGGATATCGAGGCGTACGGGGTTGAGCGGTGGCTTGGCGAACTGGCGCTTGCGCTCAGGCAGGAGACTTACCGGCCGGAGCCGATCAGACGCGTGTTCATACCGAAGGCCAACGGCAAGCTCAGGCCGCTGGGCATCTCGACCGTGCGGGACCGGGTCTGCATGACAGCAGCGATGCTGGTGCTGGAACCGATCTTTGAAGCCGACCTCCTACCGGAAATCTACGCCTATCGCGCCGGGCGAAACGCCCAGCAGGCAGTCGTGGAGGTGGAAGAGCTACTGTTCCGTGGCCACCCGGACGTCGTAGACGCCGACCTCGCGGACTACTTCGGGAGCATTCCGCATACCGACCTCCTAAAGTCGGTAGCGCGCCGGATCGTTGATCGGCGCGTGCTGCATCTGATCAAGATGTGGCTGGACTGCCCCGTAGAAGAAACCGACCAACGAGGGCGGAAGAAACGTACGACCGAGGCCAGGGACAACCGGCGCGGCATTCCGCAGGGCTCACCCCTCTCACCACTGCTGGCGAATCTTTACATGCGCCGGTTTGTGCTGGGGTGGAAGAAGCTCGGCCTCGAGCAAAGTCTCGGCACTCGCCTCGTCACTATGCGGACGATCTCGTGATCCTGTGCCGGAGGGGCAGCGCTGAGACAGCCCTGCACCATCTGCGCGCGATCATGGGCAAGCTGAAGCTGACGGTGAACGAGGAGAAGACACGGATCTGCAAGGTCCCGGAAGGGGAGTTCGACTTCCTGGGATATACGTTCGGGCGAATGTATTCCCCAACGACCGGCAAAGCCCGCTTGGGCCACCGGCCGTCAAAGAAGAGCATCAAGCGCATGGTCGAAAGAGTCCACGCGCTGACCGACCGAGCGCGCAGCTGGCAAGAGACCACAGAGCTCGTCGACATGTTGAACCGCGCGCTTCGCGGGTGGGCCAATTACTTCAGTGTCGGCACTACCAGCAAAGCCTATCGCGCGCTCGACAACTACACGGCTGTGCGGTTGCGCCGGTGGCTGCGATCCAAGCACAAGGTCAGGCGACGTAAGGGCGGGAGCTATCCACTCTCGCATCTATACGGGCACTTCCGGCTCGTACGCTTGACCCAGCTCGGCCGCGGCCCATCGTGGGTGAAGGCGTGAGATCTTATCCGAGAGCCGGATGCGGGCGATCCGCATGTCCGGTTCGATGAGCGGGGTGTGGAAACGGGAGCAACGGGCGAGCTAGTGAGGCACCGCCAGACGAAAGGGGCGGCAACAGATATGCCCGGCCTAAAGCCACCCGCGCCACACTCCGACTCTACCACAAGCCGAAATTCAAACCGGGACACTCCCTCAAAACGCCAAGCGGGCGCGGCCTCTCAAAACAATCGCAGTTGCTCGCCCAAGCGCGCTGGCGGCCGGAATAATACCAAGTCTCGCTGATCACGACCGATAGGCCCACTCTCTTGTTCCGATGGAGATGATTTTCCAGGGCATGTCGATGAGCTTGTTCCAGGCGAAGCAGCAGTGGTCGAGAATGTCGTCGTAGGATTTCGAAGACGCGGTTCGAGAGCCAGTTGTCGCGCATGAATTGCCAGATGTTCTCGACCGGATTGAGCTCGGGCGATTTCGGCGGCAACGGCAAGAGCGTGATGTTGTCCGGGACGGGAAGCTTCGCCGAGACATGCCACCCGGCCTGATCGAGAAGAACGAGCGCATGCGCGCTTGGTGCGACCGCAAGCGAGATTTCTTCGAGATGCAGGGCCATGGCCTCGCTGTTGCAGGAGGGTAGTACGAGCCCGGCGCCTTTTCCTTCGGCCGGGCAGATGGCGCCGAAAATATAGGCTGAACTCGTCCTCTGGTCGTGCGGCGCCGAAGGCCGTGTCCCGCGTTTCGCCCATCGGCGGGTGACCTTGTTTTTCTGCCCGATCCGAGCTTCGTCTTGAAACCAAATCTCTATCGGCTTGCCAGGAGCCTCTTTTGCGGCGGTCTCCTCCACGAGGGCGAGAAAGTTTTTTTAAAAGCCGCCGCGGCTTCCTCGTCTTGCGCATGATGGCGCGGTCGCGCCGAGAGCTTGCGAAAGCCCATATGCCGCAGCTCGCGGCTGAGCGTCGGCTTGGAGATCGAAACCCGGAACTCTTCGAAGAGCCACTGCGCCAGATCGATCAGCCGCCAGCGGACGACGCCATGCAGGGCGGGAATCGGCCCATCTTCCACGACCTGCCGCAAGGCTTGGCGCTGGCGCTCGCCGAGGATGCTGGGAGCGCCCGGCGCTTTGCCGGTCAAGAGACCATCAGGACCTTTGGCGTTGAAACGGACAACCCAGTCGCGCACGATCTGCACCCCGACCCCGCCGATCCGCGCCGCATCCGGCCGCGAGCCGCCATCATAAATCTCGGCCAGTGCCAAGAGACGCCGGGTCTGATCGGGGTCACGCGATCGCCGCGCCAGCATGCGCAGGCCAATCGTGTCAAAGTCAGAGCGAAGCGGAACCGGAGTCGACATGGCAAACTCTCCCAAAAGCTGTTTGCCATGGTGAATCAGATAAATGCCGATTCGGGAATCCGCCTCAGGAGTCAAACTTTCAGAGACTTGGTATAAGTCGCAACGCAACGGCACGCGACTTCGCCCAAGTCCAAGCCGTGCCGCCGCCTCGAACCTGCGCCTGATCATGCAGGCATAGGGGCCGGGTCCAGTGATCCGCGCGCCAAACCTCGAACTATGAAGCTTGCTCGCGTGGGTTGAGCGCATCAACGACAGCACGTGCTTGAGCTTTCCCGGATAATGCGCGCGCGGCCATTCGGCAAAGAGTTCGCGGACTTCAAGCGGCAGCCGCAAGAGGACATAATCGGCATGGCGCGCGCCCATGGCTTCCGCGCGGGCAAGGATCGCCTCGATCTCGGCGTCGTTAATCGCGGGGATAATCGGCGCGACCATCACTGCGGCCGGG
The DNA here is from genome assembly GCA_963730245.1 of uncultured Alphaproteobacteria bacterium. GTDB lineage: Bacteria > Pseudomonadota > Alphaproteobacteria > Rhizobiales > Beijerinckiaceae > Methylocapsa. The sequence goes on along the minus strand of CAVSRA010000001.1, from coordinate 2,146,419 downwards.
CCGGATCGCGACGCAAAAAGGGCGCCTCATGCGAGACGCCCTTCCACCGCTGCGGGCGTGGGAGGGAGCCCCGCCCAGCTCGCGAAGTTACGCTGCCCTTGGCGTCGCGATCGCCGCGTTCGCGCCCTCGATCCCGATCGGGATCTGGCGCGGTTTCTGCGCTTCGGGGAGTTCGCGCGAGAGATCGACGTGAAGCAAGCCGTTTTCAAGAACTCGCGCCGGTCACATGGACGTGATCGGCAAGCTGGAAGCGGCGCTCGAACGAGCGGGCCGCAATCCCCTGATAGAGCACTTCCGGCTTCGCCGTTTCGCTCCCGCCCTCGCGTTCCCGCGAACCATGAATGGTGAGGGTGTTTTCCTTGGTTTCGATCGAAAGATCGGTTACGGCGAAACCGGCGACCGCCACCGATATCCGGTAGGCATTCTCGCCGGTGCGTTCGATATTATAGGGCGGATAGCCCGGCATGGTTTCGAGCCCAGCGGCCTGATCGATCATGTTGAACAACCGATCGAAGCCGATGGTCGAGCGATAAAGCGGAGAAAGATCAAACTGACGCATCTCACGATACTCCTTGCATGAAGCGAGACGAGGTGTTGCACCAATTACGGTCACGACGCAGCGCGAGTTGCCAGCATTATCAACGCTGCGCCCACGCCGCTCGCGCGTCCTGAAATGGCCCGCGCATCGTTGATGTGGGGCGAGGGTTTGACATTGCAAGAGGGGCGAGCCACGCAAAAATTCCGCAGGTCAAAGTTTTCCGGCATAAGCGGCCGCCGGCGGTTAACATCACTTCCGAGGCCTAGTCCTGGAGCAGCGAAAATTCACGATGGAACTTTGCTCGATCTTGGAAAATCCGTCGCCTCCCGGCGCCGTCGTCTCGGCAATCGCTACGCGGGACAAGTGGAAGCTGCGGGCGGCGCGCTGGAGCTGCGGCGCGGCGTGCGCCGGAACGATCGCGATTTTGCCGGGACGCGCGGAATTCATCGAAAAATATTTTGAAGTCATCGGCGAATTGCTGAGCCGGAACTTCGATGTCGCGATCCTGGATTGGCGCGGGCAAGGCCTCTCTGGCCGGCTCGCGAAGAATCCCCGCAAGGGCCACATCGGCGATTTCCGGGCCTTTGAGCGCGATCTCGATGCCTTGGTGGACCAGGTCCTCGAACCGTTCTGCCGGCCACCCTGGTTCGCGCTTGGCCATTCCATGGGCGGGGCGATCGCGCTTGCAAAGGCGCGCGGCAGCTCTCCTTTTGCGCGCATGGTCCTGACCGCGCCAATGATCGACCTTTATGGGCTGCGCTTGCGGCGCGGCACCCGCATTTTCGCCAAGGCGCTCGTCCTGCTAGGGCAGGGCCGCCGTTTCGTGCCCGGCGGCGGTCCAAACCCCTATATGTCGGCAAACTTCGAAGGCAACGTATTGACGTCCGATTCAAGCCGCCATGCCCGCGCGGCGGCGATCATCGAGGCGGCGCCCGAGCTTGCCATCGGCGATCCGACGATCGGCTGGATCAATGCCGCCTTCCGCTTCATGCGGCGCTTCGAGGATGTGGCTTACCCGTGCCGGATCTTGACCCCGATTTTGATCCTCGCGGCCGGCGCCGACCGCGTCGTCGATACCGCCGCGACGGAATATTTCGCGAGCCGCCTCAAGGCCGGCAAGTGCCTCACATTGGCAAACGCCCGTCACGAAATCCTGATGGAGCGGGATCCATTGCGTGAGCTCTTCTGGGCCGCTTTCGATGCGTTTCTTCCCGCCGAGCGCGCGGCCAGGGATGGCGCCTCTAGTAATCAGTTCATAAATAATGAGACATTCACGCGGCGTATCCATGGAAGATTCTCCGGCAGCGAAACAATGCCTCCCAACCACCGGATTTAAATTCATGGAACCACAGCCGCCGGTCAGGGCCGCTGATTGCGGCCGCGAACCGGCGAAGGCAACGCTGCCTCCCACGCATCGAAAGCCCGCCGGTCTGCTTGACTGGAACGAATAGGAATGCTTACCGTGCTGGATTGGTTGGATGGTTCGAAGGTCCATGCTGGAGATTTAGGTAGTGTCGTTGCCGCTTGAAGAACTCGAAGAAAGAGTATCGGCTTCCGGCGCCGCGGCTCAAGACGGCGATATGCCGGTCCTGACCGATCCGGACGGGCAATTCGCCCGAAACTATAATCGCCGCAATTTCCTGTTCCGGCATGAGCTCAAGGATCACCCGCTGTTCGAGTTGCCAAATCTGATCGCGCTGGCCAAGCGGCCAGCGCATGTGGAGGCCTATTGGTCCAATGGCAAGGTAGAACCCACCAATTCCTGGGGCACCGACCGCGCCCCCCGGCTGACGCTCATCGACACGATCACCAATATCGGCGACAATAATTCCCTGGTGATCCTGAAGCAGGTCGCGCAGGACCCCGTCTATGGTCCGGTGCTCCAGGGTTTCTTGGCGAGCGTCGTCGCATTGTCGGGCGAGCAAATGCGTCAAGACGTGGTGGTGGGCGAGACAAGTATTTTGATTAGCTCGCCCAATCGTCTTACCCCCTATCACATGGACGATGATTGCAACTTTCTCATGCAAGCTGTTGGGAACAAGACGCTTTTTGTATATGATCACAACGATCGGTCGCTCGTCTCGCACGAAGAGCGCGAGCAATACCACATGGGTAACGCTAACAGCATTGTTTACCAGGAAAGCCGGAAATGCGAGGCTACCGCTTATGAGCTCGACGCCGGATATGGCGTGCATATCCCCGTATTCGCCCCTCATTGGGTGCGCAATCACGACAACATCTCGGTTGCCTTGAGCGTCAATTACCAGCTGCGCCCTATGCTCGCCGAAAAACGGATATACCGGGTGAATAGCTTGCTGCGCAAACTGGGTGCTGCCCCAACGCCGCCGGGCCTTTCCCCTTCGCGCGATCGCTTGAAGATCGCCGCCGCCAATGGCCTTTATGCCGCCTATCGCCTGTTGAGGCGGAAGCGGGCACATCAGGTCTGGACGCCTCCGTGACCCGGTTTTCAGTATCCGGGCGCGCGACAGCGTACCCTCTCAGTCGCCGGCAATCGCCGCTCTCGGCCGCCGCGAAATCTTGAAGGCAACGTTTTCAGCCGGGCACGAACGCCTGATCGATTGCGCCCGCGGTGGCGTCAGTCTTTATTCCCGCGCGCTTTGGGCCTGCCCCTTCAGCCGGAAGAAAAAGCCGGAATATGGAAGCGCCGAGGACTCTGGCTTCCCGACGATTTTTAGGGAAAGTTCCCACGCTTTCCAGCTGTCAACGACCTCATAACCAATCGCCTCAAAGGCCGCTACGAATTCCGTCCTGTTATAGAGGACACATGCGACCCTGCAAATCCCCCCGTCCTGAACCGTCGCCTTGGTCGGTCCGTCGATCAGAGGTGTGCGGTTTATAAGGATATGCGACGGTTTTTCCGGAAGCCCGGCCACCATTGTGGAAAGAGGCGTGTCGAAGGAATGGAGAGAGCCGGATGCAATTAAGAGTTCCACCCCGGCCGCATCCTCCCATTTTCTCGTAAACCGAAGACGGTTTTCGCCGCGATTTGCGGCCATATTTTGCCCCGATTCGACCCATACGGGCAGGTCGAAAACCAGCCAGGTGCAAACCGGAGGAAGGTCTAAATACCGGTCGTACAGGTAAAACAGATTTCCAGTACTTCCTCCAAAATCAAAAATCGTGGCTCGGTCCAATACCAGGCCTTGCATGTGAAAGAGTGCGGGATAATCGCTAGGTCTGGGGACCTTCGCTAGCGATATGTGCATCTTGGCGTAGTCTGGATGTTCAAAGCCTCCTTCCGCGTAGGGACGCGCTGCGTCGGCAGCTTCCGGCAAGCTATCGAACACGCGAAGATACCCTAGCATTGCGTTTAGAATCGAGGCGGTGATTGACGAAGTCGCCACGCGTCTCATCAGGCGATGGCCGCCTGGCCACGCTTCAACCGCGCACAGGAGCCAAACTGTAAGCCGGATTTGATTCATGCGAAGAAGTCGAAATCGTTGATGACATCGCCGCCTGCAATGCTATTGTCCGATGCGATCAGGACAACATTCACCCTGCAAAATAAGCACCATTAACCGTGCAAAATAATTCATCCTGGAATATAATGCAACATCTCGCCCAAACGTCTAAACCGCGTGTATGGATCGGAATTACAACTTTCTCAAGCAGGCGGCTGGAAACAAGACGCTTTTCGTATATGATCGCAACGATCTGTCTCTGGTCTTGCAGGAGACACGTGAGCAATATCACATAGGTAACCATAATAGCATTGTCAACCGGCGGGGTTCTCAACGATGTCTCTCTCAAATCGGATCGAGCAGGCAAAAGATGGCACGCGTGTCATCGGACTCGATGATGCGGGCATCTGGAAACAGCTTAATCGCGCTCCTTACCTTTTTCATCATGCTCTGGCGAACCATCCGTTGTTCGATATCCCCCGGCTGCTGAAACTAGCCATGGGAGTCATCGACAGAGGCGATCCAACAAAATTCGGCCTTAGGATTGAAGGGGACGCGAAATTCAACAGCGCTCCTCTGCAAGACCGGTTGCTCCAAGCCATACGCCATGTCGAAGAGGGCGGGATTTGGTTCAAGTTATCTAGCCTTGAGGAATTGGACGGGGATTATGACCACATCCTCCGCAAGACGATTGGCGAGATTGAAGACCTGACGGGGCTGCGGCTGCGGCACGACATTGGCTGGTCGGGGATCACGGTTTTCGTGGCGTCTCCCAATATGGTGACACCCTACCATTTCGATAATGAAATGAATTTTCTTTTTCAGATTCGAGGCGAGAAGGATGTTCGTCTTTTCGATCCCCAGAACCGCTTCGTGCTGACCGAAAATGAAATCGAGCGGTTCTACGCTGGCAATCCCATGGCCGGAATATATCGCGAGGAAGTTCTGGAGTCGGGCACGCTGTTTCATCTGACACCTGGAACAGCTGTCCACCACCCGCCCTTGGCGCCTCACATAGTGACGAACGGGAACAACGTCTCGGTGAGCGTCAGCTTCGGATACGCGCTCGCCCCCGAGTTATATAGGGCGAGAATTTACCAGGCGAATTACTGTCTCCGCCTTCTCGGATTTCGGCCGTCGCCACCTGGCGATGCGCGGTTTAGGGACAAGCTGAAGCACAATGCCTTCGAATTGCTTGTGAAGTCGAATCCAGCAAGTCACGATGAGCTCATGTATTCTGGGATGAACAGGCTCAAGGCGCCCATCAGGGTCGCCAAGCAGATGATCCGAAGGACGAACAGTCCTTGATGCGGCAACGTGAAATTGTTAAAGTCGGGTTCAGCCATCCCTCATTTCCTGGTTGAGCGTGCCGATAACAAAAAGGATCTGACAGGGTGCGGGGACCTTCTGAAAAATAGACAATCAAGGCAGGCCTGACTCGCTTCGCATTCCGACGCGCATCATGGATTGGCGCCGCGAGCCGGCAAACCACAAATCTCCGCGCATGCAACCATGATTCGCGGGGCTAGGCGATGACCCGCAACCAGACCCTCTGCTTCGGCGAAGGCGGCCTAGCGCTCCACATTTCAACAAGCGCTCGCGCCGCGATTGTCCGGGCCACCGTATCGGCACCGGTCTTGCCACATTTGCGTGCGAAAGGAAATTCAAGCTCGTTTCATTTGCCGGGGCCAGGACGTTCTGGAGGAAGTATTTTGACCGGACCGCGCGGTCGCATCGTAAGACGGCATGCCAGGGCGGCTTGTCCTGTTCCGCCGGGTCGGTTGGATGCCGCGCGATGACCGATGCCACGGTGGGGGCGCTCGTCCTCTTTTCCGGCGGCCAGGATTCGACGACCTGTCTTGCCTTGGCACTCGATCAATATGCGCGGGTCGAGACGATTGGATTCGATTATGGCCAAAGACATCGCGTCGAGCTCGGCCAGCGCGCCACGATCCGCAAATCATTTCGCCAAAATTTCCCCACCTGGCGCGAGCGGCTCGGGGAGGATCATCTGATCCGCGTCGAGGCGTTGGCGCAAATCTCCACAACGGCGATGACCCACGATGTCGAGATCGTGGCCGATTCACGCGGCCTGCCCAATACCTTCGTGCCCGGCCGCAACCTCGTGTTTTTGACGCTAGCGGCTGCGCTCGCCTACCGGCGCGGCTTCAAGCATATTGTCGGCGGCATGTGCGAAACGGATTTTTCCGGCTACCCGGATTGCCGCGACGATACCGTGAAGGCCATGCAACTCGCCGTGAATCTCGGCATGGATACTCGTTTTGTTCTTGAAACTCCCTTGATGTGGCTCGACAAGGCCGCGACCTGGCGCCTCGCGGAAACGCTAGGCGGAACCGCGCTCGTCGATCTAATCGTAGAGTCGACGCATAGCTGCTACCTCGGCGAGCGCGCGATAAGGCACGATTGGGGCCATGGCTGCGGTTCGTGTCCCGCCTGCCGGCTTCGCGCCGAAGGCTTTCGGAAATACATTGCCTCGTCAGGGAAACACGCCCCGGCTTGATGCCAACCGGCGCATGACGGCCTGGCGGCGGCCGGAAAGCAATCGATGCTCCGATTTCGTCCGTCGTAATGAACGCGATCGGATTTCCTTTAACCAGATCGTATTCAATGCAAGATATCGCGGTCACCCGCATCGTCCAGAGGCAAGGGCCTATCGAAATGCAAATGAAATCCGCGCGCACACTGGTTATCCTCTCACTGTTCTTGACAAGCCCCGCTCTCAGCCAATCCGATCGGCGGTCACAGCAGCAGGCGGCATGTGAGGATGACGCTTACCGTCTCTGCCCTGACGAGATTCCTGACGAGGCGCGGGTAGCCAGCTGCTTCGCGCGCCAGAAATCCAAGCTCAGCCCAGAGTGCCGCGCGATGTTCGCGCCAACGCCTCGCCATCGCGCCGGGCACTGAGCCGGCCGTCTTTCTCCATCACGCCGCCTGCGCCAGGGCCGAGAGCGCCGCGCACACGTCATCGACGACGCTCGCGACAAGATCGAGCTTGTCGCCTTCGCCCATGACCCTGATGACTGGTTCGGTGCCAGACGCGCGCACGACGAGGCGACCGCTTTTGCCAAGCCTCTCGCGGCCATCCTCGATGGCGCGCGCGACACCCGCATCCGCCAAAGGCTGTCCGGACTTGAACCGCACATTCCGCAATAGTTGCGGCACCGGATCGAACCGGCGGCAGACTTGGCTCACCGGTTTATCTTCGCTCTTGACAATTGCCATGACTTGCAAGGCGGCAACAAGTCCGTCGCCGGTCGTGCAATGATCCAGGAGGATAATATGGCCGGATTGCTCGCCGCCGAGATTAAACCCTTCGTCTCGCATGTGTTCAAGCACATAGCGATCGCCGACGGCGGTGCGCGCGAGGGACAGTCCGTGCCCTTCGAGATAACGTTCGAGGCCGAGGTTCGACATCAACGTCGCGACAATGCCTGGCCGTGACAATCGTCCGTCTTCGTTCCAGCTCTGCGCGATCGCGGCCATCAATTGGTCGCCATCGACAAGTTTCCCGGCCTCGTCGACGATAAGCACGCGGTCGGCGTCCCCGTCGAGCGCGATACCGATATCCGCCCGCACTTCACGGACTTTCTTGACAAGCGCTCCTGGCGCGGTGGAACCGAAATCCCGATTGATGTTGAAACCATCCGGCTCGACGCCGATCGGCACGACGTCGGCGCCCAATTCCCACAAAGCTTCGGGGGCGACCTTGTAGGCGGCGCCATTGGCGCAATCGACGACGATTCGCAAACCATCGAACGTAAGATTACGTTTGAGAGTACGCTTGACGAATTCGATGTAGCGGGCGCGATCGCCCTCGACCCGCATGGCGCGGCCGATGTCGGCGGGCTTCGATAATTTGAGCGAGGTCGGCTGATCGAGCCCCACCTCTATTTTCGCTTCGATCGCATCCGACAATTTAAATCCGTCCGGGCCGAACAATTTGATGCCATTGTCTTCGTAAGAATTATGCGAAGCCGAAATCATGACGCCGACATCCGCACGCATCGAACGGGTGAGAAGGGCAACGGCGGGCGTCGGCACCGGCCCAAGCAACAGCACGTCGATGCCGATCGAGGTGAATCCCGCGACCAATGCATTTTCGATCATATAGCCGGAAAGCCTTGTGTCCTTGCCGATCACCGCCCGATGGCGATATTCGCCGCGTTGAAACATGACGCCAGTCGCCTGGGCGACTTTCATGGCGAGTTCAGGCGTGATCGCGGCATTGGCGATGCCCCTAATGCCGTCCGTTCCAAAATATTTCTGGGCCATCGGCGATATCCAGCTTGCCGGCTCCTAGGGCCGCCATTTTGACGAACACGGAAGAAATGCAACTGGCGCCACGACCGCTGTTTCGCCCACGCGCTTAATTCTTAACCTTAATAACGAGTATATCCGCGTTTCCTCCGGGATACAGCTTCTCCGCCGGTATCCTTTGCGCCACCGTCCTGATGGTGCAAAAATGGCGGCCTTAAGGCACGCGCGCGGAAGGCCCCTGAAGGCTGCATAATTAATAGCGGTAATGATCTGGCTTGAACGGGCCGGTCCGCGGCACCCCGAGATAGGCCGCCTGGAGGGATGTGAGCTTGGTCAGTTTAGCGCCGATCTTATCAAGGTGGAGGCGTGCTACTTTTTCATCGAGATGCTTTGGCAAGGTGTAGACCTTGCGATCGTAGTGGCCTTGCTTGGTCCAAAGTTCGATTTGCGCGAGGGTCTGATTGGTAAACGAAGCCGACATCACAAAGGAAGGATGTCCCGTCGCATTGCCGAGATTGACGAGCCGCCCTTCCGACAAAAGGATGATCCGCTTGCCGTCCGGAAATTCTATCTCGTCGACTTGCGGCTTGACATTGTGCCATTTCAGATTGCGCAAGCCCGCGACTTGGATCTCGGAATCGAAATGACCGATGTTGCAAACGATGGCGCGATCCTTCATCGCGCGCATGTGGTCGAGCGTGATGACGTCGACATCGCCGGTGCACGTCACGAAAATATCGGCGCGCGGCGCGGCGTCCTCCATGGTTGTGACTTCATAGCCCTCCATCGCCGCCTGCAAGGCGCAGATTGGATCGACCTCGGAAACCAACACGCGGCAACCCGCGTTGCGAAGTGAGGCAGCCGAGCCCTTTCCGACATCGCCGAAGCCCGCGATCATCGCGACCTTGCCGGCCATCATTACATCGGTGCCGCGCCGGATGCCGTCGACAAGCGATTCCCGGCAGCCGTAAAGATTATCGAACTTCGACTTGGTAACCGAATCGTTGACGTTGATCGCGGGCCAAAGTAACTTGCCGTCGCGCTCCATCAAATAAAGCCTGTGAACGCCGGTTGTCGTCTCCTCGCTGACGCCCTTGATGGCATGGCCGCATTTAGCGTACCAGCCGGGACTGTAGGCGAGCCGCTGCTTGATCGTCGCGAAAAGAACCTCTTCTTCCTCATTGCCCGCTTTGTCGAGAAAAGCCGTGTCGCCCGCCTCGGCGCGCATGCCGAGATGAATGAGCATCGTGGCGTCGCCGCCGTCGTCCAAAATGAGGTTCGGCGTGCCACCGTCGCTCCATTCAAAGATCTTATGGGTGTAATCCCAATAATCGACGAGGCTTTCGCCCTTGATGGCGAACACCGGCGTGCCGGTCGAGGCGACCGCGGCCGCTGCATGATCCTGGGTCGAATAAATGTTGCAAGAGGCCCAGCGGACATCGGCGCCGAGCGCCTTCAACGTCTCGATCAGCACCGCGGTCTGGATCGTCATATGGAGCGACCCAGCGATCCGTGCCCCCTTGAGCGGCCGGCTCGCGCCATATTCCGCGCGGGTTGCCATCAAGCCCGGCATTTCGGTTTCCGCGATAGCAATTTCCTTGCGGCCCCAGGCGGCAAGCCCGATGTTGGCAATGGCGTAATCATGCGACGTATGGGTCATGGGCTCCTGGCGCTCCGGGATGAAGATTCCGGTTCTATAACAGGCTCCCGCGCAGAAAGCAATAAAGATATAAGCAAGTCTTTATGTGAATGTCCCCAAGGTAAATATTCGCGGGCTCCCGCCGTTCATGTCCGTGGCTTCGTCCATTTCAGAATGGGATTTCGCGCCGCGCGGGTCTCGTCGAGGCGGCGGCGGGGCGCCAAATAGGGCGCGCCCACAAAGCGCTCGGTTTCGCCGCGCTTCGCGGCCAGCGCGAGATCGCGCAAGGTGGCGATGAAAAGATCGAGCGAGGCCTTCGATTCCAATTCGGTCGGCTCGATCAGCATCGCGCCATGTGCCACGAGAGGGAAATAAATCGTCATCGGGTGAAAGCCTTCATCGATCATCGCCTTGGCGAAATCGAGGGTTGTGAGGCCAGTGGGCCTCAGCCATGTCTCGTCGAACAAAACCTCATGCAAGCAGGGCCTGTCTCCGAATGGTCCGGACATGAGATCCTTGAGGCATGCGCGAACATAATTCGCATTCAGCACGGCATCCTCGGCGGCCTGCCGCAAGCCATCGGCGCCATGCGAGAGCATATAGGCGAAGGCGCGCACGAACATGCCCATCTGGCCATGGAAGGCCGCGATCCGGCCTAATAAATCCGGGGCCTCGCTTTTATGCTCGACGAGATGAAAGCCGCCCTTGTCCCGGCGCAGGAACGGCACCGGCGCGAAAGGCGCGAGCCGCGACGAGAGGACGACTGGTCCGGCGCCCGGTCCGCCGCCGCCATGCGGCGTCGAGAAGGTCTTGTGGAGATTGATATGCATCGCATCGACGCCGAGATCGCCCGGACGCGTCTTGCCTATGATCGCGTTGAAATTCGCCCCGTCGCAATAGAAATAGGCCCCGACCTCGTGGACCAAGGCGGCGAGCTCGACCACATCCTTCTCGAACAGCCCGCAAGTGTTGGGATTGGTCAGCATGATCGCGGCGGCATCCGGTCCAAGCCCGCGCATGACCTCGGCCGGGTCAAGCGTGCCGTCAGGGCGCGCGGGGACTGTACGTACCTCGAATCCAGCGCCCGCCGCCGAGGCCGGATTGGTGCCATGCGCCAACTCCGGCACGAGAACGATTTTGCGGGCTTGATCCTCTCCCCTCGCCGCGATCGCGACCTTGATCGCCATCATGCCGCAGGCCTCGCCATGCGCGCCTGCTCTAGGCGACATGGCGACGGCGTCCATCCCGGTCATGACCATCAGCCAGTGCGCGAGTTCGGCAATAAGTTCAAGCGCGCCTTGCACGGTGGATTGCGGTTGCAAGGGATGAATATCGGCAAAGCCTGGCAGGCGCGCCATCGCCTCGTTGAGGCGGGGATTATGTTTCATCGTGCAGGAGCCAAGCGGATAAATCCCGGCGTCGATCGCATAATTCAGCCGCGACAGCCGCACGTAATGGCGCATGGACTCCGGCTCGCTCAAGCCCGGAAGGCCAGCCGGTTCTTGCCGCTCAAGTGAGCCGAGCCGATGTTTGAATGGCAAGGGCTCGTCGAGATCGACGCCGGTATTCTCCGGACGCCCGGTTTCGAAGATCAGCCCTTCCTCGGTTTCGAGACCGCGACTGCCGGTGAAGGTGTTCGCAACCGGAGCCTCGGTCCCGACCGCTTGCGGGTTGAACTTTTGCTGCATCAGCATGACAGGCTGCCTTGCAAGGTTTTCGCGTAAGCCACGCGATCGGCGTCCGTGTTGACTTCCGTCGAGGCGGCGAGAACGAGATCGTCCAATCCCTTGTCCGGCAACAGCCGCGACACGGGGACGCCGCCGAGCACGCCCTGTTCCGCCATGCGATGGACCACCTCGGCGGCGTCGCCCGCGATCTTGATCGTAAATTCGTTGAAAAATGTCTCGTTCAGCACTTTGACGCCTTTCACCGCCGCAAGCCTGTCGGCGAGTGCGACCGCATTGGCGTGATTGACGCGCGCGAGACGGCGCAGTCCCGCGTCGCCAAGGAGGGTCAGATGAATCGAAAAGGCAGAACTCGCGAGACCGGAATTGGTGCAGATGTTCGAGGTTGCCTTGTCGCGCCTGATATGCTGCTCGCGCGTCGAAAGCGTCAAAACGAAGCCACGCCGTCCCGAGGCATCCACCGTTTCGCCGCAGAGGCGCCCCGGCATCTGGCGCAAATATTTTGATTTAGTGGCGAAGAGCCCGACATAGGGACCACCAAAATTCAGGCGATTGCCGATGGACTGGCCTTCGCCAGCGACAATATCGGCGCCCATCGCTCCCGGCGGCTTGACGAGACCAAGCGAGACAACCTCGGTGAACACCGCTATCAAAAGCGCGCCCTTCGCATGGCACGTCGCGGCGGCTCCAGAAAGATCGCGGAGATTGCCGAAAAAATCCGGGTTTTGAACCACGACACAGGACGTTTCATTACCGACAACGCCAGCCAGGTTCTCGGCCGCGAAAACGTCGGGCGGAAGCACCACGACGGCATCCCCACTCATCGCCGAATAGGTGCCTACCACCTCGGCATAATGCGGATGAAGGCCGCCCGATAATATGGCCTTGCGGCGTTTGGTGATCCGATGCGCCATCGCCACGGCCTCGACTGTCGCGGTCGATCCGTCATACATCGACGCATTGGCGACATCCATTGAGGTCAAACCCGCGACCTGGGTCTGAAATTCGAAAATGGCTTGCAATGTGCCTTGCGAGATCTCAGGCTGATAGGGCGTATAGCTGGTGAGAAACTCGGAGCGTTGGATCAGATGATCGACGGTTGCTGGAACATGATGCTTGTAGGCCCCGGCTCCCACAAAAAACGGCACCGAGCCCGCCGCCACATTTTTCGCCGCAACCCGAGAGAGCAAGCGCTCCACCTCCATTTCGGTCTTGCGCGGCGGCAGATCGAGATCCTGTTCGAGCCGCTTGGCCTGCGGAATATCGGCGAAAAGCGCGTCAATGTGGCTGACGCCGATGCGCGCCAGCATATCGGCGCGGTCCTCGTCGTTTAGCGGAAGATAGCGCATCTTTGCTTCCCTCGATCGTGGTGCGACGCGGCGCCCGCATAAGGCAGGAACTTCGGTTAGACCGCGCGCGATTCAAGTTCAAACTGTCATCGCTAGGAAACGGCCTTCAGAAATTCGCGATAGGTATCCTCGTCCATCAGGCTTTCGAGTTCGACGGCATCGCTCAGCTTGATTTTGAGAAACCAGCCCTTGCCGGTAGGATCCTCGTTGACGAGGCCAGGCGAATCGGCAAGCGCGCTATTGACCTCTACGACTTCGCCCGACACTGGCGCGTTGACTTCGCTTGCTGCCTTGACGCTTTCGACGGTGGCGACCCCGGCGCCCTTCGACACGTTCTGGCCGGCCGGCGGGAGTTCGACAAAAACAACATCGCCCAATTGGGCTTGCGCATAATCGGTGATCCCGACGACGCCCGTCTCGGCTTCGACGCGGACATATTCATGGCTTTTGGTGTAGCGCGTGGTCATCAAGCTCCCCTAAAGTAGTGGTGCAGTACAAAGGGTAGGGACACGATTTTTGCTGCAAGCGGCTTGCCGCGCGCGATCAAGCAAACTTGGGTGCCGGGCGCGGCGTAAGCGGTATCGGCATAGCCCATCGCGACCGGTCGCCCGAGGCTCGGCGCGAAGCCCCCCGACGTAACCCGTCCGATGGTTTGACCGTCAAGCGTCACGATCTCCGAGCCTTCCCGCGCGGGCGCCTTGCCTTCGAGCAAAAACCCCACGCGCAAGCGCGACGGACCATGATCGATCGCCCGCTTCACGTGCTCATAGCCAACAAACCCGCCCTCGGCACGGCGGCGTTTCGAGATCGACCATGTGAGCCCCGCTTCTATCGGATCGGTTGTGCGATCGATGTCATGCCCATAAAGGCAGAGGCCTGCCTCAAGCCTGAGCGAATCGCGGGCGCCGAGGCCAATCGGGCGAACATCCGCCTCGGCAAGCAGTTCTTCTGCAAAAACAGAGGCGGCCGTCGCAGGAATCGAAATCTCGAAACCGTCCTCGCCGGTATAGCCGGAGCGCGAAATGTTGAGTGCGTTGCCCTCCCAAACGAAGCTTTTGACAGCCATGAATGGCATCACCGCAATGCTTTCGGCCGCGGCGGACGAAACGTGCCGGCGCAAGACCCCCGCGGCCTTCGGTCCTTGCAAGGCGAGCAAGGCGCGGTCCTCGAGAACGGTCAGCGCGCAATCCGGCAGCTCGGCGGCCAGATGGGCGAAATCGGCTCTTTTGGTGGCGGCGTTAACCACTAGAAACAAGCGCTCGCGGCCGCCTTCGTCATCGAGCCGTGTCACCATCAGATCGTCGAGAATATGGCCATGCGCGTCGAGGAATTGGGCGTAGCGCATCCGCCCCGGTGCAAGGGCGGCGATGTCGCCTGGCACCAGCTTCTCCAGACGGCGCGCGGCATGCGGTCCGGCAAGAATCGCCTGACCCATGTGCGACACATCGAACAGCCCCGCCCGCGCCCGTGTGTGAAGATGTTCGCTGATAATGCCCGAGGGATACTGCACGGGCATGGCATAGCCGGCAAAACCGGTCATGCGGGCGCCGAGCGAGCGATGCAAATCGTAAAGCGGCGTGCAGGCGAGATCGCGAACGGCATCGGCAACGGCGGCGGCTTGGCACTCAGACATCAAAACACCCGGCCGGACAGATTAGCGGCGTGCGCACGGCGGCGTAAAACCCCCGCACCTCGCCCCCTCTGTCCCGGAACCTGAAAGATTTCCCTCGCTCGATAATATTTTTCGAGCGAAGTTACCTCCTTCGGTGGATCTTCCATTTAGAAATGGAAAATCGCTTTCCAGAGTGTCATCCCCGAGCGGTCCGTGGGCCTGAGCGTTTCCGGGGCGGTTGCGCCTTCGGCGCCAGCTCGCCGCAACAAGCGCGAGCCGGTCTCTTCCGCCGGGGTCTTGTGATCTGACAACTTAAGAGTTAGTGAGCGATGGCTTATTGTCAATGCGCTTAGCGTAAGTTCGCACCGCCGCAGGCGACCGGAAGGTTGGCCTCGCAATTCGCGCGGCTTCAAGGTTTGGCGTGTTTGGCGGTGGGCTTATCGGTGCCCGCGCCTTCGTCGATGCCAACCTTTATCGTATAATCGTCTTCGGCGTGGTCCTGGATGAAGGGCACGCGGAGCGGTTCGGAGACAATGGTGAAGTCCGCTTGGGTCTCGCTGGCGGCCACCGTCACCGTGGCGCGATAAAGCTTGCTTACGATAGGCTGATTATCGCGTTCGTGAAGAACGGCCATGCGCACCGGCACGCTAAAACCGCCGGGGCTGCCCTCGGGTCCGAGCAGCACTCTGCCCGCGACACCAATTTTGATCGCGAGTTGATCGCCATCAAGCGAGCATTCCCGCGCGGTATCGGTGAGCGCGTATTGATAGCGGAGATTGGCGCTTGAAGGGGGCGTTCCGGCATAAGCCTGGCTTGCCGCGGTGCCTTCGAGAATAAGGACTTCGGGGCAGAAAATATGCCGAACCTGTGTTCCAGGCGCCGCCGGAGCGCCGTTACTTTTAAATCCCAGCAACATAGCGAGCACCTGAGAGTTGCCCCCTTGGGTTTCGGGCGTGTCGAAAGTGCCAAGATGGCCGCCGCAGCCAGCCAGTCCCAATACTACCGGCGCGGCCAGGATGGATTTTGCCATGCCGATCGGCACTGGCCGCCACCTCGAATTCTGGCCGAATTCACGGCAAGGCATCGTACCCTTCCTTAAACCCGGCCAGGGCTAGCGGTATGCCGGTTCCTTCTTCCGGAGTTTGAAAAATGATGAAGACGGCCTTCTGGCCGGTTTTCATTTGGTCGATCAATTTTTCCTCCATGACCACCTCGGCTACGCATCCGGTCGGAAGACAGCGGACGAAACCAGCGCGTCCAACATCGGTATCGTCGATCTTAAGCCCCAATCCGGAAGGAAGCAGCACCCCAAGCGGCGCAATGACCCGCAAAAGGCGGCTCTTCCCATCCGCTGTCTTGAGAACGATAACCGTCAGATTGATGTTTGGCTTATCTTCCGCGGCAACGCTCTGCAAGAGCGCGCATTGCTCCTTTGCGGCGCCAGGCGGCGTCTCGCAGCGCAGTTCCCAATCGCCATGCTTGGATTTCACGACGCCTTGGCAAACGGCGCCCGGGCCGCTCGCCAGGAGCCAGATACTGGCGAGAGTCAGCCCGAAACGGCGCCGCGCGCCCGTTGTTTTCATTGATTCTATCGCCAGCGCCACGAAAGGTTCCTGTCTATTTGAAACATTCAAGCCGCTACCGGCCCGATTCATGCGAAGGTATTGGCCCGTTTCAGGCGGAATGACGGCTTGACACGCTTGACTTTAATTCATGCCGTCACGATTGTGAACCATCCGGCGGCTTATCCGTAGCAAATGATATGTCCGGGTTAGGTGGTATCCGGTTTTGGACCTGAGGATCGGATGACGCCGGAGGTTCGCATGGCCTAGATTACGCATGTGATTTCGGTGCATCGGGCGATACGGCTGAGCTGCGTGGATGCGGCCGAGCTATTGGGGGAGCTGGCCAAAGGTTCCGTCAAGCGCGGATTGATGGAATCTCCGGCTGAGGGATGAGCGAACGACATTTTCGCCGGTTGCGCGATGCTTTTGCGGCGCATGGGGCGGAAAGGATCATCGATCGCCGTCGCGGCCGGGCGTCCGGCCGGCGGGGGCCCGTGGATGGGATCGAGGGGCCTGAATGAGTTCCGCAGCCATGCATTAAAAGAATTTAATGAGATTGAATGAAGTTAATAGTCCTTTTTCGTGATCTCCTAACCCATTTGAGGGTACAAAAACCTCCTGCCTTAGGGTATGATCACAATCGTTTTTTGCAGGCGGCGCATTTTTGAGGCTATTCGATGTCCCGGAACGATTTCGACAACGTGCCCCAATGGTTTCAAATTCAGGCCACGGACACACCTGGGTTTTTCGCCCTCCGGAGCGGCACGCAACGGTTGACCTACGCCGGCCTCGAGGCTCGGACCGATGCCCTCCGCGACCGGCTCACCGCCGCTGGAGTTGAAAAAGGCGCGCTCGCCGGCATCCTCCTCGACCGCTCCTTAGCAACCATTACATCCTTCCTGGCGGTTTTGAAAGCAGGCGGGGCGTTCGTGCCGCTCGACCCGAGCAGCCCGCCGCAAGGCATTCTCGATATCATAGAGCGGCACAAATTGTCGTGTGTCATATCGAACGGTGCAACGTTGAAGCGCTTTCCCCAACTCGCCGGGGCGGTGCCGGTGATCGATGGTGACGCCGCGCCATTGGCGGGGCACGCCGGCCGCCGCGGCGAGGCCACGAAAGTCGCTGGCTCGGACCCCGCCTGCGTAATGTTCACCTCCGGCTCCACGGGGGAGCCGAAAGGCGTCGTTATCCCGCATCGCGCCATTGTCCGGCTGGTCAAAAACCCCGGCTATATGCGGTTTTCGGACGATCAGATTTTCCTGCAAGCATCGCCCTTGACTTTCGATGCTTCGATTTTCGAAATTTGGGGCGCGCTGCTCAACGGCGCCGAACTGGTGATTCCACAAGCAGGCTTGCTAAGCCTCGACGCGATCGCCGCCGCGATCGAGGAACAAGGCGTAACGACCCTGTTTCTAACCAGCGGCCTCTTCAACCTTATGATCGACCAGCGTCCCGCTCCTCTGCGCGAGCTTCGCTATCTGGTCTCGGGCGGCGATGTCATGTCTCCGGCGCATGTCGCCAAGGCGGCGCGGCTTCTTAATTCGGGTCATTTCATCTCGGTTTACGGGCCAACCGAGAACACGACCTTCACCACGACCTTCACCGCGCCGCCGGATTTGCCGGCCGATGCGGCGGTCCCCATCGGTTGGCCCATCGCGGGCACGATTTTGCGGATTCTCGATGACGAAATGCGCCCCGTCCCCGAAGGATCGGCGGGGCAGCTCTATGTCGGGGGCGGGGGGCTGGCGCTCGGTTATCTTAACGCCCCCGATCTCACGCAACAAAAATTCATCGCGGACCCTCACGAGCAAGATCCTCCGCAACGGCTCTATCGCACCGGCGATCTCGTCCGGCGCGACGAGACAGGCTTGCTGCATTTTCTCGGACGGATGGACAATCAGATCAAGGTGAACGGCCGCAGGATCGAGCCCGAGCATGTCGAAAACGTGCTGCGGCGCCACCTCCCGGTCACCGACATCGCCGTCGTCGCTTGCGCCTTGAAGAATGGCGCCAAACATCTGGTCGCCTTCGTTGTTCCGCTCCCCGGCGCTTCCCTTTCCAGCGCCGCCTTGCGTGAGGCCGCCAACCGCTATTTGCCGCCGCACATGATCCCGGCGCGGCTGGAGACGGTCGATGCTTTTCCGCTAACCGGCACAGGCAAGATCGACCGCCTCGCCTTGAGTTGTCAGGCAGCAAACGCGCGGGCACAAAACCCTTCGAACACAAAGTTCACCGCCCCGGTCGAGGCCATGCTGATCGATTTGTGGCGCCATCACCTTCAGCTGGATACCGTCGATGTCGACCAAAACTTTTTCGACCTCGGCGGCAGCTCGCTCCAGCTCCTTGGCGTGCATGCCGACGTCGAACGGCTTTTCCCGGGACGGATTTCGATCCAGGATTTGTTCGATCTGCCGACGATCCGGCTGCTCCATGGCCGGCTATCGGGCGCGCAAAGGGCCGACGCCACCGCTGGTGCCGCGGCGAATGCGGCTCGCCAACGGCGCGCGCGCGTGAACCGCGCCCGCTCGCCCAGCGTCCACCCAAACCCAGCCACAGGCAATTAATGTCCGCCCAAGATACCCTTCCCGCGATAGCCGTGATCGGCATGGCCGGCCGCTTCCCCGGCGCGCCATCGCTCGAGGCGTTTTGGGACAATCTCCGGCGCGGCGTGGAGTCCATCACCCATTTTCCTCCGGAAGAGCTGGAGGACGCCTACGGCCGTTCGGTGCAAAACCAGCCTGGCTATGTGCGCGCAAGATCGATTTTGGAGGGAGTTCGAGCTGTTTGACGCCGGCTTCTTCAACTTCCTGCCGCGCGAGGCGGAGCTGACCGACCCACAACAAAGAGTCTTTCTCGAAATCGCCTGGGAGGCTCTGGAAAGCGCCGGTTACGACCCGGCTGTTTTTCCCGGGGAGATCGCGGTCTACGCCGGGAGCAGCTTCAACACCTACCTTCTCTACAATTTGCTGAACGACCGGCAGCGGCTCGAAAATATGACCGGCAATTATCAAGTCGGCGAATTTCCGACGCTCGTCGGCAATGGAGCCGATTTCCTCGCGACGCGGACCGCTTACAAGCTCGATCTGCGGGGTCCCGCCTTTACCGTGCAATCGGCGTGTTCGACCTCGCTTCTTGCCGTCGCGGAAGCGTGCCAATGCCTTCTCGATTATCGCGCCGATATGGCGCTTGCGGGTGGCGTATCGATCACCTTCCCGCAGAAGCGCGGCTATCTCTATCACGAAGGCGGCATGGTTTCGCCGGATGGTCACTGCCGCACCTTCGACGCCGAAGCGGCGGGGACGGTTTTCGGCAGCGGCGCCGGCGTGGTTCTGTTGAAGCGTCTCGACGCCGCCTTGGCCGACGGCGACCCGATCCGCGCGGTCATTCGCGGCGGCGCCGTCAACAACGACGGGGCCAGGAAAGTCGGCTATACGGCCCCGAGCAGCGATGGCCAGGCCAAGGCAATCGCCCTCGCCCATGCCGTGGCGGATATCACTGCCGACTCCATTTCCTATGTGGAGTGCCACGGCACCGCGACCCCGCTTGGCGATCCGATCGAAATCGCCGGCCTCGCCAAGGCGTTTGGCGCGACCACCGATCGCAAGGGATTTTGCGCGATCGGCACGGTCAAAACGAACATCGGCCATCTCGATATCGCGTCCGGCGCCGCCGCGTTAATCAAAACCATTCTTGCGCTCGAACATGAATGCCTGCCTGCGACGCTTCATTTCAAGACCCCAAACCCGAAACTCGGCCTTGAGGAGAGCCCGTTCTTCGTCAATGCCGAGTTGCGGCCTTGGCCGCGCGGCGCCAAGCCGCGCATCGCCGGCGTCAATGCCGCGGGCGTAGGCGGAACCAATGTCCATCTGATCGTCGAGGAAGCGCCCGCGCTCCCGGCCGCCGCCGCTGCCGTCCCCGATGCCGAGGCCGCGCATCTCGTTGTCCTGTCGGCCCGCGACGACAATGCCTTGGCGGAAGCCCGCGGCCGCCTCGCGGCACATGTCGAAACGCACGCGGAACAAAGCATCGGCGACATCGCTTTCACCTTGCAAACCGGCAGGCGCGGTTTCGCCAGGCGGTTCGCCGTTGTCGTCAAGGACAGGCGCGGCTTGATCGAGAGGCTCGGCGGCTCCGGCAAAGCCGAGACGGCGGCCGCGTCCCCGCCAAAGCTTGCATTCCTGTTTCCTGGCCAGGGCGCGCAATATCCTGGCATGGGTCAGGGCCTTTACCGGCGGTATCCGGTTGTCGCGCGCGCAATCGACCGCTGCGCATCGATTCTGGAACCTTTGCTTGGCCTCGACCTGCGCAAGATCCTTTTCGGCGAGCCTCTGGAGGCTGGGCCGCGACTTCAGGCGACCGTGCTCGCGCAACCAGCACTGTTCAGCGTCAACTTCTCCGTCGCGGCGTTATGGCGGAGTCTTGGGTTTGAGCCCGCCGCCATGCTAGGCCACAGCGTCGGCGAATTCGTCGCCGCGACGCTCGCCGGCGTGATGCGGCTCGAAGATGCCTTGGAGGTAGTCGCCGCGCGCGGCGCCATGATGCAGGAGCTGCCGGAAGGAGCGATGCTCGCGGTCATGCTGGCTGAGCCCGAACTTAAGGCCTGCCTGCCCGGCGATCTCTCGATCGCGGCGGTCAACGCCAGTGCCGTCTGCGTTGTTTCGGGGCCGCATCCAGCAATCAACGCCTTCGAGGAGAAGCTAACCGCCCGCGGCGTCGGCTGGCGGCGGTTGCGGACCTCGCATGCATTTCATTCGGCGATGGTCGATCCGGTGATCGAACCGCTAGCAGAGATCTTGGCGCGGATTCCTCTCAAGCCCCCCAGCATTCCTTACGTCTCCACCATGTCGGGAACGTGGATAACGGCCGATCAGGCGACGGACCCGCTTTATTGGGCGCGGCATTGCCGCGAGACGGTACGCTACGCCGAGGCACTCGCGTGCCTCGCCGAACCGGTGTCGCCAATCCTGATCGAGGTCGGCCCCGGGCGGACGCTCACAAGCCTCGCCCGGCAAAACCACGCGATGCGCGGGGCGCCTTTGATCGCCGCTTCGCTTCCAGACGCGGTCGAGGAACGCAACGCGGACGCGGTCTTTCTCGATACGCTCGGACACCTGTGGGCCGCTGGAGCGGTGCCGGATTGGCGCGCGTTGTACGAAGGCGCGCCGCAACGGCGAGTTGTCCTGCCTACTTACCCTTTCCAGCGCAAGCGTTATTTTATAGATTCCTCAAGCGCCAGCCCCGCTGCGATCATTTCTTTTGAAGGAAGTCACATTACCGCCATGGCGAACGAAACATTGCAGCCGACCCCCACTGCCCAAATTGCGCAACAACGAGAGATGCCCGACCGCCAAGCAGCGATCCGGGCCGAACTGGCGGCTTTGCTCGAAAATCTTTCGGGCATCGATGTAGCGAACGCGCCGCGCGGCACAAGTTTCCTCGAACTTGGCTTCGATTTATTGTTCCTCACGCAGGCAAGCCAAGCGATCAAGACCCGCTTCAATGTCGCCGTCAGCTTCCGCCAGATGATGGGCGAACTTGGAACGGTCGATGCGGTGGCCGAGCATTTGAACCAAACGGCGACGGAATTTGAGCCCGAGCCCGCCATGGCCGCGCCTGGCTCGACCGAGGCCGGTTCCACTCTGCCTCCTTCAGCCGCGATCCCCGCACCCCGTTTTGCGGCTGCATCCTTGCCGGGACAAGGGATCGAGCAAGTCATGGCGGCGCAGCTCGCCAGCATGAGCGACCTCATAAACCGGCAGCTCGAAACCTTGCGGCAGATAGGCAGCGCGGCACCTTTGGCCGCGGCGGCGGCCCAAGCCGTCCGGCAATCCCCGCAAGCAGCGGCGCCTCTTCAAGCAAAGCCGCTTCCGGAGAAAAAACCCGGCGAGGCCTTTGGCCCCTTCAAGCCCTTTTCGCAAGCGCGCGATGCCGGTCTCGACGCTGGGCAACGCCGTTTCGTCGCCGATCTGATCGAACGCTACACAACGCGCACGCGCGGTTCCAAGGACATGACCCAGGCATCGCGCGCGGTCCTCGCCGATCCCCGGGTCGCCTCGGGATTCGATCCAGAATGGAAGGAGATCGTTTACCCGATCGTCACCACCCGCTCCGAGGGCTCGAAACTTTGGGATGTCGATGGCAACATTTATATCGATCTCGTGAACGGCTTTGGTCAGACTGCCTTCGGCCACTCACCCGATTTCATTCGTGAAGCGCTCATCGCGCAAATCGCCCAGGGCTTTGAATTGGGCCCGCAAACGCCTCTCGCCGGCGAGGTGGCAAAGCTCTTGTGCGATCTCACTGGCAACGAGCGGATGACCTTTTGCAATACTGGGTCCGAAGCGGTGATGGCGGCCATGCGCATCGCGCGAACGGTGACCGGACGCAACCGCATCGTCTATTTCGCCGGCGACTACCACGGCCAATTCGACGAAGTTTTGGCGCGAGGCGGCGTTCGCGAGGGGGTCGCGCGGGTATTTCCGATCGCGCCGGGTATTCCGGCCGAATCCATCGCCAATATCAGCATCCTGGACTATGGAACCCCCGAGAGCCTTGCCTGGCTCGAACGGCACGTCCATGAATTGGCGGCGGTCCTGGTCGAACCCGTGCAGAGCCGGCGGCCGGGCTTCCGTCCCCGGCAATTCCTGGAGGCGTTGCGCGACCTAACCGCTAAGGCGGGGACCGCCTTAATCTTTGACGAAATCGTTACTGGCTTCCGCGTCCATCCTGGCGGCGTCCAAGCCTTGTTCGGCATCCGCGCCGATCTTGTCACCTATGGCAAGGTTGCCGGCGGCGGCATGCCCATCGGCATCTTGGCCGGCAAGGCCGCGTTCATGGACGCTCTCGACGGCGGCATGTGGCAATATGGCGACGATTCCTATCCGACCGTTGGAGTGACCTTTTTCGCCGGCACGTTCGTGCGCCACCCGCTGACGCTCGCCGCCACCGCCGCGGTTTTGAAGCATCTAAAAGCAGCCGGGCCAAGCCTGCTGGAAAATTTGTCCGAGCGTACCGGACGTCTCGTGGACGACCTTGACGCCGTCTTCGAGCGCCATGGCATGCCGGCCGAAATTCATCATTTCGGCTCGATCTTCTTCGTCAAATTCCCCGCCGAATATCATTTCGCATCGCTCTTCTATTACCTGATGCGCGAACAGGGCATTCATATCCGGGAAGGCTTCCCGTGTTTCCTGACGACCGCCCACGACGATGCCGATCTCGCGAAAATCGCCGCGGCATTCGATGCGGCCTCGGCACAAATGATGGCCGCGGGCCTCTTCGGACGGACGCCGGAATCAGCCGGGGCGCGCCAAGGCCAGTTGACCGAAAGCCAAATGGAAATTTGGCTCAGCGCCCAACTCGGCGACGCCGCTTCGTGCGCCTTCAACGAATCGGTCACACTCGATATGCGCGGCAAGCTCGACACGCCAACGCTGCGCAAAGCGGCGCGCGATTTAGTGCAACGCCACGAAGCGCTTCGCATCCGTTTCGCACCGGCGGGCGATGGCTTTACTGTGATGCCCGCGGCACCGCTAGCCTTCACCATCGCGCGCGGCGAGGGGAAGCCTCTTCATACCCATCTTGCCGATGTCATCGAAAACGAGGCCTCGACTCCCTTCGATTTGGTCAAGGGACCGCTCATTCGCTTCACCTTGGTGCCGGACCATGGTCAAGACCGCCATATGCTGATCTTGACCGCCCATCACATCGTCTGCGATGGCTGGTCGATGAACATCCTTTTGGATGAACTTGGGGCGCTCTATTCGGCCCGTCGAAGCGGAGCCGCCGCAAGCCTGCCGCAAGCCCACAGCTTCGTCGACTATGCAGCACGGCACGGCGCGGTGCAGCCGGAGGCGGAGGCCTATTGGCTGCAACAATTCGCGCAACCGCCGGAGCCTTTGGCCCTGCCGCTCGATCGTCCGCGCCCGGCGCTTAAGAGCTTTCGCGGAGATACGCTGCGCGGGACAATCGACGCTTCCCTGTACG
The DNA here is from genome assembly GCA_963730245.1 of uncultured Alphaproteobacteria bacterium. GTDB lineage: Bacteria > Pseudomonadota > Alphaproteobacteria > Rhizobiales > Beijerinckiaceae > Methylocapsa. The sequence goes on along the minus strand of CAVSRA010000001.1, from coordinate 2,122,345 downwards.
AACGCGTGAAGCAAGCGGCCGCGCGCAATGGCTGTACCTTGTTTGCCGTGCTGTTGACCGCCTATCAATTGCTGCTTGCCCGCTTGAGCGGACAAACCGGCGTCGTCGCCGGCATTCCGACCGCCGGGCAGAGCTTGCACGGCGAAGGGCCTCTTGTTGGCCATTGCGTCAACTTCCTGCCGTTGCGAGGCGAGTTCCCAAACGGCGTCACTTTCCTCGAAGCCGCGCGCAAGACCCAGCAGCTTCTTCTCGATGCGGCCGATCATCAAAGCTACACTTTCGGGTCCCTCGTCCGGGCGCTCGACATGCCGCGGGAGATCAACCGGCTTCCCTTGATCGAAGCGCAGTTCAATTTGGAGCGGATCGGGCAAAATCTTCCGTTCCAGGATCTCGCCGTCTCGACCGACGCCAATCCCAAGCGTTTTGTGAATTTCGATTTGTTCTTCAATGTCGTCGTGGAAGACAGCGGCCTTATCATTGATTGCGATTACAGCACAGATCTGTTCGACAGCTCGACCATCGCGCGTTGGATCGGCCATTACCGGACGCTGCTCGAAGCCGTCGCCGGCGACATGGACAGGGGGGCCTTGCGGCTGCCTATGCTGACGCGGGCGGAGGAGAACACGCTGTGCACCGCTCTCGCGGGGCCGGATTATCCCATCCCGGAATTCGCCATTCACGAGTTGATCGATTTGCAGGCGGCAGCTACTCCAGACGCCGTCGCGGTCCGCTTCGAAGGCACTACCCTCACCTATCGCGAGCTTATCATGCGCGCGGATCGTGTGGCGTGGCGATTGCTTGCCGCCGGGGTCGCCCGCGAAACGCCGGTCGCGATTTATCTCGACCGCTCGGCGGAGCTGGTTGTCGCCATGCTCGCCGTCCTCAAGGCGGGCGGCGCCTATGTTCCGCTCGATCCGATCTATCCGCCCGCGCGCATCCACGCGATCGTTTCCGAGGCCGATGTCAAGATCGCTTTGACGTCGGCAACGCTCGAAGACGGCATCAAGGCGGTGATCCCGGTTTGCATCGGCGTTGGTGAAACCAGCGCGGACTTGGGCGAAGAACAACTGCCGCCTCTTCCGCGCGCCCGCCAGGAAGATCTCGCTTATCGCATCTTCACCTCCGGTTCGACGGGCCGGCCAAAGGGCATCGATATCGAGCATCGCCCGGTCGTGAACCTCCTGACCGCGATGCGGCAGTCGCCTGGCATTGGCGCCGCCGATGTCTTCCTCGCCGTGACGACGCCGTGTTTCGACATTGCCGCTCTTGAAATCTTCCTGCCGCTGACGGCCGGCGCCGAGCTCGCGATCGCGAGCCGGGCCGATGTCATGGACCCGTTTTCCCTCGCCGCGCTGATCATCCGCACAGGGACAACGATGATGCAGGCCACCCCGGCCCTATGGCGGCTATTGCTGGAAGCGGGGCTCAATCCGAAGGGGCTCAAAGTCCTGTGCGGCGGCGAGACGCTCGACCGGAAACTCGCCCAGGATCTCGGATCGGGCGAACTGTGGAACATGTACGGACCGACCGAAACGACGATCTGGTCGCTGGCGGAACGGCAAAACGGCGGCGCTATCGATTTCGGCCGGCCGATCGCGAACACAAGGATGTATATCCTTGACGCGGCGGGAAATACGGCGGCAATCGGGGCCGCTGGAGAGCTTTGCATCGCCGGCGCGGGACTAGCGCGAGGATATCATAAAAATCAAGCGCTCACCAAGCAAAGCTTCACGGAAAATCCGTTTTCCAGCGGCACGAATGGGCGCCTCTATCGCACTGGCGATCGCGCACGCTATCTAGCGAACGGGCGCTTCGAACTGCTCGGACGCGCCGATAGCCAAATCAAGTTGCGCGGTTTCCGCATCGAACTTGGCGATGTCGAAGATGCGCTGCGGCGCGTTTCCGGCCGCCCGGAAACGGCCGCCGGTTTGCACGGCGACGATCTAGTCGGCTATATCGCGGCGCCCGAAGGTACCATCGAGAGCGTGAGCGGGCTGCGAACGAAATTGCGCGAGGAATTGCCGGATTACATGGTCCCAGCGCAGATCTTGCGTCTCGACGCGCTACCCCGTACACAGAACGGCAAGATCGACCGCAACGCGCTGCCGCGACCCGATCCCGCGCAGGCGTTACCGGAGCGAGTCATTGCGCCACCCCAGACACCCCTCGAAGCCAAGCTCGCCATGATTTGGGGCGAAGTTCTGCGAACTAGCGAGATTGGCATACACGATAATTTTTTCGCGCTAGGGGCGGATTCCATCGACCTGTTCCGCATCGCGGCGCGGATGCGGGAGCAGGGCCTCGACCTCGGTGCGGCCCAGCTGATGCGGCATCCGACTATCGCCGAATTGGCGCGGGCCGCGAATGACCTGCCGGAGGAATTGGTGCTCACACCAGTCAATACGGCGCCCTCATTGCAAAGTTTCAGGCGCCGCTCGGGTGCATCGAGATGACAATCGAGATGATTATGGAGGGCGTTCATCACTTGCCAGGTTCGGAGACGAAGCCGCCCGAAGAACTGTTATTTCCCTTATCGTCGTCGCAGCAGCGATGCTGGTTCATCCATGCGCTAAACCCCGGAGGTTCGGTTCTCAACATCGCCCTGCGTTGGGAGCTCAAGGGGCGATTCGACGCTTCGACGATTGAACAAGCCTTTCAGACGATCGTCGACCGTCACGAGATCCTGCGCACGAGGTTCATCGATAAGGACGGCGAACCCATGCAGGAAGTAGCCGGCCGCCTCGATTTCCATTTGTCCGTTGTCGATCTGACCGTCATTCCCGAGGAAAAGCGGCCCGATGAAGCCCTTGCGTTGGGCCGCCGCGAGGCGCACGTGCCGTTCGACATTGGACAATTGCCGCTGATCCGGGCGACCTTGCTGCGCCTGTCCGCCGATCATGGGGTCTTGCTCGTCACTGTCCATCAGATTGTCTTCGATGGCTGGTCGATTCGTAATCTCGCCCATGAGTTTGGCACAATCGCCGCGGCACTCGACGCCAAGCGACCTCACGATCTTCCGGAGCCGCCGCTGCAATATGGCGACTATTGCCTCTGGCAGAAGGAATATTTCGCCAGCAGCAGCTTTGAGGCGGAGACCGCTTATTGGAAAAACAAGCTGGCGGGAGCGCCATATTTCGAAATTTGTCCAGATCGTGAGCGCCCCTCTCAACCAAACCACGGCGGAGAGATTCTCGCGGTCATGATGCCGTTGGCGCTTGGCGACAAATTGGAAGAAGCCGCGCGCAAGCACAACCTTACTTTGTTCAGTTTTGGCTGCGCCGTGACTGCGGCGATGCTGCACCGCTACAGCGGCCGCACGGACGTCATATTCGGGACCCAGATCGCCGGACGCGACGATCCGGATCTTGAGAACATGATCGGTGTCTTTCTCAATAATCTGGTGCTGAGGTTCGATGCGTCGAAAGACCCAACCTTCGAGGAATTCCTGGCCCGGGTGAACGGAACAATTCAAGAGGCATTGATCCACCCGCACATGCCGTTCCACAGATTGGTCGGACTTCTCAATCCCCCGCGCGATCCCAAACGCACGCCGCTGATCTGTATTGATTTCAATGTGTTGCGCGATGTTATGGAACATAGAAGTTATGGCGGTTTCGAACTCACGGGACAACCTTCGCTGTCCGCTGGCTCGCTCTACGATCTTAATTTCTTCTTGGTCCATTGGCCAAGCGGCTGGCGGCTGGCGGTGGAATTCAACACCGGCCTCTACGAAAGAAGAACGGTCGAAGGCATGCTCGAATTCCTGATGACATGTTTCGAGCTCGCCATTTTCAATCCCAAGGCAAGATTGTCCACCTTTGCGCAGCCTGTTCGAGATAGGAGTGAGCCGTGCCAAACCGCCGGCGATTTGGCTGCGAACATGTTCTCTCCCTCGGCGCCAAGTCCAATGTCTCGCGCAAAGCCGGCCGATGCCGAAACAAGGATGATGGCGATCTGGCGGGATGTCCTTCAAGTACCGGAAATTGGCCCCACGTCGAATTTCTTCGAGCTCGGCGGGCATTCCTTGATGGCCATGCGGCTCATGACCAAGGTCGCGAGCACCTTTGGCGTCAAAATCAATGTCATGACCCTTTTTCAGGCGCCGACCGTGCGAGAGTTCACAGCCCATGTGTTCAGGATCGAAACGCTGCAGGAACCATGGAGCATTGTCGAGATTCAACCGCGCGGCGACAAGACGCCAATTATCGCCATCAACAATACGATGATCTATTATAATCTCGCGCGAAGGATTGGAACGGATCGGCCGTTTCTTGGCGTTCAGCTGTTTGATCCGAGCAATCCTCGTGAATTGCCCCGCCGCGACATGGAGGAGATCGCGGCCGATTATGTGCGCCTTATCCGCGAGGCGCGGCCGCACGGTCCCTATATCCTATTTGGATTTTGTGTAGCGGGAGTCATCGCCTATGTGGCGGCGCAGCAATTGAGACAGGCCGGAGAGTCGGTTCCACTGGTCGTGATGGCCGACAGCTGGCTCCCAGGCTATAGCAAGCGCCGCCTTCCGTTCATCCGGCGTTATCTGTTCCGCTGGTCCAACCGGCTGCACTCAGTTGAGCATAAATGCGGACTCCTTTTAAGCGGTAAGCAGTCGGTGGTGGAGTTTCTTGTATCCTACAAACTGGTGCGCCAGAGCAGGATTATGGACTTGGCCGCCGCACTGCACCTCATCAGCCGGGCAAAGCTCAGCCAGGCGAAGCTGGTCATTGATGACTGGGCCAACCAGTGGTTCCTGTCCAATCTCGAAGAAGCGTGCTGGAACTACCAGGCATCCGCATCGGTTGGCAACGTGGTGTTGTTGCAAAGCGACCATGTCGTGACCCGTTTTGCCGACCCGAAGATGGGCTGGTCCGATCTCGTCAAGGGCAGGTTTTTCGTTCACCGGGTCCCCGGCTGGCACGTCGATATGTTCCAGGACGAGGGGGCGGATCGGGCCGCCGAACATCTGTGGTCTCTCCTCGACCGAGTGGATGCGGAGCGCGGCCACATATTCCGGAGCGAAGCCTCGCGGGCTTAGTGAGCATGCCCCCGTCCTGAGAGAAGCATCGGCTCTTTCCGATAAAGCCGCACCAACGCTCTTGCGCGGATACGCCAAACTATGGCAAATGTCGAATAACGCGACAGACTTTCTTGGATCCGCTTTATTATTAGCGATGATTGATCGCGGGAGCATGTACAGAAAAACTTGCTCGGCTTTTTCGATTCCGGCATGCTCCAACTCTATGATTTTGAGCTGCATCCTTATCGATCAAACGGTTCCAATCGACCCGGACGCGCTCTAGATTGCCCGCCCTGACTCTGTCATCGTCGGCGGCGGACGCATATACCGGACGGAGCAGCGGTTCTTCATCAAGGACCTCCGGGCGGGGTTGGTATGAGTCACGACACTCTTGACGGACCCATTTCACGATAGCAAACTCTACTACTTGGCACCGCTATTCCTGCTGCGAGCCGAGTTGTTCGACTCCATGACACCTGAGCGGCATTTATGCGGCTAGGATTGCGACTCTGGCATCGACCGGTCGCCGGAGCGATGATGATTCCTTATGAAACGGTGGGCGATCATCTCGCGCTGTATATGGCGCTTGATTGATTTGTTGGTCGCCAAGGGATCGGACCACCACCAACCGTCTTGCTGCATTGCCTTGCCAGCGGCCATATAGCGATTTGCGACTGCTTCGAAGTCGGCATCCGTGTAATTCAAACTGAAGATGATGCGCCCCGTTCCAGTCCAACTCAGCGCCAATCCTTCGGCGCGCAGGTAGTACTGAAACATCCAGTTGTATCGCGACGGCTGCGTGAAAAAGACACTCCAAATAGACGAAATATTAGCTATCTGCACGGGTAGCCCCTCGTCGTGCATGCGCTGGTTGAGCCGGTCCGCCCGGCCATTCCATACCGGATCCACATTACGGTACAACTCACGGATTTTCGGGCTATCGATCCGCTCCAAGAACTCGTGCATAGTCCCCATGACATAGGGATGGGAGTTGAAGGTCCCGCGGGCAAAGCAGACATCCACCGGGCGATCGTCGCGGTAGCGCTTCATCAGGTCCCTGCGGCCGCAGACCACTCCTATCGGGAGGCCGCCCGCGAGAGTCTTCCCGTACGTGACAATGTCGGCTCGAACGCCGAAATATTCTTGCGCCCCGCCGAGCGCGAGGCGGAAGCCGCTGAAGACCTCGTCGAAAATCAGCACTATCTTGCGCTCCGTGCAGACCGCGCGCAGGCGCTGCAGCCAAACACGATACGCTTCTTTGTCGAAGTGGGAGCTTCGGGCGCCATCGACCAGCGAGGAATCCGAAGGCGCGGCCGCATTCGGATGGAGCGCCTGCAACGGATTGACAAGGACGCACGCAATGTCGCGGCGACTGCGCAGCACGCGCAACGTGTCGCGGGACATCTCTTTCAAAGTATAGGTTTCATGCGCCGGCGCGGGGTTGCCGACACCCGGTTGGACGTCGCCCCACCATCCGTGATAGGCGCCGCAGAAACGCACCAGATGAGACCGGCGGCTGTGGTAGCGCGCGAGCCGCACCGCCTGCATGACCGCCTCTGTTCCGGACATGTGAAACGACACTTCATCCTGTCCGGAAATCTCTCTGATCCGTTTGACGTTGTAGGCGATCGCCGGATGATAGCTGCCGAGGACCGGGCCGAGTTCGCGCACGCGTTGACAGCCCCGTTCTATGCACTCCTTGTAGAAATCATTGCCGAAGACGTTGACGCCGTAGGAGCCGGTCAGATCGTAGAAGCAATTGCCGTCCAGATCGGTGAGAGTCACTCCGGACGACGACAGGACGAACGCGCCGGCGTCGAGGTGTTCGCGGACCAAGCGGCGGAATTGGAACGGCGCCCGATAGGCTTCGGTGAATTGAAGGTCGGAAATGCTGTCCTTGACCTCGGCCGTGAACTGGTCCGTCTTTGCGAATTGTTCACGGAAGAGTTTTGAGAGGCGCATGAATCCGGCGCGGCGGCGCGCGGCGATCTCGTCCGGCGGACTGTCCGTGCGGAAGAACTTCTCTTCATCATAATCGTAGAACGGGATAAGCGACGCTATCCGTCGCGCGATCCAGACGTTCCCTGCCAGCGACCACTGCGTCGCCTTCGCCAACTCCAGCTTCGCCCTCAATTTCGCGAGAGACGCCGCCAGCACGGCCGCGCCGAGCGCGTACAAGGCAAATAGTGCGTACCGGGATTCCATCGATTTAGGCCCAACCGAGGTAAAGCGGTTGAAAAACGATCCGCGAAGCTTGCCCAGACCCGAACCCGGAGCATGACAATGGACTGGCATTCGCCAGATGGCTGGGGGCTTGTAGCATTTGCTCGTTTTGGCCTGTTTGGCAAGATGGAACCTCGGCCCCTAGCTCAATGATTTGTGTTTCGCTACAATCGCCGTTTCTATCGGCATATCTACTTAGAAGTGTTCTCTTTCGTCAGCCGAAGCATTCAAAACCACTTTGCGGGTCGGCGATCGCAGAGTCCTTCGCCAAGCCAAAAAGGCATTAACGGCGATCGACCGGCTCAATGCCTGCGCCAACGCGGACTTGCGCGGACGGATCCAATTCTACAGGATTGGGTTCTTTGGCTTTTCCTTTGGGGTGGGTTGCGGCGGCGGAGGCCGGCGCCATTGACCCGCGCGTCGTTGCCGTGGCAAATCTCGACGGCTGGCTGTCCGGCCGCGCCGCATTTGGGACTCTCGATAAGCCTTATTTGGTTATCCTCGCCGGGAACGCTGTCTTTACCAGCGCCGCTACAACTCCAATCCCCTAACCCTAACAACCTTTTGAAACATGACAGCGTGGGCGGCTAAATATCAGAATGGGAGTTGCGAAGATGGGATGGTTCGTTCGATATATCGATGACGAATTGAAGCACGAAATGCTGTCCCGCGAATTGGCGACAGAGGAGGAAGCCCTCGAAGAGGCTTGGAATTGGCGCAAGGGGACAACGAAGTGGTGGGCATCGACGGGCCAGACGACGAGGCCGTTCCAATGCTGGAGATAGAGGCGTGGTTCGAGGAGCGTTCTGGCTCCGGCAAAACGGAGCCTTCGTCCTGACGCGGCCGGGCAGGGCGGGCAGGGCGCGTCTCTCTGGGCGTCTACCTGGGTCTGAAAAATGGCCCTCTTTTTGACGCTGCTACCGCCGCTCACGCGGCTTTTTTCTTCGGCGCGATCAATTTGCGATTGACCAATACCTCGGCGATCTGAACCGCGTTCAGCGCCGCGCCCTTGCGGAGATTGTCGGCGACGCACCAAAGTGAGAGACCGTTCTCAACCGTCGCATCCTCGCGGATGCGGGAGATATAGGTCGCGTCCTCGCCCGCCGCTTCATGCGGCGTGATATACCCACCGGGCTCACGCTTGTCGATCACCAGACAGCCGGAGGCTTCGCGCAATATTGCCCGTGCCTCATCGGCGGTGATTGGATTGGCGAACTCGATGTTGACCGCTTCGGCATGGCCGATGAAGACCGGCACCCGCACGCAGGTCGCGGTGAGCTTGATCTTGGGGTCGAGGATCTTCTTCGTCTCCGCCATCATCTTCCATTCCTCCTTGGTGTATCCATCCTCCATGAACACGTCGATCTCGGGGATCACGTTGAAGGCGATACGTTTGGGGAATTTCTTGGTCGTGACAGAATCGGACACGAAGATCGCGCGGGTCTGGGAAAAGAGCTCGTCCATGGCTTCCTTGCCGGCGCCGGACACCGATTGATAGGTCGCAACGACGACGCGGCGGATCTTGGCCTTGTCGTGCAGCGGCTTCAAGGCGACCACGAGCTGGGCCGTCGAACAATTCGGATTTGCAATAATGTTGCGCTTGGCGAAACCCGCGATCGCCTCGGCGTTCACCTCTGGCACGATCAGAGGCACGTCGGAATTGTAGCGCCAGGCGGAGGAATTATCGATGACGACGCAGCCTTGGCCGGCGATTTTCGGCGCCCATTCCTTCGAGACAGTGCCGCCCGCCGACATCAGGCAGATATCGGTTCCACCGAAATCGAAGTTTTCGAGGGCTTTGCATTTCAAAATCTTGTCGCCGAAAGAGACCTCCGTGCCGATCGAACGGGGCGAGGCAAGCGCCACGACCTCAGCGGCCGGAAACCGGCGCTCGGCAAGAATATCGAGCATTTCGCGCCCGACGTTTCCGGTGGCGCCAACAACGGCAAGCTTGAAACCCATCTTCTGCTCCGTCCACAAATCGGGTTGTATTTCCGGCGAGCACCCCGCCGCATAACCGGCTCATTGCATAGGCGATATGAGAGAAAGCCGCAACGGGTGGGGCGTTCCACGCCAGCAAGGAAGGCAAGCGAGCCATCAGGCGCTCGATTGCTTTTCGTTCGATCCAAAACCAAGCGAGAGGCGAGTTTGGACCACAACAAAATCCGAGGGTTTTGTATTGTCAAAATCCGTCGAAAGTGGAAAGCTCTGCGGCAACAAGGCCGGTATCCTGTGGATGTCCTTTAAATAAGAGAAAATGGGTGGCCAAAAACATTTTGCACATGCTCAGTTCGATGAAGCACATGAGCCCTTTCGACGTGAATATGGCGCTCGACGCCGGATTCGATTCGGTCACATCGTACGGGAGCGTCACGCTCGACGAAATCACGCCATTAATTCAGGATGCCATGTTTTCGCGTTCCCCGCGAGACGCGGCTCGTACATGCATTTTCTTCGGTGGAAAGGATGCCGGCCTCGCTCTCGACATGATGGAGCAGCTAAAGGCGACCCTTTTGAAGCCATTCGAGATTTCCTCTTTCGCCGATCCCGCCGGGTCTTTCACGTCGGCCGCCTCGATGGTGGCCTGCGTGGAGAAAATACTGAAGCAAAAAAAAGGCCGGGCGCTCGCCGATATGAAGATCGTGATCTTCGGTGCGACTGGTGTCGTTGGTTACGCCTCCGGTGTCATCGCCGCGCTGGAAGGCGCCGATGTGACGCTCGCCGGCCATGATGGACGCGAACGCGTCCAGGCCAAGGCTAACGATATCAAGAAGAGGTTTGGCGTTGCCGTGCATGCTGTCGATGCAAGCACGCCAGTGAAGCTGTTGGAGGTGCTGGTTGGCGCCGAGATCGTGTTTTGCGCCGCGGCCGCGGGCGTGCAAGTCTTGTCGGCGGCGGCGCTCGCCTCGGCTAAATCGCTCGTTATCGCGGCGGACGTCAATGCGGTACCCCCGGCGGGAATTGAGGGTCTCCTGCTCATGGACAATGGTGTCGAACTGCCGGGGGGCATTCTCGGAATTGGGCCACTCGCCATCGGCGATGTGAAATACAAGACGGAATTGGGATTATTCCGGCGCTTAGCGACTTCATCCACCCACCTCGCGATCGATTTCCGTGACGCTTTCGCTCTCGCCCGTGAAATCGTCTAGGCCTGGGAGCCGCGATTCCTATCGCGGTGCCCTCTGAGCGAGCCGTTGCGGCTGCCCTTTGATGCGCCGGCTGGCGGCCGCTGGTACCCGATCTAGCCGCGGACTGGAACAAGCCGCTATCGCGCCAAAAGTTCACACACGGTTACTACTGCTTTGCGTGGATCACTCTCGTCGATCATCTCTAGAAAATCATGCCCATTGGAATGTTCGATTGGGTAAACCGGTTCAAGGTAAACTCAACTTTAATAGAGGCAACGATGCGCGGGGTGCAACCAAACCAGGGTCATTGCGTTTAGGCTAAGGAACCCGAGGAGTTTCGAAATGTTTCACAATAAGTTATCGATCGTTCTGGCCGCCGCCGCCTTGGCCGCGTTCACTGCCGCCGCCAACGCGCAAACCACGCGGCACCGCCATCACACGCGGGTAGCGGAGCCGTATAATGACGAACGTCCGCCGCTCACCGTCAACCGGCGCAGTTTCCTCGATCCCGGCCCGATGGTTCCCGTCGGCAGCCTGTCGAATTACATGACGGCCAATACGATCTTCAACCGGACGCCGGATCAGTATTACTTGAAGTCGGAGTTCGGAAACGACCGGCTGCCCTGGCCGCTCGAAGTTCCCGGCCGCCCACAGCCCATCTTCGAGTTCGAAACCCCCGCTTATCCCTATTGAAACTAGGGCCTGTGTTCAGTTGAGCAAGACGATAACTGAGGCCAACTGGACTCCGGCGAGAAAATTTCTGGCGAGTTTGTCGTAGCGTGTGGCGATGGCCCGAAAATGCTTGAGTTTATTGAAGAAGCGCTCGACGAGGTTGCGTTCGCGGTAGAGCGCGAAATCGCAAAGCCGTGGGGTTTTGCGGTTCGCTTTCGGCGGGATGACCGGAGTGATTTCCCGCTTGGTTAGGGTGGCGATAAACGGATCGGCGTCGAAGGCCTTGTCGGCGATCAAGGCGTCTGGATTGGCGGCTTCAAGCAATTCCGCTGCGCGAGCCAGATCATGGGCCTGACCTGGCGTGAGTATTAAGCGGACAGGATTGCCAAGAGCGTCGACAAGAGCGTTGATTTTGGTTGTCAGTCCACCGCGCGAGCGGCCGATCGCTTGCGCGCCGTTTTTTTTCGCGCCCCGGCACTGTGCTGGTGAGCACGCACAATGGTGGCGTCGATCATCATGTATTCGTTATCGTGATCGCTTGCCAACAGATTGAAAATGCGCTCAAAAATCCCACTCTTCGCCCACCGGCTGAAGCGCTGGTGAATGATTTTCCAATCACCGAAACGCTCCGGAAGATCGCGCCAAGGAAGGCCGGCCCTATACCGATAGATGTACAAGTCTGGACTTGATCCAACGGTCAATGTCAGATTACGTCATTCATTCAACGTCGGGCATGATCGGCGAGGCGGACTCGATGTTGTCAAGGACGCGAACTTCGCTCGCGCCGGCGCAGCCGGTGCTGTGCATCCTTGACAACATCGATCCCCTCGCCAAACTCGCCGCCAAGAGATGAATGGCAAGGCGTGATTTCATCCGGCACTGCCTGAAATCTCAAGTCCAGTATTTTACACGATAGAGAACGGCTTCGACAAACAATCGATTGTCCGCCGCTGTGCCTCCAACATGGCCTTCGCGGCCGGGAAGAAAATCCTTGATCCGATCCCATTGGTCGTCGCGTAATGCATAGCGTCGCATCGGTCAGCCCCTCCTCAGGCCGACCACCCATGAATTACGCAATTGCTGATTTGGGAATCCCTTCCGCAGACTCGCGTCAAACGAACAACAGCGTTCCACGTTTGATTCTGATCCGTTCTCGTACCATCGCCTCCTAACTGAACACAGGCCCTAGGTTGGGGACTCATTCAAATCCATGCGATCATTATGGCTGCGAGGGCGAGACCGGAGAGATAGTTTTGCGCATAGCGGTCATATCGGGTTGCGATGCGTCGCCAGTTCTTGAGCTTGCAGAACATTCGTTCGATGAGATTTCTGCGTTTGTAGGCCGTGCTGTCCAGAGGATAGGGCGTCCGGCGTGGAACGACTGCTTTGACCTTCCTTTGTTTGAGCCATTTGCGCAGGCTGTCGGCGTCGTAAGCTGTAAAATACTGGACTTGAGATTTCAGGCAGTGCCGGATGAAATCACGCCTTGCCATTCATCTCTTGGCGGCGAGTTTGGCGAGGGGATCGATGTTGTCAAGGATGCACAGCACCGGCTGCGCCGGCGCGAGCGAAGCTCGCGTCCTTGACAACATCGAGTCCGCCTCGCCGATCATGCCCGACGTTGAATGAATGACGTAATCTGACATTGACCGTTGGATCAAGTCCAGACTTGTACACGTAAGCTTTGTCTGCCAGCAGCCGCTTTGGTCTGGCGACGGCTCCAAGCAATGGAGCGGCCATGGTGATGTCGGCGACGTTTCCCGGGGTCAGCGCAAAGGCGACCGGTCTGCCGCGATCATCGGCCAAAGCATGGATTTTGCTCGTTCTTCCGCCGCGCGAACGGCCAATCGCTTCCGCGAACTCCCCCTTTTTGAACCAGCCGCCGAGCGGTGCGCCTTGACATGGCTGCTGTCGATGGAAAGCTCGTCTGGAACTGGACCGGCGGCCGCCATTTTCTCGAAAATGCGCGGCCAGATACGGCCCTGGGACCAACGATTGTAGCGATTGTAGATAGTCGTCGGTGGCCCATAGGCTGGCGGAACGTCGCGCCAGCGGCATCCTGTTTTCAACACATGCAGGATGCCGGAAATGACAGTCCGATCGTCCACGCGCGGTTTTCCCGGCTTGCCGTGAGGCAGATAGGGCTCCAACGTCTTCCATGCCTCATCCGACAGCCAGAATAAACTCCTTGCCATGCCCCCTGCCTCCAGCGACTCAAATCATGGCAAAAATATATCATGGAATCAACACTCTGTATGGGTTCTCAACCTAGTGGATCGACTCTAACTTTTCTTTCCCTCGTTTGACAGCAGCGGGGACGCGTTTGGCGTCAGCGGTCCAGACGAAGGGTTTGGGATCGGAGTTGGTTTCTTCGACGAACCGCGGCCGATTACTATGCCGTCGAGCACATTGAGGGCGGCGAACAGCGTTGTCGTGCCGTCTCGCTTGTAGTCGTGGGTCATGGTTCCGGCGCGGCCCTTCTTCATCGGCAGACTGGGCTGGGTGCGGTCGAGCGCCTGGATTTGGCTCTTCTCATCAACCGAGAGGACGACTGCGTGGGCGGGAGGATCGACATAGAGACCGACGATGTCCCTGAGCTTCTCGACAAACTCCGGGTCCTTCGACAGTTTGAACGTCCGGATACGGTGCGGCGCGAGTTGGTGAGCTTCCAGGATGCGTTGTGACCTGCCAGTGAGATATTCCTCCACGAGGAGTTAGAGTCCGGCCTGAACAAGGTACGGACCGATGAAGCGAAGCAGGTTTACGGAAGAACAGATCATCGCAGTGTTGCGGGAGCATGAGGCTGGCGCGAAGGCTGGGGAACTCTGCCGGAAGTACGGGATGTCGGAAGCGACGCTGTACAACTGGAAGGCCAAGTTCGGCGGGATGGATGTCTCGGATGCCAAACGGCTGCGGGCACTCGAAGACGAGAACGGCAAGCTGAAGAAGCTGCTGGCGGAGTTGATGCTCGACGCCTCGGCCCTGCGCGAGCTTCTGGGAAAAAAATGGTAGGGCCCGCCGTAAAGCGCGAGGCTGTCGCTCATCTTCGGACGATGTTCCAGATGAGCGAGCGGCGGGCCTGCTCCGTCATCGCCGCCGATCGGACCAGCATCCGGTATCAATTCTGCCGGCCGCCTGATACCGAGCTCCGGTGCCGGCTGCGCGATCTGGCCAATGCACGCCGGCGGTTCAGCTATAGACGGCTGTTCGTCCTGCTGCGCCAGCAGGGTGAGCCATCCGGCATCAACCGGATTTACCGGCTCTATCGCGAGGAAGGGCTAACAGTGCGCCGCCGTCGCGTTAGGCGGCGTGCCGTCAGAGCGCGGGTGCCAATCCTGATCGAGGCCAAGGTTAATGCCCGCTGGTCACTCGACTTCGTGCACGATCAGTTTGCTTGTGGCCGGCGCTTCCGCATTCTGAACGTCGTCGACGATGTAACGCGGGAATGTCTGGCGGCGGTCCCCGACACCTCGATCTCCGGCAAGCGGGTGGCACGGGAACTGAGCACTCTGCTCCAACGGCGCGGCAAGCCCGACATGATCGCATCGGATCATGGGACCGAACTCACCTCGAATGCCATCCTCGCCTGGTGTGCCGAGCACCGCATCGATTGGCACTACATCGCCCCGGGTAAGCCGACGCAGAACGGCTTCTGCGAGAGCTTCAACGGCCGGATGCGTGACGAGCTATTGAACGAGACCCTGTTCGTCGGTCTCGATCACGCCCGGCAGGTCATTGGCTCATGGGCCTACGATTACAACACCGCGAGGCCGCATTCCTCGCTCGGCTACCAGACACCTGCGGCCTATGCCGCTGATCTCACCGCAACAGGCGCCCGGCTGCGCAATCCTGACCAGCTCCGCCGCTCGCCTGTTGCTCACACCGCGCCGCAAGGCGCATCAACTGCCGAGGCTCTAACCGTCGCTGGATGAAAGTTCAGTTGCAGGTCAGTTGCACCGAACGCAGGCTCACTCCGGCCGCCTTGGCAAGTTTCCGGCCCGTCCAGTGGGTGCTCTCGCCCGGCGGCGGCCCCAAGGCCAAATCGACCACCCGCTGAACGGTGTTGGGCGGCAGCGGGGGCTTACCAGGCTTGCGCGTCTTGTCGCGCAACAGCCCTTCGACGCCCTTTGCCATGAACCGCGCCTGCCAGGTCCACACCACCGGCTTCGATTTGCCGGACCGGCGCATGATCTCGGCGGTGCCGCAGCCGTCGGCGGTGGCAAGGATAACCTTGGCGCGCCACACGTGCTTCTGTGGTGCGCTGCGATCCGCAACGATCGCCTCAAGCCGGAGGCGATCTGCTCGCCTGACGTTGACGACAATTCCTGCTCTCATAATGAGAGCTTGAACTGCTTCGGCCGATTTGGGAATTGTCCGAATGAATCAGACCACTAGAGCGTGATCGCGGCCTGGGAAAACCAGTGGCGCGATAAGCACGCGGAGCTTGCGAAGATCAAAGCGCTAGCGAGCTCTTATACCAAGTCTCGCTGATCACGACCGATAGGCCCACTCTCTTGTTCCGATGGAGATGATTTTCCAGGGCATGTCGATGAGCTTGTTCCAGGCGAAGCAGCAGTGGTCGAGAATGTCGTCGTAGGATTCGAAGACGCGGTTCGAGAGCCAGTTGTCGCGCATGAATTGCCAGATGTTCTCGACCGGATTGAGCTCGGGCGATTTCGGCGGCAACGGCAAGAGCGTGATGTTGTCCGGGACGGGAAGCTTCGCCGAGACATGCCACCCGGCCTGATCGAGAAGAACGAGCGCATGCGCGCTTGGTGCGACCGCAAGCGAGATTTCTTCGAGATGCAGGGCCATGGCCTCGCTGTTGCAGGAGGGTAGTACGAGCCCGGCGCCTTTTCCTTCGGCCGGGCAGATGGCGCCGAAAATATAGGCTGAACTCGTCCTCTGGTCGTGCGGCGCCGAAGGCCGTGTCCCGCGTTTCGCCCATCGGCGGGTGACCTTGTTTTTCGGCCCGATCCGAGCTTCGTCTTGAAACCAAATCTCTATCGGCTTGCCAGGAGCCTCTTTTGCGGCGGTCTCCTCCACGAGGGCGAGAAAGTTTTTTTAAAAGCCGCCGCGGCTTCCTCGTCTTGCGCATGATGGCGCGGTCGCGCCGAGAGCTTGCGAAAGCCCATATGCCGCAGCTCGCGGCTGAGCGTCGGCTTGGAGATCGAAACCCGGAACTCTTCGAAGAGCCACTGCGCCAGATCGATCAGCCGCCAGCGGACGACGCCATGCAGGGCGGGAATCGGCCCATCTTCCACGACCTGCCGCAAGGCTTGGCGCTGGCGCTCGCCGAGGATGCTGGGAGCGCCCGGCGCTTTGCCGGTCAAGAGACCATCAGGACCTTTGGCGTTGAAACGGACAACCCAGTCGCGCACGATCTGCACCCCGACCCCGCCGATCCGCGCCGCATCCGGCCGCGAGCCGCCATCATAAATCTCGGCCAGTGCCAAGAGACGCCGGGTCTGATCGGGGTCACGCGATCGCCGCGCCAGCATGCGCAGGCCAATCGTGTCAAAGTCAGAGCGAAGCGGAACCGGAGTCGACATGGCAAACTCTCCCAAAAGCTGTTTGCCATGGTGAATCAGATAAATGCCGATTTGGGAATCCGCCTCAGGAGTTAAACTTTCAGAGACTTGGTATTAAAGAGCCGGAACCGACGCCCGTTCCTGCTGAGGACGGGCGCAGCGCATCATTGTTGTGAAGACGCGGCGGGCGCCGCCGGAAACGTGCCGGCATCCGCCCGCGCGGGGATGCCGCACGGCTCAAAGAGGGGATGGGGACGTAACATGCGCTCCGCCGAAGCGATGAGTGCCATCTCATAGGACTGCCGCCGCTCCGTTTCCTCGATAACGCCGTAGACGCCGGAGACGGCGCGGCCGAGTGCCGCTCCGGTTGCGAGGCCCTGCACCAACGCGGCGGCGAAAAGCGCAGTGAAGAGATCTCCGGTCCCCGAGGGACGGCAGGAAATCCTGGGAGTGGAGACCATCCAAGCGGCCCGTGGCTCGATCGCCAAGGTTTGGACCAAATCGGCGGGCAGACCATCGAAATGCGCGCCGGTCACGGCTACCGTCGACGGCCCAAGCCGGCGGGCAGCCGCGACCACCGCGTCAACCGTTGCGGACGCGCGCCCGACCAGGTGCTCCAATTCAAATTGGTTCGGCGTAATAATATCCGCCAATGGAACAAGGCCTTCGCAAGTAAGAGCCCGCATGTCTTCATTTACGTAGAAGCCGGCATCGGCGTCGCCCATGACCGGATCGCAAAGATAGAGAAGTTTTGGGTTTCGCGCCTTCGCCCGGCGGACGAAACCGATCACGGCGACGGCGTTCTCCGCCGAGCCCAAATAGCCGGTGATCAACACCTTGCAGATGTCGACGAGACCGCGTTCTTCGAGCCCGGCGAGCAGATCGCGCACTAATTTTACGTTGAGCACCTCCCCACGCATGGAAGAATAATGCGGATGGTTGCTCAAAAGCGCCGTCGGCACCGCCGCTACCTCGATGCCGCAGGCTTGCAGCGGGAAGACCGCTGCGCTGTTTCCAACATGGCCGTGCACCACTTGCGACTGAATTGAAATGACCGTCATCAGGCCGCCGCCTCCCTCGCCGTTATGACCGCAGCCCCTCCAGCCATTCTTCAAACATTTTACGCGCCTTGGCGGGCAAAGAGGACCCGGCGGCCTTGGCGCCGTCACGCAATTGGCGTGGATCGATGCCAGCCGAGCCAAGTTCCGCCGCGTGGCCGACGAGCCACGGCTCAATCCCGGCGGTTGGCTCGACCTCAGGATGGAACTGCACGCAGAGAGTGTTGGAACCCACGCAAAAAGCCTGGTTGCGGCACATCGCGGTCGAGGCAAGGTGGACGGCGCCCCGCGGCAGATCGAAGGTGTCGCCGTGCCAATGCAGCACGGTCGTGCCCGCCAGATGCCGAAGCGGCGTGGTGCTGGCCGCATCCGTCAGATCGACCGGGCCCCAGCCGATCTCCTTGATGCCGGACGGATAGACTCTTGCGCCGAGCGCGCGGGCGACGAGCTGGGCGCCAAGGCAGATGCCGAAAGTCGGCTGGCCGGCACTGAGGCGGGCCGTGAGAAGAGCGATTTCGTCGCGAAGAAACGGATATTTGTCTTCCTCGTAAACGCCAACCGGCGCGCCGAGCACGATGAGTAGACTGGTTGCGGCCGGATCGCGCGCCGGGAGGCCATGAACACCGGCGTCGAAATATTGGAAATCATAGCCCGCGCGCGCGAGGGGCTCCGCGAAGGTGCCGAGATCCTCGAAATGAACATGCCGTATGACGGCTGCGGGTTTCTTCGACATTGTGTTTCCTTTCAGACCGAGCTTTCCTTTCGTTTCCTGGCTGCGCACGGGATCCGCATTCCGCCGCGCGTCATTGATTCGTTGCCGCGCGCTGGCGGGAGGCTAAGGCCGGTCGCGGTTCGCGCGATTAGACAACAAGATTTCGAGCCTCTACGCCCGCAATGACGATTCGCGGAATCCACGGCCATCTCACCTTCCTTTTGCGACTTCGAGCGCGATCGTATCCGCGCCCGGCACTTAACGTCGTAGACCGGCGAAGTTGGAGCGATTTCAGGCAAAGGAGATATCGCCGCAGGTTGACTCCGAAACCAGCTTCAGCCTTGTGTCCAGGGCGGCAATTACGCGGCGAAGGTCGTGGCCGCGTTGCAAAACGAGGCCGGTCGCCGTGACCAACGAATAGGCGCCTTGCTTTCGCGCCAACCTCGGAGTTTTCTCGATCCGGTAGAGCGCATGTTCGCACGCGCGCCGGTCAAACAAAATAACCGCCATGCCCGCCGGAGCCGCGGCTATCGTCGCGATTGGAGGGCTTATATGAGGCCCACCTTGCGCTTCCAAGCAAGTTTCGCCGCGCGGTTATCTCCGGCCGGTTCCGTGCCGCTCATGACTGTGGCCTCAAGCTTTATCTCAACCTTTATCGTCGCTTAAAGGTGCCGGGACGGCAAGCATTCTTTTGACGGAGGTGCGGCACGCCGCCTCGACGCCTGGTTTCGGCGGCGTTTTGCCCGCGCGAAAAACAAAGGAGCGAATTCGGTTAGCGCGAAGGCCTTGCATCCGCCGGGCGCAAAGGCAATATCCGCGCTACGAGGGAGGTGGCAGCGCGAAGTTCGACGCGATCCGCGAGGGGCCGCCAAATTCGTGAAATTCAATTACAACCGGAAAGGAGGCCACGTGAATATGCCGGACGCGGCGGGCCAAAGCCAAGCTTTTCAAGCGGATGTCGCCAAATTGCTGCACCTGATGGTGCATTCGGTCTATTCCGATCGGGACATCTTTCTGCGCGAACTCCTTTCCAATGCCGCCGACGCCTGCGAGCAATTGCGTTACGAGGCGCTAGCCGATTCCGCGCTTGCATCTTCGCCGTACGCGATCCGGATTTCGATTGACAAGGACGCCCAAAGCCTCACCATCGAGGACAATGGGATCGGCATGTCGCGGCAAGACCTCACCGATCATCTTGGCACAATCGCGCGCTCCGGAACCCGCGCCTTTCTGGACCGGTTCGGCAATGGCGGCGAGGACGCGCGCGAAAAACTTGCTCTGATCGGCCAGTTCGGGATCGGATTTTATTCGGCCTTCATGGTCGCCGGCCGCGTCGATGTTTTTACGCGCCGAGCGGGTTCGACGGAAGCCTTCCATTGGAGTTCGGATGGTAGAGGCACTTTTTCTATCCAACCGCTGGCTCAAGGCGAGGCCCCGGTCCAAGGTACGCGGGTCGTTCTCCACCTGAACGAAGAGTCCAAGAATTACCTTGAGCCAGGCCGGATTGAGCGGCTTGTGCACGAACATTCGAGCGCGCTCGCTGTGCCGATCGAACTTGTCGAAGAGAAGGGCGCGCGCCGCTTAACCGACGGCGCGGCGCTTTGGACCAAACCGAAGGTGGCGATCGAACACAAAGATTATATCGATTTTTATCAAAGTCTTGGCGGTGTTTTCGACGAACCAGCATTAATGATGCACTGGCACGCGGAAGGGCGCCACGACTACACGGTTTTGGCGTTTGTGCCGGGATCGCGACCGTTCGATCTGTTCGATCCCTCGCGTCCGGGCCGGGCCAAGCTCTATGTCCGCCATGTGCTGATCAAGGAAGACGCCGAGGTTGTGCCGAGATGGCTGCGCTTTGTGCGCCTGGTGATCGATTCGGCCGATCTTCCGCTGAATGTTTCACGTGAAACAATTCAGGAAAGCCCGGTCTTCGCCTCCATCAAGAAAGCCGTAACCAACCGCGTCCTTCAGGAACTGATTAAGCTTGCCGAAAGCGACAAGGAAAAATTCGCGAAGATCTGGGGGCACTTTGGGAGCGTCCTGAAGGAAGGGCTTTACGAGGACCCGGAAAAACGCGACGCCTTGTTCGGCTTGGCGCGCTTTGCGACCTCGGCGTATCCAGCTGGCGGCCGTAGCCTCAAGGACTACATGGAAGGCCTGCAAACGAACCAGACGGCGATCTATTATCTTCTCGGCGAGGATGTGGCCCAGCTGTCCGCTAGTCCGCAGCTTGAAGGATTCCGGGCGAGAGGCATCGAAGTCTTGCTGTTGCCGGATCCGGTCGACGCCTTCTGGGTGGCGACAGCGGCCGGCTTCGATGGCAAGCCTTTCAAGTCGGTGACCCAGGGCACGGCCGATATAAACTCAATTCCGCTCAAGGAGAAACCGGACGCTGGCGCGGCAGAAGAGGCACCCCCGGCGGCCGGTCTCGCGACCCTTTACGCGCTCATGAAACAGGTGTTGGGCGAGGCGGTCGAGGCCGTCCGCGCTTCCGATAGGCTGTCGTCGAGCCCCGCTTGTCTCGTCGCCTCGGATCGCGGGCCGGACCGCCGTCTCGAACGGATGCTCGCCGAAAGCGGCCGCCTCGGCCCGGCGTCGAAACCGGTGCTCGAAATCAATCCCGCGCATCCGCTGATTCGCGCCCTGGCCGCGCGAATTGGCGCCGCGGACAAGGAAAAATTCGAGGATATCGTTTGGCTCCTTTTCGACGAGGCGCGGCTGATAGAAGGTGAAAAGCCGGCCGACGCGCCGCATTTCGCCGCGCGGCTGACCAGGATTCTGCTCGATGCCGCAAGCCAGCCCGCGCCGTGAGGGAAGAGATTGCGATGACGCATCCGCCCAGTTTCGAACCGGCGATGGCGCGCGGCGCGGCGCGGCGCTCGCTCGCGCGGGCCTTGGCGAAAGGCGGCATAGAGTTGGCACAAATCGACGCCCGCGTGCTTCTCTGCGCGGCGCTCGGTATCGATCACGCGGATCTCGTTTCCAACGCCGATTGCCCGCTAGGACTTGGCGCCGCATTAGTCGCATCTTTCGCGGCGCGACGATTGAAGCGCGAGCCGGTGTCGCGAATCATCGGCCACCGGGATTTTTGGCGGGCGCGGTTCGAGATCGGCCCCGCCGTTCTCGATCCGCGTCACGCCACCGAGACGCTCATCGAGGCGGTCCTCGAACATGCGGCCCGATCGCCGCGCGCAAACTGGCGGATTCTCGACCTCGGGACGGGGTCCGGCGCAATCCTTTGCTCGCTGTTGCAGAGCCTGCCCGGATCTTCCGGTATTGGCGTCGATATTTCGCCTGGCGCCTGCGCGATCGCGCGAAAAAATCTCGCCGCCTTGGGGCTCGCCCGACACGGTCTCATCGTTTGCGGCGATTGGTCCCGGGCCTTGCGCGGTCCTTTCGATGTGATCGTTTCCAATCCGCCCTATGTCGTTCGCGGCGAAATCGCCCGCCTAGCACCGGAGGTTCGCGATCACGATCCGCGTTTGGCTTTGGATGGCGGCGAAGACGGTTTGGCGGCCTATCGCGATATCATCCCGGCTTCGCGGGATTTTTTGCTCGCGCTAGGCGGTTTGATCGCGTTGGAAGTGGGGGTAGGTCAGCATGGGGCCGTCGAATTGGTCTTGACCGGCGCATTCGGCTCGCCGGTCGAGGTTAGACTTGACCTCGACGGATGCCCGCGTGTGGTTTTGGCGTGTTCTGGCCAGTGAGCCCTGGCGTGACAAATTGGTCACGCTAAACATCGCAAGAGATATATTTTCGCAAAAGCTCTTGGCGTTTGCCGCGAAAGCGACTAGGTTCCTTTCCAAGGATTGGTTTTCGCTCATGTTGCATGGTTGCGATTGGCGTTGAGGTCCTCGGTCCGCGCGAACGTCCAAACGAAAAGCCGGGCGTGCTGGCAACAAGATGACCTCCGGTTCGAGCTATGCCGCGATGCCCGGCGCAACCGGGATCAATGTCCCCAAACTCTGAGACTCTATCATCAAGAGTTCGAAGACCGGTGCCACGGCGGTTCCGTGAGCACAGTCGCCACCGGCTGGAGAGCCTTATATCCGCTCGCGCCTACGTGCTGTGAAAATAAGGGGTTCGGTAAGGACCGTGAACGCACGCCGGTCCGGCTGCGCGCGAAGCGTAATTACTGTGCCACCCAAGGATCATCGATGAGACCTGGACAGAATAACAAACGCATGCGCGGCCGCCCCAACAATCGCAAGGGACCGAATCCTCTGACGAGATCCTATGAATTGAGCGGCCCCGATGTGAAAATTCGTGGAACGGCCCACCACATCGGCGAAAAATACCTCCAGTTGGCGCGCGACGCGCAAACTTCTGGCGATCCAGTCATGGCGGAGAGCTATCTCCAGCATGCCGAACATTATTTTCGGCTGATCGCGGCGGCGCAGCAAGTCCAACAGCAAGGACCCGGCGTCTATCAGGGTCAGCCTGGCGAAGCCAATGTGGAAGAGGCCGATGACGACAGCGATTTCGGCGGCATGCCTGACCGATTCGCTTCCCCTGTCGAGCGCCTTGCCCCGCCGCAACCAAGCGTCCCACCACAATCTCAGCCTGGCCCCGCGCAGCCTAGTCCGGAGCGGTCTTTCCATGGCAATGGGGACAACCAGGATTTCACCCGGCCGGACCGTGTTCCGCGGCCGGAGCGCCCTTTTCAAGACAGGAATTACCGGGACAGGAAATATCAAGTCTACCCGGAAAAACCGTATCAGGAGCAGCGGCCCTATCAAGAACGCAATGGGCGCGGCCGCGATCAGGAGAGTCGCGGCAACCGTGGACGGAGTCCGCGCGATTTTCGCAATGAAGGCTCGATCCGAGTTCGACCCGCGCGCCGAACCCCAAATGGCCGAGGCCGTCGAAGGCAACGTCCTTCCGGCGTTCATCACTGCCCCGGTTCGCGTCCCAGCCGAAGCCCATGACGCCGCGCCGCCCGTCGAGGCACTTTCCCCCTTGCTCGCCGGTCCGCCAGAGACGAACGATGCTGCCAACGGCTTTCATCCGCGTCCCAGTCGTAGGCGCGGGGGCAAGGCGGAAACGGGGGCAGCCGGGCCGCACGGTGGCGAAGCGGCGAATGCCAATGATCCGGTCCAGGATTAAGCCACGGGCCCGTCGTTAGTTTGGTTGTTTGCCTTGATTCGCCGGGCGCGGGAGACGATAGTTGCCCCGGGTGCGGTTAAATCGAGGAAGTTTTTCCATGCTCGCGAAATTATTTGCCGTAGCGGCGGGTTGTACATTCGCCGTGGTTTCCTTCGACGCCGGAGCGGTCCCGGCGTTGCCACTTCCGTTGCAGCAGACAATGCATGTCACGCAAATCGCGGGCGGCTGCGAACCGGGCTGGCATCGCGGCCCTTGGCGGGGCGGCTTCCGGCGCAATTGGGGGCCGGTTGGCCGCCACTGCTGGTTCCGGCCAACGCCTTGGGGCGGCGGCGCGTGTGCCGCTGGTGAGAATGTTCGGCTGAAATTTGAAAACCCCGCGGGTGCGGGGTTTTTTGTTTGACCAGGGCGAGAGCGCGAATTTTCCTTGCACGTCAACTTGCCGCCTTCATCCCCAACTCACTTGCACGCCTCAGATCAACGAATTTTTTCCCTGCGATCGGCTCTACCGCGCACGCATTTCGCTCCTACATTTTCTTCTAACGCCGCCGGAAAGGGCTCGGTTCAGTTGCGCCACGCAATTCGCCACTACGGGGCGATGTAGCGGGCAGGGTAGATCAGCCATGAAATCTTGAAAAATACACCGAAAGGGCGCGGGGCTTCGTTCAAAGCGCCCAGTCTCTCGCTATCCGCGAAGGGCACCAGCAATTTACGCCCGAGCATGTTTTGAAGGTTCTTCTCGACGACGAGGAAGGGCTTAGCGCTGGCCTCATCGACAGGGCGGGGGGGCGCTCGCGCGACGCGCTGCGCGACACCGAACTCGCGCTTGCCAAATTGCCGAAGGTGCAAGGTTCTGCCGCGGGGCAATTGTATCTCGCCCCGGCGACGGCGCGCGTTTTCGACAATGCCGAAAAAATCGCGCAAAAGGCGGGCGACTCCTATGTCACGGTCGAGCGGCTGTTGCTCGCGCTGGCCATGGAGAAAGGCACCGAGGCGGCCAAGAATTCTCGATCGGGCGGGCGTCGCGCCGCAAACTCTCAACGCGGCGATCGAGGATCTCCGCAAGGGCCGCGCCGCCGACAATCCGACCGCTGAAAACGCCTACGATGCCTTGAAGAAATACGCGCGCGATCTGACCGATGCCGCGCGGGCGGGAAAACTCGATCCGGTGATCGGCCGCGACGAAGAAATCCGGCGAACCATTCAGGTATTGTCGCGGCGCACGAAGAATAATCCGGTTCTGATCGGCGAGCCTGGTGTCGGCAAGACCGCGATCGCCGAAGGCCTTGCGCTGCGGATCGTCAATGGCGATGTGCCGGAAAGCCTGCGCGACAAGAAGCTTCTCGCGCTCGACATGGGCTCGCTCATCGCGGGAGCGAAATATCGCGGCGAGTTCGAAGAGCGGCTGAAGGCGGTCTTGAACGAAATCATCGCCGCCGCGGGCGGAATTATTTTATTCATCGACGAGATGCACACGCTCGTTGGCGCCGGCAAAGCGGATGGCGCGATGGACGCATCGAACCTTTTGAAACCGGCTCTCGCGCGGGGCGAGCTCCATTGCATCGGCGCGACCACGCTCGACGAATATCGCAAGCATGTCGAAAAGGATGCCGCGCTGGCCCGCCGGTTCCAGCCGGTGTTCGTCTCCGAGCCCACGGTTGCCGACACAATCTCGATCCTGCGCGGTCTCAAGGAAAAATACGAATTGCACCATGGCGTGCGCATCCTTGATGCCGCGATTGTCGCCGCCGCGACGCTGTCGCACCGCTATATCGCCGACCGATTCTTGCCTGACAAGGCAATCGATCTCATTGATGAAGCGAGCTCCCGCTTGCGCATGCAAATCGACTCGAAGCCGGAAGAGCTCGACGAACTCGACCGCCGGATCATCCAACTCAAGATCGAGCATGAGGCCTTGAAAAAGGAGACCGATTCCGCCTCGAAGGAGCGCCTGGAAAAGCTCGGCGGCGAACTTGCCGGGCTTGAGGAGAAATCCACCTCGTTGACCACGCGCTGGCACGCCGAGAAGGACAAACTCGGCTCGGAACAGAAACTCAAGGAGCAGCTCGAGGCTGCCCGCAACGAACTTACTCAGGTCCAACGGCGCGGCGAATATCAGCGCGCTGGCGAACTCGCTTACGACGTCATTCCCGGTCTCGAAAGAAGGCTCGCCGCGACCGAGGCCGAACGCGGCGGCGTTCTTGCGGACGAGGCGGTGACGGCCAACCACATCGCGCAGGTCGTATCACGCTGGACGGGCGTTCCGGTCGACAAAATGCTGGAGGGCGAGCGCGCCAAGCTGTTGAAAATGGGCAACGCGCTTAGCCAGCGAGTTGTCGGCCAGGCGGAGGCGGTTAAGGCCGTCTCGACCGCGGTGCGGCGGGCGCGGGCGGGGCTGCAGGATCCCAATCGCCCAATCGGCTCCTTTATGTTCCTGGGGCCGACAGGTGTCGGCAAGACCGAGCTCACCAAGGCCCTTGCTGCTTTCCTCTTTGACGACGAAGCCGCGCTCGTGCGCGTCGACATGTCGGAATATATGGAGAAACATTCGGTCGCCCGCCTGATTGGCGCGCCGCCTGGCTATGTCGGCTACGAGGAGGGTGGCGCCTTAACCGAGGCAGTGCGCCGCAGGCCCTATCAGGTCGTCCTCTTCGACGAAATCGAGAAGGCTCATCCAGACGTCTTCAACGTCTTGCTGCAAGTGCTTGATGATGGCCGCCTGACCGACGGGCAGGGGCGCACGGTCGATTTCCGCAACGTTCTGATCGTCATGACATCCAATCTCGGCGCCGATTTCCTCGTGCTACAAAAGGAGGGCGAGGATTCGTCCGCCGTCCATTCGGAAGTGATGCAAATGGTGCGCGCGCATTTCCGGCCGGAGTTCTTGAACCGCGTCGACGAAATCATCCTGTTCCACCGGCTACGCCGCGACGATATGGGCGCCATCGTCGATATTCAGTTCGGGCGGCTGGGCAAACTCCTGGAGGATCGCAAGATCACGCTCGAGCTAAAGGCCGAGGCCCGCGCGTGGCTTGCTGCCAAGGGCTATGATCCAGCCTATGGCGCGCGGCCCTTGAAGCGGGTGATC
Source organism: uncultured Alphaproteobacteria bacterium (assembly GCA_963730245.1). Classification (GTDB taxonomy): domain Bacteria; phylum Pseudomonadota; class Alphaproteobacteria; order Rhizobiales; family Beijerinckiaceae; genus Methylocapsa. The sequence continues at coordinate 2,095,813 of CAVSRA010000001.1, read as the reverse complement.
CAGAAGAACGTGCAGGATCCCTTGGCCGAATTGATCTTGGCGGGCGAAATCCACGATGGCGAGAGGGTTGTCGTCGGCGCCGACAAGAATGGCCTTCTGATTGCCGGCAGGGCCGTGGCCGGGTTAGCTGCCTGAGCCATCCGATTTGCAAAAGGCGGCACGGTTTACGGCTTGGACGCTACGCTCCGCGCGCATTCGGAGGGTCTCGACCGAAGAGCCGCGTCCGGTTGGCTGGCTGGGCGTGGCGGTTGTTGTCCAAAGAGCTGCCTCGTCGATTGGGGATCGCGGCGCGGCAAATCAGGCCGCCCCAGCCTTTGCGGGTCCGCCCGGCAGCGACCAAAAAGCACGTGTGCATAGCGCCGCTAAACCGCCCGGAAATGCTCGAAAATAGATTAAAAAATATGACCTTCAAGTCCATACGGGTTATAATTGAAAATCAGACGATTTAGCCTTTGCCAAGAGCAGAAAGTCCACACTCCCCATGGCCGAACTCGCCGCCAGGCCGCAGGCCCCCTTGACCCCTGAAACCGAAGCCTACTACGGCGCCGATTCGATCAAGGTGCTGCGCGGCCTCGATGCCGTGCGCAAACGCCCAGGCATGTATATCGGCGATACCGACGATGGCTCCGGCCTTCATCACATGGTCTATGAAGTCGTTGATAACGCCATTGACGAGGCGCTGGCCGGCTACGCTACGCGCGTCACGGTGACGCTCAATGCCGACGGTTCGGTCGCTGTCACCGACGACGGGCGCGGGATTCCGACGGATATTCATAGTGAGGAGGGGATCTCGGCGGCGGAGGTCATCATGACCCAGCTGCACGCCGGCGGAAAATTCGATCAGAATTCCTACAAAGTGTCGGGCGGGCTGCACGGCGTAGGTGTTTCCGTTGTCAACGCGCTTTCGAGCTGGTTGACACTGCGGATCTGGCGCGACGGCAAGGAACATATCCTTCGTTTCGAACATGGCGACGCGGTCATGCCGCTTGAAGTCACGGGGCCCGCGCCGGAAATCGCCGGAAAACCCAAACGCGGTACCGAAGTCACCTTTCTGGCTTCGCCAAAAACCTTCACGATGGTCGATTATGACTATGCGATGATCGAACATCGTCTGCGCGAACTCGCCTTCCTGAATTCCGGAGTGCGCATTGAACTCGCCGATCTTCGCGGCGCCGAGGTCAAGCGGGAGGAGCTTTACTACGACGGCGGGCTTCAGGCTTTCGTGCGCTACCTCGATCGCGCCAAGATGCCGCTCATCTCGAACCCGATCGTGATCAAGGGCGAACGCGAAAAGATTACGGTCGAAGCCGCCCTTTGGTGGAACGATTCCTACCACGAGCATGTGCTTGCCTTTACCAACAATATTCCGCAGCGCGACGGCGGGACGCATCTCGCGGGTCTGCGCGCGGGGCTGACCCGTCAGGTGACAGGTTACGCGGAGCGCGCTGGTCTCGCCAGGCGCGAGAAGGTCGATCTCAACGGAGACGATTGCCGCGAAGGCTTGACTTGCGTGCTTTCGGTAAAAACTCCCGACCCGAAATTTTCCTCGCAAACTAAGGAAAAGCTGGTGTCCTCCGAGGTGCGGCCGGCGGTGGAAGGCCTCGTCAACGAAATGCTCGGGGCTTGGTTCGAGGAGCATCCGCAGGACGCGCGCGTCGTCGCCGGAAAGGTGGTGGAAGCAGCCCAGGCACGCGAAGCGGCGCGCAAGGCACGCGAGCTAACCCGCCGCAAAGGGGCGCTCGATGTCGCCAATCTGCCCGGCAAACTCGCCGATTGCCAGGAGCGCGATCCGGCCAAGGCGGAATTGTTTCTCGTCGAGGGCGATTCGGCGGGCGGCTCCGCCAAGCAAGGCCGCAACCGGGAGTATCAGGCCGTGCTTCCGTTGCGGGGAAAAATCCTCAATGTCGAGCGGGCGCGCTTCGACAAGATGCTGTCGAGCCAGGAAATCGGGACCTTGATCACCGCGCTCGGCACCGGGATCGGGCGCGACGACTTCAATGCCGACAAACTGCGCTATCACAAGATCATCATCATGACCGACGCGGATGTCGACGGCTCGCATATCCGCACGCTTCTGCTGACGTTTTTTTTCCGCCAGATGCGCGAGCTGATCGAACGCGGGCATCTTTATATCGCGCAACCGCCGCTCTACAAAGTAAAGCGTGGCGGCTCCGAGCAGTATCTGAAGGACGAGCGCGCGCGCGAGGATTATCTGATCGGCAATGGTCTTGAGGCCGCCGTGCTGCGGCTTGCGAGCGGCGAGGAGCGCGCCGGCGAAGACTTGCGCGCGATCGTCGAAGAAGCGCGGATCGTTCGCCAGATGCTGGGCGGCCTGCATTCGCGCTACGATCGCCAAACCGTGGAACAGGCGGCGATAGAAGGCGCGTTGAAGCCGGTGCCGCCCGGAAACGAGGCCGAGGCCATGGATTTTGCCACAACGATCGCCGCCCGTCTCGACGAGCGCGCCGAGGATATGGAGCGCGGTTGGAGTGGCGCGGTCGAGATTGGCGGCTATGTCTTCACTCGCGAACTGCGCGGCGTGCGTCAGGTAGCGAGCCTCGACGCCGGGCTCTTGGCTTCGACCGAGGCGCGCCGCCTCAACGAGCATGCGCAATCGCTGCGCGATGTCTTCGCAAGGCCGGCGCTTTTTCTGCGCGGGGGCGATCAGGCCCAGGTCTTGGGGCCAGGCGACCTTCTCGACACTGTGATGGCGGCAGGGCAAAAGGGCATTTCCCAGATGCAGCGCTACAAGGGGCTCGGCGAAATGAACCCGGATCAGCTCTGGGAGACGACGCTCGACCGGGAAGCGCGGACCCTGCTGCAGGTCAAGATCAAGGAAGGCGACGACGCCGAGGATATTTTCGTCAAATTGATGGGCGATATCGTCGAGCCTCGCCGCGAATTTATCCAGGAAAACGCGCTCAGCGTCGCCAATCTGGACGTATGAGGCTTGATTCGCGAACTCCACGGGAGCGAGTGACCATGCAGAGCAAGGCGTTTGGCGTGACCCATACCGAGGAAGAATGGCGGGGCCTGCTCACGCCGGAACAATATCGAGTGATGCGCGCGCATGGCACGGAGGCACCGAGAAGCTGCGCCCTCGATCATGAAAAGCGGCCAGGCGTATTTGTCTGCGCGGGATGCGGACAGCGCCTTTTCGTTTCGAGCAAAAAATTCGATAGCGACACTGGCTGGCCGAGTTTTAACGATCCCTGCGAAGGCGCCGTCGAGAACAGCGATGACCGCAGCCACGGCATGGCGCGTACCGAAGTGCATTGCAGCCGCTGCGGCAGCCATCTGGGCCATGTTTTTCCGGATGGGCCGCCGCCGACGCATTTGCGCTATTGCATCAATGGCGTCGCGATGAATTTTCTCCCCGAGTGAAGTGCGCGGGCGATCAGCGGATATAAACCGCCTCGATGACTTTGAGTTCTTCCCCCAACGGATCGATTTCGAGACGCACCACCTCGGCCATCAGGCGGTCGCGGAATTTATAGGCCCGCCGCCAGCCGTCCTCGGTGACCGGAGGCCAGGGCGTGAAGGTTTTCTTATCGACCATCAAGGCTTCGCATCGCAAGCGCGGGCCGGAGATGTTGCGGGCGATGATATACATGGCGGCTTCAACCCGTCCTCGTCCTCGCCAGGTTCATCGCGCGAGCTGCGCAATGCCCGCATATAGTCTCGTATCTGTGGAAAATATCGACAAAATTTCACCTGAAAGATACAATTCGAAAAGCAATGCCACAAAATGCCCAGCGCCGCGAAAGGCGCGGGAGGGTGTTGCCTGGTCGAACGAAAGGTCCGCATGGTTTGGCCGCGAAGAGCGATCGGCGTGATCTTCGCCATGGCGGTCGCGATTGGCGCCGGACTCTGTCTTTTTGCCGGTCGTGGCGCTCGCCGATCCGGTGACGCGCGCGGCGGGTTTTGCTCTGATCCAGTTCGCCGTCTGGATGCTTACAGATGTGGATATCGCGGACGGGCCCGATGGCGGCGGTTTGGCCGCGCTGATCCACCTCGTCTGGAAGGCGGCCATGACGGTATGCGCCGTTCCCGTCGTTGCCGTGGCCTCGGCCGGCGAGGTAGCCGGAGTGCGCGCGCTTTCCTGGTATGGCGGCGCCACCGGTTTCGCCGCTGCGTCCGCGCCATGGGTCGTTCGCGCGGCATTGCATCTGCCAAGAGCGACGGACTACAACTTTGTGGAAATGCGGTTTGCTCTTGTTTTCTTCGTTGCCGGCCTGATTTCCGGTTCGGTTTATTGGCTTCTCGCAGGGCGGGATGCGGGGGCCTCGCTTTGGGAATGACGGACTGGACAAGTACGGTCTTGATTTCGTCGCCGAAAAGCGTCCCCCAAGGCTGATTGTGTCGGATCGGCCTTGGAGGGTTTCAGATGACGGGATTGGTTCGGGCACGGTACACCCTGGAATTCAAACAGGAGGCGGTGCGGCTTGTCCTTGAAGGGCAAACTGTCTCGTCCATGGCCAAGACGTCGATCTTTCGGATCAGACGCTGCATAACTGGCTGAAGGCAGAAGCGGCGGGGGGCACCGGGTGCGCCGGATCGGCAATGCGAACAATAGCGACGTCTCGCTGCCGCGTCTTGTCGCGATTGGCGAGAGCGCCCTCCCCACGGCGGCGCCGGTTATCCCGCGATCGAGTGGATCGCAGCGAAGCAAAGGGCGAGAGCGTGATGCCGCTCGCGATCGGCTTCCTGGCCTCGCCGCGCTATTGAGGAGCATTACGACGGCTTGGGTTTTCGAGGGGCGGAAACGCGTCGACAGAGTTCGATACGTAAGCGATCAGCAAAAATAAGTGCGGCTCAGGGTGAAGCAGGCGCCAATGCGTGCGCGCCCTGGTGAAATTGCAAATTCGCCTCTCGTCTGGCGGTTTGGTCGGCGTGCGCGAACACGAGATCCGCGACGAAGGTCAAGAACCGGGGTTTGAAGATCCCGCTGTGGCCATCAATCACGTCAGGTGTCGCTTGAACGACCCAGAATGGAGTTGTGCTCATCTTGCCTGGAGCTGGAGGGCAAAGTTTATAATCGGCGGCCCCACTGGCACCGGATTCGGCGGAAAGATCGTGGGTTTTCATCCAGGAAATATGACCGATCGTGTGAAGAATGGCCTGCCGTTCATGCCGGTCTTTCCATATTTCCGTGACTAGAGAAAAAGCGTTCCCCAAGGGAAAGGCCAAGCCCGTCGCCCAATCGTTCTTCGCCGTAGCGCACACGAACACGGGCGGTTGCTGCACAGTTTCCCGCGAGCTATTTCGCTCCTCTACTAACGCCTGGACGGGTAAGTAGGGCACCGCTTCGATCGCTGGATTGATAAGAAGGACGAGGTCGGCAAAGGAGGGCACCACTCTAGCGGCGGGCGTCGCTATCAGTGATTGGGCGAGGGCGGAATAGACTATCATTCCGCCGAAGCTATGTCCCACAATGACGAGGAGAGCCTGGCCGCCCCTGTCTTTCCGGTTTTTGCGATACTGGTGCAGGTAGCCGAAGAGTTCTCGAACTGAGCCAGTGGCGACGCGGCGTCCTGCCTCTTGCCGATCCCAGAACGTCACATTCTCTAAGACATGGAAGCGGTCATCATAGAGTGACATTCCCCGCCAGCCAACGAACACCCCGAGGACAGGCCTCGGAGATTGTGGCGGTACCTGATTTTTCGCCTGTTCGTTTTCGTAGTAGACCGCCTGTTCCAGCACGTGCCTAAAATGCGCCAAATTGTCATCATCGCTGCGGGCGTCGTGCTTCCAACCGTGAACGAAAACGATGATGATCGCATCCTTGGCATCATCGTGGAGACCGGAAATTTTTTTGGCTAAGCCCCGCATTTGCGCACGTTCTTGGCAACAGCCTTGATCATCGAACTCGACAATTGCCAGCTCATAGGTTGGGAAACTGATAAGCGAATTCTTCCTTTGATGAGCGTTGTTGCCAACGATACCGATCAGACTCTTCGGTTCGACCGGTGCGAGCCCGGTTTCGGATTCATTCCCCGCCGCGCCGCCGATTCTCACTGTCGCATCCCTTTTTTCTGACTTAGGCATTGTTCTGCGCTAGTGACGCATAGTTTCAAGCTCAACTCAACCAAATGGTGCGCGCCAAGGGCGCGGCCGCAAAGTCCCAGTTGCGGCCGTCTGGGCGCGCCCGTTTTCACTTTCTGAGTGGCGCCCGCCGCACCTTTCCCTGCACGCCTTCAAAGGCGCCCTCGACGAGTTCGCAATAGAGCAGGCGCTCCGGATCAACGGGTCCCGCGAACACGAGCCTGCCCGGCGGCACTGGCGCGAAACCCATCCGGCCATAATAGGACATGTCGCCGACGAGCATAACCAATCCGTGCCCAGCCGCCCGCGCGGCGTCCAGCGATTTCATCACCAGCTCTTCGCCGATTCCGCTCGCGCGAAATGGCGGATCGACCGTCAGCGGGCCAAGCAGCAGCGCAGGCCGGTTGGCGCAGAAAATTGGCGTCATCCGGTTGGCGCCGACAAGCAAAGTGCCGACCCTCGCGACGAAGGACAAGGCGTAGTCCGGCTCGCCCCCTTCGCGCAGCCTGTAGGCGGAACGGGCGAACCGGCCTGGCCCAAAAGCGCGCTCGTCGAGCTTTTCGATAGCCGCGAGGTCGGCTGGCGTTTGCGGGCTGAGCGTGAGGGAAAGATCCGCCATCGGCTTGCCATCGAGAGGCACACGGGCCGTCCTAAAGTTTGTATTCGCGCGCGCGAACTGCGGCGCGGCACCCTTGACGTTACACCGCGAAGGGGGACGAAGCGAACTTTTGGGTGCGGATAAGCGAGTTTGTGCGAAGTTTCGCTGTTAACGATCCATACCGTTCGCGATTCAAGGATTGATAGCCCAAGGGAAGCGGCATTGTCATCAGGCGGCATTTGGCCGCCCGGCAATCCGAACGTGCAAGCCCGACCCGGCACATTCGACCCCTCTCGCTTTGCTTCACGAATCTCGCTCGGACGGACGGCGTGCGACTCGTGAGCATAGAATTGATGGACGCTTTCGCGCACGATGAGTTCTTGCCAGGATTGATCGTGCCTGGCGAGGTACTCGACGCCGGCGCGAATGCTTTCGTCGATACCGCAGCGGTCATGCAAAACCTGAATTTGATTATTACGTGCTATAAGTCAATCGCGTATCGCGCGGGAGCGCTTGGGGTCGCATGGCCTGATAAATTCACCACCGAATCGCGGGAATGTGCTATCCCGACAAAGGCAAGCATTTGACGGAAAAGGAATTGCGCAAAATCAAAAAGTTGCAGCGTGTCCCGCCCGGACCCGCGCCCGCCGCGGCGAGGGTGTTATTTTTGCCACATTCCCCTGCATTTTAATTGTCTGCAACCGTATTGTGTTGCCACAGGATAAATGTTCGTCAAAGATGTTGGCGCAGAGTTATTGATAATCCGTAATGCGTGGGGGGGTTGGTGCAACGCGTTGCTCTCGTTCAAGAAGCCCAACCGGCGCGACGGCCGCCGCCGGGGGGTTCGCGCGTTCAAGACAATATTCTCGCCCGCGGCGAACGCGATTTCCTCGACTGGCTTTGCTTGCATATGCCGCGCGCCGTCACCCCGGACAAGCTCACCGGATTTGGCGCTTGCGGCGCTTCCCTGGTGTTTGCCTCCTATGCGGCGACCCGCTTGCATCCTTTGTTTTTCTGGCTGGCGACGCTCGGCGTCGTCATCCACTGGCTCGGCGATTCGCTCGACGGAAGCCTCGCCCGTTACCGCCAGATAGTCCGGCCGCGCTACGGCTATTTTCTCGATCATTCCGTCGATGCGCTCTGCAACTTGACGATCATGACCGGCGCCGGGCTTTCCGCCTATATCCGTTTGGACGTAGCCTTGTTTGCGCTGCTTGGCTATTTCATGCTTTGCATGTACGTGTTCCTGTACAACCACGTCTCGCAAAGGTTTCAATTATCGTTTCTGGCGTTGGGACCGACCGAGCTTCGGGTCGGCTTGATCGGCCTCAATTGCTGGATGTATTTTTCGGGCGATTTGAAGATTGCGATCGGAGGCGAGACGTTCTCGCCCTACGATCTCGTGCTTTGCGGCGCCGGAATCGTTTTCGTTTGTCTCTTCGCCGTTAACGTTTTCAAGGTGGCGCGGAAGCTGCGGCGCGAGGACGCATCGCAAAGCCGGCCTTCGGGGAGTGGCAATAGGCCGCTTTTATAGGTGTAAAAGTCTGGATTTGAGATTTCAGTCACTGTTGCAAGAAATCGCAACCCGCCATGAGATGAATGGCGAAACCTGACATTGACCGATATATCAAATCCAATCTTTTACATTATAGGGTTTCGAGAAAGCCGCTCACTTTAGCGAAATAGTTCGCGCCCGCGATTGCTTCATGGCTTTCGCTTGCGGCCCCAAATGTCTGGCGTTCCGGGCGACTGCAACGGGCCAAGGCGCGAACAGCTTCAAGCCAGCCTTCGCCGTCGATCGGGCTTATCGCAATGATGCGGCCGCCGCCGGTTTCCCGGAACACCGCGATATCCGCGGCGATCACCGGCACGTTCGCCGCCAAGGCTTCGGCGACCGGCAGTCCATACCCTTCGGCGAAGGACGGCATGAGCAACGCGCGGGCGCCGTCGAGCAGCCGCTTCAAGCAAGGCGTCGACAGGCCCGCGGCCTCGATGACATGATTGCTGATCGAAGGGCAGCGTTGGAGCAGATCGACGGCATTTTCATTTTCCCATCCCCGGCTGCCGATCAAGACAAGTTTTGGCGCCGTGGCGCCGTCGCGGCGCATTCTGGCGATTGCCAGGGGGTTGGACGGGCAGTCGCGGCTTTTGGCGGCACACGCCCGCGGCATCGGCGGCGCGGCACCGCACGGCTCTGTGCATCGCGACAACGCGGATAGGATGGCCGAGCTGACCGGCCGACCTCGGCGTGGGCGCCCGGCCGCTCTATCGGACGGGCACCGAACCAACCGGGGTGCCATCACGATTTGGGTTGGAATTGAGTTTGGCGGAGTTGGAGCTTCCTTCCGCGCGCGACGCGAGAGGAGACGGGAGGAGGAGAGGAAAGGATGTTTGCCTACTTTTGCCAGGCCGACCTAAAGATCAACGTCCGCGGACGCAATGATCGGTTCGGGCGCAAGGATATGCAACGGCACAGTTGCTAAGGAGGAGACTTGTCAGTCTGCTTATTTATTCCCCATGCCTTACAATGGAACGATAGAGAAGCCACATTTTTTCGTTCGCAAGGATTTCGCGGGTGAACCGCAAGTTGGAAGAACCAAAGGAGGCTAAGGCGTGCTCGCAGGACAACTCGCACTCCATCGCCGCCGCTCTATTTACGGGCGCAGCTATCTACGTCAACGTGGCGGAACAACCGGCCCGCCTTGCGCTTGACGACCGGGCGTCCCTCCCTGAATGGAAGGCCGCTTATCAGCGCGGCTTTGCGATGCAAGCTCCCTTGGCGCTCATCGGTTTTTCCCTCGGTCTCATTGCCGCGCGCGCCGAAATGGACTGGCTTTGGGCCGCGGGAGCCTTCGTGCTCCTTGCGAACTGGCCTATCACGCTCATCGCCATCTTGCCGACGAACAAGCTTTTGCTGAAAATCGCGCCGCAAAATGCGGGCCCGAAGAGCCGTGAACTAATCCGAGTATGGGGCAGATTGCATGCGGTGCGGAGCGGACTCGGCGCCACCGCGACCGCGCTTTTCCTTTGGGCTTCGCTGCAGGCTTGGCTGCAAGCTTTGCTGCAATAGTCCGGGCGAGGTCTTGGGCCGCCGCAACCGTCCCGGCACGCGTCGCCCGTCGTCGTTTCTCGCGCGGCGTCCCCGGCTCGAGCCAGCAGGCGGTTATGCCAATTCAATGCGCACCGGTACGTGATCCGAGGGTCTTTCCTCGCCGCGCGTTTCCTTGTCGATGACAACCTCGACTAGCCGGTCCGTCGCTCTTGGCGAAAGCAAGAGATGATCGATGCGGATGCCTTTGTTGCGTTGCCAGGCGCCCGCCTGATAATCCCAAAATGTGTAAAGCGAGGCGTCGTCCGTCGTTGCGCGCAGGGCGTCGACCAGGCCGAGGTTGAGCAGGGATCGAAAGCGCGCCCTGCTGTCGGGCAAAAACAGCGCGTCGCCCTCCCAGGCGGCGGGATCGGCGGCGTCGTTGGCGGTTGGAATCACATTGTAGTCTCCGGCGAGAACGAGCGGCTCCTCCAGCGCCAAAAGATTTCTTGCGTGCGCGATGAGGCGATCCATGAAGGCGAGCTTATAGGCGTATTTTTTGGTTTGTGGCGGATTGCCGTTCGGCAGATAGATCGAGGCGACACGGACAATGCCCTCGCCGTTTGGGACGACCGCCTCGATATAGCGCGCCTGTTCGTCATCCGGGTCGCCAGGTAGTCCCCGCGCGGCTTCGATCGGCGCCTTGGCGAGAATCGCCACGCCATTAAAACCTTTTTGCCCGTACACGGCGGCATTATAACCTTCCGCCTCGACATCCAAATGAGGAAACACCGCGTCGACGCATTTTAGCTCTTGCAGACAGAGGACATCCGGCTTGGCGTCGCGGAGATAGCGCAGAAGATGTTCGGTCCGCTGGCGCACGGAATTGACGTTCCACGTCGCGATTTTCACGCCAATACTCCTCGTTTCCCGTGTTCACCCGCGCCCGGACATGCCGATTGATGCGGTGCCACGCGAGAAAGACGTCAGGCGCCGGATGGGGCGCTCTTGCATGAGGCGCGGCAAGGTCCCGTGCGTGAGAACGCCTTCGCGCATGAGCGCGCGGCGCAACGGGCCGATCATCGAGAACGCAAGCAGTCCGGCGCCACGCAAAAAATCGACAGGAAAAAGATTCGAAAGCAGGGAGCGATTGAGGATGTCGACCCCGTTAGTGCGTATGAAAATGTCGCTTCGGCGCGCGGTTGCATAGTTTTTCAGCGTCTGCACAGCGCCGATGTCGTGCCCGATCGCGCGCGCGTCCTCCAAAACGTCGGCGAGAGCCGCGCTGTCGCGCAGACTGAGGTTTAAGCCTTGCGCGGCCAGCGGTGGAAAGATATGCGCGGCTTCGCCAAGGAGCGCTATGCGATGGCCAACAAGACGATTGGCGCTCATCCCCGTCATGGGGAAAAAGCCGCCCGGTCCATCGATCTCGATTTTGCCGAGAAGTGAATCGACTTGATCCTCGATTTCTTGCGCCAGTTCGGAGTTCGAAAGCGCACGGCGGCGCTCCGCCGCCTCTGGGGACATCAGCCAGACGAGGCTCGACCGGTTCGGCTTACCTTCGGCCGGGCGAAGCGGAACGAGAGTGCAGGGACCCGATCGCGCGTGGAACTCCGTCGAGATATTCCGGTGCGGCTTTGGGTGCGAAAGGAGAGCCGTGAACGCAATTTGCGGATAGGTCCAGATGCGCGTGCCGATCCCCGACTTGGTTCGCGCGGGTGAGTTGCGGCCGTCGGCGGCGGCGGCGAGTTTTGCCGTGACACGCTGGCCGTTGGCGAGCGTGGCATGGACCGAATCCTCGCAAAATCGTATGTCGTCGATCATGTCTTCGTGCAGAACGAGGTTTTTGGTCCCGGCCGCGATTTGGGCAAGGCCCTCGACGAGCACATTATTCTCGATATTCTCGCCGAAGGCCGCAAGGCCGATCTCGGCCGCGGCGAAGGAAACCGAAGGCACTGGAAGACGCGCACCTGTGGCGTCGATCATGGCGATCCTTGCCAGCGGCGCGGTCTTGCCGCGAAAACGCGGCCATACGCCAAGCGCTTTATAAAGGCGCAGCGAGGCCTCGAAAAGCGCGACAGTCCGCCCGTTGGCGCGCGTATCGACATGACCAACGCAGACAACCGAAAATCCCGCCTGCGCGAGAGCGAGCGCGGCGGAGAGACCGGCGGCGCCGGCGCCCGCAACGAGAATGTCGGCTTGCGTATCGGCAGTTGAGTGAGACATGGGCCACCTTTGCCAGCCTATGTAGACCGGCGCGGCGAATTTGGCGAGTTGAGGGCGTGCGCGCCCTCTTCGGCGTCGCGGTCGAATCTAACCCGCGCGGTTTGGCGGTGCCATTCGCGCCGGTACTGCTCGGCGGCAGGCTTACTCAAGCGCGCCCGTCGTTTCGAGAAAAAGCCGGGGCGGTGGTGGTGTCCTAATCGGGGCCAGTTTCGGGAGCCGCCCGCTTTTGACCGGGGCTGTGTAAAAAGCGCAGATGCGTGATCGGCGGATGGTTGGCCGGCTGGCGGTTTTCGATTGTCGGATTTCGACGGACGTGCTGAGAAGCATGAGCTTTTGAGGCGCGGCCTCAGGCCCGCATGGCTTCCATCAGGGGCTGGGCACCCAGAATGGCGATCACACGCTTCAGATTGTAGGCCAGAACGTGGAGGCTCATCTCTGTTCGGACCTTTTCGAGGGTTCTGGTCTTGAAGTGGGTGGCGCCCATCCAGGCCTTGAGGGTGCCGAACGGGTGTTCGACGGTCGCGCGGCGGACGCGCATGCTCTTCGGCGCGCGGTCCAGCCGGTCCTGCATGGCGTCGATTACGGCCTCATGCTCCCAGCGCTTGATCCGGCGCTCCTTGCCGGTCGTGCATTGGGTTTTCAGCGGACACTCGGCGCACTTGCTCGTCCAATAGCTGTGCAAGGTCATTCCCTTCTCCGCCGACGTGAAGCGCCAGGTCAGACGCTGGTCGGCCGGACAGCGATAGGCGTCCTCTTCAGGGATGTAGACGAAGTCCTGTTTGCCGAACCGGCCCGCAGCCTTGGATCCTGAGGTGAGCGGCTTGGGGACATGGGGCGTAACGCCCAGGGGCTCGCAGGCCAGAACCTCCTCGCCCTTGAAGTAGCCGCGGTCGGCCAGGACATCGGCCTCGACGCCCATGGCGGCCTTGGCCTGACCCGCCATGTTCGAGAGTTGATCGCGGTCGTGGCCGACATTGGTGACGTCGTGGGCCACGATCAGGTGGTGCTGCGCATCGACGGCGGTCTGCACATTGTAGCCGACGATGGCGGTTCCTTTGCCGCTGGTTCCCATGACTCGCGCGTCCGGATCGGTCAGCGAGATCTGCTGATCTGGCGCGGCGTGCACCTCAGCTTCCATGGCTTTGAACGCCTGCATCTGCGCCTTGAGCGCGGCGATCTTGTCCTTCAGGCGGACAGAGTTGGCCGGCGCCAGTTCCCCGTCCTGACGATCCGCCGTTTCCAGCGCTGCCATGTAGCGCTCGATGCTGGCCTCGACCTGCTCCATCCGCCGCTGGATTGAGGCCTTGGTGAAGTTCTTGTCGCGGGCGTTCACCGCCTTGAACTTGCTGCCGTCGATGGCGGCGACGGCATGGGCGAACAGACCCAGCTGTCGGCACAGAGCGATGAACTGGCGGCAGGTCCCCCGGATCGCCGGGCCATTGTCCTTCCTGAAGTCCGCGATGGTCTTGAAGTCCGGCGTCAGACGCCCGGTCAGCCACATTAGCTCGACATTGCGATGGGTCTCGCGCTCCAGCCGGCGGCTCGACGCGATCTGGTTGATGTAGCCGTAAACGTAGATCTTCAGCAGCGCGCCCGGATGATAGGCTGGACGTCCGGTCGCTTCTGGAATCACACCGTCAAAGCCCAGCGCCCCGAGATCCAGCTCATCGACAAACACGTCGATCACCCGCACCGGGTTGTCCTCAGCAACGTAGTCATCCAGATACTCGGGAAGCAGAACGCCCTGTATACGGTCTTCACTCTGGACGAAGCGCGTCATCTCACCCCCCGGCGCGAATCATCCAGAATTATAACTCAACAGGCCTTTTCACACAGCCTCGACCCAAACGGGACATCAGCGGTGATCGCTAGTCAGATGCGTTCGAGCAATGGAACGATTCCGCCTAGGCCGCGTTTGAGTCGTGATCCAGTCGGACGGCGCCTACGGCCGCGGTAATGTTGGGGTAAGGGCATAGTTTCAGGGGAAGCCCGACGTGGCCCACGCCCCGGGCGTAAGCTGTTGTGGGAATTTGCGCCCGGCTAATCGCATTGGCGCGACCCCATCTGGTCGATGGAGAGTTGCGATGGAACTTAGCATTGATGAACCTTGGCATCATGTCGTGGCGGAAGCGGCACCGTGCGATCACATCGTCCAGCTTTACCAGGACGAAGATTTTCTCAGTCGCGCCGTCTGTCGCTTCGCCGGGGCCGCTCTCTCCAACGGAGAGGGCATCATCGTGGTACCAACCCTCCCCCATTGGAACGTCATTCGGCCTCGCTTAGAGGCCGAAGGCATGGATGTGGAAGCAGCGCGGAAGCGTGGCCAGCTAACGGTAGTTGACGCCGATGAACTCCTGCCGCGCTTCACGAAAGACGCCATGCCAGATTCGACCATTTTTCTCGGCCTTGCGGGAGACGCTATTGCAAAAGCGCGGGTAGGGGGCCACTACCCGAAGGTCCGTTGGTGGGGCGAAATGGTCAATGTCCTTTGGGAGCGCGGGGATGTAGCTGCCAGCATGAACCTTGAGGATTTGTTCGATCAGCTCGCGCACAAGCATGACATTGCGATTTTCTGCTCGTTTCTCATGGACAACTTCAATGGCGAAGTTCATGCGCACATGCTGCCAAGGCTAGGGGAGAACCACTCCCACCTTATTCCAGTCGAAGACTATGCTCGGCTGGAGCGTGCCGTGGCCAATGCGCTTCGCGAGACTATCGGCCCGGACGAAGCCCGCCTCCTCGAAGGCCAATTGCTTTCCCAGTATCAAGCGCCGTTCAAGATGCCGCGAGCCCAGTCTCTGCTGCTCGCCCTGCGTCAGGTTCTCCCCACGGTTGCCGACCCCGTCTTGAAGCGGAGCCGAAGTTTGTACGCTGAGTTAGGGGCAGCACGATGACGACGCAACAAGTTGGCGGCTGGGCGGGTTTTCGCCAATTAAATGGCGACGCCGGAAAAGCGGACTTGGGTACTACCGATTTCATCGACATCCTTGACACGATCGATCTTCCGATTGTCGTTATTGGCCGCAGCTTTATGATCGCCTCCTTCAACCGGGCGGCGGCGGAGGCGCTTCGGCTTGAGCCATCCGACATTGGTCGGTCGCCCCGCGATAACCTCATGCTTGTTGGCTTGGCGCAGCTCGAAGAGTGGTGCGCGCAGGTGATGGCTACGGGAGCGGCACGCAGGCATGATTTCCATCATGGGGATAAGTCGTTTGTTCTTCGGATATCTCCCTACATAAGAAGCGACCACGAGATCGGCACGGTGCTCACATTCACCAATGTGACCGCTTTCCGCGCAAGCGTCGATCAGGCCATTTATGAACGCGAGTACACCAAGACGATCCTCAACACGATCGCCGACCCTATCGTCGTGCTTGGCCCTGATCTGCGCGTGCAGGCGGGCAATCGGGCCTTCTACGCGATGTTCGGGGTTTCTCGAGATCAGACGCAAGGTGTTTCACTCTACAAGATTGTGAATCACGCATTTGAGCTACCTCAATTGCGTGCACAGCTCGAAGGGACGCTTACCGGCGACCACGCGTTCCAGCCATTCGAGATGAAACACGACTTTCCAGTCATCGGACCTCGGACGATTATACTCGACGCCCGCCCGTTTACCTTGCCGCGCCAATCAAGGCGCATGATTGTGCTGGTTTTCCACGACATAACCGCGCGCAAACAGACGGAAGCGACCGGCGCGTACCTTGCCTGCATCGTCGAATCCTCGGACGACGCCATCGTCAGCAAAAGCTTGGAGGGCATCATCAAAAGTTGGAACAAAGGTGCGGAGCGTCTGTTCGGTTATGGGGCGGAGGAAATGATCGGCAAGTCGATCGCTATCCTCATCCCGCAAGACCGTTCAAATGAAGAATCCGCGATACTTGAGCGCATCAAACGCGGGGAGCGGGTGGATCATTACGAGACCGTTCGAGTGCGCAAGGACGGCAGTTTGATCGACATTTCGCTAAGCGTGTCTCCGATCAAGGACGTTGAGGGAAAAATCATTGGTGCGTCAAAGATCGCCCGAGACAACACCTGGAAAAAGAAGGTCGAGGAAGTACAGCGATTGCTGCTCCGGGAGCTTCAGCACCGCGTCAAGAACACGCTCGCAACCGTGCAAGCCATGGCTACGCTGACCTTGCATGGCGCACCAGCCGATGAGCAAGCAAAGTTCATCGCACGGCTGCATGCGCTTGCCAGCGCGCACGACGTGCTCACCGAGAAAAATTGGGAACGTGCGCCGGTGCGCGATATCCTGAACAGGACGCTGGAGCCATTCCAGAAAGAGCGAATCAAGGCCTCAGGGCCTGATGTGACACTCGATTCACAGAAAGCGCTGGCCCTGACCATGGTGCTGCACGAGCTTGCGACCAATGCCGTTAAATACGGTGCCCTTTCCAACGACTCGGGCCAGGTGCGAATCGATTGGACGGTACGCGAGGAACAAGATGCGGCTCACCTGAAGGTTTGCTGGGAAGAGCGCGACGGTCCGCTTGTTCAATCACCCGCCCGCAAGGGATTCGGCTCGCGGCTCATCGAGGCCAGCTTAAAAAATGCGCAGGTGCTGTTTGCACCTGAAGGTATCACCTGCATTCTGGAAGTATCTCTCTGATCTATTCGTCTGCCGTAGTCTCGGCTCGCGATTCGGACCGCTTTTTCTTCGAACGGTCGGCAGCAAACGCCTCCTTGGTCCGGCCATTAAGGTGCATAACCCCCACGGCCTCGCCAAACCTCGCGGCCCGCATTTTCGGCGAAAGCGAATGGCTCGGAATGGTCTCCTTCGCACTGCAAAGTTATCATTTCCGCGGCAATCCTCATTCGCAACGTAGTTACTCGCGGCGACTAGATGGGAGATAAAAAATCATTTTCAAAACCGAGTCGCGAATTTCCGAAAGCTGGTTTCGCCATGGGAATTGGATGAGAGTTTTCAATCTATTATTGCTGCTTCCATAGAGAAAAGCGATATTTCGGAAGCGGATGTCGTAAGCCTCGATCTGAACTCCACAATGCGATCATGTTACCGGCATCTTTCGAGACTTACCGGTGGATTATCACCGGCCGATCGCAGGCCCAAGGACGCGGCTTGCATGTCGGCGCAACGCGCACCCGATTCGCATTGACCCCAATCCGGTCTCCGGAACGTCGCGGCGCAGGCCTATACATGCGAGATTGAACCTGCGATACTTCGAGGCTGAATGAGCCAGTTCAATCTCTCATTTTCCCCGCTTCTGCCCTGGCCGGTCTTGCTCGGACTGGGGGCGATCGCGCTTGGCCTCGTTGGTCTGGGCTTGTTTGCACGCGGAAGCGGGAGTTTACTACGCGCGCTTGGCCTTGCCTTGCTGCTCTTGGCCATGACCGGCCCCGCCCTGGTGCGCGAGGAGCGCAAACCTTTGAAAGAGGTCGTGGCCGTAGTCGTCGATCAAAGCGGCAGCCAGACGATCGCCGAACGTCCCGCGCAGACGGAAAAGGCCCGCGAGAAACTTGAGAAAAGCCTAGACGCGCTCGGCAATGTCGAAGTCCGCGTCATCGAGAGCGGCCGCTCCGAAAGCGAAGCCGACGGCACTATGCTGTTTGCGGCATTGAATGCCGTTCTCGCGGACGTGCCTCTGGAACGCCTCGGCGGCGTGTTCATGATCACCGACGGGATCGTTGACGATATTCCAGCGGACGTGAGCGCGCTTGGCTTCAAGGCGCCGCTGCACGCGCTCATCACTGGGCATGAAGGTGAGCGCGACCGGCGAATTGAGCTTTTGGAGGCGCCGCGCTTCGGGATTGTCGGCAAGGAGCAAACGATCGAGTTGCGGGTTAGCGACACGGCGGACAACAGCGACCCTGTTGTGCTCAAGGTTCGCCGCGACGGCAATCCTGTTGCAACTATCGTCGCGACGCCCGGCGAACGCCTTCGCGTGCCGGTCAAAATCGAACATGGCGGCCCAAATGTCGTCGAACTCGAGGTCGAGGCCTTGCCGGACGAACTGACCGCGATCAACAACAAGGCGGTGCTGACGATCGAGGGCGTGCGCGACAAATTGAAGGTTTTGCTCGTTTCGGGGGAACCGCACGCGGGCGAGCGCATGTGGCGCAATCTTCTCAAATCCGACGCCAATGTCGATCTCGTGCATTTCACCATTTTGCGGCCGCCGGAAAAGCAGGATGGAACGCCGATCGACGAATTATCGCTGATCGCCTTTCCGACCGCCGATCTCTTCGGCCGGAAGATCAAGGAATTCGACCTCATCGTCTTCGACCGCTATTCGAATCAGAGCGTCCTGCCCTTGATTTATTTCGATAACATCGTCCGCTATGTCCGCGAAGGCGGCGCGCTGATGCTCGCGGCGGGTCCAGATTTCGCTCGCCCCGAAGGGCTCTATTACTCGCCGTTGGGGCGAATCGCGCCGGCGCGCCCGGACGGCAGCCTGACCGAGCACGCTTTCCGTGCCGCGATCACCGAAGATGGCGCCAAACATCCGGTGACTCGCGGCTTGCCAGGCGCCGATCAAAAGCCACCCGCCTGGAGCGAATGGTTCCGCCAAGTCAATGCCGAGGTCATGCACGGCACCAGCATTTTGTCCGGCGCCGGCGGAAAACCGCTGCTCGTTCTCTCGCGCGAGGGCAAGGGCCGGGTGGCGCTTCTCCTCACCGATCAGATGTGGCTCTGGGCGCGCGGTTTTGAAGGCGGCGGCCCGCACCTCGATCTTTTGCGCAGGCTCGCGCATTGGCTAATGAAGGAGCCGGAACTGGAAGAGGAGGCTTTGCGCGCCAATGTGCGCGGGCACGCCATAGAAATCGAACGGCAGAGCCTGAAGGCCGATGTCCCGCCTGTGACTGTCACCTCGCCTTCGGGCGCGGAAGAAAGGGTGAGCTTGACGCCGGCCGAGCCGGGCATTTCCCGCGCGAGCGTCGATGCCGCTGAAGCAGGGCTCTATCGCTTGAGCGATGGAAATCTATCCGTCCTCGCCAATGTTGGGCCGGAAAATCCGCGCGAATTCCAGGAAGTTGTCTCGACGCCGGATAGACTAAAACCCATCGCGGAAGCGACGGGAGGCACGGTGCGCCGGATCGGCAATGCAGAAAACAGCGAAATCTCCCTGCCGCGTCTTGTCGCGATTGGGGATAGTCCAGTCTATGGCGGTGCCGGTTATGCCGCGATCAAGCGCATTGGGGCGAGCGAAGTGAAGGGCGTGGGCGTGCTGCCGCTGGCGATCGGCTTTTTGGGCCTTGCCGCGCTGTTGGGAAGCGTCAGTGCGGCGTGGCTTTTTGAGGGGCGGAGGTGGACGAGCCCGAATAAGTGAAACTTGGCTCGTGCTCAAGCCGATGGTGCCGCTTCAGAGGGGATGTTTACGGTTTGGCGATCAAGCAAATTTGATCGGACATTTGGTGTCATAAGGCCGAGGAGCAAAGGCCGGGCGTGGTACGCCGAAAACTCTAGGCACGGCCCCCATTTTGTTTTGGCTGCGGGATCAAGTCTGCCGCTTCGGGAACCGCGGCGCAAAATTCCTAACATCAGTGAACACATGCTGACCCAACAACTTCGCGAGTTGGAAGACGATGGCATCATCCATCGCAAGGTCCATCTGGTGGTGCCTCCCGAGGTGGAATATTCGCTCACTGCCTACGGGCGGACCCTGCGGCCGATCACGGACCTGATGCGCAAGTGGGGCGAGACGCACCTGCGGCGGTTGAAAGGAGGCGCGGGATGACGCAACCGCCGCGAGAAGGTTTAACCGGCCGGAGCGTGTTGACGAAACCTTGCGCGCTACGCGGCGCCGGCATGCGTTTGGCTCAACGCCCGAGTCCGCGCGCGCAAATCCGTGCATAAGTCTCGAAAGAACAAACGCGGAATTTGATTCGCTTCTGGGCGTCGTTTAGGCCTCGACCCATGGGAAAAAATGTCTCGCCGCCGCCGCCTCAAAGCGGGGGCGCAGAAGACGTCAATCTGCGGGAGGCGCTCGAGGAGCGGTACCTCCAGTATGCGCTTTCGACCATCATGGGGCGGGCCCTGCCCGACGCCCGCGACGGGCTGAAGCCCGTGCATCGGCGCATCCTCTACGGCATGCATATATTGCGTCTCGATCCGGGCGCCGCTTTCAAGAAATGCGCGAAAATCGTCGGCGACGTGATGGGCTCTTTCCACCCGCATGGCGATCAGGCGATCTATGACGCTCTCGTCCGCCTCGCCCAGGATTTTTCCTCGCGCTATCCGCTCGTCGACGGCCAGGGCAATTTCGGCAATATCGACGGCGACGGCGCCGCCGCCTATCGCTACACCGAAGCGCGGATGACCGATGTCGCCGGGCTCTTGCTCGAAGGCATCGACGAGGACGCGGTTGAGTTCCGCGAGAATTATTCAGGCGACCAGAAAGAGCCAATTGTCCTGCCCGCGGCGCTGCCGAATCTGCTTGCCAACGGCGCGCAAGGCATCGCGGTTGGCATGGCAACGTCCATCCCGCCGCATAATCTCGCCGAACTCTGCGACGCGGCGCTTTATTTGATCGCCCACAAGGATGCCACGACCGCGCAATTGCTAGGTTTTGCGCCGGGGCCGGATTTCCCCACCGGCGGAATCCTTGTCGAATCTGGCCAAGCGATCGCCGAGGCTTACGAGAGCGGGCGCGGCTCGTTCCGGCTGCGGGCGCGCTGGTCGAAGGAGGAGGGAAGCCGCGGCGCCTGGACCGCCGTCGTCACCGAAATTCCATACACGGTGCAGAAGTCGAAGCTTATCGAAAAGATCGCCGAGCTGTTGGCCGACAAGAAGCTGCCGGCGGTCGCTGATGTCCGCGACGAATCCGCCGAGGATATAAGGGTCGTCATCGAGCCCCGCGCCCGCGCGGTCGATCCTGCAATGATGATGGAACAGCTCTTTAGATTGACCGAACTGGAGAGCCGGTTTCCGCTGAATATGAACCTGCTGGCCGATGGCGTCGTGCCCCGCGTGGTCTCCTTCAAGGAGGCCTTGCGGCAATGGCTCGACCATCGTCGCGAGGTTCTTCTGCGCCGCGCGCGGCACCGGCAGGCCGTGATCGTGCACCGGCTCGAGCTCGTCGCTGGAATCCTCGTCGTCTTTTTGAACCTCGATGCGGTGATCGGGATCATTCGCGAGGCCGACGATCCAAAGCAAGAGTTGCAGACAATTTTCGACCTTTCCGATGTGCAGGCGACTTACGTTCTCGACACAAGGCTGCGCGGCTTGCGCCGGCTTGAAGAAATGCAGCTGCACCGCGAAAGCGACGATCTTACCAAGGAAAAGCGCGAGATCGAGGCTTTGCTTGGCGATGAAGCCAAGCAATGGAGATTGGTCGCCGCGCAAATTCGCGAGCTCAAGAAGAAATACGGTCCCGAAACAAAGATCGGCCGCCGCCGCACGAGTTTTGGCCAAGCGCCCGATATCGCCGATGCCGATATCGCCGGAGCGATGATCGAGCGCGAACCGGTGACGATCGTGGTTTCCGAGAAGGGCTGGATCAGGGCGCTCAAGGGCCATGTCACGGATTTGACCGGGGTGCAGTTCAGAGGCGGCGACAAATTGGCTGTGTCGTTTTTCGCCGAGACCACGTCGAAAATCCTCGTTCTCGTGAGCGATGGAAGGATTTTCACGCTCGACGCAGCGAAATTGCCGGGCGGGCGCGGCCAGGGCGAACCCGTCCGTCTGATGGCCGATATTGAGGAAGGCGAGACGATCGCCGCAGTGTTTCCCTACGCGCGAGGTCAAAAGATGCTGGTGGCGGCGAGCGATGGCCGCGGCTTCGTAGCAAACCAGGATGAGATGGTTGGCGGTACGCGCAAAGGCAAACTGCTTCTTACCGTTGGAAAGCCGGCTACCGCCGCGCTCATCGTCCCCGCCGATGGCGATCATGTTGTGCTGATCGGCGAGAACCGCAAGCTTCTGATTTTCCCGCTCGCGCAACTGCCGGAGATGGCACGCGGCAAGGGCGTCCGGCTGCAAAAATACCGGGATGGCGGGCTCAGCGATGCCAAGGTTTTTTATCTTGACCAGGGCTTGACCTGGAAAGACTCCGCCGGGCGGACATTTGGCGTCGGCGCAAGCGATTTGCGGGATTGGATGGGCAATCGCGCCGAAGCCGGGCGCCTGCCGCCCAAAGGCTTTCCGAAAAACAACCGATTTGGATGAAGCGAGGCGCCGCCCGCTAAATCTAATCCACCCGTTCCCAGCCGCTCATCCCAAGCCGTTCCTGCGGCAGGAAACGGGCCTTATAGGCCATTTTCCGGGAGCCCACGACCCAGTAGCCGAGATAGACATGCGGCAGGCCGAGACGGCGCGCGCGTTCGATATGGTCGAGGATCATGTAGGTGCCGAACGAACGGTTCTGTTCGCCCGGAACGTAGAAGGAATAAACCATCGACAGACCGTCGGCGAGGAGATCGGTCAGGCAGGCGGCAACGAGCGGCCGCTCGCACGCCGCCACGGCACTGACCTGGGAAAGGCGATATTCGATGAGACGGGTTTCGACATGGCTGTCCTCGATCATCGTCGAATAATCGCTGGCCGTCATGTCGGCCATGCCGCCGTCGCCATGCCGCGCGTCGAGGTAGCGGCGGAAAAGTGCGTATTGTTCGGAGGTGGGCTCGGCCCGCACCACGGTTCCGGCGAGGTCGCGATTGATTTCGACGACCCGGCGGAAATTCCGCGACCAGCGGAATTCATTGGTCTTGACGCGGACCGACACGCAGGCGCGGCATTTTTCACAGGCCGGGCGGTAAGCAATTGTCTGCGAACGCCGGAATCCCGATTGGGTAAGCTGGTCGTTCAGCGCCGCGGCGCGGCGGCCGATCAAATGGGTGAAGACCTTGCGCTCCTGCCGGCCCGGCAAATAAGGGCACGCCGAAGGCGAGGTAAGGTAAAACTGCGGTGCGTCGCGCAATTCTCGCGTCAATCTCGCCGGCCCTCTTTTTGGCTTTCAGAAGTTGGCCCTCCGAAAACACCGCCTGAAAATTCCAGCCCTCACATAAACCGCCGGGTGACGATGACGCCGGCAAGCATATCGTGCAGACACCTTTTGTTCGCGCTCACGAGCGAGACGAGAAATACCGGCGGGAACATCGTGCTCACATAAAAAAGCACCGCCTGCACCGCGGCATTGAGGAAAGGCACCCTTGTGCCGTCGGTTAGACGCACTTCGAGGTCCATCGCCCGCATGCCCGGCGTCGCCATCCGATAGCCCGAAATCGTGAGTCCATTGTAAAAAAACGCCACGATTGGAAACAGCGGCGGCAGGATCAAGAGCGAAAGCCCGAAGGTCAGAACGGCGAGCGCGAGCCACAACGAAACGGAAAGAATGAAGACAAAAATCAGATCGAAAAAAAGTGCCACGATCCGCCGCGTGCGAACCCCCGCGAGCGCTCCCCCCGGAAGATCGGCCGGGACAAATAGCTGCGGCGGAAAGCCGGTCCCGTCAAAACCGCTTCTGCCGATCATCTTCGCTCTCCTCCCGCATGGTTGCATGGTTGCCAGACCGGCGCGGCACCCGGCTTTGCTGCGCCGCAAACGGCGATGTGGCCCGGTCCCAAGGTCACGCCATGTTACGCGCAAACGCGGGAAAGTGAAGGAAAGGTATCGGACTCAACGCGATTTTTTCGCGCGTCTTGTGGCGGTGCGGCATTCTTGCCGCAAAGCTTGGCGCGGCAGCGGACTTCGCGCGGGACGACATAGAACATAAAAGTGGCGGACCACGCGAATTCAAATTGCGGTAAATTCGCGGCCGGCCTCATCGCCACTGCTTCCAGCCTGCGGCCTTTTCGATGCGCCAAGCGTTGCATAGCCTGCACATTCAAACCGGCGGCAAAGGTCTGGTCGAGATCGGCGCCGAGGTATCCCGCTGGCTTCGCGCGCAAAATGTTTCGACCGGCCTCTTGACGGTTTTTTGCCGCCACACCTCGGCTTCGCTGCTGATTCAGGAGAACGCCGATCCCGACGTCCAAACGGATTTGGAAAATTTTTTCGAGGAAATCGCGCCCGAAGACAACAAGCGCTATGTCCACAAAACCGAGGGTTTGGACGACATGCCCGCGCATATCAGGGCCGCGCTATCGCAAACGCAGCTTGCCATTCCGGTCGCCTCGGGGCGGATGGTTCTTGGGACCTGGCAGGGCATCTATCTGTTCGAGCATCGCCGCGCGCCGCACCGGCGGGAGATCGTGCTCCATTTGTTAGGTGAGTAGATGCCGGCATTGCCGCGACAAAAAGCCGCCTCATTTTGTCCTGCGAATGCCCGGCGCAAACCAGAAATCCGCCTCTTGAATTAAATGGTCCGCTTGCCGCCCCGGTCATGGGTGACCGGAAACTGGTGGAGAATAAGTCCTTTTGCCGCGTGGAAAGATCTCCGGCGCGGGCGGCATTATCAGATGATTATTTTAAATTTCCGCGTTGGAGACTTCTATCGGGGCGGATGCCGCGACCGGGTAGTGCCATGTTAGCGTCCGGCTTTCGATGCCACGCGACTTGCACAAGGAAAGAATGCTTTCGAGATCGGTAATTGGGACGGCACTCTCCTTATGCCGGGTCGTGGTCTCCTTGCCGTTTCCGGAATCGGCCTCATCCGCGATCATTCGGTCGAAAAACCTCGCCGGCGGCAGCAGTTTGTTGTCGCCCACGACGACGATCCGGCGGCAGCGCGCGACAAGACCCAAGGCATCCTCCGGGCGCAGTTGACTTGCCTCGTCGATCACGAGGAGATCGAAATCAACCGAACCTGGCGGCAGGAATTGCGCGACCGAGACCGGGCTCATGAGAAAAACCGGCTTTATTTTCTGGATCGCGCCACCCGCCACCTTCATCAGCTTGCGCAACGGCATGTGAGCGCGCTTGCGGCCGATTTCGCCGCGTATCACACGCATTTCGCCTAGGGCGCCGCGCAGGATCGCCGCCTGATGCCGCGCGCGAACGCCGCACACCGCTGCCGCGCGCGACCATTTCTCGATCTCGACGAATTGCGCGACAAGCTCGCCGTGTCGGTCGCCATCGAAGGCGGCGAGTTCGGGGTCGGCCGCGATCGCCTTTTTCCAGCAGGCTTCGGCAAAAGCGGTTTCAAGTTCGATATCGGCATTCTTGGGATCGAGCTCTCCCGAGCTAAGAGCGCTGGCGATCCAGGCAGGTCCGGCCGCGCGCACCTCTCGATCGGCTTTGACGAGCCTTGCCCATTCGTCGCAACGAACGTGGCTCGCGACCCATCCGGCCGCCCACGCGCTCAGACGATTGAGATCGATCGTTGCGATGGAATCGGTTTGAAAAATCGGCGCAAGGTCGAGGTCGAAAAATTTTATTATATCGGCGAAGGCGTTGACCACCTCGTTGAGGCTGGTTTCGAGATAATCGCGATGTGCCTCGGCGGTGACGTCGCGGGCCATGCCGATGACGCGCTCGGCGTTGAGACGCGGATCGAAGGCGGCCAGCTCCCCGGCCATCTTGGCAACTTCGTGGATCAGGCGAATGACCGTTCTTTTTTCTTGCCAGACATCGCCCAGAAGACTCGCCAGGACGTCGGCCTCGGCGGCAAATTTGCGAGCCAACGCCTGGCTCGCGAGGACTGCGTCGAGGAGCGCGAACCGCTCGACCGGCCGCTTCGGCAACGGCACCGCCAACAGGCTCGCGAGCGAACCCGCCGCTTTCCGGTTGGCTTTGCCCGCCCGGGCGAGCCAGAACGCCGCGCCTCGGGCGAGCGGAGCGCGAAGCTCGGCAACAAAACCGTTCCAGGCCGCCGGATGGAAAATGTGGAGATAGGGCGCTTGCTGTTCCAGCCATTGCGCGCCGGGCGCGGCGGCAGCTCCGACGCGGCACGGCGAAGGGGAGGTGGCGATCTTGGCAGCGATGTTTTCGGCGCCCGGCGGCAAATTCGATATGGCGCGGAAGATCGAGATCAGAGTCTTGACGCCGGCCAAGGTTGGATCGGGGGCGAGACCGAAATAATTCGTAACCATGGCTGCGTAGGCATTGAGCGCCGCCACTTTGCCGGCGAGAGCTTGCAGCTTAGGAATTTGGCGCTGGAAATCCGCTGGTTGCAAAGTGCTCCGCCGCCGCACGCCGACGTACACGTGGCTGTTCAGCGGGCCAACGCTCTCCGTAAGGCCGGCGAGCCGCTGGATCAGCCGCGCTTTTTCGGCGAATTCCTTGCCTGTCCAAAGCGCCGCCTCCTCGACAAGACGCGCATCGGGCGTAAATCCGTGCCGCGCTGCCGCGATTTGGATCGAGAGCGCTCGATACGGCGTCATGGTGGTGTTGCCTATCTCGGCGTGGAGGCGTTTTGCGGCATGGTTCAGGCGGTCACCCGCCGCGGTCAATTGCCTTGCCGTGTCGTCGGTCTCGGATGCGCCGGCGGCCGCTTGCAAAGTGCGATCCAGTCTTTCGGCAACGAGCCGCTTGTTTGCGGCCCCGTTGTGGAGTTCGAGGCAGATGTCGTCGAGGCCAACCTTGTCCAGCCGGTCGTAAACAACGTCGAGGGCGGCCATTTTCTCGGCGACGAATAGAACCGTTTGACCGTCATGCACGGCTGCCGCGATAATATTCGTGATCGTCTGCGATTTGCCGGTTCCAGGCGGACCTTTGACGACAAGGTTGCGCCCGGCGCGAACGGTCTCGATCACCCGCGCCTGCGAGGAGTCCGCATCGACAACATGAATGAGATCAATGGGACTTAATATTTCGTCCAGCCGGGCGGTCTCGGGCAAGACCGGAGGCTCGGCCGCGAATCCTTCGCCAAGAAGTCCGCGCAAGAGCGGATGGGAGACGAGCGCATTGTTCGGCCAATTACCGGGTTCAAGATCGCGCATCATCACTAGCTTCGCGAAGGAGTAAAAGCCAAGCTCGATGGCATTGGCGTCGATCGACCATCGCCGTTTGGCGGCAACCGCATGGGCGACTGTGTCGAAGTAGCTCGATGGCCGCCAATCTTCGGTTTCCGCAACATCGGGCAGGGCGATGCCGAAATCGCCGCGCAGCCGCTCCTGCAAGGCCCGATTGGTGGCGATGGCGTCCTCGCGGATCTTCAGATCGAAGCTCGCGCGCTTGGCATCGCGAACTAAGGAGACCGGGAGCAGAATCAGCGGCGCGTCGCGCGGCATGTCGGATTCTTCGTCCTGGTACCAGCGCAGGAAACCAAAAGCGAGAAAGAGGATATTGACGCCGCGCTCCTCCTCGGCGGTCTTCGCGTCGCGGTGCATCACATGCAGCCGCTTATGCAAAAGCTCGGGCGGGAGTGATGTCCGCAAACCGCTCCGGCCGCTTGTCCCCTGGGTGACCATACGCGGCGTTTCCGGTATCGCCGCGTTGCCCTGTATGTTCGCGATTTCCTCGGCCGCGAGGACCCGCAGCGGTTTGTTTTCGCGAACGAGATTTCGCGAAGACCTGATCCGATGCATTGCCGGTGATGGTAAGCGCGCGCGACCGCTTGGCGCCCCGCGGGGTATGAATGAGGCGATTGCGGGTCCCGGTTTCGATTAATTTGAGCCGAGCTCCGGCGAGCAGTTTTTCGATAGGGGTTCCGGCCCGGCCGTTGGCGGCGGTCTGTATCCTCGCCGTCCGGATCGAAGTGACTTTCCCCATTTACGTCTTCCTTTTGCCCGGAGGCCGCCGTAAAGCCGCCTCGCAAATGTCTTAATTCAGTAGCGAGTAGAGGGATATGAGTGTGACGTAAAGTAAGCGGACAATTATCAATGATCATATGCTAAACGTCCTGTTGCTAGAATCTTCGCTGAATTATTGATCAATATTTACCATTAACGCGTTTCGCTCACGATCCCGCCGGCTTGGAAGCTGCCGGAAAGTCGCCGCGACTCTGGATCCTAAATGTGGACCATCGAGCATGATCCGGAGTCTTGGCTTTTCGATCATGCTTTAGGGTCTTGGTGTTCGCATCATCTTTGTGGCAAACGAGTCTCTGGCCAGCATCCTCCGTTTTGCTTTTCGCCGCCAAACCCGAGAGACCGTGGTGTTGAATATATTGCCGCAAGACCAGCTCGATCTCATCTTGCGCCGTCATGCGGAAATCCAGGAGCGCCTCGCCGGGGCGCTCGAGCCCGCGGCATTCGTGGCCTTGTCGCGCGAGCTCGCCGGCATCGAGAACGTTGCGAAGGCCATTCAGGATTTTCGCGGACAAGCCAAGGAGGTCGCCGGACTCGAAGCCCTGCTGGCCGATCCCGCGGCCGGCGCCGAGATGCGCGGCCTTGCCGAGGAAGAATTAGGGGCAGTCCGCGTAAGGCTTTTTGAACTCCAACAGGAGCTGAAGATCGCGCTTCTGCCAAAGGACGCGGCGGATGAAAAAAACGCCATTCTCGAAATTCGCGCTGGGACCGGCGGCGACGAGGCGGCACTTTTCGCCGGCGGCCTTTTTCGCATGTATCATCGCTACGCCGAGTTGAAAGGCTGGCGCGTCGAGATTTTGTCGGCGAGCGAAGGAACGTCGGGAGGCTACAAGGAAATCGTGGCCGAGATCGCGGGACGCGGCGTCTTCGCGCGTTTGAAATTCGAATCCGGCGTGCATCGGGTGCAACGCGTGCCGGAAACCGAGACCCAGGGGCGCGTGCATACCTCGGCGGCAACCGTCGCGGTCTTGCCCGAAGCCGAGGATGTCGATGTCGATATCAACGAAGCGGACCTGAAGATCGATACGATGCGCGCGCAAGGCGCCGGCGGCCAGCATGTCAACAAGACCGAATCCGCGGTCCGCATCACGCATTTGCCGACGGGCACCATCGTCTTCGTGCAGGACGAGCGTTCGCAGCACAAGAACCGCGCCCGCGCCATGATGCTTTTGCGTTCCCGGATCTACGACACGCAACGCCAAAAACGCGACGCCGAGCGCGCCGCGGACCGGCGTGCCCAGGTCGGGTCCGGCGATCGCTCCGAACGCATCCGCACCTATAATTTTCCGCAAGGACGGCTCACCGACCACCGGATCCATTTGACTCTCTACAAGCTTGACAAGGTCATGACCGGCGAGGCGCTAGACGAAGTGATCGATGCCCTCGTCACCCAGCATCAGGCAGGTTTGCTCGCGGGGCCCGAAAGTGGGGCAGCTTGAAGCCGCGTCTTGGCTCTCCCGACCGCGATTTCCAGCTCCGCCTTGTCAAGAGAGCTGAAGCGTGGTAGGAGGCGGTTGAAATCGGCAGCTATCTGGGTAATGCCGGTTCATAAAAATATTGTGCGCCAGGTGGCGTGAGGGAGGACTAAAATGAAAAGGATTTTCTGGGTTTTCTCGTTCTTGCTTTGTGCAAGTTTCGCAATTTTTTGGCCTACCCTCGCATCAGCTCAATCTAGTGGAGCTAACGCTTGCGCCGTCCTCGCGGGCAGAATTACCCCTGACATTCCCGGGCAAGTCCTATCAGGTTCCCGCTTTTCCATTCTTCAGCAAGCTTATGCACGAAAAGCGTTATTTAAATGTAAAATACTGGACTTGAGATTTCAGGCAGTGCCGGATGAAATCACGCCTTGCCATTCATCTCTTGGCGGCGAGTTTGGCGAGGGGATCGATGTTGTCAAGGATGCACAGCACCGGCTGCGCCGGCGCGAGCGAAGCTCGCGTCCTTGACAACATCGAGTCCGCCTCGCCGATCATGCCCGACGTTGAATGAATGACGTAATCTGACATTGACCGTTGGATCAAGTCCAGACTTGTACAATTTAAAATGCTTGCAGTCGCACGGACAGCAGGCTGGCCCGGCGGCGAGCGCTGCGGCCAAAGCCGGGACCTTCACCACGAAAGCCGGGATATACCGGGCGCCCTGTTTACCAACCCCGCCAGCATCAACCCGGAGGGGGCGATCACGGGAAACTACTTTGACACAGGCCAACTGGTTCACAGCTTCCTGCGCGCCCGTGACGGCACCGTGACCACGTTTGATCCCCCGGGCGCCACATGCAGCACCTCCACCCAAAACACATGCAGCGGCGCTAGCGGCATCACCCCGGCGGGGGCGATCACGGGACCCTACGCAGACGCAAGCGCGTTTCACGGCTTCCTGCGGCCCCCCGCGGCACCTTCACCACGTTCGATCCCCCGGGTTCCATCGACACCTTTCCCTCCAGCATCAACCCGGTGGGGGCGATCACGGGAATCTACGCAGACGCAAGCGCGTCTCACGGCTTCCTGCGCGCGCCCGGCGGCACCTTCACCACGTTCGATCCCCCGGGCTCCATATACACCCAACCCAACGCCATCAACCCGGAGGGGGCGATCACGGGATACTACTGTGGCACAGGCAATGTGTGTCACGGCTTCCTGCGCGCCCGCGACGGCACCATCACCACGTTCGATCCCCCTGGCTCCATATACACCCAACCCAACGGCATCAACCCGGAGGGGGCGATCACGGGATACTACTGTGGCACAGGCTTCAATGTGTGTCACGGCTTCCTGCGCGCCCCCGGCGGCACCCTCACCACGTTCGATCCCCCGGGCGGCATGTTCACCACCCCCGTCGGCATCAACGCGGCGGGGGCGATCACGGGATACTACCAAGACGCAAGCTTCGTGCAGCACGGCTTCCTGCGCGCCCGCGACGGCGCATTTACCACGTTCGATGTACCAGGCTCCCTGTTCACCCAACCCAACGCCATCAATCCGGAGGGGGCGATCACGGGGGAATACTGTGACGCCACCACGTGTCACGGCTTCCTGCGAAGCCGCTGACATTCCGGGGGCTGGGAGGCACTGGACGGATTATACCAAGTCTGTTTGAATGAGAACCCATACCGAAGCCGTCCTTGCGAGGAGCGAAGCGACGGAGCAATCCAGGCGCAGCCAAGCGGCTCTGGATTGCTTCCCGCTTCGCTTTCAGCTCGCGGTCGCAATGACGGCCGGGGCCACGGCCTTTTGGGCCATCCGCATAGGACGCTCCGCACGATGAGTCGTCATCCGCGAGACTTGGTATTGCCGTGACAGTGCCTCAACCTCTCTGACGCGGCTCCGCTTTGTGTGATGGCTTTGGCCCGCGCGTTCCCGGTTTGAGAGAACGGTGGGTCAGAGCCTCTAGGCTCCCCGTAAAGCGTTCGTCGCCAGGTGGACAACCAATGCGCTCGGCGCGGCGCTCCCGCCGGATGAACGTTGAAGCGGGACGCCAGCCCATTCTATGGGAACCAACGGAGGCCCCAGCGGTTTTGCTTCTCACGAATAGCGGATGACCGTCGCAAGAAACGGCAAGCCGCTAGGTCCCAGCCGTATTAACGGGTTAGCCACCTCCGGCAACGTAGGCGCCGCGCGCCTGAACCGGAATCTCAATCATGCTCATAAGATATGGCTATGAATTGACGTTCAATTGCGCGGAGCCGGCTTTGATGGTTTGTCTGCTCGACGCGCATCGCGATCGGGCGCAAAATATCCGCTACGAGAC
The DNA here is from genome assembly GCA_963730245.1 of uncultured Alphaproteobacteria bacterium. Classification (GTDB taxonomy): domain Bacteria; phylum Pseudomonadota; class Alphaproteobacteria; order Rhizobiales; family Beijerinckiaceae; genus Methylocapsa. Next base: position 2,064,578 of record CAVSRA010000001.1, on the reverse strand, counting down.
ACCGTTCGAGACCACCCCGGCGATTTCGACGGAGACTTATCTCGACACATTCGGCAATCATGTTCGCCGGTTTATCGCGCCCGCGGGCGATCTGATGATTCGCCGCGACGCGATCATCGAGGATAGCGGCCAGCCCGATCTGGTTAAGCTCGATGCCGAAGAGATCGTGGTCGAACGATTGCCAAACGACACATTGGTTTTTACGCTCGGCAGCCGTTATTGCGAAACCGACAAGCTCTCCGACATTGCTTGGCAATTGTTCGGGTCCGCCCCGCGCGGGTGGCGCCGGGTTCAGGCGATTTGCGATTTCGTCTGCAACCATCTGACTTTCGGCTATCAATATGCCCGCGCCACCCGCACCGCCTATGATGCCTATCAGGAGCGGGTTGGCGTTTGCCGCGATTTCGCCCATCTCGCGGTCGCTTTCTGCCGCTGCATGAATATTCCGGCGCGTTACGCCAATGGGTTTTTGGGCGACATCGGCGTGCCGCCGGATCCGGCTCCGATGGATTATAATGCTTGGTTCGAAGTCTTCCTCGACGGACGCTGGTTTACCTTCGACGCGCGCCATAACATGCCCCGTATCGGACGCATCACCGTCTCGCGCGGCCGGGACGCGACCGATATTCCGCTTGCGACATCCTTTGGGCCCCACGTGTTGAAGGCCTTCAGGGTCTGGACGGATGAGGTTGAGCCAGCCGTACTGAAGGGCCTCGCGCGCCGCATCGCCTAGACGCGAGTCGTTGCCAGCGGAAATGCGCGAGGCAACTGTGGCGAATCAGCAACCCGCCGCGAAAAAATTCAGTGGAGGATTTTCGGAAAAACTGGGTTACGTTCGATAAATTACTGATATTATTTACGTTTCAATAGATCTGCGGCCTCGCCGCGCGAGCGCCGCCAGAGTCCCCGCGTTTTTACTTTATCTTGACGTTGCTTCCCCGATGCGTTTGCCTGATCGTGGCGGTTGCCGGACGAGTGGGCTCATGCGTCGTTTCACCTTTTGGCTGTGGCAAACAGGCTTTCGTGGTCGCCTGGCGGCCTGTGTTCGTGAGTCGCGCCTTCCTCCGCGCCATTTTCCAGTCGTTGTCATAACGGTTTTTGGCCTCGCAGGCTGTGCTTCCCCAAAAGGCTTTCTCGAGCCCGTGGCCGCGCGCGCTCCCGGCACTAGCCAGGTCGAAATGCTGGTCGCGACAACTCGCACAAGGACAACGCCGGCGGAGATGTTTTCCGGTTTTCGCGGGCCGGCGTTGGATTTTGCCGATATCGTGGTTTCGCTCCCTCCCGACAGCGTCCGTCAAATTGGGGAAATTCAGCTGCCCCGCCAAATTCCCGGCGATCCGGCAACTGATTTCGTGACGCGCAAAGCCGACTATAACGACCGCACGCAAGCGCTCGCCAACTTCCGCCGGCTGGTGCGGACAGCGCCCAAAAAGCAAGTGCTGGTGTTTGTCCATGGTTTCAACAACCGTTTCGAGGACGCGGTTTTCCGCTTCGCGCAAATCGTCCATGATTCCGGGGCGGACGACGTCGTGCCCGTCCTGTTCACCTGGCCGTCGAAGGGCAGCGTTTTCGCCTATGGCTACGACCACGAGAGCGCAAGCTACTCACGCGATGCCCTGGAAGACGGCTTGCGCGCGCTCGCCAAAAATCCTGAAGTCGGCGAAATAACCGTGCTTGCCCATTCGATGGGCAACTGGGTGACGCTCGAAGCATTGCGCCAGATGGCGATCCGGGACGGCAAGGTAGCGGAAAAAATCCGCAACGTCATGCTCGCGGCGCCCGATGTCGATGTCGATATCGCTCGCGAGCAAATTACCGCGATGGGCGCGCGGAGGCCGCAATTCACTTTGTTCGTGTCGGAAGACGATCGGGCGCTTGCGATTTCGCGGAAGGTTTGGGGCGAGCCGAGGCTCGGCTCCATCAATCCCGACCAAGAACCCTATAAAAGCAATCTCGCGCGCGGACGGATCGATGTCATCAACCTGACCGGAGTGAGCTCGGCGGACCAATTGCATCACGGTACATTCGCCGAAAACCCGCGGGTTGTCGAGCTCATCGGCCGAAGCATCGCGAGCGGCCAGACCCTCACCGATTCAAAGGTTGGCCTCGGCGAAAAGATCCTCCAGACAACAGCTGGCGCGACAGCCTCGGTCGGTCACGCGGCGGGCCTCGTCATTACGGCGCCGGTTGCCATCGTCGATCCGCTCACGCGCGAGCAATATGGCGACCAGATCGACGCATTTGGCCAATCGGTTCACGATGCCGCAACGCCGCAATGATGCCATGCGCCGGACGTGGCGCCAATTGTGCGGGGCGCGCCCGAGAAGCCACCTGGTCAACCGCCTAGAGTCTAGGCCGCGCAGGAGAGCTTGACCGCGATGCCGGTGGCGACGACGCGTCTGAGCTTCACGCCCGTCTCGTCATTCCGCACGGCCCCGTCGTTTTGGCAATCGACCTCGATGATGGCGTCGGCATCGATGTCTTCCGCCTTGCGAACGAGGTCGCGCAAAATGAACTGCTGCCAATCTTGTTGCAACGGCGCGCGGTTTTCGGGATGCCAGGCAGAGGCAGCCTCGATCTCGCCGATTTTATGGAGAATACGGCATCCTTCGAGGGTGCCGGTGAAACTCATCCGCACGATGTCCGTCTCCCCACGCCCGTTGGCATTTAACAATTGTAAGTTTCCCGAAGCGTAATGGGGGGTGAACGGCGAGGCTTTGAAACCCCGGTTTGGCGGTGCGAGGAAATGGGACACTTCACGCTCGCAAGTATGAAGTCAATTTTCTATTAATGCCGGAAGTGTCGTACCCCGGTAAACACCATGGCGAGGCCGGCGCTGTCGGCGGCCCTAACGACCTCGCCGTCGCGCACCGATCCGCCTGGTTGAATGATTGCGGTCGCGCCCGCTTCGGCGACGGCAAGCAGTCCGTCGGCGAACGGAAAAAACGCATCCGAGGCGACCGTCGACCCCTTGGCGAGGCTTTCGGTAAGGCCGCCGGCCCTAGCGGCCTCGGCGGCTTTCATCGCCGCGATCCGCGCGGAATCGACGCGGCTCATCTGTCCCGCTCCAATCCCCACCGTCGCGCCGCCCTTGGCGTAGACGATCGCGTTCGACTTCACATGCTTGGCAACGCGGAAGGCGAACTTGAGATCGCGCCATTCCATCTCGTTTGGCGCGCGCTTGCTGACGACGCGCAAATCCATGTCGTCGACATTCGCATTATCGCGGGATTGCGCGAGAAAACCGCCCGCCACGGTGCGAAAAGTCAAACTTGCCTCGCGCGGATCAGGCAGGCCGCCGGTTAGAAGGAGACGCAGGTTTTTCTTGGCGGCGACGATTTCGATGGCCGCGTCTTCGGCCTCGGGCGCGATGATGACTTCGGTGAAAATCTTCACAATCAGCGCGGCGGCCTTCGCATCGAGTTTCCGGTTCAAGGCGACAATGCCGCCGAACGCCGAGACCGGATCGCACCGCAGCGCAAGTTCATAAGCTTCGGCGAGATTGTCCGCCTCGGCGACGCCGCAAGGATTGGTGTGCTTGACGATCGCACAAGCGGCGGTCCGCGAGGGATCGAATTCGGCGGCGAGCTCGAAAGCCGCATCGGTGTCGTTGACGTTATTGTAGGAGAGCTCCTTGCCCTGCACCTTTCGTGCCATCGCGAGCCCTCGACGATGACCTCCCCACGCATAGAAAGCGGCGGTCTGATGCGGGTTCTCGCCATAACGCAAGTTTGATGCAAGCTTGCCGCCGAACGCGCGATAGGCCGGCGCGGTAAGCCCCATTTCCACTGCCAGCCAATTCGAGATCGCCGCGTCATAAACGGCGGTGCGCGCAAACGCTTTTTGCGCGAGGTCTTGGCGCAACTTCCTGGTCGTGCAACCACCGTGCGCCGTCAATTCGCCGAGAATTTGGGCGTAATCGCCGGGGTCCACGACGACCACGACATCGTTGTAATTCTTGGCGCCGGCGCGGATCATCGCCGGGCCGCCGATGTCGATATTTTCGATGCAATCGGCGAAAGACGCACCCCTCTCTATCGCCGCCTCGAAAGGATAAAGATTGACCACGAGGAGATCGATCGGCGCGATGCCATGCGCCAACATCGCCGCCTCGTGTTCTGGGTTTTCCCTGATTGCCAGAAGCCCGCCATGAACTTTTGGATGCAGGGTTTTGATCCTCCCATCCAAGAGCTCCGGAAAGCCGGTCAGATCGGAGATTTCGCGGGCCGCAAGTCCAGCTCCGGCAAGCGCCTTGCGCGTGCCGCCGGTTGATACAAGCTCAACGCCAAAGCCCGAAAGACCGCGCGCGAAATCGGCGAGGCCGGTCTTTTCGGAAACGGAAAGCAGCGCGCGGGCAGCGCGGCGAAGGTCAGCGGGCATGGCGTCTTTCCATTTAATGCCGCGGCGCTTGAAAGCTTTGTAAATACCCCAACAAGCGCTCGATCGATGAATCAAATCCTGTATATACCAACCATACATCGAGTCGCAGGGAACCCTAGGGGCCTGTTTAGTACGGGATGTCAAAACCGGAGGAAACTCCCATGATAAATCGGCGAGCCCTGGCATTTCTCGCATCGTTCTTCCTTGCCGCGGCGCCGGCGTTGGCGCAGGAGCGGCCCAAGGGCCCGCCATCGGCGTCTGTCACTATCGAGCAAGTACAGGTGGCCTTTATCGGCTCTGGCGCAATGGGCGGCGGAACGTTGAAGTATGGCGGCAAGTCCTACCACATTACGGTCGGCGGTCTTGGTGTAGGCGGCATTGGCGCTTCCGTTCTGAAAGCCTCGGGATCTGTGTTTGGTCTGGCGCGGTGGGAAGATTTCGCTGGTGCCTATGTTCAGATTCGTAGCGGGTGGGCGTTGGGTGATCGGGGACGAGGGACGCTATGGCTGCGCAACAGCAACGGCGTCACCATGAGATTGCATACGCAGCGTAAGGGATTACAGCTGTCGCTCGGCGCTGATGGTGTATTGATTGGTTTCAAATAGCGACGCATCTCTGGACCAAGATTTAAACAAGAATCGATTAATTGAAATTATGGGAGACTAACATGCTATTTTCAGCATGCTTCGATCTCGCCAGGTCGCCCGGCGCCGCAACCGTCGTCCGATCTTCTTCACAAAGGAAGCCTGACTGAATCATGCGGGCGATGGGAATCCGTCCAATCGGAAAACGCAAGAGTTTTTCCCCTGCTCTTCGATGAGCCGGAGTATATCTTAATTCCGGAGTTGCCGTTTCGCGGCCCGCCGGGTTAGACTCTAGCAATCCATCCTTTCTGGGTTAGCGCTCCTTGGCCGCCACGGACGACAACACTTCACCCCCGCCTGGATTCGGCGTCAGGCCGGTTTCGATTGCCGACGAGATGCGGCGCAGCTACCTCGATTACGCGATGAGCGTCATCGTGAGCCGGGCGCTTCCCGACGTGCGCGACGGGCTGAAGCCGGTGCACCGGCGCATTCTCTATTCGATGCACGAGAACAATTACACGCCGGATCGCTCCTATAACAAATCGGCGCGCGTCACCGGCGATACGATGGGCAAATATCATCCGCACGGTAATCTCGCGATCTACGACGCGCTGGTGCGGATGGCGCAGCCCTTCTCGATGCGTCTGCCGTTGATCGACGGGCAAGGCAATTTCGGCTCCGTCGATGGCGATCCGCCCGCCGCCGAACGCTATACCGAAGTGCGGCTCGCGTTGGCCGCCATGCCGCTCCTCGACGACCTTGACAACGAGACGGTTGATTTTCAACCGAATTACGACGGACGCGAGCGCGAGCCAACCGTGCTTCCGGCGAAATTCCCCAATCTCCTCGTCAATGGCGCCGGCGGCATCGCGGTCGGCATGGCGACCAACATCCCGCCGCATAATCTCGGCGAGGCGATCGACGCGGCAATCGCCTTGATTGAACGGCCGGAGATGGCGATCGACGATTTGATGGCAATCGTCCCCGGCCCCGATTTTCCGACCGGCGGCTATATATTGGGGCGCGCAGGCATCCGCATCGCCTATATGTCCGGACGCGGCTCGGTGCTGACGCGGGCGAAGGTTGTGGTGGAGGAAATCCGCAAGGAGCGCGAAGCCCTCATCGTCACCGAGATTCCCTATCAGATCAACAAAGCCACCTTGATCGAGAAGATCGCCGAGCTCGTTCGCGAGAAACGCGTCGAAGGCATCTCCGATCTCCGCGATGAATCCGATCGCGACGGCATGCGGATCGTGATCGAACTCAAACGCGACGCGCTCACCGATGTGGTGTTAAATCAGCTCTGGCGCTTCACCGCGTTGCAATCGAGTTTTCCTTGCAACATGATCGCCTTGAACGGCGGCCGCCCGGAAGTCCTGACGCTCAAGGATTTTCTAACGGCCTTCGTCGATTTTCGCGAGGAGGTAGTCACACGCCGCACCAAGCACCTTCTCGCCAAGGCGCGCGATTCCGCGCATGTGCAAGTTGGCCTGGCGATCGCGCTCGCCAATATCGACGAATTCATCCATCTGATCCGCACGTCCCCGGACCCCGCCGCGGCCCGCGCCGCCTTGATGGGCCGTGCTTGGCCCGCGCATGACATGGCGCCCCTCGTCTCGCTCATCGCCGATCCGCGGCACGTGCTCGGCGAGGATGGTGCCTGCCGTCTTTCCGAAGCCCAGGCGCGAGCTATCCTCGAACTTAGGCTGCAACGCTTGACCGCGCTCGGCCGCGAGGAAATCGCCGACGCCTTGAACAAGCTTGCCGCCGAGATCGCGGATTATCTCGACATCCTTCGTTCGCGCGCTAGGCTCTTTTCGATCATCAAGGATGAAATGCTCGCGGTCAAAGCGGCGCATGCCACCCCGCGCCGCACCGTCATCCTCGACGATGCGGCGGGCGTCGAGGACGAGGATCTTATTCAGCGCGAGGACATGGTCGTTACCGTGTCGCATCTTGGCTACGTCAAGCGGGTTCCGCTTGCCACCTATCGCGCGCAAAGACGCGGCGGCAAAGGCCGTGCGGGAATGCAGACGCGCGACGAGGATTTCGTCGCGAGGCTGTTTGTCGCCTCGACCCATGCGCCGGTGCTGTTCTTTTCCTCGCGCGGCCAAGTCTACAAGGAAAAAGTCTGGCGGTTGCCTCTTTCGGCCCCGCAGGCGCGCGGCAAGGCGCTCGTCAATATGTTGCCGCTCGACGAAGGCGAGCGGATCACCACGATCATGCCATTGCCGGAGGACGAGGCGGCGTGGGACACCCTCGATGTCATGTTCGCGACCACAAGCGGCAGCGTGCGGCGCAACAAGCTTTCCGATTTCGCGCAGGTCAACCGCGCTGGCAAAATCGCGATGCGGCTTGACGACGGCGAGGGAATCGTGGATGTGCAGATCTGCAGCGAGGCGGACGATGTTCTTTTGACGACCGCTAATGGCCAATGCATCCGGTTTCCCGTGACCGAGGTGCGGGTCTTCAAGGGCCGCGATTCCATGGGCGTGCGCGGCATCGCGCTTGGGCCTGGCGAACGGGTGATCTCGCTTGCCATTTTACGTCATATCGAGGCGGACAGCGGCGAGCGTCTCGCTTATCTGAAGATGCGCCGCGCGGTTGCCGGCGACGTTTCACTCGAGGCCAATGGCGAAGCGGCTGGCGAGGAAGGGGGAATTGAGGACACGCCCGTGGCGTCGAACCTCGGACCGGACCGTTATGCTGAAATGTCGGCCGCCGAACAAATCATTTTGACCGTTTCCGCGAACGGCTATGGCAAGAGAACATCGTCCTACGAATATCGCATTACCGGACGCGGCGGCAAAGGCATCGTCGCGATGGCGGTCAACCAAAGAAACGGCAAGCTCATTGCCTCGATGGCGGTCGAGGATGGCGACGAGATCGTGCTGGTGACCAACGGCGGCCAATTGATCCGCTGCCCGGTCGACGGCATTCGGGTTGCCGGACGCGGGACCCAGGGAGTCATCGTTTTCGATACCGACGCCGCCGAGCAGGTCGTCGCCGTCGAGCGGATCACCGAGGAGGATACTCCCCGTGGCGACGATGAAGAACCTCGCGCCGAGGGGCAAGGCGAAGAAGAGGGCGGTTGAAGACGGCGTCGCGCGGGTGGCCGCGGATGACGCAGGGCGGCGCCTCGACCGAGGGCAAGAGCGGTTCCGCGGCCGCAGGCAGGGAATATTCAGTTTAGGCGCGCTGTCTTGATTTTGTAGGCGCCGTCCCGTGCGCGCGCGAACATTTCGTCGGCGTGCGGATGGCGAATTGGATCGCCGGAGGTATCGGCCATGAGGTTTGCTCCGAGACATAGGCCACATACTCGGTTTCCGCGTTTTCGGCGAAGAGGTGATAGAAAGGCTGATCGTTGCGCGGCCTGACCTCTTCGGGTATTGCCTGCCACCATGCCTCGGTATTCGCGAAGACCGGGTCCACGTCGTAGATGATCCCCCGGAAGGGAAATTTGCGGTGCTTGACCACCTGACCTATGGCGAACTTCGCGGTACTGGGTTTCATGATATGGAAGCCGCCGCAAAAGGCCCCAGAACCGGCGGCGGCTGGCCGGTCTTCCTAGCGAGAAGGGGAACCCGGATCACGGTGATTAACCGCCACCTGTTTCGATGTGAAATTGATTGAGGCGTCCGATCGCGAAATCGCACCGGCGCCAACCGCCGCAAAACTCCGTTCACTCCTTTGCTCGCAAAGCCCCCGAGCCCTATGGCGGCTTGGCCTTACCGCCTTGAATGAAATCAAGCATCGCGGTATTCATCGAAGGCCAGCGCTTATGTGGCAGAGATGTTTCGCAATAGGTGACGCGCCGTCCTCCGGCACATCCCTTGAATTCACGACAGCCATCGGCAAGAGGGTTTAGAATTTCCGGCGCGCAGGCCGCGCACCGGCCCCAATAGGCAGCAGCGCCGCGACCGAGGTCCGGGAAGCGTTCATCGGTGCGGCTGTGGACGATCAAAACAGCCGGGATTGACGGACACGCCATCGTCGCGAGGTCTTCGCTCGTGATGCCCGCGGCGCTCGCGACGATGCTGTGTGGCGCGACGCCGGCGTTGCGGACGTAAGCCGGGATCCCCTCGGCCATCAAGCCGCCATCGGAGTGACCGAGATAAGCGATCGAAGCTTCATCGATACAGAAAAAGCTCGCGACGGTCGCAGCCACCTTCGCCTGTCGCGAGACTGCCGTGGGCGACAGAACTATGTGGTCGCTGTAGGCGACGATGAAACCGCGCCGCGTCGCCTCGGTCGTTAGGTCGTAGAAATTCTCGGACTGGCGCCGATTGAATCCTGCCGGCGGGAAGACGACGAGCAGCGGATAGGCCCTTGTCGGATTATAATCGCTCGGCGTGCGCACGGCGATCGTAAGCCTGTCGGAGGTTTGCATATTGTCGTCGAGATCCGCGTGACCAGTCCGGCTGCCGGGACTGCAAGCCGCCGCAATACCGGATTCCGGCCCGGCCGCGGCAACTTTGGGCCGCGCGGAGTGCATTAATTCCAGCAGGCCAATCGCCACGATCAGAATCATTGCGATTAGCGCGGCTTTTTGGCGCGAAACGCTCATTCCCATAGGGCCACCTCCGCGCGGAAGCGTACCCAACCATCTGGGCGAAGCTCGATCTTGTCGGCGTCGGGCAGCTTAGGTTTTTCTCACGCATTCCATCATCTTATCTCATTCGGGGAGGCAGATCGAGCAGCTAGCGCCTTCCTAGCGGCCCTTTTCGCACGCCAATCCTCGATGCCTCTCCGTCTGTCGAGTTCAAAGCCAACCTTGAGGGCCTTTAGCGCATTAGGAGCAAGCTCAAGTATTGCTATTGCCCCTTTTCTGGAGGCCCGATTATCGGCGTTTGGCGGAATTGTAAAGTTCTCAGGATTGATTGTCCCATTCTTAGTTCCAGATCTTAGGATCGAGTGAGCCGCAGCCAACAAATCTGCGACCATTAAAGGCATACAGTCCTTTTTATCTCCGAGCGTGAAGGTTTCTAGAACGTCAATGCAATCCCTCAACGTTTTTGTGGCCGCTTTCAAAAACCACGTGCATTCGATCCCGGTTCCGCCTCTCTGCCATAAGACGAAGTAATTGCCCAAGACATACGCGGAAACACGCGCCATATTGACTATCGATGTGCATCGTTTTCGGAATAGGAGGAGATCTATATTCGTTTAGATAGCGGTCATTAGATAGACTAATGGTAATCCCTTGGGTTATAGTTTTTCTAAGCATATCTGTAAGGTCGCTGATGAGCTGATCGCATTTTTCATCAGACCAACCGTAAAATTGGCCTGACCTACCGCCGGTTATGCTAGGCTTAAACTCCTTAGCGTGAAAAATATTGAAGCCATACTGCTCTTTAATCCGGGCCAGCTTTCTTTCAAATTGTCTCCATTGATACGCATGGCCGACATACCCCGCCAAAATCACCGTTGGCGAGGGACCGTGAGTATCGGTCTCATCAAAGTAGCTGGTGAAAATCACAAATAGCTCATTTGGCTTCCAGCGGTGGTCCAAGGCGATGCAGAACTCTCCAACAAAATCAGAAGACTCGGGTTCCCGACTACGATTTATTTTATCTTCAGTTGACGGTGTTCCTCGGCAAAGCAGGTCGGCTACGCACATTGTCGCTGGACTTCGGCGCGCAGCAGGGCATTGGTGGCCTCCAAGTCTCAAAATCCCCGATAACGCATATCCAGGGCCGTGCCTTTCATCGCTGCTTATACCAAGTCTCTGAAAGTTTGACTCCTGAGGCGGATTCCCGAATCGGCATTTATCTGATTCACCATGGCAAACAGCTTTTGGGAGAGTTTGCCATGTCGACTCCGGTTCCGCTTCGCTCTGACTTTGACACGATTGGCCTGCGCATGCTGGCGCGGCGATCGCGTGACCCCGATCAGACCCGGCGTCTCTTGGCACTGGCCGAGATTTATGATGGCGGCTCGCGGCCGGATGCGGCGCGGATCGGCGGGGTCGGGGTGCAGATCGTGCGCGACTGGGTTGTCCGTTTCAACGCCAAAGGTCCTGATGGTCTCTTGACCGGCAAAGCGCCGGGCGCTCCCAGCATCCTCGGCGAGCGCCAGCGCCAAGCCTTGCGGCAGGTCGTGGAAGATGGGCCGATTCCCGCCCTGCATGGCGTCGTCCGCTGGCGGCTGATCGATCTGGCGCAGTGGCTCTTCGAAGAGTTCCGGGTTTCGATCTCCAAGCCGACGCTCAGCCGCGAGCTGCGGCATATGGGCTTTCGCAAGCTCTCGGCGCGACCGCGCCATCATGCGCAAGACGAGGAAGCCGCGGCGGCTTTTAAAAAAACTTTCTCGCCCTCGTGGAGGAGACCGCCGCAAAAGAGGCTCCTGGCAAGCCGATAGAGATTTGGTTTCAAGACGAAGCTCGGATCGGGCAGAAAAACAAGGTCACCCGCCGATGGGCGAAACGCGGGACACGGCCTTCGGCGCCGCACGACCAGAGGACGAGTTCAGCCTATATTTTCGGCGCCATCTGCCCGGCCGAAGGAAAAGGCGCCGGGCTCGTACTACCCTCCTGCAACAGCGAGGCCATGGCCCTGCATCTCGAAGAAATCTCGCTTGCGGTCGCACCAAGCGCGCATGCGCTCGTTCTTCTCGATCAGGCCGGGTGGCATGTCTCGGCGAAGCTTCCCGTCCCGGACAACATCACGCTCTTGCCGTTGCCGCCGAAATCGCCCGAGCTCAATCCGGTCGAGAACATCTGGCAATTCATGCGCGACAACTGGCTCTCGAACCGCGTCTTCGAATCCTACGACGACATTCTCGACCACTGCTGCTTCGCCTGGAACAAGCTCATCGACATGCCCTGGAAAATCATCTCCATCGGAACAAGAGAGTGGGCCTATCGGTCGTGATCAGCGAGACTTGGTATTAGCCAGGTGTTTGCCCATGCCCGACTCTCTTACGCAGGCGTTGCTGAGCAACTCCGAAATGGCCGAAGCGGACCGGCTGACCATCGCTGGGGGCACGCCCGGTTCGGCGCCGATGGAACAGGCTGGCGCGGCGGTGGTGAGGGAGGACGCGCGGTTCGACGCCCTTGCCGAACATCTTACTTTCATTGCGCAAATCGAAGAGGATATCGCGCGCGGCAAGACCCGCCGCGAAGGGTTTAAAACAGCCGAATTCAAGGCTGGGGCCGAGGCCGAAATCTCTCGCCTTAACAAACGCCGCGCGCGCGAGGTCAAACGCCTCGTCAACATCTTGCGCGCTCATCCCGATCTTGCCAAACGGTTCGATCTTCTCATTGGCGTGCCGGGCATCGGCGAGCGCACCGCTCTTGCCTTGCTCATCCGCATGCCCGAACTTGAGACCCTCTCGCGTGAACAAGTGGCTCGCCGGGCTTGCCCGCTTCGCCCGTTCGCCGCAAACGCCTGCTTCCAGCGCCAGACCGAGGCGCGGCTGACTTTGAGCCGTCGCGCCTCTGGCGGCTTCACAGCAATTTTGCAGCAAACGCGCGGCCTCTAGTTCGGCCGCGTTTCCAGTTCCGCACGGTCCCGTGTCTTGCTAATGAGCGCATCCATGCCTTCGAAAACCCAGAGCATGGATGCGGGAATGGTTACCCAGTTTGTCAAAGGCCGATAATACCCTCACGCGCCGCTCAGTCAAACAGGCTTGAAACGCTTTCTTCCTTCGCGATTCGAGCGATCGCCTCGCCGATCAAGGGCGCGATCGAAACCACCCGGATATTGTTGGAAACCCGGATCGCTTCGGTTGCTTGGATGGTATCGGTGACAACCAGTTCCTCGAGCCGCGAGGCGGCAATTCGCGCGACAGCTCCGCCGGAAAGAACCCCGTGCGTGATATATGCATAGACCACTTGGGCGCCGTCCCGCAGCATGGCATCGGCGGCGTTGCACAAAGTGTCCCCGGAATTGACGATATCGTCGACCAGGATGCAGGTCTTGCCGGCAACGTCGCCGATAATATTCATGACTTCCGAGTTGCCCGCGCGTTCGCGGCGCTTATCGACAATGGCGAGCGGCGCGCCGATGCGTTTTGCCAAGGCGCGGGCGCGCACCACGCCACCGACATCGGGGGACACCACCATGACGTTATGGAGTTTTAGCCGTTCCTTGATGTCCCGGACCAGGACGGGCGCGGCATAAAGGTTGTCGGTCGGGATATCGAAGAAGCCCTGGATTTGGCCGGCGTGGAGATCCACCGTGAGAACCCGGTCGGCACCGGCACGGGTGATGAGGTTGGCGACGAGCTTGGCCGAAATGGGCGTGCGCGGACCGGGCTTGCGATCTTGCCTTGCGTAGCCGAAGTAGGGGATGACCGCGGTTATCCGCCTTGCCGAGGCGCGCCGCAACGCGTCGGTCATGATCAGGACTTCCATCAAATGATCGTTCGCCGGATACGAGGTCGACTGAATGACAAAAGTATCCTGGCCGCGCACGTTTTCTTGAATCTCGACGAAAACCTCCAAATCGGCGAAGCGGCGAACCTGGCAGTTGGTCAACGGCACCCCGAGATACGCCGCGATTGCCTCCGTCAGAGACCGATTGGAGTTGCCCGCTAGGATCTTCACCGCTCCCGCCGCGCGTTCGATTTTCCGCTTGTGCGGCTGCCCCCAAATGGCAGCCCGCCAACGATGCAATGATTTAGGAGACTTGTATTGGGCGAGCGGCCCGCGGCACCCCGCGAATCAGCGAGTTCCTACGTTCGACAAGCTGGTTTCCGGCTCATTCCTCATGTTCCGAGGTCCAGGTTTCCGGGCTGCAAAGCAAGCAATTTGGGCCGCCGCTTCTAATCGGCGGCGCCTGCTCGCCCGTATCGATATATTCGCATTGCCGTTTCTACACGGCAATTGGATCGACGCTTGATTGGTCAACGGACCGGCGCACATATTTCATATTTCCTCCCCCAACTATACACCGTTCGCGACGGAACCCGAAAGTCCCCAAAGTTAATGGCACGGAAGTTAGAGCTAGTCCCGAATAGCCATAATCAAAGGGGTTCCCAAAACGGCCGAACCGTGATTTACCGTGCCGACTGGCAAGGAGGCAGGCAGAGATGGCAAAACCCTATGCGCAGGATTTACGGGAACGCATAGAGCATGTCCAGAAAAAGGTTGCTCGCCTTTTTCGGGTCCGGAGCTGCGTTTTTTTTTCGATCAACGGTTCTATATGATCGACCCGCGCGCGGCAGGTCGGGGGCCCCGGCCGGCCGCCGGCCTCGCCTTTCCGCAGCCGCCATGCAACATGCTCCATCCCGAACCGATCCCGATCACATAGCCGCCGACAATCATCCACGAGGCTATGATGACCATGAGAAGCCCGGCCGCCAGTTGCTTGACGCGCTTCATGTGTGCCGTACCGACACAAAGATACGCTCGCCAAGATGGGATATCCTGCGGGCATCCCTTCAATGCACCAAGAGGTTTTGCGCTACCTGATTGGGGGCGATATCGAGCGCGCTTAGGTGTTGTCAGCCATGTCCGCGATCTTGGCTCTAGATTCCACCTTAGCGGAGGTTCTGTCGACGCTCGCGAAGCCGGAATATTACGTTCGGGGCATGCTAGAAAACATGTACGCGTGCAAGCGCGAACACGGGAATGCGACGGTTCAAATCGGCATCACTGGCGGCGGCGTGGCGCCAAACTACAGGATCGAATTTGAGCTTGAGGAATCCCTGCTAGGAGATCCAAAATTCAAGCGCGGCATCGTTGGCGTGTTCGATGGCCGCAATCACAAGCTGATTAAGTGGATTGACGACATTGCGCAAGAGGAAGAAGCAATCCACGTCAAGGATGAACATTGGAGCAATCACGCGATGTCGCTTGAGGACGTGGCAGTGTTCCTAGGCCAAATCAGGCAAGCCAAAAAGCGTTGAGCCTCACAAAGACACAAAGATCAGTGCAACAGACCGCGGGCCGCTTGTTGCGCAAAACTTGCTTCGCGATGCGCCACCCGCTCCGGCGACGCCGTTTCCTCAAAAAGTTCGGCAAGTTTTTCGGTCATCGCGCCGCCGAGTTCCTCGGCGTCGACGATGGTCACGGCGCGGCGATAGTAGCGCGTCACGTCATGGCCAACGCCGATCGCGATGAGTTCGACCGGAGAGCGCGTCTCGATCTCCTCGATGACGCGACGCAAATGCTTTTCGAGATAATTACCGGGATTGACAGAGAGCGTCGAATCGTCGACCGGCGCGCCATCGGAAATCACCATTAATATACGGCGCTGTTCGGTCCGCCCGAGCAGCCGCTTGTGGGCCCAATCGAGCAATTCGCCGTCGATGTTTTCCTTGAGCAGACCTTCGCGCATCATCAGCCCGAGATGTTTGCGTGATCGCCGCCAGGGCGCATCGGCGGATTTGTAAATGATATGGCGAAGGTCGTTGAGACGGCCGGGCGAAGCTGGCTTATTTTCCTGCAGCCAGGCTTCGCGCGATTGGCCGCCTTTCCAGGCGCGGGTTGTAAAGCCAGAAAATCTCGACCTTGACGCCGCAACGCTCCAGCGTGCGGGCCAAAATATCCGCGCAGGTGGCAGCGACGGTGATCGGGCGCCCGCGCATCGAGCCGGAATTATCAATAAGCAGCGTCACCACCGTATCGCGGAACTCGGTGTCCTTCTCGCGTTTGAATGAGAGTGGTTGCCGCGGATCGATGATGATGCGCGGAAGCCTCGTTGGATCGAGGATACCCTCGTCCAAATCGAACTCCCAGGACCGGCTCTGCTGCGCCATCAGGCGTCGCTGGAGGCGATTGGCAAGCCGCGCGACAATTGGGGAAAGGTTATTTAATTGCTTATCGAGATAGGAGCGCAGCCGTTCCAGTTCCTCGGCGTCGCAGAGGTCTTGCGCCGTGACGACCTCGTCATATTTCTTGGTGAAGGCCTTGTAGTCCGGGCCGCGGAATTCGGCGCGCGAGGGTGGGGGCGGGCGGCTCGGATCGCCGCCTTCGCCGGACGGGCTGAGTTCGGCGTCCCCCTCGCATTCGCCGGTCGGCGCGTCGGCGGCGTCTATCTCGCTTTCGTCCATGGGATCGGAAGTAGCCTCGGCTGTTTCGCTCCGGCTTGCGTCGCCGGTGTGGTCTTCCGCGCCTTCCTCGGGCTGGTTTTTCTCGGCGCCGTCCGGCTCGCCCGCGTCGCCTTCTTCCTCTTCCGGATTGGTGTCGAGGCTGCCCTCGTCAATCATTTCGAGCGCTGTCAACAGCTTGTGGACGGCAAACGCGAAGGCCCGCTGATCCTCGATCTCCTTCCCAAGCTTGTCGAGATCGGCGGCGGCGCGTTCCTCCACCCATGGGCGCCAGAGATCGACGATCCTTTGCGCATTCTTGGGCGGCTTGAGCCCAGTTAAACGCTCGCGCACGATCATCGCGAGCGCGTCTTCGAGCGGTGCCTCGGCGCGGACCGCGATATCGGCGTAGCACGCGCGCTGAAAGCGGTCGTCGAGCATCGCACCGAGATTGCCCGCGACGCCCAGCATCCGGCGTGACCCGATCGCCTCGACGCGCGCCTGCTCGACGGCATCGAAAACCGCGCGCGCGGCGGGTGCTGGCGGGGTCAGCCGCCGGTGGACGTCCTTGTTGTGGCAGGCTAGCCGTAGCGCCATCGAATCGGCGTGGCCGCGCAGGATCGCGGCTTCCCGTGCGTCGAGCCTGCGGGAGGGCTCCGGAAGCCGCGCCTTGGCGCTCGCGCCGGTCCAAACCAAACTCGGCCGCTCGGCCGTGAAAGCGACCTCTATCGCCGGCATTTTTGCCAGGCTGCGCATGCATCCGGCGACCGCCCGCTTGAACGGCTCATTCGGGGCTTGCAATTTCGCGGGCGGATTCTTGTTGGAACTCATCACGGTGGTTTCCGCCGTGGCTCTTTTAAAATCTTATCCCAAGGTGACGGATGCTCGGGGGCACGCTCAACTCATGACGACATTTATCGCGCTCTCCGGCAGCTCCGTGCCAAAACAACGCTGATAGAATTCCGCGACGAGCGCGCGTTCCAATTCGTCGCATTTGTTGAGAAACGTCAGTCGAAATGCAAAGCCAGCGTCGCCGAAAATTTCCGTATTCTCGGCCCAAGTGATCACCGTTCGCGGGCTCATCACGGTAGATAGATCTCCAGCGATAAACGCGTTGCGGGTAAGCTCGGCGACGCGAACCATCTTGCCGACCATGCCTCGACCGTCCTTGGTTGTCTGGAATTGCTTGGCCTTGGCAAGAACGATATCGACTTCCTTGTCGTGCGGCAGATAGTTCAAGGTCGCAACGATCGACCAGCGGTCCATCTGTCCCTGATTGATTTGCTGAGTTCCATGATAAAGCCCGGAGGTGTCGCCAAGGCCGATCGTATTTGTTGTCGAAAACAGGCGGAAGGCCGGATGCGGCCTTATCACCCTGCTCTGATCAAGGAGGGTGAGACGGCCAGACACCTCGAGGACGCGCTGGATAACGAACATCACGTCGGGGCGGCCTGCGTCATATTCATCAAAACACAGCGCGACGTTGTTTTGCAGCGCCCAAGGCAAGATGCCATCCCTGAACTCGGTCACTTGCAGGCCGTCCTTGAGGACGATGGCGTCCTTGCCGATGAGATCGACGCGCGAGACATGGCTGTCGAGATTGATGCGCACGCAAGGCCAATTCAGCCGCGCCGCGACCTGCTCGATATGGGTCGATTTGCCGGTGCCGTGATAGCCGGTGATCATCACCCGGCGATTCTTAGCGAAGCCCGCCAGAATGGCGAGAGTGGTATCGCGATCGAATAGATAGTCCGGGTCGATGTCCGGAACATGCGGATCCGCGCTTGAATAGGCAGGCGCTTCCATATCGCTGTCGATACCGAACACTTGGCGCACCGAAATCTTCATGTCGGGCAGGCCGCCGGTAGCGGCGCTTTCATCCATTATCATGCCTGAATTCGTCCGTCGTGCCGGGCCCAGCGCAAATGTATGGAGCGATCGTCCGATTTTCTTCCGAAAGGCCTTTGTTTCCAAGAGGTCCGATGAACACCGGCAAAAACCTTATTGATTGGACGGAAAGCGTCAGACATGCTTCACCGACTTTAGGTAATTATAGGCGCGGATGATCTCGCGTAATTTGTCTTCGTTCGACCGGTCGCCCGCGTTGGCGTCAGGATGGAGCCGTTTTACCAAATCCTTGTACCGGGCCTTGATCACGGCCATGTCCACGCTATCGTCGAGACCCAATTGATCCAGGGCTTTTAAGGCGGCCAGCCCGTACCGCGCTTTGCGCGGCTCTTCGCCAGAATGTCGCCGGATGTTCGTTTGAAACATTCCCAGCGGGTCGCCCGCGCGCGACGGATCGTCGCCCTCCTCGCGAAATCTCTTGGCCCCACGGTTCACGCCCATCGACCACGTCGGGCGATGGCCAACCAAGGCGTCACGCTGGTAAATGGCCATTGCTTCCGCGCTCATGCCGTTGAAATAATTATAGGTGGCATTGTATTCACGGACGTGGTCGAGGCAGAAGCAAAAATATTGGCCCTCTCGAAAACGGCCCATTGGCGCGCGGAACTCGCCCGCTTCGCTGCAGCCTGGATGCTGGCAGCGTGCCTGATCTTGGCGCGGCGCCTCGCTGGGTTCGGACTTAACCCTAATGCGGTCGAATAGATGTGATTTTAAATTCATGGCTCCGGCATTATGAATGTCTTCGGGCTGGCCGCAAGCGGCTCGCTACGGTAAAATGACAATAAAGCCGCGGGTTTCGGCGGCCGTTAACGTTTTTTAAGGCTGTCTTGAGATGGACGAGCAAAGCGATATTGGCGCAGGCGATCGCATCAAGGCGAAATTACAGGCCGCCTTTGGCCCGACTCCATCGAAGTCATCGACGAATCCCCCAAGCACGCGAGCCACGCTCATGCCATGAAGCGGCCCGGCGCGGCCGCGAGCGCGGGCGGTACCCACTTTCACGTCAAAGTAGTCTCGGAAGCCTTTAAGGGCAAGAGCCTGGTCGAGCGCCATCGTTCGATCAACCATCTCTTGAGGGCTGAATTCGATGCTGGCGTGCATGCGTTGGCGATCGAGGCCAAGGCGCCCGGCGAATGAAGACCAGCGCGATGGCGAGGTGGCGGGGCCAATTGCCCTATTGGCCCCCCGCCCGGCACGAATTATTCCTGTGGCCAGCCAGCTCGCCGCACGGGGGAGCTGCGGAACCATCGACGACCGAAGCCAACATGCTATCCTGATCGAGGGCGGCCCCTTCATCGTAGCTCGGAAGGAACGGCTCAAATCATCAATACGAGTCATCGGGCAACTCTCCATCGGTTTCATCTAGCGACGATGGTGCCGCAACTTCGCCGCCGCCCCACATGGCTTCCGCCGAATGAACGTCGCTAATGTCGCTGTTGATCGTCGGTTCGTACCCAAAAAGGATCGTGGATTATGTAAGATTGCGCAAATCGGCATTGCGTCTGGGCGTTGACTTGCAAGCGATTGTGAGCGCTATATGCGCGCGTGCCGGGCACGAACCGCGTGCCTGCTTCCTCTCCTATTCCCGTTTTCGATGTTGGGCCACGCGCCGGTGACGGCACGGGCGCCGCGCTGCGAGAAAGTGGCCGCGTTCGCCGGCGAGCATCGCAATCCGCCCCGCCTAGAGTAGTTTCGCGGCTCTTACGGAGGGCAAGCTCCATTCTTGCAAAAATCGTCGCGGTTCGTCGCAGGGGAGATCTTCCAAAGCGAGTGCTGCCGATTATGTAAGATTGCGCAAATCGGCATTGCGTCCGGGCGTTGACATGCAAGCGATTGTGAGCGCTATATGCGCGCGTGCCGGGCACGAACTGCGTGCCTGCTTCTAGGGTGCCCATCGCGATGAGCCTGGCATACGCGGTTTCACAATGATTCAGGGCCTTTCGTCTATCACCTCGGCAAACTCATCGAAGTTTGCGAGAACTGGTCAGTAAAGAACTGTCCGCCATTCCATTGGTCCACGAGGCATGAAACTCTCGCCGCGACGAGGGCTTTCGCACGCCACGATCATAATCGCAATCGGGACCACGCATGGTGTCTTTCAGCGCAGGCCAGGAAGCGGCTCGCCGCCTCCTGGAGGGGCGGCAGCGTTACACTTGTCTTGCAGGAGGGACACGTTCAGGCAAGACCTTCCTCATTGTCCGCATGATTATGCTGCGTGCGCTCAAGGCAAAAGGTTCCCGCCAGACGGCTCCAAGTTCAACCGAGGTATCGTGCACGTGCTGGATCCTGGCTTGATCCTTTTCGTTGTTCCGGGCACCGATTTTGCCAAGGCGCGGGGTTTTTAGAGGCGCGGTTTTCAGAGGCGCGGCAAACATTGTCATCGGCGCTAGCGAGGCACCGTTTTGCGCAAGTTCCGAGGTTTCCTCGCTCACCATGGATTTCTCCTGCTTCGCCGATGCGTCGGGAAATGTGATGACTTGGTCGTTCGCGGAGGAACTCTTGATATGCGGCCGCGGCCCGAGACAATCCGGCTCGGCGCGCGTGAATGGCCGGTGCGGCCTTTGACTTTGCGCCAAGTGCAAGAAATAGAACCCATTCTTATGTCGAGCACCGCCGAGACAAAGGGCAATGTCGCGGCCGCATTGGCGATTGTGGCCATCGCTCTGGGGCGCGATCATGCCGATGCCGCCGCCTTGCTCGGCGACATCGAGGCGACTGCGCCCGAAATCGGCGCGGCGATGACGACGGTCTTGCGCCTTGGTGGATTTATCGAAACACCGGCGCAAGGAGATGCCGGGCTGGGGGAAGCTCAAGCGGGCGAGGTCCATGCCACGGATCCGCCCGCATCGATTTCAACTTCATCTACGCAAAACTCATGACGAGTTGTGGCTACACGCCCGCGGAGATCGATGAAGTGACGTTGCACGACGTACTCGCTCTCTTTGCCTATTGGCGCGATTATCCGCCGACCCATGAGATCTTGAAATGCGTGTATCGCATCGAGCAAAAGCAAGAACTGCCGATTACTAAAAGTAAGAGCGACCCGAGTGGAATAGGCGGCCTTATCGCGCGGTTTCCCGACGGGTTTGTGCGCGTGGCGAACGTTCTGTGAGCTTCTTTCGCTCAGGGAACGCCGGCGTCGAGATCCGGCGCCCGAATTCCTATGTCACGCGTCCTCGAGTGGACGGATGCGCATGCTCCACGGATCCTTCATGCACGTCATGCCAGCTCTAGAGTACGCCGCGTGCTATCCTCATCTTTGGAAGTGATCCGTCTTTAGGCACGTGTTTGGAAACAAGGAAGATCGGGGGCCAAGGAAGAGTCACAAGCCGGAGGAAGAGGGGATTGCATGCTCGGGAAGGTGCTTGAAGCGGGCTCTGATACAATTTGTAGCTGTTTTTGGCGATGCCGGGTGCAGTGAACGCATCTTTGCTCAAGTTTCCCGCGGCGATCATCCAGCATGGTTTGGCAGCGTCTTGAGTGCGCCATCGTCAAAGCCGGGCTCGGCGGCGATATAACCTCGCCCGAACACTGGGGCTGCTGTCTCGGCCATTAGCTCAATCAACGCGACGGGATGGATGAATTCGTCCCTAAAGCAGGGATAGCGCTGGGGATCGAAAATGCGGCGTAACCATCCGACAACCACCATATGTCTCACGGAATTCTTAAGGTCTGGGTGATAAGTTAGCCAGATGTCTTGGAAGTGAGTAATTCCGATTTCCACAGGAACCAAGCGTGCGCCCAAAGCGAGAGCAAAGGTCGCCAGAAACCCGACCCCGGCACCCCGCTCAACGGCGTAGAGCAAAGCCGAGCTCGAATTGGTCCGGATGCCGACCGCTCCTTCAAAATTGTGCAAATTCAGTTTCTCGACAAAGACAGATTCCTCAAGTTGCGGTGAGACTTGCTGCAACAGGCGATGGTGACGAAGATCGTGCAACGATGCAGGCAGGCCGAAAAGCCGCTGATAGCTTTCGGCGACGAATGGAAAGACGTGCAGACGGCCAATGCGTATTGCGATCATGTCCGGGTTAGACGGCCGATTGAACTGAATTGAAATGTCGGCCTGCAAACGGGAAACATCTGTCAATTCCATGGTGCAGTTCAGTTCGAATGTGAGCATCCGGTTAGCATACTGGAACTCGATGAGTTTGGGCATTAACCAATAAGTGCCCAGGCCCTCGGAGATTGCAACGCGCACCACGCCGCGTACTCGCTCATCGACGATTTTGGTGCGGCGAATGATATCGAGGCTGCAACGTTCCATGGCGCGCACGTCGGCAGCTAGCAAGTTACCGTCGTCGGTTAGCGTCACTCCAGCGTTCAGGCGATTGAATAGACGCTGTCCAATCGCCGTTTCCAGCCGGTCGATTCGTCGCACTACGGTAGCTACATCAATCGCCAAGCTCTTGCCTGCGCGCCGAAAGCTTCCGCTGTCCGCACAGGCTAGGAAAAGGCGGAGGTAATCCCACGACACTGAGCGGGATGAGTCCACAATCTCTCGTTGCATGACCGAACTGCCCCGTTGTGGATTTTCCGGCATATCGATCTCCTAACCAATGCCAATATTCATCAGACAGTATCACACTAATTCTTACGGGTGGGAAATGGATTTCAATCGAATCCAAGCGTCTATAGCGCGCAAACCGCGCAGTCTCGACCATCTGCCCTTGACCAGGCGCTACGCGGTTCGAATTGCCGGCGACAATGAACTTCCGGAGCTGACGGCATTGGCTGAACGGCATATCCCCGGGATCACCAATGGATGCGAGTCCGCGCGCCGAGTACATCTCCATCATCGAGGCAGCGTGCTCGCCGTTGTTCGCGACGAGCGAATTGTGGGGGGTGCGGCTTTTCTGTATCTCAATTCTGCTGGGTTGGCGCAGCTCCATTCCGGCACCTTCGCCTACGGCGCGCCGAAAGTGGACGTCTTGACTCTTCCTGGCGAGCCGGCCGCGGCTATCTATGCTTGGGCTCTTTGCCTGCCTGCAGTTACGATTGGAGCCATAGGTAACGTCATGCGATGGCTTCAACGCCCTCTTTATCGGCAAGCCGACATTTTTGCCCGTCCAGGAACGATCCGTGGGATGCGCTTCATGCGCGACACCGGTTTTGTTGCGGGGGCCTTTGGCACGCCAGACTTGTGGAAATACCAGCGTCACCCTCGCTCGAATTTCGAATATTTCAGCTTGGAGCCATTTCAATGAACCACGCAAAGACGATAGATCATCCGGCACTAAATGCGGCCGTTGCCGAACGGCAAAGTAATCGTCGTGCAGAGGTCCGGATCGCACGCAGCTTCGACGATCTTTTAATGGTTTATGCGGTTCGCTCCGCCGTTTATATTGCAGAACAGGAGTGTCCTTTCGCGGAAGAATTCGATGGGAATGACCACTGCGCTACCCATCTTATCGGGTTTATCAAGGGAGAGCCGGCCGGCTGCATCCGGGTGCGATTTTTCCACGACTTTGTGAAATTCGAACGGCTGGCTGTATTGAAAAAATTCCGGAAGTCCAGCCTCGCTTTCGAACTTTGCCGCTCCGCTGTCGATCTGGCGCGCCGCAAAGGCTTTCGACGACTCTATGCGCATTCGCGCGAAGGTCTTGAGGGCTTTTATGCGCGCTTTGGAGCAACGCCGATGGGAAGTGATAGGAAGCTCTCTTTCTCAGGCTTCAACTACACGGAAATGCTGCTTGAAATGGAGCCCAGCCAGGATGCAATCACGCTCGACAGCGGCGGCTACGTAATCCTGCGCCCGGAAGGCGATTGGGATCGGCCAGGCATCCTAGAGATTTCGGCGACCCGGCCGGTCCGCGACCCGGGGGAAAATGTTGTACGGTTCACGCACGTCAATTCCCAATAACCATTCGTTGGAACATGAACCATCTGGACGGAAATGCGCCGCTTTCCGGCGTCGATGCGGTGTTTTCATCGGTCAGAAAGCGCTCGCGGCATACCCAGTATTATTAAAATGTGCGGAGGTGCCGATATGAGTGATAAGAATATAGACCTAAGTGATAAGAATCACGGTGACGCCGTCGTCTCAAATGATTCTTTGCATTTTCCGCGTTCGGGAATATACGCAATCCTCAGTATGATTGATTATCTCCAGCCGCAATTGGCGCACTTCGATTCAGCGGCAGGTCATCTACTGCAGATGTGTAAGGCCGAGCTGCTGCGGAAGTTGGCGATGGAGGCCACGACCAGCGCCTTGGGCAACGGCCCTGCGCAAATTAACGCCGACTTCGCCTCGCTGTCACAAGCCTATTCGAGCGACGCTGCGCGGAGGATTACAATGGCGAAGACGGCACGCGACAACGCACTTTCGATCGCGCGACACATTAACCAAGCGCGACTTGACATTGCCGCAAATAGAGTGAAGGAGCGGACTTCGTTCGTCAAAGAATTGGCTCGGGGGGCACAAATCTCGAGCCAACAGGAACTTTCCGGTCATCTCACCTTTGAAGCGGCTGATGGTCGACGCCATGGAGGCCGTGGCGGCTGCTGATCCCGCGCCGCGACATCGGCCGTCACCGCGGCAGTCTTCCTGGCCTCGCGGCGTCGCAACGGGCACGGCCTCATTCGACAAGGGCGCCTGGCGCCTGCTGTCCGGCATGATTGCCCTGGTTCATCAAGGCGAAATGCTCATCCCGGCTGGTCCCGCCGCCACCTTCCGCAGGATGATGGGAGGAAGGAGCGGCGTCGCCCGCACGGTGCATGGCTACCATTTGTTGGCGAGCCGTTTGCCGACGGCGGTCTCATTGCCGTGTTGATCGACAATAAAGAGTTTGGGATCGATCTTCTTAGTTGGATGCCGACATCGTGCATCCTGGGGTCGGCGTTGTGGATTGTATCCACCCCGAACCTGCGGTGCGGCCACAGTTGAAGCAAGGACCATGTTTCATGGCCGATGACATCACTATAAAATTTACCGCCGACGTTTCCGACTTGCAGCAAGGGATGCAGCAAGCGACGAGCGCGGTGGAAGCAACGACGAGCGCGTTGCGCAGTGGCGCCGCGCAGATCAACAGCAGCTTCGCTTCGCTGTCGCAAGCCTATGGGAGCGCCGCGGCGAAGAATATCGCAACGGTGCGGACGGCGAGCGATACTGAACTCGCGATCGCGCGGCAAAGTGTGCAAGCGCAATATGATATTGCCTCGAACGGCGTGAAAGAGCAGGCCTCGCTCGTCAAGGAACAGGCCCAGACGGGCCAGATCTCGCGCCAACAAGAGCTCTCCAGTCTCCTCGCGCTTGAGACGCAGCGTGAAGACATCGAGCGTCAGTACCTCCAATTCGTGCAGAACACTTATCAACAAGGGACCGTTGCCTACGCGGCCGCTCAGCGCCGCATCGACGAACTCGCCAGTCAATCCGCGCTTAGGAGGCAAGAAATCGAGCGCAATGTCACCCAGCAGATCGATGCCGACTACAAACGCAGCTTCGACCAGATTGCTTCAAGTGTGTCGTCCTCGATCATGGGCATGATCACGAGCCACCAAAGCTTGAAGCAATCGGCCATCAAGGTTCTCGACCAAATCCTTTCCATGTTCATCCAATCGCAAGTGAAGATGGTTGCGAATTGGTTGGCCGGCCAGTTAGCGCAGACAATGGCGACCACCACGAGCCAAACAGCACAGACCGCCGCAGTCACGGCGGGGGTCGCCGCGCGCACCGGCGCCGAGTTAGCCGGCTCGGCAGCTTCCTCGGCGGCCACCATCAGCAGCGTGCTTCACAGCATCATGGCCTCGGCGGGAGAGACGTTCGCGGGCATCTTCGGATTTCTCTCGCCCGTCCTTGGGCCAGCGGCGGCTGGCCCCGCTGCTGCCGGCGAGGCATCCGTGCTTGCCGTCGCGGGGGGTCTCGCGATGGGTGCCTGGAGCCTGCCGAGCGACATGATCGTCCAAGCCCATCGCGGCGAAATGGTCATCCCTGCCGGAGTCACCCCATGGGCACAGGGGCTGATATCGGGGGCCGCGAACACGCCCGGCGTGAGCACGGTTCACGTTCACCATGCGACGAACTTCAATGTCGCGGCTATGGATTTGCAGGGTGTCAAGCAATTCTTGAAAAACAACTCCAAACAGATCATGCGCACAATTGACGAGAGCGTTCGCACCGGGAGCCATATCGGCTTGGCGAAGCTCCGCACGACGTGACGCCGCTTCAATGTTAGCTATCTGAATTAACTCTGAGCGCGTGAGCGTCATAGACAAGAAAGGACCAAGTTATGGCCGCGACCCCTGGCATGATCTCTCTCGTGAACGCGCCTCAATATGGAGCTGCGAATTTATCGGCCCTGCCGGCGCACGTTCCAGCTTTGATTGGTACTGTCGGCACTATTCCGGGCGCGCCACTTTGGATTCTTGGGGGAACCTTCAAGGGTATCTTGTGGTATTATAAGCGCCCTACCGGCGCATTGAACACGGGCGACTATTATTATGATGTAGGCCGGGGTTGCATGCACGTCACGGATGGCGCCGGGAACTGGTTCAATCCGATTTCCCCGGCACTCCCGCCAATCTAGAATCCTTCCCACGGTTCAGATCAGCGTAGGCCACATGCCAAACATCAATCCCAATGAAAACACCTTCCAGAACTTTCTCGCGGAAGGCGTGAGCGCCATTCAAAATGCGATTGGGCTTGATGGGCATACAATCAACGCGTGGACGATAAGCCAGATCGGGAGCGGCGGCCGGGCTTACGCGTTCACCGTGATCCCTTTCGCCGGGCCTGGGTCGCCGACGACCTATTACGCGGCAGTATGGGTCGCAAAAAGTGTTGGGCCTCCCGCCTTTCCCGCGCTCGCATTCAGCCCACTTACTGGCGTCGGTCATTTTGTGCAAATCGATGAAGTAACCGGCGCAATCGCTTCATCCCAAACATCGGGCAATTTCGGCGTTAACGTGTCTGGTAACTTTTATCAGATTTGGGTGAACTTGCCAGACACGTCTACATCTATTGAATTTCAGGTTGAGCTGTATCCGTCAGGGCTTGGCGTCTTCGATGGCTTCCCTTCTGCTGGGCAGCAAACCGCATCGGCCGCTGTGTTTACAGTCTGCGACGTGAGCATCGGCGCGCATCCCTAAAGAATTGCGTCACACATGGGTTATGTCAACGGGGTTAACCTCCTGCCCGCGACAGGAGAGTTCGCCTACGCCACGACCGCACATCAGGGGGCGCGCTTAGCCTTTCCGGCGCTCCCCTTAGTCCCGATCAACACCTATTACGCTACCTACAACGGCGGCACATTTCCGAAAACCGACTATTCCTACTCGATCGACCAGCTTCAAGCCGCATTTCCAGCGTGCACGACTGTCGCCATAGTATGCGCGTGGTTCGGCAATTCGGACAATCTGTCATCCGCGCCATGCCAAATCTATCCCTCGACCACCTACATCGGCGGGGCCTTCCAGAAATGGAACGGGTCATCTTTCGTCGTGGATCATTGGAAGGTTTCGAGCCTCACCGAGACTTCCACTGGCCTGATCCCAATCTCGCAATCCGGAACATCGTTCACCTACGGCGGCACGCCGTCCGATCAAAGCATCGTCGAGTGCATCTTTGATTTGAAGGCGCGCGGGCTTCGCGTCGTATTCTATCCATTCATCCTGATGGACTGCGCCGGCAAGCCGTGGCGCGGGCGCATCACCTATTCGCCGGATGTCTCATCGGCCGCCACGACTGCGGTCAGCGCCTTCCTCGGCTCCGCCGCCACGTCGCAATTCACGCGCGATTACGTCAACAACACGGTATCCTATGCGGGATCGCCTACTGATTTTACTTACCGGCGCATGTTGCTGCATTACGCTAATCTGTGCATTGTTGCTGGCGGAGTTGATCTATTTCTTATTGGTTCTGAGTTTCGCGGCCTGGAAACAATACGCGGTCCGGGGTGGACAATTACCGGCACGACTGACGGAAGTGGCAACGCAATTTGGGATTACCCGTTCGTCGCTGGAATGATCACGCTTTCGGACGATGTCCGAAGTGTGTTCGACACGGCGGGTTTCGCCAAGGATACTGTCAATCTCCACAATCTTATCTCCTACGCGGCGGATTGGTCCGATTGGATGGGATGGCAGCACAATGGGTCCAGTCCTGCCACCGGGACAACGGGTCAGTGGCCACATCTCGATCAGCTTTGGGCTCACGTCAACATCGACCTCGTATGTTTCGACAATTATCTGCCCATCTCGGACTGGACGACCGGCGATGGAAGCCCGCTCCCAGGCGGGCAATCGAACAACCTTGATATCGCGAATTGGAGCGCGCCGCCCGCCACGGATCAAGACTACGATTATGGCTACGTGAGCGACGCCGTGCTTTCGTCTTTCGATTACGGGACGGTCTCGGCGGCCGTATCCTCGACACTGAACTACGGCACCACGGTTCTATCCGCGTGGCCGCCCCAGCCGCCGCCGGCGATGCCGAATTTCAACGGGCTAGGCCTTTCCGGCCAAGCGACAATCAACTCACTCGCCTATCTCAAGGCGAACATCGAAGCTGGCGAAAAGTTCAGCTGGTTCTATTTTGAACTCCAACAATCTTGGGATCGGGCGCGATCCGCTAGGATTTGATTTGCGGGTTTCCGTTCCAGGCTTCCCAACCGACGATCGGCTGAACCAAGCGAGGAACCAGTTTTTTCCAAACCAGCAAATCCTCGGCAACAAGCAGATCAGGTGGTGGTGGTACAATCCCCATTTCGCCCTTTACGATGACGGCGACGGCCACGGCGAGGCTCCGAAAGGGCCGACGACAGAGTGGGTTCCGCAATCGAAATCGATCGTCTTCACCGAATACGGATATCCATCGACCGACAAAAGCACGAACCAGCCGAACGTGTTTTTCTCCGCCGGCTCGGTCGAGAGCCTGACGGCCTATTGGTCCGCTTGGCGCAGCGCCGACGGCGGCGGCTTTCTGCCGCTGCCAAATCAGAATTTACAGCTTTTGGCCCTGCAAGCGATCTATCAATATTGGTTTACGGACGCGCCCAGCCGTAATCCATCATTGGCCGGCGTTATCATGATCCAGCCGGCGTTTTGTTCGGCCTGGAACTGGGACGCGCGGCCATTCCCTACTTTCCCGGTGCTTTCCAGCGTTTGGGGCGACGCGGGCAATTGGGCGGCGGGCAACTGGCTAAACGGCAAGGGACCGTTTCTCCCCCCGCCGATACCGGATGGAGTACCAGCATTGACAACGCCATTCAGCTTTCCATCGCTTCCTGGCGTCGCCTTCTCGGTCCACAAGCGGCCATCGTTTTCAACCCGCGTGGCTTCGCATGTGTCTGGCCGCGAGGTTCGGGTGCCGTTCTACGCGGTCACGCTCTACGAGTTCGAGCTGACGATCGAGGGGCTTGATTCCGCCGGCGCCTTCCCCGGCCTTGGCGTCAATTCCCTGCAAGCCCTCATGGGGCTCTATCTGCAATGCCAAGGCCAATTCGGGACGTTCCTTTACGTCGATCCGACGGACAACACGCAGGCGACCTTTATCTCGACGACGCCAGCGACCGCCGACGGGGTGACGAAGGTCTATATCCTGAACCGCGCGCTGGGCCTCGGCGCGAATATCGAAACCGAGCCGGTCTCCTGGATCACCGGAACCCCCGCGGTGAAGGACAACGGCGCCGCGGCCGGAACGTTCACGGTGACGGCGCCGAACACGATCACGTTCACGACGGCGCCTTTGAGTGGCCATGCGATCACCGCCACCTGCACCTACGCCTTCAACTGCCGGTTCCTCGACGATCAAGAGGATTTCGAGAATATCATGAACGGTTTATGGCAGCTGCAGAGCTTGAAATTTAGGAGCGTGAAGCCGTGAGATACGCGTGAAGCCGTGAGATACGAGATAACGCAAGCGCCAGCCTAGTCTTTCCCCGTGCCCGACGGATTGGATAGCTTCGCGATAATCCGGGAGCTTATGAAAAAATCCGCGCGCGCAATGGGCAATTCTTTTTTCGACATTGACATCGAAGATCACGGGTCATCGGTCGGATTGAGCCGTGGTGCGGAACTTCATAGGTTGGCGAGCGATAAACGAGAGCCGCGACAACCTTACGTAATCAACCAACGGAGAATCATATGACATTTGGTGAAGCAATCGAAGCCTTGAAAGTCGGCGACCGCGTTTCCCGCGTGGGCTGGTCCTTCGGCAAGGGCTCTGGAGGCGAGAAGATGTGGCTGCGTCTGCAAAAGCCTGACGAAAGCTCGGATATGACTTTCCCTTACATTTTTATGTCAACCGCGCGCGACGACCTTGTCCCGTGGCTCGCATCGCAAACGGACATGCTGGCCGAGGACTGGTTCGTCCCAGAGTTCGCTACCACGCATACGAACGACGCTGGGGCATTCTGAGGCCATGAGAGCCGCGACGAGCGCCCTCG
Source organism: uncultured Alphaproteobacteria bacterium (assembly GCA_963730245.1). Classification (GTDB taxonomy): domain Bacteria; phylum Pseudomonadota; class Alphaproteobacteria; order Rhizobiales; family Beijerinckiaceae; genus Methylocapsa. Next base: position 2,034,352 of record CAVSRA010000001.1, on the reverse strand, counting down.
TAAACTACATTAACGTGCTCCGCGCCGAGCCGGACGCGCAAGCAATCATGGCCGATTGCTATACTTTCACGCTGCTCACCGGCTTGATCCTGACCTACACCAACGCCGACGTGCCGGTGACGCTCAACGGCTACGTCTATGCGGCCAATTCCATTCTCGTGGATGGCCTGAAATTCAAATGCGCCGCCGGCCTCGAAGTCGATCAGCAGCAAATCACCGTATCCGCAAGAGCGACTGATACGGTCGGCGGCGTCTCCTTTCTGCAGGCGTTGCGAAACGGCGCGTTCGACGGCTGCGAGATTCGGCGCGAGCGGGCGTTTCTAAATTCCTGGTCGTGCACGGATACCGCCAACCCGATAGGCAGCGTGATCCTCTTCAAAGGCCGGATTGGCACCGTCGATAATGTTGGGCGCACGTCGGCGCAGATCACCGTCAATTCGGATTTGGTGCTGCTCGATCTTCAAATGCCGCGGAATGTCTATTCGCCAGCCTGCCAGCACGTGCTGTACGATTCCGGGTGCACGCTGATCAAGAGTGCATTTGGAACGGCGGGGACGGTTGGAGCCGGTTCGACTGGTTCGATCATCAACTGGTCCGGGGCATCAGTGAACTTCATCCAAGGGACAATTACGTTCTCCTCGGGGATCAACGCGGGGGTGAGCACGAACGTCAAAAGCGCGATCGCCGGGGTCTCGCTTAGTGTCTCCTACCCCCTTTTAAATGCCCCCAGCGCAGGGGACGGATTTACCGTCTATTTCGGCTGCGACCACACGCTATCTACATGCACGACGAAATTTAACAATCTCGCGAATTTCCGCGGGTTTCCCTTCATTCCGCCGCCGACGTTTTCGTATTGACGATCCTATGTGCGGAAATAAGCAAAACCGTCCAGACGCCACGAAGCAGGGTGACATGCAAGACGGCATGCTCGCGCATTATCTCGAACAGGCGGCGCATGCCGATTCTAATATCGATAGACGAATCGATGCGGAGCCTTTCGATTTTCGAGACATGACGTGCGCCGCGAAGAAGCAGAAAGAACGCAAATGAGCCTTGAGGTTGACGATCGCGCATCGGTAGTCCGCGAGGCGCGTTCGTGGGTGCGCACGCCCTATCACGCGCAGGCGGACATCAAGGGCGCTGGGGTCGATTGTGGGATGCTCTTAGTGCGTGTCTTCGTCGATAGCGGGCTCGTGCCACCGTTTGATCCGCGACCTTACGCGGATGATTGGTATCTGCACCGGAGTGAGGAGCGCTACCTCGGCTTTATCTTCGACCGCACGAAGGAAGTGGCCGCGCCGTTGCCCGGCGATGTGATGGTTTTCCGCTACGGACGCTGCTACTCGCATGGCGGCGTCGTGACGCGGGCTGACCCACTTTCCATCGTTCATGCGTTTCAGCCGGCGCTTGTCGTCCTCGAGGAGGAAGTGGCCCGCTGCCCAGCCCTTTGCCTGCCCGCCCGGCGCCCGAAATATTTTAGCCTTTGGCCTCTTCGAGGGCCTCAGGAGGAGCCCACATGGGATTCTTAAGACAAAGTTCCAATCCCGCATATGTCTATAAATATAATGGTGTGCAAATACAGTCATCTAGCAACACAGTCCCAATAACGATTCTTTACGGCACAAATAGGCTAGCCCCAAACGCAATATGGACAGGTGGGTTCTATGCGATACCACAGTATCAAAAGCAACGCGGAAAGGGCGGCGGCCAGGGGCCCGTGCAAGGATACACGTACTACACATCGTTTGTGCTTGGCCTTTGCGAAGGCCCAATGGGCGGATACGATGTTACCTTTCTCAATCAACAATACATATTTGGCTTAAACGGATCTGGACTGGAGGTATCGACGGGCGGCGCGACGCCGCAAACGCCTTGGGGGTATCTCTCCGCGAATTTCCCAGGGCAGGCGCTAGGCTATAATGGCCTCGCCTATGTTGGCGCGTTCAATTACAATCTAGGCTCCACTCCGAACCTGCCGCAATTTTCATTTGTGTTGTACGGCATTTCCGGCATTAAGTCTGGCAACGTCGTCAACGGCCGGGATTCCGACCCGGCCCTGATCATCCAGGACTTTCTCACCAATACTCAGTATGGCGTGCTTTTCCCGGCGGCGAGCATCGACGCGACGACGCTTCTCGGGGCATCCGGGGATTTGTCCTACCAGACATATTGCCGGGCCTCGTATCTGGCGCTCAGCCCGGTCCTGACAAATCAAGAGGCGGCGAACAGCATCCTCGCCCGCTGGCTGCAGCTCACCAACACGGCGGCGGTCTGGTCTGGGGGAAAACTGAAATTCATCCCTTATGGGGATACCACGGTCACCGGGCCGACGAGCATTGGGAATGTGACGTTCAACCCGAACGTGACCCCCATCTACAATCTGGCCGACGACGATTTCATTCACGAAGACGGGAAAGACCCGTTGGAAGTCGTTCGCTCCGATCCCTATGCTTCCTACAATTGGCAGCGGCTCCAAATCAACCACTTTCTCAACTACTATAACGCCACGCCGGTCGAAGTGTGGGATCAAAACGCGATAGAGCTGTACGGTCTTCGCATGGCCTCGGACATTACCGCGAGCGAGATAACCGATCCCGCCGTCGGCCAGGTCGCCGCGCAATTGATCCTCCAGCGCGGCCTCTATATTCGCAATACTTACAATTTCAAGCTTTCATTTGAATATTGCCTGCTCGAGCCGATGGACCTCGTGACCGTCACGGATGCGGCGCTCGGCTTGACGAATGTCGCGATCAGAATCACGGCGATCGAGGAAGATGACGCCGGGCTTCCCGCCGTCACGGCCGAGGAATTTCCAGGGGGGACGGCGTCGGCCGTCCAATATCCTGTTCAGGGCAATACCCCAAATTCGACGAATCAGGCCGTCGTACCCGCGCGCGTCAACGTGCCGATGATCTTCGAGCCGCCGGCGGCTATCACGGGTGGCGTGGCGCAGGTCATGGCGGCCGTATCTGGCGGCATCGCTCCGGTCTACCTGCTCGCCGAGACAAGCGCGTCTGGTGTCCATTCGACAAGCCAGACGGTGGCAAACTCGCAGGCTATCGGCAATACCATTCTCTTCTCGATCTATGTCCAGGCGGTCACGCGGACGGCCGTCAGGCTAAATGGATACAATGGCTCTGCGACGGCGGGCTGCGATTTCAATCTCACGACCGGAACGGCCGGAACGCCCGATGCAGGAATAACGGCCGCGACGATCACGCCGGCTGGGGGGAACTGGTTCCAGATTTCGATCACCTTCACCATGGCGGCGCTCGCTGCCCCGGTCGTCACGATCATTCTCGAAAACCCCTTAGTGGCGCAGAGTTACGCCGGGACCACTGGCGATGGCATTTACATTTGGGGCGCCGAATATTCGTGGACAAACCCAACCGCGCTAGCGACGCAGGCGCCGAGTTTCCTTCCGGCATTTTCGACCGTCACCAACACGTCGCTTGCGACCAATGGCGCCGCTACCCCCGAAGGGGCGTACGGGCTCAGCGATCCGAATTGGGGCGGCGCGTTCGTCTGGATTTCGACGGACGGCAACACCTATGGGCAGATCGGAACGGTCTTGGCGCCCGCGCGTCAGGGCTCACTCACGGCCGCGCTGCCCGCGCCGCCTGGCGGAAATCTCTCTCGTCGAGTCAGGCGGCGCGCTGGCTAGCGGGACAGATTCAGATGCGCAAAACGGCGTGACGCTTTGCCTCGTGGACAATGAGCTGCTTGCCTATGCGACCGCGACGCTCACCGGGACAAATGCCTACAATCTCACCTACCTTTATCGCGGGCTGTATGGAACCGCGACGGTGGCACATTCGAACGGCGCCCCGTTCACGCGCGTCGATAGCGCGGTATTTCAATATCCATTGCCGGCGGCCTTGATCGGTATCCCGCTCTCCTTGAAATTCCAGAGTTTTAACATCTTCGGCCAATCGGTCGAGGATTTGTCCGAATGCGCGGTCTACACCTATACGCCGACGGGATACGGGTCTCCGGTCGGGCCGGTAACGCAGGCGCTTCTCATCGGAACAAATCTCGATTTCGGGCTTGTGTCCGCCGCCGTTTCGGAAACCGACCAATGGGGGATCGTCACCGATGGGTTTACCCTTGCGACCGTCGATCTCGGCGCCCGCATTCCGTAGGCTTTGTGTCGCAAGATTGTTGAGTCCACGAGACACAAAAATTCTTGTCGCTTGTCCACGAGCCTCAAAAGCGTGGCGCGCCAAGTTAAGCATGAGGTTCAAGAATGTCGGTTCAAGTTCAACTCCGGCGCGACACGCTGGCAAACGTCCTCGCCAATCATGGCGCGCTCGGCGAAGTCTTTGTCAGCACGGACACGCATGAGGTCTTTGTCCAGGATGGCGCGACGAACGGGGGGTTCAGGGCGTCCGGCGCGCGCGGTCCTTTCGGCTCTTTCACACAGCTTGCGGTGGCCGAGAGCGCGGGGGCAAACGGCGAAACGCTCACGACCGGCGTGACGACCTACACCACGACATTGCAATTGCCGCCCGGGTACAAATTCATCATGGGCGCGGGATGGCGCGTGGAAACCACGATCACCGGCATCACGACGATTGATTTCGGCGTCACCGGTTCCTCGACGTATTTCGCTGCCGCCCAATCGCCGAGCCTGACCGCTGGTAGCACGGTTATTTACACTGGGACCCTTCTACGTTTTGACGCTGCCCCGATCTCGCTTCTTTTGACCTCTCACGCCGGAACGAATTTCATGGCTGGCGCGATCCGGTTCATGGTCAATTACATCCTTCTCAGCCCGCCAACCTCGTAAAGACCAAGCACATCATGGCGATCGCATACGTCGCGGACGGAGGCTACAATAGCGGCACGACTAGCGTTGCCCTGACAGTCCCAGCCGGGGTCTCGGCCAACGATTCGATGTGGGCTTGCGTCACCGCAAAGTCAAAAACATCCGGCGGCAATACCGTAACCGCGCCATCCGGGTGGAACGCCGTTACCCACTCGGGGGATGTTTCTGACTCTTCCTCGTTTTTCAATAACCTATTCATTTTCTTCAGGATCGCGTCGTCGTCAGAGCCGGCATCATATACATTTACCATGCCGGCGTCGACCTCGCCAGGCATAGATGGAAATATTCGTGACTATACCGGGACTAGATATATTGGCAACCCAGTAAACGCTCTAGCCGCCCTTGGGAATCCGAACGCGGCCTCGCTAACGTTAGCCGCGGTGGTAGAAACGTTCGTTCAAGGCGAACAGTATGTTGTGTTCTCCCGCAACGATATTGGAGCGGCCTTCACGTCTTCGTCGCCAGCGTTGAGCCATACATTCTACAATGCCGGTGCCGCTGGTCTGAACGCATATGAGATCGGCGATCTTGTTCCTTCGGCCGCGCCCGGCGCGGAGACGATCACCTGGGCGACCGCCGCCAGCATCGCCTCGATTGGCGTAACGATTGTGCCGCTGGACATTTTGCAGGCCCAAGCCTGCCTTTGAGAGGGAGAGCGATGCCTTCAAAACCGAGGAGAGAAGGTCTTCTCACAATTGACCATCGAAACAGCCCTGGCGTGAGCGCCGAATTCGTGCGGGCCTCCGGTCTCTCCGCTCCGGTAGTAAGGGCCGGGCAGGTATTCGAGAGCGCGACGGTCACATGCGCACATTGCAATGTCGTTGTCGTCCTAAACCCAGACCGCACGCGACCGCGAGGATATTGTCGTAAGTGCGACCAATATGTCTGCGACAGTCCGGCGTGCAACGCGGAGTGTACGCCGGCAATCAAGAACATTGATGATATTCGGAAAAAAATACTCAGAGGCGAAGCTGGATATAAGCTTCTTCTAAACAGGCCTATATGATCTTCTGTTGTATAACTAGATATATCAGATCAGCAAAAGGAGTAGTAGAACATGGCTAGGCGATCTTTTAAGTCCTCGACGTGGACCCCTGTCGCGGTCGCGGATACCGCTAACTTCACCCCGAACGGCTACATGGCGATCCAGGGCGGTTCAGCGACGCAGCGCATCGATATTTGGGAAGTCTTCATGGGGGGACAGGCAGCGTCGGCGGCGCCTTCCATCATGCTGGTTTCCAGGGACTCGACGGTCGGCGCGACGCTGACGGCTCTGACGACGGGGCAATCCGATGCCGCGCTTGACCCCGCTACCGCGGCGCTCGCCGCCCCTCCAGCTTCATTTACAACGGCAACGACACAGCCGCAGAGGTCGGCGACGCTTGGGCTCCTTAATCTGAGCTTCAACGCGTTCGGTGGCATCGTGCGATGGGCCGCGCCGGATGAACATGGAGTGTTGAGGATGCTTGGCAACACGGCGTCTCTTGGGGAGCTTTCTTTGTCCGCATATACTGGCGGCACTCCCGGCCTGATGGGCGCGCACATCATTTACGAACCGATCTGATCGCCGCGCCCTGGCGTGGATCGAGTCGTGGACGGGCGGTCTAGGAGGGTGACCCGTGACTGATCGTCCTCCTTTAATTACTCCAGGGCGGCCTTCGCGTCAGTATGTCCCCGAAGTCACGCTCAATACGCTAATATTGGGGGCGGCGGTTCTTGCCGCTCCGTTCATCCCTGTCCTTTTTGATGCACAAAGACAGTCAAAACAATACGTCCCCGACAACTTTGTAAACGCGACCATCGGCCTTCAAACGCCATTGGTTCCCTTCGTCCCGGCGCCGCTCGATCAGCCGTCCGCGCGGCGGCAATACATCCCTGACGCGCTGGCCAATCCGGTCGCGTTGAGGGCCATTGCTCCGGCGCGGCTCGTCGCCGACCCTAGATATTACGTCCAGGCCAAGCCTGAAACCCGCGTCATCAAGGGACGCGCTGGAATCCGCTTGATTGTGGGCTAGGCGGAGGCAGGTAAGCTCATTGGTCAACCTGAAATTCGCTCAGTTAAAGGATAGCCATGCCGCGCGCACCTATCGATTTCTCGCCACTTGATCCAACGACACTTGAAACATCGACTTTCACTTTTGATTTTTCGGCATTCCTCGGGACAGGGGAAACAATCGCGACAGTGGCGTGGTCGCTCGCGGCACTGAACGGTATTGATTCGGCCCCATCAAGCAGATTGATCGGATCATTCCAAATTAGCGGGACAACCGTTCTTCAACGGATCGGGATCTGCATCGCGGGCGAAAACTATCGCGTCATGGCTACGATTACGACAAGCATACCACAAACACTCACGCTCTATGCACATTGTCCGTGCGTCGCGCCTTCATAGGATAGCGGCCAATCCTTACAATTATACCAAGTCTCGCTGATCACGACCGATAGGCCCACTCTCTTGTTCCGATGGAGATGATTTTCCAGGGCATGTCGATGAGCTTGTTCCAGGCGAAGCAGCAGTGGTCGAGAATGTCGTCGTAGGATTCGAAGAGGCGGTTCGAGAGCCAGTTGTCGCGCATGAATTGCCAGATGTTCTCGACCGGATTGAGCTCGGGCGATTTCGGCGGCAACGGCAAGAGCGTGATGTTGTCCGGGACGGGAAGCTTCGCCGAGACATGCCACCCGGCCTGATCGAGAAGAACGAGCGCATGCGCGCTTGGTGCGACCGCAAGCGAGATTTCTTCGAGATGCAGGGCCATGGCCTCGCTGTTGCAGGAGGGTAGTACGAGCCCGGCGCCTTTTCCTTCGGCCGGGCAGATGGCGCCGAAAATATAGGCTGAACTCGTCCTCTGGTCGTGCGGCGCCGAAGGCCGTGTCCCGCGTTTCGCCCATCGGCGGGTGACCTTGTTTTTCTGCCCGATCCGAGCTTCGTCTTGAAACCAAATCTCTATCGGCTTGCCAGGAGCCTCTTTTGCGGCGGTCTCCTCCACGAGGGCGAGAAAGTTTTTTTAAAAGCCGCCGCGGCTTCCTCGTCTTGCGCATGATGGCGCGGTCGCGCCGAGAGCTTGCGAAAGCCCATATGCCGCAGCTCGCGGCTGAGCGTCGGCTTGGAGATCGAAACCCGGAACTCTTCGAAGAGCCACTGCGCCAGATCGATCAGCCGCCAGCGGACGACGCCATGCAGGGCGGGAATTGGCCCATCTTCCACGACCTGCCGCAAGGCTTGGCGCTGGCGCTCGCCGAGGATGCTGGGAGCGCCCGGCGCTTTGCCGGTCAAGAGACCATCAGGACCTTTGGCGTTGAAACGGACAACCCAGTCGCGCACGATCTGCACCCCGACCCCGCCGATCCGCGCCGCATCCGGCCGCGAGCCGCCATCATAAATCTCGGCCAGTGCCAAGAGACGCCGGGTCTGATCGGGGTCACGCGATCGCCGCGCCAGCATGCGCAGGCCAATCGTGTCAAAGTCAGAGCGAAGCGGAACCGGAGTCGACATGGCAAACTCTCCCAAAAGCTGTTTGCCATGGTGAATCAGATAAATGCCGATTTGGGAATCCGCCTCAGGAGTTAAACTTTCAGAGACTTGGTATTAGCCCCGCCAGGCGGCGGGGTTTTTTTGTGGAGTTGCCACACGGCAATAGTTCAAACGTTGCTCTTCAACCGCTTACTTTGAGCGCGGCGACCTTCCATGTCGGCGACCTGCAAGGGTCAACGGGTCCAAGCGCTTCGCATCAAGAAAACGAAAGAGTGTAATTTCATGGCAATTCCCGTCAACACCACGATCCCAACGATCTCAGGAACGGCTCAGGTTGGGCAGACGCTCACCGCTTCTACTGGCGCGTGGACAAACAGTCCAACCCTTTTCGTGTATCAATGGGCCAGCGCTGGAGCGCCGATCTCTGGCGCGGCGGCTTCAACCTATATTCCTGTCACATCCGACATTGGAAATGCTCTGGCGGTTTACGTCACCGCCGCTAACTCTTCAGGCCACAACAAGCCAACGGCGAGCGCGCCAACAAGTTCGGTCATCAATATCATTCCGGCGAACAGCACTGTCCCAACGATCTCCGGTACCGCGCAGGTGGGCCAGACGTTGACGGCGACAACCGGAACCTGGACCAACAATCCAACCTCCTTCACCTATCAGTGGAACCGCGCGGGAACGGCGATATCAGGAGCGACGGCCTCGAGCTACGTTCCCGTCACGGCCGACATCGGGAATATGCTGGCGGTTTCCGTCGTCGCCGCGAACACGGGAGGCTCCAGCCCGCCCGCGACGAGCGCGGCGACGCCGGTTGTTACTGCTGCTGGACCGTCTCTGATCATCAACCTTAGCATGGCAACGGGGACAATTCCCCTGGCTGCCTAGATATTTAGGAGAGAGTAATGACTGCCACCAATTCAACCGAGCCCGCAAAAGACGGTAATGGCAACGCCTTCAATATCACCTTTGCCGCCGAATCCGTTTCTGGGAACAAGGCGCAGAAAACCTACATCGGGGAGCCCGTCGGCGAAACGATCATAACTCCCGCCCAAGACGGCACGGATGGAACCGGCATCACGGCACCAACAGGTGCCGTTGGCATTCGCGGCTGGCTTTCCGGCATATACAAAGTACTCATGAATACCCTTGCGAATGCGCAGGGCTCGACCACTAGCGGGCAAACAGGGCCTCTTGTCCAAGGTTCCGTGACGACTTCCGCCCCAACTTACACGACGGCCCAAACCAGTCCTTTAAGTCTGGACACGGCTGGCAATCTCCGCGTGAACGTCGTGGCTGGATGCGCATCCGGCAATGTAGCTCAAGGATCAACGACCTCTGGCGAAACGGGAGTGATGATCCAAGGCGCGGTGACGACCGCCGCCCCGTCCTACACCGCGGCCCAGACGAGTCCCATTTCGCTCACGACGGCTGGTGCGGTGCGCACCGATGCGAGCGCCACGACCCAACCGGTTAGCGTTGCATCTCTGCCGCTCCCATCGGGGGCGGCGCAAGACGGCACGGATGGAACCGGCATCACCGCACCACCAGGTGCCGTTGGCATTCGCGGCTGGCTTTCCGGCATTTTCTCCAAGCTTACGTCGCTAATTAACGCCCTCGGCACGCCCATGCAGGCGACTGGTGGCACGGTCGGACTCATTGCCGGCACCGCCGCCATTGGCTCGATCATCGGCCGCACGACCATGGCGACCGCCACGCCGGTCGTCACCTCGAACGGCGCCTATGCGGCGGGCAATGAGATCGGCGGATTGATGACGTTTCCGATCGGCGGCGCCGGCAGCGGCACGCTCTTGTCGGTGCGGGTGACATCAAGGTCGGTCCTCACGACAGCGCTTAAGGCTTACATATTTACTACCAACCCATCGAATTCGACGTGGACGGATAAGTCAGCCATCGCGATCAACGCTGCCGATATTGCTTCGCTACTCGCCATCGTCACTTTGAACGCCCCGGACAGCGGGCTTGGTACGCACACCCTATGGAATGTCGGAGCGATCGGGGAGCAATTTGTCGCTGCCAATCTGTACGTGGTCCTCGTCGTCGTATCCGCCGCGACCTTAACGTCCGCCTCGACCTCCGACATCACAGTTCAACTCGGCGTCTCGGACGATTGAGCTTCAACCGCTTACTTTGAGCGCGGCGACCTTCCGTGTCGGCGACCCGCAAGGGTCAACAGGTCCAAGCATTTCGCATCAAGAAAACGAAAGAGTGTAATTTCATGGCAATTCCCGTCAACACCACGATCCCAACGATCTCAGGTACGGCTCAGGTTGGGCAGACGCTCACCGCTTCTACTGGCGCGTGGACAAACAGTCCAACCGTTTTCGTGTATCAATGGGCCAGCGCTGGAGCGCCGATCTCTGGCGCGGCGGCTTCAACCTATATTCCTGCCACATCCGACATTGGAAAAGCTCTGGCGGTTTACGTCACCGCCGCTAACTCTTCAGGCTACAACAAGCCAACGGCGAGCGCGCCGACGGGCGCCGTCATCAATATCATTCCGGCGAACAGCACTGTCCCAACGATCTCCGGTACCGCGCAGGTGGGCCAGACGTTGACGGCGACAACCGGAACCTGGACCAACAATCCAACCTCCTTCACCTATCAGTGGAACCGCGCGGGAACGGCGATATCAGGAGCGACGGCCTCGAGCTACGTTCCCGTCACGGCCGACATCGGGAATATGCTGGCGGTTTCCGTCGTCGCCGCGAACACGGGAGGCTCCAGCCCGCCCGCGACGAGCGCGGCGACGCCGGTTGTTACTGCTGCTGGACCGTCTCTGATCATCAACCTTAGCATGGCAACGGGGACAATTCCCCTGGCTGCCTAGATATTTAGGAGAGAGTAATGACTGCCACCAATTCAACCGAGCCCGCAAAAGACGGTAATGGCAACGCCTTCAATATCACCTTTGCCGCCGAATCCGTTTCTGGGAACAAGGCGCAGAAAACCTACATCGGGGAGCCCGTCGGCGAAACGATCATAACTCCCGCCCAAGACGGCACGGATGGAACCGGCATCACGGCACCAACAGGTGCCGTTGGCATTCGCGGCTGGCTTTCCGGCATATACAAAGTACTCATGAATACCCTTGCGAATGCGCAGGGCTCGACCACTAGCGGGCAAACAGGGCCTCTTGTCCAAGGTTCCGTGACGACTTCCGCCCCAACTTACACGACGGCCCAAACCAGTCCTTTAAGTCTGGACACGGCTGGCAATCTCCGCGTGAACGTCGTGGCTGGATGCGCATCCGGCAATGTAGCTCAAGGATCAACGACCTCTGGCGAAACGGGAGTGATGATCCAAGGCGCGGTGACGACCGCCGCCCCGTCCTACACCGCGGCCCAGACGAGTCCCATTTCGCTCACGACGGCTGGTGCGGTGCGCACCGATGCGAGCGCCACGACCCAACCGGTTAGCGTTGCATCTCTGCCGCTCCCATCGGGGGCGGCGCAAGACGGCACGGATGGAACCGGCATCACCGCACCACCAGGTGCCGTTGGCATTCGCGGCTGGCTTTCCGGCATTTTCTCCAAGCTTACGTCGCTAATTAACGCCCTCGGCACGCCCATGCAGGCGACTGGTGGCACGGTCGGACTCATTGCCGGCACCGCCGCCATTGGCTCGATCATCGGCCGCACGACCATGGCGACCGCCACGCCGGTCGTCACCTCGAACGGCGCCTATGCGGCGGGCAATGAGATCGGCGGATTGATGACGTTTCCGATCGGCGGCGCCGGCAGCGGCACGCTCTTGTCGGTGCGGGTGACATCAAGGTCGGTCCTCACGACAGCGCTTAAGGCTTACATATTTACTACCAACCCATCGAATTCGACGTGGACGGATAAGTCAGCCATCGCGATCAACGCTGCCGATATTGCTTCGCTACTCGCCATCGTCACTTTGAACGCCCCGGACAGCGGGCTTGGTACGCACACCCTATGGAATGTCGGAGCGATCGGGGAGCAATTTGTCGCTGCCAATCTGTACGTGGTCCTCGTCGTCGTATCCGCCGCGACCTTAACGTCCGCCTCGACCTCCGACATCACAGTTCAACTCGGCGTCTCGGACGATTGAGCTTCAACCGCTTACTTTGAGCGCGGCGACCTTCCGTGTCGGCGACCCGCAAGGGTCAACAGGTCCAAGCATTTCGCATCAAGAAAACGAAAGAGTGTAATTTCATGGCAATTCCCGTCAACACCACGATCCCAACGATCTCAGGTACGGCTCAGGTTGGGCAGACGCTCACCGCTTCTACTGGCGCGTGGACAAACAGTCCAACCGTTTTCGTGTATCAATGGGCCAGCGCTGGAGCGCCGATCTCTGGCGCGGCGGCTTCAACCTATATTCCTGCCACATCCGACATTGGAAAAGCTCTGGCGGTTTACGTCACCGCCGCTAACTCTTCAGGCTACAACAAGCCAACGGCGAGCGCGCCGACGGGCGCCGTCATCAATATCATTCCGGCGAACAGCACTGTCCCAATGATCTCCGGTACCGCGCAGGTGGGCCAGACGTTGACGGCGACAACCGGAACCTGGACCAACAATCCAACCTCCTTCACCTATCAGTGGAACCGCGCGGGAGCGGCGATATCAGGAGCGACGGCCTCGAGCTACGTTCTTGTCACGGCCGACATCGGGAACATACTGGCGGTTTCCGCCACCGCCGCGAACACGGGAGGCTCCAGCCCGCCCGCGACGAGCGCGCCGACGGGCGCCGTCATCAATATCATTCCGGCGAACAGCACTGTCCCAACGATCTCCGGTACCGCGCAGGTGGGCCAGACGTTGACGGCGACAACCGGAACCTGGACCAACAATCCAACCTCCTTCACCTATCAGTGGAACCGCGCGGGAGCGGCGATATCAGGAGCGACGGCCTCGAGCTACGTTCTTGTCACGGCCGACATCGGGAACATACTGGCGGTTTCCGCCACCGCCGCGAACACGGGAGGCTCCAGCCCGCCCGCGACGAGCGCGCCGACGGGCGCCGTCATCAATATCATTCCGGCGAACAGCACGGTCCCAACGATCTCCGGTACCGCGCAGGTGGGCCAGACGTTGACGGCGACAACCGGAACCTGGACCAACAATCCAACCTCCTTCACCTATCAGTGGAACCGCGCGGGAACGGCGATATCAGGAGCGACGGGATCGAGCTACGTTCCTGTCACGGCCGACATCGGGAACACCCTGACGGTTTCCATCACCGCCGCGAACACGGGAGGCTCCAGCCCGCCCGCGACGAGCGCGCCGACGGGTGCCGTCATCAATATCATTCCAGCGAACAGCGCTGTCCCAACGATCTCCGGTACCGCGCAGGTGGGCCAGACGTTGACGGCGACAACCGGAACCTGGACCAACAATCCAACCTCCTTCACCTATCAGTGGAACCGCGCGGGAGCGGCGATATCGGGAGCGACGGGATCGAGCTACGTTCCTGTCACGGCCGACATCGGGAACACCCTGACGGTTTACGCCACCGCCGCGAACACGGGAGGCTCCAGCCCGCCCGTGACGAGCGCGCCGACGGGTGCCGTTGCGGCACCGGGCGGCCTCGTAATCCGCGGCACGGCGCAAGTTGGGCAGACCCTCACGGCGTCGGGTGGGAGCGGGGGCTATCAATGGTATCATGAGGGCTCCGCCATCAGCGGCGCAACATCTTCGACTTATACACTACAGGGCAGCGATCAAGGAGATTTGATAAGCGTTCTCAGCGGTGGGGTATTTAGCGCTCTAGCTGGGCCGGTCATGGGAACAAAAGTCTTCTACGTCAGCTCGTCCACCGGCAATGATTCAAACCCTGGAACACTTGCCACGCCATGGAAAACATTGGCGCATGTGAACGGGCAGACATTCTCTCCCGGCACGTCGATCTTGTTTAAGCGTGGCGACACGTGGCGCACGGATGGAAACAGTCCCTACTCGCTCGGCGCGAAGCTTCTCCCGCCTTCGTCGGGGACCGCAGGCAACCCAATCGTTTTTGACGCCTACGGCACTGGCGCAAACCCAATCATCGACGGGTCATACGATGCCTCGCAAACAAGCGACTGGGAGGCCACCGGGACAACCAACGTCTGGCAAAGCGTGCAAACGTTTCCTCCAGCAAGTGGTTATACGAACGGGCACCCGTACAATTATGCAAACGACGTTGGAAACATCCTATGGGGATTTTCTTTCATCGGAGGAACCAACGTTCCGCCGGCTCTCACCAATGCCAGCACGGGGCAGATGACGGGCGGGGGCACTGGAGGCGTGTGGTACAGGCCTGGTGATGGGACTGCTCATCTTACCACTCAAGGGCAGTGGAATTTCAACACCGATAACTGGCGAGTCCAGATCTATTCAACGTCGAACCCGGCAACGGCCATGCCTGGCCTTAGTCTCGGTATAGATACCGCGTGTATTTACATATTGGTCAGCTATAACACATTCCAAAATTTCACGCTTCAATATTGTGGAATGTCGCCAATCATGTCGGAAGGCACAAACAACAATATTATTGTGCGCGATTGCGTGGTCCAATGGGGCGGCGGCGGCAACATCGGCGGTGCCAGCAATGCCGATTCACGGTACGGGGACGGGATCGATATAGAAGGCAGCACACAGGGCTGGCTTGTCGAACGTAACTGGTTTTATCAGATGTACGATGCCGCTGTTGGACCACAGTGCGGCGGCAGCTATCAAAACAATATTACTATCCGAAACAATGTCGTTTCACAGATGAATAATCCATTTTCTTCGTTCATATTTAACAGTCCACAAGCTAATGGGTATTACATCTACAACAATACAATCTATGGTAATCAGGGGGGATGGTCCTGCGTGCCATCAGCGCAGCGGCCGAATGGCGCTCCAAATCTCCTTGGTTTTTACCCTGGCGTTTTGGGCCAAACAAATATGCTCATAAAAAATAACATTTGGGCCGGCATAGGCGGCGCCGGATCAAACCCCGGCTTTGGAATTAACGGAACTGAATGGAGTTCTGCATCGAACCCAGCGAATCCATTTGCCGGGTCGGTATGGCTAGATTATAATTGCTGGCCAGTCAACACGTCCAGCGGCTCGGCACAGAAGATCGCTCTCCACGGCGGGAATTACACACTATCAAGCTGGGCTACAGGAACGAGCGCGGCGGGGAGCTTTACCCCAGCGCTAGAGGTTCATGGAATCTTTGGGCAAGACCCACAATTCACTTCCCAATCAGGGTTGAATTTCACGCCGACTTCGGGCTCTCCTTGCCGTAACTCTGGAGTGAACCTTTACAGCCAGGGCGTCGTCTGGGACATCAACAAGAACCTGCGCCCGACCTCTGGACCGTTCACGATAGGGGCGTTTCAATGACAAGGGCCGGCACGCCCCTATGGAATGTCGGAGCGATCGGGGAGCAATTTGTCGCTGCCAATCTGTACGTGGTCCTCGTCGTCGTACCCGCCGCGACCTTAACGTCCGCGTCCGTCAGCGATATCACTGTGCAGGTCGGCGTTTCGGACGATAAACATGCGCAAAATTGCAACTAAGCTCACGATCTGCGGCAAAAACATCTCGAAGCCTATCAATTCCGCATTGCCGGCGATTACGGGCACGGCGCAGGTCGGACAAACGCTCACGGCATCCGCCGGGACATGGACAAACAGCCCTTCGAGTTTTACCTACCAGTGGGAGAATAGACCTCTTGCATAACCCTTTTTTAAGCAACAGTTGATTTGTTGCCGCCAAAGGGGAGCGGCGATGAGATGTGATTTGGTCAAAGAGCTGCAAGGCGCAGCATTCCGGCGGCTTACGGGTGTCCGGAGGAGCACATTTGAAGACTTGGTGGTGGTGCTTTTTGCCGTCAAATGCAAGCCGAAGGCGGCCGGGCAAGCCCAACACGCTTTGCATCGAAGACCAGCTTTTGATGATGCTCGAATATTGGCGGGAATACGGACTTATTTTCATATCGGGCAAACTTACGGGATCAGCGAAAGCGCCGCCTACCGCAACATCAAATGGCGTGAAAATACCCTGGCCAAAAGCAAGGTCTTTCGGTTACCGGGACGCAAGGCTGTGGCGGCAAGCGAGCGGGTGTTCGACGTCGTCTTAATCGACGCAACCGAGACACCCATCGAACGGCCAAAAAAAACAAAGGCGCTACTATTCGGGCAAGAAGAAGCGGCACACGCTGAAAACCCAGCTCGTCGTCGAAAAATCGACACGCCGCATTCTCTGCCTCGCGCACGAAAAAGGACGGCGACACGACTTCCGGCTGTTCAAAACATCGAAGGTGCGGCTGCATCCTGAGACGAAAGCCGTTGCCGACCGCGGTTATCAAGGCCTGCAGAGAAGGCACGCGAAGACGAGCCTGCCCAAAAAGCGCAGCAAAAAGACTCCGTTGTCCGCAAGCGACCGGGAAAGAAACCGCGCCATCTCCGGCGAACGCGTGGCTTGCGAGAACGTCATCGCCATGCTCAAACGCTTCAAAATCATCGCCGACCCCTATAGAAACCGCCGTCGCCGTTTCGGTCTGCGCTTCTTCCTTATCGCCGCAATCTACAACATAGAGCTCGAGGCCGCGTAACGGTTATGCAAGAGGTCTAATTGAAGGGTCGCCGATCAGCGGGGCCACAAGCTCGACCTACGTCCTCCAGAACAGCGACCTCGGCGCGCTCATCACGGTCGCGGTCACCGCCGCGAACAACTTGGGCACGAGCGCTTTGGCGCTCAGCGCCTTGGCGGGCCCGGTCATCGGCACGACGGCCTACTATGTCAGCCCGCCGGCCGGTCTTGATACGAATCCAGGGACGCTCGCAGCACCATGGAAAACTATCGCCAAGGTGAATGCGAAGAGTTTCGCGCCAGGCACTTCGGTTTTGTTCAAGCGAGGCGACATTTGGGATCGCAGTGCCGGGCCGAGTGTTGTCGGCACGCTTTCTCCGACGGCGGCTGGTACGGCCGGGAACCCGATTGTCTATGGTGCCTATGGCACGGGCGCCAATCCAATCATCGACGGGTCCGCGAACGCTTCGCTCACTAATGATTGGACGAATATTGGAACGAATTCTTTCGCAGAGTGTACAGACCTTTCCGCCCGCAACTCTGACGACGATTTCGATAACGCTCGCCAATCCCGCGGTCGTGACGTGGGCGAGTAATGGCCCTGCCAATGGGCAATCCGTCATTTTTGCCAACAGCGGCGGTTCACTCCCACAGAACATTACGGCCGGGACCGTCTATTATGTCATCGCCGCGTCAGGAGACGCCTTTGAGATATCACAAACTTATAATGGGTCTGCGATAAGCACACTTGGCAATACACAGAGCGGGATTCAAACCGCGGGGCAAGCGGCCTCTCCTACCACAATGCGAACGACATCGGGAATATCCTGTGGGGCTTCGCGCCGCTTGGTGGGAGCGCACCAGCGGCGGTCATGACCGCCTCCCACGGAGTGATGAAGGGAGGAGGGGCTGGTGGTGTCTGGTTCACGCCACGGAGTGGAACAACCAATATTGCGGGTACGTCTCAGGGAACATGGCAATTCAACACGGACGACTTCACGGTCCAGGTCTATTCCGTTGGGAATCCGACTACCGCGATGCCCGGTCTTCGCCTGGCCATGAATGGTGATACTCTAGTCGCTATAACTGGAAACTATTCGTTATTCCAGAACATCACATTCCAGTACACGGCTTCGATCGCGATATACATATGGGCGTCCAATATAACGATAAGGGAATTGCGTGGTTCAATGGATTGGTGGCGGCAATAACGGAGGATTTAGCACCGCGAATAGCCGGCTTGGAGACGGCGTTGATACCGGGCCTGGCTACACTGGCGTCATGATAGAGCAAACTTTTTTTATCAGATGTATGACGGAGCAATTGTGCCGCAGAGTGGCGGTACACCGCACAACAACCAGACGTTTAGAAACAATATAATGTATCAACAGCAGGTGGCGATCGGCATCCTAAATACTCCTGGGTCAGGAACAAACGTCCAGAATGAACTCTCCATTTATAACAACACCGCTTACGGTCCATCATCATGGTCTGATGGACAGAGACCGAACGGGATTGCGCAGAAGACCTCGCTTGATCTTCTTTATGATTCGACCGTCACGGTTAGCAATACGGATATTAGAAATAACATATGAGCGGGAAACTCCGCGTGAAACGACTACGCGGTCTTTCTAACACAAACTACGTGTAGGCGGTAATACCTGTACTGTCACAGGTATGTCGGCAACCATGTGGGACTATAACAACTGGTCAGACGCCGATGGCTCCATGCCAAAGTTTTGCATTCAAGGCGCTGGAGGAAACTGGCCGATGGCACCATGAGGCGCACGGACTGATCCAGGTTGACCCGTCCTTCACTAGTCAATCCGCCGGCGATCTCACCCTGGCGGCGGGTTCGCCCTTGCGCAACGCGGGCGCGAATCTCTCCAGCGTCGGCGTCGTGTGGGATTTCAATCACAGGCCGCGCCCGGCCTCTGGGCCGTTCACGATTGGCGCATTTCAATGACAAGGGCCGATGCTTTCATGAGCGGTCTTGGGGTTACTTATGTTCTTCCCGCCGCTTGTCGCGGCTAACCTGTACTTGGTCTTAATTCCTGTCTCGGCGGCCATGCTGACCTCCGCCTGGACCTCCGACATCACGGTGCAGCTCGGCGTTTCGGACGATTAACATGCGCAAAATTGCAACTAGGCTCCCGTTCGGCGGCCTGAAAGTCTCGAAGCCGGTCAATACGGCGTATCCCTATGTCACCGGTATAGAACAAGTAGGTCAGACGCTCACGGCTGGAAACGGCAGTTGGAGTGGCAACCCAACTTCCTTCACCTACCAATGGTTCAACTCTTCGACAGGGAGCATTGCTGGGCAAACGTCCAGCACTTATGTGGCCGAAGTGGGAGATTTAGGCCGTTACGTCACGGTTAAGGTCGTTGCGACGAATGCCGCCGGTTCAACCACATCGTCATCGTGGAATATGTCGCAAATTAGCGCTGCCGGCGCAACGGTCCCAATTATTGGCGTGGCGCCAGCGATTTCAAGTGCTGCTCAGTATGTGGGCCAAGCGCTCACGGTCAGCAACGGAACGTGGTCAAATTCCCCGACGAGCTATACTTATCAATGGTTTGCTTCGGGAACCGCCATCACTGGCGCGACAACAAGCTCTTATACTCCCGTTGCGGCGAATCTCGGCAAGCTGCTGACGGTCAACGTCAACGCCATTAACGGAGCTGGCACCAGCGTGACCGCGGTGACCGTGCCGCCCACCCAACCGGTCATGGGCCCCATCCTGGTCAATACCGCATTGCCAACCATCACGGGCACAGCACAGGTCGGGCAAACTCTCACCGCATCCACCGGTACTTGGACAAATAGCCCAACGAGTTACGCCTATCAGTGGAACTCCGATGGCTCGCCAATCGGTGGGGCCACCAACTCAACCTACGTCTTCCAGACAAGCGACCTCAGCGGGTACATCACGGTCACGGTCACCGCTATGAACAGTGTTGGCGTCAGCGCTCCGGCGACTAGCCTCGCGTTCGGCCTGAATATCTCGAAGCCGGTCAATACGGCGTATCCCTATGTCACCGGTATAGAGCAAGTAGGTCAGACGCTCATGGCTGGAAACGGCAGCTGGAGTGGCAACCCAACTTCCTTCACCTACACCTACCAATGGGTCAACTCTTCGACGGGGAGCATCGCTGGCCAAACGTCCAGCACTTATGTGGCCGAAGTGGGAGATTTAGGCCGTTACGTCACGGTTAAGGTCACCGCGACGAATGCCGCCGGTTCAAACACATCGTCATCGTGGAATATGTCGCAAATTAGCGCTGCCGGCGCAACGGTCCCAATTATTAGCGTGGCGCCAGCGATTTCAAGCGCTGCTCAGTATGTGGGCCAAGCGCTCACGGTCAGCAACGGAACGTGGTCAAATTCCCCGACGAGCTATACTTATCAATGGTTTGCTTCGGGAACCGCGATCACTGGCGCGACAACAAACTCTTATACTCCCGTTGCGGCGAATTCTCGGCATGCTGCTGACGGTCAACGTCAACGCCATTAACGGAGCTGGCACCAGCGTGACCGCGGTGACCGTGCCGCCCACCCAACCGGTCATGGGCCCCATCCTGGTCAATACCGCATTGCCAACCATCACGGGCACAGCACAGGTCGGGCAAACTCTCACCGCATCCACCGGTACTTGGACAAATAGCCCAACGAGTTACGCCTTTCAGTGGAACTACGATGGCTCGCCAATCGGTGGGGCCACCAACTCAACCTACGTCTACCAGACAAGCGACCTCAGCGGGTACATCACGGTCACGGTCACCGCTATGAACAGTGTTGGCGTCAGCGCTCCGGCGACTAGCCTCGCGTTCGGCCTGAATATCTCGCAGCCGGTCAATACGGCGTATCCCTATGTCACCGGTATAGAACAAGTAGGTCAGACACTCACGGCTGGAAACGGCAGTTGGAGTGGCAACCCAACTTCCTACACCTACACCTACCAATGGGTCAACTCTTCGACGGGGAGCATCGCTGGGCAAACGTCCAGCACTTATGTGGCCGAAGTGGGAGATTTAGGCTGTTACGTCACGGTTAAGGTCACTGCGACGAATGCCGCCGGTTCAAACACATCGTCATCGTGGAATATGTCGCAAATTAGCGCTGCCGGCGCAACGGTCCCAATTATTAGCGTGGCGCCAGCGATTTCAAGCGCTGCTCAGTATGTGGGCATTCCGCTCACGGTCAGCAACGGAACGTGGTCAAATTCCCCGACGAGCTATACTTATCAATGGTTTGCTTCGGGAACCGCCATCACTGGCGCGACAACAAACTCTTATACTCCCGTTGCGGCGAATCTCGGCATGCTGCTGACGGTCAACGTCAACGCCGTTAACGGAGCTGGCACCAGCGTGACCGCGGTGACCGTGCCGCCCACCCAACCGGTCATGGGCCCCATCCTGGTCAATACCGCATTGCCAACCATCACGGGCACAGCACAGGTCGGGCAAACTCTCACCGCATCCACCGGTACTTGGACAAATAGCCCAACGAGTTACGCCTTTCAGTGGAACTACGATGGCTCGCCAATCGGTGGGGCCACCAACTCAACCTACGTCTACCAGACAAGCGACCTCAGCGGGTACATCACGGTCACGGTCACCGCTATGAACAGTGTTGGCGTCAGCGCTCCGGCGACTAGCCTCGCGTTCGGCCTGAATATCTCGCAGCCGGTCAATACGGCGTATCCCTATGTCACCGGTATAGAACAAGTAGGTCAGACACTCACGGCTGGAAACGGCAGTTGGAGTGGCAACCCAACTTCCTACACCTACACCTACCAATGGGTCAACTCTTCGACGGGGAGCATCGCTGGGCAAACGTCCAGCACTTATGTGGCCGAAGTGGGAGATTTAGGCTGTTACGTCACGGTTAAGGTCACTGCGACGAATGCCGCCGGTTCAAACACATCGTCATCGTGGAATATGTCGCAAATTAGCGCTGCCGGCGCAACGGTCCCAATTATTAGCGTGGCGCCAGCGATTTCAAGCGCTGCTCAGTATGTGGGCATTCCGCTCACGGTCAGCAACGGAACGTGGTCAAATTCCCCGACGAGCTATACTTATCAATGGTTTGCTTCGGGAACCGCGATCACTGGCGCGACAACAAACTCTTATACTCCCGTTGCGGCGAATCTCGGCATGCTGCTGACGGTCAACGTCAACGCCGTTAACGGAGCTGGCACCAGCGTGACCGCGGTGACCGTGCCGCCCACCCAACCGGTCATGGGCGCCATCCTGCTCAATACCGCATCACCAACCATCACGGGCACAGCACAGGTCGGGCAAACTCTCACCGCATCCACCGGTACTTGGACAAATAGCCCAACGAGTTACGCCTATCAGTGGAACAACGAGGGCTCGCCGATCAGCGGCGCCACCAACTCAACCTACACTCTCCAGACAAGCGACCTCGGCGCGCTCATCACTGTCGCGGTCACCCCGATGAACAGTGCTGGCGCCGGCGCTCCGGCGTACAGCGCCGTCGCCGGGCCGGTCATCAGCACGACGGTCTTCTACGTCGCAGATGCCGGCAGCGACGCGAATACGGGGACGAGCCCGAGTGCTCCATGGCAGACGCTCTCCAAGGTCAACGGATTCGCCTTTCCGCCGGGAGCGTCCGTTCTTTTCAATCGTGGAGACACGTTCGTAGGGCAGTTGGCCCCAACGGCCTCCGGATCAGCCGGCAGTCCGATCGTGTTCGACGCCTATGGAACTGGGGCAGTTCCGACAATTCAAGGGTCCGTATTGGCGGGAAATACAAATCAATGGACCTCTATCGGAACGAACATTTGGTCGAGCAATCAATCCTTTCCGCCCGCGTCGAACCAAAATGTTGCAATTACAATTGCCTCGCCCGCGGTTATTACGTGGTCCGGGGTTGTACCTACAAACGGGCAAGGCGTGGTGTTCTATACGACGGGTGCGTTGCCCTCGGGGATTACGCCGGGGGTAGGTTACTTCGTCGTCGGGGTATCGGGCAGCTCGTCCAATATCGCCGCTACGCCCAGCGGTACACCGATCAACACATCCGGGAGCCAGTCTGGCACGCAGAGCGCGGGTACGAATGGGTTCCCCTTCAATCAAGCAAATGATATAGGGAATTTAATCTGGTCTGTTAGCGGGGCACTCACAGTTGGCACTACACTGCCAACTTTATGGACTAATCAAACAGATGCCGGTCTTACCACCAACGCTGTGCAAGGTCAATGGTATTTCAGCATAGTGGATTGGAAGGTTCATGTTTATTCGGTTGGTAATCCGGCGACAATGATGCCAGGATTACAGCTGGCTATCGATCAAGCGGGGGCCTATCTTAATCTTAACAGCTACATCAACATACAAAACTTCAACATTCAATTCTGTGCTGACAGTGGAGTGGTGTTCAACCAGACCACGAATACGATCTTGCGCGACTGCACGGTGCAGTGGGTCGGCGGCGGCAATCAAAACGGCTCCAATATACGATATGGAGACGGGTTCGATGTTATTCAATCTGGGCATAATATTGTGGTCGAGCGGTGTATATTTAATCAATGTTACGCTACTGGGCCAAGTATTCAACCGCTTTCCGCAAGTATGTCTGTGAGCAATGTCACGTTCCGTAATAATGTAATATTAAATACGCCGCAGGCGGGGCTGATGATAGAGACCGCTGGCGCGACTCTCACGAATATTTTCTTTTATAATAACACAATATATAATTCTGGTGGGTGGTCCAGTGGACAAATATGGGGTAATAATTTTGTACTTCAAGGTCCGCTACAGTATGGATTATTTCATGATGATGGTGGTGTAAATACTATAAATAACTATCAGAATTTAAATAATGTTTATGCTGGACTTGGGGACTCCTGTTCAATCCGGGGTCCGCAGGTCTTTACGGATTGGCAGGGGAGCGGAAATATGTTGCTCGATTACAACTTGTGGTCGCGCGCCGACGGAACGGTGCCGCTCTATTGCGCGTCTAGCTCTGGCGGAACTGAAAATCTATCGGTATGGGCCGCCGGCGACACGCCCCCGCAAGAGGTTCATGGACAGATTGGCGTCAGTCCCGGCTTTGTAGCCCTAGGGCATTTTTCCCCTGGCGCGGGCTCGAATATGCTTAACGCTGGCACTAATCTTTACGGTGTAGGGGTCGTCTGGGATTACAACCATTTACCGCGCCCATCTTCCGGACCATTTACCGTCGGAGCAATACAATACGTAGGGGGCTTCTCATGAAATCGGATACTCTGCATATTGTCACCGCGGTGGCTAATCCGATTCGGTGGAAATCCCGCATCCTCCTCGGCCGCGCGGCCATCGTGGACTGGCTTCGAGAGTTGAATGTTCATGTGACGATCGTCGAGGTCGCCCACGGCGCGCGCGGCTATGATCTTGCCGATCTCGGCGAGCATATGCGCGTCACGTAATGTTCCCGTGCGCGCGACGACTTTCGCGTGGGGCGAACGATGATCACCGAAGCTCGCGCGCTTGTCCATTTCAATCGCAAACTTGGGTACGTGCCCGGAACGATCGAGCATCGCTGGCACGGCTACAAGACACGCCGTGCCTATGTAAGCCGCTGGGATATGTTCATCAAACATCAAACCCACACGCCCACTTGAAGCGCAACAGCTACGGCGTGCTTGAGTTTTCCGGCAACAAGCCGGACCTCGAACGCTTGTTCGACAATTATCTTCGGGACCACGAGGAAGACTCCAACATCATCGGATGAGTTTGTGCATTTTGTTTACATACTGCCCCGGCCGCCGAAAGGCGGCTTTTTTGTTGGAGCACGTCATGACGACCGAGAATTTCCAAGCCTGTCTTGCCTTCACTCTGAAATACGAGGGCGGGAGGTCGAACGATCCACGCGATCCCGGCGGCCGGACAATGGAAGGCGTGACGCAAGCGGCTTATGATGCGTACCGCGTAAAAAAGGCGCTCGGACGCAGGGATGTCTTCACGATCGAAGCCGCCGAGCGCGATGAAATCTATTGCAAGGAATATTGGGATCACATCGATGGCAACCTCTTGAGTGCGGGGGAAGACTTGTGCGTTTTCGATTTCGCGGTCAACAGCGGGCCTGCACGCGCGCTCTACGTTTGGACAAAATTAGGTCCGTGCAAGGTCGATGACATGATCCACGGCATTTGTGCTCACCGCCTTTCCTTCCTCCATGCCCTTCGCACCTGGAGCCATTTCGGCGTTGGCTGGGGGCGCCGCGTCGCTGCGTGCGAGGCGCTTGCGCTCCGCATGGCCTATGGGAAAGCAGCGCCGGAAGTTCTCAGGCGCAAGGCTGGCGAGGCGAATAGACATTCCGGCAAGAAGTCCACTCAGGCGGTGGCAGGCGGCACGATCACGGGAAGCGCCATTATCGCTCACGCTTTCCATGGCGGCATGAGCGGCACGACGGAAATCCGCATTTTGATTGTCGTCGCGGTTCTCGCAGGAATTTTCTTCTTCAATGCGTGGCGCCATAGCCAGCGCGCCACCGCATTCGTCACGGAGGCAAAGCGATGATCCAACCCGTAATTGATTCCCTTACCGTCGCCTCTCTTATGATAATCGGCATATGGCTCGAAGGTATCGGCGGCAAGCATAATTTTATTGATGAGCTTCTCGCGCCAGTTCCGCTCGGGTTAGGCGGCGTTATGCTCGTACTTTTTGAGAGGTTTTGATGATTCCGCTTGTTGTTACGACCCCTCCGCAAAACAAAGCGAGGCTCCGGTTCGTTACGGGAAAGGACTCATTGTTATCCAGGCTTATCCGCTTTGGCACCACGGGGGCGGTGAGTCATGTCGAAGCGGTGATGCACGACGGGACAATTGTCGCCTCGCACATCGAAACCGGAGTCGCCAGATTTCCTATCGATTACGATGCGACCTCCACGTTGCAGATCGTCGTCGATCTGGCGATGGAAGACGATATGGTTGACAAGTGGGAGAATTTTCTGGAATCGCGCGTCGGGTGGCCATACGACGTCGCGGCGATCGTTGGGTTCGCCACTCATTTTAACGAGCATGAGCAGGGGGCATTGATCTGTTCCGCGCTCCAAGTCGATGCCCTCCGCCATTGCGGGTGGTTCCCAGTTCCGCTGGCGGATCAGTATCATCAAATCTCGCCGGTAGTTCTACTTCTGATGTTGCAAGGCGATCCTCGTAGCGTGATCCACGCCACGGAGACGGCATGATCATTAGCCATTCGGCTTTGATTTGAAGGCGGTTCGACAAGCTCACCACGAGGCATCTCAATGAAAATTGTCGACGTGATCGGCATCGTTCTTGTTGTTCTTGGAATTTCGGTGACGGTTCTGAATTTCCTTGCGGCGCGCCGATCGATCACCGACGTGGAGTTGGTCACAATCCATGAAATCGCGCCACGCGGGACACCCAACAACCATATCTAGGAAGCAATGCGTCATGCACTATTTTGTCATCCCGGCACTTATCGCAATGATTTACATTTTTATTGTGCGGCCGAAGATCAAACAATACCGCGCCGTGAGCGGAATAATCGATAAGACCGATGCCGCCGGCGCTTCGATATGGGGAAAATGTCTCGCGCGGCTAAGCGGCTTGAAAACCGTCATACTCGGCTCGCTCGCCGCGATCTTCCCGCTGTTCCCGGCCATCCTGGATGAGATCAACAGCTACACCGGCTGGAATGTTTTCATGGCGTCCGGCACGGCCGACAAGGTCGCCGCCGGTCTCGCCGCGGCAACAGCCGTCACGCACGTTTACGGGCTTGTCGCGGCGGCCAAGATGGTCCCGGTCAGCGCTGACCTGCCGGCGGCGCCGGCCGCGCCCGCCGCGCCATCGGCCCCCGCCGCGCCGAAAGCATGATGGAGAGTTGAGATGCTTGCCCTTATCATTCCAATTCTCAACTCCGTGCTCGGCGGAATCATCAAGCCCTTCGTCGCGGCCTGGACGGACTATGAGCGGACGAAGCTGACGACCGGCGAAGCGGGTTTCGCGGCGGCGGCGGCGGCGGATTCGGCCGTCATGCAGGCTGCTGTCACCTCCTACGCGCAGATGGCCGCTCTCAAAGTCCAGCTCTATGGAACGCCGACCTATCGCATCATCACGCTGATCGCGGGGTTGCCGCCCGCCGTGCATTTCGGGCTCGTGTATATCGATACGATCTTGGCGAGCAAGGCGTTTCTCGGCGGTGCCTTTTTCGGCGTGCCGAAGCTGCCCGCACCCTATGACACTTTCGAATGGGCGGTTGTATCGAGTTTCTTCCTTGTTCACGCGGTCAACCTTGGCAAGTCGAACGTCGCGTCTTGGCTCGGAAGCCGGAAATAAATGGACGCTGTACAGTGCGCTAGGATGCGCAAGTATATAGACCGCGCATTCGCGCATTGCGGTGCATCTTATACCAAGTCTCGCTGATCACGACCGATAGGCCCACTCTCTTGTTCCGATGGAGATGATTTTCCAGGGCATGTCGATGAGCTTGTTCCAGGCGAAGCAGCAGTGGTCGAGAATGTCGTCGTAGGATTCGAAGACGCGGTTCGAGAGCCAGTTGTCGCGCATGAATTGCCAGATGTTCTCGACCGGATTGAGCTCGGGCGATTTCGGCGGCAACGGCAAGAGCGTGATGTTGTCCGGGACGGGAAGCTTCGCCGAGACATGCCACCCGGCCTGATCGAGAAGAACGAGCGCATGCGCGCTTGGTGCGACCGCAAGCGAGATTTCTTCGAGATGCAGGGCCATGGCCTCGCTGTTGCAGGAGGGTAGTACGAGCCCGGCGCCTTTTCCTTCGGCCGGGCAGATGGCGCCGAAAATATAGGCTGAACTCGTCCTCTGGTCGTGCGGCGCCGAAGGCCGTGTCCCGCGTTTCGCCCATCGGCGGGTGACCTTGTTTTTCTGCCCGATCCGAGCTTCGTCTTGAAACCAAATCTCTATCGGCTTGCCAGGAGCCTCTTTTGCGGCGGTCTCCTCCACGAGGGCGAGAAAGTTTTTTTAAAAGCCGCCGCGGCTTCCTCGTCTTGCGCATGATGGCGCGGTCGCGCCGAGAGCTTGCGAAAGCCCATATGCCGCAGCTCGCGGCTGAGCGTCGGCTTGGAGATCGAAACCCGGAACTCTTCGAAGAGCCACTGCGCCAGATCGATCAGCCGCCAGCGGACGACGCCATGCAGGGCGGGAATTGGCCCATCTTCCACGACCTGCCGCAAGGCTTGGCGCTGGCGCTCGCCGAGGATGCTGGGAGCGCCCGGCGCTTTGCCGGTCAAGAGACCATCAGGACCTTTGGCGTTGAAACGGACAACCCAGTCGCGCACGATCTGCACCCCGACCCCGCCGATCCGCGCCGCATCCGGCCGCGAGCCGCCATCATAAATCTCGGCCAGTGCCAAGAGACGCCGGGTCTGATCGGGGTCACGCGATCGCCGCGCCAGCATGCGCAGGCCAATCGTGTCAAAGTCAGAGCGAAGCGGAACCGGAGTCGACATGGCAAACTCTCCCAAAAGCTGTTTGCCATGGTGAATCAGATAAATGCCGATTTGGGAATCCGCCTCAGGAGTTAAACTTTCAGAGACTTGGTATTAAATGATCCATACAATCGAAACGCTGAAAGAGCTGCACGAGCAGCGCTTCTGCGCAATGGACAAGGCGATACTCCTGTTCGCCGAAGAAATGTCTCGGCGTCTTGAAATCTTGAACCACGCTCACGAGCAGGCCCGCGAGAAGGAGCGGGACTTCATCGGCCGGGAGGCGTTCGAGACTTTTGTGCAGCGGGTTAGTGATGATCTCTCATTGTTTAGACGGGAAACCCAAGTCACCGCCACCGGGGCCGCCGTCGCGCGCGAAACGGCACGAAAAGCCGCAGCCGATGAGATCACGGAGCAGAACGCCACCAATGAAAAACGTTTCGCAAAGATTGAGGGCATCCATGCGAAGATTATCGGAGGCTTAGCGCTCGGGACGTTTATCCTTCCGCTGATCACCGGGCTGGTCATCTACGTATTGACCAAGAGCCCATAAGCGAATTGCGGTATCCCTATGGATTGGCGTCAAGGCCAAAAGCGTGTAATTCCCTCTCTTTAAGAGTTTGTCCCAAAAGGCGCCTCGATGCTCAGCCATCCCCTCATTTGCTGGCTGAGCGTGCCGGCTAACAAAAAAATCTAGCCTGGTGCCGGGACTTTCTGTGCTGATTTCTGTGCTGAAGGAATCAAGGCAGGCCAGTGTGGCTTCGCAATCCGCGCACGTCATGGATTGGTTGCCGCGAGCCGGCAAATCGCGAATCTCCGCGCATGCAACCATGATTTGCGGGGCAGACGATGAGACGGAACCAAACCCTTTGCTTCGGGGAAGTCCACTGCTTCCTTGGCGGCCTGTTCGATGGTGACCTGCATGCCAAGCGCATCCTGTCATTGACCAACGCCACCCTCGGCGTCATCAAGACCGCTTCGCTGGCGGTCAATACGATCGGCCAGGGCCTCGCCCTGGCGCGCGGCCTGGTGACCAAGCATGCGATCAAGCAGGTGGACCGGCTGCTGTCCAACGAGGGGATCGATATCGACGCCGCATTGCGCCACTGGATCCCCTACGTGGTAGGATCCCGGAGCAGCATCAATGTGGCCATGGATTGGACCGATTTCGACGCCGACGGCCAAGCCACCATCATGCTCTCGCTGCTGACCCGGCACGGGCGAGCCACGCCGCTTCTGTGGCTCACGGGGGACACATCCACCCTCAAGAACAGGCGAAACGAGTATGAATACCAGGTGCTTGTCCGTTTGACCGACGCCCTGCCGGCGGACATCAAGGTGTGCATCGTGGCCGATCGCGGGTTCGGCGCTCAGAAGCTCTATCTTGTGCTGACCGAGGAGCTGAAATTCGACTACGTCATCCGCTTCCGCGGCAACATCACGGTGACCAGTGCGGCGGCCGAAACGCGCACCGCCGCTGCCTTTGTTGGGCCCGGCGGACGCGCTCGCGTCTTGCGCGGCGCCTTGGTGACGGCCGGCCGCTATCAGGTGGGAACCGTGCTGTGCGTGCAGGACAAGGAGATGAAACAGGCGTGGTGTCTGGCCACCAGCAGCAGCAGCGCGACTTCGCGAGCTTTGATGCGCCTCTACGGCAAGCGCTGGGGCATCGAATGCGGGTTGCGAGACACCAAGGATCCGCGCTTCGGCATGGGCATGGGATGATCCATGTCAGCACGCCCGAGCGGCGCGATCGCCTGTGGTTGCTGAACGCGTTCGCGATCGCGCTGCTGACCCTGCTCGGGGCGGCCGGCGAAGCGCTCGGCTATGATCGATATCTCAAGACACCGCCAAGCGACGCACCCACTCGCTTTTCCGCCAGGGCCGCATGCTCTACGAGTTGATCCCCACCATGCCGGAGTTGCGGTTGCTGCCCTTGATCGAGCGGTTCGCCACGATACTCGCCGAACTCCCGCTCTTTGCCGATACTTTCGGGGCCATCTGAAAATGAGGGGAGTCATGAGGCCTCGATGGTGTTATTGACTATACCGCAGCAATTGGAATTTGTTGCCTGATGTCAACAGCGCTTCCTTGAGCGTTTCCTTGGAGCCGGCCGTCGTTCAATCCGAAATCTTTTCTCGCCATGGTTGGCGAGGGCCGTGGCATTGGGGAGTACCACAAGGGCGAGATCGTCTTTTCACAGGGAGACCCCGCGGATGCGGTCTTCTACATCGAGAGCGGCAAGGTGAAGGTCACCGTCGTTTCGGAGCAAGGCAAGGAAGCCGTCGTCGCAATGCTTGGAACGAACGATTTCTTCGGTGAAGGATGTCTTGCCGGGCAGGCGCGGCGCATAGCGACGGTCCCGGCGATAATGGACTTCGTCATCGTGCGTCTGGAAAAAGCGGCTATAGACCGCGTGATTCATCAGGAGCCGGCGTTCTCCGAGATGTTCATTGCCCATCTTCTGTCTCGGGCCATCCGCGTCGAGGCGGACCTCGTCGATCAGCTGTTCAATTCGAGTGAGAAACGGCTTGCCCGGCTGCTCCTGCTGTTGGCGAACTTTAGCAAGGACGAGAAACCGGAGCCGATCCTCGCGAAAATCAGCCAGGAGACGCTTGCGGATATGATCGGAACGACCCGGTCCCGGGTGAGTTCCTTCATGAACAAATTTCGAAAACTCGGCTTCATTGACTACAACGGCGGCATCGAAGTCCACAGTTCATTGTGAATGTCGTTTTGCACGACGAGCCGTATATCAACACTTAAATGTGCTCATTTTGTTGACGCGCGGGCATGTGGATACGATCCGCAGATCTCCTGGTGTAAACAATTCTGAATCACGATTCGCTCCGCTTGGGAATCCCCTCCGGATTCCGCTTCTTCGGGGCCCGCCCTAGTCGCGGGTTCCTCCGGAAATGTTTGCTCCCAGCCGCCACCTAGCGCCTTGTAGAGTTGCACAACATTCGTTGATACATTGGTCGTGCTTTGCGCATATTGCAGCTCGGCCTGCAACAAGGTTCGTTCAGCGTCGAGGACCGTGATGAAATCGATAACTCCGGTGTTGTACCGTGCCCGGGAAAGGGCCAATGCCCGGCGGGAGTGGTCGACCTGATCCTTCAACCGCGCGCGCCGCTGCTGCTCGGTCCGATAAGCGACGAGCGCATTGACAACTTCGTGCCAAGCCTGAAGCACTGTCTTGTGATAGGTAATGGCCGCTTCCTGCTGTTGGATCTCGCGCAGCTGCAAGGTCGATTTGAGGCGGCCGCCCTCGAAGATTGGGATCGACAGGCTCGGCCCCAACACATATTGCAGCGAGCTCCCCTTCCAAAGATCTTTTAAATCGAGTGCGTTGAACTCAACGTTGGTGCCATTCAACTTCACGCTCGGATAGAAATCGGCCACCGCGACGCCGATATCGGCGGTTGCCGCGTGAAGCTGCGCTTCCGCTTCGCGGATGTCAGGCCGCCGGCGCGCGAGTTCGGAGGCTATTCCGAGCGGCACGCGCGGCGGCGCCGGCGGTATTGGTTTTGCCTGCGCGAGTTCGCTCCGCAGCGACCCCGGAGGCTCGTCGAGGAGCAGGCTGAGGGCGTTGATCTCCATCGATTCCTGGTTTTCCAAATCGGGCAGCTGAGCCCTGATGCTGGCCGCTTCCGCCGCCGCGTTTTCAACGTCGAGCTGGGTCGTCACCCCCCTCGCCGCGCGGGTCTTCGTCAGCTGCAAGATGTCGTTGGCGGTATTGAGATTCTCCTTTGTAATTGCGATTTGAGCCTGCACCCCCCGCAACTGGATATAATCGCGGGCAAGTTCGGCCAAGGTGGAGACAAGCACGCCGCGGCGGTCAATTTCGGCGGCTTCGGCCTGCGCACCGGCGGCCTCGATTCTGGCGTCTGACGTGGCCCCAGAGGTCGAGCTCCCAAGAGGCGTCGAACCCCACTTGGTAAATGCTAAACGGCGGCACCACGAATGACGTGCCCGGCGGAGCAAACTGGTTGCCCAAGCTCACAAGTCCATTCTGGCTGAAGAGTTCGCGCTGATAGGATGCATTGCCGTTGATCGCGGGAAGGGCGGCCGAGGCCACGACCCCGAGTTGCGACCGGCTTTCGGCCAATTTGAGGGTGGCCGAATTCACATCGAGATTGGCCGCCGCAACCCGCCGCGCCAACGATGTCAGGATCGGATCGCGGAACGCTGTCCACCATGTGGGATCGACCGGCGACGCATCAACTTTCGCCGATACCGCCCGCGTGTGGTTTGCGACGGCCGGCGGCCCCGGCTTTCCGATAAACGAAACGCTTGGCAGCAACGGGTCTGGAGGCTCGAAGTCCGGTCCGACGTAGACACATCCGGCCAGTGGCAAAAGAGTGCAAATCGCTGCTAACATGCTGCCTTTCGCGGCGCTCACAAAGTTGCTAGTGCGCTGGGCCACCACCGCCGCCTTTCTTGGGCGATAGGAAGAAGCAGACGGGGACGACCGCGAAAGCCACCACGCCCGCCAACAGAAAAACATCCGAATAGGCAAGCACAGCAGCTTGGCCACGAAAAGCCTGGTAGGCTTGTCCTACGGCGATATCATGCACGGCACCTGCCGCGCGCCCCATCGCCGTTAGGGAGCGTTCATAATTTGCGATCAATTCATTGAAAGGTTGATGGAAAGGGCTCGCCCATCGGGCGAGATAGGATTGATGGACCTGTGTCCGCTCGGTAATCATGGCATTCGAGATCGAAATTCCAATCGATCCGAAGACATTCCGGAACATCGTGAAAAGCGCCGTCGCGTCGCCATTTAGCTCGCGCGGCAAGGTCATATAGGCGATTGTGCTGATTGGGACGAACAGAAACGCCAGCCCCGCGGTCTGCGCCGAGCGCATCATGACCAGCGTATTGAAATCGATATTGATGGCGAGCCTGCTCGAATAAACGAACGCACATCCCATAATGAAGAAACCGGCCGCTATGATGATGCGCGTTTGAATAACGCGCATCAATTGGCCGACCACTGGAATGAGCAGGATAACGGCGATCCCGCCCGGAGAGAGGATCAATCCTGCCCATGTGGCAGTGTAGCCGAGGATCGACTGGGTGAACAGGGGGATGACGACAGCACCCGAGTAGAGAACGGCGCCGGTGGCCCCTATACAGACGCTTCCCATTGCGAAGTTTTTGTCCCTGAAGACGTCCAGATCAACAATCGGGTTCTTGGCAATCAATAGCCATCCGATCGCGCCAAGGATTCCCAAGATTGCCAGAATTGCCATGATGCGAATGAAGGGAGATCCGAACCAGTCTAGGTCCTCGCCACGGTCCATCATGATCTGTAAACAACCAATGCCGAGCGTGATCAGCGACAGGCCGATGTAGTCAACGCGCCGGGATATTCTTGTGTGCCACGGCGGGTCCTCGACAAGGACCGAGACGAAAAATACCGCGATAATTCCGACCGGCAAATTGGCGAAGAAGATCCAGCGCCAATTGAAATTGTCGGTGATATAACCGCCCAATGTCGGTCCGAGGACGGGCGCGACGATCGTTGCGATGGCGGTGACGCCAAAAGCGGCGCCGCGCTTTTCCGGCGGAAACGTGTCGAGAATGATTGATTGCTGGCCCGGCTGCAGGCCGCCGCCGAAGAAGCCTTGCATCAGTCGAAAAACGATGAGTTGCGACAGGCTGTTCGCGATACCGCAGAGGAGGGAACAAACAGTGAACATCGATAGGCAAATCAGAAAATAGCGCTTACGTCCGATTACCGCGCTCAGCCAGCCGGAAATCGTCAAGACGATGCCGTTGGCGACGAGATAGGAAGTGAGCGCCCAGCTCGCTTCATCATTGCTAGTTGATAAACTGCCCGCGATATGCGGCAAAGCAACATTGACGATCGTCGTATCGAGAATCTCCATGAAGGCGGCTAGCGTGACGACAATTGCGATCGCCCATGGATTATGCCGGGGTTGCCATGGAACTTCGCGAGCTTGGTCAACCGCGCTCATCGCACATCGACCGTCGGGACCGCGGAAATTCCGAGCGGAAGCGGCAAATTGGGATCAAGTCCCTTGTCGATGACGATCTTGACCGGCACGCGCTGCACGATCTTGATGAAATTGCCGGTCGCGTTCTCGGGTGGAAAAGCGGTGAATTTCGACCCCGATCCCAGCTGAATGCTATCTACATGACCCCTGAGGTCCAGGTGGGGATAGGCGTCGAGCTTGATGGTCGCGGGCTGACCTGGGCGCATTCTGTCGAGCTGGCTTTCCTTGAAATTCGCGGTAATCCAAACCTCCGGCGCGACGATTGAAAAAATTTGCTGGCCGACGGTCACGTAGTCGCCCACTTCGACATTGCGCTTGGTGATCCAGCCGTCCTGCGGCGCGGTCACGACCGTCCAGGAGAGGTTCAAAAGAGCCTGATCGAGCCTGGCTTGGGCTTGCTCGACCTGGCCTTTGAGCTGACCGACCTGAGTATCAGCTTGCCCAATTTGTTGCGGAACCGGCTCCGCCTGCGCGACCTGAGCCTCGGCTTGCAATACCTGGGCTTGCGCTTGGCGCAAAGCCGCCGCGGCGGCATCGATCTCCTGCTGGGTCGTGGCCGCCTTGGGAAGACTGCGCTGGCGCCGGTCATCGGCCTGCGCTTTGATTTCCACGGCCTGCGCCGAGGCGAGCTGCGCTTGTGCTTGCTTCAGAAGGGCCGGGAAGTTCTTACGCGCGATCTCGGCCCCGAACATCTGGCCGGCGAGCTGGTGTTGCGCCATATCGAGCGCGCCTTGCGCGGAATCGCGGTCAAGCTCAAATTGACGCGGATCGATATGGATGAGCGCCTGGCCCTTATGGACGAACTCATTGTCCGTCACGTCGAGCGAAACGACTTGCCCCGAGACTCGCGGCGCTATGGCTACCGCCCGCCCGTCCGTGTAAGCGTCGTCGGTCGATTTAATGTTGCGAGTTGAAAGCCAATAATAAATTCCGCCGCCAATCAGCAGTCCGAAAATGAGGATGCCGCCCAAAAATACGCGGCCGCGCCGTTCGCGCGGCCGGGTTTTTTCATCTTTCTCCGGCGGCGCGGTCCCGCCGGCGCCTACCTGGACACCATCGTGTTCGGGTTCGGGTTTCTCGTCGCCGGGTTTGGCGCGCGCATGGTTAGCGTCGTGTACTTGTACTTCGCTGTCGAAGTGCGTGCCTGTCATGAATTGTATCGCCGTTTGTTCGAGCCTCGCGTAAACTGCCCAAACGAAAGCGTCTCGCAACGCGATAACGTCGGAATGGCCAAGAAATAACCGAACCGATTGGTACGTTTACATGAGCGATGCGGTCGAGTCAAGGAACCTAGGGAACGGTTTCGCCGAAAAGACCGGGCGGCGCGTGCCGCGAGGTCATAAGAGGCGCGAAGAAATCGCGACGATCGCGGATCGCGTATTCCTGGAACGCGGGTTCACGGAGACCACCATGCAGCTGGTCGCTGCCCGAGCGGGCGCGTCGAAGGAGACGCTGTACCGGCATTTTGGCAACAAGGAGGAGTTGTTCGCGGAGATCGTCCGGCGGCGCTCGGTGCGAATAACCGGCGGACAAGATGGCGAGCTGGATATGAACGGCACGCCGCGCGAGGTCCTCGGCAAACTCGGGCTCAATTTGCTGCGATTCATCACCCGCGGCGATTCGCTGTCATTCCACAGGGTCATGGTCGCGGAAGCCGTCCGTGTGCCCGAGCTCGGCCGCATTTTTTACGCCCAAGGTCCAGGGCGCGTTTATGGCGAGCTTGCCCACTACCTCGGCTGCGCCACGCGGCGTGGGGAGTTGGGCTGCCCCAAACCCGAGCTTGCCGCCAAACTCTTTCTCGGGTCGATTGTCGCCAACAACCAGCTTCTTGGGCTCGTCGCGCCAGGCTTCGAGCCTTTCAAGGGGAAGAAAATGCGCGCTCACGTCGAAGAAGCCGTTGAGCTGTTCCTGGCTCGCTATGGCCCGTCGCCGTAAGCTTGCAAGGACCTCCGTAGTTATTCAGTTTCAGATTTTTAGATGTATTATGGATTTGGCTGTGAAGCGAAAAAGTCTCCCGATGACAGACAAAAAAGGCGAACTCCTTACCGACGGGGAAATGGAATTTCATTTCGAAAAATCCAACTTTTTCCGCGTGATCCATGTCGATGGCGCTTTTGGCGGGATATCGCCGGGCACCCAGATGATTCATATGTCGATATTCAGTGAGCGACAGCCCATTCCGAAAAAGGTTGTTCAAAAAATAAAGCACGGAGTGCTGGGTGCAGAGATTTTGGAAAAGCGCGAGAGCCGATCCGGCATTTTCCGAGAATTAGAAGCCGATTTAGTCATCAGCCTTGACGTGGCAGTCGCTCTGAGGATGTGGCTTGATCAAAGAATTAATGAGCTACAGCAAGCGCGAGAAATTTTGGTGCAGGCGCAAAAAGAGACGAAGCAATGACAGCTACCGCGGCCATCGGGCACAGATTCATAAAACAGACGACACCTGCGGATTTTGCCGAGCCGATAGGTTTCTATCAGCAGTTTCCAGCGGTGATGACCGGCACCGACACGCTTGCGGATGAATTTCAACGGCTTGCAGACACTTGGCGTCGAGATACAGAGTTCTACTCGTCTGTGTCCGACATGGTGCTTGATCCATCATATCAACAGATTATCGGAAAAGGTCCCCCAATTGTCCCATTCATTCTCCAGGAGATGAAAAAAGGTCCAGATCATTGGTACTGGGCACTCGGGGTGATTACGCAAGTAAATCCTGCCGAAAATGCCCCTGAAGGAGATATCGAGGCCATTTGCCAGGATTGGCTGGATTGGGGAATTAGACGAGGACTCGTTCGCTAAACATGCTGACGCCGCTTCCAGCATATCGTCTCGCATTTCCAAATTTGACGGACGATAACCACAAAGAAACCAGCAAATTCGATCCAACCTATAATTGCGTAGGTTACGCTGCGGGTACGCGCTTATGGTGGCAGCCCAGGCCGCTTGTTGGTGGCCGGCGCTATTGGCCGCCGGGGGTACCGCAAGAAGAAACGGTGGGGGCCTTTGTGAAGGCGTTCGAATTTAAGGGCTACGCTGTTTGCCAAGATGGGTCATTTGAGGCGGG
Organism: uncultured Alphaproteobacteria bacterium; assembly: GCA_963730245.1. Classification (GTDB taxonomy): domain Bacteria; phylum Pseudomonadota; class Alphaproteobacteria; order Rhizobiales; family Beijerinckiaceae; genus Methylocapsa. The sequence continues at coordinate 1,996,970 of CAVSRA010000001.1, read as the reverse complement.
ATATGAAAAAGTTGCGATCTTCGCCAAAAACGGAATTCCGAAACATGCCGCGTTGCAGTTGGACGAATTTTTCTGGACGAGCAAGCTCGGAAAAAGCGAAGATATATGTCACCATTTGCATGACATCGAGGGCAATTACTATGGGCAAGTGGGGTGTTATTTGAAGCGAGCCAAAAAGAATTAGGAATTCTTCCACCGCGCCTTAGCGGCACGCCGCGCGATTTTTGTTCGTTCATCCGGCGTAAGATTCTTCGCCCGCGCCACGCTGCCTTTTTGACCGCCGAGCCTGCCTCTTGCTTTGCGCCAAGCATACAGGAAGCAGGCGGCGACGGCGAGCCCAGTGTCAAGGGCACCGAATTTCAAACTGAGACACTACCCGGCATCGGGCACTGGGTCAGTCTAGGTTTTGGCTTGCGGCCAGGCAGACCGGGTTCAAAAATCGTGCGCCCGCTTTCGGGCTCGTCGTCCTTCGTCCCGGCGAAGGGCGCGCGCGGAAAGCAAAACCGCCTTGGCGTTGAGGATAGGGACTTCTCCGCCAAAACCAAACCACCGGCGCGGCGCATTTCTCTCCACCGCAATTAGATGCTTCGCCACGGCAATGATTGTCTCGGGCGCGGCGGCCGAAAGACCGGGAGAGACATTCTCCAACGTTATCGGGCGTTTCGCGTAGTCGCGAGCCCGATCCTTAATCAGATCGACGACGGTACGAGTTGCTTGCGCGCGAAGCGCGGCTTCGACATTGGCTCGGGCGGGCGGGTGGTTCAGCATGGGCAGGCTCCGGAAAAGGCAGACACTTTGACAGGTATATATACCTATGTCAAGGTATTATTACCTAATTCCAAAACCTATTTCCGGTGCCATTGACCGGATTTGACAACCAATTTGATTTCGGCGGCCCATTCGATTCGCACGCTGCGGATCGGCGCCGCATTATGGCTCTCAAGATCGAAGGTTCCGCTTGATGCTCCCCGCTGGATACGTTTCAGATAGCGTTTGCCGTCCGCGGTCCTGACCGCGGCTTCCCAACCGATCACTCCTTCGACATTGGTGCGCTGGCGCCAGCAAATGATCACGTCACCCGGGTCGTAGCGCGGCCACATGCTGTCGCCCTCGACCTGGAAAGCGATCTCATCCGCCGAAATCGGAAACGGAACCTCGATTTCATACAAGCTTTCGGGAGAGATTTGTTCGAACTCCGGCTGGATTTCGGCGCCGGCGCCAATGCGACCAACGACGCGCACGAGATTGCCGAAAGCTGGGTCCCCAACGCCCTCAAGCAGCCAGGCCGCGGTTGTTTTCAACACCTTGGCAAGCGCCTCCAGGGTTTCGGTCGTGATCCCTCGCCGGTCATTGTTCTTGACCGCTCGTTTCAAATTGCGAATTGCGTCGGGCCGTTTGGCGGCGAGGGAAGCGGCGTGCGCGGAAAGGCCCAAGGCCTTCAGGCGGGTTTCAATTCGGGCGAGAATGTCATCAAGTTTCATAGCGGTAGAGTAACCGCACTCAACCGTGGATGCATTCGGTAAAATCACCTTGACAGGCTAGGTAATATTACCGTATATGAGTTCGGACGGCGCGGCGTTTCGGTCGCTCCATTCGATCCAGCAAGGAGATTTTACCGTGATGGTTGCCACAGAAATCCACAAATCGCGTTGGACCGGCGAACGAATCGCCCGCCTTGGGTTTCTTCTTGGCCTTGGATGGGACGCCAACCGCGTCGCCGAGGACCCCATCATCGCTTCGACCCCCAACAATGTGCACAGGCAGGCGCAAAGGTTCGGCCTCGCGTTTCGCGCGGTAGCGACCGCGTGGCGTTTGCCGCCCGATGCCACCAGCTATTTCGAGATTGCGGCGGCCAAGCGCAGTCTCACGCGCGAAGCGATGATTCGCCTTTTGCTTATCGAAGTTGCCGCCGACCCGAACCTCCTCGACAATATCCTCGACGATGGGGTTTGAGCATGGACGAAGAAGTAATGGCCAGCGAATGCGACGCGCCGCTCTTCGCCGGGCGCGAGACCCTGCCGGCGCTTTGGGACGCGGACCTCGTCGGCAAAAGGCTTGTGCAAGCCTTTGTCACCCTCGACCGCCTGCCGCGTTTGCGGGGACCCCGCGCGCCCGGCGGGCATTGGCCGCGCACGGTCACCGAGTGGGCCGATCAACTTGCCCAAGCGGAGCTCGAAGAGAGCGAACGCCGGACGCGCCAGCAAGCTGCCAATCGCACGGTGATCCGCCCCAGCGCCGCCGAAATTACGCATATGGAAACGGCGTTCGCGTGGCTGAGCGAATTGCGCGCTGAGGATTCCGGCATGGCGCTTGTCGCATCCCTTTGGGCGTTGCGCGCCGCGCGCGGAAGATCGATCAAGAAGCTCTGCGCCGAAAAGCAATGGGCGCCGCATACCTTTTTTCGCAAGCGCTCCAAGGCCTTGGCAAGGTTAGCGCAAGCCCTCAACGCGCGCGGAGCGCCGGTTTTTTAGGGGTGACAAGCGTCTTGTTTCCGGCGGGAAGTGGTCAATCTCGATCGATGTGCCGATGTCATTGGCGAGCCGCGGCAACTCGCGTTTCGATGGCCGCCGCCGCGAACCGTTGCCGCAGCCGCCGGCGGCGATGAGCATACGCCTTGCCCGAGGATAGCGAACACGGGCGGCGTTCTGCCACCAACAGCGGATGGTCTGCACGGCGAAGGCCGCCGCATTATTTTTGATGCCGGCGTTGACGCAACCCATGTGGCGGCAAGATCCTAAATTCCGTGAGTGTCTGTCCGGCAACCTCCTGAATCATTTGAATCTCCTGTGATGCAAGGGTGGCGGTGCGATTCTGAGGAGGCCGCCCGCGTGGACGAAGAAGAACTGCGATCGCTACGGCCGCGGCAAGCTGCGCTACCCCAGTGACCTGACCGATGAGAAGTGGCGCGCATCGAACCGCACGCGCTGCGAAGGCGCCATGCAGAAGGCAAACGGATCGAGGCGATCCGCGCCAGCGACGCGGCCTATCAGGCGGCGATCTTCATCTGGTGCGGGGAAACCAACTGAGTCCTTGCGGCCGGCGCGGATCAGGACGCGGCAGTAAAGGCGGCGATCACGGCCATTCCCGGGAGCGACTTGAAAAAGGTCCGCGACGGGGAGATCGCCGAAACGGTTCATCCCATGAACAAGACCGGCAAGGCCGTCAGATCGATCGTCCTGCGCCACCCTCGGAAACAGGATTTGTTCGAGGACAAGGGCCGTATCGCTATCACGCCATCGCCAGCAATCGCGCCGATGAAGACGCGGTTACGACGATGGAACGGTATTGCAAGCGCGGCGACGAAAGCCGGAAACCGCGATCCAAGGATTTGAAGGTCGGCTCCAGCATGGAATTCGTGCTCCGCCGTACATTTCAGGCCAACGCAGCGTTCTTCGCCATCGGCGTTACGACACACGATTTGTTTGGAGTTTCGTGGTGTCGCGCCGGCCAAAGAGTGGGAGCGTGCGCAAGTGCAGACCGTGCGCCGGCGCCTGTTTCAGACCGCGGGCAAGATCGCCCGTTATGGCCGGCAAACATTCTTGAAGATCAGCGCCCCCATGCTGGCTGGCCGTGTTCACTGCTATCCGCGTGTGATGCGCGCATGCGCAAAGGGCGCGTCGTCCCCGAAACCTCGTCTTCGCGGGTGCCGCGTTTTCGCACTTTCGGCGCCAAACGACGAGCCGCCGATGGGCGAGCCACGCCCAAGATACTGAAAACGCCGCAGCTCTCCGTGTGAATCGTCATCGGCGGCGCGCGGGAGGCGCTGGCGACGACTATGAGCCGTAAAATGGGCCGAAAATTCACCGTCAGCCCATCGTACCGCACTTGCGTCATCCAAAATCCCATCGCGGATTTTGGAGTTATACCATTTTGTTGCATTCAAGCGATGTTTGCAGCATTATATGTGTAGCTGGCCTGCAAGGCCTGGCACGGATGCGGGTGTAGCTCAGGGGTAGAGCACAACCTTGCCAAGGTTGGGGTCGAGGGTTCGAATCCCTTCGCCCGCTCCAAAAAATTGCCGCCACATCCAGCCATTGCGTCTCGCCGCCGATGCGAAAGCCGGTCGCGTCCATGTGTTTGCCCCTTGCGCCCGCAACGAAACCGCGCGGCGTTTCGGCAAAGCCCCGGCGACGTTTCGCGGGAGGCGCGGCATGGCCTCAGAATACCGGGAGGCCGGGTAAGTCGCTAGAGCTTAATCGTCGAAAATTCGCGCGCCTCGCCGATGGTGGCCGGGGGCAAAATAAAGAGATAAAGCTGAATCATAGGAAGCCCCGGCAAATGACCGGGGCTCTGTCGCGGATGCGAGCCATGTCTCCTGAAAGTAGCCGCATGCCGTAGAGTTCCGCCGCGCCGCGACATGAACAAAAAATGATGCTTGGCGCTAAGGAAGTCAATGGGGCGCGAAGTAAATTTCAAACTGATACTAGCGAAAGATGATGGTGGATTTTCCCGCCCCGAAGTCGCGGCATGGCCTCAGACTACCGGGAGGCCGGGTGAGTCGCTAGAGCTTAATCGTTGCAAATTCGCCCGCCTCGCGGATGGAGCCATGTGACAAAATGTCGCGATCTTGATTGACTTTCATCCTAATTTGTGCATTATGACAAGTGAAGAACTCGGCGATCCCAAAGAAATCTTCGATTTTAGCCGTTTTCGGTTAAAGTAGAGTCGACATATCGTCTCTAAAGGAGATGATTTGGCTAGCTGAGATGACATTGCTAAGGTTGCGCAAGGCAAAGACGTTGCTACACGGGAGGGTACTAAAGAAAAGAAAAGAAAAGGAAAGAAAAGGGATGATGTCATGACTAAGGATTCCGATAATAAAAACACGCAGAAAACGGACAACCCGACGCGGTAATCATGGACCTTGCTTCCTATACGGCGATCTTTCAGGCCATTGTCGCCGAAGGGACTGACTATACGAAAAAGGCAGTGGAAGCCCGCCTCGCCTGCGTCGAAAAACTGGTAGGCGCCAAGTCGTTAGAGACCGTGTTTCAGATCCAGTCGGAATTTGCCAAGACGGCGTACGCCGACTTCGTCGCGCACGCGACTAAAATGGGCGAACTCCATTCCGACCTCGCCAAGGCAGCCTTCAAGCCGGTTCAACTGCCGATCGCCAATTGGCTAGGCCGTGTGGACGGATTTGATCAAGATGAAGCCGCAGACGAGTGCGAGGAATGAGGCATAGTTTCTTGCCGTCTTCTCGCAGCGGAGCGCGATGCGTTTGAAGCGCTTGATCTTGCCCATCATTTGCTCGATACGCGCCCGCGCTTTGTAGAGGACCTTTGCGAAGAACTTCGGCTTGTCGATGGTGTTCGAGCGATAGGGGATGACCGGACAAATGCCGCGGTTACGCGCCGCCTCCCGATTTGTCTTTGCATCATAGCCCTTGTCCGCGACAACGGCGCGGGGATCGACGTCCGGACCGAGGTCGAGGAGCACTTCGAAGTTGCGGCTGTCGCTCGCTTCGCCGCCGGTCAGATGGAAGCCGATCGGATAGCCGTCGAGATCGGTCTTGAGATGGATCTTGGTCGAGAACCCTCCCCGGGAGCGCCCGAGGGCTTCGCCATCCTGCCCCCTTTTGCGCCGGCCGCCGACACATGCGCGCGGATGACGGTCGAGTTCGAACATCTGCACGAGATGCGCCCGCTCGCTCAAGGAGGCGAGCGCTTCGAAGAAAGTTTCGAACACGCCGCTGCGGCTCAAGCGCCAGAAGCGCTTCCAGATGCTGTTCCAAGAGCCGAACTCGGCCGGCAGCGCTCGCCAAGTAATGTTGTGGATCGTGAAATAGTGCAAGGCTTCGAGAAACTTGCGGTCGTCCCGCCCCTTGTCCCCACGCCGCGAGCGGCAGGCATCGAACACCTCGTGCACAAGCACCCAATCTTCTTCGGTCATCTTCGTCAGCATGGCCGGCCCTCCAAAAGCCAGCCACCCATGAATTACCGAAAAAGTGATTTGGGAATCCCTTGACCTATATTTTCCGATATCCGTCCACACGGCCTAGGCACGAAGGAATAGGCTTCTTTCGATCTGCGCGTTGGGAGCGCGCAGACCCCGTCCCGATCAAATGGACTAATGTGATCGGCAAGGAGTCGCGGCTTCGCTTGGACGCCGGGCGAACCCGGGGTCCCGCATTCTCAGCTGTTTTCCACCAGCTTCAGGGCTCTCGCTGGAGGCCTTAACGAGGCATGGAATTCCCGGATCCGGGGCACGACCTCGTTGCGGAAACGGGAACCGTTGAACACTCCGAAATGACCGACCTTATCCTGCTGATGGTGCGCCTTCATCGATGGCGGAATGCTGGTGCAGAGTTCCTGCGCGGCGCGGGTCTGGCCGATCCCGGAAATATCGTCGTTTTCGCCTTCCACGGTGAGCAGGCCGACGCGGCGGATCGCGGCGAGATCCACCGGCGCGCCGCGATGCTTCATTTTGCCTTCCGGCAGCGCGTGTTTGACAAAGACGGTATCGACCGTCTGCAAATAGAACTCCGCGGGAAGATCCATGACGGCCATGTATTCGTCATAGAATTCACGGTGTTTTCTTGCGGAATCGCCGTCGCCGCTGACAAGATGATCGAAAAACTCGAAATTGGCGGTGATGTGGCGATCGATGTTCATCGCCATGAAGCCCGTGAGTTGCAGAAATCCAGGGTAAACATCCCGTCCGGCCCCGGGATACCCAAAGGGTACGCCGCAGACGCAATTTTGCGCGAACCATGCGCTGCCACGCTCCCGCGCCAGAAGATTGACCTTGGTCGGGCTTCGCCGCGTGTCGATCGGACCGCCCATCAGCGTCATCGAAGCCGGAACGTGCGGGCTGTCCCGCGCCTCCATCAGGGCAATGGCGGCGATCAGCGGAACCGCCGGCTGACAGACCCCGATGGTATGCACTATTTCGCCCTCATGCTCCTTGCTCAAGGTTTCGCAGATCGCAATCAAGTAGTCGATGTAATCGTCTAGGTCGAACCGGCCGGTCGAAAGAGGAACATTCCGTGCATCGGCCCAGTCCGTGATATAGACGTCATAGAAGGGGAGAAACGCTTCGACCGTGCCGCGTAGCAGGGTCGCGTGATGGCCCGACAGGGGCGCGACGATCAACAACTTTTGCCGCGGCTCGGGAGCGCTGGCGTCAAATTGCTTTTCAAAATGGAGTAGCTTGCAAAACGGCCGCTCCCAGGCCTCCCGCTCCACGATTGGAATGATTTTGCCGCCAACGACAGTCGTGGCGAGATCGAACGCAGGCTTCTCGTAACGCCTGGTCAAGCGCTCGAAAATTTTCGCCGAGGCAACCAGATTCCGGCCGGCGGCGGTATAGGAGAGCGGATTAATGGGGCTCTCTATCCATGTCCGCGCGGCATCGGAAACGGCCCGCGCCGGAGCCAGGGCGAGATGGGCCATTTCATGCATTTCATAGGAAAAAGGCGGCATTTTTTCTCAAATCCTTGCCTCTCGCCGGCAGATAAACAAAACGCCAGCATTTTGGCCGAATGTATTCTCCCCCGGCTGCAACGCCCACAACCACGTCGCGGGCCGTCGCAAATGGGTGTTGTTAAGCTGTCACGCCGACGTAGGGAGCTGCCGAAGTAAAGGACATACCAGTCTGGCATGTAAAGAATGATTTTCAGAAAATCAACGTATTTGCGAATGAAAGTTTTGTCATCCGTGGTTAATTTTTGTGATTGCGAAAATGTTTATTTCAGCATTCGCGGCGATCGAACATGCTGGCCTTTCGGGCTGGCTGATCGTCCTGCCCCTGAAGCCCCTTGCTTTCTGAACCTTCGCAAAGAGTTCGACATCTTCGCGCAGCGCTCCTTGAGTGCCTCTGAGCGCCAGAATTTATAACTCGACGGAGCCTGCGTTCAATCAGCCCCGATTGACACGCCCGCCGTTCGGTTTAGTGTGATACCTGTAACGGTCCCTCGCTTCGAGGGGTAAAAGGGAATGTGGTGCGGCGCCGGCTTTCTCCGAGCCAGCGCATGAAGGCCACAGCTGCCCCCGCAACTGTCAGCGGGTAGCCCCTGCGCCGGTACGCCACTGGGATAAGGCCAAGCCGCATCCTGGGAAGGCGGCGCGAGGCGATGATCCGCGAGCCAGGAAACCTGCCGTTCGATCGAGCAGGGCCGGCGGGGTGCTCCGGCCTCTATCGATGCCGGGGCGCTTGCCGCCCCAGCGAAGGAGCCTGGGTTCGCCCGGCGCTCCAATTGAGCACCCGCCGACGCGCCAAAGGACCGGGTGCCGCGCATGAACAGCCTTTCCAAAATTCCGGCCAAAATCCTGGCAACGATCGTCACCGGCTTTCTTGGCGCGGGGAAGACGACCCTCATCCGCCATCTTCTAGCAAGCGCGAAGGGCCGTCGCCTCGCCCTCGTCATCAACGAATTCGGCGACATCGGCGTCGATGCGGAAATTTTAAACGGCTGCGGCGATCTTGCCTGCGGCGGCGGCAATATCATCGAGCTTGCGAATGGCTGTATCTGCTGTACCGTCGCCGACGATTTTTTGCCCGCGATCGAGCAACTACTCGCGCTCGATCCTCTCCCTGACCACATCGTCATCGAAACCTCCGGCCTCGCTTTGCCAAAGCCCTTGGTGAAGGCCTTCGATTGGCCCGCCATTCGCGCGCGCTTGACCGTTGATGGCGTGATCGCGGTTGTCGATGGCAAGGCGGTGGCGGATGGGCGCTTCGCCGACGATCCAGCTAGATTAGCGCGCCAGCGCGCCGCCGATCCTTCCATCGCCCACGATAATCCGCTCGACGAGGTGTTCGAGGACCAGCTGCTGTGCGCCGATCTCATCGTCCTCAACAAGGCCGATCTCATCGATTTGGACGAACAGCGCCGCATCGCCGGAGACATCGCGGCGCGCGTCCCTCGCGCGGTAAAAATCGTGCCCGTCCGCGAGGGCAAAATCGACCCCGCGATCCTGCTCGGCCTCGACGCGGCGGCCGAGGACGATCTTGCCGCCCGGCCCTCGCGCCATGACGGTGGGATCCCGCACGATCACGACGATTTCGAAAGCGCCGTCTTTGAGACCGGTGCAATCGCCGATCCCGACGCCTTGCTGCGCCAACTGACTGACATCGCCACGCGCCACGATGTTTTGCGGATCAAGGGCTTTGTCGAGGTGCGCGGCAAGCCGGTGCGTCTTCTCGTCCAAGGCGTCGGCAATCGCTTTCAAAAGAGTTTCGACCGCCCGTGGCGCGCTGGCGAACCGCGGCACGGCCGTCTCGTGATCATCGGCGAAAGGGGCCTCGACACAGTGTCGATCGCAAAGCTTCTCGAGCGCGTGGGATCCTGAGCCATGCATCTTCTGCGCACGGAACAGCGATCGCTCGACGAGGCCGAGGCCGCCGTCGATCTCGGCCAAACCCCGGCCGGGATCTTGTTTCTGTCCTTTTCCGACAGCGATCTCAGCCTCGTCGCTGCCGCCGCGGGGCGGCGCAAGGCGAACGCCATGAGCCTGCGGCTCGCCAATCTCGGCTTGCTGAAACATCCCTTTTCGGTCGATCTCTATGTCGAGAAGGCCGCGAGCGAAGCGCGCTTCGTCCTGATCCGTCTCCTCGGCGGTCTCGACTATTGGCGCTATGGCGTCGAGGAATTGTTCCGCGCGGCGCGGAGCCAAAATTTCGCGCTTGCCATCGTGCCGGGCGATGCAATGGAGGATCCACGCCTCGATGCTGTCTCGACGGTGCCCGGCGCTGATCTCCGCCATATCCATGCCGCGTTCCAACATGGCGGGACAGAACACATCGCGGCGCTGCTCGATTTCATCGAGAGCCGCTCGGGCGACCGGCACGCACGGCGGGAGCCCACGGCCCTGGCTGCAATTGCGGCGGCGGGCCGTTTCGAGGCGGACTGCCGCGGGCTCGATGGCGCCAAGGGCCACGCGCTTATCGTCTTCTACCGTTCCTTCATGGTCGCGGGGGACACGGCGCCGGTTGGCGCGCTCGCGGAAAAACTAGCCGCGCACGGGCTCGAAGTGTCGGCGATCTTCGTGACGAGTTTGAAGGACGCGCATGTCGTCGCCTGGGTGCGCGCCGAGCTCGCCCGCGAAAAACCCGATGTGATCATCAATACAACCGGCTTTTCGGCCCGGCTCGATACCGACGGAGGCGTTCTCGATGGTGCCGACGCGCCGGTGTTGCAGGCGATTTTCGCCGGCGCCACGGAGGCGCGGTGGCAGGAAAATCCGCGCGGCCTTGGCGCCGCCGATCTCGCCATGAATGTGGTCCTTCCGGAAATGGACGGCCGTTTGATTACTCGCGCGATTGCCTGCAAGGCGGAAGCCGGACATCGCGCGGATCTCGAATTCACTCCCCGCATTCTCGCGCCTCTCCCTTCGCGTCTGAGTTTTGTCGCGGACCTTGCCGCCGCTTGGGTCAAATTGCGCAAGACTCCCCGCGCCGCGCGCAAAATCGCCTGCGTCCTTTCGGATTATCCAAGCAGGCAAGGCCGTGGCGGCTATGCCGTTGGCCTCGACACGGCGAAAAGTGTCGCCTCGATTGCCAGTTCGATGCGCGAGGCCGGATACAGCATCGGGCCGCTCCCGCGCACGGACGAATTGATGCGCCACTTCGAAGAGGGGGCTTCAAGGGGGCGCCTTACACTCGCCGATTATGTCTTGGCCCTTGATGCCATGCCCGCGGCATTCGTGGAATTGATGCGGGTGCGATGGGGCAACCCGGAAGCAGAGGCGGACGACGGCGCGTTCACGTTTCCATTGGTACGCGCGAAAAATTTGATCGTCGCGTTGCAGCCCGATCGCGGCATTGCCGCAAATCGCAAGGCGGACTATCATGATACGGGGTTTCCACCGTGCCATTCCTACGTCGCCTTCTATGTCTGGCTCCGCCAGCATGAAAAGATCGATGCGATGATTTATTGCGGCACCCATGGCACGCTTGAATGGCTGCCCGGCAAGGCCACGGCGCTCATGGGCGATTGCGCGCCCGAGGCGGTGCTCGGAGCGCTGCCCGTCATTTACCCTTTTATCGTCAACAATCCGGGCGAGGCGGCGCAGGCCAAACGGCGCATTTGCGCGCTCACCATCGGCCACATGACGCCGCCTCTCACGCAAGCGGGAAGCCATGGCGCGGCGCTCGAAATCGAAGCCCTTTTCGATGAGTATGCGATTGCCGAACCGCTCGATCCCAAGCGCGCGAGGCTATTGGAGCAAGCAATCCTCGCGCGGGCGAAAGAGACAGGATTATTTCGGGATAGCGGGCTGAAGGACGGCGCCGGTCCCCGCGTTGCCCTGCGCCATCTCGATTCCTGGCTTTGCGATCTGAAGGACATGCGGATCGCCGATGGCTTGCATGTTTTCGGGCAATCGCCGGAGGCGAGCTTGCGAGATGCGACCGTGGCCGCGCTCACCCAAACCCTTCAGCCAGCACGCGACGAAACGGGCGCTAGGGATAACGCGGTTGCGCGTCTAGGCGAACTGATCGATCGCTGTGGGGAAGCGGAACGCGCTTCGCTCCTTGCCGCGCTCGATGGCCGCTTTGTCGCGCCAGGCCCAGGCGGCGCGCCGTCGCGCGGACGCATCGACGTGCTCCCCACTGGGCGTAATCTTTACGGGATCGATCCGCGCGCGGTGCCGACGCGCACCGCCTGGGAGATAGGTCGCCGCGGGGCCCAGGAGGTATTGAACCGCCATGTCCAGGATCACGGCGACTGGCCGAAGAGCGTTGTCATGGACCTTTGGGCGAGCGCCACCATGCGCACCGGCGGCGACGATCTCGCCCAGGCTTTCGCGCTCATCGGCATCGTGCCGCTTTGGGATAATGCGTCCTTCAGAGTCACCGGTTTCGAGATCGTTCCGCCCGCGCGTCTGACGCATCCCCGCGTCGATGTCGCCTTGCGGATCTCCGGGCTCTTCCGCGATGTCTTTCCAGCCCAGATCGCCTTGTTCGATCAGGCGGCCCGGACAGTTAGCGAACTCGACGAAGAAGATGACGTGAACCCCTTGGCGGCGGCGCGCAGGCTCGCGCCCAAGATTCCCTTGCGGGTTTTTGGCGCGGCGCCCGGCGCCTATGGTATCGGACTTACGCGGGCGATCAATCACGATCCCGCGCTCACCCGGCATGAGCTCGGCGCGCGCTATCTCGCGGCGGCCTCGCATGCCTATCGCGGCGCGCAAGGAGAAGGTGTTGCGACAACCGCCTTCACCGAATGTGTCGCGGCCGCCGACGCCTTCATTCATGTGCAGGATCAGGACGAGCAGGACATTCTCGACGCCAGCGACACTGTCGATCATGAAGGTGGCTTTGCCGCGGCCGCGCAAATGCTCGGCAACGATGCGCCCGTTTATCATGTCGAGACGGCGCGCCCCGACGCCATCAGAGTGCGCACGTTGGCGCAAGAAATTGCCCGGGTCGTGCGGGCCCGCGCGAGCAATCCGCGCTGGATCGCCGGGCAGATGCGTCACGGCCATCGCGGCGCCGCCGAAATCGCCGCGACGATCGACCGTCTTTATGCTCTCGCGGTGTTGAGCAATGCGGTGGCGAGCCAGCATTTCGAGCTTATGTTCGCGGCGACCCTTGGCACGCCTACGGTGCGGGATTTTCTCATCGACGCCAATCCGAACGCCGCGAGAGATATCGCCAAGTGCTTCGAGGATGCGCTCGCCCGGGGTTTTTGGCAGAGCCGCCGCAATTCGGCCCACGCCTGCCTCGCGTTGATGCGGGAGGCGCCCGGATGACCCGCGAGACCATATTGCGCGAAGGCTGGTGTCCAGGCGCGCGGCGGCCGATGCAAGCCAAGGACGGGCTTCTCGTGCGGCTGCGGATAAGTGGTGGTGTCGTTAGCGCCGCGACGCTGCGCTGGCTCGCGCAAGCCGGACGCGCCCACGGCAATGGGCTTTTCGATCTTACCACGCGCGGCAATCTGCAAATCCGGGGGGTACGCAAGGAATGCCTGCCTTACCTCATGCAAGCGCTTGAAGCGGTCGGCCTCATCGATGAAGACGCGGCGGCCGAAGCCGTTCGCAACGTTTTGGTCGGCCCGCTTGCCGGGTTTGATGGGCGAATTGATGCACCCAGCGCCGCCAAGGCGCTTGAAGCAACGCTCGCCGCCAACAAGAATTTACACGCATTGCCGGGAAAGTTCGGCTTTCTGATCGACGACGGAAGCGGCCTTTCGCTTGGCCTTATTCCCGCCGACGTTCGCTTCGATTGGACCGGCGGCAAACAGCCTTTCGCGATCGGGATCGGAGGACACGTTAACAAGGCAATATTTCTGGGACGCTGCGGGGCAGACGATATCCCCGATATTGCCACGCGCCTCGCAGGGGCGTTTCTGCGACTGGGTTCGCAAATGGCGGAACCGCCGCGCCGGATGCGCGGTCTCATCGAGAGTTGCGGCGCCGGCGCGATTGCGAGGCTCGCCGGACTGCGCCCCGGTCCACCCCAAAAGAGCGGCACTATCGAGGAGCCTTGTGCGGTTGGACTGCTGCGCTTCAACGAAATTTACTGCTTTGGGGTTGCCGCGGCTTTCGGGTGCCTTGACGCGAATATGCTTGACGCGGCGGCGCGCGCCGCCGAAATTTTCGGTACTGGCGAGATCAGGCTCACGCCGTGGCGCGCGCTGATCGTGCCCTTTGTGCATGCGGAGGAAGCTGGCGCCATCCGCGCGTATTTTGCCGCGCAGGGTTTTATCGTCGATCGCGGGGATGCGCGCTTGGCGATAGCGGCGTGCGGCGGCGCATCCACCTGCGACCGCGGTACCACCGATACCCGCTCCGATGCCTTGGCCCTGAAGTTTTTCGCACGAAACCTGTGCATGACCGGCGTCGCGCTGCATGTCTCCGGCTGCGCCAAGGGCTGCGCGCGGCAAGCGGCGACGCCCTTCACCCTCGTCGCTCATGCGGGACACTACGATCTTGTCGTGGATGGGGCCGCATTTGATGCCGGGACAAACGATGCGAATCGCCTCGACGTGGCGGCAGCGCGCGAAACGTTGGAAGCGATGGCACGGACCGCCGGGCAGCGGAGCGAGCTGGAGAGGCAATGAGCGAGGCATCGAGCCGCTTCAACTACCTTCGCGACGGGGCGGAAATCTACCGCCGCTCCTTCGCGACGATCCGCGCCGAGGCCGATCTCGTTCGCTTCTCTCGTGATGAGGAACATGTCGCGGTGCGCATGATTCACGCCTGCGGAATGGTGGAGATCGCCGCCGATCTCGTATTTTCGCATGCGGCCGTGGCGCAAGCGCGGCAAGCGCTCCAGCAAGGAGCGCCCATTTTGTGCGATTCCAAAATGCTGGCGCGAGGCGTTATCGCGGCACGCCTACCGCGCGGCAACGAGGTGATCTGCAAGCTTGACGATCCAGCCGTCGCATCGCTCGCGCAAAAACTCGGCACTACGCGCGTCGCCGCCGCGCTCGAATTTTGGCGCGACCGGCTCGATGGCGCGATCGCCGCCATCGGCAACGCGCCTACCGCCTTGTATCGTCTGCTCGATATGCTCGCCGAAACTTCCGCGCGGCCTGCCTGCATCGTCGGAATGCCGCTCGGCTTCGTTGGCGCGGCGGAATCGAAAGAGGCGCTGATTGCCGATGCCTCCACTCCCTTCATCACGATCCGGGGACGCAAAGGAGGGAGCGCCATCGCCGCCGCCGCCTTGAATGCGATCGCGAGCGACGCTGAATGAGTGGATTTTCCTCAATCAACGGCCGCCTCATCGGCGTTGGCCTCGGTCCCGGCGATCCCGACCTTGTGACGATCAAGGCCACGAAAATCATCGCAGCCGTTCCAGTCGCCGCCTATTTCGCCAAGAAAGGCGCACGCGGAAAAGCCCACGCCATCCTCGATCGCTGGGTCACCGATACATGCCTCCAATTGCCGTTGCACTATCCGTTGACGACGGAAACCCATTTTTGCGACCCCGCCTATGTCGAGGAACTGCGCGCCTTCTACACAACAGCGGAGGAGGCCATCGCGGCGCATCTTCTGGCGGGCCGCGATGTCGCCCTCGTCTGCGAGGGCGACCCGCTTTTCTACGGATCCTTCATGCACCTTTATGTCCGGTTGAAAGATCGTTTCAGCGTCGAGATCGTTCCCGGAGTCACCGGCATGTCGGGGTGCTGGAGCGCGGCAAAGGCGCCGATGGCCTGGGGCGACGACGTCTTGAGCGTTCTACCGGGCACGCTCGGGCGCGCGGCATTGGTCCGTCATCTCGGTGCAGCCGATGCGGTGGTCATCATCAAGATCGGCGCCAATCTGGCGAAAATCCGCGCCGCGATCGCCGAGGCCGGACGCCTCTCGACAGCGATCTATGTCGAACATGGCACGAGCCAAACCGAAACTATCGTTCCGCTTGCCGTCAAGACCGGCGATCATGCGCCTTATTTTTCCTCCATTCTCATTCCGGGTCATGGCAGGCGCCCATGAGCGCGCCGGGAAGCTTGCGGATTGTCGGCCTTGGCCCCGGTGGCCGCGCATGGATTACTCCCGAAGCCTCGCACCTCATCGCGAATGCGACCGATCTTGTTGGTTACGCGCCCTATCTCGAACGGCTTCCTCAAAAACAAGGACAGACGCGGCACCAAACTGGCAACGGGGCCGAAATGGAACGCGCGCGGCATGCGTTGCGCCTGGTCGAGGATGGACGACATGTCGCCCTCGTTTCCGGCGGCGATCCGGGCGTATTCGCGATGGCGGCGGCCGTTTTCGAGGCAATCGAAGACGGCGAACGTCGCTGGCGCGACATCGACATCGCGGTTAGCCCCGGAATCTCGGCGATGCAGGCGGCGGCGGCGCGGACCGGCGCGCCTTTGGGACACGACTTTTGCGCGATTTCCCTGTCCGACAATCGCAAACCCTGGTCCGTGGTGGAAAAGCGGCTCGCGGCGGCGGCAAACGCGGATTTCGTGATCGCCCTTTATAATCCAGCCTCGGCCGCGCGGCCGGGCCGCATCCATGACGCTTTCGCGCTGCTGCACGGTCTAAAGACCGCTTCGACGCCGGTTGTTTTTGCCCGCGCCGTCGGGCGCGCGGATGAACACATCTCAATAGAGACGTTAGCCACGGCCGACCCTAGCCGCGCGGGCATGAGCACGCTGATCATCGTCGGCTCCAGCGAAACCCGTATCGTTCCGCGCGGCAGCGGCACGCCGTTCGTCTATACCCCGCGCGGCGTCAAGGTTGAGCAATGATGGAGGAGCAAGGCCATGACTTCAGCCGGATCGTGAAATACCGGTCCCAACGCCTGTCGCGGCCGTGCGACCATGACAACCGGCAGCCCAACATACCGCGCTGCCACGAGTTTGGCGAACGCCGCCTCGCCGCCGCTGTTCTTGCTTACGAGCAGATCGATCGATTCCTCGCGCAGGAGCTTTTCCTCCGCTTCGAACGCGAAGGGGCCGCGTCCATGGATCACACGATGATGCGGAAGATCCAACGAAAGCGCGATAGGCTCAATCGTGCGGATAAGATAGAAATGCTGAGGCGCGGCCGAAAAGGCCCCGATTTGCAGGCGGCCGATCGTCAGAAAAACGCGTTTTCGTTCACGCCCGAGCGCGGCGGCGGCGGCGGCCATGTCGGCGGCATCAATCCAATGGTCGCCCGGCTGCGCAAACCACGCCGGGCGCGACAATACAACGCGCGGAATTCTCGCCCGCGCCGCCGCGATCGCCGCATTGCGCGGCATTTGTGTCGCGAAAGGATGGGTGGCGTCCACGAGCACATCGATTTGCTCGGCTTGGAGATAGGCGTTAAGGCCGTCCACGCCGCCAAAACCGCCGATTCGATAGGGAATTTTTGGCGGGCGGAGCGCCTTGGTGCGGCCGGCGAAGGACAGCATGGACGAAATGCCGCTTTGTTCCGCAAGGAGGTCGGCGAGCTTACTCGCCTCGAATGTCCCGCCAAGCACGAGAACCCGCATCGCTCATTTCCCGAACATTTGCTCTCGCCGCCATGACCTCGCCGCCTCCTGAAAAGTGGCTGTCGCTCATTGGCATCGGCGAGGACGGTATAGAGGCTATTTCTCCTGCCGCGCGACAAATGCTTGCGCAAGCCCATCTGGTCGTGGGCGGCGCCCGCCACCTCGCGCTTGCGGGCCCGCTCAAGGTCGAGACCATGACTTGGCCTTCGCCGCTTGCCGATGCGATCCCGGAAATTCTCGCTCGCCGAGGTTCGCCCGTCTGCGTCCTCGCCTCCGGCGATCCCTTCTTTTATGGCGTTGGAACCTTGCTCGGCGCCCATGTTGGACCGCAAGAAATGCAGTGCTTTCCGGCGCCTTCGGCTTTCAGCCTCGCGGCGGCAAGGCTCAACTGGAGCCTGCAAGACAGTTGCCTCGTGTCGCTGCATGGACGCGAGTTCGAGCGGATTATTCCGGCGCTGCAACCGGACGCGAAAATCCTTTGCCTGGCATGGGACGAGACGACGCCGCCGCGCCTTGCAAGCCTCCTTTGCCAGAGAGGCCTCGGCCGATCGCGGATCGTCGTCATGGAGGCGATGGGAGGCCAAAGGGAGCGCACGCGGGCCACCACCGCCGATGCCTTCCGCATGGAGGGAATCGATCCCTTGAACATCGTCGCGCTCGAAATCACCGCGACGGCACAGTCGCGCATTCTTCCCGTCGCAAATGGTCTTGCCGATTCCTGGTTCGAAACAGACGGGCAGCTCACCAAACGGGAGGTTCGCGCCATCACGCTCTCGTCGCTGGCGCCAAGGCGCGGCGAGCTGTTGTGGGATGTGGGGGCGGGGTCTGGATCGATCGCAATCGAATGGCTGCTCAGCGATCCCGCCAATCGCGCGATAGCCATCGAGGCGCGGGAAAATCGCGCGAGCCTGATCAGGCGCAATGCCGACAATCTCGGCGTGCCGCATATCGAGATTTTCACCGGCAGGGCGCCGGAGGCGTTTGTGAATCTGCCAAGACCGCAGGCGATTTTCGTCGGCGGCGGCGCGAGCGACGCATGCCTCCTCGACGCAGCCTATGACGTATTGCCTAGCGGCGGGAGGCTTGTCGTCAATGCGGTGACGCTAGAGGCCGAGGCGGAGCTCATCCGCCGGTTCAAGGCGCGGGGCGGCGAGCTTCTGCGTATCGAAATTTCGCGCGGAAATTCTCTAGGCTCCTATCAAGCCTGGCGCCCGGCCCTGCCGGTCACGCAATGGTCCGTGACGAAGCGGTAACGGCCTGTTGATCCCAAACGAAATCTCCCGCGGTCCCGAAACAGCGGTCGTAGGTCGGCTTGAATTTCAGCACGTGACCGGAAGCGGTATACTGGTAGTTGAACAAATTCTCACATTTGCATTAATCTGGCATTCCCCAGATAACCGGGAATGTGCCAAGCGCGTATCATTGATCTCCTGCCGTGACATCGGACATTCGTCCTATACCGGCATTATTTTCCGGATCGCCCGCTTATTGAGGTTGAGATTGCCGCGCTGCGGCGCTGCTGTGGTGCTCCGGCACACCAAAACCAGTGACATGGGCGGATCGCGCACCGGACAATACAGAGTCGGTTGTGATCAAGACGCACTTCTCCCTTAGTTTTTGCTCGACGCATGACGACCGAACACTTCACGCAGGCGCTGGATTGGGCGGCGGCCGCAGGTCGGCGATCATTCGTAGGATGTCCGCGAAGAGATTTTTCGGAATGGCGACTTCGGCCATCTGAAACGCGACATAGCGGCCATGGCTCACGATCTTCGCGCCGATCTTGATCAGCTTTTCCTTCAGGCTCGTCAGTGACCAATCCTTTATCGGTTCGGGCGTCGCCAGCGTGCGCAGAAAATTACCGAGATTGTAGGCCAGCGCATGAAGCTGGAGACGGACGGCGTTAGCAGCGAACGACCGACATGATAGCCGGGTCCACTTGATTGCGCCTTTTCCTTCCTTGATCCATTGCTCACACGTGCCGCGCTTGTTGTAGAAGGCGACGACATTCTCGGCGGAGCGCGCCATGTTCGTCACGATGAAGCCGACGCGCGGATAAAGCTCGCCCGGATGCCATTCGACCTTGGCGATCACCCGACGCGGCTGCGACCAGCTTCCCGCTTGATAGGTGAAACTTGCATGGGATCGGCAGACGTCATTGGACGGGCGACCAACCGGGCGTTTGAGCAGATAGCCGATCCTCTCTTGCAAGATGTGATTGGCGGGCAGACGGATCGCATATTTGATCCGTTCTGCCTCCAGATATTCGTAAACTTCGGGGTTTGCGAAGCCGGCGTCGGCGCGGAAATAAATGCGTGAGACCTTGCCTTGATACCGCGCCACGACCGGCTTCAGCACCGCCTCCCATCCATCGGCGCTGTGAACATTGCCGGGGCGCAGGGCGCAGCGTTCCAAATCGCCATATTGGTTGAAAACGAACAGCGGATGATAGCAGGTGCAGTCATAGTGACCGTTCCAGACACTGTGTTCCTGTTCGCCATGCGTCGGGCTCACGCTCGAATCCATGTCGAGCAAGATACCTCTCGGCGGACGGCGACCATGAACGCTGTCGATCCATTTGCCGGAGAGATCAGCGAGCGCCGAAAGGTTCTTTTCCGCCGTGAGCCAGCGCGTCTCAAAGCGGCCCATCTGGCTCGGCGAAGCCGCTGCATCCGAGGCCGCCTTTCCGCCGACTATCCACCGCATCGCGGGATCATGGCGCAGGCGTTGAGCGTCGTTCACGTCTTCATATCCGGCAAGTCGCCCAAATATGGATTGCCGCAACATCCCGACGAGTGCATGCCGGCCATTCTTGCCAGTGCGTGCGTCGGAGAGCGCATCACCCGCCATCGCGCTGAGGCACAGCGCGTCGTCCAGTTCCCGGTATGCGAGCAAGCCTGCGTCGGAGGTAACCACCGATCCGCGAAAGTGAAGCAACAATCGGCGGTCGAAATCGAGCCTGAGAGCGCCATCATACGATTCACCCGCCGGGTTCGCCATGACGGCCTCATTCGATCCGAAATAACATGCTGATTATGTTAGCTGAATCGCGGCATCGACGCTGCAAATTATTGCCTCATCCGGCGTATGCGGGTTAATCTAATCATGCCATAAGGGCTGCTCCCCAATACCGCTTTATGATATTTTCAGCGGTTCCCCTCGGACCATTCCCTGTATTGCTCTACGCAGTCGCCTTCTTTGGTCGGAATACTGTATTTCTGTGGCCCGCTCCAGAAAAACGATCCCCACCCCAGTTCTGTGTCGAGGCTGCGGCGCATCGCGATAGCGCGCTCAAGAATCACACAACGAAGAGCATCATTGATATGATAGATGTGTGAAAGGCGCAGATAAGACTCATCAATAAGTCTTTTGCGCGAGGTCTGGTCGGGGGACGTCTTATCAAGATCGTAAATATTCGTCTTAACCAGGTCATGACAATGATCGATTACTTTCAAGATGGTGCGAGTTGAATCCGGCTTCACGCCCCCTCCCGCTTCACTGCCGAATGGGAATGTCTTGCATTGCAGTGTCCACAAAGTTTTTGGCCACTGTTTCGCGTCAATGCCGAACGGCCTATCGACATTGAATTGTACGGCGGCGTCCACATTGGCGTAGCCCAGCTCCCATTCATGGTTGATTGAAAGAAAACTATCCATTGCAGCCTTCGACTCATCTCCCGCCTTGGCGGTTTGAATAGCCTGAACCATCTGGAACGTCGCGGACCAGCGCTTGTCCAGAAGGTTCGACGCCGATTGAAGGGAGGCCAGTGCGCTCGCGGTATCCTTTTCGACCTGCTCCACTGCGTTTTGCCAAGCCCATCCCCGCTGCTGAAACCAGGTTGCCACCATCGTGCCAATCACGCCGGTCAATATGAATCCCGCCAGAGTCGCCACGACTTTGTCGCGTAGGCTTTCGCTCCTCGCTGTTCGACCTTCTGACGTTCGACTCTGGGGCTCGCTCGGCTCGTCCTGATGCATAGGCAATCCTCCAATGAATTCGATTTGACAGTTAACGGATAATCGAGTTCGCGAGACTAAGAACTTCCATAATAGGTCGTCTTTGCTGCTTGACTGGCGAGAACCCGCGGCTCGAACTGAGTAGCCGTTGCGGCGAGGCCAGCTTAAAGTCTAATAGGAGCGAAAAGCCAAAAGTCAAACTGCCGCGTTTTGGTAACGCAATCAGCCAAGTCGCCGCCGGATTACAGCCCAGGAAGCTGCGCCAATTTGCAAAAATCAGGGACAGGGTTCATGAATTCTTTGCTAGCCGCCGTTCCCATCCGGAAGCGCAAAACATGAGCCATTCAGAACCAAGCCCGTTCCTCCGGCACGATCGGACGATCGACGAAATTGTCGCAATTCACGATTTGCCGCTGCTCGATCTGATCGCCGAGGCGAACCGCGTTCATCGCCTCTTTCACGATGTCAGCGACGTCCAAAAGGCGAGCCTCCTCAGCATCAAAACCGGCGGCTGCCCTGAGGATTGCGCCTATTGCCCGCAATCCGCGCATTACCGCGAGGTTCGCCTCGACAAGGCCGATATGATGGAAACAGAGGCCGTGCTCGCGCTCGCGGCGCGCGCGAAAGCGCTCGGCGCCGATCGCTTTTGCATGGGCGCGGCGTGGCGGAACGTGCGCGACGGCGAGGCGTTCGACGCGGTGCTCGCTATGGTGCGCGGCGTTCGCGCGCTCGGGATGGAGGCTTGCGTGACGCTCGGCATGTTGAACGCTGCCCAAGCGGAGCGGCTGAAAGGGGCGGGGCTGACGGCCTATAATCACAATCTCGACACGAGTCCGGAATTCTACGAACACATCGTGACGACGCGAACCTATGAGGACAGGCTCGCAACCTTGCGGGCGGTGCGGGCGGCCGGGCTGCAAATGTGCTGCGGCGGCATCATCGGAATGGGTGAGGCCGTCAAGGACCGGGCCTCCATGCTGCAAATATTGGCTGCCTTCGATCCGCATCCCGAAAGCGTGCCCATCAATGCGCTGGTTCCGGTCGCGGGCACCCCGCTCGGGCAAAGGGAAACAATAGACACAATCGATTTCGTGCGGATGATCGCAACCGCGCGGATCGTTCTCCCAGCTGCGAGAGTCCGCCTTTCCGCCGGCCGCTCCGTGTTGAACCGTGAGGCGCAGATTCTTTGCATGGTCGCGGGGGCGAATTCGATCTTTTATGGCGAGACCTTGCTGACGACTCCCAATGTTACCGAGAACGAGGACGACGCGCTGTTTGCCGCGCTCGCGCCGCCGCGCGGGCAACCATCCATTCGTGCCTAGATTTCGAGTTGTTGCCTGGAACATGAATATAAGATTGGCCGGAGTCGCGTTTTGCTTGTTGGCGCTGTCCGCCCCCGCCCGGGGTCAGGAGGCCGAGCGACGCGCGCTCGTTCACGTAACCCAAACCGGCCCGCAAGCCGAAACGATCAAAAAGACTCTCGAAAGGATCAAGCTCCCGCCCGGGTTCAAGATCCACCTTTATTCGCTGGTGCCCGGTGCGCGCCAAATAGCGGTTGGCCCGCGAGGAAAGATGATTTTCGTCGGCACGCGCGAGACGAAGGTATACGCGGTGACTGTTGATCTGCGTGCGGGTGTCGCGCAAGAGATCTCGGAATTCGCGCCCGCAATCGCAATGAAGCTGCCAAACGGAGTTTGTTTCGCCAAGGACGGAGTGCTTTATGTCGCCGAAATCAATCGGGTTCTCTCTTTTCCCGGCGCCGAGGCGGATTACCAAGACCCTGCCATCAGAGCCAAGGCCATAGTCGAGCAAGGCAAGCTCATTCCGGCCGAGGAAGGCGGCGGGCATAACAGGAGGGTCTGCCGCGTTGGCCCCGATGGCAAGCTCTACATAGCTTTGGGGCAACCTTACAACGTGCCGCCGAAAACAAAGATGGACGAGTTCAATAAATGGGGAATCGGCGGCATCATCCGAATGAACCTGGACGGCACGGGCCGCGAAGTCTTCGCACGCGGCATTCGTAATTCGGTGGGCATGGATTTCAATCCGGAAGATGGGACCTTGTGGTTTACCGACAATCAGGTCGATTTGATGGGCGACGACATTCCACCGGAGGAATTGAACCACGCGCCGAAGGCCGGCCTTGATTTCGGCTTTCCCTGGTTTGGCGGCGGCCACATCCGCACCGGGGAATATAAAAACAGGACGCCGCCGGAAGGCCTTGTGTTTCCCGAGATCGAAACTCCCGCCCATGCCGCCGATCTCGGCATGATATTTTATACGGGCACGACATTTCCGGCAAAATACAGGGGCGGGATTTTTTTCGCCCAGCACGGCTCTTGGAACCGCAGCGTGCCCTTCGGCGCGCGGGTTAGTTTCGCCTCGCTCAAGTCCGACGGCACGGGCGACACAGCGAAGGTTTTCGCGGAGGGCTGGCTCAACGAAAAGGGCGCCTATGACGGGCGTCCAGTGGACGTAGCGCAACTCCCCGACGGCTCGCTACTTGTGTCGGACGATTACGCCGGGGCCTTGTACCGGATCACCTATGAGGAGTAGGAAGATCACACTCCTGTCATGATCCTTGATGCGAGTGGCCGGCGTTGACGCTTGCCGGCCACTCCGATCGATCGCGTCAGCCTGGTTCCGGGCGGCAATCGCCGATGGCCAGGTTGAATACTAACATTGGCTCATTTAGGCAACGCTTCGCCGCGAGCAGGGTGCCTAATCCGCACCAGAGTAAGGCAAACCTCTGCTCAGCCCGCAAACGAATGGAAGTCGCCGAGCTCCGTCGGCAGCACGGGGGTAAATGGCATGAACGCAAAGGTCTTCGTGGTGTTGAACCCAGCCTTTGACGCAAAGGTTATATCCACGAACGGCAGCAAAGACTGCGCGGCCTGCCCAATGTTGGTAAACAAGAGCGTGCGCTCACAGCCATTGTTATTCGGCGGAGAGGCACTCTCGGAGACGCCCTGGATCCCGGTGATGCGCGTGATCGGACCGCCATCCTGCACTGCAACGTCACCGCCGACAACTCGTGCCAGCGTCCGGTGATCGCTCTCAATGCCCATGATGCGCGCCGCTGTCACCTTCAGGTCGTTGGTGCTGAAATTCCGCACCCCAACCAGGTAAGCCGCAATGAAGGCTTCTTCAAGCGTCACAAGCGTGTTCAACGTAACCTGCGCGTTCGCGAACATGGTTTGAGGATAGAAAAATTTTGTGAACGGGCTGTCATGATTTGTTACCGATTTTTCGAGATTGTAATGCGACATCTCCTCCTGACGAGCAGCTATCAAATAGCCTTGATCATCAACCGGGATGCGGGTGAAGAATGGACTCGTGGCGATGATGTTCGTGTACGTCGTAACCGCTAATGCTTCGGCTATCTGAGCGGCTAGTAGTATCTGGATATCGCCGCTGCCATCTGCCTGTGCTTCACCATCCGTTAGTGCCATCAGGGCGCCTATTCCCGCCGCCGCCGCGGCCGTTCCGCGCAGAAACTCCCGGCGGCCGTTGGCCGGTTCGGCGACGCTGGGCATGGTTTGCTGGACAAGTTTCATTGTCTGACTCCCAAGTCTCAATCCCAAGTGTTGAATGCCTCAACAGCTAGAGATACATCTCGGGAAGTCAGATGGTTTCGTGTGTTGAAAAATCTTTTGATCGCCACGCATGATCGTGTGCGTGTATACAGAACAGATTTTTTCCGCTCAGCATGGGTCATGGAACCGCGGCGTGCCGATCGGCGCGCGCCTCATGATTACGTCGCTCAAGCCGGACGGAACGGGCGGCAAGGCGGAGGTTTTCGCCGAGGGCGGGCTAAACGAAAAAGGGCGCCTATGGCAAACGTCCCTTCTACGTCGCCCAGCTTCGAGACGGCTCGCTCCTCGCGCGGAACTAAACCTTAAGCCGGCACGACGGACACAGGCTGTTCGTACTATGAACAAACAATGAATGGTGCGGATATCCTTGCCCGATTGAAGGAGAACGAAGCGGCGTCGTGCGCGCGGCGTTGCGCATGCTCCCCTGGTCGCATCACGGGCGCGCCGCGACAACCGCCCCGACAGCGATATTGACATCATGATCGAGATCGATCCCGAGGCGCATATTGGCGTGTTCGACGACGTGGGATTGAAGGACTATATCGCGGAGCTCTTTGACGCCCGTGGATGTCCTGAGCCGCGAGGGACTGAAATCCTATATCCGTCCCGCGGCGACAGCGGACGCGATCTCGGCCTTCAAAACCGGCCGACACCGCGCTGAAGACGGTTTGCACCAAATCAACTCGGCAACCCAATTCGGCGCTGGCTTCGGCCGCACAACCTTTTTGGGAGCAAGACTTTTCCGCTTATCGCGCCAAGCAATGCGGGCTCCGGAGCTCGCCAACGGGCTGTACATCAGGCCTTTCCTGTTCTTCGGCGTGCAGAATTTTTTTTAGGTCAATTGCAGAGGCAGCAAAAAACGCCCGGCGGCAGACCGTCCGGCCTTGATCTCGAGCGCCGTCTACTCTTGTCAAAGCTCCGCAATCGTCAGGCTTGTTGGATCGCCGACAGTTTCCAGTCGTCCGCGCCGCCGCCGCCGTGCCGCGCAAAGGTCCAGACCTCGGTTGCCTGCTGCGGCGCCGCCGGATCGCCGGAGACGATCTTGCCCGAAACGCGATCGGCCATGGTGTCGATCAAACAAAATCGCATGGCGACCGTTGCATATTCGCCTTGGCTCTCGCGCCAGGCCTCGGAAAGATCGCCTTGCAGGAACTTCACGTCAGAGACCCTGTTGACCAGGCCTTTCTTGGCGTTGCCGGCGAGTTCCTCGGCAAAATAGGACGCCATTTCTGGCGTTGCCAGGGCGCGCAGACGATCGAAGTCTTCCGCGCCAAAAGCGGATTGGATCGCGACGAGGCGCTGTTCGAACACGCTGAAATCGGCCGGGGAGACTTCGAGCTTGGTCTCGCGCCGCGGGCTTCCCGGGCCGCCGCCAAAGCCCGCGAAGCCTCCGGGCGTGGAGGCTCCGGCTTGGCCC
This sequence comes from uncultured Alphaproteobacteria bacterium, assembly GCA_963730245.1. Classification (GTDB taxonomy): domain Bacteria; phylum Pseudomonadota; class Alphaproteobacteria; order Rhizobiales; family Beijerinckiaceae; genus Methylocapsa. The sequence goes on along the minus strand of CAVSRA010000001.1, from coordinate 1,971,126 downwards.
AATCCTTGTCCCAAGCTCGAATCAAAGGCCGTGCCCTGGAAGGCCGGCTGGCGTCCACGAATAAAGCCCATGATAAATTTGAACAACAGGAACAAAAGCCCGATCTGAAGGAGAAGCCCGAGGATTGACAAGCCACCACCGAGACCGCCGAACAGGCCATGCCCGAACAAAAGGCCGAACAATCCGGCGCCTATGAAGCCTCCAAGCAGGCCGCGGCCAAAACCGCCGGAAAAAAAGCCGCTCTGGGAAGTGGGCGCGGGGCGGCGGAAAATACTGTCATTTGGAGACGTCATCGACCGCTCCATTGGCGCCACGCCGCCCGGTGCCGTGGGGGTGGCCGAAGGCACGCTAAACGTGCGCGCGCCGCGGCTGCCAAACGAGAAGCCGCCGCCCACGCGGGAGAAAGCGTCCCCGGCAAAGCCCAGCGCAAGTGTCGCGGCGAGGATTAAAATCAAGGATTTGTGGCGAAATGCCATGGCTTCTTTTCCTAACGTTGCGCGGGCCATTCCGGCCCGCCCCGGTTATATGGGGGCAAACTCGAAAAGCGCAAAGGATGTTACGCGCGAACGATCGGGGCGTTGCCGGGCAGGGCTATGGAGTGTTGTTTTGCGACATGGGCACGGCGCTTGCCCGGCGGTTGATCCCGGTGGCGTTGTCCAGAAATTGAACCAGGGGTCTTGACCGTGCTGGAGCGGTAGTGTGCCAGAGATAAATCGAATAGGACCATTCTCCGGCTGTTTGGACGAGCGCGTTTTTGAAGGCCGCCGCATCCGGTCGATGCGCGGAGAGAGGATGGCGCGGCGGCTTCCGGCTGGCCGATTGGTGTGTTAGAAGGCGCGCGAACTTCGCCGGAGAAAGCCCGCATGGCTGCCGGGCGGGGACGCGAGAGTGAAACCGACATGAACGAGCGGCGCGCCAATTTCGAATATGAGGATCTTATTGCCTGCGGGCGGGGAGAATTGTTTGGACCAGGCAATCCGCAATTGCCATTGCCGCCACTTTTGATGTTCGATCGAATCACGGATGTTTCCGAACAAGGCGGCGCCAATGGCAAGGGCGTGATCTTGGCCGAATTGTCGGTCAAGCCGGACCTCTGGTTTTTCGGCTGCCATTTCAAGGGCGATCCCGTGATGCCTGGCTGCCTCGGGCTCGACGCGCTTTGGCAGCTTCTTGGTTTTTATCTCGGCTGGCTTGGCCTCACCGGACGCGGCCGCGCGCTCGGCGTGGGCGAGGTCAAATTTTCCGTTCAGATCCTGCCCAGCGTCAGGCGGATTATCTATGGCGTGGATTTGAAACGCGTGTTCAAAACCAAACTGGTGCTCGGCATCGCCGACGGCTGGCTCGAAGCCGATGGAACACGCATATATGAGGCCAAGGACATAAGGGTGGGCTTGTTCAAGGCCGCAACTCCAACGCTGGCCTGAACCTTCGGCCGGCCTTCTTTCGACCTTGAACAAAGGCCACCGGATTTGGGCTTCGGGGCGCGATGTCAAGCAGGAGTTTTGCAGCATGAGACGCGTCGTCGTCACCGGAATGGGGATTGTGTCCTCGATCGGGAACAACAGCCAGGAGGTGCTCGCCTCCTTGCGGGAGGCCAAATCCGGCATCGTCAAGGCGGACAAATACGCCGAACTCGGCTTTCGCAGCCAGGTTCACGGCGCCCCAACGCTCGACCCCGGCGGCATCGTCGATCGCCGCGCGATGCGTTTCCATGCAGGCGGCACGGCTTGGAATCACGCCGCGATGGATCAGGCGATCCTGGATGCGGGCCTTGCGGCTCATGAAATATCGCATGAGCGCACCGGCATCATCATGGGTTCGGGCGGGCCTTCGACGCGGACTCTCATCGAGGCCGCGGATATCGCGCGCGCCAAGGGACCGAAAAAGATCGGGCCTTTCGCGGTGCCAAAGTCGATGTCCTCGACCGCCTCGGCGACGCTCGCCACCTGGTTCAAGATCAAGGGCGTCAATTACTCGATCTCGTCAGCCTGCGCGACGTCCAACCACTGCATCGGCAATGCCTATGAGATGATCCAATACGGCAAGCAGGATTTGATGTTCGCGGGCGGCTGCGAAGAGCTCGATTGGACCCTCTCGGTTCTGTTCGATGCGATGGGCGCGATGTCCTCGGCTTTCAACGACCGTCCCGCGAGCGCCTCCCGCGCCTATGACAGGAACCGGGACGGATTCGTCATCGCCGGCGGCGCGGGGGTATTGGTGCTGGAGGAATTGGAGCATGCCCGCGCGCGGGGGGCGAAACTTTACGCCGAGATCGCCGGATACGGCTTGACCTCGGACGGCTACGACATGGTCGCGCCTTCGGGCGAAGGAGCGGTGCGCTGCATGCGCATGGCGCTCGACAACGTGAAAACGCCGATCGATTACATTAATCCCCATGCGACTTCCACGGAAATTGGCGATCTAAAGGAGATCGAGGCGATCAGAACCGTTTTCGGAACGGCCGAAAAATGTCCCCCGATCGCGGCGACAAAATCCTTGACCGGCCATTCCCTCGGCGCCACCGGGGTGCAGGAAACAATCTACTCGCTGTTGATGATGCAAAACGGATTCATTTGCGAGTCCGCGAATATCGAGGAGCTCGATCCGGCTTTCGCGGATATGGACATTGTGCGAAAGCGCCGCGACGGCGTGCGATTGGGTGCCGTCTTGTCGAATTCCTTCGGCTTCGGTGGCACCAACGCCAGCCTCGTTTTGAAACATGTCGATGCCTGAGGTGCTTGCGGCGGACAACAAAGGATTGATGCGCGGCAAGCGCGGGCTCGTCATGGGCGTCGCGAACGATCATTCGATTGCCTGGGGCATCGCCAAGGCCGTTTCTGTACAAGGCGCGGAACTCGCCATCACCTATCAGGGCGAGGCGCTGGGCAAGCGCGTCCGGCCGCTGGCCGAAAGCCTCGGCGCGGCGCTCATTTTGCCTTGCGACGTTGAGGACGAAGCCTCGATCGACGCGGTCTTCGCGGCTATCGAGAAAAAGTGGAGTGGCCTCGACTTCGCGGTTCATTGTATCGCCTATTCCGATCGTGCCGAATTGAAGGGCCGTTATGCCGATACGACGCGGGAAAATTTTTCGCGCACGATGCTGATTTCCGCTTTCTCCTTCACCGAGATCGCTCGCCGCGCCGCAGCCCTCATGCAGCCGGGCGGCGCGCTTTTGACTCTGACTTTCGCGGCCGCTAACCGAGTCATGCCCCACTACAATGTCATGGGCGTCGCCAAGGCGGCGCTGGAGGCGAGCGTGCGCTATCTCGCCGCCGATTACGGCCCGCAAGGCATCAGGGTGAACGCGATTTCGGCCGGATTGATCCGCACCTTGGCGGGCGCCGCGATCGCCGATGGGCGGGTCATGTACGGTTTCCAGAAGGCACATTCGCCGCTGCGCCGCGGCCTCGATCTTTCCGACATCGGCGGCGCGGCGCTTTATCTTCTGTCCAATCTTTCCAGCGGCGTCACTGGCGAAATCCATTGCGTGGACGCTGGCTACAACATCGTTCTCTTTCCGCATCCAGACAGCTTGAAGGCGGAAACCGCGCTTTGATAGCGGGCCACGGCTTCCGGCCAGCGCTTGTAAAGCGAGGCTCGCCCATGATATCTCCGCGTCGCCTATTGAGAGGCTGCGGAGAGGTGGCTGAGCGGTTGAAAGCACCGCACTCGAAATTCGGTTGCTGGCGTATCATCCAATCCCAAGCTGTCGCGCAATGTCCTGGAATCTAAACAAATCGCCGTTCCTCTATCGTTCTTTTTCCCAACGCATCCCAGCGAATTGGGTAGCAATTTTGGTAGCGGCGGTAGCACTCGACCGTCTTCACCATTCGGATCGCTGTACGCGATAAGGCCAGACCTCGTGATGGTGACTAATACCAAGTCTCGCTGATCACGACCGATAGGCCCACTCTCTTGTTCCGATGGAGATGATTTTCCAGGGCATGTCGATGAGCTTGTTCCAGGCGAAGCAGCAGTGGTCGAGAATGTCGTCGTAGGATTCGAAGACGCGGTTCGAGAGCCAGTTGTCGCGCATGAATTGCCAGATGTTCTCGACCGGATTGAGCTCGGGCGATTTCGGCGGCAACGGCAAGAGCGTGATGTTGTCCGGGACGGGAAGCTTCGCCGAGACATGCCACCCGGCCTGATCGAGAAGAACGAGCGCATGCGCGCTTGGTGCGACCGCAAGCGAGATTTCTTCGAGATGCAGGGCCATGGCCTCGCTGTTGCAGGAGGGTAGTACGAGCCCGGCGCCTTTTCCTTCGGCCGGGCAGATGGCGCCGAAAATATAGGCTGAACTCGTCCTCTGGTCGTGCGGCGCCGAAGGCCGTGTCCCGCGTTTCGCCCATCGGCGGGTGACCTTGTTTTTCGGCCCGATCCGAGCTTCGTCTTGAAACCAAATCTCTATCGGCTTGCCAGGAGCCTCTTTTGCGGCGGTCTCCTCCACGAGGGCGAGAAAGTTTTTTTAAAAGCCGCCGCGGCTTCCTCGTCTTGCGCATGATGGCGCGGTCGCGCCGAGAGCTTGCGAAAGCCCATATGCCGCAGCTCGCGGCTGAGCGTCGGCTTGGAGATCGAAACCCGGAACTCTTCGAAGAGCCACTGCGCCAGATCGATCAGCCGCCAGCGGACGACGCCATGCAGGGCGGGAATCGGCCCATCTTCCACGACCTGCCGCAAGGCTTGGCGCTGGCGCTCGCCGAGGATGCTGGGAGCGCCCGGCGCTTTGCCGGTCAAGAGACCATCAGGACCTTTGGCGTTGAAACGGACAACCCAGTCGCGCACGATCTGCACCCCGACCCCGCCGATCCGCGCCGCATCCGGCCGCGAGCCGCCATCATAAATCTCGGCCAGTGCCAAGAGACGCCGGGTCTGATCGGGGTCACGCGATCGCCGCGCCAGCATGCGCAGGCCAATCGTGTCAAAGTCAGAGCGAAGCGGAACCGGAGTTGACATGGCAAACTCTCCCAAAAGCTGTTTGCCATGGTGAATCAGATAAATGCCGATTCGGGAATCCGCCTCAGGAGTCAAACTTTCAGAGACTTGGTATAAGCCACTATCTAAAAGGCTATGATGCGTGGAGCACAACAGCAATCCGTTGCGCGGGTCGAGCCTTTTTTGCGCCGAGGCCTCGCCCCAAGGAATTAAATGCGATGCTTCGAGAGCATCTTCGAAGGTGAGCCCGCAGAACGCACAGCGGCCCTCATAAACCTGGAGCAGCACTTTGCGAAATATCACTTGCGCCATACCTCGCACTTTGATGCGCCCGAATACATCGGATGCTGACTCCGGGTCGCTCACGAGCATCTCAACAAGATCGGCTTCTGTGCTGCCGTCAGCCGCGTACGCAAATGGGTTGTCGAGTGCCTGCCAAGGAAACGCACACACCTCGGCGCGCCCTCTGTCCAAATCGTCCATGTCCCAAGCCACGAACCCGGGACCAGGCATCCTTGATTTGCCGTTTATTGCCAATATCGTTAAAGGCGGGAGCTGTTGAGCTAGGCAATAATCTTGAATTACGCCCAGAACATATCGAATCGCTCGGTGATGCACGCCAAGCTTGCTTGCCAGATCACCATATGTAATTGGCGCATTTTCGCTCGCGCGTCCAATTAGGATTGGCCAGGCTTGATACGCTCGTTGAACGTGATTGACCATCACAAATAGCCTTGCCAACGCATGCTGCGACAAGCCTTAGCTCGATTATTCATTCTGCGCGCTCTGAAAAGCGCCGGGCCAGCCGCCGAGTTTGTCAATGACTTCGTCGATCTCCTTCATCAGGCGGATGGTTTCGTTCAAGGCCACGACGATCTTGTGGTAATGGGCGATGTCATCCTTCGAGAGCGCGCGGCCCTTACGGTCCTTGAGCCATTTCTCGCAGACCTGGTAACCGCCGATATGGAAGTTCCACACCGTTTCGGGTACTCCTTTGAAGCCGCGCGTCCGCGCCTTGTCGAGCCACACTGTGTCGCGGGCGTAGGAGATTTTCTCGACCTCAGGATTTGCCGGACCATCGTATGTGGTAAGAGGCTTATTGAGCGTCGGCGACTCCAGCAGGTGCAGGGCAACGAGTTCGCCGCCGAGCCGGGCCAGCGCGCGGAATAGCCCCAGATTCCCGGTCAACGGCAGGCGCGGGAAGGCTACCTTCAGAAACTCAGCGTAGCGGCTCCGGTAGCCAGGACTGTGAAACACAGCGTAGGCGTAGTGGAAGATATCTTCGGGCGTGAGGCCTTCAGGCAAGCCGTGTTCTGTGCGGCGTAACTGCAGACGATTAGCGAGAGCCTTTGCAAATATGGGTGTAAAGCTCGGCATGCAGGCATCAGCGCCCCTCAGCGCTTGTTCCCCACCGCGAGCGTTATTATAAAGCCACAAAGGAGCCAGCGAGGTGCGGTCATAGACCGCTACAATTTTGTGCGTTGATATGTTGCGCGTAGCCAGCACGGCAAAGGACTTTTTCGATTGCCGGCACACTAGGAGGCCCAAATTGTCCGTCGTCAGAGTTTTTGGGACAAGGAGCGGCTTAAATTAAGAGAGTCTCTGGCTCGTCTGGTTTGTAATGTTATGCGACTTGCCGACGATGCAGCAAGCGGCGGTTGGCGATGGTCTGTCGTTTGATCCTTTCCCTTTCGATCAGAATGGTCTGGCCCCGCCCGAAGTAGACGTCGGCGGGCGTCAGGTTGGCGATGCTCTCGTGATATCGCAGGTGATTGTAGCCGGCGACGAAGGCCTCGATCTGGGTTTCGAGATCGCCCGGCAGGTAATAGTTCTCGAGCAGGATCCGGTTCTTGAGTGTCTGATGCCAGCGCTCGATCTTGCCTTGGGTCATCGGATGATAAGGCGCACCGCGGACATGCTCCATGTTCTGGCCGTCGAGCCATTTGGCCAGGTCCGCCGAGATGTAGCTGGAGCCATTGTCGGAGAGAAGCCTTGGCCGGTGGATGACCTTTGCCTGGTCGAGCCCCGAGGCCTTCAGCGCCAAATTCAACGTGGCGGTGACATCCTCGGCCTTCATGGTTGGGCACAGCTTCCAGGCGATGATGTAGCGCGAGAAGTCGTCGAGGACGGTCGACAAGTAGAACCAACCCCACCCGATGACTTTTAGATAGGTGAAGTCGGTCTGCCAAAGCTGATTGGGCGCCGTGCTCTTGTCCTTGAACTCGTCGGCAGCCTTCATGACGATGAAAGCCGGGCTGGCGATCAGGTCGTGCGCCTTCAGCAGGCGGTAGACCGAAGCCTCTGACACGAAATAGCTTTCCGTGTCGGTAAAGCGCACGGCGGGCTCGCGCGGCGAGAGCGCCGGCTCATCGAGCGCGAGCTTGATGAGCCGCTGGCGCACCATGTCTGGAATCTGGTTCCAGACGCGATCCGGCCGGGGCGAGCGATCGCCTAAGGCATCGGGCCCGCCGGTGCGAAACAGATCATACCAGCGATAGAAAGTCGCCCTGGGAATGCCGAGTTTCACCAGTGTGTGAATAAGCATGGAATAAGGACCCCGCTTTTGGGGTGATTTGCATCCAATCGGGACCCCGGGGCTGAGGGTCCACAGTGGCCTCCTGGATTTTGGGAGGCCGAGATTGGAATGCTGGTTGTGGAAACGATCGCCAAGATTCGCCGGGCGTTTTTTGTTCAGAAAAAGCCGATCAAGGAGATTTGCCGGGAGCTGCACGTCTCCAGAAAGGTCGTCCGGAAGGTCATCCGATCCGAAGCGACCGAGTTCCATTACGAACGCTTGACGCAGCCGCTTCCCAAGATCGGACCGTGGCGGGAGCGGCTGGATTCCCTGCTGTTGGAGAATGCAGAAAAATCGGCGCGCGAGCGGCTGACGCTTGTTCGGCTATTCGAAGAACTGCGCAGCCTTGGTTATGCCGGAAGCTACGACGCGGTTCGCCGTTACGCGAAAACGTGGCGCAAGGAACGCGGTGTGGCGCTGGCGCAGGCTTATGTGCCGCTCACCTTTGCTCCCGGCGAGGCCTATCAGTTCGACTGGAGCCATGAAATCGTCGTGCTGAACGGCGCGACGGTGACCGTGAAGGTCGCCCATATGCGGCTCTGTCACAGCCGCATGCCGTTTGTCCGCGCCTATCCACGCGAGACCCAAGAGATGGTCTTTGACGCGCATGACCGCGCCTTTGCCTTTTTCAAAGGCGCCTGCGAGCGCGGCATTTATGACAATATGAAAACCGCGGTGGAGACAATCTTCGCCGGCAAGGACCGGCAATACAATCGCCGCTTCCTTCAAATGTGCGGGCATTATCTCGTCGAGCCAGTGGCCTGCACGCCGGCCTCGGGCTGGGAAAAGGGCCAGGTCGAGAACCAGGTCGGCTTGGTGCGTGAGCGCTTTTTCACGCCGCGCCTGAGATTCAAGAGCTATGACGAATTGAATGCCTGGCTCCTCGACAAATGTGTCGCTTACGCCAAGGCGCATCGTCATCCAGAATGCGCCAGCCGCACGATCTGGGAGGTTTTCGAGGACGAACGGCAAAAGCTCGTGCAACTGCGCGGCCGCTTCGACGGCTTCCATGCAGTGAGCGCGGCGGTGTCCAAGACCTGCCTTATCCGGTTCGATAACAACAAATACTCGGTGAAGGCGCGCGCGGTCGGGCGTCCGGTCGAAATCCACGCTTATGCAGACCGGATCGTCATTCGCCAGGACGGGATCGCCGCCGGCGAACATCGGCGATCCTTTGGCCGCGAAGAGACGATTTACGATCCCTGGCATTACGTTCCGGTTCTGGCCCGCAAGCCCGGCGCTCTGAGGAATGGCGCGCCGTTCAAGGACTGGGTCTTGCCCTCGGCCATGGAGAAAATTCGCCGCAAACTCACCGGCTCCGCCGATGGCGATCGGCAGATGGTGAAAATCCTCGCGGCGGTTCTCGACGACGGGCTGCCGGCGGTCGAGGCCGCCTGTGCCGAGGCGTTGAGCGAGGGCGTCCATTCCGCCGACGTCGTTCTCAACATTCTGGCGCGTCGCCGTGATCCCGGTCCGCCACTCACCATACTCACCCCGGACGCGCTGAAACTCCGGCACGTCCCGCTCGCCGATTGTGCCCGGTACGATCAACTGAGGAGTTCAGGCTGATGGAACGCACGCAAATCTTCGACCTCATGAGCAAGCTCTTCGGCATGCGAACCGCCTATGATGATGTGATGGCGGCTGGCATAAAGCGGCAGCACGAGCCGCCACAAATCGTCGGCGATCTTCTTAAGGCCGAAATTGCCGAAAAGCAGGCGCGCTCCATCAAATATCAGATGACCATCGCCAAACTCCCTCTGGCCAAGGACATCGATGACTTCGACTTTGACGGCACGACCGTCAACGAAACCCTGGTGCGTGATCTTTCTGGAGGCGGCTTCATCGCGCAGCAACGCAACGTCGTTCTCGTGGGGGGCACCGGGACCGGCAAGACGCATCTCGCCATTGCCATCGCGCGAAGCTGCATCCGCGCCGGCCTGCGCGGCCGCTTCTTCAATACAGTCGATCTCGTCAATCGCCTGGAGGCCGAAGCACGCGCAGGGCGGCAGGGACGAATTGCCGATTACCTCACTCGCAAGGACTTCACCGTTCTCGACGAACTCGGCTATCTGCCCTTCGCTCAGGCTGGCGGGCAATTGCTCTTCCATCTCGTTAGCCAGCTCTACGAACGCACCTCGGTGATCGTCACGACCAATCTGGCGTTCGGCGAATGGCCGAGCGTCTTCGGCGACGCCAAGATGACGACCGCGCTCCTCGATCGTCTCACCCATCACTGCGACATCGTCGAAACCGGAAATGAAAGCTGGCGCTTCAAAAACCGCGCCTAGCGCTCAAAGCCCCCTCCCACGCCACCGCGCTCGCCCCGGCTGCGCAACCCTGACCAGCTCCGCCGGGGGCGAGCGCTGTCGTTCCTCCCCGCCAAAAGGGGTACCTTTTGCACACCGATCCGGGGTCCCGATTCAATGCTGTTTGACATTTGAGAATTTCGCGCCACAAGTACCGCTTATTATCCAAGACCAAGTACCTAGGCTTCCTCACACGACGGTTTCCAGCAGGGATTCCGTCAGGGCGAGACCGCGTAAGTAATCGGCAGCTTTTTGCGCTTGCGAGGCGGCTGTGAAGAACGCCGGGTCGTCCGCCCGCAACAGCTCGATCCAATGCGCGATGTATGAGGCGTGCCGTACCTCTTTATTGATTCCGAATTCCGCGCAGAGAAAGGCACTAGCGAGTTCGGCCACGAGTTCTTCGGCCGCGTAAGCACGATTGCCGAACCGGTTTGTGAGATCACGATCGAGGCGACTTTTATGGCCGGACCAGTGACCCAACTCGTGAAAGCTGGTCGCGTAAAAACAGTCCGCGTCCTTAAAAGCCTCGAAAGAGGGCATCGCAATGAAGTCCCGGCCCGCCGCGTAGTAGGGCTCACCTTGGCTTTCGCGAAAATCTGCGCCGGTGACTGTTATGAAGTCCTGCGCGTCCGCGTTGCGCTCGTCCAGATTGAGGACTGTCACTTCGCCAGTGAGGCACTCTTCCGGAAGGCCGTGGCACTGGGCAACATTGAACACGGTGTACTCTTTGAGAAACGGGACATGGCGCACTTCGTCCGTGTCGGTCGTCTTCTCGACCTTGGAAACGAAATACACCTTGACCCCGTGTTCCCCTTTGCCGACGGCCCCGCCGACGTCGAGGGTCTGTTTGAATGTGAGCCAACGCTGGGTTGCGTACCCGTGCGCCCATAAGAAAATGACGTTGCCGCCTGAGTAGGGCCGCTTCGTCACGGCATTCTTGGGGATGTTTCCACGCCCGATTGACTTCCACTCTTTGATCCAGGGCGGGGTACCGGCTTCGAGTTGGGCCAGGATGCGGTTAGTGACTTCACCATAATGATTTTTGGCCATGGTAATTCCTTGGTGAAAAGTGCTGACATCTCCTTTTGATTTGACTAGGGGGCCGCTTGTACGCGGCCCACTAAGGGTTTAGTCCGCTGTCGCCGGGACCTCGATCCCGAGGGTTTGCAGTTTGGCGAGGAGGGACTTGGACAAAGAGACATTCCCCAGCGTACATGCGCCGTCCGCGAGCGCTTGCTTGTAGTCACTCACTTTCCGTGGCGTTATCTCCCGGGCTTTGAACACGGAATTGACCTGACCCGCGGACCCCTTGAACTGGCATTCCCCAGATAACCGGGAATGTGCCAAGCGCGTATCATTGATCTCCTGCCGTGACATCGGACATTCGTCCTATACCGGCATTATTTTCCGGATCGCCCGCTTATTGAGGTTGAGATTGCCGCGCTGCGGCGCTGCTGTGGTGCTCCGGCACACCAAAACCAGTGACATGGGCGGATCGCGCACCGGACAATACAGAGTCGGTTGTGATCAAGACGCACTTCTCCCTTAGTTTTTGCTCGACGCATGACGACCGAACACTTCACGCAGGCGCTGGATTGGGCGGCGGCCGCAGGTCGGCGATCATTCGTAGGATGTCCGCGAAGAGATTTTTCGGAATGGCGACTTCGGCCATCTGAAACGCGACATAGCGGCCATGGCTCACGATCTTCGCGCCGATCTTGATCAGCTTTTCCTTCAGGCTCGTCAGTGACCAATCCTTTATCGGTTCGGGCGTCGCCAGCGTGCGCAGAAAATTACCGAGATTGTAGGCCAGCGCATGAAGCTGGAGACGGACGGCGTTAGCAGCGAACGACCGACATGATAGCCGGGTCCACTTGATTGCGCCTTTTCCTTCCTTGATCCATTGCTCACACGTGCCGCGCTTGTTGTAGAAGGCGACGACATTCTCGGCGGAGCGCGCCATGTTCGTCACGATGAAGCCGACGCGCGGATAAAGCTCGCCCGGATGCCATTCGACCTTGGCGATCACCCGGCGCGGCTGCGACCAGCTTCCCGCTTGATAGGTGAAACTTGCATGGGATCGGCAGACGTCATTGGACGGGCGACCAACCGGGCGTTTGAGCAGATAGCCGATCCTCTCTTGCAAGATGTGATTGGCGGGCAGACGGATCGCATATTTGATCCGTTCTGCCTCCAGATATTCGTAAACTTCGGGGTTTGCGAAGCCGGCGTCGGCGCGGAAATAAATGCGTGAGACCTTGCCTTGATACCGCGCCACGACCGGCTTCAGCACCGCCTCCCATCCATCGGCGCTGTGAACATTGCCGGGGCGCAGGGCGCAGCGTTCCAAATCGCCATATTGGTTGAAAACGAACAGCGGATGATAGCAGGTGCAGTCATAGTGACCGTTCCAGACACTGTGTTCCTGTTCGCCATGCGTCGGGCTCACGCTCGAATCCATGTCGAGCAAGATACCTCTCGGCGGACGGCGACCATGAACGCTGTCGATCCATTTGCCGGAGAGATCAGCGAGCGCCGAAAGGTTCTTTTCCGCCGTGAGCCAGCGCGTCTCAAAGCGGCCCATCTGGCTCGGCGAAGCCGCTGCATCCGAGGCCGCCTTTCCGCCGACTATCCACCGCATCGCGGGATCATGGCGCAGGCGTTGAGCGTCGTTCACGTCTTCATATCCGGCAAGTCGCCCAAATATGGATTGCCGCAACATCCCGACGAGTGCATGCCGGCCATTCTTGCCAGTGCGTGCGTCGGAGAGCGCATCACCCGCCATCGCGCTGAGGCACAGCGCGTCGTCCAGTTCCCGGTATGCGAGCAAGCCTGCGTCGGAGGTAACCACCGATCCGCGAAAGTGAAGCAACAATCGGCGGTCGAAATCGAGCCTGAGAGCGCCATCATACGATTCACCCGCCGGGTTCGCCATGACGGCCTCATTCGATCCGAAATAACATGCTGATTATGTTAGCTGAATCGCGGCATCGACGCTGCAAATTATTGCCTCATCCGGCGTATGCGGGTTGAAGAATGTCGAAGAAAGAGTGGGATATTTTCGGACCACTCGGGACTTAACTTTGCCGTTCCCCCGCGTCCGCCGCGGCTTAGGATCAACTGGGGCGGTTGGGATGACTGGGACAGCCTGTGGCTCCCTGTCCGGTTGCTTGGCGGGTGACGTTAGGAATGTCCCCGCGGAGGCCCGTTCGACGGTCCGTCCAGCGCTTGCGGCCAGCTCGGCCAACAATTTCCGCGCCGCCGCGTCCGCCGCCACTTCGACGGGCACGTTCGTGGCCCCTTTGAGCATCCGGACCACGGTCGCGATGCCCAGGTTCATTCTCGGCGACCCATCCGCCTAGATGGCCGTGATTTTCTTCCGGAATAAGAGTTGGGTGGGGGTAGAGTTAGTCATCAATTTTTTCTCCTGAATGCATATTTTAAATGACTTGGGGTGACCGCCGATCCGTCAGCCCGCGTTCGGCTGGTTTGCGCCGCTGGCGCGTGCGTGGGAGGGCTTGACCAAACGTCGGCGCGTTTTGCTCCAGCTCGCGGTCGACCAGCCAGAAATCGCAGTAACGGTGATGCAGGGCTTCCGCGTGCGCCGGGTCGCTGAGCCTGATCACCTCGATGACGTCTTCCAGCGTGAGATTGACGAAGCGGACCTTGCCGTCCTCCGGCTCGCGCAATTGTGCGTGGTAGGCCTCGGCGGCGTCCTGGACGTGGTAGTTGAGGGCCGGCGCGATCGTGACGAGGTAGCCTTCGTCATAGAGCCCGTTGGCGATCATGCTCTGGGCGAGGAGATGTTCGCGCCAAAGCTGCTGCAGCGGGTTGGCCCGGAGCGCCGCGGCGGCGGGATCGGTGAAGAGGCCGCTTGCGTCCGAGAGTTCGGCGTGGCGCGGCTTCAGTTCCGGCATCGGCTCGCGCATGCTTTCAGAATATTTGATTTCGAAGGCGACGAAGCCGTTGCGGCCTTGGCCATCCGAATAGCGGTTCAGCGCGTCGAAGGCAGTGTTGTCGCCCGTGAATTTCGGGTTGCCGCGGCCGGGGGAATGTTCGAAGAGGAGCTGGCGCGCAACGCCGGTGAAGGCCGGCAGCAGCTCGATCAGATAGCTCGAGGCGCGTTCGAGGGTGTGCCCCCAGGGCGCCAGCAGATTGAACGTCAAGGGCATGCTCGACAAGAGGTTTGTCGCGAGCCGCTCCGCGTCGATGAGCGCGCCGATTTCGCGATAGGTAGTCTCACGCCGGGCGGTATGGGCTATCTCGGGCGTGAGGAAATTGCCGCCTGTCCTGCCTGCCGCTTGCGAGATGCGGCTGCCGAGTTTGCGGCGCTTGCCGTCCTCGCCGAGATGGCTGCCGATCGGCAGGTCCCGGTCTTCCCTCCACAAGGCTTGTAATAGCCTGGCGGCGGCACGGAATCTCGGATCGAGCGGCTCGTGGACGCGATGTTTCTTGAGGACGTTGGCCGGGATGAGCGGCAGCTGGTGAATGGGCTTTCCGAATTCGGGGGCCATGCTTCGCGCTCCAATGGACACGAAGCAAATTCAGGCGACGGCGGCAGAAATTTATAGCGTGCGATCGGACGAACAGGATTTCTGAGATGCCGAGCTTACTGCACCGCTGCAGCCTACATTTGCCGTCCTTCAAAAATTCACATTCGCTGCTAAGCGGCCTTCGACAAACCAAGCGGTTCTCTTCCGTCATCCGACAAATGCGATTAGCATTGCATGCCAACACTCCCTGAGAGTTTGTCCGGGGACTTCATGCGGGATTACAAAGTCTTCTGAGCATGAGGCGGATTGAGGCGAGGCGCAAGAACGCGAGGGCTTTTCGATTAAGGTTCTCCCAGTCCTTGGCGAGCCTACGACATCGATTGAGCCAAGCGAAAGTGCGCTCGACGATCCAGCGTTTGGGCAAGACCACGAATCCCTTGGCGTGATCGGAGCGCTTGACGATTTCAGCTTTCAGATGCGGCAGCACTCGTGCCACAGCCTGGTTAAATTCGGGTCCTTGATAGCCGCCGTCGGCGAACAGCCTTTCCAAGAAAGGAAACATCCCGAACAGGGTCGCCATGACGAGAATGCCGCCATCGCGATCTTGAATATCGGCCGGATGGACGACGGCATGAAGCAGCAAGCCCAACGTGTCTACGAGAATATGCCGCTTCTTACCCTTGATCTTCTTGCCCGCATCATAGCCGGGTGGATCGATGCGGGCCCCCCTTTTTCGGCGCTTTTCACGCTTTGACTATCGATGATGGCGACGGTGGGGCTGGCCTCCCTTTGGGCCTGCTCGCGGCACCTCACATAAAGGGCGTGGTGGATATCCTCCAATGTGCCGTCGTAGGTCCACAGGTCGAAATAATCGTAGAGCGTGCTCTTCGGCGGCAGGTCCTTCGGGATCGCCCGCCACTGACAGCCGGTCGACAGAATGTACATGAGGCCGTTCACCACCTCACGCATCACCACGGTCCGCTTGCCACCGCCGCGCTTGCCCGGTGGAATGAGCGGTTCAACCAGCTCCCATTCGGAGTCGGTCAGATCGCTCGGATATCGTAACTTGCCGCGGTCGTATCGCCCGCAATTCTTCGCCGTCCACATGGGTGACCCCCTTCGAATCAGGCCACCTCCCTTGAATCACAAGTGATTCATACGATTCAATATCTCTCCGGACGGACACTAAGGTCTTGATCAACCGTCGACCTCATATCGGCGGGGTGTACATCGCGTCAGAACTCAGGAGGCACGCGACGCGGCAATATGACCTTGGAAATTGGAATTTGCCTCCTCGGACTAAGCGATTGACCCTCATGGCGTGAGCGGTACAACTGACTCTGCGACGCTCGCGCTTGCGCGCGCCTTTCCATTGGTGAAGTTGAATGAAATCATTGGATGAAGTCACCCGCTTGCGTTCCTGCCCGGCAGGGAAAATTAGTTTGCATGGCGGCTATGACGAAGGTTACTCGCGTTGTCCATGCTTTTGGGGCAAATCTCCGGGCTCCCTGGTGCGACGAGTTATCTCGGACATGTCCTCCGCTCAAGGCCGCCAAGTTCTCGATCTTGGATGTGGGGAAGGAAAAAATGCGTATGCATTTGCCCATGTAGATGCGAGCGTCGTCGCCGTGGATTGCTCCAAACTCGCAATAGCGAATGGTCAGCGGGAGTTTGCGGACGCCAAAATTGATTGGGTAGTGTTAGATGCAGAGACCTATCTTCTGGATTGCGGCTTGTTTGACGTGATCATAATGTACGGTTTGCTGCATTGCCTACCTTCACTCAGCACAATTTCGTCGGTAATTGACTTGGCTCTTCGCAAAACCCGCGCGGCAGGATTTCACATCATAGCCACATTCAACGATGGACCGCAAGATTTATCGGCTCATCCGGGATTTGCACCAACTCTCGCACCTCATGAATTCTATCTTGGTAAATACCACGGCCATGAGATTGTGTCGGAATTTAGCGAACTGCTTTATGAAACACATCCCCATAATGGAATTTCACATTTTCACAGCTTAACCAGATTGATTGCGAGAAAAGGGAAATGACTTGTCCAACCGATCTTCGGCGACTGTACCGCGGTAGGCGCGTCATTCCTTTCATCGGTGCCGGTGCTTCAATGGCGGTATGTTGGGGTCCCGACCACAAGCAGCGAGGGCCAGCTTGGGAGGAGATGGTCGACCAAGCGGCCAAGCTCCTGGGGGCCAGCGAACCTAACTTGCTTCGGTGCCGCGGGACGGACCTCCAAATCCTCGAATATTTCAAAATTTTGAATGGTGGTTTTGCGCCTTTGACAAATTGGCTCTCGCTTCAATTCTCAGCGGCTACCAACGACGACATCCTAGCATCGCCAATTCATGCCGAACTTGTAAAGCTCGACCGATGCAGTATGTATTACACAACGAATTACGATAACTTCCTTGAGCGAGCATTGCGAAAGAGCGGGCGCAGCACGCACATAACTTCATCTGAACTTAACATCAGTCACGATCGGACATTCGTCGAGGTTGTGAAATTTCATGGTGACTTCAATACTCCCGATCAAATGGTGCTTTCGGAATCGCAGTATATGGATCGCATGCGCCTCGAAAGTCCGATGGATTTCAAGCTGAGAGCTGACATTCTAGGGAGAGCCGTTCTTTTTATCGGCTACAGCTTCCGTGATCCGAACGTGAATTACATTTTTCACATCGTGAATAGATTGTTTTCTAATTTACCGGACTCCGCTTCTGGACGGCGAGCATACATCATTCTCCCCGAGCCATCAGAATTCGAACGTCGTTTGTTCCATATGCGCAATATTGATGTAATTCCAATCGGTGCTCGCGACATTGCCAATGACACCGCAGCCATACTTCAGCAAATGAGGAGTTGAAATCGCGATGCCTACTTCGCCGATCAGCCTCATCTATTGTTCGTGGAGTCCGTACAAGAAAGAAGAATGGAATACCATCAAGGATGTGTTCGAACTCGAGTTGACGCCGGGCTATAAACTTGGTCAGCTTTTTGATTTGGAATTTCGTGATGTTCCAACTGCCGAACCCTTGCTCTGCGACCTTGAAAAGATGGTTCGCTTCAAGGTTGAGTTCGGCATACCGGTCCGTGCGTGTACCTTGCATTGTTGAACACGCGGGTTTGATTCTTGAAGGATACGAAGCCAAGTCATTTCCGGGCGGATTAACGCAGCCGATGTGGGATGCCTTGGATGCGGGCCTTTTCGTCGCCAGTTGTTCTCCCCTAACTACCCGCGCCACAGCGTGCGCCGTAGTAGGATATTGTGACGGAATGAACATTGAAACCTTTGTTGGTGAAACAAAGGGCTCCCTATCTAAAACACCTAAAGGCAGTCGCGCGTTCTATTGGGATACTATCTTTTGTCCGGATGGCTTTCAGAATAGGACCTATGCCGAAATTGTCGGGGACGGCAAGAGTGGGCTTATCAAAAAATTGGAGGCTTCCCAGTCCGTAAAAGCCTTAAAGAAATTTATGCAGCATCGTCTGAATATCGAACCCGCCCTTTTCCCGGGCTTGTAGGTTCCCGGGCTCAATTCAAGGATTGGGAAGCGACTTCGTCGAGGGTACGGCGAAACGCTTCAATACCGAACGAATTGTAGATGTACACCTGTGCTTTACGGCCGAGGCTTGGGATTTCTGATTCTACGGGCGCGTCATAGATTTCAAGAAACTCACGGTAGCTAAATGCCAACACCCCTTGCGCCTCACGAGCACGATACATGTCGTAAGCCACGTCGGCCGGGGTTTGCACAAATATTAAGCCCACACCGCCCCCGAAGCGGAGTGTTAAATTCTCGTATGTGGATAAATGACGAATACCGTCGACGATGCATCGCTCAGCACCGATTTTATTAACGCGCGCCTCGATTGAGGCAGATAGTCGCTCAGGTCCTCCCTCACGTCGAATAAATTCGAATGCTCTAGCTTGAAATTCTCGGCGCCCAATTTCGATCATTGGCGGAGCGCCCATTAGTTCCCGTAAGAGCTCACTGGACTTGACCAACGGCCAGCCAAGCTTGTGGTTAAGATATCCTGCTGTCTCAGTTTTGCCAGAACCGATTCGCCCGGCGACAACGACAACTCGGTCGCTTGCCAATATTGCTTTGTTCAAAATCTTGAAACCCGACTTCGCTATCACCGTCGATGGATAGAACTTGCGCAAGCATAGCTGAGACCAATACTCATAATCCGAGATATCGACCTTATCTTTTGACAAATCAATCCATCCAAGACCCTTTATTGATGAATCCCCCTTCTGGAGATGCCGAAATGAATTCCAATCAGATAACCAAGCGCGGTAGATGACGGCCACGTGACGACGTCCCACCTCGGATGAATTATCGTTGAGGACTCCTAATCGTTCCAAAGGCACATTTTGAAACAGTCGAATTGTCGCCCGGTTGGGAATGCGAGGTAATGCGGTGCTATTCGGAGACAATTCGATAGTACGCTTTCGAGACTGTTCGCCTTCAAAGCTTGGTAGGTGCAATTCTTCAATGAGTTCCCGACGTGCGCACGCCGACAGTCCGCGGTCATCGAGCGACAAAATATCTGCATCCGCTGCGCTCACGTGCCCACCGAAGCCAATGCATTTCGAGCCCCGCAGGAATTCGGCGGCACGGCTCAGATATGATCGCTTGAAAAATAGAAGTCGTTGCCCACACTGCACTAGAACGTAAGTCACAAACTGCTTCGCGTCGTTTCGTATCTCCGCCTCAGAACGAGGCACATATGACACATTCTCATCGCTCAATAACCGACTCAAGATCGGCGCCGCATCAGTGTCAATTCCCTGAAACGTGAGTACATGGCCGAATGCGCCTTCGGACGCGCAAAGTACCTCCTCTCTCGGTATCCCGAGCGCTCGTCGCTCGGCTACATACTCGTACGCCAGTGGTGTATGATTGGCTTGCATCTCGTCGCTGGGGCGAGAAGTGTCGAAGAGTTTGGAGCGAAGGGTAAATCGACCACGCTCCGTCCTTACAAATTTTGATTGACCTGCGCGATTTAGAATATCTGTGCTCAGACGGGCTTGCATAGATTTTTCCGGGGTTCGACTTAGAACATGATCTCCAAAAAGACCTCGCTCGATTCCTCGGTCTACGATCTCGCGCGCCTTCAACGGTGATAGCGCGTTGGCCAAAACAATTTCGGCGACTCGAAGGTAAGTTTGGTGATCGCCGTCGACGATTCCGCCCGGGTCATTGTGCAAAGGATCCGTTTTTTTTTCGTTACCTTGCATCCAAATGCTCAATAGAATTTCTGGCGCGCCAAACGTTTGACATAAGAAAACCAGAGGCATCCACCTTCCGGGAGTAGTCTAGCAGAATGACGGCTCGTTGGACCAACACGACCATGTGGTGCGTCTTTTCGAGCCGGGTGGCGGAGGCCTGCAGGTGAGCGCAGGACCTTATGGTGAGGGCGGTTCCAGCCGGGCGGGTCGCCGTTCATCGTCGACCGCCGGCCAGAACGATGACATCGGATATCCCCGACCTCAAAAATTACACTTGCTCAGCGGGCGGCCGAATCACGTTCATGGATATCTCTCAGGTAAGCTTTAAAGCGAAGGTCGGCGGCAGGTTCTTGGCAGAAAGGCAATTTGTGACGACGCCGAATCAAAATCCTGAACAGAATGTCCGCGATCAGATCGATAAGCGTGTGGCCGAAGCTGGTTGGATTGTTCAGGGAAAAAGGTCATCGACTTTAGTGCAAGGCCTGGGATCGCGAGCTTGTTGAGTACGGCTTCCTCAAGGTCCGCTTACCATCGCATAGTGGCCGGATAGCGGACATTATGGCAGATCAGAGTCGCGCCAACATCGGACTCTTCTGCACCGCTTGCTTGCTGTCCGACCAGAACATACGCTGCTCTGGGTTAGACAAGGCCACGTTCATATCAGATAATCCATGGGGCACGGCTAACATGACACAGTTCGATGCCCGGAAGGAAGGAGCGGTCTCTTCGGAATTCCTAAGAACTTCTCGGGTTGCTGACCCGCGCGCTGTCACTGTGACATCTGAGCAGACCTTGCTGTCCGGCCAAGCAGCGCAGTTCGTCTTTGGCGCGCCCGGAGGATCGGTTGTTACCCTCGGCGGCATAGACGGCGCAGCGTTGCGGGAACTGGTCGATCAGGCGGAGCATATCCCGGACGATCGCCGTGCGCTGTTTGTGCGGCTGCGGCCGGCCGGGAGCGTTGAGGCCTATGTCGAACAGGTGATCGCGGTTCTGGCCGATACGGCGATGCGCTTGTGGCCGGTCTGGTTCACCGATGTGAGCTTTGCGATGTGCTGCGACGACGCACTTGGCCGCCAGGCGGCTGGCGTGATCGCGCGCGAGGCGGCGGCTCGCGCTCCCGGGGTCAGCTCCACTTGGGCGGAAGCGGCGGCATGCCTCGCGCTGGCCGGGCGCCCGCCGCGCGTAGCTGGCGTCCTGCCCGCGATCGAACTGGCGCAGCTTTCACTCACCGTCAGCCGCGTCGGCCTCGTTTTTGTCGCCGATGTAAGCGCGGCGGCGGATGAACCGAGCGCAGCCGCGCTGGCGCATGCGCTGGAGTGGATCGCGCGGCACTCGCTCGCCGCCGTGGTCGCCCTATTCGCCAGGGTGCCGCCGCTCGAACTCGCCGTTCGATCGCATCCTCTACGGCGCTCGCCGCGTGATCGCCGACACCAACTCGGGAGTCTCCGTTTCCGAGCCGGAAGCCCGCGAAAGTATCGGCTCGGAAACCTGGCTCGCCCCGTGGCGCGGCGCGCCGCACCCGCTCAGCGAGATTGAGCAGCGGCTTGCCGCAATTCTTAGCGACGATACCGAACTTGCCGCATTGTTCTGCTTCAACTGGTTCGTCGATACGGTGCGCGGCTCGCGCCCCAAGGTCGATCTGGTCTGGATAGACGGGCGGCTCGTGGTCGAGCTCGACGGCTATCCCGACCACGCGACGCGACGAGTCTTCATCGGCGACCGGCACCGTGACTACGAACTTGCGCTCAGCGGCTATATCGTGCTGCGGCTCGCCAACGACGAAGTCGTGCAGGATTTTGGGCGCGCGATCGAGAAAATCCGTGACCTCGTGCACCTGCGCCGGTCGCAAATAAATCAGGAGGGGTGAAGTGGGAAAAGGCAATAGATCGACGCCCGAGAAACAGACGTTGATCCTTTGGGCGTTGCTTGCAAGGGACGACGCGGCCAGTTTTCAGAGCGAGTTGAAGCCGGAACCGGATAAAGCCGACCGCGAGGCGCTTGAGAAAGCGGGATTGATCACGTGCGAGAGAAAGGGCCGTTACCGGCGAATTTGGATCGAAGTAACTGAGAAAGGCTGGGCCTGGGCCACTGACCATCTGAATGATGATTTGCCGATCGGCTCGCCAGCAGGCAGCTCCATCCTACAAGCGTGGCTGACGCGCCTCAAGGCCTATATGCAGGCCCGTAACGTGGCGCTCGCCGAAGTCCTTGGTCCGCAGCGCGCCCGCAAGGACGGCTCTGAGGGCATCGCCATAGGTGACGCGACCCGAGCACCTGGCTATGACACGCTCCGCGCGCGCATCCGGCAAACTTACCTCGCCGTGACCGGCGGCCGGATCAATACCCGCGCCCAACTCTGCGACATTCGCGAGAAACTGAACGACATCGATCGCGCCGCGCTCGATGAGGCTTTGAAAAGCATGCAGCTTGAGCAGCAGGCCTCGCTGTATCCGCTCGACAATAAAACCGAGATAACCGACGCCGACCGAAATGCAGCAATATTTTTCGGAGTCGAACCGCGCCACATCCTCTGGATCGAACGATGACCGGCGAGCTTGACGCCTTCCGCGCAGTCAACTTCGATTGGGCGCGCCAATTGAAGGGCGTCTGGCGGGACCCGCCCTATCATGTTCCGGGCTTGCATCGGCAAGCGGTTGACGATGTCCGTGACTATTTCTTTTTGAGAACGGTTGACCCTGACCCCGATGATGAGCCGCTGGGCCGCGTGATCGTCGGCCCTGCGGGTTTCGGGAAAACCCATCTCATCGGCGAGTTGCGGCGCCAAGTATGGGAAAGGGAGGGCTGGTTTGTCCTGCTCGACTTTATCGGCATCAAGGATTTCTGGTTTTCGGTTGCGCTCGGGTTTCTCAATTCGCTTCAAGTCCGCATGGCGGATGGCGAAACGCAATACGACCGACTCGTCCTTCGCGTCGCTAAGCTCCTCGAAATCCATGAGGAGTTGACGACTACCGCAGAGCGGTGGCGCGGGGAGCCACGTGATCTCACAGTTGAACTAGTTCGTTTATTCACCCGCTCGCTCGCTCGCAAGTATCCCGGTGAAGCAATTCAGCACTCGGACGTCGTCACCGCGCTGGTCCTCCTCATTTCCGAGGACCCAGACTGCCGCAGCATTGCGCACGGCTGGCTGCAGGGCATGAGCTTCGATGGCGAAGACGTCCGAGCGCTTGGCTTCAAGGAAGACAATTCACCGATCAGGGTCGTTCAAGGCCTGTCGTGGATTATGAGCCGCATAGCTCCGACGCTCATCGCCATAGACCAGATCGACGCCATCGTCACCGCGAGCGTCTCTCTTGCGCGTGCCGCGAATAGTGGAGCTCTGCATGAGCAAAACGAAGCCCAGTCTATCGTCGACGCCTTGGCGCAAGGGCTGATGGATTTGCATGAACGCAAGCGCCGTGCCGTGACAGTCATCTCGTGCCTCGAAGCTACATGGAAGGTGTTGGAGGATAAGACGCCGGTTCCTATGGCAGACCGCTACAGGCCCCCTCTGCCCCTATATGCACTTAGCGCTGTCGAAACAGCGCGCGCTTTGGTCGCTGCTCGCTTGGAGACGGCGTGACCGCCACCAGCAGAATTGCATCGCTGCCGGGGAGGTGACGCTCTGCGAGAGCTTTGACCCCACCCGTCCACCGCCCAGAGAGCGCGAAGAAAACCCCGCGGGCCTTGATCAAGTTTACCAGAGTGAACTCAAGGCCGCCGTGATCGCCAATCTCATTGACGCCGAAGGAGAAGACCAGTTTCGAGAGCTTATGGACGGAACTTTACGGTTGCTTGAGAAGCATTACGACTTGCCGGACGATATCGATTAGGAAGTCCAGCACGACCCTGACCAAAAGCGCCCTTCGCTGCATGGCCGCTTGTCCTTCACCTTTCTTAGCGACGGCAGTCGGGAGCAGCACCATTGTTTCCGCATCCTCGGACATACGAACGCGAGGGCCTTTCAAACCCGCCTGAAGGCGGCGATGACCGCCTCTGGCATCGACACGGCGCTGAAATTCCGCCACCTGTTCATCCTGCGTCGCGGCGCGCCGCCGAGCGGCCCCAGGACGATAGCGCTGTGCGATCAGTTCCTGAAGGCCGGCGGCAAGTTCATCGCGCCCACGGACGACGATCTGCGCGCCTTCGTCGCGTTGGCGGCGATGGACGCGCGTAAATTCCCCGACTTTGACGCCTGGCTGCGCCAGCAGCAGCCTCTCTTCAAGACGGGATTGTTCCAGGAGGCCGGCCTGTGCCCGCCGCCGTTCCTCGCGCCCAAGCCTCCGCCGGCGCCAGGCGAGTTTCCGCCGCCGCAGGACAAGCCCACGACGGCGGGGGCAAAGCCGTCCCAGACGCAAACGCCGGCCGGTGCGCAGGCCGAAAATCCAGAGGCTTCGCCGGCTGCGGCCCGCAAGCTGGCAGCGCCCGAGCGCCTCATCCCGATCGGCCGTCGCTACGAGCGCGGAGCGCTCGGCGATCCGGTGACGCTCGCGACCGATTTGCTCCCGCGCCACGTCGCTGTTCTCGCCGGGCCGGGTTCGGGCAAGACTGTGCTCCTACGCCGGATCGTCGAGGAGGCGGCGTTGCTTGGAATTCCCTCGATCGTACTCGATCCCAACAATGATCTGTCCCGCCTTGGCGATGCGTGGCCGAAGCGCCCGGAGTCCTGGAGCGAGGAGGACGCGGCCAAGGCCGAAACGTATCGCGCATGCGCCGACGTCGTGATCTGGACGCCCGGCGTGACCAGCGGCAACCCGATTTCGCTCAACCTGCTCCCGGATTTCGCCGCGATCGACGATGCAGACGAACGCGAACAGGCGATTGGCATGGCGTGGGCGACGCTGATCCCATTTCTGCCGGGCGGTGGCGAGAAGGCGACTCGAAAGAAGGGTGTCCTTGCCGATGCCATTCGCCGTTTTGCGGCGGGAAGAGGCGGCGCGCTGACCGACCTGATCGCATTGCTCGCTGAACTCCCGGATGACGTCAGCGAAGACAGCAGCGCCCAAAAGCTTGCGAGGGAAATCGCGGATCAGCTACGCGCCGCCATTGCGATGAACCCGCTGTTTAAGTCAATCGGAGAGCCGCTCGACCCAAAAACGCTTTTTGAAAGCCCGAGCGGCAAGACGCGCGTTTCGGTGATCAACCTCGCCGGCCTTGCGAGCGAGGATGCGCGCGACTCCTTCGTTAATCGCCTGCAGATGTCGCTGTTCACATTCATCAAGCGCAACCCAAATCCGACCGGCTGCCTCTATGTGATCGACGAGGCGCAGAACTTTGCGCCTTCGGGCGCGGGGACGGCGTGCAAGGCGAGCGCGCTATCGCTGGCGGCGCAGGCGCGCAAATATGGCCTCGGAATGATGTTCGCGACGCAGGCGCCGAAGGGCGTCGACAACAAGATCGTGTCAAGCTGTACCACTCACGTCTACGGCCGCATGAACGCGCCGGCGACGATCGACGCCATCCACGACCTTATGGCGGCGAAGGGCGGCGGCGCCGACGATATCGGCAAGCTCTCCAAGGGGGAGTTCTATTATTCGACCGAAGGCTCGCTGCGCCCGTTCAAAGTGCGCACGTCGTTATGCCTGAGCTGGCACCCCCCGAGCCCGCCGACGGCTGAGGAGGTCATTCAGAAGGCCCGCTCTAAACGTGGGTAGTTCACCACCCCACTATATTGGCTTGTCGCAAGGTCAGGCGTGTCACGACTCGTCAGCATAGGGTCGATGCCGTTGAAAAAGTTGGCAATGAGCGAAGTGAGGTAACGTATAGAGCTTTTGAAGGTTTGGTTTCGAGGATTTGTGGGTGGCACGTCAGTCGCATCTCGACGAGGTCAGTGGCTTCCAGGCGTTTCACTTGCTGCGGGGTCCAGAGCGCGACGACCATGTGCTCTATTCATCTCATACAATATGGGCGTCGCAAGAGGATTTTACGGCATGGACCAAGTCCGAACAATTCCGTGCCGCCCATCAACACGCGGGCGAGCGCAAGCCGCTCACACTCGGCCACCCGGAATTCGAAGGGTTCGAAGTCATCCAGACGATCGAAACCACGCATCCGCCCGCATAGGGGATGCTCTACGCTTGGAATTGCTGGCAGAGGCATTGGTAAGGCGATGGCTTGACCGACGCCGGCACGCCATGCGCCCGTTTCCACGATCACGGGATAACTGCAGATGCGCCTAAGAGTTGCTGCGAAAACACCGTATTTATCAGCGTGTTAACAGGTCTCCAACCGAGCGAGTGTGACTGGACGAGTTTTTATTCGAGCGAGCTGCGGCGACGAAACGGCCCTCGTCGATGTTCCGGCGCGTCGGGAGAGCCGAGACGAAAAACGCCAGCAAGCTAAGGGGCGCTTCACACGAATTCGTTCTACATTGTGGTTCTCGATGAGCGCGATGCTTTCGACCTGCTTTCAGGGCTGGCAGGATCACGCCCCTGGCAACTTCGGTGTCTCTGTGCTCTTGTAGTGCCAGTCGCTTTGGACCTCGGTGCGCTCCTCCAGCAATTGAAATTGGGTTTCTAAGCGCGCGATCGTCGCCTGTGTCAGGAGCTTGCGATCGGCGTACAGGATGAACAGATCGCGCGCCCGGTCGAAGACGATGCGTCCGCGCGGCCAGTCTTCGTATTCGTGCGACCGCACCAGGGTGCGCAGGGCGGGATCGATAGTCCGGTCGCGGCGCCAGTGCACCCAGGTTTCGTAGTGGCCCGGGCCGTAGGTTAGACAATCGCAGTATGGCTCGGCCTGGTCCACCGCACAACCGGCGGTGAGCAGCCTCGCTTCGCCGTCCGGCGTTTGCACCAACCAGAAAATTCCGACGTGCGGCATCTCGCGCTGGGCTGTTCCGGTCATGCTGTCACCAGGCCTTTCGCGCGGGCGATTATTTTGTGGGCTTGCCGTCCTGCGTCAGCGCCTTTTCGAGTTCCTGTTTGACGCCGAGCGCGTTATAACCGGCTCAACCGGGAAGTCGATCGAAGGCGAGAGGGTGACGGATGGGTTCGGCCTCCAGCTCCCGGCTGAGCGCCCAGCGTGGGTCGCGGTTCATGAAAGCCTCCAGTCCGCGAGGAGCCGACGCGGCGCACAGCGAGATCGCAGTGGCGCGGTTCGTTGCCGGATGCTGGAAATTCAAAGTGGGGCGCCGGAAATTTATAGATGGGTGCGCCGTCGGGCGCTTTTGCTAGCGCGCGTACTCAACAATTGAGCTTGGTGAGGACGGCCCATGGTCTCATAGCGGCTTCAGCATGCCATGGGGCAAGGTACGGCTGCAAAGCGCATGTCGATAGCGGGGTTCGCTCGTCGCCAAAAGGACTCATTTAGGAGTCGCTTAGGGGGGTCGAAGATCGACCAGGTTAAAGCGGCTGAATAACCGCGAACAGGATAACGCCCGCCTTCGCCGGATAGCCGGCCACGCACATCCAATCAGCTCCACCGGCCTCGCTCATATTACTGGCAAAGGGAGAGAGACCATTGACTGGCACCGATGACGATTTCGAGACGGGCACTAATGGCGTGTCGGGGATTAGTGGCAACTTGATCGGCGATCCGTTGGAGTTCTTAGTTGCCCGCCGTTGTCCAGAGGTTGCACCCCTCGCAAGTCCCGATTTACGCCCTTCAGATCGCAAAGCCCTGGAAAAGAAAGTGGCCTCGTTCCGAGGCCAATTGAAAGGAATGCCCCCCGAGGAATTTCGGTCTTTATTCAAAAAGGAAAGGGAAAATTGGCACCTTGAGCTTCGAGGCAAAAACGGCATCATTGAAGAATCCTGCGACTTTATGAGCCCCATGTACAATGCCGATCTAGCCAAGTGGGGCGCGGAGGCTTCGTGGACTATCGATGAAGCCGGCGCTCTAATGATTGGAAAAGATCCCGATACGTTTCCATGGGATCAAGTGACAAGTCTGAGGCATGGGTCGCCTATGTTCAAGCGCATCTGCGATTTTAGGCGTTCTGCGTTACGGGTGGCCGAGCAACAAAAATGGAAGCAGCTCGTTCCGCCGGCAAAACTGCTGGCTTGGGCTGCGGATCGCGGATTTGAGTTTCCACCTGAACTTGTCGCTAAGGTGCACGCGCAAGAGGCTCCATCTCCCCGTGACGATGACCTGAGCGACGACAAACTCTCACCGCGTGAAATCAGCAGCCTTCTTAAACTCGCCATCGCAGTGGCGATCGCACGCTATCGGCACGATCCGCGCCGTGGCGCGACGGCGATGGAATCGGATGTTAAAGCCCTCAAAATGGACCTTACGGCTGCGACCATAGCCAAGCTCCTTAAGATAGCCGCGGAGAAAGTCGATTTCGAGGACGTAGCGACCTATTTCGCAGATAACCCCATCAAGCCGCCGGTACGGCTACGGAGGCGCCATCCAACGTGACGCCTTAAGCCCGAATTGGCCGCTTAAGTGCCAATTGGGACATAGGCTTTTTGAAATGGCTAGTCTCATTTTCGACGACAACGGTCGGAGTGAGCCATGAAATCGACAGAACCCACCCCAAATGCGCCCGGCCTTACCGAGCCGGCGAAGGGGCCGCTGCGCTTGCCTGATTGCGACGACCCGAAAAACTGCCGATGCCTGCGCGATTGCAACCTTGTTCGGCCTCCCCCCGATTTCGTTCGGCCTGTGGCCGCAGATGCGAACTCCTCGCGAGCGATTGGAGGCCTCGACTTGGTTCCCTCTGCTCTCTGCCGCAACCGTCGCCGCGTACCGGGGTCGCGAAGACTTGCTCCTCCCCACGCCGACGCCGATCGTCCGAATCGGTATCGATCCAATGCAATGTCCTTGTCAGGTGCGGGAGCCAACGCTGGATGAGATTGCGGCGATCGAGAATCTCGTGGACCGGGCTTGCGCGCTCGCCTCCAACCCCGAGCTTAGGATTTGGGACCGGGCTACGAGGTGGGACCTCAAACCGCAGGATGTCCTTTGCGAGCCGTTTCGCTTACTGGTGACGTCGGTGAAAGACACGTTTCCGTTCGGCTTCGCCGTCCAAGCGTATATCGATCCGCGGTGGGAGCCCTCGCGCAAGGTTTATCCGTGGTGGTACCGGAGGCCTCAGCACTATTGCAAACCGAATTGGCTGCGTAACCATCCAGGGCTATTCGGTGCGTTCGGGGTTGAGCTCCCGGAATGCGCTCACCGTAAAGATAAGGACGGCGCGGACCTCCCGGGTTGCCCTAAGCGTTACAATAGGTTCAGCGAAATAATCCCGGGTTGCCCTGCTCTGCCAAAATCGTGCTGCCAGCATCGTTATCTCAACGAATATCTGCGCGACCTCTATCAGAACGGCCCCGACGTTAGCGATGACGAGTTCGAGGAAATGGCTAAGGCGGTCACACCTTTCGAAGTCATGGACTGGCGTCTGTGGTCCAAAGAGAAATCTTCCGATTTCATCTTTAAAGACGCCGTCCGCGTCTACGAAGGAGACTGTTATCTCGATGCCGATTGATCACACGCGTGTTCAACTGGCGGCGCCACGGCGTACCAATCTCAAGCGGAGCGATTACCTAGATCACAACAGTTACGCCCGAGACCTGCTCCGCTCTGGTGGCCCTGGTCCTGACGATATCGGCCGTCTGGGTGGTGGTGCAGGCCTCTATTCGCAAATCTTGACGAGTGTTTGGGGTACCTCGTTGGCGGAGTTTGAGGCCATGTGCGCGGCCGAGCTAACTGAGAAGCAACGCCAACGGCCGCATATCTTTGTGAAAAAGTACTCACCGTCGCGCCGGCCTCGACGGCGGTGACTAAACCCGTGTTGCCCTTATCCTCTCCATCGCCGGCCGCGGGGCGAGGCTTAACCGAGCAGGACTTCAACGCCTTGTACAGCGCCGCGGCGTTTGCCGCGGCGTTTGACCTATTCTTCGATACCTCAGTTACCCTTGCCTGGCGGTTAATGGGTCCAGAGATTGAGGCCAATGTACCGACCTATTTAGAGAAGTTTTTAAAGTGTCTGCGGGATTGGCTGACCTCGCGCCGCTTGCCCCTGGCCTGGTTGTATTGTCATGAATATAGCCCCCGGATCGGCCAGCATACACACGTGATCTGCTTTATCCCGGGAGTAATTGGCGCCGACCGGCCACCCGGTGCGACAGTTATTTGGTTCGACAAGCTCCTGCCGGGCCAGGAGTGGATTCCCGCGCGATGGATTCCCGGGCGCCGTTTGGATCCGCCGCCTCCCTCCATCAAAGAGCCACCGTGGCACCGCATCAATTACCGCGGCGAGTTTCGCGCTTGGGCCCGGAGTTGGGCGGGGCATCAGATGAAGCGGCCTTGTCCCCGGGCGGTCCGTGTTCGGGGACCGCGGACGGAAACACCATGGCTGCATTGGCTGACGTTCAGCTATCTGATGAAGGGGTATGACCGGGGCGTCGTTGTGCAATCCGCGCGGCATTCGCCCGATGGCCAAACGACCTACCTCGGCGATTTGATCGCGTGGCCCTGGCGCGACCCGGGACCGGTGCCCTGGCGCCGGCGCTGCGGGGTTAGTCGGAGTCTCGGACCCGATCGCCGCGCCGTCGGTGTACCCGGCGGTTTGGATTACTTGTTGGGCAAAAGCGAGTTCCCTGTCGTCGCCCGCCCGCATCCGGCGTTTCGTTCTTGGTATGAAGATGGCTGCCGCGATGTGCGTCAATTATATCCCGCGGAATTTTATGACAAAATCACCAAACTCCCGCGTTTGCCCTATTCATCGAATGATTAAGTAATATAAGACACGCACAATCCGCATGCCGCGAATGTGCGTCAACTATGTCTCCCCGCGTTTTATGACCGAATTACCGTGCTCCCGCGTTTGCCCTCGCTTGACGTTGAAGCCTGGCTGAGCGCTTGGCGACCACGGTTCTGGCGAAATGGCAGACGGCGTGAAAAACACCCAAGAACACTAAGTATAATCAAGTAGATAGCACAGGCGAAGTTGCGGAGTGTGACTATTGGCGCACCCCCAGCGTAAGCTACACTGCGCGCCTCTATCTCGCCGGGCGGCGGAGACCTGTCGGAGATTCGGAGATATACTGGCACGGTGCCCCGAGTGGTGCCGTTGTGGGAGCGCTACGGGATTAGCACGTCTCGACGGAGCCTCTCGTGCGCTCGATGAGATGGATCGATAGTTAATCTGGCATTCCCCAGATAACCGGGAATGTGCCAAGCGCGTATCATTGATCTCCTGCCGTGACATCGGACATTCGTCCTATACCGGCATTATTTTCCGGATCGCCCGCTTATTGAGGTTGAGATTGCCGCGCTGCGGCGCTGCTGTGGTGCTCCGGCACACCAAAACCAGTGACATGGGCGGATCGCGCACCGGACAATACAGAGTCGGTTGTGATCAAGACGCACTTCTCCCTTAGTTTTTGCTCGACGCATGACGACCGAACACTTCACGCAGGCGCTGGATTGGGCGGCGGCCGCAGGTCGGCGATCATTCGTAGGATGTCCGCGAAGAGATTTTTCGGAATGGCGACTTCGGCCATCTGAAACGCGACATAGCGGCCATGGCTCACGATCTTCGCGCCGATCTTGATCAGCTTTTCCTTCAGGCTCGTCAGTGACCAATCCTTTATCGGTTCGGGCGTCGCCAGCGTGCGCAGAAAATTACCGAGATTGTAGGCCAGCGCATGAAGCTGGAGACGGACGGCGTTAGCAGCGAACGACCGACATGATAGCCGGGTCCACTTGATTGCGCCTTTTCCTTCCTTGATCCATTGCTCACACGTGCCGCGCTTGTTGTAGAAGGCGACGACATTCTCGGCGGAGCGCGCCATGTTCGTCACGATGAAGCCGACGCGCGGATAAAGCTCGCCCGGATGCCATTCGACCTTGGCGATCACCCGACGCGGCTGCGACCAGCTTCCCGCTTGATAGGTGAAACTTGCATGGGATCGGCAGACGTCATTGGACGGGCGACCAACCGGGCGTTTGAGCAGATAGCCGATCCTCTCTTGCAAGATGTGATTGGCGGGCAGACGGATCGCATATTTGATCCGTTCTGCCTCCAGATATTCGTAAACTTCGGGGTTTGCGAAGCCGGCGTCGGCGCGGAAATAAATGCGTGAGACCTTGCCTTGATACCGCGCCACGACCGGCTTCAGCACCGCCTCCCATCCATCGGCGCTGTGAACATTGCCGGGGCGCAGGGCGCAGCGTTCCAAATCGCCATATTGGTTGAAAACGAACAGCGGATGATAGCAGGTGCAGTCATAGTGACCGTTCCAGACACTGTGTTCCTGTTCGCCATGCGTCGGGCTCACGCTCGAATCCATGTCGAGCAAGATACCTCTCGGCGGACGGCGACCATGAACGCTGTCGATCCATTTGCCGGAGAGATCAGCGAGCGCCGAAAGGTTCTTTTCCGCCGTGAGCCAGCGCGTCTCAAAGCGGCCCATCTGGCTCGGCGAAGCCGCTGCATCCGAGGCCGCCTTTCCGCCGACTATCCACCGCATCGCGGGATCATGGCGCAGGCGTTGAGCGTCGTTCACGTCTTCATATCCGGCAAGTCGCCCAAATATGGATTGCCGCAACATCCCGACGAGTGCATGCCGGCCATTCTTGCCAGTGCGTGCGTCGGAGAGCGCATCACCCGCCATCGCGCTGAGGCACAGCGCGTCGTCCAGTTCCCGGTATGCGAGCAAGCCTGCGTCGGAGGTAACCACCGATCCGCGAAAGTGAAGCAACAATCGGCGGTCGAAATCGAGCCTGAGAGCGCCATCATACGATTCACCCGCCGGGTTCGCCATGACGGCCTCATTCGATCCGAAATAACATGCTGATTATGTTAGCTAAATCGCGGCATCGACGCTGCAAATTATTGCCTCATCCGGCGTATGCGGGTTAATGTCTTGGCTCACCGCGGCCTGGAACTGGTACGTGACCCAAAGTGTCTCTAATACCGAGTCTCTGAAAGTTTGACTCCTGAGGCGGATTCCCAAATCGGCATTTATCTGATTCACCATGGCAAACAGCTTTTGGGAGAGTTTGCCATGTCAACTCCGGTTCCGCTTCGCTCTGACTTTGACACGATTGGCCTGCGCATGCTGGCGCGGCGATCGCGTGACCCCGATCAGACCCGGCGTCTCTTGGCACTGGCCGAGATTTATGATGGCGGCTCGCGGCCGGATGCGGCGCGGATCGGCGGGGTCGGGGTGCAGATCGTGCGCGACTGGGTTGTCCGTTTCAACGCCAAAGGTCCTGATGGTCTCTTGACCGGCAAAGCGCCGGGCGCTCCCAGCATCCTCGGCGAGCGCCAGCGCCAAGCCTTGCGGCAGGTCGTGGAAGATGGGCCGATTCCCGCCCTGCATGGCGTCGTCCGCTGGCGGCTGATCGATCTGGCGCAGTGGCTCTTCGAAGAGTTCCGGGTTTCGATCTCCAAGCCGACGCTCAGCCGCGAGCTGCGGCATATGGGCTTTCGCAAGCTCTCGGCGCGACCGCGCCATCATGCGCAAGACGAGGAAGCCGCGGCGGCTTTTAAAAAAACTTTCTCGCCCTCGTGGAGGAGACCGCCGCAAAAGAGGCTCCTGGCAAGCCGATAGAGATTTGGTTTCAAGACGAAGCTCGGATCGGGCAGAAAAACAAGGTCACCCGCCGATGGGCGAAACGCGGGACACGGCCTTCGGCGCCGCACGACCAGAGGACGAGTTCAGCCTATATTTTCGGCGCCATCTGCCCGGCCGAAGGAAAAGGCGCCGGGCTCGTACTACCCTCCTGCAACAGCGAGGCCATGGCCCTGCATCTCGAAGAAATCTCGCTTGCGGTCGCACCAAGCGCGCATGCGCTCGTTCTTCTCGATCAGGCCGGGTGGCATGTCTCGGCGAAGCTTCCCGTCCCGGACAACATCACGCTCTTGCCGTTGCCGCCGAAATCGCCCGAGCTCAATCCGGTCGAGAACATCTGGCAATTCATGCGCGACAACTGGCTCTCGAACCGCGTCTTCGAATCCTACGACGACATTCTCGACCACTGCTGCTTCGCCTGGAACAAGCTCATCGACATGCCCTGGAAAATCATCTCCATCGGAACAAGAGAGTGGGCCTATCGGTCGTGATCAGCGAGACTTGGTATAATGGCACTGTCACGTATCCCAATGCTGGCCTTCTGAACCCCATGATCGCAGGGTTGGGTGCAGCGCTTCTCATTATCGCGGCGCTTCAACAAGCTCGCACGGCGAGACTGCGCCATGAAGAACAGACCAGAGCAGACCTACAGCGACGCTTCACCGAAAGTTTTAGCAAGGCTACGGAACAGTTGGGTAGCGATAAGATCGAAGTGCGCCTCGGGGGCATCTATACGCTCGAGCGCCTCTCGCGCGAAAGCTCGGGCGACTACTGGACGGTGATGGAAACGTTGTGCGCGTTTGTACGGCAACAGGCGAGTTGGAAAGAGCCCGTTATTATGACCCAAGGAGAACTCTTTAGAAACACCAAAGGTTTTCAACCGGAGTCCGATATTGGGGCAGCGTTAAAAGTGATGGGTCGGCGTGACGCTGAGAATTGGAAGCGCGAGAAAACTAAAGGTTGGCACTTGAATCTCGAACGAACAGACCTGAGAGGAGCGAATTTAGAGAACGCAAATTTCGAGAGTGCCGATTTCTCGCATGCGCATCTCGAAGGAGCCAGTCTTGCGTTGACGAATCTCGAAGGAGCTTATCTTAGCCCGCATACGCCGGATGAGGCAATAATTTGCAGCGTCGATGCCGCGATTCAGCTAACATAATCAGCATGTTATTTCGGATCGAATGAGGCCGTCATGGCGAACCCGGCGGGTAAATCGTATGATGGCGCTCTCAGGCTCGATTTCGACCGCCGATTGTTGCTTCACTTTCGCGGATCGGTGGTTACCTCCGACGCAGGCTTGCTCGCATACCGGGAACTGGACGACGCGCTGTGCCTCAGCGCGATGGCGGGTGATGCGCTCTCCGACGCACGCACTGGCAAGAATGGCCGGCATGCACTCGTCGGGATGTTGCGGCAATCCATATTTGGGCGACTTGCCGGATATGAAGACGTGAACGACGCTCAACGCCTGCGCCATGATCCCGCGATGCGGTGGATAGTCGGCGGAAAGGCGGCCTCGGATGCAGCGGCTTCGCCGAGCCAGATGGGCCGCTTTGAGACGCGCTGGCTCACGGCGGAAAAGAACCTTTCGGCGCTCGCTGATCTCTCCGGCAAATGGATCGACAGCGTTCATGGTCGCCGTCCGCCGAGAGGTATCTTGCTCGACATGGATTCGAGCGTGAGCCCGACGCATGGCGAACAGGAACACAGTGTCTGGAACGGTCACTATGACTGCACCTGCTATCATCCGCTGTTCGTTTTCAACCAATATGGCGATTTGGAACGCTGCGCCCTGCGCCCCGGCAATGTTCACAGCGCCGATGGATGGGAGGCGGTGCTGAAGCCGGTCGTGGCGCGGTATCAAGGCAAGGTCTCACGCATTTATTTCCGCGCCGACGCCGGCTTCGCAAACCCCGAAGTTTACGAATATCTGGAGGCAGAACGGATCAAATATGCGATCCGTCTGCCCGCCAATCACATCTTGCAAGAGAGGATCGGCTATCTGCTCAAACGCCCGGTTGGTCGCCCGTCCAATGACGTCTGCCGATCCCATGCAAGTTTCACCTATCAAGCGGGAAGCTGGTCGCAGCCGCGTCGGGTGATCGCCAAGGTCGAATGGCATCCGGGCGAGCTTTATCCGCGCGTCGGCTTCATCGTGACGAACATGGCGCGCTCCGCCGAGAATGTCGTCGCCTTCTACAACAAGCGCGGCACGTGTGAGCAATGGATCAAGGAAGGAAAAGGCGCAATCAAGTGGACCCGGCTATCATGTCGGTCGTTCGCTGCTAACGCCGTCCGTCTCCAGCTTCATGCGCTGGCCTACAATCTCGGTAATTTTCTGCGCACGCTGGCGACGCCCGAACCGATAAAGGATTGGTCACTGACGAGCCTGAAGGAAAAGCTGATCAAGATCGGCGCGAAGATCGTGAGCCATGGCCGCTATGTCGCGTTTCAGATGGCCGAAGTCGCCATTCCGAAAAATCTCTTCGCGGACATCCTACGAATGATCGCCGACCTGCGGCCGCCGCAACCAACTCTGTATTGTCCGGTGCGCGATCCGCCCATGTCACTGGTTTTGGTGTGCCGGAGCACCACAGCAGCGCCGCAGCGCGGCAATCTCAACCTCAATAAGCGGGCGATCCGGAAAATAATGCCGGTATAGGACGAATGTCCGATGTCACGGCAGGAGATCAATGATACGCGCTTGGCACATTCCCGGTTATCTGGGGAATGCCAGTTTAGGGAGGCGCATCTCGAAGGAGCCAACCTCATGGGATTCCGTCTCGATGGCTATTTGGAAGGAATTGATCCGACGAACGCTCGGGATCATGAGGTTCTGTTCATGCTTGGCGCACAGCTAGAGGGGCCGATCCTCACCGGAGCTCATTTCGAGATGGCCGATCTCTCGGGGGCGTCCGGCCTTTCGGAAGAACAACTCGCCCGAACTTACGGCGATGCAAAAACGCGTCTTCCAAAAGGCATTAAGCGCCCGGCTCATTGGATTGGGAAGGGCACAAATGCTGATTTATACCAAGTCTCTGAAAGTTTGACTCCTGAGGCGGATTCCCGAAATCGGCATTTATCTGATTCACCATGGCAAACAGCTTTTGGGAGAGTTTGCCATGTCGACTCCGGTTCCGCTTCGCTCTGACTTTGACACGATTGGCCTGCGCATGCTGGCGCGGCGATCGCGTGACCCCGATCAGACCCGGCGTCTCTTGGCACTGGCCGAGATTTATGATGGCGGCTCGCGGCCGGATGCGGCGCGGATCGGCGGGGTCGGGGTGCAGATCGTGCGCGACTGGGTTGTCCGTTTCAACGCCAAAGGTCCTGATGGTCTCTTGACCGGCAAAGCGCCGGGCGCTCCCAGCATCCTCGGCGAGCGCCAGCGCCAAGCCTTGCGGCAGGTCGTGGAAGATGGGCCGATTCCCGCCCTGCATGGCGTCGTCCGCTGGCGGCTGATCGATCTGGCGCAGTGGCTCTTCGAAGAGTTCCGGGTTTCGATCTCCAAGCCGACGCTCAGCCGCGAGCTGCGGCATATGGGCTTTCGCAAGCTCTCGGCGCGACCGCGCCATCATGCGCAAGACGAGGAAGCCGCGGCGGCTTTTAAAAAAACTTTCTCGCCCTCGTGGAGGAGACCGCCGCAAAAGAGGCTCCTGGCAAGCCGATAGAGATTTGGTTTCAAGACGAAGCTCGGATCGGGCAGAAAAACAAGGTCACCCGCCGATGGGGGAAACGCGGGACACGGCCTTCGGCGCCGCACGACCAGAGGACGAGTTCAGCCTATATTTTCGGCGCCATCTGCCCGGCCGAAGGAAAAGGCGCCGGGCTCGTACTACCCTCCTGCAACAGCGAGGCCATGGCCCTGCATCTCGAAGAAATCTCGCTTGCGGTCGCACCAAGCGCGCATGCGCTCGTTCTTCTCGATCAGGCCGGGTGGCATGTCTCGGCGAAGCTTCCCGTCCCGGACAACATCACGCTCTTGCCGTTGCCGCCGAAATCGCCCGAGCTCAATCCGGTCGAGAACATCTGGCAATTCATGCGCGACAACTGGCTCTCGAACCGCGTCTTCGAATCCTACGACGACATTCTCGACCACTGCTGCTTCGCCTGGAACAAGCTCATCGACATGCCCTGGAAAATCATCTCCATCGGAACAAGAGAGTGGGCCTATCGGTCGTGATCAGCGAGACTTGGTATTACGCACTTAGCACGGACGGCGAAGCAGTCACATCAGCGAAGTCTGGCCTACATGAAACGGTAAACCAACTCGAAAAGGAACTCCCAAAAGATCTGGCTCACTTCGTCAATGGGAGATTCTTCGGGGACGAATACGCTGGTTTCAAGGATACCATCCAAGCCCGAATTCGAGATGAGTGGGCCGTGCTACGATCAGCCGATAGGAACCAAACGAAGGAGGGGGTGAGCCGACTACTTCAGCTTCCTCAGCAGGCAGGCTGCTGACCCTCTCGTCGGATTGATCATGTTGCGCCCGATAAGCGTCGCGCGGAATCCGTAGCCTTCATCATAGACGGAACCGAGCGAAAAGTAACCGAGGCGTGTGCCACATACCTAGGGCCTGTGTTCAGTTAGGAGGCGACGGTACGAGAACGGATCAGAATCAAACGTGGAATGCTGTTGTTCGTTTGACGCGAGTCTGCGGAAGGGATTCCCAAATCAGCAATTGCGTGATTCATGGGTGGTCGGCCTGAGGAGGGGCTGACCGATGCGACGCTATGCATTACGCGACGACCAATGGGATCGGATCAAGGATTTTCTTCCCGGCCGCGAAGGCCATGTTGGAGGCACAGCGGCGGACAATCGATTGTTTGTCGAAGCCGTTCTCTATCGGTATAGGGCCGGCCTTCCTTGG
Organism: uncultured Alphaproteobacteria bacterium; assembly: GCA_963730245.1. Classification (GTDB taxonomy): domain Bacteria; phylum Pseudomonadota; class Alphaproteobacteria; order Rhizobiales; family Beijerinckiaceae; genus Methylocapsa. The sequence continues at coordinate 1,933,164 of CAVSRA010000001.1, read as the reverse complement.
CGCGATCTTCCGGAGCGTTTCGGTGATTGGAAAATCATTCACCAGCGCTTCAGCCGGTGGGCGAAGAGTGGGATTTTTGAGCGCATTTTCAATCTGTTGGCAAGCGATCACGATAACGAATACATGATGATCGACGCCACCATTGTGCGTGCTCACCAGCACAGTGCCGGGGCGCGAAAAAAAACGGCGCGCAAGCGATCGGCCGCTCGCGCGGTGGACTGACAACCAAAATCAACGCTCTTGTCGACGCTCTTGGCAATCCTGTCCGCTTAATACTCACGCCAGGTCAGGCCCATGATCTGGCTCGCGCAGCGGAATTGCTTGAAGCCGCCAATCCAGACGCCTTGATCGCCGACAAGGCCTTCGACGCCGATCCGTTTATCGCCACCCTAACCAAGCGGGAAATCACTCCGGTCATCCCGCCGAAAGCGAACCGCAAAACCCCACGGCTTTGCGATTTCGCGCTCTACCGCGAACGCAACCTCGTCGAGCGCTTCTTCAATAAACTCAAGCATTTTCGGGCCATCGCCACACGCTACGACAAACTCGCCAGAAATTTTCTCGCCGGAGTCCAGTTGGCCTCAGTTATCGTCTTGCTCAACTGAACACAGGCCCTAGCATTGCTGCGGTTTTTCTTAGAGCTCCGTTGGCGGATTCCGGGGTGGGTCCGACGGCTCCTCCCCTTAACCCGGAGAGAATTTGATTGCATCGCTGTCCGGCTGGACCTTGGTGACATCCCATTCTTCCCCAGGCTGCTGGCAGGGATTTGCGGGCGTTGGCTGGGGTCGTTCCTTCCGCGGTCCTTCTGGCCCGGCGTGCGCCCGGTCAGACTGGAAGGGGACGACTTTGTGCCCCTTCGGTGGCGATGAAGCCGGTGGGGTGGGCGGGCCGAAAGGGTTTACCGGTGCGTGCGCGGGGACCAGGTAGGGAAATGACGGGAGCGTGGAGCGGGGGTCGCGGAAATCGAGATGGGAGAGAACATGAAGCTGGGCCATTATTAGACGCCTATCGAGGTCATTTCAGAAGCCGAAGGACGTGGGTTTAGAAAAATGTGGTAAAAGGCGGAGGAATACTGAATGAAATCAATGGTTGACTGGCTCACCGTACACACGCGGCCTAAGCCGGTGGAGGTTTAGCTTCCTCGGCCCCGTCAATAGCGCGCGCGGCGGGTCATAAGCTCAGATATTTGCGGAGAGAGTTGGGAGAAGCGGGAGAGTTGAAACCCGCCGCGGCCTAATTGAAAAAAACCAATAATTGACTTAACTAATCTAGTCCTAAAAATAGATTTTCCGTTATAGAAAAGTTATAATAGTTATAGATATATAGAAATAAAAATAGAAATAGATGTTATTAGTATAATAATGGTAAGTAAGGAAGGAATAAGTAAAACATAATCCCGGTTTTTAGGCGTGTCAATAGCGTTAAGGCCCTAGGGGTATAGGATTTAGAGGGGTTCGAAACTAGTTTTGGGCAGGGTTGATAGCGTTTGTCCCTGATCTCACCCAAACCCGGCACAAAGCGAATCCTCGTTCTCTTCGCGCGAATTATGCTGCTTGGGTGCCGGCACGATCGTTGCGTCGACAATCTGCCCCCCATGGCGAGATAGCCTTGTCCTTCATGAACCCGTCAAACAGATCGAACACCACACTTCATTTCGCTGGAACCTCTTTCAGCGAATTGCGGTCGAGAGCAAGTTTTAGAATGTCGGACGCGCCTCCCCGTGACGCGGACGCGCTTAGGCGCAACGTCTGTTCCGCCCAACTCGATCCCAGGTAAACATTAGAAATGAATTGGCGGCGCGCTCCCATCGAAGCGTCGGCCAATGCCTCCCGTGCATCAACGTGAATCAGGAACACCGTCTCGAACTGCAGCCCGGCAACGTACTCTGGCATGCTGAAGATGAACCGTTTGCCTGCGTGACGAAGCTCCGACACAGGCTCGCGGCTGGTTATCGGAAGAACCTTTCCAGCGAATTGGCCACTTATCGCCTTAAGCTGGCATTCCCCAGATAACCGGGAATGTGCCAAGCGCGTATCATTGATCTCCTGCCGTGACATCGGACATTCGTCCTATACCGGCATTATTTTCCGGATCGCCCGCTTATTGAGGTTGAGATTGCCGCGCTGCGGCGCTGCTGTGGTGCTCCGGCACACCAAAACCAGTGACATGGGCGGATCGCGCACCGGACAATACAGAGTTGGTTGTGATCAAGACGCACTTCTCCCTTAGTTTTTGCTCGACGCATGACGACCGAACACTTCACGCAGGCGCTGGATTGGGCGGCGGCCGCAGGTCGGCGATCATTCGTAGGATGTCCGCGAAGAGATTTTTCGGAATGGCGACTTCGGCCATCTGAAACGCGACATAGCGGCCATGGCTCACGATCTTCGCGCCGATCTTGATCAGCTTTTCCTTCAGGCTCGTCAGTGACCAATCCTTTATCGGTTCGGGCGTCGCCAGCGTGCGCAGAAAATTACCGAGATTGTAGGCCAGCGCATGAAGCTGGAGACGGACGGCGTTAGCAGCGAACGGCCGACATGATAGCCGGGTCCACTTGATTGCGCCTTTTCCTTCCTTGATCCATTGCTCACACGTGCCGCGCTTGTTGTAGAAGGCGACGACATTCTCGGCGGAGCGCGCCATGTTCGTCACGATGAAGCCGACGCGCGGATAAAGCTCGCCCGGATGCCATTCGACCTTGGCGATCACCCGACGCGGCTGCGACCAGCTTCCCGCTTGATAGGTGAAACTTGCATGGGATCGGCAGACGTCATTGGACGGGCGACCAACCGGGCGTTTGAGCAGATAGCCGATCCTCTCTTGCAAGATGTGATTGGCGGGCAGACGGATCGCATATTTGATCCGTTCTGCCTCCAGATATTCGTAAACTTCGGGGTTTGCGAAGCCGGCGTCGGCGCGGAAATAAATGCGTGAGACCTTGCCTTGATACCGCGCCACGACCGGCTTCAGCACCGCCTCCCATCCATCGGCGCTGTGAACATTGCCGGGGCGCAGGGCGCAGCGTTCCAAATCGCCATATTGGTTGAAAACGAACAGCGGATGATAGCAGGTGCAGTCATAGTGACCGTTCCAGACACTGTGTTCCTGTTCGCCATGCGTCGGGCTCACGCTCGAATCCATGTCGAGCAAGATACCTCTCGGCGGACGGCGACCATGAACGCTGTCGATCCATTTGCCGGAGAGATCAGCGAGCGCCGAAAGGTTCTTTTCCGCCGTGAGCCAGCGCGTCTCAAAGCGGCCCATCTGGCTCGGCGAAGCCGCTGCATCCGAGGCCGCCTTTCCGCCGACTATCCACCGCATCGCGGGATCATGGCGCAGGCGTTGAGCGTCGTTCACGTCTTCATATCCGGCAAGTCGCCCAAATATGGATTGCCGCAACATCCCGACGAGTGCATGCCGGCCATTCTTGCCAGTGCGTGCGTCGGAGAGCGCATCACCCGCCATCGCGCTGAGGCACAGCGCGTCGTCCAGTTCCCGGTATGCGAGCAAGCCTGCGTCGGAGGTAACCACCGATCCGCGAAAGTGAAGCAACAATCGGCGGTCGAAATCGAGCCTGAGAGCGCCATCATACGATTCACCCGCCGGGTTCGCCATGACGGCCTCATTCGATCCGAAATAACATGCTGATTATGTTAGCTGAATTGCGGCATCGACGCTGCAAATTATTGCCTCATCCGGCGTATGCGGGTTAAGGTAAGTATCGAAAATCTCCTCGCTAGGGCAAAGGACGGCGACGCGTCGGCCACCACCCGGGTTCCGCCGCGCTTGTTGAACCAGCACATTAATCTATCTGCCCGAGGGACACCGCCAAACCTGGCTCGCCCATTTCCGCCGGGAGTTAGAGATCGTGGCGACCTCCACTATGGATATGGATCTAGACATGTATTTTGACCGACTTTATGAGGGGTTTTGGTATCCCAGCGAGAAGGAGCAGCGCCTCGCCGAGCAGGCGGGCCGTCCGGATGAAGCTCATGCCGATTTGGTGGCCTCGGAGGTAATTCTAGAGATCACATTAGCTAAGTTACCGCCGTATGTTCGGCCAGAATTGACTAATGACTAGACAACCCTCTAATACCAAGTCTCTGAAAGTTTGACTCCTGAGGCGGATTCCCGAATCGGCATTTATCTGATTCACCATGGCAAACAGCTTTTGGGAGAGTTTGCCATGTCGACTCCGGTTCCGCTTCGCTCTGACTTTGACACGATTGGCCTGCGCATGCTGGCGCGGCGATCGCGTGACCCCGATCAGACCCGGCGTCTCTTGGCACTGGCCGAGATTTATGATGGCGGCTCGCGGCCGGATGCGGCGCGGATCGGCGGGGTCGGGGTGCAGATCGTGCGCGACTGGGTTGTCCGTTTCAACGCCAAAGGTCCTGATGGTCTCTTGACCGGCAAAGCGCCGGGCGCTCCCAGCATCCTCGGCGAGCGCCAGCGCCAAGCCTTGCGGCAGGTCGTGGAAGATGGGCCGATTCCCGCCCTGCATGGCGTCGTCCGCTGGCGGCTGATCGATCTGGCGCAGTGGCTCTTCGAAGAGTTCCGGGTTTCGATCTCCAAGCCGACGCTCAGCCGCGAGCTGCGGCATATGGGCTTTCGCAAGCTCTCGGCGCGACCGCGCCATCATGCGCAAGACGAGGAAGCCGCGGCGGCTTTTAAAAAAACTTTCTCGCCCTCGTGGAGGAGACCGCCGCAAAAGAGGCTCCTGGCAAGCCGATAGAGATTTGGTTTCAAGACGAAGCTCGGATCGGGCAGAAAAACAAGGTCACCCGCCGATGGGCGAAACGCGGGACACGGCCTTCGGCGCCGCACGACCAGAGGACGAGTTCAGCCTATATTTTCGGCGCCATCTGCCCGGCCGAAGGAAAAGGCGCCGGGCTCGTACTACCCTCCTGCAACAGCGAGGCCATGGCCCTGCATCTCGAAGAAATCTCGCTTGCGGTCGCACCAAGCGCGCATGCGCTCGTTCTTCTCGATCAGGCCGGGTGGCATGTCTCGGCGAAGCTTCCCGTCCCGGACAACATCACGCTCTTGCCGTTGCCGCCGAAATCGCCCGAGCTCAATCCGGTCGAGAACATCTGGCAATTCATGCGCGACAACTGGCTCTCGAACCGCGTCTTCGAATCCTACGACGACATTCTCGACCACTGCTGCTTCGCCTGGAACAAGCTCATCGACATGCCCTGGAAAATCATCTCCATCGGAACAAGAGAGTGGGCCTATCGGTCGTGATCAGCGAGACTTGGTATTAGATCCGACTAACCAGAAATCGCAGTAACGGTGATGCAGGGCTTCCGCGTGCGCCGGGTCGCTGAGCCGGATCGTCTCGATGACGTCTTCCAAGGTGAGATTGACGAAGCGGACCTTGCCGTCCGCGGGCTCGCGCAAATATGCGTTGTAGGCATCCGTGGCGTCTTGGACGTGATAGTTTAGGGCCGGCGCGATCACGACGAGATACCCTTCGTCGTAGAGCCCGTTTCACGCGAAACCTTCCGTAGCAACGATCATCTGTTGCGCCAGGTTGCCAAGGTTTTGGATTTAAGCGGTGTGCCGCACGCGATGTCGACCGACCAGGACATGATGTGCTGCGCGCGCCGCCAGCGGCCGATATATAAATTTCACGTAGTCCATCTCGCACCGTCCATTCGCATCACCTGCCGCACAGGCTGGCGCCGCGGCACTTTCGACTTCTCACCAATTTCGAACGCCCCCGCTTCAAGACCCTGCTAGAGCTTCAGCGCACGCAAGCGCAGTGCGTTCATGATCACCGACACGGAGCTGAGCGACATCGCGAGCGCGGCAACGATCGGACTGAGAAGGAGGCCGAAGGCGGGGTAGAGGACGCCGGCGGCAATCGGGATGCCGATCGCGTTGTAGGCGAATGCAAATACCAGATTTTCGCGGATGTTACGCATCGTCTCCCGGCTCAAGACAATGGCCCGCGCAATGCCTGCAAGATCGCCTTTCACCAAGGTAATGCCGGCGCTCTGGATCGCGACTTCGGTTCCCGTTCCCATGGCAATGCCGACAGCGGCCTCGGCCAAAGCCGGGGCGTCGTTCACCCCGTCACCAGCCATGGCGACAATGCGTCCCTCGGCCGTGAGTTTTTTGACAATGCGATTCTTGTCCTGCGGTAGGATGTCGGCTTCGACTTCCTTGATGCCGAGCTTGCGGGCGACAGCCTCGGCCGTCGTTTTGTTGTCGCCGGTCAGCATCACGATCCGTATGCCGTAGCTCCGCAGGGTATCGAGGGCCGCTCGCGTCGTTGCCTTAATCGGGTCGGCGATGGCGATGACGCCACCCGGCTTGCGGTCGATCGCAAGAAACAGGGCTGTCGCCCCGTCGCCGCGAAGCTCGTCGGCCTTGTGTTTAACATCGCCGAGCGTGACGCCAAGATCGGTCATCAACTTCGCATTGCCGAGCGCCACGACCCTGCCGCCGATTTTGCCGGTAACGCCTTTGCCGGTGACCGAGGCAAAGTCCGTCGGCTCTTGGGTAGAAGCACCGCGATCCTGTGCGGCAGTGACGATGGCTGCGGCGAGTGGGTGTTCGCTGGAACGCTCAAGACTAGCCGCCAACGGTAGAATTTCGGACTTCGAAAAGCCCGCTGCCGGGATGATGGCTGTGACCTTGGGCTTGCCTTCCGTGAGGGTGCCGGTTTTGTCCACGACCAGGGTGTCGACCTTCTCCATGCGCTCAAGAGCTTCAGCTGACTTGATCAGGACGCCAGCGCCAGCGCCTTTGCCGACGCCCACGCCGATCGACATCGGGGTGGCTAGGCCAAGCGCGCAGGGACAAGCGATGATAAGGACAGAGACCGCCGCAATCAGAGCGTAGGAAAGTGCAGGCGCGGGGCCCCATAAGGCCCACGCGACGAACGCCATGACAGCCACGCCAAGGACCGCCGGGACGAAATAGCCAGACACGGTATCCGCCATTCGCTGAATGGGCGCGCGGCTCCGCTGCGCCTTGGCGACCATCGTCACGATACGCGCGAGCATGGTGTCCGCGCCCACTTTGTCGGCGCGCATGACCAGAGAGCCGGTTCCGTTGACGGTACCCCCGATCACTTTGTCGCCGGGTTGCTTGGCGGCGGGCATCGACTCGCCCGTAACCATGGACTCACCCACTGCACTCTTGCCTTCAAGCACTTCGCCATCGACCGGCACGCCGTCGCCGGGCCGTACGCGGAGACGATCGCCGACCTGAACCAGTTCAAGCGCCACTTCCTCGTCGTCGCCTCCAGGCTTCAGGCGGCGCGCTGTTTTGGGAGCCAGTTTAAGCAAGGCGCGGATCGCGCCGCCGGTCTGCTCGCGTGCGCGCAATTCCAGCACCTGGCCTAGCAATACAAGAACGGTGATGACGGCGGCGGCTTCGAAATAAACGGCAACAGTGCCGCCCATCTCCCGAAACCCTGCGGGGAACATGCCCGGCGCAAATGTCGCAAAGACGCTATAGAGGTAGGCGGCGCCCGTCCCGAGGGCGATCAGGCTGAACATGTTCAGGCTGCGATGGACGACCGACGCCCAGGCACGTTCGAAGAAGGGCCATCCCGCCCACAACACGACCGGCGTGGACAGTGCGAATTGAATCCAGTTGGAGATGCGCGGCGGGATAAGATCATGCAGCCCAAGCGCGGGAATATGGCCTCCCATTTCCAGGATGAAGACCGGCAAGGTGAGAGCCAGCCCGACCCAGAACCGCCGGGTCATGTCCACGAGTTCACGGTTCTCGCCGACATCTGCCGTCGCCTTGACTGGCTCCAGCGTCATTCCGCAGATGGGGCAATTGCCCGGCCCCACCTGGCGTATCTGCGGGTGCATTGGACAGGTGTAAATGGCGCCTGCGTTGATCGGAGCTGGTGGCGCCATTGATATTGCCCCTGGGTGTGAAGTTAAGCCATATGGCTGATCACTCTAGCAGGACGAGGCTTATTGTTACTTGTATGGCATAATTGACGGGATAACAACAATATGATTTCCCCGGCCCTCTCGCCACGTGTAATTCTCGTGCGCGCCGCAAGCTGGAGAAGCATGAGCCAAGGCACCTTGCAAGATTCCGGCGAGCGACAACGAGGCAATGCGTCGATTTAAGATAGATTAGGGAGGAGAACAATGCACGTGATCCCTGGCTACCCTTCACTCTCCGATGAGGCACGCGGAGTACTAAAATTCCTGTGGCGGAAGTCGCACGTCAAGGATAACTGGGCCAAGGGCGGCGAGATCTCGGACGCGTGGGACAGATGGAGCATTTTCCCCTGGTACATGTATCCTCGCTATGACCTCGAATGGTCGACGCGGGTCGCCGCAAAGATCGCCCAGGAGATCCCCGCCTGGCGCGAGGGCTGCGCCGAGATCATCGAGCTAATGCTTCAACGGAACACCCAGTACGCAGCGTGGTTCGATCTGGTCGAGCAAAAGGGCTTCGATCCCAACCGCGGCCACTACCCCTACGATTACTACGACAAGAACATGCCGCCCGGATGGGCGGGCGTCTACAACGCCCCCGGCTACTACGGAAACGGGCTCGCGACCAAGGTGCCTCCGAAAGAGGCCAGGCGCACCTCACCCTACACCCAACCACACTCACCGGCTGTGGGCCGCACATACAACCCGGACCCAATCTACGGCAACGGCGGGTCCTATATGATGGGCAAGGGCTACCTGCTCAACATCATTGCTCTCTACGAATTTGTCTCTGGCAGCGCGAAGTATGACGAACCGATTGAGCTGGTGTACGACGACAAAATAAAGTTCAAGTATACGCAACTGGAGATGGCAAAAGTTCTCTACGACCAATTTACGGCGCCCGTGGACGAAGGCGGCAGCGATCTCACGCCAGGAATTGATTGTGAAGTAGGGAAGGTCTTTCCGTGGTGTGTCGGCGTGGGTGGCCTTGGTATGAAGATGACCGACAAGTTCCACAACACCAGTTACCAAACCGGCTATTACCGGTGGCTGGACTGGGCCAAGCAGAACCTCGTCGGCGGAGCCGAGGGGCCCGACGGGCCTTATGAGTGGGCCTCGATATATTACGATCGTGACATCCCCTACAACATGAATGGGCCTAAGCATCAGATCCCAGGCAACTGGTTCTGCTGCGCTTACCAGTATTGGCCGGACGACCAGCATCTTGCCAGGCGCTTGTATGCGGGGGCCAAGAAAAAGTTTATGCGGACAGAGCCCGATGGGTCGGCCCACATCAACTTCCCGCCCGAACTCGGTGGCGGCGAGGACTTGGTTGGGTTCGGCGCCGCAGCGGCATGTGCCTGGGAGTTCGGCGACTTCGATACGCATGCACAGCTGATGAGCTGGGCGAATGCTCGCTATCAACCAACTAGGAAGGATGGCGAGTTCTATTATCAATTTGGCCTTGATGAACCCTGGCCTCGGGGTTGGCCAAATGACTGGCTTCTGATGACGGTCGCCGGGGGACAGGGCAGCTGGCATCGCCTGTATAATGAGCCAAACCTGAAGAAATTCCACCAGCCCACGGTCTTTGGCGTTGACTACCCAACGGTAAGTGTTGGGCAAGCCTTTTACGATGAGGGGCTGGGCGCTTTGATGCTGGCCATATTCCCCGGAGACGATAAGAAAGTAGGCAGCAACACGACATTCAAGGTGACAAATCTAAACGGCACGGAACGTAAGGTCTTACAAGACGGCGTGCCTTTTGGCGGGTGGAAGCCCCTCGGCGACGGTGAGATCCAGGTTACAACGACCGTGGATCGTCATGCTTTTGTGATCCGGTAATCGGGCGCGTTTCCTCGAGCATGTCCCGAAAAAGTCGCGCAACCTTTTTGAGGACATGCTCCAGAGGCAACGCGTAGATTGACGGGATTTAGGACCACGCGAAGCCGGACTCCCAAAGGTGAATCCCGTGTACAATTCTCTGCTGGTGTCGACCTATGAACTAGGCCATCAGCCGTTCGGCCTGGCCGAGCCAGCAGCGGTTCTGCGGCAAATTGGTGCCGTCGTGGAAACCCTGGACCTCGCCGTGGAGAGTCTCGATGAAGCGGTATTCCGGCGGGCCGACCTCATCGCCTTTTACGTCCCGATGCACACCGCCACCCGTCTGGCGGCGCAACTGATTGCCAAGGTGCGAGGCTGGAACCCCACGGCCCATATCGCCGCATTCGGGTTATATGCGCCGATGAACGAGATATACTTGCGGCGTCTAGGTGTCCAGACCGTATTGGGCGGTGAGTTTGAAGACGGACTTGCCGCCCTGGCCCGACGCCTCGCGCGCGGTGTGGAAGCGGCGCCGGGCGAGCAGTTGGAGCCGCGCGTGTCGGTCGCCCGCCAAAACTTCGTCATCCCGGATCGTGAGGGGCTTCCTTCCCTCGATCGTTACGCCTATTTGCGGTTACCGAACGGCGATAAGCGGACGGCCGGCTATGTGGAGGCGAGCCGCGGTTGCAAGCACTGGTGCCGGCACTGCCCGGTAGTGCCCGTCTACAATGGCCGATTTCGCATCATCCCCCGGGAGATTGTTCTTGGCGACGTTCGCCAGCAAGCTGTGGCGGGAGCGCAGCACATAAGCTTCGGCGACCCGGACTTCTTTAATGGCCCAACTCATGCGCTCCGCATCGTCGAGGCGGTGCATGAGGAGTTCCCCGAGCTTACCTACGATGTGACGATCAAGGTGGAGCATCTGTTGGTGCATGCCGAGCTGCTGCCGGTGTTACAACAGACCGGTTGCCTATTCGTGACCACGGCCGTGGAATCAGTGGACGACAGGGTTCTGGCCATTTTAGATAAGGGCCACACAAAGGAGGACTTCTTGCAGGTGGTGCGGCTCTTCGACGAGATCGGGTTATCGCTGAATCCAACCTTCGTGGCGTTCACGCCGTGGACCACCTTGGACGGTTACCTAAACCTTTTGAAGGTGATTGCGGAGCTTGGCCTGATCCGATCCGTCGCGCCGGTGCAACTGGCGATCCGCTTGCTGATTCCACCGGGTTCTCGCCTGCTTGAACTGCCAGAGATTCGCGCCCTGGTGGGCCCGCTTGACGAAGCGGCGCTTGTGTATCCGTGGTCTAACTCGGACTCCGGGATCGACATGCTCCAAACGCGGGTTCAGGCACTGGTCCAACGGGTGGGAACCAAGTCGAATGATCAGCTCTTCGGCGAAATATGGAGACTTGCTCACGATCACGCCGGGCGTTCTGCCCCACCCGTGCCTGCCATGGGAACCCGGCGCACGCCGGCTCAGTTTAGCGAGCCATGGTATTGTTGCGCGGAACCGACCCAGGAGCAGTTTGCCCTTCTCTAGTCCCCGCATGGCATGATCAGGGCGGTGCCGCCGCCCCTTTATATATGTTCGAACGCCACCTTCGCGAGGAGCGTTCGGCACTGAACCAGGATGACGCGCATAGAATTCTGGGATGGAGTTCGCGGATCGGGTCCCTATCAACAATGCGCGCTCAAGATGCGCTTTGAATTATCCGGGCTAATATCAGTGGCAGGTCACTTCCCCCATAAGGCTCGCTTGCCAATTGCCCCCTGCTCGTCTGAGGATGGCAAGTGCGATTGGATGTCCCACATATCCGGGGGCACAGTCGATTGTATGAACTCAATGCCCAATAGACGCCAATTTTTGCGGCATCAACGGTTGGCGTTTGATCCTTCCAGAGTACCCGCTTCACAAAAGCAAGGAACGGATCAGCCAACGGCTGCCCAGAGCCCATTGAGCCGAAAAATAGTTTTCCTCGTTTGATTTCTGGTTGAAAATCGTAGGTGCCAAATTCTATTAGGTCAGGCGCGCCGGAAAACACGGCACCAAGCACAACACCAAACTGCAGTCCGCCCTGCTGGTGAAAAGGAACCTGTGTGCGTTGAAAGTCCTCCCGCGCATCTTTTGCCAGCTGTCTAATGCAAGTGAGAGTATCTTTTTGGAACAATTTACTGTTCCAAGCTGCTTCGACAATTTGATGAAACCGTTGTGTTAGTCCGATCGCGCCCGTGCCGGCTATGATTGTGCGATCACCAACGAGAAATATCTTATCGACGTCCGTTCGTAGAACGGGAATTTGACCCGCAGTTGAAGTCGCAGCACTATCAGTTCCGATGACGATCCCATCGGAGCATCGAACACCGACGATGACTGTCACGCAGGGTCTCTAAAAATGCTCTTTTCTCGCATAGCCGGGTAGGCATCGTAAATTGATTTCACGAGACTGTTAAACGATTGGGCAAGTGCCCATTTGGAAACTTCTTGGATATAGTTTCGAGTTGGTTGGGGAAGCGCACTCAATATCGCCTCGCCACGTGCAATACCTGCCTGCGTGGCTGCATAAGTCGCCCATCGCCCCCATGGGGCAGTCGCTATCTCTGCTTCACCTCGGTCGCGGAGTGCTTGTGCTTCGACATAAACATTCCTATCGAACGGACCGTAGTCATAAGGTTGGAAATCAAACGCGGGACCAGCGGTCACAACGCTAGGCACGTTTGTTGTCACCAAGAAGGCGCTTTTCTGTAGTTGTGCCGGTGAATACGCGCGGCCAGCGGCCGACGCTAAAAGTGCAAGGACGAGATCACCGCGGCTCATGGCATTGTCCAGCTGTATGAGCGCCACGCGTCCGCGATATTTGCTGGCATCGTTCCGTTCAACTTTCCCCTCAGGCCTGTCGCTGCTCCGCTCGATAATGGTTTAGCTGATCGAGCATCCTCTCGAAAGTTAGTGAATACCTTTCGGCCCGGTCCAGATAGGCTATCCCGAAAAACGAGCTTCTGGCTCTTCCGTAGCAGAGCATCGCTGCCCCGTGAAGCGCGATTATCTCGGTGGTCACCATTTCCTCGAACGCGTCGCGAGGTTTGATCGCCGCCATGACGCCTCTGATCTCGTCGCGCTCGTCCTTGGTAGGCATCTGTCTTTTCTCCGGAATGCCGGGCTTCACGCGCCTGGCGTAATCGCCACCTCGGCGTCGAACTGATCAATTTGGAGCTTGGCGGCTTACAAGTCTCTGCGTATATCAGGCGAGAAAGGTGGTGCGTGAGTTGCTTGCCGAGCCGCTGACGGTCGCTTGACAGACGCTCGGGGCAGCGGACCAGATCGAGAAGCATGAACGCCTTAGCGGCTTCTTCTTCGGCATGAAGGGTGAGAATCTCCTTCGACCGCGCATGGTCCGCCTGCAATGCGTCTGCCGCAGACGCCAGCTCAACCGCGCTTTCGAGAATAAGCGGGAGCCCTGCCGCAATCTCGGAAAACATGTCCTGCCGAGGCAAGTTTGTGAGTTCCGCCATGTGGCGCGGTCCGAATGTCAGCACACTGATCTAGCCTCTCTGCCCTTGCCGCCATTATGTTTGACCTTTCACACGTGGAATCGCCAGCTCCGTCAATACCCCCTCGTGCTGTGCAAAAATCAAGCGCAAATGCTCCATCCATCGGAGGTCAAGCGGTCGCTCGGCTCGACTGCGAAAACATTAATTGGGGTAAATGTTAGGGCAAGCGAAAGCGGCTCGCCAGCGAATGTTCATATTTGCTAAATAAATCAGCTATTTAGAAAAATACGTTTGGCGGAGAGGGGGGGATTGTGCCTGCCCCTTAAAAAATCCAGCAAAATCAAATGGTTCCGAGCCATCCCTGTTAACCGTGTGTACCACTCTCATGTACCATTTTTAATGGCCTCTTTGAATGGAACACATCCGGTTTCCGGCACCCTATTCCGTTGGCGGCGGGCTGGCCATAGTTCGAAATCCTCAAGTTAGCAGTTCAAACGACCGAAGCTGTAAGCGCATCGCCCTTGCCAGCGTGCAAGCGTTTGGCGCCGCGCCATTGGTCCGAAGAGGTCCAAGTCCACCAGGGTGACAGCGCGTGAGGCTTATATAAGGTGGTCGCCTAAGTGGCGCCAACCGGTCGTCTCACTATGAGGCCGCAGTACAGGAAGAACAGGTTCATGCCCGACCACGACCTCGTCGCCCTTTGGGAGGCGCATTGCCGATATGAATTCGAAATGCTACCAGGGGAAGGTCTCGCGCATTTATTTCCGGGCCGGCGCGGGATTCGCCAATCCCGATGTCTACGAGTTCCTCGAAGCAGAGCGGATCAAATACGCAATACGGTTGCCAGCGAACCGCATCTTGCAAGAAAGGTTCAGCCATCTGCTGACGCGCCCGATTGGGCGGCCGCCGAACGAAGTGCGGCGCTCCTATGCGAACTTCACCTATCAAGCCGGGAGTTGGACAAAATCCCGCCGGGTCGCGGCCAAGGTCGAATGGCATCCGGGCGAACTCTATCCGCGTGTCGGCTTTATAGTCACCAACATGAGCCGCCCGGCCGAACGCGTCGTTGCTTTCTACAACAAGCGCGGAACATGCGAGCAATGGATCAAGGAAGGCAAGGGCGCGATCAAATGGACGCGATTGTCATGTCGGACGTTCGCCGCGAACGCCGTCCGTCTCCAGCTTCATGCGCTGGCCTATAATCTTGGCAATTTCCTGCGCACTTTGGCGACGCCAGAGCCGATCAAGGATTGGTCGCTGACGAGTTTGAAGGAAAAGCTCATCAAGATCGGCGCGAAGGTCGTCAACCATGGGCGCTATGTCGCGTTCCAGATGGCCGAGGTCGCCATCCCACGGAATTTGTTCGCCGACATTCTGCGGCTCATCGCGGAACTTCGACCGCCGCCAGTCACATCAACCGCGTAAAGCCTTCGTTCGTTACGCGTCCGAGCCAAACTCGCGAAAGAGGTGCGCCTCAATGACGGAAAATTCGGCAATTTTCAACGTTCGGCATGGCGCCGGCTCGTTCCATCCCCATCGACAGCTCGCGCCAACGGCGCAGGATTGCCTAAAACGCGGGAACGGGGCAAATTGGCGAATGACCCGGCAGCTATCTGGTGAATGTCGGTTAAAGCGAAATCGGAGGAAATGAACGTGGTCGCCTATATCGTCTTCACGCGCGAGAGAACCCGCAACCAGGCGGAGCTCGACACTTATTCGCAAAAGGTCCCGGCCTCCATGCCGGGGCACGCCCTCACGCCGCGCGCATTCTATGGCCGTCTGGAAGTGCTCGAGGGTGCGGCGGTCGAAGGCGTGGTCATTCTCGAGTTTCCCACCTTCGACGAGGCCAAGGCCTGGTACGACAGCCCCACCTATCGCGAGGTGCGCGAGCATCGATACAAAGGCGCCGATTATCGCGTCGTCATCGTCCAAGGCGTGTGACGCGAAGCGCCATAGGGCCGACCCTATCACCTGGGAGATGCTCATTTAATCACTGAAAAGATCGACCATGCTGGAGAGATGTCCATCTTTGCCCCAAAGCCCTCGTCCAGACAGCGGTTAGGTGGGAAGACGTGAGCCGTTGAGCAATAGTGCAGAACGCGGCGCTTTTGACCCGCCCGAAGCGACGCAAACGTAACCCACGAGTTTCTAGCCATTTAGGGCGCTTTGCGCTAGATTGTTCCCATGATTAATCTGTCTCAGGAAACCGAAGACCTCGCCAAGCGGCTTGCCGCCGCGCAGCGCCAAGGCGTTTGTTGATTGGCTCAAGAACGAAACCGGGGTCGATCCTGCGGCGGCTTATTGGCGAGATACGCAGATTGGGGCCTTGAAAGTGGAGCTGTGGGGGGGATTGTGCCTGCCCCTTAAAAAATCCAGCAAAATCAAATGGTTCCGAGCCATCCCTGTTAACCGTGTGTACCACTCTCATGTACCATTTTTAATGGCCTCTTTGAATGGAACACATCCGGTTTCCGGCACCCTATTCCGTTGGCGGCGGGCTGGCCATAGTTCGAATCCTCAAGTTAGCAGTTCAAACGACCGAAGCTGTAAGCGCATCGCCCTTGCCAGCGTGCAAGCGTTTGGCGCCGCGCCATTGGTCCGAAGAGGTCCAAGTCCACCAGGGTGACAGCGCGTGAGGCTTATATAAGGTGGTCGCCTAAGTGGCGCCAACCGGTCGTCTCACTATGAGGCCGCAGTACAGGAAGAACAGGTTCATGCCCGACCACGACCTCGTCGCCCTTTGGGAGGCGCATTGCCGATATGAATTCGAAATGCTACCAGGGGAAGGTCTCGCGCATTTATTTCCGGGCCGGCGCGGGATTCGCCAATCCCGATGTCTACGAGTTCCTCGAAGCAGAGCGGATCAAATACGCAATACGGTTGCCAGCGAACCGCATCTTGCAAGAAAGGTTCAGCCATCTGCTGACGCGCCCGATTGGGCGGCCGCCGAACGAAGTGCGGCGCTCCTATGCGAACTTCACCTATCAAGCCGGGAGTTGGACAAAATCCCGCCGGGTCGCGGCCAAGGTCGAATGGCATCCGGGCGAACTCTATCCGCGTGTCGGCTTTATAGTCACCAACATGAGCCGCCCGGCCGAACGCGTCGTTGCTTTCTACAACAAGCGCGGAACATGCGAGCAATGGATCAAGGAAGGCAAGGGCGCGATCAAATGGACGCGATTGTCATGTCGGACGTTCGCCGCGAACGCCGTCCGTCTCCAGCTTCATGCGCTGGCCTATAATCTTGGCAATTTCCTGCGCACTTTGGCGACGCCAGAGCCGATCAAGGATTGGTCGCTGACGAGTTTGAAGGAAAAGCTCATCAAGATCGGCGCGAAGGTCGTCAACCATGGGCGCTATGTCGCGTTCCAGATGGCCGAGGTCGCCATCCCACGGAATCTGTTCGCCGACATTCTGCGGCTCATCGCGGAACTTCGACCGCCGCCAGTCACATCAACCGCGTAAAGCCTTCGTTCGTTACGCGTCCGAGCCAAACTCGCGAAAGAGGTGCGCCTCAATGACGGAAAATTCGGCAATTTTCAACGTTCGGCATGGCGCCGGCTCGTTCCATCCCCATCGACAGCTCGCGCCAACGGCGCAGGATTGCCTAAAACGCGGGAACGGGGCAAATTGGCGAATGACCCGGCAGCTATCTGGTGAATGTCGGTTAAAGCGAAATCGGAGGAAATGAACGTGGTCGCCTATATCGTCTTCACGCGCGAGAGAACCCGCAACCAGGCGGAGCTCGACACTTATTCGCAAAAGGTCCCGGCCTCCATGCCGGGGCACGCCCTCACGCCGCGCGCATTCTATGGCCGTCTGGAAGTGCTCGAGGGTGCGGCGGTCGAAGGCGTGGTCATTCTCGAGTTTCCCACCTTCGACGAGGCCAAGGCCTGGTACGACAGCCCCACCTATCGCGAGGTGCGCGAGCATCGATACAAAGGCGCCGATTATCGCGTCGTCATCGTCCAAGGCGTGTGACGCGAAGCGCCATAGGGCCGACCCTATCACCTGGGAGATGCTCATTTAATCACTGAAAAGATCGACCATGCTGGAGAGATGTCCATCTTTGCCCCAAAGCCCTCGTCCAGACAGCGGTTAGGTGGGAAGACGTGAGCCGTTGAGCAATAGTGCAGAACGCGGCGCTTTTGACCCGCCCGAAGCGACGCAAACGTAATACCAAGTCTCTGAAAGTTTGACTCCTGAGGCGGATTCCCGAATCGGCATTTATCTGATTCACCATGGCAAACAGCTTTTGGGAGAGTTTGCCATGTCGACTCCGGTTCCGCTTCGCTCTGACTTTGACACGATTGGCCTGCGCATGCTGGCGCGGCGATCGCGTGACCCCGATCAGACCCGGCGTCTCTTGGCACTGGCCGAGATTTATGATGGCGGCTCGCGGCCGGATGCGGCGCGGATCGGCGGGGTCGGGGTGCAGATCGTGCGCGACTGGGTTGTCCGTTTCAACGCCAAAGGTCCTGATGGTCTCTTGACCGGCAAAGCGCCGGGCGCTCCCAGCATCCTCGGCGAGCGCCAGCGCCAAGCCTTGCGGCAGGTCGTGGAAGATGGGCCGATTCCCGCCCTGCATGGCGTCGTCCGCTGGCGGCTGATCGATCTGGCGCAGTGGCTCTTCGAAGAGTTCCGGGTTTCGATCTCCAAGCCGACGCTCAGCCGCGAGCTGCGGCATATGGGCTTTCGCAAGCTCTCGGCGCGACCGCGCCATCATGCGCAAGACGAGGAAGCCGCGGCGGCTTTTAAAAAAACTTTCTCGCCCTCGTGGAGGAGACCGCCGCAAAAGAGGCTCCTGGCAAGCCGATAGAGATTTGGTTTCAAGACGAAGCTCGGATCGGGCAGAAAAACAAGGTCACCCGCCGATGGGCGAAACGCGGGACACGGCCTTCGGCGCCGCACGACCAGAGGACGAGTTCAGCCTATATTTTCGGCGCCATCTGCCCGGCCGAAGGAAAAGGCGCCGGGCTCGTACTACCCTCCTGCAACAGCGAGGCCATGGCCCTGCATCTCGAAGAAATCTCGCTTGCGGTCGCACCAAGCGCGCATGCGCTCGTTCTTCTCGATCAGGCCGGGTGGCATGTCTCGGCGAAGCTTCCCGTCCCGGACAACATCACGCTCTTGCCGTTGCCGCCGAAATCGCCCGAGCTCAATCCGGTCGAGAACATCTGGCAATTCATGCGCGACAACTGGCTCTCGAACCGCGTCTTCGAATCCTACGACGACATTCTCGACCACTGCTGCTTCGCCTGGAACAAGCTCATCGACATGCCCTGGAAAATCATCTCCATCGGAACAAGAGAGTGGGCCTATCGGTCGTGATCAGCGAGACTTGGTATAACCCACGAGTTTCTAGCCATTTAAGGCGCTTTGCGCTAGATTGTTCCCATGATTAATCTGTCTCAGGAAACCGAAGACCTCGCCAAGCGGCTTGCCGCCGCGCAGCGCCAAGGCGTTTGTTGATTGGCTCAAGAACGAAACCGGGGTCGATCCTGCGGCGGCTTATTGGCGAGATACGCAGATTGGGGCCTTGAAAGTGGAGCTGTGGGGGGGATTGTGCCTGCCCCTTAAAAAATCCAGCAAAATCAAATGGTTCCGAGCCATCCCTGTTAACCGTGTGTACCACTCTCATGTACCATTTTTAATGGCCTCTTTGAATGGAACACATCCGGTTTCCGGCACCCTATTCCGTTGGCGGCGGGCTGGCCATAGTTCGAATCCTCAAGTTAGCAGTTCAAACGACCGAAGCTGTAAGCGCATCGCCCTTGCCAGCGTGCAAGCGTTTGGCGCCGCGCCATTGGTCCGAAGAGGTCCAAGTCCACCAGGGTGACAGCGCGTGAGGCTTATATAAGGTGGTCGCCTAAGTGGCGCCAACCGGTCGTCTCACTATGAGGCCGCAGTACAGGAAGAACAGGTTCATGCCCGACCACGACCTCGTCGCCCTTTGGGAGGCGCATTGCCGATATGAATTCGAAATGCTACCAGGGGAAGGTCTCGCGCATTTATTTCCGGGCCGGCGCGGGATTCGCCAATCCCGATGTCTACGAGTTCCTCGAAGCAGAGCGGATCAAATACGCAATACGGTTGCCAGCGAACCGCATCTTGCAAGAAAGGTTCAGCCATCTGCTGACGCGCCCGATTGGGCGGCCGCCGAACGAAGTGCGGCGCTCCTATGCGAACTTCACCTATCAAGCCGGGAGTTGGACAAAATCCCGCCGGGTCGCGGCCAAGGTCGAATGGCATCCGGGCGAACTCTATCCGCGTGTCGGCTTTATAGTCACCAACATGAGCCGCCCGGCCGAACGCGTCGTTGCTTTCTACAACAAGCGCGGAACATGCGAGCAATGGATCAAGGAAGGCAAGGGCGCGATCAAATGGACGCGATTGTCATGTCGGACGTTCGCCGCGAACGCCGTCCGTCTCCAGCTTCATGCGCTGGCCTATAATCTTGGCAATTTCCTGCGCACTTTGGCGACGCCAGAGCCGATCAAGGATTGGTCGCTGACGAGTTTGAAGGAAAAGCTCATCAAGATCGGCGCGAAGGTCGTCAACCATGGGCGCTATGTCGCGTTCCAGATGGCCGAGGTCGCCATCCCACGGAATCTGTTCGCCGACATTCTGCGGCTCATCGCGGAACTTCGACCGCCGCCAGTCACATCAACCGCGTAAAGCCTTCGTTCGTTACGCGTCCGAGCCAAACTCGCGAAAGAGGTGCGCCTCAATGACGGAAAATTCGGCAATTTTCAACGTTCGGCATGGCGCCGGCTCGTTCCATCCCCATCGACAGCTCGCGCCAACGGCGCAGGATTGCCTAAAACGCGGGAACGGGGCAAATTGGCGAATGACCCGGCAGCTATCTGGTGAATGTCGGTTAAAGCGAAATCGGAGGAAATGAACGTGGTCGCCTATATCGTCTTCACGCGCGAGAGAACCCGCAACCAGGCGGAGCTCGACACTTATTCGCAAAAGGTCCCGGCCTCCATGCCGGGGCACGCCCTCACGCCGCGCGCATTCTATGGCCGTCTGGAAGTGCTCGAGGGTGCGGCGGTCGAAGGCGTGGTCATTCTCGAGTTTCCCACCTTCGACGAGGCCAAGGCCTGGTACGACAGCCCCACCTATCGCGAGGTGCGCGAGCATCGATACAAAGGCGCCGATTATCGCGTCGTCATCGTCCAAGGCGTGTGACGCGAAGCGCCATAGGGCCGACCCTATCACCTGGGAGATGCTCATTTAATCACTGAAAAGATCGACCATGCTGGAGAGATGTCCATCTTTGCCCCAAAGCCCTCGTCCAGACAGCGGTTAGGTGGGAAGACGTGAGCCGTTGAGCAATAGTGCAGAACGCGGCGCTTTTGACCCGCCCGAAGCGACGCAAACGTAACCCACGAGTTTCTAGCCATTTAGGGCGCTTTGCGCTAGATTGTTCCCATGATTAATCTGTCTCAGGAAACCGAAGACCTCGCCAAGCGGCTTGCCGCCGCGCAGCGCCAAGGCGTTTGTTGATTGGCTCAAGAACGAAACCGGGGTCGATCCTGCGGCGGCTTATTGGCGAGATACGCAGATTGGGGCCTTGAAAGTGGAGCTGTTTCGCGTCGAACCGGGTCAGTTGCTCAAGACTGTAGAAGGAGCGATGCAAGAAAATTAGGGAGCGACCTTCCCTGACAAGTTGGTTGCGCGCGCCGGCAACTGCCCAAGGGCGTCGGCCTGGAGAAATGGCGCAAGTTGCCGACAGGGCTAACCTCGCATTTCCGGCTGTTTCACGTTGCCTATGACAGCCTGCCCACCGGCATTGACGTAGACGTGCTCGACGCGAACGTACTGTTGCCCACCGTGACGAAGCCGTCGAAGCGCCTCGACCTGGGTCGCATAGGCTCTTAGCAACCGCGCCGCGGCCGATCCAAGCGCCGCCACTCGCAGCTCACTCCCATGCCCACCTCCGAGCCTGGCGAGGACCGCCATCGCTGCAGTGTGCGTGCAGGCCATTTGAACGGCTAGCGCTCCCTCGATCTCGTCCTTCGGGGCGGCGGCCTCAATCATGGCAAGCGCGGCATTCACGGCGGTTTCTGAGATGCCGCCAAATGGTAGCCGGGCCGCTGCTTGCAATTGGACCAATGACGAATTGACAAAAGCGCTCGAACTCGTGCCGAGTGCCCTCTTGAGCCTATCCCACCAAGCCCTGGTCTCGCCGTCGGGCGGATATGGTTTCGCCCGGTCCGCGTCGATGCGCCGCAACTTGACTCGCACGGGAGGGCGGCGCGCGACACTGGCAACCGCACCATTCGGAATGTTGCTTTTCGTTGTCATGGTGTGTTCTCAAGCTTGCCGAAGGACCGAATAATAAGTGACCGAAGCCACCGACGCTCTTCGATCGCCTCCGCTGTCCAGCTTCCGTCGGTAAAGTTGCCGTTTCGAGCGCCGCGGGGGGCGCCGAGGCTCAACCCGCCATGCAGGCGACACCGCTTTCGGCCGCGCATGGTCGGACATTGGCATGGCGCACCCACGCGCGTCGTCGCCCCGCATCGTGGCGCTCGCCGTAAGTTGTCAAGTCGTGTCCCGATACTCTGGTGCATGGGGTTGATCTCAAATTTTTTGTCCCACCCTGGGGGGTGTGACTTCCTATTCTCGAATGATTCGTAGCGTGATGTGTGGTTGACGGCGATGCGAACCCTCCCTTTCGTTAGTTCGATTACATTCGTCTCGCCGATGACAACGCTGCCAGCTAGAAGTCATGCCGAGGCTGCAGTTGCGGCCATGTGCCTCGCGCGCGCGTATCCAAAAACTTGCGCTTCTTGCTCTCCTTTGAAAAAATCAATAACTTACGAGAATATGACTTGATCTCCTTTGTGGTCTTTTGCACTCCTTTGATTTCCCATAGAAGCGCAACAAGTGCAGGATCAAAGCGTGGAATTTGCGCTTCCATGGTCATGACAGCCCCCAAAACGAGTGCGCTCCGGCGCCGAAGCCGTCTTTGCGCTTGATGACCTCGCCGCCTTCGGAGGCGCGTTTCAGCGTTCCCCATGAGATATTTTGAGCCGCTGCCTCCGTTTTGACTTCGTCTTGCGGCCGCTCGCCTTTTGACAAAGCCGCCCGCAGGAACCGTTTCGCCTCATCCAGCTTGGAAACCCTACCCGTCTCGCCTTCGGCATCGTTCAGCAAATCGAGAGCGTTCCCCTCAAGCGGCAATTCCCAGACAATGCGGGTTGCTTCGATGTCCGGGCATTCGCACAAAGGCGCCGCGTCGATATGATAGCCAAAGCCGCCGTCTTTCGGCCCGATGTTGTTCTTTGCGCGAACCATGATTTGCTCTGGTTCACCGTCGCCCTCGGCTTTGTTTTCGGCAGCGAGCATGACAATTCGGGGCACCGCGCCATAAGCGAGAGTGCCGGTTACACGCTCGAGTGGGTCTTTGCCTGATGTCCCTTTCGAGACGTGGGTAACGCCGCCGCCGGCCGCGTTCAATGCTTCAACGAATTCTACAAACGGCGCCAAGCCGGCGCGTGTCTCCGCATTTTTGTCCGAGTTGCGAGTCGTGGGAACGGCCGCGACGACCGGATCAAGAAAGACAAAATCAACGCCGCCCGGAATTGTCGCGGCTTTTGCTCTAAGTGAGTCCATGTCGGTTGCAGGATTAAATGGCCGCTGTTTGCCCTTCGCGTCGCGGTGACCGCGAATAATGAAAACGCGGCCGAGGTCCGCGTCCATGCGCATCAAGCGCGGGATAATCGTATCGGCGTGGCCGTCTTCGCTAGTCCATATCAAGACGTTGCCAGCGGCCGCCCGCGTTCCGTCCGGCCATGTTCCGCCCGATGTAATGATTGCCGCGAATGCGAGATAGATTGTCGTCTTGCCGGTTCCGGGCGCGCCGGCAATGATGTGTAGCTTGCCGCGTGCGAGCCAATATTTCCAAAGCCATGAAATCGGCTCCGGCGTTATCTCGCTCGCTTTGATAAGGAAGGTTTCACCAAACGCAGGCAGCTCCAGCGCATTCACAGACCGCCTGTCCGGCGGCCATTTCCTGAAAAACGCCTCGCCATCGCCATTCAGCGGCGACGCATCGTCAAACGGGATGTCCGGCTCAGTCAGCGCGTCGCGCACAGCGCCGGGATTCGCGCGGTGGACATCATTCCAGTCTGGTCCTTCTGCCATGATCAGCCGCGTCCTTTTATGTGGACTTCGATTCCCATGGCGGCGATCAGCCGGGCGGCCTCTTTTGCAAACTGCATTCCCGTTTCGTCGCGATGCGCGAATATCGTGGTGCACTCGACATAGGGCGGGAGCGCCGCGACAATCTTTGGCATATTGCCGGCCGAGCCTGCCGCCCAAACGCCCAAGCCGGTTTCTTCAAAAACGCTCAGCCCGTCCTCAATCCCCTCTGTGATCGCAAGCCCGAGACCATCATTGACCGGCGCCAGCACGATCGGCAAACCAGACATTGGCCCGAGCATGATTTTGGTCGGATCGATCGGCGCCTTGCCGCCGTCCGGCGTCAGCCTCGTGATGTGCACGCCGGCGACAACGGCCGGCGGATCGATCCCCCCGGGCTCCGGCTCGTCACAAAATCCAAAAGCGCCGATCATGGCGGGCGGGTATTTGCCGTTTGGCTGGAGATATCCCAAGGTCGCCGGGAATTGGCCCTCATAGCCGCGTTTCCGCAAATAGAGCCCGGCCGGATTGGTATCCGACACCGGCTCTCGGCGGCCCCAAAGCCAAGCCGCTTTGTCTGCCTTGCGCCTGGTCTCATCAAAGGTGGCTCGCTCGCGCTTTTCCTGCTCTTTGGCATGTTCTTCGGCCTTTCTGGCGCGCCGCTGTGCTAGCTCCGGGTCCGGTCTGCGGGCGGTTCCGGTATCGTCCGGCGGCGGCTCGCCAGTGACCGTCTCGACCGCGGCCAGAAAGGCGCAACCATCCAAAAACATCACAAGATCGATCGCGCCGTGTCCCTTGGCCCCGCACCCTCGGCAATTGAAAACCTGCTTTCCAAGGTGGACAGAGAATTGGTCTGTGCCGCCGCACTGTGGGCATGGCCCGGCAAGTTCTGGCGGCCGGCCAACCAGCTTGATGTTGCGCGTCCTGACAATCCGGTCGATGTCAGTCTCTTTCGCCTTGTCGATCCAAGCTTGGAATTGCGGCGCCCGTGCCACATTCTGAACGGGCATCGATCAACGAGGCCCCCGTTCGGATTGAACTGGTTCCATGCCGAGCGTGCGCCGAAGCGGTGCAGTTAGGACGCGAATGCGACCCCTAATGCGAATTGATGGGAAATCACCCCGTTTGACGGCGTCGTAAGCTGGGTTCCTCGAAACCCCCAAAATCCGTCCTAGCTCTTCGACACTGCATGTCGGGCGTTCGAGAATTGCGGTTATGTCTTCGGTCATATGCGCCGCTCCTTTCTTGAAACAGAACATCGCACATTCCCCTTGCCATTACCATGCTTTCACGATAAGAAATGAGAAATCGTGCCAAACGCGGGCCAGACATGCACCAGGGAATAAAGATCGAATTCGAGTGGGTGCGGTTTGCTGACTACGTCGAAAAGACGCCACCGCGGAGCCAAGCGTCTGCCAGGCCATACCCCGAGCTGAAACTCGCAAAGGCCGAGCCGACTATTGCCGGCTATATTGCCGCCCATAAAGAGTATGCGGAGAAATACGGTGTTCTCGCTCTGCTGCTTGCCACGATCCCATCAACACCGAGTCCTCTGACGGGGCTCATCAAGCCAGCCGGGCCTCGGCTGGTTGCCACGGGCCCACCATTGATAACCAGGCCTCTCGACCAAATCCCGGACCTCTACCTAGAGCTGGCCAAGGCTGAGCCGACCCTTACCGGCCATAGAGAGTTTGCGAAGAAATACGGTCTTCTCACCAATCGAGAGAAGGAACCCACCTCGCTTTGGGCTATCCTAGGCAGAAGCATGCGCGATTTGATCGCATTGGTCGACGATAAAGCGAATTGGGAGATCCGGAACGGGAAATACGTTCCCTATGAACACCCTAGCAGCTTCACCTTTCGTTTTGGGCCAAACGGCGGCGAGACAGACGAAATGACCCTCAGCATTGTGCCAACTAATCTTTACAACGCCCTCGTCCTGCAATGCGTCTCTAGTCACGCCAGCGGCGCAAAGGTCCGTGCTTGCAAAGCTTGTGGCGCGCCTTTCGAGATAGGCGGTGCCAGCGGGCGTCGATCTCATAGAGCCTTCTGCTCCGACAAATGCCGATTCGATTTCAGTCATCGCAATCGCAAGGGAAAATAATGAAGGGCCATATTCGGGAGCGCTCGCCGGGCCGTTGGGCCATTGTTCTCGATGTTCAGGATGCTGCGACCGGGAAGCGCAAGCGCAAGTGGCATTCTTTTCAGGGCACCAAGCGCCAAGCGCAGATCGAGAGCGCGCGCCTAATTTCTGAATTGAAAGGCGGTGGCTATTTAGAGCCGAGCAAGATCACGTTTGCGCAATTACTTCATCAGTGGCTCGGACATATCAACTGGCATTCCCCAGATAACCGGGAATGTGCCAAGCGCGTATCATTGATCTCCTGCCGTGACATCGGACATTCGTCCTATACCGGCATTATTTTCCGGATCGCCCGCTTATTGAGGTTGAGATTGCCGCGCTGCGGCGCTGCTGTGGTGCTCCGGCACACCAAAACCAGTGACATGGGCGGATCGCGCACCGGACAATACAGAGTCGGTTGTGATCAAGACGCACTTCTCCCTTAGTTTTTGCTCGACGCATGACGACCGAACACTTCACGCAGGCGCTGGATTGGGCGGCGGCCGCAGGTCGGCGATCATTCGTAGGATGTCCGCGAAGAGATTTTTCGGAATGGCGACTTCGGCCATCTGAAACGCGACATAGCGGCCATGGCTCACGATCTTCGCGCCGATCTTGATCAGCTTTTCCTTCAGGCTCGTCAGTGACCAATCCTTTATCGGTTCGGGCGTCGCCAGCGTGCGCAGAAAATTACCGAGATTGTAGGCCAGCGCATGAAGCTGGAGACGGACGGCGTTAGCAGCGAACGACCGACATGATAGCCGGGTCCACTTGATTGCGCCTTTTCCTTCCTTGATCCATTGCTCACACGTGCCGCGCTTGTTGTAGAAGGCGACGACATTCTCGGCGGAGCGCGCCATGTTCGTCACGATGAAGCCGACGCGCGGATAAAGCTCGCCCGGATGCCATTCGACCTTGGCGATCACCCGACGCGGCTGCGACCAGCTTCCCGCTTGATAGGTGAAACTTGCATGGGATCGGCAGACGTCATTGGACGGGCGACCAACCGGGCGTTTGAGCAGATAGCCGATCCTCTCTTGCAAGATGTGATTGGCGGGCAGACGGATCGCATATTTGATCCGTTCTGCCTCCAGATATTCGTAAACTTCGGGGTTTGCGAAGCCGGCGTCGGCGCGGAAATAAATGCGTGAGACCTTGCCTTGATACCGCGCCACGACCGGCTTCAGCACCGCCTCCCATCCATCGGCGCTGTGAACATTGCCGGGGCGCAGGGCGCAGCGTTCCAAATCGCCATATTGGTTGAAAACGAACAGCGGATGATAGCAGGTGCAGTCATAGTGACCGTTCCAGACACTGTGTTCCTGTTCGCCATGCGTCGGGCTCACGCTCGAATCCATGTCGAGCAAGATACCTCTCGGCGGACGGCGACCATGAACGCTGTCGATCCATTTGCCGGAGAGATCAGCGAGCGCCGAAAGGTTCTTTTCCGCCGTGAGCCAGCGCGTCTCAAAGCGGCCCATCTGGCTCGGCGAAGCCGCTGCATCCGAGGCCGCCTTTCCGCCGACTATCCACCGCATCGCGGGATCATGGCGCAGGCGTTGAGCGTCGTTCACGTCTTCATATCCGGCAAGTCGCCCAAATATGGATTGCCGCAACATCCCGACGAGTGCATGCCGCCATTCTTGCCAGTGCGTGCGTCGGAGAGCGCATCACCCGCCATCGCGCTGAGGCACAGCGCGTCGTCCAGTTCCCGGTATGCGAGCAAGCCTGCGTCGGAGGTAACCACCGATCCGCGAAAGTGAAGCAACAATCGGCGGTCGAAATCGAGCCTGAGAGCGCCATCATACGATTCACCCGCCGGGTTCGCCATGACGGCCTCATTCGATCCGAAATAACATGCTGATTATGTTAGCTGAATCGCGGCATCGACGCTGCAAATTATTGCCTCATCCGGCGTATGCGGGATCAAGTCTCGCGTATCGCCCCGGACCCATGAACGATATACGGAGCTTGTAGAGAAAAACATCGCACCACTGCTCGGCGCCGTACGTCTGTCAAAACTTCGACCACCCCAAATAGCGGCGGCTTACACCAAAGCATTGCTGGAAGGCCGCAGGGACGGGAGCGGCGGACTGTCTCCGAACACTGTGATCTACATGCATCGCCTGATCAAGCAGGCGCTGGCACACGCCGTTCGCTGGGAAATCATTGCCCGCAGCCCAGCGGACGTCGTCGACCCTCCCAAGGTCGAACGCGCCACAATGAGCACCTATGACATGGCGCAAACTGTCGAACTGCTGGAAGCGGTACGCGACACCCGCCTTTTCATCCCGGTCGTCCTCGGCGTTCTTTGTGGACTGAGGCGCGGGGAAATCATTGCACTCCGCTGGCGGCAAGTCGACCTCGCAAATGCCCAGCTAGCCGTCGTCGAGAGCGCCGAGCAGACGGAAGACGGAGTTCGCTATAAGCAACCAAAGTCGGGTCGTTCGCGCACTGTCGCTCTTTCTGCGTTCGTGCTCGACGAACTGCGCGCCCACCGACTGTGGCAGGCGGAAGAACTTCTCCGGCTGGGCGCACGCCAAAATGAAGCCACCTTCGTCTACACACGCGAAGACGGCCAGCCCGTGCAGCCGCGCAGCCTCACACATGCGTGGCACCAAATCATTGCCAGGACCGCGTTACCCCCGATAAGATTTCACGACCTACGACACGCACATGCCACGCACCTTCTCTCTTCTGGTGTACATCCGAAGGTTGCCAGCGAGCGGTTGGGCCACTCCAAGGTCGGGATTACCCTCGACCTTTACTCCCATGTCTTGCCCGGCATGCAGGCGGATGCCGCGGCCCGCGTTGACGACGCCCTGCGAGTAGCGCTAGAGAAGCGGGCCCGTTGAGGATTGAGTAGCAATTCGGTAGCAAATCACCTTTTGCTGTTTTCTATTTCGACCAGAATACTTAATTATCTCAGTGGGTTGGAGAGGTGGCTGAGCGGTTGAAAGCACCGCACTCGAAATGCGGCATAGGCGCAAGCCTATCGGGGGTTCGAATCCCCCCCTCTCCGCCAGTTATTATGTATTTGATATTGCAGTTGTTGTTGTCTTTCTAGGAAGCCTATTTTCTCGCGAATTTGGCGGGGGTTACTGGCCCCGTGTTCCAAAGCTATTTGCGGCAGAGACGGTTTCAGGGGCGATTTCGGCCGCGGCCGTTATGAAAATCTCTCCGGCGCCATTTCGTGGTTGACTTTTCTCGCGGGCGGAGCAGCTGACGTCAGGCGATGCCGAAGTGATTGGAGGCGGGAACTCGCAGAATTCGACGATTTGTTTTCAGCGAAAGCCGAGGAGCTTTCGCTGTTCGGCCCAGCCGACCGGCAGCCGCGGCGTCAGAAGCATCAATGTCTGGGCGGTGAGTTGCGGCGGTTTTCGGCCATTGATGATGGCCGTGGTGATGTCGGGCGCCAGCCAGGGAAGACGCAGGAGGGAATAGATGTAGGCTGCCGACACTTGCTCTTCGCGAGCGATATCCTGCACGGTCAGCTTGGGGTTTTGGATCAGGCGTGCCTGGATGTGGTGAGCGCGCGCAATGATTCTGAGCAAGCTGGGATCGGCTGGTGTCTGGTCATCGGCATTCTCGACCAGCATTCGCATTTCGCGGCCGGCGCGCTTCAGGCCCACCGGCAGCGTCAATCCCAGGAGATCATCCGGTGCACTCGTAGGCGCTTGATGCTGCATCTTCAGATCAAGCGACCCGGCGAGCAGCTGGGTCAAGCGGCCTCGAGGGAACGTGACGTCGACGCGGTCGGATCGGATTTCCACCCTGCAGAGCAGGGTCATGAGCATCGCTTTGACTGTGTCTGGCGCGAGGCCGCCGAGGTCTTCCGCGAGCTGACGGCCACACTCGACCAGCTGGCTCCGCCCTGAACCGTTGTGCGAATTGCCATCGGCGGCATCGAGGATCGCTCCGGGGTCGGCGAGAAATGTGCGAAGCCTGTTGATCACCAGGCCTTCCAAATTGCCAGCCGGTATCCGCCGGCCGCTGGAACGATTCCTTGCCATTCCGGTGACGAGGGAGGTCGAAACATAGTATCGATAACGTGTTCCTTTCTTGACCGCATGGCTTGGCGTCAGGCGCTCGCCGGTCTCGTCAAACACCATGCCCGTCAGCAGGCTGGGGTGCCTTGCGCGCGCACCCGTTGTCCGCTCGACGCGGTTTGCGGCCAGCACGGCCTGGACATCGTCCCACAGCGGCTTGTCGACAATCGCCGGGTGTTCGCCGGGATAGGAATTGCCCTTGTGGAATATCTCGCCGCGGTAAAGACGGTTCTGGAGGATCAGATAAAGCGCCCCACGGGAGAACCTCTGGCCGCCATATTCGGCGCCGTCTGGCCGCGTTCGGCGCTTGCTCTTGATCCCGGCGCCGGCCAGCGCATCCCGCAGCGCGTGCACCGATTTCAGCGCGAGATAGCGCCGATAGATATCGACGACGAGGCGGGCCTCGGCGTCGTTGACGACCAGCTTGCGGTTCCTGACGTCATAGCCGAGGGGCGGCATGCCGCCCATCCACATGCCCTTTTTCTTGGACGCGGCGACCTTGTCGCGGATGCGTTCGCCGGTGACTTCCCGCTCGAACTGGGCGAAGGAAAGCAGGACATTCAGGGTCAGCCGTCCCATGCTGGTGGTGGTGTTGAATTGCTGGGTGATCGACACGAACGAGACGCCGCGGCGGTCGAAGACCTCGACAAGCTTGGCAAAATCGGAGAGTGCGCGCGTCAACCGGTCGACCTTGTAGACGACGATCACGTCGATCTGGCCTGCCTCGATATCGGCGATCAGCCGTTTCAGGGCTGGCCGCTCCATCGTGCCGCCGGAAAACCCGCCATCATCATAGAGCGTCGGCAACACCGTCCAGCCTTCGTGCTTTTGCGATAGAATGAAGGCGGCGCAGGCTTCCCGCTGGGCGTCGAGCGAGTTGAAGGCCTGCTCGAGGCCCTCCTCCGATGATTTTCGGGTGTAAATCGCACAGCGTGCCTTTTTGGCGGAGCGCCGCGGCGTCTTGTCCGATTCACCCATCGCGCCCCCCATTGCGCGGGCGCTCCGCACCAGCCGCTGGCAGCGCAAAGAAGCGCGGACCCGACCAGTGCGCTCCGGTGATCCTTTTGGCGATCTTGGTCAGCGACGGATAGCTCGACCCCGCATACTCGAACCCATCTTCGGTGACCGTAACGGTGTGAGTCCAGCCGCCCCATTCCCGAACAAGACGCGCGCCGGGCTTCAGGCTGAGGCTCGGCGCCGGGCCAACCCGGCCCGTTGTCCGCAAGGCCTTCGCCATCGTTTGCAGCTTGCGCCGGGTCGCCTTGCCGAGCCCGCCATGCGCGATTTCCTGAAGCCTGTAACCGAGGGCTAGGACAAACAGGTCGCGGCTGATCCGCGGCGGTTCAGCGTGGTTGAGCCGCCGCCATTCGCGCCGCAATTCCTCGAGGCCGAGCGACCGAATGCGATCGATCTCGCCCTCGATCGCTCTTGTGTCCACCGAAGCCATGGCTAAGCGGCCGGCGATATGGCGATCTTCGGCTTCGATTTGCTCGGCTGGCCGGCAGGCACACGATAAACGCGTTCGGCCCCGGCCTTCTCCGATATCAGCGTTAAGCCGAGCTTCTTGCGCACCACACCCGCAAAGAAGCCGCGGACCGAGTGCTGCTGCCAACCGGTCGCCTTCATGATGGCGGCGATCGTTGTCCCCTTGGGCTGTCTAAGCAGGGCGAGGACGGCCTCCTGCTTGGTCCCGCCGCGGGTCGAGCCCGAAGGAATGTTCCTAGGATTTGCAGGCCTTTTCGCGCGGCTTTTTGCGCGTGCAATCTTGGCCGTTGTGGGGATTTTGCTGTGCGACATTTGAGGATCCTTTTCGGTTGCGACGGCACCAGGCGCCGCCACCACCGACGCCCCGCAGTGGCACCATCGCCAGCGGGGCAAGATCCCGGATCGAGCCACCGGCCCTTATCTCGACACGGCGACAGTGACGCTCTCTTCGCCGCAGAAGTCCACTCCTTTCTGCGATGAAAATTAAGCGCCAATCGCCCAGCGTTTGCCACGCGTCTCTGGATTCAAGAGTTCGAATCCTCTCTGGGCAGCCAGGCAGTCGGGTCTCCGGGGTGATATTTCCCGGTGTGCGAGAACCCGCGACATTCCCGCGGGTTACGTTGGCGGATCCCAGTCTCTGGCCGGTAATTTTCGGTATTTCGGCCCTTGCGGGGTAGATTTCGGGCACCGGTCTCTGCTCGCCATTTTCTAATTTCCGTTTAGCCGTGGCTGAGACTGGTTCGATTGCAGACAGAGACCGGTTCGCGGAGTGCCCTTTGGGGATCAGGCGGACGCCGACTTGAGTCCACGGCATCGGCAGACTCTTTGACCGAGCGATGCGCATCTTGAGCCGGAAGGCCGTCTTTTTGGTTGCGTGTTTGCTTCAAGCGATTTCCCCTCCGCGACCGATGACGCCGGCATTAATCGCCGGTGCTACAATAAGAGTCCAGCCCTCTCCTCCTGCTCGGCCCACGAATAGGGCAGGGCCTTGGCGAGGCCGGTGACGGTGAGGTCCGCAGGCGCGGTGCCATCGACGATCGCCGCAATGATGCGGGGCGACAGGAAGGCGAGGGGAGCGAGCAGGCGGATGTGCCGTTCGCCCTGGGCCTCGATCCATCCCCTGGCCTTGGTGATGGCGGCGAGCAGAGCGTCCCGGCTTTCAGTTTTCATCGCCGGTTCGGTGTAGGGCGCATGAACAATGCCCTTCACGGCCGCGAAGCTTGGCGCGGTCCAGGGAAGCGTGATCGTTGGTATCGGCGGATGGCAGGGAGCCAGGTCATCGAGGCCGTGGTTTTCTGCCTTGCATGTGGGAATGAGGCAGACTTCCAATGCCTGAGGTTTTACGATCACGCGCGCGACATGGCGCTCGATTAGGTCGCGGTCCGCGGTAGCTGGCGCAGGCTCCCCATCACCCATATGTGGACGGCCCGCTCCTCGCAAGCTGTTGGGCAGTGCTCTGATCAGATCGCTTGCGTCCATATGTCCGGCCTATTGTAGCGTTTGCACATGAACGCTGGCCAAGATGGTTTCCGCGACACAAGTTCCAATCATTGCTGCGACCTTTGACGGCCGATGGATGAAGCGGAATGTCTCGTGTCTTGGATCGATCGATCACACCATCTGCTCATTTGCTTGCAAGTTCTGGCATCGGCTCAGCACGGTTGCAGTTAAGTTGCTCCCCGTGTCTGGCTGATCTCTATGTCGCGTTCGCCAGAGCGGCGGGCACGGATTTGGCGGCGTAGCGCTCGCCTGTGACCATCAGCTTCCAGGCGACGCGGGCCATTTTGTTGGCTAGCGCCACGGCGGCCAACTTCGGCGGCTTGCGCTTAAGAAGGTTGACGATCCAGGGCGATCCGCGCCCGCCACGTCGAACGTGTTGGATAACGGAAGTGGCGCCAACGACCAACACGCTGCGCAAGGCCTCGTCGCCAGCCCGAGTGATGCCACCTAGCCTGACCTTGCCTGCCGTCGAATGGTCCTTCGGCGTCAAACCTATCCAGGCGGCGAACTGTCGGCCCGATCGGAATAGCTCAGGCGCCGGGGTCTTCAGCATCAGCAGAACTGCGCCGATCGGCCCGACGCCGGGGATCTTAACAAGGCGCCGACTGCTTTCATCGGCTTTGTGCCAGGCCAGGAGCTTGGCGTCGACTGCGTCGATTTGCGCCTGCAGCCGCGCATATTCTTCAGCTTGGGCCGTGAACAGCTCTCGAGCGAGGACGGGCACGCTCTCATCGGCTTGAATACGTTCGAGCAGTGGAACCAAGTGAGCTTTGCCCTTGGCGGCGGAGAAACCGAACTCGGCCGCATAGCCGCGAATGGCGTTCGATAGCTGCGTGCAATTGCGGATCAGTCGGTCGCGCAAACCGACCATCATCAGGGCCGCTTGTTGCTCGGCAGTCTTCACCGGCACGGACTGGTTAGCCAGCTGCGGGGTGAAAACGGTCGTTATGGAATCGACCGGCGTCTATTGGATTCCCGCTTACGAGATTCTTGATCAGCGCGGGTTCGAGGTGCTCCTAGTCAACGCCCGTGACACCAAGCACGTCCCCGGCCGCAAGACCGACGTCAGCGACGCGCAATGGCTCCAGCGATTGCATGCCTACGGCCTGGTCCGCGGCAGCTTCCAGCCGAAAGGCGAGATTGCAGTTCTGCGCGCGTACCTGCGTCAACGGGAACGGTTGCTGGATTACGCCGCAGCTCACATTCAGCACATGCAGAAGGCGTTGACGCAGATGAACCTGCAAATCCATCACGTCGTCGCCGACATCACGGGCGTAACTGGCATGCGCATCGTCCGCGCCATCGTCGCAGGCGAGCGCAACCCGGAAGTTTTGGCCTCGTACCGGGACCCGCGCTGTCACGCGACGATGGAGACGATCGCTGCCGCGCTGACAGGCAATGGCCGCGAGGAACACATTTTTGCGCTGGGCCAGGCGCTTGAACTCTACGACATCTACCAGGCGAAGGTCGCCGAGTGCGACATGCGGATGAAGGCTGTCCTCGACCGCCTGAAGGCGTCGATCGTCAAACCAGCGGGCAAGCTGCCGCCTCCCCGGCATACGGCAAAACAGCCAAACGCGCCGGCCTTCGATGTGCGGGCGGCGCTCCATGCCATGCTTGGGGTCGATCTCACTCAGATACACGGGTTGGGCCCGGCGCTCGCGCTCAAGCTCGTTGGCGAATGTGGAACCAATCTCACCGCTTGGCCCAGCGCCAAACATTTCACATCGTGGCTATGCCTTGCTCCAAGCAATAAAATTTCCGGCGGCAAGCTTCTATCCTCGCGAACCCGGCGCTCCGGCAGCCGGGCGGCGGCACTACTGCGAACTCGCAGCCGTGACCGTAGGGCGCACCGAAACGGCGTTGGGCGCCTTCTATCGTCGCCTGTCGGCGCGCATCGGCAAGGCGAAGGCCGTCACTGCCACTGCCCGCAAGATTGCCGTGCTGTTCTACAATACCCTGCGTCACGGCATGGAGTACACGGATCCCGGCGCGGCGTACTACGAGGAACGCTACCGGCAACGGGTTCTGAGTAACCTACGGCGGCGCGCCAAGGCATTCGGATACGTCCTTCAGCAAGCGACAGAGCTGGAGACAGCAGAAGTTTCTTAGGAAAACGCTGCGCATTTTCTCGGAAGCGCCGAGATGAAATTCCGCCTCATTGAAGATCAGCGCGAGGCGTTCTCGGTTCGCGTCGTGTGCGATGCGATGGGTGTCTCTCCTTCGGGGTATTATGCCTGGCGTGGCCGGCCCGAAAGCCCGCGTAAGGTGGCCAATCGCACCCTGCTGACCGAGATCCGGCGGGTCCATACGACACATCGGGGACGATATGGCGCGCCCAGGATCCACGCGGCCTTGCGCGCCGAGGGGCAGACGGCGAGCCGTAGCCGCGTCGAACGCCTCATGCATCATCACGGCATCCGGGCACGAACGCCACGGCGGTTTCGGGTGCGCACCACGGACAGCCATCACGACTTGCCGATCGCCCCCAACCGGCTCGACCAGAAATTCGCCGCCGAGCGGCCCAATCAGGTTTGGCTCGCCGACATCACCTACGTGCCAACCGAGGAAGGGTGGCTCTATCTGGCCATCGTGCTCGATCTCTTCACCCGCAAAATCGTCGGCTTGGCGATGCGTGATCACATGCGGGCGGAACTGACCATCGCGGCCCTGACCATGGCCATCCAGTGGCAAAAGCCGCCTCCCGGCCTCACTCACCATTCCGATCGTGGGAGCCAATATGCCGCCGCGGGTTACCGCAAGGTTCACGACGCAGCCGGGATGATCCAATCCATGAGCCGGAAGGGAAATTGTTGGGACAACGCACCGATGGAAAGCTGCTTCGGCACTCTGAAAACCGAACTCGTGCACCAGGCTTGCTACCCAACCTGGGATGCCGCCCGGCACGACTTGTTCGTCTACATCGAAGGATACTACAATCGTCAGCGGCTCCATACCGCCCTCGGATATATCACCCCGGAACAGGCAGAGCGCCAAGCCGCTTAATCCAGTGTCCACTAAATCGCAGGAAGGTCACATCAGCTCCTTCGGCGACGCGAACGAAAGATGCAAGGTTTCAAATCAATCAAGTCGGCTCAGCGTTTTGTTTCCGTCCATGCGGCCGTTTACAACACATTCAATGTACAACGACATTTAATCAGGCGTCCGACGCATCGACAGTTCCGGACCGCAGCGCATAACTCTTGGAGCGATGCGACCGTCGCGGCAGCATATATTGAGGCCTCAGCAGTCAAGTTTCTGTGGCCCGCCCGTTAACGTGTCAATGCCGACATCGGCGCGATCATTGTCAGGGGCATCGTCACGACGAATTAGATCGTCGAGGTCGCTTGACATTGGGATGAAGCGAGCTACTACTGCTCCACCCCGCTAAAATTGGTTCTGGCACATGCATTCGAACCACGCTCTTTTGATTCAAAGTCAAAGATCCTACCGCTAGACGACGCCGGAGCCCCGGCACCCGAGGCGACCGAGCAGTTTGCTTTGGAAACGTCAGGTGGCCCTTCTCCGCCAAGTTCGGCGCCAAGTCCCGCCCCAATTCCTGCGCCAAACGTCCAGGTGCGGTCGCCGCTGCTGGCCAGCTAAGCCGCGAAGAGGCGGCAAAGCTTCGTAGTCGCGCCGCTAATCTTTCCCAATTATCGACTCAAAGGAATCACTTATACCAAGTCTCTGAAAGTTTGACTCCTGAGGCGGATTCCCGAATCGGCATTTATCTGATTCACCATGGCAAACAGCTTTTGGGAGAGTTTGCCATGTCGACTCCGGTTCCGCTTCGCTCTGACTTTGACACGATTGGCCTGCGCATGCTGGCGCGGCGATCGCGTGACCCCGATCAGACCCGGCGTCTCTTGGCACTGGCCGAGATTTATGATGGCGGCTCGCGGCCGGATGCGGCGCGGATCGGCGGGGTCGGGGTGCAGATCGTGCGCGACTGGGTTGTCCGTTTCAACGCCAAAGGTCCTGATGGTCTCTTGACCGGCAAAGCGCCGGGCGCTCCCAGCATCCTCGGCGAGCGCCAGCGCCAAGCCTTGCGGCAGGTCGTGGAAGATGGGCCGATTCCCGCCCTGCATGGCGTCGTCCGCTGGCGGCTGATCGATCTGGCGCAGTGGCTCTTCGAAGAGTTCCGGGTTTCGATCTCCAAGCCGACGCTCAGCCGCGAGCTGCGGCATATGGGCTTTCGCAAGCTCTCGGCGCGACCGCGCCATCATGCGCAAGACGAGGAAGCCGCGGCGGCTTTTAAAAAAACTTTCTCGCCCTCGTGGAGGAGACCGCCGCAAAAGAGGCTCCTGGCAAGCCGATAGAGATTTGGTTTCAAGACGAAGCTCGGATCGGGCAGAAAAACAAGGTCACCCGCCGATGGGCGAAACGCGGGACACGGCCTTCGGCGCCGCACGACCAGAGGACGAGTTCAGCCTATATTTTCGGCGCCATCTGCCCGGCCGAAGGAAAAGGCGCCGGGCTCGTACTACCCTCCTGCAACAGCGAGGCCATGGCCCTGCATCTCGAAGAAATCTCGCTTGCGGTCGCACCAAGCGCGCATGCGCTCGTTCTTCTCGATCAGGCCGGGTGGCATGTCTCGGCGAAGCTTCCCGTCCCGGACAACATCACGCTCTTGCCGTTGCCGCCGAAATCGCCCGAGCTCAATCCGGTCGAGAACATCTGGCAATTCATGCGCGACAACTGGCTCTCGAACCGCGTCTTCGAATCCTACGACGACATTCTCGACCACTGCTGCTTCGCCTGGAACAAGCTCATCGACATGCCCTGGAAAATCATCTCCATCGGAACAAGAGAGTGGGCCTATCGGTCGTGATCAGCGAGACTTGGTATTATGCCGACCTATCGCTATTCCAGATCGTCGAAGGCCTGCTCTATGCCTTTCCGCGAAGGATGGAGCGGACTCTCACCGACGTTCCGCGCGTGGCGGCTCTGCATCGAGCAATCGCGCAACATCCGCGCATCCGCGCTTATCTCGACAGCAACCGCCGCATCGCATTCAACGAGCAAGGGATATTCCGTCACTATCCTGAGCTCGATGGGTAAAGCCGCCCCTCAGATCGATGGCATCGGCCGCAGGATTTGTTCCAGGCGATCGAGAAAGACGCTTTGTCCCTTGATGATCTTGTCCCGCGCGTCGTCGAGCGTAAACCATTCCGCGCGGTCCACCTCGGGGACGCGGATGAGCCGTCCACCCTTCGGTGGCCATTCGATTTCGCAAGATACGCTCTCGATACGGGTGGCATCGAGATCGCCAGCCATGGCAAACGCTGTGACCCTCTTGCCCCCTGCCTGAATAGCCTCGCCAAGCGGAAGAAGGGCACCGACGGGACGAAAACCGGTCTCTTCTTCAAACTCCCGTACGGCAGCCGCTTCTGCTGTTTCGTCGTCGCCAAATTCGCCCTTCGGGATGGACCAGCTGTTGCGGTCCTTGTTGCGCCAGAGTGGTCCGCCCGGGTGGACGAGCAGAACCATCGGCTTGCGGCCGGAGTGGCGAAACATGAGGATACCCGCGCTACGCCTCACTGAGCTGCTTCCCACTGAGCCAAAATAGTTCACGACCATTGGTAGAATAGATCAGTGCAGCCGCCGACGACGTTCGGGGGGCGTCATCGTTGCGCCTTGGCGTGGGGTGCTTTGCTTGAAGCTGGCAATCCCCAAGCAGCCATCCTGCATCCTTTTACTTGGGAAGTTGCATCGAGCCTCGACTGCATGAGCCACAGAAGCGGCGTGGCTCGCCCGTGCCGGGTCAGCAGCGAGAGCATGATGGTGGCTTGGCCGTCGGCGTCGAAATCTGTCCAATCCATGGCCACATTGATGCTGCTCCGGGATCCTAAAAGTACCCTCGGTTTGATACCCAGGGCGCGGGCGACCATAAGCCGAGTATTACCGCTAACTAGGTCTAGTCTCTCGCCCATCTTGACAACACCCCAGCGGTAAGTCGGCTCTTCATCCAACTCCTGAAGACTCCCCGCACTTCCGGGACCGCGGCGTTGCGCCAATTCCGCAAGTTCAACGCCGCGCCCAAACCCGGCCTTTCTGCGATCACTGGCCGGCGATGAAGACTGTGCCTTCATACCTAAGTGACACGACCGGATATCTTGCCCGCCCATTTTTACCCGTATGTCATGAAACATCACCGCCACGGATCGACGACCGGGGCGCGAGCGCGCTCATAGTCGCTCGCGTCGCGGAACAGGATGGTCAGCCCGTGGCAGAGCGCCGTCGCTGCGATGATCAAATCAGGC
The DNA here is from genome assembly GCA_963730245.1 of uncultured Alphaproteobacteria bacterium. GTDB lineage: Bacteria > Pseudomonadota > Alphaproteobacteria > Rhizobiales > Beijerinckiaceae > Methylocapsa. Next base: position 1,894,355 of record CAVSRA010000001.1, on the reverse strand, counting down.
TGCGAGAAAGTATGCCCCGCCTTGCGGCCTTCCTCGACCAGCAGCCGCCATTTTTATTCCGAGCTTTGCTGGTGCAAAAGTGGTATTTTTACTCGGCGTACCGCAGGCAAGACGAGGAAATTGGGATCGGAGCAGTCTAGCCGCGTTTACGCAAGTAAGAAATTGACGGCCGGCGGCGTGGTCCTCAGCGGCAAACGCAGGGAGAGTGACGTGAAACTTAGGGTCGGCTACGAACTGCAATACGAATTTCCGCAGCCCACTCCGCTGATTGCGATGCTCAACGTCCATTTCTCGCGCGTTGCGGATCTCGCGGCGCCGGATCACATCGTCATCAGCCCCTCGGTTCCGATCTCCTGCTACCGCGATGGTTTTGGCAATTGGTGCAGCCGGATAGTTGCGCCCGCGGGGCAGGTGCGCTTGTCGACCGACGCTGTCGTGACCGATTCCGGTCTGCCCGATCCGGTGGCGCCGGACGCTGGCCAGATCGCCGTGGAGAAGCTCCCGGAAGAGGCCATCGTCTTCCTTCTCGCAAGTCGTTTCTGCGACAGCGATCGATTGTTGGATCTTGCCTGGACACTGTTCAAGGATTCGACCCCAGGCTGGGCGCGCGTCCAAGCAATCTGCGATTTCGTAAATCAGCGTATTAATTTCGGCTACGAGCACGCCCGGGTGACAAGGACGGCGTCGGAAGCCTATCAGGAAGGTTTGGGAGTTTGCCGCGACTATACACATTTGGCGGTCGCGTTCTGCCGGGCCTTGAACATTCCGGCCCGCTACTGCACCGGATATCTGGGCGACGCCGGCACCCCGCCACCCTTTCCGCCCGGCGATTTCGCGGCGTGGTTCGAGGTCTATCTCGGCGGGCAATGGCATACGTTCGATGCACGGAACAACGTCCCTCGGATCGGCAGGGTATTGCTGGCGCGGGGACGCGATGCGGCGGATGTCGCGATCACAACAACGTTCGGCCCCAATACGCTCGCGAGCTTCCGGGTCTGGACCGACGAAATTTTGGACGGGCCTGGTTAGTGTCCTTCTGTGAATGTAAGGTGTCCGCGTCTTTTTCGGCAATCGCGATGGTGTGGCTGCCATGAGTGATGATCCGGGTGCAAAACTCGTATTGAATTCAAAAATGCTTCATCGCTTGACCTTCACAAATTCCAAGTCTCAGCGTACGGCCGCGGCGAGATACGAGGAACCCACGCTCTCCCGATTGACTTCCACTCTTTGATCCAGGGCGGGGCACCGGCTTCGAGTTGGGCCAGGATGCGGTTAGTGACTTCACCATAATGATTTTTGGCCATGGTAATTCCTTGGTGAAAAGTGCTGACATCTCCTTTTGATTTGACTGGTGGGGCTGTACGCGGCCCCACTAAGGGTTTAGTCCGCTGTCGCCGGGACCTCGATACCGAGGGTTTGCAGTTTGGCGATGAGGGACTTGGACAAAGAGACATTCCCCAGCGTACAGGCGCCGTCCGCGAGCGCTTGCCTGTAGTCACTCACTTTCTGCGGAGTTATCTCCCGGGCTTTGAATACAGAATTGATCTGACCCGCGGTGGACCCCTTGAAGAATGTTGACGAAAGGGTGGGATATTTTCGGATCACTCGGGACTTAACTTTTCCGTTCCCTCGCGTCCGCCGCGGCTTGGGGCCAGCGGGGACGGCTGGAGCGGCTGGCGCGGCTGGGACAGCCCGTTGCTCCACGCCCGGTTGGACGACCCGTGGCGTTAGAAAGATCCCCGCGGAGGCCCGTTCGACGGTCCGTCCGGCGCTTCGGGCCAGGTCGGCCAACAGTTTCCGCGCCGCCGCGTCCGCCGCCACTTCGACGGGCACGTTCGTGGCCCCTTTGAGCATCCGGACCACGGTCGCGATGCACAGGTTCATTTTCGACGACCCATCCGCGTAGATGGCCGTGATTTTCTTCCGGAATAAGAGTTGGGCGGGGGTAGAGTTAGTCATCAATTTTTTCTCCTGAATGCATAGTTTCAATGATTGGGGTGACCGCCGACCCATCAGCCCGCTTCACGGGTTTGCGCCGCTGGCGCGTGCGTGAGCGGGCCAGACCAAACATCGGCGCGTTCAGTTCCAGCTCGCGGTCGACCAGCCAGAAGTCGCAGTAACGGTGATGCAGGGCGTCCGCATGCGCGGGGTCGCTGAGCCGGATGACTTCGATGACGTCTTCCAGGACGAGATTGATGAAGCGGACCTTGCCGTCCTCCGGCTCGCGCAGGTGCGCCTGATAGGCCTCGGCGGCGTCCTGGACGTGATGGTTCAGGACCGGCGCGATCACGACGAGATAGCCTTCGTCGTAGAGCCCGTTGTCGATCATGCTCTGGGCGAGGAGATGTTCGCGCCAGAGCTGCTGCAGCGGGTTGGTCCAAAGCGCCGCGGCGGCGGGATCGACATAGAGGTTGCTCGCATGCGAGGGTGCGGCGTGGCGCGGCTTCAGTTCCGGCATGGGCTCGCGCATGCTCTCGGAATATTTGATCTCAAAGGCGACGAAGCCGTTGCGGCTTTGGCCATCGGAGTAGTGGATCAGCGCGTCGAAGGCCGTGTGGTCGGCCGTGAATTTCGCATTGCCCCGGCCGGGGGAATGTTCGAAGAGGAGCTGACGCGCGACGCCGGTGAAGGCCGGTAGCAGCTCGATCAGATAGCTCGAGGCGCGTTCGAGTGCGTGCCCCCAGGGCGCGAGCAGATTGAAGGTGAGCGGCATAGACGAGAGCAAGTTTGTCGCCAGCCGTTCCTGGTCGATCAGTGCGCCGACTTCGCGATAGGCAGCCTCGCGCCGGGCGGTATGGGCGATCTCGGGGGTGAGGAAATTGCCGCCTCCTTTGCCTGCCGCCTGCGAGATGCGGCTGCCGAGTTTGCGCCGCTTGCCGTCCTCGTTGATATAGCTGCCGATCGGCAGGCCCCGGTCTTCGCGCCAGAGCGCCTGGAGCAAACGGGCGGCGGACCGGAACCGCGTATCGAGCGGCTCGTGGACGTGATGTTTCTTGAGGACGTCGGCCGGGATGAGCGGGAGTTGGTGAATGGGCTTTCCGAATTCCGGGGCCATGCTTCGCGCTCCAATGGACACGAAGCCAATTCAGGTGGTAGCGGCAGAAATTTACCGCGTGCGATCGGACGAACGGGATTTTTCAGATACCGATGGTTGGCCCTAAGCGGGCCTTCCATGTGCCAGATACAGCTCGCAAACAGGACACTCGCAGCAGCCGCAGCGCTCAGCGCCAGCGGTCTCTGGATGTTTGCGTTCCCTATCATGCGCATGTTGCCCGAAGGGTTAAACTCGCGTTAACTATGCCCGGCGATCCTGTCCTAGGATCCCAGCGAGTTGAAGGCATGAGCGTCGTCTACACGATCGGCTACGAAGGCACGGATATTGATTGCTTTGTCGCGACGCTAAGAACCGTTGGTGTGACATTGCTCGCCGACGTGCGCGCCGTCGCCGTTTCGCGGAAGAAAGGCTTCTCGAAAAACGGCCTGCGGGAGCGGCTGGAAGCCGAAGGGATCACGTACGCGCACCTCGTTGAGCTTGGGGACCCAAAAACGGGACGCGACGCCGCACGTGCTGGAAAATGCGGCGAATTCAGGCGCATCTATTCCGCGCACCTCAAGACGACCAATGCAGTCAGCGCGCTCAAGGGGCTGGATGAGATGGCGCGCCAGGATGCTGTTTGCTTACTATGTTTTGAACGCGACCCGGCCACCTGTCACCGGAGACTGATCGCCGACCGGCTGAAAGCGCGCGGGATCGAAGTTTTCGACCTCTACGGCGATGGGCCGAACCACTATGTCCGTCACGCCAAGAAAGTGCCGCGTCGTCATCATCATCAAGGCGATGCCGAATCCCAGCCGGAAACATGGTGAGACTGTATGCTGCGCCGGCGTGACGGCCGAAGGCGAGTGGAAGCGGCTATATCCGATCAGGTTCCGGCATTTGCAGGATAAGTTCAACAGATGGGCTTGGGTGAAATTCGAGTACGTGCCACCGAAGGGCGACCTCCGACCCGAGAGCTGTCGCGTTTATGAAGATCGCCTTGAGGTTGAGCACCCGCTGGACAAGGAGGAGCGCGCGTCGCTGCTCAATCCGCTGGTTATGCCGTCAACCAAAGAAGCCGCCGCGCAAGGGATGAGTTTGACGCTCGTTCGGCCTATCAACCCGAAATTCAAGTACCGCAGGAAGCCGCCTGCGCTGATCGCCGCTGAGCGCGAAAGCTATCGTGCGACGCTGCGTCAAACCTCTCTTCTGGACGATGAACTCGAGCCGATCGAACCGGTCCCCTACGCCTTCGCATTCAGCTACGAGGACGCCGCCGGCAAGCACACGATGCAATGCAGCGATTGGGAAACGAGCGCGGCCTTCTGGAAACTGCGGAAAACCTACGGTGAGCAAGGCGCGCTCGATCACTTGTCCAAGACCTACAATGAAGAATATCCGCGGAAGGGCGTAGCGTTCGCGTTGGGCACGGTGAAGGCGCGGCCGAAGCAATGGTTGCTGTTGGGCGTGATCCGGCTTGATAAACTACAGCAGGCGAGTTTCGCGTTCTAACGATGGAGACGCCAAGAGGCCCGCACGCACGTTTCAAGCGCTTCCATTGCCCGCATCCACTAACACTGCCCGGATTTTTCGATCAATCGTGTCACCTTCCGTCGCGTTCAAATGCGGAAGCGCCGGACCCGGCTTGGCGCATGCTGTCGCACTGCGCCCGATCCTAATCGACGCGAGATGAATCTCTGCTTCCGGAACCCAAAGCGGTCCGTCGCGATAGCGGCTTTTGTGGCCCTTCCTGAGCCGTAGAGGTCATTTGAAACGTCGCCAACAGGTGGCGGCCCTTCATTGGTTCCGAAGGCAACGCTCATAGGGCAAGGCTAGGCACGAGCCTCATGCCCAAAGGCCGATCGGCAGTCCGACCAGACGCCTCGGCATTGAAAACCGTCGCCGCAATCCCAATTAAAGGGGCGTTTCCGATGCACCGATTAATTGCAAAAGGGCGTTTCAGTGGACTTTTCCAAGCTTGGCAGTACTAAGAAGGCGCCGTCGCCGCTTAATCCGATCAAGATTTTCGAGACGCTTCCCAGCTTATCTGGAACATTCAATGATCTTTGGCGCGGTCAGGACAAGGCCCTTAACGAGTGGCATGTCAATCGGGACAAGCACGATGTGCTCGTCTCACTGAACACAGGCGCAGGCAAGACGATCGTTGGCCTCCTCATTGCTCAGAGTCTCGTCAACGAGGGGCTGAACAACGTCCTTTATGTCTGTTCCACGATCGATCTCGTGTGGCAGACCTCTGAAGAGGCCAAGCGGATCGGCATTGAGTATACGATCCGTGTACTACGCGAGTTTTCGAATGATCTCTTTGAAACGGGCAAATCATTCTGCATCACCACCTATGCGGCTCTGTTCAATGGCCACAGCGCGCTCCGCAATAAGTTCTTCCCTCAGGCGGTCATTTTCGATGACGCTCACGTGGCCGAAAGTCTATTACGCGGAGCGTTCACGCTTAGGATCGACATTCGTGATGACGGGGAGCTGTTTGGCGAGATCGTCGAGCTATTCAGGCCGCATTTCAAGGAGCTTGGCGTTGCAGGGCGGTTTCGAGACACGCTCGATTTGTCGCGGTATTCGACATCATTCGTCGCCATTGCCGGATTGTATGAGCGCAGCGCCCAGCTCCTCGAAATCCTGCTGCGCCACGGCATAAAGGATCACGACACACTCACGTATCCGTTCGCATGGCTGGAAGATCATTTGGACGCATGTGCAGCAGTATTCACGCGCGGCGTCTTCGAACTGACGCCGCCGTTCCTGCCTTCGCTCGCGCTCGACATTTTCCGGCAAAAAATCAGACGCGTCTATCTGTCTGCCACACTCGAAAGCCAGACCGACTTCATTCGCGCCTTTGGCAGGCTTCCCGAGGTGACGATCACGCCATCGAATGACGCAGGTAATGGCGAACGTCTGATTGTCAACGGACGCAAGATCAAGGGAGGGTTTGGCCCGAAATTCGCGACCAAACTGGTCAAGACGCGGAAGGCGGTGATCGCCGTTCCCGACTATGAACGAGCAAAGAGCTGGTCGGGCTTGGCCGAACCACCGACGCCGGAAACGTTCTCCGAAAAGCTGAATGCTTTCCGAGAGGCGAAAGACGGGGCGTTTACTTTGGTTTCGCGGGTTGACGGCATCGATCTGCCGCACGATACGTGTCGCGTCATGATCATGGAAGGACTCCCATCGGGGACATCCCTGATAGAGCGGTATCAGTGGGAATACCTCCGCATGAACAATGTCCATTCGGTGCGGATCGCCAATCGTCTAGCGCAGTTGTTTGGCCGGATCAATCGAGGGCGAAACGATTACGGTGCCTTTCTCATCGAAGGGGACGATCTTAGCAAGTGGCTCGGGAATGACCGAAATCTCGCGCTCCTTCCGCCCCTCCTTCAGAAGCAAATCCTGATAGGCAGGGAGGTTCAATCGGAGTTCGGCATCAACGAACGCGATCAGTCCATAGCGTTGATCGAGCGGGTTCTCGACCGCGACCAAGGCTGGCTCGATTACTACCAGAGGGAGGTCAAGCTCGCCGAACTCGACAAGGATCAGCTGGCACGACACAAGGCCCAGGAGCCTTTTATGGTTGCGGCCGCCCTGAGTGAAGCGAAGTACGCTGCTGCGATGTGGAACAACGATCCGGCGACGGCGCGCCGGGAGTTGGAAAGGACTGTCGACACGACGGCGCAGCACGACACCCCACTAGGCGGCTGGCATGCGGTCTGGCTTGGTGCAGCATTCGACCGCGAAGGCGATAAGGACGCGGCCTTTATCGCCTACGGCTATGCCATGCGCCGCCTCGGCGGCGGCATGACTTTGCCGCACGGTGGACGCGCGGAGAAGGCGAGGGTGCTGGATCTCAACGCGTTCGGGCGCTCTTTGCAAGGCCTGTTGAGCTACACCCATGGCAACAAGTTCGAAGCCGAGCTGGCGAAACTTCGGACAACCGTTGCTTTGATCGACAAGGGCGATCCCAACGAAGCTGAGGCAGGCGTGCGAGCCCTCGGCGAACTGTTGGGATTCACAGCGACGCGCCCAGACAACGACGAGGGCACAGGGCCTGACGTTCTCTGGCGCGATGAGGCGCAACCTCGGCAATTTGGGTTCGAGTTGAAGAGCGATAAGCAGACGCCAGCGACGTACTACAAAAAGGACATCTCGCAAGGACACGACCACCTGGAATGGATGGAACAATCCCACAGTGAATATACCGTTCTGGGCTTGGCATTCGTGGGACCGGAAGGAAACGTACACGCGAAGGCAAACCCTTCCGCGAATATGAGCCTTTGCATGGTGTCATCCTTGACGGCGCTTCGCGATGAGGTGCTCGCGCTCATCGAGGACCTGCGCAAGCACACGCCAATGGAAAGGATGATCGCCATTTCGAAGGAGACGGAACGTGACCGCTGGGACATGGAAGCGATTTTGGAACGGCTCGATCTCAAGCCCTTGCTCAAATGAGATGTCTTTTTTGAAAATGATGGGCGATCGACCTCAATTTGGATCTGGTTGCTGGTATGCCCGCTGGTCCAAGGTGCCAGTACCAGACCAGGTATTCTAATGGTTGCAGCGCGCGCGTGGGGTCCGTGTAGGCTCCTTATTTGATCACCCAAAGCGGCGATCAAATGGGGCTGGTATCATTCCGAATGGGAGCGCCCCCTGCGAAAGTAGTCCACAAGGAAGCCCGCCGTCGGCGATTTCGGAAACGCAAGGCGTCAGTTTCGGAAAATCAGGCCTAGTGGAGCGAGGAGTTTCCGAATGAGGCCATGGCGTTAGCCTTGGATAAGGAACCCTTACGGCAACCCCGCGGTTTCGAGGGTGTGTGTGGCCCGGCACGGTCGGAGGTCAGATCGTCTTTCGCCGTGGCGGGCTTGTCCTACGTCACATCGATATCCTTCATCGTGGCTTACCGGGCCACGCTTTCACCGCGAGGTCCGCCAACTTGTCCTGACGGGCTTCGATCTCTTTCGCCGTCCATTCGGGAAAGTCGCAGAGGTCCTTGGTTATTTTGATTGCCGATTCCTCAAAATGCTTTTTCTTCTCGGCAAAGCCAGCATTCGCGGCCTTGGAATTCAGCCGCGTTGCGAGGAGCGTGAGGTTGCCGAGCCGCTTGACCAGGGCCGGATACTGGTCCGCAGGGATGTGCACCCAGTCTTTTTGGGGATTGCGCGGCAGGATATGTTCCAGATTGACCTTGCCCTGGTCGGGGTTAACGATCGTCTCGTCGTCGGACGATTTCGATTGCCGCTCCAGCACCCGCAGATAATATTTTGCGAGGTTGGCGTTGGAGACAGTGGCCTTGGCGAATTTGTCCTTGAACGTCACGTCGTCGGGGACGATTGCCTTCATAGTCTCCCATAGGGCTTGCGCCGTGCTCACTTTGGCCGACGACACCCCCGCCGCGCGGTCTGCGTAAGCTGTTTCAAGCGTACCACTGCCCCCTGAACCGCAGATCAGGAACCGCACGGTCCAGGCCACGATCATCGGCAGCGCCTTCGCCGTCTGGTCGGGTTTGAACTGCTTGAAGATCGCCAGTAGTAGAGGCCGCAGTTGAGTGACGCCGAGCTGGTCCAGGACCTCGATCGACTGCTTGACTGCGGCATCATAGTCATCCCAGAGGTCGCTCGAAGGGTTGCCAAGTCCGGCATAAACCGGGGCTGCCTTCGCAAGCGATTTCGCGAATTCGACGGCAGTGGCCTTGTTTTTGACGCCCTTCTTAATCGCGTCGTAAAGCTCGCGCTCGCGCGTCATGCCGTGAGTCGCGACCCAGTTATGCCGGATGAAGTTTTTGAGTTCGGGCTCTGAGGCGACCTCGGTGATGATCGCGGTCATCTGCGCCCAGGCGACCTGTGCCTCCTCCACTCTGTCGCCAGCCGTCCGAAAGATGAAATTCTTCAGGAGGTCCGTGATGGACAGGTCAAGGCCGCGGTCATTCAAAACCTCGAAAATGATGAAGGCGCTGCTTTCCGAGCCGACGGATACGGAGACCAGTTTCGCCTTCTCCGTGAGGAAGTCGATCAAGTCCAGAAGGCGGTCGTCACCTTTCTGCGTCGTCGTGGCGAGGCTATTGACGAAGTTCGCGGCGATTTCTGCCGCCCTGTGGAGCCGCTGCTGCGCCGGCGAGGCAGGCACGGCCGAGCGCACGGCTGGCGGCAGCGGGGGTGCCATGGCGACAGTCTGCACGAAAAAGTCTCGGTCCTCGGCCGTTAGCAGGATATGCGGCGTGAGCTCCTGGGTGCGGATATCGCGCTTAAAGAGGTATTCGCGCTCGATGTCCTGCGCGCGCTCCGTCTGACCATCGAGCAGAAAGTAGTCACGGATCGAGGCGATGAGGACGCTAACCGTGACAAGGCGCTGCTGGCCATCGATGATGGTCAACCGATTGTCCTCACTGCGGGTCGTGACAATCGTCCCAAGGAAATAGTCTTGGACCGGTGGGGCGATCGCGTCGGCTACGTCACGATATAGGTCCTCGATCTGGGCATCGGTCCACGAATAGGGCCGCTGATAGATCGGGATTAGAAAGCGGGATGATTTAATGATGCTCCCGATCCCGATCAGGCTGGCATCGATTTTTTCGATAGTGAACATCTGAGCCATGCCGTTACAGGTTCATATCCTTCGCCGCAAAATCCTTGAGCCCGGTGTGGCCGACCATTTGCGTGATCGTCTCTAGCGTGAACACTTTGCCGCGGGTGGCGATCAGCAACTTCTTCATGTCCTCGCGCCGCACCTTGAACCCGCGGCCGGCAATGCAGGCGATCACCTCGAAGTGCGGTTCCTCTCGGGAAAGCTTGCCTTTCATGCTGAGCGCGCCGAGATGCTGAACGCGGGTTACCTTGTCGCGCGCCGTGCCGTCGTCCTCCGTAAGCTTGGCCTCGATGACGACCTTCGGGTTAAACTCACTCGGAACGATAAAGTCGGGGGCCTGATCAAAACCTTCCACCCGCTCGGCGCGCCGCGTCTTGCGGTAGCTGATTTTGCCCTCGGCGAGCACGGCCTCGACGGCGGCTTCAACAACATCGCCCACCAACTCGGAAACGGAATCTCGGTGCCCGGCAAAGGGGCGGCCAAGGAAGCGCTCATAAAGCACCATGGCGTAGGGTACGCCGAGGTCTGCGAGCGGCCAAACGCTCCTGAGGCCATGCCGCGTATCGGCCTTTTCAAGCCGGTGCAGTAAGCCGGGCGTTTCGGGCGCACCGTCGGCGAGCAAACGGCAGGCTGTTGCGATCATGGCCCGCATCCGCTGCTCGGTGACGCCACCGGCAGCCCTAAGGGGCCTCATCGGATTGAGGCGGATGTTGCGGTCAAGCGTCCGCGCTGCGCCCTGCGGGACTTCCACATTGGCGTGCTCGGTCGTGACATAGGCCCATTCTGGGGGGCTGAAGCCGAGCATGGTGCGAAGCACGATGAAGGCGATTGGCGCGGCGCGGACCAGGGTGAAGATCGCGTCCGGCTCCAAGGTCCGGAAGTTACCGGTCTGGCGCTTAAGCGCCTCATAGCCCTCCTCGAAGATCGGATATTCGACGAAGCCAATGCCCTTCGGCAGCGTGAGGAATTCCGAACGGAGCGATGCAAAAACAGAATCGACGTAGCTCTCGATGTGAGCTTTGACATCGGCGAAAGGAACTTCAAACGGCTGCTGCATGTTGGGAAATCTCCGGCTTTTTGGGCTTCTTGATCTTGCCAGGCGAGTTCTCAGGCACCGCGAGAAGGTGCGCTATGAGTGACGTGTAATCTCCGAGCCCGTCGAGCACGCGGGCGAACAGCGCGAGCTTCTCGGGCATTGGTGCTTCGTCATCCCAATCGGGAAAAAGGGTGAGCACCGCGAGCCGCGTGATGTGCCCATAGGTAATGCAGCGAATGTCGCCGTGTGTCGGTTTCATGCCCGCACTTTCGAGCTGGGCCAACTGGACCAGGATCAGCGCTTCAAGGTGATCGAAGGGCATCGCCTCCTGCGGCTCGGCAAGGTCGCGGCACACGAAAACCGTATCGACGATCGACGAGCCGGTGCCGTGGATGTGGATCGAACCACCCATTTCAGCTGGGCAGGGGATAGCTTGCGTGCAGGTGAGCCCGGCATCAAGAATGGCGACGCCGATTGCCTGATAAGCTTCGAGCTTGTTGTGGTGGAACGTGAAAGCGAGCGGCGCGCCTGGCTTTAACGCTCGCGCTGCGTTTGCATAGACCGAGGCAAGACCGGTCGCGAACTGCTCGAGGCCGCGCTCCTCGGTCACATTGCCGGTGAGCTCAGCTAGAGAACGGGTACTCGGGCGGTCGAAACCCTCCGCTTCCTTGCCGACAAGGCGGCGAAGCCAAGCGTAACAGAAATCCATGAGCTCGCCGTACTGGACATTCCCGAAATAAGGCGGGTCCGTGAAAACAGCATCGAGGCTCCCGGGCGGAATTTCGGCCGTCGTCGAGGTGGCGCAGTGCAGCGCGATTTGGCGCGGGCGGGTGCCCGGCATGGTCTCGCCGATCCACTCGCCCCTGATCGGCACGACGGTCTTGCGTTTGTCGTCCTGGCGCACCTCGAAAGGCGCATCGCAGTAGTGCTTCGCCTTTGCATACTTCTCGATAATGTTGGTCCACCCGCCGGAGCCGACGCCGCCACCATTGCCCTTGGTGATGCCGAGCAAGTTAGACTCGCACTGCACCAGGCCAACCGGAAAGCCGTGAATCGAGAAGATGTCGAGTGACTTCAGGGCCATGGTGTCATAGCGGCACAGCATGTTCTGGTAGCGCAGCAAGTCGGAGAGGTTCGTCGCGAGTGCGTGCCGGACCCGCTCATCTTTCATGCCGGCGATGAGCTGGCAGCTCCGCTCCAGGCCGAGCAATTGGCGTGCGTTGAAAAGATCGCTGTAACGCTGATAACCCCACCGATGCAGCCGATCCGTCTCGTCGCCCGGCAGGATTTTCATCTTAGGGACGAAGCGCGGCGTGACGGATTGCCATCGGGCTTCCGTCGCGGCGAGGGTTGCAAGGTCCTTCGCATCGGGCTTCTTGAAGAAGCGGCCCGCATGCCGCTCCTTCCGGCGCGGATTGTAGTACTCGATCGCGAAAAGCCGGTGCCGGAGGGAAGCCTTTCCGTCTGGGTAGCGGTTGACGTGGCCGCAATGCCGGCAGGCGCAGCGGTTCCGCTTTGCCGGGCCCTCAAGCTTGAGTGCAGTTCGGCAGCTCCGGCACTTGCCGGGCCCCTTCACATCTTCGACCTCGTTCAACGCGCCACAGTCGTGGCACACGAGCACGTTGAGCGGATGCCGCGTGTCGTCGGCGATCAGATAGCCGGGGAAGAGATCGACATGCTCTCCACATTTGGCGCAGTCGAGCGCCTTCACCCAGAGGCCATATTTGATCGGCACGTCGCGGTCGCCGTAGCGCGGGCAGTCGGTGCAGTAGAGCGTGCCGAGCTCGGCCGTGAGCGTCGCGAGCATGGTGTCGGCCGCCGCACGATACGCGCCAAGGTCGAGATGCTCCAGCTCCTCGCGCACGATCCAGGCAGCCATCGGGTTGATGTCAAAGCCGAGCACGTCGCAGCCGATGCGGTTGGCTTCAAGCAGCGGCGTGCCGCCGCCCATGAACGGATCGCAGACACGCTTGCCGGGAAAATCATTGGCGCGGAAGAAGATGTCGCGGATCGGCTTGTCGCCGAACTCGGCGAGCGCCAAGCCACGGAACAACGTGCCTGGCCGGCGCGCAAACCACTTATGCACAGCGATGATTGGCCGGTAATTCTGCTGTATCTGCTTCTCCCTGAGCGCCATGGCGGCGATGAAGGGGATATCGAAGTGCGTTTCGATCGACATGGGTCCGCCGCGGCTAGAGGGATGCCTCTGCCTCGGCGCTTCATGCGCCGGCAGGTGGCGGTTAAGAGTGCTCTTCCCGAGTTTGAAACTCCGCTGCTTTAGAAGCGGGCTGAAGATAATCGCCATTCTAGGGATGCAGGAACGGACGCTCAATGCCTCCCCTACGACTTTCAACAGATCGTGCGGCGAGGGCCATTACGTCAAATCGCGCCTTGCCGCCTCCCAGAAGGTCCAAAAAACAGGGCTGTTTACCAGTCGCCCCCGAATGACGCAGCATATCGAAGGGAATCACGACATAGCCCGGCGTGCAACGGACATTTTCAACAAAATCGGTCGAAACCGGTCATCGGGCATGGCCGCTGATATAAGAAAGACGCTCGGCTTGCCTTCCTGGAGGCGAAGCGCAAGGCGTCGGTTTTGGAAACAGACATTGGAAGTCGGGGCAATTCTGAATGAAATCAGTCTGATGCGGGCGCCTTCATTGTGCCCTTCGATACTTCGATACCCTTCGATACCCCCGCTGGGGTAGCGTCAGCATCATGGCCGCCGCATCCTCTGGCGCCTTCGCCACGAAAGCTCGCTTGCTGGCCAATATTGATCGCCGCGAGGTTCGACATTGTCGGTCTTGATGAGCGCGGTGCTCGCAACCGTCTTTCAGGGCTGACACGAACTCGCTCCTAGCACGTTTGGCGTCTCGTTGCTCTGATAGTGCAGGTCGCTTTGGATCTCGGTGCGTTCCTCCGGCAAACGAAATTGGGTTTTGATGCGGGCGATCGTTGCCCCCGACAGGAGCTTGCGGTCGGCATACAGGATGAATTGATCGCGCGCTCGGTCGAAGACGATGCGTCCGCGCGGCCAGTCTTCGTATTCATAGGATCGCACCAGGGCACGCACGGCGGGCTCCACAGTCCTGTCGCGGCGCCAGTGCGCCCAGGTTTCGTAGTGGCCCGGGCCGTAGGTCAGACAATTGCCGTACGGCTCGGCCTGGTCCAGCGGACAACCGGCGGCGAGCAGGTCGCCCTCCGGCGCTTGCACCAACCAGAATATTGCCACCTGCGGCGTCTCGCGCTGAGCGATTGCGGTCATGCTGTCACCAGGCCTTTCGCGCGGCTGAGTTATGTCGTCGGCTTGCCGTTCTGCGCCAGCACTTTTTCGAGCTCCTGTTTGATGCCGAGGGCATCGGCGGGGGCGCGCGCCCAGAATTCCCGCATGCCGATTGCGCGCGCGCCAGGTCGTGAGCGTGAGCGTGTCGCCAGGCGGCGCGGGGCCGGCGTGACGCGACGCACAGGGAGATCGCCGTGGTGCGGCTCCTAGCCGGATACTGGAAATCAAAGTGGGGTGCCGCAAATTTACTGACGGTGCGCCGTCCGGCCCGTTTGATTTCAAGGCTGTTCCGTGTCTTGCACCCGTCATATATATCTGTAATACTGGATATATGGATAATGTGGAAGCCATTGCCGCCCTCGCGGCGCTCGCGCAGCCGACGCGGCTCGACACCTTCCGGCTGCTCGTCAAGAAAGAACCCAAAGGCGTTCCCGCTGGGGAACTGGCCCGGCTCATGGCTGTGCCGCAAAACACCATGTCGGCGCATCTCGCCATCCTCGCCCGCGCGGGTCTGGTCATTGGAGAACGTCAGAGCCGCTCGATCATCTACCGGGCCGATCTCGTGCGGGTTCGCGAAGTTGCTTTGTTCCTGCTTAAAGACTGCTGTGGCGGCCGCCCCGATATCTGCGCGCCGCTCGTCGCCGATCTCACGCCTTGCCGCTCACGGAAGGTTCGCGTCCATGACTGATCCCGTGTTCAATGTTCTCTTTCTCTGCACCGGCAACAGCGCCCGCTCGATCATGGCGGAAAGCATCCTTCGGAAGCTCGGCGCGGAGCGCTTCAACGCCTTCTCAGCAGGCAGCCATCCAAAGGGTACGGTCAACCCGTTGGCGCTCAAAACGATCGTGGCCTACGGCTTGCCGATCGAGGGTTTGCGCTCGAAAAACTGGGACGAGTTCGCAACACCCGAAGCACCGAAATTAGATTTTGCCTTTACACTCTGCGACGACGCCGCAGGCGAACCCTGTCCTGCATGGCCGGGACAGCCGATGACCGCACATTGGGGGATCGAAGACCCGGCAGCGGTCGAAGGCACGAATATCGAGAAGGAACGCGCTTTCGCCCAGGCGTTCCGATATTTGCGCAACAGGATCACGGTTTTCATTGCTCTGCCAATCCGAAGTCTCGACAAGCTCTCACTGGCGAACCGCCTCAAGGAAATCGGCCGCATGGAAGGCGCGTCCCATGGCGAAAAGGTAGCGAGGCCTACTTCATGAGCGAAATGGCTGCCGTCGCGGACGATCGTAAAACAGCAAAAGCACCGTCCTTGGGGAAATTCGAGCGATTCCTGACGCTCTGGGTCGCGCTCTGCATTATCGCCGGCATTGGCCTCGGGCAAGCCGTGCCCGGCGTGTTCCATGCGCTCGGCGCTGCGACAGTGGCGCAAGTCAATCTGCCGGTCGCGGTGCTGGTCTGGCTGATGATCGTGCCGATGCTGCTTAAGATCGACCTTGCGGCGCTCGGACAGGTGGGAAATCACTGGCGTGGGATCGTGACGACGGTCGGAGTCAACTGGCTGGTCAAGCCGTTCTCTATGGCGCTGCTCGGCTGGCTCTTCATCGCCCATCTGTTCCGGCCGTTTCTGCCTGCCGATCAGATCGACGGTTATATTGCAGGACTGATCCTGCTGGCGGCGGCTCCTTGCACGGCCATGGTGTTTGTCTGGTCGAACCTCGTGGACGGCGAGCCGCATTTCACGCTGTCACAGGTCGCGCTCAATGACACAATCATGGTGGTGGCCTTCGCCCCGCTTGTGGCGCTGCTGCTCGGCCTGTCCTCGATCACAGTGCCATGGAACACGCTCCTTCTATCGGTCGTGCTCTACATCGTGGTGCCGGTGATCGTGGCGCAGCTCTGGCGGCGCATGCTGCTGATGCAAGGCGGGCAGGCGGCGCTTGCCCGAACGCTACGCACCTTGGCTCCTCTGTCCCTTTCGGCGCTGCTGCTGACGCTCGTGCTTCTGTTCGGCCTGCAAGGTGAACAGATCATGCGCCAGCCGATCGTCATTGCGCTCCTGGCGGTGCCGATTCTGATACAGGTCTACTTCAACGCCGGGCTGGCTTACTGGCTGAACCGCCAATTAGGAGTTGAGTGGTGCGTCGCTGGGCCTTCGGCATTGATCGGGGCCAGCAACTTTTTCGAGTTAGCCGTGGCGACGGCAATCGCCCTTTTTGGCTTCCAGTCAGGCGCGGCGCTCTCAACGGTCATCGGTGTATTGGTCGAAGTGCCGGTGATGCTGTCGGTCGTCCACCTCGTCCGCCGTTCGCGCGGCTGGTACGAGCGGGGCCGACCGGCCGTGCCTGCATCATGAGGTGGCCAGAGCTGAGCGTAGCGATCTTTTCCAACAGGAGAAATTCCCATGAAGCTAAGACTCATCGCCACTGCGCTTGCCACGAATCTGGCGGCGATAACCGCTGCAATCGCGCTGGATGCGAACCTTCCGGCCTATCAGGCCGTCAGCGGCATTTCCGGACAGATCAAATCGGTTGGGTCGGATACGTTGAACAACGAAATGGAGCTATGGGCCAAGGGATTCGAGGCTCTGTATCCCGGCGTGAAAATCGAGATCGAGGGCAAAGGCTCTGCGACGGCCCCGCCGGCGCTCCTCGAAAGCGAAGCGCAGTTCGGCCCGATGTCACGCCCGATGACTATGGGCGAGGTCGATGCCTTTGAAAAGAAATATGGCTACAAGCCCGCCCACTTCCGCGTGGCGGCCGATGCGCTGGCCATTTATGTCAACAAGGACAATCCCATCCTCTGTTTGACGTTGCAGCAACTGGATCAGATTTTCTCTGCGACGCGGCAAGGCAGTGGAAGCCGGAGCATCGATACGTGGGGTGGCGTTGGCATGACCGGCGAATGGGCGACAAAGCCAATCGCGATTTACGGCCGCAACTCCCTTTCCGGAACCTACGAGTTTTTCAGGAGCACTGTTTTATACAACGGCGAGTATAAGGAATCCGTGAAGCAGCAGCCCGGTTCGGCAGAGGTCGTTCGGAACGTTACTGACGATAAATACGCAATCGGCTATTCAGGCCTCGGCTACAAGACGGAAGGCGTCCGCACCGTCCCGTTGGCTGCATTTTATGGCGCACAATGCTACGCTACGACCGCTGAAGCGACCTATTCCGGCAAATATCCGGTCGCCCGCTACCTGTACATTTATTTGAACAAAGCGACGGACGAGCCGCTCGACCCGCTGCGCGCCGAGTTCATCAAATACATTCTCTCCAAGGACGGCCAGACGCTAACCGAAGAAGGCGGGTATTTCCCGATCAGCAACGAGATCCGCGAGCACGAATTAGAGACGCTGGGAATTTCCACCCTCGCAAACTAAGCGCTCCTCAAGGTCTCGGACGTTTGGGCCTTGAAGCGTAAACTGACGTTAGGTCCCAGGATAGCATCTATTCGCCAAGGATCGTCATGCATCTTCTCATCATCGCCGGCAGCGACGCCGGCATCAGCGCGGCGTTGCGCGCGCAAGAACTCGACCCCGGCGCCGAGGTGACAATCGCTGTTGCCGACGACTTCCCTAATTTCAGCATCTGTGGTTTGCCATACTACCTTAGCGGGGAGACGCCCGATTGGCGCGAGAGCGCGAACGTCGCTCCGTAACGGTGTGTTACCCTCTTGATCCTGGCGACGACGGGGTCGGTCATTGCGGAAGCTTCACTTTAAGTTCGTCGGGCCAGGGAATTTTTTGATCGGTGCGCACGAAACCGAGGCCGCGCACGCCCGTCTTCACGGAACGATGGAATTTGGCCAGGACCGCGGGGTCGGCCTGGCACCCCGGCCTTGCGCTTACCGTCATAAATGCGTTCGCGTCCAGCGAGATATGTTGGATTGTCGAAGCCCAATCCTCGAGAAAGGAGCCCCCGATGGCTGGCCTGACCCCAACGGCTGGTCTGGGTCCAATGTTAGTGCATGAGGCTCGTTGAGACCATGGTTGGGGTGTCCGTGACGATGCTGCCGGCGAATGGTCACGGTATTCCCGATGAGCAGCAATCCAGGAGCGTCTGGCTATGCCAGAGTCGAGGAATCCGAGGGTTGAACGGCTGCCCTAGTGCACGGCTGAGGCCTGATCGATCCGTAAATGAGTTAGGCCGAGATTGCTGGGCGGGGAATTCACGAACCGGGATCCGCCACCACAAGGGTGGCCTGTGCTTGCAACTCTTCTCGACAGGATTCGGAAAAGTCCCGCAATAGGTCGAGCGAATCATCGTCCATCATAGCGCGCAACTCACTAAATGTCTTATTGGGCTTGGGATAGAAGTCCACGATCAGTCGCACCACCTTGTCGGCCTCCACGACCACCTTCGGCGACGATAGGATGCGCATCCGGCTGAGTAGCGCGTAAAGGGCGATCGTCTTGGACAGATCCGGCTGATCGTTGGTGAGGGCGTCGATATAAAACTTTGATGCTTCCTCAACGAAGTCGCGGTACAGCTCTTGTCGGCGACCTTTTTCTTGCAGGAAGAGCTGCGCCTTGAATTGAGCGCTCTGGCCGAGCCACGAACCGAAGAAAGACGTCAACCCGCCGACCGCTGTACCCGCCAGCGCGGCAAGGGCGGATAAATACGCGGTGTCCATCTTGTCCCCTCCTGCACAAAGCGTGCTGGTGTTCGCTTCCTCTGCCGACAATCCCGCCCGTGCGTGCATTCAATTCTGACACGCCAGAGCCTAAAGCATGGCGGCATAACGGATGGGAAGCCCAGGCGCGCCCACTCGCCGGAACGGATCGTTGAGGCTCTTAATGTAGGCAGCGACCGAGTCAATTTCTTCGGAACTCAGAATGATAGTGGGCATGCTGGGGTACGGGGACTTTGCTTCGGCTTCGCCAGAATAGTGGCCTATTTTCAAATTCGAGTGGCCGAATTTGACCAGTTGTCCTTACCGTAAACTCTATCCGACTGGCGCAAAGCCGCGAATTACGCGATGCTTCCGCTTATGGGAGACATTCTCAAACTGATCTGGTGGGCGGCATGTGAATAAGCATGGAATAAGGACCCCGCTTTTGGGGTGATTTGCATCCAATCGGGACCCCGGGGCTGAGGGTCCACAGTGGCCTCCTGGATTTTGGGAGGCCGAGATTGGAATGCTGGTTGTGGAAACGATCGCCAAGATTTGCCGGGCGTTTTTTGTTCAGAAAAAGCCGATCAAGGAGATTTGCCGGGAGCTGCACGTCTCCAGAAAGGTCGTCCGGAAGGTCATCCGATCCGAAGCGACCGAGTTCCATTACGAACGCTTGACGCAGCCGCTTCCCAAGATCGGACCGTGGCGGGAGCGGCTGGATTCCCTGCTGTTGGAGAATGCAGAAAAATCGGCGCGCGAGCGGCTGACGCTTGTTCGGCTATTCGAAGAACTGCGCAGCCTTGGTTATGCCGGAAGCTACGACGCGGTTCGCCGTTACGCGAAAACGTGGCGCAAGGAACGCGGTGTGGCGCTGGCGCAGGTCGCCCATATGCGGCTCTGTCACAGCCGCATGCCGTTTGTCCGCGCCTATCCACGCGAGACCCAAGAGATGGTCTTTGACGCGCATGACCGCGCCTTTGCCTTTTTCAAAGGCGCCTGCGAGCGCGGCATTTATGACAATATGAAAACCGCGGTGGAGACAATCTTCGCCGGCAAGGACCGGCAATACAATCGCCGCTTCCTTCAAATGTGCGGGCATTATCTCGTCGAGCCAGTGGCCTGCACGCCGGCCTCGGGCTGGGAAAAGGGCCAGGTCGAGAACCAGGTCGGCTTGGTGCGTGAGCGCTTTTTCACGCCGCGCCTGAGATTCAAGAGCTATGACGAATTGAATGCCTGGCTCCTCGACAAATGTGTCGCTTACGCCAAGGCGCATCGTCATCCAGAATGCGCCAGCCGCACGATCTGGGAGGTTTTCGAGGACGAACGGCAAAAGCTCGTGCAACTGCGCGGCCGCTTCGACGGCTTCCATGCAGTGAGCGCGGCGGTGTCCAAGACCTGCCTTATCCGGTTCGATAACAACAAATACTCGGTGAAGGCGCGCGCGGTCGGGCGTCCGGTCGAAATCCACGCTTATGCAGACCGGATCGTCATTCGCCAGGACGGGATCGCCGCCGGCGAACATCGGCGATCCTTTGGCCGCGAAGAGACGATTTACGATCCCTGGCATTACGTTCCGGTTCTGGCCCGCAAGCCCGGCGCTCTGAGGAATGGCGCGCCGTTCAAGGACTGGGTCTTGCCCTCGGCCATGGAGAAAATTCGCCGCAAACTCACCGGCTCCGCCGATGGCGATCGGCAGATGGTGAAAATCCTCGCGGCGGTTCTCGACGACGGGCTGCCGGCGGTCGAGGCCGCCTGTGCCGAGGCGTTGAGCGAGGGCGTCCATTCCGCCGACGTCGTTCTCAACATTCTGGCGCGTCGCCGTGATCCCGGTCCGCCACTCACCATACTCACCCCGGACGCGCTGAAACTCCGGCACGTCCCGCTCGCCGATTGTGCCCGGTACGATCAACTGAGGAGTTCAGGCTGATGGAACGCACGCAAATCTTCGACCTCATGAGCGAACTCAAGCTCTTCGGCATGCGAACCGCCTATGATGATGTGATGGCGGCTGGCATAAAGCGGCAGCACGAGCCGCCACAAATCGTCGGCGATCTTCTTAAGGCCGAAATTGCCGAAAAGCAGGCGCGCTCCATCAAATATCAGATGACCATCGCCAAACTCCCTCTGGCCAAGGACATCGATGACTTCGACTTTGACGGCACGACCGTCAACGAAACCCTGGTGCGTGATCTTTCCGGAGGCGGCTTCATCGCGCAGCAACGCAACGTCGTTCTCGTGGGGGGCACAGGGACCGGCAAGACGCATCTCGCCATTGCCATCGCGCGAAGCTGCATCCGCGCCGGCCTGCGCGGCCGCTTCTTCAATACAGTCGATCTCGTCAATCGCCTGGAGGCCGAAGCACGCGCAGGGCGGCAGGGACGAATCGCCGATTACCTCACTCGCAAGGACTTCACCGTTCTCGACGAACTCGGCTATCTGCCCTTCGCTCAGGCTGGCGGGCAATTGCTCTTCCATCTCGTTAGCCAGCTCTACGAACGCACCTCGGTGATCGTCACGACCAATCTGGCGTTCGGCGAATGGCCGAGCGTCTTCGGCGACGCCAAGATGACGACCGCGCTCCTCGATCGTCTCACCCATCACTGCGACATCGTCGAAACCGGAAATGAAAGCTGGCGCTTCAAAAACCGCGCCTAGCGCTCAAAGCCCCCTCCCACGCCACCGCGCTCGCCCCGGCTGCGCAACCCTGACCAGCTCCGCCGGGGGCGAGCGCTGTCGTTCCTCCCCGCCAAAAGGGGTACCTTTTGCACACCGATCCGGGGTCCCGATTCAATGCTGTTTGACAGGCGGCAATCGGGCTCTTCCGATCACGAGCTTCGCTCGAGGCCGAGATCCTGACGCTGCGCCACCAGCTCAACGTGCTCCGACGAAAAGCCCCGAAGCGACTCGCCTTCAGCAACTTCGATCGCCTCGTTTTTACCAGCCTCTATAGGATTGCGCCGGGCGTTTTGGACGCCTTGGTGATCGTCAAACCGGAGACGGTCATCCGCTGGCATCGTGCGGGTTTTCGCTTGTTCTGGCGATGGAAGTCGCGAACTCGCGGCGGCAGGCCAATGGTGCCGCTCGAAATTCGTCGGCTGATCGGTGACATGAGCCTAGCCAACCCGCTGTGGGGTGCGCCCCGGATCCATGGCGAACTCCTCAAGCTCGGCATCGACATTGGTCAAACCTCGGTCGCCAAATACATGGCACGGTGCAGGAAACCGCCATCGCAAGGATGGAAGACATTCCTGCGCAACCACGCCGATGGAATTGCCTCGATGGATCTCTTCGTCGTTCCGACCCTCTCATTTCGGCTGCTCTATGGTTTTCTGATTCTATGCCACGGTCGGCGCCAGATCTTATGGCTCGGAGTGACAGCACACCCGACCGCCGAATGGGTTGCCCGGCAAGTCACCGAAGCCTGCGGCTGGGAATGGACGCCGAAGTACATCGTCCGTGATCGCGACTCTGTCTATGGCGAGATTTTCACCCGGCGGCTTCGTGCCATGGGCATTCGTGACCGGCCAACTGCGCCACGCTCGCCATGGCAGAATGGACATGCGGAACGGCTGATTGGCTCGCTCCGGCGAGAATGCCTTGACCATGCCGTTGTATTTGGGGAGCGGCACCTGCGCCACATGCTCCTTTCTTATCTGGCATATTACAATGGCGCGAGGACACACCTCTCGCTGAACAAAGATGCGCCGGTACCGCGGGCTGTTCAGGCCGCTGGGCGCATTCACGCGAGTCCAATTCTCGGCGGATTACACCATCAGTATGTTCGGATTTAATTTACGACAGGGACAACACTATTGCGCCGCTGTCATACCGCAGCGCACAGCCGGTTCAGTGGTACACTTTGCATCCGCGATTTATATACGGCATAAGCGTAATACAATATCGCATTGAAGGGATGCGCGGCATGGCGATTTCCGGCGAGCTGAAATGGCGATGTGCGCTGTTCGATTGCTCTCCAGGCCTCCGGACGGCCCCCGCTTCTCGAAGAACTGCGCCAATAAATCTGCATCGGGAAATTTATCCCCGCGAGATTTGGCTTCATTTTCACGAATTATAAAGTACAGCACCGCCGATGAATGCAGCGAGATCGGCAAATTGTCCCAAGTCGGGCAGATTTACGGAATCGTCGGTTGCCGCGACCAGCGCGGCCTACTTCCGGGCTAGACTTAGAAAATAGGCAGTGACCGAGTCGATTTCCTCGGGACTCAGAATGAAATTGGGCATGCTGGGGTGCGGGGAGCGGAGAAAGACCTTGATGGCAAGTTCACTCATCGAAGGCATACGGCTGATGTCCACGAAATTTGGCGCATCTCGGTTCGGGCCAGGACCTTGCGAATAGGCGTCAATTTGATGACAAGCGCTGCACACCGTCTCAGCAAGGTGCCGACCAACGCCAGGATCGGGTGATTGTGCGCTTGCGGGCGTCAGAAAACCGGCGGAGACTATAAGCGCTATTGCAATGGTAAATTTGCTCATTATTCTGCTCCAAAGCATCTAAATCCTACGCGCCTACACTACTGTGGATCGTTCATGAGGCAAATTTCGGGTGCGGTTCCGTACATACTTTTGGTTGGGTTATATAGCAACTAGGACAGCGAGAAAATTGCGCTCACAAATGCCTTCCAGCGAGAAGCAAACTCGCTTGCCACTTTTCTCTTAAATTCATTGCCGTGCTATCGCGCCTGCTGTTGAGGTGCGCATGCAATCGGCGGGCAACACTACCGTCTGATCAATTACGATCACTACCGAGGCATTGCGGCTGATTATCGGCAAATAGGCAAAGGTGGGGAGGATATGCCTCAAGCAATAGACTCTCAGAATTTCGCTGTCACGCACCGCCCGCGGCTTGCGGAGATCACCGAACACCCACAGATGGACTTTGCCGACTACGAACGGCGTCTGGCGTTGCTCCAGGGGGCGCTTCAGCGCATCCAGCAGGCTTATCTCGGGACCTCGGAGCGGGCCCTCCTCGTGCTTGAGGGATGGGATACCGCCGGCAAGGGGGCCTCGTTCGCCGCCTTGGCTGGGCCCTCGATCCCCGCAGTTTCAAGGTCCACCCGATCGCCGCGCCGGACGAGCACGAGCGCGCTCAGCACTACCTTCAGCGCTTCTGGCGCCGCTTGCCGGAGAGGGGGCAAATCGTTGTGTTCGACCGGTCCTGGTATGGCCGCGTTCTGGTGGAGCGCGTCGAAGGCTTAGCGATCAACAAGGAATGGCGGCGCGCGTATCGCGAGATCAACGAGTTCGAGCGCATGCTAGTCGAACTCGGGAAGCCGCCTCGTCAAGCTGTTCCTGCACATCACGCCCGACGAGCAGCTGCGCCGCTTCCGCGACCGGCTCATTGATCCAATGAAGCATTGGAAACTGTCCTATGAGGATTTCCGCAATCACACCCGCTGGTCGGACTACGAGACGGCAATCGAGGACATGATGGAGGAAACCGCGACGAGACATGCGCCGTGGCACCTCATTCCGGCGAACAACAAACCTTACGGCCGGATCGTCGCGTTTCGGATCCTCGCGGACCGGCTAGGCAAGGATGTGTCGCTGGATCCACGCCCGATTGATCCCGATCTCTTCGAGGAGGCGAAGCGGACACTCAGCCTCTCCGCCTCAGATATCGAGCGCGCCTCTCACCCGGCCAAGCGGAAGATCAAGTTGAAGCAAAGGCGGCCCGGAGAGCTGATTGCGCCCGCGCACGCCATGATAGGCGAACCGCGCGCGGTCCCCGGCACCACGGCATGTCCGAACAGAAGAAGCTCGCGGACGGGCTGAAGATCGGCCCCATGGGCGTGATGTGACCGGTGTGGGTCCCCGGCCGTGCGCCGCTGCATATCACCTCGGCGGAAGGCTTGAGAAGTAAGCTGCAATGGCTTCCATCTCCTCTTCCGTCAGCTTGCGCGTCATATAGCGCATCTCTTTGTGCGCGCGCTTGCCCGATTGAAACGCGTGCAACTGATTGAGGAGATAAGGCGCATTCTGGCCGGCAAGAATAGGCACTTCGCCAAATCGCGCGATCCCGTCGGCGCCGTGGCAGGGCACGCAGCCCAAGATCACTTCAGGAGCCACTTTTTGCGCCCACCCGGGGGCGGCGGTGAAGATGGCGGCGAAGAAGATGGCGATCTTCATACGAAGCCACCGGTGACATGGATAGTCATATCCAAGCATTTTGGTGGGATGTAATCCATGCCAACAGCCATGCGGCGAGAAATGGATTTATGGCAATCGAATCGACCGTTTCGGAAGTTAATGGCGCGGTTCCGAGATTTGATTCGGCATCCCCGAATAGCGGCCAATTTCTTGCGCATCCTGCCCCATCTCCACATTTTTGTCCAAGGCCGGTGATGTCCACGCCCAATACAAATTGGAGTGCCTTAGCGGCCGCGTTAATGCTCCTCTTTTCCGGGCCCGTCCGCGCCGAAGGCGGCGACGCGACTTTGGGACAGAGGCTGGCACAGGAATGGTGCGCAAAATGTCATGCGATCGGACCCGTCGGCGCGAGTCCACTTCAAGTGGCGCCGCCGTTTCGCGAGTTGCATTTGCGCTATAATGTGGAAGATCTCGCGGAATCCCTTGGTGAAGGCATACTGGTCGGACACCCGTCGATGCCTGCCTTTCGCTTCGATCCGGATCAAATCGAAAACTTGATCGCCTATTTGAAGACGCTCGAAAAGCGGTAGGCCCCAAAAATCCACGCGCTTCGAAATTTGGATCGCCGGTCCCCAGATAGATGCAAAGCGGCGCTCAGCGCCTCCGTCCGATCGTCGAGACCCATGGCCTCGAGGCGATGCAAACCTTCGGCAAATGCAAGCACTCTCAACCCGCTCACCGAGCACTTGCGGCGCGAATTGATGTCGACTGAGGACGGTGCGGATGCGGCAGCCATGTTCGATCACTTTGTTCGTCCAGGAAGGAAGCCCTCCCGCTGTTGCGGAAGACTCCCAACACTTATTGCCAAGAGCGTGTGGACATCGCTGCGGTGCAGAGCTTTGCTGCCAGCTGCGGCCAGATCTGGCGAGTCAGAAAATATCGCCGATCCGCCGATTACACGTCACCTTTCAGAGAAAAAACCGCGCTGGTTCACGAAGACAGTCGATTTCACATCGACTCCTCTTGAACCCCTCGTCTTATCGGCGAGGACTATTCAGTTGCGGCACTTTGCCGTCACCGTCTCCGAAGCGTCCTTGCCTTCGCCGACGATTGCCTCATCGCCCGGCTTTAGATCGCCCTTGACGACTTCCGTGCAGGCGCCGTCGTCGAGACCGAGTTGGACCGGGATCGCTGTTGGTTCTCCATCGCGCAGGATCCAGATCTGCGAAGAGGCATCGAGCGTCCTTGCACAGGAACTCGGGGCCGCGTGGCCAGCGGGCAAATAGCGCAGCGCCTGATCGGGTGCGCGCAGGACGTTGTCGCGCCGGTCGACCACGATCCGGATCGCCGCCGACATGCCCGGCTTCAGCAACAGATCCGAATTGGGCGCGCTGATGACCACGCCATAGGTCACGGCGTCCTCGATCGTCTGCGGTGATCGGCTGATTTGCGTCACCTCTCCGGTGAATGGATGGTTGGCGAAGGACTCGACCGCGGACGTGGCCTTGTCGCCGCGCTTGATCTCGCCAATGTCTTTCTCGCTGACATTGGCGTCGACCTGCATGAGCGTGAGATCCGTCGCTATCTGGAACAGCGGCGTCTCGCTGCTCGCCTCGACCATCTGACCCATTTCGGCTCTGCGCGAGACCACCGTTCCATCGACGGGCGAGACGATATCGGTATGGCCGAGGCTGGTTTCGGCGGTGTGTAACTCCGCTTCGCCGATGGCGATTGACGTCTCGTCGAGCGCCGTTTGCGCCAGGGCCTGGTCATAGGCGTTGCGCGACTTGTTGAACGAAGCCCGGGAGACGGCTTTCGGCGTTGCCAGGATCTGGTTTCGCTCAAAGGCTGCTTTCGCCTTGGAGAGAACGGTCTTGTCCTTTTCGAGCTGAGCCTTGGCTAGCTCGAGACTGGCCTTTTGTTGGTCGACAGCGGCTTGATAGGGGCGCGGGTCGATTTTCGCGCATAGCTGGCCTGCCTTCACTTTCGTGTCGACATTGCAATAGAGCGCCTGGAGCATGCCCGACACATGAGTTTTGACCGAAGCCGTGCTGACCGGGTTCACTGCGCCGGTTGCGGACACGGCACGGACGATTGATCCTCGTTCGACTTTCTGCGTGACGTAATGAGCGGCAGTGTCCCTATGCAAGGACCAGGTGAGCCATCCGCCTGCGAAAGCCAGGATGACGAGCGCGCCGGCTGGCATTTGCCAGCCAAAGCCCGATTTGGGAGCGCTTTGGCACACTGGGCCAGGGCCCGCCGCGCCGCGTCCGCTGATTGCGCCCGGTTTCCCTGCTTCAACCGGCCGGACCTCGCCACCCCAATTTGCAACAGCGGTCTCGTAAATGTCCTCCTCTTGGGCATTGTGAATGCGCACGAGGCATTCGATGGATTCGATGATCCGCTGCGCGTCCCTGATCATATAGCGGTCAAACTCATCTGGGCGCAGGCCATCCGACAGACGCGCCAAGAGCCTCGCCAGATGACGAATCTCGCGATGTGCGCGGCTCATCGCGAAAAGGCCGTTGCCGTCGGAGAGGAAACTCGATAGCCGAGGATAGACGGAGTTCTCGTCCTCGCGTTCGTGCTCGACGATCTCCTTGCCGACGATGCGATTGGCTTCGACAATATATTCCATAGCCGTCCCCGCCGCAGCATCGTCCAGTGCGTCCGCGATCTGGCGCAAGCGGTCAAGGCTCGCTTCGAAGTCTTTGATGATCGTGGTGCAGATTCTGTGCTGCCGCCGCTGGCATCGAGTGCCGGTGGGCCGCCCGGCCTGGGCTCAGCGCCCGAAGCGCATTGAGGATCACCGCGACGTCTATAGCCTCTTGTGTGAGCGCTCCCGCGACCGGGGTCAGCCATCCGAACGCAGCGGCTCCCATGGCCGTCCCGGAAAGGGCCATTCCGACAACGATGCTTTGCAAGGCGATGAGTCGCGTACGCCGCGCTATGGCGACCGCATCCGATACGCGATCGAGTTGATCGACAAGGATGACGACGTCGGCCGCCTCGGACGACGCGCTTGCGCCGCGAGCGCCCATGGCGATGCCGGTGTCAGCCGCCGCCAAGGCCGGAGCGTCATTAATACCGTCGCCGACCATCACGGTTGGGTTAAGCCGCTGCTCCATTGCGACGGCCTCGACCTTGTCGGATGGAACACGATCAGAGAGCACGGCGTCGAGGTCGAGCGCGGCGCCGATCGTCTCGGCCGCGTCGGCCCGGTCGCCTGTCACCATGACGATTCGCGACACGCCTGCGCCGCGAAGCGCTCGGACAGCCCGAGGCGCCTCACGGCGCAGTTCGTCCGCAAGCAGCAAAGCGCCGATCGCGCGCCCGTCCACTGAAACGAAAACACTGAGAGCGGAGCGCCAGGAGGCCCGCCGTAGCGCTCTACCCGCCCACTCTTCTGGCCGCCGTCCGCCATAGACAAGCTGATGCGAACCGACGCAAACCTTTCGCCCGTCGACGACGCCCTCGAGCCCGGACCCCATGGTCTCGCGCACCTTCGCCGGAATCTGCAAAGAGAGGCCCCTATCCAGCGCAGCGGAGACAATGGCCGCCGCCACGACGTGCTGCGAAGCTTGCTCGAGAGAGGCCGCCAGCCGCAGCGCTTCATCGGGGTCTTCGCCGGGAGCGGTCTCGACGGCAACCAGCCGGGCTCCACCAACGGTTAGAGTGCCCGTCTTGTCGAACATCACCGTGTGTGCGCGGGCGAGCGTCTCGAGAGGTCCCCCGCCTTTGATCAAGATGCCGCGGCGGGCGGCCTGGGCGGCGCCGGCAATAAAGGCCACGGGCGCAGCCAGGATCAAAGGACATGGCGTCGCCGCGACAAATACAGCGAGCCCTCGAATGGGATCGTGCGAAAATGCCCAAGCGGCGCCAGCCACGACAAGCGTCACAGGCAGGAGAAGCAGCGCATAGCGATCCACCATTCGAATGAACGGAGCCTTGGCTGTTTGCGCCGTCGTGACCATTTTGATGATGCCAGCGTAGGTGCTTTCGCCCGCCGTCGCCAACGCCTGCATCTCGAATGTCTCTCCCGCATTAATCGTGCCGCTCCGCACTGCTTCGCCTGCCCGCCGCGCAACCGGGATGGGCTCTCCCGTCACGGCCGACTCGTCGAGCGACGCGCTCGGACTGGTGATCTGTCCATCGACAGGAACCACCTCGCCAGCGCGCACCAGAAGCGCATCTCCGATCGAAACCTGGCCGATCGGCACATCTTCGAAAGATTCTTCTATTCTCCGGTGCGCTACGCGCGGCGCGCGGTCAACGAGGGATTTCAAGTCCCGCTCGGCGCGCCCGACCGCAAAATCCTCCAGCACATTCCCACCGGCATACATGATGGCGACGACCACTCCGGCGAGTGTCTGGCCGAGCGCCAGCGCGGCCGCCATCGATACGAACGCAACCGCATCGACGCCCATTCTTCCCGCCAGAACATCGCGAACAATCGAGATCGCGAGACCCGCGACCACAGGAATTGTGCCCGCCGCCCAGATCCACCGCGCAAGCCCGTTATGTCCCGCGAAAGCGGCCGCGAGCCCGATGGAGAGCCCCGCTAACGCGATCATTATCAGGGCGCGGCGTGTGGTCCGCTCGTTGATCATCGCTGCCACTCTTTGATAGAAGCTCAAATTCCAAGGGTTCAAAATTCGGCGCCGGAAATTCGTTTAGGTGCGGGCGCCATCCTTGTTGCCGCCAGCCTCAGCTGTTGTGGCTATCTCCGTTAGTCAAGACAAAGTCTCGCAAAGGGGCGTTCATGCGATGCTGACGGGCCGGGTCCACAGCTCACTTTCGGGTCGGAACTGCGGCCTCGCGCATGATCGCCATGATGTCATGGCCATCGGCGCTCATGAGCACGATCCTCGCGCGTTTGGCGCACCCGAGACCGGAAATCGGAGCTTGACTTCAATGCACCCACGATCATCGCGCCACAGCAAAATAACCCTTGATCAGCGGGCGCCGTCCAGACATGTCAATGCCGCATGAACATGTGACGCTTCTGATCGTACGCGAAAATCTCCGCATACCGGCCCCAATCAATCACCGCCGTGAGGGTCTGCTTGGCATCATGCGGACTCAGATGATCCTCAAGTTCGGGCAGGAAGCGCCCGAGCGGCGCCGTGTGATCCGGCCGCTCCGATAGGATATGGCGAATATGCGCGGCAAGAGGAACGCTGCGCAACAAATGCTCGGAAAACAGCCGCTTGCGGCCATCAGCCGTGTCGTCCGTGAAGATCTTTCCTGCCGCGGTCAAATGCAGCTCACCGCTCCGCATCTCGACAAAGCCGAGGATCTGGGCGGCTTCTTCGATAGGCAAAAGCTGGTCCATTTCGAGATGGAACCGTTCCGCTAGGCCGCGCAGGTCGGACTTGCCGTCGAACGGTGACGACGCGAGGGTGTCCAAGAGGCTAGCGATGCGGTGGCTGGAGACGACAGGCAGGCGCATGGCAAACCCCGCCAAGACGGCGTTGCCCTTGCCGCCAATTGAAGGGCCGTGGCCTGCGGTCATGCGCGCATAAATTTCGTCGACAATTTCCCGGAACGCAGGGTCCAGGCGCTCGCGCGGCTGTGGCAAAGGGACTTCAAGTTCGGCTGCGATCCGGCCGAGATTCGGCGCCAGAACGATGATGCGGTCGCAGAGGGTGACCGCTTCCTCGATATTGTGCGTGACCAGCATCACCGATTTGATGCCAAGTTTTCCCCCGGTCCAGAAATCGATGAGATCCGCCCGCAGCGTCTCGGCGGTCAGCACGTCGAGGGCGGAGAAAGGCTCGTCCATCAAAAGAACCGCCGGGTCCACCACCAGGGCGCGCGCAAAACCGACCCGTTGGCGCATGCCGCCAGAGAGTTCGCGTGGATAAGCGGTCTCAAAACCATCAAGGCCGATCAGATCGATCGCAGCCACGGCTTTCTCGCGGGCCTGCGCTTCCTTCATGCCAAGCGCGTCGAGCCCGGCCATGACATTTTCGAGAACGGTGAGCCAGGGAAACAAAGCGAAGGTTTGAAAAACCATCGCGATTCCTTTGACAGGCCGGTCCACCCCCTCGCCTTGATAGGTGACCTTGCCAGAGGTCGGCCGCAGCAAACCAGCGGCGATGCGCAGCAACGTGGATTTGCCGCAGCCGGAGCGTCCAAGAACGCCCACGATCTCGCCTTCACGAAGGCTGACGCTGATATCGTCGAGAATGACGGATGAATCACCGTTCGGCCGCGCGAAGGCCTTTTGGATGTGGGATAGATCGAGAACGGTCTTATTCGCGATCGTCGGCTTTTGCGCGGCCTCAAGCATTGGCATGCCTCTCAATCCAGCCGGAAATGGCGCTCGCCGTAATGGTAGAGTCGGCGCCAAAAAACGCGGTTGCAGAAAATCACGTAAAGCGACATGACCGCAATGCCGAGCAGGATGCGTGGATAGTCGGCCGCCGCCGTCATCTCAGCGATATAAGCGCCGAGCCCCTGCGCGGTGAGATGCGTCTGGCCCCAGGAAACCGACTCGGCGACGATGCTGGCATTCCAGGAGCCGCCGGACGCGGTGATGGCGCCAGTCACATAATAAGGGAAGATGCCCGGCAAGATCACATTGCGCCACCATTTCCAGCCATGGATATGGAAATTATCGGCCGCCTCCAGAAAATCGGTCGGATAAGCCGTCGTGCCGGCAATGACATTGAAGAGGATATACCACTGGGTCCCGAGGATCATCAAAAAGCTCAGCCAGATATTTGGGTTGAGATTCAAGCGGACGACCAGGATAACGGCGAAGGGAAATAAGAGATTTGCCGGAAAGGCCGCGAGGAACTGCGCAAGCGGCTGAATCATTTCCGCAAGGTGCGGGCGTAGACCGATCATGACCCCGATCGGCACCCAGATCAGGGAGGTCAACACGACGAGGAGAGCGACGCGCAGCAGCGTATAGGCCCCAAGCCGCAGCACGGTAAACACGTCCTCCCAACCGCATTCGGTGGCGATGTAGCGGACGATGATACTGGCGGCAATGAGGGCCGTGAGAATTATTGTGGCATACCAGAATGCATCGAAGAAACGGCTGCGCGCTGACGTCTCGGTCACGATCGGCCCCGGAACCGAGGCGTTGAGGATTGGCGCCCGCAAGACCCGCTGCGCTAGATATTCCAGGGGGCGGATCGTCAATGGCAGAATCCGGCCTTGCCGCAAGACGTTCAGGAACCAGGAATGAGGGACAGTCTGCGCGGCGGCTTGCTCATAGCGGAAATGGTCAGCCCAGACGACCAAGGGCCGGAACATGAGTTGATCGTAAAGTAAAATGACGACAGTCATCGCCCCCAGCGCCCAGCCGATCGCTCCGAGATTTTGCCGCTCGATCGCAAGAGCAACGTAGGTGCCGATGCCCGGCAGCGCGATCTGTTCGTTGCCAACACTGATCGCCTCCGAGGCCACGACAAAGAACCAGCCGCCGGACATGCTCATCATCATGTTCCAGACGAGACCGGGGACGGCGAAGGGCGCTTCAAGACGCCAGAAGCGCTGCCAGGAGGAGAAGCGAAAGGCGCGGCTCGCCTCGTCGAGATCGTGCGGAACGGTGCGCAGCGACTGATAGAAGCTGAACGCCATGTTCCAGGCCTGGCTGGTGAACACGGCAAAGATCGATGCGAACTCGGCCCCGAGCACGCGGCCCGGAAACAAATTCATGAAGAACATGACGGTGAACGATATATAGCCGAGGATCGGAACAGATTGCAGGACGTCAAGGATCGGAATGAGGATTATCTCAGCGCGCCGGATCTTCGCCGCCAAGGTCCCATAGGTCAAGGTGAACAAAAGCGAAGCCACCATGGCCGCGAGCATGCGCAGGATGGTACGCACCGCATAGAAGGGCAACATCGCGGGATCAAGGGAAATCGGCGTACTGTGTATCGCTTCGAGTGGCGCGAAAGTGCCTTTCGCGCCAATGGCCAGCAGCGCCAGCACTGCAAATATCAGGGAGAATGCAATAAGATCCCATCGATTGAGCGCTACGAGCCTCGCCGGGCGGACCAGCGTAATAGGGTTCGGGGGAGTCATTGCGTAGTGAAGCATGACACTGGCGTTCCTCATGCGCCGCAAGCGGCGGGCCGAGAGCCGATGCGATCGCTTCTCCCCGCTCCGTAGTTGCGCGCAGCGCGAACAGCCGTAGACGCGCACTCTCCGGAAGGCCTTATCGCCTCGTTGCCGGCGACGACAGCGGGTGTTCTTGCCGCATCGCTGTGTTCCCCGGCCCAAGCGCGAATCATAGATGGCCCATCTCAAAATCATCGCAGGACCGGTCAAACAGCGACAGAGCCTCCTCGAGGTAATCGGCGAGGAGCGGCATGCCAAGCAGATATGCGGCCGTGCGCTTATTGTGAGCCCGCGCGGCTTCGGCCCGCAATTTAAGCTCGGCTTCAAGATCGCGTGTGTCCATGATGGCAATGATTTGCCCAGCCTTCACCATATCGCCTTCTTCGACGAGAAGTTTGAGGACGCGGCCTGGGAATTTCGTGTCGATGTCGATTTCCTCGGCATCGGTGCGGCCGTTGCTCCAGACGATACCCGCGGGCAGAAGATTTTGGTGCCGGCGCCACCAATACCAGCCGCCGGCGGCGCCGGCTGCCCCGCCGATCAGCACCACCAGGAGGAGAAGGATGTGTCGGCGCCGGTGCGTCAATCGTGACGGGCCCGGCACCTCGACAGGCAGCGCACGCTGGGCGATGACGGTAAGCACGCCTTCCCCGGGGCTCTCGCCACCGCTGACGCTTGATGTTGTCGATGTTTCTTCTCTCACGGTCTTCATGTACCAAGCCGGACGAAACCTTCGCACTTCATCCGCCTCTCGCTAGCGAGAACTTCGTGAGTACGAAGGGCAAACTAGGTATGTGAGCCGGACTGAGGCAAATTAAAAACGTGGCATTATGTCACGTTTATTGTCGGGGCCACGGATTGGATTTTCACGATATCCTATTAGCCCGCATACGCCGGATGAGGCAATAATTTGCAGCGTCGATGCCGCGATTCAGCTAACATAATCAGCATGTTATTTCGGATCGAATGAGGCCGTCATGGCGAACCCGGCGGGTAAATCGTATGATGGCGCTCTCAGGCTCGATTTCGACCGCCGATTGTTGCTTCACTTTCGCGGATCGGTGGTTACCTCCGACGCAGGCTTGCTCGCATACCGGGAACTGGACGACGCGCTGTGCCTCAGCGCGATGGCGGGTGATGCGCTCTCCGACGCACGCACTGGCAAGAATGGCCGGCATGCACTCGTCGGGATGTTGCGGCAATCCATATTTGGGCGACTTGCCGGATATGAAGACGTGAACGACGCTCAACGCCTGCGCCATGATCCCGCGATGCGGTGGATAGTCGGCGGAAAGGCGGCCTCGGATGCAGCGGCTTCGCCGAGCCAGATGGGCCGCTTTGAGACGCGCTGGCTCACGGCGGAAAAGAACCTTTCGGCGCTCGCTGATCTCTCCGGCAAATGGATCGACAGCGTTCATGGTCGCCGTCCGCCGAGAGGTATCTTGCTCGACATGGATTCGAGCGTGAGCCCGACGCATGGCGAACAGGAACACAGTGTCTGGAACGGTCACTATGACTGCACCTGCTATCATCCGCTGTTCGTTTTCAACCAATATGGCGATTTGGAACGCTGCGCCCTGCGCCCCGGCAATGTTCACAGCGCCGATGGATGGGAGGCGGTGCTGAAGCCGGTCGTGGCGCGGTATCAAGGCAAGGTCTCACGCATTTATTTCCGCGCCGACGCCGGCTTCGCAAACCCCGAAGTTTACGAATATCTGGAGGCAGAACGGATCAAATATGCGATCCGTCTGCCCGCCAATCACATCTTGCAAGAGAGGATCGGCTATCTGCTCAAACGCCCGGTTGGTCGCCCGTCCAATGACGTCTGCCGATCCCATGCAAGTTTCACCTATCAAGCGGGAAGCTGGTCGCAGCCGCGTCGGGTGATCGCCAAGGTCGAATGGCATCCGGGCGAGCTTTATCCGCGCGTCGGCTTCATCGTGACGAACATGGCGCGCTCCGCCGAGAATGTCGTCGCCTTCTACAACAAGCGCGGCACGTGTGAGCAATGGATCAAGGAAGGAAAAGGCGCAATCAAGTGGACCCGGCTATCATGTCGGTCGTTCGCTGCTAACGCCGTCCGTCTCCAGCTTCATGCGCTGGCCTACAATCTCGGTAATTTTCTGCGCACGCTGGCGACGCCCGAACCGATAAAGGATTGGTCACTGACGAGCCTGAAGGAAAAGCTGATCAAGATCGGCGCGAAGATCGTGAGCCATGGCCGCTATGTCGCGTTTCAGATGGCCGAAGTCGCCATTCCGAAAAATCTCTTCGCGGACATCCTACGAATGATCGCCGACCTGCGGCCGCCGCCCAATCCAGCGCCTGCGTGAAGTGTTCGGTCGTCATGCGTCGAGCAAAAACTAAGGGAGAAGTGCGTCTTGATCACAACCGACTCTGTATTGTCCGGTGCGCGATCCGCCCATGTCACTGGTTTTGGTGTGCCGGAGCACCACAGCAGCGCCGCAGCGCGGCAATCTCAACCTCAATAAGCGGGCGATCCGGAAAATAATGCCGGTATAGGACGAATGTCCGATGTCACGGCAGGAGATCAATGATACGCGCTTGGCACATTCCCGGTTATCTGGGGAATGCCAGATTAGAGAGCAACTCATTTGTGCCACGCGTATAAAACTGTCGTGATGTGCGCTGGAGTCTGTGCTCTTAATCGAATGGGAATATCGACGGATTTTTACGTTCGGTTTTCCTTTAGTTGCATCAGACAGATCACTTAAGGTCTCAAGGACCACTTCTCCGGGGAAAGCAAGATTGTGATAGTCAGGCCGGCCTGTGCAAGGGCTGGAGCGAACAAATCCTGCCGAATGACGCACCACTGCACCCGGACGCGGGTCCGGGCGGGAATTCCCGCCGCAAAGAGCGCCGCTGTGGAGCTGTCGATCGCGCCATTCCGCCACCGCCGTCGAGGATCGGCCGCATGAAGGCAGGAAATACAGGAAGCTGAACATCATCGACGAGTTCACACACGAAAGTCTGGCCATTCGTATCGACCGGCGCTGAAATCCATCGACGTCATCGATGCAGCTTCTAGGCAATCTCATTGCAATGTGATTGCATCAAGCGTGCCGCCAAAGGCGGAGATTCCGCGCGATTCGGATTTTGCACCGCGCTGGACTCTCGGATGATTCGAGTTGCGGATCATTGCCGACGGATCGATCGCAGGTCCCGAGCACGTCAGCGATCGATTGCTCGTCGCGGACGCGCTGTATGGAATTCCGAGCGTCTTAGGCTCCTTTTTCGAAACCAGCAGTCTGCCGATTTGCATCGTA
This sequence comes from uncultured Alphaproteobacteria bacterium, assembly GCA_963730245.1. Classification (GTDB taxonomy): domain Bacteria; phylum Pseudomonadota; class Alphaproteobacteria; order Rhizobiales; family Beijerinckiaceae; genus Methylocapsa. The sequence goes on along the minus strand of CAVSRA010000001.1, from coordinate 1,858,347 downwards.
ACACCCCTATGTCAGGGAGCATAGCGATGCTCGCCAGGAACCGGGGCGCTGCTGCCGGCGCACTCTTGATCAGCGTCGCTCGCAGTGCGATCGCCGGTGCAACGGTCGGCTTTCGTCGATCTCATCGGTTCCGGCGTTGGCCCAAAGCAGGTCTCTTGGGGGCAGGCCGCCGATGATTGTGATGATCGTCGGGCCGGCGTCGCGATATTTTTCAGCGTGGGCACCTGATTGACCCAGGATGAGGACGTCGGCGTGAAGTGGACGTGCCAGCGCGAAAGCTTGGCGAACCAACCGCGGATCAGTTTGGTCTTGTGGTTCGACGCGTTGTCCATGACGACGTGCATGTCGAGATCAGTGGGCACGTTGCGCTCGATTTCGTCGAGGAACTTGGGAAACTCCTGGGCGCGGTGGCGCGGCATGCATTCGTCGACAATCGTTCCCGCTTTCACATCGAACGCGGCGAACAGCGTCGTCGTGCCGTGGCGTTGGTCGTCGTGGGTGCGCCGCTCGATCCGACCAGGCCGCAATGGCGGCAGCGGTTGGGTGCGGTCCAGCGCCTGGATCTGGCTCTTTTCATCGACACGGAGCACCAGAGCCCGCTCCGGCGGGTCGAGAGGCCGACAATGTCACCCACTTTCTCGACGAACCGAGGATCGGTCGAAAGCTTGAAAGTCTCGCCGCGACGCGGGGCCAACGAGAAAGCGTTCCAGACGCGATGCACTGTCGAGATGGATACGCCGGACGTTCTCGCGATCGAGCGCGTGCTCCAATGCGCTGCGTCGGCCGGCATCGTCTCCAGCGTCTTCGTCACGACTTCGGCGATCTTCTCGTCATCGATCTTGCGCGGCGCGCCGCGGCGCGGCTCGTCATCAAGGCCATCGAAGCGCTTTTTGGCAAACCGCGTCCGCCTTGGTCCGACAGTCAGCCGGGAGACGCCGAGTGTGGCCGCGATCGCGCAATTGTTCATGCCATCGGCGGCCAACAGCGCGATCTCGGCTCGCATGACACCGGGCGTGGCTTACCTGCTGCACCCGGCACGCATTCGAGTGCGGCGCGGTCCCAAGCCGATGTTCGACAAGAGCGCGATATCGGGTGCTGATCGCCCGAAGTCGAGGTCGAACTCATCGACACGGACGAAGGGTGGTCACCTTATTTGTCGCTTGAAGACGCGTATAAGCTGGACGATGTCCGGGCGGCATTGCGGCGCGGCGATGTCGCGACTGCCGTTAGGACGGCTATTTACATTAACGCCGGTGGTCCCTTAACCTGCATGAGGCGCGTCGGGCGAAATTGCTCCGCCGGTTCCGACGCATGTAACTGGAGACATATTGCAGATGGATCTCGCGGTTGGCGTGGCGGTCGAAAACGGCGTCGTCACGCTTAGTGGGCACGTCGCAACCTATGCCGAGAAAATTGCTGCCGAGCGCGCGGTCCAGCGCGTCAAGGGCGTGAAGGCGATCGCCCAAGAGATAGAAGTACGCTACCCCGATCAAGCGAAACGATCGGATGATGAGATCGCTCAACGCGCGTTGAACATCCTGAAATGGAGCGTGCAGGTTCCGGCGGACAGGATCCAAGTCAAGGTCGAAAAGGGGTGGGTAACCTTATCGGGCACGGTCCCATGGCAATATCAAAGGCTCGCGGCGGAGTCCGCTGTCCGCAAACTGTCCGGGATACGTGGGGTCACCAATTTGATCGAGATCAAGCCGCACGTAGCGGCGTCCGATATTCAGCGAAAGATCATGGATTCCTTAAAGCGCAATGCAGAAGTGGAAGCGGATTCCATTCGCGTCGTGGTGGATAATGACAAGGTTCTCGAAGGCAAGGTCAAGTCGTGGTATGAGCGCGACCTCGCCGAGCGAGCAGCGTGGTCCGCACCAGGCGTCACGTCGGTCGTAGACCGGCTGACACTCGGCTGATTGTGTCAGCGCCCATACTCACCATTACTGAGGTTTGGAGCGGCGCCGCACTGCCGCTCCACATTCATAATAAAGACCGGCGCCGCGACGCCGAAGATTGGGTATCCTCGGCTACCGTTTTTCGAGCGTATTTGGATAGGCAATCAGATTTTCAATTTGATCCGGATCGGAATCCGACGCGATCCGAGGTCATGCGTGTGGCGCGCTGTGCGCAGAAGGCGCGCGCGCTTCTCGCCGATCACCTCGAGGAGGCTCTGTCGCAGTTCGATCGGTCCTGCAATGATTTTGAGATGGGACATCTATGATTTGCGCTCGGGCCGGGGGGAAAAGCGGTGCGGCAAGAACACCCGCTGTGGTCGCCGGGAACGAGACGATCACGCCTTCCTGAGGGTGTGCGCCTACGGCTTTTTGCGCTGCGAGCAACCGTACCTGCGACTAATTGGATATATTCCGTGCCAAGGATATCGAGGTAGCGAATAACGTTTTAACGAGCATTTTGCGAACCAAATCGAGCGTTGAACGCCGGTGGCAGGTCCTCGTACTCGTTTCGCAAACGAGACAAGCCGCGGACGGCGCCTTGGTCGATGAGCCAAACTCACCCAGTGGCGATGTGCGAGCTTCGATGAAACCAGGGAGGATTTAACGATGCATCATAAGTTAGCGCATGGCGCCTGGGTTTTTGTCGGGGATGGTCAAAAGGCCCTGTTTCTGATCAACGAGGGAGACGAAAAATTTCCCAATTTGCGCCGTCTGGCGGTCGAGGAGCACAAGGACCCCCCGTCACGTGACCAGGGCAGCGATGCTCCAGGGCGCGCCCATTCCAGCGTCGGCGAGATTCGCAGCGCCGTTGGGGAGACGGACTGGCACGAACTCGAAAAGGAACGGTTCGCTGCTTCGATCGCGGATCGGATCAATAAGGTTGCCTTGTCCGGCGGGTTCAACCAGCTTGTGATCGTGGCGCCGCCGAAAATTCTCGGCGATCTCCGGCGCAAGTTTACAAAGGAAACCGAAACCAAGATCATCGCCGAGGTGCCCAAGGATCTCACCCATCATACGATCCCGGAGATCGAACGTTTGCTGACGGCAGAGTGATGCCGACGGCGGCCGCGGCGAAGACATAGCCGGAACTGCGAACCATCACCTCGCGCGCGAGCACAGTGCGCACGCCAGCACCATCCCCGGCGTCGCTTACTTTGAATCCCTCCCCGACGAGATAACGCCGCAGCATGTTCCGGATGCGGGGCTGCGAGCATGTTCAACCTGTCACAAAGCGTCATTTCGCCTCCTTCAAACATCAATAGCCGCGGCTTCTGGCATCAACCGGTGACATGGTTTCTGTAAACCTAGTCCTCGCCGGACCGATTCAAGGCCCGCCATCATGAGGGGAGATTGAGCGATGGATGCACAAGCCATTTCTAACGCCGCCGCCAAGAATGGTCTAGCGGGACTCGCTGCCTCTGGGGGCCTCAGCCGCCAAGGGACGGGCGTTCTCGTGGCCATCAGCTCGCTCGAGAGAAAGGCTCCCGGCGAGATGAGCGACGAGACGAACAACGCCCGCCGGCGTCGCCGGTGGGAGGGAGTGGAAACCATGATCAAGTCGCGCAAAGCTATCGGGAAACAAGCGCTTAAGTTTGGCATGGCGGGCATTGCGGTATCCTGTCTCGGTGCGGCGGGGTTCGCAGCGCCGATGACGATCACCCCGAAAGCGAAGATTTTTAGCCCTTCGCGGCGGACCGCCGAGACGAAAACAGTCTATGCGCCGCTTGGTAAGGGCCCGGCGTTCCAGCTTGGACGCGCGGCAGCGGGCGAGGATGAGGATTGCGTCAGAATCATCCGCATGGTGGGTCCCGACGGGCGGGTCTATGTCACACGCGGCTTAATCTGCCAGGAATAGTGCAGCAAGACGGGGACTGCGTGGAAAAGTGGATGCCGACTATCTTGGCCTAACGATCGAAAGCATATCCCAGCGACGAAACGTCTAAACAAATACAAGCGGCTAAACGAGAACGGTAATGAAAGAAACCCGCCTGCGGCGGCCCCCGGCCGCCAACTGTTCGAAGGATGCGATAGATGCGGCAACGGTGGAAACGCCTCCGACGGCTTCCACCGGCTTGCCGCCGCGGCGTGCGCTCGTCGTGGGAGCGGATTCTCCAACGCTACAGCTGTGTCGTGATGCCCTCGAGAGTTCTGGGTTCGCCGCCGACGCCGTGGATAGCGGCATTGCCGCGGTCGTTGCCGCGCGCGGGAGCCCTCCCGATCTGGTCCTCGTGGACGTGCAGCTTCGCGACGTTCCTGGCCGCGAGGCGATCGGATGGCTCCGATCTAACCAGGCGCTGCAATCAACGCCAATCATTGCCCTCACCACAAACGCTGAAGACGACGTGGTACCGACCGTTGTCCGGCCATATGCGTCGCTGCCGAAACCGGTATCGCCCGCATCGATCCGGCGCACAATTCGCGAAGTTCTCAACTGAAACCACAAACCAACGTCTGGACCCCGAAATGACCCCTAAATACGATAATACCGTTGCCCACATTACCGATCGGATCGACGCAGCGTGCCGCGAGCTTACTAAAATAGCTGACATGCTGGCAGGCTACCCCGAGCTTGACGACAGCTGCGCCCCCCTGCGGCGGATCGCCAGCGGGTCGGATATGACCTTGCGCGGGCTGGTCGCCGAACTGGCCGAGCAGGGCGTCAAGGTGAGCTATCGAACGGTCTGGAACTTCGTTCATCGCGAGAAGATCAGTTATAAAAAAAATGCGTTCTTCCCGCCGAGCAAAATCGCCCCGGCGTAGCCCGCCATCGCGCGCGCTGGAAACGCTATCAGGACAAGATTGATCCCAAGCGTCTGGTTTTCATCGACGAAACCTGGGTCAAGACCAATATGGCGCCGCTCCGGGGCTGGTGCGCGCGCGGCAAGCGCCTCGTCGCGCGCGTTCCTTACGGCCACTGGAAGACGTCAACCTTTGTGGCCGCGCTGCGCTGCGGCGGGATCGAAGCGCCATGCGTCTTTGACGGCCCGATCAATAGCGCGCGGTTCCTCGCCTATGTCGAGCAATGTCTCATCCCGACGCTGCGGCCAGGAGACATCGTCTCTCTCGACAATCTGGGAAGCCACAAAAGCAAAGCAGTACGAGACGCCATTCGCGCCGCCGGAGCCAAGCGCATCTTCCTCCCGGCCTATTCGCCCGATCTGAACCCGATTGAGCAGGTCTTCGCCAAGCTGAAACATCTCATGCGAAAAGCCGGCGAGAGAACCATCGACGCGACATGGAACCGCCTCGGAACCTCGCTCGACCACTTCTCGCCGCAAGAATGCGCAAACTATTTCAGGAATGCAGGATATGCGTCATGATAAAGTAATCACGCTCTAGACTGGCCAGCCGAAAACCGGGCACGTCCCCCGGCGCCGCAGGTCACTTGGACGGTGAACTATCGCCAATCGCCGCTGCGCCGCACAATAAAAACCACACAAGTCAGAGGCTCTCTTATTTCAAGCCACCGCCTGTCCCAATAACCCTGACGACGGACAATCTTTATCCCGCTCCCTTCGGAGGTGCGCCAGGCTTGATTTCTATAGTCTTGGCGCTTTTAGCGACTTCCGGGGGCTTCTTGATGTTGAGGTGGAGAACTCCCTTGTCAAAGTGAGCCTCGACAGCTCCATCCTCCGGTTTGAAAGGTAGGGACATCGACCGGTAAAATGAGCCGTAGCTACGCTCCTCCACGTGCCAGTCCTTATCGTCCTTCTTGGTCTCTTCCTTTTTTCTCGCCGGAGATCACCAGCCGGTTGCCATCCAGGCTGACCTTGATATCTTTCTCGTCGACACCTGGAAGTTCGGCGCTTACCTCAATAGCGTCTGTCGTTTCGGCCACATCGATCGTTGGCACGCCTGCCCCAACGTTCAACGAAGGCAAATTCCGATCGAACATGCGGAACATGTCTTCCATCTCGCGCCGGAGTGATCTGAATGGGTCGTACATTAGGTCCTGGTTGCGAGACCGCAAACTCGGTAGTTTCATTGGTGCACTCCATCTCTCGTCTAATTCTGGCTATCCAATATCAATTGTACGCCATCATGGTACGCAATTAAACGGCCGACGTCAGAAAAAGTCGCCGATCCGCCGATTACGCGGGTCGATCCCCATCGCCGACCTGCAGATCGAATATTCCCTGATCTCGCGCGGATACCATCCTGTCGGCGTGCCGCGCGCTTGGCGCCGCGCTGGCGCTGAGATACCGGACCACCAGATTCGCAGGAAGATGGATGAACTTCTCGTGGCAGCGGCCGAGGAAATCACCGTAAGTGGCCGCTCGGGATAAGGCGCCATCACGGCGAAGCAACGTCGTTATGACATCCGCTGGAGTGATCCAACATGGAACAGCAGGCCTGCTTCGACCAAAGCGACGTCTTCGCTTTCCTGGCTGACCCCGCGACCCATGAACTTCGCGAGCCCATTATTCGCATCGACACGCATGGCGCCGCGGTGTTCCTCGCTGGCAAGAATGTCTACAAGGTCAAAAGGGCGGTGCGGTTCCCTTTCATGGACTTCTCGACTCTCGACAAGCGGCGCCGGGCTTGCGAGCGCGAGCTTGCCGTCAATGAGGCCGATGCCCCAGGCCTTTACCTAGGCGTCGTTCCGATTTCGAAAGACGGTTTCCACTTGAAGTTCGGCGGCGCAGGCACGGTCGTCGAATGGGCGGTTCATATGCGCCGCTTTGACGAAAACCGCACGCTCGATCGGCTAGTCGAGCGAAACGAGCTTAATCTAGAAATCATCGCCAAACTGGCGGGCGTTGTCGCCGCGTCGCACCGGCGCGCGCCGATCATCAGCGGCGCAAATGCTGGCCAGGCATTGCAACGCCAGATTGAGGAGACCCTCATCTCGCTTGAAGCGGCGCCTAGGTTCTTCGCGGCCCAAGCTGTCGCGGGCCTTCGCCACGCAATGCAACAAGCGTTCGCCCGGCTCGCCCCGTTGCTTGCGGAGCGCGAAAATCAAGGTCAAGTCCGCCGCTGTCATGGCGATCTTCACTTGCGCAACATCGTCTTGATCGAAGACCGCCCGGTCTTGTTTGATGCGATCGAATTCGACGACTCGATCGCGACGTGCGACGTGCTTTACGATCTCGGTTTTCTTCTGATGGATCTGTGGACACGCGAATTGAGGAGCCACGCGAACCTGCTGTTCAACCGGTATTTATGGATCTGCGATGACGTGGAAAGGCAGCTCAAAGGCCTTTCCCTGCTTCCGCGTTTCCTTTCCTTGCGCGCGGCCATTCGTGCCAAGGTGACCATTCTCCAGCCTGGAACAGACGGCGATCACGCAAAAGACGCGCGCCATTATTTCGAAGCCGCTTGTGGCCTTCTTGCTCCGCGCCGGCTGGATTTAGTCGCCATCGGCGGCCTGTCCGGGACTGGCAAGAGCTCGCTTGCCGCCGCGCTCGCCGGTTCGATTGGACGCGCACCGGGCGCCGTGCATCTGCGGAGCGACATTGAACGCAAGCGGCTTTATGGTGTCCATGAGTTCGACCGCCTGCCGGGCGAGGCCTATCGCCCGGAAGCTACGACACGGACTTATCAACGTCTCCGGGATTTTGCGGCGACCGCGCTTGATGCCGGTCAGAGCGTCGTCATCGACGCCGTGCATTTAAGGCCGGAAGAGCGCGTCGCGGTGAAACAGGTCGCGAGCCGGAGCAAAGCCCATTTCACCGGCCTCTGGCTCGAAGGGCCGATTAATACGCTTATGGAGCGAGTAGCCAAACGCAAGACGGATGCATCGGACGCGACGGCCGATGTTGTGTCGGCACAGGCCAAGCAACCAACAGGAGCGGTGGACTGGCTGCGCGTGGACGTCTCGGGTCCGGTCGAAGCAATCGCCGCGCGCGTCCTTGCCGCAATATTGGGTTGATCGTCGATGGCCTCGATCGGTTAGCAAGGAGGCGGCAACAACACCGCCGCGGAGTACGTTAATTCAGTAAGGGCGGACTTGAGGCCATTTTGCCGTTATAGTGCTCAGACAAGCCGTTGATTTCAATGTGAAATGATATGATGCCCGATGGGAACGAGATGAGCGCCGCCGCATACGAACCCTACGACTTCGCGAATCGCCGCCACATCGGGCCGTCGCCCGAGGAGATCGCCGAAATGTTGCAGGTCGTGGGCGTTTCGAGTCTCGACGCGCTGATCGACGAGACCGTTCCCAAGGACATTCGTCTCGGCAAGGCGCTCGACTTCGGCAGGCCGCTCTCCGAGCGCGGCGCGCTCGATCGCCTGCGCGAGACCGCGAACAAGAACCGCGTCCTGACGTCGCTCATCGGCCAAGGCTATCACGGAACGATCATGCCGCCGGCGATCCAGCGCAACATTCTGGAGAATCCGGCATGGTACACGGCTTACACGCCCTATCAGCCGGAGGTCAGCCAGGGACGACTTGAGGCGCTGCTCAATTTTCAGACGGTCGTCTCGGACCTGACCGGGCTCGCTATCGCCAATGCTTCGCTGCTCGACGAGGCGACGGCGGCGGCAGAGGCGATGGCGCTCGCCCATCGCGTCACGAAGTCGAAGGCGACCGCTTGCTTTGTCGATGAAAATTGCCTGCCGCAGACGATCGCCGTGGCGCGTACGCGCGCGGAGCCACTTGGTTGGAGGATCATCGTCGGAGATCCCTTCAAAGACTTGGAGCCAGACCAGGTCTTCGGCGCGCTTTTTCAATACCCAGGCGTCACCGGCGACTTCCACGATTTCTCGGCCGCGATCGCCAAATTGCATGAAGCGAAGGCGATTGCCGTCGTCGCGGCCGACCCGCTAGCGCTTACGCTTCTGAGGCCGCCAGGTGAGATGGGCGCCGACGTCGCCGTGGGCTCCACGCAGCGTTTCGGAATGCCCATAGGCTATGGCGGCCCGCATGCCGGCTATATTGCGGTCAAGGAAGCTTATAAGCGCGCGCTGCCGGGCCGACTCGTCGGCGTGTCGGTCGATTCGCGCGGCAACCGCGCCTATCGCCTCGCTCTTCAAACGCGCGAACAGCATATCCGCCGCGGGAGCGCGACCTCGAATATCTGCACGGCGCAGGTTCTGCCCGCCGTCATTGCCTCCATGTATGCGGTGTTCCATGGGCCGAAGGGTTTGAAGGCCATCGCGGAGCGCGTGCATCGCAAGGCGGGGCGGCTAGCAGATGGACTCGCCTCGCTCGGCTTTTCGATCGCGCCGCAAGAGTTCTTCGATACCATCACGGTCGAGGTCGGCCCCTATCAGGGACTGATCATGAAGAACGCCGTAGACAATGGCGTGAACCTTCGCAAGGTCGGCCGCGACCGCATCGGGATCACGGTCGACGAGCGCACGCGGCCGGCGACGCTTGAAGCCGTGTGGCGCGCCTTCGGCGGCTACAACCTCGTCTATCGCGACGAATTTCCGAAATATCGCCTGCCCGCGGCGCTCTTACGCCAATCTGCGTATTTGACCCATCCGGTCTTTCACATGAACCGGGCGGAAAGTGAGATGACGCGTTACATGCGCCGCCTCGCGGATCGCGACCTCGCGCTCGATCGCGCCATGATTCCGCTCGGCTCCTGCACGATGAAGCTCAACGCCACGGCCGAGATGCTGCCCATCACCTGGCCGGAGTTCGCCGAGATCCATCCTTTCGCGCCCGCCGATCAGGCTCTCGGCTACGCGGAAATAATTGAGGATTTATCGAACAAGCTTTGCAAGATCACCGGCTATGACGCCTTCTCGTTGCAGCCCAATTCGGGCGCGCAGGGCGAATATGCGGGACTGCTCACGATCCGAGCGTATCACAGGAGTCGCGGGGAGGAGCGTCGCAAGATATGTCTCATTCCAGCGTCCGCTCACGGAACCAATCCCGCTTCCGCCTCCATGTGCGGAATGAACGTCGTCGTCGTGGCGACGGACGCAAAAGGCAATATCGACCTCGCGGACTTCCGTGCCAAGGCCGATGCGAGTCCCGCAACTCTCGCTGCGGCGATGGTCACCTATCCCTCGACTCACGGCGTTTTCGAGGAGACCGTCCGCGAGATTTGTGCGATCACACATGCGAACGGCGGCCAGGTCTATCTCGACGGCGCCAATCTCAACGCGCTCGTAGGGCTTGCGCGTCCTGGCGACATCGGTGCCGACGTGGGCCACGTGAATCTTCACAAGACTTTCTGCATTCCGCACGGCGGCGGCGGCCCGGGCATGGGGCCGATCGGCGTCAAGGCGCACCTCGCGCCGTTCCTGCCTGGCCATCCCGAGACGGGCGGAAACGCTGCAACGGTTTCAGCGGCACCTTATGGCTCGCCGTCGATCCTCCCGATCTCTTGGAGCTACTGCCTGATGATGGGCGGCGAAGGCCTTGCGCAAGCGACCCGCGTCGCGATCCTGAACGCCAACTACATCGCCAAGCGCCTCGCGGGCGCCTATGACGTGCTTTATTCGGGCGCTAAGGGTCGCGTCGCGCATGAATGCATCATCGATACGCGGCCGTTGCTTGAGGAGGCTGGCGTCACGGTCGACGACATCGCCAAGCGGCTCATCGATTGCGGCTTTCACCCGCCGACCATGAGCTGGCCCGTCGCAGGGACGATGATGGTGGAGCCCACCGAGTCGGAGACGAAGGGGGAACTCGATCGTTTCTGCGACGCGATGCTCGCCATTCGCGAGGAGGCGCGGGCCATCGCGGAAGGGCGCATGGACAAAGAGAACAATCCTTTGAAGAACGCCCCGCACACCGTCGAAGACCTCGTCGGCGAATGGAACAGGCCCTATTCGCGCGAGGCCGCCTGCTTTCCGGCCGGCGCCTTCCGGGTCGATAAATACTGGCCGCCGGTCAACCGTGTGGACAATGTTTATGGAGACCGCAACCTCGTTTGCGCCTGCGCGCCGATGGAAACCTATATCAAGGCGGCGGAATAGGGTCGCCGCAGGACGAGGCCGCGCCGACGGTGCGACTGAAGTGTTGTCGGCCTTTCTAAGTGTGACGCCCCAGAGCACGGTCGAACCAGGACGCGGAACGCGCAGCCATAGCCTGGTGGATGCACGCTGGATGAAGGCGAGATAATTGGCTGCGAGCTTGTCATAGCGCGTCGCGATGCGCCGACGTTGCTTGATCTGGTTGAAGAACCGAGCGCTGTTGGACCGAATCTTCATCAATCATCCCGTAACGCTTCGATGCCGCGCCGGCGCTGGGAATCCCCTCTCCGTTCCCTCTTGGACCAAAGCCGATTCCCCCTTTGGGCTCTAGGCTCATCACGCTATTACATTGGCCGTGGGCTTTCCACGGAACCGGAGAACGCCATGCAAGCGATGGTGCTGAAGAAGCTTGGGTCTGCTCTTGAATGGACAGATCTCGCCGATCGGCAACCCGGGCCGGGCGAGATTCGAGTGAAGGTGGCCGCCTGCGGCGTCTGCCGCACGGATCTGCATGTCGTCGATGGCGACCTGCCCGACCCAAAGGTGCCGATCATCCCTGGCCATGAGATCGTCGGCCGGATCGATGCGATCGGGGCCGGCGTCGAAGGGCTCAGCCTGGGGGAGCGTGTGGGCATCCCATGGCTCGGCCACACCTGCCGCGTCTGCCCCTATTGCATGGGCGGCCAGGAAAATCTATGCGATCAGCCGGTCTTCACCGGCTACACGCGCGACGGTGGCTTCGCGACGGCGACGATTGTCGATGCGCGCTATGCATTCCCGCTCGGCGAGGCCGGCAGCGACGTGGCGCTCGCTCCTCTGCTCTGCGCCGGGCTGATCGGCTGGCGTTCGCTGGTGATCGCCGGCGATGGCAAGAGGCTCGGGCTCTACGGCTTTGGCGCCGCGGCGCACATCGTGGCGCAGGTCGCGAAATGGCAGGAACGAACGGTATTTGCCTTCACCCGGCCGGGCGATGTGGCCGCCCAGACCTTCGCGCGGAGACTCGGCGCGACATGGGCGGGCGGATCCGACGAGGTGCCGCCGGAGCCGCTCGACGCGGCGATCATCTATGCGACCGTGGGCGATATCGTGCCTCTGGCGCTGCAGGCGGTGCGCAAGGGCGGCCGCGTGGTTTGCGCGGGCATCCATATGAGCGACATCCCGAGCTTTCCCTATCGGCTGCTCTGGGAAGAGCGGCAGCTCGTGTCGGTCGCCAATCTCACGCGGCAGGATGGACTCGATTTCCTGCGTCTGGCCCCAGAGATCGGCATCGTCACCAAGACGACGCGCTACCCGCTCAGTCAGGCCAACCAGGCCCTCGCCGATCTCCGCGCTGGCCGGTATGAGGGCGCCGCCGTTCTCGTCCCCTGAGCAGCATTCAACCTCGGAGACCCTGATGCCCAACTCATTGTCACCTGACCTCCTCCAGAAAATGAACGCCTATTGGCGCGCGGCGAATTACCTCTCGGTCGGGCAGATTTATCTGCAAGACAATCCTTTGCTCGAAATCCCCGCTCAGGCTCGAACATATCAAACCGCGCTTGCTCGGACATTGGGGCACGACACCGGGATTGAACTTTCTCTATGTCCATCTTAACCGGCTGATTAAAGAGAACGATTTGAACATGATGTATGTCATTGGTCCGGGTCATGGTGGCCCAGGCCTAGTGGCGCAGACCTATCTGGAGGGGTCGTACACGGAGCGGTATCCGGCAATTGAGCGCAGCCGGAACGGACTGCATCGGCTCTTTCGCCAGTTCTCCTGGCCTTACGGAATTCCCAGTCACGTAGCGCCGGAAACTCCCGGCTCCATTCACGAAGGCGGAGAATTAGGCTATTCGTTGACCCACGCCTATGGTGCCGCTTTCGACAATCCGGATCTGATTGTCGCCTGCATCATCGGCGACGGCGAGGCGGAAACTGGTGCGCTGGCCACCAGTTGGCACTCCAACAAATTTCTGAACCCCGCGCGCGATGGCGCGGTTCTTCCGATCCTTCATCTCAACGGCTTTAAGATCGCCAATCCGACGGTGCTGGCTCGCATCAGCCGCCAGGAGCTGACCGAGCTAATGCGCGGCTACGGCTACGATCCGCATTTCGTCGAGGGCGACGATCCGGCGGTCGTGCATCAATGTCTTGCCGGTACGCTCGATGCGATTCTGGCGCAGATTCGCCGAGATTCAGAGCGCCGCGCGGTCTCGCGGTGAGACGGAAAGCGGAGACCGTCCGCGCTGGCCCATGATCATCTTCCGCACGCCCAAGGGTTGGACAGGACCGAAATTCGTCGACGGCAAGCCGGTCGAGGGTACCTGGCGCGCGCATCAAGTCCCGATCGCGGATTTCAAGAACCCCGAGCATCTAAAGCAACTCGAAGATTGGATGAAGAGCTACCGGCCGCACGAATTGTTCGACGAACACGGCAAGTTCCGCGACGAGTTCGCCGCGCTCGCGCCGACGGGTCATCGCCGCATGGGCTCCAATCCGCACGCCAATGGCGGTGATTTGTTGCAGCCTCTATCGATGCCCCACTTCCATGATTACGCCGTGGCAGTGCTTAAGCCCGGCAGCGTCGAGGCGGAAGCGACGCGGGTTCTCGGAAAATTCCTGCGCGACGTGATGAAGCTCAATCTCGACAAACATAATTTCCGGCTGTTTGGCCCGGACGAGACCGCGTCGAACAGATTGGACGCCGTCTACGAAGTCTCCGGCAAGGAATGGATGGCTGATGTTGAAGAGGTCGACATCAATCTCAGTGTCAAAGGCCGCGTCATGGAGGTGCTGAGCGAGCATCTGTGCGAAGGCTGGCTCGAAGGATACCTCCTCACGGGACGCCATGGCCTGTTCTCCTGCTACGAGGCCTTCATCCACATCATCAATTCGATGCTCAATCAGCATGCAAAATGGCTAAAGGTTAGCAGGAAGATCCCCTGGCGCAAGCCGATCGCATCGCTGAATTACCTGCTCACGTCGCACGTATGGCGACAGGATCACAATGGCTTTTCCCACCAGGATCCCGGCTTTATTGATCATGTCGCGAATAAGAAATCCGACGTTGTACGCATCTATCTGCCGCCCGATGCAAACTGCCTCCTCTCGGTAGCGGATCACTGTTTGCGCAGCCGCAACTACATCAACTTGATCATCGCTGGCAAACAACCGGAGTGGCAGTGGCTCGACATTGATTCGGCCGTTCGCCACTGCACCGTCGGCGCGGGTATTTGGCGATGGGCCAGCAACGATGCCGGTGATCCCGACGCGGTAATGGCCTGTGCCGGCGATGTGCCGACCCTTGAGACGCTCGCTTCCGTGACGCTCTTGCGCGCGTATGTCCCCGACATCCGCATCCGTGTCGTCAACGTGGTGGATTTGATGGTATTGCAGCCTCAGTCCGAGCATCCCCATGGTCTGGAAGATCAGGATTTTGAAGAACTATTCACGACAGACAAGCCGGTGATCTTTGCCTTCCATGGCTATCCCGCGATCATTCACAAGCTGACTTACCGACGGCACAATCATGACAACATTCATGTCCGCGGTTACAAGGAGGAAGGCACCACCACGACCCCCTTCGACATGGTTGTGCTGAACAATCTTGACCGCTATCAACTTGCGTTGGACGCCATCCAGCGAATTCCTCGGTTCCGCGATCAAGTGGAGACGGCGACAGCGCGTTACTGGACGACCATGGAGCGTCACAAGCTCTATATCAGCGAGCATGGCGACGACATGCCTGAGGTCCGCGACTGGCGCTGGAACTTGTGAGCGCGATGATTCCAGGCGGGATACGGCATGACAGACGCTGAACCGGGGTCGAATATACTCACGCTGAACAGTGGCTCTTCCTCGCTCAAATTCGGATTGTACCGCGTCGGATCTTCACGGACCGAGATGTTGCTTTCCGGCGAGGCTGAGTCGATCGGCGACAAAAAGGCTAAATTCTACGCGCAAGATTCGCACGAAAATGCGTTGCTCTCCGAGACGGTATCCACTCTCAGCCAACGAGAAGCGATCATCCGCATCGGAAGACTTCTTGCCGAACTCAAAAATGCCGGCACCGACCGCCATCGGGCATCGAATCGTGCATGGCGGACCGAAGCTTCGGCAGCATTGCCTCATTGATGATTCGGTCCTACGTCAACTTGAAGCTGCTACCGCCTTCGCGCCGCTGCATACTCCATCGGCTCTGTCGGTCATCCGCTTCGCACAAGGGCATTTTCCCGGGCTTCCGCAGGTGGCGTGTTTCGACACCACCTTTCACGCCGAATTGGCGGCGGTCGCACGTGTCCTTCCGATCTCCAAGGAGTTGCAATTGGAGGGTATCCAACGCTATGGGTTTCACGGCCTTTCGTGCAAATCGATCGTGCACCAACTTGGAAACGATCTGCCGAACCGCCTAGTCATCGCCCATCTCGGCAATGGCGCAAGCGTCACTGCGGTCAAAGGCGGTAAATCGATCGACACCAGCATGGGATTGACCCCAACCGGTGGGGTGATCATGGGCACGCGCAGCGGCGATCTCGATCCGGGCGTTCTGGTGTATCTGATGCGCGAGAAGAAGTTCGATGCGGCCATGCTCGAAGAGCTGGTCGATCACCGTTCCGGCCTCCTAGGAATTTCGGGAGTTGGCAGCGACATGCGGCGTCTACATGAAGCCGCGTCATCAAACGCAGATGCGCGGCTTGCCATTCAAATGTTCTGCTATTCCGTGCGCAAGCAGGTGGCCGCGATGATCGCCGCGCTTGATGGAGTCGACCTGATCGTCTTCACCGGCGGCATTGGAGAAAATGATGGGGAAGCACGCGCCGCGATCTGCGGCGGCTTGTCCTGGATCGGCGTCAGTCTCGACGAAGCTCGGAACCGGTCCGCGAACAATCCCATCAGCGATCCCGCATCCCGCTGCCCGGTACTCGTTCTCGCCTCGCAAGAAGACGAGCAGATTGCCCGCCATACCTGGGCACTGTCCCCACGGGGTCTTTCCTGATAGGCCACCGGCAACGGCTGTTGAAACAGTCCGCGACCCCGTCTAACGGTAGACGAGGACGGGGATCGTGCTGTGGGTGAGGACCTTGGCAGTCACGCTGCCAAGAACAATAGCGGAGATCCCATGTCGGCCGTGCGAGGCCATGACGATCAGGTCGCAGTGTTGGTTGTTCGCGGCATCAATAATCGCCTGGTACGGACGCTCGTGCTCCAGATACATCACGTCACAGCTCACGTCCTGCGCCAATGCCTCTGTCTTCACCGGGGCGAGGCATTTGTTCGCAAAGCTTTCCATTAGCTTCCTATATCCCCGTTCTTCCGGCAGTTCCGTAAAACTAGCTGGTTCAAAATCGAAGATTTTGGATAGCGACATGACTGTTATGCTTGTGACTCTGGCCTTCAGCGCCCTTGCCAAAAAGGATACCATGCTCGACGGCCTTCATGGACAACTCTGAGCCATCGGTAGGGATGAGAATGTGCTTGTACATGACGCTTCGCTCGGAGCCTTGCATGATTTCATTTCCAGAATATGCTACTAGGGGTTTGACGCCAACGGAAGATTCTTATTGCAATCGCTACGGGACAAATCGATGCACTCTATGATGGATACCGTCATAGCCCGGCAGCTCCCGCAATGCTTGAGCCTCGTAGTGGATACTTCGACCCTTAGACCCCCTTCAAGGGACCGTCACCGGTAGTGATTAACCGAGGATTCTCAAACACCGACATAGTGGGAACGATGATGAAGGCACTCGTCTACCAAGGACCGGACAAGAAAGCACTGGAAGAGCGGCCGGTTCCGAAAATCAAGGACTCGGGTGACGCAATCGTGCGGATCGTCAAGACCACGATCTGCGGCACCGACCTCCACATCCTCAAAGGTGATGTCCCGTCACGCGCGCCCGGGCGCATCCTCGGTCACGAAGGGGTCGGCGTGATCGAGAAAACCGGCCCCGGCGTCACTACCTTCCATCAAGGCGATCACGTTCTCATTTCCTGCATCTCCGCCTGCGGCAAATGCGATTATTGCCGCCGCGGGATGTATTCCCATTGCACCACGGGCGGCTGGACCTCGGCAATCAGATCGATGGCACGCAGGCCGAGTATGTGCGTATTCCCCATGCGGACACGAGCCTCTATCCGGTTCCGAAGGGCGCTGACGAAGAGGCATTGGTGATGCTGAGCGACATTCTGCCAACGGGCTTCGAATGCGGCGTGCTCAACGGCAAGGTCGAGCCAGGCAGTACTGTCGCGATCGTCGGCGCCGGTCCGATTGGCCTTGCCGCACTGCTGACGGCCCAGTTCTACTCGCCGGCCGAGATTATTATAATTGATCTCGACGAGAATCGTTTGCAGGTGGCGAAGCGCTTCGGCGCCACGACGACAGTCAGCGCGGTGGACGGCAAGTCTGCTGAAGCAGTCATGAAGGTGACCGGCGGACGGGGCGTCGATACTGCGATCGAAGCGGTGGGCGTGCCGGCGTCCTTCATGACCTGCGAAGACATCGTTGCGCCGGGCGGGACCATCGCCAATATCGGCGTGCACGGCGTCAAGGTGGACCTTCACCTCGAGCGACTGTGGGCGCAAAACATCACCATCACGACCCGGCTGGTCGACACTGTCACCACGCCGATGCTGCTGAAGACCGTGCAGTCGCGCAAGATCGATCCAAAGCAGCTGATCACGCACCGTTTCAAGCTCGATCGCATTCTTGAAGCCTATGATACCTTCGGGCGGCCCGCGAGCACTCAGGCGCTCAAGGTCATTATCGAGGCCTGACAGCCTAGAAGATGGACGCGGGGGGCGCTTCGGCATGGCCAAGGTGCGAAGCATGAGAAATTGAGCTCTTCCGCTATTTGCACCAGAGAGCTGCACCGAGATAGGACCCGCGCCATGATGCAGCCACGCGCATCGGCACCGAAGCTACGAAGTGGCGGACCCAACCTCTCCTTCGGCATGGAAGCCAATGAAACACGTCGGGACCGCTTCAAGCCGCTCGCCGATCCTCTGCGCATCATGGCCGGCGCAGCCCAATAAGACATCTTGCCGTTACTCGCTCGCCTGTGCCTCCGCACCCGTGATGAGATCGAGCAATTCCGTCGTTATCTGGCCCTGCCGGGCAAGATGAGCGCTTTGATGCAATTGAGCGAGCTTTTTTGCCACGTTGTCATGCGCGGAGTCCATAGCGGCGAAACGAGCCGCGTTCTCGGCCGCGATGGATTCGACCACAGCTTCGGTCAGGCGCGCCGCTCAATCGTGCTCGCCACAGATGAACCCGACGTGAAAGCTTCGCCAATGATCGCGAGCTTCTGCTCCACCGTCCAGTTGCGCCGTCCCGAAACGCGCCCGACAATTTGAACACGCGCCTTCGAACTACTCATACGACCGATCGTATGACTGCTCGTATCCGCATCACTTTGGCTGATCATTTCGCGCTCCGAACTTGGAACGCACAAACAGCCCAATCAGCTCAAACAATGCAAGGCGGTCCTCAGACCACGCTTACGATCGAAAAACTTAAAGTTCAGATCGCGCGATTGAAGCGGATGCATTTTGGCCGCTCTTCGGAAAAGCTGGCGAGCGAGATCGCCCAGCTCGAACTGACGCTTGAGGAACTGGAGACGGCGGAAGCCGAATTGCCGCGGCTCCCGGCATCGTCCATCCGCCAACGCAAGACGCCCGATAGATCACTGCCCGCGCATTTGCCGCGTGAAGAAATCGTGCATCTGCCGGCGAGTGGCGATTGCGTGTGCCCTGCATGCGGCGGCGCTCTTCGCCGTCTCGCGGAGGACGCCGACGAAATGCTCGACATCGAGCCCGTCGTGTTCAAAGTCATCCGCCATGTGCGGCCGAAGTTCTCTTGCCGCGCCTGTGAGAAGATCGTGCAGGCGCCAGCGCCTGACAAGGCCATCGCGCGGGGCAAGGCGAGCTTCCGCATGATCGGACACATCATCGTCTCCAAGTTCGATCATCATCTTCCGCTGTATCGCCAGGCCGAGATGATGGCGGCTCAGGGCATCG
This sequence comes from uncultured Alphaproteobacteria bacterium, assembly GCA_963730245.1. Taxonomy (GTDB): domain Bacteria; phylum Pseudomonadota; class Alphaproteobacteria; order Rhizobiales; family Beijerinckiaceae; genus Methylocapsa. The sequence goes on along the minus strand of CAVSRA010000001.1, from coordinate 1,839,514 downwards.
ATATCGACCGCTCGACGCTGGCGGGCTGGACCGGTCAGGGCGCGGCGTTACTTGATCCGATCGTGGCGCGCATCAGGGAAATGGTTTTGTCAGCGTCAAAGCTCCACACCGACGACACGCCCGTGCCCATGCTCGATCCCGGCAATGGCAAAACGAAGACCGCGCGGTTGTGGGTCCATGCCATTGATGATCGTGCGCATGGCGGGCTGGCAAAACCCGCCGTCTGGTTCGCTTTCACCACCGACCGGCGCGCTGACCATCCCAAATCGATGCTGAAAGACTTTCGCGGTCATCTGCAAGCCGACGCCTATCCAGGTTATGACGATCTCTACCTCTCGGGACGCATCGTCGAGGTCGCCTGCTGGGGACATGCGCGGCGCAAGATCTTCGATCTGCATGAAAACAGGCCACTGCCGTGACGACTGAACTGCTGGAACGGATTGCGCGCCTCTACAGTGTGGAGGAAGAGGTGCGTGGACAACCGCCCGACACAAGACGCGCGACGCGGCAGGCACGATCAAAGCCGCAACTCGACGAACTGAAAGCCCGCATGGAGGAGATCCGTGCCAAGCTTTCGGCGAAAGGCGCGCTTGCCGTCGCCATCTTACGCGCTTAAACGCTGGCCGGCGCTGATCCGCTATTGCGAGAACGGGCGTCTGGAGATCGACAATCTTATTGCCGAACGCGCGCTTCGAGGCGTCGCCATCGGGCGTCGCAACTGGCTCTTCGCTGGCTCAAAGGCGGGTGGCGAACGAGCAGCGGCAATCTACACCATCATCGAAACTTGCAAACTGAACGGCGTCGAACCCTTCGCCTACATCAGCAGCGTCATCCAGAAGATCGCCGAAGGATGGCCCAACAGCCGCATCGATGAACTCATGCCATGGGCCTGGAGCCCCGTCGCTCAGCAGAAAGCCGCATGACGATCTGCGGTCTTCAGACCACGCTTACGGGTAATCTCTACAAGATCTGGAATCGCATGTCCTCGGGGACCTACTTTCCCGACCCGATCAAGCGTTCAGCATATCCGTTCTGCCAACGTCTCATGACTCAATCGCCGTGCATCGTTTTCTCGCATACTGGAGGTGAATCACTCAACACCTGCACAGACAACAAAAAGTTTGACCTACTTATGAATCGATTAATTAGAGCGATTTCGCGCCAGACTTGTTGAATAATCGCCAGCTAAAGTCGGCGATAGTTGCGATCCTCCTTGTCAATGGAGTAATTGCCCTCAATTAGGTGTTCCGTAGCGGACAGGGTGTAGTCGATAACGGCGTAGTCGCCCCGAGAGAGACCTAGACGTCCGATCTCGTCCATAACGGAGGTAAGGAGGCTCTTTGTGACGCTACCCTCAACAACGAGATTTACGGTGAGAATCTTTTCCGCCGTATAATGAATATCGACCTCAATCTTTGTTTTTTCTGTCGTGACACGAAACTTCTGACTGCTGGCGGTCTCTCGGATCAACTTCCAATCGGTTTCAAAGCCTTCGGTATGATTATGATAGTGACGCATGTTCTCTCCTCTGGGTTTAGGCCGCAAGATCGCTTCCGCCTTCATCGCAATCGCGGACGCATGAAGTTCTTCGGATCGCGCATTGGGTGAGGCTGTCGAGGACGTAATCCAAGACTAGATGCGATCATCCGCGGCGGCGGAGGTGGGTTCTCGCGGGTCTAGGTCAACAACTGGATTAAGGCGTCAACCTGATCGTCGAAGGCGTGATACGGGAAGCGCACCATCTCGTCGATAAAGACCGAGGCCCAAGGTGCTGGTTCGCAGAGCACCACGTCGCCCGCCTTGAGCCGGGCGAGATTGGCCTGGAATCGATCGGCCCTTGAGCGCCCTTTGGTGCCAACCTGGACAACACGATAACCTTTGCGTGCGAAATGCTCGGCAAGGGCCGGGCCCAAAGCGGTATCCTCGGTGAGAATATGGGTCGGTTTCCACATGTCGGCGAGGTGATCGCCAACCCTGCGCATCCGGCGGGTCTTGTTTGATGGCAGCTTGAGAGACATGGTTGGGATCCCTTGGTGAGTTGAAGCGGCGTTTTGCGCCGCCACCACCGAAGCCCCGCACAAGCGATGGAACCGGCGGGGCGGGATCCCGGGAGAGCCTTTGGCGCTCCCGCAGTGGGACCAGTGACGCTCTGTTCCCAGAAGAAGTCCAGTCCTTTCCGGACAATTTTTTCGCCCGCTTGGGGCATGGGTCCGTGGACGATGCCGGAAGTCGAATGCAGACCTAGGAACTATCTCGGTGACTATCCCTATAGGCCATCACCGCCCCAACAATGCCCGCGCAACTAATTGGGCTCTGGCCCACGCGGGCCGCCAATCTTGATTGTCGTGCTGCAATTACTCACGGCGGAGCTCGTATGCTTGCCCGTCATCAAAGACAGGCGAAGCAGATTGAGCTTTCCGTCTTTGGAACTGCACGAAGCCACTCGGCCGTGGACCCTCATTTTCCGTCACCCCGGCAAACCTGCCGGCCACACCATTTGTTGAGGTGGACGGCCTTGACGGCATCGATGTGCCAAAATGAGGTCGTTGCAGATATCAAACAAAGGAGACCGTCCGTGGAATCTACTATTAGCCGAATTGGCATGGATACATCGAAACACATTTTTCAGCTTCATGGGGTGAACGTCGCTGAGCAACTGGTTCTTCGCAAGAAGCTGCGGCGCAGGGACATGGTGGCGTTCTTCGAGAGGCTTGCTCCGACGGTGATTGCGATCGAGGCTTGCGGCGGGTCCCATCACTGGGCGCGGCTGCTGCAGTCATTTGGCCATGAGGTGAAATTGATCGCGCCTCAGCTGGTCAAGCCGTATGTCAAAAGGGGCAAAAACGATGCTGCCGACGCCGAAGCGCTTTGCGAGGCGATGAGCCGGCCGTCAATGCAGTTCGTACCTGTGAAGACTGCAGAGCTGCAAGCGGCGTTGATGTTGGTCGGCTTGCGCGATCGTCTGATCCGCAATCGAACGCAGCTCGCCAATGCGATCCGCGGCTATGCGGCGGAGTTCGGTCTAGCCGCCGCCAAGGGGATTGCTCACCTGGTTCCGCTGCTCGATCGCATCCAAGCCGATGAGAGCCTACCCGGCTTGGCTCGAGAGCTGTTCGCAATCCACGCCAAGGAGTATGCGCAGTTGCAGGCGCAAATCGAGGAGGTCGAGGCCAAACTTATGGCCTGGCATAAGACCGACCCATGCAGCCGGCGCCTTGCTCAGATCCCTGGCGTCGGCCCGATCGGCGCAGCGATGCTGAGCAATGAAAACGCCCACCCCCGAGATGTTCCGATCGGGTCGGCAGTTCGCGGCCTGGATCGGGTTGACGCCGAAAGATCATTCGACCGCCGGGAAGGTAAGGCTCGGTGTCATTACGCGAGCTGGCGACGAAGGCTTGCGCAGCGTACTGGTGGTCGGCGCAACAGCCGTCACCAGGTGTAGTAGCTTATACTTTATCGGACAAACGGCGTCTGGAGAATGGTCAGGCCTTGCTGCCTCCTGTGCTCAGGCGCTCAGGCGGCGATCATTTTGTCCCTCGCGATGGGGATGGCGTCAAGGAAAGTTTGCAGCGGCGTTTTGCCAAAGCACCAACGGCCTTGATGCGGCCTTTCCTCGTTGTAGCTTCTGACCCATTCGTCGAGGTCATCCTGTAACTCCCCGATCGAAGCGTAGAGCTTTTTGCGGAAGGCGATGCGATAGAACTCATTGAGGACCGTCTTGTGGAAGCGCTCGGCAATGCCATTCGTTTGCGGACTCTTCGTCTTGGTTCTCGAATGATCAATATCCTCCACTGCGAGATAGAGCTCGTATTCGTGATGCTCGGGATTGCCGCAATATTCGGTGCCGCGATCGGTCAGCATGCGTGAGAGCTTGACATCCTTTTCCTCGAAGAATGGCACGACCCGGTCATTCAAGAGATCGGCCGCGGTGATCGGCGTCTTGCGATCATAGAGTTTCGCGAATGCCAACTTCGAATAAGTGTCGATGAAGGTCTGCTGGTAGATTCGGCCAACGCCTTTCATATTGCCCACGTAGAAGGTGTCCTGCGCGCCGCAATAGCCGGGACACTCGCTTTCGAATTCGCCGTGCGCCTCCTTTTCCGTCTTGGCCTTTTCCAAGGCGATGACCTGCGCCTCGGTCAGGATCAGACCCTCCTGCGCGACCTTCGCTTCCAGCGCTTTCAGCCTCTTCTTCATCGTTTGGAGATCATGCCGCAGCCAAACGCCGCGCACGCCGGCTGGCGAGATCGAGAAGCCAAGCTTCCTCATCTCATTGGCGACGCGGATTTGGCCGAACGCCGGCTGCTCGAGGGCGAGCGCAACTACGGCGTCCTCGATCTCCTGCTGTATACGATTCACTACGATCGGCTTCTTGCGGGAGATTTCTTGCAACGCCAGTTCGCCGCCTTTGTCATAGAGGTCCTTGAACCGGTAGAAGCTGTCGCGACTATAACTGAGCATCTTGCAGGCATGGCTCACATTGCCAAGCTGCTTGGCAAGCTCCAGCAAGCCAACCTTGGCTTTGATGATCTTTTGTTCCTTGGTCATCATCGGTTTCCTTCAAAAGACGCCGAGGCCGGGCGCTCCGTAACCCTGACCACTCCGCGCCCGGCCTCGGCTCGCGCTTCGGCTCAATGACACCAAATGTCCGATCAAATATCAACTAGTACGCATCAGGCATCTCCGAAACGCCGGAAGCCAGAGCATACTAGCATCTTGGCTTGAGCAGCTTCTCAAGCGTAAGCCGCCGAAGCTGGTCGCCGTGGCGCTGGCCAACAAGCTGGCCCGCATCGCCTGGAAACTGATGGTCACAGGCGAAACTTACGTTGCGAAATCCGCACCCGCCGCCTTGGCGGCCGCAGTCTAGAGATCAGCCAGGTACGGGGAGCAAGAACTGCCACCCTACCGAGCCGATGCCAGAACTTGCAAAGTGATGAGGAGATGGTGTGATCGATCGATCCAAGACCGGAGACACTCCGAAAATGCCAGCGACCGTTCAAGGTCGCCGATTTGTTAGGGACTCGGGTCGCGGAAACCATCTTGGCCAGCGTTCATGTGCGAATGCAACAAAAGGCCGGACATATCTATGGACGGCCACGCCCTTTGAGGGTCTTCTCTGTTCGCTTGCTCCTCGGTCGCCTGCAGGCATCTATCCGGTCTTTTCGACCCTGATGGAATCCGCGACACGGCGCCCAAACATTTGACGCTCTTTTCGAGCGATATGTCCGTCGGACTTTGCCATGCCTCGGTTGGACAACCGATTTGCCATCAAACTTCCTTCACCCTCGCAGACTTAATCCGCTCTCGTTTGTTGCACCATCCGATTACGGCATGGTAGCAAAAGCCAGAGCAGGATTGTATCGATTTCCGTGCATCATGATCGCCCAGGCGATGCGTGCAAGCTTGTTGGCGTAGGCCACCGTTGCAATATTGGTGGGCCGGCGCGCCAACAGCCGCTCGATCCATGGCGTTTTGTGCGTAGCCGACCGCTTCCGCCATCCAACGATCGCCCGAGCGCCGTGCACCAGCAACCGCCGGATATAGCCGTCTCCTCGCTTGCTGATGCCCCCCAGTCTTTCCTTGCCGCCGCTCGACCGTTGTTGCGGCACGAGGCCGAGCCAGGCCGCGAACTGTCGACCGGATTTGAATTGCTTCGGATCTCCGACGGTCGCGACTATCGCGCTTGCCGTAATCGGTCCAAGGCCAGGGACACTCTGCAAACGGCGGCTTGTCTCGTCGGCCCAATGCCATGCCAACAGTTTTACCTCGACTTCCTTGACCTGTTCGGCGACGCGGCGCAGCTGCGCGGCCAAAATGCCGAGCATTTCCGCGGCAAGCGCCGGTAAGCGCTGATCTCCTGCCGTTTCAAGAAGAGCAAGCAGCCGTTCGACATTGCGGATGCCCTGTCCAACTACAATGCCGAATTCGGCGAAATGGGCGCGAATGGCGCTGATAAGGCTGCTCCGCTGGCGGATCAGTAAGTCGCGCGTCCGGTGCAGCATCAGAACAGCCTGCTGATCCGCAGATTTGATTGGCACAAACCGCATCGTGGGTCTTTGCACGGCTTCGCAGATCGCCTCGGCGTCGGCGGCGTCGTTCTTCTGGCTCTTGACATAGGGCTTTACGAATTGCGGCGGCATCAGACGGACATCGTGCCCAAGAGCGGCGATTTCTCGGCCCCAATAGTGGGCCGTGTGGCAGGCTTCAATCCCAACCAACGCCGGCGCCAGTCCGGCAAACAACGGCAGCACCTCCGAGCGCCTGAGCTTTCGTTTGAGAACGGCTTGTCCCAAATCGTCGATGCCGTGAACTTGAAAGACGTTCTTGGCCAAATCCAGTCCGATTACTGCTATTTGCATAACCCGCCTCCATCGTTGCAATCGCCGCTGATCTTGCGACCATTCGGCAACCAGGGGAAGCGGGGCCGTCCATTCCAACATGAACGCAAGCGATCTGATCAAAATCTACCCAAATCTACTTGCGAGGAGAGGGCCGTTCTCTAATCGCGTCTCCTTTGTCAATGGTTTTTTTTGTCGCTGCCCCGGGTCACGGTTCTCTCCGCGGTCGGAATAATCCGCCGCAACAACTGGTCCGAAGCACAGGTGCTGCAATGTCCACAACGAGCTGGCATACAATGACGCCGCTCAAGGCCCACTCTCGCAGCCACCCGTACCTTCGCCCGGCGGGCAACCATTACATCCGCAATCTTGCTCGGATAAATCCTGACGAACAATGGAGTCAGGCGGCTCTTGCGTGCTCCGACCAGCGGAACGGCTCTCCCGAACGCCAGACACTATGCAAGATAACGGAGAGCTTTCTAGCCAGCGCCACCCGTGCTTTGCCATTACCCGATCGCTTGGCGATCGCGCGCGCCCAATCCTTCAAGCGCGAGGCTCTCTTGACCCGCGACAGGATCACGACAGCGGCCTCGTACAACAGAGTACGAGCGAGCGTGTCTCCGGACCTCGATATTCTGCCACTGCGATCGACCTCGCCCGATTGATATTGTCGCGGCGTGAGCCCGAGGTGCGCGCCTACCGATCGTGATCGGCCAAAGCGCGCTGGATCCTCAACTGTGCTGACATACGCGAGTGCGGACAGCACGCCGATGCCCGGCACGCTCATGAGAAGCCGGCAGGCGGAGTTCGACTTCACCAGGGCGCGGATCGCTTTGTCGAAAACAGCAATCTGCTCGCGCAGCTGCCGCCAGGCAACGAGCATAGGCCGGACAATCAACGCGACCTCAAAACGGTCGAGTAGCAGAGCTTCAACCTTTCGATCGAAAGGCAATCCTCGCATCGCGCCGGGCAGAAGACCAAATGTTTTGAGCACCCCCCGGATGTGATTGGACAATCGCGTGGTCATGCCGATGAGTTGAGTCCTCGCGCCAAGAAGAGCACGCGCGCGGTGGCTATCAAACGATTTGACATGAACCGAACGATACCACCCGGTGCGAACGATCTGAGCCAATCCCTCCGCGTCGTTTTGATCCGTCTTATTGATCTGCATCTCAAGGGCAGCGCGTGCATGCCTGGCGTCAAGACAAACGACTTCGAGCCCGAGATTTCGGAGTTCGTGCACGAGCCATGGCGTCATCGCTCCGGTCTCAATTCCAATTCGGGCGTCATCTCCCCCATGCCGGCGGACCAAAACGCTGATTTGTTCTGGAACGGTGGGACACTGGCCCCGCCATAGTCTGCGGCCGGCATTGTCGACAATGCAAATGGCCGTTATCTTCTGCGAAACATCCAATCCGACAAAGCGGGTCATCGATAGCCTCCGACGGTGCGAATCACCGGGCGAGACTGCCCGGATCGCGGCACTATCGGCGGATCAGGCGCCAACCGCGATTATCGGATGTCCACATATGGCATTTGGATGAGGTCTATCTGAAAATCGCCGGCCGCATGGCCTATCTTTGGCGCCTTGAGAGCGTCCACTATTGCATGTGCTGGCCGCCGTTGATCGCGATATTGGCGCCGGTCACGAACGCCGCCTCGTCCGAGCATAGGTAGATGATAAGACCTGCAATTTCTTCGGGCCGGCCAAGCCGTCCCAGCGGGATCTGCGGCAGAAATCTTAGTATCGAGCACTTCCTTCGGGATCGCCATGACCATCTTGGTGCCGATGTACCCGGGCGAGATGGTATTGACCGTAACCCCTTTGCGGGCAACCTCGAGCGCCAATGCCTTGGTGAAGCCGTGCATCCCAGCCTTCGCGGCTGAATAATTGGTTTGTCCGAATGCACCCTTCGAGCCATTCACCGAGGATACGTTGACGACACGGCCCCAGCCGCGGTCGACCATGCCATCCATGACTTGTTTGGTCATGTTGAAAACTGAGTCGAGATTGGTGCGAATGACCGAATCCCAGTCGCCCTTGCTCATTTTCTTGAACGTGGTGTCACGGGTTATGCCCGCGTTGTTGACCAGAATGTCGACGGGTCCGACCTCTTTGGCAATCCGTGCCGACGCACTCCTTGCAGGAATCGAAATCCGCTACGTCGACCGGGTAGGCGCTGAATTCGCGACCGCGGGCCTTGTGTTCGGAGATCCATTCCTTGGCTTTCGTGTTGCCGGGCGAATGGGTGACCACAACCCGATAGCCGGCCGCGTGCATTTTCACGCTGATCGAATTGCCAAGCCCGCCCATTCCGCCCGTGATTACTGCAATACGCATGAGTGTCCTCGCTGTCTTATTGCCGAAGTCAATTAGTCAGGATGACAGCCTCGCAGCTGACATTCCTCCGAAGCTCCGGACATTGCGCGAACGGATAGCATTCTGCCATGGTAGCCGAAAGCCAAAAGGCAGCGTTCACAAGGCTCCGGCGTTAAGCGCCGCCCGTGAATTTGGCGCTTTTCCGGGCACACCGTCCCGGTCGGGACGACGCATCAGACCGTCCCAGTTCCTACGCTGGGTCTTGGCCGCAGCCCGTCAATCAGCCGGAGAATTTCCCCAAACAATTCCTCAGTCGCGCCAAACGGCGCCGCTGTGCCGCATCAAAGTGGTCGGTGTCACAGTGATCAAGGCAATCCGCATCTATGGCCCGGTTCTGACAGTGACCTCGCCGCATTCGGCGAACGGAGATCTGATCTAAAAGGCAACCACCTTTGAATCTGGCTGCTTTGCGGCTGCGTGAAATTCGTTCATCCCACCGAGCTTGACCCCATCCCAGAATTGGCTTGATCCCGGCGCGAAACAAAGCGGCGCGCCCAGGAGCACGAGACCCCGCACGCTTTCTTGCCCCAAAGCGCAAAAAATTGCTGCGAGTGTGCCACCGAGGGAGTGCCCCATGAGGAATAGCCTTGATCCCTGCGACTTGTGCGAGACCGTCGCAACGCATTCGAAGATGGCGCGATCCGCGTAATCGGCGAGACCGGGTTGTTTACCATCATCCAATGGCGGCATCCATTCGAGGAGATACACCCCAAAATGACGATGGAGGCAATGGCGCACCGCGCTTATTGAGGGAGCGAGATCCCAGATGTAGGGCCGTTTGATGGGCGACGAAACAACGAGCAAAGACGATTGTGCGTCATGATGGGCATATTTCTGCAAACGCCAGTGCGGTCCTGACAAAATCACATGATACACTCGTTGGGGCCGAAGCCGAGCAAGCCGAGAGCTTCTCCTTGAGCTCGGCGGAGTGCGTCAATACTTGTGAACTGCGCCTGGAAAAATATGCTATGAATGGGAATGCGGACGCAGATAGGACCGGCATTGTACCTCCTCGTATCTACGCCGCCCGCTTTTGCAGCGCCAAAGGGCCTTATCGTCTGATGAGCTTTTTCAACTCCGGCAACGTCCGCGTATTGATGACGTCGTTGGGCTCGAGCCAGCCGCGTCGTGCCTGGTCGATACCGTAACGCATAAAGGCGAGCCCAGCCGGGAAGTGGGCGTCGGTCGAGATCGCCAGCTTGACACCCATGGATTTCGCTGCTTGTGCGTGAACATCAGTCAAGTCGAGCCGATCTGGTTGCGCATTCAGCTCCAAATGGCAGCCACGCTCATGCGCCGCTATTATAATGCGTTCCATATCGACATCATAAGGATCGCGTTCTCCGATTAAACGGCCGGTCGGATGACCCAATATCGATACATGCGGATTGTCCATTGCACGAATTATGCGTTCAGTCTGTTTGTCACGCGACAGATCGAATTTGTAATGGACGGCTGCCACAACGATGTCGAGATGGGAGAGGACTTCATTAGTCATATCGAGGTGGCCATCAGCGAGAATATCGACTTCCATGCCTTTGAGCACTGTGAAACCACTGAGCTTGGCATTCAGCTTGTCGATCTCGTCGATCTGGCGGGAGAGTTCTGGCGGCGTCCAATCCACGAGCGACGGTTACCCGCCGACTATGATCGGTAAGCGCGATATAGGCATAGCCGCGGTGCTGCGCGGCTGCGGCCATATCTAAAATTGGAGCTGTGCCGTCGCTCCAATTTGAGTGGACGTGGAGATCGCCGCGCATGTCGGACAAGGATATAAGTGTGGGCAGAGAGTTCTTTTTGGCGAGCGCAATTTCTCCGCGATCTTCGCGCAGCTCCGGTGGCACGAACATAAGTCCAAGCTTCTCATAAATTTCTTCTTCCGTCGCGCCAGCTATATGCCGGTCGCCGTCGAAAAGACCATATTCGTTAAGCTTCCATCCATGCTCATTGGCAATGCCGCGAAGCGCGATGTTATGCGCTTTGGAGCCGGTGAAATATATCAAGGCAGCTCCGCAACTCTCCTCCGGAACAACCCGCAGGTCGACCGGAAGTCCGGAACGCAATACGACCGTCGTTCGTGTTGGACCATGCGCCAGGACCTTGGTGCTGTTTTCGTAGGCCATGAGGCTGTCTCCGATTGCAGCACCATCCGGCGTTGTGACGAGGACGTCGAGGTCGCCTACGGTGTCGCGGCGGCGGCGATAACTTCCTGCCACCACGATATGGCCGTGAACCGGACTGTTGCTTAGTGCCTTGACGAGTGAATTTGCTTCCCCCTCGGCGACCAGCAATTTAAAGCGCTTATCGGCTACAGGCTTGGCAAGTGCAGCGAGGATATTTTGCTCGAGTTTGGGACCGAAACCGCGAAGCGCACGCAAGCCGCCACATTTGGCGGCGCGGCGGAGATCCTCAACAGAGCGGACGCCAAGCTTTTCGATGAGCAATTTCACGCGTTTGGGGCCAAGCCCCGGAATTGCGGTGAGCTCAGAGACCCCCCCGGGTAACTCCCGCTTCAACGTTTCGAGGAGATCAAATTTGCCGGTAGCTACGATGGCCGCGATCTTGCCGGCCAGATCCTCGCCGATCCCCGGCAATTCCGAAAGATCTTCACCGGCCCGCAGCATGCCTTCCGCGCTCTTCGGCAGGCTTTCGATGACACGAGCGGCGCGCCGATAGGCTCTCGTCCGGAAGGGGTTGTCGCCTTTGATTTCGAGAAGTTCCGCCGCTTGATCGAACATCGCGGCGATCTCGGCATTTTGGACCGGCATCGCCTTCGTCCTCGGCTTAAAATGGGAAGTTGAAGCATGTTTCGAAAAGTCGGCCGGCTATTCGACATCGATGACGTCGATGGATTTCAGCTTCCGGTCGATACGAATGGCCAGACTTTCGTGTGTGAACTCGTCGATGATGTTCAGCTTCCTGTATTTCCTGCCTTCATGCGTCCGATCCTCGACGCCGGTGGCGGAATGGCGCGATCGACGGCTCCACAGCGGCGCTCTTTGCGGCGGGAATTCCCGCCTGGACCCCCGTCCGGGTGCAGTGGTGCGTCATTCGGCAGGATTTGTTCGCTCCAGCCCTTGCGCAGGCCGGCCTGACTATCACAACCTTGCTCTCCCCGGAGAAGTGGTCCTTGAGACCTTAAGTGATCTGTCTGATGCACCTAAAGGAAAACCGAACGTAAAAATCCGTCGATATTCCCATTCGATTAAGAGCAGAGACTCCAGCGGACATCACGACAGTTTTATACGCGTGGCACAAATGAGTTGCTCTGTAATAGGATATCGTGAAAATCCAATCCGTGGCCCCGACAATAAACGTGACATAATGCCACGTTTTTATTTTGCCTCAGTCCGGCTCACGTACCTGGTTTGCCCTTCGTAGTCACAATGTTCTCGCTAGCGAGAGGCAGATGAAGTCCGAAGGTTTCGTCCGGCTTGGTACATGAAGACCGTGAGAGAAGAAACATCGACAACATCAAGCGTCAGCGGTGGCGAGAGCCCCGGGGAAGGCGTGCTTACCGTCATCGCCCAGCGTGCGCTGCCTGTCGAGGTGCCGGGCCCGTCACGATTGACGCACCGGCGCCGACACATCCTTCTCCTCCTGGTGGTGCTGATCGGCGGGGCAGCCGGCGCCGCCGGCGGCTGGTATTGGTGGCGCCGGCACCAAAATCTTCTGCCCGCGGGTATCGTCTGGAGCAACGGCCGCACCGATGCCGAGGAAATCGACATCGACACGAAATTCCCAGGCCGCGTCCTCAAACTTCTCGTCGAAGAAGGCGATATGGTGAAGGCTGGGCAAATCATTGCCATCATGGACACACGCGATCTTGAAGCCGAGCTTAAACGAGAAGAAGCGGTGGTGCGCCAGAATGAACATGCGATCTTGGAGGCGCAGGCCAATGTCGCGCAACTGCAAACCCAGGTGACCTTGGCGCAACAGGAGCTCAATCGGACAAGCGCCTTATTAGCGAGGGGCTACGCCACGCGCGAACTCTATGATCAGCGCCGGCAGACGCTGGACGGCACCATCCAAGCCTTGAATGCCGCAAAAGCCCATGTCGTTGAAGCCATGCATTCCTACAACGCGGCGGAGCACAACGTCGAGTTGGACAAAGTCAATATTGCCGACAATACACTCGTCGCCCCCCGCGCCGGGCGTCTTCAATATCGCATAGCCGAACCTGGCGAGGTGCTCCCCGCCGGAGGCAAAATCTTCACCATGCTCGACATCTCGGATGTCTACATGGACATTTATCTGCCAACGCTCGAAGCGGGCCTCGTCAAGATCGGGAATGACGCCCGTATCCTGCTCGATGCCTATCCAGACCATCCGATAAGAGCAAAAGTCACGTTTCTGGCGACGCAGGCACAATTCACGCCGAAGGCCGTGGAGACGAAAAGTGAACGTGACAAGCTGATGTTCCGCGTCAAGGTGCGGATCGATCCCGATCTCTTGATCAAATATGCCGAGTCCTTGCGGACAGGACTTCCTGGGAATGCCTATGTCCGCGTCGAACCCAATGTCGAATGGCCTGCCTGGCTTAGAGGCAGGCCAGCACCATGACTCCTAGCGATCCCTTTGTCGCGCGCGTGCGCGACTGCGGCCTTCGCTACGGGAAAAAAATCGCGCTCGATGGGGTCTCTCTCGCCATTCCTTCCGGCAAAAGAATTGCGCTGATCGGCCCGGATGGCGTCGGAAAATCCTCGCTTTTGAGCCTCATCGCCGGCAGCCGGCGGATCCAGACCGGAACGATCAAAGTCCTCGGCGGCGATATGGGAGATAGCCGCCATCGGGTGGCGGCCTGCTTCAAGATCGCCTACATGCCGCAAGGCCTAGGAAAAAACCTTTATCCTGATCTCAGTGTCGCCGAGAATATCGACTTTTTCGCGCGGCTCTTCGGGCAGGCAAAAGCGGAGCGCGAGCGTCGCATCAATGAATTGACCAAGAGCACGGGTCTAGAGCCGTTCAAGGACCGGCAGGCAAGGAAACTTTCTGGCGGCATGCGGCAGAAGCTCGGGCTTTGCTGCGCCCTCATCCATGATCCGGCACTACTCGTCCTCGACGAGCCGACGACCGGAGTCGATCCCTTGTCGCGCCGGCAATTCTGGGAATTGACCGAACGGATCCGGATGCGGCATCCGGGCATGAGCCTCTTGGCCGCGACCGCCTATATGGAGGAGGCCGAGCGCTTCGATTGGCTCGTCGCGATGGACGAAGGCAAAATCCTTGCGACTGGTACTCCGCAAGACCTCAAGGCAAATGCTGGCGCCTCGACACTTGAGGACGCATTCATTGCCATGCTTCCCTCCGAACGCCGGCGCGGACGGGCGTCCCTCGTCATTCCGCCGCATCCGCCTTCCGATGAAGCGCCGGTCATCATTGCCCGCAATCTTACCTGCCGCTTCGGCGACTTCACGGCCGTCGACAATGTCAATTTCAGCATCGAGCGCGGCGAGATCTTCGGGTTTCTCGGCTCGAATGGCTGCGGCAAGACGACGACGATGAAGATGCTCACCGGATTGTTGCCAGCGAGCTCCGGCGAGGCGCTGTTGTTTGGGCAACCCATCGAGGCAGGCGGCATGAGCGCGCGCGCCCGCGTCGGCTATATGTCGCAATCTTTTTCGCTCTATACCGAACTCACGGTCCGTCAGAACCTCCAGCTTCACGCACGCCTTTTCCATCTGCCGCCCGCTTCAGCCAAGGCGCGGATAGCCACGCTCGTCTGCCAATTCGACCTGACCGATTATCTCGATCAGAACACTCTGGATCTTCCCTTGGGGATTCGGCAGCGGCTGTCGCTTGCCGTCGCGATCGTTCACGAGCCGGAGATGCTTATCCTCGACGAGCCGACTTCGGGCGTGGACCCGATGGCGCGCGACAGCTTCTGGGAACTCTTGATCGATTTGTCGCGCAATCAGGGAGTGACCATCTTCATCTCGACCCATTTCATGAATGAGGCGGCACGCTGCGACCGCATCGCGCTCATGGATGCGGGCCGCGTTCTGGCAATCGGGGCTCCTGCGGCGCTGACCAAGGCGCGCGAGTGCGAGAATTCTTGAAGACACTTTCATTTCCTATTTGGAGGAAGCAATTGGTGCGCGCCACGGTGCAGGCGAGAAGATTGCTGCGGCCGCGGTCAAGATGCTTCCCCTGGCAGAAATCGCCCCAGAGCTGCCAGCGGGACAAAGTTCCTGGTTCAGCCCGCGCCGCATGTTCGCCTATACGATCCGCGAGGCGCTCGAACTCTGGCGTGATCCGATCCGGCTGGGATTTGCGTTGATCGGCACGGCATTCCTGATGTTGGTCATGGGGGCGGGCATTTCGACTGATGTCGACAATCTCACATTCGCCGTTCTCGATCACGACAACACACCTGAGAGCCGCGCTTATTTGGAAGAGCTCCGGGGTTCGCGCTATTTCATCGAGAAACCTCCGATCAAAGACTATGTCGAACTCGAACGGCGTCTCCAAAGTGCGGATATAAGGGCGGCCATCGAGATCCCTCCGGCTTTCGGGCGCGACATCAGGAAAGGCGTTCCTACCTCGGTCGGCGCATGGCTTGATGGCGCGATGCCGTTTAGGGCCGAAACCATCCGGGGCTATTTGCTGGCGATGCACCAGCAATATCTTTCCGATCTTGCGACGAAGGAGGGTCTCCCGGCAAGCCGAGCCCAACCCGCAACGATCGAGACAAGGTGGGTCTACAATCAGGATTTCTACAGCGTTTACGCGATGGTGCCCGGCACGATCGCGTTTCTGCTCATCCTTATCCCAGCCATTCTCATGGCACTCGCGATCGTGCGGGAAAAGGAACTCGGATCGATCACCAATCTTTATGTGACGCCGGTGACCCGGATCGAGTTCCTGCTTGGCAAGCAGATCCCTTATGTCGCCATAGGGATGGCCAATTTCACGATTCTTTTTCTGATTGCGAGTCTTGTTTTTGCCGTTCCTTTCAAGGGAAGCTTCCTGACGCTCGTCCTTGGCACTTTGCTCTATGTCACCACGACGACCGGCTACGGAATGCTGATTTCATCCTTTGCAAGCACTCAGGTCGCGGCGCTGTTTGGGACGGCCATCCTCTCCTATCTGCCCGCGTTCCAATTCTCGGGCATGATGACGCCTGTATCCTCTCTGGCCGGCATAGCGGCTTTCATGGGGCGGATATTCCCGATGACCTATTATTTGCCGGTCAGTGTTGGCGCCTTCACCAAAGGCCTCGGGTTTGTGGATCTCGCTGGAAACCTTGTTTCTCTCGCGGTCTTCGCCGCGGCTCTGCTCCTTTTGAGTCTCGCTTTTTTACGCGGCCAAGAAGCCTAAACGAGGTTCGAGCCGATGCCCTCGTTCGTCAATATTTTCTGGCTCGGAACCAAGGAACTGCGCAGTTTCGTGCATGACTACGTCCTGGTCGGATTGGTCATCTGGGCCTTTTCGCTCGCGGTCTATGCGCAAGCGCAAAGCCGTTCGCAAGAACTTCACAATGCGGCGATCGCGATTATCGACGAGGACAATTCTCAGCTTTCGCATTATGTCATTGAGGGATTTGTCCTGCCCCCCTATTTCAACCGGCCAGAGCTCATCAATTTGCGCGATGTCAATCGCTTGATGGACAATGGACGTTACACCTTCATTCTGGACATCCCGCTGCATTTCGAACGGGATGTTCTCGCCGGACGGCAACCGGCGATACAAGTCAATGTCGATGCGACAGCGATGGTCCAGGCCGGGCTCGGTGCCAGCTATATCCAGCAAATTCTTACGACTTAGATCAGTGAATTTCTCGCAAGATCCGAAAGAGCGCCGCTGTCCCCCGTCAATCTTGGCGTCCGCGTCGCCTTCAATCCCAATGACACAACCTCTTGGTTTACCAGCGTCATGGGCATCGTCAACAATGTCACGATGCTGGCGATCATTCTGTCGGGCGCTGCCATTGTCCGTGAGCGGGAGCATGGAACCATGGATCATTTGCTCGTGATGCCGGTGACACCTTTCGAAATCGCCACGTCGAAAGTCTGGGCGAATGGGCTCGTAATCACCATCGCGGTCGGCCTCTCGCTCGGCGTGATTGTGCGTATGCTCTTGGGGATTCCGGTTGCGGGATCCGTTGCTCTGTTTTTGGCCGGTGTTGTGATTTACCTTTTCTTTGCGACTGCGATCGGCATTTTTCTTGCCACCGTGGCCCGTACAATGCCGCAACTCGGCCTCCTCTATCTCCTCGTGGCAACGCCGATGAATATTCTTTCTGGTAGCAACACGCCTCTCGAAAGCATGCCGCGGATCCTTCAAATTGTCATGCAGGTATCTCCCTCGACCCATTTCGTTTCATTTGCTCAGGCAATACTCTTCCGCGGTGCCGGCCTCGACGTGGTATGGTCCGAGTTCTTGGCTGTCGCACTAATGGGGAGCGTCTTTTTCGGCCTAGCGTTGCTTCGATTTCGCCGGGTTTCGGCGCAATCGACTTGACTGGGCATTGCAGGAGATTGCCACAATATCGATGGCATTTTCCATTCGGTGATCTCATGCGGGCAGAACGCGATCGAAGCGGAGTATTTTCACTTCGCCTGCGGTCCTCCCGATGAAGTTAAAGGATGAGGCCATCACGCCGTTGGTCAAAAGCATTGCTGTCTGGGTGTTACCTCCTCTTTGCTAACCGATCGGGGCCATCTTCGATCAACCAAATATCGCGGCAATCGCGCGCGCGGCGATTGTTTCGACCGGGCTCGAGGCATCCACGCGCAGTCAGTCCACCGGTCCCGTTGGCTGCTTGGCCTGTACCGACACAACAATGGCCGTCGCGCCCGATGGCTCTGTCAAATTAACAAATTTAGCTCGTAGCAAGCCTGCTGATAAAGGTTTGGAGTTATTGGCCCTCGGCAACCCAGTTGCAGCAGCGTGCCCGCCTGCGGCATTCATGAAGTTGCCGCCGGCGCCCTATGACGCCTTTGACAAAGTCAATACCCGGGTCTCATCCTTGTCGCTCGTGCGCTACAAGAAAAACGATTACTCGACGCCGACCCGCTACGGCCATCAAAGAGGTTCTGGCGAAGGGATATGTCGACCGGGTTGAATAACCTCAGCCCGACCCGGTTCCATATGTGCAAAAGACGACTCTCATGCTAATAGTGATGGGTGTCGAAATTGGAACACCAGAGCTGCCAGCACTTTTGGCCGTGTGAGGTGAACGATGTCGAAAAATCCTCCGATCACGGCGAAGACCCCGTCGCCGATGAGATCCGTGGCTTTATCGGAGCCCTGAACGAGGACGAGCAAATCGATCTCGTCGCGCTGGCATGGCTTGGGCGCGGCGACGGCACGATCGACGATTGGGACGAATTGCGGGCCGAAGCCGCGCGGGCTCACAACAAGCGCACGGCCGCATATCTGCTTGGCATGCCGCTCCTCGCCGATCACCTCGAGGAGGCTCTGTCGCTGTTTGACCGGTCCTGCGATGATTTTGAGATGGGCCATCTATGATTTGCGCTTGGGCCGGGGGACACAGCGATGCGGCAAGAACACCCGCTGTGGTCGTCGGCAACGAGGCGATAAGGCCTTCCGGAGAGTGCGCGTCTACGGCTGTTCGCGCTGCGCGCAACTACGGAGCTGGGAGAAGCGATCGCATCGGCTCTCGGCCAACCGCTTGCGGCGCATGAGGAAAGCCAGTGTCATGCTTCACTACGCAATGACTTCCCCGAACCCTATCACGCTGCGCGTCGCTCTCCTCGTCGTGTTGACCTCCCTGATCTGGGTGCCGATCGGGGTCATGATCGGTCTACGCCCGCACCTTGCGGAAATGATTCAGCCGCTTGCGCAGTTCCTCGCGGCCTTTCCGGCAAATCTCTTATTTCCCTTCGCCGTTATCCTGGTCGTCCGCTTGAATCTCAACCCAAATATCTGGCTGAGCTTTTTGATGATCCTCGGGACCCAGTGGTATATCCTCTTCAATGTCATTGCCGGCACGACGGCTTATCCGACCGATTTTCTGGAGGCGGCCGATAATTTCCATATCCATGGCTGGAAATGGTGGCGCAATGTGATCTTGCCGGGCATCTTCCCTTATTATGTGACTGGCGCCATCACCGCGTCCGGCGGCTCCTGGAATGCCAGCATCGTCGCCGAGTTGGTTTCCTGGGGCCAGACGCATCTCACCGCGCAGGGGCTCGGCGCTTATATCGCTGAGATGACGGCGGCGGCCGACTATCCACGCATCCTGCTCGGCATTGCGGTCATGTCGCTTTACGTGATTTTCTGCAACCGCGTTTTTTGGCGCCGACTCTACCATTACGGCGAGCGCCATTTCCGGCTGGATTGAGAGGCATGCCAATGCTTGAGGCCGCGCAAAAGCCGACGATCGCGAATAAGACCGTTCTCGATCTATCCCACATCCAAAAGGCCTTCGCGCGGCCGAACGGTGATTCATCCGTCATTCTCGACGATATCAGCGTCAGCCTTCGTGAAGGCGAGATCGTGGGCGTTCTTGGACGCTCCGGCTGCGGCAAATCCACGTTGCTGCGCATCGCCGCTGGTTTGCTGCGGCCGACCTCTGGCAAGGTCACCTATCAAGGCGAGGGGGTGGACCGGCCTGTCAAAGGAATTGCGATGGTTTTTCAAACCTTCGCTTTGTTTCCCTGGCTCACCGTTCTCGAAAATGTCATGGCCGGGCTCGACGCGCTTGGCATGAAGGAAGCGCAGGCCCGCGAGAAAGCCGTGGCTGCGATCGATTCTGATCGGCCTTGATGGTTTTGAGACCGCTTATCCACGCGAACTCTCTGGCGGCATGCGCCAACGGGTCGGTTTTGCGCGCGCCCTGGTGGTGGACCCGGCGGTTCTTTTGATGGACGAGCCTTTCTCCGCCCTCGACGTGCTGACCGCCGAGACGCTGCGGGCGGATCTCATCGATTTCTGGACCGGGGGAAAACTTGGCATCAAATCGGTGATGCTGGTCACGCACAATATCGAGGAAGCGGTCACCCTCTGCGACCGCATCATCGTTCTGGCGCCGAATCTCGGCCGGATCGCAGCCGAACTTGAAGTCCCTTTGCCACAGCCGCGCGAGCGCCTGGACCCTGCGTTCCGGGAAATTGTCGACGAAATTTATGCGCGCATGACCGCAGGCCACGGCCCTTCAATTGGCGGCAAGGGCAACGCCGTCTTGGCGGGGTTTGCCATGCGCCTGCCTGTCGTCTCCAGCCACCGCATCGCTAGCCTCTTGGACACCCTCGCGTCGTCACCGTTCGACGGCAAGTCCGACCTGCGCGGCCTAGCGGAACGGTTCCATCTCGAAATGGACCAGCTTTTGCCTATCGAAGAAGCCGCCCAGATCCTCGGCTTTGTCGAGATGCGGAGCGGTGAGCTGCATTTGACCGCGGCAGGAAAGATCTTCACGGACGACACGGCTGATGGCCGCAAGCGGCTGTTTTCCGAGCATTTGTTGCGCAGCGTTCCTCTTGCCGCGCATATTCGCCATATCCTATCGGAGCGGCCGGATCACACGGCGCCGCTCGGGCGCTTCCTGCCCGAACTTGAGGATCATCTGAGTCCGCATGATGCCAAGCAGACCCTCACGGCGGTGATTGATTGGGGCCGGTATGCGGAGATTTTCGCGTACGATCAGAAGCGTCACATGTTCATGCGGCATTGACATGTCTGGACGGCGCCCGCTGATCAAGGGTTATTTTGCGGCGCTGCGTTTGATCGTGGGTGCGGTCATGTCTTCCGCCTGTCGATGCGGGGTTTGACCCCCGCTGGTCCTCGTATGAGGGCATTGAAGTCAAGCTCCGATTTCCGGTCTCGGGTGAACTCCGATTTTGGAGACAGGGGACTCCCCTGCCAACCTCGTATCCGGTGGGATTTGCGATCCCGGACCATGATCCCGGCATTCGGGAGAGCGAGTTCCCGTCCGGCGATCGAGACCACAATTTCGTCGAGGCCAACGAGTGTAAGGTTTGGGCCTATTCTCTCGTAAATTTCTGGCAATGATCGGTCCGAATTTGAGCACACCCACCGGCGGATCGACTCATTGCTGACAGCCAGTCCGCGCTCTGCCAGGAGGTCCTCGACATCCCGGTAGCTTAGGTGATGATGGGACGGCAGGCGGGCGATCAGAGCCAGTTATTCTACTGGTTTGTCACATTAGCGGATTTTACTTGCTTCTACTGTCTTCCTGGAGAAAGCCCGGCTAAGCGATTCCAATGCCTTAGCCTCGCCTCGCCACGATCGAAAACGGCTTCTACTTGCTCAGTGTGACAATGCCAGTTTTAGAACAAAGTCAATGAAAGAGAGAACTCACCCGCGTCGCTCCATCCGATCCTTGTTCGACCCGGCGATCATTCTGCCGGCGATTGGGAACTCGTTCAGCAAGCTCGACCCAAGACTTCATGATCAGCAACCCGGTTATGTTCGTAGTCGAGGTGGTCAGCGTACTGACGACAATCCTTTATCTGCGTGACCTTGTAACAGGGGCAGAAGCACAATCGCTGAGATTCACCTTCCAGATCCTGCTTTGGCTCTGGATCACCCTGCTCTTTGCGAATTTCGCTGAAGCCGTGGCTGAAGGCCGCGGCAAGGCGCAAGCATTGACTCTGCGCAAGGCGCGTACCGAAACCTTGGCAAAACGACTTGTGTCGGCTCAAGCTCTTCGTTACGAGCAAATCCCGGCGGCTGCCTTGAAGAAGAACGATCTCGTTCTCGTTGAGGCGGGAGACCTCATCCCGAGCGATGGTGAAATTATTGAAGGCATCGCTTCCGTCGACGAATTCGGCGATCACCGGGGAATCCGCGCCCGTCATCCGCGAGGCCGGCGGTGATCGTTCCGCCGTCACAGGCGGCACCAAAGTTCTGTCCGACCGGATCAAGGTTCGTATCACCGCCGCGCACGGATCGACCTTTCTCGACCGGATGATCGCGCTTGTCGAAGGCGCGGAGCGGCAGAAAACGCCGAATGAAATCGCGCTCAACATCCTTCTCGCTGGCTTAACGCTCATCTTTGTTTTCGCGGTCGCGACCATCCCGAGCTTTGCAAATTACGCCGGCGGCAAAGTTTCCGTTGTCGTCCTTGTCGCGCTCTTCGTCTCTCTCATTCCGACCACGATCGGCGCGCTCCTTTCGGCGATCGGGATCGCCGGGATGGACCGTCTCGTGCTGTTCAACGTCCTCGCCAAGTCGGGACGGGCGGTTGAAGCCGCGGGCGACGTCGACACGTTGCTCCTCGACAAAACCGGCACGATCACCCTCGGAAACCGGCGAGCGACGGAATTCATTCCACTCCCGGGCGTCAGCGCTAAAGAACTTGCCGATGCCGCTCAATTCGCCTCCCTCTCCGACGAGACCCCGGAGGGTCGCTCAATCGTTGTGCTCGCCAAAGAGAAATACGGAATCCGCGGCCGGCCCATGAGCGAGCTCAACGCCAAATTCATTCCTTTCTCTGCGCACACGCGATTGAGCGGGATCGATACGGAGTCAACGGCGATCCGCAAAGGCGAGGTGGGCGCGATCTTAGCCTATGTTCGCTCCACCGCGAATGGTTCCACGTCAGCCTCGGAGGAGACGATTGCTGCGGCTCGCGCCCCGGTATCGGAAGCTACGGTTCGGGCCTTGCAGGCGAGCGCCAATATGGTTTCGAAATCGGGAGGAACGCCGCTCGCAGTCGCCAAGGACGGCGGTCTGCTCGGAGTGATCCATTTGAAAGATGTCATCAAGGGTGGCATCAGGGAGCGATTTGGTGCGCTGCGCCAAATGGGGATACGAACGGTGATGATCACCGGCGACAATCCTCTCACCGCGGCGGCGATTGCGGCCGAAGCCGGCGTCGATGATTTTCTCGCCCAGGAGAGTGCGGAGGCGAAGCTAAAGCTCATCCGTGAAGAGCAGGCGCAGGGCAAAATTGTTGCCATGTGCGGCGACGGCACGAATGATGCGCCGGCTTTGGCTCAGGCCGACGTCGGTGTCGCCATGAACACCGGAACAATGGCCGCGCGGGAGGCGGGCAACATGGTCGATCTCGATAGCGACCCGACGAAGCTGATCGAGATCGTCGAGATTGGCAAGCAGCTCCTGATGACCCGTGGGGCGCTGACGACCTTCTCGATCGCCAACGATGTCTCGAAATATTTCGCGATCATTCCGGCGATGTTCGTCACCTTCTATCCTGAACTCCAGAGTCTGAACGTGATGCACCTCGCCACTCCGCAGAGCGCAATCCTGTCGGCGATCATTTTCAATGCGTTGATCATCGTCACCCTGATCCCCCTCGCCCTGCGCGGGGTCGCCTATCGGCCGGTCGGAGCAGCAGCCATTTTGCGGCGTAACCTACTGATCTATGGCGTCGGCGGACTGATCGTTCCTTTCATCGGCATCAAACTGATTGACCTTCTGATCGGCGCGGCTGGCCTTGCTGGAGGATAAGATATGATGATGAGCCTGGCCGGCCGCCTTTTTCCCCTATCAAGCCAATGGCAGTCTGCTCGAGCGCGACGGCAAAATCGTCGGGTCGGAACCGACAAGACAGAATTTCACCAGCGGTGTCTATTGTCACGGGCGGCCATCGTCCACGATCGACGTCCGGCCTGGCCCCGGAGAATGCCGGTTGATATCTCGGATTTAAGCAGGCAGCCGTAAACCAACTTCATAGAGCGACTAATTGATGCTGCTAATGTTACCGGTAATATACCCAGTTTGTTATGCGCTCGATTTGCATCGGCGTGATATCTGGATCGAGACCTGAATCCGAAGTTGTCAGAACATCCGCGGGCAGAGTCTTCCCCGCACTGGGTTGCACAGCGTCGAGAGCCTTGCGGTCATCGGCAAGGCGGTCTTGAAGGGCTTTGCTGAGAATTCCGCTGTTGATGGCGGCGTTGTCGTCGCCCGCTTGTTCATGGCCGTCATAATCATGGCGGCCCGGCGCTGATGTACCTCGCGCCGCTCGTTGAGCTTCTTAACGAATTTGCACCACGAACCTGAGCGAACTGGAGTTTCGCAAGGGAGTTGACGAGATGACGAAACCAATGGGGAAATCCGATTTGGTGCCGTTTCGGCATTACGAGGATTGACGATGGCCACGCTGATCTTGCTACGTCATGGCGAATCAATCTGGAACCGCCAGAACCGCTTCACGGGCTGGGTGGACGTCTCCCTAAGTAGGGTAGGGATCGCGGAGGCCGAACGGGCCGCTGTGCTGCTTGGCGAGGAGCGGCTGGATGTCGTGTTTACTTCCGCGCTCCTGCGCGCCCAGGACACGGCCTACGAGGTCCTCAAGCGTAACCGACACTGTGCCCAATATGTGCGTGTCCACGACGAATTGAAACGAGACTGGTACGAACACTTCGTTTCACTGCCAACCGAGACGTCGGAGTTGAAGATCTATGTCTCGGAAATGCTCAACGAACGCTATTACGGCGACCTACAAGGGATGCGCAAGGACGAGGCCGCCGTGCGCTTTGGCGGCGAGCAGGTGCATCAATGGCGGCGTAGCTACGACATTCCGCCACCGAATGGCGAAAGTTTGCAGATGACGGCGGCGCGGGTGATGCCATACTACCATGAGCGCATCGCGCCGCTACTGCGGCTAGGGTACACCGTGCTGGTATGCGCGCACGGCAATTCCTTGCGAGCGCTGATCAAGCACATCGAGCACCTGACGCCAGAACAAATTCTCGCCTATGAGCTGAAGACCGGCACACCCTTCGCCTATCGCTTTGACGCGGACCTCAAACTATCTGGTAAACACATTCTTGAGGCTCGGGAAGGTGATGCTACCGGTACTACTTCCGACACCTCGGAGGACATCGAAGGACCGTAAACTGCACATCCGCTTTCGCCTCGGAGGGTAAGAGCCGGCGTTTTATTGTCCGTTTTTTGGATTTAAACCCCCGTCTTCAGACGGGAAGAGGCTTTAGCCGTTTCTTTTGTTCATAGACTCAACTCCTTAAAATGGGCGTCCCGGGTGGGAGAAACACCCATTTTAAGGAGTTGATACGGTTTCCGCCTGATTGACTCGATGGCGAAGGGGGATTCACGCGGCTTTGCGAAGCAGTTAGGCTTTAGCGCCATAAGTCGGGAGGCAGACACATGGCCCAATGGGCATTTGAGTGTGAAAGAGTTGGAAGATCGGTACGTGGGATGTGGGGACATCACGGCGTCGCGGCATTTCCAGGCGATCTGGCTATTGGCGGGTGGTCACACCATTTCGCAAGTGGCGGCGACGACGGCGTTTGGCGAGCGATGGATCGAACAATTGCTCGCCCGGTACAACGCCGAAGGCCCTGAGGCTCTTGGCGATTTGCGCCGCCGCAATGGCGCATCGGCAACGATCCTGAAGCCCGGCCTGCTCGAAAAATTGCGCACCCGCCTTGGCGAGCCGCCGCCCGATGGCGGGCTGTGGTCGAGCCGCAAGGTTGCAAACTGGATGGCCGGGGAACTTGGCCTCAAGTCAGTGGCGCCGCAGCGAGGCTGGGAAGCGCTGAAGGCGATCGGCTGGTCGATCCAGAAGCCACGTCCAAAGAACCCGAAATCGGCTTCGCCCGAAGAGGCGGCAGCTTTTAAAAAACGTATGGCCCGCCCCGTCTGCAAGTGATTTTGTCGAGGACGCCTTTGTTCAGTCTGCTTCAACGTATCCGGCCTCGGGCTCTTGTCCCCGGCCAAGATGGAGATCCGCGCGTCCCGGTCCTCATAAAACTCTCGGCGTCGAGCGCCATTTTTTAAATCAGGGTTCCAGCACGCCGTTCGGCTGTCAGGCCATCTCGCTTCCACCACTCGCAAACATCGTCAGCCCGTCAACGCATCAATCGCGCTGTCAGGCCGATAGCTATGCCAACATGGGCGCCTCCTTGGCGGCAAAATGTTGTCCGTGTCGGAGAACCGCCCACGAGATGCGCGCCAGCTTGTTGGCGAGCGCCACGACCGCGACATTCGGATGAACACGGGCGAGTAGCCCCTTGGTCCATCGCCCCAGAGGCGTGTTCCGCTCCGCGACATGAGGCAACGCCGCCCGCGCTCCATGGATCAACAGCTTTCGCAGGTACTTGTTGCCGTGCTTGCTGATGCCCATCAGCCGCGGCTTGCCGCCGGTTGTCCATTGCCGGGGAACCAGACCGAGCCATGCCGCCAGGTCGCGCCCATGCGCGAAAGTCTCGGCCTTGCCGATGGCCGCGATCAACGCCGTGGCGTTCATGATGCCGACCCCCGGGATTGTGGTCAATCGCCGCGCGTCTTCATCTTCTTTGGCAAAAGACGTAAACTCGGCCTCGAAAGCGGCGATCCGCCGATCGAGCTCCCGCCATTGCGCCTGCATGTCGGCGACCAGCATCCGCATCCGCGCGGTCAAGGCGCCGCCTTGGTGTTCTCCCATCAGCATGACGAGATAATGTTCGAGTTTGCGCTTGCCTTGAGGCACGACAATCCCACGTTCCAGCAGGATTGCGCGTAACTGGTTGATCAGAGCGGTTCGCTCGCCAACCAAGCGATCCCTGGACCGGTGCAGCGTCTGCATATCAAGCTGCGCCGGGGTCTTGATTTCGACGAAGCGCATCGTTGGCCGCGTTGCTGCCTCCGCTATCCCCTCGGCGTCACGATCGTCGTTCTTCTGCGCCTTGACATAAGGGCGCACGTATTCGGGCGACATCAGACGCACGTCGTGTCCTTGAGCCGCGAACAACCGGCCCAGATGATGGGCGCCGCAACAAGCCTCCATCCCGACAATGCACGCCGGTAATTTGCCAACGAAATCGATCAGCGTGTCTCTTCTGGCTCGCCGACGCACGATAACCACGCCGACGTCATCAAGGCCGACCAGGCTGCAAACATTCTTGCCCAGATCGACGCCAAGCACTGCAATCTTCATGATCCGCTCCTCTGTCTGAACCGCCGGCGAGCCTACATCGACGGAAAGAGGGGCGTGTTCCTGTCGTAAATTAAATCCGAACATACTGATGGTGTAATCCGCCGAGAATTGGGCTCGCGTGAATGCGCCCAGCGGCCTGAACAGCCCGCGGTATCGGCGCATCCTTGTTCAGCGAGAGGTGTGTCCTCGCGCCATTGTAATATGCCAGATAAGAAAGGAGCATGTGGCGCAGGTGCCGCTCCCCAAATACAACGGCATGGTCAAGGCATTCTCGCCGGAGCGAGCCAATCAGCCGTTCCGCATGTCCATTCTGCCATGGCGAGCGTGGCGCAGTTGGCCGGTCACGAATGCCCATGGCACGAAGCCGCCGGGTGAAAATCTCGCCATAGACAGAGTCGCGATCACGGACGATGTACTTCGGCGTCCATTCCCAGCCGCAGGCTTCGGTGACTTGCCGGGCAACCCATTCGGCGGTCGGGTGTGCTGTCACTCCGAGCCATAAGATCTGGCGCCGACCGTGGCATAGAATCAGAAAACCATAGAGCAACCGAAATGAGAGGGTCGGAACGACGAAGAGATCCATCGAGGCGATTCCATCGGCGTGGTTGCGCAGGAATGTCTTCCATCCTTGCGATGGCGGTTTCCTGCACCGTGCCATGTATTTGGCGACCGAAGTTTGACCAATGTCGATGCCGAGCTTGAGGAGTTCGCCATGGATCCGGGGCGCACCCCACAGCGGGTTGGCTAGGCTCATGTCACGGATCAGCCGACGAATTTCGAGCGGCACCATTGGCCTGCCGCCGCGAGTTCGCGACTTCCATCGCCAGAACAAGCGAAAACCCGCACGATGCCAGCGGATGACCGTCTCCGGTTTGACGATCACCAAGGCGTCCAAAACGCCCGGCGCAATCCTATAGAGGCTGGTAAAAACGAGGCGATCGAAGTTGCTGAAGGCGAGTCGCTTCGGGGCTTTTCGTCGGAGCACGTTGAGCTGGTGGCGCAGCGTCAGGATCTCGGCCTCGAGCGAAGCTCGTGATCGGAAGAGCCCGATTACCGCCCACCAGATCAGTTTGAGAATGTCTCCCATAAGCGGAAGCATCGCGTGATTCGCGGCTTTGCGCCAGTCGGATAGAGTTTACGGTAAGGACAATGGACGCCGACCCACTTGGTTCGCAGGCGTCCCGCGAGATAGCCGCCAATGGTTGACGATAGCATCGCGACCACGATCAGGTAAAGGCCAGCACCGACGCTACGGGCAGTCGACGAAATCCCGGCGTTGGACCAAGGCGAAACTGTCGCAAATCCCATACCCACACCAAACACCAGAAGCACTAAAGTCAAGGCTGACGCGGCGACGCCACCAGCGATAATCGCGCCCCATGAAACTCCAGACACCTGAGCCTCTTCGGTTGCTGCTTGCATGCCGGACCGTGGTTCCATCATGGTTTCCATCCCAGAAATGTTTGCTTCATGACATACAGAGACTTGAATAAGTTTCATGGGACCTGTGCACTAGCTCGCTTGGCCCGTCTGATTTCGCAGATCGCGGATGCGATCGTGATTTGCTTTCACCCCTTCGTACTGGCGGCGCACAATCGCTTTTACATCCGGAGGAAGGTCCTCCTTGAGCGCTGCTTCATAGGTGCTTTTTGCCACGTCTTCGCCACGCTCGCATTCGGCCAGCACCGCGTGTTCGTCCTTTCCAGTGATTGAAGATTTGATGTTGGTCCAAGCGCGATGAAGCGAACCGCCGACCGTGCCGGAGGCCGCGGGTTCGCCGCCGAGCCTCCGTATCTCGGCCTCCAATTCGATAGCGCCCTCGTCGCATCTCCGGGCGGCAGCCTCGAACATGGTCTTCAGACCGGGCTTTGTGACGCCTTCGGCGCAAGTACGGAAGCCGCTCTCACCGTCTTTTGTCGTCTCCAGCAGCTTGTTCAATGTCGCGACCACTTGATGTGTCGCGACCACTTGATGATTGTCCATTCGAGTCCTTCTATTTCCAGCGTCCTTCAATTGACGGTAATTCGGCTCGAGCATTTTGGTTCCTGGCACTTTCACCTCGGCGATTTGAAGTGGACTTGAACCAGAGCACGCGAGAGGATCCACAATGCTGAATGCACTCTTTCCTCAAGCGTAAGTAAAAGCGTACGAACGGGGGGCTCTCTAGGCCGTTGCGGTTACCGCTTAGAATGCGAAGTATGCGAAGCTTCCCCACCGCATGGTCGTTGGCGAATGTGCCGCCCGACGATCGACCGCCCTTGCGGCCAGCATCCGAGGCGAGTTCAAGATCTCGTGCGAAGCTTCGCTTCTCATCGAGAACGCTCTGCCCCCTTGCGGCCAGCTTCCGTCGGGAGGACGTGGTCCTTGGAAAACCCGCGCTTCTCGTCGAGCGGGATATTGCCCGCAAAGGTAGAGAACGTGCGCGTGGCTTTGCTTCGATGGACGACGACAAGCAGCAACTCGGCATATTGCGGTTGCTAGCCATCATCAGTCTCCATCGTCGGAAATGCCGCCCCTGCTCTTAGAAGCGCACAGCTGGTTTTCGCAATTCGCGCAATACGAGATCGCTCCGAACTCTCACACTAATTTGAAGATAGACGGCTACCCCTGGCGAAGTTTTTCGAGTTCGCGAGAAAAGAGCTACGCCACAGCGCAGTTCCCCCTGAGACGCGCGAGTCAGTCGACGACCTCCACCACGACGCGTATGGCAGGATCCACTATGACCGTGCGATTGTTCACTATCGCGTAACGGTAGTCGCCGCGCACGCCGAATTCGGGCGGAATATCGTAATATTCGGCGGGTCCTGGTAAAATGTCGCCAACGGCGACGGGCCGATGAAAGCTCGCTTGAGCAACTCGGTGTCCAACCGGTCGGTCTTCGCTCGCCGATGCTCACGTGAGACGGCGATGCTCGTCGCGTGAATGACGTAAGCTTCGATACCACGGGCCCGCGGCCAGCGCGCCAGCCAGGATCCGTCGCGACCAAACTCAAAGGCCACCGCACGACGTGAAGTCCCGCGTCCCGCCTTAGCGGCTTCGTTCTGCCAGCGCGCCGTCTGGTCCGGCTTCTTCGTCGCTGGTTGGCGCGATATTCCGGGTACGATGCCAGCGACAAGCCAACTCGACTAACTCATCTCGACTACCGCGATGAGCTAGCTATCCTGATCAAGGGTCGCCCGACGTCCCAGCAGATTTTTTACGTGCCCAATTTTGCAACGTGACAGAGCCGGCTGGAGCGCAATTCAATCTTTATAATCACTCTATCTTATTCGCTGCAACAGAGCCCTCCAGTGTCTATCGCCCGGAGCGGCCGGCGCCGTGCGGGTGCTCGAGCGGGAACCTTTTAGGCTAATCTCCGTTCATGGACTAATCCGGCACAATCTTCATCCGGAGCCGGTACATTCGCACAACAGGAGACTTTTCATGAAGCTCGTAACAGCACTGTCCACGGCAGCATTCGTGCTTGTACCGACGGTCGCGCTCGCACAAGAGCCCGCAAACGGTACTGGAAACACGAAGGATGAACCCGGCCTGGTAAATAAGGTCATTGAAAAAGTCACCGGCCGCTCTCCGCATGATACAAATAAGAGCGACGCGGACTCTAGCGCGGAGAGCGCAGGCAATAAAGACTACCCCGATTTTGCAGCGGTCAAAAAGACCGGAAAATAGCGGAATTCCAGGCGGCGGCCAGTTGGGGCTCCAATCACGGCGAACCTGAAGGCGTTTATTTTGGGGCATGGGAACTTTGAAGGTTCGACGACGTTTGCGACTGTAGTCCAGTAACCGAGGAAGCATCCGATGGCTGCGAAAGCGAAGACCCTCGAGGATCTTTTTCATGAGACTCTCAAGGACATCTATTTCGCCGAAAAACAAATTCTGACCCGCATACGCCGGATGAGGCAATAATTTGCAGCGTCGATGCCGCGATTCAGCTAACATAATCAGCATGTTATTTCGGATCGAATGAGGCCGTCATGGCGAACCCGGCGGGTGAATCGTATGATGGCGCTCTCAGGCTCGATTTCGACCGCCGATTGTTGCTTCACTTTCGCGGATCGGTGGTTACCTCCGACGCAGGCTTGCTCGCATACCGGGAACTGGACGACGCGCTGTGCCTCAGCGCGATGGCGGGTGATGCGCTCTCCGACGCACGCACTGGCAAGAATGGCCGGCATGCACTCGTCGGGATGTTGCGGCAATCCATATTTGGGCGACTTGCCGGATATGAAGACGTGAACGACGCTCAACGCCTGCGCCATGATCCCGCGATGCGGTGGATAGTCGGCGGAAAGGCGGCCTCGGATGCAGCGGCTTCGCCGAGCCAGATGGGCCGCTTTGAGACGCGCTGGCTCACGGCGGAAAAGAACCTTTCGGCGCTCGCTGATCTCTCCGGCAAATGGATCGACAGCGTTCATGGTCGCCGTCCGCCGAGAGGTATCTTGCTCGACATGGATTCGAGCGTGAGCCCGACGCATGGCGAACAGGAACACAGTGTCTGGAACGGTCACTATGACTGCACCTGCTATCATCCGCTGTTCGTTTTCAACCAATATGGCGATTTGGAACGCTGCGCCCTGCGCCCCGGCAATGTTCACAGCGCCGATGGATGGGAGGCGGTGCTGAAGCCGGTCGTGGCGCGGTATCAAGGCAAGGTCTCACGCATTTATTTCCGCGCCGACGCCGGCTTCGCAAACCCCGAAGTTTACGAATATCTGGAGGCAGAACGGATCAAATATGCGATCCGTCTGCCCGCCAATCACATCTTGCAAGAGAGGATCGGCTATCTGCTCAAACGCCCGGTTGGTCGCCCGTCCAATGACGTCTGCCGATCCCATGCAAGTTTCACCTATCAAGCGGGAAGCTGGTCGCAGCCGCGTCGGGTGATCGCCAAGGTCGAATGGCATCCGGGCGAGCTTTATCCGCGCGTCGGCTTCATCGTGACGAACATGGCGCGCTCCGCCGAGAATGTCGTCGCCTTCTACAACAAGCGCGGCACGTGTGAGCAATGGATCAAGGAAGGAAAAGGCGCAATCAAGTGGACCCGGCTATCATGTCGGTCGTTCGCTGCTAACGCCGTCCGTCTCCAGCTTCATGCGCTGGCCTACAATCTCGGTAATTTTCTGCGCACGCTGGCGACGCCCGAACCGATAAAGGATTGGTCACTGACGAGCCTGAAGGAAAAGCTGATCAAGATCGGCGCGAAGATCGTGAGCCATGGCCGCTATGTCGCGTTTCAGATGGCCGAAGTCGCCATTCCGAAAAATCTCTTCGCGGACATCCTACGAATGATCGCCGACCTGCGGCCGCCGCCCAATCCAGCGCCTGCGTGAAGTGTTCGGTCGTCATGCGTCGAGCAAAAACTAAGGGAGAAGTGCGTCTTGATCACAACCAACTCTGTATTGTCCGGTGCGCGATCCGCCCATGTCACTGGTTTTGGTGTGCCGGAGCACCACAGCAGCGCCGCAGCGCGGCAATCTCAACCTCAATAAGCGGGCGATCCGGAAAATAATGCCGGTATAGGACGAATGTCCGATGTCACGGCAGGAGATCAATGATACGCGCTTGGCACATTCCCGGTTATCTGGGGAATGCCAGTCTGAAGGCTCTTCCCAAGTTGGCGAAAGCGGCCAACTCCGACCAGTTGCGAAACGCCTTTCAGACGCATCATGGTGAAACCGAAGGACAGGTCGGCCGCCTGGAGGAAATCTTCGAGCTGATAAGGAAGCCCGCGCGCGGCAAGACCTGTGACGCTATCCTCGGCATCCTGGACGAAGGCAAAGAGGTTATGGAGGAGTTCGAGGATTCTCCGGCTCTCGACGCTGGGCTCCTGGCCGGGGCGCAGGCGGTCGAGCATTATGAGATATCCCGCTACGGCACCCTGAAAACGTGGGCCTCCGAGCTTGGATTGAGTGGGGCAGCAAAGCTGCTCGATGAAACTCTTGTCGAAGAGAAGAGGACGGACGAGCTACTTACGGAATTGGCCAAGGCCGCGGTCAATCAAACGGCGGCAGCATGATTGTTCCGATGGGCTATAGGCCTAGCCTTTGTCGCCGCTACCGCCTTGTGGGGGCGGCCTTCGCCCAAAGCGCGACAAGGATCTCGTGATCGCAAAGGACATGCTTGATGAAACGACCAAGGACTCCAACGGCAGTCAATAGGTCGCCGTGATTCGAAGTCATGGCCAAGTATGTCTCCAAACCATAGGATGAAGGCGATGCAACACCGTCGATCGAAGCTGGAATCGGAACCCTTTGGGGCGACCGGAGACAAGAATTTTCGCGGCGGATTGACCGAAGCGGATTCACCTGTTCTGGACTCGGTGGCCAGAGGCAAGGACGCCATTTCGGCGGTCACCGAAGAGGCGATGAATTCGGCTAAGTCGGATCTCACCGCTTTGCGAGCGGACCTCAATGGCCTCAAGGACACGGTCACAAAATTTATATCGCAGGTGAGTAACAAAGCTGCAAAGTCGGCGCGCGAGGTCACATCCAGCATGGCTGACCAGGTCGGGAGTGTGGCAACCAATTACGCCGATAAAGGAGCCGAAATGACGTCCGCTGCGAGTGAGCAAGCGAAGACAGTCACGGCCGAGCTCGAAGGCATGGCCCGCCGCAATCCCCTCGGCACAATCGCCGCGGGCGGTGTTGATCGATGCGTTCATTGGCCTGCTGGGGCGCCGAAACTGATGCTGATGCTGCTCAAGCTCCTTAAGTTGTTCGGGCTTGACGTCCCCGCCAAGATAGAGTCGGGTGAAAGAGGTCGTGATGTGCGCTTCGAGCACGCGAAGGACAGGCTGCCATGATCACGGCCTTTACGGCAATCGCTGGCGTGATGGCGGTAGGGGTTATATTAATTGCTCTTTATCAGTGGACAGCGGAAGATGGCCTCTATGCCTGACTCGGAGCTGGGCGCCATCCTAATTGCGGCGGCAATCATCCACGCCAACCGCCACAGAAGGCGTGACCTTCGTTACCGAAAGTCTGCCCGCTTCCGCCGATCCGGGTGCGCATTTAAGACACCATTGGCGACAATCGCTTGCCGCGCCTCCTCGACCTCTCCGCGCGATAGTCATGTGCGTTAGCTAAGATTTAATCTGACATGTGGTGTGCTGGACCCCACGGTGAATCGTAAGCCGAGGCGGGGCGCGGAGCGGTCGGAGTGGCGAAGCGCCCCGCCTCGGCGAATTGGAGCACACCACATGACGACCGAACCGCGACAGCTTCTACCGTTTCAAGGAACTCTATGACAAAGGCGGCGAGCTGGCGTTGCAGGAGATCAGCCGCAAGAAGCCAGCGCTGAAAAACCGCGTCGCACAGGAGATCGAAGACGCCGTTCGTTGCGGTTGCCATCGAGCAGCCGGCTTTCGGCCAGGTTCGCGTCGCCAACGAGCTGAGGAAGCGCGGGCTCACGGTCTCGCCGGAAGGCCTGGTACTGACCGAGGCCCAGCTCGTTGCGCTGGAAAAGGCCAAGACCGAGAAGGAGGCCCATGGCGAGTTCGAGAGCGAGCATCCGGGCTACCGCGACGCGCAGGACACCTTCTACGTTGGCAACCTGGAGGGGTCGGCCTATCCGGCCAGATACCAATGTTGCAGTACGAACGGTCACCTGGCTCGGTCAAATTGACTTTCCTCGAGCCGGGCTAATCGGTCTGAACGTTTCGGTACACATTGAGAAATTCCTGCTCACGCCCGGACCGCGACACCTTCCACTTCACGCCGCCCTCATGTTCGTGGATCACACGCGCTAGATTCGCAATTAGGAACGAATGTCGCGTCGATGAGTTACAACGCCAGCAGCTATAATCAGAATGAGCTCTCCCGATGAAAATCCTTTGTGTTTCTGCCGTTTTACTCCTTTCCATGATCGCCATGCCCAACCCTGCAGATGCCAAAGGCTGTCTTAAGGGAGCTATTGTTGGCGGAGTCGCCGGCCACTACGCAGGTCATCATGGCTTTATAGGTGCAGCCGCTGGGTGCGCGATTGGACGACATGAGGCGCGAAAACATGACCGTGAACGCTATCAAGACGAACGATCGCGGGAACAATGAACGTGCGCTGCCTAAATACATCCAAACGCGATGGCCGGTTTGTACCGTGATCGCCAAGCCTGGACGGATTTTCAACTGATTGCGCGCCGTCTCCCGTGAAATCTTCTATCTAATTATGCGATGCGGCGCGTGAGGCTGGCGAGGACATCTGGCTCAACTTCTTCTGTCCAGACCTGGAAGGTCTTCAAAGTATGTGGCCCAAAGGAGGTAGCGAGCGGAATATCGGTCGCATCCCGGCCGCGCGCGACGGTAATACGTCCGATCCGCGGCATGTTATGGCGCGCATCGAAGGTGCCCATCGAGAAAGACTTCGAACCACGCGTTGTAATCCATTGGAGCCGGATCCGGCGGCACGCCGATGTCGCCCAAAAAACCATTAGCGTAACGCGCCGGAATATTCATGCAGCGGCAGAAAGCGACCGCGAGATGGGCGAAATCGCGGCAAACGCCCACCCGCTCCTGATAGGCTTCATAGGCGGTGCGGGTGGCGCGGGCATATTGATAGCCGAAAGTCAGATGGTTGCAGACAAAATCGCAAATCGCCTGAACCCGGCGCCACCCGCGCGGGGCGGACCCGAACAATTGCCAAGCAATGTCGGAGAGCTTGTCGGTTTCGCAATAACGGCTGCCGAGCGTAAAAACCAATGTGTCGTTTGGCAATCGTTCGACCGCGATCTCTTCGGCATCGAGCTTGACCGGATCGGGCTGGCCGCTATCCTCGATGATCGCGTCGCGGCGAATCGTCAGATCGCCCGCAGGCGCGATAAACCGGCGAACATGATTGCCGAATGTGTCGAGATAAGTCTCCGTCGCAATTGCTGGGGTGGTTTCGAATGGCGTCTCGTACCGGATATTTTGCACCCGATCGCGATGCGCGTCGAGCAGACAAACCATCAATGCCGGCTCCGCGCAAGTGAACGTCAATTCATAACCGAATCTGATGAGCATGATTCGAATTCCAGTTAAGTTTCGTGACGATCCCGTCCGCCGCATGCGTTGCCGAGCGCGGCTCGCGCGTTAAACGTCAATAGTGCAAAAGTTGGTCGGCCGTTTCTTGCGCCGGCCCGCGCCAATTCGCGATAAGCAAAACCGCTGGGGCCGTGGTTGGTTCCGATTAACTGGGCCAACGAATGTTTTCTAAGGGAACCACGCTGGGTATTGCGGAAGCATCGCTGTCACGAAAACGACCATGGCGGTTCTTCAAAAAGGTGGCGTGATCCGCCACCTTGCCCTCCAGACCGAGCCAACAAAACCAGCAGTAGGCCAGAATGAGATGCACCGCTTCGCAAAGCTGTCGCTCCGAGCTGCATGCGCAGGCGCGGCGAACCGCCGCAGGGCCAATACCGATGCGCGTATCTGAACTGATGTCCCTTCTGGTAAACCCCTCTCCCGAAACGGGACGCGAACATTTCGAGCTCACGCGTTCTCGGAAGCCAGCGAACATCTTGTCGCCCAAACGTCGACAATCAGAAATCCGTACTTATATCTCGGGCGCGCCACCCAATACCGTATTGCTTCGTTTAAGCGGTCAACATGGCGTGGCGAGAGGAGCAATCAGATGAGTACTGATACCAGAATGTCCTATCAATCGCGCTCAACCGGGCGCGGATGCTCGCATGGAGAGCCTTGGAAGCCAGTGGAAATCCTGGCGATGGTTTTGGGCTTCATCGTGTACTGGCCAATCGGTCTCGCGGTATTGGGCTGGAAATTCTGGCAGAAGAAATCCGGTTACCCCGGCGACATTATTTCCTTCGGGCGAGAAAAATGGGGAAACTGGGCGAACTGGGCGCGCGGTTCCGACCGCTGGGGCTTTTCGGCAAAGACCGCCTCCGGTTTTGGCATGGGCTCGACTGGAAATCGCGCCTTCGACGAATGGCGCGCCGCTGAACTCGCGCGGCTGGAAGAAGAACGCCAGAAGCTCGTCGCCGCCGAGCGCGAATTTGCGGAATTCATGGAAAATCTCCGCCACGCCAGGGATCGCGAGGAGTTCGAGCGGTTCATGGATGCGCATAGAAACCGGCAAGCCCCGTCCGGGCAATAGAGCAAGATCTTGCAATAAGCGCAGACTTCCTTCTACGTTTATCTCATGTCACGTTTGACATAGTTCGCGAGAGGGTCCGGGTAACCCGCCCCCGGCCCTAGCACGCCGCCGCGCCGCTGGCTCTAGGTATCTTCAAGGACGCGCTCGTGAAGTCCGGCCGATGGGCTTGCAAGCGTTTATCCGAGCAGCTCCCTTGACCCCGGCCGGCCACCGCGCCGCTGGCTCTAGGATCGATCGCAGACCGCCGTGGGCGGCATGGCGGCTATCGCTTTCCGCCCGAAATCATCCAGCACGCGATTTGGCTCTACATTCGGTTCACGCTGAGCTTCCGCGACGTCGAAGATTTGTTGGCGGAACGCGGGATCTTAGTTTCCCGTCCGGCGCTGAGTGAACCATTTCGGGCCGATGGTCGACTTGCAGGACATCTTCGCCGGTTGGAGCATGTCTGAAGTCGCGTATTAGCGCGGAGATTTTCGATTGCGCGATGACGTTCATCGCCATGTGTCTCGTCGGGCTCCGTGACACTTAACCGCTTGTGCCTAGCCTCACACCAGCTATTCATTATATGCGGGGCACGATGTCGTCGAAGTTTTGACGAAATGCCGAGTCCAACATCTCTTGCGCGGCAAGGATCCCTTTGTTGCCGCGGGTTGAGAATCAAAAGGACGATCGGTTCGGCGAAAGCCCGATAACGGCCTGGCCAAATCCGTCGTCGCCATCTTGAAACAATCCAATCGGGGGATTCCCTCATGTCTGTTGTGCCGTCAATAATTATTCTCATGATAACGGCTCTGATTGTTTTTCGTCGTGAGATCACCGCTTGGCCTGCACGCGGCGCCAAGCAGCGTCACGGGCATCGTACTATGCCGTCGCGTCGCCCAAGAGCGCCCCAGCTTTCCGGCATGACGCGGCGCACGTATTTCGCCCCCCGGCGGATAAAAACCAGCACGCGCGCGCCGGCGGCGGCAGCGAAGGCCACGCCCTCCCATTGATGCAAATTTCGAATATAGCGTTTATGCCGCCACCGTGTAGCTGGCGGCGACCACGATGACAAAGGCAACAGGGCGATGAATCGGACGCGGAGGATCACCCCCTAGAATTGACTCGCATCATGCTTTCCTCATTGCTATCGCTCTTGGACCCTGTCCACGGCCGCCTTCACGTGCGACTCAACGGCATGGCTTACGGCAAGATAGATGCCTGCCAGCAAGGCAAACAAAATGAGCGCGAGCAACAAGTCCAAGAGAGAGCGCGTTCGCGTCGTCATTGCGCCAGCCTTTCCACCCGATCATCCAGGATCAAGTCCACGTCGTGCAATGCATGTCGATGTTCATGACGTTGTCCATCGGCCTAAGCGTTAGCAGGCGCGCGAGTCCGTGAAGGCCAGCGTTGGGGGGCATCGGGGGATATGAAACACCCGATGGAACCCCAATGGAACCACGACGGAAGGGCGAAGTCAGGGAGGATGAACGGCCGATGGAAGGTCCTTTTTGGGCGCTGGAAGGGCGATGGAATTGTCGTCGTGGCAGCACCAACCTCTGCTTGCGTTTCGTCTCGGCTTGTGCGCCCGACAAGACGGTCTGGCCGGCGATCGCGTCTGGATCGGAGGGCGTGCGCGAACTCAAGCCGAGGCGTGCGCGTCGATGTCGGCGCCCGCATACGGGGCATGTGCCGATGACGGGGGCGGCCTTTGTGCAATCTCTATTCGGTGGCGAAGGGCCAGCAGGCAGACAAGGCTTTGCAGACGTGGCTGCGGCGTGAGCCTAAAATACCAGCAGATTTGTTACGTGCTCTATTTGGTAATGCGGCATTGCGTGACTGCGTGCGCGCTCGCTCGCGTGGTTACCCGTCGATCGCAGCGTGGACCGCTCGACAGTGCGCCACGAGGTTTGGCCGGGATACTAGAAAGTGTTTCAGTGGCGTGTCGATCTCATAAAAATAGATGTTGGCAGTAAATCCATAGATGCCCGCATCGATGCTGTTTGGCCTCGTCCCAAACAGGAAACCGCTGCTGGAAACGAGGTCCGCCAGGACTTTTAGGTCCGTGATACCCCTGGCATAAACTGCCTCGGGCTCGTAGCGTCCGATACCTTGATAGTGATAACGCTTGAAATTGTACTCCCGCGCCGCTGCCAGAGCGCCGTCGGTAATGTCGGGATGCATCCTGAGAAGTGCGTCCCGGAAAGTTGGCCAGAAGCGTTGATCCTTCCAGCGCGAATAGGACATGACCCAGTAAAGATCATCGAGCATTCGTCTTACGAGAAGGTCGGTGTTACGCTGGCTTGCCATCAGTCCATTGTCGATCGGAAGGGCGTAGCGCGCAATCAGATGGGAGATGATCGCGTCGCTGTCGCCAATGGTCTTCTCACCGTCTAAAAGATATGGCAGCTGACCACGCGGAGCGTTCTTTGTATCGAAGAAGTGCTCATGCCGGAATGCAAGCTTGCGCAACTTCAGAAAAGCATAGACTTTTAGGCCGTAGGGGTTGTTGTCCGCAACGCCATAAAGGTTCGGGTAGGAGAACAGGGTTAGCCGGGATTGCGCGCTAAGCGCCTTCCCGGCTCGGCGGCGTTTACCGATAGCTGGGAGATTGCTGTGTTGGCTGCAAATCATCCGCCGCGATCGATTCTGAAATATCCACTTCCCTAGACTCTTTGATCCGGCAAATCATGCAACAGCCTGTTGCATAATCATGATCGGACGTCGTCAGCAGAGCACGCTAGTGTGCGCTGGGCAGCGCGTGAGTCATGGGGGTTGAAGTCCCCTCGACGCTCGGATGAGGAGCGCCGTATCCGAAAGCGGGGGTAACGCCTCGCTGGCCGGGAGCGCAGGACGGGTATGGAGAAGCCTAAACGGGCACGAAGGCGAAAGCCGGACACGGCCAAGGCGGACCTGGAGCCGGTTGCTGAGAATATCCCGGAGGGCAGGGTGTCTGGAGCGATCCGGAATCCGAAGGGCATGAGGAGAAGTATCGGGCTGCAGTCGATGGGAGCGACCCCGAAGACGAACAGGTCGGCCAAAGATGGGGCAAGGTCGAGCCCGCACTATGGGGGCGAAGGCGTTCTCATTCACCCATCGCACCAAGGTGTTTGCTGGCGGCACGATACGGAAGATTTGCGCGTGACCCCAGGAGACCTGCACGGGTCCGGCCCACAACCGGGTAAGCGACCCCTATAAGCGAAAGCGAAATGGGGAGCGATGCTCATGCAGGAGTTGGAGAACGGAATAGTACCTGAAGCGCGAGACGAATAACTCGCGTGACCGGCAACGGCGGATCGTGAGTGATCCGGGGAAGGACGTTCGTGAACGGGTCGAGATTGGAACAGTCTGGACAGATGAGAAAGGAGCGTGAAGGTGGAAAGTTCCCTATGCGAAAGACCCGAACGTCACGCGCCGAGGAGACTGTTGGACTATCTCAACCTCGAAGGTCTGCAGCAGAAGGTCCACTCACTGGTGGATAAGGTTTACTCACGCAAGAACTTGACGCTTGCGTGGGAGCGCGTTCGAGCCAATCAGGGGGCCTGCGGAACGGACGGGATAAGTGTCGAAGTTTTTGAGGCCAATCTGGAAGACAATTTGGAACGGCTACATCGAACGCTTCGCGACGGAACCTATGAGCCGCAACCCGTGCGACGATTGGAGATTCCGAAAAGAGGAGCGCCCGGCAGGACCAGGCCTTTAGGCATACCATCGGTTATTGACCGAGTGTGCCAGCAGGCGATGGTCAACCGCCTGGAGCCGATCTTTGAGAAGGTCTTCGATCCGAGCAGCTTTGGGTATCGCAAAGGCCGCAAAACAGCTGATGCCCTGGGCAAGATCTGGCGCGAAGTGGAGGCCGGAAACGAGTGGATCGGCGACGCGGATCTAAAAGACTATTTTGGGTCCGTGGATCACGAAAAGCTCATGGCCCTGATCGGGAAGCAAGTCGCCGATAGCCGGGTGCTGAAGCTCATTCGGCAAACGCTCGCGGCGGGTTACGAAGAAAAGGGCCGCCGGTATGAAACCCCACGGGGAACCCCGCAAGGCGGGGTCATCTCGCCCATATTGAGCAATATCCTGCTGACTCCCTTTGACAAGGAGATGAGGCGCCAAGGGTATCAACTCACACGGTGGGCGGATGACTGGGTTGTGACCTGTCGAACCCGAGCGGAAGCAGAGCATGCTTTGGCTCGGGCGGAAAAGATACTCGAACAACTCGGCGTCACGCTCAACCGGGAAAAGACCCGGATTGTGCATGTCGCGCACGGCTTCGAGTTTCTGGGATTTAAAATCAAACGGGGAAAAAGGCAGTTCAAACTGTCCCGCGATCGGATTAAATCCAAGCTGAACCGACAGAATCTCTACGCCATTCCCACGCAGAAGGCGGTGGACCGATTCAAAGACCAGATCAGGGCCCTGACGAAAAGGCGCGTGCCTCTACGAATGGGTGAGTTGATCAACACGATCAATCCGATCATCCGAGGATGGGGAAACTACTTCTGTCGCTCTCACGTCAGAAAACTCTTTCACCAGCTCGATGGATGGATCGTGCGAAGGCTCTGGTCGCATCGCGCGAAGCGATGGCGGAACACAGGCTGGAAGCACAATCCCACGAAACGGCTGCGTGGAGAGGAGTTCAAGCTGGTTGGCCTCGTCTCACTGATACCGTCTCTTCAGACTGCGAAAGCCCATTCATGAAAGCTGGATGCGGGAAAACTGCACGTCCAGTTTGAGCGGCGGACGGAGGCAAGCGCGAAGGCAGCTGAGCGCGCCTCCTCCGACCCGACACCGACTATTCCTATACGGTGAGTTGTGATTTAAGGATGCATGCATGGCATTCCTGAAGCGACCCCGATCATACTGACGGAAGCGGAACGAACCGAGCTGGAAGCGTTGGCGCGTTCCACCAAGACCGAATACCGGCTGCGCCAGCGGGCGCGGATTGTGCTGGTGGCGGCCGAGGGCGTGGCCAGCCGTGCGATTGGCCGAGAGGTTGGCTGCACGACCGGCACGGCATCGAAATGGCGCGTGCGCTACGCCGCCAATCGACGGGCCGGCCTTGATGAGACCGGCAATCGCGGAGCGGAACCGAAATACACGGCCGAGACGGATAAGCGCATCCTGGCCGTGCTGGATGGGCCGGTTCCTGCGGGGTACGCGCGTTGGACTGGTCCCCTGATCGCGGCGGCATTGGGTGACGTCGATGTGCAGTATGTCTGGCGCTTCCTGCGCGCTCACAAGATCGATCTTTTGGCGCGCAAGTCGTGGTGCGAAAGCAATGATCCCGATTTTGCCGCCAAGGCCGCCGAGATCGTCGGGCTCTATCTGGCGCCGCCGGAGAACGCCATCGTGATTTGTGTCGACGAAAAGCCCTCGATCCAGGCGGTGGAGCGGGCACAGGGTTATCTGAAGTTTCCCAATGGCCGCGCGCTCAGCGGGCAGAGCCACGATTACAAGCGGGACGGCACCTCGACTTTGTTCGCCGCGCTCGAAGTGGCGACCGGTAAAGTCATGACTGCCCACAAGCGCCGCCGTCGACGCATCGAGTTCCTCGACTTCATGAATGAGATCGCCGCCGCTTATCCGGATCCAGCCATCCATGTCGTCCTCGACAATCTCAACACCCATAAGCCGAAAAACGACCGCTGGCTCAAGCGTCATCCCAACGTACATTTCCACTTCACCCCGACCCGTGCTTCCTGGCTCAATCAAGTCGAGATTCTGGTTCTCGATCCTGCAAGGCAACTCGCTCAAGGACGGGTCATTCACCTCGGTCAAACAACTCAGGGAGCACATCGATGCCTTCATCGAGGCCTATAACGAAAATGCCAAGGCCTTCGCCTGGACCAAATCCAAAGTCCATCAAAAGCGCCTGCCATCAAGGTGCATAACGGCCTCGCCAAACCTCGCGGCCTACGTTTTCGGCGAAAGCGAATTATTTAGAGCCTTCATTTTGACCTCTAGTCGCCGCGTACTACGTTGCGAATGAGGATTGCCGCAGAATGATAGCTTTGCGATGCGAAGGAGACCATTCCGAGCCGGTCACAAATTCGTAATGGAAACGATACCAAAA
Organism: uncultured Alphaproteobacteria bacterium; assembly: GCA_963730245.1. Lineage (GTDB taxonomy): Bacteria > Pseudomonadota > Alphaproteobacteria > Rhizobiales > Beijerinckiaceae > Methylocapsa. The sequence continues at coordinate 1,796,822 of CAVSRA010000001.1, read as the reverse complement.
GAAAATCGCAGTTTCGACAACAACTACATCCGACGCGGCTTGCATGTCCGCAAATGGCGCACTGCGGCGGTAGATCGGACTTCTGCTTTGGGTCGATGCTGTCGAAAAAGGGTTTGCGCGACGGGCTGAACGATGATTCCTGCTGATTGAATGAGGGTAGGATGATTTGGCGATGATGGGACGAAAGTATCGAGAGCAAGCGAACTTTTTCTACGAATTTCGGCTCGATGACATGATCCCGAAGGGGCACTTGTTGCGCCGGATCAATGTCTTCGTGACATCTGTGCTCGGCGACTTGCACGAACAGTTGGGTCCATTCTACAGCGCCATCGGCCGACCTTCGACGCTTGCCAATCGTTCGAATTGCGGCTGCTTTCATTGCCAGTCTGTTGCTCGGCTATCGGATTGTCGCTCATCACTTCCGCCGGTCCTTCACGAGCTTCACGCCGTCGCCTTTTGCAGGATAAAATGCTAGAAATCAAACGGTACGGAAATGAAAGGAATTGAAATGCGTAAATTACTAACAACGGCTCTACTCGTTTCGACTGCCTTCGCCGCCTCCCCAGCGCTCGCCCAGGGCTGGTATGGCGGTGGCTATGGCTACGGCCCTGGCTACGGCTATGGCCCTGGCTATGGATATGGATATGGCTACGGCCCCGGCGGGGCGATCGCGGGCAGCCAAGAGCAGGCGCCTTACCCTCCGTATAGGGGCCGTGGCCGCTGCCCTCGCGGGTATTACTTGGCGTCTGATTATCGGTGCTATCCCCGTTACTGACTTTTTGGAGCGCGCATCGGAAGGTGCGCGTCACGAAGCGCCAGCAGCAACGCTTCAAGGATGGCTGGGGGAACTCTAGACCACCATGGCAAAGAGCGTGCTCGATGCGGGATGGTCGGACTTCAAGCGCATGCTCTCGTACAAGTCCATCAGGAATGGCGGGAGCACGCTTGAGGTTTCTGAGTATCTCACGACCCAAGTCTGTTCGGAGTGCGGGTGTCTCCCGCCTTCGCGGCCGAAAGGTATCGCAGACTTGTGTTCATGACTTGATTTCCTGGTCGTTCGGCGCGGACGTGCGGCAATCTGTCGTAGTGTGCCGACGATTGAGCCGGTAGGCAACGAGCCCCAGGCACACCAGTAGCACCGGGAGCACTTACAGCGTTCGAGAAGCTGAACCAAGGCGTGCATTGGTTGGCAGACCAAATGAGACGAGGAGAAAGCAATGCGTAAACTCGCGGGGTACCTTCGTCTTGGACGCGGCATCCTTTTGTCAATCGGCGTCGAACTTTGACACCCATGAGCTCGTTTTGTTCACAGGCTTTGGAGGATTTTCTGGAGCCGGGCTGGTTGTTGTCGGCTCCTCGATGGGTTGCTCGCGCAGAAGTTCGAGGCGGCTCCTGAAATACCGAGTTATGAAAAGCTCTTGATTGAAAAGGCCGGATATGGCAGCCGTCTCGCCTCGCCGATAAGCGCGTAATCCTCGATCCGGGCGGTCATTGATATCATCCCTGTCGCGGTGCGGGAGCAGGTGCGCGCTCAGAACTCGACGCCGAGCCTGTATGTTCCGTGATGATGACGCGCACATTATAGGGCGCAGGCAATCTATTAGCCGAATTAGCATGGATCAACCAGCGCCATCGCGCCGAGCAAAGCGCTTCCCACCGCCGTCGCAACTGCATATTTCGAATTTAAGGATGATCGCGCTGGCGCCGATATCCGACCGACACAGCATGATCGCTGTGCAGCAAATAGGGGCCCGGCCATAAAGTTCCATACGCTACCTATGTACCTGCCACACAATGTCTTCGGCTTGTGCTTTAGAAGACCCCGCAGCCGCGACGGCGGGAGCATCTCTGTAGCGCGCGGGCTGATGGGGCAAGTTCCAATGTGGCGCTTCAGAGAACCGACGCAACCAAGTGGTCCGCGGAGCGTTATAGATCGCGCGGAGAGCCTAATCCACTTATCGGATACCTGCCTCTTTTCGGCGCTGCGGGCCAAGGGTTTATGCCTGGAACGCCGAAGCGAAACCCGGTCCAGTAACGTAAGAACAGACGAAAAGGCGTTCCGCGCGGAATTGCAGTAGGTAATAGTCGGCGACGCCGTAATTAAAACGCTCCCTCCAAATGAGGATCTCAAAAATGCCCTAGAAAAAACTGACGGACCTCTTCTATGACATGCTCAAAGACATTTATTTTGCCGAACGACAGATTCTGAAAAACCTGCCGAAAATGGCGAAGGCGGCGCATTCCGAGGATCTAAAGAAGGCTTTCCTTGCTCACCATGACGAGACTGAGGGGCAGATCGAAAGGCTACAACAGGTCTTCGAAATCTTTGGGAAACGAGCACTCTTCACGTTGCCAAATATAGCGCGTAACAAATCTCCTGGCACGTCAGGCTCACGCCGCAGTGACGACTTCACGCCACGTCTGCACGGCCGACGCCCTGAAGGCTCGGTGCGTTCTTGCTGAGGTGAGATGGCGCTGGACGTTGAAGATGTTGTAAGCTGCTGCATGCACTGAGAGAAATCTTTGCGCGGATCCCACGCTCTTGAAACCTTGCATCTTGTGTTCTCGTCGTCGGGTCGGTTGATGTCCGGTTCACCTTGAGCTTCCGCGACGTCGAGGATTTGCTTGCTGAGCGTGGGATCTTGGTGTCCTATGAGACTGTGCGACGCTGGCTGAACCATTTCGGGCCGATGATCGCAGCGGACCTGCGCAGACGAAGGTCAAAGCCCCACACTACCTGACATCTCAATGAGGTCTGGTTCTGGCGCGCCGTGGATGCCGAGGGCGAAGTTCTTGATGTGCTGATCCAGACCAGGAGGAACAAGCGGGCGGCGCTCAAATTTATGCGCAAGCTGCTCAAGAAATATGGCTTTGTCCCCGACAAGCTGGTCACAGTTGACCTCAGATCTTATGCTGCTGCAGCCAGGGATCTTGGAATTGCAAAACGCCATGAACGCGGTCGATGGCGCAACAATCGAGCGGAGAATTCGCATAAAGCCAGATCGCATGTTGGATGATTTCGGATGATTTCGGGAGGGAAGCGGTACCCCTTGTAGCTTATTTTCTTCATTCCCTTGGCTACTTGACCGCCAGCGACGCCGCAAGCCCGAATTGCCGTGACAATGCCTCCGCAAGGCCTTCGCCATCGTTTGCGGCTGGCGCCGGGTCGCCTTGCCGAGCCCGCCATTCGCGCTTTCCTGAAGTTGCTACCACAAACCCAATTGATATGAGCAAGACGGAATCCGCAAGATTTGCCCACCGATTTCACGTCCTGAACTGAGCGCCCGGCGAACCTGCAATTATGGTTAGTCTACGATAGCGTGCAACACGCGCTCAATCTGAGCCGGGTAACAAGGCTTGGGAATGAAGGGCACGCTACGCAGGTCAGAAGGCAGCTGTTCTTGCGGCGAGCCCGAAACAAAAGCAAAAGGCACATGCTTGCGTTCGAGAATCTGTGCAACCTCAAACGTCTTGCCGTCTGTCACATTGACATCCAAAAAAGCAAAGTCGAGGAGGTCGTGTAAAATCTTCTTTGCGGCCGCGACAGATTCTTTGACCACGACGGTAGCCGTGACAATCTCGGTGACCATCATTTCAAGACCCATGGCGACCAACAGGTCGTCTTCGACAATGAGAATATGCAACGTTTTCATGGAACTCAGCCTTCGCGGTTGCTTGGAGTGAGATTGAAACCGCTAGTGCTTAACCCGTTGCCGCCAGAAAAGTTTCTCCCTCGGATATCCGACAGACGCTGCCTATTTTCTGCCTATATGATCATGGGCGATCCCCGTGGAGGCGCTTATCGGCGCGCCAGCCTTTTCATCCCTGCGGTCATTGGCCCCACCGGTCGGGCAGGGAACACGGCTATGGAATTGGAACACTTCGGCCAAGGCAGACGGAACCGTCTGCTCGCGGCGCTCATGCAGACCATTCTCTTTTGGCCCCCACTTAAAGGAGCTGTCGCTCGAATTAGGGTCGCTTTTGGCAAGAGGCGGGGGAACCGGTTGAACACATCTATTTTCCCCATCAGGCAATGATTTCCCTTCTGGCTGTGATGTCGGATGGGCAAGGGATCGAGACCGCCACGGTTGGCAGCGAAGGCGTAGTTGGAGCAATGTCTGGATTCGGCGTCCGCCAGGGTTTTACGAGGGCGGTCGTCCAGGCTCCCCTGGTGGCTTCGCGCATTTCCAGTCTGCACTTTCACACGGCCGTTCAGAAAAGTGAGGGCATCAGAAATCTGATGGTGAGCTACAACGAAGCGCTCTTGGCCCAGGTTCAGCAGACGGCGGCATGCAACGCCCTCCACGCCACGGAATCCCGCTTAGCCCGTTGGCTGCTCCAGACCCGGGATCGGATCGATACCGATGTCCTTCCGCTGACCCAGGAATTTCTTTCGCAAATGCTCGGGGTCCGGCGGACGTGGTGGCTCGCCAGCTTGAAAAGGCGGGCGTCATTCAAAATCGCCGGGGCCGGTGCACTGCAACCTCCCGCTAAAGTTTGGGCGGACTGAACTCTCCAGGGAAGGGGCAGCAGATATGTGGATGATAACGTCGTTCCGTTTGCCACTTCCGGAAATTAGCCGGGGGCTCCTTGGACCCCGGTGGCGCACGCACGATCCTCGCCAACTGGCCGATGTGGAGCGCTTTTATCCGTACCGGACGACCGGAATCAGCTACGGCGTTTGGCGCGCGCATTCAGTTCGCCAGGGCTCAATCGATATGTTTGTTGCAAAAATCCGATTGTCTCGCGTGCGGCGCGTAAAGAATGATTGTCGACGCGCGGACGAACGGCCGCCAGTGTCCAGTTGGCCGAGCCTGCTGCACTATCACGCGATTGAATCATAATCTCATTGACGCGTTCGAATCCGGGGCATTGCTTCAGGGTCCGCAGACAGACTTCTTGAAGCTCCACCGAGGATCGTACCTCGCGCCGTATAATTTCACCAGTCACTGCTCACCTTGTTCCTAGCTCAACCTTGCCCGATATCCCGGTTGCGCGAACCGCGCCCGCGTCATTTCGTCGCTTTATTTCCCTTGGTGAACGCGGCAACACGCCGCCGTTCCCTGGCATGTTCCGCAGTTGCAATCCGGACAAGCAACCGACATCGACAGCGCGGCGAGGTTTTTTATCGTCCCGCCCTTCGTCCTGCGAATGCATCTTCAAGACGCCTCTGCGGCGAGGCGATCCAGATGTCCGTGCTCATAGAGGCCTCTACGTTCATGGCGATCTCTCCTACTAGAATTTAGACACGCGCCACACCCGCAAACTGCGGCGCATCCCGGCCTCCGAAACTTTTCCGGCCTCTCTTAATGTGTTGGACGGGCGAAAGTTCCGGAAGAACTGCCTTGCGACTTGCCCATGGATTAAGGTGAGGATGATTACCAAAAAACGTTCCCTAGGAAGTCTTGCCGAGTTCGAGCGTGATCGGGTCGGTTACGAAGATGCAGCTCACCGGCCGTCCGTTCCCGCCGCCCGTTTGGCAAAGGCGATGTTGGAACTCATCGATAGCTATCGACATTATAGATGCAATTTTTCCGCACGCTAAGCGAAAGGATCCGGAGCTTTCAATATATCACCGGTATCGGGCGCTAGGTGCTCGCCTCCCGTTTGAAGGCGAAACGGGAACAAATTTCTCGTGACTGGACCCGCGTCGATGCACCGGGAGCACTTACAGCGTTCGAGAAGCTGAACCAAGGCGTGCATTGGTTGGCAGACCAAATGAGACGAGGAGAAAGCAATGCGTAAACTCGGACCAATACTCAACGCCCTGGCGTTGTCGGTCGCGCTCCCGAGTGCCGGATATACACAGGGCGCGCTGCGCGGTGCAATCGGAGGCGCTGAGCGCGTAGCCGAAGCTGGACGTCCCGCGGATACCGCGATGGGAGGCAGGGCAGGTGGAATTGTCGGTGGAAGAGCCGGATTGCTGGACGTCGATCAGTGGCCGCGTTTCCGTGAATACGTGATCCACCAACATCTTGTGTCCAATCACTATGATCGGCCCGTCGCCGTTGGCGACGTTTTACCAGGACCCGCCGAATATTACGATATTCCGCCCGAATTCGGCGTGCGCGGCGACTACCGTTACGCGATAGTGAACAATCGCACGGTCATAGTGGATCCTGCCATACGCGTCGTGGTGGAGGTCGTCGACTGACTCGCGCGTCTCAGGGGGAACTGCGCTGTGGCGTAGCTCTTTTCTCGCGAATCTCGAAAAACTTCGCCAGGCGTAGCCGTCTATCTTCAAATTAGTGTGAGAGTTCGGAGCGATCTCGTATTGCGTGAATTGCGAAAACCAGCTGTGCGCTTCCAAAAGCAGGGGCGGCATTTCCGACGATGGAGACTGATGATGGCTAGCAACCGCAACATGCCGAGTCGTGGCTTTGCTTCGATGGACGACGACAAGAAGCGGGATATTGCCCGCAAAGGTAGAGAACGTGCGCTCGACGAGAAGCGCAGCTTTTCCAAGGACCACGTCCTCGCGACGGAAGCTGGCCGCAAGGGAGGCAGAGCGTTCTCGATGAGAAGCGAAGCTTCGCACGACATCTTAAAATCGCCTCGGATGCTGGCCGCAAGGTCAGTTGATCGTCGGGCGGCACATTCGCCAACGACCATGCGGTGGGGAAGCTTCGCATACTTCGCACTCTAAGCGGTAACCGCAACGGCCTGGAGAGCCACCCCGTTTGTACGCCTTTTGCTTACGCTTGAGGAGGTGCGCTTTAGGAAGGAGTGCATTCAGCATTGTGGATCCTCTCGCGTGCTCTGGTTCAAGTCCACTTCAAATCGACGATGTGAAAGTGCCAGGTTACGAGCGGAACCAATATGCTCGAGACGAATTACCGTCAATTGAAGGACGCTGGAAATAGGAGGACTTGAATGGACAATCATCAAGTGGTCGCGACATTGAACAAGCTGCTGGAGACGACAAAAGACGGTGAGAGTGGCTTCCGTACTTGCGCCGAAGGCGTTACAAGGCCCGGTCTGAAGACCATGTTCGAGGCTGCCGCGCGGAGATGCGACGAGGGGGCTACCGTATTGGAGGCCGAGATACGGAGGCTCGGGGGCGAACCCGCGGCCTCCGGCACGGTCGGCGGTTCGCTTCATCGCGCTTGGACCAACATCAAATCTTCAATCACTGGAAAGGACGAACACGCGGTGCTGGCCGAATGCGAGCGTGGCGAAGACGTGGCAAAAAGCGCCTATGAAGCAGCGCTCAAGGAGGACCTTCCTCCGGATGTAAAAGCGATTGTGCGCCGCCAGTACGAAGGGGTGAAAGCAAATCACGATCGCATCCGCGATCTGCGAAATCAGACGGGCCAAGCGAGCTCGTAAGGTCCGTTGTGAACTCTGCTGCCGGTTCCGTGGGACACCTGTCGCAGCAAAAGATTACGCAAAAAGTTCGCGCCGCCAAAAATCCTCAGCCCCATTACAGACCCTCATCTGTAAAATACTGGACTTGAGATTTCAGGCAGTGCCGGATGAAATCACGCCTTGCCATTCATCTCTTGGCGGCGAGTTTGGCGAGGGGATCGATGTTGTCAAGGATGCACAGCACCGGCTGCGCCGGCGCGAGCGAAGCTCGCGTCCTTGACAACATCGAGTCCGCCTCGCCATCATGCCCGCCGTTGAATGAATGACGTAATCTGACATTGACCGTTGGATCAAATCCAGACTTGTACACCTCATCACTACTGCGGGCTGCTCCGCCCCTGTGCTCCGCATCGGTACTCTCGCCCTCGCGGTCGGATCCGCTTGTGGCTTGTCGCTTCACGCCAGCCCAGGTTCTCACGTTCCATACGAAAGCCTGGTCGAGCTTCGCGCCGCCTACATGCCGGATGCCGCTCGGGCCGTATCAGGCATCCCCCGAGCTCATCCCGGAGGAAGGGTCACCCCCCGGTTCTGACATCGCCTAATCCGCTTTCGACACTTCATCGACGGTTTGCTTGCGCTCGCCTCTCTCGACCATGCCTGCGGAATCATCGTCCCAGCGTTTCCGCAACGCTCACAACCACGGCTCTTGACTGAGGCAGCTTGCGGTGGCTTGAGATCAGCACCTGATTGCCGAACTCGAAGGGCCCTCCTTCATCTCTCGTACAGTTGAGCACCGCCAATACTCGCGACGGAGCGCTCGTGACACACGTCGAGTCGCCCGGAGGAGTTTCACCCCCGGGCGCTCCCAGAACCGTGCATGAACCTCTCGATTCACACGGCTCCCGATGTTCGGCCGTTGCCATGACATAGAGGCCAGTGGGCGAAGAGCTGGGGGTTCGCCCGATGTAGCCGGTCGAACCAGTCTCGTGCCCCCTTGGTCTGATGGCGCATCCGCTTGAACTTGCGGCGCGCCCATCGAATGACATAGGCATCGATCCTCTTCAGGGTCGGACGCAACCGCGTCTTGTAGAAGTTGCTGTAATAGCTGATCCAGCCGCTAATGCACGGGTTGTACATCTCGGCCAGCTCCTGTCGCTGCGATGATGAAGCGACCAACGCCGAACGGTCCGGCTGATGGCCGTCAACGCTTTCGGACTGGCGGCGGGCATGAAGCCATGGGCAGCCTTTCCATTCCAGATCGTCTTCCAGGCTCGAAATTGAAAACCCAGAAAGTCGAACGAGATGATGGGAAAGTCGCCGCGCCGGTTCGCATCCTTGCAATAGACGATCTTCGTCTTCCCCGGATGCAGCACCAGCTTGCAGACCGCAAGACGATCTGCAAGCGCGCTCCATAGCACCCGCGCCTCTTCGGCGCTTCGGCAGTGACAAATGGCATCGTCCGCGTAGCGCTCGAACGGAATATGCGGATAGTTCCGGGCCATCCACGTGTCGAACGCGTAATACAGGAACAGGTTCGCCAGGAGAGGCGAGATCACCCCACCCTGCGGCGTTCCAGCCGTGCGCGGCACGACGCTGCCGTCCTCCATCTGCACCTCGCACGATTATACTCGACGCGCGCCAATTTACCTTGCCGCGCCAATCAAGGCGCATGATTGTGCTGGTTTTCCACGACATAACCGCGCGCAAACAGACGGAAGCGACCGGCGCGTACCTTGCCTGCATCGTCGAATCCTCGGACGATGCCATCGTCAGCAAAAGCTTGGAGGGCATCATCAAAAGTTGGAACAAAGGTGCGGAGCGTCTGTTCGGTTATGCGGCGGAGGAAATGATCGGCAAGTCGATCGCTATCCTCATCCCGCAAGACCGTTCCAATGAAGAACCCGCAATACTTGAGCGCATCAAACGCGGGGAGCGGGTGGATCATTACGAGACCGTTCGAGTGCGCAAGGACGGCAGTTTGATCGACATTTCGCTAAGCGTGTCTCCGATCAAGGACGTTGAGGGAAAAATCATTGGTGCGTCAAAGATCGCCCGAGACAACACCTGGAAAAAGAAGGTCGAGGAAGTACAGCGATTGCTGCTCCGGGAGCTTCAGCACCGCGTCAAGAACACGCTCGCAACCGTGCAAGCCATGGCTACGCTGACCTTGCATGGCGCACCAGCCGATGAGCAAGCAAAGTTCATCGCGCGGCTGCATGCGCTTGCCAGCGCGCACGACGTGCTCACCGAGAAAAATTGGGAACGTGCGCCGGTGCGCGATATCCTGAACAGGACGTTGGAGCCGTTCCAGAAAGAGCGAATCACGGCGTCAGGGCCTGATGTGACACTCGATTCACAGAAAGCGCTGGCCCTGACCATGGCGCTGCACGAGCTTGCGACCAATGCCGTTAAATACGGTGCCCTTTCCAACGACTCGGGCCAGGTGCGAATTGATTGGACGGTAGGCGAGGATCACGATGCGGCTCACCTGAAGGTTTGCTGGGAAGAGCGCGACGGTCCGCTTGTTCAAGCACCCGCCCGCAAGGGATTCGGCTCGCGGCTCATCGAGGCCAGCTTAAAAAATGCGCAGGTGCTGTTTGCACCTGAAGGTATCACCTGCACTCTGGAAGTATCTCTCTGATCTGTTCGTCTGCCGTAGACTCGGCTCGCGATTCGGATCGCTTTTTCTTCGAACGGTTGGCAGCAAACGCCTCCTTGGTCCGGCCATCAAGGTGCATAACCCCCACGGCCTCGCCAAACCTCGCGGCCTGCGTTTTCGGCGAAAGCGAATTATTTAGAGCCTTCATTTTGACCTCTAGTCGCCGCGTACTACGTTGCGAATGAGGATTGCCGCAGAAATGATAGCTTTGCGATGCGAAGGAGACCATTCCGAGCCGGTCACAAATTCGTAAAGGAAACGATACCAAAAGAAAATCGCGGTTTCGACAACAACTACATCCGACGCGGCTTGCATGTCCGCATATGGCGCGCTGCGGCGGTAGATCGGACTTCTGCTTTGGGTCTTGGTCGTGTGAAAACGCTTCGGCCGAGGGAGAGCGGCGACGCCACCTCAACTTAGCATGTTGTCCCAATTGCGAGCTGGAATCGAGGTGGCTTGCGCGGTCCGCCGTCAGCGATCTGGTGGTGCCGATGGACACGCCGATGCGCACGCCTCACGTGTACAAGTCTGGGTTTGATCCAACGGTCAATGTCAGATTACGTCATTCATTCAATGGCGGGCATGATCGGCGAGGCGGACTCGATGTCGTCAAGGACGCGAGCTTCGCTCGCGCCGGCGCAGCCGGTGCCGTGCATCCTTGACAACATCGATCCCCTCGCCAAACTCGCCGCCAAGAGATGAATGGCAAGGCGTGATTTCATCCGGCACTGCCTGAAATCTCAAGTCCAGTATTTTACACCTCACGTCTGGATCGCCGCGATGAGGGGCTTCACGCCGAGGATGTTCATGGCCCGCGTGAGATTGTAGGCGAGCACGTGCAGGGCCATCTCGGTGGCAACCTTCGGCAGGCGCTTCATCAGAAAGTGCGTTGCACCCATCCGCATCTTGAGCGTACCGAAGGGATGCTCGACTGTCTCGCGGCGCACGCGCATCGCCTGCGGGTGCGCGGTTTCAGAGGCAGGAGTGCCATTGCCGACATGTCTTCACAAAGTATCTTGGCGTGTTTTTTCAAGGCGACTAGTTTTCGCTTTGTGGCGTCCGGCGAAGCAACCTTACGGTCGACTGGCTTCATCAAAGCAAGTTGACGCCCAATGCCAGGTATCAACCATTCATACGTAATTCTCCCATCGTCAGGAGGGGCGATTGGCAGCTTACGGAAAGCGGCTTCGAGTTCCGCTTGCAGACCGGTCATGTCGGTGCTCCGTGTATCCGGGTAGCTGTAGCCGGTGCTGGCGGGAACCGTCGGCGCGATTGCCATAACAAGCGCTACCAGCCGCGCCTCACTGCTGCCGCCGGCCTTCATCACCGCCTCACCGAGGCGATATGCGACGCCGGTGGCGATCAGTCCTTCGCCGACTATAGACACCGCGGCAATCAAGGCCACCACCGGCTCGCCGAAACCCGCCAGCGCCTCCTGTATCGTCAACACGCCGCTAAAATTCAATGCGAGAACCACGAGGATCGCCACCACATCTGGGCGCAGTCGTCCCGACGCGAACAACGCGATGGCGCCGGCCAGGATGCCAAATACGATCAGCATGGGTCCTGTCATCACGCCCTACCTTCGGCCGCGGATAGGAGCCGTTCCCATGTAACAGCGTGGTGCTAGCCGACTCGCGCCGTTGCGCTGGGCAATCTTCGCCGCGATCTATCGGGGCTCGCGGTCGCCGGTGCCTCTTGGAAACTCTCAATCCAGACTATGGGGGTGTGGGGGCGACCGGAAATTTCAGGGGCGGCAGCCTGACGGGGACGGACTGCCGGGCGGTGATCGCCGATGCCGCACGCAATGTGTTCCAAGAGATCGGTCGCAAGCGAGCAAAGATCTTCGTCAAAGACGACGACATCCAGGGCGGCCGCGCGGCACAGACCCGCAAACCTCGATCTCGGCCACTATCCCTTATCTGCCCGCCGCGAACGTCAAGGCAACCTCGGCCGCCGATTATATGGTTCTCGTTCCCGGGAGGGCAGCACTGTAGGCCCCAGCCCATCCCTGATGTGCCAGCCCGACGTATCAACGATCCAATAGCTCTCGAACCATAGCGCCCAGTTCGCGGAACGAGAACGGCTTGCCGATCATCTGCACTCCGGCGTCTAGCTGGCCATGCACGATGGCGTTGCGCGTGTAGCCCGTTGTGAACAACACCTTTAGCCCTGGTCGGCGACGCATCGCTTCGTCGGCAAGCTGGGGGCCGTTCATGCCGCCCGGCAGGACGACGTCGGTGAACAGAAGATCGATCTCGCTGCGACCCATCACATCACGGGCGACAGCGCCGTTTTTCGCCTCCACCACCTCATAGCCAAGCTCGCTCAGAATCTCGACGGAATAGGCACGAAGCGCGTCGTCATCCTCCACGATGAGAATCTTCTCAGTTCCGATGGCGCGAGCAATGTCCGGCGAGGGCGCCTCATCGTTCCGCCGATCATCTTCTTCGGCGCTACGGCGAAGGTAGATTTTCACGGTCGTGCCTTGGCCAATCTCGCTGTAGATTTTGACGTGACCGGCCGACTGGCGCACGAAGCCATAGACTTGGCTGAGTCCCAGGCCCGTTCCCTTGCCAAGCTCCTTTGTCGTGAAGAACGGATCGAATGCCCGCTCTACGGTCGCTCCATCCATTCCCGACCCAGTGTCTGCGATTGCGATCATCACATACTGGCCTTCCTCCACCGGCTCGGACACGCCGGCGACGTAGGCCTTGTCGAGATAGCAGTTGGCAGTCTCGATCGTGACCTTGCCGCCGTTCGGCATGGCGTCGCGAGCGTTCACAGCAAGATTGAGAATGGCGTTTTCGAGCTGATTAGAATCGGCGTCGGTGCGCCAAAGACCGGCCGCCAGCACGGTTTCCAAAGACACGGTTTCACCGAGTGTCCTCTGCAAGAGATCGCAGATTCCGGCAACCAGCTTGTTCGCGTCGAGAATCTTTGGGACTAGCGGTTGCTGGCGGGAGAATGCGAGCAGTCGGCTGGTTAAGACAGCCGCCCGCTGCACACCTTCTAGCGCCATGTCCCTGGCCCGGGCAATTCTTACGACGGCGGGCGACGGCTGCAAGGTCGGTATCTGGCGACCGATCATCTCGAGGCCACCCATCACGATCGTGAGGAGATTGTTGAAGTCGTGCGCGACGCCGCCGGTGAGTTGGCCGACCGCCTCCATCTTCTGCGCCTGTCGGAGCAACTCCTCAGCCCGCTTGCGAGCTTCATTTTCCGCCTCCAGCGCGCGCGTGCGCTCTTTAACGGCCTCTTCCAACGTTTCGGTGAACGCGCGCACCTGGGCGGCAGCACGCTTGCGATCGGTTACATCGACTGTCACTCCGAACACCCACAAGGCCCGGCCCTGTTTGTCATACGAGACGACGTTGCGTGCCTCCATCCACTTCAACTCGCCGTCACTCGGCCTGACGATCCGGAACTCGGCCTCCCACGTACGCAGCTTCTCGGCAATGACGTTCTCAATGAGGTGGGTGATGCGCAATTGGTCTTCGCGATGGATGCACTTTAGCCAGCTTTCATACCGCCCGTCGAAGGCCACGAGCCCATAGATCGAGAGGAAGCTTGGTGACAGGTGTACGCTGTCATCCTGGACGTTCCATTCGAACAAGCCGACCCGGCCCGCTTCCTGCACGAGCTCCAGCATCTCTTCGCTTTTTCGGCGCTGTGGCAGTACGGGCGTCTCTTGCATGCCTCACCCGCCGAGGATGCGCTTGGCATGGGCCATGGCCTTGAGCTTGCCGAAGGCGACGCTTTGCGGCAGGTGATTGAAGCCGCAGGAACTGGTGACGATGGTCTGTTCCGGTGTGAGCCAGGAATGCGCGCGAATGCGCGCGGCAACGGTTTCACCACTCTCGACCTTCGGGTCCTGCACGTCGATGGCGCCGACGCCGAGTTGCTGGTTCCGCAGCAGCCCTTGGAAATGTGGCGTCATGTCATGTTCGATCAGAAGGGAGGTGCACGCAATTTTGCAGACCAAATCGGCCTTATAGCGGCCAACATCGAAATAGCGGTGGCCGATCTGCGCGTCGTATTCCTTGCCGACCGCGTAATTGCCCTGACAGATATGGATCGAAACATGGATGTCGGCCGGGAGCCTTTCAATGGCGAGATTGATGGCCTCGACCGCACCCCGCACTTCATCATCCTCGGCCATCGTGAAATACGGCTCATCGATCTGAATGTGCCTGCAGCCCGCCTCGGCGAGAATCTTGAAATTGTACCGAAGAAGCTTGGCAATGTCAGCCATCATCCGAACAAGATCGTGATAGTGCTCGTCATACGCGACCTTTGCCAAGAAATACGGCCCAGTCATTGTGACCTTGACGGGCTTTTGCGTGAGCGCCGAGACCGTCCTGAATTCATCCGCCAGGCCAAGGTCGATATTGTCGAAGATTCGGGTGCGGCAGGTCGCGGCGGGATGAAAGACGTTGGGATCGTGCGGCGTGATCGGCTTCGGGCGGGTGCTGCCTTCGAAAGCCGGTATTTTTTGCCAAAAGTAGTTCAGCATGGCATTCGGTGGCGAATGGCGATTGTGCGTGCGCCGGTGCATCTCGCCGCCCGTGACCACATCGATGCCGGCTAACTCCTGATCGAGAATCGCCGCTTGGCTCGCCCGATACTGTGCATCCACCAAGGACGCCATCGACAGCTGTCCAACCGCGACGAGCCGGTCGAGCACTTCGTACCAGTCCGGCACGCTGTGGGCGCCGATTACGGTGGTGGTGTACTTGGGATAGGGCGTCATTCGCTCATCCTCACTAGCGCTTTCCTCTTTACCGTTACTGCCGCCTAGGGCCCACATAAATCATCAGCCTCGGCGCGTTAGCGCTGCTGGATCGTTGGGGTCAGGCTACGCTTCCTTCCGGCTGCTGGACCGAACACGTTGGTCCCGCGGCCCGCGCAGACGCTTCTATTTCTTCAGGGCATCCCGCGCCGCATCTTTGCCGCCGCCGACCGTGTTCTGCACCATGCCAGCCGCTTTCTCGGCCGCCCCTTCGGCTTGCGTCTTGCCGATAGCTTCCTTGACCGCGCCCTTGACCTGTTTGGCGGAGCCTGCGATCCGATCCTTGTCCATTACGATCTCCTAATTGTTGCTTGTTGAGGAAGCCTAAAGGTAGGAGTGGCGCCTGCCGTGAACAAGACGCATGCATACCAGATGGACTAGTGCAAAATCACCAACTTCTAGCGTCTTGGCCTTTTCTTCGGAGCGAGTTGCCCCGTAATGCCACGCTCGCGCGCCCAGACAATCGCTGCTGCGCGGCGGTTGACTCCTAGCTTGCGGTAAAGGGAGGCGAGGTGATTGCGCACGGTGTTGCGAGACAGCTTCAGAACTTCGCCGATTTCGGCGTCGTTGCGCCCCTGACAGATCAGCCCGAGCACGTCGCGTTCCCGTCCCGTCAGATCCTCCAGCTCGGCATCCCTGGTGGGGCTCGACACCGGCCGTCGCAACGCGGCCAGTTTTTCGACAATGCTTCGGCTAAACCATGAGGTATCGGCCATCACCTGTTCGATCGCGGCGATGAGCTCTTCCTCCGAGCGCTTACGATCGGTGACATCCTGGAGAACGCACAGGACGCGCTGGTCGTCGTTGATCGCGACCGCTTCGGCGGAGACCAGGCATGCGACGCGTTCCCCGTTCTTGGCCCGCATCTCCAGTTCAAAACCGCGGATACCATGCGTCTTCTTGATCTCTCGGCCGAACCGCTGCTGCGTGTCGTCGGGCCAAAGTCCCAGCTCGCTCGGCGTGCGCCCGACGAGTTGTTCGTCGCTGAACCCGGTTACCTCCCGGAACGCGTCATTGACCTCGACCAATCGAAAATTATCGAGCGCCGCAATCGCGATCGGCACCGGAACGAGACGGAACGCCGTCGAGAACCGCTGCTCGCTCTGGCGCAATGCGCTCTCTGTTTCCTTGCGAGGGTCGAGGTCCGCGAATGTGAACAGTATGCAGGCTTCGTTCGAAACCTCGATGGGCTGCCCTGCAACAATGACGAACTTCGGCCGGGTTGGGAGCGGTATGCAAGCTTCCATCTGCGGGATTGTCCGCCCTTCCGCCAGCCGCTCAAGCGCCAAATCGCGCTGCTCCGCGGCGTTCAGCACGTCAAAGTCGTCCAGCGTGTACGCGAGGATGTCCTCCCGGGACAATCCGGTCATTTCCAGAAAACCCTGGTTGACCTTGATATAGCGCCGGTCGGATAGACGCGCGATGGCGGCCGGCGCCGGGTTAGCGTTGAAGGCGCTTTCGAACCGCGCCTCGGCCTCATACTGTTCGGTCACATCGGTGATGACGAGCACAAGGCAATCCGGTTGCCCGTCCGCATCAGTGACAACCTGACTGCGGATCGAGTGCACCCAATGCTCGTCCCGTCCTGCCGCGCAGACTTCCACCGTGACGTCGCTGAAGCTCTCCCCCGCGATCACCCGCGCGAGCGGATAGTCCGACTTTTTCAGGATATGGTTGTTCCGGTAGCGCAACCGGAAGCGGCGGCGATAGGCATCGACGGTTGCACCTAGATCCTCAAGACTCTCGACACCGTGCATTGCAAGCGCTGCTTCGTTGCCCCAGACGATTCGCTGGCCTGGCTCGATGAGGATGACGCCTTCACTCAGACCGGCGATAATCTGCTGAAGCTGATGACGGTCGCGCGCTTGACCAAGATCAGTGACCATCGGATTGGTTCGTCCCGTTGTTGATGGCGCCACGCCGGAAGTCACACAGGAGCTTGTGCTAGCCTTGATATCGGAGAAGGGTCTTTGGTCGACTTGCTTTGAGCTCACATCATTGCTGTGTCGAGGATGCAATACGAAGCACGGGCGGCGCAGCCGTCTTCGCCGCCTTACCACACAGATAGGACGACAGGAACCGCAGGGCTTCAACCATAGCCCGGCCGACGCAGGGCTTCTCGATGACGCCGAACGCTCCATGCAAGTCGGACGGTAGCAAGTTCGCCTGGCCCGTCACAAAAACAACTGTTGCAAGCCGTTCGTGTACCAGGGTCTTTGCAATTCGTGGCCCCGTTTGCCCGTCCGCGAGATTTAAATCGAGGAGTGCCAGGTCTGGCCGGTGACGCCGGCCAAGGTCTATCGCCTGCGCCGCATTGGCCGCACTCCCCACAACTTCGAAACTCTCATCGAGAAGAAGTTCCTCCAGCTCGAGGGCGACCAAGGCTTCATCTTCGACAATCAACACGCGCATCGGCTCAAATTTTCTGTTCCGGCCGCGCGAATGGGTGTCCTTCCGAAGCCTTTCGCGCCTAACGCGGCACCTAAGGCATTTGGTTCCTTCAAAATTTCTCTATCCGATCTTAAGCCGGACAACCCGCCCCAGCCGGGGACGGCGACCCCGAGAGAGGCCGGGCGCCACCAGGGTGATGAACATCAGCCGCGATTCCCCGGTGAAACTGCTATCGGCGTCCCTTGTATGTTGTGGGTGTCTGGCGAATGATCATTTCTGCCGGATGGCGAGGAAAGCGGTGAGCCTGCGGCGTCCCTTTGGCGACCAAGCCCGAGCGGTAGATCCGGCCCCGCTTTTCCAAGCTCCGCTGTTTAGGCCGGACGGTATCCTGGGACGCGTTCTGGCGCAGATCCTGTATACAAGGTTGATCGATGCGGAGCCGTCGCTGCGAGGATCTGAAGAGAAAGCCTTAAAATGACTGACGCTGTACTGGGTATTGACGTTTCCAAGAACACATTCGACGCTAGCCTCGGGGCTGGTACAAAGGCGCGCTCCCAGAGCTTCGCCAATTCGCCCGATGGCTGGCATGAGCTGATTGCCTGGCTCGGCGAGCACAAGATCGGACAGGTTCATGCCTGTCTGGAGGCAACCGGACGTCACGGCCTCGGCATCGCGCTTGCCCTCCATGAGGCGGGACACGTCGTGAGCATCGTCAATCCCGCGCAGATCCGCGCGGACGAAGTTGGGGCGCAACAAGACCGATCAGGTCGATGCCGTGCATATCCGCGAATACGCTGAACTGTTCAAGCCGCGCCCTTGGACCCCGCCTTCGCCAGCCATGCGGCGTTTGTGCGAACTTCAGACAATCCGGGCTGGCACGGTGGCCGGCCTGACGGAATGGAAGAATCGCCGCGGTAGCGGCATGGCGGATGACTTGGCACTGTCGCTGGCGGAGACAACAATCCAGCATTTTGCCTCCCAGCTTAAGGCGGTCGACCAAGCCATTGCGGAGACAATCGGCAACGACCTGGAGCTGTCCGCCAAACGCGACTTATTGGTCAGCATCAACGGCGTGGGAGAAGCCCTGGCTGGCATCGTGCTGGCCGAGTTGCCGGGTCCCGATATCCTTGGCTCCAGCGCCGCGGTCGCTGCCTACGCGGGTTTGAATCCGCAGCAGCGCCAGTCGGGAATCTCGGTCAACCGGCCCGTGCGGATCTCCAAAATTGGCAACGCCGTGCTGCGCGCCGCCTTGTACATGCCGGCTTTGTCGGCGATGCGTTACAATCCAGCGGTCGTTGCTTTGGTCGATCGGCTCAAGGCTCAGGGGCGCCTGAAGGGAAAGCAGATTGTGATCGCTGCCATGCGCAAGCTCCTGGTGCTTTGCTTCGGCGTGCTGAAGACCGGCAAGGAATTCGACCCGGCGATGGTAATGGGCAAATGACCCGGCGTGCCACGCCACAGCCTGGCGTCGATCGCATGGTGAGCACAAGTTGGAGTGGGAGGCGGCGGTCAAGCCCCGCAGCCCGTCAGGGGCGCGCGTTAGCGCGCGGGCTTGAGGGCCACCTCACACTCCAACATTATCAAGTCAGCGATCAGAACCGCTCGAGTTCGCGTTGTTGGGCTTCTATTTCTCTTGCCTTCAAACACGGTATCTACTTCCTTCTGAGATTGTCCGGAAAAAATCCATGCAGGTTGAAAAAATTGACTGGGTCGTCGATCAGCTTTAGGACGCCCGTCGACGCGGCGACGTCACCGTGTGGGCGGTGCCGGTCGCGGCCGAAGACCGGATCGCATCGCGGAAGACTGTGAACCAGTACCATATGAGCAGGATCGGGATGTCGTAGAGCACGTCGAGTCCCGGGATCGGTTCGACGGGGACGGCGACAACTCCGGCCGCGAGCGTGGCCCCGACGCGGGGCACCTAGCAAAACAGCGCGTTTCATCTGGAAACAGCCATGCGTCTTCGGTGCCTGCCGAGGCTGGCGCCGTTCGCGAAACCTGTTGGAACCCGATGGTGCCCATCCACGTTCAGGGTTGCAATGTGCTCACCCAAACTTTGCAGCCGCAGGTACAAAGAGAGATCTTCGTGTCGAACATTATCTGGATCATCGTGGTCGGCTTCGTCGCGGCGGGCGTTTCCTCTCGCCCGGTCCGAATCGCCCGAACGGCTTCATTCTGACGACCGGGCTCGGGATCGCCGGCGCGTTCGTCGCAACCTTCATCGACCAGACCATCGGTTGGTACCGGCTCGACCAGGGCGCGGGCTCATCGGCGCGACCGTCGGCGCGGTGCTCATGCTGTTCATTTGGAACTGGTGGCCCGCCGCCTTATGTCCGATCCAGGACCCCGGCCGGCCACCGCGCCGCTGGGGCTCTAGGGATCGATCGCAGACCGCCGTGGGCGGCCCCATCGCCGAGATCTGCATGCGAGCCTGACGACAGGAGACGGCACGGGACGATGCGCCCAAGAAGCCATCGATGTCGTGACCGGGCGCGAATGAGAACAAGAACGGACGCAGACTTAGGGGCGGTCACGCGACGTGAGGAACTCGGATAGGGGAAATCATCCGCGACCTGCTCATCTTCGTCGCCGCGATGTTCGCTCCTCGGGGTTACCATTTCGGCGCTCCTGCTAGCTGTTGCATATTCGGCCATATTCGTCACAATTGGGCAGCGAAGGACGCCAACTACGGCTTCGGTCGGAGCGAACTCTGACTCCGTCAATCTTGGTTCGAATTCAGGTCCCTCAGCCAGGGCTATTGGGAAACCGCAAACCGATTACGCCGCCGCGAGATCAACCCGGCTTTTTCGCCATAGCGCCAATGTCCGTTCTTTCAGCGCATCGTAGATAGGCGGCTCGCGGAGCATTGTGGCCACAGCCATCGCCGAGAAGCAGGCCGCCAGCACTGGCAGGAGCAGCCTGGAATTGTCAGTCATCTCTATGACGAGGATGATGCCGGTGAGCGCAGCATTCGCATGGCTATTCCTCTTTTTGGTGTTTGTGAATAACAACCAAAGTACCCCAGCTCAAAATAACTTCGAAGCCGGAAGATACGGCTCGGTCTCCAAGTTTAAGGCAGACAGCTTCGCTTTGAGCAGCCGGCGAAGGTCGAGCGATTGTGCGAGCACCATCCGGAGATCAAGACCCTCCATGAGAATGATGCTCTTGTCCGGATTTTGCTTCACGAGTGGCACGACATGCTCCGACCAACCGTTGATCGAAAGAAACAATCCCATTGTCTGCTTCCCCGACCGCGCGATTTGACCATATAGCCCGTCAAGTTCACGAACGGCGGCCAGTCTTTCCCGCCAACGGCATTCAACAATGTAATGCCAACCTTCAAGCTCAAATGCGCCGTCGATTTGCTCGCCACCCGCATTGCGTTGAAACGACCGGACGACCGCGATCCCATGGGCTACGAACAGCCGATGCAGTACATCTTGCAGGAGATAGCCTCGTTCTTGAGGCTCGCCATGGGTGGAGAGGTGGTCAAACTGCGCTAAGAGAAGCGCGCTTTCCTTTCGTAGTATGCCTTCTCGTTCTTTCTGTTGTCGTTCCGAGCGCTCCCGAACAGCGCGCTCCTCTTCAGCCTTCTCGCGAGCGTCCGCTTCCGCTAATGCACCTCTCACTTCCCGCGCCTTTTGCACCACCGCCCGTGCTTTGTATTCATCCTGCGCAAGATCATAAGCATTCCAGCTAGCGGCAATATCGATAAGCTTGCGGATCGTGGAGCTGTCATTCCCATCACGAGCCAGCTCTTCAAGTATCAGGGCCCCCGCCTGCCGCTTCGTAAGCGTCTCACCCGTCGTGGCATCTTTTCCTTTGAGAAATCGCTTGATAAGCACGTCAGGAATTCCGGCAGGCCGCAGAATCCGATCCGCCGCAATCCTTTTTACATTGACGAGCGTGGCCATTACTTCCAAAGCGAGCTTACGCGCATCAACACCGGAAGTCTCGGGCATGCCGTCATCCATCATTGGACACCTGTTCCGGAAACATCCGCGTGTTCCATATTAACGCTTACGCGATTTCGTTGGCGGTTGTTGCCAGCAAGACTCACCGTGAGCCGTTTTGACGGCCCGGCGCAGATTGTTCTTACCCCGGTCCGTCCACGTGATAATCCAGTTTATCATCAGGCGGTGCGGGCCTACAGGCTTCAATCCCTCACCAAAAAAGGCTTAAATAGCACTTCGAGTTGTCGGATGTGGAGCGTTCGCCTGGGTTGATGGAGGTTTAGGCGGCGAAGCCGAGAACATGTCGCTGTTCGCTCCAGTCGTGCGGCAGGTCCTTGCTCAGTCGCAAGAGTTCGCCTCGGCGTGAGCTCGATCGGCTGACGGCCCTCAAGCAGGGCGCGCACAATATTGACGGTTTCCGCGTCGAGATGGTTGGTCGGCTCGTCGAGGAGCAAAAGCTCCGGCTGTTCGAGAAGCAGCTTGCACAACGCGACGCGGCGCCTGAGGCCGCGCCTCAAAAGCTCATGCTTCTCAGCAAGTCCGTCGAAATCCGACAATCGGAAACCGCCAGCCGGCCAACGATCCGCCCTCGGGTAAAGTAGCTGACGTCAGGCGGACTTTCGCGCCGATTTTTCGTCGATTTCAGTCAGGCCTTTGGTGGGGTATGCCCAATCCGCAACGATTCCTCCGCGTTGCTCTTGAGAATGCCTTGGATCCTGCCGGTCAGGGCAGCAAGAATCCAGGGGAGCTGCACTTCAATGCGCAAAGCATCGTCCAAGACGTAAACTTGCGCTGTCGCGGTCTGTCCAAAAGCCACGACCCGCAAATTCGCCCTGTCGCCATTCCAATTGGCCTCGCTATAGGCGAGTTTATCGATGTAATTTCGGCGCAAGAGTTCTATTTGCTCGGCGATCCTCCTTTTCGCTTCTTTGGCACCGAGGCGGTGGGGCACGGTGATGACGATTGAATTCGACATGACGATCCTCCGATGGCCGTCATGTAAGCATTTTCGCTCTGGTTGCCAGCCCCATGGGGGCTGAATGCCGGCTGAGCCGTTCATACTGACTGGTCCATTGGATCGAATGCGCTGCTCAGCAAGTTGGCGCGAGCGTGGGTGAATCTCTAAGCAGGCCAATAATTCGCTCGAGCCGTGGAATAGAGAGAATCAGCACACGGAGGTTCGCCACTTAGCGGACCCATACCCGATCGCATCCGCGTTTGGTTGGACGCGAAGAGATTGCCCAAATCCTCTGCACGCGCCGAAAGATGCGCGGACCAGAAAGAAATTACATCAACGTCATGGCGCCTTCCTACCCTTAAGTCATTGAGCGACGAATTTTGCGCTTTGCGCCTGCGCCTCCCAGGGGGCGGCAACTTGAAGCCCTGCCAATTTCGCCTGAAAAATGAAAACGTGCCGCCAAGCATGAACCAATGTGCACCTCAATGGTTAGAAAGCCTGCACCAGGAGGAATTCATGAACGTTGCTTTTTGATTCCGGCTTTATTCTGATTCGCCCCAGTGGTTCGCATTTTCAGCTGGTGCGCGGCCGGGCGGCTGCCTCAAGGGTGCGTTTGTCGGCGAGATGGCTGGCCACTTCGTGGGACATGGTGGAATTGGAGCGGCCGCTGGTGTGTCTATGGCATAGATTGGCGGAAGACCTACGATCGCGAAAATGGGTACGGTGGCCTCTCTGCCTACGAACAGCTTGGTGGAAACGGCGAGCACAGGGGCGATAGACGAGAAACGCCGATTTGTTGGGAACGCAACGGCGTCCTTGCGGCCGGTACGGGGTGATCGAAGATCATACCAAGTTTGCCCGTATGCCGTTATAGCGCCGTTACCTGCGATGGGCCGCAGGGGTGCGGACTTAATCCTTCCCCGGAGACAAAATCATGAGTGATTTTCTCGGAAGTCCGCCCGCTCGTCGCCGGCCGGAGCCCAATCAAGCGCGTACACTCGAAATGCTCACCACGCTTTTTGTGGCCGTAGTAATCGTGACGACGTTTTATATCGGGCGCGAAATATTCATTCCGATCGCGATCGCGATTCCAGTGAGTTTTGTCTTGTCGCCGCCGGTTCTCGTGCTGCGGCGCTGGGGTTTGGGTCGTGTCCCATCCGTCTTGACCGTCGTCCTTGCGGCGCTGGTCGGCGCATTTCTGGTCAGCGCCGTTTTGACGCGGCAGGTTTCCGAACTGGTTGTTGATCTGCCGAAATATCAGGCGACGGTCAGTGCCAAAATCGTCAAGTTGCGCGATGCCGCCGCCGATAACGCCCTCTTTGCAAAAGTTTCGGCCGCGCTGAAAAATCTCGGCGAAATTAATCCGCATCGTTTCGCGCCTTCGAGCACGCCTGTGCCTTCGGACCAACCAAGGAAGCAACTGTCCGAGGGTCAGGAAAAAAACCAGCCGCCTGTTCCGGTCGAGGTTCACGATCCGGCGTGGGGGCCTCCTTTCGCCATTGTGGAGACGATCGCCGGAGGCGCGCTTTCGTCTCTGGAGACGACCTTCATCGTCGTCATCTTTGTCATCTTCATTCTTTTGCAACGCGAGGACCTGCGCAACCGCTTCATCAGGCTTGCCGGATCGAGCGATTTGCATCGCACGACCTTGGCGATGAATGACGCGGCGGGACGGCTCAGCCGGTTTTTTTTGGTTCAGACCCTTGTGAACGCTTCCTTCGGCGTCATCGTCGCCGTTGGCCTCTTTTTCATCGGCCTTCCGAGCCCTGTCCTTTGGGGCGTCGTCGCGTTCTTGCTGCGGTTCGTCCCCTATTTCGGGCCGCTGATCGCCGCTGGTTTTCCCATGGCCCTGGCGGTGGCGATCGATCCGGGCTGGGGCATGGCGCTCGGAACCTTGGCCCTGTTTCTTTTCGTCGAATCCATCATCGGGCAGGTGGTCGAGCCTTGGCTCTATGGCCACAATACGGGGACCTTGCCGGTCGCCGTCGTGATCTCGGCGGCATTCTGGTGGTGGATGTGGGGCACTGCCGGTCTTGTATTGTCGACCCCCCTCACGGTCTGTCTTGTGGTGCTCGGGCGCCACGTGGAGCGGCTGGCTTTTCTCGATGTCATGTTCGGCGACGAGCCGCCTCTTACTCCGGTCGAAAACTTCTATCAGCGCATGCTGGCCGGGGACGAGTTCGGAAGTCGTCGACCAGGCCGAACAATTCTTGAAAACCAATTCGCTCGTCAATTATTACGACGAGGTGGCGCTCCCGGCTTTGCTGTTGGCGCAGGTGGATCTCCGCCGCGGCGTGCTCGACGAGCTGCGACAAAGGCGGATCAAGGAAACGATCGACGAAGTGATCGAGGATCTCTCCGATCACGTAGATGAGCCCCTCGCATCGGCTCCGAGGCGGCACCGACCGATGCCGTGCTGGCGTCAGCCGGTTCGCCCCCGCCGAACGAACCGGCAAGCGTCGAGACCTCGCCGCTCGATAAGGAGCGCACCGGCCTCGCGCCGGGGCGGGAAAGCCAAAAGCCGGTTCTTTGCATGGCTGGCCGCAGTCTCCTCGATGAAGCGGCCGCAGCCCTGCTAGCGCAAATTCTCGGTAAACATGGCATCGAAGCCAAGGTTGAGCCCGCAGGGGGGCTCGGCAGCGGCCGGGTCTCGCGCCTCTCGACCGATGACACACGGATGGTATGCCTCTCATACCTCGATGCCGATTTGAGCTCGGCGGGAGCCCGCTATGTGGTTCGGCGTTTGCGCCGGCACCTCGGTGATATCAAGATTCTCGCCGGTTTCTGGCAGACCGATCCTGGACAAGCGAGCGAGCTTTGCGCCGCGACGAAGGCGGATTTCTGCGCGACGAGGTTTAGGGACGCGCTCGACTTTTGTCTCGAGGGGGCGAAGGTCGAAGCAAAGCAGGATGAAGAGCTGACGCTTGCGGTCGAAAGTTTTTCAGAGCGGGATGATCTCATTCCCTTGCTTTTGAAGAGATGAGGGTCGCGCTGGCAAGACGATTTGTGTCGAGCTGTGAGGTAGCTACACGTTTGGCGGAACCGTACGAGGTCGAGCGCGATGGACCTGAAAGAAGCCGTGCAAGCTGCCGCGCCGGCGGATGATTCCGCGGACATGCCTGAAGACCAGGCGCAACGGGTTGTGGAGGGCGCGCGTCATTTGTCACCGCATTTGGGAGAACGGATGCGGGCCATTCAGTTGTTCGGCCGCTCGATCTTTATCCGTGAGCTTCTCCCGCAGGATCTGAAGATAGAGCTCGAGACGCTTACACGTGAGCAGGCGATGAATATCGCTCGCTTCCTGGCCAATGTGGTTGGGAACGCTCACGCACGTCAGATGGACGAAGACACTCGATCGAAATGGGCCAACGAATTAAGCAGGGCGCGAACGGGTGATCTTAAGGCTCCTTCCTGGCTCTGGAGCAGCGTCGTTGACCTGATTGCAATTCACGAGAAGGCATATCTGGAGCACTGTCGACTCTACGCGCTGAACGAGGCCCATTAGCAGCCGCGCCACCGCACCCATCCCGTATCAATCAATGACCGTCGAGAGCGGCCAGTTTTCCTCCTACGGCCTCAGCGGCTAGAGAAGACTGATGGATTTGCTGCCTTGACCAGAAGCCAGCCAACCGCCATCGCCGCGCCGAGAACGGCGAGCATTGTGGCGCGATCCCCGTTCTGAACGAGCGTTGCCGCGCGCGTGACAGCCTCCTTCGTCGCCAGCTCAACGCGTGGTTCCATCTGGCGAATGAAGTCGTCGACCGGAGCAGACCCGGTGCGGGGGATGTGTGCGTAACGCTTCACAACAGACAGGAAGGGCTCGATCTTATCTCGTGCAGTTGCGGCGGAAGCTGCGGATGGAGGCGAGACGACAGAATCTACCGGGGCCGGCGTCACCGACAACGGGAGGGGACTAGGCGGAACTTCAATGGTCTCCGGCGTTGCGGTACCTTTTTCGCTGCCTGGCCTTCCGCGGCTTAGAATCATCGCAGCACTAATTAAGACGAACGCGATCACTGCCAGACCACCGCCAACGATACTGAGCGCCGGGAATACCCCGTAGGTGGGTTCCAGCCACCCGTAAAGTGCCACAAGCCCGGTGATGAGTGCCAGCAGCGCAAAACACGCCGCGGCTACGGCGAGGGCAGCCACCACGAACATCCGCACAACGACGGCTTTGACATGGTCGACCGCCTCGTACGCTTTTTCGTCGAGCCTGAGTTTGAAGGCTGCGAGCCTTTGATCCAGGCCACTCAGCCGTAGCACAGAGGCGAGCATCAAATCCGTCCCCGGCCGATCAGGCCGATCAAGACACCGACCATCATGGCGGCAGCCATTGCACCGAGAGGATTGTTACGCCCGAGGGTTTCGAGCTCGGAGGCAAAAGTCTTAGCTTGCTTGGAAGCAGTAGTGGCAATCTCCGAGCCTTTTTCTGCAACATTCGAGGCAGCGTTACCCACCTGAGACGCAACATTCGACGTCACGTCGCGGGCAGTTTTCACTGCATCGGTGCCCGCCTGGGAAACGAATTCCGCGACCGTGTCCTTGAGAGTGTTCAAGTCCTCGCGCAGCGATTGTAGATCGGTCGTGTCCATGCCTCATTCCTTTGTCCTGGTACCAGCTTCTCAACGCTGGTTTGTGGTTTCCGTTCCAGGGATGAGCGACGATGCTCCGAACGAAAATATTATGCGTGAGCCAGCAGCTTGAGGCCCGCGGGCTTTATGCTGGTCGAGGCGCGATGCATCGAGCCGCTTAATGGATTCCCCTTTTGCGGGCTCACCGCCGAGACTGCGAACCTGGGCTTCAAGTTCTGCCGCGCCCTCGGCGCAACGCCGCCCCGCGACCGCGAATAGCGCCTCTCGAGATTAGGGCTATCAACGCTTTCGGCACATGTGCGCAATCCTTGTTCTCCATCGCGGCTTATTTCACGTAAATCGTTCAACGTCGCGATCACGTCATGATGGTCCATGGTTAAGTTCTTTTTTTGAGCTACCCCCTACGGCGCTTTGCGCCGGGGGATTTCCTTCCGGCGGGCTGCAATGCAGCCCAGCCGCCTTAGAAGTCCGAACGGCTCTAAAGTTCCCGGCGGCATACATTGCGTCTACCGGCGCGCGCGGTGTGGAACCGATGCGGGACGTGTGTTTAAACCAACCTGCGTGCAAGCAGAAGACGACAAAGGCAGAGAGAAGGGCGGCAAGGCCTCAGCGCGCTCCTTTGAGCGGAGTTGTCTGTGCCACGATGCCGGCCGATTCCGTGACACTCCTTTTCAGCAATGAAAATCCGGACTTCATGGACCTCTGCGATTAGGCGCAGATAGGGCGCGCCAAGATCGCAGGTGTCGCCGATTTCCAGGAAGCCCGCCGGCCGATTCCGTTCCAATAAAGATCTGACTCTTCGTCGGTTCGATCGCAAAACGGCTAGCATATGGCCGAAGCGGACTTGCCACTTCGGCCATACTTTTAGCGCCAAAAAAGAACCAGCAGAATTATAATTGGCAGAGGTATACCCAGAAGCCAAAGCAGTGCGCCGCGTCCTAGTCCCATTGCCATTCTCCTTCAAGCCTCATGTGTCGTGGCAAACACCCTCGCTGGATCTTGAGTTCCCTTCGCGCGAGAAAGTTTTTACGGAGGATTCCCCGCGGCCCACGGGCTCAAGGCGCGAAGATCGAGCCCGGCCAAACCTATCTTTGGCTGCGGGCGGCGCAGCGAGGGGGGGAGGCGCGACGGACGCCGCACTCGCGGAAATCCTTCCGCGAAAAATCGAAGGTCTTATGGCCTCAACCTATATTCCTCCTAATAGGGCAAGAATCACAACAACCACAAGGACCGTGCCGAGCACGCCACCAGGCGCATAACCCCACTCCGCACTGTAGGGCCAACTCGGCAATGCGCCAATGAGCAGCAAGATGAGTAAGACGATTACAATCGTGGAAAGCATTTCACATCTCCGTTGTTATTCCCGACGCGTTAATTGCGGTGAAGGAGCAAAGTTCCACGCTCGCGGAACGAGTTCACGAATCAACGCAATCATGGTGTCTGGAATTCACGGCGAAGCACGGCGCTTGCGGGTCGCCGCGGCCTTCTTGGCCGCGGCCCAACGCTCAGCCGCTGGCCGTCTGGCCGATGCTTGGCCGCCAAGCCGGCCGCCCTTTTGCGACGAGGCGTGAGATTCCGGTTGACCGCGGCCGGAGCCACTTTTCTTTCCGCCCCCGCTTTCCTTGTTCACTGTTGCCCAAGCTATGCGCTCGGCTTCTTTCTCGGGCACGCCACGCGATTCGTAACCTTCGGCGATGTGATCCGCTTTGCGTTCCTGTTTTCCGGTGTATTTCGATTTGTCGCCGCGAGGCATCACCACTCTCCTGTCCACCTAATTGCATGTTGAATTCGAGCGAGCCCCTCGAAGGCCGCAACGGGCAAGGGGAGGGGCTAGCCCGATGCGGCCTTCGTCACCGTGCACTCGAAGTGTGCACGCTCGGGTGCGTCAAGACTCGATCACTGCTTGTTCAGCCAGTCGTCGACACTCTTGCGCGCCGCGTCTTTGGTGATGCCGGCGCGTTCCTGGATCTTGCCTTCAAGCTGTTCGCGCTTGCCGGCAATTTTGTCGAGATCATCATCCGTAAGATGACCCCATTGCTCCTTGACCTTGCCTTTGAACTGCTTCCAGTTTCCTTCGATGCAATTCCAATCCATTACAAACTCCTTTAGGTTCAAAGGTGCGGCAACATTGGGCCGCCACACCTTGCGCCCCTAACTGTCATTGAGCGGAGTTGGTTCCAACGTTGTCGGCGTAAGCAGCCGAACTCCGGGCTTTACCTTCACATTTGGCTGTTGGTTTTCTTGTCATAGGCCGGGGCCGTTTTGAGCTCCTCTTTGGTTTGATTGAGAACCAGCCAATCCTTGTTGTCGCGCGTCACAACTTTTAGGTCTTTGAAGGGCACTGCCACTTCCTTCTTGCCAGCGCCGAGAAAACCGCCGACACTGACGACCGCCGTCGTGACGTTCCCGCTACTATCCACGATGAGGTCGCTGACGACGCCAACCTTATTTTCGGCATTGTCGTAGACATCCGCCTTATAAATATCGGAGGCTAGCCAATGCATCGTCGAAAGCGATGATGGCGCGGCCACCGAGCGGCCGCTCGATGAATTCTTCATCGTTTCCGCCTGAGCAACTCCAAGGCTGCCGGCGAGCGCAAGGACCGAGGCGTACAAAACGAGCTTATTTGGCATGACGTTTTCCTTCTGTTCGAGCGCAATGATTTGCGCCGCTGGCAAACGTCTGTGCCGAATCCTGGTTCCTCGCGAAGAAGCTTTTTACGGACGATACCACGTTTCGGTCGGACGGGCTGCCGCAATGGGATGGCCGATACCCAACCGGTTTTCTTTTTTGATCACGAAATATTGACGGCGATTGCGCCGAGGGTTGCATCACTCGGATTCCCTGCGCTCCCTGGGCCGAGATCGACCACACACCGCTCACCCCTGTGTCCGTCGTCAGAGTTTTTGGGACAGGGAGCGGCTTAAATAAGAGAGTCTCTGGCTCGTCTGGTTTGAAGCCCGCAGGCGACACGATTTGCAAGGAGGGCGGGAGCTTCAGCGCGTTGGGGTCGCTAGGCCTCGTTGGTGTCGCCCTTCGGGGAGATGAATTCAATCGTTGG
The DNA here is from genome assembly GCA_963730245.1 of uncultured Alphaproteobacteria bacterium. Taxonomy (GTDB): domain Bacteria; phylum Pseudomonadota; class Alphaproteobacteria; order Rhizobiales; family Beijerinckiaceae; genus Methylocapsa. The sequence goes on along the minus strand of CAVSRA010000001.1, from coordinate 1,767,105 downwards.
GGAGGTCTCGTTGGCGTCGTCCTCGTCGTCCTCGCACAGGAAAATAATGTCAATGTCGGGTTGGCCGGAGCGTGGCGTTGTTCCGCCTCTGTCGGGGCCGGCGCGGAGGGAGGCGAACTCCTATGGCCGTAGCCTTTGGGGTCGTTGGCGCAGTTGGGCTTGCCGTTCTGCGGCGTTCCGCGCCTCCAGCGCCGCCAGTGCTCAGTTCCTTATGTGCCAGCTTCCGCACGCCGCAATTCACTCGCGCGCCGCCGCTATCACACGACCTGCAAAAGCAGCGCGACGAGTTCGCTTTGGCGATGCGTGTCCGTCTTGGCAAAGACGGATTTCAACTGATTGCGCGCCGTCTCCCGTGAAATCTTCAATTCTCTCGCCGCGATTTCGGGAGAGGCGCCACGTGCGATGATGCAGGCGAGCTTCGCCTCCGCAGGCGTAAGGCGAAAGGTCTTGGCGAGGATCGCCGCGGGCGGCACTGGTTTGGGCGCCAAGACATTTAACGTCAAAAGCGCGCACACTTCCTGCGCGGGCAGGCGCGCCGCGCCGTCGGAACGGCAAATCCGAATTGGAACCCTGAGAAATCAATTCCGTCACTCGGCGCTCTGGAAAAGTCGATGCCCGCGAAGGTTACGTGCACCCACTCATTAGCCGGATCGCGCCGCCATGCGTTCCAGGCGTCCTTGCCCTCTGCCGCGCGTGAGATGCCGCCAAAGGGACGCGATTCGACACGACCACAAGTCTACCGCTCGACCCGCCGGGGACGATCGCGGCCGGCTTGTACAGAAGTTCAAGGTGATCCATGGGCGCGATGACCCTATTCTGACCTTAACGCTTTTGCGCATAAGCGTACGATTGGTTGCGCTTGCGATCGGCGATCGGGTGTCCGTCTTCTGCAACGCTCCAAGCAGCGCATAATGTAATCGGTGGGCGCTAGCTCCTAGCCGATGATACCTATGAGCACTTCGGCAAGCGCTGTGGGCACCTCGTGAGGGAGACGGGTTGAGGGCCATTTCCGTTAGGCTGAAGAGGTGAATACCTGTTGGGGAAAAGCGGTCTAAGAACATCAATGTGATCCTTGGGCCATGCGGAGGGAACACTTAGGCAGGATCGCCGTTCCTCCAACCAAGCTTGGTGCGCTCATCGAGATGCGATCGATCAGCCGGGCTCGCGCGCTTGAGGGCGAAATAACTGACCTCGAAGCCACGGGCTTCAATCGCCAGTACCCGACTCGGTTCATTCATCTTGTGGTCGTGCTCCAAATCGCCTGCGTGTGCTGACGAAAAGGGGACTCAACGCTCACGCCGCCAGCTTCGACCTGCCGAGTTCGTTTGATTGCCTGCTCGAGCGGCCGCTCGCAATCGCAGTAGTCCACCCAGGCATGCCGATAACCCCAGAACGGAGCTATCACTAAATCTTGGTGACGGAAGGGGTCAGGCGGCAGCGGCTTGAGCTAAAGTTCTGGATGGCGCCTTTCGTGGTAGCATAGGCAAGCAGTTGCGGGCTCGGGCTGTCCGCGTTAACCGATGCGGTGTTGATGATGGAGCTGCCTGGCTTCATGTGCGGAACCGCAGCCTTCGTAATGTAGAACAGCGCCGAAATATTGGTGGCGAAGGTCAAATCCCATTCTTCGTCGGAGATCTCCTCGACCGAATTGAAGCTCATCTGATGGGCGGCGTTGTTCACGAGCACATCAATTCGGCTCGGGAAAATGCCATATTCCCCAGCACGCAGCCATTGCCGGCATCGCCTATCAGAGCAAAGGCCGCGATCTATGATATTTCAAAACTTGGAACCGAGACGCTGATTCGAGATCGCCGCGAACTCCAAGCGCCTGGGCCCGAAATCAGCGTTCTGCACACATGGGGCTCGGCATGACGCGTCACCACTGCACATGAAACCTTTGGCTGCACCAGACGTTTCGTCCACGGTTAATTAAGCCTATTTTTTCGAGCCGTGTTCCTGAGCGTGATGTTTACTAGCTTCCTCTGCATGATGCCTTGCATGGCTAGCATGACCATGGGCCATGTGGGCATGATGCCCCGCCTTTTCATGAGCTCCACTCTCATGATGCTTGGCGGCCTCACGATGGTGGTGAGCCGCCTGTTCGTGGTGCTCAGCTGCTGATGTATGGTTTTGGGCGCCTTTATGTTGCGTAGTCATTTAGTACCTCCACAAGCGAATGATATTATGAAAATGAACGCCGCGCGAGAAGCTAGGTTCCAAAAACAAGTCCGGCACCCACAAAGCCTTTCGCGGAACTGGCGCATGAAGTCGTAGCGCTACGCTCGCTCAGTTCGGTCACGGCGACGAGCGCGGCGATGCGATAATTTCAAGTGCCGCTGACGGAACTTTTCCATGGCGTTGGGTAGCCCAGCCCGGCAAAAGCGCGCCGACCCCAGGCTCCGCGGCAGTATCGCCAGGCAAGCGTTCAACTTGCAAGGCATTCCATCGGTATGGAAATAAACATGCGCTGAGCAATGACGTTTTCACGCGGCATGGATCAAATTGCCTATATAGCCAAGTTTGCCGATGACGCTGGGCGATAGCACGAACGGATAAAGATCGGGCTGGCCCATTGATCGATTGATGCAGTTCATCGCCAAGGTGAGCGGAAGCCAGACATCTATGATTTGATTGATGTCCCGACAACGATGCGGATCGAACTCGATTTTAGCGCGAAGCACATCACCCGCGGGAACCGCAGGCCTCGTGCGGAGTCCAAAAGCGCGCGCGGTCTCCAATGTATCGACAATGTGGAGGTAATTTCGGCGAAATCTTCCCATGGATGCGAGGTTGCATAGGCGGTTACGAATTCTTGTTGCCAAGTCAGGGGTGCGCCACTCGCATTGTGACGCTTAAGCGCGCCCTCGTAATTCTCACTTTCGTCGCCGAATATGGCTCGGCAGCTGTCAATCTTGCCGCCATCCCGCACCAATTTATCCCAGTAAAAGTGATCCCCACAGTCATGACGCCGCGATATTTTCAACGCCAAGGTGCAACCTTTAGAGCCCTGAAGCGATGGCAATCTGCGGGTTCTCCAGGGCCCGCGAAGCGCCTGTTGCAGACAGGCGCAGCCCCTGATCTGGTCGCGCACCGGGTCGGGGGCCCAGCGCTTACTTTCGGCCGCGAAAGCCGCCAAGATTGGCCTGAATATTGCTGATTCATTCCGGCTTGGTTTCCTCCCAGGCAGCCAAGCCTGCAACATGATGTGTGTTACGCGAGACTCGATCTGATAGACGGTGCCGGGTTAAGCGATCGAGTTTTGGTGTCCGACGTTGTTAAGGGCGGTCAATTGAGTTCGACCAGCCGAAGGCTGACGAGGCGAAGCCGCTATAGCGCGGCTCGAGTCCATCCGCGAGGCAGCCGCGCCACCGCACCCATCCCATATCAATCAATGACCGTCGAGAGCGGCCAGTTTTCCTCCTACGGCCTCAGCGGTTGGAGACGATTGATGGATTTGCTGCCTTGACCAGAAGCCAGCCAACCGCCATCGCCGCGCCGAGAACGGCGAGTATTGTGGCGCGATCCCCGTTCTGAACGAGCGTTGCCGCGCGCGTGACAGCCTCCTTCGTCGCCAGCTCGACGCGCGGTTCCATCTGGCGAATAAAGTCGTCGACCGGAGCAGACCCGGTGCAGCCATTGCACCGAGAGGATTGTTACGCCCGAGGGTCTCGAGCTCAGAGGCAAAAGTCTTAGCTCGCTTGGAAGCAGTAGTGGCAATCTCCGAGCCTTTTTCTGCAACATTCGAGGCAGCGTTACCCACCTGAGACGCAACATTCGACGTCACGTCGCGGGCAGTTTTCACTGCATCGGTGCCCGCCTGCGAAACGAATTCCGCGACCGTGTCCTTGAGATTGTTCAAGTCCTCGCGCAGCGATTGTAGATTGTCACCGCCGTCACGGCACTCGCCAGCGGCATCGGCTCGCTCGCTGCCTTCCGCTTCCTCACCGGTCTCGGCGGCGGGGGCGAGCTGTCTATCGGTAGCCCCTATGTGACGGAGGTCTGGGGCCGCAACAACCGCAGCATCGGCATCGGCATTATGTTCGCGTTCTACCCGCTGGGCTATCTTTTCTCCATCCTGGTCTTCAGGCTGGTGACGCCGATCTGGGGCTGGCGGGCGGTCTATCTCTTCTCGCTGGTGCCGGCGCTGATCATCCTGGCCTTACGCTTCCGCAGGAATCGCCGCGTTTCAGCGCCGTGCTTTCTACCGATCAGCTCTCGGGCCCCATCCGGATCGCAGAGGTTTCGGGAGCGATGGCTAGGATCGGCCTTGCGGCCCTGCTCACCCTCGCCGCCGCGCTGTCGATTTCGGTTGGAATGCTAAATCTTCTCCCCGTCCCGCTCCTCGACGGCGGGCATCTTGTCTACTATGCCGTGGAGGCCATGCGCGGCAAGGCGATGAACGAAAGAGCGCAACAGTTCGGATTCGACGTCGGGGTTGTCTTGTTAACAAGCTTGATGTTCTTCGCCACCTACAACGACATTCTCCGGCTGGCACGCTACTGGATGCACGGGGAATGATCGTCACCGGCCGGTCTCAGCTGGGCGCGGCCGTACCGGCGCGCCGGGCATTGACAATTTTCGCTTTGGCCCGATGACCCGGCACCGGCATCGAGACTCTTTATGAGCGTAAGCGCCGATTGCAAGTCATGGGTAGAGCACGCCAGAAGGATAAGTCGTGGCACGTCCCGTGCACCCACCCCACCTCATCAGCTCGCTTTGACTTTCGGACGATTGACTACGCTGCATCATTCAATCAGCTGAAATCCTTTGTCTCGTGCCCAAGCACAAAAGCCGGCAGCGTTTTCGCATCGCCGCCGGCTCGCATGCTTTGGCGCCGCTAGACGCCTCCTCGCCTTATGAGGCCTCCAACCAAGGCGACGACGAAGAGCACGATTGCCACCCAAAATAACATCCGGGCGCCTTCGATCGCCACTCCTGCCACGCTGCCAAATCCAAGCGCCGCGGCGACCATGGCGACAATCAGAAACACCACGGCCCAATAAAGAAGATTGCCCATAGCTTTCTCCTGCTTCTGTTCCCGTTGATGGTGTCAACGTTCGTGGCGCAAAAGGGTTTCAGCTTTCACGGGAGTTTTGGCTAAACCCAAACTTAATCTTTCCAGCGTGGCCGTCTGTCTTCACATTAGTGTGTGGGTTGGGAACGATATCTCATTGCGTGAATTGCAAGAACCAGCGGCGAGCTCCCGGTTGGAGCGGCGGCATTATTGCAGCGATGGAGACCAATGATGGCCAGCAACAGCAACCTGCCAAATCCTGGCTTCGCTTCGGCGGGCGAAGACAAACATTGGAAATTTGCCTGCGACAGCGGAGCGAGAGTGCCCGGCGAGAAGCGAAGCTTTGCCAATCATCACGGCCTTGAGCCGGAAACTGGCCGCAAAGGGCGCAGAGCGTTCCCGACGAGAAGCGAAGCTTCTCACAAGCTCATAAGCCACCCGAGGAGATTGGCCGCGAGGGCGGTCAATCGCAGGGAGGGAATTTCGCCAACGGGCGATGCGGTGGGGAATCGTCGAACACTTCGCACTAGGTTAGACAGGAGAAAGCAAATGGACAAAGTAATCAGCACCTTGAACACACTGCTGGAGACGACAAAGGACGGTGAGCACGGCTTCCGCACTTGCGCAGAAGCCGTCACAAACCCTCGTTTGAAGACGATGTTCGAGGATGCCGCCCGGAGATGCGATGGAGGCGCTGCTGAATTGCAGGCCAAGATACGCAGCCTCGGCGGTGAGCCAGCTACCTCAGGCACGGCGAGCGGTGCGCTGCATCGCGCGTGGACCAACATCAAATCTTCGATTACCGACATGGACGAGTATGCGGTGCTGATAGAATGCGAGCGCGGCGAAGACGTGGCGAAAAGCGCCTATGAAGAAGCACTAAACGAGGACCTGCCTATGGACATAAAGACACTCGTCCAAAGGCAGTACGAAGGCGTGAAAGCAAATCACGATCGCATCCGCCAGCTGCGAAATCAGGCCGCCCATCTCTGAAACAGACCACCGCCAAGTGGGCGTCCCAGAAATCGTAAGGATTCCAAGCCAGGGCCGCCGTCCGCCAAAAGGGAGGCGGTGTGCCTCATGCAATTAAAGTGTTGCGTTCCTGCAGGCCATGGACATTCGCGTTACCGCGGCCGGGGTTGCCACTTTTCTCGGCATGATTTCATCCCCGCAACCGGAGCTTAATGTGGAGAAGCCATACCAGCATCAACGCCCTCCGCGAACGACGCCGAAACTCCTTGTACAAATCAGGCTTCTCTGATCCTGTGTGGATCGCTTTAGCATGGCGCGAAGTTTATTACGCATGGCTAGAACCGAGCACCAATGCCAAGATTGCGCAGCGACCCGTCGGCGTTGCGTTTTAGTCGTTGAAGATGAGAATTCTGGTCCGATTAACGATTGCCGATCATCTCCGGGGCGCTGGATACGAAGTTGTCGAAGCGGCGAATGCGACCGAGGCGATCGCGGTCTTCGCATCCGGGGAGCTGGTGGACGTCGTTTTTACTGATGTGCAGATGCCCGGCGCCATGGACGGGCTTATGCTCGCGCGTTGGGTCCATGAGCATCATCCCGGCATCCATGTGTTGGTGACTTCGGGAAAGGGTGATGCTGCCGTCTCCTCTGGGCTCGTTCCTGACGGCGCTTTCTTTTCGAAACCGTACCCGCTTGAGGCAGTGGCGACTCGCATCCAATCGTTACTGGACGAATAACGCAGTTAGTTCCCGGCCGAGTAGCTTTCGTTGGGCCGACCAAGAGCCAGGGCATGTGCAATTGAGACGTTAGGGATGACATTTCTTGTCGCCGGCTCGTTAACGTGTCAATGCCCAAGAACCTCATCGCGAACCGTGACGGGTCGCGTCTTTACGTGACAGTTGGTTCGAACAGCAACGCCGCCAAAACGGTTTGGACAAAGAGGAGCGTCGCGCTGCAATTTTAGAGGTCGATCCGGCGACCGGCCAAACGCGGGTGTTCGCGTCAGGCTTGCGCAATCCGAACGGAATGGCGTGGGAACCAGATACCGGCGTGCTTTGGACGGTTGTCAACGAGCGCGACGAACTTGGCAGCGATCTCGTGCCCGACTACCTCGCTTCGGTAACGGAGGGCGGGTTTTACGGCTGGCCCTTATTATGGTCAGCACGTGGATCCTCAAGTCACCCCGCAGAGGCCAGACTTGGTGGCCAAAGTGATCAAACCCGAGTACGCCCTCGGCAACCATACAGCTTCGCTTGGACTCGCATTCTCTACGGGCACTATTTTGCCGGAGTGATACAGACATGGCGCTTTCATCGGCCAACACGGGTCATGGAACCGCTGTGCCGTTCTCGGATGGACGTCCTTCGGGACTGCTGGTGGATGTTCTCACCGGCTTTGTCAGTGTGGACGACGAGGCGCTTGGGCGTCCGGTGGGGGTCGCTGCCGGAGCCCTCCTGGTTGCCGATGATGTCGGCAACCGCGTGTGGCGAGTTGGACCCGCGGCTTAGGCGGCAACGGAACACGGAAGCACTCGGCGCAGCGCTCTTTCGCCGCAGTCATTCTTAACTTATGAAGAGGGGAGCTGCACGGTGAAGCTTTTTCTTTGTCAGCATTGCCAACAAACGCTTCTTTTCGAGAATACCAAGTGTGAACGATGCGGTCACCAACTTGGTTACCTTCCGGATCAACGTGTGCTGAGCGCCGTGGAGCCTAGTGGCGCCAATTGGAAAGCGCTCGCCTCCCCCAATCAGACCACGTCGAAGATTTGTTGGCGGAACGCGGGCGTCGGGCGAGTAGCGCGGCAGGAAACGCAGTTCGGCGCCTTCGGCCTCGATCGCTTTCCGGATTTTCGGGCTCTTGTGCGAGGCGAGATTGTCGATCAGGACGATCTCGCCAAGCGAAAGCGTCGGAACGAGCACCGTTTCGACATAAGCGAGGAAACATTCGCCATTGATCGGGCCGTCGAGGACGAAGGGGGCGGTAATGCCATCATGGCGAAGCGCGGCCACGAAAGTCGTCGTCTTCCAATGCCCATGTGGCACTTTGGCATAAAGCCATTGGCCGCGCCGGCACCGGCCATGCGTGGGCGCCATGTTGATCTTTGCCCATGTCTCGTCGATGAACACGAGACGCTTGGGATCGAGCTGCTTCTGGTCTTCTTGCCAGCGCGTCCGCTCGGTCGCTATGTCAGGCCGGTCCTGCTTGGCGGCGCACACGATTTTTTTTAAAGGTGATCTTCTCCTTGGCGAAGAATCGCCAAATCGTGCCATAGCCGACGCGGACATTGCGCGCGGCAAGCTCGCGCCTTATGTCATGAAGCGGCAAATCGGGCGCCCCCGCGATGCGGGCGAGCAGCCAGTCTCGCTCGTCTTTGAGACGCGAATTGCGCTCCCCGCCCATCGGCTTGGCCGCGACGCTCCCGGTCCGCCGGAACCGCTGCGCCCACCGCACAACACTGCTCACGCCGATGCTGAACCGCTTGGCCGCATCCCGGCAGCTTGCGCCCACCACAACAGCCGCCACCACGCGCGTCCGAAGATCTTCCGAATAGGGCTTCGTCATTCATCCTGGCCTCCTCCCAGCCAGAATCTTAAATCACGACAAAGCTCTCTTGGGAATATCACCCAATTCTGTCACAGTGGATAACGCTCTAGCACGTCGTGTTCACGTCCCGTTAGATCCACCAGCTCGGCATCCTGGAGGAACTCGACACCGGCCGTCGCAATGCGACCAGTTTTTCGACGATGCTTCGGCTAAACCATGAGATATTGGCCATCACCTGTTCGATCGCGGCGATGAGCTCTTCTTCCGAGCGCTTACGATCGGTGATATCCTGGAGAACGCACGGGACGCGCTGGTCGTCGTTGATCGCGACCGCTTCGGCGGAGACCAGGCATGCGACGCGCTCCCCGTTCTAGTTCTAGCCCACATCTCCGGTTCAAAATCGCGGATACCATGCGTCTTCTTGATCTCTCGGTCGAACCGCTGCTGCGTCTCGTCGAGCCAAAATCCAAGCTCGCTCGGCGTGCGCCCGACGGATTGCATGTCGCTGAATCCGGTTACTTCCCGGAACGCGTCATTGACCTCGACAAATCGAAAATGATCGAGCGCCGCAATCGCGATCGGCACCGGAACGAGACGGAACGTCGTCGAGAACCGCTGTTCGCTCTGGCGCAACGCGCTCTCTGTCTGCGTGGGTCGAGGTCCGCGAATGTGAACAGTATGCAGGCTTCGTTCGAAACCTCGATGGGCTGCCCTGCAACGATGACGAACTTCGGCCGGGTCCGGAGTGGTATGCAAGCTTCCATCTGCGGGATCGTCCGCCTTTCCGCCAGCCGCTCGAGCGCCAGATCGCGCTGCTCCGCGGCGTTCAGCAAGTCAAAGTCGTCGAGCGTGTAAGCGGATATCCTCCCGGGACAATCCGGTCATTTGCAGAAAACCCTGGTTGGCCTTGACATAGCGCCGGTCGGATAGACGCGCGATGGCGGCCGGCGCCGGGTTAGCGTTGAAGGTGCTTTCGAACCGCGCCTCGGCTTCATACTGTTCGGTCACATCGGTGATGACGAGCACAAGGCAATCCGGTTGCCCATCCGAATCAGTGACAACCTGACTGCGGATAGAGTGCACCCAACGGTGGTCCCCGCCGGCCGCGCAGACTTCCACCGTAACATCGCTGAAGGTCTCCCCCGCGATCACCCGCGCGAGCGAATAGTCCGATTTCTTCAGGATGTGGTTGTTCCGGTAGCGCAAACGGAAGCGGCGGCGATAGGCATCGACGGTTGCACCTAAATCTTCAAGACTTCTCGACACCGTGCATTGCAAGCGCTGCTTCATTGCCCCAGATGATCCGTTGGCCTGGCTCGATGAGGATGACGCCTTCACTCAGACCGGCGATAAATCTGCTGAAGCTGATGACGGCCGCGCGCTTGACCAAGATCAGTGACCATCGGGTCGGTTCGTCCCGTTGTTGATGACGCCACGCCGACCTCGACATCGGAGAAGGGTCTTTGGACGACCTTGCTTCGAGCTCACATCATTGCTGTGAAGAGGATGCAAGACGAAGCACGGGCGGCGCAGCCCTCTTCGTCGCCTTACCACACAGATAGGAGGAACCGTAAGACTTCAACCATAGCCCGGCCAACACAGGGCTTCTCGATGACGCCGAACGCTCCGTGCAGGTCGCACGGTAGTACGTTCGTCTGGCCCGTCACAAAAACAACTGTTGCAAGCCGTTCGTGCACCAGGGTCTTGGCGATCCGTGGCCCCGTTAGCCCGTCTGCGAGATTTAAATCGAGGAGTGCCACATCCGGCCGGTGACGCCGGCCAAGATCTATCGCCTGCGCCGCATTGGCCGCACGCCCCACGACCTCGAAACCCTCATCGAGAAGAAGTTCCTCCAGCTCGAGGGCGACCAAGGCTTCATCTTCGACAATCAACACGCGCATCGGTTCAAACTCTTCTATCCCGGCGGCGCGAGGGGATTCCGTCCGAAGCCTTGCGCGCCCCAGGTATAACGCGGCATCTCAGGCATTTGGTTCCTTCAAAATTTCGCCATGACCCTCACGCTGGGGCGATTCCTGGCGGAATGGCATTTACGATTTCGCGCATTACCACACCCGGGTTCATGAAGTGCTCGGCGTTGCGCGCGAACACGCCCGAGTCCGGTCTGGCGGCGCGAAGGGACGCGCATTGATGCTCAAGGCGGGCGACGTCGTGATCCTGCCGGCAGGCACGGGCCATGAGCGGCTCTCAGGGAGCAAGGACTTGCGGGTGATCGGCGCCTATCCCCCCTTCGGCATGATGAGTGCCGCAGTTCAGGCAAAGAGAAAGAGCATGACCGCCGCGCACGACCATTCCCAAGGTCGCGCTCCCGCGAAAGGACCCGGGTGTACGGGCGAGACGGCCTGCTGATCGGCCTTTGGCGCCGGCATAAAAAGAGCACCCTCCGGACAATTCCCTTAATCTCTTCGTCGCAATTGCCATGCCGCCTTGGGATTATTGCTCCCGGCGCCCCGCATCGCCTCGCTCCGGCGCGTTTAAACATGCCGCGTATGCTATGTAGCACCCGTGATAGTTCGTGCGGTCAAAGCGCACTCTCGCTAGACCGCACCGAGTGCAATGGTTGATGAGCGCCGCCTTGATCTAGTTAACCTGTTGTAGATGGTTCATCGCGATTTCGGCATGGGTCGTTGCCTCGTCGGCATTCCCCTGTTTCCCCTGATCGATCGCTTCTTTCAAATGCTTGATCGCTTCCGCTTTGTGAGGATTAGCCTTAGTCTTCTCACTGGCTTCCGCGTGCGTGAGCGCCGCCTCGGCATGAGTAGCTAGGACATCGGCATGTCCCTGCTTGCCATGATCAATGGCTTGCCTTGTGTGCTCAATCGCCTGCGAAAGATGGTCTTCGACAGCCAGCGAAACCTGCGGCATTAGAATGAGAGCGAGGCCGAGGCCTAACATGGCGACAATAAATCTACGGGACATGGGCAAATCCTCCATCTGTCGGTTGATGCATCGTATTGTTTCCTGGATAGCTCGCCTTGCGGCGAGCCGAGCCTCGTTAACTAAATCAGCCTCCAGAGGTTCAAGCTTAGCGACTGAAATTGTGCCCAACTCCCACGCAATGCATGTTGCAGCATCAACGTTGCAAGCCATGACAGTTATCGTATTGAGTCTTGGTCACGACGCCGTCTACCCAGTGGAACTTTTAGAGCCCTGAAGCGATAACTGGCAATCGCTGGGTTGCCAGCGAAGACGCCTGTTGCATTGCTGCATCATGGCGGGCCTCCCCCCGGCTATCCAACGGGCGTAGCATCCGGCGCCCCCCCCGCCCGCGAATAAAGATCGACCACAGCTTCCTGATAATGATCCTTGAATTTCTCCGGATCAAACCTGGCTTTTTTCGTCTCGATGATGTGAGACGCGAGATCCAGTAATGCCTCGCCGATCCAGTAATTCCTCGCCGATCTCGAGGTCTGGAATATCATCGAAATAGACGCTGTCGCTGCGCACTTCATAATTGTGATGCAATGTCGTGCCCATAATTCCTTTCGCTCTCGGTTCGAGCAGAATCAACCGCTCGCGTCCGTGAAGGGCCCCACGAAACTTTCTATGTCGATCGTGTGGCTGCTCTCGATCTCGAGAGCAGCCAGTTCCTCGTCACTCACGGCGACGTAGTCGCCCTTGCCGGGAAGGTGACTTTCTCGTTGCGGCGGGGGATAGGGCCACCGAACATGTGACAAGCGACAGCTCGAGGTAACCTTTCCAGTTTTCACGTGGCGGCCTGACATACCTCTAAACGCAACGCGAGGAATTGAAGATGGCCAGATAACGCGGCCTCGGCTTTCCAGGTTCCAGGCAGCGGGGCGTTTTCCGGAACCCCCTGGGCGAAAAGGCGTTTACGAAATTTCATCATCCGCGAACGCGACGCTACTGCCGTGAGCGGTAGTGCCGCGAGCGGCACCTGCCGAAAGGACCCTCATTTGGAAAAGTTTCACGCCCACCATGCGCAGCAGGTTCCCAAACCTCCCGCGCCCGAGCCTGGCGTTCCACCGGGCAATATCCCGCCGCTTCCGCCGCCCGATATTCCGGTTCCCGATCCGGCGCCGCCACCGCTCGAAAATCCCGGCGACGTGCCACTTCCGCCGATCACCGACCCGGATGTGATCGAACCCGGCGAACCCAATCCCGCGCATCCGCCGATGCGCGTGCGCGGCGTAAAGCGAAGTCCGGGAGACCCCGCCGCAAGGGCGGATAGCCACGATGAGCGGAGCAACTTATTCCCAAGTTCAGAGTAAGATCATTCCATGGTGGAGGCGAACTTGGCGGATGCGTCGGACACAGACCGCGTCACCCCGAGCGCACCCGTGAATGACCTTACCCCTCAAAACCGGAGAACGGATATGCCGAGCATTAAACCTGTGGAAGAGGCTTCCCAAGATTTCACCGCCGGTCTTGCCGAACTGCGCGACGATGTCGCGAAATTGACTTCATCAGTGTCCGAATTTATTCGCACGCAGACCGCCGCGACGCCAAACACCGTCTTCGATGCGGTCGATAACGCGCGGCAAAAGATTTCCGACACGGCAAGCAAAGCGCAAGATCGTGTGGCCGGAGCGCGCACGGACCTTGAGACGACGATCGAGCGCAATCCCTTGGTGGCGGTGCTGATCGCGATGGTTGCGGCATCCTCGTAGGATTGCTAAGCCGCGGGCGCAAATGAATGCGCTGCTCAACCGGCTGATAACCAACGCCACGGCTCCGATAGGAAAAAATAAGCGCGCGCCTCTTCAAACAGGCCACGCTCTTTTTCGTAGCCATGAGCTGCCTGTTCGTCAGCTCGATATTTCTTACAATCGCTCTTTTATGTTCGTCCAATCGTTGGCTAGAACCGCGATCGCGGCCTTCAGCGCCGGCGGTCTTTATCTTGGGTCGCTCTCATTTGCATCGCCGTTGCGTCGCGCGACAGGGCGGACCATGCCGCACCTGCCGCGGCGGAGTCTGGCCCAATGGCCGGAACTAAAGGAAATTCTCTATGTTGGGCCAAGAGTGTTAGCCGGCATCGATTTGGCCACCAAGCTAAATCAGCAATGCCTCACCGATTGGAAAATAGCTCGCCCGCGGTAGAGCCGGGCTTCACCTCTGCACCTGGACTGCAGCCGCAACGTCCAGGGCGTGCTACGGGTGGATGGATCGCAGTGCTCTCGATCACCGCGCGCACCATCGATCACGACAAGGCCCGGGGTCTCGAAATGGAGGGGTCCCACCATGCCCGGATTCCCAGCGGCTGGCGCGTCCTGATCCGGTACCGGCTGCTTCTCGTGTTCGCCGCCGCGGCGCTGTTCCATTTCGCCAACGCGCCGAATGCCGCCTTCCTGACCCTTGCGATGGTGGCCACGGCAGGACTGTTACTCATAGTCATCGCCATGCCAGAGACGACGCCGTCGCCAAAAGGCGGCCGCTCTTGACGGTGCATCCACCACTGGACGCCGATGACGAAGGCGAGGCGCCAGTAAACACCCGCAAATTTCAGACTGACCCACTACTAAGACCGCTTCGGACACGGAGGCTTGGCTTCGTGCTTTTGCTCACGAGGTGCATTCTTCAATTAGTAGTGCGCCGATCACGAAACTGTGCTCGACCGCCGCGTGGTCCGTCTCTATTCAAGGTCTCGACCCCACGAGCGTCCAGGTCGTCTTCGTTGGACTCATCCCCGCATAGAAGCCGGTGTTGACCACCGGGCCCGTTTGCCAGCCTCGAATCGAACGCCGTTCACGATCGGAGGACTCGGAACTTCTGCTTAATTAGCACATTTGCTTAATAAGAATTAAACTCACAATTAAAGGGATAGCAAATGCGGATAGCGCTCGTCGCTCCCCTTGCGGAAGCCGTACCGCCCAAGTTGTATGGCGGAACGGAGCGAGTGGTTTCCTGGTTGGCGGAAGAACTCGTCCGGCAAGGGCATCAGGTCACCTTGTTCGCGAGCGGCGACTCCGAGACCACGGCGAAGCTTGTTGCTTGCGCGCCGCAAGCCTTGAGACTTGCCGGAATTCGCGATCACGTTGCAAGTACACTCAGCATGTTACGCGAGGTACGCTGCCGTGCCGATGATTTCGATATCATCCATTTTCATATCGACCTTTTGCCACACGCGTTCTTCCACGATCTGGCGTATAAATGTCTGACGACACAGCACGGCCGCCTGGATCAGCCGGATTTCATGCCGCTTTACAAAGCCTATCCGGAAATGCCCCTCGTTTCGATTTCCAATGCTCAGCGCAGGCCCATGCCGGCAAGCGCCAATTGGCTCGCCACGATCCCGCACGGCATCGCTCCGCATGTCTGCCCATTCGATCCAGAAGGCGCCGGCGATTATCTAGCGTTCCTGGGGCGTATATCGCCGGAAAAGCGGCCAGATAGGGCTATAGAGATCGCCAAACGGGCCGGCGTCTCTTTGAAAATAGCGGCCAAGGTCGACCCTGTGGACCTAGAGTATTTCAAGGCGGAGATCGAGCCTTTGCTTGATCATCCGCTCGTCGAGTTCATCGGGAAAATCAATGACAGCCAGAAATGCCAATTCCTCGGCCAAGCACGGACGCTGTTGTTTCCGATCGACTGGCCGGAGCCTTTCGGGTTGGTCACTATTGAACTCAATCCAAGCTCGGAGGCCCACGTTTTCAGGGTGCCGTAGCGGGATATCTCATAATGCTCGACCGCCTGCGCCCCGGCCAGGAGCCCAGCGTCGAGAGCCGGAGAATCCTCGAACTCCTCCATAACCTCTTTGCCTTCGTCCAGGATGCCGAGGATAGCGTCACAGGTCTTGTCGCGCGCGGGCTTCCTTATCAGCTCGAAGATTTCCTCCAGGCGGCCGACCTGTCCTTCGGTTTCACCATGATGCGTCTGAAAGGCGTTTCGCAACTGGTCGGAGTTGGCCGCTTTCGCCAACTTGGGAAGAGCCTTCAGACTGGCATTCCCCAGATAACCGGGAATGTGCCAAGCGCGTATCATTGATCTCCTGCCGTGACATCGGACATTCGTCCTATACCGGCATTATTTTCCGGATCGCCCGCTTATTGAGGTTGAGATTGCCGCGCTGCGGCGCTGCTGTGGTGCTCCGGCACACCAAAACCAGTGACATGGGCGGATCGCGCACCGGACAATACAGAGTTGGTTGTGATCAAGACGCACTTCTCCCTTAGTTTTTGCTCGACGCATGACGACCGAACACTTCACGCAGGCGCTGGATTGGGCGGCGGCCGCAGGTCGGCGATCATTCGTAGGATGTCCGCGAAGAGATTTTTCGGAATGGCGACTTCGGCCATCTGAAACGCGACATAGCGGCCATGGCTCACGATCTTCGCGCCGATCTTGATCAGCTTTTCCTTCAGGCTCGTCAGTGACCAATCCTTTATCGGTTCGGGCGTCGCCAGCGTGCGCAGAAAATTACCGAGATTGTAGGCCAGCGCATGAAGCTGGAGACGGACGGCGTTAGCAGCGAACGACCGACATGATAGCCGGGTCCACTTGATTGCGCCTTTTCCTTCCTTGATCCATTGCTCACACGTGCCGCGCTTGTTGTAGAAGGCGACGACATTCTCGG
Organism: uncultured Alphaproteobacteria bacterium; assembly: GCA_963730245.1. Taxonomy (GTDB): domain Bacteria; phylum Pseudomonadota; class Alphaproteobacteria; order Rhizobiales; family Beijerinckiaceae; genus Methylocapsa. The sequence continues at coordinate 1,751,023 of CAVSRA010000001.1, read as the reverse complement.
CGGAGCGCGCCATGTTCGTCACGATGAAGCCGACGCGCGGATAAAGCTCGCCCGGATGCCATTCGACCTTGGCGATCACCCGACGCGGCTGCGACCAGCTTCCCGCTTGATAGGTGAAACTTGCATGGGATCGGCAGACGTCATTGGACGGGCGACCAACCGGGCGTTTGAGCAGATAGCCGATCCTCTCTTGCAAGATGTGATTGGCGGGCAGACGGATCGCATATTTGATCCGTTCTGCCTCCAGATATTCGTAAACTTCGGGGTTTGCGAAGCCGGCGCCGGCGCGGAAATAAATGCGTGAGACCTTGCCTTGATACCGCGCCACGACCGGCTTCAGCACCGCCTCCCATCCATCGGCGCTGTGAACATTGCCGGGGCGCAGGGCGCAGCGTTCCAAATCGCCATATTGGTTGAAAACGAACAGCGGATGATAGCAGGTGCAGTCATAGTGACCGTTCCAGACACTGTGTTCCTGTTCGCCATGCGTCGGGCTCACGCTCGAATCCATGTCGAGCAAGATACCTCTCGGCGGACGGCGACCATGAACGCTGTCGATCCATTTGCCGGAGAGATCAGCGAGCGCCGAAAGGTTCTTTTCCGCCGTGAGCCAGCGCGTCTCAAAGCGGCCCATCTGGCTCGGCGAAGCCGCTGCATCCGAGGCCGCCTTTCCGCCGACTATCCACCGCATCGCGGGATCATGGCGCAGGCGTTGAGCGTCGTTCACGTCTTCATATCCGGCAAGTCGCCCAAATATGGATTGCCGCAACATCCCGACGAGTGCATGCCGGCCATTCTTGCCAGTGCGTGCGTCGGAGAGCGCATCACCCGCCATCGCGCTGAGGCACAGCGCGTCGTCCAGTTCCCGGTATGCGAGCAAGCCTGCGTCGGAGGTAACCACCGATCCGCGAAAGTGAAGCAACAATCGGCGGTCGAAATCGAGCCTGAGAGCGCCATCATACGATTTACCCGCCGGGTTCGCCATGACGGCCTCATTCGATCCGAAATAACATGCTGATTATGTTAGCTGAATCGCCGCATCGACGCTGCAAATTATTGCCTCATCCGGCGTATGCGGGTTGAAGCTATGTCGGCCGGAACTCCGATCATCGCCTGGCGCAATGGGTCGGTTCCGGAGATTATCAGGGATCGCGTCAGCGGCATCATCGTCGATTCGATCGACAGTGCCGTAGCTGCCGTACAAGAGGTCTCGAAGCTGAACCGTCGCGCGGTTCGAGCAGAATTCGAAGCCCGTTTTACTGTGGCCCGGATGGCGCGCAACTATGTCGCCGCCTATCGTTCATTGCTGGCGCGTGCCTCGGCAAAAACCGAAACCATTTTTCCGGCAAACCCACGCGCGGCCGTGATGGAGCTCGCGCCGGGAACCTGAGGCTCTGTCATATGTGGACGCTATTATGAGCGTTTTTGCGAGACGGTCGGGTGCAGTCATGTTGGAATGGACCGGCCCCGCTTCCCCTGGTTGCCGATTGATCGCAAGTTCGGCGGCGATCGCAACGATGGAGGCGGTAATGCAAATAGCAGTAATCGGACTGGACTTGGCCAAGAACGTCTTTCAGGTTCATGGCATTGACGATTCGGGACAGGCCGCTGTCAAACGAAAGCTCAGACGCTCGGAGGTGCTGCCGTTCTTTGCCGAACGGGACGCGGCGTTGGTTGGGATCGAGGCCTGCCACACGGCACACTATTGGGACGAGAAATCGCCACTCTTGGGCACGATGTCCGTCTGATGCCGCCGCAATTCGTAAAGCCCTATTTCAAGAGCCAGAAGAACGATGCCGCCGACGCTTCGGCGATCGCCGAAGCCGTGCAAAGACCCACGATGCGATTTGTGCCAATCAAATCTGCGGATCAGCAGGCTGTTCTGATGCTGCACCGGACGCGCGACTTACTGATTCGCCAGCGGAGCAGCCTTATCAGCGCCATTCGTGCGCATTTTGCCGAATTCGGCATCGTGGTTGGGCAAGGCACCCGCAATGTCGAACGGCTGCTTGCTCTTCTTGAAACGGCAGGAGATCAGCGGCTCCCGGCGCTTGCGGCGGAAATGCTCGGCATTTTAGCCGCACAGCTGCGCTACGTCGCCGAACAGGTCAAGGAAGTCGAAGTAAAATTGTTGGCATGGCATCGGGCCGACGAGACAAGCCGCCGCTTGCAAAGTGTCCCTGGCCTTGGACCGATTACGGCAAGCGCGATAGTCGCGACCGTCGGAGATCCGAAGCAGTTCAAATCCGGTCGACAGTTCGCGGCCTGGCTCGGCCTCGTGCCGCAGCAACGGTCGAGCGGCGGCAAAGAACGTTTGGGGGGCATCAGCAAGCGAGGAGACGGCTATATCCGCCGGTTGCTGGTGCACGGTGCTCGTGCGATCGTTGGCTGGCGGAAGCGGTCGGCTACGCACAAAACGCCATGGATCGAGCAGCTATCGGCACGCCGGCCCACCAATGTTGCAACGGTGGCCTGCATCGCATTTTCCACGTTGGGGTTCAAGGCCGTCGTGGGAATCGGAAACCCGCCCGGGACAATTGAGGACCGGAGCATCTCGATGAATCTGAAACACAAGCTCCCTAAGTCAGCCGCCTTCGCCACGCTCCCAAGGAGTTGTTCGCCGCACTCGGCCAAAAACTCTTTCGCTGGTCGAGCGATCGTCTCGGGGCCATCGCGGCCGCGCGGCCAAACCTGCTGGAAGCCTTGGATGACTGGCAACAAGACAGTTGGGAATTGCTGCTTGCAATCGCGGACCTTTGCGGCGGCGATTGGCCCCCCCAACGCGCGCCACGCTTGTGGTGCTCGGGCGCCACGTGGAGCGGCTGGCTTTTCTCGATGTCATGTTCGGCGACGCGCCGCCTCTTACTCCGGTCGAAAACTTCTATCAGCGCATACTCGCCGGGGATGCCTCGGAAGTCGTCGATCAGGCCGAACAATTCTTGAAAACCAATTCGCTCGTCAATTATTACGACGAGGTGGCGCTCCCGGCTTTGCTGTTGGCGCAGGTGGATCTCCGCCGCGGCGTGCTCGACGAGCTGCGACAAAGGCGGATCAAGGAAACGATCGACGAAGTGATCGAGGATCTCTCCGATCACGTAGATGAGCCCCTCGCATCGGCCCCGGCGCCCGAGGCGGCACCGACCGATGCCGTGCTGACGTCAGCCGGTTCGCCCCCGCCGAACGAACCGGCAAGCGTCGAGACCTCGCCGCTCGATAAGGAGCGCACCGGCCTCGCGCCGGGGCGGGAAAGCCAAAAGCCGGTTCTTTGCATGGCTGGCCGCAGTCTCCTCGATGAAGCGGCCGCAGCCCTGCTAGCGCAAATTCTCGGTAAACATGGCATCGAAGCCAAGGTTGAGCCCGCAGGGGGGCTCGGCAGCGGCCGGGTCTCGCGCCTCTCGACCGATGACACACGGATGGTATGCCTCTCATACCTCGATGCCGATTTGAGCTCGGCGGGAGCCCGCTATGTGGTTCGGCGTTTGCGCCGGCACCTCGGTGATATCAAGATTCTCGCCGGTTTCTGGCAGACCGATCCTGGACAAGCGAGCGAGCTTTGCGCCGCGACGAAGGCGGATTTCTGCGCGACGAGGTTTAGGGACGCGCTCGACTTTTGTCTCGAGGGGGCGAAGGTCGAAGCAAAGCAGGATGAAGAGCTGACGCTTGCGGTCGAAAGTTTCCCAGAGCGGGATGATCTCATTCCCTTGCTTTTGAAGAGATGAGGGTCGCGCTGGCAAGACGATTTGTGTCGAGCTGTGAGGTAGCTACATCTTTGGCGGAACCGTACGAGGTCGAGCGCGCTCTTGCCGATGAAAGTTACAGATCCATCCAGGCCCGCGCCTCTGTAACCGCGTCCGGTTGTTCCATGGTCGACAGATGCCCGCCGTCCGGTTAGAGCGCTTAACCGCAACACTCTCGAATCCTTTAGATTATCCACCATAAGACGCGCCGCACGCCGTCGCGACTGTCGGCTCGCTGCTCGTGCTGTTCGTCTGGAACCGGCTGGTGGCCTACCGCGCTGTGCCCGATCCGGGCAACCCCCCTGGCCCCAATGCGCCGCCGCGCCGCAGGCTCTAGGGATCTGGTCGCGCGTTCATGAAGTTCGGTCGATGGCATCGAAGGCGGGGGCATTCAGGAGGCAGACATGGGACTACTTGATATCATCCAGGGCATGAAGAATGGCCCACGCGGCCAACGTCAGCCCAGCAGAAGCGGCAGCGGGGGCTGGACGTCGCGGATCATGATGGCGCTCCTGGGTCTCCTCGCATACAAGGCGTTCAAGGGCGGCGGCGATCAGGCTGCTCCAACCAACTCGGGCACCCCCCGGACCCCGACCCGCCGCGGCGTCGCTGGCTGTAGGGATCAATCGCGCACCGCAGTGGGCGGCCAGTGCCCGCGAACAGCACCGGATTCCCCGGGCGATCTCCGGCATTAGTGCGACTGCCCGTCGTTCGGCCCGCCGTCCGTCGAAGAAGATCGGAAAAGCCCCGGCGTCATCCGAACCATGTGGAAGCGCATTTTAGTCTAGTCATCCTAAGAAAGTATCTCGCCGGAGATTTGTCGCGCCGCCTCATCGACTAACTCGACGAGATCTTCGCCCTTGATCACGTCCTCACGGCTCATCAAGACAGACCGACCGAAGCCGGTTTTCTTAGTCCAATTGCGCAAAAATGCGTTCAGACAGGGGAGTCCGGTCAAAGTGCTGGCGCAGCGTCGCGGATCAGCCCATGCGCAAGAAATTGCAGCCCCATTCGGCCGCGCGCTCGCGCCATGGCCGGCCGATCCACGCGGCCGGTGCCATGCAGCTCGAACTGATCCAGGGCGGAATGGCCGATTCAACTTCCGGAAACGCCAAAGTTCATCGGGCTCCGTTGTTGATGGAACAAATCCTCCTCACTTCAATTAAATGGCCTAGCGGTCCTCTTTCAGATGGAGCAAGTCATGCGGTCCATGGAAGAACTTTTCTACGCCCTTCTCCAGGACGTCTATTTTGTCGAGAAACAGCTACTCAAAACGCTGCCCAAGCTTGCAAAGAAGAGCACTAATGAAAAATTGCGGGAGGCATTCACCACCCACCGCGACGAAACCGAAGGACACGTTAAGCGCCTTGAGAAAGTGTTCAATGCCATCGGCAAAAAGCCCCGCGGCAAGACCTGCGATGCAATCCTGGGGATCATCGCGGAAGGCCAGGAAATCATGGATGAGGTCGACGATGAGGCATTGCGCGACGCCGGTATCCTGGCAGCCGCGCAAGCTGCCGAGCACTATGAAATCGCGCGTTACGGAACGCTCCGTGCGTGGGCGGAACTTCTCGGCCAGGAGGAAGCAGTGGAACTTCTCAGCGAAACGCTGGCTGAGGAAAAGCATGCCGATGAACTTCTGACATCTATCGCGGATGGCGGCGTCAACGAAAGCGCGACCGAGCGACCACTGGCCGCTGAATAGCAGGTGCGGCGTCTAGCAGGGTCTGCCCTACGAGAAGGCGGAGGGCTTCATGCGTGCCGATGATTGCACGGCAGCGGATAGCATGGCCCCCCAAGAGCACGTATTATTGTAGGCGGGAGCCGCATCCATTCGTTAGACGAAGTCTTCGGGAACTTGCTGACCGCAGAGCACCGCCGACAAAGCCACAAGTCGGCGCGCCAAATCGTCCGCTTGGGGCCAGAAGGGGAGATCGCGCTCGGTCCAACAATCAGACCGCCGCGCAGATACAAGGTCGGGTCCCATCAGCGCTTCTTGACGCGCGCTGAGGTGCGCTTCTCCGGAACTGCACCGAGCAACTTCGGGGTTACGTCCGCGATCAAGTCGGGAACGTTGAGACCGGGGGCGACGCGCTCATAGTCGCCGTCGAGCTCAAGCGACGACGCGCCGTGCACGAAGGTCCACAACCTGATGGCGATCTTCTCTGCGTCGGCGGTGTGGCCGTGCTTGCGACTGTAAGCCGCCACCTGCTCGATGACGCTCTTCAGACAGCGGTTGGCGCTTTCGTCGACGTGCTTGACCTTCCTGATTTTGGATTTGTGCCCGAACATGAGTTGAAAGACCGCCGGCCGGGCGACGGCAAAATCGAGATAGGAGAGTCCCATGGCGGTGATGCCCGCCACCGTGCCGGGTCCGCCCTCGGCGACGGCTTTTGCGTTGGCGGCCGTGAGCTCCTCGAAGCCACGCGCCACGATCTCCTCGATGATCTCCTGCTTATCGCGGAAATGCTTGTAAGGCGCGGCGGTCGTGACGCCCGCGCGGCGGCAGGCGTCAGCCAGCGTGAAGCCGTCGGGACCGTGCTCGATCAAAAGGTCGCGCGTGGCCGCAATCAGCGCTTCGCGAAGATCTCCATGGTGGAATCGCTTCTTCGCGCGCACCGCTGTTCGTTCTTGTGCTTGGGCCATGAATTTCCTTCCTGCGGCCTTTGTCTGACGAGTCAATAAGTTAGCATATTTAACTTAGGTTAGCACGATTAACTTTTCGACCTCATCAGCAGATTTCCCTTGACAAGTTAGTGCAACTCACTTAAGTGAGTATTGCTAACTTGCAAGGGGCCGGTGCGATCCGTGCCTCGAAGGCCGGCGTAGCGATGGGTCCCGACATGACCGCGACATCGACATTCATATTCGGCGAAACACATGCCCCGGGGCTCGTGCGCCCCGCTCTCGTGGCCGGCACGCTGATAGTCTTGGCGACAGGCCTTTCGGGCTGCAAGAGCGAGAGCGCGCCCTACACAGCCGCGCCTCAACCCGTCCGCGCCGCATCGGTGACGTTTTCTGCCGCAACGGATACGCGATCATACACCGGCACCATCGAGCCGCGTTACGAGAGCGATCTCGGCTTTCGCGTTTCCGGCAAGATCGTCGAACGTCTTGTCAATATCGGTGACGAGGTCACGCCCGGTATGACGCTCGCACGTCTTGACTCGACGGACTACCGTCTCTCCCTCGAGTTCCGCCGAGGCCGAGGTCAAGGCCGCGCAGAGTAGCCTAAAGCAGGCCGAAGCCGACGAGAGGCGCAACGCGGCCCTCAATGAGAAGGGCGTGGTCAGCGACGCAAGCTACGATAAAAAGAAAGCTGCCGCGGACGAAGCGCGCGGACGCGCCGAGCGGGCCCTTCGCTCGCTTGCGCTTGCGAGCAACCAGCTTGCCTATACGGATCTCGTGGCGACGGAAACGGGCGTGGTCACCGCGCTTCCCGTCGAGGTGGGTCAGGTCGTCAGCGCAGGCCAACTGATCGCGCGCGTGGCGCGTCTCGATGAACTCGAAGCGGTCGTGTCGATTCCGGAAAGCCGCATCGACGGCGATCGCACTGCGGCGGCGACAGTGACGCTGTGGGCAGACGGCGGTCGCGTCTACGACGCTAAGCTGCGTGAGGTGTCGCCGCAGGCGGACCCGGCAACGCGCACCTATCGAGCCCGCTATTCGCTCATAAGGCCGGACGCCGCCATAACGCTCGGCAAAACGGCGACGGTACATCTCGCGTCCCCAGGCGCCGGCGAGCGCGCCAAGCTTCCTCTGGCCGCGGTCTTCAAGGATCAGGGCCGGCCGTCCGTATGGCTTATCGATGAGGCCCGCGGCCGTCTGATCAAGACCGGCGTCGAGGTCAGTGCTTGGACAGAAACGTGGGCCATCATCTCCGGCGGGCTCACGACGGGGGAAAAGGTCGTAGCGGCGGGCGTTCACAAGCTCGACGCCGGAACGCCGGTCCGTATCGTTGAGGTGGTACAATGACCGCGCGCGCAGAGCCCGAACACCCCACCTCGCGCGGCAATCTCTCCGCCTGGGCGGTCGCACATCCCGCTTTCGTTCTGTTCTTCATCATCGTGTTCTCGGTGGCGGGGCTCATGAGTTACCTGAGCCTCGGCCGCGCCGAGGATCCCTCGTTCACGATTAAGACGATGGTGATCAGCGCGGCATGGCCAGGCGCCACCGCCGAGGAGATGCAGGATCAGGTCGCCGACAAGCTCGAGAAGCGCCTTCAGGAGCTCGAGCTTTTCGACTACGTCAAGACCTACACCCGGCCGGGCGTCACTGTCATTCAGGTGCAACTCAAGGATACGGCGCGGGCGAAGGAAGTCGATGACGCCTGGTACCAGGTGCGCAAGAAGCTCACCGACAGCCGCCCGACGCTGCCGCAGGGCGTGCAAGGACCCTTCTTCAACGACGAGTACGGCGACGTCTACTCCGCCATCTACATGTTGTCGGGCGCCGACGTTTCGCTCACCAAGCTCAAGGATTATGCGGAGATCGTGCGCCAGCGCCTGTTGCGGACGGAGGGAGTTGCCAAGGTCGACATTGTCGGCGTGCGCGAGCAACGCATCTTCATCGAGTTCAGCCACCGTAAGCTCGCGACGCTTGGCATCACTCCCCAAGCCATCTTCGACAGCGTGGCGCGCCAGAATGCGGTCACGCCCGCGGGCAGCATCGAGACCAATGCCGACCGAATCAACGTGCGCGTCGCCGGTGCGTTTAAGGGCGCGGCGGCTATCGCGGAGGTTCCCATCGAGGCGGGCGGCGTGACCTTCCGGCTCGGCGATATCGCCACCGTCAAACGCGGATACGAGGACCCGCCGAGCAGCATCGTGCGCCATAACGGCAGCGAAGCCGTCGGTGTCGTCGTCGCCATGACCAAAGGCGCCAACGTTCTGGAGCTCGGCAAGCGGCTCAAGGATGCGATTGCGGATGCCAAAGCTCAGGTTCCGATCGGCGTCGAGATCGACCAGATCACAGACCAGCCGCGCGTCGTCGAGGAGTTGGTGGGCGAGTTCCTGCGCTCGTTCGTCGAGGCGCTCGCCATCGTGCTCGTCGTCAGCTTCATATCCCTTGGATGGCGCTCCGGCCTCGTCGTCGCGACGTCGGTGCCGCTCGTGCTCGCGGTCGTGTTTGTCGTCATGAACGTGGCCGGGCTCAATCTCGACCGCATCACGCTCGGCTCCCTCATCATCGCGCTCGGCCTGCTCGTCGACGATGCGATCATTGCCGTCGAGATGATGGTCGTGAAAATGGAGCAGGGTTGGAACCGCATGCGGGCCGCGGCTTTCGCCTGGGACTCGACCGCGTTTCCCATGCTGACGGGAACGTTAGTGACGGCGTCCGGCTTTCTGCCGGTCGGCATCGCGCGCTCAACCGCAGGCGAGTACGCGGGCAACATCTTCTGGATCGTCGGGCTTGCGCTCGTCGTGTCGTGGATCGTGGCCGTATTCTTCACGCCCTACATCGGCGTCAAGCTGTTGCCCAACTTCGCCAAGAACCGCGGTGGACATGCCGGGCACGACATTTATGACACGCGTCTCTATCACATTCTTCGCCGGGCCGTCGGCTGGGCCGTGCGCTTCCGCTGGGTGGTCATCGCGCTGACGCTCGCTGCCTTCGGCGCCGGCGTCGCCGCCTTCGCGCAGGTGCAGCAGCAGTTCTTTCCGATCTCATCACGGCCGGAACTCTTCATCGAGATCCGCATGCCGGAGGGAACGTCCATCGGCGTCACGGAAGCCGCCGCAAAGAAGGCGGAGGCGCTCATCAAGGATGGCCCCGACCTCGAGTACTACACGACCTATATCGGCGCAGGCTCGCCGCGATTCTTCCTGGCCCTGAACCCCGTATTGCCGAACGAGAGCTTCGCGCTCATCGTGATGATGACCAAGGGCGCCGAGGCGCGTGAGCGGCTCAAGGCGCGGCTCGAAGGGCTCGTCGCCCAGAACGTGATCCCCGAGGCGCGCCTGCGCATCGACCGGCTGAACTTCGGACCGCCGGTCGGATTCCCGGTGCAGTTCCGTGTGATCGGTTCTGACGTCGAGAGCGTGCGCGCCGTCGCCGACAAGGTGCGGACCGCAATGCGTGCCAACCCGAACACGCGCGACGTGCAGTTCGACTGGAACGAGCAGAAGAAGTCGATCCGGCTCGAGGTGGACCAGGACCGTGCTCGCTCGCTCAGTCTCACGTCTCAGGACATAGCGCAGACGCTCGGAACGCTGCTCTCCGGATATACGGTCACGGAATACAAGGAAGGCATCGAGCTCGTGCCGGTGGTGGCGCGTGCCATCCCGGAGGAGCGGCTCGGGCTCGGCTCGTTCGAGGATCTCACTGTCCCGACGCGCTCGGGCGCGGCCGTTCCCATCTCGCAGGTCGCACGGGTTCATTATGAGTTCGAAGAGCCCATCCTGTGGCGGCGCAATCGGGATGTGGTGCTGACTGTGCGCTCGGACATCGCGCCCACTGTTCAGGCGCCGGACGTGACGGCACAGATCAAACCCGCGATCGACGAGATCGCAGCCACACTGCCGCCCGGTATGCGCATCGAGGTCGGCGGCGCGGTGGAAGAGAGCGCCAAGGCCAACGCCGCACTGTTCAAGATCTTCCCGCTCATGTTCCTGGCCATGCTGACCATCCTGATGGTACAGCTGCACAGGTTCTCGACGCTGTTCCTGGTGTTATCGACCGCGCCGCTGGGCCTCATCGGTGCGAGTTTCTCGCTGCTTGCGTTCGATGCTCCGTTCGGCTTCAATGCGCTCCTCGGGCTCATCGCGCTCGCCGGCATGATCATGCGCAACACCGTCATTCTCGTCGATCAGATCGATGCGGACGTGGCGACCGGTCTCTCGCGATGGGATGCGATCATCGAATTAACCGTGCGGCGCTCGCGGCCGCTGGTGCTCACGGCGATGGCCGCCATCCTGGCCATGATCCCGCTGTCGCGTTCGGTGTTCTGGGGACCGATGGCCATCACGATGATGGGCGGACTCTTGGTGGCAACGATTCTGACGCTTCTCTTCCTTCCGGCTCTCTATGCAGCCTGGTTCCGAGTACGCAGACCCGAAGTGAAATGGGAAGGAGCAGTCGTGTTGCGGCCAGTTCCTCAATCAACGCACTCACGTCCGGTGGCCGTCACTTCCGTTTGAACGAAGGTCTCGGTGCCGGACGTATCCACTTGGGCTAATCGCTGATACCAGCCGGACGTCAACTAATCGTAGGAAACCACCACATGGTCGACTTAAAAGAGAACGGCAAGAGCGTCTCGGTTGAGCCGACGCTTCTGAGGATCTTTGACAAGCTCAGCCTCCGCTACGCGAAGTTGGGTAATGGGCCACCTCTGGTCCTCCTCCACACGATTCGTACACAGCTCGAGTATTTCCGAGCGCTGGCGCCGCTTCTCGCAGAGAAGTTCACCGTGTACGCCGTGGATCTGCCGGGCCATGGTCACTCTCCTATCGACAAGTCAGTGCAGTACGATGAGCCCTACATGCGCGAAGGCATCGTAGGTTTTCTGGAAACCCTGGATCTGCGCGACGTGACCATTGTGGGCGAATCCATAGGCTCCGTGCTTGCGCTGACCGTCGCGGCTGATGTCCCCGACCGTATTCGTGCGGTCTACGCGCTCAATACCTACGACTATGAGACGCGTTACGGCGATGGCATCCGCCGCGGCAACTGGTTTGCGAACCTGATCATCGGCAGCTTGCAAATCCCTGTCTTTGGGGCCATCGGCGCCGCGCTCGCAAACCGCTGGATTCTTGGGAAGATAATGGGCGGCGGGTACGCCGGCCCACGCAAATTGCCCGCCGACCTTCTTGATGAATTCGACAAGACTGGTCGCCGGCCAAATTATCATTACGTTGAGCGGAAGGTCCTGGCCGCATGGCGCTCCTGGGACAAAGCGCGCGAGCGTTATTCCAGGGTGCAAGCGCCTGTAACGCTGATCTATGGCGATAAGGACTGGTCACTCATCTCAGAGCGGGAGCGCACCAAGGCCACGCTAAGGAACGCTCGTTTGTTCACACTCCCTAATACAGGTCACTTCTCGTCCGTCGAGAACCCGCAAGAAGTCGGGAGCATTATCTTATCGTGATTTAGGCTATTGCGAGCGGCAGTCCCCACGGATGGACGCTTATGGCGAGGTTGAAGGGCTTTCGAATGGTCTCCGAAGACAACTCCCGGCAATCCTAGCGGCCCCGAATTGCTAATCTGCAGCGCTTTATATCGGCTTCAATTGCCTTTCGCTGCAACAGCGACATGCGCTTTGTTTTCAGTAGTTCTTCCGCATCGACGATTGCCTTCTCCCATAGCGGCCGCCGTAAGCGTTCTTTCGTCCCGATTTGAATCAAGCCCGACTCTGTGATCTGGAACAAGGTCCGGAGAATCATATCTGTCACATCTCCCATATTGGGCATTCTCAAGGGCTCGTCTTCCTCGGCTATCCGCTTCATCCCCCTGGTAGAGCAGACCAGCTTCGTGCGAAGCATTTGCCGGATATCACAGCTCTATTGCGCCATTTAACTCTAGCCACGCTATCTATGGAGGCGAGCGCGAAGCGAATCGCCGACATATCCATCTCGGCGTGTCCCTCCATTCGCCCGGCAATGCCCTTCTCGGCCTACTTTGCGCCCTCAACACAATGGGCGGCATATCGGTTCGAGCGTAAACGCCAGATGCCCTTTCCCAAGCCCCTTTTGCGGATCGCCCTCCGGCTTCCAACGGCCGCGGTCCCACACGATCATCGAGCGCCTTCGTGAACGTGCCGAAGCGGTATCGGGCGCGTCGATGACGAGTTCCCAGGGGAAATTCTCGCCCGGATCAAGATCGACGAGCAGGCGCAAGCGAGCGTGAATGCCGCTTCCGAACAGTTCGACAAGCTCAGCGACGGCGAAATCGAAAAACGCGCCGGGTCCCGCGGCTCCGCAGCGATCAATTTCGCCATCGACCGTCCGGATCGCGTCACGATTCGTCCGTGCGGTCGCGTTTAGCCATTCGGTCCTGCCATCAAAGACCGGGCACGACGCAATCCTTGAGGCATTCCACGTGCTGAACCAATTTGATATTCCAAAGGGCGCGGCCCGCGAACATGAGAAGGACGCGCACGGCAATGTCCTCGCCGATTATACGCTTTGGACCTCCGCCAGCGATCTCAAGACAAAGCGGTATTATTTCCGCACTTACGACAACAGCCAGATCCGCATGCAGGACCTCATGAAAATGGATATCGATGCAAAGGATATCGTGAAAATGTCAATTAAGGGCGAGGAAGTTATCAAACCACTGAACCCATGAGTGGAGATCAAGATTCGACCAAAGACTGGCTGCTGGTGTCAATAACGGCGTGCGGCGGATCGATCAGAAGATCAACGCGCGAGCTTGCTGCGCGCCGTCCAGGCAATAGCCTGTCGAGGAGTATTGCTGTTTTCGGGTCCACTGACGAAAGCCTCGCGGTCCGCCTTGGGCTACGGTGAGAAAATCTCGTGGCGTAGCGCGTTAGATACCGTGTTTGAGGGCAAGAGAAAAAGAAACCCGGCAACGCGAACTTGAACTGTTTTGATCGCTGGCATGATGATGTTGGAGCGGGAGACGGCCCTCAAGCCCGCGCGCTAACGCGCGCCCCTGACGGGCTGCGGGGCTTGACCGCCGCCTCCCACTCCAACTTGTGCTCACCATGCGATCGACGCCAGGCTGTGGCGTGGCACGCCGGGTCATTTGCCCATTACCATCGCCGGGTCGAATTCCTTGCCGGTCTTCAGCACGCCGAAGCAAAGCACCAGGAGCTTGCACATGGCAGCGATCACAATCTGCTTTCCCTTCAGGCGCCCCTGAGCCTTGAGCCGATCGACCAAAGCAACGACCGCTGGATTGTAACGCATCGCCGACAAAGCCGGCATGTACAAGGCGGCGCGCAGCACGGCGTTGCCAATTTTGGAGATCCGCACGGGCCGGTTGACCGAGATTCCAGACTGGTGTTGCTGCGGATTCAACCCCGCATAGGCGGCGACCGCGGCGCTGCAGCCGAGGATATCGGGACCCGGCAATTCGGCCAGCACGATGCCAGCCAGGGCTTCTCCCACGCCGTTGATGCTGACCAATAAGTCGCGTTTGGCGGACAGCTCCAGGTCGTTGCCGATTGTCTCCGCAATGGCTTGGTCGACCGCCTTAAGCTGGGAGGCAAAATGCTGGATTGTTGTCTCCGCCAGCGACAGTGCCAAGTCATCCGCCATGCCGCTACCGCGGCGATTCTTCCATTCCGTCAGGCCGGCGACCGTGCCAGCCCGGATTGTCTGAAGTTCGCACAAACGCCGCATTGATGGCGAAGGCGGGGTCCAGGGGCGGGGCTTGAACAGTTCAGCGTATTCACGGACATGCACGGCATCGACCTGATCGGTCTTGTTGCGCCCCAGCTTCGTCCGCGCGAAGTCGCGGATCTGCGCGGGATTGACGATGCTCACGACGTGTCCCGCCTCATGGAGTGCAAGCGCGATGCCCAGGCCGTGGCGTCCGGTTGCCTCCAGACAGGCGTGAACCTGTCCGATCTTGTGCTCGCCGAGCCAGGCAATCAGGTGATGCCAGCCATCGGGCGAATTGGCGAAGCTCTGGGAGCGCGCCTTTGTGCCAGCCCCGAGATTGGTGTCGAATGTGTTCTTGGAAACGTCGATGCCCAGTACAGCGTCAGTCATTTTAAGGCTTTCTCTTCAGATCCTCGCAGCGACGGCTCCGCATCGATCAACCTTGTACACAGGATCTGCGCCAGAACGCGTCCCAGGATACCGTCCGGCCTAAACAGCGGAGCTTGGAAAAGCGGGGCCGGATCTACCGCTCGGGCTTGGTCGCCAAAGGGACGCCGCAGGCTCACCGCTTTCCTCGCCATCCGGCAGAAATGATCATTTGCCGGACACTCGCAACGTACAAGGGAGGGTCATTACTGACCGCCCCCCGCCCAGATCCGTGCGGGCGGGATTCCCGCACACGGCTCTCACCTTGGGTGTGTGACGGCGAAACGCTTGTCAGGATACGGATGAAGGATTTGCGGTTTGGGAATCCAGTCGGCGGCCAGCCTGTGCATCCGCTGCCACGAGAAGCGATCCTTCTGGCTACGCCGCCGCAGCGTGCGCAACCAAATACGCTCCACGTAATAGTAGAATGCTTTCAGCGCAGCTCCGTTGGTCGGCACTGCGTGGTAGGCGAAGAAGCCTCTGACGACCTGCTCGATCCAAGTTCCTTGCTCGGGGATTTGCTGATGCATCCGCCGTCGCAGCTCATCCTTGATCTCCCTGAGCGTTGCCCGCATGCGATCGCGCCGTGTTATCCTCTTCACGAGGAACTGCCCACGGCTGTTGCGTTCACAGATGAAGGTAAAGCCGAGGAAGTTGAAGGTTTCCGGCCTTCCGAGCCCACGCTGAGCGCGTCGTTCTGCCGCAAAGCGGCCGAACTCGATCAGGAGAAGTCTTGTCCGGATTGAGCGACAGCGAGAACTCCTCGAACCGTTTGCGCATGTCGTCCCAGAACCGCCGGGCGTCAGCCTCGTGCTGAAAGCCCACGATGAAATCGTCGGCATAACGCACGATGATCATGTCGCCCGTGGCCTCGCGCCGTCGCCAGCGCTCGGCCCATAGGTCGAGCACGTAGTGCAGGTAGATATTAGCAAGCAGCGGCGAGATCGCCGCGCCCTGCCCGGTACCCCTTTCACTGACGCTCACGACTTAAAGATGAAGTTCACCTTCCGGCTCTTGAGCGCGACCACGAGCGCATCGAGTGCATCGTGCGCCCCGCGGCCGAGCCGGAACCCATAGCTGAACCCGAGGAAGTCTTCCTCGTAGATGGCATTCAGCACAGCAGCGGTCGCTCTCTGGACGATCTTGTCCTCAAGGGCTACGACCGCGAGCGGGCGCTGCCGCCCGTCCGGTTTAGGAATGTATACCGCCGGACGGCAGTGCCCGGTATGCTCCCCGATGAACCCGCTCATGCAGATCAGTGAGGTTTCGCTCAAGGTCTGCTTCGTAGGTCGGCCAGGTCAATCCATCAACCCCAGAGGCGGCGTCGCGTTTGACGGCGAAGAACGCCATCCGCAGGCTGTCGATGCTGATGTGGTGGAGGAGCGCAGTGAACTTCTCCTTCTTCCTTTGCGCGGCTTGCCGTACGCGTTCCAGCGCTTGTGACACGCGCTCCCCGTCCCTGTGTCCGGTGCGTGCTTTGCTGGCTCGCGTTCCCCTTAGCCCCTGCCCTTGGCTCCAACCGGCTCCGCTGCGGTCGGGACCGCTTTGTTCGTCGGCTTCCCAGCTGTCGGGTCGGAGGAGGCGCGCTCAGCTGCCTTCGCACTTGCCTCCGTCCGCCGCTCAAACTGGACGTGCAGTTTTCCCGCATCCAGCTTTCATGAATGGGCTTTCGCAGTCTGAAGAGACGGTATCAGTGAGACTGTGAATAAGCATGGAATAAGGACCCCGCTTTTGGGGTGATTTGCATCCAATCGGGACCCCGGGGCTGAGGGTCCACAGTGGCCTCCTGGATTTTGGGAGGCCGAGATTGGAATGCTGGTTGTGGAAACGATCGCCAAGATTTGCCGGGCGTTTTTTGTTCAGAAAAAGCCGATCAAGGAGATTTGCCGGGAGCTGCACGTCTCCAGAAAGGTCGTCCGGAAGGTCATCCGATCCGAAGCGACCGAGTTCCATTACGAACGCTTGACGCAGCCGCTTCCCAAGATCGGACCGTGGCGGGGGCGGCTGGATTCCCTGCTGTTGGAGAATGCAGAAAAATCGGCGCGCGAGCGGCTGACGCTTGTTCGGCTATTCGAAGAACTGCGCAGCCTTGGTTATGCCGGAAGCTACGACGCGGTTCGCCGTTACGCGAAAACGTGGCGCAAGGAACGCGGTGTGGCGCTGGCGCAGGCTTATGTGCCGCTCACCTTTGCTCCCGGCGAGGCCTATCAGTTCGACTGGAGCCATGAAATCGTCGTGCTGAACGGCGCGACGGTGACCGTGAAGGTCGCCCATATGCGGCTCTGTCACAGCCGCATGCCGTTTGTCCGCGCCTATCCACGCGAGACCCAAGAGATGGTCTTTGACGCGCATGACCGCGCCTTTGCCTTTTTCAAAGGCGCCTGCGAGCGCGGCATTTATGACAATATGAAAACCGCGGTGGAGACAATCTTCGCCGGCAAGGACCGGCAATACAATCGCCGCTTCCTTCAAATGTGCGGGCATTATCTCGTCGAGCCAGTGGCCTGCACGCCGGCCTCGGGCTGGGAAAAGGGCCAGGTCGAGAACCAGGTCGGCTTGGTGCGTGAGCGCTTTTTCACGCCGCGCCTGAGATTCAAGAGCTATGACGAATTGAATGCCTGGCTCCTCGACAAATGTGTCGCTTACGCCAAGGCGCATCGTCATCCAGAATGCGCCAGCCGCACGATCTGGGAGGTTTTCGAGGACGAACGGCAAAAGCTCGTGCAACTGCGCGGCCGCTTCGACGGCTTCCATGCAGTGAGCGCGGCGGTGTCCAAGACCTGCCTTATCCGGTTCGATAACAACAAATACTCGGTGAAGGCGCGCGCGGTCGGGCGTCCGGTCGAAATCCACGCTTATGCAGACCGGATCGTCATTCGCCAGGACGGGATCGCCGCCGGCGAACATCGGCGATCCTTTGGCCGCGAAGAGACGATTTACGATCCCTGGCATTACGTTCCGGTTCTGGCCCGCAAGCCCGGCGCTCTGAGGAATGGCGCGCCGTTCAAGGACTGGGTCTTGCCCTCGGCCATGGAGAAAATTCGCCGCAAACTCACCGGCTCCGCCGATGGCGATCGGCAGATGGTGAAAATCCTCGCGGCGGTTCTCGACGACGGGCTGCCGGCGGTCGAGGCCGCCTGTGCCGAGGCGTTGAGCGAGGGCGTCCATTCCGCCGACGTCGTTCTCAACATTCTGGCGCGTCGCCGTGATCCCGGTCCGCCACTCACCATACTCACCCCGGACGCGCTGAAACTCCGGCACGTCCCGCTCGCCGATTGTGCCCGGTACGATCAACTGAGGAGTTCAGGCTGATGGAACGCACGCAAATCTTCGACCTCATGAGCGAACTCAAGCTCTTCGGCATGCGAACCGCCTATGATGATGTGATGGCGGCTGGCATAAAGCGGCAGCACGAGCCGCCACAAATCGTCGGCGATCTTCTTAAGGCCGAAATTGCCGAAAAGCAGGCGCGCTCCATCAAATATCAGATGACCATCGCCAAACTCCCTCTGGCCAAGGACATCGATGACTTCGACTTTGACGGCACGACCGTCAACGAAACCCTGGTGCGTGATCTTTCCGGAGGCGGCTTCATCGCGCAGCAACGCAACGTCGTTCTCGTGGGGGGCACCGGGACCGGCAAGACGCATCTCGCCATTGCCATCGCGCGAAGCTGCATCCGCGCCGGCCTGCGCGGCCGCTTCTTCAATACAGTCGATCTCGTCAATCGCCTGGAGGCCGAAGCACGCGCAGGGCGGCAGGGACGAATCGCCGATTACCTCACTCGCAAGGACTTCACCGTTCTCGACGAACTCGGCTATCTGCCCTTCGCTCAGGCTGGCGGGCAATTGCTCTTCCATCTCGTTAGCCAGCTCTACGAACGCACCTCGGTGATCGTCACGACCAATCTGGCGTTCGGCGAATGGCCGAGCGTCTTCGGCGACGCCAAGATGACGACCGCGCTCCTCGATCGTCTCACCCATCACTGCGACATCGTCGAAACCGGAAATGAAAGCTGGCGCTTCAAAAACCGCGCCTAGCGCTCAAAGCCCCCTCCCACGCCACCGCGCTCGCCCCGGCTGCGCAACCCTGACCAGCTCCGCCGGGGGCGAGCGCTGTCGTTCCTCCCCGCCAAAAGGGGTACCTTTTGCACACCGATCCGGGGTCCCGATTCAATGCTGTTTGACAGTGAGACGAGGCCAACCAGCTTGAACTCCTCTCCACGCAGCCGTTTCGTGGGATTGTGCTTCCAGCCTGTGTTCCGCCATCGCTTCGCGCGATGCGACCAGAGCCTTCGCACGATCCATCCATCGAGCTGGTGAAAGAGTTTTCTGACGTGAGAGCGACAGAAGTAGTTTCCCCATCCTCGGATGATCGGATTGATCGTGTTGATCAACTCACCCATTCGTAGAGGCACGCGCCTTTTCGTCAGGGCCCGATCTGGTCTTTGAATTGGTCCACCGCCTTCTGCGTGGGAATGGCGTAGAGATTTGTCGGTTCAGCTTGGATTTAATCCGATCGCGGGACAGTTTGAACTGCCTTTTTCCCCGTTTGATTTTAAATCCCAGAAACTCGAAGCCGTGCGCGACATGCACAATCCGGGTCTTTTCCCGGTTGAGCGTGACGCCGAGTTGTTCGAGTATCTTTTCCGCCCGAGCCAAAGCATGCTCTGCTTCCGCTCGGGTTCGACAGGTCACAACCCAGTCATCCGCCCACCGTGTGAGTTGATACCCTTGGCGCCTCATCTCCTTGTCAAAGGGAGTCAGCAGGATATTGCTCAATATGGGCGAGATGACCCCGCCTTGCGGGGTTCCCCGTGGGGTTTCATACCGGCGGCCCTTTTCTTCGTAACCCGCCGCGAGCGTTTGCCGAATGAGCTTCAGCACCCGGCTATCGGCGACTTGCTTCCCGATCAGGGCCATGAGCTTTTCGTGATCCACGGACCCAAAATAGTCTTTTAGATCCGCGTCGCCGATCCACTCGTTTCCGGCCTCCACTTCGCGCCAGATCTTGCCCAGGGCATCAGCTGTTTTGCGGCCTTTGCGATACCCAAAGCTGCTCGGATCGAAGACCTTCTCAAAGATCGGCTCCAGGCGGTTGACCATCGCCTGCTGGCACACTCGGTCAATAACCGATGGTATGCCTAAAGGCCTGGTCCTGCCGGGCGCTCCTCTTTTCGGAATCTCCAATCGTCGCACGGGTTGCGGCTCATAGGTTCCGTCGCGAAGCGTTCGATGTAGCCGTTCCAAATTGTCTTCCAGATTGGCCTCAAAAACTTCGACACTTATCCCGTCCGTTCCGCAGGCCCCCTGATTGGCTCGAACGCGCTCCCACGCAAGCGTCAAGTTCTTGCGTGAGTAAACCTTATCCACCAGTGAGTGGACCTTCTGCTGCAGACCTTCGAGGTTGAGATAGTCCAACAGTCTCCTCGGCGCGTGACGTTCGGGTCTTTCGCATAGGGAACTTTCCACCTTCACGCTCCTTTCTCATCTGTCCAGACTGTTCCAATCTCGACCCGTTCACGAACGTCCTTCCCCGGATCACTCACGATCCGCCGTTGCCGGTCACGCGAGTTATTCGTCTCGCGCTTCAGGTACTATTCCGTTCTCCGACTCCTGCATGAGCATCGCTCCCCATTTCGCTTTCGCTTATAGGGGTCGCTTACCCGGTTGTGGGCCGGACCCGTGCAGGTCTCCTGGGGTCACGCGCGAATCTTCCGTATCGTGCCGCCAGCAAACACCTTGGTGCGATGGGTGAATGAGAACGCCTTCGCCCCCATAGTGCGGGCTCGACCTTGCCCCATCTTTGGCCGACCTGTTCGTCTTCGGGGTCGCCCCCATCGACTGCAGCCCGATACTTCTCCTCATGCCCTTCGGATTCCGGATCGCTCCAGACACCCTGCCCTCCGGGATATTCTCAGCAACCGGCTCCAGGTCCGCCTTGGCCGTGTCCGGCTTTCGCCTTCGTGCCCGTTTAGGCTTCTCCATACCCGTCCTGCGCTCCCGGCCAGCGAGGCGTTACCCCCGCTTTCGGATACGGCGCTCCTCATCCGAGCGTCGAGGGGACTTCAACCCCCATGACTCACGCGCTGCCCAGCGCACACTATGGCAAAGTCTGACTTCTCGCGACCGTGCATCATCGGCTACGGCTCCTCGCCTTCCCGATGCGGACCGGCGGCGGTTGCCGAACGGTCGATCGCGAGATCTCCCGGTTCCCGCGCAAGGAGCGTCTGCGCATGCCAGGGTCTCTGGCGCGAGCCAAGGCCAGTCGGCCTCGGAGCTCATCTCGAAAAGAATCGCCGAACTCGGGGACTGGCGCGGGGAAACCCTCAGCAGAATGCGCAAGCTCATCAAGGAAGCAGACCCGGACGTCGTCGAGGAGTGGAAGTGGATGGCACTCCGAATTGGTCGCACGACGGCATCATCTGCACTGGCGAATCCTACAAGAATGTCGTGAAGCTTACCTTCGCCAAGGGCGCGTCTCTGAGGGATCCGGCCCGTCTCTTCAACTCGAGGCTCGACGGAAACGCACGCCGCGCGATCGACATCCACGAAGACTTCTCTGCGAAGTCCGTCAGAATCCTTCAAAGCCGGGTCGGGCATCGTTGCTCGAACCCAGAATGCCGACGCCCGCTGATGCCGCGTTTTGGAAAAAGGGGTGCAGCTCGCTTGGGTTTCGATGCGGTGGCCGATCTCGCCCCATTCACGACACCAATTCACGTCTCCGCCCAGGGGATGCTGACATGGAAACTAGTCCCGCCACCGACGGTGCTTTCTACCCAGATGTGCCCATTGTGGGCCTCGACGATACCCTTGCAGATCGCCAGCCCCAGTCCCGCGCTCGCCCGCGACGCATGATCGCCCCGCCAAAATCGGTCGAAGATGTGAGGCAGGTTCTCGGTCGCGATCCCTGGGCCGGAGTCCCGAATGATAATCTCAGCATGGCCCTCGCGCTCGCATGCGCGAAGCGACACGCGACCCCCCTCGGGTGTGAACTTGAAAGCGTTTCCGAGTAGATTGCCAATGACCTGGAGCAGGCGGTCGCAATCCGCGCTCACTGACCTCACGACCGCATCGATGTCGTAATCCAGGGCGATGTTTCGCTCCTGCGCAGACAGACCAAAGCGTTCCCGCGCCTCCACCAATATTGCGCGTAAATCGACCGGCGTCCGCCGGACCGCGAATTTTCCGGATTCCATGTTCGACACGTCCAACAGATCGCAAACCAGACGATCCATCTCGCGCGCCGAGCGTTGGATGAATTCGATGTAATTTCTGCCTTTCTTATCCGGAGGCGAAGGCGGAATTTTCGCCGCTGCGCTCATGATGATGTGCAGCGGATTCCGTAGATCATGGGCGACGATGGCCAGCAGCCCGTCGCGGGCCTTGGTCGCGTGTTCCGCCCTGCTGCGCGCCTCGTGCTCAAGCAACAGGAGCCGTTCCCGTTCGGCCTCCGCGTTTTTCTGATCCGTAACATCCGTGTTCGTGCCGAGCCAACCGACAATATCTCCATCGGTCCCTCGAATGGCGAGGGCACGCGACAAGAACCAGCGATAAGTCCCGTCCTTGCCACGCAATGGAAAGGTGTCTTCCCACGGTTCGCCCGTCGCACAGCTGTCGCGGATCAGTTGGATGACGCGGTCGACGTGATCGGGATGATGAACCTGCCGCCAGTCCCAGCCTGTCAGCTCCTCGAGGGGAATGCCGGTGTAGTCCAACCACCTCTGATTGAACCAATACCGCGCGCCGCTAGCATCCGCCATCCACGCAAACTGCGGAATGGCGTTTGCGAGGGTACGAAACCGGCTTTCCTCCGCTCTGAGTTCGTTCTCCGCCTGCTTCCGCGCCGCAGTGGCGCGCGCCAGCTCCATGGCGTGGCGCAAACCCGCCGCGAGGCGCTCAGGCGTCATCGAGGTTTTGGGCAGATAGTCCACTGCTCCGGCCTTCATCAACTGGACGGCAATATCTTCGTCGCCGCGCCCGGTGAAAATCACCACCGGAAGTTCGGGCGCGGCGGCTTTAAGACTTCTCCAACAGCGAAAGCCCGGCCACATCGGGCAGATAATAGTCCAGAAAAACGCAGTCATAGTCGGAGTGGGCGATGAGTTTCAGCGCCTCAGCCCCGGTCCTAGCTTCTTCAATCGCGGCTGACAGGCCGGGCTGATGCAAGCAACGCCGAACAGCAAGCCGGTCAGCCTCGTCGTCATCAACAACGAGAATTCGAAGTCGGTAGGTGCCATTTTGTGGCGTCAATGGAATGCCCATCGCATAACCTACGGGAACTCAACAAGCGACCAGTACTTATTCAGCGCCACCATTACCTCGCAAAAGTTTGCGAAAGTGACCGGCTTCACGAGGTATCCTGCGACGTTCAGATTGTAGGCATCGATCATGTCCTGTTCGTCCTTCGATGTGGTCAGCACGACCACGGTCGTCGAGTACAGGGCAGGATCGTTTCGCACTTCGCGAAGGAGCTCGATCCCGTTCATCCGGGGCATGTTGAGGTCGAGCAAAACGATCCGCCGCTCCTTCGGAATCTCGCCATTGCGCAATTTCTCCAGCGCCTCGATCCCATCGCGCGCGATGAATAGAGGGTTCCTGATGTTGTGTTGCGCGAACGCACGCTTCACGTTCATCACGTCTACCTCGTCGTCTTCGACGAGAAAAATAGTGAGGAGTGCGTTGCTCATTAGGAGAACCCCTTCCTCAATGTATTCGCCCAAACGAACCGGAACGTCGCACCCTCGCCTGGCGCAGACTCGAGTGACACTTTGCCACCGCGACTTTCGACGATCTTCTGGACGACTGAAAGGCCGATGCCGGTACCCTCCACCTTGTCGCGTGCCGCGAGCGTCTGGAAGATACCCCAGACCCGACCATGATATTCGGGGGCTATTCCCGGCCCGTTGTCGCTGATCGTGAACTCAAAACCATCTGCAACGTCGCGCCAGGCGATGTCGATTATCGCATCGGGGCGCACGGCTCGGGTAAACTTAATCGCATTGCCGATGAGGTTCATGAAGACCTGCTGCAGCGGCACGCGTTCCGCCTCGATGGTCGGGAACTGGTCGGGCATCTTTATCCTCACCTCCGCGGGCGGTGCGAGGAGTTCGATGACATCCCGGACAAGCGCGCCTGTCTCCACCGGCTCTGGCGGCGTGAGTCTGCGGCCCGCGCGTGAGTAGGTAAGAATACCGTCGATCAATGCTTCCATCCGGTGTACGCGGCCCTGGAGGAGGCGCATGTGCTCTTTGGAATCATCCTTGAGCTGCTCCCCAATATCGTCCTGGAGCCACTGGGCTAGGTTCGCGATCCCGCGCAGGGGCGCCTTCAGGTCGTGCGAAGCGACATAAGCGAACTGATCGAGCTCCCGATATGCTTCGGTGGCGGCCGCGGCGGCACGCTCGGCGTCGTTGCGAGCCGCCTTGGTGGCGGCCAACGCCACCTGCAGCTCGACCGCTTGCTGCCGGAGCCGTTCATTGAGGTGCGCCAGTTCCTCGCCGCGGCGGGCCGCTTCGACATGGGCGGCCTGCTCCGCCGCTAGACGGCGAGCCTGCTCCTCTGCCTCGCGCCGCACCGTCAGATCACGCGTGACTTTAGCAAAGCCCAGCAGTTGACCGTCGGGGCTGCGCATGGCAGTGATGATAACGTTGGCCCAGAATAGGGAGCCGTCCTTGCGCACCCTCCAGCCCTCGTCCTCGAAGCGGCCCTCGCGGCTTGCGACCTCCAGCTCGGATTGCGGAAAGCCCGACTCGATAGCCTCTTTTGGGTAAAAGGTAGTGAACGATTTGCCGAGGATTTCATTCGCGGGATAGCCTTTAATCCGCTCGGCTCCCTCGTTCCAGCTCACAACGCGGCCCTCGGGATCGAGCATGAAGAGGGCGTAATCCTTGACGCTCCGAACAAATAGCTCGAAACGCTCTTCGCTCCGGAGCAGTTCTTCCCGCCCACGCTCATCGATCGAACCGCGATTCATGCTGGCGGAGCCTCTCCGATGTCGCTTTCCCACCGAGCTGATCAGCAGGGCCCACCCTCTCGACGGCTAAAGGGCGCTGAAGCATGCGCATAGACAATGGTAGATTGGGCGCGCCTTCGGCGATGTCAACGGAGTTTGCTACGCTTTCCGTGAGCCTCGATTGGCGATTGGCGCTTAATTTTCATCGCAGAAAGGAGTGGACTTCAGCGGCGATTGGAGCGTCACTGTCGCCGTGCCGAGATATGGGCCGGTGGCTCGATCCGGGATCTTGCCCCGCTGGCGATGGTGCCACTGCGGGGCTTCGGTGGTGGCGGCGCCTGGTGCCGTTGCAACCGAAAAGGATCCTCAAATGTCGCACAGCAAAACCCCCAGAAAGACCAAGTGCTCGGGCGCTCCGCACCTGCCGCTAATAGCCCAAAGAAGCGCGGACCCGACCAGTGCGCCCCGGTGATCTTTTTGGCGATCTTGGTCAGCGATGGGGGGCGCGATGGGTGAATCGGACAAGACGCCGCGACGCTCCGCCAAAAAGGCACGCTGTGCGATTTACACCCGAAAATCATCGGAGGAAGGGCTGGAGCAGGCCTTCAACTCGCTTGACGCCCAGCGGGAAGCCTGCGCCGCCTTCATTCTCTCGCAAAAGCACGAAGGCTGGACGGTGTTGCCGACGCTCTATGATGATGGCGGGTTTTCCGGCGGCACAATGGAGCGGCCAGCCCCTGAAAAGGCTGATCGCCGATATCGAGGAAGGCCATCAAGCTTGTCGACGTCTTTGACCGCCGTGGCGTCTCGTTCGTGTCGATCACCCAGCAATTCAACACCACCACCAGCATGGGACGGCTGACCCTGAATGTCCTCTTGTCGTTCGCCCAGTTCGAGCGGGAAGTCACCGGCGAACGCATCCACGACAAGATCGCCGCGTCCAAGAAAAAGGGCATGTGGATGGGCGGCATGCCGCCCCTGGGGTATGATGTGAAAAACCGCAAGCTCGTTATCAACGACGCCGAGGCTTGCATCGTTGTCGAGATCTACCGGCGCTATCTCGCGCTCAAGTCGGTTCACGCGCTTCGGGAAGAGCTTGCTGACGGCGGGATCAAGAGCAAGCGCCGCATGCGGCCCGGCGGCGCCGAATATGGGGGTCAGAAGCTCTCCCGTGGGGCACTTTATCTGATTCTTCAGAACCGGCTTTACCGCGGCGAGATACCCCACAAAGGCAATTCCTATCCCGGAGAACACCCGGCGATTATCGACAAGCTGCTGTGCGACGATGTCCAGGCCGTGCTGGCCGCAAACCGGGTTGAGCGGACAACGGGAGCGCGCGCAAGCAACCCCAGCCTGCTGACCGGCATGGTTTTTGACGAAACCGGCGAGCGCTTGACGCCAACCCATGCGGTCAAGAAGGGAACGCGCTATCGGTACTATGTTTCGACCTCCCTCATCACCAGGCCTTCCAAATTGCCGGCCGGTATCCGCCGGCCGCTCGAACGGGTCCTTCCCGCTCCGGTGATCAACAGGCTTCGCAAATTTCTCGCCGACCCCGGAGCGATCCTCGATGCCGTCGACAATGAATCGCACAACGGTTCAGGATGCAGCCAACTGATTGAACGCAGCCGCCAGATCGCGGAGGATCTCGAAGCCCACGCACCTGACAAAGTCAAAGCGACGCTCATGGCACTGCTTTGCCGGGTGGAAATCAGATCCGATCGCGTCGACGTCACGTTCCCTCGAGGCCGCTTGACCCAGCTGCTCGCCGGGTCGCTTGATCTGAAGATGCAGCATCAAGCGCCTACGAGTGCACCGGATGATCTCCTGGGATTGACGCTGCCGGTGGGCCTGAAGCGCGCCGGCCGCGAAATGCGAATGCTGGTCGAGAATGCCGATGACCAGACACCAGCCGATCCCAGCTTGCTCAGAATCATTGCGCGCGCTCACCACATCCAGGCACGCCTGATCCAAAACCCCAAGCTGACCGTGCAGGATATCGCTCGCGAAGAGCAAGTGTCGGCAGCCTACATCTATTCCCTCCTGCGTCTTCCCTGGCTGGCGCCCGACATCACCACGGCCATCATCAATGGCCGAAAACCGCCGCAACTCACCGCCCAGACATTGATGCTTCTGACGCCGCGGCTGCCGGCCGGCTGGGCTGAACAGCGAAAGCTCCTCCTGTCGCTTCCGAAAGCTAAATTCGAGCGTACCGATGATGTAGCCCGCCAAGGATCGGGTGCGCAACAACGTCTCCGAAACGCTCGATCGAGCGTCTGCAGGGCGCATCCTTCCCAAGCGAAACATGCGTTCGCACCTCGTTATAATAGATGGCATATTTCGCAAGGATTCGGCGAAGGTGCTCCGCGTTGAACGCGATCAAATGATCGGTGCACTCGTGCCGGACCGACCGGATCAAGCGTTCAGCATATCCGTTCTGCCAGGGCGAGCGGAACGAGGTGGGCCGGTCCCGGATGCCCATTGCTCGTACCCGAGCCTTGAACGCGCCGCCAAATGCTCTGTCATTGTCACAGATGAGATATTTGGGCGCCGTCTCCCAAGGGAACGCTTCGGTGATTTGGCGCGCCAGCCACTCCGCCGTTGGGTTCTGGGTCACCGCATACCACAACAGCTGCCGCCGTCGATGGCCAAGAACAAGAAATGCGAATAGCTGCCGAAAGGCAATCGTCGGAACGACAAAGAGATCAATCGATGCAATCTCCTCCACGTGATTGCGAAGGAAAATCTTCCAGGTCTGCAATGGCCGGCCCTGCCTCGGCACCATGTAGATCGAAACCGTGGACTGCGCGACATCGATGGCCAGTTTGAGCAGCTCGCCGTGGATCTTGGGAGCGCCCCACAGCGGGTTCTCAATACTCATTCTTCGGATCAGATCGCGCACCTCTTTGCCGATCCGTGGCCGGCCACCGCGCGGGCGGGATTTCCATCGCCAGTACGCGGCGAAGCCCATTCGATGCCAACGCACTACAGTCTCGGGCCTGACGATGGTTACCGCGTCAAGAATGCGAGGACAGCGACGATAGAGCCATATGAACAGGGCGCGGTCGGCCCAACGCAAATGCAATCGGCGTGGTGCGCGCTGCTGCAGGACATTGAGCTGATGCCGCAATACCAGGATTTCGGTTTCCAGCCGCCGCCGCGACTTGAAGCAGTCGCACAGCATGCAGATGAAAAGGAAGGCAATTGCAATCATGCGACGATCATGCTCTGATTCGCTGCTGACCGCGAGTCAAATGGACGGGGTTTTCGGAATCGACAACCGAATGACCCCGGGCCATAAGGCCGTTTCCATCGCGAATAATCGGCCCAAAGCCGAAGCTGTCATTAGCAGTTTAGCGAATTCGCGCCTAGAGCTTCTGAACGGCACCGCGAACCCAACAGTCCCCGACGGGGACCTAGCTCCGGCGAGAGCCGGCTCCTCTTGATCAACCAATGCCATGTCCGCCTTCTCCTTTTTGCTCAACCTTCTGTGGATCCTTTTCGGCGGCCTATGGATGGCAGCCGGCTGGGTGATCGCCGCGATCTTCATGGCGATCACTATCATCGGGCTGCCGTGGACGCGGGCCGCATTTAACATCGCCGCCTACACGCTGCTCCCCTTCGGTCAGAAGGTGGTGTCGCGCGCCGTCTATTTCGGCCGTGAGGATATCGGCACCGGACCGCTCGGAGTTGTCGGCAATCTCGTGTGGCTCGTGGGAAAGGTCGCTCCCGGCAGGTTAGCCCGCGCGGTTAGCTTAGACCCTTCCTTACACGATCCTCGATTCTTCACAAAAACATAGCCGTCGGGCGCAGGATACAGAGATCGGCGGTCAGCGCCGCGATTTCGCGCCAGACTTGTTGAATAATCGCCAGCTAAAGTCGGCGATATCTGCGATCCTCCTTGTCAATGGAGTAATTGCCCTCGATTAGGTGTTCCGTATCGGACAGGGTGTAGTCGATGACGGCGTAGTCGCCCCGGGAGAGACCGAGACGTCCGATCTCGTCCATAACGGGGTTGAGGAGGCTCTTTGTGGCGTGACCCTCAACAACGAGATTTACGGTGAGAATCTTTTCCGCCGTATAATGAATATCGACCTCAATCTTTGTTTTTTCTGTAGTGACACGAAACTTCTGACTGCTGGCGGTCTCTCGGATCAACTTCCAATCGATTTCAAAGCCTTCGGTATGATTATGATAGTGAGGCATTTTCTCTCCTCTGGGTTTAGGCCGCAAGATAGAACGATAGCAGTAGTCGCTTCCGCCTTCACCGCAATCGCGGACGCATGAAATTCTTCGGATCGCGCATTGGGTGAGGCTGTCGAGGACGTAATCCAAGACTAGATGCGATTATCCGCGGCGGCGGAGGTGGGTTCTCGCGGGTCCAGGTCAACAACTGGATTAAGGCGTCAACCTGATCGTCGAAGGCGTGAAATGGGAAGCGCACCATCTCGTCGATAAAGACCGAGGCCCAAGGTGCTGGTTCGCAGAGCACCACGTCGCCCGCCTTGAGCCGGGCGAGATTGGCCTGGAATTGATCGGCCTTTGAGCGCCCTTTGGTGCCAACCTGGACAACACGATAACCTATGCGAGCGAAATGCTCGGCAAGGGCCGGGCCCAAGGCGGTATCCTCGGTGAGAATATACGTCGGCTTCCACACGTCGGCGAGGCGATCGCCAACCCTGCACAATCCCTCGAAGTCCTCCCGGCCCCGCCACACGTTGACAATAAAAAGGCGTTGCTGCACTTCGCGGGCGATCACGCAAGCGGAATAGTCCGAGCGGCTCCCAGACTTGAGCGCCGGATCCCAACTCATGATGCAGCGCGAATAGTTTGGGGGCCAGCTGGGGGCTCGGGGGAAGTCGCTCTCGCTGACCCAATGCGAGGTCACTGCAGTTGGCTGCTGTTGCCATTGGGTGGCGAAGACGTGCGAAGGCACGTCTTCGCGTGTGGCAGCGATGTCGTTGGGGCCGAAGCGCGCGGGCGACAAGACGTCGCCGATCGAACGATGCCACAAGGTGTTGCCGATTTCATACTTCGTGTCCTCGGTGGCAATGAAGGGCAGGCACACGTGCTTCCACACATCGCTGTGCAAGAGATGTCCGGGAAGATCCTCGTCGTGGAGACGCTGAGCGACCACGACGATGCGGCCGGATTTGGGGTCGTCGAGCCGCGAGATCAGGGCCTGATTAAAGAACGCGATCACGTTCGTTCGAGCCACCTCGGAGGTAGCGTCATGAGCGTCGAGAGGATCATCCACGATGATGACGTCGGCGCCGTGGCCGGTGACGCCGGCGTTGATGGAGGTTGCCCGGACGCTCCCCCCGACCGTCGTGATGAACTCGGACGCCGTGTTGTGATCGGAGCTGAGTTGCGTGCGCGGAAATACTTCGGCGTACCAATCGCTCGCAATAATTTGCCGAATCAGCCGCGAGAAAAGGGTCGCCAGATCCATCTGGTGGCTGACGATGATGAAGCGCAGCCGCGGATCGCGACCGAGCATCCAGGCCGGCAGGAACACGCTGGTCAACAGCGATTTCAGGTGGCGCGGTGGCAGGCTGAGGATCAGTCGTTTGGTGTCGCCGGCGGCGAGCGCCGTCAGTTCGTGCGCCAAGAGCCGGATATAGTCCTCGACCGCGAGCGTGACACGCGGCTCTACCTCGGCGAATGCGCGCTCGACGAAGGCCAGGAAGTCCTCGTG
The DNA here is from genome assembly GCA_963730245.1 of uncultured Alphaproteobacteria bacterium. Lineage (GTDB taxonomy): Bacteria > Pseudomonadota > Alphaproteobacteria > Rhizobiales > Beijerinckiaceae > Methylocapsa. The sequence continues at coordinate 1,720,922 of CAVSRA010000001.1, read as the reverse complement.
CAGAATGGCGATAAGAAGGTCGCGATTTGGCATTTTGATCCACCACAAAGGGGTTGGAAAAAGCGTGAGAATTGAGGGAATAACGCCCCCTCAATCGCCAGCATCGTCGGGATCGCCGAAGTCCGCCCTGCCGCCTGATGCGGACTTGGATGGAATGGCGGCCTCAGCAAAGCGGCGGGCGACATACGCATCGATGATCGCCTTCTCGCTTGCGTCGACGCCACGCTCGGCGAGGTCAACCTCGACGTCGAGGAGCTTTGCCATCAGTCCGACAAGCAGCGAGGACGCGCGCGCGTCGCCTTTGAGGGCCCTCGCGACGAGCGTTTTGATGAAGGCCTCTTGTTTCGAAATACTGACCTCGCGGTCGCCTTCGCGGACGCGAATGCGCGCACCGAGCTCGGCAACGAGGTCGGTCTTCAGGTTGCGCGCCTTCGGCGGGCGCCCATTCGGACTCCCGGACTGGCCCTTTTTGAACCGGGAATGCTGGGGCGGTTTGCCCCAGCCGACTTCGTAGTCTCCGGAGGCCTTGCTCTTGTCAATCATGGGCGGCGCTCCCGAGTGTTGGTGGCGGTGCCGACCGAAGGCGCTGCGGTGCCGGCCGAACTGCCCGATGTTTCCAGATCTGCGGCCTCGGCAGCGCGCCGTGCGGCCCGCTCATCGAATGTCTCGCCGGTGTCCTCGAAGATCGCGTCGCGGCGGGTGGCCCTCTGCCAGCGCCGGACGGCAACATCGACATACAAGGGATCGATCTCGACGCCGAAGCAGCGCCGGCCGACCTCGTCGCAGGCGAGCAATGTCGAGCCGCTGCCCAAGAACGAATCCAGCACCGTATCGCCGCGCTTCGAGGCATCAAGGATGGCGTCGGCGAGCATGCGGACGGGCTTCGTCGTCGGGTGGAGCGAAAGCAGCTCATTGCGCTCGCGGCCAAAGCTCGCCATGCCGCGGGCGGTCCACAGATTGGATCGGGATCGACCGTGCCTGCCGAGCTCGACGTTATTCACGTGCGGCTCATTGCCGAACTTGAAGACGGCGCAGAGTTCGTGCTGGCTGCGGTAGAGCGATCCCATGCCGGCGGTCGTCTTGGCCCAGACGCATAGGTTGAGAAGGGAAAGGCCGGACTGCTTGCCGGCGGCGATCAGCGCGTCGATATGGCGCCAATCCATCCACGTGTAAACAAGCGCCCCGGGAATGAGCGTGGCCATCGCGGTTGTGAAGAAGGCGGCCAGGAACGCCAGGAACTCCGCATCCGACATTTCGCCAAATGCATGCGCGAATTCACGATGCCTGACGCTGCCCTTGCCGCCCACGAAACCGTCGATCGGGATGTTGTAGGGTGGGTCGGTCATCACCATCCGGACGGCGTTTTTGCCTCGAAGGCGCGCCAATAGAACAGGGTCCCGGGTATCCCCGCAGGCGATCCGGTGACGGCCGCAGGCGATGATGTCGCCCGCGTCCGCGACTGCAGGACCGGTTGGCAACTCCTCTTCGGCAGGATCGACAACGCCGATCGTCGGCGTCTCGATCTCGAGGATCGCATCGATCTCGGGCGCATCGAACCCCGTCAGGTCGAGCTCATAGTCGACCTCGAGCAGGTACTTCAGCTCATCGCGCAGGTTTTCCTTGTCCCAGCCGGCATCCTCGGCGACCCGGTTGAGGGCGATCCGCAGCGCCTTGACCGCGGCCGGGTCGTTCGTCCGGACGACGACGGTCGGGACGCTGTCGAAGCCGAGCTTTTTGCAGAGCTTCCACACAAGCACGCCGTCTATTATGACGCCATTCGGATCGACGATGATCGGCGCCACGATGCCGTACTTGCGGATGATTTGGGTGACCTTTCGCTCCTGGCCACGGTTATGGGTGCGCACCGAACGCTCAGGCGGGCGGAGGTCGTTGACCGAGCGTTCGGTGATTTCAATCGTAGAACCGGAAGAATTCATGGACAGAACCGATTTCGGTCGGTCCGGCCTCAAGACACCTCGCACGAAGCTTTTGCGCGAAAGCCAAGAGTCACGAAAATCCTGGCCTACCTGCTGGGCGGCGTCCCGAGGCCCGAACACGGACGGGCTTCGCAACGCCATGCGGAAAATTATAAGGTGATGTGCAGATGCGGCGGCGGGTTAATATAATACCAAGTCTCGCTGATCACGACCGATAGGCCCACTCTCTTGTTCCGATGGAGATGATTTTCCAGGGCATGTCGATGAGCTTGTTCCAGGCGAAGCAGCAGTGGTCGAGAATGTCGTCGTAGGATTTGAAGACGCGGTTCGAGAGCCAGTTGTCGCGCATGAATTGCCAGATGTTCTCGACCGGATTGAGCTCGGGCGATTTCGGCGGCAACGGCAAGAGCGTGATGTTGTCCGGGACGGGAAGCTTCGCCGAGACATGCCACCCGGCCTGATCGAGAAGAACGAGCGCATGCGCGCTTGGTGCGACCGCAAGCGAGATTTCTTCGAGATGCAGGGCCATGGCCTCGCTGTTGCAGGAGGGTAGTACGAGCCCGGCGCCTTTTCCTTCGGCCGGGCAGATGGCGCCGAAAATATAGGCTGAACTCGTCCTCTGGTCGTGCGGCGCCGAAGGCCGTGTCCCGCGTTTCGCCCATCGGCGGGTGACCTTGTTTTTCTGCCCGATCCGAGCTTCGTCTTGAAACCAAATCTCTATCGGCTTGCCAGGAGCCTCTTTTGCGGCGGTCTCCTCCACGAGGGCGAGAAAGTTTTTTTAAAAGCCGCCGCGGCTTCCTCGTCTTGCGCATGATGGCGCGGTCGCGCCGAGAGCTTGCGAAAGCCCATATGCCGCAGCTCGCGGCTGAGCGTCGGCTTGGAGATCGAAACCCGGAACTCTTCGAAGAGCCACTGCGCCAGATCGATCAGCCGCCAGCGGACGACGCCATGCAGGGCGGGAATCGGCCCATCTTCCACGACCTGCCGCAAGGCTTGGCGCTGGCGCTCGCCGAGGATGCTGGGAGCGCCCGGCGCTTTGCCGGTCAAGAGACCATCAGGACCTTTGGCGTTGAAACGGACAACCCAGTCGCGCACGATCTGCACCCCGACCCCGCCGATCCGCGCCGCATCCGGCCGCGAGCCGCCATCATAAATCTCGGCCAGTGCCAAGAGACGCCGGGTCTGATCGGGGTCACGCGATCGCCGCGCCAGCATGCGCAGGCCAATCGTGTCAAAGTCAGAGCGAAGCGGAACCGGAGTTGACATGGCAAACTCTCCCAAAAGCTGTTTGCCATGGTGAATCAGATAAATGCCGATTTGGGAATCCGCCTCAGGAGTCAAACTTTCAGAGACTTGGTATAAGTCATTGAAAAATATGTGATTGCCTAAGAGTTAGGCAAAGCTCCCCGTTCACGAAATTGTGATCCGTTCATATTTTTACGCGAGTTTGCCACTCGGGATTCGCGGCGACAGCCACTTGAAAAACCCCATCTGTCCTCGATGGAGGCTGACGCCCACTCTTCCAACGGTAGTGGCCCGCCCGGGGAATTTCCCGCGCCCGGCGGACAATTCCCTGCAAGACGCAGCAAATTCCCTGCTCGTCTCGATAAATTCCCTGTTCTGCGCAATAAAATTCCCTGTTCCGGTTTCTAGGGAATTATCCTCTAACAAGCTGATTTTGCTGCGTTCTGACGGGCAAATTCTCGCCAAACGGCCAGATTTTCGTAAAATTCCCTGCAAATTCCCTGCTAGCAGGGAATTTTAGAACCAGAGACTGGTTCGCCGCTGACTGACTCGTCCGCCAGTTATTACGTTCTTGATGTTGCATATATTATTGTCTTTCTAGGAAGCCTATTTTCTCGCGAATTTGCGGGGGTTACCGGTCTCGTGTTGAAAGCGATTCGTGGCAGAGACGGTTGCACGCGCGATTTCGGCCGCGGCCGTTATGAAAATCTCTCCGGCGCCATTTCGTGGTTGACTTTTTTCGCGGGCGGAGAAGCTGACGTCAGGCGATGCCGAAGTGATTGGAGGCGGGAACTCGCAGAATCGACGATTTGTTCTCAGCGAAAGCCGAGGAGCTTTCGCTGTTCGTCCCAGCCGGCCGGCAGCCGCGGCGTTAGGCGCATCAATGTCTTGGCGGTGAGTTGCGGCGGTTTTCGGCCATTAACAATGGCCGTGGTGATGTCGGGCGCCAGCCAGGGAAGACGCAGGAGGGAATAGATGTAGGCTGCCGACACTTGCTCTTTGCGAGCGATGTCATGCATGGTTAGCTTGGTGTTATGGATCAGGCGTGCCTGAATATGGTGAGCGCGCGCAATGATTTTGAGCAAGCTGGGATCGGCTCCATGGGGATGGCGGCCACTCCCGCTGCAAAGGTCGCCCCTACGCGGTAGCTCAAAGCGGTCAGTATGCGCTTCAGCGGGTTCTCATCGGGCATCTTCGAGACGACCACGAGGAGCACGATGAACATTGCGAACATCACGACGACGAAAGCGAGCAGGTCTCGGATGATTGCCGCGATCGTTGACAGCATTCCCAAAGCCTCCCGCCACGTGTGACGCGCCCCTAAATCTGTTATGGCGGCCATCGTCGCACTAGCACGACGGCTCGCCGTGATTATGCATCGCATGTGGAGTGATGGAACCGAGTTCCGCTGGACAAGGGAAATGGCGCCGACAATCTGAGCGACGAACGCCAAACTGCCGGAGCGGCAAAACCACAGTCCAGCGCAACGATGTCCCTCGCGGGACGATGGATGAGACGAGTTCGCTTTGGACTCTTGTGTCGATCGCTCTACCGCGATCAGTACGCGAGTCAGATTGTTCCGTCTCTTCCTGCTGATCCCATGCTGGGAGAGCCAGCGGCTGATCCCGAAGAGAAGCGCGGGCCCGCGAGCGACAAAAATTGGAGTTATTAGCCTGAAAGCGCTTGACCACCACCGCCCGAATAGAGAAGAGTCCTAAATCCTTGGTTTCAGCACCCTTCCGAGCGTTTCGCCGTCTTTCTCAAATCACCGAAATATATGGTGTTGGAAAAACGGCCTCGCGAGACCCGGCGACCGTCCCGGCGGGCAATTCCCTGCAAGACGCAGCAAATTCCCTGCTCGGCTTAATGATCGAGCGGTTCGGAGAGGTTGTTGCGCATCCGATCCTTGGCGGGCTACATTATCGGTACGCTCGAATTTAGATTTCGGAAGCGACAACCGGCGCGTGCGGCCGCTCTGCGCACCATGCGCCTATTAGCCAATTCTGGCCTTCGCTAGTATCATACTTGACGGCAAGTGCGTGATCCCATTTCTGGCTACGTCCCACCAAATAAGCTTCGGCCGTCCGTCTAATGTGAAAGTTATAATCAGTTAAGATAAGGCCAGAACACATTCCGAATCCGCCTGCATATTGGCTATCATTTTGGCTGCGGTCTCGATCCTGCACCTTGCTGAAAGTCTTTGTAACTTCATCGCGGCTCATGGTGCCCGGCAGTGTCATTGTCTGAAAATTCGCGCCCATGCTATTTCCTCTTTTGAATAACTGACTCGGTTCTCCTTGCCTGCAATACAAGCGGCCCCATTTGCGGGAGGGCCTATTGATTAGTTATCAAGCTCCCATCGTGATGGTCTGCGTGCAAATAAATTCGGACAGCGATGAGCTCTATTTTCGACATCGTCGGAGGCTTGGGAACCTGCTGCGCATGGTCGGCGTCGAACTTCTCCAAAACCAAAGTCCTTTCGTTACGCGCCGCTCACGGCTGTCGTCGCGTTCGCGGGTGATGCACCCGCAAACGCATTCTCGCCTGGTGGGTTCCGCCGAGCCCGCGTTACCTGGCCATCTTCAATTCCTCGTGTTGCGTTTAGCAGTTTGCGGAAAAACTGCTCGCCAGCCCGCCGGAACCGCCCGAGGCCAGCCAGCGCTCGCGCGCGCGCGATTGTCGCGGTCGTCGCGGTGCCCATATGAAACACACCCACCTTCAGGACGCTGGTGGAGTTAGGAGAGGTTATCGTCATGATTAGGCCTAATGAGTGAACGGATCGCGCCCATGATGGCATGTGGCCGACTAGATAGCACCTGGGCCGCAACGCCTGTCCATCGGTTGACCCAATAATGTCAAGGAGTAGGATTTGCAGAAGATATGACCGAAATTAACCCACAAAACCGCCGCAACTCGCAAATTTCGTGACCTCAACTCACAAATTAAAGGTCCTCGATTTTTACCGCGCATTCTCTCACACCATCTCGCAAGTGTCGGGGACGACGGCCTATGGCGAGCGATGGATCGAACAATTGCTCGCCCGCTACAATGCCGAGGGACCCGAGGCTCTTGGCGACTTGCGCCGTCGCAACGGCGCACCGGCAACGATCTTGAAGCCCGACCTGCTCGCTAAATTGCGCCTGCGCCTTGACGACCCGCCGCCCGATGGCGGGCTGTGGTCGAGCCGCAAGGTTGCGGCTTGGATGGCTGGCGAACTCAACCTCACCTCGGTCGCCCCGCAGCGGGGCTGGGAAGCGTTGAAGGCGATCGGCTGGTCGATCCAGAAGCCACGTCCGAAGAACCCGAAATCGGCCACGCCCGAAGAAGCGGCGGCATTTAAAAAAAGCTCGCGAATGCCGTTGCCGAGGAGGCGGCAAAGCACCCGGGCAAACCGATCGAGGTCTTCGCCACGGACGAGCATCGCATTGGCCAAGCTCGCCTATGCCATGCTGCTGAAATACGCATGGGGCGACAATGCCTGCTTTCCGGGGCAGTTGAAGCTCACCGAGGATATGGGCGCGTGGGAGCGCATCATCCGAACCTATCTGAAGGAGCGTGAGGCTGCGGGTATCCTCGAAATCAAGCAGCGCGGTCTCGGCAAGACGAATCTCTACCGGCTACATCTGACGATTAAGAAACTCACTGCCCGCCGCCGGAACTTTCTCTCGATCGACCGGCACCCCGACGGCTACCTGGCCTATTTTCCGGCGCTCGAAGAATGCAATACGTGGGGGATAACCTACGAAGAGGCCCCTTCCCGCTCCGGTGATGAGGGAAGTCGAAACATAGTACCGATAGCGCGTTCCCTTCTTGATCGCATGGGTAGGCGTCAGGCCCTCGCCGGTTTCGTCAAAAACCATGCCGGTCAGCAGGCTGGGGTTGCTTGCGCGCGCTCCCGTTGCCCGCTCCACCCGGTTTGCGGCCAGCACGGCCTGAACCTCGTCCCACAATGGCTTGTCGACAATCGCCGGCTGTTCTCCGGGATAGGAATTGCCCTTATGTGCTATCTCGCCGCGGTAAAGCCGGTTCTGAAGAATCAGATAAAGTGCCCCACGGGAGAACTTCTGACCCCCATATTCGGCGCCGTCGGGTCGCGTTCGGCGCTTGCTCTTGATCCCGGCGTCGGCAAGCTCTTCCCGCAGCGCGTGAACCGACTTGAGCGCGAGATAGCGCCTAAAGATCTCGACAACGATGTGAGCCTCGGCTTCTTTGACAACGAGCGTGCGGTTTTGCACGTCATACCCCAGGGGCGGCATGCCACCCATCCACATGCCCTTTTTCTTGGAGGCGGCGATCTTGTCGCGGATGCGTTCGCCGGTGACTTCCCGCTCGAACTGGGCGAAGGACAAAAGGACATTCAGGGTCAGCCGTCCCATGCTGGTGGTGGTGTTGAATTGCTGGGTGATCGACACGAACGAGACGCCGCGGCGGTCAAAGACCTCGACGAGCTTGGCAAAATCGGACAGCGCGCGCGTCAGCCGGTCGACCTTATAGACGACGACCACATCGATCTGGCCTGCCTCGGTATCGGCGATCAGCCTTTTCAGGGCTGGTCGCTCCATCGTGCCGCCGGAATACCCGCCATCATCATAGAGCGTCGGCAACACCGTCCAGCCTTCGTGCTTTTGCGAGAGAATATAGGCGACGCAGGCTTCCCGCTGGGCATCGAGCGAGTTGAAGGCCTGCTCCAGCCCTTCCTCCGATGATTTTCGGGTATAAATCGCACAGCGTGCCTTTTTGGCGGAGCGTCGCGGCGTCTTGTCCGATTCACCCATCGCGCGCCCCATGGCTCGGACGCTCCGCACCGGCCGCTAATAGCCCAAAGAAGCGCGGACCCGACCAGTGGGCTCCGGTGATCTTTTTGGCGATCTTGGTCAGGGACAGATAGTTTTTCCCGGCATACTCGAACCCATCTTCGGTGACCGTAACGGTGTGAGTCCGGCCGCGCCATTCCCGAACCAGACGCGCGCCGGGCTTCAGGCTGAGGCTCGGCGCCGGGCCAACCCGGCCCGTTGTCCGCAAGGCCTTCGCCATCGTTTGCAGCTTGCGCCGGGTCGCCTTGCCGAGCCCGCCGTGCGCGATTTCCTGAAGTCTGTAACCGAGGGCAAGGACAAGCAGGTCGCGACTGATCCGCGGCGGTTCAGCGTGGTTGAGCCGCCGCCATTCGCGCCGCAATTCCTCGCGGCCGAGCGAACGAATGCGATCGATCTCGCCCTCGATCGCTCGGGTATCCATCGAAGCCATGGCTAGGCGGCCGCCTGTGCGGCGATCTTCGGTTTCGATTTGGACGGCGGTCCGGCAGGCACACGATAAACGCGATCTCCGTCGTTCTTTTCCGATGTCAGCGTCAAACCAAGCTTCTTGCGCACCACGGCGGCGAAGAAGCCGCGGACCGAGTGCTGCTGCCAACCCGTCGCCTTCATGATGGCGGCGATCGTTGTCCCCTTGGGCTGTCTGAGCAGGGCGAGGACGGCCTCCTGCTTGGTCCCGCTGCGGGTCATGTTCCCAGGCTTCGCAGGCTGTTTCGCGCGGCTCTTGGCGCGCGCAAATTTGGTCTTTCTGGGGGTTTTGCCGTGCGACATTTGAGGATCCTTTTCGGTTGCAACGGCACCAGGCGCCGCCACCACCGAAGCCCCGCAGTGGCACCATCGCCAGCGGGGCAGGATCCTGGATCGAGCCACCGGCCCATATCTCGGCACGGCGACAGTGACGCTCCAATCGCCGCTGAAGTCCACTCCTTTCTGCGATGAAAATTAAGCGCTGCTGCCAACCCGTCGCCTTCATGATGGCGGCGATCATTGTCCCCTTGGGCTGTCTGAGCAGGGCAAGGACGGCCTCTTGAGGATCCTTTTCGGTTGCAACGGCACCAGGCGCCGTCACAACCGAAGCCCCAGTCGAGCACCAGCCCCTCGATATCACCCGCCGGGACGCGCATCCCTTTCTGTGCTTGTGGGTGATCACCGGGCAAGCGCATGCCGTACCATTCGACGTCGCGGAAGCTCAGCGTGAACCGAATATAGAGCCAGATCGCGTGCTGGATGATTTCGGGCGGAAAGCGATAGCCGCTAACAGCGGCAGCCCCATTCCAACCCGCTGCTCAAGCGTCGTTAGCGCTGGACACAAGGTTCGGAAGGGCGCCTTCGCCAAGGACGACATCTTGCACAAGAACGACCTCCTCGTGCTGCTGAACACGTCGCAGCCGAGTGCGCCAAGGCGCGGGTCATGGAAAAGCTCGGGCCGCCCCACTTATAGACTGATTAATGGTCATGGGCGCGCGCCCGCGGGCGCACCGGTCACATCACGCCCATGGGGCCGATCTTTAGCCCGTCCGCGAACTTCTTCTGTTCGTCGCTGAACGACGCGTAAAGCGGTTCGAGCGCAGCCTTGATCGCCTTCAAACTCGCGAGATGTCCAGCGGCCATTTTCGCATGGTGTTCGAGCTTCTCGGGAAGGCTCGCGGCGGCGCCAGACTGCATCATTTGCTTGTGCATGCCTTCCATCGACTCTTCCATCGACTTGGCCGCCGCGAGCAGAGCATCGGCGAATTTATTCCATGCCGGCATTTGCGCCTCGGTGATCTTGAGATCGGCCTTGAGCGCCGCGACACGATCTCCGGCATGGGACAGCTTCTCGCGCATCATCGACATCATTTGCGTCATGCAGGTCATGTCGCCGCCCATCATGTCGCAGCCCCTCACCATGTCCTCGTCCTTCATTTCGCCTCCCAACATGGGGGTAGTCTGGGCGGATGCCGCGAACGCCGCGAATGCGATTGCGGCCGCGATGGAAAGACCGGACAAAGGACGTGAGACTTGGACTTTCATGACCATGCTCCTCGTTAATTTCCCACTTGGGGTTCCAGGCTCGTCACGCTAGGGCTAAGACAATTAACCGACATTCTCCAGATTGCCGTCCGTGGCCGGCAAATGCGGATGGCTATGTTGTCTATGATGGAAATTATTGCCGCCCGAGATAGCCGATCGTATACTTTTGGAGCACGATAATGAAGATCAAAATGGTGAGGTGCTGTGTTGGCGGCGGCATAGCCATGAGCTTGGCTTTCCTGGCGGTATTGCCGACCATTGCCTATACCGGCCAGAAGCTGGCGAAAGAGGCTAAAATAAGCATGAGCCAGGCTCGGTCGATCGCCTTGAAGGCGCATCCGGGCAAGATCACGGATGAAGAGCTGGAGCGCGAACGCGGTGGAAGGGGGCTTCGGTATTCGTTCGACATCATGAGCGGTGGCATCACGCAGGAAGTCGGCGTGGACGCCAAAACGGGCAAGGTATTGGAGAACGCCAAGGAAGGCCCACACCCCCACTGAGCGAGAACTCGACGGCCGTATCGTGGTGCAAACGAGCAATCGCCAAGGCTCGGGGAGGCCTGCGGATATCACGGCCATCAGCGTCGCCAAGGCCCTGCTGGGCCGAGCAGGAGGAGAGGCTTGGACTCCATCGATGCTACGGTCCGCGCCGCCGCACGATGATGCCAATCTCAGTTTCAAGCTCGGACGGGCGACCATCGCCGATTTCCCATAGACTGGTGATCCGAAGATTGAGCGAAAAGCTGGACGATCACCAGCCCCGATGTCAACATCCGCGCAACACGCTGATCGACGTTGCCTCTAACGATAGACGAGGACGGGGATCGTGCTGTGGGTGAGGACCTTGACAGTCACGCTGCCGAGCAAAATAGCGGAGATCCCGTGCCGGCCGTGCGAGGCCATGACGATCAGGTCGCAGTGTTGGTTGTTCGCGGCATCAATAATCGCCTGATGCGGATGTTCGTGCTCCACATACATCACGTCGCAGCTCACGTTCTGCGCCACTGCCGCTGTCTTCACCTGGTCGAGGCATTTGTTCGCAAAGGCGCGGTTTCGCTATACCGCACCATTTTCCCGCAGATGACTTTCTGGTTGCCCGAGGACGAAGCCGCCCAATTGCGGTTCGAGTTCGAGACGGGACTGGCGCGGCTGGAGACGGCCTGAGCTGCTTTCTCGTGGGCTCGATTCACCAAAGACGTCATGTTCCACTACGTCTGCGTGCTGCATAACAACCCGCCGCTTTTTCATCTTAGGATCAAATGGCCCTTGCGGCATTTGGCCCCCCAGGTGCGCCATTGCCTCGGCCGAGTAGAGGCCATACTTGAAGGCGTTCCTGTTACCCTTCGGAGCGCCCGGTGACTTCCCGCTGTGCATCCAGCAGTGGCCGTTCGGCATAGCTGGCGCCCGACAAGGAGGCCCGCTCTTTCGTGGCGGCGAAAATTCTCTCAAAGCTAGCGGAACCCGCCGCCGACCGCCGCCGTAGTCACTCGAGGCCGGAACCGAGCAATATGGATAATGGTCGAGCCCCCTCTCACCGTCCTGCGTCACGTCTCCTGATCCGCAGCCGTCTTGGCCGCTGTCAGGCTAAAACTCCACTTATCGCCCTCTTCAAATTTGCTGAGCCAGGTCTTATCGTTCCGATGGCTTTTCTGGTAAGAACGCAGAAATCACGCAATTTCGCTCTGAGGTATCGGCCGGCTGAACAGATAGCCTTGCATTTCGGTGCACCCCGCCTGGCGTAACCATTCGAGCTGCATATCCGTCTCGACGCCTTCGGCCGTCGTGGGAACGCAGAGGCTCAATCCGAGTTGGGCGATTGCCCGGACGATCTTCATGCAATCCCGGCCCTCGCCAAGATCGGATTCGAAAGAGCGGTCGATCTTGATTTTGTCGAAGTGAAAGGCGCGCAGATAGCTCAAGCTAGAATAGCCGGTCCCGAAGTCATCGATGGAAATGCTTACTCCGAGGGCGTGCAATTTATGCAATGTGGCGAGGTTAATCTTGCTTTCCTCCAGATGGACCGATTCCGTAATAAGCCGCTGTGGGACGATGTCCAGGCCGTGCTGGCCGCAAACCGCGTGGATCGCGCAACGGGAGCGCGCGCAAGCCACCCCAGCCTGCTGACGGGCATGGTGTTTGACGAGACCGGCGAGCGCCTGACGCCAAGCCATGCGGTCAAGAAAGGAACACGTTATCGATACTATGTTTCGACCTCCCTCGTCACCGGAATGGCAAGGAATCGTTCCAGCGGCCGGCGGATACCGGCTGGCAATTTGGAAGGCCTGGTGATCAACAGGCTTCGCACATTTCTCGCCGACCCCGGAGCGATCCTCGATGCCGTCGATGGCGATTTAGCGCGACGGATCAGCCCGGCGTCAGGCTCGCGAAACCGAAAGCGAAAGGGACCCCGAATTGAAAATGACATTCATCGCGATCGCCGCAGCGGGGTTGGCGGGATGAGCGGCGCGGTGGTGCCCGTGTTGCTCGCCCTCGGAATCAGTGTCTGCGTTTTTGTCGTGGTGTGGTGGCTTGTGGGGAAGTTGTAATTTTTGCGGCCCGTGTCGCAGCTTGTTCAGAAGATCGCCACCGGTTCGCTTAAAGAACGGAAACATCTGAAATGATTTCGCATCAACGTGCAAATGGATGCCAGGAGTGGAATAGATGGATGAACGACTTTTAGCCGCTGTTCTAATAGCCCCGTTCGTTATTTGCATGGTTGGCTTTGCCGTCGCCATTGCCTTTGCGCCCGCGGTGCCAAACGAGATCGCACCGGCAACTGAGCACGATCATGAAAAAATGGATGATGCTTAGAGTCTGTCCGGGGACTTCATGCGGGATTACAAAGTCTTCTGAGCATGAGGCGGATTGAGGCGAGGCGCAAGAACGCGAGGGCTTTTCGATTAAGGTTCTCCCAGTCCTTGGCGAGCCTACGACATCGATTGAGCCAAGCGAAAGTGCGCTCGACGATCCAGCGTTTGGGTAAGACCACGAATCCCTTGGCGTGATCGGAGCGCTTGACGATTTCAGCTTTCAGATGCGGCAGCACTCGTGCCACAGCCTGGTTAAATTCGGGTCCTTGATAGCCGCCGTCGGCGAACAGCCTTTCCAAGAAAGGAAACATCCCGAACAGGGTCGCCATGACGAGAATGCCGCCATCGCGATCTTGAATATCGGCCGGATGGACGACGGCATGAAGCAGCAAGCCCAACGTGTCTACGAGAATATGCCGCTTCTTACCCTTGATCTTCTTGCCCGCATCATAGCCGGGTGGATCGATGCGGGCCCCCCTTTTTCGGCGCTTTTCACGCTTTGACTATCGATGATGGCGACGGTGGGGCTGGCCTCCCTTTGGGCCTGCTCGCGGCACCTCACATAAAGGGCGTGGTGGATATCCTCCAATGTGCCGTCGTAGGTCCACAGGTCGAAATAATCGTAGAGCGTGCTCTTCGGCGGCAGGTCCTTCGGGATCGCCCGCCACTGACAGCCGGTCGACAGAATGTACATGAGGCCGTTCACCACCTCACGCATCACCACGGTCCGCTTGCCACCGCCGCGCTTGCCCGGTGGAATGAGCGGTTCAACCAGCTCCCATTCGGAGTTGGTCAGATCGCTCGGATATCGTAACTTGCCGCGGTCGTATCGCCCGCGATTCTTCGCCGTCCACATGGGTGACCCCCTTCGAATCAGGCCACCTCCCTTGAATCACAAGTGATTCATACGATTCAATATCTCTCCGGACGGACACTTACAGTTCATCGCGCCAAATAGTTGTGGGGCCAAGCGGCCGGTTTGCGAAGCCGAAAACCAAACAGAAATCGAAGTGAGCGAAAGCGATGTACTACCGCATTGGAATTTTTTTGCTGCTTTTGCTGCTTTTGCTGCTCGTCTTAGCACTTCTTTCGCCGAGCAAATTACGAACTGCTCTTGGTTTCGTCGGTCTTATCGCCGTGCTGGCGGCCATTGTGGTCTTGGTAGTCGAGCTGATTAACTAGCCGGCGCCTTGCTGACGAACCGGCGTCCGGCTCATGAAGCGCAACCGGAATGCAAAATGAAACGCCTAATTCTGGTCGCCGCAACTCTCTACCTATTCACGTCAGCCCGCGCCGATGCCGATCCGGCAATCCACTATGCGCCAGCCGAAAACCTCGAACATATCGACGTGGCGCTGATGGATACCGCTAAGCGACCTGGCGGCTTATGTCCTGACTGACTGGCCGGTCATGCAAGCGCTCACGCGTGCCGCCGATCGCGGCGTCAAGGTGCGCATCTATCTCGACGGAACGCAGTTCGCCGAACGCGAGCCTGTCAAGGTCTTTCAGGACCTTGCCGAGACGCCCGGCGTTGAGATTCGCACCAAACGCGACCACGGTGCGCCGATGCACCTCAAGAGCTACGAGATCGACGGCCGGTTGCTGCGCACGGGCGCCGCCAACTTTTCAGCGTCCGGCGAAAAACGGCAAGATAACGATTTGATCGTGATTGAGAGCGCCGATGCGGCCGCGGCCTTCAAACGCAATTTCGACGCGCGATTTGCCAGCGGCGAAACTCTGGCACCGGGCATGGGCCGGTGAGAAAAGCGATCAAGCGGCGCGATCACGGCGAGGAGAGGCTTGCGGAGATTGCGCGATCCTACAACGTGATGCGTCGTTGGCGCCAAGGGCGAATTCCATTCCAAAGCGCTCGATACGGACGACAGCTTTTCATTCACCTTCACCAAGGCGGGAACCTACGACTATTCTTGCGGCCTGCATTCGCGAATGCAGGGCAAGATTGTGGTCACGCCGTGAGGCGCGAGGGATCATCGAGCCCACGTGGGCACTTCGGTCCTGCTCGTTAAAGGAACGTTTTTTGCGATGGCGTGTAACGACGCCGTGGTGCCGGAAGTATTTGCCGCTCCATCCGCCGGCGCCATGGCTTCAATGTGCGGGCCTGAGGCCGCGCCTCAAAAGCTCATGCTTCTCAGCACGTCCGTCGAAATCCGACAATCGAAAACCGCCAGCCGGCCAACCATCCGCCGATCACGCATCTGCGCTTTTTACACAGCAGGCGGGCGAAACGCGCACCGCCGCTGCCTTTGTTGGGCCCGGCGGACGCGCTCGCGTCTTGCGCGGCGCCTTGGTGACGGCCGGCCGCTATCAGGTGGGAACCGTGCTGTGCGTGCAGGACAAGGAGATGAAACAGGCGTGGTGTCTGGCCACCAGCAGCAGCAGCGCGACTTCGCGAGCTTTGATGCGCCTCTACGGCAAGCGCTGGGGCATCGAATGCGGGTTGCGAGACACCAAGGATCCGCGCTTCGGCATGGGCATGGGATCGATCCATGTCAGCACGCCCGAGCGGCGCGATCGCCTGTGGTTGCTGAACGCGTTCGCGATCGCGCTGCTGACCCTGCTCGGGGCGGCCGGCGAAGCGCTCGGCTATGATCGATATCTCAAGTCAAACACCGCCAAGCGACGCACCCACTCGCTTTTCCGCCAGGGCCGCATGCTCTACGAGTTGATCCCCACCATGCCGGAGTTGCGGTTGCTGCCCTTGATCGAGCGGTTCGCCACGACACTCGCCGAACTCCCGCTCTTTGCCGATACTTTCGGGGCCATCTGAAAATGAGGGAAGTCATGAGATAAGAACCACAACCAACAAAGCTTCGAGTAATTGAACCATTCTTTCACCCTCCATTAGAATTTGACGTTCGACGTGATCCGAAACAGGCTTGCTCGCGTGGCGCGCATTGGGAAAAGATTTGGCGATATTCTAGTTGACAAACCCAACGCAACTGGTAGTTCGACCGGAATTTCGGGTAGTGGGCTCATGACTCCCCTCATTTTCAGATGGCCCCGAAAGTATCGGCAAAGAGCGGGAGTTCGGCGAGCATCGTGGCGAACCGCTCGATCAAGGGCAGCAACCGCAACTCCGGCATGGTGGGGATCAACTCGTAGAGCATGCGGCCCTGGCGGAAAAGCGAGTGGGTGCGTCGCTTGGCGGTGTTTGACTTGAGATATCGATCATAGCCGAGCGCTTCGCCGGCCGCCCCGAGCAGGGTCAGCAGCGCGATCGCGAACGCGTTCAGCAACCACAGGCGATCGCGCCGCTCGGGCGTGCTGACATGGATCGATCCCATGCCCATGCCGAAGCGCGGATCCTTGGTGTCTCGCAACCCGCATTCGATGCCCCAGCGCTTGCCGTAGAGGCGCATCAAAGCCCGCGAAGTCGCGCTGGTGCTGCTGGTGGCGTTCTTGGCGAGAACGGTGTCGAGAAAATGGCTTCGGTCATAGGCGCCGTCGCCCATGAACGACGCTGGCGCATCGTCAAACTGCTCCAACAATGGCTCGACATGAGATGCGTCATCGACATCCTTGTTCGTCAGATCGAAAGCGACCATCTCGTCACTGTCAACGTCGATGCCGATATGAAGCTTGCGCCAGGATCGGCGTTTCGAAGTCCCGTGTTTTTCGAACAGCCATCGCCCGCTTCACGAAGCTTCAGTCCCACGCTGTCGACGATCAGATGCAGCTCACCTGTTTTAGAACGTGGGCAGCTGGGCTTTGCTTTGTCCTTCGTTGTCGCACAGAGGTGCTCATAGAGCCGCCGGTGGGCGGCGCGCCAGGCCTCGGGACGCTGCTCGCGAAGCTCCCCCCACGCAAAATATTCGCGCAGCAGCGGGTGAGCGTCCAGCACGAGCAGCGCGCCGGCCGTGTCCCGGTTCACCGTGAGCAGCTTTGCGTCCTGCAGCCGGGTAAAGGCGAGGTTGCGATGCGCCTCGCTCGTCCCGACGAGCGGCTCGGTTAGGTCCGGTATGGCTGGAACTTTCCACAAAGCTTTGAGGCAGCCCGCATCCGCCGGGCGGTCGAACAGCCCCAGCAGCAGGCTCACTCCAAAAGCATACGCTTCAAAAGCTCGATCTCCTCCGACAATGTTGCGTCCGTGGTCACGAGACCGGTGATCTTTCGCACGGCATGGAGGACGGTCGTGTGGTCCCGGCCGCCGAACCGCCGGCCAATTTCGGGAAGCGAGCGCGGCGTCAAGAGCTTGGACAGATACATGGAGATCTGGCGCGGGCGCACCACGCTCGCGGTTCGCCGCGCGGACAGAATATCGCTGCGGCTTACGTTGAAATGGCTCGCGACCAGTTTCTGGATGTCCTCGATCTTGACCTTTTTCGGGTCCGGTGTCCGCACGAGATCGCGAATGGCGAGCTCGGCGGTTTCCATCGAATGCGGCGCGCCATTCAATGCCGCATGCGCGAGCAGCCGGTTGACGGCGCCGTCGAGATCGCGGCCATTCGTCCGGATGACGCTCGCAACATAGGCGACTACCGCGGCTGGAACCTCGAAAGTTTGATGCACCAGCTTGGCGGCGGCTATACGTGCTTCGAGAATTTTGACCCGCAGCGCCTCGTCGAGCCCGCCGATTTCGATGCAGAGCCCGCCGGCCAAACGCGAGCGGACTCTTTCTTCGAGACTTTCGAGATCGCCCGGCGGCCGATCGGCAGCGATCACGATCTGCCGGCGGGAATCGATCAAGGCATTCAGCGTATGACAGAACTCCTGCTGGATCGACTTGCCCTGAAGAAATTGAATGTCGTCGATCACGAGGACATCAATAGCCCGCAGCCTTTCCTTGAAAGCGATCGCTGTCTGCGCCTTAAGGGCGGCGACGAAACCATACATGAATCGCTCCGCGGTGAGATAGATGACCCGCCGCCTTGCCGAGGTGACGGCATGCGCGACTGCTTGGAGAAGATGGGTCTTCCCCAATCCGACCGAGGCATGGAGATAGAGCGGATTGTATACTAGCGGGTCCGCCGGTCCCGCGCGGGCGATCCTTTGCGCCTCCGAGTGGGCGAGCTGATTGGACCCGCCGACGAGGAAATTCGAGAAAATCAAGCGCCGGTCCAATGGCGAACCAGTGAGCGCTTCGGCCTCGCACGGCTCCGCCAAAGCCGGTCTTTTCGAGGCTGACGCCGTCGCGCCGGACGGCCCCATCGGCGGGGAGGGTGGAAATGACGTTATGTTCCGGCCCTGACTCAAATCCTTGCCGGCGCCCGCGGCGAGATCGGGGAGGCCGCCAGTGGCACAGGCGGTAGCTGGCCGTGTCGAGGAACGGACATTGATCGACACATGCTTGATCGCGGGAAATTCGCTGGTTAACGTTGGAAGAATCCTGTCCACGTAGTGCGACTGAATCCAGCTCTTCAAAAATTTTGTCGGTACCGAGAGAAAGATGTCCTGGTCCGAAAGCGCATCGAGTTCGAGGCACCCGAACCAGGACGAGAAAACTTCTTCCCCGAGTTCCGCGCGCAGCCGGAGGCGGATTCGCATCCACGCTTCGCTCTTGCCGGCGCCGCCACGCGCGGAGGCCGCTTCGCCAAGGTCCTTTGGATCGGAAATTTGTCTGCGCAAATCCGGCATCGGTCTTCTCCCTCGGGACTCAAGGCAAGGCAACGGCGGCCGTGCAAATGCCGGCGCCAAAGATGTGATGACGAGCGTGAAAACCGGATGGCCGCGAAGACTAATCGCGCGCGCGCCGGTGACGCGTTGAAGCCCAGTAAGCTTTTTGAAGGCGCTCGGCCAAGACCCGCCCGGCCGCATGGGGAAGCTGAACGTGCGTATTTCGAACAAAAGTCATCACGGTCATAAATCCCCTCTAGCTCCGCATTAGAGCCCGCAAAGCTGGTTTAGGTTAAATCAAGAGATAGCCTCGAATTCCGAACCAAACACTCCCGAGACCAACAACCTTGCATCATGTGGAAAGTCTCGACAGAGTGTCTGTGGTCTACGCCACATAATAAATCCGCAAGCGCCGTTTACGCTATAATTTATAAGTGACATTATTCCTCTCCCTGATGCAAACGCGCGTGATCCGGTAGAGCGCCTAACCGTCTGATTTCGCGCATTTCCATCAAGCGCGAAAAGGGCGCAGCAAAGGGCCGCCAAAAAACGTTTTCCTGCCACCACGCAAGGTTACAAAAAATATCTGCGGTGCACCGTGGCCGCCGTGTATAAGCCGGCCCGGCGGGGGCCTGCCGCACGGCTTTAAGGACAAGCCCTTGGTTCGCATGGAAAATAAATGAGCGGAGCGCGGGAAGAGTGGATTTCGTAATGCGAGCGAAAACCGGGCCTGGTCGCAAGGAATGGTCGACGGTCGGCTATGCGTGGAGGCGCGACAAGGGTGAGGGCGGCATTGTCATGTCTGGACATCCGATAATCGCGGTCGGCGCGTGATCCGCCGATAGTGCCGCGATCCGGGCGATGTCGCCCGGTGATTCGCACCGTCGGAGGTTCATAGATGACCCGCTTTGTTGGATTGGACGTTTTCCCAGAAGATGACCGTTATTTGCGTCGTTGACGACGCCGGCCGCAGACTTTGGCGGGGTCAGTGCCCCACGGTTCCAGAACAGATCAATGCTGCGGTGTGTCGGAATGCAGGAGATGACGCTCGCATAGGGATCGAAACTGGACCGATGACGCCAACCATGGCTCGTCCATGAACTCCGCAACCTCGGCCTCGAAGCTGTGTGTCCTGACGCCAGGCATGCGCGTGCTGCTCTTAAAATGCAGATCAATAAGACGGATCAGAACGACGCGGAGGGCTTGGCTCAGATCGTTCGCACCGGTTGGTATCGGGCCGTTCAATCAATGGCTTACGCCGGTGCTCATAGATCCAAAACGACCTCGAAATCGGTTATACTTGGCCAATGAGACAATGCCCGGCCAAGAATAGGCGATTTTCAAGCCAATTTGGCTTGGCGACGAGCGCCGTAAGGCGTTGATATTTAGACACGCGGGTTGTGAACGCCCCGCGCAATTTGATGAGTCTGGAGGATACGAAAATGCACATGTCAAATGAAAGTCTCCTGATCATAGTAGGGGTCGGCCTCATTGCCGGATGGCTGGCCGGCCAAATCGTGCAAGGCACCGGCTTTGGGATCGTCGGCGATCTCATCATTGGAATCGTTGGCGCGTTCATCGGTAGTTGGCTGCTTCCTCAACGCGGCATCCATCTTGGCTCGGGCATTATTGCGGCGATTATCAACGCCACCATCGGCGCGCTGATACTGTTGCTGATCATCAGGCTCGTTCGTGGCGGAGGTGGATGGCGAGGGAGGTGGGGGAGACGTTGGTAGCCTGCCGCTTGTAGCGCCGTGTCCGTCGTCATGGTTTTTGAGACAGGGAGCGGCTTAAAATAAGAGAGTCTCTGGCTCGTCTGGTTTGTGATGTTATGCGCCGAACAGGGAATTTATTAAGCCGAGCAGGGAATTTGCTGCGTCTTGCAGGGAATTGCCCGCCGGGTGAGTCGTAGCTTTCTTCATAGCGGATGTGGGCATGGCTTAATTCTAGCGTGTTTTGTCAAGGTGAACATTCCCCTAATTTCGGGGGTCGCGATCGAACCTGGCGCGCCGCACCTCGAGGATCGCCAGCACCTCTCTCAGGGGGGCGACGGTGTCGTCGAGCTCGGGGTAGCCTGCAAGCATGTCAGCTATTTTAGTGAGCTCGCGGCACGCTACGTCGATCCGATCGGTAATGTGGGCAACGGTATTATCGTATTTAGGGGTCATTTCGGTGGTCCAGACGTTGGTTTGTGTTTTCAATTGTCTACCAAATACCGGGAGGGTGCAACCCACATCGATGACCGGAGCCAGCCGCCCGAGCTTCGGCCGCTCCGGGGCCTTGGACCGCACATAGCCGGGCGGCACCTATACCGGCACAATCTTGGCGATCGTATCCCGGCTTTGCTCCGCGTACGGTATCGGGCCTGTCAGTCATAGAAACCTCATCGACAACTTCGCGAATTGTGCGCCGGATCGCTGCGGGCGATACTGGTTTCGGCAGCGAGGCATATGGCCGGGCAAAGGTCGGCACCACGTCGTCTTCAGCGTTTGTGGTGAGGACAATGATCGGCGTGGCACTGTCACATTATCGGAAATTGCATGCGATGGACATTTCACTTCGCGATATCACGAGAGGGCGACGACTTCGTGCCATGTCTGCATAGCCGATGCCCTGAAGGCTCGGTGCGTTCTTGCTGAGGTGAGATGGCGCTGGACGTTGAATGTATTATAGGCTGCTGCATGCACTGAGAGAAATCTTTGCGCGGATTCAGGGCCAGCGGGGCGTCAAAACCCGCATCGACAGGCCGAAGACATGACCGCACCCACGATCAAACGCAACGCCGCAAAAAAACCCTTGATCAGCGGGCGCCGTCCAGACATGACAATGATGCCCTTTCGCCGGCTTCTGCGGGTGTAAGACCGCCCGCGGGTCTTTCCAATCCAGCGGCATAAGGTAGAAGTGATGGAGCGATGTTGAATTCACAGACAGCGTTGCTCGACGTCCGCCAGATGGGCGAAGCCGATCGCCTGACAGTTGCCGCCGGGACGCCGGGCGCAGTGCTGATGGAGAATGCGGGCACCTCGGTCGCGCACGCGATCCTAAAGCGCTGGTCAGCGCGTCCCGTCACCATCCTGTGCGGACCCGGCAACAACGGCGGCGACGGCTTTGTGACCGCCCGACATCTTGTCGAAGCCGGTTGGACCGTGCGCCTGGCTCTGCTCGGGCCGCGCGACCGTTTGAAGGGCGAAGCGCACCATCATGCGGAGCGGTGGAGCGGCGCGGTCGAGCCGTTGACGCCAGCCGCGCTCGAAGGGGTTGAACTGGTGGTGGACGCGATCTTCGGGGCCGGACTCAGCCGCGCGCTGGAGGGCCCGGCCGCGGAAACGTTGGCCGCCGCGGCCCGGAAGGGATCGCCGATCGTCGCCATCGACGTCCCGAGCGGCGTGATGGGCGATACGGGTGAAGTTCTGGGCGCCATCGCGGCAGTTCTCACCGTCACGTTCTTTCGCAAGAAGCCCGGCCACCTCTTGTTGCCCGGCCGGCTGCTGTGCGGCGACGTCGTTGTTACCGACATTGGCACGCCGCCATCCGTTCTGAATACGATTGTGCCCAACACTTTTGAGAACGACCCGGTACTCTGGCTGGCGCACCTCCCGCAGCCGGCGGACGGCGGCAACAAATACACGCGCGGGCACGCGCTGATATTCGGCGGCTACCCGATGACAGGCGCCGCCCGGATGGCGGCCCGTGCCAGGGCGCGTGCCGGCGCCGGGCTGACGACGATCGCGGTGGCCGAGATGGCTCTGCCGATCTACGCGACCGCTCTGACCAGCATCATGGTCCATCCCATTGCAGCGCCGGAAGATTTCGATCGCTTGCTCGACGATCGTCGGATCTCGGCTTTCTTGATCGGACCTGGCGCAGGCGTGGGCGAGGAGACCCGAGCCCGGGCGCTCGCCATGCTGGGCACCGGTCGGGCCACACTGCTCGACGCGGATGCGATCACGTCGTTTCAGGACGATCCTCGGGCACTCGATCGGGCCATCGTTGGCGCTTGTGTCATGACTCCCCACGAAGGCGAGTTCAAGCGCGTGTTCGACGCGATCGGTGACAAGCTCCTGCGCACACGCGCCGCCGCCCGCCGCAGCGGCGCCGTCATCGTCCTGAAAGGCGCCGATACGGTGATCGCGGCTCCTGATGGCCGGGCGATCATCAACGCGAATGCGCCGCCAACCCTGGCTACGGCAGGCTCAGGCGATGTCCTCAGCGGCATCGTGCTCGGCCTCCTCGCCCAAGGCATGGAGCCGTTCATCGCCGCGGCCGCGGCGGTGTGGCTGCACGGCGCTGCGGCCACCGCGTTTGGACCCGGCCTCCTGGCCGAGGATTTGCCGGATCTGCTGCCGGGAGTGCTTCAGCGCCTCTACGACCCGCAACGACAGCGTCGATGATGGCTCTGATCGGGCGCTGGCGGCGAGCCACCCGTGGACGCGAAGGAAAACGCCATGCAGGCAATGGTGCTGAACAAGCTCAGGACTCCCCTCGAATGGACGGGACTGCCTGATCGGCAGCCCGGGCCGGGGCAGATTCGCGTCAAGGTGACCGCGTGCGGCGTCTGCCGGACGGATTTGCATGTCGTCGATGGTGAACTTCCAGACCCGGTCACGAGATCGTCGGCCGGATCGATGCGATCGGACCCGGCGTAGAAGGGCTGACAATGGGCGAGCGCGTCGGCATCCCGTGGCTCGGCCACACCTGCGGTGTCTGTCCCTATTGCCGCATACACCGGGAAAACCTGTGCGACCATCCGGTCTTCACGGGATACACGCGCGATGGGGGTTTCGCGACGGCGACGATCGCCGATGCGCGCTTCGCCTTCCCGCTCGGCGAAGCCGGCAGCGACGTATCGCTGGCCCCCTTGTTGTGCGCTGGGCTGATCGGCGGGCGGTCGCTAGTGATCGCCGGCGATGGCAAGAAGCTGGGCCTCTACGGCTTCGGCGCCGCAGCCCATATCGTAGCGCAAGTCGCGAGATGGCAAGAGCGATCTGTATTTGGCTTTACCCGGCCCGGAGACGTCACCACCCAGGTCTTCGCCCGGACTCTCGGTGCCACCTGGTTGGGCGGCTCCGACGAGACGCCGCCGGAGCAGCTCGATGCTGCGATCATCTTCGCGACCGTTGGAGACCTCGTCCCGTTGGCGCTGAAGGCGGTTCGCAAGGGCGGGCGCGTCGTTTGCGCCGGCATCCATATGAGCGACATCCCGAGCTTCCCCTATGCGTTGCTTTGGGAAGAGCGTCAGCTCCTGTCAGTCGCCAATCTCACGCGGCAGAACGGCATCGATTTCCTGCGCCAGGTGCCGGAGATCGGCATCGTTACCGAGGCCACACGCTATCCGCTCAATCAGGCCAACCAGGCCCTCGCCGATCTCCGCGCCGGTCGGTTCGAAGGCGCCGCGGTTCTCGTGCCCTGAGCATGGGCAAACTTCCGCTACTTCACCGACCCCTCGACCATGCCCTTGCCGGGTCGCCCGAAGCGATCCTTTGGATGAAGGGTCGAGTGCGGATGACAACGAAACCTGCATTTCCGGCGCTCGACGCGCCGACTGTCACTGGGTTTGGCGCACGGGGCCTTGTGTCAAATGTATCGGTATTGCCAAAATCCGCCAAAAGCGGCAATCTCAGCCTCAACAAGGTCGTCATGCGGTGGATGTCGGTTAATTTATCTGAATCTGGAGTTTCATGGTTCGCGGACTGAGCTGGAGGGCACAACCATGGATATCAAAAAGTTCATTGCTGACCTGACCGCTAGGTATAGAAAACTTATGGAACAAACCCCTAGCACAAGTCTCGCCGGAGCAGTTGCGGACGTCAATGCGGCGCATGAAGCCGGCCGAAAAGTGGGATATGAGACCGGCCATGCTGAAGGGTACGGGGCCGGCCGAGAAGCGGGGCACGAAGCCGGCCATGTTGAGGGGTATGAGGCCGGTCGAAAAGTGGGACAGGAGGCAGGCCACGCTGAGGGGTATGAGGCTGGTCGAGAGGTCGGACACGAGGCCGGCTATGCAAAGGGGTACAAGGCCGGAAGAGAAGCGGGACACGAGGCAGGCCATGCTGAGGGCTATGAGGCTGGCCGAAAACTGGGACACGAGGCCGGCCATACTGAGGGATACGAGGCCGGCCGAGAAGCGGGACACGAGGCCGGCTATGAAAAGGGCTACGACGAAGGCTACCGAATAGGTTTAGAGGCCAAGACGCCACCGCAATCGGAACCGCCACCGCCATCGCAATCAGAACCGCCGCCACTGGAACCTTGATCGAATTAAGCGGACCGATCTCAGGACGTTTGTGTCAAACCGGAATCACTAGCCAGCGGCAATGCCCACAACGCACCTTGCCATTTCCGGGTTCAATCTGCGCACACCATCGGATCGGATCACGAAATCGGCCGGGTCGAAAACGTGCGCTTTGGTGAGTTCCAGATCAAGCCTCTCCGGTAAATTCGCCGTCCTCCCGAACGTTTGAAAGAAGCATCATGCTGTCGCGGCAGTCGGAAGGCATCGCCAAGGCAAAGGCGGAAGGCAAATATCGCGGTGGCATCCCCACGGCCCGCGCCAAAGCTGAACAGGTCTTCACTTTGGTTGACGCTGGCAAGACAAAAGAAGAAGCGGCGGAAGAGCTAGGAATTCAGCATCCGCAGCGTCTTCCGCATCTTGCGGACACGCGAAGATGCCGAGAAAGCGCCAGTTGCGCAGCCGGTCAAGCAGAGTCGGACACGTCCGCAAGTCAGCGCGCAGCGATGATCTTACCTTCCTGAGGCTTCTCCTTGACGGTATCGGGGATGATGATACCGCCTTCGGCGTGAAGGAAAGCGCATGCCTGGCGGCGGCATGGGCGGCATGGATTACTGAAGAACCGGGGGGCGGGCGCATTGCCGAGGTCGGAGTCCTTGGTCCGTAGAGCCGGGTTCATGGAAAAGTCCGTCGGCTCTTGGAGAAAACCTCACCATGGCCGACGACGCGCTGCGCCATGATGGGCATTCCCTCGCCCACGCAATCGTCGACACCGTGCGGGAAGCCCTCATCCGGGATCTCCATGTGGTCGCGGCGAGCCGTTCCTTTTACCAGACGTTTGGAGCGAATCCGCAGGACCGGATGGGCTCGATAGGGGCGCCTCGGCTTCGAGCTTGGCATTGCCCGCCGTCTTGCCGACCACCTCCTTGATTGAGCCCTTGATCTTCTTCGCCGATCCGGCAACTCGGTTCTTGTCCATGGTTCCTTTTCCGAAACGAAGCTTGGGTTGGAAAGGTCGTCAGCCGCCTCCTCAAATGAGGGGGGGTATACTTAACTCGGACCATGTCTCGGCAGTTCCATTGGTGGCGCATTCTAGAGATGATTGGGGGTCTGTGACCTGCCACTGAGATATTCCTCCACGAGGAGTTAGAGTCCGGCCTGAACAAGGGACGGACCGATGAAGCGAAGCAGGTTTACGGAAGAACAGATCATCGCAGTGTTGCGGGAGCATGAGGCTGGCGCGAAGGCTGGGGAACTCTGCCGGAAGTACGGGATGTCGGAAGCGACGCTGTACAACTGGAAGGCCAAGTTCGGCGGGATGGATGTCTCGGATGCCAAACGGCTGCGGGCACTCGAAGACGAGAACGGCAAGCTGAAGAAGCTGCTGGCGGAGTCGATGCTCGACGCCTCGGCCCTGCGCGAGCTTCTGGGAAAAAAATGGTAGGGCCCGCCGTAAAGCGCGAGGCTGTCGCTCATCTTCGGACGATGTTCCAGATGAGCGAGCGGCGGGCCTGCTCCGTCATCGCCGCCGATCGGACCAGCATCCGGTATCAATTCTGCCGGCCGCCTGATACCGAGCTCCGGTGCCGGCTGCGCGATCTGGCCAATGCACGCCGGCGGTTCAGCTATAGACGGCTGTTCGTCCTGCTGCGCCAGCAGGGTGAGCCATCCGGCATCAACCGGATTTACCGGCTCTATCGCGAGGAAGGGCTAACAGTGCGCCGCCGTCGCGTTAGGCGGCGTGCCGTCAGAGCGCGGGTGCCGATCCTGATCGAGGCCAAGGTTAATGCCCGCTGGTCACTCGACTTCGTGCACGATCAGTTTGCTTGTGGCCGGCGCTTCCGCATTCTGAACGTCGTCGACGATGTAACGCGGGAATGTCTGGCGGCGGTCCCCGACACCTCGATCTCCGGCAAGCGGGTGGCACGGGAACTGAGCACTCTGCTCCAACGGCGCGGCAAGTTGTCAGAGTTTTTGGGACAAGGAGCGGCTTAAAATAAGAGAGTCTCTGGCTCGTCTGGTTTGCAATGTTAGACCGGAAAGATTTCGAACTTTTGAATCCAGAGGCGCGAGGCAAACGCTGGGCCGATTGGCGCTTAATTTTCATCGCAGAAAGGAGTGGACTTCCGCGGCGAAGAGAGCGTCACTGTCGCCGTGTCGAGGTATGGGCCGGTTGGCCCGATCCGGGATCTTGCCCCGCTGGCGATTGTGCCACTGCGGGGCTTCGGCGGTGGGGGCGCCTGGTGCCGTCGCAACCGAAAAGGATTCTCAAATGTCGCACGGCAAAACCCCCACAAAGACCAAGTTTGCGCGCCCCAAGAGCCGCGCGAAACGGCCTGCAAATCCTAGGAACATTCCCTCGGGCTCGACCCGCAGCGGGACCAAGCAGGCGGCCGTCCTCGCCCTGCTGAGACAGCCCGAGGGGACAACGATCGCCGCCATCATGAAGGCGACGGGTTGGCAGCAGCACTCGGTCCGCGGCTTCTTTGCGGGTGTGGTGCGCAAGAAGCTCGGCTTGACACTGATATCGGAGAAGGCCGGGACCGAGCGCGTTTATCGTGTGCCTGTCGGCCGCCCGTCCAAATCGAAACCGAAGATCTCCTTATCGCCGGCCGCTTAGCCATGGCCTCGGTGGATACACGAGCGACCGAGGCCCTCTTCCGTGACCGTGACGGTGTGAGTCCGGCCGCGCCATTCCCGGACCAGACGCGCGCCGGGCTTCAGGCTGAGGCTCGGCGCCGGGCCAACCCGGCCCGTTGTCCGCAAGGCCTTGGCCATGGTTTGCAGCTTGCGCCGGGTCGCCTTGACTGATCCGCGGCGGTTCAGCGTGGTTGAGCCGCCGCCATTCGCGCCGCAATTCCTCGAGGCCGAGTGACCGAATGCGATCGATCTCGCCATGCCGGGACGAGCTATCTGTCCCTGACCAAGATCGCCAAAAAGATCACCGGAGCGCGCTGGTCGGGTCCGCGCTTCTTTGGGCTATTAGCGGCAGGTCCGGAGCGCCCGAGCCATGGGGGGCGCGATGGGTGAATCGGACAAGACACCGCGACGCTCCGCCAAAAAGACCCGCTGTGCGATTTACACAAGAAAATCATCGGAGGAGGGCCTGGAGCAGGCCTTCAACTCGCTCGACGCCCAGCGGGAAGCCTGCGCCGCCTTCATTGCATCGCAAAAGCATGAGGGCTGGACGGTGTTGCCGACGCTCTATGATGATGGCGGGTTTTCCGGCGGCACGATGGAGCGGCCAGCCCTGAAACGGCTGATCGCCGATATCGAGGCAGGCGAGATCGACGTGATCGTCGTTTACAAAGTCGACCGGCTGACGCGCGCGCTCTCCGATTTTGCCAAGCTCGTCGAGGTCTTTGACCGCCGCGGCGTCTCGTTCGTGTCGATTACCCAGCAATTCAACACCACCACCAGCATGGGACGGCTGACCCTAAATGTCCTTTTGTCCTTCGCCCAGTTCGAGCGGGAAGTGACCGGCGAACGTATCCGCGACAAGATCGGCGCCTCCAAGAAAAAGGGCATGTGGATGGGCGGAATGCCGCCACTGGGTTTTGATGTGAAAAACCGCAAGCTTGTCGTCAACGACGCCGAGGCGCACATCGTTGTCGAGATCTACCGGCGCTATCTCGCGCTCAAGTCGGTTCACGCGCTGGGGGAAGAGCTTGCCGACGCCGGGATCAAGAGCAAGCGCCGAACGCGGCCCGGCGGCGTTGAATATGGGGGTCAGAAGTTCTCCCGTGGGGCACTTTATCTGATTCTTCAGAACCGGCTTTACCGCGGCGAGATATTCCACAAAGGCAGTACCTATCCCGGAGAGCAACCGGCGATTGTCGACAAGCCGCTGTGGGACGATGTCCAGGCCGTGCTGGCCGCAAACCGCATCGAGCGGGCAAAGGGTGCGCGCGGAAGGCATCCCAGCCCGCTGACCGGCATGGTGTTTGACGAGACCGGCAAGCGCCTGACGCCAACCTATGCGGTCAAGAAGGGAACACGCTACCGGTACTATGTTTCGACCTCCCTCGTCACTGGGGCGGGAAAAAACCGTTCCAGCGGCCGGCGGATACCGGCCGGCAATTTGGAAGGCCTGGTGATCAACAAGATTCGCACATTTCTCGCCGACCCCGGAGCGATCCTCGATGCCGTCGACAATGAATCGCACAACGGTTCAGATTGGAGCCAACTGATCGAACGTAGCCGTCAGATCGCGGAGGATCTCGGAGCCCACCCACCTGACAAAGTCAAAGCGACGCTCATGGCACTGTTTTGCCGCGTGGAAATCAGATCCGATCGCGTCGACATCACGCTCTCTCGAGGCCGCTTGACCCAGCTGCTCGCCGGGTCGCTTGATCTGAAGATGCAGCAAGCGCCTACGAATGCACCGGATGATCTCCTAGGGTTGACGGTGCCGGTGGGCCTGAAGCGCGTCGGTCGCGAAATGCGAATGCTGGTCGAGAATGCCGATGACCAGACACCAGCCGATCCCAGCTTGCTCAGAATCATCGCGCGCGCTCACCATATTCAGGCACGCCTGATCCATAACACCAAGCTAACCATGCATGACATCGCTCGCGAAGAGCAAGTGTCGGCAGCCTACATCTATTCCCTCCTGCGTCTTCCCTGGCTGGCGCCCGACATCACCACGGCCATTGTTAATGGCCGAAAACCGCCGCAACTTACCGCCAAGACATTGATGCGCCTAACGCCGCGGCTGCCGACTGACTGGGCTGAACAGCGAAAGCTCCTCGGCTTCCGCTGAGAACAAATCGTCGTTTCTGCGAGTTCCCGCCTCCAATCACTTCGACATCGCCTGACGTCAGCTGCTCCGCCCGCGAAAAAAGTCAACCACGAAATGGCGCCGAAGAGATTTTCATAACGGCCGCGGGCGAAATCGCGCGTGCAACCGTCTCTGCCACAAATCGTGTCGGGCGCGTCCGCCTAACCCGCGGAAATGTCGGCGGTTCTCGCCAACCGGTAAATAAAACCCCGGAGACAGGACTGGCTGGCGGAGGGAGCGTCCGCCGACATAGCATTTCGCCAAGTACCTAGGCGTCTCACTTAGCCATTATTTTTCAATGTGATGCGAAAACCACTTGCGTCACGCCGTGTCATAAGGCATCGTCACTTCGCATCTTTTTTGATGGGTTTTTGGATGGGTGTCGAATTGCCGAAGAAAGCCAAAGAGCTTGGACCTCTGGCGGTTTCTAGACTGAGAGACCCAGGCCTTCACTTCGTTGGTGGTGTCGCGGGCTTGGCCTTGCAGGTCCTCCCGGGCGGCGGCCGTACCTGGATTTTGCGCGCCACCATGGGCGGCAGACGCCGAGACATGGGTCTAGGTGGCTTCCCCGATGTAACGCTCGCCGATGCGCGCGCCGCCGCGCGTAAGGCCCGCGGGCAGATCAGGGAGGGCTTAGAGTCTGTCCGGGGACTTCATGCGGGATTACAAAGTCTTCTGAGCATGAGGCGGATTGAGGCGAGGCGCAAGAACGCGAGGGCTTTTCGATTAAGGTTCTCCCAGTCCTTGGCGAGCCTACGACATCGATTGAGCCAAGCGAAAGTGCGCTCGACGATCCAGCGTTTGGGCAAGACCACGAATCCCTTGGCGTGATCGGAGCGCTTGACGATTTCAGCTTTCAGATGCGGCAGCACTCGTGCCACAGCCTGGTTAAATTCGGGTCCTTGATAGCCGCCGTCGGCGAACAGCCTTTCCAAGAAAGGAAACATCCCGAACAGGGTCGCCATGACGAGAATGCCGCCATCGCGATCTTGAATATCGGCCGGATGGACGACGGCATGAAGCAGCAAGCCCAACGTGTCTACGAGAATATGCCGCTTCTTACCCTTGATCTTCTTGCCCGCATCATAGCCGGGTGGATCGATGCGGGCCCCCCTTTTTCGGCGCTTTTCACGCTTTGACTATCGATGATGGCGACGGTGCATCACCACGGTCCGCTTGCCACCGCCGCGCTTGCCCGGTGGAATGAGCGGTTCAACCAGCTCCCATTCGGAGTCGGTCAGATCGCTCGGATATCGTAACTTGCCGCGGTCGTATCGCCCGCGATTCTTCGCCGTCCACATGGGTGACCCCCTTCGAATCAGGCCACCTCCCTTGAATCACAAGTGATTCATACGATTCAATATCTCTCCGGACGGACACTTAGACCCCATCAGCGAAGCGCGAGCCGCCGCGAGCGCCAATCATGCCAGCCGGATCAAAGACGTGACGTTCGAGCAAGCCGCCCACACCTATATCGCGGCGCACGAGGCCGGTTGGCGCAACGCCAAGCACGCCCAGCAATGGCGCAACACTTTGGAGACTTACGCCTTCCCCGTTATTGGGTCACTTATCGTCAAGGACGTTGGGTTGCCCCACATTCTGACCATCCTCGAGCCCATTTGGAAAACGAAGACGGAAACCGCCACGCGGCTTAGGGGCCGCCTTGAGCAGGTCCTGGATTGGGCGACCGCGCGCGGCTACCGGGTGGGGCTCAATCCGGCGCGGTGGCGCGGCCATCTTGATAAGCTCCTAGCCCGCCCATCGAAGGTGGCGAAGGTTGAGCACTGGGCCGCGCTGCTCCTCACGGAAATTGGTGCGTTCGTGAGACATCTTCGCGCCGCCGACGGCATGGGCGCCCGCGCGTTGGAGTTCGCGATTCTGACCGCCGCACGATCGGGAGAGGTCCGCGGCGCGACATGGTCGGAAATCGATCTGAGCGCCAACGTGTGGACTATTCCAGCCGCGCGCATGAAGTCGGGTCGCGAGCACCGCGTGCCCTTATCGCCAACGGTGGTGACGCTTTTGGCAAAACTCCCTCGAATGTCTGGAACCGATCTAGTCTTCCCTGCGCCACGCGGTGGCACGCTGTCCGACATGACGCTAACCGCGGTACTCCGCCGAATGAAGGTGCCGGCCGTTCCGCACGGCTTCCGCTCCACCTTTCGCGATTGGGTAAGCGAACGCACCAGTTACCCGCGCGACGCCGCCGAAATGGCTCTGGCGCACGCCATCGGCGACAAGGTGGAAGCAGCATATCGGCGCGGCGATCTGTTCGAGAAGCGGCGACGGATGATGGTGGATTGGGCGGCGTTCTGCGCTCAAGAGCAGCCGAAGGGCCGCGTAGTAGATATTAGGAATAGAGGCGCGAACTGACTGCGGCGTCGCGTTTGCAGTGCCCTATCGACAATCCTTGGTATGTTCACGCGCTCTGCATCGACAATGGGTTGTCCGCTTCCTTCACGCAAATTCTCCTCCCTAACAACGCCTTATCCGACATACAACTTCTAAACAACATCTGCCTTAGGATGCAACACTTAGGTCTCTAATCGGAAATTTATAAACTAATGTATCGCCAGACATATTTACCTAACTTCGCTAAATTTAATTACAGCCTTGCAATAGACAACTTGCTCGTCACACCGAAAGGCGACTTGATCCTCGTCGAGTGTAAGCTATGGCGAAACCCCGAAGCTAGGCGAAAGGTCGTCTATGATCGAGTTGGCGGCTAAACTTGCCGGACAGAACCGTATCCTCCGCGCTCAGCGCGACCTTGTCCTACCCAAGCTCGTTTCCGGCGAGATCGAGATCGACGCGGCGTCGCGTCCATTCAGGAGGCGGCGGAATGAACTCGATTATTGCGCTGGGGAAATTCGAGCGGGTTCCGCTAACAAAAGCGTGGCCGACCCGAGGACGGAAATTTCACACCATGGCTGGCTGAGCCTAGCGTCATAGCTCTGCTTGGAGTTATACCAAGTCTCTGAAAGTTTGACTCCTGAGGCGGATTCCCGAATCGGCATTTATCTGATTCACCATGGCAAACAGCTTTTGGGAGAGTTTGCCATGTCGACTCCGGTTCCGCTTCGCTCTGACTTTGACACGATTGGCCTGCGCATGCTGGCGCGGCGATCGCGTGACCCCGATCAGACCCGGCGTCTCTTGGCACTGGCCGAGATTTATGATGGCGGCTCGCGGCCGGATGCGGCGCGGATCGGCGGGGTCGGGGTGCAGATCGTGCGCGACTGGGTTGTCCGTTTCAACGCCAAAGGTCCTGATGGTCTCTTGACCGGCAAAGCGCCGGGCGCTCCCAGCATCCTCGGCGAGCGCCAGCGCCAAGCCTTGCGGCAGGTCGTGGAAGATGGGCCGATTCCCGCCCTGCATGGCGTCGTCCGCTGGCGGCTGATCGATCTGGCGCAGTGGCTCTTCGAAGAGTTCCGGGTTTCGATCTCCAAGCCGACGCTCAGCCGCGAGCTGCGGCATATGGGCTTTCGCAAGCTCTCGGCGCGACCGCGCCATCATGCGCAAGACGAGGAAGCCGCGGCGGCTTTTAAAAAAACTTTCTCGCCCTCGTGGAGGAGACCGCCGCAAAAGAGGCTCCTGGCAAGCCGATAGAGATTTGGTTTCAAGACGAAGCTCGGATCGGGCAGAAAAACAAGGTCACCCGCCGATGGGCGAAACGCGGGACACGGCCTTCGGCGCCGCACGACCAGAGGACGAGTTCAGCCTATATTTTCGGCGCCATCTGCCCGGCCGAAGGAAAAGGCGCCGGGCTCGTACTACCCTCCTGCAACAGCGAGGCCATGGCCCTGCATCTCGAAGAAATCTCGCTTGCGGTCGCACCAAGCGCGCATGCGCTCGTTCTTCTCGATCAGGCCGGGTGGCATGTCTCGGCGAAGCTTCCCGTCCCGGACAACATCACGCTCTTGCCGTTGCCGCCGAAATCGCCCGAGCTCAATCCGGTCGAGAACATCTGGCAATTCATGCGCGACAACTGGCTCTCGAACCGCGTCTTCGAATCCTACGACGACATTCTCGACCACTGCTGCTTCGCCTGGAACAAGCTCATCGACATGCCCTGGAAAATCATCTCCATCGGAACAAGAGAGTGGGCCTATCGGTCGTGATCAGCGAGACTTGGTATTAGAGGTCGAGGCAGTCGAACATTGGGTTGGCTCGTTTCGCGCGGACATATTGGCGCGAGCGATCGACGAGGCCGATCATCGCGTCATCATTGAGAACCAATTTGGCCGCACCGACCATAAGCACCTTGGCCAAATCCTGACTTACCTTGCTGGCATTGAAGGGGCGAAAACGATTGTTTGGATTGCCGAGACGATCCAACCTGATCATCGCGCCGCCGTCGATTGGCTCAATACGAACACAGCCGACAACTTTTCATTCTTCGCCATCGAAATCGAGCTGTGGCGCATCGACAATTCGCCGCCCGCTCCCCGCTTCAATGTTGTTGCGAGCCCTAACGATTGGACACGAAGCACAAGGTCCGCAGCCCGTAATTTGGGCGAAGGAGAACTAGCGGAACGCCATCACATTCGCTATCCTATTGGGCGTCATTCGCCGAATTTTTGAAAGCGAAAGGCTCCGGTTTCAAAATCCGGCGCGCCAACAAAGATTACTGGTTCGAGTTTGCGATCGGGCGATCCGGCTTCGTAATCAGTGCGACGATCAGCACGGACAAGCAGCGCATCGGCGTTGAACTTTACATGCACGGGGACGCAGACAAATCGGCGTTTCGCGCTTTGTTCGCCGACAAAGAGGCTATTGAGCGGGAATTCGGGGAACCGCTGGAGTGGCATTCGGGCAGCCGAAGTGGGAACCAAGAACAGCATCGGCGATCAGGCCGCAGCCGACGCCTTTCCAAACGCCGACTTTTTCACCGAAATTCAAGAATTTTGCACAGGTGGCTCCGCGACTTTTGGACGAGACGCCATTACAAAATCAGCGAACCTTGTAGAATAACCCTCATTCAGAAGAGAGATCAACTCTTCGTCTGTACCCGATGTAATTCATCACCGCACGATCCGCGCTGATGAATTCATCGCCGCAAATTTGGAAGGGGGTTTCAATGAGCACCAAGTTTGCTGGTCTATCATTGTGTTTATTTTCTCATATTGGGACGAGGAAATTCGTCCTAAGGTCGCCAAAATAAGAGGGTTGAGCCAAACGAAATTCAGATCGACGCCTTGGGTGACCTACGGATTCTTCGGAAGAGCATCATTCACAACGGAGGAGTTTTAGAGGCGACCGAGTACGTAAAGCTTAAGACTTCTCAACAATCTTTGTCGTTCGGGGGAAAGAATTGCGCCAACACATGACGAGATGCACAAAATCTTTATTGCGACAAAGAACGCAATCGCACGCGCATCTTCCGGGCGCGCCAAAGCCGGAAGAACTTATCGACATCGCAATTCAGACGCGTTCAACCGGCGCGTAAATCCTGCGCCGCGACGCCCACAGCCAGCCGATGAAGCCCGGTGGCAGGGATTTGAGCCCGCATACGCCGGATGAGGCAATAATTTGCAGCGTCGATGCCGCGATTCAGCTAACATAATCAGCATGTTATTTCGGATCGAATGAGGCCGTCATGGCGAACCCGGCGGGTGAATCGTATGATGGCGCTCTCAGGCTCGATTTCGACCGCCGATTGTTGCTTCACTTTCGCGGATCGGTGGTTACCTCCGACGCAGGCTTGCTCGCATACCGGGAACTGGACGACGCGCTGTGCCTCAGCGCGATGGCGGGTGATGCGCTCTCCGACGCACGCACTGGCAAGAATGGCCGGCATGCACTCGTCGGGATGTTGCGGCAATCCATATTTGGGCGACTTGCCGGATATGAAGACGTGAACGACGCTCAACGCCTGCGCCATGATCCCGCGATGCGGTGGATAGTCGGCGGAAAGGCGGCCTCGGATGCAGCGGCTTCGCCGAGCCAGATGGGCCGCTTTGAGACGCGCTGGCTCACGGCGGAAAAGAACCTTTCGGCGCTCGCTGATCTCTCCGGCAAATGGATCGACAGCGTTCATGGTCGCCGTCCGCCGAGAGGTATCTTGCTCGACATGGATTCGAGCGTGAGCCCGACGCATGGCGAACAGGAACACAGTGTCTGGAACGGTCACTATGACTGCACCTGCTATCATCCGCTGTTCGTTTTCAACCAATATGGCGATTTGGAACGCTGCGCCCTGCGCCCCGGCAATGTTCACAGCGCCGATGGATGGGAGGCGGTGCTGAAGCCGGTCGTGGCGCGGTATCAAGGCAAGGTCTCACGCATTTATTTCCGCGCCGACGCCGGCTTCGCAAACCCCGAAGTTTACGAATATCTGGAGGCAGAACGGATCAAATATGCGATCCGTCTGCCCGCCAATCACATCTTGCAAGAGAGGATCGGCTATCTGCTCAAACGCCCGGTTGGTCGCCCGTCCAATGACGTCTGCCGATCCCATGCAAGTTTCACCTATCAAGCGGGAAGCTGGTCGCAGCCGCGTCGGGTGATCGCCAAGGTCGAATGGCATCCGGGCGAGCTTTATCCGCGCGTCGGCTTCATCGTGACGAACATGGCGCGCTCCGCCGAGAATGTCGTCGCCTTCTACAACAAGCGCGGCACGTGTGAGCAATGGATCAAGGAAGGAAAAGGCGCAATCAAGTGGACCCGGCTATCATGTCGGTCGTTCGCTGCTAACGCCGTCCGTCTCCAGCTTCATGCGCTGGCCTACAATCTCGGTAATTTTCTGCGCACGCTGGCGACGCCCGAACCGATAAAGGATTGGTCACTGACGAGCCTGAAGGAAAAGCTGATCAAGATCGGCGCGAAGATCGTGAGCCATGGCCGCTATGTCGCGTTTCAGATGGCCGAAGTCGCCATTCCGAAAAATCTCTTCGCGGACATCCTACGAATGATCGCCGACCTGCGGCCGCCGCCCAATCCAGCGCCTGCGTGAAGTGTTCGGTCGTCATGCGTCGAGCAAAAACTAAGGGAGAAGTGCGTCTTGATCACAACCGACTCTGTATTGTCCGGTGCGCGATCCGCCCATGTCACTGGTTTTGGTGTGCCGGAGCACCACAGCAGCGCCGCAGCGCGGCAATCTCAACCTCAATAAGCGGGCGATCCGGAAAATAATGCCGGTATAGGACGAATGTCCGATGTCACGGCAGGAGATCAATGATACGCGCTTGGCACATTCCCGGTTATCTGGGGAATGCCAGTTGATCCCGCATACGCCGGATGAGGCAATAATTTGCAGCGTCGATGCCGCGATTTAGCTAACATAATCAGCATGTTATTTCGGATCGAATGAGGCCGTCATGGCGAACCCGGCGGGTGAATTGTATGATGGCGCTCTCAGGCTCGATTTCGACCGCCGATTGTTGCTTCACTTTCGCGGATCGGTGGTTACCTCCGACGCAGGCTTGCTCGCATACCGGGAACTGGACGACGCGCTGTGCCTCAGCGCGATGGCGGGTGATGCGCTCTCCGACGCACGCACTGGCAAGAATGGCCGGCATGCACTCGTCGGGATGTTGCGGCAATCCATATTTGGGCGACTTGCCGGATATGAAGACGTGAACGACGCTCAACGCCTGCGCCATGATCCCGCGATGCGGTGGATAGTCGGCGGAAAGGCGGCCTCGGATGCAGCGGCTTCGCCGAGCCAGATGGGCCGCTTTGAGACGCGCTGGCTCACGGCGGAAAAGAACCTTTCGGCGCTCGCTGATCTCTCCGGCAAATGGATCGACAGCGTTCATGGTCGCCGTCCGCCGAGAGGTATCTTGCTCGACATGGATTCGAGCGTGAGCCCGACGCATGGCGAACAGGAACACAGTGTCTGGAACGGTCACTATGACTGCACCTGCTATCATCCGCTGTTCGTTTTCAACCAATATGGCGATTTGGAACGCTGCGCCCTGCGCCCCGGCAATGTTCACAGCGCCGATGGATGGGAGGCGGTGCTGAAGCCGGTCGTGGCGCGGTATCAAGGCAAGGTCTCACGCATTTATTTCCGCGCCGACGCCGGCTTCGCAAACCCCGAAGTTTACGAATATCTGGAGGCAGAACGGATCAAATATGCGATCCGTCTGCCCGCCAATCACATCTTGCAAGAGAGGATCGGCTATCTGCTCAAACGCCCGGTTGGTCGCCCGTCCAATGACGTCTGCCGATCCCATGCAAGTTTCACCTATCAAGCGGGAAGCTGGTCGCAGCCGCGTCGGGTGATCGCCAAGGTCGAATGGCATCCGGGCGAGCTTTATCCGCGCGTCGGCTTCATCGTGACGAACATGGCGCGCTCCGCCGAGAATGTCGTCGCCTTCTACAACAAGCGCGGCACGTGTGAGCAATGGATCAAGGAAGGAAAAGGCGCAATCAAGTGGACCCGGCTATCATGTCGGTCGTTCGCTGCTAACGCCGTCCGTCTCCAGCTTCATGCGCTGGCCTACAATCTCGGTAATTTTCTGCGCACGCTGGCGACGCCCGAACCGATAAAGGATTGGTCACTGACGAGCCTGAAGGAAAAGCTGATCAAGATCGGCGCGAAGATCGTGAGCCATGGCCGCTATGTCGCGTTTCAGATGGCCGAAGTCGCCATTCCGAAAAATCTCTTCGCGGACATCCTACGAATGATCGCCGACCTGCGGCCGCCGCCCAATCCAGCGCCTGCGTGAAGTGTTCGGTCGTCATGCGTCGAGCAAAAACTAAGGGAGAAGTGCGTCTTGATCACAACCGACTCTGTATTGTCCGGTGCGCGATCCGCCCATGTCACTGGTTTTGGTGTGCCGGAGCACCACAGCAGCGCCGCAGCGCGGCAATCTCAACCTCAATAAGCGGGCGATCCGGAAAATAATGCCGGTATAGGACGAATGTCCGATGTCACGGCAGGAGATCAATGATACGCGCTTGGCACATTCCCGGTTATCTGGGGAACGCCAGTTGAACCCGCATCAACCCGGCGGCAACGCGACCGAAAACGGATCAAACCAGTTCTCAGCGCCGTCGGTGATCAGCAGGCCGCCCCTGGGAACATCGTAATAATAGTCGCCACTGTTAAGGAGGAACACGCCAAAATTGGTTTTTGCGATTGGTTGAACGGACAGTAAGACTCCAGCCTGATAGGCACCGAGCGCGCCACCACCTTGCAAAATGAGAGCGATGCATTCGAATGGCGGACGCTGATTGACGTGGTGGGTTCTCTTCAAACTGGTCATGAATTAAGTCCTGACCGATCTTACTCACCATCGTTCGCCAGCCAAACTTGCAGCGGAGCCTTGTCGGATATCCTAAGGTTTGCACCGGCCCAAAGAGTGTCCCTCAACGATAGCCGATGTCGGCCCGCACCTTGCCGCGAAACACCCAGTAGGACCAGGCGGTATAGAGGAGGATGATCGGCAATAGGAAGAGGGTTCCGATCAACAGAAAGGCCTGGGTGCTTTCCGAGGCAGCGGCTTGATCCAGCGTGAAATGCCACGGAACAATCATCGGCCAAAGGCTGATACCGATGCCGAGAAATGACATCACGAACAGGCCGAGCGCGCCTATGAAAGGCGCATATTCCGATTGGTCATTCAATGATCGCCATACCCACCAGATCAGGCCAGCCGTGATAACTGGTACCGGCGCCAGAATCGCGATGTTTGGCCAAGAAAACCAGCGCGCCGCGATCAGCGGATCGAAACGCGGCGTCCAAACGCTGACAACGACGATCGCGAGCGTGGTGCCGATCAGGCAGCGCCGGCCCTGGGCGCGCGCCCAGTCTTGCAGCGGCCCTTCGGTCTTGATCACGAGCCACGCTGCACCGAGCAAGGCGTAGCCGGACACTAGCGCAAGCCCCGTGAATATCGAAAACGGCGTGAAACAGTCGAACGAACTCCCGACGAAATGCCGCCCTTCGACTTGGAAACCGTGGAAGAAGGAACCTATGATAAGACCTTGCGAAAAGGCCGCGAGAACTGACCCATAGGCGAAGCCATAATCCCAGAAAGTCCGGCGCTCGACATCCCTAAAACGAAACTCGAATGCCAGCCCCCGAAAGATGAGGGCAAGGAGCATCAGCAGGATAGGAAAATAGACCGCTGGGATGATGATGACGAAAGCTAAAGGAAACGCCGCGAACAGGCCGACGCTCCCCAGGATGAGCCAGGTTTCGTTGCCGTCCCAGATCGGCGCGATCGAATTCATGACGGAATTCCGGTCGGCAGGGCTGGGTGCGAAATTGTAAAGCATGCCGACGCCGAGATCGAAGCCATCCAGCGCGACATAGAGGAATACTCCGATTGCCAGGATTGTCGTCCAGATCGGAACAAGGCTGAGAATGGGCATCATCCTACCGCCTCCGGAGGTGATGGAGACAAGGCCTCGATCGGCGCCTTCGACCGGCCGCCGGCAACGGGCATCGCCAAGTCTCTCGGAGCCAGCCCGCCCCAAACCAACCTAAGCATGAGAAATAGCCCCACAGGATAGATGACCAGATAGACGACGACATAAAGCAAGAGCGAAATGAGAACGTCCCCGCCGGTAAGGGAAGGAGCCACTGAATCCGCCGTTCGCAGCAAACCATAAACGGTCCAGGGCTGCCGTCCGACCTCCGTCGTGGTCCAGCCGGCAATCACTGCGATGAAGCCGAAACTCGCCGCGAGCTGGCATAGGCGCAGATACCGGGGGCTTCGGTCGAGCGTACCCCGCTTCATCAGCACCAAGCCCATGACCACGACGGTCAGCATCAGAACGGCGACCCCAACCATGATCCGAAAGGCGAAATAGACGACAGGGACAGGCGGGCGCTGGTCGGCCGGAAAGTCCTTGAGGCCTTTGACTTCGCCGTCCCAGGAATGGGTGAGATAGAGGCTGCCGAGACGGGGGATCGCAACCTCGCCGAGATTACGTTCTGCCGCATCATCTGGCCAGCCGATAATAGACGCCGCAACGCCGCGTCCGCCATCCCACAACCCCTCTATGGCGGCCAGTTTGGCAGGCTGATAGGCGAGCGTATTGACGCCGTGCAAATCCCCGATGATCATCTGGGCGGGCACGAATATCGCCAGGAACCATAGGGCGAGCCGCAACATCATCCCACCCTCCGCCAAATATTGGCCGCGTCGCAACGTATAGGCACCAACGCCGAGCACCACAAAGGCGGTTGTTACATAAAAAGCGCTGACCGTATGCGCCAATCTGAAAGGGAAAGACGGGT
Organism: uncultured Alphaproteobacteria bacterium; assembly: GCA_963730245.1. Taxonomy (GTDB): domain Bacteria; phylum Pseudomonadota; class Alphaproteobacteria; order Rhizobiales; family Beijerinckiaceae; genus Methylocapsa. Next base: position 1,680,327 of record CAVSRA010000001.1, on the reverse strand, counting down.
TGAATATGATGTCGAACCAATTCTCGGGGAAGAAGCGCCCATCGACAAGCTGGTAACCGGCCGGCGTCTGCATCCAGCTATTAGTGGCGAGGATCCAAAAGGAGGAGGACAATGTCCCCACAGCCACCAGGACCGCTGCAATAAAATGCATGACGGGCGGCACCAGTTTCCGGCCGAACAGGAGCACCCCGAGGAAGGTCGCCTCGAGAAAGAACGCCGTCAAACCCTCATACGCCAAGAGGGGGGAGATGACATTGCCGGAAGCATCGGAAAAGCGGCTCCAATTGGTCCCAAACTGAAAAGGCATCACGATGCCTGTTACCACTCCCATGCCGAAGGAAACAGCGAATATCCGCAACCAGAATTGCGAAAGGTCTAGGAAGATGCGACGCTTGGTCAGCGTATAGGCGCCTTCGAGAAAGGCGATGAAAGACGCCAAGCCGACTGTGAAGGCGGGGAGAAGAATATGCCAGCCTATGACCCAAGCAAATTGGATACGGGAGAGAATGACTGGATCGAGGTGCATCGTTGGCGCCACATGCACTCGCGGTCTGCTGGTGATCAACTGTACCGCGGTGCGCAACTCATCCAGGTGGCTTCCACGCGCAAAGGAAAAGGTCTCGTCCATAGCAAAGACAGGGTTTATAAAGATATTCATGGCCCTCACCGTCCTCAACACGAGCTTCTGATCCAGGTGGAAGACATAAGCGTTATCTGCAGGGTCACCCCATGGGCGCTCTCACAGAATTGTCTTCCACTCGGTTTTCACATCAGATTCGCCTCTTGGGCGGGCTTGCCGCCCATCGCGCGGAGGGAGGTGGCTTCCTCCGGTTCTGACACCCGCCCTACCGTCGAGCCGATCAACGGTGCCTATGCGGTAATGTTCCCCCAGATTGGACGCCCATTTGCAATCACAGGTCATATAACGCGGCTCAGGGAATGACAACCAAAATTAGCTTGCGGTTACGCTATATCGCGTTGTTTAAGCGCGCCTTCGATGTAAGATTTGACGCGGGAGATTAATTGTCAGCGTATCAATCAATTCCGAGCTGCTTCCAGATGTTGTAGATTGGGGCGTCGAAGTCAGCGGCGTGGGAGACGGCGGCGTTTTGTAGCCACCTTGTCGGCTGCAACAGGGAAAACGGCAAAATGTCGAAGAGCCCGAAAAATGGAAAGTCACTCAAAGGGATCGTGATACCTGACTACCTTTCCAAACTGCCGGATGCGATTCTGCCCGGTAGAATTCTTGTCCACAATAATGTCCGCTCTACAAAACGCCTGGGTCATTCGCGGCTTTCGCGCCTGTTAGCCCGCATTCGCCTGATGGCGCAATAATTTGCAACGTCGATACCGCGATTCAGGTAACATAATCAGCATGTTATTTCGGATCGAATGAGGTCTTCATGGCGAACCCGGCGGGTGAATCGAATCATGGCGCTCTCAGGCTCGATTTCGATCGCCGATTGATACTACAGTTTCGCGGATCGGTGGTCACCTCCAACGCAGGATTGCTCGCCTATCGCGAACTCGCCGGATGCCAGACGTAACGCAACAAGCCGAAGCGGCTCGCAACCCGGCGCAGCGCGATCGTGACGAGCCACGCCGCGACCATCATCAACGACATCGGCGCAACGTAGACGCCAAACACATCGATCTCGGTGAACCTCACACGGGCGCTCCTGCGTCGAAGTAAGAGGCATGGTCGATGAGCGCCTCCGTGATTGCAAGGATACTCCCGCGCGCGTGGAGAGCAAGAGACGCCTCTAACCCGGCGCCGGGGAGAGAGGCGAGGCGGTCATCGAGCCGGGCAAGCCGTGTGGTCGCGATCGCGCTGTTTCCTTGCGCCGCCGCCTCTAGCGCCAAGTCGAGGTCCGAGCCCAGACCGAGTTCTGGTAGCGATGTGGCGAAGTTGGATGATTTCGCTACCCACCGCTAACGCCGCCAGGAACTGCGAGCGCTGCAACGGCTCGGCCACGTCCGGGCATACCGCGAGCCGGCCGTACATACGGCCCTCCCAATCGCCGGGTGCCCGGGGGATAGGACCCGTTGCGAGGCGGCGCAGATCGCGCAAGGTCAGCGCCAGCAGCCGGCGAGCCCGAAACGCGGGTGACAGCGGCCGCAACAAGCGAAACGAAAGCGCCGCGGCGCCGCTGCCTGCAAAGATCGCCAGCGCGGAGTTGTAAAATTGCTGAGGGTCGTAGCTCATCTCGTTCGCGGGGGCGAGTAGCGGCCCGAAACCGACTATCATGGCGGTAAAAATCACAGTCTGCCGTGGTTGGGCGACGAGGGCCCCGACGGGTATCAGGTAAAGACCAATGGCGAGGCTGAAGGCCTCAAAGGTCTCAAGCCCCGGCAGCACTGCAAATGCGATGATCGCCGTGAAAACTGCGCATCTTGAGCCGGAAGGCCGTCTTTTTGGTTGCGTGTTTGCTTCAAGCGATTTCCCCTCCGCGACCGATGACGCCGGCATTAATCGCCGGTGCTGCAATGAGAGTCCAACCCTCTCCTCCTGCTCGGCCCACGAATAGGGCAGGGCCTTGGCGAGGCCGGTGACGGTGAGGTCCGCAGGCGCGGTGCCATCGACGATCGCCGCAATGATGCGGGGCGACAGGAAGGCGAGGGGAGCGAGCAGGCGGATGTGCCGTTCGCCCTGGGCCTCACGCTCGGCAATCTCGGCGAAGGAGCCAATGGCGCCGACCCGGATGTCGTCGATCCATCCCCTGGCCTTGGTGATGGCGGCGAGCAGAGCGTCCCGGCTTTCAGGTTTCATCGCCGGTTCGGTGTAGGGCGCATGAACAATGCCCTTCACGGCCGCGAAGCTTGGCGCGGTCCAGGGAAGGGTGATCGTTGGTATCGGCGGATGGCAGGGAGCCAGGTCATCGAGGCCGTGGTTTTCTGCCTTGCACGTGGGAATGAGGCAGACTTCCAATGCTTACGATCACGCGCGCGACATGGCGCTCGATTAGGCCGCGGTCCGCGGTAGCCGGCGCAGGCTCCCCATCACCCATTGCTGCAAGGTGCCTGCGGATCCCTTCGCACACGAGGGTCTCAATCTCGGGGGCCGGCACGCGGGCGATGTTTGCCTGCTTCGACCCTTCGATTCTGCAAAATCGAATGCGACACATAATACCGGTAGCGGGCGCCGCGCTTGTTCGCATGCGTCGGGCTCATGCGGTTGCCGCGGTCGTCGAAGAGGCGGCCGGTCAGAATGGCGGCAGAGCCCCTGAGCCGGACCTGCCGGGCGGCGGCGTTGGCGGCGCGCTTGGCCTGCACGGCCTCGAACACGTCGCGGCCGAGGATCGGCTCATGTTCGCCGCGATGCACCTCACCCCGATAGGTGACCTCGCCGATGTAGAACCGGTTCTTGAGCAGATGGGCAAGGGAACCCACGCCGAAGCGGATACCGCCGCTCCTGCGGCCATCGCGACGGCCATTGACCTTGGTCCGGATGCCCTGCCGATCGAGCTCCGCGATCAAAGCCCCCATGGAGCCAAGCTCCAGATAGCGTGTGAAAATGGTGCGCACCACCTCCGCCTCCTCGGGCACCACGACGAGCTTCTTGTCGATACAGCGATAGCCGAGTGGCACGGGTCCGCCGACCCAGAGGCCCTTGCGCTTGGAGGCCGCGATCTTGTCACGCACCCGCTCGCCGATTACCTCGCGCTCGAACTGAGCAAAGGAGAGCAGCACGTTGAGGGTGAGCCGGCCCATGCTGGACGTGGTGTTGAACGACTGGGTGATCGACACGAACGAGACCCCATGTTGATCGAACAGCTCGACCAGCTTGGCGAAGTCGGCAAGCGAGCGGGTGAGGCGGTCGACCTTGTAGACCACCACGATGGTGATCTTGCCGGCCCTGACATCGGCCAAGAGCTTTTGCAGGGCAGCGCGGTCGAGGGAGGCACCCGAGAGCCCGCCATCGTCGTAGCGATCCGGAACCAGGCGCCAGCCCTCATGCGCCTGGCTCTTGATATAGGCCTCGCAGGCTTCCCTCTGGGCATCGAGCGAGTTGAATTCGAGGTCGAGATTATGCTCGGTCGATTTGCGGGTGTAGATCGCGCAGCGTTGGGGCTTGGGAACGATAGGGTTCATGGTCTGCGGTCCCCATCACCGACGAGAGGATTTTGTGCAGCACCAGCCGGATGCGACTTGGCCGCTCGAATAAGACGTCGCTTGTTGTCTGGTGCCGACGACACATTGGCCGCTTTAGACGAAGCCGTTGACTCCGCGCCACTCCGCAGCCCGAAGAAGCGCGGTCCGTTCCAGCTCGTGCCGGTGATGGCCCGCGCGATAGTCGAGAGGCTCGCGTAAGTCGTCTCGCGCCAGAGATATCCGTTTGGAACGACCGTGACGGTGTGCCGCTCGCCCTGGTATTCGCGCAGGAGCACGGTGCCGGGCTTGAGGCGCCTGGGGCGATCCGCTCCGCGCTTGTCGCCTCGTGCAAGGCCGTCGAGATGCTTTGCGGTCTCCGGATCAAGTCCACCCTGGGCCCGCTCCTGGATGTGCCAGCAGAGAAACCGCGCCATGAGGTCCTTGCTGAAGGCCGACGACGGAGAGGAGCGGAACGTAGCGCGCCACAGGGTGCGAAGCTCGTCGAGGCCGAGCGACCGCACGCGGTCGATCTCGGTCTCGATCGCCTCGCGATCGAACAATGGGCGAGGCATGCCGGTCACGCCGCGTTGCGAGCCGGCCTGCCTTTGCGCTTCGGCAAGACATCGTTCGCCACGATGCGGTAGACGCGCTCTTCGCCGGTCTTCTCGGAGACGAGCGTCAGGCCGAGCTTTTTGCGCACAACCCCGGCCAGGAAGCCACGGACCGAGTGGGGCTGCCAGCCGGTTGCCTGCATGACGGCGGCAATGGTTGCGCCCTGTTTGCGTCGGAGCATCGCGAGCACTTGAGCCTGCTTTGAATCTGCCCGGCTGGGCTTGTTTGATGACAACTTTTTGAGTGACATTGTCGAGATCCTTTGTTCGGTTGGAGTGGCGTCTTGCGCCGCCGCCACCGAAGCCCCGCACTGGCGCGAAAGCCGGCGGGGCAGGATCCCCAAAGAGCCGTTGGCGCCCTATGAGGGCGGACCAGTGACGCTCTGTTCCCAGCCGAAGTCCAGTCCTTTCTGGATTAATTTGGTTGGCAGGAACTGGCCAACAAAGGGCTTATTTCGACAGTCTCAACGGGAGAAGAGAGCCGATATTCCACCAAACGGATGATCGGGCGGAATAGACAATACGTGGTGGCGATTTCGAGGGACACTTGCGATTATAGGCAGCGAACCGGTGCGCCCAAAAGTTGAACGAAGAGCGTAGCGCGCAGATTACTTTGGAGTTGGATGAAGAGCCGACTTACCGCTGACGTGGCTGAGACTTACCCGTTTCGTAACCTGTTCGATGATAGTCCGCACGTCCAAAGAGACGTCACTGACGGCAACAACGCGCCCGAACCTCTTCGTCAGGTGCTTCATTTCCGCTGCGATGGAGTTGCTCGGGCTCACGGTCGGTGGCGACGCGTCTGCAGGCGCGGTTGTGCGCCTTAGACGATGTTCCGTCAGCACGTGATCCGGTCCTAACCCACGTCGACGATGATCCCTCCGCGGCAATCAAGCCGCGCTTGCCTCGCGCATCTTTCGCGGCGATAGGTACCGCAGTGCCAGGCGCCACGCCTGTTGTCTTCGATTCCCCCTTTAGGGCGTGCAGCGGGTGGAGGGATATAGATTGGTCTCTGGCATACGGCTGAATGCTCTGGACTGGCTCAATTTCTTCCTCGCCGATGTGCGCGGCGGCCTCGGCGCCTATGTGAACGTCTTCCTGCTCACAAAGGCACAGTGGAGCCAGGCCGCGATCGGCGCCGTGCTCTCGACCAGTGGCCTCATCGGCATTATGGCGCATCCGGCGGTCGGCGCCTTTATCGACCGCACGCGGGCAAAGCGGGCCCTGATCATCGCTGGGGCATTCGTCCTGTCGGGTTGCGGCCTCGCGATTGTGTGGATGCCTGTGCTTCCCGTCGTGCTTGTCGCGGACATCATCATGGCTGTCCTCGGCGGCGTCTTCGCGCCGACCGTCGCGGCGATAACCTTGGGCCTCTACGGACAAGAGGCGCTGCCAGCCCGTCTTGGCCGCAACGCCGCATTCGACCGCGCGGGCAACGTCTTCATCGCAGTCTTCGTCGGGATCGTCGGGGTGGCGTACTCGCAAAAGGCGCCGTTTTATCTCGCGCCCTTATTTGCGGCGCTGACGACGATCGCGGTGCTCTCGATCTCCGCGCGCGTCATCGATCACGCCAAGGCCCGCGGTCTCGATTCGGACGCGTCCCACCATGCAAGATCTCCCACCGGCTGGCGCGTCCTCATCCGGTACCGAGCACTTCTCGTGTTCGCGGCCGCCGCGGCGCTGTTCCATTTCGCCAACGCGCCGATGCTGCCGCTCGTCGTCCAAAAGCTCGCTCTGGCCAATCCTGGCTGGGAAACTGGTCTCACCTCCGCCGCAATCATCGTCGCCCAGTTCGCCACGATTTTGATGGCGCTGCTCGTCACTCGGGCGAATGCGCTCGGTCGCAAGCCGCTTCTGCTACTCGCCTTCGCTGCGCTTCCGCTGCGCGGCTGGCTCTGCATGTGGTTTGACGATCCGTCTTGGCTCCTGGCCGTTCAAGTGCTGGATGGCGTCGGCGGCGGGCTTTTCGAAGCGCTTCTGCCCCTCGTCCTCGCCGATATCATGGGCGGGACCGGCCATTACAGCCTCGCCCGCGGCGTGGTCGGCACCGTTCAGGGGATCGGCGGCTCATCGAGCCAGGTCGTGGCCGGATATATCGTCACGATGGCCGGCTACAATGCCGCCTTCCTGACCCTTGCGATGGTGGCCACGGCCGGACTGCTGCTCATAGTCATCGCCATGCCAGAGACGACACCGTCACCAAAAGGCGGCCCCTCTTGACGGTGAACCGACCACGTGACGCCAACTCGGCTGGTCGAAGAGGAACCACTCAAATGCCGGACGGGTCGAGCGTGTGAATTGGGTACAGCTGGCTGGCTGGACCGGTTAGGTCAAGGTGTGGAATCGACTCGTTGCGACCCACAGTTTCCGAGACGTGAGGGACGGTCTGGATACCTTGGTCGTGGCGGGTAGCGTAATAAGTGTCGAGCAGGCCTGCAAGGACCCGTCCCTCGTCGAGTGTGTGCGTTCGATGGCGCCGCGGGTGCGGCGGGTGGCGTCGATTTGTAGCGGCGCGTTCATCTTGGCCGCCGCAGGCCTCTTGAATCACCGGCGCGAGACGACGCACTGGATGTTTTCAGAGCTCCTCGCGACGGCATACCCGTCGATTTAGGTCGATTCCAACCTCCTCTTCGCTCGCAACGAGAATATCTACTCTTCGGGCGGGGTCACTGCGGGGATCGATCTCGCATAGCCTTAGTGGAAGAAGATCTTGGCCGGGAGATTACGCTCGCCGTCGCCCGGATGATGTTGGTTTTTCCCTGGCGCCCCGGATTCCTCCAATTTGTCGATTCCGGCCTTCAGGCGCCTTATATTATTGTGCGCTTGAAATGGCTTGGTTCCTGATCTTCAATAGCGCAATGGAGATCGTCCATGTAACTCCACACGCTTCGCAGAAGGTGCCCCGGCCGCGTCCAAAATAATGTTCTTGCTTTGTTCCATTTTTGGCGTACTCTCACCAGTGCTGAGAGACAAAATGTCAGGTAAACTCTAAAGCATAGCGTTAAAATGGAAAATTGATTGCCGGCGCATCGAGATGACCGATCAGCGGACCAAGCTGCTACAGCTCTACGACCTCTGTCAATGGCGGAGCAAAAATGTGCCAGATGGCTGCGTGAAAGTGTACCAGTCAGGTTAAGAGAAAAGGGCTGCGAAGCCCCGGCGATTTGTCTTTCCGCGCGCATTGAGACGCGTGGGGTGATTTAGAGTTTGGGGTTGGCGTCTCCTTCACGGGTTGTTTTCGGCGTCGCATTCGTCGCTTGACCGGTCCGACGCTGTGCCTTCTTGCTTGTTGCGAGCCGGAAGCTTTCGCCGTTCATCTCCAGAATGTGGACATGGTGCGTGAGACGGTCGAGGAGCGCGCCGGTGAGCCGTTCCGATCCGAAGTGTGAATAAGCATGGAATAAGGACCCCGCTTTTGGGGTGATTTGCATCCAATCGGGACCCCGGGGCTGAGGGTCCACAGTGGCCTCCTGGATTTTGGGAGGCCGAGATTGGAATGCTGGTTGTGGAAACGATCGCCAAGATTTGCCGGGCGTTTTTTGTTCAGAAAAAGCCGATCAAGGAGATTTGCCGGGAGCTGCACGTCTCCAGAAAGGTCGTCCGGAAGGTCATCCGATCCGAAGCGACCGAGTTCCATTACGAACGCTTGACGCAGCCGCTTCCCAAGATCGGACCGTGGCGGGAGCGGCTGGATTCCCTGCTGTTGGAGAATGCAGAAAAATCGGCGCGCGAGCGGCTGACGCTTGTTCGGCTATTCGAAGAACTGCGCAGCCTTGGTTATGCCGGAAGCTACGACGCGGTTCGCCGTTACGCGAAAACGTGGCGCAAGGAACGCGGTGTGGCGCTGGCGCAGGCTTATGTGCCGCTCACCTTTGCTCCCGGCGAGGCCTATCAGTTCGACTGGAGCCATGAAATCGTCGTGCTGAACGGCGCGACGGTGACCGTGAAGGTCGCCCATATGCGGCTCTGTCACAGCCGCATGCCGTTTGTCCGCGCCTATCCACGCGAGACCCAAGAGATGGTCTTTGACGCGCATGACCGCGCCTTTGCCTTTTTCAAAGGCGCCTGCGAGCGCGGCATTTATGACAATATGAAAACCGCGGTGGAGACAATCTTCGCCGGCAAGGACCGGCAATACAATCGCCGCTTCCTTCAAATGTGCGGGCATTATCTCGTCGAGCCAGTGGCCTGCACGCCGGCCTCGGGCTGGGAAAAGGGCCAGGTCGAGAACCAGGTCGGCTTGGTGCGTGAGCGCTTTTTCACGCCGCGCCTGAGATTCAAGAGCTATGACGAATTGAATGCCTGGCTCCTCGACAAATGTGTCGCTTACGCCAAGGCGCATCGTCATCCAGAATGCGCCAGCCGCACGATCTGGGAGGTTTTCGAGGACGAACGGCAAAAGCTCGTGCAACTGCGCGGCCGCTTCGACGGCTTCCATGCAGTGAGCGCGGCGGTGTCCAAGACCTGCCTTATCCGGTTCGATAACAACAAATACTCGGTGAAGGCGCGCGCGGTCGGGCGTCCGGTCGAAATCCACGCTTATGCAGACCGGATCGTCATTCGCCAGGACGGGATCGCCGCCGGCGAACATCGGCGATCCTTTGGCCGCGAAGAGACGATTTACGATCCCTGGCATTACGTTCCGGTTCTGGCCCGCAAGCCCGGCGCTCTGAGGAATGGCGCGCCGTTCAAGGACTGGGTCTTGCCCTCGGCCATGGAGAAAATTCGCCGCAAACTCACCGGCTCCGCCGATGGCGATCGGCAGATGGTGAAAATCCTCGCGGCGGTTCTCGACGACGGGCTGCCGGCGGTCGAGGCCGCCTGTGCCGAGGCGTTGAGCGAGGGCGTCCATTCCGCCGACGTCGTTCTCAACATTCTGGCGCGTCGCCGTGATCCCGGTCCGCCACTCACCATACTCACCCCGGACGCGCTGAAACTCCGGCACGTCCCGCTCGCCGATTGTGCCCGGTACGATCAACTGAGGAGTTCAGGCTGATGGAACGCACGCAAATCTTCGACCTCATGAGCGAACTCAAGCTCTTCGGCATGCGAACCGCCTATGATGATGTGATGGCGGCTGGCATAAAGCGGCAGCACGAGCCGCCACAAATCGTCGGCGATCTTCTTAAGGCCGAAATTGCCGAAAAGCAGGCGCGCTCCATCAAATATCAGATGACCATCGCCAAACTCCCTCTGGCCAAGGACATCGATGACTTCGACTTTGACGGCACGACCGTCAACGAAACCCTGGTGCGTGATCTTTCCGGAGGCGGCTTCATCGCGCAGCAACGCAACGTCGTTCTCGTGGGGGGCACCGGGACCGGCAAGACGCATCTCGCCATTGCCATCGCGCGAAGCTGCATCCGCGCCGGCCTGCGCGGCCGCTTCTTCAATACAGTCGATCTCGTCAATCGCCTGGAGGCCGAAGCACGCGCAGGGCGGCAGGGACGAATTGCCGATTACCTCACTCGCAAGGACTTCACCGTTCTCGACGAACTCGGCTATCTGCCCTTCGCTCAGGCTGGCGGGCAATTGCTCTTCCATCTCGTTAGCCAGCTCTACGAACGCACCTCGGTGATCGTCACGACCAATCTGGCGTTCGGCGAATGGCCGAGCGTCTTCGGCGACGCCAAGATGACGACCGCGCTCCTCGATCGTCTCACCCATCACTGCGACATCGTCGAAACCGGAAATGAAAGCTGGCGCTTCAAAAACCGCGCCTAGCGCTCAAAGCCCCCTCCCACGCCACCGCGCTCGCCCCGGCTGCGCAACCCTGACCAGCTCCGCCGGGGGCGAGCGCTGTCGTTCCTCCCCGCCAAAAGGGGTACCTTTTGCACACCGATCCGGGGTCCCGATTCAATGCTGTTTGACACCGAAGACCGAAGTCCATTCATCGAATGGCAGGTTGCTGGTCACGAGGGTGGATCCGCGTTCATAGCGCTGGCTGAACACCTCGAAGAGCAATTCCGCACCAACGGCCGTGAACGGCACGTAGCCCAGTTCGTCGACGATCAGCAGCTTGACCGTGTTGAGATGCTTTTGCAGCGCGCGCAGGCGGCGCTCGTCGCGCGCCTCCATGAGTTCATGCACGAGAGCCGCCGCCGTCGCGAAGGCGACGCTGTGGCCCTTCTGGCAAGCGGCGAGCCCCAATGCCAGGGCGACGTGGGTCTTGCCGGTGCCGGATGGCCCCAGCGCGATGCAGTTGCGGCGCTTCTCGATCCATTCGCAGCGCGCTAGTTCCAGAACCAGCGGCTTGTTGAGCGAGGGCTGGGCGGTGAAGTCGAATGTGTCGAGGCTCTTGGTCTGCGGAAAGCGCGCCAATCGAATGCGGCGTTCGACGTTGCGTCGCTCGCGGTCGATGCGCTCCAGTTCGCAAAGCCGCAGCAGATAGCGTGGGTAATCGGCGCGATCTTGCGCTGATTCCATCGCCACTTTCTCATACTCGCGCGCGAAAGTGGGAAGCTTCAAAGCCTTGAGATGATTGCCCAGCAGCATCTGGGGTGCAACGGCCGTCAGCGTCGGGGTCTCGTGCAACATTGTCATGCCGAAACTCCCGCGGCCACCGGCTTGCAGCCCGCGTTGGCGATGAGCCCGAGATAGGCGCGCGAATCCGTCGCGCCGACCGTGGCGGCCGGCAGGTAAGGGTAGAACGTCAGATCGAGCCGGTCCGGCCGGTTCTCCAACCTGGCTAGCAACAGCATTTTTACCGCGTCAAAGCTGATCGCCCCGAGGCGCAGCGCTTCCGTGACAGCCTGTTCGACCTGATGCTGGTGAAAGTTCTCCATCAATCGCAGCACCTGGATGAACTCGCGGCGACCGCCATTGCCCATTCGCGCTTCCATCAGTCGCCGCAGACGATAAACGCAATCGGCGAGGCGCCAGTCGTCCAGCGGCGCCGCCTGATCGAGCGCCTTGCTCTTGTGTTCCAGCAACGCCAGATAATGCAGAGGGTCGTAGATAAAATCGGCCTTGTCATAGCTGCGAGCATGGGTGGCGATCGTTTCGCCGCGACAGGCGATCTCGACCCTGCCCACGTATCCCTTCGCCAGAACCTCTTGGTGGCCGTATCGCGTCGGAACCGAATAATCGTTGTTGCGGTAACGCACCAGCGACAGAGACGAGACGCGGGTGGCAACCTTGTGACAGGCGTCGTAGGGCGCTAGCGGCAAAGGCATGAAAGCCGCCGTGTCCGCCTCCATGCGCTCGCCGATCGTCGTCGACTGGCCGCGCAAGATCGCCTGACGCCGCTTCATGCAAGCATCGAGAAACCTGGCGTTGAGCGCGTCAAAACTGTCCGCGACCGGCAGAGGCGTCATGAAGTTACGCCGGACATGTCCGACCAAGCCTTCGACCTTGCCTTCACATGAGGATTTCTCCTGTCAACCGGATTCAAACTATTGTCGCTATCTTGAACGTAGTGCTGGCCCGAGCCTTCAACACAGAACGGCACGAATGCCGCGTCACCTCACATCCGGTCGCCGCCTCGACGGCTGCACCATAATTCCCCATGCTAGGGCGATCGGCTCGGAAGGGTGCGACCAATCTTATCAGCGGCGTGTTTCAGCCAGACAAAGTCGCGGTTCACCCTGCCGCACCCAACGAGACTGGCCGAGTCTCGCGGATTCTTGTTTCTTTATAGCCTCCTGTCCTTCACGCGATCTTCAGTGTGGCTCCTTCAGGTATTTCGCCGAACGTGGCGAAGCGCCAGAACGCAATGAGCAGCTTGCGCGCGAGCGCGGACGATCGCAATTCGGCGATGGCGGCCCCGGTCGCCTTTGACGCGGTTCTGGAACCATAGGGTCAGCGCCGATTTGGGCTGATGGCGCAGCCAAAGCCAGGCGGCCTCTATCATCGTGGTCCTCAATCGTGGGTTCCCTGATTTGGCGATTCCTTGCTCCTTGTTCATATCGCCACTTTGCCAAGGGCTTGGGGCTAAGCCAGCGTAGGCTGCTAGTTGGCGGCGGTTTGCGAACCGACGATACAGACCCTCTTGCCAAAGCACTGACGCAAACTCCGGTCCGATGCCTCGTAGTTTCAAAAGCTGAGCGCCTGGTGACGGCTCGGTGGTTTCGCAAGGGCAGAGCAACGCATCGCGTTCAGCCTCGATCTCCGCGATCTGCTTGCGTAGTAACTCAAGACGTTCGAGTTCGCGCTTGATCTCAGCTTTCATGCGCTCGGGAAGGGGTCGCCCATCCCCTGTCCGAAGATTGTCGAGGAGTTCGCGTGACTTGGCGCGCCTTGGTTCGAACCCGGCAATTCCTTGGGAGGCCATCAGCCCTTTGATGCGGTTAATGTGCTCGATGCGCTCTTTGACCATTGTCTTGCGCTCGCGCGAGAGCCGGCGCCGGTCCTCGTCTTCGGGGGTTGGCACAACCACCATAGCGCATACGCGTGGCTCACCGCGCTTGAAAGCCATCAGCGTTCGAAGCAAAAGCTCCCCGTCAATCGCATCAGTCTTCGCTCGACGATGGCGCCGGGAAACAGCGATGGAGGCCGATTCAACCACGTGACTTTCGATTCCGTTCGACACGAGAACACGATGAATCCAGAAGCCATCAAATCCTATTTCCTGAATGCAAATGATCCTCACGCCGGCGTGTATCCGCTGCTCGGCCTTGGCACGAAGCTCGCCCAATAGCCGAAGCAGCTCGGCAATATCGCTCCCGGGAACGGAGTGCCGAGAAAATTTATTCGTGTTCGGAGAAAGCGATGTCACCAGCCATCGTGCGCGGCTCAATTCGATTGACACGAATATTGCCGCTTCTTCCACCGAATTGGACAAGCTGGGTTCACGATTGCAAACATTAGCTTCCATGATCAATTCCTCGATTGCGCTTCTCGCTAACACCGGCAGCATCGCTGGTGGCAATCCTCATGGTATCTTGTCGTTACCCTTGCCCGGCCTGCCGAAGCGGTCCTCGAACAGGTAATGGCTCTGGAGTTCCGCGAACATTTGCGAGCGCAGGCGCTCTCCGCCCTTAATAATCTTGGCCACCGCGAGACGGGTGTTGTCATAGAGAATCGATTGCGGCACGCCGCCGAAAAAGTCGAACGCCGCCACATGACCATCACAAAAGGCTTCCGCCGTCTCGACTGGATAGGCCTTGACGAAGCAGCCGTCCGAGTGCGGTAGATCCACGCAAAAGTAGTGGAAACGCACCTTCTTGCCCGCGATATAGCCGTCCGCCTGCCCAAAATCCGCCTGCGCGTGGCCTGGCCGATGGCTCAAGGGAATAAACATCTCACGCGAACGCAACAGGACCCGCGCCACATACTCGCGTACGATCGTGTAGCCGCCGGAAAATCCTTCTTCGTCCCGCAGACGTTCGAAAATCCGATGCGCCGTGTGGCGCTGCTTCTTGTGGACGCTCCGGTCGTCTTCCAGGACCTTGTCGATCCACGCCATATACGGACCAAGCTTCTTCGACGCTGGCCGCTCGCGCCGCCGATAGCCCGGCGGAACCGAATACTGGAGCATCTTCGTGATTGTGTTCCGATGAACGCCAAACCGCTTCGCAGCCTCCCGGCGGCTCAGCCCATCCACCATCACCGCGCGTCGTATCCCGGCATAGAGTTCCACTGTGAACATCCTTTCGGCCTCTCCATGCCATTCAAAGACATCAAGTCGGCCTAGGCCGTGTGGACGGATATCGGAAAATATAGGTCAAGGGATTCCCAAATCACTTTTTCGGTGATTCATGGGTGGCTGGCTTTTGGAGGGCCGGCCATGCTGACGAAGATGACCGAAGAAGATTGGGTGCTTGTGCACGAGGTGTTCGATGCCTGCCGCTCGCGGCGTGGGGACAAGGGGCGGGACGACCGCAAGTTTCTCGAAGCCTTGCACTATTTCACGATCCACAACATTACTTGGCGAGCGCTGCCGGCCGAGTTCGGCTCTTGGAACAGCATCTGGAAGCGCTTCTGGCGCTTGAGCCGCAGCGGCGTGTTCGAAACTTTCTTCGAAGCGCTCGCCTCCTTGAGCGAGCGGGCGCATCTCGTGCAGATGTTCGAACTCGACCGTCATCCGCGCGCATGTGTCGGCGGCCGGCGCAAAAGGGGGCAGGATGGCGAAGCCCTCGGGCGCTCCCGGGGAGGGTTCTCGACCAAGATCCATCTCAAGACCGATCTCGACGGCTATCCGATCGGCTTCCATCTGACCGGCGGCGAAGCGAGCGACAGCCGCAACTTCGAAGTGCTCCTCGACCTCGGTCCGGACGTCGATCCCCGCGCCGTTGTCGCGGACAAGGGCTATGATGCAAAGACAAATCGGGAGGCGGCGCGTAACCGCGGCATTTGTCCGGTCATCCCCTATCGCTCGAACACCATCGACAAGCCGAAGTTCTTCGCAAAGGTCCTCTACAAAGCGCGGGCGCGTATCGAGCAAATGATGGGCAAGATCAAGCGCTTCAAACGCATCGCGCTCCGCTGCGAGAAGACGGCAAGAAACTATGCCTCATTCCTCGCACTCGTCTGCGGCTTCATCTTGATCAAATCCGTCCACACGGCCTAGCAGGACCGGTACACTTTTGCGCCGCCTCAAAGCGGCAAATCATAGCCGGTTCAGTGGTACACTTTGCGCCCGCGATTTAGACGTCCCTATCGACAAGTAAAAGTCGCCATCGTACCAATGCCTACCGGCGTCTATTTGCTCTGATAGTGAAAGTCGCTTTTGACCCCAGCGTGTCCCTCCGGCAAATGAAAGTGAGTTGCGATGCGTGCGATTGTTGCCAGGGTCAGGAGCTTGCGATCGGCGTAAATGATGAACAGATCGCGCGACCGGTCGAAGACGATGCGTCCGCGCGGCCAGTCTTCGTATTCGTACCTCGAAGGAACGAAACACTTTTTGGACGTGCTGCCGCAAGGGCATTGTCATGTCTGGACGGCGCCCGCTGATCAAGGGTTTTTTTGCGGCGTTGCGTTTGATCGTGGGTGCGGTCATGTCTTCGGCCTGTCGATGCGGGTTTTGACGCCCCGCTGGCCCTGATGTTGTCCGCTGATCCCTTGCCCCAAATCACGTTGGCGCGCTTGACGGCGCAGACAATGCCACGGGCTTTGGGATCAATCCGCGCTCTTCGCATCACCTCTTGGTCACCCTCGATTCTTTTGCAGCCCTTGGCCGCTGACGATGTCGGCGGTCGTTACGCCGGAGCTGCGCTATAGGTTGTCTTACCGCGCATGATCGCGAAGGCGATGCGCGCCATTTTATTGGCGAGCGCGACGGCGACAAGCTTGAAGGGCTTAGTCTGCATGAGCTTCTTCGCAAAGGATCGCAGCGCGTCGTCGTGCGGCTTGCGATGATAGAGGACCGCATGCGCGCCCACGACGAGCAATGTCCGCAAATATCGATTGCCCATCTTCGAGATGCGGCCCAATCGCTCCTTGCCGCCGGACGAGTTTTGTCTCGGCGTCAGGCCAAGAAAGGCGGCGAACTCACGCGGGCCCGAGAAAGCGGAGACGTCTTGAACGCTCGCGGCCATCGCCGAGGCCGTCACCGGGCCGAAGCCAGGAATAGTCATCAGCCGGCGCGCCATTTCGTCGCCTCGAGCCATCGCGGCGATGCTTCGATCGCTGCGTGCAATCTCCTGATCCAGAGCATGCAGTTGACGCACGAGCGGGGCGAGTGCCGCGCGGACGCAGGCCGGAATCGTCTCGTCGCCTTCCGCCATGACGAGCCCCGCCATTTCGCGGGCGTTCTTGAGCCCCTGCGCCGCGATGACCCCAATCTCGGCCAGATGCCCGCGAAGCGCGTTGATCAGTTGCGTGCGTTGCGCCACCAGCATTTCGCGCACCTTGTGATGCATGAGCACCGCCTGGTTCTCCAGCGTGCGCACGCCGACAAAGCGCATCGAAGGCCTTGTCACCGCTTCGCAGATCCCGGCGGCGTCGGCCGCGTCATTCTTTTGCCGACGCACATAGGGTTTGACATAGGCCGGCGGCATCATCCGAGCGTCATGGCCGAGCTTGATCAGCTCGCGCGCCCAATGATGGGCCGAACCGCAGGCTTCCATACCGACAAGACACTCGGGCAATTGCGCGAAGAAGGCCAGCACGTCCTTGCGCCGAAGCGCCTTGGCGACGATCACGCGGCCAAAGGCGTCGATCGCATGAACCTGAAAGACATGCTTGGCCAGATCGAGGCCAACAGTCGTGACAGACGACAAATCGGTGATAGACTTTCCCATGGACGGCGCTCCTTCAGAGGGTTGCTCAACGACAACCGTCTTGGCACAGCTCTTCATTGAGCGAGATGCCGGTGCGGGCGCCGTCCACACCATCACATTGGCCAAGAATAGACGATTTTTGAGCCGATTTGGCTCGGCGATGAGCGGCCTAAAGCATTGATATTTAAACATGCGGGCTGGGAGCGCCCCGCGCTATTGACAAGTATAACCCACGAATGTGACAACGCCCTCGCCGTTTCTGTCTTACAGCAAGTGAGGCGGCCTTTCGCCGACCTCGGATGGAAGCATGAGACCGGCGACAACGACAATCTTGATAGGCATGCGTCGCGCTCGCTACGGCGCTGTTTTGAGAGCGTGCTCGCGCGGTGCATGCCGCCGAAGGCGCGTGCAGATTGCGAGAGAAGCTGAATTGAGGGGATTGACTCCACCCGGCCTGGTCTCGAATGACTGGCTGTGGCGCGCTCGTTTCATCATCGACGCTCTCGTGATCCGCAGCCATCCTGGCCGCTGTCAGGCAAAAATTCCACTTATCGCCCAGCTCAAATTCGCCGGGCCAGCTCTCTGACCCAGTCATCGACGTCTTTCTTTACCTGGTCCTTGGCGTGGCCGTAGACCTGCTGGATCTTGGCTTCGAGGTGCTCTCGCTTGCCCTTCAATTCGGCAATCTCTTCCTCGGTCAGCTGGTCCCACTTTTCCTTGATAGCGCCGGAGAATTGCTTCCAGTTAGCTTCGATATGATCCCAATTTATGACACCTTTGAGGGTCGTGAACCACTCATCGACGTCTTTTTTTACCTGGTCCGTGGCGTGGCCGTAGACCTGCTGGATCTTGGCTTCGAGGTGCTCTCGCTTGCCCTTCAATTCGGCAATCTCTTCCTCGGTCAGCTTGTCCCACTTTTCCTTGATGGTGGCCGAAAACTGTTTCCAGTTATCTTCGATATGATCCCAGTTCATGCCATCCTCCGCTTTCTGTTGAACAGTGAGTTGTCGGTTAATAAGGCCGTGCAGGTGGCGCTCAGTGCCTGGGCGTGGGCGGGGGCCATGGAAGACTGCGAATTGGCAGAGTGCGCTGCTCCGTAAATTCGTATCGAATTTTTACGCCACAATGATGCCATTCATTAACCCAAGCGAGCATCTCGTCGACATCCGTAATGCCGAGAGAAAGACCGCGCTGTTTCGCCATGTTGTAGAGGCATACAAGGTCATGCCCATATGCCTTTTCTCTGAGACCCCATTCAGGCACTCCACATTTAATCAGAAAAGCCTTTAGCCCGAATTCGATGGCATGGAAGGTTACGATATACTCACCCGTACGATCGGAAAATCCTCTGTCCAATTCCATCGCGGCCATTAGGCACTCGCTCGCCCCCATAGAAAATGCTTTGCTCAAGCCATCCGGTGTCGACGGGTCGATCCCGATTGGTGGCAAACGTGTAGCAGTCGACGCTCGGTCTCCAAAGGAAGTCATCCGCTTAGGATGATGCTTAGCGGCACCGAGTCAAGGCCCCCGCCATTTCGCTCGACTCTGTCTCGGTAAAGGCGCAGCCTGAAAACAATCGAGACACCAACGCAAAGCGTTCGGGCTTTCAATCAGGAGGATCGCCATGTCGAAGGCTCAAAGAGGCAATAAGGAAAATAAGAAACAAATCAGGCATCAGTGGACTTGGTTTATCTGGACCCACCACCCGACTCGCCGGCTGAGGAAATGGCCAGGTGAGCACGCCAGCGCCGTACTCGCTGACATCAATCGATTTGGCGCGGAGACGGACTCTGCGGTAAGAGAACCATATCTCTTGCCGAGAGCGCCGTGTCCATGAAGCGTCTTGATTTACTTAAGCAGATGTCATTCGGAGTGCAGGTCGCCGAAGATGAAGTCAATGAGCTTGCCAGTTATTTTGTTGAAACGAATCAGTGGGAGAAAATTGCAAAGGGCGACATAGATATCATTCGCGGTGAAAAGGGATCTGGAAAGAGCGCCATCTATTCCCTTCTGATGACTAAAGCGGGAGACTTTTTCGACAAACGAATTTTGCTTGTGGCCGCCGAAAATCCACGAGGTGCGACCGTCTTTAAAGATCTAGTTTCCGATCCGCCGACAACAGAGAATGAATTTATTGCCTTGTGGAAAATCTACGTTCTTACAATTATCGCGCAACAATTGAGAGAATACGACATTCGCGGATCGAACGTAGATCGAGTATATAGAGCTCTTGAAGATGCAAGGATACTTGAGAAAACCTTTAGTTTGACAGGATTACTTCGCAGCGCTCATGAATATGTGCGACGTATCGTAAGGGCCGAGGCTCTTGAAGGTGGCCTAACAATAGATCCAGCTACGCAAATGCCATCAGGCGTCACCGGTCGAATAGTTCTTCGTGAGCCGTCTTCTGATCTCAAAAAATTTGGAATTATGACAATAGATGCACTATTCGAATGTTTAAATAAGGCTTTGGAGGAAAATAAATTAAAAGTATGGGTTCTTCTTGATAGATTAGACGTTGCGTTTGTTGATAACCATTCGCTAGAAGCGAATGCATTACGAGCTCTCATTAGGGCTTATGCGGATGTTAGGCACCGAGATGAAATTGCACTTAAAATATTTTTGAGGGAAGATATATGGAAGCGTATTTCTGAAACAGGACTCCGCGAAGCAAGCCATTTAATTCGATATGTTATATTGGATTGGACGCAGCCAGCCCTTCTGAACTTGATAATGAGACGTCTACTAAACAATTCTATTTTACAAGAGGAATTCGGGATTGATGGGAACGCCGTTCTAAAAGTTGCCGAGCAGCAAGAAAAATTATTTTACAGATTGTTCCCCAGCCAAGTGGAGCAGGGGCCGCAAAAGGCTCCCACGTTCAAGTGGCTCGTGACACGGTGTGCAGACGGGACTGGTAAGACTGCCCCCAGAGAGCTAATCCATCTTCTTAACTGTATTTTGGAGCAGGAAATAAAACGTCTGGAACAGGGCGCGTTTCCGGCGCTCGGGGATCAGCTGGTGCCGTCGCAATTTGTGTTGGAATTATCGTGAGGCGTTCTCCGGCGGTTTGAAGTTATCCGATCATGCGGCGAGGTCAATGATCTGATCGGAAGGCTTTTCGGGTAGGCTTTTCCAGCCATCGACTTTTCGCATTGTTATCTGTCCTGAAGCGAGCAAGGCCCAGAACAGCATGGCGGCGGTTTCGGCGTTGGGCAGGACGGTTTGGGTCTTGATGTGGCGCTTGAATTCCTCGTGCAATCGTTCGATGGCGTTGGTTGTTCTGATCGATTTCCATTGGTCGCTGGGGAAGCGCACGAAGGTGAACAAGCGATCACCGGCTTCCTCCAGGCTGTCGGCGACGGCGCGGCATTTGAGCCGCCATTTGCGGATGAAGGCCTTGCGCTTTGCCTCGATTTCCTGACGCGATGCGGCGTAGATCATGTCGGTGTAATCGGCCGAGATTTCCTCGTGCAGACGCTCCGGGGCGTGGGCTATGAGGTTGCGATGCTTGTGCACTGTACAGCGCTGAACCGGCGCGCCGGGCCAAAGCGCCGCCAGCGTTTTATCAAGGCCAGACCCGCCATCGACAATAACGAGTTCAGGCGTCTTCAGGCCGCGCGCGACGAGATTATCGAGCAATGCCCGCCAGGCCGCTTCGCTTTCCCCACCCATGTTCTTGATCGCCAGAAGCACCTTGTGGCCGTCGCTACGCACGCCCAGCGCGACCAGCAGCGAGATCGAGGTCGCCCGTCTGTCGAGGCGCACGCGCGCAACCGTGCCATCGAGTATGAGGCGGATGATCGGCTCGTTGGCGAGCGAGCGGGCGTTCCAGGCGTCCCAATCGCCCTTCGTCTTGCGCCAGACCCGGCTGACCGTATCCTTCCCAACCGCCCCGCCAAACGCCGCCGCCAGCGCACGGCGCACTCGGCGCGTGTTGGTCCCCGAGAGATAAGCGCCCGCGATCAGCGCGTCGGCCCGTTTCGTCCGGCGCTGGTAAGCTGGAATGGTCGCATTCTTCCATTCGCCCGTCTTGCCGTCATGGCCTGTGAGCCGCGCGCGAGGAACCCGAACCGTCGTCGCTCCGAACGTTCCAAGAATTTGGCGCTCGCGATGGCCGTGCCGATGGCCCGCCATGCTTGTCGGCCCCTCGCTTCCAGGTTTTCCGGCAAGCCCAGGCCGTTCATAGCGATAGCGTCCCAGGGCGGTGTCCAGCTCGGCTTCCAGTAGCTCCTCAATAAAACCGCGAATGCGCGTGCGAACCCCAGCTTCAAGAGGATCAAACCAGTCATCGCAAAGAAAATGCTCGTCCGATGAATCCTTGATCGCTGGCTTTGTGCTATCCATTGTCATGGCGTGATCTCCATCGGCGTGCCAACGCCGATTCTGTTTGGTTGAACAAACCGGAGATTACGCCACCTTCAAATTCCAACCACTTCCGCGACGGCACCGATCAGCTGTTTGACCGATCTGTTTTCAAATTGGCTCTTCCTACTGTTTCAGCCGCCAAACTCAATCAATTTCTTTATGCAGAGTATGCGAGTGAACGACCATTTGTGTCAAAATTAGATGGCCAAAAGGCGGAGCAAACCCTAGATAGTCTTTCAGACCTATGGAGTATAGATAGAGACTTCAGCCTTGGAGAAGGCTAAAGAACTTGTAGAACTTGGTTTCTTTGAACAGCGCGGTACCAAAGAACAGCCAACGTTTTGGGTTCCATTTCTCTGTCGAGATGCTCTGCATCTCGTGCAGGGCCGCGCAGAAGCGGACGACTGTTGACTGAGAGTGCTAAACTTGCTCTTTCTTCGGCTGAACAGAACGACCTTTTTGCGAACGAGCCATTGCGCCCTTTTTAGCAATCGCGGACCGTTCTGATTGGGTGAGCTTTCGCGCTCGTGCTACCCCTCCCTTAAGGCCACCAATTCTTCCTAGTACCCACTGTCAGTGGAGCGCGAGTTGGCCAGACATGGGAAGGCAGCGTTTCGCGCACTGATGATTCTGGGTACTAGTGCAGATGCCGCCGGGTCCTTACCTTGTTCCTCTGGCGTGGGTTCCCGGTCCTCGACTTCACCGCTGGCGATATCGATCATCAACTTGGCGAGCTGGGCGGGATCACGAGGGCGCTTCTCGCCTTTAGGGCCTCTAGGCATTTGCTCAAGCTCTGTGAAAGGCCACGAAGGCCTGCGCTAACCGCACGGCTTCATTAATTGCATGAATTTCACGATCGCTCTCAGATTTGTCGGGGAAAGTTATTGTGCGCGTTATGATCAAAACTGAGTTTACGCCGTGTTCGCCCCATATATGTCGCCCGTCGCATATACCTGTGTCCGGGGTGACCGCCCCAACAAAACCGTTCATTGATGATCCTCCTATCCTCATCATATAGGAACGAGGGGACTCGAAGGGAGTTAATTTCCGACTGACCCACTGCTGCCTTATTCAAAAGAGCCCACTACCCGAAATTCCGGTCGAACTACCAGTTGCGTTGGGTTTGTCGCGCGTTCGGGTCCGAAGCTCCGTGAACCCCGATCGAGTCGTTGTAGCTCGCGAATTTATCGGCACCGGCTGCGAAAGCGACAAAACACGCCGAGGCGCAGGTTGACCCGTTCGGTACGACCGAGGCTATCTTGGCGAATCGGATTGCGTCGGCGAGCTTGACGCCTTCGAGCAAGTTCCCGCCGGGAGAGTTCAGGCGGATGCCTGAGACGATTTTTCCCGAGTCATTCGCGGTTTTGATGATTTGTTGAAGTTGATCGGTGTCCCCCGGAGCAACTTCGCCGTTCAAAATGACGATCACTTTTCCTTCTTTGGAAACATAGCTCGTCAGTGTTGCTGATGCCGAAGGGAGCGCCGAGCCTGCACAGATCAACGCCGCAATGAAAAAAGTCGAAATGCGCATGTCAATACTGCCTTCACCTTCGGAGGTGCATCCGATAGCAGGTTACTCGGTTCGCGCCGGTCTTCAACCAGCGTTGAACTGTTCACCGCGTTATCCGGCGGACTGTGGCGGAAACACAACGAAAAGCGCGCCAGCGCAGGCTGAGCGCCGCATCGATTTTGTCCGGTATTATGGCGCAACTGCCACAAGCGATTTAGCGACCACGCCCCTATTTCTGCCGCATGGCGGACGGTTACAACGCTGCGCTCAAAGCGAGCGGAAATCATAGCCGCAATCGCCAATTATGAAAAGAGGCTCGCACAAGCGCGCGCCGATCTTGCACACATAACGGCGCCTATCACGATCTTTGAAGGTGATCTCCTTTCTTGGGTTTCTAGCACACTTTTTCCAAAGTCAGGGGACCGGTGAACGGTAGTGTTTTAGCCGACGATTTTTCGACATCCCAAATGGGCGATGCGATTCTCGCCCAGTTGCAGGCGACGCTCGACGCTCAGGTTGCGGCGTTGAAGGCCGCCGGAGCCGTGCGCGTGTTCCGCGAGACGGCCAGCGGAGCCAAGACCGACCGGCGCGAATTGGCGCGCGCGATTAAATTCCTTGGCAAAGGACACGCTGGCGAGAGTTGCCGCCAAGGGTGCGCGCTTTCGTTCGCTGCATGACACATGGGCCGACACGACGACCGCGCACGGGCGCTTGATGGTGACGGTCTTGGGCGGGCTGGCCGAATTCGAGAGCGAATTAATCCGCGCCCCGCGCGTGCCGAGCTCGGCGGTGCGACACTGGATCATGCGCCAGGCGTCGACGCGGTTCATGGCCTTTGCGGTCAGCGTGCCGCCGGTGCGGCCGACGGCGGAGCGGCAGAGGGGGCCCACATGCGGGACATTGAGCGCTACGACGCGAGATCTTCCCTCAGGCGTTGGAAGAACGCCTCAAGTACGTCGCGCCGTAAGACATAGCTGGCGAATTTGCCGTCCCGGACGACCTCCACCAGTCCCGCTATTTCGAGCTCTTTCATGTGGTGGGAGAGCGTCGCCGGGTTGATGCCCATGCAGTCGCGCACCGCGCCGCAGGCGAGCGCGTCCGGGCGTTCGCCGAGACGCTTCAAGATTTCGTAGCGCCGCCGCTCGCCCAAGGCCTTCGCGATCAGAAGGACTTGATCCTCCGTCAGCGTTTTGCCAGCGAGTTCCGACATCCCCATACCTTCGAGCATGACCGCTTCAAATTGAAGCGATCATGCTCATTTTTCTATCGGCGGCGCGCCCCCCGTCACAAGGGCGGGGTCGCCCTACCGCAACCCCCCCGAAACCGCCAGCGTATCGCCCGTGACCCAACGCGACTCGTCCGACGCCAAGAACACCGCGACCGGCGCTATATCGTCCGGCCGTCCGGCCCGCCCGAGCGGCGTCCGGGCGACAAGTTGCTTCTCGAAATCGCCGCCGAGGAAGCTCCCAGCTTGTGTGCCCTCAGTTTCGATTAGGCCCGGATTGATCGCATTGACGCGAATTTTCCTCGCACCCAGCTCCTTCGCCAGCACGCGGGTCACCGCGTCGACCGCGCCTTTCGTAGCGGTGTAGACGACCGCATTGGGCGGAGTAAGATCACTCACCACGGAGCTGATATTGATGACGCTGCCACCCTCGTCGCCAAAAAGCTTCGCCGCTTCCTTTGTCGCCAGCAGCAGGCCCAACACGTTGATGTTGAAATGCCGGTGAAAGTCCTCTTCCGTGACCTCCTCGAGAGGCAAAAAATTATAGACGCCGGCGTTGTTGACCAGAATGTCCAGCCGGCCGAACGCTTGCTTCGTCTCCGCGAAGATTTTTCTCACATCCGCCGCCTTTGCCATATCGCCGTGCACGGCGATCGCTTTGCCGCCCTTGGCTTTAATGTCCGCAACTACGCGATCAGCGCCGTCCTTGCTCGAGGCATAGTTGACGACGACCGCCGCGCCTTCCGCTGCGAGCCCTTTGGCGATTCCCGCGCCAATGCCTTTTGACGCGCCGGTCACTACCGCTGTCTTGCCAGATAATCTGTTCATGACTTTCCATCCTCCGAACTTTGTATCACTTCGATAATTGTACAATTATAGAACGATCTGCCCTAGGTAAGCCGGCGAGACAGGTCTTTCAAGGTGTGATGAGCGCCGTCAGCGCCACCTCGAGAAAACGTGATCAAAACCGGGCAGCGGCAAGAGCACCCGAGCGCGAGCGATTGAGCTTCGAACCAAAGCTTGCACTTTATATGCATCGCTTTTAGCCGACGGAAAACGCGAGCGAAATTGCGTCGCGCTCGGGCTCTGCTCTCCGCGCGGTCACTACCGCTGTCTGCCAGATAATCTGTTCAGACTTCCATCCTCCAACTTGTATCACTTCGATAATTGTACAATTATAGAACGATCTGCCCTAGGTAAGCCGGCGAGACAGGTCTTTCAAGGTGTGATGAGCGCCGTCAGCGCCACCTCGAGAAAACGTGATCAAAACCGGGCAGCGGCAAGAGCACCCGAGCGCGAGCGATTGAGCTTCGAACCAAAGCTTGCACTTTATATGCATCGCTTTTAGCCGACGGAAAACGCGAGCGAAATTGCGTCGCGCTCGAGCGGGCGCCGTCCACACCATCACGTCGCCAGCGGGCTTGCCGTCAGTGACCTTCAACCTCCGCCTCTGAAGCCACCTGTGGACTCGACAATTTCGAGCCAGCGTGACCCAGACAACCAGTTTCCTGGGATAATGTGACCCTTATTCTTTGGACCGGCTTTTGATCCCTCCTTGGGTACTCGCCATCTCCAGTTTTTTTTTTCTGCACCGACAAGGCTCAATTTAAACAAGGCGGCCTCGCCCCCCCCAGTGCCCAACCTGGATTTCCTTCCCAAACTCCCGGCACTTCACCCGCATCTCACTGAACGATAGTCTTCCATCCCAAGGCGGGATGAATGGGCCGTCGGGAACGACGCGTTCTAGGTATCTTTCGACTGCCTCGCGGAGGCGGTCCGTCACATAGTGGTGGGCACCCATGAGTTTCTCAGCCAAATCCCGGATGTCAGCCCACGTGAGTACAACATCAGCATCGATGGCAGGATCCATCCGCTCCGGCAGCGGGGGTGGCACGATGGCTACGTGGCGGTAAGCACGCAACAACGACCGATTGAGAAAAAGGTGACGCACCTGGCAGCGTTGGGAGCGTAGTTGTCCATTGAGGCCGGTGGGATTGAAGCCATTAAAGAACTTGCCTTCGCACACCACCAGCTCCGGGCCTGCGACGATCACGACATCAGGGGCGTCTTTCTTCGGTTCGTCCTCTTCGTCCCGCGCTTCGCGCGGACGTTCGGCTGACGCTCCTTCGCCACACGGCGTTTCATCCAGCTGCAGACCTGCGAAATTAATGTCGCGCGCGATGTGAAACTCGGTGATGACCTCTATGTCTTGAAAGTCATACTTTGTGGTACCCTTCTGCCCTCGCTCGCCAGATCGGTTGCATTCCGTAACCGCTTTGTCCTCAACGAGGTCGATAAAACGCCGGACGCCCTCCAGGTTGTTATGGAAGAGCAATAGGGGGAGCAGCGTAGCGGTAAAATAGCGCTCGGTGCGAACTAGGTCGTCAAACCGCCGAAAGTTGCAGCTCTTCTCCGAGCTCTCCTTTCTATATTTTCCATTGAAACCTCCCACCATTAGCCATCCTGACACAGCACGAGTTACGACTTTCCACATTCGCGGTAGATACCGTGTTTGAAGGCAAGAGAAAAAGAAGCCCAACAACGCGAACTCGAGCGGTCCTGATCGCTGACTTGATGATGTTGGAGTGGGAGGCGGCCCTCAAGCCCGCGCGCTAACGCGCGCCCCTGACGGGCTGCGGGGCTTGACCGCCGCCTCCCACTCCAACTTGTGCTCACCCTGCGATCGACGCCAGGCTGTGGCGTGGCACGCCGGGTCATTTGCCCATTACCATCGCCGGGTCGAATTCCTTGCCGGTCTTCAGCACGCCGAAGCAAAGCACCAGAAGCTTGCGCATGGCAGCGATCACAATCTGCTTTCCCTTCAGGCGCCCCGAAGCAAGTTTCGAGTAGTCAAACAGGCGTTCGGACGCGTCGTCCTCCCAACTCTGCCAAGTCTGAAAGCCGCGGTCGTTGAAGCCCGTCAAGAACGGGCCCGGAAAAGCCGCTCAAGCCCAAGCGCCGCCATATCACACGAATTATCCAAGCAGGTTCGGAGATTTGAAACCTTTATCGCCGCCGAACATTTCTTCTTTTGGATTATGTCACAGTTCGAGAGAGGAAACGATGGCACTTGCGATGGAAATGCCCAAGAAGTCTTTGACTTCAACCCGGGGCTTTGCCTCCATGGACCGGGAAACACAACTTGCGATTGCGCGAAAGGGCGGCGCAAGCGTACCGAACGAAAAGCGCAGTTTTTCGCAAAATCGCAGATTGGCGGCCGAGGCTGGGCGAAAGGGCGGACAGAGTGTCACTCCCACAAACCGCAGCTTTTCGCGCAATCACGCACTCGCATCGGAGGCCGGCCGCAAGGGCGGACATGCCTCGCACCCCGGGCCGAAAAAAGCCGGCGATCAAGAATGAGGCATTTTTCGCAAAGCGCAAACGGGGTAGCGGGGCCTACCGCGTTTGCGTTGCAAGAATGAATACCTCGGGCTTGGCTCCTGGATCGCTCCTGACGAAGGCCCTGGGTCCGCGCCGTCCCGCAAGCCGAAGAAGGAAGCGGCGAGTGCGAGGCGCCGATCTTGGCGCCCATGGTTTTCGGGTTTTCGGCTTGCACTCGACGAGGCTCTGACACTCCGAGGTAGAGTCGCCGCGAAGGACCACATCGGCGCCGCCATCGATAAAGATGGTTCGGTCGGTCATATGGCCGTTCGTCTCACCTCCGGCCTTCAGGGCGCCGACTTGCGCCAGACGCTCGCCAGCCAGGGCTGCTGTTCGCGTGGCACGCCGTCAGGGCGGTAATAATGGGTTAGCTCGACGAACCCCACAGCTAACGTATAGCGGCGCCAACTTTCAACATCATGATACACGCCGTAGCGTCCGCTATTCCAGCCTTCTTCGCCCGCATACGCCGGATGAGGCAATAATTTGCAGCGTCGATGCGGCGATTCAGCTAACATAATCAGCATGTTATTTCGGATCGAATGAGGCCGTCATGGCGAACCCGGCGGGTGAATTGTATGATGGCGCTCTCAGGCTCGATTTCGACCGCCGATTGTTGCTTCACTTTCGCGGATCGGTGGTTACCTCCGACGCAGGCTTGCTCGCATACCGGGAACTGGACGACGCGCTGTGCCTCAGCGCGATGGCGGGTGATGCGCTCTCCGACGCACGCACTGGCAAGAATGGCCGGCATGCACTCGTCGGGATGTTGCGGCAATCCATATTTGGGCGACTTGCCGGATATGAAGACGTGAACGACGCTCAACGCCTGCGCCATGATCCCGCGATGCGGTGGATAGTCGGCGGAAAGGCGGCCTCGGATGCAGCGGCTTCGCCGAGCCAGATGGGCCGCTTTGAGACGCGCTGGCTCACGGCGGAAAAGAACCTTTCGGCGCTCGCTGATCTCTCCGGCAAATGGATCGACAGCGTTCATGGTCGCCGTCCGCCGAGAGGTATCTTGCTCGACATGGATTCGAGCGTGAGCCCGACGCATGGCGAACAGGAACACAGTGTCTGGAACGGTCACTATGACTGCACCTGCTATCATCCGCTGTTCGTTTTCAACCAATATGGCGATTTGGAACGCTGCGCCCTGCGCCCCGGCAATGTTCACAGCGCCGATGGATGGGAGGCGGTGCTGAAGCCGGTCGTGGCGCGGTATCAAGGCAAGGTCTCACGCATTTATTTCCGCGCCGACGCCGGCTTCACAAACCCCGAAGTTTACGAATATCTGGAGGCAGAACGGATCAAATATGCGATCCGTCTGCCCGCCAATCACATCTTGCAAGAGAGGATCGGCTATCTGCTCAAACGCCCGGTTGGTCGCCCGTCCAATGACGTCTGCCGATCCCATGCAAGTTTCACCTATCAAGCGGGAAGCTGGTCGCAGCCGCGCCGGGTGATCGCCAAGGTCGAATGGCATCCGGGCGAGCTTTATCCGCGCGTCGGCTTCATCGTGACGAACATGGCGCGCTCCGCCGAGAATGTCGTCGCCTTCTACAACAAGCGCGGCACGTGTGAGCAATGGATCAAGGAAGGAAAAGGCGCAATCAAGTGGACCCGGCTATCATGTCGGTCGTTCGCTGCTAACGCCGTCCGTCTCCAGCTTCATGCGCTGGCCTACAATCTCGGTAATTTTCTGCGCACGCTGGCGACGCCCGAACCGATAAAGGATTGGTCACTGACGAGCCTGAAGGAAAAGCTGATCAAGATCGGCGCGAAGATCGTGAGCCATGGCCGCTATGTCGCGTTTCAGATGGCCGAAGTCGCCATTCCGAAAAATCTCTTCGCGGACATCCTACGAATGATCGCCGACCTGCGGCCGCCGCCCAATCCAGCGCCTGCGTGAAGTGTTCGGTCGTCATGCGTCGAGCAAAAACTAAGGGAGAAGTGCGTCTTGATCACAACCGACTCTGTATTGTCCGGTGCGCGATCCGCCCATGTCACTGGTTTTGGTGTGCCGGAGCACCACAGCAGCGCCGCAGCGCGGCAATCTCAACCTCAATAAGCGGCGATCCGGAAAATAATGCCGGTATAGGACGAATGTCCGATGTCACGGCAGGAGATCAATGATACGCGCTTGGCACATTCCCGGTTATCTGGGGAATGCCAGCTTCATTGTGGCCGCGCAGGTTCGAGCTAAGCAGCACACCACCCGGTTTTAGCGTGGTGTGCAGTTCCAGCAACACGCGCGACGATCCGGCCCCACTTGGCGCGCAGCGCCTCGACTTCCGGACCAAGGTTGGTAGGCCTTCGAAAGTCTGAGCTGCTGGTCACGGCACTCGCTCCCATTTCAACCTGTTTCGCCAGACTCGCCAAGGTTATCACATGATGGTTCTGCGTAGGAGAGTTCGCTAGCCCCGTCATATCGCTGGCTGGGATCTAGCCTCAGTCGCAGTTTTGGTCCGGCCTTCGTCAACGGGCTGTTAAGGGAATGCGCGCAAGGCTTGTGTGGAAACCACTCCTGGAGCTGCCCATGTCCTGGGACGAAGCCGTTGAAGAGGCCAACGCAGCCTCCTCGCCGGATGCGCCTATCCTCAAGATCAGAGCGCGCGCGGCGGACTCGATCCTCGGCTCTGCGTCTTTCAAGACCGCCGGCCAAGACTCGGGCCGACGATGGCCTTTCCTCTTCGAACGCCTTCTCCGTTTTGGTCCGCGCGCGGCCTTGGCGGCCAGCCTCGTTGGTTTTATGGGGGTGGCGGGCGCCTATTTTTCCGGGGGTCAGTTGCCCTTTTCCGCGAGGACGCCGCAGCCCGCCTCGCTCGACGGGCAGCAACCGGGCGACGAGCGCGCCGAGATCCTCCGCATGGTGCACCAAATGGCCGACGAAATCCGCGCCCTCAAAGCCAGGGTCGAGGCGGTGCACGCCCAAAGCACGAGCGCAAAGGAGGCCACGGCCCTCGAAGGCCTCAAGGCGCGTCTCGGTGCGGTGAAGACCGAAACCGGCGCCGAGATCGCCGAACTTGCTGGCAAGGTCAACCGCCTGCAAAGCGAAGTCACGACGAAGCTCGCCAAGGCAAGCGAACGGTTCGATCGCCGGGACCACCGGGACGCGGTCCCGCGCATTGGCGCTACGAAAGCCCCGCGCAGCGACGCCTTCGATGCGTCCCAAAATCCCGGCGCCCCGGGAGCGCCTCGCCCGCTTGGAAGTCTCGCCCCGGCCGCAAAGGGCCCGGTGCAGACTTTCTGAAGAGGGCCCCAGCGAACGCGCCTGAGCCTGCGCCCGCGGCCGCGGCGCGAGGCTATGCCACCCTGATGGCCTTGCTACGATCCGAAACATCGAAGCACGCCTCGTCGAAACATAAGCGCAAAGAGCATCGTCTCACCGAGAAGGCTCTGGCGCGCGACGGCTCCGCCCGGCTCGCCGAAGCCGCACGAAAGCGCGAGGCGGCCGAAGCGGCGGGGCGAAAGGCCGCCAAATGACGCGTTAATATCGCAGCCTCAAAGCGGAGAACAGCGCCTCGACGACGGCACCCTGTACGCCCTCGCGGCCGGCCAGCCAGATCAACCTATGGGCGTCGCGGGTGTTGGGGGTCCGCCCGATCAGTTCGTGCCGAAAGACCAGCCCATCAGATCGCGCCGATGTCCGGCGGCAGCGGCACCGCCGTGCTGGACGCTGGGCGAAGGCGAGCGCGACGGGGCTCGCGGCGGGCGCGGTTGCGGCGGGCAATCATTTGGGGGGTTGCTTTCGCGCGGCGGCTTCCGCGGCCTCGCGCTTCCTGGCGGCCTCGGCGAGGCGATCGGCGGCGTCGCGGGCCATGGTCCGCTCGGCCGAGCGCCGTTCTTTTCGCTTGTGCTTCGATGATGCGTGCTTCGATGTTTCACCCATTTTTTCGATCCTCCCTTTTTCCTATCGTTCAATTGTTGCGCTCAAGCGCGTTGCATTTTGCGTTGCCCGCGACGCAAAAGCGATGCCCGCCGGACTGAGAGGAAGACAATTGAGAAAGCACGCAAGGCCAAGCGCGAAGGCAAGGCGCCCACAACGCAGGCCGGCGAATATGTGCGCGTGGAAATAGACAAGATTTGCCGCGGTGAGCACGGCGCGCGATCACCAGAACAGGCCATTGCGAATTTTCCATCGTTCTTCCTCCAAATTTCGCGAAAAACCCCTGCCGGAACTCGGCAAGGGCTTGTAATTATGCAGCTTCGCTTTGGTAAAGCGCGGCGACTTCCGCGACGAACGCGGCGCGCAGCCTGCTTGCCTGTTCATCGTAGCAGCGTTCCAGATCGGCCATGCTTGCCGCGAAACGATACCTGGCGGCCTCGATTGACTTGACCGTATCTTCGTCGTCGATTTTCCGGGCGGTTTCGAGCGAAGGCGCCCACCGAGAATTATTTTCGGCAACTGATTGTGGCCATCGAGGCGACGCCAGCTTTTCTCGGCGGCCTCGGCCAGCTTGAAGATCATGGCGCGCGCGGTCTTGTTCGAGAGGCATCCTTTGGAGCGCACTGTTCGGTGGCGGACCGTCACGAGCGTAAGGTGTTGCCCACCGGACCTTCCGTCACTGCTTCGGATCAAGCACGCTCTTGTCCAGCAGGTCCGCCTTCACAAAATGGTATTTGATCGGGAACGAGCCAAAGCCGTCGAACATCCATGCTTTGATGATCCTGGCGTCGATGCCGATTTCATAAAGCAGCAACGCCTGATAGAGGGCCGCGAGCGCCTGGCCCTTGCTTTCGAGATCCAGGTTTACGAAGCGGTTTTCGATATAGAGCCTGATGACGCCGCGGTGCGTACCGAGATAGAGATAGAAACCGGGACCGAACGCCTCGCGCTTCTTTTTCCAATCCGACCAGATGTCGCCGAACGGCGTTGTCACATCGTTGAAAGAAGAACACGAGAATTCTGCGTCCCGAATGTTTTCAAACGACCGCGACTGCCTCGCGCCACATGTTCATGGCGACGCGCGAAAGGCTCGGTGCGTCCTTGCAGAAGTGAGATGACGTTGGACGTTGAAAGTGTTGTAGGTGGCTGCGTGAGTTGAGAGAAATCTTTGGGCTGACCCCGGACACTTGAAACCCTGCATCTTGTATTCTCGTCGTCGGGTCGGTTGATGCGAATTCTCGGCTCGGTTGTTGCGCCATCGACCACGCTCATGTCTTGTGGTTCCAAGATCACTGGCAGCGGCAGCATAAGACCTCAGATCGTCCGTGACCAGCTTGTCTGGGACAAATCCATACTTCTTCAGCAGCTTGCGCATGAGTTTGAGCGCGGCACGCTTGTTCCTCCTGCTCTGGACCAGCACATCGAGCACTTCGCCCTCGGCATCCACGGCGCGCCAAAGATAGACCATGCGGCCGGCGATTTTCAGATAGACCTCATCCAAATGCCAGGTCGTGTGGGGCTTGGGTCTACGTTTGCGCAGGTCCGCCGCGATCATTGGTCCGAAATGATTCACCCAGCGCCGAACGGTCTCGTAGTCTTACTGAGTCAGAAAGTCGCGGGCCACCTCCGCTGAGAATCAACTATGCGGTG
This sequence comes from uncultured Alphaproteobacteria bacterium, assembly GCA_963730245.1. Classification (GTDB taxonomy): domain Bacteria; phylum Pseudomonadota; class Alphaproteobacteria; order Rhizobiales; family Beijerinckiaceae; genus Methylocapsa. The sequence continues at coordinate 1,647,443 of CAVSRA010000001.1, read as the reverse complement.
AGATTCGGTCATCAGCAGGAGGGATGCTGGGATGAATCTCCGATCGGCGGACAACAGCAAGTCGCGATTTGCGGCTTATGTCGAAGGACTTGTGAGTGTGATCGGGCATGCGGACCGGGCCGGCCCACTGCGAGATTATTGCCTGGGCTTGATAATGCCGTGCGAGCGTAAGAGCGTCGAGCCGATGGCGGCGGTAACGGCGCCAGATCGGACGGCAGCGCAGCACCAGTCGCTGCTGCATTTTGTCGGCCAGTCGCCTTGGTCAGACGAGAAGGTATTGGCCAAGGTGGGTGAGATGGTCCTGCCGGCGATTGAGAGTCAAGGACCGATCGAAGCGTGGATCATCGACGATACCGGTTTTCCCAAGAAGGGTGAGCACTCGGTCGGCGTGGCACGCCAGTACTGCGGTCAGCTCGGTAAGCGGGAGAACTGCCAAGTGGCGGTGTCGTTGTCACTCGCCAATCACGACGCGAGCCTGCCGGTGGCCTGGCGTCTCTATCTACCGAAAGAGCGGGCGGCCGACCTTGAACATCGACGCAAGGCGGGCGTTGTCCTTATCGTAAACTCTGTCCCACTAGCGCAAAGTCGCGAATTGGGCGATGCTCCGTCTCATGGGGGATATGTTCAAACCGATCTGGTGGGTGGTCATCGGGCTCTTCAGATCACGAGCCTCTCTCGAGGCGGAGATCGTGGCGCTGCGCCACCAGCTCAATGTGCTGCGCAGAAAATCGACGACGCGGCTCGCCTTTAGCAATTTCGATCGTCTCATTTTTACCGGCCTCTATAGGATCGCACCGAATGTTCTGAACGCCCTAGTGATTGTAAAGCCGGAGACTGTTATCCGCTGGCATCGCGCGGGTTTTCGCTTGTTCTGGCTATGGAAGTCGCGATCTCGCGGCGGCAGGCCAAAGGTGCCGCTCGAAATACGCCAATTGATCCGTGACATGAGCCTTGCCAATCCCCTCTGGGGCGCTCCCCGGATCCACGGTGAGCTCCTCAAGCTCGGCATCGAAATTGGTCAGACCTCGGTCGCCAAATACATGGCAAGGCACAGGAAACCCCCTTCGCAAGGATGGAAGACGTTCCTCCGCAATCATGCCGACGGGATCGCATCGATTGACCTGTTTGTCGTTCCAACACTCTCATTTCGGCTGCTCTATGGCTTGCTGATTCTAAAGCACGGCCGACGCCAAATGTTATGGTTGGGCGTGACGGCGCATCCGACGGCTGAATGGATCGCCCGACAACTTACCGAGGCCTGCGGCTGGGAGCCGGTGCCGAGGTACATCATCCGCGATCGAGACAGTGTCTACGGCGAGATATTCAAACGGCGGCTTCGCGCCATGGGCATTCGTGATCGGCCCACCGCACCGCGATCGCCATGGCAGAATGGACATACGGAACGATTGATTGGCTCGATCCGACGGGAATGTCTTGACCATGTCGTCGTCTTCGGCGAGCGGCATCTGCGTCACCTCCTCCTTTCTTATATGGCCTATTACAACGGCGCGCGAACACACCTTTCCCTGAACAAGGATGCGCCGGTCCCACGGGCTGTTCAGGCCATCGGGCGCATTCTTCCGACTCCAATTCTCGGCGGATTACACCATCACTATGTTCGGATTTGATTTCCGACATGGACAGGTGCTTCGTTCACCGAACTTGCTTGTAAGGTCGAGCACATGGAGCGAGGGATCATTACATCACGCTATACATCACGCTATGATGAATTACAATTTGTCTAAATAAGCATTTTTTTGCGTGAAAGGCCCAGAAACGGCATGAGCGGCACTAGAATTGCGGTCAATTGCCCTATTTTTTTCCAGTGTCGGCTACAAATCATATATTTTGTTGAGGGGTTGCCATAACATCGTATTGTGATATATATTTAATAGGCTTGGATGTCCTGCGAGAGAAAGCGCCGCAACGCTGCACGACGCTGGGGGCCTGTTTGACGTCGCATCCGGCGCGTGGTCGAACTTCCCCGCTAAAGACGAGTTGACGCAAAGGGACGGAAACGCAATTGCGGCCGAGTTTTGCGTCGAAACGATCGAGAGGGAGGACCCCATGAAACTTCTGAAGAATCCTTGCCGCCGCGGTCGTCACGATTTTAGCTTGCGTTGGGAGCCGTCGCAGGAAGCTGTCGTGACCGGTCGTGGTTTGCCGTTACATAACGTTCAGAGTTCAAGCTCGGTGAGAGCTGGAGCATGCTATGCATATTTGGAGCAAAGGGCGCGGAAGATCGGACTTGCCGCTGCAATCTTGGTCGCCTCGGTCGGCGCAGTTGCGGCGGACGAGCGTTACGCGGTCCGGGAAGCACCTGGTATCCATGCCTACCGGGAGGGACGTTCGTCGGCTGTCCAGCAGGAGTGGACCCACCAAGATTTGTCCGCAAGCGTTAACCGCATTGGCCTTGGCGCGGACCCAGCCCACCCGGAGGGTCCGGGCAATTTTTCGTTTTGATCGCCCACCGAGCTGATTGCGCGTTCCTCGATTTTTGAGGAGCGTTGCACCAGCGCTGGGCTACGATCTATTCGCCATGGGTGAACGATTTCATATCGGGCACTTTGAACGCGCCTTGGAGAGACAACAATTCGGCGCGATGATGCTGGGCGAGCTGCGCGAGGCGCGACTCGCCTTTTTTCAGGAGCCTAACTTCAACTCGGCGCCTGTCCTCAGGGCTAACGTTGCGCCCCACAAAACCCATTTTCTCGCATCTTGTTATGAGCGCCACGATCCCGTGATGCTTGGCCTGTAGCCGTTCCGCCAGCTCCCCCGCGGTGGCCCACTCCCGGCCAGGAAATCCCTTGATGTTGAGCAACAACAAATATTGCAGCGGCGTGACGCCATAACTGCGCGTGACCTCCTCGCTAATGCGCAAGAACCGGCGCAGCTGGTACCGGAAATCGGCAAGTGTCTCGAAATCTTTCTTCGAGAGCGGCGAATGGGGTTTTGTTAACGTGGATCGAGATGGCATAACTTCATACTGTGATATATCTTTCCCTAAGCAAAGGATTCCTCGCTCCACCACACATTGCCGAGCCGCTAGAACTCCGCAAGGCGTCGAATTGGGCGCGGTATCCTCGATTCGGCCAGCGGCGCGTTCAAGGCAAGCCCGCTAAGGACCGATCGCCGTGCAAGAACCACGCCACGAAATTGCCGGTTCGGCCTCGACGGAAAGTCGCCTCCATCCAATTATGCCGGTAATTTTCTCCCGACGCCTGCGCGGTTGGCGCTTCATCCTCTTCAACCTGGCGCTCGGTCTTGGGCACATGATCGTTTTGTTCGGTGTAGGGTCCTACATCGCGCTTTTGCCTCATGTGGCCGGCGATTTGGGAGGGGTGTTCCCGAGCTTCGGCACCTGGGCGCAAACCGACTTCGTAATCGCCTTGGCGCTGGCCTTTCCCATAAGCCGCTGGCTATCGGGCCGATTTGGCGATTATCGCGTGTTCATCGCGGCCTGTGTCGTCTACGCCCTGGCGTCTTACCTCTGTGCCATTAGCGAAACTTTATGGTTATTTATGCCCGCGCGCGTTTTTCTTGGGCTCGCGGGCGGCATTACCCTCCCCATCGGCCAGGCCCTGATGCTGGAAGAATATCCCCCGCGGCTCAAAACGGTGGGTTTGGGGGTTTGGGGACTGTTCACCGTGATGCCGTTCACCATCGGCTTTCCGGTGGGTGGCTGGATCGCCGACGATGTCGGCTGGCGGTTCCTTTTTTATCTAAATATCCCGGTCGTCCTGGCGATCGCCGGGGTCACCGGCGCGCTGATTTATGGCCGGGGCTTCCATCGCCGCATCACCCGCTTCGATGGCATCGGCTTCATTCTCCTCGCTGTGATTCTCGGCGGCGTGCAGACCATCCTCAATCAGGGCAATGATTTCGAGTGGTTCCAGTCGCCCTTCCTGAGCGGCGTGCTCCTTACCGTCATCGTGGCCCTGCCCTGTTTCATCATATGGGAGCTAGGAGAGCGCCGTCCCTCTGTCGACGTCAGGTTGTTTGCCCACCGCAATTTCGCGATCGGCGTGGCCTGCTTGACCCTGGGATTTCTCGCCATCCAAGGATTGCTTTCATTGTTCATTGTCCAGCTTCAATTGATTCTGGGATATTCCTCTTTTCTCGCCGCCATGGTTTTTCTGTCCATCATTCTGTTCGCGGCGCCGGTGACCGCGATCATGCACGAAATCTGTAAACTGGCCGACGCTCGCCTGTTCGCCTGCCTCAATCTGTTGGGTTTTGCGTTCACCTCGTTCTGGATGGGCCTGTTCGACGTCCCCGCTTTCTACGATCAGATTTTTTGGCCCATGCTGACCCTGGGCTTTTTGATGGGCACATTTTTCGCGCCGCTGACCGTGCTCACGCTGCATGGTTTGCCGAGCCGGCAGCTGATACGCGCAGCCGAAGTGGCAGCATTGTTGCGGATCGCGGCCGGCGCCTTCGGCATCACCCTGCAGGGAGTGATTTTGTATCGGCGGACACCTTTCCATCAGCTCGATCTGGCGGATTTTTTTGGGGGACGGCGATTCGCTTCCCTCGATTTGTTGCAACAGTTCTCCAGCAAGCTGGAAAACTCCGGCCTCAGTGCGGGCATGGTGACGAGCCGGCTCGGGGCTCTCATCGGTCAGCGAGCGGCCGTCTTAGCAATGAACGACGCATTTCTGTTGTCGAGCTTCGTCTTTCTCGGATTGGCCGCGCTCGTGTGGCTCGCCCGTCCCACCCACGTCGAATATGTGACCCGCGCGGAAGAAATAAGAGAACTCCGCGCCGAGGAATTGACGGAGCAGCCATGATCCGCCGGTCCCTGCCTCGAAAATGGCTGTTTTTCGCGTCCGGCGCCGGGTTCGTGCTGCTGCTTGCCGGCTGCGCCTCGATGCCGCCCGGAGGCGAGCGCGCCGATTTCCAGGAGCCCGCGGCCATGGAGCGCGCCTTGTCAGAGGCCAGCCGGCACGGTACGGCCACCGCCGTGAACGCGTGGCCGGAGGACGAGTGGTGGCGGCAGTTCAGGAGTGCAGATCTCGATCGGATTATGGACATAGCCTTGCGCGAAAACCCTGGCCTCAAGAAGGTTTACGACCGGCTGATCGAGGCGGGCGCCGTGGCAGACGTGGAGGGGGCAAGGCTTTTGCCGTGGCTGGATGCGGATGCGGAAGGGAAGCAGACGCGCTTTGCCAAGCATGGCGTTGTCGCCGCATACAATCCCGCTCTGGGCGGGAGGGAAGTAACGATCGCCTCCATCAATCCCCTCTCGTTCCGCTACGAATTTGATTTCTGGGGAAAAAATCGCGCCGCGCTGGACGCGGCGTTGGGCGAGGCGGCGGCCGCGCAGGCGGAATTCGCCGAAACGCGGCTGTTGTTGACCACCGCGATCGCGCGGTCCTACATTCGCGGGGTCGCACTGGCGCAACAGCTCGCCCTGGCCCAGGAAATGGTGGCGCTGCGGCGCGAATTGCTCCGTCTGGCGGAGACACGGTTCCGTACGGGGCTCGATACCGATGACGCCGCGAAACAGGCCGCCGTCGAGTTGGAGGCCGCCAACAAGCGCGCGGCCGGCACGCGGGATTTCTTGGTCGTCCAGCAGGATCTGTTGGCCCGGTTGATGGGCGAGGGGCCCGACGCGACCCAGAATCTGTTTGGCGGGAAGACGGTGATAATTCCGGCAAGGATACCGCTGCCCGGGCATCTGCCGATAGAGCTGCTCGCCCACCGGCCGGATCTCGCTTCGGCCATGCACCGGGCCGAGGCCGCGGCGGAGCGGATTCATATGGCCAAAGCGGAGTTTCTGCCGTCGGTGGACCTGACGGCTGTCGGCGGCCTGGAGGCCGTCGCGTTTACAAAAAACGCGGACACCCTGCTAGGTCTTCTGTTCCGTGGGAGCGCCCTTAACTACGCGATCACGCCCGGCGTACAACTTCCCTTGTTCGAAGGGGGGCGTCTGCGTGGGCAATTGGCGGCAACGCGGGCGGAGTACGACGCGGCGGTGGAACTCTACAATGAGACCCTGTTGGATGCCATACGGCAGGTCGCCGACAGCCTGACCAACTGGAAGGAGAGCCGCACCATACTCGAAGCGCACAGCCGGTTGCTCAATTCCGCGCGTGGCGAATTGAATCTTACGCACGTGCGCCTGCGCAGCGGTTTGAACGATCGCCGCGAGATGCTGACAAGCTGGCACGCCCTTCTGGATCAGCAATACGCGTTGAAGGGTTTGGAAGTCGACCACCTCTTTGCGATGGTGGATCTAACCCAAGCGTTGGGTGGCGGGTATGCGAACGGAGTCGATTTGCCCCGCCCCCAACTAGCGCCGGAACAAAGCCTATCGGGCTTGGAAACCCTGACTCCCGCATGGTCCTTGGAAACCCTGGCTCCCACGCTCCTGCCCCCCTCTCGAAACGGAGGAGCAGAATGAGGGCTGCCCCCATTCCTTTGAAATCGAACGCTGATTAAGGATACCTTTTGACTCGCCCATGCAAGTTGATCGCAAGACAATCCGCCGCCGCCGCAATCTTTTGCTTTTGCTCGTTGCACTTGCGCTGTCCGCGGGCGCTTTGGCCTATGCCGTCAATTGGTGGCTCTTTGGCCGTTTCTCGGTAGTGACCGACAATGCATTTATCACCGGCAATCTCATCCCGGTGTATGCCGACACGACGGGCATCGTCGCCCAGGTCCTTTACGAAGAAACCGAGGATGTGAAAAAGGGTGACCTGCTTATCCGTCTCGACGAGCAGCGCGCCAGGGCCACTCTCGGCGAGGCCGAAGGCGAGTTGGGGCGCGCGGTGCGCGCGGTCGGCGCACTTTTCGCGACGCGGCAGCAGACGTGCCAAAGAATTGTCTCTCGCACGGCGCTGTTCGACAAAGTGCGCCACGATATCGTCCGCTACCGGCAGGCGCTCCCAAGCGGTTCGGTATCCAAGCAGGTCCTGCAGAATGCCGAGGACCAGAGTGCGTCCCTCGAAGCCGACTTGAAGGAGGCCAGAGCCGAATTCCAATCCATAGAAGCGCGGGTGGGCGGCACCACCAGGATAAATCATCCCGACATAGAAGTGGCTAGGAGTAAATTTATCGACGCCAATATCGAATTCGCGCGGCAGCAGATCCGGGCGCCCGTTTCAGGCTACATAGCCAAGCGTAAGGCGCAAGTCGGAGACCGTGTCCGGCCAGGCGACCAGGTGATGACGATCGTTCCCTTGGACCATCTATGGGTCGAGGCGAACTTGTGGGAAAACCGAATGCATTGGGTACGTCCCGGCCAGCCGGTGCTGGTTAATGTCGATCTCTATGGGGAGAGCTATACATTTCATGGGACCGTGGAGGGGCTGGTGCCCGGCACGGGCAGTGTGTTCGCGTTGTTGCCCCCTGACAACGCGACCGGCAATTTCATTCATATCGTCGAGCGCGTGCCAGTGCGCATCGCCTTGCGGAAGGACGAGATCCTAAATCACCCCATCCGCCCCGGGCTATCCGCCGTGATCTCCATCGACATTCGTGAATTGGGGCAGTCGCCGAACGCCGCGCTGACGGAAGCCTCAACCAAGGAATATGAAACTGACATTTTTTCCGATGATTTCGGCAATGCGAACACAAGGGCCGAACAGATTATCAAGAATAACCTGGTTCCGAACGTCAATTCGATCGAACCGGCTTGCCCCTCATGACTAGATGTGGGGCGTCAATTGCTTGTCCCTGGTGAGAGCGAGGCGGCTGATGGGCGCCTCGGCGTTGCCGGACCTCGCGGCGAAGGCAAGCAGTCTCTCGGTGAGGATTCTGCCCCGATCGGGGATGACCGATATGTTGCGACGCGCGCTCGGACCCACGATCGAGATTGCCGTGGAATTCGAGGGCGGCCCTATGACGATCCGCACGAACGCCAACCAGCTTGAACTTGCGCTTTTGAATATCGCGTTGAACGCACGCGATGCGATGCCGAACGGAAACCGCCTCCAACTTGTCGTCCGGCACGAAAATGTAAAGGCCCGCGGCGTGCGGAGCCTAAACGCAGGTGAGTATGTTTGTATCGCGGTAACGGACACGGGTGGTTGGAAGGCAAATTATCCAGCTGCGGCAATCCGGGAACTTCTTCACAGCCATTACGGCACGCGAATGACCGCTTAGGGTGTGCGCCGTGAAAAGGCGGCGCTTTCCAGTGGGTGCAAGTCCTACCCGGCGACCGCTCCAGCCGGAAGCAACCGGAGCAGGCATGGAGGTGACGAAATGTCTGAAGCCTTCGGATAGCGGGTCACGAAATACGGTGACCGCGCGAGTGTGCAGGCCGCAACGCGAGTGAACGCCGAGCAAGCCTCGAAAAGGACGATGTGCAGGCCGACCCGGTGACCCTTCCGGGGAAGGCTGACACGGCTGGGTGTGAGCGACGAGTACGCCCAGCCGCTGCACCGGGGTAGTGGCGGCAGCATGTACACAAGGAAAGCGCACGCAACACGGGAAGCCCCAATACGTGATCAGGGATGATCAACCGGACGCCCGTGAGGGACAGGCCGGGCGCGTTGGGGTGGCGGAGAGGCCCGTAATACCGATGAAACCGGGTAATGCCGGTGGAGGGAAGGAGCCTCAGTTCAAGACCGACGCAAGACGTGGTGAGGGACCTGGAGATTGGGCAACCTAGCAACTCCGAAGAGTGTTCAGAAACTGCAGACGGCGTTACACGCGAAAGCGAAGGCGGAAGCCGGCTATCGGTTCTACGCCCTGTACGACAAGCTCAGCCGTGACGATATTCTGGCGCATGCCTATGCCCAGTGCCGCTCCAACAAGGGCGCGCCGGGTGGCGACGGTCAGGACTTTGCGGATATCGAGGCGTACGGGGTTGAGCGGTGGCTTGGCGAACTGGCGCTTGCGCTCAGGCAGGAGACTTACCGGCCGGAGCCGATCAGACGCGTGTTCATACCGAAGGCCAACGGCAAGCTCAGGCCGCTGGGCATCTCGACCGTGCGGGACCGGGTCTGCATGACAGCAGCGATGCTGGTGCTGGAACCGATCTTTGAAGCCGACCTCCTACCGGAAATCTACGCCTATCGCGCCGGGCGAAACGCCCAGCAGGCAGTCGTGGAGGTGGAAGAGCTACTGTTCCGTGGCCACCCGGACGTCGTAGACGCCGACCTCGCGGACTACTTCGGGAGCATTCCGCATACCGACCTCCTAAAGTCGGTAGCGCGCCGGATCGTTGATCGGCGCGTGCTGCATCTGATCAAGATGTGGCTGGACTGCCCCGTAGAAGAAACCGACCAACGAGGGCGGAAGAAACGTACGACCGAGGCCAGGGACAACCGGCGCGGCATTCCGCAGGGCTCACCCCTCTCACCACTGCTGGCGAATCTTTACATGCGCCGGTTTGTGCTGGGGTGGAAGAAGCTCGGCCTCGAGCAAAGTCTCGGCACTCGCCTCGTCACCTATGCGGACGATCTCGTGATCCTGTGCCGGAGGGGCAGCGCTGAGACAGCCCTGCACCATCTGCGCGCGATCATGGGCAAGCTGAAGCTGACGGTGAACGAGGAGAAGACACGGATCTGCAAGGTCCCGGAAGGGGAGTTCGACTTCCTGGGATATACGTTCGGGCGAATGTATTCCCCAACGACCGGCAAAGCCCGCTTGGGCCACCGGCCGTCAAAGAAGAGCATCAAGCGCATGGTCGAAAAAGTCCACGCGCTGACCGACCGAGCGCGCAGCTGGCAAGAGACCACAGAGCTCGTCGACATGTTGAACCGCGCGCTTCGCGGGTGGGCCAATTACTTCAGTGTCGGCACTACCAGCAAAGCCTATCGCGCGCTCGACAACTACACGGCTGTGCGGTTGCGCCGGTGGCTGCGATCCAAGCACAAGGTCAGGCGACGTAAGGGCGGGAGCTATCCACTCTCGCACCTATACGGGCACTTCCGGCTCGTACGCTTGACCCAGCTCGGCCGCGGCCCATCGTGGGTGAAGGCGTGAGATCTTATCCGAGAGCCGGATGCGGGCGATCCGCATGTCCGGTTCGATGAGCGGGGTGTGGAAACGGGAGCAACGGGCGAGCTAGTGAGGCACCGCCAGACGAAAGGGGCGGCAACAGATATGCCCGGCCTAAAGCCACCCGCGCCACACTCCGACTCTACCAACCCATGAAAATCTCGCGACGAGAATTTGTTTTCCGGAATGCCCCGGAGAGCCGCCGGAAGCGAGCCGTGCCAGCACTTACGTTCAGCGCCATTAGCAGACATTGGGCGACCGCCATAGGCGACGTTCCTCGGGTGGTACTCGTTACGACTTGAAGGTGTGGACAGTCATACTCCTAGAAATTGCCAAGATGTGGCTGCCAATTCCGTTTTTGGAATTGGGGGTCGAACTTGATAGGCGGGTCAGTGCCGACCTTGCTCCGATTGCACCTCGCTCTGGTTATTGGAGACAGAGTAATACCAAGTCTCGCTGATCACGACCGATAGGCCCACTCTCTTGTTCCGATGGAGATGATTTTCCAGGGCATGTCGATGAGCTTGTTCCAGGCGAAGCAGCAGTGGTCGAGAATGTCGTCGTAGGATTCGAAGACGCGGTTCGAGAGCCAGTTGTCGCGCATGAATTGCCAGATGTTCTCGACCGGATTGAGCTCGGGCGATTTCGGCGGCAACGGCAAGAGCGTGATGTTGTCCGGGACGGGAAGCTTCGCCGAGACATGCCACCCGGCCTGATCGAGAAGAACGAGCGCATGCGCGCTTGGTGCGACCGCAAGCGAGATTTCTTCGAGATGCAGGGCCATGGCCTCGCTGTTGCAGGAGGGTAGTACGAGCCCGGCGCCTTTTCCTTCGGCCGGGCAGATGGCGCCGAAAATATAGGCTGAACTCGTCCTCTGGTCGTGCGGCGCCGAAGGCCGTGTCCCGCGTTTCGCCCATCGGCGGGTGACCTTGTTTTTCTGCCCGATCCGAGCTTCGTCTTGAAACCAAATCTCTATCGGCTTGCCAGGAGCCTCTTTTGCGGCGGTCTCCTCCACGAGGGCGAGAAAGTTTTTTTAAAAGCCGCCGCGGCTTCCTCGTCTTGCGCATGATGGCGCGGTCGCGCCGAGAGCTTGCGAAAGCCCATATGCCGCAGCTCGCGGCTGAGCGTCGGCTTGGAGATCGAAACCCGGAACTCTTCGAAGAGCCACTGCGCCAGATCGATCAGCCGCCAGCGGACGACGCCATGCAGGGCGGGAATCGGCCCATCTTCCACGACCTGCCGCAAGGCTTGGCGCTGGCGCTCGCCGAGGATGCTGGGAGCGCCCGGCGCTTTGCCGGTCAAGAGACCATCAGGACCTTTGGCGTTGAAACGGACAACCCAGTCGCGCACGATCTGCACCCCGACCCCGCCGATCCGCGCCGCATCCGGCCGCGAGCCGCCATCATAAATCTCGGCCAGTGCCAAGAGACGCCGGGTCTGATCGGGGTCACGCGATCGCCGCGCCAGCATGCGCAGGCCAATCGTGTCAAAGTCAGAGCGAAGCGGAACCGGAGTCGACATGGCAAACTCTCCCAAAAGCTGTTTGCCATGGTGAATCAGATAAATGCCGATTCGGGAATCCGCCTCAGGAGTCAAACTTTCAGAGACTTGGTATAAGTCATCGATAATTCGGGAGGCCGGGCGAGGCTTTAATATTAGACTCTGTTTACGATTAAGCGCCTGCGGTCTTCTTTGATCGCGCACGTTTTCGGGCTTCATTCGCCGGAACAGGTTGTGCTTCGCTATCGTCCTGAACGGTACCGGTCGCCGTCGCTCCGAACCAGAAATCGAGCTCGCGCAGTCGCCGCTTATCGTAGGGTTGGCTCGGGTCCTTGATCTGCCAATTGTCGTCGTCGGCGAGCCCTTGCCATTTCGGCTTACCCTGATCTGCCTGTACAGAAGCGCGCCAGTCGTTTACGCCGCTCGCTTTCGGACCCATGTTATGCGAGCCAGTCATCACCACCGGGCGGGCGCCATACGGGTCAATCACGATCACCTTGCTGTGAACCATCGCGTGGGTGCGCGGCAGTTTGAGCAATTCGGGCTGCCAGAATTTTAGGATTCCAGGGATCGCCGCAGGCAGGACGACATCTGCGTTCGCGTCGATCCTTTCGCCGCGATTGAACAAAATGACGGGGTTTTTCTCGGTCCCCGGATTCTGGTTCACCACGCCTTGGATGTATAGGTTGGGCTTGAACTTCTGGCTCGCTGGGGACGCCAGCTCAATAATATCGTTTAACAGGGTGCCGCGCGGACCCGGGTTGAACATCAGGAACAAGATGCCGTTCTGTGCGTCGGCGATGAGCTGTCCGGCCTGGTCGAGATCGAGAGGCTCGTGCATCGGCGTGAACCAGAGCGTGGTGCTCTTGTTGCGGGGCGGGTTGCGCGGCGTCGCGTCGGAATGCGCCAGCGCTTGTCGTTGCCGAGGGCTCCTTGGAGCTGGTCAATCAGCTCCTGCTGTTTTTCTGGCCGGGCCACAATGCGGCAGATTTCGACTCCATCGGAAGACAGAAGGTCCTTCGAGAAGTTGAGAGCGTGAATGCGATGCGCAATGGCCGCTATCGTGTCCGAATGCCCAGGAGCTGCAAAAACCTCGATCTGCCTCAGCGGCATGTCGTCCTCCAAGACGCGTGTGCGGGACTACGACAGCGGCGAATGCACAGCGACCGCCGCGCGGCATCCAGATAAGCTATAGTCCCCCTCGGACCGGCCAAGATATCAGCGTTTTGGAAAGCCCAAGATACCGGTATGTTATTCGCGGAAATCCGATGCCTCAACTTAAGGTTCATGACGGTATCGCCAACCGTATTCTCCTTTCGCTGCCACTGGCGGTGTTGAAACGGATGCGCCCGGCGCTCGAACTCATAAACATGGCGCGTGGACAGGTGCTCGCCGGCATAGATAGACCGATCAAGCATCTTTATTTCGTCAACCGTGGCCTGGTCCCGCTGCTCCTCAAGACCATGCGAGATGGACGGACAGTCGAGATTGAAGCCGTTGGTATCGAAGGTGTCACTGATCCATGCGGCCTCTTCGGCGTCGACTGGGCGATCCTTGAGTTTGTAGTCGAAATTCCAGGAAAAGCGTTTCGCAGCGCGTTCCATGTCGCGGGCGCCGATGGTGGTTGACCGTGACCGCCGACGATGTTCTTTGACGACATCCGGCGCCGCGTGCAGTCGCTTGATTGGCCGCGCCATCCCAGCAATCCTCCCCGCAAATCACAGCGCAAGGCAGATATTAGTCGATATTTGCGTGGCTTTTTTTCAAGCTATGAAAACCGGGCGCGGCTTACCTGCTGCTCCCGGCACGCATTCGAGCGCGGCGCGGTCCCAATGGCCGGCGTGGGCCGCGGCACTGGGCGAGGCGAGCCATCAATCGAACCCTGTTCCGACGCTGCGGCGCCGGGTGCTCGCCATACGCGCAACAGCAATGGTCCGTGGCCTCAAAATTCTGTTGACGTTCGGATACGCGGAGAATGCCAAGGGCTGCACAAGAATTGAGGGTGACCAAGAGGTGACGCGAAGAAAGCGGTTTGATCCCAAAGCCCGTGGCCTTGTCGGCGCCGTCAAGTGCGCCAACGTGATTGGGGCAAGGGATCAGCGGACAACATCAGGGCCAACGGGCGTCATGACCCGCATCCAACAGGCCGAAGACATGACCGCACCCACGATCAAACGCAACGCAAATTCGACTACGTCATCCGCTTCCGCGGCAACATCACGGTGACCAGTCCGAGAACTTGATTCTGATTGAAGGCGATCGCGATCTAGCAAGTCAGTACGCAGGCAAGATTCAATGGTGACGCAGGGCGAACGGAAGCGGGTCATCACCATGTGGGCGGCCGGCATGCAGCAGCTTTCCGTTCAATTTGCCAAGGGCGACCGGTATGCGCGTCGCGATGCCTTCTGGATCGCTGAAAAGCTAGGAGGGTCCGAGTTTTTGACACCAAAGAAAGCATTCGATGAAATTCACGCCGGGGATCGTCAGGCCATCCTCGACGCTTATGTCGCACGGCAAACACACCGGAAGGTCTCCGCCGCGCCCTCCGCTGTATTCGCGCCCCCCGAGCTGCTCGATGACGACGCGCCGGACGAAGCCGACGAAAAGTGACACTATGACCGCAGCGATAAGTGCGGATCCAAGTCCCGACGTCGTCCTGCAAGCGCTGCTTGCAGATGATCTGATGGCGTTTACGGAATTCGCCTTTGGCGTAGTGCGGCCAGGAATCCAATTCAAGCCGAACTGGCATCTCGAGGCAGTCACATACAAGCTGTCCGAGGTCGCCAAAGGTCTCGTCCGGCGTCTGATCATCACCGTGCCCCCGCGCACGCTCAAGTCTATATCCGCATCCGTGGCCTTGCCTGCATGGTTCCTCGGACATTACCCCTCGGAACGGGTGGTCGTGGTCTCGTATTCCGATATTCTCGCGCGCAACCACGCGAACGACTTCCGCCGCGTGGTTAATGATCCCCTCTATCGAGCGACCTTCCCCGCCATGTGGCTCGATCGCGACACCGACCGCGAGATCGCAACCACGAAGCGGGGCAAACGCATCGCGACCTCGATCGACGGGTCGCTCACCGGGCTCGGGGGAAACCTGATCATCATCGACGATCCTCTCAAGCTTGGCGACGCCATGTCGGAGGCCGTACGGGCGCGAGTTCATCGAATGGTATCGTTCCACCCTGCTTTCGCGCGGCGACGACAAGACAACGACGCGTATCGTCGTGGTCATGCACGATCTCGTCGGCCACCTGCAGGAGCAAGGCGGTTTCGACGTCTTGAATCTTCCGGCGATCGCGCAACGACCGCAAACCTATGACCTCGGTGGCGGTCGCACCTATACCCGACAGTGTGGTGAGCTACTCCACCCGGAGCATGAGCCCGCCCATGTGCTAATCGAACTGAAGCGTGAGATGGGCCCGATCGCCTTTTCGGCACAGTACCAGCAGACTCCAATCCCGCCCGGCGGCACGATCATCAAGAGAAAATGGCTCACGACCTACGATGAGATGGCTTCTCGGCCGGACGACCGCATCGTCATCAGCTGGGACATTGCTTTGAGCGAAACCGAATCTGGCGATTATTCCGCATGTGTCGTTCTGCTGATTTGCAAGGAGATTGTTTACATTCTCGAGGTGGTGCGTGGCCGCTTTCCGTTCGAAGCGCTGAAGAAAAAGGTCATGGAACTCAAGCGGAGGTATAGCCCTTCCACTCTTCTCATCGAAGATTCTCCAATTAGCCTTGGTCTCATTCAGAGTCTGCGCGAGCAATCCATCAACGTCACGACCTATAAGCCCGACACCGACAAGCGCGCTCGATTGATTGCCCAGACCGATCTGTTCGCCGGAGGATCGGTCCGTCTTCCCCGGCGCGCCGGATGGCTGGAAGAATTCGTCGCTGAGTTGCTCTCTTTTCCCGGTCGCCACGACGATCAGGTCGATGCTCTCACCCAAGGCCTCGCCTGGGGTCGCCAACAGTGGAGTTGAAAGGTGATAGTCAGCCCTCTCCGTGGGGTTACTAGCGCCAGCGTGTTTCGGCGGACAATTGCTTTACGATCGACTTCAAGCAAGTTGGCCGCGCCGCGACTGAAATTAATAGCTGAATCTCGCTCGAGGCTATACAAAATTATGCTTCATCTGGCGAAAGGCGGGACTAGATTTCTGTGGCGCCTGGGCCTTTCAAGGTTGAGGCGTCATCCTGCGCTGAGTTAATAGTCAAAAACATCAGGCGCATCCCCGGGACTGTCAGGAATCTTGTGTGTGGGGCCGGGTTGCGTTCTCCAATCGCGTTCGGGCAGCCAAACGCCACCGGGCCTATCCGCGTGCGGTGGATCACCCCAAATGCATCCACTGACGGTCGTTGTAGGTGGCGAAGACCATCAAGCTTGTCACCAGCATGAGGCCAACCTTGAAGCCGAACTGTTGCAGCTTGTCGTTCATGGCCTTGCCGCGAACCGCCTCCACCGCATAATATACGAGATGACCACCATCGAGAAGCGGGATCGGGAAGAGGTTCAGCATTCCGACCGAAATCGACAGAATTGCGACAAGGTTGAGCAACGCCGCAAGGCCGATCTTGGCCATCGCCCCGGACACTTCTGCGATCCGGATCGGTCCGGAAAGTTGATCGGTGGATTCCTGCCCAGCCGCCAAGCCTTTGAGATAGCTGCCGGTGCGCTCCACGATATACCAGGTCTCCGACCCAGCGAGCTTAACCGAGCCGACAAAATCATAGTTCTGGACATGCCAATTTTCCGGCTTGCTTTTGGATTGGACGCCAAGGACCCCGACCCGCGTGGTGCCGAAAGGGGTTACCACGTCGCGCCGTCGCGGCGTCGCGACGAGTTCCACCAATTTGCCGCCCCGATCGACGCTGAAAACCAGCTCCGTGTCGCTGGCGGTCTGCACGACGCGCTGCATGTCCTCGAAGCTATCGACCTTGATCTCGCCGATCGAAACGATCCGATCGCCTAGCTGAAACCCGGCCGCCTCGGCGGCGCTTCCGGCGGCGATGCCATCCACCATGGGCAGCAGGATGGCGCGCCCGTTGGCATAAAAGATGCCGGTGAAAATGACGATCGCCAGGAGGAAATTGGCGAGCGGGCCCGCGGCGACGATCGCCGCCCGCTTCCAGACGTTCTGAGCAATGAAACTCACCGCCCGCTCGCCGGGCGGCATGGCCGCGAGGGCGGCTTCATCCGTCATCGAGGTGCCATTGGCGTCGCCGTGGAATTTGACATAGCCGCCAAGCGGAAAGGCCGCAACCCGCCAGTGGGTCCCATAGCGGTCGTTAAAGCCGAAAAGTTCCGGTCCGAAGCCAAGCGAGAAAGTGTCGACCTTAACCCCACACCAACGGCCGATGAGGAAATGGCCGAGCTCGTGGAAAAAAACCACCAGGCCCAAGACAAAAAGGAAAGGCAATATATAACCTGCGAGCGCCCATACATGTGTGAGTAGTGACATTTTAACTCCTAGCCGATCCTCCTCGGTGGATCGTCATGCGGCGCCGGATCGCCTGCCTGCATAGCGGCGGCGGCAACTTTTTTCACGTTGTCGAAATGGAAGGTGAGGCACTGCTCGATTTGGCATTGTCACACTGAGCAAGTAGAAGCCGTTTTCGATCGTGGCGAGGCGAGGCTAAGGCATCCAGTTTAAGGTTTTGCCGCATTATTCCGAGGTACTGCCGACTGAAACGGAGATTAGCCTATAAGGTTCCCTTGCGGACAGATTCTCCAGTTGGCATAAAGACTTCCCTCGGGCTAGATCGCGCAGCGGAAAATCACGCCGGACTTCCGGCGATCAGGCTTCCGCATGGTCGCCCTCCGCGCTCTCGACGGAGCGGCCTGCGCGGTTTTTCAAACCGAAGAAACGGGGAACCGACCAATGGGCAGTGATCTCACGGGCGACAATTGTGAGTGATCGATAGCGCCGGCCGTTCCATTCGAACCCGTCGGCATGGACAAGCACGGTATAGGTGACGCCGCGCCATTCGCGCACGAGCCGGGTGCCGGCCTTCAAAAAAATCGGCGGTGTGGGCTTTCGCGCGTCGCTTGCCTCCGAGTTGTGCGCGTTGCCGGAAGGGTTGCGCGCACGGCGGCAAAGCTCTGCGATGCCCTCCTCGCCGCGCAGGCCCTCCAGCACGATACGGATCTTTTCTTCGGCCGAGAATTTCCGCCGCTCTTCGGCCGAGAATTTCCGCCGCGTCATGCGGCGATGTCCTTCACAATCTTTTCCGCCGGCTCCCTCGCCGGCCCGGATTTCTGTCTCATCTTCGCTCCTTGAAAGGCTACGATGAGCCAGAAATCCTCTGTTCTTCAATCCGCCGAATTTGTCTCAAAGGTGCTGATGGCGGACAATATCGACCGGCGGTTGCCCGAGAGGCGGCATGTCTGGCCCGGCTCCGCCATAAAAGGCGTCGGGCAGACTTTCGCGGAAGCCGGAGATCGGCGGCGCGCCAACGCCGATGGCTTGGGTGCACGGAGTGACGAATGGACAGTGCCAAAATTTGTCGAAAGCGGCAATCTCAGCCTCAATTATGCCGTCACCCGGTAGAGCAGGGGTAAACAACAGGGGGGTGCAGTGTTGGCTGGTTATCCGTTTCGTCATTGGACTGTGGCTTCCTCGCGGACCGTACTAGCTAATCGTGTTTTGAAGGTTCGCCAGGACACCTGTGTCATTCCCGCCAGTGGGGGAGCTCTGGAGTATTTTGTATTGGAATTAGCGGACTGGGTGAATGTGGTGCCCGTGACATCGGCGCGGGAGCTGGTCATGGTCAGGCAATATCGGCATGCGACCCGCGGCGTTACATTGGAGATACCGGCTGGCTCGGTGAAGGAGAACGAAGTGCCCGCCGATGCGGCTCGCCGTGAGTTGTTGGAGGAGACAGGATACGCGGCCGGGAATCTAATTCACCTCGGGACATGGGAGTGCAACCCGGCGCTTCAGACCAATCGGCTCCATACGTTTCTTGGGCTTGACGTTGAGAAGGTCGCTGAGCCAGTGGCTGAGCTGGACGAACGCTTAGAGGTCATGACGGTTCCTCAGGTGCACTGGCTGTCTGACCGGATAGGTAGTGCCTTTAGCCACTACTTCAGTTCCTATGCAATTGAGCTGGCACGCGCGCATGTTCGTGTTGATCGTGTCTGAGGCCGAATTTAGCCCCAGCGAGCATGTTATTAGATGTAAAATACTGGACTTGAGATTTCAGGCACTGCCGGATGCAATCACAGCGTGCCATTCATCTCTTGGCGGCGAGTTTGGCGAGTGGATCGATGTTGTCAAGGATGCACAGCACCGGCTGCGCCGGCGCGAGCGAAGCTCGCGTCCTTGACAGAATCGAGTCCGCCTCGCCGATAATGCCCGCCGTTGAATGAATGAATGAATCTGACATTGACCGTTGGATCAAATCCAGACTTGTACATATTAGACAACGGTGCGCAAATGAGACCACCTGTCCAACCCACCATAACGCCCGCGCAACGGCAGAGCGTGGTGGTAGTGGGTGGTGGTTTCGCTGGTCTGAACTTGATCCAACACTTGCGCGATGCCCCAGTCAATATCGTCCTGGTTGACCGGTGCAATCATCACCTTTTTCAACCGCTGCTGTATCAGGTGGCCACTGCGGCGCTTGCGCCCACCGAAATCGCGGAGCCGACGCGCTCCATCCTCCGCAACGCACGCAACGTGACGGTCAGGCTCGATGAAGTTATCGGCGTGGAACCCGCGCGCCGACAAATCCTGTTGCGCGCAGGCGGCAGCCTTGCCTACGACTATCTCGTGCTGGCGACCGGTGTCGAATATGATTACTTCGGTCACGATACCTGGACCCCGTTCGCTCCTAGCCTGAAGACCCTTCAGGACGCGACTGAGATCCGGCGCCGCCTCCTACTCGCCTTTGAGCATGCGGAGAGTTGCCCCGATCCGGACCTCCGACGGCGCCTACTGACCATCGTGCTCGTCGGCGGCGGGCCCACGGGAGTAGAACTCGCCGGGTCGATCGCTGAACTTGCGCGCTTTGCACTGAAGCGCGACTTCAGGAATATCGATCCTACGAAGGCGCGCATCATTCTCTTGGAGGCTGGGCCGCACCTCCTTGCCGGCTTCCACGAAAAGTTGGTCGCCTATGCCGAGACAGCCCTTGAACGTTTGCACGTCGAGGTCCGCCTGAACACCCCCGTCGAGGAGATCGATGCTGACGGGGTCGCCGCTCGTGGGGAGCGGATCGATTCCTCTGTCGTCCTCTGGTGCGCCGGGGTCAAGGCGACGCCAATCGCAGCTTGGCTCGGAACTCCGACTACACGTACAGGGGCCATTAAGGTAGCACCGGATCTCTCCGTCCCCGGAGTTCCGAATATCTTTGTGATCGGCGACGTCGCTGCGGTGGATAACCATGGCGGAAGGCCGCTGCCTCTGGTGGCGCCAGTCGCGAAGCAGGAGGGTGCCTATGTCGCGCGCGTGATCCGCAGTCGGCTCGACGGAAAGGCTCCGCCCTCGGCATTCGGCTACCGCGATCCGGGTTCGCTTGCGATCATCGGTCGTTCGGCGGCGGCGGTGGACTTCGGCTTCGTCCAGATCACCGGTTTTGCCGGTTGGCTGGTGTGGGGATTTGCCCACATTTTCTTCTTGATCGGTTTCCGGAGCAGAATTGCCGTATTCCTCGAGTGGGCCTGGGAATGGCTGACCTATGCTCGCGGTGCCCGGCTGATCATCGGAGCAGCTGGAGCGCGTCGAGACGGCGAAGCGCGGCCATCACCATCATCTCCTTTCGTCTCCTGCCTTTCACGATCTTGGCAACCGCCAATTTGGTGTTGTCGTAGAGAATCGATTGCGGCACGCCGCCAAAGAAGTCAAAGGCCGCGACATGGCCATCGCAAAAAGCTTCCGCCGTTTCGGCCGGATACGCCTTGACGAAACAGCCATCCGAGTGCGGCAGATCCACGCAAAAATAATGGAAGCGAACCTTCTTGCCGCCGATGTACCCATCCGCCTCGCCACTCCGCCGCTACATACTCACGCACGATCGTGTAGCCACCGCGAAAGCCTTGTTCGTCCCGCAGCCGCTCGAAAATCCGATGCGCCGTGTGACGCTGTTTCTTGTGAACGCCGCGGTCGCTTTCAAGAATGGCGTCAATCCACGCCATAAATGGTCCAAGCTTCCTGGACGCCGGCCGCTCGCGCCGCCGATACCCAGGCGGAACGGAAAAACTCAGCATCTTCGTGATCGTGTTCCGATGAACGCCAAACCGCTTCGCTGCTTCTCTGCGGCTCAGCCCGTCAACCATCACCACATGTCTGATCTTGGCATAAAGTTCCACTGTGAACATCCTTCCAGCCCCTCCATGCCAATCACCGGCATCGGAACGGCCTAGCAGGACCGGTACACTATTGCGCCGCTGTCATACCCCAGCGCACAGCCGGTTCAGTGGTACACTTTGCATCCGAGATTTATAGATCGGGCAGAAAAACAAGGTCACCCGCCGATGGGCGAAACGCGGGACACGGCCTTCGGCGCCGCACGACCAGAGGACGAGTTCAGCCTATATTTTCGGCGCCATCTGCCCGGCCGAAGGAAAAGGCGCCGGGCTTGTCCTCCCCTCCTGCAACAGCGAGGCCATGGCCCTGCATCTCGAAGAAATCTCGCTTGCGGTCGCACCAAGCGCGCATGCGCTCGTTCTTCTCGATCAGGCCGGGTGGCATGTCTCGGCGAAGCTTCCCGTCCCGGACAACATCACGCTCTTGCCGTTGCCGCCGAAATCGCCCGAGCTCAATCCGGTCGAGAACATCTGGCAGTTCATGCGCGACAACTGGCTCTCGAACCGCGTCTTCGAATCCTACGACGACATTCTCGACCACTGCTGCTTCGCCTGGAACAAGCTCATCGACATGCCCTGGAAAATCATTTCCATCGGAACAAGAGAGTGGGCCTATCGGTCGTGATCAGCGGGACTTGGTATTAGCTGCTGGCGATTTTCGTCTCGGCTCTCCCAACGCGCCGGATCATCGACGAGGGCCGTTCGTCGCCACAGGCCTGCTCGCTCGAATAAAAATCGTCCAGTCACACTCGCTCAGTTGGAGACCTGTTAACACACTGATAAATAAGGGGTGTTCGCAGTGACTCTTGGGCGCATCTGCAGTCATCCGCTGATCGCGGAAACGAGCGCATGGCGTGAAGGCGGTTAGCCTTTCTTAAAGTTGCAAGATGTCTACGACGATGCTGTCGGCGAGCTTGCCTTCTGTGGAAGCATAGGACGCCTTCAGCTTGAGCCCTATTACCGTCGTGGCCCGAGTGCTGGCTAGCCATCGGACTTCTGCGTTCAGAATTTCCAGCGCGACTGCCTCGGCTGTTTTTGCCGCCTCGAGCGCCTCGCGGGTCATGATGCGTGGCTCGCGTAAATATGCGATCTGCGCCTCGTTGCGGCGCGCGAGGGCATCGTGGAAAGCCTTCTCGGCTAAGTCGACCTGCTCGGCTACGGCAAAAAGCTCGGCCTCTGGTTCGATTGCCTCAATCATTCCGAACCCGTGCTCTCACTTTTCCTTAGCCGCAGGATCGAGCCTTTCTCGAAGGCCCGCTCCCTCTGTAACAAAGCGCTGTCGCGCGCGTTCATCTTGTCCGTGAACGTCCCTTCCATGAGCCGGACGTTTGCTTTAGTCATGGCGGTCTTCCTTTTTGGCATGCGCGAACCCGACGCGGAACGCGCCGCGAAGGCTCAATGTACATGAGTTGTTCTATTCTAAAGTTCTTTATTTGTCCAGATTATGCACTTGCCATAACGGGACAAAATATGGTAAACAAATCAAGACAGGCCGGCGGATTCGGAGGAGAGTCGAAAAGCGCCTCCGATGCCCTTACGATTTTTAGTAATTCATTATCGTTATCACTAAAGTCAGCTTGCACAAACTTCTGCCCTGCTGACAAAGGCCCTCCGGAGGCTAGCCATCCGATGGAGGGTAACGTGTATATTCCAACAGCTCACGAAACAACTGAGAAAGATGACTCCACACGCGTGGGCGGAAGCGATATTCTATCGAATGTCATCGACGCTTTACGTCCGGCTGGATATCGAATGATCAAATCGATAGCGGTTCAAAACTTTCGATCCCTCGAAAATTTTGAGCTGAGCGATCTTCGCCGAATAAACATCATTGTTGGGCGGAATGCCTCTGGAAAGACGGCTCTCTTGGAATCCATGCGATTAGCGCTCGGTGGAACTCCAGGAATCGCGTGGGCACTCAATCAGCTTCGCGGTCATCCTATTTTTATTCAACCAAATCCAACCAAGGAACAATTTGAAGCGCCGTGGCTCCCACTGTTCCTGAACTTTGATTTCAAGAATGAAATTAAAACCGCGTTTGTTGACTTTGAAGGTCGCCGCGCAACCTTACACGTATTTTTTGATCCTGAACGGTCTGTAACGCCCAGCGCTCCCCTTTTCCAGCAGGGAGCTGTTGTGGCAAATTGGGGAACTCCTTCATCTCTTATTCCGCTAGCGTTTGAAAGACTTGATTTGGCTGGCCAGTCGAGTATACTTTTGGCTACTGTTAATCAACCACAGCCTCAATTTTTTCAGCTACATTTGGAACCTGGATCAGAATTAGGTTCTGGCGTTGAATTTTTTCCATCATCATGGCAATTCAATTCCCAACAAACTGCTCAGTGGTTTTCTCAACTGAGTATAGGAAAAAAGGAGTTGCCGATTAAAGATGCGATCCACAATGAGTTTGAGTTTATTTCTGATCTGTCTGTCCAGGCTCCAAACCAGATACCAGCAGTGTATGCCACAATGGACTATATAAAACAAAAGATACCTCTCTCATTTGTATCGTCTGGAATAAACAAACTATTTGTATTTATGACAGCAATTCTTACTTATGGAGGCGGCGCCGTATTGATAGATGAAATGGAAAATGGTCTGCATTCTTCCGTTCTCTCTCACATGTGGGAAATTCTCTACCGACTCAGCAATAAAAATCACACTCAATTGTTCATGACTACTCATAGTTGGGAATGTCTACGAGCAGCAGTGCCTATTATTGAGAAGGCAGACAACGATTTTTCTCTTATCAAAATAGAGCGTGAAGGATTACGCTCCGTTGCACGACAGTTTACCGGAAAAGACCTCGCTTCAGCGCTGGAGGAGGAACTTGACATCCGGTACTAACGTTGTTGCAAATGATATATATGGCGGCCTACCGGAAAAGCGGAGTGAGCCGAGACTAATCATTTGTGAGGGCGCCAGCGATCATGGTGTGCTCGCGGCTTTAATGATGGCACAAAATTTATCAGGTGCACAAATTCATGTCGCGAAGGGTAGAGATAAATTTTCGGACCCGCTTAGGGGCGCCAGAGTGCAGGGATATAAGGCCGTTCTTATTGTTGCGGACAATGACGATGACCCATCCTCTGCATTTCATACGGTATGTTGGCATGTCAATAATGCCGGATACGGCAATCCTCCTACAGTCCCGCGACAAACGATTGCGGCCAGCCAAGATAATCCAGGCCTAACGGTTTTAATGATACCATGGGATAACGAAAAGGGTGCGATTGAAACACTTTGCCTACCGGCACTTGACGATTTATTTGCTGAGAAAATTCAGTGTTTAGATGAATTTTGCCGCTGTACCGGAGTCAAGACGAGTTGGAGCGTCACGCGGCAATCTGAGATGCGCGTGGAATGTCTCCTATCGTGCACACAAGAAAATGAACCTAAGATTGGGCTTGGTCATTTTGTTGCCCGTTCGGCGTGCCCACTTAATTTTAAGCACGCCTGTTTTGATGATGTAAGTGGCTTGCTTCGTCAGTTCTCCATTTCTCCTGTTTAGTCTCAACTGGAGGCGATTCGCCATGTCGAATGCGCGAAAGGGAAAATCAGACGACCAATATACAGAAGAAGAAACAGCGCGACGTCGCGATGATGCGATCCGCCGGGCTCTCAACACACCACCCAGGCCGCTCAAAGAGTTTGTCGGCAAGAGCAAGCGTGCGAAAGCGCAGTTGGAAAGCCTACTCAAAAAAGCTGCTCGATCAAAGCCAAAATCGCCCTGATCTTCGCGCGGTTACGCTTAAACCGCGCGAGCCGATTGCGCTGAACGAGGACATTGATAAGTCAACCGCTTGCCATGCGCGCCTTTGATTGCGCGGTGAGCGCGTTCCGTGTCGTTAACGCCGAGGGCAATGCGGTTCGAATATCTAAAATCAAATTCGTTCAAATATGCCTGCAAATGGTTTTCTCCGCAGTGCTGATAGACGCCCGTCATGCCACGTTTGAAGATACCAAAAAATCCCTCGACCGTGTTTGTCGTCACGTCGCCGCGAGCATATTCACCTTCCGAATGATTAACACGCTCATGCTTCGTGAATTCCTTGCCAGGTTTTTTGTAGTGCTGAGCCTCGTCGGTATGCAGTCGGCTATCAAGAACGACATTGTTAAACAGCACTTTGTTGATGGTCTTGGTGTCTAGTTCTTTAACCTTGAAAGATTTTGCGCGACCGCCGCGCTCGACCAGGCTTACAACCTTGCGCTTCGTCGCCGTGCCGCGCTTCTCCTGCCAGCCCCTGCCGCTTACGAAGATGTATTCTGGCTTGCCAATAAATGTCTCGTCAACTTCTACAACCTTGTCCTTGCCGCCGAATGGTTCCGGATCCTGATCGTTCATTGCCTCACGGATGCGATGCGCCATGAACCAAGCCGTGCGATAAGAACCGAGCCCAAGCGTCCGCATAAGCTGGTGTGCCGAATAGCCCTTCTTGCTTGAGGCCAGTAAATGAAAGGCGAGCGCCCACTTCGTCATAGGAACATGGCTCGACTCCATGACGGTCCCGATCATAGCCGTGAACGGCTTTAGGCAACCGTTGCACTGATACATGCCGGAACGATGCGACCTGCCACGAACAAGCGTTGCCAGCCCGATAACTCCGCAATGCGGGCAAATAGGCTTGCCATCTGGCCAGCGGATTGCCTCGAAATGAGCGCGGGCTTTGTCTTCGTCGTGAAAGATCAGGTCGGTGAGGTTCGTGGGCATGGAAATCTCCTATGCCTCGAACAATGCACGAACTTTTTAGTTATGTCAAGTGCATAATGCCCTTGTTCATACGCAAACGCCAGCTTTTTTCCGCCAGCGCGGCACGCCGCGAAGCAGCGCAGGGCAGTTCTTGCGCGGGCTGAGGGAAAGCGAGGACCATGAACCCCCCTATGCGGCCACGGCACAATGTGGTGGGGGAGCGGCTGGCCACCGAAAACGGGCAGTCCTCGGTAAACGGTCGCAGAGAGGGTACGAGGCTGAAGGTTTCAAAAGGTGAAATCCTTTCACCTCCGCGCCGGTTTCTTTTTTGGTGAAGTCTTCTCGCGCTCGGCAATCCGTGCGTCAAACCAAGCCAAGTCTTCCTTCCATTGCGCCTGATCAGGGTGTTGGTCCACCAACTTCCTAATGACGGCGCGGCCCGCCGCAAGTGCGTCGCGGGCCTTCACCGTTTCGTTGGACTTGCGGTACGCGTCGGCGAGCTTTCCGTAAACTACCGAGAGATCGCGCTGCCAACCCGCATTGCCGGGGTCGGATTGCGCCAGACGGTCTCTAATGGCGAGGCTGTCGGAATAGGATTTCAGCGCCGTTTTGAGATCGCCCTGCGCCTGTTGCACGTCGCCGACCTTTGCGTAGCTGACCGAGAGATCGCGCTGCCAGCCCGCATTGCCGGGGTCGGATTGCGCCAGGCGCTCGGCTATGGCGAGGCTGTCGGAATAGGATTTCAGCGCCGCTTTGAGATCGCCCTGCGCCTGTTGCACGTCGCCGACCTTTACGTAGCTGACCGAGAGATCGCGCTGCCAGCCCGCATTGCCGGGGTCGGATTGCGCCAGGCGCTCTCTGATGGCGAGGCTGTCGGAATAGGATTTCAGCACCCCTTGAAGATCGCCCTGCGCCACCTGCACGTTGCCAATACTGTCGTAGCTGACCGAGAGATCGCGCTGCCAGCCCGCATTGCCGGGGTCGGATTGCGCCAGGCGCTCGGCTATGGTGAGGCTGTCGGAATAGGATTTCAGCGCCCCTTGAAGATCGCCCTGCGCCAACTGCACGTCGCCGATCTTTTCGTAGCTGACCGAGAGATCGCGCTGCCAGCCCGCATTGCCGGGGTCGGATGTCGCGAGGCGCTCGAAAACGACAAGCCCGTCTCGATATGAATTCAGCGCACCGGGCAAATTGCCTTGCGCCCGTTGCACGGTGCCGACCATTCCCTGGGCAATTGCAAGATCGCGCTGCCAGCCCGCATTGCCGGGGTCGGATTGCGCCAGGCGCTCGGCTATGGCGAGGCTGTCGGAATAGGATTTCAGCGCACCGGGCAGATTGCCTTGCGCCTGTTGCACGGTGCCGACCATTCCCTGGGCAATTGCAAGATCGCGCTGCCAGCCCGCATTGCCGGGGTCGGATTGCGCCAGGCGCTCGGCTATGGCGAGGCTGTCGGAATAGGATTTCAACGCACCGGGCAGATTGCCTTGCGCCTGTTGCACGGTGCCGACCGTGTCCTGGGCACTTGCAAGATCGCGCTGCCAGCCCGCATTGCCGGGGTCGGATTGCGCCAGGCGCTCTCTGATGGCGAGGCTGTCGGAATAGGATTTGAGCGCGGCTTTGAGGTCGCCCTGCGCGACCCGCACATCGCCGACATCATCGTAGCTGACCGAGAGATCGCGCTGCCAGCCCGCATTGCCGGGGTCGGATTGCGCCAGGCGCTCGGCTATGGCGAGGCTGTCGGAATAGGATTTCAGCGCCCCTTGAAGATCGCCCTGCGCCAACTGCACGTCGCCGATCTTTTCGTAGCTGACCGAGAGATCGCGTTGCCAGCCCGCATTGCTGGGGTCGGATTGCGCCAGGCGCTCTCTGATGGCGAGGCTGTTGGAGTAGGATTTGAGCGCGGCTTTGAGATCGCCCTGCGCCTGTTGCGTATCGCCGATCTTGTTGTAGCTGATCGAGAGATCGTGCTGCCAGCCCGCATTGCCGGGGTCGGATTGCGCCAGGCGCTCTCCAATAGCGAGGCTGTCGGAATAGGATTTCCGCACCCTTAGAGGGTCGCCCTGCGCGACCTGCACACCACCGATCTTGATGAAGAACACCGAGAGATCGCGCTCGTTCTTGGTTCGCCGTGCGGCTTCCCCTGCAGCTTCAAAGGCCTCTGCAGCTTCGCCTGACCGACCAGTCGTCATCCAATTGTCGCCGAGATCGATCCAACTCCAGACGCGGTTCGGATCGAGACGCAACAACTCTTCGAGAGCTGCCTTAGCGGAAGGATAGTCATAGCTCAGCCGCGCGACAGCCGCCCTTTCAGCCAACAGAGGTATGAGCCTTTGTCGTCGCGCCGCTTCTTCCTGAGCGATCTTCTTGTCGAGGATTGCCTCCGCACCGGCCGTGTCGAGACCAGCCAATTTCGCGCGCGACGCGGCAATCGCCTTGTCGATATCCGCGCCATCTTTCGATGCTTCGATCTTCTCATTGGCGCGTGCGAGGATCGCCTTGATCGCCTCCGCCGCTTTCTGGCGCATCTGATCCAGGGTAAGCTCTTTCATGCCTAGGTTTTCGAACAGAGGCGCGAGAACCTCGGCTGGGACACCCTTCTCGCGAGCCATTTCCACGCGCAGAGCCTCGATTGACGTCACCTGCTCCTTATGATGCCGCTCGCCTTCCTGGCCCTCGTGTTCGATTTTTTGCTCGAGGTTTTGCTGGTCGATCGGGGGCGGCGGTGAAATCAATGCCTGCACCCCCTTGTATCCGATCAGCAGAACGAGACCGATCGCGGCTATTCTTATGAGCTTTGGAAGTACATTGAGCGGCTGTTCAGGCGGAATAGGTGGCCGGAGGCAGATTTCCAATCCGCCTTCCTGTGTTTCTAAAACGGGATTGTTCTTCGCTATAAACTCTCGGGTTCGAGCGTAGAGAACCGAAGAGCGATCGCGCGGCTTGACGATAGAGATATGGTCGGCATCAACCGGAACAGGTGGATCGCCTGGCAATCCGGGGCGGCACTCGCTTCGTCGACGATCACGCCTGCCGGTGTGCCCTGAGTTTCGTAGAAGACGCGATGCTGGAGAACGTTCCTGCGCTCGTCGGCAAGGCCGCGATAGGCAACATTGATGCTGGGGAAGCGGCTGCCTCAAGCGTTCGTAATGGAACTCGGTCGCTTCGGATCGGATGACCTTCCGGACGACCTTTCTGGAGACGTGCAGCTCCCGGCAAATCTCCTTGATCGGCTTTTTCTGAACAAAAAACGCCCGGCGAATCTTGGCGATCGTTTCCACAACCAGCATTCCAATCTCGGCCTCCCAAAATCCAGGAGGCCACTGTGGACCCTCAGCCCCGGGGTCCCGATTGGATGCAAATCACCCCAAAAGCGGGGTCCTTATTCCATGCTTATTCACACCCGAGTAACCGGCTTTCGACCCAAAGCGGTTATCAGATACCTATCGTATTATGCCGATGGGGGCGCCTCTCCGCGAGCGAAGACACGGAATATGACACTGACGCGCGGGTCTCTATCTTCATCTGAGCTACATTTTGCAACCATGCAGCGCTCTTTGACCTATATGGTTCCTTTGCAGCACAGGCGGCGCCACCATCATTGCGCGCCCGTCTTCGGTTAGAGTCGGGACAACGCTTTCGAGTGAAGGCCACCCAACAAGCCGAAATTCTCATGGTTAAGGAGGACGTGGACAGGGTCTATTGCACGGCACTGGACTATGGCCTTGAGAGCCGTGCTGGCAGGGCTGTGTTATAACCGACTCACTTTGACACGGCTGGGCTTATTCGCGCCAACATCCTGTTGAGTATCGGCTTTATCCGCGAGAGCTCATCTAGATGAACGGCCGATAATTCGGCAAGATAGCCATCCGCGAGATCGGTCAGGCTCAAGAGAACGCGCCTTTGATCGTTCGCGTCGGGGATGCGCCGCACCAGGCCCGCTTCCGAAAGGCGGTCAACCAGTTCGACGGCGCTGTGGTGGCGGATTCTAAGCCGTTCGGCCAAATCTCCGATCCTGACCGCGTGCCCGATCGGAAAGCCCTTGATCGTCAGCAGCGCCTGATGCTGGCGCGGGGTCAGGCCGACGGCGTGCGCGGCATTCTGGCTGAATTCCAGAAAGCATCTGATCTGATAACGGAACTCGGAAAGCGCCTCATAGTCTGCTTGACTGGGGCGCTCCGACATCCGACGTGCGGTGGTTTGGTTTGCTGTTTCCTTCCGGGCCATTGGGGTTTTCCGGCTTGCCTAATTATATCGTAATGCGATATGATAGTCGATGAACGTCGCCGCTACAAACGGCAGGGCCTGCGCTCACTAATGTCTATCCAACAGCCTTTAGGGAGGAACTATCATGGCTAAGATTATTGTCGTTCTCTATGACGATCCGGTCGACGGCTATCCGAAAACCTATGCCCGAGACGCCATTCCCGGAATCAAATCCTATCCTGGCGGCCAGACCGCTCCGACGCCCCAAGGCATCGACTTCAAACCAGGCGAGCTGCTCGGCAGCGTCTCCGGAGCGCTCGGGCTTAAAAAATGGGCCGCCGACAACGGCCACAAGCTTGTCGTCACTTCCGACAAGGAAGGGGCCAACTCGACGCTCGACCGCGAGTTGTCGGATGCAGAGGTCGTGATCTCGCAACCATTCTGGCCGGCCTATATGACGGCGGAGCGGTTCGCCAAGGCACCGAAGTTGAAGCTGATCATAACCGCCGGCATCGGCTCAGATCACACCGACCTCGAGGCCGCTAATAAGCATAGTGTCACCGTCGCGGAAGTCACCTATTCGAACAGCATCAGCGTGGCCGAGCATGTGGTGATGATGATTCTCGGCCTGGTGCGCAATTATATCCCCTCGCATGACTGGGTCCGCGAAGGCGGCTGGAACATCGCCGACTGCGTCGAGCGGGCCTATGACCTCGAAGGCATGCATGTCGGCACGGTCGCGGCGGGACGTATTGGCACTGCCGTGCTGCGGCGGCTGAAACCCTTCGACGTCAAGCTGCATTACACCGACCGGCACCGCCTCCCCGCCGAAGTCGAAAAGGAGCTCAATGTCACATTCCACAACGATAGAGAAAGCCTCCTCAAGGTCTGCGATGTCGTCACGCTCAACACCCCGCTTCATCCTGAGACGGAGCATATGATCAACGAGAAGACGCTCGGGATGATGAAACGAGGCACCTACTTGGTGAATACCGCGCGCGCGAAGCTCGTGGACCGCGATGCAATCGTGAAAGCGCTGGAAAGCGGCCAGCTCGCAGGCTATGCCGGCGACGTCTGGTATCCGCAGCCGGCGCCCGCGAACCACCCGTGGCGGACCATGCCGCATGAAGGCATGACGCCGCATACCTCCGGCAGCACGCTCTCCGCGCAGGCGCGTTATTCCGCCGGCACGCGTGAGATCCTGGAATGCTTCTATTCCGGGCGCCCCATCCGCGAGGAATATCTGATCGCCCAAGGCGGTCATTTGGCGGGCGCTGGAGCACATTCCTACAGCGTTCGCTGATTATTAATAATCCTCGTTACGCCGCCCGCACCGCCAAATTCTGCGAGCGCGGACGGCCGTGATCAAAGGTTGCTTTAAGGCGTGGCCGCCGGCCGGGCCTTAGTGAGTGAGTTCGGCGTGTAAGACACTCCTGACTTTTGCCACCGGACGCTCGAATGGCGCCCGAGCGTTTGTGTTGGCGCAGGCTTTACCGGAACGGAGGGGAACTCAATGCTTCACGCTCCGATTACTCAATCACCGGCACCGTGTACGCTAATGCCCCAATATTCCCCTTGTTCCCCTTGAAGTTCGCGTGGCACATGACGCAGTTTTCCGAGACTACGGGTATGCCTGTTGCAACGCGCAGGTAGCGCTTTCCATCCTTCTCGACAACCTCTTCTTGCGGCGTTTCGCCCGCAAGAAGCTTCTTCGCGGCCGCCTGTTCGAAAGCGTCGCGTGGAACATCATCCGGGTCCCCTATCACATCGGTAAGCCCCAGTATCCGGACATCGTACCACCCGTCCTTCTTTAGCGCGGCCCACAGCGCCTTGGCCGCGGTGGCGGCAGGAAAGTCAGAAGGATTTTTCACATAATGCCCGTCAACCAGGACTATCATGTTCTTGAAGAGATCATCGAGCATCTTAACCTCTTGCCGCGTCCGCTCCACGGCCGCGTCGGGCTTGCCGGACGCCTTTTCAGCAGCGAAGGAACCCACTCCGCCTATCGACACCATAGTGGCAAGTCCTAAGGCCAACCCAACGATATTTTTTCGCGTTAGTTTCACAGTTAATCCTCCCTTGTCTCAATGTGTTGACGCTGGTTAGATGTTCGGATAGCGGAAACGTTCCCGGAAATTATTCGAAAAGGGTGAGCCGTTGCAACACGGCGTTGGTCATGCGCGCGCAACGCCTGCCAGCGAACGGAAACGCGTCCATGAGCACGGGGCCGATTTGCCTGTCTAGTTCCTTGCGCACGAGCCGCCGCGCGCGATGCAGCCGCGTCTTGACCGTATCCGGCTGAAGACCGAGGAGGTTCGCGGTGTCCTCGGTGCTCATGCCCTCGATCACCCGCGTCATGAATACAATCCGAAATATCTCGGGGAGATTGTCGGTCGCTCTCTCGACCAGCTGCAGAATTTCCCGTTGCGCCATTGTTCGTTCCGGATCGTCGGATGCCACCGTTTGAGGGAATTTGATGATTTGAGCCTCGATTCGTTGCGCTTCGAAAGTTTCCAGGTCCGCAGGCGGGCGTTCACGCCGAAGCCGCCCCAAAGCTTCATTCATGGCGATGCGGGAAAGCCATGTCGCAAGACTGGAATCGCCGCGAAAGCCGCCGAGATGGGTAAAGGCTTTGACATACGCTTCCTGGACCACATCTTCGGCTTCGCTGTCATTCCGCAAAATGCTGCGGGCGATCCGGTAAAGTCTGCGATTGTACCGCTCCATGATGGTGCGAAATGCCGTGCCGTCACGGCTGAGCGCACGCCGAACGATTTCAGCATCGTCGGAAGGGCCGGCAACATCCGGCACAGGCGCTGATCTCATGCCTCATCCCCTTGCTGCCGAATTAGATGCATTTCAAAGGAAAAGGTTCCCGGCAGCCCGCATGGCTTCGCAGCTATCCGTTGTCGGCCCGCGCACGCTTCCGGTAATCGAAGGGAGCCGGGATGACCGCTTTCCATATGTGGACATCCGATAATCGCGGTTGGCGCCTGATCCGCCGATAGTGCCGCGATCCGGGCAGTCTCGCCCGGTGATTCTCACCGTCGGAGGCTATCGATGACCCGCTTTGTCGGATTGGATGTTTCGCAGAAGATAACGGCCATTTGCATTGTCGACAATGCCGGCCGCAGACTATGGCGGGGCCAGTGTCCCACCGTTCCAGAGCAAATCAGCGTTTTGGTCCGCCGGCATGGGGGAGATGACGCCCGAATTGGAATCGAGACCGGAGCGATGACGCCATGGCTCGTGCACGAACTCCGAAATCTCGGGCTCGAAGTCGTTTGTCTTGACGCCAGGCATGCACGCGCTGCCCTTGAGATGCAGATCAATAAGACCGATCAAAACGACGCGGAGGGATTGGCTCAGATCGTTCGCACCGGGTGGTATCGTTCGGTTCATGTCAAATCGTTTGATAGCCACCGCGCGCGTGCTCTTCTTGGCGCGAGGACTCAACTCATCGGCATGACCACGCGATTGTCCAATCACATCCGGGGGGTGCTCAAAACATTTGGTCTTCTGCCCGGCGCGATGCGAGGATTGCCTTTCGATCGGAAGGTTGAAGCTCTACTGCTAGACCGTTCCGATGTCGCGCTGATTGTCCGGCCGATGCTCGTTGCCTGGCGGCAGCTGCGCGAGCAGATTGCTGTTTTCGACAAAGCGATCCGAGGATTGGTGAGGTTGAACTCTTCATGCCGGCTACTCATGAGTGTAGTAGCGGCGAAGCCGACGAACAGAGCCGGGCGACCGGCCGCGGAGCCGGTGGAGCGAAGGGCGGGGACCGAGGGGAACGCGGACCAGCAAAGCACACTCCGGACGCAGATCCGGGCGCGTGTGACCCAGGCGCTGGACCGCGTGCGGCAAGCCGCCAGGCAAAGGAAGAAGGAACGGTTCACCGCGCTTTTCCACCACATCAATGTCGCCACGCTCCGGCTGGCGTTCTACGCGCTCAAGCGCAAGGCCGCCCCCGGCGTGGATGGCGTGACGCGGGACGACTACGAGGCAGACCTTGAGCCACGGCTCGTCGATCTGCATGGACGGTCCACCGCGGAGCGTACCGGCCCCAGCCGTCCCGCCGGACGTACATACCGAAGGCGGACGAGAGACAAAGGCCGCTGGCGATCGCCGCCCTGGAAGACAAGATCGTCCAGGGCGCCACCGTTATGGTGCTGAACGCCATCTACGAGGAAGACTTCCTCGGGTTCTCGTACGGGTTCCGACCGGACGCGGACCGCATGATGCGCTGGATGCCCTGGTGGTGGGGATTACCAAACGGAAGGTGAACCACATTCTTGATGCCGACATCCGGGACTTCTTCGGGTCTGTGAGCCAGGAATGGCTCACCCGCTTCGTCGAACACCGGATCGGCGACAAGCACATCATCCGCCTGATCCAGAAATGGCTCAAGGCGGGCATCCTCGAAGAGGGGATCGTGACGGTCAGTGACAGGGGAACGGGGCAAGGATCGGTGGCCTCACCGCTGCTTGCCAACATCTACCTGCACTACGTCCTGGATCTCTGGGCCGAGCGCTGGCGACGGCACAAGGCCACCGGCGACATGATCATCGTGCGCTATGCCGACGACCTGGTGGCCGGCTTCGAGCACGAGGACGACGCTCGTCGCTTCCTCGACGCAATGCGCACGCGGTTTGAGGAGTTCGCCCTGTCGCTCCATACGAACAAGACCCGTCTGATCGAGTTTGGTCGTCATGCGGCGGCCCGGCGCGAAAAGATCGGGCTCGGGAAACCGGAAACCTTCAACTTCCTAGGCTTCACCTTTCTGTGCGGCCAATCGCGCCGAGGAAACTTCCTCCTCAAGCGGAAGAGCCAACGCGATCGCATGAAGGCGAAGCTGCAAGAGGTTAAAGGGGAGCTGCGGCGACGCATGCATCAGCCCATTCCCGAGCAAGGGAGGTGGTTGCGGCAGGTCGTCACCGGCTTCTTTGCCTATCACGCAGTGCCAACGAACTCTCGCGCACTCGGGGCCTTCCGACTCCACACCGCCCGTCTCTGGCGACGCGTGCTTCGGCGCCGCAGCCAAAAGGACGGCTTCACGTGGAAACGGATCGAGAAGCTGGCGGCCGACTTTCTCCCGAACCCCCCGTATCCTTCACCCCTGGCCTAGCGAGCGTTTTGCTGTCAAACACCCGAGGTGGGAGCCGTATGCGGGAAAGCCGCTCGTACGGATCTGTGCGGGGGGCGTCCAGTAATGGACGTCCCTTGTATGTTTGAAGGCAAGAGAAAAAGAAGCCCAACAACGCGAACTCGAGCGGTTCTGCCGCGATCCCACAATCCGTCGTAAGCCTGATCCACTCCGCCGCCGCTCACCGCTCCGGCCGCCAAGCGCGCGTTCCGAATGATGCGGATCGTTACTGCCGTCGGCGGGAGAATGACGCCCACCATGTAAAGCGCCTGTGCCGGCGTCGCCCCGCCGCCCCAAACCGCGTAAACGGTTGGGGCCTGGTCCGCGTCGTCCGTCAGCGCTCGCGCTAGCTCGCGAAGTTCCGCGAACCAGTCGGCAAAGGTCTGGTCTTGCCGCCACGCGACGTGTTTCTGAAGCGCCCGTGTCATAACAAGAGGCAATCGGCGAGGCGTCCGGCGTCTCGATCCCGACAATAAAACGGCTTGAGGCCACTGGCGGCGAGCTTGGCGGCCGGCCGGAAACCGGCGAGAAGATCGTCGCCGCGCTCGAAAAGGCCGGGGTCGAATTCATCGCGGAGAATGGCGGTGACCCAGGCGTGCGGATCAGAAAGAGCGCAAAGGGCGCTGAGGAAATCTCACGGCAAATCGACGCGCTCGAAGACAAAATTTCTTCCATGCCGGCGCCAACGGAGCCCAGCCCAGAAGCCGGCATGAACATAATGCGGAAAGCTGTCGCCAAGAACGATCTGGCGAAGCTCAAAAACCGCCGTAAACGTATCAGGAGCGACCGTTCGAAATAAGCGGGCAGAGCACGATCTTTGGCGAAACGGCCCGTGCGGTTTCCTGCACCTCTGGCATCGCGCTCGCGGCTTCCGGCGTGCCGCTACCAAAACGAAGAAAGGCGACTAGTTAGAAGAGCAACGGCGACGGTCAAAGCGCCGGTTGGGAGGCTTGGATGGCGAATACCATGCAGATAAAGTGCATTAGCAGAACTGAAAGAATGAGCCCCCATGAAAGAATTACCTACGTTGGGGGCTATGAAAGTTCTCAGTGGAAAATTACGTTGAATGATG
This sequence comes from uncultured Alphaproteobacteria bacterium, assembly GCA_963730245.1. GTDB lineage: Bacteria > Pseudomonadota > Alphaproteobacteria > Rhizobiales > Beijerinckiaceae > Methylocapsa. Next base: position 1,611,571 of record CAVSRA010000001.1, on the reverse strand, counting down.
CGATTGGAAAAATAGAGCGCGGTGAGCAGGCGTTTTCTGTTCAAGCCCATCGCAAAACGGTTGGCGTTATTGTAGCCGTCAGCCCTTCCGGCACAAAATATTTAAAGGCTGAAGTAGATGGCGATCAGCCTGACACTCTTTTACGGCTCCCCGAATGCCCATAATGGTGCAGCAGCCTCGTTGGGTTCGATTGCCCGCGCAAGCCAAAAATTAAACGCGATTGCATTAAGCCAGTTTCGCGTTTCTCTGATCGCAGTCCTCTTCCTCACTTCCCTGGCACCATGCGGCGCCGATCCGGCGCCGCATGGTGCCAGCGAATGAGATCGGCCATATGGAGTTCGCATGCCCTTGCAATCTTGGCGCGCGCGGCACGATCCTCGGCGGCAAGCTCCTTGTCGGAGAGCTTGGCGTCCGGCGTTGTTTCGCGCCGGCCCTCGACATGCCCGCGCGCGCTCATCGGCGAAAAAGCTCTATGGCGAACACGATGATCAGGGTGATGACGACGACAGCGAGCGGGATCACCGGCGCGAACGCGGTCGATAAGCGAGCAAGCGTCTTCCAGGACGGAAAAGGAAACTGTCAGCCGGAGTTGGCGCGGGAAAGGAACCAAATTCATCGGCCGTCCCCCTTCCCGCCGCTCTGGCGCTTGCGCGGCGCGCCCTTCGTGGCGTCGCGCGGCTTCTGTTCTTGGGATTTAAGCCACTCGCGACACACCCCGACGATCGCCTCTATGGCCGGGGCGTCGTGTGCCGGCTTGCCGGTCCACTCGCGACACGCATCGGTGTTTGCGAGTCGGGAATCTGCTCCAAGACACGCTTTAAGCACCTTGTTTGCAAAAATTTCACAACAAGTCTTTGATTTCTTTGAGTTTGTTTTGGTCCAGGCTAGAACGGAATTCGAACTCTTGAATCCAGAGACGCGCGGCCGGCCCCTGGCAAAGGCTTGACCGCAAACGCTGGGGCAATTTGGCGCGTAATTTTCATCGCGGAAAGGAGTGGACTTCCGCGGCGAAGAGAGCGTCACTGTCGCCGTGCCGAGATAAGGGCCGGTTGGCCCGATCCGGGATCCTGCCCTGCTGGCGATGGTGCCACTGCGGGGCTTCGGTGGTGACGGCGCCTGGTGCCGTCGCAACCGAAAAGGATCCTCAAATGTCGCACAGCAAAATCCCCGCAAAAACCAAGTTTGCGCGCACCAAGAGCCGCGCGAAACGGCCTGCAAAGCCTTCGAACATTCCCTTGGGTTCGACCCGCAGCGGGACCAAGCAGGAGGCCGTCCTCGCCCTGCTGAGACAGCCCAAGGGGACAACGATCGCCGCCATCATGAAGGCGACGGGTTGGCAGCAGCACTCGGTCCGCGGCTTCTTTGCGGCTGTGGTGCGCAAGAAGCTCGGCTTGACCCTGATATCGGAGAAGGCCGGGGCCGAACGCGTTTATCGTGTGCCTGCCGGACCGCCGTCCAAATCGAAGCCGAAGGTCGCCGCACAGGCGGCCGCCTAGCCATGGCTTCGATGGATACCCGAGCGATCGAGCGCGAGATCGATCGCATTCGGTCGCTCGGCCTCGAGGAATGCCGTTTGTTGATCTGCATCTTGAGGGCGGCGCGCGCATGCCTGGCATCGAGACAAACGACTTCGAGCCCGAGATTGCGGAGTTCATGCACCAGCCATGGCGTCATCGCTCCGGTCTCGATCCCTATACGGGCGCCATCCCCTGCATGCCGGCGGACCAAAACGGTGATTTGTTCTGGAACCGTGGGGCACTGACCCCGCCAAAGTCTGCGCCCGGCATTGTCGACGACGCAAATGGCCGTCATCTTCTGCGAAACGTCCAATCCAACAAAATGGGTCATCGATCAACCTCCGACAGTGCGAATCACCGGGCAATGCCGCCCGGATCCGGATCGCGGCATTATCGACAAATCACGCGCCGACCGCGATTATCGGATGTCCACATATGGAAAGCCAAAAGTGTAAATCACGAATGATGGCGCTCGGAGGTGCTCCCGTTTTTTGCCGGACTGGCCGCCGGCGTTGGTTGGGATTGAAGCCTGCCACACGGCCCACTATTGGGGCCGAGAAATCGCCGCTCTTGGGCAACATAGGGCTTTACGAATTGCGGCGGCATCAGACGGACATCGTTTCATACCTCTGCTTCCTCCGGACCATGGAGCGTGCCCTGCCGCAGCGCACGGGCCTTCATCATTCGGGAATCAAGACCCCGGTGGGCATCAAAATTCAAGGCCCGAGCCTGGACGGCATCGAGGACCTGGGCGCGCGCGTTCAACAGATTCTCGGGGCGATGCCGGAAATGAGGTCGGTCTTTGCCGAGCGGGTCGCGCAAGGATTCTACATCAACGTGGACGTGAACCGGGCGGAAGCGGCGCGCTATGGATTGACCGTGGGTGATGTGCAACGGGCGATCACCTCCGGAATCGGCGGGGAGAACATCGCCGAGAATATCGAGGGCCGCGAACGCTATCCGATCTCCGTCCGCTATGCGGTCGATTTTCGGGACGACATTCAAAAGCTCGAGCGGGTGGTGATTGCGACGCCTTCCAACGCGCAGGTGCCGCTCGGCGAACTCGCCAAGATTTCGTTTTCGAAGGGGCCTGCCATGATCCGGGACGAGGATGCAGCGCCTGCTGCTGCAGCAGCTGCGTCGCCTGGCCGATCGAGATTCCGGGGAGCGCCGTGGGCATGTAGAGGGAAGCGCCCTCGAATAAGGGGGGCATGAACTGACTCCCCAGCTTGAACGCAAGAGGAAACGTCAAGGCCAGGAAGACGAGATTCAAGAGCACCGTGGTCTTTGGAAATCGAAGGCAGAGCCTCAACACCGGCAGATAGATCGCCTGCGTGACCCGCGAAATGGGATTGCTCGACTCCGGCCGCAGCCGACCGCGAATGAACAGAAGCATCAGCGGCGGCACCAGCGTTATGGCAAGCAGTGACGAAAAGCCTATAGCCAGAGTCTTGGTCCAGGCCAGCGGCCGGAACATCCGTCCTTCCTGGGCTTCGAGCAGGAAGACCGGAAGGAACGAGACGACGATAATCAAGAGCGAGAAGAAGAGCGCCGGTCCTACCTGCTTGGCCGCATCTAGAAGGATTCGCCGTCGTTCGCGGGAAGAGATGCTGCGCTGCTTCGTTTTATCGCCAGCGTTCGCGTGCTGCGCTTCGGACAGATGCCGGTAGCCGTTCTCCACCATCACGATCGCTGCATCCACCAGAACCCCGATGGCCAGCGCCAATCCGCCCAGAGACATGATGTTCGAGCTGACCTGCAGGTAGTACATCGCGACCACGGCGATCGGCAGGGTCAGGATCGGAATGAGGGCGGAGCGGAAGTGAAAAAGGAAGATGATGATCACGAGGCCGGAGATCACGTTCAGCGCGTTGGAGCCGTAGCGCATCACGACAATGCCGCCGACGGCTTCGCTCTCGCCGTTCCACCCAGGGCCGCCTCGCGCCGCAGATCGCGTTTTCCCCAAAGCGGAAAAGCTTGTGTGACCATAATCGCATGCCCGCTGAAGACGTTCGGGTTGCGGTAATATAGATAGCTGTCCGAGATCATCGGATCATCGAGTGCGTCAGCGCCAGCGGCTTTGGCCGCGGCGGCCGAGGTATCGAGCGCAGCCGCACGCAGCGCCGGGTTAAGCTGCCGCCCCGCTGCGAGCACGCTCTCCACCGTCTCGCCCAAGGGCGCGAACCGTATTTGCGAGACGGACTTATACCAAGTCTCTGAAAGTTTGAACTCCTGAGGCGGATTCCCGAATCGGCATTTATCTGATTCACCATGGCAAACAGCTTTTGGGAGAGTTTGCCATGTCGACTCCGGTTCCGCTTCGCTCTGACTTTGACACGATTGGCCTGCGCATGCTGGCGCGGCGATCGCGTGACCCCGATCAGACCCGGCGTCTCTTGGCACTGGCCGAGATTTATGATGGCGGCTCGCGGCCGGATGCGGCGCGGATCGGCGGGGTCGGGGTGCAGATCGTGCGCGACTGGGTTGTCCGTTTCAACGCCAAAGGTCCTGATGGTCTCTTGACCGGCAAAGCGCCGGGCGCTCCCAGCATCCTCGGCGAGCGCCAGCGCCAAGCCTTGCGGCAGGTCGTGGAAGATGGGCCGATTCCCGCCCTGCATGGCGTCGTCCGCTGGCGGCTGATCGATCTGGCGCAGTGGCTCTTCGAAGAGTTCCGGGTTTCGATCTCCAAGCCGACGCTCAGCCGCGAGCTGCGGCATATGGGCTTTCGCAAGCTCTCGGCGCGACCGCGCCATCATGCGCAAGACGAGGAAGCCGCGGCGGCTTTTAAAAAAACTTTCTCGCCCTCGTGGAGGAGACCGCCGCAAAAGAGGCTCCTGGCAAGCCGATAGAGATTTGGTTTCAAGACGAAGCTCGGATCGGGCAGAAAAACAAGGTCACCCGCCGATGGGCGAAACGCGGGACACGGCCTTCGGCGCCGCACGACCAGAGGACGAGTTCAGCCTATATTTTCGGCGCCATCTGCCCGGCCGAAGGAAAAGGCGCCGGGCTCGTACTACCCTCCTGCAACAGCGAGGCCATGGCCCTGCATCTCGAAGAAATCTCGCTTGCGGTCGCACCAAGCGCGCATGCGCTCGTTCTTCTCGATCAGGCCGGGTGGCATGTCTCGGCGAAGCTTCCCGTCCCGGACAACATCACGCTCTTGCCGTTGCCGCCGAAATCGCCCGAGCTCAATCCGGTCGAGAACATCTGGCAATTCATGCGCGACAACTGGCTCTCGAACCGCGTCTTCGAATCCTACGACGACATTCTCGACCACTGCTGCTTCGCCTGGAACAAGCTCATCGACATGCCCTGGAAAATCATCTCCATCGGAACAAGAGAGTGGGCCTATCGGTCGTGATCAGCGAGACTTGGTATTAGCGTTGCCGCTGACCTTCTGCGGCTTGGCGGAGGGCTTCTGGTCCTGGGCCGCCGCCGAAGCGTGGCCAGCGGCAAGAACAAGAATAATAGCAAACGCGGCGGCGCCCGCGAAGAAACGCGACGACATGAAAATGACCTCCAACCCGGGGCGAGCTTTAGGCGAGGAAAAGGGTGTTTACAGTCGCGCTGGATGCGCCGGAACGCGATCCAAAGGCGTACGCATGCTTCGGCTGATTAAGCGGCTATGCGGTAAGCTATAGGGGGGAAGAGATCGGGTCTGATCGACAGCCCGGCTCGCGAAGTGGCAGGCGGCCAATACGCCACGCGCCCATAAACTGTTGGAGACCCGAGCGCGGTCGATGGAGCGGGAAGGGCGGGCGAGGAAATGCAACCGAACTCTTTGGCGCAATCGAGCGAAATGCCCTTGCGCGGCACCTGTTTCATGGGCGCTGGATGGTCTTTCATCGCCATATTCGCGCAGCAATCGCCGGTTGCGGTTTTCGCCGCACCCATACAAGCTGACGCCGTGAACTCCGCATACGGCATTGCCTGAACCGCAGCCCCAACGAGGAAGGCAAGGCCGGTCAGGACAATGAGCAATCGCCGGAAAACCAAGATCCGCATATCTGCAACATACGCAGATCTCTACCGCCGTTCAAGGTCCCCTCTGCTGGCCGGTCCAGCTCGGACAAGGACCCTCTGCGACCAAGAATTTTGCACGCGCGCCGGGGTCGCGACGCTATGGCTCCAAATCCCCTGGGAGGTGCGCCTTGAGCCGCTTCGCTGGCGGTCAAAATGCTTCCTTTTTGCGCAAACTGTGACACAGGCGCATCGCACCGGCGAACTCCGAGAGCGGAGCAGTCCGACCCGGACGGCACGCGCGGCGCTGGGCGACCTCCGAAGGGACCATGAACCAAGTGTTGGTATATGAACATATTGCTCAACCTCTTCCAGGGCTAAGTGGACCGTGTCGATGGCACGTTCGGCGTCTCTCTGCTCTGATAGTGGAAGTCGCTTTGGACCTCGGTGCGCCCCGCCGGCAAATGAAATTGGGTTTTGATGCGCGCGATCGTTGCCGGTGTCAGGAGCTTGCGATCGGCGTACAGGATGAACAGATCGCGTAACCGGTCGAAGACGATGCGTCCGCGCGGCCAGTCTTCGTATTCGTAGGACCGCACCAGAGCGCGCAGTGCGTGATCCACAGTCCGGTCGCGGCACCATTGCGCCAGGTTTCGTAGTGGCCGGGGCCGTAGGTCAGGCAATCGCCATAAGGCTCGGCCTGGTCCAGCCGGCAGCCTGCGGCAAGCAGCCTCGTTTCGCCCTCTGTCGTTTGCACCATCCAGGATATTCCCTCGAAAGACGGCGGTGCCAAGACGGCGAAGCCGGCCGGACCGTTGAGGCCGGCAAAACCGAAAGAAACGCGCGCCGTCGCGGCGAAGCCGGGCCGCACGGCTCGAAAAAAGAGCGGCGCCGCAGCCCCCGGTCTGGCGCAGTCGGCGTTCTGCCGCGAAAGGCCACCGTGAAAAAGAAGTGATGACTCAGAAGCGTTATGTTCCATCGTGCAAAGAGACCTCTGTTCGCGGGGATGCTGCCACCTGGGAAGGAATCCTATGACAACTCCACAAAACCGTCTCTGAGAGGGCTAAATTTTGGAAGATCGGTTCCTGAAGCGCCTGCGCAAGAAAGCCCGGAAGGGATTGAGGGGCTGGCCAATTGCGACGATTGCGTTCTACGGTCCGGACCTGAGCCGAGCAACGAAGGTCGCCGTAGGCATCGTGCCATCCGAAGATTCGGAGGTGGAGGAGCTGCGCGACTGGAAAGTGGATCGCGGCGACATTCGCGCCGACCCCGCGATTGCAAAGGAGATGTTGGACTTTATCGAGACGCATGGAACGGTGTCGGTCGCGATGACTGATCAGATCATCGGCTGCCCTCACCAAGAAGGAATTGATTACGAAGGCGAATGGTGTCCGGTTTGCGAATTTTGGCGCGGACGAGATCGCTTCACGGGGCAGAGGGTCCATTGATTGATTTTTGCGAATATCGCCATCGGAACGGAGCAGTTCGCAGGGCGTCTCCTTGCGTTAACGGAATGAATTTTTCGGGTCATCGGCTGCCGTCGGGCCGCAGCGCGCCGAGCATTCGTAGCACCTCCAGCGCGGGCAGGACGGCAAAGGATAGAGGAAGTCGCACTAACCCAGTAAGGATCCTTCCAACCTGGAATCTTCCAGCCCAACGAGGACACGCATGTTCGCTATCCTGCGCGGCGCGAACGGCCGCCGTCATGAAGTCGATTTCAAAGACGATCCGGTCTTCGTCGATGTGTCGATGAGCGCCGCCACAGTCCAGATCACCATGACCGCCGCCGACCCGGGTGATCCTGCCAAAGGCCGCTTCATCACCGTTGCTCTGCCACGCGATGCGCTCGCTGCCGCCATGGCCACTGCAGCCGCCCGTCCCATCGCCAACAGCAAACCCGGATTGCGGCTCGTCAGCGATGAATGAGTTCTGGTCTTTGATTCGCATGTCGTTTTGAGGATCAAATGACCGGCTATGCAGCGCCAATCCCAAGTTTTCGGGCGCGACTTCGGCCGCAGCATACGGAACCCCCATCAGACGGTTGACCTCTGGGAAGTGCTCGATCTGGGAGAGAAACCTGTGCATGAGGCCGAAGCTGTTTGGCAGGAGCTCGACGGACAGATATGATTCGGCAATCTCGAATCAGGAACCCGCCATTGATCGACAATCGAGACCAGGTCGAAAGACTGCTCGGCAAGCTCACCGAGTCACTGCCGCTGTCGGCGCTCGTAACCCCGGCTCTGATGGCCACTTTGCGCGAGCGATCTTCCACGACCAAGATCACCCTGGATTGTACGGTCACCGAGGTCATGTATATGGGCGACGAGGGCGGAGTCATGTGCCACCTGACTTTCGACGAGGAAGACGCAAGGGAGGCCTTCCTCACGTCAATCACCCATCTTGCCTTTGATCGCAGGCTTCCGGTCGCCCGCGAGATTGCGGCGTATCAGAAACATCGCATCAAGCGCCTCCGACGCAGCGGTTCGACCGCCACGGCGCGGGCGCGGCCTGTGGCTAGCCCGTAGCAATGGTTTCATCCTCGACGGGCTCAAGCCTTGCAGTCGCTCCGAGCGGCCGCTCGATGGCCGCGACAATAGGTCTTGACGGACCAGAACTCCTGCAAGGATGAAAACGACGATGATCACCAGCTTGATGGTGACAATCGCATTGTTCACCTTGGCCGATTCCCTGATTCCCACGACGAGCAGGATGGTTATCAAGACGATGATGAACTTTGCCGGAAGATGTGGTTGGCCACGGCCTGCTCGACGATCATTTTATGCTTCGCGTGGTCCCAACCACGCTTGTGGGCCACAAACGTTTGCAGACATCCACTGTATCATTAGGCATTGCTTGTTAACCGCTTGAAAAACACGGTCCGAGAATCCATCGCAGATCACGCCACGAGCGAAACATCGGCGAACATCAGCTATGGGTGTTGGGGCGGACGGCCCCGACGGCATCGATTGGGCCAGAATGAGGTCGTTGCGGATCTCAAATAAAGGGGACCGTCCGTGGTACGGATAAGCCGACTTGGCATGGACAAAGATTTTTTCCAGCTTCATGGGGGGAACGCCGCCGAGAAGATGGTTTTGCGTAGGAAGCTGCGGCGCAAGGAGATGGTGGCCTTCTTCAACTTGCGCCGAAAGCGGTTCCGACATCTCCGCCATGCCGAAACGGAAATTGGAAATTAGCAAGCAGAGGCCGGCGCCCGCCAGCCTAACGAACGGAAATGTCGGCGATTCGCCCCCACCCGGAAATGACACCCCCAAGACTGGACTTCCTGGCTAGAACGGAAAGACTCGAACTTTTGAATCCAGAGACGCGTGGCAAACGCTGGGCGATTGGCGCTTAATTTTCATCGCAGAAAGGAGTGGACTTCTGCGGCGAAGAGAGCGTCACTGTCGCCGTGTCGAGATAAGGGCCGGTGGCTCGATCCGGGATCTTGCCCCGCTGGCGATGGTGCCACTGCGGGGCGTCGGTGGTGGCGGCGCCTGGTGCCGTCGCAACCGAAAAGGATCCTCAAATGTCGCACAGCAAAATCCCCACAACGGCCAAGATTGCACGCGCAAAAAGCCGCGCGAAAAGGCCTGCAAATCCTAGGAACATTCCTTCGGGCTCGACCCGCGGCGGGACCAAGCAGGAGGCCGTCCTCGCCCTGCTTAGACAGCCCAAGGGGACAACGATCGCCGCCATCATGAAGGCGACCGGTTGGCAGCAGCACTCGGTCCGCGGCTTCTTTGCGGGTGTGGTGCGCAAGAAGCTCGGCTTAACGCTGATATCGGAGAAGGCCGGGGCCGAACGCGTTTATCGTGTGCCTGCCGGCCAGCCGAGCAAATCGAAGCCGAAGATCGCCATATCGCCGGCCGCTTAGCCATGGCTTCGGTGGACACAAGAGCGATCGAGGGCGAGATCGATCGCATTCGGTCGCTCGGCCTCGAGGAATTGCGGCGCGAATGGCGGCGGCTCAACCACGCTGAACCGCCGCGGATCAGCCGCGACCTGTTTGTCCTAGCCCTCGGTTACAGGCTTCAGGAAATCGCGCATGGCGGGCTCGGCAAGGCGACCCGGCGCAAGCTGCAAACGATGGCGAAGGCCTTGCGGACAACGGGCCGGGTTGGCCCGGCGCCGAGCCTCAGCCTGAAGCCCGGCGCGCGTCTTGTTCGGGAATGGGGCGGCTGGACTCACACCGTTACGGTCACCGAAGATGGGTTCGAGTATGCGGGGTCGAGCTATCCGTCGCTGACCAAGATCGCCAAAAGGATCACCGGAGCGCACTGGTCGGGTCCGCGCTTCTTTGCGCTGCCAGCGGCTGGTGCGGAGCGCCCGCGCAATGGGGGGCGCGATGGGTGAATCGGACAAGACGCCGCGGCGCTCCGCCAAAAAGGCACGCTGTGCGATTTACACCCGAAAATCATCGGAGGAGGGCCTCGAGCAGGCCTTCAACTCGCTCGACGCCCAGCGGGAAGCCTGCGCCGCCTTCATTCTATCGCAAAAGCACGAAGGCTGGACGGTGTTGCCGACGCTCTATGATGATGGCGGGTTTTCCGGCGGCACGATGGAGCGGCCAGCCCTGAAACGGCTGATCGCCGATATCGAGGCAGGCCAGATCGACGTGATCGTCGTCTACAAGGTCGACCGGTTGACGCGCGCACTCTCCGATTTTGCCAAGCTTGTCGAGGTCTTCGACCGCCGCGGCGTCTCGTTCGTGTCGATCACCCAGCAATTCAACACCACCACCAGCATGGGACGGCTGACCCTGAATGTCCTGCTTTCCTTCGCCCAGTTCGAGCGGGAAGTCACCGGCGAACGCATCCGCGACAAGGTCGCCGCGTCCAAGAAAAAGGGCATGTGGATGGGCGGCATGCCGCCCCTCGGCTATGACGTCAGGAACCGCAAGCTGGTCGTCAACGACGCCGAGGCCCGCCTCGTCGTCGATATCTATCGGCGCTATCTCGCGCTGAAATCGGTGCACGCGCTGCGGGATGCGCTGGCCGGCGCCGGGATCAAGAGCAAGCGCCGAACGCGGCCAGACGGCGCCGAATATGGCGGCCAGAGGTTCTCCCGTGGGGCGCTTTATCTGATCCTCCAGAACCGTCTTTACCGCGGCGAGATATTCCACAAGGGCAATTCCTATCCCGGCGAACACCCGGCGATTGTCGACAAGCCGCTGTGGGACGATGTCCAGGCCGTGCTGGCCGCAAACCGCGTCGAGCGGACAACGGGTGCGCGCGCAAGGCACCCCAGCCTGCTGACGGGCATGGTGTTTGACGAGACCGGCGAGCGCCTGACGCCAAGCCATGCGGTCAAGAAAGGAACACGTTATCGATACTATGTTTCGACCTCCCTCGTCACCGGAATGGCAAGGAATTGTTCCAGCGGCCGGCGGATACCGGCTGGCAATTTGGAAGGCCTGGTGATCAACAGGCTTCGCACATTTCTCGCCGACCCCGGAGCGACCCTCGATGCCGCCGATGGCGATTCGCACAACGGTTCAGGGCGGAGCCAGCTGGTCGAGTGTGGCCGTCAGCTCGCGGAAGACCTCGGCGGCCTCGCGCCAGACACAGTCAAAGCGATGCTCATGACCCTGCTCTGCAGGGTGGAAATCCGATCCGACCGCGTCGACGTCACGTTCCCTCGAGGCCGCTTGACCCAGCTGCTCGCCGGGTCGCTTGATCTGAAGATGCAGCATCAAGCGCCTACGAGTGCACCGGATGATCTCCTGGGATTGACGCTGCCGGTGGGCCTGAAGCGCGCCGGCCGCGAAATGCGAATGCTGGTCGAGAATGCCGATGACCAGACACCAGCCGATCCCAGCTTGCTCAGAATCATTGCGCGCGCTCACCACATCCAGGCACGCCTGATCCAAAACCCCAAGCTGACCGTGCAGGATATCGCTCGCGAAGAGCAAGTGTCGGCAGCCTACATCTATTCCCTCCTGCGTCTTCCCTGGCTGGCGCCCGACATCACCACGGCCATCATCAATGGCCGAAAACCGCCGCAACTCACCGCCCAGACATTGATGCTTCTGACGCCGCGGCTGCCGGCCGGCTGGGCTGAACAGCGAAAGCTCCTCGGCTTTCGCTGAGAACAAATCGTCGGTTCTGCGAGTTCCCGCCTCCAATCACTTCGACTTCGCCGACGTCAGCTGCTCCGCCCGCGAAAAAAGTCAACCACGAAATGGCGCCGGAGAGATTTTCATAACGGCCGCGGCCGAAATCGGGCGTGCAACCGTCTCTGCCACGAATTGTGTCGGGCGCGTCCGCCTAACCCGCGGAAATGTCGGCGGTTCTCGCCAACCGGGAAATAAAACCCCGGAGACAGGACTGCCTGGCTGGGGCGGGAGGATTCGAACCTCCGCATGGCGGAATCAAAATCCGCTGCCTTGCCGCTTGGCGAAGCCCCAATACCGTTCTTCCCAGGCTGGCGCCCACGGCGGCTCGACCATAATGCGCGGCGGGACGCACCGCTTTCTTTCGCTCAGAGGCTGAAAATCTTTCGATTTACGGCAGGTTTTGGGGGGATCTGGCGGGTTTCCATCGCGTAGAATCCAGCAATGGGATTTGATTCTTTGCGGGTCTACCGATGGCTGGGAACGAAAACGAGAAGCCATATTTTTCGCGTTGTGCTTTTTTCCAGTTTCTGATGAATGGTTTTAACGCGGATGCGCCGAGCGATTGGCTTTAGGAAGGTGCGTGCGCGGCTAGCGCGGATCTTTCACATTCCATCTTATCCTGGAAACCGCAACCCCCATAATTCTGCTTGAGATAATCCCCTATCGTCTTGGCGTCCGCCGGAGCGATCCGAGCGCCAAACGCCTTGTTCAACGGTCCGTGCAGTGACAGGAGGAACGCAGATGAGCCTGGCAGGCAAGACTATCTTCATATCCGGTGGCAGCCGGGGTATCGGCCTTGCCATAGCGCTGCGCGCAGCGCGAGACGGCGCGAATATCGCCGTCGCCGCAAAGACGGCGGAGCCGCATGCGAAGCTTGAGGGCACGATCTACACGGCAGCCGAGCAGATCGACAAGGCCGGCGGCCGGGCGCTTCCTCTGGTGGTCGACATCAGGGACGAGGAGCGGGTGGCCGAAGCCGTCCGCGAGGCGGCGGACAAATTCGGCGGGATCGACATCCTGATTAACAATGCGAGCGCGATCCGCACGACCGGAACGCTCGACACACCGGTCAGGCGCTACGACCTGATGCACGGGGTCAACGGCCGCGGCACCTTCGTCTGCTCGCAGGCCTGCCTGCCATATCTGATGAAGGCGGAGAACCCGCACATCCTGACGATCTCGCCACCGCTCACCCACGAAGCGAAGTGGTTCAAGCCGCATCCGCCGTACAGCATTGCCAAATACACGATGAGCCTCTTCACCCTGGCGCTGGCCGCGGAATTCGCCGAACACGGGATCGCCGTGAACTCCCTCTGGCCCCGCACGGTGATCGCAACCGCAGCCGTGCTATACGAGCTCGGCGGCGAGGAGATGATGTCGGGGGCGCGCAAGCCCGAGATCGTGGCCGAGCAGCCCACGCGATCCTGACGCTGCCGGCCCGGCAGTGGACCGGCAGGTTCTTCTTGGATGATGAAGTGTTGCTGGGCGCCGGGGTGAACGACTTCGGCAAGTACGACGCAACGCCGGGCGCGCCGCTGATCGTCGACTTCTTTACCGAGACGCTGCCGGGAATGAAGGCTTTTGGGTGAGGAGGCCGATGTCCCAAGAAATCACTGTCAGCCAACGAAGCCGCCTTCCATGTGTCGAGGTGACTTCGGCGTGGTGTTCGAACGACAGAACGCAGTGCCGCCATCCCGACGCGAAATGACGACAGGCCTCAAATGACGGCCTATCCTCAATCCTCGGCCTCCACTTATGCGCTCCATTTATTGTCGGGATCGACAGATTTTTTTGATCCCAGCCATTCACTCAACTTCGACCAGCGCCGCCGCCCCGACACGTTGCGAACCGCGATGACGACAGCTTTCTTCTGGCCGACCAGCACGACCAGCTTCTTGCCCCGAGTGACGCCGGTATAGAGCAAATTTCGCTGCAGCATGGCGTAGTGCTGCGTCATGACTGGGATCACCACGGCCGGATATTCCGAGCCCTGGCTTTTGTGGATGGTCGCGGCGTAGGCAAGCACCAGTGTGTCGAGTTCGCCAAACCTGTAGCTGATGGTGCGGCCGTCGAAGCTAGCGGTGAGCTCGCCATCATCGGGATCAACATCTTCAATGTAGCCGATGTCACCGTTATAGACCTCCTTGTCGTAGTCGTTCTCGATCTGCATCACCTTGTCGCCGGGCGCAAAGGTCCAACCGAACCTCTCGACCTTACGCTCTCCGGCGGGGTTCAACGCCGCTTGCAGTTCGATGTTGAGCGTGCGTGCGCCGATGCCGCCCCGGTTCATGGGGCACAGAACCTGGATATCGCGAATGGGGTCGAGGCCGAAGCGCTTGGGGATCCTTGTCTTTACCAGTTCGATGATGCGCGGCACGGCAGTTTCGGGGTCGTCTGCCGGCACGAAGTAGAAGTCGCTATCGGCGCCGGGTGCGGCAAGATCGGGAATAATGCCCTGGTTGATTCGATGGGCGCCGGTGATGATGCGGCTCTGCGCGGCCTGCCGGAACACTTCGGTGAGTCTCACAACGGGCACGGCGCCAGATGAGATGATGTCGGCCAGCACTTGGCCTGGCCCGACCGAAGGAAGTTGGTCGATGTCGCCCCCGATTAAAAGAGCGGCCTTGTCCGGCACGGCCTTCATGAGCGCCTGCATCAGCATGACGTCGACCATGGAGGTCTCGTCGACAACCAGCAGGTCGCAGTCGAGCGGGTTTTCGTCGCCGCGCTTGAAGCCGCCGCCCTTGGGGTCGACCTCCAGCAGCCGGTGGATGGTCTTGGCCTCGAAGCCGGTCGCCTCGGTCATGCGCTTGGCGGCGCGGCCGGTCGGAGCGCATAGCATAAGCCTCACCCCCTTCGCTGCGAGTATGCGCAGAATGGCTTTGATGATGGTGGTCTTGCCGACGCCGGGACCGCCGGTCATGACCAGCACTTTGGACATCAAGGCGAGCCGGATCGCGGCTACCTGGCTTTCGGCAAGGGCAAGCCCAATTCGTTCCTCGACCCATGGCAATGCCTTGTTTGGATCGATCCAGGGCCAAGGCAGTAGCGTCCCGTTCGCAAACCGCAGCGAAACATGGTCCTTACGTGAGTAGTCGCCCGGTCGCGGCGATCGCTGCGCCATAGCCCGGAGCCTGAATATGTCAACCCCTTCCATCGCGAAGACCCGAAACCGTAAGACCGCCACATCCAAGAAGAGGAGCGTTCAATCGAGTGCGACATCCCGGCGCAAGGTCACATCCGCTGTGACCACCGCCAAGGCGCCGCCGAAAAGTGACGGACCAAAGGTCGAGCGAGTTACCAAGCAGGAGCGCCTGCTGACACTGCTGAGTTAAGCCGAGGGGACTAGCATCGAAGATGATGCAGGCAACAGACTGGCAGCAGCACAGCGTGCGCGGGTTTTTGGCGGGCACGGTTACTGGCGCCTCGCTTTCATCGTCGCAATCGTTGTCCAATGCAGGATTGGGGGACATTGTCGAAGGCGTTGCGTTCATTCGAATTCTCCTTGGCTTTCAACGCGCGTCTCAAATCGGCATACGGTATCCATAGAACTCATGATCTTCGTTATAGCCACCTTGGCCGGCGCCCAGGTCGGCGAAATCGTGCACGAACTCGATCGCCGCGATCCACTTGACCATCTTGAAGCCTAACTCGTTCTCGCAGCGCAGCCGCAGCGGCGCGCCATGAAGAACGCTTACGGGCGCTCCGTTCATCTCATAGGCGAGGATGGTCAATCGGTGCCGCATATTATCAATCTCGTGAACGTCGTAATAGCCGCCACCCGCGGAACCCTCGGAGAACGAGTAAAAGACGGCGTAGCGAGCGTCAGGTGCCGGCTTCACGATGTCCAGGATATCGCGCATCGGAACGCCGCCCCACTTTGCGACGCCGGACCATCCCTGGATGCAAAAATAAGTCGTGATTTGTTCTTGCTTCGGCAGGGCCTTGAGGTCGGAGAAGGAAAATTCCCGAGGCGCCTCCACCAGTCCGCCGACGCGTAGCCGGTAGTGATCGAACTGTTCCGCCACGAGGGCCTCGAACTCGGCGGAGTCCGGCATTGTGCCGTTCGGCCAGAAATGCGGAGAGATATCCTTCTCCGTTAGTTGGGCGTTCGGTTCCCACCACTCGGACAGTCCCTTGATCCAGCCGACCATGAGCCGTCCGGTCCGCTGCACCAGGCGGGCGTGCCGGATCGTGAAAGGTGAGGCGGCCCACCAAGCCAGCCCCACGACCGTCATGGCCAAGACGAAGAGCGGAAGCCCGCTCCAGGTGTCGTTCCTCACGCCGAAGAACATATGATTTGTGTTCTGCCGTAGACCGGTGACGAACACCATGATCCCGTGCGCCAGGATGAACAGCACGAACCAGGAGAACGAGACAAAGTGGATGGATCGGGCTGCCTGCCGGTTCAGCACGGTCCCGAGCAAGCCCAGCCTATTGGAGATCGCCGGGCTCTGCATGAGGCCGGTCGCGATCGAAACCGGCGCGGCGATGAACACCGTGATGAAATAGCTGAGTTGCTGCAGGCCGTTGTAGCGGGTCCAGCTGTGGTCCACCGGGAAGTTCAGCGACGCATACTGGATGGCGGTCGAGAGCGCGTTCGGGAACACCCCCCACGTAAGGGGGACCAAACGGCGCCACTGATCGGTCGCGAAAAGCAGCACGTAAAAGACTATGCCGTTAATCGTCCATAGCAGCAGGATGGAAAAATGCCACCAACGGGCGAGCCCGATGGAGTGCCGAATGCCAGGGATCCCCAGCCAACCCGGCAGGGTCACCGAATCGTCCTTGGAGGTCCAAATCCGGCCCTCCGGGACCGGGTGCTGGAAGCGGAACCACTCCGTGCCGGGAGTGCAGTCCCGATGCATTCGGTCGTCCGCCGCGCTCAGGGTCGACGCAATGGGATCGTGTGGCGGCAGTTTGATCTTCACCGAGTCCGTCATAGGCTTGGCCTTCCTCCGAGCCGTGATCGTGCTCGAACCAGAAGTCCGCGTTCGCCGGAACGCCTGGTTTGAGAATTCGGTCCAGCGCTCGCTTTCCGGCACCTGGCCGCCCGGAGCCGGCGCTGGCCATCCTGGGAAGCGTACCAGCGCGCCAGGTTATCGGCGAGCCGTCTCGGGCTTTCGCTTGGTCTGTCGTCCCAAAAGAAAGTCCCTTAGCGCAACCGCGTCGTTATGAACCTCGTCGTGAGCCGAGTACACGAGCGTGATCGGGCCTTGTCTTGCCAGGGCACGTAGCCTGCTGAGCTCTGCAGGATGCTCGTGGACCTCCACGGCGTAGCGGCTGCGAAATTCCTGCCAGCGGGCGGGATCGTGGCCGAACCATTTGCGCAACGCGGTGCTGGGTGCGATGTCCTTGATCCATTCATCAATGGCCGCGTCTGCTTTCTTGACCCCGCGGGGCCATAGCCGGTCGATCAATATGCGGGTGCCGTCATCCGCGGCGGCGGGCTCGTAGGCTCGCTTAAGCTTGACATTATTCGCCGTGATTCTCTCGCTCATCAGCGTCGCTCCGAATGATAAAAGCAGCCCTTCCGGCGCTCGCTTTCTTCAATGCTTGACCTTTAGGCTCTGGGTGCAAAGGGCAGAAGCGGGGCATATTCCCCTCGCCTTTGGAGGAAGCGAACCCGGATGTCGAGCATGGATGATCTTTTCAGGGGCCGCCATTTCGACCGGGAGATCGTCATCCTCTGCGTGCGCTGGTATCTGAGGTTCAAGCTCAGCTTTCGAGATCTCGTGGAATTTATGGCCGAGCGCGGAATTTCCCTGTCCCATAACGATCATGCGCTGGATAGCGCGCTATGTCCCAGAATTCGAAAAGCGGTGGAACCGTTTCGCATGCCGAGCCGGCGCCTCCTGGCGCGTCGACGAGACCTATGTGAAGATCAAAGGCCGCTGGACTTACCTCTATCGCGCCGTCGACAAGCGGTAGCCCTTGCCTCGAATCCCTATGGCGGGCTGTTCGACCCGCGATCGTCTTCGGGTTCCACGCCGGTCTCGCTTGCGAAAAACTTTCCACGTGAATTGTCCTGCACGAGAATGATTTTCCGGACATCCGGAAAGTGGCTGTCTGACAGATCCTTCAGCGTGTGGGCATAATCCACGGCGGTGTGACGGTCGGTGACTTTTGACATGCCGCCAGCCTTTGAGAGGCGCGAACATCATGAACAGATTAGCCGTGCCGTTACGCTCATATTCGTAATCAGACCGCGCGGGCTGTCCAGGCTTCATCGGAACCGGCACGCGCGTTTCGGCGACGAGTTGCTTTGAGGTTTCGTCGAGACAGGCCACAGGACAATCGGGGTCATGAGCGCGCGTATAGACAGCCAGCACGTCCTCCATGGCGGCTACGAATGCGCTGTTGGCCTCCGGCGGAATGACCCATTTCTGCTTGAGATGGGGCTTAAGGATGTTTTTTTGAGCGTCCGCCCGATCGTGCTGTCGCTGGCGCGATCGACGATGTTCAGTTCCACGACCTTGTTCTCCAACAACCGCAATGTCCAGCGTGCACGGCCCTTGGGGGGCTCGGAACAAGCCAGAGCGATCAGCTTGGCTTCCTTCTCGCCGTCCACATTCTTTCGCAGGTGGAAGCGATCGAACGCTTGACGAGGGAAGTCGAAGCGCTGCGCGCAGACAACGCCAAACTACGCGCCAAGCTCAATCTGCCATCAAAGACGCCCGAAAATTCCAGCACTCCACCGAGCCAGGGACGTAAGGTCTCGGGCGAGGAAAGGAAGACGCCGGAGGGAAAGCGGCGCAATTCGCACGCCGGGGGAACTTCGGACAAAGCACGGACGTTGCAACTAACGGGCTTTGAAACGCTGATTTTTTAGAGGTTCAAACCATGCACACGATCGGGAAAGCGACAATCGCCGTCTTGGCAGCGGTCTTCGCGATTGCCATGACAACTGTTTCCAGCCTTGCTGCAAGCGACTTCGAAGGAGTGTGGAAGGTGAAGGACACGGCCGGACAGCCCTTCGAGATCACGCTATCGGGCGGCGGGGCAGCGAAGGCGAGCCGTGGCGAGGGAATGGCCGGCACTTGGAAAGAGGAGGGCAAAACCGCCGTGATCACGTGGAACACGGGCTGGACCACGAAGATCGCGAAAGAGGGCGATCAATACAAGAAAACTGCCTACGGCAAAGGGCAACCGCTGGACGGTCCACCGGCCAACAGCACGGACGCGCAAAAGGTAAAGTAACCGCGCTGCGGCTACTGCACTCGCGGAATGCTACTGTAATATCACCGCTCCGCCTCTAAATCACAACGCAACTCTGTGCCCTGACGCATGGCGCGATCCAGCGAAGACTGTGCCAACCGTACAGGTTCAGCCTGCGCTGACCTGCAAGTCATGCGTTACACACCTCATGGTGAAGGGACATAATATGCAAGTGCCGCTCGATATCACCTTCCAGAATTCCGAACCCTCGGAAGCAATTCGGTCAGAAGTTGAAAAACAGGCCAAGCGGCTGGAAAAATTCCATGACCGGATCACCAGCTGTCACGTGACGGTCATCGCACCGACGATGAAGCGCCGGCACGGCGATCTGTTCAAGATCGATATTTGCGTCGCGATGCCGAATTATAAGGAAATCCTCGTCAGCAAGGCTCATGGCGATGCGCCCGAACACGAGCACGTCATGGTCGCGATCAAGGATGCATTCGCGACGGCACAGCGCCAGATCAAGGATGTCGCTCGCGAAATGCGCGGCCAGGTCAAGCCGCAATGAAGCGGAAAACCATGGCCATGTAGCGAAATTGGCCGGCGAGGGGCAAGGATTTCAGCTTGGTGAGACAGCTACATAATTCCGCTAATTTCCAATTTCCGTACGCCGCGACCATCATCAACGACATCGGCGCAACGTAGACGCCAAACACGTCGATCTCGGTGAACCTCATACGGGCGCTCCTGCGTCGAAGTAAAAGGCACGCTCGATGAGCGCCTCCGAGATTGCAAGGATACTCCCGCGCGCCTGGAGAGCAAGGGACGCGTCTGACCCAGCGCCGGGGAGAGAGACGAGCCGGTCATCGAGCCGGGCAAGCCGGATGGTCGCGATCGCGCTGTTTCCTTGCGCCAAGGCCTCCAGCGCCAAGTCGAGGTCCAAGTCCAGACCGAGCCGGGCGACGATACGGCGAAGTTGGATGATCCCGTTGCCTACGGATAGTGCTGCGAGAAACTGCGACCGCTGCAAAGGCTCGGCCGCGTCCGGCAATGCCGCGAGCCTACCGTATATGCGGTCCTCCCAAACGTCGGGTGTCCATGGGATGCGACCAGTGGCTATGCGGCGCAGATCGCGCAAGGTCAGTCCCAGGAGCCGGCGAGTCCGAAATGCGGGTGACAGAGGCGGCATCAATCGAAATGAAAGCGCCGCCGCGCCGGTGCCCGCGACGATCGCCAGCGCGGCGTTGTAGAACTGCATGGTGTCGTAGCTCATCTCGTTCTCTGGCGCGAGCAGCGGCACGAAATAGGCCGCCAGGTAGGTAAACATCGCTTTCTGCGATGGAGCCATTAGAGGACGGGCCATCAGAGCACCGGCGGGCACCAGGTAAAGACAGACGGCGATGCTGAACGCCTCAAAGGTCTCAAGCCCCGGCAGCACCGCGAAATTGACTATCGCCGCCGGAACGACGGCAAGGGCGGTGCCGACCAATGGTCTAGACATCGACGAACGTCTGGCCCAAAGTATTGGGTAGAGGAGGCATGCCGGTGCAATTCACCGTCGGGCTTAAAATGAAAGGGAAGACGGACCACATCGCCGTGGACGCCGAAGATGCGCTCATCGCTGCGCTTAAGGTCAAGACTGAACACCCTGAAGCGATAATCACCTACGTCCGCCAACAAAATCGGCGCGGTGACACGCGTCACCCATCGCATACGCTCTCCGAAGACAGGCATTGAGGAACAATGCCCGTGGGGGCTTTGTCACATTGTCAAACTGAGCATGAAGCAATTCTGCTGGCACGTCGGGCTTCGGGTCACTTTCGCACCTTGACGAGGCTCCAAAAGCCACTTTTCCGCCCGTTGTCCTTACCGTAAACTCTATCCGACTGGCGCAAAGCCGCGAATCACGCGATGCTTCCGCTTATGGGAGACATTCTCAAACTGATCTGGTGGGCGGTAATCGGGCTCTTCCGATCACGAGCTTCGCTCGAGGCCGAGATCCTGACGCTGCGCCACCAGCTCAACGTGCTCCGACGAAAAGCCCCGAAGCGACTCGCCTTCAGCAACTTCGATCGCCTCGTTTTTACCAGCCTCTATAGGATTGCGCCGGGCGTTTTGGACGCCTTGGTGATCGTCAAACCGGAGACGGTCATCCGCTGGCATCGTGCGGGTTTTCGCTTGTTCTGGCGATGGAAGTCGCGAACTCGCGGCGGCAGGCCAATGGTGCCGCTCGAAATTCGTCGGCTGATCGGTGACATGAGCCTAGCCAACCCGCTGTGGGGTGCGCCCCGGATCCATGGCGAACTCCTCAAGCTCGGCATCGACATTGGTCAAACCTCGGTCGCCAAATACATGGCACGGTGCAGGAAACCGCCATCGCAAGGATGGAAGACATTCCTGCGCAACCACGCCGATGGAATTGCCTCGATGGATCTCTTCGTCGTTCCGACCCTCTCATTTCGGCTGCTCTATGGTTTTCTGATTCTATGCCACGGTCGGCGCCAGATCTTATGGCTCGGAGTGACAGCACACCCGACCGCCGAATGGGTTGCCCGGCAAGTCACCGAAGCCTGCGGCTGGGAATGGACGCCGAAGTACATCGTCCGTGATCGCGACTCTGTCTATGGCGAGATTTTCACCCGGCGGCTTCGTGCCATGGGCATTCGTGACCGGCCAACTGCGCCACGCTCGCCATGGCAGAATGGACATGCGGAACGGCTGATTGGCTCGCTCCGGCGAGAATGCCTTGACCATGCCGTTGTATTTGGGGAGCGGCACCTGCGCCACATGCTCCTTTCTTATCTGGCATATTACAATGGCGCGAGGACACACCTCTCGCTGAACAAAGATGCGCCGGCACCGCGGGCTGTTCAGGCCGCTGGGCGCATTCACGCGAGCCCAATTCTCGGCGGATTACACCATCAGTATGTTCGGATTTAATTTACGACAGGGACAAGGGCGCAGACTGCCTGCAAGACAAGACACGCCCACTTAACCAAATTGACTTCGGATAGGCTTATGAGAATGCGCTGGCGACGCGCATCCAACGCGCTTTCAAGCGCGGTGGTGATCTCACGCTGTGCGGTCTGCTGGCCCAGGTTGCTGGGCGCGAGAGCAAGGGTCAGCTGCAGCGCCTCGGCGAGGTGGCGCGGGATGATGTTCATCATGGCGGTCCGATGGGCCATCATCGGCCATTCCTGAGTCGCGGCCGCTTCAATGTGGCGACGGATCAGCGCGCCCAAGCGCGCTTGGGGCTCTCCCGGGAAACTGGCGGCGAGGACCACGACGGTTCTCAGCGCGCTAGCCTCGCGAACGACCGCCTCCTTGGCCCGATCGTTATCGTTCCAGACCTGGGCTGCAGTGAACACGACGAAAAGGCCATAGATTACACCCAGCGGGGACAGGATACCGGGCGAGACGGCCTTGAATGCGCGTGCCCGCTCGCCCGTCGCAAGGACCATGACGACTGCATAAATTGCGGCCGTGATGAGGGAAGTGACACCGCCAACCACCACTGCCATCCATATGACCGGGAGGTTATGCAGCCAATCGTTCACGTGCTTCTCCTCGGTATGTGTGATTAGCACCATTCTCGTCCAAGAAAATGCGCAATGACCGTATTCGCGATGGAAATCGTCCGCTCGTTGTCGTCATTTCTGACGGTCCGTCCCGATGAAATGGCGCGCGACTCCCTCAGCTTCACAACATTAGAGCCGGCTTCCGGCTCGCAATAATTCGCCCATGCCTCCATAAGAGCCCGGCGCTTTTCCAGAGCGTCGCCGCGCCGGTAGGCCTGTTCCGCCTTGTCGCCGATGACGTGAGCGTTCAAAAGCTCTTGCGGGCGAAATGGCAGCCAAGCCGCGCAAGCCCGGCTCAATTTGTCGATCGAACGCTATGTAGTTGATCACCTGCTTTAGGCCGAAAGTGTAATCAACCCACATTCCGTTGCCAGGGTTAGCGCAGTCTCTAGCCTGTCTGGAGTAGGGACCGGCGGCCGAAGACATGACCGCACCCACGATCAACCGCAACGCTGCAAAAAAACCCTTGATCAGCGGGCGCCGTCCGGACATGACAAGGCCTCCGGCCGCCGACATGGCACCTAGACCTCGCTGATCTTAGGAGTTGCGCAAGGTGAGCTCGGGCGTACACATGACTTGCGATCGCACCTTGGCGACCGCGTCCGGCATTGCGCCCACGGAGGCCGCCTCGAACCATCCCCATTTGGTATTGGCGACCACGATATTGGCGTCGAGCCTAGCCTTCATCGACGGGTCAGTCGTCAATGTGGGACTTCCTACGATAGGCCGCAGCTTCCATAGCACCGCGACGGATCTGCAGTGGGTGGTCAACGCCTACCTGCTTCCTCTAAGCGCGCTGCTGCTGCTGGGAGGGGCGGCCGGCGATCGATTCGGACGACGCTTATTGCTTGTCGTCGGCATTGCCGTATTCGCACTGGCCTCATACGGCTGCGCGGTCGCCAGCACTTTGACCTGGCTTCTGGTCGCGCGGGGGCCTTCAGGGTATGGGCGCAGCCCTCCTGATGCCCAACAGTTTGGCGATTCTGGGCGGCGCGTTTTCGGGGGCTACCCGGGGAAGGGCGATTGGAATCTGGGCGGCCATGGGTGCCGTCACCGGGGCGGCTGGACCCATCCTCGGAGGCTGGCTGATCGACACCGTCGGCTGGCGGGCCATCTTCCTCCTCAATTTGCCGCTTGCCGTGGCGGCCATAGGCCTCGCGCTTGGTTTCGTGCGAGATCCTCCTGCAAACCCTAAGCCGGCGCCGCTCGACCTGCTTGGAGCCCTCCTGGCGACCGCGAGCCTCGGCGTCATGACGTGGGGATTGACCGTCGGGTCAGGCTCTGATGGGTGGACGACGCCGCTCGACCTGCTTGGAGCCCTCCTGGCGACCGCGAGCCTCGGCGTCATGACGTGGGGATTGACCGTCGGGTCAGGCTCTGATGGGTGGACGACGTCTGCGGTGATCGCGATTGGCGGAGGAGCGGTGCTCCTGTTGGCCTTTCTAGGGGTTGAGGAGCGGCGGGGGAACTCGGCCATGATGCCGCTTACTATGTTTGCTTCACGGCGGTTCACTGGACTCACCATTGTCACGCTATTGCTTTACGGCGCGCTGGGCGGTTTGCTGCTCCTTGTGCCCTATGTGCTGATCAAGGGGGGCTTGTATTCGGGCACGGCGACTGGCGGAGCGCTGCTTCCAATTCCTCTGGTTTTAGCGGTTACGTCGCCATGGATGGGAAAATTGGCCGGCCAAATCGGTGCGCGGACTCCCTTGACCGTCGGGCCGCTCGTCGTGGCGGCCGGTTTCCTGCTGTTGCTTCGTATCAATGGGGCGTCAAGCTACTGGACAACAGTCCTGCCTGCGATCCTGGTCGTGGCCTTCGGTATGGCGGGTGCTGTCGCCCCGCTAACAACGGCTGTACTCGGCTCTGTAGACGCGCGTCATATGGGCTCCGCTTCAGGTTTGAATAGCGCAGTGGCGCGCACCGGAGGCTTGATAGCCACAGCCCTTTTAGGCGCTGTTCTCGCCGCAAGCGGCAGCCGTCTCCTGTTGGCGTTCCACGTCGCCGCCGTTGCCGGCGCAGTAACAGCCTTGGCCGCGTCGCTAAGCGCCCTAATTTTCATCGGAGGTGAGAAGAAGGGCGGGTAATAAGTCGATCTGACACGGCGTCCTCGCTAATGATCTTGTTCATGCCGAGAAGCTCTGGAAGAACGCTATCGCAACGGCTTTGTCACATTGCCAAATTGAGCATGTGGCAAATATGCTGGCACGTTGGACTCACGCCGCGGCGACGACTTCGTGCCATACCTGCGTCGCCGATCTCCTGAAGGCTCGGTGCGTTCTTGCCGATGTGAGACGGCGTTGGACAAGCCCGATGGTGACGTGACAATGCCAGGGCGACTGGCCTCTAGATCGCCGGCACGTTCGAAGCCGCCGTGCGGCTATTTGGAGCCGGCGCAGCGATCAAGTCGATCCATGGCGCTCCGGGTCTGGCGTCACATCTGCGTGCAGACGCGACACATACCAGCACAGCGCCGCGACCGGGATTCCGATCAGCGAGGTCAGCACGAAAAACATTGTAAATCCCGTGCGCGCGATAATGAAGCCGGACGTTCCCGCGAGGAGGCTGCCGGGAAGGGCGCATAGCGAGGTCAGAAGGGCATATTGGCTGGCGGCGAGCTCCGTCGCGGTGAGCGATGACATGTAGTTGATGAGCACGACCTGCGCGAAGGCGTAGGCGAAACCTTCTATGCTGACCGCGACGGCGAAGATCCAGAAACCACCGCCGCCGCTAGCGGAGAGCCAGGCTAGGCTCAGATGCGAAGCCGATCCTGCGACCGTGCCGAGCAACAGGCTCGGCATCAGGCCGATCCTGCGGATGATGTAGGCGCTGAAAAAAGTTGCTCCGAGCGCGACCCAGAATCCAAACAGTTTCGTGACCGTCGCAATATCAGTGTCGGAATAATCCAGGCTTTTGAACAAAGGGAAGGCCATGGCGCTTGAGATATAGCCGGGCATTCGAAAGCCGGCGATCATGAGGAGGATTGGAAGGGCCAGTGGCCCGAGCCGCGTCACCATTTCCTTGATAGGCGCGACGACCGTGGCGACAAAACCCGGATGCTCTTGACTCGCGGTGATGTCGGACTTGGGCTCGGGGGCGACGAAAGCGGAGATCGCGCCGACCGTCATCAGCGCCGCCATGCAGAGATAGGCGGAGCGCCAGCCATATCTGTCGGCGAGCAGCAGCGCGCCGGCGCCGGCGGCGAGCGTGCCGACGCGGTATCCCATCTCCGAAATCGCCGTCATGACCGATTGCTTGTCGACCGGAACTGACGTGATGCGCCAGCCGTCGATCGTCACGTCCTGCGTCGCTCCAGCAACACCGAGGGCGAGCGAGAAAGCCACGGTGTAGCCCATCCAATGAGCCGGATCGCCGAACGCGACGCCGGCGAGTGCCAGCATTATGGCCAGCTCCGAGACAATGATCCAGCCACGTCGGCGTCCGAGAAGCGCGCTAAATATCGGCGCGTCGTATTTGTCGAGGAACGGCGCCCAGATGAATTTGAACTTATAAGCAATGGTGAGCTCGCTCATGAGCCCGATCGTCTCGATCGGAACTTTGGCCTCCGACAGCCAGGCGGACTGCGTCACATACACAAGAAGAAAAGGGATACCCGCGCTGAAGCCGAGCCCCAGCATAGCCGCATAACGCCGGTCGGCTAACACATGGGCGAGGAGGGAGTCTTTTTCGGGATCCTTCTGCATTTCGGGTTTTGTCACGTTCGCGAGTTTTACTTGTCAATCGCGCGTAGCGCTTTCAGCTCGGATATCTATTTTTCAACGTCTTAGGGTTCCCGTCGCCGAGCCAAATCGGCCCGAAAATCGCCTATGCCTGGCGAATATGACAATGCCCTTCCCACTGCCGCCGAGTTTCAGGCAATCTCCTATTTGATTGTGATGCGCATCGTGGCCCAGCGCGTCTCGCCGGGCGGGATCAGCGCGACACCCGGTTTTGAGACGAACGGCCCGTCGAAATCAGCCGGGCTCGCGGTACCCAGCCAAGGTTCGATGCAGAGGAAGCGGGAGCCGGGCTTCGTCCAGATGCCCAGCTCGCGGAACCCGTCCCAGGCGACGTCCACGCCGGGACAGGTGGGGGCGGCGAAGCGCACCGAGCTGCTGGCGACATGGTCCATGATGATGGCGTCGGCCACGAACAGATCCTCGCGCAACTTCAGAACCCGTCCTTCGACCGGCGAGGGGAACAGCTCCGGTCGCAACAAGCCCCCGGTCAAGCGGCGGATTGGTGCGGGTTCGTCATGCGCGAACGTCAGCGCGTAAGCCTCCGGCGGCGTGTCCGGACGCAGCGGCCAGTTGAAGCCGGGATGGGCACCGAATGAAGCTGGCAACGCTTCGGCCCCGGTGTTGGCGACAGTGAATGTCATCGCGAGCTCGCCGTCCGCCACCGCGTAGTCCAGCTCGAGGCGGAAGGCGAACGGGTACATTGCGCGCGTCTCGGCGGCATCAACGAGCGTCAGACGGCAGGCGTCTACCCTGCGATCGAGCCAGTCGAAGGCGCGGTCGCGGGCGAAACCGTGCTGCGTTAATCGATAGGTTTGACCGCCATGGCGCAAGCGATCGTCCATCAGCCGGCCGACGATCGGGAACAGCACCGGCGCACACCGGGGCCATGCTGGACCCGCTTGCCATATATATTCTGTCCCTTGCGGATCGCGCAGTGACCGCAGCTCGGCTCCCTGCGCCCTGATGACTGCAGTGATACCGCCGTCGCTTATGGTGTGGTCCATGGATCCTCCTAAGGGCATCTTTCCGTTGCGGCCGCCGCGTCTGGATCCGCCGATAGCCTCGCGATCCGGGAGGCGATGCCCGGTGATTCGCAATATCGGAGGCTGATTGATGACCCATTTTGATGGCTTGGATATTTCGCAGAAGACGACGGCCATTTGCGTCGTCGACAATTCCGGTTGCAGACTATGGCGGGGCCAGTGCCCATCGAATCCGGAACAGATCGAAGTTGTGTGTCTTGATGCCCGGTATGCGCGTGCCGCTCTACCCTGAAGACCGGTGCTTTCTTCAAGACGTCGAGAGGATCCATCGAGATTCCATCCACATCGCTCCCGGTCAAACAGGATCTGTAGTCGGACACATATGATAAGATGGTGCCTGAAGCGCGCCGACGAGAAAGGCGAAATAAAGGTCCGCGGGGTCCGCGACCGACGTGGCGATAGACTGGGGCTGGTCTATCTCAATCGATCGATCCATTCCTCGACCATCATCCTCGGGCTGCTTGGCATGATATCGATAAAAGAGGAATGGAGAAAATTGGTCCGGCTCGTGGGGGGGAATGGCGGCGCCAGGATATTCCGGTCCCTCTGTGCCGCTATTTGGCCGGGCAAGGGTGTCGCTTCCGAAAACCTCCATCCAGCTCCGACCACTTGACTGGCAGTCGCCGGCGAATCAGGGCATGATCGCCGCATGATTACAATTGCTGTTCTTTTCGTCCGCGTGCTGTGCGACTGCTTCAAACCGCGGCGGCGGCTGGAAGCCGAAATCCTGGTTCTGCGGCATCAGCTTAATGTTCTGCAGCAGCGCGCGCGACGCCGATTGCATTTACGTTGGGTCGACCGTGCCTTGTTCATTTGGCTGTATCGTCGCTACCCGCGCATTCTTGACGCCGTAACCATCGTCAGGCCCGAAACTGTTGTGCGCTGGCATCGCATGGGATACGCGGCATATTGGCGATGGAAATCCCGTCCACGCGGTGGTCGGCCACGGATTAGGAAAGAGGTGCGCGACCTGATCCGAAGAATAAGTATTGAGAACCCGCTGTGGGGCGCTCCCAGGATCCATGGTGAGCTGCTCAAACTGGGCATCGATGTCGCGCAGCCCACGGTTTCGATCTACATGGTGCCGAGGCAGGGTCGGCCATTGGAGACCTGGAAGACTTTCCTTCGCAATCATATGGGGGAAATTGCATCGATTGATCTCTTTGTCGTTCCGACGATTGCCTTTCGGCGGCTCTTCGTATTTCTCGTTCTTGGCCATCGACGGCGGCAGCTGTTGGGATTTGCGGTGACCGAGAACCCAACGGCGGAGTGGTTGGCACGTCAAATCACCGAAGCATTTCCGTGGGACACGGCGCCCAAGTATCTCATCCATGACAATGACAGAGCATTTGGCGGCGTATTCAAGGCTCGGGTGCGAGCCATGGGGATCCGGGACCAGCCGACCTCGTACCGCTCACCCTGGCAGAACGGACATGCTGAACGCTTGATCGGGTCGGTCCGGCGCGAATGCACGGATCATTTGATCGCGTTCAACGCGGAGCACCTTCGCCGGATTCTTGCGCCATACGCCACCTATTATAACGAGGTGCGAACCCATGTTTCACTTGGCAAGGACGCGCCCTGTACGCGATTGATCGAGCGGATCGGAGACGTTGTTGCGCATCCGATCCTTGGCGGCCTCCATCATCGGTATGCTCGAATCTAGATTTCGGAAGCGACAAGTTGGTTAGAGGGCGACATGAGAGCGATGATTGATGCGTTACATCCAAGACATACGGGAACGGTGTGGACACCACCCATAAACATTGATCAAGCTGCGCGCGAGTTGGGTTTGACCGACGATGAAGTCGAATCATTGATGACACTTCGCAAGCTTCGTAACGCCGTTGCCCATAGCGCGGGAACGGCGTTAACTTGGGATGAAGCAATGAGATTCAAGCAAGCAACTGAACGGTTATTGGCGCGAATGAAGACGAATTGGGACGAGCGGCGCAAGAACGCGAAATAGGTCTGGAGCTTGGCAATGACTCTTTTGGATCGCATTTTATCGTTGGTCACGTTGTTGTCGTTATTCATTGTGACGCCGACCCTTGGAAAAGCTATCGTGATTTGGTGGGGAAAGGAGCGCCTTAAGTCGACCCTGTCTCAGCAGCTCGCGATTGCGCTCAGTACGATGCTGACGATCGTGCTCCTAACATCCTTCTATGGCGTGCTTTGGAAGATTCACCCGAAATCGGTCGTCTGGTTCGGTTGGATAAACCGAGACCTTCCGATTGCTGGCGACGTGGGAATTGAAGGAGAAGTCGAAGTGAGCGGCAAAGTCGACATTGGCAACGAGCCGCTATCCGTGCAAATCGAGAAGTAGCTGGCTAGCTCTCAATGCGTGCTG
This sequence comes from uncultured Alphaproteobacteria bacterium, assembly GCA_963730245.1. Taxonomy (GTDB): domain Bacteria; phylum Pseudomonadota; class Alphaproteobacteria; order Rhizobiales; family Beijerinckiaceae; genus Methylocapsa. The sequence goes on along the minus strand of CAVSRA010000001.1, from coordinate 1,582,107 downwards.
GCACCATCTGTTCGATGGTGGCGGCCGGTAGCATCCCGCCGCGCTTCCACGATGCGATGATCACGGCGCGGATTTCGTCGGGCAACGGTTCGTAGTGGATTTCCTTTGCGATAATCTCGATGGGCTTTTTGTACATGCCGTTGGCGATCTCGGCATTGAGCAAAGCCAAGTCCATCATCACGACGTTCTTTGCCGCTTCCACCGATCAGGGCAGCCAGTTCACCGGCGGGGACTTCGCCGGCGTGTTGCTCGAAGCTGGAATCCAAATTTCGATGGACGGACGCGGACGCTGGATGGACAATGTCTTCATCGAGCGCCTGTGGCGTTCCCTGAAACACGAGGACATCTATCTGAAGCACCAAGGCCGGCATTTTTGCGTGGGTCGACTTTTACAACACGAAGCGCTGATGTAAACCGCATACATCGCATTTGGAGGAGGCCCGTCTCGGTAATACTTGTAGGTGATGAGGCCACAGTAGGACGCAATGACATCGAAGCTTAGAAGGGGAGAAAGAAAATCGCCCAGGTTCGAAAGCCAGCCCATCTAATTCCCTGCTCTCTCAATCTCGGCTAGTGGATCACGGTCACGCATGGCAAAGATTCCATGGGGCACCGACCCCTCCAGCCTGGGTTTTGGCCTTAGTAGGATGCGGGGTCGTTGACTGCATCGCAAGGAGGAATCCGATGCGCCCTACCGATAAAACCCGCAACCAGGATTTGGCCCGTAGACAGGGAGATCATTCGATCCTGTATGTGTCACTAGAGTTAAGCCGATCGAGTTGGCTCGTGACCTCGCTGTCGCCGAACGGCGATAAGATGTCGAAACACTCGATTGCCGCGGGTGACGCCTCCAAATTACTTGCCTTGCTGGCACGCTTGCGCGGATCTGCGAATAAATCTCTCTTCGATCTTTTCGACGGTTGTATGAATTATCCGGAGGGTCGCTTAATGTCGTGGTCATCCAAGAAGCCGGCCTCGACGGCTTCTGGGTACATCGATCGCTCGAGGCAAATGACATTGAAAGCCATGTCGTTGATCCCGCTTCGATCGCCGTGTCGAGGCGACGACGGCGCGCAAAGACGGACACGATCGACGGCGAAACACTGCTCAGGACATTGCTGGCCTGGAAGCGCGGGGAGCCGCGTGTCTGCGAAATGGTTGTGCCACCTACACCGGAGCAAGAGGACCACCGGCGTCTCTCACGTGAACGCGCAAACTTGTTGCGAGAGCGAATTCAGCACGTCAATCGCATCAAAGGGCTGCTCGCTGGCCAAGGAATTACCGGTTATGATCCGCTGCACAAAGACCGGCGAACCCGGCTTAACGGCTGATGACAGGTGACGGGCGACCGCTGCCTGGTCGATTGAAGGCGGCGCTGCTGCGCGACCTCGCCCGCATCGAACTGCTGCTGCAGCAGATCGCCAATGTCGAGGCTGAACGCGATGTATCCATCGAGGCAGATGTGGACGGGCGGCCATCGCCGGTCGCATTGCTCGCGCGGCTTAAGGCAATTGGTCCGCAGATTGGCGCGGTGCTTTATCATGAAGGCCTCTACCGAAACTTCGCCAACCGGCGTGACGTGGCCGCCTATGCTGGGCTGGTGCCGACGCCATGGCGAAGTGGCTCGATCGACCGGGAGCAAGGTATATCCAAAGCCGGCAATCCGCGTCTGCGCCACATCATGATTGAGCTGGCATGGCTATGGGTGAGGCATCAGCCAGGCAGCGCACTGAGCGGCTGGTTTCGTGCGCGTGTAGGAAATGAGCACGGGCGGATCCGGCGGATCACGATTGTTGCGTTGGCCCGCAAGCTGCTAATCGCCCTGTGGCGCTACGTGACACAGGGAGAAGTGCCGGAGGGGGCTGTGTTGAAAGCGGCCTGATCCAGCGCGCAACGTCAAAGGAGAACCCCGCCATCCGCGAGGGAAGCTGACCCTTGCCGGATCTCGGCGAGCGGACCGCATAACGTCCTGGCTGCAAGACGCCGTGATAAAGATTGGTTCCGCTCTTTCCGAGCCCGACGACCTCGAGTATGAGGAATTTTGGTGCTTACCACGATAAGCGGCGACCGGATGTGAGGTTCTGCGGTGTCGAGGCCGCAGGTGAGGAAGGGCTCGGGCTGACGAGGGGATAGCAGCTAAGCGGATTGCACGCTGACCTGACGACAAGTGCGTGATACTTGCACATTGATCTGATCGGCGCGGTGGGCGGTATCGGCTACCGCATGACTTGTCGCGTGCCTTGAACCGCCGTCACGGTCATGCAGACGGCTGTAATGTTTTGGTCTGACCGGAATCCTGGAATCGCCATGGCGGGGGCTGCGCAACTCGATCAGCTTCGCCCCCGCCATGGCTTAACAGCGAGCCTCGGCAAAAATCGGCTTGAAGTGAGTTGAAACTTCCACAAAGCTGCAGAATATGACTTGACCCCAACAGCCCTCATGTGAGGATGTTATCACGCGTGAGATGGGCACCTGCGGCCCTAAGTTTCGGACCAACAACGTACGATGATAGCTATGCCGTTCTTCCGGTCGTGGCAATTATTCCACGCCATCACTGGACGCGTTCCAGACGGATCGCTGAGACCATGCGGGCGGAACGCGCTGGCCGCAAATCGCCTTCAACGACGAGTTGGAAAGGTCCTTTGTCGGCAGGCAAAGGCGATCCATCCATGCGATCGGCCAGGATTACACGATCGGTGCGCGTCGCCGCATCCGTTCCGGCGAGATCGAGCACGACCTTATAGCCGTCACGCGCCTCGATGATGATCACATCGGTGAGCTCTTTCCCATGAATGGCTTTGCCGGCAGGCGCGCCGACTTTCGCCAGCACGTCGCCGAGCAATGCGCCTTCAAAGACGTGCGGCACTCCATGCTCGTTCGCGCTGACTTTGACCTGCGGAAGCGCGTCGAGTTCAGCCACCGTCAAAGTGGCTTGTTGGCCGCCGAGTCCCCTCAACGCCACACTCAAGGAATTGTCTTCGGCGAAGGCGCCGCTTCAGATTGTAAAGCAAATCAGGGTGAAACACGTACAAGTCGGTCTCATTGGTGCATCCAACGTGAAACCTGGTTCAAAACGCCCTCTGTTGTCTTATCGCTGGCCCGGACGCAAGCGACACAACTATAGAGCGCGGACGCAGCGCAAAGTGCGAGCCACGGTCGCGCTGGTTGTCCTCCATGCGCGCCCAGAGGTAGCGCGCCTAAGGCCGCATGCCAGAAATATCAACGGATACAGGATATTATCATATACAAACCGAGCTTGACAATAAGCCTTGCGCGCGGGCGGGCCAATATGATATTCTAGTCAGTATGACTAGAACCAAGAAAACCCTCCCGCCGGTTCGGGCCGCAAAGGCCCGGCGCCGCGCGCTCGGCCGGACGCCCGGCCACTGGCTGCTGCAGGACGCCAAGGCCCGCTTCAGCGAACTCGTGCGCCGCGTGCGTAGCGAGGGGCCGCAGCATGTGACCGTCCACGGCCGCGATGAGGTCGTCGTCGTCGCGGCCGAAGAGTTCCGCCGCCTCAAGGGTGAACGCAGCGGCGACGCGCTTATCGCCGCGATGCAAGCCTCGCCCTACCGCGACATCGACATCGAACCGAAGCGCGACCGGATGCCGGTGCGCGGGGTCGATCTGTGACGGGTTGGCTGCTCGATACGAATATCCTCTCCGAGCTGCGCCGCCCGAAGCCCGAACCTAAAGTGCTCGCCTTCATCGCCGCGCATCCGCTCGAACATCTCTACGTCAGCACCGTGACCTTCGCCGAAATCCGCTTCGGCATCGAGCTCGTCGCCGACGCCAGCAAGCGCGCCGAACTCAACGACTGGCTCGCGCACAAGGTGCGACCGATGTTCGAGGAGCGCGTCCTGCCCGTCACCGAAGACGTCATATTCAAATGGCGGCTGCTGGTCGAGGAAGGCCGCAAGACGGGGCATACCTTCTCGCAACCCGATTTGATCATCGCGGCGACGGCGCTCTGCCACGGGCTGACCGTCCTATCCCGTGATACCAGCGATTACGAGCGCGCCCACGCGCCAGTCGTCGATCCGTGGCGATGATGTTTCGCATCTGATTCTCTGGGAATTGCGTATGATCAGTCCTTTCCCGCAAGCCGTCGATCGCGGAACCTTCCAGATCGACTTCGGTCAAGCCGCCGATCACAAAATTTCCGAGATCGACTTCGATACGGAAGTTGTCGTCCGATACACACTCTCGGACGAACGGATGCGTCAAGCGCGCGAGCTCAACAATACGTTGGCAGAGGTTGCCGGGACGTTCGAACTCCTCCGCTGCGGCCCGGGCGGCGACGTCACGATCATCCCTCGCAACACGCTGCCCGGCCACGACGAGTTTCTGCAGGCGCGGTACCCGCGACTACAGACCATCACACTGGAAGGCTTTGATCTCCCTATCCCTGCCCAGCCGGAAGACGTAGACGGTCTGCTGGAGGCTTTTCCAACCGGTTTCATCCGCGATCCCGAGTATGGTCTTGGTCTGCTGAAGGAGTTAAATCTGGTCGTGTCGGCAATCGAAGAAATCGACGACGTTCGGCACCTCGTCGTATCAAACAACCGCGCCTCAGAAATTGACCGGGGCTGCTATATTCTAGCATATCATGAGTTCAACGCCGTTCGGCGGTCGCTCCAACGCATCCATGACTCTGCGTTGCGATCCGCAAGGGTGGACAAGCACATTCTGGTGCATAATGCGCTGCTCACCACGCGTCTTCCCAACCAGTTTCCCGAGAAGCACAGACCCTACAAGCGGGACACGATCTTCAAGGCGGTTTCCGGGCAAAACGAGGCTGAAACGCTGTCCCCGGCCGACCGAGGCGCGGCTCTTGCTATTGTCTCCAAGAGCAAGCGTGAGCTCGCAAGAACGGAAGGGCCTGCGCTGCTCAAACTCCGTCGCGAGATCGAGCTCGTCACGCTCGAGCAGCTCGTCGAACGTATTGAAACTCTCATAGGCACGAAGAAGCCGGAGCGTGTCTGGCAGCAGCTTTTCCTCGACAATCCGTTCATCCTGACTCTCGCATTCGGATTGCCTATCGTGGCTTTTGGCGGCCAAGCGTCGGTCGGGGGTGGGACTTTCGCCGGCCACGGTGAGAAGATTGGAGACTTTCTTCACCGGAACGGCCTCACCTTGCTCGAGATCAAGACGCCTGAGACGAAAGTCCTAGGCTCCGTTTATCGCGACGGCGTCCATGCACCGTCTCATGATCTGGTCGGGACTGTGAACCAAGTTCTTGACCAGCGCTATCAGCTCCAAAGGAGCATGGCCTATAAAAAGGACACCTCGCGCGTGACCAATGTGGAATTGTACGCCATCAAATGTGTGGTCGTGATCGGCCGAGTACCGGCCGACCCCGATGAGAAGAAGTCGTTAGAGTTGTTCCGCAACAATTTGAATGACGTGCTGGTCGTGACATTCAACGAGCTCCTCGAGAAACTGCGGCACCTTCACACGTTCCTGAAAGAGCCGCCGGCTCCCCTCAGCGAATGTTAGCCAAACATCGTAGGCCAATTTTGCCCCTGTATTCTGCACCTGAAAAACTCTTTTTTATCAAAGGGCTTTTTCGTGTGCGTATTTCTTGCAGACGGTGTGGAAAGTCGCGTCAGCCGGATTCCATTGCGGCTTGCGCCGCGCTAAAATCTGACATGACCCACATTTCTGGATTCGAACGTTCGCAACTTTTGTTGTTGCCGGAAACTGTGGACGATTATGCTGCATCGTCGGCAAGTCGCATAACATTACAAACCAGACGAGCCAGAAACTCTCTTAATTTAAAGCCGCTCCTTGTCCCAAAAACTCTGACGACGGACACCGCGTCCAGGCTAAACGGCTCTTCCCCGATGGCCGCTACAAAAGCCTTCTTACCAAAAAACACGGTGCAGACCCGTACCAGCAGCTCGATACGCTTGTATCTGCATCTTCCAGCGCAGGGGTCGAACCGCTTTACTGCTTTCTAAATTTCCCCCATCCGCAAGCTCAATTCAACGGACCAAACTTGTGCAAGACCAAAATTAAAGCTGCATTTCTCAGCGTCATGCCCCCAAACGGGGGGCGCGTCCGGCCGCAAATTGTGCTAGTTCCAGATTTCCCGAAAACGAAAAGAGGAGATCAGGCGAACTAATTCCATAGTCGATTTGCGGAATGCTCTTGTGCGGCTCCCTCGCCGTGAGCATGGCGTTTAAAAATGTGCGCCAGTTCGAATGGACTCCGAGCATCTCAAGTAGCGGTAGGCCGAGGACAAGGTCACAGCCCGGACACGAACGAGTACGGCAGAGCTATTTGGACGGTTAACGCAGTAAATCACGACGGCGTGACATTTCGAAGGTTTGGGCGCCCAAACTTCACTCGTCATACCCTCGTCCTCCGAAGATTTTCACGGTGTCCCACAATTATGTTGGAGTTTTTGGCCTGATTAGATAAAACACTTTTAAAACACCTTCTCGGGCTCCGGCGGGCCGCTCGATTGCAAGTACCATTGCTCGTCATGAGCGTGGCAATCATCAGCTTTCGCGTTCAGCCCTTATCAGCTTCCTCGCCGCCCGCAGCAACGCGGTAACCTTGCGCCGGTGCGGCAACTATCTCGGCCGAGGAGACCATGCTTGAAGGCGTTCCTGTTACCACCATCAGGACCTTTGGCGTTGAAACGGACAACCCAGTCGCGCACGATCTGCACCCCGACCCCGCCGATCCGCGCCGCATCCGGCCGCGATCCGCCATCATAAATCTCGGCCAGTGCCAAGAGACGCCGGGTCTGATCGGGGTCACGCGATCGCCGCGCTAGCATGCGCAGGCCATTCGTGTCAAAGTCAGAGCGAAGCGGAACCGGAGTCGACATGGCAAACTCTCCCAAAAGCTGTTTGCCATGGTCGGCCATCTCTCCAAAAACGACTTCATGCTTTCCGGCTCCACCGCCTCGGTTTGGCCCGATGAAGCTGGCGGCTGTCATGATCGTGACCGATTGCCGGTGCGATCTCGTTTGGCACTGCGGGCGCAAAGGCAATAGCGACGGCAAAGCTAACCATGGTAATGACGAACGGGGCTACTATAACAGCGGTTAAAAGTTGTTCCATTTTGTCCCCCCTAACACGAGGCGGGTAACCCGGTTTGAGGTTTATGCGATCCAGAAACATAGGTCTCACGCACCGACTTACAGCGGACTGCCGCGGAATAGGCAAAGGCCAGGCAGCTGTGAGAGTAGCACATGGCTCGGTTCCAGTGAGGGGTGATACAACACTCGTGATACCTGGCTTTCGCGGTAAGACGAGGTGATTCGCAATGGCTGGAGATAACGATGAGATTTTCGGCGCGCCGCCACGAAAGGCGGCGTCTTCTCACGAGATCGGACAGAGCCTCGACGACCTTTCCGTGCAGGAAATCGATGAGCGCATCACGACCTTGCAGGCTGAAATCACACGGCTCAAGGAGGCGCGAAGAGCCAAACAAACATCTCTCAGTGCCGCCGCCGCCTTTTTTAAGTTTGACGAGTCGAGCTGAGGCGATTGAACCTGGCCTTCCTTGTTTGATCCCTCGATTTTTGTGCGAGTCTGCTCACGGATGTCATCGATCGGAAGAGACCGATATAATCGGCACCTCGCGCCGCTCCTCGGTCACGCTTGAACGATGATTGAATTCACCGTTTGGAGTCGGATCACACATGGCCAAAGAAATAACTGTGCGCGCGGTCCGCGTATACGTTCTGGGGGTCAAACCGGAGTTGATCGAGCTGCGCTAGATGCCGCCGTGTTAATGGGACGAACTTATGAAGGATGGTGCCCAAAGGGCGGTTGGGCAGAAGATTTCTTACGTCCGCCAGGTTTGTTGACGATATATCCCCACCTTATGGAGACCCCAAGCAAGTCTCCCGAACAACGAACCGAGTGGAATGTACGCGACAGTGCGGCCACGGTCGTATTTGTGCCGAACTCAAAATATTGCTCTGCAGGTACCGATTTCACAATTGAATGCGCAAAGAAACATGGAAAGCCTTACTGCATCCTTCATTACTTGGATCGTGGAGCCATCATCGGCCTTAAAAATATGATATCGCAACTGGGGGGAGCGCAATCGTTGAATTTCGCAGGTCCTCGCGAGAGCGAACATCTGGGAGCCTACGATCTGTGCTTGGCTATCTTCATAGAAGCACTTGCGTCTCATTGCGGTAAGAATTCCGACCCCAAACCAACCAATTGAAAAAACTATGGTTGCCCCTAACGAAGGGGACAGATTGTGTATTGGTTTTGGGTGGCATGCGCCGTGGTTGTCGGGCTCATTGCCGGATTTTTATTCTGCGTGCGGGTATTGAGGCCTTCGCCTCAAGAGCTGTCTCGTAACTCGGCGCAAGATCGCGATTTCGTGTTGCGTGTGCTGAGCCGTGAGCTTGCCAACTGGATGTTGCGGCGCGATCCCGACCGATACCTTCCGATTTACAAAGAGGCACACGATACAGCTCTTGCGATCAGCGCCGCCGACCGCAGCGATCAGCGCGCCCAGCTTGCCAAACTCTGTGAGCAATATCCTTTTTACGCGGATTTCGATTTGGTCGGCACGCGCGACCACGTTCTGTATGCCGACGGGTTGAGCATGAATTCATATGACGAGGTTGAGCGCCATTTCAGAGACATCATCCGGTTTCAGGCGCTTCAAATTGCACTGCAGTTGGCGCCCCCGCACGATAGGAAGGAGCCGATCGGGATGGTGGTGGCGAAGCTGCCGGCCTGGAGCGTGACCGGCTGTGTGACGGGATTGATCGCGGGCGCGGTGCTGCTCAAGGTAAAGTTGGAACCAAATCCGAAGGCATTCTGGTTGGGAGTGCCGCCGAATTGGATCGCGACCATGGCGTTGAAGGTAGGAAGGGCACGCCCGGCGGCGGCGGAATTATGCCCACCTCAATGGGGAATCTCCCCACCGGGATCGGCAACCCCACCATGGTGTTGGTGGCCGTGGCGATCACCCAGACAGTGTTGTCCTCAAGATTTGCCACATAGGCGTGTTTCCCGTCCGGGGTGACGGCGACCCCAAAGGGGGCAGTCCCCACCGGGATCGTGTCCCCCACCGTATTGATGGCCGTGTCGATCACCGAAACCGAACCAATGGAGAACGCAGCATTTGTCACGTAGGCATGTTTGCCATCCGGGGTAACGGCTACCCCCTCGGGCTCGCCCCCCACCGGGATCGGCGTACCCACCACCGTGTTGCTGGCCGTGTCGATCACCGAGACAGTGCCCGCGCCGATGCCACTAAAACAATTACAATTCACAACATAGGCGCGTGTCCCATCTGGGGTAATGGCTATCCCAGCGGGGGTGTTCCCCACCAGGACCGTGGCCCCCACTGTGTTGGTGGCCGTGGCGATCACCGAGACAGTGCCGGAACTGTCATTCACTACGTAGGCGTGTGTCCCATCCGGGGTGATGGCGATCATTCGGGGCAAAACCCCTACAGGGATCGGGCTGCCCACCACCGTGTTGCTGGTCGTGGCGAACACCGAGACTGTGTTATCGCCCGCATTCGCGACGTAGGCGTGTGTCCCATCCGGGGTGACGGCTACCCCACTGGGGCTATTCCCTACCGTGACCGTGGCCACCACTGTGTTGGTGGCCGTGGCGATCACCGAGACTGTGTTACCCCCCGCATTCGCGACATAGGCGTGTGTCCCATCCGGGGTGATGGCTACCCCATTGGGTAAACCCCCCACCGGGATCGGGGTCCCCACCACCGTGTTGGTGGCCGTATCGATCACCGAGACTGTGTTATCACCATTATTCACCACATAGGCGAAGGGCGCCGCCTCCGCCGGCGAGGCCAGCAAGCCAAGCCCCATCGCCAGCACGGCGAAGAGGGCCATAAATCCCGCGCGCGCCGTTGCCGCGCGGCTTGCGTCACTGTTATGGCTATCCATAAAATAAATCTCCTCGATTGTGAGGCCGCGTCTTTTGATTTAGGAGGCAAGCGCTCCTGGCCCCAAACGGAACGCCAGGCGCGGGCGACATTATGTGGCTGGAAAGCGACATTATGTGGCTGGAAACCTCCCATCGCACAGACGGACGCTGCGCCTTTTACTGGAACTTGGCTAGGAAAATGTTGAGGGATGTTAACATTAATATCTATGTTGACCGATGTTAAAGTTAAGTAAGTATTCGGCAGGAATTTCGTGCCTGGCGCGCGGTCCGGTATCGACCGCCATCCCCTCAGCGCCTATTTTTGGCAAGCCATGAACGGGTAACACCCGACGAGATGAACCAGGCGTCGCCTGGTGCGCAAGAAAAGCCGAAAATGGGCCGACGCGGAGGAGCCGGCGGCTTCTAGGGGGGAGACCGGCGGTTTCGTCCCCGGCAGCTTAACTCGTCGTCACCAGAACTGGAGAGCAAGTGGCCGGAGCGTATGATATCGTGGGGGGCTCTTCCCGCACACATGCCGGAGTTGCAGACGTTTCGGGACGCTGAATCCCACGCCGCCACGCTTTGCCATGAGTTGACGCATGCCACGCGGCACCCGAGCCGCCTGAACCGAGATTTAGGCCGCAAGCGCTTTGGCGACGCCGGTTACGCCATGGAGGAGCTTGTTGCGGAAATCGGAGCAGCCTTTCTATGCGCCGATCTTGGCATCACGCAGGAAACCCGCGACGACCACGCCGCCTATATTCAAAGTTGGTTGAGAGTCCTGCACGACGACAAGCGGGCGATCTTCACCTCCGCCAGCCACCCGCAGAAGGCCGCCGATTATCTGCAACGGCTTGCAGCCGCGGGAGGCGCAATCATGAGCCGCGCTCCCTTCATCGTCATCGACGGCAGGCTTTACCGCTGGAAAGACATTCTTGGATCTCGCGCGATCTTGGCTTGTCCTATAAGGCCGCCTTCGTGTTACTCCACAAATTGCGGGAAGCAATGGCCGAAGAAATGAAAGGCCGCAAGCTTGGAGGCGATGGCATCGTTGCGGAAGTCGATGGCGGCCATTTCGGCGGCTATGTGAAGCCGGCGAACCATGCTGAGAACCGCCGCGATCGTCGGCTCGCATGCAACCACGACTATTTGGCTCTCTTGGCGCGCAAGTCAGTCCTTGGAGGATCGCCAGCGGACGTCGCTACTCATCTTCTGAAATCAAGAGTTTCCGAAATGATTGAGCAAAAATTTCACGAACGTCAGACGTTCGACTGTTCGGACGAAGCGCCGTGAGTCTTTCCCCACTATCTACCGATCACTTTATGTGGCAGGCGCCGCGAGCGCCCATTGAGCGTTCCGGCCGACAACCGCCGCAGCAGACACCCCCTACAAGCAGTTGATCTTCATTTGCGTGACCCCGCGATGCCGATGACCGCGTAGGCGATGCAGGCGCCCCATGCCATCGTTGCGACGGTCATTATAACGGCCATGGTTTGGTCCGAGAACCAATAGTTACAGAATGGACCGCCGTCGCTTTGAGCTAGGGCTGGGCTTGTAGTAAGAATGGATAGTATTAGGATTTTCTTGAACATGATTTTCTCCTTTATGGCCTTACAAAATGATAGGGCGCCCCTTTGAATGTTCCGGCCGAACCCCAACGCAAAAAAGCCCCTGCCGGATCACCCCGGCGGGCGCTTTTTTGTCCTGGGACCCTAGCCGGTGCAATTAATAGCGGGCACTAATAGTGAGAATTAGGTCATTTTAAACAGTTATTAACCATTAGGTTTTGCAACGCCCCTATGCCAAAATACCATCGCTGGGCAAAGCCCAAACCCGCGCGCCAAGATGCTTCTCTGTCCCGTCGATGAGCCCGCGCCGGCACTGTTGGCGAAGCGCATGAATGAGACGCGCCGCAACCGCCTTGGCGAGCACCTTGTCTCCGGTATCGAGTCCCTTTGCGGCCATGACCCTCAAGGCAAGCTGGCGCGTGTTCAGCGGGCCGCTGGCGAGCGCTTCCTTGCAAAGATTGATCGCCTCTCCCCGCTTGAAACAGCGATGAATATCGACATAGGGCGGCATTTCCTCGACATCGCCGGAAGCTTCAAAGATCGTGATCGCCGCCGTTATGCGTGCAAGATCGGCCCGCGCTTGCGCGAGCCTCTTTTCATAGTTTGCGATTGAGGCTATGATTTCCGCTCGCTTTGAGCGAAGCGTAGTGACCGTGCGAATTTCTGCCATGCGGCAAATTTAAGAGCATGGCCGTCAGGATTCTTGTGGCAGTTGCGCCATAATACCGCTTTAGCCCCGGACCGCGGCCATCATTGTCTCTACCCCAAGGATGTTGAGCGCCCGTCGCATATTGTAGTCGAGCGCCGTGAGGCTGAACTCGGCGCGCAGGTTATCAACGCCTCGCATCAGGAAGGCGCCCTGATTTATTCGCCCGCTTCGTCGGAATGATGGAAACGGCGAGGATCGCCCGGACGAGGCCTGATTCTCGAGATTGCCGGTAGCGTTCAGCGCCGGCCTCCAGCACGCTCTTCTCCTCCTCGGTGAAACGGCCGGACAAACGGTCGCTGGCTCATTTGAGGGATGCGCGTTGAGTTGACCCGTGTCATTTGTCGTCACGCTCTGGTTTTTAAAATTGCTCCGCCGGCCTGGATCCGAAGCGCATAGGGCTCTCGCGGCGGGCAGGTCAATTATAGTATTGGAAGACAACAATGGGTGAAGTCATTGCTTTCAAGGCGGAGAAAGACGGCACCCATCTGAGGCCGCCGCCAGAAGGCTCGGCTAAGATGGTTTTTTTCACTGGTGTTTGGCATGAGCCCATTAACGACCGGGGCGGGAAAAAGAGACGCGCATCGGGTTTGGGAAAAGCAAGCGCTGTCACGCGCATTGCGCCGGCGGCACGCGCGATCGACTCACCAGTAGAAATCTCGCGGAGCTGCTGGATCCCGGCGAGCTGCTTCTATCCAACATAACACTCCCTTGGCAGGGTTCTCTCCGAAGGCCTGACGGCCAAACTGCCTGGCAAGCTTTGGTTGCAGTCACCATGTTGTCCAAATCTTTGGTACACTTCGATACCACTCCGATTATCGAGCAACTCAATCCGCTTGGCGTTCAGCAGCGGCAAGAGATCGCAGTACAAGTCGGACTTCGGCCTCGCCGACTGCTCGAACGCAATCCCATGCTCGGCAAACCGAGCCGCCGGCCACGCATCCAATTTTCAATAATGTGACAACGCCATCTTGATGGCTGTCGCTTCCGAAAACTGCAATTCGAGCGTACGGGCTTATACCCAAGAGCTAAGCGGTAGTGCCAATGCGAATCTCATCTTGCGGGAACGGCCTGACACTCAAAGGCACCACACGTATCATGCCGGATAACGGCATCCGCGAGCGCTTCCACAAGACCGTGCTCAATGAGTTTTACCGTGTCGCGTTCCGCACTCGGAAAAGGAGTTAAACGAACAAGGCTAAAAATTATCTCCACGAAGGCTGGACCATCGCGGTCCCGGCACCGACCGGCGGCGTTCATTCCGGCGATCCAATCCTTGTCGGCGGTTTCTTCGGAGTCGCAAACTATGACGCGGAGCAAACATTGCCCGTGGAAATCACGCTTGGTGGGGTGTGGCAATTGCCGAAGGCCGTGACTGTCACGTTCGCAGTTGGCGCGGCCGTGTATTTCGACGCGACGGCGGGCAATGTGACTTCGGTTTCGACCCGCGGTAACAAGCTCATTGGAGCCGCGACGCAAAGCGCCGGCGCAAGTGACGCCGTAGCTATCGTGAGGCTCAACGGAGTCAGCGTGTGAACGATTTCAAGATCCGAGCAAGTTCCCGCTGGTCGCCGAGAATTGCCAATCGCAGGCCTTGCATTTGAAGACGCGGCAACACCGGTATAGTATCGGTTCAGTCCGAGAGAGTGACGTCGTGATCAGAATTATTGGCGCGATCTTCGACGCCACGATTGGCGCAGTCCTATTGCTGCTTGTCTTGATTGCCATGCGGAGGACGACTCGATGCGTGTGCTTATCGCCCTGCTAGTGATTGTTTATCTTGTCGGCGTTGGTGTTGCGCTAGCGCCCACGATCAAAGCAAACTGGAGCACCGGCCCCGCATCGCAATTCGTCGAGAGTGTTGCGGCGGAACTGCCGAGAGCGTTGTCTTGGCCGGCGACGGCATATCGCAGCATTGCAGAGAAGCCCAGTGCTCCCGAGAAGCCCCGTGTGCCCGAGTAGCGTGAAACGAGAGTCAGACACTCGACCTTTGGCAGATTGAGAAGGCCCTTCTGGATCGAGCAGGAGTTGTATATCGACGGCACGCTATGTGACAGGAAGTCTGCGCGAGATGGTTCGATACCGGCGGTTTAGCTCCGGCTCCGCCTCGATACGCTCAACAAAGAGACCAGCTGACACCAAGGAAAGGCTCGAGCTGAGTCAAGTCGATCGGGCATACCTACTTGCCGCGCGCCACGTCCTTTAGGCCGCCGATGGCGTTCTGTACCTTGCCGGCAGCTTTCTCGGTTTTGCCTTCCGCCTTGGACTTGTCATCGCCGGTCACTTGCCCAACGGCTTCCTTCACCGCGCCTTTCGCCTGCTTGGCACTACCTTTGATCCGATCCTTGTCCATCTGGTTCACCCTTCGAAATTGCGGCTGGATTTCCAGGAAGCGGCTAGAACGCCGGTTTGTCCCGATCCCATCACGAAGTGGCGGGCGGGGCGGCTATAATTCCGATGCCTTTTTGGCTGGCGAAGGCATGTCGAGCCGTATTCATGGTAACGTCCGTCGGCTCTTGGAGAAAACCTCACCGTGGCCGACGACGTGCTGCGCCATGTCAAGGATGGGCATTCCCTCGCCCACGCAATCGTCGACACCGTGCGGGAGGCCCTTATCGTGCTCGACCGGGATCTCCGCGTGGTCGCGGCGAGCCGTTCATTTTACCAGACGTTTGGAGCGAATCCGCAGGACACCCAATGCCAGCTGTTCTACGACCTCGACAACGGCCAGTGGAACATTCCGGCGCTGCGCCAATTCCTCGAGGAAGTCATTCCGCAGCATCGTGCCATCGAGGGCTACGAGGTCGAGCACGAGTTTCCGACCATCGGACGGCGCACCATGCTGCTCAACGCGCGCCAGGTATTCGGGGAGGAATACCCCGACTCGACCCTGCTCCTGCTGGCGATCGAAGACATAACCCAAAGGCGCGGCGCGGAGCGCGAAAAGGATGAGCTGCTGCGGCAAAAGGAGATGCTGCTTCAGGAGATGCAGCACCGCGTCGCCAACAGCCTGCAGATCATCGCGAGCATTCTCCTGCTCAAGGCGCGAACTGTGCAGTCCGAGGAAACGCGGCAGCACCTGCGGGATGCACACCAGCGGGTGATGTCGGTAGCAACCGTGCAACAGCAGCTCCAGCCCTCGGGGCTGGGCGACCGCATCGAAGTCGGTCCCTATCTGTCGAAGCTGTGCGACAGCCTTCGAAACTCGATGATCGCTCTCAGCGGCCCGCATTCGCTCCTCGTGCAGGCCGCGACCGGCACCGTGGAATCCAGCCAGGCGGTGAGCCTCGGGCTCGTTACCACCGAGCTCGTGATCAACGCCCTTAAGCATGCGTTCCCCCCGGATTACGAGGGTGAGATCGTGGTGAGATACGATGTCGACGGCGCCGGTTGGCGATTGTCGGTATCCGACAACGGCGTTGGGCGGCGTGACGACGGCCACGAGCGCGCAGGCGGCGGCCTGGGCACGAGCTGTCAAACAGCATTGAATCGGGACCCCGGATCGGTGTGCAAAAGGTACCCCTTTTGGCGGGGAGGAACGACAGCGCTCGCCCCCGGCGGAGCTGGTCAGGGTTGCGCAGCCGGGGCGAGCGCGGTGGCGTGGGAGGGGGCTTTGAGCGCTAGGCGCGGTTTTTGAAGCGCCAGCTTTCATTTCCGGTTTCGACGATGTCGCAGTGATGGGTGAGACGATCGAGGAGCGCGGTCGTCATCTTGGCGTCGCCGAAGACGCTCGGCCATTCGCCGAACGCCAGATTGGTCGTGACGATCACCGAGGTGCGTTCGTAGAGCTGGCTAACGAGATGGAAGAGCAATTGCCCGCCAGCCTGAGCGAAGGGCAGATAGCCGAGTTCGTCGAGAACGGTGAAGTCCTTGCGAGTGAGGTAATCGGCGATTCGTCCCTGCCGCCCTGCGCGTGCTTCGGCCTCCAGGCGATTGACGAGATCGACTGTATTGAAGAAGCGGCCGCGCAGGCCGGCGCGGATGCAGCTTCGCGCGATGGCAATGGCGAGATGCGTCTTGCCGGTCCCGGTGCCCCCCACGAGAACGACGTTGCGTTGCTGCGCGATGAAGCCGCCTCCGGAAAGATCACGCACCAGGGTTTCGTTGACGGTCGTGCCGTCAAAGTCGAAGTCATCGATGTCCTTGGCCAGAGGGAGTTTGGCGATGGTCATCTGATATTTGATGGAGCGCGCCTGCTTTCCGGCAATTTCGGCCTTAAGAAGATCGCCGACGATTTGTGGCGGCTCGTGCTGCCGCTTTATGCCAGCCGCCATCACATCATCATAGGCGGTTCGCATGCCGAAGAGCTTGAGTTCGCTCATGAGGTCGAAGATTTGCGTGCGTTCCATCAGCCTGAACTCCTCAGTTGATCGTACCGGGCACAATCGGCGAGCGGGACGTGCCGGAGTTTCAGCGCGTCCGGGGTGAGTATGGTGAGTGGCGGACCGGGATCACGGCGACGCGCCAGAATGTTGAGAACGACGTCGGCGGAATGGACGCCCTCGCTCAACGCCTCGGCACAGGCGGCCTCGACCGCCGGCAGCCCGTCGTCGAGAACCGCCGCGAGGATTTTCACCATCTGCCGATCGCCATCGGCGGAGCCGGTGAGTTTGCGGCGAATTTTCTCCATGGCCGAGGGCAAGACCCAGTCCTTGAACGGCGCGCCATTCCTCAGAGCGCCGGGCTTGCGGGCCAGAACCGGAACGTAATGCCAGGGATCGTAAATCGTCTCTTCGCGGCCAAAGGATCGCCGATGTTCGCCGGCGGCGATCCCGTCCTGGCGAATGACGATCCGGTCTGCATAAGCGTGGATTTCGACCGGACGCCCGACCGCGCGCGCCTTCACCGAGTATTTGTTGTTATCGAACCGGATAAGGCAGGTCTTGGACACCGCCGCGCTCACTGCATGGAAGCCGTCGAAGCGGCCGCGCAGTTGCACGAGCTTTTGCCGTTCGTCCTCGAAAACCTCCCAGATCGTGCGGCTGGCGCATTCTGGATGACGATGCGCCTTGGCGTAAGCGACACATTTGTCGAGGAGCCAGGCATTCAATTCGTCATAGCTCTTGAATCTCAGGCGCGGCGTGAAAAAGCGCTCACGCACCAAGCCGACCTGGTTCTCGACCTGGCCCTTTTCCCAGCCCGAGGCCGGCGTGCAGGCCACTGGCTCGACGAGATAATGCCCGCACATTTGAAGGAAGCGGCGATTGTATTGCCGGTCCTTGCCGGCGAAGATTGTCTCCACCGCGGTTTTCATATTGTCATAAATGCCGCGCTCGCAGGCGCCTTTGAAAAAGGCAAAGGCGCGGTCATGCGCGTCAAAGACCATCTCTTGGGTCTCGCGTGGATAGGCGCGGACAAACGGCATGCGGCTGTGACAGAGCCGCATATGGGCGACCTTCACGGTCACCGTCGCGCCGTTCAGCACGACGATTTCATGGCTCCAGTCGAACTGATAGGCCTCGCCGGGAGCAAAGGTGAGCGGCACATAAGCCTGCGCCAGCGCCACACCGCGTTCCTTGCGCCACGTTTTCGCGTAACGGCGAACCGCGTCGTAGCTTCCGGCATAACCAAGGCTGCGCAGTTCTTCGAATAGCCGAACAAGCGTCAGCCGCTCGCGCGCCGATTTTTCTGCATTCTCCAACAGCAGGGAATCCAGCCGCTCCCGCCACGGTCCGATCTTGGGAAGCGGCTGCGTCAAGCGTTCGTAATGGAACTCGGTCGCTTCGGATCGGATGACCTTCCGGACGACCTTTCTGGAGACGTGCAGCTCCCGGCAAATCTCCTTGATCGGCTTTTTCTGAACAAAAAACGCCCGGCGAATCTTCGGCAGCCAGCAAAATCTGCGCGCGCTTGAGCTTGCGCGCCGCATGCTTGCCGCCGCTCAGGAGCGCCGTGAGTTCGACGCGCTCGGCTTGGCTGAGTTCGACGCGGTAGCGTACATTCATCTGGGCCTCCTCGCGGTTCGAGGCACAAACGAACGGCTGAATCGGATGTCCGGCGTATGGCGCCCGCAAAAAGTTTCACGCCCAAGCAGGGCCAGTATCTGGCGTTCATCTACGCATACACGCGCCTGCACCGCCGGCCACCGGCCGAGGAGCGCAGCATGAAACACTATGCCGGATTGGACGTGTCGGTCAAAGAAACGTCCATATGCATCGTCGACGAGGCGGGCAGGATTTGCCGTGAAATGAAGGTGGTAAGTCACCCCGAAGACCTTCTCGCTGTTCTTTGCGATCCCGCATGGCGGCTTGAACGTGTCGGTCTCGAAGCTGGGCCTCTGTCGCAGTGGCTGTTCAGTGGATCGGCGATCTCATTCATGAAGTCGAGGAACTCGATGCGTCGACGGCGGCGCTTGTGGGCAGTCATGACTTTACCGGTCGCCACTTCGAGCGCGGCGAACAGAGTTGAGGTGCCGTGCCGCTTGTAATCGTGGCTGGGAGAACCTCAATCGAAAAGCGCTCGCGTTCTTGCGCCTCGCCTCAATCCGCCTCATGCTCAGAAGACTTTGTAATCCCGCATGAAGTCACTGGACAAACTCTCAGACCGTGGCGTGCGACGGTCCCGGTATTTGGCATAATTCTGGGGCATTGGATGCTCTGAAACGGGAGCCTGCGACATCGATTGAGCCAAGCGAAAGTGCGCTCGACGATCCAGCGTTTGGGCAAGACCACAAATCCCTTGGCGTGATCGGAACGCTTGACGATTTCAGCTTTCAGATGCGGGAGCACTCGTGCCAAAGCCTGGTTGAATTCTGGTCCTTGATAGCCGCCGTCGGCGAAGAGCATTTTCAAGAAAGGAAACATCCCGAACAGGGTCGCCATGACGAGAATGCCGCCATCGCGATCTTGAATATCGGCCGGATGGACGACGGCATGAAGCAGCAAGCCCAGCGTATCCACGTAGGACCGTATATTTTAAGTATCCACGGTCGCCGGAATAGTCCCGATACTTCCGCGCGTTAGCTCTCCGACAAACGCATCGGCGACAACGAAAATCAGGAAAGCGATCGAGGCCGAGGTTGCCGTAGGGCCAAGACACAAGTTCTAGCTAATGCAGATCGCGCGAGGCCTTCGTGCCGCTCTCCCATCCACCGTTGACACCTTGGCCCCTTGCTGCTTATTTGGTGGCCTTCCACGCCATGCAAAAGCATGAATGGAGTGAGTCAATGGCACTTTTGCCGACCCTGAGGTCGAAAAACCAAAATCCTGCTGATCCCTTCGCGGCGTTTAGGCGCGAACTGGACTCCATCTTCGCTGACTACAACCGGGCCCTCCCGACCCTCGCGGAGGTAGGCGCCCGGATACCCGCGTTGAATATTGCCGAGACCAAGGACGCGATCGAAATTACGACCGAACTGCCGGGCGTCGACGAGAAAGACATCAACGTCAGCCTCGACGACAACCGGCTCGTCATTTCCGGTGAGAAAAAGCAGGAAAGCGATCGGACGGAAAAGGAGTGGCATGTCGTCGAGCGCAGCTACGGCGCCTTCCACCGCGCCATCGCCTTGCCGTTCGAACCAAACGAGGCTTCGATCGAAGCGCATTTCGACAAGGGCGTCCTACACGTCAAAGTCAAAAAGCCCGCTGAAGTCGAAAAAGCGAAAAAGACGATCGAAATCAAGGCCGGCCCGCCCGGGAGCCCGGCCGCCAAAATCGCCTGATTACCTTGATCCCTGTTACTTCGAAGGCGTTGATTGCATAGTGCGAAATCCGGTCTGATTGCATCGGATTTCGCACTGAAGTTTTTGATTGAGCATGAACATTTCGCTAGACCGGCCGCCACTGTCGCGGACCGTGCTTGATCGAGCCCGCCGAACGCGATAGGGCAGCGAGCATGTCCTCGATGAAGCCCAGCGTCGACGACGCCAGCATCATCTCCTGCGCCGCCGTCCCGATCGGACGGCGGGGGTGCGACGATAGCAAGCTATTGACTGCAAATGACTTCATTTGGCTTCGCACTGTTGATTGATCCGCCCAAAGCTTCGCCACTGCATCAATTTACCCTTTGGTTGCGTGCCTCACGCTCGGCAATCTCGGCGAAGGAGGCAATACGGCCGAGCCGGATATGGAGTGGGAAAAGCGCCCGGAACTGCGCATCGTCCGTCAGGATTCGACGCTCGACAACCGGGCGACTACGGTCGCGGGCGATGGCGAGCAGACGCTCGCGATCTTCGGCGGCGAGGATGACGTTGACAGTCTGGGACATGCCGCCAAACTTGCACATACCGCCACAATTGTGAATCCTATGTCAGCGTCAGTCCACTAGTATCTAATCGCGGTGGTTCGCGTATGAGTGCTCCATCAAATTGGCCGCGCAATCGGCTTTTACTCGCCCTGCCGTCCTCCAATATCAAGCAGCTTATGCCGGAGCTTGAACACATTCGCTGCCATCGCGGGCAGGTCCTTATGGACGTCACGTAGGCTTAGGGTGAACCGGAGATAGAGCCAGATCGCCTGCTGGATGATCTCTGGCGGAAAGCGGTAGCCGCGATAGCTGATTTTCTTCATCCCCTTGGCTACAGAACCGCCAGCGGGACCACAAGCCCGAAGCGGCGTGACAATGCCGTCACCAGCGTTATCGTAAAATCCGAGTCATGCTTTTCCCCGGTGTAGGCGTGCGTCGTGTAATGCAGGCGAACATGTCCGCTGCCGCCTTCCATGTGAGCCTCATGCCAATCAAGGCCACATGCTCCCCTGTCCCAACATGAGTGCAGACGATCGAACCGCTTCGAAATTGGCCCGGCCGGAATAACCGTTGCCGAATGAACTTATAGAGATCAAGTGGAAGGCCACTCTCGACTGTAGGTCGGCCGCCATGTCGGCCGCTATTATAGTCCCCCATTCGTGTCGCTCCGCCTTCCTATGTTTTCCTAAATTCCGTGGCTAACTTGACCTCTGTTCAAACTTCACAAAAGCTTCAAACAAGCCTATCCGTTTGACATTGTGCCGAATTTCCTCCGCATAAATTGTGAGGAATGTATTGCGGCATCCACCGCCGGATAATCGAAATCCCTCGGCAAATTCAAATTGCCCAGCCCCGCCATGGATCCGGCAGCGGCCGTGAGCCAATCGCGGGAGACTGGCAAGGTGTCGCGCGCCGTGTCCGGGCTTCGCAACGCGGGCATTGGTGGTTCACCAGCCGGGAGGATAATGGCAAGCTTCTTTTGCGGATTTCAACCATAATCCGGTTTGGCGAACTATCGCGCGAAGGTATTATTCGTATTGCCAAACGGGACGGCGTTGCAAAAGGGAAAAGCTGCGCAGCTCTGGCAATCAAATCCTCTCGTCTGGGGAATGTCGGATTAGATGAATTGTCAGAAGTCTTGACCACGATTCTTATAATCCTGGGGCGCGGTCAAAAGGAAGGCTTGCGCGATCATGCAAAATTCCAATTTAGATCGTCCACGTGTGAAAGCGGCGTCTTTGCGCGTCCTCGTCACCGGGTTCGGCAGCTTTCCGGGCGTGCGCAATAACCCGTCAGAACTCGCTCGTCACTGCGCTTGGCGCCCATCGAGCGAGATTGGCACGCCTCGGCATAGAACTCCAACGTGCGGTGCTGCCAGTTGATTATGCGGGAGTTGGGCCAGCTCTTCAACAGCTTGAAGAAACGCTGGAGCCGGACGCCATTTTGCATTTCGGTCTCGCGGCGCGCCGCAAATGTCTCAGCATCGAAACGCGGGCGCTGAACCGGGTGAGCCGGCTTCACTTCGACGTCTCTGGCGCACGCACGCATAGACATGCGATTTTTCCCGGCGCGCCGCAAGTCGAGCGTTCCACTTTTCCCTATCGCCAAATCGAAGCAGCACTTCGCCGCGCAGGCCTGCGCTGCCGCTTGTCGGCCGATGCCGGATATTATGTCTGCAACGAGGCGCTTTATCTTTCGCTCGCGCACTCAGACGCGCGCTCCGTCGGTTTCATGCATGTGCCGCGGCTCGCGCGCGCTAGCCGGCCCCTCAAAGCATCGCGGAATGGCCGCCTGAATCTCACGCACCTAACCCGCGCCGCTCTTATCGCGATCCTCGTCACTGCGCGGAATCTCCGTTAAGATCTCGCGGAAAAGTGCGAATTGACCCTGGTGCACCACGATTTTGTCGAGAGCCCCTGTCACACGCGGGCACGGTGATCGGCTTTGGCCCTTCGGCCTGAACGAGACGCTCGACCAGACCGGCGCCATGATCGGCCCTTTGAGCGTGGCACGCCGCCCGCGGCGGCCTGTTTCTTCGATATCGACCCTGCGGGGACGGCTAACAATATTCTGCCTGACTTCGCCAGGCGCGCCGCCCTGTACATACTCATTGATCTCGTCGCGCAAAATATCATCACTGGTCTGATCGACCTTGATGACTTCCTCGATGCGACGATAAATGTCGTTTGCAAAGAGGTTTTTAATCGGTTCGCTGGCCATCACTGATATCCCGTCAAAAGATCTTTGGGCGATAGTTATGCTCGGCTGCGAGCACGCCCATGAACCGGAGCCCCGCCGCACCGTTGAGATCGCCTGGATAGAACAAGACCGTCGGCACGATGACCCGTCCTTTCAGCTGCTCCAACAATGAGAATGTGCGGTACACGGGAAACAAAGCGCCGGTGCGCAGAATGAAGACGATGTCGCGGAGCGGGTCTGGGTCGTCGGGCATCTGCGCAGCGACGAGATCAACCAGGGGCGCTGAAAGGACCGAATGCACGGTCTCGACTATCGTGTCTGTGCCTTGCTCGCGCTCCGCCGTAACCATTCTTCGAGTGGTCGTTGTGAGCGCATTGCCTCGTCCAGGCACTGAGCCAACGATATGCGGCAAACACGCTTTCCCTTTTGAGTAAGCCGGGTCCCTAGCAGTGTGATTTGTTTGCGTAGCTCGAACTCCTCTTCGGGGTTATAGTGAAAGAGCAATTGGCTGGCCCCTTCGGACCCACGCGTTCAGCCCACATGCGCTCCCTCTCTGGAAGAACGCTGCCACGTCCGTCGGGCCGAGCGCGCCGGCCGCCACGAGCAGACGATCGGTCAAAGGCTCGTTGCGGATCAAGCGGTCTTGCGCCCTTTACCCGAGGCGCCGTTCGAGCCCTGCGACAAGCGCCCGGCCAAAGTCTCCTCGACCGCGCTGGTGCGCTATCGCATGAACGACTATTCCGTGCCAACGGCCTATGGTTTTCGCGATGTCCTAGTGAAGGGTTTCGTCGACAAGGTGGCGATCATCTGCGGCGCGGACGAGATCGCCCGCCATTCCCGCATCTATGGTCGCGGCCAGTTCGTCTTCGATCCGAAGCATTACCTGGCGCTACTCGAACAAAAGCCCGGCGCGCTTGAACAGGCGGCTCCCTTGCAGAGCTGGACATTGCCAGAGCCGCTCCAGCATCTGCGGCGCCTATTGGAAGTCCGCATGGGCAATCGCGGCAAACGCGAGTTCGTCCAGGCGCTGCGGCTGATGGAGATCTTTCCCGAGTCGATTGTCGCTGCTGCGACGACGGACGCCATCCGCCTCGGCGCGATCAGCTTCGACGCGATCAAGCAACTCGTCATCGCCAAGGTCGAACACAGACCCGCAAACCTCGATCTCGGCCACTATCCCTATCTGCCCGCCGCGAACGTCAAGACAACCTCAGCCGCCGATTATATGGTTCTCGTTTCCGGGAGGGCAGCATGACGGCGGCGGCTCCTGCTGCCAGCCCGGCGCCGCCGCAGATTCTGCTCGCCCATCATCTGCGGCAGCTCAAATTGCCGACCTTCCTGCGCGAATATGAAAAAGTCGCCGCAGAGGCGGCACGCGAAGGTCTCGATCATGTCCGCTTCCTGCTGCGTCTCGCCGAACTCGAACTCATCGATCGCGAAAGGCGCATGGTCGAGCGCCGCATCCGCGCCGCGCATTTTTCGGCGGTGAAAAGTTTCGACACGTTCGACTTCGCCGCCATTCCGTCGCTCAACAAACCACTCGTTCTCGAACTCGCGCGCTGCGAATATGTCGTCGCCCGCGACAACATCATCGCCCTCGGAAACAGTGGCACCGGCAAGACGCATGCCTGTCTGGCGCTCGGCCTAGCTGCCTGCCAGCATGGCTTCTCCGTTGCCTTCTTCACGGCGGCCGGGCTCGTTCATCAGTTGATGGAAGCGCGCGACGAGCGGCGTCTGCTCAAACTCCAGGCGCAGCTCGCCGCCGTCAAACTGCTTATCGTCGGCGAACTGGGTTACGTGCCTCTCTCACAGACCGGCGCGGAATTGCTCTTCGAGATCTTCAGCCAACGTCACGAACACGGGTCGACGATCGTAACATCCAACCTTCCATTCGAGGAAGGGACGAGCGTCTTCGGCAATCAACGTCTGACCGGCGCGCTGCTCGACCGCCTCACGCATCATGTCCATATTCTGGAGCTGAACGGCGAGAGCTACCGGCTCAAGCAATCGAAGGCAAGACGGCGGCGCGACCCTCGACCCGCCGATGAGGTCGCCGCAGCCGCCGATCCCGAAACCGGCGAAATCATCCGCGCCTCCTGAAAGCCACGGCCGCCCCGGCTACGAAACCCCGGCCATCTCCGCCGGGGCGGCCGTGGCGCGTCGTGCTCGATGCCCACGCCGCAAACTGGCCTGTTTTTGCTCCGCCCCAATGGCCTGCTTTTACTCCGCCGTTGACAGCCAGATCGCGTGCTGGATGATTTCGGGCGGAAAGCGATAGCCGCTAAAGCTGATTTTGATCATCGCGGATGGTACGGCTATAGGTCAGTGACCGCAAGCCCGCCGCCGACGTGACAAGGCCGCCACAAAGATTAAATCGAGCATAGAATAATCCGTTCTCGCGAGCTTGCCACATAATCGTCAGCCTGCCAGCCATCGGCAACCAATGGCGGGGACTCGTTGCAGCATGGAGGCAAGCATAGCCTGGCGACGGATTGCTGTGCACTGAGCCTCGAGGCGGTCCGTCTGCTGGATGCTGACGGTGACGCGCCTCGACCGGCTGGCGCGCTCGACCCGCGATCTCTTGAACACGCTGGCGACCATCGCCGCCAAGGGCGCGGGCTTTCGTTCCCTGCATGACACATGGGCCGACACGACGACCGCGCACGGGCGCTTGATGCTGACCGTGCTAGGCGGGCTGGCCGAGTTCGAGCGCGAATTGATCCGCGCACGCACCGGCAAAGGCCGCGCCCGCGCCGTGGCGCGGGGCGTGAGAATTGGGTGCAAGCCGAAACTCACCAATCACCAGAAGTGCGAGGCGATCAAGCGCCTCAAGGAGCCGGTGCGGGCGGCGTCCACACCATCACGTTGTTGAAAATTTGATGCGGGTTCGTCGGGTTTCACAGCTGAAATCACGCCGCAACGACGACTTCGCGCCACGTCTGCATCGCCGTGGCCCTGAAAGCTCGGTGCGTTCTTGCAGAGATGAGATGGCGTTGGACGTTGAAGAGGCATTGTCATGTCTGGACGGCGCCCGCTGATCAAGGGTTTTTTTGCGGCGTTGCGTTTGATCGTGGGTGCGGTCATGTCTTCGGCCTGTCGATGCGGGTTTTGACGCCCCGCTGGCCCTGATGTTGTCCGCTGATCCCTTGCCCCAAATCACGTTGGCGCGCTTGACGGCGCAGACAATGCCACGGGCTTTGGGATCAATCCGCGCTCTTCGCATCACCTCTTGGTCACCCTCGATTCTTTTGCAGCCCTTGGCCGCTGACGATGTCGGCGGTCGTTACGCCGGAGCTGCGCTATAGGTTGTCTTACCGCGCATGATCGCGAAGGCGATGCGCGCCATTTTATTGGCGAGCGCGACGGCGACAAGCTTGAAGGGCTTAGTCTGCATGAGCTTCTTCGCAAAGGATCGCAGCGCGTCGTCGTGCGGCTTGCGATGATAGAGGACCGCATGCGCGCCCACGACGAGCAATGTCCGCAAATATCGATTGCCCATCTTCGAGATGCGGCCCAATCGCTCCTTGCCGCCGGACGAGTTTTGTCTCGGCGTCAGGCCAAGAAAGGCGGCGAACTCACGCGGGCCCGAGAAAGCGGAGACGTCTTGAACGCTCGCGGCCATCGCCGAGGCCGTCACCGGGCCGAAGCCAGGAATAGTCATCAGCCGGCGCGCCATTTCGTCGCCTCGAGCCATCGCGGCGATGCTTCGATCGCTGCGTGCAATCTCCTGATCCAGAGCATGCAGTTGACGCACGAGCGGGGCGAGCGCCGCGCGGACGCAGGCCGGAATCGTCTCGTCGCCTTCCGCCATGACGAGCCCCGCCATTTCGCGGGCGTTCTTGAGCCCCTGCGCCGCGATGACCCCAATCTCGGCCAGATGCCCGCGAAGCGCGTTGATCAGTTGCGTGCGTTGCGCCACCAGCATTTCGCGCACCTTGTGATGCATGAGCACCGCCTGGTTCTCCAGCGTGCGCACGCCGACAAAGCGCATCGAAGGCCTTGTCACCGCTTCGCAGATCCCGGCGGCGTCGGCCGCGTCATTCTTTTGCCGACGCACATAGGGTTTGACATAGGCCGGCGGCATCATCCGAGCGTCATGGCCGAGCTTGATCAGCTCGCGCGCCCAATGATGGGCCGAACCGCAGGCTTCCATACCGACAAGACACTCGGGCAATTGCGCGAAGAAGGCCAGCACGTCCTTGCGCCGAAGCGCCTTGGCGACGATCACGCGGCCAAAGGCGTCGATCGCATGAACCTGAAAGACATGCTTGGCCAGATCGAGGCCAACAGTCGTGACAGACGACAAATCGGTGATAGACTTTCCCATGGACGGCGCTCCTTCAGAGGGTTGCTCAACGACAACCGTCTTGGCACAGCTCTTCATTGAGCGAGATGCCGGTGCGGGCGCCGTCCACACCATCACATTGAGCAAGTAGAGGCCGTTTTCGATCGTGGCGAGAGGCTAAGGGATTGGAATCGCGTAGCCGGGGTAGCCGGGCTCTCTCCGGGAAGACAGTAGAAGCAAGTAAAACCCGCTAATGTGACAAAGCCGTGCCGCCAGGCCTGCGGGCCCGCCGGCAATCCAGAGCCGGGACTGGCGGCTGGTGTGGCCGGTGAGAAAGGTTGAAAGGGATTCCGAGACGCCGCGCTTGACGGTGACGTGACGGGCGCCTGGTTGCATTGGGGTGGAGCAGGATCAACAGGCGCTCTGGGCGGCTCCACTATGAAGGCCAGAGCCGCTGGTTCGACGGGGGGCGAGACGGCGCGTTTCTTCTGGACGAAACAGACGTGCGCGTACCACGCTTTGGCACTCTGATGCCGTTGAGGCTATGGCCGATTGGCAAAGTGACACAGCTTTCCAGCGATACCATCAGCCCTGTTATCTGCGCCACCACAAGCCGCGGCCAGGCCCCCGCGGCCGCATCGGGTGCTCGCCTTTGCGCAAGGAGTGAGCGCCCATCGCGCGGGCCATCCGCTCTTCCCAACTGTTTACCGACAAGATGCAAGGTCGAGTTGGAACATTGGAAGACATGTACTCGAGATACAAGGTCAACGCATCAACCTGATCGTCGTGACGGGCTACCGGGAATCGAACGAGCTCGTTGCGGAAGTCGACGGTCCACGGCTGGTTGTTGAGAACGTAGATCCTTCGATCGGCAAAAAAATGAAGGTGTTTCGCGAGACGCTCTTCCTTGTTGCGGCCGCCGACGGGCCGGAGCTCGGATCTCAATCCCCGTTCGGCCAGCATCGCATGCAATCCAGGGCCAGACGCAGAATCTTCGATCAATACCTTCTCGACGCGATACCTTTGAAGGAGTTGCTCCGCGGCGTGGCACATTGCTACGGGATCGAAGCGCGCTCTGAGTACGTCCACGACGTAGTGGCGAGGTCCGTCAGTGGCAATGACCAGGAAGACGGTATAGGCGGATGCTGCGGTCTGCTTGACGGCGGTGTCGACCGCAATGAATATTCTGGTGGCGCCGGGAGGGCAGGCGTCAAGTGGAATCAGGTACTCAGGCTTGATCAGCTCACCACGTGTCGATGTCGGATTCTGCTGCCATTGCGTCGCGAATATCGTTTCTCCATTGTTGGCGCGAATTTTCTGGATTTCCGCCTCGGGGAAACGCTCGGGCAGCAATACGTCTCCAGCCGGCCGCCGCCACTCGTAGTTCCCGAATTTGTACGTCTCCTCCTCCTCGGCGACCAGCGGCAGGCAGAGAATGTCCCACCCGCCTTTCGACAGAAAATATCCCGAAAGGTCGGCTTCATGGAGACGCTGCTGGACAACGGTGATCGTGCCTCGAGCCGGTTCGTCGAGGCGCGAGCTGATCATGTCGTCGAAGGCTTGCTGAACGCGGTCGCGCTCGGCTGCCGATTGCGCGTCATTCGCAGCTATGGGGTCGTCGAGAACAATATGATCGAACCCACGGCCGGTGATGCCACTGGCAATCGAAGCGAAGTAAACGCCGCCGCCCCGCGTCGTCTCGAAATCCATTCGGCGATCGCGGTCCTGCCTGATCTGTACCTGAGGTGCGATCTGCCGGTAATCATCGGACTCGATGAGGCGCTCGCATTTCGACGCCAAGTCGTTGGCGAGCATGTCGCTGTGACAGATGACCGCGATCTTGGTTTTCGGATCGCGCATCAGCAGCCAAGCGGGGAATACGACGGAAGTCACGAAGGATTTCAAATGTCTGGGCGGCGTGTTGATGATGAGACGCTTCACCGCGCGGGCGTCGACCTGCATGAGCGCCGCGCAGAGTAGCTCCAGATAGGCCGCAGGCATGAACCGGTTGCCGGGCTCCAGGACTCCGAACGAGTGCGCGACGAAGCTGTAAAGGTCCATCTTGAAAACGAGGTTCATCTCTCTACGATTTGGGATCATGCTCGTCCTCCTCGTTGTTGCCGGCTACGTGCTTTGATTTTTGGTTGGCCAACCGCCGGGCAATGTAATCCTCGAAAATGCTGAGATCGTCGTCGGAGATCTCGTCCGCGATGCCCGCAGGCTCTTCGTTCGGAGTGATCATCTTAACAACGAGCTGAAAAAGGATATTCGCCGCTCTTATGTCGCCGTTCACCCCCTTAGCCATCGTTGCCTTGAGCAACGCTCGTAGTTTGCTGATCCGGAAACTGCGATCACCTTCCCGGATCGGGTTACGCTCGGAAAACTCCTGCTCGAGGTCGTTCTTGAAATTCAAGGTCCCGATGGCTTTGCCCTTCGGATTGCCGGATTTACCCGCTTTGAAACGCGTATGTTGCGGGGGCCGCTTGTATCCGACGGAGTAGGTCTTCTCGTCAGTCATCGGAACACTCGCTGTCGTGGTCCATGACGTCGGGCATCTGACCTTCTATAGGCTCTACGATCGAAACAGGTGCCGCAGCCACCTCGGCATGGCGCTTACAGAACTCATCGAAGGTTTCCCCTGTGAGGAAGTGTACGGCATCCTTGCCGGTCCGTTTCTGCCAACGGCGGATCGCGACCTCGACATAGCCGGGGTCGAGCTCAGCACCGGCGCAGATGCGTCCCGTCTCCTCTGCCGCGAGCAGGGTTGAGCCAGAGCCAATGAACGTGTCGATGATCAACGCGCCGCGCTTGGTGACGTCCTTGATCATGTCGACCAAAAGCGGCAGCGGCTTCACGGTCGGATGCATCGTCAAGAGCGCATCGCGATCCTTGCCGAAGACATTCATGCCAGCATAGGTCCAAACATTCGAGCGGGATCGGCCATGTTGGCCGAGCTCGAAGTTGTTGATATGCGTGGTGCTCCCATGCTTGTAGACGAAGCAAAGTTCATGCGCGCTGCGGTAGAAGCTGCCCATCCCCGGGTTGGTTTTCACCCAGATACAGAGGTTCAGCGGAGTAAGATCGTTGCGCTTGGCGGCTTCAAGGAGTTCGCCCGTGTGGCGCCAGTCTAAGAAGTAGTAGCAGACGGCACCGGGCATGAGCACCGGCTTCAGTGCCTTGATGGCCTCCGCCAGGAAGTCTGTGAACTGCGCGGGCGTCATCTCGCCCGACGCCATCGCGAATTCGCGATGTGTTTTTTTGCCCTTGCCTGAGACGAAGCCTGCGATCGGCAGGTTGTAGGGTAAGTCGAGTATGGCGGCGCTTGCTTTGGCCTCTCCGACGAGCTCCGCGAGGAACGCCTCATCACGGGCGTCGCCGCACGCAACCACGTGACGACCAAGGCGCCACTTATCGCCCAGCTTGACGACAGGAATATCCGGCGGGGTCAAAAACTCAGCGCTCTCAACCTCAACGGCGGTTGCACCGGGCTCATCGACTGCGAACGCCATGTCGATTTGGGCCGTTTCGAAGCCGGTCAAGGTGACGTCGTAGTCGAGTTCGATGAGGGACGAGAATTCGGCACGGAGCTTCTCGTCGTCCCATTTTGCATCCTGTGGTAGACGGTTTAGGGCGAGCCGGATGGCCTTGAGCGCGGCCGGATCGCGATTGCGCACGATGATGACCCGAACCTGATCATGCCCCATTTCGAGAAGAGCGCGATACCGAAGAACGCCGTCGAGGATTTCGCCGTTCTCGTCGATGACGATCGGAACGATCTGCCCGTGTGCAGACAGAAGCGCTTTGGCCTTGGCGAGGGCCTTCTTGTCGTGAACTCGTGCGTGGTTCTTGTATTCCCTTACGGCCTCGACGCAGACGTAGATGATCTCAAGGTCGTTGGGCCTGGCGGAGCGGTCGTCAGCCAGCCTAGCCTTCAGGCCAATACATCCTTGAGGCCCATTCGGTTTTCGACCAGGCCGTCGGCGAGCGACGGGCCGAGGCATCGGTTCGTTTGAATTCGATCGCTCTCTCATGCGCTCCTTTTTGGCTCATTTTGCTCCGCTCCCGCGGCATGAAAGGGTGCCGAGGAAACACTCCCAGAATTTTTAAAAGTTGATTTACAGGACGCGCTCTGGTTGACTACTGAGTTGAGGCAAGCCATTCACGAGTGAATACGATGCCGCGCCGCAAAGCATTGACTGATCCAAAGCAAGTCGAACTCGGTCAACGGATCAGAGAGGAACTGGAACGTCAAGGGTTGACTCAGGAAAAGCTGGCCAATGTTATTAGGGTCACCAAGCAGCAACTTAGCAAATACGAAGCTTGTATAGACGAAATATCGGCGATACGCTTAGGTAAACTTGCCAGATACCTACAAGTCGACATTCGCACATTTTATGACGATGAAAACCACCGGGACCACATGTCGTCAATTGATATTGATCAATGCCTTTTGACGGAACCAGATGTTCCAGAATTACTGAGAAATTGGCATAAGCTCAAGAAAGAGCAACGACGTGCCCTCATAGGTCTTTTGCAAGTCATGGCTAACTCATAGAGCACGTTCCGCATCTTCGGGATTGCCTCGGCTCGCTGTGTTCGACCTTTCCTGTCTCGTTATTTTCGGAGAAACGGCTGCCTGTTCCAGCTAATGGGATGGACGGCTCTCCCTTCCGCCTTGCAGACTGAAAGCTGTTTTTTAGGAAGGAGAGCGAAAATGACTATAGAGACCCTCGGCGTGGACATCGCGAAAAATGTATTCCAACTCCATGGCGTCAACCGGAACGGACACGTTGTTCTGAAACGCCGTGTTATGCGCGATCAGCTTCTTTTGACGCTGACGCAGATCGAACGCTGTACTGTCGTCATAGAAGCCTGCACGGAAGCATTCTATTGGGCGCGCAAATTCGAAGCGTTTGGGCATGAGGTGAAGATTATTAGCCCCCAATATGTGAAGCCCTTCGTGCGGCGACAAAAGAACGACGGCAACGATGCCGAGGCGATCTGCACCGCCGCACGTCAACCGCATATTCCGTTTGTCCCCAAAAAGACTATCGAACAGCAGGATATCCAAGCCCTGCATCGCGCCAGGCAGAGGATGGTCAACCACCGCACGGCAGTCGTCAGTCAGATCCGCGGCCTCCTTCTCGATCGCGGTTTCGCCATCGCAAAGAGCATCACCCGTGCCCGTCGGGTGATTCCGGAGATCCTTTCTGACCTGGAGAACGAATTGACCGGGATGGTCC
Organism: uncultured Alphaproteobacteria bacterium; assembly: GCA_963730245.1. GTDB lineage: Bacteria > Pseudomonadota > Alphaproteobacteria > Rhizobiales > Beijerinckiaceae > Methylocapsa. The sequence goes on along the minus strand of CAVSRA010000001.1, from coordinate 1,550,038 downwards.
GGGAAGCGCTCGCTGAGCTATACGATCTTTTCCGCGATCTCGATCGCCGGATCGGCTTGTTCGATAAGAAGATCGATCGGGTCTTCCGTGAGAACGAGGATTGTCAACGCATCGCCAGGATCAAGGGCGTCGGCCCGACGACAGCCACGGCGATTGTCGCCGCCATTGGCGACGGGTCAGAGTTCAAGAATGGGCGGCATCTAGCAGCCTGGGTCGGGCTCGTTCCGCGGCAGCATTCGAGCGGCGATCGCAAGGTGCTGATGGGCATTTCGAAACGCGGAAACCAACACCTGCGCAGCCTTCTCGTTCACGGCGCACGCGCTGTCGTGCGAACGGCGCCAAATAAGACCGATCTCAACAATCAGTGGGTCAATCAGCTTCGGGAGCGGCGTGGCTTTAACCGCGCCACGGTGGCGGTCGCCAACAAGAATGCACGGATCATCTGGGCCGTGCTTCGAACAGGCGAGCCATATCGCGCTGCCTTCTGAAGGCCTGCCACTGGAGATTGCGAGACGACGGAGAAATGAGCTGCATAGGTCGGACCGGCGCGCAAAGAGCCTGATTTTTATCGAGGCCTTTGAGGCCTACCAGCTGTAGAGGCGTGCGCGAGCGGATTTCCCATTTGGGCGCCCCGATACCATCGGGTGACGCCGGATAGATGTTTGCAATGGGGCTATGCGGATCTTTTCAAAATCGACTTGCAATGGGAGAGCCGTCCATAGAGATATAATGTTCCGTCGAGTAGGGAATTCGTCCCCCGGCCATCTCCGCCGGGACGGACGCGTGCTTCGAGCTCCTCCGGGATTCTAATTCCCTGCTCGGGATCAAATTCGGCTCTCAAATTCCCTGCAAGATTGCGTAGGGAATTCTGCAAAAAGACCACGCAATATCAGCGCTTTAGCCATATACCTTTCGCCTGATTTTGTTCAAATTCGCAAAAATTCCCTGCAAATTCCCTGCTACCAGGGAATTCTCACCCCAGAGACGGGTTCGCGCGCGACTGGCTCATCCGCCAGTTATTACGTACTTGATATTGCATATATTATTGTCTCCCCAGGAAGCCTATTTTCTCGCGAATTTGCGGGGGTTACCGGTCTCGTGTTCAAAGCGATTCGTGGCAGAGACGGTTGCACGCGCGATTTCGGCTGCGGCCGTTATGAAAATCTCTTCGGCGCCATTTCGTGGTTGACTTTTTTCGCGGGCGGAGCAGCTGACGTCAGGCGATGTCGAAGTGATTGGAGGCGGGAACTCGCAGAAACGACGATTTGTTCTCAGCGGAAGCCGAGGAGCTTTCGCTGTTCAGCCCAGTCAGTCGGCAACCGCGGCGTCAGGCGCATCAATGTCTTGGCGGTGAGTTGCGGCGGTTTTCGGCCATTAACAATGGCCGTGGTGATGTCGGGCGCCAGCCAGGGAAGACGCAGGAGGGAATAGATGTAGGCTGCCGACACTCGCTCCTCGCGAGCGATGTCATGCATGGTTAGCTTGGTGTTATGGATCAGGCGTGCCTGGATATGGTGAGCGCGCGCGATGATTCTGAGCAAGCTGGGATCGGCTGGTGTCTGGTCATCGGCATTCTCGACCAGCATTCGCATTTCGCGACCGACGCGCTTCAGGCCCACCGGCACCGTCAATCCCAGGAGATCATCCGGTGCACTCGTAGGCGCTTGATGTTGCATCTTCAGATCAAGCGACCCGGCGAGCAGCTGGGTCAAGCGGCCTCGAGAGAGCGTGATGTCGACGCGATCGGATCTGATTTCCACCCGGCAAAACAGTGCCATGAGCGTCGCTTTGACTTTGTCAGGTGCGCGGGCTCCGAGTTCCTCCGCGATCTGACGGCTACGTTCGATCAGTTGGCTCCAATCTGAACCGTTGTGCGAATCATTGTCGACGGCATCGAGGATCGCTCCGGGGTCGGCGAGAAAGGTGCGAATCCTGTTGGTCACCAGGCCTTCCAAATTGCCAGCCGGTATCCGCCGGCCGCTCGAACGGGTCCTTCCCGCTCCGGTGATGAGGGAAGCCGAAACATAGTACCGGTAGCGCGTTCCCTTCTTGACCGCATGGGTTGGCGTCAAGCGCTCGCCCGTTTCGTCAAAAACCATGCCGGTCAGCAGGCTGGGGTGCCTTCCCCGCGCTCCCGTTGTCCGCTCCACGCGGTTTGCAGCCAGCATGGCCTGGACATCGTCCCACAGCGGCTTGTCGACAATCGCCGGGTGTTCTCCGGGATAGGAATTGCCTTTGTGGGATATCTCGCCGCGGTAAAGCCGGTTCTGAAGAATCAGATAAAGTGCCCCACGGGAGAACTTCTGACCGCCATATTCGGCGCCGTCGGGCCGCGTTCGGCGCTTGCTCTTGATCCCGGCGTCCGCAAGCGCGTCCCGAAGCGCGTGAACGGATTTCAGCGCGAGATAGCGCCGATGGATATCGACAACGATGCGGGCCTCGGCGTCGTTGACGACGAGCTTGCGGTTTTTCACGTCATAACCCAATGGCGGCATGCCGCCCATCCACATGCCCTTTTTCTTGGAGGCGGCGATCTTGTCGCGGATGCGTTCGCCGGTGACTTCCCGCTCGAACTGGGCGAAGGACAAAAGGACATTCAGGGTCAGCCGTCCCATGCTGGTGGTGGTGTTGAATTGCTGGGTGATCGACACGAACGAGACGCCGCGGCGGTCGAAGACATCGACGAGCTTGGCAAAATCGGAGAGCGCGCGCGTCAGCCGGTCGACTTTGTAAACGACGATCACGTCGATCTCGCCTGCCTCGATGTCGGCGATCAGCCGTTTCAGGGCTGGCCGCTCCATCGTGCCGCCGGAAAACCCGCCATCATCATAGAGCGTCGGCAACACCGTCCAGCCTTCGCGCTTTTGCGAGAGAATGAAGGCGGCGCAGGCTTCCCGCTGGGCGTCGAGCGAGTTGAAGGCCTGCTCCAGCCCCTCCTCCGATGATTTTCTTGTGTAAATCGCACAGCGTGCCTTTTTGGCGGAGCGTCGCGGCGTCTTGTCCGATTCACCCATCGCACGCCCCATTGCTCGGGCGCTCGCTACCCGCCGCTAATAGCCCAAAGAAGCGCGGACCCGACCAGTGCGCTCCGGTGATTTTTCTGGCGATCTTGGTCAGCGACGGATAGTTTTTCCCGGCATACGCGAACCCCTCCTCCGTGACCGTGACGGTGTGCGTGCGGCCACGCCATTCCCGGACCAGACGCGCCGGGTCGCCTTGCCGAGCCCGCCGTGCGCGATTTCCTGAAGTCTGTAACCGAGGGCTAGGACAAGCAGGTCGCGGCTGATTCGCGGCGGTTCACCGTGGTTGAGCCGTCGCCATTCGCGCCGCAATTCCTCGAGGCCGAGCGACCGAATGCGATCGATCTCGCCCTCGATCGCTCGAGAGTCCATCGAAGCCATGGCTAGGCGGCCGGTTGCGCGGAGATCTTCGGCTTCGATTTGGACGGCTGGCCGACAGTCACACGATAAACGCGATCTCCGTCGTTCTTTTCCGATGTCAGCGTCAAACCAAGCTTCTTGCGCACCACGGCGGCGAAGAAGCCGCGGACCGAGTGCTGCTGCCAACCGGTCGCCTTCATGATGGCGGCAATCGTTGTCCCCTTGGGCTGCCTTAACAAAGCAAGAACGGCCTCCTGCTTGGTCCCGCCGCGGGTCGAACCCGAGGGAATGTTTACGGGCTTCGTTGGCCTTTTCGCGCGGGTCTTGGCACGCGCCAACTTGGTCTTTCTTGGGATTTTGCTGTGCGACATTTGAGGAACCTTTTCGGTTGCGACGGCACCAGGCGCCGTCACCACCGAAGCCCCGCAGTGGCACCATCGCCAGCGGGGCAAGATCCCGGATCGGGCTACCGGCCCATATCTGTGAATAAGCATGGAATAAGGACCCCGCTTTTGGGGTGATTTGCATCCAATCGGGACCCCGGGGCTGAGGGTCCACAGTGGCCTCCTGGATTTTGGGAGGCCGAGATTGGAATGCTGGTTGTGGAAACGATCGCCAAGATTTGCCGGGCGTTTTTTGTTCAGAAAAAGCCGATCAAGGAGATTTGCCGGGAGCTGCACGTCTCCAGAAAGGTCGTCCGGAAGGTCATCCGATCCGAAGCGACCGAGTTCCATTACGAACGCTTGACGCAGCCGCTTCCCAAGATCGGACCGTGGCGGGAGCGGCTGGATTCCCTGCTGTTGGAGAATGCAGAAAAATCGGCGCGCGAGCGGCTGACGCTTGTTCGGCTATTCGAAGAACTGCGCAGCCTTGGTTATGCCGGAAGCTACGACGCGGTTCGCCGTTACGCGAAAACGTGGCGCAAGGAACGCGGTGTGGCGCTGGCGCAGGCTTATGTGCCGCTCACCTTTGCTCCCGGCGAGGCCTATCAGTTCGACTGGAGCCATGAAATCGTCGTGCTGAACGGCGCGACGGTGACCGTGAAGGTCGCCCATATGCGGCTCTGTCACAGCCGCATGCCGTTTGTCCGCGCCTATCCACGCGAGACCCAAGAGATGGTCTTTGACGCGCATGACCGCGCCTTTGCCTTTTTCAAAGGCGCCTGCGAGCGCGGCATTTATGACAATATGAAAACCGCGGTGGAGACAATCTTCGCCGGCAAGGACCGGCAATACAATCGCCGCTTCCTTCAAATGTGCGGGCATTATCTCGTCGAGCCAGTGGCCTGCACGCCGGCCTCGGGCTGGGAAAAGGGCCAGGTCGAGAACCAGGTCGGCTTGGTGCGTGAGCGCTTTTTCACGCCGCGCCTGAGATTCAAGAGCTATGACGAATTGAATGCCTGGCTCCTCGACAAATGTGTCGCTTACGCCAAGGCGCATCGTCATCCAGAATGCGCCAGCCGCACGATCTGGGAGGTTTTCGAGGACGAACGGCAAAAGCTCGTGCAACTGCGCGGCCGCTTCGACGGCTTCCATGCAGTGAGCGCGGCGGTGTCCAAGACCTGCCTTATCCGGTTCGATAACAACAAATACTCGGTGAAGGCGCGCGCGGTCGGGCGTCCGGTCGAAATCCACGCTTATGCAGACCGGATCGTCATTCGCCAGGACGGGATCGCCGCCGGCGAACATCGGCGATCCTTTGGCCGCGAAGAGACGATTTACGATCCCTGGCATTACGTTCCGGTTCTGGCCCGCAAGCCCGGCGCTCTGAGGAATGGCGCGCCGTTCAAGGACTGGGTCTTGCCCTCGGCCATGGAGAAAATTCGCCGCAAACTCACCGGCTCCGCCGATGGCGATCGGCAGATGGTGAAAATCCTCGCGGCGGTTCTCGACGACGGGCTGCCGGCGGTCGAGGCCGCCTGTGCCGAGGCGTTGAGCGAGGGCGTCCATTCCGCCGACGTCGTTCTCAACATTCTGGCGCGTCGCCGTGATCCCGGTCCGCCACTCACCATACTCACCCCGGACGCGCTGAAACTCCGGCACGTCCCGCTCGCCGATTGTGCCCGGTACGATCAACTGAGGAGTTCAGGCTGATGGAACGCACGCAAATCTTCGACCTCATGAGCGAACTCAAGCTCTTCGGCATGCGAACCGCCTATGATGATGTGATGGCGGCTGGCATAAAGCGGCAGCACGAGCCGCCACAAATCGTCGGCGATCTTCTTAAGGCCGAAATTGCCGGAAAGCAGGCGCGCTCCATCAAATATCAGATGACCATCGCCAAACTCCCTCTGGCCAAGGACATCGATGACTTCGACTTTGACGGCACGACCGTCAACGAAACCCTGGTGCGTGATCTTTCCGGAGGCGGCTTCATCGCGCAGCAACGCAACGTCGTTCTCGTGGGGGGCACCGGGACCGGCAAGACGCATCTCGCCATTGCCATCGCGCGAAGCTGCATCCGCGCCGGCCTGCGCGGCCGCTTCTTCAATACAGTCGATCTCGTCAATCGCCTGGAGGCCGAAGCACGCGCAGGGCGGCAGGGACGAATCGCCGATTACCTCACTCGCAAGGACTTCACCGTTCTCGACGAACTCGGCTATCTGCCCTTCGCTCAGGCTGGCGGGCAATTGCTCTTCCATCTCGTTAGCCAGCTCTACGAACGCACCTCGGTGATCGTCACGACCAATCTGGCGTTCGGCGAATGGCCGAGCGTCTTCGGCGACGCCAAGATGACGACCGCGCTCCTCGATCGTCTCACCCATCACTGCGACATCGTCGAAACCGGAAATGAAAGCTGGCGCTTCAAAAACCGCGCCTAGCGCTCAAAGCCCCCTCCCACGCCACCGCGCTCGCCCCGGCTGCGCAACCCTGACCAGCTCCGCCGGGGGCGAGCGCTGTCGTTCCTCCCCGCCAAAAGGGGTACCTTTTGCACACCGATCCGGGGTCCCGATTCAATGCTGTTTGACACCCATATCTCGGCACGGCGACAGTGACGCTCCCTTCGCCGCGGAAGTCCACTCCTTTCTGCGATGAAAATTAAGCGCCAATCGCCCAGCGTTTGCGGTCAAGCCTCTGCCAGGAGTCGACCATGCGTCTCTGGATTCAAAAGTTCGAATCTTTCCGTTCTAGCCAGGCAGTCCGGTCTTGGGGGCGTCACTTCCGGGTGAAGGCGAATCGCCGACATTTCCGCTGGTTAGGCTGGCGGGCGCCGGCCTCTGCTTGCTATTTTCCAATTTCCGTTTCGGCACCCATCGGCGTGCCGGGTGCGAACTCTGGAAGCGTGTGTCCGTGGCTTCAGACGGCACCGCGCTCCGATCACCATGGATATTCGCGACCGTCATAGTTATAGAACTTGCCCGATTGATTTGGGCCGAACGTATCGATGAGCCGCAGCATGGCAGTCACGCTCTCCTATGGCGACAACGGCGCCTTGGGAAGGCGCGAGTTGTCTCTAGATAGTACCCACTATCAGTGGAGCGCGAGTCGGCCAGACATGGGAAGGCAGCGTTTCGCGCACTGATGATTCTGGGTACTAGGGCCCGTTGACGACACCAATGCGTACTATGCGGCGGAAGTCCAGTCGGTTCTGCGCCCTGAAATCCGCTCGCACGCCCTCTGGAAACCCGGTCGGAATATCTTGCGAACGTTTTCCTGACCGATGCCCATCATTGCGCCCTTCTCAATGGATGAATGCGCCTGCTCGGACGAATAAAGGCGCAACTTCGGCATACCACCACACCCCACCATGCCCAGCGCGCGGATCTCGGGCGCCACGGCATCCCTCGCGGCTGCAATCGCAAGCAGGCTTGTCGTCGATGCGTGGTCGGCAATGACGCCTTCGAAGTCGGCCGGCAGCCCCAGCATCTCGCGCGGCCTTGTCACGCCGATTCGGGCTTGCGGTCCCGCTGGCGGTCAAGTAGCCAGAGGGATGAAGAAAATCAGCCACAAGGGGTACCGGTTCCCTCTGGAAATCATCCAGCAGGCGATCTGGCTTTACGTCCGGTTTACCTTGAGCTTTCGCGACGTCGAAGATTTGTTGGCGGAACGCGGTATCATGGTGTCCTACGAAACTGTCCGGCGCTGGGTGAACCATTTTGGGCCCATGATCTGCGCAAACGTAGACCCAAGCCCCACACGACCTGGCATTTGGATGACGTCTATCTGAAAATCGCCGGCCGCATGGTCTATCTTTGGCGCGCCGTGGATGTCGAGGGCGAAGTGCTTGATGTGCTGGTCCAGAGCAGGAGGAACAAGCGTGCCGCGCTGAACCTCATGCGCAAGCTTTTGAAGAAGTATGGATTTGTCCCAGACAAGCTGGTCACGGACGATCTGAGGTCTTATGCTGCCGCCGCCAGTGATCTTGGAATCACAAGACGACATGGGCGTGGTCGATGGCGCAACAATCGAGCCGAGAATTCGCATCAGCCGACCCGACGACGAGAATACAAGATGCAGGGTTTCAAGTGCCCGGGGTCAGCCCAAAGATTTCTCTCAACTCACGCAGCCACCTACAACACTTTCAACGTCCAACGTCATCTCACTTCTGCAAGGACGCACCGATCCTTTCGCGCGTCGGCCATGAACATGTGGCGCGAGGCAGTCGCGGTCGTTTGAAAATATTCGGGACGCAGAATTCTCGTGTTCTTCTTTCAACGATGTGACAACGCCTCTTGCAGGCTTGGCTAACATTGCCGAGCTGCTTGGCGAGCTCCAGGAGCCCAACCTTGGCGCGGATGATCTTCTATTCGGTCGTCATGTGGTGTCCTCCAATCCGCCGAGGCGGGGCGCTTCGCCACCGCTCCGCGCCCCGCCTCGGCTTACGATTCGCCGTGGGGTCCAGCACACCACATGTCAGATTAAATCTTAGCTAACGCAAAATATCCGGTCGGCCACGCTTTGACCAAGAGGTGACCGGAGCGGGAAACAATCTCACTGAAGTTGCTGGGAGCCGAAAAGGCCGCTCGAGACTGTAAATCTTGAGGTGCCTCGGGACCCCGCACACGCCCGCTGCCGAACGTCAGATGGCTCGATATGGCGGAATCCGAACTCGCCGTTCTCGCCTGCTGTTTCTTGGCCGGGCTCTTGCCTTTCCTCTTCCGTGCTCAGTTTTACAACATAGCGCTTGTTGCTCACCTTCGCCTCCGTCGCTTCGAATCCCGACAAAAGCGAATCATTCATTCCACGCAATTTAGTTGACGCAGGCCACTAGACAGCCGCATAGAATTAAGCTTAGCGTGGGCGCGTTTTCGAGGGGGGGCAACATGACGAGCCGAATTCGTTGCGTGGTGGTTCGTGGAGGTGTGTTGTTAGGAGGTCTCTTTTTCGCGACCTCGATAACAGCCCAGTCCATTGCTCCAATCGAAGTAACGGCAGCCATACCATCCGAATTGAATCCGCCATACGTCGCCGGCGCACAGCCGAGTGGAGGAGCTCCTAATGCCACTCCCGAACAGGCTGCGCGGTTTGCATGGCAGGAGTTTATCGCTTTGAATTGGCCCGCGGCGCAGCAAGATGGTCATCTGGGGCAACGGGGGACTGCGTCAGCAAACTCCGCGTTTGGTGATCCGAGCTACTCCGGTCTGACGGTTTGGGAGACATTGCGAAGCAAGGTCGAAATCTTTCCCGGTGAAGGCAGCCCTCCCGGCTATGATCTTGCTGACAAATCGACGGACTTCGGATTCGATGCACTCCCCAAATATAATTATGATACAGCCAAGGCAAAGGTAACTGCTTGCGATGCTTCCCAGGCAAACGAACCTATCCCTTGCCCAAAATCCGCGATGAAAAATTATGGGACTCGAAAAAGCCCCGCTTTTTGATGAAGATGAGCCCCATTTATTTCTGAGAATCATTCATCTGGCGGGTGCGATGGGGTCGTTGCAGACGGTGTTGCCGTTCAAATTGGCAGCGACCGGCGAATCACTGACGGCGCATGGCGGATTGGCGCTTTATGGAGAATATCTGCGCGCGATGGGCGTTGGCGAGCTGATTGACCATGAGCTGCCCCGTCCCGGCAGCGCTGCGGGATTAGATCCGATGCCTCCACAGATCGTCGGGCCGGCCGTCCTACAAGATATCCTTCAATCGCCGGACTACGAGCAGTTCGGGACCAGCCGTCCGCGCGGGCAGAACGACCTGAATCAGTCCTGGATCCTCCGACGCACCGGCGCTCAGGGCACGTTGGAGCGAACACCGCACAACCTAGTTCACAACAATATTGGCGGGTGGATGCCCTCGGCCCTCTCGCCACGTGATCCGATCTTCTTCATGCATCACTGCAATATCGATCGAATTTGGGCCGTGTGGAATTCGCTTGGCAATGAGAATTCTACCGATTCTCTCTGGACCGAAATGCCCTTCACGAACAACTTCATCAATGTGGACGGGTCGCCGCACTCTCCGAAAGTGTCCGACCTCCTCAAGCCTGAAGCGCTCGAACACGATCCCGGCCAAATCCTCAAAGCGGTATTTTAGCTTTCGTTTAATTGGGTCGCTCATGTCGAAACCGGAGTGCACCACGATCCGGTACTCTTCTTCGTGAGCCCATTCCGGTGTTTTGTAGAGTGCGCTTTCGCCGAAGATTTGCCAATAGCCCTTGTGCCAGGCGTCGTGATCAGCGTACACGGAATCCCGGCATTCACTGAAGGCTCCGTCATCGCCGCGATACCAAAAGTTGTTCATATGCATTGCCGATACTGAACCCAATGACCGAAAAAAGTCGATAGCGGGATATTGCGCCGTGTAACGTACGGTGTTCAATTCATCACTGACCTCGCTTGAAATGTAAGTGGTCGCCTCCTTAGTGCCACTAACTCCTGTAACGTGCTCAATAACGAGGGTGGGAGCGCCCGTTACGTTCGGCGTGGTCTTGAACATGAGGCAGACACCGCGATGCCCGTTGGCGTAGGTGCTCCACATGGAATGGTTTTCCGCGGTTTTCGTGAAACACGCAGTATACCAATCACGATGGACAAGGCTGTCGAGCGCAGCGACATAGGCAACCGGGAAACGGCTCGACAGAAACACCATCGGCATCTGTTTGTCGCGGTCTGGAAGATTATACTCGTTTACGAGCATCATTTGCGCGACGGTCGCCTCGTTCGCGGCGAACAATGCCTCGGATATCCGCTCGGGCGGGTATTCGGACGACGTGATTTTCGTCACGCCCTCCATCATCGCAATTGCGTCGCGCCTTAGCTTTTCGCGCGGCGGCGGCGCGGAGGCCGGCACTTGGGGCGGCAACAAACCGCGTTCGTGATATTCCTTTAGGATGATCTGCAGCGCGAAGCCGTGTAAAGCCCGCAGGTAACTCGTCAACTCACTTCGCCGCACATGGCTCGTTCTGGAGGCCATGAGCGATAGGCATGTTTTTACCGCCGGCTCCTCCAAGAATTCGGCTGAGACTCTTTGGTATATTTCGCGGATGGGCGCTTCGGGCAGTTCCTGCGAGACCCAAAAGACGATGTTTCTCAGAATATTTGGATCGAATTGGTCCGCGGCAATAAAGCAATAATTGGCGGTTTGCAGGACGCACAGGATGTAATGTTTGAGGAAATTACGCCAAACAATTTCGTCGCCACGCCAAAAGAGGTCTTTAAATCCCTCCATCGGATCATTGAGCTCGTCCGTCTTGCTGAAATAAATTTCTTGATTTTCCAGCTCGTGAAACCCATCGAGCACGGCTTTGATCGGACGATAGCGGTAGAAGTATTCTGTCATGGCTACGGCGCGAGGATGGCGGGGCGCTCCTTGTAGAGTTGCTCGAAAGCTCTGGCGATGCCTTCGCGATTTGGCACCCAATCCTCTTCGAAGAGGATTCGACTGGTGCAGCGATGACGGCTTCGGGTCAGCCTAAGAAAGGCTCTCGACGAGCATATGTTTTCCGGAATGGCCCTGCGAGCTGCCCGAAGCGAACCGTGCCGGCACTTACGATCAACCCCAAGACCCGGCAAAATGACGAATAGCTCGATCTTAACAATCAGCTCCTTTTTCGCGCTCGCGGATTTATCCACCTTGCCGCCTTCGTGCGGTTTTGGCGATGTGATTTTGTTTCGGTTTGAGGCTCAGACAATTCGGCTGAAGAAACTTGTCTCTTCGACGGCTTCGCGAGCGCGCGGACAGTCTTATTTAGCGGTTCGATCTTTTCCGGCACCGTTCGAGCCGAGGAGCTTTTCGCAACGGCGCCAATTCGCTCCTGTCGCGGTTCGATTATAGATGGAGCGGTCGGCGCGCTACCTGAGCGCTTCTCCATCGGCTTCTTCTTTTTCTTAGTCGGCCGCTTCTTGCGCGCGGGAGGTTCTCCCGCCGGCGTAATACCGGAAGATGTCACTCCTCGAGCCGGCGCGGCTTTGACGGATCGCGCGTTCTTCTTCGTTTCCTCGACTGCAGGCGCCGAAGGCTCAGGTGCCATTTCAATGCCGAACAGCGCTGCGACATCGTCCTCCGCAAGAATACGTTCTGTCGCGACACTGGTGCGGGTCATCGGCAGATCGGCGTCGGCGTTGACGATTAGTTTCGAGCGATCGACGCCGCGTAACGTGAACAGTAGCTCTGGCGCTATATCCAGCCGTGCGCCCGCGCCATACAAGACCGCCGCCACATGCTTGCACATGCCCGCCCAGTCCGGACAGGAGCACGTCATCTTGATTTCGCGTGGGCTCGGAAACAGGCCGTCTCCCTTCCGGCACACCCGCTCCATCACATTCTTCGACAGCTTCCCCTGAAGCAATTCGACGAGCGAGCCGATTGAACCGAGGCAGTCCTTGCAGATCGCTTTCCAGCACGCACGCGAGACCGTGCTAATCTCGATCCTCACCGAATAGATGTCGGAGCCGCTCACCATCGCTCGGACTTGGCCGCGCTCGATTATCAAATCGACGATCGAACCGTTACGCACATATGATCGGCCGCGCGGTAGACGGTTCGCGTAGTCGGAATAACGCTCCAAATTCTCGCACCACGCCTTGCCCCAGAAATTGCGTGCGATCGTGCGGCCCTCGATGACCACCGGAGAAACAATGTGGCCCTTCTTCTTCAGTTTCTCCAATTCGCGCGCCGCCAGCATCCGGCGTTTGGCGACCGGCACATAGGGACGAAAGCCATAGTAGCTCATGACGTTGCGCCTTCCTTCATTGCGGCGTCAAGATCGAGGGCGACGAGCGACAACAATTCCCGGTCGTTCATTTCCGTCAGATTGATTTCCCCGCCGGCACCAAGGAAATCTTCCGCCAATTGCCGCTTCGAACTCGATCAACTGGTCAATTCGATCCTCGATCGTGCCGCGACAAATGAACTTGTGCACGAGAACGTTGCGCTTTTGCCCGATGCGATAGGCCCGATCGGTCGCCTGGTTCTCGACCGCCGGATTCCACCATCGATCAAAATGCACGACATGCGAAGCGCTTGTGAGATTGAGCCCGGCGCCGCCCGCCTTGATCGACAGCACGAAGAACGGCGTGCGCTCGTCTTCCTGGAATTTCTTCACGAGTTCCTTCCGCTTGGCCACCGGAGTTTCGCCGTGGAGAACGAGACCAGGACGCCCGAACGCCGCACCAAGCAGCTTTTCCACCGGCGGTATGATCTCCTTGAACTGGGTGAACACCAGTAATTTTTCCTGACGACTGCCGATGGTCTCGGCGATTTCGCGAAGACGTGCGAATTTGCCGCTGTCTTCTTCGTCATAGGCGCCGTCGCCCAGCCATTGCGTGGGGTGGTTGCAAATCTGCTTGAGGCGCATAAGAAAGGACAGCACCAATCCCCGTCGCGCGATCCCGTCGCCGGACTGCTTCAGCCTTTCTTCCAACTCGGCGACGGCCGCTTGATAGAGCGCCGCCTGTTTGCGCGTCAGGTGGCAGAAGGCCTTGATCTCGGTCTTGTCCGGCAGATCGGCAATGATGCTCTTGTCGCTCTTGAGGCGGCGCAGGATATAGGGCTGCACGAGCCGACGCAGCGGCGCGTAGGAGACATTCGGCTGCGACGCCAGCGCCTTGACGAAATTGGCGAAGGCCTTGGGTGATCCGAGCAACCCCGGATTGACGAAATCGAAGATCGACCACAGATCGCGCAGATTGTTCTCGATCGGCGTACCGGTGAGAACGATGCGCCCCTTGGCGCTCAAGGATTTGACGGCTTTGGCCTGCTTGGTGTTGGGATTCTTGACGACCTGTGCTTCGTCCAGCACCACGAGGCGCCAGTGCGTCTCGCCGATCCAACCGAGGCGCAGGAGCGTCGCATAACTCGTCACCACGAGATCGGTCGCGGCGAGGCGATTTGTGTTCATCGATCTCAGTTCGTCGGCAGGCAGAAATGAGGGATGGGCGACCAATATTTTCAGTCCGGGCGTGAACCGCGCCGCTTCCAAGGCCCAGTTGGCGAGAAGCGACGCCGGCGCGACCAGGAGGCTTGGCGTCGTTTCCGCTGCGCCTTTGGTCCGCTGACCCAGGACCAGAAGCAGAGCCAGGACCTGAAGGGTCTTGCCGAGCCCCATGTCGTCCGCGAGGCACGCGCCGAGATCGAGCTGGGTCAAGAGATAAAGCCAACGCACGCCCGTCTGTTGATAGGGCCGAAGCGTAGCCTGTAGGGCCGCCCCTGGATCAACTCTGGCCAAGCCCTCGGGACTGCGGCATCCCTCGAGAGCCCCGGCGAGCCAAGGGCCGGCTTGGACATGCGCCCATTGCGCGGTCGGAGCGGCGCTGGCGGCGGCGCCGATTTCGGCTCCCGCCAGCAGACGCATGGCCTGCCCGAAAGGTACGCCCTCCTTTTCCGATAGGCGCTCGATCGCCTGAAATTTGTCGAGGGTCGCTCGTAGGCGCGTGGGATCGACTTCGACCCACTTGCCACGCAACAGCGCAAGACCATGGGTCGAGGCGAGAAGCTTATTGATTTCCTCGAGGGTGAGGATCTCGCCATCGAGACTCACTTCGACACGAAAATCCAGCAGCGCGTCCATGCCGAGAACGGAGGGCGATGCCGATCCAACGGTCGCCTCGACGGAAGGGCGGCTCGGCCGGTTCATGCGCCAATTGGCCGGCATCCGGATGACCAGGCCGGCTCGCTCCATCGCCTCTACATCCTGGAGGAAGCGCACCGCGTCCTGCGGCGTCCAACGCAGGGGATGAAAGATTTCGCCTGCGTCGACGATGTTCTTCAGCCAGGCGCAGGCCTCGCTCGCCTGTTGAACGGGGGCCAAGAGCTGCAATAGTTTGGCTTTGTCCCCGGCGCTGGCATATTCCCGTAGCGCCTGGCCGAGTGGCAGGTGTCGCAAGACGCCGTCGGCCGAGAGGCCAGATGTATAGGTCGCCATGAAGGCGAAAGGATAATCCTGGTCCCGGCGATTTTCCGCGAGATTGAAATGCACCCGTCCAACGAGACGCCAGCGGCTGTTGCGCGCTTTCAAGAAATCCTCGAGAGGGAGTTTGCTCTCGGAGAGTTCGATTTCCAGGGCGCGCTCCGTGCTTTGCCAGAGCGCAATCAAAACATCCAGTTGCAGATATTCGCCGCCCTGCATCGGCGGCGCCTTATCAATCAGCGCGGTGAGATCGCTTGCGGCCGGTGCGGGAAAGTCACGTCGCTCGTCCGCCTGCGCTGTTTCTCCTAGAGCGCAGAGATAAGCGACGAAGCGTAAGGCGAAATCACGCCACCATGCGAGAGACGATGGCAGGCTGGTTCCCGCCTCCCCAGCGCCAAGTTGCAGAAGGCCGTGGCCGGAACCTCGCGTGAAGCACTTCTCGAGCCGTTCAGCGAGCCCATCTTCCAGCGAAAATTCGTCTTCGGCCTGATCGAGGCGGAGAGAGCCATGCGGCGTCAGCACCGGAATGAGCGAGCGCGACATATTCTGAAATTAATTTTCCTGTTAGCCCCATCCTTTCTGCCTACCACGGAATTGGCTGCGCCGACCCCCATATTCCAACGAAGTTCACAAATTCACGCAATGTGATATCCGCCAATTACGCGACGCTCGCCAACCCCGAATTGCGTCGGCGAAGGCGAAAAGGCCGGCTGTCGAATGAGTGCCGGCTGCCGCAGACTGGAAGATGCCAAGGATCGGTAAATACATGCCCCCAGCGAGACTGGTCAACGAAGGTCGATCGTCTCTTCGACGACGTGATTGAGCGACGTGTTCTCGGCCGTCAGTACCATACGCAATTTCAGTTCAGTGCCCTCGCTCTTGCCTTCACGTACAACACGCTCAATCTCCCGTTGCGAGGTAATGCCGACCGCGTTAAGGAACTTGCGCTCGGCGATGTTGAAGCTATCCTCGTCCATTTTGGCCTCCACAATCCCGGTTATCTATAATAACTATAGTCGGCCCTTGAGTTTTTTTCAGCAGATGCACGAAACCGATTACCTCGCCAAGGCAGCCTTCAAGCCGGCTGAACTGGCGATCGCCAACATGCAAGGCACGAAGTAATTGGCTTTATTTCGATCTGCGCGTTGGGTCTGCACGCAGAACCCCTCCCAATCAATTGGACTCATTTGATCCCGCATACGCCGGATGAGGCAATAATTTGCAGCGTCGATGCGGCGATTCAGCTAACATAATCAGCATGTTATTTCGGATCGAATGAGGCCGTCATGGCGAACCCGGCGGGTAAATCGTATGATGGCGCTCTCAGGCTCGATTTCGACCGCCGATTGTTGCTTCACTTTCGCGGATCGGTGGTTACCTCCGACGCAGGCTTGCTCGCATACCGGGAACTGGACGACGCGCTGTGCCTCAGCGCGATGGCGGGTGATGCGCTCTCCGACGCACGCACTGGCAAGAATGGCCGGCATGCACTCGTCGGGATGTTGCGGCAATCCATATTTGGGCGACTTGCCGGATATGAAGACGTGAACGACGCTCAACGCCTGCGCCATGATCCCGCGATGCGGTGGATAGTCGGCGGAAAGGCGGCCTCGGATGCAGCGGCTTCGCCGAGCCAGATGGGCCGCTTTGAGACGCGCTGGCTCACGGCGGAAAAGAACCTTTCGGCGCTCGCTGATCTCTCCGGCAAATGGATCGACAGCGTTCATGGTCGCCGTCCGCCGAGAGGTATCTTGCTCGACATGGATTCGAGCGTGAGCCCGACGCATGGCGAACAGGAACACAGTGTCTGGAACGGTCACTATGACTGCACCTGCTATCATCCGCTGTTCGTTTTCAACCAATATGGCGATTTGGAACGCTGCGCCCTGCGCCCCGGCAATGTTCACAGCGCCGATGGATGGGAGGCGGTGCTGAAGCCGGTCGTGGCGCGGTATCAAGGCAAGGTCTCACGCATTTATTTCCGCGCCGACGCCGGCTTCGCAAACCCCGAAGTTTACGAATATCTGGAGGCAGAACGGATCAAATATGCGATCCGTCTGCCCGCCAATCACATCTTGCAAGAGAGGATCGGCTATCTGCTCAAACGCCCGGTTGGTCGCCCGTCCAATGACGTCTGCCGATCCCATGCAAGTTTCACCTATCAAGCGGGAAGCTGGTCGCAGCCGCGCCGGGTGATCGCCAAGGTCGAATGGCATCCGGGCGAGCTTTATCCGCGCGTCGGCTTCATCGTGACGAACATGGCGCGCTCCGCCGAGAATGTCGTCGCCTTCTACAACAAGCGCGGCACGTGTGAGCAATGGATCAAGGAAGGAAAAGGCGCAATCAAGTGGACCCGGCTATCATGTCGGTCGTTCGCTGCTAACGCCGTCCGTCTCCAGCTTCATGCGCTGGCCTACAATCTCGGTAATTTTCTGCGCACGCTGGCGACGCCCGAACCGATAAAGGATTGGTCACTGACGAGCCTGAAGGAAAAGCTGATCAAGATCGGCGCGAAGATCGTGAGCCATGGCCGCTATGTCGCGTTTCAGATGGCCGAAGTCGCCATTCCGAAAAATCTCTTCGCGGACATCCTACGAATGATCGCCGACCTGCGGCCGCCGCCCAATCCAGCGCCTGCGTGAAGTGTTCGGTCGTCATGCGTCGAGCAAAAACTAAGGGAGAAGTGCGTCTTGATCACAACCGACTCTGTATTGTCCGGTGCGCGATCCGCCCATGTCACTGGTTTTGGTGTGCCGGAGCACCACAGCAGCGCCGCAGCGCGGCAATCTCAACCTCAATAAGCGGGCGATCCGGAAAATAATGCCGGTATAGGACGAATGTCCGATGTCACGGCAGGAGATCAATGATACGCGCTTGGCACATTCCCGGTTATCTGGGGAATGCCAGTTGATTGGGAGGGCGTCGCTCAACACAGAAAAGTTGGAGCAGGTCCTTTATCGAAAAAGGCCGTCAATTTCTTTAAATCGAAGCATGGAATTCCCGGATGCGGGGCACGATCTCGTTACGGAAACGCGAACCGTTGAACACTCCGAAATGACCGACCTTGTTTTGCAGATGACCGGCGGACATGTCGGACGAATTTCGACGCAAACGAAAACTGATAACACTCAGTAATATCAATATGTTATGTGGACGGACACGCTGCCGCCACACGTCGATGAGATACCAAAGCTTATTGCGTGTGACGATCCAGGTTGTGCAGACCGACCAGTCGTTGTCAGGGCCTCCCCTACTGGCGGTGTCCCAACTTTGCAGCGTGAACAGGCGGGCGGAGGCGGGCGGGAGTTCCGAATAGCGTTTGATCCAGTGGCGCTTCACCATAGCGCCGCCCGGCGGCGCCGGCGCTTGTTGATACTGAGCGGAGAACGCGTCGCTGCCGAGCTGGAGTTTCAAGGCGTCCAACACATGAAGCGGCTCGCGCTCGGGGGACAGCGCTTCGCCCGAGCGGCGGCAATAGGACCATCGCTTCGAAAGCAACGGCGCGCATGCCAACCGTCTGATCAGCAATGTTCTGACTTTTCCCGTGAGCCGCGCCTGGAAAGGATATTGGCAGGCAGCGGGATGAGGCCAGGGGCGGCCGCCCACACGCAAATCCCTTTGCGCTTGTCGACCATGACGACGATCTTTCGCCGCGCCGCGTGCCGCAGAGCCTGAACGACCTTGAAGACAACAGAGTTGCGTAGTGCCACATCTGTCGGATCGATATTGCGCTCGCACATCACGCGTTCGGCAAGTTCCCTTGTGTTCAGCTCGCGATCGGCGCAATTGTCGGCGATCTCGCCCTTCTTGAAGAAGCCGTGGCTGACGATGTACCCGGCGCGGATCTGCTCACCGCTCTCAAACCGCCGCATCGACGCATTGATATGCGCAAGACCGTGCCAAGCCTGCCGATCCGCGTCTGATAGGCTGCAATCGCGCCGCTGATCTCCGCCGGTTTCTGCTTCAAGCTCTGAATGAGAAGAGACTCTTCCGTACCTCAATCAATACGATATCCGATGGCCGCACACAATCGCGAAGTAACGCCGAATGCCTCAACGCCTCTTGGATCCGCTCGCTGGCCGACGCCCGCGAGCGGCTCGAGCTCTGGCGACAGGAATACAACGAAGATCGACCTCACAGCGCCCTCGGCGGCTTGACGCCCAGGGCCTTTGCAAGGTCGGTTCGTCGCGGCGGGGGACAGCCTGGAGACGCAGTGTCAAGGAAATCAGGAGGTCTGAGCCATGGAAATCGTAATAAAGTCCAATCCGGACGCCGCCGCGACGCTCACTGCTCAGTTGATCGCGGCGCGGGTGCGCGCGAAGCCGGACCTCGTGCTGGGGTTGGCCACTGGGCGGACGATGGAGGCCGTTTACACGAAGCTCGCCGCCCTTGAGTTGGATTTCTCCCGCTGCCGCAGTTTCAACCTCGACGAATATATCGGCGTGCCGCCGACCGACAAACATTCCTACCGCTGTTACATGGACGAGCGGCTGTTCGACAAGATCAACATCGTCAAGACCAATACCCACGTGCCCGACGGCATGGCTTCCGACCTCGGCGCGGAAGTCGCGCGTTACGAGCTCCTGATCAGCTGGGGGCATCGACCTGCAACTGCTCGGCATCGGCGAGGACGGTCATATTGGCTTCAACGAACCCTTATCCGCGCTGATGTCGCGAACGCGCGAGAAGGCGTTGTCACCGACCGGAACGCAAAGTGTTCGTGTGGAAGGAAAGGCCGCGCCGAGTGTCTTCTTCAAATTCTGTGATCGATTGACAATTGAACCGGCAAGATCCTGGCGCGAAGAGTTCGGCGCGCGCTCGACCAAACATCGCTCGCTTAAAGGATTTCAATTGATGGCCTTGTCACATTAGCGGGTTTTACTTGCTTCTACTGTCTTCCCGGAGAGAGCCCGGCTACGCGATTCCAATGCCTTAGCCTCGCCTCGCCACGATCGATAGCGGCCTCTACTTGCTCAATGTGATGGTGTGGACGGCGCCCGCACCGGCATCTCGCTCAATGAAGAGCTGTGCCAAGACGGTTGTCGTTGAGCAACCCTCTGAAGGAGCGCCGTCCATGGGAAAGTCTATCACCGATTTGTCGTCTGTCACGACTGTTGGCCTCGATCTGGCCAAGCATGTCTTTCAGGTTCATGCGATCGACGCCTTTGGCCGCGTGATCGTCGCCAAGGCGCTTCGGCGCAAGGACGTGCTGGCCTTCTTCGCGCAATTGCCCGAGTGTCTTGTCGGTATGGAAGCCTGCGGTTCGGCCCATCATTGGGCGCGCGAGCTGATCAAGCTCGGCCATGACGCTCGGATGATGCCGCCGGCCTATGTCAAACCCTATGTGCGTCGGCAAAAGAATGACGCGGCCGACGCCGCCGGGATCTGCGAAGCGGTGACAAGGCCTTCGATGCGCTTTGTCGGCGTGCGCACGCTGGAGAACCAGGCGGTGCTCATGCATCACAAGGTGCGCGAAATGCTGGTGGCGCAACGCACGCAACTGATCAACGCGCTTCGCGGGCATCTGGCCGAGATTGGGGTCATCGCGGCGCAGGGGCTCAAGAACGCCCGCGAAATGGCGGGGCTCGTCATGGCGGAAGGCGACGAGACGATTCCGGCCTGCGTCCGCGCGGCGCTCGCCCCGCTCGTGCGTCAACTGCATGCTCTGGATCAGGAGATTGCACGCAGCGATCGAAGCATCGCCGCGATGGCTCGAGGCGACGAAATGGCGCGCCGGCTGATGACTATTCCTGGCTTCGGCCCGGTGACGGCCTCGGCGATGGCCGCGAGCGTTCAAGACGTCTCCGCTTTCTCGGGCCCGCGTGAGTTCGCCGCCTTTCTTGGCCTGACGCCGAGACAAAACTCGTCCGGCGGCAAGGAGCGATTGGGCCGCATCTCGAAGATGGGCAATCGATATTTGCGGACATTGCTCGTCGTGGGCGCGCATGCGGTCCTCTATCATCGCAAGCCGCACGACGACGCGCTGCGATCCTTTGCGAAGAAGCTCATGCAGACTAAGCCCTTCAAGCTTGTCGCCGTCGCGCTCGCCAATAAAATGGCGCGCATCGCCTTCGCGATCATGCGCGGTAAGACAACCTATAGCGCAGCTCCGGCGTAACGACCGCCGACATCGTCAGCGGCCAAGGGCTGCAAAAGAATTGAGGGTGACCAAGAGGTGATGCGAAGAGCGCGGATTGATCCCAAAGCCCGTGGCATTGTCTGCGCCGTCAAGCGCGCCAACGTGATTTGGGGCAAGGGATCAGCGGACAACATCAGGGCCAGCGGGGCGTCAAAACCCGCATCGACAGGCCGAAGACATGACCGCACCCACGATCAAACGCAACGCCGCAAAAAAACCCTTGATCAGCGGGCGCCGTCCAGACATGACAATGCCCTCATGCGGGCTCGAACAACATCGGCGACGTTTTCAAATTTTTGCCGACGTTTGTTCAACATGATTCCACGGAACGTTGAAGCGACGATGGTGATGCGGGCGGCCGGAAACGTGCCGACACCCCTTTTGGGAACGGCATTTTGTGTCCGAGGCGTCTACCAGTTCCGCCATACCCGCTTGCCCATGACATATGCCACCGAGCCCTATAAGCCTACGAAAATCGGCCTCGATTCAATCCGCTATGGAAGCGGTATCACATGGTATTTTGTTGTCGTCGAAGCGCTGCGCAGGCAAGCACAGGTCAGAATTGGACGCGCAACGGCATTCTTGATTTGGCGAGGAGGACGTCCCAGTCTTCGGGTGAAAGCCACGTCATCCATGAATTGTTTTTGTCGAGGAGCGCTTGGCTGATTGAATCGCACTGGTCGTCGTGCCGGCTGCCGGGGAAGGTGAAGAGCTCGTATTCGAGATCGGGCAACCATGACGCCCGTTCGGGCAGCAAAACTTGGGCTGCCTCGAATTTTGCGGAGGCAACCGCCATGCGGCTCGCTTTGTCGCCCTCGGGTTTTACGGCGACTATGCCTGAGATTTGTCCGCGCAGCTCTTGAACGAGTGAGGTTCCGGCGCCGGTGTCCTCAACCAGAACGCGCCGCGCGTCCCATCTCTCGGCGAGGGTCTGCACGCTTGCCTTGAGCGCGGGGTAATCGACGCGCTGCCGCCACACGTCGATGAGATACCAAAGCTTCTTGCGTGTGACGATCCAGGTTGTGCAGACCGACCAGTCGTTGTCAGGGCCTCCCTTACTGGCGGTGTCCCAACTTTGCAGCGTGAACAGGCGGGCGGGGGCGGGCGGGAGTTCCGAATAGCGTTTGATCCAGTGGCGCTTCACCATCGCGCCGCCCGGCGGCGCCGGCGCTTGTTGATACTGAGCGGAGAACGCGTCGCTGCCGAGCTGGAGTTTCAAGGCGTCCAACACATGAAGCGGCTCGCGCTCGGGGGACAGCGCTTCGCCCGATTGACGGCGATAGGTACGTTCAGCCGAAAGGGGGATGATCTCGTCAAAATACGCGACGGCTGGGAGGCTGAGGACATCCCATTCATCCGATTGGGACAAAAGAAAACCCGTTAGGTCGTCAATATGGACGCGCTGCATGACGACCACGATCGCGCCTGTCCGCTTGTCGTCAAGGCGGGAGAGTAGCGTATTCGTGAACCATTGATTGGCTGCGGATCGTTTTGCCTCCGATAAAGCGTCGTCCGGCTTGAGGGGGTCGTCGATGACGATGATGTCGCCGCCTCGACCGGTCAGCGTTCCGCCGACCGATGTCGCCAGACGGAATCCGCGCGCGGTGAGTTCGATCTCGGTTTCCGAGTTCTTGAACGGCCCGATCCGCGTGTTAGGGAACGCCGATCGATCCCAGGGCGATTCGAGCACGGCGCGGAAATCGTTGGCGTGCTTTTTGGCAAGATCGCCGGAATAGCTGACGCAGATAATGCGTCGCGCAGGGTCGTGCCCGAGGACGAAGGCCGGAAAGGCGACCGAGGCCGCAATCGATTTCAGCGACCTCGGGGGCATGTTGATGATCAGCCGCCGGATCTCGCCGCGGCGAACGCGTTCAAGCCGCCAGGCGATCGCTTCGACATGCCAAGTGCTGATATCTCACTCTGCCCCAGTCGACTGATTTCCTCGGCGAACGTTGCGGCGAGTGCCAGCGGGGACATCGCAGAAACCGCAGTGTACAACTGCTGCTGTATCTTTAGCTGGCATTCCCCAGATAACCGGGAATGTGCCAAGCGCGTATCATTGATCTCCTGCCGTGACATCGGACATTCGTCCTATACCGGCATTATTTTCCGGATCGCCCGCTTATTGAGGTTGAGATTGCCGCGCTGCGGCGCTGCTGTGGTGCTCCGGCACACCAAAACCAGTGACATGGGCGGATCGCGCACCGGACAATACAGAGTTGGTTGTGATCAAGACGCACTTCTCCCTTAGTTTTTGCTCGACGCATGACGACCGAACACTTCACGCAGGCGCTGGATTGGGCGGCGGCCGCAGGTCGGCGATCATTCGTAGGATGTCCGCGAAGAGATTTTTCGGAATGGCGACTTCGGCCATCTGAAACGCGACATAGCGGCCATGGCTCACGATCTTCGCGCCGATCTTGATCAGCTTTTCCTTCAGGCTCGTCAGTGACCAATCCTTTATCGGTTCGGGCGTCGCCAGCGTGCGCAGAAAATTACCGAGATTGTAGGCCAGCGCATGAAGCTGGAGACGGACGGCGTTAGCAGCGAACGACCGACATGATAGCCGGGTCCACTTGATTGCGCCTTTTCCTTCCTTGATCCATTGCTCACACGTGCCGCGCTTGTTGTAGAAGGCGACGACATTCTCGGCGGAGCGCGCCATGTTCGTCACGATGAAGCCGACGCGCGGATAAAGCTCGCCCGGATGCCATTCGACCTTGGCGATCACCCGGCGCGGCTGCGACCAGCTTCCCGCTTGATAGGTGAAACTTGCATGGGATCGGCAGACGTCATTGGACGGGCGACCAACCGGGCGTTTGAGCAGATAGCCGATCCTCTCTTGCAAGATGTGATTGGCGGGCAGACGGATCGCATATTTGATCCGTTCTGCCTCCAGATATTCGTAAACTTCGGGGTTTGCGAAGCCGGCGTCGGCGCGGAAATAAATGCGTGAGACCTTGCCTTGATACCGCGCCACGACCGGCTTCAGCACCGCCTCCCATCCATCGGCGCTGTGAACATTGCCGGGGCGCAGGGCGCAGCGTTCCAAATCGCCATATTGGTTGAAAACGAACAGCGGATGATAGCAGGTGCAGTCATAGTGACCGTTCCAGACACTGTGTTCCTGTTCGCCATGCGTCGGGCTCACGCTCGAATCCATGTCGAGCAAGATACCTCTCGGCGGACGGCGACCATGAACGCTGTCGATCCATTTGCCGGAGAGATCAGCGAGCGCCGAAAGGTTCTTTTCCGCCGTGAGCCAGCGCGTCTCAAAGCGGCCCATCTGGCTCGGCGAAGCCGCTGCATCCGAGGCCGCCTTTCCGCCGACTATCCACCGCATCGCGGGATCATGGCGCAGGCGTTGAGCGTCGTTCACGTCTTCATATCCGGCAAGTCGCCCAAATATGGATTGCCGCAACATCCCGACGAGTGCATGCCGGCCATTCTTGCCAGTGCGTGCGTCGGAGAGCGCATCACCCGCCATCGCGCTGAGGCACAGCGCGTCGTCCAGTTCCCGGTACGCGAGCAAGCCTGCGTCGGAGGTAACCACCGATCCGCGAAAGTGAAGCAACAATCGGCGGTCGAAATCGAGCCTGAGAGCGCCATCATACGATTCATACCAAGTCTCTGGAAGTTTGACTCCTGAGGCGGATTCCCGAATCGGCATTTATCTGATTCACCATGGCAAACAGCTTTTGGGAGAGTTTGCCATGTCGACTCCGGTTCCGCTTCGCTCTGACTTTGACACGATTGGCCTGCGCATGCTGGCGCGGCGATCGCGTGACCCCGATCACACCCGGCGTCTCTTGGCACTGGCCGAGATTTATGATGGCGGCTCGCGGCCGGATGCGGCGCGGATCGGCGGGGTCGGGGTGCAGATCGTGCGCGACTGGGTTGTCCGTTTCAACGCCAAAGGTCCTGATGGTCTCTTGACCGGCAAAGCGCCGGGCGCTCCCAGCATCCTCGGCGAGCGCCAGCGCCAAGCCTTGCGGCAGGTCGTGGAAGATGGGCCGATTCCCGCCCTGCATGGCGTCGTCCGCTGGCGGCTGATCGATCTGGCGCAGTGGCTCTTCGAAGAGTTCCGGGTTTCGATCTCCAAGCCGACGCTCAGCCGCGAGCTGCGGCATATGGGCTTTCGCAAGCTCTCGGCGCGACCGCGCCATCATGCGCAAGACGAGGAAGCCGCGGCGGCTTTTAAAAAAACTTTCTCGCCCTCGTGGAGGAGACCGCCGCAAAAGAGGCTCCTGGCAAGCCGATAGAGATTTGGTTTCAAGACGAAGCTCGGATCGGGCAGAAAAACAAGGTCACCCGCCGATGGGCGAAACGCGGGACACGGCCTTCGGCGCCGCACGACCAGAGGACGAGTTCAGCCTATATTTTCGGCGCCATCTGCCCGGCCGAAGGAAAAGGCGCCGGGCTCGTACTACCCTCCTGCAACAGCGAGGCCATGGCCCTGCATCTCGAAGAAATCTCGCTTGCGGTCGCACCAAGCGCGCATGCGCTCGTTCTTCTCGATCAGGCCGGGTGGCATGTCTCGGCGAAGCTTCCCGTCCCGGACAACATCACGCTCTTGCCGTTGCCGCCGAAATCGCCCGAGCTCAATCCGGTCGAGAACATCTGGCAATTCATGCGCGACAACTGGCTCTCGAACCGCGTCTTCGAATCCTACGACGACATTCTCGACCACTGCTGCTTCGCCTGGAACAAGCTCATCGACATGCCCTGGAAAATCATCTCCATCGGAACAAGAGAGTGGGCCTATCGGTCGTGATCAGCGAGACTTGGTATCACCCGCCGGGTTCGCCATGACGGCCTCATTCGATCCGAAATAACATGCTGATTATGTTAGCTGAATCGCGGCATCGACGCTGCAAATTATTGCCTCATCCGGCGTATGCGGGGATATAGGTTTGGCCCGGAGAAAGGATTGCGAAGGTCTTATGGAGGAAGGCTCTGAAGTCATTGCGCAACAGAGCTTCGAGGAGCCGGGCTTCAGACGTCATCGCCACGCTCCTCGTCCTCGGGCTTCCAGGCGGCCTCCGGGCCGGGGCCGGCAGGCTGTTGTAGATATTGCGCGAGGATCGCCCGGTCCTCAGCCAGCACGTCGCCGAGACGAAGGGCGGCCTCGGGCGAGTCCCCATATCGATCGACCAGCGAGAGCAAGAGTTTTATGGCCCTCGGGTCGCTGCGCATGGCGTCGTTGGCGAGCCGACGGAGCATCACCTCAAGGGCGGGGATCCGGCGCGTCTTGCCGTTTTCGGTTACGGCGATCTTTTGTCGAATGATGTCCTGCAGGACAGCCGCGACTGTCCGACTGCCTTTCGGACGCCCCTTCGGATTGCCGCTTTTGCCTGCCATAAATTGCGACGCCTTTGGCGGTCGCCGATAGCCGACGACGTAATCCGACGGCCCTGAGATTTTCCGATCAGGCATGGCCGCTCTCCGAACCTGCAGCTATTTGCCCGCCCTTTGCTCCTTCACCGCCAAGGGCGATCGTCGCTCTGTGATTCGCCACGCGCTTTGCTTGCGCTTGGTTGGTGTCAGGCTTCGGAGAATCATGCTGAGGCGCATCATTGGAGTTCGAGCGAGCGGCACCGATCTCCTCGAAACTGCGTCCGTCGCCGGCAAGCGTCGCTTCAAGCTTCGTCGATCTCTGCCACCTCTTGATGGCGACATCGACATATCCAGGCTCGTATTCGACGCCAAATCCGATGCGGCCGACTTTCTCGGCCGCCAGAATGGTCGTGCCTGAACCTGCGAACTGATCGAGCACGCCGTCGCCACGCCCCGTGCAATCGAGAAGCGCATCAGCGACGAGAGAGACGGGCTTTGGCGTCGGATGGGCGGCGAGCGCCTCCATGCGGCCTCGCCCGAAGGTGTTGACCCCCGCGTAGGTCCAAACGTTAGAGCGATTGCGGCCGAAACGGCCCAATTCGACATTGTTTCTGTACGGATGGCCGCCAACCCGGAAGACGCCGATGAGTTCATGCTGCGAACGGTAGAACGAGCCCTGGCCGGCGTTCGACTTGTTCCAGACCACGAGGTTCAGCATGTCCCCATAGAGCTCGCGTCCAACGTCGATCAGATCGCCGATGTGGCGCCAGTCCATGCAGACGTAATGGACCGCCCCTTCAGCCGAGACGCGAACGCCATTGGCGAGCGTTTCAAGGAGGAACTTTCGAAACTGCGCCGGGGCCATTTCGCCAGAGGCGAAAGCGAATTCGGGATGTCGAACCCGCCCGCGCCCGCCAATCTCGCTCACCCGCAGGTTGTATGGCGGATCGCAAAACACCGCCGACGCCATTGCGCCCTCCATCAGGCGGGCGAAGTCGGCGGCTTCTCGCGCATCGCCGCACAAGAGCCGGTGTTTTCCCAGCCACCACAAATCCCCGCGTCGCGTTGCCGGAGTCCGGGGCAAAGCTGGCACGATATCTTCTGGCTGTGGCCTCGAGGGGGCCATATCCGTCAGGAGCAGGTCGATCTCTGGCGCCTCAAATCCAGTCAAAGAGACGTCGAAGCCGTCGGCCGGCACAAGGTCGATCAGCTCGCCGAACTCGATCGCCAGGATTTCCCGATCCCAACCGCCCTGTTCGGCGAGTTTGTTGTCGGCGATCACATAGGCGCGCTTTTGCGCCTCGTTGAGATGGCCGAACCGGACAACCGGCGCATGAGTCAACCCTTCCAGCCGCGCGGCCGCAAGACGCCCATGGCCGGCAAGAACCATATCGGCGTCGTCGACGATCACCGGATTTAGAAACCCGGCGCTTCTTATGCTCGCCGCGATCTGTCTAATCTGCTTTTTGGAATGTGTTCGCGCGTTTCTAGGGTTACGCCGAAGCGCACCAATCGGGATCCATTCGATGCGGGGCGAGCCCGCCGGGCCCTCGCGATTTTTCGATGAAGCTGAAGTATCCGCCAAAGCCATTGCCGCCTCCGTGACTATATCTTGATCACGATAGACCGCGGCTTGCGTCAAAAGCTAAGGGAGAAAAATCCCTAGGTTTTTGGGTATTTTTTCATCACAAAGTTGATAGCCGCCTTCGCTTGGTTCTCAGCCGAAGCCTTGATGCCTAAAATTCTGTAAATTATTGCGAGGAACTCGAGAAATGGACCATGGGCTTTGCCGCCTCCCGGTGGGGTGATGCGGGTCGGCCTTGTGCCCGTCAGGCCATAAAAGTGCTCCGCCACAGTCCGCGCAACCTGCGTTACCTGACTTTTTTGAGGCGCGCCCCTGCCAGCCGGTGGCGGGAGCTTTGGATGTTCCGCGTGCGCAATTTCGACGATTAAGATGCGCAGTTTCAGACGCAGGAGTGCCATTGCCGACATGTCTTCACAAAGTATCTTGGCGTGTTTCTTCAAGGCGACTAGTCTTCGCTTTGTGGCGTCCGGCGAAGCAACCTTACGGTCGACTGGCTTCATCAAAGCAAGTTGACGCCCAATGCCAGGTATCAAACATTCATACGGAATTCCCCCTTCGTCAGGAGGGGCGATTGGCAGCTTACGGAAAGCGGCTTCGAGTTCTGCTTGCAGACCGGTCATGTCGGTGCTCCGTGTATCCGGGTGGCTGTAGCTCAGAAACGCCTGGTACTTGAACCGAATCGTTTCCGGCACGCGTTCCCTCTATGTAACAGGCCCACGGCCTGTCGAGGCGATATGCCGGGCAAACATCGGGCAGGTGCAGGCACTGAACCTGCTCGGCGAACCGCTGCGGCGACGCCGACGGCAATCGGATGACGCCGAGTTCATGCCACAAAGAGAGCCAAGCGGTACCGCTACTACGTCTCGGCGTCGCTTCTCACTGGTGATCGCCCGCAAACCCAGAAAAGGATGCGCGTTCCGGCGGGCGATATCGAGGGGCTGGTGCTCGACCGGCTGAGAACGTTGTTCTCGTCCAGGACCGAGATCATCGACGCCCTCGCCCCGCTCGATCTTGACGCTCACGCACTTGATGCAGCCCTGCGCAACACAAGCGCACTTTCCGCACGCCGCGATCCCTTGGAAAGGGTCATAAGAAATTGCACGGCAATTCCGTGCATTAGGGGGTCACAATTTGCCTGCCTAAGCACACGCGAAGCGTCTGGTCACTGCGGAGATTGTGCGGCTCACCGCATATGACAAGCGTCATCGGCTCTCCTGTTTCCAGCATTGTTTCGACAAGTTGCTTGGCCTGTTCGATCCTGATCTTGAGCCGGCGGCTACGCCACTGAAGGCTGAAGCCAAGGCTGCGCCACTTCGCCGGTAGCTGTGGATCGACAGCTATGCCGTCGCTGTGCAGTGACAGCCCTGCGAAACCGAATACTGCGGTCAGCCAGATCCCGCCCAGGGCCGCTATGTGCACGCCACCGTCAATTGCCACATGCGTATCGGCGAGATCGATCGCCGCGGTTTGCCGAAAGTAGCGCAGCGCCATTTCGGAGTAGCCTAGCCGGGCGGCGACCATCCCATGCATGGCGCGGCTCAGCGAGCTGCCATGGCCGCAGCGAGGCTCGTAGTAACGGAAGTTCACGGCCCCCGTCTCGCGCAGGAACTCCTCCGGCAACAGCCCCAGAAGTGCCACGACATCGGCCTGTTTGATCACCTGAGATTTTTGTATCCGCTCCCGCCCAAGCACCACGTCCATTGGCACGGAACGGCCTGCGTAGGCCACTATGCTCATGATATTCGTCCGGTCCGATGACGCCGCGGATGTGGCGGTAGCCGTCCGCCTCCGGTTGAGCACGGCTGGCCCAGAAACGGCCCGTCTCAAGCAGGATTTCCGCGCCAGCGTCGAGCAGGAAACCTTCGTCCCCGGTCGCATGCCAGTATTGCCAGACCGCGTAGGCGACGTCCGCGCTGATGTGCTGCTCCTGCTTGCCGCAAAGGATATCGATGATCTTCCGATCCGGGCCGATAACCTGCTCAGGCGTCATCTCCGCGCCAGTATATGCAGATTCCCAGGCGTAGAGCGCGCCGCGCCAGCCCATTCCGGCGGCCTTCGCTCGCGCGGCATCAAGGGTATGAAAGCGATACATGAGCAGCGCTCGGGCGGCTTCGGGCCAGGTCAGGACATAAAAGGGCAGCAGGTAGATTTCGGTGTCCCAGAAGACGTGTCCACGATAATCGTCGCCGGTCAGCGCCCGGGCGCCGATCGAGACGCGCTCGTCGGCTGGGTTGGCCGCGCTATTCAGATGGTATAAGGCGAACCGCAGTGCCCGCTGTGCCTCCGCATCGCCATCGATCTCCACATCGCTGCACTGCCAGCGGCTTGCCCAGGCCGCCTCATGCGCCGCGACCACGCCGCGCCAGCCGATGTGTCGCGCGAAGCCGAGCTTGTCCCGGGCTTCGCCGCCGGGATCCAGGCCTTGGGTGTCGCTGCGCACGATGGCGACGGAGCGCTCGAAACACACGACCTGCCCGGGGCGAGATTTCCAGCTCCAGGACCATTTTAATTGGCCGAGCGCGGTCGGCGGAAGATCGTGGCCGTCGATCTGTAGCGACGATGCGGTCGCCATGGCGAGGCCCTTCCCCGAATGCTGGGTGTGCCACACGCCGAGATCCTGATCGAGCCGGTCGGTCACGAGCCCGAGTTCCACCCCTTTGAACGATGCTTCGACCGTGACATCGACCACGCCGTCCTCGATCTCCAATTGGATCAGCTGCAGCCCAACCGTACGCTCGCTCAGCGACACGAGGCGCAACGTGCGCAGGCGGATGCTTAGGCCGGCCGCCTTCAACTGACGGCTTTCACTGAGCAATGCACCTCGCCTCACGTCGAGCGTCATGCGATGCGACGAGACATCACCCGGGTGATGTATCAAGGGTCCGCCAGGCAGCAAGATGCGGACCTGCAGCCAGTCGGCGGCTGGGACCAGGCCTGGTGTGGCACGCTCGGTGCCGGGCGTGTCGAACAGCCCGGCCACATAGGTTCGCGCCGGAATGACCCAACGTGCCCCCCGGGTCGTGGCTCGCCCACCCCTTACGCCCAGGAAACCGTTGCTGATCGCGAAGCGTGACTTAACGCTGCTCTCGCGAAGCGGGTCGTAGCCATCCGCGCCAAAGACCCAAATGGGATCAGTGGTCGGCTCGAGTACGTGTTCCATCGTCCCTGGCCTGATCATGCCGGCCGCCGGCAAAGCCGCCCTTCAGCCAGTTCATCGACTGCGATTTCGTCCAGACCCGCCACCACGAGATCCGCTCCCGCCGCTCGCAATAGGGCAGCGTCGCTGTGTCGGGCGATCCCGAGCGCCGTCATGTGGCCTGCGCAGGCCGCCTCAATGCCGGCGGGCGCGTCTTCGGCGACGAAGCACTGTGCGGGTGCGACGTGCAGCTCCGCGGCAGCCAGGAGGAAAATCTCCGGGTTCGGCTTGCCCTGCCGCAAATCGCGCCCGCAGACATTGACACTGAAGATATCGAGTAAGCTTTGGCCGGAGCCAAGGCGAATTGTCCTCATCATGCCGTTGGCATTTTTCGAGGACGACGCGACCGCCATACGCCAACCCAACCCCGCGACCGCCTGAACGAAGCGCAGCGCGTCGGGAAAGGCGGCGACACTCCCGGCGTGAATCAGCTCCTCGAGCCGCTTCTGCTTCCGCTCGGCATAGACGACTGCCTGCCTGTCGGCGTCAGGCACCCCCAATGCCTGCAGGGCCGCACGGGCGCCGCTCAGGCGCGGTTTGCCCGCCACATAGGCTTGATACATCGCCGAAGTGAAGCGATTGGGATCAGCAAAACCTTGGAGCGATTCCCGCCAAGCACGCTCATGAGGGGATGCGAGCAGGACGCCGTCAACGTCGAAAATAGCCACCGTCAACGTCTGCAGATGGTCGGACCTGTGTCTCGCTTGTTCGGAGATAGTCATGATGCTTGCACCTTATACCAAGTCTCTGAAAGTTTGACTCCTGAGGCGGATTCCCGAATTGGCATTTATCTGATTCACCATGGCAAACAGCTTTTGGGAGAGTTTGCCATGTCGACTCCGGTTCCGCTTCGCTCTGACTTTGACACGATTGGCCTGCGCATGCTGGCGCGGCGATCGCGTGACCCCGATCAGACCCGGCGTCTCTTGGCACTGGCCGAGATTTATGATGGCGGCTCGCGGCCGGATGCGGCGCGGATCGGCGGGGTCGGGGTGCAGATCGTGCGCGACTGGGTTGTCCGTTTCAACGCCAAAGGTCCTGATGGTCTCTTGACCGGCAAAGCGCCGGGCGCTCCCAGCATCCTCGGCGAGCGCCAGCGCCAAGCCTTGCGGCAGGTCGTGGAAGATGGGCCGATTCCCGCCCTGCATGGCGTCGTCCGCTGGCGGCTGATCGATCTGGCGCAGTGGCTCTTCGAAGAGTTCCGGGTTTCGATCTCCAAGCCGACGCTCAGCCGCGAGCTGCGGCATATGGGCTTTCGCAAGCTCTCGGCGCGACCGCGCCATCATGCGCAAGACGAGGAAGCCGCGGCGGCTTTTAAAAAAACTTTCTCGCCCTCGTGGAGGAGACCGCCGCAAAAGAGGCTCCTGGCAAGCCGATAGAGATTTGGTTTCAAGACGAAGCTCGGATCGGGCAGAAAAACAAGGTCACCCGCCGATGGGCGAAACGCGGGACACGGCCTTCGGCGCCGCACGACCAGAGGACGAGTTCAGCCTATATTTTCGGCGCCATCTGCCCGGCCGAAGGAAAAGGCGCCGGGCTCGTACTACCCTCCTGCAACAGCGAGGCCATGGCCCTGCATCTCGAAGAAATCTCGCTTGCGGTCGCACCAAGCGCGCATGCGCTCGTTCTTCTCGATCAGGCCGGGTGGCATGTCTCGGCGAAGCTTCCCGTCCCGGACAACATCACGCTCTTGCCGTTGCCGCCGAAATCGCCCGAGCTCAATCCGGTCGAGAACATCTGGCAATTCATGCGCGACAACTGGCTCTCGAACCGCGTCTTCGAATCCTACGACGACATTCTCGACCACTGCTGCTTCGCCTGGAACAAGCTCATCGACATGCCCTGGAAAATCATCTCCATCGGAACAAGAGAGTGGGCCTATCGGTCGTGATCAGCGAGACTTGGTATTAGCTGTCGATTCCGCTGAGAACGCCTGGGCATCCCGATTTTATGAACGAGAGTGCGCCTGGTGTTCACGGACCCTGTGTTGCGTGTCAGCTGCACGGTTGGAACTCGAAGTTCTGGGAACTGCGAACGCCAATTCCCTTGCCGGGGGCAGGGGCGTCGCACTAGACAAAGCGGCGCACGTGGCGCCCGCAGTCCGATCAAAAGCTCGTCCCTTGCGACCATAGCTGAGGGAGATCGTTGGAGGCAGGCTCGGAAACTACTTATATCCACGGCCGATGCTCTCGTTCTGAAACGAGCAACGTGATGTTCTTCGCCCCTTTGTGTGTCGTCTCGGTTTTCCCTGTCGTGGTCTTCGTTCCGATTGCGCCGATCACGGCAAGCGTGAATATCTTGCGCGAATATCCGCGAGCTGTGGTCTTTACTCTCGGGCGCCTTCAGAACGTCAAACGGTCCTGGCCTTGTCCTGTCGATTACCGTCTTCAAGGAAATGGAGCCCGTGCACTTGCGCATCCAGGTCATCCGGAGTTCAAGCCAACGGGATCTCTCGTGACAACGTGTCAGGTTGACGAGGAGGTATACTTCAACGTCGTCGATCCCAGATGAACCATCATCAGTCCTGCATTCCCGTCACAAAGCAAAGATCGACCGGCGCCGAGGTCCGCGACGCCGCGGACACAAGAAAATGTTGCGCCACGGGAGCAATCCAGAAAAACGGCCATGGCTTTTTTCTACGGTATAGCAAAGCTAACGACTGCTCTAACTTTTTGATTCCGTTGCTAGAGCGTTATCCACTGTGACAGCATCGGGTCGGCTACCTGATAGTGATGCCCGGGGCGGCATTCCACAGCGCTATGACCCGCACCTTGGGGTGGCTGGGTTCGTGGCCGAGAATGCTGAGCGATGCCGGGCCGAGCGCAAAATGCTGGCCTTCGAGCACCGGCAATCCGATCCATCGCGCGGCCAGGACGCACCCGAACTGGCCGTGCGAGAAGAGCGCGACGTTTCCGTCCAGCGCGCGAAGATGTGCGATGAGCCGATCTGCACGATCGGAAACTTGTGCGGGCGTTTCACCGCCAGGACAACCATCCCGAAACACATTCCAGTCCGGTCGCTCCTTGCGAATGTCCACGGAGCGCCGTCCTTCGTAGTCGCCATAGTCCCACTCGGACAGATCCGGTTCAATTGCGGCCGAAGCACCGAACCCGGCTAGCTCGCACGTTCGCCGGGCGCGCTGGCGCGGACTGGTTAGGACGCGAGCAAACTTGATTTTTCGGAGGAATGGTTCAAGTTCGCGCGCCTCTTCTTCGCCATGCGCAGTCAACGGAACGTCCGTGACTCCCGTGTGCTGGCCCGTGAGAGACCAGGCGGTTTCGCCGTGTCGAATGAAGTAAAGCTGCAGCAGCCTATTTTGGGTGGCGATCACTTGTTTGTGCTCCGGCGGCCTCGGCTGGTCGGCTCCGGGCTTGATCAGCGATCATTTTGCTTTCGCTATGCGGCGGATGCCGCACTTGCTGCATGCTTGGTTCCGAGTTCAGGCGTTTCCATCGCGGCACTGTATTCGCCGCGGCGCGCAGCCCGGTTGCACTGGGCCCGATGATACAGAGCTTGCTGCGCCGCCAATCGGTGGGCCTCCTCGCCCCCCCAGATCTCCAGGGCCGGGCGCTGGATCGCGCGAGCGAATGAAAAAGCCAGCGCCCAGGGCAGGCGCGCCCGTGGCGCCTTGAACCTGACATTCATGGCGTTCAACCGCGCCGAGGCCAGTTGACCGGATTGGCCGCCCGACAGAAACGCAATCCCTGGGACAGCGGCGGGAACGACTCGCAGGAGACACTTCACCGTGGCGTCGGCCACCTCGTCCGCCGTCTCCTGAGTGGGGCAGGTCAATCCCGGAAGCACCATGTTGGGTTTCAGGATCATCCCTTCAAGCATCACCCGTTGGGTGTGAAGCGCGGCGAAAGCCCTTAGCAGGACTTCCTCCGTCACCTCGCGGGAACGCTCGAGTGTATGATTGCCGGCCATGAGCACTTCCGGCTCGACGACAGGGACTAGTCCGCATGCCTGGCACAACGCAGCATAGCGGGCCAAGGCCTGCGCGTTGGCCTCGATGCAACCCCGGCTGGGAATGCCATCGCCTAAAGCGATTACCGCGCGCCATTTGGTGAAACGCGCGCCCATTTGAAAATACTCCTGGAGGCGGATACGTAACCCGTCCAAGCCTTCTGTGATTGTCTCTCCAGGATGACCGGCCAGATCCTTTGCGCCGATATCGACTTTAATGCCGGGAAGGATTCCCGCATCGTTCAGAACCTTAGCAAAGGGAGTGCCGTCTTGCTTTTGCTGGCGGATTGTTTCGTCGTAGAGGATCGCACCACTGATGCTCTCGCCGAGCCCCGGTGTGGTCATAAGCAATTCCCGATAGGCGCGTCGAGTCTCTTCGGTCTGGGCAATCCCAGCTGCGGCGAATCGCTTGTTGCAAGTGGAATTGCTCTCATCCATTGCGAGCAGGCCTTTGTCGTCGGCGACCAGCGCCCGAGCGGTGTCTATCAGCGCTTGCGCGTTCATTTGAAATCGCCCCACTTCCAATTCCGGATCTCGGGCATATCCTCGCCATGCTTATCGATGTAATGCTTGTGCTCGATAAGCTTGTCCCGAGCCATCTGCTTCAGATAGGCCCCCTTGGCGCCCAGGTGCGGCAGGCGATCCACCACGTCTTGCACGAGATGAAAGCGGTCCAGGTCATTCTGGACCCGCATGTCGAAGGCAGTCGTGATGGTACCTTCTTCCTTGTAGCCGCGGACGTGGAGATTGCGATTGGTCCGGCGGTAGGTCAGGCGATGCACCAACGAGGAATATCCATGGAAGCCGAAGATGATGTGCTTGTCTTTCGTGA
This sequence comes from uncultured Alphaproteobacteria bacterium, assembly GCA_963730245.1. Taxonomy (GTDB): domain Bacteria; phylum Pseudomonadota; class Alphaproteobacteria; order Rhizobiales; family Beijerinckiaceae; genus Methylocapsa. The sequence continues at coordinate 1,514,314 of CAVSRA010000001.1, read as the reverse complement.
ACAGGGAATCGTAGTCGGTTTCATTCAGTCCATGCGGATGCTCGCTGCACGACTGCAGCCTCATCAGATCGACGACATTGATCACCCTGATTTTCAGCTCGGGAAGATGCTGCCTCAGGATTGAGACGGCCGCCAGAATCTCCAGCGTGGGCGTATCCCCGCAGCAGGCCATGACGACATCCGGTTCGCTGTCCTGGTCGTTGCTGGCCCATTGCCAGATGCCGATGCCTTCCGTGCAATGCACGACGGCGGCCTCCATCGTCAGCCATTGCGGGAGGGCGTGTTTGCCTGCCACCACCACGTTGACGTAATGCCGGCTTCGCAGGCAGTGATCAAAGACCGACAGCAGACAGTTGGCGTCCGGCGGCAGGTAGACGCGCACGATATCGGCCTTCTTGTTAATTACGTGATCGAGGAAGCCGGGATCCTGGTGTGTGAAGCCGTTGTGATCCTGCTGCCAGACGTGGGAGGCGAGCAGATAGTTCAGCGACGCGATCTTCCGGCGCCAGGGCAGTTCCAACGTTACCTTCAGCCACTTGGCGTGCTGGCTGAACATCGAGTCCACGATGCGAATGAAGGCTTCATAGCTGTTGAATAGCCCGTGCCGCCCGGTCAGCAGATATCCTTCCAACCAGCCCTCGCACTGGTGCTCGCTGAGCATCGAGTCCAGCACGCGTCCGGCGGCCGCGAGGAATTCATCATTTTCTACTTTCCGGGCGTCCCACTGACGATTGGTGACCTCAAAAACCGCGCCTAACAGATTGGAGAGCGTCTCGTCGGGACCAAAGATACGGAAATTACGTTGATCCTGATTCAAAGTGGCCACGTCACGCAGAAACTTACCCAGCACAAGGGTATCCTGGGCGTCAGTGGCGCCAGGCGAAGGCACGCTTACAGCGTGAAGATGAAAATCCGGCATGCGCAAATCACGCAAGAGAATCCCGCCGTTGGCATGCGGATTGGCGCCCATCCGCCGGTCGCCCTTCGGCGCGAGATCGGCCAATTCCGATATCAGGCGGCCATTTTCATCGAACAGTTCCTCAGCCTTGTAGCTCTTCATCCAGCTTTCAAGCTGCGCCACATGATCGGGGTGCCCGGAATCCACGATGAGCGGCACCTGATGCGCTCGGAAGGTGCCCTCGATCTGGAGGCCATCGACGACTTTCGGTCCCGTCCAGCCCTTGGGAGACCTGAGGACGATCATGGGCCAGCGCGGCCGAACGGCGTCATTTGTGTCCCGTGCGTTCTTTTGGATCTGCCGGATATCCTCGATGGCCTCTTCCATGGTGGCGGCCATGAGTTGATGCATCGTTTCCGGCTCATCGCCTTCCACGAATAACGGCGTCCAGCCGCAGCCTCGGAAAAACTGCTCCAACTCTTCATGCTCGATGCGGGCCAGGACCGTGGGGTTGCTGATCTTGTAGCCATTGAGGTGAAGGATCGGCAGAACGGCCCCGTCGGTGACCGGGTCGAGAAACTTGTTGGACTGCCATGCGGTAGCCAAGGGGCCCGTTTCCGCTTCACCGTCGCCGATGACGCTGGCGACGATCAGATCGGGATTGTCGAACGCGGCCCCGAAGGCATGGCTGAGCGAGTATCCCAGCTCGCCGCCTTCGTGAATGGACCCCGGCGTCGTCGGCGCAACATGGCTGGAAATCCCGCCGGGAAACGAGAACTGCTTGAATAGCTTTTTCAAACCGGCTTCGTCCTGGCTGATATTCGGATAGATCTCGCTATAGGTTCCTTCAAGGTAAGTGTTGCCCACCAGTGCCGGGCCACCGTGACCGGGACCGGCGATATAGAACATGTCCAGATCATACTTCTTGATGACTCTGTTCAAATGCACATAAATGAAGTTTTGGCCTGGCGTCGTGCCCCAGTGCCCGACCACCAGTGGCTTTACGTGGGCGAGCGTCAGCGGTTCGCGCAAAAGCGGATTGTCGTAGAGATAAATCTGCCCGACGGACAGGTAGTTGGCGGCCCGCCAGTAGGCGTCCATCTTGTGCAACTCGTCGGAATCCAGCATCCCTCGCCCTGCCGGCAACCCGCTCGCGCCGTTTCGGTTCTGAGGCTCTCGAGTTGAAATAGGTGCGTTCATTTTCTTGTGACTCCTTGTGTTTCACGGTTCGCTCGGCTCTCGACTTACTCCGAAAGCTTGTTCAGAACGCGCGTGGATCGCGAACGAGCATGATCCACTTATGTTCGAGTCTTCCCGCTTCCTCCCGGGATCCCGATTGGTCGCTGCTGCAAGACGCCAGCTCATGGGCTCGATGGACTGCGCCAGCATAACCGCGGAAGGCGTGCTGCGCGCCGGCTACATCGTTGGATATCCAAAGGTCGGCAAAGCACCCACCAAAGTGTCATATAGCGGCATGGTCATCGCTGCCGATAAATTAGCCTTAGCGGATCAGCAGCTTGTTCAAGAGGTTCCTGACGCAGACTATAGCTGACGGGAGACCGTTGAGGCAGGCTCGGAAATTACTCATGCCGGTGTGCATTTTGAGTGATTCAAAGCGAGAGCGGGGAAGGGGGGCACAGCAAGCCAACCAAACGCCGACAGGAAACCTGATGGGCGCGCGGCGACAAAACAGGGGCAATTCTTCCGTGACTAACGAAGCAAGCAGCTGAAACGAAACCCTGTTCGTCGGCCAGAACTGACTTCTCGTGCTCGCATCTAAGTAGTTTCCGAGCCTACCGCTAACCCTTCGTCTACCACTATGATCCACGACGACCACGAAACCTTCAAATCGCGGCCCGGTTCTCAAGCAGTAGGATGTCCGCGATGAAAGCTTTCGTTTGTTGGGATCCGGCGAAAAACGTCCCAGAGAAGCGTCCGATGCCTGGAATCTGGCGACCGAGGATGCGAGGCTTCATACATCAAAGACAATATTTTGTCTGGGCTCATGGCTGCAACCATGGGAATCAGCCTAGCCGTGGTGGGGATCGCACACCACTTCATCGCGCAAAACGGGCATGTCCCGGCTTCGGCGGCGCCGAGCGGCGTGGGCATCGTCACCCTGATCGCGCTGGTCGCCTTCATCATTTCCTTCGCCTTTTCAATGGGGCCGGTGACATGGACGGTGATTAGCGAGATCTTTCCAGGCCGCATCCGCGGCGGGGCCGTCGCGGTCTGTACGGCGATGAACTGGGGCTTGGCCTTTCTGGTCAGCCAATTCTTCCTGTCGCTCGTCGAGGCGATAGGGAGTGCGTCGACGTACTGGCTGTTCGCGCTGTTTTGCGTCATCGGCTGGATATGGATCTACTACTGGGTGCTGGAGACCAAGGGACGGTCCCTCGAACAGGTCCGGCAGATCTGGATGGAGCTGCGCAAGTGATGCTGATCGCGGGCGATACCGGCGGCACCACGACACGACTGGCGCTCGTATCGCCGGAGGCTGGACCGCGCAAATTCGTGGGCAAACTCCCGCAGAGTTTCATAGCTCAAATTCCCTGAACTGAGCCGAGTCGAGTTGATCTGTTGCGGCTTCCAATATGTCGGGCCGCCATGCACCAGCCGGTGACCTGCCGCGGTCAATGCGTCGCCCCCACTGCGTCTCTCGATGCATTCCATCAGAACACGGACCGCTATGGCGTGGCCCGGTATTGTTACTGACCGCGAAACGTTCTTCGCCTGGTTCAAGCTTTTGACCGGCAGCATGGTGTCAGGCAGTCCAATCCGTTCAATCCCGCCCTCCAGAATCTGGTGGAGGCACGCGACCTTGATGCTCGACGAGCCGCCCTTGATCGTCTGGATGCGTGGCTTTACTGGTTTCACGGATGCGTCCTTCGCCCTTTTGCAATCGGACCTCACCTTGCGTTCTCGAGCGCGTCATCCAAACTTGCGGGAAGGGTTCGGATTTACGCTGGCAAACTCCTGAGAGCCCGTCGGAGAGAGCGCAAGGCTTGTACATAGGGTTCTGCATCGAGACAGTCTTATAAGGGGGTTTCGCCCGTTGATTTGTCATACGAGATCGCGGTGCCCGCTCCTCGCACGAATCTGGTTTGAAACTCTTATGGCCCCATTGTCGAGTTCTCCAACGCCTGCACTTTTGCGAGGCGCCGCCGATGGCGTGGAGCGCCGCTGAAATGAGCGTTCAGGAAAGTCTCCGTTCTAAAGCAAGCGCGGCCCCGATCACCTTTCCGCCCAAACAAAAAACATTCATGTCGTCATCTTCAACCCCCTGATGGGCGGAGAAAACATCATGGATGAGGCCGGCGCGCGCACCAGGAACTTTGTTTGCCGCGATGGACGCTCCAACGCCGCTGCCGCAGACCGCCACCCCCCGCGTAACCTGCCCCGCGGCCACGGCCCGAGCCAAGGGGATGACGAAATCGGGGTAATCATCACCGGGGTTCAATTGATGTGCGCCGAAGTCCAAGACCTCGTACCCGGCGCCACGCAAAAGACTCCGCGATCTCGCCCTTTAGATTAAATCCCCCGTGGTCTGAAGCAATTCCGACCCGCATCATCGTTTTCTCCTGGACGTGCCGCACGTTATGGGCCCGCTAACTTCGAGCGTCTGGTTGCAACCGCATACTGGAAAATTGCGTCGCGGTTAGTGCGAACGCGGTGGGCGCTATCATGTACTTTTCTGACTTTCAGTTTGCCAGGAACTCGCCAACGGCTTTACCGCGGCATTTCCGCGAATCGGAAGGGCTAAATTGAAATCAACTGGTAGAAGAATGTGATCTGGCGCTTTGGGTCAGACGCCGTGGCCCGGAGGGTTTAAGTGTTTTGCCGGTACAGCCCTTAAAATTCCTTCGAAATCTGTGGCCTTCAGGCTTTCGCCGCCGACCAGCACGCCGTTAACCTCTGGCAGCGCTAGGATCTTGCGCGCATTGGACGGATCAACTGATCCACCATAGAGGATGCGAATTTTGTTCCCTTCCGCGCCCAAACGCCCCACCAGGCAATGCCGGATATGCGCGTGCACTTCGGCGATTTCCTCTTGGGTTGCCGATCGCCCGGTTCCGATCGCCCATAGAGGCTCGTAGCCGACCGCGTTGCCGGACGAGGTCATGCCTTCGGGAACGCTTCCGGCGATTTGCTCGCCACACGCGGACAACGCCTTGCCATCCTGCCGCTGTGATTTGGTTTCGCCGATGCAGATGATGGCGAGAATGCCCGCGCGCCATGCGGCTTGCGCCTTTGCGGCTACCATTGCATTGGTCTCGCCGTGATGTTGACGGCGTTCAGAATGTCCAACAATGACCGTCGAGGCGCCAGCATCTTTCAGCATTTCCGCGCTAATGTCTCCGGTGAACGCCCCAGCGACTTCACTTCGGCAGTTCTGCCCGCCGATGGCGATGCGGCCTGCCGCTGTCTCGACCGCTCGCGAGATCAGCGTGGAGGGCGGGCAGATCAGAATATCGGCGAATGGCGGCGTAGCCTTCACAGACACGGCAATAGCGTCTATCTCAGTGAGCTGCGCCGCGAGTCCGTGCATCTTCCAGTTTCCTGCGATCAACGGCCGCATGTTTTCCTCATGCCAAAATCTCCACCAGCAAAGCCGAGAAGTCTAGAAGCGCCACCACTCACAACACGACAACATCCAGCGCCAGCGAATATTATACAGCCCACTCCGCACGCACGCCCATTGAGACCGTCTGCAATCTTCATTGCAATTTTTTCACAGAAAATTTTGTCCTGGCTCGGTTCCTCAATGACCTGGATGCGTAAACCCGGGCGGACCAGCATCTGGCCGACGAGCCTCAAGCGCACAATGGTAGGTCCTTTGACCTTCTGAAATCGCTCGCTCATATTGGCAGCGATCAGGCAGAATATGATTGTGGGCAAGGAGACCGGGACGGTATACACCGCGAAGAAAAACATGGCGTTGCTCCTTCCAAAATGGATGTGCCAGCCGTTCATTCAGCCATATTGAGTGTCGGATAGCCAGCGATCCGAGCATCCTTCGCCGTCGAAGGGAACCGCTCGCGTAGTCTATTGGCTGCTATGATCCAAGACTACCTGATCTCGACGCAGTCCGGTAGGCTCGGAAACTACCTATAATACCAAGTCTCGCTGATCACGACCGATAGGCCCACTCTCTTGTTCCGATGGAGATGATTTTCCAGGGCATGTCGATGAGCTTGTTCCAGGCGAAGCAGCAGTGGTCGAGAATGTCGTCGTAGGATTCGAAGACGCGGTTCGAGAGCCAGTTGTCGCGCATGAATTGCCAGATGTTCTCGACCGGATTGAGCTCGGGCGATTTCGGCGGCAACGGCAAGAGCGTGATGTTGTCCGGGACGGGAAGCTTCGCCGAGACATGCCACCCGGCCTGATCGAGAAGAACGAGCGCATGCGCGCTTGGTGCGACCGCAAGCGAGATTTCTTCGAGATGCAGGGCCATGGCCTCGCTGTTGCAGGAGGGTAGTACGAGCCCGGCGCCTTTTCCTTCGGCCGGGCAGATGGCGCCGAAAATATAGGCTGAACTCGTCCTCTGGTCGTGCGGCGCCGAAGGCCGTGTCCCGCGTTTCGCCCATCGGCGGGTGACCTTGTTTTTCTGCCCGATCCGAGCTTCGTCTTGAAACCAAATCTCTATCGGCTTGCCAGGAGCCTCTTTTGCGGCGGTCTCCTCCACGAGGGCGAGAAAGTTTTTTTAAAAGCCGCCGCGGCTTCCTCGTCTTGCGCATGATGGCGCGGTCGCGCCGAGAGCTTGCGAAAGCCCATATGCCGCAGCTCGCGGCTGAGCGTCGGCTTGGAGATCGAAACCCGGAACTCTTCGAAGAGCCACTGCGCCAGATCGATCAGCCGCCAGCGGACGACGCCATGCAGGGCGGGAATCGGCCCATCTTCCACGACCTGCCGCAAGGCTTGGCGCTGGCGCTCGCCGAGGATGCTGGGAGCGCCCGGCGCTTTGCCGGTCAAGAGACCATCAGGACCTTTGGCGTTGAAACGGACAACCCAGTCGCGCACGATCTGCACCCCGACCCCGCCGATCCGCGCCGCATCCGGCCACGAGCCGCCATCATAAATCTCGGCCAGTGCCAAGAGACGCCGGGTCTGATCGGGGTCACGCGATCGCCGCGCCAGCATGCGCAGGCCAATCGTGTCAAAGTCAGAGCGAAGCGGAACCGGAGTCGACATGGCAAACTCTCCCAAAAGCTGTTTGCCATGGTGAATCAGATAAATGCCGATTTGGGAATCCGCCTCAGGAGTTAAACTTTCAGAGACTTGGTATAAGCCATTGGCGGAATTGCCTGTAATATCGTACGTTGCTCTCGTTGACGTCAGAGGGCTGATACGCCTGCGTCGGCATGTCGAGTCAGAGTACCGGCACTCTCGTGAATGGCCAACAAGACGCAAGCGTCTCGCTCGCTCCGGCCGCGGTGGGAAGCGGTTCGGCAACGCCTTGCTTCGGGGAAGCGCACCGAGCGTATTAGGCTGAACCCGCGCCGGCCGGAAGCATTTATGATGAGGCAACAAGCAGGCGTCCTGGAATATCTTTGCCTGCGGAAATCCGGCCTTCCATTATGATTGTCACCCACTTCGACGAGACAGGATGAAGCGGGCACCGCTCGCCAATAGAATCAGCGCGAGCGTTTAAATCCAAACTATCGGCACTTTCAGCCAGATTACTGCCGCGCAGTGCGCTGTTTTCTCCGGCCTCAGCTCGAAAGAAATGGTGTTTGGCGTGACCCAAACCTCCATACACGATTCCCTTCACGCCGGCTACCTGCTTCACCATGAAAAAGCCTGGGAGGGCGTGCGCGACAAAATCGTTGTCGATATCCGCGCTTCACTCAATCTAGGAGCGTCGAAACATGCGGCGGATTTGCTGATCGTGTTGTGATGGTTGCTTTCGGAGCGTCTTGTAGCCACATTCGCCCGCAGCATGCATGGGCCAGCAGAAATCGTATCCTTCCTGTCTTCTTCTCGGGTCTTCTCATGCGTTAGACCCTGATCGCTTTAGGTCGAATCACTCACGGTCTCTATCTATTTGTATCGTCGCATGATCTTGTCCGAATGTCTGCAACATTTCGGGATCAAGCTTTAGATCCGAGTTCGATCGCTGGTCTGCGGCGGCGGGGGCACATTGGCGCCGAAAGATCAGATCCGGGTGACCGTCGGTCCAGCGGACGCGTCGCAGATTTTCCTTGACGCCGTTCTGCCGAGCGAATCGGCGCCGTGAAACGGGATCTGATCCCAAGCCGCCGACCCGAGCTTAGCCCTGACCGCGAGCGGCATCGCAGACGTCGCGATGTCAGTTGGCGCCGAGGCTCGCGCCAACAGCGAACGATAGGCGCTGACATAGGCGCGCGCCATCCGCTCCACGGTGAAGCGCGTCTCGAATTCGGCTCGAACCGCGGCGCGGCTCATCGTTCCGCTCTCCTTTACGGCGGTGACTGCGGCCTCGATCGACTCGACGATCACGCCGCTAACGCGATCGGTGACCACCTCCGCGACCGACCCCTTGCGCCAGGCGATGACCGGCGTTCCGGCCGACATGGCTTCGATCATCACCAGGCCGAAGGGCTCGGGCCAGTCGATCGGAAACAAGAGCGCCCGCGCCTTGCCAAGGAATTCGCACTTCTGTCTCTCGTCGATTTCGCCCAGGAATTCGATGAGAGGATGGTCAAGCAGGGGCTCGATCTCAGCCTTGAAATACGCGACGTCGGCATCGTCCACCTTGGCCGCTATTTTCAAGGGAACGCCCGCCCGCTTCGCGATTTCAATTGCTCGGTCGGGCCGTTTTTCAGGTGAGATGCGCCCGAGGAACGCCAGATAATCACCGCCTTCGGGCACAAAGGGGCAGACCTGTGAAGGCAGGCCGTGCGGGATCGTCGCTAGCCAATTTGCGTCCGCCGGCATGGGCAGACGCTGCGCGTTCGAAATCGAAATCAGAGGCATCTCCGGATAGGCCTCATAAAGCGGCAGGATATCCGGTTGATCGAGGCGTCCGTGCAACGTCGTCAGACATTTATGCGCGAGATCGTGGAACAAGGCCTGAGGCAGAAGGTCAACGTGAAAATGAATAATGTCGAAATCATCGGCGCGGCGGCCCACCTCCCGCAACATGCGCAACGTGCTGCCAAGGTGATCGCGGATTCCCGCAAGTCTGAGGCTTTGCGGCGCGCAAACGACAAAGGTTGCTGCCGTGTGCGATCCGCCGCTCGCGAACAAGGTGACCTTGTGCCCTTGCCGAACGAGCGCTTCCGCCAACCATGAAACCACCCGCTCCGTGCCGCCATAAAGCTTCGGCGGCACGGCTTCCGCCAGCGGAGCGACAAGCGCGATACGCATATGCTGTCCTATCATTGTAAATCGGCGCCCAACTTTGGCTACACCCCTATTGGAGCCTAAATGGCCGATGCAGACAGCGCTCGTAGATTTTCCGTCGTTTTCATCGGCGTCACATCGTGAGCCCACTTGCTCGCTAAAAACCGCCCGTTGTTGATACGCTTGCGGCGGGTCCAAGGGGCGCTATGTTGTGGCCGCCGATTCTCACAGGTCTGTGTCCTACATTGTCGGGTTGGCCAACAGGCGCTTTAGCGCCTCCATTGCTGTTCCAAATTTTTTCCAATTCCCCTGCTGCATGGCCTTCTGAGCGTTCTGAAACTGCACCCTCGCCGGGCCCGTGGCGGACTGGGGGGTCGTCACCTCCGCCGCCTCGCCGGTTGTTTGCGCCGCCTCGCCGGTTGTTTGCGCCGCGCTCCCTTGCGGGGCGACCGCTTGAGGTTGCCGCGTACCGAAGAGGGCGTTGAGCGCCTCGTCGAGCGTGGGCTCCATCACGACCTTGTCGTCCGTAACCGCGATGACGCGCTTCAGCTGTGGAAAGTTCGTACCTTCGGCGGTCAGGTACAAGGGCACCACGTACAGGAACGCGTTCTCGATCGGAGTCACGATCTGTTTCCCGCGAATGACTCGCGAGCCGCGTTGGTTCCAGAGGGTGAGCTGCTGAGAAATGGTGGTGTTCTGATTGATCATCGCCTCGATCTGGTTTGGCCCGTAGATCAGCTTTTCTTTCGGAAGCTGGTAAAAAAGCATTTTCCCATACTCGGGAAAATCGGACCTGGCGGCCATCCAGGAGATCATGTTGTCCCGGTTTTGCGGCGTAAAAGGAGTCATGAGGAGGTACTCAAGCTGGTCGCTTCCGGGAAGCTTCACCAGGATGTAATAGGGCTCCATGGGCCGCACCTCGCCTGCGTACGTCTCCAACGGAGACGCCCATAGGTCCTCCCGATTGTAGAAAACCTGAGGATCCGTCATGTGGAAGGTTCTGTACTGGTCGGCTTGGATGGTGAAGAGATCCTCCGGATAGCGCAGGTGCGCCTTTAAGTCCTCGGATATTTGACTGAGGTCCTCGAATACGCCGGGAAATGCCCGCCGATAGGCGGCCAGCACGGGATCCTTGGGATCCATGACGAAAAAGCGAACGGTTCCGTCGTACATGTCCACGACGACTTTCACTGAGTTTCGGATGTAGTTCAATCCCTCGAATATTGCCGTGGAGCCGGCCCCTACCCCTTCGGGGTCGGGGAATTGTCCAGCGGCTCTTCCGATACCCGAAGCCGGCTGCGATGCGGTCGCATACTGCGTCGTCCACTGTGGGTTTGCGTATGGAAAGTAATGCGAGGTCGTGTAGGCATCCTGGATCCAGTACAACTTACCCTCGCTCAAGACGGGATAAGGGTCGCTGTCCAGGCGCAAGAAGGGAGCGACTTGCGTTACCCGCTCGCGAACGTCTCTGTGGATCTGAATCCGGCTTTCAGGCTTAAGATAGGAAGTCAATAGAATGTTGATGTCCGCCTTATTCCAAGCAAACAACAGCTTCTTCCAGACACTGTCCAGCAGGATTCCCCCTTTTCCAGCGTAGCTGGTATAGACATTGTCATTGCCCTTAGGATAGTCGAACTCTTTGATGCCTGTCGCGACAATTCGATATCCCGGCATCGATTGTCCATAATAAACAGAGGGCTGAGCAATCTTCAGGCCGAAGGCGGAGTTGGCGGGGACGTTCTCCAGAAGGTATTCCGGGAACCCGCCCCCGATGGTCTTTGAGACAAAGTTCATGACCGCGCCATAGCCGTGTGTGAACTGCAGATACTGGTTGACCCAGGTTTGCGCTTTCGCGGGGAGTTCCAGTGAGAGTTCGCGGGCGGAAAGCATGACTTGATGATAACCGTCCGCCAAGTGATAACGGTCGGTATCGATGTTATAGAATTGGTAGTAGAGCCGTATCGCCTGGGTCTGTTGATAGGTTTGAAGCAGCGGCCGCGAGTCCCACAGGCGAATGTTTTGGATCGTGTCTTCGTTCCTCGCGATCACCTCGCGCGTCAGATCCGCCATGGCTGGATAGGACGTTTCCTGGATAGCGTCGAGCTGATAGGCCTTCCGCGTAAAATTGATGGAATTCCGCAAATAGGGAGTTTCGAGCGCCAATTCGCTCGGCCGAACGACGAATTCCTCAAAGAAATATGGAAGCAGAGATAACCCTAAGAACCACACGATTACGTACGCGCCCGCTCCTACGGCCAACGTTTTGAAATGCGGGCGAAAGAAATTGACCGCGAGAAGTGCACACGCCAGCGCCGAGACGCCGACCATGAACCAGAGGGCAAGCCTGGTCACATGATCCGCTGCGTATCCTGCTCCATAGACGACGCCCAGCGTGGAGTAGAGAAGTTGATAGTGACCAAGATAAAACCCCCATCCCCAATTAGCGACCAAAATAAAAAGAAGCAAGGAGAGATGTGAAGTGGCGTTGGCGTCTGCCGCGAACTGGCCACCCCCGTTTGCCCGCAGCAATCCAAAGAACACGTAGGTCAGAAGGACGGCCGCGAGCGTCAACACCGTCAGCAACATCAGGCTGTTTTGCAACAGCTCATAGAAGGGCAGATGAAAGACATAAAACCCGACATCGACCCCGAAGAGCGGATCGGACACTCCGAAGGATCCGCCGTAACGAAAGCGGAGGTACGTATCCCATTCGGTGTAGAAGGCAGCCGCAATGAAAAAGGCGACGCCGGCGCTGACCAGGACAAACGCGAGCTTCAAAAGCCGGGGAGAAAAATCGACATCGGTCTGCGCGTCCGCATCGGCTCTGGACCGAAATGCAGGCGTCCATGCCCGACCGTCTCCGCGGAAAGCCGCGCTGTTTCTGGCAACCAGATGGAGGTTGATCCACAGGTACAGAAAGGCGAAGGCAAAGGCGGAGCAAAACATCGCACACTTAACAGAAAGAAGCGTCCAGAAGATTCCGGTGTAGTTGAGCTCGCGCATCCACAGCCATTTCTCTATATAACCCGTGATACCTACCAAGACAACGATGAGTAAGACCGCGGCAACAATCATGGGTCTCAGCAGATGCCGAGAACGGCGATTCATGCCGGTAGCACTACCAAACCGCATTCGTTGCTCGACACCTGTTGGGTTCTCTGTCATTGTTCCACTCCAGTTCACTTTAGAAGGGGCATCTGCCTTTATGCTGGCTGGGCTGCTTTCGAAACATTGAAGGATCATCTCGGGTGTTAGCTTTGAGCAGCTCCGATGACACCGACGACGATTGGCACAAACAGAGTCGTTTTGATGGGCATTCGATCTATACGCAGAGAGTCAGCGGCGGAAGACTCGGAATTTACTCAGATCCAGCCGTGGCAACGACCCGGGTTCGGCGTGAACGGCAGCATTCCGCTGGGTATTGACCGCTTTCCCGGAAGTCTGCGGCACTCACTCCCTGCAGGGCGCCGAGGGACGCGTTAAACAGACATTCAAACTGGACCACTTTGGTGACGTGGATCAAAGGCGACAACCGGGGTTCCGTCGAGAAAGCGGTCGGAATTTGGCGTGACGCGGTCTACGGAAACAGGTAGCTATCGTCTCAGGCAGCAAGGTCGATGGGCTGAGTGCTGGGATTTGTCGCGAGCGTTAGCCCCATTGACTTTGCGCACGTTGTTCTGGCCGCAGGCAAGCGGGGCCCAGAACACCATAGCTGCTGCGGTTGCGGAAGGCAGCATGGTCTCAGTCTTGATCTATCGCTTGAACTCCTTGTGCAGCCGTTCGATCACGTTTGGGGTGCGTGGGTCTTCGATTGGCCCGGCGGCAGACAGGTTAAAATGAAGATGCACTCGCCTGCTTCCTCCAGACTGTCGGCGACGGCGCGGTGCTTGAGCCGCCATTGGCGGATGAGAGTTTTGCGGGAGACCTCGATCTTCGCGCGCAGCGGGCCGCATAGATCATGCCGGTGTAATCGGTGATCCCCTCGTGCAGGCGCTGAGACGCGTGGACGTAGAACGGTCCGGCGCTCTGGTGTTAGCTGGTGCTCGACCAACTCGCATTCGATCCTCTCATAGGAAAGCGAACGAGCCGCATGGGAGCCAGGCGGCGCCTTCAGGCCGCGAGCCAAAATGTCTATCGCCGCGACACCGCCGGCCTCGATCGTTTCGACAAATTCGGTTTGTGGCGAAAGGGAAGACCGCACGATGCGGCAAGATACGTTGCGACCACGCAGATCTCGTGAAGGCGCTCGCGCGGAGCTCGACTTGAAGCCTTCGGATGACAACGGCCGCCCTGTTCGAACCAAAAGAATCAGCTAGAAGGGGAGAGTCTATCCGTGAGAAATGACGTGCAGGAAAAACCATTCCCGCGAGTACCTGGGCAGGAGCCCGTCGAGAAGATCTCGCCGCGTACCACAACGGCCATTCTTGTCGCGATCGCCGTTTTCGTCTACCTCGTGCGTCTGATACTCCTGCCTTTCGTGATCGGCGCCGCGATCGCCTACGTATGCACCCCAGCCGTCGAGTGGCTGGCGGCGCGGTCAGGCATCCGGCGCCTCGTCGCCGCGGTCGCCGTCTTTCTCGTGGTGCTCGGGCTCATGGCCGTAATCGGCTTTTTCGCCGTGCCGATGCTCACCCAAGAAGTTGGGCAGCTTGCCACCAACCTGAACGGAATTATCGAGACCGCCGCCCGGCGCGCGGTGGGCGACGGGACGGCTCATATTTTCGGGAAATCGATGAATGCCGCACAAATCGGCCAGTGGGCGGCGGACGCCGTACGCGGCTGGCTCGAAAAAAACGGTGTTCGGCTAGCGAGCGTAGGCTTTGTTGGGGTGTTCGGCGCCTTCCTGACTCTTGTGCTCCTGTTCTATTTCCTCGTCGGCGGCCACCGTATTGCTGCCGGATTGGTCTGGCTCATTCCGCCGAAGCAACGGCCGCTGATTCGATCAATGTGGGCGCAGCTCGATCCGGTCCTGAAGCGGTACTTCATCGGAATCGCGGTCGTCGTCACCTATGCCTCGATCGCGGCCTATATCGGGCTCGGCCTCGTGCTGGGGCTCCGGAACGCGGTCCTTCTGGCGATACTGACCGGGCTTTTGGAAATGATTCCGGTGGTCGGGCCAGCTTCCTCCGCTGTCATCGCCGGGCTAGCCGCGATCAGTGGCGCGACGAGTATCTGGAACATCGCCGCCTATGCGATCTACGCGATCGCGTTGCGCCTTTCGATCGATCAGCTTGTCGCGCCGGTCGTGCTCGGCCGCGCCTCTGCCTTGCCTCCGGTGCTGATCATCTTCTGCTTTCTCGCTGGCGGAGTCTTGTTCGGCATCCCGGGGGTGATTTTGGCGGTGCCGCTAGCGCTGACGATTAGGATCGTCCTGGCGACCCTCTATGAAGCGCCGTTGGCGGAACCGGATGAAAACGAAGACATTCTCGCCTGAGCTCCGCACGCCGCCAGAGATCCGCCATTCCCGCATTGACGTGCGAAAGGCCGCTTGGACGCACACCCCGAATGGCCGCCTCGGCGCGCTCTTCGCGTCTGGCGTGTGGGAAAAATTATTTCGCGCCGACACCTCCTTAACTGAGAGTCTCAAACGCGTCGCGGCCTCCGAAAATGTCTGGACTTCTGCCGCAAAGCACGCATTGCTATGTGTGTCGCCGGTTGACTTGACCACCTTCCGGCGTGCTGAGGGCTCGCCCCGCGACTTGCGGGGCTTTGGGTCGTGCGAGCGTCAATTCCGACGCCGCGAACCAACGGAGCCCAATACTATGTCGACCGTTTCCATCGAGAAGTCCCGGAACCCCAAGAGCGCCGCACCCAAGAAGAGAAGCGCCAAATCGAACGCGACAGCTCGGCGCAAGGTCGCGTCCGCCGCGGCCAACGCCAAGGCCCCGCCGAAGGCTGACGCACCGAAGCTCGAGCGAGTCACGAAGCAGGAGCGCGTGCTCACATTGCTGAGCCAATCCGAGGGGGTCAGCATCGAAGAAATGATGCAGGCAACAGACTGGCAGCAGCACAGTGTGCGGGGGTTCCTGGCAGGCACGGTGAAAAAGAAGCTCGGTTTTTCGCTGACATCATTGAAGCCCAATGGCGACGTTCGCCGCTACCGCATCGAAACGCGGCGCGCGCGCTGACATGGACAAATCGGCGATCGATATCGCAAAGACATTCGCGCGGCTCTCGGAGTTGACGATCTTCGAGCTGCGCGGTGAGTGGCGGCGGCTTCATCGGATGCCGCCGCCGATGCGGCTCTCCCGCGACCTGTTGATCCGTGGGATCGAGGGCGTACGGCGGCCTCTCCAGGGCCACCGCACGGAAGCTGGAGCAGGCTAGCGCCGACCCGCTGAGCCGCGGCGCGGCCAAACCCACGCCGCCGATTTCCGACGGGCACCCTGACCTTCGAGCACACCTTTCCCGAGACCGGCAAATTCATTGGCATCGTGACGGTGAAAAACCGCAGCCTTCAAGCCGGCTGAACTGGCGATCGCCAACATGCAAGGCACGAAGTAATTGGCTTTATTCGATCTGCGCGTTGGGTCTCCGCGCAGAGCGCATCCCGATCAAATGGACTCATTTAATCCCGCATACGCCGGATGAGGCAATAATTTGCAGCGTCGATGCGGCAATTCAGCTAACATAATCAGCATGTTATTTCGGATCGAATGAGGCCGTCATGGCGAACCCGGCGGGTGAATCGTATGATGGCGCTCTCAGGCTCGATTTCGACCGCCGATTGTTGCTTCACTTTCGCGGATCGGTGGTTACCTCCGACGCAGGCTTGCTCGCATACCGGGAACTGGACGACGCGCTGTGCCTCAGCGCGATGGCGGGTGATGCGCTCTCCGACGCACGCACTGGCAAGAATGGCCGGCATGCACTCGTCGGGATGTTGCGGCAATCCATATTTGGGCGACTTGCCGGATATGAAGACGTGAACGACGCTCAACGCCTGCGCCATGATCCCGCGAAGCGTTGGATTGTTGGCGGCAAGGCGGCTTTGGGGGCAGCGGCATCGCCGAGCCAAATGGGCCGCTTCGAGACGCGTTGGCTCACGGCGGAAAAGAACCTTTCGGCGCTTGCCGATCTTTCCGGCCAATGGATCGATACCGTTCATGGTTGTCGTCCGCCGAGAGGTATAGTGCCCGATATGGATTCGAGCGTGTGCCCGACGCACGGCGAACAGGAGAACAGCCGTCTGGAACGGCCATTATGCCTGCACCTGCTACCATCCGTTGTTCGTGATCAACCAGTTCGGCGACCTCGAACGGTGCGCGCTTCGTCCCGGCAACGTCCACAGCGCAGATGGCTGGGACGAGGTTCTGAAGCCGGTCGTGGCGCGCTATCGCGGCACGGTCTCGCTCATTTATTTCCGAGCCGACGCCGGCTTTGCCAATCCCGAGGTCTACGAGTTTCTCGAAGCCGAACGGATCAAATATGCCATACGTCTGCCAACAAACCGCGTCTTGCAAGAGCGGATCGGATATCTGCTCAAACGGCCAGTCGGCCGCCCGTCCAATGATGTGCGCCGATCCTATGCGAGCT
This sequence comes from uncultured Alphaproteobacteria bacterium, assembly GCA_963730245.1. Lineage (GTDB taxonomy): Bacteria > Pseudomonadota > Alphaproteobacteria > Rhizobiales > Beijerinckiaceae > Methylocapsa. Next base: position 1,497,555 of record CAVSRA010000001.1, on the reverse strand, counting down.
TCACCTATCAGGCTGGGAGCTGGTCGATACCACGTCGGGTGATCGCCAAGGTCGAATGGCATCCGGGCGAACTCTATCCGCGTGTCGGCTTCATCATCACCAACATGTCGAGACCGGCCAAGAATGTCGTCGCCTTCTACAACAAGCGCGGTACGTGCGAGCAATGATGGTGTGGACGGCCCCCGACGGCATCGATTGTGCCAGAATGAGGTCGTTGCAGATCTCAGACAATGGAGACCGCCCGTGGAACAGATTAGCCGAATTGGCATGGACACGTCGAAGCATTTTTTCCAGCTCCATGGAGTGAACGCCGCCGAGAAGGTGGTTTTGCGCAAGAAATTACGCCGCAAGGAGATGGTGGCGTTCTTCAAGGCGCTTGCGCCGACGGTGATCGGAATCGAAGCCTGCGGCGCAGCCCACTATTTAGCGCGGCTTTTGGGGTCGTTCGGCCACGAGGTGAAACTAATAGCACCCCAGTTGGTCAAGCCGTATGTGAAGCGCGGTAAGAATGACGGCGCTGACGCCGAGGCACTTTGCGAGGCGATGAGTCGGCCGTCGATGCGTTTCGTGCCGGTGAAGACTGCCGAGCAACAAGCGGCCCTGATGATGTGTAGTAGCTTGTATTTGATCTTACAGACGGCGTCCTTTTGGAGATGGCCGGTTCACTGCCGATGGTGGTCAGGCAGCGATCATTTTTTCCCTCGCAATCGGGATGGCGTCAAGGAATGTTTGCAGCGGCGTCTTGCCGAAGCACCAGCGGCCTTGATGCGGTCTCTCCTCGTTGTAGCTTTTGACCCATAGATCGAGGTCGTCCTGCAAATCCCCGATCGAGGCATAGAGCCTCTTTCGGAAGGCGATGCGATAGAACTCATCCAGCACTGTCTTGTGGAAGCGCTCAGCGATGCCATTCGTTTGTGGGCTCTTCGTCTTGGTCCTGGAATGGTCAATATCTTCCACCGCGAGATAGAGCTCGTATTCGTGATGCTCGGCAATATTCGGTGCCGCGATCGGTCAGAACAGGTGAGAGCTTCACGTCCTTTTCGTCGAAGAAGGGCACGACCCGATCGTTCAAGAGGTCGGCCGCGGTGATCGGCGTCTTGCGATCATAGAGTTTGGCAAACGTCACTTTCGAATAGGTGTCGATGAAGGTCTGTTGGTAGATGCGGCCGACCCCTTTCATGTTGCCAACATAGAACGTGTCCTGCGCCCCGCAGTAGCCCGGGCATTCGCTCTCGAACTTGGCCCGTGCGCCTCCTTTTCGGTCTTGGCCTTCTCCAAGGCTATGACCTGCGCCTCGGTCAGGATCCGGCCTTGCCTCAGCAACCTTGGCTTCCAGCGCCTTGAGCCGTTTCTTCATCGTCTCGAGATCATGGCGCTGCCAGACGCCGCGCACGCCGGCCGGCGAGATCGAGTGGCCAAGTTTCCTCATTTCGTTAGCGACGCGGATCTAGCCGAAGGCCGGCTGCTCCAGCGAAAATTCAACGATCCGCGCCTCGATCTCGGGCGCGGTCCGGTTCGCCAGGATTGGCTTCCTGCGGCTGATCTCTTGCAACGCCAGCTCGCCGCCTTTGTCATAGAGTTCCTTGAGGCGGTAGAAGCTGTCGCGGCTATAGCCGAGCATCTTGCAGGCCTGGCTCACATTGCCGAGCTGCCTGGCGAGCTTGAGCCAAGCCCACCTTTCCTTTGATAATCTTCTGGTCCTTGGTCATCGTCGGTGTCCTCATAAAACGCCGAGGCCGGGCTCTCCGCAACCCTGGCCAGCTCCGCGCCCGGCCTCGGCTCTCGCTTCGGCCTTATGACACCAAATGTCGGATCAAATATCAACTAGTACAGATGATGGTCGGTTTGCGCGACCGACTGATCCGCAATTGCACGCAGCTATCGAACGCCATTCGCGGCTATGCGGCCGAGTTCGGTTTCTCCGCCGCCAAGGGCAACGCTCACTTGGTTCCACTGCTCGAACGTATTCAAGCCGATGAGAGCGTGCCCGTCCTCGCTCGAGAGCTGTTCACGGCCCAAGCTGAAGAATATGCGCGGCTGCAGGCGCAAATCGACGCAGTCGACGCCAAGCTCCTGGCCTGGCACAAAGCCGATGAAAGCAGTCGGCGCCTTGTTAAGATCCCCGGCGTCGGTCCGATCGGCGCAGTTCTGCTGATGCTGAAGACCCCGGCGCCTGAGCTATTCCGATCGGGCCGACAGTTCGCCGCCTGGATAGGTTTGACGCCGAAGGACCATTCGACGGCAGGCAAGGTCAGGCTAGGTGGCATCACTCGGGCTGGCGACGAGGCCTTGCGCAGCGTGTTGGTCGTTGGTGCCACTTCCGTTATCCAACACGTTCGACGTGGCGGGCGCGGATCGCCCTGGATCGTCAACCTTCTTAAGCGCAAGCCGCCGAAGTTGGCCGCCGTGGCGCTAGCCAACAAAATGGCCCGCGTCGCCTGGAAGCTGATGGTCACAGGCGAGCGCTACGCCGCCAAATCCGTGCTTGCCGCTCTGGCGAACGCGACATAGAGATCAGCCAGACACGGGCTCTACGGCTTGTTCGCGGATACCGGTTCGATATCTAGTCAACTCAGCAACCTCTCTGGCATCCTGCCTGGCGACGCGGCGGAGATCATCAGGGGAGAATTGACGCATCTTGTGGCGCAAAAAACGAGGTCCCTCGGGACTGGATTCTTCATCGGGATAGGCATCGCATTTTGGAGTGCGAGCGGGGGCGTAAAGGCCTTGTTTGAAGCATTGAATGTCGTCTACGATGAGGAGGAAAAGCGAAGTTTTGTCAAGCGCGCTGCTATCGCCCTGCTTTTTACGGCAGGAAGCATTGTTTTCCTGCTGATCGCTCTTGGAGCGGTTGTCGTTCTTCCGATTGTCCTCGACTTCGTCGGTCTTGGGGGTCTGTCGGGCATCGTTATGAGAATTATTCGCTGGCCAGTTCTCTTTGTCTTGACTGCACTAGCGTTTGCATTTTTCTACCGGTATGGCCCCTGCCGGTCACATGGAGAGTGGCGTTTGGTTACCCGTGGAAGCGCGCTAGCGGCGATCCTATGGGTGTCTGTCTCGCTCCTTTTCTCTTGGTACGTGGAGAACTTTGGCAGTTATAACAAAATCTATGGATCTCTCGGGGCTATAGTCGGCTTCATGACTTGGATATGGCTGTCGATAATCATATTTCTGTTCGGCGCGGAGTTCGATTCCGAGATTGAGTGTCAGACTGAACAAGACGGAACAACAGGTCAAAATAGGCAACTCGGTGCCGGAGAAGCGACCGTGGATTGACCCCCTGAATTATCCCCTGGGGTCATAAATGCCTCGGTGCCTACAACGCGATATTGGGCCGCCTAGCGATTACGACGCCTTCCGGACGGTCGCCGCGACTAAAATAATGAAGTTGATCGTCAATAGCGATGTGTTGGCGCCTCGGGACAGTTCGACGTGGGTAATTTCCGACCCTGCCCAACTTATGCGCTCGCGCCTAAACTAGATCAATTAGAAACTAGCGATGTTCCACGAGACGCGTTTTATCTCCGTGCGCCGGCAGCGATCCGATCATCCATGAAATTCTAGGGACCAAAATGCAGATCCTTCAAAAGGTGAATGTAAAGAAACCTTACTTGCGTGTCCACTTTAACCCGCATACGCCGGATGAGGCAATAATTTGCAGCGTCGATGCCGCGATTCAGCTAACATAATCAGCATGTTATTTCGGATCGAATGAGGCCGTCATGGCGAACCCGGCGGGTGAATCGTATGATGGCGCTCTCAGGCTCGATTTCGACCGCCGATTGTTGCTTCACTTTCGCGGATCGGTGGTTACCTCCGACGCAGGCTTGCTCGCATACCGGGAACTGGACGACGCGCTGTGCCTCAGCGCGATGGCGGGTGATGCGCTCTCCGACGCACGCACTGGCAAGAATGGCCGGCATGCACTCGTCGGGATGTTGCGGCAATCCATATTTGGGCGACTTGCCGGATATGAAGACGTGAACGACGCTCAACGCCTGCGCCATGATCCCGCGATGCGGTGGATAGTCGGCGGAAAGGCGGCCTCGGATGCAGCGGCTTCGCCGAGCCAGATGGGCCGCTTTGAGACGCGCTGGCTCACGGCGGAAAAGAACCTTTCGGCGCTCGCTGATCTCTCCGGCAAATGGATCGACAGCGTTCATGGTCGCCGTCCGCCGAGAGGTATCTTGCTCGACATGGATTCGAGCGTGAGCCCGACGCATGGCGAACAGGAACACAGTGTCTGGAACGGTCACTATGACTGCACCTGCTATCATCCGCTGTTCGTTTTCAACCAATATGGCGATTTGGAACGCTGCGCCCTGCGCCCCGGCAATGTTCACAGCGCCGATGGATGGGAGGCGGTGCTGAAGCCGGTCGTGGCGCGGTATCAAGGCAAGGTCTCACGCATTTATTTCCGCGCCGACGCCGGCTTCGCAAACCCCGAAGTTTACGAATATCTGGAGGCAGAACGGATCAAATATGCGATCCGTCTGCCCGCCAATCACATCTTGCAAGAGAGGATCGGCTATCTGCTCAAACGCCCGGTTGGTCGCCCGTCCAATGACGTCTGCCGATCCCATGCAAGTTTCACCTATCAAGCGGGAAGCTGGTCGCAGCCGCGCCGGGTGATCGCCAAGGTCGAATGGCATCCGGGCGAGCTTTATCCGCGCGTCGGCTTCATCGTGACGAACATGGCGCGCTCCGCCGAGAATGTCGTCGCCTTCTACAACAAGCGCGGCACGTGTGAGCAATGGATCAAGGAAGGAAAAGGCGCAATCAAGTGGACCCGGCTATCATGTCGGTCGTTCGCTGCTAACGCCGTCCGTCTCCAGCTTCATGCGCTGGCCTACAATCTCGGTAATTTTCTGCGCACGCTGGCGACGCCCGAACCGATAAAGGATTGGTCACTGACGAGCCTGAAGGAAAAGCTGATCAAGATCGGCGCGAAGATCGTGAGCCATGGCCGCTATGTCGCGTTTCAGATGGCCGAAGTCGCCATTCCGAAAAATCTCTTCGCGGACATCCTACGAATGATCGCCGACCTGCGGCCGCCGCCCAATCCAGCGCCTGCGTGAAGTGTTCGGTCGTCATGCGTCGAGCAAAAACTAAGGGAGAAGTGCGTCTTGATCACAACCAACTCTGTATTGTCCGGTGCGCGATCCGCCCATGTCACTGGTTTTGGTGTGCCGGAGCACCACAGCAGCGCCGCAGCGCGGCAATCTCAACCTCAATAAGCGGGCGATCCGGAAAATAATGCCGGTATAGGACGAATGTCCGATGTCACGGCAGGAGATCAATGATACGCGCTTGGCACATTCCCGGTTATCTGGGGAATGCCAGTTTAAGGGTGGGGAAGTTTCCCTGAGTTTTCCGGTCGGCGCGACGCTCGGAGATGTCGCCGCCTGGGTCGAAGGCATCATGAGGCTGCAAGACAGCGCGCCCATAGCAATCGACATCACTATGGCAACGGCTACCGCAAGGACGCGATTGCGTGTCGTCGCATGATTGAACGAGGAAATATCGGGCAAGAACTCGTTGAGAATATCGGCGGCTTGTTGATAGGGATATTTACAGCCAAACTTGACCTGCAGACGCCGCAATTCGGGGGTCGTGCGATACGGAAAAAGGCCAGCGACCGGAGAGGGCGCATTAGACTGCCCGGAGCCGCACTCTTCATAACGGGGAGCATGAATACGCAAATGACCAAAAATTGTATCAATCTTGCGGCACCGATGGTCTTTGACTGCCGGACTCGAATGGGACGGCTCAAGTCCACGGAGGCATGCCTTGGCATTAAAAGACTTGCTTGTGTACGTTGATCAAACGGAAAGTGCATTCGTCCGTTTGCGCTTAGCTGTCGATCTTGCCCGCCGCCACACCAGCCGGCTGATCGCCCTTTACGTTAGGGAATGGAGCCCAGCCCAGCTGGAAGAACGCAAGACTGCCGAGCTCGGGCTTGCCTCGGCTGCAGATTGCGACCGCCTGGACCGGAGTATCGAGGCATCGATCGATGAGGGGGCGGAACGGCTGCGATCAGCGCTTGAAGCATTCAAACGCGAGCACGGATTGGAGGCTGAATGGCTCTGCCTCGATGGCTTGGCATCGGTCGTGGTGCCTCAGCACGCGCGTTATGCCGATCTCTGCATTCTTGGCCAGGACGTGCGGGCCGACACTGATTCTGTCGAATACAGCTTTTCCGAGCAACTGCTGTTCGTCACCGGACGGCCGGTATTGTTCATCCCTGCCTTTGGATCGTTCGAGACGCTCGGCCGCCATATTCTCGTTGCCTGGAACTCAAGCCGAGCGTCAGCCCGGGCCGTCAGCGACGCGCTACCGCTCATCGAGCGTGCCAAACAGACCACGGTGATCACGATCAATCCAGCGGATTTCATCGGCCGACACGGCGCCCTACCGGCGAAGCAGATGGTCGAGCATCTCAGGCGGCATAGCGCTTCGGTGGAAGGGATCCAGCTCAAGAATGTTCCGGCAGGGGGGATTGCCGACGCGTTGCAAGCCGAGGCGCACAAGGTAGGCGCCGATCTGGTCGTCGCGGGTGCCTTCGGCCACCCGAAGCTTTGGGAAAAGTTGCTGGGCGGCGTTACTCGTGACCTGCTCGCACGCATGAGCCTGCCGATTCTCATGTCACACTAAGTTTCGCGGCGCCCATGGAAGACGTGCTGGCCGTGTACACGCGGCCGCAGGCTCTGTCATATGTGGACATCCGATAATCGCGGTTGGCGCCTGATCCGCCGATAGTGCCGCGATCCGGGCAGTCTCGCCCGGTGATTCGCACCGTCGGAGGCTATCGATGACCCGCTTTGTCGGATTGGATGTTTCGCAGAAGATAACGGCCATTTGCATTGTCGACAATGCCGGCCGCAGACTATGGCGGGGCCAGTGTCCCACCGTTCCAGAACAAATCAGCGTTTTGGTCCGCCGGCATGGGGGAGATGACGCCCGAATTGGAATCGAGACCGGAGCGATTACGCCATGGCTGGTGCGTGAACTCCGCAATCTCGGGCTCGAAGTCGTTTGTCTTGACGCCAGGCATGCACGATGCAGATCAATAAGACGGATCAAAACGACGCGGAGGGATTGGCTCAGATCGCTCGCACCGGGTGGTATCGTTCGGTTCATGTCAAATCGTTTGATAGCCACCGTGCGCGTGCTCTTCTTGGCGCAAGGACTCAACTCATCGGCATGACCACGCGATTGTCCAATCACATCCGGGGGGTGCTCAAAACATTTGGTCTTCTGCCCGGCGCGATGCGAGGATTGCCTTTCGATCGGAAGGTTGAAGCTCTCCTGCTAGACCGTTTTGAGGTCGCGTTGATTGTCCGGCCTATGCTCGTTGCCTGGCGGCAGCTGCGCGAGCAGATTGCTGTTTTCGACAAAGCGATCCGCGCCCTGGTGAAGTCGAACTCCGCCTGCCGGCTTCTCATGAGCGTGCCGGGCATCGGCGTGCTGTCCGCACTCGCGTATGTCAGCACAGTTGAGGATCCAGGGCGCTTCAGCCGGTCACGATCCGTAGGCGCGCACCTCGGGCTCACGCCGCGACAATATCAATCTGGCGAAGTCGATCGCAGTGGCAGAATATCGAGATGGGGAGACACGCTCGCTCGCACTCTGTTGTACGAGGCCGCTGTCGTTATCCTGTCGCGGGTCAAGAGAGCCTCAAGCTTGAAGGATTGGGCGCGCGCGATCGCCAAGCGATCGGGGAATGGCAAAGCACGGGTGGCGCTGGCCAGAAAGCTCTCCGTTATCCTGCATAGTGTCTGGCGTTCAGGACAGCCGTTCCGCTCGTCGGAGCACGCAGGCGCCGCCTGACATCATTGTCTGGATGTGCGGACGGTCGAGGTGAAAAACGCGGTCGCCCAGGTAAAACAGGCCAAAAGCGGCCACGGGGCCGACGAGTCCCAGCACCGTGGCGATTCCCAGAACCAGCCGCATGTTCCAGGCTTCGGGCGCGTTCTTGTAAAGCACATTATCATAGGCAATCGACAGGATGGCGCCGTCGTTGAGCAGGGCCAGCATGACGATCATCACCGCCGTCAGCGGATAAAAGTTAAAGATCAGGATCGCCACCGTCATGAACAAGAGCACGCGCAACGTCTCCGCGATGCGGTACATCGCGTAACTGTTCATGCGCTGGAAGATCTTCCGGCTCTCCTTGAGCGCATCGATGATCACCAACAGCCCCGGGGCTACGAGCACGATGGAGGCCGCCGCACGCGCCGCATCTGTCGCGCCGGATACTGCGAAGCCGCAATCGGCCTTCTTCAGCGCCGGGGCGTCATTCACCCCGTCGCCCGTCATGCCCACGATGTGACCGTGCTTTTGAAGCACGTCGACGATATGGAATTTGTGCTCCGGGAACACCTGGGCGAAACCATCGGCATCCTCGATGGATTTGGTTATCGCCGCGGTTTCCTTGGTCTTGGCATCCCCGAGGGTTGCGCCGTCGAGAATGTTTGTTCCCATTCCTAACGTCTTTGCGGTCTCCTTGGCGATCGCCAGGGCGTCGCCCGTCACCATCTTGATCTTCACGCCCATCGCGGCCGCGGTCGCGACGGTGGATTTGGCATCTTCACGCGGCGGATCGAACAGAGGCAGCACGCCAAGAAGCTGCCACTTCCCGTCGCCATCCGCCCGGGCGACGCCGAGAGCACGAAAGCCGCGCGCGGCAAAATCGTTGACGGCCTTGTCGACGGCGGGTTTCACGGCGGCGGCATTGGCCGACAACGCCACGATGGCCTGCGGCGCCCCCTTCGTTACTTTGAACGTCTTCCCGTCCGTGTCCTTGACGGTCGCCTCGGTGCGCTTATGCACCGGATCGAAGGGCTGGAAATGCGTGACCTGGTAGGGCTTCAGCGCCGCTTTGTCTTTCAGGCCGCCGAGGACGGCGAGATCGATCGTGTCATTGTTCTCCACGCGCGAGGCCAGGGCGCCGGCAAGGATGACCTGGTCGGCCGTGATCTTATCCAAACAGAACGGATCACCCAGGGTCAGCTTGTTCTGGGTCAGGGTGCCGGTCTTGTCGGCACAGAGAACGTCCACGCCGGCCAGTTCCTCGATCGCAACGAGCTTGCTGACGATCGCCTGTTTCTTCGCGAGCAGGCGCGCCCCGACCGCCATCGTGACGGACAGCACTGTCGGCATCGCTACCGGGATCGCGGCCACGGTCAGCACGAGGGCGAACTGCAACGTCGTGAGGATCGGGTCGCCGCGGTAAATTCCCATGCCGATGATGATCGCCACCATGCCCACCGCCAGCATGATCAGGTAATGGCCGATCCTCAGAACTGCTTTCTGAAAATGGCTGACGGTGACGGCCGACTGCACCAGTTCCGCCGTCTTGCCAAAATAGGTCTTTCCGCCCGTCGCATAGACGAGCGCGCCGATCTCGCCGCGGCGGATGATCGACCCCGAGAAGATCGCGTCGCCGGGCTTGCTTGTCTTCGGCAACGATTCGCCCGTGAGCGCGGACTGATCGACGGAAACTTCGTCGCCTTCCAGCAAGCGTGCATCCGCCGGCACGATGTCGCCCAGTCGCAAACGTATGGCGTCACCCGGAACCAGCTCTCGAGCCGGCGGCGCGATCCACTTGCCGTCGCGTTTCACGCGAGCCTTGACCGCCAGTCTGGCCTTTAGTGCATCGATGGCATTGCCTGCCTGGCGTTCTTCCCAGAAGCCGACGACGGCGTTGGCTATCAACAACAGCAGAATGATGAAGAAGTCGGGCCAGTGCCGAACGACGCCGGACAGCACGACAGCGACTTCGATCATCCACGGGATGGGACCCCAAAAATAGGTGAGGAACTTCAAAATCGGATTGGTCTTCTTCTCTTCGATCTCGTTCGGCCCATATTGGGTCAGCCGTTTTTGCGCCTCGGCTTGACTGAGACCATCCGGCGACGAGCCCAATCTTTTTTCCACTTCCGGCAGGGGGAGGGATTTCAAATCGTCCTTTGCATTGGACGTTGATCCAGGCTTCGATATGGGAGCCTTAGGCTGTTCGGCATTGGGTTTCGTCATTGGTATTCTCTCTGTCTTTTAGCAATGCCCCAAGATGGGTGAGTTGCGGGACACCTGTTGTCATTCTCGAGTACTTTTCATCGCACCATTGTATTCGCTACGGCACGGTTGCGCCGAGAACTTGGATATTCACATTTCTTTTCTGACCGTAGTCAGCCGCTCCGCAAAAGCAGGATCGTGGTGCCCAAACCCGTCAACAGTCCCAGCCACAGTCCAATCGTGACGCGCGTGGCTTTCACCGCCCGATCTTTCTCCCACCAACTCGCCGGGTGAATGCCGTGCACCGGAAACGTCACGCCGGCCAGGTTCGCGCTCGGCACGGCTACGGCTTTCCGTTGAGGCGCATCGCGTGCGACGTGATGATCACGGATGAAAAGAGGCTTTTTAGCTGGCAGCGTGTCGCCCACTTGTTCGCCTCGCCGGTTGTTTGGTTCCTCGAATTCGACCGGCTTCGATTCCGCCGAGTCCTGCTGGCGCAGAAAGATACTGAGCACGACAAAGAGTGCGATCGCCAGATATTCCGCCTGCCAGGTTTGTAGGGTTGACGACCAGATTTTGTCCGAAAGCAAAAATGCCGCGATGGAAATCGGCGGCTGGCCCGTGAGCGCGCGTTCCTCGTTGTAAGCGTTGGCGCCGTAGACGACATGCAGCGCAAGTGAGAGCAGAAACAGCAGCACAAACGCCAGGAACAGCGAATGGCGGTAGAACCAGGTGAAGCGGTAAGCCTCTGCGCGCCGCTTTTGCTCGCTCTTCGGTTTGCGCGGATCCAGGGAATGCGGCGCGCCGCGCTGGTAGAGGAAGCTGCTGAACATGATCAGCGAGGCAAGCTGCAGGAAGGCGGCCTGCCAATTGGAGGCGAGGCCCTCCAGGAAGGTGCCGGTGGACAGACTATCCCAATAGCCGACCAAAACCTGCCCGTGCGCCGCCAAAGTCTCATTTTGCAGCCGCCAGCCGACAAAACTTTGCGCGGAAATGCAGATGACGAAAAGCGCGACCAGAACGATCGAGAGTGAATTGTACTTGATCGGGTGGATCAGCCTTCGCCTCCGGCGATGCTTTTCACGGTCCATGACCGATCCCCCAAGCGGTCCTTGGCCGGCGGTTACTTGGCGAACCACTTGATGCCGTAATATGTAAGGAATGTTTCATCATAGGCCCCGTCGATCGTCGTGGATTCATCGTATGCCGGGCTGTCTTTGACCGTCTGGCGATCGACTTCGAGGTTCACAAGCCTATCCGTCCAATCGATCTCTCGTGCCGACCGGGACGAGATCAGGACCTTCTTCCCGGGCCACCAGTTCTTCGTATCGACGACAAGGTAACGGATGCTCCAATCGGCATCCTCCACGAGGAAGTCCTTGACGTGACCGATCTCGCCGTCGCTAGCATGGATATGGTATCCGGTGACCGCTTCGATGCTGCGAAGATGCGGATCGCCGTCGCTTCGCTGTGTGTCGGCAATATCTTCCTCGCGCCGCCTGGATTCCAGGACAGGTGACGCCGTCATGGTATCGCCAACATAGCCGTACATGTCTGTGAAAAGGCCGTTACCCCAATACGGACTCCAGCCGTAGTAACCGTAAATGTTGGTTTCCATCTGCCGCGACACAGGCCGATCGGTATCGATATCCGGGCTGTCCTTGACCTGCTGCATGGTCAGTTCAACCGAGAATTCGTGTCCCTTTGGATCGAGGTGCCCCAAGACGGACGGGGGCAGAAGGACTTTGCGACCGGAGAGCCATTTGCCGGTATCGACGACCAACCAACGAACCAACCAACTGGTATCATCAAATAGAAAGTCGCTAACGGTGCCAAGCCGGCCATCATTTGCCGCGATCGCGTAGCCATTGATCACTGATGCATTCGACAACATCACGCGCTCCTAAACGAGCTTGACTGCGTTATTCAGCCTCCAGCATGGACGAGACTATCACCCGGCTCTACCGCTTTCATGCCTGCATGCACATCAACGCGTGAGGGATTGGCCGAATTGAGGATTGATTTGGCGCGGGCTATCTCCTCCGCCGGTCCGTGCGCCATCACCAGAAAGTTATCGGCTTTTATGGCGGTCTCGTATTGGATCACGCTGTCCTTCGGCACGCCAATGCTATAGAGCGCGGCACCAAGCGCACTTAGCCCACCAACCACGACAGCGGTCTCGACGGCGGAGATCGCCATGGTGGCCAGGTATCCAAGCACGACGACATGTCCAACGACGGGAATGGTCATGAACAGCCCGCCAAAGAACCAGCCCCAGAGACCGCCCCAGAACGCACCCCGCGTGCCCCAAAACTTGATCCGATCGCCTTCGTTGTAGAAGCCGACGACCTTTTCGTCAGAGTGGTATCCCTTACCGACAACGCTGAGATTCTTCATCTCGAAGCCGGCCGCGGTTAGCTTTTTCACGGCCGCATCCGCCGCATTGTGGTCTTCGAAGACGGCGATGACTGTGTCAGTTTTATACATTTGATCCTCCTTCAGGACGAGACGGCGCCCGGCAATGGTCTTTTTCACCGCGCGCTTCGGGTCAGACACGAGCCAGGAAAAGGTCACGGATATTGGCTTTTCGTGCACGTCACCCAGCCAACGCGACAATACCCCGCGGCGATCCTGCGAGGCTAGGCTCGGAAACTACTCAGACCTACCCCCTCTCGTACGCCGTCAACGGCCACGCTCGCGATGGCTCATATTCCAAGGTTTCCGTCGAGACGCTCTTACAAGCCGAGCCGGCTTTTGGTTCGAACAGGGCGGCCGTTGTCATCCGAAGGCTTCAAGTCGAGCTCCGCGCGAGCGCCTTCACGAGATCTGCGTGGTCGCAACGTATCTTGCCGCATCGTGCGGTCTTCCCTTTCGCCACAAACCGAATTTGTCGAAACGATCGAGGCCGGCGGTGTCGCGGCGATAGACATTTTGGCTCGCGGCCTGAAGGCGCCGCCTGGCTCCCATGCGGCTCGTTCGCTTTCCTATGAGAGGATCGAATGCGAGTTGGTCGAGCACCAGCTAACACCAGAGCGCCGGACCGTTCTACGTCCACGCGTCTCAGCGCCTGCACGAGGGGATCACCACCGATTACACCGGCATGATCTATGCGGCCCGCTGCGCGCGAAGATCGAGGTCTCCCGCAAAACTCTCATCCGCCAATGGCGGCTCAAGCACCGCGCCGTCGCCGACAGTCTGGAGGAAGCAGGCGAGTGCATCTTCATTTTAACTGGCATTTCCCAGATAACCGGGAATGTGCCAAGCGCGTATCATTGATCTCCTGCCGTGACATCGGACATTCGTCCTATACCGGCATTATTTTCCGGATCGCCCGCTTATTGAGGTTGAGATTGCCGCGCTGCGGCGCTGCTGTGGTGCTCCGGCACACCAAAACCAGTGACATGGGCGGATCGCGCACCGGACAATACAGAGTTGGTTGTGATCAAGACGCACTTCTCCCTTAGTTTTTGCTCGACGCATGACGACCGAACACTTCACGCAGGCGCTGGATTGGGCGGCGGCCGCAGGTCGGCGATCATTCGTAGGATGTCCGCGAAGAGATTTTTCGGAATGGCGACTTCGGCCATCTGAAACGCGACATAGCGGCCATGGCTCACGATCTTCGCGCCGATCTTGATCAGCTTTTCCTTCAGGCTCGTCAGTGACCAATCCTTTATCGGTTCGGGCGTCGTCAGCGTGCGCAGAAAATTACCGAGATTGTAGGCCAGCGCATGAAGCTGGAGACGGACGGCGTTAGCAGCGAACGACCGACATGATAGCCGGGTCCACTTGATTGCGCCTTTTCCTTCCTTGATCCATTGCTCACACGTGCCGCGCTTGTTGTAGAAGGCGACGACATTCTCGGCGGAGCGCGCCATGTTCGTCACGATGAAGCCGACGCGCGGATAAAGCTCGCCCGGATGCCATTCGACCTTGGCGATCACCCGACGCGGCTGCGACCAGCTTCCCGCTTGATAGGTGAAACTTGCATGGGATCGGCAGACGTCATTGGACGGGCGACCAACCGGGCGTTTGAGCAGATAGCCGATCCTCTCTTGCAAGATGTGATTGGCGGGCAGACGGATCGCATATTTGATCCGTTCTGCCTCCAGATATTCGTAAACTTCGGGGTTTGCGAAGCCGGCGTCGGCGCGGAAATAAATGCGTGAGACCTTGCCTTGATACCGCGCCACGACCGGCTTCAGCACCGCCTCCCATCCATCGGCGCTGTGAACATTGCCGGGGCGCAGGGCGCAGCGTTCCAAATCGCCATATTGGTTGAAAACGAACAGCGGATGATAGCAGGTGCAGTCATAGTGACCGTTCCAGACACTGTGTTCCTGTTCGCCATGCGTCGGGCTCACGCTCGAATCCATGTCGAGCAAGATACCTCTCGGCGGACGGCGACCATGAACGCTGTCGATCCATTTGCCGGAGAGATCAGCGAGCGCCGAAAGGTTCTTTTCCGCCGTGAGCCAGCGCGTCTCAAAGCGGCCCATCTGGCTCGGCGAAGCCGCTGCATCCGAGGCCGCCTTTCCGCCGACTATCCACCGCATCGCGGGATCATGGCGCAGGCGTTGAGCGTCGTTCACGTCTTCATATCCGGCAAGTCGCCCAAATATGGATTGCCGCAACATCCCGACGAGTGCATGCCGGCCATTCTTGCCAGTGCGTGCGTCGGAGAGCGCATCACCCGCCATCGCGCTGAGGCACAGCGCGTCGTCCAGTTCCCGGTATGCGAGCAAGCCTGCGTCGGAGGTAACCACCGATCCGCCGGCCACCGCACCTCTCGTGATCAAGATCGATACGTCATGATCGAGATTGCATTATCTACCGCGACGCAACGCCGTCCGTTCTTGCCATTCTTGCCGCTGACCGTTAGCCAGCGCCGGCGGCGCTCGCTCGATGATGCTGCGCCAACGTCTTGCGATCGCCGCCGCCACGCCGAAACTGATCCCAATGCCGGTGGCGCACGCTCCCCTCGACCGGTCAACCCGTCAACTTGCCGTGCGTCCGTAGTTCCGGCCTCTCGAAAACAGACGCTCGCACTCCTCAAATCCCCATAGATCGCAGCGGCGAAACAGAGCCCCTTCCGGCCCGCGATTTCGTGCCTTGGCGCTTCTCGGACGCCTGTCGTGGGAGCGCGTGGATGGTTTTGTGATGCAGGCGTCCGAGAAACCTGCACAGTTGCAGACATCGCGGCAGCGGCCAGGAGACAAGAAACAAGCGGACGAGAGACAAGGAACAGAGACAAATTTCACTGCCCCTTGCAGATCGGCGTCGGCTGCGGCGGCGGTGCGGGATGATCCTTCCTGTATTGAACGAGGATCGGCTCGAGGGTTTCTTTAGGCCAAAATTTCGGAGAGCCGATTTCTTTCAAGCAGGAGGCGTTCCAATATAATCCGGCGCGCGATGGCGACCGGCCGGCCTTCACCGCTAGCGCGACGGCGTCGATGTCGTCTGATTCAGGATAAATGTAAAGTGTCGTCGGCTTGTCCTTCATCATCGGGATGATTTGCCCGGCGTCCGAAGCCGACCAACTAGTGCAGCCGTTGCTGCGGCCGCCGGAGTAATCCACCAGCTTTCCAAACGGAACGTAACCGTCGTGGTTCGCGTACGGGCTGTCCGGATCTTTTCGAAGACAGACTCCCCTCAACAACACAGCCGGATGCCCGCCGATGGCGCGCTGTCTGGCGTTTGCGGCGTCGCCTTCGCCGTCAAACTGCACGAACGAGCGTAGCAAGACCGCGTCTTTTCCCGCTGAGCCGCGATAATAACCTTTAAAAGACGCGATTTCCTCGCTCGTCACATAGGCCCCGCCGGTCGTCAGTTTGGAATCCATCGCATTGCTGAAGTTCTTCGCACACCGTATTCCGTTTGCGAAATTCACGATGCCTTTCAAATCGCGACCGTTGCCGTGACCCGCTGGAACCGCGCGGAACGTCTGATCGGTTTCGCAGATAACGTAAAACCGGCGCCCCAACCCGCCGGGGCGCGTAGCGTCCATGGCGAAGTAGCAGGGATTCTTAACCGCGCCTTCGCTCACTTTTCGTAGGTAAAGCGCGCGCGCCCTCTGCAAAACCACTTGTGCGATTTGGCCTTCGCCTTCGCCGACATGGGCCCGCAGCCACGCCGGGACGTCCGACGGTTGCCCCGCGGCAAAAGATCGGGGCAAACCCGACAAGGCGATAATGATGCTTAGGCTGACGACACTTGGAAGGAGCAATCTTGGCTGCACCGGATCAAATCTCCCGTCGAAGCATTTGCACGCCGGCTTGACACAGGTCACTCAGGCAAAAAGACCATGGACCGCGTGCTAGTTCAAGACTCGCGGCGCGTGAGGGTTCAGCCGTGGGCCTCACGCGAGCCCGGAGATGTCCAATAAGGGGTCACTTCCGGTTATCGAAGGGAGCCGGGATGTCGGCTTCCCCACCCTTTGCGGAAGGTCGGCTCACAGTTCTCGATGACGGGAGTTGCCGAGAAGGCCCGGGGAATTTCACCCGAGCCTCTCACGGAACCGGACTTGATCCTCTCGCATCATCTGTAAAATACTGGACTTGAGATTTCAGGCAGTGCCGGATGAAATCACGCCTTGCCATTCATCTCTTGGCGGCGAGTTTGGCGAGGGGATCGATGTTGTCAAGGATGCACAGCACCGGCTGCGCCGGCGCGAGCGAAGCTCGCGTCCTTGACAACATCGAGTCCGCCTCGCCGATCATGCCCGACGTTGAATGAATGACGTAATCTGACATTGACCGTTGGATCAAGTCCAGACTTGTACACACATCCGGCTCGTGCCATCGCACGAAGGCTGCCGCCTTCCGCTGAACCTTCGAGCTCCTCCCAGCATGACCGGTTGGCCCGAGCTCAACGACGATGACCTGCCCCCTTCGCTCCGGGAGCATTACACCCGCTTCGTAGCTACTACGGAGCAGTCCGCCCCTCTCCAGCGCATCGGTACTTTCAGCCTCGCGAATGGAGCCGCTTGTGCCTTTTCCCTTCGCATCGCCGGCAAGGTTCTCACGTTCAAGAGCCTGATTGAGCTTCGCGCCGTCTACATGCCGGATGCCGCTTAGGCAGTCTCAGGACATCCCCCAAGCTAATCCCGGAGGAAGGGTCACCCCCCGGTTCTGACATCGCCTAATCCGCTTTCGAGGCTTCATCGACGGTTCGCTTGCGCTCGCCTCTCTCAATCGTGCCTGCCGAAATCTTGTTCCGACTTTTCCGCAACGTTCACCACCATCGCTTTTGACGACAGCAGCTCACGGTGGCTTGAGATCAACACCTGATTGCCGACCTCGAAGGGCCCTCCTTCATCTCTCGTACAGTTGTGCACCGCGGATCAACCGACGATGCTCGTGACACAAGACCCAACTCGGACATAAGCGCCTTCAGCCGCATTATCCAATTGGTAATACCAAGTCTCTGAAAGTTTGACTCCTGAGGCGGATTCCCGAATCGGCATTTATCTGATTCACCAAGGCAAACAGCTTTTGGGAGAGTTTGCCATGTCGACTCCGGTTCCGCTTCGCTCTGACTTTGACACGATTGGCCTGCGCATGCTCTTGCCGTTGCCGCCGAAATCGCCCGAGCTCAATCCGGTCGAGAACATCTGGCAATTCATGCGCGACAACTGGCTCTCGAACCGCGTCTTCGAATCCTACGACGACATTCTCGACCACTGCTGCTTCGCCTGGAACAAGCTCATCGACATGCCCTGGAAAATCATCTCCATCGGAACAAGAGAGTGGGCCTATCGGTCGTGATCAGCGAGACTTGGTATAAGCCATCCCGTCGCCGAGTTGATCGCAAATATCTCTTTCTGATAATCGGGCTTATGCTAACAATCAGGCTCCCGTAATGTCTGGGGAGCAATCATGCCGAAAGCGCGAAGCGGTGTCCTTACCTTATTGCCCAATTGCCCATGGTAACCGCGCGGGGGTTTCCGGCGCCGAATAAGTCTCCAGCGTAGCAGGTGACACGTTTTTACATCAATGCCCGTTCCAATCGGGAGCCCGTCACGGCGTTTGCCAAGCTGAGTTCAAACAAGCCGGCCAATTGGGCTATGCCGGTGGACAGGATGCGACAGTACTTGCAGCCGCACATCCTCGCGCCAAAGGGAACAGAAGGTGTCACTCTTCCTGGCCGGGCTTCCGCTGTGGGTCGCGGCGATCCTGTTGGTGGTCCTCCCCACGATCGCCGCGATGTGCGGACCGCTCCTGGTGCGCCGCCGGGTCGGTCTCGAGCGACTGATCAGCAATAACGAGATCGCGGGATTCAAGTTCGCCGCAGTCAGTGTGACCTACGCGGTGCTTGTCGCCTTCGCCGTGATCGTCGTGTGGGAGAAGTTCAATGAAGCGGAGACCGCGGTTGTCCAGGAGGCCGGAGCCTCCGCGACAATCTATCTGCTGACTACTGGCCCGGACCCCGAAGCGGTCGCGACACGGGCGGCCCTGGGCAACTACCTTAGGCTTGTGATCGATCGGGACTGGCCGCTGATGGCGACAGGAAAGGAAAGCCCCGAGGCGACGCAGGCGCTCAACGCGCTCTATGCCGCCGCCCTGCGCCTGATGGAGAACGGATCGAGACAGCCAGCAATTTTTGTGGAGATGCTCAAGCAGCTTGGTGCGATCACCCAGGCCCGCCGCACCCGGCTTCACAAGGAAAGCCGCGAGATGACGCAGGTGCTCAACGCGCTCTATCCCACCGCCCTGCGCCTGATGGAGAACGGATCGAGACAGCCAGCAATTTTTGTGGAGATGTTCAAGCAGCTCGATGCGATCACCCAGGCCCGCCGCACCCGGCTTCGCCTTGCAACCGGCATCGTCCCCGGGATCGTATGGCTGGTCCTGTCTTGCGGCGCAATACTGACCGTGGGATTCACGTTCTTTTTCGGCACCAAGAACCTACCGGCTCAGGTCATGATGACCGGCATCCTGTCGGTCATCGTGTTCATGGGCCTTCTTGTGATCGTGTTGATCGAGTATCCCTTCACCGGTCCCGTTCATGTCGGCAGCGAGCCGCTACAGACCGTGGTCGAGGAATTCGAGCACGGCTAGATCGGATTGCGCCGAAGCTCGTTCACAATTGACCGGGGGAGTTGGAAATTTGGCCTGCCAATCACTCTTGCCTCATCGCCGCCGTCTCCGGACTGACCCAAAGCTTCGGACGCGGGCCGGTGACTCCACTGTCACGGCTTCGCCGGGTTCCGCGGCTGGCCTCCCGTGGATGTTTCTTAATGCTGCGAATGACCGCTATTGTGCAGGTTTCTCGGACGCCTGCATCACAAAACCATCCACGCGCTCCCACGACAGGCGTCCGAGAAGCGCCAAGGCACGAAATCGCGGGCCGGAAGGGGCTCTGTTTCGCCGCTGCGATCTATGGGGATTTGAGGAGTGCGAGCGTCTGTTTTCGAGAGGCCGGAACTACGGACGCACGGCAAGTTGACGGGTTGACCGGTCGAGGGGAGCGTGCGCCACCGGCATTGGGATCAGTTTCGGCGTGGCGGCGGCGATCGCAAGACGTTGGCGCAGCATCATCGAGCGAGCGCCGCCGGCGCTGGCTAACGGTCAGCGGCAAGAATGGCAAGAACGGACGGCGTTGCGTCGCGGTAGATAATGCAATCTCGATCATGACGTATCGATCTTGATCACGAGAGGTGCGGTGGCCGGCCGGTAATTCGGCTCGCATCCCCGTGCGAACGTCTCGATGATGAGCAGGCGGCCGCCGCAGCATGGGCATGGCCGCGAGAGCGCCGGCAGTTCGGCTGCGTCAGCAGATTTGGGATCGTCCGGGATCGCGTCCGGCTTCGGAACGTTCAGCAACGCGCGCGCTTTGGCGATGTTGTCAGCGCGGTTGCCGTTGGCCAGGAGCCCGTAGTGGCGGATGCGATGGAAGCCTTTCGGCAAAACGTGCATCAGGAAGCGGCGGATGAACTCGTCTGTCGCGAGTGTCATGAGCTTGTACCGCTCGGGACCTTGGATCCTGTAGTCCTTGTATTTGAACGTGATGCCCATCGTGTCAGCTGCGATCAGGCGGTGATTGGAGATGGCGACGCGATGTGTGTAGCGCGCGAGGTATGCGAGAACAGCTTCGGGTCCGCCGAATGGCTTCTTCGAATAGACCACCCATTCCGATCGCCGGAGCGGGACGAGGAAGGCGGCGAACGCGTTGGTATCAGCGAGCGCTGCGTGCGCGCCGGAGAACTGGAGCCGGCCGGTTTCGTGGGCCACGATCAACATCTGCAAGACTAGGCGCCGGAACAGCCGTGACAGCACGCGGACGGCCAAGAAGAAGTTCGGTCGACCGGCGATCCACCTCGTGCCGTCCTCTGACAGCCCGCCGCCCGGTACGATCATGTGCACGTGCGGGTGATGCGTCATTGCCGAGCCCCAGGTGTGCAGCACGGAGGTTATGCCGATCCGTGCGCCCAAGTGTTTTGGATCGGCCGCGATCGTGATCATCGTCTCGGCCGATGCCTTGAACAGGATATCGTAGATGACAGCCTTGTTCTGATACGCGATATCCGCGATTGGACCGGGCAGCGTGTAGACGACGTGGAAGTATGGCGCCGAGAGTAACTCGTCTTCCCGCTCTTCGAGCCACTCCCTCGCCGCCGCGCCCTGGCACTTCGGGCAATGCCGGTTGCGGCAGCTGTTGTACGCGATGACCGTGTGCGCGCAGCCCTCGCAGCGCGCGACATACCCGCCGAGCGCGACTGTGCGGCAGCGCTCGATCGCACTCATGACCTTCATCTGGTCGAGGCTGACGTGGCCGGCATTGGCGCGCCGCCACGCCGTCCCGTGGTCGCGGAAGATATCCGCGACCTCGAGAGCTGGACGGGACATGGCCGACCGCTCAAGCCGGCGGCGGCGCCTTGCCTCTCTTCCTGGGCGTCCTGCGCGGCTCGCACAGCAAGTCGAGTGGGCTCTCGATGGCAGAGATCATGCCGGTGGCCACGCGCGTGTAGCGCGCTGTCGTGTCGAGCTTGTCGTGACCGAGGAGAGCCTGAATGATGCGGATATCGGTCCCACGTTCGAGCAGATGGGTCGCAAAACTGTGGCGCAGCGCATGCAGCGTCACCGCCTTCTTGATGCCGGCCGCGTCAGCCGTCTCGTGAAACAGACGATTGAGCTGCCGGGTCGTCATCGGCTTTCCTGGCTTGCGGCCAGGAAACAACCAGCGCTGCTCTTGCGACACGCCCGTATCGTAACGAGCCGGTCGCACCTTCCACCATTGCCGCAGCAGATCGAGCGTCTCTGGCGACAGCATGACGTGGCGGTCTTTGCGCCCCTTGGCCTGCACGATGCGGATGATGTTCTGCGCCCTGTCGATATCACCAACCCTGAGCCGGACCACCTCGCCCGCGCGCAAACCTGCGCCGTAGCCGAGAGCGAGCAATACGTGAACCTTGAGAGTCCTCGCCATGGCCAAGAGGCGCTTGGCCTCGTCCGGGCTCATCACCAGCGGGATCTTCTGGGGTTCTTTGATGTGATAGATCTCGGCCGCAAGATCCAATCGCCGCAGCGTCACACGGAACAAGAACCTGAGCCCGGTCATGATGCGGTTGCGATTGCAGATGCTCGTCCCCGTCTCAGTCAGGTGCAGCTGGAACAGGCGGATCTCGTCGGCTGTAGCCGTGCCGGGCGAGCGCTTCAAATACGCGGCGAACCGCTTGCAGCTGCTGATGTGGCTTCTCTGCGTGTGCGGGTTGAGCTTGCGCGCGCTCATGTCCTCGATCATGCGCTGGCGCAGCGGGCTGATGGCATCGGTACTCATGGGGAACTCTCCTGAGTGAGGTTGACGACACCTCAATTCTCAGAAAATGGCCCATGGCCCGCCATCATTGTTCTTGCAATTACTCACCGTGCTCGCAGAAAAGCCGCCAGCCTCAGCGGGCTATCGCGGCAGCGATTTAGTGCCATGGCGCACTGGCGTCATTCAGAGGGCGTGCGCGAATGACCGCTTTCCATATGTGGACATCCGATAATCGCGGTCGGCGATAGTGCCGCGATCCGGGCAGTCTCGCCCGGTGATTCGCACTGTCGGAGGTTGATCGATGACCCATTTTGTTGGATTGGACGTTTCGCGGAAGATGACGGCCATTTGCGTCGTCGACAATGCCGGGCGCAGACTTTGGCGAGGTCACTGCCCCACGGTTCCAGAACAAATCACCGTTTTGGTCCGCCGGCATGCGGGGGATGACGCCCGTATAGGGATCGAGACCGGAGCGATGACGCCATGGCTGGTGCATGAACTCCGCAATCTCGGGCTCGAAGTCGTTTGTCTCGATGCCAGGCATGCGCGCGCCGCCCTCAAGATGCAGATCAACAAGACGGATCAGAACGACGCGGAGGGATTGGCTCAGATCGTTCGCACCGGCTGGTACCGGTCTGTTCACGTCAAGTCTTTCGAAAGCCACCGCGCGCGTGCTCTTCTGGGCGCAAGGACTCAACTCACCGGTATGACGACCCGATTGTCCAACCACATCCGGGGGGTGCTCAAGACGTTCGGCTTTCTGCCCGGCGCGATGCGGGGATTGCCCTTCGATCGGAAGGTTGAAGCTCTGCTGCTCGACCGTTCCGAGGTCGCGCTGATTGTCCGGCCTATGCTCGTTGCCTGGCGGCAGCTGCGCGAGCAGATTGCTGTTTTCGACAAAGCGATCCGCGCCCTGGTGAAGTCGAACTCCGCCTGCCGGCTTCTCATGAGCGTGCCGGGCATCGGCGTGCTGTCCGCACTCGCGTATGTCAGCACAGTTGAGGATCCAGCGCGCTTTGGCCGATCACGATCGGTAGGCGCGCACCTCGGGCTCACGCCGCGACAATATCAATCGGGCGAGGTCGATCGCAGTGGCAGAATATCGAGGTCCGGAGACACGCTCGCTCGTACTCTGTTGTACGAGGCCGCTGTCGTGATCCTGTCGCGGGTCAAGAGAGCCTCGCGCTTGAAGGATTGGGCGCGCGCGATCGCCAAGCGATCGGGTAATGGCAAAGCACGGGTGGCGCTGGCTAGAAAGCTCTCCGTTATCTTGCATAGTGTCTGGCGTTCGGGAGAGCCGTTCCGCTGGTCGGAGCACGCAAGAGCCGCCTGACTCCATTGTTCGTAGGATTCATCCGAGCAAGATTGCGGATGTAATGGTTGCCCGCCGGGCGAAGGTACGGGTGGCTGCGAGAGTGGGCCTTGAGCGGCGTCATTGTATGCCAGCTCGTTGTGGACATTGCAGCACCTGTGCTTCGGACCAGATGTTGCGGCGGATTATTCCGACCGCGGAGAGAACCGTGACCCGGGGCGGGGACAAAAAACCATTGACAAACGAAACGCGATTAGAGAACGGCCCCACCTCGCAAGGGTTTTTGTGTCTGGTTTGGCGACCTGGTCGGGTGCGGTCATATCTCCGGCCCTTTCGCGCGGCGCATGTGGCCGTTGGCCCTGATGGAGTTCGCGGATCGGGTCCCTATCAAGAATGCGCGCTCAAGAAGCGCGTTGAATTGTACTAGTTGATATTTGATCCGACATTTGGTGTCATAAGGCCGAAGCGAGAGCCGAGGCTGGGCGCGGAGCTGGCCAGGTTTGCGGAGAGCCCGGCCTCGGCGTTTTATGAGGACACCGACGATGACCAAGGACCAGAAGATTATCAAAGGAAAGGTGGGCTTGGCTCAAGCTCGCCAGGCAGCTCGGCAATGTGAGCCAGGCCTGCAAGATGCTCGGCTATAGCCGCGACAGCTTCTACCGCCTCAAGGAACTCTATGACAAAGGCGGCGAGCTGGCGTTGCAAGAGATCAGCCGCAGGAAGCCAATCCTGGCGAACCGGACCGCGCCCGAGATCGAGGCGCGGATCGTTGAATTTTCGCTGGAGCAGCCGGCCTTCGGCCAGATCCGCGTCGCTAACGAAATGAGGAAACTTGGCCACTCGATCTCGCCGGCCGGCGTGCGCGGCGTCTGGCAGCGCCATGATCTCGAGACGATGAAGAAACGGCTCAAGGCGCTGGAAGCCAAGGTTGCTGAGGCAAGGCCGGATCCTGACCGAGGCGCAGGTCATAGCCTTGGAGAAGGCCAAGACCGAAAAGGAGGCGCACGGGCCAAGTTCGAGAGCGAATGCCCGGGCTACTGCGGGGCGCAGGACACGTTCTATGTTGGCAACATGAAAGGGGTCGGCCGCATCTACCAACAGACCTTCATCGACACCTATTCGAAAGTGACGTTTGCCAAACTCTATGATCGCAAGACGCCGATCACCGCGGCCGACCTCTTGAACGATCGGGTCGTGCCCTTCTTCGACGAAAAGGAAGTGAAGCTCTCACCTGTTCTGACCGATCGCGGCACCGAATATTGCGGCAATCCCGAGCATCACGAATACGAGCTCTATCTCGCGGTGGAAGATATTGACCATTCCAGGACCAAGACGAAGAGCCCACAAACGAATGGCATCGCTGAGCGCTTCCACAAGACAGTGCGGGATGAGTTCTATCGCATCGCCTTCCGAAAGAGGCTCTATGCCTCGATCGGGGATTTGCAGGACGACCTCGATCTATGGGTCAAAAGCTACAACGAGGAGAGACCGCATCAAGGCCGCTGGTGCTTCGGCAAGACGCCGCTGCAAACATTCCTTGACGCCATCCCGATTGCGAGGGAAAAAATGATCGCTGCCTGACCACCATCGGCAGTGAACCGGCCATCTCCAAAAGGACGCCGTATGTAAGATCAAATACAAGCTACTACAGTTTATAGTTATTTACATGAGCATAATCCGCCGCATAGCCTCTACGCAGGTCACTTAAAAATTCTGCGCGCGGCCTCTCAACGGCACCACACTTGATGATGCTCCGAATCCCCCGACATGTTGAGCCCAAGCTTCCATCATGGCCCGCCGCTGCTAAAGCAGGTCTGTCCGGTGATACGCCGCCTCCGCTTGGTTCCTGATGGTGTGCGCCAAAGCACGCTCGGCGAGATCACGCGAATAGCCATTCTCAGACGCCCAGTCACGGAAGGAAGACCGAAAGCCATGTGCCGTAGCGACCCGCCCCCTGTCGCTACTGGGCGCCTTCTGATCGCGTAGGAAGCCCGTCAGGACCATATCGCTCAATACCAGCCCCCTCGGAGAGGGAAACACAAGTTCGCTTTCTGGGTGCTTCTGGCGTTGCGCCTTGAGGATTTCGACCGCTCACCTTGGCCTTCATCCGATTGGCCGTGACGGTCCACGCCTTGGCCTCTAGATCGACTTCATGCCATGTCATAGCGCGCGCCTCCCCAGACCGCGCAGCGCTCAGGATGACAAACTCAAGAAGTGCGCGCGTCACATTGGAAGCGCTGGCGTGTAGCACTCCCTTTACGAACGCCGGGATATCCCGCCAAGGCATGGACGGTTGATACCGTGTCCGCTCTCTCTTGCCAGGCTGCTGCGGTAACAGATGGTCGACAACGTCAAGCGGATTGCCCTTGACCAGTTCCTGAGCCCAGCACCATTTCATGACCGTGTGGCAGCGCTGTTTGACCCTTGAGCCGGTCTAGGGCTTCTCAAGCCATATGGGCCGGAGCACCTCGGCGAAGTTCGCCGGAGCCAAATCGGCAACCTTCTTTTTGCCGATCTTAGGGAAAGCGTAATCCCGCAGGGTATTGATCCACTGGGCCTCGTGCTTGGGGTTCTTCCAGCCGGGCTTCTGCGCTTCATGGACTTTACGGCGTCAAAAAGCCGTTTGGAAACATCAGCTTTCACCCAATCGCGATAGCGCTTGAAGACGGTGTTCCAGTTACCAAACATAGGCGGTAAATCTCTCCATGGACTGCCAGTGCGCGCAATCCACAACACCGCTTCAAGAAACATGCGGCCATCACCGCCGGTTCGGCCAGGGTCCGTGGCTTTGCCCAAACAAAGAGGCCCCACGCATCCGCCAAAACGAATCGGTCCACGCCAAACTCCTTTCAGAGCTTGAATCACGTCCAGACCGTTCTGTGAATCCTGAATCTCAACAGGCCCTAGAGCACTTTCATGATTGGCGGAATCGCCTGGGAATCCAGTCGCGCTAAGTTTGTGATTCCCTTTTGTCGTTGATTCCACGGGGATTGTGATGGGCAAAGCTTACTCTCTGGACCTGCGCGAGCGGGTCATAGATCAGGGAACTAGTGCTTATGCTCCGGCAGCAGTCTTCTGGGTCAGTGTATCCCAGGCCAGTATTGTCAACGACGCAAATGGCCGTCATCTTCTGCGAAACGTCCAATCCAACGAAGCGGGTCATCGCAGGCGCGCCTGGATGTGGTGCGCGCGCGCAATGATTCTGAGCAAGCTCGGATCGGCTGCCATCTGGTCATCGGAGTACCCTCCGACGGTGCGAATCACCTGGCAGCGCCGCCCGGATCGCGGCACTATCGGCAGATCAAGCGCCCTCACCGATTATCGGATGTCCATTTATGTCACAAAAGCTTCTGTCGGAACCCTAAGCGCCTCCCGCGCGTTAATCGCAACCACGCGGGTGTCGGGCGGCGTCGAGCGGCAAGTGACCAATCGAGTTCTGGATGAATATCGAGAGCGATAAACCTGACGTTCAGGAAGAAGGAGTTCTCCGATAGACCTTTTGCGCGAGCAGTTGAGTACTAGCCAAGCCTCCACCTTGAGGTGGCGGAGTATTTAGCGAAACCCGCGGGGAATACATTCGGTGAAGGTGTCATCCGCGGTATTGCCTCACTAGGCCCGCCACCAGTTGAAATGACCCCCTGGAGATTACCTTGACCTTTACGATCAAAATCAACGGAACGGATAACCCAGTCGACGTCGACGGCGCTACTCCTCTGCTGTGGGTCCTCCGTGATGTACTGGGGATGACCGGCACCAAGTTCGGCTGCGGCATGGCACTTTGTGGGGCATGCACGGTCCATATGGACGGAAATCCTATCCGCTCCTGCGTCACGAGCATCGACAGCGTTGGTACGTCCGCGATCACCACGATCGAGGCCATCGGCAATACGCCCGCAGGCAGAAAGATTCAGAAAGCATGGCTTGATCTTGATGTCGTTCAGTGCGGCTATTGCCAGTCCGGCCAGATCATGTCCGCATCTGCTCTCCTGGCGAGCAATCCAAATCCGAACGACGCCGATATCGACGATGCGATGTCCGGCAACATTTGCCGCTGCGGCACCTACGTCCGCATCCGTGAAGCGATCAAGCAGGCGGCGCAGTCCGCCCCAGACGGACAGTGAGGCTGAACAATGCGCCTCGATCGATTTGCCTCTATCGCCAATGGTGTCGCCGGATCATTGCCCGAGGGCGGCCTATCCCGCAGGACATTCTTAAGCGCTGGTGCCGCCGCCGGGGGAGGTCTGCTACTGAGCTTCAGCCTGCCTGAGTTTATGAGTAACGCTGAAGCCGCCGACGCGAAGGGGTTTGCTCCGAACGCCTTCATCCGCATCGGGCGTGATGGACGGGTGACGCTGATCATCAACCAGGTCGAAATGGGTCAAGGCACCTAGACCTCGATGCCGATGCTGATCGCGGAGGAGCTGGAAGTGGACCTGCGCAAGGTGCACGTCGAACATGCGCCTCCCGATGATAAGCTCTATGGCAATCCTCTTGTCGGATTCCAGATGACTGGCGGCTCGACATCGGTGCGGGCCTTCTGGGAGCCGCTGCGCCGAGCCGGCGCCACGGCCCGGAGCATCCTGGTATCGGCTGCCGCTAAGACGTGGAAAGTGGACCCGAATTCCTGCCGTGCCGAGGATGGTAAGGTGATCCACACGCCGACAGGGCGCAAGCTCTCTTATGGCGCGTTGGCCGACAAGGCGGCAACGCTGAGGATTCCGGATTCGGTCCCGCTCAAGGATCCAAAGGACTTCAAGCTGATTGGGACATCCGCCAAACGTCTGGACAGCCCCGACAAAGTGAATGGCAGGCGGAGTTCGGCATCGACGTCAAAATCCCTGGCATGAAGGTCGCCACGGTGGCCGCCTGTCCCGTGTTCGGCGGCAAGCTTGCACACCTCGACGACAGCAAGGCGAAAGCGGTGAAGGGCGTGCGTCAGGTGGTACGCCTCGACAACGCCGTGGCGGTGGTTGCCGATCATATGGGCGCGGCGAAAAAGGGACTCGCGGCCCTCGACATCACCTGGGACGAAGGGGCGAACGCTCATTTCTCCAGCGCCGATCTCGTGGGCCAGCTTGAAGAAGCGATCAAACGGCCGGGTGTGATCGGCAAACAGATGGGCGATGTTGCCAAGGCCATGGCCGACGCCGCCAAAATAATCGAGGCGGACTATCAGGTCCCTCTGCTGGCGCACGCCGCCATGGAGCCAATGAACTGCACCGTTCATGTGCGCAAGGACGGCTGTGACGTCTGGGTGGGCACGCAGGTCTTGAGCCGCGCGCAAGCCACGGCCGCGCAGGTCACCGGCCTGCCGCTCGAGAAGGTCCAGGTCCACAATCACCTGCTCGGCGGCGGCTTCGGTCGCCGCATGGACATCGATGGCATCACCTTGGCCGCGCGGATCGCTCAGCAGGTCGACGGTCCGGTGAAAGTGGTGTGGACCCGCGAAGAAGACATTCAGCACGATGTCTACCGGCCCTACTATTACGACCGCCTCACGGCGGGCCTCGACCAAGACGGTATTCCGGTTTCCTGGAGCCATCGCGTCGCTGGATCTTCGATCCTCGCGCGTTGATTCCCACCGGCGTTCAAGAATGGCCTCGACGGGGACGCCGTCGAAGCTGCTGCGGGACCCTACGCATTTTCCAATGTTCTAGTCGACTATGTCCGTCAGGAGCCGCCATCGGGCCTTACCACAGGTTGGTGGCGCGGTGTCGGCGTGACCCACAACGCCTTCATGGTGGAAGGCTTCATGGACGAGTTGGCGGCTGTCGCCAAAAAGGACCCGGTGGAATATCGCCGTACCCTCCTCAACAAAGCGCCGCGCGCGCGAGCCGTGCTTGACCTGGCAGCCGAAAAAGCCGGTTGGGGCAAACCCATGCCGGCCGGCAGCGGCCGCGGCATTGCCGTTGTTTTTGGCTTCGTCACCTACATCGCGCCGGTTGCCGAAATCGCTGTAGGTAAAGACGGCCAAGTGCGAGTCTCACGCGTCGTCTGTGCTGTGGACTGCGGACAAATGGTCAATCCCGATACAATCAGGGCACAGATCGAAGGTGGGATCATTTTCGGGATCACCGCAGCGCTCTATGGCCACATCACCATCAAAGACGGTCGTGTCGAGCAAACCAATTTCGACAGCTACCAAATGTTGCGCATCAATGAAGCGCCGACGGTCGAAGTGCATCTCATCGACAGCAACGAAGCTCCAGGGGGCATTGGAGAGCCGGGGACTGCAGCGATCGCGCCTGCTGTGGTTAACGCAATTTTTGCGGCGACCGGCAAGCGCCTACGCAAATTGCCGATCGACGCGGAACAACTTAAGCCCGCATTCGCCGGATGAGGCGAGCTTTCATTTCGATTCTGGGGCGATTCAGCTATAATAATCAATAAATTCGACGCCGGAGCCGATCAAGGACTGGTCGCCGACGACTCTCAAGGAAAGGCTGATCAAGATTGGCGCGAAGATCGTGAGCCACGGCCGTTATGTCGCCTTTCAGATGGCCAAGGTCGTCATTCCCCGGCAAATGTTCCAGGAGGTTTTGTGGCTGATCGCCGAACTGCGGCCGAAGCCGCCGCCCTCGCCAGCATGAGACGGCCGATGCGCATCCCTTCACGAGCAACCAACGGGAGGACTGCGCCCACACGCCAAGGGAAAGTGCTCAGACCGGACCGGGGAATACCATTCCAGGGCCGGATTGCGCGCAACCGGCCACAAACGGGGGCGGGACTTCCGGGAACCTCAGAAAATCGCTATAATCTGCCTCAAGTTCGGGTTCATCCGGGAAATGTCGGATGGAGGCTCTCATGATTAGGGGTGTCCTATACGGCGCGATCAGTCTCGCAACGATTTCATCGATAGCTTGTGCGGAAGACCTCGCAACCGCTACGACGCCGTTAGCGCCGGGTACGTTCACCACGTCAGCGCATTCCGACGAATGGAAAATTGCGAACGCGCTGAGCGCGGGCCCCGCCAGCATCACGGAGCACGCAGCCGTGATGGATTGGCCCGCGAATCCGAAGGATGGAATGTCCCACGGCAGGGTGCTTCGCCAGGGCACCAATGGTTGGACATGCATGCCCGACGTTCCCCGAAGGCCTCAGCACGACCCGATGTGCGCAGACGAGACCATGATGAAGTGGCTCACGGCGACCCTCGCTGGGAAGAAGCCTGACATCGATCGCGTTGGACTGTCCTACATGCTTTTGGGCGAGGCAAGGCAGGGACAGGGTGCAGCTCCGGCAAAAGACCCCAGCCAGGTCAAAGAATGGTTCTATGTCGGCCCGCACATCATGGTCGTGCTTCCCGATTCAGCCAAGGACGCGCTCCGGGGCATCAACCAGGATCTCTCCAATAACCAGCCCTATATATCGCTGCTCAGCTCCGCAGATGTCGCCACGCCCATCTGGGTCATTCCCGTTGCAAAGGGCGGCGACAGGATCAAGGAGGAGCCTGTGAAATAGGGCCTCGCTACACCACGGGC
This sequence comes from uncultured Alphaproteobacteria bacterium, assembly GCA_963730245.1. Taxonomy (GTDB): domain Bacteria; phylum Pseudomonadota; class Alphaproteobacteria; order Rhizobiales; family Beijerinckiaceae; genus Methylocapsa. Next base: position 1,466,988 of record CAVSRA010000001.1, on the reverse strand, counting down.
GAAGTGGAATGCGGAGAAGTGGTCATGATCAAGGTCAGCGTCATGTATGCCAATACGCGCTTAAGACTGTCTGAGGGGCTTTGGCGCAAATTTTTGGAGGGAACTCAGAATCGCGGTTGATAGCTCGGTGTAGAATCAGGCGGCGAGTGTGACGGACAATCTTGGCGTTCTCTAATCGCGGCCTTTTCGTCAAGGATATTTCTTCGCTCTCGGATGCGGTTTCGCATTTATCGGCAACAGATCTGCGGAGGCTTTAATGAAGATCAATCGACACGGTTCAGCCGCCTGGCAGGGCGGAATCAAGGACGGCAAGGGGTCGATCTCGACCGAGAGCGGCGCCCTGAAGGCTTACCCCTACGGTTTCGCCAGCCGGTTCGAAGGAATGCCTGGCACCAATCCGGAGGAGCTGATCGCCGCCGCGCACGCCGGCTGCTTCACCATGGCCCTCTCGCTGATCCTAAGCGAGGCCAAGCTCACCGCCGAACTGATGGAAACCTCTGCCAAAGTTACGCTGGAGCAGGTTGAAGGAGGATACGCCATCACAGCCGCCCATCTGACGCTCAAGGCCAAGATCCCAGGCGCCGACCAGGCGACGTTTGAGAAGCTCTCCAGCGTGGCCAAGGCTGGATGCCCAGTCTCCAAGCTATTGAAAGCCGACATCACCCTGAACGCCACCCTCATCACCTAGCGGTTTGCGGATGAACTCGAGAATTTGAAGGTTTCATGTTCTGATAGCGGTCGTGGCCTGGGATTTTGGCGGTTTTGAACGCGAACTGGGACGATGGGACTTGGCAGCTTCTGACCGATTGCTGAAGTCAAAGGCTTCATGGAGTCGAGCGGGAGGTCGGTCGCATGGCTGGCCCGCGAGGCCTGATGGTCCCCACCCGGATAAACCAGGGTGAGATCCTCTCTCTTTTAGGCGAGTCGAAGCAGTCTTCGCTCTATCATCGCCACCAAATTATCAGCATCGATATTCGCGGCAGCTTTTATGTATCTTTCCGGGTCTGCCTTTACGACCACGGCACCGCGAGTAGCGCGGTGATCTCCTATGATAGGCCATCTTCATTTCTCGCTGCGCTTGAGCGGCCGGAGTTGAATGAGATCGGCGTTATGCTCGATCAAAAGATCGATGGGGTCGCGGATGCCTTGCGCAAAACGTGAGTATTGAGAGGGGGTCCGCCTCGCAGCGTCAGTTTTAGAAAATCGGAGGCTTGATGGACCTTCGAGACGTACCGGGCTCGACCAAGGACAGCGATCATGACGGAACTCAGCGGCGACGATCGGCTCTATCTCGACGATCTCCACACCGGGCAGCGCTTCACAAGCGGAACCCACGTCGTTGATGTCGAGCAGATCAAAGCATTTGCCAGTCAGTTCGATCCTCAGCCTTTCCACCTTGATAACGAGGTTGCCAAGGACACCTTGTTTTCGGGCTTGGCGGCAAGCGGTTGGCACACTGCCGCGATCACCATGCGCCTTCTGGTCGAGGGCGGTTTGCCGTTCGCCGGCGGTATCGTCGGGGTTGGCGGTGAACTTATACCAAGTCTCGCTGATCACGACCGATAGGCCCACTCTCTTGTTCCGATGGAGATGATTTTCCAGGGCATGTCGATGAGCTTGTTCCAGGCGAAGCAGCAGTGGTCGAGAATGTCGTCGTAGGATTCGAAGACGCGGTTCGAGAGCCAGTTGTCGCGCATGAATTGCCAGATGTTCTCGACCGGATTGAGCTCGGGCGATTTCGGCGGCAACGGCAAGAGCGTGATGTTGTCCGGGACGGGAAGCTTCGCCGAGACATGCCACCCGGCCTGATCGAGAAGAACGAGCGCATGCGCGCTTGGTGCGACCGCAAGCGAGATTTCTTCGAGATGCAGGGCCATGGCCTCGCTGTTGCAGGAGGGTAGTACGAGCCCGGCGCCTTTTCCTTCGGCCGGGCAGATGGCGCCGAAAATATAGGCTGAACTCGTCCTCTGGTCGTGCGGCGCCGAAGGCCGTGTCCCGCGTTTCGCCCATCGGCGGGTGACCTTGTTTTTCTGCCCGATCCGAGCTTCGTCTTGAAACCAAATCTCTATCGGCTTGCCAGGAGCCTCTTTTGCGGCGGTCTCCTCCACGAGGGCGAGAAAGTTTTTTTAAAAGCCGCCGCGGCTTCCTCGTCTTGCGCATGATGGCGCGGTCGCGCCGAGAGCTTGCGAAAGCCCATATGCCGCAGCTCGCGGCTGAGCGTCGGCTTGGAGATCGAAACCCGGAACTCTTCGAAGAGCCACTGCGCCAGATCGATCAGCCGCCAGCGGACGACGCCATGCAGGGCGGGAATCGGCCGATCTTCCACGACCTGCCGCAAGGCTTGGCGCTGGCGCTCGCCGAGGATGCTGGGAGCGCCCGGCGCTTTGCCGGTCAAGAGACCATCAGGACCTTTGGCGTTGAAACGGACAACCCAGTCGCGCACGATCCTGCACCCCGACCCCGCCGATCCGCGCCGCATCCGGCCGCGAGCCGCCATCATAAATCTCGGCCAGTGCCAAGAGACGCCGGGTCTGATCGGGGTCACGCGATCGCCGCGCCAGCATGCGCAGGCCAATCGTGTCAAAGTCAGAGCGAAGCGGAACCGGAGTTGACATGGCAAACTCTCCCAAAAGCTGTTTGCCATGGTGAATCAGATAAATGCCGATTTGGGAATCCGCCTCAGGAGTTAAACTTTCAGAGACTTGGTATTAATTGGCCAAATCCGACCCGGCCCGACGACACTCTGCAGGTTGAAAGTGAAGTCTTGGACATTAGACCGTCGCGATCCAGGTCAGATCGAGGGGTCGCCACGGTGCGGAGCCTGACGCGCAATCAGAAGAACGAGGTGGTGCAGAGCCTGACAGCCAAGTTGATCGTCCCGCGTCGGGTCCGAAGACGTTGCTACGAAAGGCCGCCGAACGAACCGTCGAAGCGCTCTGGAGCCGCATCCGCGAGTTCTTGACCAATTCCACCAGAATGAATGCCAAAACACCGTCAAGGCTGCTGCGCTGAAGGCATGGCATCAAGCGGCTACCGCGGTGTGAGCAAGACGTGCCGGACGATTTGTTGCGCCCTTCATTCGGTAACGTGGCAGAGCCGGCGCAGATCTTCCCTTGTGTCGATATCGATCTCAGTCGCGAGGTCTCCGGCGGTCAATTCAAGAATATTTTCCCGTGTCGCGGCGATGAGTGTGAATAAGCATGGAATAAGGACCCCGCTTTTGGGGTGATTTGCATCCAATCGGGACCCCGGGGCTGAGGGTCCACAGTGGCCTCCTGGATTTTGGGAGGCCGAGATTGGAATGCTGGTTGTGGAAACGATCGCCAAGATTTGCCGGGCGTTTTTTGTTCAGAAAAAGCCGATCAAGGAGATTTGCCGGGAGCTGCACGTCTCCAGAAAGGTCGTCCGGAAGGTCATCCGATCCGAAGCGACCGAGTTCCATTACGAACGCTTGACGCAGCCGCTTCCCAAGATCGGACCGTGGCGGGAGCGGCTGGATTCCCTGCTGTTGGAGAATGCAGAAAAATCGGCGCGCGAGCGGCTGACGCTTGTTCGGCTATTCGAAGAACTGCGCAGCCTTGGTTATGCCGGAAGCTACGACGCGGTTCGCCGTTACGCGAAAACGTGGCGCAAGGAACGCGGTGTGGCGCTGGCGCAGGCTTATGTGCCGCTCACCTTTGCTCCCGGCGAGGCCTATCAGTTCGACTGGAGCCATGAAATCGTCGTGCTGAACGGCGCGACGGTGACCGTGAAGGTCGCCCATATGCGGCTCTGTCACAGCCGCATGCCGTTTGTCCGCGCCTATCCACGCGAGACCCAAGAGATGGTCTTTGACGCGCATGACCGCGCCTTTGCCTTTTTCAAAGGCGCCTGCGAGCGCGGCATTTATGACAATATGAAAACCGCGGTGGAGACAATCTTCGCCGGCAAGGACCGGCAATACAATCGCCGCTTCCTTCAAATGTGCGGGCATTATCTCGTCGAGCCAGTGGCCTGCACGCCGGCCTCGGGCTGGGAAAAGGGCCAGGTCGAGAACCAGGTCGGCTTGGTGCGTGAGCGCTTTTTCACGCCGCGCCTGAGATTTAAGAGCTATGACGAATTGAATGCCTGGCGACAAATGTGTCGCTTACGCCAAGGCGCATCGTCATCCAGAATGCGCCAGCCGCACGATCTGGGAGGTTTTCGAGGACGAACGGCAAAAGCTCGTGCAACTGCGCGGCCGCTTCGACGGCTTCCATGCAGTGAGCGCGGCGGTGTCCAAGACCTGCCTTATCCGGTTCGATAACAACAAATACTCGGTGAAGGCGCGCGCGGTCGGGCGTCCGGTCGAAATCCACGCTTATGCAGACCGGATCGTCATTCGCCAGGACGGGATCGCCGCCGGCGAACATCGGCGATCCTTTGGCCGCGAAGAGACGATTTACGATCCCTGGCATTACGTTCCGGTTCTGGCCCGCAAGCCCGGCGCTCTGAGGAATGGCGCGCCGTTCAAGGACTGGGTCTTGCCCTCGGCCATGGAGAAAATTCGCCGCAAACTCACCGGCTCCGCCGATGGCGATCGGCAGATGGTGAAAATCCTCGCGGCGGTTCTCGACGACGGGCTGCCGGCGGTCGAGGCCGCCTGTGCCGAGGCGTTGAGCGAGGGCGTCCATTCCGCCGACGTCGTTCTCAACATTCTGGCGCGTCGCCGTGATCCCGGTCCGCCACTCACCATACTCACCCCGGACGCGCTGAAACTCCGGCACGTCCCGCTCGCCGATTGTGCCCGGTACGATCAACTGAGGAGTTCAGGCTGATGGAACGCACGCAAATCTTCGACCTCATGAGCGAACTCAAGCTCTTCGGCATGCGAACCGCCTATGATGATGTGATGGCGGCTGGCATAAAGCGGCAGCACGAGCCGCCACAAATCGTCGGCGATCTTCTTAAGGCCGAAATTGCCGGAAAGCAGGCGCGCTCCATCAAATATCAGATGACCATCGCCAAACTCCCTCTGGCCAAGGACATCGATGACTTCGACTTTGACGGCACGACCGTCAACGAAACCCTGGTGCGTGATCTTTCCGGAGGCGGCTTCATCGCGCAGCAACGCAACGTCGTTCTCGTGGGGGGCACCGGGACCGGCAAGACGCATCTCGCCATTGCCATCGCGCGAAGCTGCATCCGCGCCGGCCTGCGCGGCCGCTTCTTCAATACAGTCGATCTCGTCAATCGCCTGGAGGCCGAAGCACGCGCAGGGCGGCAGGGACGAATTGCCGATTACCTCACTCGCAAGGACTTCACCGTTCTCGACGAACTCGGCTATCTGCCCTTCGCTCAGGCTGGCGGGCAATTGCTCTTCCATCTCGTTAGCCAGCTCTACGAACGCACCTCGGTGATCGTCACGACCAATCTGGCGTTCGGCGAATGGCCGAGCGTCTTCGGCGACGCCAAGATGACGACCGCGCTCCTCGATCGTCTCACCCATCACTGCGACATCGTCGAAACCGGAAATGAAAGCTGGCGCTTCAAAAACCGCGCCTAGCGCTCAAAGCCCCCTCCCACGCCACCGCGCTCGCCCCGGCTGCGCAACCCTGACCCCGGGGGCGAGCGCTGTCGTTCCTCCCCGCCAAAAGGGGTACCTTTTGCACACCGATCCGGGGTCCCGATTCAATGCTGTTTGACACCGCTTCACCTTGGGCCGCTCCAGCACAGCGCACAAAAAGCCTGCGGCGACATCGCCATCAAGGAGTTGGTCGCGGTTTTTGGAGAAGGTCGAGTGATCCCAAACAGCATCGTCGATGCCGAGCCCGACGAACCAGCGGAAAGACAGGTCGAAGTCGAGCCGCTCCATCAACTGCCGCTCGGAGCGGATCGAGTAGAACGCTTGCAGAAGCATTGCTCGTAGTAACTGCTCGGGCGGAATTGAGGGTCGCCCGAAGGGCGAGTAAAGCGCCTCAAACCTCGCAGTCAGAATGCTCAATGCCTCGTTCACAATGAGGCGGACCGCGCGCAGTGGGTGCGAACCCGGAACCCGCCCCTCAAGATCGACGTATGAAAATAGCAACCCTGATCTCTCATCCATCCCGCGCATTATTCCGATCCGTCTTGCTTCAACGCGAGGGAATCATGCTAACGAAACCAAGGAAAGAACTTTTTTCAACAACCTGCTAAAGGATAGTCTTTATACAGGCGATTAAATTCGAGAACGGCGTTTAGCCGTTTGTCTACTTGACTAGTGCCTCGAGAGCCCGTGTCCTCCTTAGGCGTCGCCTTTGAATTGTTTTCCATCGCCCCTACATTTGCTTGGCGCAGCCTATCTGTCAATCAGCAAGCAATCTTGACCCCAGATTTGCATTCGTCGACGAACTCTCGCCGCTAAAATTTGATCGCCTGGTTTGAACTCCATAATCCGAGATTCCCCGGATGAACGCAGCATTGAGCGTAATTCTGCCTCCATTCGGTTTCCTTTGCAAGGCGAAGCCGTTGCTCTTGCAGATAGGCGGGTCGTCACTCATGGGCGTGGCCCATTCTGCTCAAAAAGGAACGATTTTTCCGTCATTGAGGCGCACCTCTCCCGTGAGTTTGGCTCGGACGCGTAACGAACGAACGCTTTACGCTGTCGATGTGACCGGCGGCGACCCCAGTTCCGCGATCAGCCGCAGGATGTCGGTGAACAGAAGTCTCGGAATGGCGACCTCGGCCATCTGAAACGCGACATAGCGGCCATGGCTCACGACCTTCGCGCCAATCTTGATCAACTTCTCCTTCAGGGTCGTAAGCGACCAGTCTTGATCGGCTCTGGCGTCGCTAGCGTACGCAGGAAATTGCCGAGATTATAGGCGAGCGCATGAAGCTGGAGACGGACGGCGTTGGCAGCGAAACTGCGGCATGACATCCGTGTCCATTTGATCGCTCCCTTGCCCTCCTTGATCCATTGCTCGCACGTGCCGCGTTTGTTGTAGAAGGCAACAACATTCTCGGCGGGCCTCGACATGTTGGTGACGACGAAGCCGACGCGTGGATAGAGTTCGCCTGGATGCCATTCGACCTTGGCAATCACCCGGCGGGGTCTCGACCAGCTTCCTGCTTGGTAGGTGAAGCTTGCATATGACCGGCGCACGTCATTCGACGGGCGGCCAACGGGGCGGTTGAGCCAATATCCGATCCGTTCCTGCAAGACGCGGTTGGCGGGCAGACGGATCGCATATTTGATCCCCTCGGCCTTCGAGGAACTCGTAGACTTCAGGAGTTGCAAAGCCGGCATCGGCGCGAAAATAAAGGCGCGTGACTTTGCCACGATACCGTGCCACGACGGGCTTCAGCACCGCGTCCCACCCATCGGCGCTATGGACGTTCCCGGGACGCAGCGAGCATCGTTCCAGATCCCCGAACTGAAACACAGTTACGACCTACTGGGCTAACACGGCCGTCAAGCCCCGGGGTACGGCGAAATCCTATATTCCCGAAATTCCGTGGAACGATACTTGCGCCAGTACCTTGATCGCAAATTACTTCGGTTACCCGCTCGCCTATGGCTCTACCGGCTTTTGTAACAGCCGAGGAGGAAAAAATTTCGTGCAAGTACTCGGCAGCAATGGCGGCCCTAGCAGTTGTGCCACCGGCGATCCTTCGTCTGGCACCTGCAAGGGTTATCCCAATTAAGATAATCGCAAGTCTGGTGCGCATCGCGCCGATGTCGCCGGCTTTGGTGGCGACCGAAGCGGCAATCCCAGCCTCGAAATCTGGTCATCGGGGGGAGGCCGGCCAAGAGGTAGTCCTACGCGATTGGGCTGGATGCGTGCACACTCTGCCGTTGCACGGGCGCAACACCCCGCCGTAAATTTTCCGGGCATACCGGCTTCCTAAACAATATTAATAGTCGTCAGAGACAAATGGTACCAATTCTCACCGGTGGGAAATGGACTATTAAGTATAATTGAAAAAAATCTTATGCGAAGCAATAACAGTTTCGGAAGCCGCGCCGCATCGGCACGGGGGTTTATGGCCCTCTTCGCCATCGTGCTGGCGATGGGGCTCGCCTTGGCGGCTTGCCCGGCGGAAGCGGCGCCTTTCCTCTATGTCGCGAATACCGGCGACAACACGGTTTCGGCGGCGCCGATCCGGCGCCGTGCCAGCGAATGAGATCGGCCAAATGAAGCTCGCACGCCCTTACAATCTTGGCACGCGCGGCACGATCCTCGGCGGCAAGCTCCTTATCAGAGAACTTGGCATCCGGCGTCGGCTCGCGCCGGCCTTCCGCGCCGCCCGAGCCCATCAGCGTGAAATCCAAAAAAGCTCGGCCATAGCGACCAGGACAATGACGACGGCGAGCGGGATCATCGGCCGCGCCCCTTATTGCCGGATTGGCGTTTGCGCGACGGGGCGGCGCGCGGCTTCTGTTCTTGGGATTTAAGCCACTCGCGACACGCCTCGACGATCGCCGCTATGGCCGGGGCGTCGTGTGCCGGCTTGCCGGTCCACTCGCGACACGCATCGGTGTTTGCGAGTTGGGAATCTGCTCCAAGACACGCTTTAACTGGCATTCCCCAGATAACCGGGAATGTGCCAAGCGCGTATCATTGATCTCCTGCCGTGACATCGGACATTCGTCCTATACCGGCATTATTTTCCGGATCGCCCGCTTATTGAGGTTGAGATTGCCGCGCTGCGGCGCTGCTGTGGTGCTCCGGCACACCAAAACCAGTGACATGGGCGGATCGCGCACCGGACAATACAGAGTCGGTTGTGATCAAGACGCACTTCTCCCTTAGTTTTTGCTCGACGCATGACGACCGAACACTTCACGCAGGCGCTGGATTGGGCGGCGGCCGCAGGTCGGCGATCATTCGTAGGATGTCCGCGAAGAGATTTTTCGGAATGGCGACTTCGGCCATCTGAAACGCGACATAGCGGCCATGGCTCACGATCTTCGCGCCGATCTTGATCAGCTTTTCCTTCAGGCTCGTCAGTGACCAATCCTTTATCGGTTCGGGCGTCGCCAGCGTGCGCAGAAAATTACCGAGATTGTAGGCCAGCGCATGAAGCTGGAGACGGACGGCGTTAGCAGCGAACGACCGACATGATAGCCGGGTCCACTTGATTGCGCCTTTTCCTTCCTTGATCCATTGCTCACACGTGCCGCGCTTGTTGTAGAAGGCGACGACATTCTCGGCGGAGCGCGCCATGTTCGTCACGATGAAGCCGACGCGCGGATAAAGCTCGCCCGGATGCCATTCGACCTTGGCGATCACCCGACGCGGCTGCGACCAGCTTCCCGCTTGATAGGTGAAACTTGCATGGGATCGGCAGACGTCATTGGACGGGCGACCAACCGGGCGTTTGAGCAGATAGCCGATCCTCTCTTGCAAGATGTGATTGGCGGGCAGACGGATCGCATATTTGATCCGTTCTGCCTCCAGATATTCGTAAACTTCGGGGTTTGCGAAGCCGGCGTCGGCGCGGAAATAAATGCGTGAGACCTTGCCTTGATACCGCGCCACGACCGGCTTCAGCACCGCCTCCCATCCATCGGCGCTGTGAACATTGCCGGGGCGCAGGGCGCAGCGTTCCAAATCGCCATATTGGTTGAAAACGAACAGCGGATGATAGCAGGTGCAGTCATAGTGACCGTTCCAGACACTGTGTTCCTGTTCGCCATGCGTCGGGCTCACGCTCGAATCCATGTCGAGCAAGATACCTCTCGGCGGACGGCGACCATGAACGCTGTCGATCCATTTGCCGGAGAGATCAGCGAGCGCCGAAAGGTTCTTTTCCGCCGTGAGCCAGCGCGTCTCAAAGCGGCCCATCTGGCTCGGCGAAGCCGCTGCATCCGAGGCCGCCTTTCCGCCGACTATCCACCGCATCGCGGGATCATGGCGCAGGCGTTGAGCGTCGTTCACGTCTTCATATCCGGCAAGTCGCCCAAATATGGATTGCCGCAACATCCCGACGAGTGCATGCCGGCCATTCTTGCCAGTGCGTGCGTCGGAGAGCGCATCACCCGCCATCGCGCTGAGGCACAGCGCGTCGTCCAGTTCCCGGTATGCGAGCAAGCCTGCGTCGGAGGTAACCACCGATCCGCGAAAGTGAAGCAACAATCGGCGGTCGAAATCGAGCCTGAGAGCGCCATCATACGATTCACCCGCCGGGTTCGCCATGACGGCCTCATTCGATCCGAAATAACATGCTGATTATGTTAGCTGAATCGCGGCATCGACGCTGCAAATTATTGCCTCATCCGGCGTATGCGGGTTTAAGCACCTTGTTTGCAAAAATTTCACAACAAGTCTTTGATTTCTTTGAGTTTGTTTTGGTCAGAGCAGGAGAAACAGGCGCGCGGCGCTGAAACTCATGCGCAAGCTTTTGAAGAAATACGGCTTTGTCCCAGACAAACTCGTCACGGATGACCTGCGATCTTATGCTGCCGCGGCCAGTGATCTTGGAATTGCAAAACGCCATGAGCGCGGCCGATGGCGCAACAATCGAGCGGAGAATTCGCATCAGCCGACCCGACGGATCCAGATCGGCAATGCTTACGCCGCGATCGCCGAACGAGTGCGTTTCTGGGTTCGATGCGGGACGTTGGTACTCATGCCGAGGCTCGCAAGACGACACCTTCAGGGAGTTCACCGGTCCTGGTAAAGCGCCAAAGTGCGATCAGGAGTTTTCGCGCCAGCGCCACGATCATGGTCTTATACCAAGTCTCGCTGATCACGACCGATAGGCCCACTCTCTTGTTCCGATGGAGATGATTTTCCAGGGCATGTCGATGAGCTTGTTCCAGGCGAAGCAGCAGTGGTCGAGAATGTCGTCGTAGGATTCGAAGACGCGGTTCGAGAGCCAGTTGTCGCGCATGAATTGCCAGATGTTCTCGACCGGATTGAGCTCGGGCGATTTCGGCGGCAACGGCAAGAGCGTGATGTTGTCCGGGACGGGAAGCTTCGCCGAGACATGCCACCCGGCCTGATCGAGAAGAACGAGCGCATGCGCGCTTGGTGCGACCGCAAGCGAGATTTCTTCGAGATGCAGGGCCATGGCCTCGCTGTTGCAGGAGGGTAGTACGAGCCCGGCGCCTTTTCCTTCGGCCGGGCAGATGGCGCCGAAAATATAGGCTGAACTCGTCCTCTGGTCGTGCGGCGCCGAAGGCCGTGTCCCGCGTTTCGCCCATCGGCGGGTGACCTTGTTTTTCTGCCCGATCCGAGCTTCGTCTTGAAACCAAATCTCTATCGGCTTGCCAGGAGCCTCTTTTGCGGCGGTCTCCTCCACGAGGGCGAGAAAGTTTTTTTAAAAGCCGCCGCGGCTTCCTCGTCTTGCGCATGATGGCGCGGTCGCGCCGAGAGCTTGCGAAAGCCCATATGCCGCAGCTCGCGGCTGAGCGTCGGCTTGGAGATCGAAACCCGGAACTCTTCGAAGAGCCACTGCGCCAGATCGATCAGCCGCCAGCGGACGACGCCATGCAGGGCGGGAATCGGCCCATCTTCCACGACCTGCCGCAAGGCTTGGCGCTGGCGCTCGCCGAGGATGCTGGGAGCGCCCGGCGCTTTGCCGGTCAAGAGACCATCAGGACCTTTGGCGTTGAAACGGACAACCCAGTCGCGCACGATCTGCACCCCGACCCCGCCGATCCGCGCCGCATCCGGCCGCGAGCCGCCATCATAAATCTCGGCCAGTGCCAAGAGACGCCGGGTCTGATCGGGGTCACGCGATCGCCGCGCCAGCATGCGCAGGCCAATCGTGTCAAAGTCAGAGCGAAGCGGAACCGGAGTCGACATGGCAAACTCTCCCAAAAGCTGTTTGCCATGGTAAATCAGATAAATGCCGATTCGGGAATCCGCCTCAGGAGTCAAACTTTCAGAGACTTGGTATTACGGGTGCCACGAGCGTTCTCGGCGCGGAAGCGGAACCACTGGGACAAAGCACTGTCCTTCTGAAAGACCAGGAAGCGCCAGGCAATCTGAACCATGCCACGGCGCACACGAGCGTTGCCCGCCTTGGCCAAGCCCTTCTCGCGCCGTCGGCCACCGCTCTCGTCTGGCGAACCGGTAAGGCCGGCGTGGCGCGCCACGGCCCGGCGATCCCGCGGAGGACGGGAAAAGATCTCGTGCACGAGCATGTCCGCGGTTTCGACGCCAATGCCCTTGACGCCGGCGAGTACACGGACCATCGCATGCATTCCTTCCTCGGGTCCCCGCGCGATTCTATCCAAGCGCGCTTGCTCAATCTCCGTGATTTGGTCCATGACGAAGCGTAGGCGCGCCATGTCGCGTCGCAGCGCCAGCGTGTTCGGCGGCAACCGCATACCCTCCGCCGCGCGGAGTGTCGCGAGATGTTCCGGCGCCTTACGAAGCGTGGGTTTGAAGTCACGAATGCCAAGGCGTGCCAGAAGACTTTTCATGCGGTTTACGATGCGGGTACGTTCGCCAACAAGGCTTTCACGCTCGCGGTTCGGCCGTTTGGCGTCCTCTTCTTCGAGGCTCGGGATCAGGACCATACCGCAATGATTCGGTTCCCCGCGGGGCCAGCCGATGAAAGCTCGCGTGAGCAACTCGGTGTCCAACCGGTCGGTCTTCGCTCGCCGATGCTCACGTGAGACGGCGATGCTCGTCGCGTGAATGACGTAAGCTTCGATACCACGGGCCCGCGGCCAGCGCGCCAGCCAGAATCCGTCGCGACCAGCCTCAAAGGCCACGGCACGACGTGAAATCCCGCGTCCCGCCTTAGCGGCTTCGTTCCGCCAGCGCCGAAGCGGCCCGAGCAGAGCCGTCTGGTCCGGCTTCAGCTTCGTCGCTGGTTGGCGCGATATTCCGGGTACGATGCCAGCGACAAGCCAACTCGACTGACTCATCTCGACTACCGCGATGAGCGAGCTATCCTGATCAAGGGTCGTACGGCATCCGCGCGAGTTGTTTGGCTGGGACATGGAACACTCCGTCGATTGTTGCCAAGCGACGATGGTGTCTTGTCCTCGCCGCGCCCCATGGTATCTTCAACGTCCAACGTCATCTCACTTCGGCAAGAACCCACCGCGATTTTCGCGTGTCGGCGCCGCAAACGTGGTGTGAAGTTGTCATTGCGGCGCGAGCCCGACGCGCCAGCAGATTTTTTTTGTGCCCAATTTTGCAACGTGACAGCGCCATCGATGGCGAGCGCGAGCTTACGATGATGCGCCGCAACCATGAATTGCAAGATAGCTGGAGTCAAGCCCATGCTTTTTTTTTGCAAATACGATTACTCGTTCGCGTCCACTTATCCGTGCGCCACAATGCGATCTGCATTGTTGACAGACGAGTATTGGAAGATCACGAATGTTTTGGATCGCAAAGGAGGGTGCACAGTTCAGGCGCGCTTGAAGCCTTGCGCAATTTCGTCGCGAATTCCATGTCTCGCATGTGCCGGGAGATGGTGGCGAGCGCGGCGAGGTGCTCGCCTTGGGCCGTCGCCGGAATCAGAAGGAGAAAAACGAGATCCACGGGTTTGGCATCGACCGAGTCGAAATGGACCGGCCGCTTGAGCCGCGCGAACATACCGAAGAAACGATCGAGTCCTTCGATACGGGCGTGCGGCAGAGCAAACCCTTCGCCAAGTCCGGTGGAGCCCAGTTCCTCGCGGGCCCGCAATGCATTGAAGATTGCCTCTCGATCGAGGTTGAGCGACGCCGCGGCCCGAGAGGCGAGATCGAGGAGCAATTGCTCCTTGTTGTTCGCGCGGGCACCGAAAACAACGCGGCTCGGATCGACAAGGCTGGCGAGATCCATGGCTGTCCCCCTGCAAGGATTTCGAGGCTGATTTAGCGGTTTTTCGGCGAAGTGGGAATGGCTGCGTGGGAGTTAGTCCGGCTCGCGCAGCCGGTAACCGACGCCGGTTTCGGTGAGAATATGGATAGGCCGCTCAGCGTCCGCCTCGATCTTTTGTCGCAACGAGCGCACATAGATGCGCAGATATTGCACGTCCGAGTTGTTTCCCCAAATCTCGCGTAGCATGAAACGATGGGTCAGGACCTTGCCGGCATGCGTCACCATGAGACGCAGAACCTCGTATTCGCGCGGCGAAAGCTTGATTTCCTTGTCGCGCACCGTGACGATCCGGCGCACGAGATCGACGCTAAGATCGCCGGCATGGAACAAAGGCTTTTCGCCTTCCTGCTGGAGGCGATGGCGCTGCGCCGCGCGGATGCGCGCCAGAAGCTCATCGACCCCGAAGGGCTTGGTCACGTAATCGTCGGCGCCGCGATCGAGCGCTTCGACCTTGGCGCTTTCCTTTTCCCGGCTCGAAAGAATGATGATCGGTAGAGCCGCGCCGCTCTCCCTTATGCGTTTGACCACGTCGAGACCATCCATGTCCGGCAGACCGAGGTCGAGGACGAGGAGGTCGACGGCGCCTCTGCGAACCATGTCGAGCGCGGTGAGCGCATCGCCCGCGGTGGAGACGAGATAGCCCTGGCTTTCCAGACTCGCGCTCAGAAAGCGAACGATCGCCGGCTCGTCGTCGACAACCAGAATGCGAAGCGGTCCTGCCCGAGTCATGGCAGGGTCGCGGGCGGCGGCGCCACGCTGGACGCCGGAAGCATGATCGTAAAAACCGCTCCTTTCCGGCCTGCCCGGTTCGCAACGGTAAGCCTGCCTCCGATGGCCTCGACGAAACCGCGGCAGATCGCAAGACCCAGTCCCGTGCCCGCGCGCTGGCGGTCGCCGCGGCGGACCCGGTAGAACTTGTCGAAAACCCTCTCGAGATCGGCTTCCGGAATTCCGTCACCTTCATCGAGAACGCGAACGGCCACAAAACCATTTTGCCGCACCGCCGCGACTTCGATGCGCGAACCTTCCGGCGCGTATTTTGCCGCATTGTCGAGAAGATTGAACATCACCTGCTCCAGCAGCACCATATCGGCCTCGACTATCAGCAAATTAGGTTCAAGAGCAATTTCGACTTGGTGGTTTTGTAGGATCTTGGCGGCTCTTTGGACGGTCGCGCCGATGATGTCGGAGAGGTCGACCGGTCCGTTCTGGGGGGTAAGCGCGCCTGAACTCCAGCCGCGTCATGTCGAGGAGATTTCCAATGAACCGGTTAAGCCGTTCCGCCTCCTCTTGAATGGTGCGCAAGAGGCTCGCTTGGATGGTTTTATCGAACTCGCGTCCATGGCTTATCAAACTCGTCGCGGAGCCGAGAATGGACGCAAGCGGCGTGCGCAGATCATGCGAAATCGAGGTAAGCAGCGCCGAGCGCAGGCGATCGGTCTCCGCGGCGAGACGGGCGCGGTCGGTTTCGGCCGCCAGATTCACCCGATCGATCGCGAGCGCCGCCTGGTCCGACAAGGCATCAAGGAGACGGGACTCTTCCGGCGTTAGCAGAAGCCCCGGCTTGTCGCTATCGATCCCGGCCACACCCACCGCGCCACGCCCGGTGCGCAACGGCATGAAGCGGCGTTTCGCGCCGGGCAGCGTATCGGCGCCGCGCCCGGTCGCTTGGTTTTTTTCAAAACACCATCGCGCCGCGGCGAGTTCCGCTTCGTCGAGCATGTCTTCCGGCGGAAATCCGGCTTTGACAGCGAGACCGCCGTCTTCGGGCAGCAGCAGGACGACACGAACTTTCAGCATCAACGCGATTTGATGCGCGGTGGCCCAGAGCAAATCGTCGAGCGTCGCGGTGCCGGCGAGCTTGCGGCTGAAAAGGTAGAGCTCCTCGGTGATGCGTGCCCTCTCCCGCGCCGCGACCGCCTGGGCGCGGACGCGCGCGGCGAGATTGCTCGCGATGAGCGCCACGACCGTGAAGAAGAACAAGGCGACGACATTTTCGGGATCGGCAATGGTGAATGTGTAGAGAGGCGGAAGGAAGAAAAAATTATAGGCAAGAACGCTGACGAGACAGGCGAATAGCGAGGCCCATAGGCCATAGGTCACGGCGCTCGCCAGGACCGCGATCAGGAAAACCTGCGCGAGGTTCGAAACGCCGAGGGTTTGCCGCAGTAGGGCGGCAATGAGCGTCGCGGCCGCGACATAGGCAAGGATCGCGATATACGCCTTGACCTCCATCCGGCGCGGCTTTCGCGCTTTGCTTTCGAGTCCAGCGGGATTGCGCGGTGGGTCTTTCGCCCGCGGGATGATATGAACGCTCGCGTCGCCCGCAGCGCGGATCAGCTTTTGCGTGAGCGATTCACTGACGAAATCCCGCCAGCGAGGACGCTCGGATTTGGCGGCGATGATGTGAGCAAAATGATTGGTGTCGGCATATTCGGCGACGGTCAATGCAGCATCCTCTCCGGGAATGGAAATCGTCGCGGCGCCAAGCCTTTGCGCGAGGCGCAATGTTTGCGCGATCTTGTCGCGCTCGGCCTCGCTTGCGCGGGCGTCGGCGGGCGTTTCGACATGGATCGCCGTCCATTGCGCGCGCAGGCGATCGGCCATTCGTTTGGCGCGGCGCACGACGGTGTTGCCACCTTGCGCGGAATCAACCAAAGCAAGCACGCGCTCGCTCGCGGGCCACGACCCTTCGATGCGATGGGCGCGCATATAATCGACCATCTGGGCGTCGACCCTCTGCGCCGTCCGGCGCAGCGCGAGCTCCCGCAGGGCGGTAAGATTTCCGGGCGTAAAAAAATGCTGGATGGCGCGCTCCGCCTGATCCGGCACATAGACCTTGCCCTCGTTCAGCCGTGCGATCAGATCCTCGGGAGTAAGGTCGACCAATTCAATGTCGTCGGCGCGATCGACGATCGAGTCCGGCACGGTCTCGCGGACTCTGATATTGGTGATTCCGGCGACAATGTCGTTGAGGCTTTCGACATGCTGGATGTTGAGCGTCGTATAGACGTCGATCCCGGCGGCGAGCAACTCCTCGACATCCATGTAGCGCTTGGGATGCCTGCTCTCCGGCGCATTGGTATGCGCAAGCTCGTCGACGAGAACGAGGCTCGGCCGCCTGGCGAGAATTGCGTCGAGGTCCATTTCGCTGAGCGCATGATCCCGGTAGGAAATCGTCCGGAGCGGGACGATTTCGAGCCCCTGAAGAAGCGCCTCGGTCTCCTTGCGGCCATGCGTTTCCACGATGCCGGCGACGACATCCGTGCCTTCGGCCTTTTTTGCCCGGGCCGCGGTCAGCATTTCATAGGTCTTGCCGACGCCCGGCGCGGCGCCGAGAAAAATTTTCAGGCGGCCCTGTTCGATTTGTTGCGCTTCCCGCAAGAGAGCGTCGGGCGAAGGGCGCCGTCCGGCGTTATCGCGTTTCTCCATGCCCTGTTGTGCTTATTCCCGGCTGCCGCACAATGGCGCACGGCATTCAGCTCTTCTTGGCGAGCTTGTCGAGCGCGAGGTTGAGTTTTAGCACATTGACGTGGGGTTCGCCCAGAACGCCGAGGAGACGCCCAGTCGTATTGTCCTCGACGAGGCGGCGGAGTTGGGCCTCCGGCAAGCCGCGCGCCGCGGCGACCCACGGAATCTGGAACAGAGCGGCGGCGGGGGTGATATCGGGATCGAGGCCGCTTGCCGAGGTGGTGACGAGATCGATCGGAATCTTGGCGGAGGGATTGGTCGCCGCCAGCGGACCGGAATTGTCTTTCACCCGGTCGACGAGAGCCTTCGACGTGGGACCATAATTCGACCCCCCCGAATTGCTCGCGTTATAGGGCGCCGGCACGGTTTTGGTCGAATTGTTTGGATCGGTGTCCGTCGTGGCGGAGGGCCGCCCATGAAAATAGCCGTCGCTCGTGAAATTCTGCCCGATCAGTTCAGAGCCGATTGTTTTTCCATCGCGTTCGATCAGACTGCCATTGGCTTGATAGGGGAAGAGGCGGCCTGCGACGCCCGTCATTGTGAGCGGATAGGCAAGCCCCGTCAGCAGAGTCATCAGAACGGTCAGCATGATTGCCGGGCGCAAATGCTTGATCATTTTGGTTTTCCTTAAGGCCAGTTGTTTGTCTTCAAGCCAAGCCAGCCGCGCCTACCACAACGTCGATGAGCTTGATGCCGATGAAAGGAACGATAATACCGCCGAGCCCATAGACAAGAAGATTGCGCCGCAAAATGCTTGCCGCGCCGACCGGCCTATAGGCCACGCCGCGCAGCGCCAGGGGAATCAGCGCGACGATGATAAGAGCGTTGAAAATAATTGCCGACAGGATTGCGCTCTGCGGCGTCGCGAGATTCATGACGTTCAGGCTTTGCAGTTGCGGATAGAAAGCGACGAACATCGCCGCGATGATCGCGAAATATTTCGCGACATCGTTGGCGATGGAGAAGGTCGTCAGCGCGCCGCGCGTCATAAGGAGCTGCTTGCCGATTTCGACGATCTCGATGAGCTTTGTCGGATCGCTGTCGAGATCGACCATGTTGCCCGCTTCCCTCGCTGCCATCGTCCCGGTATTCATGGCGACGCCGACATCGGCCTGCGCCAGGGCCGGCGCGTCGTTGGTGCCGTCACCGCACATGGCGACGAGCTTGCCCTGCCCCTGTTCGTCGCGAATGAGCTTCAACTTCGTCTCCGGCGTCGCCTGGGCGAGAAAATCATCGACCCCCGCCTCGGCCGCGATCGCCGCCGCCGTCAGGGGGTTGTCGCCGGTGATCATCACCGTCCTGATCCCCATCCGGCGCAGCTCGCCGAAGCGCTCCCGGATGCCTCCCTTAATGATATCCTTCAGATGGATAATGCCGAGCAAACGGCCATCCTTCGCGACGGCGAGCGGCGTTCCGCCCGATTTCGCGACACGGTCGGCACTCACGTTCAAGGCATGAATTGTCGTGTCCGACACCAAGGGACGCGTAACCGTGACGGTGCCGTCCGCCGCCTGCGCGGGTACGGCGGCGGCTGACCGCACGAAGGCCACGATCGCGTCCACCGCGCCCTTGCGGATGACCATCGTGCCGGAATCGATTCCACTCAACCTTGTGTGCGCCGAAAAAGGAATGAACTTTGCTTGGAGTTCGCCCATGCCGCGGCCGCGAATGCCGTATTTCTCTTTTGCCAGCACCACGATCGAGCGGCCTTCCGGCGTCTCATCCGAGAGCGCCGCGAGTTGCGCCGCATCGGCGAGTTCCTTTTCGTTCACGCCGAGGAGCGGAATGAATTCCGCCGCTTGCCGGTTGCCGAACGTGATCGTGCCGGTCTTGTCGAGAAGCAGGGTATCGACGTCGCCCGCCGCCTCGACCGCGCGCCCCGACATCGCAAGAACATTGAACCGCACGAGCCGGTCCATCCCGGCGATCCCGATCGCAGGCAGAAGCGCGCCGATCGTGGTCGGAATGAGGGTGACGAAAAGCGCGACGAGAACGACAACTCTGACCGTGCCGCCTGCATAATTCACAAAGCTGGGAATGGTCGCAACCGCGAAGACGAAGATCAGCGTCAAACCGGCGAGCAGAATATTGAGCGCGATTTCGTTCGGCGTTTTTTGCCGCTCCGCACCTTCGACAAGCGCGATCATCCGGTCGAGAAAGGTCGAGCCCTGCGCAGCCGTGATGCGGACCTTGATCCAGTCGGAGAGAACTTTTGTGCCGCCGGTTACTGCGGAACGGTCGCCGCCGCTCTCGCGGATGACCGGGGCTGATTCGCCAGTGATCGCCGATTTGTCGATCGAGGCGACGCCTTCGATTACGTCGCCGTCACTCGGAATGAGATCGCCGGCCTCGACGAGAACCACATCCCCGGTTTTCAAATCGATCGCGGACACGCCTTCGACGACGTCCCTCATGCCACTCCTACCATAAGGATCGATGAGCCGTTTCGCCTGCGCGCAGGTGCGCGCCTTGCGCAAAGTCGCGGCCCGCGCCTTGCCTCGGCCCTTGGCAACAGCCTCGGCGAAATTCGCAAAAAGCAAGGTGAGCCAGAGCCAGAGCCAAATCTGAAACGTGAATTTCAACGCGGCCGCGTCTGGCCCTGTCACAAGATCCCGCAAGTAGAGGATCGTCGTCAGCACGCTCACGATCTCGACGACGAACATGACCGGATTGCTGATCATGAGTTTCGGGTCGAGCTTGCGAAACGCGTCCCAGATCGCCGGACGGATGATCGCCGGATCAAACAAGGAGCGCACGTTGCGGTGTGGATTGTCTCTGGTTTTCATAGGTTGTGCCTCGAGTTCACCGGAAATGTTTCACGGCAAACATTTTTGTCTTTTTTCGCCGCGTTTCCGGACAAAGGCGGGCTTCCATCCCCCTGGCAATGTTCCACGGCGGTCAAAATAGGCTGCGGGCACGCATCGCGAGATGCTCCGCGATTGGGCCGAGCGCCAAGGCGGGGAAGAATGTGAGGCCGCCGATAATCAGGATCACGCCGAGCAGAAGACCAACGAAAAGCCCGCCATCCGTTGGAAAAGTTCCAGCCGAGGCCGGCACGATCTTCTTCCCCGCCAGCGACCCGGCGGCGGCGAGCATAGGGACAATGAACAGAAAGCGGCCGATCCACATCGCGAGGCCGAGCGTCGTGTTCCAGAACGGCGTGTTGGCGCTAAGCCCCGCAAAGGCGCTGCCATTGTTGCCGGTGGCCGAAACATAGGCATAAAGCGCCTCGCTGAAGCCGTGCGGCCCGGAATTGGCGAGGCCCGCGAGGCCCGGCGTAACCACGACCGCAATCGCCGTGAAGCCGAGCATCGACAAGGGCAGGATGAGAATGGCGAGGATTGCCATTTTGACTTCTCTCGCCTCGATCTTCTTGCCGAGATACTCTGGGGTTCGGCCGACCATGAGCCCGGCGACGAAGACCGCGACGATCGCGAAGAGCAGCATCCCATAAAGGCCCGAGCCGACGCCGCCGAAGATGATCTCGCCCAGCATGATATTGACCATCGGCACCATGCCGGCGAGCGGCAACAGGCTGTCGTGCATATTGTTGACGGCGCCGCAGGAGGCGTCGGTCGTGACGGTGGTGAAGAGGGAGGAATTGGCGATGCCGAACCGCACCTCCTTGCCTTCCATATTGCCGCCGGCCTGGAGAGCGCCCGGCGCGGCATCGATGGGCAGGCTGGCGAAAGCCGGATTGCCGCCGCTCTCGGTGGCGTAAATGGTGAACACCCCGGCTAAAAACAAAATGCCCATGACCGCGAAGATCGCCCAGCCCTGCCGCTCCTTGCCGACCATCCGGCCGAACACATTGGTGAGCGCCGCGCCAATCGAAAAAATTAGCACCATTTGGACGAAATTGGTCAGGGCGTTGGGGTTCTCGTAAGGATGCGCCGAATTGGCGTTGAAGAAGCCGCCGCCGTTGGTGCCCAGAATTTTGATGACCTCTTGGCTCGCCACCGGACCCTGCGCGATCACCTGTTTGGCGCCGTCGAGCGTCGAAGCCTCGACATAGGCCCCAAGATTTTGCGGCATGCCTTGCCAGACGAAAAAGAGTCCCACGACGATCGCGATGGGCAACAGCACATAGAGAACTATTCGGGTCATATCGACCCAGAAATTGCCGATGGTTCGCGCCGAGCGGCGGGCAAAGCCCCTGATGAGGGCGATGGCGAGCGCGATGCCGGTCGCGGCGGATACGAAATTATGCACGGTGAGCCCGGCCATCTGGGTCAGATAGCTCATCGTGGTCTCGGGCATGTAGGATTGCCAATTGGTGTTGGTGACGAAGCTCACCGACGTATTGAAGGCAAGATCGGGGGAGATCGCGTCGAGGTGCTGCGGATTGAAGGGAAGGACCGCCTGCAAGCGCTGCAAGGCGTAAAGCACGAGGAAGCCCGCGAGGCTAAAGGTGAGCACGGCGAGGCCGTAGCTCTTCCAGTCCTGCTCCTCATCTTCCTTGACCCCGCTCAGCGCATACATTGCCCGCTCAAGCCGCCGCAGCGGAAGCGACAGAAAAGTGCGCTCGCCCTTGAAGACGCGGGTCATATAATAGCCGAACGGCTTCACGAGAAGAACAACCACCGCGCAAAAAAGCGCGATCTGAACAAAACCATTGGCTGTCATGGCGTCTCGTCCTCAAAAGCGCTCGGGGCGTATCAACGCAATGACGAGATAGATCATGACGACTGCGGTTACGATCGCGCCAAGCACGTTGTCGAATGTCATGGCTCTTCCCTCACAAGCGGGAGCAAGCGCTAAGGTAGAGCGCCGTGACGGCAAAGGCCGCCACGCCAATGGCAACGAAGACAAAGTCGAGAACGAAGCTAAGCATTAGAGGTCCTTTCCGGCGACGCGCCGGTGATGCCCAAGAGTGCTTTCACGAGCATTCCATCTTGAAAGCACTCTGTTGATTTGATCGGTCACAATTTATCGGCGAACCGGTTTGTACTTCGCCTGAAAATGCTCCAGGCTAGCAATGCGGGCTCGAATATCGCGAATAGCACGTATAAATTCCAGCGCGCTCAGCGGCGCCGGACATAAAAATTCCATAAAAAGTGCGTACTATGGGGTTTCTTGCTGGCGCTCGCTCGCTGGTTGAAAAGCAGAATTCTTGACGAATTCCAAGTCATGCACGAAGTGGGGCAAGGTCGGAAGTAAAATCTATCGCCGTTCGGCTTTGTCAGCCCAGTTCAGGAACGGCTTGGTCAGGCTCCTGAGGCGAGCCATGGGGCGGAGGCGTTCCTAGCATTCCGCGAAAAGATTGATCGCGAAACGCCTGCCCATCGCGATCCGCGCCTGATCCTTGCCAATTACGCCGCTGACGAGACGGCCGCCGCGCCGCGCTGGCTAGCGAGCCGCAAACGCTTCATGCCGACATCTTGCTCCTGGCTCAGCCTTGTCGAGCGGCTTTTCGCCGAAATCGCACGACAGCGCATAGGCGTGGGACCTTCAACGGCGTCGTCGAACGCAAGCGCGCCATCGCCAGGCGGCGCGCACGGATTTGACCTCACCCGGAGATTGGCTAGTTTCTACCGTGCGAAGAGGAAACCTGCCATGGCCGCCCATGTTCACCAATTCCTGTGCCTCAACGATAATTTTGGCGTCCTCATCCATGATCCGTCAACGCGCGCGACGGCGGCGATCGACGCGCCCGACGCAGGCCCGATCCTCGCCGCGCTTGCGGCGAGGGAATGGGAGCTGACGGATATCTTGATCACCCATCATCATTTCGATCACATCCAAGGCATCGCCGGTCTCAAGGCAAGATTTCCAAGCGCGCGCGTCATCGGCCCGGCCAAAGAGGCCGCCAAGATCAGCGGTCTCGACCACGCGATGGGCGAGGGCGACGTGGTCGCAACCGGCGCGCTCGAAGCAAAAGTCATCGAGGTTCCGGGGCACACCTCGGGACATGTCGCTTATTGGTTCGAGGACGAAGACATCCTTTTCGCCGGCGACACGCTGTTTGCGATGGGCTGCGGCCGCGCCTTCGAGGAACGCTTCGAGGTGCTGTATCAGTCGTTGATGAAACTTGCCGCTCTGCCGGGGGAAACGCTGGTCTACTGCGGCCATGAATATACCTTGGCGAATGCCCGTTTCGCGCTGACCATCGATCCTTCCAACGCGATTCTAACGAAGCGCGCCGGCAAGGCCGCCCGGCAGCGCGAGGCCGGCGAATTCACCCTTCCAACCACGATCGCGATCGAGCTTGCGACGAATCCGTTTCTTCGCGCCGACGACCCCGAAATAAAGGCGGGTCTCGGCATGGCCGGCGCCGATCCCGTCGCGGTGTTCACAAAACTGCGCGAACGTAAGAACCGGATGTGATCGCGCCGTTCGACTACAGAGAAGCCGCGAGGCCACAACGAAATGCCGGCTGATCCTAATGCTGGCCTGAGCGCCGCCGAAATCATCCGCTTGCTCGATTTGCATCCGCATCCAGAGGGCGGGCATTTCCGCGAAACCTTTCGCGATCCGGCGCAAGATTTGCGCGGCCGGGCCGTCTCGACGTTGATTTATTTTCTTCTCGAAGACGGACAAGTGTCGCGCTGGCACAAGGTCGATGCCACCGAGGTTTGGCACTTCTATGCCGGGGCGCCTTTGGAGATAACAATCTCACAAAACGGCAGCGAGACAAGCGTGCATCGTCTCGGCCCTGATCTCTTTGCGGGGGAACGCCCGCAGTTCGCTGTTCCGGCGCATTGCTGGCAGAAGGCGACGAGCTTGGGAGCGTGGACGCTTGTTGGCTGCGGCGTCGCGCCGGGCTTCGAATTCTCAGGCTTCGAACTCGCGCCGCCGGACTGGCCGCTCAGCCCGTGCGAGAGCCCGGGCGGGAATTAGCAGGAGCCGTTTTCACTCCTTGGATGCTAGCGCTTCGATCCGCTTCTGCAGCTGATCGAGCTGGCGCTTCATTTCCTCGATATCGCTGTTCGAATTTTGCTCGGCAAGCTCTTCGGAAGGTTCGTCCGTGGGTTTACCGGCGGGCTTTCCGGATGCCGTCTGGAGCGGATTTCCAAACGGGTTGAACATCGCGAGGGCCTGCTCGTATAGGGCCATGTTCTTGCGAGTTTGCTCCTCGATCGAGTCAAAAATCGGCGCGGTCAAGGGGCCGCCAAAATTCTTGGCGACCTTATCGCGGAACCTCGCTTGCTCGCTGGTCAACTTGCCGATGGAGAATTCGAGATAGCTCGGCACCAGCATTTGCATGCTGTCGCCATAAAAGCGGATGAGCTGGCGCAGGAAGTTAATCGGCATAAGGCTCTGCCCGTCCTTCCCTTCCTGCTCGAAAATGATCTGGGTCAGCACCGGACGCGTAATGTCCTCGCCGCTCTTGGCGTCGAAGACCACAAAATCATCGCCTTTCTTGACCATGGCGGCGAGGTCCTCGAGCGTGATATAGGTGCTCGTGCCGGTATTGTAGAGCCGCCGGTTTGCGTATTTTTTGATCGTGATGGGTTTATTTTCCTTGGCCATGACCGATCCCCGCTACATGGAAGTCATTGTACAATCTAAGCAGGTTTGTCTCGATCGCGCCAAGGGTTTTGACGGGGACAAACCTCGTTTGGCTCTTGCGAGCCCGCCCGTTTGCATCAGTATAAGGATATTAGCATAACGCCGCAGCCAAAAACCGTTGCAATTTCACTCGCGAAAAATTGCATCCCGTATGATAACACAACCGGAATCATGGCTCGCGAGCGGCTATGGCAAGTGCTAGCACAACAGATAGAGCGCGCGGCGCGCATGCTGTGATAAAGTATCCAGGAGGGTACCTCAATGCCGGGTGAAATCGTAATCGTGAGCGCGGCGCGCACCGCCGTGGGGTCATTTAACGGCGCCTTTGCTGCCACGCCCGCACATGAGCTCGGTGCCGCCGCGATCAAGGCGGCGCTCTCCGTTGCGAAGGCCGATGCGGGCGAAGTGGACGAAGTCATCCTCGGCCAGGTCCTGACCGCGAACCAGGGCCAGAACCCAGCCCGCCAAGCGGCGATCAAAGCGGGCGTTCCCCAAGACAAGACGGCCTTCGGGCTCAATCAAGTCTGCGGGTCGGGACTGCGCGCGGTGGCGCTCGGCATGCAGCAGATCGCGAATGGCGACGCCAAAATCGTCGTCGCCGGCGGCCAGGAGAGCATGTCGCTGTCGCAGCACGGCGCTCATTTGCGGGCCGGCACCAAGATGGGCGATCTCAAATTCGTCGATACCATGATCCGCGATGGCCTCATGGATGTGTTCAACGGCTACCACATGGGCCAGACGGCCGAAAATGTCGCGGCGAAATGGCAGTTGAGCCGCCATGAGCAGGACCATTTCGCTCTCGCCTCGCAAAACAAGGCCGAGGCGGCGCAAAAGGCAGGCCGGTTCAAGGAAGAGATCGTCCCCTTCACGGTCAGCGGCAGGAAGGGCGACGTGGTGGTCGATGCGGACGAATATATCCGCGCGGGCACGACGCTCGACGCACTCGCCAAGTTGAAGCCGGCCTTTGCGAAGGACGGCACGGTGACTGCGGGCAATGCGTCGGGCATTAACGACGGCGCGGCGGCCGTGGTCTTGATGAGCGCCAAGGACGCGGCCGCGCGGGGGCTGACGCCGCTTGCGCGAATCGCCGCATGGGCGACCGCCGGCGTCGATCCGGCGATCATGGGAACCGGCCCCATTCCCGCCTCGCGCAAGGCGCTCGAAAAGGCCGGCTGGAAAGTCAAGGATCTTGATCTCGTCGAGGCCAACGAAGCTTTCGCGGCGCAGGCCTTGGCCGTCAACAAGGACATGGGCTGGGATCCGGCGATCGTCAATGTCAATGGCGGCGCGATCGCCATCGGCCATCCGATCGGCGCGTCCGGCGCGCGCGTCCTCGTCACGCTTCTGCACGAAATGCAGCGCCGCGGCGCGAAAAAAGGCCTCGCCACGCTCTGCATCGGCGGCGGGATGGGCATTGCGCTGGCCGTCGCGCGCTAATTGCCGCGATCGCCGCCCGCCCTTTGTTGAATGGCGACTGCACTTGTACTAGCGCCGCGCAAATCGCTCACGGAAAATTCGGATCAAGAAATTGAAGGGACGGGATCATGGCCAGGGTTGCGGTAGTCAGCGGAGGATCGCGCGGCATCGGCGCCGCCATCAGTCATGCCTTGAAGGAAGCTGGATATCAAGTTGCCGCGAACTATGCAGGCAACGACGAAGCGGCGGCGAAATTCAGGGCGGCGACGGGGATCGCGACCTATAAATGGGATGTTGCGAATTACAAGGCCTGCGCCGAAGGGCTCGCCAAAATCCGCCACGAACTTGGACCTATCGACATCCTCGTCAACAACGCGGGAATCACTCGCGATGTCATGTTCCACAAAATGACGCCGGAGCAATGGCATGAGGTCATCGACACCAATTTGAATTCGCTTTTCAACATGAGCCGCCCGGTGATCGAGGGCATGCGCCAACGCGGTTTTGGCCGGATCGTCAATATCTCGTCGATCAACGGCCAGAAAGGCCAAGTGGGCCAGACAAATTACACGGCCTCGAAATCAGGCGACATCGGCTTCACGAAATCCCTAGCCCAGGAAAACGCGGGCAAGGGGATCACGGTCAACACCGTTTGTCCCGGCTATATCGCGACCGACATGGTCAAGGTGGTTCCCACCGAGGTTTTGGAGAAATCCGTCCTGCCGCACATTCCGGTGCGTCGCCTCGGCGAACCGGAAGAAGTTGCCCGCTGCGTGGTTTTTCTCGTGTCCGACGAGTCCGGCTTCATCACCGGCGCGACGCTAACCGTCAATGGCGGGCAGTATATGGTGTAATTTTTTCACTGCGAAGATGGGCGCCGCCGCCGTCGCCTTTGACCGCTACGGCAAGGACATTCATGCCAACGTGGCGCAGCGGGCGCGCCACGATTTTGGCGCGCCCGAAGGCAGTCAATATTGCTAGCTGCTGAAACGCGAATGCATCCTAGACGACACAACTTTTTAGCGGCGTGTGCAACGCCTACGCCGCAACAATTTGCCTTTGAAATCTCGCGCCGACGACAAGCATTTTATTCGTGGTGCTGCCAATATGTGGCCTGATTCGACGCCTCGACTCTCATCACATGGGCCCCACCCTGGCACTTGAACTCCAGCGTCTTGCCCTCGACCGTATCAAGGTGCGCAGCCTTGCCGGCTTCGATGGCGACCGTCACGCGGGTGGCCGTCAGACCGTTCACCTCGTCGCCGTGGCCTATTTCGGCTAACATCAGAGTGAGATTGCATGAGTTGCCATCGCTCAAGAAGTAGCTCACGGCGCGTTTCGTTCCTATATTGAAGCTAACGCCCTGCAGGGGCTTCATGGTCAGCGGCGAAGCGGGGTCTGCAGCCTGTGCCATGCCGAGACCGGCCGTAGCCGATATGCCAACAAATGCTATTACAAATACCGCTCTTTTTCTCTGTCTCATGATTGGCCTCCTATTCATGAATTGGCGCCGAGGCGGGCGGGATGTGGATCAATTGGACCCAAATGAAGCCGCCTTCGCAATGAGACGCCTAACCGTTCATAGTGCTGGCTGTGTTGTGGTGCAACATAATTATATTGCAGTGCAAGATTGGTGCCTTTCTTCGGTTCATAACGTGAACTTGAAGACGGTTTCGAGCGCCGCCCCGGCGAGATCGCCCTGACCGACATCGGCGGTGACGTGGCTCGGCGAATATGATTTGAGGTTCCCCCAAGCCGGCATTCTGACGCCGCAATCGCCGAGGGATGCCTTTCGCGGTGTAGCGGTCATGACCTAGACCAAGGACAGCAATCGGGCGGCCTGGGTCGAAGTCTGGCCGAGCTTGCTGTTCGGAGAGTGGCACGCCACCTATACGACGTTCCAGCTGTGGACGCAGGTGGCGGGCAGGTCCGGCTCGGCGTTCGAAATTTCTCCCCGTCAGGCGAACCAAACGCCACGGCCCTTTATCCGATCTAGAGAGCTTTTTCAGATTCCGCGGAATCAGAAAGCGGCTCTAGTCTAGAAGATGAATCGCTCACGCTCTCTATGTCTTTATTCTGACGCATGATCTTATCCATAAAGTCTGCAACTTTTTGGGATCATGCGCTAGGTTGGGGAACTCATTCATATCCATGCGATCATTATGGCTGCGAGGGCGAGACCAGATAGATAGTTTTGCGCATAGCGGTCATATCGGGTTGCGATGCGTCGCCAGTTCTTGAGCTTGCAGAACATTCGTTCGATGAGATTTCTGCGTTTGTAGGCCGTGCTGTCCAGAGGATAGGGCGTCCGGCGTAAGGCTGTGGATGGAACGACTGCTTTGACCTTCCTTTGTTTGAGCCATTTGCGCAGGCTGTCGGCGTCGTAAGCTTTGTCTGCCAGCAGCCGCTTTGGTCTGGCGACGGCTCCAAGCAATGGAGCGGCCATGGTGATGTCGGCGACGTTTCCCGGGGTCAGCGCAAAGGCGACCGGTCTGCCGCGATCATCGGCCAAAGCATGGATTTTGCTCGTTCTTCCGCCGCGCGAACGGCCAATCGCTTCCGCGAACTCCCCCTTTTTGAACCAGCCGCCGAGCGGTGCGCCTTGACATGGCTGCTGTCGATGGAAAGCTCGTCTGGAACTGGACCGGCGGCCGCCATTTTCTCGAAAATGCGCGGCCAGATACGGCCCTGGGACCAACGATTGTAGCGATTGTAGATAGTCGTCGGTGGCCCATAGGCTGGCGGAACGTCGCGCCAGCGGCATCCTGTTTTCAACACATGCAGGATGCCGGAAATGACAGTCCGATCGTCCACGCGCGGTTTTCCCGGCTTGCCGTGAGGCAGATAGGGCTCCAACGTCTTCCATGCCTCATCCGACAGCCAGAATAAACTCCTTGCCATGCCCTCTGCCTCCAGCGACTCAAATCACGGCAAAAATATATCATGGAATCAACACCCTGTATGGGTTCTCAACCTAGCGGTGCGCGAAATCCTCAACCACGTTCTTGAGCGGCTCGCTGCCGACATGAACGGGACCGCTGAACGGGTAATTGATCGACACGATCACAAGAAGACCCATGAAAACGAGCACCGACAGGATGCCGGTCATCATGACCTGAGCCGGTAGGTTCCTTGTGCCAAAAAAGAAGGTGAATCCCACGGTCAGTACTGCGCCGCAAAACAGGACCATCCAGACGATCCCGGGGACGATGCCGGTTGCAAGCTGAAGCCGGGTGCGGCGGGCCTGGGTGATCGCATCGAGCTGCTTAAACATCTCCACAAAAATTGCTGAATGTTTCGAACCGTCCTCCGTCAGGCGCAGGGTGGCGGCATAGAGCGCGTCGAGCGCCTGCGTCACCTCGCGGCTTTCCCTTTCTGTCGCCATCAACGGCCACTCCCGATCAACCGCAAGCCTAAGGTAGTTGCCCAGGGCCGCCCGTGTCGCGACCGCTTCGGGCGCCGGGCCGCTAGCCAGCCGATAGAGGGTAGCGGAGGCTCCGGCCTCCTGGAGAACCGCGGTCTCCGCATCACTGAACTTCCCCCACACGACGACCACGGCGAAGGCGAGAAGCACCCCGTAGATCCCACCGACCGTGGCGAACTTAATGCCGGCGATGTCGTTATTGCTGGCCAGACGCTCGAAACCGATCCGGCGGTGCATCAGGACCGGTCCGCACATCGCGGCGATCGTGGGGAGGACCACCAACAAGATCGCTGCGATCCACAGCGGAAGTTCGGACAAAAAGAGTGACACTTTAGGTTCCCTTTAGCGCGAGGATGTTCGGCCAGATGCGCTCCGAGCCCAATCTTGCCTTCAATGGACTTCTCGAGCAAGGCCGAACCGTTGCCTTTGTAGAGCAAGCAGCCCGCGACCAAATCGACTTAAAAACCCAACATATTTTGGCACCATCTGGAGGATGCGAGTTAAACAGCGCATGCGACGGTGCCAAGACTAAATTTTTTATAATAAACCGTGGCGAGAAAGCGGTGTATACGAAGGTTGCGGATGGCGAGAGCCATGCAAGCCGCGCCGTTCAAGGTTCACACTCATGCCGAATATCGTGGAACTGGCGCTTCGGCGCCCCTACACGTTTGTCGTTTTGGCGATCTGATTGCGATTTTCGGCTCGCGCGCCATCGTCCGGACACCGGTCGATATTTTTCCGAACATTGGAATTCCTGTCATCAGGGTGATTTGGAGTTACACCGGCCTGCCCCCCGACGACATGTCGGGCCGCATTGTCTATTCTTTGAACATTCCCTGACGACGACAGTCAACGATATCGAGCATATCGAATCGCAGTCGGTCACGGGTTACGGCATCGTCAAAATCTTCTTCCAGCCAATGGTGGACATCAATGGCGCCCAGGCCCAAGTCACCTCGATCTCGCAGACTGTTCTGAAGCTGCTTCCGCCCGGCATTACGCCGCCGCTCGTCTTGAGTTACAATGCGTCGAGCGTCCCGATCATCCAGGTAGCGCTTTCCAGCGATAAATTATCGCAGGCGAATCCCAACGATCTCGAACTGAATTTTATCCGGCTTCAGCTTGCCACTGTCGCCGGCGCGGCGCTGCCTTCGCCCTATGGCGGCGTGGTGCGGCAGGTGCAGGTCGATCTCGATCAGCGCGCCCTGCACTCCTACGGGCTTTCGGCGCGAGACGTCGGCGATGCACTGGCCGCGCAGAATCAGATCACGCCCGTCGGCACCGAGAAAATCGCCGATTTCGAATATACGATCAATCTCAACGATTCTCCGAACCGGATCGAAGAATTCGACGATCTGCCCATCAGGGTCGTCAACGGCACCGTGGTCTATATGCGCGACGTGGCCTATGTGCACGATAGCGCGCCGCCGCAAACCAACGTGGTTCAGCTCGAAGGCAAGAAGGGCGTGCTCCTGACGGTGTTGAAGGCGGGGTCCGTTTCGACTCTCGACATTATCGCGGATATCAAAAGGCTTTTACCAGTCATCAAGGAATCGATGCCGCCGGACTTGGAGATGAAGTTTGTCGGCGATCAATCCAAATTCGTGACAACCGCGGTCGGCGCAGTTGTTCGCGAAGGCGTGATCGCGGCCGTATTGACCGGTCTCATGATCCTTCTTATTCTCGGAAGCTGGCGCTCGACGCTTATCACCACGATCTCGATCCCCTTGTCGGTCCTGGCCTCGCTGGCCGCGCTTTCCGCCTTAGGGCAGACGATCAATATCATGACGCTCGGCGGGCTCGCGCTGGCGGTCGGCATCCTGGTCGACGAAGCGACAGTCACAATTGAAAACATCAATTACCACCTTGAACAAGGCAAGCCGGTTCTGAGCGCCATTCTCGACGGCGCGCAGCAAATCGTGATCCCCGCTTTCGTCTCGTTGCTTTGCGTCTCGATCGCCTTCGTTCCGATGTTTGGGCTTGGCGGCGTTTCCGGCTATCTTTTCCGACCACTCGCGGAAGCCGTCGTTTTCGCGATGATCGCCTCCTTTATCCTGTCCAGGACCTTGGTGCCGACAATGGCGAGATATCTTTTAAAAGCCTCACCAGGGTCATGCGCGTGGGGAATATCCGGCGGGCAATTCATCCCTGGCGAAGAGCAATGTGCTGGTGCGGTTTCAGCAAGGCTTCGAACATTATTTCGAGCGGCTACGTAATTCATACCGCGGTTTTTTGAGCCTCGCGCTGACTTCACCCGGTCCGGGTCGCCGGCGGTTTCCTCGGCGTGGCCGCGCTTTCGCTTTGCCTCGCGCCTTTTCTCGGCTAAAACTTCTTCCCCGAACTGGATGCGGGTGCGATCAAAATTCATATGCGCGCGCAGCCTGCCCCGCGCGGATCGATGGCCTCGCGCGTCCCCTGGCAATCCACCCGGAACATGGGGCAGTTTGCGTTATTTTCACGAAAGCAAATTTATAATCATAGTTGCCATGCACGCGTCTCGACTTTGGCGCTCCAGCACGTAAGTTATCGACAAGACAGGAGTATCTGGTCATGACACGGAGCAAGAAAGCGGCCCGCGCCTACAGGACGCGGATAATGGCGCTTGCCGCGGCCATGTTGGCCGCCACCACGGGCATTGCCTGCGCACAAGAGCTTTATCTGTCCCGCGCCGATCAAATTTACGGCGCCAATGCGAACCCGAAAACACAATTGGCTCCGTCGCGCTTGGACCGCGCCCGTTTCCATCGTTCTGGAACGCGCGGGCGCCAAGGTCTGGGCGCCAGTCCCCTGCACCCCGAAGGTCCAGGCAACGTGATCCGGTGATTAGGAACGCGGTCAAGGCGAGGTTCGACCCTGGTGCCGGTCTTTTCTAACGGTTGGCGGATCTCGCCGGAGAACCAGCGGGGCTTGCCGAAAAAAAGCTTCGGCGCCGTCAGAGCGTTATTCTAGAAAGTCCATCGTCGGCTGGATTTCCTCCGTGGCGCCGGAAAATCGCGAGGCGCGATCCGTCACTGAAAAGCTACGTTCAGAATCTCATAGCTCTTGCCACCGCCTGGCGTATGCACTTCTACGGAATCGCCGGTTTTCTTGCCAATCAGGGCGCGCGCCGTCGGTGAGGTGATCGAAACTCGTCCGGCCTTCACATCGGCTTCGCTCTCGCCGACAATTTGGTACGTCTTCTTTTCGTCCGTGTCCTCGTCGACGAGCGTCACCGTCGCGCCGAACTTGATCGTGTTGCCGGAGAGTTTTGACACATCGATAACCTCGGCGCGCGATAATCTATCTTCGAGCTCGGCAATGCGCCCTTCATTCAAGGCCTGAGCTTCCTTGGCGGCGTGATATTCGGCATTCTCGGATAGGTCGCCATGCGTCCGCGCTTCGGCGATGGTTTGGATGATGCGCGGACGCTCGACTTGCTGGCGCCGCTTCAACTCCTCTTCGAGGGCGGAGTAGCCGCCCGCCGTCATGGGGAACTTGTCCATGCTCATTACTCTTTCACGTCTGCCGTTCTCGCCGCGACTGGAGCGTGACCGGGCTTTCTATCCGGTCATGCCCAACGGCTTTGATTTTGCCTGATCCGGCTAGGAAGCCAATTTCCACTTTCAAAGATCATGCTCTAGGTTCGCCGGTTCTGGCCCAGGCGTAATTTCCGCTTGCGCTGGGTGTTTATCCTATCGCGATACTTTCGGTGAGACGCAATGCCGATTTCGGGCCGCGGCTATCAAAAGTGCTTCGAATCCGCGCCAGTCTGTAACAGACACCTTCCCGACACCGGCCGCAAGGGGTGTTTCACCAATCCGCGATTGTGCCCCGGCCCGAGTCCAGCCGCGTTTTAGGCAAAATAATCCTGCAGCGCGCGAACCTCCAGATCGCCGGCGAGATAGGCCCGAATTCCCTGCGACGCGGCGATCGCGCCAGCAAGCGTCGTATAGTAGGGCACCTTATGCAAGAGAGCGGCGCGGCGCAACGACCGCGAATCGGCGAGGGCTTGCGCGCCTTCCGTCGTATTTAGCACAAGCTGGATCTCGCGGTTTTTGATCAAGTCAACGACATGCGGCCTTCCTTCCGAAACCTTGTTGACACGCCGCGTCATTACGCCCTCGCTATTCAGATAGCGCGCGGTGCCGCCGGTGGCGCGAATCTTGAAGCCGAGCCCCGCCAACAATCTTATGGTTTCGAGGACGCGCGGCTTGTCGATGTCGGGCACCGAAACGAAGACTGTGCCTGTCTTTGGAACATTCGTGCCGCCGCCGAGCTGGCTCTTGGCGAAAGCGACCGGAAACGAGCGATCGAGGCCGATGACCTCGCCGGTCGAGCGCATTTCCGGCCCAAGCACGGTATCGACGCCTGGAAACCGGGCAAACGGAAATACCAATTCCTTGACGCCGATATGATCGAGACGCGCCGGCCGTAATCCGAAGCCGGCCAGGCATTCCCCGGCCATGATCCGCGCCCCGATCTTGGCGATCGGCACGCCGATGACCTTGGCGACGAAAGGAACCGTCCGCGCCGCGCGCGGGTTGACTTCAAGCACGTAGATTTCGCCGTCCTTCAGCGCATATTGCGCGTTCATCAAGCCGCCGACCCCGAGCGCCAGGGCGAGCTTCTTGGTCTCCTCTTCGAGTTCGGCGATCGTTTCGGGCGCAAGCGAGCGCGGCGGCAACGAACACGCGCTATCGCCAGAATGAATTCCGGCCTCCTCGATATGTTCCATGATGCCGCAGATGAACACTTGCCTGCCGTCCGAAAGCGCGTCGACGTCGATTTCGATGGCGTCCGACAAATAGCGGTCGAACAGAAGAGGGTTCTTGCCGAGCACGGTATTGATTTGTCCGGTTTTGTCGTTTGGATAGCGTGCCTTGACCTCGGCGGGAACGAGGCCCGGAAGGGTGCCGAGCAGATAGTCGTCAAACGCCGCTTTGTCGAAAATAATCGCCATCGCCCGCCCGCCCAGCACATAGGACGGACGCACGACGAGGGGGAGGCCGAGATCGGAGGCAACAATGCGCGATTGCTCGACCGAATAGGCGATACCGTTCATCGGCTGCTTCAGGCCGATCTTGTCGAGGAGTCGCTTGAAACGGTCGCGATCCTCGGCGAGATCGATCGAATCGACCGATGTCCCGAGAATAGGAATGCCCGCCTGTTCGAGCGCGTGGGCGAGTTTGAGCGGCGTCTGGCCGCCGAATTGCACGATCGCACCCTTGAGCTCTCCTGCCTCGCCTTCCTTGGCAAAAATTTCAAGCACGTCCTCGGCGGTCAGGGGTTCGAAATAGAGCCGGTCCGACGTGTCGTAATCGGTCGACACCGTCTCGGGGTTACAGTTGATCATGATAGTCTCGAAACCCGCCTCGCGCAGTGCGAAGCTCGCATGACAACAGCAATAATCGAACTCGATGCCTTGCCCGATCCGGTTCGGACCGCCGCCAAGGACGACGATTTTCTTGCGCGCCGTGGGATGCGATTCGCAAGCCGGGGCGGAGCCAAAAGGCGGCGCGTAGGTCGAATACATGTAAGCCGTGGGCGAGGAAAATTCCGCCGCGCAGGTGTCGATCCGCTTGAACACCGGCCGCACGCCGAGTTTTTTGCGCAAGGCAAACACCTTCGCTTCGGGCACGCTGGCAAGACTAGATAGACGCGCATCGGAAAAACCTGCCGCCTTCAGCATCCGCACGTTGGCGGCGTCGTCTGGCAAGCCATGCGCGTGAATCTTGGCTTCGAGATCGACAATTTCCGCGACGCGCGCGATGAACCAGGGATCGATGCCACAGGCCTCGTAAATGGCATCTATCGGCATGCCATGCCGGAGAGCCTCCGCGACCACAAGCAGCCGGTCGGGCGTAGGGCGCCCTAGGGCGGCCCGAAGCACGTTCATGTCGTCGCCTAGTCCCAGCCCCTCGATTTCGATTTCGTCGAGACCATCCAATCCGGTTTCGAGCGAACGCAATCCTTTTTGCAGGCTTTCGGTAAATGTCCGGCCGATCGCCATGGTCTCGCCGACCGATTTCATCGCCGTCGTCAGTATCTGCTCGGCGCCGGGAAATTTTTCAAATGCAAAACGCGGGATTTTGGTCACGACATAGTCGATCGAAGGCTCGAAGGAAGCCGGTGTCGCGCCGCCGGTAATATCGTTTGCGATTTCATCCAAGGTGAATCCAACCGCGAGTTTCGCCGCGACTTTGGCGATTGGAAAACCGGTTGCCTTGGAGGCCAGCGCCGAGGAGCGCGAGACGCGGGGATTCATTTCGATCACGATCATCCGGCCATCCTTTGGATTGACCGCGAATTGCACGTTGGAGCCGCCGGTTTCGATGCCGATCTCGCGCAACACCGCGAGCGCGGCGTCGCGCATGGTCTGATATTCCTTGTCGGTCAAGGTCAGCGCCGGGGCGACGGTGATCGAAATCCCCCGTATGCACGCCCATCGGGTCGATGTTTTCAATCGAGCAGACGATGATACAATTGTCCGCCTTGTCGCGGACAACCTCCATTTCGAATTCCTTCCAGCCGAGCACGCTTTCCTCGACAAGAACCTCGCTCGTCGGCGAGGCGTCAATTCCGCGCTCTACGATCTCGATGTATTCCGCCTTGTTATAGGCAATGCCGCCGCCGGTCCCGCCCATTGTGAACGAAGGCCTTATGATCGCGGGCAAGCCTATGTCATCGAGGACGGCAAGCGCTTGCGGCAAGGTCTTGATCTGATGCGAGCGCGGCGTCGCAAGGCCGATGCGGGTCATCGCCTCGCGGAAAAGCTTGCGATCCTCGGCCATGTCGATGGCCGCGGCGCTGGCGCCGATCATTTCCACCTCGAATTTTTCGAGCACCCCCATTTTTTTTAAAGAGAGCGCGCAATTGAGCGCGGTCTGGCCGCCCATGGTCGGCAACAGCGCGAAGCCGCCGGGAGAGGCGTGGCGCTCCTTACTAATGATCTTCGCTACGATCTCCGGCGTGATCGGCTCAAGGTAAGTGCGATCGGCCATGTCCGGATCGGTCATGATCGTCGCCGGATTGGAATTGACGAGGACGATCCGGTATCCCTCCTCGCGCAGCGCCTTGCAGGCCTGGGTGCCGGAATAATCGAATTCGCAAGCCTGGCCGATGATGATCGGCCCGGCTCCGATGATCAGGATCGTGGAAATATCCGTCCGCTTGGGCATTTGGTCTCGTTAGAGCACACAAAAAAGGCCGCGCCTGGAAGGCCAGCGGCGCATCAATTTGGAAATTATATGGTCGGAACTCTTGTCGTCCCGTGCCCAATGTCTCCGTAGACGAGTTTATGGCCGCTGTGAACCCGGGCAGCGCGGATGTCCTCAATGAAACATAGAAATTTTCTATTTCGCGCCTTCGCGCCAACACTATTTGCGCTTCCCGCTTTCGAGCGGCGGTCAACTGTGTTTCGGTGAGGGGAAGATTTGTTCGAGCGACTTCATCGCCTGCCACGGCGGCGAGGGTGTTAAATGAAGGTTCCAATCGGACCGCCCCAACGTAGGCGCGTTTTTCAACGCGCGGCAATGTGTCATCCCCTGAACAGGGGATGCGAGAAAACGAAAGTTATGGTTACATCTTGAGGTATCTTGTGGTATCTTGAGGTACCTTGAGGTATCGAGATTTGTCTCTCAGGATTGCTGGCGCTCAAGTTTACCGCAAAGGCCAGCTCCTGCGAAGTCTTATTGTGTAATCCCGGTGAATTTGGTAATGTAGGGCGGAATGCCCGCAAAATTGAGGAAGATGTCATGAAGCAAAGTCATATTGCGTTTAGCATACTTGCCCTCGGATGTATCGCCTGGGCGACGCCGACGCTCGCCGATCCGGGGCGAGGGGCGACGATCCTGTGCTATCTTTGGGCCAACCAGGCATCGCCGACGATCGGCGTACCGTATGAGCCGAGCCCCACCTATTCGTTTGACGCGCAGAACAGGGCCGGCGCGATCAGCGTCACCAAGACCGCAACCGGCACCTATTCGGCCACGTGCGGAGGCGTGGGCGGCAAAGCCCTCTGGGGCCCGGGCGGGCACGTGCAGGTTTCGGCGTACGGGGATGGCGCCAAGAATACTTGCCATGTCGGGAGCTGGAGCACGGGCGGCACAGATTTCGTCGCGACGGTCAACTGCTTTGGCCCAACCTTCGCGCCCACGGACAGTCAATTCGATCTGCTGTTCGTCTGGTAGTCTGAGCATATAACGTGTTCACCCGACCTCGCCCAACGGGCCGGGTGAGCATGTTAGATCGCGACAATTGTCTTATGCGAAGGACCACCGCTTCATTCGGACGGCAAAGGCAGTAGAGCGTTACTTTCGCCGGATTTTCACGTCGAGATCGGGCACAACCTCCAGTTGGATGCGTATATCGAGCAATGCCCCGCTGAGCGTGTCGAATACATTCGCATCATCGGTCACTTCCAAGAACGTGACTTGCACGACGCCATCAACGGTCGTGACATTGCTCAGCTTTCCGCTTCCCTCCAACATCCGCTTCTCGATCGCGCCGGTAAGAGCGCGTTCAACCTCGTTCACATCCGCCACAAGTGCCTCCTCTCCAAGCCCCCCGTATACCAAGCCCACGGGATATAGCAGCCAATCCAACCAGCGCGGCCGGAGCAGGTGGACGTCAAGCCCAAGGCTTTGGCCCGGAGAGTGTCTAGATTATGGCCCGGCGGGTTCCTCGGCCTCTTTAGTCATGCGAAACGCCGGGCTTATTGAATAACCCCGGTCTTGGCAAAAACAGCTTGCGGCCGGTAATCCGGCCACAATCAAATCTTGCGGCGGTAAACTTGCCCCTCTATGCTGGCTGAATGAGCATGGACATGAAGGAAAGTCCGCCCGGCTCTCGCCATGACCATGGCGGCCAAGACCATGACGCAAAGGTCTTGCGGCTGCGCGGCGAGGCAAGCGAATTCGAAAATTTTCATGCGCCGCCGCCGCGCGGCCACGGAATTCGCGCGGTGCCGTTGCGCGTCATTTTGCCCAATCTCGTCACCTTGCTGGCGCTTAGCATGGGCCTGACCGCAATCCGGTTCGCGATCGAGGGCCAGTTCGAAACCGCCGTCGTCGCGGTCATTGCCGCCGCCATTCTCGATGGCTTGGACGGACGCATTGCGCGCGCGCTGCGCGGCACCTCGCGGTTCGGCGCCGAACTCGATTCGCTTGCCGATTTCGTCGCTTTCGGAGTCGCGCCGGCGCTCATCCTTTATTTCTGGGGTCTGCACGAAATAAAGAGTTTCGGCTGGTTCGCGGCGCTCGTTTTCGCGATCGCGGCGGCGCTGCGCCTGGCCCGCTTCAATGTCATGATCGACGATCCGAACCGACCGTCTTGGCAGGCGCATTTCTTCACCGGAATGCCCGCGCCGGCGGGCGCCATAGTCGGGCTCTTGCCGCTT
The DNA here is from genome assembly GCA_963730245.1 of uncultured Alphaproteobacteria bacterium. Classification (GTDB taxonomy): domain Bacteria; phylum Pseudomonadota; class Alphaproteobacteria; order Rhizobiales; family Beijerinckiaceae; genus Methylocapsa. Next base: position 1,428,014 of record CAVSRA010000001.1, on the reverse strand, counting down.
TATCTCAATCTCTCAATTCTTGCGGTTCCCAACGTCCGGGCGCTGGTTCCTTACGAAATCGCCTATGTGTTGATCGTGGCCTTCTTGATGGCGAGCCGTATCCCGCATTTTTCCGGTAAAAGGATTGGTCGCGTGCCGCGCGAATATGTGATTGCCGTCCTTTTCGGGATCGCCGCTTGCCTACTCCTGCTCGCGACCTTTACGATGGAAATGTTGATTGGCCTGACCTTCGTTTATTTGGCGACCATCCCCTTCGCCATCCGCCGCTTCAACGCCTATGCGACGGCGGACGCCGCGCGGCAAGCCAACGCGGCCGCCGCCGGAGCGCCGCCCATTGCGCAAGCGCGGAAATGATGGACCGCATGTCGCCCGCCGCGCCGATGTTCCGCGCGCGGGTTCCGCCCTGACGATCGGCGCATAAGCGTCAGGAAAGCCGGACTTGAAAGCCCACCCGGGCCAGTTCACAAAGGCGCGTTTCTCGACTAGGGTCCGCGCGGAAAAGCTCCGCCGGGCCGCCGCGGAGCGACGGCGGTCTAAATTCAAGGACCCAAATGTCGAAGGAAGAATTGCTCGAATTTCCAGGGACCGTCGTCGAATTGCTCCCCAATGCGACCTTTCGCGTCAAGCTCGAAAACGACCACGAGATCATCGCGCACACGGCTGGAAAGATGCGCAAGAATCGTATCCGCGTTCTCACCGGCGACAAGGTCCTTGTGGAAATGACTCCCTATGACTTGACCAAGGGCCGCATTACCTACCGATTCAAATGATCCAGATTCCGGCGATGGAGTGCCGCCATGACCGGCGACGATAGGGCTTGGCGGCCAAGGCTTGTTTTGGCTTCGGCGTCGCCCCGGCGGCTCGAACTCCTGCAACAGATCGGCATCGAACCGGACGCGCTTCTTCCCGTCGATCTCGATGAGACCCCGCGCAAGACCGAACTGCCGCGCAGCCTCGCGGTGCGGCTGGCGGACGAAAAGGCGAGCGCCGCCGCGCGAATCGCGTCGAGCAGGCCCGAACTCACCGGTGCATATATCATCGGGGCCGACACGGTCGTTAGCGTCGGCCGCCGCATTCTGCCAAAATGCGAGATTGTGGCGGAGGCGGCGCAATCCCTCCGGCTTTTGTCGGGCCGGGCGCACCGGATTCATACGGCGGTCTGCCTCATCACGCCAAAGGGCCGCGCGCGCCACAAGCTGGTCGAGACCCGGCTGCGCCTGAAACGGCTGTCGGCCGCCGAAATCGAAGCCTATCTAGGATCGGGCGAGTGGCGCGGCAAGGCCGGAGGCTATGCGATCCAAGGCCTCGCCGGCGCATTTGCGCAAAAGCTTATTGGGTCCTATTCCGCGGTGGCCGGCCTGCCTCTCTACGAGACCATGTCGCTGCTTGCCGGCGAAGGCTTTCCGGCGCATGTTTCTTGGTTGAACAGGGTATAGCCGCCTCCCTAACCTCAAGCACCGGCCAAACCATGCCAGTCGAAAACCGTTTTGATGAAAGACAGGACGAAGCACCGGCTCGGCCCTGTCCGATCTGCGGCAAGCCCGCCGCTTTCGCCGACCGCCCGTTCTGTTCAAAGCGCTGCGCCGATGTCGATCTCCACCGCTGGCTCGGCGGGGTTTACGCCATTCCGGCAGCGCATGAACCGGACGCGGAAACCGATGGCGGGGGCAAGCAATGAGCGGCCAAGATTTCGGGGCCGTAAAATTATCCAAGTCTTTTTTCCGGAGAACGCATGTTTTTCCTTGCCTCAAAGATCTTTTGGTTCGTTGCCGAGCCGGTATCGCTGGCCATTGTCGTGGGCGTTTTGGGGCTCCTTCTTGGGTTCACCCGATTCGCGAGGGCGGGGCGGGTTCTGATGGCTGGCGCGATAATCGCGCTCGCCGTCGGCTTGCTCACGCCGCTCGGAGCCCTTCTCCTGCAGCCCTTGGAGGACCGCTTTCCGCCGCCGCCCGCCGATATCCCCGCGCCGGCCGGGATTATCGTCCTTGGCGGCGCCGTGGACATGGAGAAATCGGAAGCACGCGGGCAGGTCTTCCTGACCGCGGATGCCGCCCGGATGACCGCGGGTATTGAGTTGGCGCGGCGCTATCCATCGGCGCGGCTCGTCTTCAGCGGCGGATCGGCGGGTTTGCTACTCGAAGGGCGAGCCGAGGCGATCGGCGCGCGAAAACTCTGGCTTTCGCTGGGCGTGCCGGATGAGCGCATGACTTTCGAGCAGAAGTCTCGCAATACTTGGGAAAACGCTTTGTTCACGCGCGATCTCGTCAAACCGAAGCCGGGGGAGACCTGGCTGCTCGTAACCTCAGCCTGGCACATGCCGCGTTCCGTTGGGATATTCCGGCGGCTCGGTTTCGACGTGATTCCTTATCCCGTCGCGTATCGCACATTTGGCGATGAACGGGATTTTCTGCTGCCCATATCAATGATCGACAAAATTATTATGCTCGATTACGGCGTCCGGGAATGGGCTGGGCTTTTGGCCTATTGGCTGGCCGGTAAGACGGACGCGTTGTTTCCCGCCCCTTGAGCGCGGCGGGGCGGGTTATTGCCCGGCGTGGAAGGGGGTGCAAGGCCGCGCGCCCAGGCTTGGTTTTTCACGCGCATCGGTTAATGCTCTGCCAACCGCAACTAAGTTCCGCGGGAATTGTCAGCGACGCTCATGAAGCCCACTCTCGTCATCACCAACAAGAACTATTCGTCCTGGTCGTTCCGGCCGTGGATTTTGATGCGCCATTTTGGGCTAGCGTTCGACGAAATCGTGATCCCGATGGCGCAAGAAAATACCCGCGCGGAAATGTCGCGCTTTTCCCCAGCCGGCAAATGTCCATCGTTGCACGATGGCGAAATCGTCGTATGGGATTCGCTCGCGATCATCGAATATGTCGCCGAACTTTATCCACGGACGGCAATTTGGCCGAGGCCTCGGGCGGCGCGAGCGCGGGCCCGTTCGCTCGCCGCCGAAATGCATTCGGGCTTCGTGGGCCTCCGCCAGTTGCTGCCGATGAATATGCGCCGCGCGGTTGCGAGGCGCGAGCTGACCCCCGACGCAAGCGCCGATGTCGCCCGCCTCGAACAGGCTTTTGCGCAAGCCCGCGGGGAGTTCGGACAAGCTGGCGCCTTTCTATTCGGCGATTTTTCGGCGGCCGACGCGATGTTCGCGCCGGTGGTCAATCGTCTGCATGTCTATGACGTGGCGGTTACGGCCGCCTCCCGCGCCTACATGGACGCAATGATGGCGCTGCCCGCCTGGCAAGAGTGGCGTGCGCAAGCCGAAGCGGAAACCTGGATCATCGGCAAATACGAAGCCGCCTGAACCGCACGCGCCGACACTCATGCTAAAAACGCTTGCCGTTGCGCCTGGAAAGCACGATCTATAGTGGGGGCGGAAAGCGCAACACGCGAGGAGCCAAGTGGGTCAGCCAGGAGACAAAGGCGCGGTCATCGCGCCGAAGTCTAGCACCAAATCGAATATCGACGAGTTTCTTGAGGCCGCGGCGAAATTGCCGGCGACGTCCGGTGCGGGGCGGGGCCGGCTCATTTTCGCGCTCGATGCCACGATGAGCCGGCAAGCCACCTGGGACATGGCGCAAAGCGTGCAAGGGCGGATGTTCGCGACGGCGGCGGCGCATGGCGGGCTCGATGTCCAGCTCGTTTATTACCGTGGGTTTTCCGAGTGCAAGTCGTCGCGCTTCGTGACTGGGGGACAGAGCTTGGCATCCCTTATGACCAAGATCGGGGTGGGGGCGGGCCAAACGCAGATCGAAAAGGTCTTGCGTCATGCCCTCGATGAAACGCGGAAGACTCCGGTCCGTGCCTTGGTCTTCGTTGGCGATGCGATGGAAGAGCGGCTCGACGTTCTCGCCGGTCTGGCCGCCGAAATCGGGCTTTTGGGGGTGAAGGCTTTCCTGTTCCAAGAGGGGCGCGATACTGTTGCCGAGCAGGCTTTCCGAAAGATCGCGCTACTGACCGGGGGCGCCTACGCGAATTTCGATTTATCCTCGCCCGAGCGGCTCGTCGCGCTTCTGACGGCCGCGGCGGCTTATGCCGCAGGAGGCCGCCGCGCGCTTGAATTCGAGGCGCGCGCGCACGGCGCCGCGGCGGCGGACCACCTCTTGTCGCAAATGCGCTGAACTGGCGGCACGAAATGATCTATCTTCTCGGCGGATTTTTACTTTTCTGGCTCGCGCTCTCCGCGCTAAAGGCGTTCACGGCGGCCGATCCCGCCGCGCTCGCGCGCTTGATCAGGCGCGGCGGCGGCGGCGCGGCGCTTCTCGCGGGGGCGGCTTTATTGCTCCGGGGACGTTTCGACATGGCGCTTGGCCTTGGCGGACTTGGCGCCTGGTTGCTCGGATTGCGCGGCGGCTCGCTGTCGCAAATGTTCAAATTTCACGGTGGGCCAAGGACGCGAAAGGTTTCGTGCGTCAGGTCGGCGATGATCGAGATGGAGCTCGATCATGGCACCGGCAAAATGCGGGGGACGGTGCTGGCCGGGCCGGACGAGGGCAAATCACTGGACGCGATGACAAGGCCTCAATGCGAAGCCCTCCATGACCTCTGTTGCCGGGACGATCCCGAAGGCGCGCGGCTCATGGAAGCCTATCTCGACCGCCGGTTTGCCGGATGGCGTACGGCAGCGCAAAACCAGCGCCACCCTGGGCGCGGACGCGCGGGAGGCCGTGCCGGCACGATGTCCGAGGATGAAGCGTATGAAGTTTTGGGACTTCAGAAAGGCGCTTCGGATGAGGAAGTCGCTCGGTCGCACCGTACGCTGATGAAGAAATTGCATCCCGATCACGGGGGGTCGACGGATCTGGCGGCTCGTGTCAACGAAGCCAAGGATGTGCTGATGCGGCGTCATCAGTAGGCCCCTGGTGGATGGCCGGGTGGGAGCCAGGCGCGGCGGTCGCGGCACTTGCTTCAGTTTTTCGTTGCGAAACAGGAAAATCCTGAACGTTTCAGGGTTTTGCAGGCGAGTTCGGCACTGTCGGCTTCGAGGCCGGCGAAGCGCGCCCGGTAGAGCGTTTCGGAGCCCTTCTGAACCTTCTCGGTAAAGGCTTGCGCGGTGGCGAGCCTGTCGCGGCCTTCCAATTTGGCGCGGGCGAGGAGTTCGGTCGCCGTGCTTATGTCGGCGGTCGCGCCGATCTGAATCATCCAGCCGCTTCGTGCCGAAGCCGGGCGGCGGACATCGGCACCTTTTATGCCGCCGCCTAGAGGCGGCACTTTTATCACGGCCGCGATTTGGTCGGCGCTATGGGATCGCGCGGCGGCGGCGCCTGCGCCAATCGCGGACGGGGTTGCGGTCGAGAGTCCGCCGCCGTGCCCTGGACGTCCGCGAGCAGTTGAGCCATCGAAGCTTGCCTGTTTCCAATTGTTTTCGCCTACGGCCGCGCGGGCCGCGGCGGTCCCTGGTTTCGGCGCACCGGAGACAAAGGCCGGTCGCGATTTTTCGGGCGGAACATCGGCGTTAAGCGAAGCAACCTGGATCGGATCGAGGGCAAGATCGGGCCGGGAGGGGCGTGGCGCTAGGGCTAGTCTCGAATCGATCTTCTCTGGGGATTCGGTGCCTCGGAGGCCGGGATCAGGGCTCTCCGCGGCTTCCGCGTTATGTCCTTTGACACCGGTGCCGGAAATCGAAGACGCCGTGCGGACGGTCGCGCCATTTTCGATCTCGTCTTCGATCAAATTTGCCATGATCTTGTCGCGGGACCGGGCGCTGGGGCCGCCGAGGACCACCGCGACGATATAATGCCCGTCGCGCTTTACCGAGGTCAGAAGATTGAAGCCCGAGGCACGGGTGTAACCGGTCTTGATTCCGTCCATTCCCTCGACGCGATCGAGGAGATGATTGTGGTTCAAGATTGTCGCGCCGCGATAGTAGAAGGCGTGGGTAGAAAAAAAGCGATAATAGCGTGGGAAGCGCTCCTGAATCGCCCGCCCGAGAATTGCAAGATCGCGCGCCGTCGTAAACTGCTCGCCGTTTGGCAGGCCGGAGGCATTGACGAAATGCGTGCTATTCATCCCGAGAGCATGGGCCTGCAGCGTCATGAGCGTTGCGAAACTCTCCTCGTCCCCGCCGATGGTTTCGGCGAGAGCGACCGCTATGTCGTTTGCCGAACGGGTGACGACCGCCTTGATCGCGTCATCGACCTTAATCGTTTCGCCGGGATGGAGGCCAAGCTTGGTCGGCTTTTGCGCCGCGGCATAAGCGGAGACACGAATATCGCTGTCGAGCCGGAGACGCCCTTGTTCGAGCTGTTCGAACAAAAGATAAAGCGTCATCACCTTGGTGATCGAGGCTGGGAAGCGCAACTCGTTTTCGTTGCGGGCATAAAGCGTCCGGCCGGAATTGCCGTCGACTACGATTGCCGCAGTGTTCGCTGTGCCGCCGCCTTCACGCACGTGGCGGTATCGGATCGACTCTTTGTGATGCCGCCGGCCCTCGAAATGGGTTTGCAGCCAAGCATGGCGGTGGGGGCGCCAATAGCGGGCCTGGGCGGGCGGAGCAATGACGCTCGCCACCGCCAAGGCCAGGCCGAGGCCTGCCCCGGCCTTTCTGGCGCGGCAAAACGTCGCGGCAAATTTCAACATCTGCAACGTCCCCGGTCCTCGGCTGGCAAGCGCCATCGGCGCGTCGCCGGATGATCTGCCGGGGAACGTTAGTCCTTCGCGGTTACTGGTTGGTTAAGGCTCCGGTTCAAAGCGGCGGCGTCGCTTTAGTCTCGGCCGATATTGCAGCGCAGCATCTCCTTGACGTAATTTGTGCGATGCACTAATTACATGACGGGCGAGGCAAAGGAACTCGCGATTTTAGCCGTCTCCATTGGGCGAGAACCGGCGCACCTACGATCGAGGAAGTGACATGGCCTACGAATTTGAGGACGTCCAAAACTACGGCAAGGAGCAATTCGGCGCAGCGGCCGCGGCGACCACGTGCTTCGCCAAGACCCTCCAGACAATCGCAACCGAAACGGCGGATTATTCCAAGAAAGCCATGGAGAATAATTCGGCTTTCATGGAAAAATTGCTCGGCGCCAAGTCCTACGACACCGCGATCCAGATCCAGTCCGAATATTGGAAGACCTCTTACGCCAGCTTTGTCGCGCAGGCGACGAAAATGGGCGAACTCTATTCCAGTCTGGCCAAGGAGGCTTTCAAGCCTGTCGAAACCGCGGTCGCCAAGGTGTACAACGGAAAGATTTAGGCTTCACCGGAGTGGCGGGGAAGTTTCCCGCAACAACATGAAACGAAAGTTCGAATCGGCCGGAACAACCGCGATTAGAAGCGCCGAGTTTGGAAGGCCCGGCCGTGGCCGAGCCTTTTGTCTTCGCATACGCCGCGGTATTTTTCCGCGAAAACGATCATGCCTGGCGTTCGCGCCGTTTCGACCGGCCATGAAATTCTTGCGGAAAGGCCGATGCCGCCGGGTTTGCCGATTGGCGTGTCCGGCCCTTGTTTCCAGGCTCGCGCGGTTTCGCATGCTGTTGCATCGCACTGCAATATTTTGACGACGTGATTTTAAAGTCTTTGGAAAGCGGCTCTGCTTTCATTGCCAAAGTGCGCCGCGCCAAATCCTTGGAGAGCGCCATTCAAATTCAGAGCGACTATGCCAAATCGGCTTACACGGAGTTCGTGGCGTATCTCGTGAAAATGAGCGATCTCTACTGCAACCTTTTCAAACGAGGTTCGACGCCAACCGAAAAAGCGGCGGCGAAGATCGAAAGCGTCAAGGCATAGGTTTCAAGCGCACCGGCCCAGGTACCATGGGGAGGTGCCACAAGCTCTGGCGAGAATTTAGATAGTCGCGGCCTTCACAAAGGCGGTTTGACCGCGGATATGCGGTTAACAATAATTAGCAATAAGAAGTCACCGAAAATTGAAAAGCCCGGCATAGCCGGGCTTTTTGTTGCAAAGTCACTTCCTTTGCTCATGCGGCCGTAGTCTGCTTTTCGGCGCGTTGGCACGGCCTTGTGGCATGAACGACGCGAAATTGGTTTCTTTTGCCGAAAACACGTATGGCCCATGACGCGAACAGGGGCTAAGATTAGAGCGTTGATCGAGACGCGCCGGCGGTGGCGTCAACTCCCGCTTGCCAGCAAAGGCCCGGCGCGTCATTCGCTGAAGTTCCGCTATTGGGCGCTGTCGCCCGGCGGATACCATTGAAGGGCGAGGTTTTGGTGGTGAGGGACGAAGCTTTCCGGCAATTGCGGGTTTGGGTTGACGGCGACGCTCGCGCGGGCGGGTGGTTCGGCGCGGCCTTGCCAGCTTTGGCCGCTCCGGTTGCGGCCGCCAAGGACCCGCGGCGAGACGGCGAGGACGGCCCTGGGCCAGGCACGGTTGTCATCACGCGCCCAAAGACGCAGATCCGGCATCCGAGCATGTACCGCGTCTTGCTCTTGAACGACGATTATACGCCGATGGACTTTGTTGTTTCCGTGTTGAAGAAATATTTCAATAAGGGTGCGGAAGAGGCAAAGCGCATAATGCTTCATGTGCATCAACATGGGGTCGGCGAATGCGGGGTCTTCACTTACGAAATCGCCGAGACGAAGGTTACGCAGGTCATGGATCACGCCCGCAAGCATCAGCACCCCCTGCAGTGCATCATGGAAAAAAAATGAGAGGTTGGAGCCAATGCCGTCGTTCTCCCGCAATCTCGAACAATCGCTGCACCGGGCCTTGGCTATCGCCAACGAGCGGCATCACGAATATGCCACGCTCGAACATCTGCTGTTCAGTTTGACCGATGACGGCGACGCCGCCGCGGTCCTGCGGGCCTGTTCGGTCGATCTCGATCTGTTGAAGAATAATCTTCGCGAATATATCGACCAGGAGCTCGACAATCTGGTTAGCGAGGATCGGGAGGACGCCAAGCCGACGGCGGGATTTCAACGCGTCATCCAGCGGGCGGTCATTCATGTCCAGTCCTCGGGGCGGGAAGAAGTCACCGGCGCCAATGTGCTCGTCGCGATTTTTGCCGAACGCGAAAGCCACGCCGCCTATTTCCTGCAGGAGCAGGACATGACGAGGTACGACGCGGTCAATTACATCAGCCACGGGATCGCCAAGCGGCCGGGCCTTTCCGATTCCCGGAGGACTCCGCGCGGTACCGGGGAGGAAGCCGAGGCGCGCGAAGCAAAGGACGCCAAGGAAAACGGCGAGTCGAAGAAAAAGGAAGGCGCGCTCGATGCCTACTGCGTCAACCTCAACAAAAAGGCGCGGGATGGACGGATCGATCCGCTGATCGGACGCGAGGGGGAAGTCCAGCGCACCATTCAGGTCTTATGCCGCCGCCACAAGAACAACCCTCTGCTTGTCGGAGATCCTGGCGTCGGCAAGACCGCCATAGCCGAAGGTCTCGCCCGCAAGATCGTCATGGGCGAGGTGCCGGAAGTCCTCGCCGAGGCGACGGTTTTCGCGCTCGACATGGGCACGCTTCTCGCGGGAACCCGCTATCGAGGCGATTTCGAGGAGCGCCTGAAACAGGTGATGAAGGAAATCGAGAACCACAAAAAGGCTATTTTGTTCATCGACGAGATTCACACGGTAATCGGCGCGGGGGCGACATCGGGCGGCGCCATGGATGCGTCTAACCTTTTGAAACCTGCCTTAGCGCAAGGCGCGCTGCGCTGCATCGGTTCGACGACCTATAAGGAATACCGGCAATATTTCGAAAAAGATCGCGCTCTCGTGCGCCGCTTCCAGAAGATCGACATCAACGAACCCTCGATTCCCGACGCCATCGAAATCATGAAAGGGCTAAAGCCCTATTTCGAGGAGTTCCACAAGCTTCGCTACACCAACGAAGCCGTGAAGGCGGCGGTGGAACTTTCGGCGCGCTATATCAATGACCGCAAATTGCCGGACAAGGCGATCGACGTGATCGACGAGACCGGGGCAAGCCAGATGCTGCTGCCGGAACCGAAGCGGAAAAAGACAATCGGCATCAAGGAAATCGAGGCCACCATCGCGACGATGGCGCGGATTCCTCCCAAAACCGTGTCGAAGGACGATGCCGAGGTTCTCGAACATCTGACCGAGACGCTGGAGCGCGTCGTCTACGGCCAGAACGAGGCGATCACGGCTTTGACGTCCGCGATCAAACTGGCCCGCGCCGGTTTGCGCGACGGCGAGAAACCGATCGGAAGCTATCTCTTCTCGGGCCCGACCGGAGTTGGCAAAACCGAGGCCGCCCGCCAGCTTGCGGTCAGCCTCGGAGTCGAGCTGGTGCGCTTCGACATGTCGGAATATATGGAGCGCCACACCGTTTCAAGGCTTATCGGCGCGCCTCCGGGCTATGTCGGCTTCGATCAAGGCGGTCTTCTGACCGATGCGATCGATCAGCATCCCCATTGCGTCTTGCTCCTTGACGAGATCGAAAAGGCGCACCCCGATCTCTATAATATTCTCTTGCAGGTCATGGATCACGGAAAGCTCACCGATCATAGCGGCAAGCCGATCGATTTTCGTAACGTCATCTTGATCATGACGACGAATGCCGGCGCCTCCGACATGCAGCGCGCCGCCTATGGTTTCACCCGCTCGAAGCGCGAAGGCGAAGATGTAGAGGCGATCAACCGGATGTTCGCGCCGGAATTCCGCAACCGTCTCGACGCAGTGGTGACGTTCAGGCATCTGCCGGCCGAGGTCATCGTCAAGGTCGTCGACAAATTCATCATGCAGCTCGAGGCGCAGCTCGCTGACCGCAATGTCACGATCGAACTCACCGACGAGGCACGTAATTGGCTGGTTGAACATGGTTACGACGAGCAGATGGGCGCGCGGCCGATGGCGCGCGTCATCCAACAGGCGATCAAGACACCGCTTGCCGATGAAGTGTTGTTTGGCCGGTTGAAAAACGGTGGAACGGTGCGGGTTGTCGTCACCGCGGAAGATGACGGCATCAAGAAATTGGGCTTTGTATTTCCCGAAGGTCCGGTGTTGCCGCGCCCGGAGCGGGACATCGTCGAGGCCGGCAAAAAACGGGTGCGGGCAGAACCCGAAGTGCGCCGCGCCAAATCCCGCCGCCTTAAGGGCGAGGAGGATGACGACGAGCAAGACGAGGATATGCCCAACGGCGACGTTCCCGGTGACGACGAGGCCGAAACGGTTGGCAGAGGCGAGGAACCGGATCTGAAGCACTGACGCGCGGGCCACGCCGGCCACTTTGCTGGGCGGCGCAGGTGGGTTATCTTCCCGACGCGTGCGGCTTTACCTCCGAACACTAGAATTGACGTCCATCCTTAGAGTTTGACCGGTGACTTCATGCGGGATTACAAAGTCTTCTGAGCATGAGGCGGATTGAGGCGAGGCGCAAGAACGCGAGCGCTTTTCGATTGAGGTTTTCCCAGTCCTTGGCGAGCCTTCGACATCGATTGAGCCAAGCGAAAGTGCGCTCGACGATCCAGCGTTTGGGCAAGACCACAAATCCCTTGGCGTGATCGGAACGCTTGACGATTTCAGCTTTCAGATGCGGGAGCACTCGTGCCAAAGCCTGGTTGAATTCGGGTCCTTGATAGCCGCCGTTGGCGAAGAGCTTTTTCAAGAAAGGAAACATCCCGAACAGGGTCGCCATGACGAGAATGCCGCCATCGCGATCTTGAAGGAGGATTATTTCAATTCGTTGGCCGATGCCATATTCGTCGGGGAAGCCGAAGAGACGTGGCCGCAATTTCTCGCCGATTGGGCCGACCGGAAATATGCTAGGCGCTACGAGCACGCGGAGCGCATCAACATGAGCAAAGTGCCGGCTCCTCGTTACGACCTCTTAAAACTGAACCGTTATGCCGTCGCTACGGTGCAGTTCTCGCGCGGCTGTCCATTAACGTGCGAATTTTGCGACATTATCGTAACTTTCGGACGCAGGCCGCGACTGAAGACAATCCCACAGATCATTGCAGAACTGGAGGCGCTTCGCCGTACCGGATCTGTGAATGCCACCTTCATCGTCGATGACAATCTGATTGGCAACAAGAAGGCGATTAAACAAGTTCTCCGCGAAGTGGTCGCCTGGCAGAAGACGCATGACTATCCGATGACCTTTTTTACCGAAGCGTCACTCGATCTTGCAGACGACGCTGAACTCCTGGCTCTCATGGACGAGGCAAATATCCGCTCCGTCTATGTGGGGATCAAAACCCCCAACGAGGATTTGTTGCGTGAAACCGGCAAGCTCCAAAACCTTCGTGGCAAGAACCGCAGCATGGCCGAAAAGGTCCACGCCATCCAGGCCTATGGAATTGAGGTTTGGAGCGGGATGATAGTCGGTTTCGACAATGACGGCCCCGACATTTTCGATCGGCAGATCCGTTTCGTCGAGCAGTCCCGCGTAGTCCATACCTCAGTCGGAATGCTCTCCGCGATCCCCAAGACGCCGCTTTATGAAAGGCTCGCCAGAGAGAACCGGGCCGATCCTGCTGATCGCACGCTCCACGGAACGAATGTCATTCCTCTCGCTATGGACAGCGACACCCTGCGAGAGGGATATTTGCGGGTGCTGCGCACCCTTTACAATCCGAATGCCTATTTCGCTCGTTTGGATTCGCTCTATCTCGAAGGTGGTCTGGGAGCAAGCGCCGCCCGTGATGAACTATTGCGCCGTCAACCTATCCGCCGGTTCCTCCTCCAAGTGGAAGCGTTAATTTACCTTGCCGTCATCTTTTTCAAGCTGCAGACCGCCGTCGATGAAGCCGATCTTCGTCGCCATTACCGGCGCGCAATTTTCAAAGTGCTGCGGCGACGTCCCGATCCGTTTGTGCTGCAAGCCTATGCCTTAAAGGCGGTCATGCATTATCATTATCACAAGCTCATCTCGGTGATGGGCGCCGATGGACATTTGCTCAACATGTTCTGATTGTTGCGCCGCTGATTTTGTCGCGTGAGCGCGCAGACAGAGTCGCGGTGCTCCTGTAACAGCGATCCTGCCACTGCCAGAAAACTGTCGTGGGCGCGTAAGCCATCCTAGATAACGATGAACGGCAAAAGATACGATTTCCGTTAGTGCGGGTCATCAATAGGCGCTCAGTCCGGTTTAATCGCCGCCGCGATTTTTCGGCAAAAACCTCCAAGCACCTCCGGCTTTTCGAGCACACCGGTGTGCGGACGCAACTCTACGCCGTTCCAGCGCGGAAGGACGTGGAAGTGCAGATGAAACACGATCTGGCCGCCGGCGGGCTCGTTGTACTGCAGGATCGTTATCCCGTCCGCGGCGAGCGCCAACTCGACGGCAACCGCGATTTTTTGCACGCGGGCGATGAACTTGCCGAGCATCGCGGGATCGGCGTCGAGGATATTGCGCGCCGGGGATTTGGGCAGCACAAGCACATGGCCGTCCGCGCGGGGCATGATGTCCATGATGGCCAAAGCCACATCGTCCTCGTATACCTTGTGACACGGCAATTCGCCGCGCAGGATTTTGGCGAAAATATTTGTCTCGTCATAGGCCGGCGTGGGCATCGGCTTGTTCCTTCATGGATTCGGCGCAACGAGAATCAAGGCCCCCTTTTGAAGGGTTCGAGTTCGCCATAGTCGCGCAGCGCCTCGTCGATATGAATCCGCTCCATCTGGAGATATTCGTCGATCGCCCTCGCAAATCGCTTGTCGCTTATATCGTGCGCAGAAAAGGTCGCGACCGCGCGATAGCCTCTGGCGAGCTTATGTTCTCCTTGCGCGCCAGCCTCAATGCGGCTGAGGCCGCGCGAAATCGCGTATTCGATCGCCTGATAATAGCAGATCTCGAAATGCAGGAAGGGGTGCTCCTCGATCGCCCCCCAATTGCGCCCGTAGAGCGCGTCCAGTCCGAGAAAATTTACGGCGCCCGCGATATAGCGGCCGTCGCGCTTGGCCATGACGAGGAGAATATGATCGCGCATCGAAGCGCCCACATGGGAAAAAAATGCGCGGTTGAGGTAGGGCGTCCCCCATTTGCGTGCGCCGGTATCCATGTAGAAAAGATAAAAAGCGTCCCAATGGCTTTCGGTGATTTCCGCGCCGGTCAAAAGCTCGATCTCGATGCCATGGGCGAGCGCCGCCTTGCGCTCGTGCCGGATAGTCTTTCGCTTGCGCGACGCGAGATCGGCCAAAAAGGCGTCGAAATCCACGTAACTTTTGTTGATGAAATGAAATTGCTGGCCGGTGCGTTGCAGGAAGCCCGCTGCGCCGAGCGTCTCCCATTCGGCACGCGTGGGAAAAGTGACGTGGAGCGAGGATGCACCAGTTTTTTCGCGAAGCGCGCGAAGCCCGGCGATGAGCGCTTGCCGCGCAGCCTCGCCGTGCCCCGGCGCGACGAGCAGCCTTCGGCCGGTGACCGGCGTGAACGGCACGGCGACTTGGAGCTTTGGATAATAAGGCAGGCCCGCGCGGTGATAGGCATCGGCCCAGCCATGATCGAAGACGTACTCGCCCATGGAATGGGTCTTCAAATAGGCCGGCGCGGCGGCGGCGAGGCGGCCGCCGGCGTCCTTGACAAGAATATGCGCGCTGGTCCAGCCGGACCGTGGGCCAACTGATTTCGATGTCTCAAGCGCGTTCAAGAAGGCATTGGTGATGAAGGGATTGAAACGCTCAAGGTCATTGCCTGTCTGGTCTTGCCTGCGCGCCATCTCCGCGCTCAGCGTGGGTGCGAAGAGTCCCTTCGCGTCCGTCTCTGGATTGGCGCAGGCGTCCCATTGCGCGGCATCAATCTCGCGCATCGATCGCGCGACATGGACCGTGTAGGGCGAAGACATTTGGGCCCCCGGGGCGCGGAACCTGGCTTTATCCTACCGCAGCCCGCGCAAGCAACAAGGCCGCCATGCCTTTGCCGGGCGAAGGCGTTCATATTGCTCCTAAACCTCGCAAAACCGGGACCTTTTGGCGCGCCCCGCGATATTTCTCGTTACGCTGCGACCGCCGGCTTGCGGCCAAAGACCCGCTGCCAGAACGTGCGGTGAGCCTCGGCCGCCTCTTTGCTCCGCTGGTCGGTCAGCAGTTTTACCGCGCCGGTCTGGTCCTCGAGCAATTTCAGGAGCCGAACCCGCTCTTCTTGCCAGTTCTCGGTGAGCCGGTGGCGGTCTTCGCGAATCTGCGCGCGGTCGGATTCGAGGTCCGCGATGCGCCGGTCTTTTTCCGCGATCAGATTCTTTAATCCGGCGAGCTGAATTTCGAATTTCGCCGAATAGGGTATGGTTTCCGCGTCGACTTGACCCGATTGCCAATCGTTCGGCGAGAGTTCGTCCGCATCGGTTTTCGTGGTTTTCGGATACACGCGGAAAAGTTCGGCCGGATCGATTTTATAACCGTCCGAATTTTTCTCCCGGTAGGATAACTTGCCGGAAGACAAGGCTTTCGAGATGGTGGATTTGGCGACGCCCACTTCCCTGGCGGCCTGTCCGAGAGAGAGATACATGTGGTTTCCAATCGTTTTCGTGGGTGTTTGGCAACTATTTCGCGAAACGTTTAAGGAAAACTTAAGCGCAAATCGAAAAATGCGCGCGGCGTGGTAAGTTTGCGGCAGCGATTTGGAATGCGACTGCTGCGGATCGCGTCTTCGGCGCGTGTTGTTGAGGCGAGGCGGCTAAGCGCACGAGTGTACGATGAATGATTCGGACAGGTCGGATAGCAGGGCAGGGGAAGCGAAGCCGCCAAAAATGAAGGCCGAGGACAATCCCTCTTATCTGCTGGCAACGCTTTACGGCGTGCCCGGCAATGACAATGACATGGATCTGAGGAAAAGGAATCGATATGCCTGGAACCGGTATTTCGCTGCACGCCTCGACGAAGAAACGGGCGCGAACTCTATTGAAAAGAAGCGGGCCCCAGCGGAAGAACTGACTCCTTTTTCTTCGGACGAGTTGCGAGTGATTGAGCAGGCCCTTGCTAAACGCAGAGGTTCAATGAATTTTATACTCCCAGAAAATGCAGGTGCAGCCGACTTCTCCGATGTTCAATTCGATCATGCTACTTTTTTCTCTGGATATGTCTTTGACATATCCACTTTTTCTAACGCGACCTTTTACTACGCCGAGTTTGACGGCGCGACGTTCGTCAGCTGGGCCGATTTTCAGTTCGCGACCTTCTCCGGCCACGCCGACTTTAAGGGCACGACCTTTTGCGACCCGGCTATCTTTGAGGGTGCTACCTTCGCCTTCTCGGTCGAGTTTGATGG
Source organism: uncultured Alphaproteobacteria bacterium (assembly GCA_963730245.1). Lineage (GTDB taxonomy): Bacteria > Pseudomonadota > Alphaproteobacteria > Rhizobiales > Beijerinckiaceae > Methylocapsa. Next base: position 1,411,873 of record CAVSRA010000001.1, on the reverse strand, counting down.
CGCGACCTTCGTCAGTTGGGCCGGGTTTGATGGCACGACCTTCTCAAGCCACGATAGCCATGTGGGCTTTATATTTCCGCAGTCCTTTGCCGGGGCAAGATTTCAAAAGTCAAGCAGCTTCGTCAATGCGGAGGTACAAGGCCCTCCGTCATTCGAGGGTGCGATCTTCGAAACAGAACCTCCTCAATTCTTCGCCGCCAAACTTCACCAAGAAACCGTGTGGCGCGGCGTTGATTGGCCGAAACCGAAAGACGCAAAGACGGCCGGAACATTCCTCGACGCCTACGCCTGTCTCAAGCTCGAAATGGACCGGCTGAAAAAGTACGAGGAGGAACTCGATTTCTTCGCCCTCGAATTGCAATCGCGCCGCGCGCTGCTCGGGTGGCGAGGCTGGCCGATTTGGCTTTACGGGGTTCTCTCAGGTTACAGCCGCAGCTATGTCCGGCCGCTCGTTGCAATGTTTATTGTTGTGGCCATCGGTGCTGTGGCTGTCTGGTATTTCGATGCGCGCACCTGTGGGGAAGGCCTGGGCCTCAGCGCCGCGAATACGTTGAATGTCTTCGGCTTCCGCAAAGATTTTTTCGATGCCGCCGTGATCGAATGTTTGCCCGCTCCATTGAAAATCCTGTCCGCCGTTCAAACTATCCTCGGCGCGATTCTCCTGTTCCTCTTCGGCCTTGGCGTTCGCAATAAATTCCGCATGAAATGAGCTGCGCGTGCGGACGTTATCCCCGCGCTTGCATCCCTGGCCGCATGCGGCCATGTTAGCCGCCATGGCAATTCCCTTGGATCATGCGCCCCGCGCGACTCAGCCTGGCGGCAACAGCCTGGCCCTGCTCAACGAGCGCTCGCGCGAAATATTCCGGCTGATCGTCGATACCTACCTTGCCCATGGCGAGGCGGTCGGATCGCGCCACGTCGCGCGGCTTTTGCCGGCGCCGCTGTCGCCGGCCTCGGTCCGCAATGTGATGCAGGATCTCGAAGAGATCGGGTTGATCTATGCGCCGCACACCAGCGCGGGCCGCCTCCCCACTGAACTGGGCTTACGCTTTTTCGTCGATGCGCTGCTCGAATTGGGCGACGTCAGCCAAGAGGAACGCGAGCGGATCGAGGCGCAGGTTAAAGCGGCCTCGCAAGAGCAGACCCTCGAAGGGCTGCTTGGCGACGCGATGATGATGTTGTCGGGTTTGACCGGCAGCGCCGGGGTCGTCGTCACCACCAAGGAAAACGCGCGGCTCAAACATGTCGAGTTCGTCAGGATCGAGCCGGAGCGCGCGCTCGCCGTGCTGGTCGCCGAGGACGGTTCGGTCGAAAACCGGATCCTGCAAATACCTGCGGGGCTGCCGCCATCCGCTTTGTGCGAGGCCGGCAATTATCTCAATGCGCGGATTAGGGGCCGCACCTTGCAGGAGGTCATGTCCGAGATTGAGGCCTCGCGCAAGCTGGCCGAGGCAGAACTTGGAGAATTGACGGCGCGGCTTGTGGATGCTGGGCTGGCGAGCTGGGCGGAATCGGCCGTGCATGGCCCACGGCTGATCGTCAGGGGGCAGGCCAATCTGCTCCAGGACCTCACCGCGCTCGAGGATCTCGAGCGGATCCGTTTGCTTTTCGCCGATCTCGAAACAAAGAAGGATGTGATCGAACTGTTGAGCCGGGCCGAAGGCGGCGACGGCGTCCGTATTTTCATCGGCTCGGAAAACAAGCTCTTCTCGCTGTCGGGTTCCTCGATGATCGCCGCGCCGTTTCATGACCGGGAGCAGCGCATCGTCGGCGTGCTTGGCGTGATCGGTCCGACGCGGCTCAATTACGCTCGCATCGTGCCCATGGTGGACTTTACGTCCAAGGCCGTCGCGCGCCTCCTGCAATCGCGATAGGCGGTCCGGCTTCTCCCCGCAACGCCCCGCCGGAGCCGCGGCCTCGGCGGGAGGCGGCAGCATCAGATCGGCGGCGGCGACCGCCGGCACCTCGACGTGGAGATCGATGCGATCGAGCAAGGGCCCCGACAGGCGGGCCTGATATTGCGCTATGCAGCGAGCAACGGGTTGCCGATTGCAGGCAAAGCCGGGCTCGCTCGCATGGCCACAACGGCAGGGATTCATCGCCGCGACGAGCTGAAACCGTGCCGGATAGACGATCCAGTGGTTCGCCCGGGCGATCGCGACCTCGCCGGTTTCGAGCGGCTGCCGCAGGCTGTCCAGAACCTGCGGCTGGAATTCCGGCAATTCGTCGAGAAACAAAACGCCATGATGGGCGAGCGAAATTTCGCCCGGCCGCGCGCGCGTGCCGCCGCCGACGAGCGCCGCCATCGAGGCCGAATGATGCGGCGCGCGAAAAGGCCTTCTATCGGTAAGCGCGCCGCCCGCGAGATCGCCCGCGATGGAGTGGATGAGCGAAACCTCGAGCAGTTCGCGCGGGGTGAGCCGCGGCAAGATCGAGGGCAACCGCGCGGCGAGCATCGATTTTCCGGCTCCCGGCGGCCCGTTCAACAAAAGATTGTGTCCTCCGGCGGCGGCGATTTCAAGCGCGCGCTTGGCGCTTTCCTGTCCCTTGATGTCGGAAAGGTCCGGCTGGGTTCCCACTTGTCCCCGCACGGCCGGCCGCGGCCGCGCCATGACTTGGGTGCCCTTGAAATGATTGGCGAGCTGGATCAACGAAAGCGGGGCTAGCACATCGAGGTCTTGCGCCGCCCAGGCTGCCTCTGGCCCGCTCGCGTGCGGGCAGATGAGCCCGTGGCCGCGCGCATTCGCGGCGATCGCAGCGGGCAGCACGCCGGCGACCGCGGTGATCGTTCCATCGAGCGCGAGTTCGCCGAGAACGGTGTAATTTGAAAGCGAGTCCGGCGGAATGGCGCCAATCGCGGCCATCATGCCAAGCGCGATCGGCAAATCGTAATGACTGCCCTCCTTGGGGAGATCGGCGGGCGCGAGATTGACGGTGATGCGCTTGGCGGGCATGGCGAGGCCCGACGCATTTAGCGCGGCGCGGACCCTTTCGCGCGATTCAGCGACCGCCTTGTCGCCGAGACCGACCACCGTGAAGACCACGTTGCCATTGGCGATTTGCACCTGCACGTCGACCGGCCGCGCCTCGATGCCCTCAAACGCTACCGTCGCTACCCTGACGACCATGGCACGCCCCGCCTTCCACTCTCACTCTTGGGCGACCTTAACGAAGAAACCTTGCCTTGGGTAATGTTATACATTGCATACCTAACGGCGCGGTGCTAGCATGAGCGCCGCCTGGAATGAGTTCCACCCAGGCAGGCTTTGGAGCCTGTGGGAGATGCTAAAGGTTGATGCCTTGCTATATTTCAGCTTGGGAGAACGTGTTGCTGACGCACGCTGGCTCTTTACGTTTGAAGAAGCCAGGTTAGGGGGCCCGGACGAGGGGAGTGGTCTGTATGATGCAGAAAAAAACGAAATCATAGACGATCTGAAAAAGATGTACGAAGTGTGCAAAGAAACCGGGCTGACCACATCTCTATTCCTTTTTGAATGTCTGTTGTATGATCCACCACAAACAAAGCGTGAATTGGCAATTTTAGTGGATGCGGTTCGTGCAGAACTTAAAAGTAAACTTTTTTTATTTGTTCCGCCTCACCGCGCCAAATATTACGAAATGATTTTGCAATCCATCGTGACAACTGCCTTTCCATTGGCATCAAAGGAATTAATTAATGCAGGAAATTGTTTGGCAGCCGGATTTTTTACAGCATGTGTTTTTCACTCAATGCGCGCGGCTGAAATCGGAGTTCGGGTACTCGGAAAAGAACTTGGCGTTTCATTCCCTGATAAGCCAATAGAGCTTGCAGAGTGGCAACCCATTCTTAATCAGGTAGAATCAAAGATCGGCAATATGCAGAAACTTCCGCGTGGCGCACCTAAGGACGAGGAACTTCATTTTTATTCCGATGCTGCAAAGCAATTTCGATATTTCAAAGATAAGTGGCGAGTTCGATGCGCGCACGCCAGGGAAAGTTATGAAGAGTCTCCGGCAACAAAAGCGTTAACTCATACCATCGAATTTTTCGAAACGCTGGCTACCCGCCTGAAGGAACCTGAGCCTTCCGTCTAGGCGGAACAATTTTTTTGAAAGCAGCCTCAAAAATCTCACCCGTCTCATCCATGCCAGCGTTCCGAGCGGCTTCGATGAACCGCTCGGATTGAACCGGATCACGCCGGTTTGTCTTTGGCTTTGGCCTTCGCTTCGGCTTCGCGTTCGCGCTTGGCTTTTTTGCCATACAGCCTCTCAGATACGAGCCGTTCGATAAGTGAGTCTCTTGCCGACGATGCCTTTCAAAGCGATGTCGGCGCGCGCCGCATCATCTATGCCGAGCCCGACGCGATTGGAATACCGGAAGTCGAATTCGCTCAAATAGCGATGCAAATGGCGTTCGCCGCAATGCTGGTACACGCCCTTCATACCGCGCTTGAAGACGCTGTAGAAATTTTCGACGGTGTTATAGTGTGCACGATACCGCGACCATATTCTCCTTCGTGATGGTTCACGCTCTCATGACTCGCGAATTCGCGACCGATCGCCTTGTAATGACGCGCCTCATCAGTCATTAGCTTGGACTCCTTGCGGATATTGGCGCGCATAACGCCTTCAACATCCGCGCGGCGGGTGCTGCCAACATGGAAGCTGCGGGCTGCGCCGCCGCGCTCGACAAGGGTAAGCACGACGTTCTTATGAGCCGAGCCGGATTTCTGTTTCGGTACGTCTTCGAGGCGCCCGATGAAAGTTTCGTCAACCTCGACAATTCCGCCTTTGCCGCCAATTGGCTCGACGCCAACAACTCGCATAGCCTCGCGAATACGATGGCTCATGAACCAGGCGGTTTTGAGAGTGACGCCAAGTGTGCGGTGAAGCTGGTTACTCGAAATGCCCTTCTTTGAGGCGGTCATGAACGCCATCGCTTGCAGCCAATAGCGCAGCGGGACGTGACTCGCCTCAAACACGGTGCCTACACGCACGGTGAAGGGCTTGTAGCACTGGTAGCATTTGTAAAGTCCTAGCCTGGTGGTTCTGCCCTTCATTTTGCCAATGCGCTCGACGCCGCCGCAATGTGGGCAAACCGGCCCGTGCGGCCATACGCGAGACTCGACGAAGGCGACGGCCGCGACTTCATCATGGAAGTGCTTATCTGAAAGGACAGACGACATGTCGATCACTGCATTTGACTGGTTTCGACGGGTAATTCTGGGAGCGGCCATCCGTTATCTTCGCGCGATTTTTGGAGAAGAGCCAATATTCGCATCGCAACAGCAACGGACATGGGTAATCGAGCGGTCTTACCGCTTCCAAGATGGACCGTCAGAAGCAAGAACTTCTCCTGTGTGTTGTCATCCGTCGCCAAATCTAGCGACAGAACAGCATCAACCGTCGGCGTCTCGATGAACATGCCGCCTGACATGGCTAACTCCTTATGGAGTTAACCGTAGCAGGATTTTTAGGTATGTCAAGTATAATATTGTGTTGCCTTGGCAAGAACAATAAGTGAACAACGAAAAAGGGGGTCGCGACGAAGGTGCCGCGCCAAAGCTCCACGCCGCGCCAAACGCACGGCACTTACGGAAAGATGCGTGCTCACGCCGTGTTTGTGCGTCGTCGGGTTCACCCGACGCGGCTCTCGTGCGCCTCTTGCCTGGCGTCGCCGATGGACCATGTTGCGCACAAACCTTCGAAATGCGAAGGAAAGCGATGGTTTCGCGTATCCTGAAAGTGCCTGCCTTCGATGTGGCCGTCTTCGGCGGCACCGGCGATCTCGCCCACCGCAAGCTTTTTCCCGCGCTATTTCACCGTTTTCTCGACGCACAATTCTTGCAGCCGACAAAGATCATCGGCGTTGGGCGGCGGCCCTTGGATCACGCCGCCTATCGGGTCGCGATATCCGATGCGCTGAAGGAGTTCGCGGGCGGGGAAGCGGGCGGCGAAGCGGTCAAGAGCTTCCTCGATTTGATCCATTATGTCTGTCTCGACATTGAATCGGATGCGGGGTGGGATCTCCTCTGCCCTGAGTTCGATGCCGATCCCTCGCGCGTGCGCGCGTTCTACCTCGCGACAGATCCGGATCATTTCGGGCCGATCGCCAAGCGACTCGCCGCGCATTCGCTCATCACCCCGGCGGCGCGCATCATCGTCGAGAAGCCGATCGGCTTGGATGGTTCCTCAGCCGCGTTCATAAACGATGCGATTGGCGCGGTGTTTCCGGAGAAGCGGATTTTCCGCATCGATCATTATCTCGGAAAGGAGACGGTGCAAAATCTGATGGCGCTGCGATTCGCCAATGCCCTGTTCGAGCCGTTGTGGAATTCCGCCCATGTCGATCATGTCGAGATCACCGTCGCCGAATTGATTGGCGTTGGGGGCCGCGCTTTTTATTACGAAAACGCGGGCGCGCTGCGCGACATGGTGCAGAATCATTTGCTGCAACTGTTGTGTCTTGTCGCCATGGAGCCGCCCGCCTCCTTGGACGCGGATTCGGTGCGCGACGAAAAACTAAAAGTTTTGAAGTCGCTGGCGCCGATCGACGCCAGCAATGCCGGCTCGCTGACCGTGCGCGGACAATATCGCGCGGGCGCCGGCGAGGGAGGCGCGGTGCCGGGCTACGCGCAAGAGGTCGGCGACGAGCACACCAAAACCGAAACCTTCGTGGCGCTCAAGGTGGAAATCGCGAATTGGCGTTGGGCCGGGACGCCGTTTTATCTTCGCACCGGCAAGCGTCTGCCGCAAAGGGTTTCGGAGGTCATCGTCGCCTTTCGCGAGGTTCCCCATTCGATTTTTCCGGTCGAGTTTGGAAAGATTTCGCAAACGAGGCTAGCCATAAGGCTGCAGCCGGATGAAGGCATAAAACTCTGGCTGATGCTGAAGGAGCCTGGCGCGGGCGGGATGCGGTTGCAACATGTGCCGCTCGACATGAACTTCGCCGAGGCATTCAGCATAAACGCGCCGGACGCCTACGAGCGGCTGTTGATGGACGTTATACGTGGCAATGCGACCTTGTTCATGCGCCGCGACGAGGTCGAGGCGGCCTGGCGCTGGATCGATCCGATCCGCGAGGCCTGGAACCAAATGGACGAAGCGCCGCGGCCCTATTTCGCCGGCACTTGGGGGCCCGCCGCCGCGATCGCTCTGGTCGAGCGCGATGGCCGCAGCTGGAGCGAAGAGGTAGCCTGACGTAAAGCTGATGTGGCGATAGGCCGACACATGCCGCGTGGCTATCGCGGCGGCCGGACGATTCGCGCTCATTCCTTTTTTGCAAGCTGTGCGGCACCTTGTTTTGCTTTTTAGAAATATGTATATTCGCACTTCAGTGATCTGTTTTTCGGCGACTAAGAGCCTGTTTCAAAAGCCATGGCACCACCGTCAGCCCTCATCCCGAGGAGGCCTGAAAGGCCGTCTCGAAGGACGAGGGCGCCCCGAAGGCCGCGCGGCGCATCCTTCGCAACGCCACTTCGTGGCTCCTCAGGAAAAGGGCGGGATTTTTGAGACAGGCTCTGATTAATTATTTTAGCTAATAGTTATCAAAGGGGCTTTCCGATGCCTGCATGGCTAACTAACCTTAGGACCAGGGCTCCTAAATTGATTGAATGGATCGAAAAACATCCGCTGATTGTTGGTTATGTGACTACTGCAACGACTGCTGCGACCGCTACAATTCCTTTCATTTGGAATCAGTTGGGCGCCATATTTCCAGTTGTATTTTTGATACTTATTGAAATTGCGCTTATTATCTGGATACGGATTAATCCCGAGAATAAAATGGCTAAGAATGCCGCATGGATTGTCGGTTGTGGTATTTCTATAAGTATTACTTTTTTTGGAACGCGCTGGTATGACATTCAACAAACTGCTCCGCAGGCTACACTAAAGCCGACAACTTCTTGTAAGCCTGATGGGGGCAGCGGCAACCTAGGTGACTCTAAAGCACTATGCAAATATATCGCTAATGACGCTGGCTCTAAAAGTTACTCGATCGACGGCATCGGAACAATTATGACCAAGTGGAGTAATTTGCAACATTTCAACGGCGAAGTCGGAAATCTATTCAAAGAAATACTTGACAATGACAATAATGCGACATGGTATATTTTAAATTTCTCGCCATACGCTTTGAGTGATCGCGACGACGCGACGATATGAAAGTTATTATAGCCGCAGCATCGAGCTCTTCAAGACATATAAAAATCAAATGGGCTTTTCAGACCCCGCAATTTGTGCTTCAAAATAATTATTCACAGTTTATGCTATACTTTCTTCTTCCAGATATTAAAAATGCGAATCTTTCTATTTATGCTAGTCGATCTCCGACATTTTATTTTGCATGGATTTCGATTCCGGAGAAAGATGAAAAGTTAGATATAGATAGCGAAGAATTTAACGCACCAAAAGGAACGTTTGGTTTTGTCATGTTGTATGGCCATCTTGCAGAATACGATGATCGTCCAGAGTTTTATTTTGATAAGTCTGAGATCGAAAGAAAAGGGCCCTTATTGAATTATTATGTAGCCTCAACTAAGAGGTTTTTTGATTACGGTTTGCTGCCACCGTCCAATTCAACCAATAGCATGGCAAATACACCCTACCTGTTTAAGTTAAATGTAGAAGACAGAAAGAAAGCGGAAAACAAATGGTTACTAGAGAATATTAAATGTCCGTAAATACCGCATTAAATAGATTCTACGGGAGACCCGTGGGATGGATTTAATCTCAGCAGGATTGCGAAGCGTAGCGGTCATTCTTGGCTTCGGCATATCTTTCTTTAAAGATGAAAACAGGCATTTTGGGCTGGATGGCCGCAAGCTCGCGCGCATCCGCCTGATTTCCTCCGTGGGTCCGCATCCGACCAAACGCGCGAAGCCATAGGACAAAATACCCCGTTCAAGTGAATGGAGCCGCCATTCTCTGGGCGATAACCTCGCGGTTCGCAAGGGGGCGCGCGGCGCGCGGCAATAGCGCCCGGCGCCTATGCCGCTGTGCCCGTGGCGCACGCCAAAGCGCGATACGTCAGGCGTCGAAGCTGCCGTCGCCGTCGGAGCCAAAATCGTCCGAGCCGTAATCCGAGGCGTCCTGGATGTCGTCCTGATCCTGGTCGGCGTCTTGCTGGGCGTCTTGCTGCGAGTTGTCTGCCGCGTCTTGTTGGGCGTCCTGGGCGGCGTCCTGCTGGCTGAGGCTTTGCCCGCCCGAATCGTAATAATTGTTGATGACGGTTTCGCCGCCGAGACCCGACCCCATGCCGCCAAATCCGCTGCCAATGCCAAGCGTGTTATTATGCCCGGTGAAAAGCCCGCGAATCGAATCGGCGAGAAGCACACCGCCGGCGACTCCCGCCGCGGTGCCGAGCGCGCCCGTCAAAAACCCGCCTCCCGAACCGCCGCCACCCCACGGTCCGGGCGCGGCGCCAGGCGGAGCGTAGCCTTGCGGGGGCTGTTGCCAGCCGCCCTGCGGCGGCGGCGGCGATTGGCCCCAGCGGCCGCTAGGCGGCGGCGCGGGCGCGCGCGGAGCGGAGGAGGGGCCGGAGCCCCCAAACAGGGAGCCGAGCCCGCTTAGGAACCCGCCCGGACGCGGCCCACTCGCCGCTTGGCCTTCCAGGTCCTTGACCTTGCCTTCGAGCTCTTGCAGACGATCATTGGCGGCGCGCAGCGCCTGGTCTTGAACGAGGACGGTCTGCGTCAAATAATAGGGTGCATAAGGCTGAGCCTTGGTTGCGTCCTGGATCAACGCCTCGGCTTCCTGATCGCGCGCGGTATTGGCGGCGCCGCGGATCCGGTCGAACAAACCTGTGAGCAACTGGCGCTCTTCGGGTGACATGGGCTTTCTCCCCTTTGGGACTTGGCGGAGTCCTCCCTCCGCCACGCAAATATAAGGGGGTTTCCGCGTGCGCCAAGGGTCGCGCCGATTTGATTGCATGTGCGGTGCTTGCCGTGGCGCTGGCCCGCCCCTAAAGACATCGGGACAATGACAGGCCTTGAGAAGCAATGAACAGCAAGAAAAACAACATGCAAACGGCCCGTGCGAAGCTGCCACGCGGTTTCGCCGACCGCTTGCCGGCCGAGATCACGGCGACGGAAAAAATACTCGCCGTCATAAAAGAAGTTCTACGAGCTGTACGGTTTTGAGGCGGTCGAAACCCCGCTCATCGAATTCACCGAGGCGCTCGGCAAGTTTTTGCCAGATCAAGATCGCCCCAACGAAGGCGTCTTTTCGTTCAAGGACATCGCTGGCGATCTATCGCAACAGCGAGATCGCAGTGACGAAAACTGGCTTTCGCTGCGCTACGATCTGACCGCGCCGCTCGCCCGCCATGTCGCCGAAAATTTCGACAAATTGCCAAAGCCCTATCGCAGTTATCGCGCCGGATACGTGTTTCGCAACGAAAAGCCGGGGCCGGGACGCTTTCGCCAATTCATGCAGTTCGATGCCGATACGGTCGGCGCGGCAAGCGTCGCGGCAGACGCCGAGATGTGCATGATGGCGGCGGACACGCTTGAGCGACTTGGAATTAAGCGGGGCCAATATGTCATCAAGGTCAACAACCGGAAAGTGCTCGATGGCGTGATGGAGGCAATTGGCCTCGGCGGCGAGGAGAATGCGGGGCGAAGACTTACGGTGCTGCGCGCGATCGACAAGTTGGACCGGCTTGGAGAGGAGGGGGTGCGGCTTTTGCTTGGGCCGGGGCGCAAGGACGAGAGCGGAGATTTTACCAAGGGGGCAGGACTCGATGAGGACGGCGTCCATGAAATCATGACGTTGATGTCGTCAAATCCCGACGTGGAAGACGCTCCGACTCTTGCTCCGTGGCAACAAATCGACTTGGCTCGTGTTGACGACGCTCCCGGGCTAGCCTTCACCAACGCCGCGACGATTTGGAAACTCCGCGCCCACTTCTGGGGTTCTGACATGATCACAGAAGGGCTAGATGAACTCCAGCAAATAGACGACTTGGTTCTTGCCGAAGAATACGGCACCCGCCGCATCCTGATCGACCCCTCCGTCGTGCGCGGTCTCGAATATTACACCGGCCCCGTGTTCGAGGCGGATCTAACCTTCGAAGTGCCGGGCGAGGATGGCAAGCCGGTGCGTTTCGGGTCGGTCGGCGGCGGCGGGCGTTATGATGGACTTGTCGGCCGTTTTCGCGGCGAAAACGTCCCCGCGACCGGCTTTTCCATCGGTGTCTCAAGACTCTATTCCGCCCTGAAAGCGATCAATTCGCCGATCGTCGCCGCGCACACGCAACGCGGCCCCGTGGTCGTCCTCGTCCTCGACAAGGATCAGCTCGCGCGCTACCAAGGTTTTGCCGCAGAGCTTCGGCGAGCCGGTATCAAGGCCGAACTCTATCTCGGGGCTTCGGGCATGAACGCGCAGCTCAAATATGCCGACAAGCGTGGCTCGATCTGCGCCGTCATCCAGGGCTCGAACGAGCGCAACCATCAAGATGGCCCGCAGGTGACGATCCGCGATCTTGTGCTCGGCGCCGAACTCGCCGCCTCGACCAAGGACCGCGCGGATTATTTAGAACTTCGCGCCAACGCGCAATTCACTGTCCGTGAAGATCAGCTTGTGACATCCGTCCGTGAGGTTCTCGCACGTCACAGCGCGACCTCTGAACCTTGAGGTCGCTCGCGGAAATACACTTCGTTGAGTAAGAGGTGCACCGGCCTTTCCAACGTTTCTGGCTCTAAGCACGATAATACCCTTTGATCATACATAATGGAGCCTCCGCATGCCGATGTTCAAACTCCCCCTGTCAGGCGACGTTACCCAGTCGATCAATCCCTGGACGGCCATCTTTAATCCGACCGGTGGCCAGTATGGCCTAATCAATATCACCCTCGGCCAATCGAGCGCGCCGGAGGTCGAAGCGGACGTGCTTTCGGACGTTGCGGGCTACGGCAAGCAGCTTGGCCGCATTGGCGACGCCGTTCTTGTGTTGATCAACTCTCCACCTCTCACGCCCCCACTCTCGTTCAAGCCGTCGGCGCGCGCATAAGGGGTGGCTCCTGCCGAGAGCATCGGCCAACATTCTCGCCGAGCCGCTTGCAAGGGGACGAACCTTATGAGCTTTTGCGGGAAACGCCTTACGATTGAGCCGCGAAACCGGACAAACGATAAATCCGGCTCGTCGAATATGGATCGCGCTTTTATCCACCGCGAGCGCGGCTTCGGCGCTCGCGCCACCTTGCATAATGCAGGCTAGATGGCGAAGCTCGATCCGCAGCCGCAAGACGCCGTCGCCGCCGGATTGTCGATTTTGAACATCCGGCCCATCAGATCGTCGATGAAATCGATCTTTGAGCCGCGCAGCAGATCGAGCGAGACCGGATCGATCGCGACCAATGCGCCATCGCGCTCGATCACGAGATCGCCGGAAGACGGTTCGGTCGAAATGTTGTAGGTATAGGTAAACCCCGAGCATCCGCCGCCGTCGACGCCGATGCGCAGAAACGCGCCCGCCGGCTCGCTCTGCAAAATCTCCGCGATGCGCCGCGCGGCGTTTTCGGTGAGTTCGATGGCGGCTTCCGTTGTTGCTTCGCTCATTTTGACGACCTCGAAGGTGCGCTCGGACAAACGGAGGCGCGGACGCGGGCCGCTTGCCTCCTCTTGCAATAAGTAAGATACGTCGGGAGGTCCGCGGGCGCAATAAGTCGAGCGGCGCAATCCAGGTTTTCATGCGAGCACGCCACTTTTCTCAAGCTTTCGCTGTCGTTCCCCCGCGCGCGCCTTACGCCACTGACGCGGCACGAAGCCGCGGACGGTTGATCGCGGAGCCTCATTCGCCATCGCGCACGGTATTTCAGCGCGACCGCGACCGCATCATCCATTGCGCGGCGTTCCGGAGGCTGGCCCACAAGACGCAGGTCTTCGTTCCGCACGAGGGAGACCATTTCCGTACCAGGCTCACCCATTCACTCGAAGTCGGCCAAATCGCGCGCACGCTTGCTCGCGCGCTCGGCCTCGACGACGATCTCGCCGAGGCGCTTGCGCTTGCCCATGATCTTGGCCACACGCCGTTTGGCCACACTGGCGAGGATGTGCTCGACGAACTCATGGCTCCTTACGGCGGCTTCGATCATAACGCCCAGGCGCTCCGAATTGTCACCAAGCTCGAACGCCGCTACGCGGCCTTCGATGGACTCAATCTGACTTGGGAGACGCTGGAAGGGCTCGTCAAGCATAACGGCCCGCTTTTGCAAGCCGATGGCAGGGTGGCCGCGCGTTATGCGAAACGCGGACTTCCCGCGGCGATCCTTGAATATAATGCGGTTCATAATCTCGAACTTGCGCATTTCGCCAGCGCCGAGGCGCAGGCCGCGTCACTCGCCGACGGCATCGCGTATAACGCGCATGACCTCGACGACGCCTTGCGCGCGGGCCTCATCGATTTTGCGCAAATTGGCGAGGTCGATTTTCTCCGTGACATTGGCGGCGAGATCGCCACGCTTTATCCTGGCCTCGAACCGGTCCGCGCCATTAATGAGCTCGTGCGCCGACTGATCACGTTTTTTATCGAGGATGCGATCGCCGAGAGCCGGCGGCGGATCGAAGCAGCGGGGGTCGCGAGGGTCGCGGACGTGCGGGCGCATGGCGCGCCTCTGATCGGGTTTGCCGGAGCGGCGGCGAGTGCCGACAACGCGATCAGGGGCTTTCTGCTAACAAACATGTATCGGCACCAACGCCTTGTCCGTATTCGCGATCAAGCAGGTCTGATCGTTCGCGATCTTTTTTCCCGGTTTTTCATTGCCCCGGATCTGATGCCGGCCGAATGGGCTGAGGCCGCCGCCAGGGCAGGCGCCGACGAAGCGCGCCGCGCGCGGCTCATCTGCGATTACATCGCCGGGATGACCGACCGTTATGCCGCGGCCGAGCATCGCAGGCTTTTTGACGAAACCCCGGAATTGCAGTAGTGCGGCGCCCGAAGCCAAGAGAGCGGATAAGACGGCGATGTGTTAGGCCGTGTGGACGGATATCGGAAAATATAGGTCAAGGGATTCCCAAATCACTTTTTCGGTGATTCATGGGTGGCTGGCTTTTGGAGGGCCGGCCATGCTGACGAAGATGACCGAAGAAGATTGGGTGCTTGTGCACGAGGTGTTCGATGCCTGCCGCTCGCGGCGTGGGGACAAGGGGCGGGACGACCGCAAGTTTCTCGAAGCCTTGCACTATTTCACGATCCACAACATTACTTGGCGAGCGCTGCCGGCCGAGTTCGGCTCTTGGAACAGCATCTGGAAGCGCTTCTGGCGCTTGAGCCGCAGCGGCGTGTTCGAAACTTTCTTCGAAGCGCTCGCCTCCTTGAGCGAGCGGGCGCATCTCGTGCAGATGTTCGAACTCGACCGTCATCCGCGCGCATGTGTCGGCGGCCGGCGCAAAAGGGGGCAGGATGGCGAAGCCCTCGGGCGCTCCCGGGGAGGGTTCTCGACCAAGATCCATCTCAAGACCGATCTCGACGGCTATCCGATCGGCTTCCATCTGACCGGCGGCGAAGCGAGCGACAGCCGCAACTTCGAAGTGCTCCTCGACCTCGGTCCGGACGTCGATCCCCGCGCCGTTGTCGCGGACAAGGGCTATGATGCAAAGACAAATCGGGAGGCGGCGCGTAACCGCGGCATTTGTCCGGTCATCCCCTATCGCTCGAACACCATCGACAAGCCGAAGTTCTTCGCAAAGGTCCTCTACAAAGCGCGGGCGCGTATCGAGCAAATGATGGGCAAGATCAAGCGCTTCAAACGCATCGCGCTCCGCTGCGAGAAGACGGCAAGAAACTATGCCTCATTCCTCGCACTCGTCTGCGGCTTCATCTTGATCAAATCCGTCCACACGGCCTAGTTAGAATGTTTGCTTCGCGCCAAGAAGTGCCGTTACGTAGGACTAAGACGGATAACCGGATGCGACCCTATAATCCGGTGACCGGTCTCTACCTTAGGGCCCTCGTGGTGGCCCTGCTCGGCAGCGCGGCTACATTTTGACATGAGGAGCACGGATCTTTAAGGGCACGAGAGACAGCGATCACACCTCGTCTCGGCAGGGATGGCGAGCCAGCGTTTCGTCTGATGCAAAAGGGCGTGAAAGGAGTTCTGAATGACTAAAGGCGGAAAGTTCAAGACAGTCATCATCGTAGCCTTGGTGGCACTCGTGTGGATGGCCAGCAAAGCGGACGCCGCGCAGTGCGGCAACACGGCGGCCGGCTTCGAGACGTGGAAGAGGCAGTTCGCCGATGAAGCGAGGGGAAGGGGCGTCGGCGCCTCCGCGGTCGCAGCCCTCTTGGCGACGCACTACGCGACGGCGACCATCGGGGCTGACCGTGGCCAGCATGGCTTCCATGTGTCGCTTGGTCAGTTTCTCGCCAAGCGTGGCGGCTCGGTCATCGCGTCGCGCGGGCGCGCGCTCAAGCAATCCAATGCGGCACTCTTCGCGTCCATCCAGGCACGCTACGGCGTTCCGCCGGGGCCGCTCATAGCCATTTGGGGAATGGAGACGGGCTTCGGGAGGGAGCACGGCAATCAGAACACGCTGTCGGCTGTCGCGACCCTCGCCTATGACTGCCGCCGGTCGGCCTATTTCACCGACCAGCTCTACGCAGCTCTGACTCTGATCGATCGCGGGGTTCTCTCGGCAAGCACCCGCGGCTCCATGCACGGTGAGATCGGCCAAACACAGTTCTTGCCCAAGACCATCCTCGAGTATGGCACCGGCGGAAGTCTCGACACCGCAGCCGGCGCGCTGTCCTCGACGGCAAATTTCCTCAGGGCCCATGGCTGGAGCGCGGGTGCGGGATACCAGCCCGGTGAAGCCAATTTCGGAGCTATCCAGGCATGGAACGCGGCGCCGGTCTATCAGCAAGCCATCGCGATTGTTGGCCGGCAGATTGACGGGCACTGAGGGGGTGCACCGGAAACCGCTGGTTGCGCATCTCGTCTGAGTACAACGCGAGACCAATCGGTTAACAACTCCTCAATGAATCCAGCCGCGGAGCTTGACCTGCGGCTCGAACGCTATCGCGCGGATCGAAAAATAGCCGCCGCGGGAACCGTGCGAATCGGGTCAGCCCGAGACAAGCGCGCGGTGATCATATGCTGCCCCAATAGGGGCACGAAGCGAACTCTCTCTACAAGTCCAGACCGAGGAGACAGGATTGCGCTGTCAAAGGCTGCATGCCTAGGTTTGAAGGTGTGGCTCAGGTATCACGGTCTATTGGAATTTGGTCGGTGTTGAGCGTCTCATGCCGAGCCTTTTTCGAACGCATCGGCATTTAACTAAAAATCGCCGCAATGGTGCTTCAGCAACGCTGCGAAGCTCTTCGTGCCGACATTCAGAGAGGCTGGGACGCTTCGTACGCATCCGTTGTGGTTGATCGCGCCTTGTAGCGCCACGGACGATGTTGGCCGAAAGGCGCCGCCAATTAAGATTATTCGGAAGGGGGTATGAATGACACAAGGGATCGATATAGGTCTTGATTTCCTTCCAGGCGAGCGCGACCGCTTATTTTCAATAGTTCTTTCTCTAACCATTCCAGTCGCGGCCGCTTTTGCCTTCGGCGGTTTGCTTGGCGCCTGCATTCTCCACTTGCGTCCCGCTACTGGTCCCAATACCATTGAAGCGCCTGCACCTGCGCCAGCCCTTGCCTCCAATCCCTATGGCGGGCTGGTCGACCCTCGATCTTTCTCGGGTTCGAAGCCGGTCTCGGTTGCACAAAACTTTCCACTTAAATTGAATCTTAAGCCAATTTCACCGGCACCGTCCGCCGTGATTGCGGAGCAGGAAAACGTCGTCGGGCGGGCGCCAGCAGGTCCTCAATTCGGCGAGAGCGCGCCCTTGCCTGTCCCGCGTCCCGCTGAGTTGCGATCGCTCGAAAGCCGTAGCCCGTTTCCCTCGTCGAGTTGCCGGTTCGCGCAGCAGAACAGAAGGTCCGTCCCGCCAGCCATCTCCTCCGACAATCGCACGCTTTTCGAGAAGTTTTTTGGCATGTTCCAAACTTCGAGGCCTGCCCTCGCATACGCGTCTCCGGAAGATGGCGTTCTTGGCAGTGCGCGAGGTGTCACATCCAACCCGTCGCCCCGTTACGACCGACGGACCGCCGTGTACGATGTCGCGGCGCATACCGTCTACATGCCCAATGGAACGAGATTGGAAGCGCATTCGGGCCTCGGCAATAGGCTGGACGATCCGCGTTACATACACGAAAAAATGCGCGGGGCCACGCCGCCGAATGTCTATGAGCTTCAGCCGCGGGAGCAGCTTTTCCACGGGATACAGGCATTGCGCCTCATACCCGTTGGCAACGGCGACCTCTATGGACGGACAGGTCTCCTCGCACATACATACATGCTTGGCCAGAACGGAGATTTTAACGGATGTGTGTCCTTCAAGAACTACAACGCATTTTTGCAGGCATATCAAAATGGTGAGGTCAAACGTCTGGTCGTCGTAGCGCGTCAGAGCTAAGCGCTTACCTAATCTCGTCCGTATTCGCGATCAAGCAGGCCTGATCGTTCGCGATCTTTTTTCCCGGTTTTTCACGGCCCCTCGCCGGCCGAATGGGCGGAGGCCGCCGCCAAGGCAGGCGCCGGCGAAACGCGCCGGGCGCGGCTCGTTTGCGATTACATCGCCGGGATGACCGACCGATATGCCGCCGACGAACATCGCAGGCTTTTTGACGAAGCCCCGGAATTGCAATAGCGCGCCCGACCTCAACGCGCGCTGCATCCTTCGGTCGTTTCGGGGCCGCACCCATCTCGTCTCGCCGGCGATGGCGGCGGCGGCGGCGATCGCCGGCCATTTCGTCGATATTAGGGAGTGGCGTTGAGTTGTGCTGTTGCATAAGCTAAACGCGCAGCAAGATCGCCGGCGCTACGAAGCCGACCGGCACGTTCCTACGGGGCAGCCGAAGAAGCCGTTGCTGTCTTGAGAGCGGGATATTTCCAAGACCTACGATGATCTTGCTCACTTCGTCGAATATGCAACGACTCTGGACGGCGACGAAAAAGGCGAAGCACAGGTTTTTTGCGACCGACTATTTCAAGCGTTCGGACACAAAGGCTACAAGGAGGCCGGAGCTACTCTTGAATTCCGGATCAAGAAGGGTAAGGGTAAAGGTAAAGGAACAAGCTTCGCGGATTTGATTTGGAAGCCGCGCCTTCTTATCGAAATGAAGAAGGCGGACGAAAAGCTCCACCTTCACTACCGACAGGCCTTCGAATATTGGATCAACGCGGTTCCGAACCGCCCGCGGTATGTGGTGCTTTGCAACTTCCGGGAATTCTGGATTTACGACTTCGATAAACAGTTAGATGAGCCCGTCGATATCGTTGCGCTTGTCGATCTTCCGAAACGGTATACAGCCCTCAATTTTCTTTTCCCCGACGAGCGCAAGCCCCAATTCAATAATGACCGTGAAGCCGTCTCACGTAAAGCCGCCGATCAGATGGCGGAGCTGTTTCGCAAGCTTACGAAGCGTCCAGCAAAGCCAATCCCACGCCCCCAAGCGCAGCGGTTTGTGCTCCAGACCGTAGTTTCGATGTTTGCTGAGGATATTGACCTTCTGCCGTCGGGAACCATCAAAGGCATTGTCGATGATTGCCTGGACAACAAGCAGAATCCTTACGATCTTTTCGGTGGCCTGTTCGGACAAATGAACAGCTCGACGCCCGCGTCTGGCGGCCGCTTCAAAGGAATTCGCTATTTCAATGGGGGACTCTTCTCGAAGATCGAACCAATCGAGCTGACACGCTTCGAATTGCAGTTGATGGGAGGGAAGGACGGCGCGGCGACCAAGGACTGGTCGAAAGTCAATGCGGCGATCTTCGGTACGCTGTTTCAGCACAGCATGGACGAAGACGAGCGTCATGCCCTTGGAGGGCATTTCACATCCGAATCCGACATTCAACGCATCGTGGGGCCGACTATCGTTCGCCCGTGGCGTGAACGCATCGACGCAGCCAAGAACGCAACTGAGCTTTTAGAAATCCGCCGCGAACTCATGAATTTCCATGTACTCGATCCCGCGTGCGGCAGCGGAAACTTTCTTTATGTTGCCTTCCGTGAGATGGCGCGGCTCGATCTCCGCATCATGACGCGCTTGCAAGACCTACTCAGTACGAAAGAATTTTCGAAGCGGGCGACGACCCTCACAATCATCACCCCGAAGCAGTTCTTCGGACTTGATATAGACGTTTTCGGAGTCGAGCTCACGAAGGTGACATTGATGCTCGCAAAGAAACTCGCTTATGACGAAGCTGCGGACACGCTCAAAATCACGCAGGAGCAGATGGCATTAGGCGGTTCAGATGCGCTGCCGCTTGACAATCTGGACGAGAATATTCGTTGCGACGACGCACTTTTCACGAAATGGCCTGACGCTGACGTGATCATCGGAAATCCGCCTTATCAGAGCAAAAACAAGGCACAGGCCGAAATGGATCGGGGTTACATCAACCGGCTCCGCGAGCGGTATCCCGAAATTGACGGTCGCGCCGACTACTGCGTGTATTGGTTCCGCCGTGCGCACGACTATTTAAAGCCGGGTCAGAGAGCTGGCCTTGTTGGTACGAACACGATTCGCCAGAACTACAGCCGAGAAGCCGCGCTCGATTACATAACCGCTAACGGGGGTACGATTACCGAGGCCGTTTCGAGCATGATCTGGCCGGGTGAAGCTGTCGTGCATGTCTCGATCGTAAATTGGATGAAGGGGACTGAGAAACGGAAGAAGCGACTTTATATCCAAGACGGAAACGATCAGAGCACGGGCTGGCGACATCAAGATTTCGATACCATAGGCCCGGCACTCTCATTTGAATTTGATGTAACGCAAGCGCAACGCATCGAGGTGAATGCAAAGCAGGGTGGTTGTTTCCAAGGGCAGACCCATGGTCACAAGGGCTTCCTGATGTCGCCAAATGAAGCAAAGCTTCTCATTGCCCAAGGTCCTAGATATGGCGGCGTGGTTTTCCCATTTTTAACCGCCGATGACTTCATTGGTGAGAAAACCTCCAAGCCCACTCGGTACGTCATCGACTTTCAAGGGAAAGACGTAATCGAGGCACAACGCTACGCCGAAGTCTTCGGGCGGATAAAATCTCAGGTGCTGCCAGCCCGTCAAAAAGCAGCCGACAGAGAAAGAACAAGAAATAAAGCCGTATTATCTGCGAAGGCAGATGCAAAAGTAAACAAGCACCACTCGCATTTTTTGAATAAGTGGTGGATTATGTCGTACACACGTGAGGAAATGACAGAAAAATTAACTAATTTGTCGCGTTATATAGTGTGTGGACAGGTTACTAAAAGACCAATATTTGAGTTCGTATCGCCAAATATAAGACCAAATGCGGCATGTATGGTTTTCACTCATGAAGATGATTACTCGTTTGGAATTCTTCAATCGGACGTGCATTGGCTTTGGTTTATTAATCGTTGCTCGACGTTAAAATCAGACTATAGGTATACATCTAATTCCGTCTTTGACACTTTTCCGTGGCCACAGGAACCTAGCGCGACGGCTATCAAAGCAGTGGCTGTCGCTGCGGTTGCTCTGCGCAAAAAGCGTAACGAGCTTCGAACAAAGCATAATCTCTCTCTTCGAGAACTTTATCGCTCACTCGAGTTGCCGGGCGACCATCCGTTAAAGGCCGTCCACGCCGCCCTCGATGACGCGGTGCGCGAGGCTTATGGCATGACCGCAGCCGAAGACCCACTCGCTTACCTTCTTGCCCTCAATGCTCAGGTTGCTACGGCAGAGGCCAACGGCGACCCGGTGCAAGCTCCCGGCTTACCTTCCTTCGTCAAGGATCGTGAGACCTATGTCACGGAAGATTGCGTCAGGCCATAGCTATGTCGCATCCCTCCGACTGGGCCATCGAGGCGCTGCAGCCGCCCTCCTGGAATTTCACCAAAAAATCGATCGATCTTACAAGATCGAAGTGGGGCCGCCGTCTTAGGCCTTGTAAGGTTTTGGGCCCCAATCGTACCAAAATGTTTCACGTGAACCATTTTTTGTACGATTGCTCGAAAACCGGTGACTGTCTTTTAAACTCTTGTTTGATCGTGTTTTCTCGCGGCACGCGGCGGGGATGCCACGAAGCTCCTTGAGTTGGTGAGCGATAAATCTTTACGCTGGTTTCCACGACCAGATCGCTTCAATTCTTGGCAGGTTCGCCGCGCAGGGCCGCTTGCCGGAAAACCTCGATTTGCAACGCTTTGTTGTCGAGCCTCCGCGCGATCCCGCGCATGGCGATCTCTCCACCAATGCGGCGATGGTTTACGCGAAAGAGGCGCGGCCCCATATCGCCAATCCGCGCCAGCTCGCGGTCGAGATCGCCGCCGCCTTGGCTGACAATCCCGATGTCGCGGAGGCCGAGGTCGCGGGGCCGGGCTTCATCAATATCCGCCTGAAGCCGGCGGTCTTCGCCCGCGTCTTGCGCGCGGTCCTCGAACAGGGACCGCGGTTTGGCCGGCCGGCTTTGGGGGGCGCGGAAAAACTTAAGATCAATGTCGAATATGTCTCGGCGAACCCGACCGGTCCGATGCATGTCGGCCATGGCCGCGGCGCGGTTTTCGGCGACGCGCTCGCCAATCTGCTGGCATTCGCCGGTCACGAGGTCACGCGCGAATTTTATATCAATGACACCGGCGCCCAGGTCGATGCCTTAGCCCGTTCCGCGTACCTGCGCTACCGGGAGGCGCTGGGCGAAAAAATCGGCGAAATCCCCGAAGGTCTTTATCCCGGCGAATACCTGAAAGACATCGGCGCGGCGCTCGCGGAAAAATATGGCCGCACGCTGCTCGGGCGTCCGGAAGCCGAATGGCTTGACGAGGTGCGCGGCATGGCAATCGACGCGATGATGGCGATGATCCGGGCCGATCTCGCGGCCCTGAACATCGAACACGAGGTGTTTTTCTCGGAGCGCTCGCTAACCCGTGGGGCCGAAGGCGATTTGGTTGCTGGGGCGATCGCAGAACTGCGCCGGCGTGGTCTCGTTTATGAAGGACGCCTTCCGCCGCCGAGAGGGCAGCCCGCGGAGGATTGGGAGGACCGCGCGCAGACCCTGTTCAGATCGACGGCTTTTGGCGACGACGCCGACCGGCCGCTCATGAAATCGGACGGATCCTACACCTATTTTGCCTCCGATATCGCCTATCACAAAGTCAAGCTCGACCGCGGCTATGCACTTTTGATCGACGTTTGGGGCGCCGATCATGGCGGCTACGTGAAGCGGATGCGCGCCGCCGTCGAGGCTCTCTCGGACGGCCAGACCCAACTCGATGTCAAGCTCTGTCAATTGGTTCAATTGATGCGCGATGGCGAGCCCGTGAAAATGTCGAAACGATCCGGGGAATTCGTGACGTTGCGTGACGTCGTTGACGAAGTGGGCGTGGACGCGGTTCGTTTCATGATGCTTTTCCGCAAGAATGACGCAGCCTTGGAGTTTGACTTGAGCAAGGTGATTGAACAATCCAAGGATAATCCGGTGTTTTATGTTCAATATGCCCATGCAAGAGCAAAATCTGTATTACGACAAGGGCTTGAAACGATTCCTGGAATTGATATCTCAAGCCCGGCGCTGGCCGCGGCGGACTTAAGTCTCCTACAAGACGACGGGGAAATGGCGCTGATCAAGCTCATCGCGCAATTTCCTCGGATTGTCGACGCGGCGGCTCAGAGCGACGAACCGCACAGGGTCGCGTTTTATTTGCACGATCTCGCGGCGAGCCTGCACGCCCATTGGACGCGCGGCAAAGATCGGCCACAATTACGATTTCTTAATGAAGAGCGCACAGATTTAATCGCCGCCAGGCTGGCTTTAATAACGGCGCTCGCTACAGTGCTCGCGTCCGGGCTTGGAATTTTGGGGGTGAATGCTCCCGAGGAGATGCGATAAAGGCTGTTGCCTTATCGCCGCCGGGTTATGGTTCCACTCGCGGTGCACGGCCGAAGCGGCGAAAGTGCTTGAACGTGAGTGATTGAAGAGACGCCAAGCAAGCCGCACGAGCGCGAGTGGCGAATGCGAAAACCAGCCGCGCGACATGGATCGCGTAAAAACTGATCGTGATCGCGTGTGTTAAGATGTTAAGGAGTTCAGCGCATGACCGGGTTCGAACCGGCCCGATCATGCAGGTGAGCAGCAGGTGAGATTGCGTAAACACTACCCAGCGTGGGATGCGCGATTGCAATGACGTGGACTGGCGGGTTCGTCCGCCATGAAGTCGCGACAGGAGGTTGAGTAAGATGAGCGAGCCAATTGTAAAACGACGGCCGATGATCGATCTGGAGGAGTTCGAAAGGCGTCTGCGCAAGCCGCTCGCCGCGAACCAAGGGGACGACGATCCGCTCGCCGAACTCGCGCGCTTCGTCGGCGAGCAAGAGAATCCCTATAGGGAGGATCCGTATGAGACGGTGTTTGAACCCCTTAGCCGGCGTCCCGCCGGAACTTCGCGGAGCGGGCCGGATCACGACGAAGATGAGGAGCGAGGCGCGCGCGAACCCCTTATCCGCGGCGATTTCGCCGCAGTCGAGGCGGGGCTGCTTGGCGCCGCCCGGCATGAAA
The DNA here is from genome assembly GCA_963730245.1 of uncultured Alphaproteobacteria bacterium. GTDB lineage: Bacteria > Pseudomonadota > Alphaproteobacteria > Rhizobiales > Beijerinckiaceae > Methylocapsa. The sequence continues at coordinate 1,388,330 of CAVSRA010000001.1, read as the reverse complement.
GTGGGGAGAACCTGGCCAAATCCGAGGACCTGGACGGTTGCGAGGAGGCGGAAGGCGCGGAGCACTGGCGCTACGAGGACAGCGCGGCGGGTTCAAGCGAGGCCGGTTCTCCGTTTGAGGAAATCAGGTCGCGGCGCCCGCTCTATGTCATGGCCGCGATGATCGTCGCCGGACTAGCCGGCATCGGCGCCAGTTTCGGCTTCAAGGGCGCGGTTTCCCATCAAGACGAGGTCGCAACGATCAGGGCTGCCGATGGGCCGGCCAAGATACAACCAGACACGGCGGCGGGCACGGAAACTCCGGACCAAGACGCCACGATCCTTGGCGGGTCGCCGCAACAGCCGCCGGTCGCCGTGGTTAATAACGCGGAACAGCCCGCCGATTTGTCCGCGCAAGCGAATGTGCCAGAGGCGCAGGCCGACCCGCCGCGCGCCATCGCCGGTCTTGCAACCGGGGCGGCGAGTGTTCCCATTCCGACCCCGCCGGCGCAGGCTCAGCCGCAACCGTCCACCGGACCGCTCAGCATCGCCGAGCTTATCGAACCGAAAAAGGTCAAGACCGTTTCGGTTCGGCCGGACGGCACGCTCCTGCCAAACGACGCGCCGCCACAGGTTACTGCGCAAACCGCGCCAGTGCCCACCGCGCGCCCCGCAATCGCCTCCGTGGCCAAGGCCGCAACGCCAAAATCGGCGGCGCGCGTGGCGACGACACCGAGGCCGGCCGCGACCGATGCGAACGGCAATCCGCAGCCGCGAACCTCCGCTGCCACCAAAGCCAAGCGGGTAGAGCTCGCCGATACGCGGGATCCGGCCCCAGCCGCCGGATCGGCGCAGGCGTCTCAAGGTAGTTTCGCGGTCCAGCTCGCGGCTCCTGAGACCGAGCAAGAGGCGCGTGAAACGCAGGTTCGGCTCATGAAAAAGTTTGCCGCCGAATTGGCCGGGTTCCACACCACGATTCACAAGGCAGCGGTCAGCGGCAAGCCGGTTTATCGTGTTCGCGTGCCTGGTTTTCCATCGCGGGACGAAGCCAATGCTTTGTGCCAAAAACTTCAAAGCGGCGGGGGCAATTGCTTCGTCGCCAAGAACTGAGGCGCCCGATGGGCTGCTTCAGCTTGGCAGCACAGAGGTGCTTTGGTTCGAGCGTGAAGGGTTGAGGGCAGCCCGAATGCGGCAACGCGCTCTATCCTGGGGACGCCTGCGGCGGGACTTGCGGCAACGGTTGGCGCACGGCAAAGTTCGATACCGGCGCGGCAAGTCCCGGACGGGGAGGACGATTCGTTGGAACTGCCTTTTGCTCAAAATGCCGTGGAGGCCACGGAGGAAGGCTCCTTCGTGGTCGATGTCGAGGGTTTTGAAGGCCCGCTCGATCTCCTGCTTGACCTCGCGCGCCGGCAGAAGGTGGATCTGAGCAAGATTTCCGTGCTGGCGCTGGTCGAGCAATATCTCGAATTTATCGCGACGGCGCGCCGCCTGCGTCTCGAACTCGCCGCGGATTATCTCGTCACGGCGGCTTGGCTCGCCTATTTGAAGTCGCGCCTTTTGCTTCCGCAAGTGGCAAAGGGCGAGGAACCGGAAGCCCGCGAACTTGCCGAAGCATTGCAGCTCCGGCTTCGCCGCCTCGATGCAATCCGCGCCGCCGCCGAAGCGCTCGTCAACCGACCGCGTCTCGGCCGCGATATGTTTTTGCGAGGCCTGCCCGAGCCGTCCCTCTCCGGCGGCGCGCCGCATTGGCGCGCAAGCCTTTACGAATTGCTGTCCGCCTATGCCCAGCGGCGTCAGAAACAGGCGCTCACACGGGTGACCGTGAAGCAGCGGTTTGTCTGGTCGCTCGCGCATGCGCGCGGCGAACTTGAAAAACTTGCCGGGCGAGCGCTCGATTGGACGGTGCTCGACACTTATCTCATGGTTTTTTGCACGACGCCCGAAATGCGCCGCACGGTCTGGGCTTCGAGTCTTTCCTGTTCGCTTGAAATGTCGCGGGAGGGCAGGATCGCGATCCGTCAGGACGCGGCGTTCGCGCCGCTTTGGATTAAGCGTAAATCGCCGGAGCCCGAGGTTTTTCCGCATGTGGTTCGAGGTTGAGCGGCGGGCGATGCGGGGCGGACGAGGAGGATTTGGTTGTGGCGGAACTGGCGCAACTCTTTGCACATATTGATCCAAGCCAACGGCCGGTGCGCGGCGATGGTTTGGCCGAGGCCATGCGGATCGCCGAGGCGCTGCTTTTCGCGGCGGCGGAACCGCTCGCCGAGAAGGACATCGAGAAGCGCATGCCAAGCGGCGTCGCGGTCGCCGCGGTCCTCGATGCTTTAAAGACCGACTATGCCCTTCGCGGCGTCAATCTCGTGCGGTCCGGCGGTAAGTGGATGTTTAGGACGGCGGCCGATCTCGCCTGGCTACTCGCCACGGGGGAAGGCGAAATCAAACGGCTCTCGCGGGCGGCGCTTGAAACGCTGGCGATCGTTGCCTATCATCAGCCCGCGACGCGCGCCGAAATCGAGGATATTCGCGGCGTCGCTATCTCCAAGGGAACGCTCGATCTTCTGCTCGAAACCGGCTGGGTCCGTTTGCGCGGCCGCAGGCGCGCGCCTGGCCGTCCGATCACTTATGGGACGACGGAAGCTTTTCTGATTCATTTTGGCCTTGAAGCGATAGGCGACCTCCCTGGTCTTGAGGAACTAAAGGGCGCGGGTCTTTTCGACGGCCGTCTGCCGCAGGGCTTTGGTATTCCGGAGCCTTGCGACGACATAGGACTTGGCCCGGACGAAGATCCGCTCGAGGACGACATAAGCGCCGATTTCGCCGCCGGAACTCCCGCGACCGGCCCCGAAAAACCAGCGTGGCGCGGCGATCTCGCGCGCGCGAAAGAAGCTTTGCCCGCGCCAGAGGATTGCGACTCTTGATCGCCGGCCCGCGCCACGCGGCAGTGGAGTATCCCCGCCCCTAATCTTGGGCTTGACCCCGAATCCCCGATGTCGTGGCCAACACTCGCGAGCTTGGCCGCTCTTACCGGCGAGGAAGGCGCCTCGCCTGCTTGTTTTTGTGGTTACGAAAGCCTAGGTTTTCGCCACGGCGGGCGGCGTTCGGCTCGTCTCGCATTGGAAACGGAGATTTGCGTCATGGGCGGTCTTTCGATCTGGCATTGGCTCATTGTCGGGGCCGTCATGTTGATGGTGTTTGGCGGCAAAGGCAAGATTTCCGACATCATGGGGGACGTCGCCAAGGGCATAAAATCGTTCAAGAAGGGCTTGGCGGAGGAAGACCAAAAGCCCGAGGTGGAGCACCCCATTGATCCGCCGATGCGCACCATCGATCATCAAACCGCCGCCGACCCCCCGAAGATTCCAGACACAAGCAAGCTAGGGTGATCGTTCCGGCGATGGCCGGGTTGCGTTCCGGCGAACCGGGGACGCGCGGGCGGCAAATCCAAGACTTCTCGACCATCGTCGCCGGCACGCCTTGAGTGACGTTTCCTCATGTTCGATTTTGACGCCGGCAAGTTCATCATCATCGGGATTGTGGCGCTGATCGTCATCGGGCCGAAGGAACTTCCGCGCGTCATGCGCCAAGTGGGGCAAGCGGCAGGCAAGATGCGGCGCATGGCGGCCGAGTTTCGCGGCCAATTCATGGACGCTGTGCGTGAAGCCGACATCGACGAAATCAAGGCCGATGTGGCAAAGCTCGCGGAAAGCGTGAGGGCCGATGCCGGCCTCGATCCGCTTGCCGAAATCAAAGCAGAACTCACGCAGGCACTCGACGCCGCCGGAAAGCCCGCAACTCTTCCTGTCGCGGGTGGGCCAACGATAGCGGCCCCGCACAATGCGGAGTCCTCCGTGAATTCGGTTGCCGTGCCACGGTTGCCCGAAGCGACGGAAGAAGGAGCCGAAGCCGGTGCGGCCGCGCCGGGCCAGGCGCCGCCCGCGCCCGGAGCGATCGACGCCGAGATGCGGGCGCTTGCCGATGCGCTCGCGACCGAGATGGGGGACGCCGCGCCCCGCCGCGCCGCGGCAGACGGCGCGAAACCGCAAGACAAACGGTGACTGTTCTAGGCGCCCCGGTTCGGTTACACGAAAGTAACCCATGCCTTCCGGAAGAACGAACCACTCATGACCGACGCCGATATCGAGGCGACAAAAGCGCCCTTGATGGACCATTTGATCGAGCTGCGCGCGCGGCTCATCAGGGCGCTCTTTGCCTTCGTGGTGATGTTCGTCGTCTGCTTCTATTTCGCCAAGGACATTTACAATATTTTGGTCGTGCCGTTCGAACACGCCGCCGGTCCGGACGCGCGGCTGATCTATACCGCGCCGCAGGAATATTTTTTTACGCAAATCAGGGTCGGAATTTTTTCGGCCGCGTTTCTCTCCTGTCCGGTGATTTTCGCGCAGCTCTACGCTTTTGTCGCGCCTGGCCTCTATAAGCAGGAACGCAAGGCCTTCGCGCCTTATCTCATCGCCACGCCGGTGTTTTTCGCGGCGGGCGCGCTGCTTGTCTATTTCGTCGTCATGCCAAATTTGTTGCGGTTTTTTATTGGCATGCAGCAGGCCAAGGAGCCGGGGCGCGCGCAAATCGAGCTTTTGCCGCGCGTCAGCGAATATCTTTCGCTGATCATGACCTTGATCTTCGCGTTCGGCATAACGTTTCAATTGCCGGTGGTTTTGACCCTTCTTGGACGCATTGGCATCGTGACGTCGGGTTTTTTGCGGCGGCAACGGCGCTACGCCATCGTGCTTGTTTTTATTGCCGCCGCGATCCTGACGCCGCCCGACATATTTTCCATGCTGGCGCTTGCCGTTCCGGCCTTGGGCCTCTACGAGCTTTCGATCTTGTCGGTAGCGACGATCGAGAAGAATCAAGCAAAACCGGCGGGGCAGGGGCCGTAGTATTTTGGCTCCGCCTTAGGGACGCGCCTCATGTACGACATCAAATGGATTCGCGAGAACGCGAAAGTTTTCGACCGCGGGCGCAAAAGGAGGGGTCTCGAACCACTCGCTGAAAAACTTCTCGCGCTTGATGACCGACGCCGCAAGGCGATCACCAAGGCGCAAGCCACGCAAGAGCGGCGTAATGCGGCATCGAAGGAAATCGGCGCCGCGATGAAGGCAGGTGACGCGGACCTCGCCAAGGCCTTAAAAATAGAGGTCGGTGACTTAAAGACAGCGCTTGCGGAGTTTGAGGCGGACGAACGCGAAGCGATCTTGGCGCTTGACAAGGCGCTTGCCGAAATTCCCAACACGCCGCTCGACGATGTGCCGGATGGCCGCGACGAGAACGACAATGTCGAGTTGCGCCGCGTCGGCGAGCCGCGCGCGGTGGATTTTGCGCCAAAGGAGCATTTCGACATCGGCGAGGCGCTCGGCCTGATGGATTTCGAGACGGCCACAAAGATTTCCGGCGCGCGATTTGTCGTCAATAAAGGGCCGCTTGCCCGTTTAGAACGCGCTCTTTCGCAGTTCATGCTCGATCTACACACAGCCGAGCATGGCTATACGGAAGTCAACCCGCCGATTCTTGTGCGTGACGAGGCCATGTTCGGCACGGCGCAATTACCGAAGTTCGAGGAGGACCAATTTCGCACTGACCTTAGGCCACCGGTATGGAAGCTACTTAAACAATTTACGAAGGACAATGCAGATGCGATTGATGCCGAAATAGACGAGTGCCTCGGGCAGCTCCTCCGAGAGGCTAAAGAAGCGGATCGTGAAATTGAAAAATCGGATTTGATGGAGGAAGCGGCACGTCTGGTTTGGAACCGTTCGAACTCAAAGATTTTCGGACGAGCAGCTCGAAAAACTACGGAGGCTTTGGCTCATCCCCACGGCCGAGGTTCCCCTCACGAACCTCGTGCGCGAAAAAATCCTCGACGAAAAAAATCTCCCCTTGCGCTTCACCGCCTGCACGCCATGCTTTCGCGCCGAGGCGGGCGCGGCGGGCACGGACACACGCGGCATGATCCGTCAGCATCAATTCACCAAAGTGGAACTCGTCTCCATCACCACGCCCGAAGCTTCGCTCGCCGAGCACGACCGCATGCTCTTATGCGCCGAGGAAGTCTTGAAGCGGCTAAAACTTCCCTATCGGGTCGTGACTCTCTGCACCGGCGACATGGGCTTTGCCTCGCAAAAGACCTATGACATCGAGGTCTGGTTGCCGGGGCAAAATCGCTACCGCGAAATCTCCTCCGTTTCCGTCTGCGGCGATTTTCAGGCGCGGCGGATGAATGCGCGCTACCGCGCAAGCGATGGCAAGCCTCGCTTTGTCCACACGCTCAACGGTTCGGGCGTGGCCGTCGGCCGCGCGCTTGTCGCGGTTCTCGAAAACTATCAAAACGAGGACGGTTCCGTCACCGTGCCGGAGGCATTGCGTGTCTATATGGGCGGCATCGACACAATCGAGAGAGCTTGAGGCACGCGCGTGCGCATTCTGATTACCAACGACGACGGCATTTACGCGCCGGGCCTCGCCCTCATGGAGCGCATCGCCAAGACCCTCTCGGACGATATTTTTGTCGTTGCGCCCGAATATGATCAATCGGGGGTGGCTCATTCGCTGACTCTCAATGATCCCCTACGGCTGCGCAAATTCTCGGAGCGGCATTTCGCGGTAAAAGGCACGCCCACCGATTGCGTCATCATCGGCGTCTGCAGGCTGCTCGAAGGCGCAAGGCCCGATCTCGTCCTTTCCGGCGTAAATAACGGCCAGAATGTCGCCGATGACGTGTCCTATTCCGGTACGGTCGCGGGCGCGCTCGAGGCGGCGAGCCTCGGCCTACCCGCGATTGCTCTTTCCCAGGCCTATGGTCCTATCGGGCGCGAGGAAAGCTTTTGGAGCTGCGCCGAAACCCATGCGCTGGACATCATCGGCCAAATCCTCGCCGCGGGCATTCCACCAAATATCGCGATTAACGTGAACTTTCCGGCTTGTCCGCCGGAGGCAGTCAAAGGGGTAGCGGTCAGTGTCCAAGGCCAGCGCGACGCGCAAACGGCGATGATCGACGAACGGGCGGATGGACGCGGCATTCCTTATTACTGGATCTCGTTCGCGCGCGGCAATTCGACCCCGGGACACGGCACCGACCTCGAAGCCTTGGCCGCCAACAATATCTCGGTGACACCGCTCAAGCTCGATCTGACCGACGAACCGGCGTTCGCGCGCCTTGCGCTTGTATTGCGCTAATCGAGGCCGCTCTCGCGATGTCCGTCGAGGTGCCGCCGCCCGGATTGGAGGAACAAGCGATCGAGGCGCAAAACAAAGCGGCGTTCCTCATGGATTTGCGTGCGCGCGGCATCCAGGACCTCCGCCTACTGCGCGCGCTCGAAATTGTACCGCGCGAGATTTTCGTGCCGCACCGGTTTGCCGATCTGGCGCGCCGGGCAATCGCGCTGCCTCTGCGTTGCGGCCAGACCCTTCCAGAACCCTGGCTCACCGCCAAGATGATCGAGGCGCTGGCACCGTTGCCTCGTCATCGCGTGCTCGAAATCGGAACCGGATCGGGCTATGCGACAGCGTTGCTGGCCCTGATGGCGCGGGAAGTGCTCTCCATCGAACGATTCAAGAGCCTCGCGATCGAGGCCGAGGCGCGGCTCGCGCGGCTCGGCATCACAAACGCCGGGGTCGTCTTTGGCGATGGCCTGGCGATCTTGCCGGGGATAGGCCCCTTCGACCGGGTGATCGTCCAGGGTTTGCTTGCCGAGGTTCCTGAAAATCTCATTGCGGCGCTTGGCGAGGATGGGCTGCTCGTCGCCGCGCGGCCCGATCCCAAATTTATGTCGCGCCAGCACATCGCGCGGATCGCGCTTAACGGCGCCGGAGGCATCATTGAGAGCCCGGTTTGCCCGTCCCGGCTGCAGGCGCTTTTGCGAGACGAAGCATTAGCGCTTTGACGGGACCAGGACTCATTACGAAAAATCGTAATTTTGTCCGTTTTTTCGTGCCTATTCGTTCATCTTTAAACCGTCCCTTAACTTAATCCGCACGTAATGGCGTGGAAAGGCATTGCGCCTGTGGGGTTGCGTCATGAGTGATTTTGTTTGTGTGTCCCGCGCACGTTTCGCAATTCGTCTCGCATTGAGTGGCGTTGCCGCGGGCTTGCTTGCCGGTTGCGCAAATTCCGAGCGTCTGAGCGATCCTTGGTCCAATCCTTTCCAGAGTTCGGCGAACGTCGCCAGCGAGGCCCCCACGGCGGGCGTCGGGGCTCCGGTGTCGGGTTCTCGAGTGCAGTCGCGACCGCTTGGCGCGGCAACGGCAAGCGCCAATCCCGCGCCGCCGCAAGGTATGCAAAGCGCTGCCGGCTGGTCGGCGAAAGGCGGATCGCCGATCGTCGTCGCTCAAGGCGAGAACGCCCAAATTCTCTCAAACCGTTATGGCGTGCCGCTCGATGCGCTCGTCCGGGCAAACGGTCTTGCCTCGGCGTCGCAGATACGGCCCGGAACGCACATCGTTATCCCAGTGTATAACGCGGCTTTGGCCACTTCGAGCGGAGCTCGCGTGGCCGCTCATTCCGCGGCGGCAAAACCGGCGGCTCCGGCGAAGGTGGCGGGCGGGCGCCCTCGCACTCTGGCCAGCCAGGCTGAAAGCTTGAAAGCCGGCAAGACGCGCACGGCCGCAACCAAGGCTGCCGCCGCACGGAAGCCAACCGCCCCCGCGGCAAAGCAGGAAACGGCGCAGGCCAAGATGCCTAGCGAAACCAAGGCATCGACGCGCGATCCGGCGTCGGCCCCGGCCACCGAGCCGAAAAAAACCACCGTGGCTTCGGAGGCGGCCAACCCGGAATTCCGCTGGCCCGCGCGGGGACGCATCATCCAAGGATTCAAACCGGGCGGTAACGACGGGATCAATATCGCGGTTCCGGAAGGAACCTCCGTGAAAGCAGCGGAGAGCGGCGTCGTCGCCTACGCCGGGAACGAGTTGAAGGGTTACGGCAATTTGATCTTGATCCGGCATCCCAATGGCTTTGTTTCCGCCTATGCGAATAATGGCGATATCGAAGTCAAGCGCGGCGAGACGGTCAAGCGCGGGCAAACGATCGCGAAATCCGGGCAGAGTGGCAATGTCGCATCGCCGCAACTTCATTTCGAACTGCGCAAAGGCACAAAGCCGGTCGATCCGACGCAATATCTCGCCGGGGTTTAGCCATCCCGGGCCAGTCTTGGCCCGGGATCCTTGCTCGCAAATCTTTGCGTCAAACGCCCGACGCGAACGCGAGATAATACGCGATTTCGCTTAGTTGCTGCGCGGCGCCCGCGACATCCCCGGTCTGGCCGCCGATTTGTTTTCGAGCGAGCGGTACAATGGCATAGGCCACGCCTGTCGCCGCGGCAATGCCCGCAAGCGAGCGGGCCAGATAGGCGCCCGCCACAAGGGGAGCGAACGCAAAAACAACGGCGAGGCAGGCAGCGAGGGCGAGCGCCGCGCGTTCAGGCTTGCCCGCGGCAAAGCCGACTCCGTTTTCCCTCGCGGGCGGAAGGACGGCCAAGGGGATAAGCGAAGCGGTGCGCGAAAAGGCCGCCGCGCCGATCAGCACCGCGCCGGCGAGGCCTAGGCTTTCGTTCGCGACAAGCGCAAGAACTCGCCGCCCGCATATAGAGGCTTAGCACGAGCGCCACGGCGCCAAACGTGCCTATCCTGCTGTCCCGCATGATTTCGAGCTTGCGCTCGCGGGTCGCACCATGGGAGAACCCGTCGGCGCAATCGGCAAGCCCGTCTTCGTGCAACGCCCCGCTGAGCAATACCAAAGCGCAAATCGCGAGCGGCGCCGCGAGGGGCGGGGGGAATCCGAGCTCGGAGGCCATCCCCATGACGAGGGCCGCGATGGATCCCACGAGGCCGCCCGCCACCGGTAGCATGCGGACCGCGCGGGGGAAATCGGCGAGCGAATGCGGTTCGCTCCTGGATGCCACAGAGAGAAACGGCAGCCGCGTGAAAAACCCGAGACAAAAATAAAAATCGGCGAGAAGCGACGAGCCGGGGCGCATCGCTTCTCTTCAGTGATTGTACGGGTTTTGTCGAGAGCTGCGATTGCAGATGCTCGTCCCCGTCTCAGTCAGGTGCAGCTGGAACAGGCGGATCTCGTCGGCTGTAGCCGTGCCGGGCGAGCGCTTCAAATACGCGGCGAACCGCTTGCAGCTGCTGATGTGGCTTCTCTGCGTGTGCGGGTTGAGCTTGCGCGCGCTCATGTCCTCGATCATGCGCTGGCGCAGCGGGCTGATGGCATCGGTACTCATGGGGAACTCTCCTGAGTGAGGTTGACGACACCTCGATTCTCAGAAAACGGCCCATGGCCCGCCATCATTGTTCTTGCAATTACTCACCGTGCTCGCAGAAAAGCCGCCAGCCTCAGCGGGCTATCGCGGCAGCGATTTAGTGCACTTGGTAGAGTCGGAGTGTGGCGCGGGTGGCTTTAGGCCGGGCATATCTGTTGCCGCCCCTTTCGTCTGGCGGTGCCTCACTAGCTCGCCCGTTGCTCCCGTTTCCACACCCCGCTCATCGAACCGGACATGCGGATCGCCCGCATCCGGCTCTCGGATAAGATCTCACGCCTTCACCCACGATGGGCCGCGGCCGAGCTGGGTCAAGCGTACGAGCCGGAAGTGCCCGTATAGGTGCGAGAGTGGATAGCTCCCGCCCTTACGTCGCCTGACCTTGTGCTTGGATCGCAGCCACCGGCGCAACCGCACAGCCGTGTAGTTGTCGAGCGCGCGATAGGCTTTGCTGGTAGTGCCGACACTGAAGTAATTGGCCCACCCGCGAAGCGCGCGGTTCAACATGTCGACGAGCTCTGTGGTCTCTTGCCAGCTGCGCGCTCGGTCGGTCAGCGCGTGGACTCTTTCGACCATGCGCTTGATGCTCTTCTTTGACGGCCGGTGGCCCAAGCGGGCTTTGCCGGTCGTTGGGGAATACATTCGCCCGAACGTATATCCCAGGAAGTCGAACTCCCCTTCCGGGACCTTGCAGATCCGTGTCTTCTCCTCGTTCACCGTCAGCTTCAGCTTGCCCATGATCGCGCGCAGATGGTGCAGGGCTGTCTCAGCGCTGCCCCTCCGGCACAGGATCACGAGATCGTCCGCATAGGTGACGAGGCGAGTGCCGAGACTTTGCTCGAGGCCGAGCTTCTTCCACCCCAGCACAAACCGGCGCATGTAAAGATTCGCCAGCAGTGGTGAGAGGGGTGAGCCCTGCGGAATGCCGCGCCGGTTGTCCCTGGCCTCGGTCGTACGTTTCTTCCGCCCTCGTTGGTCGGTTTCTTCTACGGGGCAGTCCAGCCACATCTTGATCAGATGCAGCACGCGCCGATCAACGATCCGGCGCGCTACCGACTTTAGGAGGTCGGTATGCGGAATGCTCCCGAAGTAGTCCGCGAGGTCGGCGTCTACGACGTCCGGGTGGCCACGGAACAGTAGCTCTTCCACCTCCACGACTGCCTGCTGGGCGTTTCGCCCGGCGCGATAGGCGTAGATTTCCGGTAGGAGGTCGGCTTCAAAGATCGGTTCCAGCACCAGCATCGCTGCTGTCATGCAGACCCGGTCCCGCACGGTCGAGATGCCCAGCGGCCTGAGCTTGCCGTTGGCCTTCGGTATGAACACGCGTCTGATCGGCTCCGGCCGGTAAGTCTCCTGCCTGAGCGCAAGCGCCAGTTCGCCAAGCCACCGCTCAACCCCGTACGCCTCGATATCCGCAAAGTCCTGACCGTCGCCACCCGGCGCGCCCTTGTTGGAGCGGCACTGGGCATAGGCATGCGCCAGAATATCGTCACGGCTGAGCTTGTCGTACAGGGCGTAGAACCGATAGCCGGCTTCCGCCTTCGCTTTCGCGTGTAACGCCGTCTGCAGTTTCTGAACACTCTTCGGAGTTGCTAGGTTGCCCAATCTCCAGGTCCCTCACCACGTCTTGCGTCGGTCTTGAACTGAGGCTCCTTCCCTCCACCGGCATTACCCGGTTTCATCGGTATTACGGGCCTCTCCGCCACCCCAACGCGCCCGGCCTGTCCCTCACGGGCGTCCGGTTGATCATCCCTGATCACGTATTGGGGCTTCCCGTGTTGCGTGCGCTTTCCTTGTCTACATGCTGCCGCCACTACCCCGGTGCAGCGGCTGGGCGTACTCGTCGCTCACACCCAGCCGTGTCAGCCTTCCCCGGAAGGGTCACCGGGTCGGCCTGCACATCGTCCTTTTCGAGGCTTGCTCGGCGTTCACTCGCGTTGCGGCCTGCACACTCGCGCGGTCACCGTATTTCGTGACCCGCTATCCGAAGGCTTCAGACATTTCGTCACCTCCATGCCTGCTCCGGTTGCTTCCGGCTGGAGCGGTCGCCGGGTAGGACTTGCACCCACTGGAAAGCGCCGCCTTTTCACGGCGCACACCCAACGCGGACCTTCCGAAGTGGAGTGATCGGCTCCGGTCGGACTGCCGGTCAGGGATCGCGCGCGGACTTCATTCGGCGTGGGTCACTGCAGTCGGCGCGTCGTGCGAGGGCGTGGGCGCCATGCTCTCGAACACGCCGTCCCGCCGAATGAGCGCGTGGAACAACGCTGCTGCGACATGGAGCAGGATGATCGCGAAAAATGCGAAGGCGAGATAGAAATGCGCGTCCCACAGCAGCGTGTGCATGGCGTCGCTCTGGGGCAGGAGCGACGGCAGCCGGATGTCTCCGTAAAGAACGATCGGATAGGCGCCTGTCCATTGCATGGTCAGGCCGAGAAGGGGCAGGGCGATCATCAGCACATAGAGCGCAAGGTGCGAAAGATGCGCCCCGAGCTTCATCGGTTCGGGCAGATCGGCTGGCAGAGGCGGCGCACCGTAGCGTAGCCGCACGGCGAGGCGGATCAGCGCCAGGACAAGGATGATAGCGCCAAGCGTCTTATGCGTCGCGAGAAGCGGCACATATTTCGGCGCGACGGTCGAAGTCATGCCGACGCCGAAAAACAGCATCGCCAGAATACAGATGGCCAACAGCCAGTGCAGGAAGCGCTGAAGAACGGTAAAACGTTTGCCGGCGCTGGTCATCGTTCCCCGCCTCCCGCAGCCTCGGAATGGTACGGATAGTATTTCAGTTCCGACGTACGCAGGTCATAGGACCTCGCATAAGCGGCGGATCGCGCCGCGGGGAATGGATCGTCCGACACGTGGATGCCATTGGGCAGGATTGTCGGGTCGAAATTGATCTCGCGGCACGGCCCATTCCGTTCGCCCTCAATCCGCTGCACGAAGAGCACGCCGACCTCGACGGCGCGCCGTCCGGGCGGCCAGGCCGTGCTTGGGTCTGCTGTGGGATCGCCCGGATCGGCTACCGTCACCACCATTGTCCAACGTTGGGGGGCCTTGGCGACGCGCTCCGCGATCTCCTGCGCGAGATGGTTGGGGCCGAGCTTGGCGAGGTCCTCCTGGGTGATCGGCACGACCTGCGCCTGAGGCAGGAGCGACCAGCGGACCGCGTGCTCGGCGCCAGAACCGCTGACAAAGATGAAGCTGTTTAGGCTGTTGTAGGTCTCTTCCGCATAGCTCGCCGTCCACGGCGCCGTCTTGGCCCATTCAGCGAAAGGCGCGAACTCCAGATGGCCGGCGACGAAGGCCTTCATCGCGTTCGGATCCTTGCTGTGCGCCGCCAGCTGTAGTTCATAGAACCCTTCTGGCGTCGAGACAGTGAAGAACGGAGGATCGATCATCGCGGAGCGCCAGACCTCGCCGTCCGGCGTCGACAGCTGAAGGCCGAGGCCCCGAACACGCACGGTAGAGTCGGGCGCATTGGCGTCGGCCGTAGCGAGGTTGAACCGCCCTAGAGCCGGGTATTCGCCACGCGCGAAGACCTGGGCTGACGAGAGTTCGGCGCCGTTTCCGTTCGATTCGAAGACGCCCGTGAAGCAGATGCCTTTGGCATGGTTACGGCGGTAACCAAGGGACGGACCGCCGGGCGGCGCGAGCGAGTCGACGATCTTGGTCGGCGTGAGCCGCGTGGGGGAAAGCCATCCCGCCGTATATGCGAAGGCCCCGGCGCCGACCGCAACGACAATGGCTATGATCGCCAGCGATCCGATCGGGGGACGTGATGGCGACGGCTCGGGCATTCGACATCCTCTTTTGAGAGCGGGCAACACATTCGGCGTTTAACGCCGTCCTGTCCAGCTTATCCGAGCACCTCGCAAGTAGTTCTCTAATCGCGGCCGTCAAGGGCCTGAGCGCGGAAATTCGCGGAGGGCCGCGCTTGTGCAGGTTTCTCGGACGCCTGCATCACAAAACCATCCACGCGCTCCCACGACAGGCGTCCGAGAAGCGCCAAGGCACGAAATCGCGGGCCGGAAGGGGCTCTGTTTCGCCGCTGCGATCTATGGGGATTTGAGGAGTGCGAGCGTCTGTTTTCGAGAGGCCGGAACTACGGACGCACGGCAAGTTGACGGGTTGACCGGTCGAGGGGAGCGTGCGCCACCGGCATTGGGATCAGTTTCGGCGTGGCGGCGGCGATCGCAAGACGTTGGCGCAGCATCATCGAGCGAGCGCCGCCGGCGCTGGCTAACGGTCAGCGGCAAGAATGGCAAGAACGGACGGCGTTGCGTCGCGGTAGATAATGCAATCTCGATCATGACGTATCGATCTTGATCACGAGAGGTGCGGTGGCCGGCCGGTAATTCGGCTCGCATCCCCGTGCGAACGTCTCGATGATGAGCAGGCGGCCGCCGCAGCATGGGCATGGCCGCGAGAGCGCCGGCAGTTCGGCTGCGTCAGCAGATTTGGGATCGTCCGGGATCGCGTCCGGCTTCGGAACGTTCAGCAACGCGCGCGCTTTGGCGATGTTGTCAGCGCGGTTGCCGTTGGCCAGGAGCCCGTAGTGGCGGATGCGATGGAAGCCTTTCGGCAAAACGTGCATCAGGAAGCGGCGGATGAACTCGTCTGTCGCGAGTGTCATGAGCTTGTACCGCTCGGGACCTTGGATCCTGTAGTCCTTGTATTTGAACGTGATGCCCATCGTGTCAGCTGCGATCAGGCGGTGATTGGAGATGGCGACGCGATGTGTGTAGCGCGCGAGGTATGCGAGAACAGCTTCGGGTCCGCCGAATGGCTTCTTCGAATAGACCACCCATTCCGATCGCCGGAGCGGGACGAGGAAGGCGGCGAACGCGTTGGTATCAGCGAGCGCTGCGTGCGCGCCGGAGAACTGGAGCCGGCCGGTTTCGTGGGCCACGATCAACATCTGCAAGACTAGGCGCCGGAACAGCCGTGACAGCACGCGGACGGCCAAGAAGAAGTTCGGTCGACCGGCGATCCACCTCGTGCCGTCCTCTGACAGCCCGCCGCCCGGTACGATCATGTGCACGTGCGGGTGATGCGTCATTGCCGAGCCCCAGGTGTGCAGCACGGAGGTTATGCCGATCCGTGCGCCCAAGTGTTTTGGATCGGCCGCGATCGTGATCATCGTCTCGGCCGATGCCTTGAACAGGATATCGTAGATGACAGCCTTGTTCTGATACGCGATATCCGCGATTGGACCGGGCAGCGTGTAGACGACGTGGAAGTATGGCGCCGAGAGTAACTCGTCTTCCCGCTCTTCGAGCCACTCCCTCGCCGCCGCGCCCTGGCACTTCGGGCAATGCCGGTTGCGGCAGCTGTTGTACGCGATGACCGTGTGCGCGCAGCCCTCGCAGCGCGCGACATACCCGCCGAGCGCGACTGTGCGGCAGCGCTCGATCGCACTCATGACCTTCATCTGGTCGAGGCTGACGTGGCCGGCATTGGCGCGCCGCCACGCCGTCCCGTGGTCGCGGAAGATATCCGCGACCTCGAGAGCTGGACGGGACATGGCCGACCGCTCAAGCCGGCGGCGGCGCCTTGCCTCTCTTCCTGGGCGTCCTGCGCGGCTCGCACAGCAAGTCGAGTGGGCTCTCGATGGCAGAGATCATGCCGGTGGCCACGCGCGTGTAGCGCGCTGTCGTGTCGAGCTTGTCGTGACCGAGGAGAGCCTGAATGATGCGGATATCGGTCCCACGTTCGAGCAGATGGGTCGCAAAACTGTGGCGCAGCGCATGCAGCGTCACCGCCTTCTTGATGCCGGCCGCGTCAGCCGTCTCGTGAAACAGACGATTGAGCTGCCGGGTCGTCATCGGCTTTCCTGGCTTGCGGCCAGGAAACAACCAGCGCTGCTCTTGCGACACGCCCGTATCGTAACGAGCCGGTCGCACCTTCCACCATTGCCGCAGCAGATCGAGCGTCTCTGGCGACAGCATGACGTGGCGGTCTTTGCGCCCCTTGGCCTGCACGATGCGGATGATGTTCTGCGCCCTGTCGATATCACCAACCCTGAGCCGGACCACCTCGCCCGCGCGCAAACCTGCGCCGTAGCCGAGAGCGAGCAATACGTGAACCTTGAGAGTCCTCGCCATGGCCAAGAGGCGCTTGGCCTCGTCCGGGCTCATCACCAGCGGGATCTTCTGGGGTTCTTTGATGTGATAGATCTCGGCCGCAAGATCCAATCGCCGCAGCGTCACACGGAACAAGAACCTGAGCCCGGTCATGATGCGGTTGCGATTGCAGATGCTCGTCCCCGTCTCAGTCAGGTGCAGCTGGAACAGGCGGATCTCGTCGGCTGTAGCCGTGCCGGGCGAGCGCTTCAAATACGCGGCGAACCGCTTGCAGCTGCTGATGTGGCTTCTCTGCGTGTGCGGGTTGAGCTTGCGCGCGCTCATGTCCTCGATCATGCGCTGGCGCAGCGGGCTGATGGCATCGGTACTCATGGGGAACTCTCCTTAGTGAGGTTGACGACACCTCGATTCTCAGAAAACGGCCCATGGCCCGCCATCATTGTTCTTGCAATTACTCACCGTGCTCGCAGAAAAGCCGCCAGCCTCAGCGGGCTATCGCGGCAGCGATTTAGTGCATTGTGCAGGTTTCTCGGACGCCTGCATCACAAAACCATCCACGCGCTCCCACGACAGGCGTCCGAGAAGCGCCAAGGCACGAAATCGCGGGCCGGAAGGGGCTCTGTTTCGCCGCTGCGATCTATGGGGATTTGAGGAGTGCGAGCGTCTGTTTTCGAGAGGCCGGAACTACGGACGCACGGCAAGTTGACGGGTTGACCGGTCGAGGGGAGCGTGCGCCACCGGCATTGGGATCAGTTTCGGCGTGGCGGCGGCGATCGCAAGACGTTGGCGCAGCATCATCGAGCGAGCGCCGCCGGCGCTGGCTAACGGTCAGCGGCAAGAATGGCAAGAACGGACGGCGTTGCGTCGCGGTAGATAATGCAATCTCGATCATGACGTATCGATCTTGATCACGAGAGGTGCGGTGGCCGGCCGGTAATTCGGCTCGCATCCCCGTGCGAACGTCTCGATGATGAGCAGGCGGCCGCCGCAGCATGGGCATGGCCGCGAGAGCGCCGGCAGTTCGGCTGCGTCAGCAGATTTGGGATCGTCCGGGATCGCGTCCGGCTTCGGAACGTTCAGCAACGCGCGCGCTTTGGCGATGTTGTCAGCGCGGTTGCCGTTGGCCAGGAGCCCGTAGTGGCGGATGCGATGGAAGCCTTTCGGCAAAACGTGCATCAGGAAGCGGCGGATGAACTCGTCTGTCGCGAGTGTCATGAGCTTGTACCGCTCGGGACCTTGGATCCTGTAGTCCTTGTATTTGAACGTGATGCCCATCGTGTCAGCTGCGATCAGGCGGTGATTGGAGATGGCGACGCGATGTGTGTAGCGCGCGAGGTATGCGAGAACAGCTTCGGGTCCGCCGAATGGCTTCTTCGAATAGACCACCCATTCCGATCGCCGGAGCGGGACGAGGAAGGCGGCGAACGCGTTGGTATCAGCGAGCGCTGCGTGCGCGCCGGAGAACTGGAGCCGGCCGGTTTCGTGGGCCACGATCAACATCTGCAAGACTAGGCGCCGGAACAGCCGTGACAGCACGCGGACGGCCAAGAAGAAGTTCGGTCGACCGGCGATCCACCTCGTGCCGTCCTCTGACAGCCCGCCGCCCGGTACGATCATGTGCACGTGCGGGTGATGCGTCATTGCCGAGCCCCAGGTGTGCAGCACGGAGGTTATGCCGATCCGTGCGCCCAAGTGTTTTGGATCGGCCGCGATCGTGATCATCGTCTCGGCCGATGCCTTGAACAGGATATCGTAGATGACAGCCTTGTTCTGATACGCGATATCCGCGATTGGACCGGGCAGCGTGTAGACGACGTGGAAGTATGGCGCCGAGAGTAACTCGTCTTCCCGCTCTTCGAGCCACTCCCTCGCCGCCGCGCCCTGGCACTTCGGGCAATGCCGGTTGCGGCAGCTGTTGTACGCGATGACCGTGTGCGCGCAGCCCTCGCAGCGCGCGACATACCCGCCGAGCGCGACTGTGCGGCAGCGCTCGATCGCACTCATGACCTTCATCTGGTCGAGGCTGACGTGGCCGGCATTGGCGCGCCGCCACGCCGTCCCGTGGTCGCGGAAGATATCCGCGACCTCGAGAGCTGGACGGGACATGGCCGACCGCTCAAGCCGGCGGCGGCGCCTTGCCTCTCTTCCTGGGCGTCCTGCGCGGCTCGCACAGCAAGTCGAGTGGGCTCTCGATGGCAGAGATCATGCCGGTGGCCACGCGCGTGTAGCGCGCTGTCGTGTCGAGCTTGTCGTGACCGAGGAGAGCCTGAATGATGCGGATATCGGTCCCACGTTCGAGCAGATGGGTCGCAAAACTGTGGCGCAGCGCATGCAGCGTCACCGCCTTCTTGATGCCGGCCGCGTCAGCCGTCTCGTGAAACAGACGATTGAGCTGCCGGGTCGTCATCGGCTTTCCTGGCTTGCGGCCAGGAAACAACCAGCGCTGCTCTTGCGACACGCCCGTATCGTAACGAGCCGGTCGCACCTTCCACCATTGCCGCAGCAGATCGAGCGTCTCTGGCGACAGCATGACGTGGCGGTCTTTGCGCCCCTTGGCCTGCACGATGCGGATGATGTTCTGCGCCCTGTCGATATCACCAACCCTGAGCCGGACCACCTCGCCCGCGCGCAAACCTGCGCCGTAGCCGAGAGCGAGCAATACGTGAACCTTGAGAGTCCTCGCCATGGCCAAGAGGCGCTTGGCCTCGTCCGGGCTCATCACCAGCGGGATCTTCTGGGGTTCTTTGATGTGATAGATCTCGGCCGCAAGATCCAATCGCCGCAGCGTCACACGGAACAAGAACCTGAGCCCGGTCATGATGCGGTTGCGATTGCAGATGCTCGTCCCCGTCTCAGTCAGGTGCAGCTGGAACAGGCGGATCTCGTCGGCTGTAGCCGTGCCGGGCGAGCGCTTCAAATACGCGGCGAACCGCTTGCAGCTGCTGATGTGGCTTCTCTGCGTGTGCGGGTTGAGCTTGCGCGCGCTCATGTCCTCGATCATGCGCTGGCGCAGCGGGCTGATGGCATCGGTACTTGTGAATAAGCATGGAATAAGGACCCCGCTTTTGGGGTGATTTGCATCCAATCGGGACCCCGGGGCTGAGGGTCCACAGTGGCCTCCTGGATTTTGGGAGGCCGAGATTGGAATGCTGGTTGTGGAAACGATCGCCAAGATTTGCCGGGCGTTTTTTGTTCAGAAAAAGCCGATCAAGGAGATTTGCCGGGAGCTGCACGTCTCCAGAAAGGTCGTCCGGAAGGTCATCCGATCCGAAGCGACCGAGTTCCATTACGAACGCTTGACGCAGCCGCTTCCCAAGATCGGACCGTGGCGGGAGCGGCTGGATTCCCTGCTGTTGGAGAATGCAGAAAAATCGGCGCGCGAGCGGCTGACGCTTGTTCGGCTATTCGAAGAACTGCGCAGCCTTGGTTATGCCGGAAGCTACGACGCGGTTCGCCGTTACGCGAAAACGTGGCGCAAGGAACGCGGTGTGGCGCTGGCGCAGGCTTATGTGCCGCTCACCTTTGCTCCCGGCGAGGCCTATCAGTTCGACTGGAGCCATGAAATCGTCGTGCTGAACGGCGCGACGGTGACCGTGAAGGTCGCCCATATGCGGCTCTGTCACAGCCGCATGCCGTTTGTCCGCGCCTATCCACGCGAGACCCAAGAGATGGTCTTTGACGCGCATGACCGCGCCTTTGCCTTTTTCAAAGGCGCCTGCGAGCGCGGCATTTATGACAATATGAAAACCGCGGTGGAGACAATCTTCGCCGGCAAGGACCGGCAATACAATCGCCGCTTCCTTCAAATGTGCGGGCATTATCTCGTCGAGCCAGTGGCCTGCACGCCGGCCTCGGGCTGGGAAAAGGGCCAGGTCGAGAACCAGGTCGGCTTGGTGCGTGAGCGCTTTTTCACGCCGCGCCTGAGATTCAAGAGCTATGACGAATTGAATGCCTGGCTCCTCGACAAATGTGTCGCTTACGCCAAGGCGCATCGTCATCCAGAATGCGCCAGCCGCACGATCTGGGAGGTTTTCGAGGACGAACGGCAAAAGCTCGTGCAACTGCGCGGCCGCTTCGACGGCTTCCATGCAGTGAGCGCGGCGGTGTCCAAGACCTGCCTTATCCGGTTCGATAACAACAAATACTCGGTGAAGGCGCGCGCGGTCGGGCGTCCGGTCGAAATCCACGCTTATGCAGACCGGATCGTCATTCGCCAGGACGGGATCGCCGCCGGCGAACATCGGCGATCCTTTGGCCGCGAAGAGACGATTTACGATCCCTGGCATTACGTTCCGGTTCTGGCCCGCAAGCCCGGCGCTCTGAGGAATGGCGCGCCGTTCAAGGACTGGGTCTTGCCCTCGGCCATGGAGAAAATTCGCCGCAAACTCACCGGCTCCGCCGATGGCGATCGGCAGATGGTGAAAATCCTCGCGGCGGTTCTCGACGACGGGCTGCCGGCGGTCGAGGCCGCCTGTGCCGAGGCGTTGAGCGAGGGCGTCCATTCCGCCGACGTCGTTCTCAACATTCTGGCGCGTCGCCGTGATCCCGGTCCGCCACTCACCATACTCACCCCGGACGCGCTGAAACTCCGGCACGTCCCGCTCGCCGATTGTGCCCGGTACGATCAACTGAGGAGTTCAGGCTGATGGAACGCACGCAAATCTTCGACCTCATGAGCGAACTCAAGCTCTTCGGCATGCGAACCGCCTATGATGATGTGATGGCGGCTGGCATAAAGCGGCAGCACGAGCCGCCACAAATCGTCGGCGATCTTCTTAAGGCCGAAATTGCCGAAAAGCAGGCGCGCTCCATCAAATATCAGATGACCATCGCCAAACTCCCTCTGGCCAAGGACATCGATGACTTCGACTTTGACGGCACGACCGTCAACGAAACCCTGGTGCGTGATCTTTCCGGAGGCGGCTTCATCGCGCAGCAACGCAACGTCGTTCTCGTGGGGGGCACCGGGACCGGCAAGACGCATCTCGCCATTGCCATCGCGCGAAGCTGCATCCGCGCCGGCCTGCGCGGCCGCTTCTTCAATACAGTCGATCTCGTCAATCGCCTGGAGGCCGAAGCACGCGCAGGGCGGCAGGGACGAATCGCCGATTACCTCACTCGCAAGGACTTCACCGTTCTCGACGAACTCGGCTATCTGCCCTTCGCTCAGGCTGGCGGGCAATTGCTCTTCCATCTCGTTAGCCAGCTCTACGAACGCACCTCGGTGATCGTCACGACCAATCTGGCGTTCGGCGAATGGCCGAGCGTCTTCGGCGACGCCAAGATGACGACCGCGCTCCTCGATCGTCTCACCCATCACTGCGACATCGTCGAAACCGGAAATGAAAGCTGGCGCTTCAAAAACCGCGCCTAGCGCTCAAAGCCCCCTCCCACGCCACCGCGCTCGCCCCGGCTGCGCAACCCTGACCAGCTCCGCCGGGGGCGAGCGCTGTCGTTCCTCCCCGCCAAAAGGGGTACCTTTTGCACACCGATCCGGGGTCCCAATTCAATGCTGTTTGACACGGTACTCATGGGGAACTCTCCTTAGTGAGGTTGACGACACCTCGATTCTCAGAAAACGGCCCATGGCCCGCCATCATTGTTCTTGCAATTACTCACCGTGCTCGCAGAAAAGCCGCCAGCCTCAGCGGGCTATCGCGGCAGCGATTTAGTGCCTTGGCGCACAGCGGCCGCAGATCGGACTTCTGCTTTGGGTGTGCGCCGTGAAAAGGCGGCGCTTTCCAGTGGGTGCAAGTCCTACCCGGCGACCGCTCCAGCCGGAAGCAACCGGAGCAGGCATGGAGGTGACGAAATGTCTGAAGCCTTCGGATAGCGGGTCACGAAATACGGTGACCGCGCGAGTGTGCAGGCCGCAACGCGAGTGAACGCCGAGCAAGCCTCGAAAAGGACGATGTGCAGGCCGACCCGGTGACCCTTCCGGGGAAGGCTGACACGGCTGGGTGTGAGCGACGAGTACGCCCAGCCGCTGCACCGGGGTAGTGGCGGCAGCATGTACACAAGGAAAGCGCACGCAACACGGGAAGCCCCAATACGTGATCAGGGATGATCAACCGGACGCCCGTGAGGGACAGGCCGGGCGCGTTGGGGTGGCGGAGAGGCCCGTAATACCGATGAAACCGGGTAATGCCGGTGGAGGGAAGGAGCCTCAGTTCAAGACCGACGCAAGACGTGGTGAGGGACCTGGAGATTGGGCAACCTAGCAACTCCGAAGAGTGTTCAGAAACTGCAGACGGCGTTACACGCGAAAGCGAAGGCGGAAGCCGGCTATCGGTTCTACGCCCTGTACGACAAGCTCAGCCGTGACGATATTCTGGCGCATGCCTATGCCCAGTGCCGCTCCAACAAGGGCGCGCCGGGTGGCGACGGTCAGGACTTTGCGGATATCGAGGCGTACGGGGTTGAGCGGTGGCTTGGCGAACTGGCGCTTGCGCTCAGGCAGGAGACTTACCGGCCGGAGCCGATCAGACGCGTGTTCATACCGAAGGCCAACGGCAAGCTCAGGCCGCTGGGCATCTCGACCGTGCGGGACCGGGTCTGCATGACAGCAGCGATGCTGGTGCTGGAACCGATCTTTGAAGCCGACCTCCTACCGGAAATCTACGCCTATCGCGCCGGGCGAAACGCCCAGCAGGCAGTCGTGGAGGTGGAAGAGCTACTGTTCCGTGGCCACCCGGACGTCGTAGACGCCGACCTCGCGGACTACTTCGGGAGCATTCCGCATACCGACCTCCTAAAGTCGGTAGCGCGCCGGATCGTTGATCGGCGCGTGCTGCATCTGATCAAGATGTGGCTGGACTGCCCCGTAGAAGAAACCGACCAACGAGGGCGGAAGAAACGTACGACCGAGGCCAGGGACAACCGGCGCGGCATTCCGCAGGGCTCACCCCTCTCACCACTGCTGGCGAATCTTTACATGCGCCGGTTTGTGCTGGGGTGGAAGAAGCTCGGCCTCGAGCAAAGTCTCGGCACTCGCCTCGTCACCTATGCGGACGATCTCGTGATCCTGTGCCGGAGGGGCAGCGCTGAGACAGCCCTGCACCATCTGCGCGCGATCATGGGCAAGCTGAAGCTGACGGTGAACGAGGAGAAGACACGGATCTGCAAGGTCCCGGAAGGGGAGTTCGACTTCCTGGGATATACGTTCGGGCGAATGTATTCCCCAACGACCGGCAAAGCCCGCTTGGGCCACCGGCCGTCAAAGAAGAGCATCAAGCGCATGGTCGAAAGAGTCCACGCGCTGACCGACCGAGCGCGCAGCTGGCAAGAGACCACAGAGCTCGTCGACATGTTGAACCGCGCGCTTCGCGGGTGGGCCAATTACTTCAGTGTCGGCACTACCAGCAAAGCCTATCGCGCGCTCGACAACTACACGGCTGTGCGGTTGCGCCGGTGGCTGCGATCCAAGCACAAGGTCAGGCGACGTAAGGGCGGGAGCTATCCACTCTCGCACCTATACGGGCACTTCCGGCTCGTACGCTTGACCCAGCTCGGCCGCGGCCCATCGTGGGTGAAGGCGTGAGATCTTATCCGAGAGCCGGATGCGGGCGATCCGCATGTCCGGTTCGATGAGCGGGGTGTGGAAACGGGAGCAACGGGCGAGCTAGTGAGGCACCGCCAGACGAAAGGGGCGGCAACAGATATGCCCGGCCTAAAGCCACCCGCGCCACACTCCGACTCTACCGGAATCGGAAATTCGGACGCGCGGCGCCTGCGGCAAAAAGCGAGGTGTTGCCGCAGACCAGTTTCGACGGCGGCCGCGCTGGATTAAAAGAGAGCGTTTTCTTTTTGCTACAGGTCGCGATGTCCGCCTCAAAACCGCCGTTTGAGCTCGATCCGCGATCTTATTGCCTCCATGCCAGAGGCCTCGGAGGCGTCCCGGCAGGCAGTCCACACGCGCCAGGCGGACTTGACCAAACCGCCTGGGTCGCTCGGGCGGCTCGAGGAAATCGCCGAGTTCCTGGCCGCTTGGCAAGGAAAGCCAGTGCCGTCGATCGACCGGCCTCTCGTCGCGGTGTTCGCCGGCAATCATGGTGTGGTGGAAAAAGGCGTGTCAGCCTATCCGGCTTCGGTCACGCGCGCCATGGTGGACAATTTCAGCAAGGGAGGCGCCGCGATCAACCAGATCTGCGCGGCCCATGGGCTCGGCCTAAAGATTTTCGATTTGGCGCTCGACGTTCCGGCAAAGGACATTACCGAGGCCCCGGCTTTGGAGGAAAAGGAGGCCGCCGCGACTTTCGCTTTTGGGATGGAAGCCATCGCCGACGATATCGATCTTTTGTGCCTTGGCGAAATGGGCATCGGCAATACGACGATCGCGGCCGCCATTTACCATGCGCTTTACGGCGGCGCGGCGGCCGATTGGGTTGGGCGCGGCACGGGAATTGGCGATCGCGGCTTAGCGCGTAAAATCGCGGCGGTGGAGGCGGCCGTCGCGCGGCACAAGGAGCATCTCGCCGATCCGCTCGAGGTGATGCGCCGCCTTGGCGGGCGCGAGATCGCGGCGATCGCCGGTGCGATCATCGCGGCGCGCATGGAGCGCATTCCGGTTATCCTCGACGGTTATGTGGTTTGTTCCGCCGCCGCCATACTTCATGCGCAGGATCCCCGTGCGCTCGACCATTGCATGGCGGCCCATGTTTCGGCCGAAGGCGGGCATGCGGATGTGCTGCGGCGGCTGCACAAGAAGCCGCTGCTCGATCTTGACCTTAGGCTCGGGGAAGGCACCGGCGCCGCCTTGGCATTCGGAATTATCAAGGCGGCAGTTGCCTGCTACACCGGGATGGCGACGTTCGCGGAAGCCAAGGTCGCGGGCAGGGGAGAGCATTGAAAAGGTGCGTGCGGTGCCTGGTCACGCCGGAGATCGTGCCATTCTCCTCCCGGTCTACTCGGAGTTGCTCCGCGCTTGGCCCTACGCTTGCTGCGTTGGGGTTTTGTGCCTGCGGCGCAGCCACGCGATGAAAGGCACAAAAGCGGCTCCCGCCGGTCCGTCCCAGGCCTCGAAACCGGGCCAGCGCACGCGCAGCCAGGCGGCAAGATCGGGATCGGCGCCGATGAGGTTTCCGGCGATCCAGCCGAGCAGCCCCGCGCCGGCCCAAACGAGGATGGGAAAACGGGTTAACAGCGCGAGCACGACCGTGGCGCCGAAGACGATAAGCGGAATTGATAAGGCGAGACCAAGAAGAATCAACAGTTTCGATCCCTTCGCCACGGCGGCGATCGCGACCATATTGTCGAGCGACATCACGGCATCCGCCACGGCGATGATACGGATGGCGGACCACAGCGTGCTGGCCGGCGCGATCTCCTTTTCAGGCTGCTCCGCGAAGGCGAGGCTGACCGCGACCCAAAGCAGGAGAACGCCGCCCGCGATCTTCACGAAAGGCAGGCCCAGCAATTCAACGACTAGAACGGTGAAAACGACGCGCAAGGCGACCGCCGCGCCGGAGCCTAGCACGACGCCCAGCCTCCGTTGCCGGCCAGGCAGCGAGCGGCAGGCCAGCGCGATTACCACGGCATTGTCGCCCGAGAGAAGAATATTAATCCAGATAATCTCAAGAAGCGGGAGCCAGAAAGCCGTCGGGGCGGGGTCCATGGCTTGGAGCTAGGGCATGCGCTGCGCGGGGTCAAGCTCCTGACCCTTCCCTTGCCTCTTCACAAAATTGGGGCGCGAGGAAGTTGAGTGAATCCCGCGTCTCGCGATCCGATCACAGCTTGAATCAGCTCGAGCCTTCGCTGTCAGACTTTCCCCGCGCGGCCAAATCCCAGCCAAATCCACCGCTCAGAATGGGGGCGCGGGGAACTGAGGAATTACGGAGATTGAACTTGGATGATGTTCATCATGCCCTTATCCTCGTGGCTGAGGATGTGACAGTGGAAGACGAAGTTGCCAATGTCGCTTCCACGGAAATCGATAAGGAGCGTGACGCTGGGGTATGCGTGGTTGGTATTTTGGTCCCAGGCCGGAACCTGGATCGTGTCGAGGTACTGGCCAGTGAGAGCCGGCGCCTGTTGGGACCCATTCAGCTCGAAATTATTCTGCGATTCCACGAGAAAATGCTGCTGATGGATGTGGAATACGTGGGGTTGGGACGCGCGGTTTTGGACAACCCATTGTTCGACCGTGCCCTGGGTCGCCACGATGTCGGGGGGAGCGTCGGGATTGAACACGTGTTCTGGCTTCCCTTTCACAGCCATGAAAAATAGTGTCTGGTGGCTTTGGGCGAAGTACACCTTGCGATACACGGCGATGGGCGCCGATCTGAGGCCCGCGAAACGCGGCCGCTTGGCGTCCATTGCCGCAAACGCCCCGTCATGGTCGTTGTTGGCGCCGTCCCGGACACCGCTAGGACTCACCAGGTTGACCGTCGCCAGGGGCCGCTGCGGGTCATTGCCCCCAAGAAAACCGGTGTTGATACCAAGCGTGATGAGTTGAGCGAGCCCCACCGAAGCTGGCGGCGCCGACACAATGAACTCCACGCGCGCAGCCGGCGGAAGGGTGAAGTGAGTCACCGGAATCTTAGTGCCGGGCTGGATGCCGTCCTGGGAGTTGACGGCGACGCCGTCAATGGCGACTACGTGAATCGTCTGCGGCACTCCGTCGAACACGTACTGGAGGTCCAGGATGGTGTCGGAACTGGAATTAGAAACGCGCCAGAATTGTTTCTCTCCAGGCGCCATTTGGAGTATGGCCGGAACGAAGTTGTTGGACGTCGGATCGGTGGGCGAGGTAATTGGGACATAGTTCAGGGTGACGTCCCACGAAGGGACGCTGCCGGTCGGGGATGGGGATCCCGGCACACTCTGATCGCGGACGATCAAAATGCGATGGCGCTTGCCGATGACGGACGGCTGCAAAGTGTTGATGCCGGCCACAACGAGCGCCCCGGAGGCGCCGCCCTGTAGCGTGTGCTCGGCAATGCCGTGAACGTGAGGGTGGTACCAGTAAAGTCCGGGTGGCTCGTTCGAAGGAATGTTCACTTTGTATTTGAAGGTTTCGCCGGAGTTGACGAGCGTCTTGATGACTTCATCTTGACCGCACGTCGGCGACGTGTTCGTTCCATGATAATGAATGTTGACGGACGAGCTGTTCATCGTGTTGTCCCCGCAGTTCGGTGCATCGAGCGTCATTCCTGCTGTTCCAACGGGCGTGTTATTGGTAACGATGATGATCAGTTGGTCGCCCGGATTCACATTCAGCGTCGGGTTCTGCAGACCATCCGGTGTCATGAAGCAGAATAAATCCCTGCCGACGGGATCAATCACGGTCTGGTACGAGAAGCGGACCTTCAGCACCCCATTGGAGCTGAAAAGTGCGGGCGGGTCATTCACCACACTGCCGGCAGCCGGGCGCACGCAAGGGTTGGCGACCGGTGACACAGGGGCCGCGCCCGAAGCGGCCATCATGGCCGCGCCCGGAGTTGCCGTGACCGTTTGAGCGTTTGGTAGCACAAATCCCATTACAAGAATTAACGCCACTGCAAGTATTGATACAGTGGCGACGATAGTGTATAGAGCCGAAGTCCATCGCATTGTCGGTGTTTCGTTCAACATCAGAGTCCCTGCCTCAATCTGGAAGTTCCAATATCAATTTTACCCTTACGCAACACTATACGCCCGCCACCCTTTAGCGTCAAGCCTGGCAATGTAATGCTCGCCGACATCGATTTGAAGGTCTTCTCTGAGCAATTGGCAGGGCTCGATCCATTGCAGGTCTTCGTCCTCGTCGCCTCGAACGATCGGATGCTTTGGATAACGCCGCATTGAAGGCACATTTGGCGGCGAGAAACGAGCGGCCCGCAAAGCCAAAAGCAAGACGCCGAGTTGGTAATTTTTCAGCAAAATTCGATGCCTTTATGGGAACATCGATTTTCCCGCAGGGTCGAGACCAAAATTTGAACAAAAGCGCGATAGCACGAGCTTCTATGCCTCGGGTCTCCCGGTGGCTGCCCGCGCGGTGGCCAAATATTGCCAGGCAGCTTTGTGTCATGTTCGCGGGCAGCGCCATGATCCTTGTCCCGGGCTGCGCCTCCTTGGGCCTTTCTGGAAATGGCGAGACTGCCGCGGAGCCTCGTTCCGTCGCGATCTTCGTGGTCTCGACCCGCGAGGGTGAAGGCGGCGCGTCAAGCGAAGCCCCCGTCGCGAACGGGGCGCGGTTCTCCTTGCAAATGATCGGCGTGCCGCCCGGCCATGAGCCGGGCAGGGTGGAGCGGCCCGCCTTTGGTTCGGAAGATCCGCAAAAACATTTTATCGCGAGGCGCCGACGCGGCCTGGACGAGACCGCGTTTTTCGCTGAGCTCGCCAGCCATATTTCCGGACGCATCGGATCGAACCGCGATGTTCTGCTCTATGTGCATGGCTTTAACACGAGCTACGACGAGGCGCGTTTCCGGCTCGCGCAAATCGTGGACGACGGGCGCCTCGGCGGCGTTGCGGTGCTCTATACATGGCCCGCCGCCGGCAGCCTCCTCGACTATGGCGCGGCCAAGGAAAGCGCGACCATTGCCCGCGATGCTTTGAGCAAGCTGCTGCACCGACTTTCCGAACTGCCGGATATTGGCCGCGTGCATATTCTCGCGCATTCGATGGGCGCCTGGGTCGCGATGGAAGCATTGCGGGAAAATGCCATTTCCGGCAGCCCGGATCTCAACGGCAAGCTCGGCGATGTCATGCTCGCCGCGCCCGACATTGACTTGAACGTCTTCCGTCAGCAATTGGCGCGGCTCGATCCGTCGCATGTCTTCGTACTCATCGCCTCGAACGATCGCGCGCTTTCGCTGTCGCGCACGCTCGCGGGCGACCGACAGCGTCTCGGCGCGCTCGACCCCAATAATCCCAGCGATCGCGCGGCGCTCGAAGAACTTGGAGTTAAGGCGTACGATCTTTCACGCCAGTCGACTGGCCTGATCGGGCACGGCACCTATGCCGACGCACCTCAGGCCGTGCGAACCATTGCCGCGCAGATCGCCGAAGAGAGGCCGCAGGATGCCAACGTCCAGGCCGTGCTCGGCGAAAAACCCGTCGATTCAACAATTATAGCCGTCCCGCTCGCGCCATTAGCCGAGCCATCCAGCCCCGCCGCGAACTCGCCCCGAGGCGTGGTTTCGCCGTAGTAAGCGGGGCAGCCCTCCGGCCTCTACCATGGACGGGGTCGCGCCGCCGGTTCGCACGCATCCCAACGGAATGGAATCATGCGATAGACAAGGAATTAATGGATATCAATAAGTTAACTTATTTTCTCAAGGTACCCTATCTACTTCCTCAAAGGACTTGGCCCAGCGATGCCGCGCGGCTTGCCGGTTGCGGTCGGAAGCCGGCTATGTCCGGGTTGGTTGACAATTTTCGTAAATCGTTTCATAATTTTCAAAGCCGGCGAGGAACTTTGTTCCGGGCTGTTCGTTATCCGCTCGGAGTAAATTTGCTGGCGACCGGTCGGCGGCGGTTGCGGGCAATATTTTTTGCGGATTCCTTCGCCTATTGGCTCCCCGGTACGCCTGTGGAGTAAAAAGGTAGCCGTCGCTTGGGTTTACTCAAGCCTCGGAAACCAATCGGAAATCAGAAGGCTCTTTATTAGAGTTGAAATTGTTTCCTTGGATTTTCACAGCACGAATTATTTTATTTGGGTTTGCTGTCTGCTTCGACATCATTGTCATGCCGGAGCACGATGCGGTTTGTATTGTTAAAACCGTTTAAAATGGCTTGCAAAAAAGTTTCGCAAGAAATTGAGCATCTGCAAAACTTAAATTTTGCATAATGTTGCAAAGCAACATGAGATATTTCTATTGACGTCATCATAGTGTTAGAATAATGATCTAGGTTAGCGGGTGTCGTGACGTAGCGCTTTAGATTGGCGTGTTCACGTTAAAGAACGCACTCGGCGCTCATCCGGCTAGCGGCATGAATTTTGCTTAATTGTTATTCGGAGTGCCGCTTTTCGACCATTTCCGACGCCGCTCGGTCTGTTAAGCGAGGGTGCTATGTGTTTGATCGCTGAAATAATTCATACGTGTTCGCACGAAAAGGTCGCCCAGGCCGCCGTGGCATCGATGGGATCCGGTTTCGCGGGCAAAGTCGGGGTCACCGCCGGCGCAAATGGGTTGTCAATCGGCGCCTTCACGGCTCGCGCGGTTCGTGAATTCGAGAAGATCGGCGGGGAACAAGAAAAACAGGCCCTCCGGCGTGCCATGAACGGTTCGGACCAGCCGATCTTGGCAGGTCTTCAGCATATTCTCGAGCCAATTATCCAATAACGGGTTTGGAGTCCGGCGGCCGCGCGTTCGAGAAACCCCCTTCCAGTCAGAGGCAGCCGTCCTCGCGGGAAAATCCGAAGATCGCCAATTCCGGCTCCAATTGACCTGCGGCATTGGGCATGCCGAGGAGAAACGCCGCCGTCCACGGCCCCCGGTGTGCCGCCTCGGCGAGAGTGCCGGGCCGTTCTTCAATCGGGAAATCCACGCCGCCGATCAGACAGAGAGCGATCAGTTCGCGCTGTTCGTCCTCGTTCATTGAACCGAAGAAATCGACCAGTTCCTTGCGCACCGAGGTATACGGGGATTACGTAAACTGAAACGCAAATCCATCGTCCCTCGCGTTCGAGGTATCACCGATCGATGCGTCCGATAACTCGTCGAGTTCACACATCTGGACGATGATGAAACGGACTTTCTCGGGGTTTAGCTCAGACAGCATCGGCATGCCCTTTGTCTTTGTTTGCGCCGCCTGGATGGCATAACGAAACTTGGCCACGCACGGTTCCCTGCGCAAAGCTCAACCTGTGGGGTCGTTGAGCGCGGAGCATGGCAATCCGGCAGCGGGAACCGGTCTCGCGGCGAATATTGTGCGCATGTACGTCTGTGCTTCAGCATGCGGCGCGGCGCGCCCAAGGTCGTGTCCGCTCCGGAGTTTCAGGTCCGAGTCCCGGCTGATAGAAAATCCCGATGCTAGGCCTCCGGCCTGCTTCGAGCAGCCTTATTGTGACGGCATCCTTTATGTCGAAACTGTCGAAGCCGCAGCGCGCAAGCAATTGCAGCTGGTCGAACAGAACCTCACCGGTCGCCCGCAATTCGCCCGCAAAACCAAAATGGCAGCGAAGCTGGCGCGCGAGCGAGTAGCCGCGCCCATCGGTGAATTTTGGAAAGGCGACCGCGACAAGCGCGAAGCGGGCAAGGTCCGGCGCGATTGTTCCTACGTCCTGCCCCGGTTCAATGAGCAGGCCGAGCGGCATATCGCCTTGCATGTCACCGCCGCGCGCCTGCCATTGCGACAGCGACAGAATGACCTTACCGCCAGGCGGCGGAACTTCTGCTTGCCCCAAATTGCGCCAGTCGTCCTGGACGAAACCATCGCCTTTGAATACCGGCATTTTCAAATGTCCAAACCGGCATAGAGCGGCAGCGTATGAAGCCCGCATTCGACTTTGCTGCTTCCACGCCAGCGCCCCGCGCGCGGGTCTTCGCCAGGCCTTACCGGCGAGGTGCAAGGGACGCACCCAATCGAAAAATAATTCTTGGCGACGAGCGGGTGGCGCGGCAAGTCGACGGCCTCGAGATAGTCTCGAATCTTGACCGCCTGCCAGTGTGCGAGCGGATTGACTTTTATGCGGCCGCCCTCATCTTCAAACAAGGCCACGGAACCACGCGTGAGCGCCTGAAACCGTTTGCGGCCGCTGATCCAGGCGTCATAGCCTTCGAGCGCTTCGGCCAGCGGCAAGACCTTGCGGATTTCGCAACAGCGGCCGGGATTGCTTGCCCAAAGGAAGTTGTCCGGATCTTCCATCGCAAGTAGCGCCGGCTTTGGTTCGAGGGTGACCACATTTGAAAGGCCAAGATGGGTCACGAGTTCGTCGCGATAGGCGAGGGTATCCGCGAACAAAACCCTTGTGTCGATGAACAATACCGGCGTGGTCTTGTCGATTTGCGCAACCATATGGAGCAGCACGGCGGAATCCGCGCCGAAACTCGAGACAAGCGCGATCCGGCCAGGGAACAAATCCTCGATCACGAGGCGCATAAATTCGGGCGTGTCCAGGCCGGCGAATTTGGCGCCGAGGCGCGCGGCGCTCTCCGGGCCGGCAGAGAGGGCGGCCTCAATCGCGGCCATAAAGAGCCTCCTTGAACGGCTCCATTCCAATCCGGCGGTAGGCCGCGAGAAAATCTTCCGCCGCGCCGGCGCGGAACTTCAAATAGGTATCGACGACCGTTTCGATCGCGTCGACGATCTCGTCTGAAGAGAAGCTCCGCCCGGTGATTGCGCCGACGTTGCAAGTCTCGTCGGCGGACCCGCCAAGCGTGATCTGATAGGCCTCGGAGCCGGCCTTCTCCAGGCCGAGAATGCCGATATGGCCGACATGGTGATGCCCGCAAGCATTGATACAGCCCGAAATATTGATCTTGAGCTCGCCAATTTCCCGCGCCCGCGCGCCATTGCCAAACCGTTCGGAAATCCGCTGCGCGACGGGGATCGAGCGGGCGGTCGCCAGGCCGCAATAATCAAGCCCGGGGCAGGAAATTATGTCGGTCACGAGGCCGGCATTCGCGGTGGCGAGGCCTTGCCTGGCAAACTGGTCGAACACCTCGGGCAAATCATCGAGCGCGACATGGGGCAGGACGAGGTTCTGTTCATGCGCGACGCGGACCTCGTCAGCTGAAAATGCTTCGGCTAGATCGGCGATCGTTTCCATGGTTTCGGCGCTGGCGTCGCCTGGAATGCCGCCAATGGGCTTCAAGGAGACCGTGACGATTCCATATCCGGGCGTATTATGAGCCACCACGTTTTGCGCGGCGAAACGGGCGAATGCGAAATCGTTGGCTTTTCGTTTTTCGAACGCAATGGACGTTGTTGCGCGCGCGGGCAATGCCGGCGGGGCGAAGTAGGCGCGGATGCGATCGATTTCGTCTTGCGGCAGGGCGAGCGCGTCGTCGCGATGATTGGCGAATTCGGCTTCGACCTCTGAGCGAATGACATCCGCGCCTTTCTCGTGGACCAAGATTTTTATGCGCGCCTTGAATTTATTGTCGCGCCGTCCTTCGAGATTATAGATCCGGAGAATTGCATTGGTGTAGGCGAGGAGATCGGCTTTCGGCAAGAAGTCGCGGATCTTATGCCCGACCAAGGGGGTGCGGCCCAAGCCGCCGCCGACATAGACGGCAAAGCCCACCTCGCCTTTAGCGTTCTTGACAATCTGATAGCCGATGTCGTGCACTCTTATCGCGGCGCGATCCTTGGCGGCGCCATTGACCGCGATCTTGAATTTTCGCGGAAGGA
Source organism: uncultured Alphaproteobacteria bacterium (assembly GCA_963730245.1). GTDB lineage: Bacteria > Pseudomonadota > Alphaproteobacteria > Rhizobiales > Beijerinckiaceae > Methylocapsa. The sequence continues at coordinate 1,354,709 of CAVSRA010000001.1, read as the reverse complement.
ATGAGTACTCGGGGTGCAGCGAAGACCATTGCCGCAAAATTTCGGCGTAGGGGCGGGGATCCTCGATTTCGTCGGCGCAAGCGCCGGCGAATTGATCGGCCGTGACATTGCGGATGCAATTGCCCGAGGTTTGGATCGCGTGCATCTCGACTTCGGCGAGCTCGTTTAGAATATCGGGGCAATCTTTGAGCGCCGGCCAGTTGAATTGAATGTTCTGCCGCGTCGTGAAATGGCCATACCCCTTGTCGTAGCGCCGCGCGATGAACGCGAGCTTGCGCAATTGCCGCGACGACAAGGTGCCATACGGGATGGCGATGCGCAGCATATAGGCATGCAATTGCAGATAGACGCCATTCATCAGGCGAAGCGGCCGGAACTGTTCCTCGTCCAAATCGCCTTCGAGTCGGCGCGCCACCTGGTCGCGAAATTGTGCCACCCGCGCGGCGACAAAGCTTTTGTCGAATTCATCGTAACGATACATGTCAGCCGTGCTCCGCTTGTGAAAATCCCGCCTCATGCCCTGAGCATTTCAAATCGAAATGCCCACGCTCTCTACGCTTAGCTTCATCGCGCGATCTCCTACGGAAAGTCCGTCGTGCTTAAAAGTTCATGCTCTCTAGGATCATTCTCTCGCGCGTCGGCCGATCGCCGAATCCGCAAAACCACATGTGTTGTTTGCTTGGCCGCCTTCGCTGGCGCCCAATTCGCGTCGGGCGCGAAGGCATGCGGGCGCGGCAAAAAATCGATCGTCGGACCCAGCGCGCGAATTGCCTCGCGTAATGTTACCGCGCGCAGCCCGCTCGCATCTTGTGTGACTTCGACCACAACCGGTTCGACGACAAGATTTCGCTTCGCGTCATCCTGGGCAACGAGGAGTCCGGCCTCCGCCTCGGCCTTGCTTGCGAAAATTGTCGCTTGACTTAGCCGTTCGGCCCAGGCGCCGTCGCGGCCAACATAGACCACGGTTCCGTCGACGAGGCGATTTGCGGTAATGACGCTGGGCATGCTTTAGAGCTCGCGGAACACCGAATTCGATCCGTATATAGTCCAATTAACAGCATTTGGCGAGTGTTTATTCTAATGTACAAAATTTTACTGTATAATCGTGGAGGCAATGGTGCCGGGAGCGATTTCGTTATCAACTTTCCGATTTTGAGTGTTTTTCGGAATGCGTCTGCTAGGGAAGCTGATAGCAGCTCAGTTTGAGTTTCTGCTAATGACCGGACTTTGGCTTGCTACACCGACGGCGAAAGCATATGGCGAGGCCGGGAACAGCCTTGCGCTTCTGATACACGGCCTTGAGCCGATCGTCCCGGCACGCAGGTGGAAGCCTTGCGAGCATAGGCGCGATCGGCGATATTGTACAATCATCACGCGAGACGTTCATAGGGGTGTCACCTGCGCTTGTTTGAGGAGAAGAGAGGCATGAAACACATAGGCGTGGTGAGCCATCTTCGATTGCCGGCTTTGACGACAGAACTAAAGCGGTTCGCGCTTTTCTTCGACGAAATTCAGATCGTCGGGATGGATGTAGAGGGCATTCGGGAGAAGTACCGCTTCATCGACCCTCAATCTCAGGCGGAGATCGAGTTTCTCTATGACCAAAAATTTCTTAGCGAAGGCGTTCTGGAGTTTAAGTCCATCGAAGGATTGCCTCCCGATTTAGCAAATCAATATGCAGTTAACGCAGAGAAGATGAGGATTTCCGGTGAATACATGAAGCGTGTTCACGATCTTTCCGACCGGATGAAGCAGATACTGGGAATGATGGAGGAATGGAAAGCGCAAGGAGAGGACACGACGCCATTAATGGCGCTCTATAATCAATTCGCTCGCTTCGCGAAGGAACAAAGGGACTGCCGCAATCGGCCCGGCAAGTTGCTATAAATCTTTCAATTTTCGAAAACCAGAAAGTCGCCTGTTTGGGAGAATTGGACTACCGATTGGCGGGAGACGGCGTGGGAGTTGTCACTTCGGATTTGATATACGAGATCGCCCTCACCGGCCTTCCAATTCCTGATCTCACCTCTTGGGAAGATATTCTCGCTTTCAAAGCCGACAAAGCGAATCAGCATAGGCTGCGAGCGTTTCATATATGGGTTTCAGACGTCTCCAAGACCAATCAGACGAGGGCGGAGATTACGGACAGGATAGAATACCTTACGCAAGAGTACGTCGATTCTCTGATCAAACATTATCGAGGAGTTCTGAAATGCTTTGCTGTTGGCAGCGCGGCACTAGCTGAGAACATGCTCAAGTTGAAGTTCAAGGACATTGCCGAGGGGGCATTCACGATAGCGGGAGCCAAAGCCAATTTGCTAGAAGACGAACGTAAAGCGCCGGGCCGAGAGCTTTCGTTTCTGGTGGAAGCCGCCAGAGCGATGCGCTGATCAAAAGGCTTCTATTTGTGATTGAAAAATCGGCAATCTGCCGATGCTCATGAATGTCCGATTATTCCTCTAATCGCTCGGAACCTGCCATTCCGCAATCGGCCCAAATCGGGTCATTTCGTGGCACGCTTCGAACGTCCGCTCATGTGCAGGTTTCTCGGACGCCTGCATCACAAAACCATCCACGCGCTCCCACGACAGGCGTCCGAGAAGCGCCAAGGCACGAAATCGCGGGCCGGAAGGGGCTCTGTTTCGCCGCTGCGATCTATGGGGATTTGAGGAGTGCGAGCGTCTGTTTTCGAGAGGCCGGAACTACGGACGCACGGCAAGTTGACGGGTTGACCGGTCGAGGGGAGCGTGCGCCACCGGCATTGGGATCAGTTTCGGCGTGGCGGCGGCGATCGCAAGACGTTGGCGCAGCATCATCGAGCGAGCGCCGCCGGCGCTGGCTAACGGTCAGCGGCAAGAATGGCAAGAACGGACGGCGTTGCGTCGCGGTAGATAATGCAATCTCGATCATGACGTATCGATCTTGATCACGAGAGGTGCGGTGGCCGGCCGGTAATTCGGCTCGCATCCCCGTGCGAACGTCTCGATGATGAGCAGGCGGCCGCCGCAGCATGGGCATGGCCGCGAGAGCGCCGGCAGTTCGGCTGCGTCAGCAGATTTGGGATCGTCCGGGATCGCGTCCGGCTTCGGAACGTTCAGCAACGCGCGCGCTTTGGCGATGTTGTCAGCGCGGTTGCCGTTGGCCAGGAGCCCGTAGTGGCGGATGCGATGGAAGCCTTTCGGCAAAACGTGCATCAGGAAGCGGCGGATGAACTCGTCTGTCGCGAGTGTCATGAGCTTGTACCGCTCGGGACCTTGGATCCTGTAGTCCTTGTATTTGAACGTGATGCCCATCGTGTCAGCTGCGATCAGGCGGTGATTGGAGATGGCGACGCGATGTGTGTAGCGCGCGAGGTATGCGAGAACAGCTTCGGGTCCGCCGAATGGCTTCTTCGAATAGACCACCCATTCCGATCGCCGGAGCGGGACGAGGAAGGCGGCGAACGCGTTGGTATCAGCGAGCGCTGCGTGCGCGCCGGAGAACTGGAGCCGGCCGGTTTCGTGGGCCACGATCAACATCTGCAAGACTAGGCGCCGGAACAGCCGTGACAGCACGCGGACGGCCAAGAAGAAGTTCGGTCGACCGGCGATCCACCTCGTGCCGTCCTCTGACAGCCCGCCGCCCGGTACGATCATGTGCACGTGCGGGTGATGCGTCATTGCCGAGCCCCAGGTGTGCAGCACGGAGGTTATGCCGATCCGTGCGCCCAAGTGTTTTGGATCGGCCGCGATCGTGATCATCGTCTCGGCCGATGCCTTGAACAGGATATCGTAGATGACAGCCTTGTTCTGATACGCGATATCCGCGATTGGACCGGGCAGCGTGTAGACGACGTGGAAGTATGGCGCCGAGAGTAACTCGTCTTCCCGCTCTTCGAGCCACTCCCTCGCCGCCGCGCCCTGGCACTTCGGGCAATGCCGGTTGCGGCAGCTGTTGTACGCGATGACCGTGTGCGCGCAGCCCTCGCAGCGCGCGACATACCCGCCGAGCGCGACTGTGCGGCAGCGCTCGATCGCACTCATGACCTTCATCTGGTCGAGGCTGACGTGGCCGGCATTGGCGCGCCGCCACGCCGTCCCGTGGTCGCGGAAGATATCCGCGACCTCGAGAGCTGGACGGGACATGGCCGACCGCTCAAGCCGGCGGCGGCGCCTTGCCTCTCTTCCTGGGCGTCCTGCGCGGCTCGCACAGCAAGTCGAGTGGGCTCTCGATGGCAGAGATCATGCCGGTGGCCACGCGCGTGTAGCGCGCTGTCGTGTCGAGCTTGTCGTGACCGAGGAGAGCCTGAATGATGCGGATATCGGTCCCACGTTCGAGCAGATGGGTCGCAAAACTGTGGACGAGCCGGTCGCACCTTCCACCATTGCCGCAGCAGATCGAGCGTCTCTGGCGACAGCATGACGTGGCGGTCTTTGCGCCCCTTGGCCTGCACGATGCGGATGATGTTCTGCGCCCTGTCGATATCACCAACCCTGAGCCGGACCACCTCGCCCGCGCGCAAACCTGCGCCGTAGCCGAGAGCGAGCAATACGTGAACCTTGAGAGTCCTCGCCATGGCCAAGAGGCGCTTGGCCTCGTCCGGGCTCATCACCAGCGGGATCTTCTGGGGTGTCAAACAGCATTGAATCGGGACCCCGGATCGGTGTGCAAAAGGTACCCCTTTTGGCGGGGAGGAACGACAGCGCTCGCCCCCGGCGGAGCTGGTCAGGGTTGCGCAGCCGGGGCGAGCGCGGTGGCGTGGGAGGGGGCTTTGAGCGCTAGGCGCGGTTTTTGAAGCGCCAGCTTTCATTTCCGGTTTCGACGATGTCGCAGTGATGGGTGAGACGATCGAGGAGCGCGGTCGTCATCTTGGCGTCGCCGAAGACGCTCGGCCATTCGCCGAACGCCAGATTGGTCGTGACGATCACCGAGGTGCGTTCGTAGAGCTGGCTAACGAGATGGAAGAGCAATTGCCCGCCAGCCTGAGCGAAGGGCAGATAGCCGAGTTCGTCGAGAACGGTGAAGTCCTTGCGAGTGAGGTAATCGGCGATTCGTCCCTGCCGCCCTGCGCGTGCTTCGGCCTCCAGGCGATTGACGAGATCGACTGTATTGAAGAAGCGGCCGCGCAGGCCGGCGCGGATGCAGCTTCGCGCGATGGCAATGGCGAGATGCGTCTTGCCGGTCCCGGTGCCCCCCACGAGAACGACGTTGCGTTGCTGCGCGATGAAGCCGCCTCCAGAAAGATCACGCACCAGGGTTTCGTTGACGGTCGTGCCGTCAAAGTCGAAGTCATCGATGTCCTTGGCCAGAGGGAGTTTGGCGATGGTCATCTGATATTTGATGGAGCGCGCCTGCTTTTCGGCAATTTCGGCCTTAAGAAGATCGCCGACGATTTGTGGCGGCTCGTGCTGCCGCTTTATGCCAGCCGCCATCACATCATCATAGGCGGTTCGCATGCCGAAGAGCTTGAGTTCGCTCATGAGGTCGAAGATTTGCGTGCGTTCCATCAGCCTGAACTCCTCAGTTGATCGTACCGGGCACAATCGGCGAGCGGGACGTGCCGGAGTTTCAGCGCGTCCGGGGTGAGTATGGTGAGTGGCGGACCGGGATCACGGCGACGCGCCAGAATGTTGAGAACGACGTCGGCGGAATGGACGCCCTCGCTCAACGCCTCGGCACAGGCGGCCTCGACCGCCGGCAGCCCGTCGTCGAGAACCGCCGCGAGGATTTTCACCATCTGCCGATCGCCATCGGCGGAGCCGGTGAGTTTGCGGCGAATTTTCTCCATGGCCGAGGGCAAGACCCAGTCCTTGAACGGCGCGCCATTCCTCAGAGCGCCGGGCTTGCGGGCCAGAACCGGAACGTAATGCCAGGGATCGTAAATCGTCTCTTCGCGGCCAAAGGATCGCCGATGTTCGCCGGCGGCGATCCCGTCCTGGCGAATGACGATCCGGTCTGCATAAGCGTGGATTTCGACCGGACGCCCGACCGCGCGCGCCTTCACCGAGTATTTGTTGTTATCGAACCGGATAAGGCAGGTCTTGGACACCGCCGCGCTCACTGCATGGAAGCCGTCGAAGCGGCCGCGCAGTTGCACGAGCTTTTGCCGTTCGTCCTCGAAAACCTCCCAGATCGTGCGGCTGGCGCATTCTGGATGACGATGCGCCTTGGCGTAAGCGACACATTTGTCGAGGAGCCAGGCATTCAATTCGTCATAGCTCTTGAATCTCAGGCGCGGCGTGAAAAAGCGCTCACGCACCAAGCCGACCTGGTTCTCGACCTGGCCCTTTTCCCAGCCCGAGGCCGGCGTGCAGGCCACTGGCTCGACGAGATAATGCCCGCACATTTGAAGGAAGCGGCGATTGTATTGCCGGTCCTTGCCGGCGAAGATTGTCTCCACCGCGGTTTTCATATTGTCATAAATGCCGCGCTCGCAGGCGCCTTTGAAAAAGGCAAAGGCGCGGTCATGCGCGTCAAAGACCATCTCTTGGGTCTCGCGTGGATAGGCGCGGACAAACGGCATGCGGCTGTGACAGAGCCGCATATGGGCGACCTTCACGGTCACCGTCGCGCCGTTCAGCACGACGATTTCATGGCTCCAGTCGAACTGATAGGCCTCGCCGGGAGCAAAGGTGAGCGGCACATAAGCCTGCGCCAGCGCCACACCGCGTTCCTTGCGCCACGTTTTCGCGTAACGGCGAACCGCGTCGTAGCTTCCGGCATAACCAAGGCTGCGCAGTTCTTCGAATAGCCGAACAAGCGTCAGCCGCTCGCGCGCCGATTTTTCTGCATTCTCCAACAGCAGGGAATCCAGCCGCTCCCGCCACGGTCCGATCTTGGGAAGCGGCTGCGTCAAGCGTTCGTAATGGAACTCGGTCGCTTCGGATCGGATGACCTTCCGGACGACCTTTCTGGAGACGTGCAGCTCCCGGCAAATCTCCTTGATCGGCTTTTTCTGAACAAAAAACGCCCGGCGAATCTTGGCGATCGTTTCCACAACCAGCATTCCAATCTCGGCCTCCCAAAATCCAGGAGGCCACTGTGGACCCTCAGCCCCGGGGTCCCGATTGGATGCAAATCACCCCAAAAGCGGGGTCCTTATTCCATGCTTATTCACACTTCTGGGGTTCTTTGATGTGATAGATCTCGGCCGCAAGATCCAATCGCCGCAGCGTCACACGGAACAAGAACCTGAGCCCGGTCATGATGCGGTTGCGATTGCAGATGCTCGTCCCCGTCTCAGTCAGGTGCAGCTGGAACAGGCGGATCTCGTCGGCTGTAGCCGTGCCGGGCGAGCGCTTCAAATACGCGGCGAACCGCTTGCAGCTGCTGATGTGGCTTCTCTGCGTGTGCGGGTTGAGCTTGCGCGCGCTCATGTCCTCGATCATGCGCTGGCGCAGCGGGCTGATGGCATCGGTACTCATGGGGAACTCTCCTGAGTGAGGTTGACGACACCTCGATTCTCAGAAAACGGCCCATGGCCCGCCATCATTGTTCTTGCAATTACTCACCGTGCTCGCAGAAAAGCCGCCAGCCTCAGCGGGCTATCGCGGCAGCGATTTAGTGCCCTGGCGCAAAGCCGAAATTCAAACCGACGCACAACCGGACACGCGCCTTAGCTGTCCTTCAAATAGTCATGCACCACCTCGCCGAGGCCAAGCGTCAGGTCGGTGACAAAATGGCTGGCGGAAACCACGCCGCGCACGGGCAGGCGGGCGACGTCGCACATCGAATGCTCGAAAAGCTCGATGGCCGCGGGCCCGGACCACGCGCCTTTCAAGGTGACCCCCTCCAGATAATACCGCACGAGCTCGCAGATCCGGGGCGTGCAATCCACATGCGGGATGATCTTGATCATGAAACTGGGCTTTGCCAGGCTTTTCAGTAAAGGCGCCGGGTCAAGCTCGCGATGTTTGTAACCCATGGTAGCGGACACGCAGAGCACCGAGCCATAGTGCAAGGTGCAGACCAAGGTCTCGCTCTCATGCGCGACCTTTGGCCTGGCGAGCTTTTTCGGGAAACCCCAGATCTCGCGCCCGCCGGCGATCGGCGAATTGTCGTCGAGATACATGGCATGCACATAACCGCCCTCCTGGACCTTCCCATCGGCGGCGCGAAACCGCACCGGAATCACCTGGCCGGTCTCCGTATAATCGCCAAAACCAGTGGAGTCAGGCATGCGGATGAACTCGTAGTTGACCGTATCGCCCGCCACCTCCAGGGGTTCGGGCACCACCTCGCGCAAGGCGTCGGGATCTGAACGATAGCTGATCACCACGAATTCGCGGTTATAGAATTTGTACGGCCCGCGCGGGTAAGCTGGGTCGGTCAGCGGCATGGCGAAAGCGTTCTTGGCGACATCGGCAAGCTTCATCGTTGGTCTCCATATCGAGTGTCGGCGGGTACGACCTGGCGCGCCTACTATTCCCTGCCGTCTCGCGCGAGGTCGAATGTGAAAACGCCGTCGCGATTTTCGGGACGCTGCAAAACCTCTGGATGGCGCAGGGTTCGCACCGCGTCGCTGTAGCCGGCCTGCCAATGCTCCTCCATCGTTCGTCTGGAAAACTCATAGTCTTGCGACGCACCCTCGTAATTCTTGGTGTGATAGATGAGATTGATGATGTTGTAGACTTTTTCGTCGGCCTCGCCAGCGAGAAAGTTTGTTTGCGGCAGTTGCCGCAGCTCGTCGGGAAGCCGTCCAAGCAGGTGGTGGACCGCCCGGCGCAACAGCTGCTCGCTCTTGAATTGATTGATGGCTGCCCGCGTGCGGCTCGAGAAGTGGATGTCCTTCTGCCGCACGTCGGCCTCGATCAAATTGCTGGGTAGCGTGCCGCTCGCGCTCCACAGATCGATTTGAAACGCAAGCGTATCCTGGCGCGGCGTGCCACAGAGCACCCAATCCAGCGGCGTGTTGGAAACAAGGCCGCCATCCCAATAATATTCGCCCTCTATTTCCGTGGCGGGCAGACCAGGCGGCAGGGAACCGCTCGCCATGACATGCTCCGGCCCGATCTCGTGCGTGGTGTTGTCGAAATAGACGAGGTTGCCGGTGCGCACATTCACCGCGCCGACGCTGAAGCGGGTGATTTTGCTATTGATCAGGTCAAAGTCGACAAGGCGTTCGAGCGTCGCTCTCAATGGAGCGGTCTCATAATAGCTGATAGTCTCGGGACTACCTGGCGTAAAAGGAAAGGGAGGCGGCACGCGGGGTTTGAAGAAGCCCGGAGCGCCGCCGAGCAAATTGCCCAACGAGCTCAGCTGATTGACCCATCCATGGGTGAAATCGTCCTTGATCTCGATTGATGGGAGGTAGCCGGCACCAAAGGGCGCCGTGCTGACGATCTCCCAGAATTCCCGCAACCGCTCGACGCGCTTCTCCGGCGGATTGCCGGCAACCAGCGCCGAATTTATGGCTCCAACCGAAATGCCGGCGACCCAATCGGGATGCAGATCGGCCTCCGCCAGAGCTTGGTAGACACCGCCCTGATAGGCACCAAGGGCGCCGCCGCCCTGGAGGAGGAGGGCAATGCGTTCGAACGGCGGACGCCGCTCGATCCGGTGCGTGCTGCGCGTGGCCGCGCGTGGGCTCGAAATGTCCGATGCGGTCATCTTAGTGATCCCTGTCAAACGTCCGGTTCCGTGCCTTGCGCTAGCGTCTCGTTCCTGGCGCGCCCGTGCATCGCCGCACCCCCGAATGGGGCTAACTTACCCGCACGGTTTGGCGGATTTTCTTGGCGCGGCCGCCTCGGGCCGCTTGTCCCTGCGCTCCTCTGCCGCCGCCGCGTGGTATTTACGCCTTATATCGGTGAGATCAACCGTTGGCTTGGGAAACGCCATGCCAAGCTCTTCCATCGAATCCGCGACAATCCGCGATACCGCCAAATTACGAAACCATTTGTGATCGGCCGGGATTACATACCAAGGCGCGTCACGCGTGCTGGTTGCGGCGAGGGCATCGTCGAATGCCTCCATATAATCGTCCCAAAGCGCGCGCTCGGTATAGTCAGAATTCGCTAATTTTCCAGTTGCGCGCTGGATCGTCAAGCCGCTTCTTGAAGCGAGCGAGCTGCTCCTCCTTGCTGATATGCAGGAAGAATTTTACAATCGTGGTTCCGTTCTCCTTAAGCCCCAGCTCGAAGGCGCGGATCAAATCGTAGCGCGCGGTCCATGTCGGCTTGCCCACCAGTTTGTGGACCCTGGCAATCAATACGTCCTCGTAGTGGGAGCGGTTGAAGATCGCCACCCATCCTCTTGGCGGGGCATGCGGGTGGATCCGCAAGAGGAAGTCGTGATCAAGTTCGATCGGGGTTGGTTGTTTGCTGACCACCGATGCTCCTTGCGGATTAAGCGCGCCGAAAACGTGCTTGATCGTGCCGTCCTTGCCGCCGGCGTCCAAAGCCTGGAGAATAATCAGAATGGAGTGCTTTTTCTCCGCATATAACAAGGCTTGCAGTTGGCCAAGCTTCTGCCGGTATCTTTCCAGTTCCTGCACGGCCAACTCATGCGTCTCGTGGCGGCCCTTGATGGCGGGATCGACGTCCTTCAGACGGAGCTTTTGACCCGGATTGACGATCATCTATTTGCGATAGTCCATGTAAGTCACCTTTTCCCGAAACCTGGAAACCTTAATTTCGAACCGGCGCCTGCGCACATTAGACCTCTTGCATAACCGTTACGCGGCCTCGAGCTCTATGTTGTAGATTGCGGCGATAAGGAAGAAGCGCAGACCGAAACGGCGACGGCGGTTTCTATAGCGGTCGGCGATGATTTTGAAGCGTTTGAGCATGGCGATGACGTTCTCGCAAGCCACGCGTTCGCCGGAGATGGCGCGGTTTCTTTCCCGGTCGCTTGCGGACAACGGAGTCTTTTTGCTGCGCTTTTTGGGCAGGCTCGTCTTCGCGTGCCTTCTCTGCAGGCCTTGATAACCGCGGTCGGCAACGGCTTTCGTCTCAGGATGCAGCCGCACCTTCGATGTTTTGAACAGCCGGAAGTCGTGTCGCCGTCCTTTTTCGTGCGCGAGGCAGAGAATGCGGCGTGTCGATTTTTCGACGACGAGCTGGGTTTTCAGCGTGTGCCGCTTCTTCTTGCCAGAATAGTAGCGCCTTTGTTTTTTTTGGCCGTTCGATGGGTGTCTCGGTTGCGTCGATTAAGACGATGTCGAACACCCGCTCGCTTGCCGCCACAGCCTTGCGTCCCGGTAACCGAAAGACCTTGCTTTTGGCCAGGGCATTTTCACGCCATTTGATGTTGCGGTAGGCGGCGCTTTCGCTGATCCCGTAAGTTTGCCCGATATGAAAATAAGTCCGGTATTCCCGCCAATATTCGAGCATCATCAAAAGCTGGTCTTCGATGCAAAGCGTGTTGGGCTTGCCGCCGGCCGCCTTCTGCTTGCATTTGGCGGCAAAAAGCACCGCCACCAAGTCTTCAAATGTGCTCCTCCGGACACCCGTAAGCCGCCGGAATGCTGCGCCTTGCAGCTCTTTGACCGAATCACATCTCATCGCCGCTCCCCTTTGGCGGCAACGAATCAACTGTTGCTTAAAAAAGGGTTATGCAAGAGGTCTATTGAACGAAGGCCGCCAAGCCTCGTGCGCGACGCCGACATGTTCCGCGATCACGCTGACGCCGGGCTGCTGTGAGCCGGCAACGACGACGCGCCCCACGTTTGTGGCTTCATTCGCGGGCCAATCCCAATACCCTCTATCGGAACGATCTTCGCAGGAAGTGCGCCCCGATGCTTCTACGTTCTTCGGACAAACACTTGAACGTTGCTGACCACCTGAGTTATAACGACACGTGGAGTTGACCTTTCGCCGAAGGAGACCTCAATGGCGGATAAAAAGATGTATATCTTGCGCGGCGTTGCTGACACGGACGGAAAAGATTATCCGGACGAGAATGGAGATCCAATTAAGTGGCCGGTCGGAGCGTTGCACAGGAAGGCCGCGGAAGACTACGCGGGGTTTAAAGGCTATAAACCAATAGTGCTGGATGTGTCTGGCAAGGCGGACCAGGGCACAACAGGCAGGCCGACTGAGCAGACTAAAGAGGCCTTGAAAAGGTTTCTGGGAGACCCAGACAAAGACCCAGACAATGCGGATACCGCGTTCTATGGCTTTTCGGGTGGTGGGTACAATATTTACTGGATTCTCCAAATCCTGGCGAAGAATGAGAAGATCCCGGGCGTGCCGGGGGATTACCCGGAAGCGCTCCACCGCATTGATTTGGTTGTGGTGTTTGGTGCGCCGAAAACGGGTAGCTCCTCATATGATTACCCCGCATATAACAACCTTGCAAAAAAACATGCGAAAGATCCCACGACATGGAAGGATTTGCATTGGACGCTGGTCTACAGAAAGAATCCAAAGCCATCGGCCTTGGCGAAATCGGGCGTGCCGGAAACAGTGGTGAAAAAAGTGCTGGAAAAGTTCGACACACACATGTTCGGCCCGGAGGTGTTGCTCGCGGAAGCTAAGGAGAAAGGTGCGAAGGAGGATGATTATTGGCAAAAATGAGGGGCGACCCGAAGGCTGCCGCGGATACCCGGACCCCGAAAGGCCATTCAGTATCTGGACCCCAGTTAAGGAGCCAAGATAGAACGATGAGATAGACACTCGATTCCGTCAACCGTTCATAAAGCGGCTCAACGGCCTGAAGTGGTAAAATTTGTCAAGGGCAGGACTCGTCAAGGGCATAAGAAAGTTAGAGCGCCCCCGCGCCATGAGCCGCTAGCACTCGCGCGGCGGCGGTTTTCACGCCATGCGGTTTACATCAAAAGCCTATCTTACTATCTTGTCGCAAACGAGCGGCATCTCCGCCGCAACCGGGTTTCCTGCGAAGTGAGCACCGAAAAATGCGCGCCGAAGCCGAAGCGCTTGTCCAATCCATCAAGCAATCGATGGGATTGCTGAGGAGGCATCTTTGACGTCGATGCCGCCTCCCGCCGCCTTGCCGAACTGAACGCCAAGGTCGAAGATCCCGACCTTTGGAACGATGCCGAAGCCGCGCAAAAAATAATGCGCGAGCGCACCGGACTCGAGGATAGGCTTGGTTCGCTCAAACATTTTGAAAATGAACTTCTGGACGCGATCACGCTCGTCGAGCTCGCCGAGGCGGAACAAGACGAGGTTTCCGCGGCGGAAGGGCTCGACCAGCTGAAAGCCCTGAAGGCGGAAGCCGGGCGCCGCCAGATCGAGGCCTTGCTGTCCGGCGAGGCCGATGCCAACGACACCTATATCGAGGTTCACGCCGGCGCCGGTGGCACCGAGAGCTGCGATTGGGCGCGCATGCTCTTTCGCATGTATGCGCGGTGGGCCGAGCGGCACAAATATAAGGTCGAGATCATCGAGGAGACGGCGGGCGACGAAGCGGGCCTCAAATCTGGCACTCTTCTCGTCAAGGGCCGCAATGCGCATGGCTGGGCCAAAACCGAATCCGGCGTGCATCGCCTGGTGCGCATCTCGCCTTTCGATTCGAACGCCCGCCGCCATACGAGTTTTGCTTCGGTATGGGTCTATCCGGTGATCGACGACAGGGTCGCAATCGACGTGAACGAATTGGAGTGCCGCATCGATACCTATCGTTCGTCGGGGGCTGGCGGCCAGCACGTCAATACGACGGATTTGGCGGTGCGCATTACCCATATCCCGACAGGGATCGTGGTTGCCTGCCAGGGCGAGCGTTCGCAGCACAAGAACCGGGCAACCGCGTGGAACATGCTGCGCGCGCGGCTCTACGACCAGGAGATCGAAAAGCGGGAGGCGGCGGCCAATGCAACGGAGGAAGCCAAGACCGAGATCGGCTGGGGCCATCAGATCCGCTCCTATGTGTTGCAGCCCTATCAGCTCGTGAAGGATCTTCGCACCGGCGCGACATCGAGCACGCCGAGCGAGGTTCTCGACGGCGAGCTCGATGGTTTCATGGAGGCGGCGCTGGCCCAAAGACCTTCCGGCGGCGGCCCTGTCGCGGTAGAGGATGTGGAGTAAGGGGCCGGCTCCGGGCGGCTCACGCAAGCAGACGCAAATCGTACATACCTTGCCCGTATAAAGCAAAAGCCAATCGTGCCAAAATGTTTCGCGTGAAACATTTTTGTCTGGTTGGGGCCAAAATTCTTACAAGGCGCAAGACAGCTTATGTCCCTCGATCAATTAAGATCGCCCAAATTTTTGGTGCAATAAAAATCGGGCGGCGACGGCGCCTTGATGGCCGGGCGCGCGTGCCGGAACCGTTCCCGGCGTAAGATCGTCTTATTGCCGCGGCATTTTGAAACCCAAAACTCTTGACAAACGAAGAGCTGATTTGGCGCGGTTGTTTGATTAATGGGCAGAGGGCGGGCCGCGCCGCTCTGCCAACAGTGCATTCGCCCGGTCGAGGGTTTTTTCCGCGTTACTGTGCCAATAGGGATCGGTTTTTTCAGTAAATTCCTCCAACGCCTTGCGATAGGCCTCAACAGCCCCTTCGAGCTTTTCCGTGCCGCTCTCGCGTTCCCCGAGCGTTTCGAGTGCCACGCCGAGATTGTTCTGCGTCTGCGCCCACTCGAGCGGCACGCGATCGCGGGTTCTTTCCTTCAGCGCCTCGCGATAGGCCAAGACCGCCTCTTCAAGCTTGCCCGTGCCGCTCTCACGCAGGCCAAGGCGGAAGAGCGTAGAGGCAAGATTGTACTGTGTCGTGGCCCAATCGAGCGGGACGCGCTCGCGCGTCGTTTCCTTCAGCACCTCGCGAAAGGCTTCGACCGCCTTACCGAGCGTCGTCGTGCCGCGCTCGCGGTCGCCGAGGGACACAAACGCATTGCCGAGATTGTTCTGCGTCGCAGCCCAATCGAGCGGCACGCGATCGCGGGTATATTCCTTCAGCGCCTCGCGAAACGCTTCAACCGCTTTGCCAATTGTCTTCGTCCCGCGCTCGCGCTCACCGAGGCGCAAAAGCGCAATGCCGAGACTCGTCTGCGTCGAAGCCCATTCGAGCGGGACGCGCTCGCGCGTCCTTTCCTTCAGCACCTCGCGAAAGGCTTCGACCGCCTGCTGCAACTTCTCCGTCCCGCTCTCGCGCTCGCCGAGGCGCAACAGCGCATTGCCGAGACTCGTCTGCGTCATGGCCCATTGGAGCGGCACGCGCCCGCGCGTAAATTCCTTTAGCGCCTCACGAGAGGCTTCGACCGCCTGCTGCAACTTCTCCGTCCCGCTCTCGCGCTCGCCGAGGCGAAACAGCGCGCTGCTGAGATTCGTCTGCATCGCAGCCCATTCGAGCGGCACGCGTTCGCGGTTAAATTCTTTTAGCACCTCGCGATAGGCTTCGACCGCCTGCTGCAGCTTCTCCGTCCCGCTCTCGCGCTCGCCGAGGCACGCAAGCGCAAAGCCGAGACGGGTCCGCGCCTTTGCCCATTTGAGCGGATCACGCTCGCGGGTCCATTCGCCCAAAACCTTGCGAAAAAGCTCGACGCTTTTGGCCAGTGGTTCATTCTGTCCCGACTGGTTGCCAAAAGTCGTGAGCGCGACGGCAAGGTTAAGCCGTACCCCTGCGAGGGTCTCTGGGTTCCAGACGCCCTCCTTGCTATCGGCCAGCGCGCCGACTTGGGTAATCAACGGCGCAAGCCTATCGGCAACATAATGTCCCTCCTGATCGAAAGTAAGCTCGGCCAAGCGGGTTTGCGCGAGCAAGCCCAAAATCTGCTTGAGGTCACTCCAAAACGCTTCGGGAAGCGCAATGGTCTCGGTGGATTGAGGCTGATAATTTCCGCTTGCTTTCGCGCCAGATATTTCCCGCGATGGTGTCCAATAGAGCCGCATCGTGCGCTCGATGACGCGGCCCCAAATCAGAACATCGACACCGATTTGCTTAAGTAAGCCTCTCGCTTCCTCTTCCGCTTTTTTCCTATTTTCTCGTTCAGTCCCCGTGGCCGGCCATTCCACAACGCGGTCAATGTTTAGGGTTTCTACTCCGTCGAAATCTTCAAGTCCGGGAAGAAGCTTCTTCTTTTGCTTCAGGTCCTTGTCATCTTCGAGGTTCGCGACTGCTATCGTGAGATGGTAAGCCGGAGCCTTCGGTAGCCGTTTGCGCCTTAACCAGTGGATAAAACGCTCGACGAACAGCCACTCTTTAATTTCCTTCCCGTGCGTTACAACGTAAAGGAAGGCGAAGACACTGGCGGCGAGCGCGAAGAGCACGACCGCACCCAGCTCGCCGATTTGGCCTCGCAACGATTCGAAGGCTTCCTTCATGCTGGAAGCCATATCGATCAGCCCTTGGAAAGTGTTTTTGCCCTCTTCGGCCATCCCTTCCCCCGAGGCAGCGCCGCACAAAGTCTGTGTCGTAATGGTCAGGCGTCAGGCGTTCTATACGCCTTCTTTTGCTTAGACGCGAAGTTCATCGCATCTCGCCATTCATCTCTCGGCGGCGAGCCGGGCGAGCGGGTCGAGCCTCTGTCAATGACGCGAGCGAATGCTCACTCCGGTGCAGCCAATGCTTTGTATTCTTGACCTGTTGGACGAGCGCGCCAATTCCTGCTCGCCACGAAAATTAAATAACACGCGGTGAACCAACCGCAGAGGCTGACATCCGAATCCCGATGATTTACAGTTTGGCCCTGGGAATCACGCGGATTGGGACAAGGATACCGGCATGCGGCGCAAAAAAGAACGAATTTTCAATCTGCCACCGGTGGTCCTTTGGATCGTCGCGCTCTTGGCCGCGATCGAGGGTCTCACAGAACTCCTCTCGCCCGAAGCCTATCTTGAGGTTCTTCGGCGCTTCGCCTTCGTGCCGGGCCGGTTTACTTTCGCATTGGATCCAGACCGCCTGTCCCAGGCCTTCAATTCGGTCGCGGATGACGCCGAGCTCCGTGCCCGGGCGGCGGTCTTTTTCCTAGGCGATGGGAAGCCGCAATGGTGGACGCCGATCACCTATGCGTTTTTGCATGGCGGCTGGCTGCATGTCGGGATGAACTGCCTTTGGTTCGCGGCCTTCGGCTCGGCCGTCGCGCGCCGTTTTGGAGCGCCACGCTTTTTGCTTTTTTGCACGGCCGCGGCAATTGCCGGAGCTTTGATGCAGTACGTCACACACATGACAGATCTGCAGCCGGTCGTGGGTGCCTCGGCCGCGGTCTCCGGCGTCATGGCGGCGGCGGTGCGTTTCGTGTTTCAACCGGGGGCGCCGCTTGGCGAATTGCTCGGCTTCGCGGAACGCGCGGACGAGGGCATGGCTTATCGCCAGCCGGCACTGCCTTTGTGGGAAATTTTGTCCAATCGCAGCGCGATGAGTTTTCTTTTCTTCTGGTTCCTCGCCAATTTTCTGTCTGGCGCCATCCCGGTGCCGCTCGGCATCACCGATGCGACGGTCGCCTGGGAGGCCCATATCGGCGGATTTCTCCTCGGGCTATTGGCGTTTCGCTGGTTCGACCCGCCCGCGCCGCCTGTTGCCTTCCCGCTCTAGCCTTACCCGAGCAACCGCCAATTCTTTCGTTGTCCTTTGGTTCGGCGCCGGAAGCCCGCGACGATTTCGACATGCGGCGTATGGCGAAACTGATCGACCGGCTCGACCCGCGCCATCTCATATCCGCCGGCGCATAGGATCGCGGCATCGCGCGCAAAGGTTTGGGCACTGCAGGATACGGCGACGACAAGCGGCACCGAGGATGCATTTAGAACAAGGGCTTGGCTTTCGGCCCCCGCGCGGGGCGGATCGAAGACGACCGCGTCGTATCGATCGAGCTCCAGCGGGCCGAGCGGACGCCGGAAAAGATCGCGCGGCGAAACCGCGACCTGGCGCAAGCCTGCCGCGCGAGCCGCCTTCGCCAAAGCTTGAAGCGAAGCCTCTTCAAGATCGAAAGCTTCGACTTTTGCGAACTCCGCCATCCGGAGTGCGAAGGTCCCGACGCCGGAAAAGAGATCGGCGATGCATCTCGCGCCCGCGACATGCGCGCAAACCCTTGCCGCGAGGGCCTCCTCGCCGGATTCGGTCGCCTGCAAAAAGACTCCCGGCGGCGGCGCCACCATCGCTTTGCCCATGGCGAGCATCGGCGCGCGGCGAGATATCACGATCATCCCGTGATTGGATAGGCGGGCGAGATCGTGCTCCTGCGCAATCCGGACAAGGGTTTGGGTCTCGGCTTCGCCAAGGGGGCCACGGCCTTTGAGATCGACATCGAGACCGGACGCCGTCGCGGTGACGAGAATATCGAGTAGTTTTCCGGGTGCGGCCAGAGCCTGGGCGATCGCGCGGGCGGCGGGCAATGCCCCATCCATCGAAGCGGCGAGCAGCGGGCAGGAGTTGATTTCAACTACCTCGTGCGCGCGCGCCCGCATGAACCCGGTAGTGGGATGGTCCTTTGCGTAGCGTGCGTGAAAAGTTGCGCGGCGACGCCCGGCGCCATGCGCATCGGCGAGGTCCAAGACCTCATTCGTCAGGCCGGCCCGCCGCAGGGCGCTCTCGACCAGATCGCGTTTCCATCGCGCGTAAGAGTTCCGCCGCAAGCGTTTGCACCGCGCAGCCGCCGCAACGCGAAAAATAGCGGCAGAACGGCGCGATCCGATCTGGGCTGCAAGTCAAAACCTCGGCCAATCTACCCCGCGAACCATCGACTTCGGCAACGATTGTTTCACCGGCCAAGGCGTACGGGACAAAGACCGAGCCGTCCGGGCCTTGCGCGACGCCTTCCCCGCGCTCGCCAAGCCTGCCGATTGTGAGAGTGGTGTTGAAGCCGGTCATCCTGGCTTGACTGTTCACCGCGATTTTGGGATCACCGAGCATAGTGCTGAAGCTGTTCGAGAGGCAAAAATGCGCCGGACCCGCCTTGGCGCGGCGCAGTCGCGCATGCTTGGGCAGTTCTCGTGTGCGTCGAAAAAACCAGACCGGCATCATCACGACCGGGCGGACTTCGGGGAAAGACCCCAAGGCACGGGCAGGAGCGGTTGCAGGCCGCTAATGGCGGGAGGCGAGCGCGGGCACGAGTTCGCGCCGCGCGGCGGGTCTCGTGATGTAAACGCTCACCGGCAATTACAAATCCGGCCAGGTTCCTGTGCGGGATCTTTTGGAGCGCCTGGCGCATTGAAGGAGAGGCGGTTTAGGTGTAGTAGCTTGTATTTGATCTTACATACGGCGTCCTTTTGGAGATGGCCGGTTCACTGCCGATGGTGGTCAGGCAGCGATCATTTTTTCCCTCGCAATCGGGATGGCGTCAAGGAATGTTTGCAGCGGCGTCTTGCCGAAGCACCAGCGGCCTTGATGCGGTCTCTCCTCGTTGTAGCTTTTGACCCATAGATCGAGGTCGTCCTGCAAATCCCCGATCGAGGCATAGAGCCTCTTTCGGAAGGCGATGCGATAGAACTCATCCCGCACTGTCTTGTGGAAGCGCTCAGCGATGCCAGTCGTTTGTGGGCTCTTCGTCTTGGTCCTGGAATGGTCAATATCTTCCACCGCGAGATAGAGCTCGTATTCGTGATGCTCGGGATTGCCGCAATATTCGGTGCCGCGATCGGTCAGAACAGGTGAGAGCTTCACTTCCTTTTCGTCGAAGAAGGGCACGACCCGATCGTTCAAGAGGTCGGCCGCGGTGATCGGCGTCTTGCGATCATAGAGTTTGGCAAACGTCACTTTCGAATAGGTGTCGATGAAGGTCTGTTGGTAGATGCGGCCGACCCCTTTCATGTTGCCAACATAGAACGTGTCCTGCGCCCCGCAGTAGCCCGGGCATTCGCTCTCGAACTTGGCCCGTGCGCCTCCTTTTCGGTCTTGGCCTTCTCCAAGGCTATGACCTGCGCCTCGGTCAGGATCCGGCCTTGCCTCAGCAACCTTGGCTTCCAGCGCCTTGAGCCGTTTCTTCATCGTCTCGAGATCATGGCGCTGCCAGACGCCGCGCACGCCGGCCGGCGAGATCGAGTGGCCAAGTTTCCTCATTTCGTTAGCGACGCGGATCTGGCCGAAGGCCGGCTGCTCCAGCGAAAATTCAACGATCCGCGCCTCGATCTCGGGCGCGGTCCGGTTCGCCAGGATTGGCTTCCTGCGGCTGATCTCTTGCAACGCCAGCTCGCCGCCTTTGTCATAGAGTTCCTTGAAGCGGTAGAAGCTGTCGCGGCTATAGCCGAGCATCTTGCAGGCCTGGCTCACATTGCCGAGCTGCCTGGCGAGCTTGAGCCAAGCCCACCTTTCCTTTGATAATCTTCTGGTCCTTGGTCATCGTCGGTGTCCTCATAAAACGCCGAGGCCGGGCTCTCCGCAACCCTGGCCAGCTCCGCGCCCAGCCTCGGCTCTCGCTTCGGCCTTATGACACCAAATGTCGGATCAAATATCAACTAGTAGAGTTTAGGTGCAGCTCAATTTGAAATCGGCCGCAGCTACGCCCTTTGCTGTCCGCCGTTTGGGGCTCGCCACGTCCCTTCAGTGATCGAACTCGGTCCCAACCTCATTTGCCACTGGGGGCCGTGAACTGCGGCCATCGCAGCGATTCAAGCTCTTGCATGATCTCCTTGCGCCGGGCTTCGCTACCGGACCGGAACTCGCGCCAAATCGCGATGCCTGCGTCGGTCAGTGCCTTGATCAGGTCGGCGCCCCCTTTGATAAAGTCCCCGGCGATGCCCTTCTGCGTACCCTCGGTGTGTGAAATGAGCTTGTCGGTTACGAACGAGGTGAAGGCGACTCGCTTGGCAACAGCGTCCTTCAGCGCGGCCTCGAACCGTTCGGACTGGTCCGGTGGCCTCGCCTGTTCCAGCTCGAGTTCCAGCTCTGCAATCAGCCCGTCAAACTCGGCCTTCGCCTCGGCGTATAGCGTAACCCCCTTGGCATATTGGCCGATATCCCTTTGTCCAAAATCGTTCATGATCACCAGGAACTGTTCGGCAAGTGATTTTTCGCGCGCCATCACGCGAATGCCGTCAGATGTGTCCTCCGCGACGATTCCCGTACTGGCCAACGCACTGACAAGGGCCGCGACGGCGATCTTGGTGAACCATGTGAGAAGCCGAAGGCGCGGCGGAGGGACAAAGAGGCGCATCATGGTACGACAGTCGCAATCACAAAGTCCTGGATCGTCTTCGGCTTTGCCGACGTCGGGCTTTGGTCCCCACCCGTCAGCTCCTTCACGCGGTGCGCGAGGTAGAGCTCCAATCCTGCGATCGAAATTGTCTTGACGTGCTCAAAGTCGGCGCCGCCTTTCCAGGGCCTTGGTGAAAGCGCCATTCTTCCACTCGGGCTTCTCCTGTGAGAACTGGCGGCCGGTGGACGAGGTAAACACAACAACACCCTTCTCGGCCGAGGCAAGCTCGTTTGCGAGCTTGTCGACATCTGGCTGGGTAGGCCCCTTAGGATGCAGTCCCCCCGAGAAGCAAGTATCGAGGAAGGCGATGACCTTACCCGGCACTTTGGCGAGGAAATCCTCGATCTCGAAGTCCTGAATTGTTGTCAGGTCCATGTCCGACAGGTCGGCGTCATAGGGCAGATAGTGGTAATGCCCTCCGGCGTCGTTTTGGCCGTGTCCCGACAGGAACAGCACCGCGACGTCCCGTGACGTCGTCGATTTCTTCAACCAATTGAGAGCCTTTCGTATCTCCTCGCGGGTAGCTTGGCCGTCGGGCAGATCGCGGGAGTAGACATGACTGTAAAGACCGCCCTCCTGCGCCTGCATGACCTTGATGAAGTCTTCGGCGTCTTTGTCCGGATAGGTCAGGTTCAGATTCTTGTCGTTATATTTCGACACGCCCACCGCGAGCACATAGAGGTCCGGCTTGTACCAGTCTTTTGTCCCCTGCCACCCGATATGCACGACCGCGGCCTCGCTCGACGCGTTTTCGTTCGCGGCGACGAGCGAGATTACCGCGTTGCGCTGCGGCATGTCGATTGATAGGCTGGCGAGGCGGTCGCCCTCGGGGGGAGGTGCTGTCGGCGAGCGCACTTGATAGGTGACCGCGATCGGCGACGTGGCTGCGGATGACCGGTCGGAAGGCGAGACGATCTTCACTACCGGGGGAAGGCTGTCGGCGACTGCAACTGCCGCCTTGCGTCCGGAAACCGCGCTGGCCCGCTGGACGGCTTCGTCCGCGTCGAGCGTGCTGAGCACCAAAGCCACGATGTCGGGCCGGTTGAACTGATCCCGGAACTGCGACACCGGGTAGAAATCGGGAACATGGTCGTAGCCATGATTGACATGCCAACCGATCAGCTCGTCGCCCCCCACGCTCGCGTCGTAGTAGCCCTGTGGCGTCCACGCCACCCGGCGCTTGCCGTCGGGGTGGATGAACAGCGCGAGCAGCTCCTTTCCATCCGAGAGCCGCAGCCAGTGGATAGTGCCGTCGTCATAGAGGACTACCACCAGCCGCCCGTCTCCCGTGACGTTGACCCCCCAGGCAATGCCTGGGCCAGGAAGCGGTTTGGGCCAGAGTTCATATCCTGGCTGATCGAAAAGACGCACTGACCACTGGGCGCCGAGCACGAATTGCTGAGTGCCTGGCACGATGGCCACGCTTCTTGCTATTTCGCCGGGGTAGAGCTTGATCGGCGTTCCGTTCACAGCCGGCGTATTCGAATCTTTCCAATCCGTAACGGCAAGCCCCGGCGCCTGCGTGATCGGTGCCAGCAGCTTAGCGTCGGCCGGCGGGTCAATCTCAACCCGACGCTGCCCCAAAGTGAAGCGGTACGTGTGTTGAGACGGGCGCAGCTTATCGGCCTGAACGTCGAGTCCGTTGATCTGCACCGTACCGCGATCCGTCGAGACCAGCGGTCCATCTTCAGATCCAACATCGAGACCGCCGAGGCCATGCATTGGTATCACCTTGGCATCCGGGCTGATCAGCCCGAAGCCATGGAGATGAGCAAGCAGCATCGCGCCGGATTTCAGCGCCAGGATCCCCATGATCGGTTCAGGTGCGGCCAGTATGTCGACATAGGCCCCGTGGCCGCCCTTGCTCCAGCGACGCACTAGGTGCACATCATTTACCGACCAACAGCCGCCGGCGAACAGGAAGCGCCCATTCTTCGACCATGCGACCGAGCCGATGCAGTTATCAACGCCGGCTGTATCGGCCTCGAAAAGCCGGGTCAGATCCGAACCGGACAGGACCACCACCTTGGGGGTATCGCTATATCCGACCGCGATGCGAGCGCCATCCGGCGAGAACGCCGCCGATTGGGGAATATGGCCTTCCAATCTAAATCGGGCGATAGGATCCGCGTATTGCTCGGCCGCATAGAGCCGGACGAACCCGTCGATTGACGTCGTCATCAGCCGGCCAGCCCGATCAAATGTCGCCCAATTGCTCGGGTCCCCATATTGCGTATCGCTCGGTAGCGGCCGATAGTCTTTGCCCGCGTCGAACACGCGGAAGCCATTGCTGCCGAGGGATGCGGCAAGGCGCTGGCCATCGGGGGAGTAGGCCAGGTGCAAAACGACGTTAGGTAGGTTCGCGAGGCGCTTCGTCAGCTCGCCCGATGCCCTATCGAACAGAAAAATGTTCTGGTGCGAACCGCTTCCAGTATAGCCGCCAACGGCTACAGTACTGCCGTCCGGCGAAATCGCCACGGTATAGGCCTTGCCGATGTCTCCAAAATCCAGAGGCAGTCGCAGAATGCGCAGCAGCCGCCCGTCCGGCAACGACCACACACGCACGGTCCTATCATGCGAGGCCGTGACCGCGAACCGGTTCGCCGCGTCCGTATCAATGCCGAATATGTGAGCGCCGTGCTGCCCGGTCTCGATGCGCAGGATCGGCTCCGTTGGAAGGCCCTCGCTCGCCTCGTGCGCTTGCCCCGTACCGGTCAGGCATAAAGGGGTGCCGCGAAAAGTGCGAGCAGCGCCCGCAGGCGCCCAGACCTCGCCCCGCCGCAGATCGTCTGTTTCCCCTCATCCTGGTGTGCCATCGTAGCCTCCCGAGAAAACAGCGGTTCGCCACGCGGTCATGCTTTCCCCCGCTCGCCCGTTCGGTTCATAATGCGAAGATTACGATAACAGATCTGCACCGTCTAGCGAAGATACTCAATGGGTGGTCAAATGCCGCGCATTCTCGTGCTTGGTGCCGGGTTCGCTGGTCTGTGGAGCGCCGTCGCGGCCGCCCGCAGGCTGGATGAACTTGGCGCCGGCGACGTGGAGATTCTTGTCGTAAACCGCACAGCCTGGCACTCAATCCGCGTCCGCAATTATGAAGCTGATCTCGATGCGGCGCTTGTCCCGCTCGCCGATGTGCTCGACCCTATCGGCGTCAAGCACGTCGTGGCGGAGGTCACGGACATCAATGTCCCCGAGCGAAAGGTCGTTTGCACGATAGACGGCGCTTCGCAAATCTTGGCCTATGACCGGCTCGTCTTCGCTCTTGGCAGCCGCCTCGCCCGACCCTCGATTCCGGGTCTTGAGGCGCTTGCCTTCAACGTCGACACGTTCGAGGCAGGCTCGCGGCTCAACGATCATATCGGTTCATTGCCTTCCCTTTCCGCTTCCACGGGCCAATACATCGTCCTTGTCGTGGGCGGTGGTCTCACCGGCATCGAGGTCGCAACAGAAATGTTCGGCAAATTGCATACCGCCATCGCAAAGGCGACACCTTCCGGCTTGCGAGCAACTCCACGCGTTATTCTCGCCGACCATCAAGCATGGATCGGATCCGACATGGGGGACGCGCGGCCGGTGATCGCCGACGCTCTCGAAAGCCTAGGGGTGGAAACACGTCCC
Source organism: uncultured Alphaproteobacteria bacterium (assembly GCA_963730245.1). GTDB lineage: Bacteria > Pseudomonadota > Alphaproteobacteria > Rhizobiales > Beijerinckiaceae > Methylocapsa. The sequence continues at coordinate 1,330,084 of CAVSRA010000001.1, read as the reverse complement.
GGCGTTTCGGTAGCCTCCATTGACGCTGAAGGCGCGACCCTTGCGACAGGCGAGCGAATCCCGGCCGCCACGGTGGTTTGGTGCGCCGGCAAGCAAGCCGATCCATTGACGGCGTGCTTTCCGGTCGCGCGCGACCGGCTTGGCCGCCTGCCCGTCGATGCCCATCTCAAGATTAAGGGCATGCCGGCGGAGTTCGCCGCCGGGGATGCCGGGTGGCTGCGGATCGATGGCACGCACGCTTCCGTCATGTCGTGCCAGCACGCGCGTCCAATGGGCCGCTTCGCTGGTTACAATGTCGTCAGCGATCTTTTGGGCGCGCCGATGCTTTCGCTGCAAATCGATTGGTATGTCACATGCCTAGATCTCGGTCCCTGGGGAGCGGTCTATACGGAAGGCTGGGACCGCCATGTTGCGGCAACGGGCGAGGAAGCCAAACGCACCAAGGGGATCATCAATCGCCAGCGCATCTATCCGCCACGCTCACGCAACAGGCGCGAGATTCTCGACGCAGCGGCGCCAGTCGTGCAGGCTCCGCCGTACCAGCTCCATTGACGCATGCGCCCTTCCGCCACAATCCGCCGAACTTACATTTTTCCGCGCGACCGCACTTGTTACAAGCCGCTCGATGTATGAGGCCTTACGTACTCAGCCCCCGTCAATCGTACAAAAATGTTTCACGTTAAACATTTTGGTACGATTGCGGGCGCCGGCTTTGCGATAAAGATCACGCGGCTAAAAGCTTCTGGCCAGCGGATAACAAAACTTCGGGCTTAAGCGGGCGGCCTCTTTCGCGTTGGGCCGGTGATCACAATCTATTATTTGGGAAGGAATGAGAAACCATGACGAACGCCGATCCGATCGTCATCGCCGCCGCCGCGCGCACGCCGATTGGCGGCTTTCAAGGCGAGTTCAAAGACCTTGCCGCCGCAAGCCTCGGCGCCGCCGCGGCGAAGGCGGCGCTCGCGCGGTCTGGGGTTGCAGCCGAGGATATCGAAGAAGTGATTCCTGGTTGCGTCTTGCCGGCGGGCCAGGGCCAGGCTCCCGCTCGTCAGGCCGCGCTCGCCGCGGGCCTGCCTGAGGCTACGCCCTGCACGACCGTCAACAAGATGTGCGGTTCCGGTATGAAGGCGATCATGCTGGCGCATGACATTTTATGCGCCGGAAGCGCGCGGATCGCGCTTGCGGGCGGCATGGAAAGCATGAGCAACGCCCCCTATTTGCTAGATCGCGCGAGGTCCGGCTACCGCATGGGGCATGGCAGAGTGCTTGATCATATGTTCCTCGATGGGCTCGAGGATGCCTATGGCGCGCATCTGCCGATGGGCGCCTTCGCGGAGGATTGCGCCGAACGATTCCAATTCACCCGCGCCGCCCAGGATGCGTTCGCCATCACCTCGTTGGAGCGGGCGCAAGGGGCGATAGCCGACGGCAGTTTTGCAAAGGAGATCGCGTCAGTCACGGTCAAGACCGGCAAGGACGCAGAGCGGATTGTTTCGCATGATGAGCAGCCGCTGAAGGCGAGGCTCGACAAAATTCCTGATTTGAAGCCGGCGTTCAGGGAGGGCGGCACCGTGACCGCGGCGAATTCGAGTTCGATTTCGGACGGTGCCGCGGCGCTCGTTCTCATGAGCCGCTCGGAGGCCGAAAAGCGGGGCATCGCGCCGTTGGCGACGATCCTGGCGCATGCCACCCACGCGCAGGCGCCCAGTCAATTCGCCACCGCCCCCATCGACGCGTTGCGAAAACTGATGGACAAGACCGGCTGGTCCGTGACCGATGTCGATCTATTCGAGATCAACGAGGCCTTCGCGGTGGTCGCGATGGCGGCGATGCGGGAGCTCTGTCTCCCTCGCGAAAAGGTAAATGTGCATGGCGGCGCCTGCGCGCTTGGCCATCCGATCGGCGCGTCGGGTGCCAGAATCGTCGTGACGCTGCTTGCGGCCTTGCAAAAATACGGCTTGAAACGCGGCGCGGCGGCGCTTTGCATTGGCGGCGGCGAGGCCACCGCCCTCGCGCTTGAAGTGCCTTGTTGACACGAGCAGCGAACTATCCGCCAAATTGACTGGGTCGGGGTCTTCCCGCCTCCAAAAACTTCGATTTGAGAGGTGCCGCATGAGCGAAGATGACCGTTTTGCGCCTCCTAGAGGGATATTCACCTCTTTAAAATTCCTGTCCTAGTTTGTGTCCTAGGTTGGGGACTCATTCAAATCCATGCGATCATTATGGCTGCGAGGGCGAGACAAGAGAGATAGTTTTGCGCATAGCGGTCATATCGGGTTGCGATGCGTCGCCAGTTCTTGAGCTTGCAGAACATTCGTTCGATGAGATTTCTGCGTTTGTAGGCCGTGCTGTCCAGAGGATAGGGCGTCCGGCGTGGAACGACTGCTTTGACCTTCCTTTGTTTGAGCCATTTGCGCAGGCTGTCGGCGTCGTAAGCTGTAAAATACTGGACTTGAGATTTCAGGCAGTGCCGGATGAAATCACGCCTTGCCATTCATCTCTTGGCGGCGAGTTTGGCGAGGGGATCGATGTTGTCAAGGATGCACAGCACCGGCTGCGCCGGCGCGAGCGAAGCTCGCGTCCTTGACAACATCGAGTCCGCCTCGCCGATCATGCCCGACGTTGAATGAATGACGTAATCTGACATTGACCGTTGGATCAAGTCCAGACTTGTACACGTAAGCTTTGTCTGCCAGCAGCCGCTTTGGTCTGGCGACGGCTCCAAGCAATGGAGCGGCCATGGTGATGTCGGCGACGTTTCCCGGGGTCAGCGCAAAGGCGACCGGTCTGCCGCGATCATCGGCCAAAGCATGGATTTTGCTCGTTCTTCCGCCGCGCGAACGGCCAATCGCTTCCGCGAACTCCCCCTTTTTGAACCAGCCGCCGAGCGGTGCGCCTTGACATGGCTGCTGTCGATGGAAAGCTCGTCTGGAACTGGACCGGCGGCCGCCATTTTCTCGAAAATGCGCGGCCAGATACGGCCCTGGGACCAACGATTGTAGCGATTGTAGATAGTCGTCGGTGGCCCATAGGCTGGCGGAACGTCGCGCCAGCGGCATCCTGTTTTCAACACATGCAGGATGCCGGAAATGACAGTCCGATCGTCCATGCGCGGTTTTCCCGGCTTGCCGTGAGGCAGATAGGGCTCCAACGTCTTCCATGCCTCATCCGACAGCCAGAATAAACTCCTTGCCATGGCCCCCTTGCTCGACCTGCACAGCCTTGCCGCATTGGCGCGGCGAGCCGATCAACCGCCGCGACCACGGCGAGGAAACGCTTGCGGAGATTGGCCGCAGCTACAATGTTAGCGGCTGGACGATTTCGAGGCTCAACTCGTGACCGAACAGCAATTTTTTGTTGCCGCCGTCCCGGTATTTCTCGCCGCCTTTTTAGGTTTTGCGCTGGGATTGTTTACAGACTGGCTTAAGACACGCCGCGAAAATCGGAAGCTATCTCGCGAGCGCCAGGAGAAGGAGCTAACGCAACTCAACGGCGCAGCTTCAGCGGTGGTGTATTATATCGAGGTCCTGTTGCATATAGTCATGCAGCAAATATTGCCGCATCGCGAGCAAAGTCATGCTGCCGCCGCCGCACTACGTGCGGTAGAGAAAAACGCGACATAACTGCGGGCGTTTAGTGAGTCGATGCACTCAGAATTTAAATATATGATGACCAGATGCCCTGACCTTATTTTGTTGAGCTTGAATTTTTCAAAGAAATTCCGTTTGTCTTGGCGAATGACCCGGAGCTATTGAAGCGGTCTGGCTGAATGGTGAGTTACACGCGGGCGCTTAAGGAGATACTAAGCGAGCGAAACAAACGCATCGATATGAACGTAGGCTCCGCAAAGGATTTGGACTTTAAGGCGCTTGAGGAACAAATTCGCATTCAAGCCCAAATTGGGAACATCGAGGTCGTAAATTCGCTTAATGCTCTTTGAGTAATTTCTAGCTATACGCAAAAAGCTTGAGAAAATATAAGAACGTATTCGGGGCACACCTTAAAATATTTCTTCCGGCACAGCTTGATAGTACTTTGCGTGATCTAATACCAAGTCTCGCTGATCACGACCGATAGGCCCACTCTCTTGTTCCGATGGAGATGATTTTCCAGGGCATGTCGATGAGCTTGTTCCAGGCGAAGCAGCAGTGGTCGAGAATGTCGTCGTAGGATTCGAAGACGCTGTTCGAGAGCCAGTTGTCGCGCATGAATTGCCAGATGTTCTCGACCGGATTGAGCTCGGGCGATTTCGGCGGCAACGGCAAGAGCGTGATGTTGTCCGGGACGGGAAGCTTCGCCGAGACATGCCACCCGGCCTGATCGAGAAGAACGAGCGCATGCGCGCTTGGTGCGACCGCAAGCGAGATTTCTTCGAGATGCAGGGCCATGGCCTCGCTGTTGCAGGAGGGTAGTACGAGCCCGGCGCCTTTTCCTTCGGCCGGGCAGATGGCGCCGAAAATATAGGCTGAACTCGTCCTCTGGTCGTGCGGCGCCGAAGGCCGTGTCCCGCGTTTCGCCCATCGGCGGGTGACCTTGTTTTTCTGCCCGATCCGAGCTTCGTCTTGAAACCAAATCTCTATCGGCTTGCCAGGAGCCTCTTTTGCGGCGGTCTCCTCCACGAGGGCGAGAAAGTTTTTTTAAAAGCCGCCGCGGCTTCCTCGTCTTGCGCATGATGGCGCGGTCGCGCCGAGAGCTTGCGAAAGCCCATATGCCGCAGCTCGCGGCTGAGCGTCGGCTTGGAGATCGAAACCCGGAACTCTTCGAAGAGCCACTGCGCCAGATCGATCAGCCGCCAGCGGACGACGCCATGCAGGGCGGGAATCGGCCCATCTTCCACGACCTGCCGCAAGGCTTGGCGCTGGCGCTCGCCGAGGATGCTGGGAGCGCCCGGCGCTTTGCCGGTCAAGAGACCATCAGGACCTTTGGCGTTGAAACGGACAACCCAGTCGCGCACGATCTGCACCCCGACCCCGCCGATCCGCGCCGCATCCGGCCGCGAGCCGCCATCATAAATCTCGGCCAGTGCCAAGAGACGCCGGGTCTGATCGGGGTCACGCGATCGCCGCGCCAGCATGCGCAGGCCAATCGTGTCAAAGTCAGAGCGAAGCGGAACCGGAGTCGACATGGCAAACTCTCCCAAAAGCTGTTTGCCATGGTGAATCAGATAAATGCCAATTCGGGAATCCGCCTCAGGAGTCAAACTTTCAGAGACTTGGTATAAGGCGCATTGCTAAAGCAGTGGTTCCAGAGTTTCCGCCGCCAGACCCGGAAAGCTGACCGACAACGTTCCATGTTAAGTCAGTCCCGCCGCTTTGACCGCAGCCTTGGCCGCCGCGCGCGAAATCTGCGACGCTTTGACCACGCACTGATCCGCGCAAGTCGGTTGAAATTTGCAGAGCAGACTTTCGGCGCGTCGGGCGCGAGAATTGTCGTGACTCTGCTTGCGGCCTTACAAAAATACGGGCTTATATTAAACGCGGCGCGGCGGCGCTTTGCATCGGCGGCGGCGAGGCCACCGCCATCGCGCTAGAAATGCCTTGTTGACACAACCAGCAAACTATCCGCCAAATTGATTCCCGAGTCCTTCCCGTCTCCATAGCTTCGATTTAAGAGGTACCGCATGAGCGAAAATGAAAGTTCCGCGCCGAAGGCACCTCCCCATTGGACGGCGCCTGAACAGCCGCCCGCCCCGCCCGGTGTCCGCTCGCGTCCGCAAGAGACGGCGCTCAACCGTTTTCTGGGCGGCTCGCCGGGCGGCGTATTCTTGCGCCTTCTTTTTGTCTCCCTGATCGTCGGTGCTTTCCTGATGTGGCTTGAGATCAGTCCGTTGGACATCTTTCGCGGGCTAAGAGAGCTTATCGATCGCATCTGGGGCCTCGGTTTCGACGCGATCCGTGTGGTCGCCGATTATATCCTCGCGGGAGCCGCGATCGTCGTTCCGGTCTGGCTGGTGCTGCGGCTTATGAATATGCGCAACCCAAGCTGAACCCGGCGCGGCGCGGTGCCTGGCAATGCCAACATCACCGTAAATCCTCCGCGCGTGAGCCACGCCCGCGTGGTGCGGCTTGCGCTGCCGATGACGCTCGCGCATTTGTCGACGCCATTGCTCGGCATCGCCGACGCGGCGATTATTGGCAGGCTCGGCCAGGCGCATCTTCTCGGCGCGATCGCCGCCGCCGCCGTCATTTTCGACTTTATCTTCTGGAGTTTCGGATTTTTGCGCATGGGGACGGCGGGGCTCACCGCGCAAGCCCTTGGCGCCGGCGACGCCGCCGAGCAACGCGCGACGCTCATGCGAGCCCTGATCGTCGCGGTTTGCATCGGAGCCGCAATGATTTTGCTCCAGGCGCCGATCGCCGGGGTCAGCTTTGTCGCACTCGACGCAAGCCCCAAAGTCACCGGCGCGGCACGGCTCTATTTCGACATAAGAATCTGGTCGGCGCCTTTTGTCCTTATCAATTACGCGGTGGTCGGCGCAATCGTTGGATGCGGGCGAACCGGCGTGGCGCTCGTCCTCCAAGTCTTGATTCATCTGTCCAACATCGCCTTCAACATCGCTCTTGTTTACGGCTTGGCATTAGGCATGCGCGGTTCGGCGGCCGGCACGCTCGCGGCCGAGGCTCTTGGTACGCTCGCGGGCTTTTTCATTGTGTGGCGCATGGATGGCAATCTATTCCGGGGGGCGCCGCGCTGATTCTCGATCGCGGAAAAATCGCAAGGATGTTTGCGATGAATCGCGATATTTTCATCCGCAACACGGCGCTGTTATTTGCCTTCGCGTTTTTCACCGCCCAGGGCGCGCGCGGCGGCGATATCGTCCTCGCGGGCAACGCGATTTTGATTAATCTCATTCTCGTCACGGCCTATTTTCTCGACGGGTTCGGGACCGCCGCCGAGCAGATGTGCGGCCAAGCGATCGGCGCGCGGGACGCGCACGGTTTCCGCGCGGCGGTGCGTCTGACCGCCTTTTGGTCCTTCGCCTTTGCCGCCGGCCTGGCCGCCGTGGCGCTTGTTTCCGGCAAACCGTTCATCGATTTTCTTACGACCGAACCACAGGTGCGGGCGTTTGCCCGCGATTATCTTTTGTTCGCCGCGCTGGCCCCGCTTGCGGGCGCGCTCGCTTATGAACTCGACGGCGTGTTCGTCGGCGCGACATGGACGCGCGACATGCGCAATATGATGGTCGTCTCGCTTGCGCTTTATATTGCAAGCTTCTATTTGCTACGGCCTTTCGGCAACGCCGGGCTGTGGTTCTCGCTTCTGCTTTTTCTTCTCGCGCGCGGCCTCACCCAAGCGTGGCGCTATCGGAAATTGTCCGCGTTGAGTTTTCCACTGGCCCAATCCGCCGCCGCGGCGCCGGTTGCATCCGCGAGCCGGGGATAGGAGCTTTGCGCGAGGCGGCGGACGAGGCCGCGCTTGATTTTGTCTGCAAGCGCAAGCCCCTTGAACACAAAGGATGTATAGAGTTGCACGAGACTTGCGCCCGCCTCGACCTTGGCGAAGGCGGTTTCCGCGCTGTCCACGCCGCCAACGCCGATCAACGGAAATTGCTTCTCCACCCGCAAATAGGCTGCGGCTAGCATTTGCGTCGAAAGCGCGAATAGCGGCCGGCCAGAAAGGCCACCAGGTTCGCTTGCCGCCGAGTTCGAGCAATGATGCTGGCCGCGAGACTGTGGTGTTCGAGACGATCAGACCGTCGATTTTCCGCGCGCGGGCGCAGCCAATGATCTCGTCGAGTTCGCGGTGCGCAAGATCGGGAGCTATTTTCAAGAGCACGGGCTTGCGGCCAAACCGTTCCGCCGCGATGTCACGTGCATCCAGAACGCGCGCAAGAAGATCGTCGAGCGCGCTGGATTTTTGCAAATCAAGTAAGCCCGGCGTATTGGGCGAAGAAACATTGATCACAAAATAGTCCGCGACATCGGCGAAGGCCTCGACCCCCCGCACATAATCGGCGGGGAGATCGCCGGAGTCGTTGTTGGCACCGAGATTGATCCCGACAATTCCCGGCCGTTGGGGGCGTTTTGTGAGCCGCGCGTGAACAGCCGCATGCCCTTGGCTGGGGAAGCCGAGACGGTTGATCATCGCCTCGTCGCGGGTGAGACGAAACCGGCGCGGGCGCGGATTACCGGCTTGCGCCAGCGGCGTGATCGTGCCTACCTCTGTAAAGCCGAAGCCCAGACGCAATATCGCATCGATAACTTCGCCATTCTTGTCGAAGCCTGCACCAAGTCCGACCGGATTAGAGAAATCTAACCCAAAGGCGCCCATGGCGAGTCGTGGATTGTCAGAGTCTACTCGCGAGAGCGGTAGCCACTTCAACGCCTTGATGGCAAGTTCATGCGCAGTTTCGGGGTCAAGCTGGAACAATATTGGACGACCGACTGCGTCCAAGAATCTGGCATGGTCCAGGCGACGCTCGTGCGTTGATATGACCAATACGCCCTCAAGCATCGGATATCGCTACATAAGACGGAGCCATTGGGCAAGAGCCTGCCTACCGGAAGGCAGCGTAGCGAGAGATTTGTCCAAGGTTCGCTTAATGTAATCAAATCCAAGAGATGATCATCCTAAGAGACCAGTGAAATCATGCTTGCCATCTAGCAAAAGTGGCAAAGATTTCGCGAAGACCACGGCATCGAGCGGCAGAGCTGAATAAAGATGTGGATAAAGCTCGCCGCCGCGCGACGGCTCGAAGCGTAAGCCGTCGCCAAGCCGTTTTGTGTCGACCGCGATAAGCAGCAGATCGTCTTGGCCTTTGAAATATTTCGCGGCGGTTGCCTCGGCCTGCTCCGCGGTCGAGAAATGCATGTAACCATCGGCGAGGTCGGCCGGCGCGCCGTCAAACCGGCCCTTGTCCTGGGCTTTGCGCCACAAAGAGGCGGGCACGATTTTGTAGATGATGTCCACGGTCGAGGTCATATCGCCGATTAGAGCAAGATCGCCCAGCTAGCTTAGCGGAATGGGGCGGCCGTCGCCGCGCTAATTTTGCGGCTTAAGCCGGAAATAGAGCCCGGAATAGGAAGCAGCTGAGAATTCAGGCTTTCCAACAATTCTGAGTGAAAGCTCAGGAGCTTGCCAACTGTCGATTAATGCGTACCCTATCGTCTCGAAGGCCGCAATCAATTCCCCCCGGTTGTGGAGGACGCGGGCGGTCCTAAAGAAACCGTCGTCCCTAACAGTCGCCTTGGTCGGTCCATCAATCAAGGGGGAGCGGTTTATAAGGATGTGCGCTGGCTTTTCCGGCAGCTCAGCTACCATGTGATAAACGGGCGGATCGAAAAAATGGAGCGAGCCGGAGACAAGCAAAAGATCCGCTCCGGATGCGTCCTCCCAGTTTCGCGTAAACTGAAGCTGCTTTTCACCATTTTCCGCGGCAAGGCGCCGCCCCTCCTCCGTCCACTTGGGAAGATCATAAACCTGCCAGACAAGATGGGGAGGAAGATGCAAATATCGCTTATAGCAATAAAATAGATTTCCCACATTTCCACCAAGATCGAAAATCTTGAACCAGCGAGATACGGGACCCTGAATGTGATAGAAAGCCGCATAATCGCTGGGCCGGGGCGATTGCGACAACCCCAGGTGCAGTGCGCCGACCCCCGGAGCGTCGTGCCCGCCGCCGCAATAGGGCTCCGCCGCCGCAAGCGCTTGCGGCAAGTCGTCAAAAACGCGTTGATAACCCAAGATAGCATTCAAAACCGGCGCCGTAATTGGCCAGTTAGCCAGAGGCTGCATCAAGCGGCCACCGCCGGGCAGGGCTTCAACGGCGCTCAAGAGGCGGGCTGTAAACCTGATTTGTTTCACTCGAAGACGTTGGAGAATGGCCACTTAATCCCCCGCCGGATCTCGCATGAATTTCAGCGGATGCCGAAGGGCGCTGATCTATTACGCAAAATCAGTTACAATGAAGCGACGCTTACAACAAGGGTTTGCCAAGCCCGTCAGGTCTTGCGCGCGCGATGTTTCATCGCCCTGATCGCCCCCCGCGCCGCGCGCGCGGGTTGAAGAACGGTTCGATTGACGGTGCCGTAGACGCTTCGCTTGATGGCGTCCTTGAACGCCGAAACCCGCGGCGGAGTAGGATTTAACCCGAGGCGGCGAAGCCAGTAATTGGCTCTGTAGACATCCGCTGCGATCGCGTCGAGGTAGTGGAAATTAATGTTCAGCGAGACCGACACCTCGGGCCCATTCCGTACCCAGTGGGGCGCGCCGACCGGAATGTGCACGCCGTGTCCGGGGAGGAGTTCGGTCACGGTGGCGCGGCTTTGATATTGCGGCCTGTAGGTCGCCGCGTTGTGGTCCACTGCCCAAAACTTTTCAATTTCCTGCTCCGGCAAAACATCGCGATCCGCTGGTTCGAAGATGCTGATCGTTTTGCGGCCTTGGATCTGACACAGCCAGCTACATTCGCGGTCGATATGGTAGGTGCTAATCCGGTTGGGCGAGTTGATGAAGATGATTGCGTCGCGAACCTTCATGACTTGACTGAGATCTCGCCCAGATAGCACGACGATCTCGTCCATGCAGGCGTCGACCAGCCCGGCGTATTCGGGATCATTTTGCACGTGGCGCAAAATAATCCACGCTCCCGCCGTCTCGATTCGTCGCAAAAGCTCATCGACCGGCAAGTCGCAAGGCGGCGTCTGATCCCAGCGCTGATCGACTCGGATCTCGCCCGCGTCGTAGTACACATCATCCGGATCGCGCGCCCGCCGGCGGGCCAGCGCGAGCAGCCGGTCAGTGCTAAAAAGCGGATTACCCGAAAGCCGGTGGGTGAAAATAAAGCAATTTTTGTCAAAGTCGCGGGCAAACACCGCAGGGTCCGCGTTCAACAGTGGCCGTTCTGAAAGGGCTATGTCCCGCACCGAACAAACCTCCCTCACTCGATCAAGTAATCAGATATAATGCTAATCATTAACCTATACGCAACGAGGATGGGAGCGTATGAAAATGCCATGCCGTTCGATAATTACGGTAGACGCTCCAGTTCGTGAAGCATTGTCCCCCAAACGCCCTTTAGGCTATACCTCCGTGGTCTTGATTATAGTTAAAGCTGCCTCGCGCATTTGTCAAGGTCGGGCGGGTCCGCGGGCAAAGCGATCGGGTGAAGAATGGCGTGACAAACGGCTGAAGTGCCGAATCTGTCGCGATCCTCTGTTCCGGTTCGCGTGCTGGCAAACCATATGGGCTGCCATCCGCGGCAATGGAACGGTGGCGAACACCTCCATTGGGGGAGGGACATGATCTTCCGCGACGGCCAATGCCGCAGCCGCAAGGACCACGCTCCCGCCAACTTCACTCCCCTAAAGCATATAACCCATACCCTACTTCCTCACCTTCGCGCTTGGAATGCGGCATGTTTGCGCGGAAGATCGCCGGCGAGCGCGTCGGCGATGAGTTTGCGGGTTTCGGCGATCCCGTAAAGCGCCACGAAAGACCCAAATCGAGGGCCACGGCTTTCGCCGAGCAGCACCTCATAAAGCATGGCGAACCAATCGTTCGAGACGCCGGGACGTTCGGCTGTCGCGCCCTTGGCTTTCACATCCTGATAGCGCGGTATTTGTCGCGCGACATCGTAGAGTGTGGTCTGAATCGCTTCGGCGCTGGCACCCAGGGGCAGGGCGGCGAGAGCGGCGGCGAGATTTTCGAGTGCCTCGCGCTCGCTTGCGTCCGGCGCGCGAAAGTTTTTCGCCGGGTGCACGAAATCGCGGAAATAGCGGACCGCATAAGCGACCAGCCGGTCGAGACGCGGATGCGTCGCGGCCGAAACATCCGGCGCATAGCGGCGCAGAAAACCCCAAAGCACCTGGGGATCCTCGCTGTTCGCCACGGCGGCGAGATTGAGCAGCATTCCGAAGGTGATGGCGGTCGCTTGATTGCCGGTGCCGCGCAAGACTTCGGGCGGCGGCGGCGCGCCCGAATGAATATGCCAGACCGGGTTGCCGAGACGCTCCTTCGCCTCTTGCCTTGGATAGGTGTTGAGAAGGCTAAGATAATCATCGACCGCGCGCGGGATCACGTCGAAAGCCAGCCGCTTGGCGGCGGTTGGTTTTTGATACATGAAGAGCGACAGACTTTCGGGGCTCGCATAGGCGAGCCACTCGTCGATAGTCAGGCCATTGCCTTTTGACTTAGAGATTTTTTGGCCCGTTTCGTCGAGGAACAATTCATAATTGAACCCTTCCGGCGGCGTGGCGCCGAGCGCGCGCGCAATCGCGCCGGATAATTTGACCGATTCGATCAGATCCTTGCCAGCCATCTCGTAGTCGACCTTGAGCGCATACCAGCGCAGCGCCCAGTCCGGCTTCCATTGCAGCTTGCAAGCGCCGCCCGTCACCGGTGTCTCGAATCTCTCTTGCGTGTCCGGATCGCGCCAACCGAGCGTCCCCGCGCCGGCATCGATCGATTCGATCGGCACCTGCATCACAACGCCGGTCCTCGGGTGGATCGGCAGGAAAGGCGAATAGGTTGCGGCTCGCTCCTCGCGAAAACTCGGCAGCATGATCGCCATCACTTTGTCGTAGCGGGCAAGGATGTGGAGAAGTGCCGCATCAAAGCGGCCGGACCTATAGTAATCCGTCGCCGAAGCGAATTCGTAGTCGAAGCCGAATTGATCGAGAAATGCGCGCAGCCGCGCGTTGTTGTGCGCGCCAAAGCTTGCATGCGTGCCGAAAGGGTCTGGAACCTCGGTCAGCGGCTTGCCGAGATGGGCGGCGACCAGATCCTTGTTTGGAATATTGTCCGGCACCTTGCGAAGGCCGTCCAGGTCGTCGGAAAACGCGATGAGGCGGGTTTTGATCCTATCCTCGGTCAAGACCCGGAACGCGTGGCGCACCATGCTTGTGCGGGCGACCTCGCCAAAAGTACCGATATGCGGCAGGCCGGAAGGCCCATAGCCGGTCTCGAACAAAACCTCGGTCTGGCCGGAAGCCTCGACCCGCGCGACGAGCTTGCGCGCTTCCTCGAATGGCCAGGAATTGGCTTGACCGAGGGCTCCGGCGAGGGACATGACGGGACCTTGGGAAAGCGAAGGACTTCGCGGGATCGCCTCAGTGTGCGAGCGACGCGGAAACGATAAGATGTACAAGTCTGGATTTGATCCAACGGTCAATGTCAGATTCATTCATTCAACGGCGGGCATGATCGGCGAGGCGGACTCGATGTTGTCAAGGACGCGAGCTTCTCTCGCGCCGGCGCAGCCGGTGCTGTGCATCCTTGACAACATCGAGTCCCTCGCCAAACTCGCCGCCGAGAGATGAATGGCAAGGCGTGATTTCATCCGGCACTGCCTGAAATCTCAAGTCCAGTATTTTACAGATAAGAAACACCGGTTCGCGCGTCAATCACCGCAGACGAAGTGATTGATCATAAAAGAGCTTGCAGAGTTTTGGGAAAAGATCATGCGAGAAAGCAACCAGCTGGAAACGATGAGCACCCGCCTTGAAGCGGCCACGGTCGGTGCCTATCGGCGCGGGTGCAGCTTCTCGGCAAGCTCCGCGCGGCTCTGAACCCCCAAGCGCCCAGCGATCTCCGCGCGCGACTGCCGCATCGCCAGCGGCAAGCAGACCTCGATCTCGCGGCCGGTCAGCGGCAGCTCCTCGGCGCGGCGTGGTGCTTACGCCAACCGCGCCCACCTGCCCCTGGACATCGAGCACGAACGTGTTGGGAGTGCCGTCCGGCGTGATCGAAAAAGTGCCGCGTCAGCGAGAACACGGCGATCAACCACTGCCGGAATATCTATGCCAAGCTCGGCGTTTATATCTGACTGCCTTCTTGAGCATAAGAAAGCTTTCCGGAGCGATCGGCATGAAGCCTTGCGGCGCGTGACACGGGGCTTTGCCGTGCGCGGGAGGCACTGGACGAAACCGGCCGGGTGGTTGACATTGCAAGCGCGCGGACGGCGGTTCAATGCCCAGCTTGACGAAGCGCGGATCGAAAGCGCGGTTTCCGGCGTACATATGACTGGACGCACCTATGACCGAGACCACGCCGCAAGACCGCATCCCTTTGAAGAACCGCACGAAACTGATTCACGCCGGGCGCCGCCCCAGCGACCAGCATGGCTTCGTCAACACCCCCGTCTATCGCGGCTCGACCGTGCTTTTCCCGACTCTCGAGGATTTTTTGGCGCGCAAGGCGCGGTTTTCCTACGCCACCCAGGGAACGCCGACAACGGCGGCGCTGGAGAGCGCGTGGACGGAACTTTCGGGTGCCGCCGGAACCGTGTTGGCCCCTTCGGGCCTCGCGGCGATCACCCTAGCCCTGCTAACCGCCGTCAAGTCCGGCGATCATATTCTCGTGACCGACGCGGTCTATCGTCCGTCGCGCAACTTCTGCGAGACGATTTTGGCCCGCATGGGCGTCGAGACAACCTATTACGATCCCGCGCTCGGCGCCGCGATCGAATCCTTTATCCGGCCGAACACAAGCGCGATCTTCATTGAGACGCCCGGTTCGCAGAGCTTCGAAATCCAGGATGTTCCTTGTATCGCCGCGCTCGCCCGGTCCAAGGGCATTTGCACGATTCTCGACAACACCTGGGCCACCCCCTTGTTCTTTCCGCCGCATGCGCGCGGCGCGGATATGGCGGTCGAAGCTGGAACAAAATATCTTTCCGGCCATTCCGATCTTCTCATCGGGCTCGTGTCCGCCAACTCGGAATGGTTTCCAAGACTGAGGGCCACTTTCGACGCCTTTGCGATGTGCGCCGGTCCCGAGGATGTTTTCTTGAGTTTGCGCGGGCTGCGCACGCTCGACCTCCGGCTGCGGGAGGCCGAACGTCAAGCGCTCGATCTCGCCCGCTGGCTCGCCGCCCGCAAGGAGGTCATCCAAGTCTTGCATCCAGCACTTCCTTCCTGTCCCGGACACGCCTTTTGGAAACGCGATTTTCTCGGTTCTTCGGGGCTTTTTTCGGTGCTTCTTTTGCCCTGCTCGCGGGCCGCGCTCGCCGCCATGCTCGACGGGCTAAAACTGTTTGGCATGGGGTATTCATGGGGCGGCTTCGAGAGCCTTGTCATTCCCTTCGATTGCCGGGGTTATCGCAGCGCGACGACGTGGAATCCGCCAGGTCCCGCTTTGCGCTTTTCCGCCGGCCTCGAAGACATCGAGGATCTGAAGGCGGATCTCGACGCGGGATTCGAGAGGATGCGAGCTGCCGGTTGAGATGAGACGCGTCGGCGCGGACGCTTGCAACCGGAACATCGCGCAAAGGAGCATTCCGGCGGATCGAGCGGCTGTGGGGCCTCATGCACAGACACGTCACGCTTAGAAAATGCTATGCCACATGCGGACTTGTCGCGGACGCGGCGCCCGATTTCCAGCGTGGCAAAGTCCCCAAGACCTGGAACCGCTTCCGCGTCTCCGTCACCGGGAATCTTCTACTTCACCAGCCCAACGGATTTTCGGGTTGCGGCGTGAAATGGAGTATAGTATTTTCAATGTAAGGATTTCACTATGGGCGTAGCGCATAACGGTCGCGGCGTGGCGGTCGCGGTAGTGATGGTTGGCTTGGTTCAAACCATCGCGTTCCCGAGTATCGCGCGCGCGGGATTTTTCGACTTTCTATTTGGACCCTTCCAGAGTTGGGCCGTAAGGCCTTATGAAGCTTATCCGGGACAATGGGGCGCCGATCCCAGTTTCCGCCGGCACGCGGATCGTGGTTTCCATAGACATGAACACAAATTCACGGCGCGCCGGAAGCTAACCGTCGCCGACGAAACGGACCATCCAGTGGGGCCGCAGGCGCCGGTCGATCTCATGGACGACGATAGCTTGCGGCCTGGCGATGCGGTGATGACGGCAAGCGGCATACGGATTTTCACTGGGGATTCCGGCACTCCCCACGAGCCGCGGGATTTTAGAAAACTATCTGAAATCAAGGGGGTTTCTAAGCGCGAACGCAAGGCTCTCGCCGCTCTGGACGCCCAAGGTTCCGGTCCGGACGGCGAATCCGACATGGCCACCGGACGCTCGGCAAGCGAACTTAAACTCGTTTTTGGGGAAACCATCATAGACCCCCAAGGCCGCTCGATCCGCTACGTCGGACCGTAAGTGGCGGCGTCATCGTAAGCCGGCCGCCGCCGTTATCGGAGCAGTCCCGCTCTTCGTGAAAAGGACCTTATTCCCCGCCGTGGCCCATGGCGAGCAGGACGTCTCCCGCGATGGCCCGGGAGATTTCGGGTTTGCCGCGCCAAGGCTTCGCGATCAAGTGCGTCGATAAATGAGCGCGCCGCGTCGAGCGAGCGCTCGATCCGCAAAGCGATATAGCCGACAACGGCGGTGTCGACGACGAGCTGCCGGTCGATCAGGAGTTTGACGAGAACGGCCCGCATCAGGGCATCGTCGGGGGGCCCGATCGCGGTGGTTGGGGCGAGACGCAAACGCGACAAAAGATCGGCGGTCCGCAAGCCCCAGGCATCCGGCGGCGTTTTCGCGGTGAGAACCAGGGCCGTGCCGCGCTCGCGCATCAAATTGACAAGATGAAAGAGCTGCGCTTCGGATTGGCCGATCGCATCGGCGTCATCTAGGAGAAGCGGCCCGGCGGCGGCCAGCGTTTCAATGTCCTCCCCCGCCAGGGAAGCGGCGGATTGAATGCCGGCTTTGGCGACCGAAGCCCAGATCGCGCCAAGGTGGCTTTTGCCGGCACCCGACGGCCCCAAAATGAGCAGTGTTGGGTCCGGCCACCAGGGCCAGAGTTCGATCATCGCATACGCTTGTTCGTTCGAGGCAGACACGACGAAATTCTCGCGCTCGTAGCCGGGGTCCGGGGTGAGATTCAGCGTCAATTGAGGGTTCGCGGGCCGCGCCTGGCGCGGTTTTTCGCCGGCCATCTCAATGGTCCTCGTCATCACCGTATGTCATGGTGGTATCGAGAAGAATCCTGGGGGTTGCCCCGGCGGTGCCGGTATAAAGATTGCTTGCGCGGTAGCGCCTTACCGCGAAACGCAAGATTACTACGGCGGCCGCGGCAAAGGGGACCGCGGTAATGAGGCCGGTGAACCCAAACAGGCTGCCGAACGCCAGCAGTGCGAAAATCAGCCACACCGGGTGCAGTCCGACCGATTTGCCGACGAGCTTCGGCGACAAAATATTGCCTTCGAGGAATTGACCAACCAAAACGACGCCGAGCGACATGGCGAGCAGCCTCCATTGCGGCCAATCCTGCACGATCGCGACCGTCGAGGAAAAGACCAGGGCGGTCAACGATCCGGCATAAGGGATGAAGCTCGAAGATTCCAGCCGCGATGCCGATCAAAAGGCCGAAATTGAGCCCGATCAACGAAAGTCCAATGCCGTACCAGGTGCCCAAAAAAAGACAAACCAGCGATTGACCGCGCAAAAATCCGGCCAAGGCGGTGTCGATCTCGCGCGCGAGCGCCCGCGCCGTCTCGCGATGACGCAGCGGAACAAGCCCATCGATCGTCGCGATCATCTTGTGCCAATCGAGAAGCATGTAGAAGACGACGACAGGCGTCACGACAAGCAGCGAAATCAGGCTGATCAACCCCGCGCCGCGCGTCAAAAGCGACTTCAAAAACGAAGTCGCCCATTGCGCCGCCTGGGCGACGAGATCGTTGGTGGCGCTTGCGAGGTCGCCTCCGGCCTTGTTGCCAAGGCCGAGCCTATCCATCAAAACGCCTCCATAATCTCGCGAAAGACGCGCGGTCTCGGCCGAAATCAGTTCCTCCAGCTTGACGGCATAGGCCGGCAGCGCCTCGATGAAACTTACGGCCTGGCGCCAAAGAACGGGCCCAATAAAAATTGAAATCGCGACTAGGACAAGCACGAAGCAAGCCATGATGAGGAGCGTCGCACCGAGCCGGTTGAAGCCAAGCCGCTCCAGCCGGTCGACGACGGGGTTCAAAAGATAGCCAAGCGCGAAGGCGGCGGCGAAAGGCAGAAGCACGCCGCTGAAAAGCCACAGCACAAGAACGAGGAGCAAAAATGCGCCGATCCAAAAGCCGATCTGCCATTCGATCCGCATAACCGCCGCCGCTTCCCGCCAACTCTTGCCAACGGCTTTCCCATACCATAGTCCGCGTTCGCCGATCCATGGTTTCCTTTACCCATGGCATTACACAACGATTTGGGCGGTCACCGATAGAGCTAGGCATCGCGGCCGTGGGGAAGGAACAGCGTCTCTTCGCGGTGTCGGGAAAAGTTCGGCGAGTCCCCTCGCTTCCTCCTGCCGCGGTCGCGTCAAAGATTTATGTGTTTGATCCACTGGCCAACATAGGCCGCTGTCGAGGCAAGGGTCAGCGCCGCTACAGCATAGAGCGAAATATCGAACCAGGCGCCGGCCGGAAAATCGAATGCCTTGACGCCGAGAACCATCGCCGCAAAGCTTATTTGCGCGGCCGTCGTGAACTTCGAGATCGTCAGCGGTTTGACCTTTATCGGCTTGCGCATGATGAGGGAAATCATGAAGGCGCCGATTATCATGATATCGCGCGCGACGACGAGGATAGCGATCGGCGCGGAAAGCACTTCGGCGATGGCGAGCGAGACATAGATAGAGACGATCAGCGCCTTGTCGGCCAAGGGATCGAGATAAGCGCCGAGTTCGCTCTCAAGATCGAAGGTATTGGCAAGCCAGCCATCGACCGCGTCGGACAGGCCCGCGATGATGAAGACGATGCAGGCCTCCTTCCAGCGCTGCGCGGCGATCAGCGCGACGATCGCCGGCGCGAGCACGAGGCGGCCGAGCGTGATCAGGTTGGGCAGACTGCGGTAATAAGAAAGCATCGCTCCGTTTCGATAGATTTAAACCGCGGCTTCGATGAATTCGCCGCGATGGGACCTCCCGTCCCGCCACGGCCAGTCCGCCCGGATCGCAAAGAAGCTTGCCAGAGTTCTTAATGCCAGAGTGTCCGCGGAGAGGCCTTGCTGAATTCAACGGCGCGCGGTTTGCCAAGGACCACGGGGAGTACCCGTCCATGCGTCTAACATGACTGCAATCCGATCCCAATAGCGCGGTTTGGCCCCTGCGGCGAACTTCAGCGATCTTGCCTAGGCAGGCGCCAGGGATTAGAGCAAATTCCGGCAAGTCGCTTCTGTAATCGAGAAAAAATCGTTGATTCAACTACCTTTCGCTCTTTTCGCCGCGTGAAACGGGAACGAACGCGCGCGCTCGTGGAGTTGGCACAGGATAGATATGAAAAATAAGAATGGCCTCACCTATGCCAACGCTGGAGTTGATATCGATGCCGGCAATGCCATGGTCGAAAGGATCAAGCCGCTCGCGCGCGCCGCAAGGCGGCTCGGCGCGGATGCTGCGCACGTTCAATTGCGGCATCGGAATGATTGTCATTGTCGATTTGGGCAAGGCCGCCCAGGTTTTGCGCGCCTTTCGCTCGGGGACAGAAAGCACGGTCACGCTCGGCCGCGTCGTGGCGATTGAGGCGGGTGAGATGGTCGGCTATTCCGGGCGGCTCGCGTTGTGACGTTCCGGCGCAAACGCACCGCCATTCTAATTTCCGGCCGCGGCTCCAACATGCGGGCCTTGGTCGAACGCGCGCGCGATCCATCTTACCCTGCCGAAATCGCGCTTGTCTTGTCCAGTCGGCCGGATGCCGCGGGATTGGCCTTCGCAAAGGAGAACGGCGTCGCCTGCGCAGTCGTCGACCATAAGATCTATGCCGGGCGCGAAGAATTCGAGCGTTCGATGCAAGTGCTGCTTGAATTGCATCGGATCGAGCTGATCTGCCTCGCCGGTTTCACGCGGATTTTGACTCCCTGGTTCATCGGCCAATGGCCGGAGCGGCTTTTGAACATTCACCCGGCGCTTTTGCCTGCCTATCGCGGCCTCAACACTCATGAACGTGCCTTGGCGGACGGCGTAAAAATCCACGGCTGCACCGTGCATTTCGTGGTGCCCGCGATGGACGAGGGCCCGATCATCGCGCAGGCGGCGGTCGCGGTGCTCGATTCCGATACGACTGATACGCTGGCCTCCCGCGTGCTCGCGGAAGAGCACGCGATCTATCCGGCCGTGCTCGCCAGCCTTGCCGAAGGCCGCTTGCGGGTGCAAGGCAATCGGGTATATTTTTGTGAACCAGCGACCGAGCCAAAGCCGTTGCGGGTTCCTTTTGGTGAGTAGAATACCCGGCTAGCTAAAGGGCGGCGCCAACTTAAGTTATCATGCCATGGTTTAGCTCGATAGACCACGCCGAAATTCTTTGAACAGCTCCGCGCACGGCGAATTCAACGTAAAAAGGTATGGATCTACACCGCTGAGAAAATTATTTGGATTTACACCACCACGAAGCGTAGAACTAATACTATTTATTACTACTTGCATATCCGAGTTAGATATACCCTTGCGGGTCAGATATATCTTCTTCGCACCATAGCTATCCCCAGGGCTAAGCAGCTCCATATTGCGTTCATGAAACGCGAATCCAAGAAATACAATAACCTAGGCCTCATGTACAGTTTTACGGATACCCGTCAATTTCTCATTGTTTTGCTGTTGCTCGGTGAATGTGTTAATCTGAAGCGCTATGTCCAGCAAATCGGTATTTTCCACTTGTCCAAACGGAACAGCTCGTACACCCTCTGTCTGGACTTGCCAAGGTAATAGACCGGCGACCCCATAAGGGTGTCTTATTACCACTTGATTGAATAGCGCAGATACTTCATGGAGAGGGGCACCATAATAATTTGTAATACAATGAACAAGAAAATGCTCTATACAACGATCGTAGTTGAATGTAATGAACGATACGTTTTCCAATATCTTGCAAATATTAGATTTTTCTACGTTTTCCATAAGTATCTGTTGAAACGCACCGTACCAAGTATTTTCGAGGTTTGCGAAATTCATCTTCTTACGGTTGGCTTCATCAAAATAAAGGAGACTCGTGCGCTCTGCCTCCAATATAGTCTGTGCAATCCCAAGTTTTCCGCAAAGGATCGTGTACTTGTCATTTTGATGGGCATCAAGATAGTTATCAATTGAGATCGCCTGGTGCATGGCTCCAAAGTATTGCCTTCCTGCTTGTATATATTTGTTAAATTCTACAGCGTAAAGATGGTGTCTCTCCAAGGCAGAATATATCCATTTGTCGCCATGCGAAAGATGATTTGAGTCAGAATAAAATTGAAAATTAAGTTTTTCACCGATCTTAATTTTTAGCTCAGAGCCGCTTGGTAGATTTGCCTCACAGCTTGCTCCAGCGCCTACAATGAAAAGTATCTTTGACTTGAACATTAGCGATGGCTCGCCCCCTGCTTCGTTTCGACACTTATCCCGCGATCTCATTGCCGGAAAACCATTGCGCGATCTCGACCGCGGCGGTCTCCGGGCCATCCGACCCATGCGCCGAATTCTCGCCGAGCGAGATCGCGAATTCCTTGCGGATCGTGCCGGGCGCGGCCTTCGCGGGGTCCGTCGCACCAAGCACGTCGCGGTATTTTGCGATCGCATCCTCGCCTTCGAGCACTTGCACGACCACCGGCCCCGCGGTCATCGTCGCGACGAGTTCGCCAAAAAAGGGGCGGGCCTTATGGACCGCGTAAAAAGTCTCCGCCTGCTCGCGGGTCATCTGGAGGCGCTTTTGCGCGACGATACGCAGCCCCGCCTTTTCAATCAGGGCGTTGATCGCCCCGGTCAGATTTCGGCGCGTCGCATCGGGTTTCAATATGGAGAAAGTACGTTCGATCGCCATGACGTCCCTGGATAAAAGAAGGCCAAAATTGACCGCCGGTTCATAGCGGATGCGGCGGCGCATGCAAGGGCGCCGTCAGCCGTGGGAGCGCCCCGAAGAGCGCCGGCGTTTGGGAGAGCCGCCCAGCAGCGGCGGCAGCTCAAGAGACAGTCAATTTGTTTTCGGAGGTTTCTTGCCTTCGCCGGCGTGTTATGACACTTCCCTGTCATCCAAGCATCGTCAAAAAGGGGAAACTGGCAAACCTTCGCTTGCTTGGGCCAGAGGAATTGGGGGGCGCGTGCCGCGATTTTTTCTCTATTCTTGTGCCGCCTTGGTTGCGGCGGCTTTGACGCAAATTTGCCTCGCGACGATGGGTTTGGCGCAGGAAGCGGACATTTCATCCGTGACCCTGCAACCCGATCCAGGTCCCGATGTCATGCCATTTTACCGGGACTGGACGAAGGGTGCGGAGCCGCGCCTTTCCAGGGAACTGACGATCGAGCGCCTTCGCGCGGCGGTGAAATATGTTTTCGTGATCTTCCAAGAAAATGAGTTGTTCGATAATTATTTTGGGACGTTTCCAGGAGCGAACGGGATTTACTCGGATGGCCGGCAGCCGCGCGCTCCCAAGGATACGCCAGGCTTCGCCCAGAAATACAAGAGTTTCGCTACCGGGGAGCTGGTAGCCGTCGAACCATTTCTGGTCCCAATGAAAACGCCAATGCCGTCGACAGCGTCGATCATAGCCATATTGGCCTGGCGCGAAAGCTTCACGTTTCCGGCAACGTCGCCTTGATGAATCAATTCGCGCTCGACGAATATAGCCGTTTTGCGGTGAAAGGCGGTACCATGAACGAGGCTCGGGGTAAGCAATTCGCGCGTCTCGTCATGTCGCATGTTGATTGCGACACCATTCCATTCCTTTGGCAATATGCTAGCCGGTTCGTTCTCTTCGACAATATTTTCGCGACCGAGGATTTGCACTCGACACCAAACGCGGTTGCCATGATCTCCGGCCAGGCCGGCGAAACGCAATGGGTGAAGCACGGGCCTAACGGCCGGTCCTATATCGCCCGCAATCAACCCGGCTCAACTCAAGCGCCTCTCGTCACTGATCCGGAGCCTTTCTCTGGTTCGCAATTCGATAGCACGGTAAAGAACAGAGAGCCGGCGGGGGCGAAGGAGCCCTATCAAGATAACGACGTCGCCACTAACCTCACCTTCGCTTCGCTTCCGCTCACTCTTCTCGGGCGCGACGCGAAGGCAGTGATAAGCCAGGATCTCGACCAAAAAAAAAAGATTTGTCCGGCATCAAACGGGATATTGAGTTTATCCCGCATACGCCGGATGAGGCAATAATTTGCAGCGTCGATGCCGCGATTCAGCTAACATAATCAGCATGTTATTTCGGATCGAATGAGGCCGTCATGGCGAACCCGGCGGGTAAATCGTATGATGGCGCTCTTAGGCTCGATTTCGACCGCCGATTGTTGCTTCACTTTCGCGGATCGGTGGTTACCTCCGACGCAGGCTTGCTCGCATACCGGGAACTGGACGACGCGCTGTGCCTCAGCGCGATGGCGGGTGATGCGCTCTCCGACGCACGCACTGGCAAGAATGGCCGGCATGCACTCGTCGGGATGTTGCGGCAATCCATATTTGGGCGACTTGCCGGATATGAAGACGTGAACGACGCTCAACGCCTGCGCCATGATCCCGCGATGCGGTGGATAGTCGGCGGAAAGGCGGCCTCGGATGCAGCGGCTTCGCCGAGCCAGATGGGCCGCTTTGAGACGCGCTGGCTCACGGCGGAAAAGAACCTTTCGGCGCTCGCTGATCTCTCCGGCAAATGGATCGACAGCGTTCATGGTCGCCGTCCGCCGAGAGGTATCTTGCTCGACATGGATTCGAGCGTGAGCCCGACGCATGGCGAACAGGAACACAGTGTCTGGAACGGTCACTATGACTGCACCTGCTATCATCCGCTGTTCGTTTTCAACCAATATGGCGATTTGGAACGCTGCGCCCTGCGCCCCGGCAATGTTCACAGCGCCGATGGATGGGAGGCGGTGCTGAAGCCGGTCGTGGCGCGGTATCAAGGCAAGGTCTCACGCATTTATTTCCGCGCCGACGCCGGCTTCGCAAACCCCGAAGTTTACGAATATCTGGAGGCAGAACGGATCAAATATGCGATCCGTCTGCCCGCCAATCACATCTTGCAAGAGAGGATCGGCTATCTGCTCAAACGCCCGGTTGGTCGCCCGTCCAATGACGTCTGCCGATCCCATGCAAGTTTCACCTATCAAGCGGGAAGCTGGTCGCAGCCGCGTCGGGTGATCGCCAAGGTCGAATGGCATCCGGGCGAGCTTTATCCGCGCGTCGGCTTCATCGTGACGAACATGGCGCGCTCCGCCGAGAATGTCGTCGCCTTCTACAACAAGCGCGGCACGTGTGAGCAATGGATCAAGGAAGGAAAAGGCGCAATCAAGTGGACCCGGCTATCATGTCGGTCGTTCGCTGCTAACGCCGTCCGTCTCCAGCTTCATGCGCTGGCCTACAATCTCGGTAATTTTCTGCGCACGCTGGCGACGCCCGAACCGATAAAGGATTGGTCACTGACGAGCCTGAAGGAAAAGCTGATCAAGATCGGCGCGAAGATCGTGAGCCATGGCCGCTATGTCGCGTTTCAGATGGCCGAAGTCGCCATTCCGAAAAATCTCTTCGCGGACATCCTACGAATGATCGCCGACCTGCGGCCGCCGCCCAATCCAGCGCCTGCGTGAAGTGTTCGGTCGTCATGCGTCGAGCAAAAACTAAGGGAGAAGTGCGTCTTGATCACAACCAACTCTGTATTGTCCGGTGCGCGATCCGCCCATGTCACTGGTTTTGGTGTGCCGGAGCACCACAGCAGCGCCGCAGCGCGGCAATCTCAACCTCAATAAGCGGGCGATCCGGAAAATAATGCCGGTATAGGACGAATGTCCGATGTCACGGCAGGAGATCAATGATACGCGCTTGGCACATTCCCGGTTATCTGGGGAATGCCAGTTTATAGCTAGCCAAAATGGAAATCCGGTCGCTTGGCGCTGGTACGAGAGGCTACGACCGCGAGCCGACGGACACGGGCACCGCCGCCTCGCACGACAGTTACATCAGTCATCACGAGGCTCCCCAATTTTTCGGCTATATCGCGAATAACCCCGCCCTCAGGGGCAATTTCCGCGGCCTTGATGATTTCTTCACCGACATGGCGGCTGGCGCGCTTCCGCCGGACGGCGGGGTTTTTTACCTCCGTGGCGGCTACGCCAATATCGCCAAGCAAGAGCCTTATACCAAGTCTCTGAAAGTTTGACTCCTGAGGCGGATTCCCGAATCGGCATTTATCTGATTCACCATGGCAAACAGCTTTTGGGAGAGTTTGCCATGTCGACTCCGGTTCCGCTTCGCTCTGACTTTGACACGATTGGCCTGCGCATGCTGGCGCGGCGATCGCGTGACCCCGATCAGACCCGGCGTCTCTTGGCACTGGCCGAGATTTATGATGGCGGCTCGCGGCCGGATGCGGCGCGGATCGGCGGGGTCGGGGTGCAGATCGTGCGCGACTGGGTTGTCCGTTTCAACGCCAAAGGTCCTGATGGTCTCTTGACCGGCAAAGCGCCGGGCGCTCCCAGCATCCTCGGCGAGCGCCAGCGCCAAGCCTTGCGGCAGGTCGTGGAAGATGGGCCGATTCCCGCCCTGCATGGCGTCGTCCGCTGGCGGCTGATCGATCTGGCGCAGTGGCTCTTCGAAGAGTTCCGGGTTTCGATCTCCAAGCCGACGCTCAGCCGCGAGCTGCGGCATATGGGCTTTCGCAAGCTCTCGGCGCGACCGCGCCATCATGCGCAAGACGAGGAAGCCGCGGCGGCTTTTAAAAAAACTTTCTCGCCCTCGTGGAGGAGACCGCCGCAAAAGAGGCTCCTGGCAAGCCGATAGAGATTTGGTTTCAAGACGAAGCTCGGATCGGGCAGAAAAACAAGGTCACCCGCCGATGGGCGAAACGCGGGACACGGCCTTCGGCGCCGCACGACCAGAGGACGAGTTCAGCCTATATTTTCGGCGCCATCTGCCCGGCCGAAGGAAAAGGCGCCGGGCTCGTACTACCCTCCTGCAACAGCGAGGCCATGGCCCTGCATCTCGAAGAAATCTCGCTTGCGGTCGCACCAAGCGCGCATGCGCTCGTTCTTCTCGATCAGGCCGGGTGGCATGTCTCGGCGAAGCTTCCCGTCCCGGACAACATCACGCTCTTGCCGTTGCCGCCGAAATCGCCCGAGCTCAATCCGGTCGAGAACATCTGGCAATTCATGCGCGACAACTGGCTCTCGAACCGCGTCTTCGAATCCTACGACGACATTCTCGACCACTGCTGCTTCGCCTGGAACAAGCTCATCGACATGCCCTGGAAAATCATCTCCATCGGAACAAGAGAGTGGGCCTATCGGTCGTGATCAGCGAGACTTGGTATTATGTCCGTCCCGGCACGCCCCCAAACAAGGCCCAAAAGATCCGGGCAATGAGGGGCGATGATGACCATCCAGGCTATAGCGACCGCCAGATCAGCGAGGCGATGGCGGCGCGGGTCGTCAACACGATCGCCGGCAACCCCGAGATCTGGAAACAAAGCGCGACCATCATAACCTATGACGAATCGGATGGTTTATACGATCACGTGCCACCGCGCATTTTGTCCTATGGGCCGGATGGCTTGCCGCTCGCGCGCGGGATCCGCGTGCCGCTCATCGTGATTTCGCCCTATGCGCGCGTTCATGCCGTCTCCCATGTCGAAGGCGACCACAACGCGGTGATCGAGACGATCAACGCCATCTTCGGACTGCCCGCGCTCGCGAACCTGCCCGACGAGGCGCAGGCGCTCGCGGCGGGACGCGCGCCGCCGTTCAACGGTCCAAATGGCGTCGTTCAAAATTATCTGGGGCCGCGCGACATCAACTCGCCGATCAGCGGCGATCTTCTTTCCGCCTTCGATCCGAAACGATTGCTCGGGCTTGAACCCTTGTTGCCCGGCAGCTATGCAAGCATTGCGGACGAGGCGGTCAATTCCTTTCCGCATTTTGGCGCCCGCGGTTGCGCGACGCTTGGAATTGTGACCGAGGACAGGCGGCAAGGCATCGCGAACACCATCCCGCCCGGTTTTAATCCTTTGCCCAAGACCTATCCCGACGACAATTAGGAACAGCCTTTGGGGTCACGCTCCGTGCGACTGCGATCGACCCATTTGCCCGGACTGAACGAATTTTTTGCTTGCGACGGATGCCGCCATTCGGTGTTTTCCCTCAATGGCAGACAAGGGAGTAAGGCATTGAACATCGCGTTCCTCGAACTGGGCGGGATGGGCGGGGGCGTGGCGCGCAACCTAATCAAGCATGGACACACGGTGATAGCATGGAACCGGAGTCCGGGACCAGCCGAAGCAATCCAGGTGCAAGGCGCGAGGATCGCGGCGACCCCGGCGGAGGCCGCGAGGGGCGCCGAGATTGCAATCACCATGCTCGCCGACGACGAGGCGGTCTACTCCGTGACGTTCGGCGGGAACGGCCTTGCCGATGGGCTCGACAAGGGCGCGGCGCATGTCTCGATGAGCACGATCTCGGTGGCGTTGTCAGAGCGCCTTACCAGTGCTCATGCCGAACGAGGGCAGGGATTTGTCGCCGCGACTGTGTTCGGCCGGCCAGATCAGGCGCAAGCGGGCTCTTCATCGCGGTGGCCGGCACCGCCGATGCGGTCGAGCGAATTCGACCGGCGTTGGATGCGGTGGGACAGAGAAGCTTTGTCATCGGCGACACGCCCGCGCAGGCCAATTTGCTCAAGCTCACCGGTGATTTTCTCATCACCTGTGTCATCGAAAGCCTCGCCGAAGCCTTCTGCCTGACCACGAAAGGCGGGATTGAGACGAGCAAGGTTCACGAATTCCTGACCGAGACGCTGTTCGCCGCGCCGGTTTACAGGACCTACGGCGAAATGATCCTCGCAGGCAGGTTTTCCCCTGCCGGTTTTAAGATGGCGCTCGGCCAGAAAGACAATCGGCTGGTTCAGCTTGCGGCCGAGAAGCTCGAGGTGCCTCTGCCCTTCGCGGGAATAGAAGTTGATCCCCTTAAATCTGGGCGATTTCTTTATCTGTGCGGGGATTTCACGTGATCGAGAAGCGCTCTAGCTCCGCCAGTTGAGCGATCGCATCTAGATCCAGCCCTTCAGCTCGCGTGCGACCAGCTCGTGAATGAGCATCATGCCGAGTTCGCTATCGTTGAGGCAAGGGATGACGGCAAAATTCTTGCCCCCGTTTTCAAGGAAAATTTCGCGACATTCGACGTCGAGTTCATAGAGCGTTTCGAGGCAATCGGCGGAAAACCCAGGCGCGATGACAACCAAGCCCTTGGTCCCCTGGGATGCGAGAACTCTTGACCATCGCCGCAGTATAGGGTTGCAGCCATTCCTTCGGGCCGAAGCGCGATTGAAAGCCGACCGGACACCTGTCGGCGCCAAGCCCGAGGTCTTCGCGCAAGAGTCGCCATGTCTCGAGGCATTGGCCATAATAAGGATCACCCTTCGCGGCTACCTCCTTCGGCAGGCCGTGGAAGGAAACCAGGATCGTATCTGGAACGAAATCGAGACGTGACAGCCCGGACCGCAGGGAAGTCGCCAGCAGGTCGATATAGGTCCGGTCGTCGAAATAGGGCGGCGCGATCCGCACCACCGGTTGCCAGCGCATCGCCTTTAGGGTCTCGAACACCTTGTCGTTGACGCTCGCTGTCGTCGCCGCCGCATATTGCGGATAAAGCGGCAGGACCAAGATTCTCGCGCAGCCATGCTCCTTGAGGCTCACGATTCCTTGCGCGATGTCCGGCTTGCGGTAGCGCATCGCCCAAGCGATGAAGAATGTTTCGCGCGCCGCGTGCCACCGTTTCGGGTCGAGCCCGC
Organism: uncultured Alphaproteobacteria bacterium; assembly: GCA_963730245.1. Classification (GTDB taxonomy): domain Bacteria; phylum Pseudomonadota; class Alphaproteobacteria; order Rhizobiales; family Beijerinckiaceae; genus Methylocapsa. The sequence goes on along the minus strand of CAVSRA010000001.1, from coordinate 1,301,465 downwards.
CGGCGCCAATCCAAGCCGCGAGCTTTTCGGCCTGCAACCGGGTTATCGCCTTCAGCGGACCCTCGCCCGTCTCCTTGTTCCAGACCGCGGCATAGTGCTTGGCAATCCGGCGCGGGCGCAGAACTAGAATGATGAAGTGCAAAATCGGCCACCAGAAAATCCGTGGCGTTTCGATCACCCGCGGGTCGGACAAAAACTCCTTGAAAAACTGGCGCACCGGCCAAAAGCGGGGGGCATCCGGCGTGCCAAGGTTGACGAGCAGAATGCCGATCTTTCCGTGAGGAACCGGCTTGTTGCTATTCGCGGAGACATTGGAGGACGCCATATATCTGAACTCGCTTATCGAGGTGGTCCATTGCGGCAGCACCTTTAGGGCGCATTCGTTGGAAACGGAAATGCTGAAGCGACGCGCCGCGCGATGTTTCCGCATCTTCGTGCCGAGCGGAATTCGCACGGATTCGATGACGCATTCGTGAACTTTCCACGGCCTTCGGGGAATAGGCGCCGGAATCAGAGGGCGGCACTCTCAGCGCTCTCCAAAAATCGCGCTGCCGATCCTTACATGGGTCGCGCCGAGCTCTATGGCGAGCTCGAAATCGGCGCTCATTCCCATCGAGAGCGCCAAAATCCCATTGCGCGCGGCGATCTGGTTTAAAAACGCGAAATGCGGCGAGGCCTGATCGTCGAGGGGCGGAATGCACATCAAACCTGAAATTTCGAGGCCGTACTCCTTGCGGCAACTTTTGATGAAGGCGTCCGCGTCTTTTGGAAGAACACCCGTCTTTTGCGGCTCGGCGCCGGTATTGACCTGGACATAAAGCTTTGGATGGCGGGAGGTCTTTTGGATTTTTTCGGCGAGTGTCTTGGCGATTTTTTCGCGATCCACCGTCTCGATCGCGTCGAACAAGAGAACCGCGTCATGCGCCTTATTGGACTGCAAGGGACCGATAAGATGCAGTTCGAGACCGGGGTGGCTTGCTTTCAGCGGCGGCCATTTCTGCAGCGCCTCCTGGACCCGGTTCTCGCCAAAAACCCGTTCTCCGGCGCCGATCACAGGCAAAATGTCTTGCGGGTCAAAGGTTTTTGAGACGCAGACGAGGGTCACGTCTTGCGGCTCGCGTCCGGCGTCACGCGCCGCGCGGGCGATGCGGGCACGCACCAAGGTAAGGCGGTCGAGGGTGGTGGCGGGAGGTTTTTTGCTTTGTTGCAAAGCTTTTACCTTTAATCCAGCTGCTTCCAGTTTTCGGTTATGAAGCCGCGTGGATCGACCGTTTCGGCTTGTTTGGAGATGACCGCTTTATTTCCTACGCATTTCCACTCGTAGACCGTGTCGTGACCCGTGGCGGCCATGGGGACGACATTCGAACCAGGGTTTTGTTTGCAAAAATCCTCTGCGCCGGCCGACGTGCGGCTGGTATTGGCCTTCCCGCAAACGAGGTTCGCTCCCGTGTTACACAAAAAAACTTTGCCGTTCATGCAACGGAAGGAGGTGCCTTTCCGAACGTATCCGCTCGGTGTGTCAGCCGAAAAGCCAAAAAGCTGGCGTGCCGCTGGGACGAGGGTGATCGGAAGGCGTCTCACGCGATCGTCATTGGTGACCCTCGCGCAAATTGATTTTGCGTCCTGCGAGCGGGCCGTGCCCACGGCCAAGATCGTCACGGCCCCGATGATCGCCAAGAAAGCTGCGTGAACATAGCAACGCATGATATCTCCCTTTTTCAAAACGATTTGGAAAGTTACCTCCCAAGATTGGCCGCGAGGCCTATGACGCGGGGTTTAATGTTCCGCTTGTGGGCGCGCTTTTCGCCAACCGCATTTCCTATGTGATTTCGCCGGAGGGAAAGATTCTTTACGCCTACTCCGATTCCAGCGCGGAAAAACACATTGAGAATACGCTGGCGGTGGTCAAGAAATGGCGCGAGGAGCATAAGCCCTGAGCCTCCGGGTCTCGCTATACCGATTGCGTCCATCTTTTCTGAAACTGCCGGTTGGTCGAGCTCAGCGCACTTGCCTGCGGGGGAGACCGGCGGTCGAGGCTGGTTGCGGGAGGTTTTTTGCTTTGTTGCGAGGCTTTGGGGCGTCCATTGCGTTGCCGGGTGCGGGCCGCGGTTCTGTTTGAATCTCGGCTTTTGAAGGGAAGCGTGCCTTTGTAGGACGTGCCGAATTGGGTATTCTATGGTAGCGAACCGACACGTCCGAAACAGGTGGCAAATTTCACCGAGAGGCACAATTTATGGCGATCCACAATTCGCTAGATGAATTAATTTCCAATAGGGCTGCGGAGTTTGCCCGTCAATTAAAGGCGGCCGCCGCGATTGCCGACAAAGAGGAAGAGATTAGTATCGAGACGGAGAAGCAGCTTGCGTTCATCCAAATGGACGCAGGGATCAAGTTAGAGGGAAAACATGAGTTCACCGTCGCTAGCGGGCGTATTGACTCTGTGTATTCACGCGTCATCATCGAATATAAGAACCCGAGTAGCCCCGCCGATCGACTAGGGCCGAGACTTGAGTCTCCGGGCAACAAAAAGGTTGTGGAGCAGGTCAAGAAGCGCTTCTACGACATGCGGCAACAAAATGGCCAGCCGCTTAATTCGCTTTTCGGCGTCGGCCTTGACGGAAACTACTTCATTTTCATCCGCCTACGTGACGAAAAGTGGCAGGTTCAGGAGCCGGTCGAGGTCAACCGCTACTCCGTCGAACGATTTCTGTGGGCACTATTTAACCTCGGTCAAAAGGGCAAGCCTTTCTCGCCGGAGTATCTGGCCGCAGACTTCGGGTCGGAAGGCGGGAATACCATTGCCATTGCCGGCATTCATGCGCTCTACGACGCGATTGTAGCCACAGAGAACCCGAAGGCGCTGATATTTTTTAGCCAATGGAAGATTCTGTTTGGTGAAGTCTGCGGCTATGATGTAGATAATCCATCAGACAAGATCAAGAAGCTCGCCGAGTTTTATCAGCTAGGTAATGGCAAGTTGAAGCCTGCCGAGTTGTTATTTGCCGTCCACACCTATTACGCGTTGTTCATGAAGCTGTTGGCCTCGGAGATCGTGGCGTTCTTCCACAAGCTGCCGACGCCTCTGCGAAAAATGATGCAGGCCGTAACGAGCAATAAGCTCAAGCGCGAGATGGAAGAGCTTGAGGCCGGCAGCATATTCCGTCACCTCAATGTTACCAACTTCCTCGAAGGCGATCTGTTTGCCTGGTATACCGCCGTGTGGTCCACGCAGGTTGAGAAGCTCGTCCGAGACATGGTGACAAAGCTGGACGACTACAATCCCGGCACCCTCTCCGAAGACCCCAACGGAAGCCGCGACTTATTGAAGAGACTTTACCAGCAACTTTTTCCAAGAAGCGTCCGTCATGACCTCGGCGAATACTATACGCCCGACTGGCTCGCCGAGCACGTCTTGAACGAACTCCGTTACGTGGGCGACCCTGACACACGCCTGCTCGACCCCGCGTGCGGCTCCGGCACGGTCCTCGTCATGGCCATCAATCGCATCCGCCAATGGTATGACCAAAACCGTGAGTGCTGTCGCTTCGATGAAGGTGACCTTTGCCATAAAGTGCTGGCTAATGTCGTTGGCTTCGACCTCAATCCGTTGGCGGTCATGGCGGCTCGCACAAACTACCTGATCGCAATCCGTGGTCTTATTGGGCACATGGATCAAGTTGAAATTCCGGTTTACCTATGTCGACTCAGTCCTTACACCGTCGGAATATGCGGAGCTTTTTGCGGGTGGGCTCGGAAACGTAAAGCAACTTAGGACCGCCGCTACAACGTTTTTGATTCCCGTCGAGATTACGGTGGACCGGACGGTCGTGACCAAGTATGCGGAACTTCTTGAATTTTGCGTCCGTAATGGATATTCACCTTCGGAATTCATGGGGCGCTGCCGTGATGAAGGGCTACCAATTTCCGAGGACTCTTTTCACACGAAGCTTTACCAACAATTGGTTGATTTAGATCGAACAAACAAGAACGGTGTTTGGGCGCGGATTATCAAGAACGCTTTTGCGCCACTTTTCACTCAGCCTGTCGATTTCGTGGCAGGCAATCCACCATGGGTACGCTGGGGCTATTTGCCTTCGATTTACAGGCGAGAGACTGCACATCTCTGGCGAGATTACGGCCTATTTACAAAACGGGGTATTAAATCGCGTATGGGGACGGCCGAACTCGACCTGTCGATGCTTTTCACCTATGTCTGCGCCGACTCATATCTCAAACCGCAAAACGCAAGGCTTGGCTTCGTAATTACGAAGGAAGTATTTAAGAATAAGGGGGCGGCAGAAGGATTCCGCCAGTTCACCGTGCCCGAAAAGCATCTTACTTTTTGCCCCTACCGAGCAGATGATTTTTCCTTTCTCAAACCTTTTGAGGCTGCAAACAAGACGAGTTGCATCTTCTTAGAAAAAGGGAAAAAGCCACATTATCCTGTTCCTTTTTTTGTTTGGCGTAAGAAAGCGTCTTCCACCATTGCTGAGAGAGACATGACCATTGAGGAGGCCGGGAAGTACCTGGTATCTTCGCAGGAGATCGCCCGCCCAATTGGAGAGATTGGCTCTGCATGGCAAACGATGCCGGCAAAAACATCTTCAACATTGGAAAAACTTGCGGGAGAATCGGCATACAAGGCACGAATCGGAGCTCGCGTCGAACCCTATGGTATCTATTGGGTAGAGGTCGTTGACACGTCGAACCCAGCTAGGCCGCTTATTGTCAATTTGCCGGAGCATGGTAAGTCAGCCATCGATACAATTCCCCCCCGTGCTGTAGAATCCGAACTTTTATTTCCTGTCCTTAGGGGGCGAGATATTAGGCGGTGGACATTCGAACAACGGATATGGGCCTTTATCCTTAATAGGAGCACAAAGCGAAAGGATTGGGTTGAAGAGAGGATCATGCGACGAAAATGGCCTTTGACATTTGAATACTTGAACCTCTTTCGGGAGGCTCTCCTCAGGCGACCAAACTACTGGAAATTTTTCGGGCACACTCAAACCTCCTCTGTGTGTCTGAAAGGCGAGACCGACTTACATCACGTCAGGCTGAGATCGACCGATGGGCCACTGTTCACATACGACATCTCGGAAGCTCCCTTCTACTCAATGTTCAATATCGGTCCTTACACATTTGCCCCGTATCGCGTTTGCTGGTCTCGGATGAGTAGCACCATCAAGGCGTGTGTTGTGTCTGATGCAAGTACAATCCTTGGCATCAAGCAGGTAATCCCAACTGATACTGCAACCGTCGTTCCGTTCGAGAACGAAAGTGAGGCGCACTATTTTTGTGCTCTTGTGAATTCAGCCTTGTTTCAGCGCTGTGTTAGAGTCTTTTTCATCTGCGGGACGAGGTTTTGGTTCGGGAGCAATTCTCAAACGCATTCGGATCGACCGGTTTTCTCCTAAAGACCCAATTCACGTATCGCTTTCCAACTTTTCCAAGAGCTGCCATCAACTAGCTGCTGCAGACAGTGAGGCCGCCTTGGCTGAGCGAGAGGCGGATATCGAGCAACTTGCTGCGAATGTGTGGAATGTCTCCGAAGATGAATTGGAGATATTGTTGAGGCGATCCTGAGATAATCAAGCGATAAACTTGGCAGTGCGCCACATCAATAACGTTGGGGCCAGTGTACTGAATGCGGGGAACGCTACCCTCCTCCACAGTTTGCATCACACAATGTCTGAAGTTGGCGCAAAGCCGCAATTCAAACTTAAATACTACCTAGACCGAGAGATTGACCGAGTTCGTTAATTAATGCTGTGTAGCCTCGATTAATAGCTGGTTTACCGAAGCGATCGACGATCACAAGCCCATGGACTCTGAGCGCTATAACGCCCGCGTCGCGGAACCCAAATGGCAAGGGATTTGGGAGGAGAGGGAAATCTTCCGCACCCGGAACGATGATTCTCGCGTAAAATATTACGTGCTGGAGATGTTTCCCTATCCTTCCGGCCGCATCCATATGGGCCACGTCCGCAATTATACGATGGGCGATGTGATCGCCCGCTATAAGCGCGCGCGCGGGTTCAATGTGCTCCATCCCATGGGGTGGGACGCGTTCGGCATGCCGGCCGAGAATGCCGCCTGGCACAACAGGAGCCATCCGGCGGACTGGACTTTTGCCAATATCGCGTCCATGCGCGGCCAGTTGAAGTCGATGGGTCTTTCACTCGATTGGTCGCGCGAGATCGCCACCTGCGACCCTGGCTACTACAAGCATCAGCAAAAAATGTTTCTGGATTTCCTCAAAGCCGGCCTCGCCGTGCGCAAAAAATCCAAGGTTAATTGGGATCCGCTCGATCATACCGTGCTTGCCAATGAGCAAGTGATCGACGGGCGCGGCTGGCGCTCCGGCGCGCTGGTCGAGCAGCGAGAACTGACCCAATGGTTTTTCAAGATCACCAATTTCGCCGAGGATCTTTTGGCGTCCCTCGACGAGTTGCCCCGCTGGCCGGAAAAAGTCCGCCTCATGCAGGCGAATTGGATCGGCCGCTCGGAGGGGCTTGCGTTGCGTTTCGAACTCGACCCGGCGCCGAAGATCAAAACAAGCGAGGTCGAAGTCTATACGACAAGGCCCGACACGCTGTTCGGCGCCAAGTTTTTGGCGATTGCCGCCGATCATCCCTTGGCGGCGGAAGCGGCTAAGGCCGACGCGGGCCTCGCCAACTTCATCGCCGAGTGCCATCATGGCGGCACATCGCTCGCGGCATTGGAGACGGCGGAGAAGAAAGGCTATGATACGGGACTTAAGGCGCGGCATCCTTTCGACCCGGAATGGCGTCTGCCGGTTTATGTTGCGAATTTCGTGTTGATGGACTATGGCACCGGCGCGATTTTCGGCTGCCCGGCTCACGATCAGCGCGACCTCGATTTTGTGAACGCCTATGGCCTCGGCAACACGCCGGTGGTCTGTCCGCCGGGCGAAGACCCCGAGACGCTTAAGATTACTACTACCGCATATGACGGCGATGGCATCTTAATCAATTCGCGCTTTCTCGATGGGATGACAACGCAAGCGGCAAAAGAAGAAGTCGCCCGCCGAACTCGAAGCAAAACTCCTCGGCAACCGCCCGCAAGGAAAACGCATGGTCCAGTACCGGCTGCGCGATTGGGGAATTTCGCGCCAGCGCTATTGGGGCTGCCCAATACCGGTCATCCATTGCGACGCCTGCGGCGTGGTGCCGGTTCCAGCAGCCGATCTGCCTGTCGAATTGCCGTGGGATATGAGTTTCGAGGAGCCCGGTAATCCTCTCGCCCGGCATCCCAGCTGGAAGCATGTCGCGTGCCCCGCTTGCGGCGCCCGGGCGCTTCGCGAAACGGACACGATGGATACGTTCGTCGATTCCTCCTGGTATTTTGTCCGCTTCACCGATCCGTGGAACGAGGCCGCGCCGACGACAGCCGCATTGGTGGCAAAGTGGCTGCCGGTCGATCAATATATAGGCGGCATCGAGCACGCGATTTTGCACCTGCTCTATGCAAGGTTTTTCACCCGCGCGATGCAGGCAACGGGCCATGTGCGCGCCTTAAAAGAGCCTTTCGCCGGGCTTTTCACGCAGGGCATGGTTGTTCACGAGACGTATCGTTCGAGGGCTGGCGAGTGGCTTTTCCCGGCCGATGTCAGGATCGAGGCGGGGCCTGATGGAAGGCGCGCATTCCAGATCGAGAACGGCGAGGAAGCGGCGATTGGGCCAATCGAGAAAATGTCGAAATCGAAAAGGAACACGGTCGATCCAGACGACATTATTTCGGCCTATGGCGCCGATACCGCGCGCTGGTTCGTGCTTTCGGATTCGCCGCCCGAGCGCGATGTCATCTGGACCGAGGAAGGCGTGCAAGGCGCCGCGAAATTCGTCCAGCGCCTATCGCGGCTCGCGGGCGAACTCGCGCGGCTCGCGGCACCTGCCGGCACGCTCCCTCCCGCGAATTCCTCGCTCGCCGCGGCAGGAATCCGCAGAGCGGTCCACATGGGACTGATCAGGGTCGAGGAGGATATCGAGCGGCTGCGTTTCAACCGCGCCGTCGCGCAAGTGCACGATTTGGCGAACAAACTTTCCGCCGCGATCGGCGCGGTCGAAAGCGAGAATGTGGAGCTGGACACGCGCGTCGCCTTCCGCGAGGCCGCGGATATATTGGTGCTGATGATCGCGCCGATGATGCCGCATCTTGCCGAGGAATGCTGGGCGGCTCTCGGCCATGCGGATTTGGTGGCCGAGGCGGCCTGGCCCGTCGCGGACCGGGCTCTTGTGGTTGAGGATACGATTGCGCTGCCGGTCCAGGTCAATGGGCGCAAGCGGGCGGATCTCGTTGTCGCGCGCGACGCCGGCAGAGCGGCGATCGAATCCGCCGCGCTCGCGCTCGAGCCGGTCCGCCGCGCGCTCGACGGCAGGCCCGTGAAAAAAATCGTCATCGTTCCGCAAAGGATCGTCAATGTCGTTGGTTAACTGGCGGCCGCATGGCCGCGCGCTCCCGCGCATACTCGCCGCGCTCCCGATAGGCTTCGCCCTTTCCGGCTGCATTCAGCCGCTCTATGGGCCGCTCAGCGCGGGCGGCGATGTCGCCTCCGAATTGCAGGCCATCGGGGTCGAGCCGATCCCAAACCGGCTCGGCCATTACCTCGGCAATGAGCTCATCTTCGGGCTCAATGGCACCGGATCGCAGGTGCCTCCGAAATACCGGCTTTTCGTGACGGTGACGGAGAATGTGCAGAGTCCCTTGATCGATACGGTGAGCGGCTATCCGAGCGCCGCGAACGTCGTGGTGTACGCGGATTACCGGCTGATACCGGCCGGGGGCGGCGAGCCAATCGCCAAGGGCCAGGCAACCGTCGTTGCAAGCTACGACCGGACGAGCCAAAGGTTCTCCAATCTTCGCGCCGCGCGCGATGCCGAGATCCGCGACGCGAAAAGGCTCGCCGACGAGATCCGCATCCGCGTCGCGGCAGCGATAGCCGCGCGGGGATAGCCGGCGCAAAAGCACAAAAAATGTCATTTAACGGAGGGGCTTTTATATCATAAACTCAAATTGCCGATTGCGCCTATGCCCGCCAGAGCAGGACTTGATAAAGATGACGGACTTTTTCGACAAGGACCTGCTCCAACGCACTGATATTGAGCGATTCCTTTTCGATCAAACAATTCCATGTGAACGGGAAGCGGTCTAGGAGCGGAGACAGCGATCGCCTGTAAAGCAAACGGCATTCCGCGCCATCGACATCCCCGAGGACAAGGCTCTAAATGCGCCGGAGGCCTTGAGCCGCGGGAACGATGAAGCCATCAAGATACACGAGAATCGCTTGGCCAAAATTGAAGCCGATACGGCTAGCCTGAAAATCGATACGGCGATCCTCAAATGGATGATGAACTTTATGCTCGCCTTTCACGTGGCGAGTTTCGCCAAGCTGTTCTTGCACTGATGGCGCGTGCCAGGCCGGATCCGAGGACCGCCGCCTTCGCCGCGCGGAGATAGAGAACTCCCATGGTCTCGGTCAAAAGCCATGAAGCCGAGCGTTTCCTCGCCCGCCCGCCGCCTCATATCTATTTGTACCTCGCCTTTGGAACCGACGCCGGGCTTGTCGCCGAGCGGACGCGAAAAATTGTTGCGCGCGCGGTCGACGATCCGAAGGACCCTTTTCAGCTTGTCCGGATCGGAGGCGACGAGCTTGCCAATGATCCGGCGCGGCTCGCCGACGAGGCCAATACCATTCCTCTGCTCGGCGGCCGGCGGGCGATTTTGATCGAGGCGCAGGGCAAGGCATTTGTTGCCGCGTTCGAACTGGTTCTTGGGGCGCCCCCACGCGATTGCACGATCGTCATCGAAGCCGGCGCGTTGAAGAAGGACGCGCCTTTGCGGACGCTTTGCGAACGCGAAAGAAACGCCGCGGCGATCCAATGCTATCCGGATTCCGCCAAGGACATCGCGCAATTGATCGACGCCGAGATTTCCGCGGCGAATCTTTCGATTGCCCTGGACGCCAAGGCGTTTCTCGCTTCCCAGCTCGGCCAGGACCGGCTTTCGACACGCTCGGAACTTGAAAAGCTCGCGCTTTACGCGCATGGCGCGGGCGAAATCACCCTCGATCATGTCGCGGCCATTGTGTGCGGCGCGTCGAACCTCATTGCCGGCGAGGCGGTGAACGCGGCCTTCGATGGCGGCATCGCGGCAGTCGATGCGCGCCTGCGTCATATCTTCGCTGGAGCCAGCGATTATCATGCGCTGCTCGCGGCGGCGCTGCGTTACGCGCTGGACCTGCATCGCGCCCGGCGCGACGCAGAGGAAGGGCCACGCGAAGGCTCAGGGTTTGCCAGCGCGGGGTTCACGCAAAATGACGCCTTCGAGCGGCATCTGCGCGCTTGGACGCGGCCAAGTCTCGGCCGAGTGATTGACACCCTCGCCGAGGCGGTTGCCAGCGCGCGGCGAGAGCCGAAACTTGGGCCTTCCGTGGCCGCGCGGGCGCTCTGGAGGATCGCGCATACCGCGGGAAGCAAGACCGCCAGGCGCTGAGCTCTTGGCTCGCGACGGACCCCTCACCTGATCGTCAGCAACACCTTGCGCGACAGACGCGGCAGCAGCCGGCGCAGATCGTCGAGGCGAAGCGCGATGCACCCTTCGGTCGGCGCGTAATCCGGCCGCGCGCAATGGAGAAAGATCGCGCTGCCGCGATTTTCGCGGCGCGGATGGATATTGTAATCTAGGATAATTACAAGATCGTAGAGGCGATCCGCGCGCCATAGTTTTTCGTGGCTCGCCCGGCAAGGCAACACCACGCGCCGGTTGTAGAGCGCGCTTTTAGGATCGTCGCACCAGCCGTCGCTTGGCCCAGCCGGGCGCATCGGCGAAACCCAAGCTTTGCGCAAAACCCTGTCCGGGCGGAAAAAGCCGCCGAGTAGGCGAAAGGCACCGCTCGGCGTCGCGCGATCGCCCTCCCGCTTGTCTTGCCTGATCCCCGCCCGCCCAATTGCACAGCGAACCACGACAGGCCCGGCGCAAGACCTGCCCTAGAGGAATTTCTTGCGCTTGAGCCTCGCGCGGCAAGCGGGTTGCCCCCAGGCGGCTCAGCCCATGCTTGACCTCGCCTTGCCCGCGCGCAAAAGATTTCGCCGGTTTTTTTGCAACCAATTTCATGCAAGTCTATGCTTCCGATTGATAGAATGCGATTTGCCGGTGCGATCGAACCGTTCCGTTTTAGCGCATTTTCCGGCCGCGCGGCGGGCATGACCCGGTTGAAAATGCTCCGGCTTTCACGCGGAGTGTGGTTCGTGGGCCTGCCTCGCGCAGGAAAACATAGGAGTTTCGAGTAGAACCGCGGATGCAATATGAGGCGAGGCGCCACCGCTCGGCCGGAGGAACCAATTTCAATCCTTGCCGGTTATTGAACGGAGGCAAGCTTGCTTCATCAAGGACAGGTTCATGACCCCGGCTCTAAAGATCCTGATCGCCGACGACGACGCCGATTTGCGCGCGGCCTTGGCCGAGCAGCTTGCCTTGCACGAGGAATTCGCGGCCGTTGAGACGGATACGGCGCGGGGCGCGCTTGACGTGGCGCGCGAACAGACGCCCGACCTCATCATCATGGATATAGGTTTGCCAGATATGGATGGACGCGCGGCGGTCAGGCAATTGCGCCAGGATGGATTCAAAAACCCGGTGATCATGCTGACCGCGCATGATTCGGAAACCGACACGGTCGAAGGATTCGATGCCGGGGCCAATGATTATGTGACCAAGCCGTTTCGCTTCGCCGAGCTGCTCGCGCGGATCCGCGCGCATTTGCGCCAGCGTGAGTTGAGCGAGGAGGCGCTGTTCCGGATCGGCCCTTATACGTTCCAGCCTGGTGCCAAACATCTGATCGGCGAAAAGGGCAATAAGCTCCGGCTGACGGAAAAGGAAACCGCTATTCTGCGGTTCCTTTATCGCGCCGGACAGGCAGTCATCTCGCGGGAGGTGTTGTTGCGCGAAGTCTGGGGCTACAATGCGAATGTCACGACCCACACCCTCGAAACCCATATTTACAGGCTTCGCCAGAAGATCGAACGCGATCCGGCGAAGGCGCAGCTTCTCGTCACCGCGGCGGGCGGCTATAAACTGATCCCTTGAAAGGCTTTCGGCCAGGGAAACGCCGGCATGGGATTGGAAGACGACATCGGCAAACTGGCGCGCATTCCGGCGTTCGCCGGGATCGAACCGGACGCGCTGCGGCTGATCGCCTTTTCCGCCGAAACCCGCGTTCTGCGCGCCGGCGACGTGTTGTGTCGCCGCGACGAAATTTCCGATGACGGGTTCGTGGTCCTCGCCGGATCGATTGCGATGGATGCCTCCGGCGATGGCGCAGCCACGGCGCGGATCGTCCGGCCGCCCGTGCTCATCGGCGACCTCGCGCTGCTGATGCAAACGCGACGTCCGGCAACAGCGATCGCGCGCGAACGATCGACCGTTTTGCGGATTTCGCGGCAGCTTTTCCGGCGTGTCCTGCATGAGTTTCCAGACAGCGCGGAACGGTTGCGTCAAACCCTGCGGGCAAGGCTTCTTCAATTCACGGAAGAACTCGGCTCCGTGCGCCGCGGAAGCCTTACACCCGAGGGCGACGAGAACGGCGAATGACATAAAGCCAAGGTTTCGTTACCGCCCTGGAGGTTTGAAGGACTTGCCGAGGGCCCCGGCTGATTTAAACGCCTTCATGGCATCCTTGGCGGTCATCGCGAGCGTCGTCCTTAGGTGGGAAATCCCGCCGGACGCCGCCCCCGCGATCAACGCGGAAGCCATGACCTCTTCGCTCGGCGCCTCGCTTACCGAGAGGAAATCATACTCGCCGAATGTGAAATAGTGGGCAAGTAGCTTGCCTCCCGCCTTTTCCATGAGCTCCGCGACGGCCTTCTCCCGGTTTTCTGGATTGGCCGCCATGCCCTTGACCGCATCGGGCGTGTACCGGCCTTGGGTGATATAGATTGCCATGAGTTCCTCCCTTTCCTTTATTGCGGATCGCCCAAACGTAATTAGTCGTCGTTCTCCGATTTGGTAGTGGCGCGGAAATGGGATTGGTTCCTCCCGGTCGAAGCAGATTCTGGTTATTTTGCCAGTTCGCCCTCGGGCAAGCCATTGCCGCGCTGCGGCAGCCGGATCGACTCGGAGTTGGACCTGACGGAAGGACTTGCCGTAAAGATCGACCATGGCGCGGCCCCTGCGCAGCAGGGTGCGAGCGTCGGGCAGGTTCTCCAGGCGGGAGATAGTCGACTGCGAACACCGCTCGTGGTCGGACGGCGACAAGTCCAGCGCCATGGGTATTATAGGCCTTCTCATCGGGGAAAACTAGTTGGACTCTGCGAACATCTTTCTGCGCCGGATGTAGATCAGGGTCTGTTTTGTCCTCGTCGACGCAGACTGGCCGCGAAAGGATGAACAACCAACACACTTCCGGCGTGTCTCCCCGGCTGACGTTCTCGTAGTTTGGCGGGCCAGGGAATGTCTTGCGAATGATTGTCCGTATGAGTTTCACCACAGAAGGTTCATAGGAGAGGCAGACTCAGGAGTTCTGTGTTGGCACTAGGCCGTGTGGACGGATTTGATCAAGATGAAGCCGCAGACGAGTGCGAGGAATGAGGCATAGTTTCTTGCCGTCTTCTCGCAGCGGAGCGCGATGCGTTTGAAGCGCTTGATCTTGCCCATCATTTGCTCGATACGCGCCCGCGCTTTGTAGAGGACCTTTGCGAAGAACTTCGGCTTGTCGATGGTGTTCGAGCGATAGGGGATGACCGGACAAATGCCGCGGTTACGCGCCGCCTCCCGATTTGTCTTTGCATCATAGCCCTTGTCCGCGACAACGGCGCGGGGATCGACGTCCGGACCGAGGTCGAGGAGCACTTCGAAGTTGCGGCTGTCGCTCGCTTCGCCGCCGGTCAGATGGAAGCCGATCGGATAGCCGTCGAGATCGGTCTTGAGATGGATCTTGGTCGAGAACCCTCCCCGGGAGCGCCCGAGGGCTTCGCCATCCTGCCCCCTTTTGCGCCGGCCGCCGACACATGCGCGCGGATGACGGTCGAGTCGAACATCTGCACGAGATGCGCCCGCTCGCTCAAGGAGGCGAGCGCTTCGAAGAAAGTTTCGAACACGCCGCTGCGGCTCAAGCGCCAGAAGCGCTTCCAGATGCTGTTCCAAGAGCCGAACTCGGCCGGCAGCGCTCGCCAAGTAATGTTGTGGATCGTGAAATAGTGCAAGGCTTCGAGAAACTTGCGGTCGTCCCGCCCCTTGTCCCCACGCCGCGAGCGGCAGGCATCGAACACCTCGTGCACAAGCACCCAATCTTCTTCGGTCATCTTCGTCAGCATGGCCGGCCCTCCAAAAGCCAGCCACCCATGAATCACCGAAAAAGTGATTTGGGAATCCCTTGACCTATATTTTCCGATATCCGTCCACACGGCCTAGGACTAATCGTTGCAAGCAAACTACACAAGGAAGTGGCGCGCCCAAGGGGAATCGAACCCCTGTTTTCGCCGTGAAAGGGCGACGTCCTAGACCGCTAGACGATGGGCGCGGAAGTTTTTGGCGGTGGGCTCTTTCCTCGGCCGCGCGGACATATAGAGGCCGCCGCCCGCGCTGGCAAATCTACACCCGGCCAAACGGCTGGCATAGCCCGTCCGCCGGGGCCATATCGAGCAGCCTCAATTGCACCAGGTCCTTGGCCCCGAAGCCATTGTTCGCCAACGTTCCGGCAAGATGAACAAGGCTGCCGCGCGCGGCATAAAGCGCACGCCCGATGGGTTCCGAGGCCGCGCGAAACGCAATGCCGTCTATTTTGGCGCCATCGCCCGCCACCGCTCGCAACCGCACGTGGCCGTTGCCAACCTCGGCGACATCGGCAAGACGGTGCCCGGGCAAGGCAAAGACCGGTTCGGGATTGCCCGCGCCATAGGGGCCGCCGCGCGCTAGGCCGGCCAACAGATTGGCGTTGGCGCTGGCGGCGGTCAACGGCGCGTCGATCAACAGAGTTTCCCCCCCACGCGCGGCGGCAACTGCCTGGGAGAGGTTTTCTTCGAGAAAGCACTCGAAGTCGCGCAACCGCTCCCGCGCGACAGCAATCCCCGCCGCCATCGCATGGCCTCCTCCCTTGACGAGTATCCCCGCTTCGGCCGCCGCGCGCACCACGCGGCCAAGATCGACACCGGGAATCGAGCGGCCGGACCCGGTGCCCACACCGTTCGCATCGAAAGCGATCGCAAAAGCGGGCCGCCGGAATTTTTCCTTGAGGCGCGAGGCGACAAGCCCGGCTATGCCCGGATGCCAGCCGTCGCCTGCCGCCACGATCACAGTGGAACTTTCCATATCCAGTCGATCAAGCGCTTGGCGCAAGGCTTCTTCGAGCGTGGCGCGCTCTAGCTCCTGGCGCTCGCGATTGAGCCGGTCGAGTGCTTCCGCGATGCGCCGGGCTTCCACCAGATCGGTTAGGCTCAAGAGCCTGGTGCCAAGCGCGGCATCGCCGATCCGTCCCCCGGCATTTATGCGCGGACCAATCAGAAAACCAAGATGATAGGGCGTTGGCGGTCCCGCTATTCCCGCAATGTCGCCCAATATTCTAAGTCCGGGGCGTCCCCGCGCGCGCATCAAGGCGAGCCCCTTGGCGACGAAGGCGCGGTTTAGCCCGGTCAATGGCGCGACGTCGGCGACGGTCGCAAGCGCTACCAGATCGAGCCCGGCAAGAAGGTCGGGCATCGGCCGAGAGGCCGAAAAAAAGCCGCGTTCGCGCGATAGCCGCCGTTGCACCGCGACGAGCGTCATGAAAACGACGCCCGTAGCGCAAAGATATCCGAGACCAGAAAGATCGTCTTGACGGTTGGGATTGACGACAATCGCTTCCGGCAATACCTCCGGCGCCTGATGATGATCGAGCACGATTGGGTCGAGGCCGACCTTTGCCGCCTCAGTGAGCGGCGCATGGCTCATCGTCCCGCAATCCACCGTGACCAAAAGCTTCGCGCCCTCGCGTGCGAAGTTTTGGATCGCCTCTGCATTGGGGCCGTAGCCTTCGAAAATACGGTCGGGAATATGGATTAGGCATGGCGTGCCGCAAGCTCGGAAATAATCATGAAGCAACGCCGAGGCGGCGGCGCCATCGACATCGTAGTCGCCAAAAACCGCGACCGTTTCGCCGCGCTCGATCGCCCCGGCGATTCGTTTTGCAGCCGCCTCCATGTCCTTCAGGCAATAGGGGTCGGGCAGAAGTTTTTGCAGCGTTGGTTCGAGATAATCTTGCGCATTGCCTGGCGTGACGCCCCGCCCGGCGAGAACGCGCGACAAGAGATCGCCGGTTCCATGAACTTGCGCGATGGCGAGCGCGCGCGCCTCGCCCAGTGCGTCGAGCCGGCCGCGCCACGGGCGCCCAAGCACGGAACGCTCAACTCCGAGAAACGCGCGGGCGGCGGAAAACGATTCGTCCATGCCGGATGGTAGCCGGAGACATGGCGGATTGCGAGTGCGTACGTATAAGCCCCCTTGAGATCGAGGGCAGGGCGGTTCAGGCCCGTCGGCGCCCACTGGTGGGAAGAATGTTTCCCGTCGGGGCAAAGCCAGTCAGGATCACGTTCCAATGTTGCTCGCCCGCATGCCAGCCAAGGATGACGCTGTATTCGGTATCCGTGATGCTCGCGATTTCGCCGGCGAGGCTGCACCGCTGGGCCGGGCAGCCGGGAGCGGCGGCGGTGAATTTCACGGTATTCCGGTCCGAGGCGAAAGGAACCGTTACGGCGAAGCCCAGGTCGGGGCCGAAAATCCTAAAATCCGGAAACCGGCCGACGATCGCGAGGCCGGCGACGAAATTTTCGGTGATCCTCTTGCTGTTCGCGGAGCCGGTGGCGGGGTAGAGATTGCCGGCGCCCTGATAAAGAGCAAACGTGTCCAAGAAATAAACGCCCGGTGGCGGCGTGTATCCCGCCATCTGTGCGTGGCGGGGCCTACTTCTTCCTCCCGGGGAAAGCCGCCCTCGAGTTTCTTGCGAGCGACCGACTGATTGCCGCTGTTCAGGCGAAGACTGCGAATTATCCGAACAACGCCGAAATGTGAGCTGGGGTACCTTGATTTAGCCTCTAATTGGCAGGTCCCGGCGGAAAGAATAATTTGACCATGCGAATTTCTACGCCGATATTCTCCCTTAGTGCGCCCACGCTGCCGAAATCGTGGTAGACGTCGCCGGAGATTCCAAACTCCTGCGTAATTGGAACCTGAAATTCGAAATGGCCCCTCAGGAAGTCATCTTTGGTTAAGGGCAAGTCGGCCAGCGGGATCGTGATGGGTAGCCCGGTTGCCGCAAATATGCCGTTTATGGCAGTCTGCTTTCCTCCCCACGATTTCTCTATGCCAATGGCGACGTATTGCAACGGCTTAGGTTCGTAGCGCAGAAAGGCTTGGACATCGTAAGACGGGTCTTGGGTTAAATTGTCGTAAGTCAGTACGCCGGGGACTTGAGCGCTTGCCGGATTTAGAACCATGAGCGGACTGTTGCCGCCGGTATGGAATGATGCATGGGCGATCAGATCAAATAAGACGCCGTTCAAGGCCGGTGACAGTTTTCCGAGGCCTTCGGTATATCCGACCTGAGGAGCGTCCGTGAATTGACGCGCCGTCGAGACATTGACTGCTGCTTGGTTATCAAAGCTACGGCCTAACGGAAGAAAGAAAAAATTGGTAATACCAAGCCAGCGCTGGTTATTTTGATCTGCAGTGATAAAATAAGTCAAATGCAAATCGGGATCAACAAGCCCCCCTGCGACACGATTATTCGTCCCTGGAATATTTACGTCCGTCAGTGTGGCAAACGGTAAATCCCCTTCGATGGCAAAGGGATGCCCCCCGAGCGAAGTCAGATAAGCGAGCCGGGTAAACTCCACCAATATATTCGCGTGCGAATTTGGCAGTTGTTGTCCCGTTGTATCGATGAAGGCATCGCTGCTTACGTACCTGAGGTACTGAAGGACAGCGAATGTGCCGGTTGGAAGTGACCCTCCCTCGTAATCGCCCGCATATGTATCGGTACTTCTGTCGGATCCTGCGAGTGCCGGCGCATTCCCGCCGATAACGGTGCCAAAAAGCATCGCCGCCCCTGCTAGAGCGCCAACACTCGAATGTTTAATCCACATGACCTCGTCCCACTTGCGCAGGCCATTGATGCCTGTTTCTCAGCTACGCAACTTCGGCGTCCATCGATAAAATTGCCTCTGAAAACATCGCCAAATGAAATTTACGAATTTTGACGGTCGCGGTATATCTGCAACAGACCCCACGGCAATCGCGCGGGGCTTGCTTTTGCCGGCTCGCCCGTGGCCAGGCTTCCCGCGAGACAAATCGCGCCGCAAGCTGTTCGCAGGGTGGTCCATGTCGTCATCGGGCTGGACCTCTTGGCGTCAGTCAAGGAGCGCCCGCGCGCCGAGCAAGCTCTGTCGAATGAAGAAACGGCACACTACACTACGATAATATCTTTTGCGCAAACCTTCGAGGCACCATACGTAAGATTCCAATAGCGTCACAATTTTGCCACAGCGATCCCACGCAAGAAGCCGATCCGCGCTAGTCAAACTCGAGATCTTCGAGGGCGGCCTAGCTCGTGGGAGAGAGGATCCGAGCCTTTAAGGTTCCCTACTCCGCCTGCCTCATATCCGGCGGCGTTGCCTCGCCTGCGAGCAGCTTTAAGGCCGAGTCCAGGGGCATCTCGGTCTGCTCTTGCGAACCGAGCCGCCGGATCGAGACGGTGCGTCCGGTCGCCTCCTTCTTGCCGACGACCAAGAGGACCGGCACCTTGGCCACCGAATGCTCGCGCACCTTATAGGTGATTTTCTCGTTGCGGAGGTCGCCCTCGACCCGAAGCCCGGGTTTTCGCGCCGCCGCCATAACTTCATAGGCGTAATCGTCGGCCTCCTTCGTGATCGTCGCGACGACGATTTGCAAGGGCGATAGCCACAAGGGCAGATGCCCGGCGAAATGTTCGATGAGGATACCGGTGAAGCGTTCGAGCGAGCCAAGCACGGCGCGATGAATCATCACCGGTGTCGTCTTCTCGCTGTCCGGCCCGATAAAGAAGGCGCCGAAGCGGCCAGGCAGATTGAAATCGACTTGCGTCGTGCCGCACTGCCATTCGCGCCCGATCGCATCGCGCAAGGTGTATTCGAGCTTTGGCCCATAGAAAGCGCCTTCGCCCGGATTGACGGCGGTCTTGGCGCCGCGTCCCTTGAGCGTCTCGAGGACACGCGACAAGGCTGCCTCGGCCCTGTCCCAGGCCGCGTCCGAGCCGACCCGCTTTTCCGGCCGCGTCGACAATTTGATAAGGATGTCCTCGAATCCGAAATCCCGGTAGATGGAAAGGATGAGGTCGTTGACCTTCAAGCTCTCCTCCATGATCTGATCCTCGGTGCAAAAAATATGCGCGTCGTCCTGGGTAAAGGCGCGCACCCGCATGAGGCCGAAAATCGCGCCGGAAGGCTCGTAGCGGTGGACGATGCCGAATTCGGCGATCTTCATCGGCAGGTCGCGATAGGATTTGAGGCCGTTCTTGAAGATCTGCACATGGCCTGGGCAATTCATCGGCTTTAGGGCGAAGACCCGTTCGTCCTCGGTCTTCGTGATGAACATGTTCTCGCGAAAAGTCTGCCAATGGCCGGACGTCTCCCAAAGCGCGCGGTCGAGCACCTGGGGCGTATTCACTTCGATGTAGCCGAGCTCGCTCTGGCGCCGCCGCATGTAGGAAATCAGCGTTTGGAACAAGGTCCAGCCCTTCGGGTGCCAGAAAACCGTGCCGGGCCCTTCTTCCTGAAAATGGAACAAATCCATTTCCCGCCCGAGGCGGCGATGATCCCGCCGCTCGGCCTCTTCCAGCTGCTGCAAATAGGCCGCGAGCTCGTCTGCCTTGGCGAAGGCCGTTGCGTAGATCCGCTGGAGCATCGGCTTCGTCGAATCGCCGCGCCAATAGGCGCCCGCGACTTTCATCAATTTGAAGGCGTTGCCGATCTTGCCCGTCGAGGTCATATGGGGGCCGCGACAGAGATCGAGCCAGTCGCCCTGCTTGTAGATTTTCAAGGTCTCGTTGGCGGGGATCGCATCGACGAGTTCGACCTTGAAAGCCTCGCCATGCGTCGCGAACCAGGCCTTGGCTTTTTCGCGTGTCCAAATCTCCTTCGTGAAGGGTTTGTCGCGAGCAATGATCTCAGCCATTTTCATTTCAATCGCCGGGAAATTCTCCGGCGTGAAAGGCTCCGCGCGATAGAAATCGTAATAAAAGCCGTTCTCGATCACCGGCCCGATGGTGACTTGCGTGCCGGGAAAGAGCGCCTGCACCGCCTCGGCGAGGACATGCGCGGCGTCGTGACGAATGAGTTCGAGCGCTCTTTCGTCGTCGCGGGCGAGGAACTCGATTCTGCCGTCGCTCGTCACGGGATCGGCGAGGTCGCGCAAGGCGCCATCAACCGCCATCGCGACGGTGCGCTTGGCGAGCGATGGCGAAATGCTTTTGACAATATCGAACCCGCTGACGCCGGGCTCGAATACGCGTGACGCTCCATCCGGGAATGTTATGGATATCAAGGCTTGCGCTCCTTCTTGCTCACTCGCCGATACCAATCGGCGTAAGCACTTGCTGGGACTTTCGGCGGCGGCGCCGATTTGAAGTCTCCAAACTCTATTCTTTAATCTCGCTGGCCGCGCAAGCGCGCCATGCCAGCCCGAGGCGCCATGGAGGCGCGGGGAACGTCACATAGTCGCGGCACGGACGCCGCGATCGTCCTCCGAGCCGGACCTTCTCCCCTGAACAGGCAAACTCTCCAGTAAACCGCTAATGCAAGGAAAGGGGCGAGGGCGCCTTGGAAGCCGCGCTTCGTTCTACCCCTGCAAGCCCAGCGCCGCCTTCACCCGGCGGGAATAGCCATAGACGTCGTCGCGCAATTGAAGCGCGCCCGATTCGTCGACGAAGGCGGTAAAATATTCGAGATAAACCGGCAGCGGTTTTGGCAGATAGACATAGCGCTCCTTGCCGCCAATCAGTCTCTTGACCCGGCTCTCGCTCCAGCCATCGCCGAGCACCGTCTCGGCGAAGCGGAACGGATCATCGACCCGCACGCAGCCATGGCTAAACGCCCGCTTCGCCGAAGCAAAAAGCCTACGCAGCGGCGTGTCGTGCATGTAGACGGAATAATCGTTCGGGAACATGAATTTGATCCGCCCGAGCGCGTTCTTTTCGCCGGGCGGCTGACGCACGACGAGATGGCCCCCGCGCGAAAAAACCTCGTATCCCAGCCGGTGCAGATAATCGGGGTCGCTCGCAAGGCGCGGCAGCATCTCCTTGCGGATGATCGATTGCGGCACGTTCCAAGAAGGATTGACGATCAGAAATTTCATCGTCTCGGAAAACACCGGCGTCGGGGTTTGTTCCTTGCCGACGACGACCCGGTTGCGCTCGATCACCTCGCCATTCTCGATGACGACGGCTTCATAGTCGGGGATATTCACTTCGATATGGGTCTCGCCCATGTCGCGCGGCATCCAGCGCCAGCGTTCCATGTTGGCGAGAATTTCGGCTTCGAGACTGGAAGCGCCGCCAGACAGGGCCGCGACGGTCCGCGCCGTCAAATTGCCCGAGGCCGGCAGACCGTTGGCTTTCTGGAAATCCTCGACCGCCGCCGCGATCTCCGTGTCGTAGACAAGATCCTGGGCGGAATCCTCGACTGGATCTCGCGAAGCCTCGAACTCCCCGCGATCGAGGCCGAGCCTCGCGCGAACGAGCGGCACGCGGGGATCGCGCATGCCGGGGCGCAGAACGGGCCCCGAGGGAATCGCGGCGCCGGACCCCGCCAACCTCCGTTTCCGGCGCGACTGGAGAAGTTTTTCGCGCAGCGCCTCATAGGCCTTTTGCGGCGGATTGAACCGGCGCAATGCCTCGCCCGCGTCTTCCCCGGCGGTAGCGACAAGCGCCAATATGACGGCCGGATCGGCGACTTCCGGTTCGACCCCGATCAAGCGCGAAATCATCCGCGGATCGACCCGGCTGCCGCTCGCCTGGCGGGCGTAGGCCACGACCGCATCGCTAAGAGCAAGATCGGCGCTCGCGATTTCCGCGTCGGTTTCGGGCGAAATGGCTTGCGGAAACCCTTTGACGTCGAGTCCATCGTCGGCGGCGCGTTTCAGCCGCAGGGTCACCGGGGCAACCTCGGCGTTGGCGCTGGCCCCGCTAAACCAGAGCGGCGCGAAATCGCGCAAGGCGTAAAAGGCGGCGATCGCCTCGCGCTCCCTGGCCCGCGGGAGGGCGGCAGGCTCTGACGAACCGGAACGCGCTTCCAGCGCGGCCTTGAGCGCGGCGTTGACCGGAGGCAGCGCACGCGGGGTGTCCACATCGGGATTTGACGCGGGCGGATCGGCGGCCGCCGGACTCGCCGCCGGCGGCACGGGTTTGGCTTCGCCTTGCGCTTCGGCCGCGCCGTCCCGCGGCTCGACCTCCTCGGCCGCTGGTTCCGTCAAAGGGCCGCCATGCGCGGGCGCCCCAAGGCGCTTGGGAGCATCCTCGGCGTAGGCGAAGAAACCCGCAAGGCTAAGCAGTAGCGCCAGCGCCCCCAAAAACCCCGTCCCCCGCCATGGCGCACGCATCGTCTTGCCTCCGAACTTCAAGGTTTTATCGCGACTGGCCCGCTCCGCACCCAAGGTAACGCGCGAGCCGGCCCGCGCGACGTCATGCCACGAATTTTTACGGCGCGGCAAAGCCGTCACAATAGGCTTTCCCGGAGGCTTTCCCGGATGACGCGCCCGCGGCGAGCGCCTCGGGAGCTTGCGCCAAATTTCGTTGTTTCAACAAGTCATGTTGTTTCAGCTTGCGATAGAGGGTCGAGCGGCCGATCCCAAGCTTGCGCGCCACCGCCGACATCTGGCCGCGGTAACGATTGAGCGCGAATTTTATGGCTTCGGCTTCCAAGCGACCGAGATGGCGCGGATTGCCGTTCTCGTCGAGGAGCGCCAGCACATTGGGATCGCGCACCTCGATCCGAACGAACTCTCTTTCGCGGGGCCGCGCCGCCAGGACAGGCGCCGCCGGGACGCGAACGGCAAAACCCTCGACCTTTGCCGCGATTTGCGGAAACTCGGCGACGCCGAGCTCAAGGCCATCGGCGAGCACCACGGCGCGAAAGACGGCGTTTTCCAATTGCCCGACATTGCCTGGCCAATCGTAGGCGCGGAGCAAGGCTTGCGCCTCGGCGTTGATTCCGCGCACGGGCTTTCCCTCGGCGGCGGCGAAGCGCGCGCAAAACCGGTTGGCGAGAGGGGCGATATCGTCGCGCCTTGCCCGCAGCGGCGGGATGGAAATTGGAAACACATTGAGGCGGTAATAGAGGTCGTCGCGGAAGCCGCCGCGTTTTATAAGTTCGATCAGATTTCGATTGGCCGCGAAAATCAAGCGGACATCGGCGCTCGGTGGGCGTTTCGCCCCGGAGCAATGGATCTCGCCCTCTTGGAGGAAGCGCAAAAGCCTCGCCTGCGCTTCCATCGGCAATTCGCAGAATCCGATCGAAAAAAAGCGTGCCGCCCCGCGCCTCGAGGCATTTGCCGACGGTCTTTTCGGCGGCGCCCGCCCCCTTTTCGCTCCCAAACAGCACGCTCGCGAGATCGTTTGGCGGGGCGCCGCAATTGACGGTCGCGAAGGCGCCGCCGCGCCGGCTTGAAGCGCCGTGGATGGCGCGGGCGAAAATTTCCTTGCCGGCGCCGGGCTCGCCTTCGAGAAGCACGGGAATGGCCAATTTCGCCGCCTTTTCACCCTGCCGGATGGCGCGCGCCATTTCCGCGCTGGCGCCCGCAAGGTCCTGGAACGCCAAGGTTCCATGGGCCCGCCGGGACAAGAAGCGCACTTCTTCCGCGAGCCTTGCGGTGGCGAGCGCGTTCTTGATCGCGACTTGCAGCCGCTCCGGCGCAACCGGGTTGACCACGAAATCCTGCGCGCCAAGACGCATCAAAGGGACCACCAATTCGACCGAGCCCCGCGCGGTCCGCACAATAATGGGAAGTTTCGCTCCCCGCTCCCGCAACCGCGCGAGCACCGCCATGCCGTTTGGCATGGCAAGATCGAGAATTGCGAGATCGACTTGCGGAGCGCTTGAGGCTTGCAGGCGGGCGAGCATTGCCTCGGTGCTTGCGGCGGTCTCGGCCTGATAGCCAAATTGATGGACCATTGTTTCGAGGAGCCGCGGCTGCGCGGGATCGGCATCAATGATCAGGATTGTTGCGGACATGCGGCCTCGCTCCGGCATGAGCCCAAAAAGTTGCCGACTTTTTGGATAAGATCATGCGAGAAAACCGAGAAAACAAAGTGATGGAGACCATGAGCGCGACAATTCGAGGTGATCATGGCCGAATGGTCCGGAAGCCGGATCGCGACATGAAAGGGCGAAGGTGCCCCACCTTCGGCATGGTGCGCGAATAGGGTAAACGCCATGTTAATGGGAGGTGCGGTTGCGGCTCCGCCAGGGCGACGCGCGCTGCAAAGGGGCAAAGCTGAATCTGGCGAAATCCTCGCAATTGAACCGCGCCGAAGGGGACAAGGGTTTGCGGGCCGGCGGGGAAATTGGAAAGGGGCCGCTTGGTTGGCAACGGAGCGGACGACGACAAGCGGCAAGATCGGTGGCTCGGCGGTTCGGCAAGCGCACCATAAGGGACGAAAATCGCCTTCGGGGCGGTGCGGGAGCCGGCGCCCGGCACCAAAACCAGATTTAGGCTTGCCAAAGGCTTGCAGGCAGCTTCCGCAGAACCCAGCGCCAGCGGGCGCTCGGCGCGCCGCCTCTCGCCTAGGCCCGCATCTACGGGCGCGGTTTTCCGCTCTTTCCGATCAATTCCATCATCCAATGCCAAGAGCAAGGCGCCGATTACATCGTTCGTTATTTAACGCCAATTCGGACGACAAGGACCCGAACTGGAACGAATTTATGTCGGGCAACAAGATCACCACGCCAAGACCTTTGGGCGACAGTCTTGTCGATTACAGGTATGGCTCGCCCAAGACGGTTCCGCAATACGCCAAGGATGCTGCCGCCTCCCCGATGTGGGCCGCCGAGCCGAAACTCGACGAACGCAAGCGCCTTGGCTTTAGCGTGCTGATCTTCCTCATCGTCTACGCCGGGCCTCTTTTTGCCACAAAAAAGACGATTTGGGCTCGCGCACCGGGGCGCATGTTGAACTTGATACGCCATAGGCTTGCCAGTTTGCAAAACCAGCGTGTCTGATTTCCTCGCCAGCCCGCAGGGCGGTGCCGGGCACGAGGATGGCCTTCCCCGGCCCGAAAAAACCGGAAAAATGGGCAGCCTCGATGCAGCCTCGCAATATATATCAACCAGACCTTCAGCGACAAGCCGTTGCCTGCTCCGGCAGATGAGGAAGAGAGAGCCTGCATGGAAACATTACTGAGTCATCCGGCCTATTTCTGGCTCGGCCTTGGCGCGTTTCTTATCGTGTTCGAGGCCATTACCACGCCCGGGCTCGGCCTGTTCCTTGCTGGAATCGGGGCGTTGTGCACCGGCCTTCTTGTGAAAGCGGGGATCGTTGATGAAGGGGCCTTGGGCGCGCAGGTGGCCTGGTTTCTTGGCCTGACCACGTTCTGGGCGGCGGTGCTGTGGAAACCTCTTCTGAAGTTCCGCATGCAAAGCGTGCACAGGGACGGCATCGAACTCAACAACATGGTGGGAGGCACCGCAACCGTCGGCGAACACGGCCTCGAACGCGGCCGGATCGGACAGGTGGGCTGGTCGGGGACGCTCATGAATGCCGAGCTTGAGGCTTCGGCGCCTGTCGAAACCCTGCCTGCCGGCGCGCTCGTCGCGATCAAGTCCGTCTCCGGCACCACACTGACCGTTATCCCCAAATAGGAGATTTTGTCATGAATTTTACGCATGTAATGGATTTCACGACTGTATTTGCGCTGGTTATCACCCTTATCGCGGCCATTACCGTATTCAAGGGTATTCGGATCGTGCCGCAGCAATCCGTCTGGATTGTCGAAAAGCTCGGCAAGTATGACCGCAAGCTCGAACCTGGCCTCAACATCATCATCCCTTATATTAAATCGGTACCCTACCAGCATTCGCTCAAGGAATACGCGATGGAGGTGCAGGAGCAGGCGGCGATTACGCGCGACAACGTCACTTTGCTGCTCGACGGCATCATTTACTTAAAGGTTACCGATCCCGTCCATGCGTCGTATGGGGTGACCAACCCCGTGTTCGCCGTAACCCAGCTCGCGCAAACCACCATGCGCTCGGAAATCGGCAAGCTCACCATGGACGCGACCTTCGAGGAACGCGACCGCCTGAATGCCAATATCGTCACCGCCATTAACGCCGCGGCGCAGAGCTGGGGCATCCAGTGCATGCGTTATGAAATCAAGAACATCAGCCCGCCGGCGAGCATCCTTAAATCCATGGAAATGCAGGTCTCGGCCGAGCGGCAGAAACGCGCGGTGATTTTAAAGTCCGAAGGCAAGCGCCAGTCGCAGATTAACGTGTCTGAAGGCGAGAAGCAGCAGGTGGTGCTGAAATCGGAAGCAGCACAGATCGACCAGATCAACCGCGCGCGCGGCGAAGCCCAGGCGCTGCTCATGGTGGCGGAAGCGACCGCGGGCAGTATCCGCCAAGTGGCGGCAGCTATCAGCGAACCGGGCGGCCGCGAGGCGATCGAGCTTAAAGTGGCCGAGCAGTATGTCGATGCCTTCAAGAATCTGGCCAAGACGAGCACTACCGTGCTGCTGCCCAGCGACGCGGGCAATGCGGGCTCCATGGTCGCCCAGGCTCTGACTGTGTTTGACACCGTGCGCAACCGCCGTGATTCCGCGCGCGGGGGCACTTCTATTGTACCAAGATCGCCTCCAAGCACCCCTTGAAAGGGCGGGGACAAGAAGTACATTCAATGAAACCCTGTACTCCCGAGCGTAGCTAAGGATAGTATTATACCAAGTCTCGCTGATCACGACCGATAGGCCCACTCTCTTGTTCCGATGGAGATGATTTTCCAGGGCATGTCGATGAGCTTGTTCCAGGCGAAGCAGCAGTGGTCGAGAATGTCGTCGTAGGATTCGAAGACGCGGTTCGAGAGCCAGTTGTCGCGCATGAATTGCCAGATGTTCTCGACCGGATTGAGCTCGGGCGATTTCGGCGGCAACGGCAAGAGCGTGATGTTGTCCGGGACGGGAAGCTTCGCCGAGACATGCCACCCGGCCTGATCGAGAAGAACGAGCGCATGCGCGCTTGGTGCGACCGCAAGCGAGATTTCTTCGAGATGCAGGGCCATGGCCTCGCTGTTGCAGGAGGGTAGTACGAGCCCGGCGCCTTTTCCTTCGGCCGGGCAGATGGCGCCGAAAATATAGGCTGAACTCGTCCTCTGGTCGTGCGGCGCCGAAGGCCGTGTCCCGCGTTTCGCCCATCGGCGGGTGACCTTGTTTTTCTGCCCGATCCGAGCTTCGTCTTGAAACCAAATCTCTATCGGCTTGCCAGGAGCCTCTTTTGCGGCGGTCTCCTCCACGAGGGCGAGAAAGTTTTTTTAAAAGCCGCCGCGGCTTCCTCGTCTTGCGCATGATGGCGCGGTCGCGCCGAGAGCTTGCGAAAGCCCATATGCCGCAGCTCGCGGCTGAGCGTCGGCTTGGAGATCGAAACCCGGAACTCTTCGAAGAGCCACTGCGCCAGATCGATCAGCCGCCAGCGGACGACGCCATGCAGGGCGGGAATCGGCCCATCTTCCACGACCTGCCGCAAGGCTTGGCGCTGGCGCTCGCCGAGGATGCTGGGAGCGCCCGGCGCTTTGCCGGTCAAGAGACCATCAGGACCTTTGGCGTTGAAACGGACAACCCAGTCGCGCACGATCTGCACCCCGACCCCGCCGATCCGCGCCGCATCCGGCCGCGAGCCGCCATCATAAATCTCGGCCAGTGCCAAGAGACGCCGGGTGTGATCGGGGTCACGCGATCGCCGCGCCAGCATGCGCAGGCCAATCGTGTCAAAGTCAGAGCGAAGCGGAACCGGAGTCGACATGGCAAACTCTCCCAAAAGCTGTTTGCCATGGTAAATCAGATAAATGCCAATTCGGGAATCCGCCTCAGGAGTCAAACTTTCAGAGACTTGGTATTACTCCCTTCATAAGTAGATCGATATTTTTCTTGGCTGTGCGGAGCCGCGCAATTCGCTTGGGGCAAGAAAGACAACGATGCGCGCCTCGTGGATCGCAAGACACTGGGAGCGATACGCGAACGCGCTCCTGAGTTCGTCGAAGGGGCGGCAATTGCAGGAGGGCGAAAGCCCGGAAGCTGTTGTTCGGGTTTTGCGGCGGGACCGGTCGACGGCCCATGGCTGGCGTATGCGGAGCTTCCTTCAGGCGCCCGAAGGGGGAAGAGCAGGAAGAAAGCGGAAGCGAGGCTGGCGGGCTACCGGCGCGGCGGTTTTGGCGGGTTGCAGGCGAAGCCGCTTTTCGGCCGGCCGCCGAAACTTTCTCGCCAAGCATTGAAGCGGATCTTCGATACTGCCACGCTAAAGAATCCGTTGCGGATGAAGTTCGCCTTCGCTTTGTCCGCTGGAGCAAGCGGGGAATCCGGCGGTAAATATTCGCGGCGGTTGCGGCGCCTTCGCCGCCGAAACAAGCCGCGCTGGAAAGCCGTCATGTCAAGGCTCGCCGCTGCGCCAGCGACGGAAAAGGGGGGCCGAATTTCAGGCGATTGGGCTCTCATTTTGAGCTTGCCGAAGGACGATGGGCGGCCGCAACAGCAAAATCCACGCCATCGTCGATGAGGATCGAAGGCCGGGGGTGGTCGGCTTGCAAGTCATCAGGTATCGACCTGACAAAGTCCGGGAGGGGGCCGTGAAACGCGATCGATGCGTACGTGCGCTCGCGCGGCAAATGCGCAAGCATGTCTGTAAACTCGCTTTCTAATTCTTGCATCTCCGGAGGAATGGCCGCCTCCGTTGGAGGGGTGCCATCGAGTGACGGCGGCGTCAGATAGCTCACCAACGCGACCTTGCGAATTGCCGAGACGATGTTTCGCAGGGCATAGTCGAATCTCGCTTTGTCGATCTGATGAATGAGAACATCAAAGCAAATCAGCAGATCGGCGGTCGCCGTGAGCGGGTCGGCAGCAATATCGTGAACGGTGAATCGCGGAGAAGAGACGCCAACGTGCCTAGCTGTGTTGCGCTCGATTATGATCTCCGAAATATCGCACCCAAGATAAATGCACGCTTCGGCAATTTCGCCGTCGAGCCAGCAAAGATCCCCGCAGCCAATATCTATGTGATCTTATGCTCTCGAATGGCCCTGCGAACGAGCTCATTCTTGCGAACAGCGGCGTAGCCGCGCGAAGGCTCGGTGCATGTGCCTCGGTAACATGGCTGAGGCGCCGACGCGGCAAGGCCGCCGTGACGCGAGAGGAGCTAGAGCTGCGTCAGCAGGGCTTCCGCGCTTGACGCTTCGACCTTGCCTGGCGCCAATTCGACGTTGAGCTTTCGCACCATGCCATTGTCGACAATCATCGCATAGCGCTGCGAGCGGATGCCGAGCCCGCGCGCGGTGAGATCGAGCGAAAGCCCGAGCGCGCGCGCGAAATCGCCATTGCCGTCGGCGAGAAAGGTGATCTTGCCATCGGCGCCGGCGCTTTTCGCCCACGCGTGCATGACGAAAACGTCGTTGACGCCGGTCACCGCGATCTCGTCCACTCCCTGCGCCTTGAATTCATCGAGGTTGTCGAGAAAACCTGGCAAATGGTGTTTGTCGCACACAGGTGTAAAAGCCCCGGCTACGCCGAAAAGGACCACTTTATGGCCTTTGAAAATCTGATCCGTGGTCCGCAGTTGAGGGCCATCCGGCGCCATGACCGTAAATGTTGCGTTGGGGATCGGATCGCCATTCTGAATTGCCATCGTTACTCCTTGTACCACCGGCGCCGGATTGCTGCTTGCCGCGGGTATTATCTTGCCGTCAAGGCCTTATGCTACGCGAAAACGCCGCCTTGATCGAGGAACCGCAAAGCCGTCTTTCGTTTTTTTCCTGGCTTTGGTTCGATCGCGAGCTGCTTCAATTACCGGCTTGAATATGTTTCATGGGACGGAGGCGGCATCGAGGTCAACCGCGAACTCGTAACTTTGCTGTTCATTTTTCAGGGTCAGGGTCACCGGGACGGGCGCGCGGTTGTCCGTTCGCGGCTTTTTGACTTCGACGATCAGGAATTCGTCAGGGCGGCCGGATTTTCGGGTCTCGAAATACCAGCCCTGGGGGGCCTCGGCGAAGAGGTCCTGCACGCCGCCGCCGCGCGGAGACAGCCGCCAGGTGGGCATGGGCGCGGTTTCGTTGCGCGTGATCGCTACTTTCGCGCCGCGTTGTTCCGGCGTTAGACGGAGAGGCACCGCTGCTTCCGCCGCGGCGATGGCGGTCGCGTCCGGGCTAGCGGTGCCGGTCCCGGCCTCCGGAGCAGGGAGCAAGGTAAGCCTAGCCTCGGCTTTGGCCGGAAGGCAGATCCGGCTGCAAACAGCGTAGGACGCGTTCAAAACCAAAAGGACGGGGCGGGTGGCATCCTTTGGGGTGATTCGAATGGGAAAAATCACCTGGTCGCGATAGCCGAATGCCTCGGTTCCGTCCTCGTCGATTCGCGTTGGTGCCGGATAAGAAACGCCAACGTCAGCGGCATTGGCGGAGCCTTCGAAAGAAAATACCGGCGGGACGCCGGCGTCGCCCGGCATGCGCCAATAGGTGAGAGCGCCGGGATCGAGGCGGACTTCGATTCCGGCGCGAAAGGCGCTTTGCGGCGGGCCGCCCCCAGCGGCAATCAGCCGCAACGACGATCTCTGTCCAGATGCCCAAGTGCTCGCGTAAGGATCACAGTGTAGGCTGGCGGGAAATAGAAGCAGCGAAAGGTTCGCGCAGGCAAGGAGGACACCGGCTCTCCGCGCAAGGGCACAAGGCAGGAAGGACATTTGCATGGGAGTATGCCGGTCATTGGCCGATGAGGCCGCTAATTTATTTCGCAGGCGTGAAAGCCGCAACCGCGATTGTCTCAATTTCGGTTGACTCAGATGAGGCGCGTGACATGGGATCAATAATTTCGCCAGCGGCCCCGCGGCCAAGCCAGAGCGGCTTTTTCGATGGGCAGTTGCTTATTGCGATGCCGGGGATGCTGGACGATCGCTTTGCCCGCTCGGTCATTTACATTTGCGCCCATTCCGAGGAGGGCGCGATGGGGATCATTGTCAATCGCCCGGCGGAAAGGGTCGATTTTCCTCAGCTTCTGGTGCAACTTAACGTAATCGGCCCAGATGAGGCGATTCGTTTGCCGGCGGAGGCGAGTTCCGTGCTGGTGCTGAACGGGGGCCCCGTCGACACCAGCCGCGGTTTCGTGCTTCATTCCAACGATTATTCCATCGACAATTCCACTTTGTCCATCGGGGGAGGCGTGTCCTTGACCGCGACTATCGATATTCTGCGGGCGATCGCGCGCGGCTCTGGACCTGGCCGGGCGCTGCTTGCCTTGGGTTATGCCGGTTGGGCGGCGGGTCAACTCGAGGCCGAGATGGGGCATAATGGCTGGCTGAATTGCCCGGCCGATCCCTCACTCATCTTCGATTCCGCGTTGGATTCGAAGTACGAGCGTGCGTTCCGCAAGGCAGGCATCGACCTCGGGCAACTCTCCTCCGATGCGGGCAATGCCTGAGCGCGGCCGCGGACGTGCAACCACGCGGACGCAACGCTAGCCCGAAAACCTTAAAAGGCCTCCTACAAACCGCGGCTTGCGATGACCAAGATCGCGCGGAACCGCATTTCGAGAACGGCAATCGCGCCGTGCGGGCCGCAGGTATCTGGAAAACAGCATTTTCGCGCGCGCTCAGGATAACTTAACGGCGCCTCCGCGTCCGGGTATGCGGATCCGCGGGGCGCTAGCGGCGCGCTTACAAGGATGCGAGCGAGGCGATGCGGGCAAACAAAGGCAGTGAGAGCAAGGCCGAGCATGTGCTCTCGGCGTTCCGCGGCGGCACTGCTCTCAATGCAGCCAAAACTCGCCGTCGAGCGTTTTGATCTCGGCCGGCTTGATCAGCCTCGAATGTCCCACCATCACGCTATGCAACGGCCCGTCCAGTTTTTCCCGCCAGAACCCCAAAAATTTGATCAGGACCGGAAACTCCGGCGCAAGATCGTAGTCTTGCCAGATATAGGTCTGCAGCAGACGCGGATGATCCGGCAAATGGTAGAGAATACGCGCGGTGGCGAGCCCATATCCCGCGAGCTGCTTGATAAAATCAGGCGACGCCTTGTTTGTCTGGATTCTTTTGGTTGCGGCCATGGCCTTAACCTCCGTGCTGGTACGTCGGCCAGAGCGGGTCCTAAAGCGTTGACGCGCTCGTTCGATGGTATCTGCCCAACTTATTGGCATGAGCGTTTCCATTGCTGTGTCCATTCAATACGTGTTACATTAATAGAGAATTGCGCCTGAAGTTTACGCAAGCCGTGTGCCGGAAAAAAATTCCGTCAGTGTTGCCGCTTAGTCTCGTCCCGATCGAATGCCGTGAAGCCGGCGCGGATCCTCCTTTGTCTCGATCTCAATCGCGGAGTCGCCCGTCGTCAATTCGAGAATAATTTCCCGCGCTGCGGCGGCGACGAGGTTTCGCGCGCCCTTGGGTGTAGCCGAGCAGCTCCGGGTTGCCCCGCCGTGCAGTGGTAAGGGCGCGCACGTCTTCGAATCGTTCAGCTGCGTGAATTCAGTCTTTTCAGGAGTTCCAGCATGACCGGCATCACCATCGCTGGCGAGACCTTCAACGTTTTAATCGAGGGCGACGAGAACAAAGAGGGCTTGATGCTCTCTAACCCGATGGGCACCAATCTTCACCTCTGGGACCCTCAAATTCCCGCTTTGGCCGAACATTTCCGGATCGTGCGCTACGATTCGCGCGGGCACGGCGCAAGCGTGGCCAATCAAGGGCCCTATTCGGTCGAAAGCCTTGGGCGCGACGCGCTCGCGATCATGGATGCGCTCGGAATTGAAAGAGTTCTCGTTGGGCAGCATCATCGGACTATGGCTCCTGGTCCATGCGCGCGAGCGCATCGGCCGGGCGGTGCTCGCCAGTACGGCGGCGCAAATACCGGGTCCCGATCTGTGGAACAACCGCATTCAATCGGCACAGGATAGCGGCATGAATGGCGTCGCCATGGCGGCCGCCGAGCGTTGGTTCACAAAGACTTTCCGCGACGACAATCCGGAAAAAGTGGAAGCCGTGATGGAGATGGTCCAGACGACGCCGCTGCACGGCTATTTGGCCGCCTGCACCGCCATACGCGACATGGATCAGCGCGAAGCCATTCGAAGCATAAGAAACAGGGTTCTGGTCATCGCCGGGCGGCACGATCTATCGATGCCACCAGGGATGGGCGCCTTGGTCGCCAGTTCCATCGCAGGCGCCAAATTCGTCACGCTGGAAGCCTCGCACATGTCGAATATCGAGGATGAAGCGAATTTCACCAAGGCGGCCGTCGATTTCCTGACCGCTCCTGAAACCACTGCGGCCAGGCCTCCTCCCCGCCCAAGGGCTCCGGCGAAAAAGGCGGCGGCGAAGAGAGCGCCCGCAAGGAAGGCGGCCGCGAAAAAGGCCCCGGCGAAAAAAGCTTCCGCGAAAAAAGCGTCGGTGAAAAAAATCGCGCGGAAGAAACCCGCGCGAAAACAAGCTTCGGCGAAGAAGGCGCCTGCGAAAAAGGCCGGCGCAAAAAAACCAACCGCAAGGATGACCCCGAAGAAGCGGCTTGGCACGAAGACGGGCGTGAAAAAAAAAGATGTCTCGCAGGAGGAAAAGCTGAGGACTCATACCAAGTCTCGCTGATCACGACCGATAGGCCCACTCTCTTGTTCCGATGGAGATGATTTTCCAGGGCATGTCGATGAGCTTGTTCCAGGCGAAGCAGCAGTGGTCGAGAATGTCGTCGTAGGATTCGAAGACGCGGTTCGAGAGCCAGTTGTCGCGCATGAATTGCCAGATGTTCTCGACCGGATTGAGCTCGGGCGATTTCGGCGGCAACGGCAAGAGCGTGATGTTGTCCGGGACGGGAAGCTTCGCCGAGACATGCCACCCGGCCTGATCGAGAAGAACGAGCGCATGCGCGCTTGGTGCGACCGCAAGCGAGATTTCTTCGAGATGCAGGGCCATGGCCTCGCTGTTGCAGGAGGGTAGTACGAGCCCGGCGCCTTTTCCTTCGGCCGGGCAGATGGCGCCGAAAATATAGGCTGAACTCGTCCTCTGGTCGTGCGGCGCCGAAGGCCGTGTCCCGCGTTTCGCCCATCGGCGGGTGACCTTGTTTTTCTGCCCGATCCGAGCTTCGTCTTGAAACCAAATCTCTATCGGCTTGCCAGGAGCCTCTTTTGCGGCGGTCTCCTCCACGAGGGCGAGAAAGTTTTTTTAAAAGCCGCCGCGGCTTCCTCGTCTTGCGCATGATGGCGCGGTCGCGCCGAGAGCTTGCGAAAGCCCATATGCCGCAGCTCGCGGCTGAGCGTCGGCTTGGAGATCGAAACCCGGAACTCTTCGAAGAGCCACTGCGCCAGATCGATCAGCCGCCAGCGGACGACGCCATGCAGGGCGGGAATCGGCCCATCTTCCACGACCTGCCGCAAGGCTTGGCGCTGGCGCTCGCCGAGGATGCTGGGAGCGCCCGGCGCTTTGCCGGTCAAGAGACCATCAGGACCTTTGGCGTTGAAACGGACAACCCAGTCGCGCACGATCTGCACCCCGACCCCGCCGATCCGCGCCGCATCCGGCCGCGAGCCGCCATCATAAATCTCGGCCAGTGCCAAGAGACGCCGGGTCTGATCGGGGTCACGCGATCGCCGCGCCAGCATGCGCAGGCCAATCGTGTCAAAGTCAGAGCGAAGCGGAACCGGAGTCGACATGGCAAACTCTCCCAAAAGCTGTTTGCCATGGTGAATCAGATAAATGCCGATTCGGGAATCCGCCTCAGGAGTCAAACTTTCAGAGACTTGGTATCAGTGAAGCATCCCTCGCGTATCGCCTTGGCGGCCGCTGCCAAGACGAAGGGCGCCTAATTTGTTGGCGCGGTTATTTCGCTTCGGCCGGCTTCGCGAATTTCAAGACGAACCGGTCGCTCTCGCCAATCGCCGAATATTTGTCCCTGTCCTGATCCTTCAGCCGGTAGGTGGGCGGCAAGGTCCACACACCTTCGGGATAATCCTTGGTGTCCTTGGGATTGGCGTTAATCTCGGACGAGCCGATCAACTTGAACCCGGCTTTTCCAGCAAGCGCGATTGCAAAATCCTGCCGCACATAGCCGCTTTTGGCCTGTGGATCCTGGGGCTGATCGGATCTTGCGCGATGATCTTCGACGCCTAAAATTCCGCCAGGCTTCAAGGCCTTGTAGAACGCAAGGAAGGCCGCATCGGCGGTGCCGTCGCGCATCCAATCGTGGGTGTTGCGGAACGTCAGCACG
This sequence comes from uncultured Alphaproteobacteria bacterium, assembly GCA_963730245.1. Classification (GTDB taxonomy): domain Bacteria; phylum Pseudomonadota; class Alphaproteobacteria; order Rhizobiales; family Beijerinckiaceae; genus Methylocapsa. The sequence goes on along the minus strand of CAVSRA010000001.1, from coordinate 1,266,005 downwards.
AAATCGGCGCTGTCGGGCGGCGCGATCTCCTGATCGCCGCCGGTGAATTCCGTGATTGTGGTCTTGCCATAGAGCTCGGGGCTTGCGGCAATCCGTGCCCTTGAGAGGCGCAATATCCCGCTGCGCGTCGCCGGAAGCCGTATAGCGGCCGCGATCCTTGAGGTAAGGCGCGAGAATTTCGGTCCAATAGCCAGCCTTTCCCGGCACGATCTCGACCACGTTCGAATCCGCCCGCACGCCGAAAAATGTGAGAACTTCCAGCGGGTGCCGGTAGCGATCCCGCGCCTTGTTCGCGTCGCTCCTTTGGGGGCCGTCAATAATCGCGGCAAGGGCGGGATTGGGTTGTTGCAAAGCCGCGGCAAAGGACTGGCCTGGACTTAAGCCAAAGTATAAACTGACAAAAAAGGCGATAGCAAACATCGTTGCGCCGGACAGGCGGCGAATTCGCGGATTCAGCTTATGCTTGACTGGTATTTGCATCTGGGTCCGATCCTTGAACATCTGAACTCTCCATTTATATCAAAATCTCTTTTGGTACAGCGTGTTCCAGCTGAATTTTCCAGCGATGTATTAGCAAGGAAACACCACTCGCCACCAAACCCCCGCCTCTTCAATGCGCCAGCCTCTCCAAAAGGTCACGCACATGGACCTGGTCGGATTTGTAATTGCCGGTGAGCGTGTACATCACGAGATTGACACCCCCGCGCAGCGCGAGCTCGTGCTGGCGCTCGCCGCCCGGAACCAGCGAATAGAGGCTGTCGCCGTCGGGGTCGCTGGCCCAGCCCGCCGCCAGATCGTTGGCGGTGATGATGATCGGCGAGACGCTGTCGCCCGCGCGGGCCGGGCGCGGGCCGCCCTCGGCGGGGGCAGGGGGCAGCGCCTCGATCCAGGTCGCGCCCGTCGTATAGCGGCCAACGAAACCGTCGATGAGATAGAAGGTTTTCGTCACGACATGGTCGGCGGGAACGGGCTCGAGTTCCGGCACATCGACGCCATCGAGCAGGCTTCTCAACCATTTGGTTTCCGGCGTCGGCAGCCCGCCCGGTCGCAACGCGAGCGCGTCGCGGGTATCGAAAACAATCGTGCCGCCCTGTTTCATGAACAGGGCGGCCTTGGCGATCGCCGCGTGTGGCGGTTGCGGTCGCGACGCCACGATAGGCCAATAGAGAAGCGGATAAAAACTTAATTCGTCCCGCGAGGGATCGATTGCGACAGGATCGCCGGGCGTGAGCGACGTGCGCCGCGCAAGCACAAGCGAAAGGCTCGTCAAGCCCTGCCTGCTCACCTCGTCGACCCGGGCATCCCCGCTTGCCACATAAGCAAGTCTCGTCGTCAACGCGGCGCCAACATCGCGCGGGGAAAGGTATTCCGCGGCGGCAGGCTCGGCCTCAACTCGCACCGGCGCCAACATCGCGGAACCAACGGCGAAGAAAACAAGGCAAGCGACGGCACGCCCCACGCGACCGCGCAGGCTGCCCGAGAGCCAATGCGAGGCCAAGGTATCGGCGGCAAATAAGAGAAACGCGGCGGCAAGAAGCCAGGGCTTGAGATCGACCGAGCCATTGTCGCGCAGGGGCTCATCGATAAAACCAAACCCCGAATAATCCGCCGCCTCGAGCGTTTCTTTCGGTCCCAGAGTGTTGACGGCGATCAGGCCATCGGGCGGACCATAAAAACCCGGCGGATGTTCGGGTTCCGCGATGCCTGCGAACCCGGCGGGAATCGGCGTTGCGTTTGGCGGCGGGGGACCAAGGACACCAAAACCGTCGAGGCTACGAGTCGGCGCGAAGGTCACGGCTTCGAGAGGTTTCGTCCCGGCGCCGGCTTGCGCATCCGCATCCTTCGCGGTCTCCCCCGACAGGGCAACGATTTTGCGCAGCATGTCCACGAATAATCCCGAAATCGGCAGGTTCGACCATGTCGTGTCCGCCGTGACATGGAACAAAACGATCAGTCCCTTGCCTTGCCGTGCCGCGGTGACGAGCGGCGTTCCGTCCGAAAGCCGCGCCCAGGTCTTGGCCGAAAGGCCGGGGTCCGGCTCGGCGAGCACCTGGCGCGAAACGGTTACCTCATCTCGGACGGCCAAGCCAAAAAACGGACTCTCGCGGTCGAAGGGCGCAAGTTTTTTCGGGGTATCCCAGGACATCGCGCCGCCCAGCACGCGGCCGCCCCGGCGCAGCCGGACAGGAACGAGATCGCCGGAGGCCGCGGCGAGATGGGTTCCGGCAAAGCGCACAAGGATTCCACCGTCCTCGACAAAACGCGCGAGGTCGTCATGCGCCTGACCCGGCACCATGCCGGCATCGGCGAGGATCATGATCGCCACATGCTCATCGAGAAGGGAGCGTAGCGGATCGGTGGCGGCGGGCCTTGCCTCGCGGATGTCCGCGAAGGGGGAGAGCGCCTTCGTGAGATAATAGCTTGGCGCGAGCAGAGGCTGCGCAATGTCCGCCGTTTCGCTGCTGACGAGGCCGATCCGGCGCCGCCGCCAGCGCTCGTCGAGAAGAAAAACCGCCGCCGCGGAATGTTCCCCAGCGATTTCGAGGCGAGCGATTTCGTTGCGCAATTCGACCGGCATCTCGAAACTGCCTTGCGTCTCGTTCGCCGCGCCAAAGTCAAACGATGCTTCGCCGAGCAATAGCCCCTTGCGGTCGAGCGCGCGGACAACCCCCCGTTCGGCGTCGGCAAGCTTGGCGCCGGAGAGGGCCGCGCGGAGCACCCGCACATCGAGGCGGCCGGTTTGGTTTTGCACGCCGGCAAGCGCGCGAACGGGTGTTGAATCCGTCACAACAGTGAGTTCGCCCGAAACAGCTGCAAGCTTGCCGGCAAACTCCCGCGCATGGCCGCGATCGAGTCCATCGGCGATCCAAATAATCGTGGGTTTTTTTTGCTGCGCGGCGGCATATTTTTCGATCGCGGATAAAACCGGCAGCCGATCAGGAACAAACGGCACAGGCTTGAGCGCCCGCAGGCGATCTTGCGCCTTGGCCGGTTCGAGCGGCACAATGTCGCGGCCCGCCTCCGACGTCGCCACGACGGCGGCGAGCTGCGAGCTTTGCTCCGCCGCCTCGATTTGGCGTGCGGCGGCGACGATTCTGCGCTCCCAGCCCGGCGCCGCCGGCCAGCCGTCGTCCAACACGACGAGCAAGGACCCCTCGCGCGGCGTCGCCGCGGGCAGCGGATTCAGCACCGGTCCCGCCATCGCGAAAATGAGACTGGCCGCGATCGCAAGACGCAAGAGCAGCAGCCACCAGGGCGTGCGCGTGGCGGTCTCGTCTCTCGGGCGGAGACCTAGAATGAGCCGCAGCGGCGGAAACGGCACGAGCGCTGGACGCGGCGGCATGATGCGCAGAAGAAAATACAAGAGTGGCAGGCCCGCGAGCGCGGCGAGGACGAACGGAAAGGTGAAAGCGAGGGGAAGGCCTTGCATCAGCGGGCGGCTCCCCGCAGGGCATGAGGCGCGGGGCCGGCATCGGCATCGAGTTGGGCCCGCAAGGCAAGCAAGGCCGCGGTGGCGGGCCTGTCGGTTCGGTGCACGGTCAAGGTCCACCCCCGCGCCCGCGCCGAAGTGGCAATAGCCTCGCGATGAAGGCCGAGACGGCGGATGTACTCTTGGCGGAATGTTTCCGCCTGGCCGGCGCGCAACCTCGCCGGCGAATCGACATCCACGAATTCGGTATTGCCCGAGAACGGAAAAGTCTCTTCGACTGGATCGGCGATCATCACGAGGTGGCCGCGTGCCCCGCGTGCGGAAACGGCCTCGATCGTGGCCGAAATCAGTCCTGGATCGGCGAGAAAGTCGCCAATCAGAATGGCCTGGGCAGCGCGCGGCAGGTTCACGGCCGCGGGCAGCTCCTCCGGGGCGTAACCGGCGGCGGCTTCCTGGGCCAGCAAAACTTCCGCGAACCGTTCGACGATATTTCTGACCGCGAGAGCGGGCGTCAGGCCAAGAAGGCCTGCCCGCTCGCCGCCGCGCACGAGAAGATCGGCGCAAGCGAGGCCGAGCACGAGCGCGCGATCTATTTTCGGTTGCAACGCGAGATTGGACGCAAACCACATGGAAGGGGAGCGATCGATCCAGATGAAAACCGTATGCGCCGCTTCCCATTCGCGCTCTCGGACATAGAGACGTTCGTCCTTGGCGGAGCGGCGCCAATCGATCCGGCCTGCGGCCTCACCCGTGACGAAGGGGCGAAATTGCCAAAAAGTCTCGCCCTCGCCGGCGCGTCTTCGGCCATGGACACCATGTAAGACGCTTGCGGCAACCTCCCGCGCCGCGGCAACGAGGCCGGGGAGTTGTTGCGCCATCTCGAGCGCATGATTTTGGTGGCGGCGCGCTAGGCGGCTTGCATTTTTTTCCAGAAGCCGGGCTGCGGGCATCATTCAGCCGAGCCGCTTGGCCAGCCGGGCGACGAGATTGCTGACCGTCTCGCCCTCGGCCCGCGCGGCAAAGGTGAGCGCCATGCGATGCTTGAGCACCGGGACGGCGAGGGCCACGACATCGTCGAGAGAAGGCGAAAGCCGCCCGCCGAGGAGGGCGCGGGCCCGCGTCGCGAGCATCAAGGCCTGCGCCGCGCGGGGTCCTGGACCCCAAGCGATATGCTGGGTGACTGTCGGATCGCCCTCGCCGGGGCGGGCCAGACGGACGACATCGAGAATGGCCTCGATCACGCTTTCCCCGACCGGAAGCCGGCGCACGAGCCGCTGCGTCGCGATGAGATCTTCGGTACTCATCACGGACTTTGCCTCCGCGCTGGCGCCGCCGGTCGTCTCGATCAGGATCTGGCGTTCGGCCGCACGATCGGGGTAAACCACATCGATTTGCATGAGAAAGCGATCAAGCTGGGCCTCGGGCAGTGGGTATGTGCCCTCTTGCTCCAACGGATTTTGCGTCGCGAGCACGTGAAAGGGGCGCGGCAGATCGTGCCGTTCGCCGGCGACCGTGACGTGATATTCCTGCATCGCCTGGAGCAGCGCCGATTGGGTTCTGGGGCTTGCCCGGTTGATTTCGTCGGCCATCAGCAATTGGGCAAATATGGGTCCCCGCACGAAGCGAAAACTGCGGCGCCGGTCGGACGCTTCTTCAAGGACTTCGGAGCCGAGAATATCGGCGGGCATCAAATCGGGGGTAAACTGGACGCGGCGCGTCTGCAAGCCGAGAACGACGCCAAGCGTTTCGACAAGCTTGGTTTTGGCGAGCCCCGGCACGCCGACCAGCAAGCCGTGCCCGCCCGAAAGAAGCGTGATCAAGGCCTGTTCGACAACTTGCCCCTGACCGAAGATGATGGCCTCGATAGAACTCCGCGCCGCGGTGATCCGTTCCAGCGCGGCCTCGGCGGTACGCGTCACGGCGGCTTCGAGCGAGGCCCTAATTGCTTCCGGCATGGATGGTTTGGCCCCGTGGCAGGTTGCCTGAACAAACGACTGCGTTTCACTCGCCATTCCCGCGGCAATATCACGCGTTACGCTCATCGCTGTATAACCGACGAGGCAAACGATTAAAACTTTTCGATGTTGGCATGGCAATGGGGTAAAGATTATGGCCGAAGAGTTTATTGCCAGGAGCGGAAAGCAGCCCGTGTCCGGCGCCGGCGGCGCGGCGCTGAATATCGAAAACTTGGCGCGGGCCATGTGTTCCACCGGAGCCGGCCACGACGTTACGGAGGCCAAGGGCGGACCGGCGCAAAGGGCGCTCCCTCCGGTGGAGCAATGGAATCCGCCGTTTTGCGGCGATATCGACATGCGGATTGCTCGCGACGGCACTTGGTTTTATGGCGGCACGCCGATTGCCCGGCCCGCCCTCGTGCGGCTCTTCTCGACGATCTTGCGCAAGGATTCCGACGGCTATGTTCTTGTCACGCCCGTCGAGAAGGTCGGAATAAAGGTCGAGGACGCGCCTTTCCTCGCAGTGGAAATGACGGTCGCGCATCAAGGAGCGGACCAGGTTTTGCGGTTTTTGACCAATGTCGGGGATTGGGTCGAGGCGGGCGCCGGCCATCCGATTCGATTCGAAAAAGCCGCCTTCGACAGCGTCAAACCCTATCTCCATGTGCGCGGCGATCTGTGGGCGCTTGTCACCCGCGCCTTGGTTCTCGATCTCGTGGAAATCGGCGAAATAGGTGAGCATGACGGCGCGCGCTGTTTTGGGGTCACCTCGGCCCGCAGTTTCTTCCCAATGGCGAATGCCGATGAGGTCGAGCGTGCAGATATTAATCAGTTCATAAATATGAGAACATTCAAGCCGCGTACTTGAGTGAGGGTTTCTGGAAGCGCGGAGATCGAACGTTTGTTGACGGCGAAGCAATGCCAGCGGTAATGGGGAAGGAGCGTTGGGTCCGCGCTTGAATTTTCGCTCTTTGAGGAGGAACATGCGAATGGCTCGCAGCATAAAGCAAGAACGCCGGTTGCTCGGCGCGAATGAATTGACCTTCGTCGATAAAACCCACCATCCGGCATTGGGGCTTTTGCCGGATCGGGATTTGGCGGAGCTGCGCAAGCTTGTGCGGGAACGGCGCGATCGCGCGCAAGATATTGCCGCGCGCCAGCGCCGGGAGCTTCGCGGCAAGGCCGCGCCCAAGGGCGCGCGGGCCGCCACGGACGATAGCGGCACGCGGGAAAAGCGTGATGTCCTCGCGGCGGCCATGCAGCGTCTGAACAAAGAGGTCGCCCGCAGGCAAGCCAAAGCCGCCCGCCAGGATTTGATGGAAAGCACCAAGCGCGCTCTCGAACTTCGCCGAGCAGCCGACGCAAACGCCACGCGGCCCTCGCCGGGACGCACGGCCAATGAAGGGATCAATCCAAAAAGCGCACCCGCGTACAGCCTGCGCCACCCGGCCAAGGCTGGCGCGATCAGCCAGCGCAATAAGAACATGCAGGCCAAGCGCGATTCGCGATAGACGCGTAAATTGCCGCTTCCTAAAGCTTTTGCACACGGGAGTTGCCCCCGGGAGGTGATAGCTCCCGAGGGGCCGTGGTGGTGAACTCAACCCGACACGTGGGTTATCGCCAAGGTGAAGTAGGCCAAGGCGAGGCCCGCGTGAAGGGCAGCGAAGATTACGTTACAACTTCTTCACTCCGAACAATTATCCTCAGACAATTATAATTCTTCGGCGCGACGAAGTAAATCTCTACCCGCCCGCGCGTCAAAAACCGTCTGGGCCGCGCGGCCTCGATCTTAACCCGCATACGCCGGATGAGGCAATAATTTGCAGCGTCGATGCCGCGATTCAGCTAACATAATCAGCATGTTATTTCGGATCGAATGAGGCCGTCATGGCGAACCCGGCGGGTAAATCGTATGATGGCGCTCTCAGGCTCGATTTCGACCGCCGATTGTTGCTTCACTTTCGCGGATCGGTGGTTACCTCCGACGCAGGCTTGCTCGCATACCGGGAACTGGACGACGCGCTGTGCCTCAGCGCGATGGCGGGTGATGCGCTCTCCGACGCACGCACTGGCAAGAATGGCCGGCATGCACTCGTCGGGATGTTGCGGCAATCCATATTTGGGCGACTTGCCGGATATGAAGACGTGAACGACGCTCAACGCCTGCGCCATGATCCCGCGATGCGGTGGATAGTCGGCGGAAAGGCGGCCTCGGATGCAGCGGCTTCGCCGAGCCAGATGGGCCGCTTTGAGACGCGCTGGCTCACGGCGGAAAAGAACCTTTCGGCGCTCGCTGATCTCTCCGGCAAATGGATCGACAGCGTTCATGGTCGCCGTCCGCCGAGAGGTATCTTGCTCGACATGGATTCGAGCGTGAGCCCGACGCATGGCGAACAGGAACACAGTGTCTGGAACGGTCACTATGACTGCACCTGCTATCATCCGCTGTTCGTTTTCAACCAATATGGCGATTTGGAACGCTGCGCCCTGCGCCCCGGCAATGTTCACAGCGCCGATGGATGGGAGGCGGTGCTGAAGCCGGTCGTGGCGCGGTATCAAGGCAAGGTCTCACGCATTTATTTCCGCGCCGACGCCGGCTTCGCAAACCCCGAAGTTTACGAATATCTGGAGGCAGAACGGATCAAATATGCGATCCGTCTGCCCGCCAATCACATCTTGCAAGAGAGGATCGGCTATCTGCTCAAACGCCCGGTTGGTCGCCCGTCCAATGACGTCTGCCGATCCCATGCAAGTTTCACCTATCAAGCGGGAAGCTGGTCGCAGCCGCGTCGGGTGATCGCCAAGGTCGAATGGCATCCGGGCGAGCTTTATCCGCGCGTCGGCTTCATCGTGACGAACATGGCGCGCTCCGCCGAGAATGTCGTCGCCTTCTACAACAAGCGCGGCACGTGTGAGCAATGGATCAAGGAAGGAAAAGGCGCAATCAAGTGGACCCGGCTATCATGTCGGTCGTTCGCTGCTAACGCCGTCCGTCTCCAGCTTCATGCGCTGGCCTACAATCTCGGTAATTTTCTGCGCACGCTGGCGACGCCCGAACCGATAAAGGATTGGTCACTGACGAGCCTGAAGGAAAAGCTGATCAAGATCGGCGCGAAGATCGTGAGCCATGGCCGCTATGTCGCGTTTCAGATGGCCGAAGTCGCCATTCCGAAAAATCTCTTCGCGGACATCCTACGAATGATCGCCGACCTGCGGCCGCCGCCCAATCCAGCGCCTGCGTGAAGTGTTCGGTCGTCATGCGTCGAGCAAAAACTAAGGGAGAAGTGCGTCTTGATCACAACCGACTCTGTATTGTCCGGTGCGCGATCCGCCCATGTCACTGGTTTTGGTGTGCCGGAGCACCACAGCAGCGCCGCAGCGCGGCAATCTCAACCTCAATAAGCGGGCGATCCGGAAAATAATGCCGGTATAGGACGAATGTCCGATGTCACGGCAGGAGATCAATGATACGCGCTTGGCACATTCCCGGTTATCTGGGGAATGCCAGCTTAGAAGAAGCCGAGCGCTTTCGGGCTATAGCTGACGAGAAGATTCTTGGTCTGCTTATAAGGGTCGAGCATAATCAATCCTATTTCAATGTCGTTGGATCAGTCTTTTTTCATTGGCGCCTTCTATGACGAACGAGAAAGACAAACAACTGCTCCCTGACTTTTCTCAATCAGAGCGTTCCAACCAGCAATGGACATTCCGGCTCATAGATCCCCGCCGCGTAGAAGCCGGCGAAATTATTGCACCGGCAATTTTACGTGGCAATCTGGCACGCGAGTTTGCCGACCTTCATATGGTTGCTAACGACCTTTCATTTGCACTCGAATGCCTCAAAGAGGCCAATAAGATCGGGCTACCTGACTCTGATAACTTACTATCCAAAGCACTTATCTTCTCGGCCGTAGTTGCCTACGCACGGCCTTTTAAAACTGGCGTTCGCGAACTCAAGATGGATATTACATATTATTCCGGCATTCCCACGTTTAAGGCTGACGTTCATGAATATTTGATCGCAATGCGCGACAAACATGTTGCCCATTCAGTCAACGAATTTGAGCGATCTAAACTGGCATTCCCCAGATAACCGGGAATGTGCCAAGCGCGTATCATTGATCTCCTGCCGTGACATCGGACATTCGTCCTATACCGGCATTATTTTCCGGATCGCCCGCTTATTGAGGTTGAGATTGCCGCGCTGCGGCGCTGCTGTGGTGCTCCGGCACACCAAAACCAGTGACATGGGCGGATCGCGCACCGGACAATACAGAGTCGGTTGTGATCAAGACGCACTTCTCCCTTAGTTTTTGCTCGACGCATGACGACCGAACACTTCACGCAGGCGCTGGATTGGGCGGCGGCCGCAGGTCGGCGATCATTCGTAGGATGTCCGCGAAGAGATTTTTCGGAATGGCGACTTCGGCCATCTGAAACGCGACATAGCGGCCATGGCTCACGATCTTCGCGCCGATCTTGATCAGCTTTTCCTTCAGGCTCGTCAGTGACCAATCCTTTATCGGTTCGGGCGTCGCCAGCGTGCGCAGAAAATTACCGAGATTGTAGGCCAGCGCATGAAGCTGGAGACGGACGGCGTTAGCAGCGAACGACCGACATGATAGCCGGGTCCACTTGATTGCGCCTTTTCCTTCCTTGATCCATTGCTCACACGTGCCGCGCTTGTTGTAGAAGGCGACGACATTCTCGGCGGAGCGCGCCATGTTCGTCACGATGAAGCCGACGCGCGGATAAAGCTCGCCCGGATGCCATTCGACCTTGGCGATCACCCGGCGCGGCTGCGACCAGCTTCCCGCTTGATAGGTGAAACTTGCATGGGATCGGCAGACGTCATTGGACGGGCGACCAACCGGGCGTTTGAGCAGATAGCCGATCCTCTCTTGCAAGATGTGATTGGCGGGCAGACGGATCGCATATTTGATCCGTTCTGCCTCCAGATATTCGTAAACTTCGGGGTTTGCGAAGCCGGCGTCGGCGCGGAAATAAATGCGTGAGACCTTGCCTTGATACCGCGCCACGACCGGCTTCAGCACCGCCTCCCATCCATCGGCGCTGTGAACATTGCCGGGGCGCAGGGCGCAGCGTTCCAAATCGCCATATTGGTTGAAAACGAACAGCGGATGATAGCAGGTGCAGTCATAGTGACCGTTCCAGACACTGTGTTCCTGTTCGCCATGCGTCGGGCTCACGCTCGAATCCATGTCGAGCAAGATACCTCTCGGCGGACGGCGACCATGAACGCTGTCGATCCATTTGCCGGAGAGATCAGCGAGCGCCGAAAGGTTCTTTTCCGCCGTGAGCCAGCGCGTCTCAAAGCGGCCCATCTGGCTCGGCGAAGCCGCTGCATCCGAGGCCGCCTTTCCGCCGACTATCCACCGCATCGCGGGATCATGGCGCAGGCGTTGAGCGTCGTTCACGTCTTCATATCCGGCAAGTCGCCCAAATATGGATTGCCGCAACATCCCGACGAGTGCATGCCGGCCATTCTTGCCAGTGCGTGCGTCGGAGAGCGCATCACCCGCCATCGCGCTGAGGCACAGCGCGTCGTCCAGTTCCCGGTATGCGAGCAAGCCTGCGTCGGAGGTAACCACCGATCCGCGAAAGTGAAGCAACAATCGGCGGTCGAAATCGAGCCTGAGAGCGCCATCATACGATTCACCCGCCGGGTTCGCCATGACGGCCTCATTCGATCCGAAATAACATGCTGATTATGTTAGCTGAATCGCGGCATCGACGCTGCAAATTATTGCCTCATCCGGCGTATGCGGGCTAAAGCAACTGGAGTTATCGTTGGCACACCTCAAACAGAATGGCGACCAGCAGGCGTTGGCGTGCTCCAAGCGTACCACATTGGTCTCTCAAGAAAGATAGTAGAACGTGCCATAGCTCAAATAACCGACATGATCAGTAATATTTCAGCAGATATTGATAAGAAGCGGCCAAAACTTTTTCAGGAGTTCAGTACCAAATTTGCAATAGAGGGAAAGTGGGAAATGGAACCCTTGGCCCAAATTCCTAACCGAGGAAACGTCGCAAAGCGCAGAAAATAGAAGCCCACTCAATCTATGCCTGATTCGAAAGCATTGCCGCGACGACAAGCCGCATATTTATCACATCTGGGATTAGAACGGCCGTCAAATCCTCTTCTCGCGGGCAGGCTTCCGCCGCTTGCGGTTGAAATAAAAACCGCCCGCTATATTTTTCCTAAAACAGGGGATCAAACACGGGTCCGGTCAAGCCACTCCGCTGTTCCCCATTGATTTTATTGGCGCAAGAAACTCTTGGGTACAAGTGAAGTGCCCGCGCCCCGACCAAACACAAGAGCTCAGAGCTTGGTCGTTACGGCCTTGATCTCGGTATAATTCGCCAGCACTTCGCTGCCCATCTCCCGGCCCCATCCGGACTGCTTGTAGCCACCAAAGGGCAAGGATGCGTCGAAGACGTTGTGGCAGTTGATCCACACAGTGCCGGAGCGGATGAGGTTCGCCAGCTTGTGGGCCTTGCTGATGTCCTTTGTCCAGATGCTGGCAGCCAGGCCATAGATCGTGTCATTCGCTTTCTTGGCGATCCTCTCCAAGTCCGCATCGTCGAATGGTTCAGCGCAGACCACCGGCCCAAAAATCTCCTCGCGTACGACCTTCATCGACGGCTTGGTGTTGGTCAGGACGGTCGGCTCGACGAAGTAGCCACCGTTGCCGCTGGCCTTCTTCCCGCCGCTCACAACCTTGGCGCCCTCCTTGATCCCCAACTCGATATAACTGGTGACACGCTGGAATTGCTCTTCGGAAACCAGCGGACCCATGTCGGTGCTTGGATCGAGCCCCGGCCCCACCTTCATCTTCCTTGCTTCGGCCGACACGCCTTCGACGACCTGTTCGAATACCCTCTTATGCGCATAGAGCCGCGACCCGGCGCAGCAGCACTGGCCGTGATTGAAGAAGATCGCGCTGGCGGCGCCGGGAATTGCCGCCTCGATGTCCGCGTCGCCAAAAACAATGGTCGGCGACTTGCCGCCGAGTTCGAGCGATACCTTCTTCAAGTTGCCGGCCGCGGCTTTGACGATGAGCTTGCCGACCTCTGTCGATCCGGTGAACGCGACCTTGTCGACATCGTCGTGCGCCGCCAGCGCGGCACCAGCCGTCTCGCCGTAACCGGCGAGGATGTTGACGACGCCGTTCGGAAACCCGGCTTCCTGGATCAGTTCGCCGAGGCGGAGCGCGCTCGGCGGCGTCTGCTCCGCGACTTTCAGCACAATCGTGCAACCGGCGGCCAGCGCCGGGGCCAGCTTCCACGCCGCCATCAGCAGCGGGAAATTCCAGGGAATGATTTGGCCGACGACGCCGACGGGCTCGCGCACCGTGTAAGAAAGAAACTCGTTCGGCACCGACCACGGGATCGTCGAGCCCGTTACCTTCGTCGCCCATCCGCCCATGTAGCGGAACATGTCGACAGTGAGCGGAACGTCGGCGACGCGCGCGACCGCCAGCGGCTTGCCGTTGTCGACCGACTCGATTTCCGCAAACTCTTCCAGATGCTGCTCAACTAAGTCAGCTAGCTTCCACATCAGCCGGCCGCGCTGCGATCCCGTCATCTTGCGCCAGGGACCTTGGTCGAAGGCGCGCCTTGCCGCTCTCACCGCCCGGTCGACGTCCTCCGTGTCGGCCTCGGCAACCTGCGCCAGCACAGTGCCCGTTGCCGGGTTGTAAACGGAGAACGTCTTGCCGGACGCCGCCGCCACCCATTCGCCGTCGACCAGCAGCTTGCGGTGATGCGACAAGAAAGTCGCCGTTGGCTTGCTCAGCCGGCTGTCCAAAGCAACTGCGTCCATCGCTTCCTCCATCGGTTTCCGGCGCGTCTTGCGCGTAAAAGACGCGGCCCAGACTGGCTTCGGCCGGACTCGGCCTTAGACAGAATCTAGCACCACACTGGCATTTGTGAAGATGCTGATCGCGCGAGCGCGGCTCCGCGCACTCATGAACCGGAGGGGAAGCCTTGATCCGATCCATAAAGGTTCTTACAGCGCGCTAGGCGGGGATTAGCGCGGATCCGATCCATTGGGACCGGATCACGCTTTGAAGCACGCGTTTTAGTGAATAATCCTGGCCGTGACCGGTTCTTCACCCCGGTCAAGTTGGCGCTCCAGGGATCATGGCGCCCCAGGCGGCCCAGGCGGCACAGGCGCCACAAGCGGCCCAATACCCACGGCAAAGGGTAAAGTCCCCACCCCAACCGTGGCCACCACGTTGTTGGTGGCCGTGCGGATCACCGAAACATTGGCGGACAGCCGGTTGGCGACATAGGCGTGTAACCCGTCCGGGGTGACGGCGATCGCGTTGGGGCCAGACCCCACCGGGCCCACCGGGATATTGGCCATCACCGTGTTGCCGGGCCTGGCAATCACCGAAACAGTGTTGGAGGCCAGATTAGCGACATAGACGTGTGTCCCATCCGGGGTGATGGCGACCCCGACGGGTTTAGCCCCCACCGGGATCGTCTTCACCACCGTGTTGGTGGCCGTGCCGATCACCGAAACAGAGTTGGAGCCTTTATTCACAACATAGACGTGTGTCCCGTCCGGAGTGATGGCGATCCCACTGGGGTGAATCTCCACCGGAATCGAGGTCACCGGCGTGTTGCCGGGCCTGGCAAACACCGAAACAGTACCGGCGGTAAAATTCGCGACATAGACGCGTGTCCCGTCCGGCGTGACGGCGACCGCATCGGCGCCATTCCCCGAAAGAACCGTCTGCGTCACCGTTTTGGTGGCCGTGTCGATCACCGAAACAGTGCCGTCGTGGAGATTCGCGACATAGGCCTGTGTCCCGTCCGGGGTGATGGCGACTCCAATCGGCTGAACCCCCACCCCGATCGGCAGCGGCACCACCGTGTTGGTGGCCGCGCGGATCACCGAAACAGTGTTGGAACTCGCGTTCGCGACATAGACACGTTTCCCGTTTGGGGTGACGGCGACCCCATCGGGCGACATCCCCACCCCGATCGTGGTCACCACAGACGGGGGGTGCGTGGCCGTGTCGATCACCGTGACAGTGTTGGTACCTCCATTCGCGACATAGGCGAAGGGCTGCGCCACCGCCGGGAAGGCCGCCAAGCCCAGCCCTATCGCCAGAACGGCCCAGAGCGCCGCAAAAACGTTGCCGTTACTATTGTTGCCATACATAAGTTAAATCTCCTCGATTATTCCTGCAATTTTCCCCATTATTCCCCACACCGTTGTCGCACGCGCGGTTACTGCGCCTTTTTCCTGGGCCCTGCAATGGGAAACCGCGATCGTGTTTAATCGAACAGGGACATGCCGAACAGATCGCCGAGCGCCGGGCTGTTCACCGGAACATAGGAATTGCTTTTTGCCGCAACCAAATTGGGCAGATTATCCGGCTACGATTGGTGATAGGCGGAAGGCACCAGTTCCGCTCGATGAATTTCACGATCGAGACGTGGTCGGAGTAATCATGCACCAATTGGCCGGCGGACGCAAATGGCGACACTAGGATCACGGGGATGCAGGTGCCGGCGCCGAGGAAATCGGGCGGCCTGACATAGCCCGCATCGTGGAAGCCGCCGCCCATCGAAAGTGATCATGATCGCCGTTTCGGCCCACAGCGCGGAATTGGCCTTCGCGAGCCCAGCGCATCCAGGTCGACAAGGGCTAAAAAAGAGCCGGGAGGAGCAACGGCCCCTCCCGGAGGGATTTCATGTTGGTGTCTCAGCCCTACGATCCGAATAGGAACATGCCGAACAGATCCCCGCGCCACGATCACAGATCAGGCGCCTTTCGAGCCAAAAAAGAGGCGCCCGTCTCGATCCGGAAACCGGCGTCCAGTTTTAGCTTTGCCGCACGAGCTTGCGCGGCGTCTCCGTCCCGATCGAGCGACTAATGGTCGAAGTCGAACAGATCCATCAAATCGCTGATGGCGGGCGAATTGACGGGAACATAGGGGTTAGAGTTTGTCAGCGGGTTTGGCAGATTGTCCCGGCTCCGCTTAGTGAGCGGGTCAAGGCCCCAGTTCGCTTCGATGAACTTCAGCGTCGAGACATGATCCGAGTAGCTGTGCGAGATGTGGCCGCCCTTGCTGTAGGGCGACACCACGATCAACGGAATGCGGTGCCGTCGCCAAAGAAATCGAGCGGCTGGATGTAGCCCGAATCCCAGGAGCCGCCACCCTCATCGAAGGTGATCATAATCGCCGTTTCGTGCCAAAGCTTGGGATTGGCCTTCACGCCATCGACGATCTTCTTCACGAAGCCTTCGAACAAGATGAGCTTCGAAGACGCCGGGTGGCCATCCACCAGTCCGCTCGGCTTGACATAGGAGACCGCCGGCAGCGTGCCGTTCGCGATGCTTGTGTAAAGATCAGCCGTATCCAGAAGATGCGTGGTGCGAACCGCGGCATTGGTCATGATCGAGGTCGCATACTGCTCAAAGTTGCAGATGTTGCAATACGTGTCAGCGTGGTTTAGGTCGTACGGATCTTTGAGGTAACGTTTCCATTGATCGCCATAATAGGCCCAGGAGATGTTCTTCTCGAGGAGAGCATCGCCGATGGTGCGCACGCTCGACGGCGGGATCGTGTACACATAGTTGTTCGTATTGGTGTCCGTGTAGGCGTTCGTGCCGTCGCCAAAGTAGCCCGGATTGTAGTTGTTGACGAGATAGTAATGCTCCTTCTTGCAGTTGGGATTGACTGGACGCGGCAGCGAACTGAGGTACTTCAACACGGTTGGAACGCCGGGCTGGGTCGGGTCCGAGCAATTAACGTAGGATCCGCCGCCATAGTTGGCGTTAGGCGCAACAGCGGTCGGCGATCCGGAGCCGCCGCCATAGCCATCCTGCGTATAGTAATTGTTGGTGCCCGGTCGCGGATTCGGATTTTCGATTTCGTTCAGCGCGCTAATACCATTCGGCGGCGTTCCCGGAAGGCTTGGATTGACCGGGTTGTTGGGCGGCACAAGCGGGTTGCCCTTGCCATCGCTGAACCAGTACGAATCGCCGGTGCCGAGCGTAATGTGGTTGGCGCCGGTTCCGCCCAAGACGGACTGATGAAAATTATCGCTCATCGAGTAGGTGTCGGCGAGGCTCTTGAAATACGGCACGTCGCCATTCTGGACGTTGAAGAAGCCCATCGAAATCGAGCCTTCGCCGGTCGACTCGTCGGTGAAGGGCGAAGGCGGCGCCTTGCCGTTCGACCCGGCGCCGATCGATACTTCCACCCAGGGAAACAGATCGGAGCGGCAACCCCAGCCATTTTCCTCGGTCGCCGCTTGGGCGTCGCAATCGACTTGCTGCCACATCTGGAACAGGCGGTGCACCGGACTCGCCGCATAGGCGTCATAGGGGAATGTTTTTGATGTGAGCTGGTAGGGGCCGGGCGGCAGATGCGTCGGGCCCTGGCCATCGTAGAAGATGCGGTTGTCGGGCGTTTTATTCGTTTGGCCGGTGCCGCCGGTCAGAAGATATTGGATATAGTCGCTCGGCAGACCATTTTCGATCCTCGCGGCGGCAGCTAGAGTGTCAGGATTGACGCATGACGTGCCGGTTGTGATGCCAAGATCCTTACACACGTAAGGCGTCGATGTGCCGCCAACCAAAACGGGCGGCAGGACCACGTACGGGGTCTTAGGCGGCGTCAAGTTGAACTTCTTGAAGTCGAATGCCTTGTATTGCAGGGCAGCGCCGTAATTCTCGCCCGGCGAGCCATCGGCCTTGACGATCTTTTCCGACAGCAGGTTCAAAACTTTTTCGCCCTTGTGCACGGGCTTGTAGGTGGCGAAGACGTGGTCGAAACTGCGGTTCTCGCCAATGATGATGATCAGGTGCTTGATCGGCGTCAGTGTGTCCTCGGAAGCGCCGGCGAAAGCGGCAACCGGGGTAAGCAGATTGGCCGCCATGGCCGTAATGGCCACGTAGGCAAGGTGTTTTCGTGCGACTAATTTCCTCCGCATGGCGCAAGCCCCTATGGTTAAGTTTCAACAGGGTATGCGTAACCGAGGATTATTGCCTGGCAATGACTTGACAACGACAGTTCAGTGAAATGCTGTTGGTACCACATTTCCGGCGTTTGCGTGTGTCTCAATGATGTAATGCCCGATAAGCGGCGCAACGCGCCGGCGTCAGAATGGCGCTCGTGCCGACATGATAGCGTCATCATCCTTGCCTAGACTTGCCCGCGGATCCTAGAGTTCCTGTGATGGCTGATCGTTTCGTTATGATCGCCGCAAATCTCGCCACCGGTCTGCTCGGGGGCATGGACGAGGCTAAGATCACCCGCCTCCACTCGAAGATCATGTTCATTTCCAGCACAGGCTTTCTCGCCGATGCCTCGTAATCCATCATTAACCCGCATCCGCCAGCTCGCTTTCGACTGGGGCGGCCGGCGGGCACCGCGGGAGAGTCACGCGGAGGTGACGCAAGTCGCAACGGCGCCTTCTGGCGCGTCGTGCCAAACGGCGGAACGTGAAGCGCCTGGTTGTTTTGCGTCCGATCAAAAACCAGGGGAGCGGTGCGTCAGGATCACAACGAAACCCGCATTTCCGGCGCTCAGCGGGCCAATGTCACCGGCGTAGGTGCATGGGTGCCCTCATGTCGAGGATCTGGCATTGCCAAAATCCTTAAAAACAGGCAACTTCATCCTCGCCAAGGCTATCCTCTGGTGCATGGGAAAAAATCCCGCGTAGTGGGAGAGAAGGGATCGTGAAGACGCTCGACCAACCGCAGCAATCACGGTTGGGGACCCCGTCGCGTGCCGGTTCACGCGGCAAGCCAGACGGACCGGCAGACAGAACCGGACCTTTGCGGCACCTTCGTTCGGTGAGCGCCCGCGCCGCGCGCTGCGCGGTCTTCATGGCGCCGATCGTCCTGACGGCATGTCAGCCGGCCGTCCTCGACCCGCAAGGGCCCGTTGGGCTTGCCCAAAAATCGATCTTGATCAACTCGCTCGCCATCATGCTCGCCATCGTTATCCCGACGATCGCCGCGACCTTTGCCGTCGCCTGGTGGTTTCGAGCATCCAATATGAGGGCGCGCTATCTGCCGGATTGGGTCTATTCTGGCCGCATCGAGCTCGTCACCTGGTCCATCCCACTCCTCACGATTATGCTCCTGGGTGGCGTGGCCTGGATCGGATCCCATGACCTCGATCCCGCAAAGCCTTTGCCATCGAACACGCCACCGCTCGAGGTGCAGGTCGTCTCGCTGGATTGGAAATGGCTCTTCATCTACCCCGGCCAGCGTGTCGCGAGCGTCAACCAGCTTGTGGTTCCCGCGGGCGTGCCCATTCACTTCTCCCTGACGTCCGCGAGCGTGATGAATGTCTTCTTCGTACCGCAGCTCGGCAGCATGATCTACACGATGAACGGCATGAGGACGCAGTTGAACCTGCAAGCGGACGCGCCGGGCACCTTCCGCGGCCTATCGGCCCACTTCAGTGGCGATGGTTTCCCGGACATGCATTTCGACGTGCTAGCCTTGCCGGCGGAGCGGTTCGCCGCCTGGATCAAGGCCACGCGCAACACGGGCCCAACCCTCGATTCCGGAAGCTATGCCGACCTCGCGATGCAGAGCATCAATACCCGTCCCTTCACCTTCCGTGCTGCCGATCCCGAGCTGTTCCAGCAGATCGTCACACAGAAACTGCCGCCTGGACCTGGCCCGCGGACAGGGCGGCCTCATCCGAGCGTATCCCCGCGGACGGAGGACTAAATATGTTGGGCAAGCTCAGCTGGGCGGCCATTCCGCTCGACCAGCCGATCCCAATGATCGCATCGGGCGTGGTCGGCCTCGTGATCATCGGCGTCCTCGCCTGGGTTACGTTGAAGGGGTGGTTCCCCTACCTTTGGCGGGAGTGGATCACCAGCGTCGACCACAAGCATATCGGCATCATGTACATCCTGCTCGCGATGGTCATGCTGCTGCGCGGCTTCTCCGACGCGATCATGATGCGGTCGCAACAGGCGCTCGCGTTCCAGTCCCCGGGCTACCTGCCGCCCGAGCACTACAACCAGATCTTCACGGCCCACGGCACGCTGATGATCTTCTTCGTCGCGATGCCCTTCGTCATCGGGCTGATGAACTTCGTCGTGCCGCTCCAGCTCGGGGTCCGCGACGTCGCGTTCCCCACATTGAACTCGGTCGGCTTCTGGCTTACCGCCACCGGCGCGCTGCTGGTCAATGTCTCGTTGGTCGTGGGAGAATTCGCGCGTACCGGGTGGCTGCCGTATCCCCCGCTCTCCGAGCTCATCTACTCGCCCGGCGTCGGCGTCGATTACTACCTCTGGTCAATTGAAATTTCCGGTGTGGGGACCTTGGTGGCAGCCATCAACCTCGTCACGACGGTCCTCAAGCTTCACGCACCCGGCATGACCTACACGCGGATGCCGATGTTCTGCTGGACGACGCTCGCCACCAGCCTGCTGATCGTCGCGGCGTTCCCCATCCTCACCGCGACGCTGGCCATGCTGGTGCTGGACCGTTACCTCGGTTTCCACTTTTTCACCAACGACGGCGGCGGTAACCAAATGATGTTCGTGAACCTCATTTGGGCGTTTGGACATCCGGAGGTCTACATCCTTGTTCTGCCCGCCTTCGGCGTATTCTCGGAAGTGGTCTCGACGTTCTCCGGCAAGCCACTGTTCGGCTACCGCTCGATGGTCGCCGCGACAATGGCCATCTGTATACTTTCTTACACGGTCTGGCTGCACCACTTCTTCACGATGGGCGCCGGCGCCGACGTCAACGCGATCTTCGGCATCGCTTCGATGATCATCGCGGTGCCCACGGGCGTAAAGATCTTCAATTGGCTCTTCACGATGTACGGCGGCCGGATCGTTTATTCCACGCCAATATTGTGGTCGATCGGCTTTATGGTCACGTTCGTGATCGGCGGCATGACCGGCGTTCTGCTGGCGGTGCCCCCGGCGGACTTCGTGCTTCACGAGAGCCTCTTCCAAGTGGCCCACTTCCACAACGTCATCATCGGCGGGGTGCTCTTCGGCGCGTTCGCCGGCTACACCTATTGGTTCCCGAAGGCGTTTGGCTTCCGGTTGCACGAAGGACTCGGGAAGGCCGCATTCTGGTGCTGGATCACAGGTTTCTACGTCGCTTTCATGCCGCTCTACGTCGTCGGCCTTATGGGAATGACGCGTCGCATGCAGCACTACGATGTCCCGGCTTGGCATCCGTGGTTGCTGATTGCGGCAGGCGGCGCGGCGATCATCTTGCTAGGGATAGGCCTGCAGATCGCGCAGCTCGCCGTCAGCATTCGGCGACGCGAGCAGCTTCGCGACGAGACCGGTGATCCCTGGAATGGGCGATCCCTGGAATGGGCGACACCCTCTCCACCACCGGCCTTCAACTTCGCCGTGCTCCCCAATGTTCAGGCCGCGGAGGCCTATTGGGGGATGAAGCAGCACGTGCTCAAGCAGGCGAGGCTCGACGAGGAGCCCGCCTACGCAAATATCGAGATGCCGAGGAACAGCCCAACCGGCTTCGTCTGTGCCTTCTTCGCGACCTCCATGGGTTTCGCGTTGATCTGGCACATCTGGTGGATAGTTGGACTCTCCGCGTTGGGTGCCTACGCAACATTCGTCGTCTTTGCCTGGCGGGACACGGACGAGTACTTAATTCCAGCGGAAACAGTCGCGCGCATAGATCGAGCCAATCGCAGCGCGCGCAGTGCGGCAATCGCCCGTCACGAGGCGGCTCCATGACAGCTCTTGACGCGGCCGCCGGCCGTAACGATCCCGATCGCCTTATACACGAGCAAGTATCGTTGCATCGCCAGCACACGCTGGGGCACGCCGAACGTGGACTGGCATCGAAGCGCGTTGTCACCGCCTTCGGCTTCTGGATTTTCCTGGTGAGCGACATCATCATGTTCTCTGCCTTCTTCGCCACCTACGCGGTGCTGGTCGGCAACACGGCAGGGGGACCGAGCGGGCGGGAGCTGTTCAACCTGCGCAACGCCGGGCTCGAGACGGCGTTCCTTCTCGTCTCGAGCTTCACCTGCGGCCTCGCAAGCATCGGTGCCCGGGCGCATAGTGGGTCCTGGTTCTATGGCGCGATGGCCGCGACCTTCATCCTCGGAGCCGGGTTTCTTAGCATCGAGCTCCGGGAGTTCGCGAGCATGGTCGCGCGCGGGGCAGGCCCGACGCGGAGTGCGTTCCTCTCGGCCTTTTTCACGCTGGTCGGATGCCACGGCCTTCATATCACCGCCGGCCTGCTTTGGCTGCTGACGATGATGGCGCAGGTGTTCGCCAAGGGGTACCGGCCGGACATTCTCCGGCGCATGCTCTGCTTCAGCCTGTTCTGGCACGCCCTGGACATCATCTGGGTTGCGATATTCACCGTCGTGTATTTGATGGGGGTGGCGCTATGAGCTACTCCGACCTACCAAATGACCTCCATCCCACGGACATCGCGCCGGGCGTCCAGCGCCTCGACGGAGCAGAGATCGCCGAGGGAATCAGGAACTACCTGGTTGGGCTTGCGCTCGCGACGCTGCTCACCATCGTATCCTTCTATATCTCGGGCACCACACTCGTCTGGGGTCCGAGCATTCCTGTCGCCCTGGTCGTTCTCGCGATCGCGCAGATGGGCGTTCACCTCGTCTTTTTCCTCCACATCACGACCGGCCCAGACAGCGTCAACAACGTCATGGCTCTTGCCTTCGGCGTGCTGATCGTCCTGCTGATCCTCGGCGGCTCGCTCTGGATCATGGCGCATCTGAATTACAACTTGGCGCCCAGCGGCGAGACCATGCAGATGCCGCCTGAAGCTGGTCCGGGGATGCGCGCGGTGACCGCGAGGGGCGTCATCGCTCCCACCGCCCCCACGCCGGTCGGCGCGCGCGTGCCCGGCGTAATCCAGGCGATCGATTGCGATGCCAAGATGAATGTGAAGGCTGGCCAGGTCTGCGCGAAAATCGATCCGCGCCCCTATCAAATCGTCGAAGACCAAAGCAGGGCCGACCTGGCAGCAGCCGAGGCTCGGCTCGAAAAGGACAAAGCGGATCTCGCCCAGGCGAACGCGGCCTTCGAGAGCCACGAGGCCGTGGCGAAGCGTCCGGCCATTTCCCGGAAAGCGATTGACAAGTCGCGCAAGGCCTTTGAGAGAGCGCAGATGCAGACAAAGCGCGACGAGACAAGGGTCGGAGAGCTCCAAGTGGCGCTTCATGCCGCCGAGACCAACCTCAGCTATACCGATATCATTTCGCCGATCGACGGAACAGTGGTCTCACGCAACCTCGAAATGGGCCAGACGGTCGCGGTGGGCTCAGAAACGCCGCCGCTCTTCGTCATCGCCGCAGATCTCACCCTCACTCACATCGACGCCATTATCAGCGCGGAAGACAGCGGCGAGGTCAAGTCCGGTGACAAAGTTACGTTCACCGTCGAGGCTTTTCCGAACCGTACGTTCTCTGGCGCGGTGACGCAAATTCGGCCGTCGCGGCAAATCGATGAGCACGCCTCGACCACCGATGTCGTCATCAGTGCACCCAATCCGGACCGTTTACTTAAGCCCGGCATGGCGGCAACGATCAAAATCGTGATCGAATGACGCGGTGACGTCCTGCGCGCGCCCATTGCCATGCGGGTGCTGGACGAACGCTATTCTGCGGGCGCGGCAAGACGGATTTGCATTGATCGCGAGCGGCGTGGCGGTCGACGGCGGGGCTTAGCACCTTTCCATTCCTGCTGCCGTCTTCGCTCGATCCCAATGCAAGCCTCACGGTTTGGGACGCTTCGTCGAGCCGCTCGACCTTGCTGATCATGCTCTTCGCCGTAGCGGTCTTTCCGCCGCTCGTTCTGGCTTACACGGCGTTCGTCTATCGCGTCCTGCGCGGCCGGGTGACGATTGCCTATGTCGAGGAAAATAAATAGAGCTGGACACAGGCGAGAGGGCAGGGGCCGCCAGCGAAGACGGCCGCGCCGGGCACGGCTAGCGCCCCGTCCGCTCAGCGCACGAGCTTGTTGGCCTCGAATTGCAATTGAAATAAATCGGCGACGCGCGGCGGCGTTTCCGGCGGTTCGTGCGGACGCGGAACGGCGAAATAGCGGGCGGTGATCGTATCGTCCTCGATCTCGACCCGCATGAACCCATGCGTGTCGTCCACGTAATTTTCCAATATGACATCATGATCGTTCTCCTGCCGGAACGGCGGAGTGACCTTGGCGCCCTTGAATTTGGCCATGCTGTGCAAATGCCAATAGCCACCGGCCCCGGCGACGACATAAGTGAATTCCTGATCGTCGATCTTGCGGGTAAAGCGCTGATAATTGTGGACATGGGCGCCAAACACAATATCCGGATACGCGCCGCTTTCTTGTACCGCCGTGTCCAGAAGCTCCTTCATCGCCGGGCTGCCGCTATGATACGCATCGGCGGAAAAAATTGGATGATGCAGGCAAACGAACAAGGCCTTGGCGCGATCGCGCGCCGCATGTTTGAGTTCGCCGACGAGCCATGCTTTTTGATCGTCCTTGACGTCGCCGCCCTCCGGCACATTGGTGTAGAGCCCGATGAAGTTCGCCTTCGGGGTCTCCAATGTCCAGAATGGATTGGGCTGCTTCATGGCATGGCGGGGAGTGTCGCCCGCCTCAAAGGTAACGCCGCCATCCTTCGAACAGAAATTCCGTATCCAGGCCGATAGACTAGGTTCCTCCGGCTCCCCGGTGCCGGGAAGTTTCAGCGGGTCGCCGTCGTGATTGCCCGGAATGCCCAAGATGGGCAGGGGATAATGTTCATAGGGCAAATAGAACTGCGGATAATACTCGGTGGTTAGACCGTTGTAATAGACGACGTCGCCGAGATGGTAGAAGAAGGCCGCTTCGCCATCCGCCGTATTGTTCGCGGCGTCGGCTTCCATCGCCGAAGCGACGAGCTGTTGCGGCGCGGGATTTTTCACCCCGCCGGTGTCGCCGGAAATATGAAAGACCATTTTTTTGTCGAACCCATCGGGCAGATGGCTGACGAGATCCCCCAGTTGGGCGCGATAGGGCGTGGCGCTGGGGCCGAGGGGAAAGACTTGATAGCCGCGTCCAGGGTGGGTCGGCGCCTGGGTAAAGCGGGGCGGATCGAGCTGCGGGCGATGCCGCCCAACGGTGCTGGCCTGATGGTGTCGCGTCCTGTGCGTCGTCGCCATGGCCCTGCCCTCCCTGTGGCTTGTAAGCTTATCCCTACAACGATAGACATGTCAAAATGACGACACCGGCCGTTCGGACGCAGGCGCGCCACACTCAAATTCCATCGTATTCGGCGAAGCAATCCTGCGTCTCGAAAACTACGACGCGCGCAAGTTGGGGCAGGGCGGTCTTGGTCCGCTCCCAGATCCAGATCGCGATATTTTCCGCCGTGGGGTTTTCTAGCCCCTCGATATCGTTCAAAAAACGATGGTCGAGCCGCTCAAGTAAAGGCCTGAAGGCGGCCTCGATCGCCACGAAATCGGCGACAAAGCCCGTGCCGGGATCGATGGGACCCTCAAGCCTCAATTCCACGCGATAGGAGTGCCCGTGCAGCCGGCGGCAGCGGTGTTCTTCGGCAACATTCGGCAGAACATGCGCCGCCTCGAAGCGGAAGGCCTGCGAGATCTTCACAAAACGACCTTCATGGCATGCCGATGAACTTATGGGTTTGCAGGCTAAGCCGCCAGCGCGGATGATCGAGGCAATAGGCGATTGCGGCCGCCGTATTCGCGGCGCGGGCGCAGCCGTCCATCGGCTGCAGCCAGAAATGCGAGAAGGCGAGGCCGCACAATCCTTCCGGCCCCAGGCCTTGTTGCGGGAAAACGAGTTTCAGCTCGGAGCCGGACGTTGCGACGAGCGGCGCGCCTGCCTTGGGGCTGACGCAAACCCAGTCGAGACCTTGCGGCGGCGGCAGCGTGCCATTGGTTTCGACGGCGGCGTCAAAACCCCGCGCATGGACCGCGCCGATCAGCGCTTCGTCGAGCTGCAACAGAGGCTCGCCACCAGTGAAGACGACAAAGCGGTTCTCTTTGCCGCTCGTCCAAACACTCTCGATTGCCGTGGCAAGAGTTTCCGCGCTGGCAAAACTGCCGCCACCCGGACCATCCGTGCCAACAAAATCGGTATCGCAGAAGCCGCAAATGGCATTGTCACGATCCTTTTCCTGGCCGGACCAGAGATTGCAGCCGGAAAAGCGGCAAAACACGGCGGCGCGCCCGGCGTTCGCGCCTTCGCCCTGCAAAGTGAGAAAAATCTCCTTCACCGCATATTTGCTCATGCGCATCCCGATGCGGCCCATGCAACATCGACACGTTGACGCATGTTCTCGCGAAAGATTTATACGACATGCAACAACAAAAAGGACCTCGCGCGAGGTCCTTTTTTCTTTACGCGACGCAGGGCAACGTTCAGATAGCCCCGGCGATCCATTTTTTCAACTCGCTTTTCGGCGCGGCGCCGACCTTCGAGGAGGCCATCTTGCCGTCCTTGAACAGCATGAGCGTCGGTATGCTGCGGATGCCGTAAGTTCCAGCCACGCCGGGGTTTTCATCGACGTTGAGCTTGGCGATGGTCACCTTGCCCTGCATTTCCTTGGCGATTTCCTCGAGCGCCGGACCGATCATCTTGCACGGACCGCACCATTCGGCCCAGAAATCGACGACGACGGGCCCGCTGGCCCCCTTTACGTCGGATTCAAAATTGGCATCCGTGACTTTAACGGTGGACATGAGCGATCTCTCGCGAACTCGGGCGCGGGACAATACCCGGCGCGCGCCTGTTCGCAAGGTAAGGAGGCAAATGGGCTGCGTCAACCCAAGGAAAGCCACGGCGTCAGCAAAGCAGCGCGGACACGCCGCCGGCTTTATATGCAAGGTTTGAGCTGCCGGAGTTCGGTCCACTTTTCTCCTTCGTTTGCTTGACAACTCATCTTAAACGTTTGTTCGTCTTATAGGTCATCGGGCAATCGGATTCCTTTTAATCTACAATATTCAATTGTTCACAAGGGATATCTCCACCCGTCTGTTCTTCGCCCGGCCAACCGCGTCAGTGTTTGGCGCTACGGGCTGGGTATTGCCAAATCCCTGGGTTCGCGTGTTGGCCTTTGAAAGTAGCCGTGCGAGAAAAACCAATCAGCTACCGTCTGAGCTCGCAATTCGGACAAGCGCTGGTTGTAGCCGGCGTCTCCTGTGCTGTCAGTGTGACCATTGATAAGGATGGACCTTAACCGAGGGCCTGACTTGGATTTGATGGTAGCGGCCGTCCGTTCGAGAACGGCGTTAGCGTCCGGCTTGAGGTTCGATTTATTGAAATCGAATAATACGTCGCCATCAATCCTTATAACCCGCATACGCCGGATGAGGCAATAATTTGCAGCGTCGATGCCGCGATTCAGCTAACATAATCAGCATGTTATTTCGGATCGAATGAGGCCGTCATGGCGAACCCGGCGGGTGAATCGTATGATGGCGCTCTCAGGCTCGATTTCGACCGCCGATTGTTGCTTCACTTTCGCGGATCGGTGGTTACCTCCGACGCAGGCTTGCTCGCATACCGGGAACTGGACGACGCGCTGTGCCTCAGCGCGATGGCGGGTGATGCGCTCTCCGACGCACGCACTGGCAAGAATGGCCGGCATGCACTCGTCGGGATGTTGCGGCAATCCATATTTGGGCGACTTGCCGGATATGAAGACGTGAACGACGCTCAACGCCTGCGCCATGATCCCGCGATGCGGTGGATAGTCGGCGGAAAGGCGGCCTCGGATGCAGCGGCTTCGCCGAGCCAGATGGGCCGCTTTGAGACGCGCTGGCTCACGGCGGAAAAGAACCTTTCGGCGCTCGCTGATCTCTCCGGCAAATGGATCGACAGCGTTCATGGTCGCCGTCCGCCGAGAGGTATCTTGCTCGACATGGATTCGAGCGTGAGCCCGACGCATGGCGAACAGGAACACAGTGTCTGGAACGGTCACTATGACTGCACCTGCTATCATCCGCTGTTCGTTTTCAACCAATATGGCGATTTGGAACGCTGCGCCCTGCGCCCCGGCAATGTTCACAGCGCCGATGGATGGGAGGCGGTGCTGAAGCCGGTCGTGGCGCGGTATCAAGGCAAGGTCTCACGCATTTATTTCCGCGCCGACGCCGGCTTCGCAAACCCCGAAGTTTACGAATATCTGGAGGCAGAACGGATCAAATATGCGATCCGTCTGCCCGCCAATCACATCTTGCAAGAGAGGATCGGCTATCTGCTCAAACGCCCGGTTGGTCGCCCGTCCAATGACGTCTGCCGATCCCATGCAAGTTTCACCTATCAAGCGGGAAGCTGGTCGCAGCCGCGTCGGGTGATCGCCAAGGTCGAATGGCATCCGGGCGAGCTTTATCCGCGCGTCGGCTTCATCGTGACGAACATGGCGCGCTCCGCCGAGAATGTCGTCGCCTTCTACAACAAGCGCGGCACGTGTGAGCAATGGATCAAGGAAGGAAAAGGCGCAATCAAGTGGACCCGGCTATCATGTCGGTCGTTCGCTGCTAACGCCGTCCGTCTCCAGCTTCATGCGCTGGCCTACAATCTCGGTAATTTTCTGCGCACGCTGGCGACGCCCGAACCGATAAAGGATTGGTCACTGACGAGCCTGAAGGAAAAGCTGATCAAGATCGGCGCGAAGATCGTGAGCCATGGCCGCTATGTCGCGTTTCAGATGGCCGAAGTCGCCATTCCGAAAAATCTCTTCGCGGACATCCTACGAATGATCGCCGACCTGCGGCCGCCGCCCAATCCAGCGCCTGCGTGAAGTGTTCGGTCGTCATGCGTCGAGCAAAAACTAAGGGAGAAGTGCGTCTTGATCACAACCGACTCTGTATTGTCCGGTGCGCGATCCGCCCATGTCACTGGTTTTGGTGTGCCGGAGCACCACAGCAGCGCCGCAGCGCGGCAATCTCAACCTCAATAAGCGGGCGATCCGGAAAATAATGCCGGTATAGGACGAATGTCCGATGTCACGGCAGGAGATCAATGATACGCGCTTGGCACATTCCCGGTTATCTGGGGAATGCCAGTATAAGTGAGTCGTCCTGGGCGGTGATCCGAACGGGAACGGATACTTGCTCTTCTTCCTTGAT
The DNA here is from genome assembly GCA_963730245.1 of uncultured Alphaproteobacteria bacterium. Classification (GTDB taxonomy): domain Bacteria; phylum Pseudomonadota; class Alphaproteobacteria; order Rhizobiales; family Beijerinckiaceae; genus Methylocapsa. Next base: position 1,237,503 of record CAVSRA010000001.1, on the reverse strand, counting down.
GCCAAGCCCGTTGTCTATCCACGATCCCGGACCTGGGTCGCTCCGTACTACCCGCCATTGTACAGGAAGCCATTTTCTCCCTATCATTCCATAGAGCGCCCATTTCCAAGGTGCCACGTTATCGACCGTGAAATCGGCGCCAGCGCCCATGATGTTCCCGACAAGCGGTAGCCCCTGCCCAACTCCATAGCAGGGGTTAGTATTGCGACCGTCGTTTCCGAGCACGTTTATCATAATCTCGCACAGTGGAGTCTTTTTTATCGTCCCGATGTGACCCGGGCCGATGGCATGACCTATTTCGTGAGCAATCACATAATGTATCGGGGGTTGGCCCGGCCCCGGGCCAAGTGGGAAAGCCCAGGGAACGGCATCCAGCGAATCATAAAGCAATGCGTGCGAGCGAAAAGTTCCGGGATTTTGTGGCTGGCCCAGGGCGACGAGCATACTCGTATTGAGATTGGCGACGTCAATTGTTCGATGTAAATTGTCCGTTGCGGCAAAATCAACGTCTAGCGCACAGCGAATATTCGGCCGGAAAGCTTTATTTGGAAGTTTGCCCCAAAACGGGTCAAACTCATAAACCTCGTCAAACTCATCAAACGTTGGCGGCGGCAGCAGCCAGAATTTATTGTTCCACATATCTGCCTGCGCTGCCGCCGCACTGACAAACCGCGCCCAATCGGCACCACTCCATGGCGAAGTAAAAAACGCGCGGTTATTAGCATCTAGTATAAAGGGAAATGCCGCTATCGGATTTAATTTAATTCGCAATTTGATCGTCAGCTTGAGTTGGTTTGGACCACCAATTGGCTTGTAAAGAAAGGCGTCAAAAGATGCCGGCACACTGCCGCCGGTATACGTCTTTGAGGAAAATGTTGTGGAAGCGACAGGTATGGGGAAATAGTTTGTCATAATGACACTTCTCTTAGGTTTCGTCGAATTGTTAGCAACGACGCCCTTCTGGCGGGCGCATACTCAAGCCGGTGGGGGCAGCCCCTTTCAGAACAATGTTGTCGTTGCCGCCGAATAAGATGTACGTCACACTGAGCGGCTTCGAAGTCTAGGCGTCATATTTTATCATCGTAACCGAGGCGCGCAAGGGCGGCTTCCTTAGGCCTAATACCAAGTCTCGCTGATCACGACTGATAGGCCCACTCTCTTGTTCCGATGGAGATGATTTTCCAGGGCATGTCGATGAGCTTGTTCCAGGCGAAGCAGCAGTGGTCGAGAATGTCGTCGTAGGATTCGAAGACGCGGTTCGAGAGCCAGTTGTCGCGCATGAATTGCCAGATGTTCTCGACCGGATTGAGCTCGGGCGATTTCGGCGGCAACGGCAAGAGCGTGATGTTGTCCGGGACGGGAAGCTTCGCCGAGACATGCCACCCGGCCTGATCGAGAAGAACGAGCGCATGCGCGCTTGGTGCGACCGCAAGCGAGATTTCTTCGAGATGCAGGGCCATGGCCTCGCTGTTGCAGGAGGGTAGTACGAGCCCGGCGCCTTTTCCTTCGGCCGGGCAGATGGCGCCGAAAATATAGGCTGAACTCGTCCTCTGGTCGTGCGGCGCCGAAGGCCGTGTCCCGCGTTTCGCCCATCGGCGGGTGACCTTGTTTTTCTGCCCGATCCGAGCTTCGTCTTGAAACCAAATCTCTATCGGCTTGCCAGGAGCCTCTTTTGCGGCGGTCTCCTCCACGAGGGCGAGAAAGTTTTTTTAAAAGCCGCCGCGGCTTCCTCGTCTTGCGCATGATGGCGCGGTCGCGCCGAGAGCTTGCGAAAGCCCATATGCCGCAGCTCGCGGCTGAGCGTCGGCTTGGAGATCGAAACCCGGAACTCTTCGAAGAGCCACTGCGCCAGATCGATCAGCCGCCAGCGGACGACGCCATGCAGGGCGGGAATCGGCCCATCTTCCACGACCTGCCGCAAGGCTTGGCGCTGGCGCTCGCCGAGGATGCTGGGAGCGCCCGGCGCTTTGCCGGTCAAGAGACCATCAGGACCTTTGGCGTTGAAACGGACAACCCAGTCGCGCACGATCTGCACCCCGACCCCGCCGATCCGCGCCGCATCCGGCCGCGAGCCGCCATCATAAATCTCGGCCAGTGCCAAGAGACGCCGGGTCTGATCGGGGTCACGCGATCGCCGCGCCAGCATGCGCAGGCCAATCGTGTCAAAGTCAGAGCGAAGCGGAACCGGAGTCGACATGGCAAACTCTCCCAAAAGCTGTTTGCCATGGTGAATCAGATAAATGCCGATTCGGAAATCCGCCTCAGGAGTCAAACTTTCAGAGACTTGGTATAATACCCCTGAAAAAACTAGGGCCTGTGATCAGTTAGGAGGCGATGGTACGAGAACGGATCAGAATCAAACGTGGAACGCTGTTGTTCGTTTGACGCGAGTCTGCGGAAGGGATTCCCAAATCAGCAATTGCGTGATTCATGGGTGGTCGGCCTGAGGAGGGGCTGACCGATGCGACGCTATGCATTACGCGACGACCAATGGGATCGGATCAAGGATTTTCTTCCCGGCCGCGAAGGCCATGTTGGAGGCACAGCGGCGGACAATCGATTGTTTGTCGAAGCCGTTCTCTATCGGTATAGGGCCGGCCTTCCTTGGCGCGATCTTCCGGAGCGTTTCGGTGATTGGAAAATCATTCACCAGCGCTTCAGCCGGTGGGCGAAGAGTGGGATTTTTGAGCGCATTTTCAATCTGTTGGCAAGCGATCACGATAACGAATACATGATGATCGACGCCACCATTGTGCGTGCTCACCAGCACAGTGCCGGGGCGCGAAAAAAAACGGCGCGCAAGCGATCGGCCGCTCGCGCGGTGGACTGACAACCAAAATCAACGCTCTTGTCGACGCTCTTGGCAATCCTGTCATACTCACGCCAGGTCAGGCCCATGATCTGGCTCGCGCAGCGGAATTGCCTGAAGCCGCCAATCCAGACGCCTTGATCGCCGACAAGGCCTTCGACGCCGATCCGTTTATCGCCACCCTAACCAAGCGGGAAATCACTCCGGTCATCCCGCCGAAAGCGAACCGCAAAACCCCACGGCTTTGCGATTTCGCGCTCTACCGCGAACGCAACCTCGTCGAGCGCTTCTTCAATAAACTCAAGCATTTTCGGGCCATCGCCACACGCTACGACAAACTCGCCAGAAATTCTCGCCGGAGTCCAGTTGGCCTCAGTTACCGTCTTGCTCAACTGAACACAGGCCCTAGCCTGCTTCGTAAAATCTTCTTCAAAAGTGCGCGTGGACACCTACAGGGAAGACGGCATAACCCGAATTGGACGGTGGCACTTGTGTGCGAAAGCACATGCTGACGCGGCCCGCTGTCGGCGTGACGGTCACACCGGCCGTTGACCTTATGGTGCGATCGGGCGAAGAAGCGCTCAATGATCATGCACTTCCGCGAAATCTATGGGCACTCCACGACACCAATCGTGGACTGCTCCAATCGACCTTTCGCAAAAGGAGCAAGTTTATGATCGACGTCGCCATCATCGTCGGCAGCACGCGCCCAGGCCGCAAGGCAAGGGTCATCGCCGATTGGGTTCACGACATCGCCCGGAAGCGCAGCGACGAGAGATTCGAGACCGTGGACATTCAGGATTTCAATCTGCCGCTACTCGATGAGCCGGCGGCCGCGTTGTGGGGAAATTGCACCAAGTCGCACACCAAGGCGTGGGCCGCGAAGATCGCCGCCTTCGTCTTTGTCGCGCCCGAATATAATCACGGACCCTCCGGCGCGCTAAAGAACGCGATCGATTTCCTCTACAAGGAATGGAACAACAAGGCGGCGGGGTTCGTCGGCTATGGCGGCGCCGGTGGAGGTCGCGCGGTGGAACAGTTGCGCCTGGTGATGGCGGAAATGCAGGTCGCCACGGTGCGTGCGCAGGTCGGGCTCTCGCTCCACACGGATTTCGAGAATTTCACCGTTTTCAAGCCGGCGCCCCGTCAGGAAACGACGGTAACCCCGATGCACGATCAGCTCGTCGCCTGGGGCGGCGCGCTAAAGACTTTGCGGCAGAAATAGGCTTCCAAGTCGCCGAAACCATCGGCCAGGTCCCGATCTATAAGGAGCATCCTGCGCCGGGCCGCGCGGGCACCGCGACGCAATGCGCATCACTCGGCGGCAAGATTCTGGCTGTCCAGCACCTCTAGCGCCGCGTCCAAATCGGCGATGAGATCGTCGGCGTCCTCGAGCCCGGCCGAGAGGCGCAAAAGCCCATCCGTAACCCCCAACGCGGCCCGCGCCTCCGGCGTCAGCCTTTGATGCGTCGTCGTCGCCGGATGGCGGCCAGCCGGAATCGCGCCAGTGTACACGGAACCGTCATTCGAATCCCTCGCGCGATGTCGATGCTGTCAGCCGCCCCGACCAAATGCAACTCGATTGTATTTAAGACGCGGTAGAACTAGGATGACGTCAGGAACAAAGGAGCGAGCCATGTCACCGTCGCAGTCATCGGCCAATTCCAGCGTGTCAGCCGCTCTGGCCAAATCGATGCACGACCATTGGCGCCTATACCTGGGCGAGGGGATCGTTTTAATTCTGCTCGGACTTGCCGCTATCATCTTTCCGTTCATTGCAGGCGTCGTCGCCACTGTCTTCCTTGGATGGCTGTTCTTCATCGCAGGGATCGTGGGCCTCGTCTCCACATTCAGAGGGCGGCAGGCTCCGGGATTTGGGTGGTCGCTGCTTTCGGCGCTGGTGGCCTTGATGGCCGGCACCGTATTGCTTTGGAACCCGCTTCAAAGTCTGGTCGCCCTACCTAGTGGTGTGGTCATCCTTACCTATGTGCTGATCGCTTATTTCATTCTTGACGGTATTTTGATGATCATCCTCGCCATCGCCCATCGCCGTGAGCTGTCGAGCAAATGGGAGTGGATTCTGGTTAACGGTGTCATCGATTTGATCCTCGCGGGTCTCATCATCTCCGGCATGCCAGGGACGCTCTTCTGGGCGCTCGGCCTGCTCGTCGGGATCGACATGGTGTTCGGCGGTGCCTCGCTCATCGCCATCGCGTTGGAGGCGCGGAAGGAGGCGGCTTTCACGTAGGGCGGCTCAGGCCGCAATGGAATCCGATTGACGCGACTTTCCACACCGTCTGCTTGATTTTTGCACAACACGAGGGGGTATTGACGGAGCTGGCGATTCCACGTGTGAAAGGTCAAACATAATGGCGGCAAGGGCAGAGAGGCTAGATCAGTGTGCTGACATTCGGACCGCGCCACATGGCGGAACTCACAAACTTGCCTCGGCAGGACATGTTTTCCGAGATTGCGGCAGGGCTCCCGCTTATTCTCGAAAGCGCGGTTGAGCTGGCGTCTGCGGCAGACGCATTGCAGGCGGACCATGCGCGGTCGAAGGAGATTCTCACCCTTCATGCCGAAGAAGAAGCCGCTAAGGCGTTCATGCTTCTCGATCTGGTCCGCTGCCCCGAGCGTCTGTCAAGCGACCGTCAGCGGCTCGGCAAGCAACTCACGCAGCACCTTTCTCGCCTGATATATGCAGAGACTTGTAAGTGGCACCCCACAACTTTTGGCGAACTACGGCGCGGTGTAAATCGAGAACGGAAAGGGTATTATCTAGACGGACCATCTGGAGTCGATTACATTTATCGTAACAATCTTATTCAGCATCGCGAAGAACTGCTGTACGTGGATCGGATGCATTGGGAGCATGGCTACGAGTGGCACAAGCCGAAAGCCCCATTGCATACTGAATTCAAATTTCTTATAACTCGTTGCTTCGCGTTAGATGTTGTGCGAAGTCTTCATGACGTAGGCGCATTTCGTCGCGAAGCGCTAGATATTATTGACACGATTTGGGGCGATTGTCTGCTTGACAAACCCACTACCATATGTTGATTGCGGAACGAATGATTCAACTCGACACTAAGTCTGTGTCTTATGCGGCTTAGTCCTCAATAGCGCCGCCAAAGCGGTCTCCATATCGAGCGGGGCCAATGAGACTGGCGAGGGACGGTTTTTTGGCTTGCCTTTAGCATTTCCCACTTGCGCCATTGGCCGTTTGCGTGCTAAACGCGGCGCACTATCACGAATCGTGGATTTTACAATCTTTCGCGTCATGCCCGATACCCCGGAATTTCAAGAGATAATCGCCAAGCTTCGCGACTTCGCTGCTGCAGAATATAAGCGCGGCGAACGCGACGCCATAGCGAGAATTATGCATGCAGCACAATCGAGCGGGGGCGGCGCGCCCGAAATTCGTGCGAATCCGGGATTTGTGGGGACGATACGAGGGGCTGCGACGCAAACACAGCCTGAAACCAAAGAACAACGAGCCCCAAGAGGTGCACCGGAGGCATTTGTACGCCAAGTTTTGACCAGCGTCGGCTCAGAAGGGGTCGTCGCTAGCGATATTCCCGCATTCGCAAAAACCGACACCGAACACCTCGTCTCCAATTCGGCGATCCGTTTCATACTTGCCAAGGGTCGTGAGACCGGATGGTGCCAAAACATGGGCGGACGATGGTTCTTAAAAGGGAAGGAAGGAAAAAATTAGCGCCCGCTCCTGGAAAACGGGCGCCTCATGCGCGAGTGGCGGAATTGCTAGACGCGGCGGACCTGGAATCCGCTGGCTCTCTTGGGTCGTACGGGTTGGAATCCCGTCTCGCGCACTGTTTCTTAGTTATGGCGTTGTCGGCGTCAGAGACGTAACGAGGTGCAACTCGTTGTTCATTGGCCGAGGGTTCTCCCCCTTAAGCTTATGCTCCTAGGATCGCATCCTTACAACGCCACCCTCTGTTTGTCAAGCTAAGTTATTGGATTCGCTCGACGAATTGTTATTCAATGCGTTGTCAATGGTTTATACGTTAGCCGCCGCCCGGCGGCGGCGGCGATTGCGCGCTCCGTCCGCGCGCCGTCAGTCATTTTGCGCGTGTTCCAGCGAAAGGAAAATTCTGAAACGTAACGGTGCAGGTGTTCCGCGCTGACGTGATGGAATGCGCCGAACAGCCCGCGCTTTAGCAAGCTGTGATATGACTCGGCGAAGTTTGTATGGATGATCATGGCTCGGACAAATTGTTTGTCATGGTCCACGGCGTAATGACTGTGGAAGTAGCTATCGAGATCGGCATAGCTAGGATTGCCATCGGTCACGATCATCGCGGACCGGTCAACTAGTGGTTTGATGAGCGGTTCCAGAGTTTCTTTTTTCGTATCCGGCACGACAACGCCAACCGCATCTCCGTCGCGATCCACAAGCGTCAAGACGATAGTCTTTTTGCCAGCCGCCGGCGTCTTGTCACGATGAAGGTTGTTGCCAACCTTTCCGCCGCAAAAAGTTTCATCGACTTCAACAATGCCATTAGCTCCTAAGAGCGATGTCAATGGCTCTTGTGTCATTGCAAGGCGTACGCGGTGGCAGAGAAACCATGCGCTTTGATAAGATAAACCAAGCTCGCGCTTGAGCTGGTTTGCGCTGATACCTTTTTTCGAGGAACACATTAGATGGATTGCTAAAAGCCATTTTCTGAGGGGGATCGGCGAATCCTCGAAAATCGAGCCAACACGAACTGTGAATTGCTTCCTGCAATGTCCGCACTTCCGAAGCCCAAGCCGCGTTTTCCGCAGGTCGTAGATACGATCGGTAGCGCCACAGTGCGGACACACCGGCCCACTCGGCCAGCGGAGCCGTTCGACCATCTCAACCGCTTTGGCTTCATCTGCGGCTATCGAGGCTAGTTCGGAGAGGTTCATGGCGTCACCCTTGATTTAATGTGACGCTATCCTATATCTTGCGTTTGGGTTTGTCAAGCAGACAATCGCCCGATTTGGGACCCTCTCGACCTGACCTGCCACTGAGATATTCCTCCACGAGGAGTTAGAGTCCGAGCCTGAACAAGGGACGGACCGATGAAGCGAAGCAGGTTTACGGAAGAACAGATCATCGCAGTGTTGCGGGAGCATGAGGCTGGCGCGAAGGCTGGGGAACTCTGCCGGAAGTACGGGATGTCGGAAGCGACGCTGTACAACTGGAAGGCCAAGTTCGGCGGGATGGATGTCTCGGATGCCAAACGGCTGCGGGCACTCGAAGACGAGAACGGCAAGCTGAAGAAGCTGCTGGCGGAGTCGATGCTCGACGCCTCGGCCCTGCGCGAGCTTCTGGGAAAAAAATGGTAGGGCCCGCCGTAAAGCGCGAGGCTGTCGCTCATCTTCGGACGATGTTCCAGATGAGCGAGCGGCGGGCCTGCTCCGTCATCGCCGCCGATCGGACCAGCATCCGGTATCAATTCTGCCGGCCGCCTGATACCGAGCTCCGGTGCCGGCTGCGCGATCTGGCCAATGCACGCCGGCGGTTCAGCTATAGACGGCTGTTCGTCCTGCTGCGCCAGCAGGGTGAGCCATCCGGCATCAACCGGATTTACCGGCTCTATCGCGAGGAAGGGCTAACAGTGCGCCGCCGTCGCGTTAGGCGGCGTGCCGTCAGAGCGCGGGTGCCGATCCTGATCGAGGCCAAGGTTAATGCCCGCTGGTCACTCGACTTCGTGCACGATCAGTTTGCTTGTGGCCGGCGCTTCCGCATTCTGAACGTCGTCGACGATGTAACGCGGGAATGTCTGGCGGCGGTCCCCGACACCTCGATCTCCGGCAAGCGGGTGGCACGGGAACTGAGCACTCTGCTCCAACGGCGCGGCAAGCCCGACATGATCGCATCGGATCATGGGACCGAACTCACCTCGAATGCCATCCTCGCCTGGTGTGCCGAGCACCGCATCGATTGGCACTACATCGCCCCGGGTAAGCCGACGCAGAACGGCTTCTGCGAGAGCTTCAACGGCCGGATGCGTGACGAGCTATTGAACGAGACCCTGTTCGTCGGTCTCGATCACGCCCGGCAGGTCATTGGCTCATGGGCCTACGATTACAACACCGCGAGGCCGCATTCCTCGCTCGGCTACCAGACACCTGCGGCCTCTGCCGCTGATCTCACCGCAACAGGCGCCCGGCTGCGCAATCCTGACCAGCTCCGTCGCTCGCCTGTTGCTCACACCGCGCCGCAAGGCGCATCAACTGCCGAGGCTCTAACCGTCGCTGGATGAAAGTTCAGTTGCAGGTCAGACCTCATCGATTCCACACATTGGCATGAATTAAAAGCATTAAATAAAGCGACACTGGAGCGCTTCGATCAGCTCAACTGGCTCGACAACGCGGAACCAAGCAGCAAAGAGCGTGCCTTTGAATGGCCAATGCCTCTCTATCTCCTCGACTGTAGCCTAACAAAGACAACTCCGGAAGAACTGCAAGCCGAACGGGACCGGTGGACGCCGTAGCCTCTGGGCAGGGGCGGCAACTCGAAGCCGACCCGGAGGTCTGGCGTTCCGCATCAATCCAGTTGAGAAGGGCCTTCGCGGTGTCGGTCGGATTCGTAACAGCGCTGTATCGGTCAGCCAAGCGATCTCTATGGCCTCTTGCTGCATTCGCCCAAAAACAACCACAGCATCGGCGATGGTGAGCTTCACCCGCTCGGGAAGTTCCCGCGATAAACGCTATCGCGACAACAAACAAGGCAGCGCCCCACGCAATCCACGAGTGTCCTCGCGGTTGGAGACAAGATGTCACTTGGACAAATATGATCGTCAATGACGGGCCATGTCTCCATAAATTTTCTATAGGATTCTTTCGAATTTATAGACCTTACAGTTTGCCACGCAGCCAACATCGGAACGACGATTCTGTCTGCTGCATACCTGTTTGGCTCAAAGTTCTTTCCATAGCGCTTGCGCAGCGCGCGCACCATGTCCGGCTGATATATGCCGCAAGCAGGGCAAGGCACTGCTTCGACCGCTTCATCAAGCGCGCGGTTGAGGCTAGCGCGAGCACGCTTTTCGGCTGCGGCAGCTGCTCCTGCATTGTTGAAAACTATAAACGGGCTATGACCTCCGCCCCAACCGTCGCGTGTAGCCACATATTCGAACTCGAACGAACAGCCGTCGCATCTGACCCGCCTCTGCATCGAGCCAGAGACTGTCACGGTGTGTTGTCGCCAAAAATACACGAATCCTGACAATGGATTCCCCCGAGTTGAGCCGGGCCGGCTTGAGCCTAGCACCCTAATGGCGGATTTGTTGATTTTTGCACAATGTCGAACTTCCGCAAAGGACCGATGCTGTCGAAAAATGTGGTTTTTTGCTTAGCCTAACGTTGTGGTCTTCCAACTGAGCTGCGCTGGCGGTTGCCGAAGCAATCCGATTTGCGCCGACTTTGACGCGAACTGGATTGATCCAATTCTGAACGATTTCTCACGCATACGATGCGCGCCGTCGGGTTGATGACGGCCCAAGGGTCCGGAGCGCAAGCGTTTTAAGGTTCTGGACAATGGCAGCGAGATGAAACTCGTCGCGTGCACCGGAAAGTCCCCTGAGCCGCATCCGCTCGAAGCCGTGGTGTGTCTTCAAGTGCGCGAAGCGCATCTGAACACGCTTTCGTTCGTCTCGCGATTTGGCAAACGCCTTTGTCTTCATCTTCCGTCGTGCGATATCGCGGGCGTCCTCATGGAGGTCACGCGGGATCTTGCGTGCATCGGCTGTGGTGCAGCACTTCGCTCGTATTGGGTACACGTCGCAGTCCCGCTTCGAGGCGCGGTACAGCAGCGTGCGTCCGTCGTGCACGGTGCCGCTGGTCTTAAGCAGTTTCCCGTTGGGGCAGATGTAGGCTCCGCTTCCTGTCCCAGTGGAAGTCCGAACGGGAGAGGATGCCGTCCTGCCGATCGCTCATTTCCCATACCGGGATGTGCGGGATAATTTTCTTCTCCTTGACCAGCCAGCCGAGGAACTTGCCCGTCCCATAGGCCGTGTCCGCGGCAAGGCGCCTTGGTTTCAGATCGAAGCGCTCTTCTGCTCGATCCAGCATCGTTTGTGTCGCGGCAACTTCATCGTATGTGCGAGCCGGCGTCGCCTCGACATCCACGATCACGGCATTCTCGATATCGATGAGATAGTTCAGCCCGTATCCGAATTGCACGCGCTTGTTGGCCTTGGCCGTCCAGGCCGATTGGGGATCCGACGGCGAGATTGCCTTGGGCGGCTGGCGCTCATAACGGCGCTGTCGTTTGCCCTCGGGTCCACCACTCTCATTGTCATTCTGGGCATCGCCTTCAGCCGCCGCTTCGGCTTCGAGTGCTGCAAGATACTCAGCCACCGCACGCTTCCGCTGCTGCTTCTCAGTCCAATCGAGTTCATCGGGCGCCTTGCCATGATAGCGGCTTGCGTTCGCCTCGATGACGCTCGCATCCACGGCAAACCCCTCGCCCTTGACCAAGCCCATCCCCATCGCAGCGATGACGACGCGCTCGAAAATATGGCGCAAGATGTCGCTCTCGCGGAACCGGTTCAGCCGGTTCTCGGAGAAGGTCGAGTGGTGGGGAACGGCGTCATTGAGATCGAGCCGGCAGAACCACCTGTATGCGAGGTGGAGCCTGACCTCCTCGCATAGCTTCCTCTCGGAGCGGATGCCGAAGCAGTAACCTATGATTAGCATCCGGATCAGCAACTCGGGATCAATCGAAGGCCGGCCGATGTCGCTGTAGAATGGACCCAACTGTTCGTGCAGGTCGCCAAGCACAGATGTCACGAAAACGTTGATCCGGCGCAACAGGTGGCCCTTCGGGATCATGTCATCGAGCCGGAATTCATAAAAAAGGCTCGCTTGTTCTCGATGCTTTCGCCCCATCATCACCGAATCTTCCCGCTCTCATTCAATTAGCAGGAATCATCGTTCAGCCCGTCACGCAAACCCTTTTTCGACAGCATCGGCCGGAAGCAGAAATTCAAACTGGGACATTACCGGCGGCGCGGCCCGCTACGAAATGCGCATCACTCGGCGGCAAGATCCTGGCGGTCGAGCACTGCGAGCGCCGCATCCAAATCCGCGATGAGATCGCCGGCGTCCTCGAGCCCGGCCGAGAGGCGCAAAAGCCCATCCGTGACCCCCAACGCGGCCCGCGCCTCCGGCGTCAGCCTTTGATGCGTCGTCGTCGCCGGATGGGTGATGAGGCTCTTCGCATCCCCCAGATTATTTGCAATGGAGATGAGGGAAAGCCGGTTGCCGAAAGCAAATGCAGCCTCTTTGCCGCCGCGAACCTCAAACGAGACGAGGGTGCCGCCGCCGGACATCTGCCGCTTGAAGAGTTCGGCCTGGGGATGATCCGGCCGGCCAGGGTAGCGGACATTGAAAACATGGCGGTGGCCGCTCAAGAATTCCGCGATCCGCTCGGCGTTTTGCGCCTGCTGGCGAACGCGCAAGGCCAGCGTCTCAAGCGATTTCAGGAAAACCCACGCATTGAACGGCGACAGGCACGGACCGGTCTGCTTATAAAAAGGATGTATCTCGTTTTCGATAAGATCGCGGCCGCCGAGAATAATGCCGCCGAGACAGCGCCCATGCCCGTCGATATGCTTTGTTGCCGAATAGACGACGCAATCGGCCCCAAGCGCAAGCGGCTTTTGCAAAATCGGGGTCGCGAAAACATTGTCGACGATAAGGCGCGCGCCGTGTTCATGCGCGATGGCCGCGATCGCCGCGATATCGTAGACTTCAAGACATGGATTGGTCGGGGTTTCGAGAAACAGAAGCTTCGTCTCCGGCCGCATCGCCGTGCGCCATTGGGCGAGATCGCCGCCATCGACAAGGGTCGAGGGAACGCCGAAGCGCGGCAGCATATCCTCGACCACATAAAGACAGGCTCCAAACATGGCGCGGGCAGCGACCACATGATCCCCTACCCGGAGCTGCGCCATCAGCGCCGTCGTGACCGCGGCCATGCCGCTCGCCGTCGCGCGCGCCGCCTCCGCCCCTTCGAGCAAGGCCATCCGTTGCTGGAACATATCGACAGTCGGATTGGAATAGCGCGAATAGACATAGCCGGGCTCGGTGCCCTTCATCCGCGCCTCGGCCGTTTCCATGTCCGGGTAAGCGTAGGCCTGGGTGAGGAACAGGGCCTCGGAGACCTCGCCAAACTGCGAGCGATTGGTGCCGCCATGGACGAGCTGGGTCGCCGGATGCAGGGTTTTCATGTCGGGCTTTTGCCCGCGAGCGTTCATTCCGGTCTCCATGTCGCGGCCGGCAGGGCAGGGGGGCCGCGTGGTGAAACGGCCGTTGGCCGACCTAAGGCTATCGGTTTTTATCCCTTGGTGTAAAATATCACAAGCTGGTGGATAGATAGCGGGGATTGTGGGGGAAACCGCACGGCCGCCGTTTCTTCTCATTCTGCGGCCCTGTTGAACTCCACCTGCGAACAGGGAGTTCGAAGGTTGGCATGAATATCGGATTGCCCCTCCTATTTGCGGATGCGGGGCGTGACAGCCGCATGGACACGCCACTTTTCGGGGCAAACGATTTCGGCACCCGGTTCGGCTTGCTCCCGCGCGAAAAAATCGAGCTGATGGTCCGCCGCGGGATGATTTCGAGCCCGGAGCTCGAAGATGCGCAGTTTCAGCCGGCGAGCCTCGACCTTCGCTTGGGTGCGCGAGCTTTCCGCGTGCGCGCCAGCTTCTTGCCAGGCAAAAGCCACTCGGTGCAGGAGCGCTTCGATGCCCTCAAGAGCGCTGATGACGAAATCAGCCTCGAAGGCAAAGGCGCCGTGTTAGAGCGGGGCTGCGTCTATGTGATCCCCCTGCTCGAATATTTGAAATTGCCGGATAGTATTTCGGCGATCGCGAACCCCAGAAGCTCGACCGGGCGTCTCGATATCTTCACCCGCCTCATCACCAACAAATCGGATGTATTCGACCGCGTTGCTAGCGGCTACGAGGGACCGCTCTATGCCGAAGTTTCGCCGCGCAGCTTCAGCGTCCGGGTGCGCAAGAGTTCGAAACTCAATCAGATCCGTTTCCGCAAGCTCAACTCGCAGCAGTCAGAAGACAGCGATTTCGGTCTCAAGGAAAAAGAGCTTCGCGAGCGCCATAAAAAAATTCCCTTCATTGATCGCGAAGATGATTTGGAAGTGCGGCGGGATGGGCTCGTCCTGCGGGTTGGCTTGGCCGCCGAACCGGCCGACGGGATCATCGGCTACAAGGCGCAGAAACATGCCGATATTCTTGACGTGGACCCGGTCGGCGCCTATTGCATGGCCGATTATTGGGAGCCTATCAGGGCCAGGCCAGACAAAAGGCTGATCCTCGACCCAGACGAGTTCTACATTCTCGCCTCCAGGGAACGGCTCCAGATCCCGCCCGATCTCGCCGCCGAAATGGTCCCGATCGACGCCGCGATGGGGGCCTTCAGGGTGCATTACGCGGGCTTCTTCGATCCCGGCTTTGGCGCTTCGCGGGACAACCGGCCCTCCGCCCGCGCGGTTTTCGAAGTCCGCAGTTACGAGGTTCCCTTCTTTCTGGAGGACGGGCAAATGATCGGCCGCCTCGTGTTTGAGAAAATGGCCGAGCCGCCGCAAGTCCTTTACGGTGCGAGCGCCGTCTCGCATTACCAGGGCCAGGGGCTGAAACTGTCAAAGCATTTCGGGATGGAGTGAGGGCTTCGGCGGCGCTCGGCCCGCGCTGGGCCGTCCCTTTCGCGTCACGGGCCGTTAACCTAGAACTCGCGGCCCTGGCTCCGCGCAAGGGCGGCAGCGGGTTCCACTTTCGCAAATCATGCTCCAATGCTATGGTGATTTTTTCGAAGACCGGTGCCAGAGCTGCGGTGCTGGCCAGCATTACGGAGAGGCACATGCGGTATCGATTGACCCTGGCCGTGGCGGCGGCATTGGTTGGCTCCTCGATTGCCGCTTATGCCCAGGCTCCTGCTGCCCCGGCTCCTGCTGCCGGGGCTCCTGCTGCCGGGGCGCCCGGTGCCCAGGCGCCCACCGTGGTCAACCGGGGTGGGGGCGTCGCCGGCACTGGCATTGGCAAGGGAGCGGGGGCGGCGGGCCAACATGTACCGCTGATCATCGGTTCCGGCCATCTCGGCGCCGGGACCGGCGGCATTGGCTTGGGAGTGGGGAATGCCACGGGCGGTATTTCGGCTGTGACCCGGGCTGGGACCGGCGGTCTGCAGGATAACACGACCCTGGGAAGTTCAACGGGCGGCACCAATGGTGTCGGACGCGGTCTGGGCGTTGGAACCGGCGGCCTCAACGACCAGGTTGAGCTTGGCTTGGATACTGGCGGCATCAATGGTAACGGAATTGGCGCGGGAACCGGCGGACGTGGCGATCTCAACAGTCTTGGAGCCGGCACGGGCGGCATCAAGGAGCAAAACGCGCCAAGATTTAGGGTGCAATAGGCATGCGCGCTTGCGCGATGTCGCGCCGCGGCCTTCGCTTCCGCTCGCCCGCGAATTCGATGAGGGCGGGGCTAGCCGCGGCTTCGGCTTCGCCGCCGGAACAATATTCGCCGCCTTCTTGTAGCCGATTGAGAGCGCCGCGGAAATTTCGTTAAGGTTCTTGCCGTCGCGGCAGGCGACGCATCGTCCCGTTGCGTTGAAGCCGCGCGGAGGATCGGTTGCCGGTTCGAAATTGGTATATGCGAGTTTTGTCCGGCCGATTGTCTTTATGGCGAAGGCCGCCGACTCAGCGTACCGATCATGCTGGGGGAATCTGGAACCCTAGTTGACGCCGCGTGCAATTTCCGGGGCCAAAGAGGAACTATATTCTTGGCCAGAATAAACGAAAATTCCACCTTGCGCCGCTTGCTCCTGCTCCCGGCAAACGCCGTCGTGGTCCTCTATGTCGTTCTCGACGGCATCGTCACGCCGGTGTTCCGGCCGCTCATCCGGTGGGTGGCAAGACTGCGGGTTGTCGTTCGGCTGCAAGACATTGTCGCCGCGCTTCCACCTTATGCGATCCTTGCCTTGCTCTCCGTCCCCTTCGCCGTCGCCGAACCCGCCAAAATCTATGCCTTGTATTTGATGACAGAAGGACGGTTCGCGACCGGAATTGCTACCATTACGATGGCTTATCTCGTGAGCCTTCTCGTCGTGGAGCGGATTTATCACGCGGGGCGGGAGAAACTCAAAACGATTGCTTGGTTCGCCAAACTCATGGCTTGGTTGACCGGCATTCGCGATCGTCTTCTCGCATGGGCGCGGGCAACGCGGGTCTGGGCCTTTTCCGTGAAGCTCAAGCGGAGCGCGCGCGCTCTTGCGGCAAAGCTGCGGCTGCGTTTTCGCGCGGGCTGAAGGTGTCCGCAGCGGGCCAAAGCTCAGTGCTTGCCGTAGTCGAGCGCGATCCCCTTCCGTTGCGCGAGGATGTAGGCCTCGAGAGCCTTAAGCCGCGGATCGTCGTCCGCGAAAGGCTTGCCGCGCACCGGATTTTCGATGCACCAGTTGATCATGTCGCGGAGCAGGGCGACGCGCCCCAGCTGGACTTGAAACTTGGGATAGGTTTCGGGATGGGTGTTGGAGGCGTCCGGATGGCACATGTCGCAGGATATGGCATTGGTGCCGCCAAGCGCCTTGTCATCGTGAAAAATGCGCTTACCTTCCGCGACCAAGCGTTCGGTCGAACTCTTGCCAAATCCGGCGGTCGCGCCCGGTAAAGGCGCCGTACGTCTGGAACTGTTGCTCGGCAGGAGGCTTGACGCCCGGCAGCTGCGCCTCTGCTGGTGGTTCGGCCGCGGCGACAATCCATTCGGCATCGGGATGCTTTTGCCGCCATTCTTGCATGAGCGCGCCGGCGATTTGTTGCCCTTGCTCGCGCGTCATTTGATCGCCGGGCTTGACGCCCTTCACCTCGATCGAGGTTTCGCCGTCGCAAAGACCGACGACGAGATTGCCTTCCGGAGAAGGCGTTAGCTGATGGCGCGGCACATCGCTTCCGGCCAAGGCAGGCCCCGCGGCGAGCGAGAGAACGAACGCGAGACGGTGGGGGCGCATGGTCTTCCTCAATAGCTGGAAAGCGTCGTCGCCGCGGGGCGATCCTTCGCGCCGTTCGACGAAAGATAATTTGCCCGCACCGTGACGGGATTGCGGTTCCAAAGATTATAAACCTTGTCGATCGCGCCCGACGCCAGCACATTGAGTTGACCATCGCCGCAGCCGTCGAAGGCGCTAAAGGGGTCGGCGCGGTTCATCTGGACGGTGAGCTTCGGCAGTCCCTCGGGGGCATAGGGCCATGGCCAAGCGGTCGAGAGCAGCCCATAGAAGCTGATGTTGCCAATGCGGTTGAGGAGAAGTTGATGGGTGTGCCCGTGAATGACGGACACCGTATCGAATTTGGCGAGGATCGCCTGTACGTCGTCGGCGTCCTCCGTCCAGAAATTCCAATTGCGGTAATATTTGTAAAGAGGCGAGTGGGAGAAAATGACGATCGGTGTCTTTTTGTCGATTGCCGCGAGATCGGTTTGCAGCCATTGGCGCCCTTCCGGTCCGACCTCGAAGCGCGATTGGACGCCGTTGTCGAGCCCGGCGACGGTGTGCATCCGCTCCTCAGGAGTCATGCCCCGCGCGGTCCAGAAATCCTTTTCCTGAACGCTCATCAGGGTCACGAAATGAATGCCCTTGTGATCGAACGAATATTGGGAGGGCCCGAACAAGGACCGCCAATGCTCGCCCAAATCGAGGAACCAGTCGTGCTCGCCGACCATCATCTTTAGGGGGGCCTTGAGATCCTTCAAAATCTGGGCGCCGAGATCGAGTTCCTCCGGTCGGCCGAGCTGGGCCAGATCGCCGCCGAAGAGAACAAAATCGGGCTGCGGGTCGAGTGCGTTGACCTCTTCCACCGCTTTCACCGCGGACCGTACGAAACGGTCGTTCGCCTTGCGGGTGTAAAGATGGGTGTCGGAGATATAGGCGATGGTAAAAGCGGGCGTCGCCGTCTCCGCCGCTTGCGCGATTTCGATCAGCTGGAAGCTCTGCGGAACGATCAGCCCCTTCGCGGCGGCGATCCCGGCGGAAACTCCGGCGACGTGGAGAAAGCCGCGCCGGGAGAGCGCGCCCAACCGGGTGAGATCCCCGAAAAATGAGGCGCGCTCCTCGTAATACTTGGTCTCGATGCTCTTGTGCGCCATGACGTTGCTCCCCTGGCGAAAGCGTTTTACGTGAAACATTCTCGCCGTCTATCTTTATTGTTTTACCGTTCGGCCACCTAGCTAGAAAATGCGATTTCGAAGATCATGCTCTCAATAGGCGCCGATTGACGCAGGATTGCGCAGATCAGGATTGGTCCCGATATCTCCGAGGTCACCCTTCTTGCCTTCGGCGATATCGGTTTCGCGCTGCGGCCGGTTGGTTTTGAGCGATGTTTGCCGGCCTAACTCGGCCTTGTTGAAATCGGCGAAGCGGTCGTCGGTGAGGGTAAAGAGGAAAGCAACAAGATCGTCGATTTCGGCTTCGGTCAACGCAAGACGCTGCATCCCGCCGTCGAGAAACGGATTTGGAACGCCGCCCTTGTTGTAATGGTCCATCACGTCCCAAAGGGTAGCGAGAGAGCCATCGTGCATATAGGGCCCGGTGATCCCGATATTGCGGAGGGTCTCGCTCTTAAAGGCACCGATGTCGGCCGGGTTTTTGGTCACCAGGAACCGGCCGAGCTCGGAATAGTTTGTCTGTAAGGCGAGTTCGTCGATCTGCTTCGTGTCGCCGGTCCTCAAGATGGCAAGCGCCTTGCTGGCAAGCCCGGCAAAGTCTTGCTTGTGCGCGGCGATCCCGATATTGTGAAACTTCTGGTCGGAGAAGAGCGGCGACACCGCGTTGAACGCGTGGCAGGAGCTGCAGCGCCCCTTGCCCTGGAACAACGCCCAGCCACGCTGCGCCGCCTCGCTGACGGCCTGAGGGTCCCCAGCCAAGAAGCGATCGAACGGCGAATTGGCGGAATATTGCGTCCGCTCGAAAGCCGCGATCGCGGCGGCGATATCGTCATAGTTGACGTCGTGCCCAAGGATCGATTTGAACGCGTCCGAATATTCCTGGATCTTGGCGACCTTTGCTACGACATCGCTGGGAGACTTTTGGCCCATTTCCACCGGATTGAGAATCGGAAGCTTGGCCTGATCCTCGAGCGCGGGCGCGCGGCCATCCCAGAATTGCGATGCTTGAAACATCGCGTTCAACACGGTCGGCGCATTGCGCTGCCCATGCCGGTCCTGAACGCCTGCCGAGGTTGCGCCGCCGCGATGATCGGTAAATCCCTTGGTGGGATCGTGGCAGGTTTCACACGCGACCGAGTCATCGACCGAAAGGCGCTTGTCCTTGAACAATTTTTCGCCGAGAGTGGCAAGTTGCGCCGTCGGCTCGTGCCCTGGCGGCACGGCCAGGGCATAGAGTTGCGGCGAAATGCCAAAGGGCAGGGCGGGTTTCAGCGGCACTGGCTTCGCGGGAGTAGCAACCGCGAAAGTAGCCGGCGCCGGAGAAGCCGGCGCGGGATTAGCCGGCGCCAGTGGCGATTTGTCGGAAGAAATGAACGCCACCCCCAACAGCGCGAGCAGGACTCCTCCAATTGTCACAGCCGCGACGCTAGCCCCCAAAGTCCCGCGCGAAAGTGGCATCGAATCCTCCCGACGTTCCTTTTCGCCAAGCTTGCCTGAATGCGCAAACGCGGACGATTAGCCTAGCGCCAACATAACCAGAAAAATGCCGGAGGTGAACCACTAAAATTTGAAAACTGTCGCAGGCCGCGCTCCGCGAGGTTGGGCGTCCGGTGAACGCAGGCGCCGCCACGGGCAGCCGCGGCGGCGCCATCGTGGATGACAAAGGGGGTAAGCTGCTTGACGCGCGCCGCCGCCACCGGCATGACGCTAGCCTCTAACCATGACGTTGTCACGAATTCACCGGGCCGGACTCCTGCAATGGCCCGTGGTGGCCGCCACGATCCTGGGGCCGTGGAATGGTGACTCTCTCTTCTTCGTTGAAATCGCGAGCGCGCGTATGAGCAGGGTAGCTTATGTCAATGGCCGGTATGCCTTGCACCGCGACGCCATGGTTCATATCGAAGACCGCGGCTACCAGTTCGCCGATGGCGTCTACGAAGTGTGCGAGGTCTTTCGTGCCGCCTTGATCGACGAGAAACGCCATTTCGAGCGGCTCGCCTATTCGCTCGCGGAATTGCAAATTGCGCCGCCTCTGCGGGCCGGCGCGCTCGCCGTCGTGGTCCGCGAGGTCATGGCGCGGAACAGGGTCGAGAATGGCTTCGTCTATGTGCAGGTGACTCGCGGCGTGGCGCCGCGGGACCACGTCTTTCCCGAAAAACCCGCGCGTCCGAGCCTGGTCGTTACCGCGCGTCAGGTCGATCATGAAAAAAGCGAAATCAACGCGCGCAAGGGCATCAGTGTCATCACCACTCCTGACCTGCGTTGGAAAAGGGTCGATATCAAGACGATTTCCCTGCTGCCCAACGTTCTCGCGCGCCAGCTGGCAAGCGAGCGCGGCGCCAGCGAGGCCTGGCTTGTCGATTCCCTCGGCATGGTCACCGAAGGGGCAGCATCGAACGCTTGGATCATCAGCAAGGCTGGAGTTGTCGTCACGCGTCAGCTTGACCATTCCATCCTGCGCGGCGTCACAAGGACCACGCTGATCGAAATCGTCGCGGCCGAAGGTTTGAAATTGGAGGAAAGAAAATTTAGCCTCGAAGAGGTTTTCGCCGCGCGGGAGGCCTTCATTACCGGCGCGACGACCCTCATTATGCCGGTGGTGCGCATCGACGGGCGCGAGATCGGCGCGGGGATTCCTGGACCGGTCGCATCGAAATTGCGCGCGATTTTTCATGCCGCCGCCGCGCGATCCGTAAGTTTATGATCAACCATCGGGAGCGCGGCTCTATCGGTTAATATTTAATCCTGATGTCAATGATCAAAGTAGGGCTTGCGGCGCCGCCTATTGGTCTAATATGATCGGAGCCGGGAGTGGCCGGTTCGCGTGTATCTTAATCTTAAGCATCGTTTGTTAGGGAGACGGTGTTGCTAGCGAGTTGGTTTCCAACCTGCCGAGATAAGATATGGTGTCGCATGGAATCCCCGCGGCTTCCTATCGAAGGCGTTGAAGCAACCGCATAAGATGTCCATGGAGCAAACCGTAGCCTAATGGCTCCAGTGGTTCTTAATGAGCAATATGCGCCGGGCACGGCGCCAAGAACAAAATAGGATGCCGGGATATGGGAGGAGAGCGGCCACAAAATCTCCAGGACACTTTTCTCAATTTTGTCCGCAAGAACAAGGTTCCTCTCACGATCTTCCTGGTCAACGGCGTCAAACTGCAGGGTGTCGTCACCTGGTTCGATAATTTCTGCGTATTGTTGCGTCGCGACGGGCATTCCCAGCTCGTTTATAAGCATGCCATATCGACGATCATGCCCGGCCAGCCGATTCAGATGTTCGAGCCCGGCGACGAGGCGGGACACGCCGGGCCATAGGATGATCTTGGCAAGGCTGGAATCCGTTCTTCGGTGATTGATTTGTTAGAACATCCCAGAAATCTGATCGGGGCAACGCGCCAACGCCATCGCGGCGGGCATTTTGATCGAGGCGTGGGGAGTTTTCCATCGGCGTCCTTGCGAACGGTACAAAATCGGTGCTGAAGGCCGGCCCGGATACCAAAGGCGGCGCCGGACATGCTAACGAGGCGCGTACCCGGGCTCTGGTGGTCGGTCCTTATCTCGACGCTGGCGCGCACCGCAAAGCGGAGCTGACGGCGTCCGGCAAAGCGGCGCGCGGGCGCTCCCGGGAGGCACGTCTTTTTGAAGCGCGAGGGCTTGCCCAGGCGATCGGCGTTGAAATTGTCGCGGGGCAGATCGCTCCGCTTGCGCAAATCCGGCCCGCGAGTTACCTCGGCAAAGGCAAAACCGCCGAGCTCGCCTCTCTGGTGAGCGCGGAAGCGATCGATCTCGTTGTCATGGATTGCGCCTTGTCGCCGGTGCAGCAGCGCAACCTCGAAAGCGCGCTTGCGGCCAAGGTCATCGATCGCACCGGACTGATCCTCGAAATTTTTGGCCGCCGGGCACGGACACGGGAAGGCGCGCTACAGGTCGAGCACGCTCATCTCGCCTATCAAAAATCGCGGCTAGTGCGGTCCTGGACCCATCTCGAACGTCAACGCGGCGGTTTTGGCTTCCTCGGCGGTCCCGGCGAAACCCAGATCGAGGCTGACCGCCGCCGCATCGAGGAGCGGATGACCCGCATCGAACGCGAGCTCGAAGGCGTCAAGCGGACGCGTGGCCTGCATCGCCAAAGCCGCCGCGCCGTGCCTTATCCGATTGTCGCGCTTGTCGGCTACACGAACGCGGGAAAATCCAGTCTGTTCAATAGGTTGACGGAGGCGGGGGTGGTTGCCGAAGACATGCTTTTCGCGACCCTCGATCCGACCTTGCGGGGTGTCGCGCTGCCGCATGGCGGTCGAATCATTCTCTCCGATACCGTGGGCTTTATTTCCGACTTGCCAACCATGCTTATCAAGGCCTTCCGGGCGACACTTGAGGAAGTCCTTGAAGCGGACGCCATCTTGCACGTCCGCGATATTGCGCATGATGACGCCGAAGCGCAGCGCGCCGACGTCGAAGCCATCCTCGCCGGTCTCGGCATCGATCCGGCCAGCGATCGCCGCCTCATGGAGGTCTGGAACAAATGCGATCTGTTGGGCGAAGCCGCCCTCGCCGCAAGGCGAAGCGCCAAGCGGTTTTCGCACGGCAACCCGGTCATGGTTTCGGCATTGACGGGACAGGGCCTCGAGGATCTTCGCGCCGCGATTGAAACACGGCTTGCGAACGACCGGATTGTCTTCGACATCGCGCTCGATCCGGCCAATGGCGCGGGGCTCAATTGGCTGCACGAGAATACCGAAGTCATAGGCAAAAGCACGGCGGCGGACGGGTCCATTCATATGCGGGTTCGGGTCGTGCCAGAACGCGCCGAGCCGGTCCGGCGGAAATTTCCCGCAGCCGGCGGGTGATCGCCCCCTAGGCCGGTCCAGTCGACTAAACGAACGAAGATGCTCCACCCGGCGCCTTTCGAAACGGCCTCCGAGGGGTCAGGGGGCGTCTTCAATTTGATCCAGCAGCTCGATAAGCCGGCTCACCTGTTGCAGCAGAATGCCTGAGACACCGAGGCCAAACCAAACGCCGATGACGAATGACCAGTGCATGGGTGCTCCAAAAAACTCCTCCCGGAACCAGAAGGTGTGCCCCCATTCATTGAACCCGACGGCGACCATCAGCATGAAGGGACCGAACACAGCCAAGGTCAACGGAAGTGAAAAGCCCTTGGCAAAGAGAGGCAATCTGGTCC
Organism: uncultured Alphaproteobacteria bacterium; assembly: GCA_963730245.1. Classification (GTDB taxonomy): domain Bacteria; phylum Pseudomonadota; class Alphaproteobacteria; order Rhizobiales; family Beijerinckiaceae; genus Methylocapsa. The sequence goes on along the minus strand of CAVSRA010000001.1, from coordinate 1,214,337 downwards.
TTGCGTAGATCCAGGCAGAGCCACCCAGAAGGATGTATGCGGGGAAGTTGAAATAGAACTCGATGATGTGACTGGCGGTGAACGGCGAGTCCCGGACGGAGGCCTGGTGCCAGGAATTGTCCTGCTCAGCGAAGAAGCTGCCCGCCCAATATACGGCGAAGGTGTATATGCTGATCCACATCGTGAGCGTGAAGTAACGACGTATTTCCTCTTTTGGAGCAATTGCATCCAGATTGCGGTCACGGGTGAACCAGAGATAGCCCCATAGGGCCGGGAACACCAGCGCCAGCGCGCCCAATTCAATATACAACAATCGCATCCAATACGTTTTGAACTCCGGCTCGCTGGAATCAAGACCCGTCAGAAGGCCGAATTCGCCTTGATAACTGCGCAACCCAACGTAAATGACGGTTAGCCCCGCAAAGGTCAGCAGATATATATAGAGGTCCCTGATGTACCAGGGCAGACCTGATTTCTTAATCGCTGCTTTGGCAGGCAAGATGTCATGTGATGCGACGGACATTGTGATTACCTTTCATGTGCATGAACGGAGCCGTGAGACAAGGAGTTTATACACGACCGGCGTTTAGTCGAACTTTGGGATGACGGCGGTCGAAATGCTGGCGATGTAGCGATTGCTGGTTGCATCGATGAGGAATAGGAGACCTCCCAGTCGGCTGTCCGTATCGCGAATAAGTCCGTCCAGCCTCTGCGTCGCCCACAGCGCATCTGTCCCCGTGAGGCGGACGATCCGGCTTTCCCCTGCTTTTATCGGAGCGGGGGAATTGATGCTCAGCCCTTGCGGGGCGACAAGGGTGTCATCATCAATACCCTGATTGGCGTCCTGATTGGCCAGGTGTGAGGCAAGGTTGATGAAGCGCACATTGCCGGACGCAAACTCCCGGATCTGGACGGGTTGATCCGAGGCATTGCGAATTTGCGTCACAATGGTCATCGATCGAAAGGGGACGTCGTACTCGGCTCGTTGAACTTTGACCTGGACGAGTCCAGTGTTGACGACGGGCGCCAGAGGCTCGATTTGATCCAGCGCGGTTTGCAGCGGAATGGTGTTGAGATATTGAGAATCCGTCATTGCTTGCGCCCCGAATACAACCAACGGCACGACCACCAGGATTCCCGCGGCGATGGCCCTGTCGAGGGGTGTGACCAACGCATCCCCTTGGCCTGACTGAAGCATCTTTTTTCGCGGAATGAACAGCGGCCGCCTCACCCACCAAAGCAGCCAAGCTGCCGCAAGCGCGAACCAGAACGCGTGCCAGCCGATGCCGTTGGCAAGGCCGTAGGTTTCCATATCGATGACGTCGCCATTGAGCGTTTTCACCGGGTTGGTAAAAGCCGCCGGAACGCCGGTGACTTCGATCCAGTGTCCAGGACCCATGACGGCGCCCGCGTCGTGCAGGTTGAAGAAGGGATGGATATGGTAACGGCCGGGTAGGCGCGCCTTCAGCACGATCTTGAAGTCGTAATCGCCGCCCAGCTTCAGGGCCGCGGAACCGGCCGTAGCTTGCCCGTTCACATAACGCTCGGTGCGGACAAACACAGGTCCGGGTGACGACACGTTGAGGTAGGTAGCATCCGGCTTGGGCACGGCGCGGGGCCAGTCCTCGGCGACATGGAACTTGCCGGTAATGACCACTTCGTCGTTGACCCTCGGTTCGTCCTGGGACCATCGCACGTCGTACCACTGAATGGTGCGCATGCGGATGAACGGCTCCAGGGACTTTTCGCCATGGGCATAAACGGTGTTCGGCGCAAAGGTCAGGCCGAACAACCCCAAACAGAAGATGCCCAACAAATTCTTCATGGTTTTCGTCATGGCTGCATCCTCCGCTCAGATATTCTGCACGTATTTGGTGGTCGCAAACGCCTTGCCGATATACCACCAGAGCGGGTACATCAAAGTACACAGGAAGGCCGAACAGAAAGCCGACAACGGCGTAGCGTATTGACCATATGTCCTGAGGGCGCCTCTTTCGATAATCCGCAGATACTCGGGCATGCTGGCGCGGATGTATTGGAAGCCGAACAGATCGGCGATGGTCAGCTGGGCGCCATTATATTCGACGGGCACGTGGAACATGCCGAAAATTGGCCAGTTGCTCGGGTAGAACAACAGCGCGAAAGCCATCCCGCCCACGATACTGGTCACGGTCATGCTGTTGGTTAACATCAGGACGGCATCGAGGACGAGAGCGCTTGGCAACATGGTTGCCGGCATCACTTCGTTGATCGGAAAATAGTTCCAGAGGTGATAGGAGAAGTATCGCGCGATCCAAGCCCCAATCAGAAGACACGAGATGCAAAGCGTCGCGCCCATTGGCAGACGGAAGCTTGTCCAAAGCACCGCCTGGACGGCCGCTGGGAAGGTAATCATCATCAATGGGGTGACGAGCGGCCACCATTGCCGGTCCTTCCAGTCCTGCCAGAAGTCCCAGTCTCCCACCGTTAGCATCATATGCAGATGGAATATGCCAATGAACAAGAACAGGGCTAGCACCAAGATGAGATAGTCATAGGCTCGGGTGAGCCTCGCTTTTTCCCCGGTATAGGGTTGCGGCGGAACTTCGAGAGCTTTAGTCGCCATGGGAATTTCCTGACGAAACCGGATGTCTGCCGGGTTGCCACATTTAATCCCGTCGCTCGCGCGAACATTCACGTTCAAGACTTGACGTGAACGGTTCACCATGCGGGACGACGGCGCCAATCTAGGCGCCCATGGGCGCCCTGTGAAATGATAAGATTTAATGCTGCTATGAATGAAAATCACAGGCCGTAAAGGCGACTCTCGATCGGCGCATACGATCTTTACCTCCAGACGAATCGTCACCCCAGCGGTGCTTGAAATATGCCGGAATTGCGCAATTTTGATTTGAATCTGCTTGTCGCATTCGACTTCCTAATGCAGGAACAGAACGTCTCGCGCGCGGCGGAACGCATGTTCGTCGGTCAATCGGCGATGAGCCACATTTTGCAGAGACTACGCCAACAACTGGATGATCCATTGCTCGTGAAAACTTCCACCGGAATGAAACCAACGGACCGCGCGCTGGCCCTGATCGATCCCGTCAGGATTGTCCTCCGCGACGTCGAGCGCATGCTTCGCGCGCCGGAAGATTTCGACCCAGACAAGAGTGAACGGCGTTTCGTCATCGCGGCCACCGATTATATGGAAGTCCTAGTGCTGCCGGCGCTTGTCGAGCTGATTACCCGGCAAGCGCCGAATGTCGTTATTCATGTCAAACGGACCGAACCTACATTTCCCGAAAGTGAGCTCGAAAACAATGAACTCGATGTCGTGCTGGGATTTGAGGCGATCCTGAAGCCGGCGGGCTATTTGATCAGCGAGAAGCTGTTCGACGATCGAGTGACTTGTCTGGTCAGCCGGAGTCATCCTGCCAACGAAGGCGTTCGCCTGACGCTCGACGAATATCTCTCGATGCGGCACATGCTGATATCGCGCACGGGAACCCGCATCGGCGTGATCGATGAATGGTTGGCCGAGAAGGGCCTTGAGCGCCGCATCGCCCTCATCGTGCCGCACTTCCTCTCCGCGCCGTTGATCGTCGCCAAGACGGATTTGCTGCTGTCCTTGCCCGAACGAATTGCCAGGCAATTCGTTGGCTTGGCGCCGCTCAGCATATTGCCCGTGCCCATTGATCTTCCGGTCTATGAACTGGTTATGATTTGGCATCCGTTACGGGAAAACGATCCCGCTCATCGCTGGCTGCGACACCAAATATTGACGGTTTGCCAAACCCTGGACGAGCCTTCCAACGCTTGAGTCACCGCCCAGGCAGTCCGGTGGCCAGGGCTTTGACCTCGATCAGAAGGTATAACGGCTTGGACAGCGCTTCGCCGCCATTCAAGGCGGCCGAGCGGTGCAGTCGATTGACCACGGCGTAGAGTTTGCCTTCCGGTCCAAAGCTAAGGGAATTGAACCAGGACAGCTCTGGGCTTTGGGCGAGCCTCTGATAGCTTCTATCCGCCTTGATGAAGCCAATCGCGTTTTCCGCCAGATCGCCCAGATAAATATTGTTGTCCTTGTCGATGCTGACGCCATCGCAGATGGGTTTGGCGCTGTAACGCTCCACTCGTTGGCCGAGGGTTTTTGCGTCCAAACCTTCATCGGCCAAGTCAGCCGCCTTGGTGCGATAGAGAGTCAATCCGTTGAAGAGCGCGGGAGGGCTGCATCGGATAAAGCCGGACTACCGGGAGACGGAGAGGTGAGGGACCAGGGATCGCACCCGTCGCCCTTCGGACGATAGGCCGATTGGGCGGCGCCGCTCCCGTTCAATCGAGCGAAATCGACAAAGCCTCGCGGCCCTTTGGCGTATCGACGACCTGCATTGTCACGGGCTGGCCTTCGGCAAGGTTCTGGATTCCCGCCGGACCGAGGATCGAAATATGGACAAAAATGTCCTTGCCGCCGTCATTCGATTGGACGAAGCCGAAGCCTTTGTGGTCATCGAACCATTTGACAATCCCCGTGATCGAAACCGCGGTCGAAGGATCCGGTGTGCGGCGCTGCGGGCGGGGCGAATCGCCACCACCGCGAGACGGCGGCGCCCTTTCCGCCGCTCCAGCGGTGTCAACCTCGAGGACCCGAGTGACTTGAGCGCCCTTCATGCCATTGCTGACATTTACCTTCAACTTCGCGCCTGGGGGAACCGAGTCATATCCCGCGGCCTGAAGCGCGCCGATATGCAGGAACGCGTCGCCGGCTCCATTGCTCAACTCGACGAAACCGAAACCCTTTTCGCCCTTGAACCATTTGACGACCGCGTCGATGCTCGGCCCGCTTGGCGGCGCCATTTCCTGGGGACCGCCGCATCCGGCTCCGAAGCCCGCTCGCGGGGTGCGGCTCGGCCGCGGCGAATCATAGGGCGAAGGCCCATCGTCATCGAAACCGCGCTTCTTAGGTCCCCGGAAATCTCTACCTTTGCTCATGATGTGCCTGCTCGTCTCCACCAAAAATCGTATCCAGCATTGACTTGGCGCGGTTCCCACCGCTCGCTCACGGGCTCATTGGCCGCACTTACCGAGAAACGCACGCGCCAAAAGGCCAGCCCCGCAAGGGTGCCAGCCCAAAATCGTGCCGACGGTCGTTGTTCCAAATGCCGAAAATCCCGTGTCACGTAAAACATAGCAATTGTCGGCCTGCTTGGCTACTCCAATCGGTATGGTTGGACGGCGCGCGGCTGGAAAAGACCGCTCGCCGAGGCGGCCATTCGCATAATCTATATTATGGAACGTAAATCCAGATCTCAGGACACCGCTAAACGCACCTCATGTTGTCTCTACAATTAGAATTTGATATCAGTTGCTTATGATACGAAGCTGCGGAGTGAGATCAAAAATTGACCGGCGCAATTCTGGTGCAAATTCGCATGCCGTCGAAAGCAGGTTCGACATTGCCGGGAAGTTCGCTTTTGAGCCGCGCGAAATCGAGATCGCTATGAAGGTTGGTGAGAATCGTGCGCTTGGGCCGCAATTTGGCGATCCAGTCAAGGGTTTCCGGCAAGGACAAATGACTAGGGTGCGGCGTGTAGCGCAAAGCGTCGACGATCCACAGGTCGAGCCCCTCGAGAAAACCGAGGCTCTCGATGGGAACGGCGTTGAGATCGGGCGAATAGGCCACCGTGCCAAAGCGAAAACCGAGTGTGTCAATCTCGCCATGTCCAAGTTGGAACGGAACGGCATCCAGAGGTCCACCAGGACCATTTATTGTTACAGGTTGGTATGTTACTAGGCGATGTTCATTAAGCAATGCAGGATAATGGCTGCCAGGTGGCGTTTGGAAAATATAGGCGAAATTCGCGCGCACGACGGTCGAGGTAGCGGCGTCCATATAGAGGTCGATTTTTCGGCGTGTCATAATGACCAAAGGCCGGATCTCGTCAATTCCATGAATATGGTCGGCGTGTGAATGGGTCAGCAGGATTCCGTCGAGCCGGCCGATGTCGAGATCGAGCAACTGTTCGCGAAGATCAGGCGACATGTCGACGAGGACTTGGGTTTTGGCGCCATTCTCGCCGGTGCGCTCGACCAAGATCGAACAGCGCCGGCGCCGGTTTTTGGGATTATTGGGATCGCAGGCGCCCCAGCCTTGGCCGACGCGCGGAACCCCCCCGGAGGATCCGCAGCCGAGGATGGTGAAGGTGAGGCTCACGCCGCTTCCGCGCCGATCGCGGGAGCAGGCATCTTGGCAAACAAGTGCAGCGCGTTGGCGCTCGTTTCCGCGGCGATTGTTTGCACTGAGGCGCCCTTCACGTCGGCCAATACCTGGGCGATGGCGGCGACAAATGCCGGTTCGTTGCGCTTGCCGCGATAGGGAACCGGCGCCAGATAGGGCGCGTCGGTTTCGACCAGCAACCTGTCCATTGGAACCGCGCGGGCGATCTCCCGCAGCGGCCGCGAATTCTTAAACGTCAAGACGCCGGAAAACGAAATATAGAGCCCAAGCGAAAGTGCTACCTCGGCAAGCATGGCGGACGAGGTGAAGCAATGGAGAACCCCTGCAAAAGCGCCCTTCCCCATTTCGTCCGTTAATATAGCGGCGATATCGGCGTCCGCGTCGCGGGCATGAATGACAATTGGAAGCCTGCTTTGCCGGGCGGCCGCGATATGGGTGCGGAAAACCCTCGCGGCGACGGCACCCGGGGTTTTGTCGTAATGATAATCGAGTCCGGCCTCGCCGATGCCAACGCATTTTTGGTGGCGCGCGAGATCGACAAGCTCGGCGGCCGTGACCTCTTCCTCATGCGCGTTATGCGGATGCGTCCCGACCGTGCAATAGACGTCGTCATAGGCCTCAACGAGGCCGCGGATCGTCGCGAATTCCCGAACACGCGTCGAGATGGTGATCATCCGCTTAAGCCCGGCGGCGCGGGCGCGTTCAACCACGGCATCGCGCTCGGCGGCGAAATCCGGAAAATCGAGGTGGCAATGACTATCGATCAGCACGCTTGGCCTCCCGTGAGGCTCCAGGAACAATGGTTGCCTCCGCGTGATCCGCGATCCGCACTGCTTCTTCCGATTCGATGTAACGTGGGAAAATCGGCGACGGGGTCCACAAAGGCGATCCTGCTGCAAGACCTTGGGCGATCTCGGCGTGAGCGAATGTTCGCGCGCTCTCTGGCACGTTCAAAAGGCCGAGCAGCTTTCCCATGGAATCCGGCATGAACGGTTGCGCCATGATCGCGACGATGCGCAACGCCTGGGCGGTCACATAAAGGATTGTTTGCATCCGCGCGGGATCGCTCTTACGCTTCACCCAAGGTTCTTCACTAGAGAAATAGCGGTTTGCTTCGCTTACAACCTTCCATATCGCGGTCAAGATCATATGCAGTGCATAGTCCTGCATCAAGGTGCGGGATTTCGCGGGCAGCGCCGCGGCTTGAGCAAGTAGATATTCATCGGCTTCGCTAAACGCGGCCGGCGCCGGTAAGACTCCATCACAATTCGCGGCCACCATCGACAAGGAGCGCAGCGCGAGATTGCCGAGATCGTTGGCCAGATCGGCATTGATCCTATTGACGATGGCTTCATGCGAATAAGTGCCGTCCTGGCCAAACGGCACTTCGCGCAGCAGAAAATACCGCAACTGGTCGGCGCCATAATGTCCCGCGAGCGCAAGCGGATCGATCACATTGCCGACCGACTTCGACATTTTCTCGCCCCGGTTGAAGAGAAAACCATGGACGACGATTTGGCGAGGCAGCGCAAGTTTGGCCGACATCAGGAACGCCGGCCAATAGACGGCATGAAATCTGGTAATGTCCTTGCCAATCACATGCGCGCTCGCAGGCCAAAATTTTTCGCGTAGCGCCTCAGGGTCCGGGAAACCAGTTGCGGTGATATAATTCGCCAACGCATCGACCCAGACATACATCACATGGCGCGCATCGCCCGGCACCGGAATGCCCCAGTCGAAGGTCGAACGGCTGATCGAAAGATCGGTCAGGCCGCGTTCGACGAACGCAACAATTTCATTGCGGTATTTCTCCGGCGTCACGAAATCCGGACTATCGCGGTAAAGCTTGAGGAGCCGGTCCTGGTAGGCCGAAAGCCTGAAGAAATAACTTTCCTCCTCGACCCATTCGACCGGCGCCCCACTCGGGGCGAGACGGGCGCCGCCGGGTCCCTCGATCAGCTCGGATTTGTCGAAAAAAGCTTCGTCGCGGACCGAATACCAGCCGGGATATTTGGAGAGATAAACGTCGCCCGCCGCCGCCATTCTGGTCCAGAGCTCGCGCGCGGCCGCATGGTGGCGGGTTTGCGTGGTGCGCACGACGTCGTCTGCTCCGGCAAAAAGAGCGGTGCCCATCGCGGCGAATTGCGCCGCGGTGTGGTCGGCGAGTTGTTGAGGGGTCTGGCCTTCGTGAGCGGCAGTCCGCTGCATCTTCTGGCCGTGTTCGTCCATCCCGGTGACGAACAGGACATCGAAGCCGTCAAGCCGCTTGAAGCGGGCAATCGCATCGGCCGCGATCCGCTCGTAGGCGTGTCCGATATGCGGCGCGCCATTGGCGTAGGGTATCGCGGTCGTGATATAAAAAGGGGAGCGGGCACTCATGAACTTGCAATCTTAAAGTTTCGCGCGGAGCCGCCGGAGCCGGTGAGGCGTCCCGTTTCAGGACGAAGACGCCCGCTCCGCCGCCGCCAAATCGGCGAACAGGGACAAGACAAACGGCCGCTTGTCCAGATTGAAGGTTTCGGTCTCGCGCGCCGCCTCGCTGAGTTTTTCCCATACAAGGGCGTAGGGCGCAAGCCGCGCGCAATTAGCTTCCGGACTTAGCGCGCCACGCCGCACTTTCGTATCGAGCCAGGCATCGATCGCGGCGAGCATCGTATCGTAATCCTTGCTGTTGTTGCGCGCCGCGACCCGGCCGGCCAACGCATGGACCTTGTTCCAATCTATCCGCGGCAGATCGTCCAGCATGCGCCCGAGATTTGTGTCGAGCTCGATTCCGCGATCGTCGAGCAGCCGCAAAACATTATGGATCGAGCCATGCGCGCGCGCGATCGCGGCCGCGAGCTTTGCTTCCCCGGCGGCGGACCACGGCGGTCCGAGCGTCGCGACGAATTGGCCGATGGCCGCCGCCGCCACGGGTTTGAGAACGATTTTCCGGCAGCGGGAACGCAGCGTAGCCAGCATACGGCCGGGCCGGTGTGCCACGATAAGAAACAGCGAGCGCGGCGGCGGTTCCTCGATGAGCTTCAAAAGCGCATTCGCGCTGGACATGTTGAGGTCCTCGGCGCAATCAAGGATGCAGATCCTGTAGCCGCCCCGCCCCGCCGCCTGCTGGAACATGTGGATCGCGCGGCGGACATCCTCGACCCGGATTTCGCTAAAGAACCTTTTGTCTTTTTCGTTCCACTCGCGGCGCAAGAGAACAAGATCGGGGTGCGCCATCGCGGCGATTTGACGAGCGACAGGATGATCGGGGGCGACAAAAAGATCCACCCTCGCCTCGCCCGCGGCAGCCGCTGGATCAGGGTTCGCCAGAAGAAAACGCGCGAGGCGCCAGGCGAGCGTGGCTTTGCCTATGCCGGGCGGTCCGCCAAAAACGAAAGCCTGCGGCAAATGTCCCGACAAATAGGACAAAATGAATTGCCTTTCCGTCTCGGCATGACCGAAGCAATTATAGCTCTCGCGCGGATGCGGGGTATTTTCAAAACGGTCGGACTCCGGACTGGTTTCCAAGGTTTTGGGCGCCATCGTACTCGCCACGCCTCTCCTGCTTCGCTTGCGCCGGAGCGATGAGCCTGTTTAATATGACATCGAAGATCTCGTGCGCGACGTCTTGCTCGGCGCGCGCCGCGTCGATGACGGCGCAGCGAACGGGTTCCGCCGCCGCTATCGCCAGGAAAGCGGCGCGAAGGTTCTCGTGAAATTCTAAATCCTCGCGCTCGAAACGATCGGGTGCTTCTCCCGAGCCGCGCCGGGCCGCCGCGCGGGCGAGGCCTACGGTCGCGGGAAGGTCGAGGATCAAGGTCAGATCGGGCCGAACATCGCCCAAGGTGACGCGTTCGAGCGCGCTCAGGAACCGTGGATCGAGTTGTCCGCGCGCGCCTTGATAGGCCCTTGTCGAGTTCGCGAACCTGTCGCAAACGACAAAAGTTCCCGCCGCCAGGGCGGGTTCGATCTTCTTGTCGATATGGTCGACCCTGGCCGCGGCGAAGAGGATCGCTTCGGCGGCCGGGCCAAGCCGCGCCACGCCGCCCGATAGGAGCACTTTGCGCAAGATTTCCGCGCCCGGCGATCCCCCCGGCTCTCTCGTGCCAATCGCCTCTATTCCTGCCTCCCGGAGGTTGCGCAGGAGATGGCGGATCTGCGTCGATTTGCCAACGCCTTCGCCACCTTCGAGCGTGATGAAGGATCCGCGCGCTCTTCCGGCGGCGATTTCTGCCCCCACCTCGCTCATCGCTTGACGCCAAATTTACGAAAGAGTCCGGTCGCGTATTCGATCCCGGCGTCCATGGCCCGGCGTGGCAGCGCGCCTTGCTCGACCGCCGCCGCCGTCTTCAATGGCAGATCGAGGATTAGCTCCGTTCCACGAAATATCTTGAGACGCGCAACCTCCTGCCCAGCCTCGACCGGCGCGATCAGCGGTCCCGTGTAGACAATGCGCCCGGTGAATTTGCCGGTCGCGGTCCGGGGCACGAGAATCGTTACTTCCCTGTCGGCAATAAGAGGCACATCCGAGGCGCTGCCGCCGTAGACTTTGGCGCTGCCGATTGTCTCGCCAGCCTGAAAAATCGTTTTCGAGTTCGAACGAACGAAACCCCCAAAGGAAAATCTTGCGCGCTTCCTCAACGCGCTCCTTGGCGGTCGCCGCGCCGTAGAGCGCCAGGATCAGACGCTGACCGTTTTGGACGGCGGAGGCGACAATGCCGTAGCCGCTTTCGTCGATGTTGCCGGTTTTCAGTCCGTCCGCGCCGATATCCATGGTCAACAAGGGATTGCGATTCGCCTGTTTGATCTTGTTCCAGGTGAAGTCTTTCTCGCCGAAATATTTATAAAGATCCGGGTAGGTCAGGATAACGTGATTGGCGAGAGCCGCCATTTCCCTAGGGGTCACTTTTTGCTCCGGGTCGCCCCTGCCCCATGCGTTGGTAAAGGTCGAATGCTCTAGGCCAAGCTCGCGCGCGCGTTTCGTCATGAGCGTGGCGAAGGCTCCTTCCGATCCGGCGATCCCTTCGGCAAGCGCGATTGCCGCGTCGTTGCCCGAGTTCGATCACCAGTCCGCGAATCAAATCCTCGATCCTGATTTGACTGTTGGGAGCGGCGAACATGCTGGACCCCCTGGACGGCGCGCCGCCGTAGCGCCAGGCCGTTTCGCTGACCACAAATTGATCGTCGAGCTTCAGATGGCCCAAGGCGATTTCGTGGAACACGATTTCGGCGGTCATGATTTTCGCCGTGGATGCCGGAACGACGAGTGCGTCGGCATCCTTCTCGAACAGCACGCTGCCGGAGGCCGAATCGATCAAAATCGCATGGGGCGCACTGGTCTGAAACGTCTGGGCGAAGGCCGCGGCGACGCCCCCGGCCGGTCCCGCGAGGAGAACCGTCAGCAAGACCGCCGCGACCGGATACGGGGACCTGAGACGGAAAAAGCGGGCAATCGATCCAATTGTTTGCATTGCGCACCGCCGCCGGGCAGGACTTCCGGCGCGGCTCGATAGGAAATGTATAAAATTCATCGCGAACCAGCCGGATAAGCGTGGCCGGTCGTCCGGTCATGCTTTTTGCCGGTGATTGTCGTACCCCGTGACGCGCCGCCGATCAATGCCCGAATGGCATTTGGCGAGAGCGTACGGATTGCGGCTTTGACAAATTACGGTGATCCATTCGCCCATATGTCCGCAAAGCAACGTAAGGTCCTAAATCGGGATACGCTCTCGGGCCGAGAGCGGCGGTTTTTCGACCGCCGCTTTGGACCTCGACATCACGAACCGAGCGCCATCGGTTGGGCAGCATGTTCCTCATCATCGCCGGAATCTTCAACGCGTTGCCAAAGCGGCGTTTGCGCGGCGAATTCGTCGCAGTTGAATTTCGCCACGACTTCCAGATCCTGAGTGCTTGACCAAAGGCGCCGCTGGCGATCGGCGCTGTTCCCGCGCGACATAATTTCTTCCAGAGTGGCGATATAGCCCCGATATGCGTGTTTTTTGACGTGGGGCCGGATTCGGTCCAACCAAAGCTTGATATCGTCACCGATGGGCCTCGTTTCGCCCTGATTGTTGATAACAAGTTCGGCGTTTAGGCCGTAGCGCATGGCGCGCCACTTGTTTTCGCGCTGCATTCATGCATTCGGACGCGGCATCTCGGCAAGCCAGCTTTGATCCTTTTGGAACCGAAGCGCCAAGGCATGGACAAAGGCGGCCAGCGCCAAAACCTCCGTTATCGATGCGGGTTGATCGCAGATCCTGATTTCAAGCGTCCCGTAGTGCGGACAGGAGCGCACATCCCACCACAGGTCCTTGAGCCGCTCAATCGAACCCGCACGATACATCGCGCAGCATAGATTGACGTATTCCTGCCAGTTCTTAAAGTTGTAGGACATGCCCGCGATGGGCAGGGATTCGGTGATGGTAGGGCGAATGGACGCCAATCCCGTATCTACGCCTTCCTCAAAGGGCGAGCTTGCGCTTAGCGCAATCAAATGCGGCACAAAATGCATGAAAAAATTGTGATACCGGACGCATTGCTCCGCATCCGGCATGCCCAAATGAACATGCATGCCAAGCGTTCCGAAACGCTCGTTTAGAATTTTTCTCTCGTTATTCAGGCGCTCGTAACGTTCGTCCGGCACCTGCCTTATATCGGCGAGCCTGATTGTAGGCGGGCGGCCTGTGCCGGTTATCAACAGACCGTGTTGCTCGCAAGCAACCGCGAGCTTCTCCATTTCTTGCTTGAGCTGCGTGGCGGTTTCATGAACCGTCGCGCTGACGGTCGAGGTGACTTCGACCATATGGTCAAACGACTCTTTTTTAATTTGTGGCGAAGCAAGTTCCTCGATGAGGGCAAGCCCCATATGCGCCGGGCGAAGGGTTTTGGCGTCCAAAAGAGCCAACTCGCACTCGATGCCCACAGTCAGCGGCTGGCTTGTCGCGAACACCAGCTGTTGATCAATCTTTTTATAAAATCGCCTTTCCTCGGATAGCTTCTTCTGGCCTTCGAAGACGTTTTGGAGCCATGCGTTAGGCTTGAGCTTAAATTGATTCCTTGTTCTTGCGGCCCGTTGACAATGCGGTGATCAAAACCGGAAATAAAAATTGGTCCGCCGCCGGCAGATTTAAAGGGGGCTGGCGGACACTTTGGAGAACTCGGTCAGCGCAAGGCGATCGGCACGCCGGCGCCCTGAATTGTCCCGAGGTCGAATGGCCGCGCCGGCGGCAAAGGAACTTCGCGACCACTGGCGCGGCCGGCGGGAGCGGAATCCGGCGCGCTTGCGTGGCCGCCCATGGGCAAAACGAGGGCCTTGCCTCGGTGGGGGGTATGAGGGACAATCCAAAACGCTGCACGAACGCGGCGATTTCCCCTGGTCTCGCGGGTTTGGTTGTGGCAGGTCTTCGAGCTATTTGTGGCCTGCTGCTCAAGCGCACTGCCGCAAGGGGCATAACTATAATTCCGTTCTTTCCTGTCCCGATTTTAATGATCGGCTTTAAGGCCGCGCAACAGCCAGAAAAATCGATAGGCAATGCTTCCAACCTGATAGCCCGGAATGGCCGGAAAGCCAACGCGTGCAAAAGCCAGCTTAATTCTTTCTTTTATTGTTGTGGTCAGGTATTCTTCTTCATGAACCGCATAGGAACAAATTTCGGCGCCTGTGGCCTGTTTCAGAAGATAGGCCGCCCGCGGCATGTGTTGTCCACCCGTAATGGCTACAATGTATGTCTTGTCGACATTTGTCAACGGTGGCGAGGCTTTCGACCATGGCTCGGCTATCAACCATTGCGCGGCCTCCTCTGCATTTTCATGGGTGTTGGCGGCATGGTAATCGATCGTGATGTAAGAAAGAGGACGTGTTATTTTTATTCCAGATTTTTCTATTTCAGATTTGTAATCGGCAACAAGCTTCTCGACGGTCTGCCCGGCATCGTCGCCACTGAGGCTAGTGACCAGAAGGACCGCGATTTTGTTACTGAAGTAAAGTTCCAGCCCAGCAAGGATACGGCCGGCATCTTCCCCGGTAAAAACGACCCCGGGAACCAATTTTCCGTCGCAGACCGAATCCCCGTTGCCGAAGGCAGGTGGTATGTCGGCGGGCCTCAGTAGTAAATAAGCAGCATATCCGCTGAATAAACTAAGAACCGCAAACGCAAATTTTTTACCACGAAGCATGATTGTATATTATTTGTGTTGTCAGATCATATTGGTTGAATAACCTACTCTTATCCAGTCTACGTAAAGTCAGAACATATGTACGGTTAATCCTAACACATCAATCTCCCTTTTATAACGGAAGAAGTTAGCGCTCGCCTTGAATTCTCAAGTCTTGACGTCCGCAAGGCGGGCGGCCCCGGCCTCGGTCAATTTCGCATGATGTTGCATTGCCAATGCCACGGTCAAAACCGGAGATAGAATTGGTCCGCCGCCGGCAGATTTAAAGGGGGCTAGCGGACACTTTGGAGAACTCGGTCAGCGCAAGGCTATCGGCACGCCGGCACCCGGAATCGTCCCGAGGTCGAATGGCCGCGCCGGCGGCAATGGAGCGGCGCGGCCCGCAAAATGGCCGGCCGGTGCTGAATCCGGCGCGGCATCGCCGCCCATGAGCAAAGCGAGGGGCCCCGCATCGGCGGGGGCGCCGAGGGGCGGCGCGTTCGCGGCGACCGTGGCGCGGTCGCGGCCCTCCCAGCCGGCGAGCGATGCCGGTCCATCCAAACGCAAGGTCGCGAGCAACTTTTCGTCGTTCGACCCATTGAGGCTCGCGGCGCCGATATATTCGATCTTGACCGGCGTCGTTCCGCTCTGGCGGAAATCCAGGGCCTCGGCGGTCCTGCGGGAAACATCCATGATGCGATGGGCGGCAAAAGGCCCGCGGTCGTTAATCCGCACGATCATCGAATAATGGTTGCGCAGATTGGTGACGCGGGCATAGCTTGGCAAAGGCAGCGTCGGATGCGCGGCGGAAATCGAATCGCGATCGTAAACCTCGCCATTGGCCGTGCGGCGGCCGTGAAAGGCATCGCCATACCAGGACGCAAGGCCAATCGCGGCATAATGTTTTTCGCTCGGGTAATAGGTTAGCCCGGCGATCGTATAGGGCCTGCCGAGCATATACATCCCGCCCCCGCGCGGCACCGGTTCGCCGTCGGCGACGACGCACGGGCTCGCGGGGCCATAGATCGAGGACGGAAAATACTCCGTCGAATTCGCGTAGCCGAGACGTTGGGGCGGCAGCTGCGCGCATCCGCAGAGGCTAACGGCCGCGCCGCCCGCAAGCCCCGCAACGATGCAACGGACTGGA
The DNA here is from genome assembly GCA_963730245.1 of uncultured Alphaproteobacteria bacterium. Taxonomy (GTDB): domain Bacteria; phylum Pseudomonadota; class Alphaproteobacteria; order Rhizobiales; family Beijerinckiaceae; genus Methylocapsa. The sequence goes on along the minus strand of CAVSRA010000001.1, from coordinate 1,198,840 downwards.
CCGTCGGCCTTGCGGGAAAACCGCGAAAAAACGGCGAAGGAACGGGCGGAAACACAGAGAATTCGTTTCGCCCGCATGCGCGTCCCCTTGGCTTGCGGCGCGGACCGCGGCGCGGGCCTTTGCCGGTTCCGAAAACAGGCAATCCGACAGTCTCGCAGCCTCCGGTTTCCGAAGGCTTAAAGCCATGGCAAAGCCTGGGGGAGATTCGCCCGGCAAATGCGACCAAAGTGCGGCCCCGCTCCCGCTAATAGGTCCCGCAAAGAGAGCCAAATTAGTTAATTCACATTTACCATCAGAGGGTTGGATATTTTTGCAACAGTCCATGGAAAAACGCCGCCCGGTATCACCTACGGCTGCTTGGTGCAAAACTCCATGTTTGGCCGGCAAGACAATTCAGAGTGCGGTTAGCGTGACCGGCCGATTCTAGCCCCTACAGTGAAACCGTTCGAATGACCGTACGGATATGCCGCACTCACGAGAGAGGTGCGCCTCGATGACGGAAAATTCGGCAATTTTCGACACTCGGCATGGCGCCGGCTCGTCCCATGCCCATCGACAGCCCGCGCCAACGATTTGCAGGTTGGAGGTAAATTGGCGAGCAACCCGGAGGCTACCTGGGGGATGCCGGTTGACGACGTTCACGACGTTTTTTCTGGCTAACGTGTTGTACCGAAACGTGAACCTAGACGAGGAATCATCATGGGCCGTATTCTGATAATACTTGGTGCACTGACGACCGTCGTCACGAAGGCGCCGGAGGATACCGCATTAAATGCTTTCTCTATTGCGTCCGCCGCGGCGACCGCGATGCTTTTTAGCCAGACCTGCCTCGCTGGAACCGCCACCGGCAAGATAACATTGTACCACTTGAATAATATTATACTAAACACAGGCGCGTGCATACAAATGACCCCTCCAATCTCCTCCTCAGGCTTTGCATGCGTGCGTCACGTTGACCTGGATGGTTTGACGGAAAATCTGTTGCTCTAAGGTTACCTGAACGGCAAAACGTGCTCTGTGACTTGGTCAACCGTCGACGCTAACGGATTCGGCATAATTGATGTCGCTGAATGCACGTCTCCATAGCGAAGCGCCAGGTCCGGAAGCGGCGGAGAGGAAGGTTTGAGCGGAGGCGATGGTGGTCTCGACGTCCCCCACAGTCCCCGCCAAGTCCAGTTTCTAAGGTCTTGACCACGCTCCAGTCAAATCCCGCCGTCTGTTACTTCCAGCGTTACCCTTCGTTTAGCCGGTTCACAAATCAAATCCAGAACTTACCATAAGTCTGGCAGTTGTCAAATATTTCCTGAAGGATCAATGACTTGGCGCCCGCACCTGGCTCTAAACGGCGCTTTGAAACTTAAACTGGCATTCCCCAGATAACCGGGAATGTGCCAAGCGCGTATCATTGATCTCCTGCCGTGACATCGGACATTCGTCCTATACCGGCATTATTTTCCGGATCGCCCGCTTATTGAGGTTGAGATTGCCGCGCTGCGGCGCTGCTGTGGTGCTCCGGCACACCAAAACCAGTGACATGGGCGGATCGCGCACCGGACAATACAGAGTCGGTTGTGATCAAGACGCACTTCTCCCTTAGTTTTTGCTCGACGCATGACGACCGAACACTTCACGCAGGCGCTGGATTGGGCGGCGGCCGCAGGTCGGCGATCATTCGTAGGATGTCCGCGAAGAGATTTTTCGGAATGGCGACTTCGGCCATCTGAAACGCGACATAGCGGCCATGGCTCACGATCTTCGCGCCGATCTTGATCAGCTTTTCCTTCAGGCTCGTCAGTGACCAATCCTTTATCGGTTCGGGCGTCGCCAGCGTGCGCAGAAAATTACCGAGATTGTAGGCCAGCGCATGAAGCTGGAGACGGACGGCGTTAGCAGCGAACGACCGACATGATAGCCGGGTCCACTTGATTGCGCCTTTTCCTTCCTTGATCCATTGCTCACACGTGCCGCGCTTGTTGTAGAAGGCGACGACATTCTCGGCGGAGCGCGCCATGTTCGTCACGATGAAGCCGACGCGCGGATAAAGCTCGCCCGGATGCCATTCGACCTTGGCGATCACCCGACGCGGCTGCGACCAGCTTCCCGCTTGATAGGTGAAACTTGCATGGGATCGGCAGACGTCATTGGACGGGCGACCAACCGGGCGTTTGAGCAGATAGCCGATCCTCTCTTGCAAGATGTGATTGGCGGGCAGACGGATCGCATATTTGATCCGTTCTGCCTCCAGATATTCGTAAACTTCGGGGTTTGCGAAGCCGGCGTCGGCGCGGAAATAAATGCGTGAGACCTTGCCTTGATACCGCGCCACGACCGGCTTCAGCACCGCCTCCCATCCATCGGCGCTGTGAACATTGCCGGGGCGCAGGGCGCAGCGTTCCAAATCGCCATATTGGTTGAAAACGAACAGCGGATGATAGCAGGTGCAGTCATAGTGACCGTTCCAGACACTGTGTTCCTGTTCGCCATGCGTCGGGCTCACGCTCGAATCCATGTCGAGCAAGATACCTCTCGGCGGACGGCGACCATGAACGCTGTCGATCCATTTGCCGGAGAGATCAGCGAGCGCCGAAAGGTTCTTTTCCGCCGTGAGCCAGCGCGTCTCAAAGCGGCCCATCTGGCTCGGCGAAGCCGCTGCATCCGAGGCCGCCTTTCCGCCGACTATCCACCGCATCGCGGGATCATGGCGCAGGCGTTGAGCGTCGTTCACGTCTTCATATCCGGCAAGTCGCCCAAATATGGATTGCCGCAACATCCCGACGAGTGCATGCCGGCCATTCTTGCCAGTGCGTGCGTCGGAGAGCGCATCACCCGCCATCGCGCTGAGGCACAGCGCGTCGTCCAGTTCCCGGTATGCGAGCAAGCCTGCGTCGGAGGTAACCACCGATCCGCGAAAGTGAAGCAACAATCGGCGGTCGAAATCGAGCCTGAGAGCGCCATCATACGATTCACCCGCCGGGTTCGCCATGACGGCCTCATTCGATCCGAAATAACATGCTGATTATGTTAGCTGAATCGCGGCATCGACGCTGCAAATTATTGCCTCATCCGGCGTATGCGGGTTAAAGGGAATTTTCGCGTCGCCCCGCACTCCCTGCCCTCTTAATACCATCACTTCGTCCGGCGATGGCACGGCTTTGCGGGCTTGTTGTCTCTTGGTTCGGTCGGGGGCGTTGAGCATGGCAAAAATCAGCACCAAGTTTCAAGATCCCGCCTCGCGCTTATCCTGAGGAGCCTACGAAATGGGTGCTCTCGAAGGATGAGCCGTGCGGCCATTGTAGTCCACAATCTCAAGGTAAAATATCAGAATTAATGCTTTATGAATGTTGCATATCTATTTTATTTTATTTCATTATTTATCGTAACTTCAACCTTCACATGAGGAGCGGTGCAGGCAATGCGCCACGTGTGTGAAACGCATGAGCCTCGCGCGGCGGGCGGCGGTGTTCTTCGACTTGCGCGAAATCTCGGCGCCATCGGCATCGGCCAAAATGAGCCCCCGCGCCTCATGCATAATGCTTTTGAAATTCTTCCGCCACGACGAATGAGGGCCGACCGTGTTCCCGAGTGCGTACATTTCACTCCGACAGCCTCGCCTTTGGCAATAGTGTTCCCGTTCGGGAACTATCTTATGTCGTGGCCCATCCTCGCCACTAAAGTTCCCAAGCGGGTACATTTTCATCGAATTTTGACATTTCGATACAATATTTCCGTCCGGGAACATGGTGCACCTATTATGGACAACGACACAATTGACCAAAGGGCTTCGGAGGCGGCATCCGGCTTCGGAGCGCTGATCCGTAGCCGCCGGAAAGCGCTGACGATGCGCCAGGATCAACTTGCACTAGCAACGGGGGTTGGCCGCAGGTTTCTGATCGACCTAGAAGCCGGCAAGCCTTCTTGCCAGCTTGGCCGTAGCCTCTTGGTGGCTGAAGCCCTGGGGCTCAGGCCGACGGACGTTTTGGCGTCCGGCGGGCCGGTTCAATCCGCGACCGGCCCCGAATTGCCCGATCCTGGCGAAGAGGCGGAGGAGCAGGATGGCCAGTCTACCCGTATACTTTGAGCAGCGGCTCGTCGGCACGATTAACGTCGATAAGAGTGGGCCCGGCTTCACGTATGATCCCGTCTGGATCGGATTGCGAGGCGCGTTTCCGATCTCGATAACGATGCCGATAAAATCGGAGCGCATCGCTTCCGATACTTTCCTGCCCTGGGCGGCAAACCTACTGCCAGAAAGCGAGCAGCTGCGAACTCTCGGACAACTTCTCGGGATGGCGCGGAGCGATGTAATCGGTCTGCTATCCGCGATTGGCGGCGACACCGCGGGTGCACTCTCGATTGGTCAACCCGGGAGAACCGCTTCAGTTCAATGGCGGCCAGTGGGCAAGCCCGAAGACCTCGAGAGGGTGATAGAGGGACTGCCGAATAAGCCATTCCTCGTCGGCGAGGAAGGCGTCTCGATGTCCCTCGCCGGCGCGCAGACAAAGCTTGCCGTCGCCGTCGACGACACAGGCCGCGTGTGCATCCCGATGAACGGCTCTCCATCGACGCACATTCTCAAGCCGGACGCGCCGCGCCTTTGCGGCGGTGTTCAGAACGAGGCGTTCTGCCTGACCTTGGCGAGACGCATGAAAATCCCAACGCCGAATATCACCACCGGCCAAGCCGGCAAACGAACCTATCTACTTGTGCAGCGATACGACCGAACGGATGTCGGCGGCCGTTGGCGTCGCTTGCACCAGGAGGACTATTGCCAGGCGCTCGGGACGCCGCCATCCGCCAAGTACGAGTCCAACCAGACCGGACTTCGCGGACCGACATTGAAGCACATGTTTGAGGTAACGCGGCGGCACATGCCCCCGACCGATATCGTGCGTTTGCTCGATATGGTTGTACTTAATGTTCTAGCTTGCAACACCGACGCCCATGCCAAGAACTATTCGATAATGATCCGTGGCAACGGCGCATCGCTTGCACCGACATACGATGTCATGTGCGGCGAAGTTTGGGGAAACGTCACCAAGAATCTCGCGCAGACGATCGCCGGCGAGAGGCGGGGCGATTACCTCACGGGGAAGCACTGGCAGCAGTTCGCCCGCGAGTGCGGCCTCAATCCTAAGCAAGTTATTGACCGCGTCGGCGCATTGGCAAAATCGGTCATCGCAGAAGCAGGGGCGGCTGAATCCGAGGTGGCCGCGATGCCAGCCGGCGGACACCCGATACTGGAGCAAACGCGACAGGCGGTCGAACGACGCGCTCGTGCACTCCTCGCGCAACTGCAAAACTTGGCAGGCGATCCGATCGCCGCGGCCATCGATGAAGAAGGTACCGAGCGCGCCGAAGAAACCGAAGTTGCACGCTCGGATTGAGCGGTTCTAATTTTTAGCGATGCGTTCGTGCCTTCCCTTTGCCTCGGCCTTGGCCTTGGCCTCACGGTCAAGTTCGAAGCTGCGAGCGCAGGCGTTGGGTCGAGACGCAACCCGTCCATGGATGAACCTGCGTCAATTAGCGTTCGAAACAGACCGTGCACAATACTGCGCCGTGCGATTGCAAACCTTGTCTCGTAAAGGTGCTCTTGCCACCCTGGATCGCCTCGTGCTCGTCGGGTTCGATCTCCGCGTCACAGGTGGGACAGCGGTCGTTGCAGAGGCAGTCCCATTCGTCCCACCAATCCGTACCGCAGGGACAGGCGTGGTGTTTCCGAAACCATGGCATCAGTGCCGTCCTCATTCAGAAGCGGGCGCGAGGGCATCGGGGATTTCGGGATCGCCTTCTTGCCGGGCGGCGAAGCCGTTGAGCTCGCGGGTGATCGTGACCCGGCACCATTCGGGAAACTGCAGCGTGAGGCTGCGCTCCTCGCCCTTGGACTTGCCTCGCCCGGCCTGGCCCTTGAAGGCGCGCTCGATCGTCGGGCCAAACTTCGGGGCGGGCATGCCGGCGTATTGGCCGGTCCGGAACGCCGTGGTGCGCAGCTCGGAGATGCCGGGCCACACCGTCTCGATCATCTTGCCGGCGACGCTCGACCACATCGGCACAATGTGGACCGGCCGCTTGAAGGGGTCGAGGTTGCGGGCGCGGCAGTAGGACAGCGCCATGACGATGGCGTCCGCCGTTTCGGCGTTCGGGTAGATCGCCTCCACCAGCGCCTTCCAGCCGGCGCGGTCGATGCCGAACCGCTCTTCCACGGCCTCGTGGTAGGGCAACCGCGGCGGCTTGAGCGCCACGAGGTGCCCTCCTTTGCTCATTGCCGGCTTGGCGGCTCCGGTGGCCTCTGCGGGGGTGATGGTCACGGGATCCTCCGTCAGCGCACGCGCCGCTCGGCCTTCTTGACGCGGTCGAACAGCTCGCGCATCAGCAGGAAGGTCTCGGCCTCGTCGTCGAGTGCTGGGAAATAGTGGTGGGAGAAATCGCCCTGCTCTTTGGCGAAGCGGCAGAGATGAAAACCACCGACCGGCGGGTGGTCGGGATAATTCTCGTTCCACAGCAGCCCGTAGGCGGCGAGCTGGAAGAGATAGTCCGCGTAGACCGCGTTGGCGCATTTCCAGTCGAGCAGGATGAGCTCATTGCCGATCATCCCGACCGCGTCGAGGGTGCCGCCCAGCAGGAAGGTCTCGGCCTCGTCGTCGAGTGCTGCGAAATAGTGGTGGGAGAAATCGCCCTGCTCTTTGGCGAAGCGGCAGAGATGAAAACCACCGACCGGCGGGTGGTCGGGATAATTCTCGTTCCACAGCAGCCCGTAGGCGGCGAGCTGGTAGAGATAGTCGGCGTAGACCGCGTTGGCGCACTTCCAGTCGAGCAGGATGAGCTCATTGCCGATCATCCCGACCGCGTCGAGGGTGCCGCCGAATGCGTGCTGTTCGCTCGCCAAGGCAACCTCGGTGTGGCGGAACGTGATCCTGTTCATCGCCTCCCAATGTAAATAGGCGGCATAGGCGTTGCGGGCCTTTTCCGTGACTTCATCCGCGCCCCTGAGGGCCGTCTCGGGCCGGCCGTTGATGTGGTCTTCGACCGCCTTGTGCGCCAGCGTTCCGGGTGTGGTCACCTCCGCGCGCGCTTGGTCGAGCGTCTTGCCTTCGAGCCCTTGCTGGTTGGCCCAGTAGAGCAGGCCGCCGGATTCCTTGAAGCGTCCGATGATGGTGGCGACGGACGGCAACCGGTTGCCGCGGTGGTCTTTGTAGATGACGGGCGGCACGGCTCACCTCATTCCTGGGTTGCGGGTTGGTAGGGGTTGCAGAGCTGTGAGGAACGCGGCGGCTTCGCTCGCCTTGGAGGCGGCGGTGAAGATCGCTTTTTTGTCGGCCTTCAACACGGCCAGCCAGGACGCGAGATATTGGGCGTGATCCGCGCGCGGCTCGTCTGTGATGCGGAGATCGGCGCAGGCGAACGCGAGTTCCTTGTAGAAGACGACAAGCGCGGCTTTCTCGCCCTGGCGGACTTGCGCCCCGGCCTCGGCCCATTGCTTGTAGGTGCCCCAGACCCCGGAGCTGTAACCGAATTCCTCGGCATAAGCCCAGAGCGCCACGACGTTGACGCCGCGATAGGCCTTTTTCGATGCGACGTTGACGGGTCGCATGCTGCTGCCGGCTGAGCGATGCCAGGGCAGGCGGAAGTCTCCCGCGCCGCGCTCGATCGCGCTCACGATCTTGTCGGTGATGTGCTGCTGAATATCGACGCGGTCGGTCTTCATGGGCAGTTCTCGGCTGAACGATGGGTTCGGCTTCCGGCGGTGGACGCCGGACGACAATTGGGTCTGCTAAAATGAAAGGGCCGCCCAGAGGCGGCCCCGAGAGTTAGTCCGCTGTCGCCGGGACCTCGATACCGAGGGTTTGCAGTTTGGCGATGAGGGACTTGGACAAAGAGACATTCCCCAGCGTACATGCGCCGTCCGCGAGGGCTTGCTTGTAGTCACTCACTTTCTGGGGAGCTATCTCCCGGGTTTTGAACACGGAGTTGATCTGGCCAGCGATTGACCCCTTGAAGAACGTCGTAGAGAGCGTGGCGTATTGCCGGACGGTCTTCCGGGCGCGTTTGACTCCGTTCCCTAGTTCGATGTGGCTTGGGGCCCGCGGGGACGGCTGGGACGGCTGGGACGGCCTGTTGATCCACGCCCGGTTGGACGACAGGTGGCGTTAGGAATGTTCCCGCGGAGGCCCGTTCGATGGTCCGTCCAGCGCTCCGGGCCAGTTCGGCCAACAGTTTCCGCGCCGCCGTGTCCGCCGCCACTTCGACGGGCACCTTGGTGGCCCCTTTGAGCATCCGGACCACGGTCGCGATGCCCAGGTTCATTCTCGACGACCCATCCGCGTAGATGGCCGTGATTTTCTTCCGCACTAACAGTTGGGTGGGGTAGAGTTATACCAAGTCTCGCTGATCACGACCGATAGGCCCACTCTCTTGTTCCGATGGAGATGATTTTCCAGGGCATGTCGATGAGCTTGTTCCAGGCGAAGCAGCAGTGGTCGAGAATGTCGTCGTAGGATTCGAAGACGCGGTTCGAGAGCCAGTTGTCGCGCATGAATTGCCAGATGTTCTCGACCGGATTGAGCTCGGGCGATTTCGGCGGCAACGGCAAGAGCGTGATGTTGTCCGGGACGGGAAGCTTCGCCGAGACATGCCACCCGGCCTGATCGAGAAGAACGAGCGCATGCGCGCTTGGTGCGACCGCAAGCGAGATTTCTTCGAGATGCAGGGCCATGGCCTCGCTGTTGCAGGAGGGTAGTACGAGCCCGGCGCCTTTTCCTTCGGCCGGGCAGATGGCGCCGAAAATATAGGCTGAACTCGTCCTCTGGTCGTGCGGCGCCGAAGGCCGTGTCCCGCGTTTCGCCCATCGGCGGGTGACCTTGTTTTTCTGCCCGATCCGAGCTTCGTCTTGAAACCAAATCTCTATCGGCTTGCCAGGAGCCTCTTTTGCGGCGGTCTCCTCCACGAGGGCGAGAAAGTTTTTTTAAAAGCCGCCGCGGCTTCCTCGTCCGGGAATCGGCCCATCTTCCACGACCTGCCGCAAGGCTTGGCGCTGGCGCTCGCCGAGGATGCTGGGAGCGCCCGGCGCTTTGCCGGTCAAGAGACCATCAGGACCTTTGGCGTTGAAACGGACAACCCAGTCGCGCACGATCTGCACCCCGACCCCGCCGATCCGCGCCGCATCCGGCCGCGAGCCGCCATCATAAATCTCGGCCAGTGCCAAGAGACGCCGGGTCTGATCGGGGTCACGCGATCGCCGCGCCAGCATGCGCAGGCCAATCGTGTCAAAGTCAGAGCGAAGCGGAACCGGAGTCGACATGGCAAACTCTCCCAAAAGCTGTTTGCCATGGTGAATCAGATAAATGCCGATTCGGGAATCCGCCTCAGGAGTCAAACTTTCAGAGACTTGGTATTAGTCATAAATTTTTTCTCCTGAATGCATATTTCAATGCCTTGTGGTGACCGCCGATCCGTCAGCCCGTTCGCTGGTTTGCGTCGCTGGCGCGCGCGTGGGAGGCTTGACCAAACGTCGGCGCGTTCAGTTCCAGCTCGCCGTCGACGAGCCAGAAGTTGCAGTAACGCTGATGCAGGGCTTCCGCATGCGCTGGGTCGCTGAGCCGGATCACCTCGCTGACGTCTTCCAGGGTGAGATTGACGAAGCGGACCTTGCCTTCCTCCGGCTCGCGCAGGTGCGCCTGATAGATCTCGGCGGCCGGCGCGATCACGACGAGATAGCCTTCGTCATAGAGCCCGTTGGCGATCATGCTCTGAGCGAGGAGATGTTCGCGCCAGAATTGCTGCAGCGGGTTGCTCCGGAGCGCCGCGGCGGCGGGATCGGTGAAGAGGCCGCTCGCGTCCGAGAGTTCGGCGTGGCGCGGCTTCAGTTCCGGCATGGGCTCGCGCATGCTCTCGGAATATTTGATCTCGAAGGCGACGAAGCCGTTGCGGCCCTGGGAATTGGAGTAGCGGATCAGCGCGTCGAAGGCCGTGTGGTCGCCCGTGTGTTTCGGGTTGCCGCGGCCTGGGGAATGTTCGAACCGGTGAAGGCCGGCAGCAGTTCGATCAGATAGCCCGACGCGCGTTCGAGTGTGTGCCCCCAGGGGGCGAGCAAATTGAACGTGAGCGGCATGCTGGAAAGGAGGTTCGTTGCGAGCCGATCCGCGTCGATGAGCGCGCCGACTTCGCGATAGGCAGCCTCGCGCCGGGCGGTATGGGCGATCTCGGGCGTGAGGAAATTGCCGCCTCCCTTGCCCGCCGCTTCCGAGATGCGGCTGCCGAGTTTGCGGCGCTTGCCGTCCTCGCTGACATAGCTGCCGATAGGGAGGCCCCGCTCTTCCCGCCACAAGGCTTGTAATAGCCTGGCGGCGGACCTAAACCGCGGATCGAGCGGTTCGTGGACGTGATGTTTCTTGAGAACGTCGGCTGGAATGAGCGGGAGTTGATGAATGGATTTGCCGAATTCCGGGGCCATGCTTCGCGCTCCAATGGACACGAAGCAAATTCAGGTGATGGCGGCGGAAATTTACCGCGTGCAATCGGGCGGACAGGATTTCTGAGATACCGATGGCAGACAAGGGCCAAGGCAAACATTCACCGGTGGTGTCCAGTGCAGCGAGCATTAGGCTACGAATTTGGGTCAGGAGTTCGAATATCTCTGGCGCGCCATATAACTTATTCCATTGTCGGGTTTTTCGGACTTTGCTAAAGGCAGCCGATTAGTCTGGAACTCGAAAAGGCGCTGACGCAGGACGGCAAGCCGACAAAATAATCGCCCGCGCGAAAGGCACGGTGACATGTACGGAACAGCTCAGCGCGAGGCGCCGCACGTCGGAATCTTCTGCGTGGTGCAAACGTGTATTAGCTTGTATTTGATCTTACAGACGGCGTCCTTTTGGAGATGGCCGGTTCACTGCCGATGGTGGTCAGGCAGCGATCATTTTTTCCCTCCCAATCGGGATGGCGTCAAGGAATGTTTGCAGCGGCGTCTTGCCGAAGCACCAGCGGCCTTGATGCGGTCTCTCCTCGTTGTAGCTTTTGACCCATAGATCGAGGTCGTCCTGCAAATCCCCGATCGAGGCATAGAGCCTCTTTCGGAAGGCGATGCGATAGAACTCATCCCGCACTGTCTTGTGGAAGCGCTCAGCGATGCCATTCGTTTGTGGGCTCTTCGTCTTGGTCCTGGAATGGTCAATATCTTCCACCGCGAGATAGAGCTCGTATTCGTGATGCTCGGGATTGCCGCAATATTCGGTGCCGCGATCGGTCAGAACAGGTGAGAGCTTCACTTCCTTTTCGTCGAAGAAGGGCACGACCCGATCGTTCAAGAGGTCGGCCGCGGTGATCGGCGTCTTGCGATCATAGAGTTTGGCAAACGTCACTTTCGAATAGGTGTCGATGAAGGTCTGTTGGTAGATGCGGCCGACCCCTTTCATGTTGCCAACATAGAACGTGTCCTGCGCCCCGCAGTAGCCCGGGCATTCGCTCTCGAACTTGGCCCGTGCGCCTCCTTTTCGGTCTTGGCTTTCTCCAACTGGCATTCCCCAGATAACCGGGAATGTGCCAAGCGCGTATCATTGATCTCCTGCCGTGACATCGGACATTCGTCCTATACCGGCATTATTTTCCGGATCGCCCGCTTATTGAGGTTGAGATTGCCGCGCTGCGGCGCTGCTGTGGTGCTCCGGCACACCAAAACCAGTGACATGGGCGGATCGCGCACCGGACAATACAGAGTTGGTTGTGATCAAGACGCACTTCTCCCTTAGTTTTTGCTCGACGCATGACGACCGAACACTTCACGCAGGCGCTGGATTGGGCGGCGGCCGCAGGTCGGCGATCATTCGTAGGATGTCCGCGAAGAGATTTTTCGGAATGGCGACTTCGGCCATCTGAAACGCGACATAGCGGCCATGGCTCACGATCTTCGCGCCGATCTTGATCAGCTTTTCCTTCAGGCTCGTCAGTGACCAATCCTTTATCGGTTCGGGCGTCGCCAGCGTGCGCAGAAAATTACCGAGATTGTAGGCCAGCGCATGAAGCTGGAGACGGACGGCGTTAGCAGCGAACGACCGACATGATAGCCGGGTCCACTTGATTGCGCCTTTTCCTTCCTTGATCCATTGCTCACACGTGCCGCGCTTGTTGTAGAAGGCGACGACATTCTCGGCGGAGCGCGCCATGTTCGTCACGATGAAGCCGACGCGCGGATAAAGCTCGCCCGGATGCCATTCGACCTTGGCGATCACCCGACGCGGCTGCGACCAGCTTCCCGCTTGATAGGTGAAACTTGCATGGGATCGGCAGACGTCATTGGACGGGCGACCAACCGGGCGTTTGAGCAGATAGCCGATCCTCTCTTGCAAGATGTGATTGGCGGGCAGACGGATCGCATATTTGATCCGTTCTGCCTCCAGATATTCGTAAACTTCGGGGTTTGCGAAGCCGGCGTCGGCGCGGAAATAAATGCGTGAGACCTTGCCTTGATACCGCGCCACGACCGGCTTCAGCACCGCCTCCCATCCATCGGCGCTGTGAACATTGCCGGGGCGCAGGGCGCAGCGTTCCAAATCGCCATATTGGTTGAAAACGAACAGCGGATGATAGCAGGTGCAGTCATAGTGACCGTTCCAGACACTGTGTTCCTGTTCGCCATGCGTCGGGCTCACGCTCGAATCCATGTCGAGCAAGATATCTCTCGGCGGACGGCGACCATGAACGCTGTCGATCCATTTGCCGGAGAGATCAGCGAGCGCCGAAAGGTTCTTTTCCGCCGTGAGCCAGCGCGTCTCAAAGCGGCCCATCTGGCTCGGCGAAGCCGCTGCATCCGAGGCCGCCTTTCCGCCGACTATCCACCGCATCGCGGGATCATGGCGCAGGCGTTGAGCGTCGTTCACGTCTTCATATCCGGCAAGTCGCCCAAATATGGATTGCCGCAACATCCCGACGAGTGCATGCCGGCCATTCTTGCCAGTGCGTGCGTCGGAGAGCGCATCACCCGCCATCGCGCTGAGGCACAGCGCGTCGTCCAGTTCCCGGTATGCGAGCAAGCCTGCGTCGGAGGTAACCACCGATCCGCGAAAGTGAAGCAACAATCCGCGGTCGAAATCGAGCCTGAGAGCGCCATCATACGATTTACCCGCCGGGTTCGCCATGACGGCCTCATTCGATCCGAAATAACATGCTGATTATGTTAGCTGAATTGCGGCATCGACGCTGCAAATTATTGCCTCATCCGGCGTATGCGGGTACAAGGCTATGACCTGCGCCTCGGTCAGGATCCGGCCTTGCCTCAGCAACCTTGGCTTCCAGCGCCTTGAGCCGTTTCTTCATCGTCTCGAGGTCATGGCGCTGCCAGACGCCGCGCACGCCGGCCGGCGAGATCGAGTGGCCAAGTTTCCTCATTTCGTTAGCGACGCGGATCTGGCCGAAGGCCGGCTGCTCCAGCGAAAATTCAACGATCCGCGCCTCGATCTCGGGCGCGGTCCGGTTCGCCAGGATTGGCTTCCTGCGGCTGATCTCTTGCAACGCCAGCTCGCCGCCTTTGTCATAGAGTTCCTTGAGGCGGTAGAAGCTGTCGCGGCTATAGCCGAGCATCTTGCAGGCCTGGCTCACATTGCCGAGCTGCCTGGCGAGCTTGAGCCAAGCCCACCTTTCCTTTGATAATCTTCTGGTCCTTGGTCATCGTCGGTGTCCTCATAAAACGCCGAGGCCGGGCTCTCCGCAAACCTGGCCAGCTCCGCGCCCGGCCTCGGCTCTCGCTTCGGCCTTATGACACCAAATGTCGGATCAAATATCAACTAGTACAGCAAACGCCTGTCATCCGCTGATCGCGGAAACAGGCGCTTTGCGTGTCGGCTTCTGACCGGCCAGCGCCTTACCAATGCCCTACCAGCAATTCCAAGTGTAGAATATCCACTCATCTCGACACTCTCTAATAGGATTTTGCGTTGGTGAAACTTCGATGAATGTCTGCGCAAATTCACCGGCTTCTTTCTAAACGTCGACGCAGCGCCAGACCTTGTACAAGAAGAAATCACACTCTGAAAGCGATCCTCAGCTGTGTCCCGCAGGCCGGATCGCTCGAAGCGGGCGTTCGGCTTGGACCAAACAACAGGGCGGGCGCCCCGGGACGCCCAGGCTTCCTGCTCGGAACATTGTTCCTCGTCTTGCTGGCTGTTGGGCTCGTAAACTTCTGGTTCGATCTCTGCTCAATTCCGAACCTACTCAGAATAGCCATCACCCTCTTCCTAATGCGGGTTACCGTATATTTCAGAGACGGGTATCGAGCGACGACATACGGCGTTCCGGACCTCGTCGATATCGTTCGTCTTCTCGACGAGCAGCTCGAAAAGAAGTTGGCAGGACGCCGATCCGATCTTTCCTTCATCGGCCACAGTATGGGAGCCTTCGTGGTCACAGATGCGGTACGTATATTGACCGATGTGTTTTCGCCGGCTGAAAACCATATTCGTCGTAATGCGCATTGAAGAGTTGCAACTGCTGGCCGCCATGAACCCCGTCGAACGTGTCGTCGATGTCGAGTGTGATCCGCTTTTGGACCTGACGGAAGGACTCGCCGTAAAGATCGACCATGGCGCGGCCCATGCGCAGCAGGGTGCGAGCGTCGGGCAGGTTCTCCAGGCGGGAGATAGTCGACTGCGAACACAGCTCGCGGTCGGACGGCGACAAGTCCAGCGCCATCTTGAACATGGGATCGCCGCGAAGATTGGAGGCGTCGTTACCATCTTCGTAGCCTGCCGAGATCATCAGCAGTCGAAAACGGATAATGTCGGCGAGGCTGTGTGTGATCTGCTCGGGCGAACGCGGGTCTTCGATGCAGGCGGCCAGGCGATCGGCGACGCGAAGGCGTTGTTCGACCTCGCGCAACACCAGAATGCCGCCGTCCGACGACAACAGACCCCCGTCGAATTTGACGACAACGGTCTTGCCGGAGACAGGTGTCAGACCGGGCAGCGGCAGCCTAGGCGGGGCCAAGGGGAATCGGTTTTCATAGAGACCTGGTGATAGGACAACGCGAGGGATTGACAACCAAAGGCTCGTTACAGAAGAGGTACAATGATGGTTCGTTTTCCAAGCAAGACAAACATGCTTCGTTTCCTTCGTGACGCTGGAGTTCCTGTGAAGACGATCATTGACGTGGGCGCTCACGAAGAAACTATTGAATTACGGCAAGTGTTCCCGGATCTCCGCCACATCTTGTTCGAACCTGCTCTTGAATTCCACGATGCTCTGCGGACGAACTATGCCAATATGGATTACGTGCTGGTGCCAGCCGCTCTTTCTGACCGCGACGGCACTGGATACCTGGAAAAAAGGGCGATCCTCAGCAGCAGGATCAGCCATGCCATAATGGTCGATGGGAGCGGTGACGGACCATTCGACACGGTGCCGACCATGCGCCTCGATCGGTTTATGAATAATCGCAACGAGTTTAAGCCTTATCTCCTGAAGCTGGATGTCGACGGATTCGAAATGCCGGTTCTACGAGGGAGCGAAGGTATTTGGGATGATGTCAGCTGCGTTATCGTGGAGGTGACCGTCCCCAGCTTTGCGGAGCGGATGAACTTGATATTATCCAAGAAGTTTAGGCTTTTTGATATTGTTGACCAATGCTATAAGCATGACATGTTCTGGCAGGCTGACCTCGCGTTTATAGCCGAAAAATTCACGCAGAACCCCAATTTGCGGCGGTGTGAAACGGAGAAATTTTCCTGGGAACAGTGGGTACAGGTCGCGAGCTTCGAGGGAGTGATTCAGCAGTCGGCGCCACGGCGTGATCCTCCTAAACACAGGCTTCTCGAGCGTTTGAAATTGAAGATGAACCTTCTAAAGAGAATCACATTTCGTGCGCATTCCCTGTGACTTTGCCTAAAGTGGGTAGATGAAGGGCGCCTTCCTAGCGTTGCTATAGGCACTGCCGTCTTATCTCATCGAACTATGAGGTTACCGGACCTGCCGATCTCCTGCATCCGTGACGCCATAGTGCCGCGCCTCTTCGGTTATGGTTTTTGGATCTGTCCAATGCCCCGTTATCTTCCAGCGCCACCATTGGAAGTCCAAAATCATAACCCGGCGCAAAATCCTGAGTTTGGACTTCCATGTGTAGGATGCGCCCAGGAGAACTTTTAATAGATCCATCCGAAGCTTGAAGCGGTTGCCATAGACAAAGAGGACACTGCGCCAACTCGGCATTCTCGCGATTTCGGCAACTTCGGTCAGGTACTCGCCAGAGCTATGAGATCTATATTTTCGTAAAACTACCGGCAGCGCTACGATTTCGCCGGAAACAGCGAAACGAGCCAAGACAAAGTGTTCCCAGCCGGTCAGCATCTTCGGAATCTTAATTTCCGCCATTATCGACTTGCAAAGTTCTGTTTGCATCACGCCATAGAAACAAAGGTGTATATTTGGATATGCAAACTCAAAAAAGGGCATTCTCCGGATTTCCCAGGTTAAAGAAGCCCTCATATCCTTCAATTCTGCGGTGCGTTGCTCAATTCCGTTTTCGTCAATAATCGCAAAGTCAACGGAGGCAATTACTGTTCCAGGGTTCTTCAAAATATACTGCACAGTCAGCTCGAGAAACTGCGGTTCCAATAGGTCGTCATGAGCGAGCCAGGTGAAAAAACGTCCCCTTGCCTCATGAAGGACAAAGGAGAAATTCCAAATTGGGCCGTAATTCCTTTCGTGCCGGATGTATTTTATTCTCGAGTCGCGCACCATATACTTTCGGCAGATCTCTTCTGTCGCATCGTTAGAATTATTGTCAGCTATAATTAGTTCGAAATCTTGGAACGTCTGCTTAAGTGCCGAGTTTAAAGCCTCCCGAATGAACCGCTGACCGTTAAAGACGGGCATGCCGATGCTGACCGTCGGAGTTTCAAATTGTTCGTCACGTATAGCTGTGGGCATTTAGCCCCCATTATGCAGCGCAGGTTGGCGGATATGGCACAAACCGCTGATTTAGCGTAGGAAATAGGTGCCAAAGCTAATCCACGCCATTTCCGCGAGACCACACCCGCCATGAACAATCTTATGCTGCCGCTGCCCGGTCTGTCACCTGTCTCCGGCAAGACCGTTGTTCGTCAAATTCGACGGTGGTCTGTTGTCGTCGGACGGCGGCATTCTGGTGTTGCGCGAGGTCGAACAACGCCTGCGCGTCGCCGATCGCCTGGCCGCCTGCATCGAAGACCCGCGTTCGCCCGAGCAGATCACACACAGCCTCGCCGACATTAGCTGGCATTCCCCAGATAACCGGGAATGTGCCAAGCGCGTATCATTGATCTCCTGCCGTGACATCGGACATTCGTCCTATACCGGCATTATTTTCCGGATCGCCCGCTTATTGAGGTTGAGATTGCCGCGCTGCGGCGCTGCTGTGGTGCTCCGGCACACCAAAACCAGTGACATGGGCGGATCGCGCACCGGACAATACAGAGTTGGTTGTGATCAAGACGCACTTCTCCCTTAGTTTTTGCTCGACGCATGACGACCGAACACTTCACGCAGGCGCTGGATTGGGCGGCGGCCGCAGGTCGGCGATCATTCGTAGGATGTCCGCGAAGAGATTTTTCGGAATGGCGACTTCGGCCATCTGAAACGCGACATAGCGGCCATGGCTCACGATCTTCGCGCCGATCTTGATCAGCTTTTCCTTCAGGCTCGTCAGTGACCAATCCTTTATCGGTTCGGGCGTCGCCAGCGTGCGCAGAAAATTACCGAGATTGTAGGCCAGCGCATGAAGCTGGAGACGGACGGCGTTAGCAGCGAACGACCGACATGATAGCCGGGTCCACTTGATTGCGCCTTTTCCTTCCTTGATCCATTGCTCACACGTGCCGCGCTTGTTGTAGAAGGCGACGACATTCTCGGCGGAGCGCGCCATGTTCGTCACGATGAAGCCGACGCGCGGATAAAGCTCGCCCGGATGCCATTCGACCTTGGCGATCACCCGACGCGGCTGCGACCAGCTTCCCGCTTGATAGGTGAAACTTGCATGGGATCGGCAGACGTCATTGGACGGGCGACCAACCGGGCGTTTGAGCAGATAGCCGATCCTCTCTTGCAAGATGTGATTGGCGGGCAGACGGATCGCATATTTGATCCGTTCTGCCTCCAGATATTCGTAAACTTCGGGGTTTGCGAAGCCGGCGTCGGCGCGGAAATAAATGCGTGAGACCTTGCCTTGATACCGCGCCACGACCGGCTTCAGCACCGCCTCCCATCCATCGGCGCTGTGAACATTGCCGGGGCGCAGGGCGCAGCGTTCCAAATCGCCATATTGGTTGAAAACGAACGGCGGATGATAGCAGGTGCAGTCATAGTGACCGTTCCAGACACTGTGTTCCTGTTCGCCATGCGTCGGGCTCACGCTCGAATCCATGTCGAGCAAGATACCTCTCGGCGGACGGCGACCATGAACGCTGTCGATCCATTTGCCGGAGAGATCAGCGAGCGCCGAAAGGTTCTTTTCCGCCGTGAGCCAGCGCGTCTCAAAGCGGCCCATCTGGCTCGGCGAAGCCGCTGCATCCGAGGCCGCCTTTCCGCCGACTATCCACCGCATCGCGGGATCATGGCGCAGGCGTTGAGCATCGTTCACGTCTTCATATCCGGCAAGTCGCCCAAATATGGATTGCCGCAACATCCCGACGAGTGCATGCCGGCCATTCTTGCCAGTGCGTGCGTCGGAGAGCGCATCACCCGCCATCGCGCTGAGGCACAGCGCGTCGTCCAGTTCCCGGTATGCGAGCAAGCCTGCGTCGAAGGTAACCACCGATCCGCGAAAGTGAAGCAACAATCGGCGGTCGAAATCGAGCCTGAGAGCGCCATCATACGATTCACCCGCCGGGTTCGCCATGACGGCCTCATTCGATCCGAAATAACATGCTGATTATGTTAGCTAAATCGCGGCATCGACGCTGCAAATTATTGCCTCATCCGGCGTATGCGGGATTAGACCTCTTGCATAACCGTTACGCGGCCTCGAGCTCTATGTTGTAGATTGCGGCGATAAGGAAGAAGCGCAGACCGAAACGGCGACGGCGGTTTCTATAGCGGTCGGCGATGATTTTGAAGCGTTTGAGCATGGCGATGACGTTCTCGCAAGCCACGCGTTCGCCGGAGATGGCGCGGTTTCTTTCCCGGTCGCTTGCGGACAACGGAGTCTTTTTGCTGCGCTTTTTGGGCAGGCTCGTCTTCGCGTGCCTTCTCTGCAGGCCTTGATAACCGCGGTCGGCAACGGCTTTCGTCTCAGGATGCAGCCGCACCTTCGATGTTTTGAACAGCCGGAAGTCGTGTCGCCGTCCTTTTTCGTGCGCGAGGCAGAGAATGCGGCGTGTCGATTTTTCGACGACGAGCTGGGTTTTCAGCGTGTGCCGCTTCTTCTTGCCCGAATAGTAGCGCCTTTGTTTTTTTTGGCCGTTCGATGGGTGTCTCGGTTGCGTCGATTAAGACGACGTCGAACACCCGCTCGCTTGCCGCCACAGCCTTGCGTCCCGGTAACCGAAAGACCTTGCTTTTGGCCAGGGCATTTTCACGCCATTTGATGTTGCGGTAGGCGGCGCTTTCGCTGATCCCGTAAGTTTGCCCGATATGAAAATAAGTCCGTATTCCCGCCAATATTCGAGCATCATCAAAAGCTGGTCTTCGATGCAAAGCGTGTTGGGCTTGCCGCCGGCCGCCTTCTGCTTGCATTTGGCGGCAAAAAGCACCGCCACCAAGTCTTCAAATGTGCTCCTCCGGACACCCGTAAGCCGCCGGAATGCTGCGCCTTGCAGCTCTTTGACCGAATCACATCTCATCGCCGCTCCCCTTTGGCGGCAACGAATCAACTGTTGCTTAAAAAAGGGTTATGCAAGAGGTCTATTATCCGTTTTCGACTGCTGATGATCTCGGCAGGCTACGAAGACGGTAACGACGCCTCCAATCTTCGCGGCGATCCCATGTTCAAGATGGCGCTGGACTTGTCGCCGTCCGACCGCGAGCTGTGTTCGCAGTCGACTATCTCCCGCCTGGAGAACCTGCCCGACGCTCGCACCCTGCTGCGCATGGGCCGCGCCATGGTCGATCTTTACGGCGAGTCCTTGCGTCAGGTCCAAAAGCGGATCACACTCGACATCGACGACACGTTCGACGCGGTTCATGGCGGCCAGCAGTTGCGACTCTTCAATGCGCATTACGACGAATATGGTTTTCAGCCGATCGTCGTATTCGACGGCGAGGGCCGCTTCATCACGACGGTGCTTCGCCCCGCCAAACGGCCGGGCGGCAAGGAGATCCGGGCCTTCCTGCGCCGCCTGCTGCGGGCGATCCGCGCCAACTGGCCAAACACCCAGATCTTGCTGCGCGCCGACAGCCATTATTGCTGTCCCGAAGTTCTCGACTGGTGCCGGGCCAACGGTCTCGATTACATCCTGGGCGTCGCGCCGACCACGACATTGCGCCGCCATGTCGAGGCCTGACCAGATCACGCACAGCCTCGCCGACATTATTCGTTTTCGACTACTGATGATCGCGGCAGGCTACGAAGACGGAAACGACGCCAGTTCATCTTCGAAGCGATCCGATGTTTAAGATGGCGTTGGACTTCTCGCCATCTGACCGCGAGCTGTGTTCGCAGTCGACCATCTCCCGTCTGGAGAACCTGCCCGACGGGCGCGCCTTGCTGCGCATGGGCCGCGCCATGGTCGATCTTTATTGCGAGTTCTTTCAAGCAGGTCCCGAAACGGATCACGCTCGACGTCGACGACACGTTCGATGCGGTTCATGGCGGCCAGCAGTTGCGGCTGTTCAATGCGCATTGCGATGAATACGGCTTTCAGCCGATCGTCGTGTTCGATGGCGAGGGTCGCTTCATCACCGCCGTGCTTCGCCCCGCCAAGCGGCCCGGCGGCAAGGAGATTCGCGCTTTCCTGCGCCGCCTGCTGCGGGCAATCCGCGCCAACTGGCCAAACACCCAGATCTTGCTCCGCGGCGATAGCCATTATTGCTGTCCCGAAGTTCTCGACTGGTGTCGGGCCAACGGTCTCGATTACATCCTGGGCGTCGCGCCGACCACGACATTGCGCCGGCATATCGAGGGCCTCGAGGCCAGCACCAAGGCGCGCTTTGAGGCTGCGCCCAAGGATGGCAAGCTCCGCCGCTTCAAGGAGTTCTTCGACGGGGCCGCGAGCTGGAGCCGCGTCGAACGGATCATCGCGCGCGTCGAAGTCGGCGCGGAAGGGCCCGACACGCGCTTTGTCGTCACCAACCTGAAGGTCCGCAACGCCGGTGTCCTTTACGAGGATGTCTATTGCCGGCGCGGCCAGGCCGAAAATCACATCAAATCGTGGAAGACGCATCTGGCGGCCGACCGCACCTCATGCACGAAGGCTACGGCGAACCAATTCCGGCTGTTCCTGCACGCCGGCGCCTACTGGCTCATGTGGGGTCTGCGCGCATCAATGCCCAGGCGCTCGATGTGGCGCGTTGCGCAGTTCGACACGTTGCGTCTACGGCTCATCAAAGTCGCCGCCCGCATTGTCGAGATGAAGACGATGATCCGGGTTCACTTGCCGGCGTCGTGCCCCGCCCATGATATTCTGCGTCTCGTGCTCGGGCGCATACCGCGCCTCGTCACCTGAGCACCGGGGCGTAGCGCCCCCGATTTTAAACCCGTCCCATTAACCTGCAAACATTCTCATCACGACCTCTGGCCCGACGCCGGAGACGACACGGCGCGGCCGCACGCAAACGAAATCATAAAAAATCACGCGAACCTGAGCGCATTCATGGCGTAACGGTCAAAGCGGCGCATAATCCAGGTTATACCAAGTCTCTGGAAGTTTGACTCCTGAGGCGGATTCCCGAATCGGCATTTATCTGATTCACCATGGCAAACAGCTTTTGGGAGAGTTTGCCATGTCGACTCCGGTTCCGCTTCGCTCTGACTTTGACACGATTGGCCTGCGCATGCTGGCGCGGCGATCGCGTGACCCCGATCAGACCCGGCGTCTCTTGGCACTGGCCGAGATTTATGATGGCGGCTCGCGGCCGGATGCGGCGCGGATCGGCGGGGTCGGGGTGCAGATCGTGCGCGACTGGGTTGTCCGTTTCAACGCCAAAGGTCCTGATGGTCTCTTGACCGGCAAAGCGCCGGGCGCTCCCAGCATCCTCGGCGAGCGCCAGCGCCAAGCCTTGCGGCAGGTCGTGGAAGATGGGCCAATTCCCGCCCTGCATGGCGTCGTCCGCTGGCGGCTGATCGATCTGGCGCAGTGGCTCTTCGAAGAGTTCCGGGTTTCGATCTCCAAGCCGACGCTCAGCCGCGAGCTGCGGCATATGGGCTTTCGCAAGCTCTCGGCGCGACCGCGCCATCATGCGCAAGACGAGGAAGCCGCGGCGGCTTTTAAAAAAACTTTCTCGCCCTCGTGGAGGAGACCGCCGCAAAAGAGGCTCCTGGCAAGCCGATAGAGATTTGGTTTCAAGACGAAGCTCGGATCGGGCAGAAAAACAAGGTCACCCGCCGATGGGCGAAACGCGGGACACGGCCTTCGGCGCCGCACGACCAGAGGACGAGTTCAGCCTATATTTTCGGCGCCATCTGCCCGGCCGAAGGAAAAGGCGCCGGGCTCGTACTACCCTCCTGCAACAGCGAGGCCATGGCCCTGCATCTCGAAGAAATCTCGCTTGCGGTCGCACCAAGCGCGCATGCGCTCGTTCTTCTCGATCAGGCCGGGTGGCATGTCTCGGCGAAGCTTCCCGTCCCGGACAACATCACGCTCTTGCCGTTGCCGCCGAAATCGCCCGAGCTCAATCCGGTCGAGAACATCTGGCAATTCATGCGCGACAACTGGCTCTCGAACCGCGTCTTCGAATCCTACGACGACATTCTCGACCACTGCTGCTTCGCCTGGAACAAGCTCATCGACATGCCCTGGAAAATCATCTCCATCGGAACAAGAGAGTGGGCCTATCGGTCGTGATCAGCGAGACTTGGTATTAGATCTTTCTAGCCTGACGTCGTAATCGAGCGCCGCAACGAGCATCCCCGCCCTAACGCCGGGTTTGATTTCGAAAAAACGATTCTTCACGAGAAATTCTATTCTGCCGCCGTTTGGATTATTTCCAAAGTCCAATGGATCCTAAGGCTATGGTCCAGTTTCCTGAACCTCGATCGCTGCCTTGAACAACGCGCAATACGTGTCCGAGACCGGCGAGAGGTTAACCAGCATATCCATCTGATTTTCTAAGTTGTGGCTGTGGCGCGATAGGGCGTAACAACGAATCCAGATAGCTCCTCATAAAAGCGTCGCCTGGTTGAGCGCAATTAGCCGGGCAAAGGGATTAGCGGGCCGCAGCAATGCGGCGATCTCATCGAGATAATTTGGGTTCATGACGAAATAAGTTGCGGTTCTGCGGCCAACGGATTCGGCGGGTGGAATAACGCGCAGGCCAGACCCCGGCAGATATAACCCCTGCTTGGCCGGATTGATATCCACGACATGATCGAAAATCGTGCCTTCGGAATCAACCAGAAGGGCGAAGTTTCGCGCCTTTTGCGCCGGCTCCCCAAATAGAGATAGATCCTGACTGAGCTGCCTCCGCGGCGCGTGCAAGCCATTTCTGGGCAAACCGCTGGTGCATCCCTTCTATGGCCGCGAAAGGCAAAGGCTTCTCAAATTCATCGGACGCGGCATCACCGGAGGCCTGCGCACGAACCCAAAGATACTGGCCGCCAAAGACATGGCTCACTCTGGGAGCGAAGAACCCTGCTGACAGCAAGGCAGTACCGAGCGCCCGGGCTGTGAAGATCGAACGGTGCTCATAGTAGAGATCCTGCATCGCATCATGACTAAGGATCCAATCGACGCAAGGCATTTCAACGAATATCACCGCCTCGGAACGGGCGCCCAAAGCATTCCGAATAGTCGTAAGCAATAGAATTGGATCTTGCGCATGCTCGACTGCATGCCGGATGACCACCACGTTTGGTGTATGTTCCAAGCGATCCACGGTGTCGACGCCGAAATAAGTCTTATGAATGCGGCTGCCGCACGGACCCTCACCGTCATGGCCGCGCCAAGCCGGATCGAAACCTTCCGCTGATCGCAGGCGCGGACCAGCGAGGCGCGCCAATTCAGCGATGAAGCCACCTTGGCCACAGCCGACCTCCAGGTAATCGATCAATTCGGACGCTGCGATCACATCACGGACGCGCTCTTCGATATGAGAGTGGAATACACTTGAATGGCTCTGATCGTTCTCATAGGCTTCGTCATAGTCGATGAGGTCAGCTCTGAACGCCGCGTTCCAGACGAAGCCGCATTGTAGACACCGCCGGAGCACCAGAGGGCCAAGAGGAACGGCACGCGCGTCAGCCGCAGTGGGATAGAGCCGGTTCATAAGGACCGGCACTTCGCAAGGCGAGTCCAGGTCTACCAGCTGCCCGGCCATGCACACAGGACAGGACCGATCCTGAAAGTCGTCATTCCACGAAGTCATGTTGTTTGCGTACTTTCCCATAGTCAAGGATTGGGCTAAGGCCCGACTCGAGTTGAAATCTTGGCGACAATCTGCGGCGGCCTGTCCGCCTCGGGAACCGTCCCCAGACGCTTAGTCGGTAGTGGGCAGTTTCGTTCATATCTAGTGGCTGACTTCTTGGCAGAAACGAGCTTTTGCGACATCCCAGAGCCAAAGACGTGCTATCAGTCGGCAAATGGCTGCCTGATGAATGGACGTGATAGGCCTCGGACCAGCTTGGACGGATGTGCCCAGGCCGGCCGGCCTACCTGAGGGAGAATGGTGGGCTCTCCGTAACGGCCCGTCGTGTCCATAATGCGAAAGTCGGTACCAAACCCGTCCGGCTTGATCATAGCGAACTGGTTGCGAGGATAAATCACCAGTGGAGTGCCGACGCTCTCGGCGAAATATGACGCGAACGGACACACGAGTGTCGGCTCGAATTCCTTCGTATGCTGCCAGATGGTCGGCGAATAGTCATCCCCGCCGATAATGCCGCCGGCGCGCACCTTCGGGTACGACCGGATCAAATCGATACTGATGCCCTTCAGGGTGTGGTCCGCGTCGATGTAGGCCACATCGAGTGAGCCGTTCGGGATCTGCTCGATCAGGTCGACCGTCCGCCCGCGGAGCACTTTGCGCCGATCTGCTGCAAAATCCGTCCTGCGGATAGCTTCGGCGTAAATTTCCTCGAACTCGGACTGATCAACATTGGCGGGCCTTTTCCAGCGATCGAGATGCCGCCATGGATCAAGCATGTAATAGCGCGCTATCCCTGGGCATTTGGCCAGGATGTGCTCTGCGAACTCCCCTCGCCACACGCCAAGCTCCAGCATGACGGACGCTTTGGCCAGATTGATGATCTCTACCCAGAGGTCGAAGCGTTCCGGCTTTGAAAGGGCCGCGAGTTGGTCGCTGTTCATGGCATTACTCCGTCATTTCCATTCGAGCTCGGCGAAGCCCGCTGTGTGGCTTATAGACACTGAAGAGCTGCATTTTGAAGCTTCCGAGCCACCGGGTGGCATCTTGGTCCACGGGGGGACGTTCGGCGGTGCCTTATTCAAACTGGCCTTATCGGTCGACCCGCGCTCTTGCTCAAACCCCACTTACAAATTCGAGATACCCGATGGTTTGGATCCGCAATGACGCATCTCCGTGCCGTCCGATAGTTCTCACATATGCAGCAACAAATTGGTGATCCTCGCGCGAAGGTTTCCCGTCATGATGTGTCCCGCCCGCTGCCAGCTCTTGTTGACGATATTGAATAGACGCCGGTCCCGCGAAATTCGCGGCTCGAGCGCGCGAATCTGATCGGCAAACCGCCTCTTGGTCCAATCGTACAGCTCCATGTCGTGCCGATTGCAGTCCTCGATGTGCCGGCGGGTCGCCGCCGACAGGTCCGCGACCCGAGGACGACGCTCCGTGGCTCTGCGGACCTCGAACAAACACTGGCGCAGTCTCCAGCCGTATAGGCGCTTGAGGAGAATCACAACGGCGGCGAACTCTTGAAACGGCGCGGCCGCGAGAAAATGCGTCTCGATGTTTTGCTTGGCGAGATGCAGGTGACGGCCCTCGACTGGGACGGCCGGAACCGGTTTCCCATCTGTCCCGTAGGGCCCATCCAATTCTTCACATCCGCTCAGCATCCGCACCTGGTGGTCGAACGGATCCAACCCAAGCCCGCTATCCAAATACTGGTCGAGCGTCATGTTCTGGATCCGCTCGAAGATCGGTAGGTAGCTTTGAGTCCTCATGTAGTAAAATTGCGAGACCACCCGATCGACGGGATGACGCACGAAGGTGAAGTACTTTGCCGGCCGGTCGAACAAGATGTGAATGCCCATTGGTACGTGGCCATAAATGACGGCGCGGAAGGACTGCTTGGCCTCAGCCGGCAAGAGGTTGTATTTTTCGGCAATTTTGGCGCGCGATAAAGTCCATGTGGAGGAGTCGGGCTCCCCTACGTCAGCGTTAAAGTGCAAATCTCCGGGAAAGCACCGCTCAAGGATGGAGCCCATGGTCGTCCCGCCCGTCTTGGGCATATGAAACAAAATCAAAATTGGGGGTTGAACAAAGCCTGCGGTGTCCGCGCTAAGAGAATTGGATCGCGTCATCTGTGCTTATTCCTTCCAGCAATCAGTGCGTCAAGTGCGTCGCGGAAAGCGCAGCAGACGATATCGACGAGATCTTCGGTCATATTATAGCCCGAAGGCAGGTTGACGCCGCAGGTCGATGCGGAGATGCCCTTGTCGCGCGGCCCGACGAAACGTTTGGCGCTTTCACGCCCGTCGAAGGCCGGAAGGGAAGAAAGCCTCGAGAAGAAGGGGCGCGAATTGATGTTGCGCTTGTCGAGCTCGGCCACCAGCGCGAACTTATCTACGCCCAAGTCCACGCCGGGCACGACCGTTACCATCCAATAGCTGTTCAGGGTCCCTTCGGGTTCGGCATTCAGCGCGATACCTGGAATATTTGCCAGCCTTTCCTTATACCAGCCGAAGATCGCCCGCTTCCGCGCGATCAGTTCATCAATGCGTTCCATTTGCGCCACGCCGAGAGCGGCCTGGACGGCACTCATGCGATATTTGAAGGCGATTTCGCCATTTAGGAACAATCGGTCTCCTGGTTTGCGCCCGTGGTCACGCAGAAAAAGCACGCGCTCGAACAAATGGCTGTTATCGGTCGCGAGCATTCCGCCTTCGCCGGTCACGACCGTCTTTGAGCCATGAAAGCTGAAGGCCGACACAATGCCAAAGGCGCCGGCCTTGCGGTCCTTAAACTGGGAACCAAGCGCTTCGGCGGCGTCCTCGATCAAGACCAATCCATGCCGGGCAACGATTTGCTCGAGCCGCTCCCAATCGCAAACCGAGCCGTAAAGATCGACGCCGATCACAGCCTTCGCCCGGGGGCCAATGGCGGCTTCGACCGCGGCGGGATCGATGCACCACGTATCTAGGAGAATATCGACCAGAACCGGCTCGGCCCCGACGTAGACGATTGGCGCGACCGAGGCAATCCACGTCACATCGGGCACAATCACTTCGTCGCCAGGACCAATGCCAAGGGCTGCGAGAGCCAAGTGCAGCGCTGCCGTGCAATGTGGCACGCTCACCGCATGGGCAACACCCACATAATCGGCAAGCAGGCTCTCAAAGCGAGCATTATAGCTGTAGTGGCTCTGGTACCAGGCAGTTCGCGCCGCTTCTGTGACGAGTTCAACTTCCCTTTCCGTGATCGAAGGGCCAGCAACGGGAATGCGATCTGGTGCAACAAACATTTACGCCTTAAATGAAGTGCGAGTTGACCGTCAGGCTCGTCTTATGCTGACACAACGGACGTCGGCATCTGCGCTCAGACGGAGCCCGGCTCGTGCTGCTGGCGCTGCCGCGCGAAATGTTCGCTGGCGGTTGGCAAGTTTCGATCACTTTCGCTCATCACGACCGGCCGAAAAGGCCAAGGGATTGCAAGAGCGGGGTCGTTCCAACGGATGCCGGCGCCAGCGTCCGAACGATAAGGCGGCGTGATCTCGTAGTAGACCTCGCTGGCATCGTCAAGGGTAAGAAAGCCGTGCGCGCAACCGGGTGGAACATAAAGCATGTTGGCGCGGTCCGGCAGCAACTTCACGCATGCGAAATGAAAAAAAGTGGGTTCGTCCGGCCGCAGGTCGACAATAACGTCGAAGATCGCTCCTTTGGTACATCGAACAAGCTTGGTCTCAGCGTTATCGCCTACCTGGAAATGCAACCCGCGCAAAGTTCCGCGAAGCGCGTTGAATGAGAGTGAGCGCTGCACAAAGCTGGTTTCCAACCCAAATTCGGCGAATTCTTGAGAGCAAAAGGTTCGTGTGAAATGACCTCTCTGATCGACCTTGCGCACCGGTTCAATGAGCCAGGCGCCGCCAATAGCGAGAGCCGTAAGGTGAAAATTGTCGCTCGACATAAGAGGAAGCATCTCTCATAATTACGCGGATACAGATTCCGATCAAAATAGCCAAAATGCAAGGGTATTTTTCCAATGAAAGCAGTCATATTAGCTGGGGGCGTAGGTTCGCGCATTTCGGAGGAAACGCAAACGAGGCCAAAACCAATGGTTGAGATCGGTGGTCTTCCCATTCTTTGGCATATTATGAAGATTTATTCGTATTATGATATCACGGACTTCATCATTTGTCTTGGTTACAAAGGATATATCATAAAGGAATATTTCGCGAACATGGTCCTCCACTCTTCAGATGTTACGATTGATCTTGCTGCTCACGCGATTAAATACTATCAACCCGAGGTCGAGCCCTGGCGTATCACGCTCGCGGACACCGGCGAGCAGTCTATGACAGGTGGCCGTCTTAAACGCGTGGCGCGTTACCTGGATCCCGGGGAAACCTTCTGCATGACATATGGCGACGGCGTCGCCGACGTTGATCTCGATGCCCTTGTTCGTTTCCATAAAGGCCACAGCCGCGCCGCCACACTGACCGCGATTATTCCCCCTGGCCGCTACGGCGCAGTGGATCTTGATGGCGACGTCGTTCGCCGTTTTGTCGAGAAACCGCTGGGATCGGAAGGCTATATCAATGGCGGCTTCTTTGTTTTGGAGTTTTCGGTTCTGGATCGAATTGCCAACGACTTGATCTCCTTCGAATCCGAACCTCTCGAAAGTCTCGCCCACGACCGGCAGCTTACTGCCTACCGCCATGAGGGGTTCTGGCACGCGATGGACACGCTGCGGGACAAGAACTATCTGGAGGAGCTTTGGCGCTCTGGGCGGGCACCGTGGAGGATATGGGACTGACGTGGACGATGTTGGATTGAGCAAAGTAGATCCGTCATTTTGGGCGGAACGCCGCGTCCTCCTAACTGGGCATACTGGCTTCAAGGGCGGATGGGCGGCCCTGTGGCTCGCTAGCATGGGCGCACGGGTCACGGGTTTGGCGCTGGCACCGGAAACCGACCCCAGCCTCTTCGACTTGGCCAATGTCGCGCAAGACCTCGATTCCCGAATAGTTGATGTACGGGATCGGCAAGACGTCGCAGCGATCATTACTGAGACCGATCCGGAAATTGTCCTCCATATGGCGGCACAGCCGCTGGTGCGCCATTCGATCGCGCAGCCGGCGGAGACCTTTGCGGTCAACGTTCTCGGCACCGTATATGTGCTCGATGCGCTGCGAAATAGACCGGCGCTAAACGCTGCTCTCATTGTCACGACAGATAAAGTCTACCAAAACCACGAACGCGGAATTCCCTTCGTGGAGACCGATCCCTTAGGTGGTCACGAACCTTATGGTGCCTCCAAGGCCGCGGCTGAAATCGCGGTGGAAGCCATGGCCCGAACTTATTTTGATAGTTCTGGGGTGCAGATAGCGACCGCTCGTGGTGGAAATGTTATTGGCGGTGGAGATTTTTCCAGCGACCGGCTCGTCCCCGACATCATTCGTGCCGTTGCTTGCGGCAGCAGGCCGGTGCTGCGCAATCCCTCTGCCATACGGCCCTGGCAATATGTGCTCGACTGTCTCGCAGGGTATTTCTGTTTTCTGCAAGCGCTGGCCACTAAGAAAACGCGCAACCGCGCATTGAATTTCGGTCCTTCGACAGGGGGAGTGAGCGTTCAAGCACTTTCGAATTCAATTCTCTCGGCTCTCGATGCAATGCAAGAATGGGATAGTGATCCATCGCAATCGCACAACGAGGCCAACATACTGGAGCTTGATACGACGCAAGCGCATACGGTTCTCGGGTGGCGCGATCATTTTCCTGGTGATCGCGCTGTTCAAGCAACTGCTGCATGGTATGTTGCTTGGAGACAAGGCCATGACATGCGTGCCCAATCTCTCGCCGCGATAGATGACTTTATGATGGTTCAGGAATTGGCTGACTCCGCCCTTTCAATTTGAAAGACGTTCGCATGAATGGACAGTCCTGCCGATCCTGCGGGCAGCCTCTGTCAATATTGTTTGCCGACCTCGGTTTGCATCCGATCGCGAATGTATTCCGGACGCGCGAGCAACTTTCTTGGCCGGAGATGTTTTATCCGCTTCGCGCCTTCGTGTGCTCCGAATGCAAGCTGGTCCAGCTTGAGGACTTTGGCTCACGCGAAAATCATTTCCACGAAAATTACGTGTACTTTTCATCGTACTCGCGGACTTGGCTGGAGCATGCTCGTCACTACGCCGCCGGGATGATCGAACGCTTTAGCCTAAACGAGCAGAGCCGGGTCGTGGAGATCGCGAGTAATGACGGTTATCTGCTGCGCTATTTCTTGGAACGGCGAATACCGGTGCTCGGTGTTGACCCTTCGGCAAATGTCGCGGATGCGGCGCGCCATCAAGGCATCGAGACGCGCGTGGCATTCTTTGGGACAGAGATCGCCCGACAGCTCTCGGCTGAGGGAATTTCAGCGGACTTGATGCCGGCCAACAACGTCTTGGCGCACGTCCCCGACCTGAATGACTTTGTCGCTGGGTTTCGCATTATATTGAAAACTACGGGAGTGGCAACCTTCGAATTTCCACACCTGCTTCCCCTCATTCGAAATGTCTATTTCGACACGATTTACCATGAGCACTATTCTTATTTTTCGTTGCTTGCGCTCCTAACCTTGCTCGAAAGAAATGGATTGGCAGCCTTCGATGTCGAGCAGCTATCTACGCATGGCGGTTCCTTGCGTGTCTTTGTTGCGCCCATTGAAGCAAACCGTTCCATCAATCCCTCGGTATCGAAACTGATTGCAGAGGAAAGGGCAGCGGGGCTCGACACGCTGGAAATCTATCAAAGCTTCGGAGCCAAGACTCGTGCGCTCAAGCGCTCGATCCTGAATATGCTTTGTCGCCTCAAGGAGGAAGGACGTTATATCGCTGCCTATGGTGCTCCCGCCAAAGCAAATACGCTTCTCAACTACACTGGAGTCAGGACCGATTTCATCGAATTCACGGTGGATCGCAATCCTGTAAAGCAAGGACTGTTTCTGCCCGGCACGTCTATCCCCGTTCTGGATGTCTCCGCCCTTGAGGAAAGGAGGCCACATTACGTAATTGTCCTGCCCTGGAATTTGGCCGAAGAAATTATAAAGGAGCAAGCGAACATCCGGTCATGGGGGGGACGTTTCATTATTCTTTTGCCGACCCCTCGTATTCTCTGAGCTTCATCAATTTTCGTTGCAAACAATTCGAGCATGCGCAGATGTGGTGAACGGCCGTTCGTCCCGCATCTTGCGCCGCTCGCACGAGCCATAGTTCTAACGGGAGTGGTGGTTTATGGCCCGCACGAGGCCTGATGATGTGGACATCCGATAATCGCGGTCGGCGATAGTGCCGCGATCTGGGCGGCATTGCCCGCTGATTCGCACTGTCGGAGGTTGATCGATGACCCATTTTGTTGGATTGGACGTTTCGCGGAAGATGACGGCCAATTGCTTCGTCGACAATGCCGGGCGCAGACTTTGGCGAGGTCACTGCCCCACGGTTCCAGAACAAATCACCGTTTTGGTCCGCCGGCATGCGGGGGATGACGCCCGTATAGGGATCGAGACCGGAGCGATGACGCCATGGCTGGTGCATGAACTCCGCAATCTCGGGCTCGAAGTCGTTTGTCTCGATGCCAGGCATGCGCGCGCCGCCCTCAAGATGCAGATCAACAAGACGGATCAGAACGACGCGGAGGGATTGGCTCAGATCGTTCGCACCGGCTGGTACCGGTCTGTTCACGTCAAGTCTTTCGAAAGCCACCGCGCGCGTGCTCTTCTGGGCGCAAGGACTCAACTCACCGGTATGACGACCCGATTGTCCAACCACATCCGGGGGGTGCTCAAGACGTTCGGCTTTCTGCCCGGCGCGATGCGGGGATTGCCCTTCGATCGGAAGGTTGAAGCTCTGCTGCTCGACCGTTCCGAGGTCGCGCTGATTGTCCGGCCTATGCTCGTTGCCTGGCGGCAGCTGCGCGAGCAGATTGCTGTTTTCGACAAAGCGATCCGCGCCCTGGTGAAGTCGAACTCCGCCTGCCGGCTTCTCATGAGCGTGCCGGGCATCGGCGTGCTGTCCGCACTCGCGTATGTCAGCACAGTTGAGGATCCAGCGCGCTTTGGCCGATCACGATCGGTAGGCGCGCACCTCGGGCTCACGCCGCGACAATATCAATCGGGCGAGGTCGATCGCAGTGGCAGAATATCGAGGTCCGGAGACACGCTCGCTCGTACTCTGTTGTACGAGGCCGCTGTCGTGATCCTGTCGCGGGTCAAGAGAGCCTCGCGCTTGAAGGATTGGGCGCGCGCGATCGCCAAGCGATCGGGTAATGGCAAAGCACGGGTGGCGCTGGCTAGAAAGCTCTCCGTTATCTTGCATAGTGTCTGGCGTTCGGGAGAGCCGTTCCGCTGGTCGGAGCACGCAAGAGCCGCCTGACTCCATTGTTCGTAGGATTCATCCGAGCAAGATTGCGGATGTAATGGTTGCCCGCCGGGCGAAGGTACGGGTGGCTGCGAGAGTGGGCCTTGAGCGGCGTCATTGTATGCCAGCTCGTTGTGGACATTGCAGCACCTGTGCTTCGGACCAGATGTTGCGGCGGATTATTCCGACCGCGGAGAGAACCGTGACCCGGGGCGGGGACAAAAAACCATTGACAAACGAAACGCGATTAGAGAACGGCCCCACCTCGCAAGGTTATTTGGGCAGTGCTCTGATCAGATCGCTTGCGTCCATATGTCCGGCCTGTTTTCGCGCTCGCACATGAACGCTGGCCAAGATGGTTTCCGCGATGCGAGTTCCAAACACCCAGGCGACCTTTGGCGGCCAGTGGAAAGCACGGAGTGTCTCGCGTCTTGGATCGATTGATCACGCCATCTGCTCGTTGCCTTGCAAGTTCTAGCATCGGCTCAGCACGGTTGCAGTTGAGTTGCTCCCCGTGTCTGGCTGATCTCTACGCGGCGCCCGTCAAGGCGGCGGGCGCGGATTTTGTTGGCCAACGCCACGGCGGCCAACTTCGGCGGTTTGCGCTTGAGGAGGCCGACGATCCAGGGCGACCCGCGCCCGCCGCGTCGTACATGTTGGATGACGGCGGTCGCTCCAACCACTAACACGCTGCGCAAGGCTTCGTCGCCGGCCCTTGTGATGACGCCGAGCCTGACCTTGCCGGCCGTTGAATGGTCCTTCGGCGTCAAGCCGATCCAGGCCGCGAACTGCCGCCCCGATCGAAACATCTCGGGTGCCGGAGTTTTCAGCAGCAGCAGAGTCGCGCCGATCGGACCGATGCCGGGGATATTGGCGAGGCGCCGGCTGCATTATCGGCCTTGTGCCAGGCCATGAGCTTGGCGTCGGCTTCGACGATTTGCGCCTGCAGCTGCGCATATTTGTAGTAGCTTGTATTTGATCTTATATTACATACGGCGTCCTTTTGGAGATGGCCGGTTCACTGCCGATGGTGGTCAGGCAGCGATCATTTTTTCCCTCGCAATCGGGATGGCGTCAAGGAATGTTTGCAGCGGCGTCTTGCCGAAGCACCAGCGGCCTTGATGCGGTCTCTCCTCGTTGTAGCTTTTGACCCATAGATCGAGGTCGTCCTGCAAATCCCCGATCGAGGCATAGAGCCTCTTTCGGAAGGCGATGCGATAGAACTCATCCCGCACTGTCTTGTGGAAGCGCTCAGCGATGCCAGTCGTTTGTGGGCTCTTCGTCTTGGTCCTGGAATGGTCAATATCTTCCACCGCGAGATAGAGCTCGTATTCGTGATGCTCGGGATTGCCGCAATATTCGGTGCCGCGATCGGTCAGAACAGGTGAGAGCTTCACTTCCTTTTCGTCGAAGAAGGGCACGACCCGATCGTTCAAGAGGTCGGCCGCGGTGATCGGCGTCTTGCGATCATAGAGTTTGGCAAACGTCACTTTCGAATAGGTGTCGATGAAGGTCTGTTGGTAGATGCGGCCGACCCCTTTCATGTTGCCAACATAGAACGTGTCCTGCGCCCCGCAGTAGCCCGGGCATTCGCTCTCGAACTTGGCCCGTGCGCCTCCTTTTCGGTCTTGGCTTTCTCCAAGGCTATGACCTGCGCCTCGGTCAGGATCCGGCCTTGCCTCAGCAACCTTGGCTTCCAGCGCCTTGAGCCGTTTCTTCATCGTCTCGAGATCATGGCGCTGCCAGACGCCGCGCACGCCGGCCGGCGAGATCGAGTGGCCAAGTTTCCTCATTTCGTTAGCGACGCGGATCTGGCCGAAGGCCGGCTGCTCCAGCGAAAATTCAACGATCCGCGCCTCGATCTCGGGCGCGGTCCGGTTCGCCAGGATTGGCTTCCTGCGGCTGATCTCTTGCAACGCCAGCTCGCCGCCTTTGTCATAGAGTTCCTTGAAGCGGTAGAAGCTGTTGTCAAACAGCATTGAATTGGGACCCCGGATCGGTGTGCAAAAGGTACCCCTTTTGGCGGGGAGGAACGACAGCGCTCGCCCCCGGCGGAGCTGGTCAGGGTTGCGCAGCCGGGGCGAGCGCGGTGGCGTGGGAGGGGGCTTTGAGCGCTAGGCGCGGTTTTTGAAGCGCCAGCTTTCATTTCCGGTTTCGACGATGTCGCAGTGATGGGTGAGACGATCGAGGAGCGCGGTCGTCATCTTGGCGTCGCCGAAGACGCTCGGCCATTCGCCGAACGCCAGATTGGTCGTGACGATCACCGAGGTGCGTTCGTAGAGCTGGCTAACGAGATGGAAGAGCAATTGCCCGCCAGCCTGAGCGAAGGGCAGATAGCCGAGTTCGTCGAGAACGGTGAAGTCCTTGCGAGTGAGGTAATCGGCGATTCGTCCCTGCCGCCCTGCGCGTGCTTCGGCCTCCAGGCGATTGACGAGATCGACTGTATTGAAGAAGCGGCCGCGCAGGCCGGCGCGGATGCAGCTTCGCGCGATGGCAATGGCGAGATGCGTCTTGCCGGTCCCGGTGCCCCCCACGAGAACGACGTTGCGTTGCTGCGCGATGAAGCCGCCTCCGGAAAGATCACGCACCAGGGTTTCGTTGACGGTCGTGCCGTCAAAGTCGAAGTCATCGATGTCCTTGGCCAGAGGGAGTTTGGCGATGGTCATCTGATATTTGATGGAGCGCGCCTGCTTTTCGGCAATTTCGGCCTTAAGAAGATCGCCGACGATTTGTGGCGGCTCGTGCTGCCGCTTTATGCCAGCCGCCATCACATCATCATAGGCGGTTCGCATGCCGAAGAGCTTGAGTTCGCTCATGAGGTCGAAGATTTGCGTGCGTTCCATCAGCCTGAACTCCTCAGTTGATCGTACCGGGCACAATCGGCGAGCGGGACGTGCCGGAGTTTCAGCGCGTCCGGGGTGAGTATGGTGAGTGGCGGACCGGGATCACGGCGACGCGCCAGAATGTTGAGAACGACGTCGGCGGAATGGACGCCCTCGCTCAACGCCTCGGCACAGGCGGCCTCGACCGCCGGCAGCCCGTCGTCGAGAACCGCCGCGAGGATTTTCACCATCTGCCGATCGCCATCGGCGGAGCCGGTGAGTTTGCGGCGAATTTTCTCCATGGCCGAGGGCAAGACCCAGTCCTTGAACGGCGCGCCATTCCTCAGAGCGCCGGGCTTGCGGGCCAGAACCGGAACGTAATGCCAGGGATCGTAAATCGTCTCTTCGCGGCCAAAGGATCGCCGATGTTCGCCGGCGGCGATCCCGTCCTGGCGAATGACGATCCGGTCTGCATAAGCGTGGATTTCGACCGGACGCCCGACCGCGCGCGCCTTCACCGAGTATTTGTTGTTATCGAACCGGATAAGGCAGGTCTTGGACACCGCCGCGCTCACTGCATGGAATCCGTCGAAGCGGCCGCGCAGTTGCACGAGCTTTTGCCGTTCGTCCTCGAAAACCTCCCAGATCGTGCGGCTGGCGCATTCTGGATGACGATGCGCCTTGGCGTAAGCGACACATTTGTCGAGGAGCCAGGCATTCAATTCGTCATAGCTCTTGAATCTCAGGCGCGGCGTGAAAAAGCGCTCACGCACCAAGCCGACCTGGTTCTCGACCTGGCCCTTTTCCCAGCCCGAGGCCGGCGTGCAGGCCACTGGCTCGACGAGATAATGCCCGCACATTTGAAGGAAGCGGCGATTGTATTGCCGGTCCTTGCCGGCGAAGATTGTCTCCACCGCGGTTTTCATATTGTCATAAATGCCGCGCTCGCAGGCGCCTTTGAAAAAGGCAAAGGCGCGGTCATGCGCGTCAAAGACCATCTCTTGGGTCTCGCGTGGATAGGCGCGGACAAACGGCATGCGGCTGTGACAGAGCCGCATATGGGCGACCTTCACGGTCACCGTCGCGCCGTTCAGCACGACGATTTCATGGCTCCAGTCGAACTGATAGGCCTCGCCGGGAGCAAAGGTGAGCGGCACATAAGCCTGCGCCAGCGCCACACCGCGTTCCTTGCGCCACGTTTTCGCGTAACGGCGAACCGCGTCGTAGCTTCCGGCATAACCAAGGCTGCGCAGTTCTTCGAATAGCCGAACAAGCGTCAGCCGCTCGCGCGCCGATTTTTCTGCATTCTCCAACAGCAGGGAATCCAGCCGCTCCCGCCACGGTCCGATCTTGGGAAGCGGCTGCGTCAAGCGTTCGTAATGGAACTCGGTCGCTTCGGATCGGATGACCTTCCGGACGACCTTTCTGGAGACGTGCAGCTCCCGGCAAATCTCCTTGATCGGCTTTTTCTGAACAAAAAACGCCCGGCAAATCTTGGCGATCGTTTCCACAACCAGCATTCCAATCTCGGCCTCCCAAAATCCAGGAGGCCACTGTGGACCCTCAGCCCCGGGGTCCCGATTGGATGCAAATCACCCCAAAAGCGGGGGCCCTTATTCCATGCTTATTCACATCATGCGATCCGCCAGCCATTTTGGCACCTGCCCGCCATGCAGCGGAAGATCGGCGCTTCCAGCTCTTTGTGCCATTTGTTCTCTTACGAATCACTTGCCTACTTTGAAATGATCTTATCATCAAACGGCGGCCGATGCACGTTGCTCTGCGCAAGCGCTAGAGCCAAGTACGCAAAATCGTGTCACTTGTTTTCCTTGGCAAGGCTCCAAAAACGCGCTTGCGACCTATTCGACATAATGGCGCGGTAGGTCTCATGCGGCTCGAGCTTGCCCGAAATGCAAGCGCTATCGTGCCCGGGCGATGCGCTTGCGCTTGAAGTCGCGCAAGATCTCCCGAGCGGCATTGTGGCCCGGCGCACCGGTGACGCCGCCTCCCGGATGGCCTCCCGAACCGCACAAATAGAGACCCGCGATCGGACCTCGATAATCCGCGTAACCCAACATCGGACGCGCCGAGAAGATTTGCCGCAAATCGAGCGCTCCGTGGAAAATATCGCCGGCGATAAATCCGAATGTTCTCTCAAGGTCGAGAGGGGAAATGATCTGGCGCGCCAACACCGAGCGCCGGAAATTTGGTGCATGATCGTCGACCGTCGCGATCATGAGATCGGCGACGGCTTCACGGTGGTCGTCCCATGACGAGCCGTCGGATAGTTTTGGCACGACATGCTGACAGAACAGACTTGCCACGTGCTGTCCGCGCGGCGCGAGCGTGCCGTCGAGTGTCGACGGAATGACCAATTCAATGATAGGGCGGCGCGACCAGCCGAAAGTACGAGCGTCGAAATAGGCTTGCTCCATATAGACGAGGCTCGGCGCGATGATGATGCCCGAGGCGTGGTGTTCCGCAGGTGCGCGTCCGGGCAAGGCGGTGAAGTCTGGCAATTCAGACAGCGCGACATTCATCCGAAACGTGCCAGACCCGCAACGCCAGTTTTCCATCCGCCGCCGGAAATCCTTCGGGCAAGGCGCGCGCATCAACGAGGTGGAGGTAGAGGAGCTTGGGGTTAATCCCCGCGGCGATGGCTGCGGCGCAGATGGTTTCACTCTTGTCCGTCTCAACGCCGATGGCGCGCCCATTCTCGACAATGACCTGGCGCACCCGCGTCGAAAGCCTGATGTCCACGCCGCGCGCGGCGGCAGCTTTCGCCATGGCTTGGGTGATCGCACCCATGCCGCCGATCGCATGGCCCCAGACGCCTTTCCTACCGTTCACCTCGCCAAAGCTATGGTGCAAGAGAACATAGGCCGAGCCCGCCGTGTAGGGGCTCGCATAATTGCCGACGACACTGTCGAAGCCGAAGGCGGCCTTGATCGGCGCGCTTTCGAACCAGCCGTCGAGGAAATCGCCGGCGGAAGCCGCGAAGAGATCGAGCAAATCCCGCTGCAGGTCGAGCCCGAGAGCTCGAATTCTTTTGGCTATCCGGCCGGCCTTGAAAAGTTCGGCGATCACGACAAATGGATTGCCCTCGACGACATTTGGCGGCGTTTCGAGCACGCTGGCGCGCAAGACATCGGCAATGGCCGCCAAGCGTCTTTGATAATCATCGAGACACTCTGCATCCCGCGCCGAGAATTTCGCGACCTCTCGTTTCGTGTGGCTGCCGCCGACCTTCAAGAAGCTTCCTTCGCCCAAAGGCAGGAAGTTGCATATCGGGCGCTCGACGATCCGCAGCCCATGGGTGCCGAGATCGAGGTCGCGAATGATTTTTGGGTTTAATAGAGAAACAGCATACGATGCGACCGAATTACGAAAGCCGGGGCTGAACTCTTCCGTAACCGCGGCGCCTCCGGCGACGGGGCGCTGATCGAGCACCAATACCTTGAGACCGGCCATCGCCAGATAGGCGGAGCAAACAAGACTGTTGTGGCCACCACCGATGAAGACCACATCGTGCATCATCCGCCCTTTCACAAACCATGAACGGCTCGGATCATGCCATAAAGCGCAGAGCTTGGGCAGAAACGCCGCATGCGAAGAGAAGCATCAGCTTTCGGCCCGGCGGTCCCTCAAGAGGTCGTCAAGGATGTCGTCAAGGATTGTCATCAGGGTTGGCTTTCGCTGGTTTAAGCTCTATGAGCGTGCGGCTAATATATGCTACTCACTTTCTCAAAGCTCCACGACTCGAATGAACAGAGTGCGGCAAGCATTTGGGCCATCAATCCGCCGGGCTTTTCACCTCTATTGGCGCTGGGCCAGGGGGGTGACACTAGGCGTTCGCGGACTCGTGATTGACAAAGACCAAAGGATCTTTCTTGTCACGCATACCTACGTCCCCGGGTGGCAATTGCCGGGCGGCGGGGTGGAACCCGGAGAGACGATGGCCGAGGCTCTGGCTCGCGAACTCGTGGAGGAGGGCAATATCGAAATTCTCGAGCCGCCGGTGTTGCACGGCCTGTTCTTCAATAGCCGGGTATCGCAGCGCGACCACGTTGCACTATTTATCGTACGCTCCTTCCGCCAGCAGCGCGTGCCGGTCCCTAATCGGGAGATTGCCGCACACGGCTTTTATTCTTTCGACGCTCTTCCTGAGAATACAACTCCCGGAACACGGGCCCGCATCGCCGAGGTCATGTTGGGCGCACCTCTTTCAGAACGGTGGTGACGAAATGGGTGCACGGTGGGGCATGGCCGAACAGGGCTGAATTTGCGCACCGATGGCCTAAAATCTGATTTCTCAGTTGCCGGAATTTACCTAGGAATTGGGAAGCGGAATGAACTCTGTTTCGCCCGGCACCGGCGCGAATTTCCCGGTCTTCCAATCTTCTTTGGCTTGCTCGATCCGCTCCCGGCGCGAGGACACGAAATTCCAGGAGATGTAGCGCGGGCCCTCCAATGCGGCGCCGCCGAGGAACATCATTCGCGCGGCGTGCGTTGCCCGGACCGTGATGCGGTCGCCCGGATGAAAGATCAGAAGCCGCGGCCCCTCGAAAGTCTCGCCCGCGATCTCGAGCTCGCCCTCGACCACATAGATTGCCCGCTCCTCCTGGTCGGGATCAAGCGGCGCGCTCGCGCCCGCAGCAAGCGACACTTCCGCGTAGAGCCATTCCGAGAGCATTCCCACTGGCGACTTGGTGCCGAAAGTGGAACCAGCAATCACCCGGGCCCGTACACCGTCGTCTTCGATGGTCGGGAGGCGTGCGGCTTCGAAATGCTGAAAAGACGGGTCGGTTTCCTCTTGTGCCTGTGGAAGCGCGATCCAGCTTTGAATTCCGAAGAGACCCTCGCTGCCCTGGCGCGCGCTCAGCGGGCTGCGCTCGGAGTGCGCAATGCCGCGCCCGGCGGTCATGAGATTCATCGCCTCGGGGGTGATCTCCAGCGCATTGCCTTGGCTGTCGCGGTGCACGACACGGCCGTCGAAAAGATAGGTGACGGTCGCAAGCCCGATGTGGGGATGTGGGCGAACGTCCATGCCTCGGCCGGCGATGGGCTGCACTGGTCCCATCTGATCGAAGAAGATGAACGGACCGACCATCTGGCGTCTGCCGTGCGGCAGCGCGCGGCGAACTGAAAAACCGTCGCCCAGATCGCGCACGCGCGGAACAATAATCAAGTCGAGCGCATCACAAGTCCGTTTATCGCCGAGGACGGGTTTCTGTGCAGGCATCAAGCTCATTTCATTCTCCCGTCTTCGCGGCTTCGGCGCAATATGCCGTCATTGGTCACGTTGCATGATGAACGTCCCGTTGCGTAACTCGGCATATGTCTGCTCAAGTTCGGCGTCTGTCTTCATCACGATCGGGCCATACTGGGCGGTGCTTGTATCGTGGACCCTCCGCCACGTGCAGTTCTCCTGATTCAGGCGCGACGCGGGACGATCAGCTTGGCCGTCAGGCGCTGTACCACCTCGTTTCGCTGATTGCGCGTCGGGCTTCGCACAGTGGCGACCCCTCGATCTGGCCTGGACCGCGAGGCTCTAACGTCCAAGATTTCGCTTTCAACCTGGAGACTGTCACCGGGCCGGTTGGATTTGGCCATTCAAGTTCACCGCCAGCCCCGACAATACCGCCGGCGAGCGGCAAGCTTTGATCTGCTCCTCATCGACGACTTGGGTTCCGCTCGTTAAGCGCTGCCCGATCTGGAGATCATCGAAATAGAGCTCCAATAGAGAAACTCCTTGCGCGGGCGGTTCTTGCGTGTCGCCGCAGCTTGAATCAAATTCGTGGCAGGAGCGGAATCCCCAAACCCAATTCGGCTAAACCTGATCACGCTCTAAAGTGCACGCTTTGGTAACGCTCAATGCGTTGGGGATATAGCGCCTTGCGGTCTGTCGCTGGCCCGACGACAGCGATACGAAACGCTACCCTGCGAACAACCAGTTCGGATCGAAATACCGATCGGCTTCGCCATCGTAGGGAAGGCGCCTCACGTCCCAATGGCGGATCAGATGCGCATAGGCATTCCAAACTGGCGGGCCACCTCCGACATAGACAACGCGATCGCAATAGCTCTTGAGGATCGCATCCGGTTCGTCCGCGGAATGAATTTCTACCAGCGTCCTTTCAGAGCGAGCCCAATCTGGAAACGACGCGATCGTTCGCAGTCCCGCAATCACGACATGACCTCGGGTCAAAGCGAAGAA
Source organism: uncultured Alphaproteobacteria bacterium (assembly GCA_963730245.1). Lineage (GTDB taxonomy): Bacteria > Pseudomonadota > Alphaproteobacteria > Rhizobiales > Beijerinckiaceae > Methylocapsa. Next base: position 1,156,938 of record CAVSRA010000001.1, on the reverse strand, counting down.
TTGTTGGACGTCGGCTTTGTATTCGGTTCCCGGATTGCCCTCCCAGGGAAGGCGCCCGTTCAGCCCGAGCTGTCCGTGTTTTCCTATGGCGCAAATGACGCGGACATCGACCATCAAAGTTTCCAGCGGAGGTGCTTTCATTCCTCGCGGGTCTTGAACCGTGTCTGATCGGGATGGAAGCCTGCGCGACATCGCATTATTGGGCGCGCGAACTTGCAAAGTTTGGGCACACTGGCGCCCCTTCCAGAGCAGCCGCAAAAGCGCTAATATTCACGCCAGTTTGGGAGACATCGGAGGGAATCCTATGTCGATTACCCGTCGCCAGTTGCTCACCAGTAATGGCGTCTCGCTCCCTGCTAGCGCGCTCGTCTCCACGCGAGCCATGTCGATAGGTGAAGTCGGTCAGTCGGATTCCAGCACGCTGGACGACTGGGCGGTGGTGCGCGACCAATTCAATCTCTCGCCCGAATATATTCACCTCGCAACCTTCGCCCTCGCTTCGCATCCTCGTCCTGTTCGTGAGGCGATTCAGAAGTACCGGCGTGCGCTCGATGAGAACCCATTTCTCGTCGTCGATCGCGGCTTGTGGAGTCCCGAGGCCGAGAACCTTCCGCACAAGGTCAAAGTGGCAGCCGCCGAGTACGTCGGAGGCCGACCTGAGGAGATTTCCCTGACGGGTAATACGACCATGGGGCTTGCGCTCGTTTATTACGGCCTGCCACTCAAGGCCGGCCAGGAGGTCCTCACCACGGCCCACGACCACTTCTCGCATCACGAATCGATCCGTCTGGCAACAGAGAGGGCAGGCGCCTCGATGAGAAAGATCGTCCTTTTTGACAGTTTCGACGCGATCTCTGAAGACTCCATTGTCAGCCGCATCCGAAGCGCCCTTCGCCCAAGCACTCGTGCTGTCGGCATTACCTGGGTCCATTCGAGCAGTGGGCTAAAGCTGCCAGTTCGGCATATCGCGAATGCGATTAGCGAAGTCAATGCAAGCCGTGACGAATCAGACCGAATTTTGTTGATTGTAGATGGGGTACACGGGTTTGGCGTTGAAGATGAAAACGCCGCCGAGATGGGGTGTGATTTCTTTGTCTCCGGGACGCACAAGTGGATTTTCGCTCCCCGCGGAACAGGCATCATCTGGGCACACGAGGATACTTGGGCGATACTGCGGCCGATTATCCCGAGCTTCACCAATGAGGTCGAAACGGCCTGGATGGAGAATCGAGCTCCACAAGGGCCGACCCGGGCCTCCTGGGTGTCCCCGGGCGGGTACCATACCTTCGAGCATCAATGGGCCATGATTGAGGCATTTCGCTTTCACCAGCGGATCGGCCGGAAGAGAGTCGCTGAACGGATCCATGCGCTGAATGAACAATGCAAGGAGGGGTTGGCGAAGATGCGGCACGTCAAGCTCTATACGCCGTCGGGGGGCAAACTATCAGCAGGCCTCATCTGCTTCGATGTGAACGGAATGCAACCTAAAGCGGTGGTCAAAAGACTGCTCCAGCACAAGATCGTGGCGAGCACTACACCGTACGGGATTTCCTACGCCCGCCTCGCACCGAGCCTGGTGAATACACCCAAAGAGGTCGACGCGACGCTGCGCGCAATTCGTGCCATGGCCTTTGGGTGATCGGCACGCCTCGGGGATACGCCAGAATAAGCCGAAGAGGAATACGCTATGAGCCAGACCTCTGACCCTCATGAACCGGTAGTCTTTGTAATAATCGCCGTTCTAGGTGTAATGGTAATCATCGCACTACACCTAATATAGTCCATGCTGGCAAAATGTAGCGCACCATTCTTTGGGCTATTGAACCGGCACAGGCACGATTTGGAGGGACAGTGAGTACACGCAGATTGGGAAATTCGGACCTGAACATCACGCCGGTTGGATTAGGTGCTTGGGCCATTGGTGGCACCGGCTACGATTTTGCTTGGGGCAAGCAGGACGATGCGGACTCGATTGCAGCAGTCCATCGCTCGCTTGAGCTGGGAGTGAACTGGATCGACACTGCCCCCGTTTACGGCACGGGACATTCGGAAGAAATAGTTGCCAGCGCCCTGAAAGAGTGGCGCGGCTCGCGCCCCTACGTTCTTACCAAGTGCGTCATGCGCTGGGACGAAAAAGGGCGAGTTACCACGGTTTTTAATCGCGATTCCATCCGCCGCGAATGTGCCGATAGTTTGCGTCGCCTGCAGGTGGACGTCATCGATCTCTATCAGATGCACTGACCGCCGGCCGACAATGGTCCCGGACTGGAGGAAGCTTGGCAAACAATGGCCGGCCTGCAAAAAGAAGGTAAGGTCCGGTGGATCGGCGTCTCGAATTTCACCGTCGCGCAGATCGAGCGCGCGGAGAAGATTGCGCCGGTGATTTCGCTGCAGCCTCCCTATTCGTTGATCCACCGGCAGATCGAAACGGAAACACTCCCGTATTGCGAGAAGCAAGGAATTGGCGTCATCGTGTATTCGCCGATGGCATCAGGTTTGTTGACCGGCGCGATGACGCGTGAGCGCGCGGCAAAGCTTCCCGACGACGACTGGCGGAAGAACAGCCCGGAGTTCCGCGAGCCTAGTCTTTCGAAAAATCTCAAACTCGTCGAGCGGCTGAGAAAAGTTGCGGCGCGCAACGAACGCACTCCCGGCGAGGTCGCCGTCGCTTGGACGCTGCGATTGCCCGCCATCACCGGCGCCATCGTTGGTGCGCGCAACGCCAGGCAAGCCGAAGGCGTGATGCGTGCCGGCGAACTGGAACTCACCCCGCAGGACATCGCCGAAATCGAAGGCACCACAGCCGCGCACGCGGGCCGCCAATTCTCAAAAACAATCGGAGACAAAATGGATCTCGGACTCCGAGGCAAAGCGGCGGTTGTGTCGGGGCTGCGCGAAGCCTTATACCAAGTCTCGCTGATCACGACCGATAGGCCCACTCTCTTGTTCCGATGGAGATGATTTTCCAGGGCATGTCGATGAGCTTGTTCCAGGCGAAGCAGCAGTGGTCGAGAATGTCGTCGTAGGATTCGAAGACGCGGTTCGAGAGCCAGTTGTCGCGCATGAATTGCCAGATGTTCTCGACCGGATTGAGCTCGGGCGATTTCGGCGGCAACGGCAAGAGCGTGATGTTGTCCGGGACGGGAAGCTTCGCCGAGACATGCCACCCGGCCTGATCGAGAAGAACGAGCGCATGCGCGCTTGGTGCGACCGCAAGCGAGATTTCTTCGAGATGCAGGGCCATGGCCTCGCTGTTGCAGGAGGGTAGTACGAGCCCGGCGCCTTTTCCTTCGGCCGGGCAGATGGCGCCGAAAATATAGGCTGAACTCGTCCTCTGGTCGTGCGGCGCCGAAGGCCGTGTCCCGCGTTTCGCCCATCGGCGGGTGACCTTGTTTTTCTGCCCGATCCGAGCTTCGTCTTGAAACCAAATCTCTATCGGCTTGCCAGGAGCCTCTTTTGCGGCGGTCTCCTCCACGAGGGCGAGAAAGTTTTTTTAAAAGCCGCCGCGGCTTCCTCGTCTTGCGCATGATGGCGCGGTCGCGCCGAGAGCTTGCGAAAGCCCATATGCCGCAGCTCGCGGCTGAGCGTCGGCTTGGAGATCGAAACCCGGAACTCTTCGAAGAGCCACTGCGCCAGATCGATCAGCCGCCAGCGGACGACGCCATGCAGGGCGGGAATCGGCCCATCTTCCACGACCTGCCGCAAGGCTTGGCGCTGGCGCTCGCCGAGGATGCTGGGAGCGCCCGGCGCTTTGCCGGTCAAGAGACCATCAGGACCTTTGGCGTTGAAACGGACAACCCAGTCGCGCACGATCTGCACCCCGACCCCGCCGATCCGCGCCGCATCCGGCCGCGAGCCGCCATCATAAATCTCGGCCAGTGCCAAGAGACGCCGGGTCTGATCGGGGTCACGCGATCGCCGCGCCAGCATGCGCAGGCCAATCGTGTCAAAGTCAGAGCGAAGCGGAACCGGAGTCGACATGGCAAACTCTCCCAAAAGCTGTTTGCCATGGTGAATCAGATAAATGCCGATTTGGGAATCCGCCTCAGGAGTCAAACTTTCAGAGACTTGGTATTAGGCATGTTCGCCCGCATGCTCTCGTCGGGTCATTTCAACGCGGACCGCGTCATCAAGATAGGCGTCGGCGGCAAGGCCGACATCAAGCACGACATATTCATAAATGTCCGTCGTCAGAGTTTTTGGGACAAGGAGCGGCTTAAAATTAAGAGAGTCTCTGGCTCCTCTGGTTTGTAATATTATGCGGCTTGCCGACGGTGCAGCAAGCGGCGATTGGCGATTGTCTGTCGTTTGATCCTTTCCTTTCGATCAGAATTGTCTCAGGCCTTGCGAATGGCGTTGTCATGGCAGGGTGTTTCGGAATTGCCCGATAGCAGGCGCGGAAAAAGTTGGCGGAAGGACCAAGGGGTGCCGGGAATGCTTCGGTCGAAGCGGAGCAAGACATCGAAGCGCGCGCCGTCCCATTTCTCCGGCATTTCTGGCAAGGGTTGGCCGCTAGCGATCGCCGGAAGGATCGTACTGGCGATCGCCTTGTGCTCCCAGCAGACCAACACAACGCCGGTAAGGCCGACTATCTCGGCAACGAGCTGGGGCTCCTGCCCAAGGGCGTAGGTGACAACCGGTGTCAGACCAAGCCGTGCTGCGAGAGGCGTGATTGTTTCGAACGGGCGCTGGCTCGCGTCGCCCGTGGTGGTTTTCGGGTCGGCTGCGTATATTACAGCGGGCCGGGGGAAATCGTCGCCGGCGAGGCCAGCGCCGAGCAGCGCAGACCAGCTGCCGGCGCGCTGCCAGCCGCGAATTACCAGAGATTTCTTGTCTGCCGAGCCGTCCGGCGTCAAGCCGGGGCCGGGCCAGGATTCGTCCGGCTTCTCCGCGTGGCGAATGATGAGAATGGTAAGTTCCATAGCACTCTCCCAGCCCAATTGCGATCGATCGCGTTCCGCCATTGAAATGCTATTTCTTCCGCGGCACGCCTTCAAATGCCGCGGAACCAAATCGGTAAATCTTGGCATTCGGACGAGCAATCTGGTTTACGGGACGGGCTTTGCGCTCGGCAAAACGGGGACTGAATTGCCAAAAAGGACAAGTTGCGCAAATCGGGCAATCAAATTTCGGTCACCTGGAGAATGTTGGTATAATTCCTGATTTGCTATAATAACGAGACGCAAATGCGGTATTTTATTGATGCTGAGTTCAACGGGTTTGGTGGGCAACTGATCTCGTTGGCGCTCGTGCCCGAGGATCGGGACGCAGTTCCATTCTATGAGGCACTGCCGTGTACCGAGCCAGAACCCTGGGCTGCCGAGCACGTGCTACCAGTCTTGCAAACGCGGCCTATCTCGCGTCCCGAGATGATTGCAAAGCTGGCTGCGTACCTTCTTGGTGATTCGGAACCGGTCGTGATTGCCGATTGGCCCGAAGATATCGCGCATATGGCGCTGCTGATGGTGACAGGCCCCGGATGGCGGATGCCTTCGCCGCAGCTAAGATTTGAATTGCTTGACCTACCGCTCTTTGATTCAGAGACGCTGAGCGACGTACCCCATAACGCATGCCACGACGCAATTGCATTTCGGGCCTATGTGTTAGCTGAAGAACGTGATCCGAATTATTACGGCTAGGGGCAAGGCCTAAAGTGTCATTGTCACGTTGCCAAATTAAGCACGTTGCAGAACTGTTGGCACGTCGGGCTATGTCTGCATGGCCGACGCCCTGAAGGCTCGGTGCGTTCTTGCTGATGTCAGATGGCGTTGGTCGTTGAAGGTGTTATAGGTGGCTGCGTGGGTTGAGAGAAATCTTTGCGCGGATCCCACGCTCTTGAACCCTTGCATCTTCCTCTCCCTTCGTCGGGTCGGTTGATGCGATTTCTCTCATGGGCGTTGTCATGTCTGGACGGCGCCCGCTGATCAAGGGTTTTTTTGCGGCGTTGCGTTTGATCGTGGGTGCGGTCATGTCTTCGGCCTGTCGATGCGGGTTTTGACGCCCCGCTGGCCCTGATGTTGTCCGCTGATCCCTTGCCCCAAATCACGTTGGCGCGCTTGACGGCGCAGACAATGCCACGGGCTTTGGGATCAATCCGCGCTCTTCGCATCACCTCTTGGTCACCCTCGATTCTTTTGCAGCCCTTGGCCGCTGACGATGTCGGCGGTCGTTACGCCGGAGCTGCGCTATAGGTTGTCTTACCGCGCATGATCGCGAAGGCGATGCGCGCCATTTTATTGGCGAGCGCGACGGCGACAAGCTTGAAGGGCTTAGTCTGCATGAGCTTCTTCGCAAAGGATCGCAGCGCGTCGTCGTGCGGCTTGCGATGATAGAGGACCGCATGCGCGCCCACGACGAGCAATGTCCGCAAATATCGATTGCCCATCTTCGAGATGCGGCCCAATCGCTCCTTGCCGCCGGACGAGTTTTGTCTCGGCGTCAGGCCAAGAAAGGCGGCGAACTCACGCGGGCCCGAGAAAGCGGAGACGTCTTGAACGCTCGCGGCCATCGCCGAGGCCGTCACCGGGCCGAAGCCAGGAATAGTCATCAGCCGGCGCGCCATTTCGTCGCCTCGAGCCATCGCGGCGATGCTTCGATCGCTGCGTGCAATCTCCTGATCCAGAGCATGCAGTTGACGCACGAGCGGGGCGAGCGCCGCGCGGACGCAGGCCGGAATTGTCTCGTCGCCTTCCGCCATGACGAGCCCCGCCATTTCGCGGGCGTTCTTGAGCCCCTGCGCCGCGATGACCCCAATCTCGGCCAGATGCCCGCGAAGCGCGTTGATCAGTTGCGTGCGTTGCGCCACCAGCATTTCGCGCACCTTGTGATGCATGAGCACCGCCTGGTTCTCCAGCGTGCGCACGCCGACAAAGCGCATCGAAGGCCTTGTCACCGCTTCGCAGATCCCGGCGGCGTCGGCCGCGTCATTCTTTTGCCGACGCACATAGGGTTTGACATAGGCCGGCGGCATCATCCGAGCGTCATGGCCGAGCTTGATCAGCTCGCGCGCCCAATGATGGGCCGAACCGCAGGCTTCCATACCGACAAGACACTCGGGCAATTGCGCGAAGAAGGCCAGCACGTCCTTGCGCCGAAGCGCCTTGGCGACGATCACGCGGCCAAAGGCGTCGATCGCATGAACCTGAAAGACATGCTTGGCCAGATCGAGGCCAACAGTCGTGACAGACGACAAATCGGTGATAGACTTTCCCATGGACGGCGCTCCTTCAGAGGGTTGCTCAACGACAACCGTCTTGGCACAGCTCTTCATTGAGCGAGATGCCGGTGCGGGCGCCGTCCACACCATCACGTTGTTGAAAGTTTGATGCGGGTTCGTCGGGTTTCACAGCTGAAATCATGCGGCGGCGACGACTTCGCGCCACGCCTGCATGGCCGATGCTTCGAACTCTATCGCCTTCCCGCCCTTATCAAGCCAGCAAACCGACACTGGAACCTTCGCGGGAGCCTCGGCGCTCCAAAAAAACGGCGTATAGGCGCGCCGGGCGTGATCCACAAAAGTCTGCACGTCGGCGAGCGTCATTCGACATGTGCTCCCGGGATTGCCGTCTTGGTCCAGATCGACAACGGTTGGGGCGAGGCCGAAGTCTATCTCGAGCGCCAGCACGGCGGCGCCCGTATCGAACAAGTAGAGATTGCAGCGTTCGACATCGGCCACGAAGCGGCCCCCCTCTTGAGGTCCCAATGTCGAATCCGACCTGATCGAGGTCCTTGCGCGCATGGAGCGTGAAGGGCGCCCTCTCCTCGCCGTTCGTCGTCCGCTGATGAAAAATCATGCGCTGGACAAAATCGTGAGAGTAGACGAATTCGCTATAGCGCTGGCCATCGTCCATGATCTTTTCGAAGCCCGGGCCGCCCGTGTCTCCCGGCAGCGTTTGTCGCGGCGCTGGTGCGTGGTCGAGGAGATCGTAGATCGGGGTTCCCCAGGGCGTCGCCGTTGTTCCAGTCCGAGGCACTTTCAGGTTGGCTCCGTTTGCTTTAATTTACTTCCAGACAAAGAGGCTACGGTCGTCCACTTCAGGACGGCCGTTTCGACGGAGCGAACAAGAATGCTTCGTGTGCTTTCGGCAAGTGTGCTTGCCTTGTTGATCGACGGAAGCATCGGTGTGGCCTACGCTCAGAGCCGCAACGAGACCTCGGGACCGGCTGCAGGCGGCGACGATCTCATCGTGTCGATGGCCGGCCTCTGGGGCGGAAGTCTTGGCGTTTATAGCTGCGACCAGTGGAGACGATATGTCATTGATCTCTTCGATCGCGCGGATCGATACCATCGCGGTTACATCGACGAGAAACAATTCAAGATCATCAAATATGCCGGTCCGATTTTCGCAAAAGCCGAGTTTGGGTATTTTGATGAGAACGGCGATGGGCGCATCACCAAAGCCGAGTTCGTGGACAAACCTTCCGAGTTCTTCTTGCGCTTTGACAAAAGGCATGACTGCAGGGTAACACCCGACGAAATGAACCAGGCGTCGTCTGCTGCGCAAGGAAAGCCGAAAATGGGCCGACGCGGAGGAGCCGGCGGCTTCTAGGGGGAGACCGGCGGTTTCGTCCCGGCAGCCTAACTCGTCGTCACCAGATCTGGAGAGCAAGTGGCCGATGCGCCAGCCTCGTTCTTGGGCGATGGAGCTTATGATCTTTCCTGGATCTCCTCGAGATCGAGCTGGCGATCATTCAGGCGCTGATGGCGGAGTTAGCCACCTCGGAGATGGCAATCGCCGTCGCGGAGGCCGGCGGGTCGGCTCGCTGGCCTGCGCGATGCTGAGCCCGGATCAGGTGCGTGCCGAGCTCGGCACCATTCGGCAGCGGACGTCAGGGCTATCCACCACCTCAAACCGGAGTATGCACTGACATTCAACTCACCCGATGGAGATGCTCGTTGATACAAACTTCGTTACAATTGTTGTCGCGCTGGAGCGCGATGATCTACGAGCCAACGAGCCAACATCTAACTAAATCGTTCGTAAAGGAAACCATCGATGTCCTCTCTCTTTTCCAATCCGAAAAAGCCCGCCGCCTTTAGCATTCGCGTCGAGGGCATGGCCTCCGATTCCTGCGTGGAACGGGTCGAAAAGGCGATCCGGGCCACGCCCGGCGTTGTCTAATGGGAGCTGGTTGAACCTCTCATTCCACCGGGCAAGCGCGGCGGTGGCAAGCGGACCGTGTTGATGCGTGAGGTGGTGAACGGCCTCATGTACATTTTGTCGACCGGCTGTCAGTGGCGGGCGATCCCGAAGGACCTGCCGCCGAAGAGCACGATCTACGACTATTTCGACCTGTGGACCTACGACGGCACATTGGAGGATATGCCCTTTATGTGAAGTGCCGCGAGCAGGCCCAACGGGAGGCCAGCCCGACCGCCGCCGTCATCGATAGTCAAAGCGTGAAAAGCGCCGAAAAAGGGGGGCCTGCATCGATCCGCCCGGCTATGATGCGGGCAAGAAGATCAAGGGTAAGAAGCGACATATTCTCGTAGACACGTTGGGCTTGCTGCTTCATGCCGTTGTCCATCCGGCCGATATTCAAGATCGCGATGGCGGCATTCTCGTCATGGCGACCCTGTTCGGGATGTTTCCTTTCTTGAAAAAGCTGTTCGCCGACGGCGGCTATCAAGGACCCGAATTTAACCAGGCTGTGGCACGAGTGCTGCCGCATCTGAAAGCTGAAATCGTCAAGCGTTCCGATCACGCCAAGGGATTTGTGGTGTTGCCCAAACGCTGGATCGTCGAGCGCACTTTCGCTTGGCTCAATCGATGTCGAAGGCTCGCCAAGGACTGGGAGAACCTCAATCGAAAAGCGCTCGCGTTCTTGCGCCTCGCCTCAATCCGCCTCATGCTCAGAAGACTTTGTAATCCCGCATGAAGTCACCGGACAGACTTCTCAGGAAGGCTCCCAGAGGGCTTTTAAATTAGATGAACGGCTTCGTGCCGTTTTCCGTTATTGTTGTGGTGGAAGCCTCGGAGGATCGGGCCGTGGATCAAAGAACATTCAATGTGGTGGCCAGCGTGATTTTTGCGCTGGTGGCTCTCCTCCATCTCTTGCGGATTTACATGGGTTGGCCAAAGGCGCCGGGCTCGTACTACCCTCCTGCAACAGCGAGGCCATGGCCCTGCATCTCGAAGAAATCTCGCTTGCGGTCGCACCAAGCGCGCATGCGCTCGTTCTTCTCGATCAGGCCGGGTGGCATGTCTCGGCGAAGCTTCCCGTCCCGGACAACATCACGCTCTTGCCGTTGCCGCCGAAATCGCCCGAGCTCAATCCGGTCGAGAACATCTGGCAATTCATGCGCCACAACTGGCTCTCGAACCGCGTCTTCGAATCCTACGACGACATTCTCGACCACTGCTGCTTCGCCTGGAACAAGCTCATCGACATGCCCTGGAAAATCATCTCCATCGGAACAAGAGAGTGGGCCTATCGGTCGTGATCAGCGAGACTTGGTATAAGACGCTTCAGGGGCCTACTCAAAGTCTTACTCAAAGGACAAGCATTTACTGTCTTGGTCTAGATGGGGGGTTGAGATTTCATGGACGGAAGAACAATTGATTTTCAAAAAGGTGGATCAATTTAAATTCTGTGATGTGTTAGATGACTCCTGGTCCAAGCTTCTAGACTTCATTGCTGCATGTCCAAATACTAAGACTCTTGGGCCGGAAGGCGTTATCCAGGATTTCTTAAACCACTTCATGAAACCTACACCTGACGGAACCAAAGTTTAAACGGTACGGACGCAGGGGTTTACTCAAGGACACCAAATCTATTTCATCAAGTCTTTCTGTAATCATTTGAATGAGCGATACAAGCTTGATGGTTCTCCAGTTTATAGAAGCCATAAGGTTAAAAAGGTTGATACTGAAATGGATCAACAGATAGTTGTCATCCATCACAAACAAAAAAGCGTGATACTATGATTCGTGCTACTCTTAAACAGATAGTGCATGATGGCGTACCTCCTAAATCTGATGGGGCCTAGAAACGAGGACCTTCTTAGCACATTGCTTGGGACTCCTCTCTGGGGGAGTACTGGCTATGTTCGGCGCTAATTGAAATTTTTTGCTGATCGAGGTTTAGAGGTCTCCAATACTGTATAACACGCCTCGCCGCTGAAAAACTGGGTCTGAACGATGGCAATGAGCCGCCGACAGACGACACGCGTGCGAGAGATGTTGCGGACGCGGAATGACGCCCACAGAAACCCATGCAGGGCAGGCTTTGGGGGGTGGGTGGCGATTGCAGACCAGGAAGGGGTTCGAAGCCGTCAGAGAGCGCCGTAAGGCCATTGTGGGGATATCCGCTCGCCACAGAGATCACTGCTAAGTATGGAGTCTTAGTCTTACTGCGTCATAAATTTCTTACGGCGCGAGCCTTTGGCGACAGGCGTGGCGCAGCATGGGCATCGTGAAAGGGTGCTAACAAGCGCGATGATCAATCTTCTGCGCATCGTCGCGATCGAGTTGGGGACGTGGCGTTCGGTCCTCGGCGGTGGAGCCTCCGGATCGATCACCTTCGGGAACGGCAAGTTTTTCGAACCGAGTGGTGTAACAAGGTCGTGAGGGGGAATCCTCTCCCTCTCGGAGACCAGGAATCCGTAGGCCGCGATGCACAGCGTGGCGTGGTGATGGAAGCCGCGCCAGCCTCGTCCTTCGAAATGTCCGAGCCCGACCTCTTGTTTGAGTTCCTGATAATCGCGCTCGATACGCCAACGCAGTTTGGTGAGGTCCACCAGCTTGCGGAAGGAGATGTTTTTCGGCAGGGTCGAAAGCCAATATTTGGGTGGCTTTTTCTCACCTTCGGGCCGTTCGATCAACAGCCACTCTTCGGGCTGGCTTTCCGAGCGTGTGTAATCTCGATGCGCGGCACGAACCCGCACGCGAGCAAAGCGCGATGACAGCGGCTCGGCCGTCCCCTCCCGCCATTCAATACTGCGCCAGGAGCGCTTGGGGAGGCTGAGAGCGAGCTCCTCGACCGAAATCGCGACGAAGGCGCTTCGGTCGTTGGCCGCGGCCCGACCATTTCTTCGGCGGCAGCGGACCCGTGCCGGGCGTCCACACCGTGGTGTGTGGCAAGATACCAGCCACATAAGTCAACGAGAGCGCGCTGATGCCGGTTCGCAGATTTGTGTTGCAGCCGTAGCCCGCGTCCATCAGGACCACGCCGCGAGAAAGCCCGGCTTTTAACGCCGCTTTGACCTGCTCGAGCGCGATCTCGGGCTTGGTCTTGAAATCTATCTCATCGGGGACGCCCGCCTTGCGTCGATGTTCAAGGTCGGCCGCCCGCTCTTTCGGTAGATAGAGACGCCAGGCCACCGGCAGGCTCGCGTCGTGATTGGCGAGTGACAACGACACCGCCACTTGGCAGTTCTCCCGCTTACCGAGCTGACCGCAGTACTGGCGTGCCACGCCGACCGAGTGCTCACCCTTCTTGGGAAAACCGGTATCGTCGATGATCCACGCTTCGATCGGTCCTTGACTCTCAATCGCCGGCAGGACGATCTCACCCACCTTGGCCAATACCTTCTCGTCTGACCAAGGCGACTGGCCGACAAAATGCAGCAGCGACTGGTGCTGCGCTGCCGTCCGATCTGGCGCCGTTACCGCCGCCATCGGCTCGACGCTCTTACGCTCGCACGGCATTATCAAGCCCAGGCAATAATCTCGCAGTGGGCCGGCCCGGTCCGCATGCCCGATCACACTCACAAGTCCTTCGACATAAGCCGCAAATCGCGACTTGCTGTTGTCCGCCGATCGGAGATTCATCCCAGTATCCCTCCTGCTGATGACCGAATCTCACCGCATAGTTGATTCTCAGCGGAGGTGGCCCGCGACTTTCTGACTCAGTAAGATTAGATGTCTGTACCGCAGGACCAAGCGGATGAATGAGCAAAATCTGGTGACTTCTACTGAGCCGCGAGACTTCTTCGTTTGGGTGGATCCAAACGACGTCCTCGTGCAAAGCAATGTGCGCGTTGGCAGCTTCATCGGAGGTCCAATCTGCGGCGCGCCAAGTGGCCCCCCAGGACTGCTTTACATTCAAGCGTTGCGGTATGGTAGAACAGAAAAAGGCGCGCCGTGCCGGATGAGGTCCGGGTTTTCGGCTTTGTCGCCGGGTACGTAACCACGGCCTACAAGGAGCAGGACCCCGTTAACATCAAGGCGGCCGAGCGCATGGGCAAGCTCCATGACAAGCTCAAGGCAATTTTGCAATGGTCATGGCGAGAAAGGCACTCAAATGTCATTTCCAGACCCAACGGAAGAAATGATCGCCAAATACCCGCTTCCTAAGCCCTATGTCCACTTTGCGAACCTCATCGCCAAGTGGATCGATGTAACAGTCCCTTGTTTGACCACAGCGAAGCAATCCGAGGCGGTCACGGACCAGGTGATCTCGTACCTTCGCAGCAGGGGAGTCTCTGACATGGTCATTTCGGAAGCCTTGTCGAATTCCGTCTACAGATATCCCTTTACGCGGGGAATTGCCACTGGCGGTGCCGATAGAACTGCATGAGGAGGGGAAAAAGGTAGGCGAACGAAAGCTCGATCCTGATATGGACATACGGAGCGCCAAAAAACTCGACGATCAGTTTGTGGCCGCTGCGAATGCGGGCGACCGCGGCGAGATGGAAAAGATCGCGAAGACGTTATTGGATTTATTGGATGCGTACGGAAGAGCGAAGGGAGGCAAGGAAAGGATGGATGAGGTGGGCAGGGAAATATTGCGCAATGCACGCAACATTCGCCCACTCATCCGAGTTATTGGACCGGAGCGTCCAGTTCCAGGACCGGACGGGCGCACGCCGCGAAGGGTTGGTCCGAACACATATGTCCTTGATGAAGATGCACTTAGCTGGCATTCCCCAGATAACCGGGAATGTGCCAAGCGCGTATCATTGATCTCCTGCCGTGACATCGGACATTCGTCCTATACCGGCATTATTTTCCGGATCGCCCGCTTATTGAGGTTGAGATTGCCGCGCTGCGGCGCTGCTGTGGTGCTCCGGCACACCAAAACCAGTGACATGGGCGGATCGCGCACCGGACAATACAGAGTTGGTTGTGATCAAGACGCACTTCTCCCTTAGTTTTTGCTCGACGCATGACGACCGAACACTTCACGCAGGCGCTGGATTGGGCGGCGGCCGCAGGTCGGCGATCATTCGTAGGATGTCCGCGAAGAGATTTTTCGGAATGGCGACTTCGGCCATCTGAAACGCGACATAGCGGCCATGGCTCACGATCTTCGCGCCGATCTTGATCAGCTTTTCCTTCAGGCTCGTCAGTGACCAATCCTTTATCGGTTCGGGCGTCGCCAGCGTGCGCAGAAAATTACCGAGATTGTAGGCCAGCGCATGAAGCTGGAGACGGACGGCGTTAGCAGCGAACGACCGACATGATAGCCGGGTCCACTTGATTGCGCCTTTTCCTTCCTTGATCCATTGCTCACACGTGCCGCGCTTGTTGTAGAAGGCGACGACATTCTCGGCGGAGCGCGCCATGTTCGTCACGATGAAGCCGACGCGCGGATAAAGCTCGCCCGGATGCCATTCGACCTTGGCGATCACCCGACGCGGCTGCGACCAGCTTCCCGCTTGATAGGTGAAACTTGCATGGGATCGGCAGACGTCATTGGACGGGCGACCAACCGGGCGTTTGAGCAGATAGCCGATCCTCTCTTGCAAGATGTGATTGGCGGGCAGACGGATCGCATATTTGATCCGTTCTGCCTCCAGATATTCGTAAACTTCGGGGTTTGCGAAGCCGGCGTCGGCGCGGAAATAAATGCGTGAGACCTTGCCTTGATACCGCGCCACGACCGGCTTCAGCACCGCCTCCCATCCATCGGCGCTGTGAACATTGCCGGGGCGCAGGGCGCAGCGTTCCAAATCGCCATATTGGTTGAAAACGAACAGCGGATGATAGCAGGTGCAGAACCAAGGCGCGCCAAGTCACGCGAACTCCTCGACAATCTTCGGACAGGGGATGGGCGACCCCTTCCCGAGCGCATGAAAGCTGAGATCAAGCGCGAACTCGAACGTCTTGAGTTACTACGCAAGCAGATCGCGGAGATCGAGGCTGAACGCGATGCGTTGCTCTGCCCTTGCGAAACCACCGAGCCGTCACCAGGCGCTCAGCTTTTGAAACTACGAGGCATCGGACCGGAGTTTGCGTCAGTGCTTTGGCAAGAGGGTCTGTATCGTCGGTTCGCAAACCGCCGCCAACTAGCAGCCTACGCTGGCTTAGCCCCAAGCCCTTGGCAAAGTGGCGATATGAACAAGGAGCAAGGAATCGCCAAATCAGGGAACCCACGATTGAGGACCACGATGATAGAGGCCGCCTGGCTTTGGCTGCGCCATCAGCCCAAATCGGCGCTGACCCTATGGTTCCAGAACCGCGTCAAAGGCGACCGGGGCCGCCATCGCCGAATTGCGATCGTCCGCGCTCGCGCGCAAGCTGCTCATTGCGTTCTGGCGCTTCGCCACGTTCGGCGAAATACCTGAAGGAGCCACACTGAAGATCGCGTGAAGGACAGGAGGCTATAAAGAAACAAGAATCCGCGAAACTCGGCCAGTCTCGTTGGGTGCGGCAGGGTGAACCGCGACTTTGTCTGGCTGAAACACGCCGCTGATAAGATTGGTCGCACCCTTCCGAGCCGATCGCCCTAGCATGGGGAATTATGGTGCAGCCGTCGAGGCGGCGACCGGATGTGAGGTGACGCGGCATTCGTGCCGTTCTGTGTTGAAGGCTCGGGCCAGCACTACGTTCAAGATAGCGACAATAGTTTAAATCCGGTTGACAGGAGAAATCCTCATGTGAAGGCAAGGTCGAGGCACTGGTGAAGTATTTGTACTAGTTGATATTTGATCCGACATTTGGTGTCATAAGGCCGAAGCGAGAGCCGAGGCTGGGCGCGGAGCTGGCCAGGTTTGCGGAGAGCCCGGCCTCGGCGTTTTATGAGGACACCGACGATGACCAAGGACCAGAAGATTATCAAAGGAAAGGTGGGCTTGGCTCAAGCTCGCCAGGCAGCTCGGCAATGTGAGCCAGGCCTGCAAGATGCTCGGCTATAGCCGCGACAGCTTCTACCGCCTCAAGGAACTCTATGACAAAGGCGGCGAGCTGGCGTTGCAAGAGATCAGCCGCAGGAAGCCAATCCTGGCGAACCGGACCGCGCCCGAGATCGAGGCGCGGATCGTTGAATTCTCGCTGGAGCAGCCGGCCTTCGGCCAGATCCGCGTCGCTAACGAAATGAGGAAACTTGGCCACTCGATCTCGCCGGCCGGCGTGCGCGGCGTCTGGCAGCGCCATGATCTCGAGACGATGAAGAAACGGCTCAAGGCGCTGGAAGCCAAGGTTGCTGAGGCAAGGCCGGATCCTGACCGAGGCGCAGGTCATAGCCTTGGAGAAGGCCAAGACCGAAAAGGAGGCGCACGGGCCAAGTTCGAGAGCGAATGCCCGGGCTACTGCGGGGCGCAGGACACGTTCTATGTTGGCAACATGAAAGGGGTCGGCCGCATCTACCAACAGACCTTCATCGACACCTATTCGAAAGTGACGTTTGCCAAACTCTATGATCGCAAGACGCCGATCACCGCGGCCGACCTCTTGAACGATCGGGTCGTGCCCTTCTTCGACGAAAAGGAAGTGAAGCTCTCACCTGTTCTGACCGATCGCGGCACCGAATATTGCGGCAATCCCGAGCATCACGAATACGAGCTCTATCTCGCGGTGGAAGATATTGACCATTCCAGGACCAAGACGAAGAGCCCACAAACGACTGGCATCGCTGAGCGCTTCCACAAGACAGTGCGGGATGAGTTCTATCGCATCGCCTTCCGAAAGAGGCTCTATGTCTCGATCGGGGATTTGCAGGACGACCTCGATCTATGGGTCAAAAGCTACAACGAGGAGAGACCGCATCAAGGCCGCTGGTGCTTCGGCAAGACGCCGCTGCAAACATTCCTTGACGCCATCCCGATTGCGAGGGAAAAAATGATCGCTGCCTGACCACCATCGGCAGTGAACCGGCCATCTCCAAAAGGACGCCGTATGTAAGATCAAATACAAGCTACTACAAAGTATTCCCGCGCCAACTTCCTCACCCCCGTGCCGCACACTCCTTCGTTCGAGGCGCTCAACGCCGCTCTGGAAGAACGCTGCTGCGCCCGGCAAGCCGAGCGCGCCGGCCGCCACGAGCAGACAATTGGCGAAAGGCTTACTGCGGATCAAGCGGTCCTACGGGCTTTGCCCGAGCTGCCCTTCGAGCCCTGCGACAAGCGCCCGGCGAAGGTCTCCTCGACCGCGCTGGTGCGCTATCGCATGAACGATTATTCGGCGCCAACCGCCTATGGCTTTCGCGACGTCCTGGTCAAGGGCTTCGTCGACGAGGTCGCGATCATCTGCGGCGCGAGCGAGATCGCCCGCCATCCGCGCGTCTATGGCCGTGGTCAGTTCGTCTTTGACCCGAAGCACTATCTGGCGCTCCTCGAGCAAAAGCCCGGCGCGCTCGATCAAGCGGCTCCCTTGCAGAACTGGACACTTCCGGAACCGCTCCAGCATCTGCGGCGGCTCTTGGAAGCCCGCATGGGCAATCGCGGCAAACGCGAGTTCATCCAGGCGCTGCGGCTGATAGAGGTCTTTCCCGAGACGCTTGTCGCCGCGGCCGCGCTCGACGCGATCCGGCTCGGCGCGATCAGCTTCGATGCGATCAAGCAACTCGTCATCGCCAAGGTCGAACACAGACCCGCAAACCTCGATCTCGGCCACTATCCCTATCTGCCCGCCGCGAACGTCAAGACAACCTCAGCCGCCGATTATATGGTTCTCGTTTCCGGGAGGGCAGCATGACGGCGGCGGCTCCTGCTGCCAGCCCGGCGCCGCCGCAGATTCTGCTCGCCCATCATCTGCGGCAGCTCAAATTGCCGACCTTCCTGCGCGAATATGAAAAAGTCGCCGCAGAGGCGGCACGCGAAGGTCTCGATCATGTCCGCTTCCTGCTGCGTCTCGCCGAACTCGAACTCATCGATCGCGAAAGGCGCATGGTCGAGCGCCGCATCCGCGCCGCGCATTTTTCGGCGGTGAAAAGTTTCGACACGTTCGACTTCACCGCCATTCCATCGCTCAACAAGCCGCTGACACTCGAACTCGCGCGCTGCGAATATCTCATCGCCCGCGACAATGTCATTGCTCTGGGTAATTCCGGCACGGGAAAGACGCATGCCTGTCTGGCGCTCGGCCTGGCCGCCTGCCAACGCGGCTTCCCGGTCTCCTTCTTCACGGCGGCCGGCCTCGTTCATCAATTGATGGAGGCGCGCGACGAGCGGCGTCTCCTGAAACTCCAGGCGCAGCTCGCCTCCGTCAAACTGCTCATCGTCGACGAACTCGGCTATGTGCCGCTTTCCCAAACCGGCGCGGAGCTTCTGTTTGAAATATTCAGCCAGCGTCATGAACGCGGCTCGACCATCGTCACGTCGAATCTGCCGTTCGAGGAATGGACGAGCGTCTTCGGCAACCAACGTCTGACCGGCGCGCTGCTCGATCGCCTCACGCATCATGTCCATATTCTGGAGCTGAACGGCGAGAGCTACCGGCTCAAGCAATCGAAGGCAAGACGGCGGCGCGACCCTCGACCCCCCGATGAGGTCGCCGCAGCCGCCGATCCCGAAACCGGCGAAATGCCAGAGTTTAGCCAATCAGCTACTTCCGTTGCAGTGCATGCCGCCGCTGATATCAAGTTCGCATCCATTTGGCTTTGGGCTGCTCGTTTCTAAGCCCGCCCCTAGGCCGTGTCGTGGTTTTGGGACTGCATTTGATGCTGGTTACGCCTCTTTCGAGGGGACGCCGGTCGATGAAGCGCGCGGGCCCTTATGACCGGAACGTGGGAAACGACAACGAATGCCCGGACGGAAAAGTTAGCGCGGAACCTATGCGCTGAGGAGGACGCTCCAGATGAAATCGCGGCGTTTTCCGGCCACGCTTCATTGAAAGAAGTGCAACGCTACACAAAGGCTGCGGACCAAAAACGGCTTGCCGTCGCCGCGATGGAAGCCCGCGCCAAAAACAGGGGGAGAACAAAAACTGGCAAACCCAAAGGAAAGGTTAGCCAAAATGAAGGCTAACATATTGAAAATAAAGGACTACTTGATAAGACTGGCGACCCCGGCAGGGCTCGAACCTGCGACCTGCCGCTTAGAAGGCGGCTGCTCTATCCAGCTGAGCTACGGGGCCGGCCGCGCCTTACGCAGGAGGGGTGAATCCGTTGACGTTTATTTAACTTAGAAAACATAATCTTATCGATCTATCTTCAGGTTAAATATGAGAGAAATAGCCGGATCAATGGGTCCATTGGAGGAGGCGGGTCGACTTGAAATTGTCGGAATAGCTTTGGATTTTCGGGGGCGCTGGCTTTGAGGCCTCGACCCGGTAGCTCAAGCCGTTTTTTTCAGCATAGGCAATGGCTTCTTCTTTCGTCACGAAATTCAACCGCACCTGGCTCTTCATATCGCCCGAACTCGTCCAGCCCATCAACGGGTCGATCTGGCGCGGCGCCGCGGGTTCGAATTCCAAAACCCAAAGCTTGGCCCTGGCAATGCCAGATTGGGTTGTGGTCCTTGAAGGGCGGTAAATCCGTGCGGTCATTTCAATTCTTCTCGTATTGACGCCGGTTGGCGTTTACGCGAACTTAGACGGCGTTATTCCCACGTGGGTTAGCTGTCGCGAGCCACGGCTTGCGGTGACATTGGTCGGGGCAGCAGGATTCGAACCTGCGACCTGAAGTACCCAAAACTTCCGCGCTACCAGACTGCGCTATGCCCCGCAAAGAGACCCCTGCCCTTTTGCCGTGCATTCGCTAACATGCGGCCGCGCCGCGAACAAGGACGTCATCCTCGGCGAGGACGGCACCACGAACAACAGCGACACCGCGCCACGCAATGATTTCTCACTCACCAGCTTCGCGCGGCAAACCCTGAAGCCGGTTTCAGCCTCGCCAACCAGAGCCATCGCACATCCGCCGGTTCTACCGTTCTCCCGAACCGCCCTTCGGCGCGGCTATATCCCTGGACAGATGGCGCCGGGTCTGTTATCGGCATGGCTTCGCCATTCGGGTGCTTAGCAGCGCCAGGGAGGTGGTGTCTTTACGTTCCCAACTAGGTTCGTCCCATCTTGCGATGGTCGGCGCCTCACCCAAGGACTCCTGCGTGCAAGTTCTCGTTCGCGACAATAATGTTGATCAGGCCCTCAAGGCGCTCAAGAAAAAGATGCAGCGGGAGGGCATTTTTCGCGAGATGAAACTGCGCGGCCATTATGAAAAGCCCTCGGAAAAACGCGCCCGCGAGAAGGCGGAGGCCGTGCGCCGCGCTCGCAAGCTGGCCCGCAAGAAACTGCAGCGTGAAGGACTTCTACCGATGAAGCCCAAGCCCTTGGTGGGGGCTCGTTGAACGCTTGCCCAATTCGAGTATGCTCCAGCGCCCGGCCACTTAGGCCGGCGTCCGGTTCATCCAAGGGCTGTTCGTTGCGTTGCATGTGGTGAAGCGAAATAGTAATTTCGCCCCCGGGCGGCGGCGCCCGTCTTCGTGGAAGGCGGGCAAGGGTGACCGGATGATGGTTTTCGCGGCCTTGGTCAAAAATCCGAAGCAGTCGCCACGGCGCGTTGTTGCCTGTTTCTTATTGCTGGCCGCTTCCCCGCTCCTACTAGCCGGCTGCGAAACGGCAACCAACATCATGGGCAAACAGGGAACCGGTGTCGCAGAAGTGGCGCACCAATCGCCGGAGGAGGCCGAGGCCAACCTGGCATCCCTAACCGACGTCATTCGGCGCAACCCGGCGAGCGCCGAAGCCTACAACACGCGCGGCGTGGCTTACGCAAGGACCGGCAAGTTTCAAGAGGCGATCGCCGATTTCAGCCAATCGATCAAGCTCGCTCCTGGCAATGCGGCCTCGCTGACCAATCGGGCGCTAGCTTATCGTCAGATCAACCGCGACGACGCGGCGCTGGCCGACTTCGACAGCGCCGTGGCGGCCAATCCCAACCATGCGCCGGCCTATCTCGGCCGCGCCAATCTTCTGCGCGTTCAGGGCAGGCTCGACGAGGCGCGGGCCGATCTCGACCAGGCGATCAAGCTCAACCCCGAAAATGCCCAGGCCTTTCACGCCCGGGGGTTGATCTATCAGCGCGAAGGCCTGCATGAGCAGGCGATCACCGATTTTGACAATGCGATCGATCGCGATCCTTTCGCCGGAGCGCCCTACCAGGCGCGCGGGCAGAGTTTGATCGCCATCGGCAAGAGCGACAAGGCCATCGAGGATTTCAACAGAGCGCTCAACGTCGATAACAAAAATGCCGAAGCCTGGGCTGGCCTCGGGCTCGCTTATGAAAAATCCGGCAATCGCGACAAGGCCATCGAATCCTATCAGCGCGCGCTCGTCTTCGATCCGAACAGCCAAATCGCCAAAGAGGGTGTCGCCCGCATCGGGCGGGTGTGATATTCGCCGTCACAAAGCGTGACCGCTAGTTCTTCGAAAGGGTCGCGACCAGCAACCCTTGGCGTTCCACCGCCGCTCGCCCTTGCGCCGTCAGGGTGTCCAACTGCCGCTGCTTCGCGACAATCTCTCCCGGCTTATGTCTCTCCCCCGCCATTTCAAATCCTCCATTGGCCGCAAGAGCCATGCTTCAGGGAGGGTCACTTTTCAGGAGGAAGGCCGGCGGTCGGGCCTCGGGTTCAAAGTCTCCTGGCCCGGCGCCATTCCAGGCAGGTTGAGGCTGATCCCGGCATACAACCACAGCAAACTGAGAACCTGATACTCCTGGAGGGGATCCATCAAGCCGTTCACCGCCACGCCGCAAAACGCCACCACGAGCGCGTTTGCCACCAACCTGATCTCCGGGTCGGTCGAGCGACGCGATTGTCGCCAGGCAAGCAACGTCGCCCTGGCGAAGAAAGCGACGAATAACAGCGTACCGAAGACGCCGATGTCGGCTGCCAGGCTGAGATACATGTTGTGGGTGCCCTCCAGATAGAACTGTGTGTCCGGATCGTATTCGTTGTACGTGACGTCGGCGTACTTTGGCATCTGTCCGGTCATGTTGTTCAATCCCACCCCGAGAAAAGGATTGTCGAGGATCATATTCGCGGCCGCCTCGTACTGAAGAAAACGCGTGGACACCGAGTCCGTGCGAACCGTGAACTGCTCGTAGAGCTTGGGACTCGCCGCCGCCACCGCGGCCAGACCAAGCAGCACGATCATGGCCACTTCTTCGCGCCTCAACATGCGGTCTCGTATCATGATCAAAAATGCGAGGACGATCTGAACCGCTGCCGTGATGAAGTAGACCCTGGTAAACGTGAGAACTAGGCCCAGTAGTCCGAAGGCTGTCAGAGCCGCAAACACGAGCCGCATTCCGAACATCGCGTTCGGGACAGAAAGAAACAGCGCAAACGGAATTACCAACAAGCAGAGGTGTAAGGTCGCACCAGGCGATCCCAAGGTCCCGTAGCCCCGTATCGCGGACCCCTCATCGGAGCGGTCCACGGCCAAGTACTGCGCGATCTCCGACAAATCCTGATTGGTTTCGCCGAATGTGAGGGGAGTCATGTACCCGGTCTCGAACCGCGCCACGGTCATTCCCGCCTGGGTCACCAGGATTATCACCCCGACGACAGCAAGCACCCGGAGGGCGCTCTTCGAATCCAAGCAGTTGACCGCGTACAGATACACAATGAAGAACTTGATCTGCCGCGACAACTCGACGAAGCCGAGATAGGGAAACTCGGCCCCCACCAAGGACAGTAGGCATATGCCAAGATATCCGACGGCCAGCCACGTGACAGGCGGAAAGCGCATCTTCTTCCCATGGAACAGGCAGTCGTTGGCCCAGAAAGCGAGAAGAACCAGAAGCGCCAAGTCGGTCGCGGTAATTTCAAACGTAAAACTCCAAATGGAGTAGTCAATCTTCAACTCATCGATCACCGCGAGACCATCGTTCAAGTTCTTACTGATCGTGAACTGCAAGGACAACAGAAAAATAGCAAACCAATACAGACGATAATTTTTGGCAAACACCGTCGAAAGCACCAACGCCAAACCTAACGGCAGAATTCCGACGTAAGCCGCCTTCGTCGCGTATAACGCAAGCGCGACCAGTGTACCGATGCCGCTTCCGAGGCAGAGAATGAACAGGAACTGGCGCGAAAGAAGTCGGTTCCCGCCCAGGGTCCGCCGTCGACTGGACGCGGGCGGCAACGTAGTCATTGGCGGCACGCGAACAGGCGTCTAGCCGGCGGACGGTCGAGGTCGGTTTCCCCGCAAACGAGTAGTCTGCCGGACCTCGCCAAGGCAGTCCATTTGCGGCCCGGTCTCGGGCCGGAAGACGTTGGTCCGATCGGGGCCGGAGGCCCGGAAATCGGCCTGTCGCATTCCATGCTCGCAGGAGTGGAACACATTTCAACGAACGGAGCGGCGAGCAACGGCGCCGCCTCGTCGCGGAACTGGATGGGTGCGGGATGAACCTTTAGCGCGAGCGGCCGCCCATCGGTGTCGACGATGGCGTGACGCTTGCGCCCAAGCACCTTTTTGCCGGCATCATAGCCATGCGGTCCCCCGCCCTCGGTGGTCTTGACGCTCCGGCTCTCGATCACCGCGGCACGGAGGCTGGCGCCGCGCCCAGCGCGCTCGCAATCCTGCTTCACCAGGTGCTGTACGATGGACCGCCGCACGCCGCTATCGCGCCCAGCGGCAAACCAGCGATAGACGCTCGGTCGGGGCGGAAAACAAGGCGAGGGCATTCGCCACGGAATGTCGCCTCGCAGGTAGAAGATAGCGTCGACGATCTCCAGCATTGGCCGCCAGGGCGGTCGTCCGACCGCCGCCTGCGGCAACCGAGGCTCGATCACCGCCCATTCGGCGTCGGTCAGGCCGCTCGCGAAGCGGAGCCCGTCGCGGCTACGTTGCCTAGGGGTGGTTGCGGTCCACATCAGACTGGTTCATCCAACTCGGTCTAGACAACCCGCAATCACATCCCACTGTAACCACCCAAGCCCCATTCCGCTAGCGTTCAAACGTTGTCTCTTAGATCACGTATCGCGACCCGTGTCGATCCCCACACAGGGGAATCGCATATCGATTTCACTTGCCATATCCAGAGTTCTGGATTCTAGCGGCTCCCGATTCGGTTTGGGAGCCCTTGGGCGATGGAAGGTCTTGTTTCCTGTTTTGACGGTCTGAAGGATCATCGAGCCTGCAACGCGCGTCGCCATGATTTGCTTCAGCTTCTGGTGATCGCGCTATGCACCTTTTTATGCGGCGGTGAGAGCTGCGTCGACATGGCGGATTTCGCGGAGGAGAAGGAGGCGTTCCTACGCGAATTCCTCAGCCTTTCCGGTGGCTTGCCGAGCCGCGATACGTTCAGCCGTCTGTTCCGCCGCCTCGACCCCGAAGCCTTTCGCGGCCGCTTTGTGACCTTCATGGGGCGCTTCGAGGAAGTTGCAAAAGGCGTGGTCGCCATCTATGGCAAGACGCTGCGTCACTCGTTCGATACGGCCAGCGGCGATGCAGACGAGATATGCTCGCCGCGAGTTCTTCTCTCCGTGACCCAAATGTATGGTCCGGCCGCGCGTCGCAAGAGGTTTTCGTCGATCTGTCGGCTGTGCGGTCTTGCATCAATGTATTCGGCCTCTCGTTGGAGCGTGACGTGCTCCGGGCCATCATGGATATCAGCGCGCATGCGATCTCATTAGCTGTACTAGTTGATATTTGATCCGACATTTGGTGTCATAAGGCCGAAGCGAGAGCCGAGGCCGGGCGCGGAGCTGGCCAGGGTTGCGGAGAGCCCGGCCTCGGCGTTTTATGAGGACACCGACGATGACCAAGGACCAGAAGATTATCAAAGGAAAGGTGGGCTTGTCTCAAGCTCGCCAGGCAGCTCGGCAATGTGAGCCAGGCCTGCAAGATGCTCGGCTATAGCCGCGACAGCTTCTACCGCTTCAAGGAACTCTATGACAAAGGCGGCGAGCTGGCGTTGCAAGAGATCAGCCGCAGGAAGCCAATCCTGGCGAACCGGACCGCGCCCGAGATCGAGGCGCGGATCGTTGAATTTTCGCTGGAGCAGCCGGCCTTCGGCCAGATCCGCGTCGCTAACGAAATGAGGAAACTTGGCCACTCGATCTCGCCGGCCGGCGTGCGCGGCGTCTGGCAGCGCCATGATCTCGAGACGATGAAGAAACGGCTCAAGGCGCTGGAAGCCAAGGTTGCTGAGGCAAGGCCGGATCCTGACCGAGGCGCAGGTCATAGCCTTGGAGAAGGCCAAGACCGAAAAGGAGGCGCACGGGCCAAGTTCGAGAGCGAATGCCCGGGCTACTGCGGGGCGCAGGACACGTTCTATGTTGGCAACATGAAAGGGGTCGGCCGCATCTACCAACAGACCTTCATCGACACCTATTCGAAAGTGACGTTTGCCAAACTCTATGATCGCAAGACGCCGATCACCGCGGCCGACCTCTTGAACGATCGGGTCGTGCCCTTCTTCGACGAAAAGGAAGTGAAGCTCTCACCTGTTCTGACCGATCGCGGCACCGAATATTGCGGCAATCCCGAGCATCACGAATACGAGCTCTATCTCGCGGTGGAAGATATTGACCATTCCAGGACCAAGACGAAGAGCCCACAAACGACTGGCATCGCTGAGCGCTTCCACAAGACAGTGCGGGATGAGTTCTATCGCATCGCCTTCCGAAAGAGGCTCTATGCCTCGATCGGGGATTTGCAGGACGACCTCGATCTATGGGTCAAAAGCTACAACGAGGAGAGACCGCATCAAGGCCGCTGGTGCTTCGGCAAGACGCCGCTGCAAACATTCCTTGACGCCATCCCGATTGCGAGGGAAAAAATGATCGCTGCCTGACCACCATCGGCAGTGAACCGGCCATCTCCAAAAGGACGCCGTATGTAAGATCAAATACAAGCTACTACACATTAGCGGACAGGCCTCGAACGGGCCATTCGGGTCACCAGTGTTCGCATGCGCCGGGAAGACCGATTCTCCATCTCGTTTCATCCTCTCGCAAACCTCGGCGGGAAACGGGCTGTGGGGCTACGTCATTGCGGGCTCCTTGTCTGTGCAGTTCCTTTGTTCGTGACGTGAGGCGGTTCCTTCGTCCCGGCCTGCGCTTGTCCCGGGGCCCCGCGCACAGGGGCCGTCAAGGCTGGCCGTCGCGCTTGGCCCGCCTCTGGCGCCGGCGTTTCCACGCCATGAGCGCAGTACACGCTCAAGCGGATCGGCACGCCATCTCACTTGTCTTGACGCATTCGAAGTTGCGCTCCTTGTTGAGAACCGCCCAGGCGATGCGGGCCAGCCTGTTGGCGAGCGCGATCGCTAGCACGTTGTGGTGTAGCCGCCGCTTGGCCGCTTCGATCCAAGGTTTGAGCCCGTAGCGTTCCCAACTCTTCGGCTTCACCAGCACGACGCAGGCTGCCTGGACGAACAGGATGCGCAGGTAGCGATTGCCCCGCTTCGATATCTTGCCGAGGATTGTGCGGTCTCCAGTCGAGATCTGCTTGGGTACCAGACCGAGCCAGGCGCCGAAGTCGCGGCCCTTTGAGAACACCGTGCCATTGCCGATCGCGGCGACCATCGCGCTTGAGATGATTGGTCCGATGCCGGGCACCGTCATTAGCCGCTCGCATGCCGGGTCTTGATCCGCCAATCCTTTGATGTCCGTGGACAAGTTTTCAATGCGCTCGTCCAGCCGGTGCCAGTCGCCAGCTAGGTCCTCGATGACGTGCATCATGCGTGACGACAGCACATCAGAGCGGGTGGCGAGGATACCCGGCAATTCGGTGCGCAAGAAGCGCAGCCCCTGGCGCACCGCAACCCCGCGCTCCAACAGGAAGGCACGAATCTGGTTGATGATGCCAGTGCGCTGGCTGACCAGCCGTTCGCGCACCCGGTGCAGCGCCTGCAAGTCGAGCTGGTCGGCCGTCTTGGTAGCGACGAATTTCATCGTCGGGCGCTGCACCGCCTCGGCGATTGCTTCCGCGTCGCCAAAGTCGTTCTTCTGTCCTTTTGAATACGGGCGCACGTATTTCGCCGGCATCAGTCGGGCATCGTGACCGTGCGATTGAAGCTTGCGGCTCAGGTGATGCGCACCAACGCATGCCTCCATGCCGATCAGGCACCGAGGTACGTTCGCGAGCCGCGCTTCGATCTGACGGCGTGACCACTTCTGTCGCAGCACGATCGCGCCGCACTGATCGAGGCCTACAACGTGGAACGAATTCTTGCCAATATCGATGCCCATTGTGGCAACGGTCGGATTTGATTTGTTGGACATAACGGTGCTCCGTTTGATAGTCACCCTATCCCAGTATCAGCGCTGGTAGAGCAGGAGCACGGCCGGACCATCCCATTAGCAAACTCAGAGGCTGAGAGGCTAAATTAGGCTCGATATTCTGCATCACTTTGGATTTGCAGTTTGTACGTGATAAACAATTCGCGTCATCGGGTCCAAGCTGCCCAAGCCGAGTAAGATGCCTAGCCAGAGTAAACTGGCGGCGGCGAAGAGGCGCACGATTTCGGGGCCTCGCTCGACTTCCATGAAGATGGTCCCGACCACCCCGACCATCGGCACCGCAGGGACCAGTACGAGCGGTCGGGCCGACCGGTCCAGTGGCAAGGAACTTGCGCCTAACTCTATTGCCAGCAGAACCATCAGCAGCACCCAAGCCAGCAATAAGTGGCGCAAACGCTGGTTCATGTGCCGCGCCCCACGAGGTAGATCAGCGGAAAGAGCACGATCCACACCATGTCGACAAAGCTCCAGTAGAGACCGACCACGGTCACCGGCGTGTAATAGCGGGAAGAAAATTCGTCCCGCCGCGCGCGCAGGATGATCCAGCCGACCAGGACCACGCCGACGATCATATGAAGCCCGTGGATCGCGGTGCCGAGGAAATAGAAGACGAAGAAAATTCGCGCCCCGGCGCCAAGCGCCCCGTTGATGGCGAAGTCGGGCCCCGGGAACAGATGCTTGTTGAAATCGTCGCGCCACTCGATTCCGAATTTGAGAACCAGAAAGGCGCCCCCGAGCAGCACGGCGACGGCACAGCACTGGATCAACCTGCGGGTATTCCCTGCCTCAATGTAGGCGACGCCTGCGCTGTACGCGAGACTGCTGGTTACCAGGATCACGGTGTTGATGGTGCCGATTGCAAGCGCGGTCTGCCGCGCGCCCGCATCGAACCCTGACTGATTCCAATGGCGGGAAAAGATCCAAGTCAGGAAAAGGGCACCAAAGAACAGCACCTCGGTCGCCAGAAAAAGCCACATTCCCGAAATGGCCGACTCTGATTGGTGGCGCGCATTTGAATATTGGAACTCGTGCCTAAGCGAAGCTTCAGACATGGTGCTGCACGGCCTCGGGCGGCGGGTAGTTATAGGGAGTTTCGATTACCGTTGGCGTGACAACAAAGTTCTCCGTGAGCGGCGGTGACGGCGTCTGCCACTCGAGCCCGGTGGCGCGCCATGGATTGGCGCTCGCACGTTTGCCGTAGAACAACGACCACGTCAGATAACCCAAAGGCAGCAGGTAGCCCAATGCCAGTATGGTCGCGCCGGCGGACGAGAGCACGTTCAGCACCTGGAATTCCGGCGGGTAGGAGTGATAGCGCCGGGGCATGCCGAGATAGCCGAGGAGGAACTGCGGGAAGAAGGTCAGGTTGAAGCCGATGAAGATGAGAATCGCGCCGGCTCGGCCCCACATCTCTGGATACATACGTCCGAAGATCTTCGGCCACCAATAATGCAGTCCGGCAAAGAAGGCGGAGACCATGCCGCCGACCATCACGTAGTGAAAATGCGCCACCACGAAATAGGTCTGCGCCAGATGCACATCGGCGGCGAGCGCGGCCACGAACAGGCCGGTCAGGCCGCCCATCGTGAAAAGTCCGATGAAGCCGATTGCATACAGCATCGGTGCGTCGAACCGGATGAAGCCTTTGTGCATTGTCCCAATCCAGTTGAACACTTTGATCGCCGACGGTACCGCCACCATAAAGCTCAGAATCGAAAAGACGAGCGAGGAATAGAGCGACGTGCCGGCCACGAACATGTGATGCCCCCACACAAGGAAGCTGAGCACCGCGATCGCGATGCTGCACCAGACGACAAACTTATAGCCGAATAGCCGCTTTCGCGAGAAGGCGGGGACGATCTCGCTGATCACACCCAAACCCGGCAGGATCATGATGTACACGGCCGGGTGGGAGTAGAACCAGAACAGATGTTGGAACAGCAGTGGATCGCCGCCCATCGCCGGATCGAACACGCCGATGTGGAAGATCCGCTCGAATGCCAGCAGCAGCAGCGTCATGGCCAATACCGGGGTCGCGAGCACCAAAAGGACGCTGGTGGAATAGAGCGACCAAAGGAACACCGGCATCTTGTACCAGGTCATGCCCGGTGCGCGCAGACGATGGATGGTGATGATGAAGTTCAGTCCGGTCGCGATCGAAGAAAAGCCTGCGATAAAGATCGCCACGACCGTCGCAACCACGTGTCCCTTGGAATAGGCGGTGGTGAGCGGGGTGTAAAAAGTCCAGCCTGTATCGACGCCGCCGGCGAACAGCGAGTAAAGGACGGCGACCCCTGCGACGACAAAGAGATACCAGCTGATCAAATTCAGCCGCGGGAAGGCAAGGTCGCGCGCGCCGAGCATCAAGGGGACAACGAAATTGCCGAGCGTGGTCGGAACGGCCGGAATCAAAAAGAACCATACCATCACCACGCCATGCATGGTGAACAACCTGTTATACGTCTCCGCCGACCCGATCATACCCTGCGGCACGATCAAATTATAACGGATCAATGCCGCTGCCGCGCCCCCGACAAAGAAAAAGACCGTAATCGTCCCGAGATAAAGGATCGCGATCCGTTTGTGATCGGTCGTCAACAGCCAGCTGCGGATGGTGAAGCCGTCCGTCAGGTACGAGCTCGCCGTCTCCTTGGACTCAATGGTCACCACGCTCA
This sequence comes from uncultured Alphaproteobacteria bacterium, assembly GCA_963730245.1. Taxonomy (GTDB): domain Bacteria; phylum Pseudomonadota; class Alphaproteobacteria; order Rhizobiales; family Beijerinckiaceae; genus Methylocapsa. The sequence goes on along the minus strand of CAVSRA010000001.1, from coordinate 1,126,908 downwards.
TGGCTGTTCCTCCGGCGTCAAGGACTTGACGTAAGCAATGATTTTCAGAAGGTCCTCTTCGCTGATCTGTCCCGCGAAGGAGGGCATGACGGGCGGGTAGCTCGCCACCCGCTGCGTCTCCGGCATTAGAATGCAATCGCGGATGTAACGGTCGTCCGCGGTGACTATTGTGCCATCGACCAGCGTCACCGGGCTGCCAAAGAGGCCCGCAAGTGCAGGCGCTGGTATCTCGCTCGTTGATTGACTTCCGCCAGCACCGTTCCCGCCGTGGCAGCCGCTACAGCCATAGCGCATGAACAGGGTTCTACCTTGCTTCGCCATGGTCTCGCCGCCGCCATTCTGATCCAGCCATTCTTGGTATCGTGGGAGGGACATCGCCACGACCTCGCCAACCATACTGGCGTGCCCTGTGCCGCAGAGCTGCGTGCAGAACAGGTGGTACGTGCCGGGCGTCTCGACCTGGAACCACAGCGATTCGTACCGGCCCGGAAGCACGTCGCGCTTGATCCGAAACGCTGGCACGGAAAAGTCGTGGATGACGTCCTCCGAGGTCATCACCAGCTCGATCGGGCGCCCGACCGGCAGGTGCAACGCGTTGATCTCGCGCTGTCCGCCCCGATGCTCGACTTTCCACATCCACTGCTTGCCGATGACGTAGATCCTCAAGGCGTCCGGAGGAGGCTGGAACAGCCGAACGTAGAGGTCCGCGCCCCAAACGAATAAACCAAAAAAAATTACCAAAGTGGCGACGGTCCAGGCGGTCTCCAGCCGCCAGGTCTTCTCGGCCAGAACGCCGCGATCAATCTTGCTGCCGGCGCGGTATTTGATCATATAAATCCAGATTAGACCAAAGACGAGCGCGAGGATCGCGCAGGAAACCAGGAACAGCGCCAAGATTAGATAGTCGACTTCCGTTGCGTCAATTGTCGCCTGGGGGAGCCAGAAACTCATGCGCGCCCATTCTCCCGGCGAAACGCAAGGAACAAGCTACCCCCGACGGTTAGCATCGTGATCGCCGCGGCCAAGCGCAGTAGCTTCATGATCGCGAGCGTGTAGCGCCCCGTCCTCGCATCGTAATCGTAGCAGAGCAATAGGACCGGTATTGCCGCAGCCGCGATGCCGCCAGACCCGGCGCGCGTCACGCCAAGCCGCACATCGGCGGGCGCATAGCCGACGCCGAGCAGATAGCTCGACACGATACCAGAAGGCGTCGCGAAGACGACACCGGTGGGATGCACGAATTGCTTCAGCTCCGGATCGAAGCGGTCGCGAAATCCAATGCTGTCAGCCACCGCCTGCAGAGCATCCGCGGTGCCCGTGAGGAAATGCCAATTCTGTGCCGCGCCTGGCGCCGGATAGCGTTGCAGTTCTTCCGCCTTGGCCGAGGACGCGGTCGCGCTGGTCTCCGCCGGGTCGATGCTCAGCAAGGTCAAAGAGTAGTCACGCCCCGCGATCATTCCGGACGCCAGGAGCGCACGGAGCAGGTCGGCGCGAACGACACTGCAAAGATTGGGGCAACGAAAGTAGCCAAGCGCAAGGATCAACGGCTTTCCTTCAAAAACGTCTGCCAGCCGCACCGTGCGGCCGGTGTCGTCGCGGAACATGTCTTGCATGGGGAGCATGGTGCCTGGTCTTTGTTGGTAGGCAAGGCCGCTGAAATCCGGCACTGGCGCCGCAACCGCGAACCTTGGCGCGACTAGCAGAGGGATAATTAGGAAGCTCAGCCTCATGGGGTTTCTCCGTCATCGCTGGCGAGGCGGGGATTTCGACCTGCGCGGCAGGGGCCTTCTCCGTCGAACCGGGCCAGCCCGGGATATTCTCCTGCGCGACTTTCCGCATTGCCTCCGCGATGGGGATGTGCGAAACGCCGTGGGCCTTGTCGACCCAGCCCGTGCCATTCAGCCATTGCATTTCCTCACGGTAGAACCTCGCCATGTCCGCCCGCGAATTCGGTTGCAGCTGGGGGTTCGGATATTGCGGCAACGGCATGTGCAGGGTCCGGTCGGTTGTCGCACCTGGGTAGAGCCACAGAACGACCAGCGCCATAAAGATCACCGATGTCAGCAACCCTATCACGCCGATCCAGATGAAACGTGCGCCGACATCGGTTGGCTCATGTCGCGCAGGATCGAGGCCTTTCTCAGACATGGCGGTGCCGTACCTGCTCAGGCATCCACGGCATCAGAGGCGCACGGAGCGCCAGCGCAGCCGCAATTCCGATCACGCCGAGCATCGCCAGCACGTCGACGATGCTGAAGCCCTTTCCGGATGCGGGCAACACTAGCCACCAGCTGCGGACGACCTCGCTCAGGATGAGCAAGGCTGTGACGCAGCCGATCCCCCGCCGCGATCTTTGTACCTTGGGCGACAAAAGGGCAAAGAAGGGCAGTACGAAGTGGCCTCCGGCAACCAGGGCGGCCGCAAAGGCCCATTCGCCCGTCGAGCGGGAGATGTACCATGATGCTTCGTTTGGCAGGTCCGACTGCCAGACGATCAGCAACTGCATGAAGTCAAGATATGCCCATAGAATGAGTAGCGCCAGCAGCAGCCTACCGAGACTGCGCAGTGTCCCGTCGTCCGGCGGCTCTCCGATGACAGCGGCGAAGATGGACACCGAAAGCGCCAGAAGCCCCATTTCGGCAATCTCGATCAGGCCGTAGGCGCTGGAAACAAAGTGCGGGTCGAGTGACATTGTTGTGTCGATTGCCGCAAAGGTGACAGTGATCGCCAACAGGATAAGCCCGGCGGGCGCGATCCGCGCAAGGCTCAGATCGGGCCCATCTTGTCGAAGCGCACGCATGATCAACAAACTCAGCCCGAACCAAACGATGAGGTAGGCGATGGTCCGGGCGAGGAATGCCGGCAAGTTCAAGTAGAACCCGTTATCCAACGGCACCGCTACGTCTGGGTGCAGCCAGGAATAGAGGGTCGGCGCGACGATCGCTAGCGGGATCAGCGCCGCCGGTAGCAACAGCAATGTGATCATTCCGGCAACCAGTTGCGGCCGGGTCGCATAGCCCCAATGGCCGCCGGTCAACGCATGGATCAGGAGCAGCCCCATGCAGCCGATCGGCCACCCGAGCCACGCAGTTACCGCCGCCAGCCAAGCGTGCGGGAATGCGGCCGGTGCGACGATCCATCCAATCGCCGCGCCGGCAAGGCCCGCGCCTCCGGCTGTCCACGCGGCGCGCTCCCCTTGACTGCGCGTCATTGCAGCGCTCCTTCCTGATCCGGTTGCGCATCCGTAATGGTGGCGTTCTGGCTGCGCTGCAAAGCACGGATATAGGCCGCGATCGCCCAGCGATCCGCTGGCTGCACGCGCTCGGCAAAGGAATACATTGCTCCGTAGCCGTTCGTAATTACGTCGTAGAAATGCTGCACCGGCGCCTGGCGCAAACGATCGGTGTGATAGGAGGGCGGCGGTGGGAAGCCGCGCTGAACGATCATGCCGTGTCCGTCGCCGAGCTCGGAATGGCAGGGCGTGCAGTAAATCCGATACCGCTCTTGACCGCGCTCGAGGAGCGCGAGTGTCACGGGCGGCGCCTCCACCGGCTTATCATGGTATTCCACGGTGCCGGACGGGATCTTGGCGGGACCGACGAGCGGTGAATAGGCCTTCTGTTTGGGCTGAACGCTCATGTCGTCGCAGCCACCGAGTGCCATCAGCCCCGCGAGCAGGATCGCGCGCCTCATTCTGGCATCTCCTCGATCAGCTTGGGATCGAGGCCGTCCAGTATCTGGCGGGCGCGTGCGAGTTGCTGCATGTCGCCATTGCGGATCGCGACGACCCATCCATCGCGCATAGCTTGGCGCATGGACTGACACTCGTCGATCGGATCGTAGAGCTTGGCCATGCCGGCGGCGATCAAATAGCCTAAAAAAGCGGCGAGAATGGCGAACAAGACGCCGATTTCAAACGCGATCGGCACGAAAGCCGGCCAGGAAAATTCCGGCCGTCCGCCAATGTCGAGAGGATAGCCGATTGTGTTCGCATAAACTTCCATCCCGAAACCGGCCGCGGCGCCAAATAGTCCCGCGATCAGAATAGCCAGTGGCACAGGCGAGTTCGTGCGACCGTCATCCAGAAATGTCGGCGTGTACGTTTGCAGTCCGCCGATGTTTCCGGCGTAGAGAAGGTCCATCGCGTGGCGCAAGGCCGTCTCGGTTTCAAAAGAGGCAACGATGATGCCGCCGCTCATTTGCCCACTCCCTCGCGCGGGCGGCGCCGGAACAGCACGCGCATCTCCAACGCCGAGATCATTACCAGGAAGCGCGGGGCTAACAGACTTCCTCGCGCCCTCAGGGGGGAACGCGCATTCGGCCGGCTCGCAGTTTCCACGCAAATTACGATCATAAACAAAAAGGGTCGAGCAATAAGGGCAGACGGCGTCATTATCGTCGCCCATGTCGATGAAAATATGTGGATGATCGAAAGGGCGGCAGAGCGCCGATGCACATAAACTCCTTGACGCAAATGCGCACTTGCGCAACGCCCGGCTTGTTGTGGAAATGCGGAGTGCCGTTTGCGGCCATGATCTTAATCCCGGGCGGCGGGAAACCACAGTGATCGTGTGTGAAACCGACATACGTTCAGCGAAGGCGAACAATTCAGATGCTCATTGGCTCTCTCCCTCGCGTGGGCGGCGCTGGAGCAGCTTACGCATCTCGAACATCGAGATCGCCGGCAGGAAGCGCACGGCGAGAAGAATGCCGGAAACGAACAGACCCACTGTGCCGAAAAGCGTTGCCCAGTCCCAGAATGTGGGGTCGAAATTGCCCCATGCGGAAGGCATGTGCGTGCGGCGCAAACTCATCACGACGATCGTGTAGCGTTCGCACCACATGCCGACGATCACGCCGAGAGACACAAAGACGATTAACGTCTGATTGATACGCAGTCGCGAGAACCACATGAGCTGTGGAAGGGCGACGTTGAACAGGATGGTTGCCCAATAGATCCACGCCAAGGATCCCTTGATCTTATCGACGAATTGCGTCTTCTCGGCGCTCTCGCCGCCATAGAAGACCGAGAACGCGTCCATCATATAGGCGTAGGCGAGACACAGGCTGCTCACCAACAGCATCTTGCAAAGGATATCGAGGTGTCGTCCCGTTATGAAGTCTTCCAAGCTCAGCAGGCGGCGCAACGGCACGACCAGCAGCAACACCGTCGCGAAGCCCGACAGCAATGCGCCGAAAACGAAGAATGGCGGGAACTCAGTGGAGTGCCATCCGACGGTGGCGGCGCCGGCGAAATCCAACCCGACAATGCTGTGCACGGATATGACCAGCGGCGCCATGATCGCCGCCATGACGCCATAGGTTGCATGGTAATGCCGCCACTGGCGGTCCGAGCCGCGGAAGCCCAGAGCCAGCGCGCCGTAGATAATCTGCTTGGGGCGTACCGCCGCGCGATCGCGCATCGTCGCGAGATCGGGGATGAGACCAAAATACCAAAACAGGATAGAGGAGATGACGTAGGTGAGAATTGCAAAAAAATCCCACAGTAGTGGGCTGCGGAACTGCGGCCACAGCGTCATCGTGTTGGGATAGGGAAACAGCCAATAGAAGAGCCATGGGCGGCCCAGGTGCAGGATCGGATTGACCGCCGCGCAGGCGGCCGCGAACACCGTCATCGTCTCGGCGAGACGGTTGAGTGAAGTTCGCCATTCCACCTTCGCCAAATAGAACAGCGCGGAGATGAACGTTCCCCCCGACGCGATCGCGATCCACCAGACATAGTTGATGATCGCGAAGCCCCAGACCACCGGCCAGTCCACGCCCCAGATGCCGATTCCCGCATAGAACAACCAGAGGATCGCGCCGACCAACACGCCGGTGAGCAGCAAGGCGGGGACTATCGCGACCCACCACCAAAGAAAGGCGTCTTTGCGCAGCGCGATCGCGCATATATGGTCGGTCATCGAGCCGATAGTGGGGCCTGGCAAGACAATCGGATCGCGCGGAAGCGGCGGCTTTGAGCCGCTCATGCGGTTCTCATGGAGCGGCATGCGTGCGAACGGGATCTCGATCATCCGCTGCCGTCCTCAATTGTCGGATTGGGGTTGCGGATGCGCGCCTCGTAGGTGACACGCGGACGCGTGTTCTGGCCGGCGAGCAACGCGTAATCAAGCGGGCTCTGTTTGCGTTTTGCGACCTCGCTGCCCTGGTCCGCCATGTTGCCGAAGGTAAAAGCCTGCGTCGGGCAGGCGGCTTGACAAGCGGTCACCACTTCGCCGACCGGCCGATTCTCTCGGTCGGCGACAATCCGCGCCTCGGCAATCCGCTGCAGGCAAAAAGAGCATTTCTCCATCACTCCGCGCCCGCGCACGGTGACATCTGGATTGCGCGCTTCTGGCGGTCTTTGCTCTTCCTTCGCGAAAGCGAAATAGTTGAACCGGCGCACCTTGTAGGGGCAATTGTTGGAGCAGAACCGCGTCCCGACGCAGCGGTTGTACACCATCACATTGAGGCCCTCGGAATTGTGGACTGTCGCGCCGACGGGACAGACGGGCTCGCAGGGCGCCTCCTCGCAGTGCATGCAAAGCACCGGCTGAAAATAGCTGTCGGGATCGGCAGGATGTCCTTCGTAGTAGCGATCGATGCGCAGCCAGTGCATCTCTCGCTCGCGGAGCACCTCCTCCTTGCCGACCACGGGAATGTTGTTCTCGGACTGGCAGGCGACAACGCAGGCATTGCAACCAATGCAGGCGTTGAGGTCAACGCTCATCGCCCAGGCGGCCGGTCCTTCGGGCTTCCAGCGATACAAGTGTGGCTCCGGCTTCCTGTCGGCGAGGAAGTGCGGGTCCTCCCTATATGCGGCAAGCATGCCGTGCCGGGCATACTCGCCCGTCTCGTCGAAGATCAGGTTGTGGTGGTCGGTGCTGGCCAGGTTCACGTGACCAGCAACCTTCAGTAGCGACGGTGCGTCGCTTCGGGCCGTCAGCGGATAGAAGTCGAAGCCGGCGCCGCGCCCAACTGAGCCGACGCGCCGGCCGAAGCCGAGAAGCGCCACGACGCAGTCCGCCGCTTGGCCTGGCATGATCCAGACGGGCGCTGTCAAATTCGTATCGCCCATTGAGACGCGAACCATGTCGCCGTTATGGAGCCTCAACTCTTGCGCCCGCTCCGGAGCGACGAGTAGCGGATTGTCCCAGGTCAGTTTCGTGAGAGGTCGCGGCAGCTCCTGCAGCCAGGCGTTGTTCGAATAGCGTCCATCCCAGAGATACGGGTCCGGACGGAACAGGAGCGTCAGCGGATGGCTTGGCGGCTCCGGTGGCATCTGCCGTCCCGCGTCCGTGCGCAAGGACACATCGGATTTCGGGCTTGCGGTGTTGGGAACGACACCGCTCGCCAGAGCATCATGCCAGGCCCGCGCGAAACCTTGACCCATCCTGCTCTGCCAGGTGCCCTGCACGAGTTCGAGCGGGGCAGGCGGCGCGGGTTCTGTGAATAGCCCGAGCATGGTGTGCATGCTGATGGCGTCATAGAGCGGTAGCGCCTGCGGCTGTAGGATGGTGACGGTGCCGTCATATGCCCGGGCATCGCTCCAGGATTCCCACGCGTGCGCCATCGGGATGGCCCAACTCGTCGCTTGGCTGGTCTCGTTAGGCGTCTGGGTAAGCGTGAGGCTGAAATCCACGCCTTTTAGCGCCTCGGCGAAGCCGTAGTCACGGGGGGCGGCGTACGCGGGGTTGGCTTCCATGATCAGCAACGTGCTCACCTTCCCGGTTCGCATGTCATCCACTAGCTCAGCCAGCGACGCCGCTTGGCCACCCGCCGTATGCGCCACCGGCGCGATGAGCTCCAGCGTGTTTCCGCGCGCGCCCAGCGCCTCGTTCATCGCATGCACGAGCGCATGTGTTTCGGCGGGCTGGTCCGGCCCGACATGCACGAGCACGCGCCCGCGATTTGCGATGAGATCAGCCCTTATCTTATCGACCCAGTCCGGCACCTCCGACCGCAGCGGGCTTTCCAAGCCCTCTAGGATTCTCGCCGCCAGCGCCATGACGATTTGGTGAAGCTCGCGCGGTCCGGCGATGAAGCGATGATCCGCGACGGATCCCGTCAAGGTCGGCGTCGGCTCGATTGCATAAATCCGGCTCATCTTCTCCGTGCGCGTAGGATTGCGGCGGGAGGCGAAATCCCGGGCGAAGCGCAAATGACCGGGCGAGAAGTTCAGGAGATCGCTGTCAATGGCAAGGATGACATCCGCCGCCTCGAGTTTCGGCGTCAATTCCACTGGCTGGCCGTAAGCAAGTACGGCGCCCTTTGAAACATTGGAGCGTGAGATCGGCTCCCAACTATGCCAGCGGGCCTCTGGGTAGCCTGAAAGCAGCGCATCGAGCTGCGCGGCCAGCGTCGGCGAGGTGACGGTGCCGGTCAGAATGCGGAATCCTTTTCCGCGGCTCTCGGCGATTTTTGCGCGCTGCACTATCCCAGCGGTCTGCAAGCCTTGTTGATCGCCGGGAAAACCGTGTGCCTTAATCGCCCAGGCCCGATCCGGATCGTAAAAATCCAGCACTTGAGCCTGCGCGAACACGTCGGTGGCGCCGAGGCTCGCGGGATGCTGAGGATTTCCCTCCACCTTGATCGGCCGGCCCATCTGATGCTTGACCACTATGCCGGTGGCGTATCCATTAAGCACGTTCGCCGTGCTGTAGAAATTTGGCAAACCCGGGATAATGTTTGGCGGCATCTTCACCGCTGGAATAAGGTGTCCTTCTGGCGCCCCGCCACCGCAGCCGCCGAGCCCGGCCAGCGCCAACGCCGCTGACATCAGCTTGAGGACGCGTCGGCGATCATGGGGCGAGGCCAGCGCCTCGGCCAAACTCGGAAATTCCTCGGCCGCGCGCGCGATGAACAACGGATCGTTCGCCAATTCCTCCAGGCTGCGCCATTGCCGGCTCACCGGTGACATATCGAACAATCCGTGAGTTCGCGCCTGCCAATGTGGTACTCGGCCATCAGCGCCTCCGCCGAGGGTGTGGAGGCGGTCCGCTGCCATTCGGTGTTGTAGATCTGATCCTTCGGCCGCAGATTCGGGCCGGGGTTCCGATGACAATCCAGACAGAACTCCATCGTGAGGGTCTTCGCCTTGTAGCTGAGCGGCATCCTGTCCATCTCCCCATGACAACTCGAGCAGCCGACGCCTTTGGCGATGTGAATGCTGTGATTGAAAAAAACGTAGTCAGGCAGGTCGGTGGTCCGGTTCCAGACGATCGGTTTGTCATCGGCGAGGCTCTGCCGCACCGGCGCCAGAAGGTCCGCGTTGGTCCAGATCTGGGAGTGACAGGTCATGCAGGTATAGGTCGGCGGCAGGCCAGCGTTCGACGACACCTCCACCGAAGCGTGGCAAAACCGGCAATCGATACCTAAACCGGCAACATGGTGCTCGTGGCTGAACGGGACCGGCTGACCTATGGTCCAGTCAACGTGACGCGCATAATTGGTTCGGGGCCAGATCCACCACCAGCCAAGGCCCCCGACGAATAAAGCCGCGATACCCAACAGGATCAGCGTAGCCGCCATATTCGCACTTTGCGGGAAAACGGTGGTCATTCGGATAGTGCTCCTATCCCGCGGGGCTATCTCGGGGCAAAGCTGGTTCCTGACGTACTCGCGTATCATGCTTCGCTTGTTTAGGCCACCTGCAAAAGGGGTGGTTCTCGCTGCCTCTTCTGATGTTCGCTCGAATCAAAGGTCAGTGAGTGCTGGGTGAAGAAGGCCAATATATTCCCGGCTGCGGCTGGCTCTGGGCTCGCCGGGGTAATCGCGCCAACGGACGAGGAATTCATCGTCCTCGACGCGGACGATGATCGCTTCCCACCAACAAACCATCCAAATTTTCTTGCTTGTCAAAGCCCGCTGCATTTGAGCATTGATGGAAGGGGTCCTTTTATGACCCGTTGGGGCCTGGAGCAGGCACTCGAGTTCAGCAATTTTTTCACGATGATTGGGAAGGACTTCCCGGTCCGCGCGAACGCCTTCTCCTTGAGCTTCGAAAAGCGCGCCAGCAGCGCGCGATGTCCCCGGCGGATACGCTGTGCTTCGCCGTCTTCTCGCTGCCACACGGCGACAGCGACGTGATCAGCCAAGTTGAACGGCTGAGTTCCAATGAAACGCAAATGGCGCCAAGATTGGTTCGGATAGCGTTGGTTCTTCGCGATGGTGATCGAGGGACATGGATCACCTCCAGAGTGAGCGGATAACAACCTCAGTCTGCCCGCGGAACTGGTCGGTATCCGTACCCCATGGGATCTGGTAGGCCAGCAGCGCGCGAAGCAGCGTCTTGCCGTCGATCATGTCGGTCTTGGCCGTTCGGCGGCGGCGCGAGGTCGCGATCGAGGCTGGATCGGCAACGTGGCCTTCAATCCCTCCTGCTGCAGCACGCGGTGAATCCAGAAGCCGTCCACTGCCCGCATTTGCCCGCATTCAGGAGGAACTCGAGGGACCCCAACACTTTAACGACTCACCGAGATGCCAGCTTGCGGGCCATTCGTACCGCTTCCTGGACGATGCAGAGACGGTGGCGCGACCACATAAGCCCCCTCCGCGCGCACCTCTAGGTTACCATAATTGTACGTCGGAACTCGCCTGCCCTCAGGGCACTGAAAATAAAGGCGCTGCCCACCGTCCACGCGCCCGGCGGTTACTTTCCAAGCGCAGGTGGGGCAGTTGTCGCCGACGAGGTGCTTCAACGTCTCTCTGCCGCGCCGTCGATATCCACCACGACAAGCCCAGACTGGCGTCCCAGGTCTATGCCTTTGTCGGCGAGAAGCAAGTCCCCATCCTGGTCTTAGACGATAAAATTCTTGGCCTCCTGGCCCCCGCTTGAGCGTCTGATGGAAGGAACCGCCGATTGAAACTCCAACAAGAGCCTTTGGTGTCTTTAACGGTATCGACACCTACGGTTAACGAGAATTTGACTATCCAGCCTAGTGGTAGAGTTGGAGTGTGGCGCGGGTGGCTTTAGGCCGGGCATATCTGTTGCCGCCCCTTTCGTCTGGCGGTGCCTCACTAGCTCGCCCGTTGCTCCCGTTTCCACACCCCGCTCATCGAACCGGACATGCGGATCGCCCGCATCCGGCTCTCGGATAAGATCTCACGCCTTCACCCACGATGGGCCGCGGCCGAGCTGGGTCAAGCGTACGAGCCGGAAGTGCCCGTATAGGTGCGAGAGTGGATAGCTCCCGCCCTTACGTCGCCTGACCTTGTGCTTGGATCGCAGCCACCGGCGCAACCGCACAGCCGTGTAGTTGTCGAGCGCGCGATAGGCTTTGCTGGTAGTGCCGACACTGAAGTAATTGGCCCACCCGCGAAGCGCGCGGTTCAACATGTCGACGAGCTCTGTGGTCTCTTGCCAGCTGCGCGCTCGGTCGGTCAGCGCGTGGAACTCTTTCGACCATGCGCTTGATGCTCTTCTTTGACGGCCGGTGGCCCAAGCGGGCTTTGCCGGTCGTTGGGGAATACATTCGCCCGAACGTATATCCCAGGAAGTCGAACTCCCCTTCCGGGACCTTGCAGATCCGTGTCTTCTCCTCGTTCACCGTCAGCTTCAGCTTGCCCATGATCGCGCGCAGATGGTGCAGGGCTGTCTCAGCGCTGCCCCTCCGGCACAGGATCACGAGATCGTCCGCATAGTGACGAGGCGAGTGCCGAGACTTTGCTCGAGGCCGAGCTTCTTCCACCCCAGCACAAACCGGCGCATGTAAAGATTCGCCAGCAGTGGTGAGAGGGGTGAGCCCTGCGGAATGCCGCGCCGGTTGTCCCTGGCCTCGGTCGTACGTTTCTTCCGCCCTCGTTGGTCGGTTTCTTCTACGGGGCAGTCCAGCCACATCTTGATCAGATGCAGCACGCGCCGATCAACGATCCGGCGCGCTACCGACTTTAGGAGGTCGGTATGCGGAATGCTCCCGAAGTAGTCCGCGAGGTCGGCGTCTACGACGTCCGGGTGGCCACGGAACAGTAGCTCTTCCACCTCCACGACTGCCTGCTGGGCGTTTCGCCCGGCGCGATAGGCGTAGATTTCCGGTAGGAGGTCGGCTTCAAAGATCGGTTCCAGCACCAGCATCGCTGCTGTCATGCAGACCCGGTCCCGCACGGTCGAGATGCCCAGCGGCCTGAGCTTGCCGTTGGCCTTCGGTATGAACACGCGTCTGATCGGCTCCGGCCGGTAAGTCTCCTGCCTGAGCGCAAGCGCCAGTTCGCCAAGCCACCGCTCAACCCCGTACGCCTCGATATCCGCAAAGTCCTGACCGTCGCCACCCGGCGCGCCCTTGTTGGAGCGGCACTGGGCATAGGCATGCGCCAGAATATCGTCACGGCTGAGCTTGTCGTACAGGGCGTAGAACCGATAGCCGGCTTCCGCCTTCGCTTTCGCGTGTAACGCCGTCTGCAGTTTCTGAACACTCTTCGGAGTTGCTAGGTTGCCCAATCTCCAGGTCCCTCACCACGTCTTGCGTCGGTCTTGAACTGAGGCTCCTTCCCTCCACCGGCATTACCCGGTTTCATCGGTATTACGGGCCTCTCCGCCACCCCAACGCGCCCGGCCTGTCCCTCACGGGCGTCCGGTTGATCATCCCTGATCACGTATTGGGGCTTCCCGTGTTGCGTGCGCTTTCCTTGTCTACATGCTGCCGCCACTACCCCGGTGCAGCGGCTGGGCGTACTCGTCGCTCACACCCAGCCGTGTCAGCCTTCCCCGGAAGGGTCACCGGGTCGGCCTGCACATCGTCCTTTTCGAGGCTTGCTCGGCGTTCACTCGCGTTGCGGCCTGCACACTCGCGCGGTCACCGTATTTCGTGACCCGCTATCCGAAGGCTTCAGACATTTCGTCACCTCCATGCCTGCTCCGGTTGCTTCCGGCTGGAGCGGTCGCCGGGTAGGACTTGCACCCACTGGAAAGCGCCGCCTTTTCACGGCGCACACCCGTCTCAGAAATTCCTTGGCATAACCATTGGGTCGTGATTCCCTCTCCCTGTCTTCTTGATTCGGAGGTGGAGATGGCGCGCGGTCCAGCGGTGAAGATCATCCTCGCGGACAGCGAGCGCAGCGAGTTGGAAATGCGCGCGCGTCGGCGAAAGATTGCTCGGGTCGATGCGATGCGAGCCGAGATCGTGCTGTTGGCCGCCGATGGCATGAACAATTGCGCGATCGGCCACACTCGGCGTCTCCCGGCTGACTGTCGGACCAGGCGAAAGCGGTTTGCCAAAAAGCGCTTCGATGGCCTTGATGATGAGCCGCGCCGCGGCGCGCCGCGCAAGATCGATGACGAGAGCGAGACTTTCAAACACCGATGGTCGAAGCAATCTTGTGAAGGATTTGGTGCTTAAGCATTGCATGTGCCTTTCATCTGCTGTTGGCCGACAATTTCCGGGTAAACTAATATCTTTTGGAGTCCCCATCCTGCTGATTGCGGTGTTGGAGGGGGATTGGCAAGATCGATCCTTCGCAAAGGGACCGCCAAACCGCCCGCGAGAATCACAATTCCACTTGACAAAGTCATGACATAATCCTTGCGCTTAGGCTGTATCATTGCGTTTAGGCTGCAGGATGCTCGGGGCAAATCACCGCGGATGTCTCCATCTGGCGCTGAACGTAAGTGCCCGCACGGCTCGCATCCAGCAGCTATCGGGGCATTCCGGAAATCCTATGCTCGGTGCGAGCCTTTCTTAGGCTGACCCACTGTTGGTCATAGCGGCCAAGAAATGGCAACCCACTGACTAGGATGGAGCCCATGACCAGAAGCCGCAAATATCTGCCGCGCCTTTCAGCGCTCAGCGGTTGCCCTATCGACCTCCGCGCACGAGAGGGGTATAAGTCCGCTTAGTTGCGGCTTCTCTGCGATCGTCCTCGGTCACGTCATCTGTTGTGCGGAGTAATCATGGCGCCTCGGGCCTATTGGAAGGGCTATTTGAAACTTTCCTTGGTTTCCTGCCCTATCGCCCTTTATCCGGCCACTTCGAGCTCGGAGCGGGTCTCCTTCAACCGGATCAACAAAAAAACGGGAAACCGGTTAAAGCAGCAGCAAGTCGACGCGGAGACCGGGGATCCCGTCGAGAAGGAGGACATTGGCCGAGGGTACGAGATCGGAAAGGGGCAATATCTTCAAATCGAGGATGACGAGCTCGAAAAAATTCGGATCGAGAGCACCCATACCATCGAAATCAACAGTTTTGTACCGCGAGCGGAGATCGACGATCGCTACCTCGATAGCCCCTACTACATCGCCCCGACCGAAAAGGTCGGACAGGAAGCGTTTGCTGTGATACGCGATGCTATTCGCGAAAAGGAAATGGTCGCTTTTGGCCGAGTGGTGGTATCGCGCCGCGAATATGTTGTCATGCTCGAGCCATTCGACAAAGGCCTTCTGGCGGTCACGCTGCGGTATTCCGACGAAGTCCGGGACCAAGCAGCGTATTTTGAGGACATACCGGATTTGAAATTACCGACCGAGATGAAACAGCTCGCCGCCCACATCGTGGACACTAAGGCATCCCACTTCGATCCAACGAAATTCATCGACCATTACGAGACCGCCCTCGTCGAGATACTCAGAGCCAAGCAGGCGGGCCGCATTGTCGAAGCGCCGAAGGATGAGCCTGCACCGCACCGTGTGATCAATCTGATGGATGCCCTGCGCGCGAGCATCGCCGCGGAGACCAAAAAGAAGCCGGCGGCGGCCGGCACCAAGGTTCGAGCCGGCGGCGCCGCCAAGAGGAAGATGGGGCGCTGAGGCAGAAGTCCGAACCAGACGAGCCGTCGCTCCAAGGCGGAGTCATCGCCTTTACGGGGCAGCTTGCGTCGATGAAACGGGCGGATGCATTTGCCCTGGTCTCCAAACACGGCGGAAAACCTCGTCAGGGCGTCACCAAGGACACGCGAGCTCTGATAGTCGGTGAGCTCGGCTGGCCGCTCCAGGATGATGGGCGGCCGTCGAAGAGTTTGATTACGGCAAAATCTTACGGCGTCCCGATCGTTAGCGAGCGCCGCTTCCTGCAATGGGTCGGCAAGTCCGTGCCAGAGGAGCAAGCCAAAACCTACACGTCAGGCCAGCTTGCCGCCTTGTGCAAACTGCCGGCTGAAGTTGTCGAACAACTTTCAATGTTTGGTTTGATCGAGGCCTGCGAAGGCCTTTACGGCTTCCGCGATCTCGCCGCCGCCCGCCAGGTCGCGCAATTACTCGGCTCCGGAACACCACTTTCGGTGATTGCACGAAGCCTGCGCGACATCCGCAAATGGCTGCCAAGTGCGCGCCTGTCGAACGTGCGGCTGTTCCCCAAATCCTCCGACAAGGTGCTGGTCGAACAGGTCGAGGGCCGCACGGATTCAAAGGGTCAGTTCGAACTCGATGTTGCCAGGCCGGAGGATGACGACGCCGACTTGGCTTTCGAACAGGCGCAATCTGCCGAGGAGGCCGGCGACAAAGCCGCTGCCGAAACTCTTTACCGGCGCGTCATCAAACTCGACCCGAGCGATCCGGCGGCGGGGCTCAACCTCGGCAATCTCCTTCGGGACCAAAAACGCATGGTGGAAGCGGAAGCCGCTTACCGCTGGGCCGTCAAAGCAGATCCACATTTTGCTCCGGCCTGGCACAATTTAGCGGATTTGCTCGACGGAGGCGGCCGGCTTTCCGAAGCCGTCGATTGCGAGAAGCGCGCGCTCGATGCCGATCCAAAATACGCTGATGCCATGTTCAACCTGGCTATGTTTCTGCAACGGCTTGAAAGGCACGCCGAAGCCGCTCCATGGTGGAGGCGATACCTCGAGCACGACCGCAACTCGCCATGGGCAGAACGCGCGAAGCGCGCATTGAAGTATTGCGAAATACAGATGGCGAACATTGATCTTGCACTCGAAATGGGCAGGAAGAATGCCTGAACAAATCGCCGTCGAGATCAACCCGGATCACGGAGTGACGGCGACTGTTTACCCTGCAGCCAAGCGGGATCAAGCTGGTGTAACATTGATTCTTGGGCACGGAGCTGGCGCAGGTCAGACAAGCAGTTTCATGGTGAGCTTTGCCACTGGGTTGGCGGCGCGCGGAATTGATGCGGTCACTTTCAACTTCTTGTACGCCGAGCAAGGCCGCCGCGTTCCCGATGCGAACAATAAACTGGAAGTTTGTTATCGGGCTGTGATCGAGGCTATTCGGCACAGGAAGATCGGCGCAGGCAGGTTGGCGATTGGCGGGAAGTCGATGGGCGGACGAATCGCTTCACAGGTTGCTTCTGGCGGTGTCCCTGACGTTGCAGGACTCGTTTATCTCGGCTATCCACTGCATCCTCCCGGCAAGGATGATCAGCGTCGTGCGGAGCATTTGTCGGACATCAAGGCTCCGATGTTGTTCGTTCAAGGCTCGCGCGATGCGTTCGGCACGCCCGACGAGCTTCGACCAATAATCATAAAGCTAAAGGCTCCTGCGGATCTTTATGTCGTGGCGGGTGAGGATCACTCATTCAAGGTCTTGAAGAGCGCGGGCGTGACGCAAGAAGACACATATAAAGCAGTGCTGGACCGGATCGACCAGTGGCTACGCACGACCTTCACGATTTGATATAGCTGCTCCTTGCCGGGTCAAGACGTTTCAGGTTGCAGCGTCTGCCGTTGGGAACGGAGTGGGCGTCAGCTCGCAAATCCCACAAAGTGTGTCACCTTCTCCAAGATCAGCCGTGCCAGTTAGTAGAAGCAAAACAAAACGGATACCAGCACCCAAAGCCCTCAAAAAGTACGCCAGGAAGCGCGATTTCGATCGAACTCCGGAACCGCAGGTCTCGGGCGACGGCGGCGACGGCTATGAATTCGTCGTCCAGAAGCACGCCGCGCGGAAATTGCACTACGACCTGCGGCTCGAACTCGACGGAGTCTTAAAAAGCTGGGCCGTCACCAGAGGCCCGAGCCTGACCGTTGGAGAGAAGCGACTTGCGGTACGCACCGAGGACCACCCGGTCGAGTATCTCAATTTCGAGGGCAACATTCCTGTCGCCCAATGCACTTGCACTTGAGCCAGTGGTCGCCGCGTCCCGAGCGCGCGCGCCGAGGACGGATCTTCATCGACTGCCTGCGCAATGGCCGCGGTGCCACCGCCGTCGCGGCGTACTCGACGTGGGCACTACCGCGTGCGTCCGTTTCGGCCCCTATAGCCTGGGGGAAAATCTCCGAGGGACTAAAGGCAGACCACTTTACTGTCGACAACATTCGGCATCAGCTCAAATTCTTGAAACGCGATCCTTGGAAAGGATTCTCCAAGACTTCGGCAGAGAGCACCCACGACGGCTGTCCCCACCCGCTAACACCTCGATCGGCTTTAATGTCGGATATTGACAGCACTTCTGGCGTCTGTTGATCGATGTCTGCTTACGGTGGTAGGCCTGCCGTGCCCCCGAGTGGCCGGATAGTCTCAGTTTGACCGATGCTGTCGAAAAATGTGGTTTTTTGCTTAGCCTAACGTTGTGGTCTTCCAACTGAGCTGCGCTGGCGGTTGCCGAAGCAATCCGATTTGCGCCGACTTTGACGCGAACTGGATTGATCCAATTCTGAACGATTTCTCACGCATACGATGCGCGCCGTCGGGTTGATGACGGCCCAAGGGTCCGGAGCGCAAGCGTTTTAAGGTTCTGGACAATGGCAGCGAGATGAAACTCGTCGCGTGCACCGGAAAGTCCCCTGAGCCGCATCCGCTCGAAGCCGTGGTGTGTCTTCAAGTGCGCGAAGCGCATCTCAACACGCTTTCGTTCGTCTCGCGATTTGGCAAACGCCTTTGTCTTCATCTTCCGTCGTGCGATATCGCGGGCGTCCTCATGGAGGTCACGCGGGATCTTGCGTGCATCGGCTGTGGTGCAGCACTTCGCTCGTATTGGGCACACGTCGCAGTCCCGCTTCGAGGCGCGGTACAGCAGCGTGCGTCCGTCGTGCACGGTGCCGCTGGTCTTAAGCAGTTTCCCGTTGGGGCAGATGTAGGCTCCCTGTCCCAGTGGAAGTCCGAACGGGAGAGGATGCCGTCCTGCCGATCGCTCATTTCCCATACCGGGATGTGCGGGATAATTTTCTTCTCCTTGACCAGCCAGCCGAGGAACTTGCCCGTCCCATAGGCCGTGTCCGCGGCAAGGCGCCTTGGTTTCAGATCGAAGCGCTCTTCTGCTCGATCCAGCATCGTTTGTGTCGCGGCAACTTCATCGTATGTGCGAGCCGGCGTCGCCTCGACATCCACGATCACGGCATTCTCGATATCGATGAGATAGTTCAGCCCGTATCCGAATTGCACGCGCTTGTTGGCCTTGGCCGTCCAGGCCGATTGGGGATCCGACGGCGAGATTGCCTTGGGCGGCTGGCGCTCATAACGGCGCTGTCGTTTGCCCTCGGGTCCACCACTCTCATTGTCATTCTGGGCATCGCCTTCAGCCGCCGCTTCGGCTTCGAGTGCTGCAAGATACTCAGCCACCGCACGCTTCCGCTGCTGCTTCTCAGTCCAATCGAGTTCATCGGGCGCCTTGCCATGATAGCGGCTTGCGTTCGCCTCGATGACGCTCGCATCCACGGCAAACCCCTCGCCCTTGACCAAGCCCATCCCCATCGCAGCGATGACGACGCGCTCGAAAATATGGCGCAAGATGTCGCTCTCGCGGAACCGGTTCAGCCGGTTCTCGGAGAAGGTCGAGTGGTGGGGAACGGCGTCATTGAGATCGAGCCGGCAGAACCACCTGTATGCGAGGTGGAGCCTGACCTCCTCGCATAGCTTCCTCTCGGAGCGGATGCCGAAGCAGTAACCTATGATTAGCATCCGGATCAGCAACTCGGGATCAATCGAAGGCCGGCCGATGTCGCTGTAGAATGGACCCAACTGTTCGTGCAGGTCGCCAAGCACAGATGTCACGAAAACGTTGATCCGGCGCAACAGGTGGCCCTTCGGGATCATGTCATCGAGCCGGAATTCATAAAAAAGGCTCGCTTGTTCTCGATGCTTTCGCCCCATCATCACCGAATCTTCCCGCTCTCATTCAATTAGCAGGAATCATCGTTCAGCCCGTCACGCAAACCCTTTTCGACAGCATCGGTAGAGTCGGAGTGTGGCGCGGGTGGCTTTAGGCCGGGCATATCTGTTGCCGCCCCTTTCGTCTGGCGGTGCCTCACTAGCTCGCCCGTTGCTCCCGTTTCCACACCCCGCTCATCGAACCGGACATGCGGATCGCCCGCATCCGGCTCTCGGATAAGATCTCACGCCTTCACCCACGATGGGCCGCGGCCGAGCTGGGTCAAGCGTACGAGCCGGAAGTGCCCGTATAGGTGCGAGAGTGGATAGCTCCCGCCCTTACGTCGCCTGACCTTGTGCTTGGATCGCAGCCACCGGCGCAACCGCACAGCCGTGTAGTTGTCGAGCGCGCGATAGGCTTTGCTGGTAGTGCCGACACTGAAGTAATTGGCCCACCCGCGAAGCGCGCGGTTCAACATGTCGACGAGCTCTGTGGTCTCTTGCCAGCTGCGCGCTCGGTCGGTCAGCGCGTGGACTCTTTCGACCATGCGCTTGATGCTCTTCTTTGACGGCCGGTGGCCCAAGCGGGCTTTGCCGGTCGTTGGGGAATACATTCGCCCGAACGTATATCCCAGGAAGTCGAACTCCCCTTCCGGGACCTTGCAGATCCGTGTCTTCTCCTCGTTCACCGTCAGCTTCAGCTTGCCCATGATCGCGCGCAGATGGTGCAGGGCTGTCTCAGCGCTGCCCCTCCGGCACAGGATCACGAGATCGTCCGCATAGGTGACGAGGCGAGTGCCGAGACTTTGCTCGAGGCCGAGCTTCTTCCACCCCAGCACAAACCGGCGCATGTAAAGATTCGCCAGCAGTGGTGAGAGGGGTGAGCCCTGCGGAATGCCGCGCCGGTTGTCCCTGGCCTCGGTCGTACGTTTCTTCCGCCCTCGTTGGTCGGTTTCTTCTACGGGGCAGTCCAGCCACATCTTGATCAGATGCAGCACGCGCCGATCAACGATCCGGCGCGCTACCGACTTTAGGAGGTCGGTATGCGGAATGCTCCCGAAGTAGTCCGCGAGGTCGGCGTCTACGACGTCCGGGTGGCCACGGAACAGTAGCTCTTCCACCTCCACGACTGCCTGCTGGGCGTTTCGCCCGGCGCGATAGGCGTAGATTTCCGGTAGGAGGTCGGCTTCAAAGATCGGTTCCAGCACCAGCATCGCTGCTGTCATGCAGACCCGGTCCCGCACGGTCGAGATGCCCAGCGGCCTGAGCTTGCCGTTGGCCTTCGGTATGAACACGCGTCTGATCGGCTCCGGCCGGTAAGTCTCCTGCCTGAGCGCAAGCGCCAGTTCGCCAAGCCACCGCTCAACCCCGTACGCCTCGATATCCGCAAAGTCCTGACCGTCGCCACCCGGCGCGCCCTTGTTGGAGCGGCACTGGGCATAGGCATGCGCCAGAATATCGTCACGGCTGAGCTTGTCGTACAGGGCGTAGAACCGATAGCCGGCTTCCGCCTTCGCTTTCGCGTGTAACGCCGTCTGCAGTTTCTGAACACTCTTCGGAGTTGCTAGGTTGCCCAATCTCCAGGTCCCTCACCACGTCTTGCGTCGGTCTTGAACTGAGGCTCCTTCCCTCCACCGGCATTACCCGGTTTCATCGGTATTACGGGCCTCTCCGCCACCCCAACGCGCCCGGCCTGTCCCTCACGGGCGTCCGGTTGATCATCCCTGATCACGTATTGGGGCTTCCCGTGTTGCGTGCGCTTTCCTTGTCTACATGCTGCCGCCACTACCCCGGTGCAGCGGCTGGGCGTACTCGTCGCTCACACCCAGCCGTGTCAGCCTTCCCCGGAAGGGTCACCGGGTCGGCCTGCACATCGTCCTTTTCGAGGCTTGCTCGGCGTTCACTCGCGTTGCGGCCTGCACACTCGCGCGGTCACCGTATTTCGTGACCCGCTATCCGAAGGCTTCAGACATTTCGTCACCTCCATGCCTGCTCCGGTTGCTTCCGGCTGGAGCGGTCGCCGGGTAGGACTTGCACCCACTGGAAAGCGCCGCCTTTTCACGGCGCACACCCAACGCGGATATTATCGATCCCAATCACGGCGATGATGGCGTTGAGCTTCTCTGCCATAGCGTGCTCCTTGTCTTGGGTGCCCCTTGCCAGCTTCTCGTGCTGGCAGAGCCGGAGCGCAGCCGAACTATTCCATTACCGGTCATTGGGGTTTGATCGCTCCAGATCGATCTAATCTGATAAAAGCTTTGAACGTGCCAAGCTACGCGCGCTGCAAGCGCGGTCTAGGGGACCCGGCGGCATGAGCGATCTTCGCGACTGGTTGCGCAAAAACAAGCTCGATCAATATGCCGACGCTTTCGAGGCGAACGACATCGATCTCGATATCCTCTCGGAGTTGACGGAGCATGATTTAGAAAAGCTTGGCGTGTCGCTGGGCAATCGGCGTCGGTTGGTGAAGGCGATCGCGGAGCGCGTGGGAGGCGAGTCCGCAACAATGCCCACGCCGGCCCCCGGGCTTAACTCGGGGGCCTCCGGCGAGGCCGAGCGGCGCCAAGTCACGGTTCTGTTCTGCGATCTGGTAGGCTCCACGGCGCTATCGGGTGCGATCGATCCCGAGCCTTTGGGCACGCTGATTCGGCACTATCAGGACGCTGCTGCGGGTGGGATTGGGCGGTTCGGCGGCTTCGTCGCCAAATTCATGGGTGATGGCGTTTTGGCCTATTTTGGCTTTTCGCGCGCGTTCGAGGATGCGGCCGAACGCGCCGTTCGCGCCGCGATCGGTATCCTGGCGGAAGTCGGCGGCATCGTGCGCCCGGACGGGACGCGGCTTCAGGCGCGGATAGGCATCGCCACCGGTCTCGTCGTTGTCGGCGAAATCGTCGGAACCGGCTCCGCGCAAGAGCGCACTATCGTCGGCGAAACTCCCAATCTCGCGGCGCGACTTCAATCGCTCGCTGCGCCCGACACTATCCTCATAAGCGAGGCAACTCAGCGCCTCCTCGGGGGGATGTTCGAACTCGAATCAATAGGCGAGCATGAGCTAAAGGGATTTGCTCGCCCGGTGCCGGTCTGGCGCGTGCGGGGCGAAGCATCAGTCGAGAGCCGCTTTGCTGCGATCCGTATCGGCGGCAATTTACCGTTCGTCGGGCGCGCGCACGAAATGGGGATGTTACTCCACCGCTGGCGCCTGACTTGCCAGGGCGAGAGACAGATTGTCACCGTGATCGGCGAAGCCGGCATCGGCAAATCCCGCTCAATCGAGGCGCTGCAGGAAGCGCTCGTCGACGAGCCGCACGCCCGCATCCATCTGCAGTGCTCGCCCTATCACAGCGACAGCGCGCTTTATCCGGTGATCCAGCATCTGGGTCGCGCCACCCGCTTCGCCGCCGCGGACTTGCCAAGTGCGCGGATGGAGAAACTCGGCGCCTTGTTCGCCGAACGGGCGGCGTCGGACGTGGCCGCGATTCCGTTGCTGGCGGAACTGTTGACGATCCCAGCACCGACCACGCCGCTGTCTCTGACGCCAGCGCAACGCAAGGCGGCGATCATTGCCCTCCTGGTCGACGAGATCGTCCGCCTTGGCGAGACCGATCCGGTGCTTCTGGTTTTGGAAGACGCTCATTGGATCGATGCCACCACGCTTGAATTTATGACGCGCTTGACCGACAGCATCGGTCCAGCCCGGTTGTTCGTCGTGGTGACCGCGCGGCCGGAATTCACGCCGCCTTGGCTGGCGCGGCCGCACGCGACGCTGCTGACGCCGGGTCGGCTGGGCCGCGTGGAATGCGCCCAGTTGGTCGCGGGCGTCGCCGCCTCGCGCGGCCTGTCGGCGGAAACAGTCGCGGCAATCGTTGCCAAGACCGATGGCGTGCCGCTGTTCGCCGAGGAGTTGACCAAGAGCATGATGGAAGTGGCGGGGAAGGACAGCGCGGCGGTGCCGGCGACACTCAAGGATTCGCTCATGGCACGGCTCGACCGCCTCGGCGAGGCACGCGAAGTGGCGCAGATCGCTTCGGTCATTGGCCGGCAATTCACGTTTGCTTGGCTCGACGCGATTGCACTCAGCGCGACTCCGAGCTCGAAGTCGCGTTGGTGAGGCTGGGCGCGGCAGGCATCGTCTTTCCCGAAGGCCGCAGCCAGGAACGGAGCTTCAGTTTCAAGCATGCGCTGGTGCGAGATGCGGCCTACGAAAGCCTATTGCTGTCCCGGCGGCGCGAGTGGCATGAGCGCATCGCCCGCGCGCTCGGAGACGGCGGCGAACGAGCCGGAATTGCTGGCCCATCATTTTGGCGCCGCGGGGTTGGGTCTACTAGCCTGCGATTACCGCATGCATGCCGGAGACCGTGCGATCAGCCGCTCGGCCTACACGGAAGCCATCGCCCATTTCTCGGCGGGCCTCAATATCGCTGAAACATTGCTTGACGCCGCGGACCACAAGCGCCGCCAACTGGATTTTCTATTGAAACTCGGCCCGGCGTTGATGGTCGTGCGCGGCACGCAGAGCGCGGAGGTCGAGTATGCCTATCGCCGCGCCGCCGAGATCGGCGAAAGGTCGGGCGACGTCACAGCATTGTACAAAGCTAAATGGGGCCTATGGCTTAGCGCCAATGTTAGGCATTAAGACAGCGCTGGCGCGCGACCGCGCGAACGAGTTGGTGGATTTGGCGCGGCGGTCGAACGACGGCGATCTGTTGCTCGAAGCCTATCATTGTGGCTAGTCCACCGCGTTTTATCGCGGCGAAGTCGCCGCTACGCTCGATTTGGGCCGCATCGGCGTCGAGACCTCTGACGTAAATCGGCACCGCCATCTCGGCCACTCTTTCGGCGGCCACGATCCCGGCGTTTGCGCCCATATCATGAGCGCCGTATCGCTGGAGCTATCGAGCGAACGGGAACTGGCGAAAGAAAGCATCGGGCGGGCGCTTGCCCTTGCCGAAGAGCTCGATCAGCCCAACAGCCTCGCCCGTGCCCTCCACAATAGCGCTATGTGCTACCAGCTTGTCACCGATCGCGAAGCAACCTTCGGGGCCGCGCAACGTGTAGCGGCGTTGGCGGAAAAATTTGGGCTGTTGCCATATCGCGCGGGCAGCCTGCTTCTGATGGCCTGGGCATCCGCGCTTGGCTCGGGTGTCGCCGAGGCTGCGAAAATAATCGACTCCGAAATCGACAAGGCGACCGCCGCTGGTCCGTTGCCGCAATATTACCTCGGCTTGGCAGGCGAAGTGCTGCTCGCGGCCGGCCGGTCGGCGGATGGGCTCGCATTGCTCGACCGTGCGATTGCCGCGATCGACGAGCCCCGCGTCGGGTTCTATTTGCCGGAAATCTATCGCCTGCGTGGCAAATGCCTGCTCGCGCTCGGCCGCGGCAACATGGACGAGACGCTACAGGCTTTCGCGGCCGCGCGCGACATCGCCATTCGGCAAGGCGCGGTCATCTTCGAGCGCCACGCCGTAGCATCCCTTGGCGAGATTACAAATATTCGGGCTATCGGATAGCGGCAACGGCTCTTGGCACATGGTCGCTGGTTTCCACGCCGTCGTTTTCTGCTCCGCCCCGATAAGGCTCCGGCGGACGCGCTGCGCCCAATTCGGCTTAGGGCTAACGCGCTTACGTCTGCGGGGCCGGCGAAGAGCAGCAGGTTCCCGTCCGGGTCTTTGACGGTAAAATTCTTGGCCCCTGGCTCCCGCTTGAGCGCCTGATAGAAGGAAACGCCTGCCGATTGAAACTCCAAGAAGATCCGTTTGATGTCATTAGACCTCTTGCATAACCCCTTTTTTTTAAGCAACAGTTGATTCGTTGCTGCCAAAGGGGAGCGGCGATGAGATGTGATTCGGTCAAAGAGCTGCAAGGCGCAGCATTCCGGCGGCTTACGGGTGTCCGGAGGAGCACATTTGAAGACTTGGTGGTGGTGCTTTTTGCCGCCAAATGCAAGCAGAAGGCGGCCGGCGGCAAGCCCAACACGCTTTGCATCGAAGACCAGCTTTTGATGATGCTCGAATATTGGCGGGAATACCGGACTTATTTTCATATCGGGCAAACTTACGGGATCAGCGAAAGCGCCGCCTACCGCAACATCAAATGGTGTGAAAATACCCTGGCCAAAAGCAAGGTCTTTCGGTTACCGGGACGCAAGGCTATGGCTGCAAGCGAGCAGGTGTTCGACATCGTCTTAATCGACGCAACCGAGACACCCATCGAACGGCCAAAAAAACAAAGGCGTTACTATTCGGGCAAGAAGAAGCGGCACACGCTGAAAACCCAGCTCGTCGTCGAAAAATCGACACGCCGCATTCTCTGCCGTCTGCGCTTCTTCCTTATCGCCGCAATCTACAACATAGAGCTCGAGGCCGCGTAACGGTTATGCAAGACGTCTAATTACGCACGCCTCGGCAATCATTTTGCGCTACGGTACTCCCTGATTAGGAAAGGACATTTGAAATGAGAAACCTTTTAGCCGCCTCCATTCTGGTCCACGCCGCAATTTTAGGCGCTCCGGCGTCCGCAACGCCCGTTCAGATGATCTGCACAATTGACGTGCCAACCACCTTCCCGGTGGCCGTTTGGCTTCCGGCCGGCAACATCTGCTACGTCAACGGCATCATGCCGGTACACGAAATAGTACCCGTGGTGATGATGCCTGAGCCGTTGCCAATCCTCGTCCCGGTTGTCGGCTTTCGTCACTGGTAAAAGGTCGGCCCCGGCCTTTTTCCCGCTTCCTGCAGCCGTAACCGAACGCACGGCATCGAGATATTTTCGCGGCGTGTGATGTTCATTGTTGTCTGACGGCCAAGCCGCCAGCGGCGAAGGCGAAGAGGCCACTGAATTGAGCATGATCCGCGCCGCGCTGATCGCCGCCTTCGGCCCAACCTGGCCGCCCCGACACTGCAAAGCACGAAATCGACCTTGCGGCTTATGTTCTCACGGCAAGGAGACGCTTGCGGAGATTGGCCGCTGCTACCACGTGAGCGGCTGGACGATTTCGAGGCTCGCATGAAGATTCTTGACGAGATCATCGACCTTGGTGTGGATAGCTCCGGCCCCCTTCCCGTTCTGCTCCGCAAGTGTCTTCTCTTGGCCCATACGCTAAATTTCGAGCACGACGCCCCACCGCCGACTGCACGAAGTCTCGGCCGTGGCGAGTGGATCGGCGCGGCCGCCGCTAAATTAGGAGCCAGCGCTGTAAAACTTGGCGGTAACGTCGCGGAAGCCCTCATAACGCAATGGCTGCGCCAGTACGGCTCCTTGGCCGCTTCGGTAGCCTCAGCCTCGGCGGTGAAAAGATCAGCCAGGTACTTGTGATAGGTGGTCTTCAGATGAGCTGACGAGGAATTTCGGTCTGGTGCGTAGTTGAGCTTTTCGGCAAAGAACCGCAGCCGTGATCGGCAATCGTTGATAATCTGGCTCCACATCTTCACCCAAATAGTGATGCGCTGCTCGTCGTCTTGGAACAGGATACCTCGCGCGCGGTCCTTTTGGGACACTTTGCGGGCGACGACCTGATCGATGTCCGACGAAACGGCCCGGAACACCCATCTCGCCGGGACAGCCTGGAACCGCTCGTCGTCGGCAACAACGAAGGCATAACTTTCGATCTGCGCAGAGGCGTCGGCGTCAATCTTCACGTCTGGGCGCTTTAACTCAACAACAAGGTGCTCGCGGTTCTCGGAACCTGCGAGCTGAATGTTGCGGGAGAACATCAAATCGACGATGCCTCGACTACCGTCGGCGCGCTTCACAGGCTCGTCGATCTCGACCTCGATGTTCCGGGCGGCAATGTGCTTCTTGAGTACCTCTGTGAGCGACTGGTCATCCACCGACAAGTGATATTGCTCGCCGAATATCCAAGCGTTTTCAGCGACAATACGGTGAAGTTGGGTGCGCTCACGGACGGCGTGCTTGAACTCGGCGTCGAATACTAGCGTTTTGAGGCCCTGCAAGAATTCCAGGCGGTCGGCGATGATCTTGGACGCGTTGATGAGGTGCGCGAGCGTGGTGCGGCCGAGAAGCTCGGCCAATTCCTGCCGCTTCTCGACGGGCACGGGCTGGGTGCGAACGATTTACCATGGCTTGCCCCATCGAGTATTTCGACGCAAGAATTCGGCCCATGCTCGACGGTTCGAACGTCGAGTATATCGGTGAGATCACCGACGAGGAAAAATCGGCGTTTCTCAGCGGTGCAATCGCGTTGCTGGCGCCGATCGATTGGCCGGAGCCATTCGGCCTCGCCATGATTGAAGCGATGGCCTGTGGTACTCCGGTCATTGCATTTAACCGGGGCTCGGTGCCCGAGGTGGTCGACGATGGATTGACCGGATTTATCGTCGAGGACGAGAAGGGCGCCATCGGGGCTTTTGGCCGCCTTACGCAACTGTCCCGTGAAAAGATCCGCATGCAGTTCGAGCGACGCTTCACGGCACGCCGCATGGCGCAGGAATACCTCGCTTTATATCGAAGCTTGATGGACAGAACCGTATCCCGTCTCAGGCTGGTTATCGATGGGCTCCGGCGCTGCAGCTCCAAAGTCCGATGGCCATTCGGCATTCAGCTCGGCCGGGATTGCGGACGGAAGACGGTTGTGGAACAGCTGGCAGCGCGTCGTAGCGATCATTGGCGAGACCGTTGGGTTTCCGGCATCAGGCTCCAAATCGCGGCGATACCTAGGATCGCAACCACGGCCAATCCAACGAAAGCCGCGACGCTGCCGAAGCGGTCGCTCAAATATCCGGCGAACGTCGTGCTCAGCGAAGCGCCGATTCCCATGGTGGAACCGACAATTCCTTGACCGAAATTGAAATGCCCGGTGCCCCGGGTCAGATCGGCGATGACGAGCGGCACCATGACGGCGAGTACGGCCGCAGCGACTCCATCGAGCAATTGCACGGCGACCAGAAAGCTCGGATCCGCCACTGCCGCGAACAGGAGACCACGGACCGGAAGCGTCGCAAAAGCAATCAGGAGCAGCGGCCGGCGTCCCCAGACCTCGGCCTTGCGTCCAACCCACGGAGAGAAAGCCGCGACGAGGCATTGCGGTCCAACAATGCATGCCGCGATCAATATAGTTGCCCACTCGCTCGAACGGGTCGTCAATACACTTCCCATGAGCGGCAGCATTGCCGCGTTGGCGAAATGAAACAGCATGATGGAAGCGGCAAAAATCAACAGCGGGCGACTGCTCAGGAGGCGCAAGAGTGCGGCCGGCAGTTTTTCCGCTCTGGGTTCGGGTTTCCCGCCATGAGCACGCTCGGGGTTGATTTCTTCGGGAGATATCAAACGTAACATCACCAACGCCGGGCCGAGCAACACGGCCGTGACGACGAAGCCGGCTCGGGCCGAAAAAAAGTAGCCGGCGGCCCCCATCGCAGCGGCAGCAAGACCGTTACCGATCGCCGCGCATCGGGCATTGCGTCCGAGCCGCTCGCCGATCGCCGCGTGGCCGACCAGGCCGAGGCTGATGGCCGCGATGGCTGGCCCGAGCACGCAACTGGCAGCGGCATGCAGCACCGCGGCGCCCAGTATCACGGGGAAGATGGGCCATACGGCATAGGCCAAGGCGCTTGCGGTGATAGTTGCAATTGCAAAGCCCGCCACCAGCCGCTCCGAATTGGCGGCATCGACCAGCGCTCCACCGGGCATTTGTCCGGCCAATGCAACAAGGCCGCCGACCGTGAGGACGAGGCCGATATCGGTTTGCGTCCATTTCTGCGTGGTGAGATAGACGGCGACGAAGGGGCCGAAACCCGTTTGTACGTCGGCGACGCAGAAGATGAACCAGTCCAGCCCGCGAAGGCTGCGTGGCGACGGACCGGGGGACTGCCCGCATCCCGCGGATCCTTGCGGTGCGACCGACACGGCGGGTTCGTCAGTCGCCGCTTGGCGCAGGCGGCCACGCTCCGACCCGTCAACGGGGCGCCGAGAAGATTTCGCGAACAGTTTGTTGCTCCGGCGTCACGGGTTTGCGGATTCGGGGAGGGATTTCAAGATTTCCAGATGCCCCTAGCACGACAATGGGCTTATCCTCTTTGTATTCCGGTGCGGCCCGCACCTGATCCCGCGTCAGTTCCAAGCTGATCCGCTCGCCCTTTTTTGCATTCGGCAGAAAGTGCAGCGCGCCTAGCATTGCATGCCAACACTACCTGAGGTCTTGATCAACCGCCGACCCCACATCGGCGGGGGTGTTGTACATCGTGTCAGAACTCAGGAGGCACACGCGGCAATATGACCTTGGAAATTGGAATTTGCCTTCTCGGAGTAAGCGATTGACCCTCATGGCGTGAGCGGTACAACTGGCTCTGCGACGCTCGCGCTTGCGGGTGCGTTCCTGGTGAGCTCAATGAAATCATTGGATGAAGTCACCCGCTTGCGTTCCTGCCCGGCAGGGAAAATTAGTTTGCATGGCGGCTATGACGAAGGTTACTCGCGTTGTCCATGCTTTTGGGGCAAATCTCCGGGCTCCCTTGGTGCGACGAGTTATCTCGGACATGTCCTCCGCTCAAGGCCTCCAAGTTCTCGATCTTGGATGTGGGGAAGGAAAAAATGCGTGTGCATTTGCCCATAAAGATGCGAGCGTCGTCGCCGTGGATTGCTCCAAACTCGCAATAGCGAATGGTCAGCGGGAGTTTGCGGACGCAAAAATTTATTGGGTAGTGTTAGATGCAGAGACCTATCTTCTGGATTGCGGCTTGTTTGATGTGGTCATAACGTACGGTTTGCTGCATTGCCTACCTTCACTCAGCACAATTTCGTCGGTAATTGACTTGGCTATTCGCAAAACCCGCACGGCAGGATTTCACATCATAGCTACATTCAACGATGGACCGCAAGATAGCTACATTCAACGATGGACCGCAAGATTTATCGGCTCATCGGGGATTTGCGCCAACTCTCGCACCTCATGGATTCTATCTTGGTAAATACCATGGCCATGAGATTGTGTCGGAATCTAGTGACCTGCCACTGAGATATTCCTCCACGAGGAGTTAGAGTCCGGCCTGAACAAGGGACGGACCGATGAAGCGAAGCAGGTTTACGGAAGAACAGATCATCGCAGTGTTGCGGGAGCATGAGGCTGGCGCGAAGGCTGGGGAACTCTGCCGGAAGTACGGGATGTCGGAAGCGACGCTGTACAACTGGAAGGCCAAGTTCGGCGGGATGGATGTCTCGGATGCCAAACGGCTGCGGGCACTCGAAGACGAGAACGGCAAGCTGAAGAAGCTGCTGGCGGAGTCGATGCTCGACGCCTCGGCCCTGCGCGAGCTTCTGGGAAAAAAATGGTAGGGCCCGCCGTAAAGCGCGAGGCTGTCGCTCATCTTCGGACGATGTTCCAGATGAGCGAGCGGCGGGCCTGCTCCGTCATCGCCGCCGATCGGACCAGCATCCGGTATCAATTCTGCCGGCCGCCTGATACCGAGCTCCGGTGCCGGCTGCGCGATCTGGCCAATGCACGCCGGCGGTTCAGCTATAGACGGCTGTTCGTCCTGCTGCGCCAGCAGGGTGAGCCATCCGGCATCAACCGGATTTACCGGCTCTATCGCGAGGAAGGGCTAACAGTGCGCCGCCGTCGCGTTAGGCGGCGTGCCGTCAGAGCGCGGGTGCCGATCCTGATCGAGGCCAAGGTTAATGCCCGCTGGTCACTCGACTTCGTGCACGATCAGTTTGCTTGTGGCCGGCGCTTCCGCATTCTGAACGTCGTCGACGATGTAACGCGGGAATGTCTGGCGGCGGTCCCCGACACCTCGATCTCCGGCAAGCGGGTGGCACGGGAACTGAGCACTCTGCTCCAACGGCGCGGCAAGCCCGACATGATCGTATCGGATCATGGGACCGAACTCACCTCGAATGCCATCCTCGCCTGGTGTGCCGAGCACCGCATCGATTGGCACTACATCGCCCCGGGTAAGCCGACGCAGAACGGCTTCTGCGAGAGCTTCAACGGCCGGATGCGTGACGAGCTATTGAACGAGACCCTGTTCGTCGGTCTCGATCACGCCCGGCAGGTCATTGGCTCATGGGCCTACGATTACAACACCGCGAGGCCGCATTCCTCGCTCGGCTACCAGACACCTGCGGCCTATGCCGCTGATCTCACCGCAACAGGCGCCCGGCTGCGCAATCCTGACCAGCTCCGCCGCTCGCCTGTTGCTCACACCGCGCCGCAAGGCGCATCAACTGCCGAGGCTCTAACCGTCGCTGGATGAAAGTTCAGTTGCAGGTCAGTACACCTGTGCTTTACGGTCGAGGCTTGGGATTTCTGATTCTACGGGCGCGTCATAGATTTCAAGAAACTCACGGTAGCTAAATGCCAACACCCCTTGCGCCTCACGAGCACGATACATGTCGTAAGCCACGTCGGCCGGGGTTTGCACAAATATTAAGCCCACACCGCCCCCGAAGCGGAGTGTTAAATTCTCGTATGTGGATAAATGACGAATACCGTCGACGATGCATCGCTCAGCACCGATTTTATTAACGCGCGCCTCGATTGAGGCAGATAGTCGCTCAGGTCCTCCCTCACGTCGAATAAATTCGAATGCTCTAGCTTGAAATTCTCGGCGCCCAATTTCGATCATTGGCGGAGCGCCCATTAGTTCCCGTAAGAGCTCACTGGACTTGACCAACGGCCAGCCAAGCTTGTGGTTAAGATATCCTGCTGTCTCAGTTTTGCCAGAACCGATTCGCCCGGCGACAACGACAACTCGGTCGCTTGCCAATATTGCTTTGTTCAAAATCTTGAAACCCGACTTCGCTATCACCGTCGATGGATAGAACTTGCGCAAGCATAGCTGAGACCAATACTCATAATCCGAGATATCGACCTTATCTTTTGACAAATCAATCCATCCAAGACCCTTTATTGATGAATCCCCCTTCTGGAGATGCCGAAATGAATTCCAATCAGATAACCAAGCGCGGTAGATGACGGCCACGTGACGACGTCCCACCTCGGATAAATCATCGTTGAGGACTCCTAATCGTTCCATAGGCACATTTTGAAACAGTCGAATCGTCGCCCGGTTGGGAATGCGAGGTAATGCGGTGCTATTCGGAGACAATTCGATAGTACGCTTTCGAGACTGTTCGCCTTCAAAGCTTGGTAGGTGCAATTCTTCAATGAGTTCCCGACGTGGGCACGCCGACAGTCCGCGGTCATCGAGCGACAAAATATCTGCATCCGCTGCGCTGCATTTCGAGCCCCGCAGGAATTCGGCGGCACGGCTCAGATATGATCGCTTGAAAAACAGAAGTCGTTGCCCACACTGCACTAGAACGTAAGTCACAAACTGCTTCGCGTCGTTTCGTATCTCCGCCTCAGAACGAGGCACATATGACACATTCTCATCGCTCAATAACCGACTCAAGATCGGCGCCGCATCAGTGTCAATTCCCTGAAACGTGAGTACATGGCCGAATGCGCCTTCGGACGCGCAAAGTACCTCCTCTCTCGGTATCCCGAGCGCTCGTCGCTCGGCTACATACTCGTACGCCAGTGGTGTATGATTGGCTTGCATCTCGTCGCTGGGGCGAGAAGTGTCGAAGAGTTTGGAGCGAAGGGTAAATCGACCACGCTCCGTCCTTACAAATTTTGATTGACCTGCGCGATTTAGAATATCTGTGCTCAGACGGGCTTGCATAGATTTTTCCGGGGTTCGACTTAGAACATGATCTCCAAAAAGACCTCGCTCAATTCCTCGGTCTACGATCTCGCGCGCCTTCAACGGTGATAGCGCGTTGGCCAAAACAATTTCGGCGACTCGAAGGTAAGTTTGGTGATCGCCGTCGACAATTCCGCCCGGGTCATTGTGCAAAGGATCCGTTTTTTTTTCGTTACCTTGCATCCAAATGCTCAATAGAATTTCTGGCGCGCCAAACGTTTGACATGAGAAAACCAGAGGCATCCACAAAAATATAGCGACGACGCAGCAACGACGAATGTCCGTAAATGGGGCGATGACCGTGCGACATTTTTGCAGCGTTGTCGCCTGTCCAGCGTCAGCACCTATGAGACAGATTTGGCGGGTTGAAGAAGGGAGGATTTCTGGCTCATCGTAGCCTTTCAAGGAGCGAAGATGAGACAGAAATCCGGGCCGGTGAAGGAATCGGCAGAAAAGGTCGTGAAGGACATCCGCCGCGCGACACGGCGGCATTTTTCAGCGGAGGACAAAATCCGCATCGTGTTGGAGGGCCTGCGCGGCGAGGAAAGCATTGTGGAGCTCTGCCGCCGTGAGGGGATCGTCCAGAACCTCTATTACCGTTGGTCGAAGGACTTTCTCGAAGCCGGCAAGAAGCGGCTGGCGGGCGACACGGCGCGGGCCGCGACCTCGGATGAGGTCAAGGACCTTCGCCGTGAGGCGTCAGCGCTGAAGGAGGTCGTGGCCGAACTGACCCTCGAAAACCGTCTGCTCAAAAAAAGCATGACGGCGGATGGGGAGGACGCCGCATGAGGTATCCGGCTTGCGAAAAACTGGAGATCGTCCAGCTCGTCGAGCACTCCCATTTGCCGGTGCGCCGCACACTGGTGAAACTCGGCATTCCCAGGGCGACTTTCTATCGCTGGTATGATCTGTTTCGCACCGGCGGGCCCGATGCCTTAGGCGATCGCTCGCCCCGGCCGGATCGCGTCTGGAACCAGATTCCAGACATGGTGCGCCAGCGGCTCATCAAGCTCGCGCTCGATGAGCCGGCGCTCTCGCCGCGCGAGCTCGCCGTGCGCTTTACCGACACGGAAAGCTATTTCGTGTCAGAGGCTTCGGTCTACCGCCTGCTGAAGGCGCACGACCTGATCGCCAGCCCGGCTTTCATCGTCATGAAGGCTGCCGACGAGTTCAAGGACAAGAGCACGGCGCCCAATCAGCTTTGGCAGACCGACTTCACCTATCTAAAAGTCATCGGGTGGGGTTGGTTCTACTTGTCGACCGTCCTCGACGACTTCTCGCGCTACATCATCGCCTGGAAGCTGTGCCCAACCATGAAGGCCGAGGATGTCACCGCCACGTTGAACTTGGCGCTGAAGGCCTCGGGGCTCGACCAGGCAAAGGTCATCCACCGGCCAAGGCTTCTCTCCGACAATGGCTCCAGCTACATCTCGGCGGACCTGGCCAAATGGCTCGACGGCCAGAACATGGAGCATGTCCGCGGTGCGCCTTATCATCCGATGACCCAAGGCAAGATCGAGCGCTGGCATCAGACACTCAAGAACCGGATCCTGCTCGAGAACTATTACCTGCCGGGCGATCTCGAAACCCAGATCGAGGCCTTCGTCGCCGGCTACAATCACCTGCGATATCACGAGAGCATCGCCAACCTGACGCCCGCCGACGTCTACTTCGGGCGGGGCCAGACCATTCTGATCGAAAGGGAAAGGATCAAACGACAGACCATCGCCAACCGCCGCTTGCTGCATCGTCGGCAAGTCGCATAACATTACAAACCAGACGAGCCAGAGACTCTCTTAATTTAAGCCGCTCCTTGTCCCAAAAACTCTGACGACGGACACGTTGTCGCCCACCAACTGCTAATCTATAAAGGCATCGCCAGCAGTGAGATGGTTCGGTCGGCAAATTCTATCCGCATGTGAGTCTCGAATTTTAAGGAAGGGTGCAGGCAATGACCAAGATCCCCTATGAAACCCCCGCCGAAATCCGTGACTTGACCGCGAAGAGCGTCGAGGAGGCCCGCAAGGCCTTCGGAAGTTTTATTGAGGCCGCTCACAAGGCAACCGCGCAGGGGGAAGGCACCGCAACCGCCCTGCAATCGAGCGCCAAGGACGTCAGCGCGAAGGCGCTCAGTTTCACCGAAGCGAATTTGAAGGCGGCGTTCGATCATGCCCAGAAGCTCATTCAACGCACAATCGCCGCATCCCACCATTTAACGGATGGCTCTACCTATCTCTTCAACGCCGCGGTCACCAGGCACGGCCAGCGCTGCTCCTGCAAAATGGCAATGTGTACGCCGGATTTGGCAGTAATGCGGACCTTAGCCCCGACCAGTCGCGCGGCTGGCTCTTGGGATGGAACGAAACCACTCTAGCTGGCATTCCCCAGATAACCGGGAATGTGCCAAGCGCGTATCATTGATCTCCTGCCGTGACATCGGACATTCGTCCTATACCGGCATTATTTTCCGGATCGCCCGCTTATTGAGGTTGAGATTGCCGCGCTGCGGCGCTGCTGTGGTGCTCCGGCACACCAAAACCAGTGACATGGGCGGATCGCGCACCGGACAATACAGAGTTGGTTGTGATCAAGACGCACTTCTCCCTTAGTTTTTGCTCGACGCATGACGACCGAACACTTCACGCAGGCGCTGGATTGGGCGGCGGCCGCAGGTCGGCGATCATTCGTAGGATGTCCGCGAAGAGATTTTTCGGAATGGCGACTTCGGCCATCTGAAACGCGACATAGCGGCCATGGCTCACGATCTTCGCGCCGATCTTGATCAGCTTTTCCTTCAGGCTCGTCAGTGACCAATCCTTTATCGGTTCGGGCGTCGCCAGCGTGCGCAGAAAATTACCGAGATTGTAGGCCAGCGCATGAAGCTGGAGACGGACGGCGTTAGCAGCGAACGACCGACATGATAGCCGGGTCCACTTGATTGCGCCTTTTCCTTCCTTGATCCATTGCTCACACGTGCCGCGCTTGTTGTAGAAGGCGACGACATTCTCGGCGGAGCGCGCCATGTTCGTCACGATGAAGCCGACGCGCGGATAAAGCTCGCCCGGATGCCATTCGACCTTGGCGATCACCCGGCGCGGCTGCGACCAGCTTCCCGCTTGATAGGTGAAACTTGCATGGGATCGGCAGACGTCATTGGACGGGCGACCAACCGGGCGTTTGAGCAGATAGCCGATCCTCTCTTGCAAGATGTGATTGGCGGGCAGACGGATCGCATATTTGATCCGTTCTGCCTCCAGATATTCGTAAACTTCGGGGTTTGCGAAGCCGGCGTCGGCGCGGAAATAAATGCGTGAGACCTTGCCTTGATACCGCGCCACGACCGGCTTCAGCACCGCCTCCCATCCATCGGCGCTGTGAACATTGCCGGGGCGCAGGGCGCAGCGTTCCAAATCGCCATATTGGTTGAAAACGAACAGCGGATGATAGCAGGTGCAGTCATAGTGACCGTTCCAGACACTGTGTTCCTGTTCGCCATGCGTCGGGCTCACGCTCGAATCCATGTCGAGCAAGATACCTCTCGGCGGACGGCGACCATGAACGCTGTCGATCCATTTGCCGGAGAGATCAGCGAGCGCCGAAAGGTTCTTTTCCGCCGTGAGCCAGCGCGTCTCAAAGCGGCCCATCTGGCTCGGCGAAGCCGCTGCATCCGAGGCCGCCTTTCCGCCGACTATCCACCGCATCGCGGGATCATGGCGCAGGCGTTGAGCGTCGTTCACGTCTTCATATCCGGCAAGTCGCCCAAATATGGATTGCCGCAACATCCCGACGAGTGCATGCCGGCCATTCTTGCCAGTGCGTGCGTCGGAGAGCGCATCACCCGCCATCGCGCTGAGGCACAGCGCGTCGTCCAGTTCCCGGTATGCGAGCAAGCCTGCGTCGGAGGTAACCACCGATCCGCGAAAGTGAAGCAACAATCGGCGGTCGAAATCGAGCCTGAGAGCGCCATCATACGATTTACCCGCCGGGTTCGCCATGACGGCCTCATTCGATCCGAAATAACATGCTGATTATGTTAGCTGAATCGCGGCATCGACGCTGCAAATTATTGCCTCATCCGGCGTATGCGGGTTCAAGCGAAGGATCCCCAGGAAATCCTCGCCCATCAGTCCGAATATGTGAAGAAGCAGCTCGCCGCCATGGAGGAGCATGCGAAGGAGCTGGGCACATGTTATCACGGCCTCAGCTGCTGGCAGCGCCCGCCAGTAAATAGTCAGGATCCGCAATGCGGTGGTCGAATGCGTTTTGGGTATAACTATCCTGGCGTGTATTAATCGTTGGCAAGTTGATCGAGGCAATCATTCATTCAGAAAGGGAACATAACAATGTCCAGTTCGGCAACGCAACAACCAACACCGCAGTTGTTCTTTCAGACCATCAACTCTTATCAACGCATGCTCTCATGACACGAACGCTTTACGCGACTCTGGTCGGTATCGATGCCTATCAGAGACCGGTTCCAACTCTGAACGGATGCGTCAGCGATTGCGCTGCTGCTTCAGGAGTTCGGCAAAGCGGGCGATTTTTCCATCGATCTGCGGGTGCTGAAAAACGACCAGGCGAGCCGGTCGAACGTTATTCAAGGTTTCCACGAACATCTTTGCAAGGCGGGTCCCGCGACGTGGCGCTGTTCTATTACAGCGGCCATGGCTCGCAGGAGAGCCCCCCGCCCGAGTTCTGGCACATTGAGCCAGACCATCTCGACGAGACCCTGGTTTGCTATGACAGCCGCAACGACGGCAATTGGGATCTCGCAGACAAGGAGCTGGCCGTTCTGATCGCCGAAGTCGCGGCCCGCAGTCCGCATCTACTCTGTGTTCTCGACTGCTGTCATTCGGGGAGCGGCACCCGCGCTTCATTGGACGAAGGTCTGGCGATCCGGCGGGCGCCGACCGATCGGCGGCAGCGCCCGCTTGAAACCTTCCTGGACGGTTCGCTTTCGGCGAAACGCGACAAAGATAAAGCGTCGTCCGACTCCAACTGGCTCGTGATGCCTGAGGGCCGGCAAGCACTGGCTGGCCGCGTGTCGCTCCAGTGAAACGGCGCATCTCGAAGCCGGCGCTTCGCCGGGACCGAGCCTTAGCCCGACACCTGCTTTAGAGGCGCGCCCCCAAGATCCAGTGAGCGGAGGCATATTCGAGGGGAGTTCTACCAAGGGAAGCGATTTCGGCCGGGGAGTCAGCATCCGCTCACCGAAAACCAGCTGTCCTCTGATCCCCGTCTTGTCGGTTGCCGGCATCTCGATTAGTCTTTCCAGAAATGGGGGAGAGGAATGTGCCGATCATTTACATGCATGGCGTCAATACCCGCAGTCCGAACCACTTCACGCCAGTACGCGAATATTTTCGACGCGTCGTGGCCCCCGCCATCGCTCCAGATCCCGAGAACGTCTCGATCAGGGCAGCAGACTGGTTCCCCTTGTGCGATCCGCCCAAATGGGGAGGCATTTGCCGCCCGCGGACTATCTTTCTCGCCGCCGGCTCGGCGGAAACTCAACGCAACGAAATCCTCGACTCGATCGTCGCGACCGTGCCACGTGAGACGGCGTCTTCGAGCGGATTCACGAGCAGCCAAGCCGCCTCTTCCATTCAGAACGCGCGGATCGACGCGTTGCCGGACACGAAGCTCGCGGATTTGATCGCGCTCGCCATTCGTCGGCCGACGGCAGAAGGTGAAGACGAAACGGACGCAGACGCCCTGTTTCGGGCGCGCGTCGGCGCTGCGGCCGATTATGTCGCCCGCGATCCCACCATCCGTCGTCGCCTCTGGGACGCGCCCAACCTCGATGCGCAACTGCAGATCGTCGCGACTGCGGTGCAAGAGGACGTCGAACGGCAGTCGAGCTTCGCGGCCGCCGGTGCTGTAGGTGACTTCTTCCGCGACTTGCACGATCGGGTAACAGAGAGCGTCTCGCGAGCGATCGATAACGCTGCCAACCTTACCGTCCTCGCGAGCGAGATTTCGGCCTTCGCTCAACGATTTCGTCACGCGCTTCCTCGGCGACGTATTGTTCTACATCGAAGGTAGGGGCACGGCGCAGAGGCCCGGCCCAATTCCGTCCGTTTTACTCAAGGCACTCGCAACTGGTGCGCTACTGCAAGCCAGGTCGGCTTCTTCGAGGAACTGAACATGTTTCTTGCGAGCTCGAAGGACTACTCGAAGGCGACTGGAAAGCGCACGCCACTTGTCACCTCTAACCTCGGACACTGGTGGAACGTCTGGGACCACAATGACATCATCAGCTTCACGACGGAAGGAATTTTCGCCGACGGCATCGATGATGAGGAATTTTGGACGGGCAAGTCGGTCGCTGCCGCGCATGGCGGCTACCTCGAGAGGCCGAGCTTCTATCGAACTCTTCGCAGAAAAACTCAAGGCGGCGTTCCCCAACAGGAGCCAATGACATGGCATTCCGTTCCGATCCCGACGAGCCCGGGCTCTGGTAGAATGATGACGTGAAGCCCGGCGATCCCGGCGTCTACGCGCTCATAATCGGCATCAGCCGCTACGACCATCTCTTGGGGGGCGCCGCCAAGCCGGCCGGCGAAACATATGGGTTGGGGCAGCTCGCCGTATCGGCGTTCACCGCCTTGCGCTTCTTTGGATGGCTGCGCAGCGATTACCACCTGAATGGCTGGCCGCTGGCGCGCGTGCGCCTTCTCTTGTCGCCGCTGAAGAAGAGCGTCGGCGAATCGGCTTCCGACGAGCTTGAGAACTGCGACCCGAACATTGTCGCCCACGCGCCGGAAGCGACGTTCGCAAATTGCAAGAACGCTATTGCAAACTGGTATGGCGAGATGAAGGAATTGATGCCGCCGACCAAAGGACGCAGCCTCCTCTTATTCAGTGGGCATGGTATGCAGATCGCGAAAGCGAACCAGCTGCTGCTGCCCAGCGACTACGGGCGGCCGCGCGGCTCTCTCGACGAAGCGATTCGGACGCAGAACCTGTTCGAGTGCCTGTCCTCTCTCGCCACCGTAACGTCGCATGTCGTTCTGCTGGACGCATGCCGGAACGACATTGACAAGCTACGAAAGGTCACCGGAACGAATGTAATCGACGAAAGCGGCTCATCTGGAGATCCGCTCCTGGAACTGCGTGTGCTGCGGGCGACGGCCTATGGACTGCGCGCTTTTCAGCCCAAGACCAAAGGCGGCATGTCCCTGTTCGGGCAGGCGCTGCTCGACGGGCTTAGCGCCAAGCTCAATCCGGTTCTCGGCGAGGCGCCGATCGAGCTCTCCGCGAGAGGGAAAGTCAAAACCGTCGAGATCAATAACCTTCAGGTCTACATGAACGGCCGCATCAACGCGTTGATCAAGGCGGCCAACGAAAGCGTCATCCAAGTCGTGCGTGCCGACGACAGCCAAAGCGCCGCTGGGACGATTTACATCACAGAACTCGAGGCTGCCGCGACGGCCGACGTCTCGGCATCGGAAGAACACGAAGAAGGTCGAAGAGGTGACGATCGGCTTCCCATTTCCCAAGCCGGGCCATCATTTTGACCGGGTTGGAAATTTCGAGGCGTTCACTATCGAGAAACGCCAGCGATCGAAGCCTGCTCAAAAGCCAAAGCAAAAAGCAGCGCGTCCCGGCGCGTGGTTCGAGAAGCGTTATTCAAATGAGCTTCGACGGCGAAGAAGTTCGAGCCCTTGGCTTCAAGGAAGTCAATTCACCGATCAAGGTCGTTCAAGGCCTATCGTGGATTATGAGCCGCATAGCTCCGACGCTCATCGCCATCGACCAGATCGACGCCATCGTCACCGCGAGCAGCTCTCTTGCGCGTGCCGCGAACAGTGGAGCTATGCAGGAGCAAATGGAAGCCCAGTCTATCGTCGATGCCCTGGCTCAAGGGCTGATGGATTTGCATGAATACAAGCGCCGTGCACTCGAATCTACACTCGGCCTCTCGCCGCGCGAGCTTCTTCAGGCGTGTGACCGTCACCAGCGGAAATGCGTGGCTGCCGGGGAGGTGACGCTCTGCAAGAGCTTTGACCCCACCCAGCCACCGTCCAGAGAGGACGAGACCGCGGGCCTTGATCAAGTTTACCAGAGTGAACTCAAGGCCGCCGTGATCGCCAATCTCATTGACGCCGAAGGCGAAGACCAGTTTCGAGAGCTTATCGACGGAACTTTACGGTTGCTTGAGAAGCATTACGACTTGCCGGACGATATCGACTCGGAAGTCCAGCACGACCCTGACCAAAAGCGCCCTTCGCTGCATGGCCGCTTGTCCTTCACATTTCTTAGCGAGGGCAGTCGCGAGCAGCACTATTGTTTCCGCCTCCTCGGACATACCAATGCGAGGGCCTTTCAAACGCGCCTGAAGGCGGCGATGACCGCCTCCGGCATCGACACGGCGCTGAAATTCCGCCACCTGTTCATCCTGCGTGGCGGCGCGCCGCCGAGCGGCCCCAGGACGAAGGCGCTGTTCGATCAGTTCCTGAAGGCCGGCGGCAAGCTCATCGCGCCCACGGACGACGATCTGCGCGCCTTCGTCGCGCTGGCGGCGATGGACGCGCGTAAACTCACCGGCTTTGACGCCTGGCTGCGCCAGCAGCAGCCTCTCTTCAAGACGCCATTGTTCCAGGAGGCCGGCCTGTGCCCGCCGCCGTTCCTCGCGTCCAACCGTTCGCCACCACGAGCCTGCGCCGCCGCCGCAGGACAAGCCCACGCTGGCGGGGGCCAAGCCGGCCCCGACGCAAACACCGGTCGGCGCGCAGGCCGAACAGCCAAAGGCTCCGCCGGCTGCTGCGCCCGAGCGCCTCATCCCGATCGGCCGTCGCTACGAGCGCGGAGCGCTCGGCGATCCGGTGACGCTCGCGACCGATTTGCTCCCGCGCCACGTCGCTGTTCTCGCCGGGCCGGGTTCGGGCAAGACTGTGCTCCTACGCCGGATCGTCGAGGAGGCGGCGTTGCTTGGAATTCCGTCGATCGTGCTCGATCCCAACAATGATCTGTCCCACCTTGACGATGCGTGGCCGACGCGCCCGGAGTCCTGGAGCGAGGAGGACGCGGCCAAGGCCGAAACGTATCGCGCATGCGCCGACGTCCAGATCTGGACGCCCGGCGTGACCAGCGGCAACCCGATTTCGCTCAACCTGCTCCCGGATTTCGCCGCGATCGACGATGCAGACGAACGCGAACAGGCGATTGACATGGCGTGGGCGACACTGACCCCATTTCTGCCGGGCGGTGGCGAGAAGGCGACTCGAAAGAAGGGTGTCCTTGCCGATGCCATTCGCCGTTTTGCGGCGGGAAGAGGCGGCGCGCTGACCGACTTGATCGCATTGCTCGCTGAACTACCGGATGACGTCAGCGAAGACAGCAACGCCCAAAAGCTTGCGAACGAAATCGCGGATCAGCTACGCGCCGCCATTGCAATGAACCCGCTGCTTAAATCAATCGGACAACCGCTTGACCCGAGAACGCTGTTTAGAGGCCCGAGCAGCAAGACGCGCGTTTCGGTGATCAACCTTGCTGGCCTTGCGAGCGAGGAGGCGCGCGACTCCTTCGTTAATCGCCTGCAGATGTCGTTGTTCACATTCATCAAGCGCAACCCAAACCCGACCGGCTGCCTCTATGTGATCGACGAGGCGCAGAACTTCGCGCCCTCGGGCGCAGGGACGGCGTGCAAGGCGAGCGCGCTGTCGCTGGCGGCGGAGGCGCGCAAATATGGCCTCGGAATGATGTTCGCGACGCAAACGCCGAAGGGCGTTGACAACAAGATCGTGTCGCACTGCACCACTCACGTGTACGGCCGCATGAACGCGCCGGCGACGATCGACGCCATCCGCGAGCTTATGGCGGCGAAGGGCGCCGCTGCCGACGATATCGGCAAGCTCTCCAAGGGCGAGTATTATTTTTCGACCGAAGGCTCGCTGCGCCCGTTCAAAGTGCGCACGCCGTTACGCCTGAGCTGGCACCCCCCGAACCCGCCGACGGCTGAGGAGGTCATTCAGAAGGCCCGCTCTAAACGTGGGTAGTTCACCACCCCACTATATTGGCTTTTCGCAAGGGCAGGCGTGTCGCGATTCGTCAGCAAAGGGTCAAAAGGCGTAAACCTCACAGCGAGCATAAGTTTTCCCAAATGCCCCTTATAGCAGACCTTCGCCAGCGGCGCTGTCGGCCTCAGGACTTGGCCTCACTCGGACCAAGTGTACAGAATCGAGGCAAGCCGCAGATCATGCGGTATGAACTCACCGATCAGGCCGTTGCTGCCGAGTAGGCCGGCGCAGCATGCCGCATGTAGAAAACCGCCCCTGTCCGGAATGGCATCTTTTGGGTCTTGCGCTCGTATCAGATACCCTTGGCAGATGAGAAATAAGAAGCAAAATCTTGGCGGTTCACGCGCTCGCCGTTGGTTCGGTTACCTCTGGCATGAATGGATTGGCGAAAGATGGCGTCCAATCGCTCCAGCTTTTGCTCGGCCAAATCCAGCGGAGTGGAGCGATAACCGGATAACCGCGGCATGGCTCGGGCACGCGACGGTGTTGATCAATTTTTTCGGGATAAAGATTCTCACGGATCCAGTTCTGTTTCCGCGGATCGGAATCCGGTTACCCGGCCTTACACTCGGGCCTAAACGCCTGACCGCGCCCGCGCTGACCGTTCGCGACCTCCCCAAGATCGACATCGTGCTTCTTTCCCACGCGCACTTCGATCATTTCGACATGCGCACGCTCCATCGATTTCATCGTTCGACTAGGGTGATCACGGCCCATCGGACAAGTGATCTGCTTCGTTGGACACGGTTCTGCGACGTGAGCGAACTATGTTGGAAAGAAAGAAAGTCTGTATCAACTTCCGCCGGCAAGATCGACATCGTCGCGTTCCAGGTCAAACATTGGGGCGCGCGGAAACGGCGCGATACCTATCGCGGTTACAACGGCTACGTTCTCGAGAGAAATAACCGTCGCATCATTTTTAGCGGAGACACCGCGCTGAGCGATTCGTTTGCGGAGTTGCGCGCTTCCGGTCCCATCGATTTGGCGATCATGTCGATCGGCGCTTACAATCCCTGGATTTATTCGCACTGCACTCCGGAACAAGCCGTGCAAATGGCCAATGAAGCCGGCGCTCACTTCATCATGCCGGTCCATCATCAAACTTTCCGCCTCAGCGCCGAAGACCTTGGCGAACCGATCGTTCGTTTTCAGGCCGCGCTGCGGGAGACACCGGAACGCATCGCCCTCCGCGAAATCGGCGAGACATTCGTGCTCCCGTAGATGCCAATCTTTCGTTCTCCAGGTGTCCGTTGACTCGCCGGAGGCAATCTTTGCTCGCTCGCGCTGACCTGGCTCAGCGGGGCAAGCAGTGCTGCCGCACTATGCCGCCGCTCCGTGGCTTGCGAGCAGCCGGGCAAAGCCGACGGCGGTTGCCGCGAAAAGAAACGAATTGATCGCGAGCCCCGTGAGCATCAGATCGGCGCGCAGAACATGGTCGAGCAGCACGCCGCGCAGGTCCTCGAAAACATAGGTCGGCGG
Source organism: uncultured Alphaproteobacteria bacterium (assembly GCA_963730245.1). GTDB lineage: Bacteria > Pseudomonadota > Alphaproteobacteria > Rhizobiales > Beijerinckiaceae > Methylocapsa. Next base: position 1,082,776 of record CAVSRA010000001.1, on the reverse strand, counting down.
CAAGGCCCCCGCCCCGCCGGTTCGCGGCGTCGAGGAAGGTCCAGTCCGCGAGGTTTGACATCAGCTACTAACGGGGTGCTTCTTGCGCCAGGTTTCCGCGATCGAGGGTTTGGCGATTGCCGCTGTCGCCTCGGGCGCCCAGTCGCTTATTTCGACGGGACCCTCAAAGTATTCCATGAGCCTTATCTGCCAGCGATACGGAATGGCTCGGTGGAACCATTGCCGGATCGTCCCGGGCCGCGCCCTCAGTTTGAGCGCCGCTGCGACGAGTTCTTGCCGCGTGATTTGACGCTTCTCCATGCCGCCGGCCGTTACACAATGTAACGGCCAGAAACCGCCCTTGGACCCTGGGTCACCCCTTTTTACAGGCTCCCGAGGAATAGATGCGTCCCCGTTTGTTTGACCCCCGTTATCGGGCGAATTCGTTCTCTTTTCAACTAGCCCGCATACGCCGGATGAGGCAATAATTTGCAGCGTCGATGCGGCGATTAAGCTAACATAATCAGCATGTTATTTCGGATCGAATGAGGCCGTCATGGCGAACCCGGCGGGTGAATCGTATGATGGCGCTCTCAGGCTCGATTTCGACCGCGGATTGTTGCTTCACTTTCGCGGATCGGTGGTTACCTCCGACGCAGGCTTGCTCGCATACCGGGAACTGGACGACGCGCTGTGCCTCAGCGCGATGGCGGGTGATGCGCTCTCCGACGCACGCACTGGCAAGAATGGCCGGCATGCACTCGTCGGGATGTTGCGGCAATCCATATTTGGGCGACTTGCCGGATATGAAGACGTGAACGACGCTCAACGCCTGCGCCATGATCCCGCGATGCGGTGGATAGTCGGCGGAAAGGCGGCCTCGGATGCAGCGGCTTCGCCGAGCCAGATGGGCCGCTTTGAGACGCGCTGGCTCACGGCGGAAAAGAACCTTTCGGCGCTCGCTGATCTCTCCGGCAAATGGATCGACAGCGTTCATGGTCGCCGTCCGCCGAGAGGTATCTTGCTCGACATGGATTCGAGCGTGAGCCCGACGCATGGCGAACAGGAACACAGTGTCTGGAACGGTCACTATGACTGCACCTGCTATCATCCGCTGTTCGTTTTCAACCAATATGGCGATTTGGAACGCTGCGCCCTGCGCCCCGGCAATGTTCACAGCGCCGATGGATGGGAGGCGGTGCTGAAGCCGGTCGTGGCGCGGTATCAAGGCAAGGTCTCACGCATTTATTTCCGCGCCGACGCCGGCTTCGCAAACCCCGAAGTTTACGAATATCTGGAGGCAGAACGGATCAAATATGCGATCCGTCTGCCCGCCAATCACATCTTGCAAGAGAGGATCGGCTATCTGCTCAAACGCCCGGTTGGTCGCCCGTCCAATGACGTCTGCCGATCCCATGCAAGTTTCACCTATCAAGCGGGAAGCTGGTCGCAGCCGCGTCGGGTGATCGCCAAGGTCGAATGGCATCCGGGCGAGCTTTATCCGCGCGTCGGCTTCATCGTGACGAACATGGCGCGCTCCGCCGAGAATGTCGTCGCCTTCTACAACAAGCGCGGCACGTGTGAGCAATGGATCAAGGAAGGAAAAGGCGCAATCAAGTGGACCCGGCTATCATGTCGGTCGTTCGCTGCTAACGCCGTCCGTCTCCAGCTTCATGCGCTGGCCTACAATCTCGGTAATTTTCTGCGCACGCTGGCGACGCCCGAACCGATAAAGGATTGGTCACTGACGAGCCTGAAGGAAAAGCTGATCAAGATCGGCGCGAAGATCGTGAGCCATGGCCGCTATGTCGCGTTTCATACCAAGTCTCGCTGATCACGACCGATAGGCCCACTCTCTTGTTCCGATGGAGATGATTTTCCAGGGCATGTCGATGAGCTTGTTCCAGGCGAAGCAGCAGTGGTCGAGAATGTCGTCGTAGGATTTCGAAGACGCGGTTCGAGAGCCAGTTGTCGCGCATGAATTGCCAGATGTTCTCGACCGGATTGAGCTCGGGCGATTTCGGCGGCAACGGCAAGAGCGTGATGTTGTCCGGGACGGGAAGCTTCGCCGAGACATGCCACCCGGCCTGATCGAGAAGAACGAGCGCATGCGCGCTTGGTGCGACCGCAAGCGAGATTTCTTCGAGATGCAGGGCCATGGCCTCGCTGTTGCAGGAGGGTAGTACGAGCCCGGCGCCTTTTCCTTCGGCCGGGCAGATGGCGCCGAAAATATAGGCTGAACTCGTCCTCTGGTCGTGCGGCGCCGAAGGCCGTGTCCCGCGTTTCGCCCATCGGCGGGTGACCTTGTTTTTCTGCCCGATCCGAGCTTCGTCTTGAAACCAAATCTCTATCGGCTTGCCAGGAGCCTCTTTTGCGGCGGTCTCCTCCACGAGGGCGAGAAAGTTTTTTTAAAAGCCGCCGCGGCTTCCTCGTCTTGCGCATGATGGCGCGGTCGCGCCGAGAGCTTGCGAAAGCCCATATGCCGCAGCTCGCGGCTGAGCGTCGGCTTGGAGATCGAAACCCGGAACTCTTCGAAGAGCCACTGCGCCAGATCGATCAGCCGCCAGCGGACGACGCCATGCAGGGCGGGAATCGGCCCATCTTCCACGACCTGCCGCAAAGCTTGGCGCTGGCGCTCGCCGAGGATGCTGGGAGCGCCCGGCGCTTTGCCGGTCAAGAGACCATCAGGACCTTTGGCGTTGAAACGGACAACCCAGTCGCGCACGATCTGCACCCCGACCCCGCCGATCCGCGCCGCATCCGGCCGCGAGCCGCCATCATAAGTCTCGGCCAGTGCCAAGAGACGCCGGGTCTGATCGGGGTCACGCGATCGCCGCGCCAGCATGCGCAGGCCAATCGTGTCAAAGTCAGAGCGAAGCGGAACCGGAGTCGACATGGCAAACTCTCCCAAAAGCTGTTTGCCATGGTGAATCAGATAAATGCCGATTCGGGAAATCCGCCTCAGGAGTCAAACTTTCAGAGACTTGGTATCAGATGGCCGAAGTCGCCATTCCGAAAAATCTCTTCGCGGACATCCTACGAATGATCGCCGACCTGCGGCCGCCGCCCAATCCAGCGCCTGCGTGAAGTGTTCGGTCGTCATGCGTCGAGCAAAAACTAAGGGAGAAGTGCGTCTTGATCACAACCGACTCTGTATTGTCCGGTGCGCGATCCGCCCATGTCACTGGTTTTGGTGTGCCGGAGCACCACAGCAGCGCCGCAGCGCGGCAATCTCAACCTCAATAAGCGGGCGATCCGGAAAATAATGCCGGTATAGGACGAATGTCCGATGTCACGGCAGGAGATCAATGATACGCGCTTGGCACATTCCCGGTTATCTGGGGAATGCCAGACTAGATAGCGTGGCTAGAGTCAATTGGCGCAATAGAGCTCTTTTCAAACAGTTGGCTCTAAATGGGCGAGCTTTGCGCGCGTTTTAGGGGGTCAACCGCAGTCCTTCACGCTTGTAATTGTTCGGGCCAACGTTCCACGTTGGCGGCGCGCGGAAGCTTGACGAACTGCTCCCTTATGGCGTGCTCCGGACTGGCTGTCCAGGGTTCATCTAGGGTTCGCGTGTGACGGGACTCAAGAATGAACACGACGAGGCGCCCCAGCCTGAGCAGGCCGCTCCCTCGCCACAGGAGTCCGAGCGATGGGCATTTGTGCCAGACTGTGATGCCAGATAGCGCGCAGAGTGCGATCGCCCGGGCAATCAGGGATGCGAATGCTGGCGATCGGCCTTCCCGTTCCAGATCATTCGACGCTCAGCCGCCGTGCTTGCGTGTTGCCGGTTCAGAGCCGTCCACGTTCTGGAGCAGGCGAACGGGCCGACGCGAATCTTTGCCCACGCTGAAGCTCAAGACATCCCGTTGTCGTGCCTCCGGTTGGACTGCCTCGGTGCCGATCTCGCCCCTAATCGCTACGCGTGCGAGGGTGAGTTCTTTTTGAATGACGGCGATCAGCGACGCCATCGCATTCATGTCGTCGCCCAGACCACTCGATGCGAGAAAAGCCGCTTGAAGCAGGTCTTCCACGGTGTCTAGCTTGTCCTCTATTTTATTCAGGTCTGCCATTGTTTGCACCTGTTAGGCCACCGCCTCGCCATGCGGCTTTGTTGCTACTCGTGATGCCCGTGCAACGCCCGCGGCCCAAATCAAGCCTCGCGATCCAAAGCGGCACCGGCGAGACCAACGAACCAGCGTCATGTAGAAAGTCACGCCAGAGTATATAGTCAATCGATACGTCGCAGAAGCGTACTAATTTAAAATTTCCACATGACAATACTGTGCTCTTGCCCTACGCACGAATTCCCCGGAAAACCCATCGGGAACTCTAGTGTGCTGACTTCTCAATTGCCGACATATAACTCATGCAGCCTCGGCGTTGTCGAGGGCATCGCGGGCGCGCTTGATTTTGGCGAGGATTTCGGCGCCTTCGGCCTTCCACTTGTGGGGCTTTGGATTGGCGTTGCGCTCGGCGAGATAGGCCTTGATGTCACGCGCCAGTTCGTTGACCGAAGCGAAGCTGCCAGCGCGGATCACATCGCCAGTCAGATCGGCAAAGAAGCGTTCAACCAGATTGAGCCAAGACGAAGAGGTCGGCGTGAAGTGCATATTGAAGCGCAAATGCTTGTCCAGCCACGCGCTCACCTTCGGATGTTGGTGCGTGGCGTAGTTGTCCGCAATCAGATGCAGATCGAGGCCGGGTAGCGTTTCGCGATCAATCTGTTTGAGAAAGCGCGGCCATTCGACGTGCGTGTGGCTCGCCTCGGTGCGAGCAATCAGCTTGCCCGACAATTGGACAAGGGCTGCAAACAACGTGATGGTGTGGACGGCGCCCGCACCGGCATCTCGCTCAATGAAGAGCTGTGCCAAGACGGTTGTCGTTGAGCAACCCTCTGAAGGAGCGCCGTCCATGGGAAAGTCTATCACCGATTTGTCGTCTGTCACGACTGTTGGCCTCGATCTGGCCAAGCATGTCTTTCAGGTTCATGCGATCGACGCCTTTGGCCGCGTGATCGTCGCCAAGGCGCTTCGGCGCAAGGACGTGCTGGCCTTCTTCGCGCAATTGCCCGAGTGTCTTGTCGGTATGGAAGCCTGCGGTTCGGCCCATCATTGGGCGCGCGAGCTGATCAAGCTCGGCCATGACGCTCGGATGATGCCGCCGGCCTATGTCAAACCCTATGTGCGTCGGCAAAAGAATGACGCGGCCGACGCCGCCGGGATCTGCGAAGCGGTGACAAGGCCTTCGATGCGCTTTGTCGGCGTGCGCACGCTGGAGAACCAGGCGGTGCTCATGCATCACAAGGTGCGCGAAATGCTGGTGGCGCAACGCACGCAACTGATCAACGCGCTTCGCGGGCATCTGGCCGAGATTGGGGTCATCGCGGCGCAGGGGCTCAAGAACGCCCGCGAAATGGCGGGGCTCGTCATGGCGGAAGGCGACGAGACAATTCCGGCCTGCGTCCGCGCGGCGCTCGCCCCGCTCGTGCGTCAACTGCATGCTCTGGATCAGGAGATTGCACGCAGCGATCGAAGCATCGCCGCGATGGCTCGAGGCGACGAAATGGCGCGCCGGCTGATGACTATTCCTGGCTTCGGCCCGGTGACGGCCTCGGCGATGGCCGCGAGCGTTCAAGACGTCTCCGCTTTCTCGGGCCCGCGTGAGTTCGCCGCCTTTCTTGGCCTGACGCCGAGACAAAACTCGTCCGGCGGCAAGGAGCGATTGGGCCGCATCTCGAAGATGGGCAATCGATATTTGCGGACATTGCTCGTCGTGGGCGCGCATGCGGTCCTCTATCATCGCAAGCCGCACGACGACGCGCTGCGATCCTTTGCGAAGAAGCTCATGCAGACTAAGCCCTTCAAGCTTGTCGCCGTCGCGCTCGCCAATAAAATGGCGCGCATCGCCTTCGCGATCATGCGCGGTAAGACAACCTATAGCGCAGCTCCGGCGTAACGACCGCCGACATCGTCAGCGGCCAAGGGCTGCAAAAGAATCGAGGGTGACCAAGAGGTGATGCGAAGAGCGCGGATTGATCCCAAAGCCCGTGGCATTGTCTGCGCCGTCAAGCGCGCCAACGTGATTTGGGGCAAGGGATCAGCGGACAACATCAGGGCCAGCGGGGCGTCAAAACCCGCATCGACAGGCCGAAGACATGACCGCACCCACGATCAAACGCAACGCCGCAAAAAAACCCTTGATCAGCGGGCGCCGTCCAGACATGACTGTGCCGTGCCGCATATAGTCGTGCGTCATCGTGCGTGTGCGGTTGGGCGCCAGCGGAAGCCCGAGTTGCGTTCGTTCGAGCGCCTGGCATTGGCTTTTCTCGTCGCAGCACAACACGAGCGCTTTCGTCGGCGGATCGAGATAGAGCCCGATCACGTCCCAGAATTTCTCTTCGAACTTCGGATCATTCGAGAGTTTGAAGGTCTTCAAGCGATGCGGTTTCAAGTCGTTTTTCGACCAGATGCGTTGAACCGTACTCGGCGAGACGCCGGCGTGACGGCTCATCGAGCGGATGCTCCAGCGGGTCTTCCCTTGCGGCGGCCGTGTCGCCTCGGTGACGACACGCGCCACTTTCGCATTTGGGATCGATGGCTTGCGACCGCGACCTGGCTTGTCGTCCAGACCGTCGAGGCCCGATCTCTCGAAACGCCCCGACCACAGGGAAACGCGCTTCGACGTTGTCTTCAGCCGCTCGGCGGCAGTCGCAACGCCGACGCCGTCGAGCCGCGGCAAAATGATGTTGGCGCGTTCCATGTCGCGGGCGCCGATGGTGGTTGACCGTGACCGCCGACGAAGTTCTTTGACGACATAAGGCGCCGCGTGCAGTCGCTTGATTGGCCGCGCCATCCCATCCTCCCCGCAAATCACGGCGCAAGGCAGATATTAGTCGATATTTGCGACGCAGGACACTAGAGCAAGCCAGTTCCACATTGGGAGGCAACTTTAGCATAGGCGAGACGGTAAGCACCGTTTTTACCTATAACCTTGGTCGTAACATTGCACCTGTTGCCTTAACTCTACGCCACATAGTACACCCATGTCTGTGGTCTACGCCACATAGTGCGCCCGTACCGTGGTCTAGCGGCTATCTGGCCTATTTTTCGGCGCTCGAAGGCTACAATACGTGGGGAAAAATCTACGAAGAGGCCATCAAGCATGCTGAAGAGACCTTGACGCTCTACCTCGAATCGTTCGATGAGCTTGGCAAATCGATCCTAGAAGAGCGAGGTCTCAAACAACCCACCTCCCTCGGGGTGACAGGAAGGATTCCTGTCATCGCCTAATGTGTTTGCTCGACTTCGGGGAGCGAAGCTGGACGCGAAGAGGGCGACCACGCCGACGCGGAAATGACGCTTGACCGTTCAGCATCCTCTGAACGACACCGCGTCTTTTTAATTTGAATGGATATTCCGCCGTGATCAATGTAGCGAAAAAAATCACGCGGCCCGGGAAGGAGCCGGAGTGAAGCCCGTAAGCAAGCATATCGCTACCGTCGATATCGTAACGCGCGTGCTTAGATCGTCCGGCCATAAGCCGTGCCCAAGCCGATCGGAATATGACCTGCTTCTCGAAAAAATCGCCTCTCTTCGCGGCTTTCTGGAAGATTGCGCGGCCCATGAGCGGGAAGTTCTCGATTCCATCAACTGGAATCATCGCCGACCATGATCATGCGCACAGTGGTGCAACTACATAATCGCCAAAGATGTGGCTCAACAGAGCCATTCTGTACCACGTCGCACATTGTTTATTTACGACCTCTGCCGGTCGATCGCGCTTCGAACTAAATGCACACTATGAAAACTACGATCTGTCAAATGCCCGCATCTTCAAGAGGATGCATCTCGCCATTTGTTCGTCGGGTACTATGAGCCCGCATACGCCGGATGAGGCAATAATTTGCAGCGTCGATGCCGCGATTCAGCTAACATAATCAGCATGTTATTTCGGATCGAATGAGGCCGTCATGGCGAACCCGGCGGGTGAATCGTATGATGGCGCTCTCAGGCTCGATTTCGACCGCCGATTGTTGCTTCACTTTCGCGGATCGGTGGTTACCTCCGACGCAGGCTTGCTCGCATACCGGGAACTGGACGACGCGCTGTGCCTCAGCGCGATGGCGGGTGATGCGCTCTCCGACGCACGCACTGGCAAGAATGGCCGGCATGCACTCGTCGGGATGTTGCGGCAATCCATATTTGGGCGACTTGCCGGATATGAAGACGTGAACGACGCTCAACGCCTGCGCCATGATCCCGCGATGCGGTGGATAGTCGGCGGAAAGGCGGCCTCGGATGCAGCGGCTTCGCCGAGCCAGATGGGCCGCTTTGAGACGCGCTGGCTCACGGCGGAAAAGAACCTTTCGGCGCTCGCTGATCTCTCCGGCAAATGGATCGACAGCGTTCATGGTCGCCGTCCGCCGAGAGGTATCTTGCTCGACATGGATTCGAGCGTGAGCCCGACGCATGGCGAACAGGAACACAGTGTCTGGAACGGTCACTATGACTGCACCTGCTATCATCCGCTGTTCGTTTTCAACCAATATGGCGATTTGGAACGCTGCGCCCTGCGCCCCGGCAATGTTCACAGCGCCGATGGATGGGAGGCGGTGCTGAAGCCGGTCGTGGCGCGGTATCAAGGCAAGGTCTCACGCATTTATTTCCGCGCCGACGCCGGCTTCGCAAACCCCGAAGTTTACGAATATCTGGAGGCAGAACGGATCAAATATGCGATCCGTCTGCCCGCCAATCACATCTTGCAAGAGAGGATCGGCTATCTGCTCAAACGCCCGGTTGGTCGCCCGTCCAATGACGTCTGCCGATCCCATGCAAGTTTCACCTATCAAGCGGGAAGCTGGTCGCAGCCGCGCCGGGTGATCGCCAAGGTCGAATGGCATCCGGGCGAGCTTTATCCGCGCGTCGGCTTCATCGTGACGAACATGGCGCGCTCCGCCGAGAATGTCGTCGCCTTCTACAACAAGCGCGGCACGTGTGAGCAATGGATCAAGGAAGGAAAAGGCGCAATCAAGTGGACCCGGCTATCATGTCGGTCGTTCGCTGCTAACGCCGTCCGTCTCCAGCTTCATGCGCTGGCCTACAATCTCGGTAATTTTCTGCGCACGCTGGCGACGCCCGAACCGATAAAGGATTGGTCACTGACGAGCCTGAAGGAAAAGCTGATCAAGATCGGCGCGAAGATCGTGAGCCATGGCCGCTATGTCGCGTTTCAGATGGCCGAAGTCGCCATTCCGAAAAATCTCTTCGCGGACATCCTACGAATGATCGCCGACCTGCGGCCGCCGCCCAATCCAGCGCCTGCGTGAAGTGTTCGGTCGTCATGCGTCGAGCAAAAACTAAGGGAGAAGTGCGTCTTGATCACAACCGACTCTGTATTGTCCGGTGCGCGATCCGCCCATGTCACTGGTTTTGGTGTGCCGGAGCACCACAGCAGCGCCGCAGCGCGGCAATCTCAACCTCAATAAGCGGGCGATCCGGAAAATAATGCCGGTATAGGACGAATGTCCGATGTCACGGCAGGAGATCAATGATACGCGCTTGGCACATTCCCGGTTATCTGGGGAATGCCAGATGAGACGAGCTGTCTAATAGGCGTCGTCGGCTTCCTCGGTGACACCGCTCATGGGAAATCGCCGACAATCCCCAGCGCTGGGGAAAGGGTTACTGGCATAATTCTTGCTTTACATGCCGCGCGGACGGCTTGGGCGACAGTGCGCCGGAGATTAGGACGCACCGTTGGGAGGGGCGACCGTTGGGAGGCTTCCACCTTAGACGAAAGGCCTGCCATGATGATCCAGCTCACCGTGTTTTTTCCGGCTGTCATCGCGATATACGCAGCAACCGGCGCGTGGGTTTACTCCTGCGACCCCATCTCCAAAACCGTCGACATTGTTCGGGGAGGACTTTTATACGGTTGGATCGGCGTTTTGTTCATGTGCGCGCGGGTTCTCGTTTTTCCTTATTGACCGCGGCAGCCAATGCTTCCAGCAGGCAACATGGTTCGGCATCAGCCGAGCCACGCCGAGCCGATATGGTACAATAAACCCAATCGATATGAGCAAGACTGAATCCGCAAAATTCACCGTCAGCGTCAAAGCCGCGACTAAGCACCGGCTTGAAAAACTCGCCAAGATTGCCGGCCGTACCAGCTCCTTTCTCGCGGAGGCCCGAACACTCGGCCCCGCGGCGTGCGAGCATCACCGCGCGGCTTCATCCAGCCGGGTCGCAGTACCCGTGGCGATCGAGCTGCACTCCGCGACGAGCGCATCGAGAACGATGACCATCTTGGTCACGTCGTAGCCGCCCGCCGCCACGCTCTCTCTAGTTTGCTTCAAAAACTCCTTGGTGTAGGCGTCCTTGAATTCCAGTGCCCCATAGTAGGCATCGAGCTCCTTCTTGTAGTTCGTCCACACGACTTTCGGCGGTGGATATCCGCTGAGATCGAGATCCAGATAAACTCGATCGCCGCCGCACGCCGATTGATGTCAGCCCCACTCACGCCCTCGGGCCCCCGAGCGGGAAAAGCGCGAAACGCCTCCAGGTCGGGCAGCATGATGGCGCGCATGTTCGAGGGAAGTGATAGGTTCTGGACCCGCTGATAGGCGTCGAACCCTTCCGCATCGTTGTCAAGCAAGAACACCACCTGATTTTGCACGTCGATCTTGGCGAGACCCTCTGCGAATTTCAGCAAGTTGCCGGTGCCGGGAAACGGATGCCGCTCGCTGACATCGATAAAGCGGAAGAAATCTGCGATCTCCGGGTGAAGGATGGCAAAGGCATGTTTCAAGATGCGCGCGTCTGAACTGCCCTCGGTCGCCACCAAGAACGTCTGCGTCCGTCGCGCACCTGGCGTAAACTCAGCTTCCGTCGCCCAGCCGCTTTGAACCAGAGGTCCATATTGCCAGACCACATCAGCTTCTCAATTCTTGGCATTCTCGCCGAGAATCCGCAAGACTGAGTATGGGTGCAAGATGCCAATGAGGCCGCCGAAATAGCTGCACTCAGAGTATGCTGTGAATAAGCATGGAATAAGGACCCCGCTTTTGGGGTGATTTGCATCCAATCGGACCCCGGGGCTGAGGGTCCACAGTGGCCTCCTGGATTTTGGGAGGCCGAGATTGGAATGCTGGTTGTGGAAACGATCGCCAAGATTCGCCGGGCGTTTTTTGTTCAGAAAAAGCCGATCAAGGAGATTTGCCGGGAGCTGCACGTCTCCAGAAAGGTCGTCCGGAAGGTCATCCGATCCGAAGCGACCGAGTTCCATTACGAACGCTTGACGCAGCCGCTTCCCAAGATCGGACCGTGGCGGGAGCGGCTGGATTCCCTGCTGTTGGAGAATGCAGAAAAATCGGCGCGCGAGCGGCTGACGCTTGTTCGGCTATTCGAAGAACTGCGCAGCCTTGGTTATGCCGGAAGCTACGACGCGGTTCGCCGTTACGCGAAAACGTGGCGCAAGGAACGCGGTGTGGCGCTGGCGCAGGCTTATGTGCCGCTCACCTTTGCTCCCGGCGAGGCCTATCAGTTCGACTGGAGCCATGAAATCGTCGTGCTGAACGGCGCGACGGTGACCGTGAAGGTCGCCCATATGCGGCTCTGTCACAGCCGCATGCCGTTTGTCCGCGCCTATCCACGCGAGACCCAAGAGATGGTCTTTGACGCGCATGACCGCGCCTTTGCCTTTTTCAAAGGCGCCTGCGAGCGCGGCATTTATGACAATATGAAAACCGCGGTGGAGACAATCTTCGCCGGCAAGGACCGGCAATACAATCGCCGCTTCCTTCAAATGTGCGGGCATTATCTCGTCGAGCCAGTGGCCTGCACGCCGGCCTCGGGCTGGGAAAAGGGCCAGGTCGAGAACCAGGTCGGCTTGGTGCGTGAGCGCTTTTTCACGCCGCGCCTGAGATTCAAGAGCTATGACGAATTGAATGCCTGGCTCCTCGACAAATGTGTCGCTTACGCCAAGGCGCATCGTCATCCAGAATGCGCCAGCCGCACGATCTGGGAGGTTTTCGAGGACGAACGGCAAAAGCTCGTGCAACTGCGCGGCCGCTTCGACGGCTTCCATGCAGTGAGCGCGGCGGTGTCCAAGACCTGCTTATCCGGTTCGATAACAACAAATACTCGGTGAAGGCGCGCGCGGTCGGGCGTCCGGTCGAAATCCACGCTTATGCAGACCGGATCGTCATTCGCCAGGACGGGATCGCCGCCGGCGAACATCGGCGATCCTTTGGCCGCGAAGAGACGATTTACGATCCCTGGCATTACGTTCCGGTTCTGGCCCGCAAGCCCGGCGCTCTGAGGAATGGCGCGCCGTTCAAGGACTGGGTCTTGCCCTCGGCCATGGAGAAAATTCGCCGCAAACTCACCGGCTCCGCCGATGGCGATCGGCAGATGGTGAAAATCCTCGCGGCGGTTCTCGACGACGGGCTGCCGGCGGTCGAGGCCGCCTGTGCCGAGGCGTTGAGCGAGGGCGTCCATTCCGCCGACGTCGTTCTCAACATTCTGGCGCGTCGCCGTGATCCCGGTCCGCCACTCACCATACTCACCCCGGACGCGCTGAAACTCCGGCACGTCCCGCTCGCCGATTGTGCCCGGTACGATCAACTGAGGAGTTCAGGCTGATGGAACGCACGCAAATCTTCGACCTCATGAGCGAACTCAAGCTCTTCGGCATGCGAACCGCCTATGATGATGTGATGGCGGCTGGCATAAAGCGGCAGCACGAGCCGCCACAAATCGTCGGCGATCTTCTTAAGGCCGAAATTGCCGAAAAGCAGGCGCGCTCCATCAAATATCAGATGACCATCGCCAAACTCCCTCTGGCCAAGGACATCGATGACTTCGACTTTGACGGCACGACCGTCAACGAAACCCTGGTGCGTGATCTTTCCGGAGGCGGCTTCATCGCGCAGCAACGCAACGTCGTTCTCGTGGGGGGCACCGGGACCGGCAAGACGCATCTCGCCATTGCCATCGCGCGAAGCTGCATCCGCGCCGGCCTGCGCGGCCGCTTCTTCAATACAGTCGATCTCGTCAATCGCCTGGAGGCCGAAGCACGCGCAGGGCGGCAGGGACGAATCGCCGATTACCTCACTCGCAAGGACTTCACCGTTCTCGACGAACTCGGCTATCTGCCCTTCGCTCAGGCTGGCGGGCAATTGCTCTTCCATCTCGTTAGCCAGCTCTACGAACGCACCTCGGTGATCGTCACGACCAATCTGGCGTTCGGCGAATGGCCGAGCGTCTTCGGCGACGCCAAGATGACGACCGCGCTCCTCGATCGTCTCACCCATCACTGCGACATCGTCGAAACCGGAAATGAAAGCTGGCGCTTCAAAAACCGCGCCTAGCGCTCAAAGCCCCCTCCCACGCCACCGCGCTCGCCCCGGCTGCGCAACCCTGACCAGCTCCGCCGGGGGCGAGCGCTGTCGTTCCTCCCCGCCAAAAGGGGTACCTTTTGCACACCGATCCGGGGTCCCAATTCAATGCTGTTTGACATCGGCCCGACCAACGCCGCCAGGCTTTCGACGGCAGCCATCTGCGCCACCTCGCCTAGGTCAGTTCTGCCGCCCCGGGCCCGGGCATTCTGATCAACTGCGGCGGAGAAGCCAGCCAGGAGATCCATCAGACCTGGCTGGACACTAACAGTGATACCCAACTGCCGCAGATCCTCGATGAATTCCGGGCCTCGTGCGGCGAGCGGGATCTGGGTCAGAAGCCAAAAGGCGTGAAGGAAGATGGGATCAGAGGACGCGTTCTCTAGGCTGGTTTCCGCGGCGGCCGCTGTGGCACTCGCAATTTCGGAGACGTCGGCCCCGAGCCGCAGCTCTTCGACGACCCGGTTCCATTTTTTCGACTTCGGAAGGACGCCTAGCCGAATGTGGCCCATTTCTCACCGCCCGAGTCGCAGCTTCGCGCGCAGGTGATGACAACTCAAGCAAATTTACTGGGCTGATGCTTACCTAACGCTTACCTGATCAATCAACTCGCAAACTAGGTCTCTTGTAAGTATTTGATTTTACTGGTGCCGGTTGCAGGAATCGAACCCGCGACCTACTGATTACAAATCAGTTGCTCTACCAACTGAGCTAAACCGGCATTTCATAGAGTTGCCGCCGAATTTTCGTGACGGGCGCTTGGACCGGGCGCCGCGTCTCGATTGAACCGAGGCCGCATCAACTCCGTGCTTGAATGCTACATTGGCGATGGGTTTTGGCAACAGGTTTTAGAGCCGGGCGGGGAAATTTGGACAGCCGGACAGTCTGAGATTCGAGCCTTGACCGGCAGCCACCGGATCGCGCCTCTTTCGTCCGCCGGCCGCGAGCTTTCATTAGGTTGTCCCCCGGTCAGGATCGTGGAGACTGGAGGTGCAAAGCTTCAGAGGCCATGAGGCATGGGGACCGGATGAACGCTCACAAGAATGCCCGTTTGACGCCGATCGGTCGAGCGCGAATTGTCATGCAGGTCGCGAGCGGGCAGACGCCGCGGGCCGCCGCACGCGCCGCAGGCGTCTGCCCGCGGACGGCGCGAAAATGAGTTGGGCGTTATTGTGCAGAGGGCCTCGCCGGTCTGGTTGACCGGTCCTCGCGTCCGCGCACACTCCACCGCCCGAACTCAACACCTTGTCGTCGATGCGATCATCGCCCTGCGCCCTCAGCGGTTGCAAGGACAAGGAGATCGCCATGCGCGTCGGCGTGTCACCCGCGACCGTCAGCCGTGTGCTGAAACGCGCCAGTCTGAGCCGCATGAAGGACCTCGAACCGACCGAGTCTGTGCGCCGTTATGAATATGCCGATCCCGGCGGATTGATCCACATCGACATCAAGAAACTCGGGCGCTTTGACCGCATCGGTCACCGCATCACCGGCGACCGCAAAGGCCAGAGCACCGGCCGAGGCGTCGGCTGGGAGTTCGTCCATGTCCGCAGCGACGATGCTTCGCGCATCGCTTTCACGCAGATCAAGCCAGACGAGAAAGCCGTCAACGCCGCAGCGTTCTTGAACTGTACTAGTTGATATTTGATCCGACATTTGGTGTCATAAGGCCGAAGCGAGAGCCGAGGCTGGGCGCGGAGCTGGCCAGGTTTGCGGAGAGCCCGGCCTCGGCGTTTTATGAGGACACCGACGATGACCAAGGACCAGAAGATTATCAAAGGAAAGGTGGGCTTGGCTCAAGCTCGCCAGGCAGCTCGGCAATGTGAGCCAGGCCTGCAAGATGCTCGGCTATAGCCGCGACAGCTTCTACCGCCTCAAGGAACTCTATGACAAAGGCGGCGAGCTGGCGTTGCAAGAGATCAGCCGCAGGAAGCCAATCCTGGCGAACCGGACCGCGCCCGAGATCGAGGCGCGGATCGTTGAATTCTCGCTGGAGCAGCCGGCCTTCGGCCAGATCCGCGTCGCTAACGAAATGAGGAAACTTGGCCACTCGATCTCGCCGGCCGGCGTGCGCGGCGTCTGGCAGCGCCATGATCTCGAGACGATGAAGAAACGGCTCAAGGCGCTGGAAGCCAAGGTTGCTGAGGTAAGGCCGGATCCTGACCGAGGCGCAGGTCATAGCCTTGGAGAAGGCCAAGACCGAAAAGGAGGCGCACGGGCCAAGTTCGAGAGCGAATGCCCGGGCTACTGCGGGGCGCAGGACACGTTCTATGTTGGCAACATGAAAGGGGTCGGCCGCATCTACCAACAGACCTTCATCGACACCTATTCGAAAGTGACGTTTGCCAAACTCTATGATCGCAAGACGCCGATCACCGCGGCCGACCTCTTGAACGATCGGGTCGTGCCCTTCTTCGACGAAAAGGAAGTGAAGCTCTCACCTGTTCTGACCGATCGCGGCACCGAATATTGCGGCAATCCCGAGCATCACGAATACGAGCTCTATCTCGCGGTGGAAGATATTGACCATTCCAGGACCAAGACGAAGAGCCCACAAACGACTGGCATCGCTGAGCGCTTCCACAAGACAGTGCGGGATGAGTTCTATCGCATCGCCTTCCGAAAGAGGCTCTATGCCTCGATCGGGGATTTGCAGGACGACCTCGATCTATGGGTCAAAAGCTACAACGAGGAGAGACCGCATCAAGGCCGCTGGTGCTTCGGCAAGACGCCGCTGCAAACATTCCTTGACGCCATCCCGATTGCGAGGGAAAAAATGATCGCTGCCTGACCACCATCGGCAGTGAACCGGCCATCTCCAAAAGGACGCCGTATGTAAGATCAAATACAAGCTACTACAATTGAAAGCCGCCGTCGTCTATTACTTTGGTCTGGGGGTGAAGGTCGCCCGCGTCATGGCCGACAATGGATCATGCTCCAAATCCTACGCCTTCGCGCGCACATGCCGGAGGTTGAAAATCAAACTATCCGCACCAAGCCATATACGCCAAAAACCAACGGCAAGGCCGAACGTTGCATCCAAACGTCGCCGCGGGAATGGGCGAAGCTGACCAAAGGTTCCAGCAGGCGAAGCCAGTTGGAATGGTCAGCGGAGCGTTATGCGAGGGCCTACCAGACCTCCGATCAGCGCGCCTAGGACCTGCCGTACTGGACCCACCAATACAATTTGCATCGGCCCACACGGCAGCCTAAAATCAATGCCGCCCATCGGCCGCCTCGGTCTCACCGGGGACAACCTGTTGAGGCATCATGGTGAGGAGGCGCCGGAGAGCGATGCGCCGCAGGCCGCTATTCTCACAGTCCAGTGGTGTGATGTCGTTATGTATAGTACACTTACAAACATGATTGTGTCAAAACGTTCCATGATCATTGCGCTCGTGTTATTTACGATGCGCATACACACTCCCCTCATCGCCTCCGCTCAGACCACTGATCCAACCATCCCCACCAACCTCTCCGCTTCGCCGGTTTCTCCGACACAGATCAATCTCACGTGGACAGCGAGCACCAGCGTCGGCGTCACCGGCTACAATATCTATCGCAACGGCACACTGGTGGGTACATCTACGACTAATGCATATTCCGACACTGGTCTCACACCGGCCACCTACTATACCTACACTGTATCCGCCTATGATGCAGCGGGAAACGTCTCGGCTCTTTTGTCTGCGGTTAAACATACGACGCTGTTTGTAGACAATAATGTGGGAATCATCTGTAATGCTACGCCAGATCAACAAACACCGAATATAAATTGGATATGGCAAGGAGCGGTGAGTACTTGCGTCGATAAAGATCCGATCACGTGGGCGGTAGGTGACTTCACCGGCTTTTATCCTACCGGCAGGGTGAATGATTACCAGCGAGGGGTCAATAACGGCTGGTATGGTTCTCAGGCGGTGCAATACCAGAATGGCACGTTTGGAATAGAACTTAATTCGGGCAGTGTCATGCCGCTGTTATATGGCCAGATTGACCCAATTATTCTCGATCATGAATATGACAAAACAGATCCGCTGCACCCGTTTCTCGATCCAACCAAAAGTCTCGTGTGGTCTATACGGCTACAGATTCCTACCGCATACACGAATGGGACCGCTGTGGCACACGCAGATGGATACGTTCTTCTGCAAGATACAAAATCGGGGAAACATATTTGGTATGGAGCAAATATCTTCGATACGCGTGGCACAGCCGTTGCTGTCGATACTAAAATGATGGACTCTGACATCAACGGAGTGGGCACTAATTGGCCGATCATTATCGGAGTTGCGGGAGTGAATGGCGTCTATACATCTAATCCAAACGGCTCTGCTCCATTCCAATCAAAGCCATGGCGCGGTTTCAAATCTTTTAGTTTTTCTATTCCCTACGCAAAAATGAAATCAACCATCCAAACCTTGAAGGCAAAATATGCTTCACTTGCATCGCTTTCCGGTGATCCGGCGGATTATGTTCTTTTGGCAGCGAATTTTGATCCGGAGATGCCATATACTGACCCAAATCGGCCTTTTGGGCCAAAGGTATTTGCTCGCATGGGATTATCAGCCAAGTTGATGAAGGTCAACGTGCAGTGAGGGTTCGTATACGGATTACTATACTAGATACGTGCTCTGCTCACGGAAGAAGAGGTAGCGCGAGTTTTTGACAAGTGCATTCTTTGCGAAGCGTGGAGCTTTATTCTTGCGCGCCCCAACACTCCCCTTCCGTCCCATAACCTCACGATAAAGCTCATCGAGCTTGCGCTTCGCTTCCTTGAGCCCCGCGAGCGCCTTCTTATCCGGCACCCCTTCAACATGGCCGAGGGCATAACCTTGGCCTCCCGCTTGAACCAAGCCGACCTCTCGATCGAAAATTTTCTCAACCACTTGTCGCGAGAGATCGCCGATATTTTGGGCGTTCATTGCGCTAACGGGTGTGGTAGGGCTCGACGGCTCTGTAACCCTTCATGCGCGAGGAGCACATAGGGAGCACAAACCCGACGCTATTGTTTATACATAATTGTAATTGAGCTAAACCGGCATTTCATGGAGTTGCCGCCGAATTTTCGTGACGGGCGCTTGGACCGGGCGCCGCGTCTCGATTGAACCGAGGCCGCATCAACTCCGTGCTTGAATGCCACATTGGCGATGGGTTTTGGCAACAGGTTTTTTGGCAACAGGTTTTAGAGCCGGGCGTGGAAATTTGGACCGCCGGATAGTCTGAGATTCGAGCCTTGACCGGCAGCCGCCGGATCGCGCCTCTTTCGTCCACCGGCCGCGAACCGCCCTGGCCCGAACCTGGCAGTCATGCCACTCTTCGAACAAGAAGACCTGTTCAAACAAATTGGGCCATTGTGGCTTTTTGGACACATAGTCCGGATAAGGTCGTTTGGGGAGGATCGAGGGGTGGCCGCACGCCCTTGGGAATGATAGGAGATTGGTTCCATGCGGAACGGGTTGTGAATGCCGAGAATTTTGCTGCTGGTCAGTGCGCGCGTCCTATTGGCCGGCGCGGCGTGTCTCGCGTTTGCGGGTTGTTCGAGCCTCTCCGGGATCGGGCCGAGCGCCGGCGACGTTGTTGAGGAAGCCGGCCCGGGGGCCGCGCCACGCTACGAACTCGTCGATATAGATTCCAATGTCGTCGAAATATTGCGGCAGCGCGGGCCGAACAGCTTTCTTGCCCACTTTGGTGATTATCGGCCGTCGGTCGAACCTCGTATTGGTATTGGCGACACGGTCACGGTGACAATTTGGGAAGCGGGCGCGGGTGGCCTCTTTTCGGCGCCTCTCGTCGCCGACCATTTCAGTACCGGCTCGAAAAGCGCGACGATCCCCGATCAGGTCGTTGGACGGGACGGCGCGATCACTGTTCCCTATGCCGGCCGAATCCCTGTCGCCGGGCGCACGACCAGAGACGTGCAGACCATCGTCGAACACGCGCTCCAAGGCAAAGCCATCCAGCCGCAAGTCTTGGTCAATGTCGTCCACTCGGTCAGCAATACCGTCACGGTCACCGGCGAAGTCGTGAACGGCGCCCGGGTGTCTTTAAGCGTCAAAGGGGATCGCGTGATGGAGGTCATCGCGGCGGCCGGCGGAATTCGCGCTCCGGTTAACGAAACCTACGTCCAGCTGTCGAGGGGAGACGTGACCGAGCGCGTCGCGATGACCCGGGTGAGCTCCGACCCAAAAGAAAATATCTACATGCGCGCGAACGACGTTTTGACTTTGATCCGGGATCCGCAAACATTCATCGCCTACGGCGCGATGGGCCGCATCGCCGAAATCCCTTTCGATGCCGAAGGCATCAACTTGTCGCAAGCTCTGGCCAAGGCAGGCGGGCTTCTCGATGCCCAGTCCGATCCGGCGGGTGTCTTCGTTTTCCGTTATGAGCCGGAAGCTGTCGCGCGCGCGCTGAGGCCGGATAGTCCGCTGATCCAGCATGGCTATTCGACGCCGGTGGTCTATCGGCTTAACCTGCGCGAGGCGAACAGTCTATTCGTCGCGCAAAATTTCCACATCCTCAACAGGGACTTGCTTTATGTGTCCAACGCTCCGATCGACAATCTGCGGAAAGTCATGGAAATCGTCGGCTTGCTTAGCCAGCCGGCCTACACGGGGGTAGTCACGTCTGTGTACCTAAAATGATAATGTCACGGATCGTGGCGGGTTTCTCGAGTTGTTTGGTTTTCCGGAGGGTTTGCGAGAAAATGCGAAACGGCAAACGGGAGCGCTTGGGGTCGCATGGCCTGATAAATTCACCACCGAATCGCGGGAATGTGCTACCCCGACAAAGGCAATCATGTGATGGAAAAGGAATCGCGCAAAATCAAAAAATTGCAGCATGTTCCACAAGAATTCGCGCCGGCCGCGCCGGTCTTTGCGTTTTTTTGCCACATTCTCCGGCAATCGTATTGGGTTGCCACAAGATAAATATGCGTTAAACATGGGCGCGCAGAGTTATTGATAATCCGTAATGCGTGGGGGGGTTGGTGCAACGCGTTGCTCTCGTTCAAGAAGCCCAACCGGCGCGACGGCCGCCGCCGGGGGGTTCGCGCGTTCAAGACAATATTCTCGCCCGCGGCGAACGCGATTTCCTCGACTGGCTTTGCTTGCATATGCCGCGCGCCGTCACCCCGGACAAGCTCACCGGATTTGGCGCTTGCGGCGCTTCCCTGGTGTTTGCCTCCTATGCGGCGACCCGCTTGCATCCTTTGTTTTTCTGGCTGGCGACGCTCGGCGTCGTCATCCACTGGCTCGGCGATTCGCTCGACGGAAGCCTCGCCCGTTACCGCCAGATAGTCCGGCCGCGCTACGGCTATTTTCTCGATCATTCCGTCGATGCGCTCTGCAACTTGACGATCATGACCGGCGCCGGGCTTTCCGCCTATATCCGTTTGGACGTAGCCTTGTTTGCGCTGCTTGGCTATTTCATGCTTTGCATGTACGTGTTCCTGTACAACCACGTCTCGCAAAGGTTTCAATTATCGTTTCTGGCGTTGGGACCGACCGAGCTTCGGGTCGGCTTGATCGGCCTCAATTGCTGGATGTATTTTTCGGGCGATTTGAAGATTGCGATCGGAGGCGAGACGTTCTCGCCCTACGATCTCGTGCTTTGCGGCGCCGGAATCGTTTTCGTTTGTCTCTTCGCCGTTAACGTTTTCAAGGTGGCGCGGAAGCTGCGGCGCGAGGACGCATCGCAAAGCCGGCCTTCGGGGAGTGGCAATAGGCCGCTTTTATAGGTGTAAAAGTCTGGATTTGAGATTTCAGTCACTGTTGCAAGAAATCGCAACCCGCCATGAGATGAATGGCGAAACCTGACATTGACCGATATATCAAATCCAATCTTTTACATTATAGGGTTTCGAGAAAGCCGCTCACTTTAGCGAAATAGTTCGCGCCCGCGATTGCTTCATGGCTTTCGCTTGCGGCCCCAAATGTCTGGCGTTCCGGGCGACTGCAACGGGCCAAGGCGCGAACAGCTTCAAGCCAGCCTTCGCCGTCGATCGGGCTTATCGCAATGATGCGGCCGCCGCCGGTTTCCCGGAACACCGCGATATCCGCGGCGATCACCGGCACGTTCGCCGCCAAGGCTTCGGCGACCGGCAGTCCATACCCTTCGGCGAAGGACGGCATGAGCAACGCGCGGGCGCCGTCGAGCAGCCGCTTCAAGCAAGGCGTCGACAGGCCCGCGGCCTCGATGACATGATTGCTGATCGAAGGGCAGCGTTGGAGCAGATCGACGGCATTTTCATTTTCCCATCCCCGGCTGCCGATCAAGACAAGTTTTGGCGCCGTGGCGCCGTCGCGGGCCACGAGTTCCCTCCACACATGCAAAAGCATGAGATGGTTCTTGCGCGGCTCGATTGTGCCACAGGTCACGAAATAAGGATTGTCCGCCAATGCCGGGTCCACCTTGTCGCGCCGCCAAAACACCGGCGCGACGGGAGCCGGCGCAACAAGAACCGGCATGCCGGTGTGGCCAAGCGACGCCAAATGGCGCTGTAGCGCGGCTTTCACGACCTCCGTCGTCACGATCGCCCCAGCGCTGAAACGCGCTAGATTGGTCAGCCGGCGCAGATGCCGTTCGTATTCGGCTTTACGGAAATACTCAGGGGTCTCGATCGGCAGCAAATCGTGAATGAAGAAGACGGCCTTGACATCCGGGCGCTGTTTCAGCCAGGCGAAATAAGGCGCGATCCAGAGCGGAAATTGACTGACATTGAGATAGCGCGCCCCCTCGGGCAGAGCGGCGGCGGGAGAGCGGCCGAGGGGCAGGCCGTGCCTGCCGATCCAGCGCAAAACTCCGGCCGTGCGATGGGGACGTCCCCGCGCAATCTGGCGAACCGTGGCGGATGGCGCGGCCTCGCCCCGGATAAAAGCGGCAATCTTGCGATAGCTCTCATCCTGTTCAGGCTTGTCTTGTTCGCCCCAATGAATGGAAATCCCGTCTACCACATCCCGCGCGGTCGCGGCGCTGATCGCGCGCGGCCCGAGCGGAGTTGTCATGATTGCTAACCGGTCTTGTCGTGCGGGGTCGAGAAAGTGGCGGGCGAAGGCAAAGTCAATCCGGTCGATCCCGTTCGGCGTAAGGTTCAGCACGCGCGTGGCGAGCCTCGTAATGTCGAACGCGACGGGGACAACCATCATTGTGCCTAAAGCGTTATCGTGGAGGATTCCCAAGGTGGCTTTGGTTTGATTCAAAATTCGGGCTGGAAGGAGGCCAGGATGAATGACCAAGCCGTATTCGGAAGATCTTCGCACGCGCGGGCGGGGGGGAGCTGCCGCGAGGCGGCACAACAGTTCAGCATCGGCGTGAGCAGCGTGGTGCGGCAAGTGAAGCGGTTTCGGCGGACGGGCGCGTGGCGGCCAAGCCGATGGGCGGGGAGCGCAATTCGCGTCTCAAAGACGAGCGGGACTGGCGGCTCGCCCGCGTCGCCGTGTCGCCTGATCTGTAGTAGCTTGTATTTGATCTTACATACGGCGTCCTTTTGGAGATGGCCGGTTCACTGCCGATGGTGGTCAGGCAGCGATCATTTTTTCCCTCGCAATCGGGATGGCGTCAAGGAATGTTTGCAGCGGCGTCTTGCCGAAGCACCAGCGGCCTTGATGCGGGCTCTCCTCGTTGTAGCTTTTGACCCATAGATCGAGGTCGTCCTGCAAATCCCCGATCGAGGCATAGAGCCTCTTTCGGAAGGCGATGCGATAGAACTCATCCAGCACTGTCTTGTGGAAGCGCTCAGCGATGCCATTCGTTTGTGGGCTCTTCGTCTTGGTCCTGGAATGGTCAATATCTTCCACCGCGAGATAGAGCTCGTATTCGTGATGCTCGGGATTGCCGCAATATTCGGTGCCGCGATCGGTCAGAACAGGTGAGAGCTTCACGTCCTTTTCGTCGAAGAAGGGCACGACCCGATCGTTCAAGAGGTCGGCCGCGGTGATCGGCGTCTTGCGATCATAGAGTTTGGCAAACGTCACTTTCGAATAGGTGTCGATGAAGGTCTGTTGGTAGATGCGGCCGACCCCTTTCATGTTGCCAACATAGAACGTGTCCTGCGCCCCGCAGTAGCCCGGGCATTCGCTCTCGAACTTGGCCCGTGCGCCTCCTTTTCGGTCTTGGCCTTCTCCAAGGCTATGACCTGCGCCTCGGTCAGGATCCGGCCTTGCCTCAGCAACCTTGGCTTCCAGCGCCTTGAGCCGTTTCTTCATCGTCTCGAGATCATGGCGCTGCCAGACGCCGCGCACGCCGGCCGGCGAGATCGAGTGGCCAAGTTTCCTCATTTCGTTAGCGACGCGGATCTGGCCGAAGGCCGGCTGCTCCAGCGAAAATTCAACGATCCGCGCCTCGATCTCGGGCGCGGTCCGGTTCGCCAGGATTGGCTTCCTGCGGCTGATCTCTTGCAACGCCAGCTCGCCGCCTTTGTCATATGACACCAAATGTCGGATCAAATATCAACTAGTACACCTGATCTGCCGCTTCACGCGATCCAGCGCGAGCTCGGCCCGCGCGCAATGTCAACGCCGCCGAGCAGGACTGGCCTGACATCGCGGCCGAGCGGATGCGCTGGCCACAGAGTCAAAGGCAACTCGATCTCAAGCGTCTCGTGTTCATCCACGAAACCTGGGCCATCCTTCGACAAGCTCAGGACCAACATGGCCCCCACACATGAACGTTGCCGGCGCGGTGAACGGCTTTACGCTAAAGTGCCGCGGCCATTGGAAGACGACGACCTTCGGGGCCGCGCTTCGCCATGACGGCATCGCGGCCTCCTTTGTGCTCGACGACCCGATCAATGGCGAATGCTTCCTCGCCTATGTCAAAGAGGTGCTTGCCCCCGCGGTATTTCCGGTTCGGGAATGGGTATAAGCCGGCTAATCTTTTCTATTGCTTTGTCTGCTAGTTTCATGGCTTCAACCCTCCGTTGCATGGAAAGCATGGCAGTTTCGGCAATATCATTCACAAGACGCAACTGATCGTCCGTTTCAGGGACAGGAATAAGAATTGCGCGTACCTGATCTTCCGTTAGTTCGTCCACAACTGCGCCGTAAATCTGCGCCGTTAATTGAGCTTGTCCTAACGGCGAGCTTAGATAAGCGTATAAATATCCGGCGCTGCACACACTATTTTCTTTAGGAATAACCCGCAAAATATGTTCGGATGCCGCCCACCCATCCCATAATTCCGGCGTAATTGCCACGCGGCCAACTGTTCCTGATCTTGTTATGAGTATCCAATTCTCGTGGATAATCCATTTTTCGATCTGCTTATGGACGGCAGACGAAATATATTTTAAATCGGCTGGCTGAAAATGCACAACGTGACCACCTTGCAAAAATGGAACGCCATGCTCTTTTTCGACGTAAGTTCGTGCGAAACGTCCAGGTATAAACACGCGCTCTGTTACCTTGCTGACAGTCGATAAGGGAATGCCGCATTTCTTTAGCGTATCTATGGCATGGGCAACCCTTGGATTATAAAAACTGGCATCAAGCCTTAAAGCGCCTGACTGTTTTAGCCATTGCGAGGTTATCGAAAATTTCTCGACTATTTTAGGAACGAACATAACCGGCCTCTTTTACCCATTCGGCAAAACTGACAGCTACAAGGGAGATTTCATCGTCTTTAATAGGTTCTTTGTATTCGTCCTCGATTTCCATTCCTTCGGGCGTTTTGTAATAGACGGGATTGCCGCGTTTATCTATCCCTGCCGTTTTTGGGATAGCCATGAATACCGAATAGTCATCAAGGGAGTCTTTCTCGGCCAGTTTGATTTCATCCTTGGTTAGCCGTTCGATAACAAGCACGCTAGGATTTGGAACGCCGCCGCTGTCGGCAAAAGTTTCCTTCGGCAAATCGACCGAAGCAATGATACGTGCTCTCTTGAAAAGCCATTTCCTGATAAATTCGAGACTAGGATTGTTCAAAATACTATCCGGCAATACGATTGCCATTCTGCCGCCATGTTTTAGAAATTTCCAAGCGCCTTCGACAAACAATTGTTCCGCAGGAAGACTACCGCGCGGTTCTTTCGATTCAAATTCCGTAAGTTCATAATGGCCGAGCAAATGCGGATCATCGATAATCGCCTTTCCTCCAAAGGGCGGATTGGTTACGACAACATCAAATTTTCCGTGGCTTATTTTTTTCTGAGCTTCGGTATTTTCCCATTCAGCCGGAGAATAAAGAGAGTCTGCATGAAATACATTCGCCGAGCCGTCGCCGTGCATGACGAGGTTCATTTGCGCCGTGCGTACCAAAAACGGATTTATGTCGAGGCCGAAGATATTTTCAATGGCAATTTCCTTAATTCGTTCGGATACACGGGCGGCTATTTCAGTTTCCGCGCCGCCTTTTGCCTTTTCCCGTTCCTGAAAAATTTCTCGCAGATAATTTACAACCGCGACAAGAAAACCGCCCGTACCGCAACAGGTATCAATGACTTTAAGAGAGGTAAGTTTCTGTTGCGGATATGTGGCGAGAACCATCCTGACAGCCATATCGCAAACATTTCTGGGCGTGAAATACTCGCCGCGATCACCGCGCAGATTCGCGCCTACCAATTCTTCATAGGCCGCGCCTTTAATGTCAGCTTGTGTTCTCAATAGCGTATATTTTTGCAGTTCCGCGACAACATAAGCCAGTACGCGCTTATTCAAGCCTATATCTTCGTTAGGCTTGGAGATGTAGCGATAGCGCTCTTTGACGGCGTTAAAGAGCGGTTCTATTCGTTCTTCCAAAACGCGCCGTTGTCCGGCTTCGCTGCGTCTTTCTTCGTTGCGAATAAAGAAACGTAATTTACCGCTGGTTTCCTTTTCATCGTAAACCTTCGCAAAAATCAGCTTTTGCAGTTCCTGAAACGCTTCCGCTTTTTGCAAGCCTTGATTGACGTAAATATAGTTATGGCAACGCTTAAATACAGCTTTCAAATCGACGGCGGGAACCAAATCGGAAAATTCCGGTACTTTGGCTTCGGTGTCTCCGAAAGAGGGAATATCGACAATTTCGTCAAATTCTTCGCCGCTCTTTTCAAAGGAAAGTTTTTCAGAACCTACCCATAGGCCAAATTTACACGCCAACGAAGCGGACATATAGGTTTTTAACTGCTTGATTCCTTCGTCTTTATCTCGCGGCAAAACATCGGCGCGTTTGGCCTCTACAATGATAAAGATGTTTTCTTGCTTGTGCGGTGCGCCTGTTTTGAAAATAGTTAAGTCAGCTTTTTTGGATGAACTTCCCATTTTGATCTTAAATTCAACTTCAATATCTTTTTTGTCATATCCATATTCGTCAACGAGGCTTCTAGCCCAACGTTGCCGGACATGTTCTTCCGGCTTGGCGGGCCGCAATATGCCACTTATGTAGCACCTGATTTTCCCTGCTGGTATG
The DNA here is from genome assembly GCA_963730245.1 of uncultured Alphaproteobacteria bacterium. Lineage (GTDB taxonomy): Bacteria > Pseudomonadota > Alphaproteobacteria > Rhizobiales > Beijerinckiaceae > Methylocapsa. Next base: position 1,056,015 of record CAVSRA010000001.1, on the reverse strand, counting down.
AGAGGGATGATGTCCGCAGATGCGCTCATTCAGGATTGTCTTTCCATTCATAGGCAGCTATCCTTTTCGTATCTGATTTGCGAAATTTGCACAAGTTGCAATTTTGCAACAGGTGCAGACGATAAATTAAATGTCTTGAGGGGATAATCGCCTTTTTTTGGAGGCAAGAATCGAACGGAGTTGCCCAAAATTCGTATTTCCAACGCGAAATCGGCGAAATGCAATTCGAGTAACGATTCATCGCGCCCCGCGATAGACTTTGGTCTCCAGGCCATACGCTAGAACGACGAACTGAACCGGGTTCCGACCGCCGGGACAGTTGGGATTCAGGGCCAGACAATATCCGGAGCATTGCCAAATCTAATCGTCGCTATCCTCCTCTGTTCCCCTCGCATCGTCGCTGCACCGAATGCGCCTTTCCAATTCAAGACGCGGTATTCGCCGCCTGCTATCGCGGCCTCTCAGAGCAAGTGTAATTGTTCGCCCAAGCGCGCCGGAGGCCGGAACAAATCGCAACGCAACGGCACGCGGCTTCGTCCAAGTCCAAGTCTTGCCGCCGCCGCCTCGAACCTGCGCCCGATCATCCAGGCATAGGGGCCAGATCCAGTCATCCGCGCGCCAAACCTCGAATCATAAAGCTTGCCCGCGTGGGATGAGCGCATCAATGAAAGAACATGGTTGAGCTTTTCTGGATAATGCGCGCGCAGCCATTCGGCAAAGAGCTCGCGGACTTCAAGCGGCAGCCGCAGCAGGACATAACCGGCATCGCGCACGCCCATCGCTTGCGCGCCGGCGAGGATCGCCTCGATCTCCGCGTCATTGATCGCGGGGACAATCGGGGCAACCATGACGGCGGTTGGAATATTTGCCGCCGCCAACCGCCGGATCGCGTCGAGCCGCCGGTCCGGGCTGCTCGCGCGGGGTTCCATTTTGCGGGCAAGGCATGGATCGAGCGTCGTCACCGACAACGCCACTTTCACAAGGCCTTTCTCAGCCATCGGGGCGAGGAGATCGAGATCGCGCAAGACAAGCGCCGATTTGGTGACGATCGCAACCGGATGATTGGTTCGCGCCAGCACTTCGAGCAGCTTGCGCATCACAAGCTCGTTGCGCTCGATCGGCTGATAGGGGTCGGTATTGGTTCCAATCGCGACGGTTTTTGCGGCGTAGCCCGGCGCCGACAATTCGCGCTCAAGGAGGCTTGCCGCATTGGTCTTGGCAAAAAGCCTTGTCTCGAAATCGAGGCCCGGGGACAGGCCGAGATAGGCGTGGGTTGGCCGCGCGAAACAATAGACGCAGCCATGCTCGCAGCCGCGATAGGGATTGATTGACCGGTCGAAGGAAAGATCGGGAGAAACATTCCGCGTGACGATCGCTTTGGCGGACTCGCGCGTCACTTGCGTCCGCAATGGCGGCAAATCCTCGGGCCGATCCCAGCCATCATCGTCCCGAGAACGGTTCTCTTTTTCGAAACGTCCGCTCGCGTTCGACAAGGCGCCGCGGCCCCGCTGGGGGGGAGTTGGCACGCCGTCCGCGGTTGGCGCGCGGGCCAACGCCGGCCCGACAGGCAAGCCGTTCGACCCTCCCGCCGCGAGACACGCGGGCGATCTTGCTGAGGCTTTGCCGAACCCCGCCGCCATCGCGATGCGGTTTCGCCGCGGGGTGCTCATTGCCGCTGTTTTTGGCTTAGTTGGCATGGCCGCCTTCTCGCCATTGTCATGTTTTTGCCGCGTTTCCGGCATGTTTTCGCAGCGTTATGGCCGCGTTATCGCCGCGTCAGTGTCATGCCGCAAACTTCCGTGGACACGGAATGTTCCATGTTCATAACGAAAACATATACGGAACAAACCGCCCGAAGTCAAATGTTCTTGTGGATAAGCGTGGATAACTCTTGCCTGAAATCGCGATCCGGAAACGCAAGGTGCTGATTCGGTTACGAAAAAGACATATAGTTGACATGTCACTGACACGCCCAACGGCGTTCAATTAATTGGGAAAACGCGCTACGCGCCCCGACCTTGGCCAAGGTTGTCGGGCGAACCCAACGATCCGGATCGAGACCCGCATCGATCACGCTTCCCACGAAATATTTGCCTGGCGCGCCGGTGCAATAGGGGCGCCAATGACCGGCAGCGGCATGGGTTGCAGCTTGTCCGGCCAGGCCGTCTTGCCCCTTCATTCCTCGTCTTTAAGCCAGCGCGGGTTTACCCCTTGCCGTGGAATGGGCAGCGACACGAGGGCTACCGAAAAGCCCAGGCGCGCCTTGTACACGGCCTTCGATCGCGAGGAGCTGGGATTTCGTTGCGATGCCGCCATTCGCCGAGAAACCGCCGATCCTGCCGCCGGCTGCGACCACCCGATGGCACGGCACGATGATCGCAAACGGGTTTCGGGCGAGCGCTTGCCCAACGGCGCGAGCCGAGCCCGCGGCGCCGGCCCGCGCGGCGAGAGCGCCGTACGTGATCGTGGTGCCCCGCGGAATGCTACGCGCGGCCTCGTAGACGCGGCGGTGGAATGGCGCCACGAGGTCCATGTCCAGCCGAACGGATGAAAGATCGCCCGGCTCGCCTCGCAAAAACCCGGCGATCGCGGCTTGCGCGCGAAACACCTCGGATGGCGGGGCCGCCTCTCTCGCGCATGGAAATCGCTGGAGCACGCGCGCGCGGGTCGTTAGGTCGTTTGCCTCTGGAAGTTGCACGCAAGCGATCCCCCGCGCGCCCCAGGCGATCGCGCATCCACCAATCGCCGTATCAAAGAGTGTAAAAAACACCGTCATGATGACCCAATCGTAGCACTCGCCGCGAAATGCGCACGCGAAAAATCTTTTTAAAAAACGGCCAGCGAGTTGGAAGGCCCCTGCCCGCGTGGCTTTGGTGATCTGGCCCAAGAAAACGCAGCTCAGGCCGTCTCCAGCCGCGCCAGCACCGTCTCGAACGTGAAGCGCAACTGAGAGGCTTCGTCCTCGCGCAGAAAAAGCGTCATATGAGGGAAAATGGTGCGATAGAGCGAAAATCGCGCCGGCTCCCAGGGGGATTTTTGCGCCGCCCGTGCCTCGGCAAGAATTTTGTAGAGCCGCGCGCGCACCTTGTCGGGATTGGGACGATAGGGGGGAGGGGTCTCCGCGCCGAACAGATCCGGCTGCGATTCCGTTACGAACAAGTCCGGTTGACTACCACGCGCCATGAGTTCACCGCTCGGAAGAGACGAATAATACCAAGTCTCGCTGATCACGACCGATAGGCCCACTCTCTTGTTCCGATGGAGATGATTTTCCAGGGCATGTCGATGAGCTTGTTCCAGGCGAAGCAGCAGTGGTCGAGAATGTCGTCGTAGGATTCGAAGACGCGGTTCGAGAGCCAGTTGTCGCGCATGAATTGCCAGATGTTCTCGACCGGATTGAGCTCGGGCGATTTCGGCGGCAACGGCAAGAGCGTGATGTTGTCCGGGACGGGAAGCTTCGCCGAGACATGCCACCCGGCCTGATCGAGAAGAACGAGCGCATGCGCGCTTGGTGCGACCGCAAGCGAGATTTCTTCGAGATGCAGGGCCATGGCCTCGCTGTTGCAGGAGGGTAGTACGAGCCCGGCGCCTTTTCCTTCGGCCGGGCAGATGGCGCCGAAAATATAGGCTGAACTCGTCCTCTGGTCGTGCGGCGCCGAAGGCCGTGTCCCGCGTTTCGCCCATCGGCGGGTGACCTTGTTTTTCTGCCCGATCCGAGCTTCGTCTTGAAACCAAATCTCTATCGGCTTGCCAGGAGCCTCTTTTGCGGCGGTCTCCTCCACGAGGGCGAGAAAGTTTTTTTAAAAGCCGCCGCGGCTTCCTCGTCTTGCGCATGATGGCGCGGTCGCGCCGAGAGCTTGCGAAAGCCCATATGCCGCAGCTCGCGGCTGAGCGTCGGCTTGGAGATCGAAACCCGGAACTCTTCGAAGAGCCACTGCGCCAGATCGATCAGCCGCCAGCGGACGACGCCATGCAGGGCGGGAATTGGCCCATCTTCCACGACCTGCCGCAAGGCTTGGCGCTGGCGCTCGCCGAGGATGCTGGGAGCGCCCGGCGCTTTGCCGGTCAAGAGACCATCAGGACCTTTGGCGTTGAAACGGACAACCCAGTCGCGCACGATCTGCACCCCGACCCCGCCGATCCGCGCCGCATCCGGCCGCGAGCCGCCATCATAAATCTCGGCCAGTGCCAAGAGACGCCGGGTCTGATCGGGGTCACGCGATCGCCGCGCCAGCATGCGCAGGCCAATCGTGTCAAAGTCAGAGCGAAGCGGAACCGGAGTCGACATGGCAAACTCTCCCAAAAGCTGTTTGCCATGGTGAATCAGATAAATGCCGATTTGGGAATTCCGCCTCAGGAGTCAAACTTTCAGAGACTTGGTATAATGCGCATATTGCACTAATGCCGCGGCCGGCGCGAGCTTTGTGGTGAATTATCCCGGTCGGGAAAAGCAGCCCGGCAGGCGTCGTCGATTCTCGCCATCTTGGCGATCGTGAATGCGAGGCTGCCGGCGATAGAAGACACATGATTTATTTCGTCGAGCGATAGCTCCCGGCCCTTGCGCGACTTTAGATATTTGTCGAGCACCTGATAGCCGCCGATGTGGAAATCCCACACGGCTTGCGGCGCCGGCTTGAACAAACGGGTCTTGTCGATCCAGATCGCGTGTTGCTCGGGCGAATAGCGCGCGGCCTCGACCGTGTGGTCGCCCTTGACCGGATAGGAAGCCAACATTTGTCGCGGCAACTCGCGCAACAGATGCGCCTGATGCGCTTTGGTACAAGATAAGGTTATAGGGCCTCAATACACGCACTCCTCGAAGGCCGGCTCGATGCTTCCGGCCCATTGCGTTTTGAACTTCTTTATCAGCCGCTCGGCTTCGCTTCCTTCCGCGAGGACAGCATCGAGGGGATCGAGAAAGACGGTTTCGTCAAAACCCCACGCATCACGCCGGTTGCGCTTGGCGAGACCAATGCGGGCAATGTTCAAGACTTCGGCCGCGACCTCGCGCAGCCGCCGCCCGTGGATCGTCGCCGCAAGGCCGAGGCGTGGAACGCCATTGCGCAAGTTTTCCCGCGCCTCGGCGCTCCAGTTCTTGACGAGATCGAAGGCCGCGTCGAGCGAGGACGGCGCGTAGAGGAGCCCCGTGAAAAACGCCGGAAGTGCTGGAAGGAAGGGCCTTGGTCCGGCGTCGGCCCCGCGCATTTCGAGATAGCGTTTCAGCCGCACTTCCGGAAAAATGGTGGTAAGGTGATTGGCCCAATCGGCGAGCGTCGCCTGCTCGCCCGGAAGCTGCGCGAGCCTCCTCTGCAAAAAATCGCGGAAATCGGCGCCGGCCACGTCGTGATAAATCTCGCCGCGCTTGACGAAATACATCGGCACCGAAAGCGCGTAATCGACATAGCGCTCGAACGACATCCCTTGCTCGAAAGCAAAAGGCAGCGTGCCGGTGCGGGCTTTGTCCGTAGCGCGCCAAACCTCCGAGCGCGCCGAGAGAAAGCCGTTGAGCTTGCCCTCCGCGAAGGGCGAATTGGCGAAAAGCGCCGTCGCGACCGGCTGCAAGGCCAGCGAAACGCGAAGCTTCTTGACCATATCGGCCTCGTTTGAGAAATCGAAATTGGCCTGCACGGTGGCGGTGCGAAACATCATGTCAAGGCCTCGCGCGCCAACCAAAGGCATATATTTCATCATGATCGCGTAGCGCTGCTTGGGCATCATTGGGGTTTCGCCGAGCCGCCATTTGGGGCTCATGCCGAGCGCGAGAAACCCTATCCCAAGAGGCGCGGCGACCGCTTCGAGCGCCGCGAAATGGGCATCGAGCTCGGCATTGGTTTCATGGATCGTGTCAAGCGGCGCGCCGGAGAGTTCGAATTGACCGCCGGGCTCGAGCGAGATCCCGGCCCCGCTCGTTGCATCAAAGAGCCCGATGATGTGGGCGCGGTCGTTCACCGGCGCCCAGCCGAGCCTCTTTTGCATTCCCTCCAAAAGCGCGCGGATGCCGCCTTGGCCCCGCGCCGGCAGGCCATCATAGGGCACGGGCGAACGGCCGCTCCGGAAGAAGGGAATTTTCTCATGCTCGGTGCCGATCCGGAATTGCGCCGCCGGCTTCGCGCCGCCCGCGATCCAGGCGACGAGTTCGTCGCGCGACGCGATGGGGGTCAAATCCGTGCCGTCGCGAGTCATTGCCACGCTTTCACTTGGCAGCCAACATGCGCGGCCCATCGCAAGACGCGCGGCCGGCGGCTTACCGGAGAGTTCGCCGCCGAATTCCATCCGGCCTCCCCGCGCCGCTACATAGGCGGGCGGGCGCCAAGGCGCAATGCGCCCAAGCAAGCGCGCCCGAACAGGACCGGCGGCGACGGCGCGAGGCTGCCGGTTTCAGCGAGGCTTGCCAAGGGAACAATGTCCGGCAAGAAACCGGACGATGCTACAAGACCTTGCGGCGTTTTGCGAGCCGTCCCGTGATCATATAGGCGGCGATCACGGCCAAGATACCAAAGAGTGCCGAACCAATGATCAGGCCAAGATAGCCGCCTTCTGGTCCAAAGCGCGCGGCGCCAATGGTCACGAAAGGCAGCGTGCCAAGCGTGGCGCGCCCCCAATTGAAGAGCGTCGAGACAAGTGGGAAGCCGAGATTGTTGAAGGCGGCGTTGGCGACGAAAATGGCGCCGAGGAAAAACCACAGCACCCCGCCATAGGCGCAAACGAAAGTGACGAGCCTGGCCGTCTCGCCTTGCGCGTGAAAGAGTTCGACGATGAAAGGCGCGGCCAAGCGCAGAAAAACCGATACCACCAGGACATAGATCGCGGCAAACGTGAAACAATCGGTCAGCACTTGGCGCACTCGCGCAATCAGCTTGGCGCCGAGGTTTTGGCCCATGATCGGGCCGACCGCCGCGGACAAAGCGAACAGAACGCCGAAAACCATCGGGTTCAGCCGGTCGACGATGGCGAAGGCCGCGACGACCGCTTCGCCGAAACGCGAAAATATCCGCATCGTGTAGGCATTGGCAACCGGCGTCGCCAGATTGGTCAGGACGGCCGGAGCGGCGATCGCCATCATCGGCGCGAGATCCAATCTCGCCGCCTTCCGGCTCGGCTTTGCGACAAGATCATGCTTGCGGACGGCGCCGTTCAGTCCAACCGCGACGAAAATGAACCGTGAAATCACCGTGACAATGGCCGCGCCGGTGACGCCAAGGCCGAGGCCGAAAATAAACACCGGATCGAGAATGGCGGTGACGATGGCTCCGGCGAGCGTCACATACATCGCGCGCCTTGCATCGCCGGCCGCGCGCAATATGCTGCCGAGCGCCATGCCGAGACCGAGCAAAACGGTGGGCGGGAGCGTGATCGCGAGATAAGCCGAGGCGACATCGAGGGTCATGTCGCGGGCGCCGAAGAGGGTGAGAATCTCGCGCCGGAGTGGCCAGGCGGCGCAACTGGCCGCGGCCGCGATCAGAACCACGTGGACAAGGCCTGAAGCCGCAAGCCGCCTCGCGCCGGCCCGATCGCCCGCGCCGAGCGCCCGCGAAACAAGGGCGCCGATCGCGATCGAAAGGCCGATGTTGATCGAGACCGAAAAAAACAAAACCTGCGTCGCGAAGCCGACGGCGGCGGTGAGTTTAGGATCGCCAAGCCGCGATACCCAGAGCAGCGACAATAGATCGACGGCGAAAATCGCCAAGAGCCCAACAGAGCTCGCCGCCGTCATAACAATGACGTGGCGCATGGTCGAGCCCTCGGTGAAAACCGCACGCGGGATGTGTCCGGGGCTCAATGGGTGGCTTCCTTATTCGCCAAGCATTCGGGCGTCGGCGTGGGATTTTGCGCGCATGGCGGGATGCGCGCGAGTCGTCAAATTTTCGGCGCGGTCCAAATGACGATCTCGCGCATGATTTGGCGAAGCGCCGCGTCGAGTGCCGAGGCGACCGCCGAGGAATTGGCCGAGGCCACCGGAACAGTGCCGGAAAACAGGCGCCCAGCGATAATGCGGCCGCTCTGACCAAGAATTTGGGCGGAGATTTCGACCGTTGCCTCGCCACGCGCCGCATCGAGTTCGAAGCGCCTTATGCTGGTTTGGAGACTGAAATCGGCGAGCATGCCGGGCCGGCCAACCGCGCGCAAAAGATGCGCGTTTTGAAAGCTCTCAATAAGCCGGCTCTGAATAAGCGACGGCAATTTATCGGCCCATTGCGCGCCGGAGAGATAAGCGACGGATTGCGGATTGGTGCGCACGACAATCCGGTCCGAGTCGGCAGGGAGAATAGCGTCCGGCAAAAGAACGGCGAGCTGGCCGCGGCCCGCGCGCGCCGCAAAACCGCCGGTGGCGGCATTGAGATCGTAGGTGGCCGGCGGCGCGGATGAACAAGCGGCAAGCAACACGAACGGTAATCCGGCGAGCAAGACTGGGAAAAAGCCGCGGCGCCGCGCGGCGCGGAACCGGCCCAAGATTGAGGCCCGGACACGGGCAAAATACCCCATCTCAAAAATCCATTCCCATCAACGGGGCACAAGACCAGCCCGGCTCCCGCGCCATCGGCGCATTACCGCGGCGAGAATTTTCTTGCAACGCATGAATCCCGGCCTCCGCTTATAGCACCGGATGCCTGCGTCAATGCCTGTCCGCGTTCCCAGCCGCGTTACCGAGCGCCGGAATATTCAGGAATTCGCGGCGACTTGCCGAGCAGGAATTGCTGGGGATTGTTCTCGATCGAGCGAACCGCCTGATTGATTTGCTCGAGCGTCTTGCGGCCGTCCGCCGCCAAGGCCTCGTACTGGCGCAATCCGCTGCTACTGAAACGGTTGACGTTGGTGGCGATCCTGTCGAATTTCGCCGACAGCGAGGCGACATGGGTGACAATCGTCTTGACGTCTTCGGGATTGATTGCCTTCACCACTTTATCGGCGTCGCCCGCGAGGGCGTCGAGCTTTTCGCTCAAAGGCTTGATGGTGCCCATGAAATCCTTGAGGTCGTCTGAATTGGCGGCAAGCGCGCCGGAGAATTTTTCGACATTCTTCACCGAAGCCGTGATGGCGGCCGAATTGTCGTCGATCAGACGGTTGGTCTTCGTGAAAAAATCGGAGGCTTGGGCCGCGACCCGCCGCGCCGTTGCGATGAGATCCTGGAACTCCGAGCTTTCGGCGACAATGACGCCCGGCTGTTGCGGGCTGGTGGGGAGCGGCGGCGCATCAAGGGCGCCGCCCGTCGAATGCAACCGATGCAACCCCGGTTAAGCCGGTATATTCCAGCCGCGCTTTGGTGTCGGCGCGCACTGGCACCTTCGCATCGACGTCGATCAGCGCATCGACGCGGGAAGGGTCTTGCGGCAACAGGTCAATCTTTTTGACCGCGCCGACCCGCACGCCGTTAAAGAGAACCACGCCGCCAACGGACAGTCCCGAAACCGAACCGCTAAAAATGATTTTGTAAGTCTTGCGTCCGCCCGATTGTTCGACCCCCGAAAACCAAAGCACAAAGCCGAAGGCCGCGGCGACGACCGCCAAGGTGAAAACGCCAATCAAGGCATAATTCGCACGAGTTTCCATTTGACCTCGCCTGTTTCTCCAGTCTTCGAAAGCCGCTTCACGGTTGGCCGGGTAAGCCGGCTGTTTCATTCTCCGCCGTCATGCCGCGCGCGCCGGAGCGCCCGGCAAGCGCGGAACCGGCGAGACGCGCCCTTTTGCCATGAAAATAAGCGCGCAGCCAAGGATGTTGCGAGTCGAGCATCATCGATATCGGCCCCTCGGCGATCACTTTTCCATCGGCCAAAGCGGCGATCCTGTCGCAGATCGAATAAAGACTGTCGAGGTCGTGGGTCACCATGAAGACAGTTAACCCAAGCGTGCGCTGCAAAGTGGCGATCAACTCGTCGATTTCCGCCGCGCCGATCGGATCGAGACCAGACGTCGGCTCGTCAAGAAACAGCAATTCTGGATCGAGCGCCAGAGCCCTCGCCAAGGCGGCCCGCTTGGTCATGCCTCCGGATAATTCGGACGGGCGTTTGTCGGCGGCATCGAGATCGAGGCCGACGAGCTCGAGTTTGAGCATGGCGAGTTCGTCCGCAAGTCGCGGCGACAGTCGCAAATGCTCGCGCATCGGCACCTCGACGTTCTGTTTGACAGTGAGACCCGAAAACAGCGCGCCTTGCTGAAACATCACGCCAATGCGCCGCTCGATGATGCTACGTTCGCTGGTCGAGAGGGTGTCGATATCGGCACCAAAAATCTCGATCAGCCCGCTGCGTTTGCGGATGAGCCCCAAAATCGTCCGGGTAAGGACCGATTTGCCAGTCCCGGACCCACCTACGAAGCCCAACACCTCGCCCCGGTAAACGTCGAGATCGAGGCCTTGCATGACGAGCTTGTCGCCAAAGCTCACGAAGAGATCGCGCACCTTTATGACGGTCTCCGGCGCCGCGCGCTGATCGTCCCGCCCGGCGGGATGCTCCGACAATGCCCCGCCGTCTCCGGTGGCCTGCCCGTTGCTCAATACCTGATCCCCGCGAAGAACATGGCAAACAGCCCATCGACCACGACGACCATGAAGATCGCCTTAACCACCGAGGCGGTCACTTGCCGCCCCAGCGATTGGCCGAACCCGCGACGGCCAGGCCTTCCACGCAAGAAATGAGCCCGATGACAAGAGCCATGAAAGGCGCCTTGATAATGCCGCTGAAAAAAGTGTGAGGACCGATTGCCTCCTGCAACAGCGCCAAAAACCGCACTGGGGTAATCCCTTCGTAGCCCCAACTCATCAACAGACCGCCGAATATCCCCGCCATGTCGGCCCAGAACGTCAATAATGGAAGGCTGATCACGAGCGCGAGGATGCGTGGAACGATCAATATATCGACCGGCCGCAGCCCCATCACGGTCAGTGCGTCGATTTCCTCTTGCAGCTCCATCGAGCCGAGCTCGGCGGTGATCGCCGAGCCGGAGCGCCCGGCGATCATGATCGCGGTCAACAGGACGCCGAGTTCGCGCAGGATCAAAATGCCGATGAGATCGACGATGAAAATCGTCGCGCCAAACCGCCGCAGCTGGAAAATACCTTGTTGCGCGATGATCGCACCCGCCAGAAAATTAATAAGGATAATGATCGGAGCGCCGCGAAGGGCGATGTGTTCGATCTGGACAATTAGCGAGGTTCCGCGAAAACGCGACGGGCTCAAGAGGCTTTTCCCAATCGCCGCCACGACTTCACCGAGAAAGCCTACCCCCTCGTAAAGGTCAGCTCCCGCGGAAACCATGCTCTCGCCAATATCGGCGAGAAGACGGACGATATGTGAGCCGCTTGGCGGCTTTGGCACGGGAAGAGCCCGGTACCTGGCTTCGCGGAGCAGGATTTCGTATTCCGGCCGGACCAATTCAAGCGTTGCTTCGACGCCCTTGGCATCGAGCGTCTGACGCGCCCGGTCGATGAGCCAAGCCCCCGCGGTATCGAGCCGCGCGACCCCGCCAAGATCGAAAACGACCCGCCGCGCGCCGTCGCTCTCCGCCAAAAGAGCGTCCGCCCGGGCTTCGATCGCGGCCGACGCCTTCACCGTCCACTGCCCGCCAAGGTCGAGCGTCACTGTGTCGCCCAAGCGCCGGCTGGAAAATTCCGGGCCGTCCGGCAAATCCATTTTTCGCCCTCGTCTCGAACGCACCAAGCAACGCAATCGGCTTCTCTAGCTGCGTGCTCTGGCAGCCGCTTGCGGCGAAGTCGAGGCGTCCCGGTTAGCACCTGTTGGCGCGGTTTGGGAAACGCGCTCAAACTGCAACGAGGGCTCGCCGCCTTTGCCTTGTTGCGTGAAAGTCACGGTTCCCAACAATCGCCTTGTTTTACTGAACACGCCTCCGCCATTAACGAATATTGCTTGACTTTTCGTTGAGAAAGCCCGCACTTTCGTTAACATAGTAGTAACTTGCGTACCCATGGGGCATCACGTGCGAGCGGTCGGACTGCATCGTGGCTTGACGCGAAGCGTCGCGAGAGACTGGACGCGCGCCGTCCGCTGTTGCCTCGCCGTGGTTGCGTGCCTCGCGCAATTGATGGTGGCCGCGCAACATCAGTCGCACGCACCGGGTTTTGCGGCGCATGCGATGGTTCACGAGGCTGCCCCCAGCAGCTCCGGCGTCACGGCCGCAAGCTTCCATGCTGAGCAATCGGGCGTTCCCTGCGCGTTCCACGGCACCCGTGCCCATGACGGCAACGGCAGCGGCGGTGCCCCATGCCCATGCTGCCCCCACGGCGATTGCCCCTTCTGCCCCTGCTCCTGCTGCTCGCACGTCAATGCCGCGATCGGCATACTGCCGCAGGAAACGGCGCGGGCAGCCTATGCGCCTCCGTTTTCCACGATTATCGCGCCGCCCGCGCGTCTCGGCTCAGCCGCGCGTTTTGCGGTTTTTGCCGGGCAACCCCGCGCCCCTCCCCTCTCGATCTGACTGACGAGCAACCACCCGGCACCGCCATCCGGCGGTCGACCGCGGCTATCTCTCACTTTCAGATCGAGGAATCATCATGTCTTATAAAGCTTCAATGGCTTGCGCCGGCGCATTCGCCGCCGTGGCCACGCTCGCCGGAACTGCCTTCGCGGCCGAGCCCCCGCCCCCAGCGCCGGTTCCGGTGTTCACCTGGACTGGTCTCTATCTCGGCGGCCAGATCGGTTACGCCTGGGGCAACGACAATTTCTTCTACGGCGGATTTGATCCATTAACCGGCCTCGCTTTCACCCCCAGCGTCTTCAGTTCTCCGAGCGGGGTGATCGGCGGCGCCCATGTCGGCTTTAACTATCAGATCGATAAACCAACCGGAGGATTTGTCTTAGGTATCGAAGGTTCGGTCGACGGGACTAGCTTGAGCAATACCGTTGCGGCTGGCCTTCCTGCCTTTGGAGGCAGCTCCGTGCCCGCGTCCACCAACACCGACATCCAGGGTTCGATTCGCGGCCGCTTCGGCATCGCCTGGGACCGGCTCCTGGCCTATGCCACCGGTGGCGTCGCGTTCGGCGGTTTCAACACCAGCTTCTCGACCTCAGGCAACAACAACGGCAATCCCTTCAACGCCTCAGACAGCTTTTCGAATACCCGCGTGGGCTGGACGGCCGGCGGCGGTATCGACTATGCGGTCAACAACAATTGGTCGGTATTCGCGGAATACCGCTATACCGATTTCGGCACTGTAGGGAATACCCAGCTTGCCACTGCAGTATTTAGAACGGCGCCAGGCCTGACGGCCGGGTCCCTATCCGTGAGCCGCACGTTGAGCCAAAGTCAGGTGCAGGTAGGCTTCAGCTACAAATTCGATTCGTCGCTTCCAGCCCCAGACTTCTCAATGTTTTAAAGCATAACCAGGCGCCTCAGCCAGGTTTTTTGCTTAGCGAATCCAGTCCAAATTCTGTCATCAACGGAGAAATCCTATGTACGGTAAATTCGTCCTTATATCGGTTGGCGCGATCGCCATGGGCGGTTCCGCCTTCGCGGCCGAGCCCGCACCGCCCCCACCGCCGGTTCCGGTCTTCACCTGGTCAGGTGTCTATCTCGGCGGGCAGATCGGTTACGCCTGGGGCAATGACAACGTTTCTTGGTCCGGGACCGACAATTTGCTTAATTTGACCGGCGGTTCATTTGGCGATGGTCCGCAAGGGGTCATCGGCGGCGGCCATGTCGGCTACAATCTCCAGCCTAACTCGTGGTGGTCGTGGCTTGTGTTCGGCATAGAAGCTTCCGTGGACGGCACGAGCTTGCGCAAAACTGTCGGGGTACCATTGGCGGACTTCGCGGGAGTCGCCTTTGGGAGCATGACGGCCAGCGCCAACGCGGGTGTCCAGGGCTCGGTCCGCGGACGCCTCGGCATTGCCTTCGACCGCGTCTTGTTCTTCGGCACTGGCGGCGTCGCCGTAACCAGCTTCAACACCAGCTATACCGATACGACCGGATTCTTCACCGGCGTTCCGGGCACCTACGCACCCATATCGGTCACCCGCGCGGGCTACACTTTTGGCGGCGGCATCGAATATGCCGTCACCGATAATTGGTCGGTGCAGGCGGAATACCGCTATTCGAATTTCGGCCATACCAACAACTCTCCGTTCTCCAATCCGAACGCCATCGTTGGGCTCCCCAATGGCGGTTTTTTTGCAGCGCAACATTATCTGAGGGAAAGCCAGGTCCAAGTCGGCTTTAGCTACAGGTTCGACATGATGGTTCCGCCAGCTGTTCCACCAGGAGGGCCAGCAGTTCCACCAGGACCACCAGTTGGTCCATACGGACCATCAGTGGTTCCACCGGCGCAACCAGTTTCCGCGCGATAGCAAGCCAAGCAACCCACTTTCTCAGATCGAGGAAACAAGATCATGTCCCACAAAACTTCCCTGGCTTGCGCCGGCGCATTCGCCGCGGCGGCCATCCTTGCCGGCATCGGCCCGGCTTCCACGCATACGGTCATCGGCCAAAAATCTTCCCGCCACGCTCACCATCGACGATCCCGGCGTCGACGACGAATTGGCCCTGCCGACATTCGCCTACACGTACAATTCGTCGACCACCTATCCTCCGGTCAATGGAACGCAAAACTACGAATGGAATGGCTTCTACGGGAAAAGGATCACCGCCGATCTCGAGGTTTCCATCGACAGCACGTTCCTGCACGCGGTCAATCCCCGCGCAAACGGATGGGAGGGCATCGAGACGGAAGTGAGAAATCAAGTCATGGTCAACAATGAGCATGAATTTGTTGTGTCCCTAGCTGTTGCCGAAGCGTGGGGCGGCACGGGTACTCCCAACATCGACAACCAATTTACGGTCATCACCCCGAAGGCTTTCATCGGCAAGGGGTTCGGTGATGTCGAGAACGAATGGTTACGCCCCATCGCGATCACCGGCGAGGTGGACTATGATGTGCCGACGGTGCCGCAGGTCTTTAATAACGGCGTCTTGGTCAGCCAAACACCCACCACGCTGGATTTCGGCGCCACAATTCAATACAGCCTGCAATATATGAACGCCTATGTCCACGAGCTAAATCCGGAGATTCTCAGGCACCTCGTTTTCGACGTGGAGGCGCAATTCACGACCCCTGTTTCGAACATCGGCCCTTCGTCCATCGGATCGGTCCCCGGAACGCACGAAACCACCGGCGTAGTCGGCCCTGGGCTCTACTACATAGCGCATGATTATCAAGTCGGCATCTACGGCGCGTTCCCGATTAATCAAGGCAGCGGCAAACATCCCGGAGTGTTCGCGATCTTGGATTTCTACCTCGACGACCTCTTTCCCAATACACTCGGCAAACCAATCTTCGGCGGCCTGGAATCCTCGGCCTTCGATCCCTGGCATGCTTTTAAGCAGTGAGGACACTATGCAACGCTTCTTGAAACCCGTCATCATCGCCGTCCTGGCTTCCTCATTGGCCGCGACGGCCGCCTTCGCGCATGCTTTTCTTGACCACGCGATCCCAGGCGTCGGTATGACCGTGAGCGGGCCGGTGCGCGAACTCAGGCTTTGGTATACCCAGGGCGTGGTCACCGCCTTTTCCGCTGTTTCGGTCGCAAGTTCCACGGGAGGCGCGATTCCGGCGAGCAGGCCCGTCAACAATCCATCGGACCAGCAGGAAGTGATCGTCCGTCTCGGACGGGCGCTGGGACCCGGCACTTACACGGTGACTTGGCGTGCGCTCTCGGTCGACACGCATACAACCACCGGCACATTCCACTTCACGGTCACTTGAACGAACGCCGGCCGGGCCCTGCGGTACGAGGCACGCCCGGCCGGCATAAACAAGTCGACAGGAAACATCAGCCCTAAAAGGGGTCGATCATGACCTTCTTTCAATATCTCGTCCTTGTGCAAGACGCCGCTCCAGGCGTTGCGCAAGAAGCCATGGGGCAAATGGATCAATCGTCTGGGCAGGCGCTTTGGATGACGTGGCGGCCCCTCGTCATTGCCCGCTGGGTCCATTTCGCATCCGTGTTCGTGCTGTTTGGGTCCTCGTTCTTTTGGTTCTACATGCCGCGCGACCATTCCCTGGCCCATCCCGGTCAATTGACCAAAACTCTTGCCGCGACAACCATCATGCTGCGCGTTGCCGCGCCGGTCGTCGCGATTTCCGGCGTCGCCTGGATGGCGCTCGTTCTGATCAACATGACGAGCGACTTCCACAGCGTCGTCAACCCCGAAGATCTGAGACTTTTCTTTTTTGAAACGCCGGTTGGCACGGTGTCGATCGTCCGACTCGCGCTCTTCGCGACCGCCGTTGTGCTTGCTTTCCTGCCTTGGCACGGCCGAGTATGGTATTCTGCTCTTCTTCATCTCGGCGCCGTGCTTTTGATCAGCCAAGCCTGGCTTGGCCACGCCTCCGAAGGCGGCGCTGGGCTCTATGGCGCAATCATGATCGCCGTCTACGCCACCCATGTGCTCGCCGCGGGCGCCTGGGTTGGCGGACTTCCGCCGCTCCTTTCCGGGCTCGTTGAACAACGCCACTTTGCACCCGACGAAGCACGCATATGCACCGTCGATATTTTGTCACGCTTTTCCGCGATGGGAATGGTTGCTGTGACCTTGATCGTCGCAAGCGGCGTCACGAACGCTGGCTTTCGCGTCGCCGGATCATTCGGCAAGCTTTTCTATACTGAGTATGGCAACGCCTTGCTTACAAAAATAGCTGTCGTCGCGGTCATGCTGGCTTTGGCTTATTTCAACCGTTTCGTCTTTATGCCGCGGTTGCGCAGCGCTGAGCTAAAGGGAATAAAGCAGATCACCCGGCTCGGCCGCAGCGTCGCTCTCGAACTGGCGCTCGGCGTGCTTGTCGTTTTCGTGGCGGCAGTCCTCGGAATCACGCCGCCGCCGCAATGAGGGACAAAGCGGCTGCTGGCGTGCAGGTCTTGGTGGGCTCGGCCCATCGCGTTTGCAACCTGGAGCACTCCCCGGCGTTGCCGTGGGGAAACGCTCGAAACTGAAGTGATCGGTTTCAAAAGGTAAGGAGAAGGCTATGCGTTCAATTGTGATCTCCGCCATCGCGATTTCCGTAATAGGTGTCGCTCCGCAAATCGCGCACGCGAAACAGACTTACACGCTGCAACAATATCCAGAGGGTTTGGCGAGTGTTCCGTGCAGCGCCTTCAAAAGGACCGCAAACGGGTCATGGAAAGAGGTGGCGGTATTTATTTATCATGGTAGCAAGTTCACCGGGAATACATACTCCCCGGGCTCGCACGAGGCTAGTATGCTCGATCAAAAGTGCGGCGCGAAGTAACGAGGCATCCCGTGGACCGCCGCGAATTTATCGCCGCCGCCGCAAGTGCGGCTGTCATTGCTCGGGCGTCACAGGCCTTTGCCCAAATGGGTGGCGTGATCCTCGATCACGCGGTCCCGGGCGTCGGACTGACCGTGAGCGGCCCGGTGCGCGACCTCAGAACTCCATTTTTCCATTGGCATTCTCGCGGCCTCTTCCAGCGTTCAGGTCATAAGCTCGACGGGGTCCACGATTGCGACGAGCAGGCCGGTCAACGATCCTTCCGGGCAGCAGATTGTGATCGTCAGGCTCAAACGCGCGCTGCCGCCCGGGACCTATATGGTGAGCTGGCGAGTGGTCTCAGTTAATGGTCGTCCGACCTCAGGCACATTCCAATTCACGGTCTCTTGAGGCTGTGATGCATTGTCTCCGAATTAAAGCTTGGCACCTTGCAGGTCCGGGTTCGGTTTATTTCATCGAGTCTTGCAACGTAGAGCGATTTTCTACGTTCCTAAAGGGGGTGGTTCGACCCCTATCACTCGAACCCTACGAGGAGAGAAAACTATGGATCGTCGTGAATTCATTGCCGCTGCCGGAACTGTCGCCGCGGCTGCTTCGACGTCACAGGCCTTTGCACAAATGGCTGCTGAAGAGCCAGATATGCATCCCCCGAAATACAAGGCTCTCGAGAAAGCCACCGTTGACTGCGTCGCCACCGGCAATGATTGCATGAGGCATTGCCTCGGCATGTATAAGATGAAGGACACGAGCATGGCGGGCTGCGCCGATACGGCCTTCCAGCTCGTCGCCGCCTGCGGCGCGCTGGCGGCGCTGGCGGCGGTCAATTCGGAGCATACCGGCCATTTAGCCAAAGTGGTCGCGATGGTCTGCAGGGACTGCCAGAAAGAATGCGAGAAGTGGCCCAAAGTCGCCGAATGCAAAGCCTGCGGCGAGTTCTTGTAAGGCCTGCGCCGCGGAGTGCGATAAGGTTGCCGCCTAGATCTGTCATCGCAGAGGAGCGCGGCTCATGGTATGCGCCGCGCTCTTGCTGCGGAGAGGGCATTTTTGGTTGGTTCAGCGAGCGAGAAGGAGTGGCGCAATGAGGGCGTTGCGGATCATCCGGGTAGCGGCGGCCTCATCAATGGCGGCCCTTGCGACGGCGGTTACTTTATTCTCACTTACGCCGGCGAAGCAACAGGCGGGCAGCGTGCCGATCGGCGGTCCTTTTGAATTGGTCGATCAAGACGGGATAAAAGTGACGGACAAAACTTTTGCCGGCAAGCCCAGCGTGATCTTTTTCGGCTACACATCGTGTCCGGATATCTGCCCCACGACCCTCTCCGGCCTGTCCACCTGGCTCAACGCGATCGGCCCCGATGCCGACAAGCTCAACGTCTTGTTCATTTCGGTCGATCCGGAGCGGGACACTTCGGCGCACCTGAAGGATTATCTCTCGTCCTTCGACCCGCGCATACGCGGACTCACCGGAACCGACGAGCAGATTGCCGCCGTGACAAAGGCATACCGCGTTTACTACAAGCGCATCCAGCTCGAAAAAGGAGGCTACGCGATGGGCCACACAACGGTGATCTATTTGATGGATCGCGCCGGAAAGCTTGTAAATCCGATTTCTTTGCAGACAGACGATAAGATCGCAATTGAAAGGTTGAGACAGCTTGCGACGTTGTAGTTGCTACTCCCACGACCGACGTCAACCGTCTGGGGCCGCATGCCTGCGACGCCGCATATCGAAAAGCACTTTTCCGCCTCGGCCCTGGTCCGCGACATCGTCATTGGAATGGCGGATGGGCTAACCGTTCCTTTCGCTCTTGCGGCGGGCCTTTCGGGGGCCGTATCCTCGACGGCGATCATTATAACCGCTGGCCTCGCCGAGGTCGCGGCTGGCGGGCTCGCGATGAGTCTTGGCGGTTATCTCGCGGCGCAAACCGACCTCGAACATTACCATTCCGAACTGCAACGCGAGAAAGCCGAGATCAAACAAGTACCGGAAACCGAGCGCGCCGAAGTCAGGCAAATCCTGCGCGAACAGGGCCTCGATCCCGCCCTGACCGAAACGGTGACCGCCGCGCTCACCCGCGATCCGGACCGCTGGATCAATTTCATGATGCGTTTCGAACTCGGCTTGGAAGAGCCGGAGGCAGGCCGGGCACTCAAA
The DNA here is from genome assembly GCA_963730245.1 of uncultured Alphaproteobacteria bacterium. Taxonomy (GTDB): domain Bacteria; phylum Pseudomonadota; class Alphaproteobacteria; order Rhizobiales; family Beijerinckiaceae; genus Methylocapsa. The sequence continues at coordinate 1,036,624 of CAVSRA010000001.1, read as the reverse complement.
AGCGCTTTCACGATCGGCGGCGCCTATGTCGTCGGTGGTCTTATTCCGCTCGCGCCTTATATCCTGCTGGAAACGGTTTCCCGCGCGCTTCCGGTCTCGATCGCGCTAACCCTCGCAGCGCTCCTGATCTTTGGCGGCGTCAAGGGCCAATTGACCGGCGTCGCGCCGCTCCGCAGTGCCTTGCAGACGGCGATCGTCGGTTCTCTTGCCGCCGCCGCCGCCTTTGCCATCGCGCGGGTCGTTGGCCGTTGATCCCGGCGCTGGCCCTATCCCTTGATCTTGCGCATCGCCGCCGCACTTGCAAAAATAAACCAGAACGCTTCGTGGTAAAGCCGCCAGAACCGCCGCTCGAACCAACCGCCTGAACCAGCGCTGGTGGCGCCCGCAGCGCGTTCCACTTGAATATAAGAGACGCCGTTGACAAGCCGCGCCACTTCCCTTTGCTTTTGAGCCCATGTCGCACAACACTTTCGGCCATCTCTTCCGGGTGACGACTTTCGGCGAAAGCCATGGGGTTGCGATCGGCTGCGTGGTCGATGGCTGCCCGCCTTTGATCCCGCTCGAAGAAGCCGACATCCAAGCGTTCCTCGATCGGCGGCGTCCCGGCACCTCGCGCTTCACGACCCAGCGGCAAGAGGCCGATCGAGTCAAAATCCTCTCCGGCGTTTTGCATGATGAAAAATCCAAGCGCCACGTGACGACTGGAACGCCCATCGCGCTTTTGATCGAGAACACCGATCAGCGCGCAAAAGATTACGACGCGATCAAGGACATCTACCGGCCGGGACACGCCGACTTTACCTATGATCTCAAATATGGAATCAGGGACCATCGCGGCGGCGGCCGGTCTTCCGCGCGGGAAACCGCCATGCGCGTCGCGGCCGGCGCGATCGCGCGAAAAATCATCATGCCCGTGTTGATCCGTGGCGCGCTCGTGCAAATGGGTCCGCACGCAATCGCGCGCGCCAATTGGGATTGGGACGCGGTTGAAAAAAATCCCTTTTTCTGCCCCGACGCCAAGGCCGCGGCGTTTTTCGAAACCTATCTCAATTCGATCCGCAAGGCAGGATCCTCCATCGGCGCCATCATCGAGATCATGGCCGAAAACGTGCCGCCGGGCTGGGGGGCGCCGATATACGGCAAGCTCGACGCGGAATTAGCGAGCGCCCTGATGTCGATCAATGCGGTCAAGGGTGTCGAGATCGGCGATGGTTTCGCCGCCGCGGAGCTTCCCGGCGAGGCCAATGCCGACGAGATCCGCCGCGGAAACGAAGGCGCGCCCAAGTTCTTGTCGAACCACGCCGGCGGAATACTCGGCGGGATTTCGACCGGCCAGCCCATTGTCGCGCGTTTCGCGGTCAAGCCCACCTCCTCGATTCTGACCCCGCGCCGGACCATCGACCGTTTTGGCGCGGAAACTGAGATCGGGACCAAAGGACGCCACGATCCTTGCGTTGGAATCCGCGCCGTTCCGGTCGGCGAAGCGATGGTTGCCTGCGTGCTCGCCGATCAGTTCTTGCGCCATCGCGGCCAGGTGGGAGGTGGCGCGAATTGGCCCTTTGCGCCGCAAAGTTGAAAGATTTGCCGATGCCTGGACCGGAAATTTCGCCTTCTGGCGCTTCCCCGTCGTCCGCCCGTGCCCGCGCGGAAAAATTTTGCGAGGTCTACGGCCTCAAAACTCCCATTCTGCTTGCGCCGATGGCGGGGGCGTGCCCGGTGGCCTTGAGTGTGGCCGTCGCCAACGCCGGCGGGATGGGCGCGATGGGCGCGTTGTTGACGGCGCCCGAAGGCATTGCCGCCTGGTCGAACGCCTTCCGGCGCGAGAGCAAAGGGAGCTTTCAGCTCAACCTATGGGTTCCGGATCCGCCGCCCGCGCGCGATGCGGAGGCGGAAGAAAAAGTGCGGTGCTTCCTGGCGCAATGGGGTCCCGAGGTGGCACCAGAAGCCGGCGATGCGCGCCCACCTGATTTCATGGCGCAATGCGCGGCGTCGCCTGTGGCCAGACCTCGCGCTGTCTCCTCGATCATGGGGCTCTTTTCGCCCGAATTTGTCGCCGCCCTCAAGGCGCGCGGCATTGCCTGGTTTGCCACCGCGACGACCGTCTCCGAGGCGATCCGCGCGCAAGATGCCGGGGCGGATGCAATCGTCGCGCAAGGGATCGAGGCTGGCGGCCATCGCGGCGCCTTCGACCAAGCCGCGGCCGAACGACAAGGCGTGGGGCTATTTGCCCTCATCCCCCGCGTCGCCGATAGGCTCTCCGTCCCGGTGATCGCGGCGGGCGGCATCGGCGACGGCCGCGGGATCGCCGCGGCTCTGGCGCTTGGCGCCTCCGCTGTTGCGATCGGCACCGCTTTTCTGCGCTGCCCGGAAGCGAACATAAATCCGACCTGGGCGGAGACGCTTGTCGAACTTGAACCGGAGGACACGGTGTTGACCCGCGCCCCGGCTCGGACGAGCTGTTGGCAACGCCTATGTCCGGGCCGCCGCCACGCCTGGCGCGCCCCCGCCTGCGCCCTACCCCGTTCAGCGCGGCCTGACCCAAGCGTTGCGGGACGACGCACAGAGAACGAACGACAAGGACCGGCTGCAAGCATGGGCGGGACAGTCCGCGGCTCGCGTCAAGCCTGCTGGGGAGGTTGTGCGGCGTATCTGGACGGAGGCAAACGCCTTGTTGCCTTAAGGGCCGGCGGGCATTGTTAAACGCAGTGCGCCACCATAGTTTATCATCATTGGGAACGGGCCATGAGGCTCGACGAGGTTGCCGCGAATGTCCCATTCGGTCACGGAGGCGATCGAAGCGATCGCGCGCGGCGAAATCGTTATCGTCACCGACGACGGCGACCGCGAGAACGAAGGCGATTTGATTTGCGCCGCATCGCTTTGCACAGCGGAAAAAATGGCCTTCATCATCCGCAATTGCTGCGGCATCGTCTGCGCGCCTTTGACCGCCGCCGACGCCAGACGCTTGAACCTTCAGCCGATGGTGGCGGCCAATGACGCGCCGCACGCCACCGCCTTCACGGTATCGGTCGATGTCAAGCATGGCCTGACAACCGGCATTTCCGCCGAACAGCGCAGCAATACGGTTCGCGGTCTCGCCAATGGCAATATGGGGCCAGCCGATTTCGTCCGCCCCGGCCATGTGTTTCCTCTTATCGCGAGGGAGGGCGGGGTGCTCATGCGTTCGGGCCATACCGAGGCGGCCGTCGATCTTTGCCGGCTGGCTGGTCTGCCTGCTGTTGGCGTGATCTGCGAGCTCGCCAATGATGACGGCACCGTCATGGCCGGGCCGCAAATCGAGGTTTTTGCCGCAAAACATGGTTTGAAGCGGATTTCGGTCGCCGATCTCATCGCGCATCGCCAAGCGCGCGAAAAAATCGTCGAGCGGGTCAACATTTTTCAAGTCATGGGCACCAGCGGTCCGCTGACCGGCTATGCCTATGTCACGCCGTACGATCCCGTGCAGCATTTCGCCTTCGTCCAAGGCGAGATCGGCGATGGCCGCGATATTCCAACGAGGCTGCATCGAATTCGATATTATTGCCGATGTGATCGCGGGCGGCGACAGCATCCGCAAGACTTTTGCGGCGTTCAAGAAAAACGGCCGCGGGGTATTTATATTTCTGCGCGACGGCACGGCAGGCGTCCCGGTCAATCCAGCTTGGATGGAGAAACCCGACTCCGAAACCAAACGCATCATGGAATGGCGTGAAATCGGTCTCGGCGCCCAGATCCTGCGCGATCTCGGGATCTCCTCGATCCGCCTGCGCACGCCGCGGCCGATGACCTATGTTGGCCTCTCCGGCTTCGGCATCGAGATTTCGTCCAGCGAGGGGCTGGAGTAGAGGTCCGCCCAATGGGTCGTGCCTCAGTTTGGATCTATGCTAATGACCGGAAGTGGACCTAGCGCCAGCAAGGTGCCGTTGCAGAAATCAAGGACACACTTGCGGAGATCGATCCGACTACAACATGGGCGGATGGACAATTTCGAGGCTCAAAGGATGATGGACAATCATGAGAACGACACGACGCTAATCGCTGCGCTGCATGATGTGCACGAGCCAGCTAATACCAAGTCTCGCTGATCACGACCGATAGGCCCACTCTCTTGTTCCGATGGAGATGATTTTCCAGGGCATGTCGATGAGCTTGTTCCAGGCGAAGCAGCAGTGGTCGAGAATGTCGTCGTAGGATTCGAAGACGCGGTTCGAGAGCCAGTTGTCGCGCATGAATTGCCAGATGTTCTCGACCGGATTGAGCTCGGGCGATTTCGGCGGCAACGGCAAGAGCGTGATGTTGTCCGGGACGGGAAGCTTCGCCGAGACATGCCACCCGGCCTGATCGAGAAGAACGAGCGCATGCGCGCTTGGTGCGACCGCAAGCGAGATTTCTTCGAGATGCAGGGCCATGGCCTCGCTGTTGCAGGAGGGTAGTACGAGCCCGGCGCCTTTTCCTTCGGCCGGGCAGATGGCGCCGAAAATATAGGCTGAACTCGTCCTCTGGTCGTGCGGCGCCGAAGGCCGTGTCCCGCGTTTCGCCCATCGGCGGGTGACCTTGTTTTTCTGCCCGATCCGAGCTTCGTCTTGAAACCAAATCTCTATCGGCTTGCCAGGAGCCTCTTTTGCGGCGGTCTCCTCCACGAGGGCGAGAAAGTTTTTTTAAAAGCCGCCGCGGCTTCCTCGTCTTGCGCATGATGGCGCGGTCGCGCCGAGAGCTTGCGAAAGCCCATATGCCGCAGCTCGCGGCTGAGCGTCGGCTTGGAGATCGAAACCCGGAACTCTTCGAAGAGCCACTGCGCCAGATCGATCAGCCGCCAGCGGACGACGCCATGCAGGGCGGGAATTGGCCCATCTTCCACGACCTGCCGCAAGGCTTGGCGCTGGCGCTCGCCGAGGATGCTGGGAGCGCCCGGCGCTTTGCCGGTCAAGAGACCATCAGGACCTTTGGCGTTGAAACGGACAACCCAGTCGCGCACGATCTGCACCCCGACCCCGCCGATCCGCGCCGCATCCGGCCGCGAGCCGCCATCATAAATCTCGGCCAGTGCCAAGAGACGCCGGGTCTGATCGGGGTCACGCGATCGCCGCGCCAGCATGCGCAGGCCAATCGTGTCAAAGTCAGAGCGAAGCGGAACCGGAGTCGACATGGCAAACTCTCCCAAAAGCTGTTTGCCATGGTGAATCAGATAAATGCCGATTTGGGAATCCGCCTCAGGAGTCAAACTTTCAGAGACTTGGTATAAGCGGTGGTTTGAGCACTGCGAAAAAGAGGCGCGGACGGGGGTCTGGCTGGAAAGGCCATCGCCAGACATAGGAGAGTTAACGCAACCAATTATAGTCGCTATGAAGACACATCACAAATTCAGGAACGCATCAATCCGCTTTTTCGGGTCAAAACAGCTTCTGCTAAATTCAAGACTCCAATCACAAAATCTTCTTAAAATAGCGGTTGAGCGCGGTCCTTCTGCTGCTGTCGCGTGGTGTCACAAAGTCTATTCGACAGAAAAGGCTGACCTCAGGTATGTGGCGGAAGTTTATGGTCTCGAAGTCGCTGAACCGCTCAGATTGAGCAATGACGTGTCTCTAATGCCCTTGGAGAAACTACCCCCGTCGGCAAATGCAGAGGCAGTTCAATCACAATTTTATTCCAGACCTGGTAATTGGAATATGCCCATAACCTCGCTGCCCATCGGAGCAACATATGAGGCAACCGGAGTTGTCGGTTCTTTGCAATCAGACACCGGACCTAGCCAAACGTTTCCTCCACGTCCAGATGAACTGGAAAGAACAATTAGCTGGCATTCCCCAGATAACCGGGAATGTGCCAAGCGCGTATCATTGATCTCCTGCCGTGACATCGGACATTCGTCCTATACCGGCATTATTTTCCGGATCGCCCGCTTATTGAGGTTGAGATTGCCGCGCTGCGGCGCTGCTGTGGTGCTCCGGCACACCAAAACCAGTGACATGGGCGGATCGCGCACCGGACAATACAGAGTCGGTTGTGATCAAGACGCACTTCTCCCTTAGTTTTTGCTCGACGCATGACGACCGAACACTTCACGCAGGCGCTGGATTGGGCGGCGGCCGCAGGTCGGCGATCATTCGTAGGATGTCCGCGAAGAGATTTTTCGGAATGGCGACTTCGGCCATCTGAAACGCGACATAGCGGCCATGGCTCACGATCTTCGCGCCGATCTTGATCAGCTTTTCCTTCAGGCTCGTCAGTGACCAATCCTTTATCGGTTCGGGCGTCGCCAGCGTGCGCAGAAAATTACCGAGATTGTAGGCCAGCGCATGAAGCTGGAGACGGACGGCGTTAGCAGCGAACGACCGACATGATAGCCGGGTCCACTTGATTGCGCCTTTTCCTTCCTTGATCCATTGCTCACACGTGCCGCGCTTGTTGTAGAAGGCGACGACATTCTCGGCGGAGCGCGCCATGTTCGTCACGATGAAGCCGACGCGCGGATAAAGCTCGCCCGGATGCCATTCGACCTTGGCGATCACCCGACGCGGCTGCGACCAGCTTCCCGCTTGATAGGTGAAACTTGCATGGGATCGGCAGACGTCATTGGACGGGCGACCAACCGGGCGTTTGAGCAGATAGCCGATCCTCTCTTGCAAGATGTGATTGGCGGGCAGACGGATCGCATATTTGATCCGTTCTGCCTCCAGATATTCGTAAACTTCGGGGTTTGCGAAGCCGGCGTCGGCGCGGAAATAAATGCGTGAGACCTTGCCTTGATACCGCGCCACGACCGGCTTCAGCACCGCCTCCCATCCATCGGCGCTGTGAACATTGCCGGGGCGCAGGGCGCAGCGTTCCAAATCGCCATATTGGTTGAAAACGAACAGCGGATGATAGCAGGTGCAGTCATAGTGACCGTTCCAGACACTGTGTTCCTGTTCGCCATGCGTCGGGCTCACGCTCGAATCCATGTCGAGCAAGATACCTCTCGGCGGACGGCGACCATGAACGCTGTCGATCCATTTGCCGGAGAGATCAGCGAGCGCCGAAAGGTTCTTTTCCGCCGTGAGCCAGCGCGTCTCAAAGCGGCCCATCTGGCTCGGCGAAGCCGCTGCATCCGAGGCCGCCTTTCCGCCGACTATCCACCGCATCGCGGGATCATGGCGCAGGCGTTGAGCGTCGTTCACGTCTTCATATCCGGCAAGTCGCCCAAATATGGATTGCCGCAACATCCCGACGAGTGCATGCCGGCCATTCTTGCCAGTGCGTGCGTCGGAGAGCGCATCACCCGCCATCGCGCTGAGGCACAGCGCGTCGTCCAGTTCCCGGTATGCGAGCAAGCCTGCGTCGGAGGTAACCACCGATCCGCGAAAGTGAAGCAACAATCGGCGGTCGAAATCGAGCCTGAGAGCGCCATCATACGATTCACCCGCCGGGTTCGCCATGACGGCCTCATTCGATCCGAAATAACATGCTGATTATGTTAGCTGAATCGCGGCATCGACGCTGCAAATTATTGCCTCATCCGGCGTATGCGGGCTCATACCAAGTCTCGCTGATCACGACCGATAGGCCCACTCTCTTGTTCCGATGGAGATGATTTTCCAGGGCATGTCGATGAGCTTGTTCCAGGCGAAGCAGCAGTGGTCGAGAATGTCGTCGTAGGATTCGAAGACGCGGTTCGAGAGCCAGTTGTCGCGCATGAATTGCCAGATGTTCTCGACCGGATTGAGCTCGGGCGATTTCGGCGGCAACGGCAAGAGCGTGATGTTGTCCGGGACGGGAAGCTTCGCCGAGACATGCCACCCGGCCTGATCGAGAAGAACGAGCGCATGCGCGCTTGGTGCGACCGCAAGCGAGATTTCTTCGAGATGCAGGGCCATGGCCTCGCTGTTGCAGGAGGGTAGTACGAGCCCGGCGCCTTTTCCTTCGGCCGGGCAGATGGCGCCGAAAATATAGGCTGAACTCGTCCTCTGGTCGTGCGGCGCCGAAGGCCGTGTCCCGCGTTTCGCCCATCGGCGGGTGACCTTGTTTTTCTGCCCGATCCGAGCTTCGTCTTGAAACCAAATCTCTATCGGCTTGCCAGGAGCCTCTTTTGCGGCGGTCTCCTCCACGAGGGCGAGAAAGTTTTTTTAAACCCGCATACGCCGGATGAGGCAATAATTTGCAGCGTCGATGCCGCGATTTAGCTAACATAATCAGCATGTTATTTCGGATCGAATGAGGCCGTCATGGCGAACCCGGCGGGTGAATCGTATGATGGCGCTCTCAGGCTCGATTTCGACCGCCGATTGTTGCTTCACTTTCGCGGATCGGTGGTTACCTCCGACGCAGGCTTGCTCGCATACCGGGAACTGGACGACGCGCTGTGCCTCAGCGCGATGGCGGGTGATGCGCTCTCCGACGCACGCACTGGCAAGAATGGCCGGCATGCACTCGTCGGGATGTTGCGGCAATCCATATTTGGGCGACTTGCCGGATATGAAGACGTGAACGACGCTCAACGCCTGCGCCATGATCCCGCGATGCGGTGGATAGTCGGCGGAAAGGCGGCCTCGGATGCAGCGGCTTCGCCGAGCCAGATGGGCCGCTTTGAGACGCGCTGGCTCACGGCGGAAAAGAACCTTTCGGCGCTCGCTGATCTCTCCGGCAAATGGATCGACAGCGTTCATGGTCGCCGTCCGCCGAGAGGTATCTTGCTCGACATGGATTCGAGCGTGAGCCCGACGCATGGCGAACAGGAACACAGTGTCTGGAACGGTCACTATGACTGCACCTGCTATCATCCGCTGTTCGTTTTCAACCAATATGGCGATTTGGAACGCTGCGCCCTGCGCCCCGGCAATGTTCACAGCGCCGATGGATGGGAGGCGGTGCTGAAGCCGGTCGTGGCGCGGTATCAAGGCAAGGTCTCACGCATTTATTTCCGCGCCGACGCCGGCTTCGCAAACCCCGAAGTTTACGAATATCTGGAGGCAGAACGGATCAAATATGCGATCCGTCTGCCCGCCAATCACATCTTGCAAGAGAGGATCGGCTATCTGCTCAAACGCCCGGTTGGTCGCCCGTCCAATGACGTCTGCCGATCCCATGCAAGTTTCACCTATCAAGCGGGAAGCTGGTCGCAGCCGCGTCGGGTGATCGCCAAGGTCGAATGGCATCCGGGCGAGCTTTATCCGCGCGTCGGCTTCATCGTGACGAACATGGCGCGCTCCGCCGAGAATGTCGTCGCCTTCTACAACAAGCGCGGCACGTGTGAGCAATGGATCAAGGAAGGAAAAGGCGCAATCAAGTGGACCCGGCTATCATGTCGGTCGTTCGCTGCTAACGCCGTCCGTCTCCAGCTTCATGCGCTGGCCTACAATCTCGGTAATTTTCTGCGCACGCTGGCGACGCCCGAACCGATAAAGGATTGGTCACTGACGAGCCTGAAGGAAAAGCTGATCAAGATCGGCGCGAAGATCGTGAGCCATGGCCGCTATGTCGCGTTTCAGATGGCCGAAGTCGCCATTCCGAAAAATCTCTTCGCGGACATCCTACGAATGATCGCCGACCTGCGGCCGCCGCCCAATCCAGCGCCTGCGTGAAGTGTTCGGTCGTCATGCGTCGAGCAAAAACTAAGGGAGAAGTGCGTCTTGATCACAACCGACTCTGTATTGTCCGGTGCGCGATCCGCCCATGTCACTGGTTTTGGTGTGCCGGAGCACCACAGCAGCGCCGCAGCGCGGCAATCTCAACCTCAATAAGCGGGCGATCCGGAAAATAATGCCGGTATAGGACGAATGTCCGATGTCACGGCAGGAGATCAATGATACGCGCTTGGCACATTCCCGGTTATCTGGGGAATGCCAGCGCCCGGCGCTTTGCCGGTCAAGAGACCATCAGGACCTTTGGCGTTGAAACGGACAACCCAGTCGCGCACGATCTGCACCCCGACCCCGCCGATCCGCGCCGCATCCGGCCGCGAGCCGCCATCATAAATCTCGGCCAGTGCCAAGAGACGCCGGGTCTGATCGGGGTCACGCGATCGCCGCGCCAGCATGCGCAGGCCAATCGTGTCAAAGTCAGAGCGAAGCGGAACCGGAGTTGACATGGCAAACTCTCCCAAAAGCTGTTTGCCATGGTGAATCAGATAAATGCCGATTTGGGAATCCGCCTCAGGAGTCAAACTTTCAGAGACTTGGTATCAGTGTGATATTGCGATCGAACGATTGAATCTTGCGCGACGGCGGCTCTCGCCGGGGAACAAAGCAATTGAAGGAGCGATATGTCTTGAGGCGCTTCTCTGTCCTGATAACAATCAAGAGATCACCTATAGGCTGAGATTGCGTTCAGCTCTTTTACTTTCTACTGGGTTCGACGAGCGCTGCAAAATTTCAAATGATGTGAAAGCGTTTTATAATCTCCGCAGCTCGACAGTTCATGGAACTACCAGTGAATTGAAAACTGCTCAGAAAGACGAAGCTTGCGCCGCGCGAGGTCTGGACATTTGTGCACAAGCGTTGAGGAAGATCGTCAATCTGAACAAAAAATTCGTTCCTGAGGATTGGGAACTCTCAGGTGGGCAACCACAGTCGCCACTGAAAAACTGATCCGCAGCTAAAGTCAGCTCATGGCGCTAAGCGGAAAATTCAAACTTAGACACTGCCTGAAAGTTGGCGGCTTTTCGAAGAGCGTTTCAAGGCTTCCGAGTCGCGGGAGCCTTGAATGGAGCGGCAAGATTGGTCAAGCGACAAGAAGCGGGCAAAGATCGAGCCGTTATTGCCGCGCTGCTGCGATCGTACGTCAAGGCGAAGCCCGCAGCCGGCGGACAGTCAGCTCAGTGGGTATAGGACCGGCCGAACGGAAACGGAGGTTCTTCGTCATCATCGGCGTGCCCGTAATAGCCGCCGAAGAACGGCGTTCCTAGTCCTTCGACCGGGTCGAAGACGCCATAGCGATAGCCCTGATTCGCTGGAACCCAATAATTGTAGCGCGCGGCGTCAGCGGCGATCGCAAAGAGGACCGGGTTTTGCCACGGCGGGCGCTGGTGGCGCACGCGATAGCGCCAAGCGCCAATGCGATATTTGATCGGCAGCGGATAAAAGCCGAGCCCGCTGTCGGGATCGCCGACGAGCGCGACATAGCCGGTTCCACGCCCATGCGCGCGGCGCGCAGTGAGGCCGCGCCAGTCTCCATGCCCGAGGCTGCGGATATAGCTACGGGGATGCATGACCTGCTTATAATGCACAGTCCCTTTGGACCGCGAGGGCGCCTTTGCGGCCGCGTATGACGCAAATGCGAAGACCGTTACGATTGCGAGAACCCCTGCCTTCCAGCCCCGGCGCATTGTCATTATCCCGGATCATTGGCGCTTCAAAAGCAAAGCCCCACGGAGAACGGGTAACCCATCGATGTGGTTCCGCTGACATGGCGCCGCAGCCGATCGAGTGGGGAAGCACGATCCAGCCTAACACCGTTGTACGGTTTCCGCAGCTCGAGCTGAGCAATCCTAATCCGGCTGGGCACGTCGCGGCCAATGACCTATGTCGGGCTTTCCGGCTTTGGCATCGAAATTTCCTCGAGCGAGGGACTGGAGTAGAGTCCGCTCCCAATCAGAGTTAGTACTCTGCTCACGACCCCAGGGCAATTCTCAAAGCGGCACGGGCGAGATATAGCCAGTAAGGAAACCAACCTTGAAGGCAGGAGGAACCTTGATACTTGGCCGCAATAGCTCCTTCGGTTGGAGGCTGGCCGTTGCCGCACTGAGCGTCATTGCTCGCTGTGGCGCCGCCGCTGCCCAAAGCGCCTCGCCGCCGCCTGCAGTGTCGGTTGCCCCAGTGGTGAGCCGTCAGGTGACGGAGACAGGCGCTTTCATCGGCCGCGTGACGGCAATCGACAAGGTGGACATTGTCGCGCGGGTCACCGGGTTCATCGAGGAGCGCTATTTCACCGAAGGGCAGCGGGTCAAGACCGGCGACCTTCTGTTCCGCATCGAACAAGCAACCTACAAGGCGGCGGTCGAGCAGCAGCGCGCCAACCTCGCCAAGGCAAAGGCAACAGAAGTCAATGCGGCATTGCAACTGGCGCGCGGCAAGGAGCTTGTCACCAAGCAGAACATCCCGCAAGCCACGGTCGACCAGCGGGCGGCCGACGAGGCGGCAGCGCAGGCCAATGTGTTGGCGGCGCAGGCACTGCTAGACCAGGCGGAAATCAATCTCGGCTACACGGAAGTCCGTTCGCCGATCGACGGAAGGATCGGGATTGCCATTTTCACCGTGGGCAATCTGGTCGGCCCGTCGTCCGGGACGCTTGCGACAATCGTCAGGGAGGACCCCGTCTATGTCATCTTTCAGGCGAGCGAGCGCGAAATTCTCGAGTACAAGCGTAGGCTCGCTGAATTGGCCGCCAAGAGCCCGCACGTGACCGTTCACATCCAGCTGCCCGATGGCAGCGTCTATCCGCATCCAGGCCTTACCAACTTGCTCGACGTCCAGGTCGATACCACCACGGACACTGTCGCGGTGCGGGCACAAGTGCCGAACCCGGAGGGTCTTCTGATCCCTGGTGGGGTCGTCGGCGTCATCACGGAACGGGGCAAGCCGCGACCGGCGCTGATGGTTCCGCAATCCGCCGTCCTGCTCGATCAGGCCGGCCGCTATGTCTTGGTGGTCGACGAGGCGAAGAAGGTCGAGTTGCGACGCGTGACGACCGGCGTCGAGCAAGGTAGGGAAATTGTCGTGACGGACGGCCTCAAAGAGGGAGAACTGGTGATTGTCGAGGGGATACAAAAGGTACGTCCCGGTCAAGTCGTGACGGCGAGCGCCGTGCCGGGAAACTGAGACAATGTTTTCCAGCATCTTCATCGACCGGCCGCGGCTCGCCTTCGTCATCGCCATCGTCATCACGCTGGCCGGCATCATAGCCATCACGGTGATTCCGATCGCGCAGTTCCCGGATATCGTGCCGCCGCAGGTAACGCTGACCGCGACCTACCCCGGCGCGGACGCCGAAACGGTCGAGACCACGGTGGCGCAACCGATCGAAGAACAGGTCAACGGCGTTGACAACGCGCTCTATTATCAGTCCGCTAGCGGGGCCGACGGCAGCTATACCCTCAACGTGACCTTCGCGCTCGGCACCGATCCGGACATCAACACCGTCAACGTGCAGAACTATTCCAGTCTTGCCACGCCGCAGCTGCCCCAGGAGGTGACGCGGAATGGCCTGAGCATCCGCAAGAAATCCGCCGCCCTGCTGCAGATCATCAACATCTACTCCCCGAAGAGTACCTACGATTCGATTTATCTGAGCAACTATGCGACCATCAACATCATCGACCCTCTGGCGCGGATCAATGGCGTCGGCCAGGCGAGTCTCTTCGGACCACTCGACTATTCGTTGCGGATCTGGCTCGACCCAGTCCGGTTGACTGAGCTCAATCTGACGCCCAACGACGTCATCGCGGCGGTGCAGAGCCAGAATATTCAGGCGGCCCTCGGCCGGGTGGGCGCGGCGCCAATCACGAACGAGCAGCAGCTTCAGCTCACCATCAAGACGACCGGCCGGCTGACGCGACCGGAGGAATTCGCCGCCATCGTCCTGCGCACTAATCCCGACGGTTCGGTTGTCCGGGTGAAAGACGTCGCCCGCGTCGAGATGGGCGCGAAATCGCAGGACCGCCACAGCCGCTTCAATGGCGCACCCGTGGCCAATATCGGAATTTACCAGACGCCGGGGTCCAATGCCGTCGACGTGGCCCGTCGGGTTCGCGAAACCATGAGCACCCTGGCGACGCGCTTCCCCAATGATCTCGCCTACACCGTGTTCTTCGACACCACGGTCTTCGTCACCGCGACGATCGACGAAGTTATTCGCACGCTGGCCGTGGCAATCGTCCTCGTGGCTCTGGTGGTGTTCTTGTTCCTCGGCAAGTTGCGGGCGACACTGATCCCGCTGGTTGCCGTGCCGGTGTCGATCGTCGGCACGTTCGCCGTGATGCTGGCCATCGGCTATTCGGCCAACACCGTCTCCTTGCTGGCGCTCGTGCTCGCCATCGGCATCGTGGTTGATGATGCTATCGTCGTCGTCGAGAACGTCGAGCGGGTGATCGACGAGGAACTCGAGCTGACCGTGCCGGAAGCGTGCAAGAAAGCCATGGCCGAGATTACCGGCCCGATCCTCGCCATCACCCTCGTCTTGTTGTCGGTATTCGTTCCGGTGGCGTTCATCCCGGGCATCAGCGGCCAGCTTTTCCGCCAATTCGCGGTGGCGGTGTCGGTATCGATGTTGATCTCGGCGCTCAATGCCTTGACCTTGAGTTCGGCGCTCTGCTCGGTGCTCTTGAAGCGCGGCCAGACCAGCCGCGGCCCGATGCGCTATGTCCTGGGCGGGATCGACAGGGCCCGCGACGGCTATGTGGCGGTGGTTCGCCGGCTGGTGCGCGTGGCGATCGCCGGCGTCGCAGTCGTGGCCGTCGTTCTGGCGGCGTCGGCATGGCTGTTCAGCAAGATCCCGCAGAGCTTTCTGCCGGAAGAGGACCAGGGCGCGATCTTCGCCGCCCTGCGGCTTCCCGAGGGCGCCTCGATCAACCGGACCGAGGCGGTGGTCAAAGAGGTCGAAGACATCGTCACGCCGATCCCAGGCGTCGAAGGCGTGGTGTCGGTGGTCGGGCTCAACTTCATCGACTACATTACATCTTCGAACCAGGCCTTCTTCGTCATCCGGCTCAAGCCCTATGAGGCGCGCACCGATCCAGCGCAGAGCGCCGGCGCGATCATTACGCGTCTGCGGCCCCAGATGTTAGCCATCAAGGGCGCCATCGCGTTCCCCTTCAACCTCCCGCCCATTCTCGGCCTGGGCAGCACCGGCGGCTTCCAATACGTGCTGGAGGCGCTGCAGGGCCAATCGCCTTCCGACCTCGCGGCGGTGCTCCGTGGCCTGCTCGTGGCGGCCAATGGGCAGCCCGAGGTCGCGGGCGTATTCAGCACTTTTGCTGCCGATACGCCCCAGATCTATCTCGATATCGACCGCGACAAGGCTCAGATCCTCGGGGTCAAGATCACCGATATCTTCAATGCCTTACAATCGACGCTGGGCAGCTACTACATCAACGACTTCAATGTGTTCGGCCGCACATGGCAGGTCAACGTCCAGGCCGATACGCCATTTCGCGATAAAGTGGACGATATCTACCGGATCTATGTGCGCAACGCCCAAGGGGGGATGGTCCCGATCCGCGCGCTGGCCGAGGCGAAGCTCGTGCAAGGGCCGCAAATGGTGGTGCGTTACAACGGATTCCGCGCCGCGATTGTGAACGGCGCGCCGAAGCCCGGCTTCAGTTCCGGCCAGGCGCTCGCCGCGATGGAGCGCGTCTCCGCGACAACCCTGCCAGCGGGCTACAGCTTCGAATGGACCACGACCGCGCTCCAGGAAAAGGCGGCGAGCGGACGCACGGCCATCGTGCTCGGATTCGCCATTCTCTTCGCTTATCTGTTTCTCGTCGCGCTTTACGAGAGCTGGAACATTCCGGTTCCCGCTTTGCTGTCGGTCAGCGTCGGGGTGCTCGGCGCCATCGTCGCGGTGATGCTGGCTGGACTGAGCTTCGACGTCTACGCGCAGATCGGACTTGTCGTGCTGATCGCGCTTGCCGCGAAGAATGGCATTCTGATCGTTGCGTTTGCGGTGGAGCAGCGGCGGCTCGGCAAGGCCATCAACGCTAGCGCCATTGAAGCAGCGAGCCTGAGGTTCCGCCCGGTGATGATGACCAGTTTCGCGTTCATCCTGGGACTCTTGCCCCTAGTTATTGCGAAGGGGGCTGGGGCCGCCACGCGCCAAGCGGTGGGAACGCCGGTATTCGGCGGCATGATTGCTGCATCCGTCTTCGGGATTTTCGTTATTCCGCTGCTTTATATAACCGCGGAAACCTTGCGTCAGCGGACGCGACGCCAGAAAACGAAGTGATCGCGGCCCCGCACAACGAGTTGCGCCTTCAAGGACTTGGTAATACTTGACCGAAAATAGGCTCGAATTCGCGGGCCAGCGCTAGATCGACCTCGCTCATGCCGACCTTCAGGCCAAGATCGCGAAGGCTCGTCACCCCAAAATGCGCGGGCGAAATGCCGCAAGGCACGATACCTGAATAATGCGCAAGGTCCGGCATGATATTGAGCGATATGCCATGGAATGACACCCAGCGCCGTACCCTGATTCCGATCGCCGCGATCTTGTCCTCGGCGATCTCGCCGCCTTTGCCGCGCGCCTTCTCGGGCCGGGAAACCCAGACGCCAATGCGATCTGCGCGCGGCTCGCCTTTGACGGCAAAAGTGCGCAACGAAACGATGATCCAGTCTTCCAACCCGCGAACGAAGGCGCGCAGATCCGGGTTCCGGCGATTGAGATCGAGCATGACGTAAATTACCCGCTGGCCCGGCCCGTGATAGGTGAATTGCCCGCCGCGGCCGCTTTTATGCACGGGAAAACGCGCTTCCACGAGATCCGTTGCTCGCGCCGATGTGCCCGCCGTATAGAGCGCCGGATGTTCCAGGAGCCAGATGAGTTCGGGCGCTGTGCCAGCGGCGATGGCCGCGACCCGCGCGTCCATGAAGGCCACAGCATCGGCATAAGGCACAAGCGCGTCCGAAATCCGCCATTCGACGGGAGCGACGTCGCGTGGCGGCATCAGGGGCGCCGGTTTTTCAAGTGGCATGCGCCATGATAGCGGCAACCTTCCAAAGAGCCCACCCCCCGCTCCTACGCCGCCTTGCCACTCCGGCGCCGATTTGTTAGACGACGCGCCTGCCCGCGGGGCATTTTCGCGCGCAAAAAAATCGCGGCCATGGCGGAAGTGGTAGACGCGCTAGCTTGAGGTGCTAGTTGGGCAACCAGTGGAGGTTCGAGTCCTCTTGGCCGCACCATCATTGATTATTTGTATGTATTATTTGGGCGAAGGGTTGCCCCCTGCCCGCTTTCCTCCGCGCCTTCCCGCGCCGGGCCGCGAGGCTTGGCGGCGCGACGCGCCTTGGCAAGAACGTCGGCGATGATTTTTTCCGTCGTCGAGGTCCAGCCTTCCGGGGCCGCGCGGGTCGGCGCCGGCTCCGTCCCGGGCGCGAGAGCCACGATTTTATAGCCGCGCTTTTTGAGTTCCTGCAGGAGGCCGGGCAGCATGGCGGCCGTCTGCTGCTTGGTGTCGTGAAGGAGCAGGATCCCGCGCCTTTCCTTGTCAAGCCGCGAGAGGATCAGCGCGAGTTCCGCCTCGGGCGTCATAGTCACCCAGTCCGAGGCCCAAAAATCGGCGCCGAAAACCCCGATGTTTTGGGCCGAGAGCCAGGCCACGAGCTCCGGCGTATCGGCGAAGCCCGGAAACCGGAAAAACCGCACTTTTGGCGCGCTATGGGTCGTGCCATAGGCGGCCTTATCGTCCGCCTCGAAACCGCGCAAAATCTCTTCTTGCGCCGCTTTTTCGCTTAAATTCCGCAAGGTCGCGGCGGGATGCGAAAAGCTGTGATGCGCAACGGTATGCCCCTCCGCGACCTCTCGCTTGACCAAAGCGGGCAAGGCCTCGGCATTGCGGCCGACGAGGAAAAATGTCGCCTTCACGCATTCCGCCGCTAGCGCGTCGAGCACCTTTGGCGTGTTTTGCGCGGAGGGCCCATCGTCGAAGGTGAGCACTACCTCACGCTCGTCGAGCGCCAGGGTTCGCGGATAGGTTTTCAGCCCCACTTGCAGGCCGCCGGACGTACCCACCTCCAAGGTGCGGGCAACGCCGAGCGCCTCGGGCGAGCAAGCCGCCGCCATTGGCGCAGCGGAAAAGGCCCCCGTGGTGGCGGCCAGCGAGCGCACGCAAAAAGAGCGGAACGAGACTAGCTTCATGATTTGCTCGATCATGCCACCATTCTATTAACCTTTGATCCGAAGCGACAGGCGAAAAAGAGCGCATGAATGGAATTGAACCGCGCGCCCGCGCGGCATCGGCGCTGGCACGGTTCCAGCGCCGCGCAGAATTGAACTGCGCCTTGGCCTGGCGCAGAGGATGGGCGCCGTGGTGAGCGCGGTCGAAGCGGGAAGCCCGGCCGGGCACGCGGGCCTCGGCAATATCATGCTGGCCGTCGATGGCGCCGCCATCACCGGCGCCGATGATCTCGTGCGCCTTCTCGACGCGGAGAAAATCGATCGCACGATCCCGCTTGACGTTCTGCGCCGCTCGGACCAGCGCCGGTTTTGGGCGGCCCTGCGCGCAAGAAAATAAGGGAGTGCCTCACATCTCGTCACGGTTCCCGCGCGCTTTCAACTCCCGGATGTCCTTTTCGAGCCACCATTCTTCGAAAAGCTGCTCGGACAGGGTGGGCGGCGTACTCACAAGCTCGGTCTCCTAAGCTGAGTTTAGTTCCAGCTTCACAGGAACTGGCAATGATGGCGGCGATTTGCAAGATCGCGCACGCCGGAGGGGCCACACGTTTATGTGCTCCCGGAAGTGTGTAGTCGAACTCCCATCCCGTGATTTATTCCGGTACACCAATGCTCATCGGCCAATTGTTACCGCCCGACTGCCCCGCCGCTCAAGAACTCTCGTAAGACGATCGCGTTATTGCGCAGGTTATCCTTGGCTGCTAACAATAACGTGACTGTTTTTCTTTTCGTGGCCATGTCTTACAGCTCGATAACCGCTGGATTGTTCTTTAGCTCGACAATATAGCGCGCCAGAAACTCGGGCCATTTCTCTGGGTCGTGGGAATACCAGCGGCGCAGCACATCGCTTGGCGCGACTTCCTTGATCCAGGCATCAATGCGCGCCTCGTCCCGCGGTACCCCGCGCGGCCATAGCCGGTCCACCAGAATCCGGGTGCCGTCCGATCGCGCGGGCGGCTCATAAATCCGTTTGATGTGAATCTTCTTCAACGAAGCACCCTCGGCGCGAGCGGATTTTGCTTCGCCAGAAAATGTTCCAGCCTTCACTCCGCCGCCGCCGACTCGCGGGGTTTGAACGCAGCCTCGCCGGTTTCGAATTGAAGTTTTGCCAAGCGGGCATAAAGGCCGTCCTCGGCGACAAGGGTTTTATGCGTGCCTTCCTCGATCAACCGGCCGTTGTCGAGAACAAGAATCCGGTCGGCCCGGAGGACTGTTGCGAGGCGATGCGCGATGACAAGAGTTCGTGCGTTCCGACATCACTTTTTCCAGCGCGGCCTGAACCATGACTTCGTTCTCGGAATCGAGCGCGGAAGTCGCTTCGTCGAGAAGCAACACCGGCGCCTCCTGCAAAATCGCCCGCGCGATGGCGATCCGCTGGCGCTGCCCGCCAGACAAGGTCACGCCGCGTTCGCCGGCCAGCGTCGCATAGCCATCCGGCAAGGCGCGAATGAAATCGTCGGCGGCGGCCCGCCTTGCCGCGTCGCGCACGGCCTCAATGCTCGCGTCCGGCACGCCATAGCGGATATTATCGGCGATCGAGGCGGCGAAGATCACCGCGTCCTGCGGCACGCTCTTGATCCGCCGCCGCAGCTCCGCCGGATCGACGCTTTTGATGTCGACGCCATCGAGCAGAATGCGGCCCGAGGCCGGATCGTAGAACCGCGAGAGGAGCTGGAACAAAGTGGTCTTGCCTGCGCCCGAAGGTCCGACGATGGCGACCGTTTCTCCGGGCGCTATCTTGAACGAAAGGCCGTGCAAGGCGGAGTCTTGCGGCCTTGTCGGATAAGCGAAATCGACATGTTCGAAGGCAATTTCGCCTCGGCCCGGCACCGGCAGCGCGGCGGCTGGAACCGGCGCAACGATCTTCGGCCGCAAGGCAAGAATCTCGGCGATCCGGCCGGCCGCGCCGCCGGCGGCGGCTATTTCGCCCCACACCTGGCTCAACTCGCTCAATGCGCCCGCGGCCAAAATGGCGTAGAGCACGAACTGCGACAAAAGGCCGCCAGTCATGCGGCCAGCGAGAACGTCGCGCGCGCCAAACCAAAGCACGCCGACAATGCTCGCGAAGACGAGGAATATTACTACGATCGTGAGGCCCGCGCGGGCAAAGGCGGCGTTGCGGGCGGCGTGATAGGCTTCCTCCGCGGCGGCGCCAAAATGGCGACCGGTGGCTAGTTCAGCGCCAAACGCTTGCATCACGCGAACGGCGGCGAGATTTTCGGCGGCATAGGCACTCGCCCCGGCGAGCGTATCTTGCGCTGTGCGGGACCGCTTGCGGACCAGGCGGCCAGAGGCCACCAGCGGCAGGACGATGATGGGAATGGCAATCAGCACGGCGGCGGAAAGTTTTGGGCTCGTATAGACCATCATCGCGACCGCGCCGACGAACAAGAAGAAATTGCGCAACGCGACCGCTAAAGAGGAACCGAATGCGGACTTCATCTGTGTCGTGTCGGCGGTGAGCCTGGACATGAGCTCGCCGGTTCGCGCGGTGTCGAAAAAAGCCGCGTCGAGACGGCAAAGGTGTTTGAACACATCTGACCGGAGGTCGGCCACGATACGCTCGCCGAGCGTCGTCACGAAATAGAACCGCGATCCGGAAGCCAGCGCCAAAACCGCGGCGACGGCGACGAGAGCAAAGAAATAAGAGTTGATCAAGCCCGCGCTTTCGGCCGAGAAGCCGAAATCGATCATCCGCCGGATCGCCAGCGGCACCGCCAAAGTCGCCGCCGCCGCCACCGTCACCGCGAGCAGTGATGCGGCAATGCGCGGCTTGTAGCGCAAAAGGTATGGCGAGAGCCCCAAAAGCGCGCGCGGAGAAGGTCTTTTCTCGGGTCCGGCGGATTGAGACGGAGTGGTGGCGGGTTCGTTCATGGCGCGACTATACCAAGATCTTGTGTTTGGGAACTCAAAATTTTCCCTCGCCCTCGCCGGCGATGGCGTCCACTTATGCAATCAATAGACCGGCCACGCAAATCTGAATTATTCGTAATAACAAGCGGATTGCTGAAACCACGAGATTAAGTGATATTCCGACCCGCAAATGCGGGTACAAGAATTGCACCGATTCCAGCGCAGTTCCGGCGGCGTGGCAGGGGACAAGGTTCTGGTCACGGGAGCTTCGGGCTTCGTCGGGTCCGCCGTGGCGCATGCCTTGATCCGCTCCGGCTATCCCGTCCGCGCCTTGCTGCGGCCAACCAGCAAGCGAACAAATCTCGCCGGTCTCGACATCGAGATCGTGGAAGGAGATATGCGCGACGCGGCCTCGGTCGCGCGGGCCATGGCGGGCGCGCGTTTTTTGTTCCATGTCGCCGCCGACTACCGCCTCTGGGCCCGCCATCCGCAAGAGATCATGTGGAACAACCGGGAGGGGACCAGACTTCTTATGCAAACCGCACTGGCGGCGAAAGTGGAGCGCATCGTCTATACGAGCAGTGCCGCAACCATCGCGTGCGCGGCGGATGGCGGACAAGCCGACGAGACGATGCGGTTAAACCAATCATGCGCGGTCGGGGCTTATAAGCAAAGCAAGGTCGCCGCGGAGCAGATCGTCGAAACGATGATCGCCCGCGATCGTTTGCCAGCCATCATCGTGCATCCGACGGCGCCGATCGGACCGCGCGACCAGAAGCCGACGCCAACCGGGCGAATCATCGTCGAGGCGGCGTCCGGCCGTATTCCGGGCTTTGTCGACACCGGGCTCAATCTCGTGCATGTCGACGATGTCGCGAACGGACATCTCGCCGCCCTGCATTATGCAAAGCTCGGCGAACATTATATCCTCGGTGGCCAAAACGTGATGCTCGCGGAGTTCCTTGGCCAAATCGCGATCATGTGCGGCCGCCGGCCGCCGAGACTTCGGCTGCCGCGCCCGCTGGTTTATCCCTTTGCGTTCGGGGCGGAAACCATGGCACGTGTGACCCGGCGCGAGCCGTTCCTGACAATCGACGGACTGCGCATGTCGAAGCACCGGATGTTCTTTAGTTCCGCGAAGGCCGAACGCGACCTCGGCTACAAGGCGCGACCCTATCCTGAAGCGCTCAAGGAGGCCTTGGAGTGGTTTCGCGGCAATGGGCAAATGCAATGATTCCGGACTTGCCGATGAACCCTTCGAAAACGCACCGGCATGAGAATTTTCCGGTCGCCTCCGTGCTCATCGCGCCAAAATATCGCGGGTTAATCCTCGCCTATTACCGTTTCGCCCGCGGCGCCGACGACGTCGCCGATAGCCCCACACTCTCGCCGGACGCCAAGCTCGCCTTGCTCGACCTTTTCGAGGCGACATTGACCGGGCGAAGCGAGGCCGTCGAAGCCGCGCTGCCGCTCCGCGCGGCACTCGCCTTGCGAAATCTCGCGCCGTGTCATGCGCTCGATCTGCTGCGCGCTTTCCGGATGGATGCCGTCAGACATCGCTACGCGAATTGGTCCGAATTAATGGACTATTGCGCCTATTCGGCGGCGCCGGTCGGGCGCTTCGTTCTCGATGTGCATGGCGAGAGCGAATCGACCTGGCCCGCCTCGGACGCGCTTTGCACGGCGCTGCAGATTATCAATCATTTGCAAGACTGCGGCGCCGACTATCGCAACCTCGATCGCGTCTATATTCCGCAAGATGCGTTCGCCGCGCATGGCCTTCGGCCAGACGCGCTCGGCGCCGCAAAAGCCTCGCCGGAGCTGCGCGTGGTTTTGCAAGGCATGGCCCGGCGGACCGCGCCGCTGGTCGAATTGGGGTGCCGCCTTCCGGCCCAGGTCCGCGACTTCCGCCTATGCCTGGAGACCGCCGTGATCGCCCGCCTCGCTTGCAAGCTCAATGCCGTGCTGCTCGAACGCGATCCGTTGAGCGAACCGGTGCATTTGACGAAGTCCGGCGCTCTCGCCTGGTCGAGCATCGGCGTTGCTGATGGGCTGCGGGCCTTCTCCCGGCCGGAACGTGTCGCGGCGACGCCAGCCGGTGGCGCGTGAGAGGCGTGCCCGGGGCCGCGGAGCCAGCCGAGGCGTCCGCGCGCGCGCACGGCAGTTCCTTCAATGCGGCGATGCGCATCCTGCCGCGCCCGCGCCGCGAGGCGATGTTTGAAATCTATTCCTTCTGCCGCGCCGTGGATGACATCGCGGACGAAGCGGGGCCACGCCACGCCCGCAGGCAAGCGCTCGCCAAATGGCGGCGCGATATCTCCGCGCTTTACTGCCGCACGGACCCGCCCGCAAGGTTGCGCGGTCTCGCCACCGCAATCCATGCCTTCGGCCTGCGGCGCGAGGATTTTTACGCCGTGATCGATGGCATGGAGATGGATGTCGAAACTGGGATGATCGCGCCCGATTTGGCCACGCTCGATCTTTATTGCGATCGCGTGGCGGGCGCGGTCGGCCGCCTTTCCGCGCGGGCTTTCGGGATGCCGCAGCGGGAAGGTCAAGGCCTCGCGCATCATCTTGGCCGCGCGCTCCAGTTCACCAACATTTTGCGCGATCTCGACGAGGACGCCGCCCGCGGCCGGCTCTACCTGCCCGGCGAAGATCTCCGCGCGGCGGGCATCATTGAGGCGGAGCCGCGCGAGGTTCTCGCCAATCCGGCGCTGGGTCGGGCCTGTGCTCCAGTCATCGCCCGTGCAAAGGAGCATTTCGGCGAGGCGGAGCAAATCATGGCGAGATGCCCTCGCACGAGCGTCCGCGCACCGAGAATCATGGCGGACGTCTACCGGGCCATTCTCGCCGGCTTGGAGCGGCGCGGATTCGCGGCCCCTCGCCAAAAGATACGCACGCCCCGCCATCGCGTCGTCCTGGCGCTTTTGCGTTATGGCCTCCGTTAATGAATAGGCCCGCTGTCCATATCGTCGGCGCGGGCCTTGCCGGGCTCGCCGCGGCGGTGCGGCTTGCCGGAGGGCTCCGCGAAATTATACTGCACGAGGCCGCGCGGCAGGCCGGCGGGCGCTGCCGGTCCTTTTACGATCCCGCGCTCGGGCTCATGATCGACAATGGCAATCATTTGCTCTTGTCGGGGAATCAAGATGCGCGAAAATTCCTGATGGCGATCGGAAGCGAGGACCAATTGGCGGGGCCGCAGGAAGCCGAGTTTGCTTTCGTCGATCTCGCTACCAAGGAGCGCTGGCGGTTACGCCCGAATGCGGGGCGGCTTCCCTGGTGGATTTTCTCGCCGCTCCGGCGGGTGCCGGGCACTGTCCCGCTCGACTATCTTGGCCTCCTGCGGCTTCTTGTTCCAGGCAGGGACGCGCCGATCGGTGCGGTCATGGGCTGCGGCGGATTGCTTTACGAGCGGCTGTGGCGGCCGTTTTTTCTCGCTGCCTTGAACACCGAGCCTGCCGAAGCTTCATCCCGCCTTGCCGCCGCCGTAGTGCTTGAAACGCTCGCCAAGGGAGGGCGCGCGTGCCGTCCTCTCGTCGCCGCGCAAGGCCTCTCCGCCGCGTTCGTCGAGCCCGCAGTCGATTATCTCGTTCAACGCGGGGTAAAGATCCGGTTCGACCATAGGCTGCGGCGGATGGAGTTTGCAAACGGCCACGCCGCCGGCCTCGATTTCGGCGACGATTTGGTGCAACTCGACGCGGCGGACAAAGTCGTTCTCGCGGTTCCGCCCTCTGCCGCGCAAGGCCTCGTGCCGGGCTTGCAATCGCCCGAGGATTATCGCGCGATCGTCAATGCTCATTTCAAAATCGCCCCGCCAACGAACTGCCCCGCTATTTTGGGCATCGTCAACGGGACCATCGAATGGCTGTTTGCGTTTCGGGACCGGTTGTCGGTCACCATCAGCAGCGCCGACCGCCTCCTCGACATCGCGCGCGAAAAACTCGCCGAAACCATTTGGGCGGAGGTCGCGGAAGCGACACGGATTGAAAAGCCGCTTCCGCCATGGCAGATCATCAAGGAAAAGCGGGCGACGTTCGCCGCGACGGTTGCCGAAAACGCGCAAAGGCCCGGCACTGGGACGGCCTATGCCAATCTGGTGCTCGCGGGAGATTGGACCGCGACGGGACTGCCCGCGACGATCGAAGGGGCGATCCGGTCCGGCAATCGGGCGGCCGGTCTGATCGTGGCATCTCGCTTAAGATAAGGGGCGGTGTGAATGGAAAAGATGGACGGCTTAATGGAATGCGCCGCCACGGCGGTCCCAGCCCTCGCCGACATCGAAGCGGCGGTTGCCCGGGCAACGAAGGCGTTGTTGGACGCGCAACGCGAGGATGGGCATTTCGTCTTCGAGCTGGAGGCGGATGTTTCGATCCCGGCGGAATATATTCTTTTTAAGCATTATCTCGGCGAGCCGGCCGATGCCGGGCTCGAAGCCAAGATCGCCGCTTATCTCCGGCGCAAACAAGCGGCGCATGACGGCTGGCCGCTGTTCACCGATGGCGCCTTCAATATCAGCAGCAGCGTCAAGGCCTATTTCGCGCTGAAGGCGGCTGGCGATCCCCCCGAGGCGGACCATATGCGGCGCGCCCGCGCGGCGATCCTCGCGCACGGCGGAGCGGCGAACGCGAATGTTTTCACGCGCGCGCTTCTGGCGCTGTTCGGCGCGCTGCCGTGGCGCGGGGTGCCGGTCATGCCGGTCGAGATCATGCTTTTGCCACGCTGGTTCCCCTTCCATCTAACCAAAGTCTCCTACTGGAGCCGCACGGTTCTCACTCCGCTCATGGTTGTGATCGCCTTGAAGCCGCGGGCGAGAAATCCGCGCAATGTCACGATCGGCGAACTCTTCGTCGAACCCCCGGACGCGGTTTGCCATTGGCCCGGCGCGCCGCATCAAAAATTTCCTTGGACCGCGCTTTTTGCCGGAGTGGACAAGGTTTTGCGCTGGTTGGAGCCGTATTTTCCCGAGACCTTGCGCCGGCGCGCGATCGGCAAGGCGGTCGCCTTCGTTGAGGAGCGATTGAACGGCGAGGATGGGCTCGGCGCGATCTTCCCCGCGATGACCTATTCGGCGCTGATGTTTGATGTGCTGGGCTACCAGAGGCAAGACCGCAGGATGGTCCAGGTCCTAAATGCGATCGACAAGCTGCTCGTCGTCCGCGATGACGAGGCTTATTGCCAGCCTTGTATCTCGCCGGTGTGGGACACCGGGCTTGCCTGCCACGCCCTGATGGAAGCTGGCGGGGAAACCATGGCGCCGCGTGTTCGCGCCGCGCTTGCCTGGCTCGAACCTCTGCAAGTCACCGATGTCGCGGGCGATTGGGCCGCGCAAAAACCCCATGTCCGGCCGGGCGGGTGGGCGTTTCAATATGCCAACGCCTATTATCCCGACGTCGACGATACCGCTGCCGTGGCGATGGCGATGGACCGCGCGGCGGGCCATGGACCGGAGTACAAGGATGCCGTAGCTCGCGCGCGCGAATGGATCGAAGGCCTGCAAAGCGCCGATGGCGGCTGGGGCGCCTTCGAGTCCGACAATGACCGGGAGTATTTGAATTACATCCCATTCGCCGATCACGGCGCGTTGCTCGATCCGCCGACCGCGGATGTGACGGCGCGCTGTCTTTCCATGTTGGGCCAGCTTGGCGAGACTCTCGCCGGCAATCCAGCGGTCGCGCGCGGGCTTGAATATCTCATCCGCGCCCAGGAGAAGGATGGCAGCTGGTTCGGCCGCTGGGGGATGAACTACATCTACGGAACCTGGTCGGTGCTTTGCGCGTTTAATGTTGTCAAACGCGATCCGCGAAGCGCGCAGGCGCTACGAGCCGTCGCCTGGCTTAAATGCATCCAGAACGCGGACGGCGGTTGGGGCGAAGGGGGCGAGAGTTACGCGATGGATTATGCGGGCTACCGTCCAGCACCGAGCACGCCCTCGCAGACGGCGTGGGGATTGCTTGGGCTGATGGCCGCCGGCATCGTAGATGACCCGGCGGTCACTTTGGGGGTAGGCTATCTTGCACGGACGCAGGCGGAGGATGGATTTTGGAACGAAGAGCGTTATACCGCGACCGGCTTTCCCCGGGTCTTTTATCTGCGCTATCATGGCTATTCGAAATATTTCCCGCTGTGGGCGATGGCGCGCTACCGCAATCTGAAGGAAGGCAACCCGCAACCGGTCCGCATGGGGATGTAAACGGCTCGCCAGTCATCGCCGTCACCGGCCTCAAGATGGAAGCGAGGATTGTCGCGGGGTCGCGAGTCCATGCCGTCTCTGGTAATGGCGATGCCTTGGTTCTCGAGCGTGCCTTGAAAGCGGCCGTCGCGAAGCAGGCTTCGGCGATCATCAGTTTTGGCGTCGCGGGCGGTTTGGTGCCGGGACTGGCTGCGGGGTCGAAGCTTGTCGCGCGTGCGATCATCGCCGAGGACGGCGCGCGTTATTATAGCGATCCGGCGTGGTCGAGGCGGCTTGCCGATGCGCTTGGCGGCGCGACGATTGGCGACATCGCCGGGGTCGATGCTCCCGTGGCCGGATGCGCTGAAAAGCGCGCCCTGCATAGCAAAACCGGCGCCCATGCCGCCGATACGGAGTCCCACGTTGCCGCCCGCATCGCCGCCGCCCATGGGCTGCCCTTTGCCGCGTTTCGCGTCGTGGCAGACCCGGCGGACAGGCAATTGCCGCATGCCGCTCTCGTTGCGGTGAAACCGGACGGCTCGATTGCGCTCGGCGCGATCGCGGGCTCGATTTTGCGGGACCCGCGCCAGGTTCCGCAGTTGCTGCGGATAGCACTTGATGCACGCGCGGCCTTCGCTGCCCTATTCCACGGCCGAAAGGTGATTGCCGGAACCCTCGGCTTCAGCGATTTCCACGAGTTTCTGCTCGACATGCCGGCTGAAGACGAACTCGGCCGGCCGTTGCAGGTCTAGCGGAATATCGGGCGCCATCGGACCCTCGACGCGAATGCCCCGCACGGCGACACCAAGAGCGCGCCAGGGATGCTTGAATGCATCTTCCACGGCGGTCGCCTCATAGCCGCAATGGACCATGCAGTCCGCGCATTTTTCGTAATTACCGGTGCCATAGGAGTTCCAATTGGTTTCCTCCATCAGCTCCTTAAAGGTGGTGGCGTAGCCTTCGCCGAGCAGATAGCACGGCCGCTGCCAGCCGAAGACCGTGCGGGTGGGATTGCCCCATGGCGTGCACTGATAGGTTCGATTGCCGGCTAAAAAGTCGAGGAACAGCTTCGATTGGAAGAACGGCCAGGCCTTGCCGCCCTCGCCGCGGGCGAAAATTTGCCGGAAAAGGGTCTTGGTGTTCTCGCGATTGAGGAAATGTTGTTGATCCGGCGCGCGCTCATAGGCGTAGCCAGGCGAAACGGTGATGCCCTCGACGCACAGCGCCGCCGCGCTATCGAAAAACGCGGCGACCCGGGCGGGGTCGGCATTATTGAACAGCGTGCAATTGATGGTAACGCGAAATCCGCGCTCCTTGGCGACCGTCAAAGCCTCGAGGGCACGGTCGTAGACACCGGCCTGACAGACCGAACGGTCGTGCATTTCCGCGTCGCCATCGAGGTGAATCGACCAGTTGAAGTAGCGGTTCGGCGTGTAGCGGTCGAGGTTTTTCACAAGCAGAAGCGCGTTGGTGCAGACGGTCACGAATTTGCGTCTGGCGATCGCGCCCTTCACAATCTGGGGAAGTTCCTTGTGCAGCAAGGGCTCGCCCCCGGCGACCACGACGACAGGCGCGCCGCATTCGTCGATCGCCGCGAGGCAGTCGGCAAGCGGCAGGCGCTGGTTGAGAATCTTGTCTGGATAATCGATCTTGCCGCAGCCCGCGCAAGCAAGATTGCAGCGGAACAATGGTTCGAGCATCAGGACGAGCGGAAAGCGCTTGCGTCCCGCCAGGCGCTGGCGCACCACATAGGCGCCGATTTGCGCCATTTGCAGAAACGGTATTCCCAAAGCGTGCTCCCAAAAATTTGCCGCCATCCACGGTCAGGCCGCGCACGTCAATCGTTGAGCCCGGCCGGAAGCTTGAAATTTACATTTTCGGCGACCGCGGGCAAGGTTGTCAATTCGACCGGGCTGAGAGCCGATGAGGCTTCTACCACATCCTCGACAAAAATCTCCGGCGCCGAGGCGCCGGGGGTAAGGCCGACGATTTTCGCCTCGCGCAGCGCTTTTCGCGCAACCAGTTCGAATTCGAGGTAGTGTCCTAATCTGGGCGAATATCCCTGACTTGACAAAGCCTGGCGCACATGCGCAGGGCGGCTCCGACAGGCCGACTCCGACAGGCCGACGCTTTAGTTTTTATAATGATATTGTTTTTCGGGGCAAAAAATATAAAAGTTCACGCCGAAATCATAGACCAGGCACACCCCTGCAACGTGATGGATTTCTCTGACATCGGAATAGTCGATATTATAAATACATCTGATGCTACCGCTGCCAGACCTTGCCTTGGCTATTTCGTCATTCGTGGCGACAAGGCTGGCCGGAAAGTCGCCAGCATGTTCCCCGCGCCCCACAACGAGATCCATTGGCAATTGGATTGTAACATTAAGGACGGGAGGGGGCGGCTCTGCGAAATATTTGCAGGTGCCGCTAACCTCATGGACTACCGCAGGGGTTTTGCCAAAGTTCTTAAATCCAATAGTGATTGTGTAACCAGGATTTAGGGGCTTTGTGCGGTCTCTCTGAACACCGTCCATGAAAATATAGGCACGCTCGATAGCAAACGCTTGTTTCATTTCATCGAGGGTTCCACTCAAGATATACCATTGAGCAATACCAACCCCCGCGGCGACGGCGGTGGCGATCGGGTCCTCACTGCAGTCAGCGTGATTATTGCCGGGTGGCTCGGATGGCGCTGCATCGGTCAAGACAGGTCCCCGATTTATGCTCTTGCTGGCTTCGAGCCCGGCGCTCACAGCACATTCGTCGCTTTTACAGGTTGTTGGACTCCGTAACAGGTTGTTGGACTCCGTTGCAATACTCAGCAGCCCTTAATTGCTGTTCCGAAAATGTCCTCCTTCTCCCAGTCATTGTAGAAAATGTCCTCGTTCTCCCAGTTATTGTAGCGGAATTGAAACTCGGAACGATCAAAAATCTCCCTTGTTGCACATACCGCTCCCCTTGGCTATGAACTTGCGACACCAGAGGACATTAAGCATCAAGGACCGGCAGTCCAAGCGCGGCGGCTTCGTCCTCACCAGAGCGGGCAACGGCCTCGGGCGCCCTTCGCCTTGGAGATCTTGTGACGAGCATCGCCTTGCGGGCCATGTTTTCGCCGATTCGCTTTGTTGGAACAACGCGGAGATTTCGCCACCTTCAATTCCAACCACTGCCGCTACGGCGCCAATAGGCTCATTGGCGGCAATAGAGCCTCACGGAGGTTGAGCGCATGACAACTATCAACGACCTCAGAGGCTTTTGTTATCCCCTAACTCCGGGCGGGGTCTCGTCCCTCGTGGGCGATCCACCCTGGCACTATGCGACGGAATACCTGAATATTGCCTATCGCACCGATCCAGCGGCGATTGCCGCTTATCTGCCTCTGCCCCTCGCGCCTGGCCCCGAGCCGGACCTCGCCTATGTCGCCTTCAGCCGATGGTGGTCCCTGTGGGACAACCAGCCGGAGATGGCCTTCACCAATCCAGAGCGCACCCAGTATCGGGAATGTGCGATCTGGGTTGGATGTTCGTTCCAAGGCACGGTGGGGCAGATCTGTCTGCAGATCTGGGTAAGTAACGACTTCACCCTGGCGCGCGGCTGGTTTATGGGGTTTGCCAAACGGTTGGGGCAGGTCTATCTGACCGAATATCATCCCTTAAATCCGCGGATGCCGCAAATCGGCCCAGGAGCAAAGATGAAAGCCTATGTCTGTGCGCATGGGGAGCGATTGATCGAGGGGACGCTGGAGATCGAGAAAAAGACTGCCCGCGAAGAGCTACCCCGGCCGATGGGTCTTCCCATTTTTCAGATCCGTCATTTTCCCAGCATTGTCCGAGGCGCACCTCCTTCGGTATTGGAGCTAGTAAAGCTTGGAGCGGAGAATGTCCGCTATGGCGAGGACCTCTGGGCCGGCAGTGGAACGCTGAAATTCTTTTCCTCCGAGATCGAAGAGCACCTGCCGCTCGCCCCCCTCGAAATTCTCGGCGCCTATCATTTCCGCTCGGGGTACAGCTTTCCTGGCGGGGAGGTGCTTCATCGCTGGGTCTAGGGTCTAGCCCTTTTAAAACACAAAATCCACGCGGCTGGGCCAAAATGCCTTTCACGATATTTACTTGGCGCGGAATCGAATGTACCCTAATACGATCAGACAACCCCTCAATTATGAGCCGAAAGTCTAAATCGAAGCCTTTGGATAAAGGCGCGTCTTCGTTTCGTCCAGCGTTAGATGTTGCGGTGACCGTGCCATTGTCAAGCAATTGAATCCATCGAATTATCCCCGATCGTCGAGTAAACTATGGTTTGAGCATCGCCAAACCATGGGTCAAAGGCCACGATGCTCCGGGAATACGCGCCGGAACATTTTTCGGGTTTTGGGATCCACCGCGCAGCCATGTTTTTGTGTTAACGGAGCCGGCTGGTTTTTTACGATTGGCGGTAGCAAAGCATGGCAAAATCCACGGAAACTCCGGCAAGACCATCATTTGAGAAACCAATCGCGCCCGATCCCATCGCAAGATCCATTGTCGCGATCGTAGGGGCGTGCAGCCGTTTCCGATGGACCGTGCTTGCCTTGGCAACCTTGGTGACCATTGCCTCGGGTTATTATACGGCTACCCATTTCGCCATTAACACAAATACGAACGATTTTATTTCGGCAAGATTGCAGTGGCGGCAAAATCTTATCGCGTTGGATAAGGCTTTCCCCCAGCGCGACGATCAAATTGTCGTGGTCATCGATGCCAAGACGCCCGAGCTTGCCGAGGCGGCGGCGCAATCGCTGACCGATAGATTGAAGCGTCGGCCTGATCTCTATCAGTCAGTTCTGCGCCCCGACGGCGGATCTTATTTCAATCAAAGCGCGCTTTTGTTCCAACCGGTCGCCGATCTTCACCGTACGATCAAGGAACTTTCCCATGCCCGGGCGTTTCTGATGGCGCTTTCGTCCGATCCGAGTTTGCGCGGGATCGTGACCGCCGTATCCTACATAAATCAGGGCGTCCACGCGCAAGCCGTGACGCTCGACGATGTCGACCCCCAAATGGCTATGTTTGGCGATGCCTTCGAGCGCGTGCTTGCCGGCAAGCCATTATTTTTTTCCTGGCGCGGTTTGGTGTCCGGGCAACCGGCCGACCCGCGTGAACTGCGCCGTTTCATCGAGATCAAGCCGGTGCTCGATTACGCGGCGCTGATGCCGGGGGAGAGGGCGTCCGATTTCATCCGGGAAAGCGCGCGCGATCTTGGGATTTCCCCCAAATCGGGGGTGACGGTCAGATTGACCGGGCTCGTGCCGATGGCCGACGAGGAGTTCGGGAACATCGCGGATGGCGCCGGGCTCAACGCGGCGGGGACCGGTTTAACTGTTCTTTTTATTATTTGGTGCGCCCTGAAATCGCGCCGTATCGTTCTCGCGGTCGGCTTGAGTGTCATCGCCGGTCTCGCCGCCACGGCCGCCGTTGGACTCATGATGGTCGGCGCGTTTAATTTGATTTCGGTCGCCTTCGCGGTGTTGTTCGTCGGCATAGGAACCGATTTCGGCATTCAGTTCAGCGTCCGCTACCGCGCCGAACGCTATAGGGAGCCACGGCTCGACAAGGCCCTCGTGCAAGCGGCGGCCAAGGCCGGGCGGCCGTTGGCGCTTGCCGCCGCGGCGACCGCCGCCGGCTTCTACTCGTTTCTCCCGACCGATTACCGTGGCGTTTCCGAATTGGGGCTCATTGCCGGAACCGGCATGTTCATCGCGTTTTTTTCAGCGATCACGATCCTGCCGGCCTTGCTCACCCTATTGCGCCCGCCGCCGGAACAAGAGCCGGTCGGCTATCTATTTTTGGCCCCCGCCGATCGATTCATGGCCAACCACCGTTATGCGATCGTCATCGGGACATTGTTGGTGGCCTTGGCCGGAGCGCCTCTGCTGGGCCACCTTCACTTCGATTTCAATCCGCTGAATTTGCGCAGCCCCAAAGTCGAATCCGTTGCAACCTTGTTGGATTTGATGAAGGACCCGAACACCGACACCAACACAATCGACGTTCTCGCTCCTTCTCTCGCTGACGCCCCGCCGCTCATCGCACGTTTGCAACAATTGCCGGAGGTCGCCCGGGTGACGAGCCTCCTTAGCTTCATTCCTGAGGATCAAGACGAAAAGCTCGCGATCATCGCGCCTCTTGCCAAGTCCTTGGCACCCTTGCTCGATCCCGCCCGAGAGAAGGAGCCTCCGACTGATGCGGAAGACGTGGAGGCCATGGAGCGCGCCGCCGCTGCCTTCGCCGCGACGGCCGCAGGAGTGACTGGCAAGGGCGCCGAAGACGCTCGCCGCCTGGCCGGCCTCCTCCACAAAATGGCCGAGGCGCCGCCGCAAAAACGTGACGCGGCGCGCGAGGCCTTGATTCCGAGCCTGGATACGATGCTCGATTTGCTGCGGGCTTCGCTCACTGCCCGGAAGGTGACCGTCGCTTCCATTCCTCCCGATTTGGCGCGCAACTGGGTGAGCGCCGACGGCCGCGCCCGCATCGAGGTCGCGCCCGCGGGCGATGCGAACAATAATGACAACCTCCTCCGGTTTGCCAAGGCGGTGCGCACGATCGACCCCAACGCCATGGGCGAGCCCATCGCCGTTCAGGAATCCGGCAACACGGTTGTCAAAGCGTTCATCCAAGCCGGTCTTTGGGCCCTGCTTTCGATCAGCCTGCTTCTCTTCATTGTATTAAGGCGGGTGACCGACGTGCTGTTGACTCTGGTTCCCTTGCTGCTTGCTGGCGCCGTCACGCTCGAAATCACGGTCCTGATCGGCATGCCGCTGAATTTTGCGAACATCATCGCGCTGCCTCTCCTGCTCGGTCTCGGGGTCGCCTTCAAGATATATTTCGTGATGGCATGGCGGGCGGGAACCGTGAATCTTCTGCAATCGAGTTTTACGCGCGCGGTTTTTTTCAGTGCCATGACCACCGCGACCGCGTTCGGAAGCCTTTGGCTCTCCAAGCATCCGGGCACCTCCAGCATGGGCAAGCTGCTAGCCTTGTCGCTTGTCTGCACATTGGCGGCGGCGATTTTGTTCCAACCAGCGCTGATGGGGCCGCCAAGGAAGGTCAATTTGTCGGGCGAGGACGCCTGAACGGCCCGCGCGGCCCGTGCCCTTTCGCGTGGCCTAGCAACTTGGCCGAAAGCGGCCTGTCATGCCCACCATTTCTCCGGCGGCGCGATCCTTGGCGCCGATTGCTCGATTGAATGCGCCACCGAGAACAAGGTTTCTTCGTCAAACGCGCGGCCGATCACTTGCAGCCCCAACGGCAAGCCCTCGGTGGAAATTCCGGCCGGAACCGCGATGCCCGGCAGTCCCGCCATGTTCACGGTGACCGTGAAAATATCGTTGAGATACATTTCGACCGGATCGGCCGAGCCTTTTTCGCCGAGACCGAAGGCGGCGGACGGTGTCGCCGGGGTCAGGATCGCATCGATGCCGCTGGCAAAGGCGGTTTCGAAGTCGCGCTTGATGAGAGTTCTGATCTTTTGCGCCCTGACGTAATAGGCGTCGTAATAGCCGGCCGAAAGCACATAAGTGCCAATCATGATCCGCCGTCTGACCTCCTTGCCAAAGCCCGCCGCCCGCGTTCTTTCGTACATGTCGACGACGTCTTTCCCGGGCACTCGAAGCCCGTAGCGCACGCCATCGTAGCGGGCGAGGTTCGACGAGGCCTCGGCTGGCGCCACGATATAATAAGCAGGCAAGGCATAGCGCGTGTGCGGCAGCGAGATTTCGGCGATAGTCGCACCGGCCGCCTTCACCCATTCGATGCCTTGCGCCCAGAGGTTTTCGATTTCGGCTGGCATGCCATCGCGGCGGTATTCTTTTGGAATTCCGATTTTTAGGCCTTTCATGCCGCGCTCCACAGCAGCCTCGAAATTCGGCACAGGAACATCGACGGACGTCGTGTCCTTCGGGTCATGGCCCGCCATCGAGCGCAAGAGGATCGCCGCGTCGCGCACCGTGCGCGCGATCGGCCCCGCTTGATCGAGCGAGGACGCGAAGGCGACGATGCCCCAGCGCGAGCAGCGTCCATAGGTCGGCTTGATGCCGGCGGTTCCGGTAAACGCCGCGGGCTGGCGGATCGAGCCGCCGGTGTCGGTCGCAGTCGCCCCCAAACAGAGCCGCGCGGCGACCGCCGCCGCCGAACCTCCCGACGAACCGCCGGGCACCAGCGGGGTATTCGAGCCCCGCCGCCGCCAGGGTGAAATCACGGGGCCGAAATAAGAGGTCTCGTTCGACGAGCCCATCGCGAATTCGTCGAGATTGAGTTTGCCGAGCATCACCGCGCCGTCGCGCCAGAGATTGGCGGTGACGGTCGATTTATAGGGTGGCACAAAACCTTCGAGGATATGGCTGCCCGCCGTGGTCTGCACGCCCTCGGTGCAATAGAGATCCTTGATGCCGAGCGGAATCCCTTCGAGCGGCCCGGCGTCTCGCTTGCCGATCCGCGCGTCGGATTGGCGGGCCATCGCAAGCGCTCTCTCCGGCGTCTCGGCGATGAAAGCATTTAACGCCCGCGCGTTTTCGATTGCGGCGATATGCGCGCGCGCGAGCTCGACGGCGGAGAATTCTTTTTGCCGGAGTCCGTCCCTCGCGCGGGCGAGCGTCAGCTCGGTGAGACCGGTCATGGGTGCGTTCACTCCACGACCTTGGGGACGACAAAAAAATGATCGTCGGAGACGGGCGCGTTGACGACGATTTTTTCGGCGATGGCGCCGTCGGTCACAACATCGGCGCGCTTTTTCATCGGCATTGGCATGACCGACGTCATCGGCTCGACGCCTTCGACATCGACGCTCGTTAATTCCTCGACGAAGGCAAGGATGGCGTTGAGCTCGTCTTGCAGATGCGGCACGTCGCGCTCGCTGACCTTGATCCGCGCGAGATGCGCGATGCGCCGCACGGTCGCGGAATTGACGGACATGGACTCTCCCTTAGGGCTTTCGCTGAACCAAGCTGGCTATAGCACCCGGGCCGTGGCGCAAGCAATGCGCGACGGCAAACCTCATGCTGAGCGGAAGGAAGCCCGAGGTTCCATTGCAAGCGAAGCGTTTTGCGTAGCAAACGCAATGGAAGCGGGCGACTGGAGACAGATCGCGAAGCGATCGTCTCGAAGCACGCAAGGGTGGTTTTTGCGCAATCGTACCAAAATGTTTCACGTGAAACATTTTGGTACGATTGCGCAAACATACTCTTGTGGCGCGCGGTCAGATACGAAACGGGGATTTGGCGCAAGCAAAAAATCGCGATAGGTTTAACCTTTAGCCCTTGCGGTTTTTTAGAAATTGTCTTTCCGGCTACGACGAGGCCACTACAATTTGTCTTTCCCCGCGAGGATTCTTTCCCGCAGGCGCTCGGCCCTCTCTATATGGAAATCGACCTTGGCCTTGCGAAATTCCACCAGGGCGCCATCGACGGCTTCAAGCGCATCGTCGAGATAAAGCGGCTGGTGGTCCTTGTCGAAAAAAGCGAGATGGGCCTCGGCGAGATTTTCCTGCGTCTGCGCCCACAAGACCGGCACGCGCGCGCGGGTATTTTCCTGCAAGGCCTCGCGAAAGGCGGAAACGGCCTCCGTGAGCCGCGCCGTCCCGAGCTCCCGCTCACCGAGCATAGTGAGCGCATTGCCGAGATTCATCTGGGTCATGGCCCAATCGAGCGGCACGCGCTTGTGTGTCCTTTCCTGCAAGGCCTCGCGAAAGGCGGAAACAGCCTCTTCGAG
Source organism: uncultured Alphaproteobacteria bacterium (assembly GCA_963730245.1). Taxonomy (GTDB): domain Bacteria; phylum Pseudomonadota; class Alphaproteobacteria; order Rhizobiales; family Beijerinckiaceae; genus Methylocapsa. Next base: position 999,998 of record CAVSRA010000001.1, on the reverse strand, counting down.
ACGCGCTGTCCCGCTGCCCCGTTCGCCGAGCTTTGCGAGCGCACCGCCGAGATTATTCTGGATCATGGCCCAATAGAGCGGCACACGCTGGCGGGTCGATTCCTGCAAGGCTCCGCGATAAGCGGTAATCGCCTCGTCGAGCCGCGCCGTCTCGCTCTCCCGCTCGCCGAGCGTTTCGACCGCAACGCCGAGTCTCATCTGCGTCATCGCCCAATCGAGCGGCACGCGCCCGCGGGTCCTTTCCTGCAAGGCCTCGCGAAACGCGGCGACGGCCTCCTCCAGCCGGGCGGTCCCGCTCTCCCTTTCACCGAGCCTAAAAAGCGCACTGCCGAGATTGTTCTGGGCCATGGCCCATTGGAGCGGCACGCGCTCGCGGGTCAATTCCTGCAAGGCTTCGCGATAGGCGGCGACAGCCTCCTCTAGCCGGGCTGCCTCGCTCTCGCGCTCGCCGAGCTTCCTGAGTGCATTGCCGAGATTGTTCTGGGTCGCGGCCCAATCGAGCGGTCTATCTGAACGCGGCGCGAGAGCGAGGCACCGGCGATAAACGTCGATCGCTTCGGTCAGCGCGGCATTGTCGCCGAATTCCTCTCCCTGCTTGTAAAGTTCGCCCGCCTGATCGAGCAGGAAACGCCACTGCTGCTCTGTGTCGAAAGGCGCGACGAGTCCGGCCGCTTCGGCATATTTCCCGGCGGCGGTGCGATAGGCGAATTGCAGGTCGTCGACCCGCGCCTCCTGCGCCAAGAATGCCGCCTCGTAGCGGCTCGCGTCGATCCGCAGCGCACGGGCGGCCTCGCGGCCACGCACCAATGCGCGACGCGCATCGTCGAACTCGCCCTTATCGATGAGCGCCTGCACCTCTTCCGCTATCGCCGCCAAAGCCGGCGGCCCGCGCCGGAGTTGCTCGTTTTCGACGCGGAGCTTGATCAGTTCATCCGCCGCCGCGTCGAGACGCTTCGGAATGTCTTCTTCCGGCACGCCGTTTTCGCCGAGCTTGACGAGAACGGCAAGGAGCGGCGTGACCTCGACGCCTTTCTCGCGGGCGACCTGAGCCGCCAGCCGTTCAAGCTCGTCCCTTAGCGGCTGCTGCGCTTTGCGAAGCTCCTGTCCGACCCTTTTCTCGTCGAGTCCGATGGTCACCGGCGCGGTGATATCCCGGCCAGCCGCGACGCTGCCGTGGTCGGCTCGGGCCGAATCGCCGCGTGTATTAGTATTCACGGGGCCGGTGATATCACGGCCGGGCGCGACGCCGCCGTGATCAGCCTTGACGGTCGTTGTCGAGCCGCTTTTTTCGTTTTTCTTTGCAAAGAAAGCCACAAATTTCCAGATTCCCCCGGCGATGGCCACAATCGCTGCAATTGAGCCGAGTATGGCTCCCTGGTTCTTCAGAAATTGCAAAATGCTGTCGAGCAAGGCGCGCGCCCCCCGGGCTCAAAACGCCATCATTGTTATCGTTTTTCGGCCGCGCGCAATGGCTTTGCCTTGAGGGCGCGTAAGGTGGTGCCGCCTAGCCCCGTGGCGGTTCCCCCATGTCGCCGTCGCTCTTTCCAGAACCCGGCGTGTCCCCTGGCTCCAGGTAGCCGGGAAATTTCCGCTCAATCCTCCGCATTTGCCAGCCGACCAGCCAGCGGCCGGCAAGAATTGTTGCGCCGACGACAAGGAACGCGAAGATCCAGCCGACACCGGTCAAACGCATGGCCTCAAAGCTCTGATCGCCGATATTTCCGAAAAAATTGCGCATGGCACTTCCTCACCTCCCCCGCGCCTTTCATTTGAGCATAGCCGCGCCAAACGCAAGGCGCGGCGGTCAAAACGCCGAGGCCTCACTTGTCCGCGAGGCATCGTCAGAAAGATGTTTTCGCGAAGGTCGCGAAGGTGCGGCGGGGGCTAGCCGCGCCAAAAATGTCACAAGCAGTAAAAATCCAGTCCGGTTTACTCCTCGGCATTCCGAGTGATTGCCTTCACTGCATCCTCCTACGCCGGAATCTATCTCCTGGTCAGTCTTTCGATGCTCGCCGAGGCTCGGGTTAACCTGAGGACCAGGTCTTGGCCGATCCTTTCGGAACCATCTGAAATAGAAGGGATTCATGAGCCGCCACCCCCTTTTACCGCCGCTAGGTCGCCTACTATTATTCCGCCGCGCACACAAAATATCGATTTAGATCAGTTCTAATATAATTCTCCTATAATAGAATTATTATAATAACAACGTGCATATATTCTATTGACATTGGGCTTTGCGAAGTCTTATACACTACTTACTCTGGACATTGAGGATGTCCTTTCCGGGGTGCCAGGGAACGCAATCTTGTTCCATGACCTTGGCGCCGTGCGCGCCAAGCCGCGGAGGAGCTCCGTTGCGGGATAATCCGCATCGTCTGGCTGGTGTATTGGCCGCTGGGGGTGTTCATGCGCCTGCGTAATATTTTGGTCTTCGGCGCCTTAGCGTTCTCGTCGGGGCAAGCTGCAATCGCCCAAGACTTGGGCGGCCCAGCTCCAGGCGGCAGTTCTCCCGTGAATGCGGCTGGCGCGATTGAGCTTCCCGAGGTTGAGGTTGTGGCCGAGCCGGGCAATGCCAATCCCAATCCCATGCAGGCGTTCCAGGACAAGATGAACGCGATGGATCAATCGCGGGACAACTTTCTGCTGCCCAAGTTTGGCGCCACGTCCTACAACATGGATTACGAGGCGCTGCAGACTCTTCCGCAAGGCAGCTACACGCCAATCGACAAAGTGCTTCTGCAGGCGCCCGGGGTTTCTTATGATTTAGCGGTAAGCAATCCCGATTACCATGTCCGCAATGAATATGCGAACGTCCAATATAGGATCAATGGCATCCTGCTTCCCGAGGGAGTCTCGAGCCTGGGTCCGGTGTTGGAGACTGGCTTTATCGGCAATTTGAACCTGCTCGATGGAACGCTGCCGGCCCAATATGGGCTGCGCACCGCGGGTGTTGTCGACCTCACAGCGAGGAGTGAATACGCGCCGGGTGGAAGCTTGAGCATGTACGGGGGCAGCTTTGGGACCGTCTCGCCCAGCTTCGATTATGGCGGGAGCACCGGAGACACCCAATATTTCGTCACTGGCCGCTATACGCAGAATAATGAAGGTCTCGAGAATGCAGCGCCGACCGTCGACCCGATCCATGACCATACGGAGCAAGGCAAATTCTTCGGTTATGTTTCGACACTTCTCGGAGATTCATCGCGGTTCACTTATATGACGGGTGTTTCCATCAGCCAGTTTCAGATTCCCAACGTTATAGGCCAGTCGCCGTTGGGAGATTTCGGCGGAACGTCGTTTAATTCGGAAAATCTCAACGAAAACGAATACGATAGCTATGTCTTCAATATTTTGGCGGTGCAGACCAAAGGCGAAAACTACGACACGCAGCTTTCCTTTTTCAATCGCTACGCCAGTGTGCATTTCGTCCCCGATGTTTTCGGCGATCTGGTTTTCAACGACGTCGCGTCGAATGTGACGCGCGAAAGTCTCCTCAACGGGATTCAATTCGATGGGTCCTACCGGCTGAACGATGTGCATACGCTGCGGGCGGGTTTCGCGGTCAGCGGCGAGGAAACGCAGGTCAATAACACTTCGACCGTCTTACCGGTCGTGGGTGGCACCATCTTGCCCTTGCCGTTTAACGTGACAGACTATAATTCGCAGCTTGGATGGAACCTCGGAGGCTATATTCAAGACGAGTGGAAAATAACCAACAATCTTACCCTGAACACAGGTCTGCGCTTCGATCAATTGTATCAGTTTGTCGCCGCGAACCAATTCAGTCCGCGCGTTGCTCTCGTCTATAAGCCTTTCGAGGACACAAGCATTCATGCCGGCTATGCCCGCTATTTCACGCCGCCATACCAAGCGCAGGCCACGCCAACGAACCTCGCTTTGTTCAACAACACGACGCAGCAGCCGGTGATTGCCGCCGATGATCCCGTGCTGCCGGAACGATCGCATTATTTCGATGTTGGCGCGGACCAGACGATTCTTCCCGGCCTCACCGTGGGCGTCGATGCGTATTTGAAACTGGCAACCGATCTCATCGACGATGGGCAGTTCGGGCAGGCGGTGGTTCTGACCCAATTCAACTACTCAAGAGGATATAGCGAAGGACTGGAACTTAAGGCCAAATACCAAAATGACGGGTTCAAGGCTTATGCGAATTTCTCGACCAACCGGACGAAGGCCAGGGACGTCGTTTCAAACCAATATCTCTTTGACGATCTCGTGGAGTTCGCCTACATAAACAGCAATTATCACTTCATCGACGATGCCCAGTTGATCACCGCTTCGGCCGGAGCGTCCTACAAATGGGACAATACGCTTGTAAGCCTCGATGGCATTTACGGCTACGGGCTGCGCGACGGCTTCGCAAATCTCGATCATGTGCAGCCCTACACCCAATTCAACTTCGCCATCTCCCGTGACTTCAACATTTGGCCAGACGCCATATGGCCAAGCGCCAAACCTCTCAATTTGCGGTTCACTGTCGTCAATCTCTTGGATACGCTTTACTTGCTCCGTAGCGGCGACGGCATTGGTGAATTTTCTCCGCAATACGGGCCGCGCCGCGGCTTTTTCGTCACCCTTTCGCAAAAGCTTTGAGCGATAGTGGTGCACATCGGCGGGTCAAGGTATGGAATAAATTAGGTGTTTTGGACGTTCGCAAGCAGCCGCCGCGGCAATTCGCCCTTGCCGTGATTCGTGGACGTCACAAGCTAAACCGGCACGGCAATGGCGACGGGGCCACTCCGCTGGAATTCGAAGCCGATATCTGGTTCCGCGCCGACCAAAAGAACGCAACGAGAGGACGCGAAATGATGGGCACGAAAGACGGCTGTTTGGTCAGGCGGAGCGGGCTACGCGGTTTTAGGGGAGCAATTCTAGCGGTCTTGGCGCTTGGAGCGATCATTTGCGCCGCCCCGGTCCTGGCCTCGGCCCGCGACGCCGCAGCTCCTTCGGCCGGGGCCGCGCCAGTTTCGCCCCCGGAGGTAACGCCCGCCACGGGCGCCGGGCCGGCCGCGCCGTTCGAGCCGACGATGGAAGAGCCTAAATCTTCGCCGCGCATTACGGATGCGCTGCTGCCTTCGGCCTTGCCGCGCGATTTGTCGCCCTGGGGGATGTTTCTCAGCGCCGTGCCTATCGTCAAGGCGGTCATGGTATGTCTTGTCTTCGCGTCGCTCGTGACCTGGACCGTTTGGCTCGCGAAAACGATTGAACTTTGGAAGGCCAAGCGTCTGGCGCGGCAGGGCCTTGAGGTGCTCGCCAACGCAAAAAGCCTGCGCACGGCCGAAAAGGACCTTGCGCAAGTGCGATCTCCCGTGGCGCGCTTTGTCGCGGCCGCGGTGGGTGAAGCCGACCGTTCCGACGGTCTTGCGCCCGAAGGGGTCAAGGACCGCGCCGCCGTCTTGCTTTCCCGCATTGAAGCGCAAGCAGGACGGGCCATTGCCCGAGGAACATCGGTTTTAGCGACAATCGGGGCGACAGCGGTGTTTGTTGGCCTTTTTGGGGCCGTCTGGGGGATCATGGACAGTTTTATCGGCATATCCAAAACCAATACGACCAACCTCGCGGTGGTGGCGCCTGGCATCGCCGAAGCCCTGCTCGCGACCGCCATGGGACTTATCGCGGCCATTCCCGCCGTCGTGATGTATAATGCGTTCGCGCGTGCCATCACGGGCTACCGCGCGCAGCTTGGCGATGCGGCGGCCGAGGTGCTTCGCCATTTGTCCCGCGATCTCGACCGCGATGCCTCCTCTCGCCAAAGAGGAGATGCGCCGATCGTTTCCCTGCGCCAATCGGCGGAGTAAGCGTCCATGGCCATTCGACTCTCGTCGCAAGAAGACGCCCTTGAAGCAACCCACGAGATCAATGTGACCCCGTTCATCGACGTCATGTTGGTTTTATTGATCGTTTTCATGGTGGCGGCGCCGCTCTCCACGGTTGATGTCAATGTCGATCTTCCGGCTTCCACCGCGAACCCCGCGCCGCGTCCCGACAAGCCGCTGTTCTTGACGCTGAAATCGGACCTCACCATGACACTCGGCGATTCTCCCGTCGAGCGGGGCAATTTGGCGAGTGCCCTCGATGCGGAGACACAAGGCGACAAGGAGCAACGTATTTTCGTTCGCGCCGACCGCGCGGTCTCTTATGGCGAGGTCATGGAGTTGATGAACCTCCTGCGCGCCGCCGACTATTTGAAGATCGGGCTTGTCGGCATGGAAGCCGCCTCCCGCAGGCCCGGGGCACCGGGCGAGCCCGCGCGGGGAGCGCCGGAGACGAAATCATCGGGGACCAAACCAGCGGAGACGAAGCCATGACGGCGGCGGCGATACTCCCGGCCGACGACAAGGACTCGCTAAGGCGATGGATGTTTGCCGCCGCCGTGGTCGTCTTTCTCCATGGAGCTATCGTGTCATGGCTCATGCATGTGCGTGACACGAGCTTAGCGGGAGCGCCTCCGGCGGTGATTATGATCGAGCTCGCGCCTCTGGATGTCGCGCCTCCAACGGAGACGCCCCCCGAAGTCACGCCGGGACCGCAAATGAGGCAGGCGGAGCCGGAGGAGGCCGAACCTCCGCAGACGATCCCGATTCCTGAGCTTCCCCCCGCGCCAAAACCTAATGTGGTTTTGACGACGCCGCCAAAACCGAAGCCGAAGAAAATCGTGAAGGAAATGCCGAAACCGGCGGTGAAACGGGCGCGCGAGCCGCCCGCGCCGCGCACCAGCGCGCCGCCCCGCGCGGCGGCGGCTGCGCGGGCGGCCTCCTCCTCACGCACCGTGAGTGCGGCGGCAGCGGCGGCTTCGCGCAGCGCCTGTGCGGCAGGCCTGGGGAGCTTGAATAAGCATTACCCGGAAGCGGCGCTGGCGCGGGGTGAACAGGGAACGGTCCGGCTTGCCCTGACGATTGGCCGCAATGGCCGTGTCCAGTCGGCCCGCGTCATCGGTAGTTCAGGGTCGACAGCGCTCGACCAGGCCGCGCTCCAAATGGCGCGGAGCGCCAGCTGCCCAGCAATGGAAACAAGCGCCAACTTCACATTGCCCGTCAGGTTCAGCGTGAGATAGACGGCGAACGGCCACGCAGGCGGGCGCAAACATTGTCCGGCCGCGTTAGGCTTGATATAAAAACCGCCGGGAAGTTTATTTTTCTACCAAAACCACGGAAAATTCCATGTTTGGCGGGACCCCTGCCATCCCTCCCCTTCTTGTTGGAGAAGTTCAATGATCGACCGCCGGTTCTTTGTCACTGAAATGATCGCTTGCGGCCTCTTGGCGGCGATCCTCCCCATCGCATCTAGCTCGAATTCCTCCGCGGCGGCGCTCGCTTCTCTCGACAAGGACCACGACGGCACGCTCGATCTCGCCGAGGTCAAGGACGCCGCCGCTAGCGTGTTCGATAAACTCGACAAGGACAGCGACGCTACACTCGATAGCAAGGAGATCGGCGGTCGCGCCGGCAAGACACAATTCAAGGAGGCCGACCCGGATCGCGACGGAACCTTGACGAAGGCCGAATATCTCGGCCTTGTCGAAAAGCTCTTCAACGCCGCCGATGCCGACAAGGATGGGACGCTTACGGCAACGGAACTCCACTCAAAGGCGGGGCGCGCGCTCATGCGCTTGATCCAACCGTAACCAGGAAAAATTTTTTCCGCGACACCCATGAAACGGTTCGCCGGGGCAACAATCCCTCCTCTCCCGCGTTAATTACTGACGCTTTTGAATTTCGCCGCAAGGTCAAGGTCAATGCCCTCAAAACTCGATCAATTGAAAACCATGACGACCGTTGTCGCCGATACCGGCGATATGGATGCCATCCGCCGCTTCGGGGCTGTCGATGCGACCACAAATCCGACGTTAATCCTGAAAGCGGCGCACCTCCCGAATCACGTGCGTCTCTTGGAGGAAACCGTTCGTTGGGGCCGCGAGCACAAGCGTTTGACAAGCGAAATCACCGACCAGCTCGCCTTGAAATTCGGGCTGGAGATGGCCCATGTCGTGCCTGGCCGCGTGTCGACGGAAGTCGATGCGGATCTATCTTTCGACATCGAGGGAATGGTGGCCAAGGCTCGCGCGATCATCGCCGGATACGGAAAGCTGGGGTTAAGCCGCGAGCGCGTCCTGATCAAAATCGCCGCGACCTGGGAGGGCATCCGCGCGGCGAAGATTCTTCAAAGCGAGGGTATCGACTGCAACATGACTTTGGCCTTCTCGCTCACCCAGGCCGCGGCTTGCGCCGATGCGGGAGTATTTCTCATCTCGCCTTTCGTCGGGCGTATTCTCGATTGGTACAGCAAGGCCACGGGCGAGAGCTATACGGTGGAAACCGATCCAGGGGTATTCTCCGTGCGGCAAATCTACAATTATTACAAGGCCCACGGGATCAAGACCGTCGTCATGGGCGCGTCGTTCCGCAACAAGGGGGAAATCGAGGCTCTGGCCGGTTGCGACCGGCTGACCATTTCGCCGCAATTGCTCGAAGAACTTGCGCAAGACATGGGCGATCTGCCGCGCAGGCTCGATCCCAAGACAGCGGCGGCTCACTCGTCGGCAAAGCTCTCCCTCGACGAAAAGACCTTCCGTTTCATGTTTAACGAGGATGCCATGGCGACCGAGAAGCTCGCCGAAGGGATTAGGATTTTTGCCCGGGATTTGCGCGGCCTGCGAGAGCTGGTGTCGAAGCGGTTGCAGGAAGCCGCGTGAGCGCCATTGGCGCGCGCGGTGGCATTGTCCCGGAATCCAGGGCGGCATTACCCAATACCCGGGTGGCGTCGTCGGAATCCGCACCCTGACCCCGCTATGGGCCAGCTTCTATCTATTTCTGGCCGAGTTTCAGAAGGCAGGTTAACCCGGATAAACATCTCGACATTCACTATTTTCGGGCCGCTATTTGCGCGTTGCCCATCTCCCTATCTTCGGATATCCTAGTGGGTCGTAGTCATCGCCGCCTTCCACAGGCCCACCACCAACTCTGGTGAATTGACGGAGGACCTTTACCGCTGGATACGCAATCGTACTTTTCGAAAAAGCTAACAGACATGGGCGAATTGGACTCTCGATTGGCTGGAATCTGGACGCCAGAGAGTCAACTCTCGTCTGTTCCGGTTGGATTGACAGAACAGTTTACGGAGCACGCCAGCAATTATGCCGCCAAATACGGCAATCCGGCATATTTCCGGAGGCTGATCGTCCGCGCACTCGTGCTTAGCGGGGCGCAGATCGGGCGCGCGCCACGTATTCTCGATATTGGAACCGGCGCCGGAGACAACTCGGTCTTTCCCTGCCTCGATCTTTTCGAGAACGCCGAGATCATTGCGACGGACTTATCCCCTGATCTCCTGGCGTTGCTTCGCCGCGAAGTGGATCGTCGGTGCGTTGCGGAATTTGTGTCGGTGGCCTGCGCGGACGCCATGCTGGACGTATTCGTGCCCGAAAGTTTTGATCTTGTAACAGGCGCGGCGATCTTGCATCACCTGATCGATCCGACCCGTGCGCTAGTCGCGGCGCACCGAGCCTTGAAGCCAGGCGGGTTCGCAATGTTTTTCGAACCCTTCGAGTTCGGACATTCTATTTTATTGCTTGTTTTCGAGCGGATCATGTCCGAAGCTTTTCTGCGCGCCGACAGCCTAGATCCAATCGCCCTGCATTTCATGCATCTTTTAGCCGAGGACGTGCGACGCCGGCTTGGCCGCGACAAGTCTTCTCCGATTTTCCGTGAAATTGACGACAAGTGGCTGTTCTCGGAAAGCTATTTCCATGAGGCCGGGAAAGCCGCGGGATTTGAGCAGGTCAAGATTGAGTTGATACATGACCCAAGCAATCAGATCACTTCTCGCGCCGCCGCGCTGCTTTCCTTGGGCGCCAACGTTCAACTTTCGAGCTTGCCGGCGTGGGCGCAGACGATCGTTGCACAGGCTGACTCCGCGTTTTCGGAAACGCGAAGCGAGATGATCTTCGAGGGCATTGTGACAATGCGCAAGCCGAGCGCATGAGCGATGAACGGATTTCCGATTGTATTTTCCCGCCGCTGCTCATTTTTTTCGCAGCACAAGGATGTCCTGGTGAGTGGGTGAGTTCTCGTGCGCCCACCACCCCGGGTAGAATAGCTCGACTTCCAAGCCAGCATCTGCGACCCAACTGAAAAGCATTTGCTCCTCAATTCCGATAACGGCCTCGGGCATGTCTGGCCGTGCGGTTAAAATACCTTCCTGATCGATCGCATGACGGATATCCTGAAGCGCGAAGCCGCTCGCAACGCTCCGCTTTGCCTCATCGGTCATGATAAAAGCTGTTATAAATGACCGGCTGCCCTTTTTGAGAACTCGTGCCGTCTCTTTAATGTAATGGAAGGAATCCTCTTTCAACATGTGAGTGTAAAGCGAGGTAGCAATGCATAGGTCAACGCTATTCTCATCGCACGGGAATCTGTAGTCAATAGATCTAATGGCACCAGTTGGATTATACTGTTGATTAGTGATGTCAGCGTGAATGAAGGTAAATTTCGGTAGGTCGCGAGCCATTACGTCGCGAGCCCATTCGATGTGCCCCCTCATTATATCGAAGCCGACGTAGGACCCCTGCTGCGAGAGGTAGTGCGCGAGGCCGTAAGCAATCCGCCCGCACCCGCAACCGGCGTCGAGCACGGCGGCGTCCTGGCGCAAGCCGCCAAATTGAATGAGGGGCGCCAGGAAAGCGAAGCCGATTTGGGTGAAATGTCCACCTACCATTCCTGCCATGCGTTCGTCAGGGGTCGGGATGTCGCTGGCAATCGGGAACATCGCGAATGTCTGGCTGCCGTCGTCAAGTGTCGCTCTAACCATCCCTGTGCTATTGCGCCGGCGGTTGGCGCGGAAATCAGCCCGCAGGTCAAACCTTGCCCGTTCCGAGCCTGGGACATTTCGCATCACCTGGGCGACGTCAGGACTGTCGTGCTTGTGCCAGACTGCTGGAGCGGAGTGGCCGTCGACTATCACTTCGAACCCAGAAACAGACCGCTCTTTATAAGGGAGCAGCCAACCGTAAGCGCGAAGTTCCAAATCTCCAACTGTAACGGAGTCTAACAGCATTACCGCGTTCGCGGCATCGCGACGTGCTGAAGCCTTCATTAGCCAAGGTGCCTCACTCTGCAAACCCCAATCGTCCGATGACTCGCCGAACCCGAATTATGTCTTCAATTCCGCGCTCGCCCCCTCGCATTCGATGGTCGAGACCCGCGCGGAGATTGCCGAGGTAAGATCGGTTATAAACGAGTGTCCCGCTGTCGCACCTCCGTTTGGTGCCGCGTCTGCGGTTAATCCTACAGGCGCCGTTTGATCCTGGTCTCCAGTGAGCGGCTTTGCCGTTTCGATTCCGCAACGGCTACCTTGCTGACGCTGCGGCGATCCACCTCGAAGAAACGCTCCGGCGCCTGCTGCCCCGTGACAATTTCGTAGGCGCCGAACGTCATCAAGGAACGACCACAAGCGATTTGCCCCATAGGATTTGATCAACCAGGCCTCGGTTGACGGTCGAAGTCTGCCGAAAGTTGGCGCTGATCGGTTCAATTTGGTCTGCCACCACCATTTGCTCAAACGCATGCCTATATGAGGGGCCCAACTGAGGACGGCATAAAAACAGCTTGTTGGAGGTATAGGCAAAAGGGGCGAGGTTGCGCGGTGTGGCGAAAAATCTGTGAACCCCGACGTTCACGCCCATGGCGACCATGTTCATGAAGTCATCCACGGCCACGATGCCACGTTGCGCGAGCATATCCTCAGCCAGCCGCAGGTCCCAGAATACATCGTCGCATTCGTGTGACCCATCGATGCTGATGAATTGCGGATCGGCGCCTAGGATCTGCAGAAGTTGACGGCTCGAACATAAGCTCGATGAGGTCTGCAGCCAGACGATGCTTTCGGGATCGGCGATCGGAGCCACCCCCTTTTTCACGGTCTCGAGCGGAACGAATTGAAAAGTATCGAGTGCGACAACCCGCTCTTTGGCCCGTAAGGCTGACCGAAGCAAGAGGGCAAGACTGCGCCCATGGTAAACGCCGATCTCAAACAGCGGCCCCAGGATTGCGTTGCGTTCCTGCCAGTTCAAAAGGTCCAATATCCTAATCGCAGCATAATCGATGAGCCAACCTGGAAGAGGATGCACGAAGTTGCGCAAATATTCATAGTCGTCGCTACCCGCTACCTTCACAGCGTCAACCAAGCTCGGCTTAATCATTAAATCCTCTGTTTTCAGTGACACTACGCTGTCGGGGCCTTGGCACTTTCTGCGGAGCAAAGAATTTTGTGACCCTGCTAGCATCGTAAAGGTTAGTCAAGTGGCTGCCTCGGCGGTCCTATCCCTCCCAAATTGGCTAGCGGTCCAATCGGCCTGCGTTGCCCACAGGCACACAACCGCCGAAGAGTGCCGATGTCGAGTTGAGTTGGCTGGCGGGATCTTCAGCCTAAAACGAAACTCAACGTCGTCCGTAACTCGCTTCTAAGTGCGGTCATCGTGCCACTTTGCTAAATTGCACCAAACGAGGGACGTTCGAGTTTTCAGACTTCATTCCGATTGGAAATTCAGATAGAGATGTCGCGATCAAGCCCCTTGCTTTGCGTCATATATCGATCAATTTAACTTCGACGATTTGCAAAAATGCTTACAAAACGAAAAGGCGGAAGACGTGACCGATGAGAATGTTTTAAGGAACGGTTTCAGTAGAGAATGCCCGTCCAGCCAAACCGCTCTCGACATATTCTCTGGCAGCTGGTGGACGGCGATGCCCTCCAACTCCGGTCTAGTCGCTGGTCTTAATCCAGGTTTCGAAGATCGCCGAATTCCCTGGGTTAACTCAATCGTCCCGCTAGCGGGAACGCGAATTGTAGAGTTAGGGCCATTTGAGGCTTATAATTCATGGCAATTTGAAAAACATGCGCTATCTGAGTTAATATCAGTCGAGGCGAATCGGTTTAACTTCTTGAAATGCCTAATTATTAAAGAACTATTTGGTCTTAAAGCAAAGTTCGTGCATGGGGATGTTTGCAAATTCCTAGAATCTACAGACGAACAATATGATTTTGTGTGGGCATCAGGAATTGTTTACCATCAAGTCGACCCTTTGCGGCTTCTGCAACTTGCGAGTCAGCGCAGTAATCGCATTTTTATATGGACATATTATTTTGATGAGCAATGCGCGTCTTCTACTACTCAAGGATATCTATTTAATAAAAAATTAAATAGTAAGTATGTATTCAGTGGCGTCTACTTTACTTATCATTTTAGAAGTTACGGTATGAAAGACTTTGACAACATGCCAAATCATTGGAGCGCTGGCACCGGACTTCACGCAAACTGGCTTACAAGAGACGATCTTATCAAAGCGCTGAATATCTTAGGTTACAAAGACATTAAGTTACAGGTCGATGGGGTTCGACTTGACGATTTACCCGTCATCTCTCTTCTTGCATCGCGCTAGGATGTTCACTTGGAGGAAAGATTGACCGTCTGGGCTTTCTACACCTTTGGCATATGACTATGTGATCGCGCGACTGCGAAGTCTGTCGACGATTTCGCGGAAGAAGCGATAGGCTCCGACCAGCCGGGCCCATATATTTCCGACAAATATGAGGCCTTGCTCTCGGCCAAATCGATCTCGGCGGTATCACGATTTTGGGCCATACTCCGCTCAGGAATGGCAATGGAGAGAAGATGGTCATTGATCGACATGGCGCTGAGCCCGATCTCGAGGATGGATCCTGTCCCCGAGGCCGATAAGCGTTCAGCTTGAGCGCCGAGATTGAAGACAACCGGATAGAGGCCGAATGCGAGGAGCTCGGAGAGCACAAAGGAAAACGTCTCAGGCCAAATTGAGGGTAGAAAGCCGATGCGGCATTTTGTGCGGGCCAAATGGTCTCCCAGGTTCGCGCGCTCATATGTCCCCATCTTCCGGAGTTTCCCGCCAAATTGGTTTTCCTCAAGGTCGATCGACCCAAAGACAACAAATAGCAAAGGGAGAGAGCGAATATGCGAGTTGAGCGCACATGAATAAATATAGTCGCGGCCTTTGTGAGCGCCGACATTGCCCAGCACCGCTATTTCACGAATATCGGAATCGGAAGGCTCCACCGGCGCGAATGAGGCATGCCGCCTTTCTTCATAATGCGGTACGACCGAGATCGCCAAGTCTGGGAATACTTTGTTCACGGCCTCTTTTACAAAAAACGAAGGCGCCACTACCCGATCGGCTTTCTTCAGCGTGCCATGCCATTCTCGCCGCCACGCCGAAATACTTTCGGCGGGGACAGGAGGACGCCTTTCTCGCAAGCATATGTTGCATATCCTTGCCGGTGGCACGCCGCAATACGTGATTCTCTGATCTAATAACCATAACTGAGGGCATATTGATACATAGTCGTGCAGTGTCAGTATAGTTGGAATATTGATATTTCTAAGAAAACTCGTCGCCTCTGGTGAAAACCCAATTATATTGTGCAAATGCATCCGGCATAAATCTAACTCCAGAAAGAGTTGTTTTACTGCGCCGACATCATCGGCGCAGTTGAAAACCAAATTTGGCATGTCGCGAGCTGAAAAGGCAGAAATCACCAGCCGCCCAACATCATCCGGCCGCGCAAAGACGGACTCGAACCCAAGGTCTGAAAGCATTCGCGCAACGTCTCTGACATACGCTTCCGTACCGCCGCCGAGCGAATGTAGCACATGTAAAACGGCTCCTTTATAACCGGAGAGATGATGTTTAAGCCTTTTTATGTCGACGTTGCGGCGCGGGTGAAAAAGCCTGTCTTCATTGCAGAAGCCCGCTACCAGAGGCCAATACTCGGGATGGCGGATCGCAAGCGCTTGCCCAGCAAGCGCCTGGCGTTTCAAGGTTTTTTCTGAAAATGAGACCGCTCCTTGATGGTATACATAGGTATCAGTCGCTACAACGTGTTTGTAGCCGCGATACGTCGCCCGCATGCACCAATCGCATTCCTCACCGTATCCTATTCCAAACAGCGCCTCGTCAAAGCCTCCGGTCGCTTGCAGTGCCTCTCGCTTGATAAGCATGCAGAAGCCAACGGTGACCGGAACTTCGACCGGCTTTATCGAACATGTGTTTTCCGAAAAAAAGCTATCTATTTGAGAATACGATAAAATATCGACAAGCCCGTTTTCTCGATTCGGATACGGATAGGACAAAATAGTAGCGTTATTGGTCATCGGAGAGACAGACGCTATGGTCTCATCCGAGTTTGCCACACCAACTAGCCTGTCAATCCAAAAATCCGAAACGATCGTGTCTGAGTTCAACAGTATTACGTCACCATCAGCGGCGAAGAGGCCCCTATTAAATGAATATACAACTCCTCTGTTCTCGTCGTTACGCCAGAGGGTAAAAAGCCCATATTCATTCGCAAGCCGCGACAATTGCTCAAAAACATGAGGATCTGGGCTGCAGTCATCAACGACAATTAAACGCATATCCACGCGACTTCTTGCGGAAAGTACGCTATAGAGGCAATGAAGGGTCTGAAAAATCGCTCCATATACGGGAACAACAACGGTAATTGCGTCAGCCGTTTTGCCATTTAATGGCTTCATCTTACCCCAATCGAAAACACCAGGATCCGGCAATTCCAGATATGGAGAGCGTCGGTCGTTTTCAATTATAACATCGCAAGATATACTTACCATTTCTCTCATTTCACTTCAGCTGAAGTTTCCTAAATACCACATAACTAGCTATTACAGACCTGAGCAATCTACCCATGACGATCTCTACCACATAAGCTCGGCGATAACGATCACGCCAACAAATACTTGCCGTTAAAATCTCCTTTATGTCGAAATTCTTACTTACTTTAATCAACTTTTGTACAGGTTTGCGCGCTTGTCCATTGCGTTGACGAGCAAATATGTGGAATGCGATAACTCTAAGTCTGCACGTCTCTAAGGCAGTCCAAAAGACAGCCTCGCTCAATTTGGCTCTATTCGCCATTGGATCCTTGATTTTCGCAAATGGCATAGATACGATCTTGCTTAGGCGCCTGAGTCCGCGACGCAACACGTCTCTGGCCCGCTCCGGAGGAGTCAACGCGCCAGTATGATTTCCCCCGTGCTGAATGTACTGAACTAGCGGGGCAGATATATATCGCAATGAAGCGTAGCTTTCGGCAAGTAAGGCTACCCAATGGTCATGATACGTTAAGTTCGGAGTGGCAGGGAACGGCAGCGCCAATTCAACCAGCGTCCGTTTGAATAGCATAGTCATCCCGGTGACCTCATTCGCGAGCAGAAGCCCTGAAAGACTTCCGTATGGTCGCTTACGATATACCCAAAACGATCTCGATAACATCGTTCCATCAGTACAAACAATTTCCATGTCGGAATATACGCATTCAGCATTCTGCGAAGACAGTTCTATTAGTTGTTGAGATAGTTTGTTTGATTTCCAAATATCATCCTGATCGCAAAAGGTCACGTAGCGGCACCACGAAGGCAGACCTGCTAACGCTCGTTCAAAATTTCGGTAGAGGCCGAGCTTTGATTGATTTTTACGAACTGCGAACCTTTTATCGCCCTCAACGGTGCGCAAAATGTAATTCAAATGGCTTACGTCAGATCCGTCATCAGAGATTAAACAAAACCACTTTGAATGTGATTGATTCTTGATCGATTCAATTTGCCTCGCGAACAATTTTGGATTGGGATTGTAGGTCGTCATCGCAATCCCAATAATGTCTTCAGCTAAATCAAATGAAATATCTTTTTCGCTCTCAATACGCTCAACACGCGCTGAGCACAATGTCAATACCGTTTCTGTATTATTATTCCATGTTACGGTTGCCTCTACGTATGCGAGGCCAGTTTCAATATCAGTCATATTAGGAAATACAGACGAGACGTAGAATCCAGCGTCAAGACCATGAACGAAACCAGGCTCCAAGGTCTCTGCTCGATTCGGATCAAAAATTCCCGTTTGTAGAATCACTTTCTGGGCAGAGCTGGAAAACTCTTTTTGCTTTAGTTTTAACTTAATTGATGCCAGTCGGAGCGTTCTACTATGTACAAAACCGTAAAGGCCGAAAGCACCTCCGTAATCGGTCATTAGGATATGCGCGAGCGGAGTATCCACCTCGATGGGACACGCGTTCTTCACAAGAGTTGTCGCCCTCGTACGAGCGATTGGCAACTCGGCTTTCAAAGCCGCGGGCTTTGATAACGAGCCGGGCGAACGAGCACTCGGCCTGTCAGCTGCTTCGGCCGGAGCGGATCTTCGCCATCCAAACGGGGCCGCGGACCTCATTCTTCCTTGGCCTTTTGCGTGAAAACCTCGCGGCCGCGGTACATGCCGGTCTTGAGATCGACATGATGTGGGCGCCGCAACTCGCCGGAATCCTTGTCTTCCACATAGGCCGGCGCCTTGAGCGCATCGGCGGAACGCCGGAAGCCGCGCTTCATCGGAGACGTTTTGCGTTTTGGAACGGCCATGTCGCAGTCTCAGTATCGGTTCGCGCGATGGAATTGCATCGCGTGCTTGCATACGTGCCTCTTACAATGAAATCCTATGCTTGACCATCCTAAAATGCGAGGCAGTGGCCGCGATGCAGAACCACTTGTCAGACCGAGTCTCGTGGATGACGACTGATGGTGGGCGAAGTCATTGCGAGGAGCATTGCTCCGAAGCAATGCGGAAGCGCCAAGAGGACTGGATTGCTTCGCTGATCGGATGTCCACCCATTCGCTCGCAATGACGGACCTCGGCATGGGTGCTCGTCAGAGAGATCCGGTCTCAGACGGATCATCGAGCACTTCATTCGACGCATTCGACGAGCAAACCGGCCCTTTGCGCCTTCGCCATGACGCGCGCGGCTAGCCAGAGGTGGCGCCGGGACGGCCTCGCCGGATTGCGGTGCCGGGGATCGGGCAGAGCGGCTGCGAGCAATGCGGCCTCCCGGGCGTCGAGCCTATCCGCCCTCTTGTGGAAATAGTGCCGTGCCGCCGCCTCGGCGCCAAAAATTCCGTCTCCCCATTCGGCCAAGTTGAGATAGACCTCCAAAATGCGCCGCTTTGACCATGCAAGATCGATCAGCAGCGCCAAGGGAATTTCGATTGCCTTGCGGACGTAGGATCGCGACGGCCAAAGAAACAAATTCTTCGCGGTCTGCATGGGGATCGTCGAAGCGCCCCGCGTGGGACCGGCCGCGCCCGGGTGGTCGAGGACCCAGCGCAACGCGCCCCAATCCACGCCGTGATGCTCGCAAAAGCGCCTGTCCTCCGAGACGATGACAGCGGCGCGGAGAAAGCCCGAAATGCGTTCGAGCGGAACGTAGCGGCGATCGACCGTCTCGCCTTCGAGCCAACGCGCAAGCATGAGCGTGGAGACAGGTGGCTCGAACCGGTAGACGAGAATCAACACGGCGATCCCGAGCGCCAGCGCCAGGCCGGCGCCGAGGACGACGCGGGCAATCGTGCCGGTCAAACCAGCCCGGCGGAACCTGGATACCATGACAGAGCCTTGACCGGTCGCGCCCAATCGGGCAAGCAAAGCCTCGGCTTTATTGGCCAAAGGACGGCGAGACGATGACCAGCGGCAGGCGGGCAAGCGAATTCGAGGCTAGACTGGCGGCAGTCGCCGCTGCCACGGAGCGGATGCTCGATTTCCTGCTGGGCCCCGCCATCCTGCCGGGCGAGACGGTGCGGCCGGCGCGATTTCTCGAAGCCATGCGATATGCTAGTCTTGACGGCGGCAAGAGATTCCGGCCTTTTCTGACGATCGAGACCGCGCGCCTTCTCGGCGCCGAAGGCGAGGGTGTCCTGCGCGCGGCGGCGGCCGTTGAAATGGTCCATTGCTACTCGCTCGTCCATGATGATCTGCCGGCCCTCGACAACGACGATCTGCGCCGGGGAAGGCCAACCACGCACAAGGCCTTCGGCGAAGCGACCGCGATCCTTGTCGGCGACGGCCTTCTCACCTATGCGTTTGATGTCACAGCGGACCCAGCGACCCACCCGGATCCCGGAGTTCGCATCGCGCTCGTTCTCGCTTTGGCGCGCGCGGCCGGCTTGGGAAGCATGATTGGCGGGCAGGTGCTCGATCTCGAAGCCGAGCACGCGCTGGATCGGCACACGGCCGAAGCGGTGATAAAACTGCAAGCGATGAAAACTGGCGCGTTGCTGCATTATGCGGTCGAAGCGGGCGCGATTCTTGGGCGGGCCGACGTTCCGGCGCGGGCCGCGCTCTCTCGCTATGGCCGGGCGCTTGGCGCGGCGTTTCAAGTGGCCGATGATATTCTCGATGTCGAAGCCGACGCGTTGGCGCTCGGCAAGCGCGCCGGTAAGGATGCCTCCCGCAACAAGGCAACGCTCGTCGCCGCGCTCGGCATCGATGCGGCGCGGGAGCGGCGCGACAGCCTCGTGGCGGCGGCGATCGCCGCGCTCGATTCGCTCCCACAAGGCAAGAAGGCGACAGTTTTGAAAGAGGCGGCCCGTTTCGTCGCCGCGCGGAACCATTGATGCCGCGCGGCGGCTTAGGCTCGCCAGGGCGGCGGCGCATCATGATTGCCCGGGCGTCCCCGCCATCGATCCGGCGGCGGGCCAGGACGAGCGACGAGGGAAAATTCTTTATTCTCGTGCTCACCAGCCTTGCCGCAATCGCGGCGATCGCGGCGATTATCGCGCAGGCGCTCGCGGCGGCAACGATCATCAGCGCCTGGTTCTTCATCCATCTGACTTACGCCCTCCATTACGCGCATGAATATTTCGACGAATATTTCGCCGAACCCGGAAGGCCTACGGCCGAGCGTGGCGGCCTGGTTTTTCCGGGAACCAAGAACCCCGGCTATTTTGATTTTTTGTATTTTTCCTATGTGATTGGCGTCGCGTGTCAGACAACCGATGTCAACATCACTTCGCAGGCGATGCGGCGGGTGGCGCTCGTTCATTGCGTTCTCGCGTTCTTTTTCGACAGCGCGGTGCTGGCGCTCACGATCAACATCGCCGCCGGGCTGATTTAGAGCCGGGGACTGCTTAATCCTCGTGGGCCGGCATGTTCGCGATCTCGACGCGCTCGCTCAGGCCCGGCGGCGTAAAACCAAACACGCGGCCGTAAAAATCGAGTTCGAGTTCAAGCACGCGGCGCAGGGTCTCGGCCTTGCGAAACCCATGTCCCTCGCCCGCGAAGGAATAATAGGCGACGGGCAAGCCCCGCGCGGCCATGGCCTCGACCATGGTTTGTGCTTGATTGGGCGGAACCGTCTTGTCGTCCTCGCCTTGAAAAAAGATCACCGGACAGGCGAGCCTGTCGATATGATTGACCGGCGAGCGCTCGTCATAGAGCGCTCGTGCTTGCGGCAAGGGTCCGATCAGCCGGTCGAGGTAGCGGGATTCGAATTTGTGGGTGTCCTTGGCCAGCAGCGTGAGATCGCCGACGCCGTAAAAACTCGCTCCCGCCTTGAATAGGTTCAGGGACGTCAGCGCGGCAAGCGTGGTAAAACCTCCGGCGCTGCCGCCGCGAATGACGAGGCGGGCGGCATCGGCGAGCCCGCGTTCGACAATATGCATTGCGGCGGCGGCGCAGTCCGCGACATCGACGACGCCCCATTGGCCGTAGAGCCTCTCGCGATAGGCGCGGCCATAGCCGGTCGAGCCGCCGTAATTGACATCGACGACGCCAAAGCCGCGGCTCGTCCACCATTGGACGCCCAATGAAAAATTGCTGGTCGTCATGCTGGTTGGCCCGCCATGCGACAAGACGACGAGCGGGGGCAATTCGCTGGAGGGGCCTTCGTAGTCGCGGTTTTTTGGCGGATACCAGAAGGCATGCGCGACGCCGCCGCGGCTCGCGAAATTGATTGGCTCGCCCTGCGAAATGGTTTCCTCCGGCACCACGGCGGGGGCCGCGCTGCGAATGACAATTGGCGCGCCCGCGTCCACTCTTGGCCTTATGCCGACCGAGGGCGGCGCGGCCGGAGATGTCGCGATATAGACCAAACCATCGCCGAGCGGGCGCGGACAGTCATGTACTTGGCCAATGCCAAGCGGCCCGATCTTGCCGTCCGCGATCAACACGGCGGTTCTGATGCCGTCGCGGACGATCGCGGCGACGATCCGCCCATCGGCAGTAAAATCGTAGTAGCGCTGGCGGAAAACCCAGTGCGGACCGCCGATCTCGGCTTCGACTGGCGCCAAGGATTCGATCTTGCCAGCACGCAAAACGTAGAGGTTCCACCAGCCGGTCCGGTCGGAGCAAAAATGCAGCGTGCCTTCAGCCGACCACTCCGGCTGCACGATCGCTTCCGGCATTTCGCCCGCCGCAAGCCGCGCGGCTTCGACCGCGCCTTCCCGCGTCACATCGGCGAGGAAAAGCTTTGTGCCGTCCCAAGGCATGCCTGGGTGATCCCATGCGATCCAGCAAAGCCGCTCGCCACCAGAAGCAAGTCGTGGCGAGCTCAAGAAATCCGGACCTTCGACCAAGATTGTCTCGGCCCCGTCCCGGTCGAGCGGCAAGGCGACGATCGCGGCCTTGGGGTCGGTCGGCGGGTGGGCGCGAAGATCTTCTCGCACGGCGAGAACGCGGCGGCGCGGCAAGTCGTATTCGAAATCGGCGTAACGGCAGCCATCCGGTGTTTCGATCCGGCGCGGCTGGCTACCCGCCTCGAAGAGCCAGACGCTCCCATCAGTGCGCTCGCTGAAAACTACAACGCCTGCCGCAACTGCATAGGAGCCGCCGCCATATTCGTGGACGCGGCTGCCCACGTTAAAGGGCGGCGGCGTGAGGTCCGCGATCTCGCCATCCGCCCGGCGGCGGCATAAAACCGTGCGGCCATTCTCGCTTGGCCGGGCTTCGAGCCAATAGAGGTCTTGGCCGTTGACGCTCAAGCCGCTAAGACCAATCGCCGCCTCGGTCATGAGCTCGACGCTCACCGGCGAGACCCAGGCGCCATAAGGGGCTATGCCCTTGGTCATCGGCGAACCTGGCTACGCGAGCCGGGGAGTCGCGTTGCTTGAGGAGGAAGGGCGGGACGCTGTTTCACAGGTCCATTATGAGCCGTAGACGTACGCCAACCAAGCCGAGCATCAAAATATTGTGGACAGGATTTCCTGGATCCGCGGCAGGCGGTCAAGCGGGCAAATATGCCGCCAGCCCGCCTTGCCAATTCGCGATGGATTAGGCGCCTGCCTTCGGCGATAATGCGAAATTCGTAAGGTCCGCAATTTTAGCATGGCCACGGCGGCCACTGGAGATTCTTACCCCGCATGGTCAAGGTTCATACTGGAACAAGCCTGCCTGGCCGCACCGTGCAGGCGCCGCGAACGCCCGACGAGGCGACGCTTGACCGGGTGCCAAATCCGCATCCGGGCGAAAACTATATCGCCCGCTTCACCGCGCCGGAATTCACTGCCCTCTGTCCGGTCACCGGCCAGCCGGATTTCGCGCTGCTCGTGATCGACTATCTCCCCGGCGAATGGCTCGTCGAATCGAAATCCCTAAAATTCTACCTCACCTCGTTTCGCAATCATGGCGCTTTCCACGAGGACTGCACCTTGCGGATCGGCAAGGATCTCGCTCTTTGCCTAGAGCCGCGCTGGCTGCGGATCGGCGGCTATTGGTATCCGCGCGGGGGAATCCCAATCGACGTATTTTGGAGCACCGGGAAGCTGCCCGCCGGCACCTTTGTGCCCGATCAAGGCGTGCCGCCCTATCGCGGAAGGGGCTGAGCGAAAGAAATCTTATCGAAAGGTCCCAAGCTTTGCTCCAAATAAACTGTTCAAGCTAATGTTTTCAGGGTACGCGGTTCACGTCAGAACCGGAAAACTTTTGGGTTGATGACGCAAAAGTTGCCAGCGACGGAGACGCGTAAGCTTCCCCAGTACTTGGGAACTTAGCCGCGCAAGAAGCGGAGCGCCGCATCCGCGAATTGCCCACATGCGGCCGCACGAAGCGATGGCCCAAATCAGGCTCATGGCGTGGCGGGCGTCTGCGGGCGCCGCGCCCTGTCAGTTTCGGCTCGGGAAAATGCCCTGCAAGGCGATACATTGGATCACCGGCGCACCCGGTGTTAACGTGAAAACCGGTTTTCCTGTCGGCAATGCGAAGTTCGTTGTTCCGTTGCCGCCATAAATCGTCCCCAGCAGCGAAAACAGAGCCTGATTTTGATTGATCGGGAGGAGTTGGCCGTTGAGTGCGGCCCATCCGACGGGACAGAAATTAAAGGCAAAAGTCTCAATCTCGCCAACGAACGGGTTGCTTCCGGCTACGCACGGAGCGGCACTCAGGCTCATCGCGATGCACACCATGCCAAATATTAATCGGTTCGTCATCCGCTCCTCGCAGCATCCCGCGCATTGGCGCCGAGTTGGTGGTTGAATAACGCGGTCATCGTGTAACGCTAGAAGTCAGGCTCATCACGGGTTTATGTAGTGTCAAACACCGCAAACACCGGCACCGTGCAATCTGGAAAAACAATGCTGAAGGTTACGACAAGCCGCAGGCCGACCGGGTCGTAGGTCTGGGCATAGTTCTGGAAAGAAGGGTTGCTGACCGTGAGCGGAGGAAGCATATTTTCCCGACTGAAGAGAATATTGCCGCTTGTCGCCGTGGTGAAGGTCAATACCGCTTGCCCACGGAGCTCCCATTTACGGGAGTTGCCGGAGCCTGAGTTGACGATCTCGTCAAATGAGATGACGGCTTTTGGACCGAGACCATTCCTTTGGAACTGGGAGCTCCCTCGATTGACATAGCAGCTCCCGCCAAAAAAATTAGCCGCGCCAACGGCCAGCTTGACCCCGCCCCCGAGCAACTTGTCCGGCGGGAAGAGCTGGGCTTGTGCCGGTCCCAACGACCCAAGTGCGAGGGCGACAACTACGAAAAGAAATAAATTGCGCATATCATGCACTCCAAGAGATCACGCGAACCCGCAGGAACTCCGGCCAATTTGCGTGAGGCGATAGCGCAACAATAAGATATTCGCAATACCGCTGCAAGTCTTGCGCTCGTCTTTCGCGATTGGTGCAATTCTTAAGTTTTTGAATTTGAACCGCGCTCAAAATTCGAAATGGACCAATACCGGCACATGATCCGAAGGCCGCTCCCAGCCCCGGCTCTCGCGTAAGACGCAGGCGCCATCGAGGCGCGGCTTGAAGCTTTCGCTGACCCAAATATGGTCGAGCCGCCGCCCCCTATCGGACTTTTCCCAATCCCGCGGGCGATAGCTCCACCACGTGTAAAGTCTTTTTTCGGGCGGCACAAAGTGGCGAAGCGCATCGACCCATGGCCCCGCCTCGCGCACCAGATTGAGCTTTTCAACCTCGACCGGCGTGTGACTGACGACACGAAGCAGGGCCTTGTGATTCCAGACATCGGTTTCGAGCGGCGCGATATTGAGATCGCCAGCGATGATCGCATCGGACGAGCCGATCCGCTCGGTGGTCATCCACTCCGCCATCTCATCCAGGAATGCGAGCTTGTGCGCGAATTTCGGATTGACAGAAGGGTCGGGCTCGTCGCCGCCGGCGGGAACATAGAAGTTATGCAAGGCGATCGCATGGCCGCCCGCATCGCTGGCAGCCAGCGTCACGGCGATGTGACGGGCATCCCCTTTTTCGCAAAACGAGCGTCGGTCGATAACGGTCAATGGGAGTTTCGAGGCAATCGCAACTCCATGATAGCCTTTCTGGCCGTTGATCGCGGCATATGGATAGCCGAGCTTATGGAAAGCAGCTAAGGGAAACTCACTGTCCCTGCACTTCGTCTCCTGCAGGCAGAGAACGTGCGGCGCCTGCTCCCTCAAAAAGCGAGCCACGAGATCGATCCGCAAACGGATCGAATTGATGTTCCAGGTGGCAAGGGTGAGACGCACGCAGAACTCCGCGACGAATCGCGCGTCCGATTGATCACGCCAAAAAGGCCCGCCACAAGCACCGCCGGCAATGAGCCCACAATTTTTTGAATGGCCGTGGGACACGGCTGGAATAATTCGGCCTAGGGCCTGTTGAGATTCAGGATTCACAGAACGGTCTGGACGTGATTTAAGCTCTGAAAGGAGTTTGGCGTGGACCGATTCGTTTTGACGGATGCGCAATGGGCGAAGATGGGGCCTCTTTGTTTGGGCAAAGCCACGGACCCTGGCCGAACCGGCGGTGATGGCCGCATGTTTCTTGAAGCGGTGTTGTGGATTGCGCGCACTGGCAGTCCATGGAGAGATTTACCGCCTATGTTTGGTAACTGGAACACCGTCTTCAAGCGCTATCGCGATTGGGTGAAAGCTGATGTTTTCAAGCGGCTTTTTGACGCCGTATCGGATGACCCGGACATGGAATTCGCGATGGCCGATGCGACAATCGTCAAGGTTCATCGCCACGGACAGGGCGCAAAAGGGGGACTCAAAATCAGGCCATAGGCCGCTCCAAGGGCGGCATGACCACAAAAATCCTCGCCCTCACGGACGCGCTTGGCAATCTTGTCCGCTTCGTGCTGATGCCGGGACAGCGGTTCGATACAATCGGCGTTCCGCCTCTGATCAAGGGCCTCGAATTCGCTGGCTTGATCGCCGACAAGGCATTCGACAGTAACGAAATCATCGAAGAGTTGAACGAGCGCGGTGCAAAAATCGTCATTTCACAGAATCCGCGCCGCAGCCAGCCACTTAATATCGACGCAGAAATCTACAAATGGCGGCACCTGATCGAAAATTTCTTCCAGAAACTCAAGGAATTCAAACGCATCGCCATGCGCAGCGACAAAACAGATGCCGGCTTCTCAGCCATTATCTATCTTGCCGCCGCCGTCATCAATTCAAGATGAATCTCAACAAGCCCGAGAGCATGTCCCGAAAAAGTTGCTCGACTTCTTCGATCAGGACATGCTCCAAATCTCTGAATTTGAGCGTTCGATCACGTGATTCCACGTGATCGGGAAGCGCTCTAGGCGTGGCCTCGCGCGCGACAAGGCGCTGGCCAGACCCAAGGACAAATAAAAAAGGGGCGCCCAGCCGAAGACCAGGCGCCCCTAGGAGCGAGACATTCACCGGGAGGGGTCCGGCAAGTTTGACCCAGGCGGAACGGGGGGGTGCGCCCGATCAGTTGCGTCGCTCACATGCCCATAAGATAACCCGGCGGCGCATTCTTTCAAGCAGTCCACTAGCTGCAATTGACTTTGTTCGGAGGCCAGTCGGGCCTTCCATTAATATTGGAACCTTTTGCTATCCCCTTGAAAAAACCCTAATTCCTGAAAACGAAGCGCGGGGACAGCCGCCGCGCGGGGACCTTGTCAATTATTTGTGTTCAATAATTTTTCCTGCGTGATCTGGAACAGATTCGGGTCGGGCTTCTTCGACAAATCGATATTGAAAAGCGAAACAAGCGTCTCGTAGCCTTGCGGATCGGTAACCTGCCACTGTTTGAGCGTGAACTTCGCCGGATCGAACACCAGCTTGATTTGCGAGGTTCCGCCAAACGTCGCCTTGTCTTCGACGAGAATCGTGACCGCGCCGGGCTCGCTCTTCACGTCGATGATCTTGACGTCGCGGCTGAGATCGACCTGATCCTTGAGCAGAAATTTCAGCGGCGTTTGGCTGATGAAATAAATATCCTTGGTGGCCGTCTTGCGGTCGTGCACGGCCACCGAAAGACCGTCGGCGACGATCTCGAGCGTCGCGGGCGGGGCATATTCAAACCGCAATTTCCCGGGCCGCTGGACAAAGATCTTGCCTTCGGAACGTTTGCCGTCCGGGCCGATCTGGACGAAATCGCCGGTCATGTTGGTGGCGGCGTTAAAATAAGCATTGGCCTTTTGGATGGCGGCCAGGGGATCCATTGGAACGAAAGGTTTGGCTGGCGCGGGCTTTGCTGGCGTTGCCACTGGCTTGGCCGGTTTGGGATTGGTGGAAGAGGGTTCCGCCTGAAGCTGCGCCGCTGCCGCGAGGGCGAGAAACAATGCGATGGTGAGTGCCGTCGGCTTCATAAAGCCCGCCTTGATCGGTTGAGAATCTTCGCGATTAGAACGCCGATGCGGCGACCAATGAGCCGCCTTGTCTCCCTAAACCTCAGAGAATGCGGTTTTAGGGTTGCAAGCTATTAGTCCACAATTGCACGCTGGCTCTAGGCCACCAAGAGAGCAATTTCAAGCGAAGCGGGTGCCGGTTGACGAAAAAATGCGTTAAATCACCGCTGTCTTCGGCCCGGCCTTGCGCTTTCAGGCGGCGCAACAGCGCGCATCCGTGAGCCTGTGCAAAAAAAGCCGTCTGGCATCGCGATGACGCGCGGCTAGAGGACGGTTCGAGCTTTTGCTACTAGGGGCGGAGTCCGGGCGACGGCCTGCGGCGGTGCGGGCATCGGCTGCCCAGACCGTGACGAGCGGGAACCATCCGGATCGCGCGCGTGGGTCAAGCTTTCAAAGATCTGAGATAAGCCTCCCAAAACCGCGACCATTCCGGCGAGCTGGATCTCGAATTTGGCCGAATAGGGCATGGTTTCCGCGCCGACTTGAGCCAATTGCCAATCGTTCAACGAGGGTTCGTCCGCATCGGTTTTCGGATAGACGCGGAAAAGTTCGGCCGGATCGATCTTGTAGCCGTCCGGATTTTTTTCCCGGTAAGACAACTTACCGGAAGACAAGGCTTTCGATATGGTGGATTTGGCGACACCCGCCTCCTTTGCGGCCTTTCCGCGAGAGAGATACATGTAGTTTCCAATCGTTCGCGTAAAC
This sequence comes from uncultured Alphaproteobacteria bacterium, assembly GCA_963730245.1. Classification (GTDB taxonomy): domain Bacteria; phylum Pseudomonadota; class Alphaproteobacteria; order Rhizobiales; family Beijerinckiaceae; genus Methylocapsa. The sequence goes on along the minus strand of CAVSRA010000001.1, from coordinate 972,306 downwards.
GTTTACAAACTATTTAGCAAAACTTTTAAGGAAAACTTAAGCACCAATCGAAAATTGCGGGCAAGGCAGGGGGCTGGCCGACGATGAGCGATAAATCGGACGAGCCGGAGAGCAAGGCCGGGGAACAGAAGCCGCCGAAAATCAAGGCCGAGGACAATCCCTGGTATTTGCTGGCCACGCTTTGTGGGGTGCCGGAGTCCGGCGATGACCAGCTGCGTGAGAAAAATCGGATCGCCTGGAACCGTTATTTCGCCGCAAATCTTGACGAGGAAACACGAACAAAGTTTATCGAAGAGAGGCATCCTGCGGAAGAGCTGACGCCTTACTCGCCAGAGGAATTGCGGGAGATTGAAACAGCATTTGCCGAGTGCTGCAAGGCTTCAGCGAGGAAACCCGCACTGCCCGCCAGCAGCGCCGAAATCGATTTTTCAAATATCAAATTTGAAAAACCTGTTTTTTTTGTGGGGTATCTCTTTAGCATAGGTTGTTGTTTTGAGAGCGCGACCTTCTCTCGCGGGGCCAGCTTTACCGGCGCGACCTTCACTGACGGGGCCAACCTTCTCGGCGCGACCTTCACTGACGTGGCCGACTTTCTAGGCGCGACCTTCTCTGGAATGGCCGACTTTCGCGACGCGACCTTCTCTGGAATGGCCGACTTTAGCGGCACGACCTTTTCCGACGAGGCTAACTTTATCGGTGCAACGTTCTCTGGAGCGGTCGACTTTCTCGGCGCGATCTTCTCCGGCGCGGCCTACTTTCTCGGCATGACCTTCTCTGGAATGGCCGACTTTAGCGGTGCGATCTTCTACGGCGCGGCCCACTTCCATAACCCAACCTTCTCCGATACGGCCCGCTTCGATGGCGCGACCTTCTCCGATTGGGCCGGTTTTGATGGCGTGACCTTTTCCGATGAGGCCGACTTTCACGACACGACCTTCTCTGGAGTGGCCGCCTTTACCGGCGCGACCTTCTCCGACGAGGCCCACTTCGATCGCGCGAGCTTCTCAGGCCGGGCCGCCTTTGACGGCGCGACCTTCTCCGGTTCGGCCGACTTCGACGGCGCGAGCTTCTCAGGCCGGGCCTTCTTTGACGGCGCAACCTTCTCCGGTCCTACTAACTTCGGTAGAGCGACCTTTGGTGAAGCAAGCAACTTCGTCAACGCGGAGATGAAAGAAGAGACCCTTTTTGATGACGCGATATTCGAAACGGAGCCTCCCCGTTTCCTCGGCGCCAAGCTTCACCAGGGTACTGTCTGGTACGGGATCACATGGCCGCCTGTCCCAGAAGACAAACGCGCGGCCAGGTTCTCCATCGACGCTTACGCATGCCTTAAGCTTGAAATGGACCGGCTGAAAAAGCATGAGGACGAACTCGACTTTTTCGCCCTCGAATTGCAGTCGCGCCGCGTGTTGCTCGGTCCTTGGCGAGGTCTGCCCATCGCGCTATATGGGCTCGTCTCCGATTACGGCCGCAGCTACGCACGTCCATTCGTGTGGCTTCTCGTTGTGGCGGCAATCGGCGCCCTGCTATTCGTATTTTCCGACGCGCTCCCCATCGAAAAATCCTTTGGCCTCAGCTTCGCAAACACGCTCAACGTCTTCGGCTTCCGCAAGGACTTTTTCGACACCGCAACGATCGAACATCTGCCTGCGTCGTTAAAAATCCTCACTGCCCTCCAAACCATCCTCGGCGCCATCCTCCTCTTCCTCTTCGGTCTCGGCATTCGCAACAAATTCCGCATGAAATAAGCCGCGGCGGGCGGGCCTGAGCGCAGCGATCGCGGGCTGCCTTGCCTCCCCTACCCCGGCGGCGTGGTTTCGAGTTCGAGCGTCCGCGCCTTCGCCGAGTAATGCGAGGCATTGCCTCTCCCCGCGCAAGCATCGCGCGCGAACATGATGAGATGATGCGCGCACAGACCAACGCTCAACACCGGCTCGATCTGCCCGCGCGCCAGGCGGCGCAGGGTAAATTTCCAAAATGTGCGCCGGTAGTCGCCGCGAACCCCGACAATCCAAAGAATCCGGGCTAGGATCGTGAGACCCTTGGCGATGTTGCGCGCCGACCAACGTTGCCGGCTTTTCGGCCGCTTCAAGCGATTGGGCCGGGTCGCGCACATCTGGTATTCGTAGCGGGCGAACAAAATGTCCGGCCGGTAGGCCTTGGCCATGCAGGTCCGCCACATGGCGAGCACGTCATCGTAAGGCAGCTTGAAATCCACATTCGACTCGCGATCCAGATCCTCGTCGCGGAGCAACCGGTTTTCTTGGTTTAGCCGCTCCCAAAGCGGCGTGCGCGGCAGCGCCTGCAATAGATTGATCGTCGCCATTGGAATCTTGGATTGCTCCAGAAAATCGAGAACCCGCGCGCCTGAATCCTTGGTATCGGTGTCGAGGCCGAGAATTATTCCGGAAACCACCTCCATCCCGTGCCGGTTGATAGTCCGCACGGCATCGAGAATCGGCACCATCAAGTTATGTGCCTTGTCGATGGCTTTCAGGGCCTCGGGTTCCGGCGTCTCGATCCCGCAAAAAATCGTGTCGAACGCTGCCTCACGCATCAAGGCCAGGATGTCCGGCGAACGGGCAATGTTGAGCGTCGCTTCGCAAGAGAGGCTAACGGCATAGCCATTGCGTTTTTGCCATTGAATAAGATGAGGTAAAAGGTCACGCAGAGCGCGCCGATTGGCGATGAAATTATCGTCGACGAAATAGATCGAGCCGTTGACGCCGCAGGCTAAAAGCTTATCGAGTTCCGAAAGGACCTGGTCCGGCGTTTTAAGGCGCGGAACCCGGCCGTAGAGGCCCGGAATATCGCAGAATTCGCAGGTATAGGGACAGCCGCTCGAAAACTGAACGCTGCCGAGAAAATAGCGCCCGATCTCGGCGAGTTCATAGGCGGGCGGCGGGAAATCGCAAAGGTCGCGGCGGGACTTGGTTGTCAGCACGATCTGTTCGCGCGGGCGGGAAACGTCGCGGCCGAGCATGCCGATCAACGCGCCGGTCGCATCGCCGAGTTCGCCGACATGGAGATAGTCGAACCCCGGATAGAACTCGGGACACGCCGACACCGAAGGGCCGCCAAGCACCGCCACCTTGCCGAAGGCGTGCGCCCTTTGGCATATATCCTCCGTCCGGCGGCGCTGGATGTGCATTCCGCTAACGAAGACCACGTCGGCCCAGGCGAAGTCGTCGGCGCTCGCGGGGCCCATGTTTTCGTCGACAAAGCGGACTTTCCAGGTCTTGGGAAGCGCCGCCGCGATCACCAGCAGACCTTGCGGCGGCATGAATGCGCGTACCCCGCCGGTCAGCGGATAGGCGTATTCAAAGGTGCCGAACGAAGGGGCGTAGCGCGGAAACACGCAGAGGATTTTCCGCGCACTACCTTGTTGCGCATGAATGTCGCCGCGGTCCTTATTCTCGATTTTTTGAGACATGCCTCGGACCCAGAGCGCCATCCGCGGACGGCTGGCTTAACCGCAAGTTAATTCGCGGAAGCGCTCTTGCGCAAGGTACCGGCTCCGGGAAAGATGTAAAGCAGGCCTCGCGGGGGGGCCGCGGCCAGGTAACCGTCCTCGTTGCTTGCCGCGACTTTCAGCGGCTGGCGTGGAAGATCGGGTTTTTTGGCGCGGGGCTGCGCCGTGCCTGCGACGGATTTTGCTCCCGCGGGCACCGCCCCGCGATCCAATGGCGAACTTCGCAAAACCGGCAAAACCGCCTTGCCGCGTATGTGGAAAATCCAAAAAATAGTCCGAGAAAACAACAGCTTCCGCTTTCACGCGGGATTCGGCCCCAACCCCTTTCATCGTCATCCTTCGGACTCGAATCAAGGGATTGCGAGAGACGAGCGCTTTGCCCCTGGAGCGTGCCTTCGCCCGGCTGCCGCGCGGCATTGGGCCAGCACTTTTCCTCGCGTATAAGGTTGTGCTAGAGTAGTTGCCTCTAGCTTTTCCGGCTTCTTGCCATTGCAGATCGCGCCCATGTACAGCACCGTCACTCACGGCATCCAGATTACCGTTCTTCCAGAATTCGTGCCTGAGCGTTCCGACGCCGAGGAAGCCTCGTTCTGGTGGGCCTACACCGTTGAAATCGCCAACCAAGGCAATATGACGGTGCAGCTTACCGCCCGCCACTGGAAAATCACCGATGGCAACGGCAAGCTCGAGGAAGTGAAAGGCGCGGGCGTCGTCGGCGAACAGCCGGTTTTGAAGCCGGGCGAAACTTTTCGCTACACGTCGGGAACCACTATGACGACGCCTTCCGGCATCATGACAGGGACCTATCGGATGGTGAACGAGAAGGGGGATGTTTTCGAGGCGGAAATTCCCGTCTTCTCGCTCGATTCTCCTTACGCGCGGCGCGTTCTCAACTGACCCGCCGCCGTATTTACGCGCGCGGCCTGGTCGTCTAGGATTGGTGAAACCGCCGGTCATGCCGCAAGCGAGCCACATGCCGGACGCAACGCTTTGCGCAACGCTCAACATGCTTGAGCGTTTGATCGGTTTCGATACGGAAAGCGCGAAATCCAACCTCGGCCTCGTCGACTTTGTCGAGGATTACCTCAAATCCCTTGGCGTAGCCTATGTGAAAATCCCCAATGCCGCTGGCGATAAGGCGGCGCTGTTTGCGAGCGTCGGCGGAAACCGCGATGGGGGCATCGTCTTGTCGGGACACACCGATGTGGTCCCCGTGGCAGGCCAGGCCTGGACAAGTGACCCTTTCAAGTTGCGCCGTGAGGCGGATCGTGTTTATGGCCGCGGCGCCTGCGACATGAAGGGTTTCGACGCAATCTGTCTCGCCATGATTCCGGAATTCCAGCAGGCTCGCTTAACCTCGCCGGTCCATATTCTCCTGAGCTACGACGAAGAAACCACCTGCCGCGGCCCACTCGACGCGATCACGCGGTTCGGAGCGAATTTGCCGCGCCCCGGCGCCGTGCTTGTCGGCGAGCCCACTTCGATGCAAGTGGCGGATGCCCATAAAAGCGTGGCGGGTTACTCCACCGTCGTTCACGGCCATGAGGCGCATTCCTCGAAGCCAAGTCTCGGCGCGAGCGCCGTCGAGGCGGCTTGCGATCTCGTCACCGAACTCTATCGCTTTGGCGGGGAGCTCGCGGCGCGCGGCGATCCGTCCGGGCGCTTCGATCCACCAGCCTCCACCGTCCATGTGGGCACGATCCAGGGCGGAACCGCGCGGAATATTCTCGCCAAGCTTTGCGCCTTCCGATGGGAGTTTCGCGCTCTCCCAGGCGTCGAACAAAATCTGGCGCTCCGGCGGCTGCAGGAATACGCCGCCCTTGTCGCGACCCCAAAACTCACGCACCACGCCAAGGACGCTTTTATCGAAACCTTGACGGAGGTCGAGGTTCCAGGGCTCAAGCCTGAAAGCGGGTCGATCGCCGCGACCTTGGCCCTAAGGCTTGCGCAATCGAACCGCACGATCGCCGTCTCTTTCGCCTCCGAGGCGGGCCAGTTTCAATTGGCCGGCGTGCCGGCGGTCGTCTGCGGTCCCGGCTCGATCGGCCAGGCGCATCAGCCGGATGAATATATCGAGATCGCGCAGATCGAGGCTTGCATCGCCTTCATGCGCAGGTTAGCGGAGGATTTGAGTACTGGTACAGTTTGAAGGCCGAGAACCACGCGCACATGCACTACAATTTCGTGCGCAACCATCAGACGCTCAAGATGACGCCCGCGATGGCAGCGGGCGTCACCGGCCGATATGGTGACGGTGATTGAGGAATGGGAAGATTGTCGAGCTAAGGGATAGGGCACAATGGCCGAAATTGTTTACGTCCTAACAAATGAATCTATGCCCGGTCTCATTAAGATCGGTCACACCAATAGCGATGGCTGCTCGGATTCGAGGTCTCTATCAAACCGGCGTGCCACTCCCATTCGAATTATATTTCGCATGTGAAGTTCGAGATTCTGTCTTCGTTGAAGCACAATTGCACGAGGCATTTGGCGATCATCGCGTGAGCAAGAATAGAGAGTTTTTCAAACTAGCTCCGGAACGCGCTAGAGCAGCATTGTCTCTCGCAAAGATTCGGGAGGTTCGGCTTGGCGATGAAATTTTCGAAACGACTGAAGATAAGGCCGAGGTTGAAGCCGCCAAGCGGCGTAGCCGGTTCCAACTTTCGATGCTTGGCATACAGCCAGGTACGGAATTAAAGCTCTATCGCAATCCGACAATTATTTGCAAGACAGTTGATGACAAAAACAAGGTTGAGTTCAAAGGGGACGTAATCTCGTTATCGGACGCTGCCTTGCAGGCGGTCAATGACTTAGGTTACGATTGGAATGCGGCTTCGGGGCCGTGGGAGTGGTCATTTCAGGGCAAGCGCCTCGATGATCTTAGGCGTGAAATCGACGAAAAGACCGATTGACTTTCAAACTGTACCACTACCAAGAGTTGAGCTGAGTTTCGGCTGCGCTAGAAATATTTTTAACCTAACAGAACCGCGAGGAAGGTAATCCAAATGTCAGTCTGGGGCGCAGATGACCTCACGCGGTTCCTTCAAATGGTTAATAGCAACCAAAAGGCGAGCGTCGCGAAAAATTCTGAGCCGTATGGACTCATGCAACGGATCAACCATTGTTTCTCGACTGCTGGAAAGAACCTTGTAATTCCTAAGTCCAGGATGACTGGGCCGTTATTCCTGCGCTCCCAATACGCTTACAAAACATCGGCCGGTATGACGCTAGCGGGGCAAGTGGTCGAGACGTTCGTGATGATGCGGTCATGTCTTGACCCGCATACGCCGGATGAGGCAATAATTTGCAGCGTCGATGCCGCGATTCAGCTAACATAATCAGCATGTTATTTCGGATCGAATGAGGCCGTCATGGCGAACCCGGCGGGTAAATCGTATGATGGCGCTCTCAGGCTCGATTTCGACCGCCGATTGTTGCTTCACTTTCGCGGATCGGTGGTTACCTCCGACGCAGGCTTGCTCGCATACCGGGAACTGGACGACGCGCTGTGCCTCAGCGCGATGGCGGGTGATGCGCTCTCCGACGCACGCACTGGCAAGAATGGCCGGCATGCACTCGTCGGGATGTTGCGGCAATCCATATTTGGGCGACTTGCCGGATATGAAGACGTGAACGACGCTCAACGCCTGCGCCATGATCCCGCGATGCGGTGGATAGTCGGCGGAAAGGCGGCCTCGGATGCAGCGGCTTCGCCGAGCCAGATGGGCCGCTTTGAGACGCGCTGGCTCACGGCGGAAAAGAACCTTTCGGCGCTCGCTGATCTCTCCGGCAAATGGATCGACAGCGTTCATGGTCGCCGTCCGCCGAGAGGTATCTTGCTCGACATGGATTCGAGCGTGAGCCCGACGCATGGCGAACAGGAACACAGTGTCTGGAACGGTCACTATGACTGCACCTGCTATCATCCGCTGTTCGTTTTCAACCAATATGGCGATTTGGAACGCTGCGCCCTGCGCCCCGGCAATGTTCACAGCGCCGATGGATGGGAGGCGGTGCTGAAGCCGGTCGTGGCGCGGTATCAAGGCAAGGTCTCACGCATTTATTTCCGCGCCGACGCCGGCTTCGCAAACCCCGAAGTTTACGAATATCTGGAGGCAGAACGGATCAAATATGCGATCCGTCTGCCCGCCAATCACATCTTGCAAGAGAGGATCGGCTATCTGCTCAAACGCCCGGTTGGTCGCCCGTCCAATGACGTCTGCCGATCCCATGCAAGTTTCACCTATCAAGCGGGAAGCTGGTCGCAGCCGCGTCGGGTGATCGCCAAGGTCGAATGGCATCCGGGCGAGCTTTATCCGCGCGTCGGCTTCATCGTGACGAACATGGCGCGCTCCGCCGAGAATGTCGTCGCCTTCTACAACAAGCGCGGCACGTGTGAGCAATGGATCAAGGAAGGAAAAGGCGCAATCAAGTGGACCCGGCTATCATGTCGGTCGTTCGCTGCTAACGCCGTCCGTCTCCAGCTTCATGCGCTGGCCTACAATCTCGGTAATTTTCTGCGCACGCTGGCGACGCCCGAACCGATAAAGGATTGGTCACTGACGAGCCTGAAGGAAAAGCTGATCAAGATCGGCGCGAAGATCGTGAGCCATGGCCGCTATGTCGCGTTTCAGATGGCCGAAGTCGCCATTCCGAAAAATCTCTTCGCGGACATCCTACGAATGATCGCCGACCTGCGGCCGCCGCCCAATCCAGCGCCTGCGTGAAGTGTTCGGTCGTCATGCGTCGAGCAAAAACTAAGGGAGAAGTGCGTCTTGATCACAACCGACTCTGTATTGTCCGGTGCGCGATCCGCCCATGTCACTGGTTTTGGTGTGCCGGAGCACCACAGCAGCGCCGCAGCGCGGCAATCTCAACCTCAATAAGCGGGCGATCCGGAAAATAATGCCGGTATAGGACGAATGTCCGATGTCACGGCAGGAGATCAATGATACGCGCTTGGCACATTCCCGGTTATCTGGGGAATGCCAGCTTGAATATGCTGGCTATGCCTTGCTCGTGTTTACAGACCCTAGCTTGGAAGACGTGTTTTTACGCAGGCACTTCGACACTGACGCCATGAAGGCTCAAAAAGAAAAATTCAAAATCAGCCAAATCAGGGCCGTCATTGCCACTTTCGATAAGAAGCTAGCCGAGATATTCCAGGAATTTTACGAGCGATCAATCAATTTCGGTGCCCATCCGAATCCGTCTGGCGTCCTGAGCGCCGTGCAGAGGAAGTGTTCAGACGATAGGATTACTCTTCTCAATTTGGCCTTGAGCGCCGACGAAAAGATGCTACTGCATGCGATGAAATGCACGGCCCAAGTTGGGTTAACATCGCTATTCATTAGACCTCTTGCATAACCCTTTTTTAAGCAACAGTTGATTCGTTGCCGCCAAAGGGGAGCGGCGATGAGATGTGATTCGGTCAAAGAGCTGCAAGGCGCAGCATTCCGGCGGCTTACGGGTGTCCGGAGGAGCACATTTGAAGACTTGGTGGTGGTGCTTTTTGCCGCCAAATGCAAGCAGAAGGCGGCCGGCGGCAAGCCCAACACGCTTTGCATCGAAGACCAGCTTTTGATGATGCTCGAATATTGGCGGGAATACCGGACTTATTTTCATATCGGGCAAACTTACGGGATCAGCGAAAGCGCCGCCTACCGCAACATCAAATGGCGTGAAAATGCCCTGGCCAAAAGCAAGGTCTTTCGGTTACCGGGACGCAAGGCTGTGGCGGCAAGCGAGCGGGTGTTCGACATCGTCTTAATCGACGCAACCGAGACACCCATCGAACGGCCAAAAAAAACAAAGGCGTTACTATTCGGGCAAGAAGAAGCGGCACACGCTGAAAACCCAGCTCGTCGTCGAAAAATCGACACGCCGCATTCTCTGCCTCGCGCACGAAAAAGGACGGCGACACGACTTCCGGCTGTTCAAAACATCGAAGGTGCGGCTGCATCCTGAGACGAAAGCCGTTGCCGACCGCGGTTATCAAGGCCTGCAGAGAAGGCACGCGAAGACGAGCCTGCCCAAAAGCGCAGCAAAAAGACTCCGTTGCCCGCAAGCGACCGGGAAAGAAACCGCGCCATCTCCGGCGAACGCGTGGCTTGCGAGAACGTCATCGCCATGCTCAAACGCTTCAAAATCATCGCCGACCGCTATAGAAACCGCCGTCGCCGTTTCGGTCTGCGCTTCTTCCTTATCGCCGCAATCTACACCATAGAGCTCGAGGCCGCGTAACGGTTATGCAAGAGGTCTATTTTCCAACACATTTTCAAAGATCGGTTCGAAAATATAGGTATCAGCGCCGAAATGGCTTTGCTCTGCAAAGAAAACCTCTAACGCAAGGATCCTCTTGCCGCTGCCGCGAATCAAGGCTCCAGGACGGAATCCCAATAGAGATAATCCATCCAGCTTTCGTGCAGATAATTAGGGGGAAAGCGGCGGCCGTTCTGATGCAGATCGTTGACTGTTGGTTGATAGGGCATCCGCGCCGGCCACATGCGCGCCGCGCCGGGATGCAGGTCGCCCTTGCGCAGATTGCAGTTGGAACAGGCGGCGACGACATTTTTCCAGGTCGTGGTGCCCCCCTTCGAGCGGGGGACGAGATGGTCGAAGGTCAGATCCTCGCGGGAGCCGCAATATTGGCAGCTGAAACGGTCGCGGAGAAAGACATTGAAACGCGTGAAGGCGGGATGGCGGGAGGGTCTTACATAGCGTCTGAGCGAAACCACCGAGGGAAGCCGCATCTCGAAGCTCGGACTTCGGACCGTCTTATCGTAATTGGAAACGATATTCACCCGGTCGAGGAACACCGCCTTGATCGAATCCTGCCACGACCAAAGCGAGAGAGGATAGTAGCTCAATGGCCGGAAGTCGGCATTGAGCACGAGCGCCGGACACGCTTCTGGGGTGACCCTAGGTTGGCAATGAACCGTCACATCAGCTCCCTCGCCTAGCGCGTCGCCAGCGAGCCGCAACGCCGCGGCCCCATGATTATATCCGCCTCGAATCCAAGGCTAGCCCCTTGCGTTACCTTTTACAGTCTCGATGACACCTTTGTGAAGCCCGTCTTGAAACAACGGTCCGCGCGGCGACCGATTATCGCGTCGGAATCGGCGTGCCGCTGCGATAATCGTAAAACCCGCGCTGGGTTTTGCGCCCGAGCCAACCGGCTTCGACATATTTCACGAGCAGGGGACAGGGGCGATATTTCGGATCGGCCATGCCCTCATGCAGGAGCTGCATGACGGACAGCGCGGTGTCGAGCCCGATGAAATCGGCGAGCTGCAAGGGTCCCATTGGATGATTCGCGCCGAGCCGCATCGCGGTGTCGATCGATTCGACCGAGCCCACGCCTTCGTAGAGTGTATAGATCGCTTCGTTGATCATGGGCAGCAGTATGCGATTGACGATGAAGGCGGGGAAATCCTCGGATACGGTAAAGGTCTTGCCGAGCCGGGCAATGAGCGCCTTGGCCGCATCGAACGTCACATTTTCGGTGACGATACCGCGGATCAACTCGACGAGCTGCATGCGCGGGACCGGATTCATGAAATGAATGCCGATGAAGCGTTCCGGCCGGTCGGTGATCGAGGCAAGCCGCGTGATCGAAATCGACGACGTATTCGTTGCCAGCATCGCCGTTGGCTTCAACGAAGGGCAAAGCTTGGAAAAAATTTTGCGTTTGACCTCCTCGTTCTCGGTTGCGGCTTCGATGACGAGGTCGCTGTCGGCAAACGCGTCGTAGCCGGGCGCGGGCTTGATCCGGCTCAACGCCGCGTCGCGCGCGGGTGGATCGACTTGGCGCCGCTCAACCTGGCGCGCGAGGTTGCCCGCGATCGTGGCGAGCCCGGCGTTGATGCGGGCCTCCGAGATATCGTTGAGAGCGACTTCGATGCCGGCGAGCGCGCAGACCTGGGCGATCCCCGTGCCCATTTGGCCGGCCCCGATCACCCCGATTTTGTTTATGTCCATTTTATTCGCTCACAACGGAAATCAAGCGGAAATACTCTAGTCATATGGATTCCGCCGATTTCTAGACCAAAGACGAAACGATAGCCACTAAACCGGCCAAGCTCCAGAGCCCGAATGGGCTAAGGCCGAAACCCGGTTTCACGAAAGAATTGCGGTGAGAACGCGCATTATAGTAAAAGCCTAGAGCTGTCTCGCCTGTCAATGACGAAGCTCTAACGGCCGAGCTTGGCAAGCTCCTCGTTTAGCGCCGGCATAATTGCGAAGAGATCGCCGACGAGCCCGTAATCCGCGATCTGGAAGATCGGCGCCTCTTCATCCTTGTTGATCGCGACGATGACCTTCGAGTTTTTCATTCCGGCGAGGTGTTGGATGGCGCCGGAGATGCCGACGGCGATATAGAGATCGGGCGCGACGACCTTGCCGGTCTGGCCAACCTGCCAATCGTTTGGCGCGTAGCCCGCGTCGACCGCGGCGCGCGACGCGCCCGTCGCCGCCCCGAGCTTGTCCGCGATGGGCTCGATCAGGTTCTTGAAATTGTCCGCGTTTTGCATGCCGCGGCCGCCGGATATGACGACCCTGGCCGAGGCAAGTTCGGGGCGCTCGGATTTGGCAAGCGTCTCATCCTTAAAACTCGAAACCTCGGGCGCGGCGGCGGCGGCGGTCTTTTCGACTGGAACGGAGCCCCCCCCGCCGGTCGCCGGAAACGCCGCCGTCCGGACCGTGATGACCTTCTTGGCGTCGGTCGACTGGACGGTCTCGATCGCGTTTCCGGCATAAATCGGACGTTCGAACGTGTCGGGCGCGACGACTTTGATAATCTCCGAAATCTGCATCACGTCGAGGAGCGCCGCGACCCTAGGCATGACATTCTTGCCGGTCGAGGTCGCGGCGGCCAGGATCGCCGAATAATTGCCGGCCAACTGGACGAGAAGCGCCGCCAGCGGTTCGGCCAGTTGATGCGCATAAACCGGATCGTCCGCGACCAGGACTTTTTCGATGCCGTCCAGGCTGGTGGCGGTCAGCGCGGCCGCTTCGAGCCTTTCGCCGGCTACGAGGACATGAACCGGCTCGTCAAGCGCCTTGGCGGCCGTCAGCGCCTTGGCGGTCGCCTCGTTGAGCTTGCCGTTCGACACCTCGGCGAGAAGCAGCACCGCCATCAGATCACCCCGGCTTCGTCCTTGAGCCTCGCGACGAGTTCGGCGGCGGAGGCGAGTTTGGTTCCAGCCTTACGGGTGGGCGGCGCAACGGTCTTCAAAATCTTCAGGCGCGGCGCGATATCGACGCCAAAGTCGGCGGGCGTCTTCTCCAGAATCGTCTTCTTCTTGGCTTTCATGATGTTTGGCAGCGATGCGTAGCGTGGTTCGTTGAGGCGGAGATCGGTGGTGACGACGGCGGGGAGTTTGAGGCTGACGGTTTGCAAGCCGCCGTCGACCTCGCGGGTGACATCGACGTATCCCTCGCCAACCTCTACTTTCGAGGCAAAAGTGCCCTGGCCCCAGCCCAAAAGCGCGGCCAGCATCTGTCCGGTCTGGTTGCAATCGTCGTCGATCGCCTGCTTGCCAAGGATAATCAGCAAAGGCTCCTCAGCGAGCGCGACCGCTTGCAAGAGCTTGGCGACGGCGAGCGGTTCGACAGGCTGCTCCACTTTGATGAGAATGCCACGATCGGCGCCCATCGAGAGCCCCCTCCTGATCGTCTCGGCGGCCTGCGACGGCCCGATCGACACCACGATCACTTCTTCTGCCTTGCCGGACTCCTTCAGGCGCAACGCTTCCTCGACGGCGATTTCGTCGAAAGGGTTCATCGACATTTGGACGTTGGCGAGATCGACGCCGGAACCGTCGGGTTTTACTCTGATCTTGACGTTGTAATCGACCGCCCGTTTCACGGGCACGAGAATTTTCATGGGAAATACTCTAACCGGAAAGACGGCCGCGCTCGGTGCGGTTAGGTACAGGCCCCCCTTCCATAAGTCAACGCGATCGGATTTGACAAAAAACAGGAACCGGTGGCACCGGAGATCTCTGCCACTGGCGGCATGGCTTTGCCGGTCTTGCGCCAAAATGCCGCTTTTGACGAGACCCGAATCCGCCCTTAGGTTGCATTCCCTTACGGACAGGATACTTCCGTGATCCGACCCTTTGCCCGAGGGTAAGACTTGTCCGGCCAAGGCTACGGTGTGCGACTGCAGAACCAATCTGTCCTTATTTCCGGAATTGGTATTGCCGGTACGACGCTTGCTTATTGGCTCGGCGAGCACGGCTTCAAGCCAACTCTGGTCGAAAGAGCATCGCATCTGCGTACAAGCGGCTATGTCATCGATTTTTGGGGCCTCGGCTACGACATCGCGGAGCGGATGGGGCTCCTCTCCGGTCTCAAGTCCGAGGGCTACGACGTCGAAGAGGTTCGCTTCGTCAATGCGGAAGGCCGCCGCGAAGGCGGCTTCGGCGTCGACATATTCCGTTCGTTCACTGACGGCCGGTACGTAAGCATTGCGCGTAGTGATTTGGCCAAGCTGATCTATCACAAGATCGACGGCCAGAGCGAAACCATTTTCGGTGACAGCATCGTTGGCATTGAAGACACCGGCGACGATGTAGGGGTTGTTTTCGAACGCAGCGCACCACGCCGGTTCGACCTCGTAATAGGAGCCGATGGTCTCCACTCAGCAGTCCGCGAACTGGTGTTTGGCAGCCAGAACCGCTTCGAGAAATTTCTTGGTTACACTGTCGCGGCGTTCGAAATCAAAGGCTATAGACCCAGGGACGAGCGCGTCTACGTCAGTCATGGCGTTCCGGGCAAGCAGGTGTCCCGCTTCCCCTTGCGCGATGATCGCACGCTGTTCTTGTTCGTCTTCGTAGACGGTTCGGATCAGCACCCCGCCGTGCATGATATGACAGGGCACAAGGCTATCCTCCATAAGGAGTTCGACGATGTCGGATGGGAATGCCCAACGATTCTTGCCGCGCTCGATGCCAGCGATGATGTCTATTTTGACCGCGTAAGTCAGATTCAGATGAACGTTTGGTCGCGTGGACGGGTGGCTCTGGTCGGCGACGCCGCCTTCTGCCCGTCGCTGCTGGCAGGCCAAGGCGCGGCCCTCGCCATGATATCCGCTTACGTGGTCGCAGGTGAGCTTGGCAAGAGCGAAGGATGGCACGGAGCGGCATTTCGGCGCTACGAGCAGTTGCTGCGACCGTTTATGACGGCCAAGCAAGGCGTTGCTGAGCGGTTTGCAAGTTCATTCGCCCCGAAGACGCGCTTGGGGCTATTTTTGCGTAACAAGGTAATGAACGCCTTTGCGCTTCCCTTTGTTGCAAACCGCGCGCTTAGCGGACTTCTCGATCGGATAGAACTGCCGGACTACTCGACCCAATATTGTGGGACGGACGAGGCAAGGCGCACTGGCTGATCGGCGGGTTGACCCGTCGCTCATCGAAATTGAAACAGCAACGGAAGTCGGAGAATCCTCCCTAACAGCCGCTTTAAGACTATCCTGCGCCTTCGCAACGATTCTGGCCGGGCACCCATAAAATATCGGCGTCGCCCTTCTGGTTCACATAACGGGCCGCGACAAACAGGAAATCGGAAAGCCGGTTGACATATCTGAGCGCCGGGCCGCCGACCTCTTCGCCTGGCGCCTCGGCCAAGGCGACGAGCAGCCGCTCGGCCCGCCGCGTCACGGTGCGGGCAAGATGCAGGTCCGCGGCGGCCGGCGAGCCGCCGCCCCAGCCTCACCTATACGGATCAGACCTTGGAGGTATCGCTCCCAGCGATTACCCCATGTTTGAATTTCTGCTAATAATGACCCATAGCGCGGACATGCGTAAAGCTGTGTCTGCCATGCTGTCAAAAACAACAAGGTCGCTATTCTCCGGCAATTGAACAAACAGCGCGTCGGCTCAATTGCAAGAATTGTCCTGCCCAACGATGGTCCGGTCGCGCGTTCGACGCCTTTCGCTTTCGCTGTTGCCTCGTTCTTGGCGGAATAGGAGGCGGCGCCTGTCAGTCCTTGCTCTTTCTCCGCCCTGCCGTTAGTCACACGAAGAGACTTAGCTTCTCAATTATGCTTCGGAAAATAAGCTAGGCCACCTCAAATGCGGGCGCCGCGACTTCTTTGCAGGCTCGAACGGAGAAACAGACATGGTCAAATTTCATGGCCGTTTCGTCTGGTACGAGCTGATGACGACAGACATAAAAACCGCCAAGGCTTTCTACGCCAATGTCGTGGGCTGGGGCACGCGGGATGCCTCGATGCCCGGTTTGGCCTATAGCCTGTTTACCGCTGGAGACGCCCCCGTCACAGGGCTGATGAACCTGCCGGAGGACGCGAGGAGAACGGGCGTTACGCCGCACTGGGTCGGATATGTCGGAGTCGACGACGTGGACGCTGCCGTTGACCAGATCAAGCAGCTTGGCGGAGCGGTGCACGTCCCACCGACGGACGTCCCCAATATCAGCCGATTTTCGGTCGTCGCCGACCCGCAAATGGCAACGCTAGCGTTGGTCAGGGGGCTGGACCCCAGCCAAGAGCAGTCCGCCGAGCTGGGCACACCGGCGCGCGTGGGCTGGCATGAGTTGCTCGCAGCCGACTGGGAGAAGGCGTTCGCTTTCTACGGCGAGCTATTTGGCTGGCAAAAAGCGGATGCCCACGTCGGCGCGATGGGCACATATCAGCGGTTCTCCGCCGGAGGGGAGACGATCGGCGGCATGTTCACCAAGCCTCCGAAGTTGCCGTTTCCTTTTTGGCTTTACTATTTCAATATCGCCGACGTCGAGGCGGCGGCGAAGCGCGTGGAGGCCGGCGGCGGCCAAATTCTCTATGGCCCGACTGCAGTGCCAGGCGGCGCTTGGATCGTCCACTGCACAGATCCTCAAGGAGCCATATTCGCGCTGCTGGATAGGCGCATTCGCAAGGCTATCGGATATTTTGTGTGCGTCGCATCGCACGATTCATCCGGCGCGCGGGGCCGCCGATAGTCTTGGCAAAGCCGGGAACCTCGCTAGTGACCCGCCGGTTTTGGCCGTGCCATCGCAGTTAGGGTGGCCGTTGCCCGGCCACACCGAGGACGTGCGATCGTCAGTCGGAAGCCCCCGATTTCGCCGGGCGACCAATCGCAAATTGACCGACCGGGCCCTCGACGTGGAATTCGATCCCGGTCATCTTTGCGAATAGATCGATATTCGCGATCCCAATCGCACAGCCGCCGAGCCCCATTTCGGTCGCTATTAGGTAGAGCGTCTGCATAAGCACGCCGACATCCTTAAGAATGAGCGAATAGGCGATCGAGCTGTACTTCCATGACATCCGGCCAAAGCGCGCTGCGATCGTGATCAAGATCTGGGCCACAGCTTGCGTACCCATTGAATATCCGGCTCCCGTCAACTGCGCTTCGAGCTCATGCGTGGGAACGCCGATCGGTACCAACGCGTGAACGCCGGCATCGTAATGATAGAAGCCTCGTGCAAGCCCTTCGCATTTGTCGACCGCCAGATAGAGCTCGAGCTCGTAGCTGGCGCCCGCCGACGGATACGGCCTGACGGTGTGACCGCCGTCATCGAGGTCGAGGTTGCTGTTCGATGTCGACAGGACGCGTGCGGAGCTGTCAAGAAACCGCGAAAGCTCGGCGAGCGTGATCGGTCGCTGGTCATCAAAGCTGCGCGTCGAGTCACGTCCCCGCAAAAGCTTTGCGACCGGCGACATTGCCTCCGGATGCGCGGCCGAGAACTTATCCAGATCGATTTTTTTTCCGGGCCAGCAAGGCCGCACCGCCGGCAGCGGAGAAATAACGCCGGCATAGGGGTAAACACCGCCTAGCGGGTTTGCGTGCCGGCCTTCCGTGCTGCGCGTGTGAAACAGAAGATCGTGAAAGTCCCAAAGAACGAGGTTGCGGTCACCCTCGGCCGGTCGAAAGCCACTTTCTTCGGCAACGTCGACCTTGAAAACGATTTGGCAATCGAAAAGCAGGGCGAGAAGCTCGACCCCCGGAAAACCACCCTGCCGACGCAGCTGTTTGATTTGTTGCGGCGTGGACAGCATGGCCAAGGCGGCCGCAATCTTCGGATCGCAAATTTTGAACAAGGCGCCAGCGCGCGGCGATTCCAGGACCATCTCGTTACCGCGCCGTCGCATGTACGCGAACCGTGACAAGACGAGAGCGTCTGAATTGCCGAGCTGCGGCGTACGTGGCCAATAATCGGGAACCTGCGGTTCGATGACGAGCAGGTCCTCGCCGTTGAGCGAGCGCCCGAGGTGGTACTCCAATAGTCCGCGTCTGGCCAATCGCCGGACCAGTAGATCAATCTCCTTGTCGATGTTTCGGCGGCTGGACGCGAACGAGGCGAGTGGCAGACCGGTGCGCAGTTCCTGCGCACGATCCGCCGCGCCCGCGCTAAACACTCCAAAGCCGAGCGAATAGCCATCGAAGCAGGCGACTATTTCTCCGTTCGCGTGCCGTTCAAGCGTGACGCGGCCGCCGAGCCGGGCGGAAACGGTTGCTCGCGCGACCCGTCGCACTCTCTTTGGTTCGGGAGCACGCAAGCCGAAATCACCTTCAGGTATGGGGGTGAATCGGATTGAACTCGTTTTCCTTGAGCGGGCGGTCCCGCAATCCGAGCTTTACCGGCACATCGTAAAGCCGGCCGGGCGCGAAACGGCGATAGAAATGCCGCAATCCTGGAACGATCACTCTGACGACCGGGACCTCGATGTCGGGACGCGTCTGATCGAGGACGAGGAAATCGAGGCCCGCTTGCTTGGCGAGGCGCACGCAGGCTGTCACCTGTTCGCGCGTGTCTAAATGGCCAAATTTCGAGCCGAAGTCCGGTTGGACTGGCGGGTTTCCGCTCGGCGTCAAATATGGATGGTCCTGCAGGCGCAATGGAGTGGTGCCGTCAAGGCTCGATTTCTCCCCGGTCCCGCCGCCCATGAGACCCAAGGATAAAAATTGATTGAGCTCCGTCAACGCACGCAACAAGGCAACTCGCGTATCGAAATGCGCGCCGGAACCGAATTCGATATTTTCCCGCCCGTTTTGCATCCAGTGCGTTATAGCCACAAACGTCGGAATCCCGAGATCGGGGGTGACGTCGAGCACCCAAAGCTGGCGGCCGGCTTCGGCTAGCCTGTTTCGCAGATCGCAGACGTACGAATCGTCGAAGTGACCGAGTTCCAATTCCGGCCGCTGCAATCGATTGTACCACCAGATGGCGTATGCATCCCGTTCCACCAGCTCGAGGAATCCCTGGACGATTGCCTCCTCGAGCGTGTTGCCGGCCGCGCAGCCGTTGGAATCCGCTGCGAAAGCGGCAGGGCCCCTGTAGAAAAAATACAAGAAGCTGGTCGGAAGATATTTGAAGCGTTCGTCGCGCAGAGACCAGACCGGCGACCATTCGATCTTGGCCGATCGATCGAATAGCGCCGGGATCGCCTCCCAATTGTCCGAGCCGGGCGTCGGTGCCCGGCCCCGCCGCAATTGCGCGTCGCTGAACAGCAGGACTTTGTTCGCAGGAATGGCCTCGCCCGACGGGAAATCGGTAAACCGCCGCGTGCCTCTGATCTCGTCGCCCTGAAAAATCCCGGAATAGCGCTCCATCGCCTCCATGAGCGCGCTGGCTTCACCTTGTTCCGCGGTGCTGCCCTTGCCGAAGCTGCCGCTGCCCAGCCCTACCCTGAGCTCATTGACCGTCTCGGCCGGCCCTGAAAAATTGTGCGTGGCATGGTAGTTGGTGTTCAGGGGCAAATCGGCTTCAATCCGCTCGAGACGGGAGACCACACCGGTCAAGGGGCTCACGTGCCTGCGGAAACGTGCAACCGTGGCCGACGGCGAAACGCTGCGGTATCCCCCGCTCGTCATAACGACCTTGCCGCCTGCGCCAAGCGCGACCGGCACTGGCGCACGGCGGGGATCGCGCAGCTTTTTGCGACCGCAGCTCGGACATTGCGGGCGGGCCGCCACGTAATGCTTCACGATGGTCGAGCCCAACATGTCGAGGCTGATGATGTGATCGCACAATTGCGTGCGAAAATCGGTGGCGATCGCTTTCGCGATCTCGACGGCCGCAAGTTGAATGGCACTCTCGCCGACGGTGTTTCGAGCCAGAGGCGAAACGGCGAGGCAGCGGGCCTGTCTACGGTCGAGGAGCGCCTTGACTTCTCGGTTCCTTTTCATCCGCTCGGCAAGACACATCCAGCAGGCGCTCTCCCCCGGTCTGAACACCGGCCCCACCAGGGGAAAAATGCCAGAGGGTTGGACGAGCACCCAGGGGGTGCGGTCCGACAAATGTTGCCAGTTCAATTCCAACAGTCGCCCCTCGAGATAATCGCTCACCAACGTGACCGTCAAGTCGGGGGAGCGCTTGACGACGCGAACGCCCAGCCCGCTCAGGGCGGCTCCGAGGTCCGCTGCCCCCTGCACGTCGATCGTTTGAATGCGCACACGACATTTCTGGAGATTTCGCTCCGCGATCTCCGGCGATAGGCCGAGACTCGCCCAATATGCGGCCACGGCGCCAGTCGAAAAGCGCGATGCCGGCAGGACATAGCGGCCGTCGACCAGCCGTTTCAAGGCTTCGTGGATTTTGTCGGACGGAAAATCCTGCTCCAGCTCACGAACGAGCTCCCGAAAGCTCTTTCCGCCCTCTCCTATCGCGGAGGCGAGTGCACAATAGAGCTCGCCGTGAAGCAAGAACTTCCGGTCCTCGGAATAGAGGCACACGATATCGGGTGGTAGCAAATAGACGGTGAAATTCGGCGCGAACTGCGGAACGTCTTTGGCATTACGCCGCGTAAAGCCATTTTTTTGGTCGCCTGTCATTAGGTCAGTACGCGCGCCTTCGCCACAACTCCGGACGCAGGTGCAAGCCGTGTTCTCCGCTTGCCAGCCCTAGCGATTCTGAATCTAGCGGTTCTCGATTAGCTTGGCGACCCCCTCGGCCGCTATGTGCACGCCCAACGCGCGCATCGCCTGGGCGGCGCTGCAAACAAGATACCGTTGGCCGGGTCGAACCTGGTCAAACCCGGCCATGACGACCTGCGTCTGTCATCGTATTTAGTCGGAAAGGGCTCGAGTTTAGCAGATGTAGCAACCTCCCCACGACAAGCAGCAGCCGCCGTAGCCGTAGCCCCAGCCCCAGCCGCAGCCGCCGCAGCCGCCCCAGCCTCTGCCGCCGCAGCCTCTGCCGCCGCAGCCTCTGAAACCACCACCGCAGCCTCTGAAACCGCCGCCGCACCCGCGTCCGATGCCGCCGCCGTGTCCGCAGCCGCCGCCGTGTCCGCAGCCGCCGCCGTGTCCGCAGCCGCAGCCTCCTCTGGCAAGTTGGATCATGCCTGATCGCGGTGCTCCGAGGCCGTCCTTGTCGAAGAGATGAAACGTCGCTAGGCTGACGTCGGAGATTTCCTCATCACCGAGAGTGATGAATTGAAACGGTGGCGTATTCTGCGACGGTATATCCGCTACCGGCATGTCCGAAAGCGATCCGCCGGCCGATGCTGCCCAAGACACCCCGGCGATTCCCAGCACGGATACAGCTTTACTTGGACGCTTCCCCTTCGAAGCGCGCTTCGCTTGCGACATAGCAGAGTTCCTTTCCATCGAACAAATGCGCGGCGAGCCCCCGCGCTCGTAGCACTTTTCGTGCGCTTTGAAAAGCACTATGCAAGGCCGATATGTGACCGCCTCCCATCGCAAAGCCAGTCATTTTCAACATGCTGCTGGTGCCCGCTACGTTGTTGACGCCACGGCTTGCGCTTTTCCATCTTGGAGAAAAGTTTCTGCACGGTGCATCCTTCGCACTGTTGAAAGACTTAGTCACATTTAATGATACCTACCATCAACGTGCCAACCTCCCGTCGGGACCAAGGCTAAGGTGTATCAGCGCTGCGTCAAAGGCTGTGGTAGCGTGGCGCGGCAGAGCAAGCATTGATCGGATTTGGAGGGATCGCTGCAGGCAGACTTTTCGTTTGCGCTTAAGGATGGCGAGATTTTGCCGACGGCAGCTTATGGCGCTGAACGTAAGTGTCGGCACGACTCGCCTCCGGCAGCTATCGGGAGCATTCAAACATTTGCTCGTCGCGAGCCTTTCTCAGGCTGACCCAAAGCAACTGTTTTGCGCTGCAGCTCGTTAGCCCTGCACTACCGCGCGGACGATGTTCCGACCATAGCGCAGCGATTGCCGCCTTGGCCGCGAATGAAGTCGACGGTTCCTAGCGGAGGTCTTCGGGCGGCGACTCAAGCAGGCCTCTGACGAAAATCCTTACCGCCTGCCGGGTGCGGCGTTCGAGCGTTTCAGGCTCCATCTGAACGCCAAGCAGCGCCATTCGCGACACCCGGCCGAGGACAATGCTGAGAAAGAGATCACCAGCATGCGACAGATCATCGATCGCATAGCGATGCGTGCTAGAAAAGCGGATCAGGATTTTTTCGACAATCTTGATTTGCCGATACAATCCTTCCTGGACGGCAAGCTTACCGAGCTCCGGGAATCGAGCGCCTTGCGCGGCAAGTATGCGACCCAAAGCGATCGACGGAGGCGACAGAGTGAGGTCGAGCAACCGACGCGCGACAATCAGAAGTGTCGCCTCCAGGCTCTTGCCTTTCAGGCCCTTTTCGAATTCCGCCTCAAGAGGGCCATAGGTCAGAAGAATACGGCGGCGCAAGACGTCGGCGAAGAGGGCGCCCTTGTCGGCATAGCGGGCGTAGAGCGTGGCTTTACCGATCATAGCGGTTTCGGCGAGCCGCTCCATCGATGTCCCGTCGAAGCCTTGCTCCATGAACATTTGGGCCGCTATTTCGAGAAGACGCTCATCGCGCCGCACCGCAGCCTCCTTGGTCGGGCGGCCGCCGCGCGTCTTTTGCCGCAATTCCACAGGTTTTTCCTCGTTGGTCTTGTCCATTGATGCCCCAAAGCTTCCGCTTGCCATTTCACGAATCCTAGTATAGAACGATACCGTTCTGTTTCGTAATGGATGCAAAATGGACGCTTCCGCAAGATCACATGCTCACCCCAATGGCGCAATGAGCGAAAGCGCCCTCGCGATCGGGGGCGATGTGATCCTCCGTCTGCGCGGGGACACCTCTCCCGCCCCTGCGTTAAGCCCTCCGGGAATGCCTTACCTTGGGGTACCGTCGCGTTCCCTGGGCAAGCACGCGCTGCTCACGCTTGCCATCTTGCTGGCCGTCGGCGAAGCAGCCCATTTTGGCTGGCATTGGTGGACGGTGGGCCGCTTCGAAGAGACGACCGACAATGCCTATCTGCAGGCTGACAAGGTCGTCGTGGCGCCGAAAGTCGGCGGCTTTATCGCAGAGGTCATTGCGGACGACAATCAGCCGGTGAAAGCGGGGCAGATTCTCGCGCGGATCGATGATCGGGATTTTCGGGTCGCCTATCTTCAATCCAAAGCCGATCTCGATAAAGCCCGCGCCGGTCTCGAAGGCGTCGCCTCCGCCTTGATTCAGCAGGAAGCGAGGATCGAAGAGGCCAAGGCCGATGTCGACCATGCGGCGGCGGCGCTCACCTTTGCGGTGGAAGAACAAAAACGCTATGAGGTTCTTTTGGGACGCGGCGCCGGGACGATCCAGAGGTCGCATCAGGCGGACGCCGATCTCCAACAGAAAAAGGCAGCGCTCGATAAGGCCAAGGCAAGCTACGAAGCCGCGCAAAAGCAGACGGATGGCCTGAAGTCGCTCGAAGGCGCCGCGCGCGCCAGCCTGGAGCGATCCGAAATCAATCTCGAGCAGGCAAAACTCAATCTCGACTACACCACGATCACGGCGCCGATCGATGGCGTTGTCGGTGACCGGGCGCTCCGCAAGGGTCAACTCGTGCAGCCGGGCACAAACCTGCTCACCCTCGTGCCGATGGGAAAATCCATCTATCTCGTCGCCAACTTTAAAGAGACGCAACTCAGCGAGATGGTGGAAGGACAAGCGGCAACCTTTACGGTCGACGCCTTCACCAATCACATCTTTCACGGAAGCATCGAAAGCTTTGCGCCCGGCACGGGAGCGCAATTTGCTTTGCTGCCCCCGGAAAATGCGACGGGCAATTTCACCAAGATCGTGCAGCGCGTTCCGGTGAAGATTATTTTGGACGATCATGATCCGCTGATCGCGCGGCTGCGGCCGGGGCTTTCGGCGGAGGCGGTGATCGACACGCGCGACCGCCCGAGCAAGCTTGCCTCCGAGCCGACGATTCAGCTTGGCGCCTTGAAGCTGCCGTGATGACTGACGCGCCCGAAACAAAAGCCGCGCTGACGGACTGGCTGGCGGTGGCAGGTGCCATCATCGGCGCCTTCACCGCCATTCTCGACATTCAGATCACCAATTCCTCGCTCGCCAATATCGAAGGCGCCATCGGCGCGTCGACGGAGCAAGGAAGCTGGATTTCCACGGCCTATTTGATGGCCGAGATCGTCGTGATCCCGCTGACGGGCTGGCTCGGATCGATCTTTGGTCTACGCCGCTACCTCTGCGTCAACACGGGCCTGTTCGTTGCCTTCTCCATTGCTTGTGCGCTGTCGACATCGTTGACCCAGCTTATCATCTTCCGTGCGGGGCAAGGGTTCACGGGCGGTGTTCTGATCCCGACGGCCGTCACCATCATCCGCACGCGCCTGCCGAAATCGCAACAGGGGCTCGGCATCACTTTCTTCGGCTTGACGGCAACCTTCGCGCCGGCCATCGGCCCGACGATCGGCGGCTGGCTCACCGATAATTTCTCCTGGCACTATATTTTCTATCTGAATCTTCTTCCCGGCCCGATTGCCGCGATCATCCAGTTGATCGCCTTGCCTAAACAGCAAGTGCGATGGGCGGAGCTGCCGAAGGGCGATTGGTTTGGGATCGCGACGATGGCGGTCGGCCTTTCCAGTCTCACTTATGTACTCGAAGAGGGTCAGCGAAAGGAATGGTTCGAGTCCGATGTGATCAGCCGCTTGACGATCATCGCGGCGATTGGCATTTTTTGTTTCGTCCTGCGCGAACTGACTGCGGCAAAGCCATTCATCAATCTGCGGGTCCTCGGCAATAGGACGATCGGCGCCTCCTGCGCGCTCATGACCGTGCTCGGTGCCGTCTCACTCGGATCGACCTATGTGATCCCGCTCTATTGCGCGCAAATCCAAGGCTATAATGCTGAGCAGATCGGCTATGTCGTCATGTGGAGCGGCCTGCCGCAGCTCGTGCTGTTTCCGGCCATGCCCTTCCTCATGAAGAGATTCGATTCCCGCATTCTTGTGATCATCGGCACGCTGCTCTTCGCATCAAGCTGCTTCATCAATGTGAATCTGACGCATGACGTCGGCATGGACCAGCTGATCCTGCCGCAGCTTCTGCGCGCCGCGGGTCAGCCACTGTTCTCGATTCCCTTGACGCAGCTCACAACCGCGGGGCTTCCTCCCCGCGCCACGGCCGACGCATCGGCGCTTTCGAACATGATGCGGAATCTCGGCGGTTCCGTTGGAATTGCGATGCTGTCGACCGTCATCGAGCGGCGCGAACATTTCCATTTCTCGGTTCTGGCAGAAGCAATGACGCAAAACGCGACGCGGACCCAGCAACGGATCGCCATGCTCATGGCGGGCTTTCGCAGCGGGATCGCCGATCCCGCGATGGCCAGAGCGCAGGCGCTGATGGCGCTGGCGGCTCAGGTTCGCCGGGAGGCTTATGTATCGGCCTATTCCGACGCCTTCTGGATCGTCGGCGTCGGGCTAATAATCTGCCTTTCCGCGATTGCCTTGCTGAAAAAGCCACAGCGGACTGCCGCACCGATCGAGGCGCATTAGAGTCCTCTGTACGCTTGGCCCGTTTCAGGCGGCGGAAGACATGCTGCCCAGAACCGAATAGGTGTGGGTCTAGGCCAATCTCTGCAATCCATTAAGTAAAAACCGTGTTTATTGTCTCGTCGTGATGCTCTGTCCCGAACCGCGGCGGAAGCGGGGGTCGACGACTTCGTGGCCGAGATGAAGCCGGAAGAAAAGCTTCAGTTAGTGCTTGAGGAGCAGAGCAAGGGCCGGCTCGTTGCGATGACGGGCGATGGCACCAACGACGCCCCTGCGCTGGCTCAGGCGGACGTCGGTCTTGCTATGCATTCGGGCACAATGCCGGCCAAGGAAGCGGCCAATCTGATCGACCTCGATTCCGATCCGACGAAGCTCACGGATCTCGTCGCGATTGGCAGGCAGATGTTGATCACGCGCGGCGCCCTGACCACCTTCTCGATCGCCAACGACGTCGCGAAGTATTTTGCCATCATCCCCGCCATGTTCATCCGCACAAACGCCGCATTGCTGGCGAAGGCGGGGTCCAAGGGCGCGGCTTGAACAGTTCAGCGTATTCGCGGATATGCGCAGCATCGACCTGATCGGTCTTGTTGCGCCCCAACTTCGTCCGCGCGAAGTTGCGGATTTGAGCGGGATTGACGATGCTCACGACATGCCCAGCCTCATGGAGAGCAAGCGCGATGCCGAGGCCGTGGCGTCCGGTTGCCTCCAGACAGGCATGAACCTGTCCGATCTTGTGCTCGCCGAGCCAGGCAATCAGCTGATGCCAGCCATCGGGCGAATTGGCGAAGCTCTTGGAGCGCGCCTTTGTACCAGCCCCGCGGCTAGCGTCGAATGTGTTCTTGGAAACGTCAATACCCAGTACAGCGTCAGTCATTTTAAGGCTTTCTCTTCACATCCTCGCAGCGACGGCTCCGCATCGATCAACCTTGTACACAGGATCTGCGCCAGAACGCGTCCCAGGATACCGTCCGGCCTAAACAGCGGAGCTTGGAAAAGCGGGGCCGGATCTACCACTCGGGCTTGGTCGCCAAAGGGACGCCGCAGGCTCACCGCTTTCCTCGCCATCCGGCAGAAATGATCATTTGCCGGACACTCGCAACGTACAAGAGACGCCGTTGGTGCGGCGCCCGGGGTGCCGACGGCTGCTCCTCCCGTTGCTACGGCGCCTGCGCCGCCGAGCGCTGCAGCGGCTACGCCCAGTGCCGCCGTCTTTCCCTCCGCGATTTCACCGCAGCAGGGTGATGCCCGCCGCAAAACCTGTCTTGACCAATATCGCGCGAACACTGCGACCAACTCCAATGGCGGCCTGAAATGGAACGCCTATTGGAAGGAATGCAAGAAGCGTTTGAAAGGCTGACACCTGGAGCACTGAAAGCGCGCTTCCGGGCGTGATCCGGTCCAATAGAGTCGGATCACGCCGTTGCCCAGTGTAGCCGTTGCTGTTTCAACTGAGTTTTCAAGTCGCTTTTTATGTCCTGTTCATTTTGCGGGGGTCGCTTCCGTCTCGAATTTATATGCCGCAATGGTACCGGGCTCAAGGAGTAGGTTCGAGGCGTCGACAGTACTCGACAGCGATCTTGAAAGGGAAAGCGACATGGCACACGATCAATCTCTGGGTCTCTCGAATCTTGCGGGCCTCCCCTGCGGCCTTCGTCGAGATCGGCAAGGATAGCCGCGGCAACTGGGTCGCGCGGGATCAGGCCGGGTTACGTGGTGGACTCTTTGTCAACGTTCCGAAGCACTCCGCTTCGCCATGCAAGAGAATGGACACCACTCGCGGGCGGTCATCATGGTCCCCGGAATTGTAGTAGCTTGTATTTGATCTTACAGACGGCGTCCTTTTGGAGATGGCCGGTTCACTGCCGATGGTGGTCAGGCAGCGATCATTTTTTCCCTCGCAATCGGGATGGCGTCAAGGAATGTTTGCAGCGGCGTCTTGCCGAAGCACCAGCGGCCTTGATGCGGTCTCTCCTCGTTGTAGCTTTTGACCCATAGATCGAGGTCGTCCTGCAAATCCCCGATCGAGGCATAGAGCCTCTTTCGGAAGGCGATGCGATAGAACTCATCCAGCACTGTCTTGTGGAAGCGCTCAGCGATGCCATTCGTTTGTGGGCTCTTCGTCTTGGTCCTGGAATGGTCAATATCTTCCACCGCGAGATAGAGCTCGTATTCGTGATGCTCGGGATTGCCGCAATATTCGGTGCCGCGATCGGTCAGAACAGGTGAGAGCTTCACGTCCTTTTCGTCGAAGAAGGGCACGACCCGATCGTTCAAGAGGTCGGCCGCGGTGATCGGCGTCTTGCGATCATAGAGTTTGGCAAACGTCACTTTCGAATAGGTGTCGATGAAGGTCTGTTGGTAGATGCGGCCGACCCCTTTCATGTTGCCAACATAGAACGTGTCCTGCGCCCCGCAGTAGCCCGGGCATTCGCTCTCGAACTTGGCCCGTGCGCCTCCTTTTCGGTCTTGGCTTTCTCCAAGGCTATGACCTGCGCCTCGGTCAGGATCCGGCCTTGCCTCAGCAACCTTGGCTTCCAGCGCCTTGAGCCGTTTCTTCATCGTCTCGAGATCATGGCGCTGCCAGACGCCGCGCACGCCGGCCGGCGAGATCGAGTGGCCAAGTTTCCTCATTTCGTTAGCGACGCGGATCTGGCCGAAGGCCGGCTGCTCCAGCGAAAATTCAACGATCCGCGCCTCGATCTCGGGCGCGGTCCGGTTCGCCAGGATTGGCTTCCTGCGGCTGATCTCTTGCAACGCCAGCTCGCCGCCTTTGTCATAGAGTTCCTTGAGGCGGTAGAAGCTGTCGCGGCTATAGCCGAGCATCTTGCAGGCCTGGCTCACATTGCCGAGCTGCCTGGCGAGCTTGAGCCAAGCCCACCTTTCCTTTGATAATCTTCTGGTCCTTGGTCATCGTCGGTGTCCTCATAAAACGTCGAGGCCGGGCTCTCCGCAACCCTGGCCAGCTCCGCGCCCGGCCTCGGCTCTCGCTTCGGCCTTATGACACCAAATGTCGGATCAAATATCAACTAGTACACCGGAATTCTTGAGCTAACGGCTGACTTCCGGCCTCATGGTGTCGTCACAGGCTGGTCGCAAGTGCGAGGCCTCAAGGTCGCCGCACACTGCTGACACAACCCAAGGCCCTATGTTGCATGGAGAAACATTTGTCCAGTCGATATCGATTGCGAGAACTCTAGTCCTGTAATCCAGGACATTACGGCCGCAAACGTCGCAGTGGCCTACAATCAGGCTGGTGGTGATTACGTCGCTTATGCCGATGGAGATCCAGCGCGCCCCTTTTTACCTTTGATGGTTTGCACGGCTATGCCGATCGGCACGTCTGGACTGCCCTTGAGGCGAAACTGACCGGCCTGCGGGCTACGGGCACCAGCTCAGTTAGCATTCTTGATCTGGTTGCGGACCTGGTACCTGGCTGCGCCGTCTTGTTACGCGCGCCCACGCGTTGGGATTCACCAACATTACCGCGCGGTTTTGACATCGCCCGGGCGCAGATTCAACGCGCGCACCTGCTGCCTAGTGATCTTACTAAACTCTCAGGTGTGGATCTCACATTCGATGTTGCAGATCTTACGGGTGAACTGCCTGAAGCCGATGCCTCGGTGGACCTCACGCTTTGCCTCTACAGTGTTCTCAGTCATCTACCGGTCGCAAGCCTGCCGAAGATCTCCGCGGAGGTCGCACGCGTTACCTCAGGGCACTTTATAGCCACAGTGCGCTCGGTGGGCAGCACTCCGACAATCTCCGTAGATTCGATTGAGAAGGCACGTCGTTTCCAGCACGATTATAGCCGTGACCGGTGCGAGATCGAGCTGTCTGACGGGCGCCATATAAACTTCAACTTTCATCTCTTTGCCGCAACCGAATTGCGGAGCTATTTCGCCGATCATTTCGACATAGAGGATTTGCGAGGCCTCAACCTGTTTCAAAATCGCTTCGCGCCCGACCCCCGGTGGAACCCTGGGTCCTTAGCGGTGGACAACCAGTTTTCCAATGAACTCGAGCGTCTCGAGGAAACCTACGCTACAAGCACCGGATTCATGGAATGCGCCACTCACCTCCTGCTCGTCGCGCGCCGCCGACAAATCGCGGCCATGAATGAGCCGAAGCCAAATTTTGGAACTGGCATAAACTTTCCCGCAACTTGCGCTCGACTACCGGACCAAAAAATCCGTTCCATGACTCGATAAAATGCGCGATTTCACACCGGTTGGCCAGTTCGTGAATGGCCTCAGCAAGACAAGGACTTTATGGGGCTTATATTTCGTGGCTTTTTGTTCCATCTCGTTTCTTTATGGGCTCTTGTCTATTTACCTTTGTGACGGATGTCCCACATGGGCATTAAGCCTTGGGGAACCTCCAGCCACAGCTGCCTGCCCTCGCAGCCGCCTTCCTCGACGAGGGGCTGGCACATCTCGTTCGCGCCGGCTGGTACAAGGAGGTGCGCGTCAAGAGCCGTGACGCCATGCTCTCGAAAGCGGTCGCGGCGGCCCGTGGATGTAAAATACTGGACTTGAGATTTCAGGCACTGCCGGATGAAATCACAGCTTGCCATTCATCTCTTGGCGGCGAGTTTGGCGAGTGGATCGATGTTGTCAAGGATGCTTGACAGAATCGAGTCCGCCTCGCCGATAATGCCCGCCGTTGAATGAATGAATGAATTTGACATTGACCGTTGGATCAAATCCAGACTTGTACACTTTTTACGAGGCCGCAACCGTGATCCTACCCGGGCGCGCTCCGCCAGCGCGCCGCGCTCCTGGGCTCTGGCGCGCAAGCTCGTGGTGGTGCTCCATGTCATGTGGAAGACCGGAAAGAACTTCGATCCCAACCACCGGCTCGCCGCCGCGTGACCGCGGGAGCGATGGCTTGATCATTTGATTATTTGAGGTCTTTCAGCACTTCGCCCACCATCGGGCGAGCCAGGCGTCCTGCCGGGACGTGGGCGAAGCCATTCCGAGGGTCAGTTTGCGGCCGCACGCGGACCGCGCTTCTGTAAAATACTGGACTTGAGATTTCAGGCAGTGCCGGATGAAATCACGCCTTGCCATTCATCTCTTGGCGGCGAGTTTGGCGAGGGGATCGATGTTGTCAAGGATGCACAGCACCGGCTGCGCCGGCGCGAGCGAAGCTCGCGTCCTTGACAACATCGAGTCCGCCTCGCCGATCATGCCCGACGTTGAATGAATGACGTAATCTGACATTGACCGTTGGATCAAGTCCAGACTTGTACACGCTTCAAACCTTGGAAGGCCGATCCCCGTCTGCCCATCATGCGGCGGCCACGCGCCGACCGCGGAGAGAACCATGACCCGGCAGATGCCCCACCCACGAGAGGCTTACAGAATTGTTTGACACAAAGGCCGCGATTAGAGAACTGGGACACTACCAGACTTCGACCGCAAAGAGAATCAGCCCTCCGAAGCTGAGATACTATTTCAAAAGCTCGTAAAAGGCCAAAGTCCTCGTCCGGATGAAGGCGAGTGTTGTCACGCGGATCGTACCAAAATGTTTCACGTGAAACATTTTGGTACGATTTTGCAAGTTGAGTACGCGAGGCCACATACATTTAGCGGCTTGAAATGCGTAAGATTGCGCGAAATGCCGCAATGTCGGCGCGATGGACCCGGTCGTCGTACACGGCAGCCCATGACAGTGGCTTCGCCTTGTCAACGATTCTGGCCGGGCACCCATAATACGTCGGCTTCTCCCTTGCGGTTTACATAACGAGCCGCGACAAATAGAAAATCCGACAGGCGGTTGATATATCTGAGCGCCGGGCCACCGACGTCTTCGCCCGGCGCCTCTGCCAAGGCGACGAGCAGCCGTTCGGCCCGCCGCGTTATGGTACGGGCAAGATGCAGGGCCGCGGCGGCCGGCGAGCCGCCCGGCAGAACGAACGAACGCAAGGGCGCAAGTTCCGCGTTGAGTGCGTCGATCTCGCGTTCCAGGCGATCCACTTGCGATTGGACGATGCGCAGAGGTTCTTTCTCGCCTTTCGCGCCTGGCGGCATGCAGAGATCGGCGCCGAAATCGAACAGATCGTTCTGAATGCAGAGCAGCATCGCGTCGAGTTTGGCGCAAACCGCGTCAAATGCCATGGCAACGCGGGCGAGCCCGACAGCCGAATTGGCTTCGTCGATCGTGCCATAGGCTTCGATCCTAAGGTCGTGCTTGGCGCGGCGCTCGCCGGTGCCGAGCGCGGTCGTGCCATCGTCTCCCGTCCTTGTGTAAATTCGGTTCAAGACAACCATGGCGTCCCACATCGATGCTTTAGCCGCGAAACCATAACATGCCGAAGATAATGAGTATAACGGCGAACTGGAGACCAACCCGCCAGCGCAATGGATTTTGCGACAAATTCGGGCTTGCCGCGATCCTCGAACTCAAAGCGTGCCGGGCGCGGGATTAATAGCGGCGCAAAAGCCGTTCCAGATAATCCAGTTCCTCGCGCGGACGGGCGGGCTCGCCGAGCCTGCGGCGGAGTTCTTCCAATACGCGCCTAGCCCGCTCCGCACCGGGAAAGCGCGCGGACGGATCGAACCCTCGCAAGATTTCCGCCGGGCGCCCGAGGGGATCGTTGCCCTCGGCGTCGCCAAACTGACCTGGCGGGCCTTGACCGTCCTGGCCCTCTCCGGCTTCCTCGCCGGCGCCCGAGCCCTCGCCTTCGCCGCGCATGCTCTCGGCGAGCTTTTGCGCGCCCTCGCGCAAGGCCTCCACCGCGCGGCCTTGCGCGTCCACCGCGCCGTCAGTGCCGCCCGGGGGGCCTTGACCGAGCGCGTTTTCGGCGTCGCGCATCGCGTTTTGCGCGCCGTCTAGGCCATTGCCGCCGGCCCCAGCCTCGTCCAACCGCTTTTGGAGATTTTCCAGCCGGTCGCGGAGCGCTTTTTGGCGCCCGGCGAGATTGGCATCGTTGGTTTGTCCGGCCCGGGAACTCTTGCCGGCGCCGGCGCCTTCGCCATTTCCTTGTCCGTCAACGCCGCCTTCAATTGCGTCGCCCTCCCGGCCAAAAATATCGCCGAGCGTTGGTTGACCCGGCAGGCCCAATTGGCCGCGTTCCTCGCGTTGCCGATGCCTTTCCGATTGGCCGTTTTGATAGGTTTCGTCGCGCAAATCCTGTTGTTGCTCGCTCATCTGGCCTAGTTCGTCGAGCGCGCGGCGCATCTCCTGTGCGCGTGGATCGGCCTTGCGCGGCCGCGCGACCCGCAGGTTTTCAAGGATGTTTTGCAATTGCTCCAGCATTTTCTGCGCGCTCGCGCTGTCGCCCGAACGCAGCATCTCCTGCATCTGGTCGAGCACGGCTTGCAGTTCCTTGGGGGTTATGGCGCGGCCCCTGCCTTCGAGCGCGGCAAGGTTGCCTTGGCGGTCCTCGTTCTTCTGCTGGGCGGCGAGCCCTTGCAAAAACTTGTCCATTGCGGCGCGCAGATTTTCGCCGAGCTTGCGGATTTCATCTTCCGAAGCGTTGCGCTGCAAGGCATCGCGCAATTGTTGTTCGGCCGCGCGGAGATCGCGTTCGGCCTCGGAGAGATCGCCATTCTCGATGCGCAGCGCCATTTGCCAGAGATAATCGGCGACTTCGACGAGATCGCTGTCGCTATGCGCCGCACCAAGCTGATCGAATGCCACCCGCAATCCAAGATAGACGCCGGCTACAGTGTCGAACATTTCCGGTGCGATCATCAAGGCATCGAGCGCGTTCGCCACGCGTGCCTTATCCTCGGGGGCGAGAACCAGATTGCGGCGCTGTTCGGCAAGCGCGCGGGCAAGAGGCTTGACGAAAGGCTTTTGCGGCAGTGTGATTTCGACGGGATCGCTACCGCCTTCATTGCCGCCTTCATCCCGCGCGGTCAGCGTCATTTCGACCCGCGCGCCGGCCCAAGGGTGTTCGGAAAGATCGGCCGTCGTCTCGGCCTCGCCGCCGAGGGCTGGCGACGGCGGCAACAAAAGCGGGATTTTTGGCGGATCGACAAGGGAACGCTTGGAGGGATGTCCGCCTGGGAGCACCGGTTTGGCGAAATTTGCCTCCGCGCCGGTAACGCCGTAATCATCGGCGACACTGTATTTCAGCGTCATCGATCCCCGCGCGTTAAACCTCGGCGCCCCGGTCAGCGCAATCGACGGCGGCTGATCCAAAATGGCATGAATATTAAACGCGCCGAGCGGCGCGCCAGCATGGCCAAGGGTTAGCGTTGCGTCGCCGCGCAAAACCAGGCGCGTTTCGCCATTGCCATCCCGCTTGCCGCCGGCCGGCGTGGAGGCGGCGGAGTTGGAGGCGGTCAATTTGGCTTGAGGGTCAGTGTTGTTGTCCTTCGCGGCCGCGAGAGCACCCTTCACCTCCATGTCAAGATTGCCTCCCGGCACATGAATGACGACGATCGAACCGCTGGGGGCTTCGATTTGCTGTGGGTTTTGGTTCTCGCCAAGGTTCAACACGACCGGCGGCTTGCCGGTATAGGTTGGAGGATCGATCCAGGCGTCGATCCTGTAGTCCTTGCGCGGCGATGCGTCGAAGCGCCAATCGAAAGCCGCGGCGACGCGCGCATATTTTTCGGGACCCGCGACAAAGCCTGTCGCGATAAGCGCGACCAGGACGGCGGCGCGCAAGGCATAAATGTCGAAATCGACCATGCGTGGCGAGGGCCCGCCGGTGCGCAGCAAAGCCACGGCTTGCTCCGCGCGCCAGCGATGCAGGTTCCACAAGGCCCGCGTCGTCGGATCGCTTGTTCCATTGCCGAGGCGGTCGTCGATAACCGAGGCTGGATGCGATGCAAGGCCGGACACACGGTCGATCCGGTCGAGTGCCTCCTTGCGCGAGGGCAACCGGAATTCGCACAGCGGCAGCAGGGCGACGGCGAAGCCGAGCGCAAGCGCGAGAACGCCGAGGCCGCGGGCCCAACGCGGCGCGTCGAGCCATAGACCGGTCCACGAAACGCAAACGAAAAAGCCGAGCACCACAAGCGGCGGCAATGCGATTCGCCACGCCCGCTCGAAAAGAAGGATCGCGCGCGCCTTCGCGGCGAGCTGCTCCAGACGCGGATTCGCGGCCCCTTCGCCGCGCGGCGAGCGCTCCGGGCGCATTGGCTTCCAGCGTCCCAGTCCCAGCAAAACGATCTCCAACGCGCGACCCCGCCGCAGGCAACGACGCTAGCACGATCGCAGCCAAGCGCCAGGAGCGAGGTTAAAATATCTAGCTTAACCACGCCGGAATTTTGTCGAGGCCGATCAATTCCTCGTAAGTTCCGCGCGGGCGCACAATGGCGTATTCGCTGCCGTTGACTAGCACCTCCGGCACCAGAAGCCGCGAATTATAGGTCCCGGCCTGCACGGCGCCATAGGCGCCGGCGGACATGATCGCCAGTAGATCGCCAGGCGAAGGCTCTGGCAACCTACGCGACAGCGCGAGATAATCGCCGGTTTCGCAGACCGGGCCGACGACATCCGCCGTAATTTCGCGGTTACCTTGCGCGCGGACGGCAAGGATCTCATGGTGCGCGTCGTAAAGCGTCGGGCGCACCAGATCGTTCATCGCCGCATCGACAATGACGAAGGTTTTGGCCTCGCCTTGTTTGACGAATAGGACGGTTGTGATGAGAATGCCGGCGTTGCCCGCGATCAGCCGTCCCGGCTCGAAAATCAGGCGGCAATTGAGCGGCTCAAGCTTTGCCTTGACGATTGCCGCATAGCGCTCCGGGTGATAGCTCTCTGGATCCTCCCATAGAGCGTAAGGAATGCCGAGACCGCCGCCGAGATCGATATGCTCAAGCGCATGGCCATCGGCGCGCAGCGCACGGACAAAATCGGCGATCAATCCAAAGGCTGCGTCGAATGGAGCGAGGTCGGTGATCTGCGAACCGATATGAATATCGATTCCGGTGATCTTTATCCCCGGCAGGGCTGCCGCTTGCGCATAGACCTCGCGGGCGCGGAGAATCGGAATGCCGAATTTGTTCTCCGCCTTGCCGGTGGCAATCTTGGCATGGGTTTTGGCATCAACATCGGGATTGACCCTGAACGCCACCCGCGCGGTGCGGTTTTGACTTGTTGCGAGTTCGGATAGGAGGGCAAGCTCGGGCTCCGATTCGACGTTGAAGCAAAGAATGTTCTGTTCGAGCGCGAACGCCATTTCCACTTGCGTCTTGCCGACCCCCGAGAAGGTGATTTTTTCTGGACCGACGCTTGCTGCCAGCGCGCGCCGGAGTTCGCCGCCGGAGACAACATCCATTCCCGCGCCGAGCCGCGCCAGGGTTTTGAGAACGGCCAGGTTGGAATTGGCTTTCACCGCGTAGCAAACGAGATGCGGCAGGCCGGAAAAGGCGGAATTGAATACGTCGTAATGGCGGGTCAGCGTTGCCGTCGAATAGCAATAAAATGGCGTGCCAACTTCCGCCGCGAGCGTTGCGAGATCGACATCCTCGGCATGCATGACGCCGTTCTTCGTCGCGAAGTGATGCATCGGCGGATCAGAGCAAGGGATCGAGGAGAAACGGTTTTCGCACGGGCGGCGGGGTTTGCTTCGCTCCGGCCCGACCCGGCGCCTCCGCGCCGCTGGTCGTGGCCGTATTTTGCCCGGCCAGCTCGCCTGGGTTCGCGGGCGCCTCATAATCGCCTGGCGTGCCGGCTAGCGGCGCGTTCGAGGCGGGCGCGCCGGGCGGCGGTTCGAGCGGCCCCCGCCGACCGCAGGAGGCGAGCGAAAGGGCTATCGCGGCAACAAACACGATGGCGGGGATGTTTGGGACGGTACGCCGCACGAACAAGCTCCAGAAGGAGCGCCACGATAGATGAAGGTCGGATCAAAGAGAACTATTGAGGGGCATGGTCATATCGGTTATCCCGCAATAACAATATTTGCGGTCAAAAATCTATCGTACGGCCCGGCTTACGGCCACGCCTGGAGCCTTCCTCGCCCGCCGTAAACGCCAACAAGGATACTCTCGTCAACAAACTGGGGCTTTTTCGAGTTCGCGGGTTCTCTCGTCGCGTATTTAGGGTCTACCCCGACCCATGGCATTCGAAACCCGCTGTGATAACATGGCTTCTCCCATAGTCTCTTCTTGGACGAGGAAGGAAATGCGCAAATCAGCCCCGCTTGCCCTAGGCTTGGCGTTTCTTTTGTGGATGGGCCCGGTGCAGGCGCGACAAAGCTTCGTCACCGAGGAGCTCGAAAACGACGCGATCCGGCTCGAACACAATATCGGCGAGGACCTAGGCGTACTCGGGACACGCGCGCTTCCGCAATTGCGCAAGGACGTGCAGCAAGCGATCGCGCGCAAGGATCTTAAGGCCGCGCTCAAATTGTCCGCGGCGATCGTCTCGGCCAATCCGAAGGATGCCGGCGCCTGGCTTTCCTATTCGCGCGCGGCAATCGCGGCGGCCGGGGATGACGATAAACTCCAAGAGACCGGCACGGCGGCCGCCTACATTGCTTATGAGCACGCGGGCGCCAAGCCGGAGCAGGGGGCGGCGCTCGCCTGGCTCGGCGAAATCTTTGCCACGCAAAGCAAGTGGCGTCCTTCGCTCGATGCCTACCGCGCGAGCCTCGAAGTCGCCGAAGTCGCGCAGGTGCGCAATGTCTATGAGGATCTCCGCGAAAAGCATGGGTTTCGCATTCTCGACTACAAGATCGACAATGAGTTCGCCTCGCCTCGCGCGTGCTTCCAGTTTTCCGAATTGCTTGCCTTGGGCAACGCCGATTTCTCGCCATTCGTAACCGCCTCGGGTTTTGCCAATGCCGCGATCTCGACCGAGGATCAACAGCTTTGCGTCGAGGGCCTGAAGCACGGCGAACATTACAAAATCGTGTTGCGCGATGGCTTGCCCTCGGCAGCAGGCGAAGCGCTGCGCAAATCGGCGGATTACGAAATCTATGTCCGCGACCGCTCGCCGCTCGTGCATTTCACCGGCAAGAATTACGTGCTGCCACGAGTTGGGCAGGAAGGCATTCCCGTCGTCTCCGTCAACACCAGGAAAATCGCCGTGGACATCATCAGGATCGGCGATCGCAACCTTTTGCCGACGGTTCGCTCCGAGGATTTTCTAGCCCAGCTCTCACCCTACCGAATCAAGCAATTTATCGAGACAGACGGCAAGAAAATCTGGTCAGGAACGCTCGACGCAACTCCGGAGCTCAACGCCGAAGTGACGACCGCCTTCCCGATCATGGAGGCGGCCGGAAAGCTCGATCCCGGCATCTATGTCATGGCCGCCAAGCCCGCCGGCGATGTTCCCGCCGCGAGCGACAGCGACGAGGAAGGCGGCGGGACAACCGCGACGCAATGGTTCATAGTCTCCGACTTGGGCCTCACCGCTTTCAGCGGCAAGGACGGCATTCATGTGTTCGTCCGCTCGCTGGCGAGCGCAAGGCCGGCCGCCGGAGTCGAGGTGCGCCTTGTCGCGCGCGACAATGAAATATTGACTTCGAAGCGCACGGACGAGGCCGGTCACATTCATTTCGATCCAGGTTTTTCGCGCGGGACTGGAGGGGTTGCTCCTGGTCTCGCCGTCGCCGAGGACGGCAAGGGCGATTATGGTTTCCTCGATCTCGAGGCGAATGCTTTCGACCTCACGGACCGGGGCGCAAAAGGCCGTGCCGCGACGGCCGCGCTCGACGCAATGGTCTATACCGAGCGCGGTGTCTACCGTTCGGGCGAGACGGTTTTCATCACCGCGCTGCTGCGCGACGGACAGGGCACCGGCGTGGCTTCCGTGCCGCTTACCCTTGTTGTCAAACGCCCCGACGGCGTCGAATATAAGCGGGTCCAGACCGAGGATCACGGCGACGGCGGCCGCAGCTTTGCGTTGCCGCTGCTCCCCGGCAGCACGACGGGAACTTGGCGTGTCACGGCGTTTGCCGATCCAAAAGCAGCCCCCGTTGGACAGACGAGCTTCCTCGTCGAGGATTATCTGCCCGAACGCCTCGAATTTTCGTTGACCTCGCGGGCGGCGGCGGCGCGGGGCGGCGAGCCGGTCGAGATTGCAGCGAAGGCGCGCTATCTTTACGGCGCGCCCGGCGCAAAACTCGAAATCACCGGCGAGGTCGAAATCGATGCCGCCGGCCAATCGCCGTTGCCCGCGCTCAAGGGTTTTACCGCCGGGCTGCAAGACGAACCTTTCGATAAAACCAGCACGGAAATAGAGGAGGCAGCGACCACCGATGCGACTGGCGCGGCAAAAATTCTGGTGCCCATTCCAGAGGCCGCGGCGCCTCGCCCGCTTGAGGCAAAGATCATTCTACGGGCGGGAGAGCCGGGCGGGCGCGCCGTCGAACGCTCGCTCGTCCTGCCGATCCTGCCAAAGGCCGGCCTGATCGGCGTCAAGAAGAATTTCACGGCTTTGACCGACGGCGCGGCGGCGAGCTTCGATGTCATTGCCGTCGGCGCGGATGGCGCCCGTGCCGCGCGCAAGGGCGTCGCCTGGTCGCTCTACAGAGTAAGCAACGATTACCAATGGTACCGGGCCGATGGCCGCTGGAATTTCGAGCGGGTGAAATCATCGAAACGAGTAGCTGAAGGAAAGATCGATATTGGCCTCGGCGCGGCGGCCAAAATATCTTCGATCGTTGGACTTGGGCAATACCGGCTCGATCTTGCAAGCGGCGACAGCACCGATCTGCCGACAAGTCTTGCCTTCGAAAGTGGCTGGTCCGGCGAGGCCAGCACGCAAACGCCGGATCTTCTCGATGTCAGTCTCGACAAGGCAAATTATAAGCCGGGCGAGGCGATGCGGCTGCGCATCGCCTCGCGCTTTGCCGGCACCGCGACGGTCGCCATTTTCGGCGAGAGTTTGAACACTCTGACCACGCTCGATCTGAGCGAGGGCGACACGACCACCGCAATCCCGGTCAAAGGCGATTGGGGAGCGGGCGCCTATGCCGTGGTGCTCGCTTATCGTCCGCTCGACAAGGCGGCCAATCGCACGCCGGGCCGGGCCATCGGGCTTGCCTGGTTTGCCATCGATCCGCAAGCGCATGGGCTCGATGTCAGACTTGCTCCGCCGTCCAAGACACGCCCACGCGGTCCCTTGACGATCCCGCTCGAAATCAAAGGCCTTGGCCAGGGAGAAGAGGCGCGCGTGACGGTCGCCGCGGTCGATGTGGGCATCCTCAATCTCACCCATTACGAAGCACCCGATCCCCGCGGCTATTTCTTCGGCCAACGCCAGTTGAGCACGGAAATCCGCGACCTCTACGGTCTGTTGATCGATGGAATGCAAGGTTCGCGCGGCGCGATCCGGTCCGGCGGCGACTCGTCCCCGGAGCTTGGCGGCGAACGGCCGACGCAAGAACCGCTCGCGCGCTTTTCAGGGATCGTCAAGACCGGCCCCGACGGCCGGGCGCGGATCGACTTCGATCTGCCCGCCTTCAACGGCACCTTGCGGGTCATGGCGGTGGCCTGGACAAAAACCAAGGCCGGCAGTGTCAGCACGGACGTGATCGTTCGCGATCCGGTCGTCGCGCAAGTGACGGCGCCGCGCTTTCTATCGCTTGGGGACCGGTCGCAATTTCACGTGCAAATCGACAATGTCGAAGGAAAGCCCGGAGACTATGCCCTCGATCTCGATGTAACCGGCCCCCTCTCGGCCGCAAGCGATACCCTGCACCGCAAATTCAAACTCGACGCTGGGGCACGCAAGGCGCTGATGATCCCATTCAGCGCCACGGGCGTTGGCCACGCCGGCGTCGACCTCAAGCTGAGCGGCCCCGGCTTCGTCGCGGCGCAAACGCTTGCGCTCGACATCTCGCCCGGCACCTCCGGACTTTACCGTCGCTCGGTGCGCACGCTGGCGCCGGGGCAAAGCCTCGCGATTTCGAGCGATCTTTTCGCCGATTTCGTGCCCGGAACCGGCGTTGTTTCGCTCGCCGTTTCCGCACTCGTCGGGATAGACGTCCCGGCCCTCCTTCAGGCGCTCGATCGCTACCCTTATGGCTGCTCCGAACAAACCGTCAGCCGTGCCCTGCCATTACTTTATGTCAACAAGCTTGCCAAAAGCGAGGCGCTCGGAATCGACCCGGACACCGATCAGCGCATCCGCGAGGCAATCGAGCGGGTGCTGGCGCGCCAGGATTCAAACGGCGCCTTCGGTGTTTGGTCGGCGACCGATGCCGATGACCTATGGCTGCATGCGTTCGTCACCGATTTTCTCACTCGCGCGCGGGAAAATGGGTTCGACGTGCCGCAAAAGAAATTCGACGCCGCCCTGGAGCGGCTGCGCAATCTGCTTGCCAATTCCAGCGAAATTGGCGCGGGACAAGGCGCCCCGATCGCCTATGCCGCCTATGTTCTGGCACGAAACGGCCGCCAGGTCATGAGCGATCTGCGCTATCTGGCCGATGCCAAGATCAACTCGTTCGAGACCCCGCTCGCCCGCGCCCATCTTGCCGCCGCGCTGGCTTTGCTTGGCGACCGCCCGCGTGCGGAGGCGGTGTTCGCAAAAGCAACGGAGCGTTTGAGCACGCTCGGAAATCCGCTCTACTCGACCCCCGATTATGGCTCGCGTCTGCGCGATGGCGCCGGGCTTCTCGCGCTTGCTGTCGAGACCCAAATGCCCGCCGCCGAAATTCTGCATGCGTCGAAGGTCGTGGAGGACGCGCGCGCGAAAACCGCCTTCTCCAGCACCCAGGAAAATGCGTTCATGGTTCTCGCCGCCGAGGCGCTCGCCGATAAGTCCAAGACGATTGCCTTGTCTGTCGATGGCATACCCCAGCAGGGTGCTTTATTCAGGACTTGGCGGGCCGCCGCGCTCGCCAGCAAAACCGCGACGATCGCGAATAGCGGGCAAGCGCCGGTGAGCGTCGTTTTGACGACCTCCGGCAATCCGCTGACGCCGGAGCCGGCCGCTGAGCAGGGCTACCGGATTGAGCGCTCCTATTACACGCTGGATGGAAAACCGGTCGAGCCCACGGCGATCAAACAGAACGATCGCTTTGTGATCGCCTTGACGGTCACCGAATATGAGGCTGCGTTCGCGAGGCTGCTTCTAGTTGACCTTCTGCCGTCGGGATTGGAGATCGACAATCCGGATCTTTTTGAGGGCGGCTCGACCGACGCGTTGTCCTTCTTAAAGAAAACCGTCGAACCGGCGCATACCGAATATCGCGACGATCGTTTCGTCGCCGCTTTCGCGCGCGACGGACACGACAAGGCAAATTTCACGGTCGCCTATATTGTCCGCGCGGTTACGCCTGGGCATTATGTCAGCCCGCCGGCGACAATCGAAGATATGTACCGGCCAGAACGATTCGGCCGCACCGCTTATGGCGCAATCGATATCGCCGCCCCCAAATGAAAATGTTTCACGCGAAGCATTTTGGTAAGATCGCGGCGCTCTTTCTTGCATTTGCGTTGCCCGGCCTCGCGGTCCCCGCGGCGTTGCTCCATTTTCGGCCCTTGCCGGGTGCGCTCGATCTTGCCGCCGCAAGTCAAGGTTCGCGTATCGTCGTCGATCGCAACGGCGCACTTTTGCGAGCCTTCACGACTCCGGACGGACGCTGGCGACTTCCCGTTGCGGTAGCCGATGTGGATCCGCGTTTCATCGCGATGCTGATTGCCTACGAGGACCGCCGTTTTTATTCGCATCATGGCGTCGATTTTCTGAGCCTCGGGCGCGCCGCGCTGCAATGGGCAAGCCACGGCCATATTGTTTCCGGCGGCTCAACCTTGACGATGCAGGTGGCCCGGCTGATCGAGCCCCGCGCTGGAAAATCGCTGGCGGGAAAACTCGACCAAATTTTTCGCGCGATAAAAATCGAACGGCGGACGGATAAGACCGGCGTCCTCGATCTTTACCTCGCGCTCGCACCTTATGGCGGCAATATCGAGGGCGTTAGGGCAGCGAGCCTTGCCTATTTCGGTCACGAGCCGAAGCGGCTCTCGGCCGCCGAGGCGGCATTGTTGGTCGCCTTGCCGCAAGCGCCAGAAACAAGGCGGCCGGATCGCTTTCCCGATGCCGCTCGGGCTGCCCGCGACAAAGTCCTCGACCGGGTCTTTGCGCGAGGCGTAATTAACAAGGCTGAGCGCGATGCCGCCAAGCGCGAAGCCATGCCGCAAGAACGCCGGGCCTTTCCCATGCTCGCCGCGCACGCCAGCGAAGCCGACCTCCGGCGCGCGCCAGAGCAGCGCGTCCACCGGCTGACGCTCGACGCCAAGCTGCAAGCATCGCTCGAAGGGCTGGCGCGTGAGGCGGCCGTCGGGCTCGGACCAAAGCTTTCTTGCGCCATCCTCGTCATCGACAATGCGAGCGGCGAGATCCGCGCCCATGTCGGGACGGCGGATTATTTTTCGCGAGAGCGCGCCGGATCAATCGACATGACAGAGGCCGTCCGCTCGCCCGGCTCGGCTTTAAAACCTTTCATTTACGCGTTCGCTTTTGAAAACGGCATCGCGCACCCCGAAACCCTCTTGGACGATCGGCCAAGACATTACGGAATTTACGCACCGGAAAATTTCGACCATTCGTTCCAGGGCACCGTCACGGCGAGGCGCGCGTTGCAATTGTCCTTGAATCTGCCTGCGGTCGAATTGCTCGACGCAATCGGCCCGGAGCAGTTTATTGCGCGCCTGCGCAATGCCGGCGCACGGATCACGCTCCCGGATGAAACCGCTCCGGGACTAGCCGCGGGTCTGGGCGGCCTCGGGATCACGCTGCGCGATCTCGCTTCGCTCTATGCCGGTCTCGCGCGGGGAGGAACCGTGCCGGGATTGCGCGAAACAATGGATGGCGCGAGGACGGCGGCAACCGGGACCCGCCGGATAGCGGGGCCCGTCGCTAGCTGGTATGTCGCCGCCATTCTGCGCGGCGCGCCGCCGCCCCTCAATGCGCCGTTCGGGCGTATCGCTTATAAGACCGGGACTTCCTACGGCTACCGCGATGCTTTCGCGATTGGCTTCGACAAGGCCCACACGATCGCGGTCTGGCTTGGCCGGCCCGACAATGGCTCTGTGTTTGGCCTCGCCGGACGCCAAGCCGCCGCGCCGGTTCTGTTCGACGCTTTCGCAAGGCTCGGCGCCGGGCACGAATTCCTTGCCGCGCCCTCCGGTATTCTCGCAAGCCGGACCGCCTCGCTTCCGCCGCCCTTGCGCCATTTGCGCAAGGACGTGCCCAAGAATCTCGCGGCGGTCGCGACGGCGCAATTAAAAATCGCTTTTCCGCCGGATGGCGCCCGCGTCGATCTCGGCCTTGCCGCAGCCTCAAAGCCTTCGTCCGGCGCCCGCCTCGCCCTGAAAGCCGAAGGCGGTGTTTTGCCGTTGCGATGGATCGTCAACGGCACACCGGTCGGCGAACCGGACCAGCGTCGGCAAGCGGCGTGGACCCCCGATGGGGCGGGTTTTACGCGAGTTCTCTGTCATCGATGCAAGAGGAGCGACGGACAGCGTGCTGGTGCGCCTCGAATAGAGAGGACCAAACGTCATTTCCATGACCGTTGGTATCAAATCTCGTGGCCTTTCTTCTTCATTTCCGCGCGCACGCGGGTCATCATGTCGGTCGATATCTTGCCTTGCCAGCCTTGCATCGCAGTCACGACCTCGGTCAAGAAGGCTGGCTGCGTCTCGACGTATTTTTTTCCCGCCGGGCTCTCGAAGAAGGCCACCGCCGCCGT
Source organism: uncultured Alphaproteobacteria bacterium (assembly GCA_963730245.1). GTDB lineage: Bacteria > Pseudomonadota > Alphaproteobacteria > Rhizobiales > Beijerinckiaceae > Methylocapsa. The sequence continues at coordinate 928,461 of CAVSRA010000001.1, read as the reverse complement.
CAAATCCAGCTCGCTCATCTGTTTGACATAAATCTGCGCGGCGATATCGATCATTTCATCCGCTTGGCGGTCGAACTCGGGCTTGAGCTGCGTCAGCACCGCGTTGAGATCGTGGGTAAGTTCCGGCCGCGTCTGGGTCAACGACGAGCCGATCTGATCCATGAATTGGGGAATGATGATGCTAAAGGAGCGCGACATTCCACAGGCGACCACGAGCGCGCGGGCGGCGGCCAAATGCGACGGGCTGGGTGCGGCCGAACCCGGCCCGGTTTGACTCGGCGGGGTATTTGGCGCGGCTGGTTGAGCCATGCTTCCGCTCGCGGCAACAAAAGGAGCAAGCAGGAACGCAAGGCCAAAAACCAAATTCATGGCGTGTTTTTTTTGAGTTGTGCGCAAACGAAAACCTCCGAAACCATGACGCAAGATGCAAGACCCACCTGCCCGCTTCAATCGAATTGGCCAAGAATTTCAATGCCAGAAGGACCGGCGCTGATCACCGCCTTGGCGATCCCGATGAAGAGCCCATGTTCGACGGCGCCGGGAATGGCGGAGAGCCGGTCCGCCAGATCCTCCGGGCGGGGAATGGCGCCGAAGAAGCAATCCACGATATAGTGTCCATTGTCGCTGACGAAAGCCTGGCCGCCAGGAGTTTTCCGCAGGCGGAGCTCGCCATCGCAGCCGCAAGCATTCGCCGCCATCAAAATCATCCGGCGGGTCGCTTCGAGGCCAAACACATTGACTTCGACCGGCAGCGGGAATTTGCCGAGCACCGCCGCCAATTTCGACGAATCGGCGATCACGATCATGCGCTTCGACGCCATCGCGACGATTTTTTCACGCAAGAGCGCGCCGCCGCCGCCCTTGATGAGGCGCAACTTTGGGTCGAACTCGTCGGCGCCATCGACCGTCAGATCGAGCTCGGGCGAAGCGTCGATCGTCGTAAGCGGGATGGAATAAAGCGCGGCCAGGGTGCGGGTGCGCTCGGAGGTGGGCACGCAGATGACATCCAGGCCCTTGACAACCCGCGCGCCGAGAAGGGCAACAAAATGCGCCGCCGTCGTGCCGGTCCCAAGGCCAAGCCGCATGCCGGGAGTTACGAGCTCCAGGGCTTTTGCGGCGGCGAGCCGCTTCGCGTCGTCCGGGGAAAGCTCTGGCATGAGGCGCGTTGGCTCCGGCAAGGTCTGCCTGGGTTAGCCTCTTGGCTCCGGCCGCGTCAACCCCAAGGCGGCAGTTGGCTCTCGCGCGGCGCGCCTATATATCTAGGGCACGCGGAGGTTGGAACATGGCTACTGCTGCAACTAAAATCATTCTGGACACGCCGGCCCCGGATTTTTCGCTTCCCGCCACGGACGGGCGGACCTATGCGCTGAACGATGTGGCGGGCGAAAAGGGCACGGTGATCGTCTTCATCTGCAATCATTGCCCTTATGTCAAAGCGGTGATTGACCGGCTTGTCGCGGACGCGCGGCTGTTATTGGCGGAAGGCATTAGCTTCGCCGCCATTTGCTCTAACGATGCCACGGACTATCCGGAAGATTCCTTCGCCAATATGAAACGGTTCGCGCAAGCACATAAATTGCCGTTTCCCTATCTGCACGATGAAACCCAGACCGTGGCACGCGCCTATGGCGCCGTCTGCACGCCGGATTATTTTGGCTATGACAAAGACCGCAGGCTAAAGTACCGCGGGCGCCTGGACGAAGGCCGCCCCGCGCCGCCGCCAGCGGGCGCGCGGCGAGAGCTTGTCGAGGCCATGCGGAGCATCGCTGCCACAGGCGTTGCGCCTGGGGATCAAACTCCTTCCATCGGCTGCTCGATCAAATGGAAGGCGGCGTAAGCTTGTCGCGCGTAAAACTCCACGCGCCGCCGCCCGCCACGGCGAGATAAAGGAAGACAAAGCAATAGAGGACCGCAAGCTCGCCGCCATTGAGAATGGGAAAGAAGCTTTTTTGGGCATGCGCGAGAAAATAGGCAAACGCCATTTCGCCGGACAAAATGAAAGCAACCGGGCGGGTGAAGATGCCGAGAAGAAGCAGAATGCCGCCGGCGAGCTCCAGAACGCCCGCGATGCCCAAGAGCGACAGGAGCTGGAGGTTGTCGAACATTGCGACATGCGGAAAGCCGAAAAGCTTCGCCGTACCGTGCTGGAGAAGCAGCAGGGCCGTGACGATCCGCAAGAGTCCAAGGAGCCGCGGCTGCCAAGCAGCGGCGATGGGCGCCAAATCCATGATGACCATTCCTTTCCCGAAAGAACCTCGCATGGGCGTTTCCCCATTGCCGGAGCGGCCCCATTGCGCTCCTTGGACTCGAACGCCAACTATCCAACTATATTGTCCTATATAAGCTTCGCCGGCATCCGAGGAATTGGCAGATGATCCCCAGCGCGATTATTTTCGCCATTGTCCTGTCAGGGGCGCTTGGCGTCTCGCTAATGTACCGTCAGGCCGCCGCGGTTGCCGCCCATCGCGAGCGCGTTCCGGACGGGTTTGCCGGCTTTATCAGCGCCGAGGAACACCGGCGGGCGGCCGCCTACGCCCTGGCCCGCACGCGGCTGGAGATCGCGGAGACCATCTTCGACACCGTCCTCGCGGTGCTTTGGCTGATGGTCTTGCTCGGTCCGCTCTACGCGTTGGTGGCGCAATTCGTTGCTCCTGGCATCTCCCGCGCTGTCGCCGTCGTGGTTGCGTTCGAGCTGGTTGGGCGCGTTCTGCAACTGCCGTTCTCGATTTACAGCACCTTCGCGCTCGAAGCCCTGTTCGGCTTTAATCGCGCGACCCCGGCGATGTTTCTGCGCGACCGGCTAAAGGGCGCGGCACTCTCGGCTCTCCTTGGCGTCCCTTTGCTTTATGGTCTTTTCTGGCTGCTGCGCGTCATGCCTGACACCTGGTGGCTCCTCGGCTGGGCGGTGTTGATGGCACTGATGATCGCCATGAGCGTGATTTATCCTGCCGTCATCGCGCCCTTGTTCAATAAGTTCACGCCCGTGCCGGACGGACCGTTGAGGACGCGCGTCGAAGCGCTTCTTGCCAAATGCGGTTTCGCATCCAAGGGGCTCTACGTCATGGACGCCTCCAAACGTTCGACGCATGGCAACGCCTACTTCACCGGCTTCGGAAAGGCCAAGCGCATCGTCTTCTTCGACACGCTTTTGCAAAACCATACGCCCGATGAAATTTTGTCGATTCTAGCCCATGAGCTGGGGCACTATAAACTCGGCCATATCGGTCAGCGCATTGCCGAGATGGCGGCGTTCGCGTTTGTTGGTTTTGCTGTCGTTGCCTGGGCTTTCGCCGCCGGTGGATTGGCTGCCGCGTTCGGTCTGCCAGCCGATCCCGGCCTAGTTTTGATCGTGGTACTGACTGCGGCGGGACCAGTCTTGCATTTGCTGTCGCCGCTGACAAGCTGGCTGTCGCGCCGCGCCGAGTATCAGGCCGACAATTTCGCGAAGGCGATGGCCGGCTCCGGGCCGATGATCAGCGCCTTGACGAAGCTCGCGCGGGATAACCTTTCGACCCTGACACCCGATTCGGTCTACGCCCTGTTTTATTATTCCCACCCGCCGGTTCCGGCGCGGATCGCCCGGCTAAGAGCGGAGCCAGCTCTCCTTGACCCCATAAGGATCTAGCGGCGACCGCTCATCTAGGGCGGTGCGGCCGACGGCCTCGACACTTCGACATCCTGCGGCCCTCGGACTAGGTAATCTATGCCGGCCCAGCGAATATGGCGGGACCCTAGCGCCGAAAATACGCACAACGCATGAAAACTCCACCAGATGGGACGCAGCCACCGTTCGACCCGCCAGTACATTGGAAGTCCGGCAGCGGTTGCCTCTCCCCAGAGGGCAATGACGATTCTGCGCCGGCAATGGTAACGAATCTCTCCCAAAACGAGAGACACGCCAATCAGGACGATGGCAAGGACACTCCCTTGCGAGGCCATGCTCAGCGCGGCGATTGCGGCGGCGATGGGGAAGAACGTTCCGAGCGCCGCCAGCGCCCAAATGCCGGGATCATGCAGCAACACGATACGGTATTGGCGCCGCGCAAACGAAAGAGCTTCGCTCCAACTCATCGCCACGGGGGAGAGAAGGAGGCTCTGGCGCGGCGAAAAGACCTCGTACCCTGCTTGTTTGAACGCACGGGTCATTTGCGCGTCGTCACTGAGTGCCCCGGCCCAAAAGCGGCGGATATCGATGCGCTCCAGCGTCTTGCGCCGCATGGCCATTGTGCCGCCCCAGCAATGGTTAATTATCGAAGGCAGTCTCGGCACCGTCACAACGGACGCGTTCGCCGCCGCGACGACGGCCGAACTCACCCGGTTGTCGGCCGGGACGATCCAGCGGTAACCCGTGACCGCGTCACGCCCCGTGTTGACGAGAGCGGCAACGAGTCGGGAAAGCCACTCGGGCGCGGGCAGCGTGTCCGCGTCGACGAAAGCCACGATCTCATCTCGGTCCTCGATCGCGTCGAGGGCCGCGAGCAAATTCCAGACCTTCTGACCAGACCGTCCGGACTGGCCGGCGACAACCGTGCGAAGCGGTGCTCCCGGCCGTTTCGATTCCTCCGTTACCATTGCGAAGGCGGGATCTTCCTCGGACTCGACCGCCGCGATAATTCGATAGTCTGGATAGGCTTGATGGCGCAGCCGGTCGAAGAAGGCACGCGAAACGTCCGAAGCGTTCTTCACGGCCACGATGACGGCGGCGGGAGGCGTGATTCCGGGAACCTCGGTAAGCGGAAGGCCCCAGGTGTAGCGCCATGCCGACAACGTATTTAAGATCGCGATCGTGATCCACGCGATCAACAGAATGCTTGCGATGGTACTCATTGCTGGGATGTTTCCTGGCAAGTCCACCGCGCCCGCCATCGCAAACACGAGCCCGCGAGGGCTAGGCGCGGCGTCGGTGTCAACGCCGCCACCGGATACACCAGCCGAAGGCGACGCCGCTCAATTCGCATCCATCGCCCGCCTCGCCGTCAACAGCAGTCCCGCGCCCTCGTCGTTGGCCGCCGGAATGCCAAGTAACCGGTGCGCAAGCGGGCCGCCGAGCAGGCCGAGCGCGGCGGCCAGGTGCCAGGACCACGCGCCGCGAAAATACGGTCCGGTGCATTTGACCGGGGTGCACCGTCCGACCCAATATATGAGAGAATCGTTGCTACCCCAGGGGACTTGCGCGATGTCGTCAATGACGGCATTGGCGCCTTTTGCCAATTCCGCGAGAGCGGACCGCGTCCACCACGTCAGGTGATGGGGCGGCGCATTCATCACGAAATTCGGGATGCGGGTCAACGCGGACGGGACGTGCGGCACGCCAACGAAGATAAGACCGCCAGGCTTCGCCGCTTGCACCATCTGGGCGAACAGGGCCGCGGGTGCCTTGACATGTTCGAGAACCTGGAACGCGCAGACCGCATCGTAGGATCCCGCATGCCCGACTAGATGTTGAGCGAGCGTTTCGTTACGCACCCCGCCGGCGGCGCTGCCTTCGGCGAAGTGCGGGTCTAGCCCCGTGTAAACCGCTTGTGGCAGGCATGAACGGAAACTTGCGAACCCGCAGCCGACATCAAGGACCCGAGCTCCGGCCTCGATGCGCCGCGCGGCAATCATGAATTCGTGGCGAACGGATTGACGCGAACAAAGCTTTAAATCAGTCACCCTTGAGTAGAACTGGACATAAAACGCGCGGTCTCCCTCAAGCGGGGGATCAAAGAAATAGAGGCCTGCCGGCGACTCCCATAATCCGAATCGATCCACGCCGCAAAAGCTCGGACCCGCATCCGTTTTGAACTCGATACGCCAAAGGGCGGCGAGGAGACGGGCCGTCACCCACTGGACATGCCGGACCGCCGGACGACCTGTGACCGGACAGGCGGGTGCGCATTCTTGAGGCGGCATTTTCCAAGGTGCCAAGAGGCTTCGAGACCGGCGGCAAAGATTCCATGAAATCTGAAAGATTGCAAACTGCTCATCTATGCTCAAACTGGGTCGGCGTATCTGATCGCCGGGCGAGGCATAAAGCGCCTCAATTCATCGCCCAAATTGCTTCGGGAACCGCGATGTTGCCAAACTTACAAAATCCGCTCACGCGTCTTTCGCGGGTCCGCCGGAGGTGGCTCATTGCGCGAAGTCGGATCTTCGATCGCAATTGGTACCTGGCCGAATATCCCGAGATCGGCGTGACGGGGCTGGATCCGATCATGCACTATCTGCTCAGCGGCGCGGACCGGGGTTACCGGCCTCATCTTTTGTTCGATCCGGCTTGGTATAAGAACGCCCGTGGACCGCGACAGCGCGATCAAAATCCGCTCATTGATTACATAAGTTACGGAGCCCGAGAGGGCATCGACCCGTCCCCCTATTTTGCAACCGCATTCTATCGAAAAGCCGCGGGCGGCACCGGCGCTATGTCGCCGCTCGGACATTTCGTGGCTTACGGGCTGCGGCGCGGTCTTGCTCCGACGCCCCTGTTCGACCGGGCATGGTATTTGAAAAACAATCCCGACGTGCGGCGCGCGGGCTTCGACCCGTTTCTCCATTTCGTGGCCTCTGGAGCCAAGGACGGCCGCTCGCCTGGTCCGCTTTTCGATTCGGCATGGTACCGGATGCGGAATGCCGATGCGCGGGACGAGGGCATGGAGCCGCTGCACCATTATCTGGCGATTGGCGCTCGCGAAGGCCGCGACCCCTCCCGTTTTTTCGACACGGATTTTTATGTCGCGGCCTATTCCGGACAAGGTGTGGCGCGCGAGACGGCGCTGGCTTTTTATGCCGAGCACGGGCGCGATAGGTGGCACAGCACCCATCCAGTTCTTCCGCCACCCGCGTCCCCGAGTGCCTATTTCGAGGAACTTCCTTGGCAAAGATCGATGCCCGCACCCGGCGCGATCGAGGCGCCCTTTCGCTTATTGATCATCGATGTTGGAGAGGCCGCCGGAAGGAAAACGGCCGAACTGAAGCGACTCTTAACGATGCTCGTCACATTGCCAGGACTCGATGTTCATTGCGTGACTAACGCCGCCATGGAATCGATCCCAGGAGTTGCGATACTCGACTTGTCGCGACACGATCTAGCTTTGTTCGACAGGAGAGTTGTCCTCGAGCGCGTTCTGCGCGCAATGAGGTTCTTGGACCCGAAGGGGCTCGTTTGCGAGGCGGCCTGCGCCGCCTTGCCGCTTGCCCGGACGTGCGCGGACATCGGTCTGCCTTACCACAATCTCATGGAAGCGAAGCCTCTCGCCGCCGCGGATTGGGCGGAACTCTTGGCCCGTCGTGCCGCCTATCGCCCATCCCGTCAGATGACAATTTCCGTAATCGTTCCAAACTACAATCACGCCCGTTATCTCGATGAGAGGCTCGCGTCGATTCTCGATCAACGATTGAGGCCGGACGAAATTATCTTTCTCGACGATGGGTCGGGCGACGGCAGTTTGGAGATCGCGCGGGCGTGGCAGGCGCGATCGCCAATTCACTTCGCGATCCTTGCAAATGCGACGAATAGCGGTTCGCCTTTAAAGCAATGGGCAAAGGGGATCGAAAGCGCCGCCGGGGACCTCGTCTGGATCGCGGAAAGCGATGATTCGTCTTTCCCTCGCTTTCTCGAGCGCTTGGCCGCCGCCTTTGTAGATCCGGACATTGCAGTCGCCTATTGCGATTCCGAAGTGATCGGAACCGACGGAGAAATCCTCTCTTCGACCTACCGGTTCTATACCGATTCACTCAGCGAAACGAAATGGTTAGCAGGATATGTCGAGACTGGTCCACGCGAAATCGCCGAGGCTCTAGCCATCAAGAATACGATTCCCAACGTAAGCGCCGTTCTATTCCGGCGCGACGCGCTCAACGAAAGTTTGAACGCCGCCGAAAATTTCCGCTATTGCGGTGACTGGGCGATTTACGTCGCGTGCCTGCGCAACGGAAAAATCGCCTTCTGTCCGCGTGCCCTTAACAAACACAGGCGGCCGCCAGGGAGTTTGACCCAAGAAGGCGAGCGCGATACGCAAGGCGTGCGGGAAGCAATCGCCATCAAACTCTCGATTTTCGCCGACGCGCCGTGCGACGCGCGGGTCATCTGGTTGAGCCTTGCCCAAACAGTTTTCGAATATGAAATTCGATCAAAATCAGCCGGCCGCGAGCGCCCCGCATTCACAAAGAACAAAGACCTGGCGGATTGCATTGAAAAGTTGCGATGCTTCCTTAACGAGCAAGGGCACCAATTCCCACAAGACACAAGCGAGATCGCAGCCTATCTGCGAGGTGTCGCGGCGCAATCCGCGTCCTTGCGCGCGACCGACCATCAAAGCTTTGTAAACAGCGTTCTGCGGGAACTCAAAACCATCGCCGTTCGCGGTTAAGGCCCCAGGCGTCCACTCGTTTTCCTGGCTGAGCGTGCTGGCCAGTTCCTCCCCCGGTTTTGCGCCTTGGGGATCTTGTGGCGCCGACACCGGTTGAATTTATAAGGTAGGGGCCTTCCGGATCCAGGATGCTCGAGCTGGGAATTCTTACCCCGCGAGGCTGGCACCGCTTCACTTAAACAGCGAGTGCGCGGACAACTACAATCCAAGGCCTATCCTCGCGACAACCCGGGTCATTGTCTATCCGCAGCGCTGACATCGCCAAATTGCCCCGCACTGCGGAAGTGCGTATTTGCTGCCTCGACCAGACCGGCCCGGCGAAGGTCGTTGGCCGCCCACCTAATTAAACGCGGTGCCGGCACTGAACGTTTTGAGCCGGGTCCGCCAATGGCAAGCGCAAAACCCCGCGGGAGCCGGCCAAAGACGGCGTTGACATATTGTCTGAAATAACGAACCTTCTTCCACGTCCGTTCACGAATGAATCGAACGCTTCGCCCGGGCCGTCGCCTAGCCCCCAGGAAATTTGCATGAAGTCGCAAAATCGAACTGGGTTGGAAGAAGAGGATCGGCGGCGCCTCGACGAAATGGTGCAAAACCGCCTTGACGCCCTGGCAGCCGGCGCCAAGCCGCAAATTACGCGGGCGCCGGTCCCACCATCTCCGAACGGCGTGATGGACTTTCAAAATCTGCCCGGGTATCGCGAACTTAAACTTCAGCGATCGATGGCGGCCGTGGTTGGCCTCGACAATCCCTATTTTCGCCTCCATGAAACCGCTGCCGGCGCGACGACCCTCATCGGCGGGCGCCAATTCATCAATTATTCGTCATATGATTATCTTGGCCTGAACCATCATCCGGAGGTCCGCGAAGCCGCGCATGCCGCCGTCGACTCATTCGGCACGTCGGCGTCCGCGAGCCGGCTGGTCGCTGGCGAGCGGCCGGGCCACCGGGCACTCGAGGGGGCCTTGGCGCAGCATTATGGGCAGGAAGATTGCGTCGTTTTCGTCAGCGGCCACGCGACAAATGTTTCGACCATCGGCGCCATTCTCGGGCCGAAGGATTTGATCGTCCACGAAAGCCTTGCCCACAACAGCATCCTGGCGGGCGCTACTCTGTCCCGTGCCGAGCGGCGTTCGTTTCCGCACCGTGATTTCATCGCACTGGATTTGCTGCTGACGTCGACCCGGCGGCGGTTCGAGCGTGTGTTGGTCGTCGTTGAAGGCCTATACAGCATGGACGGCGATGTTCCCGACTTGCCGATGCTCGTTGAGATAAAGCGGCGGCATAACGCCTGGCTGATGGTTGACGACGCGCATGGTCTCGGCGTGCTTGGCCCGAAGGGTTACGGGTTGTTCGATCACTCCGGCACGGACCCGCGCGATGTGGATATCTGGATGGGGACGCTTTCGAAGACGCTTGCCGGATGTGGCGGTTTCATTGCTGGTCCAACCACGCTCGTGGAGTATCTGAAATGCATGTCGGGTGGGTTCGTCTACTCCGTTGGCCTTTCGCCGCCGCTGGCGGCCGCCGCCTCGGCGGCCCTTGCCATCCTGCATCGCGAACCCGGCCGGGTCGAAAGATTGCGCCGTGTCAGCCGCTTGTTTTTCGATGCCGCCAAGACGCGAGGATGGAATACGGGAACGAGCGCCGGTTTCGCGATAATTCCCATTATGGCCGGCAATTCGGTTCTTGCCGTGGCTCTAAGCCAAGGACTTTTTGCGCGCGGTATCAATGTGCAGCCCATTATTCATCCAGCGGTTCCTGAGCGCGCCGCGCGGCTGCGTTTCTTTCTTACCTCCGAGCATCGCGCCGAACAGATAGATGAAACAATGCAAGCGATCGAGGAGGCAATGCAAGAAGTCAACGCGAACCCGTCCCTGCAAAACATACCGGGATTTCCGCAAGGCGGTCCGGCATGACGGCACCGTTGGTGCGAAAGGTTCAAAGCGCGGCCGACGTTGCCGCTTTCATGGCGGCGGGAAAACGCGCTCAAACCGGCAATTCGCGCTGGATCGAGCCGCTTCTCGTCGAGATGCTCCGGGTGTTCGACAAGAACCGTTCGCCCATAATGCTTGAAAATGAAATTCAGCCCTTCGTCGCTTTTCGTGATGGTCAACCGGCCGGGCGGGTCGTGGCGGTAGTCAACCGGGCGCATCTCGAAAAATACCACGATGCCTGCGGACATTTTGGCGTTATCGACGCGATTGATGACCACGACGTGTTCGCCGCCCTGCTTCAACATGCCGCCGATTTTTTACGCGCGCGCGGGCTGCGCCGCATGCGCGGCCCTTTCAGTCTGTCGATCAATCACGAAGCCGGACTCCTCGTCAAAGGATTTGACCAGCCTCATGTCGTGCGCACCAACCATGCTCCACCCCATTATGGGCGCCACATCGAGGCGCTCGGGTTTCGCAAAGCCATGGATTTATTCGCTTATGTCTGCCGGATAGCGGAGTCGGACTTTCCCGGACGCGTAGCCAAGACCGCAACGAGATTCAATTCCGCCAAGGAAATCCAAACCTACGGTCTGTCCCTGATCCGCTGGCCAACGGAATTTTCCCGGGTGCTGCGGCTCTACAACGACGCCTGGAAGAACAATTGGAGTTCGATTCCCGTCAGCAACGCGGAGGCCAGACTGATCGCGGATCTTACCCTGCCCGTCGCCAAGCCATCCTGGATCAGAATAGCCCAATGGCGGGGCGAGGACATCGCGGTTGTATCGCAAATACCAGACGTCAATGAAGCGCTCGTTGGGCTCGGCGGGAAGCTTTGGCCGTTTGGCTGGCCACGCATGCTTTGGCGCATTCATGGCCGCGGGACGCGGATGACGCGGATCCCGTTGATCGGCATCGCCAGCCGGTGGCAGGGAACCCGCATCGGTTCGATGGCTGTTTCGCTGCTTCTTGCCGAAGCGATTACCAAGGCGCGCGGGGCCGGGATCGAAGAGACTGAAATCAGCTGGATCCTCGAAACCAATCGTGCAATGCTCAATCTAGCGCGAAGCCTGCCGGCTCATCATACCCGCACATTCCGCATTTACGAGCGCGAACTCTGAGCTCGGCCACGCTTATGAGCCGGTTCCATTTCCGGTTCCATTTGAAGCAATCATGCTCCAACGGAATGACACGGTAGCACCGTCGCAGGAAACGCATAGCATCCGCTGGGCACGGAGTTAGGGATTTCCATAGGAACGGACGCCTCCCATGTTACCGCCGCGCCCGTTGCGCCGCGCGCCGCATGAGCGGGAAAAAAAGCGCATAGGGCAATAGACACAAGGCCTTGAAAGCATAGGCAAGCCGGCGCGGAAACATGATCTCAAAGCCGTCTTTTTCGAACCCGTCACAAATAATTCTGGCCGCGCGATCCGCGCCCATGATGAAAGGCATTTCAAAATCATTTTGCGCCGTCATCGCGGTGTGGACAAAACCCGGATTGACGACCTGGATGGTGAGACCCGCCTGCTCATAGGAGAGTCTTAATGCTTCCGCCATGTAGATTAGGGCCGCCTTGGCCGAACCATATCCAGGCCACCCTGCAATTCCGCCGTAACCCGCCAGGGACGAGGTGAGAGCGATCTGGCCTTTGCCGCGCCGCTTCATCGCGGCGAGCACGGGATCGAGACAATTGACCGTCCCGCCGACATTGATCTCGAAAGTGCGCCAGACAAGGTTGGCCGAAAATCCGTCGCGCTCAGTGATGAAACCGACGCCCGCGTTAAGGAAGGCCAGCGCGATTGGTCCAAGCGCCGCCTCGATACCGGAGACCGTGGCGGCCATGGCCGCGCGGTCCGTCGTATCGCCGGGAAAGCTGAAAATATTGTGGGATTGCGCAGCCAAGGCTTCAAGTTCGGCGGCTCGGCGCGCCGTCGCCGCGACCGCAAAGCCGCGTCGGGCAAGTTCCTGCGCCACCGCGCGGCCAATGCCCGAACTTGCTCCCGTGATCCACGCAATGCCGTCATTTGGATGGGCGCGATACATCGGTTTACCTCAAATCATAGGCAATACCCAACAATATCTGCTTCAAGCCGGCCGCTTGGGCGGGATAGTACGCTTTTGCGCGGGATAAAATAGAGCCTCTTGTAAGGCTCGCGATCTAAGCGATTTTTCCTTACCGGCGGCAGCCTTTTATCGAACGTTCCGGTCATCGGATGGCATTCGGCCTTTGCCGCGCCGCGAACGCAAGAACCTGCCGGCGGATTTGTCCTGCAATCGCCCGTTGACGCGAAACGCGATCTCGGTGGCTTGAAATCGCTTCTATCGCAAGAGTCTCTTGTCGATAACGTACAGCACGCGCGGGATGACGATTTCGTCGATCACGTGGCGATAGGCGCCGGTGAAGAGTTTGGCCGTAAGCGCGCGGCGCAGCGGGATACCGGGCTCGAAAATGATACGGCTTTGGCGACGTTCCTTGGCCTCCTTATCAACACCTCCGCCTATTCCGACCTGAACGTCGAGCAAGGCTTTGCGGTCAATATGTTTTGGAGCAGCGGGGAGGCGGACATCCTGGCGGCTATAGAAGCCGATGAGGATGATCGAACCAACCGCGGAGGGTGCTAGCCAACATATCAGGCTGCCGGCAGTGGCGTCAATCACGGACGTTTCCGTCCACCAATAAATCATGGGCGCGGTCAGCATGACGATATTGAAAGGAAAAGTGAAGATCCAATAGAACTTCCATCGAAAGATGACAAGCGGCTTACGAGCCTCAACCGCGCTCTCCCGGCGAATGACCAACGCGTATAAATCTGATTGCCATCGCGCCGACAATCCTGCGTTCGAGGACCGAGACCGGCTCGTTGTAAGTCGCGATGAATACCAAGTCTCTGAAAGTTTGACTCCTGAGGCGGATTCCCGAATTGGCATTTATCTGATTCACCATGGCAAACAGCTTTTGGGAGAGTTTGCCATGTCGACTCCGGTTCCGCTTCGCTCTGACTTTGACACGATTGGCCTGCGCATGCTGGCGCGGCGATCGCGTGACCCCGATCAGACCCGGCGTCTCTTGGCACTGGCCGAGATTTATGATGGCGGCTCGCGGCCGGATGCGGCGCGGATCGGCGGGGTCGGGGTGCAGATCGTGCGCGACTGGGTTGTCCGTTTCAACGCCAAAGGTCCTGATGGTCTCTTGACCGGCAAAGCGCCGGGCGCTCCCAGCATCCTCGGCGAGCGCCAGCGCCAAGCCTTGCGGCAGGTCGTGGAAGATGGGCCGATTCCCGCCCTGCATGGCGTCGTCCGCTGGCGGCTGATCGATCTGGCGCAGTGGCTCTTCGAAGAGTTCCGGGTTTCGATCTCCAAGCCGACGCTCAGCCGCGAGCTGCGGCATATGGGCTTTCGCAAGCTCTCGGCGCGACCGCGCCATCATGCGCAAGACGAGGAAGCCGCGGCGGCTTTTAAACCCGCATACGCCGGATGAGGCAATAATTTGCAGCGTCGATGCCGCGATTTAGCTAACATAATCAGCATGTTATTTCGGATCGAATGAGGCCGTCATGGCGAACCCGGCGGGTGAATCGTATGATGGCGCTCTCAGGCTCGATTTCGACCGCGGATTGTTGCTTCACTTTCGCGGATCGGTGGTTACCTCCGACGCAGGCTTGCTCGCATACCGGGAACTGGACGACGCGCTGTGCCTCAGCGCGATGGCGGGTGATGCGCTCTCCGACGCACGCACTGGCAAGAATGGCCGGCATGCACTCGTCGGGATGTTGCGGCAATCCATATTTGGGCGACTTGCCGGATATGAAGACGTGAACGACGCTCAACGCCTGCGCCATGATCCCGCGATGCGGTGGATAGTCGGCGGAAAGGCGGCCTCGGATGCAGCGGCTTCGCCGAGCCAGATGGGCCGCTTTGAGACGCGCTGGCTCACGGCGGAAAAGAACCTTTCGGCGCTCGCTGATCTCTCCGGCAAATGGATCGACAGCGTTCATGGTCGCCGTCCGCCGAGAGGTATCTTGCTCGACATGGATTCGAGCGTGAGCCCGACGCATGGCGAACAGGAACACAGTGTCTGGAACGGTCACTATGACTGCACCTGCTATCATCCGCTGTTCGTTTTCAACCAATATGGCGATTTGGAACGCTGCGCCCTGCGCCCCGGCAATGTTCACAGCGCCGATGGATGGGAGGCGGTGCTGAAGCCGGTCGTGGCGCGGTATCAAGGCAAGGTCTCACGCATTTATTTCCGCGCCGACGCCGGCTTCGCAAACCCCGAAGTTTACGAATATCTGGAGGCAGAACGGATCAAATATGCGATCCGTCTGCCCGCCAATCACATCTTGCAAGAGAGGATCGGCTATCTGCTCAAACGCCCGGTTGGTCGCCCGTCCAATGACGTCTGCCGATCCCATGCAAGTTTCACCTATCAAGCGGGAAGCTGGTCGCAGCCGCGTCGGGTGATCGCCAAGGTCGAATGGCATCCGGGCGAGCTTTATCCGCGCGTCGGCTTCATCGTGACGAACATGGCGCGCTCCGCCGAGAATGTCGTCGCCTTCTACAACAAGCGCGGCACGTGTGAGCAATGGATCAAGGAAGGAAAAGGCGCAATCAAGTGGACCCGGCTATCATGTCGGTCGTTCGCTGCTAACGCCGTCCGTCTCCAGCTTCATGCGCTGGCCTACAATCTCGGTAATTTTCTGCGCACGCTGGCGACGCCCGAACCGATAAAGGATTGGTCACTGACGAGCCTGAAGGAAAAGCTGATCAAGATCGGCGCGAAGATCGTGAGCCATGGCCGCTATGTCGCGTTTCAGATGGCCGAAGTCGCCATTCCGAAAAATCTCTTCGCGGACATCCTACGAATGATCGCCGACCTGCGGCCGCCGCCCAATCCAGCGCCTGCGTGAAGTGTTCGGTCGTCATGCGTCGAGCAAAAACTAAGGGAGAAGTGCGTCTTGATCACAACCGACTCTGTATTGTCCGGTGCGCGATCCGCCCATGTCACTGGTTTTGGTGTGCCGGAGTTAAAAAAACTTTCTCGCCCTCGTGGAGGAGACCGCCGCAAAAGAGGCTCCTGGCAAGCCGATAGAGATTTGGTTTCAAGACGAAGCTCGGATCGGGCAGAAAAACAAGGTCACCCGCCGATGGGCGAAACGCGGGACACGGCCTTCGGCGCCGCACGACCAGAGGACGAGTTCAGCCTATATTTTCGGCGCCATCTGCCCGGCCGAAGGAAAAGGCACCGGGCTCGTACTACCCTCCTGCAACAGCGAGGCCATGGCCCTGCATCTCGAAGAAATCTCGCTTGCGGTCGCACCAAGCGCGCATGCGCTCGTTCTTCTCGATCAGGCCGGGTGGCATGTCTCGGCGAAGCTTCCCGTCCCGGACAACATCACGCTCTTGCCGTTGCCGCCGAAATCGCCCGAGCTCAATCCGGTCGAGAACATCTGGCAATTCATGCGCGACAACTGGCTCTCGAACCGCGTCTTCGAATCCTACGACGACATTCTCGACCACTGCTGCTTCGCCTGGAACAAGCTCATCGACATGCCCTGGAAAATCATCTCCATCGGAACAAGAGAGTGGGCCTATCGGTCGTGATCAGCGAGACTTGGTAGAAGACATCCACTGGCGCGGCAAGGAGGGGCGAGTTTTGCGCGGCGTCCGCGTCCGCCGATCTGTCCTTGTTGCGGGACATAAAGAAACAGACGATGATCGAGCTGAGATTGTTCATGGCTTCGAAAAAGAAGAATATCCAAGCCCAGGCCTGCTGCAGCAAATTCTGTCCCTTGGGCATCCCTAAGGTTAGGTGCCACCAGAGATAGCGAAGGGCAAGAAAGATGCAGAGCGCCGACGCCATCGCGCGGCATGGTTTCGAATGGCGCCCGAAGATCGCGAACATGGCGAGCATCAGTCCCGCGGAAACGAGCGGTGGGCCGAAGTCACTGAACTCGATCATCCGGAACCTTTACGCCCTGGCAAATTTAAAATACGCGGCGCAGGTGTTAAGTTCGTTCGCTGGACAGACGGAATTGGACAACACCTGGAATTTCGACATCGGAAGACCGGTTCTGAGGGATGGCGGCGAGAAGAAACGGCGCGTTGCAATTGACAATCTCCTCCGCCATGTCGCCGATGGCGAGGCGCTCTCCGTCGGCGGCGCCGAGCTTCCCGATCATGCCTGCGGATGGTGCCACTATGTCCGCGGAGCGCAACAAATCAATTCGATGTTGCTCGGCCGAAAGACGCGATTTCGTTTCGCTCACGTCGCGCTCAACGTCGAGATAGCCTTGTCCAGAGTGGAGAGCTCGATCGTGATTTCGTCAACGCGCTACGCGGAATAGGATTTGTCGGTTCCGCCCGTGTTGCCGGTGAGCACGCCAAGCGCCGCAGCCTTCGCCTCGGTGCGCAAAGCCGCGAGCCGCGCCGCTTGAGTGACCACTTCCTGCCGAGCCGCTTCTAGCATCGAGCGAAACCTGTGCATCTCTATTTTTGTCACGATTCCCGAGCTTCCAGGGGAAGGCAGCGGTCAACGTCATTTTGCGCTTGCGCTTGTATGACAGTAAGCGCGTCCACGACACTGGCTAAGCGTTCGCTATTCACCTTGGTTTGAATTGCATCGCGGCGGACGAGATCCGCCCGGAGGTCAACCACGGCCGCGCGATTGGCCTCAGTGCTCTTGATATCCGCCGCGGCGCGCGTTCGATGCTCGCGAAGATCGACGAGAGTGGCCGATCTCGCCAGGCCACCGCCGGTCTGCGCCGGCTTATCGCCCTGGGGCAAGCGCTGCGGACGTTTGAACTTGCACGTCGCGACGGTGATATCGGCATCTGGTTCATGGCCCCTTCCCGAGCCAGACTTGCGTCGCCCTTTCCCAAATGGGAAGAGCCGCGCCTTGCCACCGCGAACTCGTTGAAAGTGATGATGATCAGCGAGACGCCGCTGCCGGACACTGATACCCGCGCGCTACGAGAACTTCCCCCACGCGCGCTCCGTCGCCCACCATAACGCTTTGCCGCCGAGGATAATGAAGGCACCGAGGACCAGCAATCCGGATAGGCCGGCCGGAACGGCACAAAGCCCGAGCGCGTTCGCCGGAATAATCATAACGAGATAATACGGCCCGGTGAACCGGCAGTGCGTCCGGCCGCAGCGCCGCGCATTGAGGATGCAGGCCACGCCCATCCAGGCGAGGGCGGCGATCCAGATAGCCGTTCGAACTGGCGCCACCAGCAGCCCGGCAACCATCGCAGCCTGCGGAAGCCACCACGTCACTAGCTTCGTGCGCGTGCCGCCGACCCAATCCGCGGACGCATTTGTATTGGTGCTCATAACGCGCTAACCCGCGCAACAAGAGAGCTTTGCGACATCCTTGGAGAAGGCGAGCGCCCCGAGTTTTAGTCCCTCGACGGTGGTGAGATAAGGGAAGATCGCCTCAGCGAGATCGTCGATTGTAAGCCCGTGCCGGATCGCCAGCGCCGCCGTCTGGATGCTGTCGGCGCCTTCCGGCGCGAGGATATGGGCGCCAAGCAGCCGCCGCGTTGTTCCATCCGCGACGAGTTTGATTAGACCCCGCGTGTCCCTCGCGGCCAACGCGCGGGGCAGTTGCTCCAGAGCGAGCACCGACATACGCACATTATATCCGGCAGCGCGCGCAAAATCCTCGGTGAGACCCACGCTCGCCGCCTGCGGGTCGGTGAAAACCACGGCGGGCATAGCGGCGCTGTCATAGCGCAAGCTGTTGCCGTTTAGCGCGTTTTTGGCGGCGAGCTTCGCCCCATAGGCTGCCATGTAGACGAACTGATCGCGCCCCGTCACGTCGCCCGCGGCATAGACGTGCTCGCGGCTCGTGCGCATATGCGCATCGACCGCGATGCCACCCTGCGCGGAAAGTTCAATTCCATGTTCGGCGAGGGCGAGGCCTTCGGTGTTCGGCGTGCGGCCCGTGGCGATCAAGACTTTTTCGGCCTCCAACACGGCAGGGCGGCCATCGCGGCCTATGTCGAGCGCGATGCCCGCGCTTGTCTCGCGGATGGCGCGATAGGAAGCGCCCGTGACGACGCTCATGCCTTCGAAGGTAAAGTAGCTTTGCAACGCCCCGCCGATTTCCGGCTCGGTTTTTGGCAGCAGCTTCGAGCGAAAAACCAGCGTTACGGCTACGCCGGCGCGGGAAAACATTTGCGCCAGTTCGGCACCCGCATAACCGCCGCCAATCACAAGGAGGGAGCGGGGAAGCGCGGTCAGTTCGAGGGCGGTTGTGGTGGTCAGATAGGGCACGCCCGCGATTCCCGGAATGTCTGGAATTGCTGGCCGCGCCCCGGTCGCGATGATCACCTTTGGGACCGCGATTGGCACGCCGCCAACCAGCACGCCACCTTCCCGGAGAGATGCCTTGCCCTCGAGATAGGCGATGGTGTTGTAGGCAGGCAGAAGATCGACGTATTTTTCTTGCCGCAAGCCCGCCACGAGCTCGTCCTTTTGCCGCGCGACGGCACGCCAATCGTCGATCCGCGCCGACGCGGAGATACCCGAAAAGCGATGGGCCGCGCGGGCTTGGTGCAGCGTTTCCGTCGCGCGGATCAGGGTTTTCGATGGCACGCAGCCGACATTGACGCAGGTTCCGCCGATTGTGCCGCCGCCAATGAGCGCTACCCGCGCGTCTTGGTCCGCCGCCGTGATGGCGGCAGAGAAACCGGCCGAGCCCGTCCCGATGATGGCGAGGTCGTAGGCCTTGCCCCTGCCGTTCTTGGGCGCGCAGCAATCGTTCACGATTTTCCGACCCTTCCGCTAGTTGCCGGGCTGGAGCTTGCGACTGCCGTCCGGCGGCGCCGGAACCTCAGTCCAATGAGCGCCAAGCAAATGACTAGAATTGGGATCAAGACATAAGCGCCATTGGCGAGCCAGGCCATCGGACCGGCGGTCCCCAACGTGACTGCAACCATCGGCGCCGCGCAGCAGATCGCGGCGGCAATCGCACCAACAACGCCCGCCGTGACGAGATTGCGGTCGCGCATGGCGCTCAGCTCTTGGGTGCGGAAGGATAGCCCGCGTTCGTCGTGGCCTTCACGAGCGCGTCCACCCCCGCCTTGCTGTCGTCGAAGGTCACCACAGCCGTCTTGTCCTCGGCCGACACCACGACGGTGGTTACGCCCGGCACGGCCTGGAGGCTCGCCTTGACCGTGCGGGGGCAGGCGGCGCAGGTCATGTGCTGAACCGCGAGCGTGACCGTCTTCTCGGCAGCGTATGCGGAAGACGAAGCGGCAACGCCAAGCCCAAAGGCGACCGTGGCAAGCAATTTGATCATCGGGATTCCTCTCAGGAGTTTAGCAGGAGCGGGGCAAATAGGTCGAAGGCAATCGCGCCCGCGACGAGGAGCGTTGCCAGGACGAGGCCTGCCTTGACGATATGGTTTGGCAGCGGCCGGGCACAGGCGCCGTCCGCGCAGGCGATTTTATTGCGGCGGTAAACCAGCCAATAGCCGTAGCCGAGGCAGACAAGGGTCGCCGCGATGAAATAGGGCTGATAAGGAGCAAGCGCCGTAAGATTCCCGATCCATGCGCCGCTGATGCCGAGGCTGAACAGCACCAAGGGCGCGATACAGCAGGATGATGCCGCGATTGCCCCTAAAATGCCGCCGAGCGCGGTGAGCCGCATCGCCGTCGCGCCCGGGTCCGTTGCCTGACGCGACAGAGCCATCCCGATCGCCGGGTCATCGTGTTGAACGTTCATCATCGCTTCCTCGATTACTGAGATAGTGATAAGGTCTGTAGTCACTACGGGGTCAAGCAGGTAAGGATCAAAAGAATGCGACCGCTGACCATCGGAATTCTCGCGAAGGCTTCGGGTGTCCGTCTGGAGACGGTGCGATATTATGAGCGCATCGGCCTGATATCGAAACCTTCCCGGACCGCGAGCAATTACCGGAGCTACGGGCCGGAGCATGTCGAACGGCTGTCCTTTGTCCGCCGCGCGCGCGAGATCGGCTTTTCCATCGGCGAGATCAAGGAACTGCTTGTTCTCGGCGAACAGGGCCGGGCATCTTGCGCCGAGGTTCAAAACCTGACGACGATCCATCTGGGCGAGGTCCGCGCAAAGATCGCCGATCTTTGCAGGCTGGAAGCTATTCTCGCCGGCGCCCTGGAGCGCTGTTTCGCGGAGACGCCTGCCTGTCCGGTGCTCGATATGCTCGCGTCGCAGCGGCTATTCTAAAGGTGCCGGCAATGTTGCCATTTCGGGGGTTATCCGGGACAGCGCGGGCGGCGGCTCCCGCGTCTTCGAGTTCTTCCTTCCGCCGCCAATAGCCATGCTTTTCGATCAATCGCCGCGCCTCCGCGAGAGCGCGACAGCGAGGCGGCGAGAGCCAGACAGATCTTTGGTCACAAGCGATGGTCTGAAATTAAGATCGCGGCGGCATGATAACAATTGAACCAGCATGCACTGGCTGGCGGCCTCGTAATGGTGGGCGCGACAGGGATCGAACCTGTGACCCCTACGATGTCAACGTAGTGCTCTTCCGCTGAGCTACGCGCCCCTCAAGAGCTTCCCGTTCAAGCCGAAAGCGCCCAAAACCAAAAAGCTTCAAGTGCCAGTCCCGCCGCGCTCCGTGCGGACGTGCGCGGTCTTAAAAACATAATCCCACCACGGCACGCTGACCCCGAAGCCGCGCGTCGAATCGCGGAAATGATGCAGCATGTGAAGCCGCCGCAAAGCGAGGCCGACGCGGGTCCTAGGCTCGCCATGATGCACATAGTAATGCACCATGTCATACGCGAGATAGCCGATGATAAAACCCATCAGCACCGGATAGCCGAGGGGCAGGCCGAACAGAAGCCGCACGACGGTATATGCAATCAGCATGATCGGTCCGCTGAGCAACACCGGCATGACGAGGCGCAGCGGATCATTGGGATGCACGTGATGCACGCCATGGATCAGGAGATGAATTCTCGCGCCGAACCGGCTGGGAAACTCGTAATGGAACAGGAAGCGGTGGCCGAAATATTCGATCAGGGTCCAAATAAAATAACCAAGCGCGGTGGCGCAAAGGACGGGCCCGGGCAGCGTATGCTTGCTGACTCAAGCTCGCGAGGACGAAAACCACAGGCACATAAACAAACAGCGGGGTGGACCAATGGACGCGCGAAAATTTGTCGAGCAGGGAGTTTTCAAAAAGCCGCGGCGACGCGCGCAAACTTGCCGCTTCTTGCGAGGTTCCGCTCCCGGAATCGTTTGCCGCTGGCGTCATTCTTGACCTATCCTCCTCATCGCGCGGCCCAAGTCGCCAATCATCCGGGTCTGGGATTCCCGCATGAATCGAGGCCAACGTTACTCCCGCATGAAACGGACTGCCGCCGGCGTCAAGCCATCGCGGCCAATGGACAAATGGGAAGAGCCTCCATGCCATTGAATAATCTCGCGCGTCGATGTATTATTGTCAAATTGGGCAACCGGCGAGATTACTGGCCGCGAACAGGTTTGACCCAATGCCGCGCCGGGCGCGGCGCAATGGGCGGCATTTTGGGACGCTTGTGTTATGGCAGAATTTTCGCAAGGTAGTTTTGCGGCGGACGCGCCGCCTAGCAAATACCCGCATAGATCGCTTTTGGAGCGATATGGCCTGCGGGCCACCCGTCAACGTCTAGGTCTTGCGAGGCTTCTCTTCAGCAAAGGCAATAGGCATGTGACCGCCGATACCTTGGCGTCGGAGGCTAATGCTTTGAAAATGCCTGCTTCGTTGGCGACAGTTTATAATGTGCTTAATCTATTCGCCCAAGTTGGCATCGTGCGCGGGCTCGCAATCGAAGGTACAAAGACGGTTTTCGATACGAATACGAGCGATCATAGCCATTTCTTTTTTGAAGATACCGGGGAGATCGCGGATATTCCCCTCGCTGGAATGAAATTTGCCGACGATGTCACGCCGCCGGAGGGCTATGAAATCGTCAAGGTGGACGTCGTCTTCCGGCTGCGCCGCAAGACGAGCACCAACGTTTAAGCTCAATTCGCGGCGGCCGGGCGTGGCGCGGATTCGTTGCGAATCGCCCAGCGCGAGACCTGTTGTGGAAGGACGCCGGGACCGGCGCAAAATCCGGTAGGTCACGCCAGCTCGCTTCAAGCTTTGGCGAAACGGCTCGCCCTCTCGGCCCAGCGCAATAATTCTGGACGCTGAGAGGACGGTGAACCGGGAATTCATGTCCTGGACGAGATGAAATATCAAGGATTGGACACAATTTCATTTCGGTTGATCATGATCGATGAGACGGTCGACGAGCCGCAATCGCCGGGTAAAACTCGGGACCCTTTGCATTGAATCAATCTTCAGCACGATATTTGGCATCCAGTGAATATTCTGCTCGCCGCTCCAGAAAGTCGACCAAGGCGACTTGCCTTCTTCGTCGACTTGTTGCGGCTGCCCAAAGCGACGTTCAAGGGCCGGGTAAAGATTTTCATTAGTGGCTGTTGCGTCGATGTCGATCTCTTCGGTTTCACCATTGCTTCCATACATGACCGTGACCTCATTACCATCCGCCAAACTGGCGTGGATCGCATTGTCGTCAGATGTAATGATCCGCGCGCTTTCCAAAGGATAAAAGCGTATGGCTGCTTGCCCCTCGCCAGGGTGGCGAGCGTATTGATCCAGGACATGAATGCTCGGCACATTGTTCTTGGGATCGGCATTCGGAAAAATCGCTGCATGATTTCCGCTGCGGGCATTATCATCTTGGCCATTGTCGAAGTTGGCGATGGCAGTCCCAGACTCTAAATCTTTCACACTGTCCGGCGTGACCGGATCACCCTCTCTGCATTGCGATGAGTGGGGCCTGGGGATCACAGTTCGCACCAAAGGCACACATTGCTTCTCGTTGCGTCGTGTGACGTCTGCTGGGTAAAGCCAACCGGTTGAATTCCTCTTCCCGTCCTTGCTCGTCTTGGGTTCCTTTGCCCGATTAAGAGCGTCATCTACGCTCCCTTCCATCTTATAGGCGGAGTTCGGCTGAGCTTGCGCGCCGCCGGAATCGGCACCGTGGCGAGTTGTGTTGGAATTGATTTTGGCGCGCTTTCCAGCCCGTCCTTGATGACGCCTGGACGCCGAAAGTTGCCTTTGAGAGTGCCGGACATGTTGCCTTGTGCAGGCCTGCCGGCGCCTGCCCACTCGTGAATGGTGTTGTTGGAGCTATCCGCCCAATTCCATTGGCGCTAGAATGACTACATCAATCGAGCGGCCTGGTCAAACGAACAGCGCCGTCCTCATCCCGGAGCTTGCACCATGGTCGATTATGAATCGGACGACGACGGCCCCAAGGCGTCACGCTTCAGCCTGCGCGCCTTCCTCATCAAGGACTGGCCCTACTTCGCGATGCTGGCTCTTGCCCTTTTTGGGGTCGCCCGTACGAGCATTGCGCGAGCGGCGATGACGAACTATTGGATTGTCGTTGCGCCCTTCTTCGCCGTTATCTGTGTGATCACCCGCTGGCGAGACGTCGAGGGCAAGGCGCCGCATTGGCGCCTTATCAAAACCGAGGCCCTTCACTGGCTTGCGGTTCTCGTTGCGATGTATCTCGTATTCGTGGCGGACGTAAAACAAATGATGAACTCGGACGCCAGCTCACTCGTGTTGCTGACAGTGTTGGCGCTGGGCACGTTCACGGCTGGTGTCCACGTCGCCGCCTGGCGCATCTGCCTTGTCGGCGTCGTGTTGGCCCTTGCCGTTCCCGCCATCGCTTGGCTCGACCAAGCGACTCTGCTGCTCCTATTGATAGCCACTGCATTGGTTGCGATAGTTGTGCTGTACTTTATGTATAAGCGGCAAGACCAAGGATACTAATGAAAGTGGATGATCTACAGCGGTACCTCGCCCGCGCGCGGGAGAGGTTCGGCGACCGGCTGCTGACGTGGCTTACGCTCTTGCTCATGGTTGTCCAAAGCTCCTCAGCGATTTGATCTATTTCAGTTTTTCTACGCTTACCACGGTCGGCTACGGCGATATTGTGCCGGTGCATCCCATTGCGCGCAGCCTCAGCAGTGTTGAGGCGATCATCGGCCAGCTCTACCCTGCTACTCTGCTGGCCCGGCTTGTCACCCTGGAGCTTGAAGACCGCCGCCGGTAACCATCATGTTCTTCGCCGTCGACGCTCGGATCCGATTATCGTGCGCTCAAGTGTCGGTCGAACGCTTTTCCACTAATGTATCGGCCTTCTTATCCGCTAAGGCGACTTCGGCGTGAAAATCAGGTTTTCTCGCGCCAGCGTCGCCAGAAGCTGGTCTTTTTGCCCGGAGGTTCCGGCGCGCTGACAACGGCCGCCGGCTCGAGTTGGCTTGCCTGATATTGCCGCATCGCAAACCGGATGACGACGCCGATCGCGGCGGCGAGCGGCACCGCGATGAGCAGGCCGACGAAGCCAAACAGATAGCCGAACGCGGCAATGGCGAACATAATCGAGACGGGATTGAGCTGGACTCGCGACGCGATGAGATAGGGAGACAGCACATAGTCCGCGATCGCCTGGCCGGCGACGAAGATTCCCAGCACGACCGGAATCATCGTCCAGTTCGGCCAGAACTGGAGCACCACCACGCAGAGCGACAGCACAAGCCCCGTGAGCGACCCAAGATAGGGAATGAAACTGATCAGGCCGGCGGCAAGGCCGATCAGAAGTCCGTGGTTGAGACCAATCAAACGCAGCGCCGACGCATAATACAAGGCAAGGATGAGACAGATCGTTCCCTGCCCGCGCAGGAACCCGGAGATCGTGTCATTGAGCTCGCCAGAGAGCGCCAGCACGGTTTCATGCTGCGCCGCCGGGATCAAACCGTCGATCGCCGCGATCAGGCGTTTCCAATCAATAAGCAAATAGATGGTGACGATCGGGGTCACCACCATCAGGGAGAAGATCGACATCAATGCCCGGCTGTCCGACCACAGCGAGCGAAGAAAAGTGGGGATCCAGTCGGCGGCCACGCTTGTGAGCTGGCCAGCCGATTGCTCGGCTTCGCTCAGTCCTTCGCCGATGATCTTGCGCAACCAGGGGCGGCCCGGATTATTGGCGAAGGCTTGCAATTTTCCGATATACTGGGGAACCTTTTCGATGAAGTCCGCAACCTCCGTGCCAAGGAGAGGCGTGACCTGCACCATCACGCCGCCGACACCAATGATGAACAGGCCGACAATGCCCAGCGCGGCAACGGTGCGGTTCACCCCGAGCCGCTCGATCCGGTCGACAACCGGGTTGAGCAGATAGGCGAGAGCGATCCCGGCCACAAACGGCAGCAGGATTTCGTGCAACAGCACGACCAGCGCGACACCGACCGCCACCGTCGCAGTCCAGAGCATGGAAGGTCGCGTGACGTTCACGGGCTGAAACTCTGCCGGGGGCAACGGTCACGCATGATGGCACGCTGCGAATGTTGGTCATTACTATGAGTTGAGTTTTGCCGGCTGGGCCTGGATGTCAAGATTGAATTCGATCCCACACATAATACACGGCCGGTAAGCTCGCGCTTAGGTTATGCACGGTTTTTCCGTTATGCGCGGATTTCGCGTTTCCCGGCGATTTGCGCTGATCTTTTGGAGGAAAGCAGCCGTCTCCGAATGCAATCGCAGTTGCCGGGTGGCCGTGCTGACCGATTTTCCTCGCGGCAAGACCTGCTCAACGGAGGACAACCCAGCCGAAGCTGGTTGCAAAAGGCCGCCACCTTGTGATTCCCTTCTCCCGGTGGCCGAAAAACAATTTTTGCGTCGCGCGTCAGCAGGTTAGACCAGCCGCTGGAAATGCGGATGCATTTCGCGGTTGGCCGAATACCACTCGAGGCCATGGAATGCCGCCTTTACAACTCGACCTCGGCCGCGCGAAAATCCGCACGATCGACAAGCGATCGCGCCACTGACATTCCGCCTGACCGTCGGAGAGATTGGAAAGCGCCTGCTGCGCCAACGCCTTGAAGACCACGACTTCATCCCAAGGCTTTCGTCCCGCATCGCTCGTGCGAAGCTCGCCTCTGATTGGCGCGGTGGAGGGAAGAGACTATTTTTCGCGGCGCCCACGAGGCTAAATCAGCCGCAATACCTTAAGGCTCGCGTGGCCATGCTTGCCGATGATCAAATGATCATGCACGGCAACTTTTAGGGGTTTGCCCACCGCGATGATCTGATGGGTGAGGTGGATGTCGTCCGCTGAAGGCTGTGGATCGCCTGATGGATGATTGTGCACAAGGATGATCGCGCAAGCGCTGAGTTCGAGGGCGCGGCGCATGATCTCCCTGGGATAGACCGGCGCATGATCGACCGTGCCGACGCCTTGAACCTCGTCGGCGATCAAGTGATTCCTCTTGTCGAGAAACAGCACGCGAAATTCCTCGTGGTCGAGGAACGCCATCGCGGTGCGGCAGTAATCGACGACCGCGGCGAAACTCGACAGCGACGGCCGCTTTTCGATCGAGGATTTGGCGAGACGCTTGGCCGCCGCCTCGATTATCTTCAGTTCGACGATCGCGGCGTCGCCCAGCCCCTCGATTTCGCGCAGACGCTCGGGGCGCGCCGATACGACCTCGGCGAACGAGCCGAAGCGGGCGATGAGCGCTTTGGCGAGCGGCTTGACGTCGCGCCGCGGCATGGCGCGGAAAAGAATGAGTTCGAGCAGTTCATACTCGCCCAGGGCATCGGCGCCGCCTTTGCGGAACCGGTCGCGCAACCGCTCCCGGTGGCCGAGGTAATGCGGCGGGTTGGCGGCGGGGCCCATTTCCCCTTTCGTCATGCGCCGTTCAACCTGGCGACGTCATAGGGCGGACGATGCAGACCTTTCGGCGAAAGGGTGAATGCTTCATAGCCGGTCTCGGTCACACCGATCGAATGTTCGAACTGCGCCGATAAGGAGCGATCGCGGGTCACCGCGGTCCAGCCGTCGGAAAGGATTTTTACTTGCGGACGGCCGAGATTGATCATCGGCTCGATAGTGAATAACATGCCGGGCTTGAGCAGCCCGCCTTCGCCGCGCCGGCCGTAATGGAGAATGTTGGGCTCGTCGTGAAACAGGCGCCCCAGGCCATGCCCGCAAAAGTCGCGCACGACCGAACAGCGTTCGGCCTCGGCGTATTCCTGGATCGCGGCGCCGATATCGCCGGTCGTCGCGCCCGGGCACACGGCGGCCATGCCGCGAAGTAGCGCCTCATAGGTCACTGCGACGAGGCGCTCGGCCCGGCGAGGAACCTCGCCAACGAAATACATCCGGCTCGAATCGCCGTGCCAGCCATCCAGGATCAATGTCACGTCGATATTGACGATATCGCCTTCCTTGAGCGGTTTGCTGTCTGGTATTCCGTGGCAAACCACATGGTTGATCGAGGTGCACACCGATTTGCGGTAACCGCGATAGTCGAGCGGCGCAGGATAAGCGTCATGCGCTATCGCGAAATCGAAGACGAGCGTGTCGAGAGCCTCGGTTGTGGTGCCGGGCCGCACATGTTCGGTCAGAAGGTCGAGCGCTTCGGCGGCAAGCTGTCCAGCCCGGCGCATTCCTGCGAACGCCTCCGGCCCATGCAATTTGATATGGCCGGCCTTGCGGCCCGCGACGTCCACGGAGCTAACAAACGGCATCGTTTCCGGTCTCGGCTGATCAGTTTACCGTCAATTTAAGCGATTGTCGCGCCGAGGCAAGGTTGGGTGCAATGCGCCCCAATATAGTTGCGGCGACGGCGGGCTCGACAATCCGCTCGGCACGCGCGTCGTGCCGCTGTGACCGGGACGCGGGCGGTCTTTTAATCGAACCCGGGCACCGCGAGCGAGGCCACCTGCGGCGCGGTGGGCGGAGCGCCGGAGACGGCCCTCCGGCGCGGAGGGCTCGTTAATGCGTGGGGATCACGGTCAGAACGCCCGTGTTGTCCCTGCTGTTTCCATCGATGTCGTTGTCGCCGTAGCTACGAATGGTGCCGCCGCTGAACACGCTCACTCCAACATTATCATTGCCCGTGATCACCGAATGCGCGAGCCGAAGAATTGCACCGTCAATTACCTCGAGGCCGTTATCGTTGTAGCTGACAACGGAATTGCGCACCATGACGGCGGCGGCCGCGCCGCCCACGGTGATTCCTACGCCGACGACGAAGAGTCCACCATGAATGTGGTTGTTGGAAACCTCGCTATCACGATGGTGACATTAAGCGATGCCCCGGGAGTTGCCGAGGCAATGACGTTGATTCCGAAGCCATTATTGTTCGTTATAACTTTGCTGAGCACGCCGGTAACGACCGTCGCACCGATGGGCGAGATGAAGATCCCTGTACCGATGAAGCTGGAGCTGACGGAAGCAATCGTATTCGACACCGAGAAGCTGCTCGATGTGCTGGGGGAAATATTGATCCCGCCGTCCCGGATGACGCAGTTTTCGATGGCGAGGTTCCCGCCCGTGTTGAACAGGATGCCGAATCCCCCGCCGAGTCCCCTCGATGGTCAGGCCGCGCAGGTGAACGCTGTCGTTTGCCCCGGCATGATCGTGATGCCATTGCCCGAGGAAATCCCAATGGCCGCGACCCCGACGCCGTCGTTGACGATGCTGATCGCCTTGGTGATGGTCACCGGGCCGTAGCCTCCCGGATCGAGCACGTCGATCTCGCCGCCGGCGGGGGTCTGGGTGAGCGCGAAGGCAAAAGTCTTGCACGGCGCGGCGCGCGTGCACGCGCCGCTGTCGGTTCCCATTCCGGAAACCCACGTCCGGTTTGGTCCGGCCTGCGCGGGCGCGGCGGAAAGGCCGAGAGCGAGAAGAGCCCCGGCGATGGTTGGTAACGATGCGATCCTGATCATGGAATACCTCGTGTTCTACTGTTGCGAAGCGATCGCGGTAAGCGAATCGCGAAGGGTAGCGTTGCCGGGGCTTGTCAATGCATGGGGATCGTGGTCAGAGCGCCGAAATTGTTATTCGTGTTGCCATTCATGTCGTTGTCGCCGTAGCTCTTTATGATGCCGCCGCCGGACGTGGACACTCCAGTACCATTCCCGGTGACTACCGAATGCGTGACCCGAAGAATTGCATTATCAATTGCGTCGAGGCCGTTATCGTTGTAGCTGACAACGGAATTGCGCAGCATGACGATGGCGCCCGCTTCCGCGTTGACGCCGAACCTTGTGCAACCGGGAGCCCCAGATTTGTTGTTGGAAGCCTCGCTATCGACGATGGTGACGTTCGTGAACGAGCCACTCACGGCGATTCCTCCGCAACTATTGACCGCCGTGACTTTGCTGAGCACACCTGTGACGCCGGCCGATCCGGTGGGCCCTACGACGATCCCATCATTGGAGCCACCGGAGACAATTGTATTCGACACCGAGAAGCTGCTCGATGTGCTGGGCGTGATAAGGATCGCGCCCAAGACGACGCAGTTCTCGATGGCGAGGTTTCCGCCGGTGTTGAACAGGATGCCGCCTCCCGACACCCCATTCAGGGTCAGGCCGCGCAGGTGTACGCTATCGGTCGCGCCGGCATTGATCGTGATGGCAATGCCCGAGTCCGAGGAAGCAAAAATGGCCGCGACCCCGACGCCGTCGTTGACGATGCTGATCGCCTTGGTGATGGTCACCGTGCCATAGCCGGCCGGATCGAGCACGTCGATCTCGCCGCCGGCGGCGGTCTGGGTGAGCGCAAAGGCAAAAGTCTTGCAGGGTGCGGCGCGCGTGCACGCGCCGCTGTCGGTTCCCGTTCCGGAAACCCAAGTCCGGTTTGGTCCCGCCTCCGCCGGCGCGGCGGAGAGGCCGCAGGCGAGAAGAGCCCCGCCGATTGTTGGTAACGATGCGATCTTGATCATGGGATGTCCTCCAAGCAACGCGGAATGGCGTTGCTGGAGCAGCATACAGGTGTCGATCGCAAGAAGGCAATTTGGATCGGCCGGCGAAACCGCGCTACCGCGGTAGAACAGTCGATCCCATCAAAAACAAATCGACGGCGTGCGCGGCTTGGCGGCCCTCGCGGATCGCCCAGACGATCAGGGATTGGCCGCGCCGCATGTCGCCGCAGGCAAAGACCTTCGGGATAGAGGTCTTGTAGCTCGTCTGATCGGCCGCGACATTGCCGCGCGGATCGAACGCGACGCCGAGATTTTCCAAAAGCCCCTCATGCACCGGCGAAACGAAGCCCATGGCAAGCAGCACGAGATCGGCCCTGAGCTCGAAGGCGCTGTCCGGTATTTCCTTTAGATTCGCGTCGAGCCGCGCGCAGACGAGTTTCTTCACGGCGCCATCCTCGCCGCGCAATTCCTTGGTCACAACCGAAAAATCCCTTTCCGCGCCCTCTTCCTGGGAGGACGACGTGCGCATCTTCAAGGGCCAGTCCGGCCAGGTCAGCAGCTTGTTTTCCTTATCTGGGGGGCGCGGCATGATTTCGAGCTGGGTCACGGACAGCGCGCCCTGGCGGATCACGGTTCCGATGCAATCCGATCCCGTATCGCCGCCGCCGATCACGATGACGTGCAAGGCCGAGGCAAGAATCGGCGCGTTGCTGTGGATCGGCTCCTTGGCGATGCGGCGGTTTTGCTGCGGCAAAAATTCCATCGCGAAATGCACGCCGGAGAGATCGCGGCCGGGAATTTCGAGATCGCGCGGCTTTTCGGCGCCGCCGGAAAGAACGATCGCGTCGAAGCCTTCGAGCAATTCCGCCGCATCGAGATCGATCCCAACATTCACGCCATTGTGGAAATGCACGCCTTCCGCCTGCATTTGGACGGTCCGCTGGTCGATCAGATGTTTTTCCATCTTGAAATCGGGAATGCCGTAGCGCAGCAAACCGCCGGGCTTGGCGTTTTTCTCGTAGAGATGGACGTCGTGTCCGGCCCGCACGAGCTGCTGGGCGCAGGCAAGCCCCGCAGGTCCCGAGCCGACCACGGCAACCTTCTTGCCGGTCTTCGCCTCCGCGGGTTCGGGTATTATCCAGCCGTTCGTCCAGGCGCGGTCGGCGATCGCGCATTCGATGGTTTTGATGGTGACCGGACTATCGTCGATGTTCAGCGTGCAAGAGGCTTCGCAAGGCGCCGGACAAAGCCGGCCGGTGAATTCCGGAAAATTATTGGTCGAATGAAGATTGTTTGATGCCTCCTCCCAATCGGAGCGGTAGACGAGATCGTTCCAATCGGGAATCTGATTGTGGACCGGGCAGCCGGTGTGGCAAAACGGAATGCCGCAATCCATGCAGCGCGCCGCCTGATCCCTGGTCGCTTCCTCGGAAAGCGGGATCATGAATTCCTTGTAATTGCGAATCCGGTCGGAGGCCGGCACGTAGCGCCGGTCGCGCCGGTCGATTTCAAGGAATCCTGTTACCTTGCCCATAAGGAACCTATCTCAGCCCTCATCCTGAGGGGGCCTGAAAGACCGTCTCGTCCTTCGTTAAACTCGGGATGAGAGGACGAGGACGCGGCCTTTTAAAGGCCTGCGAGAACAGCTTTCTCCCGTGGCAGAAGGTCTTAAGCCCAGCATACATATCCGCTACCGGCCGCACTACTCTATCCCATCGGGGGCCGGGAGCCTCATGGACGTCTCTTCAGTCATTCCGCCGCAGCGAGACTTGGCTGGCCCACCTTGGCGATCAGTTCCTCGATCGCGCGGCGGTACTCGACCGGCATGACTTTACGGAATTTTGGCTTGTACTCGTCCCATTGTTCGAGAATATGGCGGGCTCGCGCCGAATTCGTATAAAGGGCATGGTTCGAAATGAGCTGATGCAACCGCTCGGCGTCGAAACGGGTCATGTCGCCCATCACATCGACGCGGCCATGGAAGTCGAGATCGCCGCCGTGGTGATAGTTCTTTAGCATCAAGTCTTCTTCTTCGACGACCGGCTCTAGTTCGACCATGGCGAGATTGCAGCGTTGCGCGAATTTGCCGTCTTCGTCGAGGACATAGGCGATGCCCCCTGACATGCCGGCCGCGAAATTACGCCCCGTCTCGCCGATGACGACGACGATGCCGCCGGTCATATATTCGCAGCCGTGATCACCGGCGCCTTCGACGACCGCGATCGCGCCGGAGTTGCGGACCGCGAAACGTTCGCCGGCAATGCCGCGGAAATAGCACTCGCCGGCGATCGCGCCATAGAGCGCGGTATTGCCGATGATTATCGACTTCTCCGGCGTAATCCGCGCAGCGGCCGGGGGATAAACGATGATGCGTCCGCCGGAGAGCCCCTTGCCGACGTAATCGTTGGCCTGGCCCTCGAGTTCCAGGGTGACGCCGGCGGCAAGCCACGCGCCGAAACTTTGCCCGGCGGTCCCCTTGGCTTTGATATAGATCGTGTCGTTGGCAAGCCCGGAATGGCCATAACGGCGCGCGATTACCCCCGACAACATGGCGCCCGTGGCGCGGTCGGTGTTGTTGATCGCGGTCTCGATGGTTACCCGGGTGCCGGTTTCAATCGAAGCCTTGGCGGCCGCGATCAGCTTGCGATCCAGCACTTTTTCGAGCCCATGATCTTGCCGGGTGGAATGAAAGATCGCTTGACCTTGTGCCGCCGGCTTGTGGAAGAGCTTCGAGAAGTCGAGCCCGCACGCCTTCCAATGGATGATCGCCTGTACCTCGTCGAGCATCTGCATTTGTCCGATCATCTCGTCGACGGTGCGATAGCCCATCGTTGCCATCAACTCACGCACTTCCTCGGCAACAAAGAAAAAGAAATTGATCACATGCTCGGGCTGACCGGTGAACCGCTTGCGCAGAACAGGGTCTTGCGTCGCGATGCCGACTGGACAGGTGTTTAAATGGCACTTGCGCATCATGATGCAGCCGGCGGCGATCAGGGGCGCCGTGGCGAAGCCAAATTCGTCGGCGCCGAGCAACGCGCCGATCACGACATCGCGGCCGGTGCGCAGGCCGCCATCGATCTGCACCGCGATCCGCGAGCGCAGACGGTTCAGGACCAAGGTCTGTTGCGTCTCGGCAAGGCCGATTTCCCAGGGAGTGCCTGCGTGCTTGATCGAGGTCAGCGGCGACGCTCCCGTACCGCCCTCGAAGCCCGAAATGGTGACGTGGTCGGCGCGGCCCTTGGAGACGCCGGCGGCGACGGTTCCGACGCCGGCCTCGGAGACGAGTTTGACCGAGACCCCGGCCTCGGGATTGACGTTCTTTAGATCGAAGACGAGCTGCGCCAGATCCTCGATCGAATAAATGTCGTGATGCGGCGGCGGCGAGATAAGGCCGACGCCTTGCGTCGAGTGACGCACCTTGGCGATGACGGCATCGACCTTGTGCCCTGGCAATTGGCCGCCTTCGCCAGGTTTTGCCCCTTGCGCCATCTTGATCTGCATCAGGTCGGAGTTGACGAGATATTCGGTGGTGGCGCCGAACCGCCCAGAGGCCACCTGCTTGATCGCCGAGCGCATCGAATCGCCATTGGGGAGCGGTTTGTAGCGATCGGACTCCTCGCCGCCTTCTCCGGTATTCGATTTGCCACCGATCCGGTTCATCGCGATCGCGAGCGTTGTGTGGGCCTCGCGCGAGATCGAGCCATAGGACATTGCCCCGGTGGAGAAACGCCGCACGATTGATTGGGCGGATTCGACGTCCTCAAGGGGAACCGGCAGGCGACCGTCTTCCTGCGCCGTCTTGATGCGGAAAAGACTGCGGATGGTCAACGGCCGCTCGGTTTCCTCGTTCAAGAGGGCGGCGTAGGCGCGATAGCTGGCCTCATCGTTGCCGCGCACGGCATGTTGCAGGAGAGACACCGATTGCGGCGACCAGGAATGCGCTTCGCCACGTATGCGGAAGGCGTAATCGCCGCCAACGTCAAGGGCATGGCGATAGAGTGGCGCATCGCCGAAAGCTTGCCCATGGCGGCGAACGGTTTCCTGCGCGATTTCGCCAAGGCCGACGCCGCCGATCCGCGTCGCGGTCCCACTGAAATAGCGATCGACGAAATCTTCCGCGAGACCGACCGCCTCGAAAATCTGCGCGCCGCAATAGGACTGGTAGGTCGAAATGCCCATTTTCGACATCACCTTCAGAAGGCCCTTGTCGATCGACTTGATGTAGCGCTTGCATGCCTCATGGCCATCGATTTCATCAGGAAACTCGCTCGCCATGGCGGCGAGCGTCTCGAAGGCGAGGTAAGGGTTGATCGCTTCCGCTCCATAGCCCGCCAGCAGGGCGAAATGGTGGACCTCCCGCGCGTCGCCGGTTTCGACGACGAGGCCAACCGAGGTGCGCAACCCTTTGCTGATCAGATGATGGTGCACCGCAGCCGTCGCAAGGAGCGCTGGAATCGGAATGCGGTCGGCGCCAGTCAGACGGTCGGACAAGATGATGATGTTGAAGCCGCTGTTGACCGCGTGTTCGGCGCGGTCGCAGAGCCGGCCAAGGGCATCCGGCATGCCTTCCGCGCCGCTTTCCGAAAGATAGGTGATATCGAGCGTCTTGGTGTCGAAAGCCTCCTCGAAATGCCCGATCGAACGGATTTTCTCGAGGTCGCCGTTGGTCAGAATGGGCTGCCGGACCTCAAGACGTTTCTTGCTTGCGTTGCCTTCAAGATCGAGGATGTTGGGGCGCGGCCCAATGAACGACACGAGGCTCATGACCAATTCCTCGCGGATCGGGTCGATCGGCGGATTGGTCACCTGCGCGAAATCCTGCTTGAAATAAGTATAGAGGAGCTTCGACTGCGTCGACAATGCCGAAATCGGCGTGTCGGTGCCCATCGACCCGACCGCTTCCTGGCCGGTCACCGCCATCGGCGGCAGCAGAAGCGAAATATCCTCCTGGTTGTAGCCGAACGCTTGCTGGCGATCCAAGAGCGACACATCCGTGCGCGGCGAACGTGGATGGACAGCGAGATCCATATCCTCGAGCACGATCTGGGTGCGCTTCAGCCATTCGGCATAAGGATGCGAGGCGGCGAGCGTGCTTTTGATTTCGTCGTCCGAGATGATGCGGCCCTGCGCCAAATCGACGAGCAGCATCTTGCCCGGTTGCAATCGCCATTTGGTAATGATCCGCTCTTCGGCGATCGGCAAGACGCCAGCTTCCGAGGCCAGTACGACGAGCCCGTCGCTGGTGACGATGTAGCGCGCCGGACGCAGGCCATTGCGGTCGAGCATCGCGCCAATTTGGCGGCCATCGGTAAAGGCGACGGCGGCCGGCCCATCCCAGGGCTCCATCATCGCGGCGTGATATTCGTAGAAAGCGCGGCGCGCCGGATCCATCAGTGGGTTGCCCGCCCAGGCTTCCGGAATGAGCATCATCATCGCGTGGCTAAGCGAATAGCCGCCCTGGATGAGGAATTCGAGCGCATTGTCGAAACAGGCCGTGTCCGATTGGCCTTCGTAGGAGATCGGCCAGAGCTTGCTTATGTCATTGCCGAAAAGCCCGGAGGCGACCGAGGCTTGCCGCGCTGCCATCCAATTGAGGTTGCCGCGCAAAGTATTGATTTCGCCATTATGCGCGACGAGACGATAGGGATGCGCCAGCGACCAGGTTGGAAACGTGTTGGTCGAAAAGCGCTGATGCACAAGGGACAGCGCCGATTCGAACAAGGGATCGGCGAGGTCCTTGTAATATTTGCCGAGCTTCGTTGCGAGCAATAGGCCTTTGTAGACGATGGTGCGCGACGAAAGCGACACGGGATAGAAGCCGGCGGTGCGCGGGTCGTTCAGACGGTAGACCGCGTTCGAAATCGTCTTGCGAAGAATAAAAAGCCGCCGCTCGAACACGGTCTGGTTCTCGACATGAGGGCCGCGCTTTATAAAAATCTGGCGGCTTACAGGTTCGGCCGCCCTGACGCTCTCGCCAAGACAAGAAGAATCGACCGGCGTGTCGCGCCAGCCGAGAGTGATCTGTCCCTCCGCGGCGACCATTGTTTCAACAATGTCTTCGGCGATCCGGCGGCCTTCCGTATCGCGCGGCAAGAACAGCGCGCCGATGGCATAGTCACCCCGAGCTGGCAGGACGAAACCGAGCTCGGTTGCCTTTTTGGCAAAGAAGCGATGCGGGATTTGAACCAGCATGCCGCAGCCATCGCCCGCCTCGGGATCGGCGCCGACCGCGCCGCGATGATCGAGATTGCGCAGAATCTCGAGGCCCATGGCGATCATTTCGTGCGACTTGCGATTGCGCATGTCCGCGACGAAACCAACCCCGCAGGCGTCATGCTCCTTGACTGGCGAATAAAGGCCTTGCGCGGACGGTAGGCCGGGATCTAATTGGATCGGCCCTGGGAAGATCGGATCTGCCATCTCTAACCCTCCATCAATCGTACCGCCACAGGAAGGCCTCCCCGCCTCACCGAAGCGCGCTTGACGAGTCCAGCACATCTGGCAAGAACTGAGCCGAGCAAGAACCGGGCCACGCCGGCTTCGAGGCCGTGGTATAGGCCGGCGCCAGCGCGCTGCTTCAACTGGGGATTGGATGGGGACCGCGCGCCATCGCCGTTGCCCCAGCCCAAAGTGTCAGCAACGCTGTCCTAAGGAGTTAAGATCGCAGATTTTTGGGGCTTTAACAAGCGTTGAAAATGATCTTTGCGAACTGGCGCGCTCGCGCGGCTTGGGCCACGGCTGACCGGCCCCCGCCAGTGGGCCTTGGCCGCCGCGACGGCGTCCCGAACGAAGGCGGGGAGTGTGGCTTGAAAGCGGCACCCGGCCGTTTTCTCGGCGCAAGCCAGTTTTGGCTTTGGTGTCGCCGCATTCCGTTGTTAGACTTGCCGACAATCCGTTATCGATGACCAACTGGCCGAGGGATCGAACGGCGGTGTTCGGAGCAACTGCATCCAATGCGGCCAACGCGCGAGCCTCGATGGAAAGCTTGGGCAGGCTTTTCGAGCGCGATCCTCGCCGTCATTTTGGCCGCGTGCAGTGTCGGACCCGACTATCTGCGCCCATCCGCGCCTGAACCTGTGGCCTACAAAGAGCTGAAAGGCTGGAAACGCGCTACTCCGCGCGACGACATCGACCGCGGCCCCTGGTGGTCGGTGTTTAAGGATAAAAAGCTCGAATTCATTTGAGCCGCAAGTCGAAATCTCCAACCAGACCGTCGCCGCCGACGAGGCGGCCTACCGGCAAACGCTCGCCGTCATCAAGGAGGCGCAGGCTGGCCTGTTTCCGGCCGTCACCTTGAATTATTCATACATTGGGTCGCATTTCGGGGCGGAGGCAATTGGCAACGCGCTAGGCACTGGGGTCACTAGAACGGTCTACACTCTGGCGTCCAATGGCAGTTGGGATCTCGATTTGTGGGGCAAGATCCGCCGCACGGTGGAAAGCGACGTCGCCGGCGCCCAAGTCTCCGCCGCCGATCTCGCCAATGCCAAGCTTTCCGCCCAGGCCATGCTCGCCACCGCCTATTACAATCTGCAGGCGGCGGATGCGCTGCAGGCACTGCTTAATCAAACGGTCGTGTATTACAAGAAGACGCTGGCGATTACCAAAAATCAATATGCCGCCGGCACGGCCTCGCAGGCCGATGTCGCCACCGCACTGACGCAGGTTCTCACTACAGAGTCCCAGGCGATCAATGTCGGAGTTATGCGGGCGCAGTTCGAACATTCGATCGCGGTATTAATGGGCAAAACGCCAGCGGAATTGACGATCGCGCCCACGCCGCTTGGCTTCAAGATTCCCGACATTCCGGTAAGTGTTCCTTCGACATTGTTGGAAAGGCGTCCGGATATCGCCGCGGCCGAACGGATGATGCAGCAAGAGAACGCTCTCATTGGCGCCGCCATCGCCCTTTACTACCCAGACGTCAGCCTTACCGGCATGTTCGGGTACACCGGTACCGGGGCGCTTACGGTCTCGCTTGCCCACGAATTCTATAGTCTCGGCGCTTCCGCGGTGCAAACTGTCTTCAACGGGGGCTTGTTCAGCGCGGAAGTCGAGGCGGCGAGAGCCACCTACGATCAAAGCGTGGCAACTTACCGGCAGACCGTGCTGACGGCCTTTCAGCAAGTGGAAGACGAGCTTGCCGCGATTCGCATATTGGCGCGCCAGCAGAAGGTCGCCGACGACGCGGTCAAGTCGGCGCAAGAGGAGGTAGATGTTCTGCTCAATCAATATCAGGCCGGCACGGTTGCCTTCACCGCGGTCGTCGTCGCCGATGCGATGTTGCTTACCAACCAAGAGTCCGCGTTGACGGTAAGACAGAATCGCTTTCTTGCCGCTGTCGCGCTGATCGAGGCGCTTGGCGGCGGATGGGATACCGGACTCTTGCCAAGCAGCACGGAATTGGCGACGAATAATCCTCTTATTCCTCCGCTTTAACCGGCATGGCAGGGCTATGCTCGACGAAAATTTGCCCCTGTGAAACGGGGAGTCCGGCGGTTCGGGCGATCTCCATGGTCTCCGCCTATTGATTGGAGCCAATGCCACACCGACACTATAAGCCGACCGGGAGTGGAAGTGGGAACATTACGAAACGTTCATGCCACGGAACAGCCGCGGCAAGATGCTTTGGAACAATAATCGGCCGTTTTTTCGATGAGCTAGATGCATGAAATGGCAAGGCACTGGATCCTAAAACATGGATGACCGGACCCACGGGGCCAAGACCGAGGCCTTCGATGACATGCTTCTCCGCGACGGCGGCGCCGGCCTTCGCGAAGACAGGGTCATGCCGCCCGATACCAAGGCAAAGCCGAGATCGCGGCTACGGCCGATCATTTTTCTTGGCATCGCCGTCCTGCTCGGGCTCGGCATTTACCGGATCACCGAAACGCTTCGAGCGCCAAAGGACACGAGCCGCCGCAGTGAGGAGAACGCGCCGCAGCCGGTCGGCGTGGCCACCATCGGCACCGGCGACATCAAGGTCGTCGTGACTGCCCTCGGCACGGTGACGCCCCTTGCGACCGTGACGGTGAAAACCCAGGTCAACGGTCAGCTGCTCGAAGTCGGCTTCAAGGAAGGCCAAACGGTCAAGAAAGGCGATTTCCTGGCGCAGATTGATCCGCGCCCCTTTCAATTGGCCGAAGCTCAATACGAGGGTCAGCTCGTCCACGATCAAGGGCTCCTCGATCAGGCAAAAATGGATCTGACCCGCTATCAAACCCTCGTCAAGCAGAATTCGATCGCGCGGCAGCAGGCCGAGGACCAAGTGTTTATCGTCAAGCAATACGAGGGTTCGGTCAAGCTAGATCAAGCCCAGATCGACACGCAGAAGCTGAACTTGATCTATGCGCACATCGTTTCGCCCGTCGATGGCCGCATCGGTCTGCGTTTGGTCGATCCCGGCAATTTTGTGCAGACCACCGACCCCGGCCTGGTGGTGGTCGCCCAAATGCATCCGATCACGGTGATTTTCGTGGTGCCGGAGGACGATATTCCGGAAATCGTGGCGGCGATGCGTGCTGGAACGGCGCTCGAGGTCACCGCCTACGACCGCGCCAATGTCACCCCCCTTTCCGTTGGCAAAGTCGAGGCGCTCGACAGCGAGATCGATCCAACGACCGGCACGGTGAAGTTGCGCGCCAACTTTGATAATCTAGATGATAAGCTTTTTCCGAATCAGTTCGTTAACGCGCGGCTCTTGATCAAATTTTTGCGCGGCGTCGTGACCGTGCCTTCAAGCGCGGTTCAGCACGGCGCCCCTGGCACTTATGTCTACGTCATCGGCGCGGATGATACGGTGTCGGCGCGAACCGTCGATCTTGGACCGCTGGACGGAGCAATGTTCGCGGTCAACAAGGGCCTTTCGCCTGGCGATAGGGTTGTCGTCGACGGCGCCGACCGGTTGCGCGACGGAGCAAAGGTGCTGATTTCCACCGCCGAGGGGTCCAATGGCGGGCCCGCGGATGGCGAAACGCCCGCTAAAAGCGGGCACCCAAGTCAGCACCATCGCGGCGATCATCCCGGCCAACGGGACCAGCCATGAGTAAGCACGGGGCGTCCCGCGCTAGGGCCGGCCGATGAATCCTTCGCGCATTTTTATCCTGCGCCCGGTCGCAACCACGCTTTGCATGGCGGCGATCATGCTCGCCGGCGGCGTTGCCTACAGGTTCCTGCCTCTCTCCGCCCTCCCGGAAGTGGATTATCCGACGATTGAGGTGCAAACGTTTCTTCCCGGCGCGAGTCCCGAGGTGATGACGTCTTCGGTGACGGCGCCGCTCGAGCGGCAACTAGGGCAAATGCCCGGCCTCAACCAGATGACGTCGTCAAGCTCGGCCGGCGCCTCGGTCATCACGTTGCAGTTTAGCCTGAACCTAAGTCTCGATGTCGCCGAGCAGGAAGTTCAGGCCGCGATCAACGCCGCCAACAATTTGCTGCCGAGCGGCCTGCCAACGCCGCCGGTCTATGCCAAGGTGAACCCGGCCGACGCGCCGGTCATGACTTCTCGCGGTCACCTCCAAGACCTTGCCGTTGACCGAGCTCGAGGACATCAGCGAGACGCGGCTCGCGCAAAAGCTTTCGCAACAGCCGGGGGTCGGACTGGTGAGCATCGGCGGCGGCCAAAGGCCGGCCGTGCGGATCAAATTCAATCCCGCCGCGCTCGCCGCCTATGGCCTCAATATCGACGATCTTCGCACCACGATTGCCAATGCCAACGTCAATTCGCCCAAGGGGAGTTTCGACGGCCCGGCACAAGCCTCGACGATCGGTGCCAACGACCAAATCACCAGCGCCGCCGGTTACGGCACGCTCGTCATCGCCTACCGCAATGGCGGTCCGGTCCGCCTTTCTGACGTTGCCAGCGTCGGCCCAGGCCCTGAAAATACGAAGCTCGGCGCCTTGGACAATACTACGCCGGCCATTATCCTCAGCATCCGCCGCCAGCCGGGCGCGAATGTGATCGAGGTCGTCGACACGATTAAACGCCTATTTCCGACGATCGTGGCGAACCTCCCGGCTGCGGTTAACGTCGCCGTGCTGAGCGACCGCACGACGACCATTCGCGCTTCCGTCGCCGATGTCGAGTTCGAACTGGGGCTGGCGGTGGCGCTTGTCGTCCTCGTGATCTTTTTGTTCCTGCGGACGCTTCCAGCGACCATCATCCCCAGCCTTTCGGTGCCATTGTCGCTGGTCGGCACCTTTGTCGCAATGTACCTGTTGGGTTTCAGCCTCGACAACCTTTCGCTGATGGCACTGACGATCTCGACCGGGTTCGTTGTCGACGACGCGATCGTGATGATCGAGAACATTGCCCGCTACGTCGAAGCCGGCGATCCGCCTTTGCAGGCCGCGCTCAAGGGTTCGGAGCAGATCGGTTTCACCATAATTTCGCTCACCGTGTCCCTGATAGCTGTTCTTATTCCGCTTTTGTTCATGGGCGAGGTGGTCGGCCGTCTGTTCCACGAGTTCGCAATCACGCTCGCGGTCACGATCGTGATTTCGGCGATCGTTTCGCTCACGCTCGTGCCCATGCTTAGCGCGCGGCTGATCCGGCATCGCCCCGAGGCCCAGCGCAACCGCTTCGATCTTATGGGGGAGAGGGCCTTCAACGGATTGGTCGCGCGCTACGGCCGGGCGCTCGACATCGTGCTGCGGCACCAGCCGCTCACTTTGTTCGTTGCAATCGCCACGCTTGGCCTCACAATCGTCCTCTATGCCGTGATTCCGAAGGGATTTTTCCCGGTGCAAGATACCGGCATGATCCAGGCGATTTCGGAAGCCCCGCAAAGCGTTTCCTTCGAGGCGATGGCCGGCCTTCAGCGGCAACTCGCCGATGCGATCTTGCGCGATCCGGCGGTCGACAACGTGAGTTCGTTCATCGGCGTCGACGGCGACAACACCACGCTGAACAGCGGCCGGTTTTTGATCAATCTCAAGCCGCGGGACGAGCGGGCGCTCGGCGCCGGCGAAATCGTCCGCCGCCTGCAGAACGAAGTTTCCGGGATCGTTGGCGTCTCGCTCTACATGCAGCCCGTTCAGGATCTCACGATCGATTCCAGCGTCAGCCGCGCGCAATATCATTTTATCTTGCAAGACCCGGATCCCGGCGCATTTAAAATCTGGGTGCCAAAGCTGATGCAACGGCTCGGGCAACTGCCGGAGCTCAGCGACGTCGCCAGCGATATGCAGAGTCAAGGGCTATCGGTCGATCTCGTCATCGACCGGGCGACGGCGGCCCGCTTCGGGATTACGCCGGCCAGCGTCGACAATGCGCTCTACGATGCATTCGGCCAGCGCATCATCTCGACCATCTACACCCAATCGAACCAGTACCGGGTCATCATGGAAGCCGACCCGTCCCTGCAGCGCGCGCTGTCCAGTCTTTCCTCGTTTTACTTGCCATCATCGTCATCGGGCAGCAACGGGCAAGTTCCGCTGTCCGCGATTGTCCACGTGAACCAGCGCCAAGGGCCGTTGTTGATTACGCATCTCGGGCAGTTTCCGGCCACCGCCATTTCGTTCAACGTCGCGCGAGGCGGCTCGCTCGGCGCCGCCGTGGAGGCAATCGAGAAGGCCGAGCAAGAGATCGGTCTGCCCGGCAGCTTCATCACGTCCTTTCAAGGCGCGACGGCGGCGTTTCGCGCCTCGGCAACCAACGAGCTGTTTTTGATTATCGCCGCCGTGATCACGATGTATATCGTTCTCGGTGTGCTCTACGAGAGCTTCATCCATCCGGTAACGATCCTCTCGACACTGCCCTCGGCTGGCGTCGGCGCGCTGCTCGCATTGATGGCGTCGGGCCACGAGCTCGATGTCGTCGCAATCATCGGCATCATCTTGCTGATCGGCATCGTCAAGAAGAATGCGATCATGATGATCGATTTCGCCCTCGACGCCGAACGCTCCGAGCGGCTGGCCCCGCAAGAGGCCATTTTCCAAGCCTGTCTCCTGCGCTTTCGCCCGATCCTGATGACGACTTTCGCCGCGATCTTGGGCGCGTTGCCCTTGATGCTCGGGACCGGCACTGGCTCGGAGCTCCGCAATCCGCTCGGAATTGCCATCGTCGGTGGCCTCATAGTGAGCCAGGTCCTGACGCTCTTCACGACGCCGGTGATTTACCTCTATTTCGATCGCTTGGCGGTACGGCTGGCGGGCGGCCCGCTGGCCGCCGGCGAGGCTCAGGGATGAGCCGCCTTGCATCGCGCTTCAGGCGGCGTCCGGTGGCATCGAAGGGGCGTGACCCGCGCCGTCGTTCTCCGATGTCATCGGCGCGGCGGCGGCCGCTTCGGACAATGATGGCGCCTTGAAAGGCCGCGATCCTGGTGACGGCTTTTATTACGCGGGGTTGGCCCAAGCGACTCCAGTTTAACTATTCGCCAGCTGTGAGCATGTCCCGAAAAAGTTGCGCGACTTTTTCGATCAGGACGTGCTCCAACTCTTTGATTTTGTGCTGCGTCTTATCGATCAAATGATTCTATTTGATCGGGACGCGCTCTAATGAGCCGGTCAGCCGCCGCAAGGTCGCGATGGTCGAGCGATCCGCGATCCCATCGACGCGGGCCGGCCGGAAATGGCGCTGGAAGGCGGTGATCCCGGATTCGGTCATGGCGTCATAAAGACCGGTTGTCTCGAGGCCGTAGCCGTAGCTCGCGAGCATCGCTTGCAGGGCCTCGACTTCGGGGCCTTTGGCGCCGGGTTCCAGGCGCGCGCCGTCCTCGATGGCGGAGGGCGTCACGTAATGGCCGATTCCGGCCTTGGCCAATCGCCCCCAGGGGAAATGTTCGCCGGGATCGCTCTTGCGGCCGTGCGACACGTCCGAATGCGCCAGCACCCGCTCGGGCCGAATACGCCAGCGCGCGATAATATCTTGGCAGAGCGCGATGACGGTTTCGATCTGCGCCGATGGATAGGCTGGCGAGCCCCCCCGATGGCCAGAATTGGCGATTTCGATCCCGATCGAAACATCGTTCATGTCGCTCTCGCCGGCCCAAACGCCGCGGCCCGCGTGCCAGGCGCGGCGCGCCTCCGGCACGAGCTGGGAGAGGCGTCCATCCTCCCACACAAGATAGTGCGAGGACACTTCCGTCGCCGGATCGCAAAGTTGGCGCACGGCGGCCTCTCCGGTCGGCAGGCCAGTGTAATGCAGAAGAATTGAGTCTGGTGTCCGGCCACCTTTGCGCTCGCCGTGGTTGGGCGAGGGATCGAGCGTGGCGGGCAAGGAGCTGTCGGGTTTCAATAGCGGTAATACGCGATGCAGACTTGGTTGCCATAGGCATCATAACCGATCCGTGCGCAGCGCGGCGGTGGCGGCGGCGCCCCGTAATAGCCAGGTGGCGGTGGCGGTGGCGCGGTGTTGGCGCCGACAATCGCACCGGTCGCCGCGCCAAGCGCGCCGCCAGCGAGAACCGCGCCGGCCCGTCCGCCGGTGGCCGCGCCGATTGCCGCGCCAGTCGCGCCGCCAATAGCCGCGCCACTTACGGCACGTTCTTCAGGCGTATAGCCGCAGCCCGTGAGCGCGATGGACGAGATGATCAGTATCGTCAAAGGGAAAATCTTCCGCATGCCTCTTCCTATTGTTTCCTGCGCCAATCCCCAACCCGCTCAGACACCCTAGCCGGTGCGCCAGGTCAAGCCGGAAATCGACTTTTGTGCGCGAAATTTATCCCCGTGCGGCATTTGTACCGCGCGCGGGTTGCCAATTCGATAATTGACGAAATCGCCGAGAGCGCCTATTGGGGCCGGGCCAGCCGGCCGGATGGCCGCCGCTTTCGCAGCGGAGGAAAGTCCGGGCTCCACGGAGACACGGTGCCGGATAACTTCCGGCGGGGGCAACCCCAGGGAAAGCGCCACAGAAAACAAACCACCGCAAGGCAAGGGTGAAACGGTGCGGTAAGAGCGCACCGCGCGCGTGGCAACATG
Organism: uncultured Alphaproteobacteria bacterium; assembly: GCA_963730245.1. Lineage (GTDB taxonomy): Bacteria > Pseudomonadota > Alphaproteobacteria > Rhizobiales > Beijerinckiaceae > Methylocapsa. The sequence goes on along the minus strand of CAVSRA010000001.1, from coordinate 883,481 downwards.
AGCGGCATGGCAAGCCCCACCGGGAGCAAAACCGAATAGGGGCGACGCAAGGCGTTTCTCGGTTGAGGAATCCTTGGATCCGTCTCCGGATCCGTTGCCCGGGTAGGTTGCTCGAGGCGGCCGGCAACGGCCGTCCCAGAGGAATGGCCATCGCGCGCGCGAAAACGCGCGCCATACAGAACCCGGCTTACAGGCCGGCTGGCACCGCACTCCGGACACCGGGAGAATTCGAAACCAAAAAAGCCGGGGTTCCTCCACGCAAGCGGACATCGCACCGGATTTTACCCAGATAGAACACGTCCCGGAAAACTTGCCCGGCGACCTTACCAATCAAATGAATCGATTTGATCGGGACGCGGGCGCGATTTAGCCCAGTTTGCCGGCGGCGTGCGCGAGCAAGGTGTAAACCTTGCCGGTCTCCGACAAAAGATATGTCTTGGCGACCGCCCCGCTTGCCTCATCCTGGCCGAGTTCGGCCAGGAGCCGTTCGAACTCCTGCACGTAACGATCGACCGTGGCGTGGAACTCCGGATCGAGCCGGTAGCGCCGGCGGATTTCGTCGAATGTCTGGGGACCGCGGCCGACGTAGATCCGCGGCGAGAAGGCATCGGTTTCGCCGCGGCGATAGCGATCCCAGGCGTCGGCGGCGGCGGCATGATCGATCATCCGCGCGACATCGAGGGAAATCGCTTCCAGCCGCTGCGGCGGTTGGGTGGGTTTGGCGGGGGCAATGGGGGAAACCGGAGGTTCCTCGCTGTCCGCGCGCGCGAGAAGATCAGAGATCCAGCCGCCGCCGCGTTCGGAAGTTTTAGCGTTGGCTGGCCGGGCAGCGGCGCGCGGCCTTTGCGCCTCCGGGCGAGCGGGCTCCGGAGCGCGCGGTGGTTCGGCCGCGCGAGCGGGTTCGACGCGCCGGGGCGGTACCGGCTGGACAGCGCGTTCGGCATTGACCGGAGCCGGTTGAGAAACGTCGTATGCGCGGCCGGAGCGAGTCACGATTTCGCTCAGCTCCTCGAGCGCCTTGATCTGATCGGCGACGGCACGCCGCATGGAAGCTGCCTGCTGCGCCGTCTCCTGCGGCAAATCTGTGGCGCCACGGCGCAAGGCTTCGCGGGTCGCTTCGAGTTCGCGCTGGATCTCGCGCGCCATATCGCGCAGCTCCGCCGCCGCGGATTGGAAACGCTCTGTGGTTTGCCTGAAAATGCCCGCGAGCTCCGCATTGGCCTGCTCGCAGGCAGCGCGCATCGCCGCCGCCGTGCTCTCGCGCTCCTTTTCAATATTGGTGCGGACGCCGGCGAATTGCCTATCGATCATTCCGCCGGTGGATTGTGAGCGATTCGGCCAGGAAGGCGCCGATGTCGCGCGCGCGCGCCGCGGCTTTTTCAAGCGAGTCCTCGAGACCCTCCGCGAAGGAATGCATCAGGCCTTCCAAGTCTTCGCGGCGCACCTTGATGCTGTTGACAAGCGATTCGAGTGAGTCGCGCCGCGCCATGAGCATTTGATCGAGGTCGCGTTGCTGGCGGGAGAGGTCGCCCGCGGAACCTTCCAAGCCGTCCTTGTGGCGTGCGATCGTTTCAGCAAGGCTGCTTGCTTCGTCGAGCGCGGCCCGAGCGGATTGGTTGAGTTGATTGATCTCTCCGGCGACGTTGGTGAATATGGAGCGGAAATAGTCCATGCGTTCACTCAGCGAATGCTCCGCCGCCGCGAAATCGGCGCCGGTCGCGCTAATCGCCCTTTGCAATCCCGCGCTGCTGTTGACGAGACGATCGATCACCTCGCTCATCCCCGTTCGCAATTTTTCATTCGTCTCGACGAGGGCTCCAATCGACGCGGCGGCGCCGGTTTCGATCGCCGCGCGCAAATGCGCTGTCGAGTGCTCGATCGCCGCCGTGAGTTCGTTCTGTTTCTCCCCGAGGTGCTGCACGATCGCGGTTCCACGGCCCTCGATCGTTTGGGTGACGATTGCGCCGAGGCTTGTCATCTCTTGAGCAATCTGGTTGCCGCGAGCAGACAGAGCCTCGACCAGGTGCTCGCCGCGGGTATCGAAGAGCTCGCGCAAATCGCCCGCCCGGGCCGCCAATGCTCGCTGTAGCGCTTGCCCACGCTCCCCGAGCGCGCCTTCGAGTTCGCCAAGTCGGCCCGCCAAGGCCATGCTAATTTCATTGATCCTCTGGGCGAGGCCTTCGCCGATCTCCCCGGCGCGCCCGGCTAGTGTTGTGTCGAGATCCTCGACCGCCTGCGCAATGGTGTCGCGGATTTCCTCGGCGCGCCCCGCGAGCACTTGGCCAAGGTGACCTGCTTCGCGTTCCAGCGCCGCGTTGATGTTGCCGGCGTGAAGACCGAGCGTTTGATCGATCTCTCGCGTTCTGGACGCAAGAGTTTCGGCGACGGCGCGGCCCGTCGCGTCGAGGTCTCCGGCAACCGCTACAAGACGGCCGACGACGCGTTCCTCGAAGTGCGCGACCCCGCCGTCCAGCGTCTCGGCGATGGCGGCCGACCGAGCCGTCATGGCCGCACTGATTTCCTGAGCCTTTTCATCGAGCGCGCGGATCACATCGCCGCCGCCTTCGCCAAGAGCTCTCGCTATATCGAGGGCTTTGCCTGTCAAAGTCTCGCTGAGCATTTGCGCGCGTGAATCGAGTCCTTGATCGACGCGGGAGACGAGCTTCTCGAGCGCCTTGCCAACCTCCTCGGCCTTGACGGCGGTTCGCGATTCGAAGGCTTCGATATGCGCCTCCAGCGCCGCAGCGGCCTCCTGTGCACGCAGGCCAAGCTTGTCGTTTAGGTCGCCCCCTTGCAACGTCAGCGTAGTTTCGATCGAACCCAGGCGATCGGCAAAAGTTCGCGGTAAACCGTTCGGCATGCTCGTCGATGCTGCTGGCGATCGCCCCGCCTTGTCCGATAACGGTTTCCTCGAACATCAAGAGCCGGCCGGCGAGGGCGTCGTTGACCCGGTCACCATGGGTCGCGATCGCATTGATCGCTTCATTCGCGGTTTCCGCGAAGCGATCGTTGAGATCGTTGGCTTGATAGCCGATCGAAGCGATCGCCTGTTGCGCGGTCAGGTCGAAATTCTCGCGCAGTGCTCCCGTGTGATCCGCGAAAGCCGCGACGGCTCCACGCGCGGCCGCCGCCAAATGGTTGCTCATCTCATCCGCGTGGCTCGTGAGGGCGCCAAACGTTTCGTCGAGCGTGGCGGCGAGCCGCTCATGCAGGGCTTCGGCGTGGTTGGCATAAGCCGCGGCGGAGTGCTGCGCGGCCGCCTCCAACCGCTCGCTAATTTGTGCGGAATATCCGGTCAAGGCCCCGAGCGTCTCGCCGACTGTCGCCGCCAGACGCGATTGCACTGTTTCGGTATGGCTGGCAAGGACTGCCGCTGAATGGGTCGCTCCCAATTCCAGGCGGGTGCCAATCTCGGAGGCGTGGCTCGCAAGCGCGTCGAGCGTCTCGCCTACGGTCGCGTTCAGGCGGGCGTGGAGCGCTTCGGTCTGGTTAGTAAACGCCGTCGCCGAAAGTTGCGCGGTTGTTTCGAGCCGCTCGCTCATCGCGTCCGAATGGCGCGACAACGCCCCGAGCGTCTCGCCGACGGTCGCGTTCAGGCGGGCGTGGAGCGCTTCGGTCTGGTTCGTAAAAGCCGTCGCTGAACTTTGCGCGGTTGTTTCGAGCCGCTCGCTCATCGCGTCCGAATGGCTCGACAACGCCCCGAGCGTCTCGTCGACGGTCGCGTTCAGGCGGGCGTGGAGCGCTTCGGTCTGGTTCGTAAACGCCGTCGCTGTACTTTGCGCGGTTGTTTCGAGCCGCTCGCTCATCGCGTCCGAATGGCGCGACAACGCCCCGAGCGTCTCGCCGACGGTCGCGTTCAGGCGGGCGTGGAGCGCTTCGGTCTGGCTCGTAAACGCCGTCGCTGTACTTTGCGCAGTTGTTTCGAGCCGCTCGCTCATCGCGTCCGAATGGCTCGACAACGCCCCGAGCGTCTCGCCGACGGTCGCGTTCAGGCGGGCGTGGAGCGCTTCGGTCTGGTTGGTAAGCGCGGCGACGGAACGCTGCGCGGTTAATTCCAGGCGTTCGCCCATCTCCTCCCAATGGTTCGACAGCGCGCCAAGAATCTCGGCGCTTGTCGCGGCGAGCCGCGCATGCAGCGCTCCAGTTTGGCCGGCAAGCGCGGCAACCGTGGTCTCCGCTGTCGATTCCAACCCTTCGCTCATCTGCTCGGAGTGATCCGTCAGGGCCGCCAAGGTTTCTTTTACTGTCGCGGCGAGACGTTCGTTCAGCGTAGCTGTATGGCTAGTGAAAGTTCCGGCCGTGTCTCGTGCCGTGGACGCCAAATGGTCATGCAAGTGCTGGGAATGGCTCGCCAATGCGGCGAGCGTGTCCGCGACCGTCGTGGCGACCCTCTGGTGTAATGCTTCGGTATGGCTCGTCAGGGCGGCGGCCGTCGCGTCGGCGGTCGCGGCGAAGCGCCGATGAAGTTCGCCGCCATGTTGCTCGAATTGGGAGTGAAGTTTTGCCTCGCGTTCATCGAGGAGCGTGGCAAGAGTCTGGATCGACTGTTCGAACGAATCCCGCGCTTCGCCGGTTCGGGCCGATATTAGACCCGCGATGCGTTCGCTCATCCCGGCCAAATTATCGTGCAGCGTATTGCCTTGCACCGCGACGACGTCATGCAGGCGGTCGCTGGTTTCGGCCAAGCGCGTAGCGAGATTTTCGCCGCGCGAAAAGATTGTGTCGGCAATCCGCGCGCCGGTGGCGTCGACCTGTTGCGCGAGGGAATCACCGCGAATTTCCAAATCGGCGGCGAGGGTCTCCCTAGCGGTCTTAAGCCTGTCGTCCATTTCCGCCAAGCGATCGGCAAGCGTCCGCGCGATGCCATCGCTCGCCCCCGTGAGACTGGCCGTGGCGTCTTGTCCAGTTTGGGTCAGCCGCTTGATGAGATCATTCCCATGCGACGACAATTGATCGACGAGATCGTCCCGGCCCCGGCCGAGCGCCGTTTTGATTTCCTCGCCTTTGGAGTTAAGCGAGGCGGCGACACGGCCGGCGGCTTCGCCGACACTTTCCGCGAAACGCGTGGAGGCCCCGGCGAGATCGCGGGAAAGGTTATCGTGCGACAAGGCGATCACGCCACGCACTCGTTCGGCATTGGTCAGAATGGATTCCCGCTCCGAGGCCAATTCGTCGACCAGGGTGCGGACGCGGCGCTCATTGTCCGAGTAGGATCGCTCCAGATTGGAGACTTCGGACCTGACCAGGGTATCGAGTTCGCTCGCTCTTGCGAGCGCGCGTTCGATGCCGTCCCCCATCGAGGCGACCTCGCGGCGGATGGCTTGGGAAAGCGTGACCATTTGCCCGGCGGCGATGGTTTCGGGCTCGGCCAGGCGGACCGCGACTTCGGTCATCGAACGGGCGGCAAGCCGCATCTCCTGACCCCGGCGAAGCAACGCCGCCGTCACCAAAGCGAAAATGACGGGGCCCACGATGGTCATTAGATAAAGTGAGGCTTGCGGCAACAAGGACCCAGCAGGGAGATTGAAAAGGACAGCGCGGTTGGCGAATAAGTAGCCGAGGGCGAGGATCACCCATAAACCCGAGCAGGCCGCGACAAGGACTGCTGGAACCCGGTTAGAGCGGCCCTGAAACGCCCGAAGAATTTCGCCGGCGGATTGGCGATCGTCGTTGGCCGGTTGCATCGGCGGCGCGACCCCGCCGGACCGCTCTAGGGCTTGGATTTCCGCGCCTGGCGCGGCGAAGTCCCCGTCGGCCGAACCGGACAATCGATCCCCGCCGATCGCCGCCGACCTTGCCTCCAGCGTCCGCGCGGCATCACGCGCCGGCCTCGAAGGGCCGAGGCGCGCCGTTGCGCCTTCGCGCTCGCCCAACAAGCGCTCCTTTGCCTTGTCCCCGCTGGCCGTGCCGATGGGATTTGCTTCGGCCGGCCCAGCGCTTTGGCCGGCGGCAGGGAGATTCAACGCCTCTTCGATGGCCAAAAGCGCCGCCGCCGCGGGATCTTGTGCTTTGTTGGAACTCGCCATCAGAATGCCTCTTACAAACTCTCTCGCGAGGGGCTAAGGCTTTGCGCGAATACACGCGGGAGCCGCCCCGGCGAAACCGTTAACCAAAGGTTACTTTACAACCGGAACGCCAGGATTCAAACTGGACGGCTTGACCCATTTGGAAACATCGTTAACGCGGCAATGGGCAAGACCCCGAAGCGGGCGCTTTTTGCAGCGAGGGGCAGCCGGGCAAAAGCCGATAGGCTGCCGCCCGGGCTTTGGGCGCCGCCGCACGGACAACGCATGGCAGGCTCGCCGGCGCGCTATCGGCGCGGCGGTTTTGGTGCGTTGAAGGCGAAGCCGCTTCTCGGCCGGCCGCCGGAGTTGAACGTGCCCGCGAAAACGGATTTACGGTCCGGCGGGCACCGTTTCTCGTTAATAATGACTCAATATATTACCGCGTATTTTAGCATGTAACAATAAGCAATCCACAAATTTGATACTATAGCCTCACGTCACGTCATTTTGCCTATTCGATAGACTCGTCTTCATTCTTGCAGTCCGGCCTTAACCTTCAACTGTTCTCCTCCACGTTGCGAAGTCAGCGTGGAGCGCACAGTGGAGACGACCGACACCTTGATTATCGGAGCCGGCCCCGCCGGGCTGACCACCGCCTACCGTCTCGCCAAGGCCGGCCATCGCGTGGTCGTTATCGAACAAGACAAGCACTACGTCGGCGGAATCAGCCGGACAGTCTCCTACAAGGACTTTTTGTTCGATATCGGGGGGCATCGGTTCTTTTCAAAGTCGCGCGAGGTGGTCGCGCTCTGGAACGAGATCCTTCCGGACGATTTTCTCGACCGGCCGCGGCTGTCGCGCATTTATTACGCAGGCAAGTTCTACACCTATCCGCTGAAGGCTTTCGAGGCCCTGCGCAATCTGGGGTTCAAGCAAAGCCTCGCCTGCCTTGCCTCCTATGCCCATGCCCGCGCGTTTCCAATCCGCGACCCCAGGACCTTCCATCAATGGATGCGCAATGAATTCGGCGAACGGCTTTTTTCGATCTTCTTCAAGACCTATACCGAAAAGGTCTGGGGCATGGATTGCGATGCGATTTCGGCCGATTGGGCGGCCCAGCGCATCAAGGGGCTCAATCTTACTAAAGCAATCATTGATGGCCTGGCGCGCTCCTTGGGATTTAACGCGCGGGGCGGCACGAGCGCGAAAACCTTGATTGAATCGTTTCGTTATCCGCGCCGGGGCCCAGGCATGATGTGGGAAGCCGCCGCCGCTAAAATCAAGGTGTCCGGCAGCCGCATCGCCATGGATCGCAGGTTCGAGAAGCTCATCTGCGATCCGGAGCGGAGAACTTGGACCATGGAGACCATCGGCGGCAATGGAACACGCGAAACCTTCCAAGTGCGCCATGTCGTATCCTCGGCGCCGATCCCGGAACTCCTTGCCGCGCTCAGTCCCACGCCGCTCACTCTGTTCCATGCGCGGGCGCTCAAATACCGCGATTTTCTCACCGTCGTCCTGATCGGCCGGACGCCCCGCCAATGGCCCGACAACTGGATCTATATCCATGACCCAAGAGTTAAAGTCGGCCGGGTGCAAAACTTCCGGTCTTGGTCGCCGGAGATGATCCCGGACGCGACCTCGACATGCCTCGGGCTTGAATATTTTTGCTCGGAGGGCGACGATCTGTGGGACATGGCGGATCGAGATCTGATCGCGCTCGCCAAGCAAGAGATCTCCGCCATCGGATTGCTGCGCGGTGAGGAAGTTACCGACGCCTGCGTCGTGCGGCAAAAAAAAGCCTATCCGGTCTACGACGAAACCTATCTCGAAAATGTGCGGATGATCCGGTTCGAGCTTGCGAGCCGATTTCCGGCGCTGCATCTCGTCGGCCGCAACGGCATGCACAAATACAACAACCAGGATCATGCGATGATGACCGGCATGCTGACCGCCGCGAATATTTTGGCGGGCCGGACGCTCTACGACGTGTGGCAAGTCAACGAGGATGCCGAATATGGCGAAGCCGGCGTTTCCGGCGCGCGGGAGGCCCTCGCAAGCGCGCGTCTCGTGCCGCGACGATTGGCGTGAGGCGGCCATGGCAATTACCGTGCGCCTGCGGCCGGCGTGGACGCGCGAGGGTGGCTTGCCGGCTACGCTCTCCCGGCTGCCGAGGACTCTTGTGGCCGCGGCGAAAAAATCCGGCGCGGCGATTCCCCTAACGTCAGGCCTACGGGCGAAAGACTTTTCGCCAATTCCCCTGATCGCGTTTCTTGTCTTCGCCTTGGGCCGGCCGTATCGGGGCATTATCCAAGACCCCCAGCTCTATATCGCCCGCGCGGTTGCCGATCTCGATCCATCCGGTGTCGGCCGCGATCTGATGTTCGTCCATGATGGCCAATTCGGCTTCAGCCTGTTCCGCTTCGTGGCGAGGGCGATGGTTGCGCTTTTCGGACCGGCGATGACCGGGGAAGCGCTGGCGATCGTCGCGGCGCTCGCATGGTTTTTCGCGGTTCGTGCCCTCGCGCGGCAATTCGTAGGCGGCGGCGGCGTGTGGGCGGTCGTGATCTTCGCCGTTCTGCTGCCCAATGCCTATGGCGCGCCCTATCCGTTCGGATTTGCCGAACTCAAAGCCGTTCCACGCCCTTTCGCCGAGGCTCTCGTGCTGGCGGGGCTCGCCGCGCTTGCGGCAAGACGCGAATTTGTTTGCCTTTGCTGTCTCGGCGCGGCGGCGTTTTTGCATCCGATCATGGCGCTAGCCGGGTTTGGCGTCTTTGTTGCCGTCCTTGGCCTGGAGGATAAACGCTGGTTATGGGTTTACGCCTGCGCCGGAACTGTTTCGATTTTGGCTGGCGCCCTCGGCCTGCCTTTGTTGGACCGGCTATTCATTGCGATCGATCCATCCTTGCGGAGCCTAAACGAGTTGCGCAACGCCTTTTTGTTTCCAAGCCGTTGGCCGATCGAATCGTTCCCGCCGCTCATCGTCCAGACGGCGACAATCGCGATTGCTGCCCACCTCCAGCAAGGCCGCGCCCGGCGGATCCTTGCGGCGATCATCGTGGTTGGTTTGGGCGGCATAGCGATCGCCGCGATTTTTGGCGATTGGCTTTCGTCGCTTCTCGTCGTTCAAGTTCAGCCCTGGCGCACGGCTTGGCTGATGGCTGCCGCCGGAGCGATGGCCTTGGGCGTCTGCGCCGTTGAATTGTGGCGGCGCGGCCCGAGCGGACGCATCGTTTTGGCCCTTTTGGTCTTGTGCTGGACGTTCAATACGGCGCTGGGCGCCGCCGGTTCCGCCGCGATCCTGGCCCTTTCCCTCCATTTCGGCACAAGATCGTTCGCGCCCTTGCTCAAGCGCCAATATGTCCTTGGCATATGGATATTTACCATTGTCGTTGCGACGATTTGGGACGCCCGCCTTTTTGCTTATCTTTGGGAAATTGCGGTGGCCGCGCCCGCGGGTTACGACAACCTCAATTTTTCCTTGATCAGACAGCTCCTCGCCTTTCCGCTTTGCGCCGTCGCCGTCTATTTTGCCATCGTCAAGCCGCGCATCGGTCCGCTAGCGCAAAAAGGTTGCGCGATTCTTTTGCTTGCGACGTTTTTTTGCCTTTGGGATCGCCGGCCGCCAGCCCTGCGCTTGATGGAGGCGCGCGGCGCGCCGCCGGACATCATGCGGCTGATCGATCAACGCTTCGGTGAAGTGCTCTGGATCGACGGACCGGCCGAGGCCTGGTTTATCCTTGGCCGACCGCAATGGGCCTCGCCGCTGCAGGGTAATCCTACAATCTTTTCTTCCGCGCTAGCCGCCGAATGGCGTAACCGGATGCAAGTTCTGATGGATTTGCGGCTCGCGGACCAAAAGAGTTTTGCGGCCCGGACCACACCTCTTAGCGCTGATCCGCCGCGATTGTCGCAAGAGGGCGTGCGGCGGCTCTGCGCGCGCGAGGATGCACCCGCTTGGATCATCGCGCCGCTCGAACACGGCAAGGAAACCCCGGCCGGAATTGCAATGAAACTATGGCGATTGCCCGAGCCGCAATTCCAATTGACCAAGGGCGACGGCAATTACATCTGGCGAAGAATCGACGCCTTTGGGGTGATCGCCTGCGCCGGGCAATAACTAGCGCCAATGCTGAAACAAAACTGACGCTGCCGCCGCGAAAGCCATAGCCCGCCGCCGGGCTTTCCTTGGGCTCGGGCAAGCCGCGTGCGAGCATGGGGCGTCTAAAAAGTAGCCTTTGCCATAGTTGAAGTGTAAATATATGTTCGGCACCGCGAGGAAACTTTAGGGAGCAAACGATGAAGGGCTGCGCTCGATACGCACTCATGGCGGGGATGATCGCCGCCGCATCTGGAATTGCTGCGCCGGTTGCGCGGGCGGACGAAACGTGCCTCTCGCCCTATACAGCCGCGCTGATCAAGGGCCAAGAGGCCTATCTGCATGTCTGGACACTGGGTGAAAAGGGCGTCGGCGACGAGTCCGACAAGCTTGTCACGATCGACGCCGACCCCAAATCGAAAACCTACGGCAAGGTTGTGAGCAGCGTGTCGGTCGGCGGACGCGGCGAGGCGCATCACATGGGCTTCACCGACGACCGCAAATATCTCTGGGCCGGACGCCTCGACGACAGCAATATTTTCATCTTTGACGTCGGCACGGATCCCTCGAAGCCAAGGCTCGTTAACACGATTGCCGATTTTGCCGAAAGGACCGGCTTCGTCGGCCCGCATACGTTTTATGCCACGCCCGGCCGCATGGTGATCGGTAGTTTGTCGAACGATAAGACCCGCGACGGCGTCACCGGACTAGCCGTATATAACAACAAGGGTGAGTTTCTCTCCGTCCATCCGATCCCCATTGACAAAGGCGGCGACGGTTATGGCTACGACCTCGCCATCAACCCAAAGAAGAACGTGTTTTTGACATCAAGTTTCACCGGCTGGAACAATTACATGATGGACCTCGGCAAGCTCATCAAGGATCCCGAAGCGATGAAGCACTTCGGCAACACCATGGTGTTGTGGAACCTCAAATCCATGCAGCCAGAAAAAATCTTCACCGTTCCCGGCGCGCCGCTCGAAATCCGCTGGTCGCTTAAAGAGGACGACGATTGGGCCATTACTTTCTCGGCGCTCACATCGAAACTCTGGCTCATTAACCACGACGTCAATAACGAATGGCAGGCGAAGGCGGTCGCAACGATCGGCAATCCAGCCAAAATTCCGATGCCCGTGGACGCCTCGATTTCGGCCGACGCCAAGACTTTTTGGGTCAACACGTTCATGGATGGCACTACCCATTTGTTCGACATTTCCGATCCAACAAAGCCAGTGCAGATCTATGAGAAAGTCACCGGCAAGCAAGTCAACATGATTTCCCAAAGCTGGGATGGAAAGCGCGTCTATATCACCTCATCGTTGCTTTCGAGGTGGGACAAGAAGGGCGCCGACAACGAGCAGGTCCTGCGCGCTTACGACTGGGACGGCAAGGATCTCAATCTCAAATTTGAGGTCGATTTTTTTGCCGAAAAGCTCGGCCGCCCGCATCACATGAAATTTTCGGGTCCCACCGAGAAAGCCTCGCTCGACATGCCGGGCCGTACGGCACCGCAGTAAGATGTGCGCGACAAGAGCGCGTCTTTTCAGGCTGCGTTGGACGAGTTTGATCGCTGTGGCGGGGATTTTCGCGTCGGCCCTGCCGCTCGATGCGAAAGAGTCCGCGGGCCTGCCGCCGCCGCCGGGAAGCTACACGCTCGACCATATTCAGCGCGTGCCCGCGGGAATCGTGCTTGAAGGCACAAAGTTTCCGCGCGCGCTTTCCCGCTACACGACGGGGGCGATCACCCTCCTTGCGTTTTTCTATTCCTATTGCGCCGATCCAAATGGCTGTCCGCTGGCGTGGGTCGCGTTCGAGAAAATGCGCGAGGAGATCATCGCGCGTCCTGAATTGCATGGGCTAGTCCGACTCGTGTTCATGAAGTCTTGACCCAGCGCATGATACGCCGGGGATGCTCAGTGGTTTTGCGCGCCGCTACGAATCCAGCGCCTCCATCGTGCCCTGGCATTTCCTCACCACCTATTCCAATTTGTTTCTCAAACCCGTGCTGCGCGACATGGGCGAGGAGATTTCCATCGATCGCGCGGCATCGGGCGGAGGCGGCATGGTCATCTATCATCTCCCAAAAGTGTTTTTGATCGACATGCAGGGCTTTGTCCGCGAGATCTATTCGAACCAATCCCTCGATCCCGCCATGATTCTTGGCGACATCAAGACGCTGCTGCTCGAAGAGTCGAAGGCCAACGGACATAAGGAATGAGCGTTTGTTCAAAGGACCCAGCCGGTCGCGATGGCATGAAGAGGCGGGCACGGAGGCAGACCGGAGAGACGCGGTGCAGAGGGGAAGCTTCGGCCGCGTGTTCTTCGGGATACTTAAAACAAAGCCATAGCGCGAACTATTTATCATCCTCTTCTTTTACAGGCTTGTCCTCACCTGACAGGAGAGGAAGAGCGCGCAAGAACGAAACATAAAGAATAACCGCCGTAACGATAAATCTGGAGTATCCGGCTCCATTGCTTAAATCCGAGATAGCTCCCCCAGCAAGTGCTCCCAACAAGATTACCAAAAGCACCCCATAAAGCTTTTTATATACTTTTGGATGCTTGAACGCCAAAACGGTTATCCCCGACACCACTCCGACAATTATTCCAAAGAGCGCTCCGGCAACTGTCCCATTTAGCAGTCCACCCACGTTTTGCTCCTGTCGCTCAATCAGCACCAAACGTGGAAACGGAGCTTGCCAAATGCAATCTCCTCTGCTCAAATTGGCCGCACTTATGTACAAGCATCCAGCATGCTGAAAACGTACCAAATCGCGTCCATAAGGCCCCGTAACTAATTGATTTAGCGGGCGTAGTTCAATGGCAGAACGGCAGCTTCCCAAGCTGCATACGAGGGTTCGATTCCCTTCGCCCGCTCCATCCGCATCAATAGCGCACCCGGACATATTCGCCGGGCGCATCGCAGATCGGCGGCAGCTCTCCATCGCCCGGCAGGCGCGCCGGCACTTGCTTGCGCGATCGGCGCTTGATCCATTTGATCCAATCAACCCACCAGCTGCCTTTGTGCTTGGTTGCGGCTGCGAACCAATCCTCGTATTCGCCGGCCGGTGCCTTGCCGCGCCAATACTGATATTTCGGCTTGTCGGCCGGATTGACAACTCCCGCTATGTGGCCAGAACCGGCGAGCACGTAGCGGACCTTGCCGCCAAGAAACTTGGCGCCAATGAAGACGGATTTCGCCGGGGCGATATGATCCTCGCGCGTCGCCAAATGGTAGACGGGTATCGTGACTTTCGAAAGATCGAGGATCTTGCCGCCCAACTTCGCCTTGCGCCTCGAGAGCCGGTTTTCGAGATAGCAGTGGCGCAAATACTCAAGATGGTTGGCCGCGGTCATCCGTGTCGAAATCCGAGTTCCACGCCAATAGGTCGAAAGCAAGCGGTGGTTTGCCCCTCATGTAATTGTTGACCACAAAGGACCAAATCAGATCTTCCGGCCGGAGCATGTTGAAGGCCGAAGCCATTGCCGACGCATCAAGATAACCGGTCGCCGCCATTTTTTTTTCGAGCGCGCGCAAACTCTCCGCGTCGACAAAGATCTTAAGATCGCCAGCCTGGCTGAAATCGGTCTGCGTCGCAAAGAATGACGCGCTCGTAACCCGCTTGTCGCCGGTCTCCGCCATATAGGCGAGCGTCATCGCCAGCAGGGTCCCGCCAATACAGTAACCAATCGCGGTTACCTCGGATTCGCCGGTTGCTCTTTCAATTGCATCTAGCCCGGCGTAAATGCCTTCCCGCATATAGGCCTCGAATCCATTGTCGCGATGGCGCGTGTCGGGATTGACCCACGATATCATGAAGGCGGTGAGGCCTTGCGACACCGCGAAGCGCACAAAGCTTTTTTCGGGGTTCAAATCGAGAATATAGAACTTATTGATCCAGGGAGGAACAATGAGCAAAGGCCGCTTGAAAACCGTATCGGTTGCCGGCGCATATTGAATGAGTTCCATGAGATCGTTGCGAAAGATGACTTTACCAGGGCTAGTCGCGATATTGACGCCGAGCTCGAACTTCGAAGTATCGCATTGACTGATTTTGAGCGTGCCCTTGCCAGCCTCCATGTCCTGCGCCAGCAGCGCGGCGCCACGGGCGAGATTGTCGCCGCTCGACGCCCAAGTTTCCTTGAGGAGCTCGGGATTGGTGGCGAGAAAATTCGACGGCGAAAGGGCGCTCGATATTTGTCGCAGGTAGAAGTTTGCCTTGTCGCGAACGTGCGGATCGACATCGTTCGAGCGCAGAACGAGATCCTCGGCCCAATTCGAGACGATGGCGTGCACCTGCCGCAGGAAATCGAAGAACGGACTCTCCCGCCATTCCGGCGCGGCGAACCTTTTGTCCGAAGGGTCATAGGGCACGAACGGATTTTCGGACCCGCCAGACATCCGCCGCAAACTCTGCGCCCAAAGGCCGAGGAGCTTAACGGTTAAGGAGGATTGCGCTTCCACGGCCCGGCCGGGATCGCTCAACCAATGTTCGGCAATGCGGCCGATCGAACGAAGCGCGTCGGCAACTCCATTTGACACATTGCTTTTGGCCTCGTTGTTTTCCGACGGCTTGAAATACGCGGCGAGCGCTCTGCCGCCCTGTTCCACGAGCCGCGCCAAATTATAAGACAAGCGTTCAAAGTCGGGGCTCGTCGCGCCCTCCTTTTCACACGAAGCTTTCCGCGCCGCCAGGACGGGAGCGGTCACCGTGCTTCTGTCTCCGGCAGGGCCCCGCGCCGGAGCCTTGCTACCAGGGCTGGCAGCCGCCTCAGCCGCAGCGGCTGGCGCAACCCGTAGGGACGCGGCGGGTTTTGGCGATGCGCCGGCCTTGGCCCAAGTTTTACTTTCAGCCTCTGGCGGGGTACGCTCGCGCTCGATCCGCTCGGCCTCCAAGCGCTTGATTTTTTTCGCGCCCATAAGATTTTCCACGCTTTCGTGCGGCGCAAAAAGCCGGTTCCAGGAATCTCAAAATCCGCGAAGCGTTTCGTCGCGGTTCCGACACAATAATCTTGGATTATGCCGATAGGCAACCAAACAAAGCTTTGGCCCTGGCAAGCTGAGATGAAACGAAACCCGCTCCTTCACTCTTACGCGCGGCCCCTGGCGCTGGTGGCGCTTGCCGGGATTTGTCTTGGGCGTGACCCTCTTGCGCAAGCGCAAGAGGCAAAGCCGGGCGGCTCGCCGCTCGACACCTTGATGCACACGAAAATATGGGCCGACGTCCCGGAAGCAAAGGATTTTGTCCGCGACACGCGGCCGCCGCCGGAAAGTCTCGCCTATCAGCCGGTGACAGGAACCGATCCCGAACGGCCGAAGCTCAGAAACAAGGCGGAGCTCACGGATCTTGAGAGCGAACTTGAGCGCGCCGCCGCGCACAATGACAGTAGCGCTAGAAAGCACCTGGGCATCAAAAAGCCTGTTGCCGTGAAAACAGTCAAGCGCGAGTAGAGTCGCGCGGATCGAGGAGATGGACCCGGCCAATTAACGAGGCTCTGCGCGAATTCGCGCTCCATATAGCGGAAGGCGCCGGCATCGTGACGGTGAAAACCGCCCTGCCCTATCTCAATATTCATTTCCGGGTGAAAGAGCGCTTCGGCATGCCGACCTTCGCCTATCAGGTTTCGGGCGAATATGCGATGGTCATGGCGGCGGCGGAGAGGGGTTTTATCGTCGGCGACAAGGCCATGCTGGTTCCTGCCTGAGCAGTTGGCCTCCCAGAACTCAGCCTCGCCATGTGACGTCACAATACATGCCGTCGCGGGCACTCCTGTGTGCCTGGCTCGGAGAGGCTTATATTTATGGCCAACGATCAGATGCCTGTTCCGAGGTCAGATGGATGATCCGGCTACGTCCAGAAGGATCTTTCCGCCGCGTTGCGCATGCGCGACGGCTTCCTTGATGGCGGAGAGGGGGTAGGTTGCCGCCACTGTTATGTGCAGCCGGCCGGACGCAAGCATCTTGGCCGCCTGCGCTGCGGCTGGCGCAAGTTTGGCCGCAAACTCCGGGTGGCCCATGTAAAAGCCCCGCATGGTGAGAGGTTTGAAGATGACGTCCAGCGGACTAATTGACATCGGACTCAAGCTCATGGCCGCAAAGCTGACGAGCGTACCGCGGGGCGAGAGCGTCGCCGCGAGCACGCCCGTCGCCGGGCCGCTGACACCATCAAGCGCGAGGCGGAGCTCAGCCTGACCGACAGCCGCTTTGATCCTTTCCGAGACATCGGGAGCATCGACGACGACGTCTCCGCCGATCGCCTCAAGCTCGGCCGCGAGCTCCGGGCGCCGGACGATGTTGACGGTCTTCAAGCCGCGCGTTTTCGCGAACGCGATCACCCACCGCCCGACACCGGAATTGGCGGCGTTCTGCACCACCCACTCGCCCGGCTTCAGGGTGACATACTCGCTGAGCAGCAGCGCCGCCGTCGGGGGATTGATGGCCAGCATCGCCAACTGCTGCGGGTCCGCGTCAGGGGGCAGGGCGAAAAGGCCGTTCGCCGAAATAACCATTTGCTCCCTCCAAGTGAAGCTGGAAAGCGGCGCCACGACGCGGTCGCCGACCTTGACGTTCTCCACCCCCGGCCCCACGGCGAGAACGCGGCCGACACTCTCATTGCCGATGACGGTTGGAAGCGCAGGGCGCAATGCATAGATGCCCAGGGCGAGCAGGAGGTCGCTCGGGTCGATGGGGGAAAACTCGATGCCAATGAGGACCTGGTTGGGGCCGGGAGCGTCGGGCTCGGGAATGTCGACATACTCAAGACCGTCGACAGGGTTGCCGTAAGCTGTGAGCTGGACAGCACGCATATTGATATCTCCTTTGTGTCATTCTGCGGCTGATTGGGGATGCCTGATGTTGTAGCGGCGGGCCGGGACAGCACTGGAGAGCTTGCTGGACATCGCGCGGCGCGCTGCGTCGAACCCATCCCACTCAGCCTCACATGAGGATTTCTCCTGTCAACCGGATTCAAACTATTGTCGCTATCTTGAACGTAGTGCTGGCCCGAGCCTTCAACACAGAACGGCACGAATGCCGCGTCACCTCACATCCGGTCGCCGCCTCGACGGCTGCACCATAATTCCCCATGCTAGGGCGATCGGCTCGGAAGGGTGCGACCAATCTTATCAGCGGCGTGTTTCAGCCAGACAAAGTCGCGGTTCACCCTGCCGCACCCAACGAGACTGGCCGAGTCTCGCGGATTCTTGTTTCTTTATAGCCTCCTGTCCTTCACGCGATCTTCAGTGTGGCTCCTTCAGGTATTTCGCCGAACGTGGCGAAGCGCCAGAACGCAATGAGCAGCTTGCGCGCGAGCGCGGACGATCGCAATTCGGCGATGGCGGCCCCGGTCGCCTTTGACGCGGTTCTGGAACCATAGGGTCAGCGCCGATTTGGGCTGATGGCGCAGCCAAAGCCAGGCGGCCTCTATCATCGTGGTCCTCAATCGTGGGTTCCCTGATTTGGCAATTCCTTGCTCCTTGTTCATATCGCCACTTTGCCAAGGGCTTGGGGCTAAGCCAGCGTAGGCTGCTAGTTGGCGGCGGTTTGCGAACCGACGATACAGACCCTCTTGCCAAAGCACTGACGCAAACTCCGGTCCGATGCCTCGTAGTTTCAAAAGCTGAGCGCCTGGTGACGGCTCGGTGGTTTCGCAAGGGCAGAGCAACGCATCGCGTTCAGCCTCGATCTCCGCGATCTGCTTGCGTAGTAACTCAAGACGTTCGAGTTCGCGCTTGATCTCAGCTTTCATGCGCTCGGGAAGGGGTCGCCCATCCCCTGTCCGAAGATTGTCGAGGAGTTCGCGTGACTTGGCGCGCCTTGGTTCGAACCCGGCAATTCCTTGGGAGGCCATCAGCCCTTTGATGCGGTTAATGTGCTCGATGCGCTCTTTGACCATTGTCTTGCGCTCGCGCGAGAGCCGGCGCCGGTCCTCGTCTTCGGGGGTTGGCACAACCACCATAGCGCATACGCGTGGCTCACCGCGCTTGAAAGCCATCAGCGTTCGAAGCAAAAGCTCCCCGTCAATCGCATCAGTCTTCGCTCGACGATGGCGCCGGGAAACAGCGATGGAGGCCAATTCAACCACGTGACTTTCGATTCCGTTCGACACGAGAACACGATGAATCCAGAAGCCATCAAATCCTATTTCCTGAATGCAAATGATCCTCACGCCGGCGTGTATCCGCTGCTCGGCCTTGGCACGAAGCTCGCCCAATAGCCGAAGCAGCTCGGCAATATCGCTCCCGGGAACGGAGTGCCGAGAAAATTTATTCGTGTTCGGAGAAAGCGATGTCACCAGCCATCGTGCGCGGCTCAATTCGATTGACACGAATATTGCCGCTTCTTCCACCGAATTGGACAAGCTGGGTTCACGATTGCAAACATTAGCTTCCATGATCAATTCCTCGATTGCGCTTCTCGCTAACACCGGCAGCATCGCTGGTGGCAATCCTCATGGTATCTTGTCGGGCAGGGATGGAATGGTGACGATCTCTCCCTGGTCGAGACCGGCGAGGGCGGCGTCGACCATGTCCTCGGCCGACATCACGATCTCGGCGGGTAAATTGTGAACCGGCAGGCCGGCGATGTGCCAGAACTCTGTCGCTGTCGCCCCGGGCAGGACCGCCTGGACCCGCACGCTCTTGCCTGCAAGTTCATGATGGGGCGACTGGCTGAAGGCCAGCACGAACGCTTTGCTGGCGCCATAGACCCCGTTCAGCGTTTCGGGCGAGATCGCCACGATCGAAGCGATGTTGATGACAGTGCCGCCGCCTCGCGCGACGAAGCCGGGAGCCGCAGCGTAGGTCGGCCGGGTGAGCGCGCCGACATTGAGACGGATCATCTCATCCGTCTTCTCGACGTCCGAATCGAGGAGCGGCGCCGTTGCGCCGACGCCGGCATTGTTCACCAGCAGCGTAATGCGTGCATTCGTACGCAGCGTCGTCTCGATCCGGGCCAGATCCGCCATGTCGTTGAGATCGGCTGCGATCGTCTCGACTGATCGGCCTGTCTCATTTTCCAGGCGCTGGGCTAGGGCCGCGAGCCGACTCCGGTTGCGGGCGACCAGGATCAGGTCGTAGCCGCGTTTAGCTAGGCGGTCGGCGTAAATCGCGCCGATGCCTGAGGAGGCGCCGGTGATCAGTGCCGTGCGAGTGGTGCTCATCATTTCGTCTCCATGTTGTGTGAATCACAAATGACGGTCGTCATCTATAACGATACGTCACGTCACGCTTGTTTCGCGAGAATCCAACGTGCGCCGGATCGAAAGTCTTGCTTGCGACGCATTTTCTGACAAGCGCCCTCACCGGCTCAAATCTTTAGGGGCGTCCCATCACGTGCAGATGTGCGTATGGCGATCCCGCCCACATGATGTACGCGCCGCTCGGCTTGTGGGTGGTTGGCAGTCCCGTGTTCTTCGGATCAAATGGCCACATAATCATCCAGTGGGGACCTACCTCGATCGCCGGGCTTGTCTTGTCATAGGGATCTGAATCGCTGCGTTGCGTGGCGCCCGCGAGCATGTAGGTGATGCCGGGGACGGTATTCGTCGGCTTCGGTTTGTGAGCTTTGAAGTCGGCGGAGAACTGCATCGACGCCGCATCTGCGCACATTGGTGGTTCACCGATAACTTTCGCGTTTCCCGGCATACAAGTGAACCCGTTATCGCCCTCGCGCAGAACTACTTCATGGCCTTGCGCATCGCTATCGACGATTGTTGCCGAAATAGCGACGTCGATTGGTCCGGCCGACATCGCCCGCGCTATCTTCTCTCGATTCGAATCGCCGGTGTCCGCTGCCGTTCCGCCGCGCGAGTCCATTGCCTCGGCCAGGGTCATAAGGCAAGTTCCGATCATCAGACTTCCAGTTAAGGCGACTGTGAAAAGGGCGAGATTTAGTTTTCTAACGCTCATGGTTTCTCCTCCGCGTTCAGACCAATGGATGTCAGATCGAGGTCTTCTCGTTTGCACTACTTTGCGCTGTCTTCGTCGCGTTCGATGTCCGTGCCGCTGTTGTCGAGTGCGTAAATAATTAGTTGTCCGCGCTTCCGTTCGTCTCGGCGACTGAGCGATCGCTGGCGAAGGGCGGCCGTTAGGCGGGAAATTTGTCTCCGAACATGGGCCGTCCGCTCTTCGAGGACTCTCGCGTCGCCTCGTCCTGGATGACGTCCCAATGCTCGGCGAGCAGGCCGTTGTCGATACGCAGGATGTCGGCCACGACCCAGTTCACTGGCTGCCCGATCCCTGAAAACCGGCCATGTAGCATGACATAGTCGCCGTCGGCGACGATCAGCGCGTTCTCGTAATGCAGTTCTTTCGGCGCTGCCTTGACAAGTTCGAAGAGCCCCTCGCGCCCCGGCGCGATATGAGCACTGTGCTGGATATAGGCGGGCGACCAGAAACGCTCGGCCCCGGCGTAGTCCCGTTTGTTGAAGAGCGTGTCGAACGCCTCCAAGACCAACGCTTTGTTCTGTGCTTCGGTCGTGGTCATGGCTTCACCTCATTGTTTTCAGCGACCCTAGGCCGTGTGGACGGATATCGGAAAATATAGGTCAAGGGATTCCCAAATCACTTTTTCGGTGATTCATGGGTGGCTGGCTTTTGGAGGGCCGGCCATGCTGACGAAGATGACCGAATAAGATTGGGTGCTTGTGCACGAGGTGTTCGATGCCTGCCGCTCGCGGCGTGGGGACAAGGGGCGGGACGACCGCAAGTTTCTCGAAGCCTTGCACTATTTCACGATCCACAACATTACTTGGCGAGCGCTGCCGGCCGAGTTCGGCTCTTGGAACAGCATCTGGAAGCGCTTCTGGCGCTTGAGCCGCAGCGGCGTGTTCGAAACTTTCTTCGAAGCGCTCGCCTCCTTGAGCGAGCGGGCGCATCTCGTGCAGATGTTCGAACTCGACCGTCATCCGCGCGCATGTGTCGGCGGCCGGCGCAAAAGGGGGCAGGATGGCGAAGCCCTCGGGCGCTCCCGGGGAGGGTTCTCGACCAAGATCCATCTCAAGACCGATCTCGACGGCTATCCGATCGGCTTCCATCTGACCGGCGGCGAAGCGAGCGACAGCCGCAACTTCGAAGTGCTCCTCGACCTCGGTCCGGACGTCGATCCCCGCGCCGTTGTCGCGGACAAGGGCTATGATGCAAAGACAAATCGGGAGGCGGCGCGTAACCGCGGCATTTGTCCGGTCATCCCCTATCGCTCGAACACCATCGACAAGCCGAAGTTCTTCGCAAAGGTCCTCTACAAAGCGCGGGCGCGTATCGAGCAAATGATGGGCAAGATCAAGCGCTTCAAACGCATCGCGCTCCGCTGCGAGAAGACGGCAAGAAACTATGCCTCATTCCTCGCACTCGTCTGCGGCTTCATCTTGATCAAATCCGTCCACACGGCCTAAGCAATCTTGCGCTGTCGTCTCAATAGTCGGCCCAAACCTTCAGAGCTTCGTTCTTTTCTTTTGAATAGGGCGGGAAAAGGTGATCGATAGCGACATCCGGCGGCGATATAAGCATTGCCTTGGCATGCGAGAGCATATCGAAGCCATGCTTACCGTAGTAATGCCCCATTCCAGACGGACCAACTCCCCCAAATGGCATCGTCTCGATGAAGAGGTGGATATTGACTTGGTTCACTGCTCCGCCGCCATACGAAAGCTCACCAATAAAGCGATCAATCGTCTTTTGATCACGGCTGAAGACGAACGCGGCCAAGGGGTGCGGCGTGGCTGCAATCCTGCCAAACGCCTCGTCAAGTGTCTTGTAGGTAAGGATTGGTAGGATCGGCCCGAACACTTCATCTTGCATGATCTTATCGTCCCACGTGACGGGATAGATGATCGTGGGGTCAAGGTAGCGGGCCTTTGGATCGGATGAGCCGCCTGAAACAATCTTCGCAGGATCGATAAGGGCCGAAAGGCGTGACACGTCGCGTGCGCTGATGACCCGCGAGTAGTCGGAATTGTTACTGGGGTCGTCGCCATAAAGTTCAACGAGCGCCCTTTTTGCTTCGGCGACGAAAGCATCGGCGACCAACTCATGGACATAGGCGTAGCCCGGAGAAGTGCACCACTGCCCGCCCCAAGCCATCGCACCCCAGACGATCTTCTTGGCCGCGTCTGGAATGTTGGCGGTTTTGTCGATTAAGGCGGGATTTTGGCCACCAAGTTCGAGTAGAACTGGCGTGAGGTTCTCGGCCGCTGCACGCGCGACAACCTTTCCGGTACTTGTGCTGCCGGTAAAGAAGATGAAATCGAACGGCAGCTTGAGGAGTTCGGTCGTCTCCTCCCTGTGGCCGGCCACGGCAACGACCGCCCTAGGATCGAAGTATTTCGGGACCAGTTCAAGCAGCAGCGCAGAGGTCATGGGCAGCGCCGAACTCAGTTTGAGAATACAGGTATTTCCGGCTGCCAGAGCAGTAATCGCGGGGCGAATCAACAGCGTGAGAGGACCATTGAAGGGACCCACTATCAAGGCCACTCCGTAGGGATCGCGATACACAACACCCTTATGGCCGGTCTCGGCTAACGCCCGTGGCACTGGCGCCTCGGTTGGAGTCATCCAGGATTCGAGTTGGCTCTTCTGAAACTCGGTCTCACTGATGCTCGTGACGGTCTCGAAGATGTATTCTTGGCTAGCGGTCTTGAAGTCCCGAGCGACCGCGTCTTGAACGGTAGCCTCGTTCTCCTTGATCATCCGCCCCATTCGATCGAGTTGCTCGACCCTCCATTCGTAGGTGCGGGTGACGTTGGTGGCGAAGTAAGCCTTCTGGGCGTCAAAAAAAGATCTTGAAACGGATTCATCGTGATCTCTCCTCAAAACTCGGGATTGCCCTCGAACTGCGTGGCGCCGGGTACCGGACTGACCCAAGGCCTGCGACGCCCGACGAACATCTCCAGGACAGGTTGGTACCACTCGTTGGAGTCGATGCCCCCGGCCTTGACGAACATGACGTCGGGCGTCACGTCGGCCTCGGTTGTGAGCGGCGAACCGCAGCGCGGGCAATAGCGGCGCAGGACCCTGAGCCCGCTCGAACCGATGTCGTCGAAGACCGCGGTCTCACCGGTGATCGTTATCGCGCTGCGGTGTACGAAGATGACCGTCGAGAAGGCGCTCCCGGACTGCGGCCGGCAGCGGTTGCAATGGCAAAGGCCGCTAGCAATCGGCTTTTCCGCGATGGAGTAGCGGACGGCGCCGCACGTGCAGCCGCCCGTCATACGTTCCGGTGGTTGTGGAAGATCGTCGCTCATGATCATCTGATGCTTCGCGATTGTGGGGGTGGGAATGCGGCCTCACGCCACGGAGAGAACCATCCTGAAGCGCGCGATGTCGCGGGAACGCGCGAAGCTTTGGTAGCTCTGCGGCGTGTGCCCCGGCCCGCGCCACCGAAGCCAGGTCGCCGGCGTCGTTAGCTGATCTCGTCGACACGGTCCGGGTAGAACGCGACGTAATCCTTGATCTGCGCCATCGCTTCAAATGGGGTCTCATACCAAGTCTCTGAAAGTTTGAACTCCTGAGGCGGATTCCCGAATCGGCATTTATCTGATTCACCATGGCAAACAGCTTTTGGGAGAGTTTGCCATGTCAACTCCGGTTCCGCTTCGCTCTGACTTTGACACGATTGGCCTGCGCATGCTGGCGCGGCGATCGCGTGACCCCGATCAGACCCGGCGTCTCTTGGCACTGGCCGAGATTTATGATGGCGGCTCGCGGCCGGATGCGGCGCGGATCGGCGGGGTCGGGGTGCAGATCGTGCGCGACTGGGTTGTCCGTTTCAACGCCAAAGGTCCTGATGGTCTCTTGACCGGCAAAGCGCCGGGCGCTCCCAGCATCCTCGGCGAGCGCCAGCGCCAAGCCTTGCGGCAGGTCGTGGAAGATGGGCCAATTCCCGCCCTGCATGGCGTCGTCCGCTGGCGGCTGATCGATCTGGCGCAGTGGCTCTTCGAAGAGTTCCGGGTTTCGATCTCCAAGCCGACGCTCAGCCGCGAGCTGCGGCATATGGGCTTTCGCAAGCTCTCGGCGCGACCGCGCCATCATGCGCAAGACGAGGAAGCCGCGGCGGCTTTTAAAAAAACTTTCTCGCCCTCGTGGAGGAGACCGCCGCAAAAGAGGCTCCTGGCAAGCCGATAGAGATTTGGTTTCAAGACGAAGCTCGGATCGGGCAGAAAAACAAGGTCACCCGCCGATGGGCGAAACGCGGGACACGGCCTTCGGCGCCGCACGACCAGAGGACGAGTTCAGCCTATATTTTCGGCGCCATCTGCCCGGCCGAAGGAAAAGGCGCCGGGCTCGTACTACCCTCCTGCAACAGCGAGGCCATGGCCCTGCATCTCGAAGAAATCTCGCTTGCGGTCGCACCAAGCGCGCATGCGCTCGTTCTTCTCGATCAGGCCGGGTGGCATGTCTCGGCGAAGCTTCCCGTCCCGGACAACATCACGCTCTTGCCGTTGCCGCCGAAATCGCCCGAGCTCAATCCGGTCGAGAACATCTGGCAATTCATGCGCGACAACTGGCTCTCGAACCGCGTCTTCGAATCCTACGACGACATTCTCGACCACTGCTGCTTCGCCTGGAACAAGCTCATCGACATGCCCTGGAAAATCATCTCCATCGGAACAAGAGAGTGGGCCTATCGGTCGTGATCAGCGAGACTTGGTATCATAAGTCCACACCGCATTGACGGAACGATCCCCGCCAGCCGGAATGCTGTAGTAGGAAGCGTCGCCCTTGTAGGGGCAATACGTCGTGTGTTCGCTACGCGTGAGCGCGGCCATATCGACATCCCGACGGGGAATATACTGAACGGCCGGATAGGAGGCCTCGCGAAGCGTCAGCGCATCGCGGGTGTCGGCGATAACCTTTCCGCCGACTGTGACCACGACGCGAGACGGGTTCGCATCGATCGAAATGGGGTGGTCAGGCCCCGGAATCTTCATCGGCTTGCCAGGCATGATCTGTATCCTTCTGAATTGGAAACGGTACCTCGGCATCCAAAACCGGATCAGTTAACGGTTTTACCGCCGTCGACATTGAGGATATGGCCGGTGATGAATGAAGCTTCGTCCGACGCGATGAAGACGATCGCATTGGCAAGCTCCTCCGAGAGGCCGAGGCGACCCATCGGAACAGTCGTCACCAGAGCCGCCTTGTTCTCCGGCGTGCCCGTAAAGCGGGTCAACATGCCGGTGTCCGTAGGACCAGGCGCCACGGCGTTCACACGGATTCCCGACTTGGCGACCTCGAGCGCCACCGACTTGGTGATGCCTTCGACGGCGTGCTTGCTGCCGATATAGACAGTGGCCCCCGCCGCACCCTCGTGCCCGTAGGTCGAGGAGATGTTGATGATGCTACCGCTGCCCTGTCCTTGCATGACGCGCACTTCGTGCTTCATGCTCAGGATCACGCCGAGAACATTCGTGTCGAACGTCGCGGCATAGCTTTCCGCGGTCTGGTCCGTGATCGGGCCAACCTGGCCTTCGGTGCCGGCATTGTTCACCGCGACATCGAGACGGCCAAACCGTGCGACGGTCTTGTCGACCAGCGCGCGGACCTCATCCTCCTTGCGGACGTCGGCGTTGATGAACTCGGCCTCCGAACCGAAAGAGCGCAGCTCCTTAACGAGCACCTTGCCAGCCTCATCACGCCGACCGGCAACGACCACCTTCGCGCCCTTCTTGGCGAAGGCGACGGCGGCGGCGCGCCCTATGCCGGTGAGTCCACCGGTGATCAAGACAACTTGAGTGCTCATTCCACGATCCTTTGTTGGGCCGCCGGAAACCCGAAGGCGTTCCGTTGGGGCAAGCGGGCATATACCCCTTTTCTTGCGAATAACAAGCCCCTTGCGGGGCTATGAGTTCACAATCCCGTGTTTCGAGACTGCTGCTGACTCGGCCACTCCGTGATCGGGAGGACACGCGCGACTACCGGCCGTTTTCAGCTTGAGCTAGACAGGCCGCGCTCAGACCCCTCATTTGCTCTTTTCTCACGCGGGAATCTGCTCACGCGCCCCCAAGGCGTCGAGCTGATCGGCGCGCTCGCCGATGGCGGAAGGCCGGATAGGCGACGCGCTCGCCCTGGTCGACGTTCCCACCCTCGAACTCCAGTGCCTCGAACTTCATTGCCGGGTACATACCCCTTTTCGATGGGAATACAAGCCGACGGGCCCTGGTTCACAGGGCCGGATTGATCCGTCAATTCAAGGCGCCGTGGGCTGCCACTCCCTAATATCGACAAAGTGGCCGGCGATCGCCGCGGCCGCCGCCATCGCGGGCGAGACAAGATGGGTGCGGCCCCTAAAACCTTGCCGGCCCTCAAAGTTGCGGTTCGAGGTCGAGGCGCAGCGCTCGCCCGGCGCGAGCCGGTCCGGGTTCATCGCGAGGCACATCGAACAGCCGGGTTCGCGCCATTCAAAGCCGGCGGCCAAAAATATCGCGTCGAGACCCTCGGCTTCGGCCTGTAACTTGACGAGTCCCGAACCCGGCACGACCATGGCGTTGACGGACCCCGCGACGCGTTTGCCGGCGACCATCTTGGCGGCGGCGCGCAAATCCTCGATCCTACCATTCGTGCAGGAGCCAATAAAAACCCGGTCGATGGAAATGTCGGTGATTTTTTCGCCGCCCTTCAAGCCCATGTAAGTCAGCGCACGCGCGATGGAGGCCTTTTTGGTCTCGCTCAAAACCGCTTCCGGGCGCGGCACGGCGCCTGTGATCGCCGCGACATCCTGCGGGCTCGTGCCCCAGGTGACAAGTGGCGGCAATTGGCTGGCGTCGAGGCGGACGTGCCTGTCGAACAAGGCGCCCGGATCCGAATGCAAACTTTCCCAATAGCGCATCGCGGCGTCCCAGGCCGCACCCTTCGGCGCCTTGGGCCGGCCGTCGAGATAAGCGAAGGTCTTGGCATCGGGCGCGATCATGCCGGCGCGGGCGCCTGCCTCGATCGTCATGTTGCAGACGGTCATCCGCCCTTCCATCGACAACGCGCGGATCGCTTCGCCCGCATATTCGATGACATGCCCGGTGCCTCCCGCCGTGCCGATCTCGCCGATGATCCCGAGCGCAACGTCCTTGGCGCTCACCCCATCGCCGAGCGCGCCGTCGACCGTGACACGCATGTTCTTGGCCTTGGCTTGGATCAAGGTCTGGGTGGCGAGAACAAGCTCGACCTCGGAGGTTCCGATGCCGTGCGCGAGCGCTCCGAAGGCGCCATGCGTCGAGGCATGGCTATCGCCGCAGACGATCGTCGCGCCGGGCAGTGTAAAGCCTTGTTCGGGGCCGATGATATGGACGATGCCTTGGCGACGATCGCGCTCGTCGAAATATTCGATGCCGAACTCCCGGGCGTTCGCGGCGAGCTGTTCGACCTGAATGCGGCTTTCTGGATCGTCGATGCCATTCGAGCGATCGGTTGTCGGAACATTGTGATCGACCACCGCGAGGGTTTTTTGCGGCGCCCGGACGCGCCGGCCGCTCAGCCGCAACCCCTCGAAGGCCTGGGAACTCGTTACCTCATGCACCAGATGACGGTCGATGTAAATGAGGCTCGCGCCATCGGCTTCGTCATGGACCAGATGGTCGTCCCAGATTTTATCGTAAAGCGTGCGAGGCTTGGCCATTGAGATTCCCTGTGCCTTTCGCTTGCACCGAAAGCGGCTCTTGCCATAAAACCAATTAGTGCGGCAGTTCTTACTCGCAAGATCCGACCAGGGGAAGTACCCTCGCGGCATCGACGGTTTTTCACGCGGAGAACCCATGCGCCCGCCGGTTGCGCCCTATCTCACCGTTTCCCCAGCGATGGCGGCGATTGCCTTCTACACCGCGGTTTTTGGAGCGCGTCAAAAAGCGATCATGCCCGCCCTCGACGGCATGCGGATCATGCATTGCGAGCTCGAAATCAACGGCGGCTCGGTCATGCTCGCCGACGCCTTTCCTGAATTCGGCCACACGCGCATGCCGCTTCCGGGCGAGCTCGCGACCGCCTCGGTCAGCTTGGAATATGCCGAAGCCAAGACAGTCGACGAGATTTTCGCAAAGGCCACCGGTCTCGGCGCAAAAGCCGAGACGAGCCCTACCAATTCCTTTTGGGGAACCAGGGTCGCGACGTTTCGCGACCCCTTCGGCCATCGCTGGATTTTGAACGCGCCGCTGGCTTGAATTGGCGCAACGCTGTTCCGTACCCCGTTAACGTCGGAACTCGGAAATCCTTGGGGTTGATGACGCGGACGTTGCCGGTGTTCCCCGCATGTCGCGTAGCATTTGTAGGGCGTGACATTTTTGTGCATGAGGCCCTATAACCGCTCGATCGGGTTGGACAGCTCTCCGGGCATCAAGGGCATTTGATGCGCTTCGCTCATGAGCAGCTTGATCTGGCACTCTGGTTGGGCGAGCCATTCCCACGCGACCCCTGGACTGTGATCCTACGGTATTCACACATCTTGGTTTGCCTTGTTCGCGCTAGCTCCCCTCCACGCTTTTGGCGGCTTCGTCGAGGAGGCTCGCGATTCTTGCAACCTGCTCCACGCCGAGCGGGCCTTGTGAAAGGCGCAGCCGCAAGGCGAGTTTAAGATTCTCCATCGCGCGAACGATTTGCGGCGCTGGGCCGCCGCCGTGGCGAGCGTTGATCGCCGCGATGCGGGCAAAAATCTCCTCGGCCATCGCGCGGTTGCGTTCGAGCTCTGTCTCGCCTTCCGGCGTAATCGCGTAGAGTTTACGCGGTCCGTCGGTCGTCTCGACGCGGATTAGCCCTTGCTCCTCCAGCAGCGTCAAGGCCGGATAGACGATTCCGGGACTGGGGGAATAAGCGCCCCCGAGGCGATCCTCGATCGCCTTGATGATTTCATAGCCGTGCGATGGCTTTTCGCTGATCAGTTTCAGGATGATCAGGCGGACATCGCCCTGGCCGAAGAAACGGCGGCGAGCACCGAAGAGACCAAAATGGCGATGCAAGCGGCCGCCGCCGGTGGCGCCTTCGCCTTGGGCATAAGACTGTGAATAACGGTGAAAACGCATGGGAAACTCCTGCTGTGCTAATCACGATATATCAAAGTTAGATATATCAAGATAGACTTTTCGCAAGGCCCGTGCGAATAATATTTTCCTGCTCAAACGGACCCGACGGTTTTCCCCGAGCGTCGGAAACTCCATTGGCAATTCCCGCCAAAGAAAACCCGTGACCGTGACATTTCCGCCATATCGCGGCGCATGTTTCTCCGTTACAAATTGGAAACATCGTCAACTCGTTTTCGATTCGGTCCTCACATGTCTTTTTTCACCCGCCGCACAATCATCGCCGGAGCGTCCGCTTCCGCCGCAGCCACCCTCGCTGGATGCGTCGGCACGAACCCCAATCCCTCGCTAAATGCCGCCGCGATTACGGCCGCGCCGCTGCCTCCGCCTGCGGACGCCGTTGAGCCGCAATACAGCTCGATCTATGGGGAGGTCAAAGACGCCGCCTTCACCGTCCCCGCCGTCGATTTCTCGCAGGTCGATCGGGCGTTTTTGCGCCAGAACGTCAGCTATGACACCAAGGAAGCCCCGGGCACGATCGTGATCGATCCCGCCAATCACTTTCTCTACCATGTCGAAGGCGGCGGCCGGGCAACCCGTTATGGCGTCGGGGTCGGACGCGACGGATTCCGCTGGGCGGGGGAAGCAAGGATCAAGAGCAAGCAGGAATGGCCCGACTGGTATCCACCTGCGGAGATGCTCGAGCGCAGGCCCGACCTCAACCCCGGCGTCAACAATCAGGTGGTGGAGCTGCAAAGCGGGGTTGGCATGCACGGCGGCCCCGCCAACCCGCTCGGCGCCCGCGCCATGTACCTTTGGCAAGGCAACAAGGATACATATTTTCGCATCCATGGCACGAATGAACCCTTTACGATCGGGACGAGCCACTCCTCCGGCTGCATTCGCATGATCAACCAGGACGCGATGGATCTCTATCAGAAAACGCCGGTTGGCACACGGGTCGTGGTACTCCCATCGCCGGGGGCCATCGCGGTCAAAGACACGCGCGTCTAAGCTAGCGGGTCATCTCTGGCAGCCGCCGCAATAAAATGTGGCGCGGCCAGATTGCGTGATCCGCCCGACCTTGCCGCCGCAGCGCGGGCAAGGCTCTTGGTCCCGGCCATAGACACGAAAACTATGCTGGAAATAGCCGAGCGCGCCATCGGTCTTGCGATGATCGCGCAGCGAGGATCCGCCCGCCGCCACCGCCTCCTCGAGGACCTCGCGAACGACGCGCGCGAGAAGCGTTGCGCGTTTGGTTGGGCTGCCATCCCTGCGCACGAGGCTTGCGGCGGCGCGTCGGGGCGAAAGCCCCGCCCGGTGCAAAGCCTCGCAGACATAAATATTGCCAAGACCGGCGATCAAACTCTGATCGAGGAGTGCCGCTTTGAGCGAGCTTGTCTTCCCGGCGAAAAGCTTGGCCAGGGCTTGCCCGTCGAATTCGTCGCCGAGCGGTTCTATTCCGATGTTGTTGAAAAGCGGATGCGCGGAAAATTCCGGACGTGGGATCAATTGCATGAAGCCGAAGCGGCGGGGGTCGTTATAAACGATGCGCACGCCGGTCGAGAGGTCGAAGGCGACATGATCGTGCTGGGAATTTTTCGCGCCCGCAACGGGGATTGGCCCGCGGGCTTGCTCGATACGGAAAGACCCCGACATGCCAAGGTGCATGACGAGGACGTCCGCGCCGTCGAGTTCGGCGATGAGATATTTTGCCCGCCGCCGGAGCGCCTCGACGCGCCGGCCAGTGAGGCGCTCAGTGAAACGCTCCGGAAACGGAAACCGCAGATCCGGGCGCCGCTGCTCGACCGCGTCGAGCCGCGCGCCGACCATCGCGGGCTCTAACCCCCGGCGGACGGTTTCGACTTCGGGCAGTTCCGGCACTTGTCGGCATCCGTGTTTTGGCTGTGCCAATTGCGCTCAAAATATATACAATCTGGTTCATCACTTCGCGCACATCGCCATGGCGCTGGGCATGGCCAGCGGGTTTCACATGCGCCCATTGGCCGTCGGTCAGATCACTCAGCTATCGCAACTGGCCGCTCTCGTAATGCCCGCGGTTCCGCGCTGTCCACATCGGTGCCTCTACTCGAATCAGGCCACCACTTTTGAATGACAAACGCTCCAACTCGCTCAATATATTCCCGGACATGGAATTAGCCTCCTAGTATCGCCGGCAGAGCTGTTCGAGTTAACAAAATATCTGTTTGGCTATTCGGCAAATTTTTTATAAATTTGACTGACGAATGATTGCGGTATCGGAGATACCAATCAGAGACATATTGATTTTCGATTTCATACGCAACAAATCCAGCTTCTTGGAATTGCAAGAATACACTAGTCCATTCCGTAGGGTTATCCTCGACTGAAGCCTCGACAATTATTGAAATATTGTCAGGATACTTTGACAAATTATCAATTAAATGATTCAATACAGGCAACTCCGCCCCTTCAATATCAATTTTAATCAAGCGAACACGCTTTAATTCATCAACTGAAAGTATTTCATCAATTGGAATCGCCTGAATAGAGCACTCCTCGTGTAACCCTCTCGCTTCAATCGTCGTCGATTTACCGATGTTGCTGCTTTCTCCAGCATAAATAGTTAAAGTTTTTCTGGCATCAGAGGCAGCTATATTGACTAGACGGATATTTGACGCTTTATTTCTGGATATATTGTTGGCTAAAAGAAGGTAGATCGTCGGAGAGGCCTCAATCGAAACAACTTTTCCAGAGTCACCGACACAGTTGGAGGCTAAAAGCGAATCATAACCTATGTTTGCACCGACATCAACATAGACATCCCCCTCGCGCAACAATTGTTCCGTCACATGGGAAACCATCGGCTCCCAGATGCCAAAGTAAAAAATATATCTTTGTATAATATCATCAAGATCACAAACAACACTCGAGCCAAAATACGTCCTCGCATTATGCACTTTCCCACTGCACAACTTAAGTAATTTATTATAGACGCGAAAACAAAGAATATCCAGTGGATTTGGTAGTATTTTAACTACCATTATGACCAGCCGACTTACATAACAGGAAAAACTCATAGTGTCCGTCCGGTAGTTAGTTGAATTCTGATGAATCATTGTGCCTAATGGGAGATGTCCCGATTCGACCGACATCCCCTGGATGCTGACTTTATCGTTTTATTGTAGCATATGATCTGATCCAAAAAGACTTCAGCTCGTTAAGAAAATGCTCTAGCACGGATGCGCGGGCGATGCTCTCATCGAGGCGCATTTGCCAATCACTTCCCAAGGAGACTCCCATGTTCACACGACGCGGCGGTTTGAAATTGGCGCTCGCCGCCACGGCCCTGGCCTCCGCGAAGCCGGGCCTCCTCTCGACCGCCCGCGCGGCCGAACCCGTCTTCACGGTCCCGCCGCTCGGCTATGGTTACAACGCCCTCGAGCCCTATATCGATACGACCACCATGATGATCCACCATGATCGCCACCACGGGGCCTATGTCGCGGCCTTGAACGGGCTCGTTGAAAAATATCCCGATCTCGCCACCAAAACGCCTGTCGAACTTCTCTCCGATCTTTCCGTGGTGCCGGAAGCGGTCCGCGCGCCGGTGCGCAACAACCTCGGCGGCCATTGGAACCACACCTTCTTTTGGGAGCTGATGACGCCGGGCGGCGCTGAAGAGCCGAGCGGAGACCTGAAATCCGCGATCGACTCTTCGTTCGGCTCCGCCGCCAAATTGACCGGGAAAGTCAACGCCGCCGGACTGGCGCGTTTCGGCTCCGGCTGGGCGTGGCTCATCGTCGATAAGAACGGCAAGCTCGATGTCGTCTCGACTCCCAATCAGGATACGCCGCTCGAAAAAGGCGTTCAGCGCGTCGTGCTCGGCGTCGATGTGTGGGAGCACGCCTATTATCTCAAATATCAGAACAAGCGCGCCGATTATCTCGCGGCGTGGTGGAATATTGTCAATTGGGACAGGGCGGCGGCGAATTTCGCCAAGGCGCCTGCCTGACCGTTCGGCGAATCATCATCGTGGCACCCCTTTTTTCCTATGCCGGCGCGATCTGGTGGAGTGTGGCGACAGCGCTCTTCTGCGCGAGCCTTGGCTGCGGTCTGGCGCAGCCTTTTGTGCAGCGCCGGCGCGCGACGCGCGAGGATCGGCCGCCCATCTCGGCGATTATTCCGATAAAACTGCTCGACCCCGGTTTCGAGGCTGCGCTAGAACTCGATGTTTGCCCAAGACTATCCCGCCTACGAGGTCTTGATCGGCGCGGCCGAACACGATTCTCCCGCGCTCGACGCGGCGCGCCGCATCGCGGCCTCTCACCCTAAGGTGTCGTGCCGTTTTCTGCGCTCGGCGGGCACGGCGGCGGTCAGCCCAAAACTCAATAATCTCGCGACGCCGCTCGCCGCCGCGACCCATGATCTCGTATTCACCAAGGATTCGAATATCACGCTCGACCCCGGCGCGATGGCCGCTTTCGTGCAAAATTTTACGAAAGGAGTCGGGCTTGTCGTCGGGGTGCCGGTTGCGGTGCGCGCCAAAAATCTCGCCGGCCGGATCGAGGCCTTTTCGATAAATGGCCATGCGCGGCTCTTGCTGGGCGCCTCGGCGCTGGGCCTCGGCTTTGGCGTCGGCAAGGCAATGCTTTTCCGGCGAAGCGACCTTACCCGCGCGGGCGGCATCGCCGCCATAAGTGATACGCTTGCCGAGGACACCGCGATTTCGAGGGAACTCGCGCGACATGGCCTAAAAACCGTATTTTCGCATCGAACCGTCGCCCAGGAAACCGGCGCGCGAAGTTTTGCCGAAATCTACGAGCGGCAGCTACGCTGGAGCGTGATCAGACGGAAAAACGAGCGCGTCACTTTCCCCCTGGAACCGCTGGCGAGCCCGCTTCCGGCGGCCGTCGCGGGCGCGCTCGCGGCGCCGCTCGTCTCTTATCCCGGCTGGCTTGGATTCTCCTTGACCTTGCTTTTGTGGTTCTGCGCCGAGACGGGCTTTTCGCTTTGCAAAGGGTGGGAGGTTTCGGCATGGTCGCCGCTTGCTTTTTTGGGGCGGGAAATTCTTGCGCTCGTGGCGTGGCTGCGCGCCTTCACCACCCATGAGGTCGTCTGGGCACAGGTCCGCTTCGATGCACGCCAAGGCGCCCGCACTGCGTTGCGGAAGGCCGTACAAAGTCACGAGATTGGCGAGCGCCTGGCTGACGCCTCTGCTTCCAGGGCACCAAGCCACGAAAGGAGCGACCAAGCCGCAGCCTCATCCGAAAAGACGCGGCGCGCTTAAAACCGTGAGGATCGCGTAGACCAGGTGTTGAGGCCATTGACCGGCTTCGCTTTCGGCGGCCGCGAACACGGCGGGAGCGAGGAATGTCCGCGACTCAACATACCATTTTCACGCGAATCCTTGCGGCGGCTTCGAGCCGTGGATCTCTGTCCCTGCCGCGCGGCTTTCATCACTGGCGCGGGCTGTCGTAGCAGGCGTTAGGCAGGCTTGGCACGTTGAATTTGACCGGGTCGCCGCATTTGTCGCATCCGGAGGCAAGGAGACAACAAATTACGCTGGCTAAGGTCAAAACGATTCGGCGCATGGTCTTCTCCCGTTTTGCCTATAGGTGAACCGATCCATTCAAGTTTCAACTCTTGATTTCGGGCAAAACGAGCCTGAGGTGCAACTCGCGCAATTGCTTCGGGGTCACGGTGGAAGGCGCGCCCATGAGCAAATCCTCGGCGCGCTGGTTCATCGGGAAAAGCACGATCTCGCGCAAATTTTCCTCGCCCGCGAGCAGCATGACGATGCGGTCGACGCCGGGCGCGATCCCGCCGTGCGGCGGCGCGCCATATTGGAGGGCGCGATACATGCCGCCGAATTTTTCGAGTAGCGTATCCTCGCCATAGCCCGCGAGCGCGAAGGCCTTTTTCATAATGTCCGGACGGTGGTTCCGGATCGCGCCGGAGGAAAGCTCGACGCCGTTGCAGACGATGTCATATTGAAAAGCCTTGATGCCGAGAATTGTCTTTTCATCGGCCGGATCGAGCTCGAGAAAAGCCTCGGGATCGAAATTCGGCATCGAAAAAGGATTGTGCGAAAAGTCGATTTTCTGTTCGTCCTCGTTCCGTTCGTAGATCGGAAAATCGATGATCCAACAGAATTCGAAAACATCCTTTTTCGATAGACCGAGCTCGTTTCCGATCTTGAGCCGGGCGGCACCGGCAAGTTTCGCCGCTTTTTCCTCCTGGTCGCAGGAGAAAAATACGGCGTCGCCGGATTTGAGATTGGCTCTTTCCGCGATTTTCCGCTGCGCTTCGGGGGCAAGAAATTTGGCGATCGGGCCTTTGCCTGTAAGTCCGCCGCCCTCGCCGTCGAAGATGATATAGCCAAGCCCCGCCGCGCCTTCGGCCTTAGCCCAATCGTTGAGTTTGTCTAAAAATGAGCGCGGCTGAGTGGCCGCGCCGGGCGCCGGAATGGCCCGCACGACGCCGCCTGACTTGATCACATTCTTGAAGGCATTGAAGCTCACGTCGTCGCGCGAAAACTCCGCGGTGACATCGGCGACGATTATCGGATTTCGAAGGTCCGGCTTGTCGGAACCATATTTCAGCACCGCATCCGCATGGGGAATCAGCGGGAATTTTTGGGTCACCGGACGGCCGCCGCCGAATTCCTCGAAGACGCCGCGCAGCACCGGCTCGACGGCGGCAAAGACATCTTCTTGCGTGACGAAACTCATCTCGACATCGAGCTGGTAGAATTCGCCCGGGCTGCGGTCGGCGCGCGCATCCTCGTCGCGAAAACACGGCGCGATCTGGAAATAGCGGTCGAAGCCCGCCACCATGATGAGCTGCTTGAACTGCTGCGGCGCCTGAGGAAGCGCATAGAATTTGCCCGGATGCAGGCGGGACGGCACTAGAAAATCGCGCGCTCCTTCGGGACTCGAAGCGGTGAGAATGGGCGTCTGAAACTCGAAAAAACCCTGGGTCTTCATCCGCGCGCGGAGCGAATTGATGATTCTTCCGCGCAGCATGATATTTTGATGCAGTTTTTCACGGCGCAGGTCGAGAAAGCGATAGCGCAGCCGCATGTCTTCCGGATAATTGTGCTCGCCGAACACGGGCATGGGCAATTCGGCGGCGGCTCCCAAAACCTCGATTCCAGTGACATAGACTTCGACGAGGCCAGTAGGCATTTCGAAATTTTCGGTCCCCGCGGGGCGTTTCCGGACCTCGCCGTCGATCCGGACGACCCACTCCGAACGAAGCTTTTCGGCTTGATCGAAAGCCTTCGAATCCGGGTCGACCACACATTGGGTGACGCCGTAGTGATCGCGCAAATCGATGAACAGCACGCCGCCATGATCGCGAATGCGATGGCACCAGCCCGCAAGACGAATTGTTTCGCCGGCCTGTGTTTCGCGCGGGTCGCCGCAGCTATGGGAGCGGTAGCGGTGCATGACAAAGTCACTAGCAAGAGGAAGAGTGTTGGGCGGGCCTTGTGGTTCGCGTCAAGCGCGCGGACAACCGCATGGGCGGCGCCATCTGTCAAGGCGGGGTTGTTATGGCGGGCCGGTCAGGCCCTTGGACGCGCGGGAGCCTATAGCCGATGATCCACCTTTGGATTATTGATTGAGCCCTGATGACCCTGATTTCCACGCCCGAAGACCTAAGCGCCGTCTGCCGTCGCCTTGCCACCCACCCATTCGTCACCGTCGATACCGAATTCTTGCGGGAAACGACCTTCTGGCCGCGTCTCTGCGTCGTGCAACTCGCGTCGGAAGACGAAGCCGTGGCTGTCGATGCGATGGCCGAGGGACTCGATCTTTCGCCTTTTTTCGAGCTGATGGCCGACCAGGGACCGGTAAAAGTCTTTCATGCGGCTCGTCAAGATATTGAAATCATTTGGAAATTGGCAAAATTGATCCCCGCGCCGCTGTTCGACACCCAGGTCGCCGCGATGGTCTGCGGTTTCGGCGATCAGGTCTCCTATGGCGATCTTGTTCAAACGGTCACGAAAGTCAGGCTCGATAAATCCTCGCGCTTCACGGATTGGTCGCGGCGTCCGCTTTTGCCGGACCAGGCCGAATATGCGATCGCCGACGTCACCTATTTGCGCGACATCTATAGGTTCCTGCGCGCCAAATTGGAGGAAACCGGCAGGACCGACTGGCTGGCCGACGAAATGGCGCTCTTAACGTCGCCTTCGACTTATGAACAGCACCCCGAAAATGCCTGGGAGCGGTTCCGCAACCGGGTCCGCAAACCGCGCGATCTCGCGGTGCTGATGGAGGTCGCCGCCTGGCGGGAGGCCGAGGCGCAGACGCGCGACGTGCCCCGCGCGCGGGTTTTGAAGGACGATGTCTTGATCGAACTCGTGCTCGCCGCGCCGAAAACGGCGGAGGCTTTGGGCAATCTGCGCGCCTTTCCGCGCGGGATGGAGCGTTCGCGCGCCGGCGCCGGGATTTTGGCGGCGGTCGAGCGTGGCCTCGCGCGGGACTCCAAGACCCTGCCGAAGATAGAGCGCGAACGGCGTAATGGCGGCAATGGCGCGACGGTCGAGCTTTTGCGCGTGCTCCTGCGCCATGTCAGCGACAGCCACGGTGTGGCGGCGAAGATGATCGCGACGGTCGACGATCTCGAAGCGATCGCCGCCGACGATCATGCCAAGGTCGCGGCCCTGACCGGCTGGCGGCGCGAGCTCTTTGGCGCCCAGGCGCTCGAGCTGAAGCACGGACGGCTCGCCCTGACCATCGAGCAGGGCAAAGTCGCGCCGCTTGAATGGCGGGACGGAGAGGCGCCCGGGAATGAGGCGGGGTAATCCAAAGCTTATACAATCGGTTGCCCCACAGCTCTATCCTGATCATTTCATCAAGCGTCTCTATTTATTTCATCCATCTTTTTTTCCA
The DNA here is from genome assembly GCA_963730245.1 of uncultured Alphaproteobacteria bacterium. Classification (GTDB taxonomy): domain Bacteria; phylum Pseudomonadota; class Alphaproteobacteria; order Rhizobiales; family Beijerinckiaceae; genus Methylocapsa. The sequence goes on along the minus strand of CAVSRA010000001.1, from coordinate 845,500 downwards.
GGTTCTGTATCACCAGCGAGTTACGAGTTTTATCATGATTTCCTAGCGCACGTTCGATCTTCTCTATAATCACCCGAAATTTCTTCCTATCTTCATCGCTGTAAACGCGCGTATGGATCAAGTACCAAATCTTTTGCACCAACACTTCCAATAAGAATCTATTATTGGAATTTTCAGAAATAAACTTGACCCACTTCCTATCCCACCGCTCATATGAAATATCCAAAAATAGCATTGTCAGCAATACCTTTTCACCGAGCGTTGCACAGGTGTTATCAATAATACCTTCGTAGACGGATATTAGCTTTGATGTGCCGATGTCAAAAGATACGCTAGAACTAATAACACCGAGAAACATCCTCGTTAAAATATTTTTCCAAACTTTCATATCTCGGATTTCAGCGTCAGGCAACCCTTCCTTTTCCATAAATATTACATCTGAAAGTATATTTGTCAATATAATAAACGTCCTGATCATGCTCAAGATATACAGTTTAGCCGCCGCAACTTTTTCCTCCGCGTCCGTAAACTCCGAATTCCGCGTCACGTTCCCAAGCAGTTGGACAGAAGCAGCAAATTCTACCATCGGCGTTAGGCGCGATTTCGCATCGTCGACCGTTGCTTCTAGTCCTCGATTAGCCTCGTTCTCACCACTCGCGACCTCGGCTGACAATCTCGCCTCATCTTCAGATCGCGCTAACTTTGTGAATTGCAGCTCGGCTCTGTCCATATAATCATCAATTTGCTCGGCACTTAACTTCTTCCTGCCAATCTCCTCAAGAACCTTACGGGGTATTCCAATAGCCGACTCCCTGGATGCGATATTTTCAAACTCCTCAATTGAGATACCTTTTACGACGCCAGGCGCCCTCGTTTCAATTATCTGACAAATCAACTTAATCAGTTCGGAATTTTGGCGGTTAAGTCCACTCATCAAGTCAATTTCCCGTGCGTAGTCCAAATACCACGAACCGCCAATCCCGCTCACAAACATGCCCTTCAACATCGCGACGTCATTCCGTAACGAACAGGCAACAAAGTACTCCTGAAAGCATCTATATCCAAATCTAACCATATCATCGTTTTTAGTCAAAATTCCACATCGTATTAAACAGTTTATCAACTCCGTAGCGTCAAAGCTGAGCGCTTTCCGCCTAAAAAATTGTACGACGTACTCAATAGCATCGTTTATGTTAGTAACCCCATCCTTCTGCTTCAAAAATAACGCAAATGATTGAAGCGTTATTTCTTTGGCGGTTGCGTCGAATTCGCGCCGAAGAGCTTGCAAATTCGCGCCGAAGAGCTTGCGTAAAATCCGCCTTGCGGAGCAAAAAGTCGATAAGGTTCGCTAGAAGTACAGCTTCGTTAATCCGCTCAAAGTTTTTCTCTTGGTATACTGCACACAGTAATAGCGTCACAATATATCCAGTTCGAGGTAAGTTCGCAGCCTGAAGTTGATTTAATACAGTATCGAATGTTTTCTGGTAATCTGTGCCTGTCCGGTCGCACCAACGCTTTGCTAATTCGCGAATTGATTTCCGCGGCAAACGATGGATCTGCACCTTTTTAAACCCTTCAAAGTGGAAGTCCTTTGCTTCAAAGTCGAGTCCAGCGATATGGGTGTTGTAAAAACAAACCCATCTATTGCGAGGAAACGCCGCGATTAATGCGGCAAATTCTTCCTTTGCCCTCAACTCCTCGCAAGAAAAATTATCTACAAGAATTAGAAACCGCCCCTCAGAAAGTAAGGTAAGCGTTGGATGTCAAACTTTAGTTCCACAGACGCATAGTAGGCCCCGCAAGCCTTTCTCAAAGCATTCATTTTCAACTACGTAAAATCAAGTATTACATGTATACCTAAATAATAGCACGTGCCATCTCCGCATAATAAGGCAATATAATTTGCTAGACTAGACTTTCCGGCCTCGCGCGGCCCGAAAACAATAAAATTGTTGCCGCTCTTCAATATTGAGTCGACGCTTTCGGCGTCTTCTTCACTTTGTTTTGTGCCTCCGACAAATTCAGTTTCAGCTAATCGACGTTTAGTTAATGTAAGCGGCGGGCAAACAAAAGCGCTTCTCGGGTCTACGTTGATATTTGTTGATTTAGCAAAGTTAAAATGCTCGACTGCTGACCGACGAATAATAGATCGCAATGATTGGAGTAAATAGCTTAATACTTGACGGCCGCCCTCCCCAATATTAAGTGCAGCATCGAAGGCTGGGCGAGAATTGAAATAAGTTCGAATGATAAACTCTACGGTTTGATTATCCGTATCCATTTTTATGAATTGGCATCCATTGAAATAGTCGCGATTCTGGTACAGGCATCCAGCTTGACTGATTATGCTTGTCCCTGCCGTCGTTTATTTATTCCTAGTGGATCAAATCTAACATTTGATACCAAGTCTCGCTGATCACGACCGATAGGCCCACTCTCTTGTTCCGATGGAGATGATTTTCCAGGGCATGTCGATGAGCTTGTTCCAGGCGAAGCAGCAGTGGTCGAGAATGTCGTCGTAGGATTCGAAGACGCGGTTCGAGAGCCAGTTGTCGCGCATGAATTGCCAGATGTTCTCGACCGGATTGAGCTCGGGCGATTTCGGCGGCAACGGCAAGAGCGTGATGTTGTCCGGGACGGGAAGCTTCGCCGAGACATGCCACCCGGCCTGATCGAGAAGAACGAGCGCATGCGCGCTTGGTGCGACCGCAAGCGAGATTTCTTCGAGATGCAGGGCCATGGCCTCGCTGTTGCAGGAGGGTAGTACGAGCCCGGCGCCTTTTCCTTCGGCCGGGCAGATGGCGCCGAAAATATAGGCTGAACTCGTCCTCTGGTCGTGCGGCGCCGAAGGCCGTGTCCCGCGTTTCGCCCATCGGCGGGTGACCTTGTTTTTCTGCCCGATCCGAGCTTCGTCTTGAAACCAAATCTCTATCGGCTTGCCAGGAGCCTCTTTTGCGGCGGTCTCCTCCACGAGGGCGAGAAAGTTTTTTTAAAAGCCGCCGCGGCTTCCTCGTCTTGCGCATGATGGCGCGGTCGCGCCGAGAGCTTGCGAAAGCCCATATGCCGCAGCTCGCGGCTGAGCGTCGGCTTGGAGATCGAAACCCGGAACTCTTCGAAGAGCCACTGCGCCAGATCGATCAGCCGCCAGCGGACGACGCCATGCAGGGCGGGAATCGGCCCATCTTCCACGACCTGCCGCAAGGCTTGGCGCTGGCGCTCGCCGAGGATGCTGGGAGCGCCCGGCGCTTTGCCGGTCAAGAGACCATCAGGACCTTTGGCGTTGAAACGGACAACCCAGTCGCGCACGATCTGCACCCCGACCCCGCCGATCCGCGCCGCATCCGGCCGCGAGCCGCCATCATAAATCTCGGCCAGTGCCAAGAGACGCCGGGTCTGATCGGGGTCACGCGATCGCCGCGCCAGCATGCGCAGGCCAATCGTGTCAAAGTCAGAGCGAAGCGGAACCGGAGTCGACATGGCAAACTCTCCCAAAAGCTGTTTGCCATGGTGAATCAGATAAATGCCGATTTGGGAATCCGCCTCAGGAGTCAAACTTTCAGAGACTTGGTATGAGTCCCTATTGGGATTCCCCAGATTTGCGGCATGTGCGAGTCTGCGCGATGCGCGCAGGAAAATCCATCACCGTTTCGTTGGCCGATCGGCGTCGGCTTGAAAATCTCATCGACGATCGCAATGTCGCGCAGAAGTACGTGTGGCGAGCCGAGATTGTTCTCTTCACGGCCGATGGGGCCGGCACGAACGAGATCATGCGACGAACCTGCAAGTCCAAGACTTGCGTTTGGCGCTGGCAGGAACGCTTCTTGGAAGAAGGGTTCGAGGGTCTGCTTCGCGACAAGACCAGGCCCTCGCGGATCAAGCCGCTCGATGGCGAGGCGGCCGAGCGGGTTGTCGCCCTGACGCTTGGCGATCCACCCGGCGAAACGACCCACTGGACCGGCGTCTTGATGGCGAAGGCGTCGGGCCTCAGTGTTAGTTCCGTCCAACGGATCTGGCGCGGCCATGGTCTCCAACCCCACCGGGTTCGCCAGTTCAAGCTTTCGAACGACCCACGCTTCGTTGACAAATTGCGCGACGTGGTCGGGCTCTATGTCGATCCGCCAGCTCACGCCATTGTTCTGTCTCTCGACGAAACGAGCGGTGTTAGCGGCGGATTAATTCTCCCCAAAAATGGCATTTGAAAATTCCCCAGTTTTCATAATGCCGAGCCTCCCAGAATGAGCCCTGGCAGGCCCGACGGCGACCAACTCGCCGATGCTGTTCCCTTTGGCGGGAGGGAGCGGCGCGGTGATCAAACTCGGGGAACTCGTGATGATTTTGGATCTTCATCAACAAGGCTTGTCTGTTTCCGCCATTGCCCGCCACCTCGGCATCGATCGGAAGACCGCTCGTAGCGCCATCGCCAAGGGGCTGGAGCCGCCGAAATACAAAACACGGCCGCGCCTCGGGCGCGGATCACCGATCCGTTCGAGCCTTATCTGAAGGAGCGCCTGGCGGCCTATCCCGGCCTCACGGCGGTGCGTTTGTGGCGTGAGGTCAAGGAGCGCGGATACGCGGGCGGCTACAGCGTTCTCAGAGACTGCGTGCGCGACCTGCGGCCGCCGCGTACCGCCGGTTTCGAAGTGCGCTTCGAAACGCCGCCTGACACGGTCGCCAATCCGCGCGTGCACGCAACCACGCAGCGCGTACGAGGCCTTCGCCGAGGAAAAGCCGGTCCTGAGGTCCTCAATCTCGAAAGGCGAGTCTCCCACGAAGGAATGGTGAGCATCGGCGGCAATCTCTACAGCGTGCCGGACACGACGCGACGCCGCATCCTCGACGTTCATGTCTGTGCCGACGAGATCCGCATTTTCGAGGCCGGCGCTCTCATTGCCAGCCACGCGCCACTCGAGGGGCGTGACCAGAGGCGTCTCGACCCCGCCCATCGCAAGCCCTTGCCGCCGCGTCGACGGCCAGCTGAAGGCGAGCCCATCATTATCCGTCGCGCCGGCGATCGCGCCGCTCGACGCTCCCTCGACTTCTATGAGGCCGTCGGCCGCCGCCTCGCCGGCCAGGAGAGGACGCGATGACCGCGCATGCCGAGATCATCCTCTCCGTCGTCGACCGCATCAAGCGGAGCCTGGTTGGTTTGAAAATGCCACGCGCCATCGAAATCCTCGACGCCACGGTGCGCCGGATCGAGCGCGGCGAAGTGAACGCGCTCGAAGCCATCGACGCCTTGCTCGCCGAGGAGCTCACTCTGCGTGAGAGCCGGCGCGTGAAGATGGCCCTCGTCATGGCGCGGCTCTCCGCCATCAAAACCCTCGCCGGCTTCGACTTCTCGTTCCAGCCCTCGCTCGACAGGAACCGCATCATGGCGCTCGCCGAGTTGCAGTTCATCGACGCGACCCTGACAAAGCGGGCGATTGAAACGCGGCGTGTTCCGATCGGTCGCCGATCTCCAAGCCGCGATCAACCGCTTCCTCGAAGAGTATAATCAACAGTCCAAGCCCTTCGCTTGGACCGCCGATCCAAACAAAATCATCGCCGCTGTCAAAACGAGGGCACCAAGTGTTAGATTCGATCCACTAGATAGTGATGTTGCACTTAAGACAGGCATTACGAAATCGCGGTCAGCCGCTTCAAAGTCCTGGTACGCAGAGCCTGAATGAACCAGGTCACCACTAAAAACTATTAAATCCGGTTTAAGCCCTTCCCGTGAATTGAGAAGCTTAAGGTCATTTAGAAGGGCGTCTATGACTATGTTTTGATCATTAGCCTTCTGATGTGACCAATGAAGGTCGGAGATATGCAGAATCGTTATAATCGACATTAATACCAAGTCTCGCTGATCACGACCGATAGGCCCACTCTCTTGTTCCGATGGAGATGATTTTCCAGGGCATGTCGATGAGCTTGTTCCAGGCGAAGCAGCAGTGGTCGAGAATGTCGTCGTAGGATTCGAAGACGCGGTTCGAGAGCCAGTTGTCGCGCATGAATTGCCAGATGTTCTCGACCGGATTGAGCTCGGGCGATTTCGGCGGCAACGGCAAGAGCGTGATGTTGTCCGGGACGGGAAGCTTCGCCGAGACATGCCACCCGGCCTGATCGAGAAGAACGAGCGCATGCGCGCTTGGTGCGACCGCAAGCGAGATTTCTTCGAGATGCAGGGCCATGGCCTCGCTGTTGCAGGAGGGTAGTACGAGCCCGGCGCCTTTTCCTTCGGCCGGGCAGATGGCGCCGAAAATATAGGCTGAACTCGTCCTCTGGTCGTGCGGCGCCGAAGGCCGTGTCCCGCGTTTCGCCCATCGGCGGGTGACCTTGTTTTTCTGCCCGATCCGAGCTTCGTCTTGAAACCAAATCTCTATCGGCTTGCCAGGAGCCTCTTTTGCGGCGGTCTCCTCCACGAGGGCGAGAAAGTTTTTTTAAAAGCCGCCGCGGCTTCCTCGTCTTGCGCATGATGGCGCGGTCGCGCCGAGAGCTTGCGAAAGCCCATATGCCGCAGCTCGCGGCTGAGCGTCGGCTTGGAGATCGAAACCCGGAACTCTTCGAAGAGCCACTGCGCCAGATCGATCAGCCGCCAGCGGACGACGCCATGCAGGGCGGGAATTGGCCCATCTTCCACGACCTGCCGGCAAGGCTTGGCGCTGGCGCTCGCCGAGGATGCTGGGAGCGCCCGGCGCTTTGCCGGTCAAGAGACCATCAGGACCTTTGGCGTTGAAACGGACAACCCAGTCGCGCACGATCTGCACCCCGACCCCGCCGATCCGCGCCGCATCCGGCCGCGAGCCGCCATCATAAATCTCGGCCAGTGCCAAGAGACGCCGGGTCTGATCGGGGTCACGCGATCGCCGCGCCAGCATGCGCAGGCCAATCGTGTCAAAGTCAGAGCGAAGCGGAACCGGAGTTGACATGGCAAACTCTCCCAAAAGCTGTTTGCCATGGTGAATCAGATAAATGCCGATTTGGGAATCCGCCTCAGGAGTCAAACTTTCAGAGACTTGGTATAAGGACCCCGCTTTTGGGGTGATTTGCATCCAATCGGGACCCCGGGGCTGAGGGTCCACAGTGGCCTCCTGGATTTTGGGAGGCCGAGATTGGAATGCTGGTTGTGGAAACGATCGCCAAGATTTGCCGGGCGTTTTTTGTTCAGAAAAAGCCGATCAAGGAGATTTGCCGGGAGCTGCACGTCTCCAGAAAGGTCGTCCGGAAGGTCATCCGATCCGAAGCGACCGAGTTCCATTACGAACGCTTGACGCAGCCGCTTCCCAAGATCGGACCGTGGCGGGAGCGGCTGGATTCCCTGCTGTTGGAGAATGCAGAAAAATCGGCGCGCGAGCGGCTGACGCTTGTTCGGCTATTCGAAGAACTGCGCAGCCTTGGTTATGCCGGAAGCTACGACGCGGTTCGCCGTTACGCGAAAACGTGGCGCAAGGAACGCGGTGTGGCGCTGGCGCAGGCTTATGTGCCGCTCACCTTTGCTCCCGGCGAGGCCTATCAGTTCGACTGGAGCCATGAAATCGTCGTGCTGAACGGCGCGACGGTGACCGTGAAGGTCGCCCATATGCGGCTCTGTCACAGCCGCATGCCGTTTGTCCGCGCCTATCCACGCGAGACCCAAGAGATGGTCTTTGACGCGCATGACCGCGCCTTTGCCTTTTTCAAAGGCGCCTGCGAGCGCGGCATTTATGACAATATGAAAACCGCGGTGGAGACAATCTTCGCCGGCAAGGACCGGCAATACAATCGCCGCTTCCTTCAAATGTGCGGGCATTATCTCGTCGAGCCAGTGGCCTGCACGCCGGCCTCGGGCTGGGAAAAGGGCCAGGTCGAGAACCAGGTCGGCTTGGTGCGTGAGCGCTTTTTCACGCCGCGCCTGAGATTCAAGAGCTATGACGAATTGAATGCCTGGCTCCTCGACAAATGTGTCGCTTACGCCAAGGCGCATCGTCATCCAGAATGCGCCAGCCGCACGATCTGGGAGGTTTTCGAGGACGAACGGCAAAAGCTCGTGCAACTGCGCGGCCGCTTCGACGGCTTCCATGCAGTGAGCGCGGCGGTGTCCAAGACCTGCCTTATCCGGTTCGATAACAACAAATACTCGGTGAAGGCGCGCGCGGTCGGGCGTCCGGTCGAAATCCACGCTTATGCAGACCGGATCGTCATTCGCCAGGACGGGATCGCCGCCGGCGAACATCGGCGATCCTTTGGCCGCGAAGAGACGATTTACGATCCCTGGCATTACGTTCCGGTTCTGGCCCGCAAGCCCGGCGCTCTGAGGAATGGCGCGCCGTTCAAGGACTGGGTCTTGCCCTCGGCCATGGAGAAAATTCGCCGCAAACTCACCGGCTCCGCCGATGGCGATCGGCAGATGGTGAAAATCCTCGCGGCGGTTCTCGACGACGGGCTGCCGGCGGTCGAGGCCGCCTGTGCCGAGGCGTTGAGCGAGGGCGTCCATTCCGCCGACGTCGTTCTCAACATTCTGGCGCGTCGCCGTGATCCCGGTCCGCCACTCACCATACTCACCCCGGACGCGCTGAAACTCCGGCACGTCCCGCTCGCCGATTGTGCCCGGTACGATCAACTGAGGAGTTCAGGCTGATGGAACGCACGCAAATCTTCGACCTCATGAGCGAACTCAAGCTCTTCGGCATGCGAACCGCCTATGATGATGTGATGGCGGCTGGCATAAAGCGGCAGCACGAGCCGCCACAAATCGTCGGCGATCTTCTTAAGGCCGAAATTGCCGAAAAGCAGGCGCGCTCCATCAAATATCAGATGACCATCGCCAAACTCCCTCTGGCCAAGGACATCGATGACTTCGACTTTGACGGCACGACCGTCAACGAAACCCTGGTGCGTGATCTTTCCGGAGGCGGCTTCATCGCGCAGCAACGCAACGTCGTTCTCGTGGGGGGCACCGGGACCGGCAAGACGCATCTCGCCATTGCCATCGCGCGAAGCTGCATCCGCGCCGGCCTGCGCGGCCGCTTCTTCAATACAGTCGATCTCGTCAATCGCCTGGAGGCCGAAGCACGCGCAGGGCGGCAGGGACGAATCGCCGATTACCTCACTCGCAAGGACTTCACCGTTCTCGACGAACTCGGCTATCTGCCCTTCGCTCAGGCTGGCGGGCAATTGCTCTTCCATCTCGTTAGCCAGCTCTACGAACGCACCTCGGTGATCGTCACGACCAATCTGGCGTTCGGCGAATGGCCGAGCGTCTTCGGCGACGCCAAGATGACGACCGCGCTCCTCGATCGTCTCACCCATCACTGCGACATCGTCGAAACCGGAAATGAAAGCTGGCGCTTCAAAAACCGCGCCTAGCGCTCAAAGCCCCCTCCCACGCCACCGCGCTCGCCCCGGCTGCGCAACCCTGACCAGCTCCGCCGGGGGCGAGCGCTGTCGTTCCTCCCCGCCAAAAGGGGTACCTTTTGCACACCGATCCGGGGTCCCGATTCAATGCTGTTTGACACCGGCCACGTCAGCCTCGACCAGATGAAGGTCATGAGTGCGATCGAGCGCTGCCGCACAGTCGCGCTCGGCGGGTATGTCGCGCGCTGCGAGGGCTGCGCGCACACGGTCATCGCGTACAACAGCTGCCGCAACCGGCATTGCCCGAAGTGCCAGGGCGCGGCGGCGAGGGAGTGGCTCGAAGAGCGGGAAGACGAGTTACTCTCGGCGCCATACTTCCACGTCGTCTACACGCTGCCCGGTCCAATCGCGGATATCGCGTATCAGAACAAGGCTGTCATCTACGATATCCTGTTCAAGGCATCGGCCGAGACGATGATCACGATCGCGGCCGATCCAAAACACTTGGGCGCACGGATCGGCATAACCTCCGTGCTGCACACCTGGGGCTCGGCAATGACGCATCACCCGCACGTGCACATGATCGTACCGGGCGGCGGGCTGTCAGAGGACGGCACGAGGTGGATCGCCGGTCGACCGAACTTCTTCTTGGCCGTCCGCGTGCTGTCACGGCTGTTCCGGCGCCTAGTCTTGCAGATGTTGATCGTGGCCCACGAAACCGGCCGGCTCCAGTTCTCCGGCGCGCACGCAGCGCTCGCTGATACCAACGCGTTCGCCGCCTTCCTCGTCCCGCTCCGGCGATCGGAATGGGTGGTCTATTCGAAGAAGCCATTCGGCGGACCCGAAGCTGTTCTCGCATACCTCGCGCGCTACACACATCGCGTCGCCATCTCCAATCACCGCCTGATCGCAGCTGACATGGGCATCACGTTCAAATACAAGGACTACAGGATCCAAGGTCCCGAGCGGTACAAGCTCATGACACTCGCGACAGACGAGTTCATCCGCCGCTTCCTGATGCACGTTTTGCCGAAAGGCTTCCATCGCATCCGCCACTACGGGCTCCTGGCCAACGGCAACCGCGCTGACAACATCGCCAAAGCGCGCGCGTTGCTGAACGTTCCGAAGCCGGACGCGATCCCGGACGATCCCAAATCTGCTGACGCAGCCGAACTGCCGGCGCTCTCGCGGCCATGCCCATGCTGCGGCGGCCGCCTGCTCATCATCGAGACGTTCGCACGGGGATGCGAGCCGAATTACCGGCCGGCCACCGCACCTCTCGTGATCAAGATCGATACGTCATGATCGAGATTGCATTATCTACCGCGACGCAACGCCGTCCGTTCTTGCCATTCTTGCCGCTGACCGTTAGCCAGCGCCGGCGGCGCTCGCTCGATGATGCTGCGCCAACGTCTTGCGATCGCCGCCGCCACGCCGAAACTGATCCCAATGCCGGTGGCGCACGCTCCCCTCGACCGGTCAACCCGTCAACTTGCCGTGCGTCCGTAGTTCCGGCCTCTCGAAAACAGACGCTCGCACTCCTCAAATCCCCATAGATCGCAGCGGCGAAACAGAGCCCCTTCCGGCCCGCGATTTCGTGCCTTGGCGCTTCTCGGACGCCTGTCGTGGGAGCGCGTGGATGGTTTTGTGATGCAGGCGTCCGAGAAACCTGCACAATAGCGGACTTCGCGGGCTGAATCGCCAAGGTGCTCACAAGGCGCGAGCACCAGAGTTTTTCCCCCCAAGCGGGGGCAAACTGTGCTAAGCATCTGGGTGGGGCTTAGAGCTAAGGGCCTATCGGCCCGAAGGGAGTGACCAAATGCGTTACGTTCTTGCCGCGATCTTCGTTTGCGCGGTCGGTATGCCCGCGGCGTCCGCTCTGCCAACGGTCAGCCCCAATTCGGTTTCGGTGTCGAAAGCGGAAATAGTGCAAGTAGTGAGGCGCAATCGACCGCACTCGCGCAATCGACCGCACTCTCATCGTCACAGTCGCAGTGGGGACGGCATCCGGCCTTTGGTCGGAAGCGGTGACTACTAAATCGGAAGAGAAGCCATAGGGCTTCGATTGTGGCGCGGGCCACAGGCGCGGCAGCGCCGACCTCGTTTTTGTCGTCATGGAGGTCGACGAGTAAGTAGGCGGACCAGGCAATGGAGTTGGTTTTGCCCGATCCAGCCGATCACCTTGCCGTATTCGGACTGCTTGTAATCGCCCCGAAGAAGATCCGCGACCGACCAAATGAACGCGGACAGGGATTGATGGTTCACCGCGAGCTCTCCAAATCTCGCTTAATGTGTAGTAGCTTGTATTTGATCTTACATACGGCGTCCTTTTGGAGATGGCCGGTTCACTGCCGATGGTGGTCAGGCAGCGATCATTTTTTCCCTCGCAATCGGGATGGCGTCAAGGAATGTTTGCAGCGGCGTCTTGCCGAAGCACCAGCGGCCTTGATGCGGTCTCTCCTCGTTGTAGCTTTTGACCCATAGATCGAGGTCGTCCTGCAAATCCCCGATCGAGGCATAGAGCCTCTTTCGGAAGGCGATGCGATAGAACTCATCCAGCACTGTCTTGTGGAAGCGCTCAGCGATGCCATTCGTTTGTGGGCTCTTCGTCTTGGTCCTGGAATGGTCAATATCTTCCACCGCGAGATAGAGCTCGTATTCGTGATGCTCGGGATTGCCGCAATATTCGGTGCCGCGATCGGTCAGAACAGGTGAGAGCTTCACGTCCTTTTCGTCGAAGAAGGGCACGACCCGATCGTTCAAGAGGTCGGCCGCGGTGATCGGCGTCTTGCGATCATAGAGTTTGGCAAACGTCACTTTCGAATAGGTGTCGATGAAGGTCTGTTGGTAGATGCGGCCGACCCCTTTCATGTTGCCAACATAGAACGTGTCCTGCGCCCCGCAGTAGCCCGGGCATTCGCTCTCGAACTTGGCCCGTGCGCCTCCTTTTCGGTCTTGGCTTTCTCCAAGGCTATGACCTGCGCCTCGGTCAGGATCCGGCCTTGCCTCAGCAACCTTGGCTTCCAGCGCCTTGAGCCGGGTGCCGTCGCGGAAGTGGTTGGAATTTGAAGGTGGCGTAATCTCCGGTTTGTTCAACCAAACAGAATTGGCGTTGGCACGCCGATGGAGATCACGCCATGACAATGGATAGCACAAAGCCAGCGATCAAGGATTTATCGGACGAGCATTTTCTTTGCGATGACTGGTTTGATCCTCTTGAAGCTGGGGTTCGCACGCGCATTCGCGGTTTTATTGAGGAGCTACTGGAAGCCGAGCTGGACACCGCCCTGGGACGCTATCGCTATGAACGGCCTGGGCTTGCCGGAAAACCTGGAAGCGAGGGGCCGACAAGCATGGCGGGCCATCGGCACGGCCATCGCGAGCGCCAGATTCTTGGAACGTTCGGAGCGACGACGGTTCGGGTTCCTCGCGCGCGGCTCACAGGCCATGACGGCAAGACGGGCGAATGGAAGAATGCGACCATTCCAGCTTACCAGCGCCGGACGAAACGGGCCGACGCGCTGATCGCGGGCGCTTATCTCTCGGGGACCAACACGCGCCGAGTGCGCCGTGCGCTGGCGGCGGCGTTTGGCGGGGCGGTTGGGAAGGATACGGTCAGCCGGGTCTGGCGCAAGACGAAGGGCGATTGGGACGCCTGGAACGCCCGCTCGCTCGCCAACGAGCCGATCATCCGCCTCATACTCGATGGCACGGTTGCGCGCGTGCGCCTCGACAGACGGGCGACCTCGATCTCGCTGCTGGTCGCGCTGGGCGTGCGTAGCGACGGCCACAAGGTGCTTCTGGCGATCAAGAACATGGGTGGGGAAAGCGAAGCGGCCTGGCGGGCATTGCTCGATAATCTCGTCGCGCGCGGCCTGAAGACGCCTGAACTCGTTATTGTCGATGGCGGGTCTGGCCTTGATAAAACGCTGGCGGCGCTTTGGCCCGGCGCGCCGGTTCAGCGCTGTACAGTGCACAAGCATCGCAACCTCATAGCCCACGCCCCGGAGCGTCTGCACGAGGAAATCTCGGCCGATTACACCGACATGATCTACGCCGCATCGCGTCAGGAAATCGAGGCAAAGCGCAAGGCCTTCATCCGCAAATGGCGGCTCAAATGCCGCGCCGTCGCCGACAGCCTGGAGGAAGCCGGTGATCGCTTGTTCACCTTCGTGCGCTTCCCCAGCGACCAATGGAAATCGATCAGAACAACCAACGCCATCGAACGATTGCACGAGGAATTCAAGCGCCGCATCAAGACCCAAACCGTCCTGCCCAACGCCGAAACCGCCGCCATGCTGTTCTGGGCCTTGCTCGCTTCAGGACAGATAACAATGCGAAAAGTCGATGGCTGGAAAAGCCTACCCGAAAAGCCTTCCGATCAGATCATTGACCTCGCCGCATGATCGGATAACTTCAAACCGCCGGAGAACGCCTCACGATAATTCCAACACAAATTGCGACGGCACCTTGAGCCGTTTCTTCATCGTCTCGAGATCATGGCGCTGCCAGACGCCGCGCACGCCGGCCGGCGAGATCGAGTGGCCAAGTTTCCTCATTTCGTTAGCGACGCGGATCTGGCCGAAGGCCGGCTGCTCCAGCGAAAATTCAACGATCCGCGCCTCGATCTCGGGCGCGGTCCGGTTCGCCAGGATTGGCTTCCTGCGGCTGATCTCTTGCAACGCCAGCTCGCCGCCTTTGTCATAGAGTTCCTTGAGGCGGTAGAAGCTGTCGCGGCTATAGCCGAGCATCTTGCAGGCCTGGCTCACATTGCCGAGCTGCCTGGCGAGCTTGAGCCAAGCCCACCTTTCCTTTGATAATCTTCTGGTCCTTGGTCATCGTCGGTGTCCTCATAAAACGCCGAGGCCGGGCTCTCCGCAACCCTGGCCAGCTCCGCGCCCGGCCTCGGCTCTCGCTTCGGCCTTATGACACCAAATGTCGGATCAAATATCAACTAGTACAGCTCATAACGGCGCTGTCGTTTGCCCTCGGGTCCACCACTCTCATTGTCATTCTGGGCATCGCCTTCAGCCGCCGCTTCGGCTTCGAGTGCTGCAAGATACTCAGCCACCGCACGCTTCCGCTGCTGCTTCTCAGTCCAATCGAGTTCATCGGGCGCCTTGCTATGATAGCGGCTTGCGTTCGCCTCGATGACGCTCGCATCCACGGCAAACCCCTCGCCCTTGACCAAGCCCATCCCCATCGCAGCTACGACGACGCGCTCGAAAATATGGCGCAAGATGTCGCTCTCGCGGAACCGGTTCAGCCGGTTCTCGGAGAAGGTCGAGTGGCGGGGAACGGCGTCATTGAGATCGAGCCGGCAGAACCACCTGTATGCGAGGTGGAGCCTGACCTTCTCGCATAGCTTCCTCTCGGAGCGGATGCCGAAGCAGTAACCTATGATTAGCATCCGGATCAGCAACTCGGGATCAATCGAAGGCCGGCCGATGTCGCTGTAGAATGGACCCAACTGTTCGTGCAGGTCGCCAAGCACAGATGTCACGAAAACGTTGATCCGGCGCAACAGGTGGCCCTTCGGGATCATGTCATCGAGCCGGAATTCATAAAAAAGGCTCGCTTGTTCTCGATGCTTTCGCCCCATCATCACCGAATCTTCCCGCTCTCATTCAATTAGCAGGAATTATCGTTCAGCCCGTCACGCAAACCCTTTTTCGACATCGGGTAATGGGCGGCTGCTCCCCGAAAGTCGATAAGATCGGCTTTCCGATATGAAGAGGAGAGCAGCTATGGAGTATTTTGCAGGATTGGACGTCTCTATGGAAGAGACGCATGTCTGTGTCGTCGATCGAGACGGCAAGGTCATTCTTGAAACCAGGACGCCAACCGCGCCCAAGACAATCGTCGCCGCCTTGGCAAAAGGGCCAGCCATTGAGGCGTTCTATTCGAGACGGGCCGCATGGCCCCGATGCTCTTTCATGGCCTGACAGCGCTTGGCTTGCCGGTAGTCTGCGTCGAGAGCCGACAGGCCTACCAGGCGTTGAGGTCGCTGGCCGCCCACAAGACAGATCGGAATGACGCGCGCGGTCTTGCGCATTTGGCGCGGACCGGATTCTTCAAACCGGTTCACGTGAAGTCGCTCCCTTCACAGGCCATCCGCGCACTCCTCGTCGCACGCAAGAAGCTGGTCGGTCAGCGCGTCACCCTCGAAAATCAGATCCGCGGACTGGCGGTGGCGTTCGGCGTCAGGCTGCCGCGCGGGCTCAGTTCCGGCTTTGCCGAAAAGGCGATGGCTGCCGGTTGCGGGATTCCCGGCCTCGATGGCGCGATACGGGGATTGCTCGCCGCACGCGATGCTATCGTGAAGGCGATCCTTGCCATCAACACCGACATGAAAAGTCTAGAGCGATCGTCGTCGGCATGCCGACGCCTGATGACGATTTCGGGTGTGGGCCGGCTCACTGCGCTGGCCTTCGCAGCCGCGATCGATGATCCCGATCGCTTCCGACGTTCGCGTGACGTGGGCGCCTATCTAGGCTTGGTCCCGCGGCGTTATCAATCTGGCGAGATCGACTATACCGGCAGCATCTCCAAATGCGGCGACGCACGGCTCCGCACACTACTCTACGAGGCGGCCAATGTGATGCTCACCCGCTACCGCGGCAGTCTCGCACTAAAAACATGGGCGCTCGACATTGCCAGGCGATCAACGATGCGCAAGGCGCGGGTTGCGCTCGCGCGCAGACTCGCCGTCATCATGTTCGCCATGCTGAAACACGGCGCCGAGTTCGAGCCGGCGTAGACCCGCCGCCACCAGAGATCGGAGGCCGAGACGAGCTCCCAAGGGGGAGCATGACCCGAGGGAGGGAGCAACGGACGGCGCCGATTCTGTCGCACGGCCAGACCACGAGCGGCCAGTGCGGTTTCAACCAAGCCGCCTCGCACCCAGCTGACCCCATCAAGCGCCATCGAGCACGCAGAGAACGCAGTCACCCGAAGGCAATGCTAACCACCCAAACCAGCGCAGTCGCCCTTGACCTATTAGAGAACAGCATCGGTCAGCCTGAGAAAAGCTCGCGACGAGAATATGGTTTCCGGAATGCCCCGGAGAGCCGCCGGAAGCGAGCCGTGCCAGCACTTACGTTCAGCGCCATGGCACTAAATCGCTGCCGCGATAGCCCGCTGAGGCTGGCGGCTTTTCTGCGAGCACGGTGAGTAATTGCAAGAACAATGATGGCGGGCCATGGGCCGTTTTCTGAGAATTGAGGTGTCGTCAACCTCACTCAGGAGAGTTCCCCATGAGTACCGATGCCATCAGCCCGCTGCGCCAGCGCATGATCGAGGACATGAGCGCGCGCAAGCTCAACCCGCACACGCAGAGAAGCCACATCAGCAGCTGCAAGCGGTTCGCCGCGTATTTGAAGCGCTCGCCCGGCACGGCTACAGCCGACGAGATCCGCCTGTTCCAGCTGCACCTGACTGAGACGGGGACGAGCATCTGCAATCGCAACCGCATCATGACCGGGCTCAGGTTCTTGTTCCGTGTGACGCTGCGGCGATTGGATCTTGCGGCCGAGATCTATCACATCAAAGAACCCCAGAAGATCCCGCTGGTGATGAGCCCGGACGAGGCCAAGCGCCTCTTGGCCATGGCGAGGACTCTCAAGGTTCACGTATTGCTCGCTCTCGGCTACGGCGCAGGTTTGCGCGCGGGCGAGGTGGTCCGGCTCAGGGTTGGTGATATCGACAGGGCGCAGAACATCATCCGCATCGTGCAGGCCAAGGGGCGCAAAGACCGCCACGTCATGCTGTCGCCAGAGACGCTCGATCTGCTGCGGCAATGGTGGAAGGTGCGACCGGCTCGTTACGATACGGGCGTGTCGCAAGAGCAGCGCTGGTTGTTTCCTGGCCGCAAGCCAGGAAAGCCGATGACGACCCGGCAGCTCAATCGTCTGTTTCACGAGACGGCTGACGCGGCCGGCATCAAGAAGGCGGTGACGCTGCATGCGCTGCGCCACAGTTTTGCGACCCATCTGCTCGAACGTGGGACCGATATCCGCATCATTCAGGCTCTCCTCGGTCACGACAAGCTCGACACGACAGCGCGCTACACGCGCGTGGCCACCGGCATGATCTCTGCCATCGAGAGCCCACTCGACTTGCTGTGCGAGCCGCGCAGGACGCCCAGGAAGAGAGGCAAGGCGCCGCCGCCGGCTTGAGCGGTCGGCCATGTCCCGTCCAGCTCTCGAGGTCGCGGATATCTTCCGCGACCACGGGACGGCGTGGCGGCGCGCCAATGCCGGCCACGTCAGCCTCGACCAGATGAAGGTCATGAGTGCGATCGAGCGCTGCCGCACAGTCGCGCTCGGCGGGTATGTCGCGCGCTGCGAGGGCTGCGCGCACACGGTCATCGCGTACAACAGCTGCCGCAACCGGCATTGCCCGAAGTGCCAGGGCGCGGCGGCGAGGGAGTGGCTCGAAGAGCGGGAAGACGAGTTACTCTCGGCGCCATACTTCCACGTCGTCTACACGCTGCCCGGTCCAATCGCGGATATCGCGTATCAGAACAAGGCTGTCATCTACGATATCCTGTTCAAGGCATCGGCCGAGACGATGATCACGATCGCGGCCGATCCAAAACACTTGGGCGCACGGATCGGCATAACCTCCGTGCTGCACACCTGGGGCTCGGCAATGACGCATCACCCGCACGTGCACATGATCGTACCGGGCGGCGGGCTGTCAGAGGACGGCACGAGGTGGATCGCCGGTCGACCGAACTTCTTCTTGGCCGTCCGCGTGCTGTCACGGCTGTTCCGGCGCCTAGTCTTGCAGATGTTGATCGTGGCCCACGAAACCGGCCGGCTCCAGTTCTCCGGCGCGCACGCAGCGCTCGCTGATACCAACGCGTTCGCCGCCTTCCTCGTCCCGCTCCGGCGATCGGAATGGGTGGTCTATTCGAAGAAGCCATTCGGCGGACCCGAAGCTGTTCTCGCATACCTCGCGCGCTACACACATCGCGTCGCCATCTCCAATCACCGCCTGATCGCAGCTGACATGGGCATCACGTTCAAATACAAGGACTACAGGATCCAAGGTCCCGAGCGGTACAAGCTCATGACACTCGCGACAGACGAGTTCATCCGCCGCTTCCTGATGCACGTTTTGCCGAAAGGCTTCCATCGCATCCGCCACTACGGGCTCCTGGCCAACGGCAACCGCGCTGACAACATCGCCAAAGCGCGCGCGTTGCTGAACGTTCCGAAGCCGGACGCGATCCCGGACGATCCCAAATCTGCTGACGCAGCCGAACTGCCGGCGCTCTCGCGGCCATGCCCATGCTGCGGCGGCCGCCTGCTCATCATCGAGACGTTCGCACGGGGATGCGAGCCGAATTACCGGCCGGCCACCGCACCTCTCGTGATCAAGATCGATACGTCATGATCGAGATTGCATTATCTACCGCGACGCAACGCCGTCCGTTCTTGCCATTCTTGCCGCTGACCGTTAGCCAGCGCCGGCGGCGCTCGCTCGATGATGCTGCGCCAACGTCTTGCGATCGCCGCCGCCACGCCGAAACTGATCCCAATGCCGGTGGCGCACGCTCCCCTCGACCGGTCAACCCGTCAACTTGCCGTGCGTCCGTAGTTCCGGCCTCTCGAAAACAGACGCTCGCACTCCTCAAATCCCCATAGATCGCAGCGGCGAAACAGAGCCCCTTCCGGCCCGCGATTTCGTGCCTTGGCGCTTCTCGGACGCCTGTCGTGGGAGCGCGTGGATGGTTTTGTGATGCAGGCGTCCGAGAAACCTGCACAGTAGCTGACATTCAAGCGTGCATCAACGCGTTACGACAAGAACCCAGAAAACTATCACGCAGCGCTCAAACTCATCTAGCTCCGGTTGGCGCCGGGCGGGGCTTCGAAGCTGACGCGGCCGGACGGCTGGTGAGCTCGCGGCGAAAAACAAGCAGAGCCGTTATCGCGAGAACGATTATTGACGGCACAACAGACATGAGGGAATCCCCCGATCGGATGGTGTTTACTATGGCAAGCCGGCGACGGGTTTGACCGGAAGGCCACGTATCGGGATTATTCCGAACCCACCGTCTTGTTGCTTCTCGCTCCCGCGGCAACTAAAGCGGACCTAAGCGCGCTCGAGAGGTTGGTCTCGGCATTCCGTCAAAACTTCGACAAAGTCTCGCCTGGAGGATAAATAGATAGCCGGTGTGGGATTGGTGCAACACGGCGCGGGCCGCGCGGCTGGCGCGGATGGAGGCAGTCGATTCTCTCTCTTAATTTCGATAGCGCGCTCTGCATAGCGGTCCAGCGCGTCGCAAAATTCGGTGGCGTTCTCCCACAACCATTCGTCTGTCTCGCGGACAGGACGCGGCCGATGTGGCTCGAGTTCACGATGAGCGTCAGCGATCATTGCCAACGCTTCGGCAATTACCTTGGTTTTGCGATCCCGGCGCGACGAATGGATCATTGCTTTGCCCAGTTGTTTCAATATCTCCGCGCATCAACAAAGCGGATGTCACCACGCCAGAGACGTTGAACTCGGCATTTCGTCAAAACTTCGACGACATCTTGGCCACATATAACGAATAGCTGGTGTGGGGCTGGTGCAACACGGCGCGGCCGGGCGGCTGGCGCGGACTGAGGCCGTCGATTCTCTCACTTATTGATTTTTGACAAACAGGGTAACATTAGAAGGGCAATTCGAAAGACGGTGATAATTCCGGCAAGGATACCGCTGCCCGGGCATCTGCCGATAGAGCTGCTCCCCACCGGCCGGATCTTGCTTCGGCCATGCACCGGGCCGAGGCCGCGGCGGAGCGGATTCATATGGCCAAAGCGGAGTTTCTGCCGTCGGTCGACCTGACGACTGTCGGCGGCTGGAGGCCGTCGCGTTTACGAAAAACGCGGACACACTGCTAGGTCTTCTGTTCCGTGGGAGCGCCCTTAACTACGCGATCACGCCCGGCGTACAACTTCCCTTGTTCGAAGGGGGGCGTCTGCGTGGGCAATTGGCGGCAACGCGGGCGGAGTACGACGCGGCGGTGGAACTCTACAATGAGACCCTGTTGGATGCCATACGGCAGGTCGCCGACAGCCTGACCAACTGGAAGGAGAGCCGCACCATACTCGAAGCGCACAGCCGGTTGCTCAATTCCGCGCGTGGCGAATTGAATCTTACGCACGTGCGCCTGCGCAGCGGTTTGAACGATCGCCGCGAGATGCTGACAAGCTGGCACGCCCTTCTGGATCAGCAATACGCGTTGAAGGGTTTGGAAGTCGACCACCTCTTTGCGATGGTGGATCTAACCCAAGCGTTGGGTGGCGGGTATGCGAACGGAGTCGATTTGCCCCGCCCCCAACTAGCGCCGGAACAAAGCCTATCGGGCTTGGAAACCCTGACTCCCGCATGGTCCTTGGAAACCCTGGCTCCCACGCTCCTGCCCCCCTCTCGAAACGGAGGAGCAGAATGAGGGCTGCCCCCATTCCTTTGAAATCGAACGCTGATTAAGGATACCTTTTGACTCGCCCATGCAAGTTGATCGCAAGACAATCCGCCGCCGCCGCAATCTTTTGCTTTTGCTCGTTGCACTTGCGCTGTCCGCGGGCGCTTTGGCCTATGCCGTCAATTGGTGGCTCTTTGGCCGTTTCTCGGTAGTGACCGACAATGCATTTATCACCGGCAATCTCATCCCGGTGTATGCCGACACGACGGGCATCGTCGCCCAGGTCCTTTACGAAGAAACCGAGGATGTGAAAAAGGGTGACCTGCTTATCCGTCTCGACGAGCAGCGCGCCAGGGCCACTCTCGGCGAGGCCGAAGGCGAGTTGGGGCGCGCGGTGCGCGCGGTCGGCGCACTTTTCGCGACGCGGCAGCAGACGTGCCAAAGAATTGTCTCTCGCACGGCGCTGTTCGACAAAGTGCGCCACGATATCGTCCGCTACCGGCAGGCGCTCCCAAGCGGTTCGGTATCCAAGCAGGTCCTGCAGAATGCCGAGGACCAGAGTGCGTCCCTCGAAGCCGACTTGAAGGAGGCCAGAGCCGAATTCCAATCCATAGAAGCGCGGGTGGGCGGCCGGGCGCGGAGCTGGCCAGGGTTGCGGAGAGCCCGGCCTCGGCGTTTTATGAGGACACCGACGATGACCAAGGACCAGAAGATTATCAAAGGAAAGGTGGGCTTGGCTCAAGCTCGCCAGGCAGCTCGGCAATGTGAGCCAGGCCTGCAAGATGCTCGGCTATAGCCGCGACAGCTTCTATCGCTTCAAGGAACTCTATGACAAAGGCGGCGAGCTGGCGTTGCAAGAGATCAGCCGCAGGAAGCCAATCCTGGCGAACCGGACCGCGCCCGAGATCGAGGCGCGGATCGTTGAATTTTCGCTGGAGCAGCCGGCCTTCGGCCAGATCCGCGTCGCTAACGAAATGAGGAAACTTGGCCACTCGATCTCGCCGGCCGGCGTGCGCGGCGTCTGGCAGCGCCATGATCTCGAGACGATGAAGAAACGGCTCAAGGCGCTGGAAGCCAAGGTTGCTGAGGCAAGGCCGGATCCTGACCGAGGCGCAGGTCATAGCCTTGGAGAAGGCCAAGACCGAAAAGGAGGCGCACGGGCCAAGTTCGAGAGCGAATGCCCGGGCTACTGCGGGGCGCAGGACACGTTCTATGTTGGCAACATGAAAGGGGTCGGCCGCATCTACCAACAGACCTTCATCGACACCTATTCGAAAGTGACGTTTGCCAAACTCTATGATCGCAAGACGCCGATCACCGCGGCCGACCTCTTGAACGATCGGGTCGTGCCCTTCTTCGACGAAAAGGACGTGAAGCTCTCACGTGTTCTGACCGATCGCGGCACCGAATATTGCGGCAATCCCGAGCATCACGAATACGAGCTCTATCTCGCGGTGGAAGATATTGACCATTCCAGGACCAAGACGAAGAGCCCACAAACGAATGGCATCGCTGAGCGCTTCCACAAGACAGTGCTGGATGAGTTCTATCGCATCGCCTTCCGAAAGAGGCTCTATGCCTCGATCGGGGATTTGCAGGACGACCTCGATCTATGGGTCAAAAGCTACAACGAGGAGAGACCGCATCAAGGCCGCTGGTGCTTCGGCAAGACGCCGCTGCAAACATTCCTTGACGCCATCCCGATTGCGAGGGAAAAAATGATCGCTGCCTGACCACCATCGGCAGTGAACCGGCCATCTCCAAAAGGACGCCGTCTGTAAGATCAAATACAAGCTACTACACCTAAATCACCCCATCCGCCCCGGGCTATCCGCCGTGATCTCCATCGACATTCGTGAATCGGGGCAGTCGCCGAACGCCGCGCTGACGGAAGCCTCAACCAAGGAATATGAAACTGACATTTTTTCCGATGATTTCGGCAATGCGAACACAAGGGCCGAACAGATTATCAAGAATAACCTAGTTCCGAACGTCAATTCGATCGAACCGGCCTGCCCCTCATGACTAGATGTGGGGCCTCAATTGCTTGTCCCTGGTGAGAGCGAGGCGGCTGATGGGCGGCTCGGCGGCCAAGCTAATGTGCCAGGCGTCGCCGGCACATGGAAGGACCCGACAACGTCAATTTCGTGGCCAGCAATCTAACCGAGAGTTCCGCAACATCGCCGAGGTGACCACGGCGGTCGCCTGCGGCGACCTTCCGCGCAAGAATCACCGTCGATGTGAAAGGCGAAAATCCTCGAGCTGAAATACACCATCACAATGGTCAATCAGCTGAATGCCTTCGCCGGTGCGCGCTCGGACCCACGATCGAGATTGCCGTGGAATTCGAGGGCGGCCCTATGACGATCCGCACGGGCGCCAACCAGCTTGAACTCGCGCTTTTGAATATCGCGTTGAACGCACGCGATGCGATGCCGGACGGAAACCGCCTCCAACTTGTCGTCCGGCACGAAAATGTAAAGGCCCGCGGCGTCCGGAGCCTAAACGCAGGTGAGTATGCCTGTATCGCGGTAACGGACTCGGGTGGTTGGAAGGCAAATTATCGAGCTGCGGCAATCCGGGAACTTCTTCACAGCCATTACGGCACGCGAATGACCGCTTAGCGTCAACCCAAGAAAATCTCCCGACGAGAATTTGTTTTCCGGAATGTGTCAAACAGCATTGAATCGGGACCCCGGATCGGTGTGCAAAAGGTACCCCTTTTGGCGGGGAGGAACGACAGCGCTCGCCCCCGGCGGAGCTGGTCAGGGTTGCGCAGCCGGGGCGAGCGCGGTGGCGTGGGAGGGGGCTTTGAGCGCTAGGCGCGGTTTTTGAAGCGCCAGCTTTCATTTCCGGTTTCGACGATGTCGCAGTGATGGGTGAGACGATCGAGGAGCGCGGTCGTCATCTTGGCGTCGCCGAAGACGCTCGGCCATTCGCCGAACGCCAGATTGGTCGTGACGATCACCGAGGTGCGTTCGTAGAGCTGGCTAACGAGATGGAAGAGCAATTGCCCGCCAGCCTGAGCGAAGGGCAGATAGCCGAGTTCGTCGAGAACGGTGAAGTCCTTGCGAGTGAGGTAATCGGCGATTCGTCCCTGCCGCCCTGCGCGTGCTTCGGCCTCCAGGCGATTGACGAGATCGACTGTATTGAAGAAGCGGCCGCGCAGGCCGGCGCGGATGCAGCTTCGCGCGATGGCAATGGCGAGATGCGTCTTGCCGGTCCCTGTGCCCCCCACGAGAACGACGTTGCGTTGCTGCGCGATGAAGCCGCCTCCGGAAAGATCACGCACCAGGGTTTCGTTGACGGTCGTGCCGTCAAAGTCGAAGTCATCGATGTCCTTGGCCAGAGGGAGTTTGGCGATGGTCATCTGATATTTGATGGAGCGCGCCTGCTTTTCGGCAATTTCGGCCTTAAGAAGATCGCCGACGATTTGTGGCGGCTCGTGCTGCCGCTTTATGCCAGCCGCCATCACATCATCATAGGCGGTTCGCATGCCGAAGAGCTTGAGTTCGCTCATGAGGTCGAAGATTTGCGTGCGTTCCATCAGCCTGAACTCCTCAGTTGATCGTACCGGGCACAATCGGCGAGCGGGACGTGCCGGAGTTTCAGCGCGTCCGGGGTGAGTATGGTGAGTGGCGGACCGGGATCACGGCGACGCGCCAGAATGTTGAGAACGACGTCGGCGGAATGGACGCCCTCGCTCAACGCCTCGGCACAGGCGGCCTCGACCGCCGGCAGCCCGTCGTCGAGAACCGCCGCGAGGATTTTCACCATCTGCCGATCGCCATCGGCGGAGCCGGTGAGTTTGCGGCGAATTTTCTCCATGGCCGAGGGCAAGACCCAGTCCTTGAACGGCGCGCCATTCCTCAGAGCGCCGGGCTTGCGGGCCAGAACCGGAACGTAATGCCAGGGATCGTAAATCGTCTCTTCGCGGCCAAAGGATCGCCGATGTTCGCCGGCGGCGATCCCGTCCTGGCGAATGACGATCCGGTCTGCATAAGCGTGGATTTCGACCGGACGCCCGACCGCGCGCGCCTTCACCGAGTATTTGTTGTTATCGAACCGGATAAGGCAGGTCTTGGACACCGCCGCGCTCACTGCATGGAAGCCGTCGAAGCGGCCGCGCAGTTGCACGAGCTTTTGCCGTTCGTCCTCGAAAACCTCCCAGATCGTGCGGCTGGCGCATTCTGGATGACGATGCGCCTTGGCGTAAGCGACACATTTGTCGAGGAGCCAGGCATTCAATTCGTCATAGCTCTTGAATCTCAGGCGCGGCGTGAAAAAGCGCTCACGCACCAAGCCGACCTGGTTCTCGACCTGGCCCTTTTCCCAGCCCGAGGCCGGCGTGCAGGCCACTGGCTCGACGAGATAATGCCCGCACATTTGAAGGAAGCGGCGATTGTATTGCCGGTCCTTGCCGGCGAAGATTGTCTCCACCGCGGTTTTCATATTGTCATAAATGCCGCGCTCGCAGGCGCCTTTGAAAAAGGCAAAGGCGCGGTCATGCGCGTCAAAGACCATCTCTTGGGTCTCGCGTGGATAGGCGCGGACAAACGGCATGCGGCTGTGACAGAGCCGCATATGGGCGACCTTCACGGTCACCGTCGCGCCGTTCAGCACGACGATTTCATGGCTCCAGTCGAACTGATAGGCCTCGCCGGGAGCAAAGGTGAGCGGCACATAAGCCTGCGCCAGCGCCACACCGCGTTCCTTGCGCCACGTTTTCGCGTAACGGCGAACCGCGTCGTAGCTTCCGGCATAACCAAGGCTGCGCAGTTCTTCGAATAGCCGAACAAGCGTCAGCCGCTCGCGCGCCGATTTTTCTGCATTCTCCAACAGCAGGGAATCCAGCCGCTCCCGCCACGGTCCGATCTTGGGAAGCGGCTGCGTCAAGCGTTCGTAATGGAACTCGGTCGCTTCGGATCGGATGACCTTCCGGACGACCTTTCTGGAGACGTGCAGCTCCCGGCAAATCTCCTTGATCGGCTTTTTCTGAACAAAAAACGCCCGGCGAATCTTGGCGATCGTTTCCACAACCAGCATTCCAATCTCGGCCTCCCAAAATCCAGGAGGCCACTGTGGACCCTCAGCCCCGGGGTCCCGATTGGATGCAAATCACCCCAAAAGCGGGGTCCTTATTCCATGCTTATTCACACGGAATGCCCCGGAGAGACGCCGGAAGCGAGCCGTGCCAGCACTTACGTTCAGCGCCATTAACAGACACCGGGCGACCGCCATAGGCGACGTTCCTCGGGTGGTACTCGTTACGACTTGAAGGTGTGGACAGTCATACTCCTAGAAATTGCCAAGATGTGGCTGCCAATTCCGATTTTGGAATTGGGGGTCGAACTTGATAGGCGCGTCAGTGCCGACCTTGCTCCGATTGCACCTCGCTCTGGTTATTGGAAACAGAGTGAAGTCATCGATAATTCGGGAGGCCGGGCGAGGCTTTAGAGTCTGTTTACGATCAAGCGCCTGCGGTCTTCTTTGATCGCGCACGTTTTCGGGCTTCATTCGCCGGAACAGGTTGTGCTTGGCTATCGTCCTGAACGGTACCGGTCGCCGTCGCTCCGAACCAGAAATCGAGCTCGCGCAGTCGCCGGTTATCGTAGGGTTGGCTCGGGTCCTTGATCTGCCAATTCTCGTCGTCGGCGAGCCCTTGCCATTTCGGCTTACCCTGATCTGCCTGTGCAGAAGCGCGCCAGCGGTATTGGCTGTAGATCTCCATAATCTTGCCTGCGTACTGACTTGCTAGATCGCGATCGCCTTCAATCAGAATCAAGTTCTCGTCGTTTACGCCGCTCGCTTTCGGACCCATGTTATGCGACCCAGTCATCACCACCGGGCGGGCGCTATACGGGTCAATCACGATCACCTTGCTGTGAACCATCGCGTGGGTGTGCGGCAGTCTGAGCAATTCGGGCTGCCAGAATTTTAGGATTCCAGGGATCGCCGCAGGCAGGACGACATCTGCGTTCGCGTCGACCCTTTCGCCGCGATTGAACAAAATGACGGGGTTTTTCTCGGTCCCCGGATTCTGGTTCACCACGCCTTGGATGTATAGGTTGGGCTTGAACTTCTGGCTCGCTGGGGACGCCAGCTCAATAATATCGTTTAACAGGGTGCCGCGCGGACCCGGGTTGAACATCAGGAACAAGATGCCGTTCTGTGCGTCGGCGATGAGCTGTCCGGCCTGGTCGAGATCGAGAGGCTCGTGCATCGGCGTGAACCAGAGCGTGGTGCTCTTGTTGCGGGGCGGGTTGCGCGGCGTCGCGTCGGACGCATAGAGGTCAGATGGCGTTGCATCACCCGCCGCTGCAAGCGCCTTCCACTGGTCCAAATAGTATTGGGCCAGGCTCGGATTGCGCACCAGGAGCGCATTGTTCGCCTGGGTACAGAGACCGGTCTTGGTCCAATTCGTGCTGCCAGTCCAGACGGCTTGCGGCGCCTTGTCTGCGTTGCAGATCACGAGGAACTTATTGTGGGCGAGCGCGCGCGGCGCTGTCATGCGGTCCTTCACGTCGCAGGTGTCAAGCGCAGACCGCGCATCGGCGTTCTCATCCTCGCCCTTCCGCTTGACGCTGCCATTGCCAAGCACGATGTGCGCGTGCTTGCGGAGCTCTTGAAGCAGCGGGATCAACTCGGGATCGTCGAGCTCGAACAAGGCGGCATAGATATGTCCCTTCGCCGCTTTGGCGTCGGTGAGCAGCGAGACCAGCTTGTCGCGGATCGGTCCCGCCAGGAAATTCCGGATCTTGTCGCCCGGCGAGGCGATCACCTTAGCAAGCTTCGTCGAAGGATGGTCCTGCGGCAGCAGGCGGGTGAGCCACTGGCTAGCGACGATGCCACGATTGAAAAAGCAGGCCGCATGCCCGTCGGTTTCAGCGCCGATCGCGACTGTGGGGCTCCAAGGGGAGGCCTGGTCGTTCGCCTCCTTGAGCGCATCTGACTGCCCTATCATCGGCGTAACGCGATAAGCGACCTCGTCGCCAGGGCTTACCATGAAGTCCGACCAGAGATATTTCTGAATCGGCCACTCGGACGTCGGCTTGCGGGTGCCGGGCTCCACATCAGGTCCATTGGCGAAGCCAACCCAGCTTGCGACGTTCTCTTCAGCAAAACCCTGAGCATTCGCGCTGCTGGTTGTATTCGGACTCGCGGTACTGCCTGGCCCGCGCTTTACTTTGCGATATAGTGCAAAGCCCCGGCACTGGTCGATAAATGGAGCGCGCCACGCGATGAAGGCGCTATCCACACCCGGGTGGACGATGATCTCGACGGCCATCGAACGACCTTGCGGCAATTTGCATGCTTAAGTTAACAATACTCCAGCTTTTCTGCCTGTCAACGAAGGAAACATGGCTTGGTTCGAAGGGACAACCTTTCGAGCTTCAGCCGATCCAACGCGTGGATCCACCTTCGGCGACCGTTAATGTCCGAGTTTGGTCGACCCAAGAAAATCTCGCAACGAGCATATCGTTTCCGCTCGTGCGCCGATGACGGACAGTTTGTAGACGCGATGTGGCGGAATGGTGGCGCGAAAGTCTAAATGCCGGCCAGGCCCAAGCGCCATCGCCGACAATTTGATATCATCCTGCGATAGCGCCCGCGAAGACCAAGCGGAGGTTAGCTCGTACATAAAATCTGCATAATCAAAGATCGCTTCGCCACGCCGAAGCAGAGCCCCGCAGCTGCTTAAGTGCACCGGGGCTCGTTGTGCGTGTGTTTGTTTGCCGCACTTCCTCAGGACAAACCGGTCTGAGGTTCGGCAAGGCGCCCTGTTAACTCAAAGCGGTCCAACCTGAGCATCGCCCAAGGCGGGGTCTCGTCGCTCACGGGAGCGACGCCGCGGTCGCGGTGCTCACTGCGACTGCCTCAAACAATCTCTTGAGGGCAGCCTACACTGTTGGTTTCACCAGGCATCGCAGGGGTTTGCCCGTCGTTGGCACACTCGTCCTGCTCTCCGGTGCTGTGGTGTTGTTCGGATTCCTGTTAACCCGGGATTGACCGACGCTTCCAACTTAGTGCATCTGATTTCCTCCGGCGAGAAACCGAGCTTGTCGATCCTAACTTGAATCGTTTCCGCATGCACCAGAACGTGGAGATACGTCCCGGCAGCATGAGATGCTCCTTACCTCAGTTCAGCGGTGATCGGCGTGCTGCTCATGCCCCTGGAATATCTTGAGACCGGTCTGCAGCAAACTCTTGAGTAGCAACCTCATTGGAAATGTAAGCATTGTCGAATTCCGAGCCATCGAGCTTCGCCAGTTCGGCGCGCTTTTCTGCCGCTCGCTTGGTTAAGGCGCGGCTGGTGTCATTGTCTTCCGGTGTGACCTTGAGTTTCTTCACAAGGCCGAGTGCTTTATCATTCACCGTCGTATGGTCGCTTACCATGCTGTCGGCGAAAGCACGTACATCTTTGTTGGTGGATTTCCACAGGGCTTGCTTGGCGGCTTTTATATCGAGTTGTCCCGCCGTGTAAGCGATGTGGGCGATCTGTGGATCAGTGGGCTTGGCCGCAGCTTGTGCAAGGGCCGCGCCGCTTAGCAGAGAGATTGCGGCAATCGCCGTGCTCAATCGGATTAACACGAGATACTCCTGATATTTGTTACCGGCGCTCGCGTGATGCCCGAGCGTTTGTGTTAGCGCCGGTTAGATGATCGCCGAGCAGAAAAGTTCCCGAAAATTATGCGGGACGGTTGAGCCGTTGCAGAACGGCGTTGGTCATGCGTTCGCCAGCGCCTGCCGGCGAACGGAAACGCGTCCATCAGGACTGGGCCAATTTGCTTGTCTAGCTCCCCGCGCACGAGCCGCCGGGCGCGGTGCAGCCGCATTTTCACCGTCTCGGGTTGAAGACCGAGGAGGCCCGCAGTTTCTTCGACGCTCATCCCCTCGATCACGCGCGTCATGAAAACAATTCGAAATCTCGGGAAGATTGTCGGTCGCTCGCTCGACAAGCTGCAGAATTTCCCGTTGCGCCATTGTTCGTTCCGGATCGTCCGATGTCACCGTTTGAGGGAATTTGATGATCTGAGCCTCGGTTCGTTGCGCTTCGAATGTTTCCAGGTCCATCGCCGAACGTTTGCGCCGCAATCGCCCCAAAGCTTCATTCATGGTGATGCGGGCAAGCCATGTCGCAAGACTTCAAATCGCCGCGAAAGCCGCCGAGATGCGTAAGGGCGTTGACATACGCTTCCTGGACGGCATCTTCGGCTTCGCTATCATTCCGCAGGATGCTGCGGGCGATCCGGTAAATCCGGCGATTGTGCCGCTCCATGATAGTGCGGAACGCGGCGCTATCACGGGCGCGCGCACGCAGCATCGTCGGAAGGGACGGCAACATGCGGCGCAGGCTTCATGGATAATTAGATGCAACGCAAGGGAAAAGGTTCCCGTCAGCCAGCATGGCTACGCGGCTCATCAGTTGCCGGCTCTCGCAGCGATGCCCGGGTCAGCCTGAAAAAGGCTCGCGACGAGAATATGTTTTCCGGAATGCCCCCGATAGCTGCCGGAAGCGAGCCGTGCCAGCAGTTACGTTCAGCGCCAGAAGCGGTCACCGCGCTGGTTCCCACTGGCACTGCCGCGACTGAACAGCTGCTTTTCCGCCCTTCGCCGCTGTGGGGTGGGCGCTCACTGTTCCAGTCCGATCCTTCTCAGCAGAGCGGCAAAGCGCGGCTCAGTTCGCAAATCCGCGTAGATCGGATCCACCTTGAGATTAAGAGCCCAAACATCGCGGTCTTTGCAGCCCTTCTCCAGCCAGGCCAGGGCGTGGTCGCGGTCGCCCAGGCCTTGGTAAATCATCGCGACGCCAAACGCGCGAACGTAGCCCTGTTTGTCCGAGTTCTGCAGGTCCGCCAGAATTTCCTGCGCTTTGGCAGGTTCACCAAGCACGCCCCAGGCATGCCCCAGCATGCACATTGTCCACGCGCTGCCACGCGAGTTTTCCACCGCTTTGCCAAGCTCTCGGAACGCCAGGTCGTGCTTGCCCGAGGCAACATAGACTTTGCCCAAAAGCCAACTTCCGAAAACGAAACGCTCATCTCCATCAAGTTCGTTCCCTTTTTGCAGCTGTTGCTCGGCTTCGTCGAACTTTCCCGCGTGGTAATACATCCACCCAAGAAACACGCGATCGATTGCCGAAAAAGGCTCGAGCTCGACCGCCTGCTGGCAATGTTCGATGGCCTCTTCGTGGCGCCCAAGGGAGGAGTAAATCCACCCGAGCCAGTAACGCGCAGGGGTCGTACGCGGGTTTAGCGCAATGGCGCGAAGGAATTTGCGTTCGGCACCCGTCCAGTCCCAGTTGCAGAGTTGGCAAAATCCCAGCGACGTGTGTGCCTCGGCAAGCTGAGGGTTCAGTTGCACCGCCCGCTTGGCGGGGGCGATGGCTTTCGGCATCGCCTCGGCAGGTGGAAGGTCCCCGTACCAACTCAACAGGCTGTAAGTGTCGGAAAGGCCACTCATGGCCAGCGCGTAGTCGGGATCTTCGATCAAGGCCAGTTCGAAGTAATGCAGCGCCTTCCGCAGCCCAATGCCACGCTGGTTCCAGAAGAAACGGCCTTTCAAATACAACTCGTAAGCTTCAGCGTTGGTCGTTTGGAACTTAAAAACCGGCTGGTCACTGTGACTGGCCAAGCGCAACTTCAACGCGGCCATGATCGCACGGGTGATGTCGTCCTGGATAGCAAACACGTCCTGCATCTCGCGGTCGAACCGCTCCGACCAGAGGCTGAAACCGTCGGCGACCTTGATGAGCTGGGCAGTGATGCGGAGCTTGGTGCCCACCCTGCGGAGGCTGCCTTCCAACACCGTCTCCACACCAAGGGCCTCTCCGATCTTGCGGATGTCTTCGTTGCGGCCTTTGAACGCAAAGCACGACGTCCTCGCCGCCACACGCAGCCCTTCGATCCACGACAAAGCGTTCAGCAAATCCTCGCTGATTCCGTCGCTCAGAAACTCGTTCTCCCGGTCGGAGCTCATGTTCACGAACGGGAGCACGGCGATGGATCTCTGTTGTTCGCGGCTGGGTTGGCGCGCCGAAGTCGACGTCTCCCGCTCGCCCGCGGCCGCCTCCTTGGTTTTTGGCCCGAGGATGATGCGATACACCTCCACCGGCCGCAGGATGTTCTTCAACTCGACCTTGCCGATGCTCGCGAAGGTCTCCGGGATTTTGTTGTATACCTGATCGAACACTTGCTGTGTGATCGCGATCCCACCCAAATCGGCCAGTGGCTCGACCCGCGCGGCGATGTTCACGCCATCGCCCACAATGTCGTGCCCGCGGCGCAGCACATCGCCCAGGTGAATGCCAATTCGAACCTGCAACTGTCTGTCCGCCGGAGCGCCCAAGTTGCGTCGGGCCAGCCCCTCCTGGAGTTCGACCGCGCATTTCACCGCGGCCACCGCGCTGGCAAACTCTACCAGAAAGCCGTCGCCTATCGTTTTTACCTCCTGTCCTTGATGTTTGAGGAACGCGGGCCGCAAGAAAGCGCGGTGTTCCTCGAGCAACTTCACCGCAAGCCCCTCGTTGCGCTGCGCCAGCGCGCTGTAGCCCACCATGTCAGTGAACATGATCGCGGCGAGCTTGCGATGTTCGAACCCTTCGATAGCCATTTGAGAATGCGGTTTCCTCAATTCGACAGGTAACCTTGGAAGCACACCCTAATTCTCGCTGAGCAATCGAGATAAATTCTGGTTGGCTTGTGCATAAAATGTGGCTGCATTGTCCGCGCAAGCTTCAGGTAGAGCGAGGCCGACCGGGCTCAAATAGAATCTGATGGTTTCCTCAGTGGATGTTTTCCATTCATCCCAAGCCACCTTGCGCCCTGTTAACATTTCGGACTCTTGGCGCAACTTTTCCACATCAGACCGAAAGTTTTTGTAATCGCTCGCGAGACCAGCGAGATCCGCAGCTCGAACCGTTTTTTCCTCATTGGAGGTGAACTGCGCGTCTCTCTGAGTGCTAAGAATGGCAGCAACCACCCTTTTGATCGTATCTTCAGGAATAGCTTCGGCGCGCAAGCACTGAATAGCAAGGTGGGCAGAATACTCCTCCTTAGTGGTAAAGCCCTTATTGATGTGATCTTCATGGTAGCCCGCATCATGAAAAAGGAGCGCGAAATAAACTACTTCGCCGTTAATTGGAACGCCCTCCTTAAGGCAACGCTCCATCAGTAATTCTGCTGCCACCAATGTTCCAAATACATGGTTGAAGTTATGGTAGGGCATCTGGTCGCTATAAAGTTCTGCTGCGACTTGCTCAAGATGAGCGTTACGGATTCCATCGAAGGGCATTGTGCTTTAGTCCAAGGCTTTTTTTGGAGTTTGTATCTGGCATTCCCCAGATAACCGGGAATGTGCCAAGCGCGTATCATTGATCTCCTGCCGTGACATCGGACATTCGTCCTATACCGGCATTATTTTCCGGATCGCCCGCTTATTGAGGTTGAGATTGCCGCGCTGCGGCGCTGCTGTGGTGCTCCGGCACACCAAAACCAGTGACATGGGCGGATCGCGCACCGGACAATACAGAGTCGGTTGTGATCAAGACGCACTTCTCCCTTAGTTTTTGCTCGACGCATGACGACCGAACACTTCACGCAGGCGCTGGATTGGGCGGCGGCCGCAGGTCGGCGATCATTCGTAGGATGTCCGCGAAGAGATTTTTCGGAATGGCGACTTCGGCCATCTGAAACGCGACATAGCGGCCATGGCTCACGATCTTCGCGCCGATCTTGATCAGCTTTTCCTTCAGGCTCGTCAGTGACCAATCCTTTATCGGTTCGGGCGTCGCCAGCGTGCGCAGAAAATTACCGAGATTGTAGGCCAGCGCATGAAGCTGGAGACGGACGGCGTTAGCAGCGAACGACCGACATGATAGCCGGGTCCACTTGATTGCGCCTTTTCCTTCCTTGATCCATTGCTCACACGTGCCGCGCTTGTTGTAGAAGGCGACGACATTCTCGGCGGAGCGCGCCATGTTCGTCACGATGAAGCCGACGCGCGGATAAAGCTCGCCCGGATGCCATTCGACCTTGGCGATCACCCGACGCGGCTGCGACCAGCTTCCCGCTTGATAGGTGAAACTTGCATGGGATCGGCAGACGTCATTGGACGGGCGACCAACCGGGCGTTTGAGCAGATAGCCGATCCTCTCTTGCAAGATGTGATTGGCGGGCAGACGGATCGCATATTTGATCCGTTCTGCCTCCAGATATTCGTAAACTTCGGGGTTTGCGAAGCCGGCGTCGGCGCGGAAATAAATGCGTGAGACCTTGCCTTGATACCGCGCCACGACCGGCTTCAGCACCGCCTCCCATCCATCGGCGCTGTGAACATTGCCGGGGCGCAGGGCGCAGCGTTCCAAATCGCCATATTGGTTGAAAACGAACAGCGGATGATAGCAGGTGCAGTCATAGTGACCGTTCCAGACACTGTGTTCCTGTTCGCCATGCGTCGGGCTCACGCTCGAATCCATGTCGAGCAAGATACCTCTCGGCGGACGGCGACCATGAACGCTGTCGATCCATTTGCCGGAGAGATCAGCGAGCGCCGAAAGGTTCTTTTCCGCCGTGAGCCAGCGCGTCTCAAAGCGGCCCATCTGGCTCGGCGAAGCCGCTGCATCCGAGGCCGCCTTTCCGCCGACTATCCACCGCATCGCGGGATCATGGCGCAGGCGTTGAGCGTCGTTCACGTCTTCATATCCGGCAAGTCGCCCAAATATGGATTGCCGCAACATCCCGACGAGTGCATGCCGGCCATTCTTGCCAGTGCGTGCGTCGGAGAGCGCATCACCCGCCATCGCGCTGAGGCACAGCGCGTCGTCCAGTTCCCGGTATGCGAGCAAGCCTGCGTCGGAGGTAACCACCGATCCGCGAAAGTGAAGCAACAATCGGCGGTCGAAATCGAGCCTGAGAGCGCCATCATACGATTCACCCGCCGGGTTCGCCATGACGGCCTCATTCGATCCGAAATAACATGCTGATTATGTTAGCTAAATCGCCGCATCGACGCTGCAAATTATTGCCTCATCCGGCGTATGCGGGTGTATATGTCGCATGATGATGAGGGATACAGGGGTCAAATAATTTTGAACGTAAATTCCGCGGTTGGCTGGTGTCGGCGGCATATGAATGCGTTGCCGAACAGGCTTTGCACCGATCACAAGCGCGACTTGACCTCCGTCCCACCTAAGCACAAGGAAGCCCTTGGAGGTGAGTAATAAAGACTATTTCCCGTCTGGAGGATCGGCATGAGAAAAATCGTCGATACACCCAAGGACGCTCGACCGGAAGGCGGCACCTTGGCCACCCCGGTGCGGCGTGTGATGGTGGGGACCGATCGGTCCGAAACGGCGGACCAAGCGGTCCGATGGGCCGCCTCGTTGGCCGAGCGCTGCGGCGCCGAGTTGATCGTCGTGCAGATAATCGTATCGCAAAGCCCAGCCGTCACCGAGTACGGAGTTGCTGAACACACGCGAGCGGTCGCAGCCGGCGAGGAGCTCGCCACATACGCGAGGCAGCTCGCCGGTGAGTGTGGCCGTGCGCTTGTCATCGTCGATGATGATCCGGCGATGGCGATCGTTCGCGCCGCCGAGCAGGAGGCGATCGACGTCCTCGTGGTCGGCAACGCGGGAATGACAGGTCGGAAGGAGTTCCTACTCGGCAACATCCCCAACCGCATCAGCCACAATGCCCGCTGTGTCGTAGTCATCGTGAACACCTCCCCGGTCGGCGATCGCACGCCGGGGGAAACGTCGACCGTGATCCGAAGCACGGAGCCCGCGCCCTCCGAGCCCCGGCTGATGGCGCGGGGCGCGCAAATCGCGGCGGTGATGAGCAAACATGGACTGCGGGAACTGTTCGGACCGCCCGATGAGCAGGGCACGACCGGCCACCGCCGGCAGGCCAAGCGACTGCGAGCTGCGCTCGAGGAACTCGGCCCGACCTACTCGAAGCTTGGGCAGGTATTGTCGACGCGCCCGGACCTCCTGCCGGCCGAGTACATCGAGGAGCTCGCGACGCTGCAGGACCACGTCGCGCCGCTGACCGAAGAAGAGGTGGTCCACGTCATGGAGCAGGAACTCGGGGTGCCTTGGGAGGACGTGTTCGGTTCAATCGATCCCAAATCCCTTGCCGCCGGTACCATTGCCCAGGTCCAGCGTGCGACGCTGGCGAACGGCGACCGAGTTGTCGTCAAGGTACAACGGCCGACGGCACGCGAGACGATCGAGCAGGACCTCGCTTTGCTCGAGGTGTTTGCCGAGAAAGTCGGGAAGCGCCCCGGTTTGAATCAGGTTATCGACATGGAGGCCGTATTCACGCACTTATCCACCTCGCTGCGCCGCGAACTCGACTTCCATCAGGAAGCCGAAAACATTGAGCGGATGCGGAGCGTCCTCGAAGGCTACGTTCGCCTCGCCGTCCCCGGCGTGCACCGGGACCTCTCCACGTCCCGGCTTTTGGTGATGGAAGAGATACAGGGCGGACCGATCGCGCAGGCCCCGCAAGGTCCGGAGCGCACCCAGGCCGCTCGCCAGCTCCTGGAAAGTTTTTACAAGCAGGTATTAGTGGAAGGGTTTTTCCATGCAGACCCGCACCCCGGCAACCTAATGTGGTGGAAGGACCGCATTTACTTCCTCGATTTTGGGATGGTTGGAACGGTTGCGGCCGACTTCCGCGAGCATATGATGCTTCTGCTGATGGCCTTATGGCAGGAAGACGCCGGTTTCCTCACCGACGTCACGCTCATGATGACCGGCGCCGCCGACCGCAGCGACCTGGACGTTTCCAAGCTCCAGGCCGAGATCGGCGAAGTGATGGCAAAGTATCGCACTGTCGCGCTCGCCGAGATGCAGATCGGGCCGATTTTGCAGGAAATGAGCCAGATCGCGCTGCGCCACAGGTTGCCACTTCCGGCATCGCTCACGCTCAGTGCCAAAGCACTTGCGCAGGTACAGCTTGCGACGGCGGACCTCGATCCGGACCTCGATCCCTTCGAAGTGGCTGGGAAGTTCATGGTGCGATCGACATTGAAGAGTATGAAGACCACGCTCGACCCGAAGACGATTGCCTACCAATCGCAGAAGCTAAAAGTGCGGGCCATTCGCGCGATCGAGGCTGTCGAACGACTGATCGGAGCCCGCCCCGGCCAAAAACTCGAAGTGAACTTCCAGGCGTCAACGCTTGAACGCTCCATTCGCCATGCTGGACGCCAGCTGGCACTCGGACTGACCGCGGGAGCAGCTGGGCTTGCCACCGGCCTTACGGCCGTCTCGGCAAGAGTGGTCACTTGGGTCCCCGTAACCTTCGGTGTGATCGCGGGTGTGCTCACCGTCGGGCTGCTCATCGAGTTGGTGCGGCGGCGCTGAACAGTCGACGATCATGGCCGACGCTGGGGACCTTCGCCAACGCTCTCGCTCTTCACCGTCGGCCCTTGTTCAGGGAGCCTCCCCCGCCCGCGCCTGATCGAGCGCAGCACGGCTTTTTCGAGCATGTAGGCCATGACTGCCATCACCGAGCCCACCAACCATCGCTCCATACGCCGGAAGAAAGGCCGCTTAGAACCGTTGCTCACGATGTCATTTCTCAATAGACAGGTTTAAGTCGTTAAGGAAGTTCAGCAAATCGAACTTATACCAAGTCTCTGAAAGTTTAACTCCTGAGGCGGATTCCCGAAATCGGCATTTATCTGATTCACCATGGCAAACAGCTTTTGGGAGAGTTTGCCATGTCGACTCCGGTTCCGCTTCGCTCTGACTTTGACACGATTGGCCTGCGCATGCTGGCGCGGCGATCGCGTGACCCCGATCAGACCCGGCGTCTCTTGGCACTGGCCGAGATTTATGATGGCGGCTCGCGGCCGGATGCGGCGCGGATCGGCGGGGTCGGGGTGCAGATCGTGCGCGACTGGGTTGTCCGTTTCAACGCCAAAGGTCCTGATGGTCTCTTGACCGGCAAAGCGCCGGGCGCTCCCAGCATCCTCGGCGAGCGCCAGCGCCAAGCCTTGCGGCAGGTCGTGGAAGATGGGCCAATTCCCGCCCTGCATGGCGTCGTCCGCTGGCGGCTGATCGATCTGGCGCAGTGGCTCTTCGAAGAGTTCCGGGTTTCGATCTCCAAGCCGACGCTCAGCCGCGAGCTGCGGCATATGGGCTTTCGCAAGCTCTCGGCGCGACCGCGCCATCATGCGCAAGACGAGGAAGCCGCGGCGGCTTTTAAAAAAACTTTCTCGCCCTCGTGGAGGAGACCGCCGCAAAAGAGGCTCCTGGCAAGCCGATAGAGATTTGGTTTCAAGACGAAGCTCGGATCGGGCAGAAAAACAAGGTCACCCGCCGATGGGCGAAACGCGGGACACGGCCTTCGGCGCCGCACGACCAGAGGACGAGTTCAGCCTATATTTTCGGCGCCATCTGCCCGGCCGAAGGAAAAGGCGCCGGGCTCGTACTACCCTCCTGCAACAGCGAGGCCATGGCCCTGCATCTCGAAGAAATCTCGCTTGCGGTCGCACCAAGCGCGCATGCGCTCGTTCTTCTCGATCAGGCCGGGTGGCATGTCTCGGCGAAGCTTCCCGTCCCGGACAACATCACGCTCTTGCCGTTGCCGCCGAAATCGCCCGAGCTCAATCCGGTCGAGAACATCTGGCAATTCATGCGCGACAACTGGCTCTCGAACCGCGTCTTCGAATCCTACGACGACATTCTCGACCACTGCTGCTTCGCCTGGAACAAGCTCATCGACATGCCCTGGAAAATCATCTCCATCGGAACAAGAGAGTGGGCCTATCGGTCGTGATCAGCGAGACTTGGTATTAGACAAGGGGTGCCGGTAAATGACGCGGAGATTATACAAGGCACAGGCGACCTCCATCACCGCCTCCGAGTCCCTTTTTGGTTTGCCAAACTGGGCGTCATCATAGATTTTGAGACAGTGGACGGCGCAAATTAAGGGAGCCTCTGGCTTGTCTTGTCTCTCACACTATGCGGCTTGTAGATGATGCAGCAAGCATCTGTTTGCGATGGTCTGTCGTTTGATCCTTTTACGTCCCATGAGGATCGCGTGGCGTCGCCTGAAGTAGACATCCGCCGGGCTAAGGTTGCCGATGCTCTCGTGGTAGCATCAACAATGGCACTTGGCCACGACAAAGCCACGACCTCGGCTTCTCGCAAAAAACTCCAGACGGCAAGCGTACTCTCAACGGCGGCGTAAAACCCGACCATTGTGGCGGGGCAAAATCAGGCCAGTTTGGTCGTGGGCGTGGAGCGCGATTCGGCGATGTTCAATCTGGCCACCGAAAACGCAGGATACGGTTCTACCGTGATTCATCACGCTCGAGGGGCTGCACCGGCGACGCTGCTAAGCGTTCAGCTGCCCACGAACATTGCTGAAACGAATTCTAACTCCAAGCCCTTGCCGACGCTCCATGCGACGTGGCGACTTTCATTTTCGATTTTAAATTTGCAGGAGGCGCGCATTGAGCAGCGGGGATTGATTGCGCCCGACACGCAGCGGCTGGGCGCGACGCCGACAGCCGATAGCCGTTTCGGGTCGCCCTCTTGAACTTTGGAGCGCTATGTGCGCTTCCAACTCCGGACTGAGATCGTTGAATGTCTCCTAATCTTACTAAGTCAGAAAGTCGCGGGCTCCCTCCACTGAGAATCAGCTATGCGGTAAGATTCGGTCATCAGCAGGAAGGGCATGCGAAGCATGTTGGATGGCAGGTGGAGGGCAGGTCGAGAACCAGGTTGGCAATCTACGCGACCAACTGTTCCGTCCCAAGCCGCGGGTCAAGAGTCTCGCCGAGTTGAACGCCTGGCTGGAAGATCAGTGTATCGCCTATGCCCGGCGCACCAAGCATCCGGAATTCAAAGACAGGACGATCTGGGAGGTGTTCCAGGACGAGCGGGCGAACCTGATGGAGCTGCGTGGGCCGTTCGATGGCTTTGTCGAAAAGGCCATGCGCACCAGCACCACTTGCCTCATCATGGCCAGGTATCCCAAATCACGGTCCGCTCGCCAGCCGGCGCCGGCTTCAATTCGCGTAATATTCGATCGGTAAGAAGCGCTATCATTGCCTGACTCCAAAATCAGACGGTCACTCAGGGTAATAATAGGGCAACACTCACAACATGTTGACATGTGTTATGCCGTGATAAGCAGAGTCAACCGGATATTCGCTAGCACCTTGACATTTAAGGGCGTTTTTCTCTGTAAATGTGTACCGTCGATAACCGGCAATAACGGCTTAGGCGTCACTTTTGATCAGGAGGTCATGGGTTCGAGTCCCATCGCGCTCACCAATTAAATAAAATACTAGCTCTACATCCCGATGGCTCTGCTTGCCAAAATCGAAATTGGGAATCGCGTGGGAAGCAACGGCGGCTTGCGTGACGTGGACCATCTTCCTAATCGCGCCCCGGCGAACCGGCGAGGCCGCAAGAATTCCGGGCGGGCTACTTGACTCGTCCTTTTTGCAGTGCCACTCGCTGCGCTCACGAAAAACGCGGCATCAAACAATGCGGGATGGGACGTCCAAGGCCTTCGTTTTTCCAGGACAAGGATCGCAGGCGGTCGGCATGGGCAAGGCCTTGGCGGCGACGTTTTCACACGCGCGTGCCGTTCTTGACGAGGTTGACGATGCGCTCGGACAGAAATTGTCCTTGCTGATGTTCGAGGGTCCGCAAGCCGAACTTACCTTGACCGCGAATGCGCAGCCAGCCTTGCTTGCGGTGAGCCTCGCCGCCGTCCGCGTGCTGGAAGCCGAGGCCGGACTGAATCTTGCGCGGGACGCCAGCTTTGTCGCGGGCCATTCGCTCGGCGAATATTCGGCGCTCGCCGCGGCGGGCTCGTTGGGCGTGGGGGCGGCCGCGAAACTGCTGCGCGTGCGCGGGCTCGCCATGCAGGAGGCCGTGCCAGTTGGCGCCGGCGCGATGGCGGCACTGCTTGGTCTCGATTACGCTGCGGCCGTCGCAATCGCCAAGCAAGCGGCCGATGAAACAGGCGGCGACGCGATCTGCGAGGTCGCCAACGACAATGGCGGCGGCCAGGTCGTGGTGTCCGGGTCCCGCGCCGCAGTGCATCGCGCGATCGAAATCGCCAAGGCGCGAGGCGCGCGCCGTTCAATTCTGTTGCCGGTGTCGGCGCCGTTTCATTGCGCCTTGATGCAACCCGCCGCCGAGGCCATGGCGGCGGCGCTCGTCACGATCGCCATCACGCGGCCCTGCGTTCCGCTCGTCTCGAACGTCCTGGCGGCGCCGGTCACCGAGCCGGAAGAGATCCGCACGCTTCTTGTCGCCCAGGTGACCGGCGCGGTGCGCTGGCGCGAAAGCATGGCCTTCATGGCGAGCCGGGGAATTTCGCTGTTCGTCGAATGCGGCGCCGGAAACGTCTTGGCGGGACTTGTCAAAAGGATCAACGGCGCGGCGCGCGGCGTTTCAATTGAAATTCCGGCCGACGTCGATCTTTACCGGGCCATGGCTTAAACCCTGGCGGCCGTCACGGGAGTTTCATTGTCGCATGTTCGATCTTACCGGCAAGACGGCCCTCGTCACAGGCGCGAGCGGCGGACTCGGGCGAGCGATCGCGCGGGCCTTGCATGACCGAGGCGCGATCGTCGGGCTATCGGGCACCCGCCGCGATGCGCTCGACGCGCTCGCCGCCGAACTCGAAACCAACGTCCACGTCTTTCCTTGCGATCTTGGCCATAAAGCCGCGACGGAAGCGCTGATTCCCGCCGCCGAAGCCGCGATGGGAAGCGTCGACATTCTTGTCAACAATGCTGGGGTGACCAGGGACAATCTCTTCATGCGCATGAAGGACGAGGATTGGGACAGCGTTCTCGGCGTCAATCTGACCGCCGCCTTTCGTCTCTCTCGCGCCTGCCTCAAGGGGATGCTGCGCAAACGTCATGGGCGCATTATCGGGATCAGCTCGATCGTTGGGGTGACCGGCAACGCGGGCCAGGGCAATTATGCCGCCGCGAAGGCGGGAATGATCGGCATGTATAAGAGTCTCGCGGCCGAAGTGGCGAGCCGCAACGTGACGGTCAATTGCATCGCACCAGGGTTTATGGAGAGTCCGATGACCGATGCCTTGAATGAGAAACAGAAAGCGGCGATCCTCGCCACGGTACCGATGGGACGGCTCGGAACCGGCGCCGAAGTCGCCGCCGCGGTCGTTTATCTGGCGAGCTCGCAAGCCTCCTATGTCACTGGCCAGACCCTCCATGTAAATGGTGGAATGGCAATGATTTAAATACGATATGAGGCTGTTTTCGGGGATCGCGTGGGCTCTCGCCAACCGCGCTGAAGTATGTTACCAACCCGCCTAAGCGTTCGGGGAGGCAGTTCGCGGGCGTCCGCATCGCGCCGCTGCCTGCCTGGGGCGGCGAACTGGAAGCAAATTATGAGGACGAGGAAAAAACAACCATGAGCGATGTCGCCGAGCGCGTGAAAAAGATTGTAGTAGAGCACCTCGGTGTCGATGCCGACAAAGTCATCGACAGCGCCAATTTCATGGAGGACCTTGGCGCCGATTCTCTCGACACGGTCGAGCTCGTCATGGCGTTCGAAGAGGAGTTCGGCGTCGAGATTCCGGACGATGCCGCTGAAACCATCGTGACGGTCGGCGACGCCATCAAGTTTCTTGAGAAAGCATCTGCTACTTGATTTATTTCAAGCAAGCGTGGCCAAGCATCAAAGTGACTTTAGGTGGAATGGATGCTCCCACGCGCCGGCGACGCGGAGCAAAGCTTTCAACGCCTCTCGGGGACGCTGGCGCGATCGGCCGCTCCCCCATGTACGCCGGCAAGGAACGCCCGTGCAACGGGGGGCGGCAACGCCGGCAGGAATAGTCGCAAGGTCGTTTAGATGCGCAGGGTAGTTGTCACGGGTCTCGGCATGGTCTCGCCGCTCGCCTGTGGAGTCGAGCTGAGCTGGTATCGTTTGCTGGCGGGTCAAAGCGGCGCCCGCCGCATCGAAGGGTTCGACGTCTCCGATCTGGCCTGCAAGATCGCCATGCCGGTGCCGCGTGGCGGCGGCGAAAACGGGAGCTTCAACCCCGACCAATGGATGGAGCCGAAAGAGCAACGCAAAATCGATGACTTCATCCTTTATGCTGTCGCCGCGGCGGAGCAGGCGCTTGCCGACGCGGGCTGGAAGCCGTCCACCTATGAAGAGCAGATCAAGACCGGCGTTCTTATCGGCTCGGGGATCGGCGGCCTTGGTGGCATCGC
Source organism: uncultured Alphaproteobacteria bacterium (assembly GCA_963730245.1). Taxonomy (GTDB): domain Bacteria; phylum Pseudomonadota; class Alphaproteobacteria; order Rhizobiales; family Beijerinckiaceae; genus Methylocapsa. The sequence continues at coordinate 802,539 of CAVSRA010000001.1, read as the reverse complement.
CGAGACCGCGACCGTCTTGAAGGAAAAGGGCCCGCGCCGTGTTTCGCCGTTCTTCATTCCCGGCCGGCTGATCAATCTCGCTGGAGGCTATGTCTCAATTCAGCATGGCCTCAAGGGGCCGAACCATTCGGTCGTTACCGCGTGCTCGACCGGAACCCATGCGATCGGCGACGCTGGGCGCCTGGTCGCCCTGGAAGATGCCGAAGTCATGGTCGCGGGGGGCGCCGAATCGGCAATCAATCGCATCGGCATCGCCGGATTCGCTGCCTGCCGGGCCTTATCCACAAATTTCAACGACCGGCCAAAGCAAGCCTCGCGGCCCTACGATAGGGACCGCGATGGTTTCGTCATGGGCGAGGGCGCCGGCTGTGTCGTCCTCGAAGCCTACGAACACGCCAGGGCGCGCGGCGCCAAAATTTACGCCGAACTTGCCGGCTACGCCATGTCGGGGGACGCCTATCACATCACCGCGCCCCAGGAGAGCGGCGATGGCGCCTGCCGGGCCATGGCGGCGGCGATCAAGCGCGCTGGGATTTCACCGGGCGACATCGACTATATCAATGCGCATGGAACCTCTACGCCGCTCGGCGACGAAATCGAGATTCGGGCGGTCGAGAGGATAGCGGGCAACAGCGGCCGGTCACTTTCCATGTCCTCGACGAAATCGGCGATCGGCCATCTCCTCGGCGCGGCGGGTGCCGTCGAGGCGATCTTTTCGATTTTGGCGATCAGGGATCAAATCGTACCGCCGACGCTCAACCTCGATCATCCGTCGGTTGCAACCGAAATCGATCTCGTGCCGCACAAGCCGCGCAAGCGCGAGGTCGAGTTCGTTCTGTCGAATTCCTTCGGATTTGGCGGCACCAATGCCTGCTTGGTCTTCCAGCATCCGCAATGACCGGCGGACCAAGGCCGCGGCGTGGCGGCTATATTGGAAATTCCGGCTCTGAACCCGATTTCGCCATATTTTCCGGGCGGAATAGGTAACATCCGTCAGTTCGCGGTCAGAACATTTTGCCGCAAAGCGGAGGCCGGTTCGCATCAGGGAAACGCACTATAGCAAACCATTGTATCAACAGCGATGGGAACCGGCCCATGGCATTCGAACGGTATCCATGCGAAAAAGATCTCGTGGCAGATTCGTGGACTGAGTTGATGGACGGCACGCCTTCAAAACCGAGCGGAAACGCCGCGCCGGAGCGGCCGGATCAGACCCTTCGCGCCGAGACCCATCCGGGCGGCCGGTTCGCGGGCCAAAGAGTAACGCCGCAAAGCCCCAACGAGGCGTTGCAGCCCGCCGCCGCGCCGCCGCCGCCGCCAATTCCGCCGAGCCGCAGGCGGCCCACGCTTTCGGCGTTCAGCGGCCTCCTCTCGTTTCTGTTGGTCGCGGCGATCGCCTCCATGTCCGGGCTCGTCTGGAGCCGCCACCGGACGCATGAACCTGGTCCGCTCGCCGCCAACAAGGTCCTCTACATCGAGCCCGGCACCGAGGTTCCCGACATTATTGCCCAACTTGATCGCGAGGGGGTCATCGACAGTCCGTTCCTGCTCAGCGTCACACTCTTGCTCGAAGGCAATCGTACGAAGGTCAAGGCAGGTGAATATCTCTTCAAACAGAACGTCAGTCTACGCGAGGTAATCGACACGCTGATCAGCGGCAAGCAGGTGCTGCACGCCATTACAATACCCGAAGGACTGACAAGCGAGCAGATCGTCGAACGGCTCCGGGACAGCGACGTCCTGCTTGGCGACATCACGGACGTGCCGAAGGAAGGCAGCATGCTGCCGGAAACCTACAAGGCCGCTCGCGGCGACATCCGCGCCGACGTCGTCAAGAAAATGCAGGACGCTCAAAAGCGCGCTGTCGATCAGATTTGGTCGCGCCGGGCGAGCGGCCTTCCGTTGCGCTCGCCCTACGAGCTCGTCATCTTGGCCTCGATCGTAGAAAAGGAAACCGGCAAGGCGGATGAGAGGCCGCGGGTCGCAAGCGTTTTCGTGAACCGCCTAAGAAACAGGATGCGGCTGCAATCCGACCCGACGATTGTTTATGGCTTGGCCGGAGGCAAAGGCTCACTGGGCAGAGGGATCTCCCGCGCCGATCTCGAAAAGCCTACCCCCTACAATACCTATTTGATTGACGGCTTGCCGCCGGGGCCGATCGCCAATCCCGGGCGTGCGGCGCTCGAAGCGGTTGCAAACCCGTCCCGCACCCAGGATCTTTATTTCGTCGCCGATGGGACTGGCGGCCATGTTTTTTCCGAAACGCTCGATCAGCATAGCCGCAACGTGCAGCGTTGGCGCCAGATCGAAAAGGACGTGAAAGACAAGCAGGAGCAAGCGGCGCCCGACGTGGATAAGACCGCGCCGCAAATTGCCCCAGCGGCAGGTCAGCCCGGCGCCGGTCAGAAAAGCGAGCGCGGAATGCCGTCGTCCGTCTACGGATCGCTGCCAGCGTCGCTCGACGCCCCGCCAAGCGCGACGCCTGGACCGCCATCCCTTTCCTATGCGCCGGCCGCCTCGGCCATTGCGAAGGCGATGGCTGCAACGGCATCCAGCATCGAAGCTCAATCCAGCAAATCCGAGGCCAAACCCGCCGCGACGGTAAGTGCCTTTATCTTGGGGCCGGGGCTTGACGAACTCGGCATTTCGGTGGGCGGCATTCGCCCTCCAGCCGCCAAGGCGCTCGACGGTCCGATTGGCCAAGAGGATGCGGCGGATGCGGCTGGCTATGTCACACCCTCCGGACCCGTTGGCGGGGCGCAGAAGGCGCGCCCGGAACGCCCTGGCCTTGGTCCGGGCAGCGATGATTTGCCGGATGAGTCCGAAGCGCCAGGAACGCCCCTCGCGCGGCAGCCACAAATCGAGGGAAGGCCCGTGCATGCGCGGGCGTTCGACGCATCCGAGGGAACTCCCTTCGACCCTCTCCGGAATAAGACCTACGACCTGAATTACGCTAAAACCGTGCCCCCAATTCAATAAGCAGGGATTGCTCCCGGGACCCTGGCCGGCTTGGCCTGGGCGTCAGGCCGCGCGGGCCGCTGCGGGCGGCTTGAGCGCGAACCCGAGGCTTGCGGCAATTGCCGGATGGGTCACATGGCCGCGATGCACATTTAGGCCGCCGCGCAGGCTAAAATTGCTCGCAATCGCGCCGCACCCGCCGGTGATTTCCTTCGGCACGGCCTTCCGCATTCGCCAGTCTCCGCTCAAAATGCCGGACATTCTCCTCGGAGCATGTCCCAAAAAAAGTTGCGCTTTAAATTACCCATTTTCGGTTCGGAAACTACCCTCTCGGAACATTCCGACGATTCATGCTCCATTCCTCAACGGTCGGGTATGCCACGCTCTACTGTGCTCAAGTAATGCGGGGCCCCGTAGGGTCGCCCCGGTACAACGCTCCGGATGCCTTCGGCGCGCTCATTGCTTTGAACCGCTTTGGGCTCGGCGCGCGGCCAGGCGATCTTGCCGCCGCCGCAGGCGATCCGCGCGGCTTTCTCAAAGGGGAGGTGGGCAGCGCCGATGTGGCCGTGGTGACGGCCGATCTTCCCCCAACCAGCACGGCGTTGCAGCAGCTGTTTGCCGATCAGGAGCGCATACGCCAGGAACGGGAGCGCGCGACACGCAGGTTCTAGCGGGGGCCCAGGCGAACGGCATGATGGCAACTGGCACGGGCGTGACGCCCATGGCCGCTCCGCCCGCGTCAAACCCTGTGATGACGAATGGGCCAGCTCCCGATCCCAAACCAAAGCCGCCGGACCCCCCTGGCGCAGAAGCTGTTCCGTGCCGAAGCGCATGCGCGTCTACTATCCGCCCCTATGTGCTCGGCCGCTTCGCGGATATGCTGCACGCGGTCGAGACTCTATGCTGTTTTATCTCGACAACCAGCAGTCGATCGGACCCAACTCGAAGGCTGGAGAGAACCGTGGCAAGGGGCTCAACGAGAATCTCGCGCGCGAGATCCTTGAGTTGCATACGCTCGGCGTCGGCAGCGGCTATACGCAGCCCGATGTGACATCGTTGGCAAACATTATTACGGGCTGGACCTTCGCCGGCCGAGAGGGCCGGGTCGGCGAACCCGGCACATTCGCTTTCATTCCGAACAGGCACGAGGCGCACATCAGCTCCTCGGCAAGATCTACGCGCAAGACGGTCAGGCGCAAGGCGAGGCGGCGCTAACCGATCTCGCGCGTCATCCGGCGACCGCAACACATGTCGCCGCAAAGCTCGTGCGCCACTTCATCGCCGATGAGCCTCCTCCAGCTCTCGTTGCCAAATTCGCTCGGCACCGATCATGGGGACCATCGCCCTTTTAGCTGGCGGCGCGATCAACGGCGGCCGGGTCATCGCCGACTGGCCAGGCCTCAAGCCCGGGCAGCTCTATCAAGGGCGCGATCTCAAACCAACGACGGATCTGCGCGCGGTGCCCAAAGGTTTGCTGTCCGACCAATTTGGCTTGACAGCGGCCGTGCTCGCCCGGAGTGTGTTCCCAGATTCGGCCAATGTAGAGCCAATGCCGGGCCTGATCGTCTTGTCAAGTCTAGAACCGAACCCTGGTCGGCTTGGCCCGCGCTCAGGCCGCAAGCGCCACTTCCGGCGGCTTGAGCGCAAATCCGAGGCTTGCGGCAATTGCCGGATGTGTCACATGGCCGCGGTGCGCGTTGAGGCCGCCGCGCAGGCCAGGGTTGCTGGCAATCGCGCCGAGCCCGCCGGCGGCGAGGGCAAGGCCATACGGAAGCGCCGCATTGTTCAGCGCATGACTCGAGGTGAATGGCACCGCGCCGGGCATATTCGCCACGCAATAATGGACTACCCCGCCTTTGATGAAAGTCGGGGCGGCATGCGTCGTCGCATGCGAGCTTTCGAAACAGCCGCCTTGATCAATTGCGATATCGACGAGAACGGCGCCTTGCTTCATGCGGCTCAACATTTGTTCAGTGACGAGCTTCGGCGCGGCGGCGCCGGGGATAAGCACCGCGCCAATCACCGCATCGGCGGACAAGACCGCATCCTCGATCGCCGCCGCCGAGGCAAACCTTGTCTTAGCCCGCCCTTGGAACAATTCGTCGAGCTGACGCAGGCGCGGGAGCGAGCGATCAAGGATCGTCACATCGGCGCCGAGACCAGCCGCCATCCGTGCCGCTTCTGTTCCGGCAACGCCGCCGCCCAGCACAACGACCCGCGCCGGCAGAACCCCCGGGACGCCGCCAAGCAAGATACCACGGCCGCCGTTCTGGCGCCGCAGAGCCACGCCCGCCGCCTCGATCGCGAGCCGCCCGGCGACTTGGCTCATCGGCGCGAGAAGCGGCAGGCCTTGGCCGTCTGGCCCGGTTACGGTTTCATAGGCGACGGCGGTGCAGCCGGAAGCCAATAACCCTTTTGTCTGCGTAAGATCGGCAGCAAGGTGCAAAAATGCGAAAACGATTTGATTTTCGCGCAGCTTCGTCCATTCGCTCTCTTGCGGCTCCTTCACCTTTACGATCATTTCGGATTTGGCGAAAATTTCGGCGGCGGTGTCTACAATTGTGGCGCCGGCCGCGAGATAGGCTTGATCCGTGGCATTGATCCCGGCGCCGGCGCCGGATTCGACGCTCAGCTTATGCCCAGCTGCGGTGAATTCGCGGACTGACTCCGGCGTCAACCCGACCCGATATTCATGCGCCTTGATTTCCTTCGGCACGCCGACCCGCATTCGCCAGGCTCCAGATCAAAATTGGGCATATGCCCAATCGCCATGGATATGGTACGATTCGTCTTGGAAAACAATCCGTCGATAGCCTGCACCTCGAAGCGGCCGGGCCAAAATCGGCTTGTGCCCGCCTGTCGATTCGGCCGATGCGCGAGGCGCCGGTGGGCAACAGGGGATTAGTCACGCTCCCGTCATCAATTACGCCGAAATTCCAGCGGCCAGCGGCCGTTAGGTCAAGGAGGGGATGTTGAGTTCGCAAGCGGAAGGACGCAAGCTGGCCATCGTCAAAGGCGGAACAGAGTCAAAACGCGGCATGAAAAGCAATCCGGCCGCGGCGAACTATGTTCCGGCGCCAGTGGCGGCGGCGGCGGACGGAAGCGATCATGCCGCGGTTACGCTTGAATTCGCCGCGCAGGCCGACACGGCCCAAGGAGCGTCCCCGCCGACCACTTCGATTCCGCCCGCGGATGACCGCGCCGAATCCGCCGCGCCGCCGCGCGGGGTTGCGCCATCGCCTCACCGCTTCATCAACCGCGAATTGTCCTGGCTCGAATTCAACCGGCGGGTCTTGCTCGAGGCCTCGAACCGCAATCATCCATTGCTCGAACAATTGCGCTTCCTGTCGATTTCCGCCGACAATCTCGATGAATTCTTCATGGTGCGGGTCGCCGGTCTTCGCGGCCAGATGCGCGCCGGAATCGCGGCGCCATCCGAGGACGGGCTTTCGCCGCCCGAGCAGCTTGGCAAGATCCGCGAGCGCGTAGGCCTTTTGGCGGCGGAGCAACAGCGCCGCTGGCGCGAGTTACGCAAGGAGCTGCACGGCGCGGGGATAACGCTGGTCGATCCGCCGGACCTCAACAAGGTGGAAACGGATTGGCTGCGCCAGCATTTCCTGACCCATGTTTTTCCGGTTCTGACGCCGCTTGCCGTCGATCCGGCGCATCCGTTTCCATTCATCCCCAATTTCGGCTCTACGATCGCGCTCGAATTGCTCGGGCCAAGCGACCACAAGAACCGCAAGGCCTTGATCCGCCTTCCAGCCAAGATCGAACGGTTCATCCGCCTCCCCGACGGGCCGGGCGAGAAGGGCCAGCGGTTCGTCGCGCTCGAAACCGCTATCGGCATGTTCACGCAAAGCCTGTTTCCCGGCTATCAGGTGCGTGGTCACGGGCTCTTCCGGGTCATTCGCGACAGCGATCTCGAGGTCGAGGAGGAGGCCGAGGATTCTGGTGTTATTGTTCGAGAGCGCGCTGAAGCGGCGCCGCCGGGGTTCGGTGATCCGGCTCGAATTCGACAGCAACATGCCCGAGGAGTTGCGCGGATTTGTCGCCGAGGAACTCGATGTCGCGGGAGACGAGATTTTTATCCTGGACGGTATGCTGGCCTTGAACGAGCTGTCCGAGCTTGTCGGTCTCGACCGGCCGGACCTCAAGTTCAAGCCCTACAATCCGCGCTTTCCGGAGCGCGTCCGCGACAATGGCGGCGATTGTTTCGTCGCGATCAAACAAAAGGATCTCGTTGTCCACCACCCTTATGAAATCCTTCGACGTGGTGGTCCAGTTCCTCAATCAGGCGGCGGCCGATCCCAATGTCGTCGCGATCAAACAGACGCTCTATCGCACCTCCTCCGACAGTCCGATCGTGCGCGCCTTGATCGAGGCGGCGGACGCCGGCAAGTCGGTGACCGCCCTCGTCGAACTCAAGGCGCGCTTCGACGAGGCCGCCAACATTCGCTGGGCGCGCGATCTCGAACGCGCCGGCGCGCAGGTGGTGTTCGGCTTCATCGAATTAAAGACGCACGCCAAACTGTCGATGGTCGTGCGCCGCGAAGCAGGTTCCCTCGTCACCTATTGCCATGTCGGCACCGGCAATTACCATTCGGTGACGGCGAAGATCTATACCGACATTTCGTTCTTTACCGCCGACCCGGTGATCGGACGCGATGTCTCGCGGATCTTTAATTATATCACCGGCTATGCCGAGCCGGCCGGGCTCGAACGGCTGGCGGTTTCGCCGATTTCGCTCAAGCAGCGGCTTCTCGAACATATTGGGCAGGAGATCGCCTTCGTCAAAGCTGGCAAGCCCGCCGCGATCTGGGCAAAGTGCAATGCCCTCGTCGATCCCGAGATTATCGACGCCCTCTATGCGGCGAGCAATGCGGGGGTAAATATAGACCTCGTCGTGCGCGGGATCTGCTGCCTCCGGCCGGGCGTCGAAGGGCTGTCCGAAAACATAAGGGTTAAATCGATCGTCGGCCGGTTTCTCGAGCATGCAAGGGTTTATTGCTTCGGCGGCGGCCACAATCTGCCGCATCCCAAGGCGCATGTCTATATTTCGTCGGCCGACCTGATGCCGCGCAATCTCGACCGGAGAGTCGAGGCGCTGCTGCCGATTCAAAATCCGACCGTGCATGAGCAAATCCTTGATCAGATCATGGTCGCCAATCTGATCGATAATCAGCAGAGCTACCGGGTCTTGCCGGACGGTTCGAGCGCGCGCATAAAAGCGCCTGAAAACGAAGAGCCGTTCAATGCGCATTCCTACTTCATGACCAACCCCAGTCTGTCCGGCCGTGGAAAATCCCTCAAGCATTCGAGTCCAAAAACCCTCCTTAAGCGGCTGGATGGCCGCTAAGGGCTCGATGTCCGAAAATCGCCAGGAGGCCGCTCCGCCAACAAAGGCCGAGGAGCGCCTCGCGATCGTCGACGTCGGATCGAACTCGGTTCGTCTCGTTGTCTACGAATGTTTGAGCCGCTCGCCCCGCCCGATTTTCAATGAGAAATCGCTGTGCGCGCTCGGCAAGGGCGTGGCAACCACCGGCCATCTCCCGCAAGCCGGCGTCGAAAAGGCGCTCGCGGCTCTGCGCCGCTTCCGGGTCTTGAGCGATATCATGGGCGTGTCCGTCCCGTACGTTCTTGCAACCGCCGCCGCCCGCGACGCCTTGAACGGAACCGAGTTTCTCGCCGCCGCGGCGGAAGCGATCGGCGCCCCGGTGACGCTTCTATCGGGCGAACGCGAGGCGGAGCTTTCGGCGCATGGGGTCATCGCCGGCATCAACCGCCCGGATGGCGTCGTCGGCGATCTCGGCGGCGGCTCGCTCGAATTGATCGACGTCAAAGGCGCGCACGCGGGTAAGGGCACGAGCCTTCCACTTGGCGGTCTCACCCTGATGGATGCCTCGGGACGTTCGCCGCGCGCGGCGGTCAAGATTGTCCGCCAGGCATTGGCCTCGTCGCGCATCGCCGAGCGGCTCGCGGGACGCACTTTCTACGCGGTCGGCGGCACCTGGCGGGCGCTCGCCAAGCTGCACATGAGCCAACGCAATTATCCGCTCGCCGTGACCCACGGCTATGTCATCCCCACCCCCGACGCCGCCGATTTCGCGGGCCTCGTCGAACGGGCGAATACCGAGACGCTGATTTCGATCGACGCGGTCAGCGCGGCGCGGCGGCCGTTTCTTGCCTATGGCGCCGTCGTGCTTGAGGAAATCATTCGCCGGGCGCGGCCGCGCGAAGTCATGATTTCGACGACCGGCGTGCGGGAAGGTCTTCTTTATGAAATGCTCGATATAGAGCAGCGTCGGCAAGATCCGTTGCTCGTCGCGGCCGCGCAATTCAACCGGCTCTTCTCGCGCGCACCCGGCCATGCCGGGGAGCTCTGCGATTGGACCGGCTTGTTCATGAAGTCCATGCACGTCGAGGAATCACCGGAAGAACGCCGGCTTCGCCATGCCGCTTGCCTTTTGGCCGATGTCAACTGGCGCGCCCATCCAGACCACCGCAACGAGGAAAGTATCAATATCGTCGAGAACGCTGCCTTCCTCGGTGTCGATCATCCCGGCCGTTCTTTCCTCGCGCTCGCGGCGTCCTATCGCTATCTGGGACTCGACGCGGACGTCAGTCCGCAGATCCGCGCGCTTGTTTCCGCGCGGATGCTCGACAGGGCGCGTATTCTCGCCGCCGCGACGCGCGCGGCCTACGTTATTTCGGGCGCCATGTCCGGAGTTCTGCCCTTGACGCTCCTGACTTGCGTCAAGACCACATTGATCTTGACCTTGCCGCGAGCTCTTGCCGATCTCGCGAGCGAACGGCTGCAAAATCGTTTGAAGCAACTCGGGCGTCTGATCGGACGCGAGCCGGCGATCACCATCGCGGGCTAAAATAAAACCGTTTGGCGCGCGACATTACCGCGTGCATCACCCAGCTCCGCGCCACGGCCACTTTATTCGCTGCAATCAAATATGCGGCCCATGTCGTATTTAGCCGCCGCCGTCATCGAAGCCTGGCGACGGGGCGGACGTTTGAAACCTGTTCGGGTAAGCTGAGCGTGGTTTGACAGTCGGGTGAGGATCGGTGATTATGACCAAAATTGTAATTCTGAAAAGGAGCAAAAACGGGAGGATTTATACCAAGTCTCGCTGATCACGACCGATAGGCCCACTCTCTTGTTCCGATGGAGATGATTTTCCAGGGCATGTCGATGAGCTTGTTCCAGGCGAAGCAGCAGTGGTCGAGAATGTCGTCGTAGGATTCGAAGACGCGGTTCGAGAGCCAGTTGTCGCGCATGAATTGCCAGATGTTCTCGACCGGATTGAGCTCGGGCGATTTCGGCGGCAACGGCAAGAGCGTGATGTTGTCCGGGACGGGAAGCTTCGCCGAGACATGCCACCCGGCCTGATCGAGAAGAACGAGCGCATGCGCGCTTGGTGCGACCGCAAGCGAGATTTCTTCGAGATGCAGGGCCATGGCCTCGCTGTTGCAGGAGGGTAGTACGAGCCCGGCGCCTTTTCCTTCGGCCGGGCAGATGGCGCCGAAAATATAGGCTGAACTCGTCCTCTGGTCGTGCGGCGCCGAAGGCCGTGTCCCGCGTTTCGCCCATCGGCGGGTGACCTTGTTTTTCTGCCCGATCCGAGCTTCGTCTTGAAACCAAATCTCTATCGGCTTGCCAGGAGCCTCTTTTGCGGCGGTCTCCTCCACGAGGGCGAGAAAGTTTTTTTAAAAGCCGCCGCGGCTTCCTCGTCTTGCGCATGATGGCGCGGTCGCGCCGAGAGCTTGCGAAAGCCCATATGCCGCAGCTCGCGGCTGAGCGTCGGCTTGGAGATCGAAACCCGGAACTCTTCGAAGAGCCACTGCGCCAGATCGATCAGCCGCCAGCGGACGACGCCATGCAGGGCGGGAATTGGCCCATCTTCCACGACCTGCCGCAAGGCTTGGCGCTGGCGCTCGCCGAGGATGCTGGGAGCGCCCGGCGCTTTGCCGGTCAAGAGACCATCAGGACCTTTGGCGTTGAAACGGACAACCCAGTCGCGCACGATCTGCACCCCGACCCCGCCGATCCGCGCCGCATCCGGCCGCGAGCCGCCATCATAAATCTCGGCCAGTGCCAAGAGACGCCGGGTCTGATCGGGGTCACGCGATCGCCGCGCCAGCATGCGCAGGCCAATCGTGTCAAAGTCAGAGCGAAGCGGAACCGGAGTCGACATGGCAAACTCTCCCAAAAGCTGTTTGCCATGGTGAATCAGATAAATGCCGATTCGGGAATCCGCCTCAGGAGTCAAACTTTCAGAGACTTGGTATTAAAGAGCCGGAACCGACGCCCGTTCCTGCTGAGGACGGGCGCAGCGCATCATTGTTGTGAAGACGCGGCGGGCGCCGCCGGAAACGTGCCGGCATCCGCCCGCGCGGGGATGCCGCACGGCTCAAAGAGGGGATGGGGACGTAACATGCGCTCCGCCGAAGCGATGAGTGCCATCTCATAGGACTGCCGCCGCTCCGTTTCCTCGATAACGCCGTAGACGCCGGAGACGGCGCGGCCGAGTGCCGCTCCGGTTGCGAGGCCCTGCACCAACGCGGCGGCGAAAAGCGCAGTGAAGAGATCTCCGGTCCCCGAGGGACGGCAGGAAATCCTGGGAGTGGAGACCATCCAAGCGGCCCGTGGCTCGATCGCCAAGGTTTGGACCAAATCGGCGGGCAGACCATCGAAATGCGCGCCGGTCACGGCTACCGTCGACGGCCCAAGCCGGCGGGCAGCCGCGACCACCGCGTCAACCGTTGCGGACGCGCGCCCGACCAGGTGCTCCAATTCAAATTGGTTCGGCGTAATAATATCCGCCAATGGAACAAGGCCTTCGCAAGTAAGAGCCCGCATGTCTTCATTTACGTAGAAGCCGGCATCGGCGTCGCCCATGACCGGATCGCAAAGATAGAGAAGTTTTGGGTTTCGCGCCTTCGCCCGGCGGACGAAACCGATCACGGCGACGGCGTTCTCCGCCGAGCCCAAATAGCCGGTGATCAACACCTTGCAGATGTCGACGAGACCGCGTTCTTCGAGCCCGGCGAGCAGATCGCGCACTAATTTTACGTTGAGCACCTCCCCACGCATGGAAGAATAATGCGGATGGTTGCTCAAAAGCGCCGTCGGCACCGCCGCTACCTCGATGCCGCAGGCTTGCAGCGGGAAGACCGCTGCGCTGTTTCCAACATGGCCGTGCACCACTTGCGACTGAATCGAAATGACCGTCATCAGGCCGCCGCCTCCCTCGCCGTTATGACCGCAGCCCCTCCAGCCATTCTTCAAACATTTTACGCGCCTTGGCGGGCAAAGAGGACCCGGCGGCCTTGGCGCCGTCACGCAATTGGCGTGGATCGATGCCAGCCGAGCCAAGTTCCGCCGCGTGGCCGACGAGCCACGGCTCAATCCCGGCGGTTGGCTCGACCTCAGGATGGAACTGCACGCAGAGAGTGTTGGAACCCACGCAAAAAGCCTGGTTGCGGCACATCGCGGTCGAGGCAAGGTGGACGGCGCCCCGCGGCAGATCGAAGGTGTCGCCGTGCCAATGCAGCACGGTCGTGCCCGCCAGATGCCGAAGCGGCGTGGTGCTGGCCGCATCCGTCAGATCGACCGGGCCCCAGCCGATCTCCTTGATGCCGGACGGATAGACTCTTGCGCCGAGCGCGCGGGCGACGAGCTGGGCGCCAAGGCAGATGCCGAAAGTCGGCTGGCCGGCACTGAGGCGGGCCGTGAGAAGAGCGATTTCGTCGCGAAGAAACGGATATTTGTCTTCCTCGTAAACGCCAACCGGCGCGCCGAGCACGATGAGTAGACTGGTTGCGGCCGGATCGCGCGCCGGGAGGCCATGAACACCGGCGTCGAAATATTGGAAATCATAGCCCGCGCGCGCGAGGGGCTCCGCGAAGGTGCCGAGATCCTCGAAATGAACATGCCGTATGACGGCTGCGGGTTTCTTCGACATTGTGTTTCCTTTCAGACCGAGCTTTCCTTTCGTTTCCTGGCTGCGCACGGGATCCGCATTCCGCCGCGCGTCATTGATTCGTTGCCGCGCGCTGGCGGGAGGCTAAGGCCGGTCGCGGTTCGCGCGATTAGACAACAAGATTTCGAGCCTCTACGCCCGCAATGACGATTCGCGGAATCCACGGCCATCTCACCTTCCTTTTGCGACTTCGAGCGCGATCGTATCCGCGCCCGGCACTTAACGTCGTAGACCGGCGAAGTTGGAGCGATTTCAGGCAAAGGAGATATCGCCGCAGGTTGACTCCGAAACCAGCTTCAGCCTTGTGTCCAGGGCGGCAATTACGCGGCGAAGGTCGTGGCCGCGTTGCAAAACGAGGCCGGTCGCCGTGACCAACGAATAGGCGCCTTGCTTTCGCGCCAACCTCGGAGTTTTCTCGATCCGGTAGAGCGCATGTTCGCACGCGCGCCGGTCAAACAAAATAACCGCCATGCCCGCCGGAGCCGCGGCTATCGTCGCGATTGGAGGGCTTATACCAAGTCTCGCTGATCACGACCGATAGGCCCACTCTCTTGTTCCGATGGAGATGATTTTCCAGGGCATGTCGATGAGCTTGTTCCAGGCGAAGCAGCAGTGGTCGAGAATGTCGTCGTAGGATTCGAAGACGCGGTTCGAGAGCCAGTTGTCGCGCATGAATTGCCAGATGTTCTCGACCGGATTGAGCTCGGGCGATTTCGGCGGCAACGGCAAGAGCGTGATGTTGTCCGGGACGGGAAGCTTCGCCGAGACATGCCACCCGGCCTGATCGAGAAGAACGAGCGCATGCGCGCTTGGTGCGACCGCAAGCGAGATTTCTTCGAGATGCAGGGCCATGGCCTCGCTGTTGCAGGAGGGTAGTACGAGCCCGGCGCCTTTTCCTTCGGCCGGGCAGATGGCGCCGAAAATATAGGCTGAACTCGTCCTCTGGTCGTGCGGCGCCGAAGGCCGTGTCCCGCGTTTCGCCCATCGGCGGGTGACCTTGTTTTTCTGCCCGATCCGAGCTTCGTCTTGAAACCAAATCTCTATCGGCTTGCCAGGAGCCTCTTTTGCGGCGGTCTCCTCCACGAGGGCGAGAAAGTTTTTTTAAAAGCCGCCGCGGCTTCCTCGTCTTGCGCATGATGGCGCGGTCGCGCCGAGAGCTTGCGAAAGCCCATATGCCGCAGCTCGCGGCTGAGCGTCGGCTTGGAGATCGAAACCCGGAACTCTTCGAAGAGCCACTGCGCCAGATCGATCAGCCGCCAGCGGACGACGCCATGCAGGGCGGGAATTGGCCCATCTTCCACGACCTGCCGCAAGGCTTGGCGCTGGCGCTCGCCGAGGATGCTGGGAGCGCCCGGCGCTTTGCCGGTCAAGAGACCATCAGGACCTTTGGCGTTGAAACGGACAACCCAGTCGCGCACGATCTGCACCCCGACCCCGCCGATCCGCGCCGCATCCGGCCGCGAGCCGCCATCATAAATCTCGGCCAGTGCCAAGAGACGCCGGGTCTGATCGGGGTCACGCGATCGCCGCGCCAGCATGCGCAGGCCAATCGTGTCAAAGTCAGAGCGAAGCGGAACCGGAGTCGACATGGCAAACTCTCCCAAAAGCTGTTTGCCATGGTGAATCAGATAAATGCCGATTCGGGAATCCGCCTCAGGAGTCAAACTTTCAGAGACTTGGTATAAGGCATTGGAATCGCGTAGCCGGGCTCTCTCCGGGAAGACAGTAGAAGCAAGTAAAACCCGCTAATGTGACAACGCCTGATATAATGAATGCGCGAGCGATCGAGCTTCCAATCAAGAAGTCGGTTCAAGCGGCCCCACCACGCGGGTCCATTTCGTCGCCTTGCGGCTGGCCCCGGCCGTCCGCGGGGATTGGCGAACAACTCTGGAGACAAGGATGGCGAAACCGACTCAGGCCGACGCCGAAGCAGCCGTCAGGGTGCTCATCGAATGGGCGGGCGACGATCCGAGCCGCGAAGGCCTGATCGATACGCCTGGACGGGCGCGATCCTACCGCGAGCTGTTCGCCGGCTACGCCGCCGAGCCCCGCGACTATCTAAAGCGTACCTTCGAGGAAGTCGGCGGTTACGACGAGCTGGTGGTGCTGAGGGACATCCGCGTGGTCAGCTTTTGTGAGCATCACATGCTGCCGGTGATCGGTCGCGCGCACGTCGGCTACCTGCCGACGAACAAGGTGGTGGGTATCTCCAAGCTGGCGCGGGTGGTGCACGGGTTTGCCCGTCGGCTGCAGATCCAGGAGAAACTCACTGCCGAGATCGCCGAAGCCATCCAGGACATTCTCGAGCCGCAGGGCGTGGGCGTGGTGATCGAGGCCGAGCACAGCTGCATGACGTTACGCGGTGTGAACATGCTTGGATCCACGCTGACCACCAGCCGCCTGCTCGGCGTGATCCGCGATGACCCCCGCACGCGTGAGGAGTTCCTTAGCCTTGTGCGTGATGCGTAGGCGCGCACGATCAGAATTAAGGTCAGGGTGATACTCAGAGCCAGGCCGGGTAGTTTTGAGGCGCCGGATGCGACGGAGTTCGCTTGAGAGTTTCGCGACGGGTCTTGGGCGCTGCATTATTGCGATGGAGGCGTGCTGCGGCGCGCATCATCTGGGCCGCGGGCGTTGTCATGTCTGGACGGCGCCCGCTGATCAAGGGTTTTTTTGCGGCGTTGCGTTTGATCGTGGGTGCGGTCATGTCTTCGGCCTGTCGATGCGGGTTTTGACGCCCCGCTGGCCCTGATGTTGTCCGCTGATCCCTTGCCCCAAATCACGTTGGCGCGCTTGACGGCGCAGACAATGCCACGGGCTTTGGGATCAATCCGCGCTCTTCGCATCACCTCTTGGTCACCCTCGATTCTTTTGCAGCCCTTGGCCGCTGACGATGTCGGCGGTCGTTACGCCGGAGCTGCGCTATAGGTTGTCTTACCGCGCATGATCGCGAAGGCGATGCGCGCCATTTTATTGGCGAGCGCGACGGCGACAAGCTTGAAGGGCTTAGTCTGCATGAGCTTCTTCGCAAAGGATCGCAGCGCGTCGTCGTGCGGCTTGCGATGATAGAGGACCGCATGCGCGCCCACGACGAGCAATGTCCGCAAATATCGATTGCCCATCTTCGAGATGCGGCCCAATCGCTCCTTGCCGCCGGACGAGTTTTGTCTCGGCGTCAGGCCAAGAAAGGCGGCGAACTCACGCGGGCCCGAGAAAGCGGAGACGTCTTGAACGCTCGCGGCCATCGCCGAGGCCGTCACCGGGCCGAAGCCAGGAATAGTCATCAGCCGGCGCGCCATTTCGTCGCCTCGAGCCATCGCGGCGATGCTTCGATCGCTGCGTGCAATCTCCTGATCCAGAGCATGCAGTTGACGCACGAGCGGGGCGAGCGCCGCGCGGACGCAGGCCGGAATCGTCTCGTCGCCTTCCGCCATGACGAGCCCCGCCATTTCGCGGGCGTTCTTGAGCCCCTGCGCCGCGATGACCCCAATCTCGGCCAGATGCCCGCGAAGCGCGTTGATCAGTTGCGTGCGTTGCGCCACCAGCATTTCGCGCACCTTGTGATGCATGAGCACCGCCTGGTTCTCCAGCGTGCGCACGCCGACAAAGCGCATCGAAGGCCTTGTCACCGCTTCGCAGATCCCGGCGGCGTCGGCCGCGTCATTCTTTTGCCGACGCACATAGGGTTTGACATAGGCCGGCGGCATCATCCGAGCGTCATGGCCGAGCTTGATCAGCTCGCGCGCCCAATGATGGGCCGAACCGCAGGCTTCCATACCGACAAGACACTCGGGCAATTGCGCGAAGAAGGCCAGCACGTCCTTGCGCCGAAGCGCCTTGGCGACGATCACGCGGCCAAAGGCGTCGATCGCATGAACCTGAAAGACATGCTTGGCCAGATCGAGGCCAACAGTCGTGACAGACGACAAATCGGTGATAGACTTTCCCATGGACGGCGCTCCTTCAGAGGGTTGCTCAACGACAACCGTCTTGGCACAGCTCTTCATTGAGCGAGATGCCGGTGCAGGCGCCGTCCACACCATCACGTTGTCGGTGGGCTTGCCGTTCCGTGACTTCAGCCGTAACCATTGATGATGACCGAGATCAGCTTTAGCAGCTACCGTTTCCCTCCCGAGATTATCCAGCAGGCGATCTGGCTTTATGTCCGGTTCACCTTGAGCTTCCGCGACGTCGAGGATTTGCTGGCGGAATGCGGAATCGTGGTTTCCTATGAGACGGTGCGTCGCTGGTGAACCATTTTGGACCCAAGATCGCTGCCGATGGCATTGTCATGTCTGGACGGCGTGACGGCAAGCCCAATGACGACGTGACAACGCCTGCAGACCCGCATCGTGCATCTCATTCGCAATTCCATGGATTTTGCGTCATGGAAGGACCGCAAGGCCATTGCCGCCGCGCTAAAGACGATCTATCGGGGGAAAGACACCGACGCTGGCCGTCAAGCGCTCGACGAGTTTGACGCCGGACCATGGGGCAAGAAATACCCAGCCATCGCGCAAAGGTGGCGACGAAATTGGGAGCATGTCATCCCATCCGCCGAAATGGAAATTGAAAAATGGCGAGCAGAGACCGGCGCCCGAAACCCGCCCCGCACGGACCGAAATGCTGGAAATTGCCGACCAGAGACCGGGGCGCGCCAGCCTAACCTGCGGGAATGTCGCAGTGAAACTGGATACCGGGGAGCAGGGGACGTCCCCCCAATCAAAGCTGCTGCCGCGGTCGATAAGGAAATGGGACAAAGAGGCTCTTTCGCAAGTGCGGCGAGGCAAAAATCGACCATTTGATCGGTGGCTGGCTCAGGATCGTGCGCACATTCCACCATCAGCCGCGGATCACAGGACCGGATGCAGGCGCGGAGGAAGCGAATCGCTGCAAGCGCCGCTTCATCGGCCCGAAACTCGCCGGCCGCCATGGCCTGACGAATGACTTCCTCCAGAATCCTATCCATCCTTTTAGAGTGTCATGGACCATCGGCCAATTTTCGTCATAGGCCGTTTGAAATAATTCGTGCGACTTCGGATCGTTTAGAGAACGGAGTGAGTTTCGGCTCTCGATTGCGCAGAGTCTTGCTGGCCGGTCCAGAAAATCTTGTAATTTCCTCGGCAGTGGCTTCGATCTCGCCGAATAGCCGGCCGCAGACTGCGGCATTGATCTCGGCCTTCGACATGAAGAATTGATAAATATTGGATGGCGACATCCGCAACTCATGTGCGATGTCGGCGACCGTCGTCTTTTTAACTGGCATTCCCCAGATAACCGGGAATGTGCCAAGCGCGTATCATTGATCTCCTGCCGTGACATCGGACATTCGTCCTATACCGGCATTATTTTCCGGATCGCCCGCTTATTGAGGTTGAGATTGCCGCGCTGCGGCGCTGCTGTGGTGCTCCGGCACACCAAAACCAGTGACATGGGCGGATCGCGCACCGGACAATACAGAGTCGGTTGTGATCAAGACGCACTTCTCCCTTAGTTTTTGCTCGACGCATGACGACCGAACACTTCACGCAGGCGCTGGATTGGGCGGCGGCCGCAGGTCGGCGATCATTCGTAGGATGTCCGCGAAGAGATTTTTCGGAATGGCGACTTCGGCCATCTGAAACGCGACATAGCGGCCATGGCTCACGATCTTCGCGCCGATCTTGATCAGCTTTTCCTTCAGGCTCGTCAGTGACCAATCCTTTATCGGTTCGGGCGTCGCCAGCGTGCGCAGAAAATTACCGAGATTGTAGGCCAGCGCATGAAGCTGGAGACGGACGGCGTTAGCAGCGAACGACCGACATGATAGCCGGGTCCACTTGATTGCGCCTTTTCCTTCCTTGATCCATTGCTCACACGTGCCGCGCTTGTTGTAGAAGGCGACGACATTCTCGGCGGAGCGCGCCATGTTCGTCACGATGAAGCCGACGCGCGGATAAAGCTCGCCCGGATGCCATTCGACCTTGGCGATCACCCGACGCGGCTGCGACCAGCTTCCCGCTTGATAGGTGAAACTTGCATGGGATCGGCAGACGTCATTGGACGGGCGACCAACCGGGCGTTTGAGCAGATAGCCGATCCTCTCTTGCAAGATGTGATTGGCGGGCAGACGGATCGCATATTTGATCCGTTCTGCCTCCAGATATTCGTAAACTTCGGGGTTTGCGAAGCCGGCGTCGGCGCGGAAATAAATGCGTGAGACCTTGCCTTGATACCGCGCCACGACCGGCTTCAGCACCGCCTCCCATCCATCGGCGCTGTGAACATTGCCGGGGCGCAGGGCGCAGCGTTCCAAATCGCCATATTGGTTGAAAACGAACAGCGGATGATAGCAGGTGCAGTCATAGTGACCGTTCCAGACACTGTGTTCCTGTTCGCCATGCGTCGGGCTCACGCTCGAATCCATGTCGAGCAAGATACCTCTCGGCGGACGGCGACCATGAACGCTGTCGATCCATTTGCCGGAGAGATCAGCGAGCGCCGAAAGGTTCTTTTCCGCCGTGAGCCAGCGCGTCTCAAAGCGGCCCATCTGGCTCGGCGAAGCCGCTGCATCCGAGGCCGCCTTTCCGCCGACTATCCACCGCATCGCGGGATCATGGCGCAGGCGTTGAGCGTCGTTCACGTCTTCATATCCGGCAAGTCGCCCAAATATGGATTGCCGCAACATCCCGACGAGTGCATGCCGGCCATTCTTGCCAGTGCGTGCGTCGGAGAGCGCATCACCCGCCATCGCGCTGAGGCACAGCGCGTCGTCCAGTTCCCGGTATGCGAGCAAGCCTGCGTCGGAGGTAACCACCGATCCGCGAAAGTGAAGCAACAATCGGCGGTCGAAATCGAGCCTGAGAGCGCCATCATACGATTCACCCGCCGGGTTCGCCATGACGGCCTCATTCGATCCGAAATAACATGCTGATTATGTTAGCTGAATTGCGGCATCGACGCTGCAAATTATTGCCTCATCCGGCGTATGCGGGTTTAAAGCCGACGTCGTTGAACAGGCGCTCCGCTGCCAATATCGTGTGTTATTAGTGAGGTTGAGTTTTTCATTTCGTCGTAGTCCGAAAATAGTTACGCAGTTACGAACGTAAATTCAGCAATATTTAACGTTTAATATCATACATCATAAAAACCTTCAAGAGGCGGCGCGATTATCATTGACGAAGACGGCGTCTACGAACCGCGCCATCCTAGCGACCGCTTGCTGCTCGGCATGAAAGGTACGATGAGCGAGCTAGAGCTGTCGATCCTGCGTCAACGTTCAATCGAAGCCTTGAAGCAAAAGGCGCGGCGCGCCGAACTCTTCATGATGGTTGCGGTAGGGTACGAAAAGGTTCGCCATGACCGCATCGAGAAGGAACCGGATCAACGAGTTCGCGAAGCTTTGGCGCTGGTCTTTTCCAAATTCGCGGAATTCCAGAGCACACGGCAGGTGCGTTCGCCGGAGCGCTAACGCCCCGAAGTATCGGGACTATTCCGGCAACCGTGGAAACTGAATATACACGGTCATATCAGGGAGGTGTATGGCTGGAAAACCAACGGAAAAGCCGAACGCTTCATTCAGACGGCGCTGCGCGAATGGGCCTACGCAAGGGTGGTAATATTGGTTGCTACGCATCGGACAACACGCTATTGAAAACTAATGCACGGTTAATAACTTTAGAATTTTTGGAAAGAGAATATTAAAATGATAGTTAGGACACCACCTTTTAACCTAAGAAAACACCGAGTTCTCTTGGCAACTGGGTACAAATACAAGCGTCACGAAGCAAATGTTTATAACAATTATACTACGAAAAATAATATAGAAATACAAACCCCACCATATGATAAGTACACATCTGAAAAGGAATACATTTACATTAATGTCTCAGGAGAAATCATCCGCCGTGAATTTCGTGTCTTGGAAGATAGAAGGTGGTACGAGGGACTTTAGAGTTTTAAATTTATTTACAAGCGTAAAGGCTATGAGATGAACGACATTCTCGGCAAATCTCGACATCCTGGCGACGATGAATCCAACGTGCGGATAAAGTTCACGTCGGGCTCGCAATGATTGAGGCAGTCGAACCAGAGGCCGAGCTTTTCGCCCTAGCCGAGCAGGTCGATTTAGCCGAGAAGGCTTTTCACGAAAAGATCCCAGCCTGAATGGCGCCTGACTTGGTGATCTGCTCTACAGCCATGCGTGCACAGCAGACGCTCAACCCCATTGCCAAGGCGAAGAAGCCGCCCAAGGTCGTCCTCGAAAGAGAGATCTATGGAGGGGCGCAACGAGCACATGGGAGCAGCTCTGGAACCTGCCGGAGAGCGCGAAATCTGTGCTTCTAATCGGTCACAATCCGGCTCTCCATGATCTCGCGCTGGAGCTTGCCCACGCCGACTTGAACAAGCTACTAGCGTCGGCCGGTGGAAAATTTCCGACGAGTGCAATGGCGAGTTTCCGCTTCCACGGAGCATGGAAGGCGTTGGAGCCGCACGGCGCTGTGCTCGCCTCATTTATAACACCAAAGGCAATTGCGGCATCATCCCACGATCGCAGGGAGCACGTCCTGCAGAGCTGTCGGTGAAATCCGCAAATCGGCGAATCCCGGCACACTTGGAGACGCCACGCTATCTATTTGCATGAGTTCGACCTGATTGCGCGTGATGGGCGGCTGGGGCAGCATCTCCGCGACGTAGGCGAGCGCGCGCCAGAGACCAAACGGGATGGGAACCAGAATTGGCTTTCGGCCCAGATGCCGTGCACGCATTTGGAGCAGCGTTCTGTAGGTGTAGATGCGCGGTCCGCCGAGCTCATAGTACATCCGGGGCTGGGCGGTCTGCATCACCCTGGCGATCGCCTCGGCGACGTCTTCTACATCGGCTGGTTGCAGTTGCGTTTGGCCGCGTCCGAACAGGGGGAAGATGGGTAAACGGCGCAACTTTCTCGCGACCGGAGTCACGAAGGCGTCGCCTCGCCCGAACATCACGGAAGGGCGGATGAGCGCCACGGCTGGAAAGGCCTCGCGAACAACCATTTCTCCTTCGCCGCGGCTGCGAATGTATGGCGAGGAGGATCCGGCATCCGAGCCGATGCCGGAAACATGGATCAATTGCCTGATGCGCGCTTCTCGGGCGAGCCGCGCGAACTCGTGTGGCTCCTGTTACATGGACAGAACGGAAGGTCTCTTGGCCGCTCTCCACATAGAGACTCACGGCGTTCACGACGCCCTCGACAGCCGCCGCGGCAGCGGCAACGGAGCGATCATCATTGATGTCGGCATGGATCGACTCGATGCCGAGCCCAACGTCGGGGAAAAGGGCTTCGGTGCGTTCCGGATGCCGCGACGCGACTCGTATCGAAAATTCGCACTCGAGCAAATGCTGGACGACGTGGCGGCCGAGAAAGCCAGTCCCGCCGAATACGGTCACCTTCCCTCGTGCCATCGCTCCGGTCCTCGCCGATGCCGTCGTGCCGTTCCGCCGCAAGCCCCCAAAGTGGGCGGCAAGTCGATGGACGGCTGGCTACTCGCTCTGCCAACGACAAGTCCGACTAATCGTAACACGGCGTGTTTTTGACTTGAACGGCCGCTGATCTCAAACGACCCGGTCGAGCGGTTCTAAACGGTTGTTTCCGTCGTTCTATAGAGGTGACTGCCAACGAGCGGTTGACCTCGCCATTGATCAGGCTCCAGCTGCGGCGTTTGGCCCATTCGCAATCCGGTAGAGCGAGCCCTTGGTCTCTTTCCGGATCCGCTCGACCGCAAAGCCGCGCTTTCCAAGAGCGCATTTCGGCGTCGAGACGCAACGGCAATGGTCCGATCTCGCCATCGCGCGGACGACGCCGACGCTGTTCGGGTCGTTTTTCGCTCTTACGCTTTGCGCGGCCGATCCCAAAATCGCCGCCAGCCTTCGCCCGAGATCGGCCGCGTGCGAAGCTTCCTTCAGCGACGCCACGGCCGCTGTTCGAAGGCTCTTCTGGAGCGCGCCGAATTTATCAATGTCCCGGCATGACCCGACTAACGAAAGCGCTCTGCTGCGCGGCATAAAATCCGCAAAGTCGAGCTTAGGCCAAAGCCGTTGCCGAGAATTCCCATTCGGTATCATCTTCAAACGGTATGACCGACGCCCAGGAAAAAAGTCTGATCGAGGCCTTAAAAAAGGTCGACGCGCATGGCGATGTCGCGTCGGCTCATGTTCAGGATCCGATGACCATGGTGCTCCGTCAGAGGGCCATCCAAGCCGATCTGATGCGCTGGGACGATAGCCGCGGCCATTATGTGTTAACCGGCACGGGCCGCAGCCGAATCAGCGCGCGGAGCCGCGTCCCTGGCGCCGTCGTACGCTTCAAGACACGAAACGATAGAGATGACGGCGCGCCGCACCGGAAAGCCGATTGACGAGTAACTCCAGCTAAAAGACAGTGTAATCGCTCTGCTGCCATCCTTGACGGGGTCGCCGCCAAGAGACGAATGGCCCACTGCGATGTCCTGCGGCAACGGCAGGCGGCACATGGCGTTTAGGCATCGTGATTCAAGCGACGAAGAATGACGTTGGATTCCTCCAACTTGTCGATTCCGGCCTTCAACCGCCTTATTGTGCGATTGAAATGGCTCGGTTCCTGATCTTCAAGAGCACAATGGAGATCGTCCATGTGTCGCCAGCTACTGTTTTCCATGTGCGCCAAGCTTTGACGGTAACAGGAAACTGTGACGATCCCAAGTCTGATTGCCCACAGGCCAGATTCCTCTTGGGTTCTTGCTAACTGTCGCGGTATAATTTTACTTGCGCCTGCCGAACGCTGAGGGTGGTGGACTTATGGGAAAGTCGAACAAATACAAGGACCTCAAGTCAGACGACACAACGGATCCTGAAGCCGGGCCTGAACTCCGCAAGCTGAAACGAAAGGACTACGAGGAAGAATTGGCGCGACTGCATGTCGAGCTCGTGCAGCTTCAGGAATGGGTTCGCCGCGAAAAGAAAAAGATTTGCATCGTCTTCGAAGGACGCGACGGTGCTGGAAAGGGCGGTGTCATCAAGGCGCTCACCGAGCGCGTAAGCCCGCGCACGTTCCGGGTCGTGGCGCTACCCGCCCCTACCGAACGTGAAAAGTCGCAAATGTATATCCAGAGGTATATGCCTCATCTGCCGGCCGCCTCTGAAATCGTTATCTTCGACCGCAGCTGGTATAACCGCGCTGGTGTCGAGAGAGTGATGGGTTTTTGCACAGAGAAACAAGTCGAGGCGTTTTTTGCCGCTGTGCCTTCGGTCGAGAGGGCGATGGGGGACTTCGGAATCCAGCTCCTGAAATACTGGCTTGAGGTAAGCCCTGAGGAACAGACAAAGCGGCTGGAATCGCGCATAAATGACGGCCGTAAGCTGTGGAAGCTCACTGAAATGGATCTGAAGTCATACTCGCGGTGGCATGACTATACGCGGGCCCGAGATGACATGTTCCTCAAGACCGACACGGCCTGGGCCCCCTGGCGCGTCGCGAAATCCGACGACAAAAAGCGGGCCCAACTCAACATCATCACCGATTTACTGAAGCAAATTCCCTACGAGACAACGCCCCGCCCGAAGATCGAGCTTCCAAAGCGCGACAAGGCGCACGGCTACGTCGAGTCTGACTACACTTCGAAGCTGATCCCCGAGGTTTTTTAAATTCCGCTGATCGATGTAACGAAGACAAAGCGATCATGTAAACTTCCGGTTAGCCCGAGATTGCCGAGCTTCCTCATCATAGGCCGTTCAGCAATTGTGCTTAGAATTGTGTCCACAAAGAAAGAGTTTTCCGTATGACACTGCCAGATTTTCTAAAGTACGCTTTTCTTGTTTCTGGGTTTGCTCTGTTTCTAGTAGCCGGAATCGGTGTGTTTTGGGAAAAGTGGGCCGCATTAGCCTGTATTCTAGCTTTTCTGCTTGTGATGAGTGCCAACCTAGATCGTATAGAAAGTTTTAAGGCCTCATTTCAATCTTCTTCAATAGAAGCAAAGACGCGAGAACTAAGTCGAACCGTTGATGAAGCTAAGGATATAATAAAACAACTTCGGTCACTTGCTATCATTACAGCATAATCTTTAATAGACTTGCGCGTAAACTCAAACGCTCTCTTACTCGATTCTTCAAAAGATCAATTTGTAGAACAGGATGCGTTTAAGGCTAAGGTTATTCAAGCGTTGAGTGGTATGGGACTGCCGGATGATAAGCTTAAAGAAGTTGAGCAGTCAGACAGAATTCTATGCTTTTGCCGCTTATCGGTTCGGCAGAAATACTCTACCACTAGGCAGGTGGCAGGAGTTTGATCCCGCATACGCCGGATGAGGCAATAATTTGCAGCGTCGATGCCGCGATTCAGCTAACATAATCAGCATGTTATTTCGGATCGAATGAGGCCGTCATGGCGAACCCGGCGGGTGAATCGTATGATGGCGCTCTCAGGCTCGATTTCGACCGCCGATTGTTGCTTCACTTTCGCGGATCGGTGGTTACCTCCGACGCAGGCTTGCTCGCATACCGGGAACTGGACGACGCGCTGTGCCTCAGCGCGATGGCGGGTGATGCGCTCTCCGACGCACGCACTGGCAAGAATGGCCGGCATGCACTCGTCGGGATGTTGCGGCAATCCATATTTGGGCGACTTGCCGGATATGAAGACGTGAACGACGCTCAACGCCTGCGCCATGATCCCGCGATGCGGTGGATAGTCGGCGGAAAGGCGGCCTCGGATGCAGCGGCTTCGCCGAGCCAGATGGGCCGCTTTGAGACGCGCTGGCTCACGGCGGAAAAGAACCTTTCGGCGCTCGCTGATCTCTCCGGCAAATGGATCGACAGCGTTCATGGTCGCCGTCCGCCGAGAGGTATCTTGCTCGACATGGATTCGAGCGTGAGCCCGACGCATGGCGAACAGGAACACAGTGTCTGGAACGGTCACTATGACTGCACCTGCTATCATCCGCTGTTCGTTTTCAACCAATATGGCGATTTGGAACGCTGCGCCCTGCGCCCCGGCAATGTTCACAGCGCCGATGGATGGGAGGCGGTGCTGAAGCCGGTCGTGGCGCGGTATCAAGGCAAGGTCTCACGCATTTATTTCCGCGCCGACGCCGGCTTCGCAAACCCCGAAGTTTACGAATATCTGGAGGCAGAACGGATCAAATATGCGATCCGTCTGCCCGCCAATCACATCTTGCAAGAGAGGATCGGCTATCTGCTCAAACGCCCGGTTGGTCGCCCGTCCAATGACGTCTGCCGATCCCATGCAAGTTTCACCTATCAAGCGGGAAGCTGGTCGCAGCCGCGTCGGGTGATCGCCAAGGTCGAATGGCATCCGGGCGAGCTTTATCCGCGCGTCGGCTTCATCGTGACGAACATGGCGCGCTCCGCCGAGAATGTCGTCGCCTTCTACAACAAGCGCGGCACGTGTGAGCAATGGATCAAGGAAGGAAAAGGCGCAATCAAGTGGACCCGGCTATCATGTCGGTCGTTCGCTGCTAACGCCGTCCGTCTCCAGCTTCATGCGCTGGCCTACAATCTCGGTAATTTTCTGCGCACGCTGGCGACGCCCGAACCGATAAAGGATTGGTCACTGACGAGCCTGAAGGAAAAGCTGATCAAGATCGGCGCGAAGATCGTGAGCCATGGCCGCTATGTCGCGTTTCAGATGGCCGAAGTCGCCATTCCGAAAAATCTCTTCGCGGACATCCTACGAATGATCGCCGACCTGCGGCCGCCGCCCAATCCAGCGCCTGCGTGAAGTGTTCGGTCGTCATGCGTCGAGCAAAAACTAAGGGAGAAGTGCGTCTTGATCACAACCGACTCTGTATTGTCCGGTGCGCGATCCGCCCATGTCACTGGTTTTGGTGTGCCGGAGCACCACAGCAGCGCCGCAGCGCGGCAATCTCAACCTCAATAAGCGGGCGATCCGGAAAATAATGCCGGTATAGGACGAATGTCCGATGTCACGGCAGGAGATCAATGATACGCGCTTGGCACATTCCCGGTTATCTGGGGAATGCCAGTTGATGATGCTTATTACAAACTGACGAACGCGCAGCCCACCAAGGCGCTTTCGCCTGACCAATGTCAGGAGCTTCTCGACAAAATTCATATAGATACTGCCAAGTTTGCGGAATACATGGAAGACTTCCGTTACTATGTGAAGGCAGGAAAGCAGCGTCGGCCAGAGGTATGGGCTCGGCGGGGTAGCTGGGGCTATCCGATGCGCCGCGCCATGCGATTCACAAAAGCTTGAATCCGGGGACTCTGGTTCGCGGATTCCGGTTCTTGACGATCCATTGAGCGTTCTCAGCCCTGCCTTGCGGCATGCGAGCCTTTTGAACCCCAGGTCAGGTTTCCTTCAACTTATTTCGGAGGAAGAGGAATGGGATCGGCAATCAAGAAGGTAGCACAGACGCTTGAGATCAGAACGTGAGCATCCTCACCGGGATCAGCTTTAACCATGATGGAAACGCCCACTGAAGTGAAAGGTTGCTCGGGAGTGAGAGGGACGACTTTCGTCTCGGACCCTTTGAGGTGCAAGTGCTCAAGCTCAACTTTTGGCGCATCGCCATCCCAGATGTGGATAGCGCCGATATATCCGTTCGCCCCCGTGGAAAACCTCACCTTAATGGCCTTTAGGCTTTTTCCAGAATAGGTCGGGATTGAATAGTGAAGCCAGTTTCCGTCATGGGACGGGTGCGCGAATGTGATGCCCCAACCATAGTAAATTGGAGCACTATGCGGAGTTTGAGATTGAGCGCTGTGACCGTGTACGCAGATATCTTCGTCGGCCATGCCCCTACCTGGCGTGCCCAGCAAAAATGCCGCGAATACCGCAAAGTAAAAATTGTACATTGCCTTCATAAGATTCCTCCTATTGCCGATTCTGCAGCCTCAAATAAGCGCGAGCAGAAAAGTCACACAGGACTTCGAGGGTTTTATGGTTTCGCCGAAAACGTCGTGATAAGCTTGGCTCAGGTGGATCCGTTCAAGTGCTGGCGCACGGTCTTCCATCGAACAACCTTTCCATCGGACGCCAGACGCTGGCGGTGATCGGAGCGACGTTTCGTAACGGTAAATCGGGCTTCTATCTTCTAGCTAATGACGCTCGCGCACCACCAAGGGATACGCCGAAGCACTGCTTGATGATAAATGTGCCAACTGAGCAAGGCGTTTCGCTGCCACCTTTGGTGTAAAGATTTTGTTTTCACGGATTTGGCACCGACTGGCAAGTGAGACTGCCCCGAGAGAGCGACGAAATAAAATTTAGTGGGCGGTATTGGGCATGTCGTAGAAGAAGCCGCAATGTTTGAATCTTAAAATCAACTTGTCGATCCCTCGCGCCCCAGCTGGGCGCAATTTGGCGGCGGCCCATGCGGGCTGTTTTTCCATGCCCTTGTCGGCTACGCTGGCTGATGCTGGCCACCCTCTGGCTAAGATCCACACGACGGCTAAGGTTCATTTCGGTCCCTTGCCAGGCGGCTTCGCGATTTCTCGGATCGATCTTGCCACCAAGTGGTCTGTGGTCGGCATCGATGCCGCGACCTTTGAGAAAAAGGCACAGGAGGCCAAGCAACATGGACTGCCCGGTTGCCCAAGTCCTTGATGATCCGCGCTTTGGTGATGCGCGCGTCGCCGACGACGGCGCGGAAGCTCGGCTCATGAATCAATGCTGACAGAGCGTCGTCATAAGGCGCGCGCAGCGCCTTGTCGCGCTCGTACATCCATTTGACGGCCGTCTCCAAGGCGAGCCGCGCGTAGAAACACGCTGCCCGTGGATCAGAGAGAGCGACGCCTTCCGCCTTCCGGGCGTGGTCGTAGACCGGAGAGAATTCAGGTTGAAGGAAGGCGAATTGAGACATCGTGGCCCTCCCTATAGTTCGCCCTGAAAGGCGCGTTGCTGAAGGGAGGAGAAAAGCCTCGCAAGCCTTGCGTTGTGCAACAACGATTGAAGCGCAACCTTTTGAATTTTCCCAACTCTAACAGAGAACTCGTCTTGAATATCTATCGGAGGAATTGGTATTAATAATTCTCCAATTTGCTTACCGGTTAACTGCGGGACTGCTGATCCGGAACTGTCTCGTTGCAGCAGAGCTTGAGTGCGCGGATGGGATAGGAATGATCTTAGGTATAATGGCCGCAATTGATCGCGCGCGCGAATTATCATCATCTGAGCGTTTATAAATCCCGTTTCAAAGTCGCAATCGAACTCTGCACACTGACCTAGCGTCCCGCGAAGTGTAATTACAATGTCATGCCGCCGGAGTTTGCCTCGTGTGAGAGACCTGAATTTTTCCGGCGTGATGAATTGACATGTCGATTTCACCATTTTGGACGTTTTTCGTGCTTAGGAACAGAACTCCATCTTCAACAAGGTCATCCCCGCTTGGGTAATTACTAGATCGGTCGCCGTTTATGAGCTCTGCAACAAACTCAAGTGTGACCGCTTGATAAGGGCCGCCAGCTGATACTGGGTCACCAAACATCTCTTGAAATATAGCTGGTCCGAGCTCATTGAGCTGATCGATTGCATGCTGCCGGAGCCGTCGTAGCTCGTCGGCCTGATCGAGGATCGCCGCGATGCGCTTCTGCTCGTCGAGCGGGAGAAGTGGCAAAAGAGAATTCTTAACAATCTTGTCCGAAACGGCCGGGTAGCTCTGACCGGTTGCCTTTTTAGTCATATCAACGACAAAGCTAGACGTGCGAACCCAATGGAATAGGTAGCGTCCATCAAGTCGGTTAGGTTTAGGTCTGAGGACACAAAAACCAGTCGAAGCCGTCGCCCCGTCCATCTCTTCTGGAACAAATGCGACCGCATTCAAGTTAGGCCTGACGGTCGAGACAAGGACATCGCCAGTTTGGACAAGCTGCCGCGCTCGACTAGGTGCTTCTGCTGTCGGTGTTTCACCGTTTGGAATTATCCTCTTTTCCCCTTGTGACACGCTGCTTATATCGATGTATCGAAACGTCTTATACCAAGTCTCTGAAAGTTTGACTCCTGAGGCGGATTCCCGAATCGGCATTTATCTGATTCACCATGGCAAACAGCTTTTGGGAGAGTTTGCCATGTCGACTCCGGTTCCGCTTCGCTCTGACTTTGACACGATTGGCCTGCGCATGCTGGCGCGGCGATCGCGTGACCCCGATCAGACCCGGCGTCTCTTGGCACTGGCCGAGATTTATGATGGCGGCTCGCGGCCGGATGCGGCGCGGATCGGCGGGGTCGGGGTGCAGATCGTGCGCGACTGGGTTGTCCGTTTCAACGCCAAAGGTCCTGATGGTCTCTTGACCGGCAAAGCGCCGGGCGCTCCCAGCATCCTCGGCGAGCGCCAGCGCCAAGCCTTGCGGCAGGTCGTGGAAGATGGGCCGATTCCCGCCCTGCATGGCGTCGTCCGCTGGCGGCTGATCGATCTGGCGCAGTGGCTCTTCGAAGAGTTCCGGGTTTCGATCTCCAAGCCGACGCTCAGCCGCGAGCTGCGGCATATGGGCTTTCGCAAGCTCTCGGCGCGACCGCGCCATCATGCGCAAGACGAGGAAGCCGCGGCGGCTTTTAAAAAAACTTTCTCGCCCTCGTGGAGGAGACCGCCGCAAAAGAGGCTCCTGGCAAGCCGATAGAGATTTGGTTTCAAGACGAAGCTCGGATCGGGCCGAAAAACAAGGTCACCCGCCGATGGGCGAAACGCGGGACACGGCCTTCGGCGCCGCACGACCAGAGGACGAGTTCAGCCTATATTTTCGGCGCCATCTGCCCGGCCGAAGGAAAAGGCGCCGGGCTCGTACTACCCTCCTGCAACAGCGAGGCCATGGCCCTGCATCTCGAAGAAATCTCGCTTGCGGTCGCACCAAGCGCGCATGCGCTCGTTCTTCTCGATCAGGCCGGGTGGCATGTCTCGGCGAAGCTTCCCGTCCCGGACAACATCACGCTCTTGCCGTTGCCGCCGAAATCGCCCCAGCTCAATCCGGTCGAGAACATCTGGCAATTCATGCGCGACAACTGGCTCTCGAACCGCGTCTTCGAATCCTACGACGACATTCTCGACCACTGCTGCTTCGCCTGGAACAAGCTCATCGACATGCCCTGGAAAATCATCTCCATCGGAACAAGAGAGTGGGCCTATCGGTCGTGATCAGCGAGACTTGGTATTATCCTCGCTATCTTGGGTAGGGTTCCATGTTCGGATCGGTTCGATACATTCTCCAACTTGGAGCAACTTCAGTTCGGGGACAGTCATCCCAGCATCTCCTCAAGCTTGGTGAGACCGCTGGAAATCTCACCCTCCAAAACCCTGAGCTCGCGGATGATTTCGGCAGGTGCTGCGTGGGTCTGCTCCTCGTGCTCCACTTCCTTGTAGCGATTGAGCGACAGGTCATAGCTGCCGGAGGCGGCAATCTCAGCTTTCGGTACGCTAAAACTCTGCGCCGTTCGCGGGCGCTTCTTCTCTGCGGCATTCCGTTCGCCCCAGCGCTCCAATATGTCGGGAAGGTTGTTCTTGGCGTGCTCCTCCTCACTCAATGCCTCGCGGGGGCAAGGTCCCCGCTTTTCAGGGGGCAGAAGGGCTGCGCGCTTGTCGTCCAGTGAAAACCCGTCGGCCTGCAGGTCATAGAACCAGACGTTGTCCGTGCCGCCGATGCCCGTCTTGGTGAACACGAGAATGGCGGTCGACACGCCTGCATAGGGTCGGAACACGCCAGAGGGGAGTTTTACCACGGCGTCGAGCTTATGGTCCTCAACCAGCATGCGTCGTAGCTGCTGGTGTGCCTTGCTGGCACCAAACAGAACGCCGTCCGGCACGATGACGGCGGCGCGCCCGCCGGTCTTCAAGAGCCGCAGAAACAGGGCGAGGAAAAGCAATTCGGTCTTCTTCGTCTTGACGATCTGCTGGAGGTCCTTGGCAGTCGCCTCGTAGTCGAGGGACCCGGCGAACGGCGGATTGGCCAAAACCAACGAATAGGTCCCCGCGTCGTCCGTGTGCTCCTGGGCCAGACTATCGCGATAGGATACGTCCGGGTCCTCGACGCCATGCAACGTCATATTCATCGACCCGATGCGCAGCATGGTCGGGTCGAGGTCGTAGCCATGAAAGATGCGCGTATGAAAGTGCTTGCGCTGCTTCTCGTTGCGGAAAAGTGCGGGATGGTGCTGGCGCAAATATTCGCCGGCGGCGACCAGGAAGCCGCAGGTGCCGGCTGCCGGATCACAAATCACGTCGTCAGGCGTCGGTTGGGTCAGCTCGACCATCAGCTGGATAAGATGTCGCGGCGTCCGGAACTGGCCGTTCTGCCCGGCGGTGGCAATCTTACCCAGCATGTATTCATAGAGATCGCCTTTGGTGTCGCGATCCTCCATCGGAATCTTGTCGAGCATTTCGACGGTCTTGGCGAGCAAGGCCGCATTGCTGAAGCCCAAACGGGCGTCCTTCATGTGGGTGCCGTAGCTCGATCCATGTTCGCCCAAGGTGCGGAGGAAAGGGAAAACGTGGTCGGCGACCACGGTCATCATCTCGCGCGGCTCGAAGTTCTTGAACCGCGACCACCGCATATCCGCATAGGCGCGACCGCGCTCGTCAGCACCATCCGGGAACACGCGGCGTTCCATCGGAATGCCAAGCGTTTCTGCCTTGCTCTCTTCGAGCGTATGCAGGTCATCGAGCCGTTTGATGAACAGGAGGTAGGTAATCTGTTCGATTACCGAGAGAGGATTCGATACGCCACCGGACCAGAAGGCATTCCAGATTTGATCGACCTGATTGCGAATTTCACCGGTGAGCATGGTTGAGCGTTTTCTCTAAATTAAGCTGGCATTCCCCAGATAACCGGGAATGTGCCAAGCGCGTATCATTGATCTCCTGCCGTGACATCGGACATTCGTCCTATACCGGCATTATTTTCCGGATCGCCCGCTTATTGAGGTTGAGATTGCCGCGCTGCGGCGCTGCTGTGGTGCTCCGGCACACCAAAACCAGTGACATGGGCGGATCGCGCACCGGACAACACGTCCCGCTCGCCGATTGTGCCCGGTACGATCAACTGAGGAGTTCAGGCTGATGGAACGCACGCAAATCTTCGACCTCATGAGCGAACTCAAGCTCTTCGGCATGCGAACCGCCTATGATGATGTGATGGCGGCTGGCATAAAGCGGCAGCACGAGCCGCCACAAATCGTCGGCGATCTTCTTAAGGCCGAAATTGCCGAAAAGCAGGCGCGCTCCATCAAATATCAGATGACCATCGCCAAACTCCCTCTGGCCAAGGACATCGATGACTTCGACTTTGACGGCACGACCGTCAACGAAACCCTGGTGCGTGATCTTTCTGGAGGCGGCTTCATCGCGCAGCAACGCAACGTCGTTCTCGTGGGGGGCACCGGGACCGGCAAGACGCATCTCGCCATTGCCATCGCGCGAAGCTGCATCCGCGCCGGCCTGCGCGGCCGCTTCTTCAATACAGTCGATCTCGTCAATCGCCTGGAGGCCGAAGCACGCGCAGGGCGGCAGGGACGAATCGCCGATTACCTCACTCGCAAGGACTTCACCGTTCTCGACGAACTCGGCTATCTGCCCTTCGCTCAGGCTGGCGGGCAATTGCTCTTCCATCTCGTTAGCCAGCTCTACGAACGCACCTCGGTGATCGTCACGACCAATCTGGCGTTCGGCGAATGGCCGAGCGTCTTCGGCGACGCCAAGATGACGACCGCGCTCCTCGATCGTCTCACCCATCACTGCGACATCGTCGAAACCGGAAATGAAAGCTGGCGCTTCAAAAACCGCGCCTAGCGCTCAAAGCCCCCTCCCACGCCACCGCGCTCGCCCCGGCTGCGCAACCCTGACCAGCTCCGCCGGGGGCGAGCGCTGTCGTTCCTCCCCGCCAAAAGGGGTACCTTTTGCACACCGATCCGGGGTCCCGATTCAATGCTGTTTGACAGATGACGCGCTAATTGCTGCGCGGTTGGGACGATTCAGCTATAATAATCAGCATATTGGCCTGTTTTTTACGCCGCCGTTTACAAATTTAGCACTCTCCCCTTGACAGTGCTAACTCGCCCCCTAAATCGGCAAGGGCGTTGCGGGGTCTGCAATGCAATCGCACTTAACCGCCTGCTTTGACATTCGCGGGGTGCAGCCATGAGCATGACATTTGGCGATCCATTTGACGTTCTGTTCGGTTTACAAAGGGCTCTTGAGGCGCGTCGGGCGAGCGATTGGCTCCGGGATGCCACGACCAGCATGGGTCCATATCCGCCTATCAATGTGTTCCAGCAGGGCGCCGACTTCGTCGCCATTATGGAGTTACCAGGCGTCAGCAAGAGCGACCTTGAAATTCAAGTCCAAGAGAACACGATCCGCATCGCTGGCAAGAAATCCATTAGCTACGACGAGGGCGTCAGCGTTCACCGTCGCGAGCGAATTTCCGGCGAGTTCGATCGGACGTTGACGCTTCCCGTTGAAATCGAACCGGAGGGCATAAAGGCTGAATACCGCGACGGCGCGCTTGCACTCTTTATCTCAACAGTTGAAAGCGCAAAACCGCGAACCATCCAGATCACGTGACATGCCGTTCTTGAAAATCGGCAATCCAAATTCGGAGCGCAACCATGGCTTCCAAGCAAGAACTGCAGATTCAACAGAAGCGGGAGGTCGAGAAGAGGGAGGAGGCGACCGTCCCTTCCCGGGTTTTCCTGCCGACCACGGACATCTACGAAACCCAGGACGCTTTGAACGTCGTGATGGAGATGCCGGGTGTGGAAAAAAACAACGTCGACGTGGCCGTCGAGGACAGCGTCCTGAAAGTCTACGGCCGAATCGATTTCTCCAAATATGAGGGGCTGCAGCCGGTCTACACGGAATACAACATCGGCCACTACGCGAGAAGCTTCCGGCTTTCGAGCAAGATTGATCAGAACAAGATCAAGGCCGAAATGAAGGACGGCGTGCTCTCACTGGTCCTGCAAAAGGCGGAGGAAGCGAAGCCGCGCGTTATTTCTGTAACGTAATCGGAACGTGGCATGATTCTCAATGCGGCCGAGTCTGGGAGAGTCACAGCCGCTTCCGCGTGGTGCATCACTTTGATCTTTCCGCGTCTACGGTCACACGATGTCTGGAACCGAACATGGGTTGCCGTAGCGCAGCGTGATCGCGTCCCCGCTGCGCTCGCCGTCGCCGATGGCCAACCTACAAACAGTGTGATATAGTCTTGGGTAGTAAACAGAGTAAAGAAACCTGTGGAGAACGAATGATAAACTCCCTTCTTAGACTTAGTAAAACCACTCCAAAATCCTTCGAGACCACAGGGCCACTTGAGCTCCCCACGGGAGCTGAAGTGATTGCAATTCTGGAAACCCTGGCAAAGGGAGAAAAGATCAGCGCCCAGGATATTCAAAAAGCAATAAAGAAGAAATTCAATAGGAAATACGTGGGAAAGAAATTGATACAACGCCACCTGCTTGATCTGTTAGCGCGACTCGCACATGACGAGAAAATACCCGATGACGAAAAAATCTTGTCACTTTGGGAGGGACCCAAGGAGTACTTTGCGCTTCCCGGAAAGTATGAGTGACTTGATATCGAGCGCGGGCGTCAACCCTTCATCCGCATCTGGCCCATATAGTCCCGCTTTCCGAGCGGTACACCTTTTGAGCGCAAAATGTCGTATGCCGTCGTGGCGTGGAAATAGAAGTTGGGCAGCGAGAAGGACATCAGAAATCCCTCCGCGGTAAATGGCATCTTGAAATCGCGAATGTGGAAGACTGCATGAAGAACCTCATCGAAGGTCCCCATGCTTCAAGCCAAAACCACTTGGTCCGAAAAATTCTGGCCGCTCTAATCTCTTGGCGCATACATAATTCATAGTTCGATCCTCGCCGCATGTCCAAAGAAGCTCTTGGCCACGCGAATGTTTCATGCGCAGAGGCTCAGCGGCCAAGTTTCTTTGTTGCCTTCGGGGCTGCTTTCGCTTTAGGCTTGGTGGTCGGCGCCCGATGCTGCGGCCCAGTCTTCACGATCTCGCGAATGAACTTCTCAAACCGTGACCACGCGTCGGGGACTAGTTCAATCTCGGCGCGCCCATTGGTGGTCGTTTCTTTGCGCCTTTGGGGGAAGAGGATGCTCTGGGAGACGCGCTCGCAGTAGCGCTTGGCGAATGGCGGAGCTAGGGTGTATAGCGTCAAGGGGAAGGACAGCAAGATGACGCCAGCAGGATATTCGAGGCTCGCCGCCGTGCTCATGGGCGCGGCCTCGATCGGCGCGGCGCATGCGCAAGGCGGGTTCGCGATACGGCAAAATCACGATGGCATCTACACTGTCGATATCGTCACGCGGCAAGGCAGTTGCGACAGGGACTATCATTGGATGATTGCCGTATCCGGCGAGCGCGTCAGCTCGGCGGGGGATATGCAAATGGAAGCCTCCGGCAAGATCAGCAGGCGCGGCATCGTGGACTTGGCGTTCCAGCGCTTCGGCCAGGTCGCCACGGTTACAGGAAAGCTCGCGATGGGGTCTGGCTCGGGCACCTGGTCGTCAACGACGATGCAATGCGCCGGTTCGTGGCGGGCCAACCGGCAAGGCTGACCGGCAAATCGTCGTCGGGATGCTTCCGCAACCGCGCCAGCGCCTCCATCCGAAACTCAAACGATATGAACCAATAACGCGCGACTGGGCGGCACAGCCATCTGGTATGACTTTTCGCTTTGGCTCGTCAGCTGAATCGAAATCCAGAATGCGAAATCATTAAAACCAATGGCTTATACCAAGTCTCTGAAAGTTTGACTCCTGAGGCGGATTCCCGAAATCGGCATTTATCTGATTCACCATGGCAAACAGCTTTTGGGAGAGTTTGCCATGTCAACTCCGGTTCCGCTTCGCTCTGACTTTGACACGATTGGCCTGCGCATGCTGGCGCGGCGATCGCGTGACCCCGATCAGACCCGGCGTCTCTTGGCACTGGCCGAGATTTATGATGGCGGCTCGCGGCCGGATGCGGCGCGGATCGGCGGGGTCGGGGTGCAGATCGTGCGCGACTGGGTTGTCCGTTTCAACGCCAAAGGTCCTGATGGTCTCTTGACCGGCAAAGCGCCGGGCGCTCCCAGCATCCTCGGCGAGCGCCAGCGCCAAGCCTTGCGGCAGGTCGTGGAAGATGGGCCGATTCCCGCCCTGCATGGCGTCGTCCGCTGGCGGCTGATCGATCTGGCGCAGTGGCTCTTCGAAGAGTTCCGGGTTTCGATCTCCAAGCCGACGCTCAGCCGCGAGCTGCGGCATATGGGCTTTCGCAAGCTCTCGGCGCGACCGCGCCATCATGCGCAAGACGAGGAAGCCGCGGCGGCTTTTAAAAAAACTTTCTCGCCCTCGTGGAGGAGACCGCCGCAAAAGAGGCTCCTGGCAAGCCGATAGAGATTTGGTTTCAAGACGAAGCTCGGATCGGGCAGAAAAACAAGGTCACCCGCCGATGGGCGAAACGCGGGACACGGCCTTCGGCGCCGCACGACCAGAGGACGAGTTCAGCCTATATTTTCGGCGCCATCTGCCCGGCCGAAGGAAAAGGCGCCGGGCTCGTACTACCCTCCTGCAACAGCGAGGCCATGGCCCTGCATCTCGAAGAAATCTCGCTTGCGGTCGCACCAAGCGCGCATGCGCTCGTTCTTCTCGATCAGGCCGGGTGGCATGTCTCGGCGAAGCTTCCCGTCCCGGACAACATCACGCTCTTGCCGTTGCCGCCGAAATCGCCCGAGCTCAATCCGGTCGAGAACATCTGGCAATTCATGCGCGACAACTGGCTCTCGAACCGCGTCTTCAAATCCTACGACGACATTCTCGACCACTGCTGCTTCGCCTGGAACAAGCTCATCGACATGCCCTGGAAAATCATCTCCATCGGAACAAGAGAGTGGGCCTATCGGTCGTGATCAGCGAGACTTGGTATTATGATTTCCGTACCAAATCCGTGTGGTCGGGAGGTTTGGAGAATAACGGCTAGAGAGAACGAGTTCGCCCTAACTAAGTGCGATCACCGCCGATGGACATAACAGACGATCTCTCGTCGTCCGGTTGCAGCCCGCCGACAACTACGAACCGTTCACCGGCTGCCATTGCC
Source organism: uncultured Alphaproteobacteria bacterium (assembly GCA_963730245.1). Taxonomy (GTDB): domain Bacteria; phylum Pseudomonadota; class Alphaproteobacteria; order Rhizobiales; family Beijerinckiaceae; genus Methylocapsa. The sequence continues at coordinate 764,527 of CAVSRA010000001.1, read as the reverse complement.
GCCGCCACCGCACGCGCCTTGAAGTCCGCGAACGATTCGCCTGGCGCGCATGCCAAACAAACACCGCCAGCGGTCGCGTGCATAGGATCGCCGCCGTGCAATCCGCCGCGAATGCGGAACCCGCACCGGCGAGGGCCGGGAACGCGCCAAGGCGCGGGGCGTGAAGATGGGGCCGAAATTCAAACTCACGCCGCACCAGATGCGCGAGGCGATCCGGCGACGCGACCACGGCGACGAAACGCTTGCGGAGATTGGGCGATCCTACAATGTGAGCGGCTGGACGATTTCAACCCGCATACGCCGGATGAGGCAATAATTTGCAGCGTCGATGCCGCGATTCAGCTAACATAATCAGCATGTTATTTCGGATCGAATGAGGCCGTCATGGCGAACCCGGCGGGTAAATCGTATGATGGCGCTCTCAGGCTCGATTTCGACCGCCGATTGTTGCTTCACTTTCGCGGATCGGTGGTTACCTCCGACGCAGGCTTGCTCGCATACCGGGAACTGGACGACGCGCTGTGCCTCAGCGCGATGGCGGGTGATGCGCTCTCCGACGCACGCACTGGCAAGAATGGCCGGCATGCACTCGTCGGGATGTTGCGGCAATCCATATTTGGGCGACTTGCCGGATATGAAGACGTGAACGACGCTCAACGCCTGCGCCATGATCCCGCGATGCGGTGGATAGTCGGCGGAAAGGCGGCCTCGGATGCAGCGGCTTCGCCGAGCCAGATGGGCCGCTTTGAGACGCGCTGGCTCACGGCGGAAAAGAACCTTTCGGCGCTCGCTGATCTCTCCGGCAAATGGATCGACAGCGTTCATGGTCGCCGTCCGCCGAGAGGTATCTTGCTCGACATGGATTTGAGCGTGAGCCCGACGCATGGCGAACAGGAACACAGTGTCTGGAACGGTCACTATGACTGCACCTGCTATCATCCGCTGTTCGTTTTCAACCAATATGGCGATTTGGAACGCTGCGCCCTGCGCCCCGGCAATGTTCACAGCGCCGATGGATGGGAGGCGGTGCTGAAGCCGGTCGTGGCGCGGTATCAAGGCAAGGTCTCACGCATTTATTTCCGCGCCGACGCCGGCTTCGCAAACCCCGAAGTTTACGAATATCTGGAGGCAGAACGGATCAAATATGCGATCCGTCTGCCCGCCAATCACATCTTGCAAGAGAGGATCGGCTATCTGCTCAAACGCCCGGTTGGTCGCCCGTCCAATGACGTCTGCCGATCCCATGCAAGTTTCACCTATCAAGCGGGAAGCTGGTCGCAGCCGCGCCGGGTGATCGCCAAGGTCGAATGGCATCCGGGCGAGCTTTATCCGCGCGTCGGCTTCATCGTGACGAACATGGCGCGCTCCGCCGAGAATGTCGTCGCCTTCTACAACAAGCGCGGCACGTGTGAGCAATGGATCAAGGAAGGAAAAGGCGCAATCAAGTGGACCCGGCTATCATGTCGGTCGTTCGCTGCTAACGCCGTCCGTCTCCAGCTTCATGCGCTGGCCTACAATCTCGGTAATTTTCTGCGCACGCTGGCGACGCCCGAACCGATAAAGGATTGGTCACTGACGAGCCTGAAGGAAAAGCTGATCAAGATCGGCGCGAAGATCGTGAGCCATGGCCGCTATGTCGCGTTTCAGATGGCCGAAGTCGCCATTCCGAAAAATCTCTTCGCGGACATCCTACGAATGATCGCCGACCTGCGGCCGCCGCCCAATCCAGCGCCTGCGTGAAGTGTTCGGTCGTCATGCGTCGAGCAAAAACTAAGGGAGAAGTGCGTCTTGATCACAACCGACTCTGTATTGTCCGGTGCGCGATCCGCCCATGTCACTGGTTTTGGTGTGCCGGAGCACCACAGCAGCGCCGCAGCGCGGCAATCTCAACCTCAATAAGCGGGCGATCCGGAAAATAATGCCGGTATAGGACGAATGTCCGATGTCACGGCAGGAGATCAATGATACGCGCTTGGCACATTCCCGGTTATCTGGGGAATGCCAGTTCAAGGCTTAAGGCTGTGTAAATGCTGGAAAACGACACGCGCAAGCAGCACTTCCTGCCGAGGGTGGAACAGAAGTTAAATGCCCTAAATCCGCAAGCTGAGACCAAAAATTTAAGGATATACTCATTCCTGCTGGCGGACAGGGAGAATTATTCCGTCGCTCTAGAAAACCCGAGCGGCAGGTCGATTGACAGCAACCTGTCCCTGTTCGACCTGTTTAGTTTCGATGTGTCTGGCGATAGCCGCCTGCGGTTGAATTTTAAATCGCTGTTTCAAAAATATGAGGCGAATATTGAGGCCCATACGAAGGGGTTGCTAGGCAAGCTCAACTCGTGCAGTGGCGACATCAAAGCGGAAATCATCGACCTGTTTGCGGCGAAGCTCCTCAATTTCGTAAGGAATCCGTTCTCCATAGAGAAGGTGCTGAACACATTCCCCGGCCTCGCCATGTATGAGCCAACGGACCCGCTCTCCTCGCGAGCTATCGCCGGATAGTCAGCGGACAGAAACCTCATCAAGCCTATCTCTGCTCTCAGTTAGGCATCAACGACCGGCAGTATGTTGAATGGCTTCGGGTGCTCTTTATGCTGCTTACTCAAACCGCCGGGGAGACCCGTCCCAATCTTTTTGAGGAAGTTATCAAGGGCTTGGTTGAGAATAGAAAGACGCAAGTTTCCGCATTCGTGTGGGAATATGACGACGAGCGTTGCCTCTTGTCCGACCGAGGATATTGCCAGCCCGTCGCCGATGGAGAGCACATGGCATTCTCCTTCAACCTGTGTTCAAGCGCCTTCATCGACTATATTTTCGCCGACGTCAGTACGATTATGCAAGGCCGCGCTTCACCCAACGCCCTTGCATCCTTCGAAAAGCGCCCGGAAGCGACACTCAATGTGACCCTGACTCGGAACGACAGGGCTATGCTGGCGCGATACAACAGGCGCGTGATCGAGCAATGCTATGAACGTGTTTACTGCTCGGCGAAAGATGGGCTGGTGCTGTTATAGCCCCACAAGGCGCGGCTACGCATAAAGAGCCGGGCGTGTCGTCCCCGGCGTGACCGTTGAGCCTTTTCTGTCAATCGGCGTTGAACTTTGACCCCTGGTCGGCGCGCAACAGTGACCCCTGTGTACGGTGAGATTTAGCAGAGTGAGGTGACGTCTGAGGAAGCCGTGTGGCGGACAAGCCGCGAGCGAGCGCGCCCTGGAAAAGCGCTGTAGCGAGCGAGCGGCTTGCGGTGGGTCAGGCGCGGTTTTTGAAGCGCCAGCTCTCGTTGCCAGTCTCTATGATATCGCAATGATGGGTGAGACGGTCGAGTAGTGCGGTCGTCATCTTCGGATCGCCAAAGACGCTTGGCCATTCACCGAATGCAAGATTGGTCGTGACGATGACCGAGGTTCGCTCGTAGAGGCGGCTGACCATGTGGAACAGCAGTTGTCCTCCGGCTTGGGCGAAGGGCAGATAGCCGAGCTCGTCGAGGATGACGAAGTCGAGGCGCGTCAGATAATCGGCGAGCCGGCCTTGGCGGCCAGCTCGACCTTCAGCCTCGAGCCGGTTGACAAGATCGACCGTGGTGAAGAAGCGACCGCGAGATCCGGCGCGGATACAACTTCGTGCGATCGCGATCGTCAGATGCGTCTTGCCCGTGCCCGTCCCCCCAACCAGGACGACATTGCGTTGTTGAGCGATGAAGTTGCCGCCAGCCAGATCGCGCACGAGGCTTTCATTGATCGGTGTCCCCTTGTAGGTGAAGTCGTCGATATCCTTGGCAAGCGGCAGTTTGGCGATTGTCAGCTGATATTTGATCGAGCGCGCCTGCTTCTCGGATATCTCAGCTTTGAGCAGGTCGCCGACAAAGTGCTGCGGCTCATGCTTGCGTTTGACCGCGGCGGCGAGAGCCTCATCGTAGGCATTCCTCATCCCATAGAGTTTGAGTTCGCCCATCATGTCGAGGACTTCGGTTCGTTCCATGATCACGCGCTCCTGAGTTGATCGTATCGGGCACAGTCGGCGACTGGCGCATGCTGCAGCGTCAGCGCATCCGGGGTAAGGATGGTTGCCGCCGGGCCGGGGTCGCGTTGCCGCGCGAGGATGTTGAGGCGAGGACTTCGGTTCGTTCCATGATCACGCGCTCCTGAGTTGATCGTATCGGGCACAGTCGGCGACTGGCGCATGCTGCAGCGTCAGCGCATCCGGGGTAAGGATGGTTGCCGCCGGGCCGGGGTCGCGTTGCCGCGCGAGGATGTTGAGGATCACGTCGGACGAGTGGACGCCCTCGGACATCGCCTGTGCACAGGCAGATTCGACCGCCGGCAACCCATCGGTGAGTACAGCCGCAAGGATTGCGACCATCTGGCGATCGCCGTCATCGGAACCGGCAAGTTGTCGCCGCACGCGCTCCAAGGCGGCGGGCAGTACCCAATCCTTGAACGGAGCGCCATTGCGCAAGGCGCCTGGCTTGCGAGCCAGGATCGGCACGTAGTGCCATGGGTCATAGGTCGTTTCGCCGCGCCCATAGCAGCGCGGATGCTCCGCAACGACGCGCCCCTCCTGGCGGATGACGATCCGATCGGCGTAAGCGTAAATCTCGACCGGCCGGCCAATGGCGCCGGCGCTGACCGAGTATTTGTTATTGTCAAAGCTGTAAAATACTGGACTTGAGATTTCAGGCAGTGCCGGATGAAATCACGCCTTGCCATTCATCTCTTGGCGGCGAGTTTGGCGAGGGGATCGATGTTGTCAAGGATGCACAGCACCGGCTGCGCCGGCGCGAGCGAAGCTCGCGTCCTTGACAACATCGAGTCCGCCTCGCCGATCATGCCCGACGTTGAATGAATGACGTAATCTGACATTGACCGTTGGATCAAGTCCAGACTTGTACATCAAAGCGAACCAGGCAGGTCTTCGACACGGAAGCCGGCAGAGCGTGGAATCCATCGAACCGGCCGCGATAGGCAACGAGCTTCGGCCGCTCCTCCTCGAACATCTCCCAAATGGTGTGCTCGGGACGTTCCGGATGTGGATGAGCCTTGGCATAGGCGATGACCTTATCGGTGAGCCAAGCATTCAGCTCGTCATAGGTCTTGAACTTCAATCGCGGCGTGAAGAAGCGCTCGCGAACAAGACCCACCTGGTTCTCGACCTGACCTTTCTCCCAGCCAGATGCAGGCGTGCAGGCGACGGGCTCCACCAAATGATGGGCGCACATTTGCAGGAGCCGCCGATTATATTGCCGGTCCTTGCCGACGAAGATCGTCTCCACCGCGGTCTTCATATTATCATAGATGCCACGTGTGCAGGCGCCTTTAAAAAAGGCGAAGGCCCGCTCGTGGGCGTCGAACACCATTTCCTGCGTCTCGCGGGGATAGGCGCGGACAAACATCATGCGGCTGTGGCAGAGACGGACGTGCGCGACCTTCACGATCGTCGTCACGCCGTTCATCACGACGATCTCGTGGCTCCAATCGAACTGGTAAGCTTCGCCCGGGGCAAACGTCAGCGGCACGTAAGCGTCCGCCATCTGGCTCCCGTGCTCCCGGCTCCAGGACCGGGCATAGCGGCGAACAGCGTCATAGCCGCCCTCATATCCCAGTGCCCGCAGCTCCTCAAAGAGCCGGATCAAAGTCAGACGTTCGCGTGCCGGATTGCTGGTGTTCGCCGTAAGCATCCGGTCAAGCTCAGCTTTCCAACGACCCAACTTGGGGCGCGGCTGAATCTCCCGCTCATAAGAAAATGAAGTCTCACCCGAGCGAAGAACCTTGCGCACCGTGTTGCGCGATATCTTCAAGCCGCGGGCGATCTCCTTGATCGACTTCCCTTTGATCAAATGTTCGCGCCGTATCCGGCCGATCGTCTCCACAATCAGCATCCCCCACCGCCCGCTTCAAACCAAAGCAGGCAGTCCAGCAGGCCAGAACCAAGGGGGTCAATTTTGGACGCCGATCCCCCACCTCAGGGGGTCAAAGTTGCACGCCTAAACACAGGCAGACCCTACGAGGAGGTCGCGCAAGCCATCCTGACGCCATTCGTGGCAGGCGAGATCGAGGCGGGCGCTTTTCGGAGCATGATCGAGGCTGCGTACAAAAATTTCCGGCACAAGGCGATCGCGCCCCTCACGCAGCTCGAATCCAATCTTTTTGTGCTCGAATTGTTTCACGGGCCGACGCTCGCCTTCAAGGACCTCGCGATGCAGCTCCTCGCCAAGCTCATCGACCATGTTCTGAAAGCGCGCGGCGAGCGGGCGACCATCATTGGCGCAACCTCGGGCGATACGGGCGCCGCCGCGATCGAAGCCTTGCTCGACGCGCAGCATCATGCGCTTGCTGTCGATATCCGAGACTTTTAGCGAGACGACCTCGGAGACGCGTAGGCCGGCGCCATAGGCGACGCTGAGCGCGGCCTTGTACTTGACGCCGGGCGCCGCCTCCAAGAGGCGGGCGACCTCCTCGGGGCTCAGGACCACCGGCAGCTTGCGCGGCTCCTGGACGAACGTCAGATGCCGAGCCGCGTCGGCCCGGCCGAGCGTCACGGTGAAAAAGAACCGCAACGCTGAGACGGTGGAGTTGATAATCGGCGCGCCCGCGCGGTTCTCGGTCAAGTGCAGCTGGAAACGACGGAGATCCTCGTTGGTACGTGTCCGGCGATCCGCCGAGGAATCTTGTCAGTTCCATAACCGTGCGGATGTAGTCGTGCTGGGTCTTCGACGCGAAATGGCGGACGCTCATGTCCTCGATCATGCGCCGGCGAAGTGGGGTGACGCATTCCTCGGTCATGCGATACTCCTGTCTGAAGCGAGGTTGCTAACCCCTCGACCTTCAGACAGGACGCGCCCGCCCCGTTACCGCACTCCCCACGATGGCACCTACCAGCCAGCGCGAGGTGCGCTACCGCGCGAGCGATTTAGTTCATTGGCGCATCCCTGAAATGCCACCCGCCGCGACGGACGGCCGCTTACGGCTCCAAAGTGGACCCAGGCAAGCCGTCCAACGGCGTTGTTTATGAGTTCACGCCTTAATCCTATGCGGCCAGCTGCATCGCCCCAACGTCCTCCAAGACTTCGCCTAAAATCAGGCTGCGGCGCAAGGCACATGGTTCGATAAGTGTCCAGGAAGGGCAGCCAGGAATCCTCCCGATATCGCCTCATATTTTTGGTTTTGGCAATCGCTGGAATAGCCACGGAATTTCCGTAGGTTAGCTTTCAGGCGATCACGACAATGCCAACCAGAGACGAAAAATGCCCTGGATTCTCGCGCGAACGGCCGCAGGTCTCTCAAGGCCGTTTTCGAGTCGTCGGATGTGGAGCGTTTGGTCTGGATTTTGAGTGAGGTTTAGGCGGCGAAGCCGAGGAAACGGCGCTGTTCTTTCCGGTCATGCGGCAGGTTTTTGCTCAGTCGCAGCAGCCGGATCGGCGTCAGCTCAATGGGATGTCGACCTGCGAGTAGAGCGCCGACAATTTCCGGCGCGAGGTGAGAAAGTCGAATGAGGGAGGTTAGCCGGCACTTGTTCATTCCGAGGCGTCCGCTCATCGCCTCGATGCTGTCGTCCGATCCTGAGAGGAGCTGGATTTGGGTGAAAGCTTCTTTGATCAGTTCGACGAGGCCTGGGTTGACTTCAGCCTCGGCGCCATTCTCGATGACGAGGCGCTTCCCCTTGCCGGCGTGCCGCAGCTTCGCCTCGATCGACAGGACGACGGGATCGAGTTCCGGCCATTGGCTCGCTTCTCCCGCTTCCAACGCCGCGGCGATCTTCGCCCGGTTAAGCCGGATGTCGATCCGATTGGCTGCGATGATCATCCGTTCGACAATGTCCCGGACGAGGCCTTTCATCTCGACGGGCGGCATGGCGAGCCATCGCTGCGAAAGCTTTAAGGCACTGCGCAGGACCGCATCGAGCGTGTGAGCCTCAAGTTGGAGCGATGCGAGCGCGTCAGAGACCTCAATCCTGGAGGAGAAAAGCGCCCTGAGCCGGTCGAGCACCAGCGCCTCGATATCACCCGCTGGAACGCGCATCCCTTTCTGGGCTTGCGGGCGATCTCCAGCCAGAAGCGACGCCGAGACGTAGTAGCGGTATCGCTTGGCTTTCTTTGTGGCATGGGTCGGCGTCATCCGATTGCCGTCGGCATCGACGATTAAACCGGCCAGCAGACTCGGCGCCTCCGCGCCCACCGCCAAAGAGCGCTCCTGCCGATGAACCGCAAGCTTGTTCTGGACGATCTGCCAAAGCTCCGGATCGAGGATGGCCTCGTGCTGGCCGGGGTAGATGTTGTCCTTATGCGCGACCTCGCCCCGACAGAGCCGGTTCTGCAGCATCAAATAGAGGGCGCCGCGGGAGAAATGTTGGCCGCCGGCCAGCCGTCCGCCGGCTCCTTCACGGCGCTTGCTCACAATCCCCAGCCGGTCGAGTTCGGCCCTGAGCAGCAAGACCGAGCCCAGTTCCGCATAGCGTCGAAAGATCAACCGGACAGTCAACGCCTCAGTCTCATTCACGGTCAGCTTGCGCTCCTTGACGTCGTAACCGAGCGGCACATTCCCGCCCATCCACATGCCCTTCTTCTTCGACGCCGCGATCTTGTCGCGGATGCGCTCGCCGGCAATCTCTCGCTCGAACTGGGCGAATGACAGCAACATGTTGAGCGTCAGACGCCCCATGGAGGTCGTCGTATTGAACTGCTGTGTTACCGACACAAAGGACGCATTGTGCGCATCGAAGATGTCGACAATCTTGGCGAAATCTGAAAGCGACCGCGTCAGCCGGTCGACCTTGTAGACAACGACGATTTGAACCTTCCCGGCCTGGATATCCTCCAGAAGCCGCTTGAGGGCCGGCCGCTCCATCGTCCCGCCGGACAGGCCGCCGTCGTCGTACATGTCGCTAAGCGCGATCCAGCCGGCATGACGCTGGCTCACGATGTAGGCCTCGCAAGCCTCCCGCTGGCGTCGAGAGAATTGAATTCCTGCTCGAGGCCCTCGTCGGACGATTTTCGGGTGTAGATCGCGCAGCGGATGGTGGACCCGGTTCGTGCGAGATCAGCCTTCGCCATCGCCCTCCCCCGCCCTTGAGTGAGAATCCAGCTGCCGCCTGAGGCCGAAGAACCGCGGACCCGACCAGCGGGCGCCGGTGATCTTTCGCGCGACCACGGAAAGGGAGCGGTAGCGCTGACCGCGCCACTCGATGCCGCCGGCATGGATGAGGACCATATGGGTGACCCCGCGCCACTCCCGCACGAGCCGCGTGCCCGGCTTCAGCGAGATCGGCGGCGCGGGTTTAACCGCGCCGCGGCCCAACGGGTCGGCGCTGGCTCGCTCCAGCTTCCGGGCGGTGGCCATGGAGAGGCCGCCGTACGCCCGCTCCTGAAGCTTGTAAGTGATCCCTCGGGTCAAGAGATCGCGGGAGAGCCGCATCGGCGGCGGCATGCGATGAAGCCGCCGCCACTCGCCGCGCAGCTCGAAGTTGGTCACCTCCGAGAGCCGCACGAGCGCCTTTGCGACATCGATCGCCGCTTTGTCCATGTCACCGACCGCGCCGCGTTTCGATGCGATAGCGGCGAACGCCGTCATTGGGCTTGGATGATGTCAGCGGGAAACCGAGCTTCTTTTTCACCGTGCCCGCCAGGAACCCGCGCACGCTGTGCGGCTGCCAGTCCGTCGCCTGCATCATCTCTTCGATGCTGGCCCCTTCGGGTTGGCTCAGCGGGGTGAGCACGCGCTCCTGCTTGGTCACTCGCGCCGCCCTTGGTTCGTCAGCCTTCCTGCTCGTCCTGGCGGCGGCGACTCGCTCGGCCTTCGATTCAACAGATCACGTCGGTTTCTTGGCGTTGGCAGCAGGAGACGTGACCTTGCGCCGGGATGCCGTCTTCGATTGGGCGCTCCCCTTCTTAGGTGCGGTGCTCTTCGTGTTCCGGGATTTTATGGAAAGGGTCGACATGGTATTAGGCTCCGTTGGTTCGCGGCGCCGGAATTGACGCTTGCACGACCCAAAGCCCCGCACATCGCGAGGCGAGCCCTAGGTGTTTCACCGGGTGGCCATGTCCACCGGCCGGCACCCATAGCAATGCGTCCTTTGCGGCAGAAGTCCAGTCGATTTTTGAGGCGCAGTGCGCTTGAGGGGTATCAGTCGAGGGGCCTTGTCAGCCGACTGACCGGGGCCCCTGCCCGCCTATTAAACGGCGCACAGAGGGACTGCGTAATTTTGAGATTGTCATATAAAATCGAGACCGGCACGCCGCCGAAGAGCGAGAGCGCTCGCATTATGGCACACTTGACAGGAGACTTTTGGTCGCGCGTCGATGAAGAACAAAACCGTCGCCATTCTTGAAAGCCGGATGCGTGATCACATTGCCAGTCTGGTCCGCAACTATGGAGGCACGCCATTTTCGGCGCCTGCATTGGCCGAAATTCCGGATGTCGATCCTGCACACATCCAGGCGTTGATCCGTGACTGGAATTCTGCGCCACCCGATATATTCATTTTTCAGACGGGCGTCGGGACGCGTGCCCTGTTCGCTGCAACAGATACGCTAGGGCTTACAGATGTGCTGTTGCAGCTCCTGGACTCAGCGCAGGTGGTCGTACGAGGCCCCAAGCCGGCCGCGGTACTGCACTCGCGCAAGGTGCGCATCGACTGCGCCGCCAGCGACCCTTTCACGACGCACGAGGTGCTTTCCGAAATGCATGGGACCCCGTTGCGCGGCAAACGCGTCGTGGTGCAGCGTTACGGCGAGACCAATCGTGAGTTACAGGCGGAGCTCGAAAACGAGGGCGCGGACATAACTGAAATCGTGACCTATCGGTGGGTTTTGCCAGAGGACACGACGCCGTTGCTACGGCTGATCGACGCGCTTGGCCGCGATGAGATCGATCTTGTGGCGTTCACCAGCGCGTCGCAGGCGAGCAACCTTTTCGCCGTCGCGCAATACGGCGGCAAAGTGGAGTCGCTAAACAAAGTCTTGGCCGAACGGTAGTCGCCTCAATCGGCCCGGTGTGCAGCGTCGCGCTCCGCAAGTTCGCCGTAAGGGTCGATATCGAAGCAAAACCGCCGAAGCTCGGGCCGTTTATTGAGGCAATCAACGCTGAGTTGTCCGACAGGCGTCCGTTGGGCAAATCATGACGCTTCGAGTTGCGGCGAAAAACTCCAGCTGAAGTTGTCGAGAATTGCGGGCAACGCAATTAGAAATTGGTAGAATTGAAAGCTGGTGGAGAAAAACCACACCTCGGAGACGTCAAAAATGTTCATCGCCATGAACCGTTTCAAGGTAATCAAGGAGGAACGCAAGGCCTTCGAGGATTTGTGGTCGACGCGTCAGTCGCATCTCGACGAGGTCAGTGGCTTCCAGGCATTTCACTTGCTGCGGGGTCCGGAGCGCGAGGACCATGTGCTCTATTCATCTCATACAATATGGGCGTCGCAAGAGGATTTTACGGCTTGGACCAAGTCCGAACAATTCCGTGCCGCCCATCAACACGCGGGCGAGCGCAAGCCGCTCACACTCGGCCACCCGGAATTCGAAGGGTTCGAAGTCATCCAGACGATCGAAACCACGCATCCGTCCGCATAGCGGATGTTCTACACTTGGAATTGGTAACAGGGCATTGGTAAGGCGCTGGCCGGACAGACCCGTCACGTCATGCGCCTGTTTCCGCGATCACGGGATGAGTGCAGATGCGCCCAAGAGTCACTGCGAAGATCTATTAATGATCAAGGAGTTACGCCGCCCAAAATTGACCGAGCGTGACTGGCAGTATTTTCCCCGGCGACGGCCTCATCGGTGTTCCGGCGGGTGCGAGAGCTGAAAAGCCCTCATCGTCAATGTGTAGCGTCATCTCACCACAACACGAAAACACATGGCCTACGGCATAGGATGAGCGGACATGGCGGATCACTGATAAATGCGGTAGCGGTCGCTCGACCCGTGTTGCAGGATGTCGACGTGCAAGTGCTCGGCATGCGCCGCATCGGACCCGGGGCCGAGTACCGTCGTGAACCACCCGCATGCGGCGACGCGGATGGCATCGACCGTGCCACGCAGATGTTCATCCCCATTCGGTTTGATGGGCAGTATTTCGCCATTCGCGAGCTCGAAGCTCGCGACATCCACCGCCAGACCGGACGCGTGCGCGCTGATCTTGCCGGTCTCTGCGGGGTTGCGGTTGCGGCATTCGTAACCCGGCCCGGTGTGAACCGACTTGAGTTCGACCGCGAGCTCGCCGGCAATGAGCGGGGCGACGGGCTTTGTCACATTAGCGGGTTTTACTTGCTTATTCTGTCTTCCCGGAGAGAGCCAGGCTACGCGATTCCAATGCCTTAGCCTCGCCTCGCCACGATCAAAAACGGCCTTTACTTGCTCAATGTGATGGTGTGGACGGCGCCCGCACCGGCATCTCGCTCAATGAAGAGCTGTGCCAAGACGGTTGTCGTTGAGCAACCCTCTGAAGGAGCGCCGTCCATGGGAAAGTCTATCACCGATTTGTCGTCTGTCACGACTGTTGGCCTCGATCTGGCCAAGCATGTCTTTCAGGTTCATGCGATCGACGCCTTTGGCCGCGTGATCGTCGCCAAGGCGCTTCGGCGCAAGGACGTGCTGGCCTTCTTCGCGCAATTGCCCGAGTGTCTTGTCGGTATGGAAGCCTGCGGTTCGGCCCATCATTGGGCGCGCGAGCTGATCAAGCTCGGCCATGACGCTCGGATGATGCCGCCGGCCTATGTCAAACCCTATGTGCGTCGGCAAAAGAATGACGCGGCCGACGCCGCCGGGATCTGCGAAGCGGTGACAAGGCCTTCGATGCGCTTTGTCGGCGTGCGCACGCTGGAGAACCAGGCGGTGCTCATGCATCACAAGGTGCGCGAAATGCTGGTGGCGCAACGCACGCAACTGATCAACGCGCTTCGCGGGCATCTGGCCGAGATTGGGGTCATCGCGGCGCAGGGGCTCAAGAACGCCCGCGAAATGGCGGGGCTCGTCATGGCGGAAGGCGACGAGACGATTCCGGCCTGCGTCCGCGCGGCGCTCGCCCCGCTCGTGCGTCAACTGCATGCTCTGGATCAGGAGATTGCACGCAGCGATCGAAGCATCGCCGCGATGGCTCGAGGCGACGAAATGGCGCGCCGGCTGATGACTATTCCTGGCTTCGGCCCGGTGACGGCCTCGGCGATGGCCGCGAGCGTTCAAGACGTCTCCGCTTTCTCGGGCCCGCGTGAGTTCGCCGCCTTTCTTGGCCTGACGCCGAGACAAAACTCGTCCGGCGGCAAGGAGCGATTGGGCCGCATCTCGAAGATGGGCAATCGATATTTGCGGACATTGCTCGTCGTGGGCGCGCATGCGGTCCTCTATCATCGCAAGCCGCACGACGACGCGCTGCGATCCTTTGCGAAGAAGCTCATGCAGACTAATACCAAGTCTCTGAAAGTTTGACTCCTGAGGCGGATTCCCGAATCGGCATTTATCTGATTCACCATGGCAAACAGCTTTTGGGAGAGTTTGCCATGTCAACTCCGGTTCCGCTTCGCTCTGACTTTGACACGATTGGCCTGCGCATGCTGGCGCGGCGATCGCGTGACCCCGATCAGACCCGGCGTCTCTTGGCACTGGCCGAGATTTATGATGGCGGCTCGCGGCCGGATGCGGCGCGGATCGGCGGGGTCGGGGTGCAGATCGTGCGCGACTGGGTTGTCCGTTTCAACGCCAAAGGTCCTGATGGTCTCTTGACCGGCAAAGCGCCGGGCGCTCCCAGCATCCTCGGCGAGCGCCAGCGCCAAGCCTTGCGGCAGGTCGTGGAAGATGGGCCGATTCCCGCCCTGCATGGCGTCGTCCGCTGGCGGCTGATCGATCTGGCGCAGTGGCTCTTCGAAGAGTTCCGGGTTTCGATCTCCAAGCCGACGCTCAGCCGCGAGCTGCGGCATATGGGCTTTCGCAAGCTCTCGGCGCGACCGCGCCATCATGCGCAAGACGAGGAAGCCGCGGCGGCTTTTAAAAAAACTTTCTCGCCCTCGTGGAGGAGACCGCCGCAAAAGAGGCTCCTGGCAAGCCGATAGAGATTTGGTTTCAAGACGAAGCTCGGATCGGGCAGAAAAACAAGGTCACCCGCCGATGGGCGAAACGCGGGACACGGCCTTCGGCGCCGCACGACCAGAGGACGAGTTCAGCCTATATTTTCGGCGCCATCTGCCCGGCCGAAGGAAAAGGCGCCGGGCTCGTACTACCCTCCTGCAACAGCGAGGCCATGGCCCTGCATCTCGAAGAAATCTCGCTTGCGGTCGCACCAAGCGCGCATGCGCTCGTTCTTCTCGATCAGGCCGGGTGGCATGTCTCGGCGAAGCTTCCCGTCCCGGACAACATCACGCTCTTGCCGTTGCCGCCGAAATCGCCCGAGCTCAATCCGGTCGAGAACATCTGGCAATTCATGCGCGACAACTGGCTCTCGAACCGCGTCTTCGAATCCTACGACGACATTCTCGACCACTGCTGCTTCGCCTGGAACAAGCTCATCGACATGCCCTGGAAAATCATCTCCATCGGAACAAGAGAGTGGGCCTATCGGTCGTGATCAGCGAGACTTGGTATAAGCCCTTCAAGCTTGTCGCCGTCGCGCTCGCCAATAAAATGGCGCGCATCGCCTTCGCGATCATGCGCGGTAAGACAACCTATAGCGCAGCTCCGGCGTAACGACCGCCGACATCGTCAGCGGCCAAGGGCTGCAAAAGAATCGAGGGTGACCAAGAGGTGATGCGAAGAGCGCGGATTGATCCCAAAGCCCGTGGCATTGTCTGCGCCGTCAAGCGCGCCAACGCGATTTGGGGCAAGGGATCAGCGGACAACATCAGGGCCAGCGGGGCGTCAAAACCCGCATCGACAGGCCGAAGACATGACCGCACCCACGATCAAACGCAACGCCGCAAAAAAACCCTTGATCAGCGGGCGCCGTCCAGACATGACAATGCCATCACGAATGCTGCCCGGGAGTTGGAACGTGCCGGTTTAATTGCGCGCGGCCGACGGCAAGTCACGATACTTGATCGGCAGGGCCTCGTGAAGGCATCTTGTGAATGTTATCAGTTGGTCCGGGCGCGCGTCACTTTTCACCTTCCCAAAACCTACGCGTAAAAAGCGACCCCCACCGAGTTCGGTAATGTACATTACTGACAACACCCCTTCAACAAGCTTATAATCAAGATTGGCGGGAGGCTGACGTAAGCTCTCTAGCAAGATCGTATTCTTGCTGTCGAGGATGGGTTAGTCGTGAAATATAAAAGGTTCTTTCCATGCCGATATCCCAGGCTATCGCCTCGCATATCCCCTATTTGCGCCGGTTTTCGCGGGCTCTGACGGGGACGCAAGCCGGAGGAGACGCATATGTGCTTGCCACGCTGGAGGCCATCGTCGCCGACCCGGCCGAGTTTTCGAAATGCGCCGATCCAAGGACGGCGCTTTACCGCCTGTTCCTCAAGGTCTGGGGGACGGTGCCGGTCAACGATCATGTCGATCAGGCGGCGTTCACCGGCGACGAAGCCGGGGCGCATCGCAATCTCGATGCGATTACATTGCGTCCGCGGATCGCGTTCCTTCTGAGTTCGCTCGAAGGCTTCGATACCGCCGAAGTCGCGGCCGCTCTCGACAGCACGGTCGAGGAAGCCGCATCTCTCATCGACGCCGCGGGCAAGGAGATCGCCGACCAAATTCGCACCGATGTATTGATCATCGAGGACGAGCCGTTCATCGCGCTCGACCTTCAGTCCCTCGTCGAGGAGCAAGGGCACCGCGTCGTCAATGTCGCGCGCACCCATCGCGAGGCGGTCGAGGCGGTTATGCGCGAACGGCCAGGTCTTATCCTCGCCGACATTCAGCTCGCCGACGGAAGCTCGGGTCTCGAAGCGGTCAATCAGATCCTCGAATCCCTTTCCGTACCGGTGATCTTCATTACCGCCTATCCGGAGCGTTTTTTGACGGGGACGCCGCCGGAGCCCGCCTTTCTCATAACCAAGCCGTTCGGCATCGACAGCCTCAAAGCGGTCATCAGTCAGGCGCTATTTTTCGATCGCAAGTCGCATCGCAAGGACGAGCCCGGTGGCGACAGCAGTTCGCGTGACATTGCTTTCACTTGCTCCAAGGTGTGATCCTCATCCAGGACAGCCACCGACGGAAGATCACGAATTTCGAGATGCTTGGCGACGTCAAAATCAAGGCCGCTTCGACTTCGATGAGACCGGCCCAATAGCGGCGGCACAATCATGGTCCTGCGAGTGCCGCGGTCGTTCTCGGTGGGGGCTCGAAACCAGTGCGCCAAGGCGCTGACGGTGAATTTGAGCGACTCCACCAAAGCGGCACCCTGCAACGCCGCGAACACGTCAGCCTCCAATCTGGGACTCACGAGCAGGGCCCTTGAGGACCGCTTGACCGGCGACCGCAAGGCCTCGAAGAAACGCAGCCGGAACTGGCCGGCAAGGCGCTCCATGGCGCAAGCTTCCGAACCGGCCGAAGGCTGTGGACTGTGAATATGTGCGGAACCTTGACCCTAGCCCTGCGGTCGGGATTTTAATGTCGATTCATCCCCGCATGCGCGGCGAATGCTTTATACTCGCGACAACTTGGAATGCGTGGCCATGCAGCTTTCGCGTTGCGTCGAATCGGTCTAGCTTTTTCCAGGGCGCGGGCTGCCTTCGCTCACTACGGGCAATGTGATCGGTAAAGGACTCGATCAGGCGCAAGGGACCCCATCCGCACACCGTCCGTCGGCGAATGGAACAGGCCCTATTCGCGCAAAGGGTAAACGCCATGGTTAAACGGGCGGTCCCTCCGACTGCGACCGACAAAGAGGTCCGCGTCCTCCTTGAACGTTATCACTGCCCCGTGCCATTCCACGAGGTGCGCGCGCGTTTCCTCGGCAATATTGCTACGCCCACCATAGGGGCATCACCGATAAAGATGGTGGAAAGGCTATGGGGTGGCGAGTTGCCGGAGTTTAATTCGGTCGACGCTGCTAACGAACTGGTCGGCGCGCTCATCATGGGCCTGTGGAACCGTCTCACTCAACATCAGGAACGCAGCGTACCTTTTCGCGTGATGCGCCGCGATGTCATGGCTACGCGAGAATGCTTGGCGACTCTGGCGATGATACGATGTCAGGAGCTCGACGGATTCGTCGAAGGGCTATTCGGAGAAGAGGAAACCATCGACCTCCCTGAGCGGGCCCATCGCGGACTCGATACCTTGAGCGAGATGCGAGCATTGATGGCGGCGATGCTCCACATGGCCAGGGATGAGACTAAAGCGGTGAGCAACCAGGATATTCAGACTTCTCTTCGAAACGTGCGTGAGATGACGAAGATCGCGGAGCACGAAATCCACGCCATCGTTTTGTCTTGCGCGCGTTCTCGTCGGCAGATGCTCGCAGTATTGCCCACCGCGAAACCGACGCTGCATTGACCAGATGCGCGCAGGTCTTCGTTCCCTGACGACGGACATAACGGACTCTTACTCCGTTAATCTTGGTTCGAATCCAGGTCCCCCAGCCAGGCAGTCGGTCACTGGGGTGTTATTTCCCGGTGTGTGAGAATCCGCGACATTCCCGCGGGTTAGGTTGGCATGCCCCAGTCTCTGTCTGCCCGGTGGCGTGCCATTTGGCCAGCTTCGCCTCGATCTGGCGGACTTTGGCCTGTGTATCGTTCAACTGCGCCACGATGAGCCGCAGGATCGCGCGCGCCAGCTCCGGCAGGCCAACACGGTTCTCTTCGATCGCCGCGACCAGTTCTTGTGCGAATGGAGCTAACGCGCTCTTCTTCGCGGGCGACATCGGTCAGCGGATTTTCCAGCATCCGTTTTCGTGGAGGGCGGTTGGAATAGAAGTACGTGGCCGCCGTTCAAGCTTGTCGCCGTCGCGCTCGCCAATAAAATGGCGCGCATAGCCTTCGCGATCATGCGCGGCAAGACAACCTATTGCGCAGTTCCGGCCTAACGACCGCTGACATCGTCAGCGGCCAAAGGCTGCACAAGAATTGAGGGTGACCAAGAGGTGATGCGAAGAAAGCGGATTGATCCCAAAGCCCGTGGCCTTGTCTGCGCCGTCAAGGGCGCAAATGTCAAACAGCATTGAATCGGGACCCCGGATCGGTGTGCAAAAGGTACCCCTTTTGGCGGGGAGGAACGACAGCGCTCGCCCCCGGCGGAGCTGGTCAGGGTTGCGCAGCCGGGGCGAGCGCGGTGGCGTGGGAGGGGGCTTTGAGCGCTAGGCGCGGTTTTTGAAGCGCCAGCTTTCATTTCCGGTTTCGACGATGTCGCAGTGATGGGTGAGACGATCGAGGAGCGCGGTCGTCATCTTGGCGTCGCCGAAGACGCTCGGCCATTCGCCGAACGCCAGATTGGTCGTGACGATCACCGAGGTGCGTTCGTAGAGCTGGCTAACGAGATGGAAGAGCAATTGCCCGCCAGCCTGAGCGAAGGGCAGATAGCCGAGTTCGTCGAGAACGGTGAAGTCCTTGCGAGTGAGGTAATCGGCGATTCGTCCCTGCCGCCCTGCGCGTGCTTCGGCCTCCAGGCGATTGACGAGATCGACTGTATTGAAGAAGCGGCCGCGCAGGCCGGCGCGGATGCAGCTTCGCGCGATGGCAATGGCGAGATGCGTCTTGCCGGTCCCGGTGCCCCCCACGAGAACGACGTTGCGTTGCTGCGCGATGAAGCCGCCTCCGGAAAGATCACGCACCAGGGTTTCGTTGACGGTCGTGCCGTCAAAGTCGAAGTCATCGATGTCCTTGGCCAGAGGGAGTTTGGCGATGGTCATCTGATATTTGATGGAGCGCGCCTGCTTTTCGGCAATTTCGGCCTTAAGAAGATCGCCGACGATTTGTGGCGGCTCGTGCTGCCGCTTTATGCCAGCCGCCATCACATCATCATAGGCGGTTCGCATGCCGAAGAGCTTGAGTTCGCTCATGAGGTCGAAGATTTGCGTGCGTTCCATCAGCCTGAACTCCTCAGTTGATCGTACCGGGCACAATCGGCGAGCGGGACGTGCCGGAGTTTCAGCGCGTCCGGGGTGAGTATGGTGAGTGGCGGACCGGGATCACGGCGACGCGCCAGAATGTTGAGAACGACGTCGGCGGAATGGACGCCCTCGCTCAACGCCTCGGCACAGGCGGCCTCGACCGCCGGCAGCCCGTCGTCGAGAACCGCCGCGAGGATTTTCACCATCTGCCGATCGCCATCGGCGGAGCCGGTGAGTTTGCGGCGAATTTTCTCCATGGCCGAGGGCAAGACCCAGTCCTTGAACGGCGCGCCATTCCTCAGAGCGCCGGGCTTGCGGGCCAGAACCGGAACGTAATGCCAGGGATCGTAAATCGTCTCTTCGCGGCCAAAGGATCGCCGATGTTCGCCGGCGGCGATCCCGTCCTGGCGAATGACGATCCGGTCTGCATAAGCGTGGATTTCGACCGGACGCCCGACCGCGCGCGCCTTCACCGAGTATTTGTTGTTATCGAACCGGATAAGGCAGGTCTTGGACACCGCCGCGCTCACTGCATGGAAGCCGTCGAAGCGGCCGCGCAGTTGCACGAGCTTTTGCCGTTCGTCCTCGAAAACCTCCCAGATCGTGCGGCTGGCGCATTCTGGATGACGATGCGCCTTGGCGTAAGCGACACATTTGTCGAGGAGCCAGGCATTCAATTCGTCATAGCTCTTGAATCTCAGGCGCGGCGTGAAAAAGCGCTCACGCACCAAGCCGACCTGGTTCTCGACCTGGCCCTTTTCCCAGCCCGAGGCCGGCGTGCAGGCCACTGGCTCGACGAGATAATGCCCGCACATTTGAAGGAAGCGGCGATTGTATTGCCGGTCCTTGCCGGCGAAGATTGTCTCCACCGCGGTTTTCATATTGTCATAAATGCCGCGCTCGCAGGCGCCTTTGAAAAAGGCAAAGGCGCGGTCATGCGCGTCAAAGACCATCTCTTGGGTCTCGCGTGGATAGGCGCGGACAAACGGCATGCGGCTGTGACAGAGCCGCATATGGGCGACCTTCACGGTCACCGTCGCGCCGTTCAGCACGACGATTTCATGGCTCCAGTCGAACTGATAGGCCTCGCCGGGAGCAAAGGTGAGCGGCACATAAGCCTGCGCCAGCGCCACACCGCGTTCCTTGCGCCACGTTTTCGCGTAACGGCGAACCGCGTCGTAGCTTCCGGCATAACCAAGGCTGCGCAGTTCTTCGAATAGCCGAACAAGCGTCAGCCGCTCGCGCGCCGATTTTTCTGCATTCTCCAACAGCAGGGAATCCAGCCGCTCCCGCCACGGTCCGATCTTGGGAAGCGGCTGCGTCAAGCGTTCGTAATGGAACTCGGTCGCTTCGGATCGGATGACCTTCCGGACGACCTTTCTGGAGACGTGCAGCTCCCGGCAAATCTCCTTGATCGGCTTTTTCTGAACAAAAAACGCCCGGCAAATCTTGGCGATCGTTTCCACAACCAGCATTCCAATCTCGGCCTCCCAAAATCCAGGAGGCCACTGTGGACCCTCAGCCCCGGGGTCCCGATTGGATGCAAATCACCCCAAAAGCGGGGTCCTTATTCCATGCTTATTCACAATTGCTAAAGGCGAGCCGCGTCGTCGATTTTCTGCGCAGCACATTGAGCTGGTGGCGCAGCGCCACGATCTCCGCCTCGAGAGAGGCTCGTGATCTGAAGAGCCCGATGACCACCCACCAGATCGGTTTGAACATATCCCCCATGAGACGGAGCATCGCCCGATTCGCGACTTTGCGCTAGTGGGACAGAGTTTACGATAACGACACCCGTGCCGATGACACCGATGTCACCATACTCGTCGAACACCGCGAAAGCATCGCCATCTTTCAGACTGCGCAACGGTCGCTGGACCAGGGATCCCTCGGTCTCGATATAGTGCTGGGGTAGCTCTATCTTCACGTTCATGACGCTTCCCATGCCGCGCACCACCTCATGCGCGTTGCCTCTGATGTCCGTTCTCCGCGAACGCCGGATCTTAATTGTGAATTGGTAGCAGCAATATTCATCGGCGGCCCCGCGACATGGTCATGCGTTGGTTTGGCTTTTCGTTCCGTGAACTATCGCGTTAACCCGCCGGGTTCATGGCCGGCGGGCCGCCTTGCGCCGCCACTTGTTCCCAAGCCGGGGTAAGAGTTCAGGCGCAGCGGGCGGCGCCATGGGAAGCGCCATAAGCCTCGTAGGTGCCGAAGCACGCGCCAAAAGCAAACGATAGGCCGCGATATGGGCGTCCGCCATCCTCTCTGCGGTAAAACGCCGTTCAAACTCGGCGCGAACCTTGCGCCGGTCCATGTGGGCGATCTGTCGCGCAGCTCCCGCCGCGGCATCGATGGAACCGACGATACGGCCGCTGACGCCGTCCGCAATGACTTCCGGTACGGACCCGTTGGGCCAAGCGATCACCGGCGTTCCAGCCGACATTGCTTCGATCATGACGAGCCCGAAAGGCTCCGGCCAGTCGATCGGAAACAAAAGCGCGCGCGCGTTGCCGAGAAATTCGCTCTTTTGGGTTTCGCCGATTTCGCCTATGAACTCGACGAGGGGATGGTCAAGAAGCGGTTCGATCTCGGTCTTGAAATACGCAATATCAACGGCGTCCACCTTTGCCGCGAGCTTCAAGGGGATACCGGCTCGCTTGGCGATTTCTATCGCGCGGTCCGGGCGCTTTTCGGGCGAGATACGTCCGAGGAAAGCCAAATAGCCGCCGCCATCCGGGTTGAACGGGCAGACGCACGACACGAGGCCGTGCGGGATCGTGGCGAGCCAATTGGCATTCGGCGGCATTGGACGGCGCTGCGCGTTTGAAATCGAAACCAGCGGCATCTCCGGATAGGCCTTATAGAGAGGCAAGGCATCGGGTAGATCGAGGCGTCCGTGCAGTGTCACGAGACATTTGTGGGCAAGATCGTGGAACAAGGCTTGCGGCAACAGGTCCACATGAAAATGGATGATGTCAAATTCATCGGCGCGGCGCCTTACCTCGCGCAGCATGGCGAGGGTGCTGCCCAGGTGGTCACGAATCCCGGCAAGTCTTAGGCTTTGTGGCGCGCAGACGACAAGCTCCGCCGCTGTCTCGGACTCGGCGCTGGCAAACAAAGCAACCCGGTGCCCTTGCTTACCAAGCTCTTCCGCCAACCAGGACACAACTCGCTCAATTCCGCCGTAGAGCTTCGGGGGCACCGCTTCCGCGAGAGGTGCGACGAGCGCGATGCGCATTTGCTATCCTTTACATCCTGAAGAGCTTCTGGTCTGGCAATGTGCTGAGCGCGCGAAGGTTCCCGACGTTTTCATCGCGCATATTATCTGATCTGGATCGAGTGGTACGGCTTTTACTCGATCTTCATTCCTGTCTATGTCTTCCTGCTGGTGCCCAATGTTGCGGCGTTGCGCGGGGACACCATAAGCTTCATGGGCCGTGTCGCCGAGGTGCATTGGGGGTCGATGATCTCAGTGTTCTGCTATTCCCAGACCACGCTCATGTCGTCTTGTGATTCCAAGATCACTGGCAGCGGCAGCATAAGACCTCAAATCGTCCGTGACCAGCTTGTCTGGGACAAATCCATACTTCTTCAGCAGTTTGCGCATGAGTTTCAGCGCGGCACGCTTGTTTTATTTCGAGGAGTGGGACGATCCACTCATCAGCGGCATTGGCTGGGTCTCAGAACTCATCGAGATCGCTGGTGGCGAGGAGGTGTTTCCCGAACTGAGAAAACAGATGGCCGCCAAAGACCGCATCGTTTCGCCACATGATGTGATCGTAGCGGGGATTCTGCAGCCAGGACCTGCGGCCCTGACCGACGGCCTCGACGCAATCCTCGCCGCGCTGGGAAGTGGGAAATGATCGGCGAGTTAGCGCTCTACCTTCTCCAATGTCGAACGGTGAAGATCCGCCGGCCATGATTGCCCGATAACTGATCTCAACCATACGGATTAGATTGCCGAGTTAGCCCGAGTCTCGCAATTGTGCAAGACTGGGAGCGAGATCCGCAAACTCATATTGCGCTATCTTGTCTGATTATATCGATAAGCCCCAGCACGCCGTGTGACGGGCCGCCTAAGGTCGATTTGTCATGCGCGGCGCTCTGCTGGTTCGATGCAGGGACGCGCGTACCATTCGCGGCCCTTCAACATCGCCTCCCAGTAGACTGCCGGCAGGATTATCTTCTTGAGAAGCCAAGGAAGGCGCTGCGGCCGCGTGCCGTCGATCAGCCATTTTGGGAAGGTCGGGAGCAGTTTGCCGCCATAGCCGAATTCGGCGAATACAATCTTGCCGCGCTCCACCGTCAATGGACAAGATCCATATCCGTCATAGGTAGCGTGGGGGGCTTTCCCAGCAAGAACGCACAGCATATTCTCCGCCACGATCGGCGCTTGCTTGCGGGCCGCCGCCATGGTTTTGGCGTTCGGCGCCGAGCAGGCGTCGCCGAGCCCGAAGACATTCGCGAAACGAGTATGTTGCAGCGTGTCTTGGTCGACCTCGATCCAGCCGGCCTTGTCCGCCAAGGGACTGGAGCGAACGAAATCCGGAGCAAGCTGCGGCGGACAAACATGGATCATGTCAAAGCTTCGCTCGAAGGTCTCCTTCTTGTCGTCCTTGGTCACCTCGAACCAAGCTTTCTTGGCCCGACCGTCGATCCTGACGAGGCGGCTATTGAAATTGAGCGCCACGCCATATTTCTTGATATATTCCATCAGCGCCGGGACATAATCCTTGACGCCGAAAAGCACGCCACCCGCGGTGTGAAACTCGACGGTCGTGTCCTTGAGATGACCGTTCCGGAACCAATGATCGCAGGAAAGATAAAGCGCCTTCTGCGGGGCGCCGTTGCATTTGATCGGCAGGGGGGGCTGCGTGAACAGAGCGCGCCCGCCGCGAAACTCTTGCACAAGTCGCCACGTGTAGGGTGCAAGGTCGAAGCGATAGTTGGACGTGACGCCGTTCTTGCCAAGCGTCTCGGGAAGGCCTTCGATGGCGCCCCAATCGAGCTTGATGCCGGGCGCCGCGACGAGCATGCGATAAGCAATTCGCTCGCCGTTGTCGAGGATGACTTCATTGGTCTCGGGCGCGAATGCCGCAACAGCGCTCCTGAGCCAGTGGGCACGGCGGGGCATGACGCTTTCTTCGTCCCGTTCGGTGCTGGCCGCCGTAAAAACACCGCCGCCGACGAGCGTCCAGCCGGGTTGATAATAGTGCTTTGTCTGCGGCTCGACGACCAAAATATCGAGGTCCGGCCGCCGCGCCAAAACGCTCGCCGCCGTGGCAATTCCGGCGGCGCCGCCCCCTACGATCACCACATCACGAGGCTCGCCGCCTGCCGTCGCTGATTTGTTGGACATGTTTCGCTCCCTTTTGCTTGGTTCATGCGCTCTCTTTGAGCAGCCGTCGCATTTTAATGCGCGCCGCGCGGTCGATGCCACCTACATTTTTAATCATAAATCTCTCCTGTTGAAGCCTTAAAGAAGGTTCACTGGAACCTTGAGATAAGTGACGCCATTGTCTTCGGCGGGCGGGAGCTGTCCGGCCCGCATGTTGATTTGCACGGAGGGAATGATGAGTTTCGGCATTTGGAGCGCGGCGTCGCGCCGCCTGCGCATGGCGACGAAATCCTCTTCGCTCACGCCGTCATGGACGTGGACGTTTTGCGTCCGCTCGGCGCCGACCGTGGTTTCCCACACGAAGGCGTCCCGCCCCGGCGCCTTGTAGTCGTGACATAAGAAAAGCCTGGTCTCGTCAGGCAGAGACAGCAGACGACGGATCGATTGGTAGAGTTGCCGCGCGTCGCCGCCGGGGAAGTCGGCGCGCGCAGTGCCATAGTCAGGCATGAACAGCGTATCGCCGGTAAAGACGACGTCGCCGATCACATAGGCCATGTCCGCCGGCGTGTGACCAGGAACATGCAGTGCGATCGCCGGGATGCCGCCAATCGAAAATCGGTCGCCATCGTCGAAGAGCCGGTCAAATTCCGAGCCGTCGCGCACGAACTCGGTCCCAGCGTTGAAGATCTTTCCGAACACGTCCTGGACCGTGATGATCTCGCGCCCAATTGCGAGCTTCCCGCCCAGTTTTTTCTGGATGTATGGCGCGGCCGACAGGTGATCGGCGTGCGCGTGCGTTTCGAGAAGCCAATCGATTGTCAGCCGTTCGCGTTGCGCATAGGCGATCATGGCGTCGGCGGAGGCGGTCGATGTCCGGCCCGCGGCGGAGTCAAAGTCCAGGACGCTGTCGATCACGGCGCCTCGCTTGGTGACCGGATCATGGATGACATAGCTTACGGTATTAGTTGGCTCGTCGAAAAAGCTCTCGACGAGCACCTTAGCGGTTCCAGCCCCCGTGGCGTGAACCTGCTCAACCGCCAGGGTCAGATTTGGGTCCAAAATGAGCCTCTCCCAAGACTTCGATTTCATACTTGCATAAATTATGTAATCATATATACAGGGATATGTCAATGGGGCTGAGGCGGCGAAGGAGCGGGCATGGCAACGGAAACGACTGACGGAGCCCGCATTGCCGCGCCGCGATCGCTCCGGATCGGAGACACCGCGCCGCTGTTCCGGGCGCGCGCGACCTTGGGCGAGGTAAGTCTCGACCAGTATCGAGGCCGCTGGCTCGTCTTCTTCTCTCACCCGGCTGATTTCACGCCGGTATGTACCAGTGAATTCGTTGCGTTGGCGCGCGCCGCCTCGCAATTTGAGGCAATGAAGTGCTCCCTACTCGGCCTTTCGGTCGATAGCCTTTACGCGCACGTCGCCTGGGTCAGGACGATTCAGGAGATGTTCGACGTCACCGTGCCGTTCCCGATCGTCGAAGACCCGTCGATGGCCATCGGCCGCGCTTACGGCATGTTGGACGAGGCGGCGCAGGATTCGGCTGCTGTCAGGGCGAGTTACTTTATCGATCCGGCGGGGACAATCCGCGCCCTGACATGGTATCCGATGAACGTCGGCCGATCGGTCGATGAGATGATCCGTATTGTGGCCGCCTTGCAACGTACCGCCTCCAACGAGGTGATGACGCCCGAAGGCTGGCGGCCCGGAGATGAACTTCTGCTGCCGCCGACTCAAACCGTCGCCGAAGCCCTGAAGGCGGGCGCTCCAAAGAACTGGTTCTATTGCACGCGGAGCGACGAATGAGCGCCGTCTATCAATCGCGTGAGAGCGCCAACAATGCGGCGGAGAAGCTAAAGGTCTATGCCCAGCCACAACGTCTCATGATCCTGTCCCGTCTCCTCGACCGTGAGTGCACAGTCAGTGAAATTGATCAAGCAACCGGGATCGGCCAACCGGCCTTGAGCCAGCAACTCGCCGAACTGCGGCGCGCGGAACTTGTTCAGAGCCGCCGCAGCGCTAAGCAGGTGTACTATCGTCTCGCGAATGACGACGTCTCGGTCTGCGTGAGGAGCATCGAGGCGATTTTCGGAAGTCGGCGTAGTGTCGTTGCAGCCGTGTCAGCTGTTGTGGCGGAAAATCCTAAGCGGTGGCCAAAGGAGCTTGGAAGTGCTGGCGCGGCAGCCTTCGCGAAGATCATTTGAGCCTGTCGGTTTCTCGAAGCCGACGGTCGCCTTGATGTAGTCGCGCAGGATCGCCTTGCCGGCGTCGACATCACCGGCGAGCATGGTGTCGATGCCTTCGCGCAGCAGCGCTTCGCCGAAGGCGGGATCGCTTGCCACCCGCTTCTGCACCCGCTCCTTGAAACTCCGTGCCAGTGCCATCTCTTGGCGTCCTTCGCCATCAGGATTCTCATGCGATTCCCGTGTTTCTCCTGGCCAGTTGTGACGAATATGGCCGAATATGCAACAGTGAGCGGGATCGCCTGGTGGTAACCCCGAAAAATCGCCCTGCCGGTGGCGAAGCGCCGCCCCTTTGCCGCCAGCATCGGATTTCCGGGGCGCTCTTGCGGGGTGCGTGCGCAGTGGGGCGGCAGCAAGCTATACACTTTGTCGATCACGCGTACGAGCGTTTCGAGCCTGCGGCAGAAGCTGTGCTTGGTGAACTCCGCGCTCCGCTCGGTCTTGTAGGTGCGCACCAAAGCGCTCGCGAAGATCGTTGAATTGCCGGCGGACCTCGGCGCGGCTAGCGTTGAGTTCTGCAATCCGCGCGTCGGAGAGCGGGTTTGCTGCTGCGCAGAATTTGGGCGACCGCAAGTCAGACTGCCCGCTCAAAAAGTCGCCGACGGATTGTTCGGACATCCGTCGCCGCCCAATCAGCTATCTTGAAATTTATGTGACATACGTGGCCGGCGTTGGCCTTGCGCCACGCCGGTCCGTGGTCGCGGAAGACATCCGCGACCTCCAGAATAGGACGCCCCATGACCGCCGGGGTTTATGCGGGCGGCTTGTTACCACCATATATCCCCTCGGAGCCCCGCTGAATCTTACACGCGGGATGGTAATGGAAGCAGTTTATGCCATCGTTCACTTTGTATCAATCGTGTTCGTGTATCAGCTCGTGCTACGGTTTCTACTCCCCCCGTTGTTTTGATCACCAATATTTGGCAATACCGTTCAATTCTCAATAGTGTTCTTTATTAGCGCGGCTTTTTTTATACTACTCCTTTATCCGGGCTCCTTGCAGGACAAGACCTTGATAGAACTTCGTGGTGTAATTCTTGGCCTAGTATTAAATGTCACATTATCGTGGGGAATGCTCATGTAATATAAGTGCGGCATATTAGCCCGCATACGCCGGATGAGGCAATAATTTGCAGCGTCGATGCCGCGATTTAGCTAACATAATCAGCATGTTATTTCGGATCGAATGAGGCCGTCATGGCGAACCCGGCGGGTGAATCGTATGATGGCGCTCTCAGGCTCGATTTCGACCGCCGATTGTTGCTTCACTTTCGCGGATCGGTGGTTACCTCCGACGCAGGCTTGCTCGCATACCGGGAACTGGACGACGCGCTGTGCCTCAGCGCGATGGCGGGTGATGCGCTCTCCGACGCACGCACTGGCAAGAATGGCCGGCATGCACTCGTCGGGATGTTGCGGCAATCCATATTTGGGCGACTTGCCGGATATGAAGACGTGAACGACGCTCAACGCCTGCGCCATGATCCCGCGATGCGGTGGATAGTCGGCGGAAAGGCGGCCTCGGATGCAGCGGCTTCGCCGAGCCAGATGGGCCGCTTTGAGACGCGCTGGCTCACGGCGGAAAAGAACCTTTCGGCGCTCGCTGATCTCTCCGGCAAATGGATCGACAGCGTTCATGGTCGCCGTCCGCCGAGAGGTATCTTGCTCGACATGGATTCGAGCGTGAGCCCGACGCATGGCGAACAGGAACACAGTGTCTGGAACGGTCACTATGACTGCACCTGCTATCATCCGCTGTTCGTTTTCAACCAATATGGCGATTTGGAACGCTGCGCCCTGCGCCCCGGCAATGTTCACAGCGCCGATGGATGGGAGGCGGTGCTGAAGCCGGTCGTGGCGCGGTATCAAGGCAAGGTCTCACGCATTTATTTCCGCGCCGACGCCGGCTTCGCAAACCCCGAAGTTTACGAATATCTGGAGGCAGAACGGATCAAATATGCGATCCGTCTGCCCGCCAATCACATCTTGCAAGAGAGGATCGGCTATCTGCTCAAACGCCCGGTTGGTCGCCCGTCCAATGACGTCTGCCGATCCCATGCAAGTTTCACCTATCAAGCGGGAAGCTGGTCGCAGCCGCGTCGGGTGATCGCCAAGGTCGAATGGCATCCGGGCGAGCTTTATCCGCGCGTCGGCTTCATCGTGACGAACATGGCGCGCTCCGCCGAGAATGTCGTCGCCTTCTACAACAAGCGCGGCACGTGTGAGCAATGGGTCAAGGAAGGAAAAGGCGCAATCAAGTGGACCCGGCTATCATGTCGGTCGTTCGCTGCTAACGCCGTCCGTCTCCAGCTTCATGCGCTGGCCTACAATCTCGGTAATTTTCTGCGCACGCTGGCGACGCCCGAACCGATAAAGGATTGGTCACTGACGAGCCTGAAGGAAAAGCTGATCAAGATCGGCGCGAAGATCGTGAGCCATGGCCGCTATGTCGCGTTTCAGATGGCCGAAGTCGCCATTCCGAAAAATCTCTTCGCGGACATCCTACGAATGATCGCCGACCTGCGGCCGCCGCCCAATCCAGCGCCTGCGTGAAGTGTTCGGTCGTCATGCGTCGAGCAAAAACTAAGGGAGAAGTGCGTCTTGATCACAACCGACTCTGTATTGTCCGGTGCGCGATCCGCCCATGTCACTGGTTTTGGTGTGCCGGAGCACCACAGCAGCGCCGCAGCGCGGCAATCTCAACCTCAATAAGCGGGCGATCCGGAAAATAATGCCGGTATAGGACGAATGTCCGATGTCACGGCAGGAGATCAATGATACGCGCTTGGCACATTCCCGGTTATCTGGGGAATGCCAGTTAAAGCGTGTCTTGGAGCAGATTCCCGACTCGCAAACACCGATGCGTGTCGCGAGTGGACCGGCAAGCCGGCACACGACGCCCCGGCCATAGCGGCGATCGTCGAGGCGTGTCGCGAGTGGCTTAAATCCCAAGAACAGAAGCCGCGCGCCGCCCCGTCGCGCAAACGCCAATCCGGCAATAAGGGGCGCGGCCGATGATCCCGCTCGCCGTCGTCATTGTCCTGGTCGCTATGGCCGAGCTTTTTTGGATTTCACGCTGATGGGCTCGGGCGGCGCGGAAGGCCGGCGCGAGCCGACGCCGGATGCCAAGTTCTCTGATAAGGAGCTTGCCGCCGAGGATCGTGCCGCGCGTGCCAAGATTGTAAGGGCGTGCGAGCTTCATTTGGCCGATCTCATTCGCTGGCACGGCGCCGGATCGGCGCCGCCGAAACCGTGTTGTCGCCGGTATTCGCGACATAGAGGAAAGGCGCCGCTTCCGCCGGGCAAGCCGCCAAGGCGAGCCCCATCGCCAGCACGATGGCGAAGAGGGCCATAAACCCCCGTGCCGATGCGGCGCGGCTTCCGAAACTGTTATTGCTTCGCATAAGATTTTTTTCAATTATACTTAATAGTCCATTTCCCACCGGTGAGAATTGGTACCATTTGTCTCTGACGACTATTAATATTGTTTAGGAAGCCGGTATGCCCGGAAAATTTACGGCGGGGTGTTGCGCCCGTGCAACGGCAGAGTGTGCACGCATCCAGCCCAATCGCGTAGGACTACCTCTTGGCCGGCCTCCCCCCGATGACCAGATTTCGAGGCTGGGATTGCCGCTTCGGTCGCCACCAAAGCCGGCGACATCGGCGCGATGCGCACCAGACTTGCGATTATCTTAATTGGGATAACCCTTGCAGGTGCCAGACGAAGGATCGCCGGTGGCACAACTGCTAGGGCCGCCATTGCTGCCGAGTACTTGCACGAAATTTTTTCCTCCTCGGCTGTTACAAAAGCCGGTAGAGCCATAGGCGAGCGGGTAACCGAAGTAATTTGCGATCAAGGTACTGGCGCAAGTATCGTTCCACGGAATTTCGGGAATATAGGATTTCGCCGTACCCCGGGGCTTGACGGCCGTGTTAGCCCAGTAGGTCGTAACTGTGTTTCAGTTCGGGGATCTGGAACGATGCTCGCTGCGTCCCGGGAACGTCCATAGCGCCGATGGGTGGGACGCGGTGCTGAAGCCCGTCGTGGCACGGTATCGTGGCAAAGTCACGCGCCTTTATTTTCGCGCCGATGCCGGCTTTGCGACTCCTGAAGTCTACGAGTTCCTCGAAGGCCGAGGGGATCAAATATGCGATCCGTCTGCCCGCCAACCGCGTCTTGCAGGAACGGATCGGATATTGGCTCAACCGCCCCGTTGGCCGCCCGTCGAATGACGTGCGCCGGTCATATGCAAGCTTCACCTACCAAGCAGGAAGCTGGTCGAGACCCCGCCGGGTGATTGCCAAGGTCGAATGGCATCCAGGCGAACTCTATCCACGCGTCGGCTTCGTCGTCACCAACATGTCGAGGCCCGCCGAGAATGTTGTTGCCTTCTACAACAAACGCGGCACGTGCGAGCAATGGATCAAGGAGGGCAAGGGAGCGATCAAATGGACACGGATGTCATGCCGCAGTTTCGCTGCCAACGCCGTCCGTCTCCAGCTTCATGCGCTCGCCTATAATCTCGGCAATTTCCTGCGTACGCTAGCGACGCCAGAGCCGATCAAGACTGGTCGCTTACGACCCTGAAGGAGAAGTTGATCAAGATTGGCGCGAAGGTCGTGAGCCATGGCCGCTATGTCGCGTTTCAGATGGCCGAGGTCGCCATTCCGAGACTTCTGTTCACCGACATCCTGCGGCTGATCGCGGAACTGGGGTCGCCGCCGGTCACATCGACAGCGTAAAGCGTTCGTTCGTTACGCGTCCGAGCCAAACTCACGGGAGAGGTGCGCCTCAATGACGGAAAAATCGTTCCTTTTTGAGCAGAATGGGCCACGCCCATGAGTGACGACCCGCCTATCTGCAAGAGCAACGGCTTCGCCTTGCAAAGGAAACCGAATGGAGGCAGAATTACGCTCAATGCTGCGTTCATCCGGGGAATCTCGGATTAGATTCTTATCAGATCGCGCTGCTGTGTATGCGCGTCAAAATATCGTCCTTGTGTGATTCCTCGCATAGATGGTTCAGTCTTAAGCTGATTTCATCGCTGCTGATCCCTTTTTTTGATCCTGATTTTCGAACGATCAGCTGAATATTCCGAGTTTTTCGCAATGGGCCGCGATCGTTTGGTGATCCCCGGCGGGGTCTTGGACGCCGCTCCTACGATCGAGGAAAGGCCGAAAGAGAAAGATGCCAACAATGGAAATGGTGCCGGTCAAACACCACCGACACTGCCGACACCACCGCGTCATCCATTTATTCAAGGTTTGCTTCAGACTCTCCCGGACCCCGAAAAAGATTGGCCCGCCGCCGGACGCGAAAAATGGTTACAGACAGCGGCCAACATCTTCGACCTGATTTACAAGGGTGACGGTGGCATTAAGCTGGCATTCCCCAGATAACCGGGAATGTGCCAAGCGCGTATCATTGATCTCCTGCCGTGACATCGGACATTCGTCCTATACCGGCATTATTTTCCGGATCGCCCGCTTATTGAGGTTGAGATTGCCGCGCTGCGGCGCTGCTGTGGTGCTCCGGCACACCAAAACCAGTGACATGGGCGGATCGCGCACCGGACAATACAGAGTTGGTTGTGATCAAGACGCACTTCTCCCTTAGTTTTTGCTCGACGCATGACGACCGAACACTTCACGCAGGCGCTGGATTGGGCGGCGGCCGCAGGTCGGCGATCATTCGTAGGATGTCCGCGAAGAGATTTTTCGGAATGGCGACTTCGGCCATCTGAAACGCGACATAGCGGCCATGGCTCACGATCTTCGCGCCGATCTTGATCAGCTTTTCCTTCAGGCTCGTCAGTGACCAATCCTTTATCGGTTCGGGCGTCGCCAGCGTGCGCAGAAAATTACCGAGATTGTAGGCCAGCGCATGAAGCTGGAGACGGACGGCGTTAGCAGCGAACGACCGACATGATAGCCGGGTCCACTTGATTGCGCCTTTTCCTTCCTTGATCCATTGCTCACACGTGCCGCGCTTGTTGTAGAAGGCGACGACATTCTCGGCGGAGCGCGCCATGTTCGTCACGATGAAGCCGACGCGCGGATAAAGCTCGCCCGGATGCCATTCGACCTTGGCGATCACCCGACGCGGCTGCGACCAGCTTCCCGCTTGATAGGTGAAACTTGCATGGGATCGGCAGACGTCATTGGACGGGCGACCAACCGGGCGTTTGAGCAGATAGCCGATCCTCTCTTGCAAGATGTGATTGGCGGGCAGACGGATCGCATATTTGATCCGTTCTGCCTCCAGATATTCGTAAACTTCGGGGTTTGCGAAGCCGGCGTCGGCGCGGAAATAAATGCGTGAGACCTTGCCTTGATACCGCGCCACGACCGGCTTCAGCACCGCCTCCCATCCATCGGCGCTGTGAACATTGCCGGGGCGCAGGGCGCAGCGTTCCAAATCGCCATATTGGTTGAAAACGAACAGCGGATGATAGCAGGTGCAGTCATAGTGACCGTTCCAGACACTGTGTTCCTGTTCGCCATGCGTCGGGCTCACGCTCGAATCCATGTCGAGCAAGATACCTCTCGGCGGACGGCGACCATGAACGCTGTCGATCCATTTGCCGGAGAGATCAGCGAGCGCCGAAAGGTTCTTTTCCGCCGTGAGCCAGCGCGTCTCAAAGCGGCCCATCTGGCTCGGCGAAGCCGCTGCATCCGAGGCCGCCTTTCCGCCGACTATCCACCGCATCGCGGGATCATGGCGCAGGCGTTGAGCGTCGTTCACGTCTTCATATCCGGCAAGTCGCCCAAATATGGATTGCCGCAACATCCCGACGAGTGCATGCCGGCCATTCTTGCCAGTGCGTGCGTCGGAGAGCGCATCACCCGCCATCGCGCTGAGGCACAGCGCGTCGTCCAGTTCCCGGTATGCGAGCAAGCCTGCGTCGGAGGTAACCACCGATCCGCGAAAGTGAAGCAACAATCGGCGGTCGAAATCGAGCCTGAGAGCGCCATCATACGATTCACCCGCCGGGTTCGCCATGACGGCCTCATTCGATCCGAAATAACATGCTGATTATGTTAGCTGAATCGCGGCATCGACGCTGCAAATTATTGCCTCATCCGGCGTATGCGGGTTAAGATCGAGCTGGCTATGGCGCAACGATCACCGCGCCCTAGTGAATAATGACGAGGCCGCCAATTGAGGCGGCCTCGATATTTAATGGGCGTGTGTTGAACACCAGAATCATAGGTGGGCTCGATCCTTAAGTAAAACAAGCCAACGAATGTTTTAAAAATGACCCCGGCCGCTCATCAAATCAAATTCGGCGACTGCCCTAACCAAAACCGGCCACTAGGCCGTGTGGACGGATTTGATCAAGATGAAGCCGCAGACGAGTGCGAGGAATGAGGCATAGTTTCTTGCCGTCTTCTCGCAGCGGAGCGCGATGCGTTTGAAGCGCTTGATCTTGCCCATCATTTGCTCGATACGCGCCCGCGCTTTGTAGAGGACCTTTGCGAAGAACTTCGGCTTGTCGATGGTGTTCGAGCGATAGGGGATGACCGGACAAATGCCGCGGTTACGCGCCGCCTCCCGATTTGTCTTTGCATCATAGCCCTTGTCCGCGACAACGGCGCGGGGATCGACGTCCGGACCGAGGTCGAGGAGCACTTCGAAGTTGCGGCTGTCGCTCGCTTCGCCGCCGGTCAGATGGAAGCCGATCGGATAGCCGTCGAGATCGGTCTTGAGATGGATCTTGGTCGAGAACCCTCCCCGGGAGCGCCCGAGGGCTTCGCCATCCTGCCCCCTTTTGCGCCGGCCGCCGACACATGCGCGCGGATGACGGTCGAGTTCGAACATCTGCACGAGATGCGCCCGCTCGCTCAA
Source organism: uncultured Alphaproteobacteria bacterium (assembly GCA_963730245.1). Lineage (GTDB taxonomy): Bacteria > Pseudomonadota > Alphaproteobacteria > Rhizobiales > Beijerinckiaceae > Methylocapsa. The sequence goes on along the minus strand of CAVSRA010000001.1, from coordinate 730,112 downwards.
GGAGGCGAGCGCTTCGAAGAAAGTTTCGAACACGCCGCTGCGGCTCAAGCGCCAGAAGCGCTTCCAGATGCTGTTCCAAGAGCCGAACTCGGCCGGCAGCGCTCGCCAAGTAATGTTGTGGATCGTGAAATAGTGCAAGGCTTCGAGAAACTTGCGGTCGTCCCGCCCCTTGTCCCCACGCCGCGAGCGGCAGGCATCGAACACCTCGTGCACAAGCACCCAATCTTCTTCGGTCATCTTCGTCAGCATGGCCGGCCCTCCAAAAGCCAGCCACCCATGAATCACCGAAAAAGTGATTTGGGAATCCCTTGACCTATATTTTCCGATATCCGTCCACACGGCCTAGGGCTCAAAACAGGCCAGCACCGAAGAACTCGGAAGGTTTGTCCACGAACTTGACCTTCCTGCGATTTAGTGGACACTGGATTAAGCGGCTTGGCGCTCTGCCTGTTCCGGGGTGATATATCCGAGGGCGGAATGGAGCCGCTGACGATTGTAGTATCCTTCGATATAGGCGAACAGCTCTCGTTTCGCTGCTTCCCGCGTGGGAAATCTGGTCGCGCCCGCGTCGAAATCTCGCGCCGCGTTCCCCAGAAGCTGCTTCTTCCAGGCGTAAATCTGGTTCGGGTGGACCTCGTGGCGCAGCGCCAAATCGGCAACTGTCGCCTGCTCACGCAAAGCCTCCAAGGCGATCTTCGCCTTCATGCCCGCGTCGATCTTGCGTCTCGTCTTCTTGGTCATGGTTCGCTCCGTCTATCATGACGGAACGGTCGTATTCCAACTTAGCCGCTGGTCCTAAATTCGGGGACCACTTCTAACGGCTCATCGCCACAGGCAAAGCATCGAAACGCCTGATCGGCCACAAGGCCTACGACAGTGCCGAGTTGCGTCAGTGGTTGAAGGATCGCGGAACCAAGCTCGTCATTCCCAACCGCAACAACAGAAAGCAGCCGTTTCGCTTCAACAGGCGCCTCTACAAAGAACGACGGCGCATCGAGAACGCCTTCGGTCGATTGAAGGACTTCCGGCGTCTCGCCACGCGCTACGACAGGCTGGCGCGCAACTTCCTGGCCTCTGTCTACATCGTCGCCGCTCTGGTATGGTGGACTTAATGAGTCTGGACCCTAGCCTTGCCGGAGCGCGCGCCACGAACCGGTGCATCCCATGGTCGGCGACGACCAGGTACCCGAGCCAGCGCCCCTTACGAGTGTTCCGGTAACCGTGGCGACCTGGCCGACGCGCTGGAACGCGAAGTCCACGATGCCGCGCCCGCTGATCTGGCCGGAGGCTTCCATCGGCGTATCCCCGGCCGAGCTGATGTGCCCGCCCGATACAGAAATCTTCCAATGGTAGGCTTTGTCGCAATCGCCTTGCCGCGTGGTGATGTCGACAGCATAGATTCCATCGTTATCTTGCGTTGTGGCAAATGCGACCTGCGATTTTGCCGCGTTGATCGAGGCCGCTCCCATGAGAACGGCGGCGAAGAGACGTGAATGTCCTGCCGGAGTCATTTGATTGTCCCTCTTTAGCATCGAAAGCGCTTCCCGCTTGGTTGTTAGACGCCCGGGGTTGCGCAGATTAGACAGGGCCGCGCGGGGGCATCCGAGCAAAATTGAACACTGCTGCTCCATTTGCTGCTTCGCCCTCGTTCCGGCCGCGTTCTTGAGACACCCTGCAGATGCTTGGAAGGACCGAAGCGGCACAAAATTCATTCCCGGAATGATCGGGGAGAGAACAAGAATCCCCGGAATGATCGAGGAGAGAGAACAAGGATTCGCGGGCGGCCCATCTTGCTGCGAGGATCATGTGGCACGACGGCACCACTGATGCCTCGGTCGCTACGGCCATCCCCTCAAGCGCCCTCGCGTTTGCTCGCATGTCGCTGCGCGAACCGACCAAATTCTCTACGGGTTCACATCGGCGATGACGGTTCGATTGTCTTGTCGAAGACTGTATCGAGTCCGCGCCGTCGCGTCAACCGAATGCGCGATGGTACGGCATGCGCTTGCCCGGTGACCACCCACATGCACAGAAAGGGATGCGCGTCCCGGCGGGTGATATCGAGGGGCTGGTGCTCGACCGGCTCAGGGCGTTTTTCTTGTCCAGGATAGACGTCGGTAACGCGATCGCGCCGCTCGATCTTGATGCTCGCACGCTTGATGCGGCCCTGCACAACGCATTCAAGCATTCAGAGGGCATTGTCACGGCAGACGGCAGTTCGGGTATGTCGCTCGGAACCATCCTCCTCATTATTTTGGTAATCGCGTTACTCGGAGGCTTTAGCGGGCTCGGGGGCGGCCCCTTCTACGGGACCGGCATTGTCACATCGTTGAAAGAAGAACACGAGAATTCTGCGTCCCGAATATTTTCAAACGACCGCGACTGCCTCGCGCCACACGTTCATAGCCGACGCGCGAAAGGCTCGGTGCGTCCTTGCAGAAGTGAGATGACGTTGGACGTTGAAAGTGTTGTAGGTGGCTGCGTGAGTTGAGAGAAATCTTTGGGCTGACCCGGGGCACTTGAAAGGCATTGTCACGCCGCTTCGGGCTTGCGGTCCCGCTGGCGGTTCGGTTGCCAACCATGCGGCCGGCGATTTTCAGATAGACCTCATCCAAATGCCAGGTCGTGTGGGGCTTGGGTCTACGTTTGCGCAGATCCGCCGCTCTATCTTTGGCGCGCCGTGGATGCCGAGGGCGAAGTGCTTGATGTGCTGGTCCAGAGCAGGAGGAACAAGCGTGCCGCGCTGAAACTCATGCGCAAGCTGCTGAAGAAGTATGGATTTGTCCCAGACAAGCTGGTCACGGACGATCTGAGGTCTTATGCTGCCGCTGCAAGTGATCTTGGAATCGCAAGACGACATGAGCGTGGTCGATGGCGCAACAATCGAGCCGAGAATTCGCATCAACCGACCCGACGACGAGAATACAAGATGCAGGGTTTCAAGTGCCCGGGGTCAGCCCAAGGATTTCTCTCAACTCACGCGGCCACCTACAACACTTTCAACGTCCAACGTCATCTCACTTCTGCAAGGACCCACCGAGCCTTTCGCGCGTCGGCTATGAACATGTGGCGCGAGGCAGTCGCGGTCGTTTGAAAATATTCGGGACGCAGAATTCTCGTGTTCTTCTTTCAACGATGTGACAACGCCCTTGATCACGATAGACCGCGGCTTGCGTCAAAAAGCTAAGGGAGAAAAATCCCTAGGTTTTTGGGTATTTTTTCATCACAAAGTTGATAGCCGCCTTCGCTTGGTTCTCAGCCGAAGCCTTGATGCCTAAAATTCTGTAAATTGTTGCGAGGAACTCGAGAAATGGACCATGGGCTTTGCCGCCTCCCGGCGGCGTGATGCGGGTCGGCCTTGTGCCCGTCAGGCCATAAAAGTGCTCCGCCACAGTCCGCGCAACCTGCGTTACCTGACTTTTTTGAGGCGCGCCCCTGCCAGCCGGTGGCGGGAGCTTTGGATCTTCCGCGTGCGCAATTTCGACGATTAAAGATGCGCAGCTTCAGAGGCAGGAGTGCCATTGCCGACATGTCTTCACAAAGTAACTTGGCGCGTTTTTTCAAGGCGACGAGTTTTCGCTTTGTGGCGTCCGGCGAAGCAACCTTACGATCGACTGGCTTCATCAAAGCAAGTTGACGCCCAATGCCAGGTATCAAACATTCATATGGGATTCTCCCATCGTCAGGAGGGGCGATTGGCAGCTTACGGAAAGCGGCTTCGAGTTCTGCTTGCAGACCGGTCATGTCGGTGCTCCGTGTATCCGGGTGGCTGTAGCTCAGAAACGCCCGGCACTTGAACCGAATCGTTTCCGGCACGCGTGCCCTCCATATAACAGGCCCACGGCCTGTCGAGGCGATATGCCGAGCACGATCTGCGGGTTGACGTAGGTCCGCACTCCCTCCGCTGCTGCGAGTTCGATCACGGCCAGCCGCTTCAAAACGCCGATATGAGTGGCGGTGATTCCGATTGCCGATGCCGCACGCAATGTGTCCAAGAGATCGGTCGCAAGCGAGCAAAGATCCTCGTCAAATACGACGACGCGCCGGGCCGTCGCGCGAAGGCCATCGCGCCGTCGTGCCACCGCTTAACGTTGGCAAGTTCGTCGCGGCGGGAAAGCGCTTCGTGGAAGGCTTTAGCGTCTGCGGCGGCAAGCCGCCGGCGCGCACCGTGCGGGCTGGCAAGACTGGTCCTCGGACCAGCGCGCGTTCAAGAAATGTCCCCTGGGGAAGTTGGTTGATAAGCGGACGTTTCGGATTATGTACTTGGCTAGAATTGCTTCACGTTCGTTGACCTTCGATTGTTTTGGTCTTGGTTTCCGCGCCACCTGCTTTGATGGCGATCTTCACGGCACCTTCCATCGGATCTTTGAAGGGCACCTCGATTCGGAGCAGTCCGTGCTCGTAGGTCGCTTCGGCTTTGTCAGGTTTCACCGGCCAACCTAAAGCCAGTGCTGAAACATACTCGATGTCCCTTGCTGGCGCTGTCAGGTAGACGCTGTCTTCCAGGATCTTCGCATCGATGGTTTCCGTTGGCGCTCCTGGGATGGCAAACTCCACTACTAGCTTGTGGCTCTCCCTGTCAGCATACGCTACTGTATTGGGAGCAACCCTAATCCGATCTTCTGGCATCTTGGCACCTTACCTTCTATAACATATTATTCCGGGATTTCCATTTCGATATCCGGCACGCTCCCAGTATACACCCAAAAGCCTACATTGCGACCGCATTTTCGCCCACGGCAGCGGTACAGGGTTGTTCAACGCTCTCTATTTAGCCGGGTGAAAGCGTCTCGCGCAACCTAACGTAGCCGCGAGGAGAGAACGGCTTTGAAACTTCGGGTCGGCTATGAACTGCAATACGAGTTCCCGCAGCCCACTCCGCTGATCGCAATGCTCAATATTCATTTCTCGCGCGTTGCCGATCTGGCGGCGCCGGATCACATCGTTATCAGCCCCTCGGTTCCGATCTCCTGCTACCGTGATGGTTTTGGCAATTGGTGCAGCCGGATTCTCGCGCCTGCGGGCCATGTGCGCTTGTCGACTGACGCTGTCGTGACCGATTCCGGTCAGCGCGATCCGGTGGTGCCGGGTGCCGGCCAGATCGCGGTGGAAAAGCTTCCGGACGAGGCCATCGTCTTCCTTCCCGCGAGTTGTTTCTGCGACAGCGATCGGCTGTTGGATCTGGCTTGGACTCTGTTCAAAGATACGACGCCCGGTTGGGCGCGCGTCCAGGTGATCTGCGATTTTGTTCATCAGCGCATCAATTTCGGTTACGAGCACGCGCGAGCGCGATTTAGAAAGCCGCATCACATCCCGGCGCGCCGCACATGACGGAAGCTGACGCGCGTCGATCTTGCCCGGGAGAGGCCCTTGATTTCGCGGCGGGGCGCTGTGTAATGCAATGGGCGCGCGGCGGAAGCTCTTGCAAAGCTCCCCCGCGCTTGATGTTGACCTTGATCTAGAAGGCAAACACCCGATACCAAGCATCGCGCCAATTTCCCAATCTGTCCAGTCTGAAATCGCGGCCGCCACCGATGTCCTCCTCGCGGCTCTGTGCCCGGTGCCCGGGCTCGCGCGCGTCGCCGACATCGACCTCAGCGGCGTGAAACCGGTGCCACCGCGCCGCCACCGCTCTTGGACGCAACGGGACGTCACCCGGCTCCTTTGCAGCGCCAAGGCGGCCGGCGTCGGGTTCGCATGATGATCGAGAAAGGGCGGGTTACGCTTGTGCCGACCAAGATGGTTCCGGCCGCGACCGATACCGACGAGAACCCGTGGGAAAGGTTCCGCCGTGGCTAGAATCGATCTAAAATACGCTTACCCCGTCAAGGACCGGTACGGGAAAAGCCGCTGGTATTTTCGGTTTTCAGGCAAGAATATTCGCCTGCATGGAGAGCCCGGATCGACTTCGTTTATGGCGGATTATCACGATGCAATGGGCGGAATCGAACCGGCCTCGCCGCGTCACCGTATGCCGGCCGGCTCCGTCGCGGCGGCAATCGCGCTTTATCTCAATTCTGCTGATTTCTCGGGTTTCGCACCGGCAACCCGCGCGGATCGGCTACGCATCTTAACAAGCCTCGCGCGAACCGATCGTGGCGGGCTGCCTTTCGCTCGGATGGAATTGCAGGACGTCGAACGCCTCCTTGCCGAAAAAGCCGCCGCGCCACACGCTGCCAAAAGTCTGCTAAAGGCCCTGCGCAGCGTCGCCAAGACCGCCGTCAAACTAGCCGTGATCGCTAAAGACCCGACTACCGGCGCCAAGGTTTATGCGCCTACGTCGAAAGCCGGTTTCAAGATGTGGGAAGAAAGCGACATCGCACAATTTGAAGCGCGCTGGCCTGTTGGCTCCCGCGAACGGCTCGCTTTTGCTCTGCTCCTTTATACAGGGCAGCGGCGCGGTGACATCATTCGTATAGGGCCACAGCATGAGCGGGGAGGGTGTCTGGAGCTGCGTCAGGGCAAGACCGGCGCCGATGTCTCCATTCCCGTTCATCCGGCTTTGCGGGCTATCCTGAAGGCTTCCAAAGGCGGACATTTGGCCTACCTGACGACGGCGACCGGCGCGCCCTTCTCGCCCGGCTATTTCACCAATTGGTTTGGCTCGGCCGTCCGCGCCGCCGGCTTACCTCTGGGTCTGTCCGCGCATGGATTGCGAAAGGCGATGAGCCGACGCTTAGCGGAGGCCGGTTGCACCGTTCATGAGATCCTGGCGATCAGCGGCCACGTCTCGTTAAAGGAAGTCGAGCGCTACACGAAGGGCGTCGAGCAGAAACGTTTGGCGAACGCTGCCATGGAACGGGTTTGCAAACCGGTCAGCCCGGATTTGCAAACAGAGGTGCAAGGTCTTGATAATAAAGGGAAAGAAAATGCCGATGTTAGTCTGCTCTGGACCAGCACATCAAGCACTTCGCCCTCGGCATCCACGGCGCGCCAAAGATAGACCATGCGGCCGGCGATTTTCAGATAGACCTCATCCAAATGCCAGGTGGTGTGGGGCTTGGGTCTACGTTTGCGCAGGTCCGCCGCGATCATGGGCCCAAAATGAATCACCCAGCGCAGGTAGGAGACCATGATGCCGCGTTCCGCCAACAAGTCTTCGACGTCACGAAAACTCAGTGTGAACCGGAGATAGAGCCAGATCGCCTGCTGGATGATCTCTGACGGAAAGCGGTAGCCGCGATAGCTGATTTTCTTCATTCCCGTGGCTACCGAACCGCCAGCGGGTCCGCAAGCCCGAAGCAGCGTGACAAGGCCATTCAGGCAGGTAGTCGATCTCTTCGACCGAAACCAGGTGAAGTTCAGAATTGTTCTGCTAATGGCGGAGATCGCCTTACCGGATACCATCGAGGGATGGGTGCGCTGGATTCTCCTATCACCCGAGAAATCGGCTCCCTGCTGAAAGAGGTCGTCCACATGGCGCGGTCCTGAACATGCGCACGCTTCAGCCCTGTTCCACAGTGTCAGTGAGCACTTTGACGTGAGATTTTGGCCAAAGCAATTTCTCGGCCATTCTTGGCCAATGACCATGCCGTCAGATGCGACATAGGGCTCAGAAATGGAGGCGCAACGGTATTCTAGATCTTGCGAGGAGGATGTCCCAGTCTTCGGGTGTCAGCCACGTCATCCATGAATGGTTTTTGTCGAGGAGCGCTTGGCTAATCGAATCGCACTGGTCGTCGTGCCGGCTGCCGGGGAAGACGAATAGTTCGGCTTCGAGATCGGGCAACCACGACGCCCTTTCGGGCAGCAAGACTTGGGCCGCCTCGAATTTTGCTGAGGCGACCGCCATGCGGCTCGCTTTGTCGCCCTCCGGCTTTACGGCGACGATTCCCGAAACCCATCCTTGCAGCTCCTGGACGAGCGAGGTTCCGGCGCCGGTGTCCTCAACCAGAACGCGCCGGGCGTTCCATCTCTTGGCGAGGGTCTGCACGCTTGCCTTGAGCGCGGGGTAATCGACGCGCTGCCGCCACACGTCGATGAGATACCAAAGCTTATTGCGTGTCACGATCCAGGTTGTGCAGACCGACCAGTCGTTGTCAGGGCCGTCGTTGGCGTGCTTTTTGGCAAGATCGCCGGAATAGCTGACGCAGATGATGCGTCGCGAAGGGTCATGCCCGAGAACGAAGGCCGGAAATGCGACCGAGGCCGCAATCGATTTCAGCGACCTCGGGGGCATGTTGATGATCAGCCGCCGGTTTTCGCCGCACCGGACCCGTTCAAGCCGCCAGGCGATCGCTTCGACATGCCACGCCGGAACGTAGGCCTGACCCGGAGAAAGGGTAGCGAAGACCTTATGGACAAAGGCTCTAAAATCGTTGCGCAATAGAGCTTCGAGGAGCCGGGCTTCAGACGTCATCGCCACGCTCCGCGTCATCCGGCTTCCAGGTGGCCTCCGGGCCGGGGCCGGCAGGCTCTTGCAGATATTGCGCGAGGATCTCTTGATCTTCAGCCAGCACGTCACCGGGACGAAGCGCGGTCTCGGGCGAGTCCGAATATCGATCGATCAAAGCGAGCAAGAGTTTCATGGCTCTCGGGTCGCTCCGCATTGCGTCGTTGGCTAGCCGACGGAGCATCACCTCAAGGGCGGGGATCCGGCGTGTTTTGCCGTTTTCGGTTACGGCGATCTTTTGCTGAATGATGTCCTGCAGGACCGCCCCGACCGGCCGGCTGCCTTTCGGACGCCCCTTGGGATTGCCGCTTTTTCCTGCCATGAATTGCGACGCCTTTGGCGGGCGCCGATAGCCGACGACGTAATCCGAAGCCCTTGAGTTTTTCCGATCAGGCATGGCCGCTCTCCGGACCCGTAGCCATCTGGCCACCCCAACCCTTGTCGCGCGCCATCCGTTCGTCGCGCCTGCGCGCTGCCAAAGCGGCGAAAGTCTCGCCGGTGGCCTCAAGGATCGCTTCGCGTCCCGTCTCGGCCTGATAGCGCCGGACAATCACGTCGACATACAGCGGATCAATCTCGACGCCGCGGCAGCGCCTCCCCGCCCGCTCGGCGGCGATGAGCGTGGATCCCGACCCAAGGAAGGGATCGATCACGATATCGCCGCGAGCCGTGACATCGAGAAGCGCGTCCACCAGCAAGGCCGTCGGCTTCACGGTCGGGTGGTCTCGGAGGCCCTTGCGCGCATCCGACCCGATCGAAGAGGCGCCGGGGTAAGCCCAAAGGTTGGAGCGCCAACGTCCTTTGCGGCCGAGGTCGATATTATTGAGATGGTCGCCCTTGCCCTTTTTGAACAAGGGCAGCAGTTCATGCTGAGATCGGTACAGGCTGCCCATGCCCGCGTTGGCCTTGGCCCAAACGATCAGATTGATCGGGGCGACGCCGAGTTGTGTCGCGGCCGCGTGGACGGTCGGCAGGCCCCGCCAATCGATAAACGTGCCGAACAGGCCGCCATCGGCAAGGCAATCGAGAGCCTCTTTCATCCAGGCGAGGTTAAATGTCAGGAATTCCGGCCCCGACATTTCGCCCGACGCCATGGCGAACTCCCGGTGCGATCCACCGGTAACGTTGCCCGAAATACGAACGTTGTAGGGCTCGTCGGTTAGGACGAGCCTGGCTGGACCATCGCCCCGCATGAGAGGCGCGAAGACTTCGTGAACGGCGGCATCACCGCAAACGATCCTATGTTCGCCAAGACGAAAGATGTCGCCTTTCCGTGCGACCGCGATAGCTCCGGGCGCAGGCGCAAGCGGCCCTTTTTCGTGGGGCGGTGGATCGTCGCCAATTAGTATTTGATCGATCTCGGGAGCGCTGAAACCCGAAATCTCGATCGGCGTCTGTTCGACAATGAGCTCCTCGAACTCGATTTTGAGGTCCTCGAGGTTCCAGACGCCTTTTTCCGCCAACCGGTTGGAAGCAATGCGTAAAAGGCGTTGCTCGACGCTGGTGAGATGCTGGACTCGAACGCAGGAAATTCGGAGAAGACCCAATTGTTTGGCGGCCTCGACGCGAATCGCGCCATCCAGGATGGTATTGCCGCTCCCGATCAGCACGGGATCGCAAAAGCCGAGCGCGGCGATCGAGGCGGCGACTTCACGAATATGAGCCGCTTCCTGACGTCTCACGTTGCGCGCCGGGCTGACGAGATCGGCAAGGAAAACCTCTTCGACCACCAAAGGAGGCAGAAGATCGTTGCGCTGCCGCAAGGGCGGAGCGGATGCTAATGATGAAAGACGCTCGCGGCGGCGTTTGCTTTGAGCCTTCAGGTCCGCTCGGAACGCCGGCGATTGATCGGCGACCCTATCGAAGGGAGCCATTTCTACCCCCTTTCGCCCGAAGCGGCCGACGGACTTGGCGTCCGGCATCCCGGGTAGCCCACGCAAAGGGGTCCTAAAGGCTCCTCGATCGCCATCCTGTCTCGCCCTTAAGAATAAGACGAAACAAGCATGCCGCAAAACGCGCAAATCTCCGAAAATGTAAAATGGGCCAAAAATTTCCGCTGTCCTCAATCGCACTTGCGCCGCAGCGGCGCGGCGCGTGGCCCTCACTCAGTCTTACAAACGAAGAACCGGAGGCAAAAAATTCTTCTTGTGCAGCTTGTATGCGTACAGCGGGCTGAAGCCGCCGTTGCCCAAGGCCAATTGCGTAGCTTGAGTCACAGGGTCCGTGAAGCCGGCGTTTTCTATGGAAGACGTGTAAGCGCATTAAATCCCGGAACTTTCGAGCTGCCGTAATAGAAAGAGATGAATGCATGTCTCAGCGGAGATTGGTCGCCCCCGCTTATCGGGCAGATGGGGCGCCAATTGCTGGGACAGCCTTCCCAGATCGCGACAGGCGGTTTCATCGCGTTCGCATGCAAGCTCAACAAGCTTGTCGAATTCGACTGCGGTCAGTGACAAATTGGCCTTCTTGATGGCACCTTCAATATGACGTCGCGCCTCGACGCTGCGACATTTGTCCCGGAAGTTTTTCGCGCGTCGCGACATTACCAACGCGCTTCGGCCTCCAGAATCCGCCATCTTATCTATGATTGCGCGCACCTTGCGACCTTCATTTAACTCCGCCGCCAGATTCTCACCCCAATGACAAATTTGATGCGCCATGAGCCTTGCCAACAATGGTCCGTATCGGGCCTTCTCGATCAACAGCTTTTCATAACTCGGTATTGCGGGAGCCGCCTCGATTTTCTGCACGAACGCATAAAATTCCCGCGCAATTGCTTCGAGCAAAAAGGACCACGTTTCAGACAGTCGCTTTGCAAATTGGGCGATAGGCTCGAAATAGCGTTCATTGAGTTTGTTGAGCACAATATCGAACTCGCCGCGGTCGAGGCCAAAAAGCATCTTCGCAAGGCGATAGGCCGAATCATCGCTCATCGAAGAGCTTTTCTGAAAAGTCGCCATCATAGGTGCTCCCAAGACGTACAATTCTTACGCCATATTGTTTGAATTAATGCGACTGTCCAAGATACAAAATACCCGCATTTTGGGAGCAACAGTGAGGATTCGGACCCGCGCCGCCATTCCCTGTTATTCCGCCCGCGAAACAATATTTTCCCTGTTCTGATTGTTTTAATTCCCTGTTTTGATTTCTAGGGAAATTTCCCATAAACGATTGATATGCATGCGATTTGGCAGAACAAATTCGGCCCGAAGCCCAATTTTTTTGAAAATTCCCTGTTATTTTCCCTGATAGCAGGGAATTTGCCTCGGAGGCCGGTTCGCCGCTGACTGTCTCGTCAGCCAAGCGGTTCGGTCTCTGGCCTGATTTTTCCCGGTTGGAGACAACCGCCGATATCTCCGCGGGTTAGGCCGATGCGCCTCAGTCTCTGGCCGGCAATTTCTGGCATTTCGGTCCTATGGGGGCGGGTTTAGAGCGCCGGTCTCTGCTCGCTATTTTCCAATTTCCGTTTTGGCATAGCGGAGACCGGTTTGATCTTTCACAGAGACTGGTTCTCATGGGGTCCGAGGGGTCGGGCGCGATTCGGGGATTGTATCCGTTTCTGTGGCTTCAGACGGCGCCGCGCTCCGTTCACCACGACCGTCGTAGTTGTAGAACTTGCCCGATTGATTTGGACCTAATGTCGACTGGTTAAACGCCCTTCATCCCCGCGGGTTCGCCGAGCCTAGGTGTTTCGCAAGATCGCCCGCTCTTGCTCGGCCCAGGAATAAGGCAGGGCTTTGGCGAGGCCGGTGACCGTGAGATCCGCCGGCACTGTGCCATCGGCGGAGGCAATGCGGCCGAGCCGGATGTCGTCGATCCATCCCCGGGCCTTGGCAATGGAGGTAAGCAAGGCGTCCCTATTCCAACTTAGCCGCTGGTCCTAAATTCGGGGACCACTTCTCTCCCCCAGCTATACACCCCGAGTGTATCTTACCCGCAGACGTTTCTCCTCGAGGTGCGTGATAGGGGGCGCAGGCAGGCCAGGTTAGCGCATCTAGATGTCAGTCCCGCCCGAGTGCCGGAGTTCCCTGACTTCCCAGGGGTCGACTGAGTTCAGGCGTCTTGGCATGGAGCACGGCGAACGCCCGGTTGCCAGAGGGCACTGCCGGGTGGCCTTCCCAGACAACAAGCTTCACGATCGCAGCCTCCGCATTGATTTCCGGCGTGCAAATCCTTGATCGTGGAAATTCCCTGATCGGCTCGCCAAATTCCCTGCTCGGCGCAATAAAATTCCCTGCTCGATTGATAGGGAATTTCGTCGTAATCACTTGAGAAATCGTACGTTTTTCATTGGTTTTTCGGCTAATTTCGCCGCAAATCACGAAAAATTCCCGGTATTATGGCGCAGCTGCCACAAGCGTGTTCGGAGGTCCGCGCCCATGTTGAGAAAGGAGGTTAGTTGATTAGGAGCGAGCGTCATGATGGCGCGGGCGGTGTTAACCGCTTTGAGTATTCTTGGCTTTTCCAACATCGTCCCAATCACGGGGTTTTGCCATGGGCGCGATTTGGGCAACCCATCGACTGACCCCGAGCTGAATATCTTCTGGACTGACCTGACGACTTTGCATAGTCCCGCCGAAAAAGGCTTCCCCAAACCAATCTTTGTCAAAAACATCGGTGAACCTGAAACCAATCTTCGCACGAACGACCGTGATCATCAAGCCTGGGACAGCTTCTTCGATGTATTGTTTAACCGACATATCTAGTATCAGGCCGCCGACATCCGAGTATTCTATAGTAGCCGGTATATCAATTCCGGTTTGTTCAATCCACGCCTCATGAAGTCTAGATTCCCGATTTTCTTTCCCGCCAAAATATTGAAGGGTTATATTCCATACGAAATTCCGGGCTGGGGATTGGCCACTATTGTAAGCAATGAATCTGACGCAAGGATGTATAGCATCGAGCATGAATTCGATGGTTGCTGCTTTAATGCTGACATAGGCCCTTACTTGCGCTTCACCGATTTCTCTTTGTTCTCTGCCAAGTCCATTCATCGTATTGATAGTTTGTTGGAGGCGCCAGGCTTGAACAAAAAAAGCAATGGCTTGAACGATCAGAATCAACAGCGTCGCAAAGCCAATTACGAGCGTCGCTCGATCATTCCAGCGCTTGTCATTGCGGTCCCGTGTATCCTCTTCGGCTTCTTGTTGAGTCTTTTCGGTTGCGAGTGGTCTGACAACAAGGGGAAGTTCCGCAGTCCCGCGCTTATCTGGATTGGGTGGGTTCTCTTTCTCGGCGGGGTTAGTTTGTTGTTTGGTGAGCTTTTGGGGGGGATGCCAGCGAACCTCTTTTGAATTCGCACCAACGGCAGGCACTATGACCAATATGACTGCAATCAAACATCCTCTAACCGCACGATTTCGCATCCGATTTCTGCCAAGGAAGCGAGGAAAAACGTCGCGGCGAATGTTCCGCGCCCTGGCTTGCTTGTAATGGACGCCTCGGTTTCCTGAAAGCCCTTTGCATTGCCGCTACGCGAAAACGTGGCGGCGCCCTGAAATCCGCTCGCACGTCCTCTGTAAACCTGGTCGGAACAACAACCGGCGCGCCTTCCCCCCGACATTGAATTTCTGGCCGCGAACTCACCGCTTCGAGCGCGACGCAATTTCGCTCGTTTTTCGTCGGTTAAAAGCGAAGTCCATGTGATGCAGCCGTCGAGCCTTCCCGTCGATCGCCGGGCGCGACGGGCGAAGACGAACGTGATGGACGTCGAGATGCTGCTTCGCACGCTGATGGCCTGGCTGCGCGGCGAACCACGGGTTTGCTCGATGGTTCCAATCCCAAATGAAGCCGACGAGGAAGCGCGGCGGGCGCATCGGGAACGAGAGGATTTGACCGGCGAACGACGATCGATCGTCAACAAGATCGAGGGCGTTCTTGCGACACTGGGCGTAAAGGGATTTAGCTGGCATTCCCCAGATAACCGGGAATGTGCCAAGCGCGTATCATTGATCTCCTGCCGTGACATCGGACATTCGTCCTATACCGGCATTATTTTCCGGATCGCCCGCTTATTGAGGTTGAGATTGCCGCGCTGCGGCGCTGCTGTGGTGCTCCGGCACACCAAAACCAGTGACATGGGCGGATCGCGCACCGGACAATACAGAGTCGGTTGTGATCAAGACGCACTTCTCCCTTAGTTTTTGCTCGACGCATGACGACCGAACACTTCACGCAGGCGCTGGATTGGGCGGCGGCCGCAGGTCGGCGATCATTCGTAGGATGTCCGCGAAGAGATTTTTCGGAATGGCGACTTCGGCCATCTGAAACGCGACATAGCGGCCATGGCTCACGATCTTCGCGCCGATCTTGATCAGCTTTTCCTTCAGGCTCGTCAGTGACCAATCCTTTATCGGTTCGGGCGTCGCCAGCGTGCGCAGAAAATTACCGAGATTGTAGGCCAGCGCATGAAGCTGGAGACGGACGGCGTTAGCAGCGAACGACCGACATGATAGCCGGGTCCACTTGATTGCGCCTTTTCCTTCCTTGATCCATTGCTCACACGTGCCGCGCTTGTTGTAGAAGGCGACGACATTCTCGGCGGAGCGCGCCATGTTCGTCACGATGAAGCCGACGCGCGGATAAAGCTCGCCCGGATGCCATTCGACCTTGGCGATCACCCGACGCGGCTGCGACCAGCTTCCCGCTTGATAGGTGAAACTTGCATGGGATCGGCAGACGTCATTGGACGGGCGACCAACCGGGCGTTTGAGCAGATAGCCGATCCTCTCTTGCAAGATGTGATTGGCGGGCAGACGGATCGCATATTTGATCCGTTCTGCCTCCAGATATTCGTAAACTTCGGGGTTTGCGAAGCCGGCGTCGGCGCGGAAATAAATGCGTGAGACCTTGCCTTGATACCGCGCCACGACCGGCTTCAGCACCGCCTCCCATCCATCGGCGCTGTGAACATTGCCGGGGCGCAGGGCGCAGCGTTCCAAATCGCCATATTGGTTGAAAACGAACAGCGGATGATAGCAGGTGCAGTCATAGTGACCGTTCCAGACACTGTGTTCCTGTTCGCCATGCGTCGGGCTCACGCTCGAATCCATGTCGAGCAAGATACCTCTCGGCGGACGGCGACCATGAACGCTGTCGATCCATTTGCCGGAGAGATCAGCGAGCGCCGAAAGGTTCTTTTCCGCCGTGAGCCAGCGCGTCTCAAAGCGGCCCATCTGGCTCGGCGAAGCCGCTGCATCCGAGGCCGCCTTTCCGCCGACTATCCACCGCATCGCGGGATCATGGCGCAGGCGTTGAGCGTCGTTCACGTCTTCATATCCGGCAAGTCGCCCAAATATGGATTGCCGCAACATCCCGACGAGTGCATGCCGGCCATTCTTGCCAGTGCGTGCGTCGGAGAGCGCATCACCCGCCATCGCGCTGAGGCACAGCGCGTCGTCCAGTTCCCGGTATGCGAGCAAGCCTGCGTCGGAGGTAACCACCGATCCGCGAAAGTGAAGCAACAATCGGCGGTCGAAATCGAGCCTGAGAGCGCCATCATACGATTCACCCGCCGGGTTCGCCATGACGGCCTCATTCGATCCGAAATAACATGCTGATTATGTTAGCTGAATCGCGGCATCGACGCTGCAAATTATTGCCTCATCCGGCGTATGCGGGTTTAGAGCCTTACGGCGTGATCGACGCAAGCAACTGACTTCGTTGCGCCAACCGGACGGCGATCCCCTTCCACAAATGGCGCGCGCTCGCATCGAGCGTTTGCTCGATCGGCTTGAACTCGTCTTGAAGCTGATCGAAGAAGTGGAAGCGACGCGCGACCCGGTTCCTCTATCGATCCTGACTTCGCTGTTCCCGTTCCTGATCTTCGTGACCGCGCTCGCGGGCTTTTTTGGCTCGACAAGCCTCGCCGATGAAGTGCATCAGGGACTCCCGGCCGTGGTGGCTGTTGCGGATTGAATCCATCGCCTATATTTTCGTTGGCGCATTTGCGCTTCTGACGCTTGCTTTCCTTGTGGTTCTCACGCCCTTGATCTGGGTGGCCGTGCTGCACTTCGCGCCTGGTCTTGAGCCGCTCAACCGCCTGATCACCTTCGGTCGCTTCGCGATCGCGAGTTTGGTGCTTCTGCTGGCGCTTGTCCTTGCGCATAAATTTCTGCCAGCCGGGCGAAGATCGCTGCGCGACATTGCTCCCGGAATTTTGCTGACCTCCGCCATGTGGATCGTCGCGGGCATTGCCTTCGGTTCCTTCCTCGCCGAATTCGCGCGCAGTTATGTCACCACCTACGCGGGCCTCGCCTCGGTTATGATCGCGCTTGTGTTTCTCTACATGATTGCTTCGATTTTTATCTTCGGAGGTGAATTAAACGCGGCAATCCTGCGCGTGAAACGCAAAAGAAACGGAAATTTGAAGGTTGAACGAGCTATGCGCGGAGGTTGGTGACGGCGCGGGGGAATGGAGGGCGGATCGTGGGGGGTTCGACGCCTCCACTCTCCACCAAGGAGTGATACGCCATGTCCCAGGATAATGTCATCAAACTTTGACTTGGCGGCGAGGGCCGCCACGGTTGACGCTGCAATTCCCCGGCTGGCACTGCATGTTCGTCGCAGGCCGTGCGTTCATATTCGTTTCTGTGACGATTCTAGGAGCAGCTCAGTATTACGAATTTGATCGCGGCAGGTTTGACGGCGCTGCGCAAGTTCGCGGCTTCGGTCACGATGATGTTCGATGGCGCTCTTATGCGGGATGGCCAACGAAATGAGGTCATTCGCATCGGGAATCGCGGGCCACATGGATTTCAGGAGTTGTTGTATTGCATCAGTCGCGGACTGACTCTCCTTTTCCGCCGCGCGAGGGCCGGAGCGAACAGGTCCGGGCGCGTGCAACATAAGACCTTTCCCCGCGTTCGCACAGCTACTCCCGCCGTAAAGAGCGCCGCGGCCGCGACATTGATCGCACCATTGCCGCCGCCGGCCACCTCATGCAGCGCGCCGAGCGCGTATCCTCCACCCGGGAGATGCCGGTCGATCGCCTTGAAGACCGAAGGGCAGATCGCCGGCGGTCAGCCGCGTCCTCGAGCCGCTGGATGCGCTCTCGTAGCTCCTCGCCACATGGGAGACCGCCGCTCCCATGTGATACCGGTCGTCGGGGAAAGTCGCCCGAAGCGTGCCGATGATGATCACAATCACGCGCGTTCCGGCGCTGCCGCTCTTCGATGGGCTATTGATTTTGCCCCATTTGGCGGATGAAGCCGCTTTTGCGGCTCCTTTGGTTAACGCCAGGGTGAGGCTTGATTCTATAACAATTAAGCCCGTGGAGCTGGATCAAGAACTTGCTGTCCCGCCAGCCTCGGCCCCGGCCCTGGGCACAGATTCGGTGAAAGTCAAGAAAATTGTTCCGATAATTATTCCGCCGATGAGCCAAAGATTATCTCGTGTCGAGTGCGCGGGGTTGTTAGCGGCCAGTCCTTCTTGGGCGCAAGCAATGGGTGGGCCGTACGCCTCCTACAACAATCCTTACGGTACCTACTCAGCATACCCAACCTCCGGCTACCCTTACACCAACGCCTACGGCTACCCTTACACCAACGCCTACGGCTACCAATACAACAATGCCTACTCCTCTGATTATAACAACCCGTATTGGATCGTGACCGCACCTATAGCGGCCGTGACCGCGCCCACTGATGACTGGCCGCAGCGTCGCGACCGGCCAAATGGGACGGATGTGCTCGACGCCAGCTAAGTCGTGCGAGCTTTATCATGCTTCGTGGGTCGGAAACGGCTGTTCCTGCCGGGTCTCGGGTGGCATGGCGCGGGGTTCGGTGACACCCTGACGGGCCGGCGAAGTCCTGACTGCTGCGGCCTGAAGGCACAGCTTCGGTAAAGATACGACCGGGATCATCCCGGTCGTAATTTTTTTGGCTCTTCGGGTGTTTTCATCGGGCAAGGTGCACGTGAGGATTTTGAGTTGTAGGTAGTCTTCATCGCGCAGGCCGTACGGCCCCTTCCTGTCGTCGGTGAGCGCCCGCGCACCTTACAGCTTCGAAACCAGCATCGCTTTCTCGAACTGCGACAGGTAGGCATCAGGCCCCGTTCTGCACCTGGACCGAACATGCGCGGCGTGATGAGTGCGACCGTGGATCAGCGGCGCAAACTTGGTTCGCAGGTCGTGGCTCCAACGCAAGAATCGAGGATACTCGCAGATGATTGCGGCATAGCGCAAATTCCGTTGGGCGGCGTGAACAGCCGCACGATCTAATCTTCAAGCGATTCTTTCTAGACGATGAGTCTCATTCATGCGTTGCACGCAAATGCGGCCATCGAGGATGTCGATTTCGTTGATCGCGCGCGGCTTCTGAGCGATGCGCCAATACGCTGAGAGGGGTTGATCGAGAAGCTGCAAGAGCAAGGCTCGGCTTGAACGGCAGAACTATCTGCGCTGCCCCCATCGCACCCTCCAGGTGAATGGCCCACATCGGCCAATGAGCACTACCTTCTTCAAAAGCTGAGTCTTTTTCGAGTTCGCAGCTTTCTTCATCGCGGATATTGGGAATGACTTAATTCTAAGTTGCAGTTCTGAGTTCGAATCCTCTGTGTGCACAAGATCACATAGCGCCGCTAGACCGTCCAAGCGGGTGCGGTCCGGCGCGGTCAGGCCGGCGGCGGCCGGCAGACGAGCGTCCTCGATCAGAGGGTCGTCGATCTCCATGCCTTCGTGTTCATTGCTCAGAGCCTGAAGGAAGTGGGCCGTCCAATCGTGGATGCTGTTCGCGCGAAGCACCGTCATCATGGCGCTCCAACGGTCCTTGCGTTCTTCGAGGGGCATGGCGACGGCGCGCGCGATGGCGCTAGCGGTCGCTTCGATATCGTAGGGGTTGACGATCAGGGCGCGTTTGAGTTCCTGGGCGGCGCCGGCGAATTGCGACAAGACGAGCACGCCAGGGTTATCCGGTGCTTGCGCCGCGACATATTCCTTCGCAACGAGATTCATGCCGTCGCGCAACGGCGTCACGAGGCCAATCCGCGCGATACGATAAAGCCCGGCCAGGGCCGAGCGGCTCATCGGCTTGTTGATGTAGCGCAGCGGAGTCCAATCGACATCGCCGAGTTTGCCATTGACGCGGCCGGCCTCTTCCGCCAATTCGCGCTGCAAGCGGGCATATTCGGGAACCTCCGAGCGTGACTTGGGGGCGATCTGCAACATCGTCACCCGCCCCCGCGCCGCCTGCGGCGAACGCTCGAGGAAGGTGCAAAACGCTTCGATTCGCTGTTTCAAGCCTTTCGAATAGTCGAGCCGGTCCACGCCGATGATCAGGTCACGGCCTTCGAGGCTCGCGAGCGTGCGTTTCACCGTTATGTTCTTTTCGGCGACGCGCGCTTCCTTGGCGAAGGCTTCGGTGTCGATGCCGATGGGAAACACGCTGACCTGCATCTGGCGGCCTTCGATCTCACACCAATCGCCACTCGCGGCCCGCCCGGCGTTGGCGCTCACGATGCAGTCGCGGAAATTATCCGAGTCGCTCTGGGTCTGAAAACCAACGACATCATAGGCTCCAAACGAGCGAAGGATTCGCTGATAACAGGGCAAGGCGCTCGCCACTTCCGGCCCCGGCCAGGGGATATGCATGAAAAAGCCGATCCGGTTGACGCAGCCCAGCTCGCGCAGGAATCTCGCCATGGGAATGAAATGAAAGTCATGCACCCAAATCATATCGTCCCGGCGCAGCATCTTATGGAGTTGCCGGGCGAATTGCTCGTTCACCCGGAAATATGCGGCGGCGTTGCATTCCGACAGATCGGCGAGGTCGAGACGATAATGACAGACCGGCCACAGCACCCGGTTGGCGAAGCCATGGTAATATTGCTCGATATCGCGACGCGAAAGGGCGGACACCGCGAAGGTGATCGGTCCTTTTGTGCTAAATTTCGGAACGGGTTCGCTTTCCTTGCAAGTCTCGCCCGACCAGCCGAACCAAAGTCCGCCGCGTGCCTTGAGCGCTGCTTCAAGCGCAACGGCAAGGCCTCCCGCCGCGGGCGTCGCCAAACACGCGGGCAAAGGCACGCAATTCGACACAACCACAAGTCTACCATCGAGTCTTCCGCGCGACCTGCCGGCAACGATCGAGGCAGGTTTGTACAAAAGTTCAAGATGATCCAAGGGCGTGAAGACCTTTTTCTGACCAGGATAACGCCTTAAACGCATAAGCGCAGGATTAGTTCCGCCACGACACTATCCACATGCCCGCGCTTCAACAAAATGAGCATGTGGATACGATCCGCAGATCTCTTGATGTGAGCAATTCCGCACAGTCTTTTCCTTGGCATCGGTGTAGTCCCGTTGCAAGTTCGGTCACGGTTCAGTTAACAGCACTGAACGGTCAAAGTTCGATTTCAACGGCGGGGCTCTGGCCGCTCTTACGCCCCCTCGCCGGTCAGAAGCGCCCGCCGATCCTCCCCGGCGGGTGCTTTGACTGCAGCGGCGAAATCACATTTGGGAGGCTTTCGTTGGGAGGCTCAATGACAATGATGATACGAGGAATCGCCGCGTGGCTCCTGGCCATGGTTCTGCTCGCGTCCGCCGCGCATGCACATGGCGGGGTGGGCATGGTGGATAAAAGATGCGTTTTGCGGATTGGGCCGGACATCATGTTCTTCACCGGATACCAGCCGCAAAATTCCCGGGATGAATTTTGCGACGATATCCCAAGCACCGGGCAAATGGTTGTCGCGCTCGATATGCAAGAACCCGAGCTCCGCGACATGGTGACCGAAATCCGCCTCATCAAGGATGAGGGAAACCATACGACGATGAATGGGCTCCCGTTCCTGACCGACGCAGAGATGGGGAGCCCGCAAGTTCTCGACCCCGTGACCATCACCCACGTGCTGCCCCAGATAGTTTGAGTAGTTTCCGAGCCTAGCCTCGCAGGATCGCCGCGGGGTATTGTCGCGTTGGCTGGGTGACGTGCACGAAAAGCCAATATCCGTGACCTTTTCCTGGCTCGTGTCTGACCCGAAGCGCGCGGTGAAAAAGACCATTGCCGGGCGCCGTCTCGTCCTGAAGGAGGATCAAATGTATAAAACTGACACAGTCATCGCCGTCTTCGAAGACCACAATGCGGCGGATGCGGCCGTGAAAAAGCTAACCGCGGCCGGCTTCGAGATGAAGAATCTCAGCGTTGTCGGTAAGGGATACCACTCTGACGAAAAGGTCGTCGGCTTCTACAACGAAGGCGATCGGATCAAGTTTTGGGGCACGCGGGGTGCGTTCTGGGGCGGTCTCTGGGGCTGGTTCTTTGGCGGGCTGTTCATGACCATTCCCGTCGTTGGACATGTCGTCGTGCTTGGATACCTGGCCACCATGGCGATCTCCGCCGTCGAGACCGCTGTCGTGGTTGGTGGGCTAAGTGCGCTTGGTGCCGCGCTCTATAGCATTGGCGTGCCGAAGGACAGCGTGATCCAATACGAGACCGCCATAAAAGCCGATAACTTTCTGGTGATGGCGCACGGACCGGCGGAGGAGATAGCCCGCGCCAAATCAATCCTCAATTCGGCCAATCCCTCACGCGTTGATGTGCATGCAGGCATGAAAGCGGTAGAGCCGGGTGATAGTCTCGTCCATGCTGGAGGCTGAATAACGCAGTCAAGCTCGTTTAGGAGCGCGTGATGTTGTCGAATGCATCAGTGATCAATGGCTACGCGATCGCGGCAAATGATGGCCGGCTTGGCACCGTTAGCGACTTTCTATTTGATGATACCAGTTGGTTGGTTCGTTGGTTGGTCGTCGATACCGGCAAATGGCTCTCCGGTCGCAAAGTCCTTCTGCCCCCGTCCGTCTTGGGGCACCTCGATCCAAAGGGACACGAATTCTCGGTTGAACTGACCATGCAGCAGGTCAAGGACAGCCCGGATATCGATACCGATCGGCCTGTGTCGCGGCAGATGGAAACCAACATTTACGGTTACTACGGCTGGAGTCCGTATTGGGGTAACGGCCTTTTCACAGACATGTACGGCTATGTTGGCGATACCATGACGGCGTCACCTGTCCTGGAATCCAGGCGGCGCGAGGAAGATATTGCCGACACACAGCGAAGCGACGGCGATCCGCATCTTCGCAGCATCGAAGCGGTCACCGGATACCATATCCATGCTAGCGACGGCGAGATCGGTCACGTCAAGGACTTCCTCGTGGAGGATGCCGATTGGAGCATCCGTTACCTTGTCGTCGATACGAAGAACTGGTGGCCCGGGAAGAAGGTCCTGATCTCGTCCCGGTCGGCACGAGAGATCGATTGGACGGATAGGCTTGTGAACCTCGAAGTCGATCGCCAGACGGTCAAAGACAGCCCGGCATACGATGAATCCACGACGATCGACGGGGCCTATGATGAAACATTCCTTACATATTACGGCATCAAGTGGTTCGCCAAGTAACCGCCGGCCAAGGACCGCTTGGGGGATCGGTCATGGACCGTGAAAAGCATCGCCGGAGGCGAAGGCTGATCCACCCGATCAAGTACAATTCACTCTCGATCGTTCTGGTCGCGCTTTTCGTCATCTGCATTTCCGCGCAAAGTTTTGTCGGCTGGCGGCTGCAAAACGAGACTTTGGCGGCGCACGGGCAGGTTTTGGTCGGCTATTGGGATAGTCTGTCCACCGGCACCTTCCTGGAGGGCCTCGCCTCCAATTGGCAGGCCGCCTTCCTGCAGCTTGCCTCGCTGATCATGTTCAGCAGCTTCCTCTACCAGCGCGGCGCGCCGCATTCCCTGGATCCGCGCAAACCGAAGAGCGAGCAAAAGCGGCGCGCAGAGGCTTACCGCTTCACCTGGTTCTACCGCCATTCGCTGTTCCTGGCGTTTGTGCTGCTGTTTCTGCTCTCACTTGCGCTGCATGTCGTCTACGGCGCCAACGCTTACAACGAGGAACGCGCGCTCACGGGCCAGCCGCCGATTTCCATCGCGGCATTTTTGCTTTCGGACAAAATCTGGTCGTCAACCCTACAAACCTGGCAGGCGGAATATCTGGCGATCGCACTCTTTGTCGTGCTCAGTATCTTTCTGCGCCAGCAGGACTCGGCGGAATTCGAAGCCGCTCGAATCGAGCACAGAAACAACCGGCGAGACGAACAAGTGAGCGACACACCGCCAGCTAAAAAACTTCTTGTCGTTCCTGATCATCACGTCGCGCACGATGCACCCCAACGGAAAGTCGTAGCCGCTGCACGCCGCGAACCTGGCCGGCGTGACAATGTTTCCGATGCAGGGCATTCGCCCGGCGAGTTAGTTGGAGAAAGACGGGGCCGTGAAAGCTACGCGCGTCGCGATTGGACTGTGGGTGGGACTGTTGGCGCGGTCGGGTGGCACGACCCTGCTTTCCAATTTCTCGGCGCAACCGTGCCGTGGCGAATACAATGGTGCGATGAAAAGTACTCGAGAATGACAACAGGTGTCCCGTAACTCACCCATCTTGGGGCATTGCTAAAAGACAGAGACAATACCAATGACGAAACCCAATGCCAAGCAGCCTAAGGCTCCCATATCGAAGCCTGGATCAACGTCCAATTCAAAAGACGATTTGAAATCCCTCCCCCTGCCGGAGGTGGAGAAAAACTTGGGCTCGTCACCGGATGGCCTCAGTCAAGCCGAGGCGCAGAAACGCCTGGCCCAATATGGGCCAAACGAGATTGAAGAGAAGAAGCCAAATCTCTTCCTGAAATTCCTCACCTATTTTTGGGGTCCTATCCCGTGGATGATCGAAGTGGCGGTGATCCTCTCGGCGGTAGCCCGGCATTGGCCGGATTTTGGGATCATCCTGCTTCTGCTTCTGGCCAACGCCGTCGTCGGATTCTGGGAAGAACACCAAGCGGGCAACGCCATCGCCGCCCTGAAGGCCAAGCTCGCGATCAAGGCCAGGGTGAAACGGGATGGGAAGTGGATCAATTTGGCGGCGCGTGAGTTGGTGCCGGGGGACGTTATCCGCGTCCGTCTGGGCGACATTGTGCCGGCGGATGCACGCTTGCTGGAAGGCGACCCCGTGGAGGTGGATCAATCCGCGCTGACGGGAGAGTCATTGCCGGCCACACGCAAGCCGGGCGAGGCAGTGTTTTCCGGTTCAATCATTCGTCAGGGCGAAATCGGCGCACTGGTCTACGCCACGGGTGCGAATACCTACTTCGGCAAGACCGCGCAACTGGTGCAGGAGGCGCATACAGTCAGCCATTTTCAGCGTGCGGTGCTGAAGATTGGCAACTACCTGATCATTCTCGCGGCGGTTCTGGTGACGATGATTATTGCCGTGGCGATCTTCCGCGGCGACCCGATCCTCACGACACTGCAGTTCGCCTTGGTGCTGACCGTGGCCGCGATCCCCGTGGCGATGCCCACGGTGCTCTCCGTGACCATGGCGGCCGGCGCGCGCCTCCTCGCCAAAAAAGAGGCGATCGTGACCCGGTTGTCGGCCATCGAGGAACTCGCCGGCGTGGACATACTGTGCTCGGACAAGACGGGCACGCTGACACAGAACAAGTTAACGCTGGGCGATCCGTTCAGCGTTAACGACATCCCTGCCGATCAAGTCATCCTGAACGCCGCGCTGGCGTCGCGCGCAGACGATAAGGACGCTATTGATCTGGCGGTTCTGGGCGGCCTGAAGAGTGACCAGGCCTTGAAGGGCTACCAGGTTATTCATTTCCAGCCGTTCGACCCGGTGCATAAACGCACCGAAGCCACCGTCAAAGATGCGGACGGAAAGGAGTTCAAGGTCGCCAAGGGCGCGCCGCAGGTGATCTTGGAGCTGTCGGCCAATGCCGCGCAGGTGAAGCCCGCCGTCGAGAAAGCCGTCAATGACTTCGCGGCGCGCGGTTTTCGTTCATTGGGCGTGGCGCGGGCCGAGGGAGACGGAAAATGGCAGTTTCTTGGTGTGCTGCCCCTGTTCGATCCGCCAAGAGACGATGCCAAGGAAACCATCGCGACCGCGCGGCAGATGGGCGTTAGCGTCAAGATGGTTACGGGTGACGCACGGGCCATCGCCGTGGAAACCGCCAAGAAACTAGGGATGGGTACGAACATCCTCGATGCCAGCGGCTTCGGCGACACGAAGCGTCACGAAACGGCGGCGCTGGCGGAGTTGATCGAGAAGGCGGATGGTTTCGCCCAGGTATTCCCCGAACACAAGTTCCACATTGTCGATGTCCTGCAGCAAGGCGGTCACATCGTCGGCATGACGGGCGACGGGGTGAACGACGCCCCGGCGCTGAAGAAAGCCGACTGCGGTATCGCCGTTTCAGGCGCTACGGATGCGGCGCGCGCGGCGGCGGCCATCGTGCTGATGACGCCGGGCCTGTCGGTCATTATTGACGCAATCAAGGAGAGCCGGAAAATATTCCAACGGATGAACAGCTACGCTATTTACCGCATCGCCGAGACGCTGCGCGTGCTGATATTCATGACACTGTCGATCCTGATCTTTAATTTTTATCCATTGACGGCGGTGATGATCGTGATGCTGGCATTGCTCAACGACGGCGCCATCCTGTCCATTGCCTATGACAACGTTCATTACAAGAATCAGCCCGAGGCCTGGAATATGCGCCTGGTGCTGGGGATCGCCACGGTGCTTGGCGTCGTCGGCCCTATAGCAGCGTTTGGCCTGTTTTATCTAGGCGACCGAGTTTTTCAACTCGACCGTCCGCACATACAAACGCTGATGTACCTGATGCTGTCCGTGGCTGGACACCTGACAATTTTCCAGACGCGCACGCGCGGACCGTTCTGGTCCATACGCCCGGCACGGATTCTCTTGATAGCGGTGTTCGGCACGCAAGCGCTGGCGACTCTCATTGCGGTCTATGGGCTGTTTATGACACCCCTCGGTTGGGGTTGGGCCCTATTCGTTTGGGGCTATGCGGTGGCTTGGTTCCTCGTGACTGACCCAGTGAAACTGCTCGCCTATCGGATTTTCGATCGAGTCAAAGATGGTTCTGTAGGGACACGAGCCGGTCGGACTTGGATCGGGTCGACACATCCGCGCGCGGTGGCCGGATCGCCCGAAGGCGGACAGTTTCAATCGGCTGCGACGGCGGATCAGACGGCCGCCGGTTGGGTCTCTGCCCATTGGCGAATACCGGCTACCGCCGTCGCCCTCGTCGTTCTGGCTTTCGGCGGCGGCGGTGGCTGGCTCTATTGGTCGGCCCATCGCACCGCCACCGTTCACTACGCGACGCAGAAGATCGAAGTTGGCCCAATCGTCCGCACCGTGACCGCAAGCGGCGGTGTCGTCCCGACGGCGACAGCGCCAGTCGGCGCCCGCGTCTCCGGCGTGATTCAGACGCTCTACTGCGCCGCCAACACAAAAGTGAAGGCGGGGCAGATCTGCGCGAAAATTGACCCGCTCCCCTATCAAACCGTGGTGGATCAGGGCAACGCCGATCTGGCGGCAGCCGAGGATCGGCTCGAAAAGGACAAAACGGATCTCGCCCACGCGAAAACGGCCTTCGAGCGCCATGAGGCCCGGCGCTTCGAGCGGGCCTCACGGCGTTCGAAGCGCCGGGCCATTTCCCGGAAAGCGCTCGACAATTCGCGCAGAACCTATGAGCAGGCGCAGACGCAGATGAAGCTCGACGAGGCGACGGTCGCACAGCTTGAAGCGGCGCTTCATACCGGGGAGATCAACCTCGGATATACTGATATCGTTTCGCCGATTGATGGAACAGTGGTCTCGCGCAACGTCGCTATGGGCCAGACAGTCACGGCGGGCTCAGAGACGGCGCCGCTCTTCCTTGTGGCAGCAGATCTCACCGTCATTCGTGTCGACGCCAACGTCAGCAAAAACGACATTGACGAAATCAATCTCGGAGACAAGGCCACATTCGCGGTCGAGTCCCTCCCTACCCGTCCCTTCGCCGGCGAGGTGACGCAAATTGGCCCATCGCCGCAGACTATCCAGAGCCTCGCGACCTATGACGTCGTCATCACCGCGTCCAATCCGGAACTGTTGCTCGAACCCGGCATGACGACGACGATTAAAATCGTGGTCGACAGACGCGACAATGTCCTCCGTGCACCGGATCAAGCGCTGCGCTATTCGCCCGCTGGCCGCGCGGCCCCGACCGGCAGCTCAGGCGCCAAGACGCCACTGGATGGTTCGCCGCAGGTCTGGATCCTGCGCGAGGGAAAGCCGACAGCGGTCCCAGTTCAACTCGGTCTTCAGGACGGCGCCTTCACGGAAATTGTCAAAGGCGACCTAAAGCCAGGTGATGATCTGATCATCAGTGAAAGCGGCAGCCGAGTAAACCAATGAATTATATAAGCGGCAAGGCCGCGAAGGGTTCGGGACGGGTCCATACAGACCGGCAGGTTTAGAAAGAGGAGACTTTCAAATGTACTGACCCTAACCATGCGGCCAACACCGCCGAAAGGATGGAAATGAAAATCAGTTCAAAAGACTTCCGCGTGAAGGAAGGCGACGAAGTTGATCTTGGGAAGTGGCCGACCAAAGTTGAGCCTGTGTATAAGTCGAAGGACCACTATCGAAAGCTGCTGGAAGAGCACGTTGCGCAACTAAGCTCGCTGCAACAGCTTCATTATGCATCCGACCGCTACGCCGTCCTGTTGATCTTTCAGGCGATGGATGCGGCCGGAAAAGATGGCGCCATCAGGCACGTGATGTCCGGGGTCAATCCGCAAGGCTGCCAAGTCTTCAGTTTCAAACATCCGAGTCCCGCCGAATTGCAACACGATTTTCTCTGGCGCACCACTCGTGATCTACCGGAGCGCGGCCGGATCGGCATCTTCAACCGATCCTATTACGAAGAGGTGTTGATCGTCCGAGTACATCCCGAGATTCTCCACAGCGAAGCCATCCCGGACGTGCCAAACGACGACAAGGCGATCTGGCACGACCGGTATCGTTCGATCGCGAATTTGGAGAGGCATCTCCATGTCAACGGAACCCGCATCGTGAAGTTCTACCTCCACCTCTCGAAGGAAGAGCAGCGCAAGCGTTTCCTGGCGCGTATCGACGAGCCGGAGAAGAACTGGAAGTTCAGCCTTGCGGACATCGCGGAGCGAAAATACTGGAAGCACTATATGAAAGCGTATGAGGAATGCCTCAGTGCGACAAGCACTCGGGATGCGCCCTGGTATGTCGTTCCCGCCGACGACAAAGAGAACGCTCGGCTGATCATATCCCAAATCGTCCTGGATACGCTCGAGAATCTTGGCATGAGCTATCCAAAGACGACCGACGAGCGCCGCCAAGAATTGCTGGAAATCCGCAAGCAGCTCACAAATTGAGAAATGAAGCCCAATGGCACTCGAGAGCCAACGTCGTGGACTCAAACGCTCCATAGGCGAATCGCGGCGAGAGCGAGCGCACTGAGGCAGTTTTAGGTAGGGAGATAAAAATGGCAGATAGTTCAATATCAAAGCCGGCGTCGGCAGTTAGCCCTTTCGGCCTGGGGTTGGCCCCTTTTGCGATCGCCCCCGCAGACAACATTATGACGGCGTTGCCAGAATACATGGTTGATGCGCTCCAGCGCAACGTTCTCTTCCTCGAACTGCTGCGGCAGCGTGGCAACGATGAGATCGAGATTACATCACGGCCGATGGCCACCGTGCTGCGCTTCGACCATGAGGTTCTTATGAGTGGCCGCTCGCTGCCACGGCCGATGAACTACGCGCTTTCGCGCATCGTGCCGCCGCCAGGGGTCGTGATCAACCCGCGCAAGCGGCCTGTCGTGGTGGTGGACCCGCGCGCCGGCCAAGGGCCGGGTATCAGTGGCTTCAAGGCGGAGAGCGAAATCGGCGACGCCCTGAATGCGGGCCACCCGGTCTACTTCATCGGCTTCGGGGCGAGCCCTGCGCCTGGCCAGCAGTTCCTGGACATCGTCGAGGGGCAAGTGAAGTTCTTCGAGCGTGTCGTCGAGCTCCATCCGGACGCACCGCGTCCTTTTGCCATCGGCAACTGCCAGGCGGGCTACCAGACGCTGATGGTGGCCATGTTGCGGCCGGACCTATTCGGGCCCTGCTTGGTAGCAGGCTCGCCGATGTCGTACTGGCAGGGCGTGCACGGGAAAGACCCGATGCGCTATTCCGGCGGCCTGCTCGGCGGCAGCTGGCTCACCGCAATGACCAGCGACCTCGGCAACGGGAAGTTCGACGGGACCTGGCTGGTCTTGAACTTCGACAGCTTGGGTCCGGCAAATTGGCTGTGGGGCAAGCAGTACGAGATCTATACCAACATCGACACCGGAAGGGAGCGCTTCCTTGAATTCGAGAAGTGGTGGGGCGACTTCATCCAGCTCAACGGCGATGAACTGCAGTTCCTGGTGGACAATTTTTTCATTGGCGACAAGCTGACCCGTAACCAGCTGCAGTCGCGGGATGGCACGATCTTCGATGTCCGAAACATTACCTCGCCAATCATCGTGTTTACCTCGACGGGCGACAACATCAGTCCGCCGCCGCAGGCGCTCGGCTGGATCCTCGATCTGTATCGGGACGTCGACGACATCCGCGCCATCGGCCGGACGATCGTGTATTGCCTGAGCCACAAGATCGGGCATCTCGCCCTCTTCGTCTCCACCAAGGTGGGTGCGAAGGAAGACGAGGAGTTCGTGCAGCTGATGGACGTCATCGACTGCCTGCCGGCCGGTCTATATGAGATGGTCATTTCGCCGCGGCCGGCGGACGTGCGCCCGGGTGGCTTCGTTACCGGCGACTGGATCACCCGTTTCGAGGCCCGCTCGCTCGATGACATCCGCGCGCTGGGGCGCAACAGCCCCGAGGACGACCGTGCCTTCGCCGCTGTGGCACGGTTGTCGGAATTGAACCTCTCGATCTACCGTACCTTGCTACAGCCCTTGGTGCGCGCGCTCGCCAACCAGCCGGCGGCGGACCTGGCCCATACCCTGAATCCACTCAGGCTCAGCTACACGATCTTCGCCGACAGGAACCCCTGGATGAAGGGCGTGCAGAAGCTGGCTGCCAGCGTGGCCGCTTCCCGCAAGCCGGTGGCCGCCGATAACCCGTTCGTCGCGCTGCAGACGAAGGTCTCGAACCAGATCATTGCGGCTCTGGATGCCTATCGCGTGGCGCGTGACCAAATGGCCGAACAGACCTTCTTCGGCTTCTATGGCTCGCCATTCGTGCAGGCGCTTCTCGGCCTCAACGCCGGCAGCGAGGTGCGGCAGGTCCCCGGCACATCGCCCGAGAAGCAGGCGGCACGACAAGCCCAGGCGGACGCATACGCGGCGATGCTGAAGACAGGTGGGTTCGACGAAGCACTCACCCGGGCGGTGCTTTACGTCATCGCGGCTGACCAGGCGCTCGACCAGCGATGTGCGCTCGCGCTGAATGTCGCACGGCAGCAGCTCGTGCACCTATCGCTCGCCGAGCTCAAGGTACTTGTACGGGACCAGTTCTTTGTGCTGCAACTCGATCATGAACGCGCGGTTGAAGTGCTTGCGTCCTTGGTGCCGGAGGCGGATGCGCGGAGGGATCTGCTGAAGCAGGTGAACTTGATCGTCGGTGCGGGCGACCCCCCGCTCGCCGCCGAGCGCGACCGCCTGGCTCGACTGTCACAGGTGCTGGTGGTGCCTATTGAGAAGCCGGTGGCTCCTGCGCCGTCTGGCCGAACTTCCGTCGCCAAGGCGACCGCCCAGCCCTCCACGGTGTCGCACTGAGCGGGATCCGTTCGGTCGCGCCGTGCCTGTCCGGCGCCTCGCCGTTTCGAGGAATAGACGATGTCATATAGTGCGGCCGTTAGTGCAGCCGTGAATTTGCGACCTGACCGGGCCGGGCAGGATGGACCGGCACCGCCGCCGAACAGAAGCCCGAAGCCGCCAATACCGGTCCGCTCGACGCCGCTGGCATCGCGGAGGAGTGCGCCTAGCAGCACGCAACGCTGTCGGGTTTGAGCAAGGCAGATGCGAAAAGCCGGCTCGCCGAGTACGGCGCCAATGTCATCAGGCCCCGCGAGGAGATGGCATCGGGCAGGGGCTGGTTACGCCCAGGGAGAATGTCATGAACACGCTAAGCGGCAAAAAGGGCCTTATTATCGGCATCGCCAACGAGCACAGTCTTGCGCATGGCTGCGCCCGACACTTCCGCGCTGCGGGCGCCGAACTGGCGATCACCTATCTCAACACTAAGTCGGAGCCCTATGTGCGTCCGCTGGCGGCAGCGCTGCAGAGCGACATCTTCATGCCGTGCGACGTCACCGTGCCAGGCCAGCTCGAGGCCGTTTATGAACGCGTCACAAAGGACTGGGGGCGGCTCGATTTCGTGCAGCATTCGATCGCTTATGCTCGCAAGGAAGATCTGCACGGTCGGATCACGGATTGCTCGGTCGAGGGATTCACACTCGCTATGCAGGTCTCCGTGCAATCCTTCCTGCGGATGGCCAAGCTTAGCGAACCACTGATGACGGCGGGCGGTTGCTTGCTGGCGATGAGCTATTACGGCGCCGAAAAAGCGATCGCGCATTACAACGTCATGGGCCCTGTGAAGGCCGCTTTGGAGGCGGCGGTTCGCTACATGGCCCTGGAACTCGGGCTGGCGGGTATCCGCGTCAACGCCCTTTCGCCGGGTCCGGTAAAAACCCGCGCGGCTTCCGGAATTGAGCATTTCGACGAGCTGCTGGAGCGGGCAGTCCATGAAGCACCCGAGCACAGGCTCGTGACGCTCGATGATGTTGGTGCCTTCGCCGCGTTCTTGGTCAGCGACGCCGCCCAGGCGATAACCGGAAACATAGCATACGTCGATGCTGGCTATCACGTCGTGGGTTGACGCAGAAGACGCACATGTCCTTGATCGAGAACCGAACGTTTGACGAGATCCAGATTGGCGACACCGCATCGATGCAGCGCACCCTGCAGGCGCGCGATGTACGTGCCTGGGCCGCCGCCTTCGGCGACGTAAGCCTCCTCGCCGACGCCGGCGACATGCAGGGCACGGCCGGGATCGTCACTGCGATCTTGAGCTCGCTGGTCGGGTCGGCCCTGCCCGGTCCCGGGTCGTCCATCCGCTCGACCGCGGTGCAGGTGCGAGCTGCCTTGCCGATCAATGCCGTCCTGACGGCGCAGGTGGTGGTGCGAGAGAAGCGGGCAGACGAGAGGCTCGTAATACTGGCAGGGCAGTGTACCGACCCGGCGGGGCAGCAGGTGGCATCCGCAGCGCTGGAGGTCGTGGCGCCCACAACGCGGCTGCGGCACGAGGTGCCGGAGCATCGGCTTGAGGGGCTGCTGGAGCGCTGCCGAGAGCTCAAGCCGATGCTCACCGGCGTGGTGCACCCGTGCAGCGCGCGGCGCTCGCCGGCGCGATGGAGGCGGCCGAGGCTGGGCTGATCGTGCCCGTGCTGTTCGGGCCGGAAGCGGAACTGCGCCAGCTCGCCACGGCCGCGAAGCTCAACCTTTCCGGCTGTCGCGTCGTGGTGACCGAGGGTCCGGAGGACTCGGCACTAAAGGCAGCGATGGCCGCCGGAGCCGGCGAGGTGCAGGCGCTGATGAAGGGCAGCCTCGACACGGACGTGCTGCTGCACGCGGTCATGCAGAAGGAAACGAAACTGCGCACCGGGCGGCTGATCAGCCACTGCGCGATGGTGTCGGTGCCGACCTATGCGCGCCGCTTCGTCATCAGCGACGTAGCGCTGAATATCGCACCTGACACCGACCAGAAGCGTGACATCTGCCAGAACGCGATCGGCTTCGCGCGCGCGCTCGGCATCGCGCTGCCGAAGGTGGCGGTGCTGGCCGCAGTGGAGACGGTGCACACGAAGATGCCAGCCTCCCTCGACGGGGCGATTCTGGCCAAGATGGCCGATCGGCGTCAGATTGTCGGCGGCATCGTCGACGGGCCGCTCGACCTCGATGCTGCGGTGGATGCGGCGGCGGCGCGGACCAAGCACATTTCCTCGCCAGTGGCGGGCGCGGCAGATGTGCTGGTCGTGCCGAATATCGAAGCCGGCAACATGATCTACAAGAACCTTGTCTTCATGTCCGATGCGCAGACTGCCGGCCTAGTGGTCGGGGCGCGGGTGCCGGTGATCCTGACCAGTCGCGCCGATACCGCGGCCGCGCGCCGGTTCTCGGCCGCCGCTGCCGTGCTTTACGCCGACGCGCTGGCACGCGATCCCGCAAGCATCTTGCCCGATCCCGTGGAGTGACCGGCCATGACCAATGCCATCATCGTGATCAACGCAGGCTCCACCAGCCTGAAGTTCGCCGCCTACGCGGTAGACGCAAGCGGGTCGCCACCCCTGCTTTGCCGCGGCCAGATCGACGGCATGCAGGACGACCCGCATTTCGTCGCGAAGAACCCGGCAGGCAAGCCGTTAGACGCGCATGAATGGGGCGAGGGCCACGCGATCGACCACAGGACAGCGCTGCACTTCGTCATCACCTGGCTGGAAGCCAACCTCGCCGATATGAAGGTGGTAGCGGCCGGACACCGCGTGGTGCTCGGCGGCACCCGCTTCGAGGCGCCGGCGCGGATCGACGGCGACGTGCTGGACTACCTCGACTCGCTGGCGGTGATGGAGCCGTCGCACCAAACCTACAACGTGCGCGGCGCACGGGCGCTCGCCGAGGCGTTCCCGGGCCTGCCGCAGGTCGCCTGCTTCGACAGCTCGTTCCATCGAACGATGCCGGAGGTGGCGCAAATCTACGCACTCCCCCAGGACGTGCGCGATGCCGGAGTGCGCCACTGGGGCTACCACGGCATCTCCTACGAATACATAAGCCGGCAGGTGCCGAAGTTCTCGCCTGAGGCGCGGCGGGTGATCGCCGCGCATCTCGGCGGCGGCGCCAGCATGTGCGCCATGCTGGACGGGCGCAGCGTCGAAACCACGATGGGCTTTGCTGGGGTGTCCGGCCTGCCGATGGCAACACGCTCGGGCGACGTGCCGCCGGGCGTACTGTTCTACCTGCTGCGACGCAAGCTGTTCGACGACGCGTCACTAGAAAAGATGCTGTACGAGCGCGCAGGGCTGCTCGGACTATCCGGCATCAGCAGCGATATGCGCGTGTTGCAGGATAGCACGGATGCGCGGGCGGCCACGGCGATGGAGTATTTCGTATACGCGATGACGAAGTACGCCGGTGCGTACGCAACCGTACTCGGCGGACTGGACGCTTTCGTTTTCACCGCCGGCATTGGCGAGCACTCCGCCCCGGTGCGCGCGGCGCTATGCGATAAGCTGGCGTGGCTCGGCATGAAACTGGACAAGCAAGCAAACGCTTCCAACGGACCGCTCATTTCTGCGCCGGACAGCGGCGTGTCGGTCTGGGTCATCCCCACTAACGAGGAACTGATGATCGCGCAGCACACGCTGACGCTCGCTAACGGCGTCGCGTAGCACATTCGCTGCCCGATCCAACGGTCTTCCGCGCCCGAGAGCACCCGAATTCTTGTTGAATCGCTAAAGCATTTTCATGATTGGTTGCGATCGCCTGAATTTGCGATGTAGTTTGCGCATTCTTGGGGTTGAATTCATCGAGCGCTTGAGCGATGGTTTCGATGAAGGCGACCCCGGCGCGGCTCTGGTTGCGTCTTCAACGGACCATAAGCGGCGGCCAGAAAGTATAGGAGATCGGCATGCTTGGAGTACGGTTCATCACGGAGGCATCAGCATTCCGCCCGATGGGCGGCGAAATCGGTCACTCTGCTAAGTTTCTTTGTGGCGGGATAACCTTTGCTGCGTGATAAACTGTTGTCCCTGCTCAAAAACCTATCCGGTCTGGGAATTGGTGACCGATGAAGATCGCGACTCACGATTTTTGATCAGTCGAAGAGAACATTGGCCGGCGGTCAACGCCTAAAAAAGCCGACATCAGGCGGCAGCGACGAGCTCTGAATAATGCTGAATGAAAACGCCGGGCTCGTCGCGGGAGCTAAGGTTCACGAGCGCGCGCGCGACACTGGCAGCCGGGATGGGATGATAAATCATGAGCGGGCCTAACAATAATGGCGCAACCATCTTCGCTGCAACGATGCCGACACGCTCACCGGTGCGAGCTTCAGCCCGCTGACCCAAAAGAAAACTCGGACGCGCGTTGTCGACGCGCAGATAGCCGCAGGCGCGAACGGCCGCTTCCGCTTCACCTTTGGTGCGCAGATAGAAATTGCTGGATCGAGCATCGGCGCCGACGGCCGACACTAGTCCGAAGTGGCTGGCTCCCGCCGCTCTGCCGAGCGCTGCGAATGCCGCCACGTAATCCCGATCCACCCGGGCGAAGGCATCTTTCGACCCGGCTTTTCGAATGGTCGTCCCTAACGCACAGATTAGAGCATTTGGTGCCAGAGCGGAGATCTCAGGCTGATATTGGTCCAAGGCATCGAAATCAACTTCGATAATTTTCAGGGTCTCTTCCGAAGCCAAACCCTCGACGGACGGGCTACCGCCGCGACGCACGAGCGCAATGACAAAATGCCCGGCCACAATGGCGAATTTGATAACAGCGTGGATGGTATGAGTTCTTGGCGGCCATATCGGCAGCACCCTGTTTCGCCTTCCGCAACAAGGCAGCTTAGCCTCACTGGTTCACCACAGCAAAGAAAAGGGCTTTGTCATATGTGGACATCCGATAATCGCGGTCGGCGCGTGATCCGCCGAGTGCCGCGGTCCGGGCGGCATTGCCCGGTGATTCGCACTGTCGGAGGTTGATCGATGATCCATTTTGTTGGATTGGACGTTTCGCAGAAGATCGCTAGCGGCAGGCGTTACTCCGAGAAGCGCCCAGCCCTTCCCCGAGGCTTGTCGCAACGTCCGTTTACATCGAGAGGGCGGCCATTTTTCGGAGCTAGCAGAACTCTTGACCCAGGGTTGACATAGGTATTTTTTCAAAATTGCTCATTTCAGCTACGAAAAAAATGTTATGATTATCGTTCTTCGGAGACTCCTGGAGGTGTGTCATGGCAACCAAAAGCCGGCCGTCGTTCAATCCGAAATCTTTTCTCGCCATGGTTGGCGAGGGCCGTGGCATTGGGGAGTACCACAAGGGCGAGATCGTCTTTTCACAGGGAGACCCCACGGATGCGGTCTTCTACATCCAGAGCGGCAAGGTGAAGGTCACCGTCGTTTCGGAGCAAGGCAAGGAAGCCGTCGTCGCAATGCTTGGAACGAACGATTTCTTTGGTGAAGGATGTCTTGCCGGGCAGGCGCGGCGCATAGCGACGGTCGCGGCGATGACGGACTCCGTCATCGTGCGTCTGGAAAAAGCGGCGATTGTCCGCGTGATCCATCGGGAGCCGGCGTTCTCCGAGATGTTCATTGCCCATCTTCTGTCTCGGGCCATCCGCGTCGAGGCAGACCTCGTCGATCAGCTGTTCAATTCGAGTGAGAAACGGCTTGCCCGGCTGCTCCTGCTGTTGGCGAACTTTGGCAAGGAAGAGAAAAAACCGGAGCCGGTCGCGAAAATCAGCCAGGAGACGCTTGCCGACATGATCGGAACGACCCGGTCCCGGGTGAGTTCCTTCAGGAACAAATTTCGAAAACTCGGCTTCATTGACTACAACGGCGGCATCGAAGTCCACAGTTCATTGTTGAATGTCGTTCTGCACGACGAGCCGCATATCAACATTTAAATGTGCTCATTTTGTTGACGCGCGGGCATGTGGATACGATCCGCAGACCTCTTGTTGTGAGCATTTCTGCACAGTCTTTTCCGTAGCATGGGCGTAGCCTCACTAGCATAGGAGGGTCGTCCCCCGCCTCCCTGACAGGAGAATGTTCACCTGCGGCCAGACCTTGTTGAAGGAGACTGGCGTTTTCTGAGCCTGGTGGGGATTTGTCCAGCTATCCGAAGTCTCGAGGATACGAAAATGCACATGTCAAATGAAAGCCTCCTGATCATATTAGTGGT
Source organism: uncultured Alphaproteobacteria bacterium (assembly GCA_963730245.1). Classification (GTDB taxonomy): domain Bacteria; phylum Pseudomonadota; class Alphaproteobacteria; order Rhizobiales; family Beijerinckiaceae; genus Methylocapsa. Next base: position 692,895 of record CAVSRA010000001.1, on the reverse strand, counting down.
CGGCCTCATTGCCGGATGGCTGGCCGGCCAAATCGTGCAAGGCACCGGATTTGGGATCGTCGGCGATCTCATCATTGGAATCGTTGGCGCGTTCATCGGTAGTTGGCTGCTTCCTCAACTCGGCATCCATCTTGGCTCGGGCATTATTGCGGCGATTATCAACGCCACCATCGGCGCGCTGATACTGTTGCTGATTATCAGGCTCGTTCGTGGCGGAGGCGGGTGGCGAGGGAGTTGGGGGAGACGTTGGTGGCCGTCCGCTTGCGACCTCGTCGATGGCGAGATCGGAGACGAAGAAGAACGCCTCGAATGACGCCAGGCAGGCGCTTTCTGATTTTTTTTGCCGCGGGTCCGGCGCATGCTTAGCGACGTCGCCCACGTGGATGTCACAGGAGAGTTGCCGACCACTCCGCGAAATTGGCGCCATTGAACGTCTCTGATGACGATCCGTGCGTCGTTCGAGAACCGCATCGTTCGACGTCATGTCGACCCGATCTGAGCGGTACCAGGAGAATAATATGGCGATCGAACATGCCTGCATGCGGGTCGTGCGCAAATCCTGGGGAAGCACCGATCTCCGGCCCTGGAGCGAGATTCGCCAAGATGGCGTCGCGATCGGCGAACTCTGGTTTCAGCGCCCCGACATGAACGCGCCAGACCCGGCCCTGCTCCTCAAGTTGCTGTTCACCAAGGAACCGCTGTCGATCCAGGTTCACCCGGACGATGCCTTCGCGCAATCGATCGGTTTGGGGCATGGCAAGACCGAGGCCTGGTACAACGGCCTGAAAGGTCTGTTGGCCTATTTGGGCACGGAGCCGAGTCCGAGCCTGTTACACAATGTAGATGGGCAGAACGCCGGTTCCCCGATCCGCCCCCATTCGCGACTGCCCCTTCATCACAGAGCAACGGCTGGTGCGCCGGCCCGCGCGAAGGAGGTGCGACCGTGACCCAGCCAAGCCACGTTGCGTTCATCGGGAATTCGCTCCCGCGCCGCTGCGGAATCGCCATCTTCACGACCGATCTGCAGCAGGGGATCGCGACAGCATTCGCGCACGTGGAGACCTCAATCGTGGCGATGACCGACCATGGCCACGCCTACGACTATCCATCCGTCGTTCGCCTTCAGGTCAACGCCGACCGGATAGAAGATTACGTGCATGCGGCCGACGTCCTGAATGCAGGCCAATTCGATGTCGTTTCACTCCAGCATGAATTCGGCATTTTCGGTGGTGAAGCCGGCGACCACATCATGGCGCTACTCTCGCGGCTGACCATGCCGACCGTCACGACGCTTCATACGGTTCTTTCCGGGCCGACGCCGGTCCAACGTGGCGTCATGGATCGGATAGTCGATGCGTCGTCGAGGGTCGTCGTCATGGCCGAGAAAGGCCGGGAGCTGCTGCGTACCCTATACCGGATGCCGGCGGAAAAGATCGAGGTCATTCCGCGCGCTTCATGGAAACGGCAAACGGTCCAGCCTGTCACGACGGGGGCCATGCACGGCCGAGATTTTCGCCATCGCCGCCCTCCTGGGGATCGCGTTCTACTATCTCTACCCGCCAGAATCCCGCCAGCGGCAGGCTTGACAAGCAAAAATCGCGACGGAGGATTTACGTCGGTAATGTACATTACCGACAACACCCCCTCAACGAGCTAATAATCAAGACTGGTGGAAGGCTGCCATGCGCGACGTGTATGTGGCTTGCCGCCAATGTGCACTCTTTAAACGTTAGGGATTTACGGCGCGAACCGAGTATGGCGCCACGTGCGAAGTCTCGTGTGGTCCTTCCCTCGGACACCGTGGGTAGTGCCACCGCAAGTCCGTCCGCTCGGAGGGCACCGTCCCCCCGGTGACAACTGGCAAACCAACTGACTGGAGTGTTTCATGAATTGGGATCGTATCGAAGGTGATTGGAAGCAGTTCGTCGGCAAGGTCAAGGAAAAGTGGAGCAAGCTCACTGACGACGACATTGCCGCGATAAACGGCAAGCGCGAGCAGCTTGAAGGCAAAATCCAAGAGCGCTACGGTCATACCAAGGACCAGGTGAAGAAGGATGTCGACGATTGGCACGGAAGCCTCAAATGAGCGCGGCCGAGGTGCGTTGAACCATTGGCGGAGAGGGCGCGACCCCGTCACGGGGTCGCGCACGCATCGCAGGGCTCAGGTGAAGCGGTCGAAAAACTCAAACTGAAGAATACCCTGATGAAACCACTCACAACAGCAATTATCGGGGCGCTTGTCGTTGCGGTGGCTGTGCTCGGATATCTTTATTATCAAAGGACGAGTAACGACATCACGATCCAAGTGCCCAAAGTCGAGCTGAAGCGCTAGCGGATTGACACTTGTTCGGGAGTGGAGGGCGCGCAGGCCTAATTCAACTCATTGCGCACGCTCGGACCGCAAGGCCGAGGACGTTTCCGCATGAGCGAAGCTTTTTTGTTTCAAGGCCCTACAGTCCGACATCAGAAACCAGTCGGGAGAGCGGATCATGCAGAAAAGTATCGCGTCCAGCCTTGCGGCCATGGGGATGGCGGCCGCCATAGTCCTTCCTTCAGCCTTTGTCGCTCATGGTCGTAGCGATCGGGCCGATACGTCCGCCCTCTCAATTAGCGAAAGCGTCGACCGCGCCGACGCGCGCATTGCCGATCTCAAGGCGAACCTTCGCCTGTCGGCCGATCAGGCCAAGCATTGGTCCGGTCTTGAATCAGTGCTGCACGATATCGCGATGAAGCGCGCCAAGAGCCGGGCGGGTGAGCGCGACCTCCAAACCGGCCACGCCTCCAGCGAATCATCCGCCGCCACGGCCCCTCCGATCGCAGATGAAGATGGCAACGTTGATGCCCACACAGAGCGGGACGCGCGCAGTAATTCGCAGCCGGACGACGTCACGGAGATGCGGCGCGAGGCCGACGCCCTTGCAGCGCAGTCCGCGAATCTGCGGCAAATCTCCGACGCCGCCAAGCCGCTCTACGACTTTCTCGATGACCGACAACTTGACGCTTACAGCCCAACCACGGAGATAATATTATGTCGCTCGGAACCATCCTCCTCATCATTTTGGTAATCGCGTTACTCGGAGGCTTTAGCGGGCTCGGAGGCGGCCCCTTCTACGGGACCGGCTACTACGGTGGCGGCGGGCTCGGCCTCATACTCGTTGTCGTGCTGATCTTGGTTTTGCTCGGCAAGCTTTGAACTGCCAGGGCAGTGCCCCCGTTTAAAATTGGTTGTCCCTGCTCAAAAACCTATCCGGTTTGGGAATCGGTTTGCCGATGCCGATCGCGACTGGCGATTTTTGATTAGTCGAATAGAACATTGTCTTGCGATTAGCTTGCAGGCTGAACTTCTTCGAAGGTTAGCCCCTCGGCCTGATCGTCGCCGACAGTCTGCGTCCAAATCGCCTCGTTCACGATCCGGTGTAGTTCCTTCAACAGCGCGGTTACATCCGCCAAGTCGCAGCGAAGATACCAATGGCCATCCTTGTTGCTTTTGACAAACACTACTTCGAGGCCCACGTTCCGATCGCGAAGAAAATCCCCGGTCTCAGAAAGTACGAGCTCAGCCAAGGTCCGGTTGCAACCCCTGGGGGCCCTTCCACTGCCCGACGGCGAGGAATGCCGTAAGGTTGCTGCCCAGTATCTAATCGCGGTGGTTCGCGTATGAGTGCTCCATCAAATTGGCCCCGCAATCGGCTTTTACTCCACCTGCCATCCTCTAATCTCAAGCAGCTTATGCCGGAGCTTGAACACATTCGCTGCCATCGCGGGCAGGTCCTTATGGACGCTGATAGTTCGCTCGACTATGTATTCTTCCCCGACAGCGGTGTCGTCTCGGTGGTGGCGGTTTATGCGGACGGCAGTATCATTGAGATGGCATCGGTCGGAAGGGAGGGTTGCACGGGTGTGCAAGCCGTCTTCGGTGCCAAGACTTCCTCCGTCCGGCTTCTCGTCCAGATCCCCGGGGCCGCAGCAAAGATGTCGCGCGCGGCGTTCACACGAGCCATGGAGTCGACGCCGTCCTTCCGAAGTCTCATGTACGCTTACGTCCAAGCCTTTCTCGAGCAGGTCCTGGTGTCAGTAGCGTGCAACGGCGCGCACAGCCTCAAGCAGCGGCTAGCGCGTTGGCTGCTCATGATGCGTGACCGCGGTGACGATGACGCACTGCAGATCACTCAGAACCTGCTCGCCGAAATGCTGGGTGTCCAGAGGCCAACCATCACGAATGCTGCCCGGGAGTTGGAGCGTGCCGGTTTGATTGCGCGCGGCCGGCGGCAAGTCACGATACTTGATCGGCAGGGCCTCGTGGAGGCATCTTGTGAATGTTATAAGTTGGTCCGCGCGCGCGTCACGTTTCACCTTCCCAAAACATACGCGTAAAAAGCGAGCCCCACCTAGTCGGTAATGTACATTACCGACAGTACCCCCTCAACGAGCTAACAATCAAGACTGGCGGCAGGGTGACATAAGCTCTCTCGCAAGATCGTATTCTTGCTGTCGAGGATGAGTTCCAGCCATCAGAACGTGTGCAGGAGCCGCTGCCGTGCGCTATGTCAACGTCAACCCACTGGATCTCCTAGAGACGATCCGCGAAGGCATCCTCGTTCTCGAACCTAATCTGACCATCCGCTTTGCGAACCGCTCCTTCTGCCACACATTCGCAGTCGCGCCAGAGCATACAGTCGGGCGGAAGCTATATGAGATCGGCAACGGACAGTGGGACATTCCCAAGCTCCGCACCTCGCTCGAGACCATCATTTCTGACCGAAAAACCATCGAGGCCTTTGAAGTTGAGCATTTCTTCCCAACAATCGGCCGGCGCATAATGCTGCTCAATGCGCGCACGGTTTACCGGCCTGGCAACAAGATAAAACAGATCCTCCTGGCGATCGAAGACGTCACCGAGCCCGCGAGGCTTGAGCGCGAACACGCGGCCGCGCACGATCGTATCGGCATGCTGATGCAAGAGCTGACACACCGGGTCAAGAACAGCCTGCAGCTTATCGCTGCAATCGTCATGATTGAAGCGCGGGGCCTCGAGAAGTCCGAGGGCAAAGTGGCGCTTGAGAGGGTCTCACGTCGCATCACAGCCCTCGGGCACCTCTATTCAAAGCTAAGCGAATCCGAAACCTTTGAGGCTGTCGATGCGGCAACCTATCTGAATGAGCTATGCCGCTACCTGATCGCATCAGTATATAAGGACGGTGACACGTTCATCATGCTCAAGACCGACATCGAGAGCGAGCTTCTGCCGGCCGATCGGGCAATACCGATCGGGCTCATTGTGAACGAACTCGTCACGAATGCCGTCAAGTATGGTTTTCCGGGCGAGGCAAAGGGCACGGTCATGGTGACGCTAAAGCGGGTGCCGGGGGAACTTCGCCTGACGGTCGCGGACGACGGCCAAGGGTTAGATCCTCGACGGGCCGATTCCGGGCTCGGCGGCCGGCTGGTAGACGCCTTCGCCCAACAGCTCGGCGGCCAGGTCGAGCGGAAGAGCGACGGCCAGGGTACTGCCGTGCACCTAATCTTGCCGTCGCGTGAAGGCTCGTAGGGATCTGGGCGGGCGAGGGGCATCGGCCCCGTGCGGTCTCTGCGCTACCGTCTGCTTGTGGCGCTAAACGTAAGTGTTCGACACAACTCGCTTTCGGCAGCTATCCGAGGCACTCCGGAAAACATATGCGAAGCGCCGGGAGACCGGCAAGGAGTAGAGGGTGCAAGTCCCTTGCGATGAAGGCGTAGCGATCCATATCGGCCCCAATTCAATGCTGTTTGACAATGTTGCGGGTCGTGGGCGTTTCGAGTCTCGACGCGCTGATCGATGAGACTGTTCCCAAGGACATTCGTCTCGGCAAGGCGCTCGACTTCGGCAGGCCGCTGTCCGAGCGCGGCGCGCTCAATCGCCTGCGCGAGACCGCGAACAAGAACTGCGTACTGACGTCGCTCATCGGCCAAGACTATCACGGAACGATCATGCCGCCGGCGATCCAGCGCAACATTCTGGAGAATCCGGCATGGTACACGGCTTATACGAGCGGCAAAGACCAACTGAGTCAGAGGGCAAATGAGGCCTGGCGTGATTCTCTGCGGCTTCAGCAATGATTCGCGGAGACTCTGATGCCGATAGCTTTGACAATTACGCGCGACGATTACACGGCGGCGGACTCCGCGAGGCGGCGACACGCAGCAATGACGCCGATGCAACGCGGCGGATGTTGGCGCTGGCCTTGGTGCTTGAACGTTACAAGCGGTGCGAAGCCGGCAAGCTCTGTGGCATGGACCGGCAGACCTTGCGCGACTGGGTTCTACGCTACAACGCCGAAGGAATCGCCGGGCTCCGCAACCGCATAGCAGCTGGGCCGAAACCACGGCTCACTCCAGAGCAGGACGCGGCAGTAGCAGAGCTGGTTCGCAAAGGAATGAACCGGCCGCCAAGAGCGATTGCGCTTTCTTCGTTGTCCACAGTACACAAGAGGTCGCCCTTGCGGACATGCGAGCCGCCGGCGCCCCCGATATAGATCTCCCATTTGCCATTCGTGGCGATGACCTTGTACACTGAATTCAGGTAGGCACTGCGCATCGCGCTGTAGATACGACGCGCCACGATGGCCTTGCGCTCACCGTAGCGCGCCTCACAGCGGCCCCTACTGAGCTGCGGATATCTCTGAATTCACGTGTTCTGCCTGCCCTACTTCTCCAACACGTAGCTCCCTGGTGCATCCTGCAGGGGCAGGTATGCCTCGCTACCCATGGACGGAGGCTCGCCGGCGCCAATATCGCGATCAACGGCGGCCAGCACATGCAATAGTGGACGCTCTCAAGGCGCCAAAGATAGGCCATGCGGCCGGCGATTTTCAGATAGACCTCATCCAAATGCCAAATGGTGTGGCCGGCAGGTTTGCCGGGGTGGCGGAAAATGAGGGTCCACGGCCGAGTGGCTTCGTGCAGTTCCAAAGACGGAAAGCTCAATCTGCTTCGCCTGTCTTTGATGACGGGCAAGCATACGAGTTCCGCCGCGAGTAATTGCGGCACGACAATCAAGATTGGCGGCCCGCGTGGGCCAGAGCCCAAATAGTTGCGCGGGCATTGTTGGGGCGGTGATGGCCTATAGGGATAGTCGCCGAGATAGTTCCTAGGTCTGCATTCGACTTCCGGCATCGTCCACGGACCCATGCCCCAAGCGGGCGAAAAAATTGTCCGGAAAGGACTGGACTTCTTCTGGGAACAGAGCGTCACTGGTCCCACTGCGGGAGCGCCAAAGGCTCTCCCGGGATCCCGCCCCGCCGGTTCCATCGCTTGTGCGGGGCTTCGGTGGTGGCGGCGCAAAAGGCCGCTTCAACCAAGTAAGGGATCCCAACCATGTCTCTCAAGAAGCTGCCATCAAACAACACCCGCCGGACGGACTCAAAGCAGGCTCAGGTGCTTGCGATGCTGCACAGCAAACAGGGCGCGACCATTGCCACCATCGTGAGTGATATCCCGACGAAGCGCAAAAGGCGGCCGGGGCGCAAGGCCGCGTGAACGCCATGCCTCGCCCCTCGTTTGAGCGCGAGGGAATCGAAGCCGAGATCGACCGCGTGCGGTCACTCGGCGTCGATTCACTTTGGACCCTATGGCGCACGACATTCCGGGCGTCCCCGCCGCCGGCCTTCAGCAAGGACATCCTGGCGCGGTTCCTCTGCTGGCACATTCAGGAGCAGGCCTTCGGCGGGCTGGATCCCAAGACCGCAAAGCATCTCGGCGGCTTCGCGCGAGGCGACCGGTCACCAGCCGATCGCCCTCGGCGCCTCAAACCCGGCACCGTGCTCCTGCGTGAATACCAGGGCGAGCGGCACACCGTCACCGTCGTTGCAAAGGGCTATGTCTGGCGCGAGGCGACTTATGCCAGCCTCTCCATCATCGCGCGAGCGATCACTGGTACAGCTTGGAACGGTCCCCGCTTTTTTGGCCTCCGGAGAGGTAGCGAATCTGCGAATGCGTTAGTCGTGTGTGAATAAGCATGGAATAAGGACCCCGCTTTTGGGGTGATTTGCATCCAATCGGGACCCCGGGGCTGAGGGTCCACAGTGGCCTCCTGGATTTTGGGAGGCCGAGATTGGAATGCTGGTTGTGGAAACGATCGCCAAGATTCGCCGGGCGTTTTTTGTTCAGAAAAAGCCGATCAAGGAGATTTGCCGGGAGCTGCACGTCTCCAGAAAGGTCGTCCGGAAGGTCATCCGATCCGAAGCGACCGAGTTCCATTACGAACGCTTGACGCAGCCGCTTCCCAAGATCGGACCGTGGCGGGAGCGGCTGGATTCCCTGCTGTTGGAGAATGCAGAAAAATCGGCGCGCGAGCGGCTGACGCTTGTTCGGCTATTCGAAGAACTGCGCAGCCTTGGTTATGCCGGAAGCTACGACGCGGTTCGCCGTTACGCGAAAACGTGGCGCAAGGAACGCGGTGTGGCGCTGGCGCAGGCTTATGTGCCGCTCACCTTTGCTCCCGGCGAGGCCTATCAGTTCGACTGGAGCCATGAAATCGTCGTGCTGAACGGCGCGACGGTGACCGTGAAGGTCGCCCATATGCGGCTCTGTCACAGCCGCATGCCGTTTGTCCGCGCCTATCCACGCGAGACCCAAGAGATGGTCTTTGACGCGCATGACCGCGCCTTTGCCTTTTTCAAAGGCGCCTGCGAGCGCGGCATTTATGACAATATGAAAACCGCGGTGGAGACAATCTTCGCCGGCAAGGACCGGCAATACAATCGCCGCTTCCTTCAAATGTGCGGGCATTATCTCGTCGAGCCAGTGGCCTGCACGCCGGCCTCGGGCTGGGAAAAGGGCCAGGTCGAGAACCAGGTCGGCTTGGTGCGTGAGCGCTTTTTCACGCCGCGCCTGAGATTCAAGAGCTATGACGAATTGAATGCCTGGCTCCTCGACAAATGTGTCGCTTACGCCAAGGCGCATCGTCATCCAGAATGCGCCAGCCGCACGATCTGGGAGGTTTTCGAGGACGAACGGCAAAAGCTCGTGCAACTGCGCGGCCGCTTCGACGGCTTCCATGCAGTGAGCGCGGCGGTGTCCAAGACCTGCCTTATCCGGTTCGATAACAACAAATACTCGGTGAAGGCGCGCGCGGTCGGGCGTCCGGTCGAAATCCACGCTTATGCAGACCGGATCGTCATTCGCCAGGACGGGATCGCCGCCGGCGAACATCGGCGATCCTTTGGCCGCGAAGAGACGATTTACGATCCCTGGCATTACGTTCCGGTTCTGGCCCGCAAGCCCGGCGCTCTGAGGAATGGCGCGCCGTTCAAGGACTGGGTCTTGCCCTCGGCCATGGAGAAAATTCGCCGCAAACTCACCGGCTCCGCCGATGGCGATCGGCAGATGGTGAAAATCCTCGCGGCGGTTCTCGACGACGGGCTGCCGGCGGTCGAGGCCGCCTGTGCCGAGGCGTTGAGCGAGGGCGTCCATTCCGCCGACGTCGTTCTCAACATTCTGGCGCGTCGCCGTGATCCCGGTCCGCCACTCACCATACTCACCCCGGACGCGCTGAAACTCCGGCACGTCCCGCTCGCCGATTGTGCCCGGTACGATCAACTGAGGAGTTCAGGCTGATGGAACGCACGCAAATCTTCGACCTCATGAGCGAACTCAAGCTCTTCGGCATGCGAACCGCCTATGATGATGTGATGGCGGCTGGCATAAAGCGGCAGCACGAGCCGCCACAAATCGTCGGCGATCTTCTTAAGGCCGAAATTGCCGAAAAGCAGGCGCGCTCCATCAAATATCAGATGACCATCGCCAAACTCCCTCTGGCCAAGGACATCGATGACTTCGACTTTGACGGCACGACCGTCAACGAAACCCTGGTGCGTGATCTTTCCGGAGGCGGCTTCATCGCGCAGCAACGCAACGTCGTTCTCGTGGGGGGCACCGGGACCGGCAAGACGCATCTCGCCATTGCCATCGCGCGAAGCTGCATCCGCGCCGGCCTGCGCGGCCGCTTCTTCAATACAGTCGATCTCGTCAATCGCCTGGAGGCCGAAGCACGCGCAGGGCGGCAGGGACGAATCGCCGATTACCTCACTCGCAAGGACTTCACCGTTCTCGACGAACTCGGCTATCTGCCCTTCGCTCAGGCTGGCGGGCAATTGCTCTTCCATCTCGTTAGCCAGCTCTACGAACGCACCTCGGTGATCGTCACGACCAATCTGGCGTTCGGCGAATGGCCGAGCGTCTTCGGCGACGCCAAGATGACGACCGCGCTCCTCGATCGTCTCACCCATCACTGCGACATCGTCGAAACCGGAAATGAAAGCTGGCGCTTCAAAAACCGCGCCTAGCGCTCAAAGCCCCCTCCCACGCCACCGCGCTCGCCCCGGCTGCGCAACCCTGACCAGCTCCGCCGGGGGCGAGCGCTGTCGTTCCTCCCCGCCAAAAGGGGTACCTTTTGCACACCGATCCGGGGTCCCGATTCAATGCTGTTTGACACGCAAGGCTGTGGCGGCAAGCGAGCGGGTGTTCGACGTCGTCTTAATCGACGCAACCGAGACACCCATCGAACGGCCAAAAAAAACAAAGGCGCTACTATTCGGGCAAGAAGAAGCGGCACACGCTGAAAACCCAGCTCGTCGTCGAAAAATCGACACGCCGCATTCTCTGCCTCGCGCACGAAAAAGGACGGCGACACGACTTCCGGCTGTTCAAAACATCGAAGGTGCGGCTGCATCCTGAGACGAAAGCCGTTGCCGACAGCGGTTATCAAGGCCTGCAGAGAAGGCACGCGAAGACGAGCCTGCCCAAAAAGCGCAGCAAAAAGACTCCGTTGTCCGCAAGCGACCGGGAAAGAAACCGCGCCATCTCCGGCGAACGCGTGGCTTGCGAGAACGTCATCGCCATGCTCAAACGCTTCAAAATCATCGCCGACCGCTATAGACTGCGCTTCTTCCTTATCGCCGCAATCTACACCATAGAGCTCGACGCCGCGTAACGGTTATGCAAGAGGTCTAATGTGTATCTAAGGCGTTGTCATGTCTGGACGGCGCCCGCTGATCAAGGGTTTTTTTGCGGCGTTGCGTTTGATCGTGGGTGCGGTCATGTCTTCGGCCTGTCGATGCGGGTTTTGACGCCCCGCTGGCCCTGATGTTGTCCGCTGATCCCTTGCCCCAAATCGCGTTGGCGCGCTTGACGGCGCAGACAATGCCACGGGCTTTGGGATCAATCCGCGCTCTTCGCATCACCTCTTGGTCACCCTCGATTCTTTTGCAGCCCTTGGCCGCTGACGATGTCGGCGGTCGTTACGCCGGAGCTGCGCTATAGGTTGTCTTACCGCGCATGATCGCGAAGGCGATGCGCGCCATTTTATTGGCGAGCGCGACGGCGACAAGCTTGAAGGGCTTAGTCTGCATGAGCTTCTTCGCAAAGGATCGCAGCGCGTCGTCGTGCGGCTTGCGATGATAGAGGACCGCATGCGCGCCCACGACGAGCAATGTCCGCAAATATCGATTGCCCATCTTCGAGATGCGGCCCAATCGCTCCTTGCCGCCGGACGAGTTTTGTCTCGGCGTCAGGCCAAGAAAGGCGGCGAACTCACGCGGGCCCGAGAAAGCGGAGACGTCTTGAACGCTCGCGGCCATCGCCGAGGCCGTCACCGGGCCGAAGCCAGGAATAGTCATCAGCCGGCGCGCCATTTCGTCGCCTCGAGCCATCGCGGCGATGCTTCGATCGCTGCGTGCAATCTCCTGATCCAGAGCATGCAGTTGACGCACGAGCGGGGCGAGCGCCGCGCGGACGCAGGCCGGAATCGTCTCGTCGCCTTCCGCCATGACGAGCCCCGCCATTTCGCGGGCGTTCTTGAGCCCCTGCGCCGCGATGACCCCAATCTCGGCCAGATGCCCGCGAAGCGCGTTGATCAGTTGCGTGCGTTGCGCCACCAGCATTTCGCGCACCTTGTGATGCATGAGCACCGCCTGGTTCTCCAGCGTGCGCACGCCGACAAAGCGCATCGAAGGCCTTGTCACCGCTTCGCAGATCCCGGCGGCGTCGGCCGCGTCATTCTTTTGCCGACGCACATAGGGTTTGACATAGGCCGGCGGCATCATCCGAGCGTCATGGCCGAGCTTGATCAGCTCGCGCGCCCAATGATGGGCCGAACCGCAGGCTTCCATACCGACAAGACACTCGGGCAATTGCGCGAAGAAGGCCAGCACGTCCTTGCGCCGAAGCGCCTTGGCGACGATCACGCGGCCAAAGGCGTCGATCGCATGAACCTGAAAGACATGCTTGGCCAGATCGAGGCCAACAGTCGTGACAGACGACAAATCGGTGATAGACTTTCCCATGGACGGCGCTCCTTCAGAGGGTTGCTCAACGACAACCGTCTTGGCACAGCTCTTCATTGAGCGAGATGCCGGTGCGGGCGCCGTCCACATCATCACGTTGTTGGACGTTGAAGGTATTTTGTGTTGCTGCGGCGCGCCGAAAGGAGCTGTCGCCGCAGGACTTTCAGCGCTTGCGATGGGTGATCTGGGGCTGCCTGATCGGGCTGCCGGGGCTCATCATCGCGGATGCAGGCCAGGGCACGACGCTGCTCGACAGTCTGTGGGCTGGTCATCCGCCGCCCGAAGAGGTGTGGGGCCTTCTCTACCTCGTTAACGGCGTCCTTTGTCTTTTCGTGTTCGGACGCCGGCACGAAGTCCACAGCATGCGATGGGTATCTTGAGCGTTAGTTTCAGGCAATTGCGCCGCCACGGTCAACGAGCCGCGTGCCGGATTGCCCGCATCGGGGAGGGCCGCTTGCCGACGGCCTCATTGGCGGAACAACTGTCCTGTGCCCGCATCACGATCGCTCGTTTGATCTGCGGACGGGAAAGAATTTGAGCGGCGATTCCATTGATATTCGCCTCTGGCGTACCGGACGTGACACTCACTTGCACCTCCATGCCGAGATGGTCCGACGGGAACCCGATGAAGGTACCGTGGAGCGGGATCGCGTGGTGCGGATCGCGCACGACCGCAACGGTGACAAGGCCGGACTTGCCGACGCTGCCGCTTGTGGGGTCGAAATCGGTCCAACCGGTGCCCGGCAAATAGATTTGCGCCCAGGCATGGGTCGACCCGCGAGCTGAGCCGCTCGTGAGCTCCTTCGGATCGGCGAGATACCCGGACGCAAACCGCGCGGCGAAACCGAGCGAGCGCGCCGCCTCGATCATTAGCATGGCGAAATCGCGGCAGCTGCCATGGCCGAGCTGCAGCGTCTCCACCGGCTGCTGGATTCCCTTCGCTTCACGCCGCCGGTAGAGGAAGCCGTGATTGATGCCTTGTGAGAGCCGGGTGAGAAGCTCCAAAGTGCCGATCGACCCGCTGGGGGGCAGGAATTGATGAGCCCAGCGGCCAACGTCGTTCCCCGGATCTGGTTGATGGCGTTCGATGGAGTAGGCGAGGTCCGGCATCTCGTCGGCGCTATAGACGACCGGAAAGGTCCTTGCGGCGTCCTCGAGATCCAGGTCGGCAGCGTCCAAGGGCGAATGCTCGAGGCACACGGTGCTCTCGAAGCACAGCTCTTTTGAGCGACCCGAAAACCGCGCGATCCCCACGTGATTGTCGAATGCGTCCTGAACGAAGTGCAGGCTCCTCGGCTCCGGGCTGATCTCGAGTCTTGCCTCGATCACCCTTTGATCGTGGGAGTCGCGTGGACGGAGCATCATTCGGTGCTCGCCAAAGGCGACCGGCTGCCGGTAGCGATAGGTCGTGACGTGCCGGATGGTAAGTGACGACATGATGTCTCCACGGCGAGATCATGCATGATTCGCGCCAATTCGTCACCTGTCCCTACCGTTTGCTCTCCATAAATCGGTGCGCATCGACGATCTTCTTGATCGGAAAGGTTTTCGCGATGATCGGCTTCAGCCGCTCGCCAGTGAGCCGCCTATTGGGTCGTAAGGCTCGCGCCGCAACTGGCTGGGGCATCCCTCTGTGCCAATGGTGATGAGACAAGGACCTGCTCCGAAGACTTTGGCGAACCGATCAAGCGCTTCCAGTGTAGTAGCTTGTATTTGATCTTACATACGGCGTCCTTTTGGAGATGGCCGGTTCACTGCCGATGGTGGTCAGGCAGCGATCATTTTTTCCCTCGCAATCGGGATGGCGTCAAGGAATGTTTGCAGCGGCGTCTTGCCGAAGCACCAGCGGCCTTGATGCGGTCTCTCCTCGTTGTAGCTTTTGACCCATAGATCGAGGTCGTCCTGCAAATCCCCGATCGAGGCATAGAGCCTCTTTCGGAAGGCGATGCGATAGAACTCATCCAGCACTGTCTCGTGGAAGCGCTCAGCGATGCCATTCGTTTGTGGGCTCTTCGTCTTGGTCCTGGAATGGTCAATATCTTCCACCGCGAGATAGAGCTCGTATTCGTGATGCTCGGGATTACCGCAATATTCGGTGCCGCGATCGGTCAGAACAGGTGAGAGCTTCACGTCCTTTTCGTCGAAGAAGGGCACGACCCGATCGTTCAAGAGGTCGGCCGCGGTGATCGGCGTCTTGCGATCATAGAGTTTGGCAAACGTCACTTTCGAATAGGTGTCGATGAAGGTCTGTTGGTAGATGCGGCCGACCCCTTTCATGTTGCCAACATAGAACGTGTCCTGCGCCCCGCAGTAGCCCGGGCATTCGCTCTCGAACTTGGCCCGTGCGCCTCCTTTTCGGTCTTGGCTTTCTCCAAGGCTATGACCTGCGCCTCGGTCAGGATCCGGCCTTGCCTCAGCAACCTTGGCTTCCAGCGCCTTGAGCCGTTTCTTCATCGTCTCGAGATCATGGCGCTGCCAGACGCCGCGCACGCCGGCCGGCGAGATCGAGTGGCCAAGTTTCCTCATTTCGTTAGCGACGCGGATCTGGCCGAAGGCCGGCTGCTCCAGCGAAAATTCAACGATCCGCGCCTCGATCTCGGGCGCGGTCCGGTTCGCCAGGATTGGCTTCCTGCGGCTGATCTCTTGCAACGCCAGCTCGCCGCCTTTGTCATAGAGTTCCTTGAGGCGGTAGAAGCTGTCGCGGCTATAGCCGAGCATCTTGCAGGCCTGGCTCACATTGCCGAGCTGCCTGGCGAGCTTGAGCCAAGCCCACCTTTCCTTTGATAATCTTCTGGTCCTTGGTCATCGTCGGTGTCCTCATAAAACGCCGAGGCCGGGCTCTCCGCAAACCTGGCCAGCTCCGCGCCCGGCCTCGGCTCTCGCTTCGGCCTTATGACACCAAATGTCGGATCAAATATCAACTAGTACACTTCCAGGCCGCGCTGCATAAGACACCGGAACCCATCGCCCTCCGCGCGCCGCCGCACCGATTCCGTTCGCGCCACCATCGCGACTTGCGCCGCAAACCGCCACAGGCAAATCGTGCCCTGCGCGCGGGCTTCATGCTCGAAAACCAGAAGGACGGTCATGCCGGCCCTTCCGGAATTTCGTCCGTCCAGACCCGAAAGCTCGAGAGGGTATTGGGGCCGAACGTTGTTGTGATCGCTACATCTGCGGCATCCCGTCCCCGGGCCAGTAACACCCTGCCAATCCGAGGGACATTGTTGCGCGCATCGAACGTATACCATTGCCCGCCGAGATAGGCCTCGAACCATGCCGCGAAATCGCCCGGCGAAAAGGGCGGCGGGGTGCCGACGTCGCCCAGATATCCAGTGCAGTAGCGCGCCGGGATGTTTAAGGCGCGGCAGAACGCCACCGCGAGATGCGCATAGTCGCGACAAACCCCGCGACCTTCCTGGTAGGCTTCCGAGGCTGTCCTCGTCACCCGCGCGTGCTCGTAACCGAAATTGATGCGCTGATGAACAAAATCGCAGATCACCTGGACGCGCGCCCAACCGGGCGTCGTATCTTTGAACAGAGTCCAAGCCAGATCCAACAGCCGATCGCTGTCGCAGAAACGACTCGCGAGAAGGAAGACGATGGCCTCGTCCGGAAGCTTTTCCACCGCGATCTGGCCGGCACCCGGCACCACCGGATCGAGCTGACCGGAATCGGTCACGACAGCGTCAGTCGACAAGCGCACATGGCCCGCAGGCGCGAGAATCCGGCTGCACCAATTGCCAAAACCATCACGGTAGCAGGAGATCGGAACCGAGGGGCTGATAACGATGTGATCCGGCGCCGCCAGATCGGCAACGCGCGAGAAATGGATATTGAGCATTGCGATCAGCGGAGTGGGCTGCGGGAACTCGTATTGCAGTTCATAGCCGACCCGAAGTTTCAAAGCCGTTCTCTCCTCGCGGCTACGTTAGGTTGCGCGAGACGTTCGTGTAGAAATATCCCCCCGCGACCAGCACAAAGCCTGCGGCGAATACAAGCGCCCCGCCTTCGCAGCCGAGCCCGGTTGTGTCGGCCATCCATTCGCCGAGCGCTGTGCCCGAGGTTTGGGAGAACAGGATCACCCTCCAATAGAACATCTCGACCTTGGGCGGGCATTGTCACATTGCCCAAGAATAGGCGATTTTCGAGCCGATTTGGCTGGGCAACGAGCGCCCTACGGCATTGATATTAAAAATGCGGGCTGTGAACGCCCCGCGCTATTCAAAAGTAAAGCCGACGAACGTGACAACGGTCCATGCATAACGGCTGCGACAACTTTTGGAACAAGCAGTTTTTATATTGTACCGACCTGCTGCTCGCGTCTGCATCACAAACACTTTCGGTCTAGATCGAAACTGGACTCAAGGGGATGCGCTCTTGACGTGAGATTTTCGAACCTAGCGAACAGAGTCGGCGTCCAAGGGATGCGATAGTCGAACAGCGAATTGTCCGGCTCACCAGCATTCATGATAGCATGGGAAATTGCAACGCAAAGCGAAGGCTGTGCGCTACGTTGAAATCCGAATGTCCTAATCAAAGGGACACCGGCTTATTGTTGAAGGAAGACCATGTCTCAATCTGCGCTTCCGATGCTCGGCGCCCGGCGGGACCAAATGTTTCCCACGATGACGCAGGCGGACATCGATCGCCTTCGCCGCTTCGGCGAGTCGAAGTTTTATGAAACGGGAGAACGCATCGTAAGAGCGGGCCACGTTGCGCCGGGCTTGATCGTAATACTTTCGGGGAAGGTAGAAGTCACAGAGGGTTGTGGACCTGAACAGCGCGAAACCATCGTCACGCACCTGCCGGGACAATTTGCGGGGGAACTGGCACAGCTCTCCGCCCGCCCGTCCCTGGTGGACGCCGACGCTCTAGAGCCGGTTCAAGCTCTCGTCGTTCGGTCGGACAGACTCCGCGATCTATTGGTGCAGGAGGCCGAGCTTGGCGAGCGGATCATGCGGGCGTTGATCCTGCGCCGCGTGGGTTTGTTGGAAAGCGGCGCGAGTGGCCCGGTCATCATTGGACACGCAAGTCATGCAGACGTATTGCGCTTGCAGGGGTTTCTTGCCCGAAATGGCCAGCCACATCGCGTACTCGATTCCGACAGCGATGCTTGTGCGAAGACCTTGATTGAGCGTTTTGATGTGAACGCGCATCATTTGCCCATTGTTTTGTGTCCGAACGGCAAGTTGCTGCGTAACCCCAGCGAGAACGAGCTCGCGCGCTGTATCGGCCTGTTGCGGCCGATAGATGCGAAGAAGGTCTATGACGTCGCGATCGTTGGCGCGGGCCCCGCGGGATTGGCTGCCGCCGTATACGCTGCCTCGGAAGGCTTGGAGGTCATTGTGCTCGATTGCCGCGCCTTCGGCGGACAGGCAGGTGCTTCTTCGCGCATTGAAAACTATCTTGGATTCCCGACCGGTATTTCGGGAATGGCTTTGATGGCGCGCGCCTATAATCAGGCGCAGAAGTTTGGCGCGGAAATGGTGATACCGGACCAAGCGCGTCAGTTAAGCGAGCGAACAATTGAAAACAGCAAGAGCTATTTCCTGACTGTTGGCGATGACGAGAGCTTGCGGGCTCGCGCGGTCGTGGTGGCGAGCGGCGCGCGCTATCGACGCCTTGATGTGCCAAACCTCGCACAGTTCGAAGGATCGTCGGTGCACTACTGGGCCTCCCCGATCGAGGCGAAGCTTTGCGGCGGTCAGGAAGTGGCGCTGGTCGGCGCGGGTAATTCGGCCGGACAGGCGGCCGTCTATCTAGCGAGCCACGTAAAGAAGGTGTGGCTGTTGGCTCGCCGCGAAAGTCTGGAAGAGACCATGTCCCATTACCTTGTCGAGCGCATCAAAGCGCAGCCAAATATCGAAGTGGTGACCCGTTGCGAGGTCACGGCGCTGGAAGGTCGCGAGGGGAATCTCGAAAGTCTGCGTTGGCGCCACTGCTTGCTCAACGAAGAAACGACGCGTGCTATAAGTCACCTTTTCCTTTTCATCGGCGCCGAACCGAATACAGACTGGCTTGCGCAATGCGATGTGGCGCTAGATGAAAAAGGGTTTGTCCGCACGGGTGAAGTTGGCGGCGAAAAACGTCACGCACTGGAAACGAATCGCTCTGGCGTGTTCGCCATCGGCGACGTACGCTCGGGTTCGGTCAAGCGCGTCGCCGCCGCCGTCGGAGAGGGCGCGCAGGTGGTGTCGGCGCTTCATGCCTATCTGGCCCGGAGCGGTAGCGCCGCTACGTCTGCTGCCGAGATCGCGAGAGCTTAATGCCCAACCAATGTGCGCACGCCAGAACCATCCGTAACGTAACGCCGAGCGCGCTCGGATGCGAGGAATGTCTGAAACTTGGTTCGGCGTGGGTGCATCTGCTGCGTTAGCTAAGATTTAATCTGACATGTGGTGTGCTGGACCCCTCGGCGGATTGGAGGACACCACATGACGACCGAACAGAAGATCATCCGCGCCAAGGTTGGGCTCCTGGAGCTCGCCAAGCAGCTCGGCAATGTCAGCCAAGCCTGCAAGATGATGGGTTACAGCCGCGACAGCTTCTACCGTTTCAAGGAACTCTATGACAAAGGCGGCGAGCTGGCGTTGCAGGAGATCAGCCGCAAGAAGCCAGTGCTGAAAAACCGCGTCGCGCAGGAGATCGAAGACGCCGTCATTGCGGTTGCCATCGAGCAGCCGGCTTTCGGCCAGGTTCGCGTCGCCAACGAGCTGAGGACGCGCGGGCTCGCAGTCTCGCCCGCAGGCGTGCGTTGCGTGTGGCAGCGTCGTGACCTCGAGACCATGAACAAGCGGCTCAAAGCACTGGAGGCCAAGAGCGCTGAGGCAAGGCCTGGTCCTGACTGTCAAACAGCATTGAATCGGGACCCCGGATCGGTGTGCAAAAGGTACCCCTTTTGGCGGGGAGGAACGACAGCGCTCGCCCCCGGCGGAGCTGGTCAGGGTTGCGCAGCCGGGGCGAGCGCGGTGGCGTGGGAGGGGGCTTTGAGCGCTAGGCGCGGTTTTTGAAGCGCCAGCTTTCATTTCCGGTTTCGACGATGTCGCAGTGATGGGTGAGACGATCGAGGAGCGCGGTCGTCATCTTGGCGTCGCCGAAGACGCTCGGCCATTCGCCGAACGCCAGATTGGTCGTGACGATCACCGAGGTGCGTTCGTAGAGCTGGCTAACGAGATGGAAGAGCAATTGCCCGCCAGCCTGAGCGAAGGGCAGATAGCCGAGTTCGTCGAGAACGGTGAAGTCCTTGCGAGTGAGGTAATCGGCGATTCGTCCCTGCCGCCCTGCGCGTGCTTCGGCCTCCAGGCGATTGACGAGATCGACTGTATTGAAGAAGCGGCCGCGCAGGCCGGCGCGGATGCAGCTTCGCGCGATGGCAATGGCGAGATGCGTCTTGCCGGTCCCGGTGCCCCCCACGAGAACGACGTTGCGTTGCTGCGCGATGAAGCCGCCTCCAGAAAGATCACGCACCAGGGTTTCGTTGACGGTCGTGCCGTCAAAGTCGAAGTCATCGATGTCCTTGGCCAGAGGGAGTTTGGCGATGGTCATCTGATATTTGATGGAGCGCGCCCGAAAATGATCGCTGCCTGACCACCATCGGCAGTGAACCGGCCATCTCCAAAAGGACGCCGTCTGTAAGATCAAATACAAGCTACTACAATTGAAACCCTGCATCTTGTATTCTCATTGTCGGGTCGGTTGATGCGAATTCTCGGCTCGATTGTTGCGCCATCGACCACGCTCATGTCGTCTTGTAATTCCAAGATCACTGGCAGCGGCAGCATAAGACCTCAGATCGTCCGTGACCAGCTTGTCTGGGACAAATCCATACTTCTTCAGCAGCTTGCGCATGAGTTTCAGCGGGGCACGCTTGTTCCTCCTGCTCTGGACCAGCACATCAAGCACTTCGCCCTCGGCATCCACGGCGCGCCAAAGATAGACCATGCGGCCGGCGATTTTCAGATAGACCTCATCCAAATGCCAGGTCGTGTGGGGCTTGGGTCTACGTTTGCGCAGGTCCGCCGCGATCATTGGTCCGAAATGATTCACCCAGCGCCGAACGGTCTCGTAGTCTTACTGAGTTCAGAAAGTCGCGGGCCACCTCCGCTGAGAATCAACTATGCGGTGAGATTCGGTCATCAGCAGGAGGGATGCTGGGATGAATCTCCGATCGGCGGACAACAGCAAGTCGCGATTTGCGGCTTATGTCGAAGGACTTGTGAGTGTGATCGGGCATGCGGACCGGGCCGGCCCACTGCGAGATTATTGCCTGGGCTTGATAATGCCGTGCGAGCGTAAGAGCGTCGAGCCGATGGCGGCGGTAACGGCGCCAGATCGGACGGCAGCGCAGCACCAGTCGCTGCTGCATTTTGTCGGCCAGTCGCCTTGGTCAGACGAGAAGGTATTGGCCAAGGTGGGTGAGATCGTCCTGCCGGCGATTGAGAGTCAAGGACCGATCGAAGCGTGGATCATCGACGATACCGGTTTTCCCAAGAAGGGTGAGCACTCGGTCGGCGTGGCACGCCAGTACTGCGGTCAGCTCGGTAAGCGGGAGAACTGCCAAGTGGCGGTGTCGTTGTCACTCGCCAATCACGACGCGAGCCTGCCGGTGGCCTGGCGTCTCTATCTACCGAAAGAGCGGGCGGCCGACCTTGAACATCGACGCAAGGCGGGCGTCCCCGATGAGATAGATTTCAAGACCAAGCCCGAGATCGCGCTCGAGCAGGTCAAAGCGGCGTTAAAAGCCGGGCTTTCTCGCGGCGTGGTCCTGATGGACGCGGGCTACGGCTGCAACACAAATCTGCGAACCGGCATCAGCGCGCTCTCGTTGACTTATGTGGCTGGTATCTTGCCACACACCACGGTGTGGACGCCCGGCACGGGTCCGCTGCCGCCGAAGAAATGGTCGGGCCGCGGCCAACGACCGAAGCGCCTTCGTCGCGATTTCGGTCGAGGAGCTCGCTCTCAGCCTCCCCAAGCGCTCCTGGCGCAGTATTGAATGGCGGGAGGGGACGGCCGAGCCGCTGTCATCGCGCTTTGCTCGCGTGCGGGTTCGTGCCGCGCATCGAGATTACACACGCTCGGAAAGCCAGCCCGAAGAGTGGCTGTTGATCGAACGGCCCGAAGGTGAGAAAAAGCCACCCAAATATTGGCTTTCGACCCTGCCGAAAAACATCTCCTTCCGCAAGCTGGTGGACCTCACCAAACTGCGTTGGCGTATCGAGCGCGATTATCAGGAACTCAAACAAGAGGTCGGGCTCGGACATTTCGAAGGACGAGGCTGGCGCGGCTTCCATCACCACGCCACGCTGTGCATCGCGGCCTACGGATTCCTGGTCTCCGAGAGGGAGAGGATTCCCCCCTCACGACCTTGTTACACCACTCGGTTCGAAAAACTTGCCGTTCCCGAAGGTGATCGATCCGGAGGCTCCACCGCCGAGGACCGAACGCCACGTCCCCAACTCGATCGCGACGATGCGCAGAAGATTGATCATCGCGCTTGTTAGCACCCTTTCACGATGCCCATGCTGCGCCACGCCTGTCGCCAAAGGCTCGCGCCGTAAGAAATTTATGACGCAGTAAGATTAAGAAGCTTGATGATCTCGGCATCGCCAACAACACGATTGTGATTTACACGACCGATAACGGCGCCGAGACATTCACCTGGCCCGACGGTGGCACCACGCCGTTCCGGGGGGAGAAGAACACCAACTGGGAGGGTAGCTATCGCGTGCCCGCAATGGTGCGCTGGCCCGGACTGGTAAAGCCGCGTACCGAGATCAATGACATCGTCTCGGCGGAGGACTGGGTGCAGACCCTGGTGGCGGCAGCTGGCGAGCCCGACATCCAGAATAAGCTCCTGCACGGCTACAAAGCAGGCGGCAAGAGCTTTAAGGTGCACCTCGACGGCTATGACCAGCGCGACCTCTTTGCCGGCAAGGGCCCCGACAACCGCCGTGAGTTTTTCTACTGGACCGACGACGGCAATTTCGCCGGCCTGCGTTACGATCAATATAAGGCGGTGTTCATGGAACAGCCAGCGCACGGCTTGGAGGTCTGGATGCAGCATTGTTCACCCGGAGGACCGGCCACAGGTTGTCCAGTTGCTTCCCGAACTGATCGAAAAAGGCACCATGACCATCCAATACCGCGTCGTCCGGGTGCGCTGGCTGGAAGACAACACGGCGATCGCATCTCGGCATCGAACAATTCGAGATAGGCGGCGGCGAATGCGGTCTGCTGCTCCGGCGTCATTGACCGCCGGTCCACGCCGGCAAGGGCCCGTGCCGTTTCGATGCGAACCGCGCGAACTGGATCGCCGAGCAGGGGAGCGGTCGCTCGAACCATGGCAGAAGTGACGGTAACTTCCATGCAGTCGGCTTAAGATCGAAAGAAACGCACTGCTGAGCGCTTATTTCAATCGACAGGTCGAAGCGGAGCGCAATTGTGGTCTGTAGTGGTTGAAATCTAAGACTTGGTAGCCTGTTTCAGGCTCTGCGTAGCGGAGATGTCGGAGTCAGCAATGCGCCAACTCCGGACATCAGGGGATGCTAATTCTATCCTATCCAGTCCAATTCATTCGCGACGCCTCTGCTGGACGTAAACTACTATATCCGCACGGTCCGTAAGTTTCTCGGCCATCTCGACGTAAAAACGACCATGATTACCTATGTCCTGAAATGCGGCTCGTGGGGCGTACGCGCAATCGATGAGCCATGAGAGTCTTCGTGGAGGTTCCTTATGCGCGCGCCTCCAGGCAATCGGCTACGGAGACATGGCGCGAGGCCATCGCTTTGGGCGTGATTTCAGCGACGGAAAATTTTCCGCATCAAAGTTGCAACAATGTGACAACGCCCGCCATGGCCTTCTAACCTTGTTGCAATGCTTTTCACCTGCTATTTCCGACGCCCCGTTCAATGTGGAGGCATCCAGATCCATAGCGGTGGTGGGCCAGCGAATCTCGATGAAAGCTTTGACGAACTGATCGAATTCTCGCCGCAGCGCGCGGTCTGGGTCGTTTCGGGCCTCTTCGAAATCAGAACGACGAGCCGGCGCACGAGATATGCATCGGCGCGAAACAGGCTGAAAAGTGACGGCAATTTGCTCCGCACCTTGTCGCGGATGGCGTCGAGGGTTTGCTCGTTCTCCAAAAAGCTACTCAAACCAGAGAGGATTCCCTCAAGCCGTTCGATCACCCGTTGCGCCAGGAATGAACGCAGCCCCCTTTCCTCGATTGCCGACAAGGTTTGTGGGAGTAGCCGCAAAAGAAATCGCGACAGCGAAGCGCTCCGCCGCTCAACGGCGAGCCAGTCGGAAGCAAGCGCGGCAAAGTCGACCTCGTTAAGTTTTTGTTCGATCGGCTCTGGCGCGAGAAACTGCTCTTCGACAAAGCTGCCGAAGCTGTCTGCGATGCGCTGTTGATTGTTCGAAATGATAGCTGTGTGCGGAAGCGGAATGCCGCAGGGATGCTTGAACAACGCGACGACGGCATACCAATCGGCAAGACCGCCAACGGTCGCAGCCGCAGCCCATGCCGCGACATAGCCAAGGCTGCAATGACGATCTTCGAATAATTTTGCGACGACGGCGATTACAGCGCTGATTGCAAGCAGGCCGGTTGCGACGAGCTTGATGCGACTTAGACGTCGCGCTCGTACGAGATCCTGCATACCAGCCCCGGACTGAGAAGAAACTCCTGCATTGACGGTCGATTTCAAAACGTCGCGAGACGCGAGCATTTTTGTTCCCCGCGGATGAACTCCTGGACGATGCCCGACGTCTCTTGCGGCTTGGTCACCAAAAAAAATGCCCGTCGTCGATGATCTCGTGCCCCGCGTTTCTTATGAGCCGAGCGAGTATGCGCCCATTCGCCAAGGGCACGAGGGGGTCGTCCCTCCCCATGGTCGGCTCTCGTAAAGGAAACCATGGATCCGTCCGTTTGGGGAGAAAATGTCGGTTCTCCATAAAATTCCTGGCGAGTACAAAAAGGCGCCCGGCTTCATGGACAGCGGTGTTTCCGTCACTTGGATTCATGCTCACAGCTAGCTTTCAAAATCCACTGACCCCGCAAATTTGCGTCCTCCCCTTTGGGTTAATTCGACCCTGCGTTGTCAGGTTAGTCTGTCGAATTTGCCTTGCGGTACCCAGGGCTCGTAGATCGGCATCAGCGTCGCGACCGCAATGCTGCGCACGAGCCCTTCGTAGCTGGACCGATAGTTCAAGAAGTTACGCCGGCATTCGTCGCGATCAGGCTTCATCAAAAGACCGGCCGCAACGAATTTCTCATATGCCGCGTCAAAGGCAGCGACGAGGTTGTCAGTGCCGTCGCTCGCCGCAGTGTCCACGTTCACAGCGCCTGGTAGTTCGCGAGCGATGAGACGCAACGCATCCACTCCTGCCGCGTGACACAACCTCGCTGACTTAAGTCCTTTCACTTTCTGCGAGGATAGCGCAAACGAGGCGGCATCGAGTATGGCGGCGGCGGCAGCGGTCCATGTCCTGCCCGAATAGATGGATGGAACGAGGACGAGCAGAGGAGTGCGCGAGTGCGTCTCCATGAGGTTGCGGAACCAAGATTCCCCGGTGTTCCAGATCGGCGTCATATCTTCCGATTGATCCGCAATCTGGCACCATTCGAGTAGGCTGAAGGCGGTCGGGCGCTCGCCGACGCGCGCATACAACCATCCAACTGTATCCTCTCGGGCTTGGACCGCAGATCGATGGCTGGGAATAAAGGTGAACATGAAGACAACGATTCCTAATGCAGGGGACGCGCATGGAAACGAAGACTGCGGAAGAACACGCTGTGTACAGCGAAGTCCGCCCGGAGGCGGCGTACAGCGAAGTCGCCGTGGAGGGCGCGCCACGGCCGACGGTCGTCGACGAAATTCGCGCCACGCTTCGTCAACTGAAGCGCCTGCAGCGCATCAAGGGCGAGGGCTTCGCCGATGCGGTGTTGCGCGGCCTAGGCCAGGTCGTGTTCCAGAGCAATCCGCTAACCGGCCTGCTGATTCTGTTGGCGATCAGCGTGAACTCCTTCGTCTACGCCGGCGCGGCATTGTTCGGCGCCGTGGTAGGCACCTACGTGGCAATACTGCTGCGCATCGACAACAAGCTGGTGCGCGACGGGTTGTTCGGCTTCAACGGCGCGCTGACCGCAATCGCGATGGTGGCGTACACCAGCAGCGAGCACGTGCATGGCGACTTACCGAGCCTCTCGATGATCCTCTATATCACGCTCGCCGTGGGCTTCTCGACCATTCTTGCCCGCGCCTTCGCGTTCCTGATCAGGAACGACCGCGTTCCCGGGCTGAACTTTCCGTATTGCGCTGCGACGCTGATGCTGCTCGGCGCGATGCACCAGTTCGGCGGCGCCGGGGCGGCCGCTCCGCATCTCGTCACTGGCGCGCCGCAGGTCTACGCCGGCGATACTTGGCTGTATGGCATCGCCACCGGGATCTCGCAGATCTTCCTACAGGACAATTGGCTGACAGGGATCGTCGTGGTCGCCGCCATCGCGGTGAATTCGCGCATCGCCGCCGCCGCCGTCGTCGCGGGCTCGGCACTTGCCGTGGCCACCGGCTGCTTCCTCGGCGCGAGCGAGGCGGTCATCCGCTCGGGCGTGCTCAGTTACAACGCGGCGCTGACGGCGCTCGCACTCGGCGGCTTCTTCGTGTTGCTGGACCGCGCGGGCGCGCTCTACGCCGCACTCGGCGCGGTGCTAACGACCTGCGTGTGGGCCGGGTGGGGCGCGGCGCTGGGGGCCTCGGGGCTGCCGCTGCTCACGCTGCCTTTTGTCGCCGTCGCCTGGCTGATGCTGCTCGCCGCCCGGGGGCTGCCGGCGTTGCGCACCGTTCCTCTGGAATTCGCGATCAGCCCGGAAGACACGCTGCGCCGCTTCGCGCCACGCGCTTCCGCGCAGGCACAAGCTGGCGAGTAGCCAGCCGCCGCCAACCGTCATCGCCGCTCGGCGCCGGCGCTCCACGCGCCGGGGGGCGACAGGCCCTCTCGGGAAGGAAATACCAATGGAAACCGAACCGAACGCCTCCATGTCTGCCGACGCTACCAAAACTGCTGAGGAGAGCACACGGAAAGCGGCGGACTTGGCCATGCCGACTCTCGTGCCGCGGCGGCTTTTTCATCAGCATGGGCCAGTCGGCGTGATCCGCGCCCCCAGGTCCACGCCACCGACGTTCCCCGAGAAGACGAACGAACGGCCAGACCGCTTAACGGATTAACATCGAGCGAACCAATTTGCATAGGCGATATTATCTTGGGAGCTGCTCATAGCTAGTGGATCGACTCTAACTTTTCTTTCCCTCGTTTGACAGCAGCGAGGACGCGTTTGGCGTCAGCGGTCCAGACGAAGGGTTTGGGATCGGAGTTGGTTTCTTCGACGAACCGGTTGATTGCAGCCTGAAGGTCGGCAACCGACCGGAACACTCCACGCTTGAGGCGCCGTCTCGTGAGTTTGGCGAAGAAGCCTTCGACGGCGTTGAGCCATGACGCCGAGGTAGGCGTGAAGTGAAACGTCCAGCGGGGATGCCGGGCCAGCCATTTTTGTACCTTGGAATGTTTGTGGGTCGCGTAGTTGTCGACGACGGCGTGGATCGCCATTCGCACCGGCGCGGATGAACTCCTGGTGCCGGTGGCGCTGCATGTTGCGGCCGATGACGGTGCCGTCGAGCACATTGAGGGCGGCAAACAGCGTCGTTGTGCCATGACGTTTGTCGCGGCCCTTCTTCATCGGCAGACCGGGCTGGGTGCGGTCGAGGGCCTGGATTTGGCTCTTCTCATCAACCGAGAGGACGACGGCGTGGGCGGGAGGATCGACATAGAGACCGACGATGCCCCGGAGCTTCTCGACAAATTCCGGGTCCTTCGACAGTTTGAACGTCCGGATACGGTGCTGGGCGGCAGCGGGGCTTACCAGGCTTGCGCGTCTTGTCGCGCAACAGCCCTTCGACGCCCGCCGCCATGAACCGCGCCTGCCAGGCCCACACCACCGGCTTCGATTTGCCGGACCGGCGCATGATCTCGGCAGTGCCGCAGCCGTCGGCGGTGGCAAGGATAACCTTGGCGCGCCACACGTGCTTCTGTGGTGGGCTGCGATCCGCAACGATCGCCTCAAGCCGGAGGCGATCTGCTCGCCTGACGTTGACGCAATTCCTGCTCTCATAATGAGAGCTTGAACTGCTTCGGCCGATTTGGGAATCCTCCGAAGAATCAGACCACTAGGAACGCCAGGACAAACAGAATGCCGGCGACGGCGGGCGGCACGCCGTAGCGGATCGGTCATGCGTCGTCTGTTGTCGCGGGCCTGCTCGGCGATGGCGGGGGCCGGAGCGCGAAGGGGATGCGGTGCGCGTGCAACACGTCCCACAGCAGTGCCTCCGCGTCGGCGAGTACGTGCGCGCGGCCGCGCCTGAGGTCGCGGATGTGAAAGCGGATGTCGAGCACCACTCCTCCCGCAGCGACGCGTTGCCGGGCGCACACTGGAGCCGGAATGCCCTGGCCGTGCGTCATATCGGCCATCGCCTTCGTCGCCAGCGCGGCCGCCGCGTCGTCATCCTCGCCGGGCGCGATGGCGAGGGCGATCCGCAGTTCGACCGGTTCGGCGGGGGCCTGCGGTAACGTGGCGATACGGCGCGGGCGCTCAAGCATGGCGGGACGAGGCTTCCACACCCGCACAACGCTGCGGAGGCGATCAGCGGCGATGCGCTCGCGCCACCGCGTGACAGCGCCACGGCGGAATCCGCTGAACCGCCGGTATGCGATATAGCCGCCGGCGCAGGCGAGGGTGGGCGCGACGACGTACACGGCTGGGATCGCACCAACGATGCCGAGCATGGGAACTAAGAGCGGCACAGTCGGAATGATCCACATACTGGGAAACATCCAAACGGCGCTGGCGGCGCCGAGCCCGAAGATCGCCAGTGCCGCGACCATGGCGCGCGGCCTCAATCCTCTGCCGAACCGGCGAGGCAGCGCGGCGGCGGCCCAGGCGACGACAAGCAGCACGGCCGCGACCTTGATGAGTATCAGCAAGGCGTCGCCGAGCACGGCCATGCCGCTGATCCACGCGTACAGCACGGCCAGTAGCGCGAGCCCGACGGGCGGCGCGCTGGCAAGCCATGACGATCGGCCAGCACCTGAAGCCGTGGCCTCGGGCAAAATCCTCTGAGTCATCGGCGTGTCTCCTGATTGCACGTCAGTGCGGCGGCATCCAGATCCATGTCGGCGGCGGGCCGGCGAACTTGACCGACTTCGCGATCGTCGCGTCGTCGATCCCGTCAGGCCGAAGGTAGATGTAGTAGTTGTCCTCGCGGTGGAAGAGGTCGTCCTTCGGCACGCTCTCGGGGCTGACAAGCATGGAGTTGGTGAAGCGAACGTGCATGTAGTGCGGCAGCAACTGGGTGAACTTGTCCACACGCGCCTCCAACGTGTAGTTATAGGTCTGTTGGCCGACGACCTTTAAGACCGATGCCGTCGCACCTCCCTGGGGCGCAAGCGGCAGTTCCTGCCAATCGAGGCCCACCTGGACGAAGGCATGAACGGACGGCGACATAATGTAGATCGGCATGTCGCCGCCGCCGCTGTTCTCCAGGACGATCTCGACGCGATAGCGCCCGTCGCCGAGCATGGCGACCGATGAAATGTTGCCTCGCAAGGTCGACATCGCGAGTTCCTCGAGCCCTGCGAGCTTGTCCCGCCGCTGCTGCATCGCATAGGCCTGATAGCGGTCGAGCCCCTCGTTGGCCGCCAGGATCAGGACAAAGATCGCCAACCCCGCAGCCATAACCCGTCCGGCAACGGCCCACAGGTCGCGCCCGAGCCGCGACGCGTCATGCGCGTCTTCCTCCGGTCCCGCATCGTTAGCGGGCGGAAGTGACGCGAAGCGTCGCGTCGGCACGGCGGGCGCCAGCACTGGCGCTGGCAGGTCAATGGCACCGAGCACGCCGCGCTCCATGACGCAGCAGCGGTCCGCGCGCTTCGCCAGCGCAAGATTGTGCGTCACCAGGACGAGACCGAACGGCGTCTCTGCCCGCAACCGCTCGAGCATCTCAATGACGTCGTTCTCGGTGTCTTCGTCGAGCTCGCCAGTGGGTTCGTCGGCCAGCAGAAACCGCGGCTGATTGATCAGCGCGCGGGCGATGGCCACGCGTCGCTGCTCGCCGCCGGAGAGTTCCGCGGGGTAGGCGTCCGCCCGGCGCCGCAGCTCCGTACGATCCAGCAGCGCGCGCGCCCGCGTATAGGCGTCGGCGGCATCCAGCGTGCGACCGAGCAGTGCCGGCAAGGCGACATTGTCGATTGCCTGCAGATTCGGCAGCAGGCTCGGCAACTGGAAGACGAATCCGAACGCGCGGCAGCGCAGATCCGCTAGCCCGGTCTCGGGCAGCGCCCAGATGTTCTGCTCGTCGAGCAACACGCTCCCCGTGGTCGGCCGAATCAGCGCGCCGATCATCGCGAGCAGCGTCGACTTTCCCGAACCGGAGCGGCCGACGATGGAGACGAACTCGCCATTCTCGAGCTTCAGCTCGGCATGGCTGACCGCGACGGCGCCGTCGCCGTAGGTCTTGCCAAGGCCGGCGGCGTGGAGGATCAAGGCGCCGCCTCCGCCTTGATGAGCACGTAAGGCTCCAGGCGGCGCGCCCGCCATGCCGGCACGAAGGCGCCGGCGACGCCGAGGATCGCGGAGAAAGCTACGGCGAATGATGCTGCCAAAGCGGTGATCCAAATCGGAGGCCAAGCGAACGGAACGCCGATCGATTCGAAATAAAAGCCGAACGTGCGGGCGAAGATCAGCACCAGTGAGATGCCGAACCCGAGGCCGAACAGCCCACCGAGCGCGGTGATCGCGGTGATCGCGGCGGCCTCGGTCAGGATGACGCGCGTGATCTGGCCGGGCCGGGCGCCCAAAGCGCGCAACAGCCCGAGTTCGCGGTAGCGCTCCTGCACGATGGCCGAGAACAGCAGCGAGATCAGGATCAGCAGCCCGAGCAGCAGTAATACCAAGTCTCTGAAAGTTTAACTCCTGAGGCGGATTCCCAAATCGGCATTTATCTGATTCACCATGGCAAACAGGGAGAGTTTGCCATGTCGACTCCGGTTCCGCTTCGCTCTGACTTTGACACGATTGGCCTGCGCATGCTGGCGCGGCGATCGCGTGACCCCGATCAGACCCGGCGTCTCTTGGCACTGGCCGAGATTTATGATGGCGGCTCGCGGCCGGATGCGGCGCGGATCGGCGGGGTCGGGGTGCAGATCGTGCGCGACTGGGTTGTCCGTTTCAACGCCAAAGGTCCTGATGGTCTCTTGACCGACCGGCAAAGCGCCGGGCGCTCCCAGCATCCTCGGCGAGCGCCAGCGCCAAGCCTTGCGGCAGGTCGTGGAAGATGGGCCGATTCCCGCCCTGCATGGCGTCGTCCGCTGGCGGCTGATCGATCTGGCGCAGTGGCTCTTCGAAGAGTTCCGGGTTTCGATCTCCAAGCCGACGCTCAGCCGCGAGCTGCGGCATATGGGCTTTCGCAAGCTCTCGGCGCGACCGCGCCATCATGCGCAAGACGAGGAAGCCGCGGCGGCTTTTAAAAAAACTTTCTCGCCCTCGTGGAGGAGACCGCCGCAAAAGAGGCTCCTGGCAAGCCGATAGAGATTTGGTTTCAAGACGAAGCTCGGATCGGGCAGAAAAACAAGGTCACCCGCCGATGGGCGAAACGCGGGACACGGCCTTCGGCGCCGCACGACCAGAGGACGAGTTCAGCCTATATTTTCGGCGCCATCTGCCCGGCCGAAGGAAAAGGCGCCGGGCTCGTACTACCCTCCTGCAACAGCGAGGCCATGGCCCTGCATCTCGAAGAAATCTCGCTTGCGGTCGCACCAAGCGCGCATGCGCTCGTTCTTCTCGATCAGGCCGGGTGGCATGTTTCGGCGAAGCTTCCCGTCCCGGACAACATCACGCTCTTGCCGTTGCCGCCGAAATCGCCCGAGCTCAATCCGGTCGAGAACATCTGGCAATTCATGCGCGACAACTGGCTCTCGAACCGCGTCTTCGAATCCTACGACGACATTCTCGACCACTGCTGCTTCGCCTGGAACAAGCTCATCGACATGCCCTGGAAAATCATCTCCATCGGAACAAGAGAGTGGGCCTATCGGTCGTGATCAGCGAGACTTGGTATAACACGGCGAAAACCGCGATGCTGGAAAACAGGCTGCCCAGCGCCTGACGCGTAGTGGTGAAGACGGCATTCCCGGTGACGAGCTTGATCCCCGGAATCTGACCGATCGCGAACATGACTTGTTGGGCGGAAGCGCCGGGCGCCAGTTGCAGCAGCAGCGCCGAAACCTGGCCGGGGGCGAGGTCGGGCAGGCACGACGCAGGGCCGGTGAGCAGGTTGTGCCGGTGTTGCGCGACCGCCGCTGCGGCGTCGAACGTGGCGGCCGGCCCGACCGGCTTCGCCGAGATGGGGACGCCGGCGGCATGAGAGATCTCCTGCCACGCGGCGATGAGGCCGTCGAGCGTGGCGAAGCTGACGAAGTAGGACTCGTCGAACGGACCGACCCCGGTTCCGCCCAGCCGCGCCTCGACATGCAGCGGCTGGCCGCAGATCGCTAAGCTGTCGCCGGGACTGCTGTCGGTCACGCGCTCGCCGATGAGCATGCTCCCTTTCTCGAGTGCGAGACGCTGGTCCGGCCGCAGCCACGGCTGCACGGTGAAATCGGCCAAGGGATCGAAGGCGATAAGGTTGATTGCGCGGCCATCCGCCTGCGCGCGCACGATGCGTTGCGGCGCCACGACACCCACGCCTGGGATAGCTCGCAGCCGCTTGGCGAGTCCGCCATCGAGTTCCTGCTCGGTCGGCTGCACCGTCAGCAGCGTGCTGGTGATGTTGACCAGCGTGCCCAGTGGCACGACGACGATATCCGCGCCCATGCGCGCGAACGAGGTGGCCACGCCGCTGCGCAGCGCCCAACCGCCGGTGAAGCTGGCGAACCCAACGCCGACGACGAGCATCACGGAGAGGCCCAGCAGCAATGCCCGCACCCGGCGCCGCCCGATATTCTGGGCGGCGAGGCGGAACAGCAGGAACCGGAGGGACAGATGCCTCACCATCCGGCTCCCCTCCCGGAGCGCGGCCTATTCGTCGCGGAAGCATGCCAAGTGGAACGACCGCTTCGCCGGCTTGCCGCTGACATCGTAAGTGTGGACATGCATCTTCATCGGGTCCTGCATCAGGCCCACGGTGCAAAAGCCCGGCTCCACCGCCTCGAGCGCGATGCTGCCGATCACGCAGGCGAAATTAGTCTTCGCCTCGCCCTGCAGCGGAATCTTCCAGGTGATGACGTATTCGTTGGCCCCGACCAGCTTGCAGTTGTCGATCAGGTAGCCGCGCACGACCGAGCCGTCGCAGCACTTTCCGCACGCGAAAAGAACCGCCGGGTCATCAGAGTGGTCGACATCGAGAGCGGATCGTCGCGGCCGCCTATCTACGCTAAGGGGCAGAGCGTTACCACCCCCAACTGGCAGGGCGCTCTAACGCCGGACGGTTCCGGCCTCGTCACGGGCAGCCCCCACAAAACGCTAGAACTCTGGGATACCAAGGCTGGTGCCTTGCTCCATTCCTTCGATGGCCTTGCCGAAGAAGCGAGGGCCATGGCGGTTAGCCGGGACGGCTTGCATCTGGTCGTCGGACTCGAGGACGGCACGGCGAGCATCTGGACTCTAGATCCCTTTAAGCCAGTCAAGGAACTCAAGCGTCGCGGGCGCCTCATCAATTCAGTTGCGTTCAGTCCCGACGGAGCACGCGTCATAACGTCGGGCGACGGTTCCTTTGAGACGTGGGACGCCAGTACCGGCCAGAGCGTGAAGGAACTATCTCGTGAAGACGCCTATTTCACCAGTGCCATCTACAACAAGGACGCGACCGTATCGTCACGGCGGATTCGACAGGAAGAACGGTCACCTTGTGGGACGCTAGTTCGTTTTCGGAGAAGCAGCGGATCAGCCTTCCGTATCAATCCTTCGGACAGCTAGCTTATGACCCAAGTGGCACGCGTATTGTGTATGCAGAGCGAGCGCTTGGAATTGTTGGTGTCGGCATCCTCGCGCAACAATTGGACCATAAGCCCTTATTTCACGGCCGATGGCTCGAAGAACATCGCGCTCGATATCTCATACCAAGTCTCGCTGATCACGACCGATAGGCCCACTCTCTTGTTCCGATGGAGATGATTTTCCAGGGCATGTCGATGAGCTTGTTCCAGGCGAAGCAGCAGTGGTCGAGAATGTCGTCGTAGGATTCGAAGACGCGGTTCGAGAGCCAGTTGTCGCGCATGAATTGCCAGATGTTCTCGACCGGATTGAGCTCGGGCGATTTCGGCGGCAACGGCAAGAGCGTGATGTTGTCCGGGACGGGAAGCTTCGCCGAGACATGCCACCCGGCCTGATCGAGAAGAACGAGCTTCCTCGTCTTGCGCATGATGGCGCGGTCGCGCCGAGAGCTTGCGAAAGCCCATATGCCGCAGCTCGCGGCTGAGCGTCGGCTTGGAGATCGAAACCCGGAACTCTTCGAAGAGCCACTGCGCCAGATCGATCAGCCGCCAGCGGACGACGCCATGCAGGGCGGGAATCGGCCCATCTTCCACGACCTGCCGCAAGGCTTGGCGCTGGCGCTCGCCGAGGATGCTGGGAGCGCCCGGCGCTTTGCCGGTCAAGAGACCATCAGGACCTTTGGCGTTGAAACGGACAACCCAGTCGCGCACGATCTGCACCCCGACCCCGCCGATCCGCGCCGCATCCGGCCGCGAGCCGCCAAAATCTCGGCCAGTGCCAAGAGACGCCGGGTCTGATCGGGGTCACGCGATCGCCGCGCCAGCATGCGCAGGCCAATCGTGTCAAAGTCAGAGCGAAGCGGAACCGGAGTTGACATGGCAAACTCTCCCAAGAGCTGTTTGCCATGGTGAATCAGATAAATGCCGATTCGGGAATCCGCCTCAGGAGTTCAAACTTTCAGAGACTTGGATCAGCCGAGGATTTGACGCTTCGGCCTTTCTTTGCCAGGACATCTGACCTCGCGCAATACGCAAAGTCGATCGTTCCCCGTTGCCTGACGCCAAAAAAGCGCCTGAGGTTTGAATTACAACCACAGTCGCCGCCGCTATGGTGCATCGAGATGAAGAAGTGGCCCTATGCAACACCGGAGTGGAATACTTGGCTCGCGGAAACAAAGGCGGGCAAGAACGTCAACATGCCGGCTGTCCCTGGCGATCAGTGAGTTCAACAGGTTGGTCGGAATTGTCCGCTCCTGTGCAGGTTTCTCGGACGCCTGCATCACAAAACCATCCACGCGCTCCCACGACAGGCGTCCGAGAAGCGCCAAGGCACGAAATCGCGGGCCGGAAGGGGCTCTGTTTCGCCGCTGCGATCTATGGGGATTTGAGGAGTGCGAGCGTCTGTTTTCGAGAGGCCGGAACTACGGACGCACGGCAAGTTGACGGGTTGACCGGTCGAGGGGAGCGTGCGCCACCGGCATTGGGATCAGTTTCGGCGTGGCGGCGGCGATCGCAAGACGTTGGCGCAGCATCATCGAGCGAGCGCCGCCGGCGCTGGCTAACGGTCAGCGGCAAGAATGGCAAGAACGGACGGCGTTGCGTCGCGGTAGATAATGCAATCTCGATCATGACGTATCGATCTTGATCACGAGAGGTGCGGTGGCCGGCCGGTAATTCGGCTCGCATCCCCGTGCGAACGTCTCGATGATGAGCAGGCGGCCGCCGCAGCATGGGCATGGCCGCGAGAGCGCCGGCAGTTCGGCTGCGTCAGCAGATTTGGGATCGTCCGGGATCGCGTCCGGCTTCGGAACGTTCAGCAACGCGCGCGCTTTGGCGATGTTGTCAGCGCGGTTGCCGTTGGCCAGGAGCCCGTAGTGGCGGATGCGATGGAAGCCTTTCGGCAAAACGTGCATCAGGAAGCGGCGGATGAACTCGTCTGTCGCGAGTGTCATGAGCTTGTACCGCTCGGGACCTTGGATCCTGTAGTCCTTGTATTTGAACGTGATGCCCATGTCAGCTGCGATCAGGCGGTGATTGGAGATGGCGACGCGATGTGTGTAGCGCGCGAGGTATGCGAGAACAGCTTCGGGTCCGCCGAATGGCTTCTTCGAATAGACCACCCATTCCGATCGCCGGAGCGGGACGAGGAAGGCGGCGAACGCGTTGGTATCAGCGAGCGCTGCGTGCGCGCCGGAGAACTGGAGCCGGCCGGTTTCGTGGGCCACGATCAACATCTGCAAGACTAGGCGCCGGAACAGCCGTGACAGCACGCGGACGGCCAAGAAGAAGTTCGGTCGACCGGCGATCCACCTCGTGCCGTCCTCTGACAGCCCGCCGCCCGGTACGATCATGTGCACGTGCGGGTGATGCGTCATTGCCGAGCCCCAGGTGTGCAGCACGGAGGTTATGCCGATCCGTGCGCCCAAGTGTTTTGGATCGGCCGCGATCGTGATCATCGTCTCGGCCGATGCCTTGAACAGGATATCGTAGATGACAGCCTTGTTCTGATACGCGATATCCGCGATTGGACCGGGCAGCGTGTAGACGACGTGGAAGTATGGCGCCGAGAGTAACTCGTCTTCCCGCTCTTCGAGCCACTCCCTCGCCGCCGCGCCCTGGCACTTCGGGCAATGCCGGTTGCGGCAGCTGTTGTACGCGATGACCGTGTGCGCGCAGCCCTCGCAGCGCGCGACATACCCGCCGAGCGCGACTGTGCGGCAGCGCTCGATCGCACTCATGACCTTCATCTGGTCGAGGCTGACGTGGCCGGCATTGGCGCGCCGCCACGCCGTCCCGTGGTCGCGGAAGATATCCGCGACCTCGAGAGCTGGACGGGACATGGCCGACCGCTCAAGCCGGCGGCGGCGCCTTGCCTCTCTTCCTGGGCGTCCTGCGCGGCTCGCACAGCAAGTCGAGTGGGCTCTCGATGGCAGAGATCATGCCGGTGGCCACGCGCGTGTAGCGCGCTGTCGTGTCGAGCTTGTCGTGACCGAGGAGAGCCTGAATGATGCGGATATCGGTCCCACGTTCGAGCAGATGGGTCGCAAAACTGTGGCGCAGCGCATGCAGCGTCACCGCCTTCTTGATGCCGGCCGCGTCAGCCGTCTCGTGAAACAGACGATTGAGCTGCCGGGTCGTCATCGGCTTTCCTGGCTTGCGGCCAGGAAACAACCAGCGCTGCTCTTGCGACACGCCCGTATCGTAACGAGCCGGTCGCACCTTCCACCATTGCCGCAGCAGATCGAGCGTCTCTGGCGACAGCATGACGTGGCGGTCTTTGCGCCCCTTGGCCTGCACGATGCGGATGATGTTCTGCGCCCTGTCGATATCACCAACCCTGAGCCGGACCACCTCGCCCGCGCGCAAACCTGCGCCGTAGCCGAGAGCGAGCAATACGTGAACCTTGAGAGTCCTCGCCATGGCCAAGAGGCGCTTGGCCTCGTCCGGGCTCATCACCAGCGGGATCTTCTGGGGTTCTTTGATGTGATAGATCTCGGCCGCAAGATCCAATCGCCGCAGCGTCACACGGAACAAGAACCTGAGCCCGGTCATGATGCGGTTGCGATTGCAGATGCTCGTCCCCGTCTCAGTCAGGTGCAGCTGGAACAGGCGGATCTCGTCGGCTGTAGCCGTGCCGGGCGAGCGCTTCAAATACGCGGCGAACCGCTTGCAGCTGCTGATGTGGCTTCTCTGCGTGTGCGGGTTGAGCTTGCGCGCGCTCATGTCCTCGATCATGCGCTGGCGCAGCGGGCTGATGGCATCGGTACTCATGGGGAACTCTCCTGAGTGAGGTTGACGACACCTCGATTCTCAGAAAACGGCCCATGGCCCGCCATCATTGTTCTTGCAATTACTCACCGTGCTCGCAGAAAAGCCGCCAGCCTCAGCGGGCTATCGCGGCAGCGATTTAGTGCATTGGCGCAACCCGGACTACGCCGCCGGTCAGCAGCTCAATTCTTAAATTGACCCATTCCGATTGAAAAACCGCGTGGCCAAAAATAAACTTTAACCCACTCTTCCGCTTGCGCGAAATCCCCGCTTCGCCTGCCCGCCGCCCTTAAATCTCGCAGACTTGGGTGACCTGTTCCGACAAGCCGGCTGTTGTCATTTCGTAGCCGGCCACGCGCAGGATGGCCCGCGCGGGGCTCATCGTGACGGCAAGCCGCGTATAGGGATTTAGGACCGGCGGCTTCACCCAATCGAAACCGTCGCGCGACAAGAGCCCGCTCCAGCCCACGAGCGCAACGTGCCGGTCGCGGCATCGCGTGGCGGCCTCCGCCGACGAGCAAGTCAGGAAGCGAGCCGCCGAAATACGCGCTTCCCACCTCGGGCGGCTCGGCACCCAATCATTGGTCGCGCTTGTGTTTTCCTCACGCGTGACAAAGCCGTTCTCGGTGCGCTCGATCACACATCGCTCCCCCGGCGCACAGCCAATGAGCATGTAGATCACCGGCCTTGCCACCGGCGTGTTCTCCAACACGCTCCTCGCGGCGGCATATGCCGGGCAAATCTCGAAGGACCTGGCGCAGCAATTGATCCGGCGGCATGTGGCGAATATTCACCCATGTATGAAACGCATTAGCTGCAAGGTCATAAATGCGCAGCCAGGGATGCCGGGTGCGACGCCACATGGGCGCCTGGTTGATGCAGGCGGCGAATCGCCTCGGTGCCATCGCCGTCAGCACGCCGGCGTAGCCCGGCCAGGTGATGCTGAAGTATTCGCCCGAGGGCCCCTTTGTGCGGACAACATCCGCATGGCGGCCTAGCCCGGGGAATGGCCAATCCAGCGTGCGTGCGAGCCAGGGCACGCCGTCTTCTTCGCGCGCGAGCGAGGTGCAGCACCATTGGTACGAGCCGTTAAACAGCCAGACCCCCGGAAAGCCGAGTGCTGCCGCGATTTGCGCGATTTCCGGCACATAGGGCGAGCACGAGCGGGTGAGCCAGCAACGCGCAGGCATGCATGACGCTGAATGTCGTTTCGAGCCCACGCCTAAAACATTGATGTTGCTACACATGCCTGACGAAGCGTGACGCTGCCTGAAAGGCATGACCTACTTCGATGCCGTCAGCTCAGTGATCGCTACAATCCGAACGTTGTCCGGATTCAGCCGGTAGCCGTGCGACTGGTTGTTCTCAATCACGGCGTCGAGCGCCGGTGCAACCGCGCCGGCGTTCTGGGCGAGTTGAGCGATCGTCGTGCGACACCGAAGCACGCGCCGTCGGAGCGTCTCCTCTTTCACCTTCCCGAGCATCCCAGCCAATCTGCGTGTCGCCGTAAAGGGATGGTTCTCCGGCGCGCGCCTCTCGCTGATGGCCTTCTCGTGAGGACGGGCGAGGGAGATCAGCAGCTCAGCGCTCGCGTTCCGAAGGCGCCCCCAACCCTCAATGATTATTTCTCGCCCATTCGGATGTATTGCGATGCGGAACTCTTGAGTGGGGAGTCTCGCGGCCCCCTCTGGCGACTTTCCGCTCACCTGTTCTGGATCCACAGTGCGGCCCCGCTTGATGGCGTGTGACCTTACCAGAAGCATCGCCGCCCGCGAGGTCACGAGGGTAAGCAGCGCGGTCGGCGGAAGGGATCCTTCACGCAAAGCACTCGCATGCTCGGCGATTGCGCGGTCAATGACGTCGCTCGGCCGCTGAATGCCGTCGAAGAAGACCGAGGATACGCTCGGCCACCTCACCCGCTGGCTCCGCGAAATAGGCAACGATACGGCTGACCTCACCGTAGTGCGCAAAGAATGTATCGCCCGCCATCCGATTGATTTCGGTCGCAGCGCGCTCATAGGCGAGGACCAGCTCACGATCTGGTCCTGCATCCCTTTCGCCAGTAAGCAAATCGACCCGGTAGGCTTCGGCAGGGTCCTGATCGGCCGCTCCTGCAGCGAGTACTGCGAAGCGCCTATCGATACACTGTGAGCATAGCCCACAGTGGGGATGCTGCCGGGTCATGTCGCGCACGCGCGTGCAGCTGCGGGTGTCACGGATGAGATCCCCGCACCCATGCGCGGAGATTCCCTCGACGATCTCGGCCTTGGTACGCCACACGAATGGATTGGTGACACTGAACGGACACTCGAAAAGTCCCGAGAGTAGGTCACGGAAGCCCGCCAAGACCTGCGGATGCGTGGTGCGAGTGGCCCGAGCCCCAACGACTTGCGCGAGGAGAGGCAGGTTCATGCTCACGACGCCATTTTCAAAGAAGCTGACGCGATCGAGGCCGAACAGCCGCGCGGTGGCCGCACCCAGGGAAGCAAATAGAAAGGATCGGGTCCGGCGCGTCGAACTCGCGACCGAGGTGTTCGTCGAGATTGACCAGAACCGGGATGTG
The DNA here is from genome assembly GCA_963730245.1 of uncultured Alphaproteobacteria bacterium. GTDB lineage: Bacteria > Pseudomonadota > Alphaproteobacteria > Rhizobiales > Beijerinckiaceae > Methylocapsa. The sequence goes on along the minus strand of CAVSRA010000001.1, from coordinate 653,196 downwards.
GAGGATGCGACTGCGTCCGAACCGAGCGCGCAGACTGGCGACCAATTCCGTCTGGGTCGATGCGATCTTGGTTGCTGACCGATGGCTCACCAGCGCGACCGACTTGCCATCGGCCGCGAGCCGCTCGACGGCGCCGGCGAAGGAATCGATGCCGCCGGAGAAGAGGACGACCTCGTCCAGAGAGAAGCTCTCGATGTCCTCGCCCGAGAATTCCAGATAGCTCTGTACCTTCGGCCGCACGTCAAGCGGCCTGAATTCGAAAGTGTAGGTGTCATCCGACATAAACCCGAGCAGATCTCGGAGGGCGGAGGAAACGGCTGCTGATTTCCATAGATTTGGCCGCCGCACCGGGACAACGAAGCTGAGGCTTCGGCGCCAGCGAGCACCGAGCTGGGCGTCGGTTTTGCTGCCCCGACCGATCGCACTGTCGGCAGCATAGACCAAGCAGGTCGACAAGCGTGTCGGGTATGTTCGAGACGAGGCGCGCGCTGAGGTCTTGAATGCGGAGCATCACATTCCTCGATGGCCCATGGAGATCAAGGCGCAGCGCTGTCGCGTCGGACTGGCCCGATCGGCGAGCGCCACCGCAGAGGACGAGATGCTCACGCGTGGGCATCTCGTCGTTTCCGAAGCTCTGCGCGGACCTTCTTAAAGGCGACGGGGGCAAAGCGCTTGACGGCCTCCGGCGTCAAGCCATCGCCATGATAGACGTTTTTACCGTACCAACCTCCGGCGAACGCTTCGACGATCCGGGACGCTTCGCGACAATGTTGATTGAGCGCGGCGTCGAAGATCGCACGTTCGCGGTCGTCGGCGAACCGCTGGTCAGGACCGATGTGCGCGGAGAGTACGCGACTAAGATAATAGGCGAGGGTCCGCTGCGTGAGCCTCGCGAAGAACTCGCGCGCAAGTGCGCTGAATCGATCCCCGCTTCCGAAGCGACCTATTGCCCTCTGGACTTCCTCGGGCGACGGCCTAAACAGCGGAGGCAGCATCGGCCCAACCAACGCCGCTAGGCTTTCGACGGCAGCCATCTGCGCCATCTCGCCCAGGTCAGTTCTGCCGCCCCGGGCGCGGGCATTCTGATCAACTGCAGCGGAGAAGCCAGCCAGGAGATCCATCAGACCTGGCGGGACACTGACAGTTACACCGAGCCGCCGCAGATCCCCGATGAATTCCGGGCCTCGTGCGGCGAGCGGGATCTGGGTCAGAAGCCAAAAGGCGTGAAGGAAGGCGGGATCAGCGGATGCGTTCTCTAGGCTGGTTTCCGCGGCGGCCGCTGTGGCACTCGCAATTTCTGAGACGTCGGACCCGAGGCGCAGCTCTTCGACGACCCGGTTCCATTTCTTCGACTTCGGAAGGACGCCTAGCCGAATGTGGCCCATTTCTCACCGCCCGAGGCCCAGCTTCGCTCGCACGCGATGACAACTCAAGAAAATTTACTCGGCTCACGCTTACCTGACGCTTACCCGATCAACCAGCTCGTAAATTTTGTCTCTTGTAAGTATTTGATTGTGCTGGTGAGCGCGATGGGATTCGAACCCATGACCTCCTGATTAAAAGTCCCGTCGCGCCCCATATCGCCACTTAACATTGACACACATTCGCACAGAAATAAAGCCATAGAATCAATCTTAAGCCAGATAATCCCCTATCACCGCATATCGCCGGCTAACACCCGTTGACATGCCGAGATGTTTGCCCTATTGTTGCCCCAGGAATTGGAGGTAGGCGAATGAAGAAACTCTTGACCGATAGGACATTGCGCGGACTCAAGCCAGCGTCGCCAGGCAAGCGGACCGTCCTTTGGGACAGCGCAGTTCCGAGCCTTTGCGTCCGCGTCACCGACAAGGGCGCGGCATCCTTTAATGTTATGCGGCGCCTTCATGGCCGCGTTATTCGCCGAATGATCGGCGTGGCGTGGCACCTGCCGCTCCCGGCCGGTCAACCGCTCCCTTATTCCCTTGCCGATGCGCGAGACGATGCGCGGGCCGCGATCTTGGATATTTCCCGCGGCATCGATCCGAAGGCGAAACGGGAAGCGGAACAGCAAGCCAAAGCGATAGTGGCGCGCGAAACATTTGCCGCTGTCGCCAAAGAGTTCTTGGCCGACCATGTGTCCGGCCTTCGATCGGCCCGAGAGGTCGAGGCGGCTTTCAAAAACGAGCTTATCCCAGTTTTGGGCAAAAGGCCAATCGCGGACATTTCCGACATCGAAATCGCGCGCCTGCTCAAAGTCATTGCAAAAAGCCGCCCGTACATGGCCCGGCACGTTTTTGCTTATCTGTCGAAATTCTTCCGTTGGGCAATCGCGCAGCGCTGCTACGGTGCTACCGTCTCGCCATGCGCCGGGCTCTCGGCAAAGGATTTGCTCGGCAAGCCGAACCCTCGGACTCGCACCTTGCAGGATAGCGAGCTGGCGGCCGTGTGGCGGGCAACGGCTGGCCTTCCCTATCCGGCCGGCCCATTCGTGCGGTTGTTGCTCTTGACCGGCCAGCGGCTGAGGGAAGTCGCGGAAATGAGTTGGGCCGAAGTCGATTTAGACAAAGGGATTTGGACGATCCCGGCGGATCGCATGAAGGCCGATGCGCCGCATATCGTCCCACTAGCGCCGGAAGCCGCCGCGATCCTTGACGGCTTGCCCCGCTGGGCCGGACCTTTCATTTTTTCGACAACTAGCGGCCGGCGGCCTATCGCAAATTTTTCCGGCATCAAGGAAAAGTTCGACGCGCTTATGCCCGGAGTCGAGCCGTGGCGCTTCCATGACTTGCGCCGCTCGATGCGCACCGGACTATCGGCCTTGCGCATTGCGGACACAGTTTCCGAGCTCTGCATCGCGCACGCGCAAAAAGGGCTGCACAAGATTTATGACCAGCACGCCTATCTGGACGAAAAGCGGAACGCCTTCGGCGCTTGGGCAAACCACGTGCTCGCTATTTGCGAGCCGGGCGCGGCAAACAATGTGATCGAACTTGGCACGCGGCGCGAGGATAGGCCGCTATCGAAACGCGCGGGCAAGCCCCCTGGGGCAGTCGCTGATCCGGGGCGGCCTCGCCTTAAGATCATCCGACGAACCTTCACTGAAACCAAACTTCTGATCGAGCGGCGGGGACCGTTCGCGCCCGCGCGCCCATCAGGTGCGGCGGGTGCTCGCGATGGATTTCGACAAGATCCCCTATGTGATTGCGCAAAAGGCGGCGCATGACCGCCCGTGGCCCCCGCCTGCTAGCCTATCATGCGAAGCATGCAAAAGACTTTCAGGCGGCGGAAGGGTGCCAATGCCGGAGGTCATCAAGCTGATGGCTTTCGGACCCGCCATGTCGCCAGCAGAGTATTCCAATTCCAGTGTTGAGGCGATGACAACGAGTCTCGTTGCGGCGTATGCGCTATTCAGAGCTGCCGGCGAACGAAAGGTTTCCATTTCCGGCGAGCGGTGTGAACGGTCAACTCATGCATTCCTCGATGGACTGCCACGGGTCAGGCTAATCGAACCGTTCGGGAAGCGGCCGATTCCAGCGGCGGAATTTGCCGGTGACGGACTTACGTTAAGCCCTGTCAATATGAATTGGATTTGCCTGGCATCTGTCGCGGCAAAACCGGAGTTATGGGCGTGGCCGGATGGCTGGAGACATGCCGGGAACGCATGCTATTTCAACGTTGAGATTGATCGCGCTTCATTGTCAAAGTGGATAGGCGAGGAAACGCAAACAAGAGCACGATACAGGTCGGCGAAACGAGAGTTGATTTTAAAATCCGCCGATGAACTTGGCCCTGTTCTAGACGGCCTGTCGGTTCAAGAAAGAGACGACAGGATTTTAAAAAAGGCCGTCGAGCTATCGGGGGGCAAAAGGTTCACGGCTGACGCGAAAACCATTCGCGAGGCTCTTCGCGTCCGCTAGCGGTAAAATTCAACACTCCCGCCAATTTCCGATGACTGCCAAGGCAAACCGTGTTCTCGTGACGCACGTTTAACAGTGTGCTCACGAGGATTCAAAAGTGCTAGTCCGCTACCGGTATTTAGAACAACAAGGCATCATCTCCAATCGCATGCAGTTGGCGCGTGCGATCGAAAAATACGGCTTCCCCCGGCCAATGGCGATCGGCGCAAATACGCTGGCGTGGGAAATAGATGAAGTCGAAACGTGGCTTAAGTCCCGCCCGCGCCGCACACCAAAGACCGGCGCACCAAAGCTGCCCGCCTCAAATGTGGCAGGTGCCGCCCCCTAACCCCACTCCAGCTTGCTCCCGCCAGCGGCAACCGGCGGGACCTGACACGCCGTAAAGGCGTGCTCTGGCGGGCGTTGCCGCGCCCGTCCCTGCCCCGCGTATGCATTCGCGGGTTGTTATCGCCGCCTTCGGGCGGCTCACAAGTAGAAACAGTAAACAACAGTAAAGGAACAGTATAATGGCGTTAATAACAGAATATGGTGGAGACTTCGAGCTGCCCCCGGAAGGCCGGCATACCGCCTGCCTCGTCCGGTTCGTGGACATCGGCCTGCAACCCAACAGCTTCGGCAGCCGTAGCCGAAACGCTGATCTTGCCTTCGAGATCGAAGACGAAATGACAGCGGATGGCCGGCCGGTACTGGCGTTCAAACGGCTATTCAACTTATCGAACCGGTCGAAGAACTTCCGCGAGGTCGTTCGCGCCCTTAGCAACATGCACGACATCAGCGGCGTCAACACCAGGGACCTTGTCGGAAAATGGTGCGAGGCTGTCATCGAGCATGTGACTAAGGATGACGGTTCCGTGTTTGCGAACGTCGAATGCCGGGCTCTCAAAGGCAAACCACCCGCGCACGCGCCAGTGTCGGACTTAGTGTTCTTCAGTCTGCATCCTAGTGAGTTCGACGAGGATGGCTTGGCGGACCTTCCCGACCGGCAACGCGAAAAGGTCAAGGCAAGCGAGACCTACAAAACCCTGATCGATGACCGGAAGCTAGCCGCCAAGTCAAAAGGCAAGCGAGCCGGCGACATCATCGATGACGGGTTGCCTGACTTTGCGTGAGGTTAGGAACCAATGAACATAAAGCAAAATAGGTCCATCGGATGCGACGTCATGCAGCGCATGGCCTCGCATATAGCGGCGGCCCCGGACAGCGGGTTCGCTAATTATACGCGGGAAATAGTCCAGGGGGCCGACCCTAAAAGCCCCCTGGGGCAGTCGCTGATCCGGGGCGGCCTCGCCTTAAGATCATCCGACGAACCTTCACTGAAACCAAACTTCTGATCGAGCGGCGGGGACCGTTCGCGCGGCCCCCGTCTATGACAGCTTTTTCGAAAGTGCCCGAATGTACAACGAGCAACCGTTATTTAAACCGCTACACGACCCGCGTCAAGCACCCCCCGCGGAGGCGTTCCTTTGCCGGATTGCGGGGATGCCGGGGGCTGTCCATCAGTTCCGCGCGATACCCGAGCGCGCACGCCTACGTGGACGTACGGAAAACTTCCTCGGAACTTATGCCGAAGACGGGCCGGCGCTGCACCGGCTGAACGCGGCCGGGTACGGTATTTTTGTCGCCGTCAACGAAACCACAGGCACAAAAGATCCGGATGTCACGGACATCCGTTGCGTCTTCGCCGACATCGACCGCGCGGACGAAAAAGAACTCGCGCAACGGTTGCTCACCTTCACTGGGCCGCCGGTCGTCAAGTCGTTCGCGGGACTAGCACCGATCACGATGATCGTCGAAAGCAGTCCGGGGAAATATCACGTCTACTGGAAAACCCATGCGATGCCACTCGATCGCTTCAAGCCTTTCCAGCAAGAGCTCGCGCACGCCCTTGGCGGCGACCACGCCGTTTGCAACCTGTCCAGGGTTATGCGCCTGCCCGGCTTCCTGTATTGGAAGGCGGAGCCGTTCTTGACGCGCATTCAATTCCTTAGATCAGCGCATCCTAGTTCGATAAGCGCCGCCAACCTGGAGCGGGCTCTGGAGCGGGTGAAAAAGAAGTTCAAGGTTGCCGCGACACTAAAGCCGAAAAAGGTTTTTACCCGTGCGATCGAGTTCAATCTTGCCGGGATCGACGGGCTTTTAAGCGGCATGTCCGCCGCCGAGCCGGGCAACCGCAATTCATATCTTTTTTGGGCCGCCTGCAGGCTTGCCGAGCAGCACGCTTCCGAAGACGCTTTCGTGTTGCTCGATGAAGCAGCGGGGCTTTCCGGCCTGGCCAGGCGCGAGATCACCGCGACGATCGCCAGCGCCATGCGGAGGACCGCGGCATGAGCGGCTTTCCGGCAATCATCGGGCGCCTAATACCACGTCTCGCGTCGCCATTCGACCCCGAGGTTGTCGCGACCGCCCGCGCCATTGAGCGTGCCTTGGCCACTGATAAGCTCGACTGGCATGACATGGCCAAGGCCGTGTGCGGTGCGGCCCCACGCACCCCACATGGCCGTGACGAGACCCCTGACGCGCGCGAGCTGCGGGCGTGGCTAGAGGCAATTTCCGGGCAGCCATGGCTTTCCGCCTGGGCCGCCGAGTTCGTCATCGATCTCTTGGCGCGGGATAACCTGGGCCGCCTCTCGGAAAAACAATTGGCATGTGTCCGGCGGATCATCCGACAGGCACGGGCGCGAGGGGTCCGGCCATGACGATCGATTTCGATGCGGAGCGCCGTGCGCGGGCGCACAAGGCTAAGGAACAAGCCAGGGAAGCGGCCAATCACGGCGTAACCCTAGGCGATTTCGTCGCTTACCGCGAACAGCGCAATTACATCTTCAAGCCGACGCGCGCCATGTGGCCGGCAAGCGCGGTCGATGACGAGCTACCGCCCGTCCCCCTGCCGGGTGGCAAGACAATAGCGGCCAGCAAGTGGATTGCCGGCAACCAAGCCGTGCAACAGATCACGTGGGCGCCCGGGGAGCCGGAGCTGATCGAGGGGCGCCTTACCAGCGACGGCGGCTTCATAGAGCGCGAGGGCGTGACTGTTTTCAATCTGTACCGGGCGCCGGCTTGCGCACGGGGAGACGCGGCAAAAGCAGACCGATGGTCAGAGCATGTGCGTCACGTTTATCCAAGTGACGCAGATCATATCATAATGTTTCTCGCTCACCGTGTTCAGCGGCCGCAGGAGAAAATCAACCACGCTTTGCTGCTAGGCGGCAATCAGGGAATCGGCAAGGACACGCTGCTAGAGCCCGTAAAGCGCGCGGTAGGACATTGGAACTTTGGCGAGGCATCGCCTAGCGACATGTTCGCGTCATTCAACAGGTTTCAGCGATCCGTCATCTTGCGGATCAGCGAGGGGCGCGACCTCGGCGACGTCGACCGGTTCAAACTCTACGATCGTATGAAAACCGTCATCGCGGCTCCCCCCGACGTGTTGAAAATCAATGAGAAGAACTTACGCGAATACTATGTTCCGAATTGCTGTAGCGTAATCATTACAAGCAATTACAAGACGGACGGAATTTATCTACCGGAAGATGACCGGCGTCACTATGTGGCCTACTCGGAATGGGCGAAAGAGGACTTCTCTCAAGCCTATTGGGACGGAATTTGGAAATGGTACGAGGATGACGGCGGCTATGGCCATGTCGCGGCCTATCTCTCCACTCTCGACATTTCGTCTTTTGCGCCCAAGGCACCGCCCCCCAAGACCGCGGCGTTCCAGGCCATTGCCGATGCCGGCAGGGCTCCCGAAATCCCCGAAATGATGGACACGCTCGATAAACTCGATAACCCGGATGCCGTAACCCTTGAACAACTGCGGAGCAAAGCACCAGAGCCGTTCTTGATGTGGCTGGACGACCGACGGAACCGCCGAACCATCCCTCACCGCCTCGAAGCCTGCGGCTACGTGCCAGTGCGCAACCCCGACGCGCCCAGCCATGGCCTATGGCAGTTAAGCGGCGGACGGTGCGCGATTTACGCCAAAAGGTCACTGCCCTACTCTGAACAAGTGCTGGCCGCCCGCAGGCTGATGCAGGGGTCCCGGTACCAAGAGTAGTCAAAAGCGTGATTTCGTATCTGCACCACGGTATATCATATAGCTTAATCTTAACAATTAGAATACGGCATTATCGCGTGCGCGTAGATGCAGATAGGAAATCCCGACTTTAACTACTCTCATAACTCAAGGAAATCTACACAAAAATTATGTACTATTATATATTTTCCTGCCCATGGCCGAGGCACCGCTTAAACAGTCTGTTCTACAGCTTCGTATCGTTGGCTTGGCTCAAGGTTTCACCTGATATCCAATCACGTGCCCTAAAATAATAAACGCATGTTAATCAGTGTTATGTGTGCTACTCGTGGCGCTCCTTGACATTTGGGGCAACGTCAGGGCTACGATTGAGCATGGAAAGCGGCGAAATTCTCACGTCAGATACCCCGCAACCTGTTTGCGGCATGAAACGCGGTAAAGGACGCTCTCGCGTTACCAACGGCTCGAAATTGCTTCCGCTCTCGGATGGCCGCTCCGCCACCGCGCGCCGGTTTCGTGACCTTTACGAAGATATCGCCGCGGACCTCGGCGGCAAGGATCACTTATCGGAAGGCCAGCGGCAACTTGTCCGCAGAGCCGCCATGCTGTCCGCCGAGTGCGAACGAATGGAAGCTATGGCCGCGCGGAATGATCGTCGACCGGACGGTGCAATCGCGTGGAAGTCTGAGGCGCCTTTCGTTTTCGATCTCGAAATTTACGGGCAGCTTTGCGACAGGCTCGGGCGCTTGTTTGGCCGCCTTGGCCTTGAGCGCCAGTCCCGCGACGTAACGCCGACACTGCAAAGCTACCTACAAGCAAAGGCGGCGCCATGACGAAGGGTATTCCCAAAAAGCGCCAGCGGGACGAGCAGTTGCGCAAGAAGCGCGCACAAGCCGCGTCCGCGCGGGCAGCGGCGGCCAAAACGCCTCCTAAGGCTATCCCGATAGCGCAACGACGCTCGCGGCCGTCTGGAGGCGTTAGCGCATGAACATTCTTGAGGCCCTCGCCGATGCGAACCTTCTTGGCGCTTCAATCCGCGATCCGGACTCATGGAAGCCTTGGCGGGCGTTGCTGGCGGCTGCTTTCGGGTTGCCGCTTGATCCATACCAGGCCGAGCTTTTCCACCAATGCACGGGGCGGCGTGTGCCGCCTGGCGCGCCCGCCGCGTATCTCTGGCTTGTGATTGGCCGGCGGGGCGGTAAGTCCTTCGCCATGGCCTTGATCGCTGTCTTTTTGGCGGCCTTCCGCGACTGGCGCAAATACCTAAGTCCGGGCGAGCGCGCGATTGTCTTGCTTGTCGCGGCCGATCGCGAACAAGCCAAGATTCTTCACCGTTATTGCCAAGGCATTCTCAGCCCGCCGATTTTGCAAAGCTTGGTGCTGAACGTCACCGCAAGCGAGATCGAACTCAAGGGCGGCGTAACGATTGAAGTCGTTACCCGCAGCTATCGTTCGGTTCGCGGGCGTTCGGTTTGCGTTGCAGTTTTGGACGAATTGAGTTTTTGGAGGGACGATGATTCGGCAAATCCGGATTCGGAAGTCCTGAACGCTGTCCGCGCCAGCATGGCGACGTTTGGCTCTGACGCGATGGTGATCGCGGGCAGCTCGCCTTATGCGCGCCGCGGTGTTTTATGGGACGCGTTTAGGCGCTGGCATGCCAAGGATGATGTGCGCAACCTTGTTTGGCAGGCCACGACGCGGGTTATGAACCCGACAGTATCGCAGGAATTCATCGATGCTGAATTCGAGCGCGATCCGGCGAGTGCGGCGGCCGAGTATGGCGCAAACTTTCGTTCGGACATTGCCGAGTTTGTCGATCTTGCGGTGCTTGAGGCTTGCACGGCCGATGGCTTGTTTGAGCTGCCGCCGGTCCGCAACACGGCTTATCTTGCTTTCTGCGATCCGTCCGGCGGCTCCAGCGATTCGATGACGCTTGCGATAGCGCATCATGACGATGGCGTCGCGGTATTGGATTGCGTTCGCGAGGTTCGGGCGCCGTTTCAACCCGAAGCCGTTGTCGCGGACTTTTGCATGACGTTGGCGGCTTACGGCGTCGCGAAGGTGACCGGCGATCGGTATGCTGGCGAGTGGCCGCGCGAGCAGTTCAAGAAGCGCAATGTGGACTATGTTCCGTCCGAGCGGGTGAAGAGCGACATTTATCGCGACGCGTTGCCGCTGCTCAATTCGCGGAAGTGCCAATTGCTCGATATGCGCCGCCTGATCTCCCAGCTTCACGGATTAGAGCGCCGGACGGCGCGCGGCGGCAAGGATTCGATTGATCACGGACCCGGCGCGCACGATGACGTTGCGAACGCGGTTGCGGGGGCGATTGTTTTGGCGAGCGCCTATGTGCGGCCGCTGAATTTTTACGCGCCGATCGCCGGTCCTGGCCGCTCCGCATGGATTTCGGCGGCCGGTTTTGGCGGGTTGCCAGTGTCGGCGGCTGATGGGTTGCACGCCGATGCCTCGATCAAACCTGGCACCTATTGTCCGGAAGGCGGAGGCGGGATGGGCGGTCAATTCGGCTGGTGGCCTGGAATGCGGAATTGAAAGGAAACATAACAATGAGCACCTTGGAAAGCCTCGAGAAACGTCTTGCCGATTTAGGCATTGAAATAGAGCTCGTTCGTTCGCGGCGCCTTGGGTCGCAAGCGGAATTGAGGCGTCTTTCGGCGCTGGCTGAGAAGGGCGATAACAAGGCGAAGTATGCGCAAGAGGCTGTGAACAAGCGCGTTGAGGCGGACTCGACGTTGATCGTCAGTCTTGAGCGCGAGGTCGGGCATGTGAAGCGTCAAGTCGATTTGGCGCGCGGTCAACTGGCGGCTATTGCGGCACGCAAGCATGCCGATGAAACGGCGGGGCTACCGAGGGACAGGCTTTTTGAAATTGCTTGCCCCGATGGTCGTCACGTCAGGCATCGTCATAACTCGCTTAAGTCGTTGCGGAAGGCGTTACAGCCTGGGTATTCGATCGCTGGTCAGGTGTTCGACGCGAACGCCGACGATAACGGCGGCTTTGTTGCTTCGATCGCGCCTGGCGCGAAGTCGACCATGTCGGGCTTACTCGAGGCGCATGGTGCCGAGCTTCTGGCTTTTCTGGCCGAGCACGGTGTCATGACTGCGGCTGAAAGGAACGACAATGGTTGAGATAGATCGCGGACCTTACTACAAAATATTAGACAAGATGGCCCTTGCGCGCCAAGCTGAAACCGGCGAGTCGTATGCGAAAGCTTTCACGGAAGTCTATACCGATCCCGCCAATGTGTTGATTCGCGACGGTGCGGCCTATGACGATCTCGCGAAGGCGTTCGAACTCGGTCTACGGGACTGCGAAGTCCCTGATCCCGAGGGTCGAGAAAGCGGCGCCGTATGATCCGCTACAGAAGGCCGCCGATATGGCCGAGCACCTCGGTCCTGCGCATGCGCGGCTACATTCGATGGCCGTCGACCACCAGCGCGCGAATCCGCGTCTTTCGTATGAGGCGGCCTACTCTCGAATGTACACGCATCCTGAGAACGCCGGCTTGCGAGCGGAGATAAATCGGGAGCACCTTGCGGCGAGTATGGCGGCGGTGCATGGGTGAATTTTGATTCGCCTCGGCGGCGGTGTCGGTCGGGGCTAGTCTTCACCCGGCAGGACAGACCGAAAACGGCCTAGTCAGCCACGTTCCGCCAAAGGCGAAAGATCGGCGCGGGCTTTGGGCGCTCCACCCGTGGGGGCTTCGCGCCGGTCAAAGCGGCGGGGCAGTACGTGGACGTCCTGTCCCGCCGCAAAACTTTGAAGGGAACGGGCATCCGGATTTCGCGCGCGCCGGGGATGCTTTGCCGAAAGTTAAATTGCGGCGGCGGTTAGGGCTATAATGACCGTTCGAGATCGGCCATGCTTGCATTGAACCGAGGAACAAAATGAAACTCCGAATCTTCATCGCAATCGCGGCGTCGGCAGTGCTTATGCCGGGCAGGCTGAATTCAAAAGAACTAACGCCAACAGGTAAGGGTAATTCTGAATGCTGGGGAGATAACAGCCGGCAGGACATATCATGCCGTCCCTTGACTGAAAGCTTTCTGATGAGCATGCGCGGCGCAACGAAACCCGAAGTTGTCAAGGCGATGGGAGGTGAAGGTCGCGCAGTCGAGGGAGCTGGCCTGCACTTTATAAGCAACTATTCACGCGGCGAGCGCTGGGGAAGCGGGATCGTAAATTTTGAATTCAACTCGGAAGGCCACGCCTCAGTCATTTTTGCTAATCTCGATCGACCGATAGCCGAGCGTGAGAATGAGGAAACCGGTATCATTTGGTTTATTTGGAATGCCGAACTTGAGCCAAATGGCTGTTCTGACCTGCCAAACACTCACATGAAGCACTGCTGAAATGTGCCGGCTCCGCGCCACGAAGTGAGCTTAGCTGGCAGGCGCGGCGGGGCAGCCCTGATTGCCCATACTCGGCACGAGATCAAGGCGCGCTCTGACAGGTGCGGCCCGCGGAAGCGATCAGTCGCGGTGCGGCCGTAACTTTGAGCCAGCATTGATTGGCAAGTCGAAACGCCCACGGTCGGCAAGTTCGACCTGTGCTGCCATCTTTGAAACGAGGCGGATAATACCAAGTCTCTGAAAGTTTGACTCCTGAGGCGGATTCCCAAATCGGCATTTATCTGATTCACCATGGCAAACAGCTTTTGGGAGAGTTTGCCATGTCGACTCCGGTTCCGCTTCGCTCTGACTTTGACACGATTGGCCTGCGCATGCTGGCGCGGCGATCGCGTGACCCCGATCAGACCCGGCGTCTCTTGGCACTGGCCGAGATTTATGATGGCGGCTCGCGGCCGGATGCGGCGCGGATCGGCGGGGTCGGGGTGCAGATCGTGCGCGACTGGGTTGTCCGTTTCAACGCCAAAGGTCCTGATGGTCTCTTGACCGGCAAAGCGCCGGGCGCTCCCAGCATCCTCGGCGAGCGCCAGCGCCAAGCCTTGCGGCAGGTCGTGGAAGATGGGCCGATTCCCGCCCTGCATGGCGTCGTCCGCTGGCGGCTGATCGATCTGGCGCAGTGGCTCTTCGAAGAGTTCCGGGTTTCGATCTCCAAGCCGACGCTCAGCCGCGAGCTGCGGCATATGGGCTTTCGCAAGCTCTCGGCGCGACCGCGCCATCATGCGCAAGACGAGGAAGCCGCGGCGGCTTTTAAAAAAACTTTCTCGCCCTCGTGGAGGAGACCGCCGCAAAAGAGGCTCCTGGCAAGCCGATAGAGATTTGGTTTCAAGACGAAGCTCGGATCGGGCAGAAAAACAAGGTCACCCGCCGATGGGCGAAACGCGGGACACGGCCTTCGGCGCCGCACGACCAGAGGACGAGTTCAGCCTATATTTTCGGCGCCATCTGCCCGGCCGAAGGAAAAGGCGCCGGGCTCGTACTACCCTCCTGCAACAGCGAGGCCATGGCCCTGCATCTCGAAGAAATCTCGCTTGCGGTCGCACCAAGCGCGCATGCGCTCGTTCTTCTCGATCAGGCCGGGTGGCATGTCTCGGCGAAGCTTCCCGTCCCGGACAACATCACGCTCTTGCCGTTGCCGCCGAAATCGCCCGAGCTCAATCCGGTCGAGAACATCTGGCAATTCATGCGCGACAACTGGCTCTCGAACCGCGTCTTCAAATCCTACGACGACATTCTCGACCACTGCTGCTTCGCCTGGAACAAGCTCATCGACATGCCCTGGAAAATCATCTCCATCGGAACAAGAGAGTGGGCCTATCGGTCGTGATCAGCGAGACTTGGTATAAGCCGAGCCGCCGTCTCGGCCACCGCATAATTTTTCCAGCTGCCGGACAAGAAAAAGAACACAATTTTGCTCCGGTCCATTACCGCGCGCTCATGGGGCCGTGTGCAAATCCGAAGATCTTTCGTCAGAACTGCCCATCCGCTCTCCTTATCAAGAGCGCCGATCCACGCTTCATCGGACGTGCCATTCTCAAACCGATCACGGAGGGGAACGATCGTGTGTTCGTCGAAAATTGCCTGAAGCGCTCTAGCGAGTTTTGGACTAAGATTATGGTCTAGAAGAAGCTTCACGCCGCGAGTTTCTGTTCGAACTCAAGGGCATCACGGACCGCCAAAAGGGGCACCTCATATAACCCGCATACGCCGGATGAGGCAATAATTTGCAGCGTCGATGCCGCAATTCAGCTAACATAATCAGCATGTTATTTCGGATCGAATGAGGCCGTCATGGCGAACCCGGCGGGTGAATCGTATGATGGCGCTCTCAGGCTCGATTTCGACCGCCGATTGTTGCTTCACTTTCGCGGATCGGTGGTTACCTCCGACGCAGGCTTGCTCGCATACCGGGAACTGGACGACGCGCTGTGCCTCAGCGCGATGGCGGGTGATGCGCTCTCCGACGCACGCACTGGCAAGAATGGCCGGCATGCACTCGTCGGGATGTTGCGGCAATCCATATTTGGGCGACTTGCCGGATATGAAGACGTGAACGACGCTCAACGCCTGCGCCATGATCCCGCGATGCGGTGGATAGTCGGCGGAAAGGCGGCCTCGGATGCAGCGGCTTCGCCGAGCCAGATGGGCCGCTTTGAGACGCGCTGGCTCACGGCGGAAAAGAACCTTTCGGCGCTCGCTGATCTCTCCGGCAAATGGATCGACAGCGTTCATGGTCGCCGTCCGCCGAGAGGTATCTTGCTCGACATGGATTCGAGCGTGAGCCCGACGCATGGCGAACAGGAACACAGTGTCTGGAACGGTCACTATGACTGCACCTGCTATCATCCGCTGTTCGTTTTCAACCAATATGGCGATTTGGAACGCTGCGCCCTGCGCCCCGGCAATGTTCACAGCGCCGATGGATGGGAGGCGGTGCTGAAGCCGGTCGTGGCGCGGTATCAAGGCAAGGTCTCACGCATTTATTTCCGCGCCGACGCCGGCTTCGCAAACCCCGAAGTTTACGAATATCTGGAGGCAGAACGGATCAAATATGCGATCCGTCTGCCCGCCAATCACATCTTGCAAGAGAGGATCGGCTATCTGCTCAAACGCCCGGTTGGTCGCCCGTCCAATGACGTCTGCCGATCCCATGCAAGTTTCACCTATCAAGCGGGAAGCTGGTCGCAGCCGCGTCGGGTGATCGCCAAGGTCGAATGGCATCCGGGCGAGCTTTATCCGCGCGTCGGCTTCATCGTGACGAACATGGCGCGCTCCGCCGAGAATGTCGTCGCCTTCTACAACAAGCGCGGCACGTGTGAGCAATGGATCAAGGAAGGAAAAGGCGCAATCAAGTGGACCCGGCTATCATGTCGGTCGTTCGCTGCTAACGCCGTCCGTCTCCAGCTTCATGCGCTGGCCTACAATCTCGGTAATTTTCTGCGCACGCTGGCGACGCCCGAACCGATAAAGGATTGGTCACTGACGAGCCTGAAGGAAAAGCTGATCAAGATCGGCGCGAAGATCGTGAGCCATGGCCGCTATGTCGCGTTTCAGATGGCCGAAGTCGCCATTCCGAAAAATCTCTTCGCGGACATCCTACGAATGATCGCCGACCTGCGGCCGCCGCCCAATCCAGCGCCTGCGTGAAGTGTTCGGTCGTCATGCGTCGAGCAAAAACTAAGGGAGAAGTGCGTCTTGATCACAACCGACTCTGTATTGTCCGGTGCGCGATCCGCCCATGTCACTGGTTTTGGTGTGCCGGAGCACCACAGCAGCGCCGCAGCGCGGCAATCTCAACCTCAATAAGCGGGCGATCCGGAAAATAATGCCGGTATAGGACGAATGTCCGAATAATCGAGCAACGTTTTCAACTGAACCTTCGACCCTTACGGCAGAGGCAAGCGTCTCTGTCGGCACTCCGGTTTCGCGTACAACAGGTCGCCCAAACGATCGCGCCGGATCAATTACAATAGAGGTTCGGCCATTTCCGAGCGGGAACCACCTAGCGACTTCATCCGCATCGAACTCCAAATCGTGGAGGCTAGGGACAATAAAGGATCTAAAAACCGCCTGGCTGCGGCGAAGATCAATTAGCTCGCCCTCATGCACACCCCGTATGATATCTAAGAAAATGGTCTTGCCATCGGTTCTGAACTTTTGCGTGGAGAATGGGCGCTCGTCATTAACCTCTTCCACGGCCCTAATGAAGCAATCCCGTATTGTGGGCAGGGACAAGCCTAAATCTCGAAATGTTTTAACGAACCTGAGCTCGACCAAATCTCGAAAACTAATCTCTTGTACGGCGCCGTCATTGTTCGCGTAGTCCGAACGCCAGAGAGGCGCAGAATGGCGCTTTTCACCCTTTACCTCATAGTCGTACCCATTCAACCACCGCGAGATTGTCTGCCCCGCGACGCTTCGTCTTGAAATACCTTGGCCGCGACTGAAATTGATCAGCCGCAAGGCTTCAGCGGCGCTGTAAACGCCGCGGCCGAGTGCATCAATTTCAGGAGTTTTCCGCTTCAGCATGCGCCAAAATATAGCAGACTTCTCGAAGGCTCTAAAAGTTTCACATGGTAGGAAACATCACGGCATCGTGACAAAGACTCAAACCAATGACGGGTGCGACGGGCGGCTGGAGCGATCGGAACAGTGAGCGCGGGGCAGGCGGCGGAGTGGATCAGGCCTACGACAGATGGCGGGTTGTGTCCCAGTCTGAATTTCAGCAATGGGTGGAAAGCGGTCATTCGCTCAAGCCGCGTGAATGACCCCAGTGCACAGATCCAGACATGCAGCGGTGGACATAGGTCTTCGGAATTCCCGGTGACACATTAGGAAGATCGTATGCTCGATCATACGTCGCCGCAGCGGCGATACTGCTTGGTCATGGTAAACTCTTATCGCGAACTGCACACGGAGCGCCGACATTCTGAAAGAGCAGGTCCCTCCTATTTGGTAATCCGCTCGACAGAATAAAGATGCCGCTCACCTGGCACGCCCTTTAGCAGATGGGAGCCCCGATCAACGAATTCTATTCCGGAACCGACGACGAGGTCCTTCACAGTACCTGATACTAAGACTTCGCCGGGGCCGGCCAACGCCGCAACTCGAGCGCCAATGTGTACCGCGATTCCGGCCACATCATTTTTTTCAATCAACTCGACCTCCCCAGTGTGTAACCCAGCGCGGATCTCTAACCCGAGTGAGCGCGCAGACTGACAGATTGCACGAGCGCAGCATATCGCTCGTCCGGGAGCGTCAAACGTGACTAGAAAACCATCTCCAGTGGTCTTTATCTCTCTCCCACGATAACGAGCAAGCTCTTTCCGAATCTGATCATTATGAACGGCGATAATTTCTTTCCACATTTGATCTCCTAAAGCGGCTGCGCGCTCGGTTGATCCTACGATATCAATGAAAAGCACCGTTGCCAGCACTCGGTCTAAATTCGGGCCCCGCCTCATACCAGTTAGACCCGACAGAAACCCCTCAATTTCCTTATCGACTGCATCTGTGTCACCGGCCAGAGGGAGATGGTCCTCGCCTTCGAGTTCAACATACCGCGCGCCAGGGATGTGCTCCGCAATATACCGTCCATGTCGAACATCAACAAAGGCGTCTTTGGCCCGATGAAGCACTAACGTGGGAACTGAAATCGCGGGCAGCACATGACGAACGTCCCCTTCAAAGCCCATGCGAAGAAGACCTACAGCGCCACCAGGACTCACGGACATTCGCTCGTAATGACCCCACCAAGCGCAAAACTGCTCGTCACTCGCTAGGCTCGGTGCAACGACGTTCACGGCTGCCCCCTCACCCCAGCGGGGTTCGAGTGCTGTCAAGAGATATTCGAACCCAATTGGATCAAAGCCCCAATCGTAATCTGGTGCCCTAAAAGCGCGCGCCCACGAGCCAAACACCACTAAAGCTTTGGTTCGCTCAGGATAGGTGGCGGCAAAAAGCATGCACAATGGCCCGCCCTCGGAAATCCCAAACAAAACAGCACGGCGTGATCCAACAGCGTCGAGGATCGCATGGAGGTCTTCCATGCGATCCTCAAGTGTCGGTAGATCCTTCGGCGAGACTCGGTCCGACATGCCGGTTCCGCGCTTGTCGAGTAAAATGAGACGGCTGAACACGGCAAGTCGCCGAAAGAAGCGAGCTAACCTTGGCTGCTCCCAGGCCACTTCAAGATGACTGATCCAGCCAGGAACTAGTACGAGATCATTTGGTCCATTACCGACCACCTGGTAGGCAATGTGAAATTCACCACTTCTAGCATAGTTAACTGCCACGGCTCTGCTCTGGCGCCCCTCAGGTTGGAATCCTATCCGTTGTGCGCAAAAAGAATAAGCACGGTTATAACCCCTGATCAAAAAATATGGTCTGTCGGCGGCGGAATCCGACGCTATTTATTGCACTTGATCTCCGCTTTGGGGGCGCCAGGACGAGACCACGGCGCTTCAGACTCTTGCGGCGGCTCAAGGCGCGGGCAGCGCTCCCAGAGTGAGCCCGGGCAGAGGCCCCTGACCTGGGACCTGGAGGCCCAGATCAGGGGCTGCGCCTAGTTTGTAGCCGAGCGGGGGGGCCAGCCACAACGCAACAGGCGGCTTCGCCGGCTGGTTCGGGGAACAACCCGGCGATTGCCAATTATCGCTTTAGGGCTCTAAAGGTTTCACCTGCGCCAATGTTTGCGGCAGGGTTGCCGATCCGGCGGGGAGCGGGAATTGAGCACAATTTCAGTCGCTAAGCTTGAACCTCTTGAGACCGCGCTCGTTAACGAGGCTCGACATCGGTCGATCGGTTGCGCCGTAGATTAAGCTAATGGCGTTGCCGAAACCGTTGCTCGCCGCAAGGCGAGTGAGAAAAATACATCAACCCACAGATGGAGGATTCGCCCATGTCCCGTAAATTTATTGTCGCCATGTTAGGCCTCGGCCTCGCTCTAATTCTAATGCCGCAGGTTTCGTTGGCTGTTGAAGACCATCTCTCGCAGGCGATTGAGCACACAAGGCAAGCCATTGATCATGGCAAGCAGGGACATGCCGATGTCCTAGCTACTCATGCCGAGGCGGCGCTCACGCACGCGGAAGCCAGTGAGAAGGCTAAGGCTAATCCTCACAAAGCGGAAGCGATCAAGCATTTGAAAGAAGCGATCGATCAGGGGAAACAGGGGAATGCCGACGAGGCAACGAGCCATGCCGAACTCGCGCTGAACCATCTACAACAGGTTAACTAGATCGAAGCGCTCGGTGTGGTCTAGCGAGAGCGCGCTTTGACCGCACCGAAATATCTCCAAGGTCATCCCACTTCCGCACATAGCGCCCCTGGCCATACGTAACGCCGCTGATTTCTTTGAGGGGGAGGGCTTCGGCATGAGCAAGAAGCCCGAAAAATCGGGGCATCGAATTCTGCGTCAGTCAAGCGGCGCTCCACAGCGGCCCCCCAGGACCGTGGATCACAACGTTTCCGTCATTTTGAACGACCAGGTACGATCCCGGATGCCCCTCGGTGCCCGTTGCCCAAATCGGTCCCGACGGCCCGTTAAGTACAAAGTTCCCATCGGCCTGCATGATCGCTTGCGTGACTGTGCGGCCGACGGTGCCTGTCGCCCACCCGGCGGCTGCCCCACCTGTATGATATAGGACCAGGTTGCCGTCTGCCTGCAGGGTGAGTGTGAACCCGCCATCCAGGGAGGGGATCGACCCGCCAACTGGGAGGCTGTCACCAGGATTGAGTCTGTCAGACATGCCTTTCTCCTCCTTTGGTATCGTCGCCAGTTGTGGTGAGTCTGACGATCTCCAGCATGATGAGGTTACCGCATCGTGCGGCGAGGTCAATAATCGGATCGGACGGCTTTTCGGCGAGGCTTTGAGCCCGGCTTAAAATTAAGCACGGCTGATTCGGTGCGCGATTTCTTTGTCGCTATAATATATCGGCACTATTGATCTAGGTATTGGCGCACTCCTCCATGGCTAGAGCACGTACCGCCGGAGTGTGGATGCTCCGAATGAGAAAATGACCCATCTTTACAGATAGCTGTAGCTCCTGCCAGATTCTTATTAGGTCGCGGTACACAGTCGCCCGATGCAGCTCGGTACTGTCCATACGGACACTCCTCCTGCGCATGTGCAAACGATACGAGCCCCATCACTGTGATCGTGACCGCTAAAACGAGCGCCATTTTATTCTTTATTCTCCGCTACGGCTTTGCACCGTACGATAATCCCTCGCCGCTCTCGAATCGAGTCTCAAAGGCGCGCTTGAATTTTATCGCAGCGTCGGTGCTCTCGATTACGATCAAATCATTATCCTGCCGCTTGAGCCCGGATGCGGAAAAGTTCGCGGCGCCAGTGCGCAGCAACCGTCCGTCAACTTGATAGCTCTTGAGGTGCATGGGATCGCGGGCCTTGTGCTTGATCCTTATCTCGACGCCCGGAGTCTCGGCGAGATCATTGAAAACCTTCATGGGCTCGCGCTCGGCGAGCTGTGTGCCGTCGAGATAGATGCGGATCGCAACGCCGCGATCGGCGGCGCGCGTGAGCGCTTGCAGGATAGGCCAGTCGGTTAGCACATACGCGGCCATGTCGATTTCATGCTCGGCGCGATCGATCAACGCCACGTCGATGTGTTCCAGGTTTTCCGCCGGCGCGTAATGAATGACCGGCGCGGGATCGGCGCAGCACGGCGCGAGAGGGGCGAGAAAGAGAACCGCAGCTATCGAAGTGCGCAACAAACTCAAACTGACTGACCGCGAAGCAGCGTGGCGTTGCCCCAAGTGTTGCCCCAGCGACAAAACTGTTCGATTATAACTAGAGAAAATTAGTGTAACTATTTTATTTCATTGGTGAGCGCGATGGGACTCGAACCCATGACCTCCTGATTAAAAGTCAGATGCTCTACCAACTGAGCTACGCGCTCCTTAAGGAGCGCGGTTGGAGTAGCCGCATCGACGCGACGGGTCAATAGATGCGACAATCAGCCAGCATAATCGGCAAACGCGACCCGCGCCGCGAGACCTGCCACCGAGATTAAAGTTGTCCAGATAGCCTTGCCGACAAGCCGCGGCGCGACCTGCGCGCCGGGATCAGTCGAAGCGGCGATATCGCCGATTTCATGCTGCGAGCGGACACCGAAGGGAACCTCCCTTAACAGGATGGTGAACCAGATGGCCAAAAGAACCGCCCCGCCACGGAGGCCAAAAAGGGCACGTCCGGTCTCAGCCGTTCGCCGCAATTATGCTCCCCAACCGGTCCGGATCCGCGCGCTACCCTGTTGCCATTTGGCCACGCCGCCCTCAAAACCGGGTCCGCTACGCCCTTGCCCATTGCAAGCAAGCCGCTGCGAGCCGACTGCCGCTGGAAAATAGTATCCCCGCTCTCGATTCGTTTAACGCAAGTCTTTTCGCTAGGGAAACACCCTATGCGACTTTCTGGCCATGGCCGGCACGGCAGAGCTTTTGCTTGCCGCGACCAGCGTGCCCTTGCGGACTTATGAATACCAGCAGATTTTTGGCCAGCCCTTGGCCGACATGGAAGGCCGTCCGCGCAGCGCGAACCGTCGCCTACAATGGCCGCTATGCGCCTGGCACGATTGTCATTTCGACGGAGGAACGTCGTCTTTATTACATCCTGCCGGGCAATCAAGCGGTCAAATATGGCATCGGGGTCGGCCGCCCCGGTTTCGAATGGAGCGGCACAAGGAGCGTCGCGATGAAGCGCGAGTGGCCGTCCTGGACGCCACCCTCCCAGATGCTGCGCCGTCGTCCGGATCTGCCACGTTTCATGCCAGGCGGAACGGAAAATCCGCTCGGCGCGCGTGCCAACTATCTTGGCGGTACGCTTTCCCGCATCCACGGCTCGAATGAACCGCAAACGATTGGCCAGGCGGTCTCGTCCGGCTGCATTCGCATGCCCAACGACGACGTCATGGACCTCTACGACCGCGTCAAGGTCGGCACCCACGTGGTCGTTTTGCGCTAGCGCCGGTCCAAAATAGCCGGAATCGGAGGAGGATTCCCAAACCGGCCGAAGCGCAATTCGTCATGCCGGCGGGGACTTAGGTCGGCAGGACGGCAATACCCAACGCGCGTGATTTACGGGAGAGAGCGACTGTTCGGAAAAGCTGATTGGTTTTTTCAATTCCGGCATGCTCCAACTTTTTTGATTTTGAGCCGCGGCCCTATCGATCAAATGATTCCATTTGACCAGAACGCGCGCTAACTGCCCCCCGCGACCACCTCGGGGTCGCTCAGACGATGTAGCCGGTGCGCCGCCGCCCGCGCCAAACGGATGAGCACAACGCGCCGGGCGTCGGCGGCGATGCGAAGTTCCGGTGCCTCGCGCGGAAGGCCGTGGCCATAAGCGTCGTCCAGGACGAGCCCCGCGTCCCCCGGCATGATTTCGATCGGCACGGTTTCCGGAAGAGCGAAAACTTTGTATCCCCTTCACGGCCTCGGGTTAGGGTGATATCGATGAGGGATGGAAAACCCAGGACATCCCATCGGTGGAGTTGATTATGTTCGGACGTTTCAGGAATTGGACGATTGGTTCGCGCGTGAGGTGAAGTGCCGCGAATACATCCGGCGTCTACGTTGGCCGGCGGGAGTCGCGTGTCCCAACCGCGGCATGACCGGAGAGTCTCGGGAAATGGCCCGGCGACGGATTCGATGCCACGCCCGTGGGTCGGCGGCGGGATGACGGCTTCATAGGCAGTTTTGCGGATCGTTGGTGAGCGGAGAACTTTTATGTCGCCTCTACGTCTTCATAATCCGCCGCCAAATTCGTCTTGGTGGCGCCGGTATTGGGACAGCTTCAAAAGCAATTTTCCGAACCGGTCCGGCGAGCACGCCCGTTCGTTAGCTCTTGTTTTGCTAGCCTTTGTCTCGCTCTTTCTTTTGGCTCGGATCTTTTTTGCCTACTTCGGCCTTCCATCCTAATCCGCCCAGCACCCGGGCGTGGTCGGTTCGAATTTTGCTTCACGTCGAGGCGGGAACGAACATTCGCGATGCTTGGCGGCCGGCTAAATTCGCGGGCGAGCAAATCCCGCACGGACAGGCAATGGCGACGAACGCGCTAATGCAGGCGGCATGAAATTGGGACGCAAGCCCGAAACTCACCGCACCGGCAGCGCAAGGCGATCAAGCGCCGCGACAAAGGTGAACCAGTGCGGAAGAATGCGCGCAGTTACAATGCGCGCAGTTACAATGTGAGCGATTCGACGATTTCGCGGCTTGTGCCATGAATACCAAGCATCCGCGCCGCATCGGCCCGTCGTGAACAAGAGGTAATCGCTCGGCGTCGAGCCCCGCGCCCGCGTCGAAAGCTCGCGCACCGCCTCCAAGGCGATCGTCGCATTCAGCGCCACATCACTCTTGCGTATCGTTTTCTTCGTCGTGGTTCGCTCCGTCTATCAAACGGAGCGACTGTCTTTCAATTTAACCAATGGTCCTAAAACCGGGGGCCACTTCACGCCCTTCCCAACCCTTCACTGGCCTCTGTCTTCAGCCAAGCCGCGCCGCAAGCCTTGGCGAGGTCGCGGACCCTGAGAATGTAGCTCTGCCGCTCGGTGACCGAGATAACCCCGCGCGAGTCGAGGAGGTTGAAAATATGCGACGCCTTGATGCATTGATCATAGGCTGGCAGCACCAACACATGGCGCGCGCCCTCGTCTCCGCGGGTAAGGAGCGCGCGGCATGAGACTTCGGCGTCCTTGAAATGCCGGAAGAGGACCTCGACATTCGCGGCTTCGAAATTATAGCGTGAATACTCCTCCTCGGCCTGTTTGAAGACGTCGCCATAAGTGACCTTCTCAGACCCTTCGCGGCCGTTGAAATTGAGTTCGTAGACATTTTCGACGCCTTGCACATACATCGCGAGGCGCTCCAGCCCATAGGTCAGTTCGCCCGAGACCGGCGCGCACTCAATTCCCGCGACCTGCTGAAAATAGGTGAACTGCGAGACCTCCATGCCATCGCACCAGCATTCCCAGCCGAGCCCCCAGGCGCCAAGGGTAGGACTCTCCCAATCGTCCTCGACGAAGCGAATATCGTGGAGGCGTGGATTGATGCCGATCGCTTCGAGCGAGGCCAAATAAAGCGCCTGGAGATCTTGCGGCGAAGGTTTCAGGATCACCTGGAATTGATAGAAATGCTGCAAGCGGTTCGGATTTTCGCCGTAACGCCCATCCTTTGGGCGGCGGGAGGGCTGCACGTAGGCGGCCTTCCAGGGGCGCGGGCCGAGCGCGCGCAGAGCGGTCGCCGGATGGAACGTGCCCGCCCCCATTTCGAGGTCATAGGGCTGGAGGACGACGCAGCCATGCCCGGCCCAGAATTTTTGAAGCGTTAAAATGAGTTCCTGGAAGGAGCTGACCCGGCCCGGCGAACCGGAACCTTTTACCTCTGTCGTGCGTGCGTTCTGCATGATTTGGCCCCTCCATGAGCGGAGTTTTCCATGGGCGCCGTTGCGCGGCAAGCGCCCCGCGACCGGGGCGAAGCGGACCTGCGGAGGGCAAAGCTTTAGTATATCGCGCGCGATCTCGCCTTCGAGCCGCCGGGCGGCGGCTTTCATGGCATAAATATCGAGGGTTTTTCGCCGCTTGCCGCGCAACGCCTCGCGCACCGCATGAAAGCCATGAAGACACCTATACCCTTCGTTTTGATTGATTGAGCCCACTAGGTTGCCCGGCAGAACCGCCTTGTCTTAACGGCGCGCGTTCGGCAGATGCAGAAAAGCCCGCGCGTTTGCCGCAAGCACTCCCATGACAATGTTACCGATGAGAACGAGAATAACCGGTTGAGCGATCACGAGGCGGGTAGCTTTGAAAAGTTGCCTCCGGCAAAGCGCCTCGTGCATGTCCTTATACATAACCGCCCGCTCGAAAATCCACCGCCGGTACAGCAAGGTGCGGCGCGTTTCCAGATCCAACGTCGAGCCATGCTTTTGCAAAAGCTCATTGCAGCCGCGGACCGACAAGCTGAACCCGTTCGTAACTTGTGAACGCGAACGCGAATGCGGCGATATTTTCCGCGTGGTGGGCGAAATTTGGTAAACATAAATGTAATAGGCTCCAGGAACGATAAAGGCGCGCGCACCCTGCAAAAGAATCTCGGCGACAAACAGGAAATCCTCTCCCACCCGATATGTCTGGTCGTAAACGATGTTGTGATCGGTGAGAAATTTCCGGCGGATAAACGGTTTAGCGCCCCCGTACCATACCGCAGTAAGGGATTATCGCCGTCGAGGATTTTTGCCGTCAGCGGCGTCAAATGGTTTTTTCGGCCGTAATTGGTTTGAACGATAATTTTCTGGAGGGCATGATCGTAGACTTTGAGGTTATCGGCGACGAGATCGGCCTTGGTATCGCGTGCTGCTTTCAGGAGGATTTCGAGACGGTTCGGTTCGTACCAGTCATCGGCGTCGAGAATGGCCACCCATTCACCGGTCGCGTGGACAAGCGCCGCGTTGCGTGCCCCGCCGACGCCTATGTTTTGTGGCATACGCACGCATTTGATCCGTGTGTGTTTGCCGGCCATCGCGGATACAAGATCGCCGGTGCCGTCGGTCGATCCATCGTCGACGACTATGATTTCGATATCGCGTAGGGTCTTATCTTGCGCTGATTCAATGGCCTTACCAATGGTGTTCGCGCCGTCGAGAGTGGCCATGATGATGGAAACTTCCGGCATGAATCGATCCAATCGTAGAGGCTGCATTCGACGCTGGAATATCTCAGCCGATGGCCTTCGAGGAAAAACGGGTTGCCGATAAACCAAAGGCTCCCACATAATCGCTCAGCTAACGGGGACGCTAAACGCGAGCAGGTTCATTGTCTACAAAAATTAAAGCGACGATTATTTTTGCTACATATAACGGAGAGAGAACTCTTCCCGCTATGCTCGATGCACTGTGCCAATCGACAACGCCACAGAGCGAATGGAAAATTGTCGCTGTCAACAACAACAGCACGGACAATACGAACGATATTCTGCACTCCTACCTAAACCGTCTACCCATGGAGATCTATTTTGGAAAAAATCCGGGGAAAGCTATAGCGATTGACGAGGGGTTTCAGTATCTTGAAGGTGAACTTGTCATTATCACCGACGATGATGTCAGACCCGCACAAGACTGGATCGAGCAATTTCTGAAACTAGCCGAAGGATGCCCTGATTACGACATGTTTGGTGGCCTGATCTTGCCTGAGTGGGAACAACTGCCCGAACCTTGGATTCTCGAGTGGGTCGATCATGTCCCCGTTTATTCATTGAACGATACTGTGAAAGAAGGCCCAATTTCCGCCGGGTGTATATTCGGTCCAAACTCGGCGTTTCGCCGCAGCGTACTGCCTGACAAGTATTCGGTGCACGACAGCAATATCGGGCCAAGCTCCGACGTCCAGCAATACCCGATGGGGTGCGATACGCTATTTGCACGGTGTATCGAAGCACGCGGGCATAAGGCATGGCATTCGCGCCTCCCCATCGTCCAGCATTTTGTACTGGCAAAATATCTGGACGAACGCTGGATCTTTCAGCGCGCCGAGAGGCACGGACTGGGCATCCCGCTAGCGGAGCCGCATCTGTTCCGCAGCGGTAAGATACTGTTCGGCTATCCAGTAGGGCTGCTGATCAAATTTAGCGCCTTGGCTACCATGGTCAAAATCGTAGAATTGCTGCCTCGGTCAAAATTCAGATACAACTGGTTGTGGCGCTACAATCGACACAAAGGTCTGCTCAAAATGACCCGAATTATAAAAAAAACATCGTCAATAAGGCTATCGTAGGGTAAATCGCTCAACGTCGCTCTATTTAGACCCGCATTCGCCAAATGACCCTATAATTTGAGGCGCTTCCTGGACGATTCAGCTATAATAATCAAATTGTTAGGCTGATTTGAGAGCTGATGTCATGGCGAACCCGGCGGGTGAATCGAATGACGAGGCGCTGAGACTGGATTTCGACCGCCGGCTGATGCTTCAATTTCGCGGTTCGGTCGTCACGTCGGACGCCGGTTTGCTCGCCTACCGTGAACTTGACGACGCGCTCGGGCTGAGCGCGATGGCGAGTGAGAGGCTGGCCGACGCGCGCACCGGCAAGAACGGCCATCACGCGCTGGTCGGGATGTTGCGACAGGCTGTGTTCGGGCGGTTGGCCGGATACGAGGATGTGAACGACGCGGGACGGCTTCGGCATGATCCGGCGATACGTTGGATCGTCGGCGGAAAAGCGGCTTCAGGCGTCGCGGCGTCGGCAAGCCAGATGGGTCGTTTCGAGACGCGCTGGCTCGGGGCTGAAAAGAACCTCTCGGCGCTTGCCGATCTTTCGGGACAATGGATCGACCGCGTTCATGCTCGCCGTCCGCCCAAGGGCGTTGTCCAGGACATGGATTCGAGCGTCAGCCCGACCCCACGGCGAACAAGAGATGAGTGTCTGGAACGGACATTACGAATGCACCTGTCATCATCCGCTGTTCGTGTTCAACCAATATGGCGATCTGGAGCGCTGCGCCCTGCGGCCCGGCAACGTGCACAGCGCCGACGGCTGGGAAGGCGTCTCGCGCATCCATTTCCGGGCCGACGCCGGGTTCGCCAATCCCGAGGTCTATCAGTACCTCGAAGGCGAAGGGATCAAATATGCCATCCGGCTGCCCGCCAACCGCGTCTTGCAGGAACGCATCGGCTATCTTCTCAAGCGTCCATTCGGCCGCCCCTCCCTTGACGTCCGGCGCTCCTACGCGAACTTCACCTATCAGGCTGGAAGTTGGACAAAGCAGCGCCGTGTCGTCGCCAAGGTCGAATGGCATCCGAGCGAACTGTATCCGCGCGTTGGCTTCATCATCACCAACATGGCGCGGCCTCCCGAAAATGTCGTCGCCTTCTACAACAAGCGCGGCACGTGCGAACAATGGATCAAGGAGGGCAAGGGCGCGATCCGATGGACCCGTCTTTCCTGCCACTCTTCCGCCGCGAACGCGGTCCGCCTCCAACTTCACGTGCTCGCCTATAATCTCGGTAACTTCCTGCGCACGCTGGCGACGCCCGAGCCGATCAAAGACTGGTCGCTCACCAGTCTGAAGGAAAAGCTGATCAAGATTGGCGCGAAGGTCGTGAGCCACGGCCGCTATGTCGCATTCCAGATGGCCGAGGTCTCAATACCCCGAAACCTGTTCGCCGAAATCTTGCGGCTCATCGCCGAATTGCGGCCGTCGCCCATTGCCTCGACAGCGTAAGGCGATCGCGTGTCACCCGTTCCATCGCAAACCACAGCAGAGGTGCGTCTTGTTACCAGAAAATTCGCCGCCATTCGGCGCGCGACCGGGCGACGGCGCGCTCCGCGACGCATCCGCAAGAAGCGATAACGTTTCAGGCTTGCCAAAGTGTGTGAAACGCGACAATCTCAGTCTCTGCACCGCCTCTCATCTGGTGCATGCCGGTTGAAGCCGCCGTTTATCGGCGGCCGCACTTGGTGCTGAGCGTTACGGTAATGTCGTCGCATATTGCAATTCCGCGTGGCCAGCCTTGCCCATAGCTCAATTGCGATGGAAAGGCGAGCGGTTCGAACCATGATGAAGATCTTCGGTGGATTGAAGGCGTCGATCAGGGACCGGGTGTCGCCGGAGACGTGGGAAGCGGCGAGATCGCTCAAGTACAAGCGCGCCAGCGGCTGCGCAAGGCGACCGGTTTCGAAGGCCCATTGGGCGCGCGTGACCACGGTCCGGGCCTGGCAGGAATTCCTGCGCGGCTTGCCGATCGGCGAGTTCGACGCGCTCGAGATCTCACCGGAGCGGGTGACACAATGGCGCGAATTCGGCTTCCGCTCGTACCGCTCTGTGCAGTTCCCCGAATTCGACATCACCGAGAAGACGCTCCCCCATTCCTTCAACATCATCATAGCGGAGCATGTCTTCGAGCATCTCCGCTATCCCTATGCCGCCGCGCGGAACGTTCTCGCGATGCTGAAGGATGACGGGGTTTTCCTGATCGTAACCCCGTTTCTCGTGAGGGTGCACGGCTACTCCCTGGATTACACGCGGTGGACACCTGATGGGCTGCGCTCGTTTCTCGAGGATTGCGGCTTCGATGCGGAGGTCCATGCCTGGGGCAACAGGAAAGCCGTGAAATCCAACCTGGACCAGTGGACCCCCTATGGCTGGGGTCGCGATCTGCGGAACGAGGTGGATGTCCCGGTTTGCGTCTGGGCCTTTGCCCGAAAGCGGCTGTCGGAGCCATGCTGCTCCTGATCGCGCGGATGATTGGGGAGTTGCAGCGACAGTTGTGCGGTTGCGCCCCGTGCAGTAGCGACGAATTGCATGTAAAGCGGTGGTGGAACAGATCCACAAGGCCGTGCAGACTTAGGCGTGCCACCGTCACCGGCGCTGAATGATCGAATTTCATTTCCCTTCCCGCGTGAGGATTGCCCGCTAGTGTTCTGACTCATTTCATTTGCATCCCACTTTGACGAGTGCTTTTTTGGCTTGGCGGTGCTTGACGAGGGTGGATTTGGCACTTGCCGTCCATGTGAAGGGCTTCGGGTTTTGCTTTCGACGCTGGATCCATTCAGTGATCGCCATCTTGAGCTCGGCGACATTGCGGAAGGTTCCTCGCCTTATACGGTGTCGGGTGATTTCGGTTAGACTTGGTTGGGCCAATCTGCGGTCGTTGCGCTTCTATCTCATGTTCGTTATCAGGGCCGGTCTGGGTGACAACTCGGGTTCCTAGGCGGCGCTGGTGTGCAAGCCATGGACGTGTTTTTCGTGCTATCCGGCCTCGTCATCGGCCATGTCTGCGTCAAGTGAAAGGGCTCATCGAAAAACAGCTCAAAAGGCGTTAAAAAGCGCGCAAGAAATCGAGCTGGAAACGTGAACCAGCCACCTTCGTCGGTCGGGGCTTTGTGCCGACTAGCTGGAGCGGGTGAAGGGAATCGAACCCTCGTAAGCCTGGGATAATATCGTGCGCGATATTTCTACCCGTGGGTCTGGGCAATGGCTCGGCGGCGGCTATATTGGCAAGGCTGCCGCGCGCAAGTCCAAGGCGAACGTCATTGTCATAAGGTGCAGCGAAAATGGGACAATCGGCGGGCGGCGACTTACCGGCCCGTAATATCGACTTGAAGGAGGGAAAAATGAAGCTTTTGAGAATAGCGGCCGTTGCGGCCTTGACCGCCTATGGCGGGATCTTCGCCAGTGCCGGGAACGCGGCACCAGCGGCGGGCCTACTTACCGGGGCGCCAACTGTACGGACCCTGGCAACACCAGTCCCCAAAGCCTCCGTCGAAAAGGCCTACTGGTATAGATACAGATGGCATCGCTGGCACAGATGGCACAGATGGCACAGATGGCACAGATGGCATTACTGGCATAGATGGCATTATTGGCATCCGTACCGCTATTACTATTGGCGCCCGCGATACTACTATTGGTAGCAGGCCGAGGCAAAAAACCACTCGTATCAAAAAGCCGGCGCAAACTGCCGGCTTTGCGCCAATGATCCAATGCCGATGACCCAATACCTATATTAACTGGGGACCGACGTGCTTGACTTGGCCAACCACGGAGAGCATAGTCAAGCTGCGGAAGTACCGCACATAAATAGTAATAGTAAATCTACATCATACCTTGCGTATAGGCGACGTTAGGGCAAGGACGAAGACAGACTCGAAGAGAGACCATTGGTTAAACTTTGGTCCTTAATCACTATTAGGGGAGGAAACAAGATGTCTTTAACAAAGCAAAATCGGATGTGCCGCGGCGGCAATTCTGGCCTCAACTCTCGGCTTTGCAAGTCTGATCCACGCGGCGCCTTTCGCCGGCGTGGCGGACACGGTCATTGCGGTCGAGAGGACCCAAATGGCTGCCGAGACCGATGGCCTGATCCAAAAGGCGCATCACAAGGGTAAGATGGAGGTGCACCACCACCATCATCACCATCATCACCATCACCACCCCGCCACGTAGTCGTTGCGCCGCTTGATTTGCAAGACATCGAGTGTCTTCGTGTGAACGAAGGCACTCGTGCAGCAGGTTGCGCAACGCCTTCGCGGTTCACCATTCGATCATTGCCACGCCTCTATGGATGGCATCGGCGGCTTCGGTGAAACCCTCTCCATCGTGAAGTACGAGCGGCGGCGCGATCGCAAGCGGCCCGCGGGCGCCTTTTTTCCCGCGCACGAGAATGCGCCCTGCCGCGGTCTCGCGCCGCGGATAAACCGGCAGTACCGCGATGCCGCCAGCGCGCCCCGCCAGGGTTTGCAGGATAAGAGGCAAGGCGTCCGGACGATGAATTCAAAATAAATAATCCGCCGGGCGCAACCAACGCCAGAGACGCCGCGATCCAGGCGGCAAGCGCGCCCTCGGCGGGCATCGCATGCGCGCGCCGCTTTCGAAGGTCCGGCGAAAGCCGCGCCCGGCCCGGTTCGAGAAAAGGCGGATTGGTAATGACGAGACCGGCGCTCTCATCGCGCAAGCCCGCGCCGCGCCTGCTCGCCTTCGACAAAAGATCGGCTTCAAGGACATGGCCTCGGTCCGCGAGCTGATTTTGCAGAAGATTCGCGCGGGCCAATCCCGCGATGAAGGGGTCGTTCTCCAAGAGGCCGATGTGCGTTCCGGGCCGCGCCACCGCCACGGCCAAACCGGCGGCGCCAACGCCGGCGCCAACGTCGATGACAAGGCCGGAAAAATCGGCCGGAGCCGCCGCCGCGAGAAGCACGGCGTCGGTGCCGCAACGGTGGCCTTCGGCCGGCTGACGAAGCAGGAGCCGGCCGCCGAGAAACGGATCGGCGACGACCGGGGGCGGGCGATCGCCAACTGCTTCAGCCATCGCGCAATTCCGCGCCGAGCCCTGCCTCGGCCAAGGCCATCCGCGCGCGCGCCGCGGCGTCGGCCGCGACAAGCACCCGGCGCGGCAAAAAGGACAAAGATCCTTCGAGCGCGCTCATATGCCGGTCGGCGACGAAAACCGCGAGACCGATTTCCGCGAGAATGGCTTCGACCCGCGAAATCAACACAAGGTCGTTGGTGCGCAGAAGCTCGATCAATCCGCCTCCAATCGAATCGCGATTGCGCCAAAACCGGCGCGCTGAACGGCAACCCATCGTGTAACGAATTCGGGCTTTTTATCAGTCCCGCGCGGCGCTTGCCTTGGCATTTGTTCCATGCTGGGCATTAAAGCAATCTAGGGTTTGCCCGCCAACCCTTTGCGTGGGAAAACAGATCCGGCGCGACCGGCCGGATCGCGCTGCCAGTTGCGAAGCGCCAAACCGCGCCCTAATAGAAACGCTAAGCCGCGCCCTCAATGAGTGCCGCCGATATTCGGAGAATTCAATCTTGGGCGTTGTCATCCCCCTCGAAGAAAAAATGCAGGAGCCCGGCATCGACGGGCTGCTCGCCTTGGTGGCGCAGGATATGGAACGCGTCAATCAGACGATCCTTTCCCGGGCGGCCTCCGATGTTTCAATGATCCCTGAAGTCGCCAACCATTTGATTGCGTCGGGCGGCAAGCGGCTGCGTCCGATGCTGACCTTGGCGACCGCCGGGCTTTGCGGCTATGCCGGGGCGGGACATATCAAGCTCGCCGCCGCGGTGGAATTCATGCACACTGCCACTCTGCTCCACGACGACGTCGTGGACAAGAGCGACATGCGCCGGGGCAAGCTCGCGGCGCGCATGCTATGGGGCAACGAGGCGAGCGTTCTCGTCGGCGATTTCCTCCTTGGCCAGGCTTTCAAAATGATGGTCGAGGTGGGTTCGCTCCCCTGCCTCGATACGCTCTCGTCCGCGGCCGCCGTCATCGCCGAAGGCGAAGTCATGCAGCTTTCCGCCGCCAAGGATACCGCGACGAGCGAGGACGATTACCTCGCGGTGATCCGTGCCAAGACGGCCGCCTTGTTCGGTGCCGCTTCGGAGGTCGGCGCCCTGCTCGGAGGGCGGCCGAAGCCCGAGATCGGCGCTTGCCGCGGCTACGGCCTGAACTTCGGTATCGCGTTCCAGCTCATCGACGATGCGCTCGACTACGGCGGAACATCGGCCAAACTCGGCAAGAATATCGGCGACGATTTCCGGGAAGGGAAGATAACCTTGCCGGTCGTTCTGTCGTTCCGGCGCGGTTCGCAAAAAGAACGGGAGTTCTGGCGCCGCACCCTGGAGCAAAACAAAATCGCGGAGGGTGACCTCGAGACCGCGATCGCGACCATGCATAAGCACCGCGCGCTCGCGGACACCGTCGAACGAGCCCGCCATTATGGCGCGATGGCGCGCGACGCCCTGGAACTGTTTCCTGCCTCGCCGTGGAAATTCGCCCTGAGCGACGTCATCGATTTCTGCGTCAACCGCGCCTATTGATCGTCCCGCGGCCTCGGTTCGCCGATGGAGCGCCGATCCATCCTCGATAGCTGCAATCGCGCAATCGCGCCCGTCGATCCGCCCCATTCTGGCACGCAGCTCACCCGCCTCCAGTAACCTGTTCTCAAGCTTACCCTGCGATACATAGCGCGGGCAGGCGACAGGCGCCAAGGCCCGCAATGAGCGTGAGTTGCGCATGGGTTATTCACGGACCGGTTGGGCGGCGGGCGCCATTGCGCCATGGTGCCTTGGTATGGCGCTTACTGTTTCGATGAGCGCGGATGCCGGCCAGGAAGCCTCGTCCGGTGCGTCTTTCGCGCCTTTGCCATTGCCCGCGCCGACGCCGCCCGCCGTATTGGTCCCGGCGCAACCGCCGGCGCTTGGCCTCGATTTTGGCAAGTTCCCGGGCGAGGCACGAAAGGTCTTGCGAGAGGCGAGTCTGTCGATCGGAGGCGGCGAAGAATTCAAGCGTCTACCCGATGAAATCGAACCGCGCGCCGATTTGAAACGCAATGCCGGGCGGTTTCCAGAGATCGACCGCAGCAACAAGGGAGATCCCGTGGCCGGTCTGCGGCCGGCATTCGACACGAGACTTCGCGATTCCCAAGGCCTCGCCAACTTCCGCGCCGACGACCTGATTTTCCAGCATGACGAAACCCGGCCGGCGGGGGTCCTCGCGGTTCCGGACGACGAACCATCCGGCCCCGACAGCGCCGCCGCCTTCGAGCCATGGCCAGCTGGCGATAGTCCGGTAACGGCGCATTTCAGCGCCGAGGCATCGCCGGGCCAGGACAGGTCCGCGATGACTATGCGGCCAGCTGCGATCAACGAGCGGCTGATGCAAGGAGCGACGCCCGGGATCCGCCGCGCCATCACGCTCGGATCGGCGACGCCGGCCCCCGCGGATTCGGCCCCGGTCGAGGTCGTGGCGCTCGCCTGGGTGCCTCGGACGCCCGCCATGGGCGAGATTCAAGCGACGGGGGTGCGGCCTAATTACGCGGCGCTCGATCAGGATAAATCGGCGCGGGAAAATCGTTGCCTTGCCGAAGCCATCTATTTCGAAGCCCGCGGCGAATCCGGGGAAGGCCAGGCGGCGGTTGCGCAGGTTGTCTTGAATTGGGTCTCGAGCGGGCTTTATCCGGCGACGATTTGCGGCGTTGTCTACCAAAACCGGTGGCATTACAACGCTTGCCAGTTCTCTTTTGCCTGCGAGGGTAAATCCCTGCGCATCGACGAACCAGATGCTTGGCGGCAGGCGGTCCGCATCGCCGGCGAAGTGACAAACGGCACGGCCTACGTTTCCGATATTGGCGCTTCGACCCATTTTCATGCCAATTATGTCCGGCCACGCTGGGCGAGAAAACTTGAAAAAATGGACGTTATTGGGCATCATATTTTCTATAAGCTAAGACCTGGGCAGAGCTGATCCTTCGCGGTTTCGCGCCGTCCGGTCGGGAAGGGCCGCCCTGATCGGTTTGGATTTGCCTCCGGTACCGGAGCGTAATCCCTACCGTGAAACCGGGTTTAAATTAGCCAGGGCACCGCAAAACGGCCATGTTTGTCGCGAGTGATCGCGTCCTTGGCGGCCTGAATATCGCCTCTTGCACGGAAGGTCGGTCATATGCCGGTCAAGTTCAAGTTCGCCGAGAAAGATCATGGCCGGAAAAATCATGGCCGCCGCCGCCGCGCCTTGCACGGGTTCGCGGTGCTCTTGGCTCTGGCGTTGACATTTCCGGCCGCGCTGGCGAGCGCGCAAGCGCGGGCGCGGGAAAATTTGGCCATAGCAGCCCCTTTCGAGGTCGGCGAAAGCCCGTCCGGCAATTATCTCGCCGCGCTTGTCGCGGGCACCGAGCGCGATACCGTGGCCGCGGCGACTTTCTTTCGCGAGGCGCTGCGGTCCGATCCGCGCAATCCGAATTTGATTGAGCGTGCCTTCGTCGCGGCGGTCTCGAATGGCAATATGCAAGACGCCTTCGGCCTCGCTGATCGTCTGCTCGCGCACGATCCAAACAATAGCTTGGCGCGCCTCGCCCTAGGTGTCAAGGCAATCAAGGCGAAGCGGTTCGCCGCCGCACGCGTCTATTTCGCGAAGGGCGGCGCCAGCCAGCAGCGCGACATTGTCGCGACGCTGCTGACCGCTTGGTCCTACGCGGGCGGCCGCGATACGCGCCGCGCGCTCAACCTTGTCGCTAAGCTCCGCGGCGAAAATTTCGGTGTTTTCCGAGATTATCATGCTGCCCTCATCGCCGATGTCGCCAATGACTCGCAAGAAGCCTTGAAGCGAATCAAGGCGGCCTACGCCGCCGACAGGAACACTCTG
This sequence comes from uncultured Alphaproteobacteria bacterium, assembly GCA_963730245.1. Classification (GTDB taxonomy): domain Bacteria; phylum Pseudomonadota; class Alphaproteobacteria; order Rhizobiales; family Beijerinckiaceae; genus Methylocapsa. Next base: position 617,686 of record CAVSRA010000001.1, on the reverse strand, counting down.
CGTCTTGTCGATGCCTATGCCCGTTTCATGGTCCGTCACGGCGACCGCGACGAAGCCCTCCGAGCCTATGAGTCCTTCGATCAAATTCTTCCCAACCATCCAATCATCGCCGCGGCGCGCGCCGCCATCAAGGCCGGCAAACCGCTTGAACCGCTGGTCAAGGATGCCGGGGAAGGCGCGGCTGAAGTGCTCTATGGCCTTGGCGCCGCCGGCAGCCAGCAAGGCGACGAACTCCCGGCCATGATCTATCTTAGGCTCGCGCTCTATCTCACCCCGCAAAACAGCCTCGCGATCATTACCTTGGGCGAAATCTACGAGCGCCTCAAACAGAACGAGCAGGCCATCGACGTATATGAAATGGTGCGCGAAAACGATCCCTTGCGCACCACGGCCGATATCCAGACCGGCCAGATTCTCGAAGCGTTGGGCCGCCCGGACGAGGCCGCCAAATTTCTCACGCGGATCGTCGACGAAAACCCAAAAAACGAGGACGCCTTGTCCGCGCTCGGCAATCTGCACCGCGCGCACAAGCATTATGCCGAGGCGATCGAAACCTATTCGCGGGCCTTGGCTACGACGGGCAAGCCCGAAAAAGCCAATTGGCCAATCTATTATTTCCGCGGGATTTCCTACGAGCGCGAGAAGAAATGGCCGGAGGCGGAGGCCGACCTCGTGCAGGCGCTCGCTCTTTATCCCGACCAGCCCCTGGTCCTGAACTATCTTGGCTACAGCTGGGTCGATCAAGGCATGAACCTCGACGAAGCCTTCAACATGCTGCGCCGCGCGGTCGAACTACGGCCGACCGACGGATATATCGTCGATAGTCTTGGCTGGGCGAATTACAAACTCGGCCGCAACGACGAGGCGGTGAAGGAACTCGAACGGGCGATCGACCTCAAGCCTTCCGATCCCGTGATCAACGACCATCTCGGCGATGCCTATTGGCGTGCAGGACGCAAGCTCGAGGCGCATTTCCAGTGGAATCACGCGCGCGACCTCGATCCCGAGCCGGAGGATAAGGTCAAAATCCTGCACAAGATCGAGCATGGTCTCGACGAGGAGACGCATCCGGCCGCGGCTCAAGCCGAACCGAAAAAAAACGGCGGCTGATACTCCCGCGGGGCGCACAGGCATTGTGCGGCGAAGCGGCGTCACGTCCTCTATGCGAACGCGGGCATCGCCAAACTGGGCTCCGTCGCAGAGACGACCGAGGAAATCTTCGATGACATTTCCGGCGTCTTCATCAAAGGCGGTGTCAATTCGCTTCCAAGCGTGACCCCCTTTTCGCATCCAAACGCATTGCGCGCGAATTTACAAAAGGCGGCGCGAACATCAAAGAGCCCGCCCGGGCTGTTAGAGTAGCGTGCCTAGCGGCGAGGCCGGAGACGCCAGCTCGACATCAAATCGAGCGTCTCAGCCTTCCGACCACGATCCACCGCCAGCACAGCCGGGCGGACCACTTTATCAACGACCAAGGAATGGAGCGCGTTATGAAAGTCCTGATGGTTCTTACCTCTCACGACCAGCTCGGCAACACGGGTCGCAAGACCGGCTTCTGGCTGGAGGAACTGGCGGCGCCTTACTATGTCTTCAAGGATGCCGGCATCCGGATCACCCTCGCATCGCCCAAGGGCGGGCGCCCGCCCTTGATCCCAAGAGCAACGAGCCGAAGTTCCAGACCGACATCACCCGCCGGTTCGAGAGGGATGCCGACGCCAACGCCCAGCTCGACAGGACGGTGCGCCTCGATAGCGTCGAGCAGGAAGACTACGATACCGTCTTCTACCCCGGCGGCCATGGGCCGATGTGGGATCTCGCTGAAGACAGGTACTCGATCAAGCTGCTGGAATCCTTTGTGGCCGCCAGCAAGACCTTCGCGGTGGTCTGCCACTCAACCGGCGCGCTGCACCATGTCAAGACCCCGAATGGCAAGCTGCTGGTCGAGGGCAGGACCGTGACCGGCTTCACCAATGGCGAGGAAGAAGAGGTAGAATTATCGATACGCTGAAGAAGAAGGCGAAATAGTCAGGCCCACTGAACTCGGGGAGGCGCGGACATGCGCGCCTCCCCCGCCTTTGATTTCTGGAGGTATAAGCAGCCGGGCGGCCGCCAGCTCAAGTGCGCTGGCGCGGCATCCCAGCTTTTGACCGCGGCATCCGTCTTGCCCCAAACCCTCACCGAACGCGCGCCCGCGAAAGTCAATTTGACCCTGCATGTGACCGGGCGCCGCGCCGACGGCTGGCACACGCTCGAAAGTTTTGTCGCTTTGTCGCGCGTGGGCGATGCGCTTTTCCTCGCAGAGGGCGAACCTCTCGCTCTTTCTGTCGATGGTCCGGCCGCGGCGGCCGCGGGCAGAGCTGAAGACAATCTCGTGTTGCGTGCGGCACGTCATTTCGCCGAACGCTACCCCGGCGCCAAGTCAGGCTCGTTCCATCTTGTCAAGCGTCTGCCGGTGGCGGCGGGGCTTGGCGGCGGATCGTCGGACGCGGCGGCGACGCTGCGGCTGCTCGCGCGAGCCAACGCGGTTTCACTCGACGACGCGGGCGTGATCGACGCCGCGCGGGCAACCGGAGCGGATGTCCCGGTTTGTCTCATGGGCCGCGCGCGGATGATGCGGGGGGTCGGCGATGAGCTAGGCCCGCTCCTCGCGCTGCCGCCGCTCATCGGCCTTTTGGTCAATCCGGGCGAGCCGGTCGCAACAAAAAAAGTTTTCTCGCTGATGAAGATCGCGCAGGGCAGCGCGACTGGTTTCGGCGGACACCCCGAACTTTATTCAAATATGCCGCCGGAAGCATTGATCGCGGCCGTGCGCAAAGGCCGCAACGACATGGAGAGCGCCGCGTGCCTGCTCGCTCCGGTCATCGGCGATGTGCTTGCGGTTCTTGCCGCCGCGCGGGGCTGCCGCCTCGCCCGCATGTCGGGCTCTGGCGCGACTTGTTTTGGCATTTTCCAGGATTGCCGTTCCGCCGCGCGGGCCAAGAAAGCAATTCTCCGCGCGCATCCATCGTGGTGGGCGAAGACCTGCGTTTTGAGCTGATGCCAGCCGCCTAGACCATGAGCGCCTCAAATGAAAGCGATCAAGGTCTTTTGTCATGCCTCTCGCTCAAGCCGCTTGAATGCCGCCAGTGCGCCAGGAGGGGATGTAGATAAGGAGCCGGGCCTCTATGGATAACGTTCGCCAAGCTCTATATTCCGTAGCGCGTACGGCATGCCTATAGTAAGTTTTTCAAACTCTGGGGTGATTCTGTGGCCGATGAACTGCCAAAGAAACTCAAAACCGACGCGATTTCGGAAGCATTGTTTGAGATACGCTTCGAGCCTGATCCCTCGCTTGTCCCCGAAATCCTGTTCGGTCGTTTTGCTGATGCGGTTGAGTGGAGGACGTTTAGACAAGCGCGCCTTCCTGCTGCAGATATCCCGGCAGCCATCCGACGCGCAGATCAAAACCTCAGATATCTACCTTCGCTCGACCTAGTTTCACCAGATGGCGGGATATCGGTTCGTATCGGTCCGGAGGTAATCGCTTACAGCCGTCGAGGGAACTATCCAGGCTGGAGCCAGTTTGGCGCAGAACTCGAATGGGTTATCTCCCATCTGTATAAAGTAATTCCCAAGGCCCAGGTTAGCAGACTTGGGCTGAGATATATAAACGCTTTGAGATCGGACGCTCACGGGATTAAGAGCATTGATGACATAGCTATCCGTATAGCTGTTGCCGATAACAAGTTAGTCACCAGTCTTAACCTCAACTTCAAATCACATTTTTGCACCGATTTCGAAACGATCACCCGCATCGCCTCAGCCGATTTGGCTCAAGGAAATATCCCTGAACATGCTACAGTAATTGTCGATATCGACGTTTACACTTTTCAAGGATATTCAGCAAAGGACGCCAATTCGGTGAAAAATTGGGTGGTGCAGGCTCACGATAAAGAGAACGAAAGCTTCTTCAAGGTACTAGGGAAGGCAGCCACAGAAAGGCTCAAGGAGGATTGATGGCTGCACTAGCTGGCACGTCCACTACTCGTAGGATTTTGGCAGAGCTGGTGAAACCATCTGGCTGGTACCCCGAGGTGCATGTGCAACGAATTGTCGAATGGGCCGCGAAGTTACCCCAAAAAGCCTTGTACGACACCACCGAGGTTCGAATTGAGCCGTACACTCCATATCTCACCGCTCCCAACAACTGGCTGCCAATCGTGGAATCCAGGATTTGCGGATCGGTTTTGCCGAATGAGTATGAGTGCGAGCCCTCAACAGAGTGGCTGAACGAAGGCGCCGCAAATGCCGCGATCGCTTTCTTCCGAAACGGGGCGGACCTGCTTCCAACAGAGCCACACATCTATGGCACGAAATCCGGTGACCTCGTCGCCGAATTCGAGACCGCAAACGGAAGCATGACGAGCGTTATCTCAGATAAGCAAACAATCCTGTTCGCCGTGTTGACGTCGGACCCACATGAGCCAATCCAATCTATCATTTGCCGGGGCAGCAACCGATTTAGAGACGAACTCAGGTCGATTTTGACAAAACTATCTGCCGGTTCGCATGGCCAGATATCCGCCGACTAAAGTCGGATCAAATGAGCAGATTGGCCGTCGACTGTTCGACGAACCCATGCTCCAGGGCTTTATGGGGCAGCCCTCTTTCTCCGGCATCCAACTTTATCATTTCGAGGAAAGGCGTGACTTCGACGTTTCGCTTGACCGCCTTGGCCCATCTGGAATTGATCGGAAGGTTTCAAAATATCTTCTGCCCCGAGCGGAGGCCGCAGGTCGGAAATTCGCCAAGCCAAAGCACTTCGATGGGTGGGCCGTCGTTTCAGCTAAGGAGTTGGCGAACGCTCGCAAAGGTCCCAGCCTGGCAGTCCACGCGTCGCCCGTAAACGATCCCGAGCCAGACGACAACATCTATCATGCGCACGTAGTGCGGCCTGCCAACTACGACATCCATATGATGGCGCTACATTTACGCCACGTCTTTACGACCTACGGAAAGATCGAGCAGAATAAATCACAAGAGGCGAGTTTCTGGGATCGCTTTTGGCAGCACCCTTTCACTCGCTCGATTGTCGCCCGATGGTTCCGGTAACTTCCACGCGCGCTCGGACAGTCCGGACCCTAGCGCCGTTGGTATAGGGATTTTGCCTTGAATGCGGGGACGGCAACGGATAGTTGCGATTTCGCCGGCGAAGACGCATTTTGGCGCCGGGACATTTGGACGGTGTTGCCGAATTGCCCTCGCGAGGGCACCAAGGGAAAGCCGGAACATGGCGGGGATTTTTGGCCGCTGGCGTGGCCAGGGGAGCGGGCAAGGCGCCGGTAAAGCCGCAAACGAGGCCAAGCCGCAAGATGCGGCCGGGACGGTTGTGAAGGATGCCACCACGGCGAGCTTTGGCGCCGAGGTCATCGCGGACTTGGCGCGTCAGCCGGTACTGGTGGACTTTTGGGCGCCCGGGTGCGAACCCTGCAAGCAGCTCGCGCCGCTTCTCGAAAAAATAGTCAAGGCGGCGGGCGGCAAGGTCAAGCTCGTCAGGATGAATATCGACGATCATCCGGAAATTCCAGGCCGGCTGGGGGTTCGTTCCATCCCCGCCGTCATCGCCTTTCAGCGCGGTCTGCCGGTCGACGGTTTCATGGGCGCCTTGCCGGAAAGAGATCTCAAGGGCTTCGTCGAGCGGCTTGCCGGCCCGCTCGACGACGATGCCGATCGCCTGGCCAAAGCAGAGGACTTGCTCGCCGCCGGCGACGCCGGGGGAGCGGCGGAACTCTACGCCGCGATTATGGCCGAAAACCCCGGCGACCCCGCCGCCGTGGCCGGATTGGCGAAGCTGCTTATCGCCGCAGGCGAACTCGAAAGCGCCAGGACCGTTCTCGCGTCGATTGCCGCGAACGGCGAGCGCGACAATGCGATCGTTGCCGCCAGAGCGGCGCTCGACCTCGCGGGACAAGCGGCCGTCGTCGGCGATGCTTCCGAGCTTATGCGAAAAATCGCGGCCAAACCCGCCGACCATCAGGCCCGTTTCGATTTCGCCATCCTCCTCAATGCCCAGAACCGGCGCGAGGAGGCGGCCGCCGAGCTCATTGAAATCATCAATCGCGACCGGGCCTGGAACGACGATGGCGCGCGTAAACAATTGCTGCAATTTTTCGATGCCTGGGGAGCTGTCGATCCCGCGACGATTAGGGCGCGGCGAAAACTCTCCGCGTTGCTTTTTTCTTGAAGGCCGGGGAACTCGCGTCCCTGCTCCTTGCATTGCCGCTTCGCGAAACCTTTGGCAGGGACGACGGGAGTTGAACTCGCATGACCGAAGGCCGAGGGATTCTAAGTCCGGCTGTACATAACATAACTTATTGATATAGTTTATATATTTCTTCCGTATGACGTGTAGGTGCAAGATTGTGCGAAAGTTTCGGCCCAATTCAGCCCCTGATACCAAGTCTCTGAAAGTTTGACTCCTGAGGCGAATTCCCGAATCGGCATTTATCTGATTCACCATGGCAAACAGCTTTTGGGAGAGTTTGCCATGTCGACTCCGGTTCCGCTTCGCTCTGACTTTGACACGATTGGCCTGCGCATGCTGGCGCGGCGATCGCGTGACCCCGATCAGACCCGGCGTCTCTTGGCACTGGCCGAGATTTATGATGGCGGCTCGCGGCCGGATGCGGCGCGGATCGGCGGGGTCGGGGTGCAGATCGTGCGCGACTGGGTTGTCCGTTTCAACGCCAAAGGTCCTGATGGTCTCTTGACCGGCAAAGCGCCGGGCGCTCCCAGCATCCTCGGCGAGCGCCAGCGCCAAGCCTTGCGGCAGGTCGTGGAAGATGGGCCGATTCCCGCCCTGCATGGCGTCGTCCGCTGGCGGCTGATCGATCTGGCGCAGTGGCTCTTCGAAGAGTTCCGGGTTTCGATCTCCAAGCCGACGCTCAGCCGCGAGCTGCGGCATATGGGCTTTCGCAAGCTCTCGGCGCGACCGCGCCATCATGCGCAAGACGAGGAAGCCGCGGCGGCTTTTAAAAAAACTTTCTCGCCCTCGTGGAGGAGACCGCCGCAAAAGAGGCTCCTGGCAAGCCGATAGAGATTTGGTTTCAAGACGAAGCTCGGATCGGGCAGAAAAACAAGGTCACCCGCCGATGGGCGAAACGCGGGACACGGCCTTCGGCGCCGCACGACCAGAGGACGAGTTCAGCCTATATTTTCGGCGCCATCTGCCCGGCCGAAGGAAAAGGCGCCGGGCTCGTACTACCCTCCTGCAACAGCGAGGCCATGGCCCTGCATCTCGAAGAAATCTCGCTTGCGGTCGCACCAAGCGCGCATGCGCTCGTTCTTCTCGATCAGGCCGGGTGGCATGTCTCGGCGAAGCTTCCCGTCCCGGACAACATCACGCTCTTGCCGTTGCCGCCGAAATCGCCCGAGCTCAATCCGGTCGAGAACATCTGGCAATTCATGCGCGACAACTGGCTCTCGAACCGCGTCTTCGAATCCTACGACGACATTCTCGACCACTGCTGCTTCGCCTGGAACAAGCTCATCGACATGCCCTGGAAAATCATCTCCATCGGAACAAGAGAGTGGGCCTATCGGTCGTGATCAGCGAGACTTGGTATGAGTGTCTGTTTGAAAACATACTGCTTCCTTTGAATCGTTTGTGATTTCAAGAGGGGTGGTTTCATGCGCGGAGGCTCAACGATGGCGACTGCGAAAAACCGCGGGCGTTGCGACCGCCGCGAATTGCGATACCCGAGCGATGTGACCGACGATGAATGGGCGCATGTCGAACCGATGTTCTTGCCGGCCAAGCGTGTGGCAACAAGCGCCACGTCGACGTGCGCGAAGGGATGAACGGGATCATGGATATTTTGCGCCCGGGACGCCCGTGGCGTTCGCTTTCAATCCTGCCTTGCCGGTAGCGCCGGCGGCGAAACGTGGGCCAAGAATCCGCACGGCGGCGGTGAGCCGGGCCTATTGGGCCGCGCATGACGCAAGAGTGCCGGCGATCACAAGGCGTATCGAGGCCAAATGGCGGCGCATGGCGGCGCGGTAGAAAAAGCCGCAATGAGCCGATCGACTATTTGTTTGTCCCGCGCCACGCGCCGGGAAAAGCGCCGGACGTGCGCCCCTACCGCGCCAACTCCGCCAACTGCCCGTTGAACCAGGCGAGGTCTTGTTTCCAGGTGGCATTGTCAGGCGCGAGTTTTGTCAGGCAGCCATGATCGCCTGGCCCTGCCACAAAAAGTCCAGCGCCTTCGCTTTGTCGCCGGATTGCCGGTACACAGATGCGAGCTTGGAATAGCTCACCGAGAGATCGCGCTGCTAGCCCGCATTGCCGGGGTCGGATTTCGCGAGGCGGTCTCTAATGGAGAGGCTGTCTTGATAACATTTCAGCGCGCCCGCGAGATCGCCTTGCGGCTGCGCGACCGCCAGATTGCGAATATCGTGCAAACCTCGCCCGATCTCGCCGCCACCGGCGACATCGGCTGCATCGCGCAGATCGCGAGCGGCACATCGATCCCGGTGGTCCTTACGATCGAACTTCTCGACTTCGCGCACGGCGGGCCAAGGCCGGATGGCCTCGCGAGCCTTGCGGGCTGAACGTCATTTTTGCACTGCCCCTATTCTTGACTAACGTGACAATACTCAATAGCATCCATCCAACTCCAGTGGAAAAGGGCCGATGCGCCAGTTGCCTCAGGCTCTTGGATTGGCTGCCGCGCTGTTGCTCGCTTCAATGCACGAAGCGTCGGCCTTCAGTGCACGCTTCTCATGGTCGGGGATCAAAGCTTGCGGTAGAACTTCGCCTGCCTTCACGATCGACGATGCGCCAAAGGAAACAGAAAGCCTGCGCTTCATGATGAACGATAAGGACGCGCCAAACTTTCGGCACGGCGGCAGCACCATTCCTTACAACGGCAGCGGACGCGTGCCGGCGGGTGCTATCGATTACATAGGGCCTTGCCCGCCTGCTGGCGCGATTCATCGCTACGTCTGGACGATCGAGGCTTTAGACAAGAGGGGCAAGAACGTCGCGCGCGCTGCCGCCGAAGGCCGCTTCCCGTTGCGTTGAGCGCGCATCGCCTTGGGCGACGCACGGCGGTTCTGCTAGGTTTTGGATTTATCGGTCGCGGAAAACATTTGCGGATATGTGAACATGGTCGATATCGTGCTGATCAATCCGCGCTTCGGGACGAGCTATTGGGGTATGGAGCACGCCCTCCACCTAATTGCCAAGCTTGGCAAGCGCGCGAATATGCCGGTTTCAGCCCTGCCCTTGCTTGCGGCTCTGACGCCCGCGGAGCACAAAATCACTTTAATCGATGAGAATGTCGAAGATATCGATTTTGCTCTTTGCGCCAAGGCCGACATCGTCGGCGTTACGGGAATGACGGTGCAGAGATTCCGTATGACTGAAATTCTCCAGGAATTGCAAGGGCGGGGCTGCTTCACGGTCGTCGGCGGTCCGTGGGTCAGCGTGCAGGAGGATTATTTCGGCGCGTTGGCCGATGTCATATTCGTGGGGGAAGCCGAAGAGACCTGGCCGCAATTTCTTGCCGATTGGGCCGAACGTAAACATGCTAGCCGCTACGAGCAGGCGGAGCGCACCGACATGAGTAAAGTGCCGCCGCCTCGCTACGACCTTTTGAAGATGAACCGTTATGTCGTGGCTCCGGTGCAGTTCTCGCGCGGCTGCCCATTCACCTGCGAGTTTTGCGACATCATTGTAACCTTTGGTCGTCGTCCGCGCCTCAAGACGATACCCCAGATTATTGCCGAACTGGAGTTGCTTCGCCGTCTGGGCGGGGTCGATGCCGTCTTCATCGTTGATGACAATCTGATCGGCAACAAGAAGGCGATAAAACAGGTTCTCCGCGAAGTCATCACCTGGCAGAAGGAGCATGATTATTCGGTGACTTTTTTTGCGGAGGCTTCGCTCGATGTGGCGGACGATGAAGAACTCATGGGCCTCATGGACGAGGCAAATATCCGTTCGATCTTTGTCGGCGTTGAAACGCCCAACGAGGAATCGTTGCGTGAAACGAGTAAGCTGCAAAACCTGCGCGGTAAGGAGCGCAGCATGGTAGAAAAGGTGCACGCCATCCAGGCCCACGGGATCGAGGTCTGGAGTGGGATGATCGTCGGTTTCGACCATGACGGCTTAGACATTTTCGATCGGCAGGTCCGTTTCGTCGAGCAGGCCCGTGTGATCCATACCTCGGTCGGCATGCTCACCGCGATCCCCAAGACACCACTTTATGCAAGGCTTGCCGGCAGAATTCGGCTCGATCCCGCCGATCGGACGCCGTACGGAACGAACGTCATTCCCCTCGGCATGGACCGCGACGCTCTGCGGGAAGGATATTTGCGGGTGCTGCATGCACTTTATGATCCGAAAGCCTATTTCGCCCGTGTGGATTCACTCTTTCTCGAAGGCGGTCTGAGTTCCAGCGCCGCCCGCGACGCTCATTTGCGCAGCCGGCCATTCAGCCGGTACATTCAATATGCATATGCGATGCTTTACGTAGGTTTCATCTATTTCAAGCTGCAAACCGCCGTAGAGGCGGCCGATCTTCGTCACCACTATCGGCGCGCCTTTTTCAATGCGGTGCGGCGACGTCCCGACCCGTTTGTGCTGCAAGCCTATGCGTTGAAGACTCTGTTGCATTATCATTATCACAAGCTCATCACGGCCATCGATGCCGATGGACATTTGCTGAATATCTTCTGATGGCTCGCGAATATCGTGCAGACCTCGCCCGATCTCGTCGCTATCGGCAACATCGGCTGCATCGCGCAGATCGCGAGCGGCACATCTATCCCGGTGCTCCATCCGATCGGACTTCTCGACTTCGCCCATGGCGGGCCAACCCCGGATGGCCTCGCGAGCCTTGCGGGCTGAGCGCCGTTTCCGCAAACCGGAATTTTGATCCATGACAATTTGGCGCGAGGGCGGCGGCACGATCGCCTACCGTTTTGTCAGCCCCATTAGCGAGGATAGTTATTAGGAAGTGATCTTGCCCGAGATTTAAACCCGCATACGCCGGATGAGGCAATAATTTGCAGCGTCGATGCCGCGATTCAGCTAACATAATCAGCATGTTATTTCGGATCGAATGAGGCCGTCATGGCGAACCCGGCGGGTGAATCGTATGATGGCGCTCTCAGGCTCGATTTCGACCGCCGATTGTTGCTTCACTTTCGCGGATCGGTGGTTACCTCCGACGCAGGCTTGCTCGCATACCGGGAACTGGACGACGCGCTGTGCCTCAGCGCGATGGCGGGTGATGCGCTCTCCGACGCACGCACTGGCAAGAATGGCCGGCATGCACTCGTCGGGATGTTGCGGCAATCCATATTTGGGCGACTTGCCGGATATGAAGACGTGAACGACGCTCAACGCCTGCGCCATGATCCCGCGATGCGGTGGATAGTCGGCGGAAAGGCGGCCTCGGATGCAGCGGCTTCGCCGAGCCAGATGGGCCGCTTTGAGACGCGCTGGCTCACGGCGGAAAAGAACCTTTCGGCGCTCGCTGATCTCTCCGGCAAATGGATCGACAGCGTTCATGGTCGCCGTCCGCCGAGAGGTATCTTGCTCGACATGGATTCGAGCGTGAGCCCGACGCATGGCGAACAGGAACACAGTGTCTGGAACGGTCACTATGACTGCACCTGCTATCATCCGCTGTTCGTTTTCAACCAATATGGCGATTTGGAACGCTGCGCCCTGCGCCCCGGCAATGTTCACAGCGCCGATGGATGGGAGGCGGTGCTGAAGCCGGTCGTGGCGCGGTATCAAGGCAAGGTCTCACGCATTTATTTCCGCGCCGACGCCGGCTTCGCAAACCCCGAAGTTTACGAATATCTGGAGGCAGAACGGATCAAATATGCGATCCGTCTGCCCGCCAATCACATCTTGCAAGAGAGGATCGGCTATCTGCTCAAACGCCCGGTTGGTCGCCCGTCCAATGACGTCTGCCGATCCCATGCAAGTTTCACCTATCAAGCGGGAAGCTGGTCGCAGCCGCGTCGGGTGATCGCCAAGGTCGAATGGCATCCGGGCGAGCTTTATCCGCGCGTCGGCTTCATCGTGACGAACATGGCGCGCTCCGCCGAGAATGTCGTCGCCTTCTACAACAAGCGCGGCACGTGTGAGCAATGGATCAAGGAAGGAAAAGGCGCAATCAAGTGGACCCGGCTATCATGTCGGTCGTTCGCTGCTAACGCCGTCCGTCTCCAGCTTCATGCGCTGGCCTACAATCTCGGTAATTTTCTGCGCACGCTGGCGACGCCCGAACCGATAAAGGATTGGTCACTGACGAGCCTGAAGGAAAAGCTGATCAAGATCGGCGCGAAGATCGTGAGCCATGGCCGCTATGTCGCGTTTCAGATGGCCGAAGTCGCCATTCCGAAAAATCTCTTCGCGGACATCCTACGAATGATCGCCGACCTGCGGCCGCCGCCCAATCCAGCGCCTGCGTGAAGTGTTCGGTCGTCATGCGTCGAGCAAAAACTAAGGGAGAAGTGCGTCTTGATCACAACCGACTCTGTATTGTCCGGTGCGCGATCCGCCCATGTCACTGGTTTTGGTGTGCCGGAGCACCACAGCAGCGCCGCAGCGCGGCAATCTCAACCTCAATAAGCGGGCGATCCGGAAAATAATGCCGGTATAGGACGAATGTCCGATGTCACGGCAGGAGATCAATGATACGCGCTTGGCACATTCCCGGTTATCTGGGGAATGCCAGTTAAAAGGCGCTGCGCTGACCCCGCGCAAACCCACAAGCCGGGGCTCGTTCCCGGCGGATTAAATCGTATCAAAGTGTTAAAACGACGGAATATTTTTGCAACCGGAATTATGTACCAAGAAAGCCCTGCAACATGATTGGCCAAATATTGGTGCAGAATTCTTGATTAACCCAACAGACGCAACAGTGCGTGCTCCGCTCGTCCCTGCTATTCGGCAAAGGTAGAGTAGCATAGAGTATCGGAAATGGCCACAGAATCTAACATCCCTGTGAAGGGCATTGTGGTAGAAACGGAAGCCTTGAAGGCTTCAGAGCACACAAAATTACACGAGCTTGATGTTCGCCAGGCTTGGACCGGGGAACAAAACCTTCGTCTTGGGAAGCAAGCCCTTCGAGTGCCGTTTTTGCGGCGGCAAACCGCCGGAACGGACATTTAAGAAGCGCCACATGCTGTTTCCGAGTTTCTCGGCAACAAGATTTCTAAAATCGCGTTACGAATGCGACGCGTGCAACGAACGCTTTTCAGGGTTCGAGGACGATCTTGCAAAAATGACCATTCCAACCCGTAGTATCGGGGGGTCATTGGCAAGAACGGCGTCCCGAAACTTTTGGCATAAAGCCCCGGGGCTGCACGCTTGGAATTCAAGGACGGCGCATTGCATATGTCTCAGGACGCCGGAGATATTGGCTTGTCGAGGACGAAGCGAACAAAACCCTCACCTTCACATATGTCGAGCATCCCTATCGCCCGCTCGGGGTGTACAAGGCGCTATGCAAATCAGCATTCGCGTTGCTGCCGAAAGAAGAGCTGAATTCATTTTACAGAACTCAGACAATGGCTTCTACAAAGCGATCTAACGACAGATCAGGTCTATGCTCGCGGTTCTCACATCTGCCATACGACCCTCGTTCCGGCGTTTCGGCCGTTCAAACAACCGATAGTCTGCCTACTGAAACGCAAACATCAAATTGACGCTCCATATATGCCGTTTTTCATTGCGTCGGGAATTGCAAGCTATCAGATATTCCTACCCTGCCCAACCAAAGACGCTCATTTGCGGGGCAAAGTCGTCACGACACCCGCTTTCCCGCACTTTTGTCAGCTTCAACCATGGCTGATTCCCGCGGCAACCCGAACGGGACAAATTAATCTCGGTTCGCCTGACCGGACGGAGAAGCGCACAGGCACTGTGAGCTGGCGTTACGAGAACAAGATCAAAGTCGCATAAGCCCCATTACGTCATGTCGCCGCGTGTTGCGTAATTGTTAATTATGGAAACCGCGCCGCTACCGCTTCGGTCGCAACGGAACCTCGGGCTTCCTTCCGCTCAGCATGAGGCCGAGGAATGAGGTCCTTCGCCCGATATGATCGGCCTGTGCAAGCGCAAGGTTGGTAAACCCGCTTCCCACGTTCCAGCCCCGCCAGCAACACAGGCTCGATCATGCGGATGACCGTTTGAACTGCGCGGGCGCAACGCCCGGGGTTCGAAGGAGCTTCAAATTCGGTCCATTCGAAACCAAGGAGCTCGCTCGCGCGGACGAGCTCGCGCAACAACCGCGCAGCGCCGCCGGGTGTAAGAATAAATCAAATCAATCCACTAGCACCCAACTTTCCTTCAATTTAAGCGTCAGGCATTTGGCGCCCCCGCCCGCGCGCATGAATTCGGACAGAGGCACGATGACGGGCGTAAAGCCGCCGGCGCGCAGTTTTTCCTGCAATTCTTCCGATGCGCCGTTGAGAAAAACATGCCGGTCAAGATCGACGGCGTTGCAGGCATATTGCGCGGCATCTTCCTTGGCGACGGCGACCCGTTTTTCCGGCGCGACTCTGGCGGCGATCTTCGCCCGGCTCGCGGCATCGAAAGCCTCGGGATAATAGATGAGATAGCCACCTTCGAGCGGGCAAAAACACGTGTCGAGATGGTAATAGCGCGGATCGACAAGCCGCAGACCGATGACGCGGCGTTTGAAAACGCGTTCGTGCGCGGCCGGCGCAGTTTCATCGGACCGGAAGCCAAATCCGCACCAGATGAGAGGCTGGCCGCGATCGAGCAAGGCATCGCCGGCACCTTCGAAAAAAATATCCTCCGGCCACGGCGCCAGCCGAAAACCATTGTGCTCGAACCATTGGCAGAAGAAGCGCTCCTCGCCTTGTCGCGCCGAATAGCGAAAACGGCTCGCGACCGCCACGTTGCCCAGCACCATGCCGGCGTTGGCGGTAAACACCATGTCCGGCAAATTGGGTTGCGGCTCGATCAGCGTGATTTCCACGTGCGCGGCAAGCCCATCTCTGAGATTATTCCATTGCCTGACCGCGAGAGCATGATTGATGCGGCCGCGATTGCCGAGCATCCACGGATTGATGACGTAGTTCACGCCAAAATGATCCGGCGCGCACATCAAAATTTTTTGTCTGGAATTCGGCACGGCGGCGGTTCCGGCACCAATTTGAGGCACCGGCGGATTTGCGACATGAATGTTCATCCAACGCAACTCACGGCATGGGGCGCGGCGGCTTCCACGAGCGCGTCATGGAAGACCTCGACCGCGGCCAACAGATCGGCCTCCTCGATAATCAGGGGCGGCGCGAAGCGAATGACGGTTTCATGCGTCTCCTTGGTGAGAACTCCGCGCCGCAGCATGGCGAGACACACATCCTTCGCGTTGGCGCGCGCGGGATCGAGTTCGAACTCCCGCCCAAAGCCCTTTGCCGCGAACCTCGACGATGGCGGGATGGTCGATGCCGGCAAGCGCGGCGAGCAAGGTTTTCCCCAGCACGCGGCTCCGCAAGGCGAGATCCTCGTCTTGGAGAATGTGGATCGCCTCGCGCGCGACCGCCGCGGCAAGCGGATTGCCGCCAAAGGTAGAGCCATGGCTACCGGGATCGAAGACGTCCATGACGGCGCGTCGCGCGACAAACGCGGAGACGGGCATCAGGCCGCCGCCGAGCGCCTTGCCAACGATGAGACCGTCGGGCTTGGCGTTCTCGTGTTCAAAACAGAAGTTTCGCCCGGTGCGCCCGAAGCCCGACTGGACCTCGTCGAATATCAACAATATGCCGTGCCGGTCGCAGATCCTCCGGAGACTTGCCAGATATCCCCCGGGCGGTACGACAATGCCCGCCTCGCCCTGAATGGGCTCGATGAGAACGGCGGCCGTGAATGGCGAGATCGCCGCGTCAAGCGTCCCCGCGTCGCCGAATGGCACCGTGACAAACCCGGGCGCGAAAGGCCCAAAACCGCGCCGGTAGGAGGGTTCGCTGGAAAAGCCTATGATCGACGTCGTCCGGCCATGGAAATTCCCCGAGGCGACAATAATTTCCGCTTTGCCGGCGGGAATCGTAAGCCGGTCATAACCATACCGGCGCGCGGCCTTGATCGCGGTCTCGACCGCTTCCGCGCCGGTGTTCATCGGCAGGCACGCATCGAGCCCGACGAGACCCGAGAGTTCCTCGCAAAGCGGCCCGAGATTATCCGAATGATAGGCACGGGAGACGACATCCAAGCGTTCGAGCTGACGTTTCATGGCGTGGACGAGACGCGGATGCAAATGGCCGAAACTCGCCGCCGAATAGGCGCTCATCATATCGATGTAGCGCTTGCCGCCGGTATCGAAGAGATGCGCGCCTGTGCCCCTCGCCAAGACCACCGGAAGCGGCGCGTAATTTTTCGCGCCAAAGCGGGCTTCCCGAGCGATGACGCATTGCGGGGTTATGGCGGTTGGCGGGGACATTGCGGTTGGCAAGGAAATGGGGCTGTGCACGGACATGGCGGCCTACTTTCGACACTTCCTCCCAAGAACACTTATCGCACGGAAGACGGCGCTCTTGCCCCGGAACTTGGCCCGTTTTCGCGCAGAATATCCACGCCAAGTCCCCTTCCACGCGCAAAAATGCGCGGACTCGTATTTTGCCATAGGCCAAACGCCGGATACCGTTCGAAACCCTCGAAAATTTAGGCGACAAGCGAGAAAAAGATGGCGCGCCGGCAGATGATCGACGAAATGGATTTCAAAATCATGAAGCGGCTGCAACTCGACGCGCGGATCAGCAATGTCCGCCTCGCCGAAGACGTGCATTTGTCGCCGAGCGCCTGCCTAGAGAGGGTCAAAGCACTCGAAAAGCATGGGCTGATAAGGCGCTACGTCGCCGACTTCGACCTTACGAAAATCCGCGGCACGGTGATGCTGCTGGTCGAGGTTATCCTCGAAAACCACCGCGAAGCCGATTTCGAGCGTTTTCTGACGGCCATACGCAAACGCAACGAAGTTTTGGAATGCTACAAAATCGGCGGCCGGATCGACTATCTGATGCGGGTGCTTTGCCGCGATATCGACCATTACAGCGAGCTCAGCGACTTTATGAGCCGTGGCGAACTGGGCGTCGAGAAATTCCACGGCCATGTCGTGCTCGCCATCGACAAGGCTTTTCAAGGCTATCCGCTTGAGCTTCTCATCGAGCCGCGCGGGCGAGATTGAAGCGGCTGGGATGGATCCTAGTTCTCGCTCGGCAGGCTGCCCCCGTTGGTCCCGCGCCATATTCCAACATTATCGACGATATCGGTTCATCGCCTAAAAACGGCTGTGAAGGGGATAGAGTGTTACTATATTTCAAAACGGCCTGCCTTGGCGCTAAGCCTGGCGCCGCAATGTTATCCCGCGAGGCCTTTTACCCGTATCGCGACGGCCGTTAGCACCGCGCCGGAACAAAAAGGCGCGGTTTACCCTTCCCTGCAATCCGCGGAGGCTCTACATGGTGGAACTTCCTCTTCACCACCAAGAACTCCTGACGGGAAGCGCATGACCACGAACGGCAAACAACTCCTCCACTTTGTATTTGGTGGCGAACTCAAGGATTTGGACGGCACTGAATTTCGCGATTTGTCCAAGATCGATATCGTTGGCATTTTTCCGGACTACGCTTCGGCGGCGCAGGCTTGGAAAGCCAAGGCGCAGGCAACGGTGGACAACGCCCATATGCGCTATTTCGTGGCGCATCTGCATCGTCTGCTCGACCCTTCGAGGGACAAGACTTGAGCGTGGCGGCTATCTTTCGATCCCGCGATAAAAGTTATGCGCGGAGAGGGTCCGCCCTTTTGAAATATCCAGGCCCGCCGTGAAAGATTCGGCCTTCCTTTCTGCCTACCGGCTGGCAAGCGCGGGCGCTGGATTAACCGGGCGAGTATATCTTTATTGGCGGGGAAAGCTCGGCCGCGACGATTTTTCGCGGCGCCACGAACGGCTGGGGCGGCCTTACCTCGCTCGGCCGGATGGGCGGCTCGCCTTGTTGCACGCGGCAAGCGCCGCGCAAGCTCTCGCCTTACCGCCGCTTGTCGAAAAACTGGGACAGCTCGGTTTTACCGTGCTTTTGGCGATCAGCGATGCCTCTTCGGGCCCGTTCCGCGCGCCGCGCTTGCCGCCAGTGCTGCACCAACTCGCGCCGCTCGACGCGCCTCAATTCATTGCGCGGTTTCTCGTTCATTGGAAGCCAGAAATTGTCCTTATCTCCGGGCCGAAATTTCCGCCAAACCTCATCGTCGAAGCGAGCCGCCGCAAAATTCCCCTCGCGCTTGTCGATGCCCGCTTGTCCGCGCGGCGGTTCCTGATTTGGCGGAAATTTCCGGGCTTTGCCGGATCGCTGCTGCGCCGGATAGATCTTTGTTTGGCGCAAACAAATGCCGACGCGCAGCGCTTCGCGAAACTCGGTCTGCGAAAAGTTCAGGTGACCGGCAATCTCAAATATGATTTCGTTCCCGCGCCGGTCGATCAATCCGCCTTGGCGCGGCTTCTTGCACGGATCGGGACGCGTCCGGCATGGGTCGCCGATGGAATCTATCCCGGCGAGGAAGAGATCGCGATGGCGGCTCATCGCCGATTGGCGCGGCAGTTTCCAGACCTCCTGACCGTGATCGTGCCGCACAACCCCAAACGCGTTTTTGAAATCGCCCAAAGCGCCGCGAAAATAGGACTGACCGCAGCGTCGTGCGGTGGCGTTCGCGAAAGTGCGCCCTTGCCGGAAATCACTATCGCCCTTGCAGCTGGCGAGGCGGGTTTATTTGTTCGCGGCGCCGGCGTGATTTTCGCGGGCAAGTCCTTGCGCCACGGCGGCGGCAAAAATCCGGTCGAGGCGGCGCGTCTCGGCTGCGCGATCCTACATGGTCCGGAAGTCGGCGATTTCGAGGAAATTTACGCGGCGCTCGATAATGCGGGCGGCGCCGCGCTGGTGTTCGATGCCGAAACGCTTGCCAAGCAATTGGCGCTCCTCTTCTTTGACAAAGCCGAATTGCGGGCGATGGCCCGCGCGGCCGCGGAGACGGCGGAGGATTTCGGCGGCGCCTCGACCCGCACCATGCAGGCAATCGAGCCTTATCTTGCCCAGGCGATGATCGCGGCAAGGGGCGGGGAGAGGTGATGGCGGAATGGATCAACCGTCTCAAGTGATACGGCGCGGTCGATCCCGCTCCAATAGCGGGCGTCTTTTCCGTAAGATGATCTCGCCGACAGTGCCGCATTGCTCCGCGTTTTTGGCGGAAGATTCATGCGTCGGGACCGATGGGAATTCAGCTGATGGCTTGGCTCCTCTTGTTTGTTGCCGGATTGTGCGAAGTCGCGTGGGCGATCGGGCTAAAATACACTGAAGGATTTTCTCGATTATATCCGTCGATCGCAACTGTCGCCGCAATGGGGGCGAGCATCGGGCTGCTCAGTCTGGCGTTGAAGTCGATTCCCGTAGGCACCGCTTATGCGGTTTGGACGGGCATTGGCGCGGCCGGGACGGTGGCGCTTGGCATCTATCTCTTCAGCGAGCCGGCAACTGGTCTACGATTGATTTGTATCGGGCTGATCTTGGCAGGCATCGTGGGCTTGAGAATTTCTTCATAGATCGCGCGCTGCCGATGGCCTAGCGGCCGTATCTCTGGATCAGAAATAACTCTACAGTGAACCTCGGCGGCGGATGTCCAAGGTGGCGCAATGAAACGCTCCGCCGAAGGGGGCATAGTGTAGGAATTCGCAAGGGACCGGTTCAAACCCCCACTTTTCAAGAGCACGCATCACCGGTGTGGTGCGAATCGACTATCACCCGCTCTTCATCGATCGTGAGTAAGTTCATGCTGAGCCACTTGCCGCACATCGACGTGATTTTGAGCATCCAATCGTTGATCGGGTCAGATTCGGGCGCGATCAAAATGTCCCACTTTTTCAGTATGTCAGGCAGGCGACGGTGTCGAGGTATTCCGGGTTGACGAGGAGCTTGCCGGGGGCCAGCGGAAGTATGGTGGTATAGATGTGCATCGGATTGGGGCACCGGCTCTCGATTTCGTGAATCCTGTAGGCCGAACCAAGGTGACGCCGCAGCCATTCGATGCCAAGAGCGTCGGTCACGTTGCTCCGAACGACGAACAGGTCACGTCTGCAGCGAACGAAATCCGCGGCGTCGAAGACGGACTCGAATTCCGTGAGGATGTAAGTAATGGGTTCACCTTTCTCCGGCAGACGAAAGTCTGGATCGAACAGCTCGTCCGTGATTTGCGGCTTGGGAGCGGCCATCCACCGCGCTCCCCGCCGGAAATAGTCTTTGAAAATCGGACGATAGGAATGTGTCTCGAAGTAGCGGCAGGGCCAAACCATCGGCGTCTCGATGATCTCGTCGCCGACGATCAGGATCGCGTCGCGCGGACAGGAATTACAAAAGCTGCGCGACGACCAATACGGCGTGCTTAACCGCTTTTTGTGGTCGATCGGCTCCGGCCGCCGGACAAAAATTCCGAGCGCTATGTTTACAGGAGCAGTTTCCTGTCATAACCTTCCCACTAGGAAATTCTATCATGAACGAGAGCACACGCGAAAAGCTTCTCAAAGTGGCGCTTGTGGCATTCGGCGCAATCTTCTTCCTCATCTACCCGCTCGGCCTGATTTGGCCGTCGGGCTGGGTGTGGCACGGCGGAGAAGGCAAATATTACTTGCAGATGATATGCGGGGTCTATGCAGTCCTGGGCGGCTATCTGATAGCCGCGGCTCGGAAACCCTCAGAAAATCGGAGCCTGATCTCGTTCACCATCTGGGCGAGCGTCGTGCATGCCGGTATCATGGCGGCACAGTCCATCTATGACGAACATGAGAGAGGTCACCTTATTGGAGATGTGCCCGCACTACTACTCGTTGCCGCCGTGCTGTGGTTTCTATCGCCAGCGAAGCAAAAGGGGCCAGACGCAGCATAGCAACAGTCCGCCGGCCGATCATTGCTTTGCGCCAGGGCCTTTCGTCCGTTGGTACCAGAGCGGCGATTTCCGCTAAGGGTCTGATTGCGCTGACCGTGATCACCACCTGGCACTTCGAGGAGCAATCTCCTGTCCTGACCTCAGGCATCGCATTCAGCTATCTCCGCCCGAAGAGTTTCTCGACGTCGGCGAGTTTCAACTCGACATAGGTCGGACGCCCGTGATTGCATTGGCCGCAACCCGGCGTGCGCTCCATTTCGCGCAACAGCGCGTTCATTTCCTCGCCGCCGAGACGGCGGCCCGAGCGCACCGAATGGTGGCAGGCCATGGTGGCCAGCACATGATCGAGCCGCTTTTCGAGCGGCGCGAAGGCGCGATCGTCCTTGCAAAGCGCGTTGGCGAGATCGCGCAC
The DNA here is from genome assembly GCA_963730245.1 of uncultured Alphaproteobacteria bacterium. Classification (GTDB taxonomy): domain Bacteria; phylum Pseudomonadota; class Alphaproteobacteria; order Rhizobiales; family Beijerinckiaceae; genus Methylocapsa. Next base: position 596,321 of record CAVSRA010000001.1, on the reverse strand, counting down.
GAGCCCTGCCGCCTCGCCGCGTTTCAAAAGAGCCGGCATTTCATGCACCGCGACCGCGCCCGGCCCGAAAGGCTCGACAACTAGACCGAATTCCGCGAGCAAGGGGCCGGCGTCCTCGATCCGTTCCACATCGGTTTGTCCCAGTTCGACGATCGCCGGAATGAGCAGCGCCTGGCGGGCGATGTTCTTGCTCGCGCGGGCCTGCTTCAGGCTTTCGTACACAAGCCGCTCATGCGCGGCGTGCTGATCGACAATGACGATGCCATCACGGGTCTGGGCAACAATGTAGGTATCGTGGATCTGCGCCCGCGCGGCGCCGAGCGGCGATTCGATATTTTCCGGCGCGGGCGGCCGCTCATGCGCGCGTGTATCGGCGGAAAGCATCTCGCCACCGAGCGAAAGATCGCCGGATGTTTGCGACGCCCCCTCGGCAAAACCCGGATACGCCGGAGATTTTCGCCATTCCCAATCCGAGGCGGGAGCACGATACACGGGAGCCGCGATCGCCGGGCTCGCGCGGCGCGCGAGGAAATCGCGCGCGCTGGCGCCATGTGCCGGAGTCGCGCGATGAAGCGCGGCTTGCAAACTCTGTTTCAAGGCACCGATCAGAAGCCCGCGCACGAGGCCGGAATCGCGAAACCGCACTTCGGCCTTGGCCGGATGCACATTGACATCGACCTCGCGCGGATCGCACAATACAAACAAGACGAGCGCCGGATGGCGCCCTTGCGGCACATAATCCATATAGGCCGCGCGCACGGCGCCGGACAAAAGCTTGTCGCGGACCGGCCGCCCGTTGACGAAAAGATATTGCGCCTGCGCATTCGCCTTGTGCCAGGTCGGCAGCCCGGCGTAGCCTTCAAGGCGAAAACCTTCCCGTCCCGCGTCGACGCGGAGCGCATTGGCGCGAAACTCCTCGCCAACGACATCGGCCAGCCTCGCGAGCAAAGCGTCGTCCCCCTCGGCCCGCGCGAAATAATCGAAGCCCGCGGCCTCCGTGCCGGCAAAAGTGAAGCGAACCTCCTTATTCGCCATCGCGAGGCGCTGCACGGCATCGGCGCAGGCGCGGGCCTCCGCGCGGTCGCTCTTCAAGAATTTCAACCGCGCCGGGGTCGCGGCGAAAAGATCGCGCACCTCGACTTTTGTACCTTGCGGCAGGCCGCAGGGAGCAAGAGCGTGTTTCTTGCCCTGATCGACGCGGATAGTGAATCCGTGCGGTGAACCCTGCGCACGGGAATAAATATGGAGCGCCGCGACGGAGCCGATCGATGGCAATGCCTCGCCACGAAAACCGAGCGTCGCGATTTGGGAAAGGTCGCCCGTTGGCAGTTTCGACGTCGCATGGCGCTCGACCGAAAGGCCGAGATCATCGCCTCCCATCCCGCTGCCATCGTCGATGACCCGGATGAGCCGCCGGCCGCCCGATTCGAGCACGACATCAATGCGGCAGGCGCCCGCGTCGAGCGCATTCTCGACGAGTTCCTTCACGACGGCGGACGGCCGCTCGACGACCTCGCCCGCCGCGATGCGGTCGATGAGGATAGGATCAAGACAACGGATCGGCATGGCTCTATTCACCAAGATCTGTACCAGGATTTCATACCCAAGTTGCCTCGAACTGGACAAGGGCTCTTGCCCGGTTAAAAACCGCGCGCGCGGGCCGGCCGGGCGAAGGACGAAATCAACAGCCCCCCTTGAGGTTAAAATCAACAATCAATCCGCTCTCCTTCGGCTTATCCGCAACTTTCGGGCCGGGCGTGACTATCTGCCTCGCTTTAGCCATTGTGCCTAAAAAACTTTATTCGCCCCGTTTCTGTTGCTAGAAGACCTTCATGGCCGCAACTCCTTATCTTCTTTTGCTCCGAAGTATGGGCCCGGTGCGCGTCTGAGCGCTAAAGTCGCTTAGCTTGCCGTCCGGTCTGGCCGGGAACCGATATTCCGTAATTTTCAACGCGGCTGTGCCGCGCGAGCAGCCTTGAAACAATCATGGACAAACAAACTATCGGCGCGGGCGGCGAGACGCTGGTGGAAAACCCGCCCGATTATTCAAAAAGCCTTTTTTTGCCGCGCACCGATTTTCCGATGCGCGGCCAACTGCCGAGGAAGGAGCCGGAGCTGCTTGCCCGCTGGCGAGAAATAGGGCTTTACAGGCGCCTTACCGAGGCTGGGCGGGGGAAGCCCAAATTCGTCCTCCACGACGGGCCGCCTTACGCCAATGGCAACATCCACATCGGCCATGCGCTGAACAAGATCTTAAAAGACCTCGTGACCCGCTCGCAGCGGATGCTCGGTAAGGATTCAAATTATGTGCCGGGCTGGGATTGCCACGGCCTGCCGATCGAATGGAAGATCGAGGAAAACTATCGCGCCAAGGGCAAAAACAAGGACTCTGTGCCCATCAACGAGTTCCGCCGCGAATGCCGCGCCTTCGCCGAACGTTGGGTGGGGGTGCAGGCGCAAGAATTTCAGCGCCTCGGCGTCATCGGGGATTGGGATCACCCCTATCTGACGATGAGTTTTCCCGCGGAGGCGCAGATCGCGCGGGAAATCATGAAATTCGCCGCCAACGGGACGCTCTATCGCGGCTCGAAGCCGGTGATGTGGAGCGTTGTCGAAAAAACCGCGCTCGCCGAGGCGGAGGTGGAATACGAGGACCATGTTAGCGACACGGTGTATGTAGCGTTTCCGGTTCTACATTCAAATGCAAGCGCTCTCGCGAAGGTAATCGGTAAAGCTAAAATCGTGATTTGGACCACGACCCCTTGGACAATTCCAGCGAATAGAGCCATCGCATATTCGTCTAAACTCGACTATTATTTACTTGTCCCACGTGCGCCAGATTCACGTCCACTTCCGATAACTGAAAAGGATCTATCACCTGATGAAAGGGAAATAGCGTTAGCAACCTGTGAATCGGTAGCTAGTTACCTTGAAAATTTGAACGCAATCGCCCAAGATCGACGGAGATATGCCGGGAAATTTGACGATGTGTGCTTTCTCGTCAGCGCTAATGATACGCTTCATCGCGATTTTTTGCAGGAGATTGGGTTTAAAAGTAACTTCTTCGAAGATAAAATCAAAATCAGTGGTCAGCTCCTGGCTGGAACGATTTGCGCCCATCCTCTAGCCGCGAAGATCCCTGGCTACGATTTCCCCGTCCCCCTCCTCGACGGCGATCACGTCACTGACGACACCGGCACGGGCTTTGTCCATACCGCTCCGAGCCACGGCCGCGACGACTTCGATATTTGGATGGCCAACAAGGCCGCGCTAGAGCCAAGAGGCATCGACACGCGCATTCCCTATACAGTAGATGCGGATGGTTTTTTCACCAACGAAGCGCCGGGATTTACTGGCCGTCGCGTCATCGACGACAAAGGCAACTGGGGCGATGCCAACGAGGCGGTCATCAAGGCGCTTACCGAGGCCGGCAATCTTCTCGCGCGCGGAAAATTAAAGCACCAATATCCGCATTCCTGGCGTTCCAAAAAGCCAGTCATCTTCCGCAACACGCCGCAATGGTTTATCGCGCTCGACAAGCCCCCCCACCCCGGCCCTCCCCCGCAAGGGGGGAGGGAGGAGACCCTGCGCGAGATCGCGCTGCGCGAGATCGCCGTCACAAAATGGTATCCGCCCGCTGGCGAAAACCGGATCACCGGCATGATCGCCAATCGCCCCGATTGGGTCGTCTCGCGCCAGCGCGCCTGGGGCGTGCCGATCGCCATCTTCGTCAACAAGGACACAAGCGAAATCCTTATCGACGAGAAGGTCAATCAACGCATAACGGACGCTTTCGAGCAAGAAGGCGCGGACGCCTGGTGCGCGCCAGGCGCGGCCGCGCGCTTCCTCGGCCCCGATTACGACCCGGAACAATACGAAAAAATCGACGACGTTCTCGATGTCTGGTTCGATTCGGGCTCGACCCATGCCTTCACGCTGGACGATCCAAAGCACTTTCCTGGTCTCGCGGGAGTTCATCGCCAGCGCGACGGTGGCCAGGACGAAATCATGTATCTCGAAGGCTCCGACCAGCACCGCGGCTGGTTCCATTCCTCGCTCCTTGAATCCTGCGGCACGCGCGGGCGCGCCCCTTACGACGCGGTTCTGACGCATGGCTTCGTTCTCGACGAGAAGGGCCAGAAAATGTCGAAATCCGCTGGCAACGTCGTGGCGCCGCAAACCATCATCAAGGACGCGGGCGCCGATATTCTGCGGCTCTGGGTGGCGGCCTCTGATTATTCCGACGATATGCGCATCGGTCCGGAAATATTAAAAACCTTCGTCGAGACTTACCGGAAACTCCGCAACACGGTCCGCTGGATGCTCGGCTCGCTCGCCTATTACGACCCAGCGAACACGACCGGCTTTGAGGCGATGGGCGAGCTCGAAAGACTCATGCGGCATCGCCTCGCCGAACTCGATGGCGAGATCCTCGATGCCTATGCGCAATTCGACTATAAGCGCGTTGTCGCGCGCCTAACGGCTTTCCTCAACGCCGATCTTTCGGCCTTTTATTTCGACATTCGCAAGGACACGCTCTATTGCGAACCGCCTTCAAGCGATAAGCGGCGCGCCGCGTTAGAGTCGATTGAGCGGATCTTTCGCAGCGTAACCTTGTGGCTCGCACCGGTCCTGGTCTTCACTTCGGAAGAGGCGTGGCTCGCGCGTTATCCCGAAGCGGTCTCGGTGCATCTCGAAGCGTTCCCAAAAATTCCGTCCGCGTGGCGCGACGAAGCGCTTGCCGAAAAATGGGAACAAATCCGCCGCGTCCGTTCGGTCGTCACCGGGGCGCTGGAGATCGAGCGGGCGCAAAAGCGGATTGGTTCCTCGCTTGAGGCGGCGCCAAGGGTCTTTGTCGCGGACGCGGGCTTGCGCGCCGTTCTCGAAACAATCGATTTCGCCGAAGTCTGTATCACCTCGAATATCGCGATCGAGGCCGGAGAGGGACCAATGGGCGCTTTCCGGCTCGCCGGCACCCCCGGTGTCGCCGTTCTGCCAGCCCTGGCCGAGGGGAGAAAATGCGCGCGATCCTGGAAAATCTCCCCGCTCGTTGGCGGCGATCCTGAATTTCCCGACGTGAGCCCTCGCGATGCGCGGGCTTTGCGGGAATTGCGGGCTTTGGGACAATGGCCATGAAGCCGCGCCTTCTAGGCTTATCGGTGATGGGCGCCACGCTCGCCGCCGACCAGGCGAACAAGCTTTGGCTTATTTTTGTCTATGGAATCGAAGCGCGCCAGCCGGTTCGCCTGACTCCTTTCTTCGATGTGATCTATGCCAAAAACCCCGGCATCTCTTATTCCCTGTTGCGCGCGCAAAACGGGATGGAGCGGCTTGGACTGCTTATCGTTACGCTTGCGGCCACGGCGTTTCTGGGCCTTTGGCTATGGCGCGCGGGGACAAAAACCGCCGCCTCGGGACTTGGCTTTATTGTCGGAGGCGCGCTCGGCAATGCCTATGACCGTCTGGCCTATGGGTTTGTCACCGATTTCTATCATTTTCATGTCGGGTCGTTCTCATGGTATGTCTTCAACCTGGCGGATGCCGCGATCGTTGCCGGCGTCGCGCTCCTGATTTGCAATTCCTTTGCCCCTGCGAACAAGTCTCGTACGATCGAGCGCGCCCCCGGAGAATGACGTTTTATTGCCCGCCAGCCGCCTCTAAAAAGCCCCGAACGCGGATAAAACGATAATGGTGGGCGACGTGTAGAGATTTTGGACATCGCGGATTTGCGGAGCGTCTCGAGAATGAAGAAGTGGCTAGACTTTATATTCTTCAACAGGGTGTTGCGACATAGGTTTGGCTTGGCAACAGCCGTGGCCGCTCTCCTGTCCGTTGCGGGATTTTCCATCGCGACGCCGGCGCGGGCGGAGGAAGACACCAATATGTTCAATTCGGTGCTCGGATTCGTCGGCATGCAGTTCGACAAGGAGCAGAGACTCGATCGATTACCGGGCCAGGGCGCCGGTCGTCGTTCCGCCGCGCACCGATCTGCCGCCGCCGAAAGAGGCGGTACGCGGCCCAGCTTGGCCAAAAGATCCCGATATTGCCGCGGAGCGCCGCGCGGCGTTGGATTCGCGAAGGCCCGCGCCGCAGTTGACGCCAAATTCGCGGGTCGAAATGTCTCAGACGGAGTTACAGCAAGGCCGCGGCCCACTGCCCGCGGATGGCCCCCCCGACGAATGTGAGGCGGGCGCTGGGACGCCGATATGCCTCTATACACCTTGGAAAGTTCTGAAGTCCGTAGTGACCGGCTTTCACCCGGATACCGTCCAACCTGGACCGGAGCCGCCGCGCAAATATCTGACCGAGCCACCTGCGGGCTACAGACGGGCGACAGGGGTCGCCAAGGCAACCATCGAAGCGCCGAAAGACCAGCCGGACGCCGCCGACCCGGGAGCCTATATCCGGTCGCAGCGTCCCAAAACCTCGGTCGACAATTGACCCCGCTGCCTTGAAGGGCGGATTGCATCCAGACGCCGGGGAAGCGCTAGCAGCTGCTCAACCGGCGCGGCCGGATAAAACGTTGCCGCTTTTTGAAATTCCATCCTATATTTGGACAAACCTTCCCTCTCGAGAGACGGCGAAGGGCCAACCGGTACTCCCGCGGGTTTCCTCGACAGCGATGGGCCGCCTTTGAAAGCGATGGCTGGAATGTCTTTTGGCGAAACCGCGGCGGCGCGGGAAAAAGTCTTTCTAAACCCTTTGACGCAAACGCAAGGCAAACCGGCGGGGCCGGCGATTACGCGGGCAAAGCTCGCAAATGGCCTGGATATCGTCGTCATCCCAGATCGCCGCGCGCCGGTCGTGACGCATATGGTTTGGTATCGCAACGGCTCCGCCGACGATCCGCCGGGCAAGTCCGGCAGCGCGCATTTCCTCGAACATTTGATGTTCAAGGGCACCAAGGCCAATCCGCAAGGCAAGTTTTCAGAGCTTATCGCGGATCTCGGCGGCCAGGAGAATGCCTTTACCTCCAATGACTATACCGCCTATTTCCAGCGCGTCGCCAAGGAGCACTTAGGCGTCTGCATGGAATATGAGGCCGACCGGATGAAGAACCTTGTCCTGCCCAGCGAGGTAGTTGGGACCGAGCGCGATGTCGTGCTTGAGGAACGGCGGATGCGCACCGATTCCGACCCATCCAACCAGCTCAATGAAGCTGTGCAGGCGGCGCTGTTTACGCAGCATCCCTACGGCAAGCCGATCATCGGCTGGAGCCATGAGATCGAAAGTCTCGAACGGGCCGACGCGCTCGCCTATTATGATCGTTTCTATACCCCTGAAAACGCGGTTCTCGTCGTGGCCGGCGATGCAGACGCGAAGGATGTCATCGGCCTCGCGGAGAAATATTACGGTCCCGTTCCCGCCCGTGGCGAGCCGCCGAAACGATTTCGTCCACGCGAGCCCGAGCCGCGCGCGCATCGTCTCGTGACGCTCCTTGACGAAAAGGTGGAGCAGCCATCGCATCAAAGCGTCTTTCTGGTGCCGTCCTATAAGTCGGCCGCGCCCGGCGAGGCCGAGGCGCTGGAGGTTCTCGCCCAATTGTTGGGCGGCGGCCAGACGAGCGTATTGTTCAAGAGCTTGGTCATGGACGGCAAGCTCGCGGTTTCGGCAGGGGCGCATTACCAAGGCACGGCGGTTGACGACACCCGTTTCTACGCCTTCGCGGTACCTGCGAAGGGCGTCGGCCTTGCGGCGATCGATACTGCGATCGATGCCGCGATTGCCCGCGCCGCACAGGAAGTCCAAGAGGCGGATATCCGCCGCGCCAAAACCCGTCTCGTCGCCGAGGCAGTCTACGCCCAGGATAATCAGGCGACGTTGGCGCAATGGTATGGCGCCTCGCTCGCCGTGGGCCTCGGCCTTGAGGATGTCGCGCAATGGCCCGAGCGGATCGAGGCGGTCACGCCTGACGATGTGAAAAAGGCGGCGCTCTGGCTCGACAAGCGGCGAAGCGTGACGGGCTTTCTCTTGCCGGCGGAATCTTGCCCCGCCTCGACAGGCGCGGACATGATCGGCTCCCTCGCGCCCTGAACTCGTTTGTGCGCGCCCCGTTGCTTAAAATACTTGGTCTTTGGAAAACGACATGACCGCGCTTGCCGCCACTGAGACCCCCTCACGCGCATCGACTGTACAGAAGGTCGTCTCCAAAGGCGGCGTCGAGGGTTGGCTCGTCGAGGACTACGCGATTCCCCTCATCGCCCTTGAATTCGCTTTCAAGGGCGGCGCCACGCAGGATCCGGCCGGCAAGCCCGGCGCCGCCACGCTTCTTTCGGGCCTCCTCGACGAAGGGGCTGGAGCCTATGACTCGGACGGCTTTCATCGCGCCCTCGACGAGGAAGCGATCGAAATGTCGTTTTCCGCCGACCGCGACATTCTGACTGGACGCATGCGGAGCTTGTCGCGGAATTCGGCCCGCGCCTTCGCGCTCCTACAACTCGCCGTGACCGAAGCGCGTCTCGACGCTGAAATCCTTCGAGCGAGTAGTGAGACAGATCGCCGCCGGTCTGAAACGCAAGGCGAACGATCCTGACTTCGTCGCTGGCCGAAGCCTTCGCGCATTGGCCTATCCAAACCATCCCTATGGCCAGCCTGTGCGCGGCGAACTTTCAACTCTGCCCACCCTGACGCGCGCCAACTTAATTCAAATGCGTTCCGCGACGTTTGCGCGAGACAATTTGAAGATCGCCGCCGTCGGCGCGATCGACGCGGCAACACTCGCGGGTCATCTCGACGATGTGTTTGGCGGGCTGCCGGAAAAGGCCTCTCTCAATTTAGTCGCGCCCGGCGCTTTCTTCGGCACGGGCACGCGTCATGTCGACGCGATCGACGTGCCGCAATCGACGATTCGCTTTGGCCGCGAGGGGCTCGCCCGCAGGGACCCGGATTTCATCCCTGCGATGGTGGTCAACCATATTTTGGGCGGCGGCATTTTTTCGGCGCGCCTGTTTCGCGAGGTGCGCGAGAAACGCGGGCTGGCCTATTCGGTCTATTCGCAGCTTGTGACTTACGATCACGCCGCCATGTTTTACGGTGGCACGTCGACCAAGAACGAGCGAGCCGCCGAATCGATGGCGGTCATCGAGAAGGAGATCTCGAGCCTTTCGGATTTTGGGCCGACAGAGGAAGAGCTCGATAAGGCAAAAAAATATCTGATAGGTTCCTATGCGCTGCGTTTTGACACCTCGACCAAGATCGCTGCTCAACTTGTCAATTTGCAGTCCGAAGGTTTCGGCGTCGAATATCTCGATGAGCGCAACAAGCTGATCGCCGCCGTGACAATGGAAGACGCCAAACGGGCCTCAAAACGCCTCTTCGGCGACACCAAGCTCCTCGTCACGGTCGCTGGGAACCCAGAGTGGATATGAGGGGTAGCCGGGGCAACGCAATCGTGTCCGGGGTTCGCTCGGCCCGAGAGCGAGGAAACCATAAAGGTGCGAACAGACCCTGGGAGGGAGGTTCACGTTTTTTTTCAGGGTGCCGTGTGGTTGATCTGAATGATTGCCGGCGTCAAGATAACCGCGAAAAGCACGGGGAGAAAAAACAATATCATCGGTACCGTCAATTTGGGTGGTAATCCCGCAGCCTTTTTTTCGGCGAGCATCATACGATTGTCGCGGCTTTCCTGGGCAACGACCCGCAAGGCGGTCCCAAGAGGGGTGCCGTAACGCTCGGCCTGTATGAGAACGGTCGTGATCTGCCTCACCGAGTTCTAGCCCGGTCCTGACGCCGAGGTTGCTATAGGCCGAGCGCCGGTCTGGAAGATACGACAGTTCCGCCGTCACCAGCGTCAATTCCTCGGCGAGCGGTATCGACTGGATGCCGATCTCGCCCGCGACCTTGCGAAAGGCATGTTCGATCGACATGCCGGACTCGACGCAGATGAGCAACAGATCCATGGCGTCGGGAAAGGCACGGCCCATCGAATGCTGGCGTTTGCCGATCGTATTCTTGAGGTAGAGTTCGGGCGTTTTCAGGCCGATATATGTGGCCACGACGATGATCCCTAATTTGATGGTGACAGCAAACTCGAAGTGGGCCACGACAAAAATATAGAAGGCGGAAATCGCAAGGCTTATACCAAGTCTCGCTGATCACGACCGATAGGCCCACTCTCTTGTTCCGATGGAGATGATTTTCCAGGGCATGTCGATGAGCTTGTTCCAGGCGAAGCAGCAGTGGTCGAGAATGTCGTCGTAGGATTCGAAGACGCGGTTCGAGAGCCAGTTGTCGCGCATGAATTGCCAGATGTTCTCGACCGGATTGAGCTCGGGCGATTTCGGCGGCAACGGCAAGAGCGTGATGTTGTCCGGGACGGGAAGCTTCGCCGAGACATGCCACCCGGCCTGATCGAGAAGAACGAGCGCATGCGCGCTTGGTGCGACCGCAAGCGAGATTTCTTCGAGATGCAGGGCCATGGCCTCGCTGTTGCAGGAGGGTAGTACGAGCCCGGCGCCTTTTCCTTCGGCCGGGCAGATGGCGCCGAAAATATAGGCTGAACTCGTCCTCTGGTCGTGCGGCGCCGAAGGCCGTGTCCCGCGTTTCGCCCATCGGCGGGTGACCTTGTTTTTCTGCCCGATCCGAGCTTCGTCTTGAAACCAAATCTCTATCGGCTTGCCAGGAGCCTCTTTTGCGGCGGTCTCCTCCACGAGGGCGAGAAAGTTTTTTTAAAAGCCGCCGCGGCTTCCTCGTCTTGCGCATGATGGCGCGGTCGCGCCGAGAGCTTGCGAAAGCCCATATGCCGCAGCTCGCGGCTGAGCGTCGGCTTGGAGATCGAAACCCGGAACTCTTCGAAGAGCCACTGCGCCAGATCGATCAGCCGCCAGCGGACGACGCCATGCAGGGCGGGAATCGGCCCATCTTCCACGACCTGCCGCAAGGCTTGGCGCTGGCGCTCGCCGAGGATGCTGGGAGCGCCCGGCGCTTTGCCGGTCAAGAGACCATCAGGACCTTTGGCGTTGAAACGGACAACCCAGTCGCGCACGATCTGCACCCCGACCCCGCCGATCCGCGCCGCATCCGGCCGCGAGCCGCCATCATAAATCTCGGCCAGTGCCAAGAGACGCCGGGTCTGATCGGGGTCACGCGATCGCCGCGCCAGCATGCGCAGGCCAATCGTGTCAAAGTCAGAGCGAAGCGGAACCGGAGTCGACATGGCAAACTCTCCCAAAAGCTGTTTGCCATGGTGAATCAGATAAATGCCGATTCGGGAATCCGCCTCAGGAGTCAAACTTTCAGAGACTTGGTATTAGCCCGCATACGCCGGATGAGGCAATAATTTGCAGCGTCGATGCCGCGATTCAGCTAACATAATCAGCATGTTATTTCGGATCGAATGAGGCCGTCATGGCGAACCCGGCGGGTGAATCGTATGATGGCGCTCTCAGGCTCGATTTCGACCGCCGATTGTTGCTTCACTTTCGCGGATCGGTGGTTACCTCCGACGCAGGCTTGCTCGCATACCGGGAACTGGACGACGCGCTGTGCCTCAGCGCGATGGCGGGTGATGCGCTCTCCGACGCACGCACTGGCAAGAATGGCCGGCATGCACTCGTCGGGATGTTGCGGCAATCCATATTTGGGCGACTTGCCGGAATATGAAGACGTGAACGACGCTCAACGCCTGCGCCATGATCCCGCGATGCGGTGGATAGTCGGCGGAAAGGCGGCCTCGGATGCAGCGGCTTCGCCGAGCCAGATGGGCCGCTTTGAGACGCGCTGGCTCACGGCGGAAAAGAACCTTTCGGCGCTCGCTGATCTCTCCGGCAAATGGATCGACAGCGTTCATGGTCGCCGTCCGCCGAGAGGTATCTTGCTCGACATGGATTCGAGCGTGAGCCCGACGCATGGCGAACAGGAACACAGTGTCTGGAACGGTCACTATGACTGCACCTGCTATCATCCGCTGTTCGTTTTCAACCAATATGGCGATTTGGAACGCTGCGCCCTGCGCCCCGGCAATGTTCACAGCGCCGATGGATGGGAGGCGGTGCTGAAGCCGGTCGTGGCGCGGTATCAAGGCAAGGTCTCACGCATTTATTTCCGCGCCGACGCCGGCTTCGCAAACCCCGAAGTTTACGAATATCTGGAGGCAGAACGGATCAAATATGCGATCCGTCTGCCCGCCAATCACATCTTGCAAGAGAGGATCGGCTATCTGCTCAAACGCCCGGTTGGTCGCCCGTCCAATGACGTCTGCCGATCCCATGCAAGTTTCACCTATCAAGCGGGAAGCTGGTCGCAGCCGCGCCGGGTGATCGCCAAGGTCGAATGGCATCCGGGCGAGCTTTATCCGCGCGTCGGCTTCATCGTGACGAACATGGCGCGCTCCGCCGAGAATGTCGTCGCCTTCTACAACAAGCGCGGCACGTGTGAGCAATGGATCAAGGAAGGAAAAGGCGCAATCAAGTGGACCCGGCTATCATGTCGGTCGTTCGCTGCTAACGCCGTCCGTCTCCAGCTTCATGCGCTGGCCTACAATCTCGGTAATTTTCTGCGCACGCTGGCGACGCCCGAACCGATAAAGGATTGGTCACTGACGAGCCTGAAGGAAAAGCTGATCAAGATCGGCGCGAAGATCGTGAGCCATGGCCGCTATGTCGCGTTTCAGATGGCCGAAGTCGCCATTCCGAAAAATCTCTTCGCGGACATCCTACGAATGATCGCCGACCTGCGGCCGCCGCCCAATCCAGCGCCTGCGTGAAGTGTTCGGTCGTCATGCGTCGAGCAAAAACTAAGGGAGAAGTGCGTCTTGATCACAACCGACTCTGTATTGTCCGGTGCGCGATCCGCCCATGTCACTGGTTTTGGTGTGCCGGAGCACCACAGCAGCGCCGCAGCGCGGCAATCTCAACCTCAATAAGCGGGCGATCCGGAAAATAATGCCGGTATAGGACGAATGTCCGATGTCACGGCAGGAGATCAATGATACGCGCTTGGCACATTCCCGGTTATCTGGGGAATGCCAGTTTAGGACAGGTGTAATACCAAGTCTCGCTGATCACGACCGATAGGCCCACTCTCTTGTTCCGATGGAGATGATTTTCCAGGGCATGTCGATGAGCTTGTTCCAGGCGAAGCAGCAGTGGTCGAGAATGTCGTCGTAGGATTCGAAGACGCGGTTCGAGAGCCAGTTGTCGCGCATGAATTGCCAGATGTTCTCGACCGGATTGAGCTCGGGCGATTTCGGCGGCAACGGCAAGAGCGTGATGTTGTCCGGGACGGGAAGCTTCGCCGAGACATGCCACCCGGCCTGATCGAGAAGAACGAGCGCATGCGCGCTTGGTGCGACCGCAAGCGAGATTTCTTCGAGATGCAGGGCCATGGCCTCGCTGTTGCAGGAGGGTAGTACGAGCCCGGCGCCTTTTCCTTCGGCCGGGCAGATGGCGCCGAAAATATAGGCTGAACTCGTCCTCTGGTCGTGCGGCGCCGAAGGCCGTGTCCCGCGTTTCGCCCATCGGCGGGTGACCTTGTTTTTCTGCCCGATCCGAGCTTCGTCTTGAAACCAAATCTCTATCGGCTTGCCAGGAGCCTCTTTTGCGGCGGTCTCCTCCACGAGGGCGAGAAAGTTTTTTTAAAAGCCGCCGCGGCTTCCTCGTCTTGCGCATGATGGCGCGGTCGCGCCGAGAGCTTGCGAAAGCCCATATGCCGCAGCTCGCGGCTGAGCGTCGGCTTGGAGATCGAAACCCGGAACTCTTCGAAGAGCCACTGCGCCAGATCGATCAGCCGCCAGCGGACGACGCCATGCAGGGCGGGAATCGGCCCATCTTCCACGACCTGCCGCAAGGCTTGGCGCTGGCGCTCGCCGAGGATGCTGGGAGCGCCCGGCGCTTTGCCGGTCAAGAGACCATCAGGACCTTTGGCGTTGAAACGGACAACCCAGTCGCGCACGATCTGCACCCCGACCCCGCCGATCCGCGCCGCATCCGGCCGCGAGCCGCCATCATAAATCTCGGCCAGTGCCAAGAGACGCCGGGTCTGATCGGGGTCACGCGATCGCCGCGCCAGCATGCGCAGGCCAATCGTGTCAAAGTCAGAGCGAAGCGGAACCGGAGTCGACATGGCAAACTCTCCCAAGAGCTGTTTGCCATGGTGAATCAGATAAATGCCGATTTGGGAATCCGCCTCAGGAGTCAAACTTTCAGAGACTTGGTATAACCAGCCGGAAGAACAAAAACGCCACTTCCGCCTGGGGGCCGCGAAAGCCGGCCATCGCCATCTGCGTTTTTGCTTTCTCAGTGCCTAGCCATTTCGACAAACTGAAGCGCTCAACGACATGTTTCATATAGGCTTTCGTCTCCTGACGGAGGCTAAGCTTGTCCTTATCCGCGATCAGTCGCTCACGCGCGCGCGCGCGGATACGCTCTCGTTCCGTCGCGACGGATTTCATGCGCTGGCTCAAAGTGTCGGACTCGATCAGCGGCATGGCGACGGTCAGAATCGTCAGCATTGTTGCGATCGCGACAAGCGTGCTCAGCAGAAATTGCGGATCGGTCAGCTTGAAATAAAGCAGGTCGAGCATTTGCGCCACACGTGCGGGAGGGACTCATTATTGGCGAATCTGGGACAGATGTGTTGAAACAGATTGGGCAACGGCTGGGTTTCAGCGCCGCCAATCTAATAGTCGAAATTGATCATGTTTTTCATAACGAATATTCCGATGCCCATCCACACGGCGCAGCCGCCGAGGACGAGTTCGCCAGTCTGCGTTGTCCACAACAATTCGATATATTTCGGGCTCGTGACATAGGTCATAATGGCCACGATGAAAGGCATGCTGCCGATAATGTAGGCGGAGGCCTTGGCTTCACCCGACATCGCTTTGATTTTTCCTTTCATTTTTTTTCGCTCCCGCAGCACGGTCGATAGATTGGCCAGTGCTTCGGCAAGATTGCCGCCAGCCTTTTGCTGAATATTTATAACGATCGCGAAGAAGCTCGCCTCCGCGATCGGGACGCGCTCGACTATTCGCTCGACTGCTTCGCCGGTTGAAAGGCCCATGGCCTGTTTCTCTACGATATGGCGGAATTCGCTCCGGACCGGCTCCGCCAATTCCGTCGCGATTACCCGCAGACAATCGCCGAGCGGCAGTCCAGCCTTGACGCCCCGGATAATAATGTCGACCGCGTTGGGAAATTCATTGACGAATTTCCTCAAACGGCGGTTGCGCAAGAAATTAAGAATCCATGCTGGAAAGCCGAAACCTCCGACGCCCATGGCGGCCACGGTCACGATCGGGTGGGCTCTGAAAAGCCAAATCAGCCCCCCAAAAAATGCTGCCGAGGCGAGCGAAGCGCCGATATATTTGTTGCGGCTCCACGAGAGCCCGGCCTGAGCGATCCTTGTCTCCAGGGATTGCTTCTTCCGTTTGCCGCGTACTTCAAGCTCCTTGATGCTTTCCGTTATTTGTTTACGGCGGGTCGCGGCGTCGGCCTGGCGCTCGGCGCCTCGTTTGGGTGCTGTCGGCCGCAACGCGGCCTCGCGCTTTTCGGCCTTGATATCTCCCGAAAGGTAGGGATAGATGAAAACGTGGACGATCCCCCCGGCCGCGACCATCGCAAGAACCATAATGAACCACACGTGCATGCTCATGCGAGAGCCTCCTTTTCTTGCTGGCTACCGGACAGCATCGTTGAGTTCGGAAGCATCGAGTGCCCGCGCCAAACGTTCTTCCTCGCCGTAGTAGCGGGCTCGTTCCCAGAACCGCGGGCGCCCAATCCCCGTCGAGCGGTGGCGGCCTTTCAGGCGACCGGAGGAGTCTTCTCCGGTGACCTCATAGACCATCAGATCCTGCATCGTGATGACATCTCCCTCGAAGCCCAGAACTTCGGCGATATGAGTGATCCGGTGTGACCCATCGCGAAGCCTAGCCGCCTGGACGATGACATCGATAGAGGATACGATCATTTCCCGAAGGGTTTTCGACGGCAGCGCGAAGCCACCCATGGTAATCATGGATTCGAGGCGGCTTAGCGCCTCGCGCGGCGAATTGGCGTGCAAGGTGCCCATCGAACCGTCGTGACCGGTGTTCATTGCCTGCAACAGGTCGAAAGCCTCCGGACCGCGGACCTCGCCGACGATGATTCGTTCGGGCCGCATGCGCAGGCAGTTCTTGACGAGATCGCGCATTGTAATCGCGCCGCTGCCTTCGATGTTCGGCGGCCTCGTTTCGAGGCGAACCACATGCGGTTGCTGCAATTGGAGTTCGGCCGCATCCTCGCAGGTAATCACGCGCTCGTCGGTATCGATGTAATTGGTCATGCAGTTGAGAAGAGTTGTCTTTCCCGAACCGGTCCCACCAGAAATCAAAACATTGCAGCGCACCCGTCCGATGATTTTGAGAATCTCGCCGCCTTCTGGCGAAATAGCGCCGAAACGAATCAACTGATCCAGGGTCAGCTTGTCCTTTCTGAATTTGCGAATGGTGAGAACGGGCCCGTCAATCGCAAGCGGTGGAGCGATCACATTGACGCGCGAGCCGTCGGCAAGACGCGCGTCGCAGATTGGCGAAGCGTCGTCGACCCGGCGCCCCACCTGACTGACAATGCGCTGACAAACGTTCATCAATTGCGCATTGTCGCGAAAGCGAATGTTGGTCAATTGGATCTTGCCGCCGACCTCGATGAAGGTTCGGGTGGCACCGTTCACCATGATATCGGCAATGTCGTCGCGACCAAGAAGTGGTTCGAGGGGCCCATAGCCGAGAACATCGTTGCAGATGTCGTCGACCAGATCTTCCTGTTCGCCGATCGACATGGCGACGTTCTTGATCGCGACGATTTCGTGGACGATGTCGCGGATCTCCTCGCGCGCGTTTTCCGCGTCGAGGCGCGCCAATTGCGACAGATCGATCGCCTCGACAAGCGCGCCGAAGATCATGCTTTTCGTCGCGTAATACTCGTCAGAACGCTGCGGCTCCTGGGCCGGTTGCGGCGCTGGCTGGGCGCTCTGAATACCCGGGATGCCGATCGGCTTTACCGCCATGGCAACGGTTGTCGAGACAGTGGAGCTTTTGTCGCGAGCTTCGGAGACTGAACGCTTGCCGAACATAATAGACCTCTTAACGGCATTGGCTCCGCGCGCAGGTCCGCATCGCATTCCCGGGGCGGCACGCCGACCCCCCGACCGCGTACGCCGCGATCGCGGTCATGACTGGTTTGGACTTGCACCGCGCAAGGCACCGGAATTGGCTGTGGACGCCGGCTTCCGGCCGAACCGCATCATCAAAGGAGCGAGAAGGTTCCGTTTCGCATTACGCATTTCGTTCCGGCCGGTAATTTTTCGCGCGAGATCCCGGATCATGCCCGCGAGTTTCCCGGCCGACTCGACTTCGGCAATCATCTGCCCATTGTTGGCGGCCGGACCAAAGAGCTTCGGCGCGAAAGGAATGATTCCGGAAGGCACGAGATCGACCGCCTTGGCGAAATCGTTGACGCTGATCTCCGGCCGTTTCGGAATTCCCACGCAGTTCAAAACGAGCTTTGGATGCCCGTCATGCGCGCGCGCCGAGCGCAACGTATCCAGCATGTTTTTTGTGTTGCGCAGATTCGCGAGATCAGGTGCTGCGACAATCACGATTTCATCGGCATTGACGAGCACGCGTCTTGCCCAGGCGCTCCAAATATGTGGAATATCCAAAATGACGTAGGGCGTGGTGGCGCGCAAAATATCGATTAGTGAGTCGAAGGCGGTTTCTGGAAAGTCATACATCCGGTCGAGCGTCGCGGGAGCAGCTAGAATGCTCAGATTTTCGCCGCATTTCGTTAACAGCCGGTCGACCAGATTTTCGTCGATCCGGTCCGGCGCGAATACAGCTTCGGCGATGCCCTGCGGCGGATCTTGATTGAAGTCGAGACCCGCGGTACCGAAGCCTAAATCCAAATCGACGATGATGGTTTGGAGGTCGAGGTCCCGTGCGATCGAGAAGCCGATGTTATGCGCGATCGAGGATGCGCCGATCCCGCCCTTGGCACCAATTATGGCGATGATCTTGCCGATGGGCTTTGCTCCCGCGTTCGTGTAAAGATGCGAGATGGCGCGGATGAATTCGAGGACATCGAATGGCGCGACGAGATATTCGCTGATGCCGCGCGCGATTAGCTCGCGGTAAAGAATGATGTCGTTGGTGCGCCCGGCGACGACCACCTTGGTGCCCGAATCGCAGAATTCGGCAAGGGCGTCGATGTGCGAGACGAGTTCGCCGCGGCTGGCGGCAGAATCGAGGAGAATGACATTTGGCGTTGGAGCGTCGCGGTAGGCCTCGATCGCGGCAAGCGCGCCGCCAAAGTGCACGCTCACATGCGCCCTCTCCATCCGGCGATCGGCTGCGGCCGCCTGGATGACACGCGCGGTTTCCGGCGATTCGCAGAAAGCCTGCAGGGAGATGCGCGGCACCGGTGCGAGCGGCGCGTGTTTGGCGTCGGCTGGGCCCATCATTGGGATGCCCCAACACTGCTGATGTCGGAGGACCTTTCAAATTGCCAATCGTCCCACTTCGCTTTGGGAGTCTCGGGCTTGCGATGGATTTCGATGGCGCCGGTGCGCATGACGGTGTCGGCCGGCGTTTCTCCTTGCGGCGCCACGAGATCGCGGGGATCGGCGACCTGCGCGGCGAACGCGGATTGATAGGCGCAGCCGAAATTCCAATAGGGCTTGTTGCTCCAGTCCGCGTCGACGCCGCTGCCAATTGCAAGGTCCCTTGGCCATTGGCCGCACCTGTCCGCGACGCTTGCCTTGAGGCCAAGAAAGCTCAACCGGACCGGCGCAACAAGGTTGGGACCCGCCGGATAGGGAGCCACAATGGTACGCACATGCGCTCCCGCGCTATAAAGTGCGTTGCGGACCGGCTCCACGGGGGGTGGGCCACCGGGCAACGCCGGCGGCATGATGGTGATGGGTCCGCGGCCGAATTTGCGGTAGAGGCCGGCGAATTCGCGCAGCTGCATCGCGGAACGGCGGTCAAATTGGCCCGTCGCCGGCTCGACAAAAATTTCGAGCGTGCGCGGTTCCTCGGCCAGCACGATCGGGTGGCGGACCCGGTAATCATCGAGCGGGATCGAGGATACGGCCATACGCTCCGTCGCGCCACAACCGGCGACCGGAAGCAGCAAGCACAGAGGGAGAAGATTTCGCGCCAAACCAACTTTTGGGCAAGCCAATTTTCGGGCGGTGAGCGCGGAGTGGATCATGACTGACATCGGATGGTGAGCTTTCTCAATTCGGTTGCCTTGGCCTCAATCCTGGATGAAGTCGACCGGTCCTTTGTAATCCTTGATGGCCTCCGGATTGCCCGGGGAGGCGTAGAGCTGGTTGACTTGCCCGAGCAGCCAGGTTTGCGGATCGCTCGCATCGGCGAAACCATCGGTCGGCCTCGCGATTTCATTCGCTTGCGTGGGTTTGACGATATAGGGGGTCACAATAATCATGAGTTCGGTTTCCTGCTTCTGGTAGTCGTTCGAGCGAAACAGCGCGCCGAGAACTGGCAGGTCGAGGAGCCCCGGAAGACCGTTGATGGCTTGCTTCGATTGCGTCTGGAGAAGCCCCGCGGAGGCGATCGAACCGCCCGATGGGATCTCGACCGTCGTCTCGTTCTTGCGGGTGAGTAGTCCTGGGACGAACGAACCAAAGATTGTCGTGCCATTTGTCGGGTCTAACTCACTCACTTCTGTCGCAAGATGAAGCAAGATGCGGCCTTCGGAGAGAACCAAGGGGGAAAACCGCAAAGTGACACCATACGGCTGGAAGGTGGTGCCGCCTGTGCAACTCCCTGCCGTAGTGCTGGACGCCACCGTGCATTGTGGCACGCTCGGAATTGGTATTTCGCCGCCGACGGTGAGCTTCGCGCTCTCGCCGGATACGGCGGCAACCGCCGGCTCGGCGAGGATGCGCGTAACCCCATAGCGCTCGAAGGCTTGCAAGGTCGCGGTCAGGGTGTTGGCCGGATTATGCGCCGTCAGCGAGGTCGGGGGGAGGTTTGGCGGATACCCAGGGGCAAGTGCCGCGGCCGCCCCGAGCACGCCTTGGGTCGCGAATGGGTTAAATTGGGTGAAGGTACCCCAACTGGCGGTCAGCGAGCTTGTAGTGATCCCGAGTTGCTTGGCGATATCGCGGTCGATTTCCGCGACGGTCACTTTCAACATCACCTGATCGCGGGCTCGTATGGTGAGGACATTGACGACCCGGCCATCCGCGCACGCGCTCGCCGCGCTGGCGCCACCGGCGCCCGCCGCCCCCGCCGCGCCGGTGAGACTCCCGGCATTGACCCGCTCCGCGAAGCCTTTCGCGATATCGCAGGCGCGCTGCGCGTCTTCGATGGAATCGACGGCTCCGGTCAGGATGATCGTTTCGTTGACCGTCCGCGCGGTAATCGCCGTGGTCGGCATCGCGGCGCGCAGGATCTGCCGAAGCTCGTCAATACCAATTTCGCGGCGGACGCTGAGCTCCAAGTGTTCGATCTCGCGGCCTTGCTGATCCAAAGCAACGACGCTTGTCTCGCCGTTATCCATGCCGACGACATAGAGCTTGCGCGGAGACCGGACCACGGCGTTGGCGACCTTCGGGTTGGCAACGAAGATTTCCGCCGCGTCCTGGGGCAGCTCGATAATGCGGGACATGCCCACTTCCAACGCGATCCGCCTCGGCGCGACGGCGCCGTTGAAGCGGGCCTCGGCTTTTTCTTGCGCATGCACCGCGCCAATGCCAGCCATTACGGTGAGGCTTGCCATTATTCCCGCGGCCAGGAGTGGGATTAGGCGTTTCATTTGCGGATCTCCAAAATCATCGTGCTCTTTCGATCGGTTGCGCGATCAGGTCGATGTTCGCGCGATGCCGCGTGTTCAATGCGCCTTGTCTTGTATTGCCACGCCGTTGCGGACCACCATCATGCCGTTGTTGTGGCGCAGGACGCAGCTCGGCCGCCGCATTCGCATCGCTCGTGCTCCGCAGGATCAGCGAGAGCTGGCCGACGCGCTGCGCCAGGACGATTGTCTCGGCTTGAAATGGCGTGAGTTCCAAGGTTGCATTGGCTCCCGTGATGACGCGCTCCCCATTTTTCGCCTGAACATTCTGGCCGATCGCGAGGACGCGAATATTGGTCAGGATGATCTGGCTGACGAAGGAATTGGCAACGCCGTTGCGCGCGGCGCCCTCGTCTTGAAAAATATGGATCACGTCGACTTTGTTGTTTGGCAGGATAAACCCACCAGCCGTGCTTGAACCTTGCGCGTCGATGTTGATCGCCACCGCCCGTTTGCCCGAAGCCAGCTTTCTGGCGAATGGGGGATCTCTATCGAGGCCCTCGCGCCGCAGAAGGTCGCCCGGAGCGAAAATACGCTGGGCGAAGGCTCCTTTCAATTCCTCGATGCCGGCGGGCGAGGCGCTTTTGCGTATGGCGCCTTCCGGAATTTGGTCCTTTGGCCAGTCCACCCAGCGCAAGCCGCTCTCCTCGACGGCGTCGCCGACGTTCAACTCCTTTGCCGCGACCAGCACGCCGTCGGTCGATATCGGGGGTGGAGCCGCCGTTATCGCCGGTTGTTTTGATCCGCCAGCTAGGATCGCGGCGCCGATTCCAGCCACGAGGGCAGTGCCAAGAACTGCGAGACGAGCTATTTTCATTTTGACGGTTTGCCTCTCATAGGTAAATCGCGCATCATCGAGCTTCGAGCGGTTGCCGCCTCGTTTCCGGACGCAACGCCGGGGCGGACCGCGCAAGACTCGAAGGCGATTACAACATTCGAACGCAAACCTAGGCTTAAAAAGATTATTTCAATTTACTTTTTTCTATAAAAATATACAATTATGTTTGCAAAATAACAGGTCATAGTCGATATAGTTATAGTTGATTTATAATGGCCACCTCGAAAACTATCTCCTTAAAGTGTGATGACCGGCCCCTTCGAGTTCGCAGCGCGGTAGATCGTTCAGTCCTTGGCCTCCCATCGAGGCTACCTGAAATCGCCACCGGTTTCTTAGATGGCGGCTTGATCGCCTCGACCCACTCACGTGGCACGCGGCACAAGACGCGCCGGTTCACCTTCCGCCATCCTTTCCAGAAAGACGAAGCGCCGCGGGTTGTGGGCGAGGGGCGTCAGGCCGATCTTGCACGCGCGGGAACAATGCCGATGGTGCGGATGACCTCGATTCCCATGCTGTTCTTTCGATCGCCGAACACATGCGCGACGCGGGCGCCCGCTTTCGCGCGCGACGCGTTGGCGGCCTTCCGCGCCCGGCTGCGTTCGCGATCGCGATTGGCCCTGCGTTGAATACGGCTCTTGAGGCCACGCGCGGCCGAGCTTTTCTTCGACCTCGTCGCGGCGATAGGCGCTGTCGCCCTCGCCTCGCCGTGCTTCCACTTGCCATGCCTGTAAAAGTTTGGATTTGCGATTTCCGCTGTCGCTTGAAATCGCAACCCGCCATTCATCGCATGGGGCCAAGTTTGGCGCGCGGATCGAGCCTGGCAAGGATTCCATGGGGCGTTCGGACGAACGCCCGTCGCAAGCAACGGGCTACGGCACCGGCCGTGGCGCGGGTAAAGCTCCTATCTTCGACAGGGTCGAGTCCGCCTCGCCCATGATGCTTGGCCCTGGCGAGATCACCCTTGTCCTTCAAGAACAAATCGAACAGCTCTTCCGCCGTGCCCGCTGGCCAGCGCCGCGCGATAGAGCTACAAAGTCTTGGCGCCGGCAACCGCGTCCTCGAGACCAAGGCCGACAAACCGCGTGAACGAGAGGCGATCGCGCCGCTGATATTCCGCCCGATCGCCGGAGAGGTTGTCGAGCGCCTGCAACGCCAGCCCCTTGAAGACCGCGATATCGTCGCAAGGCTTGCGTCCCGCCAAATTCTTGCGCGCCGCTTCGCGCCCGCGCAGCGCGCCTTTGATCGGCGCCGCCTTCAGCTTGGGCTGGAAGGATTCCCATAGCACCATCGCCGCGATCGCCACCAGCGGATCGCCTTTTTCGTCGAGGCTTTCATAGCGCCGGTTCAAACCCGCATACGCCGGATGAGGCAATAATTTGCAGCGTCGATGCCGCGATTTAGCTAACATAATCAGCATGTTATTTCGGATCGAATGAGGCCGTCATGGCGAACCCGGCGGGTGAATCGTATGATGGCGCTCTCAGGCTCGATTTCGACCGCCGATTGTTGCTTCACTTTCGCGGATCGGTGGTTACCTCCGACGCAGGCTTGCTCGCATACCGGGAACTGGACGACGCGCTGTGCCTCAGCGCGATGGCGGGTGATGCGCTCTCCGACGCACGCACTGGCAAGAATGGCCGGCATGCACTCGTCGGGATGTTGCGGCAATCCATATTTGGGCGACTTGCCGGATATGAAGACGTGAACGACGCTCAACGCCTGCGCCATGATCCCGCGATGCGGTGGATAGTCGGCGGAAAGGCGGCCTCGGATGCAGCAGCTTCGCCGAGCCAGATGGGCCGCTTTGAGACGCGCTGGCTCACGGCGGAAAAGAACCTTTCGGCGCTCGCTGATCTCTCCGGCAAATGGATCGACAGCGTTCATGGTCGCCGTCCGCCGAGAGGTATCTTGCTCGACATGGATTCGAGCGTGAGCCCGACGCATGGCGAACAGGAACACAGTGTCTGGAACGGTCACTATGACTGCACCTGCTATCATCCGCTGTTCGTTTTCAACCAATATGGCGATTTGGAACGCTGCGCCCTGCGCCCCGGCAATGTTCACAGCGCCGATGGATGGGAGGCGGTGCTGAAGCCGGTCGTGGCGCGGTATCAAGGCAAGGTCTCACGCATTTATTTCCGCGCCGACGCCGGCTTCGCAAACCCCGAAGTTTACGAATATCTGGAGGCAGAACGGATCAAATATGCGATCCGTCTGCCCGCCAATCACATCTTGCAAGAGAGGATCGGCTATCTGCTCAAACGCCCGGTTGGTCGCCCGTCCAATGACGTCTGCCGATCCCATGCAAGTTTCACCTATCAAGCGGGAAGCTGGTCGCAGCCGCGCCGGGTGATCGCCAAGGTCGAATGGCATCCGGGCGAGCTTTATCCGCGCGTCGGCTTCATCATGACGAACATGGCGCGCTCCGCCGAGAATGTCGTCGCCTTCTACAACAAGCGCGGCACGTGTGAGCAATGGATCAAGGAAGGAAAAGGCGCAATCAAGTGGACCCGGCTATCATGTCGGTCGTTCGCTGCTAACGCCGTCCGTCTCCAGCTTCATGCGCTGGCCTACAATCTCGGTAATTTTCTGCGCACGCTGGCGACGCCCGAACCGATAAAGGATTGGTCACTGACGAGCCTGAAGGAAAAGCTGATCAAGATCGGCGCGAAGATCGTGAGCCATGGCCGCTATGTCGCGTTTCAGATGGCCGAAGTCGCCATTCCGAAAAATCTCTTCGCGGACATCCTACGAATGATCGCCGACCTGCGGCCGCCGCCCAATCCAGCGCCTGCGTGAAGTGTTCGGTCGTCATGCGTCGAGCAAAAACTAAGGGAGAAGTGCGTCTTGATCACAACCGACTCTGTATTGTCCGGTGCGCGATCCGCCCATGTCACTGGTTTTGGTGTGCCGGAGCACCACAGCAGCGCCGCAGCGCGGCAATCTCAACCTCAATAAGCGGGCGATCCGGAAAATAATGCCGGTATAGGACGAATGTCCGATGTCACGGCAGGAGATCAATGATACGCGCTTGGCACATTCCCGGTTATCTGGGGAATGCCAGTCAAAACGAAAAAACGCTGTCCCATCGCACCGGCTCCCGGCGGTCAAAGCATGAAAACCTAGAAACTGATAGGCGCGGCAGGGGAAAGAGCCTATTTTCCGAGGCGCCCTAAATATTACTAAGCGCGGCGAAAAATACGCAATGAAAATGGATACCGGTTTGATCCACTACCCCACCGAGTAAAGCGGAAAGCGGCCAGCGCGACTACGCACCGCTGCCCCGCTCAAGGCGGTGGCGTATCTAATCGGGTCATTCGCTACATGGTCACGCGGCTGAGACCCAGGACGCGAGGAAGGCCGCTGGCGGTCGGGCCCTTCGAGCCGTCAGACCGACGCTGGACAAACATTGCTTTTGTGTTGTCGTTGGGTTGCTATATACAGCGGTGCCAGCTCTCGCCTGGGGGCGAGTTTGAGGTTGTCTCGCATGGCTTCAAAAAAAGTAGCCTTGATCACAGGGATCACCGGACAAGATGGTGCTCTGCTCGCCGAACTCCTCCTTTCAAAAGACTACATCGTGCATGGCGTGAAGCGGCGGTCGTCGTTGATCAACACCGACCGTGTCGATCATTTATATCATGACCCGCATGAGACCGGCGTTAACTTTCTCTTACATTATGGTGACGTCACCGATTCGACGAACCTCATTCGCATCGTCCAGGAGGTTCAGCCCGACGAAATTTATAATCTGGCCGCGCAAAGCCACGTCCAGGTGAGTTTCGAGACCCCGGAATATACCGCGAATGCTGACGCGCTTGGCACACTTCGCCTTCTCGAAGCGATCCGTATCCTGCGTCTTTGTCAAAAAACCCGTTTCTATCAGGCTTCGACATCGGAGCTGTATGGGAAGGCGCAGGCGACGCCCCAAAACGAGGCGACGCCTTTTTATCCGCGCTCGCCTTACGCCGCCGCAAAGCTCTACGCTCACTGGATCACGATAAACTACCGCGAAGCCTATGGGATCCATGCCTCGAACGGAATCCTGTTCAATCATGAAGGTCCTACCAGGGCCGAGACTTTTGTGACGCGGAAAATCACGCGCGCGGTCGCGGCAATTCATTTGGGTTTTCAGGACAAGCTCTTTTTGGGCAACCTCGATGCCAAGCGCGATTGGGGACACGCGCGGGATTACGTCGAAGGCATGTGGCGGATTCTGCAACAGCCCGAGCCGGACGATTATGTTTTGGCGACGGGAGATGCCCATAGCGTACGCGAATTTGTCGCGCGCGCCTTCGCCGAAATCGGCATCGGGATCGGCTGGAGGGGATCAGGAGTCGACGAACAAGGGTTCGATAAAAGTAGCGGCCGGACTCTTGTCGAGATCGATCCACGTTACTTTCGTCCGACCGAGGTCGATCTGCTTCTCGGCGATCCGCGGAAGGCATTCAAAAAACTCGGTTGGAAGCACACGATTACGTTCTCGCGGCTGGTGTCTGAAATGGTCGCGAGCGACTTGTCCGCGATGAAGAAACGCGGCCGGATCTGAGGAATATTTCATGGCTAACCTCTCGGCCACTGCCGGGACAAAGCGGCGAATCTGGGTCACTGGCCATCGCGGCATGGTTGGCTCGGCGATCCTGCGCCGCCTCGCCAAGGAAGACGTGGAAATCCTGACCGTCGATCGCCGAAATGTCGATCTCCGCGAGCAGCAAGCCGTCCGGCAATGGGTGGCCCACGCCAGGCCAGATGTTGTCATCCTTGCCGCCGCCAAGGTTGGCGGCATTATTGCCAACAATTCTTATCCAGCCGATTTTTTGTTCGATAATCTCGCCATCGAGACAAATGTCATCCAGGCCGCGCATTTGGCCAATGTCGAGCGGTTGGTCTTTCTTGGATCGTCCTGCATTTATCCGAAATTCGCGCCGCAGCCGATCAAGGAAGAAGCACTGTTGACAGGTCCGCTCGAGCCGACCAACGAATGGTATGCGATTGCGAAAATCGCCGGCATCAAAATGTGTCAGGCGTATCGGCGCCAACATGGCCGGCGCTATATCTCGGTAATGCCGAGCAACCTCTATGGCCAAAACGACAACTTCGACCTCGCGACGAGCCATGTCTTGCCCGCCCTTATCCGCAAATTCCATGCGGCCAAGGCCGCCGGCGAGACAGAGGTTGTCGTCTGGGGAACTGGTACGCCGTTGCGGGAGTTTCTCTATGTCGATGATCTGGCCGATGCCGTGGTGTTTCTGATGGATCGCTACGACGCTAGCGTGCCGATCAATTGCGGCGCAGGTTCCGACGTAAGCATCCGCCACCTGGCGGAGATGATTGGCCGCGTCGCCGGGTTCGAAGGAAATCTCGTCTTCGATACCAAGAAGCCGGACGGCACGCCGAGAAAACTGATGGATTCAAGCCGGTTGGCCGCTCTCGGCTGGCGGCCAAAAACAAGCCTCGAAGAGGGCGTTAACGTGGTCTATCGCTGGTTTGCGCGGACCCAAACAAGCGAACCCTCAAACCCATGAGGCATCGCTCAATTCAAGGCTTGACACGAACGCGAGCCGGCACGCGCGGATTGCCTTCGCTGGATCAACGCGGAAGTAGGCCAGTTTCAAGCTCTCCACACAAAAGCAAATCCCATGTCCGTCGCGCTCGCCATCCTCCTTGGTCTTCTCAGCCTTTGTCCCGCGATCGTTACCGTGGATGGACCTGTTATTCCTTGTCTCATTCCATTGCTGCTCGCGGCCGGACTTATTCTCGTTTCGGTCAATTTGCCGCCGGGCGAGGCCCAGCATATGGCCACGGTGGTTTCCCGGCCTTTCCTCATCGTAGCCGCTTTCCCGGCGGTTTTGATGATCTTGCAAATGCTGCCGCTGCCGTTTCTGGCAAACCCAGTCTGGACGAGCGTTAGCGCCGGCTTCCCTCATGGAGTTGCCGGATCCGTCAGTGTTGACATCGGCGCCACGGCGATCGCGTTGGCGCGCTATCTTTCGGCTATCGGAGCGATATTGCTGGCAGCCGCAGTCGCGATCAACCGCGAGCGGGCCGAGTTGGTTTTGCTTGGCACGGCCGCGGCTACCGTCCTGATTTCTTTTGCTGCCCTCTTTCATGATCTTTTCGATTTTAACTTCCTCGCGATGCGTGAAGAAGCGCTCGATTGCGCCTGTCTTGGCGTAACCCTTTCGGCCGCCTGCGCAGTCCTCGTCCTTGAGCGTCACGAGACACGCCGGTACAATCCCGGCCAAACACAAGAAAAGCTTCTACTTGCCTCGCTTGCCTGCTTGACCGCGTTCCTGATCTGCGCGGGCGCGGTCGCCGCGGCAAGATCCGGCTCCGTCGCCTTCGCGGCGGCTTCCGGGTTCCTGACGTTTTGTGCCGCCGTCGCAATTCGCCGCTGGGCTCTCGGCAGGTTGGGCGCCGCCGCGATAGGCGTCACGGCGACCGTCATCGCGGCTGCCTTGGCGACGGTGGCGGCGAGCGACTCGGACCTGCGGTTCGCCTTCATAAAAAAAGACACGGCCGCCGTCGAACTTACTCGGCGTCTCCTGAGCGATGCACCTTTTTTCGGTGACGGGGCCGGCAGTTTCGGCGCATTATTGCCAATCTATCAGGCAAGCAACTCCGGCTCCAGTGCCGCTGAAGCCGTTACAGCGGCGGCAAAGCTTTCGATCGAGATGGGCAAGGCGACGCTTTGGATTTCCGTCGCAGCGGCGGCGTTCGCGGTGTTCGTGCTCTTGCGCGGCGCTTCTCGCCGTCGCCGCGACTGGTGCTACGCGGCGGCGGCGGGAGCCTGCCTCGTCACGCTTATGAACCTTGCTTTCGTCAATGTTGGCCTCTCGGGCGCGGCGATAGCCTTGCTGTCGGCCACCATTTTCGGGGTCGGACTCACCCAGTCGAGAGGCAGGGTTGCGTCTTAAGGCGACGCCGCCGCCCCGGTCGAATTCTTGCTTAGGATCTTTCTCACCCGACGGTTTGCGTCACGTGCATGCGCCATGCTCCTCCATGATGATATTCACCGATATTCGGCGTCAAACCTTGCGACCAAACCAAAAATATCGGCGCTCAATCGATGAACGGGCTCTTGCGCGATTGGGTTGGCAAACCAATGTACCGTTGCCTCGCTTCGCTGCAAGGCCGCCTATACGTTTAATCCCACCGGCAAGGCGCTTCAGCAAACTCTGCGTTGCGCGAGCGACAGCTACAAGGTGGAAATCAGCAGCAATGTCATTTCCGAAGGCGGTTCGCTGTCCGGCTCCTGGGCCGGGGCGACTCGCGGTGTGTCGGGAAATATTTCCGGCCGCGCCAGCGGTGCGGAGATCGTGGCCAATGTGGCTGCCGCAGGCTTCGCGGCCCGGCTTGACGTCCGGATCCGAGGTGACAAGCAATTGGTCACGATAAGGCCACAAGGCGACACCGAGGTGTCCGCCGTGTCGATTTCTTTGCGCAAAGCATAAGGCTCTCAGGCCCGCTATCTCTCGGACACGCGCCGCCTTTAGCGCCATGAGGTCGCATGGCGCTAAAGGCGGCGCAGGAACGCCAGCGCCCGTCAACTAATCCTGCGAATGGAAGCGGCGCATGAATGGCGCGTGAATAAAGGAAGCAGGCCTCCGGAGAATATGAATTCGTTTGCGATCTGCCCGGTCACCGCGACGCGGGAATGACGGGCACGCTGATCGTCATTGGCGGGCAAAATAAGTATATAAAACAAAAAAGTGGGCGCGTGGCAGTCCCTGCCTCGTTCAATACTCGTTTAGATAGCTTGCGTCGGCACGGTTCGCAGGATCGGTTTGCGCGTTGGCCGCAACGCCCATCGCTCGGAGCCACTGCGTTAACTGGGCTTGTGCCGGTGGCTTTCCAGCAGGTCCCCGGCCAGCACCTTGGCGTCATGACTTGGTATCGGCCCGGAAGAGCCGGGAATGAGACCATGGAACATTTTCCGGCGGAGGGCGTTAAACGGCGCTGGCGCTCGAAAGGTTCGGGTGCCGCCCGCAAAAGGGAGCGTTGAAAAGGAGAGTACTATGAAACGCTTTGGCAAATTGCTGGCTTTCGCCGCGTTTGGCGCTGCGCTGGGAACGAGCGGTCCGGCTTCAGCAACTGAAGTAAGTTGCTGGTATAACGGCGGCTTGCATAGCTGCATCTGGTATCCCGGTTACACCTATGCGTGGTATCCTGGTTACGCCAATTCGTATCAGTACCCCTACGGCTCTGGACTTGAGGCCCTAGCGACCGCGCCTCTGGCGTTAGCCACCGATGCGACCGCGCCTCTGGTGACCGGCCGAAGCGCGGCGGTCGAGACCGCGCCTCTGATGACCGGCCGCAGCGTGGCAGTCGAGACTGTGCCTCTGACGGAAGGCCGAAGCGCGGCGGTCGCGACCGTGGCGGTCACCGGCGTGGCGGGCTCCGGAAATTATTGCGCGACTTCCGAGAAGACGTGCTTGCTCCATGAGCCGGGTTGGCTTGGGACTGGCTGTTCCTGCCGCGTCTCCGGCGGCCGCGCGCGAGGATTTGTGCAATAGAGTCTAGCGAAACGATTGGCCACAAGGCTACACCGAGGTGTCTGCCGTGTCGATCGCTTTGCGCAAAGGATAAAACCGCTATCTCTCGGCTACCCGTTGCTTGTCGCGCCATGATTCGGCGCGGCGGCAAAGTCTTAGCAGGAACATGGCCGTTGGCCGCAAGATGAAGAGATCGGCGGCCACGGCCGGCATCATGGCGAATGCGCTCAGCCAACCGAAGAGGCGCAGCGACAGCAGGTCGGAAAAGACCGTCACGACCAGCCCGCAAGCAAGCACCACCGAAGTTAGAATTACGGCGGGCCCGACGAGTATGGTTGCCCGTTCGACGGCGATTCCGGGGTCCTGGCCTGGGTCGTCCTCGAGGCGCAAACGGTTGAGAAAATGAATTGTTGCGCTCAACCCCAATCCGAGCGAAACGGTCAGCGCCACGATGCTAGCGAATTGCAGGCCCTGTCCCATCACGCGGAGCAAGGCGCCCGAGGCAACGATCGGGAAAATCCCCGGTAGGATGCTCGCCAGCATGACAGCGAAGGAACGGAAGGCGGCGCCGATGAATGCGGCGACGAAAGCGAACTTGATCGTCAAGCCGCGGCTCAATTTTTCGATCATATTGGCGCTGTTTCGCGCGGCTATCACCGAAAGACCGGTCACCGAAATTCTGTAGCCTGGGTGATGCGCGCGGACCTCCGCGAGCGAATTATCCAATGCGTTGAGGACGGGAAGAAGCCGGCTCGCGTCGACATCCGGAATACGGCCAGACACGACGTCCTGCCCCGCCGAAATGAAGCGCCGCGTCAAATATTTCGGCAACATGTCGACATATTACTTCAGGATGCCAGCGCCTGGTGTGCCGGCCTCGATGAGCCACCGGCGCAATGTTTCCAGGGTCCAGACGTTGCCGACGCCCGCCTGTTTCTCGAGAATCGCATGAACCTTGGCGATAACCTCGAGAGTTTCCGGCGCGTAGAGCGATGCGCCACGTGGAAATTCGATTAGCACATCGATCGGATTGGCCCCGGTTAGCTTGACGTCGAGACGGTTGCTTGCGGCTACCGCTTGTTGCTTGTCCGGCACTTGATCGGCGAGACGGTACCTCGGCTCGAGGCTAGCAAAGCTGAGGCCAAGCCCCGCGACGACAAGCAGGCCGGCCAGACTATAAAGCCCGGGGCATGAGAACGAGGACAGCGGCAAACGCAACGATCGTCGCGATGAAGCCCGCCTCGCCAAAGCTTCGTATCAGGTCCGAGCTCGAAAACTGCAAGGCCACGAAGGACAGTGCCGCCGTCGCATGAGTGAGAACGCAAGCTGGGCCGACAATCAAAATCGCATTGTTCAAGGCCTCGAATTTGCTTTCGCCCGGGAGCAACCGGCCGCGCGTGGCGAATGTAAGCTGTCGGAGTAGCTGATCACCATGATGAGAGGGGTCATCACGTTGAGGAACATATTGAGGCGGAAATCGAGCCAGCCGAGGGCGCCGAGCGCCAATAATATCGCGATCAGCGGCGGACCAGCCGCGATAATCATGAAGGAAACGCGGCGGAAAAAAAGGATCGCGATGAGACAGCCGGCAGAAAACCCAATCGTATTGTAGACTAACCTGTCGCGCTCGACCGCATTACGGATATCGAGCTGCATCACGGGAACGCCGGAAAGCTCCGCCTTCAGTCCCGCACCGACGATATCCTCGGCCATCTTCGTGCGGATTTCGCCGACGACATCGCGCAGCCGATCGCTCTCGACGGCGGATGGATCGAGCGCGAGGACGACCAAGGTAAGCTCGCCATCGTTCGACAAAAGCTTGCCGCGGATGATCTCATTGCCCATCACGCGACGGACCAATGCATCGTAAGCGGCGCCTTCAGGCAGCTGATCCGGAAACAGCGGCGCCGGAATCGCGCCGTTTTCCGACGGCTGGCGCGCCGAGAAAATTGAGATGATGCCTCGCGTGCCGTCGATCAGCTGAAGGTCGGTGCCAACGGAAAGGCTGCAAAGGTCGCACTCACAGCCATCATGCGAAAGCAGCTCGTCCTTGCAAACGCCCTTCTGAAAAACGGTAGAACCTGGACGACGAATCTGGCTTGACCAAGACGGATACTCTGACGTCCGATGTCCGGGGCGGATTGCCGCCTCGGACCTTCGGAACGGCGACCTCCCACCGGCATAAAGTCTCACGCGGTGATTCGTTCCTCGCCGTCGCGTGGCTCCCGCAGGACATAGCCGCGCCCCCAAACCGTTTCGATATAATTGCGGCCATCGCTCGCATTGGCCAGCTTTTTGCGCAGCTTGCAGATGAACACGTCGATGATCTTCAGTTCCGGCTCATCCATGCCGCCGTAGAGATGATTGAGAAACATTTCCTTTGTCAGGGTCGTTCCCTTGCGCAGCGAGAGCAGCTCCAGCATCTGATATTCCTTGCCGGTCAAGTGCACCCGCGCGCCCGCGACCTCGACGGTTTTTTGATCGAGATTGACGATAAGATCTCCCGTCGCGATGACCGATTGGGCATGGCCTTTCGAGCGCCGCACGATGGCCTGGATGCGCGCGACTAATTCGTCCTTGTGGAACGGCTTGGTCATATAATCGTCGGCGCCGAAGCCCAGGCCCTTGACCTTGTCCTCGATCGCGGCTAGCCCCGAAAGAATGAGGATTGGCGTCTTGACCTTGGCGACGCGCAAGGTGCGCAGGACCTCATAGCCCGACATATCCGGGAGGTGCAGATCGAGCATGATGATATCGTAATCGTAAAGCTTGCCAAGATCGACACCCTCCTCGCCGAGATCCGTCGTATAGACGTTAAAGTTCTCGGACTTGAGCATCAACTCTATGCTTTGCGCCGTCGCGCTGTCGTCTTCAATCAGTAGAACGCGCATGTGAGGTCCCAGCCTTCCCCCCGTCGGTCGCCTTGCCGGCGCGCAAGATCGCTTCAAGTCCCCTGCGGCGGCTGTTCAGGCCGGTTGTCCCGAGACGGGGGCTTGCTACGAATTCCGTAACCTTAACGGGCATTGGTTAACAAAAACATTCCGTCGAAAAGACGCTTCAACCTCGCCGTCGCCTGCCTCGCGACGGTCACGCGGTTGATTCGTTCCGCCGCGTCTTGCCGCAAACCTTGGCAAACGAAGCTTGCGCGACGAAGGACAGCGATCGT
This sequence comes from uncultured Alphaproteobacteria bacterium, assembly GCA_963730245.1. Classification (GTDB taxonomy): domain Bacteria; phylum Pseudomonadota; class Alphaproteobacteria; order Rhizobiales; family Beijerinckiaceae; genus Methylocapsa. The sequence goes on along the minus strand of CAVSRA010000001.1, from coordinate 563,030 downwards.
TGGATTTTGATCCCGCGAGGTTCAAAACCCGGCGAGACCGCGGTTGGGCCGCCGCCGCCACGCACCCGCCGAATCGAAGCACGGGACAACTATACACGCTGGCCACCGCTCCGAAAGATTTGCGCCGTCTCGCTCACAGGTAACGAATGGGCAACTTTACTGGGGCAGAGTTGAACCGCGCGGGAAAACCCGCGGGCTAACCGGGCTGGCGCATTTCCCGATCGGATGAGTTCATCCGATCGATAAGGACCCGCGTTATATCAATGAGTTGGAGCAGGTCCTTGGCGACAAAATCTAACCCTTCCTTCAAGACCTTGTCGCGGGTCCAACCCGCGCCTTGGAGTTGAAATAATGAAGTCGCGGGAAACTCTTGCCCGGCTTAGGCGCTTCCAGGTCGACGCCACGCGCCGCCGCGTCGCGCAAATCGAAACGATGATCGCCGAGTTTTCCAAGATGGCGCGGGAGCTCGAGCGTGAAATCGCAACCGAGGAGCAACGGGCCGGCATATCCGATATATCTCATTTTGCCTACCCTACTTATGCGCGCGCCGCGCGCGCGCGGCGGGACAATCTCCAACGTTCGGCGGAGGAACTGACGACTCAGCTCGACGAGGCCCGCCTTTTTCTTGACGAAGCGCTCGCCGGCCCCGGCAAAGAGCGGATTCTCGATGGCGGTGGCGCGACCCTGCTGGCGGGATAGCTTCCGGAAACCCGGCTCGGCGCTCGCCCGCATTGAAACCTGAACTTTTTTGCTTATTCTCAGGTGAGGCGAAGGCATCGGCGATGGTTCCGCGCGCGGTTTCCTTGAAGTTACCCCTTGCTATCGGAGCACGCATTGTGCACGGATGCCGCCCGGGCACGGCGGGGGCTCGCATCGCGGCGCGGCCATCCATGTCGTTCTGAAAGCGTCGTCCGGAGAGCGATGAAGCGCATTCTTGATTTTGTCTGGCCGCTAATAGGCCTCGCCGCGGTTGCCGTTTCGCTCTGGCTTCTCCACCGGGAGTTCAAAGGCGAAGCTGTAGGGCCGGAGGTCTGGGATTACCTAAAATCGATTTCGCTCGGAAATTATCTGTTGGCGGTCCTATCGACGCTCGTCGCTTATGCGGCGTTGGCTTGGTACGACCGGATCGCGCTGATCCATCTCGGCGTGAAGGATATCTCCTGGGTCTTTATCTCGCTCTGCTCCTTTACGACCTACGCCCTCTCGCACAATATTGGCGCAACCGTTTTTTCAGGCGGAGTGGTCCGCTATCGCGCCTACCACTCCAAAGGGCTGAGCGCGGCGCAAGTCGCGGTACTTGTTGCCATCTGCTCGTTGACGTTCCTCCTCGGCACCGTCCTGATCGGCGGCCTAATTTCGGTTTTGGAGCCAGAGCAATTAAGCCGATTTCACCGCATGCTGCCAGAAAATTTGCGGTTTCTCACCAATCCAACGACCGCCCGGCTGGTGGGTGTGGTTTTCCTCGGCGGCGTCGCCGTCTATGTGATCGGTTCCATCTTCAAATTTAGGCCCCTGATAATTAGAGGTTTCAAGCTAGAATACCCGAAACCGGAAATCGCCGCGAGGCAGCTGCTGGCGGCGCCCCTCGAAATCCTCGGAGCCGCTGGAATCATCTATTTCGCTTTGCCGGAGGCCGGCAATCCCGGCTATTTCATTGTGCTCGGGGTATTCCTCTTCTCGTTTGGCGCCGCGCTCTGGTCCAGCGCGCCAGGCGGCTTGGGCGTTTTTGAATGGTTCTTCATCAGTGCCATGCCGGAGTTGCCAAAGACTCAGGTGCTGGCGGCTTTGCTGGTCTTCCGGCTGACCTACCTGCTGATTCCCCTTTTTCTGTCGATTTTCGTGATAATCATTTTCGAACGCAACCGGCTTAAGGAAGTGCTTCACCACAAGGACGGCCATCCCGTGCCGGGCTTGGAGGCAAAGCCAACGGTTGAACGCAAGCAGGCGAGCCTCCCTTAAAGCATTTCCAGAAAAGTTGTCTCCTCACCGAATTTTGGCACTAAGCGGCCGGCCCGCTTGAGCACCGGCGATACCAATGCATACGGCACGAAGGATGATGATCTCCCGGCCGCAAGGGCGGCGCTTGAAGCGTTCATCGATGTCCGGCATATGGAACCTACTTCCCTTAACGGGGCATTCTCCGGCAAAATGCGCCCGCTTCCACCATGCGCACACGGTAGGCCCCGGCGCTCGACAGAATGCGCTGGCGGGCCCTATACTTTTGTAAAGCACCGGCACGGGCCTTTCAGCCAAATGAGTTCTTCCACAAAACGTCATCGAAACGATCGGGGCAACCCCTCTCGTCAAACTACGCCAAGCGTCGGAACTGACCGGCTGCACCATTCTGGGCAAGGCGGAGTTCATGAACCCCGGCGGATCGGTGAAGGACCGCGCGGCGCTCGCTATTGTCAATGACGCGATCGCGCGCGAAAACTTGCGGCCGGGCGGATTGATCGTCGAAGGTACGGCGGGCAATACCGGAATTGGTCTCGCGCTCGTCGCCAATGCCTTGGGCTACAAGACCGTGATCGTCATTCCCGACACCCAGAGCCAGGAGAAAAAGGACCTGCTCCGGTTGCAAGGCGCCGAACTGATCGAGGTTCCGTCGGTCGCCTATTCCGATCCCAACAATTACGTGAAACTTTCCGGCCGCCTCGCCATGCGGCTGGCCAAGGAATATCCGGCCGGCGCGATCTGGGCCAATCAGTTCGACAATATCGCCAATCGCCAGGGCCACTTCGAGACGACCGGGCCCGAGATTTGGGCGCAAACGGAAGGCACGGTCGATGGTTTCACTTGCTCCGTCGGCACTGGCGGAACGCTCGCCGGCGTCGGCATGGCGCTGAAGGCCAAAAACCCCAATATCAGAATCGCGATTTCCGATCCCTTGGGGGCCGCCCTCTATTCCTATTACACAAGCGGCGAGCTGAAATCGCACGATTCTTCGATCACCGAAGGAATAGGTCAAGGCCGGATCACCGCCAATCTCAAGGATGCACCGGTCGATCTCGCCTATCAGATCTCCGATAAGGAAGCCTTGCCCATTCTGTTCGATCTCGCCGAGCACGAGGGCCTGCTGCTCGGCGGCTCGTCAGGCATCAATGTCGCGGGCGCGATCCGTCTTGCCAAGGATCTTGGGCCCGGCCACACGATTGTGACCATCCTCGCCGATTCTGGCGCGCGCTACCAATCGAAACTCTTCAACTCAGGTTTCCTGCGCTCGAAAAATCTGCCGGTTCCGGGCTGGATGGAACGCAAGCCGTCAATCACGCCGGATTTCGTTTGAATGTCCGCCAAACGAAATCAGGCGAATTAAATTAGGCCCGGTCGGCCCAAGGCAGACGCTATCGGCGAGGCGCGCGCTGCTGCAGGGCATTGAGCTGATGACACAATACCAGGATTTCGGCTTCCAGCCGCCGCCGTGACTTGGAGCAGTCGCACAGGACGCGGACGAAAAAGAAGGCAATGGAAATTATGCGACGATCATGCTCTGATTCGCCGCTAACCCCGAGTTGAGCGGACGGAGTTTTCGGAAGCTACAAGGAGGCTCAGATGCCGGATCAGGGTTCTTCATTTCGGAAGCATGGCACGTGTATCTACAGCGTGTCTGACACGGTGGCGGATTATGGCGGCAAGAGTTCTCGTGATCGAGGCAATGAAAAATGCGGGAATGAGCCACGCCTGGGTGCGCATCCACGGCGAGAAAGCCTATTCATCCGCCAGCAAAAAAGCTATTTCAGGCTTCGTGGACGATTTGAAAACAGTCGGCATTTCCGTGGCCGGTTGGGGCTGGTGCCAAGGCGCGGATGCGGTCGCAGATGCTAAATTGGCGCTTAAGGAACTCGACTATTTCAAATTGACCGACTACGTCGCCGACATTGAGCACGGGCACCACAACGCAAATTGGACGGAAAGTGAAATCACCAATTTCTGTACGCGGGTGCGCGCTGGTGTTTCGGGCGGATTTGGCATCACGACGTTTCCACTGATCGATTGGCACGAACCGAAGTTGATGAAAGCCGCGATTCCCTTCGTCGATATGTTTAACCCGCAAGTCTACTGGCTCCATTATCCGAACAAGAAAATGGTTAAACAATTCAAGCGTCCCAACGGAAAGTCGTACACTGTGAATAACGCAGCTGAATACACAGAGCTCTGCCTCGACGGATGGACGAAACTAATGGGTTCAATGAAGATGGATTTTGTGCTCACCGGCGCATCCTATTGGGGCGAAGGCAATACGCGGGCTGATGGTGAAGACAAAGTTGATGAATTTCTCTCTCAATGGAACCGGTTCAATCGTGTGATCGGTTTGAACTGGTGGCATTTTGGCGGCGACAAGGCAATGAGTTATCGCATGCTCGATTCGATAACGAAAGCGAAGCTGGGTGCAAAGACTTATACCAAGTCTCTGAAAGTTTGACTCCTGAGGCGGATTCCCGAATCGGCATTTATCTGATTCACCATGGCAAACAGCTTTTGGGAGAGTTTGCCATGTCGACTCCGGTTCCGCTTCGCTCTGACTTTGACACGATTGGCCTGCGCATGCTGGCGCGGCGATCGCGTGACCCCGATCAGACCCGGCGTCTCTTGGCACTGGCCGAGATTTATGATGGCGGCTCGCGGCCGGATGCGGCGCGGATCGGCGGGGTCGGGGTGCAGATCGTGCGCGACTGGGTTGTCCGTTTCAACGCCAAAGGTCCTGATGGTCTCTTGACCGGCAAAGCGCCGGGCGCTCCCAGCATCCTCGGCGAGCGCCAGCGCCAAGCCTTGCGGCAGGTCGTGGAAGATGGGCCGATTCCCGCCCTGCATGGCGTCGTCCGCTGGCGGCTGATCGATCTGGCGCAGTGGCTCTTCGAAGAGTTCCGGGTTTCGATCTCCAAGCCGACGCTCAGCCGCGAGCTGCGGCATATGGGCTTTCGCAAGCTCTCGGCGCGACCGCGCCATCATGCGCAAGACGAGGAAGCCGCGGCGGCTTTTAAAAAAACTTTCTCGCCCTCGTGGAGGAGACCGCCGCAAAAGAGGCTCCTGGCAAGCCGATAGAGATTTGGTTTCAAGACGAAGCTCGGATCGGGCAGAAAAACAAGGTCACCCGCCGATGGGCGAAACGCGGGACACGGCCTTCGGCGCCGCACGACCAGAGGACGAGTTCAGCCTATATTTTCGGCGCCATCTGCCCGGCCGAAGGAAAAGGCGCCGGGCTCGTACTACCCTCCTGCAACAGCGAGGCCATGGCCCTGCATCTCGAAGAAATCTCGCTTGCGGTCGCACCAAGCGCGCATGCGCTCGTTCTTCTCGATCAGGCCGGGTGGCATGTCTCGGCGAAGCTTCCCGTCCCGGACAACATCACGCTCTTGCCGTTGCCGCCGAAATCGCCCGAGCTCAATCCGGTCGAGAACATCTGGCAATTCATGCGCGACAACTGGCTCTCGAACCGCGTCTTCGAATCCTACGACGACATTCTCGACCACTGCTGCTTCGCCTGGAACAAGCTCATCGACATGCCCTGGAAAATCATCTCCATCGGAACAAGAGAGTGGGCCTATCGGTCGTGATCAGCGAGACTTGGTATTATGCGTGATGCACGCGAGGACACGTTGGCGTCCAAGCATTGCAGAATTGCAGACGAATTGGCTGTTAACTGGAGTGCATGATGGGCAATATTCCAAACAAGGGTTGGGTTATTCACGTCAAGCGAATTCGGATGGAGCAGCGGAAGGGCAAGTCCTTCGCCAGGACGGTTGTTTCATATCAAGTCCATAGGGACGGCACGCCCGTTGCAGCGCTCGCTGGAACGACCGTCGAAAGGCAGGGTCCTAGTGATAACGGCCCGTCAGGTCACAAGAATCACAACCGGATTGCCACGGGTACCTACGCTCTGTTGACCTTTATTACCAAGAAGTATGCGATCACCGGCGACAAGTCTGACGGTTCGCGGGCGCGCCCGTGCATTGGTGTCGAGCCCAGAGGTAGTCGAAGCGCCGTATTGATCCATCCCGCTGGCGAATATGGTAGTACAATTGGCTGCATAAATCTGTCAGGGCCTTTAGCAGGCCCGAGAAACAATATAAGTCTTTCCGACAGCGTGGCGCGGGTAGCAGCACTCGTGGAGAATTTGCGCGCCTACGCCGGCAAGTCTTTTCCGAAGTCGCTCGAAGCTTCCATCCCGGATGCGTGGCTGATGGTCGAGGACTAATACAATGTCCCGTTGTGCGAGACTCTCACGTCATGCAAGGGCTCGCACCGGGCATCTTTGGCGCAACAGGTGCTGCGTTATTTGGCCGGGTCAAGCCCGGCCATGACGAAGGGTATCCATGGGTCGTCATTTTCAGGATTTGGTATGACGCGGCAGCTGGCTCGCTTTTGGATTCCACTCAATTTCTGCTGATTTACAGCGCTAAGATGGTATGGAGGTTGGGTGCAACTTCAAATAAATCAGGTTTTGGCCTTGCCGGCTGCCGTTGCTTCCGGCACCTCGACCAGACGGCCGGTCTTCACATCGTAGTAATAGCCGTAAACCGGAATATGGCCGGGCACCAGCGGGTGCAAGCGGATACATTTGACGTCCACCACCACGCTTGCCGCAAGGTCCTTAAACGCCAGCCATTTTACGTAATGCCCGTACACGCTGCCGGGGCCATGTCCATGATCGTGCCAGCCTTTTTCGTCGACTGTCGCAGTTTCCAGGCTCTGTTCGAGGAGACCGCTGATGATCTCGTCGTCGAACGTCAGCATGCCGCAATCGGAATGATGGACGACGAACCATTCCCGGGTGCCAAGCAGCTTGTAGGAAATCACAAGCGATCGGATCGCATCGTCGCTGGCCCGCCCGCCGGCATTGCGGATCACATGCGCATCGCCTTCCGAAAGCCCTGCATATTTGGCGGGATCGAGACGCGCGTCCATGCAGGTGAGGATCGCAAATCGCCGCGCAGGCGGCATTGCCAACTGCGATTTGGCGCCGAAACTCGCGGCGTAGGTCTCGTTGGCCTTCAGAACTTCGGACTGAACCGACATGAGCAACCTCCCACAAAACAACACGCTAAATTAACTTTAGCTGAACTGGCTTTAGACGGTTTGGCACCCGCGTCAAAGCCCGGATCGAGAAGCTCACGCTCTTTTGATCCGCCGTGACGCCGGACTTCGGCGGGCAGCAGTCCGCCCCGGTCTTATGCCCGCGACGGCGACATCTAGCGCTAAGACGATTGGTTCCGCATCTTTTTTTCCCGAACACCGGCCCCCCTTTTCGCCAATGATGCTTGGCGCCGCTCGGCGAGATGGCTGCAAGTTTCAACCATTTTTTCGTAAACCGGCCGCTTGACCGGAACGAGACGACGAAGCAGATGGAGAGAGCCCAGATCACGCAAATCAGCAGGATAAAATTCTTGATCGCGGAATGCGGGACATCGTCAGCTTCGATGCTTACGCTCATGAGCATGGAAAATTGAAATGATTCAGTTTACATTTGGTGACGCGCGGAACTGGAAGCCGCGCCTGCCGTGAAACGCCACGTGGAGGCACGGGCATGACAACAATCCCGCAAGACTCTTTCTTCGTCTCGACCGCGTGGCTTGCGGAAAATCTGGATGCGCCGGACCTTGCGGTGATCGACGGCACGTTTTTCCTGCCCGACGAAAAACGCGATGCCAAGGCGGAATATCTCGAAGGGCATATCCCCGGCGCGGTCTTCTTTGACATCGATGCGATCGCCGATCATACGACGAATTTGCCGCATATGCTGCCGCACCCCGAAAACTTTGCCGAGGCGATGGAAAACCTCGGCCTTGGCGACGGCTTGCGCTTCGTCGTCTACGACGCCTCCAACTTGCAAGGGGGAGCCCGCGTCTGGTGGACCTTGCGGGTGTTCGGCGCGCGGGATGCAAAAATCCTCGCGGGCGGTTTGCCGCGATGGCGGGCCGAGGGACGCCCGCTCGAAAAGGGATTCGTGCGCCGCGCGCCCCGGCGCTTCAGCGTGAATTTTGACAAAACCGCGGTCGCTGACGCAGGCAATGTGAAGGAAGCATGCGAAGCCGGTTCGGCGCAGATCCTCGATGCGCGCGCGGCAGCGCGGTTTAGCGGCATGGCAGCCGAGCCTCGTCCCGGACTGCGCTCGGGCCACATTCCCGGCAGTCTCAATCTGCCGTGGCGCGAGGTGGTCCAATCAGGCGAGATCAAACCAGCGGGCGAAATCATGACCCTCATGGCGCGGGCTGGGGTGGATGTTGAACGCCCAGTGATCACCAGCTGCGGCTCTGGCGTGACCGCCGCGATTCTTGTGCTTGCGCTGGCAAGCGTGGGGAAGCGCGATGTCACGCTTTACGATGGCTCATGGGCGGAATGGGGCGCGCGCCCCGATATGCCCGTGGCGGGAAACAAATGCTAACTTCCGTCCGCTCGCAAAGAAAGCCATGAAAGCCACGCGTCGCCAACAGTAAAATTATTTGCCGCAGCAAAAAGACTTGACGCGGCATAAGGTTGCGCTAGCATGTGCAAATGCACGAATGGCTTGAAACTTTAATCAGTTTTCGAGCGTTCAATGGCTAAGTGGAGCATCCGGCGGCCGCCGGATGTGGCCTGGTCCAACGCGGCACGCGCTTGCGTTTTTCTCCCGGATCGAGCCGATTGGCCCTGAGAGGCTTCCACGCTTCCCCCGCCCTTCTTGGGGGCTACCCATCCCGTATTTCCGAAGCCGGCCCGGTCTTCAGTAGCGTACCGGCGGGCGGGGCTACGCACGGAAGGGGATACAACCGTCTCGAGACATAAGGAGTGACACACATGTGTGACTATTCGCTTGAAATGTACGCCTCCCGGCCAGCTCGCGAGTCCGAGAAATATGTGACCACTCGCTTTCCTTCGGGAAGCATTGGCCTCGCCTCGCCTGGCGATTGCACGACGGCAGTCTGCGTTCAATACGATACGCATCTCAAGCTCGAAGGGATATCGAGCGATCTCCAAACGCGCCTCGGCGTTAGCGACGAGGAACGCGTCATCTTCGCGCGGCTCGAACACGGCGCCTACCGCGATGGAATCAAATTCGGCAACGGTAAGGAAATCTCCCTCCAGCTGCTCGGCTCCGGGGTCGGTGCGACACTGGTTGCAACGGCGGAAAAGCCGCAAAGCAACCGCGAGCGGCGGGTCGTTCTCGAAACAGTGGAATAGTAGTTCTCAGACTAGGATCACGATAGGACCCACCGCGTGGCATCGACACGCGGTGGGTCTTTTTGTTCGCCCAAGTGTGCAGCGGCGATTGTGCAGTGGCGGGCTCGTTTGGCGTCTTGCCAAGCCCTCGACCCAGAGCACATCGCTACGATCTCGTCGGCAAAGTCGCGCCGCTATAGCTTTTGGGCGGAGTAAAGCGAAACGCATGGTGATGCGCGCCGATCGCCTCACTTCTTGGCCGCACTCGCCGATCGTCTGATGAGGCGCGGGACCATCTAATAAACTGGGGTCGCCGAGGTGGTCTCGGGGATCGCGCGTGCGGAAGCTGTTCGCGCCGTCACGCAATGCGCGTGTCGGCGGGGATCCCTATGTCGTCATAGATGAGGATCGACGGCGCGCCCCATTTGGTCAAAGCGTACCGAATTTAAGCCAGTCGGTCGCCTGGGATACCAACTGGCATTCCCCAGATAACCGGGAATGTGCCAAGCGCGTATCATTGATCTCCTGCCGTGACATCGGACATTCGTCCTATACCGGCATTATTTTCCGGATCGCCCGCTTATTGAGGTTGAGATTGCCGCGCTGCGGCGCTGCTGTGGTGCTCCGGCACACCAAAACCAGTGACATGGGCGGATCGCGCACCGGACAATACAGAGTCGGTTGTGATCAAGACGCACTTCTCCCTTAGTTTTTGCTCGACGCATGACGACCGAACACTTCACGCAGGCGCTGGATTGGGCGGCGGCCGCAGGTCGGCGATCATTCGTAGGATGTCCGCGAAGAGATTTTTCGGAATGGCGACTTCGGCCATCTGAAACGCGACATAGCGGCCATGGCTCACGATCTTCGCGCCGATCTTGATCAGCTTTTCCTTCAGGCTCGTCAGTGACCAATCCTTTATCGGTTCGGGCGTCGCCAGCGTGCGCAGAAAATTACCGAGATTGTAGGCCAGCGCATGAAGCTGGAGACGGACGGCGTTAGCAGCGAACGACCGACATGATAGCCGGGTCCACTTGATTGCGCCTTTTCCTTCCTTGATCCATTGCTCACACGTGCCGCGCTTGTTGTAGAAGGCGACGACATTCTCGGCGGAGCGCGCCATGTTCGTCACGATGAAGCCGACGCGCGGATAAAGCTCGCCCGGATGCCATTCGACCTTGGCGATCACCCGACGCGGCTGCGACCAGCTTCCCGCTTGATAGGTGAAACTTGCATGGGATCGGCAGACGTCATTGGACGGGCGACCAACCGGGCGTTTGAGCAGATAGCCGATCCTCTCTTGCAAGATGTGATTGGCGGGCAGACGGATCGCATATTTGATCCGTTCTGCCTCCAGATATTCGTAAACTTCGGGGTTTGCGAAGCCGGCGTCGGCGCGGAAATAAATGCGTGAGACCTTGCCTTGATACCGCGCCACGACCGGCTTCAGCACCGCCTCCCATCCATCGGCGCTGTGAACATTGCCGGGGCGCAGGGCGCAGCGTTCCAAATCGCCATATTGGTTGAAAACGAACAGCGGATGATAGCAGGTGCAGTCATAGTGACCGTTCCAGACACTGTGTTCCTGTTCGCCATGCGTCGGGCTCACGCTCGAATCCATGTCGAGCAAGATACCTCTCGGCGGACGGCGACCATGAACGCTGTCGATCCATTTGCCGGAGAGATCAGCGAGCGCCGAAAGGTTCTTTTCCGCCGTGAGCCAGCGCGTCTCAAAGCGGCCCATCTGGCTCGGCGAAGCCGCTGCATCCGAGGCCGCCTTTCCGCCGACTATCCACCGCATCGCGGGATCATGGCGCAGGCGTTGAGCGTCGTTCACGTCTTCATATCCGGCAAGTCGCCCAAATATGGATTGCCGCAACATCCCGACGAGTGCATGCCGGCCATTCTTGCCAGTGCGTGCGTCGGAGAGCGCATCACCCGCCATCGCGCTGAGGCACAGCGCGTCGTCCAGTTCCCGGTATGCGAGCAAGCCTGCGTCGGAGGTAACCACCGATCCGCGAAAGTGAAGCAACAATCGGCGGTCGAAATCGAGCCTGAGAGCGCCATCATACGATTTACCCGCCGGGTTCGCCATGACGGCCTCATTCGATCCGAAATAACATGCTGATTATGTTAGCTGAATTGCGGCATCGACGCTGCAAATTATTGCCTCATCCGGCGTATGCGGGACCAAATGAGCCGCCAAAGCATCGGCATCCTCCTCGGACAACTTGCTCAATCGGATTCGCACCGGCGTTTCCGCCGCTTTCGGATCGTTCAGTGGACTTCCGTCGTGGGAGCGAGGGAACACTACAAAACTGAAATTCCCCTCATTTTCGCGGCCCATCGCAAGGTAAACCGCTCCCGAACATTCTCCCAACCTATGGCTTCCCCTTTTTGCCCCGGAACTGTCGCCGCAAACATAGGGTATGCTCGCGCCCGTTGCATTGCGTATCACCAAGCCGTAGTCACCAAGCGTCACATTCGGTAATGCGGGCACCACGGAATAGGGGACCTCGCTGGCATCGAGATACCCGTTTGGGTCCCAAAGTTCCTTGCTTTTGTCACGCCAGCCTGTGGTCGACACGTAGTAACCCGTTTTCTTGGTAGTCGGCATTTCGGCGATCTGCACAATCGGGAACTTCCCATCTCCAGCTAGATTTTCGAGACTATGCCCGTAAGCTGTGTGGGTGCGGTTGTCCCAGAATCTTTTGAGGATCCCTTGAGAGTTTGGAGAGAGTGCGTCAATTGCTTTGGCCGGCTTCGGAGGAATCAAACCGTTGGCTGTCCCTTCTTCATCAACCGGCGCGAGCGTTTCGGCGATGAGCTGCTTTAATCTGGCATTCCCCAGATAACCGGGAATGTGCCAAGCGCGTATCATTGATCTCCTGCCGTGACATCGGACATTCGTCCTATACCGGCATTATTTTCCGGATCGCCCGCTTATTGAGGTTGAGATTGCCGCGCTGCGGCGCTGCTGTGGTGCTCCGGCACACCAAAACCAGTGACATGGGCGGATCGCGCACCGGACAATACAGAGTTGGTTGTGATCAAGACGCACTTCTCCCTTAGTTTTTGCTCGACGCATGACGACCGAACACTTCACGCAGGCGCTGGATTGGGCGGCGGCCGCAGGTCGGCGATCATTCGTAGGATGTCCGCGAAGAGATTTTTCGGAATGGCGACTTCGGCCATCTGAAACGCGACATAGCGGCCATGGCTCACGATCTTCGCGCCGATCTTGATCAGCTTTTCCTTCAGGCTCGTCAGTGACCAATCCTTTATCGGTTCGGGCGTCGCCAGCGTGCGCAGAAAATTACCGAGATTGTAGGCCAGCGCATGAAGCTGGAGACGGACGGCGTTAGCAGCGAACGACCGACATGATAGCCGGGTCCACTTGATTGCGCCTTTTCCTTCCTTGATCCATTGCTCACACGTGCCGCGCTTGTTGTAGAAGGCGACGACATTCTCGGCGGAGCGCGCCATGTTCGTCACGATGAAGCCGACGCGCGGATAAAGCTCGCCCGGATGCCATTCGACCTTGGCGATCACCCGACGCGGCTGCGACCAGCTTCCCGCTTGATAGGTGAAACTTGCATGGGATCGGCAGACGTCATTGGACGGGCGACCAACCGGGCGTTTGAGCAGATAGCCGATCCTCTCTTGCAAGATGTGATTGGCGGGCAGACGGATCGCATATTTGATCCGTTCTGCCTCCAGATATTCGTAAACTTCGGGGTTTGCGAAGCCGGCGTCGGCGCGGAAATAAATGCGTGAGACCTTGCCTTGATACCGCGCCACGACCGGCTTCAGCACCGCCTCCCATCCATCGGCGCTGTGAACATTGCCGGGGCGCAGGGCGCAGCGTTCCAAATCGCCATATTGGTTGAAAACGAACAGCGGATGATAGCAGGTGCAGTCATAGTGACCGTTCCAGACACTGTGTTCCTGTTCGCCATGCGTCGGGCTCACGCTCGAATCCATGTCGAGCAAGATACCTCTCGGCGGACGGCGACCATGAACGCTGTCGATCCATTTGCCGGAGAGATCAGCGAGCGCCGAAAGGTTCTTTTCCGCCGTGAGCCAGCGCGTCTCAAAGCGGCCCATCTGGCTCGGCGAAGCCGCTGCATCCGAGGCCGCCTTTCCGCCGACTATCCACCGCATCGCGGGATCATGGCGCAGGCGTTGAGCGTCGTTCACGTCTTCATATCCGGCAAGTCGCCCAAATATGGATTGCCGCAACATCCCGACGAGTGCATGCCGGCCATTCTTGCCAGTGCGTGCGTCGGAGAGCGCATCACCCGCCATCGCGCTGAGGCACAGCGCGTCGTCCAGTTCCCGGTATGCGAGCAAGCCTGCGTCGGAGGTAACCACCGATCCGCGAAAGTGAAGCAACAATCGGCGGTCGAAATCGAGCCTGAGAGCGCCATCATACGATTTACCCGCCGGGTTCGCCATGACGGCCTCATTCGATCCGAAATAACATGCTGATTATGTTAGCTGAATTGCGGCATCGACGCTGCAAATTATTGCCTCATCCGGCGTATGCGGGTTAATGTCTCGTCGAGGCAGACGAGGGGAACAGCGGGATCACGCGGCCGCGTATAGACAGCTAGCACGCGATGGCGGCGGCGGGCGGCGGCGGATCGGCCCTGGCCTCGGACGGACCCAAGCGCTGCTCATAAGAGTGCCTCGCGTGCGCGCACCAAGCGGGGAACGCGGTTCGCCCACCGCAGCCGGATTCTTGTTTGTTTTAGCCAAAACGAGGCTCTGCCGGCGGTATTTTATAGCTTCGCCGACTCGCGGCCCAGATTCCTGGCCCGCAATTTGCCTAATAGCTTGGCGCGCCAGGGGACAGCCATATGCCCCCGGCGGCGCTCGGGCAGTTTTCCTTGGCAGTTTTGCTTGGCAGGTGCTATGAGCCGGCTAAAGTGCCGCTTGCACGCTTCTTTCCGGTTTACCGGCACACCGCAACAAAAAAGCCAAAAAATGCCCATGAAGAAAATCGAGGCAATTATCAAACCTTTCAAACTCGATGAAGTGAAGGAGGCGCTGCGCGAAGCGGGCGTCTCCGGTATCACTGTCACGGAAGTGAAAGGCTTCGGCCGGCAAAAGGGCCACACCGAACTCTATCGCGGGGCGGAATATATCGTCGATTTCCTCCCCAAGGTCAAAATTGAAGTTGTGGTTTCCGAAGCAAGCGCCAGTCTCGCCGCAGATGCGATCCGCAATGCCGCGCAAACGGGCCGGATTGGTGACGGAAAAATCTTTATCTCGGAGGTGGAAAACGCCATCCGCATCCGGACTGGTGAAAGTGGAACGGAGGCGATTTGATCCTATGGATTACCGCGAAATCGTGCAAGCCGATTCCCCGCTCCCCACCCAATACGCTTAATTCCAAGAAGAGAGGGTAAGACATGAAGACCGCCAAGGATGTGCTTAAATACCTCAAGGACCATGATGTAAAATACGTCGATCTCCGCTTTACCGATCCGCGCGGCAAGTGGCAGCATGTCACTTTCGACGTGACGATCTTCGACGAGGATACGTTTTCCGAAGGTTTGGGGTTCGACGGTTCTTCGATCGCCGGCTGGAGGGCGATCAATGAATCCGACATGACCCTGATGCCGGATCCGGCGTCGGCTGCTATGGATCCTTTTTTCGCGGCGCCCACGATGTCGATCATATGCGACATTCTCGAACCCACGACCCGTGAACCCTATAATCGCGATCCGCGCGGCATCGCCAAGAAGGCCGAAGCCTATGTGACTTCCACCGGGATCGGCGATACCGCCTACTTCGGTCCCGAGGCTGAGTTCTTCGTCTTCGACGACGTCCGTTTCAGCACCGATCCCTATAACACCGGCTTTATCGTCGATTTGGCTGAATTTCCCTCAAATTCAGACACCCCTTACGAGGGAGGCAATCTCGGTCACCGGATGCGCACCAAGGGCGGCTATTTTCCGGTGCCCCCGCAAGATTCGGCGCAGGACATGCGCGGCGAAATGCTCGCCGCCATGGCGCAGATGGGTGCCAAGGTCGAAAAGCACCACCATGAGGTGGGTTCGGCGCAGCATGAGCTCGGTCTAAAGTTCGGACCGCTGACGACGATTGCCGATCACCTTCAGGTCTACAAATATTGCATCCACCAGGTGGCGCAAAGCTACGGCAAGACGGCGACCTTCATGCCGAAGCCGGTGTTTGGCGACAATGGTTCGGGAATGCATGTCCATCAATCGATCTGGAAAGCCGGTAAGCCGGTCTTCGCCGGCAGCAAATATTCCGATCTCAGCCAAGACTGCCTTTATTACATTGGCGGGATCATCAAGCATGCCCGGACGCTAAATGCCTTCACCAACCCGACGACGAATTCCTACAAGCGGCTGGTGCCTGGATACGAGGCGCCGGTCCTCCTTGCCTATTCGGCGCGCAATCGCTCGGCGTCCTGTCGTATCCCCATGTACTCGCCCGACCCCAAGGCCAAGCGCGTCGAAGTGCGTTTCCCAGATCCGGCGGCTAATCCTTACCTCGCCTTCGCCGCGATGCTGATGGCGGGCCTCGACGGGATACAGAACAAGGCCGATCCGGGCCTGGCGATGGACAAGGATCTTTACGATCTGCCGCCGAAGGAACTCAAGAAAATCCCGACCGTCTGCGGCTCGCTGCGCGAAGCCCTCGGCAATCTCGACAAGGATCGCGCTTTCCTCAAGGCGGGCGGCGTCTTCGACGACGACGTCATCGACAGCTACATCGAACTGAAAATGGGCGAGGTTATGCGCTTCGAGATGGCCCCGCACCCGGTCGAGTTCGACATGTATTATTCATGTTGATTTTGTCCCGAAGGAGCTGATCTGGGGCGGCCTAATGGCCGCCCTTTTTCGTCGGCCTCAAAGCCTCGATCCCATGGAAATGGCCTCTGGCCGGGCGGTTCCGCCGCCGCGATACCGGCTTGCGGGCATTTAAGCGCGCTTGAAACTTTTCGGCCCCGGCTCCCGTAAAGATCAGCATGCCGGACGATTAAGCCCGGCGATCTCGAAAAGGAACACATCATGAATTTCCATCGCAAGACGCTCGCCGCCATGGTCTTCCTAGCTGGCGCAGGCGCGGCTGGCGTAGCTTCCGCCGATATGACCAAAATGGTCGGCGGCGCGGCCATGTATCCAAGCAAGAACATCATTCAGAATGCCGTCCACTCGAAGGATAACACGACGCTCGTCGCGGCGGTCAAGGCGGCGGGCCTCGTTGACACCTTGGAAGGCCCCGGTCCTTTCACCGTATTTGCGCCGACCAACGCGGCCTTCGCGCAGCTTCCCGCGGGCACCGTCGATACATTGCTGAAGCCGGAGAACAAGGGTCAGCTCACAACCGTCCTGACATATCACGTGGTGCCGGGCCGCTTGACCACCGCCGACCTTAGGGAAGCCGTCAAGGAGGGCGGTGGACAGGCAACACTCAACACGGTGCGGGGCGAGCCGCTGAGGATTACGGAAAAAGGAAGGGCCTTCTATGTTTTTGACTCCAAGGGCGACGCCGCGCGGATCACGATCTCCGACGTTCTGCAAACGGCGTGATCCATGTCATCAACAAAGTTTTGATGCCCTGAACATTTCGATGCCGGCGTTCGTCGCAAAGAAGCCACGGGCAGCGCGCGCCCGTGGACTTAATTGAAACACGCGAACACGATCTGCGTGGCGCCGAAACGGCGCGTTTCGCAGGAAACAAAACCTGCCGGCAAATCCACGTCCGCTCCCGCGCGCTCCTCGATGACAACGAGCGCGCCCTTGTCGAGCCAGCCTCCATCGCGCAAAACTTTGAGCGTTGGCGGGACGAGACCCTTTCCATAGGGCGGATCGACGAAGGCAAGGTTAAACTTCTCCTGCTGCGGCGCCGCTCCTAGCTTGCGCGCGTCGCGCCGGAGAATGCGAGCCGCGCCCGAAAGGCCGAGCGCCGCGAAGTTGGCGCGGATGATCGCACAGGCTTGCGCGCCCTGATCCACCAGTAAAGCAACCGCCGCGCCGCGCGACAGCGCCTCGATCGCCATGGCGCCGGTACCGGCGAATAGGTCGATGACCCGGGCGCCCGCGACCGGGTCGCCGTAGGAATGCGCGAGAATATTGAAAACCGTCTCGCGCAGGCGGTCCGAGGTCGGCCGGATCGCGTCGGAACCTGGGCTTTTCAACGCCCAGCCTTTCAACCTGCCGCCGATAATACGCATGGTGCATCACGATTTGCCGCGAGGGCGCCCTTTTGGGGGTCTGCCGCGTCCTCTGGGCCCGCACTCGCTCGGTGGTTTTGCGCGGCCCGCCGGTCTGCCACCCCCTGGCTTTGCATAGGGTCTTGGCGTGCGCGGACCATTGGAACGCTTGTGCGCCTGGTCGCGGCCCCGTAGCGCGCGATCCGGGTTTCCAACTGTGCGCCGGCCGTCTTCCTCGGCGAATTTCCGGTAAGGCCGCGCCAGACGTTGCGCCCGATCGGTATCGACATTGGGAGAACGGGAAGCCGAGATTTTTTGTCCCCTGGGAGGCTTTTGCCAGCGTTCCTGCCTGGTTTTTTGAAACGCGCCCTCCGTCATGCGTTCTTTTGTCGGCTTGGAGCTTGGCTCTGGCCCGCCGGCACGCCGCGCGGGGCGTTCGCTTGAGTCATTTCGTTCCCCGCGCCCGGCGTCGAAGCGGCGTCCATTGCGCCTATCCGGCGGCTTACGCTTGTCCTGACGTTTGGCGGACACGAGCCGTTCGACATAAACCGTGCGGCCACCGCGATCGGCCGTCTCGTGACGCTCGATCCGCTTGCGCTCCTTTGGCGGCTCGCCATATTCGGCGCGCAACGCGGAAACATGTTTGCGCGCGGGAGGTGTCGGTTTAACCTTCAACCCGGCTCTTGGTTCGGGTTGGCGATCGTCCCCCCGCGGTGTCGCCGCGCGTGAACTTCGTGTCCCATGCGGTGCATTCCCGTGATCGCGGCTAGGACCGGCGCTGCTCTTTTGCTGCCCCGCGTTTGCGACATCGACAACTTTCGCCGCTTCGTTTTCAGCATGAAGCGGGCTCGAAAAATCCGCGCCCGCGGCCATGGCGAGCGCCGGTCCCAGCTGATCGCGCAGGACGCGCGTGCGCACCTCTTCGACCGCGCCCTCGGCGAGTTCGCCGAGTTGGAACGGTCCGAAGGAAAGCCTGATCAGCCGGTTGACTTGAAGCCCGACATGTTCGAGCACGCGCTTGATCTCGCGGTTCTTGCCTTCGCGCAACGCCATCGTTAGCCAACAGTTGGCGCCCTGCACGCGGTCGAGGGTCGCCTCGATACCGGCATACTTCACGCCCTCGAGTGTCAGACCCTCGCGGAGCCGATCGAGAATGGCTTGATCCGTTTCGCCTTTTGCCCGAACGCGGTAACGCCTGACCCAGCCGGTCGCGGGCAATTCGAGGACCCGCGCGAGCCCCCCATCATTGGTGAGCAGCAACAGCCCTTCGCTACTGATGTCGAGCCGGCCGATGCTGACCATGCGGGGGCCGTCTGGCCAACGTTGCCGCAAATAATCGAAAATCGTCGGCCGGCCCTGCGGATCGCGCGCGGTCGAAACGAGGCCGCGCGGCTTATGAAACAAAAAGAGCCGCGTGCGGGCGCGATGGGCGAGCGGCGCGCCGTCGATGGTTACCTTATCTCCCCGCGCCACATTGACCGCCGGGTTGGTCAGCGCCACACCATTCAGGGCGACGCGGCCTTGGCCGATCCAAGCTTCCGCCTCGCGCCGCGAGCAGAGCCCGGCCCGCGCCATGACCTTGGCGATGCGTGCGCCGGTATGTTCCGCGCCCGGTCGGGCTGTTTGAGCAAGGGTTGGTTGCCGGTTGCTGGGATTGCCTAGGACGGTCGTGGGGCTTGCAGTCGGGGGAGGGCCTTCCGCCCGCGTGGCCGCGGATGTTTTGCCGGTGGCCGCCACGCGCCGCGGCTTTTTGGGGCGATTTTGCCGTGCCGGCGCACGCGCCGGCACACACGCCGTGGGGCGCCGGCGAGGACGGTTCTTGCCCGGATCTTCGCGCATGGCGCCTTGATAGCAGACTACTGGCTCAAAAGGAAACAAAGACGTTTAATCCTCACGAGCACGCGTTTTGACCATGATCGCTTCAATGTGAGTGGCACATAGTCTCTATCTATTTGTTTTCTTATGTGATCTTATCCAAAAGGTGCTAAACTCATTTAACATAAAGTCTTATGAACCACGGGGTTCGGTAAGTGATTGCTTTCTTGAAATGCAATTGATCGCCGTTTAATGTTGTTGCGCGTTCAGGACATTACCTCCCGAGAACCGGCCGGCAAGGAGGCGGGCTTTGGTCAGATCGTCAAACACCAACGCTTATCGTCCTTATCGATGCCAGCGCGGCGAGCCGCCGGCGCCATCGCGCGCCGCGCGCTTCGTTTGATTTCCGTTGATTCGCGTCATGTTTTCCGCCTTGCCACGAGTGACTCGTCATGATTCAAAACTTCCCCGACGGGCTGCTAGAGGGCGAAAAGCACTTTCAGTTACTAGCCGATTTCGTGCCGCAGCTGATGTGGCTCGCGAACCCTGACGGATGGATCTATTGGTATAACAAGAGGTGTTATGATTACTCGGGAACAACTCCGGAGGAGATAGAGGGCTGGGGATGGCGAGCGGTGCTTGACCCCAAGGCATTGCCGGCGGTGATGGAAGGTTGGACACGGTCCATCGCCACGGGCGAGCCATTCGAGATGGTGTTTCCGATAAGGGCGGCGGATGGAAGCTTCCATCCATTCCTCTCGCGCGTTCAACCGCTGAAAGACGATCAAGACAGAGTGCTTCGATGGTTCGGCACGAACACGGACATCTCGGAGCAAAAGCGCGTGGAAGAGCGCCTTCAGCTCCTTCTCAACGAGCTCAATCACCGGGTGAAGAATACCCTAGCGACCGTCCAGGCCATTGCAAGCCAGTCGTTCAGGACATTGCCAAGGGAGGAATTCGAGACGTTCCATGACCGCCTTGCGGCGCTCGCGCGCGCACACGATTTGCTCATGCAGGGGAATTGGGAGGCCACGGACTTGCGTGAGATCGTCCGCCAATCGGTCGCTCCTCTTTGCGCAAATCAGTCGGATAACCGGCTCACAGTTGAGGGACCCGCCGTCCTCATTCCGGCCGACAGAGCTGCCTCGTGGTCAATGGCGCTCCATGAGCTTTGCACGAATGCGCTCAAACATGGCGCTTTCAAAACGGAAGCGGGCCACATCAATATCGAATGGGGCGCGCCAGAGCGAGGACGGCTACATTTTCGTTGGAGCGAGCATGGGGGCCCGCCCGTCACCATGCCCCGGCACCGCGGCTTCGGCTCACGTCTCATCGAGAGTTTGGGGCGTGAATTGGCGGGCAGCACAAACATCCTGTTCGAGCCGGGCGGAGTTATTTGCACGATCGATACCCCAGTTCATACATCCCCGGGCCGGTGATCCTAGTGTGGCCAGCGGAGCCGGGCATCATTCCCCCATGCTGGGACGGGATGTCCTAATCGTCGAAGACGAGGCATTGGTTGCTATGTTGCTTGAGGACTTGCTCCAAGAGTTCGGCTGTCAAGTTGTTGAAATTGCTTCCCGTGTTGAAACGGCGCTCAAATCGATCACGAAAGGAATATTCGAAGTAGCCATTCTCGACGCGAACTTGAAAGGCGAGACAAGTGACCCGATCGCGGATGTGCTCGAGCTCGGTACCATTCCTGTTTGCAACTGGCTATGGAAAACAGGTGATCCCTGAAAAGTACCGACAGCGCGCTGTCGTGCAAAAGCCCTTCAGGAAACAAGACCTTGAAAAGGCGATTCCTGAGGGCCCTGAAATAGGCCAGGGGTCGTAATCTCTCGTTATCGCACTTGCTGCAATTTGCTGTGGAGAATCATGCTGCAATGCGGCAGTTGGAATCTGATCCCATGTCTTGCGCTTTTTTTGAAGCGCGGGCCGCATTGGAACGCGGCGAGGTGCCGGTCGGCGCCGTGATCGTCCGCGCTGGCGCAATAATTTCGCGCGCGGGCAATCAGACCTTGCGGGACAAGGATCCAACCGCGCACGCGGAGGTTCTGGCGATTCGCCGGGCGTGCCACGCCGAAGCGTCCGAAAGGCTCTCCGGATGCGATCTTTACGTAACGCTGGAGCCTTGCGCCATGTGCGCGGCGGCGATTTCCTTCGCCCGGCTGCGGCGTCTCTATTTTGCCGCGCCGGACCCAAAAAGCGGCGGGGTTGAGCACGGGCCGCGTTTTTTCGCGCAAACAACCTGTCATCATGCGCCGGAAATCTACGGCGGCATCCGTGAAAGCGAAGCCGCCGGCATGTTGACCTCCTTTTTCCTGGCGCGGCGATGAATGTTTTTAAAAAAGGCGCATGTTCCCTCGCCAAGTCTATTCCTTGCCTCCTTCCTCTTCGACGATGGCGGCGTAGTGGCTTAAAAGCTTGCTCGTTTGGCAAAGGTTGCGGCGAACCTATAATGCCTCGCGATTCCCTGTAACCAAAGCAGAGCCGGAAACTATCGAGACGACATGACCACCAGGACCGCCGAGGAAGCAAGATCCAACTACATTGAGAAGATGGGAGAGGCGCTCGGGACGCAGTTCGCAGCGCTCTGGCCAGATGTTGTTTGGCTTCATATGAAGTGGGCCGCGTATGTCGAACTGTTTACCAAACCGGAGCGAGTGGAGGTGTTGAATTAAGCGGCCCCGGGACTTTTTTACATAATTCGTGAAGCGCTTTGGGAACAAACGCTGCTTCACATTGCGCGGCTCACCGACAAGTCGGAATTGGTCGGTTGAGAAAAAAACCTGACAATCCAGAACCTACCAGGGCTAAACGACCCGGCAATCAAAGCGGCTTTAGAAAAGCTGGTAGGCATTGCAGTGGAAAAAGCAAAATTCTGCTGCGACTGGCGGCATCGCCACATCGCTCACCGCGATCTTGATCTTCTTCTGAATGGATCGGCCAGACCTTTAGAGATAGCGAGTGGAGATCAAGTCTACGACGTATTCAAGGCTATCCAAGACGTGTTGATTGAAGTGTCGCTGCGTTACACGGGCTCTTCGCTAGATTTTCCGTCCAATCTTGGCAGCGTAGGGAATGCGCCATCGCTTCTGCGGCTCCTCCATCTTGGGCTGATAGCGCGGAAGTTGAACCTTCTCGAGAAATTAGCATTTCAAGAAGCTTACCCACCGGGGCTATGAAGGGCGGTTATGAAATACCGCGACGCATTCTCAAGAGCCATCCTGAAGGATAAAAAGAAACGGAAGAAGAAGTGAGCATCAACTTTTTAAGGTGGAGTTGGGATTTGGTGGAAGAGCATATCGCGAGATGGAGACTGAGATGGCAAGGAACCGAGCCGACGAAAATTCCCTTGTTAAATATGGTAGTAAATGGGGCGGTGATAGCGGTCGTCAGCGTTGTCGTTTACGGCGGGATAGGCTGGATGTGCTGGAATATGTATCAGAATTATACCGATCCCAAACCCGAAGTACCGAGCTTGTTCATGACGCTTTTGCGGGACACTGAGATTACTAGAAATGAGGCGTTAATAACGTGCTCTTTACAAAGCTCAATATTTGTCGCCTCGGCACGAACAAGTTCATGGTCGTAGACGCACCCCGGCTCGTTCCGCAGAATATCGTCTGTCTGTTCCGTCATCTCCTGCATCCGACGCACGATGTTGCCATGGTCAGTGAGATTGTAGTCGAACTCAAATACCTGCTCGGCTCTCCCCATCCTTGTGAAGGCGAAGACGATTTTTCCACGCTTCAGCGCCTCATATTCTGGGGTGCCCGGGATAAAGAAGGCCAGGCGCGGTTCCCCTTTTGTGACGATGAACATTTTCAGAAAAGCGCCGTAAAAAGAACCCCGTGATAGATAGAAGTGTGATCCTGTTGCGTTTGGCTTTCCTTTACATACAATCAGCAACTGCCCATCAGGCAACAGGCATTGCTTCGCCTGGAAGCGTTCAATGCCCGTTGCCTTTGAGATTGTGAGGTCGGGATTGTCTCGGACAAACCGCGTTATGTAATTCGTCTCTTCTACAGACAATCTCTTGCGCTGGGGCTCTGTCTTCTGGAAATTACGAAACAATTCAGCTGCTTCACTTTCCCAAGGGTCTGCCACTGGATCAGCCATAAAATCTTCCTCAAATGCCAGCAAGGACGCCGGCTGCTCCTTCCCTTACTTCGAGGTCAGGCAATTGCGCGAATGCCGTTACGCGCGTCGCAATGCAGTCGTCTTGATTGCGAATCAAGATACGCTCCTTGATCGCAGGGTAATTCGTGCTAACCCAGCGCGCGTGGCTATACTGAAATCTGCACCAGTCGCGCTCTCAAATGCTCTCGATAGGTATTCAGGGGGCCATGGAACGCTGGCTCTAGTTCCGCAATCAATGCTTCAAGTTCGATCATTGCGTTTGGGATCGTTAGCCACGGCATCTCATCCGGCCCTCCTCGAACACGTCGAGAGATCTCATTGTTCATCGCTTGGCGCTGGGCTTCGTCCAGAAGATCTGGCCGCTCGAAATAGATCAAGCGTCGCGCAAGGCGCCTTAGCCGCCGGTCCTCGAATTGGGCCGCGATGCCCGGACGTTGCTCCCAAGGCGCAACATGAAATCGCCGGCTCAGAGCACTGTCGGTGTCAGACAAAAACCCCTGGTCGTAAATTTGGAGTTCGACATGTTCTGATGGCTCGAACACACGCTCCCCCGCCGCGGCTGCTCTCACGAGTCGCTCGACGAAATCGTCATCCATTCGCACGCTCTCAGCTTCGCGCATAAGGTCAGATTCGGTGAAATCACCCAGCTGGTCGGGACCTAATTCCCAGAGCGGGCAGAGGCGCCTGGCGCTGGACGTCGCGCGCCCCGTCCGCTTGGTCGGCTTCAGGATCGGCTCTATGTTGTTCTCGTTCAGCGCCAGCAGGGCGCTGTGGAGGCTCATGAGCGGCACGTGCAGGCTCTCCGCCAGCACGGGTTCGAACCGCATGAGAAAGCCCCACGCTGCGCGGAGAGCGACGACGGCGCGCAGACGCCCCTGCGTTTCCCTGGCTGGGAGATCCCGCGCAAAACGCAATTTCGCGAACAGCGCCCCTATGGCTTGGTTCAGCGCTTCGAGATCGGCGGGCCCCATCTT
The DNA here is from genome assembly GCA_963730245.1 of uncultured Alphaproteobacteria bacterium. GTDB lineage: Bacteria > Pseudomonadota > Alphaproteobacteria > Rhizobiales > Beijerinckiaceae > Methylocapsa. The sequence continues at coordinate 538,763 of CAVSRA010000001.1, read as the reverse complement.
CTCCGGTAGGCTGGGCGCAGGCAACTCGGATTCCGGGGCATCAGTTGCCATGCGCCGAGCCCTTCCCCCAGCAGCATGACCGCGGGCCCGTTGGGACTGACGCCGTCGCGCTTGGCGTGCTTGGCGGTCCGACGAGACACCGACGGCGCGCGGAGCTACCAATTATCGTTATAGCCGTCAACCAGCTCGACCGGGGGCGACGGGTTTTGTCGGTCGATTTCATGCATCGTCGCAATTCTGCAGCGCAGATCGATCTTGTTCAATCAATTGGCGGCCGCGCTGAGGCGGTCAGTATCGCAGGCTCACGTTTCAAATTCCATGGCAGAGTGCGCCAGAGATGACCGGAGTCGACGTAGAGCGGACATAGCAAATCGCCGGCGGAGGTCGAGAGTCCTGCCGTCAGATGGTCGCCCCGGAACGCGAGGACTCCGCCCCAAGCGGACCTTCGCCCAACCAACCCACATTGCGCAGCGCGACCCTTGCTGTTGAGGAAGCGGATGAACTCCTGGTGCCGGTGGCGCTGCATGTTGCGGCCGATGACGGTGCCGTCGAGCACATTGAAGGTCTTTTCGTCTTCCCGCTGATGCTCTTCTACACTGCGACCAAGGGGGCAAAGTAGCCCACAGTATCGCCCGGCAGGCTATGATCTTCCCAAGCCTGGCGGCATCGGCGGGGCCGCTTCGGGACAATACCCGGCCGACCTTCGTTTTGGAGAAGTCGCCTGATTTCCTGTGCTTTGCGATAGAGTCGGCTTTTGCGGGCCCGGAGCTGAGATTGATACGCCAGATTTCCACATTTTCGGCAACAAAAAAATCCGAAGATGCCGGGGTAGAGTTTTGCGACGCGCTTTTCGCAAAGGCAGACTAACCAGGGACGCATCCCGCCAAAATGACATCGCGTCCATATGACGGGAATGATTTGCGAGCGGCGATCCCTCGGCCAATTCGATCCTCGATATTCGATTTTGAATCTACGAGTTGTTAAACCCAAAAAAGGGAACCGCATCGGGCATCCTGAGAATGCGCCCTCGCGATTCAATTCGCCGACATTTATCGAGCGCGTTCGCTCTATTAGAAGATGTTGCATTTTCGTCGCTCAATGGTTCGGCCGCTTTCAGTCCGGGCATGATCCGCGCTTAGAGGTTTCCCCGCCGCTGAGGCGGATTGGCGCGGCCAATCGCCGGCCCAAGCGCATGTGTCTGCCGTAAAATTGGGGCTGCGGCACACCGGCCGCAAGCTGGGGCGAAAATACTCAGGGCCTCTTACATCGGGCGGCCCGGTCGTAATGTGCGGAAAAACGGTGCAATTGCGCGGAAAAGCGTGACCCACCCTCGGTTGCGCAGGCGCGAAATCCGGTAGGTTGGCTTCCGAGCGCGCCGCCTTGGCCTTGTCTGGAGAGCGCAAAGGAAGTATGCTGCGGGTGAAACCGGCGGTCTGGAATAATGCCGGAATAATTGGGAGGATATGTTTTATGCATAGCAGCAATAGTAAACGCAGCCGCATCGCGGCGATCCAGACGTGAGGGGTGCGCATCGGCGTGTCCATCGGCACCACCAGATCGCTGACGGCGGACCGCGCAAGCCACCTCGATTCCAGCTCGCAATTGGGACAACATGCTAAGTTGAGGTGGCGTCGCCGCTCTCCCTCGGCCGAAACGTTTTCACACGACCAAGACCCGGAGCGGACTCTCTTCAACCAACGCACTACATACCCGCCCCGAACAGGACTGCTATCCCTTCCGTCTGACTCTTCTGCATCTCATCGAGGCTCTTCCCGCCCATCCTTGCAATAGGAATGCCCATCGAGGGGCGCAGCATCGGTAGAGTCGGAGTGTGGCGCGGGTGGCTTTAGGCCGGGCATATCTGTTGCCGCCCCTTTCGTCTGGCGGTGCCTCACTAGCTCGCCCGTTGCTCCCGTTTCCACACCCCGCTCATCGAACCGGACATGCGGATCGCCCGCATCCGGCTCTCGGATAAGATCTCACGCCTTCACCCACGATGGGCCGCGGCCGAGCTGGGTCAAGCGTACGAGCCGGAAGTGCCCGTATAGGTGCGAGAGTGGATAGCTCCCGCCCTTACGTCGCCTGACCTTGTGCTTGGATCGCAGCCACCGGCGCAACCGCACAGCCGTGTAGTTGTCGAGCGCGCGATAGGCTTTGCTGGTAGTGCCGACACTGAAGTAATTGGCCCACCCGCGAAGCGCGCGGTTCAACATGTCGACGAGCTCTGTGGTCTCTTGCCAGCTGCGCGCTCGGTCGGTCAGCGCGTGGACTCTTTCGACCATGCGCTTGATGCTCTTCTTTGACGGCCGGTGGCCCAAGCGGGCTTTGCCGGTCGTTGGGGAATACATTCGCCCGAACGTATATCCCAGGAAGTCGAACTCCCCTTCCGGGACCTTGCAGATCCGTGTCTTCTCCTCGTTCACCGTCAGCTTCAGCTTGCCCATGATCGCGCGCAGATGGTGCAGGGCTGTCTCAGCGCTGCCCCTCCGGCACAGGATCACGAGATCGTCCGCATAGGTGACGAGGCGAGTGCCGAGACTTTGCTCGAGGCCGAGCTTCTTCCACCCCAGCACAAACCGGCGCATGTAAAGATTCGCCAGCAGTGGTGAGAGGGGTGAGCCCTGCGGAATGCCGCGCCGGTTGTCCCTGGCCTCGGTCGTACGTTTCTTCCGCCCTCGTTGGTCGGTTTCTTCTACGGGGCAGTCCAGCCACATCTTGATCAGATGCAGCACGCGCCGATCAACGATCCGGCGCGCTACCGACTTTAGGAGGTCGGTATGCGGAATGCTCCCGAAGTAGTCCGCGAGGTCGGCGTCTACGACGTCCGGGTGGCCACGGAACAGTAGCTCTTCCACCTCCACGACTGCCTGCTGGGCGTTTCGCCCGGCGCGATAGGCGTAGATTTCCGGTAGGAGGTCGGCTTCAAAGATCGGTTCCAGCACCAGCATCGCTGCTGTCATGCAGACCCGGTCCCGCACGGTCGAGATGCCCAGCGGCCTGAGCTTGCCGTTGGCCTTCGGTATGAACACGCGTCTGATCGGCTCCGGCCGGTAAGTCTCCTGCCTGAGCGCAAGCGCCAGTTCGCCAAGCCACCGCTCAACCCCGTACGCCTCGATATCCGCAAAGTCCTGACCGTCGCCACCCGGCGCGCCCTTGTTGGAGCGGCACTGGGCATAGGCATGCGCCAGAATATCGTCACGGCTGAGCTTGTCGTACAGGGCGTAGAACCGATAGCCGGCTTCCGCCTTCGCTTTCGCGTGTAACGCCGTCTGCAGTTTCTGAACACTCTTCGGAGTTGCTAGGTTGCCCAATCTCCAGGTCCCTCACCACGTCTTGCGTCGGTCTTGAACTGAGGCTCTTCCCTCCACCGGCATTACCCGGTTTCATCGGTATTACGGGCCTCTCCGCCACCCCAACGCGCCCGGCCTGTCCCTCACGGGCGTCCGGTTGATCATCCCTGATCACGTATTGGGGCTTCCCGTGTTGCGTGCGCTTTCCTTGTCTACATGCTGCCGCCACTACCCCGGTGCAGCGGCTGGGCGTACTCGTCGCTCACACCCAGCCGTGTCAGCCTTCCCCGGAAGGGTCACCGGGTCGGCCTGCACATCGTCCTTTTCGAGGCTTGCTCGGCGTTCACTCGCGTTGCGGCCTGCACACTCGCGCGGTCACCGTATTTCGTGACCCGCTATCCGAAGGCTTCAGACATTTCGTCACCTCCATGCCTGCTCCGGTTGCTTCCGGCTGGAGCGGTCGCCGGGTAGGACTTGCACCCACTGGAAAGCGCCGCCTTTTCACGGCGCACACCCGAAGCTGAAGTTTTCCGGCCCGTCTTCATTTTCCCAGCCCTTGCTGACTACTCCATGGACATAGGCGCCTTCCTTATCGAAGATTGGGCCACCGCTCATGCCACCCGGAATTTTGGCGCCGAATGAGAAGCATGGCCCCGGTGTCGATACGTCCCGCTTGGTCAAATTGTCCGGAAAGAACTGAATGATTTTGCCCACCGAGCCATGCAGATTAAACTGCGGCGATGCGATAACAACCTGGCGTGCAGCATTCACGTTGATTTCGAAATCTGACATGGCTGCAAAGCCAAGCGCATGCGCTTCCGACCCTACACGCATGCCTGTGCCCATCAGGCCTGACTGCACGAGCGTCAAAGGCTGATGCGGATAATTCGGGTTTGTCCGCGCCGGCACTTTGCATATCGCGATGTCATAGGTAATTTTGACATCAACGCCCCTGAAAGAGAATGGCACTTCACGATGCTGAGCCATGAGCATTGACCACTCGAAAGGGTAGAAGCCGAAGCTGGGGGCTTGAAACAGCGGATTGTTCGGCACGAGCACGCCGAAGGCTAATCCCTGCGACTTAATGACCTGATCATCCCCCTCGCACACATTTCCATACCGGCGGTCGATCGGATCGGTGATGACATGCGCTGCGGTGACCAACAGCCCTGAGCAGCTTATGAAAAACGCAGTGCCGATGCAGCGCACTGCCTGTTCGCCATTTGCCACGGCGACGACCGGCACAATGCTTTCGCCTAAGACGGACCGGATCGTTCCGCCAATAGGAGGGGTTTGGGTTAGGACAATGTCGTCACAGACAGCGAAAAATTCCTCCCCGGATCGTTCCGGACCCAAAAGATCAAGTCCTTTCATATCCACGATGGCATAGACACCGTCTTGCCGTTGCTGCCAGAAGATTTTCATGATCTTCATCGCGATCCCCCATCAGCGGCTCGATACAAATATCTTGCCCGGCGAGGCAGCATTTCGCTACGCTCTCCGACCGTGACCCCAGCGACGAACCTCTAATCTCAGAACCTTGTCTTAATGCCTACCGAGCTTGGCCGCTATCCGGGTCCATTGAGCGCGCCTTAGCGCTAACCCTCCATGAGCATGTCTGGCAGACCGTTGATGAGGTTGCCCAACACCATTTCCAATGGCATTTGTCACCAGGGCAGCTCTTGGCAGACAGAGGCCGTAGAACGAACTTCTGCTTTGAGTTGATACTGTTGAAAAACTCGGAAAATGAGCGACGTCAGAAAATCAGACTTTGGTCTTGCAGGGCAGATAGAGCCACGCGTTGCCATCGCCAATTCGCTACGCTTGCTTCACACGGAAAAGTTAGCCTTTCTGCCAAAACCCCTAGCGCTTTCTTCTCGAAGCCCGCCTGCTGCCTCAAGAATTGTGATCGCGGCAAAAAATCGAGTTTTTCAACAGTATCAGTCGGAAGCAGAGATTCAAACTGAGACATTACCGCAAAGCACCGGCTAAGGCCATTGCGGCGGCACCTGAGCGTCCGGTGAGCGGAAATGCAATGTGAGCGGATCCGCAAACTCATATCGGGCTGGCATCGCGATGAACTGGGAGCCGAGCGCAAGGCAGCGGGCGGAAATGCTCGAAAGCGTTAGCACCGATTCTCGACATTATCCGCAAGAAGGCGGTGCGCGCTTCGCTGAAGGCGGTGGACGCTTCACGGGAATGCCCCGCATAACGCTGCGCATTCGCTATCGTACCCTGAAAACTTCGCGCGCTCATATGGGTCTTGCGGCGGCTGCGCGCGGGGCGGCGCGGCGTGCTTGTGCGGCCGGGTTGAGAGTGAAATACAAAAAAGCCCCTGACTGGCCGCGCGAAGTGCGTTATGCGGCCAGGCCGGGGGCAGAAGTCACAAAGCTTGGGATGGGAGGAAACCAAGCCGGAACGAATAAGCAATATTCAGGCCAATCTTGGCGGCTGCCGAGGGGCGGGAGTGAGTCGACAACTGAAATCAAATTGGCATAGTGTAATTGATCAGGCCTAACAGCATCAGCTCAAAGAGAATGATGAAGACAACCGGCGCGATCTCATCGGTTCTCCAGAATTCCATTGATGAGAACTCCCAACTCCCGCAAAGGATCATGCGCGGCGGAGGCCCCTGATCTGGGGGGGCCAGATCAGGGGCTGCGCCTGGTTTGTAGCCGAACGGGGGGGTGCCAGCCACAACGCAACAGGCGGCTTCGCCGGCTGGACGGGGGGAACAACCCGGCGATTGCCATTTATCGCTTCAGGTCTCTAATAGTTCCCCCTTGAAACATCACGGCGTCGTGACAAAGAACTCAAATCCAATGACGGGTGCGACGGGCGGCTGGAGCGATGCCCGCGCGCCGACATGCGCTCTAAAATCCAGCGCGGCCGCGCGAGCACATATTTCAATAACCTCACGCCTAATTGCGTCACGAGCACTGAGCAGGTGTCTGATCGAAAGTAACAAAAATTCAGCGTCCGCCTCTGCGCCCGCATCGCCCGCCAAGACTTCTCGCTTCGGCTGCTGCCAGTTCCCGGCGCAAGCCTTTCATGATCAATCCTTCGATCTTCGCAAGGAATTGTTCCGCGATTCTGACGCCTTCCTTGCGATCCGCATCGATGGATTGCTGGATCATGTACGGTCGGCCTGTTTCACAGTTTAAGTACGAAATCCGTACGCCACCCCGCAGCTTCGAGATGGCGCATCCCATTTCGTAGGATTACGCCTTGCAGACATTCGAGAAAGCACACCTTCCAGGGGCCGATTAATCTGCTCAAGCCCTGCGACGACTGAATTGTCCTTTGGCCTTCTTTGGTTATGTCCGGAGGTTCTTTATCGGCGGCAATTCGAACCCGCCCTCTAGACGCTTGGAGTAGATTTTAATCCATTTCCCACCCGTGAGAATTGGTGCCATATGTCTCAGACGACCATTAATCCATTCTGGCCGACAAGGGCGAGGATGATTGATCCGAGTATCCATCGCGACACGAGGCCGGTTCGGACGCGAAGCGAAGCTCAAATGACGAGATCGTCATCGGCGTGTTGAATTCATGGGCCGGTTACTGGAGCAAAATATTTTGGATAACGTTAGGAACGTTGTCGCGTAGCTCCAGCGATCCGCGAACGAATTCCTTGCTCGGTGAAATGAACGCCTTGCATGAATATGTCGCGCCGGGGAAGATGTTCGCTACCATTCCGCAGCTGAGCCCGGGGTTGAGCGTTCCAGTGCACGAGTTGGCCTGTAACGCGAAAGACAAACCAGTCGAATCATCGATCTGGGCGGCGGATATCGCCACCGGCTCAAAGCCCGAATTGGTGATCGAACAATTGGCTGTAACTTGCTTTGGCGATCCGTAAATCAACGGCGAAGCCAGAAGGCTGGCGGGAGCAGGCGCTCCCGCCGCGTGCGCGGCCGTTCCGATGCTGACAAAAGCGGCTGCGGTCAACGTAAAGAGGTTGTGTGACATTGCTGTCTTCCCGCGAGTATTGGTATTGGATTAATATTGTTTAGGAGATCGGTATGCCGGAATATCTACAACGCGGTGTTGCGGTCGTGCAATGGCAGATTTCCGATGGGACTTGACTTTCACGGCACCGGGCGGCGCGGGGCGTCCCTACTGCCCGTTGCGCGTGGGCCTACACCCTTTCGGACAGCCGTTTTGTTCACGGATCGCATCGCGCTCGCATTCGAACTTGCCGGTCCTCGTGCAGCCGGGGCATCGGTAGAAGTGGGGTCGTATCTCCCGACCCCACTCTGAAGGATTTAGGCATCACAAAGCAGGAAATGTCAGAATGGCGAAAGCTAATTTAATGTTTGAGATTATTATCTTGCCCCGACCCGACCGGCAGAGCTTCGCCGCTGGCAAATCGCGCTTCAAAAGTTTGCTTGAATGCCGCCGCCGCCTCGGCGCTTTGAATCACGATTAAATCGTTGTCCTGGCGCTTAAGTCCGGAGGCGGGCGCAGGATTGCCTAAAACGCGTAAACGGGGCAAATTGGCGAACGACCCGGCAGCTATCTGGTGAATGTCGGTTTAAGCAGCTATGTCTGGCCTCATCGACTGGTGCGACGGGAGGATGAAATGAACATCGAAGGATGCGTCGCCTTGGTGACTGGCGCCAACCGAGGTCTCGGCAGGGCCTATGCCGAGGCCCTGCTCACGGGAGGAGCGGCAAAGGTTTATGCGGCCGCGCGCAACCCGTCCGCCATCACCGACGCACGGCTGACGCCGATCCGCCTCGACATCACTTCGCAGACGGATATCGCGGCGGCGATTAAGTCATGTCCGGACGTGAACCTGTTGATCAACAACGCCGGGATCATGCTCAAGAGCCAGATGCTGGCCGAAGGATCAGAGGACGCCTTACGACGGGAGATGGAGGTGAACGTCTACGGCGTGCTCGCCATGATGCGCGCCTTCGCGCCGGTCCTAGTCCGCAACGGCGGCGGCGCTATCGTCAACATGCTCTCGGTGGTCAGCTGGTTTGTCAATCCCTTTAATGCCACCTACTGCGCCTCCAAACATGCGGCGCTCGCAGTAACCGATGCGGCGCGGATCCAGTTGCGGGCGCAAGGCACCCAAGTGGTCGGGGTTTATGCTGGCTTCATCGACACCGACATGGCGGCGCGGGTAGACGCGCCCAAGACCTCGCCCCGCCATGTCGCCGAGCGGGCGCTGGAGGGCCTGAGGAACGGCCTGAACCATGTCATGGCCGACGACGACGCCCGCGACACTCGCGTCGCGCTCCTAGCCGATCCGGCTGCGGTCGAAGCCAAGATGCAGAAGGCTTGGGAACAAGGCGTCTCTCCCTGGTCCGCCTGAAACAGTCAAAATTTGAGGAGACCGAGCTTATTCGTCTATTATTCTGAGATCCATGTATGAAAGGCACGGAGGGAGAATGTCGCAGCCTCCGAAGATCCTGTACAATTCAAGTGAGATCGTGAGATCGGAGACTGCATAAAACAGCTTATGGCAAACCCGTTGGATGGGCAGCGACGGGTGGTCCTCGTCGCTTACGTCGGGCGAGATTATGCCAGCTTTCTTCCGGATCCCAAAGACATAGAAATCGTCTGTAGTCCTACCCCTGGGGCAACACGAGCCGAGGCCGTGGCTGGGCTCCAGAGCGCTGGAGCCAAAATTCAATTCTCCGATAACCTGCATATGAAAGTGTATTGGGCTCAAAACAGGGGGTGTCTCATCACGTCTGCCAATCTCTCGCAAAACGCCTTGGGTATATCTGGGCTCCACGAAGCAGGTGCGCTTGTTGGAGCCGACGATGTAAATATTGATGCCTTTGTAAAATCTGCTGAGCCCTACGATGTAAATGATAAGAATTTGCGGCGCCTTGCTGAGCGTGAAAGAAAATTTGATCGTGCGAATCCTGAGATCGAGCCGGATAAAAGGGATTATAATCAGTGGTATTCTGTGTCTGTGGCGGCGCGAGATCCTTGGAAATTAGGCTGCTGGTGGGAAGAATGCGAAACCGCCAAATCCGTAAAACAGTTCGTAAGAACGATATACAATAAACCTGACGTTTCAGATTTCATAAATGTTGCAAAAGGCCAAGCAAAAAAAGACGATTGGCTACTATGTTTTTATTTGAGCAAGACAGGTAAGCCTTCAAAACTGGGATGGATGTCCGTCGACCATGTGATTGAAGTAGCCAGATCCGCCTTCGTGGAAACGGTTACCGATCTAAACACCGGCCGAGCGGGGTGGCCGGCGGAACTGGAGCGGGCGCGCCTCTGGTATGAACCGAATCTCGATCGCATCCACGAGGACTCCGGCACCCGTCACGCCGATCTGATCCAGCTCGAGCAGATCGCGAACGGTTATCCCTCCCGGGAGCGTTTTCTAACGGAACTTACGCTCGATCCGCCGGATGCGACGAGCGACCAGGCAGGCATGCCGCTGCTCGACGAGGACTATCTGATCCTCTCGACGATCCATTCCGCCAAAGGTCAGGAATGGAAGTCGGTCTTTGTGCTCAACGTCGTCGATGGCTGCATTCCCTCCGACCTTGGCACCGGGACGTCCGCCGAGATCAAGGAGGAGCGGCGCCTGCTCTATGTCGCGATGACGCGCGCCAAGGACGATCTTCACCTCATTGTTCCGCAGCGTTTCTTCACCCATGGCCAGAATGCGCAAGGCGACCGGCATGTCTACGCTTCGCGAACGCGATTCATTGCCGATGGACTGCTCGGCCTTTTCGAGCGGACGACATGGCCGATGGCGGCGCCGGGACCGGCCGTACGGCCGGCAAGCGAAGGCGTGCGCGTCGATATCGGCGCCCGCATGCGCGGCATGTGGCGATAAGGAGGACGGCCCTTTGTGCAATCTCTATTCAGTGACGAAGGGCCAGCAGGCAATCCGCGAATTGGCCCGCGCCATGCGTGACCGGACAGGCAATCTGCCACCGCTGTACGGGATCTTCCCGGACTACTCCGCCCCGATTGTCCGAAACCAACCGGAGGGTCGCGAGCTGATGATGGCGCGGTGGGGCATGCCCTCGCCCGTCTTCGCGCTGCAAGGCAAGAAATCCGATCCGGGTGTCACCAATGTCCGTAATGTCAAATCCCCGCATTGGCGGCGCTGGCTCGGAATCGAGAACCGCTGCGTGGTGCCCTGGACGAGTTTTTCCGAGAATGAGGTGCTGCCGGACGGCTCCCGTCCGACGGTTTGGTTCGCCTTCGACGAGACCCGGCCGTTGGCCTTCTTTGCCGGCATCTGGACGCGCTGGACCTCCGTCCGGAAAGTGAAGGAAGGCGAAACCACAAATGACATCTTCGCATTTCTGACGACCGAGCCGAACAAGGAAGTCGCGGCTATCCACCCGAACGCGATGCCCGTCGTTCTGACGGCGCGGGAGGAGATCGACGTCTGGATGAATGCGTCAGCCGAGGAAGCGCTCAAGCTGCAAAGGCCGCTGCCCGACCGTTCGCTAAAGATTGTCGCGAAAGGGGATAAGAAAGATGAGGGAGGCCTCGCGGCCTGACGTTCATGCTTGCGCAGGATAGTGATCGAGACGGGCGGAGGGAAGCACGGTCAGAGGCGTCTCGGACGAGCCCACACGGCAGCGCAAGATCATCCATATTGATATGGACGCGTTTTTCGCCTCGGTGGAGCAGCGCGACAATCCAGAGCTACGCGGCAAACCTGTTGCCGTCGGCGGATCGCGCGAGCGCGGCGTTGTCGCCGCCGCAAGCTACGAAGCGCGGGCATTCGGCGTCCACTCCGCGATGCCGTCGGTCACCGCCAAGCGCAAATGTCCCGACCTCATCTTCGTGACGCCGCGGTTTGATGTCTACAAGGTGTCAAACAGCATTGAATTGGGACCCCGGATCGGTGTGCAAAAGGTACCCCTTTTGGCGGGGAGGAACGACAGCGCTCGCCCCCGGCGGAGCTGGTCAGGGTTGCGCAGCCGGGGCGAGCGCGGTGGCGTGGGAGGGGGCTTTGAGCGCTAGGCGCGGTTTTTGAAGCGCCAGCTTTCATTTCCGGTTTCGACGATGTCGCAGTGATGGGTGAGACGATCGAGGAGCGCGGTCGTCATCTTGGCGTCGCCGAAGACGCTCGGCCATTCGCCGAACGCCAGATTGGTCGTGACGATCACCGAGGTGCGTTCGTAGAGCTGGCTAACGAGATGGAAGAGCAATTGCCCGCCAGCCTGAGCGAAGGGCAGATAGCCGAGTTCGTCGAGAACGGTGAAGTCCTTGCGAGTGAGGTAATCGGCGATTCGTCCCTGCCGCCCTGCGCGTGCTTCGGCCTCCAGGCGATTGACGAGATCGACTGTATTGAAGAAGCGGCCGCGCAGGCCGGCGCGGATGCAGCTTCGCGCGATGGCAATGGCGAGATGCGTCTTGCCGGTCCCGGTGCCCCCCACGAGAACGACGTTGCGTTGCTGCGCGATGAAGCCGCCTCCGGAAAGATCACGCACCAGGGTTTCGTTGACGGTCGTGCCGTCAAAGTCGAAGTCATCGATGTCCTTGGCCAGAGGGAGTTTGGCGATGGTCATCTGATATTTGATGGAGCGCGCCTGCTTTTCGGCAATTTCGGCCTTAAGAAGATCGCCGACGATTTGTGGCGGCTCGTGCTGCCGCTTTATGCCAGCCGCCATCACATCATCATAGGCGGTTCGCATGCCGAAGAGCTTGAGTTCGCTCATGAGGTCGAAGATTTGCGTGCGTTCCATCAGCCTGAACTCCTCAGTTGATCGTACCGGGCACAATCGGCGAGCGGGACGTGCCGGAGTTTCAGCGCGTCCGGGGTGAGTATGGTGAGTGGCGGACCGGGATCACGGCGACGCGCCAGAATGTTGAGAACGACGTCGGCGGAATGGACGCCCTCGCTCAACGCCTCGGCACAGGCGGCCTCGACCGCCGGCAGCCCGTCGTCGAGAACCGCCGCGAGGATTTTCACCATCTGCCGATCGCCATCGGCGGAGCCGGTGAGTTTGCGGCGAATTTTCTCCATGGCCGAGGGCAAGACCCAGTCCTTGAACGGCGCGCCATTCCTCAGAGCGCCGGGCTTGCGGGCCAGAACCGGAACGTAATGCCAGGGATCGTAAATCGTCTCTTCGCGGCCAAAGGATCGCCGATGTTCGCCGGCGGCGATCCCGTCCTGGCGAATGACGATCCGGTCTGCATAAGCGTGGATTTCGACCGGACGCCCGACCGCGCGCGCCTTCACCGAGTATTTGTTGTTATCGAACCGGATAATACCAAGTCTCTGAAAGTTTGACTCCTGAGGCGGATTCCCGAATCGGCATTTATCTGATTCACCATGGCAAACAGCTTTTGGGAGAGTTTGCCATGTCGACTCCGGTTCCGCTTCGCTCTGACTTTGACACGATTGGCCTGCGCATGCTGGCGCGGCGATCGCGTGACCCCGATCAGACCCGGCGTCTCTTGGCACTGGCCGAGATTTATGATGGCGGCTCGCGGCCGGATGCGGCGCGGATCGGCGGGGTCGGGGTGCAGATCGTGCGCGACTGGGTTGTCCGTTTCAACGCCAAAGGTCCTGATGGTCTCTTGACCGGCAAAGCGCCGGGCGCTCCCAGCATCCTCGGCGAGCGCCAGCGCCAAGCCTTGCGGCAGGTCGTGGAAGATGGGCCGATTCCCGCCCTGCATGGCGTCGTCCGCTGGCGGCTGATCGATCTGGCGCAGTGGCTCTTCGAAGAGTTCCGGGTTTCGATCTCCAAGCCGACGCTCAGCCGCGAGCTGCGGCATATGGGCTTTCGCAAGCTCTCGGCGCGACCGCGCCATCATGCGCAAGACGAGGAAGCCGCGGCGGCTTTTAAAAAAACTTTCTCGCCCTCGTGGAGGAGACCGCCGCAAAAGAGGCTCCTGGCAAGCCGATAGAGATTTGGTTTCAAGACGAAGCTCGGATCGGGCAGAAAAACAAGGTCACCCGCCGATGGGCGAAACGCGGGACACGGCCTTCGGCGCCGCACGACCAGAGGACGAGTTCAGCCTATATTTTCGGCGCCATCTGCCCGGCCGAAGGAAAAGGCGCCGGGCTCGTACTACCCTCCTGCAACAGCGAGGCCATGGCCCTGCATCTCGAAGAAATCTCGCTTGCGGTCGCACCAAGCGCGCATGCGCTCGTTCTTCTCGATCAGGCCGGGTGGCATGTCTCGGCGAAGCTTCCCGTCCCGGACAACATCACGCTCTTGCCGTTGCCGCCGAAATCGCCCGAGCTCAATCCGGTCGAGAACATCTGGCAATTCATGCGCGACAACTGGCTCTCGAACCGCGTCTTCGAATCCTACGACGACATTCTCGACCACTGCTGCTTCGCCTGGAACAAGCTCATCGACATGCCCTGGAAAATCATCTCCATCGGAACAAGAGAGTGGGCCTATCGGTCGTGATCAGCGAGACTTGGTATAAGGCAGGTCTTGGACACCGCCGCGCTCACTGCATGGAAGCCGTCGAAGCGGCCGCGCAGTTGCACGAGCTTTTGCCGTTCGTCCTCGAAAACCTCCCAGATCGTGCGGCTGGCGCATTCTGGATGACGATGCGCCTTGGCGTAAGCGACACATTTGTCGAGGAGCCAGGCATTCAATTCGTCATAGCTCTTGAATCTCAGGCGCGGCGTGAAAAAGCGCTCACGCACCAAGCCGACCTGGTTCTCGACCTGGCCCTTTTCCCAGCCCGAGGCCGGCGTGCAGGCCACTGGCTCGACGAGATAATGCCCGCACATTTGAAGGAAGCGGCGATTGTATTGCCGGTCCTTGCCGGCGAAGATTGTCTCCACCGCGGTTTTCATATTGTCATAAATGCCGCGCTCGCAGGCGCCTTTGAAAAAGGCAAAGGCGCGGTCATGCGCGTCAAAGACCATCTCTTGGGTCTCGCGTGGATAGGCGCGGACAAACGGCATGCGGCTGTGACAGAGCCGCATATGGGCGACCTTCACGGTCACCGTCGCGCCGTTCAGCACGACGATTTCATGGCTCCAGTCGAACTGATAGGCCTCGCCGGGAGCAAAGGTGAGCGGCACATAAGCCTGCGCCAGCGCCACACCGCGTTCCTTGCGCCACGTTTTCGCGTAACGGCGAACCGCGTCGTAGCTTCCGGCATAACCAAGGCTGCGCAGTTCTTCGAATAGCCGAACAAGCGTCAGCCGCTCGCGCGCCGATTTTTCTGCATTCTCCAACAGCAGGGAATCCAGCCGCTCCCGCCACGGTCCGATCTTGGGAAGCGGCTGCGTCAAGCGTTCGTAATGGAACTCGGTCGCTTCGGATCGGATGACCTTCCGGACGACCTTTCTGGAGACGTGCAGCTCCCGGCAAATCTCCTTGATCGGCTTTTTCTGAACAAAAAACGCCCGGCGAATCTTGGCGATCGTTTCCACAACCAGCATTCCAATCTCGGCCTCCCAAAATCCAGGAGGCCACTGTGGACCCTCAGCCCCGGGGTCCCGATTGGATGCAAATCACCCCAAAAGCGGGGTCCTTATTCCATGCTTATTCACACGCCGCCCGAGGAAGGGCTCCGAAGCTCGTGCGAGCGGCTGTCCGTGTTGTCCCTTCGACACATTTCCTTCGCGTGAAGGGAGTTTTATACCAACTTCGTTAACAGGAACAAAAACCCCCTTCCGCGACACGGCAGGATGCGTCGGAGCGGGAACGTCAGTTTTCCCGCGCTCCGCGCGGTTTCGACGGCCTGCGGCGCGTCGAACAGGGAACTTGGAAGCGCAGGGGAAGGTTCACCAGCGGCCTCTAGCGCGGCGGTGCGCCAACTCTAGGGTGACGATCCGCGCTAACAAAGTGGCCGGATAAAGTTGACCGATGATTGTTTCGAGGTTGGCGAGGCAACGCGCGAAAGGATGCATCGGCACGATATCGCCGAAACCTGCGGTCGTTAGAGCTGAGAGGCTGAAATAGGTGATGGCACTGACGAACCCGGGATCGTTCGGGGTGGCCTCCAAGCCCTGGAACGCGGCGGGCGATATCTCCGCCAAGAGACGATAAAGGGCGCCAAAGATCATCGCGAAATTAAGATAGAGTACGATTGCGCCCTGGATGCGGTAGTGGGTGATCTTTCCGGGCGCGAACACTGCCGCTGCGACGACCCAGCCCAGGACACCGCGCGCCAGCACCTCGCCGACCGTCCTAAGCACGACGGTGAACAGCGTAGGGTTTGCGTGGTGCATCAGGGTGCCCGTCACATTCAGAGCGACAGAGGCGAGGACCAGCACGACGGCACCTCGGCTGCGTGAGAGCACTACGACAACGATAATGATGAGGACCACGAGCGTAACGATCACCGTCAAGGGCGGTGCCAGACCCAGCGCACGGAGCGGCGACGCGACGAAGATGATGGCGATTTCGAGCGACAGCAGTGCCGTCATCGCCGGGTCCCGCAGTCTTTCCTGTAGGTCTTTAACCGTCAGGCCATCTAAGCCCGCCCAAGGTTGATTTGTATCGACTTCGGTCATTGCCTTTTCCGCGTCCGTTCCGCCGCTGAATAGAGCGCGGAAAACTCCTTAGCCAGCGCCCCCAAAGCCTCGTTCACCAGCATTCGGATTGCGCGCAGCGGATGATCTTTCCCAACCCGCGCCTCAAGATCGACATAGCTGAAGAGCGACCCAGATCGTTCTTCTCCGCCCCGCATGATTCGTCCCCCGCTGCCGCGAGGAAACAGAATCACACCGAAATTTGCCAGGCCAGCGCTTTTTTCAACAGCCTGCTAGGGTCAAGGTTCCGCACATATTCACAGTCCACAGCCTTCGGCCGGTTCGGAAGCTTGCGCCATGGAGCGCCTTGCCGGCCAGTTTCGGCTGCGTTTCTCCGAGGGCCTTGCGGTCGCCGGTGAAGCGGTCCTCAAGGGCCCTGCTCGTGAGTCCCAGATTGGAGGCTGACGTGTTCGCGGCGTTGTAAGGTGCCGCTTTGGTGGAGTCGCTCGAGATTCACCGTCAGCGCCTTGGCGCACTGGTTTCGAGCCCCCACCGAGAACGACCGCGGCACTCGCAGGACCATGATTGTGCCGCCGCTATTGGGCCGGTCTCATCGAAGTCGAAGCGGCCTTGATTTTGACGTCGCCAAGCATCTCGAAATTCGTGATCTTCCGTCGGTGGCTGTCTTGGAAGAGGATCACACCTTGGAGCAAGTGAAAGCAATGTCACGCGAACTGCTGTCGCCACCGGGCTCGTCCTTGCGATGCGACTTGCGATCGAAAAATAGCGCCTGACTGATGACCGCTTTAAGGCTGTCGATGCCGAACAGCTTGGTTATGAGAAAGGCGGGCTGCGGCGGCGTCCCCGTCAAAAAACGCTCCGGATAGGCGGTAATGAAGATCACCGGTACGGAAAGGGATTCGAGGATCTGATTGACCGCTTCGAGACCCGTCTCTTTTTCCCGCCCCGGTCGTTCATGGGCTCATGCCAAACACCAGTGAAAAAAACGATCTTTGCCGAGCCTTCTGGCGGCGGCCTCAGATGCGTGCCGTCTTTCTCTACCTTGAAAACAATGACTTCACTCATTTTTGTCTCCCAATACAATAATTGACCTGCCCGCCGCGAGAGCCCTATGCGCCGGTGGAGCAATTTTAAAAAACATCAGAGCGTGACGACAAATGACATGGGTCAACTCAACGCGCATCCCTCAAATGGGCCAGCGACCGTTTGTCCGGCCGTTTCACCGAGGAGGAGAAGAGCGTGCTGGAGGCCCGGCGCTGAACGCTACCGGCAATCTCGAGAATCAGGCCTCGTTCGGGCGATCCTCGCCGTTTCCATCATGCCGACGAAGTGGGCGAATAAATAATGACTGTCGCGCGGGGGCGACGCCTCGGGATGGTGCAGCGAAAAAGCGGGGCGATCGGTCAATTCGAGACCGCAATTCGAACCATCGAAAAGCGATCTATGGGTTTCCAGCGCCCTCCCGTCGCTTGTTCACGATGCCGGCCCGCTCGAGCTCTGCCTTCTAACAGCGCGATAGAGCCAAGCTCGGCGTAGCGCTGGAAGATCATCCGGACAGCCTCAGCTTCGCTGACGACCAGCTTCCGTTCCCTGATGTCGTATGTGAATCGGCATGGAATAAGGACCCCATTTTCGGGGTAACAAGCGAAGGAATACCGGATGAAACTGCTTGCGTCAAAACCTTTGCTACCGCATTAGAGTCTTCGCGACTTGATATTGCGCCATCGGGCCGACTTCGCCTCTCGCTATCAGGGCGACCTGAGCTTCGGCCGCGCACACATCTTGACAATTAAGCCCCCCGCCGAACCTACGCTCCGATACGACTTCGTGAAGCCACCTATTTCAGATGCGGTGTGCGATCATGGCGCACTCCCGCCAATTTAGCCACAGTGACTGATGCTTCATTCTAATGTTCGGTGGCGACTCTTTTGAGATCCACCTTGGTGGCCGCTGATTTCAGCGCGCTTGGCGCGAAGTGCAGAAATTGTATGGCTATCGGGCATGCCCCGAAATCTGGGGACGGCCGGCTAGAAATTCGTGTGGCAGTTGCGCCATAATACCGGGGTTTGCAGCGATTTCGGCTCGACTGCCGCCGGAAAACGCACGGGCGCTCGCTAACCCAATTCCAGACGATCAAGGGGCAGGGCAATTCCAGTCAATTATTCTCGGCCTATGTGACAATGCGTCCGGGACCGGTTTCAAAGAGGCGTTGGAACAAGTCGCGAGATAGAGCCACGGTTGGATGCCGGATCGCCGTCTTGTATTCACCTTGGTGTCGCCGCATTTTGCTGATTGTTTCTAAGGGTACGATTATTTATTTGCGGACATGCAGAACATGGCGCGTGGAATTTCTTCGATTGTGACAACTGCGGTGGTCGCTGGAGCGATCGGCTTTGGAGCAGGGGTTTATCTCGTACCGAACGAAAAGGCCGACCAATTCCGCGCTATCGTGCAGGGGGGGCTTGGCGCGATCTATCGAATTGTTCATTCCGACAAGGCTAATCCCGATATTCCCCCTTCGGAATTGTCACAAACGAAGGCCCCAGAGGCGCAACCAGATGTCTCGGCGGGATCGCAGCCTAGCGCCAATGCAAAATGCGATCCTGGCGACTCGACGTGTCGTGGTGGACTCCCTGCCGATGCCGCACCGCCGTGATGTTGCCGCCCCGAGCAGTTCGTCGCCTGGACAAGACGATCAGCCATCACATGCATTAGACACCGATCCTTCTGGAACTGTGCCGCCGAACAGCTCACCATCGAAAGTGACGCCCCTACGCTTGTCGCCCCACCGGCCCTGATCGCAAAGTGCATATCGATGCCGGTATTGGCGTATCGCGTCCTCAAATCACCAGAGCTCTTGCCGGTCCTGGCGCCGATCCCATCACGCACCTGATCAACACGCACTGGCATTTCGATCATGCCGACGGCAACGTATGGCTGAGTTCCGTCGGGCGAAGATCAAATAAGGGATCGGAAAAGATGGAAACCGACGATTACGCGCGGCGATGGCAGAACTCGCTTGGTGGTTGCGCTGGCAGCCTGACAGCGCCTTGTCCAACTGGTTCCGCGCTCGTCTCGGGTAACCCGGAAGCCGAATCAAGAAAATCATGATCGTGGCATTA
Source organism: uncultured Alphaproteobacteria bacterium (assembly GCA_963730245.1). Classification (GTDB taxonomy): domain Bacteria; phylum Pseudomonadota; class Alphaproteobacteria; order Rhizobiales; family Beijerinckiaceae; genus Methylocapsa. The sequence continues at coordinate 519,933 of CAVSRA010000001.1, read as the reverse complement.
GCCCGCAAACTTCTCGTTGCCTTGTGGCGTTACGTCAAGGATGGCGTCATCCCGGAGGGGGCGAAGATGAAGACGGCATAAGACAGAATAGCGCCACAATAGTAACCGCCTTTGTGCTCATGCTGACAGGCAGGGGAGAAACGGAAGAGTCCCTCCTTGCATGCGCTTCTGGTCGTCGCCCACCCTCTCGATAACGCTTTCGCCAAGGCCGCTGCTGGACGCATCCGCGCGACGCTGGAGCGTCGCGGCATCGAGGTCGACATGATTGATCTCTACGCTGACGACTTCGACCCGCGCCTCACCGGCGCCGAGCGTCGCGGCTATTTCACGCCACCTTATGATAGCAGGGCCGTCGCCGGCTATGTCGCGCGGCTCATGCTGGCCGAGAAGCTCGTTTTCGTCTTTCCGCAATGGTGGTTTAACGTGCCGGCGATCCTGAAGGGCTTCTTCGATCGTGTGCTCGTGCCCGGCGTTGCCTTCGACCACCCTTCGGGCGGTGGCCCACTGATCCCGCAGCTCACTCAGGTCAACGCGCTTTGGGTGGTGAGTTCGACCGGCGCACCCTGGTGGGTCACGCGATTGTACATGGGCGACCCGGTCCGCCGCCAGATTGCCCGCGGCATCAAGCCCCTTGTCGGCCGCAAGGCAAGTTTCCGGATGCTGACCCTATTATACCAGATGGACCGCATGACCGAGCAGCGCGCCAGCGCCTTTCTCGACCGCCTCAAACAGGCTTTTCGGCGCTTCTGATCAGGTGGCGCGCGCCGCCAACGCGAATCGTGGCCCGAACAATTAGAAGCGTCAAGGACTGCGGTTTACCCCCAAAAACGCGCTCAATGCTCCCCTATTTTAGAGCCAACTATTTGAAAAGAGCTCTATTGCGCCATTGAACTCTGGCCACGCTATCTATCTGAAAAGAGAACGAATTCTCCCGATAACGGGGGTCAAACAAAAGGGGACGCATCTATTCCTCGGGAGCCTGGAAAAAGGGGTGACCCAGGGTCCAAGGGCGGTTTCTGGCCGTTACATTGTGTAACGGCCGGCGGCATGGAGAAGCGTCAAATCACGCGGCAAGAACTCGTCGCAGCGGCGCTCAAACTGGGGGCGCGGCCCGGGACGATCCGGCAATGGTTCCACCGAGCCATTCCGTATCGCTGGCAGATAAGGCTCATGGAATACTTTGAGGGTCCCGTCGAAATAAGCGACTGGGCGCCCGAGGCGACAGCGGCAATCGCCAAACCCTCGATCGCGGAAACCTGGCGCAAGAAGCACCCCGTTAGTAGCTGATGTCAAACCTCGCGGACTGGACCTTCCTCGACGCCGCGAACCGGCGGGGCGGGGGCCTTGCCGCCGACCTATGTTTTCGAGGACCTGCGCGGCGTGCTGCTCGACCATGTTCTGCGCGCCGATCTGATGCTCACGGGGCTCGCGAACGATTTGTTGCTTTTCGCGGGAGCCACCTTCATCTTTGCGCGGCTGCTCGCCGCCTCGCGACGGGCGGGAACCTTGTTGCAAACGGGGGAATAGGAATCCGTATGTCCTCGACCCACGCCGATTCCGCGCGGCGCGTCCTGGTTCTCACCACAGCGTGATTGATCGCTTCCAGAAGGAGCCAGTGCGACATGACAGCACGTTCGCCACATCTTGTTTTCGTGCCGGGGCTGGCCTGCACCGAGGACCTTTTCGCAGAACAAATCGCGTCGTTGCGGGGAGAGGTCGCGATAAGTGTCGCAGATCACGCGCGACACGACACGATGAGTGCGATCGCCCGGGCAGTCCTCGCAACGGCACCCAACCGATTTGCACTGTGCGGCCTCTCGATGGGCGGTTACATCGCTTTCGAGATGGTGCGCCAGGCGCCCGACCGTATCGAGCGCCTCGCTCTGCTGGATACTTCGGCGCTCGCCGACACCCTCGAGCAGACCGAACGGCGACTCAAGCTAATAGCAATGGCACAGACCGGAGAATTCAAATCCGTCCGCGACACTTTGTGGCCGTTGTTCGTGCATCCGGCGCGGCACGACAATGTGGCATTGAAACGAGCCGTATTCAAAATGATGGATGATACAGGACCGGAGACTTTCGTCCGTCAGCAGAAAGCGATCATGTCGAGGCCCAATTCGCGACCGTCATTGGGAGCGATCCAATGTCCGACGCTTGTGCTGGTGGGCAATGAGGATGCCCTTACGCCCGTCTCAGTCGCCCTGACGATTGCAGACGGAATTGCCGGATCGAAGCTCGAAATTGTGCAAGACTGCGGCCATCTGTCGACCATGGAACGGCCGGATGCGGTAACAGAGGCGTTGCGCGCCTGGATAGATCTGTAGGGCAAGAGACGCTTGCGGGCGACCGCTTGGGGTGACAGGAAACCCTTACAGCCCAGCCACTCTCAGAATTTGTGCGGCCCTCCTGCCGGACAAAGTGAAGGGTGGCTCATAATTCTGCAACAGCTCGTGCATAATAGTCCAGCGCGGCGCAAAATTCGGTGGCGCTCTCCCACAACCATTCGTCTGTCTCGCGGACAAGACGCGGCCGATGTGGATCGAGTTCAGGGTGAGCGTCAGGGATCATTGCCAACGCTTCGGCAATTGCGGGGGGCCAATTGCGTGATTTGAGTAAATCATAGCAATCGGCCAACTCAGGCGGGATTCAGCCATTCACGAAGTTTCGACCAGCGCCGCCGGCCCGAGACGTTCTTGACGGCGATCGCCACCGCATTCTTCTGCCTGAGCAGGATGACGAGCCGCTTGCCGCAGGTGACCCCGGTGTAAAGTAGATTGCGTTGCAGCATCAAATAGTGCTGTGTCGTGACGGGAATGACGACAGCGGGAAATTCCGAGCCTTGCGATTTATGAATCGTCGACGCGTAAGCGAGGACGATTTGGTCGAGTTCACCGAACGCATAGGCGACCGGCCGGCCGTCGAAAGCGATGGTCATCTCGCCGAGTTCGAGATCGATGGCTCCGACGTAGCCGATGTCGCCGTTGTAGACCTCTTTGTCATAGTCATTTTCGATCTGCATGACCTTGTCGCCGATGGCAAAGGTCGTCCCGAATTTCTCGACCTTTGGTTCTCCCCTGGGATTGAGGGCCCGCTGCAGTTCGATATTCAGCGACCGGGAGCGGACCTTACAGGGCGGAAAATGCGGGCTTCCCGCCACCATGTCTGGAGCATGTACCCCAGAAATATGGATGTTGCGAATGGGAGTAAGTCCCGTCATTGCATAGAGCTGTGGCCCCTTCCGTATTATCATCGGGACTATCCACGAATTCCCCATATCCCGCCCTGTACGAGCCATATGGACAATCATCCTCCGCGTGGGCAGCGGTTGTAAAGGTCATAGCTGCAATGGCAATTAACGTGTCCAAGCAGGAGATCGAGTTCGATCGAACTCACGGCCGATCTGACCCTTGAGAGGGGCGGCAAGGGACGGCCATCGCCCGTCCTCAGTTCGTCGAGCCGTTGGCGTCGATCGCGACGCAGCGCCTTGTAGCCGGCACAGGGAGCCCTCCACCGCCTCTCGGATATGCTCAGGCCGGCTGGGGAATTTTACTTCACAATAATTGGGGAAATTCAACGTGCCATTGGCATCGCCGGCCCTGCCAGAAATAGCCATAGCGCATTTCTACGTTTAGGCAAATTATACATCAAAAAAGGAGGACCAGATGAACGATCCTAATTGGGCCGACATCATGTCTGCGTTTGGAACACTAGCTATCGCGACGACAGGAGCGTGGGCTCTAGTGCAGTGGAAAAATACTCTGCAAAATGCGCTGCTGGCACTTCTACGAAGTCGGTAGATAGCTTTGAGAATTCTCCCGGCCCTCGGGCTAGCGTTTGGTTCTCGTCTCGACACTAAGGTTGCCGCCGTTGAAGCGTCCTAACGGGGGACTACCGCTTGAGGCGCTATGACGCACTTGGTGAAAACTTAGGGGCGCGAGCCGCGCCACTCTTTCAGGGCGCTGGCAACTATTTCTTCCGAATGTCCCATGCCGTAAACGGGAGCAGTGTCGATCCAGTTCACTCCCAGCTCAAGCGAGCGATGGACTGCGGCAATCGAGTCCGCGTCGACCTGCTTGCCCCAAGCAAAGTCGTAGCCGGTGACCCCAATGGCCCAAGCACCGAATCCAACCGGCGTGATGTTCAAAGCCTACCGCAATCATGAAGGTCAGAGGTCTGGCTCATAGCGTATTCCTCTTCGGCTTATTCTGGTGTATCCCCATGCTTGTCTCCATGTCCCCGTCATTCGTTACCCGATGGCTGGCTGGCGGGCTGGACGATTATGTGGCAAGCTCGCGAGAACGGATTATTCTATGCTCGATTTAATCTTTGTGGCGATTGGCATTGCTGGCTTAGCCTGTCTGGCCTTCTATTACCGGCGAAGGTAGGCGCTGGCCCCTCCATGATCTGCTTGATCGCCTCGCACATCGGGGACGTCTATGGCTCCCTCGCCAGCGATCTTTCCTCCGGACTGATCCCCGGCCCTTCTGATCACACCACGTGACCAGCTCCGCTCCGGATCAGAGGCTGTGGGGCTAAGCCCGATCCTGCTTTCCTTGCCGAGCTTCGCGAGCATGAGGCCGAGCTTGTCGACCTGCTTACAGGAAACGATGCGCCAAGCGAGCCCGTAACAAGCGCACAAGACACAACAACAATTGGCCAGGCCAAACCCCGTCCAGTTCGGCCAGTCTCCCTCTCGCCGATCCTGGAACATCAGCAAAAGATCATGCAGCGGGTTCTTGGCCGATGAGCGCCTACGTTCTCCTTTTCCAACGTGCTCGTTCGCAACCCTGAGAGCCGCGTCTCGCTTTCCTGCATCGCCGAACGGCGAGAAGCGCGTCTCGCTTGGCATCATCGCCCATCATGCCCTCGCCCTGCGCCAGTCTCGGAAGCCGCCAGCCGCGCGGTGCATTCGTGGGGTTGTTGAGAGGGCGCCAAGTGGCCCAATCAGCCGACATAGTAAACGCTTCTTTTTAGCCTACTCTTTTGCGAATAACTGATAAAAAAGAAGCTCCAAAGGCAATCGCAAGCATAATAATCACAAACTCCAACATAACAATTACCTCAAAATTAATAAATCTAACGTCTGTTTGAATCTCTTGCTAGAGACATTTTACGGCGTGCGGTGTGCGGTGTGATTTGTGTGCCCTTGGCAGCGGAGCGCCGATGAGTGATGGTACCGCGTGCGTCGATAGGGCCGCTTGGCGAGGATTGCATCGCGGTTGTTTGGCGGGAGTTCAACTGAATACGGTCGCGTCCACTCAGCCTTCGAATTGTTGAAGCTTACGGTGCCCGATAGCACAGCAGGCCAAGTTGGGAATTTTACCCCCATGTTGAATATTTTCAAACAGATAAGACAATCCTAGAGTTAGAGTTGGGGAAGACCGTTTTGACCCCCTCTTATATTATATTCGCTATTTATTTCGCATCGTGGCCCGACAATATTCCAGAAGGTTCCGTCCACGCCATCCTTCGCCCGGAATTGTCGCGGGAGACGCGCTGCTCGGGCGCGCGAAACAGCATTCCAGTGCAACGTTGCGGGACCGCCATCGTGCTCCTTCGTCAATGGCGGGCGAGTTTGCAAGACACGGGAACCGAGAGTGTTAAAATCAGATTGTGTTTCCTTTGGTTTCTTGGGGGCGATGGCCCTTGGCGACGGTCACCTGTTGGCAAGTGCCCGCTTCGAAGGGTCAGGCGGTTACTGGCAAATCGTTCTGCCCCATTGGTCATACCAACATTGCCGATGGTAACCGTATGCCGGATAGCCATAGGCATAGGGCGTGGCGAGGGCGGTGCCAAGTAGGGCACCGCCTATGATCGCCCCTGGTATCCATGCCCCTCCCGGGCCCCAATGACCGCCATACCCACCGCCGCCGTGCCAATGGCCACCACCATGCCAATGGCCACCACCATGCCAATGGTGTGGCCCGGCCGTGGCAGGCGAGGCTGCAAGACACGCGGAAACCAAAAGTGTCAAAATCAGTTTTTTCATTTTGTTCGTTCTCCTTTTTGAAGCGTTCTGCAAAATTGGCTGCGGTCTCGTGCCATCTCACGGGTTGCGGCCGGCCGATAAATACGCCCACGGCTGGGCAAATGATCAGCCCAACCTTCGGCTCGTCCCCAAACGTCAACGCCGGCGGAAGTGCCTACGGGCGCTTCTTTTTTTGTGCGTGTATCGAAGCTGAGACAGTCCCTCGCCGTGCAATATAGTTAATAGATCATAATTGTTAACAGTTGTCAAGTATTTTTAATGACATGCGCAATCACGCCGGAGCACGGTGAGCACTATTTCCTTGAACGCCATATCGCCTGTCGGCATTTCCTTCGCGTGCAGGACAGCGGTGGCTATTTCGGCCGATGTAAGCGGCCTCGTCGCCAGCCGCAGCGCCCCACGTGGAAACATCCCCAAGAATGCCGTGACGAAGCGGCCCTACTCAGGCGGCAACGTCATTTTCTTATGGGCGCACGGGTACGCAACCCAGCGTTGGCTCACATTCAAACAGACCCTCGACGTCGGCGGGGCCGTCGGCAAAGGGGAACACGGGGTCAAGGTGTATTTCGTTTCCAAGGTCGAGAAGACGACCGACACGGACGAAGTGCGCCATGTCCCGTTTCTCAAAGAGTACACCGTGTTCAATGTTGCCCAGTGCCACGGCCTTCCGGAAGAGTGCCTCACTGGCGAAGTGACAGTCCTCAACCCGCATACGCCGGATGAGGCAATAATTTGCAGCGTCGATGCCGCGATTCAGCTAACATAATCAGCATGTTATTTCGGATCGAATGAGGCCGTCATGGCGAACCCGGCGGGTGAATCGTATGATGGCGCTCTCAGGCTCGATTTCGACCGCCGATTGTTGCTTCACTTTCGCGGATCGGTGGTTACCTCCGACGCAGGCTTGCTCGCATACCGGGAACTGGACGACGCGCTGTGCCTCAGCGCGATGGCGGGTGATGCGCTCTCCGACGCACGCACTGGCAAGAATGGCCGGCATGCACTCGTCGGGATGTTGCGGCAATCCATATTTGGGCGACTTGCCGGATATGAAGACGTGAACGACGCTCAACGCCTGCGCCATGATCCCGCGATGCGGTGGATAGTCGGCGGAAAGGCGGCCTCGGATGCAGCGGCTTCGCCGAGCCAGATGGGCCGCTTTGAGACGCGCTGGCTCACGGCGGAAAAGAACCTTTCGGCGCTCGCTGATCTCTCCGGCAAATGGATCGACAGCGTTCATGGTCGCCGTCCGCCGAGAGGTATCTTGCTCGACATGGATTCGAGCGTGAGCCCGACGCATGGCGAACAGGAACACAGTGTCTGGAACGGTCACTATGACTGCACCTGCTATCATCCGCTGTTCGTTTTCAACCAATATGGCGATTTGGAACGCTGCGCCCTGCGCCCCGGCAATGTTCACAGCGCCGATGGATGGGAGGCGGTGCTGAAGCCGGTCGTGGCGCGGTATCAAGGCAAGGTCTCACGCATTTATTTCCGCGCCGACGCCGGCTTCGCAAACCCCGAAGTTTACGAATATCTGGAGGCAGAACGGATCAAATATGCGATCCGTCTGCCCGCCAATCACATCTTGCAAGAGAGGATCGGCTATCTGCTCAAACGCCCGGTTGGTCGCCCGTCCAATGACGTCTGCCGATCCCATGCAAGTTTCACCTATCAAGCGGGAAGCTGGTCGCAGCCGCGCCGGGTGATCGCCAAGGTCGAATGGCATCCGGGCGAGCTTTATCCGCGCGTCGGCTTCATCGTGACGAACATGGCGCGCTCCGCCGAGAATGTCGTCGCCTTCTACAACAAGCGCGGCACGTGTGAGCAATGGATCAAGGAAGGAAAAGGCGCAATCAAGTGGACCCGGCTATCATGTCGGTCGTTCGCTGCTAACGCCGTCCGTCTCCAGCTTCATGCGCTGGCCTACAATCTCGGTAATTTTCTGCGCACGCTGGCGACGCCCGAACCGATAAAGGATTGGTCACTGACGAGCCTGAAGGAAAAGCTGATCAAGATCGGCGCGAAGATCGTGAGCCATGGCCGCTATGTCGCGTTTCAGATGGCCGAAGTCGCCATTCCGAAAAATCTCTTCGCGGACATCCTACGAATGATCGCCGACCTGCGGCCGCCGCCCAATCCAGCGCCTGCGTGAAGTGTTCGGTCGTCATGCGTCGAGCAAAAACTAAGGGAGAAGTGCGTCTTGATCACAACCGACTCTGTATTGTCCGGTGCGCGATCCGCCCATGTCACTGGTTTTGGTGTGCCGGAGCACCACAGCAGCGCCGCAGCGCGGCAATCTCAACCTCAATAAGCGGGCGATCCGGAAAATAATGCCGGTATAGGACGAATGTCCGATGTCACGGCAGGAGATCAATGATACGCGCTTGGCACATTCCCGGTTATCTGGGGAATGCCAGCTCAATCTGGACGAGCGCAACGCGGACGCGCAGGACTTCATAACAGTCACCGGCGCAGATTTTCGCGAAAGCCAAGGTGAGCCCTACTACGCGGCGGGCCGGGACTTCATTGCGATGCCCTCTTTCGAGGCTTTTAAGGACGCGGACTGTTTTTACGCGACCAGCTTTCACGAGTTGGGTCACTGGTCCGGCCATAAAAGTCGCCTCGATCGTGATCTCACAAACCGGTTCGGCAATCGTGCTTACGCGGCCGAAGAACTCGTGGCCGAACTCGCTAGTGCCTTTCTCTGCGCGGAATTCGGAATCAATAAAGAGGTCCGACACGCCTCATACATCGCGAATTGGATCGAGCTGTTGCGGGCGGACGACCGGGCGTTCTTCACAGCGGCCTCGCAAGCGCAAAAAGCTGCCGATTACTTACGCGGTCTCGCCCTGACGGAATCCCTGCTGGAAACCGTCGTGTGAGGAAGCTTAGGTACTTGGTCTTGGATAATAAGCGGTACTTGTGGCGCGATATTCTCAAACTGCGCCGCGAGCAGTGTAAGGCGGCCGAACAGGCCCAGCCAGTCCTGTTCAACCTGCAAGACGACGAACGGCCGAAGTCTCACCGTACGGCCGCGGCGAGATACGCGGAACCCACGCTCTTTTAGCAACATCGGGGGATCAGAGAAATTGTCTATGTGCGCTGCGGGAATACTGGGCACGCGCCCCGACGATGCGCTCGGCGCCAAACAGGAGCTCGAAAAGGTGCTGGCGCCGGACGGCAAGCCGACGACATAACACGCCCAAGCTCCGTCAGGTCACGATCCTCGCGAGGGAGAGCCTGACAACCCTACCGCGCTTCGTCGCGAGCCTTTCTCGACGGGCTGCAAAGCGGCCATTTCCTGCGGTCGGTCTGAACGTCGCAGAAGGGTGGATTTGCGACGATCCGCTCTGGGACGGCGAGACCAAGAAGCGGACATTCGTCGTATGGCCCGCTCTGGCCGGGAGCGGAATGGCAGCTTTGCGCAATCGAAATGTCAAAACGGACATTCGTTGTACGCGATCGAACGTCGAGGATCGACCTAGAGCGGACATAGCAAATCGCCGGCGGAGGTCGAGAGTCCTGCCGTCAGATGGTCGCCCCGGAACGCGAGGACTCCGCCCCAAGCGGACCTTCGCCCAACCAACCCACATTGCGCAGCGCGACCCTTGCTGTTGAGGAAGCGGATGAACTCCTGGTGCCGGTGGCGCTGCATGTTGCGGCCGATGACGGTGCCGTCGAGCACATTGAAGGTCTTTTCGTCTTCCCGCTGATGCTCTTCTACACTGCGACCAAGGGGGCAAAGTAACCCGCAGTATCGCCCGGCAGGCGATGATCTTCCCAAGCCTGGCGGCATCGGCGGGGCCGCTTCGGGACAATACCCGGCCGACCTTCGTTTTGGAGAAGTCGCCTGATTTCCTGTGCTTTGCGATAGAGTTGGCTTTTGCGGGCCCGGAGCTGAGATTGATACGCCAGATTTCCACATTTTCGGCAACAAAAAAATCCGAAGATGCCGGGGTAGAGTTTTGCGACGCGCTTTTCGCAAAGGCAGACTAACCAGGGACGCATCCCGCCAAAATGACATCGCGTCCATATGACGGGAATGATTTGCGAGCGGCGATCCCTCGGCCAATTCGATCCTCGATATTCGATTTTGAATTTACGAGTTGTTAAACCCAAAAAAGGGAACCGCATCGGGCATCCTGAGAATGCGCCCTCGCGATTTAATTCGCCGACATTTATCGAGCGCGTTCGCTCTATTAGAAGATGTTGCATTTTCGTCGCTCAATGGTTCGGCTGCGGCGAGCGCTGCTGCGTCGGTCATTGAGATGCATCGCAGGGCGATCGAGACGACTAAAATCGAGGTAATACCAAGTCTCTGAAAGTTTGACTCCTGAGGCGGATTCCCGAATCGGCATTTATCTGATTCACCATGGCAAACAGCTTTTGGGAGAGTTTGCCATGTCGACTCCGGTTCCGCTTCGCTCTGACTTTGACACGATTGGCCTGCGCATGCTGGCGCGGCGATCGCGTGACCCCGATCAGACCCGGCGTCTCTTGGCACTGGCCGAGATTTATGATGGCGGCTCGCGGCCGGATGCGGCGCGGATCGGCGGGGTCGGGGTGCAGATCGTGCGCGACTGGGTTGTCCGTTTCAACGCCAAAGGTCCTGATGGTCTCTTGACCGGCAAAGCGCCGGGCGCTCCCAGCATCCTCGGCGAGCGCCAGCGCCAAGCCTTGCGGCAGGTCGTGGAAGATGGGCCGATTCCCGCCCTGCATGGCGTCGTCCGCTGGCGGCTGATCGATCTGGCGCAGTGGCTCTTCGAAGAGTTCCGGGTTTCGATCTCCAAGCCGACGCTCAGCCGCGAGCTGCGGCATATGGGCTTTCGCAAGCTCTCGGCGCGACCGCGCCATCATGCGCAAGACGAGGAAGCCGCGGCGGCTTTTAAAAAAACTTTCTCGCCCTCGTGGAGGAGACCGCCGCAAAAGAGGCTCCTGGCAAGCCGATAGAGATTTGGTTTCAAGACGAAGCTCGGATCGGGCAGAAAAACAAGGTCACCCGCCGATGGGCGAAACGCGGGACACGGCCTTCGGCGCCGCACGACCAGAGGACGAGTTCAGCCTATATTTTCGGCGCCATCTGCCCGGCCGAAGGAAAAGGCGCCGGGCTCGTACTACCCTCCTGCAACAGCGAGGCCATGGCCCTGCATCTCGAAGAAATCTCGCTTGCGGTCGCACCAAGCGCGCATGCGCTCGTTCTTCTCGATCAGGCCGGGTGGCATGTCTCGGCGAAGCTTCCCGTCCCGGACAACATCACGCTCTTGCCGTTGCCGCCGAAATCGCCCGAGCTCAATCCGGTCGAGAACATCTGGCAATTCATGCGCGACAACTGGCTCTCGAACCGCGTCTTCGAATCCTACGACGACATTCTCGACCACTGCTGCTTCGCCTGGAACAAGCTCATCGACATGCCCTGGAAAATCATCTCCATCGGAACAAGAGAGTGGGCCTATCGGTCGTGATCAGCGAGACTTGGTATTAATCGGCCAGCCGTCGATCTCAAAGGCGCCTACACTTTTTTAAGCCTTGAAACCGGCATCGAGGCCACTGGCGCGCTCGGCTTCACTTTCAACGCAATGAATACGGCGACGGACTATCAAACTGGCATCGAAATGCATTTTGAATGGGAACTCGCCGAGCATTTGCCATTCGGCCTCTCGGCCGGCGTCGGCGGCTATCTGTATCAGCAGCTGACCGGCGACTCTGGGTCTGGTGCCGATCTAGGCCCTTTCATCGGCCGGGTCGCGTCAGTCGGTCCGGTCCTGTCGTACACATTCAAGTCTGGCGAGCAGCAGGTCACTCTCAGCGCGCTGCCATATCCGCCTTTGCCTCGCGGTTTTCATCGCAGGCGCTGTGTCTGGTGCAGTCCCGGCCACGGCTGGACCAAATGAACCGTCGAGTGAACAGGCTCAGTCTCAATCCGACAGCGAACAGGAACCCGCTGAATATAATGGCGGTGACATCACGCGCCCGCAGAATCAGTTGGATGTTCGACTCCGATACCGAACTTCCTGGCAGCCGGACACTCGAACCCAGCAAGAGAGAATGCTGCTACGGGTGACATCGGTATTCAAGCTGGATGCCGGATGGAGAGCCGGGATTTTGGGCGAAGCGCCATTTGTGGATAAAAGGACGACGACGTTTGACTCGAACAATTCCGGGAACGCGTCGAGTTCGGAGAATAAATTTGGCGTCGGCGATGCGGCGTTCCAGACTTATCTGGCGCACGACCTCGACCAAAACTGGGCTTTTGGATTCGGCGCGCGCGGGGTTGGCCCTTCGGCGCAAGAACTCGCTGGGAAGCGGAAAGTGGCAAATCATGCCCGGGCTTAGGGGTACGCTATTCCTTCGCCGCTGTTGGGCCGGACACCTATTTTGTTCCAGTGATTAGATACGCTCTTAGCGTCGCCGGAGATCCCACGAGACGGAACATCCGGCAAGCACAGATATCGCCGAAACTGAATATTGGACTATCAGAGCGCTGGTTCATCACGCTCTATCCAAGTTATGACGTCCGTATCAACTACGGACCTTCAGTTCCCGGACAAACCGGGCCCCTGTTCCTCCCATTCGATATCGCGGTAGGCCGAGAAATCGCGGAAGGCGTACAGTTGTCGCTTGAAGTAAGCGTGCCGATCATTCGAGATTTTCCGGTCTATAACTTCAAGACCGAACTGCGAGTGGTGGCGCGGTCCTGACTGGTCACTCTACATCCAGCGCCTACTGGCCGCGGGGTAGCAATCACCGCCAGCTCGTGGACGCCCCCGCCAAGAGCAGCGCATCGAGTAAGGTGACCTCGATGTCTGCTAATGGCGGATACCGTTGAAAAACTCGGAAAATGAGCGACGTCAGAAAACCAAACTTTGGTCATGCAGGGCCGATAGCGCCACACGTTGCCATCACCAATTCACTACGAGCGTCGCACACCGAAAAGTTAGCCTTTCCGCCGGGTCCCTAGCACTTTCTCTTAAAGCCCGCCTGCTGCCTCAAGAATTGTGATCGAGGCAAAAAATCGAGTTTTTCAACATCGGGTAATGGGCGGCTGCTCCCCGAAAGTCGATAAGATCGGCTTTCCGATATGAAGAGGAGAGCAGCTATGGAGTATTTTGCAGGATTGGACGTCTCTATGGAAGAGACGCATGTCTGTGTCGTCGATCGAGACGGCAAGGTCATTCTTGAAACCAGGACGCCAACCGCGCCCAAGACAATCGCCGCCGCCTTGGCAAAAGGGCCAGCCGTTGAGCGCGTTCTATTCGAGACGGGACGCATGGCCCCGATGCTCTTTCATGGCCTGACAGCGCTGGGCATGCCGGTGGTCTGCGTCGAGAGCCGACAGGCCTACCAGGCGTTGAGGTCGCTGGCCGCCCACAAGACAGACCGCAATGACGCGCGCGGTCTTGCGCATTTGGCGCGGACCGGTTTCTTCAAACCGGTGCACGTGAAGTCGCTCCCTTCACATGCCGTCCGCGCACTCCTCGTCGCACGCAAGAAGCTGGTCGGTCAGCGCGTCACCCTCGAAAATCAGATCCGCGGACTGGCGGTGGCGTTCGGCGTCAGGCTGCCGCGCGGGCTCAGTTCCGGCTTTGCCGAAAAGGCGATGGCTGCCGGTTGCGGGATTCCCGGCCTCGATGGCGCGATACGGGGATTGCTCGCCGCACGCGATGCTATCGTGAAGGCGATCCTTGCCATCAACACCGACATGAAAAGTCTAGAGCGATCGTCGTCGGCATGCCGACGCCTGATGACGATTCCGGGTGTGGGCCGGCTCACTGCGCTGGCCTTCGCAGCCGCGATCGATGATCCCGATCGCTTCCGACGTTCGCGTGACGTGGGCGCCTATCTAGGCTTGGTCCCGCGGCGTTATCAATCTGGCGAGATCGACTATACCGGCAGCATCTCCAAATGCGGCGACGCACGGCTCCGCACACTACTCTACGAGGCGGCCAATGTGATGCTCACCCACTACCGCGGCAGTCTCGCACTAAAAACATGGGCGCTCGACATTGCCAGGCGATCAACGATGCGCAAGGCGCGGGTTGCGCTCGCGCGCAAACTCGCCGTCATCATGTTCGCCATGCTGAAACACGGCGCCGAGTTCGAGCCGGCGTAGACCCGCCGCCACCAGAGATCGGAGGCCGAGACGAGCTCCCAAGGGGGAGCATGACCCGAGGGAGGGAGCAACGGACGGCGCCGATTCTGTCGCACGGCCAGACCACGAGCGGCCAGTGCGGTTTCAACCAAGCCGCCTCGCACCCAGCTGACCCCATCAAGCGCCATCGAGCACGCAGAGAACGCAGTCACCCGAAGGCAATGCTAACCACCCAAACCAGCGCAGTCGCCCTTGACCTATTAGAGAACGGTATCGGCGCAAACCAGAAATTCAAATTGAGACACTATCCGTTTCGATCGGGCCTTTTCACGCCGGGCGGGATCGCCTAAATCCACACTGATGCCGCGCGTTCAAAAGCACCGTTTGAATTCCAAACCTGCGCCGGAGGATCGCCACGGCGCCGCCGCGCCCCTGGACGGTCCGGACGCCGGACTCGATTTGGCCGCCGCCCCCGCCTCGGTCCGGCATGGCGCCGCCACCATCCGCGGCTTCTGGGAACATGCTCCGGCTGGACCAGGCGTCTACCGGATGATCGCCGCCGATGGCGAAGTTCTCTATGTCGGCAAGGCAAAAAGCGTCCGCAAGCGGATCGCGAGCTATATGCGGCCTTCCGGCCATACCACGCGCATCGCGAGGATGATCGCGCTGACCGCGTCAATGGTCTTCGTCTCTACCGGGACCGAGACCGAGGCGCTTCTTCTCGAGACGAATTTCATCAAGCAGATGAAGCCGCGTTTCAATGTCTTGATGCGCGACGACAAGTCGTTTCCTTATATCTTGCTCACCGGCGATCATGCCGCGCCGCAACTCGCCAAGCATCGTGGCGCGCGCAACCGGAAGGGAGATTATTTCGGTCCTTTCGCGAGCGTCTGGGCCGTCAATCGCACCTTGAACGCCTTGCAACGCGCCTTTCTTCTGCGCTCCTGCGAAGATAGCTTTTACGCCAATCGCACGCGCCCCTGCCTGCTCTACCAGATCAAGCGCTGCTCCGCCCCTTGCACCGGGGAAATCGGCAAAGCCGAATATGCCGGACTAGTGCGCGAAACCCGCGCGTTTTTGTCCGGCAAGAGCCGCGCCGTGCGCGACCGTCTCGCGGACGAAATGGCCACGGCTGCGGCCGCGACGGAGTTCGAACGCGCGGCCAGGCTGCGCGACCGCATCGCCGCGCTCTCCGCCATCCAAGGCGCCCAAGGCGTCAACCCCAAAACCGTCGAAGAGGCGGATGTCTTCGCCATCGTCGAACAAGCCGGACAGTTCTGCGTCGAAGTCTTTTTTTTCCGGACCTATCAGAATTGGGGCAATCGCGCCTATTTTCCGCGCGCCGACAAGAGCCTCGCGCCAGACGAAGTCCTCGATTCCTTTCTGGCCCAGTTTTACGCGGACAAGCCGCCGCCGCGCCTGATTTTGCTATCCCACCAAATCGGGAACCGAGGCGTGCTAGAGCAAGCCTTGCGCGAACGCTCCGGCCACGGCGTCGAGATCGCCGTGCCGAAGCGAGGAGAAAAAAGGGATCTGGTCGAACAGGCCCGGCAAAATGCCGGCGGGGCCTTGGGACGCAAATTGGCCGAGACCGCCTCGCAGACGAAGCTCCTCGAAGCGCTCGCCGCGGCCTTCCGCCTCGCCCGCCCACCACGCCGGATCGAGGTCTACGATAACTCCCATATCATGGGAACGAACGCGGTCGGCGCGATGATCGTGGCGGGTGCGGACGGGTTCATGAAAACGTATTATCGCACGTTTAACATCCACAATCGCGATTCGGCGCCAGGGGACGATCCCGCCATGATGCGGGAAGTCCTGCGGCGGCGCTTCGCGCGGCTCATGAAAGAAGACCCAGCCGTGGCCGCCGAGGCAGGGAATACCGGGATAGCGGGCGGCGACAAGGCGGTCTTCCCAGATAGGCCAGACCTCATCCTTATTGACGGCGGCCAGGGACAATTCGACGCCGCGCAAGGTGTATTGACGGAGCTTGGTGTCACCGGCTTGGCGGTCGCGGCGATCGCCAAGGGCCCGGACCGCAACACCGGGCGGGAGAGTTTCTTTATGGCTGGCAAGGAGCCGTTCAAGCTGTCACCGCGCGATCCGGCGCTTTATTTCGTGCAGCGGCTGCGCGACGAGGCGCATCGATTCGCGATCGGAACCCATCGGGCGCGCCGCAAAAAGGAGTTCACCAAAAGCCCGCTCGACGAAATCCAAGGGGTCGGCCCAGCGCGCAAGCGGGCCCTGCTCCACGCTTTCGGCACCGCCAAGGCGATTTCCCGCGCGGCCTTGTCCGATTTCGCCAAAGTCCCGGGAATTAATGCAGCAACCGCACGGCTGGTCTATGATTTTTTTCACGAACGTGGCAGACTATAGGCGCACCATACGTTATCGGCGCCGCCGGTTCGGCGTGGCGGAGCGCGTGTGGTCTATTGACCGAGCCTCGGTGAGAGAGTTTCCCTGGCCATGGCGAGCACAACCCTAGCGACAAGTCCGGGCCCGGCCTGGAGCGTGCCGAATATCCTGACCTACGGGCGGGTGGCGGCGGTGCCAGGCGTGGCCGGCTGTCTCTTCTGGCCCGAGACCGCATGGTTTCGCTGGCTCGCGCTTGGCATTTTCATTGCCGCCGGGATCACCGATTTTTTGGATGGCTATTTGGCCCGTGCGTGGTCGCAGCAATCGCGGCTCGGCCAAATGCTCGATCCGATCGCCGACAAGCTGCTTGTCTCGGCTGTCCTGATGATGCTCGTCGCCGATCATACCATCGCCAGCTATTCGCTGTCCGCCGCGATCGTCATTCTTTGCCGGGAGATTCTTGTGTCCGGGCTGCGCGAGTTCTTGGCCGAGCTTAAGGTCTCGGTTCCGGTGAGCAAGGTCGCCAAATGGAAGACCCTGCTGCAGCTCGTCGCGCTCGGCTTTCTCATCGCCGGTCCTTCCGGCGACGAAATTGTTCCTGGACTGACGAAAACCGGCTTGGTCCTCCTTTGGCTTTCCGCTCTTCTCACTCTCTACACCGGCTGGGACTATTTGAAAGCCGGCTTGAAGGAAATCATCGGCGAGCCATCATGAAAGCCCTCTATTTCGCCTGGGTGCGCGAACGCATCGGCAAGTCCGAGGAGGAGATCGTCCCCCCCGAAAACATCAAGACCGTCGCCGAGCTTATGGCCTGGTTGAGCGGCCGGGGCGAAAACTACGCCGCCGCCTTCGCACATATTAAAACGATGCGCGCGGCGCTCGACCGCACCCATGTCAAGCACGATGTAGCGATTGCAAACGCGCGCGAGATTGCGTTCTTTCCGCCAATGACCGGAGGATGAGGGCGTGGCGGCGCGGCTTGTCGTGCGGGTTCAGAAGGAAAGCTTCGATGTTGCGGCCGAAGCCGCCCAGCTGACGCAAGGGCGCACCAATATCGGCGCGCTGGTAAGTTTTACCGGGCTTTGCCGCGACGAGGGCGGCGCTTTGACGGCGCTCGAAATCGAACATTATCCCGGCATGGCGGAAGAAGAGATCAACCGCGTCGCGCTTGCGGCGGCCTCCCGCTGGCCGCTCGAAGCCGTCCTCGCCGTGCACCGGTATGGTTTGATTTATCCAGGCGAGGGAATCGTTCTCGCCGTCGCGGCGAGCCAGCATCGCACTGAGGCTTTCGCGGCGGCGTCCTTTCTCATGGATTACTTGAAGACCGAGGCGCCGTTCTGGAAGAAGCGGCATTTGGCGGGTAAGGGCCCGGGCGACTGGGTCGAGGCGAGGGCGCAAGACCATGCCGCCGTGGAAAGGTGGCGGGCCTGAGAGTTTTCCACATGTCATTTTGACTGTCTGGCGCGCGACGCGCAGTTGTCACCGGCTTTGGCGTGCCGGAACATCACGGCAGCGCGGCAATCTCAACCTCAAATAAGCGCTTGATCCTTCCGGGAGATCTCCGTATAGAACTAACTGATGATGGCTAACATCAGCGCATACCCGTCAGGAGGTATCTATGAACTGAATAACTACCGGCTGGCGCCGGTAGGTTCGTGCTCCCGAAGATACTGAAGTATGACATCGTCCGTGATGTTGCCGCTCGTGGTGGAGAAGTAGCCGCGCGCCCAGAAATGCCGCCCCCAGTGGCGCTTGCGCAAGTCCGCAACCGGCAATGTAGGTCCAGGCAGGATCATCGGAGATGGGGCGTAATCGCGGGACCCGCGAGATCGGCGGCACCTGCGTCGAATTCGAAAGCACAGGCTCACGCATCCTGCTCGATCTTGGCTTGCCGCTAAATGCCGATGGCCGGGACTCAGTCTCGCTGCCTGCCGTTGCTGGGCTGAGCGAACCCGATCCGAGCCTCCTTGCAATTGTTCTATCCCACGGTCATCGGGACCACTGGGCGCTGATACCCAAGGCACATCCTGACATCCCGATTGTGATGGGCCGGGCGGCAGAGCGCATCATGCGGGCGGCCGCTGATTTTGTACCGGAGGCCTTCGCCCCGGAGGCATTTTCATATCTCGAAAGTGGAAAGCGGTTACTACTGGGCCCGTTCGCGATCAACCCCTATCTCATCGATCATTCAGGGTTCGATGCTTACGCGGTTGAGGTTGAAGCGGACGGTCGGCGGCTGTTTTATTCGGGCGACCTGAGAGCCCACGGCCGCAAGGGCAAACTATTCGAGCGCTTGGTGACCCGTCCGCCCAAGGATATCGACATAATGCTGATGGAGGGATCGAGTCTCGGACGCCTGCCGGACGACGGCATGTTCGAGACCGAAGACGACCTGGAGCGCATTTTTGCCGATCGCTTCGAAAAGACATCTGGCATGGCTCTCGTCGCCTGCTCCGCCCAGAACATCGATCGTGTTGTTACCGTCTATCGCGCCGCCAAGCGCACCGGACGGACGCCAATCGTCGATGCCTATGCGGCTGAGGTCCTCAAGGCGACCGGATACGACAGCATCCCAAAGTCAGTGCAGGGGTGGCCCAACATTGCGGTTTTCATCCCCCAATCACAACGGGTAAGCCTGAAACGCAAGGGGATAGCTCCGATCGTGGACAGCTATCGCGGCTTCCGCGTGTGGCCGGAGCAACTCGCCGAGCAGGCGTCACGTTCGGTGATGCTATTCCGTGGCTGGATGCTGAAAGATATCGAACGTGCCGGTGCGCTTGTTGGCGCTCGCGTTTTCTGGTCGCAATGGGACGGATACCTGCAAGACGGTGCCGGCGAGATGCTCAAAGAGGAGTGCCTGGCGCGCGGTATACCGTTTAAGTCCATTCACACCTCAGGCCATGCGAGCCCAGGGGATCTCCAGCGACTTGCGGCGGCCATTACCCCGAAGCGTCTGATTCCGATCCATACGTTCGCGCGGGATCGTTTCCCCGATCTTTTCGATAATGTAACGCTGGTCGATGATGGACAATTGACCTGCTGACCTGCAACTGAACTTTCATCCAGCGACGGTTAGAGCCTCGGCAGTTGATGCGCCTTGCGGCGCGGTGTGAGCAACAGGCGAGCGGCGGAGCTGGTCAGGATTGCGCAGCCGGGCGCCTGTTGCGGTGAGATCAGCGGCATAGGCCGCAGGTGTCTGGTAGCCGAGCGAGGAATGCGGCCTCGCGGTGTTGTAATCGTAGGCCCATGAGCCAATGACCTGCCGGGCGTGATCGAGACCGACGAACAGGGTCTCGTTCAATAGCTCGTCACGCATCCGGCCGTTGAAGCTCTCGCAGAAGCCGTTCTGCGTCGGCTTACCCGGGGCGATGTAGTGCCAATCGATGCGGTGCTCGGCACACCAGGCGAGGATGGCATTCGAGGTGAGTTCGGTCCCATGATCCGATGCGATCATGTCGGGCTTGCCGCGCCGTTGGAGCAGAGTGCTCAGTTCCCGTGCCACCCGCTTGCCGGAGATCGAGGTGTCGGGGACCGCCGCCAGACATTCCCGCGTTACATCGTCGACGACGTTCAGAATGCGGAAGCGCCGGCCACAAGCAAACTGATCGTGCACGAAGTCGAGTGACCAGCGGGCATTAACCTTGGCCTCGATCAGGATCGGCACCCGCGCTCTGACGGCACGCCGCCTAACGCGACGGCGGCGCACTGTTAGCCCTTCCTCGCGATAGAGCCGGTAAATCCGGTTGATGCCGGATGGCTCACCCTGCTGGCGCAGCAGGACGAACAGCCGTCTATAGCCGAACCGCCGGCGTGCATTGGCCAGATCGCGCAGCCGGCACCGGAGCTCGGTATCAGGCGGCCGGCAGAATTGATACCGGATGCTGGTCCGATCGGCGGCGATGACGGAGCAGGCCCGCCGCTCGCTCATCTGGAACATCGTCCGAAGATGAGCGACAGCCTCGCGCTTTACGGCGGGCCCTACCATTTTTTGTAGTAGCTTGTATTTGATCTTACAGACGGCGTCCTTTTGGAGATGGCCGGTTCACTGCCGATGGTGGTCAGGCAGCGATCATTTTTTCCCTCGCAATCGGGATGGCGTCAAGGAATGTTTGCAGCGGCGTCTTGCCGAAGCACCAGCGGCCTTGATGCGGTCTCTCCTCGTTGTAGCTTTTGACCCATAGATCGAGGTCGTCCTGCAAATCCCCGATCGAGGCATAGAGCCTCTTTCGGAAGGCGATGCAATAGAACTCATCCAGCACTGTCTTGTGGAAGCGCTCAGCGATGCCACCGTGCGCCTCCTTTTCGGTCTTGGCCTTCTCCAAGGCTATGACCTGCGCCTCGGTCAGGATCCGGCCTTGCCTCAGCAACCTTGGCTTCCAGCGCCTTGAGCCGTTTCTTCATCGTCTCGAGATCATGGCGCTGCCAGACGCCGCGCACGCCGGCCGGCGAGATCGAGTGGCCAAGTTTCCTCATTTCGTTAGCGACGCGGATCTGGCCGAAGGCCGGCTGCTCCAGCGAAAATTCAACGATCCGCGCCTCGATCTCGGGCGCGGTCCGGTTCGCCAGGATTGGCTTCCTGCGGCTGATCTCTTGCAACGCCAGCTCGCCGCCTTTGTCATAGAGTTCCTTGAGGCGGTAGAAGCTGTCGCGGCTATAGCCGAGCATCTTGCAGGCCTGGCTCACATTGCCGAGCTGCCTGGCGAGCTTGAGCCAAGCCCACCTTTCCTTTGATAATCTTCTGGTCCTTGGTCATCGTCGGTGTCCTCCTAAAACGCCGAGGCCGGGCTCTCCGCAAACCTGGCCAGCTCCGCGCCCGGCCTCGGCTCTCGCTTCGGCCTTATGACACCAAATGTCGGATCAAATATCAACTAGTACACATTTTTTTCCCAGAAGCTCGCGCAGGGCCGAGGCGTCGAGCATCAACTCCGCCAGCAGCTTCTTCAGCTTGCCGTTCTCGTCTTCGAGTGCCCGCAGCCGTTTGGCATCCGAGACATCCATCCCGCCGAACTTGGCCTTCCAGTTGTACAGCGTCGCTTCCGACATCCCGTACTTCCGGCAGAGTTCCCCAGCCTTCGCGCCAGCCTCATGCTCCCGCAACACTGCGATGATCTGTTCTTCCGTAAACCTGCTTCGCTTCATCGGTCCGTCCCTTGTTCAGGCCGGACTCTAACTCCTCGTGGAGGAATATCTCAGTGGCAGGTCACTAAGACCATGCCTATCCGCCACAAGGCCCTTAAAGCCGCAGGTTGTCTTCCTGCTTGCAAACTGCAATCCACGCAGTTCCAAACCCAAAACAACTCTGAGCGAATTGAAAAAACTAGGAGGAGACTATTCCCACTTTGATCTGCGGTTCTTCGTTGCGACTTTTTCCGGATATGGCATGCATCATGCTTGTATGCTGGACGCGAGTGAATTTTCGGACCTTGTGGACAAATTTCTCGCGAGATGAGACGCAATAACTCATCGCGATCCCGTGGAAGGCCCGCTTCCTCCACGGTCTCGGAGATGCCGAAGTTAATCCTATGAAGAGCGTGCTGGCACCAAAGGCGGCAATCGTTCCCGCCCAACCAGCCGTCGGAATTTTCTGGCGCTGTCTCAAGCTTTCATTTCCCAGCGCCCGTTCGCGCCCTGCTGCCAATAGGTCAGCGCAAAGCCTAAATCCTCAAGCTCTTTCCACTGGGCCCGCGCGAGCGCGAGTTCGTCGGCGCTATTGCCGTCGAAGAGGGCAACCGCGCGGGCATACGCCGCGCCCGGTCCCGCAAGCGTCGGCGCCAACTCCGCCACTTCGGCGAAAATCCTGAGCACCGCGCCATTAGGGTAGCCGTCGCGCCGAACGGGAAACACGTCTATGTTGTGATGCCAGCGCGCTGTTGTTCAGGCGGCGAGATCGGCGACGACCGCGTCGAGCACCGGAAAGCCTTCCGCGCTGACCCGGATTCTTCCGCGCGGCGTATATTCGACCATTCCATCGGCAATCAGCGAGGCGACCCGGCGGGGGTTGAGGCTGCGCCCGGACATCGCGTGAAACGCCGCCGGTTCGATTCCTTCGGCAAGACGCAAGCCCATCAGCAGAAACTCGTCGCCCTGCGCCTCGGACGACAGATAGTCGTCCTCGACCAAGGCATGGCCTTCGCTCTCGACGACGGTCAGCCACATTTCGGGATGGCGTTCCGTCGCTTGCGCGCGGCGGCCTCCTGCCATCAAGATCCGGCCATGCGCGCCGGGGCCGACGCCGACATATTCGCCATACCGCCAATAGATGAGATTGTGCCGGCTCTCCGCGCCAGGGCGCGCGTGATTGGAGATTTCATAAGCGGGAAGACCGGCTTTCGACGTGACCTCCTGCGTCACGTCCCACAACGCGCGGGCGCGATCGGCATTCGGGAGGACGAGCTTGCCCGCATCGCGCAGGCGCTCGAACATCGTGTCTGGCTCGATCGTGAGCTGATAGAGGGAAAGATGATCGCGCGCGCGGAGAATCGCTCTCTCCAATTCCTCCCGCCAGCCGGCTACCGTTTGGCCTGGCCGCGCATAGATCAGATCGAAGGAATAGCGCTCGAAGATGGACGCGGCGAGTTCCACCGCGCGCATCGCCTCCTCGGCTGTGTGGCCCCGGCCGAGCGCCTTCAAATCCGCGTCGTTCATCGCTTGGACTCCGAGCGAGACACGGTTGACGCCGGCCGAGCGGAAGCCGCGAAGCCGCTCCGCCTCGACGCTGGTTGGATTGGCTTCGAGGGTAATCTCGGCATCGGGCGAGACCGGCCAATGCAAGGCGATTGCATCGAGGATGGCGGCGGTTGTTTGCGGCTTCATCAAGGATGGCGTGCCGCCGCCGAAAAAAATCGAGGCTACGGTGCGGCCTTGCGTCAACGCCGCGCGGTGCGCGAGTTCCGCCTTGAAGGCCTCGACAAAACGGGCCTCGTCGATCGTCTTCGCGCGCACATGGCTATTGAAATCGCAATAGGGGCATTTGGAGAGGCAAAACGGCCAATGCACATAGACCCCGAAGCCTGGGCCGGCGGCGATGTTGGTTTGCAAGGACATCTTCATTTCGCTCACGCCATCCTGGAGCAGCCGCCGGAAACATCGGCTCCCGGCATCATCGCGGGTTCATCCGCGCGGGCAGAATCGCGCCACACTCGCGGGCAAACTCGCGCCCCGCTGATCGAATTTCGAACCGGCGCCAAAAACCGCAGATTCGCTGCGATTTGTTAAGAATGGGTACACCGCGTTTGCTTAAGTTTGGAAAGTGTGCAGCTCGGAAAGCATCGCGTTGGGTCTTGGCGACTATGAGTTAATGGTGGGTATTGAGTTATCTTGAACCGCCGCCGATGCCGGCGCCCGTCATCGTCATGAAGGATGTTGGGGGTCTCGTCGCGGATTACCAGAGCCAAACCGCGATCTACCGGGCCTCGGAGCGCGAGGTCAGACTGCACGGGTGCCGCTCGGCTTGCACCATGGCGCTCGGCCTGCCCAATGTTTGCGTCTATCCTGACAGCACGCTCAAATTTCATTTTGCCTACGATCCCCGCAATCATCAAACCAACCCTGAGCTTCATGGATATTCGCGTTTATGGTGTCAGCACTGTCGGCTTCGAGCCAGATCACGCAACATCATCGTACAAGTCGCCTCCTTTACCGTGGCGAATCTTCGTAGGCGGCTTCTAGCTTCGCGATTTCCGGTAACAACTTGGAATTACTTCGCACGAGCAGCGCTTTCGCTTGCCTGAGCATCGCCTTTGCGGCTTCAGGATCATCCAGAATCCACTCGCACTGTGCCAGCTGAACCTGCGCGCGGCCGAGAGTTTCCGCGTCAACTCCGGCTACCGCGACGGCACCGCGTAATTTGTTCCGAAGACTTTCGACCGCTGCCTTATCGTCCAACCGATGCATGAAAACGAGCTTCGCGTAGCCGGTAAGAAGATTCGCCCGTACCTTCGCAATCGGGCAGTCCTGCAGGATCGTGGACATGAGCGTTTCGGCGTCGTCTACCTTCCCTGCGTGGAGCAATGCGAACGCCATGATGACCTTTGTGTGCCAAACCATCCCAGCTTGACCGGCGTCCTCGTAGAGCTGCAAGGCCTCACGGTAGGTGGTGTCTGCCTCGGCAAAAGATTCAATCTCTACGAGCGCATTGCCGTATTCGCCCATAATCGTGGCACGATCCACTCCGGCAAGTGCGGCATCGCGGGCTAGCTCTCCGAGCGCCTGCGCGATAGCCTCGGGAGTGTTGCCGGCTTTCGCCGCCGCCATAGCCGGCATCGCGGCTGGGCTGATGTCGAAATGGCTTCGGACTTCGCCCTCAACTTCTGCAAGAAGTGAGGCGAGGCCCTTAAGCTGTGAAATCACGCGATCGCGGTCGGGATGTTCGACGGCGCGAAGCGCTTCCATAGCCGCGGAAAGCGCGACGCGCGCATCTCCCCAGCGCCGGAGCTGGCACAGGGCTTGCGCTAGGGCGGCCTTCGCCGAAGCAAGGGGCCAGGATCGTCGGTCTTGCGGCGCTAGCTCAAGGCATGCGCGCGCCGCTTCAACCGCTTCAGCGGCCTCTCCGGTCTTCAACAGCAAGTTGGCCAGGTTCGACAGAATCAGGATCTGACCATCTAGGTCGCCAGCTTGCTCTCGAAGCGCCAGCGCTTTTCGCGTTGCCAGTACCGCTTGGGGCCACTCTTCGAGAGAAATGTGCAGCGTTGCAAGGTTGCTGTGACACCGGGACTCTCCCGAAACGTCGCCGTCCCGCCGATAAAGTTCAAGCGCGGCTTCGATATGGCGCCGCGCGCTGTCGAGTTCTCCCGTTTCAATTTCCCGCAACGCCAAATTGCCAAGCGCGTGCGGCGAAAGCAGCGACGTGCGAGGCTCTTCGGATTCTTGCGGCTTAATCGACGCTGCTTGCCCGCTCTGCACTCCTATCTCGAGCGCCCAGAGAGCCGCAGTGGAACGCAGGCCGTCGCCCAGCTTGGTTTCCGTTGGAAGGCGGGCATGTCGGCAACCCCGTTCAGAAGCGCCACGGCTTCGGCGCTGCGGCCGACAGACACCAAACACCAGCCATGCTTTACAGTAGCGACCGCAAGCTGCGTCCAGTCGGAACTCTCCTCGAAATCGGCGCGTGCTTCGCCGAACAGCCGTTCTGCAGCAGCCACGTCGCCTTGCCGCCAAACGACGTCGGCCAGATTCGCTTTGAGGTGTCCGAGCTTCCAGCCCGCCAAAGGTGCGGCGGCAATCGCGGCCCTGAACGCTCCGGCGGCAGATGCAAAATCTCCGAGCAGATCGTAACCGAATCCCAGATATTGTTCCGCCGCGGCCATGCCCTGGGCATTGGACCCGCGCTGCGCTGCTTTCCGCAGCGGCAAGGCTGCGTCGACGAGCCTATCTGCTGTGTTGGCGCTGTATTTCAGGGCGCATAGGTGGTTGAAGAGCGAAACAAGGCGAGTTAGGTCCTGGCGCATCTCAGCATTTGCAATCGCCTCGCGAAGCGCCGTCTCCTGTTCCGTTGCCGCTTCGGCGACAACAATCGCTAGAGGCGTGGCGGATACATCGCCTCCGTCGCCAAGTTCGGCGAGAAGCGCCCTTAGCCTGTCGAGCGCACCGGAGTTGAAAGTCAGAAGTTTACGCACTTGACGCGCGATCCTCAGCGCAAGTCCGGGCGACGGTCGATGTTTGGAAAGTGCCGTTTCGCAGAGAGTGAGCCCTTCATCCCAGTTTCCTCGCCGGGCCCAGGCCTCAATCCGTATCAAAACATATTGCCAATCATGCGATACGTTTCCCGCGATGGGAAGAAGCGGTTCCACCGAAACAGCCGCTTCGATTGCGAGATCTAGTTCACTGAGTTCGAGCAAGAGTTGGGCTTCCGCGCAGACGGCCTCGATCTGTGTCCGCCCCGCCCCAGCTTCGCGGGCATGCGCTCGGTTTCAAGATGAACTGCCTTGTTGAAAAGCAGCAGAGCCTCGGTATCGTGATCCTGCGCATCTACCAACTGAGCTTGCGCTTTGAGAAAGGCCTCCCGCGCCGCCTCAAGCCCACCGGGACGGCCGCTACGAGCATGGGCGAGGCCGATGTTCGAATAGGCAGCCGCCGTATTTCGTAAATATTCTAGACGCACTTGCGGGCTCGGTTTCTGCCCGCCAGCAGTAAGAATAGCATTCACCCATTCATAGACCTGAAGTTCGCGTCCGCTCCAGGCTAACGCGCGATCAATATCGCCAGATTCTAGCGCCGACAACGCCAGGCGCCGCATCGCTCCTGTCATTGTCAAGTCGAAACGTTGTGCCTGCAACTCCTCCATGAGACGGGCGGCAACTGCGTCGTTAAGGGCACGCCCGATCGCTTCTTGGCCGGTTTCAAATGCCAATCGCTGACAGAGCGATGCGCACGCCCAGGGGCCGACTGACGGCTTCCTCGTCCAGGCGTCTATGCCCGCCCGGATATCCGCAGGCTCTTTCGTAGTGCTTGGGACGGGGTCCGTAACGACACCCATGCGCTCGAAAAAATCGGGAAGCGAGCCGGCCAGGAAGATGCCGTCCTCTCGCGCCAACCGTGCGGCCACGGTCGGACGCGTTCCGCGGTGCAGCCACGTAAAGCCGAAATCGTCTTCCCGGTTGGCGCCCATTGGCAAATAGTCCGATCCGAAATCAAAATCCGCTCCCGAAAATCCCAGAAATAGGATGTGCCGGCTTCGAAATAGCGAAGCCAGGAGAAGTCTCCTTTGACTTGATAGGCCCCGCAGCTTCTGAGTGACGGTATCTATCAAGCTCTTCGCATCAGTGACGGAGCCGTGCACTTTACTGCAGGCGGGGGCCAAACCCCTGTTCCAAATCCAGACGCTCGTAGTCGGCGGAATTGACGAAGACTTCGAGCCGAACCTTGGCATCGCGAAAGGCTTGCTCGATCAGCGTATCGAAGTTGAAAGTGACGATGTCTGAAACGATGCCTTGGGCCGCTAAACGAGCAAGCGCCGCATGATTCGCGTTCGGCCGCGCGCTTTCAAGCGCAGTAAGAAGAGGAAAATAGCCATCTCCCGCGAAAGTTCGCACGACCAGGTCGGAAAACGCACTAACTGGCATTCGCCCGTCCAGACTGAGATTGTCCAACAGTTCTCGTTGCCCCGGCAGCGTTTCGGACGCGCGTGCCTTGATGCTTTCGAACAGTGCTGTGTTGAAACCCCACCAGCTCGGCAGATCGGAGGGCGGCGCCACTGAAATTCCCGCGCCGGTGACCACGACAAGACCACGGCCACGAAGTGCTTCGACCAAGCGAGGCGGGAGGGTTTCGTCTATTGCCATCGACATCGCGTCCTCGTTACGTTTGCCATGCTTGGAAGAGCCGCGAAGCAAAGCCGCGTGACGCTTTTGGTCGTGCGGTGACCTGCCACTGAGATATTCCTCCACGAGGAGTTAGAGTCCGGCCTGAACAAGGGACGGACCGATGAAGCGAAGCAGGTTTACGGAAGAACAGATCATCGCAGTGTTGCGGGAGCATGAGGCTGGCGCGAAGGCTGGGGAACTCTGCCGGAAGTACGGGATGTCGGAAGCGACGCTGTACAACTGGAAGGCCAAGTTCGGCGGGATGGATGTCTCGGATGCCAAACGGCTGCGGGCACTCGAAGACGAGAACGGCAAGCTGAAGAAGCTGCTGGCGGAGTTGATGCTCGACGCCTCGGCCCTGCGCGAGCTTCTGGGAAAAAAATGGTAGGGCCCGCCGTAAAGCGCGAGGCTGTCGCTCATCTTCGGACGATGTTCCAGCTGGCATTCCCCAGATAACCGGGAATGTGCCAAGCGCGTATCATTGATCTCCTGCCGTGACATCGGACATTCGTCCTATACCGGCATTATTTTCCGGATCGCCCGCTTATTGAGGTTGAGATTGCCGCGCTGCGGCGCTGCTGTGGTGCTCCGGCACACCAAAACCAGTGACATGGGCGGATCGCGCACCGGACAATACAGAGTCGGTTGTGATCAAGACGCACTTCTCCCTTAGTTTTTGCTCGACGCATGACGACCGAACACTTCACGCAGGCGCTGGATTGGGCGGCGGCCGCAGGTCGGCGATCATTCGTAGGATGTCCGCGAAGAGATTTTTCGGAATGGCGACTTCGGCCATCTGAAACGCGACATAGCGGCCATGGCTCACGATCTTCGCGCCGATCTTGATCAGCTTTTCCTTCAGGCTCGTCAGTGACCAATCCTTTATCGGTTCGGGCGTCGCCAGCGTGCGCAGAAAATTACCGAGATTGTAGGCCAGCGCATGAAGCTGGAGACGGACGGCGTTAGCAGCGAACGACCGACATGATAGCCGGGTCCACTTGATTGCGCCTTTTCCTTCCTTGATCCATTGCTCACACGTGCCGCGCTTGTTGTAGAAGGCGACGACATTCTCGGCGGAGCGCGCCATGTTCGTCACGATGAAGCCGACGCGCGGATAAAGCTCGCCCGGATGCCATTCGACCTTGGCGATCACCCGACGCGGCTGCGACCAGCTTCCCGCTTGATAGGTGAAACTTGCATGGGATCGGCAGACGTCATTGGACGGGCGACCAACCGGGCGTTTGAGCAGATAGCCGATCCTCTCTTGCAAGATGTGATTGGCGGGCAGACGGATCGCATATTTGATCCGTTCTGCCTCCAGATATTCGTAAACTTCGGGGTTTGCGAAGCCGGCGTCGGCGCGGAAATAAATGCGTGAGACCTTGCCTTGATACCGCGCCACGACCGGCTTCAGCACCGCCTCCCATCCATCGGCGCTGTGAACATTGCCGGGGCGCAGGGCGCAGCGTTCCAAATCGCCATATTGGTTGAAAACGAACAGCGGATGATAGCAGGTGCAGTCATAGTGACCGTTCCAGACACTGTGTTCCTGTTCGCCATGCGTCGGGCTCACGCTCGAATCCATGTCGAGCAAGATACCTCTCGGCGGACGGCGACCATGAACGCTGTCGATCCATTTGCCGGAGAGATCAGCGAGCGCCGAAAGGTTCTTTTCCGCCGTGAGCCAGCGCGTCTCAAAGCGGCCCATCTGGCTCGGCGAAGCCGCTGCATCCGAGGCCGCCTTTCCGCCGACTATCCACCGCATCGCGGGATCATGGCGCAGGCGTTGAGCGTCGTTCACGTCTTCATATCCGGCAAGTCGCCCAAATATGGATTGCCGCAACATCCCGACGAGTGCATGCCGGCCATTCTTGCCAGTGCGTGCGTCGGAGAGCGCATCACCCGCCATCGCGCTGAGGCACAGCGCGTCGTCCAGTTCCCGGTATGCGAGCAAGCCTGCGTCGGAGGTAACCACCGATCCGCGAAAGTGAAGCAACAATCGGCGGTCGAAATCGAGCCTGAGAGCGCCATCATACGATTCACCCGCCGGGTTCGCCATGACGGCCTCATTCGATCCGAAATAACATGCTGATTATGTTAGCTGAATCGCGGCATCGACGCTGCAAATTATTGCCTCATCCGGCGTATGCGGGTCCAGATGAGCGAGCGGCGGGCCTGCTCCGTCATCGCCGCCGATCGGACCAGCATCCGGTATCAATTCTGCCGGCCGCCTGATACCGAGCTCCGGTGCCGGCTGCGCGATCTGGCCAATGCACGCCGGCGGTTCGGCTATAGACGGCTGTTCGTCCTGCTGCGCCAGCAGGGTGAGCCATCCGGCATCAACCGGATTTACCGGCTCTATCGCGAGGAAGGGCTAACAGTGCGCCGCCGTCGCGTTAGGCGGCGTGCCGTCAGAGCGCGGGTGCCGATCCTGATCGAGGCCAAGGTTAATGCCCGCTGGTCACTCGACTTCGTGCACGATCAGTTTGCTTGTGGCCGGCGCTTCCGCATTCTGAACGTCGTCGACGATGTAACGCGGGAATGTCTGGCGGCGGTCCCCGACACCTCGATCTCCGGCAAGCGGGTGGCACGGGAACTGAGCACTCTGCTCCAACGGCGCGGCAAGCCCGACATGATCGCATCGGATCATGGGACCGAACTCACCTCGAATGCCATCCTCGCCTGGTGTGCCGAGCACCGCATCGATTGGCACTACATCGCCCCGGGTAAGCCGACGCAGAACGGCTTCTGCGAGAGCTTCAACGGCCGGATGCGTGACGAGCTATTGAACGAGACCCTGTTCGTCGGTCTCGATCACGCCCGGCAGGTCATTGGCTCATGGGCCTACGATTACAACACCGCGAGGCCGCATTCCTCGCTCGGCTACCAGACACCTGCGGCCTATGCCGCTGATCTCACCGCAACAGGCGCCCGGCTGCGCAATCCTGACCAGCTCCGCCGCTCGCCTGTTGCTCACACCGCGCCGCAAGGCGCATCAACTGCCGAGGCTCTAACCGTCGCTGGATGAAAGTTCAGTTGCAGGTCAGTCGCCTGGTACCCGTGGGTTACTCATGGGTATAGCGTGAGCGTAACTTATCAAGGAGTGAGCGTCGGCCGAAACCGCACCCTAAGCTAATCAGGTTTCTTCCGCAGCCCGGCCACGGAAGAAACCTGAATTTCACGATTTCAAACAGCAGTCCGAGAACTTTCACCCTAGTTCATGAAGCAGCTCGGGGTCCCGGCAGCTCGATGCCAAGGTCCGCTCTCATCCATGCTTCGGGTCTCTGGCGTTGAAACCAGCCAAACTGGCGGATTTATCGCCGCAAGCTTAATCGCCGGAACATATAGCCCACGGCGCTAAATCCCGGGGGTTGCTCGCCGTTCGCGTAACCCTTGCGTTCCTCGCCGCCAACATGATGGAGATCCGCCGATATGGAATCCGAAGTCGTCATTGGAGCTGGAGCCGGTGGCATCGAATGCGCAGCCATTTCCGATAGAAAAATCCGCTGGTCTGCTGCAAGGCGCTTGAACATGATCTCTCCTTGACTGCCGCACGACAAGGAAAAAGGGATCGCCATTTTTGGGATGAACGATCCGGTCATGCCGATGCGACAAACTCATCCAAGCATTAGGAGTTTTGGAAGTTCCGGCTCCTTGGCCTTCGAGGATCCTATGCAGAAAGGATTCCTCGGCTTGTTACCAACGTGTCCGCATCTTGGTCGAAAGCTCCAGAGAGAGGAGCTTTCGGTTTCATGGGGAAGAAAGTTTTGGGGAAGCCCAGCGAAAGCCTTGTTTGGTAATTCATTGCATGACATCCCCGTCTCCCGGGCACAGTTCGGCCGTCCGGCCCCGAGCTTGTCCAGGAGGAAATCTCCCTTGTCGATCTTGACACTTAGCTCATCGGAGCGGGGCAGGGTTTGGCTGTTGCCCATAAATGCCAGCTCTATCAAGCGCCCGACCATTGCCGAAAGATCGAAAGATCAACAATGGTTCGTTATGAGATCGGAGTGATCCGCTCACGTCCTTGCTGTATGCTTTGCCCAGCGGCAGTAAGTTTACACACCTCACGGCATGAACCTTGCCTAGTAAGGGGCTGATGGCCGAAACGCCACGTGCAGCGAGCTGCCCGAGACAGTTTCGGATTGCAGATTGTTAATGGGATTTTTGGAAAAGGACTTTAAAAGATGGCCTATCGGCTGGCCAAGGCGATTTCCCTCGCTATCGCGCGACGGATAACAACCGTAACGGAGACGGCATCTCTCTTGGCGAGATCGTGCAATTGAGCATTCATTTCACCCGGTAGCCGCATCGCCGTGCGCGCAGTCATAGTCCTGGCCGATGGCCGTCGTCCATTACCGCCGCAATGATAACCAAGGGGAGAGGCAGGCTTCAATTCAACGGACATCAATGATTTCACCAGGGCTAGTTTGACCAGCGTCAACCAAAAAAGAAGCAAGATCCGGTCAGCGAAGCATCACCGAGACGCAGCATCGCAGAAGGAGATCACCAGCAATTGCCCTTCATGAAATCCCCGAAGGCGAGAGGAACTTCTCGCGACAAAGGTCAGCAATAGTGCGTTGCCTCACTGGCGGCAAGGCTTGAGAAGCAACATCGTCAATCACGATCGCCGCCCCGAAGTGCCGCATGAGCTTCAATTGCATATGCAAAGGGACGCCCCGATAACGCCATTGCTCGACGGTCCGAAGCTTCGCCCCGAGTGAAAGAGCTGCGTGCTCCATCTCTTGCCGCGTGAGATGTATCGTAGGGATTTCCATTGCGTCACCGTTCCAAAGAGAGCGCAATCTTCGACAAAGCGTTACATCGCTACTGAGACCCAAAAAACGTTTCGGCCATCCTTATACCACCCGACCCCAAAGAGGCCGTCCTGACCGCCTCGCTGCCACGCCATATGGACATTCTAAGAGTTTAATCGGCCGAACCGCTCACCGAAAGATTGCTGCGATGAGGATTGAGGTGCCTTCGCTCGATCGAGATTAAATCCCATGCTCTTGAGCGCATGCATCGCCGCATAAACGTAAGAGCGAGCGTTCCGAACTATAGCAAGGAACGGCTGCGGGTTTGAAGCGGCAGTGTACAATTCTTTGGGTGTCGAAGGACAACTCTTAGTCGAGGTCATTCCTGATATAGAAAACGAGAACAGGATGAAAACAGGTTTGGAGAACCTGCCCATGTATTGCCCAGTTTTCCCGCGTTTTGCCCCGTGTATTCACGTAACGTTCCGTATTTTGGGGAAGCTCCGTTCCCCATGAGAACCGACCTAAGTCTTGATTTTCCTTGGATTTTTATGGTGGGCGCGACAGGGATTGAACCTGTGACCCCTCCCGTGTGAAGGGAGTGCTCTCCCGCTGAGCTACGCGCCCCGCCCTGCGTGCCGCCGCACGCGGCCGCCCTTTATGAAAGCAAGCCGTTCCAAGTCAAGGCGGATTCGTCCCTATGCCAAGCCCAGCGCGGCGACCGCGCCCCATAATTCGTCGTAGTGGCCGATCACCCGGTCCGGCTTGAAATTGTCGACCGGCTGTTCCGTATAACCGAAATTAACCGCCACGACAGGGACGCCGGCGTTGCGCGCCGCGTCGATATCCATTTTGGAATCGCCGACCATCACGGCCCTGCCGCGGTCGCCGCCCGCCCGCGCGATGGTCCGCAACAACGCTTCGCCATCGGGCTTGCTGACGGTAAACGTATCCTTGCCGCAGATCGCCCGGAAACGGCCGGCAACGCCGAGCGCGGTCAACAGCAGAATGGACGAATATTCGACCTTGTTGGTGCAGACGGCAAAGCCAAAACCCGCCGCTTCGAAGCGGTCGAGCGCGCGCGTGACGCCCGGAAACAAGACCGTCTGGTCCGCGAGATGGGCCTCGTAATAGGCCAGGAAATCGGCGAGCATCTCGTCGACACGGAATTCGCTCAGTATTATGCCATGGACCGAGAGTCCGCGTTGGATCAAGGCTCTGGCGCCGCCGCCGACCATCGCGCGGGCATTAGCGATGGCGATCCCGGAGAGGCCTTCCCGCGCCAGGATAACGTTCAAGGCCGCGACAAGATCGCCCGCTGTATCGGCGAGCGTGCCGTCGAGATCGAAGACGAGAAGCGCGCGGGGGTTTTGCTGCATTGCGCTGGGCTTAGGATGCAAGCGCGGAATGGTCAATATCGCGGGTCTGTTCCCCGCGCCGGCTAAACCGGCTTGGGCGAGTCCGCCCCTCTCGCTTAATCGCGCCTCTCGCGTATAAAGGGGCGATCCAGAACACGTCCTTGGGGGCTGGCATGATGGGGTTTTCGCGAAACTACTCGCCGCGCAAGGGGCTCTTGCTCGTTGCGGTGCCGGCCGTGATTGCTGCGGCGCCGGTCGCCTTGGCGGCGAACTATGAATTTCTCGCCGCCCCGGAAACCGATCTCAACCGGGTCTATCGCCTCGATCGGGCGACCGGCGAGATCGGCGCCTGCCAATATGGCTTGAAGGAAGCCTCGGTCGGCGTCACGCTCTGTTATCCGCCGGGCGAAGGCGCGGGTCCGCAGGCGTCGAGCGAATATTCCCTTGTCGCTTCCCGCCATGAGCGCGAGGGCGGCGTCTTCCGGGTCGATCTGCGCACCGGGATGATGTCGATTTGCTATGTCTTGAACGATGCCGTGGTCTGCACGCCGCAGGCGAGATAGGCCGCGGGCGAAAGAAAACTAGGACAAACCTGCGAGTCCGCTTTCGTCGGGTGAGTGCTGCGGCGGACTCTACTGTAAGATTTTCACTGCAAGCGCGGTGTTCGCTGGAAAGAGAAGCCATTGCGTTGGGCAAATCTGTTACGGAATTCAAGATCTACTATATTTCTCGTTACATATAGGAGATAAGAAAAATGATAGATAAAACCGGAGACCATCCAAATAATGTTTTTGCAGCTAATTTTTGGATTTATTAGCGATACAGTGGTTACAATAATAAGCGTATTCTATCATGGCTATGTTGATACTTTATATCTACAAGCTTCTATTGGCATAACAAACGCCATGATTTTTTGGATGCTTTCTACAGTTCTGATTTTTATGTTTACCTGTATGTTATCATTAGTATTAATATTTTTCAATTTTCAGTATATGTTTCAGTTTATCTACGCAATATCCACTAGTTTGATAAGTTTGATAAAAATAATAGGATTTACAGAAAGAAATCAGGAACTAATACCAAGTCTCGCTGATCACGACCGATAGGCCCACTCTCTTGTTCCGATGGAGATGATTTTCCAGGGCATGTCGATGAGCTTGTTCCAGGCGAAGCAGCAGTGGTCGAGAATGTCGTCGTAGGATTCGAAGACGCGGTTCGAGAGCCAGTTGTCGCGCATGAATTGCCAGATGTTCTCGACCGGATTGAGCTCGGGCGATTTCGGCGGCAACGGCAAGAGCGTGATGTTGTCCGGGACGGGAAGCTTCGCCGAGACATGCCACCCGGCCTGATCGAGAAGAACGAGCGCATGCGCGCTTGGTGCGACCGCAAGCGAGATTTCTTCGAGATGCAGGGCCATGGCCTCGCTGTTGCAGGAGGGTAGTACGAGCCCGGCGCCTTTTCCTTCGGCCGGGCAGATGGCGCCGAAAATATAGGCTGAACTCGTCCTCTGGTCGTGCGGCGCCGAAGGCCGTGTCCCGCGTTTCGCCCATCGGCGGGTGACCTTGTTTTTCTGCCCGATCCGAGCTTCGTCTTGAAACCAAATCTCTATCGGCTTGCCAGGAGCCTCTTTTGCGGCGGTCTCCTCCACGAGGGCGAGAAAGTTTTTTTAAAAGCCGCCGCGGCTTCCTCGTCTTGCGCATGATGGCGCGGTCGCGCCGAGAGCTTGCGAAAGCCCATATGCCGCAGCTCGCGGCTGAGCGTCGGCTTGGAGATCGAAACCCGGAACTCTTCGAAGAGCCACTGCGCCAGATCGATCAGCCGCCAGCGGACGACGCCATGCAGGGCGGGAATCGGCCCATCTTCTACGACCTGCCGCAAGGCTTGGCGCTGGCGCTCGCCGAGGATGCTGGGAGCGCCCGGCGCTTTGCCGGTCAAGAGACCATCAGGACCTTTGGCGTTGAAACGGACAACCCAGTCGCGCACGATCTGCACCCCGACCCCGCCGATCCGCGCCGCATCCGGCCGCGAGCCGCCATCATAAATCTCGGCCAGTGCCAAGAGACGCCGGGTCTGATCGGGGTCACGCGATCGCCGCGCCAGCATGCGCAGGCCAATCGTGTCAAAGTCAGAGCGAAGCGGAACCGGAGTCGACATGGCAAACTCTCCCAAAAGCTGTTTGCCATGGTAAATCAGATAAATGCCGATTCGGGAATCCGCCTCAGGAGTCAAACTTTCAGAGACTTGGTATAACAGAAGGAAATCACGAACAAATGGAGTCTAGCGAAAATACATTATCGCTACGGAGCCATTCCAAGGTAGGTTTATTTTCTATAGTGATTGGTGTTTTAGCTTTTATGCCAATAATATTAGATATCAGTGGAAATTTTGTCTCTCTTCAAGCTACTGCCACCTTCGACACGCGATTAATGGCGCTGACGCCACTTATCCCGCATACGCCGGATGAGGCAATAATTTGCAGCGTCGATGCCGCAATTCAGCTAACATAATCAGCATGTTATTTCGGATCGAATGAGGCCGTCATGGCGAACCCGGCGGGTGAATCGTATGATGGCGCTCTCAGGCTCGATTTCGACCGCCGATTGTTGCTTCACTTTCGCGGATCGGTGGTTACCTCCGACGCAGGCTTGCTCGCATACCGGGAACTGGACGACGCGCTGTGCCTCAGCGCGATGGCGGGTGATGCGCTCTCCGACGCACGCACTGGCAAGAATGGCCGGCATGCACTCGTCGGGATGTTGCGGCAATCCATATTTGGGCGACTTGCCGGATATGAAGACGTGAACGACGCTCAACGCCTGCGCCATGATCCCGCGATGCGGTGGATAGTCGGCGGAAAGGCGGCCTCGGATGCAGCGGCTTCGCCGAGCCAGATGGGCCGCTTTGAGACGCGCTGGCTCACGGCGGAAAAGAACCTTTCGGCGCTCGCTGATCTCTCCGGCAAATGGATCGACAGCGTTCATGGTCGCCGTCCGCCGAGAGGTATCTTGCTCGACATGGATTCGAGCGTGAGCCCGACGCATGGCGAACAGGAACACAGTGTCTGGAACGGTCACTATGACTGCACCTGCTATCATCCGCTGTTCGTTTTCAACCAATATGGCGATTTGGAACGCTGCGCCCTGCGCCCCGGCAATGTTCACAGCGCCGATGGATGGGAGGCGGTGCTGAAGCCGGTCGTGGCGCGGTATCAAGGCAAGGTCTCACGCATTTATTTCCGCGCCGACGCCGGCTTCGCAAACCCCGAAGTTTACGAATATCTGGAGGCAGAACGGATCAAATATGCGATCCGTCTGCCCGCCAATCACATCTTGCAAGAGAGGATCGGCTATCTGCTCAAACGCCCGGTTGGTCGCCCGTCCAATGACGTCTGCCGATCCCATGCAAGTTTCACCTATCAAGCGGGAAGCTGGTCGCAGCCGCGTCGGGTGATCGCCAAGGTCGAATGGCATCCGGGCGAGCTTTATCCGCGCGTCGGCTTCATCGTGACGAACATGGCGCGCTCCGCCGAGAATGTCGTCGCCTTCTACAACAAGCGCGGCACGTGTGAGCAATGGATCAAGGAAGGAAAAGGCGCAATCAAGTGGACCCGGCTATCATGTCGGTCGTTCGCTGCTAACGCCGTCCGTCTCCAGCTTCATGCGCTGGCCTACAATCTCGGTAATTTTCTGCGCACGCTGGCGACGCCCGAACCGATAAAGGATTGGTCACTGACGAGCCTGAAGGAAAAGCTGATCAAGATCGGCGCGAAGATCGTGAGCCATGGCCGCTATGTCGCGTTTCAGATGGCCGAAGTCGCCATTCCGAAAAATCTCTTCGCGGACATCCTACGAATGATCGCCGACCTGCGGCCGCCGCCCAATCCAGCGCCTGCGTGAAGTGTTCGGTCGTCATGCGTCGAGCAAAAACTAAGGGAGAAGTGCGTCTTGATCACAACCGACTCTGTATTGTCCGGTGCGCGATCCGCCCATGTCACTGGTTTTGGTGTGCCGGAGCACCACAGCAGCGCCGCAGCGCGGCAATCTCAACCTCAATAAGCGGGCGATCCGGAAAATAATGCCGGTATAGGACGAATGTCCGATGTCACGGCAGGAGATCAATGATACGCGCTTGGCACATTCCCGGTTATCTGGGGAATGCCAGCTTATATCGGATCAAGAGCGGAAAAATCTTCTTGGACAATGGGCATTGATGAAAGGACGGAAAGATTACGATAAGCTCAACGACCAATTTGAGGAGTTATACCAAGTCTCGCTGATCACGACCGATAGGCCCACTCTCTTGTTCCGATGGAGATGATTTTCCAGGGCATGTCGATGAGCTTGTTCCAGGCGAAGCAGCAGTGGTCGAGAATGTCGTCGTAGGATTCGAAGACGCGGTTCGAGAGCCAGTTGTCGCGCATGAATTGCCAGATGTTCTCGACCGGATTGAGCTCGGGCGATTTCGGCGGCAACGGCAAGAGCGTGATGTTGTCCGGGACGGGAAGCTTCGCCGAGACATGCCACCCCGCATACGCCGGATGAGGCAATAATTTGCAGCGTCGATGCCGCAATTCAGCTAACATAATCAGCATGTTATTTCGGATCGAATGAGGCCGTCATGGCGAACCCGGCGGGTGAATCGTATGATGGCGCTCTCAGGCTCGATTTCGACCGCCGATTGTTGCTTCACTTTCGCGGATCGGTGGTTACCTCCGACGCAGGCTTGCTCGCATACCGGGAACTGGACGACGCGCTGTGCCTCAGCGCGATGGCGGGTGATGCGCTCTCCGACGCACGCACTGGCAAGAATGGCCGGCATGCACTCGTCGGGATGTTGCGGCAATCCATATTTGGGCGACTTGCCGGATATGAAGACGTGAACGACGCTCAACGCCTGCGCCATGATCCCGCGATGCGGTGGATAGTCGGCGGAAAGGCGGCCTCGGATGCAGCGGCTTCGCCGAGCCAGATGGGCCGCTTTGAGACGCGCTGGCTCACGGCGGAAAAGAACCTTTCGGCGCTCGCTGATCTCTCCGGCAAATGGATCGACAGCGTTCATGGTCGCCGTCCGCCGAGAGGTATCTTGCTCGACATGGATTCGAGCGTGAGCCCGACGCATGGCGAACAGGAACACAGTGTCTGGAACGGTCACTATGACTGCACCTGCTATCATCCGCTGTTCGTTTTCAACCAATATGGCGATTTGGAACGCTGCGCCCTGCGCCCCGGCAATGTTCACAGCGCCGATGGATGGGAGGCGGTGCTGAAGCCGGTCGTGGCGCGGTATCAAGGCAAGGTCTCACGCATTTATTTCCGCGCCGACGCCGGCTTCGCAAACCCCGAAGTTTACGAATATCTGGAGGCAGAACGGATCAAATATGCGATCCGTCTGCCCGCCAATCACATCTTGCAAGAGAGGATCGGCTATCTGCTCAAACGCCCGGTTGGTCGCCCGTCCAATGACGTCTGCCGATCCCATGCAAGTTTCACCTATCAAGCGGGAAGCTGGTCGCAGCCGCGTCGGGTGATCGCCAAGGTCGAATGGCATCCGGGCGAGCTTTATCCGCGCGTCGGCTTCATCGTGACGAACATGGCGCGCTCCGCCGAGAATGTCGTCGCCTTCTACAACAAGCGCGGCACGTGTGAGCAATGGATCAAGGAAGGAAAAGGCGCAATCAAGTGGACCCGGCTATCATGTCGGTCGTTCGCTGCTAACGCCGTCCGTCTCCAGCTTCATGCGCTGGCCTACAATCTCGGTAATTTTCTGCGCACGCTGGCGACGCCCGAACCGATAAAGGATTGGTCACTGACGAGCCTGAAGGAAAAGCTGATCAAGATCGGCGCGAAGATCGTGAGCCATGGCCGCTATGTCGCGTTTCAGATGGCCGAAGTCGCCATTCCGAAAAATCTCTTCGCGGACATCCTACGAATGATCGCCGACCTGCGGCCGCCGCCCAATCCAGCGCCTGCGTGAAGTGTTCGGTCGTCATGCGTCGAGCAAAAACTAAGGGAGAAGTGCGTCTTGATCACAACCAACTCTGTATTGTCCGGTGCGCGATCCGCCCATGTCACTGGTTTTGGTGTGCCGGAGCACCACAGCAGCGCCGCAGCGCGGCAATCTCAACCTCAATAAGCGGGCGATCCGGAAAATAATGCCGGTATAGGACGAATGTCCGATGTCACGGCAGGAGATCAATGATACGCGCTTGGCACATTCCCGGTTATCTGGGGAATGCCAGGCCACCCGGCCTGATCGAGAAGAACGAGCGCATGCGCGCTTGGTGCGACCGCAAGCGAGATTTCTTCGAGATGCAGGGCCATGGCCTCGCTGTTGCAGGAGGGTAGTACGAGCCCGGCGCCTTTTCCTTCGGCCGGGCAGATGGCGCCGAAAATATAGGCTGAACTCGTCCTCTGGTCGTGCGGCGCCGAAGGCCGTGTCCCGCGTTTCGCCCATCGGCGGGTGACCTTGTTTTTCTGCCCGATCCGAGCTTCGTCTTGAAACCAAATCTCTATCGGCTTGCCAGGAGCCTCTTTTGCGGCGGTCTCCTCCACGAGGGCGAGAAAGTTTTTTTAAAAGCCGCCGCGGCTTCCTCGTCTTGCGCATGATGGCGCGGTCGCGCCGAGAGCTTGCGAAAGCCCATATGCCGCAGCTCGCGGCTGAGCGTCGGCTTGGAGATCGAAACCCGGAACTCTTCGAAGAGCCACTGCGCCAGATCGATCAGCCGCCAGCGGACGACGCCATGCAGGGCGGGAATCGGCCCATCTTCCACGACCTGCCGCAAGGCTTGGCGCTGGCGCTCGCCGAGGATGCTGGGAGCGCCCGGCGCTTTGCCGGTCAAGAGACCATCAGGACCTTTGGCGTTGAAACGGACAACCCAGTCGCGCACGATCTGCACCCCGACCCCGCCGATCCGCGCCGCATCCGGCCGCGAGCCGCCATCATAAGTCTCGGCCAGTGCCAAGAGACGCCGGGTCTGATCGGGGTCACGCGATCGCCGCGCCAGCATGCGCAGGCCAATCGTGTCAAAGTCAGAGCGAAGCGGAACCGGAGTCGACATGGCAAACTCTCCCAAAAGCTGTTTGCCATGGTGAATCAGATAAATGCCGATTCGGGAATCCGCCTCAGGAGTCAAACTTTCAGAGACTTGGTATTAGCCAAAAAATACCACGCTGAATTACCGAAACCACTCATTTGACACCTGTAAGAGTGAAACGCACCGAACCCCCAGCGTGGAGTAGCGGCGAATTCTTCCGTTTCCCCTATCCGGGCGCCGGCATAAGTTTGATTGGTGCCGGAAAAAATGAACCGGGCGCAGGGAAAACCAGGACAAACCCGTCCACATCGTGCTAGCGAACAGCTACGTCCGCGCACGGGGGTTTTGCGTGCTTGCTATCCGCCTCGCGAAGATTAGCTGCGCCGCCGTCATCGGGTTCTATGTGGCGCTGGTCGCTTTTGGCAATCTATCGGACTATTGGACGAACTTCGCCTTTGTCACCCAAGTGCTCGACATGGATGCGGTCCCCGCCGCGTCCTCCATCCGCTGGCGCGCGGTGACGTCGCCCGCCCTCCACCATGCCGGCTACATTCTGATCATCGCCACGGAGACCGGCACCGCGACGCTTTGCGCGCTCGGCGCGATCGCGATGGCTCGGCAGGTGCGGGCCAAGGCACAGCCGTTCCAAGCGGCCAAGAGCATGGCGGTGGCTGGGCTAACGCTGGGCTTTCTGCTCTTTGAGGGCGGCTTCGTCGCGGTCGGCGGCGAATGGTTCGGCATGTGGCAGGCCCGGGATTTAGATGCCGTGCCAAGCGCCTTCCGCGTTCTTATGACGATGCTCGGCGTGCTGATTTTTGTCTCGCTCAAAGACGAGGATGTGGTGTGAGGCGGGACAGGACAGGGATTTTATGAGCGCGCGTCGCCGTGGTCTGCACCTAGGTCCCGGCAATGACCGGCGCCAGGCACTTGCGGTGTTGCTAGGCGGAGGCTTTGCCGGGGCCGCCCTCGGCACGCCGCGCCAGGCCTCGGCAGGCGCGACGCAGATGGCGCCCCTCCCCGCTGACGAGCGTTTCATGCGGCTCGCCATCGCCGAGGCAGCAAAGGCGGACTTTCCCTTCGGCGCGGTCATCGTCCGCGACGGCGATGTGCTGTCGACGGGCCGCAATTTGGGCAGAACTACCAACGATCCGACGGCGCACGGCGAAATGGTGGCGATCCGCCGCTTCGTCGCGGCGCGGCCCGCAGCAGAGCTCCAGGGCACTACCCTCTACACCTCGGGCGAACCTTGTCCCATGTGCATGAGCGCCATTCTATGGTGTGGCATCGGCCGGGTGGTGTTTGCCGCCTCGATCGACGAACTCGCAACGAAGCTGGGGCAGATCATGCTGACCAGCCGGCAGGTGGCGGACGCCGCCCCCTTCGCCACGGTCGCCATTACAGGCGGGGTGCTTGCCTCCGAAGCGCTGGCGCTGTTTCAGAAGTGAGCGAACGCGGCAACCTGGTCAACCTTTAGAACTTGGACAGTGCCGCTTACAATTGTCCTCGAACGTATTGCAATTTGCATTGCACTCTCCCTTATCGCAAGCAACAATGCATTGCTCCTGCTCTTCGGGATCCGCGCATTGCGCTCTACAGGAATCTGCATTCGTCTTGCAACTCGTCTGGCAGGCATCGGCTTGACTTAGCTTATACTCTCCCGCGCGCGGGAGATTGGCCGCCGGCGATGAAGCGGCGCTCGCCACGATCAGCGCTCCGGACATGCAAATGGTGAGCAGCAAATTTTTCATGGACACCTTTTAGCGCATGATTCTAGAAATTAGCGCATGATTCTAGAGATCTGCAACTTTTTGTGATCATGGTCTCGCCAGGCTCCGGCATTTGCCTGCCTCACGCCTAGCGCGACGCTAATCACGTGTTTGTCTGCCGCAAAGCAAAAGCCGCCGCGAAAGGCGCGCCGGCGATCGCGATCAGGGTCAGTGCGCAAAGGATCAGAAAGGGGGTTGCGAAGGGGACAATCGAACCCGTCCCCGCTCCGGCCGCCGCGACGCCGAAAATCAGGACTGGCACGCAAAGCGGCAAAATCAAAACCGCGAACAAAAGTCCACCGCGCCGCAGGCTGACCGTCAGCGCCGCGCCGATCGCCCCGATCAGGGTTAGGGCGGGGGTGCCCGCAAGCAGCGAAAGAGTGACGCTCCAAAGCTGGTTCGTTGGCAGGTCGAGCATGAGGCCAAAAAAGGGCGCGGCGGCGGCAAGCGGCAGACCGGTCAGGAT
This sequence comes from uncultured Alphaproteobacteria bacterium, assembly GCA_963730245.1. Classification (GTDB taxonomy): domain Bacteria; phylum Pseudomonadota; class Alphaproteobacteria; order Rhizobiales; family Beijerinckiaceae; genus Methylocapsa. Next base: position 476,820 of record CAVSRA010000001.1, on the reverse strand, counting down.
CCAGTGCGCGAGACATTTCACAAGAACGATCAATTCCAGCGGCGTGCCGCTGGTCAAAAGGAGATCGAGCGAACCATCCTCGTGATCGGCCTGAAACAGCCTGTCGAGCCCAAGCAAGGTCGCGAGGAGGCCGGAGATCCAGAGAATCGCGGGGCCAATCTTACCCAGAAGCGCGAGATCCGGGCCGATCGCGAACGCGCTCAAAGTAACGAGGATTAGAAAAAATACGACGCCGAGGCTGGTGCCGCCGCCGATCCGCCGTCCGGCCCGCATATCGCGAACGAACAGCGCATAAAAACTCGATCCCAGCGCGGGGGTTGCCTGCGCTTCCTGCCCATTTTTCATGCAAGCGCCCCAAGCCGCAGTTCCTGGCCCGGGAGACCGAGCTTGGCATGGGTGGCGGCGACAATCATCCCGCCTCGCGTCAAATGCGCCGCCATGATTTTTGCCATGCGCGCCTGGGAGGCGGCGTCGAGGGCGGTCGATGGTTCATCCAGAAGCCACAACGGGCGCCACGCCACCAGGAGTCTGGCGAGCGCGGCCCGCCGTTTCTGTCCGGCCGAGAGATAGGCCACCGGAAGATTTGCGGCATGCGAAAGGCCAAACAAGGCTAGCGCGATTTCGACCGGGATGCCGCCATGTCCGGCATCGAGCGTCGCGGCGAGGAACTCCAAATTCTCGGCGACGGTGAGAAGGTTTTTGAGGGCATCGGCGTGCCCTACATAATGGGCCTCTTCGGCGAGTGTCCCGCTGGATAAGGGCGTACAGGAGATCGCGCCCCCACTGAGCGGCAACAGCCCGGCGAGAGCCCGCAGCAGCGTCGATTTTCCGGCGCCGTTAGGCCCCGTGACGGTCAGGCTCCCGCCCGCATCGAGCGAAAACGACAGATTTGAAAATACGATCCGGCCGCCGCGTTCGACGGTTAGCCTTGACGCGGAAAGCCGCATGATCAGTGGACCGAGGGCGGGCCAAGCCACCGGGACAACGCTTTCATCGATCATCCGTGTAGCTCCCCGCGGAAAAGTTATTTATAAGCGGACGAGCCTCCCATTTTTCAGATCAGCTCTCCTGGGAAAATTCCGATGACCTCGCTCGACAGTTTCAAATGTCGCAAGAAGCTCGACGTAGGCAGCAAGACCTACCATTATTTCTCGTTCAAGGCGGCGGAGAAACACGGGCTCGCGAGCGTGTCGGAACTGCCTTTTTCGATGAAGATCTTGCTCGAGAACCTGCTCCGCTTCGAGGACGGCCGCTCGGTCACGAGGCAAGACATCGAGGGCGTCGCCGCCTGGTTGAGCAATAAGGGCACGGCAGAGCGCGAGATCGCGTTTCGTCCGGCGCGGGTTCTGATGCAGGATTTCACCGGCGTCCCCGCCGTCGTCGATTTGGCCGCGATGCGCGACGCCATGACAAATCTTGGCGGCGATCCGCAAAAGATCAATCCGCTCGTCCCGGTCGATCTCGTCATCGATCATTCCGTGATCGTAGATGCGTTCGGCAACAGCCGGGCCTTTAAGACCAATGTCGAACGCGAATATGGCCGCAATGGCGAGCGCTATCGATTCCTGAAATGGGGCCAGGGCTCGTTCGCCAATTTCCGGGTAGTGCCACCTGGCACCGGGATTTGCCACCAGGTCAATCTCGAATATCTCGCCCAGACGGTCTGGACGGCCAAGGAGAAATACGCGGCCCCGCGTGGCAAACCTTCAAATGTCGAGGTCGCCTACCCCGATACGCTCGTCGGCACCGATTCCCATACGACCATGGTGAATGGGCTCTCCGTGTTGGGCTGGGGCGTCGGCGGCATCGAGGCCGAAGCGTGCATGCTCGGTCAGCCGCTTTCCATGCTGTTGCCGGAGGTGATCGGCTTCCGGCTGACCGGCGCGCTTGGCCCAGGCGTGACGGCCACCGATCTCGTTCTGACCGTCACGCAGATGCTTCGGCAAAAAGGCGTCGTCGGAAAATTCGTCGAATTTTATGGCCCCGGCCTAACTCATCTTTCGCTCGCCGACCGCGCGACAATCGCAAACATGGCGCCGGAATGTGGCGCGACCTGCAATTTCTTCCCGATCAATTCGGAGACGCTTTCCTATCTTGCGACTTCGGGGCGGACGCCCGCGCGCATCGCGCTCGTCGAGGCTTACGCGAAGGCGCAAGGTTTGTTTCGCACCAAGACGACCCCCGATCCCGTCTTCACCGACACGCTGGAACTCGATCTCGCCACGGTCGCGCCCTCGATGGCCGGTCCGAAACGTCCCGAGGGGCGCGTCGCGCTCGGCTCGGTTGGATCGAGCTTCAAGGCCGCGCTGGAAACCGAGTATGGAAAGGTTGGCGAGGCCGGACAACGTTATCCCGTGGAGGGCAAAAATTTCGATCTCGGCCACGGCGATGTGGTGATCGCGGCGATCACGTCCTGCACGAATACCTCGAACCCGAACGTGCTGATCGGCGCCGCATTGCTCGCCCGCAACGCCGCCGCCAAAGGCATCGGCGTGAAGCCATGGGTCAAGACCTCGCTCGCGCCGGGAAGCCAGGTGGTTGCCGAATATCTTGCCGCGTCGGGGCTGCAAAAATCGCTCGACAAGCTCGGCTTCAATCTCGTCGGCTTCGGCTGCACGACCTGTATCGGCAATTCGGGACCCTTGGCGCCGGAAATCTCGAAAACCATCAACGAAAACGGTATCGTCGCGGCGGCGGTCCTCTCCGGCAACCGGAATTTCGAGGGCCGCATCAACCCCGATGTGCAGGCGAGTTATCTCGCCTCGCCACCCCTCGTCGTCGCCCATGCGCTCGCCGGCACGGTAACCCGCGACCTTGAGAGGGAGCCACTCGGTCACGACAAGAAAGGCCATCCGGTGTTTCTCAAGGAGATTTGGCCGGACCAGGTCGAGGTCGACGCCTTCATTGAAAAATTCGTCACCAAAAAAGTTTTCAAGGCGCGATACTCCGACGTTTTCAACGGCGATGCGCACTGGCGCAAGGTGAAGGTGCCGGCTGGCGAAACCTACACATGGGAAATGGCCTCGACCTATGTTCAAAATCCGCCCTATTTCAATCGGCTAACAATGCAGCCGGAGCCAGTGCGGGACATTGAAAACGCGCGCATTCTGGCGCTCTTCGGCGACAAGATCACGACCGACCATATCTCGCCCGCGGGCGCGATCAAGGAGGCTTCCCCCGCCGGGAAATATCTTGTCGAGCGGCAAGTTTCGCCGGCCAATTTCAACCAATACGGCACCCGCCGGGGCAATCATGAGATCATGATGCGAGGCACCTTCGCCAATATAAGGATCAAGAATTTCATCTTGCGACAGGACAATGGCGCCGTGCCGGAGGGCGGCCTAACCAAGCATTGGCCGGACGGGGAGGAAATGCCGATTTTCGACGCGGCGATGAAATATCAGGCTGAAGGCGTTCCGCTGGTCGTCTTCGCCGGCGCCGAATATGGCAATGGTTCCTCGCGCGACTGGGCGGCCAAGGGCACAAGGTTGCTTGGGGTCCGCGCGGTCATCGCCGAATCCTTCGAGCGCATTCACCGTTCGAACCTTGTCGGCATGGGCGTCCTGCCGCTCACCTTCGAACCCGGCACCAGTTGGAAAACCCTTGGGCTCAAGGGCGGCGAAGGGGTGACGATACATGGACTTGGCGGCACGCTGAAGCCCCGCCAGACGATGGAGGCCGGGATCGCTTATTCCGATGGAAGAGTGGAGAATGTACCGCTCCTCTGCCGGATCGCGACGCTCGACGAACTCGAATATTTCAACAACGGCGGCATTCTTCCCTACGTGCTGCGCCAGCTCGCGGCCGCGTAGTATAAAGATCGTTCGGGCAATGTTGCGGCGGTTCGCAAGCGCAATCGAGGCAATGGCATGTATAGTTCGTATGCGAGGTTTTCTGCGGGCGTGGCGGCCGTGTTTATCGCTTATTCATTTGGTGGATATAGTGCCCGGCACATTATCTTTCCGTGTCCTGCTTTGAAGGCTGTAAAGGCGCTCATCATTGATCCTCCGCCTAGCCGTTTTGCTTTCGACCGAGCGGGTCGGCTTGTTTCGGTTGATCAAAAATCCGCCGTTCCGTGTCCTCAGCAGACTGATCGCACAGCAGTATTGTTGCTGATTGGGCAATCCAATGCCGGTAATCACGGAGGGCAGCTGTTCCGCTCGGAACATGGGGAAAAGGTAGTCAATTTTTTTGGTGGGCAATGCTTTGTCGCTGTGTCGCCTCTATTGGGCTCGGATGGTACCAATGGAGAGTATTGGACCCAGCTCGGTAACCTCCTGGTCGATTCTGGTGCCTTTGACCAAGTCGTGCTGGCCCCAGTGACTTTAAGCGGCTCAGAAATTTCTCGTTGGTCGCGAGGTGGCGACCTTAATGCTCTTATGGTTAACACCGTGGTTCAACTGCAACAACGCAACTATCTTGTAACACATACTCTCTGGCACCAAGGAGAAATCGATTATGTTATTGGCACAAGCGAGACATCGTATTATCAGAAATTCATATCGATGGTTAATTCCTTACGCGATCATGGAATTACATCTCCAGTATTTGTTTCTGTCGCCTCAAAGTGTTTGGAACCAAGCAACGGAGGAACTCGTTTCCACTCAGCGAATAACGCTATAGTACGCGCCCAATTGGCGCTTCCAAATACACAGAAAGGAATCAGAAGCGGTGTAAATACGGACGCTTTGCTTGACGAGCTTGATCGCTATGATAACTGCCATTTCAGTTCGTCGGGAGCGCAGAAAGTTGCCAAGGCGTGGGCCGACCTACTCCTCCAGGACCGCTAAGCCGACGGCCCGTTATTTATGAGATTACTAACCTCCTACGGGAAGACGCGGCTTTTTGCATCATGGCTGCAGGCGCATTGGGGTGCAAGTGAACCTGTTTCTGCCCTTTGCTCAGGCACACACCGCTAAGCCGGGCGCGTCATTCCCACGCGGCATGTCTTCAGGCGAAGCCCGAGACAAGGCGGAATCGCGCTAGATCTATTTTTCAGCCGTTGCCCGTTCTCTTCGTCAGGCATCCAGCAACGATCGGCCCCCAACGATGGATCCAGTTCGAATGTTTAGTGCATGGTGGACTTTGTGGCAAGCGCGGGCGGCGGAGCTGGCTGGGATTGCGCAGCCGCCCGCGCGGCGAATGCCGCCTGAAATTTTCAACCGCCGTTCGTTGCGATAACGGGAGCCTGCCGGCTCCTGTTATCCCTTCATCCATGGATCATCACACATGCCCCACTACAAGCTTTTCGTCCTTCCGGGCGACGGCATCGGCCCCGAGGTCATGGCCGAAGTCGAGAAAATCGCCGCTTGGCTTACGCGCGAGGGCATCGTTCATTTCGAAATCGAAAAGGGACTCGCCGGCGGCGCGGCCTATGACGCACATGGAACGGCCATCAGCGATGCCGACATGGGCCACGCGAACGCCGCGGACGCGGTGCTGCTGGCCGCCGTCGGCGGGCCGAAATGGGATGGCGTCCCTTACGAAGTCCGCCCGGAGGCAGGTCTTTTGCGGCTGCGCAAGGATATGAACCTGTTCGCCAATCTGCGCCCTGCGATCTGCTATCCGGCGCTCGCCGATGCCTCCTCGCTAAAGCGCGAACTCGTCGATGGCCTCGATCTCATGATCGTTCGCGAACTGACCGGCGGCGTCTATTTTGGCGAGCCAAAACAGATCATCGACCTTGGCAACGGCCAGAGGCGCGGGATCGACACGCAGGTCTACGACACTTATGAGATCGAGCGGATCGGCCGCATTGCGTTTGAACTCGCGCGTCAGCGCCGCAACAAGGTGACCTCGTCCGAGAAACGCAATGTGATGAAATCAGGCGTGCTCTGGAACGAAGTCATCACCGCCTTGCACGCGCGGGAATATCCAGATGTCGAGCTTGAGCACCAGCTTGCCGACGCGCTCGGCATGCAGTTGGTTCGGCGCCCAAAGCAATTCGATGTCATCGTCACCGATAATCTTTTCGGCGACATGTTGTCTGATGTTGCCGCCATGCTGACCGGGTCACTTGGCATGCTGCCCTCGGCATCGCTCGGCGAAAAGAACGCTATGGGCGAAACACGCAAGGCCCTTTATGAGCCGGTGCATGGCTCCGCCCCCGACATCGCGGGCAAGGGCATTGCCAATCCGATCGCGATGATTGGGTCTTTCGCCATGGCCTTGCGTTACTCGTTCAATCTTGGCGAGCTTGCCGACCTAGTCGAAAAGGCGATTTCGGATGTGCTCGAAAATGGGCTGCGCACCGCCGATATCGCGGGCGGCGCGACGAAGGTTCTTTCGACATCCCAAATGGGCGCTGCGATTCTCGCCGAGTTGCAGGCGATGGCTTGAGGCTGTTCTGGCGGCCGCGATAAGCCGCGCATTTTGAAACATCTTGGAGCGAACACCCCGCGAAGCCAGACAACTGATCGCGTGAAACCAATGCCTTACCGGTCAAGGCGGCTCGTCAAATATGGATCGCCCTTTTATCCACCGCGAGCGCCGCTTCGCGCACCGCTTCGGATAGCGTCGGATGCGCGTGGCAGGTTCTGGCCAAATCCTCCGCGGAGCCGCCGAATTCCATCAGCACGCAGGCTTCCGCGATGAGTTCGCCCGCCCCCGCGCCGATGATGTGAACGCCCAACACGCGGTCGGACGCCGCGTCGGCCAGGATCTTCACAAAGCCTTCCGTTCGCCGCATCGCCCGCGCGCGGCCATTCGCGGCGAATGGGAATTTTCCAATTCTGTAAGCAACACCCTTGGCCTGAAGCTCTTCCTCGGTCGCGCCAACGGAGGCAATCTCCGGCATGGTGTAGACGACGGAGGCAATCGCCTCGTAGTTCACATGGCCATGTTGGACGGCGAGAATCTCGGCGACCGCGATCCCTTCATCCTCGGCCTTATGGGCGAGCATGGGGCCGCGCACGACATCGCCGATAGCATAGATCCCCGCGACATTGGTTGCAAAACGGTCGTCGATGACGACGCGGCCACGATCCAGCGCGACGCCGAGAGCGTCCAAGCCCAGCCCTTCAATAAAAGGACGCCTGCCGACCGCGACGAGCGCGACATCGGCGGCGAGCCCTGAAGCTTCGCCCCCTCCCGAAGGCTCGATGCTAACTTGCAAGCCCGATTTCGTTTTATCGATCCTTGTCACCTTATGGCCGAGATGGAAACCAAAACCTTGTTTCTCCAGCATGCGCTGAAACTGTTTTCCAACTTCGCCGTCGAAGCCTGGCAAAATGCGGTCCAAATATTCGACGACGGTCACCTCTGCGCCAAGGCGGCCCCACACCGAGCCGAGTTCGAGGCCGATGATGCCCGCCCCGACAATAAGAAGCTTTTGCGGCACCGTTTCTAGCGAAAGCGCGCCGGTCGAGGAAACGATGGTTTTTTCGTCGATCTCGATGCCCGGAAGCTGCACGGCATCGGAGCCGGTGGCGATGACGATATTTTTGGTCTCGAGCCTTTGGGTTGATCCGTCGTTTGCCTTCACGTCGATTTCGCCCGGCGCGGGAATCGTGCCGAGCCCGAAAAAAGCGTCGATCTTGTGCTTCTTCAACAGAAAGCCGACACCGTTGACATTGGCGGCGACGGTGTCGTCCTTGTGCTTCATCATGGCGGAGAGATCGAGGCGCGGCGTGCCGGTGATCACGCCGAAGGCGGCAAGCTCGTGCGCGGCTTCCGCGAATTTGTCCGAGGCATGGAGCAGCGCCTTCGAGGGTATGCAGCCGACGTTGAGGCAGGTGCCGCCATGCGTCTTGCGCTTCTCGACGACCGCGACCTTGAGACCGAGCTGCGCCGCGCGGATCGCGCAGATATAGCCACCGGGGCCGGTGCCGATAACGATGAGATCATATGCCATCAGGTATGTCCAAATTAGCTGGCGGCCGGCCGGTGGCCCCAGGCCTGAATGACGCGCGGTACTCCCGCCACGGTTCGCGGATTTTCCGCGAAGCGATTGAGTTCCTGTACCCAGGTGTCGATTTCTTGCCGCAAGGCAAGGCCATCCCGCAGGATAGCGTCAGCAATATTTTCCAAGGTGATAACGTTTAAAAGTTTGACCTCGCCCTTTGTTCCGATCGGTTGAACAAGGTTTATATCCACCTTCTCAAAACCGCCGTCGGTCAGCAGAAAGGGCAAGCGTGGCCCGATGTTCGGATCACCGCCGCGTCTTCGCACCAAAGTGCAATAGAGTTCCTTGTAGCGTTGAAACGCTTCGGATTCGGGATAGGTGAAATAGCCGCTGAAATCTATATCCTCGACAATGACGAGTCCGCCGGGGCGCAAATAGCGATAAAACGCCGCGACGGCGCGAGACGGGTCGTCGAGATGGGTGAGCAGGAAGCGGGCATAAACAACGTCGAAGGCAGGGCCAATGTCCTCTTCCGCGGTTCTTATGTCGAGCGAGAGAAACTCCACATTGCGAATGCCCTTTGCATCCATTTCGCGGCGCGCGATGTCGAGTTGCGTTTCATCGATGTCCGCGCCGACGGCCTTGCCGCTTGGACCTATGCGTCTGGCCAACTCCAAGGTGACGTCACCCCCGCCGCAGCCAATATCGAGGCACTGCTGCCCTTCCTTGAAGCGGAAGCGATCAAACAGTGACGCCGTGCTCGAGTACATGATGCGGGAGAGTATCCTGAGGCGTTCCCTGCCAGCGGCGCCTCCGCGAATGACGTAATCCTTACCCTGCACCATAACGATCTCCAGCCAAGGAGGGACCAAACGGTCCACGTTTCGAATTATCTTTAGAGCTGGGTCGAAAGCGCTGGAAACCCCGCCTCGATTCTCTCTATCGGCGAAATGGTGCTGGCGCGCCGACAAAACGGGTCCTGCTCGACGCCGGAACCGTGAACGAAATTTGCGCCCTCTTCAAATGTCCAGCACTAGCCGCGCGGGGTCCTCCAGCGCCTCCTTGACCCGGACCAAAAAAGTCACAGCCTCCTTGCCGTCGACAATGCGGTGATCGTAGGTGAGCGCGAGATACATCATCGGCCGGATCTCGATCTTGCCCGCGACCGCCACCGGCCGCTCTTGGATTTTGTGCATCCCCAAAATTCCCGACTGCGGCACATTGAGGATCGGCGTCGACATCAGCGAGCCATAGACCCCGCCGTTGGTGATGGTAAAGGTTCCGCCCTGCATCTCCTCGATTTTGAGTTCTTCCGCCCGCGCGCGCTTGCCGAGACCGGCGATGGTCTTCTCGATCTCAGCGATGCTCAATCTGTCGCAATCGCGCACGACCGGCACGACGAGGCCCTTGTCCGTGCTGACCGCGACGCCGAGGTGATAGTAATTTTTGTAGATGATATCGGCGCCGTCGATCTCGGCATTGACGGCGGGCACCTCCTTGAGCACGCCGGCGCAAGCCTTCACAAAAAACCCTATGAAGCCGAGCTTTACGCCGTGCTTCTTTTCGAACGAGTCTTTGTGACGGGCACGCAGGGCCATGACTTGCGTCATGTCGGCCTCGTTGAAGGTCGTCAGCATGGCGGCGGTATTTTGGGCGTCCTTGAGGCGCCGCGCGATGGTTTGGCGCAGCCGCGTCATCAGCACGCGCTCCTCGCGATCCTCTCCTGGGGCGGGCGCCGGAGCCGGTAGGGGCGCAGCGGGGGCGGGGGCCGTGGACTTCGCGATGATGTCGAGGACATCGCCCTTCAAGACCTGGCCGCGCTTGCCGGATCCCGCCACGGCGGCGGGATCGAGGCCATGATCGGCGGCGATTTTCGCCGCGGCGGGCGAGGCGGGCATTGCTACCGGGGAAAGCCTGGCTGGTGCTGGCGCCAAGGTGGGCTCCGGACTTACAGGCGCCACTGGAGGCGGAACCGGCTTGGCTTCGTCCGTGGGAGGCGCGGCGGACGCGGCGTCCCCGATCTGGCCAAGCAAGGCCCCGGCGCTAACCGTCTCGCCATCCTTGGCGACGATTTCAGCCAGGACGCCGGACGCCGGCGCGTTGACTTCGAGCGTTACTTTGTCGGTTTCAAGCTCAACGATTGGTTCGTCAGCCTTGACCCGTTCGCCGGCCTTCTTGAACCAGCGTCCGACGGTCGCTTCGCTGACCGATTCGCCCAAGGCCGGCACGCGGATTTCATTTGCCATATGTCCCGCCAAAAGCCATCCGGCTTCCTCTGGAGTGCATCAAATCGAAAAAGAAATGCCCCGCCGTTCAAGCCGCGAAAACATCATCCATGAAGGCTTTGAGTTGCGCCAAATGTTTCGACATCAGCCCGGTCGCGGTCGAGGCCGCCGCGAGCCTGCCGGCATAAAGCGGCCGCTTGGTTTTGCCGCCCGCCTGGCCAAGCACCCATTCGAGATAGGGGTCGACAAAATTCCAGGCGCCCATGTTTTTTGGCTCCTCCTGGCACCAGAAGACGTCCGCCCCTTTGAAACGCGACAAAGTCGTGACAAGGGCTTTCAGCGGGAACGGATAAAGCTGCTCGACACGCAGGAGATAGACATCGTCGATTGCCCGTTTTTCGCGCTCTTCAAAAAGATCGTAGTAGACTTTCCCGGAACACAACACCACCCGGCGGATTTTGGCGTCTTCCACGACGGTAATCGTCCCGCCATCTGGCTGCTCCGCGCCATCCATCAAGATGCGATGGAAGGTGGCGCCGATCGTAAAGTCGTCGAGCTTCGAAACCGCGCGCTTGTGACGCAACAGCGATTTCGGCGCCATCAAGATCAGCGGCTTGCGGATGTCGCGCTGCAATTGACGCCGCAGGATGTGAAAATAATTGGCGGGCGTCGTGCAATTCGCCACTTGCATATTGTCTTCGGCGCATAATTGCAGATAGCGTTCGAGCCGCGCCGAGGAATGTTCCGGCCCCTGGCCTTCGTAGCCATGCGGCAGGAGGCAGACGAGACCCGACATCCGCAGCCACTTGCGTTCGCCGGACGAAATGAATTGATCGAACAAGACCTGCGCGCCATTGGCGAAATCGCCGAACTGAGCTTCCCAAATGGTCAAGGCATTGGGTTCGGATAGCGAATAGCCGTATTCGAACCCAAGCACGGCCTCTTCCGACAACATCGAGTTGAGGACTTCGAAACGTGCCTGCTCGGCACGGATATTGTTCAAGGGGATGTAGCGGGCTTCCGTCTCCTGGTCGATCAGGACCGAATGGCGCTGTGAAAAAGTGCCGCGCTCGGTGTCCTGGCCGGAAAGACGCACCGGATAGCCTTCGTCGACAAGCGTCGCGAAAGCGAGCGCCTCGCCCATGGCCCAGTCGATGCCCTCGCCGGTCTCGACCATCTTGCGGCGATTGTCGAGGAGGCGCCGGATGGTGCGGTGGACGTTGAATCCCGCGGGTACCGAAGTCAAGCGAAGACCGATTTCCGTGAGCCGCGCGCGGTCGACGCCGGTGCGGCCGCGGCGATCGTCCTCGGCCCCTGCCGCCGCCGGCCTCAGACCGGCCCAGCGGCCATCGAGCCAATCGGCCTTGCTCGGCTTAAACGATTGGCTGGCGTCGAACGATGTCTCAAGGTGATGGCGCCAATTCGCTTGCAATTTCGCGACCTCGCCATCGGTCAAAACACCTTCCGCGACGAGCTTTTCGGTATAGATTTGGAGCGTCGTCTTGTGCGAATGGATTTTCTTGTACATCACCGGCTGGGTGAACGCGGGCTCATCGCCTTCGTTGTGGCCGAACCGGCGATAGCAGAACATGTCGATGACCACCGGCTTATGGAAATTTTGCCGGAATTCGATCGCGATCTTCGCGGCATAGACGACGGCTTCGGGATCGTCGCCGTTGACGTGAATGATCGGCGCCTCGATCATCTTGGCGGTATCCGACGGATAGGGCGAGGACCGCGAATGGCGCGGCGAGGTGGTGAAGCCGATCTGATTATTGATGATGAAGTGAATCGACCCTCCGGTCCGGTATCCCTTGAGCCCGGAAAGACCGAAACATTCGGCGATCACGCCCTGACCCGCGAACGACGCGTCGCCATGAATGAGGAGAGGCAGCACTTTCGTGCGTTCGATGACATCGTGCAATTGATCTTGCTTGGCGCGCACCTTGCCGAGCACGACGGGATTGACGATCTCGAGATGCGACGGGTTCGCGGTCAGCGAAAGGTGGACCCGATTATTGTCGAAATCGCGGTCGGAAGAGGCGCCGAGATGATATTTGACGTCGCCGGAACCCGCGACGTCCTCGGGCGTAAAGGAGCCGCCCTTGAATTCATTGAAAATCGCCTTGTGCGGCTTCCCCATGACCTGGGAAAGGACGTTGAGGCGGCCACGGTGCGCCATGCCGAGCACGATGTCCTGGATTCCCAAGGCGCCGCCGCGTTTGATAATTTGCTCTAGCGCCGGGATCATGGCTTCGCCGCCGTCGAGACCGAAGCGCTTCGTGCCAGTGTATTTGATGTCGAGGAATTGCTCGAATCCCTCCGCCTCGACAAGCTTGTTGAGCATCGCCCGCTTGCCTTCCTTGGTGAACGTAATTTCCTTGTCCGGGCCTTCGATCCGCCGTTGCAGCCAACCCTTTTCAGCCGGATCGGAGATATGCATGAATTCGAACCCGATGGTGCCGCAATAAGTGCGGCGCAAGATCTTCAGCATTTCGGGAATGGTCGCGAATTGAAGTCCAAGCACTCCATCAATGAAAATTTTCCGGTTGTAGTCGGTCTCCGTGAACTTATAGGCGGAAGGATGCAGCTCTTCGTGATCTTTCAGGGGCTCGATGCCAAGCGGATCGAGATTGGCATGGAGATGGCCGCGCATGCGATAGGCACGGATCATCATCAACGCGCGCACCGAATCGCGGGTCGCGCGTTGGAGCTCGCCGGGGGAAAGAGAAGCGCCCTCGCCGGCTTGCGCCTCGAGCTTGGCGCCGATCCGCGTCTCGGATTCCGTCCAATTGCCGTCGAGCGCTGAAACGAGTTCGCCGCTGGCGGAAATGGGCCAGCCGGGCCGCTTCCAGCGCGGCCGTTGCGCTCCGTTCGCAATCGTGGCGCTGTCGTCGTTCATCTGCCTGAAGAATTCGCGCCACGAGGGGTCGAGAGAGGCGGGATCGCGCAGATAGCTATCCTGAAGTTGTTCGACATAAGCGGCGTTCGCCCCATCGAGAAACGACGTCCGCGCGAAGGCGGAATTTGCGGCCGATCGGCTGCCCGACCCGCCGCCCGAACCATTTGCATTTCCATTCGTATCCCGGCGCGCCATCGTCATCTCCTTCGGGCGGAAATCCTTAAGCCCAAGTCATTAAGCTCAAAGTTTTGAGCCCGCGTTTTTCGGGCCAAACCCTTTTAAGCCACATATCTCAACCTTACGCCCCTGTTGGGCGCCAGCCGAGATGCAGCAGCAGGCCGAGGTCGTCGCGCTGGGCGACGTGCTCCACGTTTTTGCCCGACCGCAGCCGGATGCCGCCCCGTCATGGCTGCCCGCACGGCCGCCCTCTCAATCCTCCGCAATCGCTTCGATATCCTCGAACCGAAGCTCCGTGAAGGCCGCCCGCAGCCAGGAGCTGGTGGCAAGAAAGCCCTCGGGACCTTTGAGGTTCCGATCCGCCTGCTCGTGATCATCTTCCGCTTCCCGATTAATGAAATCCGCAGCGATGACCTGGTGAGCTAAATCAGGATCACCGGTCTCGATAAGGCGAAAAGAGGCGATCGCAAGTTTTTTGTTCTGCTTCACGCTCACTTTACCCTCCGGACTATGTCATAGACGATTTGTCTGGTGAGAATGAGCGCGGCGACTCCCTCTTGATCCGGCATAGCCCAGATAGTGCCCGGTTTCGGTCGAAATCTTCCACTGTCTGCCGTTTCTAGCAAGCCTAACCGTCGCCGCATGTTGTCAACGGGTGTCGGGTCGCGCCGACGCCCCGCCGAACCCTGTGGGCCGGCGTTGCATTCGATTCCTTCAAAAACCCAAGCTTGGCCCCGGCGGTCCGGTTGTCCGCGCCTCGTCCAGGACATGCGGACGCCCGTCGTCTTTCTCAAGACCTGGCTCATCCGCGCAGCATCTCGGCAAGAGTTTTGCCGAGCCTTGCGGGCGACGGCGACACGCGAATGCCGGCGGCCTCCATCGCGGCGATTTTGGCTTCGGCGCCCCCCTTGCCGCCGGCGATGACCGCGCCCGCGTGACCCATGCGTCGGCCGGGCGGCGCGGTGCGGCCCGCGATAAAGCCGACGACCGGCTTGTTGCGGCCGCGCTTTGTCTCGCCGGCGATGAATCGCGCGGCATCTTCCTCGGACGAGCCGCCAATCTCGCCGATCATGACAATGGATTTAGTGGCGTCATCGGCCAGGAACAATTCCAAGACCTCGATGAAGTCGGCGCCCTTGACCGGATCGCCGCCGATGCCGACCGCGGTCGTCTGGCCGAGCCCTTCCCGCGTTGTTTGATACACGGCCTCGTAAGTCAAGGTTCCCGAGCGCGAGACAATTCCGACCGAGCCGGGCTTGAAGATATTGCCCGGCATGATGCCGATCTTGCATTCTCCGGCGGTCATCACGCCGGGGCAGTTCGGCCCGATCAGCCGCGATTTCGAGCCACACAGGGCACGTTTGACCTTTATCATGTCCGCGACGGGAATGCCCTCGGTGATGCAGACGATCAGCGGTATCTCCGCGTCGATCGCCTCGCAGATGGCGTCCGCCGCGCCGGGCGGCGGAACATAGACGACGCTCGCCTCGGCGCCGGTCGCCGCGCATGCTCTAGCGACGGTGTCGTACACCGGCAGGCCAAGGTGCCTCGCGCCGCCCTTGCCGGGCGAGACGCCGCCGACCATCTTGGTGCCATAGGCGATCGCCTGTTCGGAATGGAATGTGCCGTTCTTGCCGGTAAAACCCTGGCAAATGACCTTCGTATCCTTGTCGACGAGAATCGGCATTGTTTCAGGCCTTTCCGCTCGCCGCGACGATTTTCCGGGCGGCATCGTCGAGGTCGTCCGCAGTGATGACATTGAGGCCGGATCGCGCGATGATGTTGTTGCCGGCATCGGCGTTGGTGCCTTCGAGCCGCACTACAAGAGGGACTTCGAGGCCCGTTTCCTTCACTGCGGCGATGACGCCCTCGGCGATGATGTCGCATTTCATGATCCCGCCGAAAATATTCACCAGAATGGCTTTGACTTTTGTGTCGGCGGTGATGATCTTGAACGCTTCCGCCACCTTGTCCTTGGTAGCTCCGCCGCCGACATCGAGGAAATTCGCGGGCTCCGCGCCGTAAAGCTTTATGATGTCCATCGTCGCCATGGCAAGACCGGCGCCATTCACCATGCAGCCGATCGTGCCGGAGAGCGCGATATAATTTAGGTCATGTTTCGACGCCTCGATTTCCTTGGCGTCCTCCTCGGTTTCGTCGCGCAGGGCGGCGATTTCCGGATGCCGGTAAAGCGCGTTGTCGTCGAACGAGATTTTGGCGTCGAGGCATTTGAGCTGGCCCTCCGCCGAGACGATCAGCGGGTTGATTTCGAGCATCGCCATATCCTTGGCGACGAAGGCCGTATAGAGCTGCGAGGTCAGTTTTTCCGCCTGTTGGGCGAGGCCGCCGGTAAGGCCGAGGGCGTTGGCGGCCGTCCGGCCGTGGTGCGGCATGATCCCGGTGGCCGGATCGACCGTGAAACTGGCGATCCTGTCCGGCGCATGACGCGCCAATTCCTCGATGGCCATGCCGCCTTCGGGCGAAACGACGAAAGCGACGCGGCTCACGGATCGATCGACGAGGAGGGAAAGATAGAACTCCTTGACGATATTGGCGCCTTCCTCGAGATAAATCCGGTTGACTTGTTTGCCGCCGGGGCCGGTCTGTGCCGTCACGAGGGTCCGGCCAAGCATTTCGCGGACAAAGGTCTCGACCTCGGCCTGTGATTTGGCGATCCTTACCCCGCCTTTGCCGCCCGCCTCCTTCTCCTTGAAGGTGCCCTTGCCCCGCCCGCCGGCGTGGATTTGGGATTTTACGACCCAAACCGGGCCGCCGAGTTCCATGGCGGTGGCCGCGGCGTCGGCGGTGCGCAGCACCGGGGTCCCGCGCGGCATCGGGACGCCGAATTCCTTGAGGACGGCTTTGGCCTGGTACTCGTGGATATTCATCTACGATCTTTTTTCCTGCATTTCCTGTAGCAGTTTCCGCGCCACTTCGACCCCGCCCGTGGCAACACGGCGCACGACGGCAGGCTAGCGCCTGCAAGCCCGGAAAAATATGCCCAATTCATAGCAAAGCTGCATGAAGTTTTGTCTATCGCCGCCTATCCGATTGCGTTTCATTGATAACGATACGCCGGACGAAGAAAAATGGATGCGGCAAGAGCCGAAGCCGGAGGCGGATTGACCCCGGCCGCCTGCAAAAATTCAGTTCGCGAGGGCGGGGTTGATCGTCTTGCAAGCCGCGACCAAATCTCGCACCGACCTGACGGATTTCTCAAACATCTGCCGTTCGGGTGGATCGAGCGTAACCTCGACAATTTTCTCGACGCCCTTGGCGCCGATCACCACGGGTACGCCGGCATAGAGATCCTCGACCCTATATTCCCCCTTAAACTTCGCCGCGCAGGGAAACACCCGGCGCTTGTCCTTAAGATTAAGAGTTGGCCATCGCGATCGCCACCGCCGCCCCGGGCGCGCTTTATACCCTATCCTTCGCTCATGCGGGCGCGCAAATTTTCGCCGATCTTGTCGAGGAAACCTGTCGTCGAGAGCCAACGCTGGTCGGCGCCGACAAGGAGGGCAAGGTCCTTGGTCATGTAGCCGGCCTCCACCGTGGCGACGCAAGTCGCTTCGAGAGCCGCTGCGAAATTCGCGAGCTCGGCATTGCCGTCGAGCTTGGCGCGGTGCGCCAATGCCCGGGTCCAGGCGAAAATCGAGGCGATCGAATTGGTCGATGTCTCCTTACCATTTTGATGTTCGCGGTAATGCCTTGTCACCGTGCCATGCGCGGCCTCGGCTTCGACGGTTTTGCCATCCGGCGTCATCAACACCGAAGTCATGAGGCCGAGCGATCCGAATCCCTGCGCGACGATATCGGACTGGACATCGCCGTCATAGTTCTTGCAGGCCCAGAGATAGCCGCCGGACCATTTGAGCGAAGAGGCGACCATGTCGTCTATAAGGCGATGCTCGTAGGTGAGTCCAGCCTCGCCGAACGCCTCTTCGAATTCGATTTCGTAAATTTCCTGAAATAGATCCTTGAAGCGCCCGTCGTAGGATTTCAAAATCGTATTCTTCGTCGAGAGATAGACAGGATACTTGCGCGTGAGCCCGTAATTCATCGAAGCGCGGGCAAAATCCCGGATCGATTCGTCGAGGTTATACATCGCCAGGCAAACGCCTGGACCCGGATAGTCGTACACTTTTCGTTCGATGATCGCGCCATCATCGCCCTCGAACCTGATGACGAGGCGGCCTCTGCCGGGAACCTTGAAATCGGTCGCGCTATATTGGTCGCCGAAAGCGTGGCGGCCGATGACGATCGGCCGCGTCCAGCCGGGCACGAGACGCGGGACATTTTGGCAAATAATAGGCTCGCGGAAGATCACGCCGCCGAGAATATTGCGGATCGTGCCGTTCGGCGATTTCCACATTTGTTTCAGCTTGAACTCTTCCATCCGGGCTTCATCTGGAGTGATGGTGGCGCATTTGACGCCAGCGCCGTGTTTTTTGATGGCATTGGCGGCCTCCACCGTGATCCGATCGTTCGTCGCGTCGCGGTTTTCGATCGAGAGATCGTAATATTCGAGTTCGATGTCGAGGTAAGGATGAATGAGCTTGTCGCGTATATAATGCCAAATAATCCGCGTCATTTCGTCGCCGTCGAGTTCGACAACGGGATTTCTAACCCTGATCTTCTTCATCGTTGCTGCCCTTGGCTATTGCGGCATTGGCGGGACGGAACGGTTTCGCTCAGCCTTTGGGCGTGGAAACGGCCTACGCGACTTGGCTCGCGGCGCGAGCTTGCACGTGGAGCCCCGCGGGACTTGAAGGACAAGCGAATGTAATACCGGTTTCCGGGAAGCGGTTGGGAACGAGCAGGGCGCCACTCATTTTGGCTGGCCGGAGCGAAGCAATTGGGCCACGGCCGGATCGGCATCGGCCACAAGCGATTCGAAAATTGGCTGGTTCTGCGGCCAGGCGTTGCGGTAGGCGGCCATGATCACTTGTCGATATTCTGGCCCGCGTTCCAGAATTGCGCGAATATCGCTCTTGATGAACGCCTGGAGGTCCTTGTCGGCGAGCGCGCTTGAGGTTGCCGCGCGTTCGAGGCGCCAGGGGGCGAGGTCCAAGGCACTCGGCGCGGTGAAATACGACATTTCGAGAAGAGTCCCAACCCGGTTCTCGCCATCCTGCGGACTTGCCGGAAGTTTGGCTAAAAAAAGCCATGCCGCGCCGTTGATAGGTGCGAGGGCCAGGGCGGTCTCCGCGTTGGCTCTGACCCGTGCGAGTTGTCCGGAACTGGTCCAGTCGCGGATCGCCAGGCGATCGCTCCACATGAAGCGCGCGCCGGTGAACGCGGCTTCGGCCCAAAGATCTCCCCTTATCGCGCCAATTTCCGCGGCAAGAACCGCGCGGGTCCGGTGCTCCGCGGCTGTTTCGGCGCCGGCGCGATCGAACACAAGGCCGATGGGCTTTGGCCTTACCAACTCCGTAAGCCACATCCAAAGGCCAGATAGTCCGAGAACAATGCCAAACACCAGGAGCGCCAGGCGCAGCCTCATGGCCCCCGATGGGAACATGAGATATAGCCGTGCAAAGAGATCCTGGAACTTTGGGTAGAACGGCTCCGGTGTCAACGATTCTGTCCCATGCGGCTGGAGCATGATTTGCGAACGGGGAAACTAAAAATCGTCCGGAAACAGACAGTTTAGAACATGATCCGGTCCGGCCAAACCATATACTTTTCTAAACGAATTCAATCTTATCGCGTTCCAGTCTCAAACATGTCAACCGGCCGGTCGCATAAGCGCCCGTGTCGATGTTGATGCGGTTGTTCCGCACCTCTGGTTCCTTGACCGGGGTGTGGCCATGGACAATAATTTTTTCGAACGGCTCCTCGTGCAACAAGAAATCATCTCTTATCCAGAGCATATCTTCCTCGCGTTGGCGCGACAGGGGCGTGCCTGGCCGCACTCCTGCATGCACAAAGAAAAAATCCCCGCAACTGAAAAAGAGCTGTAGCCCGGCGAGAAACTGACTGTGGCTTTTGGGTATGGCGTTACACAGGCTTGCGGAGAGCTCCGCTTGTTCCTTGCGATCCGCATTTATTGCCGGCGTCAGGCCGTAAGAGGCGAGCGTCGGCAAGGCGCCATATTGCGCCCAATACTTGAGAACGCCGGGATTTTCGAGAAATTCGGCAAGAAAGTGTTCATGATTGCCCTTGAGGCACGACATGCGATGGGTTCTGGCGCGTTCGATCAACAAATCCAAAACGGCCGCGGAGTTCTGCCCGCGGTCGATATAGTCGCCGAGGAAGATGTGAATAGTTTCGCCTATTGGGTGTTCCTTAAGATCCTCGTCTACCCTCGAAAACAACTGTTTGAGCAAATCCGCCCGACCGTGCACATCGCCGACCGCGTAAATGCGCAGCCCTTCTGGCAAGAGGGGTGATGTATTGATGCGACGCGATTTCCACATCAAGAGTTGGGCTTTACCCTAAGCTTTCCTGGGTGGCCGGAAAATTGCGCTGTGCGGCACGATCCGCGAGATTGCCGGTTCGTGGTTCGCTGTCAATAGGCGCGGAATGGCCCGGACACAAGGAGAACAACCCGTCTAGCTACAAGGGCAACGGGGGATTATTATTCGGGCGCATGCACTAATGATGACTACGTACGTTTCGGTAAGGCCGCAATCCAAGGAGCGAACGCTCAAGCCCTGAATATCCCCACAGGGAGCCCATTACATCTATCACGCGGTGGTACAATTACAAAAAAGTATGCCGCTTAAGTTGACTGCCTGACCGTTCTCAACTGTCCGGCGAAGCGGCCGCTGAAAATGGCACCCCCGCCGTGGGCCACATGGGAGCTCCAAATATCCATGCAGTCGGTCCCGAGCTGGGGTTTAAGTAAGATTTAACCATTCGCGGACGTCCGCCTCCGGATTTTTTGAAAAAAACCCTTGTAATGTGTGGCGAATTGCATATTTCTGGCTCTGCCCAATTTCGCACGTGCCTGTGGTTGCGTGCCGGTTGGCGGGGATCCGGACAAGAGGCCGGTTAACCGCCTAAAAAGGACCGGCAGCCGGAGGCGAACCGGCGAACCCCGCCAACCGGGGGACGGCGACTTAAAGCAACGACGGACCGGGCTTTTTCGTCTCTGCCAGCCTCCAAAGCTGGCTTACCGAAGAGGCTAGTCTTTCTTGCCGGGCGTGCGGAACGGGACCTCATCCCAATCCAAGCGATGGCCATGACCGCTTTGGACGGCGCAATCCGCGTTGTCCCGGGTGGGAATGTCCGACGGCGCAGCATCGGACCGCGCGTGCTCCCTTACGCATTTGTCTCGGGGGCGCCGCCGGTAGCGGATGGCGGGTCAACCGAAGCGGTCGCGTCTCCAACGCGCGAGCGCCATGAGGCATCGCCATTCACCCAAAACTTGTTCGTTCCGGCGCGGAGGTCCGCGCCCTTCGAAGGGATGCCGCGATGACCGATCGTATTTTGGAATTTCTCCGCAATCGCCGCGAGGATGGGCCGTGTCTGGTCCTCGACCTCGATGCCGTGCGCGACAATTATGCGTCCTTCGCCAAGGCGTTGCCCGATACCCGCGTGTTCTACGCCGTAAAGGCCAATCCCGATCCAAGAGTCCTCGAAGTGCTGGTGCGTCTTGGCTCCTGTTTCGACACCGCGTCGGTCGTCGAGATCGAACAGGTGCTGGCGTCGGGCGCGAGCGTGGATCGCATCAGCTATGGCAATACGATCAAGAAGGAGCGCGACATCAAGCGCGCCTTTGAACTTGGCGTGCGCCTGTTCGCCGTGGATTGCGAAGCCGAAGTCGAAAAGATCGCGCGCGCCGCGCCTGAAGCAAAAGTGTTTTGCAGGATGTTGTGTGACGGCGCAGGCGCCGAATGGCCGCTCTCGCGAAAATTCGGCTGCGCTCCGGAGATGGCGCCGCGCGTTCTCGAACACGCGCATCGGCTTGGCCTCGTTGCCTTCGGCCTGTCTTTTCATGTCGGCTCGCAACAGCGCGATCCGCGGATGTGGGACGGCGCTTTGAAGGCGGCGGCGGCGATTTTCCGCGATTTGGCGGAACGTGGCATCGCTCTGCAGATGGTCAATCTCGGCGGCGGGTTTCCGGCGAAATATGTGAAGAATGTGCCGGCGGTGAAGACTTACGGGCAGGCGATCTTGCATTCGTTGCGCCGCCATTTCGGCAACCAAATTCCCGAAACGATCATCGAACCTGGCCGCGGCATGGTCGGCAACGCCGGGCTGATCGAGGCTGAAGTGGTACTAATCTCGAGGAAGTCGGACGCAGACAAGGTGAGGTGGGTTTATCTCGACATCGGCAAGTTCAACGGTCTCGCCGAGACGATGGACGAGATGATCCGCTATCCGATACGGACCGCGTTCGATGGGGAAGCCACCGAGCCTTGCATTGTCGCGGGCCCGACCTGCGATTTCGTCGATGTGCTCTATGAGAAGGAACCTTATTTCCTTCCCGTAGGCCTCGAAATTGGTTCGAAAGTGCTGATCGAAGGAACCGGCGCCTATACGGCGACCTATTCCTCGGTTGGGTTCAACGGCTTCCCGCCGCTCAAATCCTATGTGATTTAGGCGGCGCCGCAGAAATCCCGCGCGGGGGAGAGCCTCTCCTCCGCAGCCACCCCTAATCCCTGTCCCGGACGGCCGGCAGACGCTCGACGATCGAGCGTTCGCCTGGTTGCGAGGGTCGTCGAGTGCAATCCCGGCAGCGGCCGGCGGAGGCTCGGATGACTTTGATTTCGAATTTCGACGTGCACACGCCAGCTTTTGCCGGAGTTGTTGGCAAATCGCGCCTCACTGTCGCTAGCGAATCGCCAGCCGATTCCTGGGCACGGGAACGCTTGCTCGATGAGGCGTTCGGCGCCGCGCGTTCCGACAAGACCGCCGAGCGCTTGCGCGAGGGCCGTTTGCCCGCGCAAGGACTGGCGCTCGCGGCGAAGGACGCGGGCGATCTCGTTGCCACCGTGCGGATGTGGCATATCCTCGCCGGCGAGGTGCCAGCCCTTCTGCTTGGTCCGCTTGCCGTTGCCAAGGCTTACCGTTCGCGCGGACTTGGCCGCCGGCTCATGGCGGAAGCTTTGTGCCGTGCGGCGAGGGCCGGGCACAAAGCCATCCTACTCGTCGGCGACGCGCCTTATTACGAGCCTTTCGGGTTTACCCGCCGCCATACGCTTGGGCTTTCTCTTCCGGGCCCCTTCGATGCCGCGCGCTTTCTCGGGCTCGAACTCAAAGGCGGCACTTTGAATGGCGTGAAGGGCCTCGTGACACCCGCTGGCGTGCCCAATATTCCGGCGCATCGCGGAACCTTTGAAATGCGCCGCGCGGCTTAGGAGCGCTGCCCGCCGGGACCGGAGCAGATCGCCAAAAGTGCGGGCAAACGGCATTCTCAAGTCGGGACCAGGTCGATTTGGTCAAAACGGGAGAACAAGCGGATAGTGCGGGTTTTGTTGTCCCGAAAGTGTTCGATAGCTCGTGCTGGCGAGGGCGAACGCAAATTCCCCGGCAACAATGCTCCCCGAGGGGCGATTTCGCATCCGATACCAACCCCTCCCGACGGGCGCGTGTCGGCATCCTGCCTTTGGCCCCGATAGGCCGGCAAGGGTGCTGGGGGATGATCGGCGTGGACCTGATCGCCCAGATCCGCCGCACCTATCGCGAGGAGCCCCGGCCGGTCAAGAAGATCGCGCGGACCGTTCCCTGTGTCGCGCGCGACGGTGCGCAACGCGATCCGCGGCCACGCAACCAAGTTCATGGATGAGCGCGGTGTGCGGCCGGCGCCAAAGCTGGGCGTTGGGGCCGAGGTCCCGACCGGGGATCCTGGCGAAGGAAGCCTACTTGCCGCAGCTCGAACGCCGCCCGGCCGAGCGCTTGAAGTAAGAGTGCGCGGATCCGGCCCTCACTTGCGCGCGCGCCCCGGCCGCGCTACAGCGGCTCCGCGTGGCTTTCGATCCGCGGCGGCGGCGGCAGCGATTCCGTCTTGGCGACACCGGCCTTCACGGCGGACTGAATTTTTTCGAAGGCACGAACCTCGATTCTGGCGCACCCGCTCACGGGAAATGTCGAATTCATCGGACAGCGCCTCGAGTGTCATCGGTTCGTCGGCGAGCCGCCGCGCCTCGAAAATGCGCCGCTCGCGCGGGTTTAGCACGCCAAGCGCATTGCGGAGCGCAACGATGCGATTGCCAGTTTCTTCCCGTTCGGCAAGAGTATGCTCCTGGCTGGCGGCGTCATCGACAAGCCAATCCTGCCATTCGCCCTCGCTTTGCTCGCGCAACGGCGAATTCAGCGAGGCGTCCCCCGACATCCGCCGGTTCATGTCGATGACGTCCTTTTCACTAACGCCGAGCCTGCGCGCGATCGTCTTGATTTGGTCGGGACGCATGTCGCCGTCATCGAGCGCCGAAATCTGGCTCTTCGCCCGCCGCAAATTGAAGAAAAGCTTCTTTTGGCTCGCTGTCGTTCCCATTTTCACGAGCGACCAGGAGCGCAGGATATACTCTTGAATCGAGGCGCGGATCCACCACATGGCATAGGTCGCCAAGCGAAACCCCTTATCGGGTTGGAAACGCTTGACCGCCTGCATGAGGCCAACGTTGCCTTCCGAGACAACTTCGCTGATCGGCAGACCATAGCCCCGGTAGCCCATCGCGATCTTGGCGACGAGCCTGAGATGCGAGGTCACGAGCTTATGCGCCGCGGCGGGGTCCTCATGCTCGCGCCAGCGCTTGGCGAGCATATATTCCTCCTGCGGCTCCAACATCGGAAACCGCCGGATTTGAGTGAGATAACGAGCAAGCCCGCTTTCCCCTGAAATCATTGGCAAGGCAGCACTCATTGCACCTTCTCCTCAGGGACCCTGTCGCAGCGAGTCCCCCTTGGCCGCTTCCTATGCCGGCCATGCGATTCGACAATATAGAATGCCGCGACCGTGGCCGAAAGAGGGCTAGGCAAGGCATTCGGATTAAAGATTGGCAATATTACACAACGCAAAGGGTTCAAGCTGTACGATACAAAACACTCCTTGCCTCTTAAATTACGACGGCTTCCAGCGAGGCGCTACATCCTCCGGTAAATTAAGTGTGAAACCTTGCGTGAAACACGCATCCTACCGCCATTTCCTTGCGCCAGACTGGCGCCGCCTGGCGGTATCAAATCTCTTGCCCAGGTCTCGCCGCACCCCCGCCGGCGAGTGCGTCGCGCAGACTTCGCAGCTCTTGCGGCAGGGCACTCGTAAAGCTCATTTGGACGGCCGTCACCGGATGCGGGAAACCGAGCACCGCCGCGTGCAAGGCTTGCCGGGAGAGAGATGCGAGGCGGGCCTGGGCTTCGGGCGGGAGCCGCGCTGTTTTGCTCTTGAAACCCGTGGCATAGACGGGGTCGCCCAGCACCGGATGGCCGATATGCGCCACGTGGGAGCGGATCTGATGGGTTCGCCCCGTCTCCAGCGTGCATGAAATAAGGCTTGCTTCTCCAGCAAAGCTCTCGATTAGCCGCCAGTGGGTCAGCGCGCGGCGGCCGCGCCCAGCTGGCACGACGGCGATCTTTTGGCGGGCGGTGGCGTGACGGGCGAGCGGCGCGTCGATGGTGCCGGAAGGCCGCGCCGGGGTGCCCCAAACGAAGGCCAGATACGCGCGGGTGAGCGGTAAGGTCTTCCCGTGATCGGCAAAGAGCTTGGCAAGGCCCTGATGCGCCGCGTCCGTCTTCGCAACCACCAAAAGCCCCGAGGTATCCTTGTCGAGCCGGTGCACGATTCCGGGCCTTCTCACGCCTCCGATGCCCGAGAGGCTCGCGCCACAATGGGCGAGAAGCGCATTGACAAGCGTTCCCGATGGATGTCCGGCGGCCGGATGCACCACGAGCCCGGCCGGCTTGTCGACGACGAGCAGATATTCGTCCTCGAAGACAATTTCGAGCGCAATATTTTCGCCCAAAGGCGCGGGATCGGCGGGCGGGGGAAGGCGCAAGCCAGCGGTCTGCCCGGCACGAAGCAGAAGACTCGGGTCTTTCACCAGCGCGCCGTCGATTGAAGCATGGCCAGCTTCGATCAGGCCCTTCACTCTCGTGCGCGATAAATTCAGCCCAGAAGCCGCCGCCGCAAGAAAACGGTCGAGCCTCGCGCCGCCATGTTCGGGCGCAACGCGATAGGCAAGAAAAAGATTACTTTCCTGGCTCATGCCCATGCCTGTCCGGCCTGTCGACGCCCAGATCAACGATCAAGGTCCACTAGAGCGCGTCCCGATCAAATGGAAAGATTTGATCGATAAGGACGCAGCTCAATATCAAAGAGTTGGAGCATGTCCTGATCGAAAAAGTCGAGCAACGTTTTTCTGGTCATGCTCTCTGTCATGGCATTAGAATGGATAAGTGTCCGTCCGGAGAGATATTGAATCGTATGAATCACTTGTGATTTAAGGGAGGTGGCCTGATTCGAAGGGGGTCACCCATGTGGACGGCGAAGAATCGCGGGCGATACGACCGCGGCAAGTTACGATATCCGAGCGATCTGACCGACTCCGAATGGGAGCTGGTTGAACCGCTCATTCCACCGGGCAAGCGCGGCGCTGGCAAGCGGACCGTGGTGATGCGTGAGGTGGTGAACGGCCTCATGTACATTCTGTCGACCGGCTGTCAGTGGCGGGCGATCCCGAAGGACCTGCCGCCGAAGAGCACGCTCTACGATTATTTCGACCTGTGGACCTACGACGGCACATTGGAGGATATCCACCACGCCCTTTATGTGAGGTGCCGCGAGCAGGCCCAAAGGGAGGCCAGCCCCACCGTCGCCATCATCGATAGTCAAAGCGTGAAAAGCGCCGAAAAAGGGGGGCCCGCATCGATCCACCCGGCTATGATGCGGGCAAGAAGATCAAGGGTAAGAAGCGGCATATTCTCGTAGACACGTTGGGCTTGCTGCTTCATGCCGTCGTCCATCCGGCCGATATTCAAGATCGCGATGGCGGCATTCTCGTCATGGCGACCCTGTTCGGGATGTTTCCTTTCTTGGAAAGGCTGTTCGCCGACGGCGGCTATCAAGGACCCGAATTTAACCAGGCTGTGGCACGAGTGCTGCCGCATCTGAAAGCTGAAATCGTCAAGCGCTCCGATCACGCCAAGGGATTCGTGGTCTTGCCCAAACGCTGGATCGTCGAGCGCACTTTCGCTTGGCTCAATCGATGTCGTAGGCTCGCCAAGGACTGGGAGAACCTTAATCGAAAAGCCCTCGCGTTCTTGCGCCTCGCCTCAATCCGCCTCATGCTCAGAAGACTTTGTAATCCCGCATGAAGTCCCCGGACAGACTCTAAGAACAATTAGGCT
The DNA here is from genome assembly GCA_963730245.1 of uncultured Alphaproteobacteria bacterium. Classification (GTDB taxonomy): domain Bacteria; phylum Pseudomonadota; class Alphaproteobacteria; order Rhizobiales; family Beijerinckiaceae; genus Methylocapsa. The sequence goes on along the minus strand of CAVSRA010000001.1, from coordinate 450,377 downwards.
GCACTTAGGGCCTGGCGTGCCCGCTGGATTTTTTCAAGGATTTCGCGGCCTTTGGCTTTCCAGCGATAGGGTTTCGGGTTGAGGTAGCGCTCTGCGAGGCAGGCTTCATTGCGGCGAATAAGTTCGGCGGCGCTGGCGAGGCTTCCTTCGCGGGCGCAATCGCCGGGGAGGCCGGCGAAGAAGCGTTCGACCTGATTTATCCACGGCGATCGTCGCCGAGCCGCTTCCGCCGCGCTTGAAGGTATTCCCTGACAGGTGATTGGGGCGGATACCGCGATTGCCACATCGAGCCGGATTGGATGCTTCTCTACAAAATCGACGGCAACGGTCTTATTCTAGCCCGCACCCATGCGGACCTGTTCAGATGCTGAAATTTGGCTCTAACGACCAGTATATTTCCGCCGAGCGCCACAGGTTCGGGCACATTGCGCCGCTCACTATTGCTGCGCCCCATGAATTGTATCTGAAGGATTTTTCGGCCTCCTTTCGTCAGGCTGAAGAGGTCATCCTTTCAATCACGAAAGGAGATTCGTTATGAGCGGCAAAGACATTCTCAACAAGATCGCCAACCTACCAGTAGGCCCGTTAGACATTCCTCAAGTTCCCCCACGCGAATTGATCGGCTTCGTCGTGCGCTGGGAGCGGGGCCTTCGGCAATGGAAGCTAAGCACATTGGCCAACTTTGCCGGCGTCTCGGTTTCAACAATCGAGCGCGTTGAGCGTGGCGAAAAGGTCAGTGACACCGCTCTTGATCGCATTGCTCAGGGACTTGGCTACGAGCCCGGACGCTTTACCGCACCCCGTTACCGTCTTGGACCTGAACAAGCGGCGGCCAGTCTCGTTGAGACGTTCAGAGAAATGGAGCCTGTCGCTGTCGCCCCGATGAATACACATCGTCAGGTACGAGAAGCGGCGAGCTGTCGTGCGTTGGTCCTGTCAGGAGTGGTGAACACTCCACAGGAGGGCATTCCCGACTGGAAAGTCGCCGTCATTTCCGTGACACCCAGGTTTTCCGATCCCGGTGCATCCAAGCGCAGACTCATCTTTGTCGATCACCGCCTCGTCGCCTTACCGCCCTTGCGAACCCAGTGAGCCTTATAAGCCCTGGTCATCATTGGCCGGGCTTTTTTTGGTGCATAAAACCAGTGCGAAAATATTCCGTCGTTTTCGGTCGGGGCACTGCCAAATGCTGGTGACGGCCGAGACCAAGCGGCCGCGGCTTGGGCATCCCGCAACTTCGTTTCCGTCGGCGAATTTTTTGCTCCTAATAGAGGCCCGGAATTAGCCGTGACGTCCGGGCGCGGTAAGCATCGTACTCAGCGCCGAACTCTGAGCGCAGCAACCTCTCTTCCGCGCCGATGCGCGCGAGAAGCGGCGGAATCATCAGCGCCGCGAGCAGCACGCCGACCCCCGAACGAAAGGCAAGGCCCCACCCCAGCGAATTGACGAGCAACCCTAGATAGCTGGGGTGGCGGATGATACCGTAGACGCCGCTGGTGACCATGGTATGCCCGGGCTGGATGGCGACCAACCCGCTGAACCGGTGGCCGAGCACGAAGACCGGCCAGAGTCGCAGCGCGCTACCGGCCGTAAAGAGAACGACGCCAAGCCAGCGGAGAGTATCGCCGTCGAGGGTCCAGAACCCAAGCCGGTCCGTATAGGCCGGCAGAAACGCGGCGAGCAACCCGAGCAGCGCAAGCGCCGCGATGACCCAGCGGTTGGCCCGATCCTCGCGCACCCCCGAACTCAGATTTCCACCGGCGAAGACCGCCGCGCCAGCGATGACGAAGAGCGCGGCCGCGAGCGCGCGCAGGGCCGAGTGGGAGAAGAAAGCGGCAACCCCGCCCCCGCCAAGGATGGCAAGGCCGAGATAGGCAGCGGTGCCCAAAACGATGAGGGTCAGCCGGGCGAATGACGGGACCATTGGTGACAGCCTCGATCCGGTCGGCGAACCTTACACCAAAGATGCCCTCCGGAAACCGGCTGGGCCAGCGAGGCGGCGCCGCCCGCCCTCCCGAAGTTGGCTCCGAGACACCGATCGATCTTTTAGCATTTCCAAATCGGAGTGACCTGACGATGAAGGGGAACGAGGCGTTGGATTTGACGGTTTCGGGGTTGCCTTCGACAGAAAGGATCGCCCGCCGGACCTTGGCGGTTTTTGAAGATTTTCGCGCGGATTCATTCCGGAGATTTTCCCTTGAGGTTGAGCTCTGGCGAGTAAGGCTCCAGGAAGAGCCTGACACAATACCTCCGCAAGATCTGTACAACTTAGCCGAAACGCTTCTCGGTCCATCCTGCCCAGCACAACGTGGGACTAATACCAAGTCTCTGAAAGTTTGACTCCTGAGGCGGATTCCCGAATTGGCATTTATCTGATTCACCATGGCAAACAGCTTTTGGGAGAGTTTGCCATGTCGACTCCGGTTCCGCTTCGCTCTGACTTTGACACGATTGGCCTGCGCATGCTGGCGCGGCGATCGCGTGACCCCGATCAGACCCGGCGTCTCTTGGCACTGGCCGAGATTTATGATGGCGGCTCGCGGCCGGATGCGGCGCGGATCGGCGGGGTCGGGGTGCAGATCGTGCGCGACTGGGTTGTCCGTTTCAACGCCAAAGGTCCTGATGGTCTCTTGACCGGCAAAGCGCCGGGCGCTCCCAGCATCCTCGGCGAGCGCCAGCGCCAAGCCTTGCGGCAGGTCGTGGAAGATGGGCCGATTCCCGCCCTGCATGGCGTCGTCCGCTGGCGGCTGATCGATCTGGCGCAGTGGCTCTTCGAAGAGTTCCGGGTTTCGATCTCCAAGCCGACGCTCAGCCGCGAGCTGCGGCATATGGGCTTTCGCAAGCTCTCGGCGCGACCGCGCCATCATGCGCAAGACGAGGAAGCCGCGGCGGCTTTTAAAAAAACTTTCTCGCCCTCGTGGAGGAGACCGCCGCAAAAGAGGCTCCTGGCAAGCCGATAGAGATTTGGTTTCAAGACGAAGCTCGGATCGGGCAGAAAAACAAGGTCACCCGCCGATGGGCGAAACGCGGGACACGGCCTTCGGCGCCGCACGACCAGAGGACGAGTTCAGCCTATATTTTCGGCGCCATCTGCCCGGCCGAAGGAAAAGGCGCCGGGCTCGTACTACCCTCCTGCAACAGCGAGGCCATGGCCCTGCATCTCGAAGAAATCTCGCTTGCGGTCGCACCAAGCGCGCATGCGCTCGTTCTTCTCGATCAGGCCGGGTGGCATGTCTCGGCGAAGCTTCCCGTCCCGGACAACATCACGCTCTTGCCGTTGCCGCCGAAATCGCCCGAGCTCAATCCGGTCGAGAACATCTGGCAATTCATGCGCGACAACTGGCTCTCGAACCGCCTCTTCGAATCCTACGACGACATTCTCGACCACTGCTGCTTCGCCTGGAACAAGCTCATCGACATGCCCTGGAAAATCATCTCCATCGGAACAAGAGAGTGGGCCTATCGGTCGTGATCAGCGAGACTTGGTATAAACACCTAAAAATCGGGAATCTCATTCCAAGATGTTGCACGACGCCCGGTCTCCTCTAGTTTGGTCCAAGCCGAAATCTTCGCGCGAGCCACCACGTCGTCACCCGATCATGCCAAGGGACGCGGCTGCCCCGGCCGTGGAAGCCCAGATGCCCGCCGCGCGGGGTCAGCGCCGCCTCGATCATCGGTAGGCGCGACCAGTCCATCGCCGTGTAGCACGCCGCCGGAATCCAAGGGTCGTCCAGCGCGTGGAGGATCAGAGTTGGCCGCGATATACCGGCTAGGAAGTGCTTAGCGGCATTGCTTTCGTAATAGTCCTGGGCATCCCGGTAGCCGAAGCGCGGCGCGATGAAGCGGTCGTCGAATTCATAGACGTTCTTGGCGGCGGCGATGGCGGCCCGCTCGGCTCCGCTCGCCCCCGCGCCCGGCGCCAGCGCCTCGCGTTTCATCGCATCGAGCATGTAGCGGTGATAGACGAAGTTGCGACGGGTCATCATCCGAGCACAGGTCGCCGCCAGGTCAATCGGGGTGGACACCGCGGCAGCGGCCAGCACCGGCAGGCCGTGCCCGCCTTCGCCCATGAATTTCAGCACCAGATTGCCGCCGAGCGAATGGCCGAGCGCGACGATCCCATACCGAGTAAGTTCAGCCGGCAGTACGCGCAGGGCTTCCGCCAGATCCTCGGTCCGGCCGGCATGGTAGTGCCCGGGGGCGGTCGGGAGCGACGGGAGGGCACCGCGTAGATTTAGGCGCAAGACCGGCCAGCCTTGGTCGTAGAGATGCCGCGTGCTCGCGGCCACATTCGCGCTCGCCTCAGAACCCGCGAGGCCATGCACGAGCACTATGAGCGGCCTGGTCATGGGTCCGGCCCGCCGGTCGAGCCGCGCCGCCAGCCGTTCGCCGCCAGGCACCGGCAACAGCAGCCGCTCGCCGCCGGGCAGATCGGGCGGAGACCCGCGCATAAAATTGCGGAGAGTTTGCAGGTCGCCCCCGAACCACGGCGCCCGTTCCCGGAACGGCGGAATCGTCCCGGCCTCGCCGTCCTGCACGGGCGGCGCCGCCCACTTTGGCGGCAAGCCGAATGATGTTGGCGAGCGCGGACCCACCAAATGGGAAACCTTCCTCTATTGCGACGAGTTCCCGGCTATGCTCGCCTACATTGTCATTGCCTCTGCGCCACCCGAGAGCTTTGGATGGTTCTGATTGTCACGTTCGGGGGCTAGAGCGGCGCGAACAAGACCGCCGCCGCGCACGCCGCCCGAGGTGAGTTTTCCGATAGGGCGTCTGGTCCTTGCCAGGCGGGAACAGCGGATGCTACTGAAAAACGATCTTGAAGTCTTGTCTTCTCGACCGTACCCTTTCGCGCGCATTCTCAAAAATTTGCAACCCACCGAAAGTCTCGCGGCGTGCAATTTCCTTTTCCTGTTCTCATTTGCGACATTGGCGGCACGAATGCGCGGTTTGCGCTTGTGCCAGCCCCCGGCGCGCCGCTTGAGGCGGGGCCACATCTCAAGACCAAGGATTTTCCTGGCCTCGAAGACGCTCTGGCGGCGGTCTTCGAAGGACTCGATATTAGGCCGCGTTCATTGATCGCCTGCGCCGCCGGCCCAGTCGGCGGGCGCGCCGTCAAGATGACTAACGCGGATTGGACGGTCGACGGCGCGGAGGTCGCGGCGAAGGCCGGGCTCGATCAAGGCCTCCTACTCAATGATTTCGAAGCCCAGGCTTTTAGCCTGCCGGTCCTTAAACCAGCTTGGGTCCGCCCGATCGGCGCCTTCGCGCCAACGCCCGGCACCCAGCTTATCATGGGGCTAGGCACCGGCCTTGGCGTGGCGGCCCTGCTCGAAATCGAAAGCCGCCATTTTGCCTTGGCGAGCGAGGCGGGGCACATGGGTTTTGGGCCACTCGGAGCCGAAGAAACACCGCTTTGGCCGCATCTCGACACAGGCTCGCTTGGCCGGGTCCACGCCGAAACGATCTTGTCTGGGCCGGGCATCATGCGGCTTCACCGGGCGCGGTGCATGGCGGCGGGCACGGAAGCGGCGGAATCCAGCGAAATCGCATTGATCGAAAGAGCGCAAGCGCAACCAGGCGGCGAGGAGGCGGCAACTCTGCGGCTATGCTGGGCTCTGACCGCGCGTTTCGCGGGCGATCTCGCCCTCGCTTTCCTAGCCAAGGGGGGCGTTACCTTTTCGGGCGGGATTTTGCCAAGGATCGTGGAGTTTTGCGATAGGCAAAAATTTCGCGCGGCGTTCGAAAATAAGGCGCCCTACGGCGAAATGATGCGTGCCATTGGCACGCGGCTGATCATCTCCGAGGATGCGGTTCTCGCCGGCATGGCCGCGATTGCAAATGCGCCGCAAAATTACGCCATCGATTATGCGAATCGTGCCTGGCGATGAGATCTCGCCACACTCAAAGAGAAACTCATCAAGATTGGCGCGAAGATCGTTAGCCACGGTTGCACATCGCCCTTCCACATGGCAGAGGTCGCCATCTCACGGCATGTGTTCGCTGACATCCTGCGGATGATTGCCGAACTTCGACCGCCGACTGATCCAGCGCCCGCGCGATGAAGTGTTCGATTGAGATGCGTTCACGCCAATCCCACGGGTGACCTGCCACTGAGATATTCCTCCACGAGTAGTTAGAGTCCGGCCTGAACAAGGGACGGACCGATGAAGCGAAGCAGGTTTACGGAAGAACAGATCATCGCAGTGTTGCGGGAGCATGAGGCTGGCGCGAAGGCTGGGGAACTCTGCCGGAAGTACGGGATGTCGGAAGCGACGCTGTACAACTGGAAGGCCAAGTTCGGCGGGATGGATGTCTCGGATGCCAAACGGCTGCGGGCACTCGAAGACGAGAACGGCAAGCTGAAGAAGCTGCTGGCGGAGTCGATGCTCGACGCCTCGGCCCTGCGCGAGCTTCTGGGAAAAAAATGGTAGGGCCCGCCGTAAAGCGCGAGGCTGTCGCTCATCTTCGGACGATGTTCCAGATGAGCGAGCGGCGGGCCTGCTCCGTCATCGCCGCCGATCGGACCAGCATCCGGTATCAATTCTGCCGGCCGCCTGATACCGAGCTCCGGTGCCGGCTGCGCGATCTGGCCAATGCACGCCGGCGGTTCGGCTATAGACGGCTGTTCGTCCTGCTGCGCCAGCAGGGTGAGCCATCCGGCATCAACCGGATTTACCGGCTCTATCGCGAGGAAGGGCTAACAGTGCGCCGCCGTCGCGTTAGGCGGCGTGCCGTCAGAGCGCGGGTGCCGATCCTGATCGAGGCCAAGGTTAATGCCCGCTGGTCACTCGACTTCGTGCACGATCAGTTTGCTTGTGGCCGGCGCTTCCGCATTCTGAACGTCGTCGACGATGTAACGCGGGAATGTCTGGCGGCGGTCCCCGACACCTCGATCTCCGGCAAGCGGGTGGCACGGGAACTGAGCACTCTGCTCCAACGGCGCGGCAAGCCCGACATGATCGCATCGGATCATGGGACCGAACTCACCTCGAATGCCATCCTCGCCTGGTGTGCCGAGCACCGCATCGATTGGCACTACATCGCCCCGGGTAAGCCGACGCAGAACGGCTTCTGCGAGAGCTTCAACGGCCGGATGCGTGACGAGCTATTGAACGAGACCCTGTTCGTCGGTCTCGATCACGCCCGGCAGGTCATTGGCTCATGGGCCTACGATTACAACACCGCGAGGCCGCATTCCTCGCTCGGCTACCAGACACCTGCGGCCTATGCCGCTGATCTCACCGCAACAGGCGCCCGGCTGCGCAATCCTGACCAGCTCCGCCGCTCGCCTGTTGCTCACACCGCGCCGCAAGGCGCATCAACTGCCGAGGCTCTAACCGTCGCTGGATGAAAGTTCAGTTGCAGGTCAGGATGACCCGGAGTTCGACAGGCAGGTCTATGTCGCCTCCGACGATCCGGAGTTTTGCGATCAGCTGCATAATAAAGCCCAGATGCGCTGCAGCGTCGAATATCTATTCAAAAACGGGTTCAGGTCGCTTACCGCGAAACCTCACTGCATCGCCGTTGTCATGCAGAGCCCCATCCCTTCCTTAAGCGAGAAAGATGCGGATGCGGTAGTGCATAACCTCGGCGGCTTCAAAAAGTCCCTGCCGACACCTGCGATGTTGGGCGGAGCTCTGGCGCACCCCAACCGTCTGCGCGCGAAGTTGGTTAATTTCGCGATCATAGGGGTATTTTCCCTGGGTATTGTTGCGGTCTTAGTTGATGCGGCACTGCCTTACATAACAGTCCGCTGGCTGGACCTGACACTGCATTCCTGCGCCTTCGCCGTCTCGGCCATCGCTGGAGCGTTGATCTTCATTAACATCCTCTTCAACCGGTCATCGCTTGGATATGGCGTGATTAAGAATTTCCTGCTTTTCGGCCTGATTGGCATTGTGCTGTGCAGCCGCGAAGCCGTCTTTAACTGGCATTCCCCAGATAACCGGGAATGTGCCAAGCGCGTATCATTGATCTCCTGCCGTGACATCGGACATTCGTCCTATACCGGCATTATTTTCCGGATCGCCCGCTTATTGAGGTTGAGATTGCCGCGCTGCGGCGCTGCTGTGGTGCTCCGGCACACCAAAACCAGTGACATGGGCGGATCGCGCACCGGACAATACAGAGTCGGTTGTGATCAAGACGCACTTCTCCCTTAGTTTTTGCTCGACGCATGACGACCGAACACTTCACGCAGGCGCTGGATTGGGCGGCGGCCGCAGGTCGGCGATCATTCGTAGGATGTCCGCGAAGAGATTTTTCGGAATGGCGACTTCGGCCATCTGAAACGCGACATAGCGGCCATGGCTCACGATCTTCGCGCCGATCTTGATCAGCTTTTCCTTCAGGCTCGTCAGTGACCAATCCTTTATCGGTTCGGGCGTCGCCAGCGTGCGCAGAAAATTACCGAGATTGTAGGCCAGCGCATGAAGCTGGAGACGGACGGCGTTAGCAGCGAACGACCGACATGATAGCCGGGTCCACTTGATTGCGCCTTTTCCTTCCTTGATCCATTGCTCACACGTGCCGCGCTTGTTGTAGAAGGCGACGACATTCTCGGCGGAGCGCGCCATGTTCGTCACGATGAAGCCGACGCGCGGATAAAGCTCGCCCGGATGCCATTCGACCTTGGCGATCACCCGACGCGGCTGCGACCAGCTTCCCGCTTGATAGGTGAAACTTGCATGGGATCGGCAGACGTCATTGGACGGGCGACCAACCGGGCGTTTGAGCAGATAGCCGATCCTCTCTTGCAAGATGTGATTGGCGGGCAGACGGATCGCATATTTGATCCGTTCTGCCTCCAGATATTCGTAAACTTCGGGGTTTGCGAAGCCGGCGTCGGCGCGGAAATAAATGCGTGAGACCTTGCCTTGATACCGCGCCACGACCGGCTTCAGCACCGCCTCCCATCCATCGGCGCTGTGAACATTGCCGGGGCGCAGGGCGCAGCGTTCCAAATCGCCATATTGGTTGAAAACGAACAGCGGATGATAGCAGGTGCAGTCATAGTGACCGTTCCAGACACTGTGTTCCTGTTCGCCATGCGTCGGGCTCACGCTCGAATCCATGTCGAGCAAGATACCTCTCGGCGGACGGCGACCATGAACGCTGTCGATCCATTTGCCGGAGAGATCAGCGAGCGCCGAAAGGTTCTTTTCCGCCGTGAGCCAGCGCGTCTCAAAGCGGCCCATCTGGCTCGGCGAAGCCGCTGCATCCGAGGCCGCCTTTCCGCCGACTATCCACCGCATCGCGGGATCATGGCGCAGGCGTTGAGCGTCGTTCACGTCTTCATATCCGGCAAGTCGCCCAAATATGGATTGCCGCAACATCCCGACGAGTGCATGCCGGCCATTCTTGCCAGTGCGTGCGTCGGAGAGCGCATCACCCGCCATCGCGCTGAGGCACAGCGCGTCGTCCAGTTCCCGGTATGCGAGCAAGCCTGCGTCGGAGGTAACCACCGATCCGCGAAAGTGAAGCAACAATCGGCGGTCGAAATCGAGCCTGAGAGCGCCATCATACAATTCACCCGCCGGGTTCGCCATGACGGCCTCATTCGATCCGAAATAACATGCTGATTATGTTAGCTAAATCGCGGCATCGACGCTGCAAATTATTGCCTCATCCGGCGTATGCGGGTTTAAATATAAACACAAGGGCTGACAATTCCTTGCCCATAATCCATGAACAAACCATCGTGAATAAATATGTCACGCATGGCAGGCATAGCGGCACTCACTATCATATCAGTGTGATGGGCTGGAACTCCTCGCCCTGTTTCTCAATGGAAACAGATTATCGCAGCTATGCCCGTGCTCGGATAGGCATAGACATGCTGAGGCTATTTTCCCATTCGGGAAATCTGGGTTACGAATGGATCGAAAAATACCAGATCGTAACGAAATGAGCAGTAGCCGTTGCGGCTATGCCGCGCTTATCGGTGCTCTCAGTGCGGGCAGGTTACCGCTGCTCAATGCCCTGGCGGGGAGCAGAACTCGCTGATCCTCGCTGAGGATGCGGTTCTCTCCGGCATGGCCGCGATGCGCCGCGAAATTACGCTTTGATTACGCGAAATCATGCCTGGCGATGATACCTCGCCCTGCCCCGCCCTGGGCCCGCCAGCTCTATTTCGGCGCGAGCACCATGATCATCTGGCGGCCTTCCATCGAAGGTTCGGCTTCGACCTTGGCGATACTCAAGGTCTCGGATTTCACCCGCTCGAGCAGCCGGAACCCCAGATCCTGATGCGCCATCTCGCGGCCGCGGAAGCGCAACGTGACTTTCACCTTGTCGCCCTCCTCAAAAAACCGGCGGACGGCTTTCATCTTGACGCCGTAATCATGATCGTCGATTCCCGGCCGCAGCTTGATCTCCTTGATCTCGACGATCTTCTGCTTCTTCCGGGCTTCGGCGGATTTTTTCTGCTCCAGAAAGCGGAATTTGCCATAATCGAGGATCTTGCAGACCGGAGGATTGGCCGTCGGAACGATTTCGACAAGATCAAGTCCCGCTTCATCGGCCGATTGCTGGGCTTGAATAGTCTCCACGACACCACGATTTTGGCCTTCGGCATCGATTAATTGAACTTCGCGAGCGTGGATTTCACGGTTGATACGCGGCCCGTCCTTCTGCGGAACGGGGGGGGCCTTCATTGGACGGCGAATGGCTTATTCTCCTCATGTGGACAAATCGAACCCGGCAGCGCGCAGAATCAGGATGATCTTCACGACGATTGCCGGACCCGGGTAAAACATCGGTTGATTGCCGCGCGAAGTCAATGAAGAGATCGCTTGGCGGCGAAGCGATCGCTTGGCGGCTCGCGAAAAACGAACTTGCCCGGGCCCTCGCCATCGAATCGGCGTCCGGCACGCCGGAAGGTGTTGCGATCATCGTGCGCCGCCCCGCCGCACATCCACGTAGGCTTCGAGGGTTGCAGAGCACGTGTGTTCGGCCGAAAAACTCGTCTCGACATGTTTCTTGGCGCGCAACGAGAGCTTGCCGCTGGCTGTGGCCCCAAGGCTTAATACCGTGGCGATCGCTAGCGCCAGCGCCGCCGCGTCGCCTGGCGGGACGAGAAAGCCGGTACGCAAGGACTCCTCAACCATGGGCGGGGCGAGAACGGTTTCTGGCGCGGCACCCAGATTGGCGGCAATGACCGGCGTTCCCATGGCCTGGGCCTGGACCGCGGTGTCGCCGAAAGCTCGCACCTCGGTCGCGGGCACGACGACGATCGAGGCGGCAAGAAGCGCCGCGGGCATATCGCAATGGCCGGCGCGGTACATGATTCCTTGCAGCGCTTCCGTCGCAATGGCACGGTCGATGCTGCGGTCAAGCGCGCTGTTTTCGATCCTGTCGCAGGCCAGGATGAATTTCACCCCGGCAAGGCCGCTTCGCGATAATAGTCCCGCCGCCTCGAGCAGAATTTTGTGGCCGCTGCCGGGTCGTATCTGTGCCGCGAGAAGCACAATTCGCTCGTGCGGCGCGACCTTGAAGTGCCGTCGCGCCGCTTGCACGCGGGCGGGCGCAACCGCATCCGGCGCGAAAGCTTGGCAATCGAGGCCATGAGGAACGACGCGGGTTTTGCCTGCCGCCGGCGGATGGAGGTTGGCGGCGAGGCACGCGGCAAAGTTTGAAATCGGCGAGCACCACGTCGCCGCGCGCCAACACCGAGTTATAACGGCGGGCAATGGGGTTTGAGCCTTCGCGGACGGAGGGAAAAGTGGTGACGAAGGGCGTCTTCGTCAGGCGGGTCGCGCCATAGGCAACCCAGGCCAAGGCGCGCGAGCGCACATGGACGATATCGGCGTTTTCCGCCGCGATGAGACGCGCGAGGCGGCGCACGTTCAGGGCCATGGCAAATGGGTTTTTGGTGCGCGAGGGAAAAGGCACGAAGACGCCGCTCTTGGCTTGCAGCTCGCCCTTCATCCGGCCGCCGGCACAAGCAACGAGCGCCCGCGCGCCCGCCGCGCCAAGCGCCGCCGCGATTTCGATCGCCCCGCGCGCCATGGGGTTGAGATCAAGGCCGGGAATGATTTGAAGCACGGTGACGCCGGCCAGGGGATGCGCGGCCCTGTCCTTGAAGGGTAAGCTGAAAACTTGTGGCATCGGACGAGAAGGCGTTCAACAAGCCAGGATGCTACGCTTAAACCCGGGACTTGTTAATAATCATCAAGCGAGCATAGCGGTGAACCGGAACAAACCGCAAACGGGAGTCGTGGCGGATGAAGTTGGTTCCCGACACCTCTTGGTGGGGAGCGGATCGTCCGTCCGCAACATCGCCCGTTTGCGCCGTGCCGGGAAGCCTAGGCCGTGTGGACGGATATCGGAAAATATAGGTCAAGGGATTCCCAAATCACTTTTTCGGTGATTCATGGGTGGCTGGCTTTTGGAGGGCCGGCCATGCTGACGAAGATGACCGAAGAAGATTGGGTGCTTGTGCACGAGGTGTTCGATGCCTGCCGCTCGCGGCGTGGGGACAAGGGGCGGGACGACCGCAAGTTTCTCGAAGCCTTGCACTATTTCACGATCCACAACATTACTTGGCGAGCGCTGCCGGCCGAGTTCGGCTCTTGGAACAGCATCTGGAAGCGCTTCTGGCGCTTGAGCCGCAGCGGCGTGTTCGAAACTTTCTTCGAAGCGCTCGCCTCCTTGAGCGAGCGGGCGCATCTCGTGCAGATGTTCGACTCGACCGTCATCCGCGCGCATGTGTCGGCGGCCGGCGCAAAAGGGGGCAGGATGGCGAAGCCCTCGGGCGCTCCCGGGGAGGGTTCTCGACCAAGATCCATCTCAAGACCGATCTCGACGGCTATCCGATCGGCTTCCATCTGACCGGCGGCGAAGCGAGCGACAGCCGCAACTTCGAAGTGCTCCTCGACCTCGGTCCGGACGTCGATCCCCGCGCCGTTGTCGCGGACAAGGGCTATGATGCAAAGACAAATCGGGAGGCGGCGCGTAACCGCGGCATTTGTCCGGTCATCCCCTATCGCTCGAACACCATCGACAAGCCGAAGTTCTTCGCAAAGGTCCTCTACAAAGCGCGGGCGCGTATCGAGCAAATGATGGGCAAGATCAAGCGCTTCAAACGCATCGCGCTCCGCTGCGAGAAGACGGCAAGAAACTATGCCTCATTCCTCGCACTCGTCTGCGGCTTCATCTTGATCAAATCCGTCCACACGGCCTAGGCAGCCAGGGCCAGGCATAGTCTGGCTCGGCGGTTATAAGTCCTACAGGCACGGGACCGAAGGCGGAACCTTTCGATCGTTTCGCTGCACTCGCGCCGCGCCTGTCTCGGCTTCGACGATTTGGGGGCACGGCCCATCCGAAGGCCGTTTCGACGCTGGAACCATCGGAAGTGTGCGGCCGTCCGCTCCTTCCTCTCAACATCAATTTTTGTGTCATATAATTTCTCGCAGCGAGCGAGCAATTTTGAACAGAGCGCCCCCCGAGAAAGAGCTAACGGCTTGACGTCTGTCGATAGCTAATTAACGGCTTGACTAAGATCATCAGGTATGGCAAGATTTTTCCCGCTGCCGTGATCAGTGCGCTCAACCTCGGCTGTTACCCCGTTTCAAAGTATTATTAAGTTACTCGTTAACTAAAGTTCGGTTACTCGTTAACTAAAAGTGTTCTTTCCGTGAGCAAACAGTGTTCTTTTTGTGTTGACTCTACGACGGGAGCAGTGAGCGATGGTTGCAGGTGCGTACTTACCTGCATCACAAAATACCAGCATACAAAATACCAGCATAATCGCAATAGCGCTTGGGGCCATTCTGGTGCCCGAGAAGGGTTGGGGTATGTCGTTTGCGTGTTCATCGCGGCGACAGTTTAGGGAGCTTAAAGAAAATGTCTATTCCAGCATCGGCTTCGACTATAAAAGAATTCAATCCGATTCAGGCGAAAGACATTGACGCGGAATTGGAGCGCAGCCTGACGCATGAGTGGGATGCGCGAATCATGACGTATCCAAACGAGCGCTTTCCATTCAACGAATGGATATTGAACCGCATTCACATGATGGGATACGACTTGGACGCGCTGGACAACCTGCACGAAGTGGTCCCGCAAAAGGAAACCTTCAAGGTCACGAAGCAGCTCTGCGCCGATACGAACCTGCCCGAGTTCAGGCGGATGGTCAACCGCTTCGTCCGCGAGGTCGCTGTTCCAAAGGGCAAATTGCGGCCGCCGATCGCGGTGCAGCGGTTCATGAACGTGCGCATCATGCTGCCGACTACGCCGGATTTATTCTTCCCGTACCACACCGGCTTGCTCTACGGTCACGGCGTCGCCTCGCGCAGCCTGTGGTTGCCATTCGTCGACGTGACGGCGGATGAGGATCGCTCAAGGTCGATGCAGATCATCGGCATTAAAAAATCGCGCGAACTGATCAAATTCGCGATCGATAAGCGGCTCGGCATGGAGGAGATGACGGAAGTCTTCGGCAAGGAAAGCCATCAGATCAAGGCCAAGCCGGGCAGCTGCTGCTTCTTTTCGCAGGAGAACATCCACGGCTCCGGAAGGCCGAACACAACCGGCAAGACGCGGGTCAGCATGGATTTCCGGCTCGCCGAGGGCATGTATGGCGATCTGCTCGGGCGGAAGATCCCGGCCGGCTATTCCCACCTGATCCCCGAGACGGAGGAGGAGGAGGAAAGGCTGGCGCAGCGGCCGCCGCGGGAAAAGGTGTTCGACAACGGAAAAAATACCATGTTCTACGTCGGCAACAACACCTCCTCGACCTATCCGATTCCGGTGCACCTGCAGCGCTACATGCTGTTGGATTACAGCAAGAGGAATGGTCTCACCGCCGATTTAGAGCTGTTCGATCTGGAGGACATGCTGCATCTGCCGACCTTGTGGCATATCGTCGAACACCGTAACGTCAATCTCGTCATGTATAGCATCTTTGCCCTGCCGGAAGAGGAGGAAGACCGCAATCGCATGCTCGAGATAGCGCTCAAGAAGGGGATGATCCTCCACTTCGTCAACGAGGACCTCGCGCTGACCTCGGCCGAGGATCTGGAGACCATCAAGAACTATCTGGCGTTCTCCAAATATGGCAAATCGCGGCTGCCGGTTGGGCTGCCGCTGTCCGACCTCAGCAGGGCGTATTTCAATAAATGGTCGGCGTCACTGGCGGAATGGCGCAACTAGCTGGAAGTGGGAGTGTGTTGCCGACTTAATCAGCTTTGGAGGAAAGCCGCCAATGAACCCTCCACCGAATGCTCTCACTAGCGCCGGTCTCGCGGTGGGCCAGAGGCCGGCGCCGGTTGCCGAGGTTGCCGAGGCCGGCAGGAGCCTTGGCAGGCTGCACGCGGTGCCGGTGCGCGATGGCGTCTCCTCTTCCCACTGGCTGGCGGAGGCAGTCTATCGAGGCGTCGAGGTCTTGGCCGCGTTGTTCGGACTAGTGGCCGGACTTCCGCTGCTGCTGATCTTGGCAGCGATGATCCGTTACAACTCGCCCGGGTCCGTGTTTTTTTTGCACCAGCGCCCGGGACGTTCAAGAATTGTGCGCGGCCGCGACCTCAAAGGCCGAGCAGATTTGTTGCCGCCGCCGGGCGGCTTCGACGCGGATAGTTTGTATTACGTGCCAAGCTATTTCACGCTGGTGAAGTTCCGCACGATGTACAGCGATGCGCGGACCCGTTTTCCCGATTTCTACGCTTACAAATATACGCCGGACGAGTTCCACCGGCAGTATCCCACGATCCGGCACGATCCTCGGGTCACAAGGGTCGGACGGGTTCTGCGCAAGCTCTCCGTCGACGAACTGCCGAACTTGTGGTCGGTGCTAGCCGGCGATTTGCGCCTAGTCGGGCCGCGTCCGGAAGCTCCCGAGGTCTTGCGATACTATAGCCCGGAAGAAATGTACAAGTTCGCCTACAAGCCCGGGATTACCGGCCTCGCGCAGATAAATGGCCGCGGGTTGCTGAATTGGGGCGAGACCATAGGCTTTGACCTGCAATACGTCCGCACGCGGAGCGTCGGGCTGGATCTGAAAATTATCCTTATGACCTTGATGCGCGTGAGTACGCGCCATGGCGCATTCTGAGAGAACCTTGAGCAGCAAAAAGCCATGACCCAGAGCTTAAACTTCCTCGTGCTGGCGCTTGCCGTCGTTGTGCTTCCGGTGGCGGTGTTGCGCTTTTCGGGCTTGAAGGGGCTTGTGCCGCTGGTCGTCGTTCAGATCCTGGTGGGCATCGTACTGGGGCCATCGGTGTTCGGCCGGGTGGCCCCCGGATTGTTTCAGATGTTCATCAATCCTGCATCGTTGGCGTCCCTTGCCGGTATCGGCTCGATCGCGGTTCTGATTTTCGGCCTGACTACCGGCCTGCATCTGGGACCCGGCATATTGCGCGACAACGGGCGCATGTTCTCGGTCGTGGCCGCCGCGAATGTTATGGTTCCGACCGCATTGGGCTGTCTGGCCGGGTACTGGATCCTCGCTCGCTATCCCGAGGAGCTCCCGTCGGGTATCAGTTCCGCTGAGTTCGCTGTCGCGGTCGGGATCTGTACGGGCATGACAGCGCTTCCCGTCCTCGGGGCGGTCCTGCGCGAAATGGATTTGCTGGGCAGCCGTATCGGCCATCTTGTGCTCGGCATCGCCGGGATCAACGATGCGTCCCTTTGGATCCTTCTGAGTGTCCTCTTGACGGCCAGGGCGGGGCAGATGGCCGGAGGACCCGTTGGTCTCGCCACCCTTCTGTTGGTCCCGCTCTACCTGGTCTTCATGGTACGGGTCGTGCGGCCGGTGCTCGGCAACATGGTGGTTGCCCGGATGCGGGACGGAATGGTCGATGAGCGCGCCCTGGCGGTCGTGGGCGCCGTGACCATTGCCTCCGCCCTGGCCACGGAGGCAATGGGATTGCATTACATTATCGGTGCCTTCGCAACCGGAGCCGTGATGCCGGCGAATTTGCGCAAGCCCATCCTGGATCGGCTGCAGGTGCTGACGGTGGTGCTGTTGATGCCGTTCTTCTTTACATTGACCGGACTGCGAACCCTGATCGACCCCGGCTCGCCAGCATTCCTGGAAGTTTTTCTCATTGCGACGGCGGTCGCCGTGGTCGGCATCGTTGGCGGAACCGCGGTGGCCGCCCGTCTCACCGGTGCGTCGTGGCCTTTCGCCTTGGGGCTCGGAGCCCTTCTGCAGACCAAAGGCCTGATGGAAGTGATCGTGCTGACGGTCCTCTTGGATTCCGGGATCATTTCAGCCAACGTCTTCGCGGCGCTGGTTCTGATGGCGGTCGTCAGCACGGCGCTCGCCATGCCCCTTGCCCGGCTAATGCTGGCCCGCGAGGCCGTGGCGGGCCAGCAGAATCTAAGTCGCTATGTGTCCGAGAGCCAACAATCAATTTTTTCGTGTACGCTCCTTATTGATGCCGCAAGGATGGGTCGCGCGCGCGGCTCTAACGATGATCCGGTCTTCACGAAGTTCACCGCGGCGGCGCTAGCCGAGGGTGGCGGCGCAAAGGCAATCAACCTCGCCGACGGCACAGGCACAGGCAGCCGCGTTGGCCAATCAGCAGTGGTGTGAACAATGAACAAGCAACTGCTGCCGGTTCATGACAAGCCGATGCTTTTCCCGCTTTCGAAATTGATGCCGGCTGGGCTTCGCGAGATCCTGATCCCCACCGCCCCCGCGACGCATCGCAGTCTCGCGGGCGGCACGGGGATGGTAGCGCTTCGGGGCTTGCGCCGGATAATGCTGTCCAGCCGAGCGCGGACGGATTGGCCCAGGCTTTCCTGATTGGCCGCGCCTTCTTCGCCGGGAGGCGGCCGGCGTTGGCAAGCAAAGCTTGTCCACTCCATCCCCAGGTGCCGCTACGGCGCGGATTTACGCGGCGGATTTTTTTCTCGACCCGTTCTTCCTCGAGCTTTCCTTTTCCTGAATAGAGAGGGTATATTGCGGGTGAATCCGCAGCCCCTTCTCGAAGGGCGCAAGACCAATGCATCATATAATCCATTTCCTCGCACCCTTATTCGGGGGATGACGGCGCGCCATTATTCGTCTTCGGGCGCGCATCAGAGGAGTCAGAGGGGAGCGGTCGAGCTATTCAACCGACACACCCGGAGTCCTTTACGCGACTCGGCCGGTTTTGAATCGCGCATTTACTATCGCGAGGTTGGACTCGGTCGGTCTGCTGGAGCGTGGACCGGAGGCCGGGCCGCCAGCCGCCCAGCGCATTGATTTAGCTGGCAGTCGTTTTGTGTTAGTCTGCAATCATGAGCGCGATTGCCAAGGTACCGGTCAGGATGACCGTCGCGGAGTTCCTCGCCTGGGACACGGGGGATGGCCGGCCGTGGCAGCTCTGGACGGAGAGCCGCAGGCGATGGCTCCCGCCAGCCGGCGGACCCATGGCGCCCTACAAGCCGAGCTATGCAGCCTGATCCGGAACCATCTCGCGGAGAAGTCGAGCCTTTGCAGTGTGCTCGCTAACCCAGGCGTTGTTCCACGGGTTCAGGCGGAACATAATGTCAGGATCCCGGATCTGGCGGTGGCCTGTTCGGACTATGAGTCCGACGAGGCGGTCATTTCCGATCCTGTCTTGATCGCTGAGATTCTCTCGCCGAGCAACGAGGCCGAGACCTGGGCCAATGTCTGGGCCTACACGACGATTCCAAGCGTCCGGGAAATCGTTGTGCCGCGGACGGTTTCAATCGGCGCCGAACTTTTGCGCCGCCGCGCGGATGGGTCCTGGCCGCGGACGCCGGAAAGGATCGAGGCTGGGAACCTTGTCCTCGAAAGCATCGGATTCCAGGCACCACTGGCAGCCCTCTACCGGACGACGCGCCTGGCGCGCCGCTCGGGCACCGCCGGCGGCAGTCGCCGAAGATCGAGCAAATGATTTCGGGGCTCGACGCGCCGTGAGTTTATCGCCGTTCCAGAAGAGGTTGGGGGATAAGCCGCGCCCGCGTCCGGCCTGCCCTACTTCGTTGCACGGGCTTTCATGGCATGATCGGCCAAGGTCGTGCCGAGCGACCAAACCGCGCCCGGCACGCGATGGCTATCGGCGATCGCCGCCTCAAAGGCACGTACGATCCACTCGCAATCCAAATCCGTTATGATGAGCGCTGGAAGAAGTTTTATGGTGTGGTTTGCGTGGCCCGCGACCTGGGCAAGAATTTTATGATCCTTGAATAACGGGATTGTGATGAGCTGGCAAAATAGGCCGGGGCTCACCGCTTCGAGCAGCATCCACGCAGCCTTGAGCTTTAGCGAATGGGGCGGCCCGAATTCGATGCCGATCATCAGGCCTTTCCCGCGCACGGTTTGGACGAGCTCGTACCGCTCCGCCATGGCCTCGAAGGCGGCGAGAAGCCTGGATCCAGTCTGCGCGGCCTTTTGAACGAGCCCTTCGGTTTCGATCACTTCGAGAGCTGCGAGGCCGGCCGCCATGGCGAGATCGTTCTTTCCAAAGGTCGAGCCATGCACCACGGCCCGGTCCATGCGGTTGAACACTTTTTCAAAGATTGCCTTGCGCGTTAGCACCGCGCCGATCGGCACATGACCACCGGAGAGCGTCTTGGCGAGCAACACGAGGTCGGGCTCGACCCCCCAATGTTCAACTGCGAGGAATCGTCCGGTTCGGCCAAGTCCGGTCTGGATTTCGTCGGCAACGAACAAGGTCCCGTATTTACGGCACAGGGCCTGAGCGCCGCGAAGATAGAGATCGTCCGGAAGATTGACTCCCTTGCCTTGGATCGGTTCGACGATGAAGGCTGCGGCATCGCGCGCGGACAAGGCTTTTTCCAAAGCCGCAAGATCGTTGAATGGAATCGCGGAGCAGCCAGGGACGAGGGGATCGAAACCCTCCCTGAAAATCCCATCGCCGTTCAACGACAAGGCGCCATAGGTCAACCCATGAAAGGCGTGATCGCAATAGACAATGCCGGGACGCCGCGTGGCGCGACGGGCGAATTTAAGCGCGGCCTCGACGGCCTCCGAGCCGGAATTCGTAAAGAAAACCTTGTCGAGAAACGGAACAAAACCAAGCAAGCGTTCGGCGAGCAGACCGGCGAGAACGGACACGTCCATCTGCACGAGATTGGGCAGATCGCGCGCAAGGACACTGTTCAATGTTTCGCGTAGTAAAGGATGATTGCGGCCGATGCCAAAAACGCCCCATCCGCTGATGAGGTCAAGGTAGCGGTTCCCGGCGCGATCGAACAGATATTGGCCTTGACCGGCGCTAAAGCCGACGTCGAAGCCGAGCGTTTGCACCACCCGCACCATCATCTCGTTCAGATGTTGCGTATGCAGGCCATAGCGTTCCGCTTCCCGCTCGGCCAGCATGGCGCCGATGTCAAAGCCCCGGCCGCTCCGGTTGGATTGCATCTCGTGAACCTGCGTGTTTCTCATATCCGACACTTTGCCCGCGCAGCCGTGAGTGACGTATTTTCCGGCGTGTTGGCCCAGTGTGCTTCATGCGGCTAGCCAGGCAACAACCTCGTGCCAATTCACGGATATGAACTAAGCTCACCCCTATCGACCCATGAAAAGGAGAATCCCGGCCAAATGTAGGCTCTAGCATTTCATCTATCAGAGATAGCAGCTATGCTTAAGCGTTATCAACTCAACCCGGCGCCGATTTGTGGGGATTTCTCCAAAGCGCGGCGCCTTGGTCCCGGCAAACGTCCGGCGCGGGTAGGGATAGCTCAACTCCAACCCGAGGTCTCGGGCGAGGAGCCATCCGATGCAAGACGATCCTTCAGACAAAGCAAAAGTCGTCGCGCTGCCCCCCTTGATCGTGGCTGGGGTGCTCGGCTTGGGTTTTGTTCTCGACTTTGCGTGGCCAGCAGAAGTCATGCCGCGCGCCGCAGCCTTGGCGATCGGCATCCTTGTCGCCATCGGTGCGATCGGCGTCTCTCTTTTGGCGGTTCGGGAGATGGTTCGGGCGAAAACGGCGCTCGATGTGCGCAAACCAACGACGGAAATCGTGACCTCCGGCGTCTTCCAATTCAGCCGCAATCCAATCTATCTCGGCATGGTCCTGCTCTGCCTCGGCGCCGCCTTCCTTCTCCATTCGGTCTGGTTTCTGGCTCTCTGCGTGCCGCTCGCAATCGTTCTGCAAAGGGGCGTCATCGAACCGGAGGAAACCTATCTCGAACAAAAATTTGGCGCCAAGTATTTGCGCTACAAAGCCAAGGTCCGGCGCTGGTTACAGATAAATCCCATATTCCGCTAGCGCGCCGCCAAGGCGCAGCAAAAGACCGCGTAAGCCAAAATGGACACGCAGAATTAGCCTGTGCTAGATTTGCGGGGCTCGCGACAAAGCGGGGGCCAACGCGAGGAGCCGCCGGCCATGCGAAATGCAACCGCAGATCGGGCGAATGTCGTTGCTTCGCCCACGATGATCTTCACTGGAGTTTTGGTGCTGGGCTTTGGCCTCGACATGATGTGGCCCGCCGCATTCCTGCCGGAAGGCTGGGGCTTGCCGCTGGGACTTATTGTCATCTTCGTCGCCGCCAACATCAAGCTCTTCGCGGCGCGGGAAATGGTTCGAGTCAAAACCCATCTCGACATCCGCAAGCCGGCTAACGATATTGCGACCTCCGGAATCTACGGCGTGAGCCGCAATCCCTTATATATCGGCATGATCTTGCTCAATATCGGCATCGGCTGCATCGTCAATTCCGTGTGGATTTTTCTTCTCTCCGCCGGGCTTGCGGCGGCACTGCAAAAAGGCGTCGTCGAACCGGAGGAAACCTATCTCGAACAAAAATTCGGCGAAAAATATTTGCGTTACAAGGCCAAGGTCCGCCGCTGGATCTAAAATCACATCTCGCCTCTCGGCTTTCGCCTTGGCCGCCTTCGAGCACTCTCACACCCCGCAGGTTTTTTGATGCTCCGCGGAAAAATCAGCCGCCGTCTCTTTCTCGGACAAACGCTGGCCAGCGTCTTGGCGCTGCCCGCGCGGGCGGAGCCGCCCTCTCCGCAGGACGGTTTCGGGGTCCTTGAAGCGCGGGAGGGCAAGTTGAGCCTTCTGCCCGAACCTGCCTCGCAAACCGCCGTCTGGAGCTATAATGGGGAGGTGCCCGGGCCGCTCCTGCGCTTCAAAAAAGACGAGGAGGTCAAAGTAAGGCTTGTCAACAAGCTCGCGCAGCCGGCAAGCCTCAACTGGCACGGCGTGCGGATCGTCAATGCGATGGATGGCGTCGCCGGCCTGACGCAAGAGCCGGTCCCGCCAGGCGGCTCTTTCGATTATCGTTTTACCCCTCCCGACAGCGGGCTTTATTGGTATCATCCGCACGCCTTGCCGTTCATCGGCGAGCAACTCGATCGCGGGCTTTACGGCGTCATGATCGTCGACGAGCGAGATCCGCCCGCGGCCGACCGCGACATGCTCGTCGTTCTCGCCGATTGGAAGCTCGACGACAAAGGCCAGCTCACCGGTTTCGACGCCGGCGCGGACGTGGGCGCGGGCCGCATCGGGCCGCTAGTTACCCTCAACTCGCGCGCTGTTCCGGTCGCGGAAACCCTGCCACCTTCATCGCGCTTGCGGCTACGTGTCCTGAGCGCCGTCGATACGCGACTGATGTTGATCGCATTCAACGGGGTCAGACCTTTTATCCTCGCGGTCGATGGTCAGCCGTGCGAAGCCTTCGAGCCTGTCCGGCAGATGATTCCGCTTGGACCCGGCGCGCGTTTTGACGTCATGCTCGACCTTCCCGGGGACGCTGGAACTGATGCGAACGTGACGCTGCTTGGAGACAATGAGCCTGACCGTGTACTTCTCGCCTTCAAGACCGCGGGAGAAAAGCGCTCTCCCTTGCCGCCGGTCGCCTCGCTGCCGCAAAATTCGCGGCTGCCCAGCGAGATCAAGCTGCAGGCGTCGCGCAAAGTCGATATTTTGATCGAGGCCATCGCCAGCATGGGGACCGGATCGAGCTCGGTGGCGGCGCAAGATCGCCCCTTATATTGGAAGCTGAATGGAAAGGCCGTGCCAGGATTCGCGCCGGCGCCTTTGTTTTCGGTCAAGCGCGGAACCCCGGTCACGCTCGGTTTTGTGAACCATACGGCCTTCGTTCAGCAGATGCATGTGCATGGCCACGCGATGCGGCTCCTGCACGATCTCGACGATGGCTGGGAGCCCTATTGGCGCGATGCCGTCCTCGTTCCCGAAGGCAAGACCAAACATGTCGCCTTCGTCGCCGATAATCCGGGCAAATGGGTGATCGAATGTCTGATGGCGGGGCGACAGACGGCCGGCATGGCGACATGGTTCGAAGTCAGTTAAGCGAAATCAATCAATTGTGGGCCGGCCGCACGCGCTTGACGAAAAGACTGACGATCATGGCATGCGCTATGTGTTCCGCCATGCACCGATAGCCAAGATCGTTAAGATGGAAATTATCGCCCGCCATCAATTGCAAATTGGCCCTGGTCTGGGCGATGAACCGCATCGCATCGTAGCGGCGGACGTAAAGAATATTTTCCTCGGCCGCGATTTTCTGCAGGCTGTCGCGTATCGCGACATAATTTTCGTCGCGGGCGAGGCGCGTGGTATATTGCACCCCAACGAGCACGACGTCGATCCGGTTCTCCTTCAGCCAGCGGATCGTCGAACGCACCGTGTCCTCGAAATCCCGCGGCGGGATCCGGGCCAGCGCGTCATTGGTTCCCAACTGCCAAAGAACGAGGTCGGGGTTCCTAAGCGCGACCTCGCTTCGGATTCGCTCGGCCGTGTCCTCCGCCATTTCTCCGGAGACGCCGCGATTGAGGATCACGATATCGACGCCCTTGAGGGCATGTTCGAGGATCGATTCGAGCTGCGAGGGATAGCTCATGTCCTTCGACGAGGCACCGAACCCGAGCGTCGAGGATGAGCCGATCGCGAGAATTCGCACTTTCTCGCCCTTTTGCAGGGCTTGGGTCACGATGGGCAGCGTGGCCGGGGCGGCGATGTCCGCCGCCGGCACGTCGCAGGGCGGGCTCATCGGCGGCGCGACGGGAGGCGCGCCCAGGTCTTCGGCGCGGGAAGCCGGCATTAAGAGGCAGGCTAGCGCTAGGGCGAGAGCGGCTTGTTTGCCAAAGCCGCCCGCAATCTTTCGCGCCATTCCGCTGCCCATGCGATGAAACCCATAAGGAGAACACCCAAGATAACGATGAATGCGTCGGATGCAACGTTTCCACCGTAGATGTAACGGACGATTTGCCCGCCCAGGCTGAGCAGCGACAGGGCGCAGAACACATTAAGCGAATTGCGGCCGAGAAGGCATAAATAGCCTGGAAGACGCGGCAGCCGGCGGCCGATGACGTTGAAGGTGCCGGCAAAAACCGCCGTCAAGGCTAGACTATGAATGAGCCGGGCCGGCGACAGAAACGTCTTGTCGAACGTAAAAAAAAGCTTCGGCTCGGGGAAATAGACCGGATCGGGGGAGAAACCGGTCATCCCAACGGCAACGCCGAGCGCCACGACCGGCAGAGCGAGCCAGCGCAAAATCGCATGGCGACGCCGCGCGAAACCGCCAATCCCGTCTTCGCCGGCGAGCAGAAAACCAAGCACATAGATGAGCTGCCAGGCGAGCGGATTAAGGAACCAGGTGCCCTCGACCGGCCAGGTCGGCAAGTTCAGGCCGAACACCAGAGCGGCGGCATAGATCGCGGGCGAAGCGAGCAGCAGAAGCGCCGGAGCATGACGGTGGAGAAGCGCGACCGCCGGAGCGATGAAGAGCAAAACGACATAGAGAGGAAGGATGTTGAAATAGCCGAGCTGATGGGTGAGCAAAACGAGACCGATATGGGCCTTGATGGGATTGTTGAAGACGGCCGACGCATTGTGCCAGTCGAGGAGGAAGGGTGCATCGAGAAGAAGCGCTGACGCCGCAAGAAGCGCGATGGCCAGCTCCGTGACGACCATCTGCGCGACATAGACTTGGAAGGCCCGGGTTTCCAGCCGCAAAATGAGCCATTCTGCCGGCAGTGCGCGGGCAGGACCGTCGATAAGTTTGCGCACCGCCCAACCGGCGAGAAACACAAAAAGCTCGGCCGAGTCCGACAGCGATACGTTGCGAAAGGTGAAACGCTCGAAATAGATCCCCGGAATGTGGTTGATGAAAATCGTGACGAGGGCAAAGCCGCGCCAGAAATCGATCTCGTTGGGGGCGCGCATGGTCTGGGCAAAAACCCTCTCGCGTCCAGCGCCCCCACCGCTGCTCGTCCGCCGGATGGCGGCCTTGTCAGACTGAGATTGCCGCGTTCGACGGATTTAGGCAAGGCCGGACCCGCGCGGCGATGCACTCCCAAGCCGTTGAGACCGGCGGGGCGGGCGCCGGACAATGGCGATTTTGTTGGGTCAAGATGTAAAGTCCGGATATTCGCCCAACTGGGATACTACCGATGCCGCGGCGCCTTGCAAAATCGACATCCGTGCTATGGCGCGCGACAAAGCCCTTGGCGCGTGCGATCATGTCGCGGCCGGGGGCGTTGCGCGGTCAATGGGAGACTTGGGGAATGGCGAATATTTGGGTGCGCAAGCCGATAGCGGTGCTTCAGGCCGAGGCAAAGGAAGGCGAATTCGGATCGGGCCCCGGCGAAGCGCAATTGCGCCGGACGCTCTCGCTTTGGAGCCTTGTCGCGCTAGGCATCGGCGCCATCATCGGTGCCGGCATCTTTGTCCTGACCGGCCATGCCGCCGCCGCCAATGCCGGGCCAGCAATCAGTCTCTCTTTCGTGCTCGCCGGAATCGTCTGCGTCTTCGCGGGCCTCTGCTATGCCGAAATGGCTTCGACAGTGCCGATAGCGGGCAGTGCCTATACTTATGCCTATGCGACGATGGGCGAATTCATCGCCTGGGTCACGGGCTGGAACCTGATCCTCGAATATGCTTTTGGCGCGACAACCGTCGCGATCGGCTGGTCCGGCTATGTCACAAGCTTGTTGCGCGATCTTGGTGTGGCGATCCCCGCGGAATTTGCCTCGGGCCCGCTCGCCTATGATCCGGCGAGCCGAAGCTGGACTTCGACCGGCGCGCTGATCAACCTTCCGGCGATCGTCATCGTCCTGGTGCTCACCGTCTTGCTTGTCGTAGGGATCAAGGAATCCGCCACGTTCAACAATATCATTGTCGCCATCAAGCTGGCGATTGTCGTGCTTTTCATCGTTGCCGGAGTCTGGTTCGTCAAGACCTCGAACTGGGTGACCACGAGCAATCCCACGGGCGCCTTCATTCCGCCTAATATTGGACCCGGCCAATATGGTTGGAGCGGGATTATTCGCGGCGCGGGGGTGGTTTTCTTTGCCTATATCGGCTTCGACGCCGTCTCGACCGCCGCGCAGGAAGCCCGCAACCCGCAAAAGGACATGCCGCTCGCCATCCTCGGATCGCTCGCGATTTGCACTGTCCTTTATGTGCTGGTCAGCGTCGTCATTACCGGCATCGTGCCGTTCGACAGGCTGAACGTGCCCGATCCGATCGCGGTCGGCGCCGATGCCATCGGATTTGGCTGGCTCGCCGCGATCATCAAGCTCGGCGCGGTTCTTGGACTGAGTTCGGTCGTTCTGGTGCTGTTGCTCGGGCAGCCGCGGATCTTGTATTCGATGGCACGCGACGGCCTGCTGCCGCCGTTCGCGGCGATCGTTCATCCAAGGTTTCGCACCCCCTATGTCACGACACTGCTCACCGGCGCGATCGTCGCGATCCTGGCGGGTGTTTTGCCGATCGGTCTCGTCGGCGAACTGGTGAGCATCGGCACCTTGTTCGCATTCGCCGCGGTCTGCCTCGGGGTTCTCGTTTTGCGGATCACCCATCCGGAGATCCACCGCCCGTTCAAGACGCCGGCGGTGTTTGCCGTGGCGCCGCTCGGCGCGGCTTCGGCGGTTTTTTTAATGCTCGGGCTGCCGGGCGATACTTGGCTGCGGCTTGTCGTTTGGCTCGTGATCGGCCTCGCCATTTATTTCTTTTACGGCCGCAACCACAGCCACTTGGCGCGGCGCCGAAAAGGCGGGAAGGCAGGGTTTTGAAAATAGCCGGCGCGCAGGTTCTGACCATTGAACTTCATCGGTAGCGGCTGAATGCCGTCTTCCAACCGAAGCGGTCTATCCGCACAAAGAGAGTTGGCGCCTTTTGGAAATGTGCGAAATTCAAGAATTTTGCACGCGCGGCGGGGCGGCCCGCGCATACCATCCACGCGAGCGGCGGACGATGTGGACGACCGACAGCATGACCGGCACTTCCACCAGCACGCCGACGACCGTTGAGAGCGCCGCGCCCGACTGGAAGCCAAAGAGGGCGATTGCCGTCGCCACGGCCAACTCGAAGAAGTTGCTGGCCCCGATCAAGGCCGAAGGCCCGGCCACGCACCACTCGACTCCTAATTGGCGGTTCAACCAGTAAGCCAGCCCCGCGTTGAAATAGACCTGTATCAAGATCGGCACCGCCAAGAGCACAATGACGACTGGCTGGCGCATGATCTGTTCGCCTTGCAGGCCGAACAGAAGCACAAGCGTCAGCAGCAGCGCCGAGAGCGACAGAGGAGCCAGGGCGCGAAGCGTGCGGGCAAGCGCCGCCTGCCCGCCTTGCACGAGCAGCAAGCGCCGCCAGAGTTGCGCCGCGATCACCGGCACCACGATGTAGAGCACGACCGACAGAATCAGCGTGTTCCATGGCACGGTGATCGAGGACAGGCCGAGCAGCAGCGCCACAATCGGGGCGAAGGCCACCACCATGATTGTGTCGTTGAGCGCGACCTGTGACAGTGTGAAATGCGGCTCGCCGTCCACGAGGTTCGACCAGACGAACACCATGGCCGTGCAGGGAGCCGCCGCCAGCAGGATCAGACCGGCAATATAGCCGTCGATCTGATCGGCAGGCAGGAGCGGCCGGAACAGATGGGCGATGAACAGCCAGCCGAGCAGCGCCATTGAGAACGGCTTGACCAGCCAATTGACGCCGACCGTCGTCATGATCCCGCGCCAGTGGTTTCGTACCTGTCCGAGCGCGGCAAGGTCGATTTTCAGCAGCATCGGCACGATCATCAGCCAGACCAGCGCGGCGACCGGCAGATTGACTTCCGCCACTGTCGCAGCGCCGAGCGCATGGAACACGCCCGGCACGGCCTGCCCGAGGCCAATGCCGACGATAATGCAGAGCGCGACCCAGAGCGTCAGGAACCGCTCGAATTTCCCCATGGACGGGGCTTTTCCTGTTTCGCGGCTGTTCGCGACGGCTATCGTTTCGCTCATGCGCCTGCCTTTTCGCCATGGGAAGCGCCTTCCATGCGGCCGATTTCCTTGAGGCGGTTTGCTAGTGAGAGTTGGTCGAGACTTCTGATCGGTAGGGCGATGAAGACTGCGATCCGGTTTTTCAGGTAGCGGAACGCTTGGTTAAACGCGCGTTCCTTCTCGATAGCAGTTCCTTGGATGGCCGCTGGGTCTTCGATGCCCCAGTGCGCCGTCATCGGCTGACACGGCCACACTGGACAGGCTTCGCCCGCCGCGCTGTCGCAGACGGTGAACACGAAATCGAGTGCCGGAGCGTCCGGCGCGGCGAATTCTTCCCAGCTTTTCGAGCGAAATCCCTCGGCCGGATACTCGAAGGCTTCGAGTGTTTTCAGCGCGAGGGGATTGACGCGGCCCTTGGGGTGGCTTCCGGCGGAACAGGCATTGAAGCGTCCGTCTCCATCCTTGAGCAGGATGCTTTCGGCGAGGATCGAGCGGGCGCTGTTGCCGGTGCAGAGAAACAGGACGTTGAAGACGCGATCAGGCATAGACGCGAGCCTTTCGCGAGCGGCAAGGGGTGAGATCGGCAAGGAGCGGCTCGCATATGTCAGGACGACCCCCGCAACAATCTTTGAGAAGGAACAACGCGACTTCGCGGAATCGGGAGAGATCGGCGCGGTATATGATGGAACGACTTTGCCGCTCCCCGATGACCAGACCGGCGCGGGCGAGAATGGCGAGATGCGCCGACATGGTGTTTTGCGGAACAGCGATAAGGCGGGCGAGTTCGCCCGCAGGAACGCCTTTTGGCTCTTTCTTGACTAGCAGCCGGAAGGTGTCCAGCCGCGTTGTCTGGGCGAGCGCCGCGAGGGCAGCGATGGCTTCCAAATTATCCATATATCCAGATTAGAAGATATTTATGATGGACGCAAGCCTGTGCGAAATTCAAGAATTTTGCTCCCCAAGTGCAGTATTGATATATCAGACACTTAACGCGTGCAAAATATAGTGCGAATGTCTCCTCACCACCCTTTGCAAACAAGCGAACTGGCCCGCTACCACTTCATCAGATGAATTGACCAAGGCAAACGCCAGCGGCGCCCGGGGTCGCCGTGCGAGGCCCAGCTTTTCACTGCTTGCCTTTCACCGCTTCGATCAATTGCTTCAGGCTGAAGGGTTTCGGCAAAAAGCTGAAATCCTCTCCTTCGGGCAGGTTTTTGGCGAAGGCATCCTCGGCATAGCCAGACACGAAAATGATCTTGGCCTTGACCCCGCGCTTGCGCAATTCGCCGAACATGGTTGGGCCATCCATTTCCGGCATGACGACGTCGGAAACGATAAGATCGATCTTGCCGCCGTTTTGTTCGGCGATTTGCAACGCCTCGATGCCCGAGGCAGCCTGCAACACGGTGTAGCCGCGCGAAGCAAGCGCGCGGGCTCCGAAAGCCCGGACCGCCTCTTCGTCCTCGACGAGGAGGATGGTGCCATGTCCGGTGAGATCGGCGGACCGCGCGGCCGCTTGTTCGATGGGACGGGCTGGATGGGTTTCGTCTGGCCTATACCGGGGCAGGAGGATCGTAAAAACTGTCCCCTTGCCGACCGTGCTCGAACAGAAAACATAGCCGCCGGTCTGTTTTATGATGCCATACACCATGGCGAGGCCGAGACCGGTGCCCTTGCCGACTTCCTTGGTCGTAAAGAACGGTTCGAAGATTTTGTCCTTTACTTCCGGCGCAATGCCATGCCCGAAATCCTCGACCTCGATTGCGACATAATCGGCTGGAACCAGTGATGTCTCGTTGAAATCGGCGCATTCGGCCGCCACGACATTTCGGGTTCGCAAGATGATCTTGCCGCCTTGCGGCATAGCGTCGCGCGCATTGACGATCAAATTGACGAGGACATGCTCGAACTGGTTGACGTCGGCCTCGACCAGCCAGAGGTCGCGGCCGTGGCGCAGCTCGAGGTCGATTTTTTCGCCGACAAGGCGGCGCATCAGCATTTGCAGATCGGAGAGCACATCGCCTAGTTGCAGGACCTGCGGTCGCAACGTTTGGCGGCGGGAAAAGGCCAAGAGCTGCCGCACGAGCGAGGCCGCGCGGTTGGCGTTTTGCTTAATTTGATTAATGTCCCGGAACGATGGATCGGTCGGCCGATGATTGGCGAGAAGCAGGTCGCAATAGCCGATGATCGCGGTCAAGACATTATTGAAATCATGCGCCACTCCACCGGCAAGCTGTCCGATCGCTTGCATTTTCTGGGATTGCGCGAAGTTGCTTTGCAAAGCCCGCTGTTCGGTGGTGTCGAGCGCGTAAATCGTCGCGCCGTTCCCGTCGTGCTCGTCCGCCGCCGCGAAAAACAGCCTTGCCGACCGCTCGCCTTCTCCAGCCAAGGCGGCATCGACCGGCGGGATATCGGGAGTCGACTGGAAGGCTGCGGCAATGGCGGCATCGACGGCACCGTGGTCGCGATCGAGGATACCGGCAAAGATCGAGCGCGAGGCACCGTCGGGCTGCTTCAAGACCTCCGGCATGAGCCGCGCGAAAGCGGCGTTCGAACGGGTGATCCGGCCATTCTTGTCGAGGATGGCGATCGCCATCGGCGTCGCATTGAATACCCGTGCGAAGCGCGCCTCCGCCGCGCGCAAATCCAGCGCCGGTTGCTCGCCAGGAGCGCGGCTGACGACGAGCGTGCGCGACGGCCCGGGTAGGCCGTCCTGACCGAACGCGACGCCGTGAAGGAGACGCACGGGCAGGCTTTTACCGTTGCGGCATTTCAGGTCGGTATCGAATTGCTCGGTGCGGATCTCGCCCGCGCTTCCGGCGGCCGAAGCAACGAGCGCGGCGCCGCCGCCGGCCACGAAGTCGGTCAGTTTGAGACCTCTGGTGCCGGCCTCCGTCGGGTCGTAACCGAGCCAGGCGGCAAGGGTGGCGTTCATATAAGAAACGTCGCCGTTCCGGCCGCAGGAAAAAAATCCGGCTGGCGCGTAGTCTAAAAAATCGATGGCATCCCGCAATTCCTGAAAAACCCTTTCCTGTTTTTCCCGCTCGTGCGTGACATCCGCGACGGACCACAGGCTGGTGCGCCCGGCACTCGCCAAAGCCAGCGGCCTGACCTTGATCTTGTACCAGCCGGCCCCGCCGGCGCCGCCGAGCGGCAAAGACAAGCGCAATTCCTCGGTGGCGCTCTTGCCGTCGCGCGCGGCCTGGGCGAGCCGGTAGATGGCCTCGGAAATCTCCGGTGAACCGGAAAAGAGCCGCTCCACCGCGCGCAGGTCCGCGAGGCCGCGTGCATCCGCCAAGGTCAAATACGCGGCGTTCGCGTAAATGATATTGCCGCCAGCACCGGTCACGATCAGCCCTTCGGTATTCCCGTCGCAGATGAGTTTGGTGACGTCGTTCCTCAGCGCTTGTCCGGAAAACTGAAGGAGGCCCGCCGCAAAGGTGAAGGAAGCGCAAATACCGGCAACCGCGAAGAAGGCGAGCAGCAAGATTGCGAGGGTGGTGCCTTCGTCGTCAGGCAAGAAGGAAAATGCCGCGACGGCACCCGTCATAAGCATGGCAAAAGCCAAGATCAGCGCCGGATTGCCTGCGTATCCGAGCGGACGGACGGGGGCGGGCTGCTCGGTCATAACGATTCACCTGCGGCAAGCGAAGTAACTATGTTTGGTCCGATGGCCAACTCGCCGGTTCCGCCGGGGCCCCACCATTGGGTTTGGGCACGCAACAAACCCCCGGCTTCGCTCGACGCGGTATATTCGCATATCCGCTGCCACTCTGTCCGTCTTAAGCTTGGTGGAATAGCCGGGCATTGCCGGTGAACTTCGCCTATTTTGGCGCGTTGATGTTTAGAAAGCAAAATCGTAATAGCGATCTCCTCTCGCGCCGAGCCGCCCGGCATGGAGAAGCCAATGCGATCATTCGGCAAGTTCCTCGCCATCACAACCATCTCGATGTTAGCTTCCAGTGAGCCCATCGCGCAAACCTCTTATTCCGAATACCGGACGGTGCCGCCATATCCGCCTCCCGACCGGACCGCGCGAGGCCGCCCTGTCCAGGAATTGGACTGGTTCCGGTATGATTATTCCGGCACCCGCGGCCGCATGGGTCTGGGCGCCGATCCTGCCCACCCGGAAGGTCCCGGTAATTTTTCCTCGCCAGGACGGTAGCGTGGCGACTTGCGCGAGTCGATATTTTAATGAATTTTGATGAATTTCGTTAATAATTGCTAGTCAGCACCGGCATGGCAGTTTGAAACATGCTACACTAAACAGACGCCCGCCGCCGTTTTCTTCGCATGAGCCGCCAGATGTCAGGCCTGACTGAAAGTTTTTTCGCGAGCAAGAGTTTCGCATTTGCCGCTGCGGCGATCGCATTCCTCGCCGCCGCTGCTCTGTTGTCCCTTATTTTCCGCCTTACCTTCGGACGAAAGCTTCGGCTGCCGCGTAATGGAAGGCCCCGGCCGCCGCGGCTTGGGACCGTCGATGCCTTCGACCTCGACCGGCAGCGCCAGCTCGTTATTATTCGACGCGACAATGTGGAACATCTTTTGATGATCGGGGGACCCAACGACATCGTGATCGAATTGGAAATTATCCGGGCGGAGAGCCGCGAGCCGCGCGACCTTCGCGAGGCGAGAATTCGCGGCAAGGAGCGGCGCGAGAGAAAGCCGCACGACGCGACGCCGGCGCCGGCAGGAATTTCTTTTCCTTCGCCGGCGGAAGCACAGCCGGCGAATGCTCCGTCGCGCCAAATGCCGTTTCCGCCCACCGCCGGGTTGGAGCGGAAGACCGGGTGGTCGGCCGCTGTCCCCATCGAGGAATCCGCGCGCGATTCTGGGCCGCCGATCGTTTTGCCCGCTCCAAGGCGATCGGTTTTTCCGCTTCCGCCAAAGCGCATGCCGGCGCCCGTCACTCCGTTTGGCCAAGGAACATCGAATCAACGCGAGCCTCTCCATGGCGGCTCCGGTCCGCCGCAAAAACCCGAGCTTGGAATCAATCCCGCCAAAGGAGTTCCGCGCCCGCCTGTCGCCGCTCCTTCTTTGCGGGCCCCGGTGCTGCGCCGGGTGCAAGGGACCGCCGCCGACCCGGCCCCATCAGGCACATCCGAGACACTGTTTGCGGACGCACTTGCCAGAAGCGCGCTTCCCGGCTTTGAGGAGATCCAAACCTCCCCGGCGGGTGAGGTGGCAGGGCAGACTGAATTTCCCCCTGCCCCCGCGACGCAATCCGCGGGGTCGGCCGCTCCCTCTGTCGCCGCCAGTCGTTTGATCTTGGAGGTTTCGGCGGCCGGTCCGGCGCAAGACGGCGCCGTTACGCTCGAGGAAGAAATGGCGCGACTGCTTGGACGCGCGCACGGCTAAAGCAAGCGGGCGCGGCAACAAAGGTTAGCCGGAACAAGGTTTGTTGCCAACACCCGGCGTCTGCGATGCCGTCGTCGGCCCCAAAATAGCTTTGTCAGCTCTCGCGGTGGGTCCGTTCGCGCCGTTCGTGGCGTTCCTGCGCCTCCACCGAAAGGGTTGCGATCGGCCGGGCATCGAGCCGCTTCAGGCCGATAGGCTCGCCGGTTTCTTCGCAATAGCCATAAGTGCCATCGTCAAGCCGTTCCAGCGCCGCGTCGATCTTTGCGATCAGCTTGCGTTGCCGGTCGCGCGCACGCAATTCGATGGACCGGCCAGTCTCGGAAGAGGCGCGATCGGCAAAATCGGGATGGTTTTCACTCTCCATTTGCAAAACGACGAGGGTTTCCTGGCTCTCGCGCAGGATATCTCCTTTCCAGGCAATTAATTTGCGCCGGAAATAATCCCTCTGGCGCTGGTTCATAAAGGCTTCATCTCCGGACGGTTTGTAGCCGCCTTCGACTTCCTCGATAGGCACTTGCACAACTCCCAAATCTCAAGCCGCCGCCCTTATAGCGATTGCCTTCTCCATATACAATCGTTCCGGCCAAGGCCAGATCGGGTGACGAATGATACGGCCGCGCAGAGTCCGAAGCGGATGGGTTCCTGCCAACGCTTTCGCAAACATTCCGATCGGCCGATGCATCGCCAAGCGGATTCGAGGCGCCGGTTACCCGTGATGTTGAACTGACGTCTGTGGAGTTTGCGAAGCACCGCGGTCTCAGGAGCCCTACCCGTGAACATTCATTTGGGCACCTCAATTGCGAGGAGTACGCCCAGAAGTGGTAAGCAACGGGCGGGGCAAAATCCCTTGAGCGGGGCAATGGCGATCACCATCCTCGCACCGCGATAGCTGCTTCCGTTTTATCTCGATCGAAGCGCTTTGCCAGCAAGACATCGCGGCCGCCGATTGCAAGACCTTGCTCTCAGCCGCGGTCCGTGCGCACGCTCGTGCCTCTGGGGGTTTTGGATTCGCCGGACGCGGCGGCGGCGCTCGCCGGACTTACGGGTTGACGATAGTAGTAAAATGAGGGTTTATAAAAACTTACTCAATTGGGCCGAGACATAACCGTACCCCTATGTTAAAAATTCGAGGGTAGCCAAACCCGGACCCGGGTCACGGCGAAGGTAACGATATTGCTCACTGTTCGAAATCTTGAGGCGTTTTATCATGCAAAGTTACGTCGCTAAGGACCGGGATGGTGTCGCTATTGTCGAATATAGTTCCTCCGTCGGAGTTGTCATAGCGCAAGCAGAAAAAGAAAACTACACGGGCGTACAAGCCTTACGATTTCTCGCGGCGATCCTCGTGGTGATGACGCATGCAACGCTTTATACGACGGAGCGTCTGGATCCGACATTCGGAATTCTGGTCTCCAGGGGCGGCGGGAGTCGACATATTCTTCGTCATCAGCGGTTTCGTCATGGTGGTTTCGTCGCGCAAGCTGATGACCCAAACCGGCGGGGGGCTGGTCTTCGCCAAGCGGCGCTTAATTCGTATCGTTCCTCTGTATTGGCTCGTCACGACGCTCAAGCTTGCAGCGATGCTGGCCGTTCCGGCAGCGGTTCTGCATGCCAAGTTGTCGTTCTATCAGGTCGTAACGTCGTATCTGTTCTTTCCGGCCAGGAATGCGGAAGGCGCTCTCGAACCTCTTGCGGGTGTCGGGTGGACGCTGAACTACGAGATGTTCTTCTATATGATTTTTACACTCGCTCTGCTTCTTCGCCGGGATATCTACTGGTTCATCGGGGCGGTGCTCGGGCTCTGCGCCTTGGGATCTCTAGTTCCGCATATCGAAAGCGACGCGCTGGCGTTTTATTGCAATTCAATTGTCCTCGAATTTTTTGGCGGCATGCTCCTTGCGCGCGTTGCCGCCACCTGGCGGTTTCCCTGGTGGGCGTGCCTTGCGGCGTTCGCGGTGGGACTAGCTCTGCTTCTGGCCCAGTCCGGCGGACCGTCCCAGTCATACGGACCGCGTTTCATCGGGAGCGGACTGCCGGCCCTGCTCGTCGTGTCCGGCGTGGTGTTCGGCGAAAGATGGCTTGCTGGCCGGATTCCCAGCTTCCTGCTCGGTCTTGGCGCGGCTTCCTATGCGCTCTATCTCTTTCATCCCCTCATTGCTCCGCTGGCTCCGACCGTTCTGATGCGTGTGGGCCTGCATGAGGGGTGGATTTCGATCGTCGCGTGCATCATGATTGCAATCATAGTTTCTGTGAGTGCGTTCGTCGTTGTTGAACGGCGCATGACACGCTACTTGAACAGGCGCTTGCTCTGATGGCAGGGAGATCGAAGATGGGTTGGCTAACTTCGGGAGCGACCTTGTGGCGAGCATGACGACGCATGCGGGCGGTAACGCTTGGCACACGCCGAAAGCAAGCTATCACGCGTATTATGACCAAATGGGGCTGATTTTTTTATGTCAATTATCCATGGCAGGCAGGTATCGTGCGGCTTATGGTATTTTTGGGAATTGGATAGCATAGCGTCTGCGTTCGAGAAATTAGCAATTCATGCTTTTAACTAAAGTTGACCGAATATTGCTGATCTAATATTATGCCGACATGAAAGAACTGCTCGGGAATTCAGTCAATCGCAGGCTTTTTCTCAAGAGCTTGGGAATGGGCACAGTCCTGTGGCCGTTCCCGCGCGAGCGCGTCTTGTGGGCGGCTGCTCCCGTCGATGTGCAGCCACGGCCGCCTCTGCCGCGCGGCTATTTGCTGGTCCAGGATGTAAGCACCTACAACCAAAGCAAATTCGGCGCAATCAGCACGACTGAGGAAGCGCGCAGCCTGTTCGGACAAATTGCCGGACGGGTCGATGCGGTTGAGTTCGGCTCGCTCTTTTATGACGACCATGACCTTCGCGCGCACGAAGCCGTGGCGCGTGAAGCGGCTTTGCAGCGTGTGGATCTATGGGCCAGCACCTTTCAAATGCTGCGGCGCGTTCGGGCCTTTGGGGCCATCCGCCCGGAATTCCAGGCGCAAGTGATGCAAGCGGACGGCCGAATTGTGCCTGCGCGGACCGTGGAGGAAGCCGGTTACCCGTCCGAAACGCTCTTTGACGTTCTCAATCCGGAGGCGATGGACTGGTTCGCCGGCGCCTTCAGACACAAGTATCTGGAGCGCATGAAGGGTTTGCTTACGGGACTGTTTTTCAACGAGGACTGCCTAACTTATATCGCCAAGCAGCCGCCGAACACGGTACGTTACGATTACTGGCGAAATCCGACCTTCAGTCCTCGCATTTTGGCTTTGTGGCGGGCGTATTGCCGCCAGCGCGAGGTGACGCAGGACGGTGAACTGGTGGATAAGTTTCCGGTTCATGACCAAAAGATGGCGGCCAATGGGGCCGGACGCTCACAATTTGTGCCGGGGTGGAACGTGCCGGCCGAGATCGAGCCAGGCCAGCGCTTCGTGGACTTGCCTCGCGCCGAGGGCGTGTGGCGCCACTGGTACGATTTCACCTGCGATCTCTTCTTGAAGAACTGGATCGGGCGGCTTGCCGCGGCGGCGAATGAAGTCAACCGCGGCGAGCCGAGCTGGAAGGGCACGATGTATTTCGGACTCCACCACTGGAGCCTGCCGTACGAGGAGGTGCAAAACCCAAACTTTGCGGTGCCACGGATTCGTGAGTGGTGCGCGTGGGGCCGGCAGCGCGGCGTTGACCTCGCGAAATTAGCGGGCCACCCGGACATCGATGCGATCATCTGCGAGACCTTCCCGCCGATCGCCGCGAATCTGGAACTGTTCGTGGCTGAGTTCGCCCGCATCACGCGCGCCGCCGGCAAAACCTTCGGCGTGATGCTGCATCGGGATGATGACTGGCCCTTAATGCTGGATGAGGAACCGCGGCGATGGGCGTTGATCGAGAAGTATCAGCCGGCGATTATTACACGCTTCCCGCTGCAACATATGCTGCCGGGCAACGAATTCTACACCGCCGAAGGGGAAGCGCTTTTCGCGCGTGGTCTGGCGCGTTACAAGAAGGGACCGGACTAGCTGTTTAGTCCCGCATAAAGCCGAAGCTTTCGCGAATCCACCCCGAACAATCGTCTTCCTCCGCCAGCTGACGCCGTCGAAACTTCCCGCCAACCAATGGAAATTCAGCGGCGTCTAAATGCGTACGATGAGCCGGCCATAACCAAACCACAAAGTTGCTGGGATAAACCGCGCCGGAAACGCGGGTGCGCCAATAACTTCCGCTGGATGGTGCCTAATTGCCGTTCAAGCCGAGCCGGACCCAACAGCGCTTGAAGCCGCTCTTTGCCGATGTCGGGAAACGGAAAATCGCTTTAAACTGCGACCATGTTTTCGCCCGAGGAAATCGAACGCTACGCGCGCCATATCGTTCTGCACGGTGTCGGCGGATCTGGCCAGCAGAAGCTGAAGGCCGCGCGGGTGCTCGTCATCGGCGCGGGCGGTCTCGGATCGCCGCTCATTCAATATCTCGCGGCGGCGGGCATCGGCGAGATCGGCGTTCTCGACGACGACGTAGTCTCGCTGTCGAATCTTCAGCGCCAGGTTCTGCACGGCACAGCGGATATTGGCCGCGCCAAGGTCGAAAGCGCGAAAGCGGCGATCGAAAGATTGAATCCGCACGTCAAGGTCACCGCGCTGCCCGCAAGGCTCACCGCGGATAACGCCAGCGCTTTGGTCGGCTCCTTCGATGTCGTTGCCGATGGCTCGGACAATTTTGCCACGCGCTACGCCGTGTCCGACGCCTGCTATTACGAAAAGCGTCCGCTGGTCACCGCCGCGGTCGGCGCCTTCGACGGCGCGCTGACCGTTCTGCGGCCTTATGAAAACGATCCCTCCGGCGAACCCAACCCAACTTACCGTTGTCTTTATCCGGAGCCGCCTCCAGCGGGGACGGTGCCGGCTTGTGCCGAGGCGGGGGTGCTCGGCGCCCTGACCGGCATCCTTGGCGCGATGATGGCGCTGGAAGTACTTCGCGAAATCGCCGGTTTCGGCGAAGGACTTGTCGGCAGGCTCGTGCTCGTCGATGCGCTCGGCATGCGGTTCGAGACAGTTCGCTACCGGTGGGATCCAGAAAATCTACTGAACGGAACCGCCGCCACGTCATAATTGACGTGGGGCGGAATGACTTGGCGCGTGGCAAGCGTTGACAGTCCCGGCACTAGCAATCATAAGGGCGGCCCGCGCGCCCAACGCACCAAGGCGTGGACTCACATGTCAGCCCCCGGCCAAAACGAGCTTAGCCGAGCCGCGAGCCCTTATCTTTTGCAGCACGCCAAGAATCCCGTGCATTGGCGGATGTGGGGCGCGGCGGCGCTCAAGGAGGCCCAGGCGGAAAATAAGCCGATTTTGCTGTCGATTGGCTACGCCGCCTGCCATTGGTGCCATGTGATGGCGCATGAAAGTTTTGAGGACGAAGCGACCGCGACCGTGATGAACGAGCTTTTCGTGAACATCAAGGTCGATCGCGAGGAGCGTCCCGATATCGATCATATTTATATGACGGCGCTGCACGCCGTCGGCGAACGCGGCGGCTGGCCGTTGACCATGTTCCTGACGCCAACTGGCGAACCTTTCTGGGGCGGCACTTATTTTCCCAAGGTTGCGCACTATGGCCGGCCTTCCTTCGTGAGCGTGTTGAAAACCGTCGCCGAAGCTTTCCGCGCGGAGCCCGGCCGGATTAAGCAAAACACCGAAATCATCCGCCAAGAACTTTCAAGACCAGGCCCGCCCGGCCATGCCGAGCTGAACCTTGAACAGTTGAACGGTCTCGCGCCGCAAATCGCCCGCCTCATCGACCCCGTCCATGGCGGCCTCAATGGGGCGCCGAAATTTCCGAATACGCCCATTCTCGAATTGCTCTGGCGCGCCGGCGCAAGGCTGCAAAACGCACCTTACCGCGATCTCGTCAAATTGACGCTGACTAAGATGTCCAATGGCGGCATCTACGATCATCTCGGCGGCGGCTATGCGCGCTATTCGACGGATGAGCGCTGGCTCGTGCCGCATTTTGAAAAAATGCTCTACGACAATGCCCAAATCCTCGAGCTCTTGGGGCTTTGCCATCATGAATTTGGCGGCGCGCTTTTCCGCGCGAGGGCCAAGGAAACCGTTGGCTGGCTCCAGCGCGAAATGACCACTGTCGAAGGCGCATTCTGCGCCAGTCTCGATGCCGACAGCGAGGGAGTCGAAGGCAAGTTCTATGTCTGGTCTTATGCCGAGATCGAGGCCCTGCTCGGGCCAGAGGACGCGGCGTTTTTTGGCAAATTCTATGACGCCCAGCCAAGCGGCAATTGGGAAGACGAAGCGCATGGCGGGAGCGTCATCATCTTGAACCGCCTCGAAGCAAAGCCTCCGGCGCTTGCGGAAGAAGCGCGGCTTGCGCCTTTGCGGCAACGCCTATTCGACGCGCGGGAAAAGCGGGTTCGCCCCGGCCTCGACGACAAAATTCTCGCGGATTGGAACGGCCTAATGATCGCCGCGCTCGTCAATGCCGCGACGCTGTTCGACGCGCCGGAATGGATAGGGGTTTCCGCGCGGGCTTACGACTTCA
This sequence comes from uncultured Alphaproteobacteria bacterium, assembly GCA_963730245.1. Classification (GTDB taxonomy): domain Bacteria; phylum Pseudomonadota; class Alphaproteobacteria; order Rhizobiales; family Beijerinckiaceae; genus Methylocapsa. The sequence goes on along the minus strand of CAVSRA010000001.1, from coordinate 410,286 downwards.
TCGTCAGGGCGATGCAGGTCATTGACGCGGAAGGCAACAAGCGCCTGGCGCATGGCTGGCGCGCGGGCGTTCTCGTGACGCCTGGTCTCGCGCTCGATCATGCCGCGATGATCCGCGCCGCGCTTGCCTTGCACGAAACACGCAATTTCGCGCCTATCCGTGTTTCTGGACGCGATTATCTTGCCGACGCGATCGCCTGGGCGGAAGCGCTCGAGACCTATCACCTCGATCCTCAAAGCGGGCTTCTCAACATGGCGGCCAACGACGCGGCTGATGTGATTTTGCGGCTCGCTCCAACAGCGGACGATGCGATTCCTGAACGCGCATCCGGTTTATTTGTCCGCCGTCGTTCGGCTTGGCGGGCTCACCGGCGAGGCACGCTGGCTCGCGCGGGCGGACGAACTTTTTGCGGCGCTCGGGCCAGTGGCGCGGAACAATTTTGTTGGCCATGGGGGGATTTTGAACGCGCTCGACTTCCGGCTGCGCACCACGGACATCGTGACGGCGGGACCTGGGCGGACGGTGCTCTATGAGGCCGCGCTTGGCGTGCCGTTTACCGGACGCGTCGTGGTGGACATCGACAGACCGGACGAAATCCCGGAGGGGCATCCGGCGAAAGCGCAACTAGCACTGGCGGGCGGCGCGGCTGCCTTTATTTGCTCGGGCGGCACCTGTTCCTTGCCGGTACGCGACAAACAGGCGTTGCTCGCTAGTATCGGTTATGTTTAGATGCGCGCCGGAAGAGGCCCGTCGCCTTGGCGGTTATTAAGGCGCCGGACAAACGGGAGCTCGCGGTTCGATGCCCGAAAGTGTTGGATCTGTATTTGGATTCCTCCTCAGTATTTTCAAAGTTGTTTCGCACATTCTGCTTCTATTGGTACACAACCTCTTTTTTGTAGCTATTGCTGTTGCATTACTTTATGGAATATTCAAGCTTGGACGATCTGCCGTGAGGCAATCGCGCCGCGCGCGCGCGGAGCAGCCAGAGAAAAGCCACTCCGAGCCGACGGACACCTGGGAAAACGGCCCGGAATGACCTGCGAAATCTTGAACCGCTTGCGCGCAAAGTGCTCCGTTGGCGGCGGGGAGACCGGCCTCTTTTTGGCAACGCCCGGGCATACGCCAAGGCGATGCACCAAGAAAAGCACCGCTTGGGCAGCGATGTTGATCGCAAAAATGCGCCAGACGATCGAGGGCGCATAATCCGGTACGCCGCTCGCTAAGGCGAACGAAATCGCGAAGTGCAAACCTTCATGGCATTGCGCAAGATGGTCTTCTACTGATTGCGCCGCGAGCATCGAAAGAAGAGCCGCGGCGCCAAAGAACGCCTGTGCTGGAACCCGGGCCGCGGCCAGGCCTTGCCGATACGATGCCCGCTATCGCGGGCGCCATCGTAATCGCGGCCGGGCACTCTTAAAACAAGCGCTCGGCCGGGCGACGTTCGAGCTGCGGCAACTTGGCTTCTTTCGCCAGGATCCCGGTCGGGACCTCGGCCCCAACGCCCAGCTTTGGCGCCGGCTGCACGCCGCGCTCGCGCCTGAACCCGGTTTGCGTGGCCACGGATCGCCTTGCGCATCGTCGCGCGCGACACCCGAACAGTCCGCACGATATCGTCGACCGGACGGTCAAAGTCCGACCTTGTACGCCGGCGCGAGGCTATAACAAGCTACTGATGTGGCCACAATCCAGAATTCTGATTTTGGACACAAGACGGCGGACTTTGACCGAGGCCGCGGACCTGAGGCGAAATTGGCAGGCGGACTCAACGCTGTGGCCGTGGGTTGCGGCTCTCCTGTATCGTTTGCGAGTCCTTCCGGGTCCGTGCGGCCAGGGCTCCGCCGCGACCAGCCGAGGCCGACCCGCAAGATGCGTGAGGGACAGATGGGCGCGCGGCTTATCCGCCCGACGGCGGACGCGGGCAAAGCATCGCGGCACGCGCTTCGCAAATGAGATCCGGAGAACCTTCCTACAGCCGCACGATCGGCCGGCGCGCATGACGCGGCTCAGCCAGACTATCGGACGAAATCGTATCGCACGCATGCGCCGCGCCGCTCAATCGCCGCCGAGCACCTGCTTTTCCGACGGCTCTCACTATGTATCATTTTGGATGTATCATTTTGGCGTGGAATTCCCGCCCACGGATAAGGTAAGGGTATGCCCGTGACCATCGCAGCGCCATTCCCGCAGGCGGGTTTTTCAGCAGCGTCCGGCCCGCCCGTCGCGGCGCCGCTCGTCGATCCGTTCAGACGCGCGATCTCCTACCTCCGGGTGTCGGTGACCGACCGCTGCGACATGCGCTGCGTCTATTGCATGTCCGAAGACATGAATTTCCTGCCCAAGCGCGATTTGCTCACCTTGGAAGAGCTCGACCGTTTGTGCACGGCTTTCGTCAGGCGCGGCGTCCGCAAGCTCAGAATCACCGGTGGGGAACCCTTGGTGCGCCGGAATATCCTCCACCTGTTCCACGCGCTCCGCCGCCACATCGAGTCCGGCGCGCTCTCCGAGTTGACCCTCACGACGAACGGATCGCGGCTCGCGCATCACGCGAAGGAACTCGCGGAAGCGGGCGTACGCCGTCTCAACGTGTCGCTCGATACTCTCGACCCGGCAAAATACAGGGCGATCACCCGCTGGGGCGATCACGCCCAAACAATGGCCGGCATCGATGCCGCGCAAGCCGCGGGACTTTCCATCAAGATCAATATGGTGGCGCTTAAGGGCGTGAACGAGGCGGAGATCGCTCCAATGCTCGCATGGGCGCATGCGCGTGGGTTCGACCTCACCTTGATAGAAGTCATGCCGCTCGGCAAGATAGAGCCCACGCGTGCCGATCAATTTTTGCCTCTAAACCTGGTCGAAGCGCGGCTGAAGGAGAGCTTCACTTTGCGCGAGACCGGCTACCGGACAGGCGGCCCCGCCCGTTATGTGCATGTCGCGGAAACCGGGGGCCGTTTGGGCTTCATCACCCCGCTCACCCATAATTTCTGCGAAAGCTGCAATCGCGTGCGCGTGACCTGCGCCGGAACACTTTACATGTGCCTTGGCCAGGAGGAAGCGGCCGATCTGCGCGCGCCGTTGCGCGCATCGCGAACGGACGAGCTTTTGCACGAGGCTCTCGACGCCGCCATCGCCCGCAAGCCCAAGGGCCATGATTTCATCATCGATCGCGATCATGCGACGCCCGCGGTTGCGCGTCACATGAGTGTCACCGGAGGATAGCCTTGTTAGTCCACGATCGGGGAGAGGCGTCAACCGCTAACGGCAACGCCGCGTGACATCACACGTATTTTTGGGGATTTGGATAATGCAACCGCCTTACGTAATTTCTTTGCAATGGCTTGACGAAATTATTGCCGCGATTACCAACTTCTTCGGAGAAAAAACCGCTGCGTTCGCCAGTGCCCTGGACCTTGCCGCTCTGTTTACTTGGATCAAGGACCACGCAGTATTCATACTTGGAGCGATTCTTATGGCTTTGTGGCTGCTCGGAACATTCAAAAAATGATTCTGACAGAGACACCCATTCGCGGCTCCCCCCTTGGCTAAAAGGTTTTCGATGGTATTTATTTAAGGTGCATGCAAGCTTCTCTGAGTGTGCCGCGGGCCGGCCGGCGCAACCGGCGGGGCCTGCAAGCAGGAGCCGCAACGAAGCAAGCGGGAGGCGCTTATGAAATGGCAAGATTTCGGCCGTTCGGACAATGTCGAGGACCGGCGGGGGCAAAGTGGCGGCTTGCCCGGCGGCAGAGGCGGTCTTGGCATCGGGACGGTGGTCGTTCTCGGCCTCATCGGCTGGGCGCTCGGCATCGATCCACGGCTGCTGATCGGCGGCGCGGAAAAGCTGAACAGCATGCGCCAAGGCGCGCAAACCAACACGATGCAGCCGGGACAGACCGGGACGCCCTCCGACGACATGGGCCAATTCGTCGCCGCCGTTCTCAACGCGAACGAAACCGTCTGGTCGGAAGTTTTGCCGCGGGAAAAAGGGGTTCCGTACACCAAGCCGACGCTCGTCCTCTATAGCGGGCGGACCGCGTCTGGCTGCGGCGGCGCCCAGTCGGCCATGGGGCCTTTCTATTGCCCGAGGGATCGGAAGGTCTATCTCGATACGGCCTTCTTCCAGGATATGAAACGGCGCCTCGGCGGCGGCGGCGACTTCGCCTACACTTATGTTATCGCGCACGAGATAGGCCATCACGTCCAAAACCTGCTTGGCATTCTGCCAAAGGTCCAGGCGGCGCAGCTCGCCGCCGCGAGCAAGGGCGAGGCGAATAATTTGTCGGTGCGAGTCGAGCTCATGGCCGATTGCCTCGCCGGCGTTTGGGCCGCCAATGCCGAGCGCAAATATCAATTCCTGGAGGCGGGCGATTTAGAGACGGCGGTCGCGACCGCGCAGGCGATCGGCGACGATCGTTTGCAGCAATCGGCGCAAGGTTTTGCAGTGCCCGATTCCTTCACCCATGGCACGGCGGCGCAGCGCGTGCAGTGGTTGAACGCCGGCTTGAAATCGGGCGAAGTCGATTCGTGCAACACCTTCGCGCGCTAGGCCAAAGGGCCGAGCCCGCTCGGCAACTTCCCGCGCACTTTGGCGACGCCGGAGCCGGTCAAGGACTGGTCGCCGACGCGCCTGCGGGAGAAACTGATCGAGATCGGCGCGAAGGTGGTGAGCCACGGTCGTTATGTCGCGTTTCAGATAGCCGAACTTCGACCGCCACCTGATCCAGCGCCCGCGTAAAACGTTCGTTCGTAACCCGTTTGAGCCAAACTCACGGGAGAGGTGCACCTCGATGACGGAAAATTCGGCAATTTTCGACATTCGGCATGGCGCCCGCTCGTCCCATTCCGTCGACAGCCCGCGCCAACGGCGCAGGCTTGCCTGCGTCTCGCCTCACTCCGCCTCATGCTCCGGAAACTTTGTAATCCCGCCTGATGTTTCCGCTCACACTCTAAGCAAAGCCAGTATAACAAAAAAACTTGACATCGTCGCAACAGTATGATATAATATAAAATACTGCGTTAATTGTAGTAATAAAATTCATGGCCGCCCGATGAGGCAACTACTTTGGGCGGCGGTTTTGGAGAGTGAAATGATGGATTATAAACTTCTTGTCTATCTGGGAGCTGCAATGCTTTTGCCGGGAGCGGCGCTCTCGGTTGCCCATGCGCAGATCACAATGCCAACCAACGTGCCGGGAATCCGCGTGGTGGCCCCGCCCCCGGCAGGGTTCGATCCGGTGACGGCGACGCCGGCAGCGCGCAAGCAATATGCGATCCCTCCGGCGCCCGATCCGACAGCCGCCCCCGGGGCCTATCAACAGTGGCGAAAGGCAATGGGCGGATTGCGGAACCGCCCTGCCGCGCCGGTGCTCCGGCAGACAAATATTTACAACGGTCCGATCAAAAATAAAAAGGTTTCCGCGTCTGTTCCACCCGGGAATACCGTTACCGGTCCGAACTTCGGCAAAATTGCCGGGCCACCCTCGAACAACATTGTTGCGGCGAGCTCCTCCAACTGGAGCGGCCCGAGTATAGTCGCTACTAGCGGTAATCCGTTCGCGCTCGAGGCAATCCAGGGTGAGTTTGTCGTGCCGGTCGCGCAACAATCGTTCGGTACGTGCAGCGGAGGGTGGAACTATTCCTCTCTTTGGCCTGGCATCGACGGCAATGGCTCGGGTGACGTCCTCCAGGGCGGTGTCGAGGCGGACGCCTATTGCAGCGGCGGCGTGACCGAAACGTTCTACTCGGCCTGGATCGAATGGTACCCCTTCGATGAGACCCGGGTCAGCTCTCCGGCCATCAACCCCGGCGACTTGGTTTTCATCCAGGTCTGGAACGCTAGCCCGACGCTCGGGTTCGCCTATTTCTACGACTACTCCAGCCAAGAAAGTAACGAATACCAGCTCACCGCCCCGGGCGGCACCACCTTGCAAGGCAACAGCGTCGAATGGATCGTGGAGCGCCCAGGCGTTGGCGGCGGCCTCGCCCATTTGACAAACTACATCGACGCGTCGTGGCCATACAACATCGCATGGAACTACGAGGCAGCAAAACCGACATATTACTATCCGGGCGCCGATCCCGCGCCCTATACCCTTGAGTTGATTACGATGCTGGGCGGGCCGAGCGGGTCAGGCAGTGCCATCTCCTACGGGTCTCCTCAAAACTTTGACTTTTTGTACTTCGAGGATACCGGGGGGGCTCACGGGACCGGACCCGTTGCTCCCTACTACTGAGCGAAGCTCCGTGCCCCGGTTGTCCCGGTTGCCTTAAAGAGCTTGTCTCGAAACGCGGTGCCCAATTCCTTCACCCACGGCACGGCGGCGCAGCGCGTGCAATGGTTGAACGCCGGCTTGAAATCGGGCGCCGTCGATTCTTGCAATGCTTTCGCACGCTAGGCCGTGTGGACGGATATCGGAAAATATAGGTCAAGGGATTCCCAAATCACTTTTTCGGTGATTCATGGGTGGCTGGCTTTTGGAGGGCCGGCCATGCTGACGAAGATGACCGAAGAAGATTGGGTGCTTGTGCACGAGGTGTTCGATGCCTGCCGCTCGCGGCGTGGGGACAAGGGGCGGGACGACCGCAAGTTTCTCGAAGCCTTGCACTATTTCACGATCCACAACATTACTTGGCGAGCGCTGCCGGCCGAGTTCGGCTCTTGGAACAGCATCTGGAAGCGCTTCTGGCGCTTGAGCCGCAGCGGCGTGTTCGAAACTTTCTTCGAAGCGCTCGCCTCCTTGAGCGAGCGGGCGCATCTCGTGCAGATGTTCGACTCGACCGTCATCCGCGCGCATGTGTCGGCGGCCGGCGCAAAAGGGGGCAGGATGGCGAAGCCCTCGGGCGCTCCCGGGGAGGGTTCTCGACCAAGATCCATCTCAAGACCGATCTCGACGGCTATCCGATCGGCTTCCATCTGACCGGCGGCGAAGCGAGCGACAGCCGCAACTTCGAAGTGCTCCTCGACCTCGGTCCGGACGTCGATCCCCGCGCCGTTGTCGCGGACAAGGGCTATGATGCAAAGACAAATCGGGAGGCGGCGCGTAACCGCGGCATTTGTCCGGTCATCCCCTATCGCTCGAACACCATCGACAAGCCGAAGTTCTTCGCAAAGGTCCTCTACAAAGCGCGGGCGCGTATCGAGCAAATGATGGGCAAGATCAAGCGCTTCAAACGCATCGCGCTCCGCTGCGAGAAGACGGCAAGAAACTATGCCTCATTCCTCGCACTCGTCTGCGGCTTCATCTTGATCAAATCCGTCCACACGGCCTAGGCCGAAAGGCCGAACCTTGCTCAAAAGCTTGCACGGCCACGAAGCCGCCCTGTCTGGTCGGCAACAGCGCCGAATATATCGTGGAGCGGCCATGCTGCGTCGGCTCCAACGATTATCCGCTGGCCAACTACATGCAGGATTTCTGGGCGGATAACGTCGCCTACACGAATGCGGGCGTGCTGCGTACTCCGGGACAGACGGGGCCTAATACCAAGTCTCTGAAAGTTTGACTCCTGAGGCGGATTCCCGAATCGGCATTTATCTGATTCACCATGGCAAACAGCTTTTGGCTGGCATTCCCCAGATAACCGGGAATGTGCCAAGCGCGTATCATTGATCTCCTGCCGTGACATCGGACATTCGTCCTATACCGGCATTATTTTCCGGATCGCCCGCTTATTGAGGTTGAGATTGCCGCGCTGCGGCGCTGCTGTGGTGCTCCGGCACACCAAAACCAGTGACATGGGCGGATCGCGCACCGGACAATACAGAGTCGGTTGTGATCAAGACGCACTTCTCCCTTAGTTTTTGCTCGACGCATGACGACCGAACACTTCACGCAGGCGCTGGATTGGGCGGCGGCCGCAGGTCGGCGATCATTCGTAGGATGTCCGCGAAGAGATTTTTCGGAATGGCGACTTCGGCCATCTGAAACGCGACATAGCGGCCATGGCTCACGATCTTCGCGCCGATCTTGATCAGCTTTTCCTTCAGGCTCGTCAGTGACCAATCCTTTATCGGTTCGGGCGTCGCCAGCGTGCGCAGAAAATTACCGAGATTGTAGGCCAGCGCATGAAGCTGGAGACGGACGGCGTTAGCAGCGAACGACCGACATGATAGCCGGGTCCACTTGATTGCGCCTTTTCCTTCCTTGATCCATTGCTCACACGTGCCGCGCTTGTTGTAGAAGGCGACGACATTCTCGGCGGAGCGCGCCATGTTCGTCACGATGAAGCCGACGCGCGGATAAAGCTCGCCCGGATGCCATTCGACCTTGGCGATCACCCGGCGCGGCTGCGACCAGCTTCCCGCTTGATAGGTGAAACTTGCATGGGATCGGCAGACGTCATTGGACGGGCGACCAACCGGGCGTTTGAGCAGATAGCCGATCCTCTCTTGCAAGATGTGATTGGCGGGCAGACGGATCGCATATTTGATCCGTTCTGCCTCCAGATATTCGTAAACTTCGGGGTTTGCGAAGCCGGCGTCGGCGCGGAAATAAATGCGTGAGACCTTGCCTTGATACCGCGCCACGACCGGCTTCAGCACCGCCTCCCATCCATCGGCGCTGTGAACATTGCCGGGGCGCAGGGCGCAGCGTTCCAAATCGCCATATTGGTTGAAAACGAACAGCGGATGATAGCAGGTGCAGTCATAGTGACCGTTCCAGACACTGTGTTCCTGTTCGCCATGCGTCGGGCTCACGCTCGAATCCATGTCGAGCAAGATACCTCTCGGCGGACGGCGACCATGAACGCTGTCGATCCATTTGCCGGAGAGATCAGCGAGCGCCGAAAGGTTCTTTTCCGCCGTGAGCCAGCGCGTCTCAAAGCGGCCCATCTGGCTCGGCGAAGCCGCTGCATCCGAGGCCGCCTTTCCGCCGACTATCCACCGCATCGCGGGATCATGGCGCAGGCGTTGAGCGTCGTTCACGTCTTCATATCCGGCAAGTCGCCCAAATATGGATTGCCGCAACATCCCGACGAGTGCATGCCGGCCATTCTTGCCAGTGCGTGCGTCGGAGAGCGCATCACCCGCCATCGCGCTGAGGCACAGCGCGTCGTCCAGTTCCCGGTATGCGAGCAAGCCTGCGTCGGAGGTAACCACCGATCCGCGAAAGTGAAGCAACAATCGGCGGTCGAAATCGAGCCTGAGAGCGCCATCATACGATTCACCCGCCGGGTTCGCCATGACGGCCTCATTCGATCCGAAATAACATGCTGATTATGTTAGCTGAATCGCGGCATCGACGCTGCAAATTATTGCCTCATCCGGCGTATGCGGGTTTGGGAGAGTTTGCCATGTCGACTCCGGTTCCGCTTCGCTCTGACTTTGACACGATTGGCCTGCGCATGCTGGCGCGGCGATCGCGTGACCCCGATCAGACCCGGCGTCTCTTGGCACTGGCCGAGATTTATGATGGCGGCTCGCGGCCGGATGCGGCGCGGATCGGCGGGGTCGGGGTGCAGATCGTGCGCGACTGGGTTGTCCGTTTCAACGCCAAAGGTCCTGATGGTCTCTTGACCGGCAAAGCGCCGGGCGCTCCCAGCATCCTCGGCGAGCGCCAGCGCCAAGCCTTGCGGCAGGTCGTGGAAGATGGGCCGATTCCCGCCCTGCATGGCGTCGTCCGCTGGCGGCTGATCGATCTGGCGCAGTGGCTCTTCGAAGAGTTCCGGGTTTCGATCTCCAAGCCGACGCTCAGCCGCGAGCTGCGGCATATGGGCTTTCGCAAGCTCTCGGCGCGACCGCGCCATCATGCGCAAGACGAGGAAGCCGCGGCGGCTTTTAAAAAAACTTTCTCGCCCTCGTGGAGGAGACCGCCGCAAAAGAGGCTCCTGGCAAGCCGATAGAGATTTGGTTTCAAGACGAAGCTCGGATCGGGCAGAAAAACAAGGTCACCCGCCGATGGGCGAAACGCGGGACACGGCCTTCGGCGCCGCACGACCAGAGGACGAGTTCAGCCTATATTTTCGGCGCCATCTGCCCGGCCGAAGGAAAAGGCGCCGGGCTCGTACTACCCTCCTGCAACAGCGAGGCCATGGCCCTGCATCTCGAAGAAATCTCGCTTGCGGTCGCACCAAGCGCGCATGCGCTCGTTCTTCTCGATCAGGCCGGGTGGCATGTCTCGGCGAAGCTTCCCGTCCCGGACAACATCACGCTCTTGCCGTTGCCGCCGAAATCGCCCGAGCTCAATCCGGTCGAGAACATCTGGCAATTCATGCGCGACAACTGGCTCTCGAACCGCGTCTTCGAATCCTACGACGACATTCTCGACCACTGCTGCTTCGCCTGGAACAAGCTCATCGACATGCCCTGGAAAATCATCTCCATCGGAACAAGAGAGTGGGCCTATCGGTCGTGATCAGCGAGACTTGGTAATACCAAGTCTCTGAAAGTTTGACTCCTGAGGCGGATTCCCGAATCGGCATTTATCTGATTCACCATGGCAAACAGCTTTTGGGAGAGTTTGCCATGTCGACTCCGGTTCCGCTTCGCTCTGACTTTGACACGATTGGCCTGCGCATGCTGGCGCGGCGATCGCGTGACCCCGATCAGACCCGGCGTCTCTTGGCACTGGCCGAGATTTATGATGGCGGCTCGCGGCCGGATGCGGCGCGGATCGGCGGGGTCGGGGTGCAGATCGTGCGCGACTGGGTTGTCCGTTTCAACGCCAAAGGTCCTGATGGTCTCTTGACCGGCAAAGCGCCGGGCGCTCCCAGCATCCTCGGCGAGCGCCAGCGCCAAGCCTTGCGGCAGGTCGTGGAAGATGGGCCGATTCCCGCCCTGCATGGCGTCGTCCGCTGGCGGCTGATCGATCTGGCGCAGTGGCTCTTCGAAGAGTTCCGGGTTTCGATCTCCAAGCCGACGCTCAGCCGCGAGCTGCGGCATATGGGCTTTCGCAAGCTCTCGGCGCGACCGCGCCATCATGCGCAAGACGAGGAAGCCGCGGCGGCTTTTAAAAAAACTTTCTCGCCCTCGTGGAGGAGACCGCCGCAAAAGAGGCTCCTGGCAAGCCGATAGAGATTTGGTTTCAAGACGAAGCTCGGATCGGGCAGAAAAACAAGGTCACCCGCCGATGGGCGAAACGCGGGACACGGCCTTCGGCGCCGCACGACCAGAGGACGAGTTCAGCCTATATTTTCGGCGCCATCTGCCCGGCCGAAGGAAAAGGCGCCGGGCTCGTACTACCCTCCTGCAACAGCGAGGCCATGGCCCTGCATCTCGAAGAAATCTCGCTTGCGGTCGCACCAAGCGCGCATGCGCTCGTTCTTCTCGATCAGGCCGGGTGGCATGTCTCGGCGAAGCTTCCCGTCCCGGACAACATCACGCTCTTGCCGTTGCCGCCGAAATCGCCCGAGCTCAATCCGGTCGAGAACATCTGGCAATTCATGCGCGACAACTGGCTCTCGAACCGCGTCTTCGAATCCTACGACGACATTCTCGACCACTGCTGCTTCGCCTGGAACAAGCTCATCGACATGCCCTGGAAAATCATCTCCATCGGAACAAGAGAGTGGGCCTATCGGTCGTGATCAGCGAGACTTGGTATAAGACATCCATCATCACCATGGTTGCTAACGACGGCACGACTCAAATCTCCTACACCCCAGAGGTCGGGCCGCCTTACCAAATTTGGTTCAGTGACGAGAACTGTGCGTATTCCGGAGGATGTACGCCCTAACCATCCGCCGCTCTCTTCGCCGGTCGAGGCGGATGAAGGTGCCGGTGAGAAATCATAATGTCTAGCCGAGGGGACATTTTGCTCGCGCAACATGTCCCCTTCTCGACGATCCCTCCGAAACTGCCGGTCGACGTCGATCACGACCTTGATTTACGCAATGCGCGGACAGCCCGTTCGGGCGAGCCCGCGCAAGCCGCCCCTTCTCGAACCAGACGAAAGAGTTTGCCTAAAAAACAACCTCCACGTCTTGCGCGAGCATGTTTTCCTCGCCCGTCAATCGTACCAAAAAGCTTGTAACAGTTTGGTTCTCTCATCGTGGCGAAGCGCAAAAACAAAAGGCGCGCGGCGTTGTCTCTCTTTGATCTTTGGGCAATCTTCTCGGGGTCAATGGTCTTGACAGCGAAGGTCCTAGCAAGGACATTCGGCGACTTGCCAGTCGGAAACCAGATTAAGTGTAAAATACTGGACTTGAGATTTCAGGCAGTGCCGGATGAAATCACGCCTTGCCATTCATCTCTTGGCGGCGAGTTTGGCGAGGGGATCGATGTTGTCAAGGATGCACAGCACCGGCTGCGCCGGCGCGAGCGAAGCTCGCGTCCTTGACAACATCGAGTCCGCCTCGCCAATCATGCCCGACGTTGATGAATGACGTAATCTGACATTGACCGTTGGATCAAGTCCAGACTTGTACAGATTAAGCAAGAGGTTCCATGCACTGGGTCCGCCTCGAGGAATAATCGCGATACCCCCTCGCGCCACTCGGGAGGGCCTGCGTCGTGTACCGCAGCATGGTTTTGAGACACCGGGCGGCGCTTCTTGTGGGGAATCGCATTGCGGGACCTGTGGCTCAAATACAACGGTATCTCTATTGACTAAGGGTAGTCTACCATATTACTTAGGTAATGAGGCGCCGTCAAAACCTTGGGCTTGTCGAAGGCGTCGCGTGAACAGGGTGGGCTCCGAAGGGTACTTGGCAAGGGGGATTTGAAATGACCTTCAACAAGGCGCTTCTTCTGACTTCGGCCGCGAGCTTGGCATCAATGGCTGATTTGCCGGGCGCGCGCGCCGCCGATCTTCCGGCGCGCCAGGCGGCGCTGATTGAATATGTGCGCATTTGCGACGCGTATGGCGCCGGCTTTTTCTTTATCCCGGGCACTGATACCTGCCTAAAAGTGGGCGGGTTGCTGATGACCGAGTTGCGCGGCTTCGACCCTTCCTTCAGCATCTCGGGCACCAACTTTTATGCCAATGGGGCGCCACACCTCGGTACCGGCTTCGTACCTTCCGCAAGCCAATATTCCAATGCCCGCTCGCGCGACGCCTTCAGCTTCGCCGCATTGGGCCGTGCCGAACTTGACACCAGGACGCAATCGCCGTGGGGCGCTTTGCGCTCGTTCGTGCGCGTGGACGCTTACTATGGATCAGGCCAGCAAGCCGCGACGGGCAGCCTTGGATCCCTCACCAATACGTTCAATACGACTGCCGGAACGAGCGCGCCGCGCCAGACTACGATCCTCAAGAAGGCGTTCATCCAATTCGACGGATTGACCGCCGGCTACGCCCAATCAATGTTCGATTTCTACGCCAATGCGTACAACTTTAGTAATTTGCGCGGGTCCGACGCGACCGTCGCGTTGCTTGCTTACACGGTGACATTCGGCGACGGCTTTTCGGCGACACTTTCCGCCGAGGATCAGGCGTCGCGGCGCACCGCGATCGGCAGCACGATCGCCAGCACGACGGCGGCGGCGATTACTATCGAGGGCATTTCGTCGACCTCCTTCCAGGCCCAGCCGGCGGGGTCGCGGGTGCCGGAAATCGTCGGCACTCTCCGCCTTGACCAGCCTTGGGGCGCGGTGCAATTGTCGGCGGCCGCCCATCAGGTAGACGCCAGCCTCTTCGGGGCCCCTGCCCTTACCACGCCGCCGACCACCTACGCCTTCCCGGCCTTAACCAGCAATTCCTACGGCTTCGCGGTTCAAGGCGGCCTTAAATTGAACACCGATTTCATTTCGCCCGGCGACAAGTTTTGGCTGCAGGCCGCCTATGAAAAGGGCGCTTACGGCTATATCGCGGGCGATAATCTTGGATTCAATTATGGAGCGGTCAACCAAAATCGTTATGCGGGTGACGGGTTTACTTCAATTAGCTATTCTGGGAGCGGCTGGAATCCGCAGATCAATTCTGACTGCGTCTTCACCGGCAGCGGCGTCTGTAAGCAGCAATGGGGCTTTGATATTACCAGCGCCTATAAGCATTATTGGCTCCCGATCCTGAGTTCGGCGGTTTATGGCTCCTATCTTGAAATGCACTATCCGGCTGACGCGCTGGCTGGCCTCGGCGGCGCGGTGGGTGTCTCGAACCTCAAGGAAGCACGGATCGGCACCAATCTCGTCTGGACCCCGCTCAAGGGTTTCGATATCGGCGCCGAGTTCATGTATGCGCATCTCAATCAGACGCGGCCAGTTGGTCTCGCTCCAAATTCGACCCTCACCGCTGCTGGCTTGCCCGCTTTCCAGCCCAACAATAACCAGTACTCAGGCCGCCTGCGAATCCAGCGCGCGTTCTGAACCGTCCGGCGCAAAGAAGCGATCGCGGCACTGCGGCCTGGTGGGGCGGTTCGAGCGTTCCCACCGGCCAGCCAAGCAGTGCCAACGGAGGTGGAGGCGGCAATGATGCCCCCTTGTGAGGGAGTTTCGCCGCAGCTGCCGCCGGGCATCCTGAGCGAAGCGCATCATGGACACCGCCAAATGGACAACGCCAAACCTTTCCCCGACGACGTCTTGCAAATCGACGCGCCGCCGGCAACCGAGCGTTGCTTCGGGACCCCGCGAACAAGCGCGGCGATCCCGTGTTCTTGTTTTGCCGTTTCTTGTTTTGCCGTCGACGCCGGTTTCGCCTGTCCCTTCGAACGGTCGCGCCAGCCGACGATCTTCTCCGCGTCCTAAAGAGGCACCCAGTCCCGCGGCGTTTGGCGCGGCACCAAGGCACCTCGCGCCGCCTGCCCAATTTGCCTGCCGTCCCCAATAATGGCGATTTTGAAGCGGCGCGCCACGCCACTTCCGCCGGATTCGGCCGGTGGCTTCTTTCGCAACAGGACCACCGCGCCGATGGCGCACCCTACCGCAAGGCCGGCTTTCCCCCTGCCTGCCTGCTTCCTTGCCGAGACCCTTGTGCATCCCATGATGCAATCGAAGAAGCCCTCGCCCAAGTCAGCCGATTGGGCCGTTGGTAGTAGCAGGAGCATAGCTGTCTAAAATCGCGCGGGAAGGTTAGTCGCGCCGGCTAGCAGGGCTCTTGGCTAAGCCAGTGGCCTTAGAGTCGGTCCGGAAAGTTGATTATTGATTACAGAGTCTTCTGAGCATGAGGCGGATCGAGGCGAGACGCAAGAATGCCAGGGCATTGCGGGTGAGATTTTCAAAGTCCTTGGCCAGTCGCCGGCATCGGTTGAACCAGGCGAAGGTGCGTTCGACAACCCAACGCTGTGGGAGAACCTCGAAGCCTTTGGCGGGATCCGGCCGTTTGACGATTTCGATTTCGAGGTGGCGAAGCGCTTTGGCCAAAGCCTTTTGAAAGACCGGCCCTTGATATCCGCCATCGGCGAAGAGCTTTTGCAAAAACGGATACATGCCGAACAGGGTCGAGAGAACGAGCATGCCTCCATCGCGGTCTTGAATATCGGCCGGATGCACGATCGCATGAAGCAGGAGCCCTAAAGTATCGACGAGGATATGGCGCTTTTTGCCGTTGATTTTCTTGCCTGCATCGTAGCCCGGTGGGTCGATACAGCGCCCCCTTTTTCTGCGCTTTTCCCGCTCTGGCTGTCGATGATAGCGGCGGTGGGGCTGGCCTCTCGCCCGATTTGTTCGCGGCACTTCACATAAAGCGCATGATGGATAGTCTCCAACGTGCCGTCGTAGGTCCACAGGTCGAAATAATCATAGAGCGTGCTTTTGGGCGGAAGGTCCTTGGGCACATAGCGCCATTGGCACCCCGTGCTCGGCACGTACATGATCCCATTCACGACTTCGCGCACATCGACCTTGCGCTTGCGGCCACCATGTTTGGCCGCGGGAATCAGCGCTTCGATATGCGCCCGTTCCTCGCCAGTCAGGTCGCTCGGATAGCGCAGTTTGTCACGATTGTATTTCGGGCGGTTTGCGGTCGTCCACATCGGCGGCCCCTCCTCGAATCGGGCCGCCTCCCTTGAATCACAAATGATTCATCCGATTCAACTTCTTTTCGGACGGACACTTAGCGGCTTTTTGGCGAGGCGGCTGCGGCATTTTGCCAGGCCAGGCCACAACATGGCGAGCATAGTCGGCGATTTTGACTTCGTTTTCCGGCACATTGACGCGCCCCCGCGCGGAAACCCCCGCCTCGTGCACGCTCGTTTGCGATCCGGAGACAAGGGGATGCCACCAGGCGAGATCACGCCCTTCCGCGATCAGCCGGTAGGCGCAAGACGGCGGCAACCAGCCGAGCGTCCGGACCTTGGCCGGGGTTAATTTGATGCAATCACGCACCCTGCGGCGGCGGTTGGCATAATCGGCGCAGCGGCAGGTGCTTGGGTTAAAGAGCTTGCAGGCGACGTCGGTGAAGTGAATTTTGCCGCTCTCCTCGTCTTCAAGCTTGACAAGGCAACAGCGGCCACATCCGTCGCAGAGACTTTCCCATTCCGCGGTGTTGAGTGCTTCGAGCGGTTTTCGCTTCCAAAATGGTACTTCGTCCGCTAGCTTTGCTGCGCCTAGCGAGTTTGCTGCGAAGTCAGCTCCGCTAGATGAGGTGGTATTGCGGCGCGAAAAGGGTGGCGGCATTAACTTGCCTATCCGTGGGTCAAAGTGGCCAGCCTCCCTTGCGCTTCGCCATGGCAATCGTCAAGATGGAAGGGCGGAGCATTTTCCGTCGAACGCCGCTCTCGGTTGTCCGGCCCCCCAATGGCGACAGATAAACTCAGTGACGATTAGCTTTTCGCTTGGCCCGAATGATATGACAAGATCAGCCATCGCCTAAGGACGCCGCTCCGCCACCCGCAAGTGAGTTATCAGAACCAAGACTTGGAAATCGACTCTCGCCGAAGGTCTTGGGAAAATTTGCCGGTAACACTCGGCGCGCAGAAAATCGTTTATGTCGAGCTCTGGTTCGCCGAGAAAACCATTCGTGCCCTAATTTTCCCAGCAACCGGCGCAAGATAGCGCCGATCGTCGCGGGCGCGACGTTCCCGCGGCGCGCGGTCGCCTCCGCCGCGTTTTCGCCAAGGTGCTGCAACAGCGCTTTGAGATCCTTAAGATCTATGAGCAGCAACTCTTTTTCGCCGGCGAGCCTGAAGGCGATATTGAGAACGCCCTCCTGGACATTGTTGAGTTCGAGCATGCGGGCCAAAAGCATGAGCCCCATCTCCGATATTCTGGCGCGGACCGCATGTCCGGATTGGCCTTGGAGATCCCAAAACGCGATACGAAAATCGGCCGCCGCATAGGCGATCCCGAAATCCTTCGCCCGCTGCGCAAAGCGAGACTTCGAGTCTCCGGGCATCGTGATCCCGGCGAGATCGCCTTTGAGATCGGTGACGAAAACCGCGGTTCCCGCGCGCGAAAACGTCATAAGACAAGCATTTTCCGATCGGACTGAATTGAAAAGGATCGCCGAATCGGCATTTACCGGCAACGCAGTTGCGCGCTTCGCTGGCGAAATCGCGGCGATGAAAGAAGTCATGGAGTGCTATCGAACGGTGGGTGGCGTCGAGTAAAATTTGGTGTTGCCGCGGCTTGCAATGTTTTTTACGAGCGGCTGATCGAAACAATTCCGCAGCAAGTATGTCGCGGGTGGTCGATTTGGCCTTGGGGCCGCCGCCGGGCGAAAGCACCCACTGGACGGGCCGGGAACTTGCCAAGGCGGCCGGAGTGAGCCTGCGTTCGGTGCAACGCATCCTGGAAGCTCACCAACTCGCGCCGCACCGTATCCGGACGTTCAAACTGTCGAAGGACCCGGAGTTTGTCGAGAAGCTCAGGGACATCGTCGGTCTCTATGTCGATCCTCCCGCCCACGCCGTCGTCCTCTCGGTTGATGAGAAGAGCCAAATCCAGGCCCTCGACCGCACCCAGCCCGGTCTGCCGATGAAGAAGGGCCGCGCTGGAACAATGACCCACGACTACAAACGCCATGGCACAACGACGCTGTTTGCCGCCCTCAATGTGCTCGACGGCACCTTCATCGGCCGCAACATGCAGCGCCACCGGCACCAGGAGTTCATCCGCGCCGGTGCGAATGGCGATCCACGCCGTCGTCGACAACTACGCGACCCACAAACATTCCAAGGTACAAAAATGGCTGGCCCGGCATCCCCGCTGGACGTTTCACTTCACGCCTACCTCGGCGTCCTGGCTCAACGCCGTCGAAGGCTTCTTCGCCAAACTCACGAGACGGCGCCTCAAGCGTGGAGTGTTCCGGTCGGTTGCCGACCTTCAGGCTGCAATCAACCGGTTCGTCGAAGAAACCAACTCCGATCCCAAACCCTTCGTCTGGACCGCTGACGCCAAACGCGTCCTCGCTGCTGTCAAACGAGGGAAAGAAAAGTTAGAGTCGATCCACTAGACGCTCAGCGCGTTGCCCGCTCGATTTGGACCGTAACCGCCCTGTAATACCAAGTCTCTGAAAGTTTGACTCCTGAGGCGGATTCCCGAATCGGCATTTATCTGATTCACCATGGCAAACAGCTTTTTGGAGAGTTTGCCATGTCGATCTCCGGTTCCGCTTCGCTCTGACTTTGACACGATTGGCCTGCGCATGCTGGCGCGGCGATCGCGTGACCCCGATCAGACCCGGCGTCTCTTGGCACTGGCCGAGATTTATGATGGCGGCTCGCGGCCGGATGCGGCGCGGATCGGCGGGGTCGGGGTGCAGATCGTGCGCGACTGGGTTGTCCGTTTCAACGCCAAAGGTCCTGATGGTCTCTTGACCGGCAAAGCGCCGGGCGCTCCCAGCATCCTCGGCGAGCGCCAGCGCCAAGCCTTGCGGCAGGTCGTGGAAGATGGGCCGATTCCCGCCCTGCATGGCGTCGTCCGCTGGCGGCTGATCGATCTGGCGCAGTGGCTCTTCGAAGAGTTCCGGGTTTCGATCTCCAAGCCGACGCTCAGCCGCGAGCTGCGGCATATGGGCTTTCGCAAGCTCTCGGCGCGACCGCGCCATCATGCGCAAGACGAGGAAGCCGCGGCGGCTTTTAAAAAAACTTTCTCGCCCTCGTGGAGGAGACCGCCGCAAAAGAGGCTCCTGGCAAGCCGATAGAGATTTGGTTTCAAGACGAAGCTCGGATCGGGCAGAAAAACAAGGTCACCCGCCGATGGGCGAAACGCGGGACACGGCCTTCGGCGCCGCACGACCAGAGGACGAGTTCAGCCTATATTTTCGGCGCCATCTGCCCGGCCGAAGGAAAAGGCGCCGGGCTCGTACTACCCTCCTGCAACAGCGAGGCCATGGCCCTGCATCTCGAAGAAATCTCGCTTGCGGTCGCACCAAGCGCGCATGCGCTCGTTCTTCTCGATCAGGCCGGGTGGCATGTCTCGGCGAAGCTTCCCGTCCCGGACAACATCACGCTCTTGCCGTTGCCGCCGAAATCGCCCGAGCTCAATCCGGTCGAGAACATCTGGCAATTCATGCGCGACAACTGGCTCTCGAACCGCGTCTTCGAATCCTACGACGACATTCTCGACCACTGCTGCTTCGCCTGGAACAAGCTCATCGACATGCCCTGGAAAATCATCTCCATCGGAACAAGAGAGTGGGCCTATCGGTCGTGATCAGCGAGACTTGGTATAACTAGCAGTCCAAGGAGATTTGCCAAGACCGCCTGCCCTCTTGCCAAGGCGATATGGAGTTTGTCAAATGTCTGTTACTGTGCGGAGAGGTCAAATCTTGGCCGGGATCCGCGAAGCGGAGGCGTTCATTTGGAGAAGGGAACGGGCGATGAGTTTCGTTTGCGCGACAGCGCGATGGAGCCCTCTCGGAGCTTTTCTCATAGCGAATTTGGCGGCGGGAAAAAATTTCTTCGCCTTCCGCTGGTCAGCGTCATCGTCATCAATTTCAATTACGGACGTTTTTTGCGTGCCGCCGTCGACTCCGTATTTGGTCAGACCTATCCAAATATCGAATGTATCGTCGTTGATAATGCGTCCACCGACGAGAGCGGCGCGGTGTTGCGTGCGATCGAGGCGCGTTACGCCAGTGTCAAGGTTATCCGCCGCACGGACAATGGCGGGCAAACACGGGCCGCGCTCGAGGGGTTTGCCGCATCCGCCGGGCCGTATGTCATCTTTCTCGACGCCGACGATCTTCTGCTTCCCAAATGCGTCGAAACGCACGTCTTTGTCCATCTTTCCTTGCGCGTTCACGTGGGGTTCACCTCCGGCGACATGCTCCAGGTTTCGGGCGATCAGGTGGTCTTGGGAACGGAACACGCTTTCAACCAGGTGATGCAAACTGGCCGCGGTACCAGGCCTCGCGCGATGCGTCCCTACCGGCACCCATTCTGCGAGACTTGGCCGCCGGAAAATTTCGACAGTCGCGTGCTGGAAACAATTCGCTTTGTGGGCCTGACCAATCAATGGATCTGGTCGCCGACGTCCGGCAATTGCTTTCGCCGCGACGCGCTTTGCCTGTTTGCCGACAATCCGGCGCTGCAAAGTCTGAAGACCGGCACGGACCTCTATTTTTGCCTTGGAATCAACGCTGTTAGCGGAAGCGTATTGATCGACGCGCCGGTCGCCGTCTATCGCCTGCACGGCAGCAATATTTATTCGCAAAGGCCCCAACTGAACCACGTTCTTTGCTATGAGCCGGGCGGCGCCGGCGACAGCAATGCGAGCGCGAGAGCGATTTTGGCCGATCATTTGATCGAACGCGCCGATCGTTTCGCCGGGCGCGGCTGGTTTTGGCGCGATTTTCTTTGGCTACTTTGGCGAATTGACTGCGAAAACCCAGATCCTGGTGCGGCACGTTGGGCGCGCCGATCGCGCATCGCAGCCGCGCTCGTAAGAAATTACGAATCCATCGCGCCGCTTCTCGGGGAATGGCCGATCAAGGCTTGGCTGGCTTTGCACTTCGTGCCGTCGAAGGTAATTTCGAGCCTTGGGAAAAATCCTGCGGGGAAGCTTTCCCCGCCGGCTTGAATACCGCCGCCCGGCCCTCCACTTTCGGCCAGTCCGCTCGTCAGGCGAAGGATCAACTGAATTCGAAGGCGGGTCAGCACTGGCTTACTCCAGGGATCAGGAACCTTGCGTCATCTTTTGTCAGAATAATTGAGTTGCCTCGCCAAATCTTGCGCTGGTTATCCCAGGCGCGCGGGAAACGGGGTCCGCTTAGCGGAGGAACATTTGCGAACGTTTGCCGCAGACCGCTTGGCAAGCTATGATCGGGAATTGTCTCAAGGTGCGAAAGAACATGCTCGACGTGAGTTCCATTCTTCCCTGGTGGCTGCCGCTTTCTGTTTTCGTGTGGGCAGTCCAGATGGCCGTCTTTCATGGCGTCGGGCTGTTTTTCGAATGGAGCGACCGGACGGGAATGCTCGCGTCCCTCAAGGTACGCGACATCGACCGGCTTGGCTATTTCGATCTGTTGCCGCGCGTGCTCTTCAATCAAATTCTCGTCCTGCTTCCAACCATGGTTGCGTTCCAGTACACAGGGCTGGCATTCAACGGCGCGCCGCATGTAAGCGGGTGGCATTTTCTTGCCGGAATGGCGCTCATAGTTATTGGACACGACATAGTCCAATATGTTTTCCACCGCTTTTTGCTGCATCGGCCTGGCTTGATCCGTAAACTCGGACACAGCGTGCATCACTCGACCGGCGCGAGCAAGGCGATCAGCGCCTGCTACATGAGTCCGGCGGATTTCTTTCTTGAGATCGTCCTGCCTTATCTTGTGCCCTTGGCGCTTATCGGAGCGGGAGCCGACGTTTTATTTCACGTTACCATCGCCAGCGTCGGCGCGATCGGGGGCCTCTACGAACATTCTGGATATGATTTCGCGGTTTGCTTGGCGCGGCCCAATCGGTCCGGTTCCAGGCTGCAACCGCCGGCTTGGCTCGCCCATCTGGTGACTAGCAAAGCGCATGGCGAGCATCATCGCCGAAGCAATGTCAGCTTCAGCGATGGGTTCGGCTCTCCCGGCATTTGCGACACGATTTTTAAGACCCGTTGGGACATGGCCGGAACAGCCCGGAAAGCCACGGAGCCCGCAGCCTCGCGCCCCCGGCCATAGTGTCGCCAGACGCCGCGAAACCGCTGCCACCTATCCAGGGCCTGCTACCGGGGCGGGTGCGTGTCTTCGATTGTCTGCATGAAGTCGAACCCTTCAAAGTCTGGATGCCCGAGCGTGAGCGGCTTTCGCTCGCTAGCCTGCTGGTGGGCGGCGCGGAATTGCCCGGACTTGGACCAGGCGCCGAAATCTTCTTGCGTCGCCCACGTGGTGTGCGATGAATAAAGCACGTGGTCCTCGCGTTCCGGGCCGCGCAGCAAGTGAAATGCGACGAAGCCCTTGACCTTGCCAAGCCGTCAGTCCCGCGTGAGTTACGCTTCCTGGAAGGCTTTGCGTTCTTCCTCGATGACTTTGAACCGGTTCATGGCAATGAACATTTGGGTCTTCTCCAAGGCGGGGCGCGTTTGTGGCCATGTCCATATTATGCGAAAAGTCGCGGCGTTAGTCCTGATCGCGTCATTCGTTGCAATAGTGCCGCGAGGCGCGGCAGCGCTGGCTAGCGAGCCCCGCGCGACGGCGGTATTCCCGGTTGAGCTGTGGGATACCAGCGGAGAAGCTACAAAGCCTGGCCAGGCCGAGCGGCTAAAGCTTGCCACGAATAGGCTTACCGAGCTTATGGAGCGCACTGGCCGCTACCGCGGCGTCGATCTTTCACACTTTACCGCACGAATTGCGGCGACCGAACCGCGTTACAATTGCAACGAATGTTGGCGCGACGTTGCACGCGACGCTGGTGCCGAGTTGGCCGTCCTCGCGGTTGTCCATAAGGTCTCGACCTTGATCTCCTCCGTCGATCTTTATGTCGCCGATCTCGCGACTGGCAAATACATTGCCCATGCCGATGCTCAGTTCCGCGGCGACGACGACAGGGCCTATGTTCGAGCTTTCGAGTTTCTCGTCAACGAGCGCCTGGACCGCAAATGACTGTTTTTCCACGGGATGAAAATCATTGCCGGTCGCGTTCAAGGCTCGAAATTCTCGAAAATAATCTGATCCGCCCAAAGTCTTCCACGGGCGAGAGCTTCCCGCGAGCGCACCGTCCAGGTCATGACCGGCATCCCAATTCCTTCCCGGCAGAGCGTCGGCACGGCATGCGGCAAATCGGCGTGATACCAAGATAGGAAATCCGGCCGCGCGCGCGGAAAATCCCTGAGATCCGCGAAGCCCGCGCGCTTCTCCCGCGCAAGGCAAGCCCACTCTTCGCCGTCGTAGCGCGCTTGCGCGACAAGGCCAAGCGGGCACGCGGCGCCCGCGCTACGGAGATGGACGAGGACGGCCGGATCGAAGCTTTTGAGGCAAGCTGGCCCCGCATAGGCGGCCACGGCAGCCATCGCCCGATCAGCAAGGCTCATGTCGTCGTCGTAACGGCTTTTGATTTCGACGATGACCGGTGTGCGGCCGCTGATGCGAATGAGAAAATCCGTAAGGGAAACAATTTTTTGATTGCAATCCTTATATGCTAGCTGGCCGAGGTCATCGGCGCGGAACGAATCGACGCGGCCTTCCGCCCGCATCAATCGGTCGACGGTAAAATCGTGGAACACCACGGCTTCGCCATCTTTTGTGCGCTGAATATCGCACTCGATTGCGTAGTTCTTGGCGATCGCGGCGGCGGCGGCGGCGGGCGTATTTTCGACCAATCCGGATTGTTTGGAATGAAGACCCCGGTGCGCGATCGGCCGCGCCGTCAGCCAGTCCGGCGCATTTAATGTCCATCCGGTCAATTGCCCGCGATCTCAAACAGGGCCTCGATCTCGACGGCGCTATCCAGGGGCAATTCGGCCACGCCGACGGTCGATCTTGCGTGGCGGCCCTTGTCGTCCAAGACCTCCACCATGAAATCCGAGGCGCCATTCATCACCCCCGCCAAATCGGCGAAACCTGGCGCGGCATTGACGAAACCGCCGAGCCTTATACAGCGCGAAATCCGGTCGAGATCGCCCAAGGCCGCCTTGGCTTGCGCGAGGATATTTATCGCGCACAAGCGCGCCGCCGCTTGTCCCGTTTGACTGGAAACCTCCACCCCGAGCTTGCCGGTATGCGCGGGATCGAGCTGGCCGCTTGGACCAATGGGAAGCTGGCCGGAAACGGCGAGAAGCGAGCCGGAAACGACAAAAGGAAGATAATTGGCAATAGACGCCGCCGGAGAGGGCAACGATATCCCCAACGCCGCCAATCTGTCTTCGGCTGTCATGACCAAACTCCCCGGTTCTTGGGAGGATACCCAGAAGCGCAAAACCTGTTAATTATATGTCCTGGCTCACGACATATGAGACTGGGGTGTTTCCGCGGCTCGGCAGATGGAGAGATATTCGGCTGGGGTTTTTCCGGCAAGGGCTCCGTGCGGTCTGTGGTGATGGCGCGCAACTTCCTGGCCTCTGGTCTACATCCTCGCCGCTCGAGTATGGTGGACTTAACGAGTTTGGACGCTAGCCTTTTCGGTAAGCCAGCTTTGGAGGCTGGCAGAGACGAAAAAGCCCGGTCCGTCGTTGCCTTAAGCCGCGTCCCCCATTTGGCGGGGTTCGTCTCCGGCTGTCGGTCCTTTTTAGGCGGTTAACTTGTCCGGATCTCCGCCGACCGACCTACGACCACAGGCTTGTGCGAAATTGGGCGGAGCCAGAAATCTGCGAGTCGCCGCGTATTACAATTAGTTTATTCAAGAAATGGGGGCAGCCTGAATGCGAATGGTTGAACCTTACTTAAATGCGAAGGCGCCGCGCTGTCCGTCATAGGCTTACTCAGCAAATTGATCGCAATCACGAGGCGTGGATCACCTGACGCCGTCATCATAATAAAAGCGGCCGCGATAGCGTCGGCGGTAGTACACCAATGGCGCCACCCCAATCACGATGGAGCCGATACTGAGGAATGAAACGCCCCAGCCCAGATGTGGCAGCTGGTAGATCCCGACGCAGGCGACGAAGAGCGCCGATGTCGACGGGACGATCACAGCGAATACGATTGTCCTCCAACTGGGGCTCATCGACTTGCGGTAATGCCAGGCGCAGGCGGTGCCAGCCAGGGCATAATAGAAGGCGACTTGCACGCCGATCGCATTGATGAGGTCGCTCATCAATGCATTGATGGAAGGCACAGTGGCCGAGCCGGCCAACAAGAGGAGCGAGACACCGGCAACAGTAAAACCCGCGAGCCAAGGCGTCCGAAAGCGAGGATGGAGCTTGCCCATCGCTTCGCCGATTACCCGGTCGCGCGCCATGGAAAACAACAGCCTTGTGCACTGGAGGAGCTGCGTCTCGATCGTCGCGACGGCGCTGACCAAAACCGCAAGCACGGCGATGGCGCTCCACGGCGCCGGCAGCGCCGCGGCGCCAAGCGCCGGGAGCAAATTGCCGCCATTCGCCTCTATCTCACTGGGCGTCAGAGCCATCTGGACCGCGACCTGCGCCAGAACAAACAAGCCGGCGGTTACCAACACGCCTAAGATGCAGGCGATCCCCGCTGCCGTGTTGGCGCCAGTCGTTTCTTCCGCGAGGTTGGCGGATACGTCCCAGCCGAAATAGTAGAAAAGCGCCACCAGCATTCCGGCCGAAAACGATTGAAATGTGCCAAAAGCCGAAGGAAAAAACCAATCCCAGGAGAATGCGGCGGCTGGCACGGAGCGGGCGTTAAAGATCGCCAGGCCGCACACGAGAATGATGGAGCCGGACTCCAGCAGAGTCAAAACCACCTGCGCCTTGGCGCTTGCCGTGATGCCAAAGGTGACGAGCGCCAGCACGCCGAGGAACCAGACGGCCCCGGCGCCCGTCGCCCACGCAACGTCGTGGCTCCAGCCGGGCGCGAAAAGGTCGAGCGTCGCTTGTCCCGCTGGGAGCGCGGCGGCGACATTGAAGATAGTCGAAAGACTTAGGAGCGCCCACCCGGCAAGGAAGCCCAGCGCCGGGTGCATCGCGCGGCCAACCCAGGCATAGGCCGCCCCGGCATCCGGCCGCCACCGGTTCAGATAAGCGAAAGCGACCGTGATTCCGATTATTGGCAGGGCCGCGATCCACAGCGCCGCCGGTCCGGCAACGCCGGCCGCGGCAACGAGGGCGGCGGTGGTGACCGTGATCGAATAGGCCGGAGCAGAGCCCGCGATGGCCATCACAAGGGCGTCGAGGAATCCAAGCGCTCCCTTTTTCAGCGAACCTTCCAACGAAATTCTCCGGTTGGCGCGAACGCGGATGCCGATTCGTCAATATCCGGTTTCGATGCTCTCGTGGCTAATTGGTAAAAGCAGCTTATCGTCGCGTACGACATCAAGGTCGTGCCCCAAGCATGGCCCATCCTCACGGCGGTTGCGGAGAAACTCCAAAATACGATCGGTCATCGCGGCATCCCTTCGAACGGCGCGGAAACCCGCACCGAACTACGGGGCCGGGCTTGAAGCCCGAATGGCGAGGTACGGACCGATACCGCCCGCGGCGGCGAGGTCGAGGCTTGGCGACCATACGATTTTCCGGCTGTCCCATGCGCGGCCAGTTGACAATTTTCCCCTACCGCGTCCAATGCTCGTAACAGCCCCGCAGGAGAGGGCTGTTTACAGTCAGGTCAGGGAGGTCAGTATGTTCCATATAAGTTCCCTATTAAGGAGTTCGGTTTTGACTGCCGCTGTTTGTTTCGCCGCGGCGAGCGCCATGGCTCAGAGCCCGGGAAAACCACCCACCGATCCTCAAATCGCCGACATTGCATACACGGCGGGCCAGATCGACATCGAGCAGGCCATTGAGGCGCTGAAGAGGACGCACAACAAGGCAGTCCGTTCCTTCGCCGAGGAGATGATTTGGGATCACTTGGCAGTGAATAATAAAGTGCTCGTCTTGTGCGATAAGCTGAAGGTGACGCTGGCGGGCAACGATACCAGCACAACCATGTACCGAGAGGCGCGCCTAAAGCGGGATGAACTGGCGGCATTGAGCGGAACCGCCTTTGATAAAGCCTATGCCGCAAATGAGGTCGCCTATCATGAGGCCGTCAATGGAGCGCTCGAATCGACGCTGATCCCCTCCGCGCAGAACCCCCAGCTTAAGAGCTTGCTGGAAACCGGCCTCAAGCTCTTCAAGGAGCATCAAAAGCGTGCCGAGCATCTCGTGGACGAGTTGAAGTAGGCTCTTATGCCGATACGATCGAAGATAAGGACGGGGGGAGCGCTGGCATTCTGCTTCGTCTTGCTCGCCTCTCCCTCGTTAGGCGCCGGTCCGCGGGTGCATCAGATCGGAATTGACAACCTGGCTTTTTGGAGCCCGCTCGCCGGACTGCATGTGGGCGACATTGTCGAGTGGACGAATTCCGGCATCCTGCGGCATACGGCAACCGCGGCGGACGGGAGCTTCGACGTCGTTCTCCCGGGCCGGAGTTACGGGCCGGGCGAATTTGAAGCGGGCCGGTGGCGTAACCTACATTTGCCGCTTTCATCCCGGAATGAAAGGACGGCTGGAAGTTGCTTCTTGATAGCGAGCGAGCCAGGAAGCGCGATCATCGTTCGGGGCTGCGACCGGCGGCGAAACTCCACTTAAGTGTTGCGTTTGCCAAGCCGATTTTCGTCCGCGCGGGGCTGGCGCGCTTCGTTGATGCGCGAAGGCTAGGCCGGCATCGAGCAGCACCCCTCTCCCGACTGTTCTCCGTTAAAAGCGGCCCGCAAGGAACAGTTGCAGCCGTTAGGCACCATCCCCATTTAGAGCGGGAAACCCTTTGCTTGTGACCATAGGACCATGATCGACCGGCGTTTCCCCCCAGACGACGAGCATCGTTCCGAGCCAGAGATTATACCCCCAGGCCGCGCCGCAGGCAGCGACCGTGAAAGCACGTTCTGGGCGCGGGAGGTCGAGCGCGGCAGCCACCGCATCTATGTTACCAAGATCGGACGGTTTGGCCTCCTGCCCTACTTTTTGCTGGGCGGTATTATTTTGATCGCGCTGCTCATTTTTGTGTTGGGCGCTTTTCTAATTTTGATTCCCGTGGCAGGCGTTGTCCTCGCCGCCGCCATAATCGCCGGTTTGCTGCGCGGATATCCGCGGTGGCCGCGCTGATCTCTCCCCCTATGTTCAAGGCGGTTCGAGCCGCTTGATCGCGCTGATCGGCAGCGAGGTCTTGGCCAGGATTCTGTCGCGCGCGATGCGCAAAGGCTCGCTTGCAACCAGCATATGATGGGCGTTGGCGTGCAGCAGGGTGGTCTCATCGCGCATGATGCCGACGTGCCCGCGCCAAAAGACGAGATCGCCGCGCCGCAAGCCGGCAAGGTCCGTGCCGACGGCGATTGGTAGTCCGAGCGCTTGCTCCTGCAAATCGGTGTCGCGCGGCGCGTCAATCCCGGCTGCGTCGAGCGAAATCTGCACAAGGCCAGAGCAATCGATGCCAAGGCTCGTCTTGCCGCCCCAGAGATAGGGCGCGTGCAAAAGCCGCTCGGCCACGGCGACGAACTCCTTTTGGTTCTCGTCGCTCGGCGTGAGATGACCCGAGAAGACGAAAGCGGCATCGTCGATTTGGGCAAACCCGCCTTTTGCCGCGCGCACGCAAACGGAGGCGCCGAGCGGCAAGGCATCGTGCGGAGGCAGTTTCAGGTCCGGCCCTGGAAAAACGAAGCTCCGGTTGACTGTTACGCGGTGGGTCGGCCTTATCGGTCCCTCCGCCAGCGCGGCCATGGACATATAGCCGACGTATCCGTCGCGCGCGAGCTGGACCCAGCCCCAGCCTTCGTGATCCTCGTAAAGAGTTACCTCTTCGCCAAAGAGCGCCTGGCTGTCGAGGGACGCATCTGGAGCCGGCGCATGGCGCAGATCGGCGGTGCCGGCGCAGACATGCGACGCGCGGCCCTCGACATAATGATCGGCGGCAACTAGGCCACGCAACCGCGCTGCCGCAAGGTCGGGCCGGGCTGGCGTCACGCGGGGGTCGAAGAGGGTCATGTCAGGAAGATATCCGGTGCCATGGTCCGTTCGGCGAGGATTCTGGTTGTCGCTACTCGCAAGGTTGGAAAGAAAGCTCGATACGAAGCTGGAGATCGACGTTTTCAATGAAGCCGGAAATCCGAACCATGTCCCTGACCTTGGAACTCTGGTCCCACTTGGCCCACCTTCATCGACATCATGGCCCGGCGCAAAGGTGGATAAGGAGGAATGCACCAGTCGCCCGATAGACGATCAGCCGTTACTCAGTCGCACTGCCCGGCTCGGCCTTCACCACCGGAACGAACGCCGCCTTTAGATTGAGGAGCGGCTTTTCAACCAGCACCCAACTCCCAAATGCGATGATACCGGCAATCACTATCGTTTCGCTGAAAAGCAGCCAGGGCGAAATCCCGGCAACCAACCAAATTAGCAACTTCTGCACGGGCCACGCATATAGATAGACACCGTAGGAAACGTCCACCTTTTGCCCAACCGCCGCGAGCGTCTGCGACTTCACGTTGAAGGCGAACCAGAACAATAGGTAGCCGCCGAGGATAGAGAGCGCGGCCTCAGCCAGACGCTGGGAGAACATCAAGACCATTAACCCGCCAGCGGCGAAAATGGCCAGCCGCCAATCGTATTGGATACGATCCCGATAAAGGTAAAACAGGGCACCACACCCGAAAACGCCGATGAAATGCACGATTCTGTCAGGCTCGCCGAGGAAGATCATCAGTGAGCCCGGGAACCGTCCCCAGGTGTTCGGGTGCAGGGCTGACAGAGCCAGCAAACCAATAGTCAGAAGAGACAGGAGGACCCGGTTCGAAAGCAGGCCTATAAGCCCCACTGCCAGCACGAGCAGGTAACACAGAAATTCATATTTAATCGTCCACATAGCCCCGTCGAGCACCGCAGCCGGCGTACCTGCAAATACCCCTTCCATCTCAGGAGCCTTTAGAAGGACCATACGCCACAAAACTTTGACAATAGATAGCGCCGCGAGCTGACCGCCAACAAAGGGACCTAGGGCCAGGAGGCAAAGAAGATACGCGACCACATAGCCTGGATAAATCCGTAATACCCTCTTAAAGACGTATTCCCCTGCTGAACGGGAATCCTGGAAGCTCTTCGTAATCAAATAACCACTGATTAGGAAGAAGCCATCAACGCCCAACTCGCCGAACGATAGGGTGCCGAATATCCTTGTAAGGATTTCTCTCGATCGGTCGCCATCAACCAACTCAAAGGAGTGGGACAGCATGACCAAGACGGCGAAGAAAAGCCGCAAGGCCCCGAAGTTGTTCGACGATCGTCCCATCCACCGGGCCTCTCATGTTGACCGACACCAGATAACTGCCGGGTCGTTCGCCAATTTGCCCCGTTTCCGCGTTTTAGCCGGCATTCCCCAGATAACCGGGAATGTGCCAAACGCGTATCATTGATCTCCTGCCATGACATCAGCCAT
Organism: uncultured Alphaproteobacteria bacterium; assembly: GCA_963730245.1. Taxonomy (GTDB): domain Bacteria; phylum Pseudomonadota; class Alphaproteobacteria; order Rhizobiales; family Beijerinckiaceae; genus Methylocapsa. The sequence continues at coordinate 380,017 of CAVSRA010000001.1, read as the reverse complement.
TCGTCCTATATCGACATCTCCCGAATCACCCGCTTGTTGAGGTTGAGATTGCCGCACTTCCGTGATGCTCCGGCACACCAAAGCCAGTGACATCGGCGCGTCGCGCGCCGGACAATGTCGAGTTGGTTATGATCAAGACTGTCCGTCGTCAGAGTTTTTGGGACAGGGAGCGGCTTAAAATAAGAGAGTCTCTGGCTCGTCTGGTTTGTAATTTTATGCGACTTGCCGACGGTGCAGCAAGCAGCGGTTGGCGATTGTCTGTCGTTTGATCCTTTCTCTTTCGATCAGAATGGTCTGGCCCTGTCCGAAAGAGAGGTCGGCTGGCGTCAGATTGCCGATGCTTTCGTGATAGCGCAGGTGATTGTAGTCAACGACGAAGGCCGCGATCTGGGCTTCGAGATCGCCCGGCAGGTAATAGTTTTCGAGCAGGATATGGTTCTTGCGACGCGTCCGAGCCAAATTCACGGGAGAGGTGCGCCTCAATGACGGATAATTCGGCAATTTTCAACGGTCGGCATGGCGCCGGCTCGTTCCGTCCCCATCGACAGCCCGCGCCAAACGGCGAAGGATTGCCTAAAACGCGGAAACGGGGCAAATTGGCGAACGACCCGGCAGCTATCTGGTGAATTTCTGTTAAGGATTAGGAGAAACGTCATGAAATCTTTCGCGATCATGGGCGCGGCGATATTTGGTGCAATAGCCATCTCGACAGCATTCCCAGCCGTGGCGCAGAAAAGGGCGGTCACAACCTACCATTACGACAATCAGCGAACCGGCTGGAACCAGCAGGAAACAAAGCTGACCCCGGCAAATGTCGGACCGACATCATTTGGCGTGATCGCCCAGGTCGTGCTCGACGCGCAAGTCGATGCGCAACCCCTTCTCGTTCCAGGCCAACAGGTTACCGCGGGAATTTATACCGTCGGTCCCACCGGAACCTATCAAGTCGTTTATGTCGCCACCGAAGGCAATACGATTTACGCGATCAGAGCCTCCGATGGCGCCGTGCTGCTTCAGAGAAACCTCGGGCCTACGGTTCGCACGGGTCCATGCAACGGTAGTTTTGACCCGCCGGTGAACGGAATCAAGGGTACTCCGGTCATCGACGTGGCGGCGAACGCATTATATGTGATCGCCAATACATTGATCAGCGGGAACCAGACCTATCAGCTTTTTGCCCTCAATCTGAACGATTTGACCGACAAAATTCCGCCGGTCACAATTGCCGCGTCGCACACGCTGAGCGATGGCACGACCTATAATTTCAACGCGCAATATCAACAACAGCGGCCAGGGCTGCTCTTGGCGTCCGGCAATATTTACGCCGGATTTGGCAGTTATTGCGATCAAAACGGCTCAAATTCGCGTGGCTGGTTGTTGGGATGGCAGGAAAGCGAAAGCACGCTGACTCCGCTCGCGGCGAACATGCTGACCGACACGCTCGCTCAGACTTCGACGAACAACTTTTTCCTTTCGTCCATTTGGATGTCTGGCTATGGCATTGCCGCCGCCCCCAATGGGAAGTTGTTTTTTTCGACCGGAAACTCCACAGCGCTCACTTATGATGGCGTCAAGAATATTCAAGAGAGCGTGGTGAAGCTCGACCCGACACTCAAAACCGTTATGAGCCTATTCACGCCGTATGACGTAGATTATTTGGACTCAAAAGATCAAGACGTTTCGGCAGGGGGCGTGCTCGTCGTGCCAACCCAGCCGGGTCCAATTCCGAAGCTGGCGGTGGCCACCAGCAAATCTGGAACGATGTATTTGCTCAATCGCGCCAATTTGGGCGGATTTACGCCCGGCGGCCCCGACAACGTTCTCGACCATAAAGCGTTAGGGGCTTGCTGGTGCGGGCCGTCCTATTTCAAGGGTCCCGACGGGGTCGGGCGTATCGTCAGCAGCGGCGGCATGGAGGGTGTGAACACCCAAATCATCACGTGGAAGATACAGACCTCGCCCACGACGGTTGCATTGGTCGAGGAAGGAGCGGCGATTTTGCCTTTACGCGGCTACGCCGGCGTACAGGACGCTGGAACCTTTACGACGGTTTCGTCGAACGGCACCCAAGATGCCATCATATGGGCGACCGGACGACCGACCAACTCACATACCTTTGCCATCCATCTTTATGCCTACGCGGCGGCGCCTTCGAGTGCTTCGAGTGGAACGCTCACGTTGCTTTATTCCTCGCGGGCTGGTTCATGGCCCAACGCCGGCTACAACGCCAATATCGTGCCGGTCGTGGCGAATGGACATGTGTTTGTGGCGAGCAATCAACAGCTGACGATTTTCGGCCTCGGCGGGGGACCATTTGTCCCGCCCGCGGCCGCCGCGGCAAAGCCGGCGGCGCTCAATGCCCATGCGCCTCCGAATGCAATCACCGGGGTTCTCGAACATGTCGACGGACCGGTGCTGACTCTCCGGACTCGCACCGGCACAATCGTGCGGGTCGATGATTCGGACGCTCTTCGTAGTGGGCAGATCGGCGTCCTGGTACCCGGCAATGCCTACGGGGTCCAAGGAACCTATGATTCGACCGGTGCGCTGCGTGCGCAGGCCGTCGGCCGGGCAAAGCCTTCGCCCGCGGGCTGGCCGCCGGATCGCTGATGATCGAGGCGCTTCGCGGCCGACGGCCGGACAACAAAGCTTGGCGCGAGGAGTAGCTCTGCTCGCGCCCAGCCAATTTGAATTAGGGCCGGCTAAGGCATGATTTTATCGGATCGTTTATCCGCGAAGGTTCTCCGCTTTTTGAACTTATGCTTGGAGAGCGAAGACGGCCTGGATCAAAACGCCGGCACTGATCCCGCGGCGCATTTGCGCTCGCTCGGTACGGCGCCGGTCTTGCTCGGATGGCATCGCGACGATTGATGATGATCTCGCTACTCCGAGTATTCACCCGTCGACCCGTGCCAACGTGCGCTCGGGCGTGTCGAAGGACGGATCGAAAAGCGCGGCAAGTCTGCCGTCGTCATCGGCGCGGTGGTTATGTTGCGAAAGCAGCCACCGGCCGAAACCGGCGGAAGTGGCGTGGCGCGCCGTTTCAAAATCGCCAATATTGGGGACGGCAGGCAAATTGGGCAGGCGGTGCGAGGTGCCTTATACCAAGTCTCGCTGATCACGACCGATAGGCCCACTCTCTTGTTCCGATGGAGATGATTTTCCAGGGCATGTCGATGAGCTTGTTCCAGGCGAAGCAGCAGTGGTCGAGAATGTCGTCGTAGGATTTGAAGACGCGGTTCGAGAGCCAGTTGTCGCGCATGAATTGCCAGATGTTCTCGACCGGATTGAGCTCGGGCGATTTCGGCGGCAACGGCAAGAGCGTGATGTTGTCCGGGACGGGAAGCTTCGCCGAGACATGCCACCCGGCCTGATCGAGAAGAACGAGCGCATGCGCGCTTGGTGCGACCGCAAGCGAGATTTCTTCGAGATGCAGGGCCATGGCCTCGCTGTTGCAGGAGGGTAGTACGAGCCCGGCGCCTTTTCCTTCGGCCGGGCAGATGGCGCCGAAAATATAGGCTGAACTCGTCCTCTGGTCGTGCGGCGCCGAAGGCCGTGTCCCGCGTTTCGCCCATCGGCGGGTGACCTTGTTTTTCTGCCCGATCCGAGCTTCGTCTTGAAACCAAATCTCTATCGGCTTGCCAGGAGCCTCTTTTGCGGCGGTCTCCTCCACGAGGGCGAGAAAGTTTTTTTAAAAGCCGCCGCGGCTTCCTCGTCTTGCGCATGATGGCGCGGTCGCGCCGAGAGCTTGCGAAAGCCCATATGCCGCAGCTCGCGGCTGAGCGTCGGCTTGGAGATCGAAACCCGGAACTCTTCGAAGAGCCACTGCGCCAGATCGATCAGCCGCCAGCGGACGACGCCATGCAGGGCGGGAATCGGCCCATCTTCCACGACCTGCCGCAAGGCTTGGCGCTGGCGCTCGCCGAGGATGCTGGGAGCGCCCGGCGCTTTGCCGGTCAAGAGACCATCAGGACCTTTGGCGTTGAAACGGACAACCCAGTCGCGCACGATCTGCACCCCGACCCCGCCGATCCGCGCCGCATCCGGCCGCGAGCCGCCATCATAAATCTCGGCCAGTGCCAAGAGACGCCGGGTCTGATCGGGGTCACGCGATCGCCGCGCCAGCATGCGCAGGCCAATCGTGTCAAAGTCAGAGCGAAGCGGAACCGGAGTTGACATGGCAAACTCTCCCAAAAGCTGTTTGCCATGGTGAATCAGATAAATGCCGATTCGGGAATCCGCCTCAGGAGTCAAACTTTCAGAGACTTGGTATTAGTCTAGCCGCGCCAAACGCCGCGGGACTTGGTGCCTCTTTAGGACGCGGAGAAGATCGTCGGCTGGCGCGACCGTTCGAAGAGACAGGCAAAACCGGCATCGACGGCAAAACGAGAAACGGCGAAACAAGAACACAAGATCGCCGTGCTTGTTCGCGGGGTCCCGAAGCAACGCTCGGTTGCCGGCGGCGCGTCGATGTGCAAGACGTCGGCGGGCGGCGCTTATCGCGTATGCCCTGATGTTGGGCGGCCATGCGCACATCTTCGGCGCGCCGCGGTTTCCTGCATGAACGGCCGATCGCGGAGAATGTGCGGGCAAGCCTTCATTGTTCTCGGCGATAGAGACCCGTAAACGTTCCATTGACGCCGGAGCACCCCACGTTGTCCTCGACGAGAAGCAACGCGCCGATCACCTGCATCCGGACTAGCCCCCATTGTGCAGCGCAGGTTGGCGGATATGGCACAAACCGCTGATTTAGCGTAGGAAATAGGTGCCAAGGCTAATCCACGCCATTTCCGCGAGACCACACCCGCCATGAACAATCTTATGCTGCCGCTGCCCGGTCTGTCACCTGTCTCCGGCAAGACCGTTGTCGTCAAATTCGACGGTGGTCTGTTGTCGTCGGACGGCGGCATTCTGGTGTTGCGCGAGGTCGAACAACGCCGTCGCGTCGCCGATCGCCTGGCCGCCTGCATCGAAGACCCGCGTTCGCCCGAGCAGATCACACACAGCCTCGCCGACATTATCCGTTTTCGACTGCTGATGATCTCGGCAGGCTACGAAGACGGTAACGACGCCTCCAATCTTCGCGGCGATCCCATGTTCAAGATGGCGCTGGACTTGTCGCCGTCCGACCGCGAGCTGTGTTCGCAGTCGACTATCTCCCGCCTGGAGAACCTGCCCGACGCTCGCACCCTGCTGCGCATGGGCCGCGCCATGGTCGATCTTTACGGCGAGTCCTTCCGTCAGGTCCAAAAGCGGATCACACTCGACATCGACGACACGTTCGACGCGGTTCATGGCGGCCAGCAGTTGCGACTCTTCAATGCGCATTACGACGAATATGGTTTTCAGCCGATCGTCGTATTCGACGGCGAGGGCCGCTTCATCACGACGGTGCCTCGCCCCGCCAAACGGCCGGGCGGCAAGGAGATCCGGGCCTTCCTGCGCCGCCTGCTGCGGGCGATCCGCGCCAACTGGCCAAACACCCAGATCTTGCTGCGCGCCGACAGCCATTATTGCTGTCCCGAAGTTCTCGACTGGTGCCGGGCCAACGGTCTCGGGTTACATCCTGGGCGTCCGCCGACCACGACATTGCGCCGCCATGTCGAGGGCATCGAGGCCAGCACGAAGACGCGCTTCGAGGCCGCGCCGAAGGAGGACGGCAAGCTCCGCCGCTTGCAAGCTCCGCCGCTTCAAGGAGTTCTTCGATGGGGCCAAAAGCTGGAGCCGGGTCGAGCGGATCATCGCACGCATCGAAGTCGGCGCGGAAGGGCCTGACACGCGCTTCATCGTCACGAACCTGAAGGTCCGCAACGCCGGTGTCCTTTACGAGGATGTCTACTGCCGGCGGGGCCAGGCCGAAAATCACCATCAAGTCGTGGAAGACGCATCTGGCGGCCGACCGCACCTCATGCACGAAGGCCACTGAGCGCATCGATGCCCAGGCGCTCGATGTGGCGCGTTGCGCAGTTCGACACGTTGCGCCTGCGGCTCATCAAAGTCGCCGCCCGCGTCGTCGAGATGAAGACGATGATCCGTGTTCAGCTGCCGACGTCGTGCCCCGCCCAGGATATTCTGCGTCTCGCACTCGGGCGTATACCGCGCCTCGTCACCTGACCGACGGGGCGCAGCGCCCCTAACCCTTGAGCCCGTCCCGTCAACCCGCAAACATTCGCCACCCCGCCCTCTGGCCCGACGCCGGAAAAGACGCGGCGCGTTTGCGACTGAACGAAATCAGATAAAATGCGCGCCGTACCGGTCAGAGCGCCGCATAATGCAGGTTAGGCAACAGGCGTCGTCGGCCTTATAGGTCTTGCCGGCCTTGTCGAACGGTATGCGGCCGCCTTTGGCGACGTCTTCGGCATATGCGAGAATCCCTCCGGCCGGCGTCGCCTCAACTCCCTGGAGGAAGCGTTGCGGATTCCACTTCGACATTAACGGTTCCGCTTGCCAAATCATGAGACTGCCGCGCTTGCCAAGGGAGATCGTGATTTTGTCGCCCGTCGTAAGCGACCACCAGATGCCGATCCAATCCCGCGGCTTGGGAGACGGATTAGGCGCGATGGGCGACAAGGCCAATGATTGCATCCAGCCGGCCGTCAAGAATTGCTTGGGGTCGCGCGGCGACAGATAGGCGACACAGGTATAAGGCCCAAGCGTTTTGCCCATCAGCGCCACATCGCCTCGCACCAGAAACGCTTTGCCCTGGCGCGCCGCATCCTCGGCCGGGCAGGAAGCATCTTCCCTCGCGCTCTTCACGAAATAGGTGCGCTTGGCCGTCACCTTGGAGGCGACGAGCGGACGTTTCACATTGAAGTCGACGCCAAGGCAATCCTTCGGGCCGTCTCCTCGGCGGCGGAGGGCGAGATGCAGCGCCATGCGATGAATGCGGCGGCAAGAAGCATGGGGCGGAATCGCTTCACGGCGCACCTCTCGCGGCTATGCGGAATTCGCGTCGTGTCATTCGATAAACTCATTGGCCAATTATTCTAAACACTGTCCTGAATTCCGTCTAGGTGTAGTCCGGCTCAAAAAACATCGCCCGGCCGGGAAGAAGCGTCGGCCACTTGCCGAGGCCGCGCGCCCGATGCGACCTGTCTCCCCGCTGCCGGTCCCGCCACCTTTCGCCGCACTTGCATCGCTTGGCGCAAGCCCATAGATGAAATAGATGAAAACGCATAGACGTTCCCTTGCCCCTGTCGCACGGCGCGCGGCGCGTTTTCGGGCGCGTTTTTGAGAACTTTCATGCAAGATCATCCGGCCGGACGGGAAGGCTTTCACGCGACCACGATCATTATGGTCAAGAAAGGCGGCCGCACAGTCATCGGCGGCGACGGTCAGGTCTCGATCGGGCAAACCATCGTCAAGGGCAATGCAAAGAAAGTTCGCCGGCTCGCCAAGGGCGAGGTGATCGGCGGCTTCGCAGGCGCCACCGCCGATGCCTTCACCCTGTTCGAGCGTCTCGAAACGAAACTCGAACAATATCCGGGGCAGCTCATGCGCGCCTGCGTGGAGCTCGCCAAGGATTGGCGCACGGATCGTTATTTGCGCAGGCTCGAGGCGATGATGCTCGTCGCCGACGCCGAGGCGGCTCTCGTTCTAACCGGTACCGGCGATGTGCTCGAACCGGAGTCCGAAGGCGACGGCAGCGTGATGGGAATTGGGTCTGGCGGCAATTATGCGCTTGCCGCGGGCCGCGCGCTGCTTGCAACCGGTCTCGACGCCGAGGCCATCGCCCGCCGCGCGCTTGAAATCGCGGCCGGCATTTGCGTCTATACCAACGACAAATTCGTGCTCGAATCGATTGCCTCGAAATAATCGCGCGGCAACAGGAAAGCCTCTTGAATGACCGATTTTTCACCGCGGGAGATCGTCTCCGAACTCGACCGTTTCATTGTCGGACAAAAGGATGCCAAGCGCGCCGTGGCGGTCGCCCTGCGCAACCGCTGGCGCCGCCTGCGCCTTGAAGGCGCGATGCGCGACGAGGTGCTGCCGAAGAACATTTTGATGATCGGGCCGACCGGTTGCGGGAAGACCGAGATTTCGCGCCGCCTCGCCAAGCTCGCCGGCGCGCCCTTTCTTAAAGTCGAGGCGACGAAATTCACCGAGGTCGGCTATGTCGGCCGCGATGTCGAGCAGATTGTCCGCGATCTCGTCGAGACCGCGATCATGATGGCTAGGGAGGAAAAGCGCAAGGCGGTCGCGGCGCGCGCGCAGCTTGCCGCCGAAGAACGGGTCTTGGATGCTCTCGTCGGCACCGCGGCGTCGGCTTCGACGCGCGATAGTTTTCGTAAAAAGCTGCGCGCGGGAGACCTCGATGACAAGGAAATCGAGATCGAGATTGCTCAAGCCACGTCCTCGATGCCGATGTTCGAATTGCCCAACATGCCGGGCTCGGCGATCGGCGCGATTTCGATCGGCGATATTTTCGGCAAATCGCTCGGCAATCGCGCGAAACCGCGACGCACCACGGTCAAGGACGCCCATGCCCCCTTGATCGTCGAGGAAAGCGACAAGATGATCGATCAGGACCAGATCGTTCGGGAAGCGGTCCGCGAAGTCGAAAACAACGGGATCGTGTTTCTCGACGAGATCGACAAGATTTGCGCGCGCGAGGGGCGTGGCGGTGGCGATGTCTCGCGCGAGGGCGTCCAACGCGACCTCTTGCCGCTTATCGAAGGCACCACGGTCGCGACCAGGCATGGCGCGGTGAAGACCGATCATATTTTGTTCATCGCGTCGGGCGCCTTCCATGTGTCGAAACCCTCCGACCTCTTGCCCGAATTGCAGGGCCGGCTGCCGATCCGCGTCGAGCTCTCGCCCCTGAACGAGGACGATTTCCGCCGCATCCTCACTGAAACAGAGGCAAGCCTCATCAAGCAATACGAAGCTCTTCTTCGCACCGAAGGAGTTGAGCTTTCATTTATGCCGGACGCGATCAGCGCGGTGGCGAGGATCGCGGTGCAAGTCAATTCCTCGGTCGAAAATATTGGCGCGCGGCGGTTGTGGACGGTTATGGAACGCATCCTTGCCGAGGTGAGCTTCACCGCATCCGACCGTTCCGGCGAGAGGATCGAAATCGATGCGGCGTTCGTCGAGAAAAACATCGGCGACCTCGCAAGGAACGCCGACTTGAGCCGGTTTATTCTTTAGCCTATGGAATGGACCGTTCATGCGCCGTGGTGGTGGAGGGTTCCTGCCACAGCGAGTATGTTTTGCGCGTTATTTGTTTTCGACAATGGATTGAGGAGAAGGCCATGCCGATTTCCGATGCCGAAGCCGTGAGGTTCGGGCTTCTCGTTAATTATGCCTACGACATGTATTCCCCCGGCAAGACAAAGCCGAACCGCGAACCGCGCATAGCCCAAGCAGGATGAGAGACAATCGCTTATCTCACGACCAGTGACGCCCTCATGCCCACGCGAGCATCTTTGTTGGCGGGACAAAAGAAACGCGTTGGATTCGGCGAGGTCGTTTCTACGGCTTTCTCACCCGCAATTTGACCGACCCGAGTTTGTACGCCGTCGCTACTCGCGGCACGGAGGGATTTGCCAAATGGATCATCGACGCGGAGTTTTTCCCAATTCCCAATCCGCGCGAGCCTGACACGAAGGTCGAACAAGGTTTTTGGGGCATCTATCAATGTATGAATCTCGTAGACCTCGAAGGGAATGTCATCAACAGTGTCGCCGCCGACGGGATCGCCAATATCGCCGGCGACGGGCATGTGAGAGTTGCCGGCCACAGTCTCGGTTCCGCGCTTTCGACCTATCTTAGTCTAGAAATTGCCAAATATCCCGGACCCCGCGTCTCGGCTTGCCTGTTCGCCTCGCCGCGGACCGGCGACGCCGCCTGGGCTACCGTCTATGACGATATCGTCGGCGATTACCGCTGGTTCAATTATGTTCTAGATGTCGTGCCATATGTGCCTTTTGACTTGCCCGAGGCCGGGGTTCAATAGTCCACATCGAGCAAGGCGACGATCATCCAACCGTCGGCGGCGCAGGCCGACATTCGTTTGGACATTGGCTGCGACCATTCCGTCATTTCCTACTGCGCGATGCTGGACTACGAATTTACCAAGGCAAGTCCCTTGCGGCCCAAGGACCTGCAAACCTGGGCTCATTGTGTCCTCGGGCCACGAGAGATGAGCGTCAATGCTGGAGACACGAGGATCCTCGCGGGTCTCGTGAACGAATTCGGCGACGGGGCCAAACGGATCGTGGAATGGCAAAAGGCGAGACATCATTGGACGGGAGACGCATAGCGCGGAGAAAGCCAGGTTTAGAGACACTCCTCTCAAACGCAGTCGCTTGGGTCTTGCAAGCTTGCTAGCAAACCCTTGCCACGAGCCCCCCACCGCGTGATAAGGCAGACTGATCGGAAAAGATCGTCAGGAGCGCTCACCCACATGGCAAAGTTCGTTGAAAGGGTTTTTTCCGGCGTGCAGCCGACGGGCAACCTGCATCTTGGAAATTATCTCGGCGCGATCGCGAAATTCGTGGACCTGCAAAAAACCCACGCCTGCATCTATTGCGTCGTCGATCTCCACGCGATCACGCTGCCGCAAAAGCCGGAGGAATTGAAGGCGAGCATAAGGGAAGTGACGGCGGCGTTCATCGCCTGCGGTATCGATCCAAAAAAACATATCGTGTTCAACCAGAGCCAGGTTGGCGAGCATGCCGAGCTCGCCTGGGTGTTCAATTGCGTGGCGCGCCTCGGCTGGCTCAATCGCATGACGCAATTCAAGGATAAAGCGGGAAAAGACCGCGAGAACGCCTCGGTTGGGCTTTATGCCTACCCTTGTCTGATGGCCGCCGATATTCTTGCCTATCGCGCGACCCATGTCCCAGTCGGCGAGGACCAAAAGCAGCATCTCGAACTCGCCCGCGACATCGCCCATAAATTCAATCTCGACTATGCCGCCGCGATCGCCGCCCATGGTCATGGCGATGCGTTCTTCCCTTTGCCCGAGCCGCTGATCCAGGGGCCTGCGACCCGCGTCATGAGTTTCCGCGACGGCTCCAAAAAAATGTCGAAGTCGGACCCTTCGGATTATTCGCGGATCAATCTGTCCGACGACGCCGACACGATCGCCCAAAAAGTCCGCAAGGCGAAGACCGACCCTGAAGCGATGCCGTCCGCAATCGAAGGCCTCAAGCAGCGGCCTGAAGCCGAAAATCTCGTCGGCATTTTCGCCGCGCTCAACGGCGAGACGAAAATCGATGTCTTGAAGACCTTCGGAGGCGGTAATTTTTCCGCCTTCAAATCGGCGCTAGTCGATCTCGCGGTGGCCAAACTCGGCCCGATCGGCGCCGAGATGAAACGCCTGAAGGATGACCCAGCCTTTATCGACGGCGTTCTCGTCGAGGGTGCCGGGCGCGCACGTGCGATGGCCGCGAAAAACATGGCTTGCGTGAAGGATATTTTGGGGTTTGTGCGTTAACGCGATCCTGAGCACGTCACGCCTTCGCTTCCTTATGGCACGGGTCACGCCATTCCAGCCGCGGGAGGCGAACAGGTCGCACTGGGCAGCAACGTGTGTTGGATAGCGGACTTGGTGAACAAATTCCGTTTGCATGGTTCCGGGGCGGGCCATGCCAGACCGTCGCGTACTTCCGAATGTTCGGAGCAGCGACCAAGCACGGCGGCGGTACTGTCTGTTGCAAAGCCCGCCTAGCTTCAAAATGCCTATTGAGGCGCAATAGTTCCCGTGCGGGAGCCGTCGGCCGCGTTCCCGGCGACCCAATTATTCGAGAATGTCAGAATTTGCCCCCCGCTCTCCGCCAACAAGCCGATGAGGTTAAAGCTCACCGTATCGTTGGACATCCGGACGACTCCGCTGTTCAGCGCATGGACCCCGTCTCCGCCATTTTTCGTGAGCGTGGTTGAATTGAGGGTCAACTGCGCCGCGGCGCCATTTGCCTGTGCGCCGTCTCCGGTGTTGGAGGCAATCAAGCTATTCGTGATCTGGACATTGCTGTTTTGACCCGCCATCACTCCGAACCCCGATCGGTGTAACGATGACCTTATCACCGCCACCCGGGTAACGCCCGACCCCGCGGAGCCTGTCAACGCCCCGCCGACATTGGATTCCAGATTGCTGTCGGTCACCACGAGCGATGCGTGGATAGATGGTTGGAAATTGATCCCTGCGTTACTGAAGTTCATGATCGTGCAGTGCTCGACGCTCAGGTCGTGCCCCGAGATGAAATTGATCCCATTGGTTCCGGTCGCCTCGCCGTTGATCGCGAGGTTGCGCAGGATCACCCGGTCGGCTGACCCCGCGCTGATGGTGATGCCCGGCGTCCCGCTGACGAGAACGGAGGCGACTTGGCCTCCGCCGCCATCGATCGTAATCGCTTTGGTAATCGTCAGGGCTCCAAACCCGCCGGGGTCCAGCGCGTCGATCTCCCCGCCCGGAGCGGTCTTGGATATGGCCCCCGCGAAGGTCTTGCAAGGCGCTGTGCGGCTGCAGGGATTGGCATCGTCGCCGACCCCTGACACCCAGGTCCTGGTAGCTTGCGCGTTCGCCGGCACGGCAAAGAGAGTGGCTACGATTATCGCGGGGATGATGGCTAGCAACAGGCCAAAAATTTTCATAAAAACCGCCTCCAGAAGTTTTACCGTTTCGAAGGCTTGGCACATCCGTTGATGAGTGGCAATAGTCGGCTGTGGAACCTCCGCACGAAAAACCAGGTCGAACGATCCTGCGGCGCGACGCATTCGAAGCCCGCGCCATCCCCCCGGACATGCCAAGCCCTCGCGGTCGACGCGCCGTTTTGGGATTGAACCCGCGCCGCTTGCAGCCCCACCGCGATCCCTCTTGCGCTGACAGGCACGGGCGCGGACAATCGCCACGAAAAGATCGCGGGACCGATGCGGATGCGCCCATCCATCCTCAACCCTCTCTTTACGACAGCTTTGAGCCTGCCTGGCATCGGGTCGAAAAACGCCAAGCTGCTTGACCGGCTCTTGGCTGGCGACGCCCTGGAAGCCCGCGCGCTCGACCTTCTTTTCCATCTCCCCTATGCCACGATCGACCGCCGTAATCGGCCAAAGATCGCCGCTGCCCCGCTCGATGCGATCGTCACGCTCGAAGTCAAGGTCGTCGAACACCGGCCGCCGGGGACGCGCTCCAAGGCACCCTACAAAGTGCTGGTCGAGGATGAAACAGGCGATGTTCTCCTCGTCTTCTTTCTCGCCAATCACCATTGGATCGAAAAGAGCCTTCCGCCTGGCGCCACGCGTTGGATTTCCGGCAAACTCGAACTGTGGGACGGGCATCGCCAGATGGTGCATCCCGACCGCGTGCTGGACGCGGAAGGTTTTGCCAGAATGGCGTCGGTCGAACCGGTCTATCCTTCAATCGAGGGGCTCTTTCAAAAAACGCTTAGGCGGGCGATCGACGCGGCGCTGGCCAAAATCCCCGCCCTGCCGGAGTGGCATGACAGGACGGCGTTAAATATTCCGGCCCTTCCGACTTTTGCCGAGGCCCTGCGGGAAGTGCATCGCCCGGACACACCGGAGAGCATTGCGCCGGAGGCGCCGGCGCGGATACGGCTCGCATACGATGAATTGCTCGCCTCGCAATTGGCGCTTGCCTTGATGCGCGCGAAAATCCGGCGCGCCCCCGGCCGCGCGAGCCAAGGTGATGGCCGGATCAGAGAGAAGATCACCGCCTCCCTGCCCTTCGCGCTCACCGCATCCCAGACGGCCGCGATGGCCGAAATCGCCGCAGATCTTGGCGCGCCAACCCGCATGCTGCGGCTTTTGCAAGGCGATGTCGGATCCGGCAAGACGCTGGTCGCTCTGTTTGCCATGGCGGCGGTCGTCGAGGCCGGGCGGCAGGCGGCGCTGATGGCGCCGACCGAAATTTTGGCCCGCCAGCATCATCAAACTCTCGCGACGTTCGGCGAGGCCGCCGGGCTCAGACTGGCGCTCCTCACCGGCCGCGACACGGCTGCCTCGCGCGGAAAAACCCTCGCCCTGCTGGCGGAAGGCGGCGTCGATATTGTGATCGGAACCCATGCCCTGTTTCAGGAAAGCGTTGTCTTTCGCGACCTCGGGCTCGCCGTCGTCGACGAGCAGCATCGTTTTGGCGTCCACCAGCGTCTGGCTTTGGGCGATAAGAGCGCGGCAGCCGATATACTTGTGATGACCGCGACGCCTATTCCGCGCACATTAGTTCTGACGTATTTCGGCGACATGGATGTTTCAAATTTGCGGGAAAAGCCCGCCGGGCGGCAGTCGGTTGAGACACGCGCGTTGCCGATTGAGCGCATGGACGAACTCATCGCGAGGCTCAAGCGCGCGATCGCGGACGGCGCCCGCGCCTTTTGGGTCTGCCCTCTCGTGGAAGAGAGCGAAGCGCTTGACGCCGCCGCCGCGCAAGAACGCTTCGTTCATCTCCAACAGGTTTTTGGCGCAAAAGTGGGGCTTGTCCACGGCAAGATGAAGAACTCGCGACAAGGACGAAGCGATAGCTGCCTTCGCGCAAGGTACGACCCAGATACTGGTCGCGACGACGGTGATCGAGGTCGGCGTCGATATTCCGCAAGCAACCATCATGGTGATCGAGCACTCCGAGCGGTTCGGGCTTGCCCAGTTGCATCAACTGCGGGGACGCGTCGGTCGCGCCGGTGCCAAATCCTCTTGTCTACTCCTTTACAAAGTGCCGCTTGGCGAGAGCGCCAAGGCGAGGATCGCGATCATGCGCGAGACGCAGGACGGGTTTCGGATCGCCGAGGAAGACCTGCGCCTGCGGGGCGAAGGCGAGGTGCTTGGCACGAAGCAATCCGGCCTGCCGGGTTTTCGCCTCGCCGATCTTTCCGCGCATGGGTCGCTGCTTACCCTGGCGCGCGACGAAGCACGCAAGATCGTCGCGGAGAATCCCCGGCTCGAAGGCGCGCGGGGAGAGGCGCTGCGGCTGCTCCTCAATATTTTCGAGCGCGGCGAAGCGATTAGGCTTTTGCGCGGAGGATAGCGGCGCGGAAAACAGCCATGCAAAATGGCTCACCCAGGGATTGGGGAACGATCCCGGGCGGTTTTCGTCCGGCGGGTCACGTCATTTGCAACGAAGCCAAGCGATCGCGGCAAGCGACTAAAAGTGCCAGACATTGCGGGAGCGGCCGGGACGCCGCGCGGCGATAGTTGCTCCTGTGCTTGCCGAGAGGATCACTGCGCCCAAAGCTTCCGGGCGGGAACTCCGGTAAGAGACTGATAAGGATCGGGGCATTGACCAGGATCGGGGCAGTTGGCGGGTGTCGGAGCCCACCCGTAAGGATCCATTGGCAGGCAGAAATGAGCTGCATCCCGATCAGCATCAGAGGCCTTCTCATTGGCGAGGCGTTTAACCTGCCGCTTGTTTCGTACGGCGGAGCTAACCTGGCTGGCCTCAAAAATCTCCTGTACCTCGAAATGGAGATGTGGCGCGCCTGGCACTCCCGCCTCCCCAGAACGCGCGATTTTGCAACCACTCATGACATGCGTACCCTCGGGTAGGGGCAAGGTCGTCGGGATAAACGGGTTACCACTCGAATCCTTGTAAACACACCCTGGCTGGGGCGTAAAAGACACCACTAGTGCCGCTTGACTACTGGGACGGCACCCTAAGCCTATGAGGGTATTTAGGTCATCAATCGGATGCGTGAGAAGGTGTAATACCAAGTCTCGCTGATCACGACCGATAGGCCCACTCTCTTGTTCCGATGGAGATGATTTTCCAGGGCATGTCGATGAGCTTGTTCCAGGCGAAGCAGCAGTGGTCGAGAATGTCGTCGTAGGATTCGAAGACGCGGTTCGAGAGCCAGTTGTCGCGCATGAATTGCCAGATGTTCTCGACCGGATTGAGCTCGGGCGATTTCGGCGGCAACGGCAAGAGCGTGATGTTGTCCGGGACGGGAAGCTTCGCCGAGACATGCCACCCGGCCTGATCGAGAAGAACGAGCGCATGCGCGCTTGGTGCGACCGCAAGCGAGATTTCTTCGAGATGCAGGGCCATGGCCTCGCTGTTGCAGGAGGGTAGTACGAGCCCGGCGCCTTTTCCTTCGGCCGGGCAGATGGCGCCGAAAATATAGGCTGAACTCGTCCTCTGGTCGTGCGGCGCCGAAGGCCGTGTCCCGCGTTTCGCCCATCGGCGGGTGACCTTGTTTTTCTGCCCGATCCGAGCTTCGTCTTGAAACCAAATCTCTATCGGCTTGCCAGGAGCCTCTTTTGCGGCGGTCTCCTCCACGAGGGCGAGAAAGTTTTTTTAAAAGCCGCCGCGGCTTCCTCGTCTTGCGCATGATGGCGCGGTCGCGCCGAGAGCTTGCGAAAGCCCATATGCCGCAGCTCGCGGCTGAGCGTCGGCTTGGAGATCGAAACCCGGAACTCTTCGAAGAGCCACTGCGCCAGATCGATCAGCCGCCAGCGGACGACGCCATGCAGGGCGGGAATTGGCCCATCTTCCACGACCTGCCGCAAGGCTTGGCGCTGGCGCTCGCCGAGGATGCTGGGAGCGCCCGGCGCTTTGCCGGTCAAGAGACCATCAGGACCTTTGGCGTTGAAACGGACAACCCAGTCGCGCACGATCTGCACCCCGACCCCGCCGATCCGCGCCGCATCCGGCCGCGAGCCGCCATCATAAATCTCGGCCAGTGCCAAGAGACGCCGGGTCTGATCGGGGTCACGCGATCGCCGCGCCAGCATGCGCAGGCCAATCGTGTCAAAGTCAGAGCGAAGCGGAACCGGAGTCGACATGGCAAACTCTCCCAAAAGCTGTTTGCCATGGTGAATCAGATAAATGCCGATTTGGGAATCCGCCTCAGGAGTCAAACTTTCAGAGACTTGGTATAAGTAGTAGATAATATAATCGCTATTACTGTCCGGATGTAGCGCCAAGGCATGAAAGAACCAGTAGGCGTCATAATTTTGCTTTGTCATCCCGACCGCATTCCACGGGTAGGAAATCGTCCCTGTCACCGCGGCAAAGACAGGCGTCATATCGCTAGCAGCGTAGTCATATCCGGGGTGGCCATCGTAATTCAGATAGAGGTTGCGCCCGAAACCACTTGCCCCCGTATAATATACAACCCCACCTAACGTAAAGGGTGTCCGGGAACTGTTCTCATAGCCAGGCTGATCGTTACAATTTGTATCACTCGGCTTTTTTCCAAAGCTGCCATAGCGAGAATGCCCAGCATCCTTGGTAAATGCGACGACCTTGCCTTCACAACCATATAAGGTAACTACGCCAGGTAGCAAAGAACTTTCCATCGAATGGTCAAAAACCGTAATAATCGGGGCGTTATAAGGTGTATAAAACTGGCCTGTCGTCCTGTCCTTCAGAGGGAATGATGAGAGGGTAAATGCGCCGCCAATGAACTTCCCGAGTGCCGTGGGTAAATTGCCGACGGAGATTGTAGCGATGACAGTATTGGTCGCCGAGGTGATCACCGAGACCGTGTTGGAGTCCTCGTTCGCGACATAGACTTTGGTGCCATTGGGGGTGACCGCCACACCATACGGGGTGCTTCCGACGGGGATCGTGGCGACAACACTATTGCTCGCCGTGGCGATCACCGAGACCGTGCCCGAGGAATTGTTTGCGACATATGCCTTGGCGCCATCCGGGGTGACCGCTACGCCAATGGGGTTGGTGCCAACAAGGATAGTGGTGGTGACCGTATTGGTCGCCGTGGAGATCACCGAGACCGTGCCATCCGCGACATTAGCGACATAGACCTTGGCGCCATCCGGGGTGACCGCTATGCCAAACGGCGAGTTCCCGACAGGGATCGAGGTGCCGACGACAGTATTGGTTGCCGTGGCGATCACTGAGACCGTGTTATCCACTTGAGTAGTGACATAGACCTTGGTGCTATCTGGCGTGACCGCTACGCCCAATGGCAAGCCTCCGATGGAGATCGGGGTGCCAACGACAGTATTGGTCGCCGTGTCGATCACCGAGACCGTTTTATTGCATTGATTAGTAACATAGGCCTTGGTGCCATCGGGCGTGACCGCTACGCCATCAGGGCATCCGCCAACGGAGATCGTCGTGGCGAGCTTATTGGTCGCCGTGTCGATCACCGAGACCTTGCCACTTTCACTAATGACATAGACCTTGGTGCCATCCGACGTGACAGCTACGCCAACAGGGCCATTGCCGACGGCGATCGTCGCGGTGACAGTATTGCTCGCAGTGTCGATCACCGAAACAGTGTTGCTGTTATAGTTCGTGATGTACGCATTCCGGGCATTGGCCGCCGCCGGCAACAGCAGCGCAAAGGCCAGCCTGAGAGCGGCCCAGCGGGAACGGCCACGAATTGCCATCGTCATAACGCCTGGACCGGAGCCGGCCTCCGTTGCCGCGCTAGCCCGTGACACCACCAAAAAATTCGCAGCAAGTAGCAAGACGCCGAGCAAAAATTGGATGTACTAGTTGATATTTGATCCGACATTTGGTGTCATAAGGCCGAAGCGAGAGCCGAGGCCGGGCGCGGAGCTGGCCAGGGTTGCGGAGAGCCCGGCCTCGGCGTTTTATGAGGACACCGACGATGACCAAGGACCAGAAGATTATCAAAGGAAAGGTGGGCTTGGCTCAAGCTCGCTAGGCAGCTCGGCAATGTGAGCCAGGCCTGCAAGATGCTCGGCTATAGCCGCGACAGCTTCTACCGCCTCAAGGAACTCTATGACAAAGGCGGCGAGCTGGCGTTGCAAGAGATCAGCCGCAGGAAGCCAATCCTGGCGAACCGGACCGCGCCCGAGATCGAGGCGCGGATCGTTGAATTTTCGCTGGAGCAGCCGGCCTTCGGCCAGATCCGCGTCGCTAACGAAATGAGGAAACTTGGCCACTCGATCTCGCCGGCCGGCGTGCGCGGCGTCTGGCAGCGCCATGATCTCGAGACGATGAAGAAACGGCTCAAGGCGCTGGAAGCCAAGGTTGCTGAGGCAAGGCCGGATCCTGACCGAGGCGCAGGTCATAGCCTTGGAGAAGGCCAAGACCGAAAAGGAGGCGCACGGGCCAAGTTCGAGAGCGAATGCCCGGGCTACTGCGGGGCGCAGGACACGTTCTATGTTGGCAACATGAAAGGGGTCGGCCGCATCTACCAACAGACCTTCATCGACACCTATTCGAAAGTGACGTTTGCCAAACTCTATGATCGCAAGACGCCGATCACCGCGGCCGACCTCTTGAACGATCGGGTCGTGCCCTTCTTCGACGAAAAGGACGTGAAGCTCTCACCTGTTCTGACCGATCGCGGCACCGAATATTGCGGCAATCCCGAGCATCACGAATACGAGCTCTATCTCGCGGTGGAAGATATTGACCATTCCAGGACCAAGACGAAGAGCCCACAAACGAATGGCATCGCTGAGCGCTTCCACAAGACAGTGCTGGATGAGTTCTATCGCATCGCCTTCCGAAAGAGGCTCTATGCCTCGATCGGGGATTTGCAGGACGACCTCGATCTATGGGTCAAAAGCTACAACGAGGAGAGCCCGCATCAAGGCCGCTGGTGCTTCGGCAAGACGCCGCTGCAAACATTCCTTGACGCCATCCCGATTGCGAGGGAAAAAATGATCGCTGCCTGACCACCATCGGCAGTGAACCGGCCATCTCCAAAAGGACGCCGTATGTAAGATCAAATACAAGCTAATACAAATTGGAACATCGCGAGCCCCCCTCCCCAATCGATTTCGTTTCACAAATACAAAAAGGCCGCTCGCATATCATGGCCTCGATGAAGGCCCAAATGCGAGGGCTTAAGAAATCGTACTGTAACGCTTAAGAATCACGCGGTCATGACCCCTTTGGGTTTCGGGCCGGCCTCGAAGCTATGCGGGCCTATCTCAATTGTGACGCCGTTGCGAAAGGCGAATCCGCGCTCCGCCAGAAATATGTTGGCAGCCCCCGCGCCTTCCTGTGACTCATCTCGTCGTCCAGCATCTTGCGTGCGAACTTCTCCCCCTTCAACGGATAGGCCCATGACCCAGTAAGCATTCTCAACAAGGCACCGCGCAAGAAATCGCGCGCCGCCTCCGCGAATTGGCCGCATGTGGCGAAGCATTTGTTGTGGGTGACGTGTTCCATCCAGTACTGGGAGAGAATTCTCTTCCGAACCAAGAGGACCAAACGCTTATTCTCGTGCGTCACCATATCGACGGGCGACGCCGGTCTTCTCGTCGATCCACTCGCGGACACGCGGAAAAACCTCCGCCAATCCCAGCACGAGATGCTTGCCACCGGATACGAGCATGAACGTCTTCGGCTCATTGGCGAGTTCGAAAAGCCGCCTGGCCAAGCTGATCGGAACGATATCGTCTGCGTCGCCGTGCAGGACGAGGATTGGAATATGCACGTTGCCGATCGCGAGGTCGGAACGAAACCGATCGCGCATCAACCAATGCACCGGAAAGATCGCATAATGCGCCGCGGCGACTTCCATCGCCGACGAAAAGGGCGAATCGAGCACGAGAGCGGCAGCTTGATGCGTCGTCGCGAGGGCGGTCGCGACACCGGTGCCGAGCGATTCGCCCATCAAAACGATATGGCCGCCGTCATATCCGCGCGCGCGCGCTTCGAGATAGGCTGTTTCGGCATCCGTCATGAGGCCCTTTTCTGTCGGCGAGCCGGTCGAGCCGCCATAGCCGCGATAGGATATTGCAAGAAGCCCGTATCCGCAGGCCGTAAGCGCGTCAAAACGCGGAACGCGATCTACCAAAGCGCCGCCATTGCCGTGGAAATACAAGATCAGCGGACGCCCGCCCTTTGCCGGAACATACCAAGCGACCAGCGTCTCGCCGTCATCGGTCGTAAGACGCAGGTCTTCGGCGCCGCTCATGCCCGCTTGCGCGGGATCGGCCAGATGACGATCTGGAAAATATTGCAGCCGCCGCTGAAAGACCGCCAGGCCGGCGGTCATCAGAATATAAATCGCGACAAAGCAAGCGAGCGACCATCTCAGTACAGGCATGACGATCTGCCCCTTCAAACCGGCAGCCATCGGATGACGAGCTTGTTGCAGCCGAGATTGCCGCCGTGGACGGATTTTGGCAATACCGAAGGCTCGACATGGAGTTCCAATACACCCGAGCGGGTGACACGATTTATTGCGAACCTCGTTTGGCGGAAATGAACGTCTCGGGAAAACAGGGGGCCATTGGGTCTGTGCCACGGTTCGAGCCCGTGTGCGCCCTCACTCGTCAGATCGAACCTGATTTTTTGCTGTGCCAACACGTAGGGCAACACCGCCCCAGAAGTGTTGCGCCAATGTCACATCGGCCATTCAAATGCCGGGCGAGATGTCATCGAAGGTTTGACGAATTCGGCGCCCGTGCTAGACTTTGAAAATGGCTGATAGGAAACGAACAATTAAGTTGGGAATTGCCGGGGCGGTCGCGGTTCTTGCCGTCGTCGGACCCGTGTGGATGGCGGTGCCGCTTTTGGTGTTAGCGGCATTGTTATTTGTGTGGGGTTTGGAGCCCCAACGCACCGAGGAATTTTTAGGGCGCTTGCCATCCGGCAATCACATCGTCAAGGCATTGGCTAAATTAGACTCGATAATCTCCGGCTGGAGTTGAGAGAGCCCTGACGGCGGCCTCCCTCGATTGCAAAGACCCATCGCCGTGGTCTCTCCGGCACCGCCTGTTTCCCGGCCGGGCCCTTTTGCCACGCCTCGTTATGTGCGTCCATCCTGGCGGCAGCCCCCCGCGGCAAGCGGAGGGGCGATGTCACGTGCACGCGGTGCGCCAAACAAACGGCCGTATTCGCGCTGAATTGCCCGGGGCTTTCGTATCCGACCCGCAAGCCCGCCATCGCCACATCCAATCCTTCGGCCATCAAGAGGCGGCGAGCTTCCTGAAGGGGACGTGGACGGCGGGCCGAGCCTCGCCGGGAAACCTTCCGGTCGGATCATTGACCTCGCCGCCTCGCTCGGGAACCCGTCACGCTGGAGATCGCGCCAAACGCAATTCCAACCCAAAACGCGACGGCACCGGTTCCTATCGTGCAACTGGCACCAATCAGAACAATTGCCCGCGCAAATTGACGAGCCGGAGCGTGTGTCTTGGCGACCAACTGGCGACCGAGCCGAGTCTTTCGCCTTTTTCGTTTCCAAGAAAGCCGGGCCAAAAAGTTTCGAAGCCGCGCCGTCACGAAAGCGCGCAATGTCTCACGAAGCTCTCTCCGCCGCCGGCGAAGCCGGCCCGCCCAACGACAATAAACACGAAAGACAGCGAAAGCGCACCGGCGCCGGATTGTCGTTTATCCCCATTGACCTGCCACTGAGATATTCCTCCACGAGGAGTTAGAGTCCGGCCTGAACAAGGGACGGACCGATGAAGCGAAGCAGGTTTACGGAAGAACAGATCATCGCAGTGTTGCGGGAGCATGAGGCTGGCGCGAAGGCTGGGGAACTCTGCCGGAAGTACGGGATGTCGGAAGCGACGCTGTACAACTGGAAGGCCAAGTTCGGCGGGATGGATGTCTCGGATGCCAAACGGCTGCGGGCACTCGAAGACGAGAACGACAAGCTGAAGAAGCTGCTGGCGGAGTTGATGCTCGACGCCTCGGCCCTGCGCGAGCTTCTGGGAAAAAAATGGTAGGGCCCGCCGTAAAGCGCGAGGCTGTCGCTCATCTTCGGACGATGTTCCAGATGAGCGAGCGGCGGGCCTGCTCCGTCATCGCCGCCGATCGGACCAGCATCCGGTATCAATTCTGCCGGCCGCCTGATACCGAGCTCCGGTGCCGGCTGCGCGATCTGGCCAATGCACGCCGGCGGTTCAGCTATAGACGGCTGTTCGTCCTGCTGCGCCAGCAGGGTGAGCCATCCGGCATCAACCGGATTTACCGGCTCTATCGCGAGGAAGGGCTAACAGTGCGCCGCCGTCGCGTTAGGCGGCGTGCCGTCAGAGCGCGGGTGCCGATCCTGATCGAGGCCAAGGTTAATGCCCGCTGGTCACTCGACTTCGTGCACGATCAGTTTGCCTGTGGCCGGCGCTTCCGCATTCTGAACGTCGTCGACGATGTAACGCGGGAATGTCTGGCGGCGGTCCCCGACACCTCGATCTCCGGCAAGCGGGTGGCACGGGAACTGAGCACTCTGCTCCAACGGCGCGGCAAGCCCGACATGATCGCATCGGATCATGGGACCGAACTCACCTCGAATGCCATCCTCGCCTGGTGTGCCGAGCACCGCATCGATTGGCACTACATCGCCCCGGGTAAGCCGACGCAGAACGGCTTCTGCGAGAGCTTCAACGGCCGGATGCGTGACGAGCTATTGAACGAGACCCTGTTCGTCGGTCTCGATCACGCCCGGCAGGTCATTGGCTCATGGGCCTACGATTACAACACCGCGAGGCCGCATTCCTCGCTCGGCTACCAGACACCTGCGGCCTATGCCGCTGATCTCACCGCAACAGGCGCCCGGCTGCGCAATCCTGACCAGCTCCGCCGCTCGCCTGTTGCTCACACCGCGCCGCAAGGCGCATCAACTGCCGAGGCTCTAACCGTCGCTGGATGAAAGTTCAGTTGCAGGTCACCATTTCAGAAAAATCCGAAGTTCTCGATTAAGGGGAACGTCACTGTTTTTTAGTCATATCAAGAACTCCGCATATTCGAGAAGGGTCATTGATGCCGAGCGTGATTGCGATTGGGACCGGCGCCGCCGCGAAGATCGACGTGACGATCGTCATGCCTTGTCTAAACGAGGCAAAATGGCTGCCCGCCTGTATCGCCAATGCCAAGGCGGCGCTCACGCGCATTCGGGCGGAGCTCGGCTTGAACGGTGAAATACTCATCGCCGACAATGGCAGCACGGACGGGAGCCAACTGATCGCAAGGGCCCTCGGCGCGATGCTTATTGAGGTCTCGCAACCAGGTTATGGCGCGGCGCTCGCCAGCGGCATGAAGTCGGCGTCCGGCACGTTTCTGGTCATGGGCGACGCCGATGGCTCCTACGATTTTCGCGAATGCGTCGAAATGATTCGCACCCTCATGAATGGCGCGGACCTCTGGGTCGCGCTTCAAAGGCGCGATCAAAATCAACGCGATGCCATGGAAGAACCAATACATCGGCAATCCTCTGCTTACTGGCGCCTTGAACCTTATCTTCGGCGCCGGCGTCAGCGACGCCCATTGCGGCCTGAGGGCGCTAACAAAGGCATGTTTTGAGCGGCTTCGCCTGAGCGGACACGGAATAGAATTCGCCAGCGAGATGATCATCAAGGCGGCACTCAAAGGCGAACGAATCGCCGAGGCACCAGTCACGCTTTCGCCTGATCTGCGTGATCGGCCGCCACACCTTCGTCCGTGGCGTGATGGCTGGCGGCATCTGCGCTATCTCTTGATGCTCAGCCCGACCTGGGTCTTCGCGGTGCCGGCCACATTCGCGGCGACGCTGTCTCTTGCGATCTGGGCGATCGCGGGCGTAGCGACGCTTCTCGGCATCCAGGACGCTTCTCCCTTTGGAAACTACTGGATCATACTGGCTGGTTCTATGCTCGGGCTGGGCCACACCGCGGCGCTGCTCGCCGCCGCGACGCACCTCTACGGACGACGGCACGGTTATCGCGGCCCTTCCGTCTGGGAGGCCAGAGTCGCCAACTGGATTTCGCTGGAGACGATGCTCGGCGCGGGCGGCTTAATCTTCATGTTCGGCCTCGCAATTTTGTTCTTATACCAAGTCTCTGAAAGTTTGACTCCTGAGGCGGATTCCCGAATCGGCATTTATCTGATTCACCATGGCAAACAGCTTTTGGGAGAGTTTGCCATGTCGACTCCGGTTCCGCTTCGCTCTGACTTTGACACGATTGGCCTGCGCATGCTGGCGCGGCGATCGCGTGACCCCGATCAGACCCGGCGTCTCTTGGCACTGGCCGAGATTTATGATGGCGGCTCGCGGCCGGATGCGGCGCGGATCGGCGGGGTCGGGGTGCAGATCGTGCGCGACTGGGTTGTCCGTTTCAACGCCAAAGGTCCTGATGGTCTCTTGACCGGCAAAGCGCCGGGCGCTCCCAGCATCCTCGGCGAGCGCCAGCGCCAAGCCTTGCGGCAGGTCGTGGAAGATGGGCCGATTCCCGCCCTGCATGGCGTCGTCCGCTGGCGGCTGATCGATCTGGCGCAGTGGCTCTTCGAAGAGTTCCGGGTTTCGATCTCCAAGCCGACGCTCAGCCGCGAGCTGCGGCATATGGGCTTTCGCAAGCTCTCGGCGCGACCGCGCCATCATGCGCAAGACGAGGAAGCCGCGGCGGCTTTTAAAAAAACTTTCTCGCCCTCGTGGAGGAGACCGCCGCAAAAGAGGCTCCTGGCAAGCCGATAGAGATTTGGTTTCAAGACGAAGCTCGGATCGGGCAGAAAAACAAGGTCACCCGCCGATGGGCGAAACGCGGGACACGGCCTTCGGCGCCGCACGACCAGAGGACGAGTTCAGCCTATATTTTCGGCGCCATCTGCCCGGCCGAAGGAAAAGGCGCCGGGCTCGTACTACCCTCCTGCAACAGCGAGGCCATGGCCCTGCATCTCGAAGAAATCTCGCTTGCGGTCGCACCAAGCGCGCATGCGCTCGTTCTTCTCGATCAGGCCGGGTGGCATGTCTCGGCGAAGCTTCCCGTCCCGGACAACATCACGCTCTTGCCGTTGCCGCCGAAATCGCCCGAGCTCAATCCGGTCGAGAACATCTGGCAATTCATGCGCGACAACTGGCTCTCGAACCGCGTCTTCAAATCCTACGACGACATTCTCGACCACTGCTGCTTCGCCTGGAACAAGCTCATCGACATGCCCTGGAAAATCATCTCCATCGGAACAAGAGAGTGGGCCTATCGGTCGTGATCAGCGAGACTTGGTATTAGTCGTCGGTTATTGGTCCAAGCATCATTACGCTGCGATCGGCAACGTGCTTCCAGCGGTCGTCGGGACGACTTTGATTGTGATCGGTGCGCAGAACGGGCTGGGCGGATTCCTGCTTGCAATCATTAACGGAAACGAAGCGGATTTCTTGAAGACGATTGCGGCAGCGGATACCACCG
The DNA here is from genome assembly GCA_963730245.1 of uncultured Alphaproteobacteria bacterium. Classification (GTDB taxonomy): domain Bacteria; phylum Pseudomonadota; class Alphaproteobacteria; order Rhizobiales; family Beijerinckiaceae; genus Methylocapsa. The sequence goes on along the minus strand of CAVSRA010000001.1, from coordinate 354,004 downwards.
GAAACATTTTTCGAGCCTCCGGCCCCGGCATTCCAACCAAAACTACGAGTGTCCCAAAGGCCGAACCTATCCGTCGAGCCTTCGGATCGTAGTTCATCTTGTAATGGCAAAAACCTCATGCGAACAGAAATCCGCCGAGAGGCGCCTTTATCCACGCATCACGGACACGGACTGGCTGGTACTCCGCGAACTGCGATCCGCGATCGAAGACTACGCATTTGACGGCCGGCCAGGGCAAGATTGCCATCGACTTCGGTTGCGGATCGGAACCCTACCGTTCTATTTTCGAGAGCAAGGGAACGATTTATCGAGGTGCCGATTTCACGGACGCGGATATCCTTATAAGCGATGATGGCCGCGTTGATGCGCGTAGCGCTAGCTTCGATCTCGTTCTATCGTTTCAAGTCCTCGAACATGTCCGCAACGTCGGCAATTACCTCTCGGAAGCACATAGATTGTTACTGGAACCTGGCTTTATCATCCTCACCCTGAAGATCATCGTAGATGGACGCGGCACGGCCTCATCGTGGAAATGGCGGATCACGGCTTCGAGACAGTAAATTGCGCTTCGGTCCTCGGTCCCCTTTCCTGGACGACGTTGCTACGCCTGACCTGTGCCTATCACGAATGTCTACGACTTCCCGTCATCGGACGACCGTTGGCGAACGGATTAGCCATCGTCTTGAATGCGCGTGCCTATCTTGAGGATATGGTCACACCTGAATGGGTCGCGCGCGACAACGCTTGCGTCTACGTAATCTTGGCCCGTCCAACGGAAACGCGTGCATGACTCTGTCTCGCTATGTCTTCGCCGGTGCGGCCTGCGCAGCGATGAACAATATTCTGGTGATCGGACTCGCTGGCTTCGGCATTCATTATTTTTTCTCGACAGCCCTTGCTTTCGTGCCTGTTCTTTGTGTTGGATATGGAGTTCATACCAACTTCACTTTCCATTCATCTGCTTCGTGGCCATCTTTCATCCGCTACACACTAGCGATGCTCATGAATTATCCGATCTGGCTCATCGGTCTATATGTCCTATGCGATCTGTTCGGCGTTTCGATAAGTCTTGCCGCTCCAACGACCACGGCGCTCGTCTTCTCCTGGAACTTCATCTCTACTCGATGGGCTCTGTTGGCGCCCTTGCGCTCGATAAAAGGTGGAATTCCCCGGCTCCTTGCCACTGGAGGGCTAAAAAGATGGAACCGATTTTCCAAGAAGATGTAACGCGCAACCTATCGATACATATCCCGTTCTATTCCTGACATCGACCGGTTTATCAGCACGTAATGCTGGAGACTCTGCAAAGGTTCTGGGACACGTCACATCGATCCGCTCTCGACGTCGGCGGCGGAACTGGCGTCATCGCGCAAACGACCAAGAATCTTTTCTGTCTCGAACGCGTCGCCTCTGTGGACGTCGAGAACCGGTTTCTCGAATCCTTGAATATAGAAACTGCCACCTACGACGGACGAAACTTGCCCTTTCCAGATGCCTCTTTCGACTGCATCATTCTTCTGAACGTTCTCCACCATGTACCGAAAAAGTCTCGCCTCCAGCTCTTGCGGGAATGCAGGCGCGTCGCGGGAGCCGGGCCACTCTATATCAAGGACCACATCTCCGCTGGCTATTTAGACGCCGCGCGTCTTGCGGTCCTCGACCTCCTGGGCAATGTGCCTTTTCAGGGCATGCTGCGGGCCAATTATTCTACCGCACAGGAATGGTCGGACCTCGCAGCCCCAGCCGGCTACTGGATCATCGAACAGTGCTTTGGGCTTTATCGTAACGGGCTCTTTGCCAAGCTTTTCCCAAATCGACTGGAAACGACCATGAAATGCCGTCCGATTTGAATGCCAACAAGAGATCGCGAAGAGACGGACGATGAACCTCCTGATGGTCTCGCGTTATTTCGAGACGCATCGCGGCGGCATAGAAATCGTCGCAAGCTCTCTCGCGCGAGAACTCGCGAACCGAGGCATCGACGTGACCTGGATGGCGACCGATGCTTCGCCGGTCTCCGCAACGACGGAAAAAAAAATGTGACACGAATCGCTCTGCGCGCCTCCAATCTCCTTGAGCGAACGATAGGCATTCCCTATCCACTAGCCTATCCTTCGGCCGGGCGACGATTTTTTCGTGAGACGAAACGCGCCGACGCCGTTCTGATCCATGACGGACTCTATTTGACGAGCGTCGCCGCCGCGCTCTCCGCCTACTGGGCAGGCAAACCCTACATCGTCGTTCAGCACATCGGATTGGTTCCCTATAACAACGTCCTATTGCGCTTCCTAATGAGCGTCGCCAACAAGGTTATCACCAGGACCGTTTTTAAATACGCGGATCAAATCGTGTTCATCAGCGAAGTCACACAATGTTATTTCGCCGATCTCGAATGTACGCGCCGGCCGCGACTGATATTCAATGGCCTCGATACGACCGTTTTCAACCCCTCTGGCAACGACATTGAAGCAATAGAAGCGAGGCATCGTTTTGATCTCCCTCCATCTTGTCCGATCGCACTCTTCTTCGGGCGCTTCGTCGAAAAAAAAGGTTTGGCCACGCTGCGGATCCTCGCGCGAGAACACCCCGACATCATCTTCGCGTTTGCCGGCTGGGGCGCAATCGATCCATCCAAGTGGAACCTCGCCAATGTCCGCGTGTTCACATCGCTCTCTGGCGCAACTCTCGCCTCGCTTTATCGGGCAAGCAGCATTTTGGTCTTACCCAGCGCGGGCGAAGGGTTTCCGCTCGTCATCCAGGAAGCGTTGGCCTGCGGCTTGCCAGTCCTCTGCGGTTTGGAAACAGCGAGCGCGGACTCGTCGGCGAGCTCTTACGTGACCGGCGCGCCGGTCGATCCACGCGATCCCGAGCGAACGGCGCAATTGTTTTCGCAAGAGATGGCTCGATTGCTTGCAAAGCCGAATACGACGGCGGAACGCATGAAACGTTTCGAGTTCGCTTACTCCAGTTACTCCTGGGCCACCGCCGCGGAACAATATACCAACCTGCTGCACAAATTTACCTGAGATAGAGCCTACATCGATCGTGCGGATGGACCGCACACTAGCAGCCGCATAACGATTGACATCGTTTCCGCAAACGCAATACCGTTCATGTTCACCCCGGCACAATCGCGGTTTGGTCTCGATAGATACAGGGTGCCGCGCGACTTGCGGCTGGCCTCGATCGTATGCGCATTGGCGATAGCTGCTGGTGTTGCCAGCGCTTTCAGTTTCAACACGATCTTTATTCCGAGCGCGGGCCGGCCCAGCTTCGTCTGCTCACGACTTTTTTCTTTCGCGCGCAAGACGCTCCTTGGTTGCTCTTTATCGCGCTCACGCTTCTCGGCTTTGGCGTTCTACGCTTGCCGGCGATGACTCGGTACGCCGCGTCGGCAATGCTTCGCAACCCACGCGTGGCGATTGCGAGCCTAACGGCGCTGGTTTTCGTTTGCGGTATAATCGGCACGCATGTCGTCTTTCACGGCTTTCCCTTGGCGCGCGACGAAATTCTGGCCGAGTTCGACGCAATTATTCTACGCTCGGGCAAGGCGATCGCGCCGGTCGACTCTGAATGGCGGCCTTTTGCGTCCGCTCTCCTCGCGCCAGCGTTCATGGTTCCTATCGCTGATGGCGCGGGTTACGTTTCAGCCTATCTCCCCGTTAACGCTGGCTTTCGCGCGTTAATGGGTTTGGCGACGGATTCGGCATGGACCAACCCGTTGCTGGCCGCGCTCGCTGTCGTCGCGATCTTCGGAATCGCACGGCGTCTGTGGCCGGCACGCCTCGATGCCGCTCTAATCAGTGCCCTTCTCGTGGCGACATCTTCGCAAGTGCTCGTCACCGCGATGACCAGCTATGCGATGACCGCTCATTTGACGCTGAATCTCATCTGGCTTTGGTTTTATCTGCGCAATGATAAAATCGGACATGGCGCGGCGATCGCCGTGGGATTTCTCGCCTCCGGCCTGCATCAGTTGATTTTCCATCCCTTGTTTGTCGCGCCGTTCATTGTTCGGCTGTGGGCATCCGGGCGGCGCCCGCTGGCGCTCGCCTATATCGCCGGCTACTCAGCCATATGCCTGTTCTGGATCAGCTATTGGCAAATTATGATCGAGTGGCAGGGCTTTTCGCGTCAAGCTTCCAGCGACGCGGGCCTGTCTACTTCATGGCCCGCGCGGCGGTCCTTTTGGCAAGCTTCCATTGGACGGGCATCGGGCTCATGCTGAAGAATGTGTTACGATTCGTCGATTGGCAGAATCCGATAGTCCTGCCGTTCGCGCTCCTCGCTTATCGTCCGGTCCGCGATGGTGATGGAATCGCCCGTGAACTTTCCACCGGCCTTGCTCTTACGCTTGCCGCCATGTTCATCTTGCTCCCCTATCAGGGCCACGGCTGGGGATATCGCTACCTGCACGGCCTCATCGGTAGTCTCTCGCTTCTCGCCGGCTATGGCTGGATCGCGTTGTCGGAGCGCGCGACGCGAAATGAGATGGCGGCGGCATGGACGACGCTCACCATAGGCAGCGCGGTTGCCTGGCTAGTTCTCCTGCTAGCGCACGCAAAACAGGCGCACGAGTTTGCAATGCCTTATGTCAGAGCCGCCGACGCCATCGGACACGCGGCAACTGATCTAGTACCCAGAATCATCAGTGCGCGAAACGCTGCCTTCCCATGTCTGGCCGACTCGCGCTCCACCGATAGTGGGTACTAGTTGTAATTGATAAATCGGGATTGCTTTTTGCCGAGGACCTCGTCCGCAATGATCCCTTTTTGCGCAATAGACCAAAAGTACTTGATCTCACCTTTTTGGATGAAGCGAAACTCGCGGATCTTTGCGCACGGTACAGCATTTCAATGTTCGGTCGCCCACAGGGACTAGCCTTCGGCATTTCGCCAAATGACGAACAGACCAAATTCGACGAGGATGTGCGTGCGAAAAAGAAAGCCGCAATGGCACGGCTTTCATGCGGAGTCGACATGGCCGTTAGCGCCCACTAAAGACACAAGATTTTGATCCAAAAAGCCTCGACCTCGACAGTTTGCGCCGCGCCGTAAGACACAGCGGAGCACGCGGCTTCCAGACCCACCTCGACGACTACCGCAAATTCTCGGTGACTTCTCAGGATCGTAGCCTCGAAGAGTCGCTCTTGGCGGGGAGAAAATTATCGGAAAAAATTGACGACCGGACCGGCGGCGCAAAAGGCCGGACGGATGGCGGCAACCGGCCGAATTGCCGAAACGTCGAAAAAGCTCTTGCCGCGGGGGCGTCGACATATGCCCCGCGGAGGGAAATGGGCAACGCGTTGGCGTTGGCCAAGCTATGTGGCCCGCAAAGCGTCATGTCCACGGCCTTCGCACTGCATTCTTTGCCGGCCCAGCGCCACGATGCCCAGTGCCAGTTACGCCGCCGCGGCACGCGGTGGCCGGTTGAACTAGGCCTGGCCGGGCGTCCGCCGGTCGAGGCTGGAAAATCTGGCCTTCCGCTATTATAAAAACCCAGATTGGAGCTAATCGCAGGTCGAGCCTCGGACACCGTATCGTATGTTCCGAGATAGACCTCCTCGCATTTGACCCGTCGCCAAAGCCGCTCGACAAAAACATTGTCACGCCACGAACCCTTGCCGTCCAATAGCGATCCAATGGCTGATCGCGATGCCGCTTTTGAGTGGCATGCCTGTGAACTCGGCGCTGGTGAATTGGCTGCCCCGATCCGTGTTGAAGATTTCCGGCTTGCCATGTTTCGCCAGAGCTTCCTCCAGCGCCCCGATGCAGAAATCGGCCTCCATGCTGATCGATACCCGATGGCTGGACCAATCGGCCACGGCGGGGAGATAGACAGAGACGTGCGCCATAAGGATGTACGTGCTATCCCATCCTTAAAATTGAGGTTAGCTGATATTTTATCTGGCTTGGCGACAGGGGCAGATTGCGCGGGAGATACGAATCAAGCCTGTTCCCCGGCGCCGGCTTCGAGGTGTCCGGCTTGCGATAGATTGCCTCAATTACCATGCGCTTCATCAGCGTCGCGACATGCAGGCGTCCAACCATGATGCCTTCGAAGGCAAGCCAATCGCGGCGCATCCGGCTGCCCACGCCTTTCGGCAGGCCCAAGAGGATAATTCAGATGCGGTTTGTCGATTCGGGCGCATCATCGCAGGACCGGCCGCCGGTACGGGCCGGGGCAGGGAATAGACACTGCCGCGACTGATCCCGAGCGCGGCATTTTCGCTTTCCCAGGGCGCAACGCCACGCGGCCGACGGCGGATCTCTGCCCGAGATGCCCCGAGCCGCCAGCGCCGGACGCCGCAACCGTCACCGCGAGGCTCGGCGCGTTGCCGGCCTTGCCGCGCGATGGAAAATGGGCGGGAATTTCACCTCCGCCCCACCGTACGCGCGTCATCCAAAATCCCAGCGTGGATTTTGGGGTTCAACTTGCATTTGACAGGCGGGCCTTGCATCACTAACCGGACCGCAAAGTTTCGCGGCGGCGGCTCCGGCACCGGCAGGCTTCCGCCCCTTCCAGAGGTAGGTTCCGTGGCCAAACCCGAACTCGGTAATAAGCATCAATGCCAGAACTGCGGCGCGCGTTTCTTCGATCTGAACAAATCGCCCATCACATGCCCGAAATGCGGGACAATTTTTCATGCCGCGCCGCTGTCGCGCGTGGCCCACCAGGCGGCAGTGGCCGAGGAGGAGGACACGCCGGCCGGCACGGGAACCGTCCTGGTTTCGCTCGAGGAAGCCGATGCCGGGGAGGACAAGGTTGCGGCCGTGGCGGACGACGATACCGAGATCGAAGCCGCCGACGATACGTTCCTCGAGGAAGAGGAAGAGGATGCCGACGACGTCGGCGATCTCATCGATGGCGAGATCGGGGACGAAGAAGAACGCTGATGTTTGGCTTGTGAAGCGCGGCGGTTGAGGCTATACAGCCGCCGCGCATTCCGCTCCTAATGTGACCGCCGATGGCAAAAGCCCAACCCAAGCGGACCTTGCGGGAATGCGACCAATTTCGGATAGGCCGGGGTCATAGCTCAGTTGGGAGAGCGCTTCAATGGCATTGAAGAGGTCGGCGGTTCGATTCCGCCTGGCTCCACCACAACAATATGTAAAATCAATGGCTTATTAAGACATCGAGTCGCGAGGTTATAGAACGGCCTCACCCCGATACCATATTGATACCAGAGTAAGCGAAATAAGGTGCCACCTGCCGCTGTCTCGTTTGGCGAACTCGATTTTCGTATTCAAGGTCCATATTTGGTAAGCAATTCCCGGCTCGTGAGATTATGCGTCTAGTGAGTCCTTAGCCCGTATTCGCCGGATAACGCATTCATTTGCAGCGCATTTGCCGCGATTCAGCTATAATATTCAGCATGTTATGCTGATGCAGTTGAGGCGGCTATGACGGACCCGGCGGGTGAATCGACTGGCCAGGTACTCAGGCTCGATTTCGACCGCCGGCTGATGCTCCAGTTTCGCAGATCGGTGGTCACCTCCGATGCCGGTTTGCTCGCCTACCGCGAACTCGACGACGCGCTCGGACTGACCACGGTGGCCTGCGAGACGCTGGCCGACGGGCGCACGGGCCGGAATGGGCGTCATGCGCTTGGCGGGCTTTTTCGGCAGTCAGTATTTGGCCGTCTCGCGGGATACGAGGACGTAAACGACGCCGAGCGCCTGCGGCATGATCCCGCGATGCGCTGGATCGTCGGCGGCAAAGCGACTTTGGGTTGTGCGGCCTCACCGAGCCAGATGGGCCGCTTCGAGACGCGATGGCTTGCCCCGGAAAAGAACCTTTCGGCTCTTGCCGATCTTTCAGGCCAATGGATCGATCGCGCGCATGATCGCCGTCCGCCGAGAGGTATCGTGCTCGACATGGATTCGAGCGTGAGTCCGACGCACGGCGAACAGGAGATGAGCGTCTGGAACGGCCATTACGCCTGCACCTGCTATCATCCGCTGTTCGTGTTCAACCAATTCGGCGATCTGGAACGCTGCGCGCTGCGTCCCGGCAACGTCCACAGCGCCGATGGGTGGGAGAGCGTGCTGAAGCCGGTTGTCGAACGATACAAGGGAAAGGTCTCGCGCATTTATTTCCGGGCTGACGCGGGTTTCGCCACTCCGGAAGTGTACGAGTTCCTCGAAGCCGAGCGGATCAAATACGCGATCCGCTTGCCGGCGAACCGCGTCCTGCAAGAGAGGATCGGCTATCTGCTGAACCGCCCGGTCGGGCATCCGCCAAACCATGTGCGCCGGTCGCATGTGAACTTCACCTATCAGGCCGGAAGCTGGAACAAGCCGCGCCGGGTGGTTGCCAAGGTCGAATGGCATCCGGGCGAACTCTATCCGCGCGTCGGCTTCATCGTCACCAACATGTCGAGACCCGCCGAGAATGTCGTCGCCATCTACAACAAGCGCGGGACGTGGGAGCAATGGATCAAGGAGGGAAAAGGCGCAATCAAGTGGACACGGCTGTCATGTCGGTCATTCGCCGCCAACGCGGTTCGTCTACAGCTTCATGCGCTGGCCTACAATCTCTGCAATTTCCTGCGCACATTGGCGACGCCGGAGCCGATCAAAGACTGGTCGATGACGACCTTGAAAGAGAAGCTCATCAAGATCGGCGCCAAGGTCGTGAGCCACGGTCGTTACGTCGCATTCCAAATGGCCGAGGTCGCCATCCCGAGAAATTTGTTTGGCGACATCCTGCGGCTGATCGCGGAACTGCGGCCGCCGCCTGATCCAGCACCCGCGTGAAGTCTTTGATTGTCATGCGTTCGAGCGAAACCCACGGAAGAGGTGCGTCTGGATGACAACAAATTCGGCATTTTCGGCGCTCGGCGCGCCAATGTCACGGGTTGGGAGCACGAGAGCCCGGTGTCTAGGATTTTGGAATTGCCAAAATCCGTCGAAAGTAGCAATCTTAGCCTCAACAAGGCCGTCATCCGGTGGATGTCGGCTTATTTTCTTCCTTGCAAGTTAATCGACGAGCGATCCCCCGTACTACCTGAACGTGGATAAATTCTTACGCGCAACCCAAAAAGAAACGCCCCAGCTTTGATGGACAGCCGGGGCGTTTTGTGCTCGATACTTATGGACAGGGGAATGACTCGGACTTAGTTTTCCCGTCATTCTTTAAACATGTAATTACATATTCCTTTGAATTGGCTGTGCACTTACCAGGTCCGTTTTTCTTACCTTCTGACCAGCACGTATCGCAATCGTCGAGCTTGTCTACGTTCTTGCCAAAAAACTTACCATTGCGATCTGCTGTTTCTATAGTGCTTAAAGACCCATCATTGTTTTTGAGCTCCAGTTTACAATACTGAATTGCAAATGCGTCGGTTGATACCAGCATCATACCGATCAAAATTGGTGAAATTTTTGTCTGCATATCTTTTCTCCTTTCCTCTCTTCTCCTTTCCTCTCTTCTCCTTCCGCTAAACCGGGATTCACCGGATGGGACCCGGTTGTGAATAAGCATGGAATAAGGACCCCGCTTTTGGGGTGATTTGCATCCAATCGGGACCCCGGGGCTGAGGGTCCACAGTGGCCTCCTGGATTTTGGGAGGCCGAGATTGGAATGCTGGTTGTGGAAACGATCGCCAAGATTTGCCGGGCGTTTTTTGTTCAGAAAAAGCCGATCAAGGAGATTTGCCGGGAGCTGCACGTCTCCAGAAAGGTCGTCCGGAAGGTCATCCGATCCGAAGCGACCGAGTTCCATTACGAACGCTTGACGCAGCCGCTTCCCAAGATCGGACCGTGGCGGGAGCGGCTGGATTCCCTGCTGTTGGAGAATGCAGAAAAATCGGCGCGCGAGCGGCTGACGCTTGTTCGGCTATTCGAAGAACTGCGCAGCCTTGGTTATGCCGGAAGCTACGACGCGGTTCGCCGTTACGCGAAAACGTGGCGCAAGGAACGCGGTGTGGCGCTGGCGCAGGCTTATGTGCCGCTCACCTTTGCTCCCGGCGAGGCCTATCAGTTCGACTGGAGCCATGAAATCGTCGTGCTGAACGGCGCGACGGTGACCGTGAAGGTCGCCCATATGCGGCTCTGTCACAGCCGCATGCCGTTTGTCCGCGCCTATCCACGCGAGACCCAAGAGATGGTCTTTGACGCGCATGACCGCGCCTTTGCCTTTTTCAAAGGCGCCTGCGAGCGCGGCATTTATGACAATATGAAAACCGCGGTGGAGACAATCTTCGCCGGCAAGGACCGGCAATACAATCGCCGCTTCCTTCAAATGTGCGGGCATTATCTCGTCGAGCCAGTGGCCTGCACGCCGGCCTCGGGCTGGGAAAAGGGCCAGGTCGAGAACCAGGTCGGCTTGGTGCGTGAGCGCTTTTTCACGCCGCGCCTGAGATTCAAGAGCTATGACGAATTGAATGCCTGGCTCCTCGACAAATGTGTCGCTTACGCCAAGGCGCATCGTCATCCAGAATGCGCCAGCCGCACGATCTGGGAGGTTTTCGAGGACGAACGGCAAAAGCTCGTGCAACTGCGCGGCCGCTTCGACGGCTTCCATGCAGTGAGCGCGGCGGTGTCCAAGACCTGCCTTATCCGGTTCGATAACAACAAATACTCGGTGAAGGCGCGCGCGGTCGGGCGTCCGGTCGAAATCCACGCTTATGCAGACCGGATCGTCATTCGCCAGGACGGGATCGCCGCCGGCGAACATCGGCGATCCTTTGGCCGCGAAGAGACGATTTACGATCCCTGGCATTACGTTCCGGTTCTGGCCCGCAAGCCCGGCGCTCTGAGGAATGGCGCGCCGTTCAAGGACTGGGTCTTGCCCTCGGCCATGGAGAAAATTCGCCGCAAACTCACCGGCTCCGCCGATGGCGATCGGCAGATGGTGAAAATCCTCGCGGCGGTTCTCGACGACGGGCTGCCGGCGGTCGAGGCCGCCTGTGCCGAGGCGTTGAGCGAGGGCGTCCATTCCGCCGACGTCGTTCTCAACATTCTGGCGCGTCGCCGTGATCCCGGTCCGCCACTCACCATACTCACCCCGGACGCGCTGAAACTCCGGCACGTCCCGCTCGCCGATTGTGCCCGGTACGATCAACTGAGGAGTTCAGGCTGATGGAACGCACGCAAATCTTCGACCTCATGAGCGAACTCAAGCTCTTCGGCATGCGAACCGCCTATGATGATGTGATGGCGGCTGGCATAAAGCGGCAGCACGAGCCGCCACAAATCGTCGGCGATCTTCTTAAGGCCGAAATTGCCGAAAAGCAGGCGCGCTCCATCAAATATCAGATGACCATCGCCAAACTCCCTCTGGCCAAGGACATCGATGACTTCGACTTTGACGGCACGACCGTCAACGAAACCCTGGTGCGTGATCTTTCTGGAGGCGGCTTCATCGCGCAGCAACGCAACGTCGTTCTCGTGGGGGGCACCGGGACCGGCAAGACGCATCTCGCCATTGCCATCGCGCGAAGCTGCATCCGCGCCGGCCTGCGCGGCCGCTTCTTCAATACAGTCGATCTCGTCAATCGCCTGGAGGCCGAAGCACGCGCAGGGCGGCAGGGACGAATCGCCGATTACCTCACTCGCAAGGACTTCACCGTTCTCGACGAACTCGGCTATCTGCCCTTCGCTCAGGCTGGCGGGCAATTGCTCTTCCATCTCGTTAGCCAGCTCTACGAACGCACCTCGGTGATCGTCACGACCAATCTGGCGTTCGGCGAATGGCCGAGCGTCTTCGGCGACGCCAAGATGACGACCGCGCTCCTCGATCGTCTCACCCATCACTGCGACATCGTCGAAACCGGAAATGAAAGCTGGCGCTTCAAAAACCGCGCCTAGCGCTCAAAGCCCCCTCCCACGCCACCGCGCTCGCCCCGGCTGCGCAACCCTGACCAGCTCCGCCGGGGGCGAGCGCTGTCGTTCCTCCCCGCCAAAAGGGGTACCTTTTGCACACCGATCCGGGGTCCCGATTCAATGCTGTTTGACACCCTGGCCGGCGAATCCTCGCCCGGTTCGCTATCAAGGATTTTCCGATTCCGTAATTTTCGAGCTCTTGCGGCAAGACAATACTCTCTTCTGACGCGCGGACACACAGAAGTTCCCAATGTGGGCCACGTAGGTGCAGTCGGTTGAGGGCATCGCCACTGCAGGTGATCACCCAATCGGTGCCGTCCCGGTAGATGCCATAACTTCGGCCGCCATCGCTCAAATAACCTATAGTCGTTGGTGCGGCTTCATCCGAAATAGCAAGGAGCCTCGCGTTGCCCATCCCACGCAGTAAGCCTACACGTATCCAATCCACGACTGCGCATCAAGCGACGATCAGGCGAACGCCGGCGGCTGCAATCATATCTTGGTGCTCCTTCGCTAGCCCCCCGTCGGAAACGATCACATCGATAGCGGACAAGCCGCACAGCAAATGACCTCCGATCTGCTCGAACTTGCTCGAATCGGCCAACAGCACCACCTCATCGGCGCGTCCGAGCAACCGCCGCTCGGCCTGGATCAGCAAAGCGTCGGCCAGCATGGGACCGCGTGGACCGACGCCAGCCGCACCCAAGAACAACTTTGAGGCATGGAAGCCCGACATGCCATCGTCGTCATAAGGGGAGAGAATGATGTTCTGTTCACGGAATACCGCGCCGGCGGGAACCGATATACGCGTCCCCGGCTGGCGCTGGAGCGCGCTTACGATGTGAAGCGAACCGGTGAGCACGTGAAGCCCGAGCGACTCGATATGCGGGCACATCTCCAATGTTGTCGACCCGCCATCGATAATTACCGCCTCGCCCTGCCGGCAAAGTGCCGCCGCGGCCCGACCGATCGCTTGTTTTTGGGGATGATTGCGGCTCACGTTTTCATGAAAGGGAACGCCGCTCAGGCTAACCCGCTCAGCCTCCGCGAGCTGCGCGCCGCCGCGCACGCGCTTCAGCTTACCCTGCTCCTCAAGCCGGTCGAGATCGCGGCGCAGCGTCGCGGGACTTGCAGTGAGAAAATGATCGAGATCACGGAAGGATAGAAAGCCCGTCATCCGCAATCTCTTCAATATCGCGCTCGCGCGCTCATTGGCGTGCATGAGCATCGACCCCACGGTTCCTTTTCGCTCGCTTTCCTGCATCGGGATGCAAGGCAAGAGCGAGCGCTTGAAAAGCCGGATCAGACGATCCCGGCGCCGAAGCTCACGGCCTTGCGTTCCTGTGCCTTGCGCGCCCGCCAGCCAGCGGCGCGATACGCGGCGAGCGCATCGATTGCCCCACCATCTTCGAAACGCGCCATCGCAACGATCGGCGTCACGTCCGTGCGGTAGGCGCGCCGGAGCGCTTGAAACGCCATCATCGCGTCGTTTTCCATCTGTGCTTCATGCAACGCCTCGCGATCGACGATCAAGGCCTTGGCATAGGCCGCCGCGATCGCCTCGGCCGAGGCGATCAGGCTTTCGATCGGATCGGTCACATTGTGGGATTGGTCGATCAAATAGGCCGGATCGAAGCCGGCCCGCGGATTGCGCCTCGCCTCGGCCAATTCATTGAAGACGAGGAACAGCTGGTGAGGATTGATCGACCCCGTGTCGAGATCGTCGTCACCATACTTGCTATCGTTGAAATGGAAGCCGCCGAGCTTGCCGAAGCGATGCAGCCGCGCCACGATCTGCTCAATATTGGTGTTGGGCGCATGGTGACCTAGGTCGATAAGGCACTTCGCCTTGCTCCCCAGTTCCCGAGCGGCCAGGATCGACGTGCCCCAATCGGAGATGACGCTCGCATAGAACGCGGGCTCATAGAATTTGTGCTCGATCAGCATCAGCCAATTATCCGGCAATGCCGCGTAGATATGTGCCGCTGATTCCAAATAGCGGTCGAGCGAGCCGGAAAGATCCTGCTGACCTGGAAAGTTGGCGCCGTCGCCGATCCAGACGGTTAGCGCTTTGGAGCCAAGCCGCTTACCGATCTCGATGCATTCGATATTGTGCTCGACGGCTTGGCGCCGCGCGCCCGGATCGGCCGAAGAGAGGCTGCCATTGCGGTAGCTGACCTTCTGATCGGGCTGATCCTGAAACGTATTCGAATTCACCGCATCAAAACCCAGACCGAACGCCTCCGCTTCCTCGCGCAGCGTCTTATAATCCTTCACCTTGTCCCACGGAAAATGAGGCGAAACCCGCGGCGTTATCCGCGAGAGCTGTTGCACTACGGCGCAATCTTCGAGCTTCTCATGGATGTTGGTTGGTTCGCCCGGGATCGGGAATTTGCCGAAGCGTGTGCCGCCGCGCCCCACGCCCCAGCTCGGTACCGCGACGGAGAAGTTAGCAAGCTCGGCCTTGATGGAACCGATGTCGCATCCGCGCCGCGCCAGTTGACGGTCAAGGCTTTCATATTCGTCCCGAAGCGCTTCGATTTCGCCCGCGTTGAGACTGTCGATCCGATCCTGGGCCAACGGAAGCTCGAGCATGATAAAATCCTCCCACTCCGCCGCGTCAGCGGACAAAGGCCTGAGCGTTGCCCGCGTCGACGTTGATCATGTTGCCGGTCGACTTGGAGGAGAAATCAGACGCGAAGAAATAGACGGCCTCGGCGACATCCGGCGGCAGGACGGCCCGCTTCAGCATCGATCGATTGCGATAATACGCCTCTAGCTCCTCGCCGGCGTCGATGCCGTAGGCACCGGCCCGCTCCTGACGCCACGCGCCGTCCCAAATCTTGGATCCCTTGATGACCGCATCGGGATTGACAACGTTGACGCGAATGCCCGCCGACGCCCCTTCGAGCGCTAGACAGCGGGCTAGATGCAGCGCCGCTGCCTTGGCCGACGAATAAGCGCTTGCGTTGGTGGCCGCGGCGACGCCGTTCTTCGATCCAATGAAGACGATCGATCCGCCTTTGTTTGCCTTCATCAGTTTGAACGCCGCGCGCGCGGTCAGGAAATAGCCCTCGGCGAGCACATCGTAGTTCTTGCGCCAGAGCGCGACCGTGGTTTCCTCGATCGGCGCGGACGACGCAATGCCGGCATTGGCGACGAGAATATCGAGGCCGCCGAACTCTCTCGCACAGCTGTCGAACGCGGCTTGCACCTGATTTTCATCCGTGACGTCGCAGAATGAGTGGCGGACAACATCTTTGCCGAACCGGCCGGCCAAGTCGTTGTTGACCCGCGCGGCCGCGGCAACGTCGCGGTCGACCAGCATCACGCACGCGCCATCGGCGAGCAGCCGCTCGGCGGTGGCGGCGCCAATCCCGCCTGCCCCGCCGGTGACGAGCGCGATTTTTCCGGCCAATGGCCTGGGTTTGGGCATGCGCCGAAGCTTGGCTTCCTCCAGCGCCCAGTATTCGATGTTGAAGGCTTCCTGTTCGGCGAGTCCGACATAGTTGCCGATGGATTCCGCGCCGCACATCACATTGATCGCATTGCTATAGAATTCGCTTGCGAGCCGTGCCGTGGTCTTATCGGCGGCGAATGTCATGCGGCCGATCCCGGGGAGCAAGACGACCACCGGATTGGAGTCGCGCATCTTGGGATCGTCCGGGCGAGCACAGCGCAGGTAATAGGCGGCGTAGCCCGCGCGGTAGTTCGCGATCGCGCCTTCCAGATAAACGTCCTCGTGAATTTTCGCTGGGTCGAGCGTCAACGGGAGGATCTTAATGCGCAGGAAGTGATCGGGGCACGACGTGCCGATGGCGGCCAGTCGCATGAAGTCCACGGAACCGACGAATTCCAGAGCTTCCGCGTCATCGGAGAAGTGGCCGATCTTAGGTCTGCCTCCGGCCATCAGCCCGCGGAGCTTGGGCATCAGCCGCGAGGCAACCTCTAGGCGCCCGTCTGCCGGCAACGCGGCAATCCTTTGGCCGCCGAATGCCGGCCGCTTCTTAAGCTTCGCGTTAAGATATTCCGCGGCCTGAGCGATCAGTTGAATGGTATTTTGATAGCAGGCCTTGGAGGTATCGCCCCAGCAGATGATGCCGTGGCCAGCCAAAATCACCCCCTTGAGGCGGGGATTGGCCGCAACGTAGTCGCGCAGGCGCAGGCCGAGATCGAAGCCGGGACGCTTCCAGGGAAGCCAGCCGATCTCGCCACTCCAGATTTCGCGGGTCGCGGCCGTTCCTCCCGAAGACGCGGCCAGTGCTATGATCGCGTCCGGATGGACATGATCGACATGCGCGAATGGCAGATAGCCGTGCAGCGGCGTGTCAATCGAGGCGGCGCGCGGATTGAGGTTGAAGGTGCAATGGGGGAGATAGTCCACCATCTCATCTTCATGGGCGAGGCCGCGATAGAGCTTTTCCAGGCCGAGAAGCTTGGCGAGGTAAAGCGTGGAGAAACCGTCGAGCTTCATCGAGCGGAGATCGCCGCCCGAGCCCTTGACCCAGAGCACCTTGACCGGCTCTCCGCTGAGTGGGTCGGTCTCACCGAGCTTGGCGGACGTATTGCCGCCACCAAAATTAGTCACCGTGAGATCGGAGCCGAGCAGGTTGGACCGGTAAAGCAGCAGCTCCGCGGGCGGCAAAGCCGCGGCATCGGAGTCCGACCAGCGATCCACTGGGATCTGAAACAGCGTGGCGGACGGAGCGCGTACCCCCGGAATGTCAAGAACATCGCTCATGTCGGATTTCTCACGGATGAAGGAAACTGGCGGATTTCCTAGCAACAGGCCCTAGTCAAAATCAATCAAAATCGATAATAATCAACCAAATTACGGCTTGTGAGGAGCCATCAAGATGGGGACGATCGTCCTCGATGTGGGGAAAACCCTGGCGAAGCTAAGCCTTTGGACAGCCGGCGGAAAGCTGATCGAAAGGCGGACTCGCCCCAACACCAGAGTGAACGCCGGAGACTACCGCGCTCTCGACGTGCTGGGCATCGAGGAATGGATGGCGGGTGTGCTTTGCGAGTTTGCGCGGATGGCCGCGGTCGAGCGCATCATCCCCATCGCGCATGGTTCGGCCGCCGCGATCGTGCGCGACGGCGCCCTCGTCTGCGCGCCCATGGACTATGAGGAACCTGTTCCCGCGGCCGAACGACGGCGCTACGACCTCGGGCGCGATGGTTTTGCTGTGACCGGATCGCCACCGCTTCCCGATGGTCTCAATCTCGGAGTTCAACTGCACCGGCTCGAACAGCTGCACCCGGATCTCCTCAAGGGCGGGACAATGATCCTTCCATGGCCGCAATACTGGGCGTGGGTACTCTCCGGAGTTGGCGCGTCGGAGGTGACCAGTCTTGGCTGCCATTCCGACCTTTGGCGGCCGATCGAAGGGATTCCGTCGGCACTCGCCTTGGCTCGCGGCTGGGCCAATCATTTCGCGCCGTTCAGGCGCGCGGACGCCATGCTCGGCACCATTTCCCCGGCCTGGGCAGCGCGCACCGGTCTTTCTCCCGGCGTGCGCATCCATTGCGGCCTGCATGATTCAAACGCCGCCCTGCTTGCGGCCCAGGCGTTCCCCGAGATTGCCGGCAACGAGTTCGACGGTGCTGTCGACAGGAACGTGGTTTGTCGCGATGCGCACGCCCGCGGCCGGCGCGCCCGTCGACATTGCCGCGTTGCCCGAGGGACGCGATTGCTTCGTCAACGTCGACGCTTTCGGACAACCCGTTCCGTCGGCCCGGTTCATGGGCGGCCGCGAAATCGAGATGCTGAGCGGAGTCGACACGCGGCGCGGCGATATCGCACGAGATCCGTCGGAGCTGCTCGCGGCCGTGCCGGCGGTGCTGCGGAGCGGCGCCAGCATAAAGCCCACCATGACGCCCGGCTCCGGCCCTTATCCGCATGGTCGCGGGCGCTGGATCGGCAAACAACTCGACCCTTTTGAGCAGCACGCGGCAATTTGCCTTTATGCCGCGCTCGTGGCCGAAGTTTCCCTGAGCCTCATCGGCGCGAAGGGACGGATTGTGATCGAGGGACGGTTTGCGGAGGCGGAGGTCTTCGTGCGGGCGTTGGCAAGCCTGCTTCCTTACTCAAGAGTGTATGTCAGCGACGCGCAGAACGACGCCTCCTATGGAGCGCTGAGTTTGATCAATCCGGATTTGGCGCCGGCGTCCGCCTTGCGGGAGGCCGCACCGCTCGATCAGGACCTAGCCGGCTACCGCGACCGCTGGCTTGACGAAGCCAATCGCGCGGAGGCGGTGGCGTGAAGGCTATATCCGCGATCGACTATCGCGAGTTCGCTCGGCGGCGTCTGCCAAAATTCTTGTTCGAATATATTGAAGGCGGCTCTTACGCCGAGGTGACACTCAAGCGGAATGTCGCCGATCTGGAAGCGGTGTCGCTCCGCCAGCGCGTTCTGCGCGACGTATCTAACCTTGATCTTTCGACCGAGCTGTTTGGGCAAAAGCTTGCGCTGCCGATCGCCCTCGCGCCAGTCGGATTGGCCGGCTTGAACGCACGCCGCGGCGAGTGCCAAGCAGCCCGCGCCGCGGAGGCGGCGGGCATTCCTTTTTGCTTGTCGACATTCTCTCTATGTCCAATCTCTGAAGTAACGCGAGCCGTTACCCGGCCATTCTGGTTTCAGCTCTACATGATCCGCGACCGCGGCTTCGTGCGTGACTTGCTTGCAGAAGCGCGTGATTCTGGCTGTTCGGCGCTTGTCTTTTCTGTCGATATGCCGGTGCCGGGGTCGCGCTATCGCGACTATCGCTCGGGGCTTGCCGGTGCGCCAGGGATTTTGGGCTCGATCCGACGGTTCTGCCAGGCGGTTTCGAGGCCTCGCTGGGCGTGGGACGTAGGGATCCGCGGATCTCCGCACCAGCTTGGCAATGTCGCGCCCATGCTGGGGAACAACACGGGGCTCGAAGACTATTTCTCCTGGCTGCGCAACAACTTCGATCCGGCGGTCAGCTGGCGGGATTTGGAGTTCCTTCGTGCGGAATGGACCAGACCGCTCGTCGTCAAGGGCATTCTGGACGTGGAAGACGCGAAGGCCGCCGCCGAAATTGGCGCGGACGGCATTGTTGTCTCCAACCATGGCGGCCGCCAGCTGGACGGCGTTCCCTCCACCGCTCGCGCCTTACCGTCAATCGTCGAAGCTGTAGGCACTAAACTAACCGTGCTCGCGGACGGCGGCGTGCGTTCGGGGTTGGACGTTGTCCGCATGCTGGCTTTGGGCGCCAAAACCGTGCTGCTCGGCCGCGTCTGGGCCTTTGCGCTGGCTGGCGGCGGCGAGGCAGGCGTCGCGCACATGCTGCAACTGGTAGAGGCGGAAATGCGAGTGGCCATGGCCCTCACCGGCGTCACCAGCATTGGCGCAATCACCCGCGACATCCTGATTTAAGAAGAAAGACCGGGCAGAACCGGGCATTGCCCCGTTTGCGGTAACTGATTAGGCTTCCGGTCTCGGAACCCGCGACGGGCGCGGGGCAGCGGCAGCGGTGTTTTACGAGATGGTGGAGGAAGCAAAATCCGGCGATGGCGCGCCTGACACGAAAGAGGCCGAGGCTTTGGCGGCCGCGCTCAACCATTCGGCCGAGCGCGTGCAAACCCTGTGGTTCAGCTTTCTGACTGTCATGCTCTATCTCGCGATCGCGACGGGCACGACCACGCATCGCATGCTCTTTTTGGAAGAGCCGCTCAATCTTCCGGTGCTCAATATCAAATTGCCGCTTCTGGGCTTTTATATCCTCACGCCGGTCATTTTCGTCGTCATCCATTTTTATATGCTGCTGAACCTCGTGCTTCTCGCCCGCACGGCAAGGACTTTCGAGGATGCGTTGGTGCGCGCTTTGCCGGAGGACGGCGAGGCGCGCGAAAATTTCCGCATGCGCATCGAAAACACCTTGTTCGCACAATTGCTGGCCGGCGGCAGGTTGGAGCGCAAGGGGATCAACGCCAAGCTCTTGAGCCTGATGGCGCTGATCACCCTCGCGCTCGCGCCGGTCGCCTTGCTGTTGATGTTCGAGATCAAGTTCCTCCCCTATCACAGCGAAGCGATCACTTGGCTGCATCGCGGCCTGCTGGCGCTCGACCTCGCGCTCGTGTGGACCCTTTGGCCGGGCTATCGAAGACAAGGTGGCGAACGCTTATGGCCGCAAAGGAGCTGGTGGCTTGTGCCCACAGGCGTTTTGAGCGCGATAGCGCTAGTCTATGCGGTGCTGGTGGCGACATTTCCCGACGAGCGAATGTACGTGTCAACCCATTGGCTGCATGGATCGACTTGGTTCGATGAAAATGGCACAGTGCAATTTCGCGATAGACCAAACTGGTACGCATTGATTGCGCCGGTCAACACTTTGGACCTACATGGGGAAGACTTGATCGATGATGAAAAACTCGCGCAAATCGAGAAGATCGAAAGCTCGACTGACGCGGAGAGGTGGGTCGCCACTTTCTCCCTCGCGAAGCGCGATCTAACGGGCGCCAACTTGACCGGGGCCGATGTTCGGCATGTTGATTTTAGTGGTGCGATCCTCAATCGTGCCAGCCTCAGCCCGCATACGCCGGATGAGGCAATAATTTGCAGCGTCGATGCCGCGATTTAGCTAACATAATCAGCATGTTATTTCGGATCGAATGAGGCCGTCATGGCGAACCCGGCGGGTGAATCGTATGATGGCGCTCTCAGGCTCGATTTCGACCGCCGATTGTTGCTTCACTTTCGCGGATCGGTGGTTACCTCCGACGCAGGCTTGCTCGCATACCGGGAACTGGACGACGCGCTGTGCCTCAGCGCGATGGCGGGTGATGCGCTCTCCGACGCACGCACTGGCAAGAATGGCCGGCATGCACTCGTCGGGATGTTGCGGCAATCCATATTTGGGCGACTTGCCGGATATGAAGACGTGAACGACGCTCAACGCCTGCGCCATGATCCCGCGATGCGGTGGATAGTCGGCGGAAAGGCGGCCTCGGATGCAGCGGCTTCGCCGAGCCAGATGGGCCGCTTTGAGACGCGCTGGCTCACGGCGGAAAAGAACCTTTCGGCGCTCGCTGATCTCTCCGGCAAATGGATCGACAGCGTTCATGGTCGCCGTCCGCCGAGAGGTATCTTGCTCGACATGGATTCGAGCGTGAGCCCGACGCATGGCGAACAGGAACACAGTGTCTGGAACGGTCACTATGACTGCACCTGCTATCATCCGCTGTTCGTTTTCAACCAATATGGCGATTTGGAACGCTGCGCCCTGCGCCCCGGCAATGTTCACAGCGCCGATGGATGGGAGGCGGTGCTGAAGCCGGTCGTGGCGCGGTATCAAGGCAAGGTCTCACGCATTTATTTCCGCGCCGACGCCGGCTTCGCAAACCCCGAAGTTTACGAATATCTGGAGGCAGAACGGATCAAATATGCGATCCGTCTGCCCGCCAATCACATCTTGCAAGAGAGGATCGGCTATCTGCTCAAACGCCCGGTTGGTCGCCCGTCCAATGACGTCTGCCGATCCCATGCAAGTTTCACCTATCAAGCGGGAAGCTGGTCGCAGCCGCGTCGGGTGATCGCCAAGGTCGAATGGCATCCGGGCGAGCTTTATCCGCGCGTCGGCTTCATCGTGACGAACATGGCGCGCTCCGCCGAGAATGTCGTCGCCTTCTACAACAAGCGCGGCACGTGTGAGCAATGGATCAAGGAAGGAAAAGGCGCAATCAAGTGGACCCGGCTATCATGTCGGTCGTTCGCTGCTAACGCCGTCCGTCTCCAGCTTCATGCGCTGGCCTACAATCTCGGTAATTTTCTGCGCACGCTGGCGACGCCCGAACCGATAAAGGATTGGTCACTGACGAGCCTGAAGGAAAAGCTGATCAAGATCGGCGCGAAGATCGTGAGCCATGGCCGCTATGTCGCGTTTCAGATGGCCGAAGTCGCCATTCCGAAAAATCTCTTCGCGGACATCCTACGAATGATCGCCGACCTGCGGCCGCCGCCCAATCCAGCGCCTGCGTGAAGTGTTCGGTCGTCATGCGTCGAGCAAAAACTAAGGGAGAAGTGCGTCTTGATCACAACCGACTCTGTATTGTCCGGTGCGCGATCCGCCCATGTCACTGGTTTTGGTGTGCCGGAGCACCACAGCAGCGCCGCAGCGCGGCAATCTCAACCTCAATAAGCGGGCGATCCGGAAAATAATGCCGGTATAGGACGAATGTCCGATGTCACGGCAGGAGATCAATGATACGCGCTTGGCACATTCCCGGTTATCTGGGGAATGCCAGCTCAGTTATGTATGGGCGGAGAAGGCACATTTCTACTTTGCGCAGGTCCAGAGCGCCTCGCTCGCCGACGCGCGGCTCCAGGGCGCGGAGCTCAACAAGGCACAGCTCCAGGGCGCATCTCTCTCCCGCACGCATCTTCAGGGCGCCTCGCTATACTACGCGGAGCTCCAGGGCGCCTCGCTTGACGGCGCGCAGCTCCAGGGTGCTTCGCTCCGCGGCGCGCAGCTCCAGGGTGCTTCGCTCATGCTAGCACAGCTCCAGGGCGCCTCGCTCGAAGAAGCCGACCTTCAGGGCGCCTCGCTCTACGTCACACAGCTCCAAGGCGCCTGGTTCCACCTCACGCAGCTCCAGGGCGTCTTGTTCGGCCACATGCAGGTTCCCGACATGTCGCAGCTGTTCCCGGGCCTCTCGCTCGACCCCGTGGGGTTGCCGAAACCCGGGCCCATTGAGGCGCAGCTCCAGGGCGCCTTGTTCGTAGACGTGTGTGCCTGGAGAGCCGACGCTCGACACGCGGCTTGGAAGGACACACGGGTCGTCAGCCCGACGACAAGCCAAAAAACAGATGAATTCTCTAAACAATGCGAGAGGACGGCCGCCCGCTTCGCTGACCTCAAACAGCTCATCTCCGACAGGGTTCCCGAAGGCAACGCCAGACGCGCCGCCATGGAAGTAATCGAGCAACGCCTTGATCCCGATCCAACCAAGACCCTGGAAGGCGAGGACGAGATGGCGAAGGTCTGGGCCGCTCACGAACGCGCATCCCCTACTCCACAGGTCTATGAGAAGAGCGTTGCCGGGCAATGGCGAACGGCGGGATGCGCGGGCGATGGAGCGCCTTACGTGCTTCGCGCGCTGCTTGCCCGGATGCAGGGCGACTTTTCGCCTTTTGCCGAATATAGCCCGGAGAGGACGAAGCTCGCAGGCGCCTTCCTCGACGAGGCGAATTGCCCCGGTGCGCCTTAATTACCACCAACCACCCCAGCGGTAGCCATAGGGATAAGGATTGCCATAAGCATAGCCCGAATAGGGGTAGCCATAGCCACCATCCCAGCTGAAGGCGTAGGGGTAAGGGTAGCCATAAGGGTAAGGGTAGCCCCAATAGGGGTAGCCATAGCCACCACCCCAGCCACGACCATGATAGCCACGGCCGTAGCCACGGCCGTGGCGGCGACCGTAATAGCGGACATCGGTTACCTGGTTTGACGCCGCTATGCTCGCCGCGGCCGTATTCGACAGAACCGGGGCAGCCGACGACGGGCTAGCCGTGGCGATCGCGACTGCGCCAGCAACGAGTGCGCCGCTCCCGAGAGCCATCAATATCTTCATCGTCTTGGTGCTCATGGCTTGTCCTTTTCGTTTGCGTCCCCTTCCGGGCACCCTGCGGCGCGAATTTGAGACATCCGGCCACGCCTCCTCAGGTGTCCAACGATAAGGCGGCGGCGGTCGAGCGGTCAATCGCGCAACGCCTCTCGGGCTTGTTAACCCAACCCGGGAGGCCGCCCAGCGCGGCTTGTTCGCCTCCAGCGAAGGATACCCCAATCTCGGCGGCTTCACTCCGCCCTCGGGTTTATCACCCCCCAACAGGCAGAGCGCCGAGCCGCTTAAGCCGGCGTCCACCAAATCGGAGGAAGGTCAGTTCTGTGATTACGGTTTAAACCCTAAGATGGTCAGCGTCCCGGCGCCGACGCCGCCACCGCTGGCGACATAGACTTTCCCATTTGAGACCACCGGAACGATATTCGCATTGCTTGGCTCGGTCCACGTGCCCGCGGTATATTGACCTAGCAATGGCAACGTTCCATCCACGGGCGTAGCGTCGAACGCGTAAAGAGTGACCGCAGGAGAACCAACAACCGGACGCCCAACGGCCCAAATGATGCCGGAATGATTTGGCGCGGTGCCGTTGGACGAAACGGACGTGAAGAAGCCTGGTTTTTTGTTATCATTCGATATTAGCCCGGTACCTTCCTGGACGAAGTGGGGTGTTGGCGGAGACCCCGTTTGCATAATTTTCCAGGTCATAACGTGATTGCCGCCACTACTCACGACACGCGGGATTCCATCCGGGCCCACGAAGTAGGAGGGCGCGCACCAACATTGCCCGATGTTATGCATATCGAGGACATGATCTGGACCCCCAGGCGTGAAACCTCCCAGACTAGCGCTATTGAGAAGAAACATTCTTCCATCTTTGCCTCCGGCGACAACGAGCGGCGTAGTATTCGGAGTTACTAGAACTCCCCCTGATCCAATTTCAAAGTCATTTAGATCCAGATTGGCGAAGTTCGCCGGCGTGAATATACTTGCAACTGTCAGATTCGAGGTAACCTTAACCACACTCTCCTCGACGTTATTTACGGAATTGTAGGACGTACCAGTAGAATCGGAGTTTCCAGTTGAAAAGTACAGGTTTGTCCCATCGGACGCGATACCGGAACCGGACATCCAGATTGACGACAGGAACATCCCGGTTGCCGCGGTTGCTTGCTCATCGGTCAGCAGGGGCGGGAGCGGCGCAAGAGTGGACGCGGTCCACCCCAAAAGCCAACCTCGCGTTGGCCCACTTTGGAGGAGTGTTCCAACCAAATACTCATTACCGCGGAATCCCGCGTAAATTCTGCCCCCAACCAAAAGTAATGCCGATCTTAGGCAAGTTGGATCAACGTTGAATTGATACACCGTGCCGTCGGTCAACGTATGGGTAGTATTAGACGCTGTAATGGTAAAAGGCGTGACACTATCCGTCATAGTCCCTACATTTAGCGCGTGAAGTATACTTGGTTGTAGACCGCTTTCAACAGTATGGGTCATCACATACAACGTACCACTGACAGGATCGATGACCGGCGTAGAAATAATTCCAAGACAATCCCCCTTCAATCCAAAATTTCTACTGAGAAGAATCTGTCCATTGACAGCATTGATCGCGTAAACGGTGTTGGCTAACGTCGCCACATAGACGACATCATATAAACCAGACAGACCTTTTTGACACGTAATAATTGTCTGATTTGGCGGACATGTAATGTGTACCTTCGGTACAATAAGTGGTTGCGCATAGACCGAGTCGTCGAGATTATTGACTGTAGCTATCACGCCAAAATTATTGCTTGCCAACGAAATACTGGAGGGAGTCAGGATTGTCTCGGCATAATTCCAACCTGTTCGCCGAAAATCGTTATGGTGCGTGAAAACCCCCGCTCCAGATTGAGCGCGTGCGGCGATCGAAGCGCCCAGAAGGAAAGCCGCTGTTGCTATGATCCTTGCCGTGATCGATATTAATTTCATAGATACCCCCTGTCAAATTTGCGTTGATGTCAACTGGCATTCCTATGATAATTACGAATGCGCCATATGTGTGTAGCAAATCTCCTGCCGCTGCGCCAACCGTTCGTTCCCGACGTAGTGAGCGCGAAAGCAACCGCCCGATGCATCGACGCAAGCCATCCCGTGAAGGCGATGATCCCACCATCTAGCGACGTTGCATCCGCTTCGCGCTGCAGCTTCAGCGTCCCGTCTTCCTCTTGGCGGTCCCGCCTGCACCGGCTCAGGCTGTCGCGCTTGCCGCGACGCCGCCCCGCGCGAAGTAGAGCAGCAAGGTCATCGGGTTGGCGCCGTTGAAGACGGGGGCGATTGTACGGTCGGCAACCTGTCGGACCGGTGCGCCTACCTCAAAGTGCAAAGTACCATTGGAATTCCGAAATCTGTTGATCTTGTGCTTGACCACGCATCCGTCCGCAATTGCCGTGTGACTAGGCGGAAAGCTACGCGGATCGGTGTTGACCTCGCCTCGGCGATTTTTCCGGCTTCGTCGCGATCCAGCTTTCTTCGATGAGGAAATCGAAAAGCGCGTTTGCCACAGGCATGATTGGCGCCGCCGGTCCGGTAAATTCCCATGACGTCGCACGCACGACGCTGCCAGTCGAACTAGGCGTTGCGTCGGCAGGAACCACATAATTCGGGTTCGGAGCCCTGGACAGGGCTCGCCGGCGGCTCAATCGGCCAACAAGGTAAAACTTGCGCGTTCTGGGATGGCAAAACGCAACAGCCTTCTGGCATATCTCTCTTGAAACCAATTGAAGAGGCCGGGATGCCAGCGCGGACAAGCGTGCAAATTGATGCAAAGCAGCCGGATGGTTGCAGCGCGGGAGAAAGGGCGCCGCTCAAGGCCGCGTGTCCGTGCCGGTCGATTGAAATCGAAACCTTGCGCTGGAGGTGGCGCGCCGCGGCAAGACCTCCGCATAACGTTCCGCCGTTCGAGGAGTTGGCGCTCGACGGTCTCGGCGGTTTGGCCGACAGTGTGGCACTGCTGCAAATCGATGACGCCGGCGAATTGAAGATTTTGAGGGCTGGCAAGATTTTTGAAGCCTGGATCGATTGCGCGGCGCATAAGCTCAAGGTCGCCGAGCTTTCGATCGACCGGGGTCGCGCGCTGCGGGAACTTCATGCCGAGGCCGTGAACGAGGCGCAACCGATGCAAGCGGTCGCGCATGGGATCGTCGACGGCTCGGTCTGCGTTTACGACCTTGTCGCGCTGCCTCTTTCCAACCGTTTTGGGCCACCTCTAGTCCTCGTTTACGTAAAGGAACGCGAACGGAAGTTCAGTCTCGTCGAGGCCATGTTCCAGGCAACAACCGAGGGGCTTGTCGCGCTGGCCGTCATTCGCAACGCGGCGGGCGTGCCGTGCGACTTTCAGATTGCCGCCCTGAACGAGGTCGCCGCCTTGGTCATGCAGGGGACCGCCGAAGACCTCCGTGGACGGCATCTCTCCGAAGTCTGCGACGAGATTCAGGCGAGCCAAATGCTGCCGCGCCTCGTCTCTGTTTTCAACGCCGGCGGCACCGCCAACTTCGAATTCGCGTGCCCCTTGGACGATCAGAAGCACCTTAGGGTCGGCGTCGTGACGATGGGCGATCTCCTCGCCGTGACGTTGACCGATATTAGCGGCCTGAAAGCCCAAGAAAAGTCGTTCAGATTGCTTTTCGAGGACAATCCCGTTCCGATGTGGCTCTTCGACCCCGAAACCCTGAAATTCATGGCCGTGAACGACGCGGCGGCCGTTCATTACGGTTACGATAGAGAATCGTTCTTGAAATTGACCTTGCTCGACATAGTGCCGCAAGAGGACAGGCCTGCAATTGAGCACGCGATTCGAAACAGCCCCGCCGCCGGCGGAAGCCCCAGCCACGTTTGGCAAAATGTCAAGGCGGATGGGACGGAAATCGACGTCCTCACTTATTGGCGCAACATCACGTATTGCGGCCGGCCCGCGCAGCTTGTCGCGATCGTGGATGTGACAGCGCCAGGCCGAAGCACGCATCGCCCATATGGCGCACCACGACGCGCTGACCGGTTTGCCAAACCGGGTGTTGTTTCACGATCACCTGGAGCACGCGTTTCTGGGCGTGCGCCGGTATAATGACACGCTTGCCGTTCTTTATCTCGATCTCGATCACTTCAAGAACGTCAACGACACCTTGGGGCACCCCGCCGGCGACAAGCTTTTGCAGGCGGCGGCGGAGCGTCTCCGCAAATGCTTGCGCGACTGCGACATGGCCGCCCGCTTTGGCGGCGACGAATTCGCGGTCCTGCAAATCGGGCTCGCCGGACCGCATGAGGCGGGCACCTTGGCCGATCGCATCGTGACGCTCTTGAGCGAGCCTTACGATATCGATGGTCAACTGGTCGAGATCGGAGCCAGCGTCGGCATCGCGCTCGCGCCAATCGATGGCGAGACCGCCGAGCAACTTCTGGCGAACGCCGACGTGGCGCTCTACCAGGCCAAGGAAGGTGGCCGGGGCGCCTTTCGCTTTTTTCAACCCGGCATGGGCGTCAGCCTTCGAGCTCACCGCGCGCTGGAACTCGATTTGCGCAATGCGCTCGGGGCCGGCGAATTCGAGGTCTATTATCAGCCTCTCGTCACGCTTGCGACCGGCGTCATTTCCGGCTTCGAGGCGTTGCTTCGCTGGCACCATCCCTTGCGTGGCATTGTGTCTCCGTTGGAGTTCATTCCGCTCGCCGAGGAGGCCGGCCTGATCGTCCCGATCGGCGAATGGGTGCTGCGTCAAGCTTGCGCCGAAGCGGCGGCATGGCCGGACGATTTGAAAGTCGCGGTGAATATCTTCGCCGGTTCAGTTCAAGAGAGGCAACTTGCCGCAGGTGGTTTTCGCGACGCTGACGAGCGCGGGACTGCCGGCGGGGCGGCTTGAACTCGAGATCACGGAATCCGTTTTTCTTGCGGAAAGCAAAACCAACCTCGCCACCTTGCACAGCTTGCGCGCGCTCGGCGTCACCATTGCGATGGATGATTTCGGCACCGGCTATTCCGGCCTGAGCTATCTGCGCGCGTTTCCCTTCGACAAGATCAAGATCGACCGGTCCTTCATTTCCGAGCTTGGGGAGAGCGGGGATTGCATGGCGATCATGCAGGCGATCACCACTCTTGGATGGAGCCTCGGCATTCCCACGCTGGCGGAAGGCGTCGAGACGAAAAAGCAACTCGCCTGGGTGCGTGCAGCCGGCTGCACGGAAATGCAGGGCTATTTGTTCAGCCGGCCGGTTCCCGCGCGCGAAATCGCCGGATTGCTGAGTTCGCAACCCAACTGCCGGCAGACCGATCAATATCTTCTCACCGCTTAGCGCGGATTTTTTAGAAAGCCGGCGGACTGTTTCAGATCACCGGATGACCGCTGGCAAATTTGTTTTGTGCTGGAGCGGGTCAAGATTTCGTCAGAGTAATCCACCGCGCCGCCTTGGCGGCTCGCGTGTCCGGCCTGATTGCGCAAAACCTTTTTGTCTGCTGGCCCTCGTATGAGGGCATTGAAGTCAAGATCCGATTTCCGGTCTCAGGTAAACTCCGATTTTCAAGACAGGGGTAATTCCCGCTAACCTCGTATCCGGTGGGATTCGCAATCCCCGACCATGATCCCAGTATTCGGTAAACCGCCGATCCGAGGAAATCTTGGTCCCGCTCCAGAAGTCCTTTGAGATCGATGATCTTGGCCTTACCTTCAAGCTTGGTCATGGCGCGCACCCTTCCACGGGGTTGGTGACTTCAAAAATCACCCGCATGCCATGACCGCCGCCGCGGCCGATTTTGCTGAACCTTTAGGACACTACCCTGTTCACGTCGGAACCCAAAAATCCCTTGGGTTGGTGACGCGGAAATTGTCGGTGACCGAATCACGAAAGCTTCCCCGGTTCTTGGGGACTTCGCCGCGCAAGAAATCGAGCGTGGTGCTCGCGAATTGTCCGCATGTGGCATGGCATGTGTTGGGCGTGACGCGTCTTTGCATAAGACTCCATGGCCGCTCGATTGGGTTCAAGTGTGGGCTATAGGGCGGAATGAAATGCGGCTTGATCCGGCGGCCTGGCCAGGCGAGCCATTCCCGCGCGAGCTTGGCAGCGCGCGTTGTCGAGAAAGACATGGATGAGCACGAGCATCGGATAGAGCGCCGCGATCAATTCCAGGAGCTTTATCGTCGAGGCGGCGTCGATGGTCATGGTCCCGATTATCCGGGCGGAGCGATCGTGGTAAGCGATCGCGGAGGGTTGTCCGGTCTCCAGATCGATCGCGCCGTGAATGTTGATGCGCTGACGCCCGCTCGTTTGTTCGATCGTGAGCTTCTCTTGGCTCGGTGCAAAGCAGCCGGCGCGCGCGGGTTGGATGCGACCCGCGTCCGCGAACAGCACGGCTTCGTTGTCAACCCAGGAATTCAAGAGCTTATCGTAGCTCTCAATGAACGCCTTCCGCTTCGCTTCGTCGAGCTTGCGCGGGATCACGTCTGGCTTGTGGTCTTCGAGACCCCCTCCTGAGCGAAGCGCATCAAATGCCCTTGATGCGCGGAGAGCTGTCGAAGGGTTCGGCGCTTTTCACGCTCTGAGAGTCGATGACGCAAGCGGCGGGGCTGGCCTCTCGCCCGATTTGCTCGCGGCACTTCACATAAAGCGTGTGATGGAAATAAACGTGCCGTCATAGGTCCAAAGATCGAAATAATCGTCGAGCGTGCTTTTGGGCGGAAGGTCCTTGGGAACATAGCGCCATTGGCATGAACATAGCGCCATTGGCACCTCGTGCTCGGCACGTACATGATCCCATTCACAACTTCGCGCGCATCGACCTTGCGCTTGCGGCCACCATGTCTGGCTGGGGGAATCAGCGGTTCGATATGCGCCCATTCCGCGCTGGTCAGGTCGCTCGGATAGCGGAGTTTGTCACGCTTGTATTACGGGCGGTTTGCGGTCGTCCACATCTGCGGCCCCTCCTCGAATCAGGCCGCCTCCCTTGAATCACAAATGATTCATCAGATTCAACTTCTTTTCGGACGGACACTCAGATACAGAAAAACGCACAAAAGAAAGAGCCTCTTGCATCATTCCTATTTTTAAGCCAAACTCTTGCCTCTGGCTGACATCAAGCGTTCAAGTTCAGCCAAAAAACGCTCGGCGGCGAGCCCTGGCGCCCAGGGTTCCCAGGCTTTGCCGCCGTAGACATCCAGCAAGGGGTCGGCGAGAAGCGCGTTGTCGGGAATTCGCAAGGTATTGCGGACTTCGCCCCGCGTCCAGCCGGCGACATGGACCGCCTCGGAGGCGGCGGCCACGCGGTCGGCAAGCTTATGTGCCTTTCTTTCCCCGGGCGTCCAGGGCGGCAAACCATAGCGGATGGCGACGGCGTTTTCCAACCGCGCGGTCAGTGTACGGAAGGCCTCGCCAAGGAACGGCTTTACGACGGAAATGCAATCGAAGCCGAGCAGGCCTTCGTCGGCGTCATGCAGCAACTCGCGTAGTTCCGCGACGGCATTTTCGGCGCCTTGCGACTGGCGCCGGTGCAAGGCCAGAACCAGAAGCGAGTGCTGCGCCACGGGCAGCGGCAAGGGCCATGCGGAGTGGCCGCCCCAACGGTAGGTCCGAGCAAGGCCCAAGGCCAGGTCCTTATCTTCCCAATCGAACGGCGTCGGGTTCAAGAGATCGAGCCGTTTGCCGGAAGGCAGGCGGACCCACGCCCGTGCGTCACTCATCGCGATCCGCATTTGGCATGCCGCCAGCAGGTGACGAGGTGGTCGTTGACCATGCCGGTTGCCTGACAAAAGGCATAGACGACGGTTGGGCCACAGAATCGGAACCCTCGTCTCTTCAATTCCTTGGCTATCTTCATCGAGAGCGGGGTTTGCGCCGGGATTTTGGTCGGGTCGCGATAATTGTTCTGGATCGTCTGGCCGTCGAAAAAGCCCCAGAGGTAATTTGAAAAGCCTTCGCGCTCTTGAATTTTCAGCCACGCGCGGGCCGAGGTAATGGTGCCTTCGATTTTTGCGCGGTTGCGGACGATCCCTTTGTCAAGCATCAGAGCATCGATCTTTGCGCGATCGTAGCGGGCGATCTTTTCCGGATCGAATTGATCGAAGGCGGCGCGAAACGCCTCGCGCTTGCGCAATATCGTGATCCAGGACAGCCCGGCCTGGAACCCATCGAGCATGAGCTTTTCATAGAGCGCCCGGTCGTCGCATTCCGCCACGCCCCATTCCTCGTCGTGATAGGAAAGGTAGAGAGGATCGTCGCCGGGCCATGGGCAGCGCGATTTGCCGTCGAGGCGTGACAGTGCCAAATCCAAAGGTGGGTGTTCCCGCATGAATGACCCCTCAGCCTGGCAAGGTCACCTCGACTGCCACATCCCCGGCCTTCAGCGCAACACCTGCGGCCCGTGCTTCCTCCAGCCGGTCGAGCCGCACCATCGCGAGCCCCTCGACGCCGGCCGTCGAGCCGACGTGGCCGATGTTCGTTTCACCCGCCGTTATTTGCGTGCCTTGCCCGGGACCCGGACCATCGAAATGGATTTTTACGACACGCTTTCTTGCCGAATTGCGGTAATGAACGCGGGCGACAACCTCCTGACCGACATAGCAGCCCTTCTTGAAGTCGACGCCGTTCATTAAGTCGAGGTTGACGTCATGCACGAATGCATTTCCATGGACAAAATCGACGCCGCCTTTCGGCACGCCTTGCGCGATGCGGTGCGCCTCGTAGCGCGACGCATCCGCGCAATCGAGCTTTGCCAAGGCCGCGCGGGGCGCAATGATTCGCAGGCCCATGCTGGGCCCCCGCGTGTCGCGATAGAAAACGCCTTCAATGCCCGCTGCCGCCTCGCCGCCAAAAATCGCCCCGACGGCAAACTTTTCCGATTTATCCTTGATCGCGATGTTGGCCCGCATCTTGTGTAAATTCAGCCGCTTAACGAGATCGGCGGTCTGTTCGCCGGAGCAATCGATCAGGTAGCCCGCCTCGGGTCCCCCCGGCAGCGGAACGACGAAGAAATCGAACAGCAATTTGCCTTGCGGCGTCAAAAGCCCGGCATAGCGCCCTTCCCCCTTGGGAATATTAAGCACGCTATTGGTGATGAGCCTTTGCAAAAAACCCGTCGCGTCGGCGCCCCCCACTTCGATGATGCCGCGATCGCCCAGCAGACATACCTGCTCGTCCATTCAAATCCTCGACTTTCACTCTTCCTATTTGTAGATAATCCGCCAATGACGAGACGCAAGTTGCTTTCGCTTTGCAATGGATGAGCGAGTGCCCCAAAATTTCGACATGATCTTGAAGGGCGGCACGGTCGCCGATCATAGCGGGGAAAGCGCGCGCGACATCGGAATCTCTGGCGGGAAAATCATGGAGACCGGCGATCTCTTTAGCGCTAGCGCCGGAGAAGCAATCGACGCCACCGGTCTCCATATTTTGCCGGGCGTGATCGACACCCAAGTGCATTTCCGCGAGCCTGGCCTCACCCACAAGGAGGATCTCGAGACCGGCTCCCGTGCGACTGTTCTTGGGGGCGTTACCGCGGTTTTCGAAATGCCCAACACCAATCCCTCGACCACAAGCGCCGCGGCGCTCGCTGATAAAATGGCGCGGGCAAAGGGCCGCATGCATTGCGATTACGCGTTTTGGGTTGGCGGGACGGCGGATAATTGGCGCGATATTCCAGAGCTCGAACGCCTGCCGGGCGCCGCTGGTATCAAGGTGTTCATGGGGTCTTCGACAGGTTCGCTCCTCGTCGCGGACGATGCCGGGATCGCCGCCATCCTTAGGCAGACTAGAAGGCGCGCGGCGTTCCACAGCGAGGACGAGTTTCGCCTCAACGAGCGCAAGGATTTCCGGGTGACAGATGACCCCTCGTCGCATCCCGTCTGGCGCGACGAAACCGTGGCGCTGCGCTCGACGGAGCGTCTTTTGCGCATCGCGCGGGAACAGCGCGCGTTGATCCATGTGCTGCATGTGTCTTGCGGCGAGGAAATGGATTTGTTGGCGGCGCACAAGGATATCGCGAGCGTCGAGGTGACGCCGCATCATTTGACTTTTGAGGCGCAGGACTATGCGTGGCTCGGCACGAAATTGCAGATGAATCCGCCTATCCGAGACAAAAGCCATCGCAAACGCCTCTGGTTTGCAGTGGCGCAAGGCATCGCCGATATTTTTGGGTCCGATCATGCGCCGCATACGCTTGCGGAGAAGGCAAGGCCCTATCCGCAAAGCCCTTCCGGTATGACCGGCGTGCAGACGCTTGTCCCGGTCATGCTCGATCACGTGAACAAGGGGCGCCTTAGCCTCATGCGCCTCATCGACATGACGAGCGCCGGTCCCGCGCGGCTTTTTGGGATAGCGGGCAAGGGCCGGATCGCGGCGGGGTATGACGCCGATTTCACGATCGTCGATATGAAGCGGCGCGTAACCATTGAAAACCGGTGGATCGCCTCGCGTTGCGGCTGGACGCCTTATGACGGCAAGGACGTGAGAGGCTGGCCGGTTGGCACCATCGTTCGCGGCCGGCGCGTGATGTGGGAGGGGGAGCTCACCATGCCGGGGCAAGGCCAGCCGGTGCGGTTCGACCAGGCTTTGTGACGGCTCTGAATAGTGTCTAGGGATAAATTTCGGCTTTCGACGCCAAGACACACCCTATCGGGAGAGAGCGAGGTGTGGCACAAGGCTTGACGGCCAGCTACCGAGGTTGTTGCGCAATCCCTGGGGATCAGCCAGCGTAGGATGTAGGGATGCTCGTCCGGCTCCGGCGGGATGGTTGGGACGGCTTGAAAATGCAACCGCTGTTCTTCGGAAGGCCGCCGAAGCGCGACGGCAAGAAGCTACAAGGGGTTTACAACACGGTGACGCAAAAGAACCCCTTACAACTGAAGTTCGAATTTGCGCCGTGGACCCGCGCAATGGTGGCTATCCTTCGACATCCTCAGGATATCACGGTCAAGTTCAATGTAAAACTAAGCGCCAATTCGGTGGGGCGTCCGGTGGCACGTGCCACACGGATGCCGTGAGCAACTGATGGTACGAGCGCCGGCCGCCCATCCTGCCCAACAACGAAGTGCTCGGCCGCAATGTCGCCCGCGAGCTCGACAAAGCGATTGCAATGGCGATCCTCGACCGATGTCAGCCGAGAAGATCAAGGAGCGCCGGGATCAAGGGCGTGTCGGCCGGCGGCATCGGGTAGGTGAGCAGATCCTGAGGCCGCACCCATTTCAGCGTCTGGTTTTCGCGCGGCACGACAAAACCGGTCCAGCGCCGGCAAATATATAGCGGCATAAGAAGGTGGAAGTCTGGGTAGGCAAAACTCGCGAAGGTGAGCGGAGCAAGACAAGTCTCTTCGACCGCGATCCCGAGTTCTTCGCGCAGTTCCCGGATCAAGGCAGCTTCAGGCCGCTCATCAACTTCCAACTTGCCGCCGGGAAATTCCCATAGGCCCGCGAAAGACTTGCCTCGCGGACGTTGCGCGATCAGCACGCGGCGATCCGGGTCGATAAGCGCGACGGCGGCGGCGAGCAGAAGTTTCACGAAACATGCTCGCCGCTCACGAGCGATAATCGCCGTTGATCGCGACATATTCCTTGGTGAGATCGCAGGTCCAAACCGTTGCCGCGCCCTCGCCCATGTCCAAATCCACGCGAATTTTTATTTCCGCGCCACCCATGAGCTTGGAGACCCTTGCCTCGTCATAGGCGGGATCGCGCTGGCCCTTGTGGGCGACACGAACATCGTTGAACCAGATCTCCAGCCTGTCGCGTTCGGCCCGTACGCCAGCCTTGCCGACCGCCATCACGACGCGGCCCCAATTGGCATCCTCGCCGGCAATCGCCGTTTTAACCAATGGCGAATTGGCGATCGAGAAAGCGATTTTCTTGGCGGCGGCGGCGGTTGCCGCGCGGGTCACCTTCACCTCGACGAATTTGCGCGCGCCTTCCCCGTCCCGCACGACCTGTTGCGCGAGGTCGAGGAGGAGACGGTCGAGCGCGCCTTTGAACGGAGCGAGGCGGCGGTCGTTGGCGGCAACGATTTTTGGCGCGCCGCGTTTGGCCGCGGCCCCTGTCGCGAACAGCATCAAAGTGTCGGAGGTCGAGGTATCGCTGTCGACGGTGATCGCATTGAACGATCGTTGCACGCTTTTGGACAGAATGGATTGCAAGGGCGTCGAGGCAATCGGCGCGTCGGTAAAGGCGAATGCCAGCATGGTCGCCATGTCGGGGGCGATCATGCCCGCGCCCTTCGCCATGCCGGTTAGAGCGACCTCCACGCCGCCGAGCATCGCGCTCACGGTTGCGACTTTCGGAAAAGTATCGGTCGTCATGATCGCCTTGGCGGCCTCAAGGAGACCATCGGGAGATGCGCGTGCGAAAAGCGCCTCAAGCACACCATCGAATTTCGACGCGTCGAGCGGCTCGCCGATCACCCCGGTCGAGGCGAGGAAAATTTCATTTGCCTGCGCGCCCATTGCCTTGGCGGCAAGCGCGGCGGTGAGCTTCACCGCCCGTGCCCCGGCCTTGCCGGTAAACGCATTGGCGTTACCGGAGTTGACAATAAGCGCGCGCGCTTTGCCCGCCTTGAGCCTTGCCCGGCACCAATCGACAGGCGCCGACGGACATTTTGATTTCGTGAAAACCCCCGCGACCTCGGTGCCCTTGTCGAAAACCGCCAGCATCACGTCGGTGCGATCCTTGTAACGGATACCGGCGGCGCCCGAGGCGAATCGCACGCTCTCGATCTCCGGGAGGTCAGGAAATGACGTTGGCGCGAGCATGGGACGGGGTTCCTAAAAAAACTTCGCCCTGGACGAGCCAGGGCGAATCTCGAAAGTGCCAAGGCCACGCTCCCGGCGTCAAGGGTGCGAAACCCCTTGACTTTGTTTTCGGCGGTTTGGTGGGCTACCCGCCCAGGCCACCGCCGCGCTTATTTCTTACCCGGCGCTGGCGTGGGAGCGGCCGGCGGAGACGCGGGCTTATCCGTCTTGGCGGGTTCTGGAGGCTCGGTCCGCTCGATCTTCGCGGTCTTGCGCAAGTCCGCGACGAGTGCGGTTTGCGCCTTTTGCACGACATAGCGGGTGATCTGGTCCTTGACCTGGTCGAAGGGCGGAAAGGTTTTCTGTCGCTTGTCCAGGACCTCGATAATATGCCAACCGAACGGGCTTTTCACCGGATCGGAAACCTGCCCCACCTCCAGCTTAAACGCGGCATCGGCGAATTCCGGCACCATGCGGTCCTTGGTGAACCAGCCGAGATCGCCGCCTTCCGAGCCCGGGTCTTTCGAGACTTCCTTGGCGATCGTAGCGAACTCGTCGCCGCCCATGATCCGTTTCAGTGCCGCCTTGGCTTCTTCCTCGGTGGCAACAAGAATATGCCGCGCGTGGATTTCGGTCTCGGGCTTTTGCGCCTTGGCCGCCTCGTCATAGGTCGCTTTGATCGCCGCGTCGGTGGCGGCCGTCTTCGCCACCTGCTCTAGCACGCTCTCCATCAGTAGTTTTTCGCGATAATACGCGAGCTTCTTGGCGAATTCCGGGGTTTGGTCGGCCTTTTCGGCGAGCGCCTTTTGCGCCACCAATTCGCCGTCGATCAAAAAGTCGAGGAGATAACTGTCGCGCGCCTTGCCTTCGAGCTGAGGCGGGAGGCTCGTGTGAAGATCGTCGGCGGCGATCTTCACATCTTCGTCGGTGATTTGCTTGCCGTTGACCGTGGCGAGCACCTTGGCCGCCGCCGGCAAGGCGGCAACAATCGCAAGCGAGGACATGGCCAGCAGGCACGCCAGACCGGCGGTTTTGTTACGCGCGTGTTTCGTCAAGAACATGAGTCCAAGCTCCTGGCTAAATCGGGAAGATCGCACCGCGGTTTTCGCGGCGCGTTGCATAAAAGGGGCGTTTGCCGCGTGACCATGCACGGAGCGGCGGATTTGACAAGCCCCGGTCCCAATCTTATCTGTCGAACAGGTCTCCGTGGATGATTTTTCCGCCTTTCGCGGCCCCCTTGCCAGCGCGTCCTGCCGGGGGTCCCGCGCTATCGCGCTGCCGCACGAGCTTTTCTCGAACGAGAGGCGTGGTCTTCGCCGGAACATCGGCTTTTGCCGGGCGGCCGGGAAATGGGATTTCCGGTCAGAAACGCGAGGGTTTGGTGCCCCGGAAATCTTGGAGTGGAATGTCACAGTCCGGGGGTCCGCCGCCGCGCGGAAATTCAAGCCCGGACCGCGGCATGCGCAAACGCCGCGGGGATCGCGCAAAATCTAACCAGAAAAGCTGGGGGCTAAAGCCGATGGCTGGGAATTGTTCCGGCCGTATTCTAGAAAGGTCGTTTCGTAATGTTGGGCTCCTTCGCGAAAAAGATTTTCGGATCATCGAATGATCGGCGGCTCAAGGGATACCGGCCGAGAGTTGCGGCTATCAACGCGCTTGAGCCCGAAATGCTGAAGCTCACCGACGCCGAACTCGCCGGGCGAACCCAGACGTTCCGGGAGGAATTCGCCGCCGGCAAGAGCCTTGACGATCTGCTCGTGCCGGCTTTCGCAACGGTACGGGAAGCGGCGCGCCGCGCCCTCGGCCAACGGCATTTCGATGTTCAGCTCGTTGGCGGGATGGTTCTGCATGAGGGCGCGATCGCCGAGATGCGCACCGGCGAAGGAAAGACCCTTGTCGCGACGCTCGCCACCTATCTCAACACCCTCGCCGGCAAAGGCGTGCATGTCGTCACCGTCAACGATTATCTCGCCCGCCGCGACGCCGAATGGATGGGCAGCATCTATCATTTCCTCGGCATCTCGACCGGGATCATCGTGCATGGCCTCGACGACGACGAACGCCGCCGCGCCTATGCCGCCGATATCACCTATGGCACCAACAATGAGTTTGGCTTTGACTATCTCCGCGACAATATGAAATACGAGCTCGCCCAGATGACTCAGCGCGGCCATCATTACGCGATCGTCGACGAGGTCGATTCGATCCTCGTCGACGAGGCCCGGACGCCATTGATCATTTCGGGCGCCTCCGACGACAGGTCCGATCTCTATATCGCGATCGACAAGGTTATCCCGCGCCTCACGGCCGAGGACTTCGAGCTCGACGAAAAACAACGCACGATCAATCTTACCGAGGCCGGCAATGAACATATGGAGCAATTGCTTGGAGAAGTCGGGGTCCTGACCGAAGGTTCGCTCTACGAGGCGGTCAATGTCACCGCCGTGCATCACGTCAACCAGGCCTTGCGCGCGCATAAATTGTTCAAGCGGGACAAGGATTACATTGTGCGCAAGGGCGAAGTCGTCATTATCGACGAGTTCACGGGCCGGATGATGCCGGGCCGGCGCTACTCCGAAGGACTCCATCAGGCGCTCGAAGCCAAGGAGCATGTCGCGATCCAGCCCGAGAACGTGACGCTTGCCTCGATCACCTTCCAGAATTATTTCCGCCTCTACGGCAAACTCGCCGGGATGACCGGAACGGCGGCGACCGAGGCGGATGAATTCGCCGATATCTATAAGCTCGATGTCGTCGAGATACCGACCAACATGCCGGTGAGACGCGACGACGAGGACGATGAAGTCTATCGCACGGCGGAAGAAAAACTGCGTGCGATCATGCGCGAGATCGAGGCCGCCAACGCGAAGTTCCAGCCAATGCTCGTCGGCACGACTTCGATCGAAAAGTCCGAGCAGCTCGCCGAGGCGATGCAAAAGCGCGGCTACAAGCAGATCGATTTTCTGCAGCCCGAAGCCTTGCCAAAACTCTACGCCGCGGCGCGGTCGGACAAGCCCTCAAAGCTTTTCGCGGTGTTGAACGCGCGCTTCCACGAACAGGAGGCCTATATCGTCGCCGAAGCGGGCGTGCCCGGCGCCATTACGGTCGCAACCAACATGGCCGGGCGCGGCACCGACATTCAGCTCGGTGGCAATGTCGAAATGCGGGTCGCGCAAGAATGCGCCGGATTGTCGCCAGGCCCGGAGCGCGAGGCGAAGGAAGCCGAAATCCGGGCCGAAGTGGAAACGTTCCGCGGGAAAGCGATAGCCGCCGGCGGCCTCTACATCATCGGCACCGAACGCCACGAGAGCCGCCGGATCGACAACCAGTTGCGGGGCCGCTCCGGGCGCCAAGGCGATCCGGGGCGCTCAAAATTCTTCTTGTCGCTGAAGGACGATCTGATGCGGATTTTTGGCTCCGACCGGATGGAGTCCATGCTCGTCAAGCTTGGCCTCCAGGAGGATGAAGCGATTGTCCACCCCTGGATCAATAAGGCCTTGGAAAAGGCTCAACAAAAAGTCGAGGCGCGCAATTTCGACATGCGCAAGAACGTTCTGAAATACGACAACGTGATGAACGATCAGCGCAAGGTCGTCTTCGAACAGCGCCGCGAGATGATGGCGCAAGAGTCGCTCGAAGACATGATTTCCGACATGCGCCAGGGTGTCGTCGACGACCTTATCGCCAAACATATTCCCCGCGATGCCTATCCCGAGGCCTGGGACATCGAGAGTTTGAAGCAATCGGTCCACGCCGCGTTCAATCTCGCTCTTCCGCTGGCCGAATGGGCAAGGGAAGAAGGAATCACCGAGGAGGAAATGCACGAGAGGCTGCGGAAGGGGGCCAATGAGGCCTATGCCGCTCGTGTCGACAAGAACGGCGCGGAAGTCACGCGTTATGTCGAAAAGCAGATCGTTCTGCAGGCGCTTGATCACCTGTGGCGCGAGCATCTTGTGACGCTCGACCATCTGCGTCAGGTTGTCGGCTGGCGCGGCATGGCCCAGCGCGATCCGCTGAACGAATACAAATCCGAGGCCTTCGAGCTGTTCGGCGAACTCATCACCCATCTGCGGGAAATGACGACGGCGCAGTTGAACCGCGTCGAGGTCGCCTTCGAACCGCCGCCGCCGATGGAGGCGCTGGAAGTTTCCCATGCCGATGCATCGGCTTATCCGGACCGCGCGATCAACGCCGCATTTGGCCCCACGAGCGTCGCGCCCGCCGTTACCCGAACCGCCAAGCCGGTTTTTGGCGCGACCAGCGCGGATGCCACTGACACGCTTGTCCGCGACCCGCCGGAGCAGCGGGCGGTCTATGGCAAGGTGGGGCGCAACCAGCCTTGTCCCTGCGGCTCGGGCCGGAAATATAAACATTGTCATGGCGCGGCCGCGTGAAGACCGCATGCCGTGCGATCGATTGACGGGCATCAACGCGCGCGAGAAACCTCCATTATTCCGTTGCCGCTTGCGACTCCGCAGGACCCCGATGTTTCGGCGGTGGTGTCGTAGCATTCTCCGCCAAAATATGCAGCCAATGGGACAATGCGGATGCCGTCCGTCTTGTGGCCGAGGCCGGACACCCGATTGCGAATTTGTGGCCTCGCGGCGTCTTAAAGGCGGGCGCAGCGCCTTTTTGCGCTACGCCCGCGCCGCAAAGTGCCTGGCTTTTGCTTCGCTGTTGGCCAGGTTCTGTGATTACGGATTAAACCCTAAGATGGTCAGCGTCCCGGCGCCAACGCCGCCACTGCTGGCGACATAGACTTTCCCATTTGAGACAACCGGAACGATATTCGCATTGCTGCGACCAGTCCACGTTCCCGCTGGATACTGACCTAGCAATGGCAGTGTTCCATCTACGGGCATGGCGTCGAACGCGTATAGAGTGACCGAAGTAGAACCATCAGGCGGACGCCCAACGGCCCAAATGATGGTGGAATGATTTGGTAGGGTGCCGTTGGAGGAAACACTCGTGAAGAACCCTGGATCTTGGATGGTAGTTACATTAGCCGATATTAGCCCAAAACCTTCCTGGACGAGTTGGGGTGTTGGCGGAGACCCGGTTTGCATAATTTTCCAGGTCATAACGTGATTGCCGCCACTACTCACGACACGCCCGATTCCATCCGGGCCCACGAAGTAGGATGGCGCGCACCAACATTGCCCGATGTTATGCATATCGAGGACATGATCTGGACCCCCAGGCGTGAAACCGCCCAGACTAGCGCTATTGAGAAGAAACATTCTTCCATCTTTGCCTCCGGCGACAACGAGCGGCGTAGTATTCGGAGTTACTAGAACTCCCCCTGATCCAATTTCAAAGTCATTTAGATCCAGATTGGCGAAGTTCGCCGGCGTGAATATACTTGCAACTGTCAGATTCGAGGTGACCTTAACCACACTCTCCTCGATGTTATTTACGGAATTGTAGGACGTGCCGGAAGGATCGGAGTTCCCCGTTGAGAAGTAGAGGTTTGCCCCATCGGACGCGATGCCGGAACCGGCCATCCAGATTGACGACAGGAAATAATTGTTCGTCGAAGTTGCTTCCTCATTGGTCAGCAGGGGTGGGAGCGGCGCAAGAGTGGACGCGGTCCACCCCAAAAGCCAACCTCGGCCCCCTGCTGTTACGGTTGGGGGGGATCCAGACGAATACTCTTGACCGCCGAAGCCGGCGTAAATATTGCCCCCAACCAAGAGTAATGCCGATTTTTGGCAAGATACTGAACTATTGAATTGATAAAATGTGCCATCTGTCAAAGTATGAAAAGTATTATAGTTCGAAATAACAGCAGACGTGACACTATCCGCCAGAGTCCCTACATTGAGCGCGTGAAGAGTATGGATTTGTGGACCGTTTACCACTCCGTTAGAAGTATGTGTCATCACATACAAAGTACGACTGACCGGATCGATGACGGGCGTAGAGTTAATTCCCCCATTACAATTTCCCTTCAATCCAAAATTTCTACTGAGAAGAATTTGTCCATTGACAGCGTTGATCGCATAAACGGTATTGTTTACCGTCGCCACATAGACGACATTATAGAGACCAGACAGACCTGTTTGACACGTAACAATTGTCTGATTTGGTGGACAGTTAATTTGGACATTCGGTAAAATAAGTGGTTGCGCATAGACCGTGTCGTCGAGATTATTGACTGTAGCTATCATCCCAAAGTTATTGCTTGCCGCCGAAATACTGGACGGAGTCAGTATTGTTTCCGCATAATTCCAACCTGTTCGCCGAAAATCGTTATGGTGGGTGTAAACCCCCGCCCCGGATTGCGCGCGGGCGGCGATCGAAACGCCCAGTAGGAAAGCCGCTGATGCCGTGATCCTTGCCGCGATCGATATGAATTTCATAGATACCTCCTGACTGATATGCGATGATATTAGTCATCATCAGTTAGTTCTATACGGAGATTCTCCGGAAGGATCAAGCGCTTATTGAGGTTGAGATTGCCGCGCTGCCGTGATGTTCCGGCACGCCAAAGCCGGTCACAACTGCGCGCGCGCGCCGGACGGTGCCGATATTGTCGGCATCAAGACGTTCGTCCCCTCATTTTGGCGCGAACGCATGACAACCGAGCCTATGCCCTCGATCTCGATTGTCATGCCGGGAAACGGACCCTCGAACCGCTTGGCCCGAAGCGCCGTTTCGGGGTTCAACGTATCGGTCCCAACCCATTCGATCCGTCCGGAAATGCCGCTGACGGCCTGATAGGATGGAAGTTTCGCATCCAGCGCGACGGCGGCGGCCAGGTGCGCCGACAGGGTGTTTCGCGGAACCGCAATGAGGCGCGCGGGCTCACCAGCGGGAACGCCGTCGTTCACGGCTGACCAACAGCTGCAACGTGTCAAGCCGGGTTGATTGAGCGGGCGCCGATTGTTGCACTGTTATCCATACCGCCATGAGGCAATAGACGTTGGAAAGTCAGGCGTTTTAGTCCGCTTCTGGCACCCTGGCGGCATCCAGGCGGCTTTCGCCAGTGCCGGCTTTCCGCCCATTGGTGGAATTCATGCTGTGAACTCGACCTCGCCTTCAACATTTTTCCCCGGCTTGGCAAAATGCTTTACCTTGCATTCGAAACCCCCGTTTTGGAGCCCCGCCATGCCACATCCCCGCGTGAACGGCATTCCGGCCAGGAATTTGCCCCGGGCCGAGCGCTACGAAGCCGGCCGGGCGCTGCGCAAACGCGTGGCGCGCGAAGACCATGCCGGTTGCCCGCCGGCATCCGGCCGCGACCCGGTAGCCATTCTTGCCGAGACCGATGGCTTGCGTATCCCCGAACTGTTGCCGATCCGGTACGAGCGCATGCTGCAGTCGCCCTTCACCTTCCTGCGGGGCGCCGCCGCTGTGATGGCCCATGATCTCGCGACTCTTCCCCGCTCGGCGCCCATGTGCAGGCCTGCGGCGACTGCCATTTGATGAATTTCGGGGCTTTCAACACGCCCGAAGAACGCGTTCTTTTCGACATCAACGATTTCGACGAGACCTTGCCCGGCGTCGATTTCACGGTGGACTTGAAACGGCTCGCGGCCAGCGTCGCGGTGGCCGCTCTCAACGCGAACGTACCGGACAGGAAGGCGCGCGATCTTGCCGGGGCCACCGCGAAATCCTATCGCGAATTCATCCTCGAGCTCGCCGCGAAGACGCCGCTCGAAGTCTGGTACACGCGCATGGACCTCGACCGCGAGGTCAAGCGGATCGACGACGCCAAACTGCGCGAAAAAATCTTCTCCACCTTGGTGAAGGCAAAAAAAGATTTGGCGGCCGACGATAATTTCCCGCATCTCGCGACGACGAAAGCGGGCGTTGCCCGTATCGAGGACCGTCCGCCCTTGATCTATCATTTCAATACCGAGGCAACCAAGGGCTATAAGATTCATGCGCATTCCGCTTTCGCCAATTACCAATCCTCCTTGCTGCCCGAACGTCGCGCGCTCATTGAGCGCTACACGCTTACCGACATCGCCTTCAAGGTAGTCGGCGTCGGCAGCGTCGGCACATTTTGCGCTGTCGGCCTGTTCA
The DNA here is from genome assembly GCA_963730245.1 of uncultured Alphaproteobacteria bacterium. Classification (GTDB taxonomy): domain Bacteria; phylum Pseudomonadota; class Alphaproteobacteria; order Rhizobiales; family Beijerinckiaceae; genus Methylocapsa. Next base: position 309,825 of record CAVSRA010000001.1, on the reverse strand, counting down.
TGACGGCGGATGGAGAGCCGTTGTTTCTGCAAGTCAAGCAGGCGCTGGCATCGGTTCTCGAAAAAATCGCCGCGCCGCCGCCAGGCGTGGTCCACCAAGGATGCCGCGTGGCCGAGGGCCAGCGCGCGATGCAGGCCGCGAGCGATATTTTTTTGAGTTTTACCGAAGACCCAAAAACCAACCGGCGTTTTTACGTACGCCAGCTCAAGAACCGCCGTCTCGGTTCAATCGGCGAGGTCATCGAAGGCAAGGCACTCGATGCCTATGCGAGCCTTTGCGGCAGGACGCTCGCCCGGGCGCATGCACGCAGCGGCGACCCTGCCCTGCTCGCCGGCTATATGGGAAAATCGGAAGTGCTCGACGACGCGCTTGCTTCATTTGCGATGGCCTATACCGCGCAAACCACGCATGACCATGCAAAACTGAAGGCCGCGAACGACACGAAGGCGGGCCTTGCGCGCAAGTGATTTCCTCCGATCCGCCGCCCGCTATGCGGCACGAGACCTGCGTCCGGACCTCGTGGCCGGGCTGGCGCTCGCCGCCGTCGCCCTTCCCTCGCAAATGGCGACGGCGCATCTTGCCGGATTTCCCCCCGCCACCGGATTGATCGCTTTCGCGGCCGCATCGATCGGCTTCGCGGCCATCGGAGCCAATCATTTTCTCGTGGCCTGCGCCGATTCGACCATCGCCCCGATTTTCGCCGGCGGCCTTGCCACCTTGGCCGCCCCCGGAGACCATGACTATTTCGCTCTTTGCGCAAGCTTCGCACTCATGGCCGGGGGAATTCTTGTCTGCTGCGGCTTATTCCGGCTTGGTTGGATCGCCGACCTCGTATCGAGGCCGGTCACGATCGGGTTCCTGACGGGCATCGCCTTCCATATTGTGATCTCGCAGCTTCCTCCCCTTCTAGGAATAGCAGCTCCCGAAGGCGGCCTGTTGCTGAAAGCCTTCGTGATCGCGGGTAAGCTTGCCGAGAGCAATCCTGTTTCGCTCTGGCTGGGGTTCGCTGTCTTCGCCGTGACGGTTTGCGCGGAATGGATCAGCCCGCGCATTCCCGGCGCGCTCTTGGGAATCATGGCGGCGACTATCGCGGTCTATTGGTTTGGGCTTGAACGCGATGGCGTCGCGGTTCTGGGACAAGTACCAGGACAATTTCCGCGTCTCCACCTCCCCTCGATCGTATTCGCGGACCTCGTTCAAGCCACGCCGCTCGCCTTCGTCGTCGTCGCCACAATCATGGTGCAAACCGCCGCAACGACGCGCTCGTTCGTCGCGGTTCCTGGCGCCGCCGCCTCCATCAATCGCGACTTTACCGGAGTCGGCGCGGCAAATCTGATGGCGGGCCTCTTCGGCACCTTTCCCGTCAACGCCAGCCCGCCATTGACCGGGGTTGTGGCCGAGACCGGTGGACGCAGCAAGCTCGCGGAACTCGCGGCGGTCGCGCTTATCCTTGGCATGGCCGGTTACGGCACGGCGCTTCTCGCCCATGTGCCCCTAGCCGCGCTTGCGGGCATTCTGATCTTCGTCGCGATGCGCATCGTGAGCTTCGGGGAAATCGTCACGATTTTCCGGCACGCTTTCGGCGAGTTCATGTTGATACTTGCGACCGTGACCGCGATCATCGTCTTCCCCGTGGGAACAGGCGTTGCGACCGGCATCGCGCTTTCGCTGCTGCATGGCATATGGTCCACGACTCGCGCCCGTCTCATCCCCTTCGAAAGGGTTCCGGGAACCTCGATTTGGTGGCCGCCAGGCCGCGGCCCCAAGGGCGAGACGATCGAAGGGGTGCTGGTCATCGCTTTCCAAGCGCCGCTTTCCTTCCTGAACGCCTATGCGTTCCAAGACGGCGCGCGGCGAGTCGTGAGGCAAAGCCGTACTCCGCTCGATCTCGTCGTTCTAGAGGCGAGCAGCATCGTCGAAATCGATTTCACCGCGGCGCAAATTCTCCTTGAATTCATCCAACATTGCGCCCAATCGAAAATCCGCTTCGCCGTTGCCCGCCTCGAATCGGTCCGCGCGGAGGAAGCTTTCGAGCGATTGGGAATCACCGATGCCGTGCATCGGGACCATTTCTTTCACAGCGTGGACGAAGCGATTAGGGTGCTCGCGAAAAAGACCAATGAGTTTCGTGAAGATAAGGAGTAGAATCCGGGTTGGATGGAGAACCGCGCGGCCCAGGTGGGTGGCTTGGCGCGGCGGCCGGCCGCAATCCGCGGCCTCTTGAAGGAGACTGTTTTCATGGGCTTATTCCCGGAATTTCGCGGCCTGGAACACTTCGCTTGCGACGCGCGGCCGCAACGGAGCGCCGCGCGCGCCGCGTTGATGATCGCTTGCGCGCTGGTCTTGGGCGCCGCCGGAAGCGTCGGGCCCATCCCAAGCCCGGCCTTCGCGAGGGGACCTGAGTCCCTCGCCGATCTCGCGGACGCGGTCAGCGATGCCGTCGTGAATATCTCGGCGACGCAGACCATGGACGACAAGCACGCCGAGATCGCGCCGCAATTGGAGCCGGGCACGCCCTTCGACGATCTTTTCGAGGAGTTCTTCCGGCGCCACCAGCAGGGCGGCAACGATCGGCAAGATCAAAAACAACGCCAACGCAAATCGAATTCGCTCGGCTCCGGTTTCGTCGTCGATCCATCCGGTGTTGTCATCACCAACAATCACGTCGTCGCCGACGCCAATGAAGTGATAGTCATTTTCACCGATGGCCAGAAACTGAAGGCCGAAGTGGTTGGCAAGGATGAAAAGGTCGATGTCGCCGTGCTTCGGGTGAAACCTGAGAAGCCGCTCAAGGCAGTGAAGTTTGGCGACAGCGAAAAGATGCGCGTGGGCGATTGGGTGGTCGCCGTCGGCAACCCCTTTGGGCTTGGCGGCACGGTCACCGCGGGCATTATCTCGGCCCGCCATCGCAACATCGAGTCGGGTCCCTACGACAATTATTTTCAGACCGACGCGGCGATCAACAAAGGCAATTCGGGTGGACCCTTGTTCAACATGGCGGGCGAGGTGATCGGGATCAACACGGCGATCCTGTCGCCCTCCGGCGGCTCGATCGGGATCGGCTTCGCCACCCCCGCCGCGACGGTTCTTCCGGTCATCGATCAATTGGAAAAATTCGGCGAGACGCGGCGCGGCTGGCTCGGCGTGCACATCCAAAACGTCGACGATACGATCGCGGAAAGCCTCAATCTCGGCCCGGTGCGCGGTGCGCTCGTCGCCGGAACCGACGACAAGGGACCGGCCAAGGCAGCGGGTCTCAAGGCCGGGGACGTCATCGTCAAATTCGATGGAATCGAGATCAAGGAGTCGCGCGACCTGCCCAAGATCGTCGCCGCGGCGCCGGTCGGCAAGAATGTCGATATCGTCGTGATCCGCCAAGGCAAGCAGATCACCAAGACAATCAAGCTCGGCCGCTTGGAAGACAATGACAAGCAGGCTTCCCTCGGAGCCAAGCACGGCGAGGCGGGTAAGCAGGCGATCGCCGGCCCTGTCGAAAAGGCGCTGGGAATGGAATTTTCGAGCCTCACGGACGATTTGCGGCAGAAATTCGCCATCAAGAACAATGTCGCCGCCGGAGTCGTCATAACCGGCGTCGATCCCGACTCCGCCGCGGCGGACAAACATGTCCAGGCCGGCGATGTGGTCATGGAAATCAATCAGGAGCCGGTCAAGGAGCCGGCCGACATCGCCAAGAAAATCCGGGCGCTGAAGAGCGGCGGCAAGAAGTCGGCGCTTCTCCTTGTCGCCAACGGTCAAGGAGAAGTGCGTTTCGTGGCGCTCGGCATGCCCTGATCGGCGGGGCGCGACTTGTGTAGCCGAATGCCTTGTGGATAGTTTTTGCTCTCATGCAATATATTATGGAGAGACAGCTCAGGGATTCGTAATTTGTAGTAGCATATCGTGATTCCGGATCGCGGGTGGTGGGCCAGTGAGCATGCGCGTAGCTAAACAAGTTCAAATCCCGGCGGAAGAGGTTTTGCGGCGCGACGATCCGCGCTGGGGGCGGTTGCACGACATCGTCTTTGAAAAGTCTTTTCAAACTGGCAACTTCATTCTCGCGTCGGGTGTCAGCAGCAAGTTCCTATTCCAGTTGCGCCAAACGACAATGCTCGCCGAAGGCGCAACTCTAATCGCCGAGATCGTGCTGGAATATATGCAGCGCCATGGCATTCACTGCATCGGCGGACTTGTCCAAGGCGCAGTCCCGATCGGACAATCCGTCCTGATGCTTGGACATGCGAAACAGTACCCAATTCATCATTTCTTCGTGCGCAAGGAGGCCAAAAAACATGGCGCACTGGAACTGATTGATGGATACCCTTTGGATAAGTCCGAGGTCTTAATTGTCGATGATGTCGCCACCAAAGGCGGCTCCATAAAAACAGCAATTGAAAATCTCTTAAAGGAGCATCCAAGCTGTGTCGTTAAGCGCGCGTTGGTAGTCATAGACCGACAAGAAGGAGCGGCCGAGACACTTCTTGCGAAACGCAATGTCCATTTGGTCTCCTTGTTCAAGAAGAGCGATTTTCCGATCCCGGCGTAGCGCGAGCACATCGGTTGATGAGGGTTAGAGATGCAGTGGGCTGCTAAAGTCAAGGGGCTTCCATGCCTCGCAGGCTGACATCGCGGCATCCGTTGGGGCTCATATAAAAAAGCGAGTAGATACTCTCTAAGTCACGTCGTTTTCTATCCCCGTGACGCGCGCCCGCGGCATTGCCTTATTCAATAGAGCCCACTCATGAACGCTCACGGGGGCACCTGATCCAGCGCATCGCCGAACGGCCCTTGACACCTCAAGGAAATACCCCTAGTTACCAAGGGGCCTTGTTAGCACTCGCCTTCTATGAGTGCTAACAGAGCAGAGTTGCAAATCAGCCGCAAGCTTGGCAAGGCGCCTCCGGGGTGACAACGGGGGCGCCGCCAGCGGCGCAGAAGGGAACCAAAAAACATGCACTTTCGTCCTTTGCACGACCGCGTCGTGGTCAAACGCCTCGAAGGCGAGGAAAAGACCAAGGGCGGGATCATCATCCCCGATACCGCCAAGGAGAAGCCCCAGGAAGGCGAGATCATCGCCGTCGGGCCCGGCGGCCGCGATGAAAGCGGCAAGCTCACGCCGCTCGATGTCAAGTCCGGCGACAAGATTCTGTTCGGCAAATGGTCGGGCACGGAGGTCAAGATCGACGGGCAAGATCTTCTCATCATGAAGGAGAGCGACATCCTGGGTGTCGTCGCCTAAGTCCGGCAAAAGCCCTTCACCCAATTTCTTAAGAACCCGGTTCAGGAGTTTGAACATGTCAGCCAAAGAGATCCGTTTCTCGTCCGATGCCCGCGATCGCATGTTGCGCGGCGTCGATATTCTCAACAACGCGGTCAAGGTCACGCTTGGCCCCAAGGGCCGCAATGTCGTCATGGAGAAATCCTTCGGCGCGCCGCGCATCACCAAGGATGGCGTGACGGTTGCCAAAGAGATCGAAGTTTCCGATAAATTCGAGAATCTGGGCGCGCAGCTGTTGCGCGAAGTCGCCTCCAAGCAAAACGACGCGGCCGGCGATGGAACCACCACGGCGGTCATTCTCGCCGCCTCGATCGTCAGGGAAGGCACCAAGGCGGTCGCGGCCGGCCTCAACCCGATGGATCTCAAGCGTGGCATCGATCTCGCGGTCAACGCCATCGTCGCCGATCTCAAGACCAATTCGAAGAAGGTCACCTCGAACGAGGAGATCGCCCAGGTCGGCACCATTTCGGCCAATGGTGATAAATCGATCGGAGCAATGATCGCGAATGCGATGCAGAAGGTCGGCAACGAGGGCGTGATCACGGTCGAGGAGGCAAAGAGCCTCGAGACCGAACTCGACGTCGTTGAAGGCATGCAGTTCGACCGCGGCTATCTCTCGCCCTATTTCATCACCAACGCGGAGAAGATGATCGCCGAGTTGGAAGACCCTTACATTCTCGTCCATGAAAAGAAACTGTCGTCGCTGCAAGCCCTGCTGCCGGTTCTCGAATCCGTCGTGCAGGCCGGCAAGCCGCTCGTCATCATCGCCGAGGACGTCGAGGGCGAGGCGCTGGCCACGCTGGTGGTCAACAAACTGCGCGGCGGACTGAAGGTCGCCGCCGTCAAGGCACCAGGCTTCGGCGACCGCCGCAAGGCCATGCTCGAAGACATCTCGATCCTCACCTCCGGACAACTCATATCGGAGGAACTCGGCATCAAGCTCGAAAACGTAACCCTGCAGATGCTCGGCCGCGCCAAGCGGGTGCGCATCGACAAGGAAGCGACCACGATCATCGACGGCGCCGGCGAAAAGAAGGACATCGAGGCCCGGATCGGCCAGATCAAGTCGCAGATCGAAGACACCACCTCGGACTATGACCGTGAAAAGCTTCAGGAGCGTTTGGCCAAGCTCGCTGGCGGCGTCGCGGTGATCCGCGTCGGCGGCGCCTCCGAAGTCGAAGTGAAGGAAAAGAAGGACCTTGTCGATGACGCGCTCAACGCCACGCGCGCGGCCGTCGAGGAAGGCGTGTTGCCGGGCGGCGGCGTGGCTTTGCTGCGTTCCTTCAAGGCCCTCGAAAACCTGAAGGTCGAAAACCCCGATCAGAAAACCGGCATCGACATCGTCCGCAAGGCGATCCAGACGCCGGCACGTCAGATCATCGACAATTCCGGCGACGACGGCGCGGTTGTCGTCGGCAAGCTGATCGAGAATACGTCATATTCCCATGGGTATGATGCCCAAAACGGCGCGTACGGCGATTTGATGAAGCTCGGCATCATCGATCCGACCAAGGTCGTGCGCACCGCACTGCAGGATGCAGCCTCCGTTGCCGGTCTCGTCATCACCACCGAGGCGATCGTCGTGGATGCGCCGAAGAAGGAGTCTCCCGGCATGCCAGGCGGTGGCGGGATGGGCGGAATGGGCGGCGGCGGAATGGATTTCTAAGCCCGTCGCTTTCACCCTTGATTTTGCGCGAAAGGCCCCGGAAGTCCGGGGCCTTTTTTTGCTTCAACGGACCGCCCGGCCAAGGCGGGCGCAATTTGCCCCCGGCCATTATTTTTGCAAAGCCTTGCCGCACCGGTTTCCCCCCGCCCGCGAAATGCTCTAAGATCGCCATCAACGAGAGCGGCAAAAGGGGGAGAATCCACAAGATGCGTCGAGCGTCCGAGCCGCCGCCGGACACGGCCGCCAACCGGAATACCGCGACGCGAGCGGAGCTCCTGGACGCCGTTTATGCTTCGTGTCCCGCCCTTTCGCGCGCCCAGGCCAAACAAATTTTCGAAATGACGCTGGACGAGATAACCGATGCGCTGGTGCGCGGCGAAACCGTGAAGTTGCGTTCCTTTGGCCTGTTTTTGGTGCGCGCCAAACGCGAACGCGTCGGCCGCAATCCGCGTACCGGCGTGGAAGTGCCGATCACGCCTAGGCGCGTTCTCACCTTCAAACCGTCGCCGGTCCTCTCCGCGGCCGTGAATGGCGTCGCGGCCAAACAACGGCGGGATAAAGGCTATCGAACCTGAAGCTTGGTCTAAACAAGCTTTCCGGTCAGACAACGCGACAAACAAAAGGCCAAAATGTCTCCCCTTCACGGATCCTGGAGTCGGCCCGCCAACGGCCGCGATAAGGCGCGGCGCCACCCCGTATTCAATCTCCCTCATAGAGAACTTGCTCCCTCATAAAGACTTGCGGATATAAAAGGTAATCCATGCCTCTCCTTGCCGTCCTCGTGGGCCTTTTCTCGGCCGCCGCCGCCGCCGTCAGTTTGAAGACCGGCAACCATATCGTGCTATTGCTCGCCGGGGTGGGGATTTCTGCGCCTTCACCACCTACCGCGCGCGGACGATCTCGACTTTCTTGCAAATCTTCGCGGCGATATTCGCGGCCGAGACCGTGATCTTCGGTGCCGTCTTTCTTTGCGCCCAGACCGGACTTTGGCCGGCTTCGCTTGAAGAGTACGAGCTTCCAGAGAGCCTGCCGCTCACCGTCGCGATCTTCGGCATCCTCGTTTATGCGATCTCGTTCATTCCGGTCGTGCGGTCGATGACCCGCATCGCCGACCGTTATTTCGATACCAGCGCGGAGACCCCCGCTCGCATCTGGCCCTTTCCCGCCTTCGCCGCGCCAGAGCGGCGTGTAGCGGTCGCCATGGTCGTCCTGCTTGTCATCATCAATCAGGCGCAAGTCGGCATGAGTCTGCGGCTGTCGTTCTTTAATCGCGATTGGTTCAATGCCATTCAGAACAAGGACGAGGCCGCTTTCTGGTCGCAACTTTTCACTGTCTTCACGCCCTGGGCGTTTTTATACATTGCGACGCAGGTCCTCGAATTTGTCGTGACATCGACTTTGATCATTCGCTGGCGGCGCTGGCTCACCGGCCATTATGTCAACCGCTGGCTCGACGCGCACACCCATTATCGCATGTCGCTTTCGGGCGGGGCCGCCGACAACCCCGATCAGCGCATCTCGGAGGACATCAGCCGCTTCATCGACGGCGGCCAGATCGGCTACGGCATTTACTCCTTTTCGATTCTGTTGATCTCGAATTTGAGCTCGCTGGTTTCCTTCGCGATTCTTTTGTGGGATCTTTCGGCGAACTTTACGCTGCCCTATACGACGATCGCGGTGCCCGGATTTCTGTTCTGGGTCGCGCTGATTTATGCCGGCGTCGGCACGCTGGTCACTCATTTGATCGGGCGCCCGCTCGTTAAGCTTTCCTTCGAGCGGCAGCGCTATGAAGCAGACTTCCGCTTTTCGCTCGCACGATTGCGCGAATATGCCGAGCAAGTCGCGCTGCTCTCCGGCGAGCCAACCGAAAAGCTCTCGCTCATGGCGCGCTTCGGCGAGATCGTCAAGAATTATTTCCAGATCATCGCCTGCCGGAAAAACCTCATCGCATTCACGGCGTCCTATGGCCAGCTCAGCCCGATCATTCCCTTCGTCGTTGCTGCGCCCTTTTATTTCGCCGGCAAGATCACGCTCGGCATCATGACGCAGACGGCGAGAGCTTTTGGGATCGTCGACGAGGCCTTGACCTTTTTTGTCACTTACTATGTTTCCCTCGCCGAGTTCAAAGCCGTGCTCGACCGTTTGACGTCGTTCGACTTCGCGATCGAGAACGCGACGACGCCGGGCTTCGCGCCAAAAGCGAGCGCGGACACCGCGCGGAAAAATCTCGACACCGAGGCTTTGAATTTGCGGCTTCCGGACGGCCGCGCGATCGTCAACATCGCGAGCCTGGGGCTTGCCGGAGCCGAGCCGGTGGTTCTGACCGGCCCGTCTGGCTCCGGCAAATCGACTTTTTTCCGGGCGATCTCCGGCATTTGGCCTTATGCCGATGGCGCGATCACTCTGCCCGCGGACGCAAATATTTTGCTGCTGCCGCAACGGCCTTATATTCCGATTGGCACATTGCGCGCGGCCGTGACCTATCCCGCAAACCCCGATCACTACGACGGCGCGGCGATCCTTGAGGCGCTGCACGCCGCGGAACTCGGCGATTTCGCCGGCGAACTCGATGTCGAGGATAATTGGTCACAACGGCTTTCCGGCGGCGAGCAGCAACGCCTTGCGATTGCCCGCGCGATATTGGGCAAGCCCGATTGGCTCTTCCTCGACGAGGCGACGTCGGCGATGGACGAAGCGATGGAAGCCGAAATTTACGAAATTCTCGCCAAAAAACTCCCCAGCACGACGATCGTTTCGATCGGGCACCGCGCGAGTTCGCGAAGTTCCACAAGCGCCGCATCGAAATGCGGCCTTCCGCCGCCGGGATTTTCACTCCCACCGAGATAACCATTAAGGCGGCGGAGTAGGCACTTGCCGCATGATTTTGAGTGTTAATCGTATACCCCGTTCACGTCATGACCCGAAAATCCTTGGGTGAGATGGCGCGAAAATTGGCGGTGACCAAGTGACGGCAATTCGCTCAATTCCTGGGGACTTTTCCACCCAAGAAGCCGAGGGTCGCAGCCGTGAATTGGCCGCATGTGGTGTCACATTTGCCGGGCGGGACATTCCCGTGCATGAGGCCCCATGACCGCGCGATCGGGTTCATCGTTCGACAGCTCTCCGCGCATCAAGGGCATTTGATGCGCTTCGCTCATGAGCGGCGAATTGGGCGGGACGATCATTCGGCAAGCTCATGAGCAGCGTGATCCGGCGGCTCGGTTGAGCCAGCCAATCCCGCACGTGTCTCGCATGATGATAGCGCGCATTATCCAGAAAAACATGGATGAACGCCAGCGTCGGATAGAGCGCCGCGATCGATTCCAAAAGATGTATCGTCGCGGCGGCGTCAATGGCCAGGGCCTCGATCATCTGGGCGGAGCGATCGTGGTAAGCGATCGCAGATTGGCCGGTTTCGAGATCGAAGGCGCCGTGACCGTTGATGCGCTGACGCCCGCTCGTTTGCAGGGTCGCCGCGCCACGTCGCCCGACAGGCCGCCGAGCCAGCACGTGCCAGCGCAATGCGCTTGCCGCGACCTTGTTCGCCGCGGAATCCAGACTGAATCGAGCGCGCAACAGAATCCGCCCAACGAAAAAACGCAAGGATTTTTACCCTACTCGGGGACTTTACCCGACTCGTCAATGAGTTTAGACATTGTTTGCGCGGGCGGGTCACAATTCCATTAGAGCAATCCCTCGCCGGAATCGAACCAAACTGTCGCTTTCCCGTTCATGGTAAGTTCAGGCTCATGGATGCAATATGAGAATGACAAACGCCGGGCTCCCAGCCTTGAAGGCCCGGCGCGGCAACATCAAGGAGATTTAAGCTGGCATTCCCCAGATAACCGGGAATGTGCCAAGCGCGTATCATTGATCTCCTGCCGTGACATCGGACATTCGTCCTATACCGGCATTATTTTCCGGATCGCCCGCTTATTGAGGTTGAGATTGCCGCGCTGCGGCGCTGCTGTGGTGCTCCGGCACACCAAAACCAGTGACATGGGCGGATCGCGCACCGGACAATACAGAGTTGGTTGTGATCAAGACGCACTTCTCCCTTAGTTTTTGCTCGACGCATGACGACCGAACACTTCACGCAGGCGCTGGATTGGGCGGCGGCCGCAGGTCGGCGATCATTCGTAGGATGTCCGCGAAGAGATTTTTCGGAATGGCGACTTCGGCCATCTGAAACGCGACATAGCGGCCATGGCTCACGATCTTCGCGCCGATCTTGATCAGCTTTTCCTTCAGGCTCGTCAGTGACCAATCCTTTATCGGTTCGGGCGTCGCCAGCGTGCGCAGAAAATTACCGAGATTGTAGGCCAGCGCATGAAGCTGGAGACGGACGGCGTTAGCAGCGAACGACCGACATGATAGCCGGGTCCACTTGATTGCGCCTTTTCCTTCCTTGATCCATTGCTCACACGTGCCGCGCTTGTTGTAGAAGGCGACGACATTCTCGGCGGAGCGCGCCATGTTCGTCACGATGAAGCCGACGCGCGGATAAAGCTCGCCCGGATGCCATTCGACCTTGGCGATCACCCGGCGCGGCTGCGACCAGCTTCCCGCTTGATAGGTGAAACTTGCATGGGATCGGCAGACGTCATTGGACGGGCGACCAACCGGGCGTTTGAGCAGATAGCCGATCCTCTCTTGCAAGATGTGATTGGCGGGCAGACGGATCGCATATTTGATCCGTTCTGCCTCCAGATATTCGTAAACTTCGGGGTTTGCGAAGCCGGCGTCGGCGCGGAAATAAATGCGTGAGACCTTGCCTTGATACCGCGCCACGACCGGCTTCAGCACCGCCTCCCATCCATCGGCGCTGTGAACATTGCCGGGGCGCAGGGCGCAGCGTTCCAAATCGCCATATTGGTTGAAAACGAACAGCGGATGATAGCAGGTGCAGTCATAGTGACCGTTCCAGACACTGTGTTCCTGTTCGCCATGCGTCGGGCTCACGCTCGAATCCATGTCGAGCAAGATACCTCTCGGCGGACGGCGACCATGAACGCTGTCGATCCATTTGCCGGAGAGATCAGCGAGCGCCGAAAGGTTCTTTTCCGCCGTGAGCCAGCGCGTCTCAAAGCGGCCCATCTGGCTCGGCGAAGCCGCTGCATCCGAGGCCGCCTTTCCGCCGACTATCCACCGCATCGCGGGATCATGGCGCAGGCGTTGAGCGTCGTTCACGTCTTCATATCCGGCAAGTCGCCCAAATATGGATTGCCGCAACATCCCGACGAGTGCATGCCGGCCATTCTTGCCAGTGCGTGCGTCGGAGAGCGCATCACCCGCCATCGCGCTGAGGCACAGCGCGTCGTCCAGTTCCCGGTATGCGAGCAAGCCTGCGTCGGAGGTAACCACCGATCCGCGAAAGTGAAGCAACAATCGGCGGTCGAAATCGAGCCTGAGAGCGCCATCATACGATTCACCCGCCGGGTTCGCCATGACGGCCTCATTCGATCCGAAATAACATGCTGATTATGTTAGCTGAATCGCGGCATCGACGCTGCAAATTATTGCCTCATCCGGCGTATGCGGGTTAAGATGACCACCAAGTTGAGGAAGGCCGCCATAAGCACCATCGCCGCTCCGACCTTGGGGGCGGGCGTCACGGCGACTGCTACCCCATCCGCGGCACAGGGCTGGCACGGCCACGGTTGGCATGGCCACGGTTGGCACGGCGGCTATTGGCGCGGCGGACGCTGGTACGGAGGAGGCTGGGGCGGGCCGGTTGCGGCGGGCGTCCTTGGCGGCCTCGCGCTCGGCGCGCTCGCTGGATCGGCCTATGCCTACGGTCCGGTCTATTACGGCGGCTGCTATTGGCAGAACCAGCCAGCCTATGACGGCTGGGGCAATTTTGTCGGCTATCAACCGGTCCAGGTCTGCCATTGATTTTGGGCCGGTGGCGCAAAAGCCCCGCTACAAGGCGGGGCTTTAACTTTTTTTCAATTTCTATCTGAACGAGCGCAACCTTTTTACGCGGCCCGCGTTCAATAGTATGAATTATGGCCCGCGTGGGCCGGATTTTTTCGAAGATTATGCCCGCACCGGTGTTCAGCGCGCCAGGCGGGAGGGAACGGGATCCATGATCAAGTCGCGCAAAGTTATAGGAAAGCAGGCTCTCAAATATGCCATGGCGGGAATTGCGGTTTCCTGTCTCGGAGCGGCGGTGTTCGCGGCGCCGATGACGATCACCCCGAAAGCGAAGGTTTTCGGTTCCGCGCAGCGGACGAGCGGGACAAAAACGGTCTATGCGCCGCTTGGTAAGGGTCCGGCGTTTCAGCTTGGCCGCCCGGCGGCAGGCGAGGACGAGGATTGTGTCAGGGTCACCCGTATGGTCGGTCCCGACGGGAAGGTCTATGTGACGCGCGGTCTAATTTGCCAGGATTAAGTCCGAACAGACTTTCCAAATCGGCTCTTCCGGTATCGCTCCGAGCCTGTTTCCCCTGAGAAATGAATGTTGCCGGCGTTTTGGGATTGGCGTACGGGTCCGGCCGATCGAACCCGCCCGCCTTGTCGAACGGCTTCGCGCCTCCCAAGTTACGTCTAAAGACGGATTTTTCCGGGAGACGCCCGAAGTCCGAACGCGACTCCTGTCTTGGCGCCACCCTATCTCCGCCGCTTTATCTGGATCGAGGGGAGGAGGATAACACCAGCCCCACGGACGCCGCGTTTTTTTGCCAATTGGGCTATTGTAAGTATATGATATTTTTGATTTTTTAAATTTCTGCTTGAATCCAGCCTGGGCTCGGCGGCGCGGGGCGCCGCATCGAGAGACGCATCGAGCAGAAAGGCTTATTTGCAAAAAACCGGTCATTGCGGAAAGGCATCCAAAGCCTGCCTTATTTCAGCCGTGCATTTTTCCTGATATAGGGGAGACGAGGTTATCCGCTCCAACCAAAAGCTGAGCCGTACGTAACCATTCGTGAAAACGCCGGCCTGGCCAGCGCACATTGGGTTGAGGGAGCGTGCGGCGTTCGCGATCTTTTTGGAAGGTAAGTATTTCTATGTGGTCTCGAAGGGACGCTGAATTCAACGTTACGCCCTGTCGCGGCCGCGGACACTTTGATGCGGCGGCGCCGCAATTCGCTGCAAATGGCATGAAACCTTCGGCGACGGTTCAAGGCGGCCAAGCCCATCGTAAACTTGATCGTGGCGCTCGAATTCGTGATTAGGACCGTTCATGCCAACAATTGCCCTGGTCGATGACGACCGCAACATCCTCGATTCCGTGGCGATAGCCCTCGAAGGAGAAGGCTATCGCGTGCAAACCTATACGGATGGATCGACGGCGCTCGACGACTTGAAGAGCAATCCTCCCGATCTTGCGATTTTCGATATTAAGATGCCGCGAATGGACGGCATGGAATTGCTCCGCCGTTTTCGGCAGAAATCCGACGTGCCGGTGATCTTTTTAACCTCAAAGGATGAGGAAATCGACGAATTGTTCGGGCTCAAAATGGGCGCCGACGATTTTATCCGGAAACCGTTCTCGCAACGGCTTCTCGTCGAGCGTGTCAAGGCCATTTTGCGCCGTGCCAATCCCAAGGAACCCGGAACCCAGAAAGAATCCGAGGCGAAGATACTCGAGCGCGGTCTTCTGAAGATGGACCCGGAGCGCCATGCCTGCACCTGGAAGAATGACCCTGTGACCTTGACGGTCACCGAATTCCTGATCCTCCAGGCGCTCGCGACAAGACCCGGAATCGTCAAGAGCCGCAATGCCTTGATGGATGCGGCCTATGACGATCAGGTCTACGTCGACGACCGCACGATCGACAGCCACATCAAGCGATTGCGCAAGAAATTCAAGGTCGTCGACGATGAGTTCGAAATGATCGAGACGCTTTATGGCGTGGGCTACCGCTTCAAGGAATGATCTTGGCCCAGCCACAAGTCAATCGCTTTGGGCCGCCAGACGAGGGCGCATCCCTGGCGACGAGCACCGGAGTTCGGAGCATGATGGGTGAAAGGGGCCGCCAGTTTCGCAATAAATCGCGCCGATGCAAGAATTGTTAGAGCGCTTCAAGCACCAAGCCAAAGACCGTGGCGGGGCAATCCGTCGTTATGCGCGGTGTAAATGCGATATAAAGCACCGGTGTTCCGGTTTTCGATCCAAATTGGGATGGATCCGGTCGCCGTTTCGGGCTTAGGCATGACACTTTACGCCTGCTGGAGGGGGATCGCCGGATAATGAGTCTCGAAGCACGCGAGGGCTTCGAACGAGCGCCCCGCACGGCGCGGCGGGCAAAGCGCATGCGCCGAAGTGTTGGCCTGCGCCTGCGCGGGTTTGCGCGCGCCGCGGGCGCCCGTTTTGCATCCCCGCTCACCCGCCGCATCGTGGTTTTGAACCTGGGCGGGCTCGCGGCTCTCCTCATTGGCTTCCTTTATCTAAATCAGTTCCGCGAAGGTTTGATCGAGGCCAAGGTGCAGAGTTTGCAGATCCAGGCCGAGATCATCGCCGCGGCGATCGCGGCATCGGCCACCGTCGAAACCGACTCAATTGCCATCGATCCGGAAAAGCTGCTTCAGCTCGCTCCGGGCGAGAGCTACGCGCTTGCCGACGAAACCGCGCCGTCGCTGGAATTTTCGATCAATCCCGAACGCATCGGGCCGGTCCTTCACAGGCTCGCTTCGCCGACGCGGACGCGGGCGCGAAATCTATGATCGCGACGGCTATTTATTGCTCAATTCGCTCTCGCTGACGAGCAGGTCCAATATCATGCGTTATGACCTGCCGCCGCCCGCGCGACAGGAGCCGTTCTCCCTGTGGACACGCATCGGCCAGGGCTTGAAGAGGCTTACCGGCCAGTCCGGCCTGTCCCTTTATGAAGATGTCGGCGTCGGCAATGGCAAGAGCTATCCCGAAGTGGCGCAGGCGCTGAGCGGCGGCGCGCAATCGATCGTGCGCATCGATGCCCAGGGAGAGACCATTGTTTTGGTCGCTGTGCCGATCCAACGTTTCCGGGCCGTGCGCGGCGCCTTGCTCCTGTCCACGCAAGGCGACGACATCGATAAGATCATTGCCTCGGAACGTTGGGCCATTGTCCGGATCTTTCTGGTTTCCTCGGTCATTATGTTTCTCCTTTCGCTCTTCATCGCCGGAACGATAGCCGAACCGATAAGGCGCCTGGCGGAGGCGGCGGAGCGCGTGCGGCGAGGGACAAAGGCACGCCGGGAAATCCCCGATTTCACCGGCCGCTCGGATGAGATCGGCCATTTGTCCGGCGCGTTGCGCGATATGACCAAGGCCCTCTACGATCGCATCGAGGCGATTGAACGTTTCGCCGCCGATGTCGCGCACGAACTGAAAAACCCACTCACCTCCTTGCGCAGCGCGGTCGAGACCCTGCCAGTTGCCCGCGCGCCGGAATCGCGCCAGCGTCTGTTGGCGATTATCGTGCACGACATTCGCCGGCTCGATAGGTTGATCAGCGACATATCCGACGCCTCCAGGCTCGATGCCGAGATGGCGCGCGACGACATGGTTCTCGTCGATCTGACGCGCTTGCTCGTTATGGTTGCCGCCATGGCGAACTTGGTCAAGGATACCGGCGCGATCCGTGTCGAATTCGGCGTCGCCCCCTCTGGGCCCTTGGAGGATAGCCGTAGGCCGGCTTTCCTAGTTCTCGGGCACGATTCGCGCCTTGGCCAAGTGTTCAATAATCTCATCGACAACGCAAGATCATTTTCGGCCGCTGACGGAAGCGTTCGCGTGCTATTGCGTCCAACCACGGACCACACGGCCCAGGGTCACACGCGCCACGGTTTCGAGATTATTATCGACGATGACGGCCCCGGCATTCCGGCCGATGCTTTCGAACGGATATTCGAAAGGTTTTATACCGACCGCCCTGGCCAAGGTTTTGGGCAAAACTCGGGCCTTGGGCTTTCCATCTCGCGGCAAATCATCGAAGCCCATGGCGGACGCATATCGGCGCTCAACCGGATCGGCCCCCCCGGCAAGGACGGCTTGACCCCGGTGCTCGGCGCCCGCTTCCTGATATTTTTGCCGAAGGCACGATAAGCCTTGTCCTCGAAACGGGATCGACCGGTCGCGAATGCGGAAAAATCCTATCTCCATGCAAGCGTCGTCGTAATCGGGGAAGCCGGCGTGCTCATTCGCGGGCCATCCGGTGCCGGCAAAAGCAGCTTGGCGTTCGCCTTGATCGCGGCCGCCGAAGAAGCGGGCCTTTTCGCGAGGCTCGTGGGCGATGACCGTATCACCATTGAATCCCGAGGCGGCCGCTTGATCGCCCATGGCCATCCATTGATTTTGGGAGAGATCGAACGGCGCGGCCACGGCATCTTCGAAATACCGTTTTTGCCCGCGGCCGTTGTACGGCTCGTGATCGGGCTTGCCGGCGAGGATGAAGCACTCTCGCGGTATCCGAAGCCAGACCACGATCACATCGAGCTTGCGGGCGTCACATTGCCGTTCCTCCCCTTGCGGCAAGATGCCGCGGCTGCCGGACTTGCGCTCGCGGTATTGGCCAATCCGCGCTTGCGACGAAAACTTTTGTAGGTCTTGCCGATGCAGGGCAGACTTTCCTCGAACGCGCCAGGCCTTTGGGTTCGAGCCGCCCTTTCCGGCCGAGCTTCACGTCATTTTACTTGCCAATTTCATTGCGCCGCACAAAATGCCGCGAACATGTTCTTGACCCGTGCATTTTCGGGCAAGGGTCAGCGAGGACTACTACTTGTGGTCTCGAGTTTTTGCCCTATCACGAAGACCTTCGCGAAAGGCGAGGCGCGTAGCTTTCGCCGATCCTTGATATTAGACCAGTTTACGCAAGGGAAGCCGCCAGGCAGAGTTGCGGCGGGCAGGTTTCTCCTTAAGTCCGTCGATGGTTCTTGTCTTGACGAACACCACGCGCCGTGCCGGTCAGGCACGAGGTTCCTGAAGAACAGGTACGTTCGATGATTGGAATCGTCCTCGTGACCCATGGCCGGCTCGCATCGGAATTTCGCGCCGCGTTGGAACATGTGGTCGGTCCGCAAAAGCAGATCGAATCGATTGCTATCGGGGCGGATGACGATATCGAACAGCGGCGCCAAGAGATTGTTTCCGCCGCCGCCAAAGTCGACAGCGGCGCGGGCGTGGTCCTGCTCACCGATATGTTTGGCGGCACTCCCTCCAATCTCGCGATTTCGATTATGAATGGCGCTAATATCGAAGTCATCGCGGGGGTCAATCTGCCGATGCTGATTAAACTCGCTTCGGTACGCGAAAGCTGCAGTCTCGACCAGGCGGTGATCCAGGCCCAGGATGCGGGCCGCAAATATATCTATGTCGCGAGCCGGGTATTGAGCGGTAAATGATCGAGGACCATGCCATCCCATTTGAGTCCGGCGATGATTGTCCGGATTTCGAACCACCCAGGGATGCCTTTGTACGTACACTTGAAATCGTCAATCGCAAGGGGCTCCACGCCCGCGCGACGGCGAAACTCGTGCAATGTATCGATGGGTTCGATGTCACCGTCACGGTCAGCCGTTGCGGGGAAACCGTCGGCGGGGCCTCGATCATGGGCATTTTGACCCTGGGCGCCGGGCCGGGAATGACCATCACTGTTACCACGGCCGGCGCCGAGGCGGCAGAGGCAATGGAGGCAATCGCGGCGCTGGTCGCCAACCGCTTCGGCGAGGACGAATAAGCGCGGCCCGAAAAATAAGCGGGTATTGTTGTTCAGCCCACGCCATATTTGCGCGCCGCGGCGATGAACCCCGCAGTGGACGAATCCAAATCTGCCGTCGGTAGTGTCGGGCGAATATACGGAACTCGACACGGGCTGCCGATGTGCGCTAGATGATTCTTTATGCCTAAAGGTTTTAATAGGATGGACATTTTTCGCTGCGGCTCAGTTGGTTTTTACTGTCATTGTCAAGTTGGCAGACAACGCCGTGCTGACATGGGCCGACGGTCAGATTGCGAGCTACCTCGGGTTGTCCACGCCACAGGCGTCAACCGTCATATCGTGGATTGTTCCAGCCATCGTTGTTTTTGTAAGCCTAGCCATCGTTGTTTTTGTAAGCCTCTTGATATACCATTTCGTCCCATGGAGAATTTCCATCAAAAAATCGTCCGTCTGCGCTTGGCATTTGTCAGCTGAGGAAGATCGAATTCAGGGCAGGATTTGCGAAAATTTGTCCGCTCGAACGTTGCTGAGATCAATGAATCTTTTGGTTATTTAATTGGTAATTTAAATAGGGGAGTGTCAAACAATATTGAAAAGATCCTTCAAGGCCAGGAGTAAGAGAGAATGAGGGCATTTGTTAATCTATTTAATGAAGTAATGCGATTTAACTTTAATGGGCGCTATAAGGCACTCTATGATGCCTCAGATAGATCAATTGAAACATTGGATGTGGCGGATATTTCGGCGAAGTTAAAGGATTATTTTGGTAGCTATCGGGACGCCCAAAATCATTTTCGTTTGTTTTTGCAGGGTTCTGGAGCCGACTTAAACAAAGATGAATTGCTTACACGCTGGCTTGCGGCGGATTCCCGCGCGCTCGGCGCGTTACGTGATTTAAAGTCTTTTCCACAAGGAAAAATGCTCGAAGAAAAAATCAACGAAGGATTTTTCCAAACCCGCAGCGGATCATTTGCGAATTACACAAGGTCTGCCAAATGACTCAAGTGGTAACTTTAATTGGTCTGGCTTCCGTTTGCTGGCATCGCTTATCTCTAGCTGAGACGAATGCCAATGATGGCGTCTCAGCAACGTGCTATCGCCGTGCCGAAGATGTCCGCGTTATCTCGGTTGTTGTAACGCCACTCGAATTCCGCGACGTATAGTGGCAGATATTTGCGGCTGACTTTGTGGAAGCAGCCTATGATTCCGCGCCCGTGTCAAGTTCCGTATATTCGCATAATTTGCATCCTGGTCCATTTGCTTGGCGCACCCATTGCAGAGTTTGCGACTTCCTTCTGTCGAGCCCAAAAGCGGTTCCCCGCAAATCTCGGTGCGCACGGGCGCGAGCCTCCTCTTCGCGCACTATCTGTTCTACTTTTTCGCGTCCCATCGTCGAGTCCTCCTTCACGAAAGCGGAAAGGTCGCCGGCCGGATCAAAATGCTTCGTGTATTATGGTCCGATGGCCTTTTTGAAAGGGATGAAGCCAAAAAATCGCTAATGATAAAGAGTTTACAATGATGGCGGCTCACCAGATTGAAGATTTAGCGAAGGCAGTCGAATCTCAGCATGGCGGGCGTGCCGCGTTTGCACAATCCGACCCTGTGACAGAGGTAGTTTGATGGCCAACTTAGGACACTACCCTGCCGTCAAGCGGCTTGCATCCGTGACACTAGGCATGAGCTTGTTGGGGAGTTCAAATCCCCCGGATGTCGCGGTGCCAAATTCCGGGAAGAGCCATCAAAACCGGAATATTGCGGCAAGCGGAGCCTCGGCGAAATGGGCGTCGATGTCTTGTCCGCCCAGCAGGAATTCCTCGAATCTTTCCTTGCCTATTCCGATCGCGAGCGACAGCCCGATCGACGATTAGATCGAACAGCGTCCGCCAACCCAATCCAAAAAACCGAATATCCGGGTCTAACGGACCACGACCAGGGCTTCCATGCCAGCCGTCCGGGCGGCGCGCCAAGTGGAGCGGGCCCAAACCATGGGCCGCTCCAAGCGGCCCATGGTCTTCCCCTTGCAAGTTCGCCGGTCTTAGCGACCGGCTGTCCGGCGCTTGGAGCTATGCGCGCCGGGCAGGCCGAGGATCGTCATAGGTTATAGGCGCGCTCGCCATGATCGGTAATGTCGAGGCCTTCGAGCTCGGCCCCTTTCGTCGCCCTGAGGCCGATCGTAAGGTCGACGAACTTGTAAAGGATCGCCGAGCCGAAACCCGACCAGCAAAGGGTGAACAGCACATTCTTCGCCTGGATCACCACCTGCGTCGTCATGTTGTAATCGCCGGGCGAGGCAAAGCCAGGTTTGATCGTGTAGTCGGTGAGGCCCGTGCCGCCGAGATAGGGCGCGACCAGAATACCGGTGCCGATCGCGCCGATGATGCCGCCGATGCAATGCACGCCGAAGACATCGAGGGCGTCGTCGTACCCGACTTTCGGCTTCACATACGCGCACATTGAGAAGCAAACCGAACCGGCGACCAAACCAAGTACGATCGATCCCATTGGACCGGCAAAGCCGGATGCCGGCGTCACCGCGACGAGGCCCGCGACCGCGCCCGAGACCATGCCAAGCAGCGAAGGCGTGCCTTTCAACATCCATTCCGTGAACATCCAGCCGAGCGTCGCAGCCGCGGTCGCAACCATGGTGTTCACGAAAGCGAGCGAAGCCATTCCCGTCGCTTCGAGGTTCGAACCGGCGTTGAAGCCGAACCAGCCGACCCAAAGAAGCGAGGAGCCGATCATCGACATCATAACCGAATGCGGCGGCTCGATATCGCCCGGATAGCCGATCCGCTTGCCGATCATCAAGCAACCAACAAAACCGGCGATTCCAGCGTTGATATGGACCACGGTGCCGCCCGCGAAATCGAGCGCTCCCATTCTGTTGAAATTTCCAGCATTGTTGAGAACCGCGTCGAGGGCCTTCTGCGCCTCTGCCTTGGCGGCGTCGTCGGGGGCGGCGGCAAGGGCCTTCGCCGCATCGCCGATCGCGTCCGGACCCGCCCAGTACCAAACACCATGCGCGATGGGGAAATAAACGAAGGTCACCCAAAGCAGGATAAAAACAAAGACCGCCGAAAACTTCATGCGTTCGGCGAAGGAGCCGACAATCAAGGCGGGCGTAATCATGGCGAAGGTCATCTGAAACACCATATAGGCGTATTCGGGAATGACGACCCCGTTGGAAAAGGTCGCCGCGGTCGAATCCGGCGTCATTCCCATAAGAAAGGCGCTTTTAAATCCTCCGACAAGGTTGTTCCATTCATAACCGTGCAGAAATCCGAGCCAGGGCTTGTCGCTGTCGGCGCCCGGCACCAAGGCGTGGCTGCCTTCCGTAAAGGCGAGCGAATAGCCGTAAAGGCACCAAACGATTCCAACCATCGCCACGATCGCGAACACCTGGGCGGCCAGCGAGGCCGCGTTTTTCGTGCGCGCCATACCGGCGTAGAAAAGCGCGAGTCCGGGGATCGACATCATCAGGACGAGCGCCGACGAGGTCAGCATCCAGGCAGTGTCGCCTTTATTGGGCACGGGGGCAGCGGTATCCGCGAAGGCCAGCACAGCCGCGCTCGCGGCCAGCAAAAGCCCTAAACCGATCGCCCGGGGGGCGACGATCCGTGGTAGCAAACAAAGGTTCATATCCAACTCCTGCGAAACTTCAGAAATGGAGGAAAGGGAGCGTTAGATGGCTTCTTGATCGCGTTCTCCGGTGCGGATCCGGACCGCTTGATCGAGCGCGGTGACGAAAATCTTGCCGTCGCCAATCTCGCCGGTTCGAGCCGCCGCGGTGATGGCTTCGATTGTCTGATTTACGAGATCGCCGGGCACCGCGACCTCGACCTTCAACTTAGGAAGAAAGCTGACCGCGTATTCCGCCCCACGGTAGATTTCCGTGTGGCCCTTTTGGCGGCCGTAACCTTTGACTTCGGTCACGGTCATTCCGTGCGCGCCAAGCTCCGTCAGGGCGTCACGGACCTCGTCCAGCTTGAACGGCTTGATGATCGCGGTAATTATTTTCATGTTGCCTTCCTGCTTGCCTCTACCTGGGAACGTTGGGAACTGCGTGCGAACCGGCTCAGCGAAGAGCCTGGCGCGGGACATCACGGCAATGCTTGAGTTATTAGTAGCAAGCCTCGGGCCACTTGCCAATGCGCGGCCGGATGTGCCGCCGTGAATTTATTTGGGCGGAGATGTAAAGACCACGCGGGAATCCGCAACGCCGCGGGAATCAGGTATTTGTTAAAAATGGAGGTTTGACGGCGGCGACCGAAAGCGGTTTGCGCGCGGTCTTAACCCGTCACGGAATTGTGATCGTCTGGGAACAAGTCGAGCGCTGATGATTTCAGGTATTACATCAGAATAAACGCATTGTCACGCGCTCAGATCAAAACTCCCCGGCCATTTGACTTGGGTCGGATCAATCCCTCCTGAACCACCGAGGCAACGAGGCGGCCGTCGTGGGTGAAGAGGAGTCCGCGGGCGAAACCGCGCGCGCCGCAGGAGGTTGGGCTGTCTTGCGCATAGAGAAGCCAATCGTCCGCGCGAAACGGCCGGTGAAACCACAAGGCATGATCGAGGCTCGCGACCTGGAGGCCGGTATCGAACACCGAATGACCATGCGCGCCGAGCGCGGCATCGAGAAGGGTCATGTCGGAGAGGTACGCGAGCACCGCGCGATGGATGGCCGGATCGCCGGGCAGCGGCCCGGTCGCGCGCAACCATACGTTCTGTTCGAGGGTGCCCGCTTCGTGCCTGACATAGCGGGACAGATCGACGGGACGGATCTCGATCGGACGGTCTCGGGCGAACCAGCGGTGAATGGCCTCCGGCATGGCCGCGCCAAAGCGGCGCAGCATTTCGGCTTCGTTCGGCAGGCTTTCCGGCAACGGAACCTTCGGCATTGAAACAGCGTGTTCGAGTCCCGGCTCCTCGATCTGGAACGATGCCGATAGGGAGAAAATCGCGCGGCCATGTTGGATCGCGTTACAGCGCCGCGTCGTAAAGCTCTTCCCGTCCCGGATCCGGTCGACTTCATAGACGATCGCCACGGCCGGATCGCCAGGCAAAAGAAAATAGCCATGCAACGAATGCGGCGCGCGTCCTTCGACGGTGCGGGCCGTGGCGACGAGGGCTTGCGCGACCACAAGCCCGCCGAACACGCGCTGCCAGCCAACTTGCGGGCTGCGCCCGCGAAAAATATTTTCCTCGATCCGTTCGAGATCGAGAATAGCCAAAAGCCGGGCGACGGCATCGGACATGGCGCGCTGGACTTCCTTTCCGGAAGCCTGACGTGAGCCGTGCAGCGGCTCCAGTCAAGCCTTAACCGGAATCGCCATTGGGCACCGCGCTTGAACGAGCGTTTTCTCGCTTTACCACAGCCACGGAACGAGCCGGGAGAAAAATTCGTCCCAAGCTCAATCCGACCTTGGGCTTCATTCTAGCCACATCTCTCTTTCATGGTTCGCGGCGGAGCTCTGGATTTCCGGCCGCGCGACCCATCAATCGAGCGGGCGCGCTTCTTCCGGAAGCATGATCGGGATGCCATCGCGAATCGGATAGGCAAGGTTCGCCGCGCGGGAAATGAGTTCCTGATTTTGCGCGTCGTATTCGAGGGTCGTCTTGGTGCGCGGACACACCAGGATTTCAAGCAGCCGCGGGTCGATCCGGGATGGCTCCGGAGCCTGCTTGCTGTCTAATTCTTTACCTTTACTTGCCATCGGTGGGTTCTCCCGCATTCGCCGTTTCACCTGGGAAAAGGATTATGATAGTGGTTAGAAAAAGGAGATAACTGACATGTTAAAACTAGTAGCATCGGGCAGTATTCTTACTGCTCATTTTCGCAGGCATCCTTAATGGGTTATCAGCTCCAGCTTTGGCATACACGCCCAATCAGGATGAGTGGATTATACGTTGGAACATAACGTTTTACGAGTGCCAAAAAAGTACGGACCAAGACAACGATCCATACTGCGTCGCCAATGATGTCCTGACGCATAAACTCATGCAAAGTGGTTGTGGATACGACTCGCGTAAGTGGAACTGCGACAGATCGGATACTTGGTCATCCGAATTTGAGCAACATCCTGCGACGACCACGAATCAATATAGACTATCTGTCAACAACCATGACGACTATTCACTTTGCTTCACCGGAAAGTTTGATAGTAATGGTTTTGCGCTGTTTAATCGGATAAGCGCCTTCCCGGTCTATAGACTATTTGTATGTGCAGACGTGGGTGCGCCCGTTACTAATTGTGATGAGTACCCTTCTTACCTTACCATTGCCAACGGATTCTGCGCGAAGAGTACTTGTGAGAACGCGAAGAAGAGCTGGGCAAAGGACTCTTTTCACGACGACCCCGCCTTCACGTACCACTGCGCCTACCAAGATGCGGGTAGCAACTGGATCGTCGAGTGATAGGGAATTAACCTGGAAGTTCGGGCGGGACGAGCAATCCCGCGCTCTCTCAAGCATCATTTCCGGGAAGCCGTTGCCGGTCTCCGTGAGAAAACGACGCGAAATGAAACGTTCTAACCTATATTGCATAAAGTCAGCCAACGCCCTCTTGCTTAGTGCAAGGGCGTCGACGCGCTTTTTCCGCGCGCGAGTTCGATTTCGGTAATCGCGACAAGCACATCCGCCCGGCCTTTCAGGTCGCGTGCTTCGAGAAGCGCCTGCTTTTCCTTGGGACTGCACGGGCTCATCATGGACAGTGCATTGACGAGCGCCTCGTTTGGCGCGTCGTGGATGCTGTTCCAGTCGATCTGGAGATGGTTGGTCTCGGCGAATTCGCGCAAAGTGCGCAAGACGCCGTCGCGATCGACCTGATCCTCGCCCGCGCGAGGACTGAAATCGACGGCAAACGGGCTGAAATCGGCGCGGCATTGCCGATAGGGTGTCCCGGCGGCGATTTCCTCGACGAACTTGAACCGCGCGATGCCAGTCAGCGTGACGACGTAGCGCCCGTCGCCGGTTTCGGCGAGCTGGGTAATCCGCCCCGCGCATCCGACCGAAAACAGTGCCGGCACGGCGGTTCCCGCTCCTGCCTCGGGGTCCGGTTGGATCATACCGACGATACGCTCGCCTTTCATGGCATCGTCCACCATCGCGAGGTAGCGTTGCTCATAGACATTCAGAGGCAATTCTCCACGCGGCAGCAACAGGGCACCCGCGAGCGGAAAAATCGGCAACGCCATCGGCATTTCATTCGGGTCGCGATAGGCGCGGTTCATGCTCATTTTCCAGTTCTCACCTTATCGCCGCATGATCCTGCCTCAGCCGAAGCCAGGGACCGGCCCATGGCGAAATGATCTAATCTCGATACGCCCTTGGACTATTTATTTGCGCCCGCTTTATTGTCACGCTTTTAAGCGAATGCACATAATTTAGGCATCATAGGGCCGGCGAAAAAGCGCGCCAGGTCCCCGGTTTTGCTAGCAGGCTGCACCGTCATGCTAATCCCTTTACGGAGCCAGCGATCCAGCCGGCTCAATCCATCCTATCCGTTGCCCTCCACGATGCAAGGACCGGTTTGGCACGCGCATGGCGATTCAGAGAACAGGGCGGAAGGGTCAACCTGGAAACAGGCGAAGGGCGATGTTCCCGCCATCCCGACGCTGGCGGTTGGCACGAGGATCACGCACCCGCCGCGCATGGCGATTCATTCGGCGGCGTACCGACGCAGGGCCTAGGGGAACGTCGGTCCACCGCTCTCAGGGGCGCCAAAGCTTAACGAGAACGCGAGCCTCCACCGGCCGCTCATTGGCCGTCGCGAGCAGCGCCGTGACGCGCGGCTCGTCGTCAAGCGCGAGTCGCGCCGCGCCGCGTCGATCCCGCGCCATTTTGGCAAAAACCGTTCCAGCGCCAAGCGTCAGCCCCGTCGCTGGTAATTTCCATGCGCGGACGGAGGCCGCGCGCCCGCGCTTCCTATTTACCTCTTGCCCCTGCTGCAGCAAACACTCCGTTTGGAAAGCGGAAGAATCTGGCCGGAAGCATACCACCATCCGGCAAAATTACATAACCCGGCCAGTGTATAAAACCCGAGGGAAATTGGTAAGATAGCGTAATGTGCAAACCGTTCGGACGAAGCTCGACTCACCGCCACTTGAGCAAATCCGGCCTTCGCTCCCCGGTCCGCCAGGCCGTCTTGGCCGCAACGCAAAACTCGCTGAAGCGGCCCGCCGCGATGGCCCGGCGCATGTCCTCCATCAGATCCTGGTAATAGGCGAGATTGATCTCGGTCAGTAGCATCATGCCGAGAATCTCCCCCGACTTGACGAGGTGATGCAGATACGCGCGGGCGTAGGTACGAGCGCTCGCGCAAGACGACAGCGGATCGGCCGGGGACGGATCGGTGGCGTGGCGCGCATTCCGCAAATTGAGCCGCCCGGCCCTCGTATAGGCAAGTCCATGGCGTCCGGCGCGCGTCGGCAAGACGCAATCGAAGATGTCGATGCCACGCGACACGGCCTCCAAAAGATCGTCCGGCGTGCCGGCGCCCATGAGATAGCGAGGCTTGGCGCAAGGAAGACACGGCAGCACGCACTCGATCATGGCGAGCATGACCGGCCGCGGCTCGCCGACGGCAAGTCCGCCCAGCGCGTAACCGTCAAATCCCATGTCCGCGAGCATCTTGGCGCTTTCGATCCGCAAGGATTTGGCCGCGCCGCCTTGGACAATGCCGAACAACGCGCGGCCCGGCTTTGCAATAAACGCCGCCCTCGAGCGCTCCGCCCAGTTCAACGACAAGAGCATGGCGCGGCGCGCCTCGGCTTCCGCGCAGGGAAGCATGACGCATACGTCGAACTGCATCTCGATGTCGGAGTTGAGCAGATCCTGAATTTCCATCGCCCTCTCGGGAGTCAACACATGCCGCGCGCCATCGATGTGGGATTGAAAGGTCACCCCATTCTCATCCAGCTTTCTGAGCTTGGCGAGCGACATGACCTGGAACCCGCCGGAATCGGTCAGGATCGGCCAGGGCCAGTTCATGAATTCATGCAGGCCGCCGAGCGCCGCGATTCGCGCCGCGCCTGGCCGCGCCATGAGATGATATGTGTTGGCGAGCACGATATCGGCGCCGAGGGCCTTTACCGCTTCGGGATGCATCGCCTTGACGGTTCCAGCCGTGCCGACCGGCATGAACGCGGGCGTGCGGATTGTTCCGCGGGGAGTTGTGATTAGTCCCGCGCGCGCGGCCCCGTCCCGGCTCAAAACGTCGAAGCGGAAAATATCCGTCACGCGCAATTCTCCGCGGCGGCCGGAAACAGCAGACACGCGTCGCCATAGCTATAGAACCGGTAGTTTTCCGCGATCGCGTGGGTATAGGCAGCGCGCATGGTCTCAATGCCGGAAAAAGCGGCGGCAAGCATGAACAACGTCGAGCGCGGCAGATGGAAATTGGTCAACAGCACATCGGCCGCCTTGAACTTATAGCCCGGCGTGATGAAGATCGACGTTTCCCCGGCGAATGCCGCGAAAACTCCATCCCGCCGCGCCGCCGATTTGAGAATCCGGAGGCTTGTTGTTCCCGCGGCGACGATGCGCCCCCCAGAGCGGCGCGCGTGGTTCAGGGCATTGGCCGCCGCTTCGCTGACCTCGCCCCATTCGGCGTGCATCTTGTGGTCCGCGGTGTCCTCCGCCCTGACCGGCAAAAACGTGCCTGCCCCCACATGCAGCGTAACCTTTTGAATAAGGACACCCCGCGCGGCAAGCCCGGCGGTGAGCCTTGGCGTGAAATGGAGGCTTGCAGTTGGAGCCGCGACCGCGCCGGGCTTTTGCGCGAACAGCGTCTGATAGTCTTGCGTGTCCTTGTCGTCGGCGGGCCTCCGGCTTAAAATATAAGGAGGCAGAGGCATTTGGCCTATTCGTTCGATTGCCTTGCCGAGTTTCTCACCAGGCAAAACGAACTTCAGCAAAATTTCTCCCTCGCCACCTTTTGAAACTACCTCGGCATCGAGACTTTCCGCGCCTCTCTCCAAGCTGTTTGCGGCGCCGAAGCGAATGACTTCGCCTTGCTTCAGCTTCTTCGCCGGCCGCGCAAAAGCCCGCCACAACGCTTCGCCTTCGCGTCTCATCAAGGTCGCCTCGATCCGGGCCGAGGTTTTGCCGCGCGCGCGAACCCCAAAAAGCCCCGCGCGGATGACCTTCGTGTCGTTGACGGCGAGAACGTCCCCGGGCGCAAATAAGTCCGGCAAATCGAGGATAGCGCGGTCCTCGAAACGCGGCGAGCCCTGTGGCCGGACAATGAGGAGCCGCGCGGCGTCGCGCGGTTCCGCGGGGCGCAGCGCAATGCGTTCTGGAGGCAGATCGAAATCGAAGAGATTTACACGCATGATGAGTTATACCAAGTCTCTGAAAGTTTGACTCCTGAGGCGGATTCCCGAATCGGCATTTATCTGATTCACCATGGCAAACAGCTTTTGGGAGAGTTTGCCATGTCGACTCCGGTTCCGCTTCGCTCTGACTTTGACACGATTGGCCTGCGCATGCTGGCGCGGCGATCGCGTGACCCCGATCAGACCCGGCGTCTCTTGGCACTGGCCGAGATTTATGATGGCGGCTCGCGGCCGGATGCGGCGCGGATCGGCGGGGTCGGGGTGCAGATCGTGCGCGACTGGGTTGTCCGTTTCAACGCCAAAGGTCCTGATGGTCTCTTGACCGGCAAAGCGCCGGGCGCTCCCAGCATCCTCGGCGAGCGCCAGCGCCAAGCCTTGCGGCAGGTCGTGGAAGATGGGCCGATTCCCGCCCTGCATGGCGTCGTCCGCTGGCGGCTGATCGATCTGGCGCAGTGGCTCTTCGAAGAGTTCCGGGTTTCGATCTCCAAGCCGACGCTCAGCCGCGAGCTGCGGCATATGGGCTTTCGCAAGCTCTCGGCGCGACCGCGCCATCATGCGCAAGACGAGGAAGCCGCGGCGGCTTTTAAAAAAACTTTCTCGCCCTCGTGGAGGAGACCGCCGCAAAAGAGGCTCCTGGCAAGCCGATAGAGATTTGGTTTCAAGACGAAGCTCGGATCGGGCAGAAAAACAAGGTCACCCGCCGATGGGCGAAACGCGGGACACGGCCTTCGGCGCCGCACGACCAGAGGACGAGTTCAGCCTATATTTTCGGCGCCATCTGCCCGGCCGAAGGAAAAGGCGCCGGGCTCGTACTACCCTCCTGCAACAGCGAGGCCATGGCCCTGCATCTCGAAGAAATCTCGCTTGCGGTCGCACCAAGCGCGCATGCGCTCGTTCTTCTCGATCAGGCCGGGTGGCATGTCTCGGCGAAGCTTCCCGTCCCGGACAACATCACGCTCTTGCCGTTGCCGCCGAAATCGCCCGAGCTCAATCCGGTCGAGAACATCTGGCAATTCATGCGCGACAACTGGCTCTCGAACCGCGTCTTCGAATCCTACGACGACATTCTCGACCACTGCTGCTTCGCCTGGAACAAGCTCATCGACATGCCCTGGAAAATCATCTCCATCGGAACAAGAGAGTGGGCCTATCGGTCGTGATCAGCGAGACTTGGTATTAGCCGCCAGCAAGCTGGCTGCAATGACGGCCGGCGCCGCCTCGCGGGGCACCCCAAGCGCCGCAAACTTCGCGATCGCTGTCAGCCGACTGTCGCGGATACGATCCTATCGGGATCGCGAACGGGTTCGCCGCGTTTGATCTTGTCGACGTTCTCCATGCCCGACGTTACCTTCCCCCAGATGGTATATTGCTTATTGAGAAAGCGCGCGTCGCCAAAGCAGATGAAGAACTGCGAGTTGGCGGAATTTACGTCCTGCGCGCGCGCCATGGAACAAGTGCCGCGGACGTGCGGCTCGGCGGAAAACTCGGCCTTGAGATTGGGATATTTCGAGCCGCCGGTCCCGGTCCCGTGCGGGCAGCCGGTCTGGGCCATGAACCCGTCGATCACGCGATGGAACGCGACGCCGTCGTAGAATTTCTCGCCGGCAAGCTTCTTGATGTGCGCGACATGGGCTGGGGCGAGATCGGGCCGCATTTCGATGACGACCTGCCCCTGCGTGGTCTCCAGGGTGAGCGTGTTGCCAGCCTCCTGCATGCCGAACTCCTGCCTGAAAGGGTTGTCCCGGCGCCTGCCATAGCCGATGCGCGGGCCGGGGTAAACCCGCGCCAGGCCAGCGCGGCATGTCCGCCGCCCTGACGAAAAACGCCACGGCAGAATCCAACGCATGGACGAAACCGCGCGACCGGCCGCAGCTCGCTGCTTAGGCCTCGCCGCGATGCGCCTTTTCCCGCGCCGCCCCCTGCATGATTTCCTCGACCGCCGCGGCGAGAAGCGCGTCCATCTGCCTGCGTATCTCGTGGTCCGGTATATCGATTCCCGCGCGATCAAAATCGGCGCGTATGGTTTTGAGAATCTGGCCCCCGCTGTCTTTCTCGATTTCGGTAGCGACGAGACGGCTTGCAAAATCTTCCGCCGCCGCGCCGGTCTTGCCGAGTTTTCCGGCGGCCCAAAGTCCGAGCCGTTTGTCGCGCCGCGCCCTCGCCTTGAATCTCAGTTCTTCATCATGGGCGAGTTTCGCTTCGAAAGCGTGCTCCCGCTCGTCGAAAGTCGTCATGATACTCCCCATGGAACTGTTGCATCTCCACATTTAGGCGGCAAGTTCGGTGATGGCAATATCTTGCGAAAGCTCTATGCCTAAACACAGCGACGTTGCAGCTCGATTTCTTCCTATATCCCGTGACGAATCTCTGCTAAAGATCAAATGTCCGTTTCGATAGGGAGGGATCGATCCTATAAATATCATAATTGCCAGCCTGGCGTAGTGTTGGCTTGGCATTGTAGGGAAATCCGCTTTCGGATAGGTTGGGTTTGGTCAGCTTGCTCCAGGACCCTCCAGGACCGGAACAAGCTCGGCCCCTTCGATCCGCGGCGACAAATAAGCGCATAGCCTACTGCTCCCGCCGGCCTTTGACGTCTCGTGCGATGGCGCGTCCGGACGTGGGACATAGGACGTTCAAAGGAGCCACGGCCACCCATGGATCATCTCAAGCCAGGGTTAATCCCAATGAATCGCCGCCGCCGCATTTATGAGGGCAAGGCAAAGGTCCTCTATGAGGGTCCCGAACCGGGTACGCTCATCCAGCACTTCAAGGACGACGCCACCGCGTTTAACGCCAAGAAGCACGAGGTCATCGACGGAAAAGGGGTGCTCAACAACCGGATCTCCGAGTTCGTTTTTCAAAATCTCAACGACATCGGCGTGCCAACGCATTTCATTCGCCGCCTCAATATGCGCGAGCAATTGATTCGGGAAGTGGAAATCGTGCCGCTCGAAGTGGTTGTCCGCAATGTCGCGGCCGGGTCGCTCTCGACCCGGCTTGGGATCGAGGAAGGCACCCAATTGCCGCGCTCGATCATCGAATTCTACTACAAGAACGACGAGCTCAACGACCCGATGGTGTCCGAGGAACATATCACGGCGTTCGGCTGGGCGAGCCCGCAGGAAATCGACGACATCATGTCGCTCGCGATAAGGGTCAACGATTTCCTATCCGGGCTTTTCCTTGGCGTCGGGATAAGGCTTGTCGATTTCAAGATGGAATGCGGCCGGCTGTGGGAAGGCGAAACGATGCGGATCGTGGTCGCCGACGAGATTTCTCCGGATTCCTGCCGCCTGTGGGACATCAAATCGAACGACAAGCTCGACAAGGACCGTTTCCGGCGCGATCTCGGCGGGCTGGTCGAGGCGTATACCGAAGTCGCGAGGCGGCTCGGCATCTTGCAGGAAAACGAGCAACCCCGCGCCACTGGGCCGAAGCTCGTCCAGTGAGCTTAAAGCCGCCGCCGGCCGCCGCCGGGAATGCGGCGGCACGGCCGGCGGACAGGTTCTGCACATTCTTCCAACGGCCCTGGTAAAACTCTCGCCTACCTGCCGTGGTTTTGGCCGTCCGGCCTTCTAGCAGCGCCTTCGCCATGCCTCGATCCTTGCCGAAGCCATTAACCAGAGACCGGAACGATGAAAGCGCGGGTGGTGGTCACCCTCAAGGACGGTATTCTAGACCCGCAAGGGAACGCCATAGAGGGTGCGCTCAAGTCGCTCGGCATCGCCGGTATCGACAGCTTGCGGCAAGGAAAAATATTCGAGATCGAACTTACCACGAACGATCCAATCACAGCGGAACGATTGCTGCGCGATGCATGCGAGAAATTGCTCGCCAACCAGGTCGTTGAAAATTTCCAGGTGGAACTCCGCTAATTTTTCGCGGATTGCAGGTTGCCCGCATAAGCCGACATGATCGAGGAAAATATAACCGGCACATGAAAGCCGCCATCATTCTCTTCCCCGGCTCCAACCGCGAGCGAGACGCGCTCCGCGCCGTGGAAAAAATCGCCAAGGCTAAACCTTCCCTCGTCTGGCATGGCGAACATGCCCTACCCGCCGGCACCGATCTTGCGGTGCTTCCAGGCGGCTTTTCTTACGGCGATTATCTGCGCTGCGGCGCCATCGCCGCGCGGGCGCCAATCATGGACGCCGTGCGCGCCCACGCCGGGCGAGGCGGTCTCGTTCTAGGCATCTGCAACGGCTTCCAGATCCTAGTTGAAGCCGGGCTATTGCCTGGCGTGTTGGTGCGCAACGCCAATTTGCGCTTTATCTGCCGAATGCAGCATTTGACCGTCGAGCGAGTCGATACGCCTTTTACTTCCCGCTATGCCAAGGGCCAGATCATCAAAGTGGCGATCGCGCATGGCGAGGGAAATTACCTCGCCGATGGGGAAACGATAGCACGCATCGAGGGCGAGGGCCGCGTCGCCTTCCGCTATTGCGACGCGCGGGCTGGCCGGGAAGGCGACGCCAATCCCAACGGCTCGGTCAATGACATCGCCGGAATCTACTCGGAGGGGTTCAACGTTCTTGGCCTGATGCCGCATCCGGAAAATCTCATCGATCCGCTGGTTGGCGGGACCGATGGGCGCGGCTTGTTCGAAAGCCTGGCGGGCTTTACCATAGCGGTTCACACCACGCCGAGCATTCTTTGACAATTGCGAAGTTCCCGAAAAACGCGCGGCGTCCGTCCCTGCGTTGTGGAGGGACTAGCCACGCAATGCCGCCACCGCCTGGTGCCCGGCTTGGCTGGCGGCAAGAAGCCCTTGCCTCCTTGCAATCAAGCCAATCTAATCCCACAAGTCGATAGAAATTATTAGGCTAAGTGAAACGGCCCGCAGCTAATGATGCCGCCTCATAACGGGACGGCGTATCTTATGCGTAGCAACAACAATGACGGAAGCCGCGCCGCATGGGCGCGGGGATTTTTAGGCCTATGGACGGCGCTGGCGATAGGGCTAGGCTTGATGGCCCGGCCAGCGGAGGCGGCGCCCTTCGCCTATGTGGCGAATGACGTTTCCGGCACTGTCTCGGTTTTCGACACGGCCACAAACACGGTGGTGACCACGCTCCCGGTGGGGAGTGACCCCTTTGCGGTAGGCGTTACCCCGGACGGGAAACATGCCTATGTGGCGAATCTGGGCTCCAACACGGTCTCGGTGATCGACACGGTCGCCAACACGGTGGTGGCCACGGTCCCGGTGGGGAGTGGGCCCTTTGGGGTAGCCATCACCCCGGACGGGCAACACGTCTATGTGGCGAATATTGGCTCCAACAACGTTTCGGTGGTCGCCACGGCCACCCACACCGTGGCGGCAACGGTCCCAGTAGGGGTTGTGCCCAGGGGAGTAGCCGTTACCCCGGATGGGACACAGGCCTATGTCACGAATTATGGCTCCAACACTGTCTCGGTGATCGCCACGGCCAGCAACACGGTGGTGGCCACGGTCCCGGTGGGGAGTGGGCCCATAGGGGTAGCCGTCACCCCGGATGGGACACACGCCTATGTGGCGAATAGCAATTTCCAAGGCACTGGCACTGTCTCGGTGATCGCCTCCGCCAGCAACACGGTGGTGGCCACGGTCACGGTGGGGAGTTTCCCCGTCGGTGTAGCCGTCACCCCGGACGGGACGCACGCCTACGTGGCGAATGAAATCTCCAACACGGTCTCGGTGATCAATACAGCCAAAAACATTGTGGTGGCCACGGTCACGGCGGGGATTGAGCCCTTTGGGGTAGCTATCACCCCCGACGGGACACAGGCCTATGTCACGAATGTTGTATCGAACACGGTCTCGGTGATCGCCACGGCCAGCAACACGGTGGTGGCCGCGGTCGTGGTGGGAGCTCTACCGACTGGGATTGGCATTAGTCCGCCGCCGCCGCCGGACTATGTGACCAATACTGGCTCGAACACGGTCTCGGTGCTCGACACGGCCACCAACACCGTGGCGGCCAGGGTCACGGTAGGGGTTGAGCCCAAGGGGGTGGCCGTCACCCCGGGTGGACAACACGCCTATGTTACGAATTTTGGCTCCAACACTGTCTCGGTGATCGCCGCGGCCACCAACACGGTGGCGGCAACGGTCCCGGTAGGGGTTGAGCCCAAGGGGGTAGCCGTCGCGCCGAACGGGAAACACGCCTATGTGACGAATAGCGGCGACGGCACTGTCTCGGTGATTAAAACAGCCACCAACACCGTGGCGGCCACGGTCCCGGTGGGGAGCGGGCCCATAGGGGTCGCCTTCACCCCGGATGGGACATACGTCTATGTCACGAATTCTGGCTCCAGCAATGTCTCGATAATCGCAAATACCAGCAAAACGGTGGTGGGCATAATCACGGTTGGGCTGATGCCCAAGGGGGTAGCTATTGCTCCGGACGGGCAACATGCTTATGTGGCGAACGCGGGCTCCAACAATATCTCGGTGATCGCCAGGGCCACCAACACGGTCGTGGCCACGGTCACGGTGGGGCTTAGGCCCAGTGGGATCGCCGTCACCGCGGATGGGACACAGGTCTATGTCACGAATAGCAGCGGCGGCACTGTTTCGGTGATTGATACATCCACCAACACCGTGGCGGCCTCGATCCCGGTTGGGGTCGGGCCCATAGGGGTCGCCTTCAGCCTGGATAGGAAGCACGCCTATGTCGCGAATGGGGGCTCCGGCGATGTTTCGGTAATCCGCACGGCAAAGCAAAAGGTGGTGGCGACGGTCGCGGTGGGGACGAGCCCATTTGGGGTCGGCATTATGCCGTGAACCATGACGCGGCCTTGGAGATGCTGATTAAGCCCATGGTGCGACGCGACGTCCCTTGGTTACGGCGGCGCAGAACGGAAGTTTGACCGAGACCGTGAAGCCGGCGCCGATGCATTGTCTAGTTCCAAAAACGCGTAGCATCCGTCCCTGCGATGCGGAGCGGTTCTTGTACCAAATCTCGGAGAGAGAAACTCATATGCCTTGCTAACGTCATGGCCGGGCTTGACACGGCCATCCAAACGCCAACGCTGGGAGGCTGGATGCCCGGCGCAAGGCCGGGCATGACGCAAGAGTCCTTAAATAGCGAGATTTGGTATTCTTGACGCAATGCCGCCCCCGCCTGGCGCTCGGCGTGGCTGGCGGCCAGGAGGGAGGAGATAGGTATTATGCACAGCAATAACTCATGGGCGGGGGTTTATGGCCCTGTTCGCCATCGTGCTGGCGATGGGGCTCGCCTTGGCGGCTTGCCCGGCGGAAGCGGCGCCTTTCCTCTATGTCACGGATCTCAACGACAACATAGTTTCGGTGATCGACACGGCCACCAATACGGTGGTGGCGACGATTCCGGTGGGGAGTTTACCCATTGGAGTCGCCGTCACCCCGGATGGGACAAAGGTCTATGTCACGAATGAAGCCGACAACACAGTTTCGGTGATCAAAACGGCCACCAACACGGTGGTGAAGACGGTTTTGGTGGGGAGTGTACCCAGGGCGGTCGCGGTCACCCCGGATGGGACAAAGGTCTACGTCGTGAATAATGGCTCCAACAATGTTTCGGTTTTCCACAGGCCTGGCTTCACGTTGGTGGCCACGATCCCGGTGGGGAGAAGCCCCGAAGGGGTCGCCATCACCCCGGATGGGACACAGGCCTATATCACGAATAATAGCCTCGACGGCACGGTCTCGGTGATCAACACGGCTACCAACACGGTGGCCGGGTTACCGATACCGGTGGGGTATTTCCCCTATGGGGTCGCAGTCAACCCGAATGGGACACAGGCCTACGTCACGAATGGTGGCGACAACACTGTTTCGGTGATCAAAACGGCCAAACGAGCGGTGGTGGCGACGATTCCGGTGGGGGGTGGTCAACCCGCCGGGGTCGCGTTCACCCCGGATGGGACACACGCCTACGTCGTGAGTAATTACACCTCCTCCAATGGCCCCAATGTCTCGGTGATCGCCACGGCCACCAACACGGTGGTGGCCACGCTCGCGATGAATTACCCAGTTGCTGTAGCCGTCAGCCCAAACGGGCAAGACGTCTATGTCGCGAAAATTAACAGCATCGAGACAGTTAGGGTGATCGCCACGGCCACCAACAAGAAGGGGGCCGCGATCGCGGTGGGGTCTGTCCCCTCTGGGTTGGCCATTGGGCCATGATGCCTTTAACCTTCAGCCCGCTCCGGTCACGGCCTCATAATGGGAGGAGATAGGCATTATGCACAGCAATAACTCATGGGCGCGGGGGTTTATGGCCCTGTTCGCCATCGTGCTGGCGATGGGGTTCGCCTTGGCGGCTTGCCCGGCGGAAGCGGCGCCTTTCCTCTATGTCACGGATATCAACGACAACATAGTTTCGGTGGTCGACACGGCCACCAACACGGTGGTGGCGACGATTCCGGTGGGGAGGCAACCCTTTGCGGTCGCCGTCACCCCGGATGGGACAAAGGTCTATGTCACGAATAACGAGGACAACACGGTTTCGGTGATCAAAACGGCCACCAACACGGTGGTGAAGACGGTTCCGGTGGGGAATTCTCCCTATGGGGTCGCCGTCACCCCGGATGGGACAAAGGTCTACGTCGTGAATAGTGGATCCAACAATGTTTCGGTTTTCCACAGGCCTGGATTCACGTTGGTGGCCACGATCCCGGTGGGGAATCGCCCCGTAGCGGTCGCCATCACCCCGGATGGGACACAGGCCTATGTCGCGAATTCTAAAGACGCCACGGTTTCGGTGATCAACACGGCCACCAACACGGTGGCCGGGTTACCGATCCCGGTGGGGAATGGCCCCTATTGGGTCGCAGTCAACCCGAATGGGACACAGGCCTACGTCACGAATAGTAACTCCGACACTGTTTCGGTGATCAAAACGGCCAACCGAGCGGTGGTGGCGACGATTCCGGTGGGGAGTGGTGGTCAACCCATCGGGGTCGCGTTCACCCCGGATGGGACACACGCCTACGTCGTGAGTGTTTTCGGCCCCCCCTCGGACCGAATGTCTCGGTGATCGCCACGGCCACCAACACGGTGGTGGCCACGATCGCGATGAATTCCCCAGTTGCGGTAGCCGTCAGCCCAAACGGGCAAGACGTCTACGTCGCGAAATATAACAGCACCTACACAGTTAGGGTGATCGCCACGGCCACCAACAAGAAGGGGGCCGCGATCCCGGTGGGGTCTGTCCCCACTGGGGTGGCCATTGGGCCATGATGCCTTTCACCTTCAGCCCGCCCCGGTCACGGCCAGCACGTTCCGAGCCGCTTTAGCTTTAAGCCGACCAGCCGAAATCGCGGCGGCAACCGCGTTTCAGCAACCTCGCGCCGCTCGCCTATTCGCGGACGATGCGTGGCGAAAACTGGGCGCGCATTGGGACCGCAAAACTTTGCCGCCGCTCGGCGATGGCATGGCGCACCTGGTTCAACGCAACACTCAAGGCACCAATCCGGTTGATGCTCAAGGCGTCGACCGAATCCGGCGCCAGCGCCAGCGCCAAGAGCTCGTCGGCTTCATCCTCGTAGCCGTCGAGAAGCCCGGCGTGCCTGGCAATTCGTGCAGCCATGGTGATTTCGAGCAACCGGCGCAGGATCCTATCGGCGTCCGTGAACCT
This sequence comes from uncultured Alphaproteobacteria bacterium, assembly GCA_963730245.1. GTDB lineage: Bacteria > Pseudomonadota > Alphaproteobacteria > Rhizobiales > Beijerinckiaceae > Methylocapsa. The sequence goes on along the minus strand of CAVSRA010000001.1, from coordinate 271,305 downwards.
GTGCCGCGTGAGCCTTGTCGCGGCCGCCGCCACCCCGGTGCCGAGCACGCTGAGACACATCGCGCCAATATAAATAGCATCGCTGTATTTGTCGAAAAAGCCTTCTTCCTCGTCATCGAGAAAAGCGAGGGCGCCAGGATGCACCGGGAGAGCCGCGCCCTTGTCGGTGGCTGGCGCCTCGATGCGGTTCGCGATCGGAATCCGCGCGGCGATGGCAGGCCGCGCCGCCAGCAAGAGCCGGGTCAATGCGCCGACCACTCCATTGCCAAGGCTATTGCGCGCGACAAGTCTTGTGCTCACCCCGAGGGTATCGAAATCCTCCGGCGGTTTCGGCTGGGCGCCACCGAACGCGCCGCGCACTACCTCGACCCCTTCGAACGCGGGCGAGCGTTGCGCGATAGCCTTGGCCTCGGCGATGGGAAGGAAAACCGGCTGACCGTGACCGGCCACCGCAACCGTGTTGACGGCTTCGGTTAAACCTTTCGAGCCGGGAACGCCGACGGCGAGAACCGCGTCGATCTCCTTGTTTTCGACCGCGCGCGTAAGCTCCGCGAGGGTCAGGGATACCCGCCCTACCGAGGCCAACGGAACGTCGTATTGGGCAAGCGCCGTGTCCAGGAGAAGCTGATTGTCCATTTTCCCTGGCGGCACGGCTTGTAGAATGCCAACCTTATGCCCGCGCAGATCGTCGATCGCGCGCAGACTGCTCTCCGCCGGCGCGAACAACACGGCCGCATCCCGGCGCATGATCAACACGGTCTGGCCGTTCGGCGGCATCGCGAGATCGCTGCGCACGACCGCGAGATCGGCGTGCCCTTCCTGGAGCGCGCGCGACAACTCCGCCAGACTCCCGACCGCGACCAGCTTGAGGCGAATGCCGTCCAAGTCCTCGGCGAACTCACGCGCCGCCGCCACCATGATCGCCTGATCGTCGCTGTCGCGCGGAACCGCGATGCGCAAGACGCTCGGGCGTTCATAGTAGTAGAATGCCGCGCCGACGGCGGCGATCGCTACCAAGCTTCCGATGATCGTTCCGAATATGAGACGGCCCATCCTTTTCTCTCCGCCTAATTCAAGGGCACGAATATGCTGAACACATCTCCGCCATGCAAGGTCCGTGCTAACGAGCGAGCGCTCGTGGTTGGGTTTCGAGCTTGATCTGCGTTCGCGGCAAAGACAAGGCGTCCGCGAAGGTTTCACCAATAAGTATGACGCATGGGCCGGAGGGTCCGGCGCGGGCCACCTTGGCGGCGAGATTTTCAATTGTCCCAAAAATATGGCGTTCGTCCGGGCAAGTCGCGCGCTCGACCAAGAGCGCCGGCGTCGATGGGTCCATGCCATCGGCAAGCAGGCGCCCGGCCAGGAGCTCGAGCGTTTTCACGCCCATGTAAACGACGGTCGATGCCCGGGGATCGCAGAGCGCTTGCCAATCGATGTCGCCGGGGAGCTTTCCGTCATGCGCATGCGCGGTAATGAATTGCAGCCTGCGGGCTTTGTCGCGAGCGGTCAGGGAAATTTGCAACCCGGCGGCGGCACCGAGCGCGGCGGTGACGCCTGGAATAATCTCGATTGGAATGCGGGCCACCCGCAATGCCGCGATTTCCTCGTTGGCGCGCCCAAAAATCAATGGGTCGCCGCCTTTGAGACGCACCACGCGTTTTCCTTGGCGGGCCAGCGAGACCAATCGCGAAACGATGTGATCCTGCCGGCAGGAAGGCTTGTAGCCGCGCTTGCCAACGGGGATCTTTTCAGCCTCGCGTCGCGCCATATCGACGATGGCGGGGCTGACCAGATCGTCGTACAAAACAGCATCGGCGGATTGGAGCGCGCGCAAGGCCTTGAGGGTCAAAAGTTCGGGATCGCCGGGGCCGGCCCCGACAAGCGCAACCGACCCCGCCGCCGCCGTGCCCGTCTCTGCCTCGGCGAGCAGGATGGCAAGATCGGCCTCGACTGGACGATATCTCGCCGCCAGAGCCTTTCGGCTGAATAGCTCCCAAAAGCGGCGGCGTGTCTTCGAGGGCGTGTCGAGCAGCTTCAGCTTTTCGCGCCAAACCTTGGCTATCTGCGCCCAAAGCTTGATCTCGCGCGGCAGCAGGGCTTCAAGCCTGCCGCGCATCGCCTGCGCTAGAACGGGCGCGCCTCCGTCGGTCGAAATGCCGATGACGAGAGGGGAACGATCGACGATCGCGCCAAACTGAAAATCCGAAAATCGCGGCTTGTCGATGACGTTGACCACTACGCCCGCGGCGCGCGCGGCGGCCTGAAACTCCGCCGCCTCGGCGGCGCTCTCCGCTTCGACGATGGCGAGCGCGGCGCCACGAAAATCCTCTGCTTCGATCCGGCGCGAAACGAGGCCGACCAAGGGGCAGCGCCTCGCCAGGGCAACGAGACCAGAACAAGGGGACGAGCTAAAAACGTCGAGCGTCGCGCCCGCCGCCTGGCAAAGCTCGGCCTTCCACAGGACGGCATTAGAGCTGCCCGCGAGAACCACGCGTTTGCCAGCAAGCGAAAAGAAAACCGGCAGGCAGGCAAGCCCTCGCATGAGAGGGCCGCGATCCTCTTCATCTTTGCCGGAAGGTGAAAAAATCTCGTTCACCCGCGCGTTTGTCCTATTTTGTGCCTTTGTCCGCTGTCCATTTGCCCCTCCATTGGCCTATAGAAACTCGCACGCGCGGCCATCTAGCCGATCTGGGCATTGTTATAGGGGTTTGACCCGAGAATGCGTTCCCGCTTCAAATGGCCGTCCGGCCAAGCCGCGAGGATCAAACCGCTTGTTCACGCATTACAAGGAAGTTGCGCGGCGGACTTTGCACTAAGTATAACATATTGGCGTCTTGTCGGCCAATTGGCACCGCCGCAAGGTTAAGACCCCGATGCCTGCGGTTCCACCGGCATGAGGAATTTCGTTTGGGCTTCGCTGGCGCACATTTCAAACGCAAGCTTGGCTTGCTTGCCTTGCTCGTCCTGCTCGCCTTGGCTCCGCGCCCGGTGGCAGCCGGCACCGGGGTTTTCGTGCCGGGCTTTTGGGACCCGCATCATCGCCCCGCCAAGCCCGACCTGAGCGGCCTGCGGAGCCTGCGCTTCTTGACCGAGGACGATTACCCGCCGTTCCACTTCGCGCTGCCAGACGGAACTCTCTCCGGTTTCGACGTCGATCTGGCGCGCGCCATTTGCGAGGAACTGAAAATTACCTGCACCATCCAGGCGCGGCGTTTCGATACATTGATCGACGCGCTAAATGACGATCAAGGCGATGCGCTGATAGCCGCGATCCGCATCGATCCGCAAACCCGCGTAACGCTCGATTTTACCGGGCCATATTATACCACCCCGGCGCGTTTCGCGTCGCTGAAGGCCATTGCGGCCGAGCCGGCGACGCCCGAAAGCTTGCGCGAAAAAACCGTCGGCGTCCAGGCAAGGAGCGCGCATGAAGCCTATCTCGAACGGCTTTTTCCAGATACAATCCGCAAATCCTACGAATCCCAAAAGCTGCTGCGCGAGGCCCTCGTTAAAGGCGAAATCGACACAATTTTCGGCGACGGAATATCGCTCAGCCTGTGGCTCGAAAGTCAGGATGGACGGAATTGTTGCGGCTTTCGCGGCGGTCCCTTTATCGACGCTAGGTTTTTTGGCGAAGGTGTTGGGATCGCGGTGAAAAAAGGCAACTCCCAGTTGCGTCAGGTGCTTGATTACGCGCTCGCGGCGCTTGCCGCGCGAGGAACCTACACCAACCTCTACCTCAAATATTTCCCGCTTGGATTTTATTGACGGTTCAAGAAACAACGCTTCGGATGGCATGTGGCTGCCGAGAGTGTCGCGTTTACGAAATTACAATCAATTGTCTTGAGCTTTGGTAAACCCGCAAACGACCCACATCAAGGTCAGTATGCCTAGAAATCCGCCGCCAATTTCGCCGCTTTCTTCTTGCCCCGCGCGATGCTCTCTTCCCCCTTCTCTTTCCCGCCCCACGTCGTGCCTTCCACCACTAGCGTATGGACCTCCTTGACACCGATAAACTTCAGCCAGAAATCAACGTATCCCTTCTGATGGTCGAACCAGGAAGCGGCGGCGAGTCTTCCGCGTAGGTCCCGCCCCGCACATAGACCACGAAGGCACGGGGAGTTTTCAGCAAAGGGCCGTATTCGATGCCGTCATAAGTAAAGAGCATGCTCCGCTGAGAGGTCAGATCAATCAATTGCTTGAGTTTGTAAGGGTAGGCGAAGTTCCACATAGGTACTCCGAGGACGATTCGGTCGGCCCGTTGAAAGCGTGCCGCCAGCTCTTGGATCTTATTCCAGACGGCTCTCTCGGCTGGGTCCATCGGCTCCTTGTTTACCCCCTTTGTACTTCGCCCCAATGGCTTCCTGGTCAAAATCCGGCAGCTTTTCGTCCCACACGTTCAAGGTGTCAACCAAGACCTCCTCTGGGCAGACTTGGCGGTATGCTCCGATAAAAGCGTTGCTGATGGCAATGGAGGCAGACTTGAGACCACGGGGAGAGGATTCGATGTTGAGAAGACGCATAAGCTTACATCTCGTCAGAGGAAATGGTCTTAACCCGCATACGCCGGATGAGGCAATAATTTGCAGCGTCGATGCCGCGATTCAGCTAACATAATCAGCATGTTATTTCGGATCGAATGAGGCCGTCATGGCGAACCCGGCGGGTGAATCGTATGATGGCGCTCTCAGGCTCGATTTCGACCGCCGATTGTTGCTTCACTTTCGCGGATCGGTGGTTACCTCCGACGCAGGCTTGCTCGCATACCGGGAACTGGACGACGCGCTGTGCCTCAGCGCGATGGCGGGTGATGCGCTCTCCGACGCACGCACTGGCAAGAATGGCCGGCATGCACTCGTCGGGATGTTGCGGCAATCCATATTTGGGCGACTTGCCGGAATATGAAGACGTGAACGACGCTCAACGCCTGCGCCATGATCCCGCGATGCGGTGGATAGTCGGCGGAAAGGCGGCCTCGGATGCAGCGGCTTCGCCGAGCCAGATGGGCCGCTTTGAGACGCGCTGGCTCACGGCGGAAAAGAACCTTTCGGCGCTCGCTGATCTCTCCGGCAAATGGATCGACAGCGTTCATGGTCGCCGTCCGCCGAGAGGTATCTTGCTCGACATGGATTCGAGCGTGAGCCCGACGCATGGCGAACAGGAACACAGTGTCTGGAACGGTCACTATGACTGCACCTGCTATCATCCGCTGTTCGTTTTCAACCAATATGGCGATTTGGAACGCTGCGCCCTGCGCCCCGGCAATGTTCACAGCGCCGATGGATGGGAGGCGGTGCTGAAGCCGGTCGTGGCGCGGTATCAAGGCAAGGTCTCACGCATTTATTTCCGCGCCGACGCCGGCTTCGCAAACCCCGAAGTTTACGAATATCTGGAGGCAGAACGGATCAAATATGCGATCCGTCTGCCCGCCAATCACATCTTGCAAGAGAGGATCGGCTATCTGCTCAAACGCCCGGTTGGTCGCCCGTCCAATGACGTCTGCCGATCCCATGCAAGTTTCACCTATCAAGCGGGAAGCTGGTCGCAGCCGCGCCGGGTGATCGCCAAGGTCGAATGGCATCCGGGCGAGCTTTATCCGCGCGTCGGCTTCATCGTGACGAACATGGCGCGCTCCGCCGAGAATGTCGTCGCCTTCTACAACAAGCGCGGCACGTGTGAGCAATGGATCAAGGAAGGAAAAGGCGCAATCAAGTGGACCCGGCTATCATGTCGGTCGTTCGCTGCTAACGCCGTCCGTCTCCAGCTTCATGCGCTGGCCTACAATCTCGGTAATTTTCTGCGCACGCTGGCGACGCCCGAACCGATAAAGGATTGGTCACTGACGAGCCTGAAGGAAAAGCTGATCAAGATCGGCGCGAAGATCGTGAGCCATGGCCGCTATGTCGCGTTTCAGATGGCCGAAGTCGCCATTCCGAAAAATCTCTTCGCGGACATCCTACGAATGATCGCCGACCTGCGGCCGCCGCCCAATCCAGCGCCTGCGTGAAGTGTTCGGTCGTCATGCGTCGAGCAAAAACTAAGGGAGAAGTGCGTCTTGATCACAACCGACTCTGTATTGTCCGGTGCGCGATCCGCCCATGTCACTGGTTTTGGTGTGCCGGAGCACCACAGCAGCGCCGCAGCGCGGCAATCTCAACCTCAATAAGCGGGCGATCCGGAAAATAATGCCGGTATAGGACGAATGTCCGATGTCACGGCAGGAGATCAATGATACGCGCTTGGCACATTCCCGGTTATCTGGGGAATGCCAGCTTAAATAAGATCACGCGAGGAACCGAATAGATTGAGATCACGAGCACCTCATTTGAAGCGAGCATGGTCTAAAGATAGGCTTCGAGTTCGCGCGCGGCCTGTTGCGGCGGCCTCGACAAATTGAATGCGCTCACGAATTTGCCGCGCTTGTCCATGAGATAGACGACCCCGGTGTGATCCACCGTATAGTCGCCGGGCTTTTCGCCTGGCACCTTTTTTGCGTAGACGCGAAAGGCCTTGGCGATAGCCTCGGTTTTCGAGGGGTCGCCGGTCAGCCCGATGATGCGGGAATCGAAGTTTTCAAGATAGGTCTTCAAAATATCCGGCGTGTCGCGCTCGGGATCGACGGTGACGAAAAGCGCGGCGATTTTTTTATCCGGCCCCAGTTCCCTGAAAACCGCCGAAATATCGAACAGCCCCGTCGGGCAAAAGTCCGGACAATGCGTGTAGCCGAAGAACACCAGATAGGGGCGTCCGGCAAGATCGGCGTTCGTCACCACCCGGCATCCTGCCCGATCATGGTAAAAGAACCGCCGATCGCGGGCGAACCGGGATCAACACGGCCTGGCATGACGGCATAAACCAAGCCGGCGAGGCCAACCGCGAAGCCAAGGACGATATAAAGAAGCTGGCGGGACGCCTGCTTCCGGGGAGCTTTCTTCGACACATGCTTCATGCCTGGAAACTAATCAAAATGCGCGGCCGGCGCCAGTGCCGGGGTTTAGAATTAATAAAACTAATCATATGCCGCGCCGATTTCCCAAGGCTTAGCTCGATGCCATGCGGCTTCAGGGCAAAATCCTGTGTTGTTAGGATCAGGGGTGGTTCAAAGCCGTCGGCCATGCACTTCGAGCTTGACGGCGCATGGCTCGCGCAGGTTTCCTCGGCGATCATCGCGTGGGTTCGAGTGTCGATCAAATAACCGCCATGCCGGAATCGCCAAAGCCCTTTTCACCGCAAGACGGCCGCCAGTCCGGGACGGCGCTTGTTGTCGCGCGCGGCACGAGGCGGCTGTTGCAGCGGCTCAACTTTTCGACAGTCACCGAATTGCGGTTGCTTTCGGGACGACGCGCCGACATCGTCGCGCTCGCCATGGACGCCACGATTTTGATCGTCGAAATCAAATCCTCCGTCGCGGATTTTCGCGCCGACGCCAAATGGCGGGACTATCGCACCCATTGCGACAGGCTGTTTTTCGCGATCCCCGAGAGCGTGCCCATCGAAATCATGCCCGAGGACGCGGGGCTTATCCAGGCCGACGCCTATGGCGCCGAAATTTTGCGGCAAGCGCCGGAACATCGCATCGCCGCCGCCACCCGCCGCGCGGTGCTCATGCGTTTTGCGCACGCGGCGGCGCACCGGCTGCATCGCTTGAGCGACCCCGAGGTGCGCGCGGGGGACGGTTAGGCAAGCCGCCGCCAAGTGTTGTTATGAACGATGCCGTAAAACCGCAAAGGGAGAATCTATCGCGGACGCTTCGCCGCCAACATTCGTGTCTTCGAAAGTGACGCCCGGCTTGCGCGGATAGAGATCGAGATTCAGGGCCAAAAATTCCGCTGCCAGTGCGCCAAGATCGATTCGGCCATTGATAATCGGATCGGGGGGGTCTTGCAGCCCAGCAAAATTTGCCGCGCTGCCCGCCGTTATTTTCCGGCTGGCCGGCTCGCCCAAAGGCTGATGGGAGGGCGCGAAATCCACCTCGACAAGAGCGCTCACAAAGGTCTCGAAAGGCTCGAGACTGACACCGCAGGTTTGGGTCACAAGCGCGTGCAAAACGCCGCTGACCTTGTATCTTTTCGGGCCTTGTTTCCGCACATGGAATCCGGCCTCGAACGTTTCAACCGCGACGAGGCCGCAGTCGTCCGCGAGCGCGGCGCATTCGGTCTTGCTGGCGCAAAGCCTTATGTCGAGACCGGTATCCGGCACGGTCTTGACGACAAGCAAGCGTGTCAAACGTCCCGGCCCAAGCAGGGCGCCCGTCTTGCCGGGGCGGGCCTTGCGGGATTTCGGGCCGGGAACGGTGCTGGATGTCATCGCCACGCCCTCGCTGCGGATTATTAAAACATCAACGACGGCGGGCGGAAACCTGTTTCGCGTGAAACCCCCGGACCGGGTTCGATCGAAGCGGACCGCGCTCACCGAACGGCGGCGGGCGCCGGAAACGGAACTGGGCCAAGGGTAAAGGCATCGAGCGAGACCTTGGCCAAAGCTTCGTTGGCCGTTTCCACATAACGCCCAAGCCGGTCCGGATTTTTGCGGCCATCGTAGACGTTTCGCGCAAGTGCTTCATTAAGCCCAGGCGCGCCGCCGCGCAACGCCCGGTCGTAAGCTCCTGCGCGCCCGAAAAAAGCCTCGGCGAAGGTTTTCATCTGCTTCGGCACACTGATGTCGCCGACGCCCATTTCCCGCAAGGCGATCTCGAAGGAGCGAAAAATGGCGTCCGTGAGATCCTGGGCAATTTCGGGCGCAGGCGGGTCCATGCGATTGAGGCGCCGCAGGACAAGAACCGCATGCAATGTCACAGCCTCGAAGCGGCCGTCCAGACTGTCCTCGATGCCATACTCCGCGAACAGGACAGGATCGCGGGCCGCCGCCACGATCTCGCCGGAAAGGCGGCCGATCAGTTGCCGATTGGCGGAGCGCCGGAAGAGCCGAAAAACCATGCTGACCCCTTCCAAAGGCTCCCCCCTGGCCGCAACGTCCGGCGTCGGCGGGCCTTGCTTTTCGTTGGCGCGGAGGCTAGGCATCGCGCGGCTAGATGCAAGCATTATTGTGCATAGGTTTCGCGGGACCCGCCCGTTGTCCGGTGCGGCTGCACCAATTGCGCAAGCAATTTGTTCATTTATTTCGTGGAATTTTCCTACATCATCATGGCATTTGCCTGGCCTAGATCGGAGTGTACTTCGCCAAAATGCCCAACGCGGAGGCGTGCGGAATGGAGTTTATGAAGGCGCGCGGGCGGGGCGGAAAGCGCCGGGCGCCCGTCAGCCCGAAACTGGTCTTGGCGGCGGCGCTTGCGCTAGGGCTCGGCGGCTGCCTCGGCTATGACGGTCAAGTCGTCCACGGGTATCAACTCGACCCCAAAACAGCGGAAGATGTCAAGGTTGGATCTTCCGCAGAGCAGGTCCTGGTTCTTTTGGGGTCGCCGACGACGACATCCACCGTCGGAGGCGATGCCTGGTATTACATAAGCCAAGTCACCGATCGCGGCCTTAGCTTCATGCCGCCGAAGGTCACCGACCAGCGGGTCTTCGCGGTCTATTTCACCAAGGACAAAAAGGTCGCGCGCGTCGCCAACTATGGCATGGAAGACGGCAAGCTCATCGATTTCGTGTCGCGCACCACGCCGACGGCCGGCGCCGAATCGACCTTCCTCAAGGGCATGTTCATCAACCTTCTGCATTTCTAAGCGAATTCATGCTGCCGCGCCAACCCGAGCCCGCTGACGCGTTTCCATTTTTGGCGGCTTGCCCAAGTCTGGCGGCCAGGGTTTGCCTCGAGCAGTTGGTTTCCGCTGGTAGTTTACCTGTGTTGTTGCATTAAGGACGGGATGTCCCGCTTGGCGTTGAAAAGCGCGAAGCGGATGCTGCTGTTTGACAACCTGCGCGGCCTTGGCGGTTTTGCCAAGATGCGCGTTCGATGAAGCGGCGCTTGGTCGAAGCGGAAGCTGCTTATCCGCCTTGCGCCCCCAATCCCGCGGATGCTTTAAGCATCGCCGCGCCCGCAAGCGCGTGGATCGCCCTGGCAATAGGCAGGTGGTCTTGGCAAATCTCCTTGGATTGCTCGTTACAGGGCGACTATGGTCGAAATCGGACGGTCAGCGCCCCAAGACGCTTCCCAAATCAGTGCTCCGGCCCTCGCCCGGTTAGCCCTGGCAAGCAATTGGAAAGGCAGTTTCGCATTTGACGTTTTCCAAGGCGAAACGCGACGTAACGTTCTTGAGCGGAATTGTTTCGATCAGACGCTTGTAAAAAATATCGAAGGCCGCAGCATCGGGTACAACGACACGCAAGCCGTAATCGACGTCGCCCGCCATGCGATAGCATTCCATGACTTCTTCCATCGCGGCAATTTCTCCCGCGAAGCGCGCAATCGCCTTGCCCGAGTGATCACCCGCTTGGACCGAAACAAATGCGGTTAATCCGAGCCCGAGCTTCAGCGGATCGAGCAGCGCGATGTGCCGCTTGATCACGCCAGATGCATTGAGCCGCTGTAGCCTTTTCCAACATGCGGTTTGCGAAAGACCGACCTGTTTGGCGATTTCCCGAATCGACAAGGAGGCGTCTTTTTGGACGATGCGCAAAATCCGCTTGTCGATCATATCCATGGCGGTTAGTTCGTTCATTTCACATCCAGGGTGTTAGAATTTAGGTCTATAGAATTTACCATTTAAATAGGCATTATCATTTAGAGCCCGGCTTCGCAAGCTTAGCAGGAGCATAGCCACCTAAAATCGAGCAGGAAAGTTAGTCGCACCCCTGCACTTAACTTTTGGTCAAGCCCGCAGCCTTGCCGGTCAAGGTCTTGCCGGTCAGCAACAACCAGAAGACCCGGAAAGCCACTCCGGCCGGTTGATCGAAACGGCTTTCAACGCGGCGGTTTTTCCCCCTGTCCCGCTGGGCTGGCGGCGCCCTGAAGACGCTTGGCCGCGTTGAGCGCCGCATGATCGTTGGGCTGCCCGCAACGGCCGCGGGGATTACGCGCGAATGGCCGGCAGTCCGCCAAATCCGCCGCGTCCGGCGTTGGCGAAAAATGAACGGAAAATGGCTTGCGCCGCAAGCGGAGACCGTCGATCCGATCCCCCACCTGACCATCGCCGTCTCGCCGCGGGCCGTTGAGCGTCACCCGCAATCATGGGGGCATCGAGAACATGCAAAGGAGCAAGGACCTCATCCTTGGCGAGGAGGGCGACCCGAACGGCGGCGACACCGCGCCGCGCAATGATTTCTCGCCCACCAGCTTCGCGCGCCAAACCCTGAAGCCGGTTTCAGCCTCGCCAACCAGAGCCATCGCACATTTGGCCAACAAAACCGCGCTATCCGCCGGTTCTCCCGTTTTCCCCGAACAACACATTCCCGGGCGCATCCGGCGAGGACGGAAATCGTCGTGACAAATCTGCCACTCGTCGCCACAATCTGCTAGGCTTGGCCCGATCGTCGGAGCCCCTGAATCTGAAACTGTGCATGTCTTTTCAATAAGTTGATCAGCATTCCGACGAATCGCGCTAATCGGACTGTCATATCCGTGTCGCCAAAGCGTCATCCGCGCTTGCTACCAACACCGCCATCCACAGCGCATTCGCAGAGGAGAGGGTGATGAAAATCATCGGCAAAAAGCTTGGGGGCAAGCGCCACCATAAACCAGCCATCGCCGCGGTGGCATTAGGGGCACTCATGAGCTTCCAGGCCGGCGCGGCACGGGCCGACGACACGGCCGCCGAAATCCGCTTGCTCAAGGAGCGGCTAAGGCAGCTTGAGCAACGCGTCGCCGAGCAGAGCCGCAAGGAGAAGGAGACTCAGGCGCAGATCCAGCACGCGGCAGCGCAGGCTGGCCCGCCGCCAGCGCCATATGCCTATCCAATCAGTCCCGGCGCCGGTCTCGGCCTTCCGCCGCAGCCCGCATATCCATATGGTAATATTGGCCTCGCCGAAAGACTGGCGAAAATCAAGGGGTATCCTTATGTTGGCTCATCCAGTCTTTATCTTGGCGGGATGTCCATCACGCCGGGAGGCTTCATAGAACTCGGCAGCGTGACCCGCGACCACTTCATCGGCGCCGATTTGGCGACGCCCTTTGGCAACATTCCGTTCGCCAATATTCCCAGCAGCCATTCGGCCGAATTCCGCTTTACCGCCCGCCGAAGCCGCGTTTCGTTTCTCACTCTGGGCGACGTGAACCCCACGACGCATTTATCCGGGTTTGGCGAGTTTGATTTCCTCGGCGACGCGCAGACCGGCAATTCCAATGAGAGCAATTCGTTCAATCCCCGCGTCCGCCAGCTCTACATGGTGGCGGATAACGACGACTTTGGCGCCCATCTCCTCGCCGGTCAGTCCTGGTCCTTGGCGACCATGAACGTCGTGGGTATCGTGCCGCGGACGGAAAACACGCCTCTGGTCATCGACGATCAATACCTCCCGGGCTTTACCTGGGCACGTCAGCCGCAGATCAGGGTCACCAAGGACTTCGATCAAACCTTGTGGTTCGCCCTCTCGGCCGAAAATCCGGCGACGACTTTCGGCGGCACTACCCCTGTGCTTCCGTTCGGCGGGACAATCGTCAACACGCTCGGAGCCGCCGGCACCGGGTTCCCCCAGTCCAGCATAGTTGGCGGTTCGCTGTTCAACACCTCCAACGCGCTCTCCCTCAATCAGATGCCGGACATCATCGGCAAGGCCGCCTGGGACCCGACCTTCTTCGACCGCACCGTTCATATGGAAGTCTTCGGCATCTTCCGCCAGTTTAACGACAGAGTCATCTATCCGTTTGGATCTGGAACTGTGAACGGATTTTTTGGCGCTCCCATTCCAAACCACAACAATCAAACCGTTGGAGACGCTGTTGGCGGCTCGATCCTCATTCCGATTATTCCAAAAGTGCTGGACGCCCGATTCTCCGGCATGACCGGACGGGGCATCGGCCGCTATGGCGCCTCCCAATTGCCCGACGTAACCTTCAACTCGGATGGCAGCCTCGCGCCGATCCCGGAAACCATGCTGCTCGCGGGATTGACCTGGCACGCTCTACCCGGGCTAGACTTTTACACCTATGCCGGCGAAGAGGACGAAAATGCGAGCTTCGGGTCCTCGGCGGTCAAAGGGAGCGCACCTTTCGGCTGGGGCAATCCGGCTTTCGTGAACACCGGTTGCAATATCGAAGACTTTGGTACCGGCACCGGCGGCTTCGCCTGCACCGGCAACACCAAGCTGGTCCGGCAGATCACGGGCGGTTTCTGGGACGACATCTATAAGGGTGCCTTTGGCAGGCTCGCGGGCGGTTTGCAATATTCCTTCACCCAGAAATTCGCCTTCGCCGGTGTCGGGGGCACGCCGGAGCGGAATGAAAGCATCTTCTTCACCAGCCTTCGCTACTATCCGTTCTAAACGAGAGACACCCGCTCTAGCTCATTGGCTCGCTGGCGGAACGGCCAGCGGGCCCGCTATTTGGTACGAAGCGAAGTTGACCCGGTTCCCTCGGATCGCTAGCTTCAAAGCCGATGGGTGCGGGAAGAACCGATGCCGATGCAGCTCGACGGGCCGGGGTTCGCGCCGCTTTCCGGCGGTAAGGCGGCTTATCTTGTGGTTCTCCTGCATGGGGTCGCCGCCAACGGCAACGACCTCCTCTATCTCGCCCGCGCGTGGCGGAAGATTTTGCCCACAGCGGAGTTCATTGCGCCGAATGCACCATTTCCATACGATGGCGCGCCGGAGACCCGGCAATGGTTCAGCCTGCAGGACCGCGCGCCGGAAAAAATGCTCGCTGGCTTGAGGGAAGCGGACGCAATTCTCGATCGCTTTTTCGATGAACTGTTGGCGAGCCGCCAGCTCGGCGACGCCCGCTTGGCGCTCGCCGGGTTTTCGCAAGGCGCCGCGACGGCGCTCTACGTCGGCTTGCGGCGGCAAACGCAAATTGCCGGCATCGTTGCTTTCTCGGGAGCCCTGCCGGGCGGCGATGGGATCGGGCGCGACATCCGGAGCAAACCGCCGGTACTCCTCGTTCATGGTGAGGCGGACGCGGTCGTGCCTTTTCAGGCGATGCCCGACGCGAAGGCCGCGCTCGAAGTGGCCGGCGTGCCCGTGACGGCGGTGGCGAGGCCGGGCCTTGGCCATGCCATCGATGATGCGGGAATAGCATTGGCCGCGGATTTTCTGCGCGAGGTTTTGAAAGCCCCGCGGGGCGATACTGGCGTGGCAGTCTAAAACCAGTGCTTTATCCTCGCTTTCCGCTATCCAACCACACAGGACCGCGTTATATAAAATATATAAAAGTTGTATATGATAACACCTGCGGCGCGAACTTAAACGCGACTTCCACAAGATATCAAAATTTTTGATATGCCGTGCGAAGTTAACCGGAAAAAGCTCGGAAGCAGGCAAGGCCGGACAAGGTAGCGCAAATTCAGGTATTCAACATCGTGCGGCGCAACCTAGTTTGCTCCGTCATGTCCAACAACGATCCAACGATACAACGCACGGGAGAAAGTCATGGCAAAGGTCGTATGCGTACTCTACGATGATCCAGTTGACGGTTATCCGAAATCCTATCCCCGGGACGACCTCCCCAAAATCGATCGCTATCCGGACGGTCAAACTCTTCCAACACCAAAATCGATCGATTTCAAGCCCGGCACGCTTCTCGGCAGCGTATCCGGCGAGCTGGGCTTGCGAAAATACCTCGAATCCCACGGCCATAAGCTGGTTGTGACCTCCGACAAGGATGGTGCGAACTCGGTCCTCGATCGAGAGCTGCCTGACGCCGAAATCGTTATCTCGCAGCCGTTTTGGCCGGCCTACATGACCTCCGAGCGGATAGCCAAGGCGCCAAAATTGAAGCTCGTGATCACCGCGGGGATCGGCTCCGATCACACCGACCTCCAGGCGGCGATCGACCACAACGTCACGGTCGCCGAGGTCACCTATTGCAATTCGATCAGCGTGTCCGAGCATGTGGTGATGATGATCCTCTCGCTCGTCCGCAATTACATCCCGTCGTATCAATTGGTGGTGCGAGGCGGCTGGAACATCGCCGATTGCGTCGCTCGGTCCTACGACGTCGAAGGCATGCATGTCGGCACCGTCGCGGCCGGCCGCATCGGTCTCGCGGTGCTGCGCCGTCTAAAACCTTTCGACATGCATCTGCATTATTACGACCGTCATCGTCTGCCGGAGGCGGTCGAGAAAGAGCTGAACCTCGCCTGGCATCCGAACGTCGCGGACATGGTCAAAGTCTGCGACGTTGTCACCATCAACTGCCCGCTGTACCCGGAGACCGAGCATCTCTTCAACGACGCGATGATTTCCAAGATGAAGCGAGGCGCCTATATCGTGAACACCGCGCGCGGAAAAATCTGCGACCGCGATGCAATTGTGCGGGCGCTGGAAAGCGGCCAGCTCGCGGGATACGCCGGCGACGTCTGGTTCCCGCAGCCGCCGCCAAAGGACCATCCGTGGCGCGCCATGCCGCATCAAGGGATGACACCGCATATCTCCGGGACATCGCTTTCCGCGCAATCGCGCTACGCGGCCGGCACGCGCGAAATCCTGGAGTGCTATTTCGAGGGCCGGCCGATCCGCGAGGAGTATCTGATCGTCGACAAAGGCAAGCTCGCTGGCGCCGGCGCGCATTCCTACAGCGCTGGAAACGCGACGGGCGGATCCGAGGAGGCCGCCAAATTCAAGAAAGGTGCGTGAATTGCCGGCGGCGGCTCCGGCAAGTCCGGGGCCCCTATCCTATGACGGTGTCCTCGGGGCAGCCTCGATACGCCCGCTTGTTTCTATGCTCGCGGGAGGGCCGCGCGATGGGCCGTTGCCGGATTATTCCGGTCGGCGCGCCACGTCGGATGATTGAAATGAATGACAAAGTCGCCGTTGTAGGACGCGACCGCGTTGTCGAACGTCAATTTGCCGATACGCCACCAATTCTCAAATTTTGGCATTACTGAGCCCAAGCCGAACCGTGTCTTCCCTTCATCCGTCACTTCGATATGAAACGTGAGCTTGCGTTTTGGAACAGAATCGCCTTTGTCAAAAATCTGGCCTAAGACTTCGTCACGTAAATCCAGCTTTTCTCCTTCGATCCTGGGTTGATCGGGCGCGACGAGGAGGCGCATGAATGCGGGCGCGCGCGTGGGCTCGTCCAGCGGTTTACCGAGTTCGGCGATCGGGTAGACCTGACGTATGCCGGCTACCTTATCAATGAGAGTAAAAACAAGAGCCACGATGACCAGGAAGGGCTGGCGCCAGACAGTGATATCTGGAGCATTGCGAAGCTCGGCGTCGTTGATATAGGCGGTGTAGGTGCCGGCAATGTCCTCGATCGTGATGAAGTTCGCGGTCTGAAGCGGCTGGGCATGGTCGGGGTCAGTTGTGGGAAAAAGCTTACCGGCCAGCGCTAACGTACGAAGACCGCCGCGATGGACCTCGTTGGCGCCAGAGGAATAGCGTCCTACCAACAAGCCTCGGCTACCTTCACTAAAATAGCCAGAATATGCAGTTTTTTCCGTGATCTCCCACAATCCGGTCAGGCATACGCCGTTTGAATGGATAATGCGGCGGAACCCCTTTTTGTCTGGACCCCAGCGCAAATCAGCGTGGGAGAGGACAGTGCGTTTTGAAGCTTGGCCAAAGAAGTAATGCTTACCAGGAGGGAGAATACCGCGGAGCATATTTCCGAGCGTTACTTCGTGATGGGGCAGGGGTGGCTCGCCTTCGCTGCCCCAGATTTGTTGGTAGGAGTTGGCGAAGATCGCCTCGCGCACTTCCGAAAAGCGCGATCCACTATAGGCGCGATCTTCTTGCGTGATTTGTTCGATTCCAAAATGGTCTTGTTCCATGATGAACTCCCCTCCCAAATTGCCATACTGTGCGTTCGTTCCCTTGAGCGCGGCGCTCGCCGCCTCTCGGCCGACATGGGTCAATCGAGGCCGCCCGCCGGCGAGGTCGAACAACGCGACGCTGGCATCTTCCGCGACGGGCTTAATCGAAGCCGTGACTCCGCCACGGCGAACTTGCGGTTCGCGGCCGCGGCCCAGTCGCGCGCCCTTGCGGGTCCAAATGGCGCCGGGCCGGACGGCACGTGGGCTGACATTAAATTTTCCTCGGTCCAGTCTCAATATTATTCGCTTTTATTTCTGGCGGCTTTGCGCCACATTGCGAGTTAAACAAGAGCGATAAGGCTCGCCATGCCGCAGATTGCCGGGAGCTTCGACGCCTATCTCGATCAAGCCGTGGCTCTGGACGCTCGCTTAGGCGCCGCGTCGAGGGTTCTTCGCGCCATCGCCGCGGCGGCAATCGAAATGTCCGGCCTCATCGGTCTCGGCCGCTTATACGGCCGGCTCGGTGAAAGCCTCGGCAGCACGAACACGGACGGCGATGTTCAGAAGGAACTAGACGTTCTCGCCAACGATATGTTCGTCGGCGCGTTCAGGCAGGCTCCGGTCGCGGCGATTGTCTCCGAGGAAATGAGCGAGCCATTGGTTCTCGATTCCGCGGGCCCGCTCGCGGTTGCGATGGATCCGCTCGACGGCTCCTCGAATATCGATGCTAATGTCTCGATCGGAACGATCTTTTCGGTTCTCCCCGTGCTCGCCACGGCGGACGGCGCCGAGGCCCATTTCCTGCAACCTGGGCGGATGCAGATCGCCGCCGGTTTTGTCATTTATGGACCGCAGACGTCGATCGTATTCGCTTTGGGGAGCGGTCTAACCCAAATCTTCACCCTGGACCGTCGCGCCGGCCGGTTCTACCAAGCGGTATCCGCTCCGGTTATCGACCAGGAAAGCGCCGAATACGCCGTCAACACCTCCAACTACCGGCATTGGGAGGCTTCGGTGCGGGCCTTCATCGACGATTGCGAGCAGGGCACCGAAGGGCCGCTGAAACGCGACCACACTATGCGCTGGACGGGCTCGCTCGTCGCCGACACCTACAGGATTTTACTGCGCGGCGGGATTTTCCTTTATCCTGGCGATCAGCGGGCCGGTTATAACAATGGACGGCTGCGGCTCCTTTACGAAGCCAATCCGATCGCCCTCATCGTGGAACGGGCGGCGGGGATCGCGACCGACGGTTTGCACCCTGTTCTCGACATCGTCCCCTCCGCCATCCACGCGCGGGTGCCGCTCGTCTTTGGCTCCGCGGGGCCGGTTGGGCTCGTCGCCCGCTATCACAGCGATCCGCAATTTTCCGCGCGCGCGCCTCTATTTGGCAAGCGCGGCCTCATGCGTCTTTAGAAAAGAACAAGCTGAAAAAGAAGAGGCTGACGTGTCCGCGAAATATCCGATCATTTCGGTGACCGGTTCGTCCGGGTCCGGAACCACATCCGTCAGGCGCACCTTCGAACAGATTTTCCGCCGCGAGCAGATCGCGGCAGCCTATATCGAAGGCGATGCGTTCCATCGTTATGATCGCGACGGAATGCAGACCGTAATGGCCGAGGAGGAGGCGAAAGGCAACCGCCATTTCAGCCATTTCGGCCCCAACGCCAACCTTTTGGCGGAGCTCGAAGCCGTGTTTCGCAGCTATCATGAATCCGGCACTGGCAAAACCCGGCATTATGTTCATGACGACGAAGAGGCCGCGTTCTACGGGTGCGCGCCCGGAACCTTCACCGCTTGGGAGGCCTTGCCCCCGCAAAGCGATCTTCTCTTCTATGAAGGGCTGCATGGCGCGGTCAAAACGGACGAAGTGAATATTTCGCAATATCCCGACCTGAAGATCGGCGTCGTGCCGGTTATCAACCTCGAATGGATTCAAAAAATCCGTCGCGACTGCTCCGCGCGCGGCTATACGACGGAAGCGGTGATGGACATAATGTTGCGGCGGATGCCTGATTATGTCCATTACATTTGTCCGCAGTTCACCAAGACGGACATTAATTTCCAGCGGGTGCCGACCGTCGATACCTCGAATCCATTTGCCGCGCGCTGGATCCCGACCGCCGACGAATTGATGGTGATCATCCGTTTCGCCAAACCGCGCGGCATCGATTTTGCCTATTTGCATTCGATGATCCATGACAGTTTCATGTCGCGGGCCAATTCGATTGTTATTCCAGGTGCCAAGCTCGATCTTGCGATGCAGCTGATTTTAACGCCCTTCGTCCTTCAGCTCGTCGAGCGGCGGCGGCGTGCGTTCTGAGGCAACCAATTCATGAATATACGCGCCACGCGGCATTATCGCTCCGCTCATGGGTTGATGAGGGCGGTCTCCGGCGTGAATTATGCGTGGCCGGCGAAAGTTGATCTCGGCTGGCCGGGAGGCCTTGACTAGGCTATCCTCAAGACACCCGGCCGCATTCGGTGACGGAGAACAACCCATGGCCCGTATTATACCAAGTCTCGCTGATCACGACCGATAGGCCCACTCTCTTGTTCCGATGGAGATGATTTTCCAGGGCATGTCGATGAGCTTGTTCCAGGCGAAGCAGCAGTGGTCGAGAATGTCGTCGTAGGATTCGAAGACGCGGTTCGAGAGCCAGTTGTCGCGCATGAATTGCCAGATGTTCTCGACCGGATTGAGCTCGGGCGATTTCGGCGGCAACGGCAAGAGCGTGATGTTGTCCGGGACGGGAAGCTTCGCCGAGACATGCCACCCGGCCTGATCGAGAAGAACGAGCGCATGCGCGCTTGGTGCGACCGCAAGCGAGATTTCTTCGAGATGCAGGGCCATGGCCTCGCTGTTGCAGGAGGGTAGTACGAGCCCGGCGCCTTTTCCTTCGGCCGGGCAGATGGCGCCGAAAATATAGGCTGAACTCGTCCTCTGGTCGTGCGGCGCCGAAGGCCGTGTCCCGCGTTTCGCCCATCGGCGGGTGACCTTGTTTTTCTGCCCGATCCGAGCTTCGTCTTGAAACCAAATCTCTATCGGCTTGCCAGGAGCCTCTTTTGCGGCGGTCTCCTCCACGAGGGCGAGAAAGTTTTTTTAAAAGCCGCCGCGGCTTCCTCGTCTTGCGCATGATGGCGCGGTCGCGCCGAGAGCTTGCGAAAGCCCATATGCCGCAGCTCGCGGCTGAGCGTCGGCTTGGAGATCGAAACCCGGAACTCTTCGAAGAGCCACTGCGCCAGATCGATCAGCCGCCAGCGGACGACGCCATGCAGGGCGGGAATTGGCCCATCTTCCACGACCTGCCGCAAGGCTTGGCGCTGGCGCTCGCCGAGGATGCTGGGAGCGCCCGGCGCTTTGCCGGTCAAGAGACCATCAGGACCTTTGGCGTTGAAACGGACAACCCAGTCGCGCACGATCTGCACCCCGACCCCGCCGATCCGCGCCGCATCCGGCCGCGAGCCGCCATCATAAATCTCGGCCAGTGCCAAGAGACGCCGGGTCTGATCGGGGTCACGCGATCGCCGCGCCAGCATGCGCAGGCCAATCGTGTCAAAGTCAGAGCGAAGCGGAACCGGAGTTGACATGGCAAACTCTCCCAAAAGCTGTTTGCCATGGTGAATCAGATAAATGCCGATTTCGGGAATCCGCCTCAGGAGTCAAACTTTCAGAGACTTGGTATTACACTTCGACAGCTGCTCGACCACGCGGCCGAGCACGGCTATAGTGTCCCGGCTTTTAATATCAACAAAATGGAGCAGGGCTTGGCGATCATGGAGGCGGCCGCCGCCACCGATGCCCCGGTCATTATTCAGACGAGCCGCGGCGCCCGCGCGTATGCCATCGTGCTCACCAAGTTAATCGAGCTGTATCCGGATATCCCGGTCTGCATGCATCAGGATCATGGCAACAGCGAAGCGACCTGCTACACGGCGATACAATACGGATTTTCATCGGTGATGATGGATGGCTCGCTCGATGCCGACGCGAAGACGCCTTCCTCCTACGATTATAACGTCGCTATCACCGCCAAGGTCGTCGAGGTGGCGCATTTGGCCGGTGTTTCGGTCGAGGGCGAACTTGGAGTCCTGGGGTCGCTCGAAACCGGCACTGGCGACAAGGAAGACGGACATGGCGCCGAAGGCAAACTCAGCCTCGAACAGCTCTTGACCGACACCGATCAGGTCGTCGATTTCGTGACGCGGACAAAGGTCGATGCGCTCGCGATCGCGATGGGAACTTCGCACGACTCCTATAAGTTCTCCCGCAAGCCCGATGGCAATATTTTGTCGATGCGGGTCGTCGAGGCGATCCACGCGAAACTTCCTCACATTCATCTCGTGATGCATGGCTCGTCCTCGGTTCCGCAGGAACTCCAGGACCGCTTCAACGCCTATGGCGCCGGCCATGCGTCAGACTTATGGCGTGCCTGTCGAGGAGATCGTGCGCGGCATCAAACACGGGGTGCGCAAGGTGAACATCGATACCGATTGCCGTCTCGCGATGACCGCCGAACTTCGCCGCGTCGCGCAGGAGACGCCACGCGAATTCGATCCGCGCAAATTCTTGAAACCCGCAAAGGACGCGATGCGCGAGGTTTGCTGGCAGCGGCTCGAGCAATTCGGTACGGCTGGAAATGCCCCAAAAATCAAGGTTCTGTCGATGTCCGCGATGGCCAAGCGCTATGCCTCGGGCAGCCTCGATCCTGCCCTGAACCTGCGGCGCGCCGCCGCGGAATAATCCGGAGGTTTATAGTGAACTTAGCCGGAGGATCCAAAAGCAGCAACGCGCGGCCGGTATTCGGGGCTACAAACGTAGGTAGCTCATGACATTCGACGCGCCTACGTGCTGCGCCGCGCCTTCGACTTGGGCCCGGTGGACGGAGGTTCGGTTTAAATGACGCCTCTCGTCATCGCACCCTCGATACTTTCCGCGGATTTCGCCAACCTCGGCGAAGAAATCCGGGCGATTGCCGGCGCTGGCGGCGATTGGATTCATATCGACGTCATGGACGGCCATTTCGTGCCGAACATCACGATCGGCCCACTGATGGTGCGTGCCTTGCGCCCGCACGCGAAAATCCCTTTCGACGTGCATCTCATGATCGCGCCTTGCGATCCCTATCTTGCCGCCTTCGCGGAGGCCGGGGCGGATTCGATCTTGATCCATGTCGAGGCCGGGCCGCATCTTCATCGTTCGCTGCAGACGATCCGCGAGCTTGGCAAAAAAGCCGGCGTCGTGTTGAACCCGGCGACCCCGGCCTCGAGCGTCCAGAATGTCCTCGATCTCGTCGATCTGGTGCTGGTCATGTCGGTCAACCCTGGCTTTGGCGGGCAGACCTTCATTGCCTCGGCGATGGAAAAGATCGTGGAACTGAAGGCGATGATTGCTCCGCGTGCGATCCGAATCGCAGTCGATGGCGGGATCAATCCGGAAACCGCGGGCCTCGCCGCTGCGGCGGGTGCGGACACTTTTGTCGCGGGCACCGCCATCTTCAAGGGAGGTCCAGAGCATTATGCGGCGAATATTGCGGCAATACGAACGGCAGCCGCCAGAATGCGACGCCGCGATGCCGCTTGAAGCCCTGATATTCGACGTAGACGGGACGCTCGCCGAAACCGAAGAGGCGCATAGACAGTCTTTCAACGAAGCTTTCGCGGTCTTCGGGGTCGATTGGAGCTGGGATAAGGAGCTTTATCGAAAGCTCCTCCAAGTGACCGGCGGCAAAGAGCGACTTCAGCATTATATCGACGCTTGGAAGCCTCGCGGCAGCGAGGTGGCACTTGCCCGCTTCGCCGAGATCTACGAGGAGAAGTCGTCCCGCTACGCCGCGCTTGTAAAGTCCGGCGCCGCGCCAGCTAGACCGGGTGTTCGCCGCTTGATCACGGAGGCCCACGACCGGCGAGTGCGGCTCGCCATTGCCACGACGTCGCTGCGGGGGAGCGTCGATATGGTACTGCGCGCGATCTTCGGCGAGGAAGGCCCCTCCTGGTTTGCGGTGATCGCCGCGGGCGATGTCGTGGCACACAAGAAACCCGCGCCTGACATCTATCGCTTCGCTCTTGACAGGCTGGGGTGTGATCGGGGCTCTTGTGTCGTCATCGAAGATTCGGAAAATGGCATCAAGGCGGCGCGGGCCGCTGGTTTGCCCGTCCTTGCGGCGCCAAGTTATTATATGAAAGGGGATGATATCAGCCTTGCGACGAGCGTTCTCAGCGATCTAGGTGAGCCAGACCGTCCCTGCCGCCAGATCGCCGGCCTGCGCTTCGATCGGGACTATGTCGATATCGACGGCTTGAACGCATGGCTCTCCAAGCAACAACACTCCCGCACCGAGGCGCAGAGGGATCCCGCCCAAATCATCAACCGGTCCGTCGAAACCGGATAACAATTTCCGTTTGCACGGTGCGGTTGCTAAAACAGTCCAGTGACCTTGCCACTGTCGTCGAGATCAATCTTGGTTGCCGCCGGCACCTTGGGCAGGCCCGGCATCGTCATGATCTCGCCGCACACCATGACGACGAACTCCGCGCCGGCGGCGAGCCGGACTTCGCGAATATTGATCTCATGGTTGGACGGCGCGCCGCGCCGCGTTGCGTCTGTCGAGAACGAATATTGGGTCTTCGCGATACAGACGGGATAGAGGCCGTAGCCGCTGTCTTGCAGCTTTTTGATTTGTCCGCGAATTTTCGAATCGGCGGTCACCTCGCTCGCGCCATAAAGTTTGGTGGCGACCGCCTTCACCTTGTCCCAAAGAGGAGCTTCATCCTCATAAACGAATTGGAAGTCAACCGGCACCTTGTCGACCATATCGACGACCGTGCGGGCCAGTTCCTCGGCGCCCTTGCCGCCTTCGGCCCAATGCCGGCACACCACGATCGGGGCTTCGTGATGCGCCATTTTTCCTTTCAAAAGCGCGATCTCGGCGTCTGTGTCGAAGCCGAAATGATTGATCGCGACGATGCAAGGAAGCCCGAAATGGTTGCGGATGTTGTTGACGTGGCGTTCCAAATTGGTGACGCCTTTTGTCAACGCATCGAGGTTTTCCGTATTGAGGTCCTTGAGATCCGCGCCGCCGTGATATTTGAGAGCGCGGATGGTAGCGACGATCACCACCGCCCGCGGGCGAAGGCCGGACTTGCGGCATTTGATATCGATGAATTTCTCGGCGCCGAGATCGGCGCCAAATCCCGCCTCGGTCACCACATAGTCGGACAATTTCAGCGCGGTCTTGGTGGCGAGGACGGAATTGCAGCCATGCGCGATATTGGCGAAAGGCCCGCCGTGAATGAACGCCGGGTTGTTTTCGAGCGTTTGCACGAGGTTCGGCCTAAGCGCGCCTTTCAAAAGCACCGCCATGGCGCCATGCGCGTTCAAATCGGCCGCATGAAGGGGCTTTTGGTCTCGCGTATAGCCAATCACGATCCTTCCCAGGCGGTCCTTCAAATCCTTGATCGAGGTGGCGAGACAGAAGATCGCCATGATCTCGGAGGCGACCACGATATCGAATCCGTCTTCGCGCGGATATCCGTTGGCAACCCCGCCCAGACCCACGGTGATTTGCCGCAGCGCCCGGTCGTTCATATCGACCACCCGCTTCCATGCGATGCGACGCACATCGAAGGCGAGTTCATTGCCGTGGTGGATATGATTGTCGATCATCGCGGCGAGAAGATTGTGAGCAAGACCGATCGCACCGAAGTCGCCGGTAAAATGCAGGTTGATGTCTTCCATCGGCACAACCTGCGCGTAACCGCCGCCGGCTGCGCCGCCCTTCATGCCGAAAACCGGCCCGAGCGAGGGCTCGCGCAGACAAATAGAAGCCTTCTTGCCGATCCGGTTCAGCGCATCGCCGAGGCCGACCGTGGTGGTAGTCTTGCCCTCCCCGGCCGGTGTCGGGCTGATCGCCGTCACAAGAATCAGCTTGCCGTCTGGCCGGTCCTTGAGGCTATCAATAAAATCCAACGATATCTTGGCTATGTAATAGCCAAAGGGCTCAAGGTGCGCCTCCCCGATACCGAGCTTTTCCCGCGCCACTTCGCTGATGCGGCGCATGTGGGCTCGTTGAGCAATTTCGATGTCCGACGGCATGGTCCCTCCGCTCGAAGCCGGGCTCAGGCTTCCACCATGTTTCGCGGCTTCCCCGCCGCGAAGGCGTCTATGTTGTCGATGAGCTGGTCAGCGAGAATCTGCATGGCCTCGCGGCTCGCCCAGGCGACATGCGGGGTGACGATCAAATTAGGCAGCCGCAAATCGAGCAGAATATTGCCCTGCTTCGGGGGCTCGACGGTCAGCACATCGAAGCCCGCGCCGCCAATGATTTTGTTGGTCAGCGCATCGGCCAAGGCTTCTTCGTCGACAAGTCCGCCGCGGCCGGTATTGATCAAAATGCTGTCTTTCTTCATCAGCCGCAATTCACGCGCGCCGATCATGTTTTTGGTCTCGGGCGTCAACGGCAAATGCAAAGTAATAATGTCGCTCTCGCGCAGCAAGGTTTCGAAACCGGTCAGGCCAGGCTGCGGGAAGATGTCGTAAGCCAAAACCTTCTGGCCAAAGGCCTCGGCGATCCGGCCCACGGACTTGCCGATCGCGCCATAGCCGACGATGCCGAGCGTCGAGCCGGTCATGTCGCGGATGGGATGGTCGAAGAAACAGAATTGGTCGCATTCCTGCCAGCGCCCGGCGCGCACATCGTCGCGGTAAGCCATGAGATTACGGCGAAGCGCGAAGGCCAGCGCGAAGACGTGTTCCGGCACTGTGTTGAAGGCATAATTGCGGATGTTCGAGACGATAATGCCGTATGTCTTGCAGTAGGCTTTGTCCACGACATCCGTGCCGGTGGCGGCGACCGCGATCAATTTTAGGTTGGGTAGCCGCGCCAGCGTTGCTTCGCACATGGGCACCTTGTTGATGATGGCGATTGTCGCATTCTGGAGTTCGATCGACGATCTCGCTAGGCCCGGTCACCGCATATTCCTGGTAGCTATGCGGAAACTTCGGCGTCCGCAGATTGGCCTCGAGGGTCGAACGGTCGAGAAAGACGATCGAGTGTTGCACGGCGAAATCTTTCTTTAGATTCGATTTGAACTGGGTCCCCGAGCAAGCCAATCCCGTGAATTCCTTGCGGAAGGCGCGTCTTGAGCTTTTGCCTTACGGTCCGCGCGTCTTTACCTTCGGCCGCCGTGGCGCCATAAGCCACTTCCACAAAAGGGACTCCCGCGCAATCGCGTGCGGCGCCGCAATCCCGCAAGGATGGCCCGGCCCGCGAGGCGCGGCGCAAGGCCTCAGTCGTTGAGGACGCCTTCTGGGTGCAACTCGGCAAAATGCTCCTGGTCAGTCGGCTTCTTTTCCTTGGCCATGATGGTCGAGCGGAAATAGTCTTGGGCGGCGGCGACACCGCTGCCGGGCGTAATGCCGATGCCGACATCGCGCATCGCCATTTCCACCCCGGCAAGAGCGCCAAGAACCATGAGGTCGTTGAGATCGCCGAGATGGCCGATCCGGAACACCTTGCCCGCGACCTGCGATAGACCGGCGCCGAGCGCCAAATTATAGCGGCGGAAAGCGGCGTCGATCACATCGGCGCCGTTGAAGCCCGGGGGAACGACAATCGCGGTCACCGTATCGGAATACCATTTCGGTTCCTTGGCGCAGGGTTGCAGGCCCCAGGCCTTGACTGCGGCGCGCACGCCGCTTGCCAGAACGTTATGGCGCTCGAACACCCGTTCGAGTTTCTCCTCGAACAGTATCTTGAGCGATTCCCGCAAGCCGTACAACATCGGCAGTGACGGCGTGTAAGGGAAGTAGCCAGTCGCGTTGGCCTTGATCATGTCGCCGAAATCGAAATAGACCCGCTTCAGTCCGGCTCCCTTATAGGCCGCGAGCGCGCGCGGGCTCGCGCAGACGATGCCAAGGCCGGCCGGCAGCATCAGACCTTTTTGGGAGCCCGCGACCGCGAGGTCGACGCGCCATTCGTCCATGCGGAAATCGATGCTGCCGATCGAGCTCACGCCATCGACATAGAGCATCGCCGGATGACCGGCGGCGTCCATCGCCTTACGCACCGCTTCGATATCGCTCGTCACGCCGGTCGCGGTCTCGTTTTGGACAGCAAGCACGGCCTTGATCTGGTGGCTCTTATCGGCACACAGGATGGATTCGATCTTGTCCGGCTTGACCCCTGTCCCCCATTCTTCTTCCAAAACCTGGACATCGAGGCCGATCCGTTGCGCCAAATCAATCCACAAATGACTGAATTGACCAAACCGCGAGGCCAAAACCTTGTCGCCGGGGGAAAGCGTGTTGCAGAGCGAGGCCTCCCAGGCACCGGTGCCGGACGAAGGGAAAATAAACGCTTGCCCTTCGGTCGTTTTAAAGACCTTCTTCAAATCCTGAAACAGAGGCAGCGTGAGTTCGGGAAACTTCGAAGACCTATGGTCTTCCATCGCCACCATCATGGCGCGCGTGACGCGGTCAGGGACGTTGGTTGGCCCTGGGACGAAAAGAAAGTGGCGGCCCGCCATGATGACTCCTCCAATTGAGTGTTGGTTTGGGCTATTAACAAAAACGCTGGCTCAAGCGCAACCGCCGAAGTCGCGCGCAAGGAATTCCTTTTCTAGACCATGATTTTCAAAATTGGAAACCAGTTTCGCGACAAGTTCATGCGGCAGCGCGGCAAGATCAACGGGATCCGCGACTATTCGATGAGATTCCGGACTGTACAAAAAGGGACCCGCGTTAGCCAAGGACAAGGATGGCGCGGAAATCGTTCACATTGGTGAGGGTTGGCCCGGTCACCACCAGATCTCCAAGTGCCAAAAAGAAACCGTAGCCATCGTTGTCGGCGAGCCGGGCCTTGGCCGACACGCCGGCCGCGGCCGCGCGAGTCAGGCTATCGGGGCCGATGAGCGCGCCGGCGTTGTCCTCCGTCCCGTCGATTCCGTCGGTATCCGCGGCGAGGGCATAGATGCCGGGATGGCCGTCCAGGGCGACGCCAAGCGCCAGCAGGAACTCGGCGTTGCGGCCGCCGCGCCCGGTCCCGCGCACGGTGACCGTGGTCTCGCCGCCGGAGATGAGGACGCAGGGCGGGGCCGAGGGCTGGCCGAAGCCGTGAACCTGCCGCGCGATCGCCGCGTGCACCAAAGCAACGTCGCGCGCCTCGCCCTCGATGGCGTTGGCGAGAATCAGTGGGGTGAAGCCGGCCTTGCGCGCGACTCCCGCTGCCGCCTCAAGCGACAATTGCGGGGTCGCGATCATCACATTGACAACGCCCGCGAGGCGCGGATCGCCGGGCTTCAAGGTTTCGGCGGCGGCCGAGCCGAGTTGCGCGCGGACGTTATCAGGCACGGCGATGGCGTATTTTTGCAGGATCGCCACCGCGTCGGCCGAGGTCGTTGGATCGGCGACGGTCGGCCCAGAGGCGATCACGCATGGATCGTCGCCCGGCACATCCGAGATCATGAGGGTCACCACCCGCGCGGGCGCGGCGGCGGCGGCGAGCCTGCCGCCCTTGATCGCCGACAAATGCCGGCGCACGCAATTCATTTCGGCGATAGTCGCGCCGCTCTTTAAGAGAGCCTTGTTGATGGCCTGTTTGTCGGCGAGCGTCACGCCATCGGCGGGCAGGGCGAGAAGCGCTGAGCCGCCGCCGGAAATCAGGCAAAGCACCAGGTCCGCGGAGGACAAACCCTTGACCATGGCGAGAATGCGTCTTGCCGCCTCCTGCCCGGCGGCGTCGGGAACCGGGTGACTGGCTTCGACCACTTTGATGCGTTGGCAGGGCGCGCCGTGGCCGTACCGCGTGACCACCAAGCCTTCGAGCGGACCCGCCCAATGATCCTCGACCGCTTTGGCCATCGCGCCGCTGGCCTTGCCCGCGCCGACGACGACGACGCGGCCTAGCGGCCGGGGCGGAAGATGCGGGGCCAAGCATTTTTCCGGCAAGGCCGCGCCGACCGCCGCCGCAAACATGTCCAACAGCAGCTGACGCGGATCGATGGTCATTGCGGTTTCCGCTTGCCCTTGATGGTTGCCGGGGCGGCAACACGAGTACCCTCGCCGCCGCCAAGTGTCCGATCGCGGCATTCATTTTTTGCCCTCGCGATGCCGCTACATAACCGCAAACCTCGGGCTTTCAACCATTTTCGCGCCGGGCGCCGCCGAGCGGCACACCTTGAGGCGATCACCGGACGAAAAGGCCGCAATTTATTCCCGATGTTTCCGCTTGCCCTTGATGGTTGCCGGGGCGGCAACACGAGTGCCCTCGCCGCCGCCAAGTGCCCGATCGCGGCTTTTATTTTTTGGCCTCACGATGCCGCTACATAACCGCAAACCTCGGGCTTTCAACCATTTTCGCGCCGGGCGCCGCCGAGCGGCACACCTTGAGGCGATCACCGGACGAAAAGGCCGCAATTTATTCCCGATGCGATCCGGTGCAGCCGCTTCCCATGATCGCGCGGGGTCCGCGCGCGATACCAACGGGAGGGTTGCTAAGGCCGGAATTTGGCAATAAGCCTTCCAACGAATAACTGGCGGTGCGCCCACCTGAGCAAGCACACCACATCGCCGAGCGGCAAGAAGACAACATTAGGAAACCCCGCGCCGGGACCGGCCCGAGGTCTTAAGGAGGGGTATTTGGATATTCACGAGTATCAGGCGAAGGAGATCTTGGCGAATTTCGGTGTCGCAACCCCGCACGGAGCGGTTGCCTACAGTCCCGATCAGGCCGTCTATTGCGCCACCGAGCTTGGCGGCTGGCATTGGGCGGTGAAGGCTCAGATCCATTCCGGCGGTCGCGGCAAGGCCGGCGGCGTCAAGCTTTGCAAGACCTATCACGAAGTGCGCGCCGCGGCGATGGAGCTTCTCGGCAAAACTCTCGTCACCAATCAGACCGGCCCCGAAGGCAAGATCGTGCAGCGGGTGTATATCGAGGTCGCCGAGCCCTTCGAGCGCGAGATTTACCTCGGCTTCGTTCTCGACCGGAAGGTCGAGCGGGTGCGGGTCATCGCATCGCGCTTCGGCGGCATGGATATCGAGGAGATCGCCAAGGACCATCCGGAGGAAATCCTGCAGGTGGTGGTCGAGCCGGCGGTGGGGCTCCAGCCGTTCGAGGCTCGCGAGCTCGCCTTCGGCCTCGGGCTCAATATCAAGCAGGTTAGCCGCGCCGTGGCCAGCATTCTCGGCTGCTACCGCGCGTTCCGCGATCTCGACGCCACCATGGTCGAGATCAATCCGCTGGTCGTCACAAAGGACGACCGGGTCCTCGCGCTCGATGCCAAGATGTCGTTCGACGACAATGCGCTGTTCCGGCGCGGCACGATCGCCGACATGCGCGACCATTCGCAGGAAGACCCGCGCGAGGTCCAGGCCGCCGAGCATAACCTCAACTATGTCGGCCTCGACGGCAATATCGGCTGCATTGTCAATGGCGCCGGTCTCGCGATGGCAACCATGGACGTGATCAAACATGCCGGCGGCAGCCCCGCGAACTTCCTCGATCTCGGCGGCGGCGCCTCGCCGGAGCGCGTTGCCGCGGCGTTTCGCTTGGTGTTGTCCGACCGCAACATCAAGGCGATTCTGGTTAACGTGTTCGCTGGCATCAACCGTTGCGATTGGGTGGCCGAGGGCATCGTCAAGGCCTGCCACGAATTGAACGTGGATGTCCCGCTTGTGGTCCGTCTCTCGGGAACCAATGTCGAGGCGGGTCGCGACATCATCGGGAAAAGCGGCCTGCCGATCATTTCCGCCGAGACCCTAGCCGATGCCGGCAAGGCGGCGGTCGACGCGGCCAAGGGTACGCCGGAACGGAGCGCCCGCACGGCCTAACTTCGCGATGGGCGGCGCGCGGGAAGGTTCGTGACCGTTGGACGGAATATAGAGCACAAGCGTGCTATGTTCGCTGTTTCCATTGCCGCAAAGGTCGAAGGCCTTCGCCGGGAATTGCGTCAGGGAAAGTCGTAAGCCAATGAGCATTCTAATCGACGAGACAAGCCGGGTCCTGGTGCAGGGCTTCACCGGCGACAAGGGTACTTTCCACGCCAAGGAAATGATCGCCTTTGGCACCAAAATCGTCGGCGGCGTTACGCCCGGCAAGGGCGGCGCCAAACATCTTGGCCTTCCGGTTTTCAACACCGTGAAGGAAGCCATCAAGGAGACCGGCGCGAACTCATAGCATCGCCTTCGTCGCGCCGGCCTTCTGCGCCGACGCCATCATGGAGGCGGCGGACGCGGGGATTAAGCTCGTATGCTCGATCACCGACGGAATTCCCGCGCAAGACATGATGCGGGTGAAGCGCTATCTTTTGCGCTATCAGCGCGATCATCGCACAATGCTGGTCGGGCCGAACTGCGCGGGCATCATCAGCCCCGGCAAGGCAATGCTCGGGATCATGCCGGGTCATATCTATATGCGCGGCGCGGTTGGCATCGTGTCGCGCTCGGGCACGCTTGGCTATGAAGCCGCGGCGCAGATGAAGGCCCTTGGGATCGGCGTCTCAACCAGCGTCGGCATTGGCGGCGACCCGATCAACGGCAGCTCGTTCCTCGATCATCTGGTGCTGTTCGAGCGCGATCCGGAAACCACCGCGGTCATGATGATCGGCGAGATCGGCGGGCCCCAGGAAGCCGAGGCGGCGGCGTGGATCAAGAGCCACATGACCAAGCCGGTGGTCGGCTATGTCGCGGGCCTCACGGCGCCAAAAGGCCGCCGCATGGGCCATGCCGGCGCGATCATTTCGGCAAGCGGCGACAGCGCCGCCGAAAAGGCGGAAATCATGAAATCCTACGGCCTGATCGTGGCTCCCAGTCCGAGCGAACTTGGCACAACTATGGCGAAGGTTCTGGCGCATTGAGGACGCCGGCGCGCCGATCGCCAAAATCCCAATTCCACGCAAGCAACCGCTCATTTTCCAGTGCCGCGTCACCATGTTGGGCAAAATCGACGTCCTTTCGTCCAGCCGCCGCGGGGATACCCATGACGGAGTTTAGGGCGGGCAGGCCGGGATTCGAGACCGGCAACGCGCCTGGAAGCATTCAAGCGGCGCTCGACGGAGAGGAAACCGCGGACATACTGTTCGAGTTGCTGGCCGGCGTTGTGCACCGCCAACATCCAGAGGTCGCGGCGGCGCTCCGGGGTAAAACCCGCGCGGGGGATTTCGCGCCTGACCTGCTTGCCCGCGTCTTCCAGGCGCACGGAATCTGGTTCCAACTGCTTGCCATCGTCGAACAGCATACCGCGATGCGGCTCCGCCGCCAAATCGAGCGTGTGCGCGGCGAAACCGCGGTCGAGGGCACATTCGCCAATCTTATCGCCGAGGCGGCAAATCTGGGCGTCGATGCGCAAGAGCTGGGCGGCAGGCTGGCTTCGGCGCGGATCCGGCCGGTCATCACCGCGCATCCCACCGAAGCGAAACGGGTGACGGTCCTCGAAAAGCATCGCCGCATCTACCGGCTGCTGGTCGAGTTGGAACAGCAAAGATGGACGGCGCGGGAACGTACGCGCATCATCGACTCGCTGCGCGATGAGATCGCCTTGTTGTGGATGACCGGGGAACTGCGTCTTGAGAAACCAACGGTCGACCAGGAAGTTGCCTGGGGCCTGCATTTCTTCCACGAGACGCTGTTCGATGGGGTCCTCGATCCTTTGAAGAAGCTCGACCGCGCGCTCGCTCAATATTACCCGGGCGAACGGCTCACCCTTGCGCCGTTCTTCCAATTTGGCTCTTGGATTGGCGGCGACCGCGACGGCAACCCTTTCGTTACCAACGAGGTCACCCGCCGCGCCCTCACCCAAAACGCGCTGGCTAGTCTGCGCTATTACGAGCAGCGCATTTTTGTTCTGATGCAGAGAATGTCGATCGCCGAGCGGGCTCTTCCTCCGGTCCCGGCATTCCGGGCGGCGCTCGCGAGTGCCCTCGCCAGGGATTTTGGCGGGGTACTGATAGCCCAGCGCAATTCCGGCGAGCCTTATCGCCAGTTTCTTTCTTGCATGCTGCGCAGGCTCCGGGCGACCATAGCCCGCTTCGAAAACAGGGGCGGCCGGGCTGACGCTGGCTATGGCAACGCCGACGAACTCATCGCCGATCTTCGCAGTCTGGAGAATGCGCTGGTTGAAAGTGGCCTCGCGGACCTTGGCGACGACTTGGTACGGCCCGTTCGCTGGGCGGTGGAAATTTTCCGCTTTCGCACGGTCAGGCTCGATCTGCGCGACAACACGACGCGCCTAACGCAAACGTTGCAGGCCATGTGGCAAGTGTCCGCCGGCCGGAAGGGAGAAACGCCGCCGGACCCGGGATCGGCGGAATGGAAAAATTGGCTTATCGCCGAGTTGGCCAGGCCGTTAACGGCACGGCGTTCGCGCCGAGGCTTGCCGCCCGAGGCGCTGGAAATGCTTGGCATGTTCGAGCTCGCCTGCGACAAAGGCAAGGAATTCGATCGCGAAGCCTTCGGCGGCTTCATCCTCAGCATGACCCGCTCGGTGGCCGATGTCCTCGGCGCCTATCTCCTCGCCAAGGAAGCGGGACTTTTTCTCGACGAGGCGGGCGTCGAGGCCTGCACCCTGCCGATTGTGCCGCTGTTCGAGACGATCGCGGATTTGCGCGCCGCGCCCGCCATCATGCGCGAGCTATTGTCGCTGCCGGTCGTCCGGCGCAGCGCCCGCGCCCAAGGAGGGGTGCAGGAAGTCATGATCGGCTATTCGGACTCCAACAAGGATGGCGGCTTTTTGGCCTCCAATTGGGAATTGGCGAAGGCGCAGACGCGGCTCACCAAAATCGGAAGCGAAAGCGGTATTCCGATCGCGTTTTTCCACGGCCGGGGCGGCTCGGTCAGCCGCGGCGGCGCTCCCACCGCGCAGGCGATCGCGGCGCAGCCCGCGGGCTCGATCAACGGGCGCTTCCGGGTGACCGAACAAGGCGAGGTGGTATCGTTCAAATACGCCAATCGCGGCACCGCGGCCTACCAGATGGAAGTGCTTGCGGCCGCCGTGCTCAAGCACGCTCTTATATCCGAACGCGAGCAGGCGCTGGCCCCGAGGGCCGAGTTCGACGAGGCGATGGAGGCGCTTTCGGGTGCCGCCTATGCGGCCTATGCGGGGTTTATTTCGCACCCCGATCTCCTGACTTATTTTCAGGCGGCAAGTCCGCTCGAGGAAATCTCGCTGCTCAATATCGGGTCAAGGCCGGCCCGCCGTTTTGGCGCCCGTACGCTCGGCGATCTCAGGGCAATCCCCTTTGTGTTCGCCTGGGCGCAAAACCGCCATGCGGTCACCGGCTGGTACGGGACGGGGAGCGGCATCGCCAGTTTCCTCGATGTGCGCAAAGGCCGCGGCGAGGCGCTGTTGCGGCGGATGTTCACCGAATCCCGGTTGTTCCGGCTGATTATTGGCGAGGTCGAAAAAACCCTATGCCTTGTCGATCTGAAGATCGCCCGCGAGTATGCGGGCCTTGTCGCCGACGAGGCCGTGCGCGATGCCATCTTCGCCCTGATCGAGCAAGAGTTCATGCTGACCTGCGACATGGTGCTGCGGATCAGCCAGGAGCGCGAGATCGGCGAACGCTTCCCAAGCTACCGCGCCCGTCTCGCGCACCGTTTGCCGACGATCAACCAGGTCAATCGCGACCAGGTCGAGCTGTTGCGCCGCTTCCGTGCTTGCAAAACCAGCGAGGCCATGGAGGCCTATAAGTCGAACCTGCTGCTGTCGATCAATTGCATCGCCAGCGGCCTTGGCGCCACCGGCTGAAAGCGGCCGCGCCAAAATTGGCCATCAGAAGCTAAGAGAAGAGAGAGGAAAAAGGGCATGAGCTTCACGATCATCGAGCAGGCAACGCCGCGCCTGCATCGCTCCGAACTCGCGGTTCCGGGGTCCAATCCGGGATTGTTCGAAAAGGCCGCCCAGTCGGCCGCGGACATTATTTTCCTGGACGTCGAGGACGCCGTCGCCCCCGACGACAAGGAGCAGGCCCGCAAGAATATTATCGCGGGGCTGAGCGACATCGACTGGGGCGCCAAGACCATGATGATCCGCATCAATGGTCTCGACACCCATTATATGTATCGCGATGTCGTCGATATCGTAGAGGCTTGTCCGCGCCTCGACATGATCTTGATCCCCAAGGCCGGCGTCGCGGCCGATGTCTATGCCGTGGACATGCTTGTGACCCAGATCGAGACGGCCAAGAAACGCGAAAAGCGGATCGGCTTCGAGGTCTTGATCGAGACCGCGCTCGGCATGGCCAATGTCGAGGCGATCGCGCAATCGAGCCGGCGCCTCGAGGCGATGTCCTTCGGCGTCGCCGATTATGCCGCCTCGACGCGCGCGCGCACCACGGTGATCGGCGGCGTCAACGCGGATTACGGCGTGCTCACGGATAAGGACGCCTCCGGCAACCGGGCTTATTACTGGACCGATCAATGGCATGCGGCGCAGACTCGCATGATGGTCGCCTGCCGGGCCTATGGCTTGCGTCCGATCGACGGTCCGTTCGGGGATTTTTCGGACGCGGACGGCTTTACCGCCGCGGCGAAACGCGCCGCGGTGCTGGGCTACGAGGGAAAATGGGCGATCCATCCCGCGCAGATCGAACTCGCAAATCGGGTGTTCACGCCATCCGAAGCCGAGGTGACCAAGGCCCGCCGGATCGTGAGCGCGATGGCCGATGCCGCCAAGGCCGGAAAAGGCGCGGTGTCGCTCGACGGCCGGCTGATCGACATCGCGAGCATAAGGATGGCCGAGGCGCTTTTGAAAAAGGCGGCCGCGATGGGCGCCGCGGCGTGACGGCTTCGCACGGACCAACGGCGTGCACCGCAGCCGCTGGTCCGGTTCAGAACCTAGTTGTGAGGCCACACCAGGCGAGAAACTTTCTCAAAGGCGCACCACGGCTGACTTGAATTGCCAAGCGAAAGTTGATCGACGCGGGGGCCGTTCTTTTGCCGTGCGGAAGGCAAGACTCATGCACATGAAAAAAGCCGTTGATCTATAAGGGCTTTTTCGGTGCGAAAGATACGTGCAGAATGAGACCGGCGGCATTGCAGTGTGAAGGTCAGCGAATGGCAGGACGAGAGCGCCTGCTTGAACTCCGGGTTGCAACTGGCACTCCAGACCAGAAGCTCGCCTCCGCCATCTGGCGGATTTGGCAAGGCAAGAACAACAACGACATTTACGTCGCGCCGCGTCCTATCGCAGGAGTGGTGAAGGCGTCCTTGCACGCGAATGGATACTGTTATACCAAGTCTCGCTGATCACGACCGATAGGCCCACTCTCTTGTTCCGATGGAGATGATTTTCCAGGGCATGTCGATGAGCTTGTTCCAGGCGAAGCAGCAGTGGTCGAGAATGTCGTCGTAGGATTCGAAGACGCGGTTCGAGAGCCAGTTGTCGCGCATGAATTGCCAGATGTTCTCGACCGGATTGAGCTCGGGCGATTTCGGCGGCAACGGCAAGAGCGTGATGTTGTCCGGGACGGGAAGCTTCGCCGAGACATGCCACCCGGCCTGATCGAGAAGAACGAGCGCATGCGCGCTTGGTGCGACCGCAAGCGAGATTTCTTCGAGATGCAGGGCCATGGCCTCGCTGTTGCAGGAGGGTAGTACGAGCCCGGCGCCTTTTCCTTCGGCCGGGCAGATGGCGCCGAAAATATAGGCTGAACTCGTCCTCTGGTCGTGCGGCGCCGAAGGCCGTGTCCCGCGTTTCGCCCATCGGCGGGTGACCTTGTTTTTCTGCCCGATCCGAGCTTCGTCTTGAAACCAAATCTCTATCGGCTTGCCAGGAGCCTCTTTTGCGGCGGTCTCCTCCACGAGGGCGAGAAAGTTTTTTTAAAAGCCGCCGCGGCTTCCTCGTCTTGCGCATGATGGCGCGGTCGCGCCGAGAGCTTGCGAAAGCCCATATGCCGCAGCTCGCGGCTGAGCGTCGGCTTGGAGATCGAAACCCGGAACTCTTCGAAGAGCCACTGCGCCAGATCGATCAGCCGCCAGCGGACGACGCCATGCAGGGCGGGAATCGGCCCATCTTCCACGACCTGCCGCAAGGCTTGGCGCTGGCGCTCGCCGAGGATGCTGGGAGCGCCCGGCGCTTTGCCGGTCAAGAGACCATCAGGACCTTTGGCGTTGAAACGGACAACCCAGTCGCGCACGATCTGCACCCCGACCCCGCCGATCCGCGCCGCATCCGGCCGCGAGCCGCCATCATAAATCTCGGCCAGTGCCAAGAGACGCCGGGTCTGATCGGGGTCACGCGATCGCCGCGCCAGCATGCGCAGGCCAATCGTGTCAAAGTCAGAGCGAAGCGGAACCGGAGTCGACATGGCAAACTCTCCCAAAAGCTGTTTGCCATGGTGAATCAGATAAATGCCGATTTGGGAATCCGCCTCAGGAGTCAAACTTTCAGAGACTTGGTATTATTGTGGTTTTACCAAGCCGTATTCAGAACGTCTTCTCGGAGATGGCCACTATGTGCCATCACGCCGTGAGTTCGTTGCTTGGCAAAGGCCGCCGGCACCAGATAACAATCTCGTTTGGGCCGTTGAGATATGGGTCCCACCCTCGCCACTGTTTGAGCCGGATGGACTCTTATCGAAAAATACGTGGCTGATAGAACCGCCTCCAGATGGCAAAGCAGTTGTGATATCGGTCGGATTCTCTCGCATCCCTGAAGGAAAGGCCGTCATAACCCCTGACGTTCGAGAACTTGGTTATTCGCGATTGAGCACGGGGGAATACGTCGTTGTGTTCGCTCGACCCGCCGATTTCGACTATGAGGCATTCAAGGCGCAAGTTCAGCAACAGCTTCACTCGCGTTCCGGCCAAAGCCATTTAATCGCAAGTGAAGAGAAGATTCTCAGCGCCAAGCGCCCCCGAATGTTTGGCCTCAACGATCCGAATGCGGACGGCTTTCTGAAGATATTCGACACAGCGGTGACCATATCGTCATGCGTCGAGCAAAAACTAAGGGAGAAGTGCGTCTTGATCACAACCGACTCTGTATTGTCCGGTGCGCGATCCGCCCATGTCACTGGTTTTGGTGTGCCGGAGCACCACAGCAGCGCCGCAGCGCGGCAATCTCAACCTCAATAAGCGGGCGATCCGGAAAATAATGCCGGTATAGGACGAATGTCCGATGTCACGGCAGGAGATCAATGATACGCGCTTGGCACATTCCCGGTTATCTGGGGAATGCCAGATCAAGGCAAGGTCTCACGCATTTATTTCCGCGCCGACGCCGGCTTCGCAAACCCCGAAGTTTACGAATATCTGGAGGCAGAACGGATCAAATATGCGATCCGTCTGCCCGCCAATCACATCTTGCAAGAGAGGATCGGCTATCTGCTCAAACGCCCGGTTGGTCGCCCGTCCAATGACGTCTGCCGATCCCATGCAAGTTTCACCTATCAAGCGGGAAGCTGGTCGCAGCCGCGTCGGGTGATCGCCAAGGTCGAATGGCATCCGGGCGAGCTTTATCCGCGCGTCGGCTTCATCGTGACGAACATGGCGCGCTCCGCCGAGAATGTCGTCGCCTTCTACAACAAGCGCGGCACGTGTGAGCAATGGATCAAGGAAGGAAAAGGCGCAATCAAGTGGACCCGGCTATCATGTCGGTCGTTCGCTGCTAACGCCGTCCGTCTCCAGCTTCATGCGCTGGCCTACAATCTCGGTAATTTTCTGCGCACGCTGGCGACGCCCGAACCGATAAAGGATTGGTCACTGACGAGCCTGAAGGAAAAGCTGATCAAGATCGGCGCGAAGATCGTGAGCCATGGCCGCTATGTCGCGTTTCAGATGGCCGAAGTCGCCATTCCGAAAAATCTCTTCGCGGACATCCTACGAATGATCGCCGACCTGCGGCCGCCGCCCAATCCAGCGCCTGCGTGAAGTGTTCGGTCGTCATGCGTCGAGCAAAAACTAAGGGAGAAGTGCGTCTTGATCACAACCGACTCTGTATTGTCCGGTGCGCGATCCGCCCATGTCACTGGTTTTGGTGTGCCGGAGCACCACAGCAGCGCCGCAGCGCGGCAATCTCAACCTCAATAAGCGGGCGATCCGGAAAATAATGCCGGTATAGGACGAATGTCCGATGTCACGGCAGGAGATCAATGATACGCGCTTGGCACATTCCCGGTTATCTGGGGAATGCCAGTTAAGACATTTCCCCCAGAAGAACCCAAATACGCCGGTCCAAACAGAGATATTTTCGGCTACTCCTCCGATAATACAAAGCCTTCGGAAAAGATTTCCGACGAAAAGTTTGACCTGTGCACATTATCGTACATTTCAGGAGACGGAAACGGGCAGTGTGGTGTGACCAAAGATAAAGACGGTGGATTTTGGAACATCCATATTTCGGGAACACGCTTTTGTAGGGTGACTTGTCTGAAATACCGGGCAAATTAATGCAGCAGCTCGTTCCCATCGCTTCCCGTGCGCCCTCCATTGTCCGCGCCGCCGGTGACCGCGCGCAGACGCGCTTTTGGGAATCCCTCGTCTCCAACATCCGCAACCCGCACACGCGCCGCGCAAATGGCGAACCATGCCTCGACCCGCACGACGCAGCTTTACGACCGCCGCGCCGAGGAAGTCACGCTCGACGAGGTGGAAAGGATACTCGTTTGAGCCGCGCAGCCGCGCGCGAAGCGATCAAACGCCACGACGCCGGCGAGCCGGTGTGCGAGATTGATCCGCTGCCCTTCCCGCGCGCCCTCGTTTCCGCGCGTCCGTTAAGAGGTATTCGTGAAGTTCTCGAAGCCGCGCTGGTCCTCCACAGGCGGTGAGGTGGAAGTTGGAGTATGAGTTTTTCTTTTAACAGCAAGAAGGCCTGACATGAAAACCCGCAATATCCTCGCAAGCGTTGCCGCACTGGGCCTGCTCGCGAATGCTCATGCCACTCGGGCGGCGGAGTATTACGTCGGCGATGCCATTGAGAAGAACAATCTCGTCATCGAGCCGAATTATCTCACCGGCATCGAGATGAGCCGCATGCCGGAAGGCATGGCATCCGGCCCCGACGTCATACATCTCGAAGTCGATGTGCATGCCGCGGCGCATGAGCCGCACGGCTTCGCCGAAAAGGAGTGGATACCCTATCTCACCGTTGGCTACACGATCGAGAAAATCGGCGGCGGGTTCAAGAAAATTGGCCATTTGTTCGCCATGACGGCGGGCGAAGGGCCGCATTACGCCAACAATGTCGCGCTGGCGGGGCCGGGACGGTATAGCCTCACCTACAGCTTCGCGCCGCCCTCGTCGGCCGGCTTCATCCGCCACATCGATCAGGCAACCGGGGTTCCCGATTGGTGGAAGCCTTTCAGCCTTAGCTGGACGTTTGCCTATCCGGGGAGGGCGAAGAGCGGAGAATAGAGCGGCCGTGGCTGGAGGCATCGCCGCTGGGGTTGGCATCGCCGCTTTTGGTAACACGGTGAGGCGTTCACCAAAAGCCCGCAACGCCGGGTAAGCGATGGAAAGTGTTGCGCGAGTGCACCGCGCGCGCACCGCGTCCTCGCGGCGCTTGGCCGCGTTCCATATTGCCGTTATGCGAACAAACCGCGCCGAGAGAGTCAAAGTGACTAGTGCCGCAGCCGGAACGCTATATGGCAATTTTACTCGTCGCAAGCCGCCAGGTCTAATATAATACCAAGTCTCGCTGATCACGACCGATAGGCCCACTCTCTTGTTCCGATGGAGATGATTTTCCAGGGCATGTCGATGAGCTTGTTCCAGGCGAAGCAGCAGTGGTCGAGAATGTCGTCGTAGGATTCGAAGACGCGGTTCGAGAGCCAGTTGTCGCGCATGAATTGCCAGATGTTCTCGACCGGATTGAGCTCGGGCGATTTCGGCGGCAACGGCAAGAGCGTGATGTTGTCCGGGACGGGAAGCTTCGCCGAGACATGCCACCCGGCCTGATCGAGAAGAACGAGCGCATGCGCGCTTGGTGCGACCGCAAGCGAGATTTCTTCGAGATGCAGGGCCATGGCCTCGCTGTTGCAGGAGGGTAGTACGAGCCCGGCGCCTTTTCCTTCGGCCGGGCAGATGGCGCCGAAAATATAGGCTGAACTCGTCCTCTGGTCGTGCGGCGCCGAAGGCCGTGTCCCGCGTTTCGCCCATCGGCGGGTGACCTTGTTTTTCTGCCCGATCCGAGCTTCGTCTTGAAACCAAATCTCTATCGGCTTGCCAGGAGCCTCTTTTGCGGCGGTCTCCTCCACGAGGGCGAGAAAGTTTTTTTAAAAGCCGCCGCGGCTTCCTCGTCTTGCGCATGATGGCGCGGTCGCGCCGAGAGCTTGCGAAAGCCCATATGCCGCAGCTCGCGGCTGAGCGTCGGCTTGGAGATCGAAACCCGGAACTCTTCGAAGAGCCACTGCGCCAGATCGATCAGCCGCCAGCGGACGACGCCATGCAGGGCGGGAATCGGCCCATCTTCCACGACCTGCCGCAAGGCTTGGCGCTGGCGCTCGCCGAGGATGCTGGGAGCGCCCGGCGCTTTGCCGGTCAAGAGACCATCAGGACCTTTGGCGTTGAAACGGACAACCCAGTCGCGCACGATCTGCACCCCGACCCCGCCGATCCGCGCCGCATCCGGCCGCGAGCCGCCATCATAAATCTCGGCCAGTGCCAAGAGACGCCGGGTCTGATCGGGGTCACGCGATCGCCGCGCCAGCATGCGCAGGCCAATCGTGTCAAAGTCAGAGCGAAGCGGAACCGGAGTCGACATGGCAAACTCTCCCAAAAGCTGTTTGCCATGGTGAATCAGATAAATGCCGATTCGGGAATCCGCCTCAGGAGTCAAACTTTCAGAGACTTGGTATAAGAGGCCTTGAGTACTCAGCCCGAACAATCGTACCAAAATGTTTCGCGTGAAACATTTTGGTACGATCGTGCGGGCCGCTCATCCCTCATGCCCTATGGAGAATCGTCACCACGGACAAAAAAAAACCTGGGAGAAAGCACCTTATGCAGTCCAAAGGTCCCGAGACAAAGCGGCGCCTCAACGCTTATTCCTCGTTGCTGCCGCCCATCGCCTTTGTCATGGCGGTGACGATTGGTTGGTCGGTATTCTGGTACGTCAAGTCGCGCGCGGCCGCGGCCGCCTTGACAGCCTGGACAGCGCATGAGGCGCGGCTCGGCCGCGCGTGGTCATGCCCCGACCGGAAAACCGGCGGCTTTCCGTTTTCCGTCGAGATTTTCTGCGCCAGCCTGCTTTTTCAAGGCGAAATCCTTGGCAAGACCATGACCGGGACCTTGCGCGGTTTCCGCGCCACCTCGCCGCTTCTGCGGACCGGCAGCGTGCTGGCGCAAATAGACCCGCCGTTCGCCGCGAAAACCAGCGACGGCACACTCGAAATTACGATGCAATGGGGCGATCTTTTCCTCGATCTCGAAGGCCAGCCCGGCGCGCTCGATCGCGTCACGCTCGCCGGCAATCAGATCCGGCTGCGAGGAAAAATAGGAGGGATTGACCTGGTGGAAGGAACGTTCGGAGATGTCAGCGGCGATTTCCTCCTGATGCAGGACCGGCACGACCATGCCTATGATTTCATGGTTTCCTTCAATCAGGGCTCGGTTCCGGCGCTCAACAGTCTATTGGACACGCAACTTCCGATTGA
The DNA here is from genome assembly GCA_963730245.1 of uncultured Alphaproteobacteria bacterium. GTDB lineage: Bacteria > Pseudomonadota > Alphaproteobacteria > Rhizobiales > Beijerinckiaceae > Methylocapsa. Next base: position 228,911 of record CAVSRA010000001.1, on the reverse strand, counting down.
CATGCAGGTCAGGGGCACCATATCGCAAGTCGATTTACGCGGGGCGGAAACGCTCCAGGATTTTCTCGAAAATTGGCGCGCGGCGAACGGTCATCTCGATATCACGGCCGGGTCGCTGACGAGCGGTCAAATTATTTTCGATGCCAAGGGCGGCTTCGATCTCGACGGCCAGCACCGTGTAAAAGGCAAACTCGACGCTAGTTTCGCCGGGCTCGACAAGGCCTTTCGCCAATTGGGCGTCGATCCGGCGCTCATCACTGCTGGCCAGGTTCTGTCGGGGCTCCTCGGCGGCGGCCAAAGAGGCGGCAGAGGGCGCATGAACCTGCCGTTGACCATCTCCGAAGGCTTTCTTTCGATCGGCCCGGTACGCACGCAAATCCAAATTCCACCGCTCTATTGATCCGCCAAACGCGGCGCCGGGCAAGGGGTCACGTCTCGCCCGCCCGGCGGCCGAAATCCGGAGCAGCGGTTTCCTGGCCCTGCTCGATAATGCCGCGCCGGATAGCCCGGGTTCTTGTGAAGAGATCGAACAGCCCTTCGGCGTCGCCATTGCGGATCATGCGCTGGAGCGCGCTCAAATCCTCGTTGAAGCGGCCGAGCATTTCGAGCACCGCCTCCTTGTTGTTGAGGAAAATATCGCGCCACATCGTGGGATCCGAGGCGGCGATCCGGGTAAAATCGCGAAACCCCCCGGCGGAAAATTTTATGACTTCGGAGCGCGTGACTTCCTCGAGATCCGCGGCGGTGCCGACGATATTGTAGGCGATGAGATGCGGCACATGGCTGGTGATCGCGAGCACCAGATCGTGATGGGCGGGCTGCATGATTTCGACGTATGCGCCCGCGCCGGTCCAGAACGAAGCGAGCTTTGCCACCGCCTTGGGGTTGGTCCCCTCCGGCGGAGTCAAAATGCTCCAGCGATTGAAAAAAAGCGTCGAAAATCCTGCCTCCGGGCCAGATTGCTCGGTCCCGGCCACCGGATGCGACGGGACGAAATGGACCGTGCTGGGCAGATGCGGCGCGACCGCCTTGATGATCGAGACCTTGACGGACCCAACATCGGAGACGATCGCGCCGGGCTCCAGATAGGGCGCGATCTCCCGCGCAATAGTTTCCATCGCGCCGACTGGCGCGCAAAGGATAACGAGATCGGCCGCCTCGACCGCGGCAGCCGCAGTGTCCACGACCTGATCGGCGAGCGCGAGTCCGGCCACCGTCGCGCGGACGACGATGGAAGAGTCCGTGGCAATGATCTCGCCCGCAAGCCCCTTGCGCCGGCAGACCCGCGCCAGGGAAGAGCCGATAAGCCCCATGCCAATGAGGGCAAGGCGTTCGAACAGAGGCTCGTTCAAGGGAGCCCCGAGACCGTCAGGCACGCGCGGGGCCTTTAAGCTTGACGAAGTCCTTGAGGGCTGCGACGACGAGACGGTTCGCTTCCCCCGTGCCGACCGTGAGCCGCAGGCAATGCGGCAGCCCATAGGCGCCGACAGCGCGCAGGATCAACCCCCGGTCCAAGAGGAAGCGGTTCGCTGCCCGCGCTTGCGGCCCGCCGTCGAAATGCAAAAGCAAGAAGTTGCAAACGCTTGGCGTGAGCTTGATCCCTAGCGCGGAAATCTCACGGGCGAGCCACGCAAGCCAAATCTCATTATGGGCGACGGCCTTGCCGATATGGCCGCTGTCGTCCAGCGCCGCGACCCCGGCCGCGATGGCCGCGCCATTGGTGTTGAAAGGCCCGCGAATGCGATTGATCGCGTCGCACACATCGGGCGGCGCATAACACCAGCCGAGCCTGATCCCGGCAAGACCGTAAATCTTCGAGAAAGTGCGCGTCATCACAACTTTTTCGTGGGCCGAGACAAGGTCCAGGCCGGACGAATAATCGGGGCGGTTCACATATTCGGCATAGGCCCCGTCGAGAACAAGGAGGATATGGGCGGGCAGGTTTTGGGCGAGCCGCTTGACTTCGGCAATGGGCAAATAGGTGCCGGTCGGATTGTTTGGATTGGCGAGGAAGACCACCTTGGTCCTCGGGCCAACCTTGGCGAGGATAGAATCGGTATCGGCGGTCAGATTCTTTTCCGCCGCGATGACCGGAACCCCGCCAGCGGCAAGAATGGCGATCTTGTAGACGAGGAAACCATACTGCGTGAAAATGCCTTCGTCGCCCGGACCGATGTAGGCGGCGGCGAGCAGGTGAAGGATGTCATCCGAGCCGGTGCCGCAAACGATTCTGGCTGGGTCGAGCCCATGTTTCGCGCCAAGCGCCTCGCGCAAGGCCGTGGCGGCGCCGTCCGGATATTCTTGGAGACGGCCGGCAAAGGCACAAAAAGCTTCCCGCGCGCGCGGCGATGGCCCGAGCGGCGTCTCATTCGCCGAAAGCTTGAAAATCTTGGCGGTGCCCGGCGCGGAGCCTTGACCCGGAACATAAGGGTCGATCCCCAGCACGCCGGGGCGCGGCCGCGGCCTTGCCCCGCCCATCGCGTTTTTTGTCATGCAAAGAAGCCCCGGAACAAAATCATTGCGCCGCCACGTTTTGGACCCCGCTCAAATCGAAGCGCGCCGCGTGGCTGCCGACTTCGGCGATCCCTGCTCCGGCCGAGCCGGCGCGAACAAGGGTTTCGCGCAAATCGTCAAGCCCGGCCTCCGTCGCGATCATCAAGGAGAGCCCGGACCCATCTTTAAATTGGCCAAGGATCTCAAGGCCCCGCGCGCCGGAGGCCAGAGCAAAATGGTCCCCCGCGCCGACGATCGTTACGTCGTGGAGAACGACATCGCGCGCCGCCGCCTCGGCGAGCGGCTGGGCGATGACGAACACGGGCATTCCGGCCGGATGGTCCGGGCGCTCGACGAAAGGCAACCTGGCGATGATCTTGGGTGCATCCGGCGCGGCTAGCCCGCGCCACCATGGGCCGGCCGGCGCCCCCGCCCGCACCATGCCGAGATCACCGCCCGATCGTGCCACCGCCTCGATGACAAGCGCGGCGCCGTGATGCGCCACATAGGGAACCGTGAAGCCGAAATGGAACCGGCAGCAATCGCGCATCGCGGCATCGCCGCCAGAAATGTCGGCATGGACGCTGTAATTCGCCTGGACGAAGGTAAAAGTCGAAATGATGATCCGCCAAATGCTCTCGACGGTGTCGAGAGGCAGCAGGCCCTGGTGGCGGGACACGAGGCTGCGCATCATATCGGCCTCTCGGCCGGGCCGGAACGCCGAGCCGCCACCTTGCCGCGCCTTCGCTTCGATCAGCCGGTGGATGATGTCACCGCGTTCCATCAGCAGAAGGTGCAGCGCCGCGTCGATGCGATCGATCTCGATTCTGAGATCTGCGAGGGTCTCGAGACGGGGCGGCGTGGTCATGATCGCGGGGCTCGCGGGTTTGCCCGCCTGTCTTAGAGCATTTTGGTGCGAAGTGGGAACCGGTTCGCGGATAGAAAATACGAGATTGCGTGGCCCGTTGTGCGTTGCGGCGTTCGGGACGCTTTCGGCATCGGTCACGTCCGTTGCAACGACATTGAGCACCCCCCTGAGCGAATCTGTGCAATTACGTCTTTGATCGTACGTCTTTCATCGTACGTCTTTGATCGCTTCCGGCGCCAAGGCGTGCGCGCCGAACGATCCGAGTCCGCCAAAGTTGGAGACCGCTGTCGTTGCGACGACAACCCGCCGAGCGGACCTTGAATGATAGTGTAGTCGATCCCGAGTTTCGCTGTGAGCCGGTTCCGATTCCAGGAGGCAAGCATCAGGCGGAAACCTCGAAGATCACTTCCAGCTCGACCGGGGTGCCGAGCGGCAGGCTTGCGACGCCATACACCAAGCGGCAAGGGCTCTTGTCTTTTCCAAAGACGTCTTGCAGCAACTCCGAAGCGGCGTCAGCGACTCTCGGCTGATCGCGGACATCTCCCGAAGTGACCACCGACACGCCGAGCCGGACGATCCGCGTCACTTTGTCGAGCGATCCCAAATGCTGCCGCGCGACAGCGAGGACGTTAAGCGCCGCGAGGTGAGCCGCCCTGCGCCCCGCGTGCACATCAAGCTCCGCGCCGACGCGCCCAATGAATTTCGCCCCGCGGCCTTCCGTGGGAAGCATCCCGCTCAGAAAAAGCAAATTGCCCGTCTGCACCGCTTCCATGGCCGGCCGAGAGCCTTCGCGGGTTACCATTTGCCAACGTGCGCACCACCATCCACGTGCAGCACCTCCCCGGTCACCTGACTGGCTTCCGTCAGATAAACGATCGCGTCCACGATGTCTTTCACATCGGAAATCTGTCCCATCGGTTGCAGCGTCTTGAGAAAATCCTTCGGGCCTTCCTTGTGCATCGGCGTATCGACAACGCCCGGCGCGACTGCGTTCACGCGTATGCCTTGTTTCACGTATTCCATCGCCAGGCTCCGGGTGACGGCCTCAAGACTACCTTTCGTTATCATCGGAACCGCGGAGTTTACTCCGACGATCGGGTGACCCGCCAGCGTCGTCGTGATAATTGACGATGCTTCCGCCGGTCTTCTGAGCCAACATCTGCTTGATCGCGAGCTGGCTAGTGAATAGAAAACCTTCGATGTTGACGGAAACGAGAGACCGTAGATCATCGATTGTGTAATCCGTGAAGTGTTTCGAGAAATATATGCCGGCGTTGTTGACGAGCGCGTCGATCGATCCGAATTTGCTCTTGGCGACTTCGGCGATCTTCGCCGCCGTTGCAGCTTCGGCGATGCTTCCGTCGACCAACGCGAGTTTATCTGACGCCTCGAACGCGCCCGACTTGGTGATGTTTCGCGAATTCGCCACCACGTTGTAACCGCGATCCAGAAAGGCCTTCACAACACCTGCTCCGATGCCTTGCGAGCCGCCGGTCACGATGACTGTTTTCGTATTCATTTATCTCTCTCCTATTGGATTTAAATCGATCTAACGAGAAAAAGCTCAGCTCGAGGCCGCGCGCCTGCAACCACATATTGAGTCTTCTTGAGACGCCTCGGCCGCGCGGCAAGCTCCGGCGACAGACGCCGCCGTCACTCCCGCAAAAGTTCGTTGATGGAGGTTTTCGAGCGGGTCCTTGCATCCACGGTTTTCACGATCACGGCGCAATAAAGCGAAGGCCCAGGCGTGCCGTCTGATAGAGGCTTGCCCGGCAGATTGCCCGAGACAACGACCGAATAGGGCGGCACAAAGCCCAGGCGGACCTCGCCGGTCGTCCGGTCGACGATTTTTGTCGAGGCGGAAATGAATGTCCCCATCGCGATCACTGAACCTTGTCCGACAATCACGCCTTCAACAATTTCCGAACGGGCGCCGATGAAACAATCATCCTCGATGATGGTCGAATTGGCCTGCAAGGGTTCGAGCACCCCGCCGATGCCAACCCCGCCCGAAAGATGCACATTCTTGCCGATTTGCGCGCAGGAGCCGACCGTCGCCCAGGTATCGACCATCGTGCCGCGATCGACATAGGCGCCGACATTTACGAACGACGGCATCAAGATCACCCCCGGCGCGATATAGGCCGAGCGCCGCACCACGCAATTGGGCACCGAGCGAAACCCGGCCGCCGCATGTTCCTCTGCGCCCCAGCCCGCGAATTTGGACGGCACCTTGTCCCACCAGGTGGCGCCACCGGGTCCGCTCGAAATCGCCGCCATGCCGTTCAGGCGGAATGATAGAAGCACGGCCTTCTTCAGCCATTGGTTGACCTTCCAGGAGCCAGGCCCGGATGCGCCTTCGATCTTTTCCGCGACGCGGAGTTTTCCCGTGTCGAGAAGGTGCAAGGCCACTTGAACGGCGTCCCGGACCTCGCCTTGCGTCCCTACATCGATGTTGGCACGATCGTCGAAAGCCGCGTCGACAATCGTTTCGAGGCCGTGCATATGGGTCTCCAGCAGGGTGGGAATGTTGCAAGGCGCGCGGGAGCTTCGGTACACTCGCCGCGAATGTCAATGGCTCCTAAACGTCCGTTGTATTCGGGGCATCCCGAGCGACACCCCCCTCAGGAACCGCGCTAGATCGCTCGTCACGAAGTCGATATAGGGTGTCGCGGGATCATGAGTGATCTCGAAGACTTCGCGATGGTCCCTCTGGCCGGGTTCCGGCACGACGAGCACCGTCGTCATTCCTCTTTCATGGGGAATAATGAGATTTTTCGCGAGATCCTCGAACATAACGGCTCGCGCCGGATCGACCGCGTGCCTTTCGAAAAATCGTTCGTAGGTGGCAGCCGCTGGCTTCGGCACGAAATCGGCGGCGAAAATGTCAAATATATCTTCGAACATCGCCTCCAGGCCAAGCGCCCCGGCGGTCAGCAGGGCATGTTCGCGCGACCCGTTCGTCAAGATGAGCTTGCGTCCGGGCAAGGCGGTGATGGCGGTTGCGAGAGCAGGATTGGGAAGAAGCGAGGAGCGGTCGATGTCATGCGTGAAATCGAGAAATTCCTCCGGACCAATGCCATGTTCCTCCATCAGGCCGCGCAGGGTCGTGCCATAGCGCTGATAATAGTATTTTTGCAACGCGCGGGACGACATACCATCAAGTCCAAAGAGATAGCTGAGGTACAGCGTTATCCGCTGATCGATCTTTGGCCACAGATCGCAATCGGCCGGATAGAGCGTGTTGTCGAGATCGAATACCCACGTATCGATGTGTGATAAAATATTGGCGGACGGCGCGGCCTCGAGACCAAGCGCGCATGGCCCATGGGGAGGATCGTCAAAAAAGGGTTTCGTGTCTTTCACCGTGTAATCAGAGTACCCGCGCCGTGATCGGTCAAAAGCTCGATGAGCACGGCATGCGGCATCTTGCCATCGAGAATTACGGCGCCTTCGACGCCCTGTTCGAGCGCATCGATGCAGGTTTCGACCTTCGGAATCATGCCCCCGGTGATCGTGCCATCGGCGATGAGGGCATGAATTTCATCGACGCGCAACTGCTTGATCAAATTCTTGTCGCGGTCGAGAACGCCCGGCACGTCGGTGAGCAGCACCAGCCGCTTCGCCTTCAGCGCGCCGGCGATCGCGCCCGCGAACGTATCGGCGTTGACATTATAGGTCTCGCCGTCCTCGCCTTGCGCGACCGGCGCGAGGACGGGGATGAGCTCGCGCCCGAGCACCTGGTCGAGCACGGTCTTATCGACCTTGGCCGGCTCGCCGACAAAGCCGAGATCGACGTCCTTGCTCGTCCGCGGCACCTTGCTGGCCGTCACCATATTGCCATCCTTGCCGCAAAGGCCGATCGCGCGCCCGCCCTCGGCATTGATAAACCCGACGATCTGCTTGTTGATCGAACCGGCCAGTACCATCTCGACAATTTCCATGGTGGCCCGGCCAGTAATCCTCAGTCCGCCGGAAAATTCCGACTCGATGCCGAGCTTGGCGAGCATCGCGCCGATCTGCGGCCCGCCGCCATGGACGACGACGGGATTGACCCCGGACTGTTCGAGCAAAACCATGTCGCGGGCGAACGCCCGCGCAACTTTGTCGTCCCCCATGGCATGGCCGCCATATTTGACGACAACTATGGCGTCATCGTAGCGCAGCATATGCGGAAGCGCCTGCATCAGGATCGCGGCCTGTTGTTGCGCTTGTGCTTGCGATAGTTCGTGCGGGCTAGGATTTTGTTCGTTCATCGGCTCTTGTCCCCGGGTCAACCGGTGCGGGTTCTATCCGCTTGTTGTGATGAGCTCAACGCGAGGAAGACATGCCGGGAGTCCTGGCAGCGATCTGCTCAGTATACGGCTTGGCCAAGTTGACGGTGCGACCCCGCTTATCGGAGCACGATCCTGCCTTCCACCTTCGCGTCGATAAGCTTTAACGCCTCGACATGATCGATTACATCAAGGGCGACGAGCCTTGTGCCGGAGTCCGCACTCACATGGGTCTTGCCCGCGAGCATCCCATAGCCGTCGCCGCCAAGTGCCATGAAATCATCGGTCGCAAGCTTGTAATCGTGGGCTATGTCAAGCGCTTCGCCATCAACCACCACCGTCTTCACCCGCGCGCCTAGCGCCGCCGCAGGATCGGCGACGATGGAGAGCCCGGAAACTTGCGGAAACCGCCCCGACAAGCGCTCGATCTGAGAAAACCCGTTTTCGAGCGCGGCCAGAATGGCTTTGCCCGGAACAATCGTCAACATGGTTTTGTTGCCGAAAGGGAGTTCGTCGAGGATATCGCGCTTCAAGAGTTTGGTGCCCGCCGGATAGATTTTGTCGCCTCTGATGCCGCCGCCATTGACGATCGCGATGTCCGCCTGCGCGGCCTTGCGAAGCGCATCGGCGATGAGGTTGCCGATCGCGGATTCCCCCGAGCGCACGGCCCCGGTGCGGCTGTCGAGGGGCACGGCAAGGGTCGCGATCTCGACATCGAACCGCTTCGCCAACCCGGCCTGGTAAGCGCGGACCTTGGCAAGCATCGAAGGATCGGGATCGATCTTCGCCGTATCGAGGACGCGGAAATCTGGCCACCATGACGGCGAGCGATTTGCTCCGTCCTTGCCAGGCGCGACTTCGATATCGACAATGGTGGCATAATTCGCATCCTGCTCGGATTCGACGAACGCGGTGCGGCCATCGAAATCGATATGCAGATCGTGATTATGGCCGGACAGGATGAGATCGACGGCATGCGTATTCATCAACGCGGCGCCCGTCGCCTTGCCGGCATGCACGATGGCGATGACGAGATCGGCGCCCGCCGCGCGCGCGCTCTTGGCGGCCGCGAGGACCGCCGGGATCGTTGATCCGAATACGAGATCGCCGGGGCGCGAAGCGCTCGCCGTCGCTTCGTAGGCGGCGCCGACGAGCGCGAGTTTGAGGCCGTCCACTTCGATCAAAATCTGATCCTGATGACGCGCCAACCTCAACCCCGCGGCATCCTTGAGATTGGTGGCAAGGATCGGGAAACGGGCCTCTCCCATCCGCTCGAAATAATTATCCTTGCCAAAATCGAACTCATGATTGCCCGGAACGAAAACATCGAGCCCCACATCGTTGAAGAGATCGATCATATGCGCGCCTTGATCAAAGCTCGACAACAGGCTCGGCGACAGCGTATCGCCGGCATGAACGCAAATGAGACGGCGACCTTCGGCGAGCGCCCTTGCCCGCTCCGCCTTCACTACCGCCGCGAAACGCGCCATGCCGCCGCGCCCGTCCCTATTTTCGTCGATCCGGTAGATATCGTTGACCAGAAGAAAGGACACGCGGGAGGATGCGGCGACGGATGCCGCGCGCGCGCGTTGGGCAGCAACGCTCGCGCCGGCGGCCACCATGGCCGCCAAGGTCTGGCGGCGTGAGAGCTTTCGCATGGCATGCCTCGCGCGCGGGAGTTGGACCGCAACGCACATTATATCACGTGGCGCTCACGCCAAGGCATAACATCCGGCATAGCCTTCCGGAACCTCGGCCGGTTGGACGGCGACCGAGGCGAGCACGGGCGAAAAGTAGTTCGGTTCGGGATGGATTACGTATCCATCCCCGGTCAATTCGACCGAAAAATCCTTGAGATGGTCGGAAATTCCGGCGCCAATCGCCTTCAGAACCGCTTCCTTGCAGGTCCAGATTTTATAAAAGGACGAAAGCAACGTGTCCCGGTTCAGGGCTTCGAGAGAGCGGTATTCGGCGGCCGAGAAGAAGGATCGCGCCAAGTCCAGTTCGCCGCCAGCCGCACGCATAAATTCTATATCCACGCCGATATCACGGCTGCCCGAAAATCCGATCAATGCCCAGCACCCCGAATGGGAAACATTGAAATACGGCCCATTGGTCCCGGCCAGGCGGGGCTTTCCATAAGGTCCTTCCGCGAATGCGATCTTGTCCGCCGGAATACCCGTGGCCTCGCTCAGGAGGCGACGCAAAGTGCCGCGCGTCAAGCCGAACAGCGCCCGGTCCTCAGCGCGCCGGAAACGGTTCGCCCGGTCCTTTTCGCCGCGAGAAAGAGTGTTCCACAATTGCTTCGGAACTCCGCCCGGTCCGGCGGGGCCCGCGAGCCAAAGCGCGACGCCCGCGCCGCTTGGCAAGGTTAGCCGCTTGAGAGGCGCGCGGGTCTCCGCCATGTCGATCCCAAGCCCGGCCGCACCGCGCTGGCGTTTAAGTCCTAACGCCCCTGTGGCCCGGAATCACCGTCCTGTGGCGCGAAACCCTCCTGTTCGCCTCGGCCGTGACGCCACCCCCACTGCTCCTGGTCATTATCCATCATGGCGAAATGGCGATGGTGCGGCCTCAGCCCGTGCATGAGCACCGGAAGACGATGTTTCTGGTCGTCGCTCAAAGTCGCATAAAGAGGCGCCGCCGCGTCCGCGATCGCTTCGAGATTTTGGCCCCGCGCCACCGCGTTTTCGCCGCGCCGCCGCAGCCTGTCGATGAGGCTTGCGGGCTCGGGCGCGTCCTTGAATTTCTGGCGCCTGACCATCGCATTACTGGCGGCGGTGCGCACCGCGGTCTCGACGGTGGGCCAGAGCTTCTCCTGCTCCGGCGACAGTGTCAAACCGGCATGGAGGGCCGCGATCCGCGCGGCGAGGAAAGCGGCGCGGTCGGCGGGCGAGAAAACGTGCTTTTCCGTGCCTGCCGGAACGTTGGAGGGGGATTGTTCCGCGTGGGGTGGTTGTCCCGCGTGGCCGTTAGAAACGGCAAACACGATGCCGGAGCCAACAAGGGCGATCATAGTCAAGGCGAAAGGCAAACCCGGTTTCATGGGAGTTCTCCAGTTTTCGATTGTCGCACGATCCGCGAAACCGTTTCGACTTTCGCAAGATCATGTCGAGATGCACCAGCCCGAAATAGACAAGTGCGCCGCAGGCTTCAAGTTAAGCATTCGTCATGTTTTAGCATCGTTAAAAAAACCCGTGTGGGGGACGCAATCCGGCTTCGATGCGCATGGCGCATTCGCGTTAGCGCGGCCTCGCGCGCATGGCGCCTTCGCATTAGCGCGGCCTCGCGCGCATAGTACGAAGAATAGCAAACCGGGCGGTGTTGCAGGCCTGTCGGTCGAAGGAACAACCGGAGTGAGCGCGGGGGACTTTGGCGGCAGGGCAAGAGCGCGGTGTTGCCTCTAATGTTGTTATAACATGGCTGCGTCGTGGGCCCCGGCGAAGCCTTTCCCAATTTTGAGTTGCGGCGTATCCCGCGTGTTTAAGCAGCTGGTAGATTGTTGCGGCGCGAGGCGCCGATTCCGTCCCATAAAGCCCATAATCTTCTCCGCGGTCTTTCCAAGCAGCGCTTTCAACGCGCGTTTATGCCGCAAGGCGGCCGGTTGCGCTCGATGGGCGTTTGTGGTCTTGAACCAACGGATCCACCGCCTCAAGAGATTGAGGAAGAAATGAAACGCGCGCCACTGCGGCGCGAGGGCCGCTTTTTGAGGTTTGCCCGGCCGGCCGCCCGACTCATCGAAACCTTCGGCACGGCCTTTAATCAAACGTTTGGAGCATTAAAACCATGCGCTCGCGCGTTTCATGATAAGCTCTCAAATTCATAATCCGTCGCGGGCACCCGCATTGAAACGATTCTTATGAGTTTCGTCAGCAAGAGCAGTAGCGTCCTTACCAAAAGTCTCCCGGTTTCGATCGCGAGCCCTTCCGGTTATTTCGCGCTCCTAAAACCGCGCGTCATGTCGCTGGTGATGTTCACCGCGCTCACCGGGGTTTTGATCGCGCCTTCGCACGTCAACCCGGTGATTGGATTCGCCTCGCTGCTCGCCATTGCGGCCGGGGCGGGCGCGGCGGGTGCCCTCAACATGTGGTATGACGCCGACATCGACGCGCTGATGCGGCGGACGCAAAACCGTCCGATTCCGGCAGGCAGGATGCGCAAGGAGGACGCGCTCGGCTTTGGCATGTTCCTTGCGGGTCTTTCGGTCATGACCTTAGGCATTGTCGCCAATTGGCTCGCCGCCGCGCTTCTTAGCTTCACCATCTTTTTCTACGTCGTCGTCTACACGATGTGGCTCAAGCGCTTGACCCCGCAAAATATCGTGATCGGAGGCGCCGCCGGAGCCTTGCCGCCGATCGTCGGCTATGCCGCGGCCACGGGCGAAATTAGCCTCGCGAGCATCGCGCTTTTCGCCATTATCTTTGTTTGGACGCCGCCGCATTTCTGGGCGCTCGCTCTCGTGAGGGCCGACGAATATGGGCGCGCCGGGATTCCGATGCTCCCCAACGTCAAGGGAGCCGATCGCACGCGCCGCGATATACTCCTCTACACTCTCCTTCTCGCTCCGCTTGGCATGGCGCCATGGCTCATCGGCTTTGCCTCCTTGGCTTATGGCGTTACCGCTCTCGCTCTTGGCGCGCTCATGCTGTTGTTTTCGGCGCGGGTCTATCGTCATCGGACGGGCTCCAAGGCCGATCGATGCGCGGGGCAGCTTTTTGGTTTTTCGATCCTCTATCTTTTCCTGCTTTTCGCCGCGATTGCTGGCGAGCGGCTTGTCGCGATCACTGCTTTGCACATGCCATGGTGAAGTCGTGAAGACGCTAAGCCGCCGGCTGGCGGGAGCAACGCCGGCCGCGATCAGAGACCTGCGGCAATAGACCTTAGTAAATGTCGGCTTTGACCAAGGCCCCGCCGCTGTCGCCGCCGATGGTCAGTGTCACCGGAACTGGGTTTTTGGTCCCGGTCAGATTGGGGCGCAGCGCCTCCGCTTTCAATGCGTATCGCTTGGTCCCGATGGGTTCGATACGCACCCCCAACCCCACGCCACCGATCATCCCGTTGAATGTGAACGGCCCAAACCCTGTCCCCGTGAAGGAACCGGCCGGGATGGTCGTGGCGAAGGTGCCGATCTGGAAGGTCACCGGTTCGGCGACGGGATTGATCCCGTTGCTGCTTTGCCCAAGGGTGAACTCGGACAGAAGCTCAAAGGCGTCGGGTTTTGGCGATATGCCGATGTCGATCGCAAGCTTGGCGCCGAAGGCGGCGAAGGGGATCCCTGTGACGAACCCCGTGCCCGTTAGCTTAAACACCGTGCCAGCAGTCCCACCGCCGACTTGCGTTGTTCCGTACAGCGTGCCCTCCTTGTCAGCGATCAGGCCAGCCGGCCCGGGTTGAGAACCATCGCTGCAGCCAGGCTGCGGACAGAATTTATAAAGTACAGTCTCATTCCAAACTGTTTGACCCTTGGTGGGCGTCAGCTTGAAAACCGTGCCATTGCCAATAGTTCCACCAATTCCACCGTTCGCGGCTGTACCGTAGAGCGTGCCCTGCTTGTCAGCGAGCAGGCCAGCCTCTGGGAACGCACCGTCGTTACAGTTTGACAGCATGCAGAAGCTGTGAGGTCTTTGTCCAGGTGGTCTGGCCCTTGGCGGGCGGCGTCAACTTGAAAACTGTACCAGAGCCTGGATCACGTGGAAAAGAGCCACCAGTCCCACCAAAAAACGTTGTGCTGTAGAGCGCACCTTGATCATCGGCAATCAGGCTAGCCTCGGGGTTCTGACCGTCGCTGCCGCCCTTGAAACTATAGAGCACAGTCTCTGTCCAAACGGTCTGGCCCTTGGCGGGCGGCGTCAGCTTGAAAACGGTCCCATAGTTGCCAATCCCGCCGCTACCGGTCGTGCCGTAGAGCGCGCCCTCCTTGTCGGCGATCAAACTAACAAAATTCGGTTCGGCCCCGTCGCTGCAGTTCGGTAACGAGCAAAAGTTGTAAAGCACAGTCTCAGTCCAAGCCGTTTGGCCCCTTGCGGGCGGCGTCAGCTTGAACACTGTGCCTGGGTAGGCACTTGTTGTACCGTAGAGCGCGCCGGTATTGTCGGCGATCAGGCCAGCCTGGGGGTTCAGACCGTCGCTGCCGCCCTTGAAACTATAGAGCACAGTCTCAGCCCAAGCGGTCTGGCCCTTGGCGGGCGGCGTCAACTTGAAAACGGTCCCACAGCCACTAGGCCGTGTGGACGGATATCGGAAAATATAGGTCAAGGGATTCCCAAATCACTTTTTCGGTGATTTATGGGTGGCTGGCTTTTGGAGGGCCGGCCATGCTGACGAAGATGACCGAATAAGATTGGGTGCTTGTGCACGAGGTGTTCGATGCCTGCCGCTCGCGGCGTGGGGACAAGGGGCGGGACGACCGCAAGTTTCTCGAAGCCTTGCACTATTTCACGATCCACAACATTACTTGGCGAGCGCTGCCGGCCGAGTTCGGCTCTTGGAACAGCATCTGGAAGCGCTTCTGGCGCTTGAGCCGCAGCGGCGTGTTCGAAACTTTCTTCGAAGCGCTCGCCTCCTTGAGCGAGCGGGCGCATCTCGTGCAGATGTTCGACTCGACCGTCATCCGCGCGCATGTGTCGGCGGCCGGCGCAAAAGGGGGCAGGATGGCGAAGCCCTCGGGCGCTCCCGGGGAGGGTTCTCGACCAAGATCCATCTCAAGACCGATCTCGACGGCTATCCGATCGGCTTCCATCTGACCGGCGGCGAAGCGAGCGACAGCCGCAACTTCGAAGTGCTCCTCGACCTCGGTCCGGACGTCGATCCCCGCGCCGTTGTCGCGGACAAGGGCTATGATGCAAAGACAAATCGGGAGGCGGCGCGTAACCGCGGCATTTGTCCGGTCATCCCCTATCGCTCGAACACCATCGACAAGCCGAAGTTCTTCGCAAAGGTCCTCTACAAAGCGCGGGCGCGTATCGAGCAAATGATGGGCAAGATCAAGCGCTTCAAACGCATCGCGCTCCGCTGCGAGAAGACGGCAAGAAACTATGCCTCATTCCTCGCACTCGTCTGCGGCTTCATCTTGATCAAATCCGTCCACACGGCCTAGTACCGGGCGAGTTTACACAGTCGCCATTACTCCCGCCGCTAGTGGTCGTGCCGTAGAGCGAGCCCTCGTTGTCGGTGATCAGGCCAGCGTAGGGGTAGGCACCATCACTGCAGCTTGTTGGCTGTGGACAGAACCTATAAAGTACGGTCTCTATCCAACCGGTAGCTGACTTGGTCAATTTGAAAACTGTGCCGTAGCCAATCCCCTGTGGGTCAACTGCACGGTTCCCACCGAACCTCGTTGTGCCGTAGAGTGTTCCGTAATTATCGGCGATCAAGCCCGCAGTAGGATCAGAACCATCATTGCCGCTAGCAAAACTGTATAGTACGGTCTCGACCGGCGCGGCCCAGGTGCCCGTCGGTGCCGCCGCGGCCAAGGCGGCCCAAAGGGCCGTAAATACCCCCCACGAGGCGCGGTTTCCCTTGCTGCGATTGCTTTGCATGATCTCCTCCCGATTTTAGACGCCTCCCGAAACAATCAAGAATTGATCATCGAAACCGAGGATCGCAGCGCGGACGGCTTGGAGGCAACCGCGGATCCCCGCGGCAATTTCCCCCGCACAGCATAATGCGACGGACCAGCTTAGGCAAACTGCCCCGGCCTCTTCCCACAGGAGCGCAAAGACAAAGGCCGAAAGTCCATACCTGAAGCAGAGCGAGCGAATCCATGATCCGCGCGGTACTGGCTTTCCCTTTCACAACATTATGTTAGAGAGACGCAATTCATTCGTCCGGCCGCGGGAGCGCGGGTTTACAGGTGAAGTACATTTCAACGCGCGGCGCGGCGCCGCCGGTTTCGTTCACTGAGATGCTGCTCGCCGGCCTCGCGCCGGACGGCGGCCTTTACCTGCCGGAAACCTACCCACAGCTCTCGCAAGCCACCATCGCCGGCTTCGCCGGAAAACCATACGCGGATGTCGCGGAGGCGATCATCGCGCCTTTCGTGGCAGATGAGATCGAGGCGGGCGCCTTGCGCGGCGTGATCGCGGCCGCGTACAGAAATTTCCGGCATCCAGCGGTCGCCCCCCTCACTCAGCTCGATTCCAATCTTTTTGTGTTGGAATTGTTTCATGGGCCGACGCTCGCCTTCAAGGACTTGGCGATGCAGCTCCTCGCCAAGCTCATCGACCATGTTTTGAACGCGCGCGGCGAGCGAGCAACCATCATTGGCGCAACCTCGGGCGATACGGGGGCCGCCGCCATCGAGGCCTTTGCCGGTCTGCCCCAAGTCGATGTCTTCATCCTTTATCCGCATGGGCGCGTCTCGGAAGTGCAGCGACGCCAAATGACGACGGCGGCAGCCGCCAACATTCACATTATCGCGATGGAAGGCACTTTCGACGACGCGCAAGCCTGCGTCAAAAATATGTTCAATCACAAGGCTTTGCGCGACGAACTTAATCTTTGCGGGGTGAATTCGATCAATCTCGCGCGCATCCTTTTCCAGACGGTCTATTATTTTACCAGCGCGGCCATCCTTGGCGGGCCGTACCGGAAAATTTCCTTTGTCGTGCCGACCGGCAATTTCGGCGATATTTTGGCCGGCTGGATGGCCAAACGCTTAGGCCTTTCGATCGACCGGCTGGTGATAGCGACGAATTCCAACGATATTCTCACGCGCGCCCTGGCAAGCGGCGGCTACGCAGTGCAAAGGGTTCACCCAACCCAATCGCCCTCGATGGACATCCAAGTGTCATCCAATTTCGAACGTCTCCTTTTCGAAGCGCATGGACGGGATCCGGGCGCGCTTTGCCGCTTAATGACGGGGTTGCGGCAATCTCAGGGGTTTACGATCGAGCCCGGCCCGCTTCACGATATTCGCGCCGAGTTCGATGCGTTCCGTGTCGGCGAGACCGAAACCACGCGGGAGATCGCCCGAAGCTGGCGGGAGGCGGGCTTCCTCGCCGACCCGCACACCGCGGTCGGGCTGAGCGCGGCGCGTCAGGCAAAGGCGCACGCCTCCGGGAGCCCGCTCGTTGTTCTGGGCACCGCGCATCCCGCCAAATTTCCCGCCGCGATCGCGCACGCGACAGGCGAGCGGCCGGATTTGCCTGGCCATCTTGCCGGTCTTTTTGATCGTAAAGAGAAGTTTTCGATTTTGCCCAACGACCAGAGCGGAATCGAGCGTTTTATCCATGCCCGCGCCGCGCGCGCGGCGAGCCGGGCAGCATTATGAGCGTCGAGATCACCACTTTGCCGTCCGGCCTGAGGATTGCCACCGATCGCATGGCGCACCTTGAGACCGTCTCGCTCGGCGTCTTTGTCGGCGCCGGATCGCGCCACGAACGAACGAACGAGCACGGCTTGTCGCATCTTCTCGAACATATGGCGTTCAAGGGCACGCGTCGGCGTTCGGCGCGCGCCATCGCCGAGGAGATTGAGACCGTCGGCGGCGATCTCAACGCCGCGACGAGCACCGAACATACCGCCTACTACGCCCATGTCTTGGCCGGGGACGTTCCGCTCGCGCTCGATATCCTCGCCGATATTTTGACCGAAAGCACCTTCGACAGCATGGAGCTCGAACGCGAAAAGGGCGTTGTTCTGCAGGAAATCGGCGCGGTTGAAGACACGCCCGACGATCTCGTCTTCGAATTGCTTAACGCCGCCGCGTATCCGGATCAACCCATTGGGCGGCCGATCCTCGGAACCCGGGAGCAAGTCTCGGGGTTCGGCAGGGACGCGATCAGCGCCTATCTCGCGACTCACTATCGCGCGGACGCGACGGTGATCGGCGCCGCCGGAGCAGTCGAACACGCCTCGCTTTGTGACGAGGCCGCTCGGTGCTTCGCGAACTTTCCGGCGCGGAGCACCGAGAACGGAGCCGCGCGGGCGCTCTACCGGGGCGGCGAAAAGCGCTTGAGACGGCGGCTCGAACAGGCCCATATCGCCATCGGCTTTGAAGGCACCGCTTACGCGCATGAGGATTTTTACACCATGCAGATTTTCGCGAACGCGGCCGGCGGAGGGATGTCTTCGCGCCTGTTCCAGGAGGTGCGCGAGGCGCGTGGGCTCGCCTATTCCATCCA
Source organism: uncultured Alphaproteobacteria bacterium (assembly GCA_963730245.1). Classification (GTDB taxonomy): domain Bacteria; phylum Pseudomonadota; class Alphaproteobacteria; order Rhizobiales; family Beijerinckiaceae; genus Methylocapsa. Next base: position 211,155 of record CAVSRA010000001.1, on the reverse strand, counting down.
CGCCTTTCATTGGGGATATTCCGATACCGGAGTGTTTGGCTTTTATGCCGCGACGAGCGCAATGGATGCCGGCAAATTGTTGCCCGTCGCGCTCGACTGCCTAAGCAAGGCGACCTTGGATCTGAGCGACACCGAAGTCCGGCGGGCAAAGGCGCAGATGAAAGTGTCGCTCCTCGCGGCGCTCGAATCCCCCGCCGCCCGCTGCGAACAGATTGCCCGGCAATTGATCGCCTTCGGCCGTATTCTCACTCGCGCCGAAATAATTGCGGCGATTGATCGCCTGGATGTCGCCCAAATCCGCGCTGCTGGTGCGCGCGCGCTCCGGTCGGCGCCAACCGTCGCGGCGATTGGTCCGGTAGCCAAGGTTTTTACGCCCGCGCAGGTCGCGCTGCGGCTGGGCGGCATCTGAAGGAGCGGCTTCGTGGCTCTCTTCCGTCTCTCTCCAGCCAGCCATGCCGCACCTCTGGTGCGCGGCGAAGGCATCTATCTTCGGCCGCCGGAGATGCGCGACCACGAAGCATGGGCCGATTTGCGGGCGCGAAGCCGCGCGTTTTTGACGCCGTGGGAGCCGGCCTGGCCCGCCGACGATCTAACGCGCGCTGCGTTCCGGCGCCGGTTACGCCACAATCAGCAGGAGATCGCCAACGACGAAGCCTACCCTTTCTTGATCTTTCGCGAACACGATAATGTGCTTGTCGGCGGTCTCACTCTGGGGCAGATCAGACGCGGCGTCGTGCAGGCGGCAATGCTCGGATATTGGATCGGCGCGCCACATGCCCGGCAAGGCTTCATGTCGGTCGCGCTCAGGGCAGTGACCGGCTACGCTTTCACCACGCTCCGGCTCCATCGGATCGAAGCCTCGTGCCTGCCCCATAACGAAGCCTCGAAGAAACTATTGGAACGGAGCGGATTTACCAGGGAGGGCTACGTGCGTTCCTATCTGCGTATCAACGGAGTCTGGCAGGACCATTTGCTCTACGGCCTGCTGGAAACCGATCTAGTGCCGCTTCGCGTGGCGCCGCACGACAAGGATTGACCGCTCCCTGCCTTGCCGCGAGCTTTGCTTCGCCTCTCGCCCGCGTAAGGACCATCATCCGCATCAACGGTGGCTCTGCCTAAAGAAAGCCGTGCCCGCGTGGCCAGCCCGCCACATCAAGACGAAATAGGTAACGATCAAGACAATATCGGCACCGATCCAGAGCATCGAAAAGAACCCCGGCAGCGCCAGAGCAACGAGGATTTGCGCGATCGCGCCCAAAAGCCAAATCACGCCGCCCCAAGGGGTCGCCAGCCACAACCCTACCGCCGCGACAAGGTTGACAGTCGCGAAAAAAATCACCGCCGCGCCGCGTAGCGCGCTCACCTTGTCGAACAGCGGTTCCGGCGGCAGGAGGATCGCGCTCCATTGCAAAAGACCCTGGATAACCCAAAGTCCCGCGAGCATGCGCATGAACACAACCAGGAAAAGCCCCGCGCGGTTCGCCTCGCCGGCGATGCGCGCCGGTTCGCCTGGACGGATGGCGGCACCGGAATCGGGGCGCGCGGCTGTCTTGTTCGGTCCGGGCGATAGCTTCATGGGCAACAATCTTGCGCGCGAAAGTCGAGTTCGCCCTCAAGGAGAGGCACGAAATAAGCCTCGATGCCGGCTGGCTCGACGCTTTCTACTCCGGCGGGATTCCAAAGCGGGCGATGGTCTTTGTCGATGATCACCGCGCGCACGCCTTCATAAAAATCATGGCATCTGGCAACGCGCGAGACGATGCGGAACTCAGTCCGCAATGCCTCGCCAATGTCGAGCTTGGCGCCTATTTGCATTTGACGCAATGCGATTGCTAGGCTCGACGGCGATTTGGAGCGTATCGCATGAGCGGCGGAACGCGCGAATTCCAAGCCGGGCATGGCTTGCATCGTCGAGATTGGCGAGAATGGAACGAATTGTCGCGGCGGAAAAACAGCGCTCGATAAGCCGGCGTTGCGGGTGAAGCGTCGAGGCGGGGTCCGGGGCTTTTTCGGCGGCGATCGCGGTCGCGATGTCCTCGCCGCCGATCAGCCTTTGGGCGAGGCCCGCGTTTCGGGCCGAAGGAACATGGGCGAAGGCGACCCCAAAGGCGAGCGCGTCGCCACAGGTCATCCCGGCCCCCGTCAAGGCGAGATAAACTCCGGCATTGCCAGGCAGGCGAGGCAAAAAAAAAGTCGCGCCGACATCGGGGAAAAAGCCGATGCCGGTTTCCGGCATGGCGAAGCTGAAATGTTCGCCCGCGATGACATGCGAGCCATGCAAGGAGATCCCGGCGCCGCCGCCCATGACAATCCCATCGGCCAACGCGATGTAAGGCTTGGGATAGAGTTTGATGCGGCGATTGAGGTAATATTCCTCGCGCCAAAAGCTAAGCTGTTCGGCATGGCGCCTGGCCTTGCCGAGATCATACAGGATCCTGATGTCGCCGCCCGCGCAAAACGCCTTGCCGCCCGCGCCTGTTATGACGACGCGAGTGACTCCCGGATCGCGCTCCCACCGGTCCAGGGCGGCCGCCATCTCGCGCACCATATGCAAAGTCAACGCGTTGAGTGCCTTGGGGCGGTTGAGCGTGATGAGGCCGCAACAGCCCGCTTTCACGCAAGTGATTTCCAGTTCGCTCATGGCCCCTTAAGCGCCAGAGGGAAGCGGACCGGCCGGAAGATACCCATCATGCCGAGCCACGGTGTCTTCACGATTACCGGCTTGACCTATTTGGCGCAGGCGGGCTCGCTAAGAAGCTCGAGTCTAGACATTTCCCCGGCGAGAATGAAATCGCCGTAATCGAGCCTGAGCGCGCGCGAAATACCATTTTCATAGAGGTCGAACGACAAGGTATAGCTCGGCGCGTCGTCCTTTTTGCCGGATTCGAAATAGCTGATGGAGACCGGCCAGCGCCTCACGTTATCGAGTTCTGGGATATGCACCGCCTTTTCCAGGGCGGGATCGGCGATCGGACGGCCGATGTAAGTTGTCGTTTCATAGACCTTTTCGCCCGTCTCCGACCCGTCATAGACCTTGACTTCGAGCAAATTCTGGCCCGCTTCCGCCGCCGCCAAAATGCGTTTCAGATGCTCGGTTGGAAAAACCACATCGGGATCGAGCTCGAACTTATTGTGTTTCGGTTTGGCGAGGTTTACCGATAATAGCCCGCCAGCGGTTTTCCAGGCTTTTCCATCGACCGCCTCGACGGCGCCACTATCTATGCTTGTCTGCATCTTGAAGTCGAAATTCCGGCCGTCGGCGTCCTCGAACGTCGCCGAACGCATGTCCGAGACGCGGGTGGGGCCTTCGGCGGGCTGCAATTCGGTTAATTGCCGGAAATTTTGCACGTAGCCGTCGCAGGCGGAGCCGGTGAAATCGAAGGCAATGCGTCCATGCGCCGCTGTTGAACTCTTGCTGCCCACCGATTTCAAAAGTGTCAATTCATAGACCGCGCGATGCGAGACCAGCGAGATCTCCTTTGTGGGGTCTGTCGCCGCTGGGGGCAGGGGCGTGGCCTTGGTGGCCCTTGCCGAATTTGCCGCGGCCGCCGAGAGCGACGAAGGACCGAGCGCGGCGAGGGCCATGGCGATAGCGGCGGAGAACAGAAAGCGGGCATGACATGCAAGCATGAGCGTTGGTTCCTCGAACGAAACGGGACAAGCGCCCGGCAAATTCATTTCGAGCCGGGAAACGCAAATCATTGGCGGCCCCGCGAAAGAAGGCGCGTTATGCCTCTTATGACTTTCGCCAGTTCCGGCCGCCAACGACACTGTTCAGAGCGCGATTGCTTCGAGTTGAGACTATGCTGCTCTCGATCCGCTGGCTGTGTTATAAAGGCCACCGCGCATTTTTTGGACCACGTTTTTTATCACTCATCCGGTATTTCTTGGATCATGGTCTGATCCAACTCATAGCGTAAATCCTTCTGACGATTAAGCATAGAGTTTTTAGGCACCGCTGGCAACCCTTCCCGGGCGGTTCGCCACAGGGCAATGGGGTGAAGAATTGCATGACAAAGTCCTAATATGCCGAATCTGCTTCGGTCCTCTTAATTATTAGTCAATTTGCGGAGGACGGCGATGGCCGGTGACCTGCCACTGAGATATTCCTCCACGAGGAGTTAGAGTCCGGCCTGAACAAGGGACGGACCGATGAAGCGAAGCAGGTTTACGGAAGAACAGATCATCGCAGTGTTGCGGGAGCATGAGGCTGGCGCGAAGGCTGGGGAACTCTGCCGGAAGTACGGGATGTCGGAAGCGACGCTGTACAACTGGAAGGCCAAGTTCGGCGGGATGGATGTCTCGGATGCCAAACGGCTGCGGGCACTCGAAGACGAGAACGGCAAGCTGAAGAAGCTGCTGGCGGAGTCGATGCTCGACGCCTCGGCCCTGCGCGAGCTTCTGGGAAAAAAATGGTAGGGCCCGCCGTAAAGCGCGAGGCTGTCGCTCATCTTCGGACGATGTTCCAGATGAGCGAGCGGCGGGCCTGCTCCGTCATCGCCGCCGATCGGACCAGCATCCGGTATCAATTCTGCCGGCCGCCTGATACCGAGCTCCGGTGCCGGCTGCGCGATCTGGCCAATGCACGCCGGCGGTTCGGCTATAGACGGCTGTTCGTCCTGCTGCGCCAGCAGGGTGAGCCATCCGGCATCAACCGGATTTACCGGCTCTATCGCGAGGAAGGGCTAACAGTGCGCCGCCGTCGCGTTAGGCGGCGTGCCGTCAGAGCGCGGGTGCCGATCCTGATCGAGGCCAAGGTTAATGCCCGCTGGTCACTCGACTTCGTGCACGATCAGTTTGCTTGTGGCCGGCGCTTCCGCATTCTGAACGTCGTCGACGATGTAACGCGGGAATGTCTGGCGGCGGTCCCCGACACCTCGATCTCCGGCAAGCGGGTGGCACGGGAACTGAGCACTCTGCTCCAACGGCGCGGCAAGCCCGACATGATCGCATCGGATCATGGGACCGAACTCACCTCGAATGCCATCCTCGCCTGGTGTGCCGAGCACCGCATCGATTGGCACTACATCGCCCCGGGTAAGCCGACGCAGAACGGCTTCTGCGAGAGCTTCAACGGCCGGATGCGTGACGAGCTATTGAACGAGACCCTGTTCGTCGGTCTCGATCACGCCCGGCAGGTCATTGGCTCATGGGCCTACGATTACAACACCGCGAGGCCGCATTCCTCGCTCGGCTACCAGACACCTGCGGCCTATGCCGCTGATCTCACCGCAACAGGCGCCCGGCTGCGCAATCCTGACCAGCTCCGCCGCTCGCCTGTTGCTCACACCGCGCCGCAAGGCGCATCAACTGCCGAGGCTCTAACCGTCGCTGGATGAAAGTTCAGTTGCAGGTCACCGGCGTGGTCGAGAATAGCGGTCAGGGTCTCAAAGCGGTCGTATTTCCGCCGGCGCCGTCAAGTTGACCTGCCCCCGCGCGACGCGGCTGGTTTCCTGATATCTGCGCAAGCAAGCGGCGTGCCGGGCGCGCGCGATCCGAGTCGAGGCCGCAAGGCCTGGCCGCGAAAGGCGCGAAAATCAGGCGCCGGCATATTCTCGCGTCGGGGAATATGGAAAAGCTTGGCGACCTGATCGACGGCGCGCCAGAGCCAATGCTTGTTGCCGGCGAATGCGACGACCCCCTCTTCGAGATACCATTTATCGCCACGAACCGGCGCGCGGCGAGCGATCCCGGTGGAGAATTCCCGACAAAACTTCTCGGCCCGGCGGCGGTTAGTTGCATCGCCGACGACGATCCCCTGCGCGGCCAGCGTTTTCTCGACCATCCGCGGGCTTGGCGGGAATTGTGAATACAGCTAAACCGCTTAAAAGATCGCGTCGGCCTTGAAGCGACAGCGGCGCTAAAGCGGATCGCGAGCATGGTTCACGATGAAATATAGCCGTTAAATCCAATAGCCGAACTTAACTTGACGGTGCCTGAATTACAGTTCACTGCTTCCGCACCTATTTATGAACGGAGCCAGGGCTAGCTCAGTGGTACGCGGATATTTTCGGCAATCCCGAAATGTTTTGCGGGGCGGGACCATGGTGATCGCCAACCTCAACAAGTTGAGAACCGCGATCTTGACCACCGCCTTGGGCATTGCATTGTCCTCGCTGATCCTGATTGCGCCTTGGAGCTTCTCGAACTCTCTGTCTGAGAGCCTGACCGACACAGCCAGCCGGATTTAAGCCAAAATAGGCCAGGTCGGCGCAAGCGCCGCGAAGCTTCGCGAGTCCGGTGCGGACATCTCGCCGATCCAGGATGGAATGCAACAGGTCGACAAGCTACTCCAAAGCGGGAAGATCAAGGAGGCCGAGAAAATCCTGGACTTGCTCATCGCGAATCCCGGGGCGCCGGCGATAAGCTCCCCGCCTGCGGCAGTCGCGCCCGCCGAGGGACGCGACTGCGATCCGCGACAGCCGATGACGGTGAGCGGCAGCGTGACGGTGGATGAGGACTGCACAGTCGGCGGCGACTTGACCGTGACGGGCAGTGCCGTCCTGCACTTTGACTATACCGGGCCGAAGGGCGGGCGCTTGGTCGTGGGCGGCAACGTCATCGTGCGGGACCACGCGACACTATGGATCCAGGGCCGGCCGGCTGAACGGGCAGTGCTCGCGATCGACAATGAGTTCAGTCAGCAACGCTCGATGACTTCGACGGATGACGCGACGATCAAGCTGGACCACGTCGAGTTTCGCACACAGAAATCTGGAGGCCGCGGCAAAGGCAGCGTCTACATGAATTATGATGCCAGAGGCCGATCATCCTTCGAGGTGACCGGCTCGACGCTCGTCGAGGAAGAGTCATGGCTGCTCGGCAATCTTCACGATTCCGCCAAGCTGACCGTCGCCGATACCCAGCAAGTCCCGACCGAGATCTACGTCAACGACTCGTCGTCCGCGAAAATTAGCGGAACCGGCACGCGGGCCGGTGTCTGGCTGGACGCGGGTGGCGCCAAGGGGTCATTGACGCTGCCCGACGTGAACAGACCGTTCTCGTGGCGGATCGGTGCCGGCACCGGTCTGGATGTGGGATGGTCACTGCAGGTTGATAATGCCCAACCTGGAATTGGTATCGAGGTCAAGCCCACCTCGGCGCTCACGATCACTGGTAACGGCGCGCGAGCCGCGGAGACCGGCGAACTCAAGATCTCGTACACTGTGGCCGGTTCGCGGGAAACGCTGGATGGCCTCAAGGCCGGCTTGCAGAATGGGAAGATCAGTGACCGGCTGACGCTCAAGGATGTCCAGCTCGGCCCCATCGCCTGGCAGATCTATGCCGGCGATAACGCGGATCTAACCATCAAGAATTCAACCATCAACGAAATCGGCATCTTCGGCCGGGATGCGAAAGTGCGCGTCGAACATTCGGTGTTGCAGCTCGCGGTGCTCGCCGCGCTTGCGCCCGGCAGCTCGCTCGATATTCGGGATTCCGATCTCTGGAACCAGACCATAGAGGTGGCGAACAATGCGAGAGTGTCCATCGCCGGCAGCAAGATCCACGGCACGCTGTTTCATGCCCGGGATAGCGGTTCGAATATTTCCATCGCGGGCGGGTCGTTTTATGAGAATCCCGCGAGCTGCTCCCCGGCAACGATGGTGAACATCGCGACCGGTCAGCCGAAGTGCAATCCGTTCAGGACGCCGGGGCTGCCGCGTACGGCGGGCGTAGGCAAGGTTGAGTGCGCGGGTACCGAGGGGTGCACGTGGGGCCGTTGATCCCAAATGCCGCGACGCGCCCCATGGCGCCCACCCCAGATCTCAACACCGGCATTGTAAATCGGGCCTACGCCATTTTATTCCTCGTGCACGCGGTTTCAGGCTTGGCGATGCGGCGCGTTCCGTCTGTCGATTTCTGTGGATATTGGCAACGGCATTTGGAGGCCTGAGTTTATTTCGGCGGCACGACAACCGTAGACCGAACGCCAATAGCTGGCCCGTCACCCCCCATTTTGTATAACAGTCAAGCCGTTTGTATCTAACCCAACGTTTGGCGTTGTGGCTCCAGGCGAACCTTGAACCGATATATCAGCGCCAGTACCGCCATTATTTTGAATAACCGTTTGAGCTTGGGCGCTCTGAATGAGGTGGTCTAAAGGTTTCTGGTTGCGCCAAAGATGGACAGCGTATCCCACGCCAAGAAGGCTTAAGAGAAAAACGGTCGAAGCATATATGCCGGGCTTCATGTCTGGTTCCATTATATTTGCAAGGACAAGAATTAAGCCGGCCAGGATGCCGCCATCGGCAACATGTTTAGGCATGTTGGGGACCCGATAACGTACAAACCAAAAAACGAGGGAAATTGCTCCGCCTATCCCGATTTCCCGATCCAAGCTTTTTCTCTATTCCCATGATGACAAACGCTCCCGTTTCGTGTAGCCGATGAGCGGTCATCGCAATATCGATCCGGGCGGGGTTGCCGCCCCGCCGAGCACCTCCCAATCTAATCTATCTTGGCGTTGGTCGCGGTCGCAAGCCATCGATCCCAAATGCGAAAGTGGCGCGTGTCGTCACCGAGGCGACACGGCCGCCGCAAGGGAAGACCCGCTGGAGCATCCGCTCGATGAGCCGTCACGCCGGCGTCTCGCCGAGTACGGTTCAACGCATCTGGTCGAAAAACGACTTGAAACCGCATCGCTTGAAGACCTTCAAACTCTCGAATGATCCGAAGTTCGAAGAGAAATTCTGGGACGTGATCGGGCTCTATCTCGATCCGCCGACGAAAGCGCTCGTGTTGTGCTGCGACGAGAAAAGCCAATGCCAGGCGCTCGAACGAACGCAACTCGGGCTTCCGCTGGCGCCCAACCGCACACGCACGATGACGCACGACTATATGCGGCACGGCACAGTCATGTCTGGACGGCGCCCGCTGATCAAGGGTTTTTTTGCGGCGTTGCGTTTGATCGTGGGTGCGGTCATGTCTTCGGCCTGTCGATGCGGGTTTTGACGCCCCGCTGGCCCTGATGTTGTCCGCTGATCCCTTGCCCCAAATCACGTTGGCGCGCTTGACGGCGCAGACAATGCCACGGGCTTTGGGATCAATCCGCGCTCTTCGCATCACCTCTTGGTCACCCTCGATTCTTTTGCAGCCCTTGGCCGCTGACGATGTCGGCGGTCGTTACGCCGGAGCTGCGCTATAGGTTGTCTTATACCAAGTCTCTGAAAGTTTGACTCCTGAGGCGGATTCCCGAATCGGCATTTATCTGATTCACCATGGCAAACAGCTTTTGGGAGAGTTTGCCATGTCGACTCCGGTTCCGCTTCGCTCTGACTTTGACACGATTGGCCTGCGCATGCTGGCGCGGCGATCGCGTGACCCCGATCAGACCCGGCGTCTCTTGGCACTGGCCGAGATTTATGATGGCGGCTCGCGGCCGGATGCGGCGCGGATCGGCGGGGTCGGGGTGCAGATCGTGCGCGACTGGGTTGTCCGTTTCAACGCCAAAGGTCCTGATGGTCTCTTGACCGGCAAAGCGCCGGGCGCTCCCAGCATCCTCGGCGAGCGCCAGCGCCAAGCCTTGCGGCAGGTCGTGGAAGATGGGCCGATTCCCGCCCTGCATGGCGTCGTCCGCTGGCGGCTGATCGATCTGGCGCAGTGGCTCTTCGAAGAGTTCCGGGTTTCGATCTCCAAGCCGACGCTCAGCCGCGAGCTGCGGCATATGGGCTTTCGCAAGCTCTCGGCGCGACCGCGCCATCATGCGCAAGACGAGGAAGCCGCGGCGGCTTTTAAAAAAACTTTCTCGCCCTCGTGGAGGAGACCGCCGCAAAAGAGGCTCCTGGCAAGCCGATAGAGATTTGGTTTCAAGACGAAGCTCGGATCGGGCAGAAAAACAAGGTCACCCGCCGATGGGCGAAACGCGGGACACGGCCTTCGGCGCCGCACGACCAGAGGACGAGTTCAGCCTATATTTTCGGCGCCATCTGCCCGGCCGAAGGAAAAGGCGCCGGGCTCGTACTACCCTCCTGCAACAGCGAGGCCATGGCCCTGCATCTCGAAGAAATCTCGCTTGCGGTCGCACCAAGCGCGCATGCGCTCGTTCTTCTCGATCAGGCCGGGTGGCATGTCTCGGCGAAGCTTCCCGTCCCGGACAACATCACGCTCTTGCCGTTGCCGCCGAAATCGCCCGAGCTCAATCCGGTCGAGAACATCTGGCAATTCATGCGCGACAACTGGCTCTCGAACCGCGTCTTCGAATCCTACGACGACATTCTCGACCACTGCTGCTTCGCCTGGAACAAGCTCATCGACATGCCCTGGAAAATCATCTCCATCGGAACAAGAGAGTGGGCCTATCGGTCGTGATCAGCGAGACTTGGTATTACCGCGCATGATCGCGAAGGCGATGCGCGCCATTTTATTGGCGAGCGCGACGGCGACAAGCTTGAAGGGCTTAGTCTGCATGAGCTTCTTCGCAAAGGATCGCAGCGCGTCGTCGTGCGGCTTGCGATGATAGAGGACCGCATGCGCGCCCACGACGAGCAATGTCCGCAAATATCGATTGCCCATCTTCGAGATGCGGCCCAATCGCTCCTTGCCGCCGGACGAGTTTTGTCTCGGCGTCAGGCCAAGAAAGGCGGCGAACTCACGCGGGCCCGAGAAAGCGGAGACGTCTTGAACGCTCGCGGCCATCGCCGAGGCCGTCACCGGGCCGAAGCCAGGAATAGTCATCAGCCGGCGCGCCATTTCGTCGCCTCGAGCCATCGCGGCGATGCTTCGATCGCTGCGTGCAATCTCCTGATCCAGAGCATGCAGTTGACGCACGAGCGGGGCGAGCGCCGCGCGGACGCAGGCCGGAATCGTCTCGTCGCCTTCCGCCATGACGAGCCCCGCCATTTCGCGGGCGTTCTTGAGCCCCTGCGCCGCGATGACCCCAATCTCGGCCAGATGCCCGCGAAGCGCGTTGATCAGTTGCGTGCGTTGCGCCACCAGCATTTCGCGCACCTTGTGATGCATGAGCACCGCCTGGTTCTCCAGCGTGCGCACGCCGACAAAGCGCATCGAAGGCCTTGTCACCGCTTCGCAGATCCCGGCGGCGTCGGCCGCGTCATTCTTTTGCCGACGCACATAGGGTTTGACATAGGCCGGCGGCATCATCCGAGCGTCATGGCCGAGCTTGATCAGCTCGCGCGCCCAATGATGGGCCGAACCGCAGGCTTCCATACCGACAAGACACTCGGGCAATTGCGCGAAGAAGGCCAGCACGTCCTTGCGCCGAAGCGCCTTGGCGACGATCACGCGGCCAAAGGCGTCGATCGCATGAACCTGAAAGACATGCTTGGCCAGATCGAGGCCAACAGTCGTGACAGACGACAAATCGGTGATAGACTTTCCCATGGACGGCGCTCCTTCAGAGGGTTGCTCAACGACAACCGTCTTGGCACAGCTCTTCATTGAGCGAGATGCCGGTGCGGGCGCCGTCCACACCATCACGTTGTTTGCAGCCCTTGTCCAATTGTCGGGCAAGCTGATTGCTCGCACCGAGGCGAGCCACACGCACGTCGAATGGCCGCGCTTTCTCAAACAGATTGATCGCGAAACGCCACCCGGCCTCGATCTGCATCTGATTGCGGACAACTACGCCACGCACCAACATCCGAAGGTGAGCGCGTGGCTGGACAAGCATTTGCGCTTCAATATGCACTTCACGCCGACCTCTTCGTCTTGGCTCAATCTGGTTGAACGCTTCTTTGCCGATCTGACTGGCGATGTGATCCGCGCTGGCAGCTTCGCTTCGGTCAACGAACTGGCGCGTGACATCAAGGCCTATCTCGCCGAGCGCAACGCCAATCCAAAGCCCCACAAGTGGAAGGCCGAAGGCGCCGAAATCCTCGCCAAAATCAAGCGCGCCCGCGATGCCCTCGACAACGCCGAGGCTGCATGAGTTATATGTCGGCAATTGAGAGTCAGCACACTAGTTCCCATTGAGCGTTCCGGCCGGCCCCGGACTTCGCCACCGCCCCGCGCTTCGCGAGACGGCGCAACACGCCTGACGCTGGCCATAGACAACTCATCCCGCATACGCCGGATGAGGCAATAATTTGCAGCGTCGATGCCGCGATTCAGCTAACATAATCAGCATGTTATTTCGGATCGAATGAGGCCGTCATGGCGAACCCGGCGGGTGAATCGTATGATGGCGCTCTCAGGCTCGATTTCGACCGCCGATTGTTGCTTCACTTTCGCGGATCGGTGGTTACCTCCGACGCAGGCTTGCTCGCATACCGGGAACTGGACGACGCGCTGTGCCTCAGCGCGATGGCGGGTGATGCGCTCTCCGACGCACGCACTGGCAAGAATGGCCGGCATGCACTCGTCGGGATGTTGCGGCAATCCATATTTGGGCGACTTGCCGGATATGAAGACGTGAACGACGCTCAACGCCTGCGCCATGATCCCGCGATGCGGTGGATAGTCGGCGGAAAGGCGGCCTCGGATGCAGCGGCTTCGCCGAGCCAGATGGGCCGCTTTGAGACGCGCTGGCTCACGGCGGAAAAGAACCTTTCGGCGCTCGCTGATCTCTCCGGCAAATGGATCGACAGCGTTCATGGTCGCCGTCCGCCGAGAGGTATCTTGCTCGACATGGATTCGAGCGTGAGCCCGACGCATGGCGAACAGGAACACAGTGTCTGGAACGGTCACTATGACTGCACCTGCTATCATCCGCTGTTCGTTTTCAACCAATATGGCGATTTGGAACGCTGCGCCCTGCGCCCCGGCAATGTTCACAGCGCCGATGGATGGGAGGCGGTGCTGAAGCCGGTCGTGGCGCGGTATCAAGGCAAGGTCTCACGCATTTATTTCCGCGCCGACGCCGGCTTCGCAAACCCCGAAGTTTACGAATATCTGGAGGCAGAACGGATCAAATATGCGATCCGTCTGCCCGCCAATCACATCTTGCAAGAGAGGATCGGCTATCTGCTCAAACGCCCGGTTGGTCGCCCGTCCAATGACGTCTGCCGATCCCATGCAAGTTTCACCTATCAAGCGGGAAGCTGGTCGCAGCCGCGCCGGGTGATCGCCAAGGTCGAATGGCATCCGGGCGAGCTTTATCCGCGCGTCGGCTTCATCGTGACGAACATGGCGCGCTCCGCCGAGAATGTCGTCGCCTTCTACAACAAGCGCGGCACGTGTGAGCAATGGATCAAGGAAGGAAAAGGCGCAATCAAGTGGACCCGGCTATCATGTCGGTCGTTCGCTGCTAACGCCGTCCGTCTCCAGCTTCATGCGCTGGCCTACAATCTCGGTAATTTTCTGCGCACGCTGGCGACGCCCGAACCGATAAAGGATTGGTCACTGACGAGCCTGAAGGAAAAGCTGATCAAGATCGGCGCGAAGATCGTGAGCCATGGCCGCTATGTCGCGTTTCAGATGGCCGAAGTCGCCATTCCGAAAAATCTCTTCGCGGACATCCTACGAATGATCGCCGACCTGCGGCCGCCGCCCAATCCAGCGCCTGCGTGAAGTGTTCGGTCGTCATGCGTCGAGCAAAAACTAAGGGAGAAGTGCGTCTTGATCACAACCGACTCTGTATTGTCCGGTGCGCGATCCGCCCATGTCACTGGTTTTGGTGTGCCGGAGCACCACAGCAGCGCCGCAGCGCGGCAATCTCAACCTCAATAAGCGGGCGATCCGGAAAATAATGCCGGTATAGGACGAATGTCCGATGTCACGGCAGGAGATCAATGATACGCGCTTGGCACATTCCCGGTTATCTGGGGAATGCCAGCTCATAGAAAAAGCGCCCGCCGCGGAGGATCGGCAGGCGCTTCCGGCGAGGAACCAAGCCGGTGCAATGAATGGTAGCACTAATCGTGATAATTACGTCACTTTAAAACAGTTATCAACCATTAATTATGCAACGCCCCTATGTCAAAATACCATCGCGTTCTCGAACCAATGCGACTTGGTTACGGTGGCAAAGCCCAAACCCTCGCTCCCAAATGCTTCTCCGTCCCGTCAATAAGCCCGCGACGGCATTGCTGGCGAAGCGCGTGAATGAGTGGCCCAGCGACGGCCTTGGCGAGAATCTTGTCGCCGGTATCGAGTCCCTTCGCGGCCAATGACCCTCATGGCAAGCTGACGGGTATTCAGCGGGCCGCTGGCGAGCGCTTCCTTGCACAGGCTGATGGCCTCGCAGCGCTTGAAGCAGCGGTGAATGTCAACGTAAGGCGGGATTTCCTCGATATCGCCGGAGGCTTCAAAGATCGTGATCGCCGCCGTTATGTGTGCAAGATCGGCCCGCGATTGCGCAAGCCTCTTTTCATAGTTCGCGATTGCGGCTATGATCTCAACTCACTTTGAGCGAAGCGTCGTGACGGTGCGAATTTCTGCCATGCGGGAGAGATAGGCGCCGCCCAGCTAAATTCTTGTGGCAGTTGCGCCATAATACCGTTGTAAATCATTCCTTTACCGCTAATACGAGATCCTGACAACTAATAGCACCACCTCGGCCGCACCATGAGCCATAATCCAGACGCGTGATCTTTAGTCCAACCTTCGGATAATTCTCCCGCAGCCAGCTCTCTTCATAAGCTATCGCGAATTCTGGCATTTCACGCAGCACCACGCGGGAGTTTCCGATTGCATGCTTGAAATCGAAGGCGCTTTTTCCGTCCACGAGGCCTTGCAGCGATTCTTCCGTGAGTAAAAAATAAGTGATCAGACAGCGCCCCCCTCTTCGCAATACGCGGTGAACTTCCGAGAGATAATTGACCCCATCCGTGGGACGCATGTGGGTAAAGACTGACACGAGCGTCACAAAATCGAAAGTCTCGCTCTCGAAGGGAAATTTGTAGTCCACAGGGCGAACCGTCCCTTGCGGATTGTAAAACTTGTTATAAACGTCGACTTGCTGAAATCGGAAGTTTGCAAATTTGGCACTGATCTTTTCCTGACACCATTCAATGCCCGTTCTGTTAATATCCATCCCTTGGTATGTGGCCTCGCTCGTTAAATAATGCGTCAATGGAATGGTTTTTCGACCGATCCCGCATCCTACGTCCAGCATCTTCTCGCTCGGTCGAAGCCCACATATCTCCTGGTAGATCCGCAAAAACTCCTCGCCGGTTTCCTTGAATAGTTTTAAACTCCGTGGACCATCGAACATGTCCTCTACTCTGGGAACGAGAGGAGCAAATGAACCAAACAAACGCTCTTTGTCTCTATTTTCCAGATAATCGCCGATTTTTCGCCCAAACAGAGAGTATGGAAAACGCCGCTGCAATCGCGTGGGCAGCAACTTCTTGGCCGTGTCTCGCGCGTGCCGCTTGACTGAGTTCAGCAAGGCGTCAGCCGCAACCACCTCCGACATTGAACGCCGGATCAATATCTCCTCCGGCGTCACCTCAATCTCAGCAAGGCTGTTCTCTCCGATCACCGCACTCCCCGCCGCCTCGATCAATTTTAACCGCGTCTGAATCCATTAGTGATGATAACTGTTAACATCTAGGTGTCAACCGGATAGTTCCCGTAATTAGAATGAAAGCTACGAAAGTTGGCGAAGAATTCGCAAAGCGTAGAAACGCCGCGCCGGCGTTAATATTAACGGCAGTTTGGACCGTGATCAGAGTTCATCCAGTTCCGAATGTGGCTCGACAGGGACCGCGATATATGTCTTAAGGCGCTGTCTAGAGAATTTTTTTAGGCTTGCGGCGGCACGCGGAGAGCACGCGGAGAGGATGTGCGATGGGGAATTCACCATGTCGGTAGCCCGCCCCTGCACGCCATCCGCATTGACCACCCGCGGAGATGGCGTCACGGAGGCTTCCGCTCGAAAACCGCGCGTGGTCGCTTGGCGTCATCGTTCGGGGCGAACGCAACCCTTAAGCTCGACAGGAGCTCTTTTGTATCATGAACTTGCTACAACAAATTTACGACGACGCTGATATGGCCGAAGATCTCACCATTCTCATTGGCAGCTTTGGTCATTTGGAACACCTCCGGCCGTGCCTCAAGTCTATCTTCGACACCGTTACTGGCGGAACCTCTTTTCGGGTGATCGTCGGCTTCAATTTCCCGGGCGAAAGCGATAGCCCGCGCGCGATCGCGTGCGATTTCCCCCGGGCCGAGCAGTTGCGGGCGCCGGTGAAGCTTGGCTATTGCCGCGCTTACAATCAAATGATGGCCCGGAGCACCGGGCGGTATGTCCTAATATTGGATGACGACACGGTTCTGGATCGCGGCACCATCGACGGCATGGTGGGGTTCATGGACGCGCATCCCGAAGTTGGGATCGCCGGATGTCGAACCGTCGGCCCGGACGGCAGCTATCAGAAGACCACGGCCTTGATGTACAGCATGGGAACGGAGGTGGCGAACGTGTTGTGCAAGTCCGCTGTCTTCCGCGACGGCATCGATGAAGCCGTGACCACCTGGAAATCGGTCGGCTGGCTGAACGGCCACTTTCTGTTGGTGCGAGCACAGGCGATCAAAGAGGCCGGAGGGCTCGATGAGCATTTCTACACGTTCCAATCCGAAGCCGATTGGTGCCTGCGCATTCGTCGCGCGGGCTGGGTGGTCGCTTATGTTCCCGACTTCGAAATCACGCATATCGCCGGGCGCACCTCGAACGTAAAGAGCTATTGGAATCACATCAGAGCCCATGTTAACCGTTACTACTTTATTCGCAAGCACTATGGAAATGTCGCCTTTCATGTATTTCGAGTGATCATCAGTCTCGGTGCAATGCTCCGTCTGCTGAAATTCCTCATTGTGTGGCTTGTCAATCCGAGCCGCCGGCCCGAAGCCAAAGCAAAGATCGAGGCGTACCCGAAAATCCTACTACTCGGCCTCGCGGCCCACCCTGACGAGCCGCCGGACGAACTGCGCCGCGAGAGTACCGATTTCAATTTCGTTCCCGCCGGGAATCCCGAGGTGGACATTGGCTAAGGTTCAGCTTTGCTGTCGGCCCCATTTCGAGGTGTAGCCGGCCACCGTTCCGATCGCTATCCGGATCTCGTTCTACAGGACTTAAACTGGCATTCCCCAGATAACCGGGAATGTGCCAAGCGCGTATCATTGATCTCCTGCCGTGACATCGGACATTCGTCCTATACCGGCATTATTTTCCGGATCGCCCGCTTATTGAGGTTGAGATTGCCGCGCTGCGGCGCTGCTGTGGTGCTCCGGCACACCAAAACCAGTGACATGGGCGGATCGCGCACCGGACAATACAGAGTCGGTTGTGATCAAGACGCACTTCTCCCTTAGTTTTTGCTCGACGCATGACGACCGAACACTTCACGCAGGCGCTGGATTGGGCGGCGGCCGCAGGTCGGCGATCATTCGTAGGATGTCCGCGAAGAGATTTTTCGGAATGGCGACTTCGGCCATCTGAAACGCGACATAGCGGCCATGGCTCACGATCTTCGCGCCGATCTTGATCAGCTTTTCCTTCAGGCTCGTCAGTGACCAATCCTTTATCGGTTCGGGCGTCGCCAGCGTGCGCAGAAAATTACCGAGATTGTAGGCCAGCGCATGAAGCTGGAGACGGACGGCGTTAGCAGCGAACGACCGACATGATAGCCGGGTCCACTTGATTGCGCCTTTTCCTTCCTTGATCCATTGCTCACACGTGCCGCGCTTGTTGTAGAAGGCGACGACATTCTCGGCGGAGCGCGCCATGTTCGTCACGATGAAGCCGACGCGCGGATAAAGCTCGCCCGGATGCCATTCGACCTTGGCGATCACCCGACGCGGCTGCGACCAGCTTCCCGCTTGATAGGTGAAACTTGCATGGGATCGGCAGACGTCATTGGACGGGCGACCAACCGGGCGTTTGAGCAGATAGCCGATCCTCTCTTGCAAGATGTGATTGGCGGGCAGACGGATCGCATATTTGATCCGTTCTGCCTCCAGATATTCGTAAACTTCGGGGTTTGCGAAGCCGGCGTCGGCGCGGAAATAAATGCGTGAGACCTTGCCTTGATACCGCGCCACGACCGGCTTCAGCACCGCCTCCCATCCATCGGCGCTGTGAACATTGCCGGGGCGCAGGGCGCAGCGTTCCAAATCGCCATATTGGTTGAAAACGAACAGCGGATGATAGCAGGTGCAGTCATAGTGACCGTTCCAGACACTGTGTTCCTGTTCGCCATGCGTCGGGCTCACGCTCGAATCCATGTCGAGCAAGATACCTCTCGGCGGACGGCGACCATGAACGCTGTCGATCCATTTGCCGGAGAGATCAGCGAGCGCCGAAAGGTTCTTTTCCGCCGTGAGCCAGCGCGTCTCAAAGCGGCCCATCTGGCTCGGCGAAGCCGCTGCATCCGAGGCCGCCTTTCCGCCGACTATCCACCGCATCGCGGGATCATGGCGCAGGCGTTGAGCGTCGTTCACGTCTTCATATCCGGCAAGTCGCCCAAATATGGATTGCCGCAACATCCCGACGAGTGCATGCCGGCCATTCTTGCCAGTGCGTGCGTCGGAGAGCGCATCACCCGCCATCGCGCTGAGGCACAGCGCGTCGTCCAGTTCCCGGTATGCGAGCAAGCCTGCGTCGGAGGTAACCACCGATCCGCGAAAGTGAAGCAACAATCGGCGGTCGAAATCGAGCCTGAGAGCGCCATCATACGATTCACCCGCCGGGTTCGCCATGACGGCCTCATTCGATCCGAAATAACATGCTGATTATGTTAGCTGAATCGCGGCATCGACGCTGCAAATTATTGCCTCATCCGGCGTATGCGGGTTAAAATCAGGCGTACAAATCGGCCGGGTGAAGGAGACCATCAGCGGCAAGCTGATCGTGTGAGACCCGTCCCCGCGCGTGGCAGAGATTTCCGGTACCCTGATCAGCGTCTATTTCGAGCAGCGGCGACAGCGCCATAAGCTAGAGGCCGAAACCGCCGCGTCCTACGGCCAACCGAAGAAACCTTTGACCCCGAGACCGGCGAGATCAGTGCCCCGATTCCGACAGCTCATCCCTGCAACATTGCAACGGTCCGAACCGGGGCCGTTGCAATGCCCGTCAGACAAAATCAAGGCCGACTATTGCACCGCCGGCCTGGCCGGGTTTTGCTCCGGCGTTGACATCCTGTGTGTGCGTTGGTATCTCCAAATCAAGCTGAACTCGCGAGACTTGGTGGAAATGTTGGCCGCGGTGGCAGTTGGGAACGCGGTGCTTGGCGCGTGAAGTCGCCGCCGAAGATAGAGGAGAGCGTTAGCTCGCGCCGGCTATTTGCCCCAGCGCCTTCATGATAGCGATGGGCCGATTTTGCGGTTACTTAATACTTAGCCTTCCAGACGCGAGGACCCCGCGTAACGTGTACTGTTTGGGGGTAGATACGTCGGGAATTTTAGATCGCGCAAGGAGTAATGACGATGGAATTTTACCGCGTTTGGCGGATTCTCGCCGGCAATAAATGGGTGTTGATCTGGTTGCCAATCATCGCGACTTGCGTCGGCCTTGGATTGACCTACGTGCTCCCTGAACAATACGAGTCCACCGCGTTGGTGCTTGACCGGCCGTTCGAAGACATCAAATTCGAACTCGAGCGGTGGCGACAAGAAGGAGATCCCCGACTTTCCCGTAAACCTTTCCGCACCCATCGACTCACTCAGCAAGACTTACAAGGAAGAAATAAGCAGCCCAGCGGTGGCGGTGAAGATCGTTGAGGCTCTTCAACTATACGTCAAGAAACCAAAGGAGTACGAGAATTCATTCGAGTTTATCGTGGACAAAGTGAAAACCTGGGTCTCAAGCACGGTCCGGACCTTTCGCAATTACTTCAAGTACGGACGAGACATTCACGCGTCCCCGTTCGAGCTAGCCGTCGAGGAAGTCGAGGCGAACCTCCTCGTTACCGCGACGAAGGATACTTACGCCTTCGGCATCGCCTATCGCTCCAGTAACCCGAAGGAGGCGGCGGCTGTTGCCAACATGGCAGCCAAGATCTTCCTCGAGGACAGTTCCGAGGCGTATCGCAGCGAGTCGACGCGCGCCCGCGAGTTCATCGAGACGCAGCTTGCCGATAGTCGCAAAGCGCTCGAGCAAGCCCGGGCCGCGATACTCGCGTACAAGAACTCGGGCGGAACGTTCGACCTGAAGTCGGAATACAGCGAAATTATAAGGAGCGTATCGGACCTGGAAAGCACGCTCGCGAAGACCGAGGTGAAGCTGGCG
The DNA here is from genome assembly GCA_963730245.1 of uncultured Alphaproteobacteria bacterium. GTDB lineage: Bacteria > Pseudomonadota > Alphaproteobacteria > Rhizobiales > Beijerinckiaceae > Methylocapsa. Next base: position 191,027 of record CAVSRA010000001.1, on the reverse strand, counting down.
GGGCGTCGTCTCCTGGCCGAGCGCACCCACATCAAAGAGAGCCCGGACGTGATCGCGGACCAAGGGGAGATAGTGGAGCTAAAACAACAGATCTCGACCTTGCGGGCGCAGCAAGCCGCCTACCCTGAAAAAGAGACACAAATGGACGCCTTAGTTCTCGCCGAGCGCATCGCGGAGCAGAACTATGAGTTCTTTCTCAAACGCTTCGACGAGGCGCGCGTAAAGGAATCTGCCACGGTCACCGAAATTCGCATCGCCTCGAGCGCGGTTCCCAGTCTGTACCCGGTCAAGCCGCTGAAGTATGTGTACGCGGGACTGAGCTTCGCAATGGCCTTGGGTGTGGCGATCGGCTGGGCGCTGTTGATGGAATTGTTTGCTCCACGCGTCCGCACGGTCCGCGACCTGGATGATAAGCTCGGGGTGCCGGTGTTGGGCGCGATACCGCCGCTAAAACCTTCCTGGTGGACGGTAGGTACCTAAGCCGGATGAAAACTCCGCTTACACGAAGCTCGGCAAGGAATTTTCTGGCCACGGAACCGTGGTTCATTCTGCTAATGAATATGTCCGCTTAGGTGGATTCGTTCATGTCAACAATGCCGAGAATTATTTTTCAATTTTCAAACGCGGCATAATTGGCACGTTCCACCATATCAGCGAACAACGTCTGCATCGTTATCTCGCTGAATTTGATTTTCGATATAACACCCGCTCTGGTCTTGGCGTCGAGGATATCAAACGCGCCGCTCGCACACTTAAGGGCATCGAAGGCAAGCGGTTAACATATCACCAGCCTCGTGACGCCGCGAACGCTTGAACAAAAAGCACGGGCCTTTCTGCGCTGGCGCAAGAGGAGACAATGATGCCTACGGACGAGTCAAGGGAGTTCAAAAAACTTGTTGATATCGTGGGGTAAGCGCAAGCCATCAACCAGGCAAACCAATATATTCTACTGGAAATCGTTCGGGATATAGCTCGATCAAAACCAGACGGAGACAAATATTTAGCGGACATGTTTGAAAGGATCAGCTCTCGCGCTGATCACTTTCCAATAGAGAAAGAAACACACCCCGTAACCACCGAATTCCGGTGGACCATTTCGACATTTTTTTCTCTGGCAAAAAAGGGGTTGCCGAAAAAGAGATTGGGGGAATAGGAATTTCTAGTTGTTGACGAACGTAGTCAACGCTCATCATTCTGCTTCTAACAAAATCTGAAAAGTCTTCCTGTATGTTCATGTCTGCTCTTTTTTCGGCCGCCCGCGCTTTTTCGGAGGATTCGCATTATCACCCTTTGCCGGTCTATGCTTCGGCGGAGTAGAGAGAACGCGCTTCAGCGTCGCTTCATAGCGGCGCGCAATGTTTTCTGGGCTATCTTCGTCAGAAAGAATTTTCGCCATGGATCAGAAAGAATTTTCGCCATGGATATGAAGCCTGATCCAATTACCAATGCGCATCTAACGGTATTCGGTGCAATTATACACCAATTTGCTCGATTCGAGCGCATTGTTGAAATTATGATTCATGGGATTTTAGCAGGGCGGATATATGGACTAACGGCGATTGCCCTTTCAAGCTTGTCATATTCCGCCAAATGCGACGTGCTTAAGAGCCTCCTCAAACTCGTAACGTTCGCCAACAATAAGAACGAAATCATCAAAACACATATGGGTAACTTCAACGTCTATTCCAAGCTTCGCAATGATATTGCTCACCATACTTGGATTGATGGAACACGGACAGATTCAATTAAACCAATAAGTATTTCCTCACGCGGTGGAGATGCGAAAGTCCGCGGCGTCCAAGATGATGACAAAGACTACACAATAGATGAGCTAAATGATATCGCCGAGAAATTGATTCGTATTCATAACGAGCTACGATTCCTCCTTGAAAAGGAGGGAGAAATACCAGCCATTGCCGAAAATATCGATGCCACAAAGGACGTATCAAAAATATCGCTTGATCCGCCATCAAAATAGCCGCGAGGATCAAGCCAATCGCCGCATCCGGCCGCGAGCCGCCATCATAAATCTCGGCCAGTGCCAAGAGACGCCGGGTCTGATCGGGGTCACGCGATCGCCGCGCCAGCATGCGCAGGCCAATCGTGTCAAAGTCAGAGCGAAGCGGAACCGGAGTCGACATGGCAAACTCTCCCAAAAGCTGTTTGCCATGGTGAATCAGATAAATGCCGATTCGGGAATCCGCCTCAGGAGTCAAACTTTCAGAGACTTGGTATAAGTTGAGCGTTGAAGACTCTTTTGGCTTTTTGGAAAAATGAACATAAGCGGCCCACGCAGTCGCAATCGCAGCAGCTAACCCGCCACCGATAAACTCGAGCTTTTCCCGATTCTCCTTGTTTGATACACAATCCCAAGCGCTGCTGAGAAGATCCATCGATTGGCCCTATCGGGATTTGATACCGTTTACAGCGATACTATCGCGGGCAATCGGCCGCTATCCCTGTTCGATGCTTGGCTCCTCCTCGCCCATGGTCATTTCATTGCCGTGCCAGACAAAATGATCGATGCACCAGGCGTCGATATAGATGACCGGAAGTATCAGGTCGCGCAACACGAAAAGCAACGGCATGCGCCACGAGAAATGCCATTTGTTTTGACGCGCGAGAACCGCTTCCGGACCGTACCAGGCGAGCGCAACGCCGAGAATCGCGGCGGCCACGTTTAGATCCAGCATAAAAGCGGCATAGGCCGCCACCAAGCAAGGCAACGCGGCTCCCGCGACGATTTCAGGCGCGTAAAAAAGCGGAAAGGTTTTCCGCCGCATTCGCGCCCAGCGCAATTGCCGGAGCCAGACATCGCGAAAGCCGCGACAGCCGAGCGGCTGTTCGAACGGACTATCGACGAGATTGACGGCGAGCCCTTGGCGGCGCACGAGCTTCGTCGAGGCGGCGTCCTCCGCGATCTCGGCGCCGAGCGCGCGAATTCCTCCCCCCGCCTCCATGATATCGCGCCGCCAAAACATGTTTTTGCCCTGGGCGAAGCCCTGCCCCGTGGCTTCGGCGCAATATTGCCAGCGCGCCTCAAAAGTGTTGAGAAAAGCGCATTCGAGTTCGGCCCAGAGATTTCGCGGCCGCGAGCCGAGCGGCATCGAGCAGACAAGGCCGGTACGGCGCCGCCAGCTTGCCAAAAGGCGCTGGATATAATCCCTTGGCATCAACACATTGGCATCGGCGAGAATGATCCAATCGTGGCGGGCCGCGTCCCATCCCCTCACGCAATTGTTCAGCTTCGGATTGGGACTTACTTTTTCGTCGCCGACGATCAACCGCGCGGGACGATCAGGATATTTCTTGATCAGACGCTGGATAAGCGGCAGGACCGGATCATTCGCCTTTGCCACGCAAAAAATAAGCTCATAGGACGGATAATCGAGCCCGAAACTCGATTCCAGGGTCTCTTCGCAGAAATTATCGAGGCCGCAGAGGGGGCGGACGACGGAGACCCCTGGCGCGGCGCGCGGCGGCGGAAGCGGTGTTAATCTTGGCCTTGCCCGGATCGCCGCGATCCCGAGACTGATCAGATTGAGAAAGGTCAAGAAAAAGCAAAACCACGCCGCCGCATATGTCATCGCCATCGTCGGGCTCCTAGGCTACTATCGAATTTTTTTGCGAGAGATCGCTCTTGGCATGTACCTGGAATCGCACTGCGTGTCAGATATTTATTGCAATGCGAAAACCCGGCTTTCAAGACAAGTTCGGTCGTCGGCTTCGAAGAGTCACACCGAACAAGCTCACTTTCGATGGTTCGACGCGCATTTTCGCGGTTCCATAAACCTCAAGGCTACTCATGCCGCATCCAATCGTCCGCTTCGCTCCATCGCCGACCGGCCGCATTCATATTGGCAACGCGCGGACGGCGCTTCTGAACTTCCTCTACGCAAAAAAACACCATGGCGAATTTATTCTTCGGTTCGATGACACGGATGTGGAACGCTCCAAGGAGGAGTTCGCCCAGGCGATCGAGGTCGATCTCGCCTGGCTTGGCATTGTGCCGGATGCGATTTTGCGCCAGTCGGGGCGAGTTGCGCTTTACCGCGCCGCCGTCAAAAGACTGCGCGAGGCTGGACGCCTTTATCCTTGCTTCGAAACCGCCGGGGAACTCGACCGCAAACGCAAGCGCCAGCAAGCGCGCGGCCTGCCCCCGCTCTACGATAGGGCAGCGCTCGAACTTTCAGGTTCGGACCGGGCACGCCTCGAAGCCGAGGGCCGACGGCCGCACTGGCGCTTCAAACTCGACCACGAAATCGTGCGCTGGACCGATCTCGTGCGCGGCGACAGCCATATCGATTGCGCCTCACTGTCCGACCCGGTGCTGCTCCGCGAGGACGGCACCTATCTCTACACGTTGCCTTCCGTTGTCGACGACATCGAGCAGAAAATCACCCATATCATCCGGGGTGAAGACCATGTGACCAATACGGCGGTGCAAATGCAGCTTTTCGAGGTTTTGGCCGGGCCGGGCAGGCTCCCTTCCTTCGCGCATCACAACCTTTTGGCATCAACGAGCGGCGAAGCGCTCTCGAAACGTTCCGGCGCGTTGTCGATCGGCGCATTGCGTGATTCCGGAATCGAATCGCTCGCCGTCGCGGCGGCGGCGGTTTTGACCGGATCTTCCGTGGCGCTGCGTCCGGTCGGCAGTCTTGACGAACTCGCGGCTTCGCTCGATCTCGGAGAACTCTCCCGGACGGTCGCGCGGTTTGATCCCGCAGAACTCGCCGCGCTGTCGGCGCGCACGCTGCATGGGTTAAGTTTTGAGGCGGTGCGTGACAGACTCAAAGCGTATGATATCGCCGGCCACAAGGCGAAGCCTTTTTGGCTAGCGATACGCGGAAATCTCTCGGCCTTTCTCGATGTGGTCGACTGGTGGCGCGTCGTCGAAGGCGAGATCGCGCCGGTTGTCGAAGACGCCGAATTCCTCGCGGCGGCGCGTGAAACCCTGCCCACCGAGCCTTGGGACGAAACCGTCTGGGCGAATTGGACGAAGGTTTTGCAGGCCGCCACCGGACGCAAGGGGCGTGCGCTGTTTCATCCTCTGCGTCTCGCCTTGACCGGCCGCGCTAACGGACCCGAACTCGCGGCGCTTTTGCCATTGATCGGCAAAGCTAAAGCGGCGGCACGATTATCCGGACGCGCCGCTTGACGCCATCGGGGCCAGTGACTTCCTGGGTGCCGGCTTGCCCTTCGGCGTTCGCGGAATTCTTCCCCGCCTGGTCTTCCTTGGCCGCGGAGGGTTGCGCGCCTGGCCCCGGCGGCGCCGTCTTTTCGAATTTCGGCTTTGCCAATTCCGCCGATTTTTCGGGAGTGACCACGATATCGCTCTTGCGTTCGCGGCCAAGCATCTGTTCGGCTCCCGCGAGCGCTTCGGCCCAGGATTGCCCAGCCGGTTTGCAGGTACAGGCGGGATCGAAAGCTTTCTCGAATTTCAGGGCGTTGGGCAAATCGGAATAGGGGGTGTCGCCGTCGAGCGAGACGGCGGTATTGATGTCCTGGTTCGGGGAACGCGTATAGACGCTGACCGCGGCATTCGGGCAGAGCGCCTGGCAAAGGCCGGTCAGCTGGTCCGGTTCGCTTTGCCGCACTGATTGGTTGAGCGGGAAAAAACCGCCGTCGCAGTCGCGGACGCACACCGCCTGCGAACCGCCGTGTGGAGTGAGGCCTTCGCCGGGCAGAGGGCGGACCTCTTCGATCCGGGGCTGTTGATCTAAAGAGAACGGATTTGGATTGGGTGCAAAGATGCCGAAAAGCGTTTCGAAAAAACCCCGCTGGGGCGGTTGGCCGGCAGCCTGGACTTGGCCCCGGCAATGGGCATTGTAGCTCGCGGTCAGTTGCTGCCTCGCCGCTGCATTGCCGGCGGGATCCCTGCCGCTTTGGTATTGGGCAAGCTTCGCCTGCATTTGTTGAATTTGCGCGTTAAGGCCCGGGCATTGCGGCGGCGCGGTATCGAACAAAAAGAATTGGCTCCGGTCGCAGCCGAGCCCACGCGCATATCGGACCGTGCGATCGAGTTCCACGCGCTGTTTTTGCGCGGCGCCGCCATGGTTCGAATACGTCTGGCTGCCATCGCCGAGCGCGGCGATCCGCGCCGCAAGTTCTCCGCAACCGAGCGGTTGGGAAGAGGCAGGACCCAGGGCGAGGACGAAGGCCACGCCGGCCACGTTTATCCTCAAGCAGGCGCCAAAACGCGTGAATGATTCTCTAAAGGCGCGGCCGCAATTCATGCAGATCTCTTGGGCGCTTAGTGTCACTTGCCAAGCGAGGATTTGCATGGAAGGATTAGATTGGTCTTCTTTCGTGGCCTTACCGTGGCCACATCGTGCGGCCTCCCGACGAACACCGCGAAAACGGAAAATTAAGAATTCTCGATTGCTAGGTGGCGAATGATGTCATTAAACACTTCATATTCGGACATAGACGCAGGCGGGCATGCTCGCCGCGCTTCGAAAATAAAGCGGTGCGCTGATCAGGGCCGATCGAACTCGGCCGGAGTCATTGTCCGGCAAAGTGTGATGGTTTGAGGGAATCGTGATTATCCTCTGAGGCGAGCTAGTTGACGCGGTCGCCGCAGGTGACGTGGAAGGAGCCGGGCTCCATGCTGAATCGCGACGCCTCGTCCATCGTGGCGGCCGTCTCATCCGCCGGTCCAAAGCCGTTCGAGCCGGCAAATCCATGCGCCTTGCACCAGGCATCCGCCACGACGAGCCCGCACTGCGAACCCGCCTTGAGACATTCCTCGAAACCATAGCCGTCATTCGGCGGAATGATCAACGTCCGGCTTTCGTCCACTCCCGCGGAAATATTGAGGGCAAGGGCAGCCAAAATTCCGCCGATGAGGAAAAGCACAAGGCGAAACAGCTTGCCGCTGCCGCGAGCGGCGGCCGCTAACTTGGCGGCCGGTAGGGTTGCAATCGACATGGAAATCTCAAGAATTGGCGCGAACCGGGAGGATGTTTGTATCGAAAGCGCTTGAAAATTCTGTTAATGCGCCGGCGGGAACCGGCGCCGGAGTTGTCGCGTCCTCGATCCAAGAGTTCGACTTTGATGCCCCAGGCCAGAGCAGGCAAAAGGGTAACATATGCCGTTACGGCTCTATAACACGCTGACCCGCCAAAAAGTTCCTTTCAAGCCGCTCGATCCTTCGAGTGTGCGCCTCTATGCCTGCGGCCCGACGGTTTACGACCATTTGCACATCGGCAACGGGCGCATGCTGATCGTCTTCGACGTGCTCTTCCGCCTGCTGCGACACGTCTACGGGGAGGCCCACGTCAAATATGTGCGCAACATCACCGACGTCGACGACAAGATCAATGCCCGCGCGGCGGAGCGCGGGGTCGATATCCGCGTGCTGACGGATGAAATGACGAAGGTTTTTCACGAGGACGCGAAGGCGCTCGGCTGCTTGGCGCCAACCGTCGAGCCCCGCGCGACGGACCATATCGCCGAGATGATTGCGATGATCGACAAGCTCATCGCCAAGGGCCATGCCTACGTGGCTGCAGGACATAATTCTGGTGATTGCCACGTGCTGTTCGATGTGCCCTCGATGCCCGCCTATGGCAAACTCTCGAAGCGTCCGCTCGACGAAATGATCGCGGGCGCGCGGGTCGAGGTCGCTCCCTATAAGCGCGGGCCGATGGATTTTGTCCTGTGGAAGCCTTCTAACTCCGGCGAGCCCGGCTGGGAGAGCCCTTGGGGGCGCGGCCGTCCCGGCTGGCACATCGAATGTTCGGCGATGAGCTGGAAACATCTCGGCGAGACCTTCGATATTCATGGCGGCGGCATCGACCTCCTGTTCCCGCATCATGAAAACGAAATGGCGCAAAGCTGCTCCGCCTTCGGGCATGACATTATGGCCAATGTCTGGATGCACAACGGCCATCTCCAGGTCGAAAGCGAAAAAATGTCCAAGAGCCTGGGGAATTTCGTGACCATCCGGGAGCTGCTCACAACCGATAAATTTGGTGGAAAGAGTTGGACTGGCGAAGTGCTGCGGCTTGCGATTTTGAGAACGCATTACCGCCAGCCGCTCGATTTCACGGTGAAAGCGCTGGAAGAGGCTGAAAAGACACTCGACAAGTGGTATCCCAGCAAAGGGTATGAAGACATCGACGGGCCTCTACCACAAACCAATGATCCTAAGGAATCAGAAGATGAAGCATTTGTTGCCGCTTTAAAGGACGATTTGAATACGCCTCGCGCCTTGGCGAACCTGTATGAGCTTTATTCGCAAACTAGGGGACCAACGTCAGGCTATCCGCAGATCCAACTCAAACGAAAGTTCACGCGGTCGGCGCGGCTTCTAGGTCTACTTACTATGAAAACAGCCCTACATTACCGTCTCGACGCGGAAACGGGACGCTCTGGGCTCAAGGGCGGTGCCGCGACTCTCGAAAAGCACGAAGTCAATGTGCCGCTCGAACGCGTCACCGCTCTCAGGGATGCACGCGCCGCCGCCCGCGCGGCAAAAAACTGGCCGGAGGCGGATCGTATCCGCGACGAACTCACCAAAATGGGGATCACGCTTCAGGACAATCCGGACGGCACCACGACACTTCATTACCATCTCGTCGGCGAAACGGGACGCTATGAGCTTAGGGGCAGTGCCGCGACACTCGAGGTGAAGCGATGAACGCCAGCGCCTTTCCAAAACCTTCGCTGCGGCCATATCTGGCCTCTGACCTCCCGCTGCTCAGTGAAATCCGCTTCGCGGCGATCGAGGAATTGGCGGGCGAGGATTATGACGAGGCGCAGCGGCGCGCCTGGGCTTCGGCCGCCAATGAAGACGAGGAATTTGCCCAAAGTCTTGAAAAAGGTCTTACGATCGTCGCGCTGATCGGCGGCGGCCCGGTTGGTTTTATTGCCTTGCAGGATGGTGGCCTGATCGATCAGCTCTATGTCCATCCAGCCGTCGCCCGCACTGGCGTCGCGAGCGCGCTCTGCGACGCGATCGAAAAACTCGCCGCCGCGCGAGGTGTGCCAACGCTCGTGACCGACGCCAGCGACACCGCGAGACCCTTGTTCGAGGCGCGTGGCTATCAGGCGGTGCATCGCAATACGGTCGAGATCGACGGCCAGTGGCTCGGCAATACCCGCATGACAAAAACGCTCGCTCCCAAAGTCGCGGCGGACGGGCGGCCATGACCCGCGAAAAACTTACTCTTTATGACACGACCTTGCGCGACGGCGCGCAAATGGCGGGTGTCGATTTCTCGCTCGCCGACAAACGCCATATCGCGGCGCTGCTCGACGGTCTCGGCCTCGATTATATCGAGGGCGGCTATCCCGGCGCCAATCCGCTCGATACGGAATTCTTCGCGCAAAGGCCCAAGCTGAAAACCGCCCGCTTCGCCGCTTTCGGCATGACCAAAAGGGCTGGCCGCTCCGCCGCCAACGATCTGGGCGTGGCAAGCCTTCTGAGTGCAGATGCCGACGTCATCACCTTCGTCGCCAAGGCCTGGGATTATCACGTCCATGTCGCGCTTGGCTGCACGCTGGAAGAGAACCTCGACAACATCCGGCAGTCGATCGAGGCGGCGCTTGCCAAAGGCCTCGAGGCGATCCTCGACTGCGAGCATTTTTTCGACGGCTTTAAAGCCAACCGCGACTATGCGCTGTCCTGCGCGCAGACCGCACATGAGGCAGGGGCCCGATGGATCGTTCTCTGCGACACCAATGGCGGAACGCTCCCGCATGAGATCGCCAAGATTGTCGAGGAAGTTGCCGCGCATGTGCCGGGCTCGCACATCGGCATACATGCGCACGACGACACCGGCAACGCGGTCGCCAATTCGCTGGCGGCCGTTCGCGCCGGGGCACGGCACATTCAAGGCGCGCTGAACGGGCTTGGCGAGCGGTGCGGCAACGCCAATCTCATCTCGCTGATCCCAACGCTTCTGTTGAAGCGCGATTTCGCGGAAAAATTAGAAATCGGCGTGACGCCGGAAAAGCTTGCGACCCTCACCAAGGTCAGTCACACCCTCGACGAATTGCTCAATCGCGCGCCGAATCGGCACGCGCCCTATGTCGGCGCCTCGGCGTTCGCGACCAAGGCAGGCATCCATGCCTCGGCGGTGATGAAGGAGCCAAAAACCTACGAGCATATCGTGCCGGAGGCGGTCGGCAACAAGCGCCGGCTTCTGGTGTCGGACCAGGCGGGGAAATCGAATATTCTCGCGGAGCTAGAACGGATCGGGGTGCGTCTCGACAAGGACGATTCCCGGGTCGCGCGTCTTCTCGACGAGGTCAAGCAAAAGGAATCGCTTGGCTACGCCTATGAGGGCGCGGAAGCCTCCTTCGAGCTACTCGCCCGCCGGATACTCGGGCAAGTGCCGGAATATTTCGAGGTCGAACGCTTTCGCGTCGATGTCGAGCGCCGCCACAATGCGCAAGGCGAGCTCGTCTCGGTGGCGGAGGCGGTCGTCAAGGTCAACATCGACGGCGAAACCCTGATCTCGGCGGCCGAAGGCGAGGGGCCAGTCAATGCGCTCGATCTCGCGTTGCGCAAGGATCTCGGCAAATATCAGCGCTTTATCGAAGACCTCGAACTCGTCGATTTTCGCGTCCGCATTTTCCACGGCGGAACCGACGCGGTGACCCGGGTCTTGATCGAGTTTCGCGACGCGTCCGGAGAGAGCTGGTCGACGGTTGGAGTTTCCGCCAATATCATCGACGCCTCGTTTCAGGCGCTGACCGACGCGATCACCTACAAGCTTTTGAAATCCGGCGCGCGATAAGCGGAACGGCAACGTCCGGCAAGCATCCTCCGCGCGTTATGAGCGGCTGTTTATTTACGGTCGGCAGCGTATGCGTTCATTTGCCGGAGGAAGCGATGAATAGCTCGGCATGGCGGGAGATCGCATTCCGTCCGGTCGAGGAACGGGATTTTCCGCTTCTTACCGGCTGGCTCGCGGAGCCGCATGTCCGCGGGTTCTATCAGAAAACGTCCGTCGTTGGTGGAAGTCGCCTCGGAGTACGGCCCGTGCGTTCGAGGGGAGGAGCCATCCGTTTGCCATCTGGCGAGCATCGCGGGCACGCCGTTCGCCTACCTGCAGTGCTACCGCAATGCCGACTATCCGGAGTGGATGGACATGATCGGGGTGGATGGCGGGATAAGCGTGGACCTTTACATTGGCGAGTTGACATACCTCTGCAAAGGGTTAGGGCGCGCGTCGCTGAGCTTGTATCTGCAGCAAATCGCTTTTCCATATTACAGCGGGGAAACCCTCGCCTATATCGCCCACGAGCAGGGGAACACGGCGGCGCTCAGATGCTCTCAGGCGGCCGGGTTCCGTCCCTTGCGCGTATTCCTGGAAGATGGCGTCGAGATGTTGCTACTGGCGACGGATCGAAGCTCGATGCCGTAGCATTAGCCAGGGCCGGGCTCCATGTAAGCAGGTTCTAATTCTGGTTCGAATATTGTAAGATGAAACCATGCGGCAGGCCTCTGGGAGGAGCGGGAAAAGGTGCCGCGTGTCGAACCGCCGCCATCCACGCGGTATCCAGAGCTGGTTGTCCGCTCGCGCGGTAGACCGCCTGATGCGTCAGATTGCCTAGCTCATCGACGAAGAGACCGATTTGTCCCACGACAATTAAATGCTGCGCGCGCATTTCTGACGGAAGATGCAATTGGCGGGTTATCAATCCCATCAGCAATGACTCATAGCTCGCCTTTTCGGTTCCGCCACTGATCGGCGCGGATTTGGCCGCGGCCCCAATGGAATAATTTGGCGCGGGAGACAAAGCAGCCAGCTGTTGCGCAACCGTAATCTTTTTGCCCTGGGCGGGGGGCTCTTGCTGTCTTGTGGCGCCTGCTTTTCTCGCGGTTTGGCTGGCGGCTCCGGCTGCGCCTTGTCGAGAGCCTCGGCGTCCGGCGTGTCGTCGGCCAGCTTTTGCGCCTCCGCTGGGGGAGACGGCTTGGCCGCTTTCTCGCTTGACGAAGTTGCCGCCTTTTCCTGCTCGGGCTTCTCTTGGGCAGGCTGCGTCGCCGCGATCTTTGGCAGCGGCGCCACGCGAGGCGCTTTGGTTTCCTTGTCAAGTTCTCCCTTGTGGGTTTGAACCGCATTGCCCGATACTGGCGCATCATGCGCGACTTCGACATCGTCGAGTTGGGTCTTTTCCGGCGGTGGCTTCTCCTTCACCACGGGCGGGGTCACGAGATCGGGCGGGGGAGGGAGAGGTTTGGCAAGCGGTTCGACCTTCTGCTCGGGCGGGAGCTCGGCGACGATCTCGACTGGAATTTCTTCGGCGCGGGTGGGCTCGCGGTCGTTGGAGAAATCCTCGAAAAGAAGGACAGCCAACATCAATGCGTGGGCAGCCAAACACGCCGCAAGAATTAGGGCGGATTGCGTGCGTGCGCGGCGTTCCTGCGGCACGATCAGACGATGCGACGGATCCGCCTTGAAGGCGGCATCGACGGGTTCGCGAGCGAGCGTCACCTTGCCCTCGACAACAAGGGCCCATGGCCCTTTATCGTTTGCGCCAGCTTCAATGCCCAAAACAAGCCTTCATAAACGCGGATCGACGGTCTCCTTGCGCGTGCCGAGAAGCGTGGCCTTTGCCGTGGCGGTTTCGATCATCGGCAAAATATCCTCGATCTTTTCGGCAACAAGATAGCGGACCTCGAAGGGAGATTGAATAAAACGCAACTCGCGCATATGGGCGAAGAGACGCAGCAGCGGCTGCCAAAAGCCGGCGACGTCGGCGAGCACCACGGGTTTGGTGTGACGCTCGAGCTGGCCCCAGGTCAATTGCTCGGTCAGCTCCTCCAAGGTTCCGATGCCGCCAGGAAGCGCGACAAAAGCGTCGGCACGCTCGAACATCAAACGCTTGCGCTCGGGCAAGCTGTCGACGACAAGGCATTCCTGGAGCCCCGGCATGGGCCCCTCTCTGCCCACCAAGAAATTAGGTATGATCCCGGTGACCCGGCCGCCGCTGGCGAGAACCGAAGCGGCGATCGCCCCCATCAGGCCGTGGGCGCCGCCACCATAAACGAGGCCGATCGAAGCCTTCGCCATGGCTTGGCCAAGCTGTCGCGCGGCCGCTTCATAGACGACGTCGGCACCTTGGGCGGAGCCACAATAGACACAAATGTTGCGCACGAGGCGCGAGCCGGCCTCGACGACGATGGGCTTCGATGCCATGGTCTGCTTGTCGCGCGCCGCCCAAAGTGGGTCAAGTGGGACTGGGAACCGGAGGCGGCGCGGGGTGTATTCCCGTTGCGCCGCCGCAAGTGGAAATCATTTAGCGGATCATGATAATGCGAGATCAAAAAGCCTAGAGGATGTTCCGATCCGCGGGATCTCCATCGAAACTTTTGCTGACTTCGGGTCCATTACGAGTCTTCGCCGGCAAGCGAGCCACATGTCGCGTCCTTTCTTTTTCAATGCCACCGCGCCACAAGCCAAGGCTCAAGCAAAGCTCGCCCCAGGCGCGGCCCTCCGAAAACTCTGGCCCTACATCTGGCCGTCCGGGCGGCGCGATTTGATGCTGCGGATTTATGCTTCCCTGGCTTTGCTGCTGACCGCGAAAATTGTCACGATCGCGGTTCCCTATTCCTTCAAATGGGCCACGGACGCCTTGAGCGATCCGGCGCGGGCGTCCCTTTCCGCCGTGATCGCGGGTCCGCTGGCTTTCACGCTTCTTTACGGCGGTCTGCGCATTTTGATGGCGCTCCTCAGCCAGGCCCGCGATGCGATCTTCGCCGATGTCGCGATGCACGCCGTGCGCCGTCTCGCGCGCGATGTATTTTCGCATTTGCATCTGCTGTCGCTGCGCTTTCACCTCGAACGCAAGACCGGCGGTCTCACGAGGATCCTAGAACGCGGCCGCAATTCAATCGAGACGATCGTTCGCACGACGATGCTGACGGCGGTTCCGACGATTGTCGAATTCGTTCTGATCCTGGCGGTTTTTCTCTATCAATTCGATTGGCGTTTTGCCGCCGTGGTGACTTTGATGATCCTCGCCTACATGGGCTTCACCGCGAGCGCGACCAATTGGCGGATCGCGATCCGGCGGGCGATGAACGAGAGCGATACCGACGCAAATACCAAGGCGATCGACAGCTTGCTCAACTTTGAGACAGTGAAATATTTCAATGCTGAGGAGCGCGAGAAGCTGCGCTACGACAAATCCATCGCCCGCTATGAACGCATGAGCATAAAGACCTTCACGTCGCTTGCCTGGCTCAACGCAGGGCAGGCGGTCATTTTTACCTTAGGATTGACGGCCGCGATGGCGATGAGCATCGAAGGTATCAAGAGCGGCGCCAATACGGTCGGCGATTTCGTCCTCATCAACGCGATGATGATTCAGCTCTATCAACCGTTGAACTTCATGGGCGTCGTCTATCGCGAGATCAAGCAATCGGCGATCGACATCGAGATGATGTTTGCCATTCTCGGCCAGCATCCCGAGGTCGAGGACCGCTCGGGCGCGAAGCCTCTTGCCGTGACAAACGGCAGGCTTTCGTTCGAGCATGTGTCTTTTAATTACGACCCGCGCCGGGCAATTCTGAAGGATGTGAATTTCGAGGTGCCGGCCGGAAAAACCGTGGCGATTGTCGGTCCCTCGGGGGCCGGCAAATCCACGCTTTCGCGGCTGATTTTCCGTTTCTACGAACCCTCGGCCGGGCGGATCGCCATCGACGGTCAGGATATTTCGATGGTGACCCAAACCTCGCTGCGCGCGGCGATCGGGATGGTTCCGCAAGACACCGTACTGTTTAACGACACGATCGCCTATAATATCCGCTACGGCCGGTTTGAGGCGAGCGATGCCGAGGTCCGCGAGGCGGCGCGCTTGGCGCGGATCGACCAATTCATCGAACAAATTCCGGGCGGTTACGAGGCGCAGGTCGGCGAACGCGGACTGAAACTCTCGGGCGGCGAAAAGCAGCGCGTCGCGATCGCCCGGACCATTCTGAAGGCGCCGCCGATCCTTGTCCTCGACGAGGCGACCTCGGCGCTCGACTCCTTCACCGAAGGTGAAATTCAAGACGCGCTCGATCTTGTCGCCAAGGGCCGGACGACCCTCGTGATCGCGCATAGGCTCTCGACAATCGTCAATGCCGACGAGATCATCGTGCTCGACAAGGGCAGGATCGTGGAGCGGGGCGCGCATGTCGCGCTACTGGCGCGAAATGGGTTCTATGCGGCGCTGTGGAATCGCCAGAACGAGGTGAGGCAAGCCGAGGAAACCTTGCGCCGCGCGGCAATCGAGGAAGGAGGCAGGCTCAGCATCAAGATCGAGCCGGAGAGATCGCCAGAGGAAGGCGGCGAGCCGGAGGAGGAGGCTTTGCTGGACAAGGACCAGGTGCCCAGTCTTTGAGGGCGCATGAGCTCATGCGCCGGGAATTCCGCCAGCCCCTCAGTACGAAACAACCGCCAGTGAATGGTCCGTGCTTGCCAACTCTCCCATTCCTTGCCGAGCGCATCGGCGCGAAGGTCGTCAGCCATGGGCGCTATGTCGCGTTTCAGATGGCCGAGGTCGCCATCCCACGGAATCTGTTCGGCGACATTCTGCGGCTGATTGCCGAACTTCGACCGCCACCGGATCCAGTGCCCGCGTAAAGCGTTCGGTTGTGATGCGTTCAAGCCAAACCCAGGGAAGACGTGCGTTTTGATCATGACCAACTCGGCATTGTCCGGCGCGCGACGCGCCGATGTCACTGGCTTTGGTGTGCCGGAGCATCACGGCAGTGCGGCAATCTCAACCCCAACAAGCGGGTGATTCGGGAGATGTCGATATAGGACGAATGTCTGATGTCACGGCACGAGTTCCATGATACGCGTTTGGCACATTCCCGGTTATCTGGCGAATGTCGGTCAAAACATTCCAGGAGTGCAGTGCATGCCGCAAATTCAGCATTTCTCCGTCTATATGGTCGACGTCAAACCGGATAACGGCAGGCTAGTCGTTCCGGCTTTCTTCGTCGAAAGCATGGCACCCGACAATATCGACGACAAAGACGGCACGCTTGCGACGCCGGAAGACTTCATACCCTCGAAAATCGACAACATCGTGGAAATGCTTGCCCAGCAGCAAAATCCGAAACTGCTGATTACCGTGCGCGGCTTCAACACGCCGCGCGGAGAAAGTCCTGGAAATTCATACAAAATCCTTCCAGGCAGTGAACCAGGACGACGCTATTCAAGGCAGCGGCGTCGTCTGTGTGGGTTACCGTTGGCCATCGGAAAGAATGTTAACCCCGTGGCACAGTGCGTTCAACGCCGCGCCTTGGTTTCTTATCGGGGTGTTGGCCGCGGCACTCGCCGCCTTTTATCTAGTGAATTTCTATTTCGAAATATGCGGATGGTGGAAAGTTGCGCGCATCGCCGTCACCGCCGTGACAGCAATAATGGCCGTCGTACCGGTCACCCTGTTTTTGTTGCGGCTCATCAGTTTATTTCCGCGACGGCTTCCGCGCCACGACTTACGGCGTGCCCGATCTTGTCAATCTTGTCCGCCAGATAGACGACAAATTGTCTGAGAAACTTAAAACACACTCTGGCGAAGCGAGCGACGGTAACGGCAGAAGGTGGACCTTTCGTTCCTCGGCCACAGCATGGGCGGTTTCGTCGTCACAAATGCCGTGCGTATTCTTTCGGACGTGTTCTTGCCCGAAGCGATCGCCGCCTTGAATTACGGCGTGAGAGAGCTGGGAAGCGAGGAGGAGCGCCAGGAGCGCGAGCGCAGATCGAAGATTGGCAATAGTTTCCTGTTGCGCCTCCTCGTGCTGGTGTCTCCAGACATCCCTGCGGAGGTTTTATTGTCGGGCCGCAGCAATGCGTTGCAATCTTCGCTGATTCGCTTTCAAGAGGCGCATCTTTTCAGCAGCGAAGGCGACGAAGTTTTGCGCAATATTTCGACGACCGCTAATTTCTTTTCGCTGCCCACAAAAAAAATCGCAGGTTCGGCTACCGGCTCGGCAACGTCGGCGTTTTGACGGGGTGGGGCGTCTCCGAAAATCTGACGCTCGGCAGTTTGCGCGTAGGCTCGCGTACGCTTTACGAGCTTTATGCGGTGCTCGACGCGGCCCAGTCCGAAGATTCCTTCGCCGAGCGGCTGACCTATTTCGATTGCACCGACAGCATCGACGAAGAAGGCCAAGGCGTGGTGACGGACGCAGTTCGCGGCGCGTCAACGAATTTGTCCTGGCTCGGTCATCTGCGTCTACTGTTGGTTTACGTGAGGGGCAAGGCTGACGTTCACTCGGGCTATTTCCTGAAACCCAGTCTCGTCCGCCAGTTGATTTATCGTTTCGCCTGCATCGGCTATGGCGATAGTGAACAGTTTTACAACGGCTTAGCCGCACTTAGCGATCTATGCGAAAAGAAGCAGATCAAGGCATTGAAGGCTGGCGCTTCAACGGTAGTCTCGACTTAGGCGCAGTACAAAGCCCAGGCGGCGTCCACGCAATGAGACGCGCAGCCATCCCGCCCTTAACCTGACGAGGACGCCGCACTTCTACATCGACTGGACGGCGTTGTCGCCGAAGGTAGCGATGGCGGTCAAAATAAGTTGGAGCAAGTCCTTATCGGAAAAGTTTGAGGGCTTTTCCGCAGCCTGGTCTCCACCCGCCGATGCTCGCCGCCGCAGGGTCAGAGCATGGCTTCCGAGGCGTTTTCCGTGTGGCGTTTGGTTAGCGCCTCGCGCAATTTTTCCATGGCCCGGCTCTCGATCTGGCGGAACTCTTTCCTTTGAAATGCCGAGGCGATCGCCCAAGGCTTCGAGCGTCGCCGCTTCATCGGCGAGCCGGCGCGCGCGGAGAATTCGCCGTTCGCGTTCGGAAAGCGCGGTCAAGGCCTCGTTCAGCCAGGCAACTCGCCGATCGGTGTCGAGGACAAGACCAACCACCTCGTCCGGGCGCGGCTTATCGTCGACGAGCATCGTCATTCGCTCCACGGCGGCAGCGGACTCACTGTCCCCGATCGGCGCGTTCAAGGACACGTCGGGGCCCGAGAGACGCGCGTCCATGACCTCGACATCCGATCGGGACACGCCGAGCACCTCGGCGATTTGACCGAAAACTTCCGTCCCGGTGCGCGAATCGCCTTCCTGCGCCAGTTTCGCGCGCAGCCGGCGGAGATTGAAAAAAAGCGACTTCTGCGCCGAGCTTGTTCCACCGCGTACGATCGACCAATTATGCAAAACATAATTTTGCATGGAGGCGCGGATCCACCACGTCGCATAGGTCGAAAAACGCACGGCGCGGTCCGGTTCGAACCGCGCGGCGGCCTCTAAGAGTTCCGACGTGGCCCTCCTGGATCAGGTCGGCAAGCGACACGCCATAATGGCGAAAACGTACCGCAAGCGCGATCACGAGCCGCATATGCGCCCGCGCGAGCTTATGCATGGCCGCTTCGTCAGCCTGATTTTTCCACCGCAAGGCAAGCGCATGTTCTTCGTCGCGCTCAAGATAAGGTGCGGCGATCGCTGCGGCGAGGAGATGCTCGCCTACCTCGGCCAATTGAGCCATGATCGTAGCCCATCGCGTTCAAAAGCGCCGTGTCCCGCGCAATTCCCTGCGACTTCGCGGTTCCGTCCGCCGCTGCCCCGCCCGCCGGGTCTTCGCGTCGACCCGCCAAGTCCTGCCGTTAAACGATTGCCCCGGGTGGCTGGTTCCCGCCGCAAGACGCGGGCGCGCCGAAGCTGATTGTTATTTGGCGCTTGATCGGCGCAGTGGAACCGGGCTTCGCGCTAACGATCGTGGCGAAGTTCATGTAAAATCAACCGGCTTCGAGCACGACTTGATCCAAAGTGACCAGAAACCGTTTCGAGCGGCCGCCATTCGTAAAAATTGCCGCGCTACCGCTTGCCCATTGGCGGTCTCCATCATATTTTAGAATAATTCGTGTTCCTCTATCCAGCTCCGGCTTTGAACCGGGCGTTTGGGAGAATTGCATGTTCATCGAGACCGAAGTCACCCCCAATCCCGCAACCTTGAAATTTTTGCCCGGCCGCCCCGTCTTGACACAAGGCACGCTCGACATCAGAGACGGCGAAGGCGCCGAACAATCGCCGCTCGCGCAGGCGCTATTTTCGATCGACGGCGTCTCCGGCGTGTTTTTTGGCTCGGACTTCATCTCCGTCACGAAATCCGGCGGCGACTGGCCGGCCCTCAAACCCGTGGTCCTCGGTGTCATCATGGAGCATTTTGTTTCGGGCGAACCCTTGCTCATCGGCGAATGCGATGGCGCCGCGGAAGGAGACGGCGAGGAGTTCTTCGCGGGCGACGATGCCGAGACCGTCGCAACGATCAAGAAACTGATCGAAACGCATGTCCGCCCGGCGGTCGCCAATGATGGCGGCGATATCAATTTTCGGGGTTTCCGCGATGGGACCGTCTATCTCGCCCTCAAGGGCTCGTGTTCCGGCTGTCCTTCGTCGTCCGCGACGCTCCGGCACGGGATCGAGAATTTGCTCAAGCATTATGTCCCGGAAGTGCGCGCGGTCGAACAAATCTAATTTTCGGGACTTCGCCGGTCCGTTCCCCGCAGTTGGCCGACGTTGGGGCAAGTTTCGAGCATTGGCACATGAAAATATTGGCGATCGACACAGCGCTTCTGGCGATTTCGGCCTGCGTCCTTGACGATGGCGCGGATAGCCCGGAGGCGATCGAGACGATTGCGATGGAGCGGGGCCATGCGGAAGCTCTTTTGCCGTTGATCGACCGGGTCATGGTCCGCGTCGAGGGGGGTTTTGCATCGCTCGGGCGGGTGGCGGTGACGGTAGGTCCTGGATCCTTCACCGGGCTTCGTGTCGGGATCGCCGCCGCGCGCGCGATCGGGATCGCTTGCAAGATTCCTGTCGCCGGGGTTTCGACCCTGGCGGCCCTAGCCGCGCCCCTGATCCTGGAGCAAAAGCCAGGTCTCGTCGCTGCCGCAATCGATGCGCGCCGAGGCAATGTATTCTTTGCCGCTTTCGGACCGGACGGAAGGGCCGTCCTGGCGCCTCGGATCGCGCCGGCGCGCGAGGCCGTGCGCTCGCTTGGCGCGGGTCCGGTGCGGCTCGCCGGATCGGGCGCGCCGCTGCTCGCAAGCGAGGCTCTGGCGGCCGGGACGGAGACCTGGATCGCTCGAGAAAATGCCGGATTAGATATTGTTTTTGTTGCTAAACTCGGTCTTCTCGCCGACCCCGTCCTGACCCCGCCGCGACCCTTCTACTTGGCGGCGCCGGGCGCCAAGCCGCCAGAGGCGGCACAGTCTCGAGCGGCGGCGCCGTGAACCGGAATGATCAGTTGGCCGTCTAGAGCTGCGCCTTGCATCCGCCCCATCGGCGCCGAGCGGAGCGCGGAATGCGCCGCCATCCACGCGACGAGCTTCGCATATCCCTGGCAGGAAGCCGATTTTGAACAGCTTTTTGTCGCGTCTGGGACGTTCGCGGACGGCGCGATCGAAGCCAAGGAGGAACATTTGGCGGGTTTTGTCCTGTCCCGCGTCGCCGCCGGCGAGGCCGAAATCCTGACGATCGCCGTGGCGCCGGAGTGGCGCCGCCGTGGGATCGCCACCAGTCTCCTCACGCCGCATATGGCCGGGCTGGCCGCGATCAGGGTCGACCGGCTATTCCTCGAGGTCGATGCCGAAAACGCCGCCGCCCGCGCCCTTTATACGAATTTCGGCTTCGAGCAGGTGGGCGAGCGTAAAGCCTATTACCGCACCGCCGGCGCCCCACCAGCGGGGGCTCTCGTTATGCGGCGCGACTTGCTATAATATGCTTTGTCTCGGACAAGCTGAATATAGTGGCGAGCGTAAGCGGCTAGCGCCGCGTGGACCATCGGTGACAATGTCTGGTTTCGATCAAACGCGTGGCATCCAAGCCGCTTCCGGCGGGTCCGGACAAAGCCCGCCACCCCGCCGGCTGTTCGTGAAGTCTTACGGCTGTCAGATGAACGTCTATGATTCGCAAAGGATGGCCGATGTTCTGGCGCCGGAAGGTTTTGTCGAGACCGCTCGGGTCGAGGACGCCGACCTTGTTATTTTGAATACCTGCCACGTAAGGGAGCGCGCCGCCGAGAAGGTTTTTTCCCAATTGGGCAAGCTGCGCGCGCTTAAGTCCGCGCGTGCCTCGGGCGGGCGAGAGACCAAAATCATTGTCGCCGGCTGTGTCGCGCAGGCCGAAGGGGAAGAAATTTTCCGGCGCCAAAAAGCGGTGGATATCGTCGTTGGACCGCAAAGCTATCACCGCTTGCCCGAGCTTGTGCGCCGCGCCGGAACCTCACGCGAGGTCCTTGCCACGGATTTTCCCGCCGCAAGCAAGTTCGATCACCTCGCCGCGCCTGGCTCACGCCAAATTCGTGAGCGCGGCGTCAGCGCCTTCGTGACCGTGCAAGAAGGCTGCGATAAATTCTGCACGTTCTGCGTGGTGCCCTACACCCGCGGCGCGGAAGCCTCGCGGCCCGTCGAAGACATCGTTGCGGAAGTCGAAATGCTGGCCGCCGCGGGTGTTCGCGAGGTGAGCCTGATCGGCCAAAACGTCAATGCCTATCATGGCCGAGCGCCGGAGGGCGCCTTTGCTTCGCTTGCCTCGCTGATCTCGCGCGTTGCCGAAGTGCCGGGCATCGCCCGCATCCGCTACACGACGAGCCGTCCAGGCGACATGGACGCGAGCCTCATCGAGGCGCATCGGGATGAGCCACGTCTAATGCCCTTCCTGCATCTGCCGGTTCAATCCGGTTCCGACAGAATCCTCGCCGCGATGAACCGCGGGCACACGCGCGCCGGCTACATCGCGCTTGTCGCGGAAATCCGCGGCGCGCGGCCGGACATCGCCTTGTCCTCCGATTTCATCGCCGGCTTTCCCGGCGAGAGCGAAGAGGATTTCGCGGCAACCTTGGATTTAATCGAAAAGATCGATTTCGCGAATGCGTTTTCGTTCAAATATTCGCCCCGCGCCGGCACTCCCGCAGCCGAGTTGCAAGATCAGATCCCCGAATCCGTAAAGTCGGAGCGGCTCGCACGGCTTCAGACCCTCCTTGATGAGCAGCGGCGGACATTCAATCGCAAAATGGCCGGGCGCACGCTCGACGTGCTGCTTGAAAAACCGGGCCGGCACGCGGGCCAAATCGTCGGCAAGTCGCCCTATCTCCAGCCGGTTCAGATCGAAGGGAGTTTCGGTCGCATCGGCGAAATCGTTCGTGCCGAGATCGTCTCCGCTGGCGCCAATTCGCTATTCGGCCGGCTGTCGCCGGACCGGGCCGCGCGCGGGGCGCCTCGTTGAAACCAGGGGATCGTTCAGCGCCGTTTATGCGGCAAGAAGTCAAGCGAACTCCGGGCGAGGACGCCGCCGCCGAGATAACCTTGGCCTTCGACGACAATCGACATGCCTCGCTCGTCTTCGGACATTACGACCAGAACCTTGCCAAGCTCGAACGCAAACTCGGCGTGAGCGCCAATGCGAACGGCAATCACGTGACGATCAAGGGGCCGCCGGTGGCGTGCGAACGTGCCCGGCTGGTATTGGAAAATCTCTATGCGCGGGTGGAGCTTGGCCAGCCGGTCGGGGTCGGCGATGTCGACGGCGCGATCGAGGAAGGCGCCCTGCAAGGCACTCTGTTCCCGAAGGAGGACGAGGCCGGGCGCGCCGTTTTCGAACAAATCGGCACCCGCCGGCGTGGTACGGTACGCGCGCGCAACATGGCGCAAGACCTCTACCTCCGCGCGATGAAGCGCCACGAGCTGGTTTTCGCCGAGGGACCCGCCGGCACCGGCAAGACTTGGCTTGCCGTCGGCTTCGCGGTTCTTTTGCTGGAACAAGGCGCGGTCGAACGTCTGATCTTGTCGCGGCCCGCGCTTGAAGCGGGCGAGAGGCTAGGTTTCCTGCCCGGCGACATGCGCGACAAGGTCGATCCTTATTTGCGGCCGATCTACGACGCGCTCGCCGATTTCATGGATGCCCGTATGCTCGAACGCAGCATGCAAATTGGGATGATTGAGGTCGCTCCCCTCGCGTTCATGCGCGGGCGAACCTTGAGCAACGCCTGCATACTGCTCGACGAGGCACAAAATGCGACGTCGATGCAAATGAAAATGTTTTTAACTCGCCTCGGTGAAGGATCGCACATGATTGTCACGGGAGATCCGTCGCAAACCGATCTACCGCCCGGCCAGAAGTCCGGGCTTAGCGAGGCGATCGAACTTCTCTCCGGGCTTGAGGGAATAGGCCACGTCGTCTTCAAGGAAGGCGACGTCGTCCGCCACGATCTCGTGCGCCGAATCGTCGGCGCCTATGAGGCGGCGGCGCGGTCAGCCAAAGGCGAGGGGCGGCGGACATGAATCCCTTGATCGAAGTTGCGATCGAAGCTGAAGATTGGGCGTCCCTCGAGGCCCCCTCCCAACTTGCCGAGGCGGCGATCCTCGCGGCGATCGGGAAAAGCGGCGTCTCGCTGGCCGCGAACGCCGAAATCAGCATCCTTTTCTGCGACGACGGCTTCATCCGCGACCTCAACCGCAAATGGCGCGGTCTCGATAACCCCACCAATGTTCTCGCTTTTCCCGCCAGGGGCGATGCGGCTTCGGCGCCGCTCCTCGGCGATATCGTCATCGCTTTCGAGACCGCTTCGCGGGAGGCCTCCGCAGCAGCAAGGCCTTTGCGCGATCACGTCGCACATCTTCTGGTGCATGGCTTTTTGCATCTTATAGGCCACACCCATGGCGGGGCGGCCGATGCCGAGACGATGGAGGCGCTCGAACGCGCGATTCTGGGCAGGCTCGGGATTGCCGGCCCCTTCGGGGAATCGTTGATCGAGGAAACAACCGGCGCCAATGACTGAACATGACCCCACGAGCGAGGCCGGCAAAACAGGTTCCGGCGGGAAGCCAAGCCTGTTCGACCGGTTGCGCGCTTTGTTCGGCCTCGGCGGACTGTCGACTCGCGACGACATCGAGGATGCACTCGCGGATACATCGATCGAGGACGATATTTCCCCGCAGGAGCGCGCGTTGTTGAAAAACGTCCTCGCTTTGCATGAAGTGCAAGTCGGCGATGTGATGGTTCCCCGCGCCGACATCGTCGCCGCGTCGCTTCAAACCAAGCTCGCCGATGTGCTTGAGGTCTTTCGCACCGCCGGCCATTCGCGCCTGCCCGTGCACGGCGAAACCCTCGACGATCCGCGCGGCATGGTGCATATCCGCGACTTTGTCGCCTATCTCGCCGCCGCCGCGATCCCCCCGCATCGCACGGAAAGCGCCGCCGGTCCGCCTCTGGCGGAGCCGGAGGGCGAGGCCGCCGCAAGCTGCCGCTGGCCACGCCGCGGCTTGGATATGTCTTTGTCGCAGGCCAATATTCTGCGCCCGGTGCTGTTCGTTCCCGCGTCCATGCCGGCCCTCGATCTACTGGTGAAAATGCAAGCCACGCGAACCCACATGGCGCTCGTCATCGACGAATATGGCGGCACCGAAGGTCTAGCGTCGATCGAGGACATTGTGGAAATGATTGTCGGCGATATCGAGGACGAACACGATTCTGGCGAAAGCCCGAAGATCGAAGCCGCCGCGGACGGGAATTTCATCGTGGACGCGCGCGCCGATCTCGGCGAGGTTTTCCGCGCGATCGATGCCGACCTCGCCGCGATCGGCGACGCTGGGGAGGTCGATACCTTGGGGGACTTCGTCACGGCTCTCGCAGGGCATGTTCCGGCGCGCGGCGAAATCATTGTCGAGGATGGCATCGAATTCGAAGTGGTGGACGCCGACCCGCGCCGCGTCAAGCGGGTCAAAGTCAGAAAGGTTGGCCCCCGTACCGGTCTAAAACAAGAAAGCCTCGGGTCAAGCGCAGGCGAACAACGCTAATAATTCCTCGACGGAAATGAAAAACCCCGGTTAAGGAAGCGTAACGGATAGGGTCATTATGAATGCTTGGTACATTGCCGCGATTTTTTTTGGTGCCGTAGCGGCATTCTGCACGTACTATGGATCGGTGGTGGAGAGTCGACGAAGCGCCAATGAGCAAACTACTCACATCGAATCCAAACTTCAGGTCCTAGGAACACAGATTCAAGAACTTCGTCTCGGCGCTGATTCGCCAGCGCAGTCAGCGAAGGTTGAAGAAGTCGATGAGAAGTATCGAGAATTAGCCGAGGAGTTCTTCCAATCTATTCCGCTGTGAACGGCTCAAGAGGAAGAGCGCACCGCGAAACAGCAGGTGGAAGAGGTCCAGAAAACCCAAGAGGTCGAAGCACATTTTCGCGCTGTCAAACGTGAAGCTGAAAAGCTGGCCGCTGCCTACAACCGATCAGCTGGAAAGGTTGTATTGGAACTCCAGAGCAATAGCGTGCCGGAAAATCTGTTTCGTACACCTCAAATCCATCCTGCTTACGTACTCCTTAAATTCCCGGGTCCCAAATATTGGGCGGTTCGAATCGTTGCGTATCCGGACCGCACGTTGGCACTGCAGTTCGTGCGCCTACTATCACATGATGGTTCTTCAAACTACGAGGCGATGCAGTTGACTAATGATTTCATCAACCTCATCCTATTCAAAGACCACTTCGGATTGTCCCTCAACCAATCCATTTCGGATCCCGTAAAAGCAAACGTAACGGATCGTCTTCCAAGAACACCGCAACCGCTCGATCAATTCGAAGTGGCCGCAACTGAGCTTACTCGGCACATCATTGAGTACGAACTGTTGCCAATCAACGCGGCTAATATTAACCCTTATTTCCTTTATGGCGCGATCGTCGTTACGGATTTAGCTTGGGTGTCCATTGGCTTGGTTATGATGTCATAATACACACATAATACTGGAATGGTTGGCCATCCCTATGTGTCCGTCCGAAGAGAAGTTGAATCTGATGAATCATTTGTGATTCAAGAGGGGCGGCCTGATTCGAGGAGGGGCCGCCGATGTGGACGACCGCAAACCGCCCGAAATACAAGCGTGACAAACTCCGCTATCCGAGCGACGTGACCGGCGCGGAATGGGCGCATATCGAACCGCTAATTCCCCCGGCCAAACATGGTGGCCGCAAGCGCAAGGTCGATGCGCGCGAAGTTGTGAATGGGATCACGTACGTGCCGAGCACGGGGTGCCAATGGCGCTATGTTCCCAAGGACCTTCCGCCCAAAACCACGCTCGACGATTTTCGATCTGTTGGGCGTTATCGCCCTATACTTCGATGGATTGCCAAAACGCAGCCGATATAATCTTCCATTTCGGCATTCGGAACCGGGGCACCCGGAAGAAAAGCACCCAAGGAATTTATATAAACATCATTCATAATAATCTCCCATTTTTGCCTCAATCAATTCCTTGTTTGGTAATTTCGCCTCTGTTGCCAGGCCGAGCCACCGCACGAAACGGATCGTTTGCCATGTCCATTCAAAATAGTGAGGCAAGAACCCATGACGGGCACTGGATGAAAACCTGTGATGACTCGCATGCCGGTCTTCGCCGAGCGTGAAGTATGCTAAGCAGGTTGAGCCACGGGCCCATTGACGCTCGCTGGAAGATGCTCGTCCAATGTTGCGTCAGACTTGCAAACATCGAAGCGGAGGCGACGCTCGCACCAAAGAAAGCACGAATGCATGAATTGCGGGCGTCGGATCGACCCCGGCGCGAAATTCCCCATCACATGAACACACAAAAGCACGCGTGATGTTGGAATTACTTTCATCAAGCAATTTCACGGCATCAACGGCATACCCGCTCGGTGCAAGAGTTTTCCTCCAATTTGTCTTTGTTCAAACACCAGTGCTTTTCAGGTGAAGGAGGCCAATATGTTCCTGGGTGCGACTGGCTCGGGCTCGTTGGGGTAACCGTGCCAACGGACGAGGAATTTGCCCCGGATTTTGAATCAGCAAGGGCGTAACGTAAAAGCGCGTTTCGCGCTCGATCTGGCCGCCGGATTCGCGCCGTGCCGCTTGACCGGGACTAGGAATTGAATTTATAAGGTCGAAACGTAAAGAATGACGATCTAGGCTCAACCTAGATAGCTAGGCACGAACCGCAGGCGTGCGAATTGTACTCGCCGCGAGGAAGATATCCAACTGCTACCAAATGACGTCTGGCCAAGCTGGCTGCTTGTGACGAGGAGGCTTTCGGCGCAAGAGTACCGAAGGTGCAGCTGCGTGGTTCCCACAAGGCAGGTAAATAACAAACAAAATAAAGGAGGAAGGGAAGGGGCGAGAGTTTTGAATTTGCGAGTTGAGTTGGGACGCCTCTCGGCGCTGTTTGCGCGAATGCTTTTGTCATTGCGCTCTATTTTTTTGCCCGGTGGGTTCTCGCCGATTGAGGATAGGCAAGCCTCTTTCGGGGTGAGCATTCCGAGGGTTGCTCCGTGCCACATACGTTAAGCGCTCGCAAGCGCTTGGGGCTATCGTGCGTCGGCGAGAATTGTGATAGTCTTGTGTCTTGAAAAAGCGTTAAGCTACGATAATCAGGGACGGCAAGTTCTGGCAGGCGATACGGATCAATGATTTACCGCATCGATTGTACGCCTGTTCAAGGGCGTCTGGCGCAATCGAGACCGGCCCGCGTGGGACGACATTTCTGTCCGCGTCTGTCCGCGCCGGCGTATTTTTCCAGCGCGCCACCCATGCGCTCGCGCGCGGCCTTGCCATTTTGTTAAATGCCGGTCACATGCCACCATGACTTGAGGCGCGCGCAAATAAAGAACCACGGGAGAAAACCTTTGGCCCAGGAGTCATCGACGAAGATCGGAGCGAAACAAATTCAGATGGTTGGCGGCTCGCGAGCTCTCGCTCAATCGCGTTCCTGCCGGGAACGCGTTCCCCAAGCTATCGGGCTTTCGCTAACCGCCAATGGCATGACCGGCGGCGCCAATCATGGTAATCTAGGCCGTATGGATACGCGCACCGGACGTGAGGCGGGGCCTGCCGGGCGATTGCCGCCCATCTTTCCTGTCAACATCGCCATCGCGGATAAGAACCCAATGGTTCTGCGTGCGTTGGAGGCGCTTCTCGCCATGGACAGGCGCTTCAATCTCTTGCTGATGGCGAGCGATGGAGCACATTTTCTTAGTTCATTGGCCCATCTTCCGGTGAGCCTGGGGGTCATCGGCTGGGAGTTGCCGCCAATTCGGGCCACGGAAATTTTGCAGGCACTCGCAAAGCGCCCCGCGCGGCCGAAGATCGTGGTTTATAGCGGCACCAAGGACACGACGGCGCCTGCTGAAACGTTGCGGCTCGGGGGGGCCGGCTTCGTAAGCAAACTTTCTCCCCCTGAACGCCTCCTTGAAGTCTTCGCGGCGGTCGCCGCCGGAGACATGGTGTTCCCGTTCGTGGACATTCATAAGGTCAGGCCGGATCCCCTTACAAGCCTGACACACAGGGAACGCGATCTTCTTGCCGCATTGGAATCCGGTCAGAGCAACGCTCAGTTGGCGCGGGATTTCGGCGTGTCGATCAATACGGTTAAATTTCATTTACGCAATTTGTTTGGCAAACTCGATGTCCGTAACCGGACACAGGCAATCTGCCTCTACCTCGAAACGAGGCGTTGAGTTCGAACGCTGCCGGCGCTTCGCGGGCGATATGTAAAGGCGGTTGAGCGGATCGAGAGTGTTGCGGATTTGCTCGTGTGGCGGCCGCGCGCGCCGTTTGCCGACAGCCCAAAACATGCTAATCCAAGCCTCTGGAGAAGCGCGATTGCGTGGCGTCCTAACCGGATGCTCTTGACGAGGAAAGCCAATCGGCATCCTAAGCAATCATCTGTCCGGTTCTTCGCGAACGCCGGATAGGCGCCGAGAATGTGGTGTTTCGTCCCGGTAGCTCAGCCGGATAGAGCGGCGGTTTCCTAAACCGCAGGTCAGGGGTTCGAGTCCCTTCCGGGACGCCAAAAATATCAACGAGTTAGCTAATAAACCGCCGTGCTTCG
The DNA here is from genome assembly GCA_963730245.1 of uncultured Alphaproteobacteria bacterium. Classification (GTDB taxonomy): domain Bacteria; phylum Pseudomonadota; class Alphaproteobacteria; order Rhizobiales; family Beijerinckiaceae; genus Methylocapsa. Next base: position 162,176 of record CAVSRA010000001.1, on the reverse strand, counting down.
AGCCTTCATCGCGGGCTCGGGGTGACCACTTGGTAAGCAAAAATCAGAAATTGGCCAGGTCGTGGCGCCGCGCTTGTCGATCTCGCGCAAACCGGGGCGGCCCGACGGGTTGCGCCCGTACGCCTGGCCCGTCCCGCGTCCGTCTCGAGGTCGTTTTGGATTTATGAGCGCCATAGGCTACGAAAATAATCCGAAATACGCATAAGTGCTTTGGTCACGCGTGTCTTGGAGCGAAAAGGAATCGCTCAAAATCCTGGCGCAGGTTGTTTCCGAATAAGTCGGTCTACTTTTTCAAGGACGTGTTCTAGGCTTCCCAAAGTCGTAAGATACCCGGGAGACATCATGAGCCCTGTACTTGATCCGTTGGTGGCGGGAGGCGTTTTAGCCTGTACCGCCGTTACCGACGCGGCCTATGTCCTTTTCACCGCCGCGGTCGCAGCACGGCGACGTGTCTGGGCAGCAAATTGGAGCGCTATTTGGTATCTCCTCTCTGCATTCGCGGTAATCAGCTACACACACAATGTGGTCTATGTTCTGTTTGCCGCCGCCGGATCCTGGATCGGAGCCTTCGCATCGGTGACTTGGCTCCGGCGCGGACCTTCGTGACCGCCCGCAGAAGCGCGCTCCCGGCGCTTTGTATGGATTTGGAAAAGCGGCGAGCGATCGAGAATGTTGTGGACTTGCTCGTACGGCGGCCGCGCGCTTGCCTTTTGCCGGTAGCCAAAAACATGCTGACGGACTGCGGAGGAGCAGGGTTGCGCGGCGGTGCCGCCTTGCAGCGCGCCAAGCCGGCCCGGCGGGATCCTAAGCAACCATCTGTGCGGTTGTTCGCGAACGCCGGATAGGCGCCTTGAATGTGGTGGTTTGTCCCAGTAGCTCAGCAGGATAGAGCGGCGGTTTCCTAAACCGCAGGTCAGGGGTTCGAGTCCCTTCCGGGACGCCATTAATATCAAAGGATTATGTTGATATCTCGTAAGGTCTGCAACCCATAGGACATTTTGGTAAGCAGGCGGTAAGCAAAAATCAAAAATTGGGGCTCAGCGGCTTCAAGGTAGCGCGCCCAAAGCCCCCTAGAGACGGTCAGCATCAAGCGTCCGTGCGCGGTCGTCGCGTCGGCCCATGTTTCATTGAGGGAAGGAATGCCCGCGTCCTTGGCGGTGATCGTCGCCGAGCCAGCCGCTCTTCGAGCGGCGTGAGGCGTTCGCGGGCGGCCTGTGTGGCGACGCGTTCCAGTTCGGCACGTTGTGCTTGTTCGGCATCGGGCACAAATCAATCTGTATGAGACGATTGTGCGGTTTCCGGGGATGTTGCAATTGTGGGATTGCCGAACTCGACATCGAACATCAACGTCATGGTGCTGAGTGGTGGCTCTGCCATAAGGACATCCATGGCCATGCCGCTGCGAGCCGACGCAGCCTTGCACTGGCTTTTCACGCTCTCGTTTACTAGATCTGACGCTTTATTCAGATGGACCCCAAGGGCCGTCACGGCCTCATCGAAATCAAGTGTCCAATCGAAGGCTGTTAGCATAAACTGGCTCGTGGGAGGGTGAACAGGTCGCCGACTTGGGCTTGAAAATGCACTAAGGGGATGACCGCTCGGCACACTACCAGCGGTAACTGTTATAACTGGCATTCCCCAGATAACCGGGAATGTGCCAAGCGCGTATCATTGATCTCCTGCCGTGACATCGGACATTCGTCCTATACCGGCATTATTTTCCGGATCGCCCGCTTATTGAGGTTGAGATTGCCGCGCTGCGGCGCTGCTGTGGTGCTCCGGCACACCAAAACCAGTGACATGGGCGGATCGCGCACCGGACAATACAGAGTTGGTTGTGATCAAGACGCACTTCTCCCTTAGTTTTTGCTCGACGCATGACGACCGAACACTTCACGCAGGCGCTGGATTGGGCGGCGGCCGCAGGTCGGCGATCATTCGTAGGATGTCCGCGAAGAGATTTTTCGGAATGGCGACTTCGGCCATCTGAAACGCGACATAGCGGCCATGGCTCACGATCTTCGCGCCGATCTTGATCAGCTTTTCCTTCAGGCTCGTCAGTGACCAATCCTTTATCGGTTCGGGCGTCGCCAGCGTGCGCAGAAAATTACCGAGATTGTAGGCCAGCGCATGAAGCTGGAGACGGACGGCGTTAGCAGCGAACGACCGACATGATAGCCGGGTCCACTTGATTGCGCCTTTTCCTTCCTTGATCCATTGCTCACACGTGCCGCGCTTGTTGTAGAAGGCGACGACATTCTCGGCGGAGCGCGCCATGTTCGTCACGATGAAGCCGACGCGCGGATAAAGCTCGCCCGGATGCCATTCGACCTTGGCGATCACCCGACGCGGCTGCGACCAGCTTCCCGCTTGATAGGTGAAACTTGCATGGGATCGGCAGACGTCATTGGACGGGCGACCAACCGGGCGTTTGAGCAGATAGCCGATCCTCTCTTGCAAGATGTGATTGGCGGGCAGACGGATCGCATATTTGATCCGTTCTGCCTCCAGATATTCGTAAACTTCGGGGTTTGCGAAGCCGGCGTCGGCGCGGAAATAAATGCGTGAGACCTTGCCTTGATACCGCGCCACGACCGGCTTCAGCACCGCCTCCCATCCATCGGCGCTGTGAACATTGCCGGGGCGCAGGGCGCAGCGTTCCAAATCGCCATATTGGTTGAAAACGAACAGCGGATGATAGCAGGTGCAGTCATAGTGACCGTTCCAGACACTGTGTTCCTGTTCGCCATGCGTCGGCTCACGCTCGAATCCATGTCGAGCAAGATACCTCTCGGCGGACGGCGACCATGAACGCTGTCGATCCATTTGCCGGAGAGATCAGCGAGCGCCGAAAGGTTCTTTTCCGCCGTGAGCCAGCGCGTCTCAAAGCGGCCCATCTGGCTCGGCGAAGCCGCTGCATCCGAGGCCGCCTTTCCGCCGACTATCCACCGCATCGCGGGATCATGGCGCAGGCGTTGAGCGTCGTTCACGTCTTCATATCCGGCAAGTCGCCCAAATATGGATTGCCGCAACATCCCGACGAGTGCATGCCGGCCATTCTTGCCAGTGCGTGCGTCGGAGAGCGCATCACCCGCCATCGCGCTGAGGCACAGCGCGTCGTCCAGTTCCCGGTATGCGAGCAAGCCTGCGTCGGAGGTAACCACCGATCCGCGAAAGTGAAGCAACAATCGGCGGTCGAAATCGAGCCTGAGAGCGCCATCATACGATTTACCCGCCGGGTTCGCCATGACGGCCTCATTCGATCCGAAATAACATGCTGATTATGTTAGCTGAATTGCGGCATCGACGCTGCAAATTATTGCCTCATCCGGCGTATGCGGGTATAATAGTTCCTGAAGTGATAGTAGGCTCGGTACTTGTCTGTGTCATCTGGTGAGGTTCGACAAGAAAATACGAGATCGCTCCAAAAATAGGGGGGCGCATTCCTTTTCGACCCGCTAGATTTTGTGCCGCTTCGGCCAAGTGATCCATTTTGTTTCGCATTAAGGTAGCGCTCTCATATGTGTCGTAAAAATTCCTCTGGATAGGCCCCATCTGGCCGTCTGTCATTGTCTTTATCAGCTGACGCACGACGTGGATTTGATCGACGATCGTCCACGCATGAGTGAAGAGCGCGATCCGATCTTGGAGTGAAACGGATAGAATACTCCTGCCATAACGCGCGGTGATATCTTTGATGGAACAAAACGCAAAAGTTAAGACATCCGCGGCAATCACTAAGGCTTCAAGCCTGAGGCGTATGTCTGGCTGAATCCGTGCAGGCAGGTGCCGGAGAATTGAATCTGCAGCCAGCATAAAGCCACTCCTTTCAAAATCGAAGGTACCAAATGTGCTCGACTGCCTCGATCTAGTGAGTCAGCTTAATGAAGGCCGCCCGCGGCTCGGCCGGGCTTCGAGGCTCATTGTGGTTCTCTTTTCGAGTCATTGGCTTCCGTGCTCCCGAGCGGCGCCACCGTCGGATCCGAGCTAGCGCAACCGGCACCGCTTACCGCGGCGGCGGTCTCGCGCGGCATGCTTGCCCCATAGTTAAGGCCCCGCCAGCCTCGCCTTTTCCATCATCGCGACGAAGCGGGCAAATAAATAATGGCTATCGCGCGGGCCGGGCGACGCCTCGGGATGGTGCTGTACCGAAAACGCCGGGCGATCGGTCAGTTCGAGACCGCAATTCGAACCGTCGAACAGCGACTTATGAGTTTCTCGCGCGTTCTCCGGCAGACTACCCGCATCGACCGCGAAACCATGGTTCATCGACACGATCTCGACCTTGCCGGTGGTAAAGTCCTGCACCGGGTGATTGGCGCCATGATGGCCCTGGTGCATTTTTAAGGTTCTCCCGCCGATCGCGAGTGCAAGCATCTGATGGCCAAGGCAGATCCCGAAGGTTGGGATTGCCCTTTCAAGGAGAGTTGCGATGACCGGAACCGCATATTTCCCGGTTTCGGCGGGATCGCCCGGACCGTTTGAGAGAAAAACTCCGTCGGGCCGCATCGCCAGAATTGATTCCGCGGGCGTCTGCGCCGGCACCACGCTGACCGCGCAGCCGGCCTCGGTCAGAAGCCGCAGGATATTGCGTTTGATCCCGTAATCGATGGCGACGACCTTGTATGTCGCTGGCCCGGGGGCCCGAAAACCTTGTCCCGGCACCCACGCCGCTTGCGTCCAGTCGTAGCGCTGCGCGGCAGTGACCTCCGGCACGAGGTCCATGCCTTCGAGGCCGGGCCACTCCCGCGCCATCGCCCGCAGGCCATCGGTGTCGAAATCGCCGCTTGGCGAATGGGCGATAACTGCGTTCGGCATGCCGTTCTCGCGAATGAACGCGGTGAGCGCGCGCGTGTCGAGGCCATAAAGGCCGACGATGCCGCGGCGCTTCAGCCAGGCATTGAAATCGCCCTTGGCCCGGTGATTGGACGGCTTGGTGATCGGCGTATGGACGATGACACCCCGCACACCGGCGCTTGCCGCGAGATTGCTCGTCTCGATATCCTCGTCGTTGACGCCGGTATTTCCGATGTGGGGAAAGGTGAAGGTGACGATCTGGCCGGCATAAGAGGGATCGGTGAGGATTTCTTGATAACCGGTCATCGCCGTGTTGAAACAGACTTCGCCCACGGCGGCGCCGGTGGCGCCGAGCCCAAACCCTTCGAGCACCATGCCGTTTGCCAAAACGAGAAGCGCGGTCGCGCGGGGTTCGCGCCAGAAAGCGGAAGCTTGCTCTTGCTCGTGCGCCATGCTCACTCTAAATCGCTCCTCAATCATGATGCGATAAAATTGAATCGCATCATGATCGAGGGTCTTTGATTGCGCATGATCTTTTCGCAAAACCAGCTTCCGGTCTCGCGGATCATGCTCTTGCATTTCGATAAAGCGGCCCATGCTTGCCGTCAAATCCCATGAATAGGCGAGGAGCGTGCGATGCGCGAAAAATTTGCAAGCGAGCTCAAGGCGGCGATGAAGGCCGGCGAAAAGCGCCGCGTCGGCACGATCCGCATGATCATGGCCGCGCTCAAGGACAAGGAAATCGAGGCGCGCGGGCAAGGAAAAGCCGTGCCCGATGAAGAGATATTGGTCCTTCTCCAGAAGATGACGAAGAGCCGAAAGGAATCACACGAGATCTACGAAAAAGCGGGCCGCGTCGACCTCGCCCGCCAAGAAAGCGAGGAAATCGCGATCATCCAGGGCTTTTTGCCGCAACAGCTAAGCGAGGCGGAAGTGGCGCGGGCGATCGCCGCCGCCGTTGCCGAGACGGGCGCTGCCTCGATCAAGGACATGGGACGCGTGGTCGGCACGCTCAAGGGAAAATATGCGGGCCGGATGGATTTCGCGAAAGCCAGCGCGCTCGCGAAGAGAATGCTTGGCGGATAAGGCTTACGGCTTGGCCTTCAGAAAGATCGCGAGCTCGTCCGCGTCCATGCGAAACATATTCGCCTTGGCCGGAAAATTCCTGGAACGGACATCCAAGACATAGGCTTTTGCCGCTTCCAACATCAGCTGGCCTACTTCCTGATAACGCCGGTTGTGATGGTAATTGGCGGGCGTGAAGCCGAGCACGTCGGAAATAACAAGCACCTGCCCATCGGTCATGCGTCCGGCGCCGATTCCGATGGTCGGCGCCTTGACCGATTTTGTCACGCGATCGGCGACCTCTTCCGGCATGAGTTCGAGAACGAGCATCGCCATTCCGGCTCCGTCGAGGGCAATCGCGTCGGCGAGCAGCCGCGCCGCGGCCGCCGCCGTTTGGCCCTTGAGGCGTTTGTCGTCATGATGCTGCGGCAGGAGCCCGAGGTGACAGCAGACCTCGATCGAGGCCCGCGCGAGAGCCTCGGCGATGCCGGTTAGCGGCCCTTCGAATTTGACGATATCGGCTCCGGCCTCGATTAGGCGGCGGGAGCTTTTCACCGCCATCCTGGGCATGTCATAGCTGCGATAGGGCAAATCGGCGATGATCGTGGTGTTGGGCGCGCCTCGGCGCACGGCGCCGACGTGGTGGCACATATCGGCGAGGGTGACGTCCCTCTCGCTGGCGTAGCCCAGCATATTGGTGCCGACGCTGTCGCCGACGAGAATGATATCGACGCCGGCGGCCTCCTCGGCCTTGGCGGTCGGCGCGTCATAGGCTGTAAGCACGGCTATGGGCTCGCCTTTCCGCTTCATATCGCGAAAACGAGAGATTTTACCCATCGGCGTGAACTCTAAGTATGGAGATAGCCGCTCGGACGGTGACAAATCGAAAGGTAAGCATCGAGAATAGGTTTGCAAAGAAGCAAACGCGGCTCACCCCGGACGGCTTTCCTGAAAAAGGCGACTGCTATATCTTCACGGCGTTGTCGGCCACGCACAAGCACGGTACGGGAAATTGACGGCTCCATCGTTGACGAGAATGGCAAAGCCCCTATCAGCATTCAGCCAGTGTCCTAATTTCAGATCGCGAGTGTCCGAATTAGGACAACACCCGCTGCCCTGTCGTGTATACTTGTCCGGCAACGCTACCTTTCGCGATCGTTTGCCGCGAGCGCTTTGCCCGTGTTGCTTAGAAGGTATTCAATGATCAAGATCACATCATTACAAGCCATCGCCGGAGCGATTCTTTTCTGCGGCCTTTCCGCCGCGCCAGCGCAGGCAGGGCCAAACCGGACTTTTGTTTCCGGAACGGGAACCGACGGCGGCGCCTGCACGCGCGCCGCGCCGTGCCGAACTTTTGCGTTTGCGTTCGCCCAGACCGCCGCTGGTGGCGAGATCGACGTGCTCGACCCGGCCAACTATGGCCCGGTGTTCATCACCAATGCGATCAGTATCGTCAACGACGGCGTCGGGGTCGCGTCCATCGGGGTTACCTTGGGCAATGCCATCACCATCAACGCCGGCCTGAGGGACAGCGTTCATTTGCGCGGCCTGACCATCGACGGATTTGGCGGCGCGATAGCCGGCATCGCGTTCGGCTCGGGCGGAAACCTCGAAATCGAGAACTGCGTCATCCAAAATTTTACCAATGCCGGGATAGTTATCGCGCCCAGTTCGTCCGGCAGCTTCTCGGTGTCGAATACGATTGCTTCCAATAATTCTGGCAATGGGCTCGTGGTCGGACCCTTCGGTTCGGCGGTCGTCGGCGGCGTGCTTAGCCAAGTCACGGCGAACAATAATTTCAACGGAATCACCGTGGGTGGCACGTTGACGACGGCCGCATCGCTAAATGTCAACATCGTCGACAGCGAGTTTTCCTACAACTCCAATGTCGGTGTCGGGGTGAACTCCGCGAGCGGCGCCGCGCCCACCGCCATCACGGTACGCAATTCCGTTGCCAGCTACAACGGGACCGGACTTTTCGCGCAGTTTGCCACTCTTCGCGTCGGGCATTCCGTGGTCACCGGGAACAATACGGGGGTCGGCTCGTTCGGCGGCACTTTAACCAGCTACGGCGACAACGATATTAATGGGAACACGCTTGACAACGCGGGAATTCTGACCACGATCGCCACGCATTGACGAGCCCTCCGCGCCGCGGGCGGCCGTGCTCGCGGCGCCTGTTGCCGGGGTAAAGCGCCCTCGTGCAACGCTACCGTGCCGCGCGCGCCGCGCCGTGCCGGACTTTTGCCTTTGCGATCGGCCAGACCGCCGCCGCCGGCGAGATCGACGTGCTCGATCCGGCCGGCTAGGCACGGTGACCATCACCAAGGCGATCAGCATCGTCAACGACGGCGTCGGGTCGCGGCCATCGGGGTTTCCTCGGGCAATGGCATCACGATCAATGCGGGGGCAAACGACAGCGTTCACCTGCGCGGCCTGACCATCGAGGGACTCGGCGGGTCAACCGGCATCCTGTTCAACACGGGTGGAAACCTCGCCATCGAGAACTGCGTCGTCCGGAATTTTGGAATCGGGATCTTTATCTGGCCCAGCACGTCGAGCATCTTCTCGATATCAAATACGAATGCTTCCGATAATTTAGGATCTTTGTCCAACCCTCCGGATCGGCGGTCGTCTCAGGCGTGCTCAGCAAAGTCACGGTGAACAATAATTTCGGCGGAATCAGCGTTATTGGCTCATCCACGCTGAATGTCACCATCGTCGATAGCGAGGCTTCCAACAACCGCATTTTTGCAGAGTCCGCCGGCTTCGGCGTCGGCGCGGACGGTCCGGCCACCGCCGTCATGGTGCGCAATTCCGTTGCCAGCAACAACAATATCGGCCTCGAGGCAAGTGATAATGCAATTCTTCGGGTCGCGCATTCGGTGGTCACGGGGAGTGATACTGGAGTGAACACGCAAAGCGGCGGCACCATTCGTAGCTATGGCGACAACGACATCAATGGAAACAGCAACAACAACACGGGCGTTCTGACCGTGATCCCCACGCATTGACGAGCCCTCCGCGCCGAGGGGCGTCTCCGGCGCTCCGCTCAACGCGCCGCGCCCGCCCCGGCGGAGATGGTCGGGGTTCCGGAGCCGGGGCGGATGCGGCCTTTAGAAAGCGCTCGAGATTCCGGCGTAACTCATCTGCTTGCTTTGTTAAATTCTGACATATTCTCATAATTCCTCACCCGTCCATGGCGGGGCTCGGCCTGGCTCTTGCCGCGCGGCTCCATAAGCCTTACCAATCCTTGCCGCGACTGGGGCGATCCGCGATGTTCGCGAATCCGGCCCATTGAGCGGGATGGATGCTTTTTGTCGAGCATGATGCGGTATCTTCGTTTCCTTTTTGTAGTTTTGGCGCTCGCGGCGGGGCTTTCCCCGGCAACGGCCATCGAATCAGTGCGGGTGCCGATCGAGTCGCAAGCCATCGATTTGACCAGGGCTTTTGAGACCTATCATTCCGACGGTGATCGTCTTCTCGTCTCGACTGCGCCCGGTTCCGACGGCATCGTTCGCCGCATCGAGGTGCGGGCTCGGGACGAAGGGACACGCCCGGATTGGATCGTCTTCGCGCTCACCAACGATACCAGCGAACAAATCGAAAGATTGCTTGTCGCGCCGCATTTCCGGCTGGTCGGCTCCGGCGTGATCTGGCCCGATCTCGGCGCTTCGCGCATTTCCGCGATTACCGCGAGCCAAGGATTTCCCATTGAACGCAACGAAAGCGCGGACGCCGATGTTTTCCGCCTGACCCTCGATCCTGGCACGACCGTCACTTATGTCGCGGAGCTGCGGACCCCGAACTTGCCCCAGCTCTATCTGTGGGAACCGGACGCCTACAAAGACAAAATGACGGGCCTTTCCCTTTATAAGGGTATTGTCATCGGGGTCGCGGGGCTGCTCGCGCTTTTTCTCACCATCGTCTTCGTCGTGAAGGGCGCGGTGATCTTTCCGGCCGCCGCCGCGCTCGCCTGGACGGTGCTCGCCTATGTCTGCATCGACTTCGGCTTCTGGAGCAAGATCTTCGGCACCGAAGGCCAATCCGATCGCGTCTGGCGCGCCTGCGTCGAAACTACCCTCTCGGCGACGCTTTTGGTTTTTCTGTTTGCCTATCTGAAGCTCAACCTATGGCATGTGCGGGCTTCGCATGTGGCGGCGGCATGGTTGATTTTTCTCGCCGCTCTAGCCGGCCTTGCTGTCTACGATGCGCCTGTCGCGGCGGGGGTCGCGCGCATCTCGCTTGCCACGATCGCCGGCGCCGGGTTCATCCTCGTGCTCTATCTAGCGATGCATGGCTACGACCGTGCCATCATGCTTATTCCGACATGGTTGCTGCTCCTGATTTGGGTCATCGTCGCGGCCTTCACGGTCACCGGAAAGTTGACCAATGATCTTGTCTCGCCGGCCCTGGTCGGCGGCCTTGTGCTCATCGTCATGCTCATCGGTTTCACGATCATGCAAACTGCCTTCGCCGGCAGCGCGCTTGGGACCGGCGGTCTATCGGAAACAGAACGCAAGGCTCTCGCCTTGACCGGCAGCGGCGACGTCATTTTCGACTGGGACGTGACGGCCGACCGCGTCTATGTCAGTCCCGAGGTCGAGGTTCAATTGGGACTTGCCAACGGCGCGCTCGAAGGGCCGGCCGCGGCCTGGCTCGACGTGGTGCACCCAACCGAGCGGGATCGTTTCCGCGCCTGTCTCGATACGTTGATCGAGCAGAGACGCGGGCGGATCAATCAAGAATTCCGCTTGCACGCCGACGGCGCGGATTATTACTGGTTCCGCATGAAAGCACGTCCCGTCGCCGGAACCGACGGCGATGTCGTCCGGATCGTCGGCACCCTCGCCGACATCACCGAGGCAAAGATCGCCGAGGAAAGACTTCTGTGCGACGCCGTGCACGACAATCTGACCGGCCTGCCGAACCGGGAGCTTTTCTTCGATCGCGCCGGCGCGGTCCTGGCGCTCGCCCAAACCGGCGATCGCATCCGCCCCGCCATCCTCAGCATCGACATCGACCGGTTCAAGCAAATCAACGAGGCCGCCGGGTTTTCCGCCGCCGATTCCATTCTGCTCACTCTCGCGCGGCGACTTTCCCGCATCCTGAAACCGCGGGATACGCTGGCACGGCTCTCCGGCGACCAATTCGCCGTCCTGATCGTTTCGGAATTCGAGACCGCTCGGATCAGCGATTTCGCCAATCTGGTTTGCCGCGTCGTGTCTACTCCGGTGACCGTAGGCGACAAGGAAATTCCACTCACCGCCTCGATCGGCCTCGCGCTCTACGATCGAGAATTGCACGCGACAGGCGAAGACATGCTGAAGGATGCCGAAATCGCGATGCGGCATGGCAAGCGGATGGGTGGCAATCGCATCGAAGTGTTCAGGCCATCGATGCGCACGCTGCGCCCGGATCGTTTCGGACTCGACGCCGACCTGCGCCGCGCGCTCGGCCGCGGCGAAATCAAGGTCCTTTTCCAACCGATCGTCCGGCTCGAGGACCGCACGGTTGCCGGCTTCGAAGCGTTGCTTCGATGGGATCATCCGCGCCTTGGGCGGCTCGGCCCCGCCGAATTCATTCCCCTCGCCGAGGAGACCGGAACAATTATCGATCTTGGCGTTTTCGCGCTGGAGCGCACCGCAGCCGAGCTTTCCGCCTGGCAACACGCGCTCGACGTCGATCCGCCGATTTTCGCCAGCGTCAATGTCTCGTCCCGCCAATTGCTCCGCCACGATCTCCTGCATGACGTAAGGGCGGTGCTGACCCGCGCCAATGTGAGCCCCGGCACCTTAAAACTCGAATTGACCGAAAGCCTGGTGATGGAAAATCCCGAATATGCGGCGCAAATGCTGACCCGCATCCGCGAGCTCGGCGCCGGCCTTTCGCTCGACGATTTCGGCACCGGCTATTCGTCGTTGGCGTATTTGCAAAGATTTCCGTTCGACACGATCAAGATCGATCAGTCGTTCGTGCGCCAGAATGGGAAAGGGGCAAGGCCCGTCATCCTGCGCTCGATCGTGACGCTCGCCCATGATCTCGGGATGGAGACCGTCGCCGAAGGGGTGGAGACGGAATCGGACGCGATCGAGCTCTCTCAGCTCGGCTGCGAATACGCGCAGGGCTATGCCTTCGGCCATCCGATCGGCGCGATCGAAGCGAGGAAGCTCGTCGGCGCCGCGACCGCCGCCGCGTAGGGCAACCACGCAGGCTTCGCCGGCCGTCCTTCATATCTGGAGACTGTCCAGCGCTGGCGTTGTCGCGAGGAAGAGAATTCAAGATTTATGTGCGAGACTCATACCAAGTCTCTGAAAGTTTGACTCCTGAGGCGGATTCCCGAATCGGCATTTATCTGATTCACCATGGCAAACAGCTTTTGGGAGAGTTTGCCATGTCGACTCCGGTTCCGCTTCGCTCTGACTTTGACACGATTGGCCTGCGCATGCTGGCGCGGCGATCGCGTGACCCCGATCAGACCCGGCGTCTCTTGGCACTGGCCGAGATTTATGATGGCGGCTCGCGGCCGGATGCGGCGCGGATCGGCGGGGTCGGGGTGCAGATCGTGCGCGACTGGGTTGTCCGTTTCAACGCCAAAGGTCCTGATGGTCTCTTGACCGGCAAAGCGCCGGGCGCTCCCAGCATCCTCGGCGAGCGCCAGCGCCAAGCCTTGCGGCAGGTCGTGGAAGATGGGCCGATTCCCGCCCTGCATGGCGTCGTCCGCTGGCGGCTGATCGATCTGGCGCAGTGGCTCTTCGAAGAGTTCCGGGTTTCGATCTCCAAGCCGACGCTCAGCCGCGAGCTGCGGCATATGGGCTTTCGCAAGCTCTCGGCGCGACCGCGCCATCATGCGCAAGACGAGGAAGCCGCGGCGGCTTTTAAAAAAACTTTCTCGCCCTCGTGGAGGAGACCGCCGCAAAAGAGGCTCCTGGCAAGCCGATAGAGATTTGGTTTCAAGACGAAGCTCGGATCGGGCAGAAAAACAAGGTCACCCGCCGATGGGCGAAACGCGGGACACGGCCTTCGGCGCCGCACGACCAGAGGACGAGTTCAGCCTATATTTTCGGCGCCATCTGCCCGGCCGAAGGAAAAGGCGCCGGGCTCGTACTACCCTCCTGCAACAGCGAGGCCATGGCCCTGCATCTCGAAGAAATCTCGCTTGCGGTCGCACCAAGCGCGCATGCGCTCGTTCTTCTCGATCAGGCCGGGTGGCATGTCTCGGCGAAGCTTCCCGTCCCGGACAACATCACGCTCTTGCCGTTGCCGCCGAAATCGCCCGAGCTCAATCCGGTCGAGAACATCTGGCAATTCATGCGCGACAACTGGCTCTCGAACCGCGTCTTCGAATCCTACGACGACATTCTCGACCACTGCTGCTTCGCCTGGAACAAGCTCATCGACATGCCCTGGAAAATCATCTCCATCGGAACAAGAGAGTGGGCCTATCGGTCGTGATCAGCGAGACTTGGTATTAGTCGTTCCAATTCAGTCCGGAATTCCAAACGCAACTGTTCAGCCTCGGCGGTGGGCAGCCAGTTCGCCATTTGAGGAAAAGTGGTCTGATAGAGGCGCGTCGTCCGCTCATTCCATGGCGGGAAAGACTCGGCCGCCCTGGCCTCCGCGAGCATTTTGTGGAGGCGGGCGCGAATATCGTTGGGGTCAGCCACGCCGACGCCATTGTTGCGCGGCGGCTCATTGGCGAACAAATCGCCCTGCCTGCTCTTGAAGCCGAAGAGGTCGGGCGCCTGTTCACTGCTCGTTGTTCGCTGTTTCATTCGCGCCAAGTCCAAGGGCGTTCTTCGTTAACGTCGCCGGTAGAATCTGGATTAGAAGTGTATCGGCGCGGGCGAAAAGATCAATCAGGGCGGCGATCCTGCCCACAACATCGCGCATTGCGGAAATCAGCGCATGATCGACCGCGAGCCCTTGCCGAGCGGCCAGCCAGCGCGGCAGCAGACGATAGCCGCTGACCGAAAAGCTCCAGATCGCTTCCCTGATTCCCGAGACGCGCCCGGTCTGGTTGGCGCACAGAAAAAGGTCGCCATCGGTCCAATCGCTCGCGTGCAGGGTCTCGGTCGCCTCGGTCTCCATACGCGCAATGGCGCGCGTCAGAAAATTAGGACCAGGCCGACGGGCGAAGGTCTCGATGGCGCGGATTTCCCGGCCCAATTCAGCCGCCACCAGAAAAGGCGCGTGATCGCTCGGAAAAGGCACATGCGGAAACACATCCTCCAAATCCTCGGCGAAGCGCAGGGTGTAGAAGGTCGCGGACAGCAGCGCCAGCATTGCGTCGAACGCGTCTTCGGCGCTGACCGGCGCGCCATAGCTGGCGGCTAGTCCGGCGAGCAAGGAGGGAGAAATGTTGAAGGGGCCGTGGCCCGGGCGGCTGTCGCGCAGCGGGAAGGCGTAGCCGCCGCGTCCGCTAAATGCGTGATAATCCGGCAGCAGGTCGTGACACCAGACGGCGGGACCGGCGCCCGTTGCGAAGGGCATGGCGTAGAGTGCGACATTAATTGCGCCCCAAACGGACTGGAGTTCGGGGCGGGGCCGGTCGATGAATTTTACATCATTGTAGAGAACCCTGTTATCCAATGGTCTGTACGCAATGTTCGCAATCCGGGCGCGGTCAAAGGCTTGTGCCTTGGCGACTTGCCACTGCCTCGCATCCGTGCTGTGAAACGCAGCTTTTGCATCTGCGTCAGAACCTCGAACGAATTCCGTTATTCGACTTTCAAGGGCTTCCCGTCGAACGTCGTAAACGAATTCGTCGCGTTTTGTTTGCAAGCCCGATCGCTTGAAAGCAAAACAACTACTAATAGTCGGCCACTCCTCCCTTTGAAACGGTTCGAGTTTCATATCGTCTAGAAGACCCCGAACGACATACACTGCGCCAGGCCGCATTCCCGTCTCCTCGCCCGACTTCAGCCAGGCGAGCTTGGCGTCGCGTGAGAACAAGCCTTCCACCCAGCTATCGATATAGGAAACGTCGGCCAGTTCTCCGTCGGCCTTGCTCCTATCCGCAATCGCCAGCGTTATCGCAGTGCCGACCTGAATATTGAACACACCCTGATCGCCCTCGACGCCCGCGCGCTCGCCGCGCCGCACGTCGCCGCGCAAATCGATGATCTCGATCCGATCGAAGCGCTCGCGCAGCATTTTGCGCAATCCGGCGTAGGGCTTTCCGGCAAGAAAGGTCCGGTTTGAGATAAACGCCACGACCCCGCGACCCGGCGCGCCTTCGCTCTCGAAAATTTTCCAGATTGCCCATCGCCAAAAGGCGACCGAAAGCTCTGGAAAAGTGTTGAGCTGGTTGGCCCAGCCAGCGTCTCGCACCGGCTCTTTGAGATCGTCCCAAAGTTCATCCATCCAGTTGCCAACCAATTCGCCGACTTCTCCCGTCGCCAGCCGGCGGTAGGGCGGATTGCCCACGATAGCGAGGATCGGTTGGCGCTGCTTGATCCGGTCCGCCTCATGCCGTTCGGTGCGAATATGATCGGCGACAAAGCCGAGTTTACCCGCGGGCGCCGCCGCGCCCGGTTCGGCGAGCGTATCAGCCAGAAAGACGCCGACGCGTTGCTTGGCTTGCAACGCGCCGATGGCGTGGCGCAGCCGGTAATGCGCTACGGCGTAAGGGCCGACGAGCAGTTCGAATCCGAACAACCTTGCCGACAAGGCGCGCAACGCTCCGGTGACGGCGCCGGGACCCGTGCCGGATTCAATAGATTGCCGGACATGTTCGATCACGCCCAACAGGAATGTTCCCGTGCCGGTCGCGGGATCGAGCAGCGTCACAGCTTCGTCGGTCAGGCCCGCCGTGCCGAGATCGTCTCGCAGGGCGCGGTCGAGGGCGGTGACCATATAGGTCACGACCTCGACAGGCGTGTAATAAACGCCATAGCGTCCCCGCGCGACAGGGTCGAAGACTTGCAGGAAGTCTTCATAGAAATAAAGGATCGGGTCTGGCCTTCCGGTTTTGCGTGCGAGGATGGCAGGCTCAAAGCTGTTCACCGTATCTAGGATGACGTCAAAGCCGACGCCGACGTCGCGGACGATTTCTTCCATGCTCAGCACGCGCAGCGTCGTGCGCATCAGCGCGTGTTCGGGCGGCATGTTCTGCCACGCTTCGCGGCCGACCGCCCGGTCCGTGGCTTCGCGCACCAGTAGCAGTCCGAAGGCCAGCGTCTGGGCGAAGTCCGCCGCGAAAAGCGGATCGAAACGCTTGGCGTCGTAGCCCGCGGCCTGGGGATGCGCGTAAAGCACTTCGCGGAATTCATCGCGAACTTCTTGCAGGGGCGCGTTGGCTTCCCCTGCCTCGGTCAGTTCGACAAGCCGGTCTTCGATGATGCTCCGCACGAGCCGCGCCGCATGGGCCATATTGCCTGCCAATTGCTTGGCGTCGTTCGCCGGCGGCGGATCGGCAAGCGCGAGAGGCGTCAACGCCTGGATCAAGCCGGCCGGATCGCCATTGCGGATCAATCGCTCCGCTTTGGCGTCGATTGTTTCCGGATCGAGCGGGGCTTGCGGGACAATTTCAATCGATGCTTTCGGAACATCGCGTTCGAAAACCCGAAAACTAGAAAAATTCGAAATCGCCCACACGGGCAAGGACTGGAATCTTACGAATTGCCGCTTGTCATGGGGGTCGCGGTAGCGGGCTGGATCGCCCGGTTTGGTTGGGCTCTTTAGTTCGACAAAGGCGCGCGCGGGCTGACCGGCGCGTTTGAGAGCGATGTCGGGTCTTCCCACGCCTGGCGTGGCGAACTCGGGAACAACAACAAGCTCGTTTGCGGAAATATGGGCGAGCAAGGATTCGAGAAGGCGCTGAAACGCTGGAGCAAGAGCCTGTTCGAGATTGCTCGGCCCCGCTCGGCGCAATTCGCGAATGCGGCGCGCATAATCAATGATTGATTTGACGACCATCGCGCCAAGCTAGTCAAGATCGGAAGTTGCGCAAGAAGGCAAAGGTCTAGATCGGATAATTTTTCTTGCGTGGCACGCGTTTTGGCCGCCGCGCGATCGTACACATTTCAAGCCGCTGGACGTATGCGGGTTTGTAAGGTTTTTGGCCAAAATCGTACCAAAATGTTTCACGTGAAACATTTTGGTACGATTGCGCGCCCGGACCGGTCATTCTACACGGGTAGCTCTGAATTTCGATCCAGCCTGGTTCATGCGCGACGCCTGACGGACCGCTGGCGAACAGCATGCCGCTGGCGAAAGCATCCTGGGAACTATCCCTACGCCTCGATCTTTTCCCCAGAGTTCGCCCATTCCTGAAAGCCGCCGGGGTAATGCGCGCGGATGTCGTCGCGGCCGGCTTCTTGCGCAAGCGAAAGCGCGGTGAGCGACCGTTTGCCGGAACGGCAGGATAAAACGACCCGCTTTCCAGGCGCGCTCGGCAGCGCCTTCGGATCAAACTTTTGCAGCGGATTGAGGGTCGCGCCGGGGATGCGGCCGGCGGCATATTCATTGGGCTCGCGCACATCGACGAGAAGGATGGAGCCGTTGGCCAGCCCCTTTTTTAATTCTTCGATGGAGACGTTTTCCACTTTTGGCACGGCCATGAACAAGCTCCAATGTTTCCTCCGGCGCTCCCGGCGAGGCAATTTCGCAAAAGCGGCGGCCTCACGCAAGACGATTGTCACGCCGGGCGAGAATTGCCTCGGCCGCCGCGAGATCGCCTGGATCGTTGGCGTTGAAGAAAGGATCGTAGGGCAGGGTTGGCCGCTCCACAATGGCGCGGCTGTAGTTTTGCAAGAATGCCTCGACCTTTCGGATATTCTCGACGACGAGGGCGTGGCGGAGATCGAATTCTCATCGAGACCGGCCAGACCGCGACGGCTTGATGCGTCCTGCCGCCGGAACGTGCGCAGGCGATCAAGGCGTTGCCTTTCGCCCTCGCGTCCATGAGGCGGGCGGCGAGATCGCCCGGCAAGAACGGCGTGTCGGCCGGCGCGCTGATCGCCAAGGCGACATCCGGGCGATGCGCCGCGATCCAATCGAGCCCGGCGAGAATACCCGCGAGCGGGCCCATAAAACCCGGCACATCGTCGGCGACGATAGGCAAATCAAATCCGGCGAATTGTTCGGGATCGCCATTGGCGCTCAACACGAGGCCTTCGCACTGCGGCCGCAACGCCGCGATTGCGCGGGCAAGCAGGGAAGTCCCGCCGAGCTCTCGCAGAGCCTTGTCGCCGCCGCCCATCCGGCGCGCGAGCCCGCCCGCGAGAAGGATGCCGAAACAACTGCTCGTCCGCATCGAAGTCCGGCTCCCAGCCCCCGCCCTGGCCTTGCGCCGCCCAGTGTAGGCGCTGGGGCGGCGCGTCTCAATCCGGATTCATCATCAGAACATCGCTACCGGAGCCGCGCGCGGTCGGCGCTGTGGTGTCTCACTGCACCTTGAATACTGTGCCCTCGTTCGAAGCGCCGCCCTCATACGTCGTGCCGTAGAGCGCGCCTTTCATGTCGAAGATCAGGCCGGCGAGCGGCTCGTGGGGGCCAAACCCGCCCGGGAAGCTACGCAATACGGTCTCGGTCCAATTCGTTGCCGGAAGGACGGGCGGTGTCAACTTGAACCCACCGTGCCGGCGTCGGGAAGCCCGCCTCCAAATCCAGTCGTGCCATAGAGCGCGCCGCTGCTGTCGAAGATCAGGCCGGCAAACGGCTGGGCGCCGTCGCTCCCGCCCTTAAAGCTATACAGCACTTTCTCGGTCCATGTCGTTGCCGGAGGGACGGGCGGTTTTAGCTTAAACACGGTGCCAGAGTTCGCAGACCCTCCTCCTAATTGGGTTGTGCCGAAGAGCGCGCCGTTGCTGTTGAGGATGAGGCCAGCCATCGGCATATAGCCGTCGCTCCCGCCCTGGAAGCTATACAGCACTTTCTCGGTCCAATTCGTTGCCGGAGGGACGGGCGGCTTCAGCTTGAACACCGTGCCGCAGAGATCCTTAGTTGGCGGCGTGGAGTAGATCCCCGTCCCTCCAAGTTGCGTGGCCGTAGAGCGCGCCGTTGTTGTCGAGAAGCAGGCCGGCAAGCGCTGTCATGCCGTCGCCGGGCGGGCCGGTGAAGTTATGCAGCACTTTCTCGGTCCATAGCGTCTGCCCAGCGGCCGGCGGCTTAAGCTTGAACACCGTGCCGTTGTTGCCCGCGCCAACATCGCCAGTAGTTGTGGTGCCGAAGAGCGCGCCGTTGCTGTTGAAGATCAGACCTGCCACCGGCAAATTGCCGTCTATTCCCGTTGCCTTGAAGCTATACAGCACGGCGCGTGTGCTGGAGCGAACCCGTCGGCGGCAAGCGCGGCCGAGCCCAGGATGAGGCGCGTCAGCGCCGGTCGAAAGCCTTGCAATAAGGAAACAGCCCCAAAGTCCATCGAATCGTCCTCCATGAAAACTGAGATCGAACAATTTTCAATACTTGTAGCTCAAGCAATACAATTAGAATTACATCGGATGTCCCCGATCCGGCCCTTCTTGTATCTTCAGGATAACGGAAAGCCCCTTGACCCGGCCCGGCGAGGCGATAACTATCGACATATCAAAAACGACTGTTGATACGTGTCATACCGTAGTCTCATTTTCGACGAACGCAAATCGAATCGCTTCAATATTAGCGTTAAGCGCACTGTCGCCGGTCCCGGCGCCCATGGAGAGCCAAAACGCCGGACCGATTCGGGGCGTTCGGCTCGAATTTGCCATAAAAGTGGGCGGCATGGTTCGCGCTAGCGACTGGCGGTGGATTTCACCCCTGAAACCTGGGCCATCCCGGCTATTCTGGAACGTCTTGCCGTGGTCGGCGCGCCGGTCTTCCACGGCGACATTCCATGGAACACTCTTGCCGCGACTTGCTTTAGGGGCAGCGCGGCGCATGGGCGTTTGGCCTCGTTCATGGAAAAGCAATGGCCAAGCGATAAGGAAGCCGCCCATTGGACCGATGAAGCAGAGTTGAATCGTGTCAAAAGGTCACGTGCTCTCGATCAATACCTACCACTATCCGAAGGGCGGTTCGGAGATGATCTATTTCGCCAACGCCGCTCTGATGGAACGGCACGGGTGGACGAATTCGTTTTACGCGATGCACCACCCGAGCAACCTGCCCTGCGAGGACAGCCAATATTTCGCGGAGCATGTCGATTTTGGCGCGCCGGCATCGCTGCGGGAAAAGGCGGTCGTCGCCGCGCGCATTATCTATTCGCGGGAAGCCCGGGCCAAGCTGGCGCGGCTCATCGATACGCGGAAGATCGATGTTGCCCATGCCCACAACATCTACCATCACCTTTCTCCGTCGGTGCTCGTGGAACTCAAGCGGCGCGGCATTCCGGTGGTGATGACAGTGCACGATCTCAAGCTCGCCTGCCCGGCGTATACGATGCGGACCGGGTCCGCGGTATGCGAGCGCTGCAAGGGCGGCCGGGTTTGGAATGTCGCGATCCACCGCTGCATCAAAGGCAGCGTTGCCTTGAGTGGGCTGATCATGGTCGAGTCGGCCATCCACAAGGCGTTGCGGATCTACGCGCGGCATATCGACCGAATCGTCACGCCGAGCGCCTTTTATCGCGAGAAACTGATCGAGTGGGGTTGGCCGGCCGAAAAGCTGGTGCATATTCCAAACTTCGTATCCGATACGCCGCTGCCCCCCGCAACCCCAGGCGGCGATCACTTTCTCTATTTTGGCCGCCTGACGCCTGAGAAGGGCATTGCGACGCTGATCGCGGCGGCGGCGGCCTCGGCTGTTCCTGTTCGCATCGCCGGGCGCGGACCGCAGGAGGAGGAGCTGCGGGCGCTTACAAAGTCCCTCGGCGCTCCGGTCGTCTTCGTGGGCTTCCTTTCAGGCGACGCGCTCTGGGCCGAGGTCGATGCGGCACGGGCGATCGTGCTGCCGTCCGAATGGTACGAGAATAGCCCGATGAGCGTCGTCGAAGCCTTTCAGCGCGGCAAGCCGCTGGTTGGCGCGCGGATCGGCGGCATTCCCGAGTTGATCGAGGAGGGACGGACCGGCTGGTCGTTCCGGGCCGGCGATGTTGCCGATCTTGCCCGCGCTCTGACCCTGGCGCGCGACACCGCGGACACGCAGCTCGCCGAGATGTCGGTCGCCTGCCAACAGCTGGTTTCCCGCTCTTTTTCCGAGCATGCCTATTTCGAGGCGATGAGCGCGCTCTATGAAAATTTGAGAGTCTGAGCGCGACTTTGCGGATTTTTTCCCGCTTGCTTCAGACGCCGGCTCAAAAGATCGCCGCTTCCGCGAAGATGCGCACGGCCTGTTCGACGGACGCGGCAATGCTTCCAAAGCGAATCGCACCCATCGTTCTTTCAAAAGCTACGAATAGAGGATATCGACGCGATCGTCGTTCCGCCTGATAGGCACGGGGTTCGTGCCTTGCGCTCGCGACGAATAGCGCTTGTCATTTTGAATAACCCTGCTTGGACATCCGAGACGGTTGCGAAAATCCGCCGCGTGGTCCAAAGTGATGCTGGGAGGTTGGCGGTGGACGCACCACTCGCCAACCGGGTCAGGTCCGGAAGGAAGCAGCCCTAACGAGACCGGGCGGGTCTCTGTCCAGCCTCCCACTTTGGCTGCCTTGCGACAACTCGGCTTTGTCCGGCAGGCCGGCCGGGCGGCTGGATATTGGCCCGGCCCCAGTCAAGCCTCTTTCCTAAAAGGCCCGCGCTTTGCCAGACGGCATCGAACCACCCCCCAACGCCCATGACGAAGCCAGTCCAGGGCTGGGATTTTGCGCCATCACCTCGAAAGCCCACGTCAGCACGCGGGCGTCTCCCTATCGCGTGCTTGCCCGAAAGTATCGCCCCGCGCGCTTCGAGGATTTGATCGGTCAGGACGCCATGGTCAAGACGTTGTCGAACGCCTTCGACCTCGAACGCATCCACCAAGCCTATATTCTGACCGGGGTGCGCGGCGTCGGCAAGACCACGACGGCGCGCATCCTGGCCCGCGCCTTCAATTACGAAGTTCCCGCGCGAGGCGCGGAGCCGGCGGTGACGCGCCCAACGATCCATATGCCGGAGCTTGGCGTGCATTGCCAGGCGATCATCGAATCGCGCCATGTCGATGTCCTCGAAATGGACGCCGCCTCGCATACCGGGATCGACGACGTGCGCGAGATCATCGAAAGCGCGCACTACAGGCCAGTCGTGGCGCGTACAAAAGTCTATATTATCGACGAAGTGCATATGCTCTCCAAACAGGCTTTCAACGGCCTTTTGAAAACCTTGGAAGAGCCTCCCGATCACGTGAAATTCGTGTTCGCGACAACCGAGATCGAAAAGGTGCCGGTCACCGTGCGCTCCCGCTGCCAAAGGTTCGATTTACGTCGCGTCGATGCGGGCGTGCTTACCGGCTACCTCGCTTCGATCTGCGCCAAGGAAGATATCGCGATCGAGGACGAGGCGATTAGCCTCATCGCGCGCGCGGCGGAAGGCTCGGTGCGCGACGCGCTTTCGCTACTTGATCAAGCTATTGCCCATGGCGCGGGTCTGCCCGGCGCGATTGCCGCGGATGCGTTGCGCGCGATGCTGGGGCTCGCCGACCGGGGCCGGATCGTCGATCTTTTCGAAGCCCTCATGCATGGCAAGATGGCCGAGGCCCTCGATATTTTGAAGGAACTTTACGATTTTGGCGCCGATCCGTCCGAAGTTCTTGCCGGACTTCGCGGATTTCGTTCATCTCGTCACCCGCCTAAAACTCGTGCCGGACGCCGCGCAAGATGCCTCGTTGACGCCGGAAGAGCGGACGCGCGGCCAGCGGTTCGCGCAAGATTTGTCGATGCAGGTTCTAACCCGCGCCTGGCAATTGTTGCTCAAAGGCCTGCGCGAAGTGAAGGATTCGCCGCGCCCGCTTACCGCCGCCGACATGGTTTTGGTGAGAATCGGTTTCGCCGCCGATTTGCCGACCCCCGACGAGGCTCTTCGCAAGCTCGCCACGATGACAAGCGGCGAGGCGCAAGAAGGATCTCGCCCCCGCGACGCGAGCGCAGGCGCGCGGGAACCAGCGGCTATTGCGAGCTCAACATTCGGGGTTACACCGGCGCCACGCGAAAATGCCGCCGCGCCTTCGATAGCGCTCGTCCGGTTCGAGGATGTGGTGGCGCTCGCCGGCCGCCATCGCGACATTCAAATGAAGCTCGCGCTTGAACGCGACGTGCGTCTCGTTCGTTTCGAGCAAGGCCGTATCGAATTTTCAACCGCTCCCGGCACCTCGCCGCAGCTTGCGCAATCTCTCGCGCGCCGCTTGCAGGAATGGACGGGGAGCCGCTGGATGGTTGCGGTATCAAACGCGCCCGGCGCCCCGAGCCTCAAGGAGCAGAAGGATGCCAAGGCAGCCGAGGCTTTGTCCGGCGTGCGCGCCGAGCCGCTGGTCCAAAGCGTGCTCGCCGCGTTTCCGGGCGCTGAGATAACTTCGGTCCGCGCCTGCGAGCCCGCGCCGCGAACCATGCCATCCGCCGGGACGGACGGCGAGACGCACGATGAAATCGGCTTCAATGACGGCATGGAGGACGAGCTTTGAACGGGCGTCGCTCGCGGGTTCGCTCTTCATCGCAAGCAAGGGGATACAGCAATGCCTGATATGTTGGGTTTGATGAAGCAAGCGCAGGCCATGCAGGCTAAAATGCAGGAAATGCAGGCCGAATTGGAGCGGATCGAGGTCGAGGGGCAAGCGGGCGGCGGCATGGTTCGCGTTGTCCTCACCGCCAAAGGCCAGATGAGGGGACTTATGATCGACGACCAGCTTCTCAAATCCGATGAGAAAGTCATCCTCGAGGATTTGATCGTCGTGGCGCATGAGGATGCGCGCAGAAAGGCCGAGCGGCTGATGGAAGAAAAGATGAAGGGCATGACCGCGGGCCTCGCGCTGCCGCCGGGCATGAAACTGCCGTTCTGATGCCGCCAGGTTAAGGGCTCCGGTGCGATGGGCGAACGCGTCGCGGGTCCTGAGATCGAGCGGCTCATCCAATTGCTGGCGCGTCTGCCGGGGCTTGGCCCACGCTCGGCGCGGCGCGCCGCGCTGCATTTGATACGCAAGCGCGAGGAGCTTCTCGCGCCGCTTGCCGATGCGCTGCGGGTGGCGTGCGAAAAAATCGTGACCTGCCGCGCCTGCGGCAATGCCGATACCTGCGATCCTTGCACTTTGTGCCGGGATCAGCGGCGCGACCGCGACACGCTCGTCGTCGTCGAGACGGTGGCCGATCTCTGGGCGCTCGAACGCGCCGGAGTTCTCAGCGCGCGCTATCATGTGCTCGGCGGAACTTTGTCGCCGCTCGACGGCATAGGCCCCAAGGATCTGAACCTCGCAAGCCTCGTTGCAAGGGTCGCGGCCGATCGCGTCAAGGAGGTGATCCTGGCCGTCAATGCCACGGTGGACGGACAGACAACCGCGCATTACATCACCGGCCTTTTAGCCGATTCGAAGGTCAAGATCACGCGGCTCGCGCATGGCGTTCCGGTCGGCGGCGAGCTCGACTATCTCGATGAAGGCACGCTCGCCGCCGCGATCCGCAGCCGAACCGTGTTTTGAAGCCGTTCCCGCCATCGCAAAATCGTTATGCCGGCCGCTTTAACCGGCCCCGCGCCGCCCAAGATATAGCCCACGATCATGGTTCGGGCCGGCCGATGCGCTGGCCGGCGAATTGACGCTGCGCCAATGAACCCTGAGCAAAGAACTTGCGGCCAAACAATCCCAAGGAGCGGTCATGGCCAACCCATTTGTGCATGTGGAACTCACCGACTCCCGCGCCGGGCGTCCCCACGGCCTGGTTGCCTTACGTGCTGGTCGACGATGTGGCGGTCGCGACTACCAAAGCGAAATCGCTAGGCGCGACGGTCTGCAAGGACGTCACGGAGGTGACGGGAGCGGGTTGGTCGGCGTAATGAGCGATATGGAAAATCGGAGAATGGCCGCTTAAGTTAAGCACGATGACACCGACCGAATATGAAAAAGCCGTTCTGCAATTCTTTCGGACACACTGGCCGCCACCGGAGTTTAAGATCAAGCACAACATCAGGTTGCTTGGTAAAAAAACCAAAGTCAGGCGGCAGATCGACGTCGGCATATTTGGGGCCGGCCAGTCGGAACCAATCATGATTGTCGAGGCCAAGCGGCACAACCGAGCGATTGATGCCGGTATAGCCGGTGCGACCATTGCATTCGTGCAGGACGTAGGTGCAATTCCGACTGTAATGGTGTCGACCTCCGGCTTTTCCGTAGCAGCCAAGAACCATCTGGAGGCCGAAGAAATTGGACACCTGACGATCACGCTGAATCAGGCGCGAGGTTTGCGCTGGATTCCTTTGGTGGAAGAGAAGTTTTCCGTGGATCGGGAATTTCGGCATGTTTCTGGTGATTTGGTTGAGGCATTGCGAAACGGCGATGCATCTCCCTTCATTGACAGCGATCTACCTTATGAAGAGTGGCTTGCCGTGATCCGTTGCGGGCAAGATCTTTTTCCGACATCGACGGCTGAGGTTCTGAAAATTCTGGCGCGGGAGCACTCCGACGACGGTACGCGATTCAACGCGGTGATGTTGCTCGATGAAGCTGGACAACTCGAAAACGCAGACCTTGAAGCAGTTCTTAGCCGCGAGACTGACCCCGATGCCCAGCTGGCTCTCCTTGAGCTTCGGGAGTAGCTTTCCCCGCGCCAGTCGTATGAGCCACATGGAACCCGTCATGCGGCTCTAGAGAACTTGTTTCAGGATGGCTATTTCAGCCAAAACTTTCACTGATACAGTCACTTAAACGCTGTGCGTTTTTCTTGATTTTGCACGGGACAAACAAAAACATGGAACCTGATGGGTAGCCGCTATCGCGCACTCCCGCGACGCTTGGAACTTGCTTGAACTTGCCCGCTAAGTCCAGGCCCCATCCTCGCCGATCGTATCTTAATCTGGGGATTGGGCATTTCCGGTGCCGCTCGCGCGTGAACTTATCAGCCGCCGAACAGCGTATCGAAAAAGTTTTGTTTTCCGGATTGAGCCCCCCGCTTTTGTCCAAAAACCCCTGGGTTAGGAATATCCGCCGGAGGCACGGGCGCGTCGCTCGTGGCGCCGCCGTGGATTGGAGCCGGGGACGCCGCACGTTGCCGCACTTGGCTCGCGGGTGGCGCGCCGAACAAGCCAGGCAGCGAGGGCCAGCCATTGTTTTCCGCCACGGGCACTCCGCCGGGGCCAAAACCATTCCAAAACCCGCCCGGGAGCGGCTGCGGCGGCACGCCGTAATGCGCGCCCCGCATAAAACGCGACCAGATTTCTACGGGAAGATTGCCGCCGGAGGCTTTTTTTGTCGGCGAATTATCGTCGTTGCCAAGCCAGACGCCGGCGACGAGATGGCTCGTGTAGCCGATGAACCAAGCGTCGCGGAACTCCTGGCTCGTTCCCGTTTTCCCGGCCGCCTGCCAGCCAGGCACCGAGGCCTTGCGCGCCGTGCCCGTTAACAGGGTTTCCTGCATCATGGTATTCATCATCGCCACATAATTTGGATCGATGACCCGGCCATTGCTCGCGCTCTTGCGCTGATAGAGGAGTTTTCCAGAGGCGGTTTTTACGCGCGAAATAATCTGCGGCTGCACGCCAATGCCGCTATTGGCGAAAGCTGCGTAGGCGGTCACGATTTCAAGCGGCGTGACTTCGGATGTACCGAGCGCGATCGATGGGTTGGCGGAAAGATCGGATGCGATCCCAAGACGATGCGCGACCCTGACTATCGCCTTCGGGCCGACTTCCAGGCCAAGGCGTACCGCCACGGTATTCAACGACAGCGATAGCGCCTTGGTGAGCGAGACGGGGCCGAAATACTCATGCGCGTAATTTTCCGGCTGCCAGCCCTTTACATTGATCGGCGCGTCCTCACGCACCGAGTTCAGGGTTGAGGCCGGCTTCGAGCGCGGCGAGATAAACGAAAGGTTTGAACGCCGACCCAGGCTGGCGTTTGGCCGAAGCCGCGCGGTCGAACTGGCTATCGGCGTAATTGCGGCCGCCGACCAGCGCCTTGATCGCGCCATCTGGGGCGAGCGCGACGAGCGCTCCCTGGCCGACGCCGAAAGCCGCGCCTTTGCGATTAAGCGCATCGGCAAGCGCTGCTTCCGCCAGCGCCTGCAGGCCGCCGTCGAGCGTCGTCGATACGGCGATGTCTTCGTCGATCGCGCCGATCCTATCGTCGAGCGCGTCCATCACGAAATCCGCGGCGTAATTGACCGCGCTCGCGTTTTGGTCGCGGACGGTTTTCGCGGGATGGGCGAGGGCGAGGGCCGCCATCGCATCGGTTATAAAACCCTCCTGACGCATCGCCTCGATGACTTGGCAAGCGCGCTCGGCGGCGCCGGACGGATTGCGATTTGGCGCCAGTCGCGTCGGCGCCTTCACGAGACCGGCGAGGATCGCCGCCTCCGGCACGGTCACGTTGCGGGCGCCGTGGCCAAAATATTTTTGCGCAGCCGCTTCGACGCCATAGGCGCCGGAGCCGAAATAAACGCGGTTCAAATACAATTCGAGAATCTGATTTTTCGAATATTTATGCTCGAGCCAGAGCGCGAGGATCGCTTCCTGGATCTTTCGCGAAACGGTCCTTTCCTGGGTCAGAAAGAGGTTTTTGGCGAGCTGCTGCGTCAGTGTCGAACCGCCCTGCACCATGCCGCCGCCTACTATATTACGAATCAGGGCGCGCAACATTCCTTGTGGATCGATTCCCACATGCGAAAAAAAGCGGCGATCCTCGATCGCGATAAAGGCCTTTGGGAGGTAGGGGGGCAGGTCGGCGATCCGGACCGCGGCGCCTCCGGTGTCGCCGCGATTGGCGAGCATAACTCCGTTTTCGTCGAGAATGGCAATGTTCGGAGGCCGTTTCGGCACGGCAAGTGCGTCGATCGGCGGCAATTTCGTTGCTTGATAGGCAATCACGCCCGCGCCCGCCGCCACGCCCCATACAGTTGCGATCATGCCCCAATAGAGCAGAAAAGCCACCGGCGAGCGGCGTTTCCGGCTTGAGACTCGCGATCTTCCGGCACGGTGGGACACGCGTTCGCCGATCCTTATGTGATTTTAAAAAGTTTGGGTTTTCGAACGAATAGCCAATGTTTCCCGGAGATTGACCAAAGACCGGCTCGCGGCGCTCTGTCGTTTCGCGCTTTGTCACCACAAACGGGCGGCGTGCCGTCAGAATCGAGTGGAACCGCTTTCCGGAGCATTGTTTCCCGGCCGGGGCAACTTTTTATGTTAATTCCGCCGGATTAAGGGCAGGTAAAGGGCCGGGCTCGCGCTGGAAACTTGGCGCGGCCCGTGCAAAACCTTTGTGAATTCGTCGCGGCGGCTTGCGATTTGGCCAAGGCCGCGCCAAAGTCCGCCCCCGGGCGCATCCATGGCGCGCGCGGGATGGATCGAACAAAAGCCCCATTGGACCGCCCCCATGAAAGTTACTCTCGAACGAGCGGCTTTGTTGAAGTCTCTTGGCCACGTGCATCGCGTCGTGGAGCGTCGCAACACGATTCCCATTCTCTCGAATGTCCTGTTGCGTGCCGAAGACCAAGCGCTGCTCCTGAAGGCGACCGATCTCGACCTGGAAGTGATCGAGCGATTGGCAGCGGACGTCGGCGCCGCCGGCGCAACCACGGTTCCCGCGCATATCCTCTTTGAAATTGTCCGCAAGCTGCCAGACGGCGCGCAAGTTTCGCTCGAATCGCATGGCGAGTTCCGGCCAGTTGCAGCTACGCTCGGGGCGTTCGCGATTCAACCTCCAGTCCTTGCCGGACAGCGATTTTCCGGACCTCGCCACGGGCGAACTCGGTCACGCTTTCAACCTCGCCGCCGGCGACCTCAAGCGGCTGATCGACAAAACCCAGTTCGCGATTTCCAATGAGGAGACACGCTATTACCTCAACGGCATTTTTTTGCACACCGCTGATGTCGAAGGCCATATGATGTTGCGTGCCGTCGCGACCGACGGGCACAGGCTGGCGCGGGTCGATATTCGCACCCCCGATGGCGCGATTGGCATGCCGGGAGTGATCGTGCCGCGCAAAGCCGTGTCCGAGGTGCAAAAACTCATCGAGGATCCCGAAGGGCAAGTCCGCGTCGAAATTTCGGCGGCGAAAGCGCGCTTCACCTTCGGCGATCCTTCGGCTAGCGCGGGACAAGTGGTGCTGACTTCGAAATTGATTGACGGCACCTTTCCCGATTATGTTCGGGTAATCCCTTCCGGCAATGACAAGCGCCTCATTGTCGATCGCGCGCCTTTTGCGGCGGCGGTCGATCGGGTCTCGACGATTTCGTCGGAGCGCGGCCGCGCCGTCAAGCTCGCCCTCGCCGAATTCGAAGCTTGACTCTCTCCGTGACCAATCCAGATTCCGGCTCGGCGACCGAGGAACTCGATGTCGAATATGATTCCTCGCCGATCGATATCGGCTTCAACGCCCGCTACCTCCTCGACATTACCGAGCAGCTCGACGGCGACACCGTGCTGTTCAAGCTTGCCGACCCGGGGTCGCCCACTCTTGTGCAAGACCGCGATGGCGCAGCCGCCCTTTATGTGCTGATGCCGATGCGGGTGTGAGGCGGCGACCCGCCGAAATGAGCGCTCAGCGCGCAAGGCATAGATGTCAACTAATCGGATGAGCAAGGGCTATTATATTCTCAGGGTCCCTGGCGAATACAACATTCCACAGGTGCAGGTGTGGCGGATCGGGGACGGCGTTGCCAACCGCGTTGATGTTTCGGGCGAGATGTACTCTTACAAAGCCGTGCTGGGCGAAACGATTTGGGACACGCTCCGGCGGCTAAATCCCTTTTGGTTCGAGCCCGAATGCCTCTTTCATGAAACAGATCTTGCGCCAGGAGCATTTTATCCGCGGATGTGGCGCCCGTCGGTCCCTGCTTTCAATCCTGGATCGTTCCCGGAATGGAACCCGAGCGCGCAGCAAGAAACCGGTATCGCCGATGTTATAGCCATTGGACGCGGTCAGTTAACCACGCTGACGCGGCAATTGGGCCGCATTTGCCAAACAGTGCAGCCGGAAGAGAAAAATTTAGACGCCTTCGGCCATGACATTCGAAATCTTCTAATCGTTGCCTGTGCCGAAGCCGAAGCACATTGGCGCGGCGTGCTTGTTACCAATGGCGTTAACGTGAAGAAGGATCATTATAATACTAACGACTATCTGAAACTTCGGGCTCCGATGAAGCTCGATGAATATGCGGTGACGTTTCCCAATTATCCCTGGCTTGCGGCTTTCAAGCCCTATGCGGAATGGAATGCTGGCAATGCTACCGCTACCCTGAAGTGGTATGATTTGTATAACGCCGCGAAGCATGACCGCGAGACACGATTCAAGGAGGCAACCCTGCGCTGCGTCTTCGAAGCGATCAGCGCGTGCGTTGTCATGATGAGCGCGCAGTTCGGTTCGGACGAGGGATTGGGTCAAGGCTCAGAACTACGATCGTTTTTTCAACTTTCTGGCATCCCTGACTGGCCCCTCTCGCAGTATTACATTTCTTCCTTTGGCAAGCAGCCCTCGATAGCGCACTTTGACTTCAATATGCGGCGGGCGGATTAGACGGGCGGGTCACGGTGATACGATGATTAGATCCGCGCTCGTGAACGTGATGACCGCCGCCGCCCTCAAGGCGGGGCGCGGCTTGAAGCGCGATTTTGGCGAGGTGGAAAACCTGCAAGTTTCGGTAAAAGGACCTGGGGATTTCGTCTCCGCCGCCGATCGCAAGGCCGAAAAAATTCTCCACGACGAATTGGCAAAAGCGCGGCCGGGCTATGGTTTCGTCATGGAGGAAAGCGGCCGGATCGACGGCACTGACAAGAGTCACACCTGGTTCATCGATCCGCTCGACGGGACTACCAATTTTCTGCACGGCTTGCCGGTTTTCGCGATCTCGATCGCACTTGCCCGCGAAGACCAGATCGTTGCCGGGCTCGTCCATAATCCGGCGACCGGCGACATGTTTATCGCCCAGAAAGGGCAAGGCGCCTACCAAAACAACCGGCGGCTGCGCGTGGCCGCGCGGCGCGACCTGGCAGATTGCATAATCGGCTGCGGCATTCCGCATCTCGGCAAAACCAAGGAACATCCGCGCTTCGCGGCCGATCTCGCCACGGTCATGGCGAAGGCCGGCAATCTTCGCCGCCTCGGCGCCGCCGCCCTCGATCTTTGCTTTGTGGCTTCAGGCAGTTACGACGGCTTTTGGGAGCATAATTTGCGGGCCTGGGATGTCGCGGCCGGAATTATCATCGTGAAGGAGGCGGGAGGCTTCGTCACCGACGCGGACGGTGGCGCCGAGATGTTGGCCAAGGGTTCCGTCTGCGCCGGCAACGAGGCGATCCATCGCGATTTGTTGAACCTGATCCGCACTTGACCATGGGTTCGTCATCAGCAGGAAACCCGCACAGTCGCTTCACGAACTGGCTCTCTACCGCTTCCGCCCGCCCAAACGCCAGATATCGCCGCACCAGTGGGACAACGCCAATTCATTACCCACCCGCGCGACCCAAGTTTGCTTTAAGCTCACCAGCCAGGCGCAACGCCAGGGCAACGATTGTAATCGTTGGCATATCGCTTCCCACTGTGGGAAAAACCGAACTCCCCGCGACGAAAAGATTGGAAATTCCGTGCACCCTGCAATTGGCATCGACCACACCCTTCGTCGGATCAGAGTCCATCCGCGTTGTGCCCATGTGATGCCAGCAGCCCACGATGTTTTTTGGCCAGATTTCCGCCGGATCCACCAGTTCTCGGACGAACTGAAACACACCTTGCCTTGTCATTTCCTCAATAAGCAGTTTACGGAGCAAGACGAAATGCAGCTTATCTCTCTCGGTTAACTGCCAATCCACCTCAACTTTATTTTGTCCGAGCTGGTCGCGTGCGGACGAGAGGGTTACTCGACTGTCGTAGTTTGGGATTGGCTCGATAACTGTCTCAAGTTCGAAATCCCGTTTCACAAAACCTGGATTCAAACGTACATCGAGAGTGCCGATAATTGCTTCAGGAGCATTTCCCACAATGGCCGGCACCGCTCGGATAATCGCTCGGGCGATATCTCCAAATGGATATCCGAAACGCGCATGGCCTTTTAGCTGCCTCGAAATTGCTCTTAAGGCCAGATACGCCTTGGACATGCCACTCGTATAGCGCGCGGCGAGGTAGGTTCTGGAATTTGGTATTGATAACTTCCGTTGGCACTCGGATGTCGGCGCGACATGGGCCGAAATGCGAGCCTCCCCGGAAAAGTACCCTGCGTGAGAGAGAACCATCGTGGCATCGTAGAGCCGCCGATGACGTTGCTGGGCGTTTATGCGTACGATGTCTGAGCGGATGCGCGGATGGTCCATGAAATAGCGTCCAACGAGATCGCGCCCGTTGCCTAGTCCCATCTTTTGAATTTGGTTCGAAAGCAGCAGGAGGCGCGCATTCTCGATGCCGCCGGCGGCCAACACAAAAATTCTTGCGGATATTGTAAAGCTCTTTCCGTTAAGCGTCCTCACCCGAACTCCGGTTACCGTCGTTGCTGTGTCGTTCGTTTGGATTTCGGTCGCATTTGAAAGCAGCATGACCTTTATGTTGGCTGCTTCGCCTAGCTGTGCCCGATAAATATCTCCGAATTTGGCTTGCGGGTTGATTTGGCTGATGACGTTATGCAGGCACTCCCGATCGAGCGGGAAGAGGAATAAATCATCCTTCGCCATTTTTTGCGACCATTTGCTCTCATCATATTCAAATGGCCCGAGTTTCAAGAGCGAATGACTGCGTTCATAATAGCGATCCAATTCTTCCTTGTCGAATGGCCATCCGCTGTTGGGAACTCCATCGCGCTTTTTGAAATCTAGGGAATTGAGAGGCCGGCAATGGCCGCCCCAGCAATTGGTGCTGCCCCCGAAATATCGGCATCGGGCTTCATCTAGTCTGTCGTAGGATAGACCCACATTCTTGCCGTCATACAGTGACTGCGTCATTGGATCTGAACGGATGCCCCCGCTTTCTAAAAGAATGACATTGTACGATTTTGCTAAAAATTCGAGAGCAATTGAAATTCCTGCCGCTCCAGCACCAATAATGCAGAGATCTGTTCGGAATGTAGTTGAATCATCAATTGATCTAGAATCTATAATCATCTTATTGGAACCGTTCGGTCAGAAAATATCGTGAAGATTCACTATTTCAACCCAACGAAGCGCGCGATGGCTGTGGTGCAAAGTGAAATGGACCCGTGTGGTTGGACCGCGTTAACCGGTTTCTTAGTTGCAAACCCGACCGCCCCTGTTTTCCCCTATCATAGCGCCAAGGGTTTTGTCTTCTACTCTCGCGTGGGCGGAGCTGGCCAAAGGATCGGGCGGACGAAGGCTGTTGGCGGAGCAATCGCTTCCCAAGCGATTGCGGAGGCATGGCCGGCGGAGGGCTGCCTCGTCGGCGCCATCGCCCTGCCGATCCGCGCCGGTGCCGGCTGGCACGGTTCCCGTGTCTGCCCGTGCGAGACAACATTGCGCTCATGCCGCTGCCGCCCACCGCGCCGGAGCTGAACTCGGCCGATCCTTCGCAAGGCTCAGGACGACTGGCTCGGCCACGGCGTCCCGGCATGCCGCGAGGCCATCCTCGATGCGTGTTGCGGCGCCTGGAGTGCCTTGGCGGCCAAATCCGAGGCTATCGCGTGAATTGGAACCAGAGATTGGGCGCAAGTCAAACCTTAGGGCGGTTGGTATTAAGGCGTGTCCCGATCAAATGAAACCATTTGATCGATCGGGACGCAACTCAAAATCGAAGAGTTGGAGCATGTCGGAATCAAAAAAGCCGAGCGACTATTCGAGACACGACAGCTAGCCAGCCTCCGCATGAAGGCGATACAAAATAAAAAATGCCGCCGGGATCAAGAAAATAATCGCACTCAGCCGCCATCGTCTTGCAAAAATCCAGCGGCGAAAAGTGCTTGCAAAACCGGCGGCAGATTTTCGGGAATGTCCTCGGCGACGAGGCCCGGCCCAAAATGCCGCGCGGCGGCGCCATGAAGCCAGACGGCGGCGGCGGCGGCCTCGAAGGGCGGCATGGATTGGGCAAGGAGCCCGCCCGCGATCCCGGCCAGAACATCGCCCGAACCCGCCGTGGCGAGCCATGGCGGCAAATCCTCGGCTATTGTCGCCAAGCCCTCCGGATCCGCAACCACCGTATCGGGGCCTTTCAAAACCACCACCGCGCCGCTCAACGCCGCCGCGGCGCGCGCGCGGTCGAGTTTTGCTTCCGAACGCAGTCCGTCGAAATGCGACGGCAAGACTTGTTCCGGCATATCGAGACGAAGCCACTGGCTTTGGTCATTTTGGCCGGCATGGCCAAAGAGGCGCGCGAATTCGCCATCGTGCGGCGTGAGCACGACGTCCCCGCCCCGTCGCCGGATCATTTGCGCGAGACCGAAAACATCGTCTTCAAAACTCGTGAGCGCATCGGCGTCGAGGACGAGCGCGCGGGATGGCGCGCCGGATTTTCCGTTTCGGCTGAGCGCGGCCCGCACCAGGGCTCGGGTTTTTTCGCCGACGCCTAGCCCTGGTCCCATGACGAGCGTGTTCTTCCGGCGATCGGCGAGGAGGCTGGTGAGGTCATCCGTATTGTCGCACACGCGGGTCATGATCGCGGTGAGCGCCGCCGCATGGACGCAAAGCGCCTCGCGCGGCGTCGCAATCGTCACCAGCCCCGCGCCTACGCGAAGCGCGCCGCGCGCGGCAAGACGCGCGGCACCCGTTTGCGCGAGTCTGCCGGAGAGGACCACGGCATGACCGCGCGAATATTTATGTCCATCGACGCGTGGAACGGGGAATGTCTGCTGCCACACAGCCGGACAATTGGCGAAGGTTTTGGGCGAGATCGCCGCCAGGACATGTTCCGCGATTCCGATATCCGCGATGACAGTGCGGCCGCAATGGATGCGGCCCGGCAGCAGCAAGTGCCCCGGCTTGCGGCGAAAAAATGTGACGGTGCGTGCGGCGATTATAGCGGCGCCACGGATTTGCCCGCTGGAGCCGTCGATGCCGGAGGGAACATCCACGGCGAGGACTGGCCTTTTGGTTCGCCGCGTCCATTCATTGACACGCAAGACCAAAGCCTTGGCCTGCCCATCGAGATGGCGGCCAAGGCCCGCGCCGAAGAGCGCGTCGATCGCGAGAGCGGCAGGATCGAGATCAAGTTCCTCGACGGCGAGGATCTTGCCGGTCCAATTCTTGGCGGCAAGCGCGGCGTCGCCCTGCAAGCGGTCGCGCGCGCCAAGCAGTCCGAGCTCGACGGTAAATTCTTGGCGCGCGAGCAGGCGGGCGGCGACAAAGCCGTCGCCGCCATTGTTGCCCGGCCCGCAAAAAACCGCGATGCGGCCGTGGCGAGGAACAAGCCGCGCGGCCTCGCGTGCCACTGCCGCGCCGGCCTGTTCCATCAGCACGGAACCGGGCGTGCCCCCGGCGATGGTCAGCCGGTCGGCCTCAGTCATTTCGGCGTTGGTCAAGAGTTCCGGACGCGAGGTGTTGGGCAGCATGCGCAAAAACCGGGGTGAACGCAAAGAGCATTTTGCCGAGGCAACGTCGAACCGGCGCTTGACCGCCATCGGACAATGCGACTACTTATATTATTCACCTTCTGGATCGTGGCGGCGGACAGTAGAGTCGAGTGGGCGCTCGGAGCGAACTTGACGTGCCGGTATTCTGTAACCTGACAGAGCGATTTGAAGGAAAAGAATTTAGATCAGGTGACATATCCCGGCAGTCTTTCGATTGTGCCGCCGAAACCGCGCCCCGGCTTCTGGGTTTGCGCGGATCCTGCCGGACGCCAAACACATTCGCTGACCGGCCGCCGTTCACCGCTCACTCAAGCCGCCGATGAGAGACGGAATATCAAGCGGCCGGAAACCATAATGTTTCAGCCAGCGGATGTCAGCCTCGAAGAAAGCGCGCAAATCCGGCATGCCGTATTTCAGCATGGCGATGCGGTCGATTCCCATGCCCCAGGCGAACCCTTGATAAATATCGGGATCGAGCCCGCAATTTCGCAAGACATTCGGATGCACCATGCCGCAGCCCAAAATTTCGAGCCAATCGTCGCCCTCGCCAAAGCGCATCTCGCCGCCTTTGCGCGAACATTGGATATCGACTTCCATTGACGGCTCAGTAAACGGAAAATAACTCGGCCGGAATCGCATCTTCACCTCCGGAACCTCGAAAAAGGCCTTGCAGGATTCTTCGAGAATCCATTTGAGATGGCCGAGATGCGCCGAGCGGTCGATGACAAGGCCTTCGACCTGATGAAACATTGGCGTATGCGTCTGGTCGGAATCGCAGCGGTAAGTGCGCCCTGGGCAAATGATTCGTATCGGCGGCTTTTGCGCAAGCATCGTGCGCACCTGCACCGGGCTCGTGTGGGTGCGCAGCAGTTTACGCGTGCCATCCGGGCCGGGGTTGAAAAAGAAAGTGTCATGCATATCGCGTGCGGGATGGTCCGGCGGAAAATTCAGTTTCGTGAAATTATAATCGTCGGTCTCGACGTCCGGCCCTTCGGCGATGGCAAACCCCATGTCGGCGAAAATGACCGCGAGTTCATCCATCACTTGGCTCACCGGATGGATGCGCCCGGCCTCGATCCCGTGCGGGGCGACAGGCAAGGTGACATCGGCGATTTCCGTCTTGAGGCGGGCTTCGAGCGCCGCTTCCTTCAGAACCGCGCGACGTGCCGCGAGCGCCTCCGTCACTTCGTCCTTGAGCGCGTTGATCGCGGCGCCCTGCTCCTTGCGCTCGTCGGGCGCCATCTCGCCGAGACCCGCGAGCAGGGCCGAAACCCCGCCCTTTTTTCCAAGCGCCGCGACCCGGGCGGCGTCAAGCGAGGCTTCGTCCGTGGCGGCGGCGATTTGCCCAAGAATTTGCGCTTGAAGAATTTCGAGGTCCAGCATGTCTTGGTGATCCAGGCTAAGCGTTGGTGGCTTTTGGCACGCCGGCGAAGCTATGTCGAGACGCGGCGAAACGCTATTCGTCCCGCGTGGCGGAGGCGATCCAAGCAAGATAGGCTTTCGCGCCGTTCTCGATTCCCACCTCGACGATCTCGGGATTGGAATAAGTATGCGCCGCGCGAATGGCGGCTTCGACATTTGCGTAGTCGTGCGACTTGATCTTGCAAAACAGCATCCATTCATTTGCGCGTTGCACCGCGCCGTCCCACCGGTAAACGCTTTCGATTGGAAACATCTGGACACAGGCGGAAAGACGCTCCTCGACGAGCCGCGTTGCGATCAAAGAGGCGTTCCCCTCGTCGCCGCATGTTGTCATCACGAGCGCGAAAGGGGTTGGCATGAACGGGCGTATCCTATGCGGTTTCGGTGGCGCTCGGAATTTTCAACGCGTGCGGATCCGTCTCGTCGCACCATGGAGCCAACGGCGCACCTTTGGCTCGACCAGCGGCGAAATTTGCCCTCGCACCCGTGCATGATAGGCGTTCGCCCAAGCGATTTCTTCGCCATCGAGGAGTGTTGGCTCGATGAGCGCGAGGTCGAGCGGCGCAAGCGTCAGCGTCTCGAAACCCAACATCTCGCGCTCAGTGCCAACGATTTCCCGGCGCTCGACCACAACCAGATTTTCGATCCTGATGCCCCAAAGCCGGGCATGATAAAAGCCCGGCTCATTCGAGAGGATCATGCCGGGTTCGAGCGCGGCGGACCCGAGCTTCGAAATCCGCTGCGGCCCTTCGTGAACGGATAAATAGGAGCCGACGCCGTGACCGGTGCCGTGGTCGAAATCGAGACCCGCCCGCCACAAGGGAACCCGTGCGAAAGCATCGATTTGCGCGCCCGTGGTACCCTTGGGAAAAACCGCGCGGGCAATGGCGATATGGCCCTTGAGGACGCGGGTGAACCGGTCGCGCATCAAGGCGGTTGGCTTGCCCACCGCGATTGTGCGGGTAATGTCGGTCGTGCCGTCCTCATATTGGCCGCCCGAATCAATCAAAAATAT
The DNA here is from genome assembly GCA_963730245.1 of uncultured Alphaproteobacteria bacterium. Classification (GTDB taxonomy): domain Bacteria; phylum Pseudomonadota; class Alphaproteobacteria; order Rhizobiales; family Beijerinckiaceae; genus Methylocapsa. Next base: position 124,349 of record CAVSRA010000001.1, on the reverse strand, counting down.
CCCTCTGCGGATCTTCGCGTTGGTCTTGGTGGTCACACGATAATGCGGAATGGCGGCATTGGCGTTGGCGGCGGCGATTGATGGAAACGAAATGTCCTTCAGCTTGCCCGTGGCGCGGCGGAATGTTTCGAGCGCTTCCGCCGCATCGATCTCGCTGAGATTTCCGCCCGGCGCATGGATTGCGACCCAATGCAGAAAGCGGACCATCGCGGCGCCATCCCGCAAATGCGCATTCCGCGCGCCTTCGAGTTCGGTCGCGTTCTTGCGCGCCTTCATCGAGACGACCGGATCTTGGGCCAACTCGCAGGCGCCGCCGGCCTCTTTCAGGATCGCGGCGAGCTTGGCTGGGGCCGTGGCGGAATCGAACAAGACTTTCTTGCCTTGTTCGCCAAGAACTTGGAGATCGCGCGCGAGACGTGCCGGCTCTTCAATGTCGGCGAGGCGAGAGAGCTTGTCGCGCGTATGATCGTCGAGCTTGCGCGCATCGACGAAAAGGCGCGGCTTGGCGCCCTTCAAGATCAACGCGTAGCCAAGCGGCAGGGGGGTATGCGCGACATCATGGCCGCGGATGTTGAAGACCCAGGCAACCGCGTGCGGATCGCTGACCAGCAACGCATCCTTGGCCCCGAGCGCGGCGGCGGCGCGGGCGAGTTTCCGTTTTGTGGTCTCTCCGGCAAATCTAAGACCATGCAAGGTGATTTTGCCAAGCGGCGGCGCCGGGCGATCCGTCCAGATCGCGTCGATTGGGTTTGGCTCCACGGCAACGAGTTCGCCGCCCGCGGCTTGCGCTGCCTTACCGAGGCGCTTCACCTGGCGAGGCGTGTGCAGCCACGGATCGTAGCCGAGCCGCGCCCCCGGGCTGAGATTGGTCTTGAGCCAATCTTGAGGACTTCGTCTCGGTCCATGCCTCCGGGTTGAAGATCGAAAGATCGACTTGATCCTTGACCGCCAGGCTATAGCGGCCATCGACAAAGATCGCGGCGCTCCCTTTGAGCACAATGGCAAGCCCCGCCGAACCGGTGAAACCGGAAAGCCAGGCGAGGCGCTCTTCGCACGCGGCGACATATTCGTTTTGGTGTTCGTCCGCGCGAGGAACCAGGAAGCCATCTAGCCCGAGGCGAGGGTACTCGCCCCGCAATGCCGCGATCCTGATCGCGCCTTGCGAGGGGTCCGTCCGATCCTCGAAGGATTGATAGAGACTTTCGAACATCCTGCCAAAGTAGGACCGGTCCGCCTCCGCCGCAACATGGGCGCTTTTGGCGCGGGAGAATCTTGCGTCGGAATTGCGTGCATTATCCTGATCAGGGATTGAGGACGGCGATCACGGCATTCAACGCGCTCGCATACCAAAGTCACAGGAAATCCTGTCCCGCTCATCTCACATCGTAAGACGTTCCACGGGCACCGAAAGGCGGATAATCAAGCCGTCGGGTTTCCAGTCGTAGGAAAGCTGACCTCCGAACTGACCTGTCACGATCCGGCGGACGAGCGAGTTTCCGAACCCTTCGCGTTCCGCGGGCCCGTCGAGGGATGGGCCGCCATGCTCTTTCCAGGTCAGCAGAAGTTCGTCCTTCTGCACGGACCAGTCGATGTGGATGTAGCCCCCGAAAGAGGATAGAGCCCCATACTTGGCCGCGTTCGTCGCGAGCTCGTGCATAACAAGAGCAAGGCTCGTGACCGCGTTCCCGCCGATCGGCAGACAAGGCCCGGTGATGATGAAGAACCCGTGGTCTTCGACGCGCTGCGGATTGACGTAGGGAGCGAGGATCGTTTGGACGAGAGCGTGCAAAGTCGTGTCCTGGCAGGGTTTCCCGTCTCCGTCGATCAGGCCGGGTCGCGTGAGCCCGTGGGCGCGCGCGAGCGCACAAAGCCTGTCCCGGACCGCCTCGGCCATGTCCGCCGGCGTGCGGGCGGAACGCGCGCTCAGGGTCACCAGGCCACTCGCAACTGCGAAAAGGTTCTTGACGCGATGGCTCATCTCTCTGAGGAGAAGATTCTGTTGCTCCTGAGCTCGCCGCTGCTCGGTTATGTCCCGGGCGATTTCTGATACGCCGATGATCGCGCCCTCAGCATTCTTGATGGCCGACGCGGTCACCGAAACCTCGACCAAACTTCTCCCCTTGCGCTGGCGAACGGTTTCATAGGGATCGATGCACTCACCCCGCCGGATGCGCGAAAGAATATCGGATTCCTCGTCGTGGCGATCCGTTGGAATATAGAACGTATCAGGCTTGCCGATAACTTCTTCTGCCATATAGCCGAAGAGCCGCTCTGCTCCAGGGTTCCAGGTGCGAATGTTCCCATCGAGGTCTGCACTCACGATGGCGTCCTCGGAGGACTCGACGATTAAGGCGAACTGCCGCGTCACCGGGCCGCTGCGCTTGCGCGCGGTGATTTCAATCAACACGTTCACTGCGCCGGTAAGCGCGCCTGACCGGTCCCGCAGCGGCGTCGCATTCGCAAGGAACGGGACGCGCGAGCCGTCTGGCCGCTCGGCAGCGGCCTCCGCGCCATGGATCGGGCGTGCTTCCTTCAACGCCACGGCCATGGGGCACTCGTCGTGCCGCATTGGTCTGCCGTCAGGCCAGTAGAGCCGCCAGGAGCCGCACCAATCGTTCTTGCCAAGCGTCGGGCGGCAACCCCAGAGGTCAGCAGCCGCCTCGTTGAAGAAGGTGATCCGCCCATCCGCGTCGGTCGCATAAACGGCTGCGGGAAGTGCTTCGAGCAATTCGCGGAATTGTAGCTCGCCGTCGCGCAATACCGGATCGGCTGCGGGCAACGGACACAAAACCCCCGCCGGACGCACTGAATCCGATATCTCGTTGAACATACTCATGGGAACCCCCCATTTTTTGCTGCACCGGTTCGCGGCATCGAACTTTTTCCCGGAACCCCGCCGCGCCACAACGCTAAGCTACGACTGCCGTTGTGCTCTAACAAGCGGATTTAACGCGCAACTGTCCTTCCGGTTCCGCCCACGTTTGGGCGGCGGAGGGCTGTCGCAATGCGGACGGCCTAAAGCTGACCGGTATTCTTTCCTGATCACGAAATATTGACCGCGATTGTCGCGTTCAACGCGGCCCTAGCGTGAGGTTAAAAGCGAGTTCGGCTGGTTACGCCAAGATTATGTTGGAACCAACTCCGCTCAATGACAGTTAAGGATGCAAGGTGCCGCAGCCAAATGTTGCCGCACCTTTGAAACAAAAGGAGTTTGCAATGGATTGGAATCGCATCGAAGGCAACTGGAAGCAGTTCAAAGGCAAGGTCAAGGAGCAATGGGGTCATCTTACGGATGACGATCTCGACAAAATTGCCGGCAAGCGCGATCAGCTTGAAGGCAAGATTCAGGAACGCTCCGGCATCGGCAAAGACGCGGTGCGCAAGCAAGTCGACGATTGGCTGAAGAATCAGTAATCGAAGTCTTGACGCACCCGAGCAAATGGATGCTTCGGGTGCACGGCCTCCGACGCCGCATCGAGCGTCTCGCTCGATGCGGCCAGTTCTGGGTTCATCCGGGGATCCCGGTTGAATTATTCGGGGGCAGCGTGATCGCCCGTGACCATTTGGCCCGTCGCCGAGAAGCGAAGACTACAATACAGGGAATAAAAAAATGACCATAGGCACCATAGGGATCGCACACATCCAACCGATCGTCTCTTTGCTCGCCGGTATCCTCATCTTGATCGTGCCGCAGTTGCTCAATTACATCGTAGCGATCTTTTTGATCATCTCTGGTATCTTGGGACTCGGGCTGATTCATTAATACAAACTTGACGTCAAGAAAAGCGGGCCAAGACGACGTTGGAACCAACTCCGCTCAATGACGTTCAGGAGCGCAAGGTGCAGCGGCACAATGTTGCCGCACCTTCGAAACCAAAGGAGTTTGCAATGGATTGGAATCGCATCGAAGGAAACTGGAAGCAGTTCAAAGGCAAGTTCAAGGAGCAATGGGGTCATCTTACGGATGATGATCTCGACAAGATCGCGGGTCGTCGCGAACAGCACGCGCCGGCATCACCAAAGACGCGGCGCGGAAGGATGTCGACGACTGGCTGAAGAAGCTGCAGTGATCGAGTCTGCGAACCTCGAAGGCCGCTTGAGCTTAGCGCTCGGTGCGGCCTTCGATCGGCGGGCTCGGCTTCAACATGCAATTAGGTAGACGGGAGAGTGTGATGCCTCGCGGCGACAAATCGAAGTACACAGGGAAACAGGAACGCAAAGCAGACCACATCGCCGAAAGCTATGAATCGCGTGGAGTCCCAGAGAAAGAAGCCGAACGCAGAGCCTGGGCGACAGTGAACAAGGAAAGCGGCGGCGGAAAGAAAAGCGGCTCCGGCCGCGGCCAACCGGAATCCCATGCCTCATCGCAAAAAGGCGGCCGGCTTGGCGGCCAAGCATCGGCCAGACGGCCAGCGGTGGAGCGTTAGCCGCGGCAAAAAAGGCCGCGGCCACGCGCAAGCGTCGTGCTTCGCCGTGAACACCGGACACCATGATCGCGTGCATTCGCCGAACTGTTCGGCGCACATGGAACTTTGGTATCGGTTCGCGATTGTAGGGTACGAAACAGTGAAGGAGACCACGAAATGCCTCCCACCATTCTAATCGTCCTTCTCATCTTGCTGCTCATTGGCGAAGTATCGGTCTTGCTGCTCATTGGCGAAGCATCGGCCAGACGGCCAGCGGCGGAGCATTCAGCCGCGGCAAAAAAAAATGCTGCGGCGACGCGCAAGCATCGTGCATCCGCATGAGCGCCATACACAGCGCCAGGGAACAACAAAGGAGATAATGAAATGCTTTCAACCATCCTGATCGTCCTCCTCATTCTGCTGCTCATTGGCGCGCTGCCGGCGTGGCCGTACAGTGCGGAATGGGGTTACGCGCCAGGCGGTTTGCTTGGCACGGTCCTTGTGGTCGTTTTGGTACTTGCCCTACTAGGAAGAATATAGGGTTAGGCCAAACGACCTTCGATTTTCTGGCCGGGGGACCCCGCAAACGCGGCGTCCCTCGCGCATTATAATCCGCCCTCGGCGTGGATGATGTCCCACTCACTATCGCTCACCGGCTGCACCGAAAGCCGCGCGTTCGTGACGAGCGCCATTTTTGCCAAGCGCGGATCTGCCTTGACGGCATCGAGACTAACCGGCTTTTTCAATGCCTCTACCGCGCGGACGTCGACCATACCAAACTTGCCGGTTGGATCGGACGGATCGGGATAAAAGGGTTTAATGATTTCGACGATGCCGACGATCTCCTTGCCTTCGTTGGAATGATAGAAGAAGGCTTGCTCGCCAACCTGCATCGCCATCAAATTCAGCTTGGCGCCGTGATTGCGGACGCCGTTCCAACAGGTCCCCTTCCTGCCGGCTTTCATCTGATCGCGCCAGGACCAATTGCCGGGCTCGCTTTTGATCAGCCAGTGCGCCATTGGTGCGCTCTCCGTTCGCGAGGGAAGCTATTCGCGGGATTACAACATGCCTCGAGTCGAAAAGGAATCGAGATCCTCGCGGGCGGCTACTCGCGTCCTGCGAATTCGGCTTTCGAGGGCCGTGCCAGCAGCCCCGCGATGGCTTCCTCTACGCCGACCCGTTCGGCGAGCACCGCATCGACGGCCGCCGCGATCGGCATGTCTATGTCCTTGGCATGGGCGAGATCGACAAGCACGCCGCACGTGTGCACGCCTTCGCAGAGGCCGCTTCGCGCAATGGCTTCGGCGGGCGCCAATCCCCGCCCCATCGCGACCCCAAGGGCATAATTCCGCGACGTCGCCGACGTGCAAGTGAGGACCAGATCGCCGAGTCCCGAAAGGCCCATCAAGGTCTCCGCCCCGGCGCCATGGGCTTGGCCGAAACGCCTGAGCTCGGCGAAGCCTCGCGCGATGAGGGCCGCCCCGGCGCTCGCCCCGAGTCCACGGCCGGCGGCGATCCCGCTCGCGATGGCGAGAACGTTTTTCGCAGCGCCGCCGATTTCGACCCCTCTAACATCGGACGACGTATAGAGCCGGAACGAGGGCGCCGCCAGCATAGCCGCGAGCGTGGCCGCGAGATCGCCGTCGGGCGCGGCCAGAGTAACCGCGGTTGGAAGGCCTCGCGCCACGTCCGCGGCAAAGCTCGGGCCGGAGAGTATGGCTGGCGGATTACCCGGCAATACCCCGGCCGCTACTTCGGTCAGGAATAGTCCGGTCGCGTGCTCGATGCCCTTCGCGCAAACGATGACCGGCGCGGCCGCCGTTATATGGGGCGCGAAAGTTTCCAGGACCTGCCGCAGCGCCTGCGCCGGGACCGCGGCAAGAATGAGCTCCGCGTCTTGGGTTTCGGCCGGTTCCGCGATGGGGTGGACATTCGAGAGGAGCGGCACGCCCGGAAGATGCCGCGCATTGATTCCGGTTGCCCGCATCTCGGCGACATGCGCGGCATCGCGGGCCCAGAGCATGACTTCGGCCGCGTCCTCGGCGCTGGGGCGGGCGGCAAGGTTGGCGAGAGCCGTGCCCCAGGCGCCGGCGCCGAGAACGGCGATCCGGCGGTTACGGTTTGGTGCCATCGAATGCTTCCTCGCTCCCCGGGCTATTGCCGACAGGCCGCGCGATGATCTTGATGCGTACAGCGGTTACGTGTCTCGACCGGCGTTCACAATAGGAGAGTGTCTTTGCTATGGTCGCGCTATGGTCGCAAGGAAATCTTGTAGCCCGGTCTTGTCTGGCGGCGTGCCGCGGCGGCGGTGCGGAACGAATTGGGTGAGTTTTCCTTCCATGTCAAATTTTGCGCAGTCTCCCGCAGCCGACGGCGCAATGCTTGCCGTAGCCACGATTCCGCTTCATTTGCTCTTGTCGAAGATGCAGCCGGAACAATTCGGCACGTCGATCCTCGCGGTGATGGCTGCGAGATACATTGGATTTCGCTTGCAAAAGGGCAACCGCGTCCAGGTAGCGGCCGAGTTGACCGTCGTCACCGGATTCTTTGCCGCCGCGCATCCATGACTTAAAGCTCGTCGCCATACCCATATGGCGGACAGCTTTCCAAAAAACGAACCTGCACTGTTCCTGTCATCTCAGAGTCTGTCCGGTGACTTCATGCGGGATTACAAAGTCTTCTGAGCATGAGGCGGATTGAGGCGAGGCGCAAGTATGGGAGCGCTTTTCGATTGAGGTTCTCCCAGTCCTTGGCGAGCCTTCGACATCGATTGAGCCAAGCGAAAGTGCGCGCGACGATCCAGCGTTTGGGCAACACCACAAATCCCTTGGCGTGATCGGAACGCTTGACGATTTCAGCTTTCAGATGCGGGAGCACTCGTGCCAAAGCCTGGTTGAATTCGGGTCCTTGATGGCCGCCGTCGGCGAAGAGCTTTTTCAAGAAAGGAAACATCCCGAACAGGGTCGCCATGACGAGAATGCCGCCATCGCGATCTTGAATATCGGCCGGATGGACAACGGCATGAAGCAGCAAGCCCAACGTGTCTACGAGAATATGTCGCTTCTTACCCTTGATCTTCTTGCCCGCATCATAGCCGGGCGGATCGATGCAGGCCCCCTTTTTCGGCGCTTTTCACGCTTTGACTATCGATGACGGCGGCGGTCGGGCTGGCCTCCCGTTGGGCCTGCTCGCGACACTTCACATAAAGGGCGTGGTGGATATCCTCCAATGTGCCGTCGTAGGTCCACAGGTCGAAATAGTCGTAGATCGTGCTCTTCGGCGGCAGGTCCTTCGGGATCGCCCGCCACTGACAGCCGGTCGACAAAATGTACATGAGGCCGTTCACCACCTCACGCATCACCACGGTCCGCTTGCCACCGCCGCGCTTGCCCGGTGGAATGAGCGGTTCAACCAGCTCCCATTCGGAGTCGGTCAGATCGCTCGGATATCGTAACTTGCCGCGGTCGTACCGCCCGCAATTCTTCACCGTCCACATGGGGGACCCCCTTCGAATCGGGAAACCACCCTTAAATCACAAATAACTCATAAGATTCAATATCTCTTCGGACGGACACTTAGTTAATTGTTCTGACGCATGGTGAATTTCAATATTCGTTAAGATGGAATAGCGGCTAAGTAGTTGTGATGTCTATTGTTAATTTTTTTACACTGTGATAAATCAATATCAATGATGCTGAGGCGACGCGAAGTGGTTAAAAAATAGCGGACCGGCTGGAACTACCCGCCAGCGGCCAGCGCTGCTCGGGGTATCCGGCATTATTTACGCCGGCTTTGGCAGTTTTTGCGATACCTTCCCAGGTCAGTCGTGTGGCTGGCTTTTGGGGTGGCAGGCCAGCACGCTGGCTCCACTTCCGGCGAACCGGCTGACTGACACGCTCCCGCAGACTCCGGCGAATGACTTTTTCTTCTCGTCCATTTGGATGTCTGGTTACGGCATCGCCGCCGACCCCACAGGGAACTTGTTTTTTTCGACCGGAAACTCCGGGCCGTGCACCTACGACGGCGTCCGCAATATTCAAGAGAGCGTGGCGAAGGTCGACCCGACACTCGTCAATCTTCTCAGCATATTCACGCCGGCGGACGAAAATTTATTGGACCAAAATGATGGCGACCTTTCGTCCGGGGGGATGCTCGTCGTGCCAACCCAGCCCGGTCCGTTTCCGAATTTGGCAGTGGCCGCCGGCAAAGAGGGAACGATGTATTTGCTCAATCGCGACAGCTTGGGCGGATTTACGTCCGGTGGCCCCGACAACGTTCTCGACAAAAAGCGATACAGCCTTGCTGGCGCGGGCTGTCCTATTTCACCGGCCCAGACGGGGTCGGGCGTGTCGTAAGCAGCGGTGGGGGCAGCAGCGGCAACGGCGGCACTCCCCAAATCACCGTCTGGAAAATACAGACCTCGCCCACAGTTGCCTTCGTCCAGGAAGGAGCGGCGTCGCCTGTCGTCAGCGGCCAGGATGGAGGAACCTTTACGACGGTTTCGTCGAACGGCACGCAAGCTGGAACAGCCATCATATGGGCGACCGGACGATCGACCACTGTTACCCCTGCCACGGTCAATCTTTATGCCTTCGCGGCGACGCCTTCGAGCGGAACGCTCACGTTGCTGTTTTCCTCGCCGGCTGGAGCATGGCTCAACGTGACCGCCGACGCCGATATGGACAGGTCTATGTGGCGAGCAATAAACAGCTGACGATTTTCGGCCTCGGCGGGGGCCCGTTTGTCGGGCCCGCGGCCGACGCAGCAAAGTCGGCGGCGCTTCAATGCCCATGCGCCTCCGCATGCTATCACCGGGGTTCTCGAACATGCCGACGGACCGGTGCTGACCCTCCGGACCCGCGCCGGTACACTCGCGCGGGTCGATGATTCGGACGCTGTTCGCACGAAGCAAATCGGCGTCCTGGCGCAAGGCGATGCATACACGGTTGAAGGAACATACTATGATTCGACCGGCGCGCTGCGTGCGCAGACCGTCGCCCGAGCCAAGGCTTCGCCCGCGATTTGGCCGCCGGACAATAAAGACTTGGCGCGAGGTGGAACTCTACTCGCGCTAGGCATTTTGAATGAGGGCCGGCATAAGGCGCGAGACCATCGGCCGTCCTCGATGCCATTCGCTTCACCCTCGACGGGAAACCGTGACCGGCAGAGGCCTGAAAATGGGAGGGTGAGCAATTACCGCGACCGAGCCTGATCCAACTAATATACGGTCACCGATCGAGATAGCTGCGCCAACATCTCGCTTGCGGCGGACAAGGGCCCAGAAAGGCGAGCCATTCTGGCCGAGCGGCATTTTAAGCCATGCTTGTTTTAGGTTCGCCGGCCTTCGATCCACAAATCGCGGGAGAGCCCCCTGGACCAAGGAACAGCGGCAAACTCCGGCCCAATGCCCTTCAGGTTGAGCCCAACGCTGGGGCTGGCGTGACGGTCTCCGCGGCTGCGAGCATGGTTTCCCACGCCTCGTCGGCTTCTTCCTTGATCTGCGCCAGCAGCAGTTCGATGTGAACGAACTCGCCAGCGATCTGCGCTTGCCAATGGGGAGGCAACGAACAACCGTCACCGGTCTTGAACTCCGCCAGGTCGCTTGCGCCAGGCGCAACGTCGCGGCTCGCATGCAGGCCCTTGACGCGGTTCACGCGCCGGATCCGTTCGTTCTTCAGGGCCTTGCGCGCGGGCGCGATGCGCCGGCGATGCGAGGCCGCAATCGATGCCGGATCAGGTCCATGGCTTTCGATAGCCTCGGCTCTCGGGACACGGTGGCCCTCGAAGCGATCGAGCCGAGCCTCTAGAAGGCGCGCTGGATGCGCAAGCGGCCTTCATATTGGTTATTGTCGGACTGGAATGCGGGCAAGCCAGCAGCGGTGAGGGCCGAATTTGGAGCGAGGCCAACCGGGCGCGTCTCGTTCAAATGCACATACATGAACTCGGCGCCAATATCGAAGCCTTTGAGTGGGGTCCAAATGAGGTTGGTGCCGACGCGGCCTTCCTTGAGGTTCGAAACGCCGACCGCGCCGCCAAATCCGTTGAGCGCATTGGTGGGATAATGCATTTCCATATAAGAGCCAAAGATCGCCGAACTCAGGATCGGGAGCCAATAATGCTTGTAGGCGCCGGTGATGTCCCAGCCCGATTGCTGTTCGCAGGCGCCGCTGCCGGTGAAAACGCAGTCGGAATTGATCTGCGGGTTCCAGCCGTCGCCGTAATCGAGCGGGGTACCGCCGGAGCCAGGAAACCGGTTCTGATTGACCGACCCATAGCTGTAGGCAAGATTATTGCCGGCGACGTAGCTGAGAGCGCCTTTTTCATAAGCGGCCTGCAACCATAGCTTGTCGCCCGGCGAGAGATAATCGGCGTTCAACTGCACGCCCCCCTGGATCGCGAAGCCAAAGGAATTGCTGGTCAAGGCAGGGATGGCAGATGCGGTTGGCGGCGTGGTAAGGGCAGGGGCCCCGAAGAGGCTGGCGTCTACCTGATGCGCCGCCGCCGACAATTGCGCCGCCCCCCAGGGCTGATCAAGGCGGATGTTGCCGACGATTTCTGGCACCCGCGAGCCTCCTGGCTGAGCCTGGAAGGAGGTTGCCGAAATGCCTCTGACAGCAATGGGGGCGACGGTTGTGCTGGCAATCGTGCTGCCGATGGCAGCGCGTCGGTCTGGCTGATCCTCGAAAGAAAGGGTTGCAGAGAAGCCATCGCCGAATGTCGCCGTGTAGGCCAATAGGGCAACGGTCGCGTTGGAACCGCGCAAACTATGGTAATTATAGGCGTCGGCGTAGAAATCGAACATCGATTGCGCCTGCCCTGCGGTCAGGCCGGCAAATTGGATGAACGCCTTGTTGAGAACCGTCGTCGAACGCGACGCGCTCGTTCCCGCCGTCGTGTTGAACGTATTTGCTTGCTGCCCAAGGCTGCCGAGAGCGGCGCTGCCATTCGACCCGTAGAATGAATCAACACGAATGAACGACCGCAAGGTGCCCCAAGGCGACTAAGTCCTGGCGTCGAGTTCAACCCGGCCCAGGGCGGCGAAGTCGGTCGCATCGCGCGAACGGGCATTGGAATATAAGCTTGGCGACGGCACGAAGCCCGCGCCCAAGTGCGGGATGCCGTTGCCGTAAAAAAGCGGGCCGGCGATGCTGAAGGAGGGATCGAAGCCGCGCAGCTCGGCGAGCGCCAAGCCGCCGACCCGCAAACATGTATCGGTGCCCGGAATATAAAAGAAGCCGGCGCCATAGGCGTCGCAAATGCGGACATATTCAATCGGCGCCGCCTGGTGCGCCGGAAGGTCGGCGGCGCGAGCGCCCGGCGCAAAGGCAACTCCGAAAAAGCCAGCCGCCGAAACCAGAAGAAGCCCTTTGAACAGTCTCATGTCCAATTTTCCCTCACGACGGTTATCATCCTGCCTCCGCTCGCAGCGGCGCAGATCCGGCGGGCCTTTGCCGGAAGGCATTGTGTTCGCATTTTCCGTCTCATCTCGCCCCGAACCTTGTCCGACTATACATCCAGTACGCGCAGCCGCCAATGGCGTCCGGTTTTAACTCGGGCACAGTCTCCCTCCTGATTATAGCCGCAGCTTAGCGTCCGCGCCGGTCGAGTAAAGCGAAATTGTGGCGGTTGCCCTTTTCCGGGCGGGGTGTGGCTTTGCTGCAACGCACACAACCTACACCTTTGCGCCAAGCCGAAAAGAGCCCATGGCCGCGCCGCGAGGAGGTTCCGTCCGTGGTCCAGGCCCGGCATTGCCCTGGCAATTCCCCTGGTCTTCCCTTACATTAGTTGGGCGGAGCTGCGGGGTGCGTGTTGGATCAGCATTCCCGGGGCCTTATCGATCTCCAAGGGAGCTGTCCCTGGCCTTGCCCGTGGGCTTGGCCACATGGCGCCCACCTACATTGTAGGTTCCCGGGATCGATATCCCACGGCCATCGCGGCCCCGCGCTTGCAAATCTTCCGACCGGTTGCGTCATGTTCCTCATCAAGCCGGCCCTGCGCGCGCGGGCTTTGGCGCGGCGGGGCGAGACGAGCATCGAGGGCGCCGTCGCTTACGCCGCGCATCTCGCGGCCGAAGGCCTCGCCCTCGTCATGCGGTTGCGCCCCGGGATCGTCGCGGCCTATTTTCCACTCGCGGGCGAACCCTCGACACTGCCGCTCCTCGAAAATCTTGCAAATGCCGGGGTCAAAACGGCTTTGCCAGTTACCGGGCGGCGTGGCACGCCGCTGGTGTTCCGGCTGTGGCGGCCAGGCGAACCCACCCTCCAGGGCAAAATGGCGATCGAAGAGCCTCTTGGGGCGGCGCCGGAAGTCGCGCCCGACCTTTTGTTCGTGCCCTTGGCCGCGTTCGACCGGGCCGGGCACCGGATCGGCTATGGCCTGGGCTTCTACGATCGCACTCTTGCGGAGTTGCGGGCCAAGAAAACCATTTGCGCGGTTGGCGTCGCCTATGCGAGCCAAGAGTTCCCGGAAGTCCCGCGCGACGAGCACGACGAAAGCCTCGATTACGTGCTCACCGAACGCGAGTTGATTAGCTGCCGGGTTCTTCGTTAGCGTGCGCCTCCTCTTCATCGGCGATGTCGTCGGTCGCGCCGGCCGCACGGTTCTTCTGGAAAATTTGCCCAAATTGCGCCAGGCCTGGGGGCTCGACTTCGTTATAGTAAACGGCGAGAACGCGGCTGGCGGCTTTGGGATCACCGAGACGATCTGCGCCGATATTCTCGCGGCGGGGGCGGATTGCGTGACGCTTGGCAATCATGCCTTCGACCAGCGCGAGGCTCTCGTCTTCATCGCCCGAGAGCGGCGTCTGATCCGGCCGCTGAACTATCCGCGCGGGACGCCCGGCGGCGGCGCCAATCTCTTTCAATCAGCATCCGGCGCGCAGGTGCTTGTCATCAGTCTCATGGGCCGCGTTTTCATGGATGCGATGGATGATCCTTTCGCGGCGATCGCGCGCGAAGTATCGGCCTGCCCCTTGGGAGTTGGCTGCGATGCCTTGGTTGTCGATTTCCATGCCGAGGCATCGAGCGAAAAGCAGGCTTTCGCGCATTTCGTCGATGGCCGCGTTTCGCTCGTCGCGGGCACTCATACCCATGTCCCGGCGGCCGATCATCAAATACTGCCAAATGGCACGGCCTTTGTGACCGACGCCGGAATGACCGGGGATTATGATTCGGTGATCGGCATGGACAAGGAGGAACCGGTTCGCAGGTTTATAACCAAGCTACCCGCGGCGCGGTTCGAACCGGCATTAGGTAATGCAACCCTCTGTGGCATCGCGGTCGAGCTCGGCTCCAAGGGCTTAGCCACAAAAATCGCGCCGGTGCGTATCGGTGGCAGGCTCTCGCAAGCACGCCCGGAATTCTGGGAGACTACTTGAGAAAAACATAGATGTCGGCTTCGAGGTTCGCGTCGTCTGGTTCCGTCGTATCGGTAAGATATTCCTCGACGAAGCGATTTTGCGATTCGAGGCCTTTTTCATCCAGAAAAGCGGTGATGAGGTCGTAGGTCGAATCGATATCGTCGTAGGCGCCGCGATGCAGGAACTTCATCGCCTTGCCGGAAGGGAACTCGCCGATTTTCACGCCATCGGAGAGATTCTTGCCATCGGGTTTTTCGGCTAGCGGCACCATTGCCTCGAACTGAAAGCTTTTGTCGTCGGTTGCCAGAAACAATGCGAAAGGATGTCCCGCCGGAGTGAGTCCGGCCTTTTTGATCGCCGCCTCGACTTTGGCTATCTCGCCTACCACCGACTTGAAGCCATCCGCCCATTCCGCGCTCGCCGTCGTGTAGGCCACCGGACGGGATGTCAGTTCAAAAGTCACCGCCGAGGCGTCGTCCGGCACCCCCGGCGGGGGTTTGGAGCCAGTTTCGGCGGAAGTGTTTGGAGCCGGTTTTGCGTTGACGCCGGGCGAGACCGGGGCTGGCGTGGCATCTCCGGCAGCAGGCGCGGCGGTGGGAATCTGCGCGAAGGCGGGCTCCGGCTGCGCGGTCAGTACCGCCAAAAACAGGCCAACGGCCAGTTCGACGCCCAGCGAACGGTTGATGCTGCATATCTTCATATCCCGCTCCAGACTTGTGGTTCGCGCCAAAGGGCTCCATTTTCGATGGTCCGGCGCGCGAGACTACGCCAATCTTGGCATAAAAAGGCGAGCGGCAGCGATAAAACTCGCCGCCGGTCGAACTTTTTCTATATCATGGGAGAGCAATTATCGTGCCGCGCTTTCTGGTCCACCGGGCGAGGCGAATTTGCCGGCCGTGATCAAGGTCGATTTCGCAAATTGGCATCGCAGCCACAGGCCAAACTTCCCAAATATTAGGCCCGCACGGTGGATCCGGAGCCATGGATGAATGGACTTGCCCGCTTTGAGCCCGCTCGCAAATAGGCCTATCGTCAAAATGAACGGGCTTGGCAATGAGATCGCCGTTCTCGATTTGCGCGGCAGCGGCTTGACCGTCAGCGGGCCAGAAGCGCGGGCGATCGGGCGCGGTGAGGGCCTCGCCTTCGATCAGCTCATGGTGCTGCATGAACCGCGCTCAGCCAAGGCCGATGCCTTCATGACGATCTATAATAGCGACGGTTCGCAAGCCGGCGCCTGCGGCAATGGGACGCGCTGCGTCGCCTATATCCTGACACGGGAAGCGCGCGAAAGAATCGTTCTGGAGACCGCCGCCGCGCGGCTCGAATGCCTGCGAAGGGCCGAGACGATTTTTACCGTCGATATGGGCCGCCCGCGCTTCGCTTGGAATGAAATCCCGCTCAGCGAGCCATTCCATGACACGCGAAAGATCGAATTGCAGATTGGTCCGATCGATGCTCCGGTTTTGCACACGCCCTCGGCCGTTAACATGGGCAATCCGCATGCGATTTTTTGGGTCGACGATATCGAGGCTTTCGATCTTTCAAAAATCGGCCCCTTGCTCGAAAATCATCCAATATTCCCCGAGCGCGCCAATATATCGCTTGCCCATGTCGTGTCGCGCGAGCATCTCACGTTAAAAGTCTGGGAGCGTGGCGCGGGCTTGACCCACGCCTGCGGTTCGGCCGCCTGCGCCGCCCTCGTCGCGGCCGCGCGGAAGGGACTCGCCGGCCACAGCGCCATCGTTAGCCTGCCGGGAGGCGATCTCGATATCGAATGGCGCGACAGCGACGGCCATGTTACAATGACCGGCCCGGTCGAATTCGAATTCGAGACAAGTCTCGATCCGGCTCTCTTCAAGGACATCGCGGCGTGATCCCGCAAGGGCGCGAACCACAAGACGTCGAAGTCCTGACCTTCGGCTGTCGGCTCAATCTTGTCGAGTCCGAGGCGATGCGCCGCGCCGCCTTGGCCTGCGGACGAAGCAATCTCGTCATTGTCAACACCTGCGCGGTGACAGCAGAAGCGGTTCGCCAGGCGCGGCAAACCATTCGCCGCGTCAAGCGCGAGCGGCCCGGCGCGGAAATCGTCGTCACCGGCTGCGCCGCCCAGATCGATCCCCATCGGTTCGCCGCGATGCCGGAGGTTTTCCGGGTGCTGGGCAACGAGGACAAAACCGATCCGGCGAGTTGGAAAGGCGGCGGCGTCAGGTTGAAGGTCTCGGACATTATGACGGCGAGGGCGGCCCCGAGAATTTTGAGCGAAGGCATGGAAGATCGCACCCGTGCCTTTCTCGCGGCGCAGACCGGCTGCGATCACCGCTGTACCTTTTGTGTCATTCCCTTCGGACGCGGCCCGTCGCGCTCGGTGCCGCTCCATGTAGTGATGCGCGCGGCGCGCCGGCTAGCCGACACCGGTTTTCGCGAGATCGTCCTGACCGGCGTCGATCTCACTTCCTATGGCACTGATTTGTGCGGCGCCCCCGCGCTTGGAGCACTCGTCAAGGCCATCTTGGGCGCGGCGCCAAAACTCGAACGGCTGCGGTTGTCCTCGATCGATTGCATCGAGGCGGACGAAGATCTCATTGAAGCGTTCGCCGAGGAGCCACGCCTCATGCCGCATCTCCATCTCTCGCTGCAATCCGGCGACGACATTATTTTAAAGCGCATGAAGCGGCGTCATCGCCGCGCCGATGCCCTGCGGTTATGCGCGGAGCTCCGACGGCTGCGGCCAGAAATCGTGTTTGGCGCCGATGTCATCGCGGGTTTTCCGACCGAGACCGAAGAGATGTTCCAAAATACGCTCGCGCTCGTTGCGGACTGCGGCCTGACGCATCTTCACGTCTTTCCTTTTTCCGCCCGGCCCGGAACCCCCGCCGCGAAAATGCCACCCGTCGCGCCGGAGATCGTGAAGGCAAGGGCCAAGCGTCTCCGCGAGGCCGGCGCGGCAGCCTTGCGCAAGCATCTCGACGCCCAAATCGGCCGGGTTTTCCAGGTCCTGACGGAACGCGGCGGGACCGGCCGCGCCGAGGATTTTACGCGAGTGCGAATCGGAAATATTCCACCGTCGCAAATGATCGAAGTGCTCATTGCGGGGAACGACGGCAAAATGCTCGAAGCGGGGGGCTGACTTAGAGCCTGTTTTAGAGGTGTGCTACGTATCTTCGATGCTTACGGCTCTTATCGACAGTGTCGAACAGAAGAAGGCGCAGCTCGACCGCGCGCGCCCGCTCTCCGTGGCGGGGTTGGCGCAGCTGCAAAAACACTACGACATTGAACTGACCTACACGTCCAACGCTATCGAGGGAAACACCGCTCACGCTGCGTGAGACGGCGGAGGTCATCGATGGGGGCAAATCGCTTCGTGACCATCTCGAAGCCGTCGATCATTATGAAGCCGTGCAATGGATGCGCGAGCTTGCCGCGCGGACGGCGCCGATTGGCGAAAGCACCGTGAGCGAATTGCGCCGGCGCATCGTTGCCCGCAGCCAGCCCGGATTTGCCGGAATTTACAGCCAGCTGCCGCGACGGATCGCGGGATCGCCAGTCGTATTTCCGAACCCCGCCAAGATTGCCGCGCTCATGGAAGAATTCGGCGCGTGGTTGAACGCCGCGCCGCCTGATCCCGCGACGGTGTTCGAAGCCCATTTCCGGCTGACAGAACTTCAACCCTTCGGCGATGGCAATGGGCGCACGGCGCGTCTCTTGATGAATCTCTTGCTGGTTCGTGGCGGTTATCCGCCGTTGCCGTGCGGCCACAAGACCGCAAAACCTATCTCGACGCGCTGGAGCGTGGCTCGCTCGCCGGGGATTTGCGGCCGTTCCAGAATTTCATGCATGAGCGGCTGGACGCGACCTTGGCGGAGTATTTGAATTCCGCGCGGTTGAGCTTGCGCCGGCCGTATAATCCCGCATACGCCGGATGAGGCAATAATTTGCAGCGTCGATGCCGCGATTTAGCTAACATAATCAGCATGTTATTTCGGATCGAATGAGGCCGTCATGGCGAACCCGGCGGGTGAATTGTATGATGGCGCTCTCAGGCTCGATTTCGACCGCCGATTGTTGCTTCACTTTCGCGGATCGGTGGTTACCTCCGACGCAGGCTTGCTCGCATACCGGGAACTGGACGACGCGCTGTGCCTCAGCGCGATGGCGGGTGATGCGCTCTCCGACGCACGCACTGGCAAGAATGGCCGGCATGCACTCGTCGGGATGTTGCGGCAATCCATATTTGGGCGACTTGCCGGAATATGAAGACGTGAACGACGCTCAACGCCTGCGCCATGATCCCGCGATGCGGTGGATAGTCGGCGGAAAGGCGGCCTCGGATGCAGCGGCTTCGCCGAGCCAGATGGGCCGCTTTGAGACGCGCTGGCTCACGGCGGAAAAGAACCTTTCGGCGCTCGCTGATCTCTCCGGCAAATGGATCGACAGCGTTCATGGTCGCCGTCCGCCGAGAGGTATCTTGCTCGACATGGATTTGAGCGTGAGCCCGACGCATGGCGAACAGGAACACAGTGTCTGGAACGGTCACTATGACTGCACCTGCTATCATCCGCTGTTCGTTTTCAACCAATATGGCGATTTGGAACGCTGCGCCCTGCGCCCCGGCAATGTTCACAGCGCCGATGGATGGGAGGCGGTGCTGAAGCCGGTCGTGGCGCGGTATCAAGGCAAGGTCTCACGCATTTATTTCCGCGCCGACGCCGGCTTCGCAAACCCCGAAGTTTACGAATATCTGGAGGCAGAACGGATCAAATATGCGATCCGTCTGCCCGCCAATCACATCTTGCAAGAGAGGATCGGCTATCTGCTCAAACGCCCGGTTGGTCGCCCGTCCAATGACGTCTGCCGATCCCATGCAAGTTTCACCTATCAAGCGGGAAGCTGGTCGCAGCCGCGCCGGGTGATCGCCAAGGTCGAATGGCATCCGGGCGAGCTTTATCCGCGCGTCGGCTTCATCGTGACGAACATGGCGCGCTCCGCCGAGAATGTCGTCGCCTTCTACAACAAGCGCGGCACGTGTGAGCAATGGATCAAGGAAGGAAAAGGCGCAATCAAGTGGACCCGGCTATCATGTCGGTCGTTCGCTGCTAACGCCGTCCGTCTCCAGCTTCATGCGCTGGCCTACAATCTCGGTAATTTTCTGCGCACGCTGGCGACGCCCGAACCGATAAAGGATTGGTCACTGACGAGCCTGAAGGAAAAGCTGATCAAGATCGGCGCGAAGATCGTGAGCCATGGCCGCTATGTCGCGTTTCAGATGGCCGAAGTCGCCATTCCGAAAAATCTCTTCGCGGACATCCTACGAATGATCGCCGACCTGCGGCCGCCGCCCAATCCAGCGCCTGCGTGAAGTGTTCGGTCGTCATGCGTCGAGCAAAAACTAAGGGAGAAGTGCGTCTTGATCACAACCGACTCTGTATTGTCCGGTGCGCGATCCGCCCATGTCACTGGTTTTGGTGTGCCGGAGCACCACAGCAGCGCCGCAGCGCGGCAATCTCAACCTCAATAAGCGGGCGATCCGGAAAATAATGCCGGTATAGGACGAATGTCCGATGTCACGGCAGGAGATCAATGATACGCGCTTGGCACATTCCCGGTTATCTGGGGAATGCCAGTTAATATGAGACCCGAACAATTGTTGCATCGATCCCGGCGGAAGGCGTCAAACGGGAAACCCGCCGCAAGTCGGGGATCATTTTGCGCCGGAATTATGCACCTAAAAAGCCCTTTTGAATCAAGCCTCAAATTTTGTTGCGGATTTCTTGAATTTTGCACAGTCGCGCCGGTCGCATTCGACGCGCAACTAAGCCGCAACTGGTGCTATCTTTAACCAAACACTATTTGAGGAGTTTTGGTTGAGCATGTCGGCAAAGAGAACCGTTCTTCCGAAGAACTTCAACATAGCACATGATCTGTGCTTCGCCGTTCATGACATACTCTTACAATTCCTTATCTCCGGCCAGCAATCCGGGGTCTTCATCGCAAAGTTTGAACTGAGCGACTCGGAAGCTGAATCCCTGAAAGCGTACGAGGATATCTTCGACTGGTTAGAGTCCGCCGGACGTGTCGTAGACCGCGCGCAGATACTAAAGACGAACATTTTGCCTGCGGTATTGTCGGACATGCTTCATTGTATCTATGAGGCCCTGCAATGCTCACGAAAGGCTCAACTCAATATTTCATATATCCTTGTGAGGAAGCCACTTCTTGAAACTCTGTTCTTACTAGAATCTTATCATCGTCAACGAAATCGATTTCGCCGACAAGCTTGCGATGAATCCGCTTCTGTTGAGGCCACGCAGCGCGGGCGACCTTGCAGGTCACACCAAACGAGTTCAGGTCGTTCTCGATGCAATCGGCGAAGCGACGTGGTTCGATGCTGAATATATTGCACAGCTAAGATATTCAAAGACAGGCGACGGGTTCTATAGCCCATGTAATAAAGCAATGCACTTGTTCACAGAGCATAAAGACCTTCGAACGGAGCCGCTTAACATCAATTTTGTATTTTCTAGTTTTGATGCGAAGCTTACCCAGTGGGCATATTTATACACGCGCCTGCCTTACCTGCTGGTCTATACCATGTGCGTTGTCGAGCACATCGCCAAGGGGATTGTGCCAACAAATCCAGAGTATTTGAATGACGTTTCACGCAGAGTCGCCGCTCTGGTGATGCTCTGGGCGCAAAACTTTCCGGCTGGGTACCATGCAGAGCCACTTATATTAGCAGATTTATTGTGGAAACGTGGCGGCGATTGCTAACACATTGCGCGACTATGAATTGTCGGAAAGCGTGATTTGCGCCGAATGGCCTATTCTGGTGCCCTTCCGGGTGAACTAGCAACAGACGTAGCGACACGCCATGCCCGGTTTACAGAATTGGCGGCAATGGAGAGGGAGGCTCATAAGGGGCGATGATTCACGCCGGTAATCGCCGCGCGTTACCGTGCCGCGCGTTACCGTTTCGACCTTAGGCGCCAACCGCGTCAAGAACGAGAAGGATCGCGCCGGAAAACATTGCTTCCGGCTTATTGGCTCAAATCCGCGCCGGCCTTGATGTCGAATGCCGCCGCGAAAAGCGCCCGCGTGTAGGCGCTGCGAGGGTTTGCGAGAAGCTCCAAAGCCGGACCGGATTCAACGACTTTGCCGTCGCGCATGACGATGATTTCGCTGGCGAGCGCGCGGACGACTTTGAGATCGTGACTGATGAAGAGATAAGCGAGCCCGCGCCGCTTTTGCAAATCGCGCAAAAGATCGACGATCTGCGCTTGCACCGACATGTCGAGCGCCGAGGTCGGCTCGTCGAGAACAATGAATTTCGGTTCGAGAACGATGGCCCGCGCGATGGCGATGCGTTGCCTCTGGCCGCCGGAAAATTCGTGCGGATAGCGATCCATCGCGGCCGGATCGAGGCCGGTGTCGGCGAGCGCTTGCGCCACGATCTCGCGCCGGCGCGGCAAGGACATGGCTTTATATTGCACGCCGAGCCCTTCCGCGACGATGTCGGCCACCGGAAGCCGGGGCGATAGAGAACCGTACGGATCCTGAAACACGATCTGCATGTCGCGCCGGAGCGGCCGCATCGCCTTGAACGTGAGGCCGTCGATGGGGCGTCCGAGAAAGACGATCGCGCCTTCGCAGGAAATGAGGCGGAGGAGGGCAAGGCCGAGCGTGGTTTTGCCGGAGCCGGATTCGCCGACGACGCCGACTGTTTCGGCTTCGCGCACGCTCACCGACACGCCGTCGACGGCCTTGATGAAACCTATCGTTCTGCGGAAAAACCCGCGCTTAATGGGAAACCAGACGCGGATATCGCTTGCCTCGAGGATGGTCTTGGCGGCAAGGTCAATCGTCGGTGGAGTGCCTTTCGGTTCGGCTGCGATGAGCGCCTTTGTGTAGGGGTGGCGCGGCGCGGCGAAAAGATCCGCGACCTTGTTGGTTTCGACGATTTTGCCTTTCTGCATCACCGCGACATCGTCGGCGATTTTGCGCACGATGCCGAGGTCGTGCGTAATGAAGAGCATCGCCATATTGTGGCGCGCCTGGAGCTCCTTCAAAAGCTCGAGAATCTGGGCTTGAACCGTGACGTCGAGGGCGGTCGTCGGCTCGTCGGCGATAAAAAGATCGGGCCTATTGGCGAGCGCCATGGCGATCATCACCCGCTGGCGCTGGCCGCCGGAGAGCTGATGCGGGAAGGCGCCGAGCCGCTCGCCGGGATCGGGAATACCGACTTCCTGCAAAAGCTCGACGATGCGTGCCTTGATCTTTTCGGCTCCTCTGGCGTCATGCAACTCCAATATCTCGCCGATCTGCCGCGCGATCGTATGCAAGGGATTGAGCGAGGTCATCGGCTCCTGGAAGACCATGGTGATGTGGGCGCCCCTGATCTCGCGCAGCCGTGCCTCGCGGGCGGCCAGAAGGTCCTCGCCTTTGAACAGCACTTGCCCTTGAACCCGCGCGGCGCGTCCAAGCAGGCGCACAATGGAAAGAGCGGTGACCGATTTGCCGGAGCCCGACTCGCCGACGAGGCCAAGGGTGCGCCCTTTCTCCAGCACGAAGGACACGCCGTCGACGGCGAGGGCCTCGGTGTCGCCCTGCCGGAAGACCACCTTGAGATCGCGGACATCGAGGAGAGGGGCGTCAACCACGGAGGACATCGAGCACTCTTTGAACTCCTTGCCGCCAGTCTGCAAGCGGGTCATCGGCTTTGGGAGGCGTTTGGTATCGCCGTCACGCGCCATGAAAAGCGGGCGTTGCCCAAATCGGTACTACGATATGTATCGCGTCAAATCCTTCGAGCGCTGGCCGGCGTTCTCGATCGAAAGCGCGACCGGCGTTCCTGTCGTCACCTTGAATTTGGTTTTTTCATCGCAAAAAACGCCGAAGAGGATTTTGACCTGATCGGCCTCATGGCGTTGCGTGGTCAAGCGAGACATGCCGGGACGCCGCTGATCGAGGAAAGCCTGGACGTCCTGTTCTTCGAGCGGGAGCAAAGGTGGGCAGCCATCGACGACGCAGCCGTACGCGGGACCATGGCTCTCGCCAAAAGTCGTTACCCGAAAGAGATGGCCAAAGGTATTGAGGGACATGGGCTACGGGGGCAGGAGAAACGGTTGGGTCTCGGTTAGGATTTGACGGGTGACTATTTCGGCGGTTCAATCGTGGAGCGTCGCGGGGTGGGCTTAACTGGGAATAGTCGGAAGTGCCGTAGTCCAAAGGTTCGGAGTAATATGACAAAGGCTTAGCAATCAATTGTTCTCGGGCCTCCGGAGAAAATTTCACCACGCCCGCATTGGCATCGATGAGTTAAGCGCCCATTCGCGCGCCGCACTAATCTGCTTTTCCTTATCCGGTTCAACCCTCAAAACACTTACGCCAATCCGAACAAGGTCAGCGTTGCGATGTTCGCGCCACGTCCAGACCGTAAACGTAATAGCACACGCTGCGATAGTTACCGCAGCAGCAGTGACCGAGAGTTGCATCACGGAAGTCATAGGGTGCGGTTGCATTGTGGTCTTTCCAAAAAGCGACAGTTTCCGACTTGGAGCTTCTAACTTTCACCTCGCGGCGAGAATTATCGGCTAGACGGGTCCGCACTTGTCAACACTCGCTTTGCGACCGCCTCCGGCGGTGGCCCGAAGGGTCGTCATTGCGAGGAGCGTAGCGACGAAGCAATCCAGTCGCCCGTTGCCCCTGGATTGCTTTCCGCTTCGCCTTCAGCTCGCTGTCACAATGACGGGGCGGGCGCCGCCGCAACGACGGGCGAAGGCGGCTCACGCCAGATCTTCATAAATATCCCGCCACGAGGGATTGTTTGCTTCGATCAGCGTCAGCTTTTTCTTGCGCGAGCCGGCCTTGATTTGTTTTCTCCCGCGCGATGGCGTCCTGCATGGAATCGTGGAATTCAAAACATACCAGCAACTTGCAGCCGTAGCGCGCCGTGAAGCCAGAGACCAGCGCCTCACGGTGCTCCCACGCCCGCCGCGACAGATTCGACGTGACCCCAGTATAGATGGTGCCGTTGTGCTTGTTCGCCATTATGTAGACTGTGGGCTTTTTCACGGCCTTGTACCTCAACGCGCGAACAAATGGAAACAAGCCATGATCGAGGACAAGAGCTGGATTGCTTCGTCGCCGCGCTCCTCGCAATGACGGCCCGCGCCCGGCGGTTGCTCTTACAACATGCCTTTTTTCTTGCCAAACGACCGCCAACTTTCACCCCTTCTCCCTGAGAAGCCGCCCCTTTTCGCGGTTCCAATCGCGCGCCTTTTCGGTCTCGCGCTTGTCGTGCAATTGCTTGCCGCGGGCGAGCGCGATCTCGATTTTCGCCCTGCCCTTTTCGTTGAAGTAGATTTTTAGCGGCACGATCGTCATGCCCTGGCGTTGAGTGCCCTGCGCGAGCTTGGCGATCTCCCGCGATTTCAAAAGCAGTTTTCGCGGCCGCTTCGGCTGATGGTTGAAGCGGTTACCTTGCAAATATTCCGGAATATTCGCGTTGACGAGAAAAACCTCGCCGGCTGGATCGACGCT
This sequence comes from uncultured Alphaproteobacteria bacterium, assembly GCA_963730245.1. Taxonomy (GTDB): domain Bacteria; phylum Pseudomonadota; class Alphaproteobacteria; order Rhizobiales; family Beijerinckiaceae; genus Methylocapsa. The sequence goes on along the minus strand of CAVSRA010000001.1, from coordinate 100,049 downwards.
CGCATAGCTTTCCGCGATGGTGGCCTTGCCGGTGCGCAGGGATTTTACCTCGGTGCCGGTCAGCATTAGGCCCGCTTCAAAAGTCTCGCCGATTTCGTAATTGTACCGCGCCCGCCGATTGTCCGCGGCGATTTTGCGCGGGCGCTCCGGCTTGGCCGCCACTTAACACCCCGCGTCTGTCGCAAAAGCGCCCCGCTCCGAGCCCCCGCCCTTCGAGACGGCCGTGCAGGCCTCTCTCCAGTCGCCCGTTTCCATCGCGTTCGCAATGCGAACCGCTCCGCTCGCAATGGAACCTCGGGCTTCCTTTCGCTCAGGATGGGGGCGAGGCATTTGAAACGGTTTGTCAGCCTCGCACAACAAAAGTCTGTCACACATGAACAAGACCGGCCTGGATCATCGCCGCTTTGATCGCGGCTTGCGCGGTCTCAGAGGCGGGCAGCATGGGGAGCCGTATTTCGCCCAAAATTTTGCCAAGCACGGAGAGCGCGAATTTAGGCCCTGCCGGGCTTGGCTCAACAAACAACGCCGCGTGCAGAGGGGCCAAACGGTCATGCAGTTTCAAGGCCGCCGGAAAATCGCCGGCAAGGCAAGCCTCCTGCATCTGCGCACAGAGTTTTGGCGCGACGTTTGATGTCACTGATATACAACCATGACCGCCATGCGCCATCACCGCGAGCGCCGTCATGTCCTCGCCCGAAAGCTGGATGAAATCCGGGCCGAGCGCGTGGCGCTGCAGTGCCGTGCGGGCGAGATTGCCCGTCGCGTCCTTGACGCCGGCGATGTTTTTCAGCTCATAAAGCCGTTGCATGATGTCGGTCGACATATCGACGACCGAACGCGGCGGAATATTGTAGATGAGGATTGGAATGCCGACCACATCGTTGACCGCCTTGAAATGGCGAAAAAGACCCTCCTGCGACGGCTTGTTGTAATAGGGTGTGACGATCAGAAGGCCATCGGCGCCTGCGCCTTCCGCGAAACGCGAAAGTTCGATCGCTTCCTGCGTATTGTTCGAGCCTGCGCCAGCGATAACCGGAACCCGCCCCTTGGCCTCGCCGATGCAGGCCCCAATGACCTTGCGATGCTCCTCGTGCGACAGAGTGGGACTTTCTCCCGTCGTTCCAACCGGCACGAGACCATGCGTGCCGTTGACGATCTGCCAATCGACGAGGGCACGGAAACGATCCTCGTCGAAGCGCCCATCTTGAAATGGCGTGACAAGCGCGGTGATCGAACCCTTGAAAGCCGTCTGTCTCCCAAATGCCACAGTTTTGCCTTTTCGAAGTTCCGTCCAAGTGACGCCGTAATTTCGGGTTCTAGTAAACAAACGCAAGGCATGGACGCAACATGAGACATAAACTCTGAAATCAGCTCTCGAAAAGGCCTCTTTTGTCGAGACCGGACCGCCAAATTCCGCCAAGTCCGGCGCTTTCCAGCAGTCATGGCGGCGGCGTAACGGAGAGGCTTCATTTACCATTTGTTAAGAAAGAATGGTTCAGGTCTGTCAGTTTCCGCGCCGCTTTGTAGGATTGGATGAACCATGCTCGCAAAGCAATTTCGTTTCGGGCGCATCCCGGGAATCGGCGCTGTAGCGATTTGTGCCCTCGCCGCGGGATGGACCGCGGGGCAACGCTCGCGCTTCGTGGCCGGTCACCGCGAGAAGCCGTCGTCCATTTCCCTCCCTCTCGCCCCGGAGCGCGATTCCACGGGACCGGCGTCTCCCAGCGATGCGGCTCGTTCGAGCGAGGACGATCGCGCCAAGTCTGTCGCCAAGGCGGCGCAAGCTGGCGTGCTCTCGCCGGACTTCACGTCGCAACAAGAACGCGACCTGACCGGCCTTGCCGAGGCGATCGCGTTTTATAAGGCCGGCGACCTTGCGCGAGGCGACAGCGCGGCAGCAACCGCAAAAGACAAAATTGTCAAGACGGCCCTTGAATGGATCGCGCTGCGGAGCTTTCCGCGTGAAACCGGCTTCGAGCGATTGCAGGCCTTCATGCAAGCGCACCCAGTCTGGCCCGCGCTCGACTGGCTGAAGAAGCGCAGCGAGGAAGCCCTCTTCGGCGATCGCAAAAGCAGCGCGCTCGTCAAGACGTTTTTCAGCGGCGCGGATCCCGAGACTCCGGCGGGCAAACTCGCTCTTGCGCGCATTATGACCGAGGACGGCAAGACGAGCGAAGCGGCCGCGCTGGTCCGGGCCGTGTGGCGCGACGCCGACCTCAACCCCCAGCTCGAAGCGAAGGTGAAAACGGATTTCAGCACCTATTTGGACAGAGCCGACCATAAGTTTCGTGCTGATCGTTTGCTTTACAAGGAGCAAATCGCGGCGGCATTTCGCGCCGCCACCTTGGCCGGGCCCGATGTTCTGGCGCTCGCCAAGGCACGCGCCGCCGTGATCAACGAAGGGCCGAGCGACAAGCTTCTCGCCGCGGTTCCCTTGGCCCTTCGCACCGACCCGGGCTTTCTTTTCGCGAAGATCCACAAACTGCGCCACGCCGGAAAAATCCGCGCGGCGGCCGACATCATGTTGGCCGCCCCACGCGATCCCTCGCGGCTCGTCGACGGCGACGAATGGTGGATCGAACGCCGGCTTCTCGCCAGAAAACTCCTCGATCAAAACGACGCGATGATCGCCTACAAGCTGTGCGCCGATCATTCCGCGGTGTCGCGCGAAATGCGGATCGAGGCCGAATTTCATGCCGGCTGGATTGCGCTGCGCTTCCTTGCCGACCCGGCGCGCGCGGCGGCGCATTTCGCCACCATAGCCAAGCTCGCCGAGACACCAATGTCCCGGGCGCGAGCGGCTTATTGGCAGGGCCGCACCGCAGAGGTGACCTTCGCGGACGGCGCCGCGACGTCGGCCCGCGCGTTCTACGAGCAGGCGGCGGTTCATCAGACAACCTATTACGGCCAGCTCGCACGCGGAAAACTTGGGCTGACAACGCTGCCGGTCCGTTCCATCGCCAACGAGGCGAAGGGAGAGGACCGCGACGACGCGATCAAGGTGATCGAACTTCTTTACGCCGCCGGCGAAAAGGAATTGGCGGCTCCGCTTGTCATCGAAGCGGCGCGTCACCTTGCCGATGAAACCCAAGTGGCGGCCTTGGCGAGCCTCGTTGCAAAGCAGCGCGACGCGCACCTTTCGCTTAGCTTCGGCAAGATCGTAAGCCAGCGCGGCATGCCGATCGATGCGCTGGCCTTCCCGGACTATGGCGTGCCTGCCTTCGAGCCTTTGCAAAATTCCGCCGCGCCGCCGGTGGTCTATTCGGTCGCGCGTCAGGAAAGCGCCTTCGAGCCATCCGCCGTCTCGTCGGCCGGAGCCAAAGGTTTGATGCAGATGATTCTGTCGACCGCGAAACGGACCGCCGACCATGCGGGCGTCGCCTTCGACCCAAAGCGGCTCCTCACCGACGCGGCATTCAATGCCCAGCTCGCGGCACGTCATCTTGGCGAGCTCATGGCCGAGCAGAAGGGCTCGTACATCCTGACCTTTGCCGCCTATAATGCCGGCGGCAAGAGGGTCAAGGAGTGGATCGACGCCTATGGCGACCCACGCAAACCCGGCGTCGATCCCATCGACTGGGTCGAGCGGATTCCGTTCACCGAAACCCGCAATTACGTCCAGCGAGTGATCGAAAATCTCAGCGTTTACCGGGTTCGTTTGGGCGAGACCGAGCCAACATCGCCAGAGGCCCTTCTCAAGGCTCAGGCCAAGCTCTGAGACTTGGCTTCGCGAAGAACTCGCGAGCCGGTTTTTTCCCCCTCAGTAGAGTTGTCCATCGCGTCAGAACTCAGGATTTCCAATTAGCGATTCGCTTTTTGGATTGTAGCCGGATACGGCCGAGAACTTCGGCGTCCGTGATTGGAGTGGGAGAATCGGGACCGTGCGTGGCCGACTGATGAAGCTCATAAAGCGGACCGCGCTGCTGCTCGCCGTGATCGCCGTGACGCTGCTGACTGTCCGCGTCTACATTTCGCAACGCGGTGCCCCTCTCGAGCCGTGGCACACCTTCGTGCCGCACGAGATGAAGGCCAAAGCCATCGATGGCGCCAGTTGGAGCGATTATCTCAGGGCCGAAGACAAGATTTTCGCGGATGTGCTGCATGAAGTGACCCAAAAGCTCGATGCGGACGAGCGCATTCCGGTCAATCGCTATTTCGAGGGGAGCCCCGTCAATCCGGAAAGCTTTTCGCAAGATTGGAACAGATCCTATGTGCTCGAACCCGATGGACCGCCGGCCGGAGCCGTGGTGTTTTTGCATGGGCTGACGGATTCTCCTTATAGTTTACGCCATATCGCCCGGCGCTATCGCGAACATGGCTATGTCTCGATCGCGATCAGGCTGCCAGCGCACGGCACCGTTCCGGGCGCTCTTACCGACGTCGAGTGGCAAGACTGGATGGCGGCGACGCGGCTCGCTGTCAGAGAGGCGCGACGGCGCATCGGCCCATCGCTTCCATTGCACATGATCGGCTTCTCCAATGGCGGCGCCCTCGCGTTGAAATATGCGCTCGACGCCCTCGAGGATCCGAAGCTGACGCGGCCGGATCGTCTCGTGCTTATCGCGCCTATGATCGGGATCACGCGATTTGCGCGCTTCGTGGGATTGGCTGGCTTGCCGGCGTTATTGCCGGCCTTTGCGAAGGCGGCGTGGCTCAGCGTGGTGCCGGAATTCAATCCGTTCAAATATAATTCGTTTCCGGTGAACGGCGCACGGCAAACCTCTCTCCTGAGCGACGCGCTGCAGCAGCAGATCACGCGCCTTGCCGGCGAGAAACGCTTGAATCGCCTGGGGCCGCTCCTGACCTTTCAATCCGTCATCGACTTTACCGTCAGCACGCGGGCAATTGTCTCGGCCTTGTATGCCCAACTTCCATCAAATGGCAGCGAACTCGTGCTGTTCGACCTGAACCGGAACGCCAAGTTCGGCCAACTGCTGCGGACCGCCTCGGACACCGCGTTGGCGCGTCTTTTGCCAGCGCCGCCGCGTCTATTCAGAACGGCGATCATCGCCAATGCAAACCCCGACACCAGCGAGGTCGTCGAGCGCGTGACCGAGGCTGGCGCGGTCACGGAGCAATCGCGCCCCTTGGGGCTGTCCTTTCCGCCTGGCGTCTTCTCGCTCTCGCATGTCGCCCTGCCATTTCCAATCAGCGATTCGCTTTATGGATTGGAGCCGGATCCGGCCGAGAACTTCGGTGTCAACCTCGGCGCCATTGCCCCACGTGGCGAGCGGGGCACGCTTATCGTCAGCCTGGATGCATTACTTCGCATGTCCTCGAACCCCTTCTTCCCCTACATGATCGAGAGAATTGAAGAGGGCATTCCCGCCAGCGCTGCCGAAACGCCAATCAAGGCGGCAACGCCGCCGCCTTGATGCCTCGGTGCCCGGGCGCCGCCGTCAGGACGAGGCGCCAGTCGCAGGCGGGGCTGCATCGGACTCCACGTGGCCCGCGAGAGCGTGGCGAAGCGCCTGTTCCTTGGCGTCATCGAGGGAAGTCTGCAACACGACACCGCCATAGTGCTTGATCTGCTCGACCACCTTGTCCGCCGTCATTTCCTTGATAAGCACAAACAAGGCAGATTCACCGGGATGGATGCTTTCTGCGAGTTGCTTCATGAACGGGTCATTGATGCCGAAGTCTGTCAGCGCACCACCCAGCGCGCCGCCCGCCGCGCCCAAAGCCGCTCCGAGAAGCGGATTGAGGAAAAGCACCCCGATCAGCAAACCCCAGAAGCTGCCCGAAACAGCACCCGACGCCGTTGTGTTGACGACCTGGTGCAAATGTATTTGGCCATCGGTGGATTTGGTGGCGATGACCGCATCCCCGAGTCTGATGATATATTCCTTCTGCAGTTCGAATAGGCGTTTTCGCACCTCTTCGGCCTTTTCCAGGGACGGATAGACAATGACGACGAGATTGGACATTGGAAGTCTCCCTACTTTCATCTGGGCCGGATCACGGAGCACTATGCGCCGCCATCCAAGCTCCTACACGGCACCGATCGCTCGCGCGCTAGAAAAGCGTGATGCTCCAGTCTAGGTGGCTTACAAAAATCGGGAAGGATTGGGTTAATGCTGCCCTTGCCCGGAAACGCGGTACATGATCGCCAGCAGGACCCCCGTAAGGACGAGTGTAATTTGAATCCACCAAGCGCTCGGCGCGCCCGTGCGGTTCACTGGATACCGGACAGTTGTCCATCATATTCTCTTGGGGGAGTGTGGCGTTTCATGCTCACAGGCACTTACGCGGTGTAGTTTTTGCTCCCGCGCGGCCAGAAGGTGATGCCAAGCCCGATGAGAAGCACCGCGGCCAAGAGCAAAAAGAGGACGGACTGTTTCAGCCATGCGATCGCCGGCACGGCAAGAGCCATGGCGAGGCCCAGAAAGCAGATTTGCACGGAAAGGAGATTGATTCCCGCGAGAAAAGTACCGAGCGCCAGCAACATTAGAAGCACCAGACTGGTCGCCGGGACCGGCAGCAATCTCTGAAAACCAGGCATTTGCACGAGGTTCATGGTAATCAAGAAAGTCACCCAATGGGCGGCCTGCGTCCACATCAGCCGGAGGCGAGCATGCCTGTCGGGAGCGCGCGGCCACCCCGTGGCGACGCAGACAACCCCGATGGCCACAGCCAAAAACTCCCAATAGCCATTGAGTGGCTGGTGCGACATATTGGTATACGCCACGCCAAAAATTGCCAGCGCTAAAACGGCGACGTAAGGTAACTTCCGCCGCAAAAAGCCCATTATGCCGGGCTGGTCCGGAGGATCAATTGTATCTTGCGTCAATCTGGGTTCTCGCATCGACAATCCAATTCAGGACAACCAGCCATCAATGGGCCCAAACCTCATCCTGTATACTAGCGTGCGCTTGTCGCCAGTGTCAATCGCGGTCTCAATGAAAGGCGCGGTGCAACATCAGCGGTATTGACCTCAAACTCCACTGGTCTTTGCCGATTGAGTGTCGGAAGCAGCGCCAGATGTTGACATGAGGTCTGCGATCCAACGCGTCGACGGATTCTGTTCCCAGATCGTGAAAAGCGCGATGGTCATGGGGAGGCCGATAAAAGCCCCGGGCATGCCCCATAGAAAATCCCAAATTAAAAACGCGACCAGCATCACGAAGGGTGAGATGGCAAGAGCGGTGCCTGTCAGCAATGGCTCCAGGTAGTTGCCGAGCACGAATTGGATCAGGTACAAACTTCCGAAAATGAATGCCGCCATCTGCCAGGACTCGAATTGCGCGGTCGCGAAAATCACGGGAAGGATGACGGCCACGAGTGGGCCAACATACGGAATGTAGTTCAACACAAATGAAATAACGCCCCATGCGATCGCGAGATCGAGCCCTATCGCAAGGGTGAAGAGAAAGACCGCCACGCCCGTCGCGACACTCGCCAGGGTGCGTATGAGCATGTATTTCCGGATTTTCTCGGCGATTTGGCCGCTCGTTTCCAACAAGCTCCAGCCGCTTAGTCTCGTGTCGAGCGCCGCAAGCTTTACTTTGAAATCACCCATTTCAGCAAGACCGAACATCAAAAATAAAAGTACCATGAGAGCAAAGCCAAGAAAATAATTGACGTAACCCGCAATGGCCTGGAACACCCCAACAAAAGATGACGGCTTCAGATTTTCTAAATCACCTACAATAAAATCATGCCCTTCAAGCCATTGCGTTGTTCGCATGTACAGGGATTGGATCCGTTCCACATTTGCCAAGCCCCAAGCAACAATATCACTAATACTCCAGACAATTGCCCATACGAGAATCGAGAGGAAAAGAAGTGTCAAAATAATAGTGAGGATGAGCGCAATCGGCTTCCCAAACCTGACCTCTCCCGCCTTCTGGAAAGGCTCGACAAGCGCCATGGTGAACAGCACGAAGGCGACCGGCTCTAACACGATGCGGCCAAAATAAAGAGCGACGGAAACGAGAACCACGGCGAAAACAGCTATAATAAATCGATTCCGTGCGGCATCCGTGACAATTCTCACAACGGCTTGCTCATTGCTCATCGTCCTGCTCTCCCGCCTTTCGATCTTCTGATGCGAGCGAGGGTTCGCTCCAAAGGACGCCCCCATCGCCGGACGTGCGATCGTTTGGTACGGACTAGCCCCTCAGTACCCTAACAATTATTGCACTGTCATGATACCATCCGACATACGACGCCGATAGCATGATTGGCGTTGGAGTTGTCGGACGAAATGGCGAGCCAATCCGCTTTGCACCGCAGCGTATAATTCTTGCTGCGATGCGATATCCGTGGTCTCATAAATTGGGGCCTCCGTGGTGAGGCTTCTTGCGATCGCTCGTTAACGTGTCGATGCCGATTGACGACATCGAGACATCCGTTTTTGCCTTGAACCCGATCAATTTGCTCGATTGATTTGCGGCTATGGGCGGTTGAGCCAGGGCACGGCATTGACACATAATTGGAACGCGATGCATAATGGTCGAGTCTTGATGTACCTGCCGGCGGCAGGTGCCGCGCGATATTTCAGATTAGGGGAGCTTGGATATGAGTGAAGAAATCAAATCGGAAATGATATCCCGCCGAAGGGCGTTTTCCTTTCTAGGACTAGCCGCATTATGCCTCGCAGTTCCGGCCGCGATCCTAACGGTGTCAGACGCTGAGGCCCAGACGGTTGGGATGACGCGGCGCGCGGCGCGGCGTGCAGGCCGCCACATGCGACGTGTAGAGCGGCGCACGCACCGCCACATGCGACGTGAAGAGCGGCGCACGCACCGCCACATGCGACGTGAGCATCGGCGTGCCGTTCACCAATAGTCCCGGCGCCGCCGCGGCCTTCACCCATGCGGGCGCGGATCAATTCGCGCTCGGCACGCCTACCGCGCACGGTCAGCATCAAGCGCCCGTGACGACAGGAGCGGCCAACGTTGTCGCAATCTGTTTTGCGGCATTTCAATGGGGAGGAAAAAAATGCTGTCTCGACGCTCTCTTTTGGGTTCTCTCGTAAAGAGTCTGTTTGCCGCCGGCGTTATTGCTGCACCCTTGGCAGCCGTCGTCGTGCCGTCGGAGGCCGAAGCCCAGCCAACGCCGAGTCCCGGCCCTGATGGGGGGGTGGCTCTTCATCGAGGGGGGGGCGCGCGTCAACATTATCGGCGGAAGATGTCGGAAGGGCGCCGGAGGCGGCGCGCCGCGTGGCGTACGCGGAGATCGCACTCACACTGATCTACTTTGGATCGTGGAATGACGCATGACATCGCCGGCGCCGCGTATAGCCCTCAGGCGTCGGCGTCTTAGTATCCGTCCGGAGAGATATTAAATCCTATGGATCACTTGTGATTCAATGGGGTGGCCTGATTCGAAGAGGGTCACCCATGTGGACGGCGAAGAATCGCGGGCGATACGACCGCGGCAAGTTGCGATATCCGAGCGATCTGGCCGACTCCGAATGGGAGCTGGTTGAACCGCTCATTCCACCGGGCAAGCGCGGCGGTGGCAAGCGGACCGTGGTGATGCGTGAGGTGGTGAACGGCTCGTTCGCAATGCCGATCCCAGGCACCGAAACATCCTCGTTCCCTCAATCTGAATATTTAGGCTCCGAATATCTTGGGCTGCGGTATTGACTCCCTTTCACCTTACCATATCCTTACCTTGGTAGCTTGGCTAGCTACCGAGGTTTGATAGGGAGGAAGAAAATGCCAGCAATTCATCGCCGTGCAATGTTAGGGGTTATGCTGGGTGGCGCGGCAGCCGCCACCATGGGAATAGCGGTCTTGATGCCGGGCCCAGCCGAGTCCGCGCCATTAACAATGGCCGCGGGCCGTGCTGTGGAGACAGAAAATCCCGTCGAGAAGGCGATATGGGTGAGGCGTCGCGTCCGGGTGTGCTGGTGGCACGGGGGACGTCGAGTGTGCCGCTGGCGCCGTGTGCGCCGCTGGCGCCACTGGTGAAGGCCGGCCGGTGGCTGACGCTGGGCGTCGGCCACCCAAATCTATTCGCGGAAACAGGTAACTTTGATTATCGGCGTTTTTTCCTAATTGCCGTGGTCGATTGGGAGCTGCCCAACAAAGCATCGAGGACCATGCTGCTTTATCTTACGTAAGCCGGTTGCACCCAGATTTTGAACGCCTTCAGCACTTTGCAATACGACATCGCCGGCGCTATTCCAACGTTCCGAGCAGGCAACGCTCGGCGTTGTCAAATGGGCCAAACTGAGCCACTATGAGCTCCCATTCCCGGTCATCTGACGGATATGGGTCAATGAAAGGTGTAGAGAGGAGACGTGCGATGAAAATAAATATACAGAGACTGGCCGGGGTGGGCTTCGGAGCGACTCTCGCGATAATGCTCAGCGTCGACGTGGAGGCTTGCCCCAGTGAACACTTCGCAAGGCCCCACGGAAACTTCCGCCTCCGACGGCTTGGTCGTGAAAGTGAGTCGTGTGAGAGCTGAGGCGTAATCGCCATCGTGTCCCGAGACAAATGGTCCGCCGCCACAGAGCACCGGTCCACCGCGCCATGTAGCCAACGGCAGATATAAGGTCGCACATGACGGTTCGAAGCAAGGGGTCTGCACCTTGCCGGAACTCCAGAATATGCCGCGGGCGCCGACCAGTGCCGAATTGCGCTTCGAGACCGTCGCCAGCGACGTTACTGTGGCTCTACGATCTTCTCGAAATGTTCATTACCCCCTTCAGGGCTATCGTGCGATGCAATCCTTTTGAAACGGAGAAAATCCTTTGTTCCTATGTACTGGTTTTGCCGCCAAGGGCTCGAACGAGCCGCTCGCACCTTTCTCATTCAACCGCCGCGACCCCGGACCGAAGGATGTCGAGATCGAAATTCTCTATTGCGGCGTTTGCCATTCCGACCTTCATCAGGCACGCAACGAATGGCGCAACACGGTCTACCCTTGCCTTCCGGGACATGAAATTGTCGGCTGGGTAACGAAGACCGGCGCCGAAGCGACCCTTTTCAAAAAGGGTGACCTCGCCGCTGTCGGTTGCATGGTCGATTCCTGCCGCACTTGCCCTTCCTGCCGCGAGGGCTTGGAGCAATATTGCGAGAAGGGCTTCAACCCGACCTATAACGGCGTCGACAAGGTCATTGGCGGCCCGACTTTTGGGGGTTATTCCAACGCGATCGTCGTCGACGAGGCTTTCGTGCTGCGGATTTCCGGCAAGCTCGATTTGGCCGGCGTGGCGCCTCTGGTTTGCGCCGGCATCACCACCTATTCACCGCTGCGCCATTGGAAAGTCGGACCGGGCCAAAAGGTCGGGATCACCGGGCTCGGCGGGCTCGGCCACATGGGCATAAAATTCTCCCACGCCTTTGGCGCCCATACGGTTTTGTTCACCACGTCGCCGAGCAAATTCACGGACGCCAAAAGGCTCGGCGCCGACGAGGTCGTGATCTCAAAAAATCCCGGCGAGATGGCGGCTCACGCGAACAGCTTCGACTTTATTCTGGACACGATCGCGGGACCGCATGAGGTCAGTCGGTATCTCGACCTTTTGAAACGGGACGGCACTTTGGTCCAGGTCGGCGCCCCCGAAAAGCCGATGGCCGTCGAAATCTTCAGCCTCATCTTCAAACGCCGCAATTTTGCTGGTTCGCTCATCGGCGGCATACAGGAGACGCAGGAGATGCTCGATTTCTGCGCCGAGCACAATATCACCGCCGACGTGGAGGTGATTCCGATCCAGAAGATCAACGAAGCCTATGAGCGGATGTTGCGCAGCGATGTGAAGTACCGCTTTTCAATCGATATGAGCTCGCTATCGCGCGCGGCATAACGCCATGGTCAGGGCCGGCCTTGCTCCGTGGATCGCCGGGGCGGCTTCCGCGGCCGGCGCTGGGCGGCATCGTCTATGGATTCACAATTTCCTCAATGTGACGCACCAAGGCCTGGCCGTCGTAAGGTTTTGCCAGGAACCTGCCTTCGCGCGGAATCGTCTCCGCGCGGATACGATGGCCGGAGGTGAGGACAATTCCGATGCCCGGCCAGTGCTGGCAAATATGGCGCGCGAGACCCAGGCCATCAAGGGGGCCAGGCATTTCGACATCCGAGAACACGACGCGCACCTCTGGGGTTGCTTCGAGTATCCGCAACGCTTCGCCGGCATTGCCCGCCTCCAAAACCTCGAAGCCTGCCTCGGCGAGAAGATCCGCACCTCTCAGACGCACAAAGACTTCGTCCTCGACGATCAAGACGACACTGCGCGGGTTTGCTGGTTTTACTTGCATCGTCTTATAACAGTAGGATTTGAGTTAGGTTCCTTTGGGTTGTCCGGTTGGTTAACAAATCATTTCAATCTTCGCCGGGACGCGAGCGGTGCAGGGGTGATTGCATGAGTATAGTGGAGCTTCCATTCAAAAGCCGTTTTTCCTCCGCGCCGGATGGGTTGAAACTTCATGTTCGCGAATACGGCTCAATGCTCGATCCCGGCGTCCCCGTCGTGTGCTTGGCTGGGCTCACCCGCGACTCGGCGGATTTCGGCCGCTTGGCGAGCGCGCTCGCAGCCGGTCTGAAAGGAGCCAAGCGGCGGGTGCTGGCCCTCGATTATCGCGGCCGCGGCCTTTCCAGTTATGATCGGAACTGGAAGAATTACAGTCTCGGAATCGAAAACGCCGATGTGCTGGCGGTTCTCGCCGCCATGGAGATCGAAGCCGCGATCTTCATCGGCACCTCGCGCGGCGGCTTGCACACGATGCTGCTTTCCGCGACCCGCCCGGCGGTCATTGCCGGCGCCGTCTTGAACGACATTGGCCCGGTTCTGGAGCCGCGCGGCATGGCCCGCATCCGCGGCTATGTCGGCAAGCTGCCCGAGCCCCGTTCGGTGCCGGATGCCGTCGATCTCCTCAAGGAAACGATGAGCGAGCGGTTCAACGGTCTAAGCGAGGCCGATTGGGAAACTTACGCCAGAATAACCTTCACCGATGCGGTGGGGCGCATTGGCCGGCGCTACGATCGCAATCTGATGAAGCCGCTCGAAAGCCTCGATCTCGAACAGCCGCTTCAAACACTCTGGCCGCAATTCGACGGTTTGCGCGCCGTGCCCTTGCTCATCCTGAGGGGCGCGAATTCCGATCTTCTCTCGGCCGAAACTCTTAAAGAAATGGCGGCCCACCATCCCGGCGCGGAGGTCCATATCGTCGAGGGTCAAGGCCACGCCCCGCTTCTGCTCGACGCGGAAACGATTCACCGGATTTGCGCATTTGTCGCGGCGAATGATAGCGCCGCGCCCGAAGATTGCTAATGACTCGATAAGCAAGGACACCTACATGCGGCGTATTCGACAGAGGGGCGCCATTGATCTTTTTCCACGAATCTGGGCAAGTTGGGCTTGCCGCGCCCGCAAACTCCAGGAAGATTAAATCATGGCCGTTGCTTGCACCGAAGAACTCGACACCGGCTTCGTCGCTCTCGGCTACGGCAAAGTTGGCTTTCTCGGCATCGTTCAAGGCATTACCGAGCTGTTGCCGATTTCCTCCACGGCGCATATGCGGATCGTCCCGGCTTTCCTCGGCTGGCAGGATCCAGGATCGGCGTTTTCGGCCGCGATGCAGGTCGCGGCGCTCGCCGCCGTCGTCAGCTATTTTTGGGCCGATGTAAGCGGCATCGCGTCCGGCGCGCTCCGCGCCACCCGCCGCCGCGATTTCCAGGATTGGAATTTCCGTTTCGCCGTATGGATTGGTCTTGCCACGCTCCCGATCGTCGCCGCCGGACTATTGTTGGCACCCCTCCTCAACGCCTGTCATTCGCCTTTGCGCAGCCTCACCGTCATCGCCATCGCCTGCGTCGTCATGGCCGCGCTTCTGGCGCTCGCCGAAATTTACTCAAGGCATAAACGGACCCTCGATGACGCTACCTTGAAGGACGCGATGGTCATTGGGCTTGCCCAGATCGGAGCGCTCATTCCCGGAGTTTCCCGGTCAGGCGCGACGCTGACCGCGGCCTTGTTCTTGGATCTCAAGCGCGCGGAAGCGGCACGCTTTTCGTTTCTGCTCGGGCTGCCGGCCATCGCCGCCGCCGGGGTGAAGGAAATGTGGGAACTGCACAAGGCGCATCTCGACGCGCATGGCTGGTCGATCCTGGGGTTTGGCCTCTTGATCGCGTCGCTTTCGGCCTTTGCCGCGATCTGGGGCTTGTTGCGGATTCTCGAACGATTCTCGGCCTGGCCGTTTGTCGCCTACCGGGCTTTGATGGGTATCTTCTTGTTCGTCTGCGTTTACTTCGGCTGGCTGCCAAATTGAGGTCAATCGTCTGGCGCCAGCATGGCTTCCGGGCGTACCAGCGCATCGAACTCCGCGGCACCGACGAGCCCCGTGGCGAGCGCCTCTTCCCTTAAGTTCGTTCCATTAAGATGCGCGGCCTTGGCGATCTTTGCCGCATTGTCGTAGCCGATCCTTGGCGCGAGCGCGGTGACCAGCATCAAGGATTGCCGCATCAATTCGTCGATCCGCTTCCTGTTCGCGGCAACCCCTTCGACGCAATGGCGCCGGAAACTGTCCACGGCGTCCGCGAGGAGTTCGATGCTTTCGAGAAACGTCAATGCGATGACAGGCTTATAAACGTTGAGCTCGAAATGGCCCTGCGAACCGGCGAACGCGATTGTCGCCTGGTTGCCGAAAACTCGCGCGCAGACCATGGTCAGCGCCTCGGCCTGGGTCGGATTGACCTTGCCCGGCATGATCGAGGAACCCGGTTCGTTTTCCGGCAGGATCAGTCGCCGATACCACAGAGGGGCCGCTCGCCGCGAAGCGCGGTGAAGGCCGCGATCTTCGCCGCGAAAGCTTCGGCGAAGTCCTGTTTGGCGTTGAGCCCGGTGCCAACCGCAGTGCCGCCCTGGGCAAGCCGGTAAAGCCCTGGAAGGGTCGCTTCGAGCCGTTCGAGCCCGAATTCGAGCTGCGCGACATAGCCAGAAAATTCCTGTCCGAGCGTCACCGGCGTCGCGTCTTGAAGGTGCGTGCGGCCTAGCTTGACGATCGCGGCAAAAGTCTCCGATTTGGCGATGAGGGCGGAACTGAGCGCGCGCAAGGCCGGCTCAAGCTCCCGTTTGATTTGGCCGACCGCGGCGATGTGCATCGCGGTGGGAAAACAATCGTTCGAGGATTGCCCGAGATTGACGTGATCGTTTGGATGCACCGGATGTTTTGCGCCCCGCGCGGCGCCGAGCATTTCATTTGCGCGATTGGCAATGACCTCAGTGACATTCATATTGGTTTGCGTTCCGGACCCTGTCTGCCACGCAAGGGAAAATCGGCATCGAGACGCCCGGTTTCGATCTCGCGGGCGGCGGCGGCGATCGCGGAACATAAACCGGGGGCCAAAAGCCCAAGATCGCGATTGACCTCGGCGCTAGCCCGCTTGACCATCGCCAAGGCGCGAACGATCGCCAACGGCATGGTTTGCGAGCCGATCGCGAAATGGACGAGGGAGCATTGCGTCTGCGAGCCCCAGTAATGCGCGCCAGGCACCTCGACCAGCCTGAAACTGTCGGTCTCGATCCGCGTCTTGATCAACGTTCATCCGCGCATTTCTCCGCCGCCGCTCGCAAAGGCAATTTAAGCGCGGAGCGGCGCGAGAACAAAACTAGGCGCTACCCGTGTCACTCGCCGTCGCCGCGCACATAGCGCTGACCGGCGACCGTGGAATTGATTGCCTGCCACTCGCCATCATGTCCGAATTCCATACCGGAACCGATCGACAACATATCGGCGAGACGGCTTCTGGCGCGATTGACGCGGCTTTTCATGGTCCCGATCGCGCAGCCGCAAATCCCCGCCGCTTCTTCGTAGGACAGGCCCGAGGCGCCGATCAGAATCAAGGCTTCGCGCTGATCGCCCGGCAGTTGCTGGAGCGCGGCGCGAAAGTCGAGCAAGTCCATATGGCCGCTTTGCGTCGGGGCCGTCGCGAGCTTGGCGGCAAAGGTGCCGTCAGGATCGGCGACTTCGCGCCGCCGCTTGCGATATTCCGAATAATAAATGTTGCGCAAAATCGTGAATAGCCAGGCGCGAAGATTAGTCCCTTCGACGAAAGTGCCGATGTTGCTCCAGGCTTTCACCAAGGTTTCCTGGACGAGATCGTCGGCGCGATCGAGATTGCCGCATAAGGACACCGCGAAAGCGCGCAGATTGGGGATGACCGAAAGGAGGTCGGCGGTGATTTGCGAGCTTGCCGCGCGGTCCCGCGGGGGCTCATTCGCAGCTGGGATTTCCGCCTTTTGCTTATGCGCGGCTGTCACATGCCGTCCTTGCTTAACCGGGAGTGTGAGGCGCTTTCGAGTTGCCGCAAAAGTTCAAGGAACCGCCCCGGCACAGGTTGCGCCAAGACGTCATCGTAGACGCTGCGTAAATGCAGACCGATTTCATCGGCGATGGCGGATTTCGACGCTGGTTTCTTCGCACCACGCCCGCTAATATTTTCTTTCGCGAGCCCGGGGCATCCGGGTTCGCGCCGCATGCCAGGGGTCTCGAAGATATTTACGCCTCCCATCTTGACCGATGGGTTTCTCGGTTTTGTCGGTTTTGTCACTGAAGCACCCTCGCGACGGCCATTTTCATTCGTTTCTCCCTCATTGACGAATCCCCCATGCCAGGGAGTATTTCCCTTGATTCTGCGGCGGAAGCGGGCCGCATATGCCTTCGGGTTGCCGGATTGGGATTTGACCGACCCCTCTTGTGACGCTTGGCTCACGCGGGAAACCGGTTATAACCGGCTCGACTAAACGCTTGATAAGCGGGATGGTTCCACATGCCGGAACTTTCCCGGACAATTGGGACTTATCCGCCGGGCGGGATTGATCGCGCAATATAACGCGCAACAAAAAGGGTGTCTTCATGCCGATATCCCAGGCTATCGCCTCGCATATCCCCTATTTGCGCCGGTTTTCGCGGGCTCTGACGGGGACGCAAGCCGGAGGAGACGCATATGTGCTTGCCACGCTGGAGGCCATCGTCGCCGACCCGGCCGAGTTTTCGAAATGCGCCGATCCAAGGACGGCGCTTTACCGCCTGTTCCTCAAGGTCTGGGGGACGGTGCCGGTCAACGATCATGTCGATCAGGCAGCGTTCACCGGCGACGAAGCCGGGGCGCATCGCAATCTCGAAGCGATTACATTGCGTCCGCGGATCGCGTTCCTTCTGAGTTCGCTCGAAGGCTTCGATACCGCCGAAGTCGCGGCCGCTCTCGACAGCACGGTCGAGGAAGCCGCATCTCTCATCGACGCGGCGGGCAAGGAGATCGCCGACCAAATTCGCACCGATGTATTGATCATCGAGGACGAGCCGTTCATCGCGCTCGACCTTCAGTCCCTCGTCGAGGAGCAAGGGCACCGCGTCGTCAATGTCGCGCGCACCCATCGCGAGGCGGTCGAGGCGGTTATGCGCGAACGGCCGGGTCTTATCCTCGCCGACATTCAGCTCGCCGACGGAAGCTCGGGTCTCGAAGCGGTCAATCAGATCCTCGAATCCCTTTCCGTGCCGGTGATCTTCATTACCGCCTATCCGGAGCGTTTTTTGACGGGGACGCCGCCGGAGCCCGCCTTTCTCATAACCAAGCCGTTCGGCATCGACAGCCTCAAAGCGGTCATCAGTCAGGCGCTATTTTTCGATCGCAAGTCGCGTCGCAAGGACGAACCCGAAAAAAGCAGCAGCCTTGTTTGATTAAGGCGCATGGCCCAACTTATTCGGACGTTATGTTGGGTTGCTTCAATATCCGGCCAAGGATAAAGAACGGATGCAGCTGTTTGGCGATTTCCGTGCCGGCCGCAAGAGCGAGGCGTTCGCGCTCGAAGCCCCCGACGCGCAAAATGTCGAGGACGGGCGCGACGGCCTCGTCGATGTTGCGCGCGAATTCAAGTTTTGGCCGGGGCGGTGTTTCACTAGTTTCCGTCATCGGGCCGGATTTCGCGGCGGCCGGGGCGCTGTGGCGGGAGGTTTCGCGCGACGCAACCATGGTGCAAATTACTGCGGCACCAAGATAAAGACTGCCGGTAGCGAGGGCGGCTATCGCGGTTCCAGCCAATGTTTGGGCGAAAACAAAAAGAGCGATTGCAAGAAATATCGAGCTGACAAACAGGCAGCTCATGACCACGAAAAAGAGCACGGCCTTTTCGAAAAGGCGCGTGCTCATTTTTTCAATCGGAGCCGCGGCTTCACTTATAAGCCGGTTGTTCAGCGCTTTCATTTGCGCCCGTGGCTTAGTAACCCTATAAGTATGCCGGCAACCATCGCGATAAGTACGGCCGCCAGGGGATTGCGATCCATTGTTGTCTCGAGGTCCATGCTCGCTCCGGTAACGCGATCTTGTGTTTTGCTCGCGGTGTCGGAAATCTTTTGCCGCGCATTATCGACGGCATCGAAGACAGTGTTTGTCGTCGCGGCGGTGTGAGTGCGAATAACTTCGGACACCGACGAAGTCAATTTCGTGAAATCGTCGCGCAGTGCCGCGAGATCGGCGGCGAAATCTTGAGGAGCCTCTTCCACGGGTTTACTGCTCGCCATATCTGTTCTCCAGTTGTGAGGGGCAAGATCATTCATGGATGCGCACGGTGCGACGGCGGCTGCGTTCGACGGATCCGCCAAGTCCGCCTCCATGTTGTAACGCTGTAATTGAGAATAAGTTGCGCGGCTGATACCGGCTTTCCTTGCCGCCTTTAAGCGCGGATGGCCTTGCGGCGGGGTCTCTCGGAGTTCGCTTTACGCCGCGCATGCGCATCGGTCCGCGAAACCAACCTGGCCATTGCGCGCGGAGGGCGGATCTAATTCCCAGTTGCGGTCTGCCGCAGAAGTCCCCATGATTTGGCGATGTGAAAGGTAGACGAAATTCCGGCGTCGAGTATGAAAGGGGCCAAGGGTTCGGACGAGCCGCGCATCTTCGCGTCGATCGGTACGCCATGGGCCATCCCGTCGATGGCATAATGCTCGACGACGACATCCCCCGAGCCGTCGCGCCACGACATGCGCGTTTGACCGTCAACCTCGTCTAGCGCCGCGCCGGCCTCGTCGAATTGATGGGTATCGATCCGTTGCCGGACCAAGGCCGACCCATTGGCGGGCGCGACCACTTCGTCGTGACTGCCGTGCCAAATCGAAATTTTGGGCCACCTGATTTGTCCAGGCGACGCCTGGCGCACGAGATTCCCTCATTCCTCCGAAGACCGCCCCGGCGCTAGAGCCATCGCCATCATCGCGTCGAATGGCCCAAGCGCCGCTCCATAGGGGAGGCCCGCGATGATTGCCACAGCGGCAAACAAATCGGGATAGGATGCAAGCAGCGCGTATGCCATGGCGCCGCCCGCGGAAAGACCGGTCACGAAAACACGGGAAGGATCCAACTTGTAGTCGCGCGGCATTTTTGCGATCATTTCGCGGATCGACGCGAGCTCCCCATCGTTTTGGCTGATGTGCCTCTCGACGAACCAATTGAAGCAATTCTGCGAATTATTCGCGCATTTCTGCTCGGGAAACATGACCGCGAAGCCGTGCTTGCGGCCGAGCGCCGACCAGCCGGGCGCTAAATCGAAATCCCTGGCGGTCTGCTGACCGCCAATGCAAAGTCACGACGAGTTCTGGAGACTTGGCGAATCGAGGCGGAACGCAGAAATACATCCCCAGATTGCCCGGATTCGAGCCAAATTCCGGATTCTCCTCCGTTTCTTCGATTTGCTCCAGACTCTTTTGAACTTGGCGCTAACCGCTTCATAGATGCGGGCGGCCGAGTTCCGGCGAAACCTAGAGCGAATCGCATTTTGATTGAATTGGGATTCCCCAAGGATTGCAAATCAGATTCAATCAGCTGACCGAAGGAGGTCGGCAGGCATGGCAAAGCCTTATTCAATGGATTTGCGCGAGCGGGCGACGGCGCGGCTTGCGGCTGGCGAGAGCAGCAGCATGGTCGCGGCGGCACTGAATGTTGCTGTCTCGAGCATTATCAAATGGGCGGCGCGCGAGCGGCGCCTTGGCAGCGTTGCGCCGGGATGCGTGGGCGGTCATCGCCCATTTTGAAGCGGCACCGCCATTTTCAGCCGAAACCCCCCGGGCGCAAAATCGACCGTCACCTCCGCCCGAATCTGCTGCGGTAGCACCCGTTCGAGGAGCATCGAACCAAACCCGTCGCGGCAACGCGGCGTCACCGGCGGTCCCGCGAATTCGTTCCATTCGCAGAACAGCGCGGATTCGCCATCCTTCTCGATCAAGCTCCAGCCGACCTCGACCCGGCCATCCTCCTTGGCAAGGGCGCCATGCCGGACGGCATTGGTGGTGAGTTCGTGGACCGCCATGCCAAGCGGCACCGCGATCTGCGACGGCAAGTCGACGGTAGGCCCGGAGAGGCGTATCCGAAGGCCCTGATCGTCGGAATAAGGGCCAAGCTCCTGGGTCAGCAAATGTTGAAAGGAAACCGATTGCTGGAGTTGCTCGGTCATGACGGCATGCGTCCTGGCGAGCGACGCGATCCGCCCGGAGAAGGCTTCCTGAAACTCCTCGATGTTCGCGGAAGCCTTCGCGGTCGTGGTCATGACCCCTTGCACCGTGGCGAGCGTGTTCCTCACCCGGTGATGCAACTCGCGAATAAGAAGTGCTTGCCGTTGCTCCGTGCGGACATGGTCCGTCACGTCGTTGCCTTCGATGAAAATCCCCGTTACCTCGTCGTTCGCGCCCATGATCGGCTGGGCGACGAAATCAATGTAATGTTCCTCGATGTCGCAATCCGGGGCGTCTTGCAGAAGAATACGCGTCTTGCGCCCGACGTGAACTTCGCCGGTTTTGAAAATATTCTCCAGAAGGCGCGGATAATCTTGACCTTCGGATTCGGGCAATCCCTCGCGCAATGTTTTCCCGATGAGATCGCGGCCTCCGGCGAGCATCGAAAAAGCGATATTGACCAATTCGAAAACAAGGTTTGGCCCGCGCAAAATGCACATGAAGCTCGGGGCCTTCATGACCAGACACCGCAATTGCTGGACCGTCGCCAAAAGCGACTGATTCAGGACCTGGATGTTTCCCGCCCGTGGACCGGCCTCGCCCGCGCGCGCCGACGCCGAAGGCAGGCCCGCTAAGCCTTTCGATGCCTGAAGCTCCGAGATATCCTGTGCGTTCTTGAGCAGGAATGCGACTTGCCCGTCCTTGCCGAGGATCGGGACATGGGTGCAGCTCCAAAGACGTTCTTCGGTCCGGCCATTGACGGCAACTGCGTAGGAAACCGCTGGCAGCACATCGACGACCCCCTCGTCGCGGACGCGCTCAAGTGAATCTTGCACGATGTGCCGGTTATCTCCAGTCAAGGGAAATGCCGTGAAGAACTGGAGCCCGATGAGCTCGTCGCGCGACCGCATGATCGCGTCGAGAAAGGCCCGGTTCAAGGCAATGATAGTGAAATCGGGGTCCATCACCAGCCAAGGTGTGGGCAGGCTATTGAAAATGGCCTCGAAATCCAATCGTGTGTCCTGCTTCACGATCCAGCTCCGGCGAATGTTCTCTCGATCACGTCTTGGCCCGGGCTGCCCGCGACGGCATGGCCAAGCCCCACGTCGTCGGGGAAAGTGGAAGGATGTAGCGCGGCGACGGCGCGCGGCAAGTGAAGGGGCGTGCCAGGCTTAGCTGCTTTCACGTGTTGGAGTGGAAATTGACGATTTGGCCGGATTTACATGCGACGCACAAACACGCGGTATAAAACCCCACCAGTTCCTTATGGCCCCCGCCAAAGGCGCCGGTGTCGAGCGGCTGGATCATCTAACGAACAAGGGTTACCAATAGTTGCATCGAAATGCTGCTTTAGGACGCACTTTTTAACGGGTCCTCGCCTGGGTACACCATTCGTCGATAGCTGAAAAGGCGCCGCGCCGATGTCTTCAATTGACCATATGTCCGCGGTTGAACGCCCAGTCCAAGACGGCGACCATGTTTTCCTGGTCGACGGATCTTCTTTCATCTTTCGCGCGTATTTCCAGTCGATTCGGCAGGACGCGAAATATAATTACCGTTCCGATCGACTGCCGACCGGAGCGGTGCGACTCTTCTGCACCAAGCTTTTCCAGTTCGTGCGCGATGGTGCGGCGGGGATCAAGCCGACCCATCTCGCGATTATTTTCGACAAATCCGAAAACTCCTTCCGTAAGGAGCTCTACCCGCCCTACAAGGCCACGCGTAAGGAGCCACCGCCAGATTTGATCCCGCAGTTTCCGCTGATGCGCGCCGCCGTGCGAGCTTTCGGGCTCACGCCCATCGAGCAGGACCGCTATGAGGCGGACGATCTCATTGCGACCTATGCCTGCGCGGCGCGTCGGCGTGGCGCCGGCGTTTTGATCATTTCGGCCGACAAAGATTTGATGCAGCTTGTTGGCCAGGGTGTCGCGATGTATGATCCGGCGTCGGGGGAACCTGGCGCCAAGGGCGCGCGTGAAGAGCGCAGAATCGGAATCGAAGAAGTTCGCGCCAAGTTCGGCGTGCCGCCCGAAAAAGTCGTCGACGTTCAGGCGCTGGCCGGCGATTCGACCGACAATGTGCCCGGCGCACGCGGCATAGGCCCCAAGACGGCGGCCCAGCTTATCAGCGAATATGACGATCTCGACGCCCTGCTTGCCCGCGCAACCGAAATCAAACAGCCGAAACTTCGCGAGACCTTGACCGATCCCGAAAGCGTGGCGCTGATCCGCGTCTCGAAACAGCTCGTCACGCTTGTGCGCGACGTGCCGCTCGATGTGCCGCTCGAAGATCTTGCGCTTCATGCGCCGGATGGAAAGACGCTCGTCGCCTTCCTCAAGGCGATGGAATTTTCCACCATCACCAAGCGCGCCGCCGAGGCTTATGCGATGGACGCGGCCATGATCGAACCAGATTCCGCATTTGCAGGACCCGCTGGCTGGCGCGGCCGCGATGGCGAAGCGTTGGATGAGAGCTTGGAGAATGTCGCAGAATCGCCGTCAGCGGACAGCCCAGAGCCACAGACACCCAAGCGAAACGCCCGGTATGGCGTGCCTTCGCAAAAGCCCAGCATCGCCACTGGCCCCGGCAATCTCGCCAAGGCACGCGCCGCCGAGGCGCATGCGCAAAAATTCGACAGCAATAGCTATGAAACCGTTTCGAGCCACGAACAGATCGACGAATACATCGCCGCCGCGTTCGAGGCGGGCGCGATCGCGGTCGACACGGAAACCTCCTCGCTGCAAACCATGCAGGCCGAACTCGTTGGCATCTCCTTGTGCGTAACGCCGGGGCGCGCCTGCTACATCCCGCTACGGCACAGAGACGGAGCCAGTGGCGATCTTTTCGGCGGCAACACTCTCCTGCCCGGCCAATTGCCGGAAGCAGAAGTGCTCGCGCGGCTAAAACCTCTTCTTGAAGACCGGAGTGTCTTGAAAATCGGGCAAAACATGAAATTCGACTGGCTTATTTTCAAGCAACGCGGCATCGCGGTAGCGCCGGTCGAGGACACCATGCTTTTGTCCTATGTGCTCGACGCGGGCCGCACCGATCACGGGATGGACGTGCTCAGCGAAAAGCATCTTGGCCATAAGCCAATCCCATTCGGCGAGATAGCTGGCTCGGGCCGCACATTTATCGGAATTGCCCGCGTCGCCATCGACAAGGCGGCCGAATATTCGGCGGAGGACGCCGAAGTCACCTTGCGTCTGTGGCGCGTGTTGAAGCCGCGCCTTCCCGCCGAGCACATGACGAACGTTTATGAGACGCTGGAACGTCCGATGATCGAGGTCCTCGCAAAGATGGAACGGCGAGGGATTACAATCGACCGCGGCATCCTCGCAAAGCTATCTCGCGAATTTGCTCAGGACATGGCGCGGCTGGAGGCGACGATCCACGAACTCGCCGGCGAGACCTTCAATCTCGGCTCGCCAAAACAGCTCGGCGATATTCTCTATGGCAAAATGGGATTGCCCGGCGCCAAAAAAACCGCGACCGGCGCCTGGTCTACGGCCGCTGGCGTGCTCGACGATCTCGCCGAGCAAGGCAACGAACTCGCGGCAAGGATTCTCGATTGGCGGCAGCTTGCAAAACTCAAATCGACTTATACCGACGCTCTGCCTTCCTTCGTCGATCCGGCGACCGGGCGCGTGCACACCTCCTATGCGCTCGCCGCGACGACGACGGGCAGGCTTTCCTCGTCCGACCCGAACCTCCAGAATATTCCGGTGCGCAACGAGGCAGGGCGGAAAATCCGCCGCGCCTTTATCGCGCGCGAGGGCCATAAGCTCGTCTCGGCGGATTATTCGCAGATCGAATTGAGGCTTCTTGCCCATATCGCCGGCATTCCGCAATTGAAGTCGGCGTTTGCCGAGGGCCAGGATATTCACGCGATGACCGCGTCCGAAATATTCGGCGTGCCGGTCGAAGGCATGCCGCCAGACGTGCGCCGCCGCGCCAAGGCGATCAATTTTGGGATCATTTACGGCATTTCCGCATTCGGCCTCGCCAATCAATTGGGCATCCCGCGCGACGAGGCAGCCGCCTACATCAAAAAATATTTCGAGCGGTTTCCGGGCATTCGCGCTTATATGGATCAAACCAAAATTTCCGTGCGCGAGAAAGGTTATGTGACGACGATTTTCGGGCGCAAATGCCATTATCCGCGCGTCTTGGCCTCGAACCCTTCCGAGCGCGCTTTTAATGAACGTGCCGCGATCAACGCGCCGATCCAGGGTTCCGCCGCCGACATCATCCGCCGCGCGATGGTCAGGATGGACGACGCGTTGGAGACTGCAAAACTTTCGGCGAAAATGCTTTTGCAGGTCCACGACGAACTCGTTTTCGAGGCGCCGGACTCAGAGGTCGAGGCAACGATCGAGGTGGTGCGCAAGGTGATGACCGACGCGCCGCATCCTTATTTGCAGCTCGCGGTGCCCTTGCAGGTCGATGCCAAGGCCGCGCAAAACTGGGACGAGGCGCATTGAGCGAGAGTCGCAAAGCGGGCGAGTTGAAGAGTGGCGGAGAAGAGGCGGGGAAGAATCGATGCCTGATGGCGAGACGGAATGGTTTGACGATTACGCGGAAGAGGTCGACGATCTTCAAATTGATGAGTACGACATCACCGCATCACCCAATGACTTCAATGTGCTGACGCTTTACAGCTTCGTAGAATCCGGCGCGGTGCGCATCCCTGGTTTTCAGCGTAATTTCGTTTGGGATAAGGTCAGGTCCTCGAAGCTGATCGAATCGCTTATCCTCGGCATTCCAGTTCCCCAACTCTTCCTCTATGCTGGCATTCCCCAGATAACCGGGAATGTGCCAAGCGCGTATCATTGATCTCCTGCCGTGACATCGGACATTCGTCCTATACCGGCATTATTTTCCGGATCGCCCGCTTATTGAGGTTGAGATTGCCGCGCTGCGGCGCTGCTGTGGTGCTCCGGCACACCAAAACCAGTGACATGGGCGGATCGCGCACCGGACAATACAGAGTCGGTTGTGATCAAGACGCACTTCTCCCTTAGTTTTTGCTCGACGCATGACGACCGAACACTTCACGCAGGCGCTGGATTGGGCGGCGGCCGCAGGTCGGCGATCATTCGTAGGATGTCCGCGAAGAGATTTTTCGGAATGGCGACTTCGGCCATCTGAAACGCGACATAGCGGCCATGGCTCACGATCTTCGCGCCGATCTTGATCAGCTTTTCCTTCAGGCTCGTCAGTGACCAATCCTTTATCGGTTCGGGCGTCGCCAGCGTGCGCAGAAAATTACCGAGATTGTAGGCCAGCGCATGAAGCTGGAGACGGACGGCGTTAGCAGCGAACGACCGACATGATAGCCGGGTCCACTTGATTGCGCCTTTTCCTTCCTTGATCCATTGCTCACACGTGCCGCGCTTGTTGTAGAAGGCGACGACATTCTCGGCGGAGCGCGCCATGTTCGTCACGATGAAGCCGACGCGCGGATAAAGCTCGCCCGGATGCCATTCGACCTTGGCGATCACCCGACGCGGCTGCGACCAGCTTCCCGCTTGATAGGTGAAACTTGCATGGGATCGGCAGACGTCATTGGACGGGCGACCAACCGGGCGTTTGAGCAGATAGCCGATCCTCTCTTGCAAGATGTGATTGGCGGGCAGACGGATCGCATATTTGATCCGTTCTGCCTCCAGATATTCGTAAACTTCGGGGTTTGCGAAGCCGGCGTCGGCGCGGAAATAAATGCGTGAGACCTTGCCTTGATACCGCGCCACGACCGGCTTCAGCACCGCCTCCCATCCATCGGCGCTGTGAACATTGCCGGGGCGCAGGGCGCAGCGTTCCAAATCGCCATATTGGTTGAAAACGAACAGCGGATGATAGCAGGTGCAGTCATAGTGACCGTTCCAGACACTGTGTTCCTGTTCGCCATGCGTCGGGCTCACGCTCGAATCCATGTCGAGCAAGATACCTCTCGGCGGACGGCGACCATGAACGCTGTCGATCCATTTGCCGGAGAGATCAGCGAGCGCCGAAAGGTTCTTTTCCGCCGTGAGCCAGCGCGTCTCAAAGCGGCCCATCTGGCTCGGCGAAGCCGCTGCATCCGAGGCCGCCTTTCCGCCGACTATCCACCGCATCGCGGGATCATGGCGCAGGCGTTGAGCGTCGTTCACGTCTTCATATCCGGCAAGTCGCCCAAATATGGATTGCCGCAACATCCCGACGAGTGCATGCCGGCCATTCTTGCCAGTGCGTGCGTCGGAGAGCGCATCACCCGCCATCGCACTGAGGCACAGCGCGTCGTCCAGTTCCCGGTATGCGAGCAAGCCTGCGTCGGAGGTAACCACCGATCCGCGAAAGTGAAGCAACAATCGGCGGTCGAAATCGAGCCTGAGAGCGCCATCATACGATTCACCCGCCGGGTTCGCCATGACGGCCTCATTCGATCCGAAATAACATGCTGATTATGTTAGCTGAATCGCGGCATCGACGCTGCAAATTATTGCCTCATCCGGCGTATGCGGGCTATGAGCAGGCAAGGAACCGTTTCCTTGTGATCGACGGTCAGCAGCGTCTTATGTCGATCTATTATTTCATCAAGCGACGGTTCCCGAAAATGGACAAGCGAAGCGAACTTCGCACGATTTTCGACAAAGATGGGAATATCCCCGACAGTGTCTTGCACGACGACGAGTTTTTTGAAGATTTCAATCTCAAACTGACCCATAAGCTTCCCAACCAGACTAACAAGTTTAATGGATTTAACTATTCTACATTAGGAGACTACAAGACACAACTTGATCTGCGTCCAATCAGAAATATCGTTGTAAAGCAAAACGCTCCGGCAAATGACAATTCCTCGATCTACGAAGTTTTCAGCCGGTTGAACACTGGTGGTGTGAACCTGCGGCCTCAAGAGATCCGCACGAGCATGTACCACTCGCCCTTCTACGACATGCTATATCGCCTAAACCTAGACAATAGGTGGCGAGTTGTTGTTCAGACGAAGGTTCCTGACCTTCATATGAAGGACATCGAAATCCTTCTTCGCGGTTTCGCGATGCTGATCAAATATGAAACATATGCACCTTCGATGGTGCGATTTCTGAATCAGTTCTCAAAAGACAGCGAGAAGAATAGCGAGACGCAGAATGCATATCTTGAGAAGCTCTTCGGGTCATTCCTGGCCGCATGTAGTGGCCTTTCAGAGGACGCCTTCATTAATCTTCGTTCGAAGCGCTTCAACATTGCCCTCTTTGAAGCGGTATTTACAGCAACCTGCAAGCATGCGTTCGCCGAGCGTCGCCAATTGAAAGGGAAGATTTCTTCCAACGAGGTTGCTGCACTGGATAACGATCACGAATTTAATCGCGCCTCTTTGGAAGGTACGGCAAGTCGAACGTCGAGGCGCGCCTGAGGCGTGCCGACGCTCTGCTGACGAAACTCTGACGGCTGCCAAATGGCCGAAACTGCTATCGACCGGGTCTATGAGGAGTACCGGGACGCGTCTGAGTTTTTGCTGTCAAGAGGGGAGATCTCGCTCGGTAGTGCTATTGATGCTACCGCCCGTAAAGCTCTCCTCCTGGCTGCGTCCAGCTATTTTGAAAGCCGGATAACTACGGATGTCCTAGCCTTCTGCCGGGAAGTTTGCGGCGCCAACCCTCTTGTGCCAGCGTTGGTTCTGAATAAAGCTGTTACCCGGCAATATCACACATGGTTCCAATGGGAGGGAAATACCGCAACTTCCTTTTTCAGTTTGTTCGGCCCTGAGTTCAAGAATCACATGAACGAATTGATCAAACGCGAGGACGATCTCCGTGCTGCAGTGGAGGATTTTCTCGAAATGGGTCGCGATCGGAACCGCTTGGTTCATGAAGACTTTGCGACCTTCCCGCTGGAGAAAACCACTAACGAGATATACTCGCAATACAAGTCGGCATTGGGCTTTGCTGACCGTATCATTTTTGAGCTAACGAATTGCTCGCGGAAGTTCAGTGTCGCCGACCGTACAGTTAACGAGCCAGGCCCCGATGGCAAGTCGGCTGGATGACCGTCACTGCCCAAAAACACACGCTCAAAAACTAAACTCTACCCTACTCTTCCGCTTGCGCCAAATCCCCGCTTCGTATTGTGCTTCGCCTGCCAAAAGTGCGTTTGCGCAGACCGTCGATCGTACCAAAATGTTTCACGTGAAACATTTTCGTACGATTGGCAAAAAAACAGCCAAAAGCAGGCCGCTGCCCTCAAATCTCGCAGGTTTGGGTCACCTGTTCCGGTACGCCGTCCGCTATCATTTCATAGCCCACTACGCGTAAAAATGCCCGCGCGGGGCTCATCGTCACCGCGAGCGGCGGAGATCGGGTGACAATGAGTTGGGCATCAGAGTCTCCGAGGTTGATTGCTGCTCAGGGCACGAGAACGGCGGCGCCTTCAAACCGGCCGGCGCGGAGATCGGCGAGGGCCCGATTGGCCTCTCTCAGCGGGTAGCGCGTGGTCTTGGTGACGATGCCGATTTCCGGGGCGAGACGCAGGAAATCAAGTCCATCCTGCCGCGTGAGATTGGCGACCGACACGAGCTGCCGCTCTTCCCAGAGCAGAGAATAGGGAAAGCGCGGGATGTCGCTCATATGGATGCCGGCGCAAACCACGCGGCCGCCCTTGCGCACCGCCTTCAGCGCCAGCGGCACGAGATCGCCCAGGGGCGCATAGATGATCGCCGCGTCGAGCGGCTCCGGCGGCATCTCGTCGGATCCGCCTGCCCATGCCGCGCCGAGTCCCCGCGCGAAGGCCTGGGCGCCCACATCGCCCGGCCGGGTGAAGGCAAATACCGTTCGTCCCTGCCATTTCGCGACCTGCGTGACGATGTGAGCCGCGGCGCCAAAGCCATAGAGTCCGAGCTTCTTGGCCTCGCCGGCGATCACCAGCGAACGCCAGCCGATCAGCCCGGCGCAGAGCAGAGGAGCGAGCGCCACATCGCAGCCTTCCTCGCCGAGCGGGAACGCATAGCGCGCATCGGCGATCGCCGCCGTCGCGAAGCCGCCGTCGCGCGTGTAGCCGGTGAAGACCGGCTGATCGCATAGATTTTCCTGGCCGCCCATGCAATAAGGGCAGACGCGGCAGGTGTGGCCGAGCCATGGGATGCCCACACGCTCCCCCAGGCTGAGCCCTTCGACGCCGGCCCCGATCGCATCGATCCGGCCGACGATCTCATGGCCAGGGATGATCGGCACCTTTGGGTCGGGCAGGTCGCCATCGACGACATGCAGATCCGTGCGGCAGACGCCGCAGGCGGCCACCTTCACTCGAATCTCGCCCGGCCCGGGTTGCCGATCGGCGAGATTTGTCCATTCAAGAGCGGTCCCAAGCTTCTTCAGCACCATCGCTTGCATGGCGTTCTCCGGTTCCGTGGGAAGCCCGCGGTCAATTTGATACGAGCGAAAACATACATCCAAAAATTAAACTCTAACCCACTTGTCCGCTTGTACAAAATCCTGGCTTCATACCAATCCCCGCCTTGCAAAAGTTCGTTAGCGCAGACCGCAATCGTACCAAAATGTTTCACGTGAAACATTTTGGTACGATTGGGGCCGAAAACCTTACAAAATGGCGTTATGAATAAGTAACCGCGAAGACGCCGACGGACATTTTGACGCTTGAAAATTGAGGCCGCCGCAATCCGGGGGAAGCTATCGTCATGAGCGAGATTCATGCTCTTTTTGTCATGGGCTTCGTCGCTGTCTTTGCGCCGTTGCTCACGCGCTTGCCGGCGTTTGCCCGCATGCCCGCGGTGGTTCTGGAGCTCATGCTTGGGATCCTGATCGGCCCGAGCGCGCTTGGTTGGGTGACGAGCCAGGGCGCCATAGGGTTTCTGGGGGAATTCGGCCTGATATTCCTGTTTTTCCAAGCGGGGTTCGAGTTCAACGCGGAGAAGATCGGCGCCGCGCCGCTGCGTCTTGGCGTCCTCGCCTGGTTCGCGGCCTTTGGGCTGAGCGGCCTTTTCGGCGGACTGCTTTATGCGATTGGCTTGTTGCGGGCGCCTTTGCTCATCGCCCTTGTGCTGCCAACGACCGCCTTAGGCATGCTCCTTCCTATTCTCCGCGAAAGCGGCAACCTCGACACCAACTTTGGCCGGCATGTCCTCGGAGCGGCGGTTGTCAGCGAACTGGGACCCGTCATTCTGGCCGCGATCGTTCTCGCTCATCAGCACCACCATTTGCATGAGACCATATTGACCATCGTTTTTTTCGCGGTCGCGATCGGCGCTATCCTTACGGCGCAACGATTGCGCTCCGCCCATCTGTCGGTCCTCATCGCGTGGTGGATGCATGATCGCTCCATTCTGCCGGTGCGAATTGCGATTCTGATTCTCCTCGGGCTCGTCTCCTTCGCCAATGAACTCGGCATGGAACTTGTCCTCGGCGCCTATACAGCCGGAATGGTGATCGCGATGCTGGTGCGCGACACAAGGGCGGAGATCCTCGAAAATCGCCTGACATCGATCGGCTCGGGATTTTTTATTCCCGTGTTTTTCATAACGAGCGGCGTCGAATTCGACCTGCCCGGACTCGTCACTAGTCCGGCAAGTCTTGCCCGCCTTATCCTCTTTTGCGCGGGCTTTCTAATTGTGCGCATTATTCCCGTTCTCTTGTATAAACACGTGCTTCCCGAGCGCGATCTACTTCCGCTTGCTCTCTTTTCTTCCACCACGCTGCCGCTTGTGGTCGCGGTGACCTATTTGGGCGTGCGAACGGGCGACATGCTGCCCGAGAATGCCTCCGCCCTCGTTGCCGCAGCCGTCATAACGGTCGCAGTTTTTCCAGCACTTGCCATGGTTCTGCGGGCGAAGTCGGAAGGAGTGCAACCAGATGGCGTCGTGGCCATCGCCGTCCACCGCATCGCCGATTTGACTTCCGCGCAGTTTTCGCGCTTCGTCGTCTATGTTTCTCAGATACCAGGGAGAAAGAGAGGTAGCTAAGCCCGCATACGCCGGATGAGGCAATAATTTGCAGCGTCGATGCCGCGATTCAGCTAACATAATCAGCATGTTATTTCGGATCGAATGAGGCCGTCATGGCGAACCCGGCGGGTGAATCGTATGATGGCGCTCTCAGGCTCGATTTCGACCGCCGATTGTTGCTTCACTTTCGCGGATCGGTGGTTACCTCCGACGCAGGCTTGCTCGCATACCGGGAACTGGACGACGCGCTGTGCCTCAGTGCGATGGCGGGTGATGCGCTCTCCGACGCACGCACTGGCAAGAATGGCCGGCATGCACTCGTCGGGATGTTGCGGCAATCCATATTTGGGCGACTTGCCGGATATGAAGACGTGAACGACGCTCAACGCCTGCGCCATGATCCCGCGATGCGGTGGATAGTCGGCGGAAAGGCGGCCTCGGATGCAGCGGCTTCGCCGAGCCAGATGGGCCGCTTTGAGACGCGCTGGCTCACGGCGGAAAAGAACCTTTCGGCGCTCGCTGATCTCTCCGGCAAATGGATCGACAGCGTTCATGGTCGCCGTCCGCCGAGAGGTATCTTGCTCGACATGGATTCGAGCGTGAGCCCGACGCATGGCGAACAGGAACACAGTGTCTGGAACGGTCACTATGACTGCACCTGCTATCATCCGCTGTTCGTTTTCAACCAATATGGCGATTTGGAACGCTGCGCCCTGCGCCCCGGCAATGTTCACAGCGCCGATGGATGGGAGGCGGTGCTGAAGCCGGTCGTGGCGCGGTATCAAGGCAAGGTCTCACGCATTTATTTCCGCGCCGACGCCGGCTTCGCAAACCCCGAAGTTTACGAATATCTGGAGGCAGAACGGATCAAATATGCGATCCGTCTGCCCGCCAATCACATCTTGCAAGAGAGGATCGGCTATCTGCTCAAACGCCCGGTTGGTCGCCCGTCCAATGACGTCTGCCGATCCCATGCAAGTTTCACCTATCAAGCGGGAAGCTGGTCGCAGCCGCGCCGGGTGATCGCCAAGGTCGAATGGCATCCGGGCGAGCTTTATCCGCGCGTCGGCTTCATCGTGACGAACATGGCGCGCTCCGCCGAGAATGTCGTCGCCTTCTACAACAAGCGCGGCACGTGTGAGCAATGGATCAAGGAAGGAAAAGGCGCAATCAAGTGGACCCGGCTATCATGTCGGTCGTTCGCTGCTAACGCCGTCCGTCTCCAGCTTCATGCGCTGGCCTACAATCTCGGTAATTTTCTGCGCACGCTGGCGACGCCCGAACCGATAAAGGATTGGTCACTGACGAGCCTGAAGGAAAAGCTGATCAAGATCGGCGCGAAGATCGTGAGCCATGGCCGCTATGTCGCGTTTCAGATGGCCGAAGTCGCCATTCCGAAAAATCTCTTCGCGGACATCCTACGAATGATCGCCGACCTGCGGCCGCCGCCCAATCCAGCGCCTGCGTGAAGTGTTCGGTCGTCATGCGTCGAGCAAAAACTAAGGGAGAAGTGCGTCTTGATCACAACCAACTCTGTATTGTCCGGTGCGCGATCCGCCCATGTCACTGGTTTTGGTGTGCCGGAGCACCACAGCAGCGCCGCAGCGCGGCAATCTCAACCTCAATAAGCGGGCGATCCGGAAAATAATGCCGGTATAGGACGAATGTCCGATGTCACGGCAGGAGATCAATGATACGCGCTTGGCACATTCCCGGTTATCTGGGGAATGCCAGTTTATATGTGTTCGAACGCCACCTTCGCGAGGAGCGTTCGGCACTGAACCAGGATGACGCGCATAGAATTCTGGGATGGAGTTCGCGGATCGGGTCCCTATCAACAATGCGCGCTCAAGATGCGCTTTGAATTATCCGGGCTAAGAACGCCACGCCCCGCACAGCACGCGCATCTTGTGCCCGTCGGCCGCCCTTATATCTCGCAGGTTTGAGTCACCTGTTCCGGCAAGCCGTCCGCTGTCATTTCGTACCCCGCCACGCGTAAAATTGCGCGCGCGGAACTCATCGTGACTGCGAGCCGCGTATAGGGGTTGAGGACTGGCGGCGTCACCCAATCGAAACCCCCGCGCGACATGAGTCCGCCCCAGCCAGCAAGCGCATCGAGCCGGTCGCGGCATTGCGCGGCCGCCTCCGCCAACGAGCAGGTGAGAAAACGGCCGGCCGCAATACGCGCTTCCCACCTCGGGCGGCTCGGCACCCAATCATTGGTCGCGCTCGTCTTTTCCTCACGCGTGATAAAGCCGTTCTCGGTCCGCTCGATCACGCATCGCTCCCCCGGCGCGCAGCCGATGAGCGTGTAGATCACCGGCCGTGCCACCGGCGTTGCTTCCAACACGCTCTTCGCGGCGGCATATGTTTCACAGGTCTCGAAAACCTGGCGCAGCAACTGATCCGGCGGCATGTGCCGAATTTTCGCCCATGTATGAAGCGCATTGGCCGCAAGGTCGTAAATGCGCAGCCACGGATGGCGGGTGCGCCGCCACATGGGCGCCTGGTTGAGGCAGGCGGCGAACCGGCGCGGCGCCATCGCCGTCAGCACGCTAGCGTAGCCGGGCCAGGTGACGCTGAAATATTCGCCGGCGGGTGCCTTTGCGCGTACAAGCTCCGCATGGCGGCCAAGCCCGGGGTATGGCCAATCGAGCGTGCGGGCGAGCCAAGGCACGCCGTCTTCCTCGCGCGCGAGCGCGGTGCAGCCCCATTGGTACGAGCCGTTCAGCAGCCAGACCCCCGAAAAACCCAGCGTCGCCGCGATTTGCGCGATCTCCGGCACATAGGGCGAGCAGGACCGGGTGAGCCAGCGCCGCGCGGCGATATCCAACGCCGGCAGGAGCGGTGTTACCGCGCAAGGAAAAACCGTGAGGCAGGCGTCGCGCAGGACACGCGAACGACTGCTGCTCAGCACAGCGTGGCGGAGAGGCCCGCCGTCGCCGACATCGACGATGGGAATCGCTGGCACGACCGCACCCATGGACTGCTCATCGCAACGAGGCGCTCGATGCTTTTGGCGGCGCCAAGGAGGAATAAACCAAAAAACGCGCGGCTAAAAATATACCTTAACCCACTCTTCCGCGTTCCCCAAATCCCGGCTTCGTAGCGCGCCGCGCCTTGCGTGGCGGCTACGCCATAATACGGGGCTTAAGCGGCGGCGGGCTGGAGCAGCGATTTGAGAGGCGCCAATTCATCGGCGAGGCGCGCGGGGACGATCTCCATGCGCGCGCCGACGATGCGTTTGGCGGCCATGAATTCGCCAAGGCGATTGACCAAATCGGCGGCGATGACCCGCCCTTCCTTGAGATAAAATGCAATGAACGACGACGCCTCCATGCTCCCCCGGATCGCAAGCTCCTCATAGCCATCGGAGACGCCGGCCATCTGCAATTTGAGATCATATTGGTCGGACCAGAACCAGGGCGCGGCGGCAGCGGGAATTGGCCGCCCCATGATCGAGGCGGCAGCCGCGCGGGCCTGTTCGAGCGCGTTTGGAACCAATTCGAGGCGTATTTTCCGCCGCAGAAAGCCGTGATGCGCATGCATCGCGCAGTCGCCGATCGCATAAATATCGGGGTCGCCGGTTCGGCTCACCTCATCGACGACAACCCCGTCGTCCACTTTAAGCCCGGCTAGTTCCGCTAGTTCTATGTTGGGAACGAGGCCGATGCCGATCAGCACAAAACCGGCGGTAAACGATTGACCGCCGGCGCATTTGACCGCGCCGACGCCGCCATCCTCGCCCCCGGCGGTGAACCCGTTGACCGTGACCCCGGTGCGAATGTCGACTCCGGCTTCGCGATGGATGCGTTCATAGAATTTCGACACATCGGGCGCCGTGACGCGGGCGAGCACGCGCGGCGCCCCTTCGAGCACGGTTACGGCAAGCCCGCGTCTAACCGCGACGGCGGCGGCTTCAAGCCCGATATAGCCGCCACCGACGATCACGAGACGCCGGGGGCCCTCCATGAGTGGTTGCAACGCCTCGACATCGGAAATTGTGCGCAAGTAAAAAATATTGCGTAAACCGGCGCCCGGCACCGCCAATTCGCGGGCGCGGCCCCCGGTTGCAATCACAAGCTTATCGTAGTGGAGCGGCGCGCAGCCCTCGATCAAGAGCGTCTTCGCGCGCCGGTCGATCTCTGCGACGCGGCCACCGAGCCGCATCTCCACCCGGGCTTTCTCATAGGCAACCGAGGCCTTGTAGATCAGCGCGTCCTTGCCGATTTCGCGCGCGAGAAATGCCTTCGACAAAGGCGGGCGCATATAGGGAAGATATTTCTCTTCGCCGACGAGGACGATGCGGCCCTCGAACCGGTTCTGGCGCAGCAGGGTCGCGACCTCGCCGCCCGCCTGACCGCCGCCGATTATGGCAATCGTCGAAGCGGCGCTGGGCAGAGCTTGTTCCATCACCACTTGAATTCCTTGGCGCAAAAGGGGGCTATCGGTTTGCACGAAAACATGAAAATACCCTTAGACTGGCATTCCCCAGATAACCGGGAATGTGCCAAGCGCGTATCATTGATCTCCTGCCGTGACATCGGACATTCGTCCTATACCGGCATTATTTTCCGGATCGCCCGCTTATTGAGGTTGAGATTGCCGCGCTGCGGCGCTGCTGTGGTGCTCCGGCACACCAAAACCAGTGACATGGGCGGATCGCGCACCGGACAATACAGAGTCGGTTGTGATCAAGACGCACTTCTCCCTTAGTTTTTGCTCGACGCATGACGACCGAACACTTCACGCAGGCGCTGGATTGGGCGGCGGCCGCAGGTCGGCGATCATTCGTAGGATGTCCGCGAAGAGATTTTTCGGAATGGCGACTTCGGCCATCTGAAACGCGACATAGCGGCCATGGCTCACGATCTTCGCGCCGATCTTGATCAGCTTTTCCTTCAGGCTCGTCAGTGACCAATCCTTTATCGGTTCGGGCGTCGCCAGCGTGCGCAGAAAATTACCGAGATTGTAGGCCAGCGCATGAAGCTGGAGACGGACGGCGTTAGCAGCGAACGACCGACATGATAGCCGGGTCCACTTGATTGCGCCTTTTCCTTCCTTGATCCATTGCTCACACGTGCCGCGCTTGTTGTAGAAGGCGACGACATTCTCGGCGGAGCGCGCCATGTTCGTCACGATGAAGCCGACGCGCGGATAAAGCTCGCCCGGATGCCATTCGACCTTGGCGATCACCCGACGCGGCTGCGACCAGCTTCCCGCTTGATAGGTGAAACTTGCATGGGATCGGCAGACGTCATTGGACGGGCGACCAACCGGGCGTTTGAGCAGATAGCCGATCCTCTCTTGCAAGATGTGATTGGCGGGCAGACGGATCGCATATTTGATCCGTTCTGCCTCCAGATATTCGTAAACTTCGGGGTTTGCGAAGCCGGCGTCGGCGCGGAAATAAATGCGTGAGACCTTGCCTTGATACCGCGCCACGACCGGCTTCAGCACCGCCTCCCATCCATCGGCGCTGTGAACATTGCCGGGGCGCAGGGCGCAGCGTTCCAAATCGCCATATTGGTTGAAAACGAACAGCGGATGATAGCAGGTGCAGTCATAGTGACCGTTCCAGACACTGTGTTCCTGTTCGCCATGCGTCGGGCTCACGCTCAAATCCATGTCGAGCAAGATACCTCTCGGCGGACGGCGACCATGAACGCTGTCGATCCATTTGCCGGAGAGATCAGCGAGCGCCGAAAGGTTCTTTTCCGCCGTGAGCCAGCGCGTCTCAAAGCGGCCCATCTGGCTCGGCGAAGCCGCTGCATCCGAGGCCGCCTTTCCGCCGACTATCCACCGCATCGCGGGATCATGGCGCAGGCGTTGAGCGTCGTTCACGTCTTCATATCCGGCAAGTCGCCCAAATATGGATTGCCGCAACATCCCGACGAGTGCATGCCGGCCATTCTTGCCAGTGCGTGCGTCGGAGAGCGCATCACCCGCCATCGCGCTGAGGCACAGCGCGTCGTCCAGTTCCCGGTATGCGAGCAAGCCTGCGTCGGAGGTAACCACCGATCCGCGAAAGTGAAGCAACAATCGGCGGTCGAAATCGAGCCTGAGAGCGCCATCATACGATTCACCCGCCGGGTTCGCCATGACGGCCTCATTCGATCCGAAATAACATGCTGATTATGTTAGCTAAATCGCGGCATCGACGCTGCAAATTATTGCCTCATCCGGCGTATGCGGGTTAGAGTCGCCTGATCAGGGGCGCCGAGCGCGAAGTCTTCGTGATCGTCGATCGTGGCTCGGCGCATCGCGCGAAGAAAGCCGGCGCTTTCGGGCAACCGCTGGGCGACAAATTGCGCTTGTTCTTTTTGCCTCCCTATGCGCCCGGTCGCAAAATCCTCTCTTTCTTGCAAAATCCCTCACTCAAATACGCCGCGCGGGTGTGAAATTACTTATAAACGGATTAATAGCGCGGGCCATTGCCGCGTGCCGTCGCTATGGCCCGGCGCTAACGCCGAACGCGCTTGACCCAATCAAGCTCCGCCAAGTTTTACCAGCGCGGCGGCGAGTTTTTCCATCCTGGACAGAGCGTCCTCTTGTCGTTCGCGGTTTTCCTCGACGACTTCTTCCGGCGCGCGGGCCACGAAATCGGCATTGCGAAGTTTGGCTTCAATTCTGTCCACGTCGTCTTTTAATTTCGCGATCTCCTTGGATAGCCGAATCTTTTCCGCCTCCAAGTCCACGATCCCTTGAAGCGGCAATGCGGCGAGAGTTTTGCGCACGATCATCTGCGTGGATTTTTCCGGAGCCTCGGACGCAAATGAAATCGCCGATAGCCGGGCGAGACGCTTAATAGTTTCGTCCCAATTATTCGCACGCGATTTGGTCTCCGGCGAGGCTTTCACGAGCACCAAGGGGATTTGCGCCGCCGCGGGAACGTTCATCTCCGCGCGTACCGAACGGATTTCCGAAATAAGCTCGACGATAAAACCGATCTCGGCCTCCGCCTCCAGGTTTTCGCAACCGTCCAGTTCCGGCCATTCAGCGAGCGCCAGCAGAGTCGCGCGCGGCAGCTCTTTTGTTGCCGTGATGGCCCAAAGTTCCTCGGTCATAAACGGCATGAAGGGGTGCAGGAGCTTGACGATTTGTTCGCGCACGAAAGCCGTTGTCGCGCGGGTCTCGATCTTGCCCGGCCCGTCGGCGCCTTGCAGGAGAGGCTTGGCGAGCTCGAGATACCAGTCGCAAAAAACGTTCCAGACAAAACGATAGGCGGCGTTGGCGGCGTCGTTGAAACGATAGGTTTCTATCGCCTCCGTTACCTCGGCAATGGTCTTCGCGGCCTCCCCAACAATCCAGCCATTTAGCTTGAGACTCGTCTGGCGCGGATTAAACGTGACCTCAAACACGCAGCCATTCATTTCGGCGAAACGCGCCGCGTTCCAGAGTTTTGTGCC
This sequence comes from uncultured Alphaproteobacteria bacterium, assembly GCA_963730245.1. Classification (GTDB taxonomy): domain Bacteria; phylum Pseudomonadota; class Alphaproteobacteria; order Rhizobiales; family Beijerinckiaceae; genus Methylocapsa. The sequence goes on along the minus strand of CAVSRA010000001.1, from coordinate 61,308 downwards.
AAAATTTCGATATCCCTCAATGCGTTCCGTCGAGAGTTTGATGTCCCGCCCCTGTGCCGCCATGGCGGCAAGCGTGAAGCGCAGGGCATCCGCGCCATAGGTCTCGATGAGGTGCAAGGGATCGACGACATTGCCCTTCGACTTCGACATTTTTGCGCCCTTCTCGTCGCGGACGAGGGCGTGGATATAGACATCGCGGAAGGGAACCTCGTGCATGAAATGCACGCTTATCATCATCATCCGGGCGACCCAGAAGAAGATGATGTCGAAGCCCGTGACGAGCACGCTCGTCGGATAGCGGCGCTTTAGCTCCGGCGTCTCATCTGGCCAGCCGAGGGTGGAAAAAGGCCAGAGCGCGGAGGAAAACCAGGTGTCTAGAACGTCTTCGTCGCGATGCAATGTGTAGCGGCCACTACGCAAACCTACGGCATAGTCTATACCATCGAGCGTGAATAAATTAGCTTTGAAATTACTGCCCTTGCTTTCATAGTATGCGGCCGCCTCGGTAACAGCATCAGCTTCCGAATGCGCCGCGAAGCTCTTGCCTTCTGGTCCGTACCACACGGGGATTTGGTGGCCCCACCAAAGTTGCCGCGAGATGCACCACGGTTGGATACTCTCTAACCATTGATAATATGTCTTTTCCCAATTTTCCGGGATAAACTTCGTCCTACCTTCTCGCACGGCCGCAAGCGCGGGCCCCGCGAGAACATCCGCTTTCACATACCATTGCTCTGTCAGAAACGGTTCAATGACCACACCGGAGCGATCACCATGTGGAACAACATGGGTATGGGGCTCAATCTTCTCGAGGTAACCATTCTCCTCAAGTCGTCGACGTATCTGCGTTCTTGCCTCAAAACGGTCCAGTCCACGAAACTCCAAAGGAATAAATTCAGAATCGGAGAATCCTGCATCAGGATCAGGCGGCTCGTGATCGCTTTCCTCCATTAAACGAATAATGTATTCTGGTATTGGCCAAAATGCTCTTTTCGTGCTTTCAAGGTCATCCTTGGGCGACGATTTGAGTTTTCCCTCGGGTGTGAGAATATTGATGAGTTCCGTCGGCTCGCGATAATTTGTTATTTCTTCGAACCGCTCTCGGTCGTTTGGGGACATTCGGTCAACATATCTTCTCCAAACTTCAAAATCATTGAAATCATGTGCAGGCGTAATTTTCACAGCTCCTGAGCCCTTAGTCGGATCGGAGTATTCATCCGCGATAATTGTGATAGGTCGATTTGCAAGTGGGAGGCGTGCTTCCTCCCCGACCAAATGCTTGTAGCGATCATCGGCCGGATGCACGGCGATAGCCGTATCGCCTAGCATGGTCTCCGGCCGTGTGGTAGCCACGACGATGTATGTGGAGGGGTCGGTTGCGTCGAAGGTCTTGCCCAAAAGCGGATAACGCAAATACCAAAGATGGCCCTTGGTCTCGATCTGCACCACTTCGAGGTCGGAAATCGCGGTCTGAAGTTTTGGGTCCCAATTAACGAGGCGCTTGTCCTTGTAGATCAGGCCTTCCTTGTAGAGCTGCACGAAAGCCTTTGCGACCCCGCGGGACAGCCCTTCGTCTAGGGTAAAGCGCTCACGTGGCCAGTCGCAGGAAGCGCCGAGCCTTTGCAATTGCTCGATGATCGCGCCGCCCGACTGGACCTTCCATTCCCACACGCGCGCTAGAAACTTTTCGCGGCCTAAGGCGAGGCGGCCGGGCTCCTGGTCCTCCATCAATCGCCGCTCGACCACCATTTGCGTGGCGATCCCGGCATGGTCGGTGCCCGGCTGCCAAAGCACGTCCTTGCCGCGCATCCGCTCGAAGCGGCAGAGGATATCCTGCAAAGTGGTGTTGAGCGCGTGGCCCATGTGCAGGGCGCCGGTGACGTTCGGCGGCGGAATGACGATCGTGAAAGGCGCCGCCCCTGCCCGCTCTGGGCGCCCTGCCCGGAACGCGCCCGCCTCTTGCCATGCCGAAGCGATACGGCCTTCGACCGCTCGTGGATCGAAAGTCTTTTCCATCATCTGATCATTGTTCCGCGCGCGGCTCCTGCCCGTGGCGAGCCGGCCGCGTCAAATGTGAGCGATGGCAAACAAGCGGGCAAAAAGCAAGCGCGCGTGGGCAGCCTGGGACACACCCGTCCGAAGAGATATTGACCCGCATACGCCGGATGAGGCAATAATTTGCAGCGTCGATGCCGCGATTCAGCTAACATAATCAGCATGTTATTTCGGATCGAATGAGGCCGTCATGGCGAACCCGGCGGGTGAATCGTATGATGGCGCTCTCAGGCTCGATTTCGACCGCCGATTGTTGCTTCACTTTCGCGGATCGGTGGTTACCTCCGACGCAGGCTTGCTCGCATACCGGGAACTGGACGACGCGCTGTGCCTCAGCGCGATGGCGGGTGATGCGCTCTCCGACGCACGCACTGGCAAGAATGGCCGGCATGCACTCGTCGGGATGTTGCGGCAATCCATATTTGGGCGACTTGCCGGATATGAAGACGTGAACGACGCTCAACGCCTGCGCCATGATCCCGCGATGCGGTGGATAGTCGGCGGAAAGGCGGCCTCGGATGCAGCGGCTTCGCCGAGCCAGATGGGCCGCTTTGAGACGCGCTGGCTCACGGCGGAAAAGAACCTTTCGGCGCTCGCTGATCTCTCCGGCAAATGGATCGACAGCGTTCATGGTCGCCGTCCGCCGAGAGGTATCTTGCTCGACATGGATTCGAGCGTGAGCCCGACGCATGGCGAACAGGAACACAGTGTCTGGAACGGTCACTATGACTGCACCTGCTATCATCCGCTGTTCGTTTTCAACCAATATGGCGATTTGGAACGCTGCGCCCTGCGCCCCGGCAATGTTCACAGCGCCGATGGATGGGAGGCGGTGCTGAAGCCGGTCGTGGCGCGGTATCAAGGCAAGGTCTCACGCATTTATTTCCGCGCCGACGCCGGCTTCGCAAACCCCGAAGTTTACGAATATCTGGAGGCAGAACGGATCAAATATGCGATCCGTCTGCCCGCCAATCACATCTTGCAAGAGAGGATCGGCTATCTGCTCAAACGCCCGGTTGGTCGCCCGTCCAATGACGTCTGCCGATCCCATGCAAGTTTCACCTATCAAGCGGGAAGCTGGTCGCAGCCGCGCCGGGTGATCGCCAAGGTCGAATGGCATCCGGGCGAGCTTTATCCGCGCGTCGGCTTCATCGTGACGAACATGGCGCGCTCCGCCGAGAATGTCGTCGCCTTCTACAACAAGCGCGGCACGTGTGAGCAATGGATCAAGGAAGGAAAAGGCGCAATCAAGTGGACCCGGCTATCATGTCGGTCGTTCGCTGCTAACGCCGTCCGTCTCCAGCTTCATGCGCTGGCCTACAATCTCGGTAATTTTCTGCGCACGCTGGCGACGCCCGAACCGATAAAGGATTGGTCACTGACGAGCCTGAAGGAAAAGCTGATCAAGATCGGCGCGAAGATCGTGAGCCATGGCCGCTATGTCGCGTTTCAGATGGCCGAAGTCGCCATTCCGAAAAATCTCTTCGCGGACATCCTACGAATGATCGCCGACCTGCGGCCGCCGCCCAATCCAGCGCCTGCGTGAAGTGTTCGGTCGTCATGCGTCGAGCAAAAACTAAGGGAGAAGTGCGTCTTGATCACAACCAACTCTGTATTGTCCGGTGCGCGATCCGCCCATGTCACTGGTTTTGGTGTGCCGGAGCACCACAGCAGCGCCGCAGCGCGGCAATCTCAACCTCAATAAGCGGGCGATCCGGAAAATAATGCCGGTATAGGACGAATGTCCGATGTCACGGCAGGAGATCAATGATACGCGCTTGGCACATTCCCGGTTATCTGGGGAATGCCAGCTAAGTGCATCTTCATCAAGGACATATGTGATTGAATCTTATGAGTCATTTGTGATTCAAGGGAGGTGGCCTGATTCGAAGGGGGTCCCCCATGTGGACGGTGAAGAATCGCGGGCGGTACGACCGCGGCAAGTTACGATATCCGAGCGATCTGACCGACTCCGAATGGGAGCTGGTTGAACCGCTCATTCCACCGGGCAAGCGCGGCGGTGGCAAGCGGACCGTGGTGATGCGTGAGGTGGTGAACGGCCTCATGTACATTTTGTCGACCGGCTGTCAGTGGCGGGCGATCCCGAAGGACCTGCCGCCGAAGAGCACGATCTACGACTATTTCGACCTGTGGACCTACGACGGCACATTGGAGGATATCCACCACGCCCTTTATGTGAAGTGTCGCGAGCAGGCCCAACGGGAGGCCAGCCCGACCGCCGCCGTCATCGATAGTCAAAGCGTGAAAAGCACCGAAAAAGGGGGCCTGCATCGATCCGCCCGGCTATGATGCGGGCAAGAAGATCAAGGGTAAGAAGCGACATATTCTCGTAGACACGTTGGGCTTGCTGCTTCATGCCGTTGTCCATCCGGCCGATATTCAAGATCGCGATGGCGGCATTCTCGTCATGGCGACCCTGTTCGGGATGTTTCCTTTCTTGAAAAAGCTCTTCGCCGACGGCGGCCATCAAGGACCCGAATTCAACCAGGCTTTGGCACGAGTGCTCCCGCATCTGAAAGCTGAAATCGTCAAGCGTTCCGATCACGCCAAGGGATTTGTGGTGTTGCCCAAACGCTGGATCGTCGCGCGCACTTTCGCTTGGCTCAATCGATGTCGAAGGCTCGCCAAGGACTGGGAGAACCTCAATCGAAAAGCGCTCCCATACTTGCGCCTCGCCTCAATCCGCCTCATGCTCAGAAGACTTTGTAATCCCGCATGAAGTCACCGGACAGACTCTGAGACAAACGCGACCGCGCCGCGATTTCTATTCGCCGCGCGTGACCCGCTCGATTTCGGCGCTGACAAGGCGCTCCACGATGCCCGGCAGATTGTCGTCGAGCCAAGTCTTCAGCATGGGACGCAGCATTTCGCGGATAAGACCGATGACGACGTCGCTGTGCTGGACAAACCGGCTCGCCAGAAGTGCGTTGAAGGCGGCGCGGACCGAACTGTCCCTGGCGTTTGAAACGAAAGCAAGCCCGGCGCCCGCGCGCGAACCCGGCTCGAAGGCTTCGCCGTTAGGGTCCGGCCGCGCAGTCTCCCCGCGTAACCCGCTGTCGCTTTCAAGCAGCGCCTGGTCGCCGGCGATGATTCGCCTGATCGATGCGAGGATTTCCTCCATCGATGGATCAGGCGGGCTTGGCTGAGGCATCGGACCGTCTCTCAATAGTGGGTTGGTTGGGTTCATGATCTCCAAATACCTTCAAAAGGAAGATGCGCCGATCCTTGAGAGATCGCGCATCGAGAACAGGTTCGGCCAAGAAGCAGCTGGATTCTGGCCCGCTGAGGCGGAATGCGGAACTCGTGAAAACCAGCATCTCCGGGCGCGACCCCATTCCAGCGAAAGCGCTCCGTCACGCTCATGATCTCTAAACTTGCGATTGGACTCTAAATCTTTGTTCATTCTCATATTTCCATCGAACGTACCGCTTCGGCGGCAGGACCGAGAGACAGAGAGCATGATTCGCTTCAACTTGGATCGGTCATGGTCTAGCTTAACTTCGCTGGTCAGGCGAGATAGCGCGGGTATCACAAAACTTTACCTCAACCCCGGCGCCGGGCCTGCCCGGCGAGAATTGTCTGCTGTTCACAACTCTGAGCACAGCTTGGCGGATTCGGTCAGCGTCCGTCCGGCGTGCGAAGGCCGATCCATTTGTCCTTGACCTGATCGAAATGGACCGTCGGATCGTATTCAGTAACGACAAGGTTCAAGTTCGCGGCTGAAAGACGGCCGATCGCGGCCATCACCACATAGGAGGCGACAACACGGTCGCGCTGGGCGGAGACGAGTGCCACTCTCGCATTCAGCAACTGCTGCTGCTGGAAAAGAATATCGAAAGTCGTGCGCTGGCCGACTTCCGCCTCTTGCCTAATGCCGTCGAGCGCGATTTCGTTGGACTTGACCGACGCCACGGAAGATTGGATGACCGCGCGCGTGGCCTCGAGCTGGGTCCAGGACGAGACCACCGCCGCGCGCACCGAATCACGCTGTAAATCAGCCTGTAGCCTAGCCTGACCGAGCGTTTCCTTGGCCTGGCGCGTCCGGGCGTAGACCTCGCCCCCTTGATAGATCGGTATAGACAGCTGACCGACGATCGAGCCATTGAACAAACGCACTCCGGGAACTCCAAAAAAGTTGTAATTGTTCTGGACGTTGCCGACGATGTTGAGCGTCGGATAAAGTTCTCCCTCGACCAGCTTGACCTGAAGGGCCGCGGCATCGACGGCATGCAACGCCGCCTGAACTTGTGGGTGCTCGGCAAGCGCAAGTTGGACCGCAACGCCAAGCGTATGCGGCAGAAGACTTTCGATCGTTCGCGCCGGTTCGAGTCTCGTCGGCTGGACGCCAATCACCCGGCGGTAATCGGCGATACTGGCTTGCAGATTGGCTTGCGCCGTGAAGTAATCGGAGCGCGCCGAAGCAAGACTCGATTCGGCCTGGGCGACGTCGGTCCGGGTCACCTCGCCGACGCCGAAACGATCAACTGTCTGACGCAGCTGCTCCTGAAGGACGATGATGTTGTTTTCGCGCAGATCGAGGATGGCGGTATCGCGCAGGACGTTCATATAGTAGGTCGCCGCGTCTTGAAGAACATTCTGCTCGGTGTTGCGCAAGGTCTCGCGCGCCCCGAAAATATTCGATTCCGCCTGCCGCACGCCGTTCAGTGTGCGGTTGCCGTTGAAGAGATTTTGGGTGACGGTGAGACCGTAATTCCAAGTGGCGGTGTTGGCTCTCAGCGCCTTGCTCGTGGACATGATGCCGGTCACGGCGGCGCTCGCGGAGGAAGTGTTGCCGGGCGCCGCGGAGGTCTCCTCGAGATGATTGTAGCCATATTGCGCGCTTGCAGTGGCCGTCGGCCGCCACGTAGACGTTGCCCGGGGCAAATTTTCATCGGTGGCCCGGACCCCGGCGCGTTGCTGGTTCATGTCCGGGTTGCCCGCATAGGCGCGCGCCAAGGCGCCCGACATTGTTTCCGCCCGGCCGGGTGAGGCACAGGGCGGCAACGCCATGAGTACCAAGGCACCCGCGATCCCCGCCAGAACCGGGCGCGCGTTGAAATGGACACGAGTTAAGACGGCGCCGCGCATCGAAGGAAACCAATCCCTTATTCACAGACTCGCTGCACCGCCTTTGCACGATCAGCGGATGGCCCCTCGCGACCCTCCGGCCGAATCTATTAACCGACCCCCGCCGGCGCGAGCTTACACGCTTAAAGGCGGTCCGCAGGCTGCTTGCCCGCCTTACTCAACAGAAATTGTCGGTCCGCTGCAAAAATGTGATACCTCGCGATAGCGCCATTTGCGTGGCAATGGAAATCATCAAATATAGCCCCTCTCCGTCTGGGCCAGTTTTTTGGCGCTTTTGGGGTCAAGAACGCCAGCATGGCCGTTCTGAACGGCGCCGGCGCCGCGCAACATTTGTTGGGAGTGACTTGACATTTTCAGCCATCGTGAACGACAGGACGAGAACGGGGATTTGTCGAATGGCGGCAAGTTCATTGTCGACGCGGACCTCGAGTGACCAGTTTCTCCGAGCGGGGTTTTCGACGTGCCGTTGCGACACATGGAGTTGCAGAAACGCATCTGGGAATCGCACGGTCAGGCGGCGTATTTGGGAGCAGGTTACCGATAGAACAAGCGGATTCTTAAGGTCGTTTTGCGGCCGTGCGTTGCTCATCGCGCGCCCGGCGGGCGTGATCCGCCGCCACGCCAAACGCCTATTTGGGGTACTTAACAACTGACAAAATGACCTAGCTGTGTCAGCATAAAGACATAACATTATCGTCAGCACGTCATTATTTCAGTGGATAGACGGCTTATTTCCCTGGTGTTCTGCTAGACTATTCCGTAACCCGATCCGGAAGCTTGCGGATATCCTTTGGTTGTATTCGTCACACCGTGTAAAGGAGCAAAATATATGGAGAGAATCCGACTAGGGACTTCGACTCTAAAAATTTTGTTTGGTATAGCGATGTTTTCAATCGTGGCGTTCTACGCCCTCATACGAAACACTTCAGGCGGCGGTGGCGCACTCACACCTGTCTCCGCCGTAGCGAATCCGTGTCCCCGGCCTGCCGCGGGCAGCGCGGTGCATAACCCACCGGCTCTTTTCGGTTCCGATGGCGTCCTGAATGTCAGGTTTTCGTATGAACACAGCTCTGACACAGATGGAACCGATCTTTTTTGCTTTATGACTCCGGACGGCCTGCAAAATCCAACTCTGCATGTGAAGCCGGGCGGCGCGCTGAACATCACGCTGACCAACAATACCCCGGCACAACCGCTGACAATGACCTTGGACCCGCCGAATTGCGGGGCCACGCAAATGGGCAAATCCTCGGTTAACATCCACTTTCATGGGACCAGCACTTCACCCACCTGTCAGTCCGATGAAGTGATCAAAACGATCGTCAACTCTGGCGAAACGTTCCAGTACCACATAAATTTTCCGGAAAACGAAGCCTCCGGACTCTACTGGTACCACCCGCACATTCATGGCGTTACCGAGCACGCGGTGCAGGGCGGCGCTTCGGGAGCCATCATCGTGGACGGCATCGAGAACATTCAGCTCGCGGTCAGCGGCCTGCGGCACCGCATATTGATGGTTCGCGACCAGCCCGTGCCAGGGAATCCAGCTCCCAAGGGGAACATTCCATCGTGGGATCTCACGCTGAATTATATCCCAATTACGTCCCCCACCGATCCCAATTCCAATAATTTTGTACCGGCGATCCTGCATATGGAACCGGGAGAGAGGCAGTTCTGGAGACTCTCCAACTCCTCGTCCGATACGATCCTCGACCTCCAGTATGTATTCGACGGAGTGCCCCAGACCATCCAAGTGGTCGCCATTGACGGCGTGCCGGTGAAATCGCAAGACAGCAAGGACCCCGGCAGACTGATTCCGGTAACTCACTTCGTGCTTCCGCCGGGTTCTCGTGTGGAATTCATCGTCGCCGCGCCGTCATCGGATATCAAGCTTGCTCAGCTGATTACGCTTGCCATCACCACGGGTCCGGACGGCGATATCGACCCACAACGGCCTCTGGCTAGCATCCAATTAAGCGGTTCCGTTGATTCGAGCGGCGGCAGTGACAATAGGGCCGGAACATTTACCGCGATGAGTAAAACTCAGCAGCGCTACAAAGGGCTTGGGTCAGCTCCCGTTGCCGTGAAGCGCACGGTGTACTTCGACGAGATCCAGCCGACCAAGTTCTTTATGGCCGTGGAGGGAACACCTGAACATGTGTTCGATCCCAATCTTCCTCCCGACATCGTGGCCACTCAAGGAACTGTGGAAGAGTGGACCGTCCAAAACAGGACGCTCGAAAACCACGAGTTTCACTTCCACCAGCTTCACTTTCTGGTCGAATCCCAGAATAACTTCGAGCTCAATGGATACCCGCAGGCGCCCGCAATCATCGGCCAGTACCTGGATATGATCCAAGTGCCGGCCGGGGATAAAAAAGGCCCGTACCCCAGCGTCACACTCCGTATTGACTTCCGGGGGCCGGACATTGGCGATTTCGTCTTTCACTGTCACATACTTAACCACGAAGATTTAGGCATGATGAACATTATTCGTGTCCAGCGTGCGCCTCGTTAATGAGGAACGGGCGGGAGCGGAACGGAAGGTTCCATCGGTATGGAAATCATGGGCCGCCTCCTGCTTGCGGCGTCGCCTGAATGGGTCGGCCGGAACCAGCGGTCGCAAGTACCTGGCCGGCCAAGGGCCTGGAGGAGGGAGGCGATTTTCCTCCCTATTGCCATGACGTTCCGGGCAGCGGAGAAGCGTCAGCTGAGGCGCTGAATATTTTACGCGGGCGAAACGCCGGAAACTAACCCTTCGGCTTGGTAACCGCCGCCATGACCATGCGCGAGGGCCTCGTCATCGTTTCGAGGCGAAGCAGCTCGTTGAGCCTAGCCTCGGCCAATAATCCTTCTTCGAGGACGATGTCCGCGATCCTGCGCCGCTCATCGAGCGCCCGGCGGGCGATGCGCGAGCAGGTCTCGTAGCCAAGCACGGGGCCAAGCGCGGTCACGAGGCCGATCGAGTTTTCGACGAAACCAAGGCATCGCTCGCGATCCGCCTCGATGCCGTTGACGCAGCGCCGCGTCAAGGTTTCGACCGCCGCGCGAAGCATCCGCAAGGATTTTAGGACGGAAAAGCCGATCGTCGGCTCGAAGGCGTTGAGCTGTAGCTGGCCGCCCTCGGCGCACATCGTCACCGTGAGATCATGGCCAATGACGAGATAGGCGACCTGGCTCACAACCTCGGGGATCACCGGATTGACTTTTCCTGGCATGATCGAGGAGCCAGCTTGGACCGGCGGCAGGCGGATTTCGCCAAAACCCCCGCGCGGGCCGGAGGAGAGCAGGCGCAGATCGTTGCAAATTTTTGAAAGCTTCACGGCGATCCGCTTCAGCACGCCCGAGAACAAAACAAAGGCGCCCATGTCGGAGGTCGCCTCAATCAAATTGGCCGCGAGAACCATCGGCTCGCCCGAGATATGCGCCAGTTCCTCGACGGCAAGCGAAGCATAGCGGGGATCGGCGGTGATGCCGGTGCCGATCGCGGTCGCGCCAAGGTTCACCTCGCGGAACAGAGCGGCGGCCTCCCGCAGACGGTCGATGTCGTCCTTCACGGTGGTGTGAAACGCATCGAACTCCTGCCCGAGCGTCATCGGCACCGCGTCCTGCAATTGGGTGCGGCCGATCTTGAGCACATCGGCGAATTCGACCGCCTTGGTCTTAAAGGCATAGGCAAGCTCTTGCAGCGCCCGCACGAGTGGCACCGTCGCGAAGATCAAGGCAAGACGCAACGCCGTCGGATAGGCGTCGTTGGTCGATTGGGCCATGTTGACGTCGTCGTTTGGGTGCAGAAAATGGTACTCGCCCCGCGCGTGGCCCAAGAACTCCAGCGCGAGATTGGCGACGACTTCATTGGCGTTCATATTGGTCGAAGTGCCGGCGCCGCCCTGCACGGCATCGACCACGAATTGATCGAGGAAGAGTCCATCCTTGGCGATGAGATCGCAAGCGCGATCGATCGCTGCGGCCTTCTCCGGAGCCAATTGCATGAGCCGCCGGTTGGCGCGCGCCGCCGCCTGCTTGACGAGCGCAAGGGCACGGACAAGCTCGGGAAAATGCCCGATTGGAATGCCGGTAATCGGGAAGTTTTCGACCGCGCGCAGCGTATGGATGCCCCAATAGGCCTCCGTCGGAACATCCCTCTCGCCGAGCAGGTCGTGCTCGCGCCTTGTCGCGACGCGCTTGAGATCGATCGCGCGGGGCACCGCGCGGGTGAGGGTCGCAACTGTGTCTCCAGCTGGCGGACCGCGGCGTGGTTCGACTTGTTCTTTTGTCATGAGGGGTCGACCGGTTCAAAAAGCCCTAAACGGCTATGGCAACGATGGCCAACCAATTGTTGGCGCTTGCGGCTGTCCAGGCCGGGAGGACCGTTCCACATGACCGTCGCTACGATTATGATATGGTGATTGGCGGCAAAAAATTGCCTCCCTTTTGGGTTGAAGTCATGGTTGCGAAATGAAAATAAAATCCGGCGAACAACCAGGGAGCGTCATAAGTGCAGAGTTTTTGTAGATGGAAGATGCTCGCCGCGGCGGCCTGCCTTTTCTCGCCGCCAGCACACACCCAAGACATGATGCGCCATGTCGATCTTGCAAGCCCGATGTTCTCCTCGGCCGAGGTGACGCGGGCGGAGGTCGAGGCAAGCTTGCAGGCTTCGCCTGGCGGCGCCGATTTCTCCGGTAAAAGCCTCAATGGGCTCGATCTTTCCGGGCTAGATTTTTCCAACGTCAGTTTCCGCGCCGCGAGGATGAACAAGACAAATTTTTCGCGGGCAAGGCTCGACGGTGCGGTGCTCGATCAGGTCTGGGCCATGGCGGCGGATTTTTCCGGCGCGAGCTTGCGGAAAGCCAATCTTTTCGCAAGCCAGTTGCAAGAGGCAAAATGCGACGGCGCCGATTTTTCCGGCGCCCGCGTCGCCGCCGATCTTTCCCGCGCCAGTCTGCGTAACGCTAAATTTACCGGCGCCGACCTTGCCGCCGACATGCGGAACCAGTCGATGGGGCTGATGCGCGCGGTGCTCAAATCCGCCGATCTCGCCGGGGCCGATTTCGAAGGCGCCAATCTCGCTTTGACCGATCTGCAATTCGCGAAATTTGCGGGTGCGAATCTGAAAGGCGCCTCGCTCGCCGAGGCTGCAGCCGGCGGCGCCGATTTTCGTGGCGCGATCCTCGATCACACGAATTTCAACGGGACCGATCTGACCTCCGCTCGGATCGACGCGGCGAAGGAAAAAGCCTTTTCGGGCGCCAAGAACCTGGAGCGAGCTTTCAGGGAATGAGGCCGTTAAACACCGATTTGCTATTTGCTATGCCGCCGCCGCGGGAAGCGGTCAATTATAGGTCACAAATTGAATATTCTCGCAGCGAAAAACATTTTCGGCATCGCAAAGTTCGTTGACCGCGGTAACGACAGGCACGACCGTAACGGTCACTGCCTTGCTGCCTTTCGCGATCTCGCGCACTGCCGCGGTTACGGTCACGCGTTTCTTGGCCGGAGTGAGGGGATGTGGCGAGCGGAAATCATAGGACTCGCGGTTATGTTCGCTCACCTCGCAATGCCCGGCATCGCCCAGACACCCGCCATGCCCGAAGATGTGGAACGATCCAGCATAGCCGTGCGCCAAATCCTTCGGCGTTTTTGCATCCGCCTTGGGATTGTTCAGGAAGATGCGTCCCTCGTAGGAGGCCTCGCCGTGAAAAATTCCGCTGATCTCGATGTCGGCGCGCACGAACCGGTGCTCCGGGGCCGCAAAATCAACCGCCACCGGCCGGGAGGTAAACGTTCGTGCTGGACTCTTCCCGCGTGTCGGGGCAGCGAGCGCGCGGCGGGGAGCCTGCTTTGGCGCCGTGGGCGATTTGGGCGGTGTTTTCGCCATCAGCCTGTACCTCCTGCTGAAGCAACGGCCTGTGCCGCAGCGTATTCATAACCCAGATCGTTGACGTTCAAGACGTCCCGTACCCGGAAATTGAATGGCGCCAAGACTGCGTCGAGAAGGTCCGCAGAAATATTTCCGGAGCCGTTCCGCACCTGCCAGAGCCACCACATGCGATCAATCATCGCATGATGCGACCAGAATATAGGGTCGAAAGCCGCGGTGCCAACCACACCCATGTCGCCCGAAACCCAGCCGTGCACCGCATCATGGACATCTTCCATAGCGTCAGTAAAGTCGTTCCAGTCAGTCCGCGCCAGCACGCCGTCGACGTTGCTCTGCGCCGGCAAATCGTTGGGAACGCCCGGCCGGCGCTTGGTGTTACGCACCAAGGAAGGATTGGTATTCGGCAGATTGACCCGGAACGTGGCGAGCGGGTTGGGCTGATTGCCAGCGGTTGGCACGCCAAAGATAACCGGGATTCCGCTCTGCCGTGGCGGGCGTAGCGTCCAGTCCCACCATGGTAGGGTGACTCCTGGAACGCGATCGCGCATTGCCATTTCGAAATTGTAAAGATAGGCGCGGTGCCAGGGCAGAAAAAGCTGCATTTGCTGCGCTGAGCGTGCGTTCTGCTGGTTATGCCAGCAATACCAGCTAGGAACGCCGTGCAACCCCGCGAGGAATTGATAGCCGCGGTTGTCGTTGATCTGCATCATCTGACGATAGGCATCTCTGAATGCCGTGACCTGATCGTCAGAAAGGTTGTGCACCCCCAGTCTCACCCGAAGCTCACCCGCCATCGCTTCAAAACTCTTACCCCGCCGCGCTGGTTTCGACGCAGTATATTACGCTTGCGATCAAATACCAGTTTCGCGGAGAGCTGGCGGTCATGACTTTTGCAATTGCTCGCCAAAACAATGGCCATGGTAGGGGCGGGCGTCGAGCTTCAGGCCATTTGCGGCGGCGGCCGGCGAAGGTCGATAGCGCCGATTTTCGCGGCGCGATCCTTGATCACACGAATTTCAGGGACGGACATGACCTCGGCCAGGATTGATGCGGCCCAGGAACAAGGGAAAACAGGCAATTCCGGTGCGCTAAACCTCGTTTTTGTCCTATTGCTGGATTTCGGGATGCGTCATCCGGCTGCCAATGCGGCTGCGCAGTTTGCCGGCTGGCAACCCACGCGCTCCCGGCCACGCATCACCGCGACATGCGGACGCGCGGCGGCGCAAGACTTGGCCGCCTAAGGCAACCGCCGCGCAGGTTTCAGCCTGGCATGTCGTGTGCGCGATCCCGAGATGGCGCCGCACGATCATGTCTTTGGCTACGCAAGATTATTGACTGCATGCCGTCAACCGGCACGGCATGTATGGTGGAGAGAATAGCCGCCGTTGCTCGACGCATTCTTGAACGTCAGCGCGCCGGAGGCACGATCCAGGTAGTAGTAGCCGCCGTGCGAAGTGTCGTGCCAGGCGATTTGGCTGTCGGTGATCTTGGCAGGAAACGAATTGGCGGTGACGCGGTCGTAGTCGACTTTGACGTCCCACGTCGCTCCACTTATCGGATTGGTACATTGGAATTTGGAGAATTGTTCGTCCCGGGATTGACGACCCGGCTGAGCGCCCACCGCGCCAATTGAGGCGGCCAGCGTTGCGACAGCAAGCGCCAACGTCACCGCGAACCCGCCATAGACGGCGGCACGTTCGCGAGATGAGAATTTTGAAAGAGCAGTCATCAGTTTTCTCCCCTTGAGTGTTGTGCATAAACGCTCAGAATAATGGGGCGTGGCCGCTGCAAATGGTACTGGGACGAATACGGGGAGCGCGGCTTCGGTTGGCGCCCTGGTCGTATTGAGCGGCCAGCCGGTCGCTTTCGACCAACGGCTGGCACTATTACTTTTCAAGCAGGTGCAGGAACCGTCAGCGGCAGCTCTGCGCGGAACATGCCGGCGCCACCTGGTCGAGGCTGAGCGCAGCGGATAGGCCCGATCGTCCTTGCCGGCGAATAATCACGCTCAAATTGCAAAGGATTCCATGCAGGATCGCAGCAATTTATTTGCCGCCAGCAGAGCCGGCATTGCGGGAGGGCGCGATTCGTGGGTCAGGCGATCCGCAATTGAGCCGATGCCGCAAAAGCAGGATTTCGGCTTCCAGCCGCCGCCGCGATTTGAAGGAGTTGCACAGCATGCAGTGCACGAGGTCGGTCGTGTTTTTCGCACTGAGTTTGCGCATGATGTTTTCGCGGTGAAACTCGACGGTGCGCGGGCCGATGCCAAGCGCGCGTGCAGCTTCCTTGCTGGAGGCTCCCCTCACGATTTGAGCCAGCGTCGCGCGTTCCCGTGATGTCAACATCTCATGACCAGGAAAAGGCTCCAACATGATGTCCAGTGCGCCGCTCAGTTTCTCGATTTCCCACTTGGCTTGCGTGAGGTCGGGAGTTTCCAGAAGCTCCCAACTGCCGTTTCGCCTCGTTATGGTACATTGGTGTGCGCGCGCCACGTCCAGCATGTCCACGGCCCTGCTCGCCTGGAGAGAGTAGGTGCACAGAGCGATCATTTTCTGGCCGGCGAGAGATCGATCGAGTTCATGCTCGTACTCGCAGAACCCCTTCCAATGTTTCGATTCGAACCAGAACGCGTTGCCGCTAACCCTCATCCCTTCGTAGCCCCTGGCCAAGGCGCGGTTGAGCTTCTCGCTCCAGCCGCCGGTGATCTTATTCAGATCGAACTGATCTCCTTTGATATACCACTCGGTGCCCTGGAGTATCTCGATGCGCCCGTGCAAGAGATGCTGGTCAAAATCAGGTATTTCGCGGCGTAAAAACTTCTTTGCGTTTTCCTCCGTGATCGGGTCGGAGACCGCCCACACACAGAATTCGTTGTTTGCCAATCCGGCCGCGAAATAGGTGGCCGCTGTGTCAAGCAGGTCCGATTTGGTCTCGAAGAAAACACAAAGGTGCGCCCCCCATGGCATGTCGCCCATGACGCGAATGCCGGTTTTGCGTAACGCCAGATTGGGGGAAAGCTGCTCAGCAAATTCGGCTTCGGCCCGTCGTGGGGACGAGACCTCGCGGCCGCGGCTCTGAATTGCGTTGTCGTTGGTCGCGCGCTCGCGCGAGCGCAACGGCTCGCCCGCCTTCTCTCCGAATATCTTGGAATTCGATGCCACTGTGCGCTCGAACCTCCGCATGGCGGAATCAAATTCCGCTGCCTTACCGCGTGGCGATGCCGCACTGCCGCCTTTTATCCCCGGCTGCCGCCCGCGGTGGCCGAACCATAATGCGCGGCGGGATAAGCCGCAACCGCAGTTGGCGGGATAAACGAAGATAACGCCGGGCGGACAATTCAAGCGCGGCCAGCCGCCGGCAAAGCAAAAGGAGTTACGCCTTTATTGGGATGGGGCATTTAGCCCCTGTGCCGGCCTCGAAAGCCCCGCTCATGGGGCAGGGGGAATGCCCGCGGGAACGATCCGATACAACGGAAAGTTTCGGTGGAAGGCACTTACACGGCAACCAGGACGCACTCCGGTCGACCTGGCTCGGCCTTCATTTTTCGGCATCCCCTGCGCCGAGATGGCACGCGTGGAAAAGGGTAGTCGGCCGTCGCGGCAGGCCATGGGCGCCCGTTCGCCCGCACCCGGACAGTGGCCTATTCTAAAACCAGACAATAGTGGTCAAAACTGGCCAGCGCCCGCGCCCGGCAGGGTTTAAATGATGAATGAACGGCTACGTCAACTGAGTCGACCTACAGCTCGCGGAGGCGGGGCAAATTTTGGCGGACGACACAATCGATCTGGACGGTCGACGTGGGGTAGCCGCGCAAAAGGCGACCAGGATGCGCCGCAAGCTCGCCGCGGATGAGGCCAGCCTTGCCGCGGCGCGGGCGCGCCAGAAGGAACTGGACCAGTTGCTTCTCGCCGCGCCTGCCACCAGCTGGGTTGAAGCCGTGGCCAAGGCCCGTTATCTTCTGATCCTGCTTGCGCAGACGCCGGCCGCCGAAGATCTGCGGCGGGCGAGGCTCATTGCGGACGTTTTCGCCGACTTTGAGCGGCTGCTTGCAGAACCGATTAACCCGCATGTCACGGGTGACGCCGGGCTCGCACAAGCGAGCCTCGTTCAGAGGAGGATAGCGATGGCAAAAGGTCAGCAACGCGGGAATTGCGAAGCCAAGAAGCCGAAAAAGGAAAAGCCAAAGGTCGCGGCCGCCGCGCAGGGGTCGTTCGGGCTCAACCCCCAGAAATCGACGGGGGCGAAGGACGATCAAGGCAAGAAGAAGTAGCACTCCGTAACGCAACTTGGCGCATACGCGATCAGCGCGAGACGGTCCGCGTTGAGCCTGACTTCGCTGTGTGGGGGATATCCACGGCTCGGCGGCTGGCCTTCCGGCGGCGGCACGGGGGCGGGGACGTTGGTAGGCTACACCCCTGACGCGATCGAGAGGATGGGTTAGCCCTGGCGTAACTCCGGCCGCGCGTTGTAATGATGTATCCGGAAAATGGCGGGATGATTTGCGGCCCTCTTGAGCTAAGCAAACCGGTAGTTTCCGCCGCTCTCTTGCTTCGGTCGTTACGAGGTAGCGATGAACTCACCTTCCATCCCGCCGAAGAGTCCCCGAGGTGCGACGGGTGCCGAGATGATCGGCATCGCCGTACTCGTTGGTCTTGCCCTGGGTTTCCTTGCCGTTACAGAATTTAAGGATTTGCTAGTCGGCCCTAAGTCGGGTGGCTATGTGGAGATCGGCGCGATCGCCGGAGAATGGCAGGCGGCTGGCCGGCCCTGGCGCATCGTGTTTCGATCGGACAAGACGATTGGCATGAGCTCCGTTGGTTCCGCGGAAACTGGTAACATGGAACCAGGAACGTTTCGGCTGTGGACCGAGGGAAATGTCTTGATCAACATGAAGAACGGCAAGGTTTTTACGGCAACGTTTAGGGAGCTTACGCCCAACCAATTCGACCTTGTGGACTCGGAAAACGGGGCGGTGACGGTCTTCGCGAGAGCGCCGTAGCGCTGGTCAGCCAGAAATATTCGCCGTTCGCCAGCGGTCCCCCATCGCAGCTTGCTGACGCAGCCTTCGCGCGCCGGTCACGCACAGCCCGCACTTATACCAGATCTCGCTGACGAGAACCAACGCCGAAGGCCGTCATTGCGAGCGAAGCGAAGCAATCCAGTCCCCTTGCGGCCCTTCTGGATTGCTTCGTCGCTTCGCTCCTCGCAACGATACCCCTCCCCAGGAGTTGTCGTCCACGAGACTTGGTGTAAATGGCCGCATAGGCGCAATATGGCGAGCTTGCGGAGGTTCATATTTCTCGATTTTCGCGTGAAGTCCGGAATTATATACCCTTCTCTATTCGGGCGGTGGTGGTCAAGCGCTTTCAGGCCAACAACTCCAATTTTTGTCGCTCGCGGGCCCGCGCTTCTCTTCGGGATCAGCCGCTGGCTCTCCCAGCATGGGATCAGCAGGAAGAGACGGAACAATCTGACTCGCGTACTGATCGCGGTAGAGCGATCGACACAAGAGTCCAAAGCGAACTCGTCTCATCCATCGTCCCGCGAGGGACATCGTTGCGCTGGATTGTCGCCCCGACAGTTTGGCGTTCGTCGCTCAGATTGTCGGCGCCATTTCCCTTGTCCAGCGGAACTCGGTTCCATCACTCCACATGCGATGCATAATCACGGCGAGCCGTCGTGCGAGTGCGACGATGGCTTTTTCTGCCCCCGACGCTTGGCAATGTTCATTGCCCATGCCTTCAGCCACGACCATTTCTGCCCGCGGGTCAGCATGACCTGCGCGGCCTCATAGAGCAGCGCTCTCATGGCCTCGTCGCCACATAACGAGATTCGCCCAACGCGATGGCTCTCGCCGGACTGATTGAGAACCGGCGTCAGCCCGAGAGATGGCCCAACAGCCTTCGAGTTCCTGAAGCGCGCTGGAACGTCGACCGTGCTGGATACGACCGGACCCACGCCAGGGATGGTCATCAACCGCTGACAGACTTCATTGTCGCGCGCGAGCAGGAGAACCTTGCGATGCAGCTTGGCAAACTTTTCACGCAAGACCCGGCGCGCGGCGAGTAAAGGCTCCATAATATCGGCTAACTCCGGCACCTTCGACGAGGTCGTGGATCCGCTGCTCGAAACCGACAACGCCAACGATTCCGACTTTCAGTCCAAAATTGCGCAACAAACCACGGATATCGTTCTCGATCGCAAGAGCCTTTTCCTGGAGTATCTTTCGAGCGGCGAGGAGCGCCCTTCGTTTCTGGCTTGCAAGCGTCTTGACGTGCACGGGTCGGAATAAGCCGACTCGCATCATCTGCGCGATCCCGCGCGCGTCGTTGCGATCGCTTTTGTTGACCTGCGCCTTGAGAAACGCCTTCGCGTGTCGCGTTTCGATGCAGATCGCCGGGACTCCTGCTTCCGCCAATCCACTGAACAGCCACTGCGACAGAGGCCCAGCTTCGAGACCGACACGTTCAAGCCGCCATGCGGGATCGCAAAGAACAGCGAGAAGGTCTTCGGGGTGACTTACCACCTTCATTTCACGGCAAATCCTGCCCGCCTCGTCGACGATGCATATGGACGTTTCTTTGACCGACACGTCCAATCCGGCATAGTGTTTCATGCTGCGCTCCTCCCATGATGCTTGCGGCTGCTCAACACAGACCACGTCCACCATCAACCTGAAGCGCAGCACCCTTCACCCCCACGAAGGGCAAGCCGATCGGCCGAATACCCCATCTGACTCATTGAAGATACGGGAGAAATTTCTTGCGTTTTCCGATTGGACGGATTCCGTTGCGCGCAGGATTCAGTCTGGCTTCCTCGGCGAAGACGATCGCAAGGCGCTTACGGCGCTGGCGCTCGATGCGCGCGTTGCCGGGTGACGCGACGCGCGAATTCCTTGGTGCTTTTGGACAAGGGGTGGAGCTCTCAGGAAGTCGCCCATGCGTTTTTGCTCGATGACGACACGATACGGGGCAGCACCGCGGGATCGAAGGCATCACCAGCTTCGACGTGGGTGGCAGCGCCAGCTATCCGACCGCCAAGCAAGAAGACAATTTGAAGGCGTGGGTAAGCGCGGCACTGCCGCGTTCGACACGCCAGATCGGCGGCGGGGCTTCAATGGCAAAGCCCATTGCCGGGACGAATGCAAGTTGTAAGGTCCGCTGACCCAATCGCTGTTGAGAGGTGGGGTGCAAGAGCTGCCGCCGCTTGGATTTGCGTGTGGGGTTCGGGAATTCGGAAAAGTCGGGGCTGCGCGGCTCAGGGCCATGCGGAACGAATTTTCTATTTAATCGTTTGTGGGGCATCGCATTGTCAACCTAAAGCGACCGAAGGGACAAAGATGAAACACAATCCGGTTGCGGTCGCACGCGCGAGCTATCGAGCCTATGTCGACAAGGATCGTGCGGCGATCGAGGCGCTGATCGCAGACAACTTCCATTTCACCAGTCCGCTCGATAACCGCATCGACCGAGCGACCTATTTTGCGCGCTGCTGGCCGAACAGCGCGACGCTCGCGGGGTTCGACTTCATCCGTATTGTGCCGGATGGTGATCCCGTGTTCGTCACCTACGAGGGCCGAAGTACGAGCGGCAAGCGCTTCCGCAACAGCGAAATCCTAGCGGTTCACGACGGGAAGATCGTCGGTGCCGACGTTTATTTCGGCTGGGCGATTCCGCACGAGGCTGCGGAAGGCTGTTTCGTCAATCCCGAGAAGCGCTGAAGGCTCGCGTCATATTCATCCATCGCAAAAGGTCTCAACGCCGTCCCGTCTGAAGGGCGCCGACAGAGGATAAAAAAGCAAGAAACGATTGCTGTATAAAGACGCCGCAGAACTCGGCATGGACACGCCGTGGCCTCCTTCATATCTCTGTGGCACGGCAAGTCATGGATGAAGACCGCGGCGCGCAAAGGTCTCGAAGCCGCCTAAGGCCCTATACGGAACTGACTGCGCGACCCTCGCGTGCCCTGGAACTCTCTGATTTGGAACGATAATATACTTATTTCATAAGTCTTGCAGACCGTGTGGAAAGTCGCGTCAGCCGGATTCCCTTGCGGCCTGCGCCGCGCTAGTATCTGATATAACTCAACATTTCCGGATTCGAACGTTCGCAACTTTTGTTGTTACCGGAAGCAGTGGACGATTATGTCGGCGCTGATAATCCGGTGCGGTTCATCGACGCTTTCGTCGATGGACTCGACTTGGCGGTGGCGGGATTTCGTCGCGTTGAGCCGAAGGCGACGGGCCGTCCCGGCTACGCGCCGGCCGATCTGCTGAAGCTGTACATCTACGGCTATCTCAACCGCGTGCGGTCAAGCCGGCGGCTTGAGGCCGAATGCCACCGCAACATCGAGGTCATCTGGCTGTTGCGGAGCTTGAAGCCGGACTTCAAGACCATCGCCGATTTCAGGAGCGACAATCGCGCCGCGTTCAAAAAGGTTTTCCGGGAGTTCGTGATCCTGTGCCGGCGGCTTGATCTGTTCGGGCGCGAGTTGCTGGCGATTGATGGCACGCGCATCAAGGCGGTCAACAACAAGGACCGGAACTTCACGACGGGGTCGCCGCAAAAATTCATCGAGGCCGCCGACAAGAAGCTGGAGGATTATCTGAAACGGCTCGACGCGGGCGATGCCGAGGAGCACGCGACCGGCGGCGGTTCGCGGGTCAAGAATTTGGTGGAAAAGATCGCGGCGCTGAAAAAGAAGCGTGGCGAATATGCGGCGCATCTTTCCGCGCTGGAAGAGAGCGGCGAAAGCCAGGTATCGCTGACCGATCCCGACAGCCGGGCGATGGCCGCCCATACCAAGGTCGCCGTCGGCTACAATATCCAGGTCGCGGTCGACGCGAAGAACAAGATGAGCGTCGACCAGGACGTGACCAATCAGGTCGTCGACATGGGTCTGTTGACGCAAGCCGCCGAACCAGCCCGCGCCATCCTTGAGGTTGCGACGATCGATGTCGTCGCCGATCGCGGCACCTTCAAGATCGAGGACATCGCGGCCTGCGAGAAGGCGGGGATGACGCCGCATGTTCCCAAGCCGCAACGGGGATCATCGGTGAGCAATGGCTTTTTCCGCAAGGATGAGTTTTGCTACGACGCCGGGCGCGACGCCTACATCTGCCCCGCCGGCCAGGTCCTGTCGACGCGCTATGAAAGCAAGCTGCGGGAACTGACGAAGATAGATTACGGCAATCGGACGGCATGTCTCGTTTGCGCGATCAAGTCGCGCTGCACCAAGGACTATCGCAAGGTCTCGCGTCTGGAAAACGAGGCGGTGCTCGACCGCGTGGCGGCCTGAAAGCACGACCGGAAATTCTCGACCGGCGGCGAGAGATGGTCGGGCATCCGTTCGGCTCGATCAAGCAATGGATGAACCAGGGCGCCTTTCTGATGCGAGGCGTCGATAACGTGCGCGCCGAGTTCAGCCTCACGGCGCTCGTCTACAATCTGCGACGGGCGCTCAACATCCTTGGGTAGAGGCGCTGATGGCGGCCGTCCGGGGCTAAAGGAGGCGCGATATCGGCCCGGTTGGACCACGCAAACGACGATCGCGCCTTCACAACCGGAATCCCGCGCAGAATCGCGAGAAAATCGCCAAAACAAGCTCCGGCGAGGTGTCACTGCTCAACCGGAGCCGTTTCCATACGGTCTGTTGTGTTTTTGCACCAGGGAGCCGACTCCAAAGTCCAGCACTTAGGGATTATCTTTTCAGATCGAGGCAGTCGAGAGGCGGCCCTTATCCACGCCAATCAACAGGAGCATCTCATGGCGATCGACGTCAAGACAATCGAGCGGGGGGCATTGCACGAAGCGAAGGAATTCTTCTGGGTCTTTTTATCCCCATTTGGTCAAAGCGTACCGAATCTTAAGCCAGTCGGTCGCCTGGGATACCAACTGGCATTCCCCAGATAACCGGGAATGTGCCAAGCGCGTATCATTGATCTCCTGCCGTGACATCGGACATTCGTCCTATACCGGCATTATTTTCCGGATCGCCCGCTTATTGAGGTTGAGATTGCCGCGCTGCGGCGCTGCTGTGGTGCTCCGGCACACCAAAACCAGTGACATGGGCGGATCGCGCACCGGACAATACAGAGTCGGTTGTGATCAAGACGCACTTCTCCCTTAGTTTTTGCTCGACGCATGACGACCGAACACTTCACGCAGGCGCTGGATTGGGCGGCGGCCGCAGGTCGGCGATCATTCGTAGGATGTCCGCGAAGAGATTTTTCGGAATGGCGACTTCGGCCATCTGAAACGCGACATAGCGGCCATGGCTCACGATCTTCGCGCCGATCTTGATCAGCTTTTCCTTCAGGCTCGTCAGTGACCAATCCTTTATCGGTTCGGGCGTCGCCAGCGTGCGCAGAAAATTACCGAGATTGTAGGCCAGCGCATGAAGCTGGAGACGGACGGCGTTAGCAGCGAACGACCGACATGATAGCCGGGTCCACTTGATTGCGCCTTTTCCTTCCTTGATCCATTGCTCACACGTGCCGCGCTTGTTGTAGAAGGCGACGACATTCTCGGCGGAGCGCGCCATGTTCGTCACGATGAAGCCGACGCGCGGATAAAGCTCGCCCGGATGCCATTCGACCTTGGCGATCACCCGACGCGGCTGCGACCAGCTTCCCGCTTGATAGGTGAAACTTGCATGGGATCGGCAGACGTCATTGGACGGGCGACCAACCGGGCGTTTGAGCAGATAGCCGATCCTCTCTTGCAAGATGTGATTGGCGGGCAGACGGATCGCATATTTGATCCGTTCTGCCTCCAGATATTCGTAAACTTCGGGGTTTGCGAAGCCGGCGTCGGCGCGGAAATAAATGCGTGAGACCTTGCCTTGATACCGCGCCACGACCGGCTTCAGCACCGCCTCCCATCCATCGGCGCTGTGAACATTGCCGGGGCGCAGGGCGCAGCGTTCCAAATCGCCATATTGGTTGAAAACGAACAGCGGATGATAGCAGGTGCAGTCATAGTGACCGTTCCAGACACTGTGTTCCTGTTCGCCATGCGTCGGGCTCACGCTCGAATCCATGTCGAGCAAGATACCTCTCGGCGGACGGCGACCATGAACGCTGTCGATCCATTTGCCGGAGAGATCAGCGAGCGCCGAAAGGTTCTTTTCCGCCGTGAGCCAGCGCGTCTCAAAGCGGCCCATCTGGCTCGGCGAAGCCGCTGCATCCGAGGCCGCCTTTCCGCCGACTATCCACCGCATCGCGGGATCATGGCGCAGGCGTTGAGCGTCGTTCACGTCTTCATATCCGGCAAGTCGCCCAAATATGGATTGCCGCAACATCCCGACGAGTGCATGCCGGCCATTCTTGCCAGTGCGTGCGTCGGAGAGCGCATCACCCGCCATCGCGCTGAGGCACAGCGCGTCGTCCAGTTCCCGGTATGCGAGCAAGCCTGCGTCGGAGGTAACCACCGATCCGCGAAAGTGAAGCAACAATCGGCGGTCGAAATCGAGCCTGAGAGCGCCATCATACGATTCACCCGCCGGGTTCGCCATGACGGCCTCATTCGATCCGAAATAACATGCTGATTATGTTAGCTGAATCGCGGCATCGACGCTGCAAATTATTGCCTCATCCGGCGTATGCGGGACCAAATGAGCCGCCAAAGCATCGGCATCCTCCTCGGACAACTTGCTCAATCGGATTCGCACCGGCGTTTCCGCCGCTTTCGGATCGTTCAGTGGACTTCCGTCGTGGGAGCGAGGGAACACTACAAAACTGAAATTCCCCTCATTTTCGCGGCCCATCGCAAGGTAAACCGCTCCCGAACATTCTCCCAACCTATGGCTTCCCCTTTTTGCCCCGGAACTGTCGCCGCAAACATAGGGTATGCTCGCGCCCGTTGCATTGCGTATCACCAAGCCGTAGTCACCAAGCGTCACATTCGGTAATGCGGGCACCACGGAATAGGGGACCTCGCTGGCATCGAGATACCCGTTTGGGTCCCAAAGTTCCTTGCTTTTGTCACGCCAGCCTGTGGTCGACACGTAGTAACCCGTTTTCTTGGTAGTCGGCATTTCGGCGATCTGCACAATCGGGAACTTCCCATCTCCAGCTAGATTTTCGAGACTATGCCCGTAAGCTGTGTGGGTGCGGTTGTCCCAGAATCTTTTGAGGATCCCTTGAGAGTCTGGAGAGAGTGCGTCAATTGCTTTGGCCGGCTTCGGAGGAATCAAACCGTTGGCTGTCCCTTCTTCATCAACCGGCGCGAGCGTTTCGGCGATGAGCTGCTTTAATCTGGCATTCCCCAGATAACCGGGAATGTGCCAAGCGCGTATCATTGATCTCCTGCCGTGACATCGGACATTCGTCCTATACCGGCATTATTTTCCGGATCGCCCGCTTATTGAGGTTGAGATTGCCGCGCTGCGGCGCTGCTGTGGTGCTCCGGCACACCAAAACCAGTGACATGGGCGGATCGCGCACCGGACAATACAGAGTCGGTTGTGATCAAGACGCACTTCTCCCTTAGTTTTTGCTCGACGCATGACGACCGAACACTTCACGCAGGCGCTGGATTGGGCGGCGGCCGCAGGTCGGCGATCATTCGTAGGATGTCCGCGAAGAGATTTTTCGGAATGGCGACTTCGGCCATCTGAAACGCGACATAGCGGCCATGGCTCACGATCTTCGCGCCGATCTTGATCAGCTTTTCCTTCAGGCTCGTCAGTGACCAATCCTTTATCGGTTCGGGCGTCGCCAGCGTGCGCAGAAAATTACCGAGATTGTAGGCCAGCGCATGAAGCTGGAGACGGACGGCGTTAGCAGCGAACGACCGACATGATAGCCGGGTCCACTTGATTGCGCCTTTTCCTTCCTTGATCCATTGCTCACACGTGCCGCGCTTGTTGTAGAAGGCGACGACATTCTCGGCGGAGCGCGCCATGTTCGTCACGATGAAGCCGACGCGCGGATAAAGCTCGCCCGGATGCCATTCGACCTTGGCGATCACCCGACGCGGCTGCGACCAGCTTCCCGCTTGATAGGTGAAACTTGCATGGGATCGGCAGACGTCATTGGACGGGCGACCAACCGGGCGTTTGAGCAGATAGCCGATCCTCTCTTGCAAGATGTGATTGGCGG
This sequence comes from uncultured Alphaproteobacteria bacterium, assembly GCA_963730245.1. Lineage (GTDB taxonomy): Bacteria > Pseudomonadota > Alphaproteobacteria > Rhizobiales > Beijerinckiaceae > Methylocapsa. The sequence continues at coordinate 35,161 of CAVSRA010000001.1, read as the reverse complement.
GCAGACGGATCGCATATTTGATCCGTTCTGCCTCCAGATATTCGTAAACTTCGGGGTTTGCGAAGCCGGCGTCGGCGCGGAAATAAATGCGTGAGACCTTGCCTTGATACCGCGCCACGACCGGCTTCAGCACCGCCTCCCATCCATCGGCGCTGTGAACATTGCCGGGGCGCAGGGCGCAGCGTTCCAAATCGCCATATTGGTTGAAAACGAACAGCGGATGATAGCAGGTGCAGTCATAGTGACCGTTCCAGACACTGTGTTCCTGTTCGCCATGCGTCGGGCTCACGCTCGAATCCATGTCGAGCAAGATACCTCTCGGCGGACGGCGACCATGAACGCTGTCGATCCATTTGCCGGAGAGATCAGCGAGCGCCGAAAGGTTCTTTTCCGCCGTGAGCCAGCGCGTCTCAAAGCGGCCCATCTGGCTCGGCGAAGCCGCTGCATCCGAGGCCGCCTTTCCGCCGACTATCCACCGCATCGCGGGATCATGGCGCAGGCGTTGAGCGTCGTTCACGTCTTCATATCCGGCAAGTCGCCCAAATATGGATTGCCGCAACATCCCGACGAGTGCATGCCGGCCATTCTTGCCAGTGCGTGCGTCGGAGAGCGCATCACCCGCCATCGCGCTGAGGCACAGCGCGTCGTCCAGTTCCCGGTATGCGAGCAAGCCTGCGTCGGAGGTAACCACCGATCCGCGAAAGTGAAGCAACAATCGGCGGTCGAAATCGAGCCTGAGAGCGCCATCATACGATTCACCCGCCGGGTTCGCCATGACGGCCTCATTCGATCCGAAATAACATGCTGATTATGTTAGCTAAATCGCGGCATCGACGCTGCAAATTATTGCCTCATCCGGCGTATGCGGGTTTATATCTTTATCTCTGCATCGGGATGCTCGTCGTCTATAAATCGTTGATTTTGAAAGTATATGGAATTGAGTTTGCGCCGTACGGCTTGGCTCTCGTGAAGGCCGCCATTCTCGGCAAGTTCATACTCATAGGAGAGGCGCTCCCCATGGGTAGGAGGTTTGACCAAATGCCGTTGATCTATCCAACCTTCTACAGAGCGTTCATCTTTTTCATTTTGTTAGTCGCGCTTTCCGCCGCCGAAGAAGCGGTTGTCGGGATGTGGCATGGCGAGGCGTTTGGTGAAGCGGTCTCGCATGTTTATGGGGGCACTCTGCCGGGCGTTTTGGCTGGCTGTTTAGTCACTTTCTTTTTCTTGGTGCCCTACTTTGCCCTGCGGCAGCTAGGTGACGTTCTCGGAAAGGGTCGCCTTTTCGATTTGTTTTTCAAGAAGAGTGGCTCAGCCACGGGTATGGACGACTCTACTCCAGTTCCTGCTGCTTAGAACAGCATAATAATGCGCGCTACCGTGTTGAAGTTGAAAAAAACCGCGTTGTCGTAATCGGAATCCGGCTGCGCGTCGCCGCGCGCGGCCTTTTTGAAGCGTCGATCTCCGCGCAGGAGCTACCCAAACCCGCCATTTCGGACGGGTCGGTCGCGTAATTCCCCAATATACGGAACGCGCCGCGGGCCGCCGGAGAAACTACGTCTCATGAGGGCAGTTTTCGCTGAAACCGCAATGGTAACAGCGACTTGAGTTTTGCAGGAACACCCATCATTTGCTGCGGCATGTTTGCGCTGGTAAGCTAAAAAGCATAGCTCCATCGAATATCTTGACATGGTTCAATAGACCTCTTGCATAACCGTTACGCGGCCTCGAGCTCTATGTTGTAGATTGCGGCGATAAGGAAGAAGCGCAGACCGAAACGGCGACGGCGGTTTCTATAGCGGTCGGCGATGATTTTGAAGCGTTTGAGCATGGCGATGACGTTCTCGCAAGCCACGCGTTCGCCGGAGATGGCGCGGTTTCTTTCCCGGTCGCTTGCGGACAACGGAGTCTTTTTGCTGCGCTTTTTGGGCAGGCTCGTCTTCGCGTGCCTTCTCTGCAGGCCTTGATAACCGCGGTCGGCAACGGCTTTCGTCTCAGGATGCAGCCGCACCTTCGATGTTTTGAACAGCCGGAAGTCGTGTCGCCGTCCTTTTTCGTGCGCGAGGCAGAGAATGCGGCGTGTCGATTTTTCGACGACGAGCTGGGTTTTCAGCGTGTGCCGCTTCTTCTTGCCAGAATAGTAGCGCCTTTGTTTTTTTTGGCCGTTCGATGGGTGTCTCGGTTGCGTCGATCAAGACGATGTCGAACACCCGCTCGCTTGCCGCCACAGCCTTGCGTCCCGGTAACCGAAAGACCTTGCTTTTGGCCAGGGCATTTTCACGCCATTTGATGTTGCGGTAGGCGGCGCTTTCGCTGATCCCGTAAGTTTGCCCGATATGAAAATAAGTCCGGTATTCCCGCCAATATTCGAGCATCATCAAAAGCTGGTCTTCGATGCAAAGCGTGTTGGGCTTGCCGCCGGCCGCCTTCTGCTTGCATTTGGCGGCAAAAAGCACCGCCACCAAGTCTTCAAATGTGCTCCTCCGGACACCCGTAAGCCGCCGGAATGCTGCGCCTTGCAGCTCTTTGACCGAATCACATCTCATCGCCGCTCCCCTTTGGCGGCAACGAATCAACTGTTGCTTAAAAAAGGGTTATGCAAGAGGTCTAATCCGGTCTTCCTCATCGGCAAATTCCGCGCATGCGGGCACCAGCATCGATGCGCACGCGCTCGCTAATCTTCAATACGCTGAAGACGGCTGCTTCGCGACGGGCAACGCGCCGATCGAACTTGGCTTCCCGATAGGCTCAAATCCATGCCTCTTCATGACGCGACAGCCATCCTTTGAAGCGGCCCTTGAGTGGGCGAGTATGCGGAACTTGACTAATTTATAAAAAGGGTGTAGCATGTTTTTCAAGCATGGAGATACCCTTATGGGAGCGATCAAATTCACCCAACAGATGACGGTTTTGCAGTTCGATAAGCTGTTCCCGACCGACGATGCATGCAAACAATATTTGACCGCTCGCCGGTGGCCAAGCGGCGTCGTCGTTTGCCCGCGCTGTGGCAATGAGAACGTTTATCCGGTGACTAACCGACCTTTCCATTGGCAATGCACTAAATGTGTTCCAAAGGGCGGCTATCGGTTCTCCGTGCTTGTCGGCACGATCTTCGAAAATACCAATATCCCGATGCGGACTTGGTTCAAGGTTATATATCTGATGCTGACCAGCAAGAAAGGCATCGCCGCACTGCAGGTGCATCGGATGTTTGGTTTCGGTTCCTATGCGACAGCGCATTATATGTGTCACCGCATCCGCGCTGGGCTCGCCAACCCTGAATTCCGCAAGCTCATGGGCATCGTCGAAGTTGATGAAACATATATCGGTGGCAAGAACAAAAACCGGCATTGGGATAAGCGCACGCCGGGAACCGGCGGAGAAGGTAAGGACATTGTTGTCGGCGCCGTCGAGCGCAAAGGAAACATCGTGGCTCGCGTCATCGAACATGCCGATACCGCAACGTTGAACAGCTTCATCCACGAAGCCATTTCTGAAAAAGTCAGCCTGATCGCGACTGACGATTTCCCAGGATATTGCAAATTGAAAAAGCACAGCACAGTCCGGCATAGCGCTGGCCAATATGTCAACGGTGCGGTCCACACTCAGACGATTGACGGTTTCTGGTCGCTCTTGAAGCGCGGCATTATGGGCAGCTTTCATAAAGTTAGCCGCAAATACCTGCCTCTGTATGTTGCTGAATTCGAATGGCGCTACAACAACCGCGATAACGCGGACATCTTCGGTGCCGCGATAGCACGTTGCTGAGACGCAGAAAGGACCGGCGGAGGCGGGGGCGGACTCAGGGCTAAGAATGTTTTTCAATTGATCGGCCTATCCGTTGCCCAAGGTAGTGAAGATAATTTTTCATCTGTTCAGTCTCAAAATTACCTCTGAACATAAGTCTTGGGCCGAATGGCCCATTGAGGAGATTATTTATTTCTGCGGATGAAATCTTTCCGGTTAATTGAGACTGAATCCATCCAGGCAAAGCCTTTACTTCGGCCTTCCATACGTCATGTTCCTCAGTAGTTTGAACAACTGCATCAGAAAGGTGCCTAACCCTACTGAATACAGCGTTTAGTGCTTCTCCTTGGCTGTTTTCTAAATTGTAACTAGCCAACCATAATTGAAATGGCGATACGAACACACTTCTCAACACAAAAATTATAGCCCATGCGCATAGGGCGTAGATTGCCGTTGTCGCAGCTCCATTAATCTGGCATTCCCCAGATAACCGGGAATGTGCCAAGCGCGTATCATTGATCTCCTGCCGTGACATCGGACATTCGTCCTATACCGGCATTATTTTCCGGATCGCCCGCTTATTGAGGTTGAGATTGCCGCGCTGCGGCGCTGCTGTGGTGCTCCGGCACACCAAAACCAGTGACATGGGCGGATCGCGCACCGGACAATACAGAGTCGGTTGTGATCAAGACGCGCTTCTCCCTTAGTTTTTGCTCGACGCATGACGACCGAACACTTCACGCAGGCGCTGGATTGGGCGGCGGCCGCAGGTCGGCGATCATTCGTAGGATGTCCGCGAAGAGATTTTTCGGAATGGCGACTTCGGCCATCTGAAACGCGACATAGCGGCCATGGCTCACGATCTTCGCGCCGATCTTGATCAGCTTTTCCTTCAGGCTCGTCAGTGACCAATCCTTTATCGGTTCGGGCGTCGCCAGCGTGCGCAGAAAATTACCGAGATTGTAGGCCAGCGCATGAAGCTGGAGACGGACGGCGTTAGCAGCGAACGACCGACATGATAGCCGGGTCCACTTGATTGCGCCTTTTCCTTCCTTGATCCATTGCTCACACGTGCCGCGCTTGTTGTAGAAGGCGACGACATTCTCGGCGGAGCGCGCCATGTTCGTCACGATGAAGCCGACGCGCGGATAAAGCTCGCCCGGATGCCATTCGACCTTGGCGATCACCCGACGCGGCTGCGACCAGCTTCCCGCTTGATAGGTGAAACTTGCATGGGATCGGCAGACGTCATTGGACGGGCGACCAACCGGGCGTTTGAGCAGATAGCCGATCCTCTCTTGCAAGATGTGATTGGCGGGCAGACGGATCGCATATTTGATCCGTTCTGCCTCCAGATATTCGTAAACTTCGGGGTTTGCGAAGCCGGCGTCGGCGCGGAAATAAATGCGTGAGACCTTGCCTTGATACCGCGCCACGACCGGCTTCAGCACCGCCTCCCATCCATCGGCGCTGTGAACATTGCCGGGGCGCAGGGCGCAGCGTTCCAAATCGCCATATTGGTTGAAAACGAACAGCGGATGATAGCAGGTGCAGTCATAGTGACCGTTCCAGACACTGTGTTCCTGTTCGCCATGCGTCGGGCTCACGCTCAAATCCATGTCGAGCAAGATACCTCTCGGCGGACGGCGACCATGAACGCTGTCGATCCATTTGCCGGAGAGATCAGCGAGCGCCGAAAGGTTCTTTTCCGCCGTGAGCCAGCGCGTCTCAAAGCGGCCCATCTGGCTCGGCGAAGCCGCTGCATCCGAGGCCGCCTTTCCGCCGACTATCCACCGCATCGCGGGATCATGGCGCAGGCGTTGAGCGTCGTTCACGTCTTCATATCCGGCAAGTCGCCCAAATATGGATTGCCGCAACATCCCGACGAGTGCATGCCGGCCATTCTTGCCAGTGCGTGCGTCGGAGAGCGCATCACCCGCCATCGCGCTGAGGCACAGCGCGTCGTCCAGTTCCCGGTATGCGAGCAAGCCTGCGTCGGAGGTAACCACCGATCCGCGAAAGTGAAGCAACAATCGGCGGTCGAAATCGAGCCTGAGAGCGCCATCATACGATTCACCCGCCGGGTTCGCCATGACGGCCTCATTCGATCCGAAATAACATGCTGATTATGTTAGCTGAATCGCGGCATCGACGCTGCAAATTATTGCCTCATCCGGCGTATGCGGGCTAATAATTCGGAGGGTTAACCGTGCAAGCGTATAGCTTTCGAATTCAGGTCGCTGAGGAGTATGTGAAAGCGCTTGGCCGCGCGACGTACAATTTCGCTTACCTTGAATGGGGAATCGTATGCATTGGTCAGGCGCTGAAGCCGGGTTTCATCAATGAAGTTAGTGAACTGACCGCGAGACGCATTGGAATAAAAGTCGCCAAGATTATCGCTGCGAGCTCCGGACACCCGCTATTTCAACAACTCTCCACGCTTTCCGCCAAGTTCTCAGAACTGGTAAAGCGAAGGGGACTCCTTGATGCACGGAAACCCATATACGGCGGAAGGGGGCGCGCAACAGCTTCTTTATGACGGGCGGCAAGAGTGGCGTGTTCAAGATATCCTTGATGCTGCCCGCGATTTTGACGATGCGGCAATCGAGGCAGCGAACCTTCTCCATAAAGGCGGGCTGCTGGCAGGCAACTAACGACCCAGACGCCAATATGCAAACATCCTCTATCTTGAGCGGTCATCCAGTCGCGTAATGCCCATTACGTTAAAGCGCGCCCGTCCGCCCGGAAGTTTTGATTTATGCCCGTGCATTTATTGGCTGCTTTACGCCTTCTGCTCGCGAGCGCCCGGACGCACATCCGCCCGTTGCGCGAATCGGGGACCGAAGGGCGCGCCAGTCTCGCGGCGAAGCGAAGCGGGTTAGGCCTCGGTGCTGGCGCGCGCGCGTTCCTTGCCTGCGCCTTCCTTGCGGGCAGGGGCCCCGTGCTTGGCGTTCTTTCTGAATTTCCTCATGAGGAGGTCGCGCTTCAGCCGGGAAATATGATCGATGAACAAGACGCCATTCAAATGATCGATCTCATGCTGCAGGCAAGTCGCCAAAATGCCGTCCGCCTCGATCTCTCGCGCGTTGCCATTGCGATCGAGGTAACGGGCGCGCACGCGGGTCGGCCGCTCGACATCCTCGAAAACGTCCGGGATCGACAAACAGCCCTCCTGGCAGGTGGAATGCTCGTCCGAAGCCCAGAGAATTTCCGGATTAGCGAGACAAAGAGGCTTCGGCGCCGCTGTTTCACTTTCGCGTTTGGCCACGTCGAGAACGATCACCCGCTTTTGCACGGCGATCTAAATCGCGGCAAGCCCGACGCCAGGCGCGGCATACATGGTCTCAAGCATGTCGTCCATGAGCGCGCGGATGCTGTCGTCGACCGCGGCCACTGGCGCGCCAACGAGGCGCAAACGCGGATCGGGAAGGGTGATGATGGTCCGTAAAGGCATGACCATGAGATAATACCGGCGCCGGACAAGGTCAAATTATCGCCGCCTCGGGTAGCGAACCGGCTTGGCGCGGCGTTGAAAGCGGCGCGCAAGTGGACGGGTCCTGCTCGGCCGTCCTTATGCCGGTGATCGCCATCGAGTGTGAATCGGCGTGGAATAAGGACCCCTTCTTCGGGGTGATCGGCAACCAATCTTGACCCCGGAGATAAGGGCCCGCACCGGCCTCCTCAAGGCGATTTGGCGTGCTTTGCGTTTGGCGCGGAAAGTGGGCCGGAAGGTTATCCGATCGGAGACGACGGAGTTTCATTGCAAACGAGAGGTGCAACCCCAGCCGAAGAGTTCGCCTTGGTGCGATCGGCTTGATCCATTTCTTGTGGAGAATGACGGCAAGCCGGCGGGGGAAGAACGAGCGGCGTCATGCGATTGGGCACGGACCTCGGATACCGTAGCGAATAGGGAAGACTTGCCGATGTCGCCTAGACGATAAGGAACTTGACGCGAACGATCCCATGTGAGGCGAAGGTGAAATCGCCGTTGCATTGCTTGCCGCGCAACGCTGAAAAATTCCGCTCCTTCCGCCAAAGGGACACGCTCGAATACGCCGCCTGCAATGCCTATCGGCTTATGTCCTGATTAATAAGTTCCTAGCGTAGATAAGCGGAGAAGCGGGTGAATTCGCCGCAACTGGGCAGCCGTGGCGGAGCTTTTTGGAAGTTTTTTGAAAACGCAGGTTGACAGTGGGAGCGGGCTCGACCTATATGCTGGGTAGCGTCTCCAACGCCGCCTTAGGTGGCCGGCAAGGATCGTTTCTCTCGAGTTCCTCGGGCCTAAAAACCACCCGGTGAAAAAAGCCGGGGAGAGGGCGTTTCGGTGCCGGGCGCAAGCGCGTTGCCGGGATAATCAGGCTATTCTGTTTAACAAGACTTTGGCTGCTTGGCTATACCTTGCTGTTTGACAATTAAATAGGAAGAAAGAGAAACGTGGACGGCGGAGTCCTTGCGGGCCGTACTCATTATATGTGCATATAATGTTTACGGTCGATGAGATACTCTGGCGGTCACGTAACTTAAGTTCACCAAGTTTGCGAACCTATGGTTCGCAGGCAGGTGTGCTTGGGACTCGTCATAGAGATAGTGACCAGCCGGTGCCAAATTCTCATTCAACTTGAGAGTTTGATCCTGGCTCAGAACGAACGCTGGCGGCAGGCCTAACACATGCAAGTCGAACGCCGTAGCAATACGGAGTGGCAGACGGGTGAGTAACGCGTGGGAACATACCCTTCGGTTCGGAATAACTCAGGGAAACTTGAGCTAATACCGGATACGTCCGAGGTTTTAATCGGCCTTGGAGAAAGATTTATCGCCGGAGGATTGGCCCGCGTCTGATTAGCTTGTTGGTGAGGTAATGGCTCACCAAGGCGACGATCAGTAGCTGGTCTGAGAGGATGATCAGCCACATTGGGACTGAGACACGGCCCAAACTCCTACGGGAGGCAGCAGTGGGGAATATTGGACAATGGGCGAAAGCCTGATCCAGCCATGCCGCGTGAGTGATGAAGGCCTTAGGGTTGTAAAGCTCTTTTACCCGGGAAGATAATGACGGTACCGGGAGAATAAGCCCCGGCTAACTTCGTGCCAGCAGCCGCGGTAATACGAAGGGGGCTAGCGTTGTTCGGAATTACTGGGCGTAAAGCGCACGTAGGCGGATCTTTAAGTCAGGGGTGAAATCCCGAGGCTCAACCTCGGAACTGCCTTTGATACTGGGGATATCGAGTCCGGGAGAGGTGAGTGGAACTGCGAGTGTAGAGGTGAAATTCGTAGATATTCGCAAGAACACCAGTGGCGAAGGCGGCTCACTGGCCCGGTACTGACGCTGAGGTGCGAAAGCGTGGGGAGCAAACAGGATTAGATACCCTGGTAGTCCACGCCGTAAACGATGGATGCTAGCCGTTAGACAGCTTGCTGTTTAGTGGCGCAGTTAACGCGTTAAGCATCCCGCCTGGGGAGTACGGTCGCAAGATTAAAACTCAAAGGAATTGACGGGGGCCCGCACAAGCGGTGGAGCATGTGGTTTAATTCGAAGCAACGCGAAGAACCTTACCAGCTCTTGACATGTCTCGTATGGGGATCGGAGACGGTTTCCTTCAGTTCGGCTGGCGAGAACACAGGTGCTGCATGGCTGTCGTCAGCTCGTGTCGTGAGATGTTGGGTTAAGTCCCGCAACGAGCGCAACCCTCGCCCTTAGTTGCCATCATTCAGTTGGGCACTCTAGGGGGACTGCCGGTGATAAGCCGAGAGGAAGGTGGGGATGACGTCAAGTCCTCATGGCCCTTACGGGCTGGGCTACACACGTGCTACAATGGCGGTGACAATGGGATGCTGAGGGGCGACCCCGAGCAAATCTCAAAAAGCCGTCTCAGTTCGGATTGCACTCTGCAACTCGAGTGCATGAAGGTGGAATCGCTAGTAATCGTAGATCAGAACGCTACGGTGAATACGTTCCCGGGCCTTGTACACACCGCCCGTCACACCATGGGAGTTGGTTCTACCCGAAGGCGTTTTGCTAACCGCAAGGAGGCAGGCGACCACGGTAGGGTCAGCGACTGGGGTGAAGTCGTAACAAGGTAGCCGTAGGGGAACCTGCGGCTGGATCACCTCCTTTCTAAGGATGATCCTTCAGGCCGGCAGGCATTATTTTGCAAATCCGGTATCCCGGATTTGCGCGCCTAAGCTTGCCGCCTATCGGATCGCTTGGAACAACTGGCCGGTATGGCCAAATATGCGGGACTTCGCCGCCTTCGTTTCTCTTTCTTCCTGGACGAGCCCGCGCGGTCTGGCCGGCGTTGGGGCGAATGTCCCTGGTGGCGCGCGCGCCTTCCGCTGCAAAATGGTCCAGGCGGCGCGCGCGGGTTTGGCGCAAGGGCTTGCTTGAGCTTGGGGCTTGTAGCTCAGTTGGTTAGAGCG
>CAVSRA010000001.1:0-20000 GCA_963730245.1 uncultured Alphaproteobacteria bacterium | reverse complement strand
ATATGCAGCTCGTTCACGTCACCTTCGGAGAGCGTGACGATCCGCACGCCGGCAAAGCGGGTGCGCTTGTAGATATGGGCGATATCCTCTTGGTCGCGCGACAGCCGGTCGATGGCTTCGGAAACGATGACCTCAAATTTGCCGGCCTGCGCATCCTGCAAAAGCATCTGCATGCCGGGACGAATCAGGCTGGCGCCCGAGATCGCATGATCGGTATAGCAGTTGACGACGCGCCAGCCCTCGCGCTTTGCGCGCTCCTTGCACAGGCGAATCTGATCCTCGATCGAGGCGTCGCGCTGCAGGTCGGTGGAATAGCGGGCGTAGATTACGGCGGCCGTCATGACGAAGGTCTCTCCTTATTCGCCCTGCGGCTTGGGTGCCTTTCCGTCGGAATCCTTGCGGCAGAGTCGCATATAATCTCTCTCGGCGGCGACGCGGGCAAGCAGCTTTACCAGCTCGACGAGCAACGGATCGGGTGCGGCGGCATCCCGCGCTTTTTTCGTCTGCCGATTTTGTTGACCCTTGCTCATGCCTGCACGGTCTCACAGGCGCGGGCAAGCTTTCCTCGCGGCATCCTCGCGCAAAACCGGCACCGCCTGGTCGGCGGTGCCGGCGGGCGGCGGGGTTCAGAACCCCGGCGGCCGGGGCCGTGCGCGCCGCTGCGCGAGCACACGGCAGATGTTCTCCAGATTGAGCAGCACATCGCGGCGCTCGTACGAGCCGGCGACGCTGCAATCCAGATCGTACCGAGCCCGCTGGAGCAGGCCCCGCAGTTGGAGATCGCTGAGGGTTTGAAGTGCTGACGTTGTGTAGACCGTGGACATGGATTTTCTCCTCTGTTGTCCTCGCGGCCCCGACCATCAGGGCCGTCATGCGGTCCAGAGGCAGAATCAGCAGCAGACGGCCCGCCATGGGCGGCGGGCGCGGAGAAGGACAGGAAGAGGAGAAAATCGGCCACGAGGCTGCACAGGCAGCACGCAAACCAAAGCGGTTGAGAAATGCGACCTGAGACGAGGGGTTCGGGAAGAGGCGGTGCGCAGCGCCAACCGGTCTCGGCACGGCGGCAAAGCGTGCGGTGTCAATCTGGTCATCGGCAGCGTGAGAGAGGCGCGCGCGGATCAGAAGGACGCGCCAAGGGGTGAAGAAACATCGCAGCGTAATGAACACGCTCGTAGTCGTGACCGCGAACAGCGCGTTAGCGGCGTTGAATAGCGGCGCGCGTCACAGTTGTTATTAATTAATATTAAAATATACGGTTGTATTATGGAATTATAACAGTCACGGCGGGGATTATTATTTAAGAAACATTGCGGGGGCGGGATGAGCAGGAAAGACGGGGAGAGTGAACTCACGATCAGCTACAACAGGCTTGGCACAATCTCGCTCGACGAATTCAAGCAAGCCTTCTGGGAAGATGTTCAGGCGCTCAAGGATGAGTTTGGCGTCTCCTACCTCAAGGGTGCCAAGCTGGTTATCCCTGCCACCAATGAATTCGGCGATCCCGTGCAAATCAGGCGGCTCTCGACCGGCGCGACGGTCAGGAACCTCGATACGCATCACTACCATCCGGCTTGTATGGATTACAAACTGTAGGAGGGATGAGCATGAAACAACCCTGCTACATCGGCCTCGAAGAAGCCCGCCAGGTGCTCGCTGGAATGGGCGTGCAGCTCACCAAACGACAAATGCAACGCGCCGCCGACATGGACGCGCAGGGACGGCGCAAGCTGCCGTTCTTCGTCGATCCGATCGAGCACAAACTCAAGATCGAGAAGGACGACCTCATGAGGGTGTACTTCAATAAGCAAGTTGAGGCGCAAAGAAACCTGAGATCAAATTAAATAAACACCGGGCTAAAACTTGCGTTTTCGCCCGGTTTCATTGCATTATTCAGTATGGCAGACATAAGAAAAAGAAACGGCAGGAAGGGAACGACCTATCTTGTTCGCTACCCCAGCAAGGCGCGGAAGTGCGGCTACGAGCACAAATCCTTCGATACGTTGAAGGAGGCGCGGCTATTCGTCGAGCAAGACCTTCCACAGCTAAAGAAGGGTCCGCGACGCGGTGATTCCCAATCCGTAGAGGGTGCGATTCAAAAATGGCTGGAAACGTGCAGGCACGAGGGCCGTCAGGGCAAGGACCCGGTCTCTCCTGCGACCGCCGAAGTCTACGAGTACCGCGCCGAGATCATGAAATCCTACCAATGGGACAAGGCGCTTCAAGAACTCGAAGCGCCCGACATCGTGGCGTTCCGTTCATGGCTCCTGAAAAATTACAGCCGTGACCAAGCGAAGAAGGCTCTGTCGTCTTTCCATTCCGTGTTGCTTGAGATGGTAACGCAGGGAGTGTTGGCGACCGATCCGGCAGCTAGGATCACCATCCAGCAGTCACGCTATCAGGAGCCCGTCGAGATTCCATCCGTCGAGGAAGTGCAATCCATCCTTCGCACCGCAGATTCGCTCGCCAGCCACAAGAATTTCTGGATTGAGCAGGCGTGGGCGCGTTACCGCCCGATGATCTTCCTTGCGGCCGATTCTGGAATGCGTCCTCAAGAGTATCTGGCCTTGGCTGACAGCGACCTTCTGGAAAAAGGTATCCGCATCACACAGGCCCTTGATCGCAGCAATCGCATTGGTCCGCCAAAATCGCGCGCAGGACGCCGATATATCCCGGTGGGGTCCGAGACGCTGGAAATGGTTCGGGCCTACAGGAAGGTTCGCAAAACCCCGACAAAGGACGGCCTACTGTTCCCCGGCGAGACGGGAGGCCATCAGCGGTACAACAATTATCTCCGGCGTGGTTGGCATGCGCTTATGGAACACGCCTCCATGATCGACGAACACACCGTCGATGGTCAGAAGGTTACAGAAGCGCGTTACACGCCTTATTCGCTTCGCCACTTCTACGCATCGATGCTCATCGCGCAAAAACGGGATCTGAAGACCATTCAAGAGCGAATGGGGCACGAGGACGCGGCGATGACGCTCAATGTCTACGGCCATCTAATCCGGCAGAGACAGGCCGAAGATATGGAAGAAGAGCCGAGCGTGCTTTCCCACGTTCGCGCTTCATGCGACAAATCTGCGGCAAGTCTCATCTAACACATTGAATCAGCTAGTTCTGAAATAGCTTCCCAAGCTGAATGTCGCGGGTTCGACCCCCGTCGCCCGCTCCAGTTTCAGATCAATGAGTTACGTCTGGACTACGGAAAGGAGACGGCCCAAAGCGCCGATTTTGCCGCAGAAAGTCTCTCCGATGTAACCCGCATGATTCCGCCACTCTCTGTTTTACATAATTTGTCTCTGCGACAAATCTGCGACTCAATTCCATAATTGAGACTCATCGCTTCGAGATGATTGGCCAGCCCTAGTTGATTCGAGCCTCAGCGACAGCGCGTTGCCAACTGACAAAGCCACATCGCTGGTCTAATGCTGGCGAGACTTCCCATAACGCTTGTGGTGAGCTGCGGCGGACGGCGATCCGATCGCCCAGTGGTCAAAATCTAACGCTTGCCCAAAAAGGGGGCTCATTCCAGAGTCGCAACATGAGAATACGGAAGGGTACTCATAAGGAATTGATGACTCCCACACTAGATGACCTGCTCAATGACGGTCGGCTGGTGCGACTGTTCTCAAAGGATGCCCGTCACTGCGCGTTGCAGCTGTGGATCTTGCAGGTTAAGTCCGAGGAATCGATTGAAGATCGTGTAGTTTACGGTCGCCTGCTCCCCTACAGCCATTCCAGCGACCGCTGGTCCTCCAGCGACGACGATAACTTCCGTACCTTCGGGCAGGTCCAGGCGCAGGTTATCCGACTCAACCTCTACGTCAAAAGCGTCCACTGCGCGGACCTCCTACGGCAATTGAGCGCCGGCCGAACCATCTCGGCAATCAGCGAAGAACTGAAGCTCGGACTCTCAGACCAGATGAAAGCACGGTTCGGAGCGACCGCGCTCGCCGCCGATGAACTGGTGTACCGCCCCGTCGCCTACCTGCTCAACCGCGATGCGCATGTTCGGCGTTCGCCCTCCAGCCCGCATGGCGGAGCTGGGGCCTTCAGCGCTTCGATCACCCAGACCGACAAAGGGGCGCTGTTCCGCCTAGGTCAGGACTACGACGTCGCCTTGACCGAATTTGTGGTCAAGCAACTCAACGCTGATACAGGTCTGGACTTCGGTGGCGCCGACACCGCCCGATTCGGCGACCTTGAGCTAATGGTCTTTCCTGCGCTGGACGACCTGGAGCGGCGCTTGCTGAACGTGAGCTGGACCGATGCCCCGCTCGCCCTGGTCGCCCGATTTAATCCGATGCAGGTACCGCACTTTAACGGCTTCCAGTTCCGCCTGAACATCGAGAACGACGGCCATGTCGTTTACTCGGGAGTCGCCACAGCAGAACGCGATGAGGAAGGTGAGTTCGATTGCAAGTTCGAGCTAAGCGACCGGCTGCACGCCAGGACCGACAGCACTGAACTGGAGATCTTCGGCTTCCATAACGACCATTCCCGCGAGGACACGCTGTGTTGCCGGTGGCGGATGGGGTACATTCGGGAGGTCCACCTTCAGGGTCATGTGGTGGGCCACGGTGCCAGCCCGGTCAGATTCGACTGGCTGGAAAAAACCACCCGGCCTTCCGCATCGACGCGGGTGAAGGCCGCCCTGACGATCAGTCGCGGCAAACAGGGATTTACGAGTTCACGTCGGCGGGCGCGAAGCGGACCCTTGGGTTCCGGCCAACCGCGATCTTGTCTCCCTTTTTGCGAGACTCCATCCGCCGAAGTCAGAGGGGCGGTTCTTCCTGCGCTGGGGCCAGGGCGACGGCCAGGGGCGGCTGGAATTCGTGGAATGGCTGAAGCAGCTGCTGGCCAAGCACCATGAGCACGAGGTAGTCATTTTCGATCCCTATTTCGAGGACGCCGGCTTGGGTCTGGTGCTGCTCAGCGCGTCACCGAAGGCGGACTACATTGTTATCACCTCCTTGCCCAAGCCATCCAACGAAGGCGACACCACGTCAGGCGAATCCGATAAGCCTGCCCCGGGCCGGATCAACAATCTGATGGCGAGCTGCGAGCACAACCGCCACCTGATGAAACGTATCAAGCTGCGCATTTACGGCTTGAAGGAAGGCCGCCTGCATGATCGCTACATCCTGATCATGGGACCGGACGGGTTACCGGTCGCAGGCTTCAACCTGTCCAACTCGCTTCAGAAGGCTGCTGAAAACTACCCCTTGCTCGTCACCCCAATCCCTGCCGATGTCCTGCTGAAGGTCGAGCAGTACAAGTCCGGGCTGGTGCTGGAGGCCCTGACGGCACCGCCCGAAGGCGAGACCGAGAATCCTTCCGTGCGCCTGCTGTTCGACTCCTCGGTGTCGCCGCCGGTGCCGCCCCGGCGCTACGAGCCGCTGCGCTTCCTCGAAAAGCCACAGACCGGCGACGTGCTGAGCGTGTGGACCGGCGAACCGTCGCTGTTAGGCCTGAGTGGCGATCCATTGAAGGAGCGGATGGCGCTTCTTGGACTGCTCAAGGATAACTCTCTCGCGCTGCCCGAAGAGCACGGTCTCCGGAATTGCCTGGATCGGCAGGCGGGCGATTTCTCGGACTTCACCGCGACCTGGGAGGTGCTCAGCGAGATCTTGGCGCACTCGCGCACCGAGAACGGCCGCTTCGGCGAGCTCGAATCCAAACGTGCCTTCATGGAATTTCTTGCGCGGTTCCTCGAGGCATCGTTCAAGCGCGCGTATGGCGACGTGGACAAAGAATTGGAGGTAACGGAGGCCCGGCTGTTTACGGTACCGGTCGAGACATTGCTCGCCAGTTCCTACCATCCGCATCATTTCTTCCATGCGGTGAAATACGCTGCCTTGACCTGGCCGGAGTACTACACCATCAAGTTCCTGTGGTGGTACGCCCCCGACGCTCTTCTGGCGATCGCCGAAACCCAAGCGGTCAGTGTGCCGTCGGAGCCCCAGGTTCCGGACGCCATGCGGTTGTCCTTGTTGAGCCAGATTGTCAGTGAAATTTCGCTGTCGGTGCAATTCGACATCGGCGAGGGGCAGCGGGACCGGCTCGTTCGCAGCGGCAACGGTCTGCTGCAATGGATGGGACTGAACGCAATTGAGATGCAGCTGGAAAAGCCAGGAGGGCTCGCAACCGTACTGCAGTTGGTGGCCGCCTTTGCCCACCCGGAGCGGGTGCGTGCCCTAGGCTGGATGGTTCATCACGCGGCACGGAATCCGAAGAAAGCCGATATCTACAAAGGCCTGGTCGCGGCGCTGCACGAGGCACTGCCGGCGACCATCCCCGCCGAAGAGCTGAGGCGCCTGGTCGACTCCATGCGCGGGCATATGCGGCAACTGGCCTGGGCCGAGCCGTGGTTGTTCCAGGATGTGGTCTGTCCCTTGTTGCAGAATGACCGTGCCAACACCAACGATGCCTGCGAGATCTGGGTTCAGGAGCTGGCTGCTTTGCTGGAGCCGGCACTGGAACACCAGTCGCGGCAGTTTGACCGAGCTCGCGAGGGCCAGACGACCAATATCACCGCGTTCCTCTTCGCCTACAGCAGCCCCGAGCGACAGCAGGCCAGCCTGAAGTCGATGAAGCCGATCCTGAAGCGGCAGCAGCGGATCGTGCGACAGCCCCTCGCCAGCACCTCCGACTGGACACGGTGGGACGGTGCCCTGGTGGTCTCGATGTGGGTCCTGACCTTTACCCGATGGGGTCAGTATTACCTGCGCGGGCGCGGCATGACAGACCACGAGCTGGAGGAGCTGTCGCGGGGAGCCCGTGACCTAGCAATGGTCAGGCCAATGAGCGAATGGCGGTCGATGGGCGCGGGCAAGCAGGGCGAGCTCGCCGCGTTCCTCGACCAAGTGGAGGAGCTCCTGACCTCGAACGACGAGTAGTAAAGAGAAAGTCAATAATCGTTCAGCAGTGCCCTCCGATCAATCAGGTTTCACGCTTGTTAAGTGGCTGGTCGCCGGGATGTAGTTGTCACCGAAGCTCTGGCCCCTCCAAGCTTGCTGCACATTGATCGCCTGAAGAATGGCTGCTGTCCGGCCAGGAGCAAGCGTCCGCTCTTGTTAGCGGTGGCACCGACAACCAGCGGTCTCCGCTTCTGGAGGACGGAAAGAGGGGATTACAATTTGTCCGTAAGAGCATAGCCGCGAAGCAAATCGCGCTCTGAATTCAGCTCGGCTAAAAGAGTGTCGTCAAACGTTTCTGTGTTCCAGACGTCAATTGTCATTGTACCCATGTGGCCGCCCCTCAACGATGTTGAAGCCATTGGACGGTCAATTCCTCATGTTTTTCGTCGTCCTCCCAGCTCAGTGTCACCCAATTCGTTGATGTTGGATACGAGATCAGAATTCGGCTCGGTCGATATCTTGCGCCGGTCAAGGACGGATACTTTTTCAGATCAGGCGCTTCGAGCAGCAACACGAAGCGAAAGCCCATGATGTTAATCGCCAAAGCTTCGATATCGTCATGTTCGTCTGTCAGCGGTTGGAACTGGAAGCGTGGCGTGTTTTCCGTCATGTCGCCCGTGTTCATGGTGCAGTACAGCCCGGCCGCTTCGGGCCAGTGCCGAGGGTCGTCAAGCATGTCGAGAATTGCCTCATCCCGCGAGAACGCGCCCGACAGTCGTTCCCTTCCGCGTGCCAGATTCCGGGAGACGGCTGCTGCTTTGGCGGTTTTCAAAACCCAGCGTTCGAGGTCATGCCCGGATATAATTGCGTGTCGCGACCCGGCATCGTGTTCGAGATACGACTTGAGCGACGCGAAGAAGTAATGTGCGGCGGCATCGAGCGGGCTAAGCGCGCTGTTGTGCTTGGTACAAAGGCATTTCGCCTGTGGCGGCGGCATTATTTTCGTTTCGCCCGCTTCGAGCCAAGGAACGCCCGAGATCGAAAACTCACCGTCGCCCATCAATACGCGGCAGACGGAATCCGAAATGATGTGTTCGCCCGAGATAGGCGGAACGCATGATCCCAGCTCCTTCATGTAGCATTTTTCGACACGATCCGCCGTGGGCAGCGCTTTGAGTCCAAGGACAGCGGACGGCTTGTGCCAGCCCTGCCCGTTGAAGCAACAAGGGCGCGCGGTCTTCCCCGAGCCGCACGGACACGGCCCGTTTAAAACGGCTTCCCTTTTTCGCTTCGCTTCACCCATAGCTGCGCATTAGTTATCGAAGTGTGATTCGTCGTCGGCAATCCAATCCAGAGCGTATTCACGTTTCGCCAAAACCCCTCGGTGGAACCTGATATCAGGATTGAAGCTTTGCGCTAGCTGTTTCAATTCGCTTCTCTGCGTGGCCGTCATACGGCATCCGAAGTAGATCGCTGCCAGCTCCCGGGGATAGATCGGCAGGTATTCCGCAGAGCGCCCGAACGGTACAAACCGGGGGATCGCCAATCGGTATTCTGCCTCATATGCCCAGGCAGTGCTCTTCGTGTAGATCAGTGGCTCTAAAATCGCTCTTGCCGAATCTTCACTGCTCATGAAAAGCGATTTTTCAATAAAGTCACGTGCGCTCCTGTACAGAAGCGGACGTTCGTTCGAGTACCGAACCGGCCGCGATGCCAGCAGCGCGGAATCTTTCTCGATGTCTGGCCGCAATTCCAAAACGACGCCTCTATGGTGGTCGGCATAGTGCGACCACATCAGGAGGCTATCCTTGTTTGCAGAAGAACAGAATATTCCTTCGTTGCTGTTCATGGTGCGTATGATGCCGACGACCTGTTCGTTTGTTGCTCGAAGCGAGGGAACCGACCAGATCGCCTCGGGCGGTTCGCTTATAAGTTTTCTCCGGCGTTCTGCGAGTTGTTCTGTGGACAGGTTCCTAAGTCCGCTGTTGATCAATATGATTTTGTCTCTCATGGGACCGGGACGAAGCAGGCTGTAATCCAAGTCTCCGCAGACGAGTTCAAAAAACGCCGGCATAAAATCTCTCAAAAAATCTTCAATCTCGGCACCAAGAGCCGCCTCAAGAAGGATGTCGAACGGATCGTTGAATGCCTGAGGGATAGAGAGCTTGAGCGAGGAATTTTCAATGATAGCCTTCGCTGCTTGCAAAGTGGTGTATTTGTACAAAGGGCAATGCGGATCGATCTTTCGAATCGCCTCTCTCGCAGGATCAAACGTCAATTACCCATCCCCCATCTTGTTGGCTGATCTAAATCGGGATTCCCCGGATGACTCCTGATCCGGTGTGAATATTCTCGTTTTTCCGGCCTTGCTGCAACCGGGCACGAGGTGCAGACGGCTACGCTTCCCATAATTCTTATGCGCGTTGTGGCGGATCGGGACCGACTTCATACGCAATCACACAGGCGCAGCTATGGGAACACCCGGTAGCTTCCTATTCCTCGCGGCCGATGATCCCGCCGTCGTTGCCTGACTAAAGCAAGAATCTGATTTCTGGCGCGTCCGACGACAGTCGGACCGGGCTCTACGCGCACCGTGTAGCGGTGCTTCCCGAGCCGCTTTCGCGTCTCGGCCATTCGGTGACGATCCCTCGCGTGAATTAACGCGGCCAGCCTTCGGCTGACTTCCTTGTCTTTAAGTGCGGGGCCTGCGGCCCCCTGCCGGTCAAGGCCAAGCCCTGCGGGCGCCGCGGGGCGTTCCCCGTTTTTCGCTCCCGATGGTCGCTGCCAAAACGGGTGATCCCCCTTTCCCCACGGCGGTCTTGACCGCCGAACCCCCGCTCATTGGCGCGGGCCTAGTCGGGTTGCATGCGCAACCCGTGCTTAGGAGGAAGGAAAATGAAGGCCGATGTTTATGAGAGGATCACCGGACAGATTGTCACCGAGCTTGAGAAGGGAGTCCGCCCTTGGTTCAAGCCGTGGAACGCCGAACATGCGGCAGGGCGCATTACGCGGCCCCTGCGATCCAACGGAATCCCGTACCGGGGAATCAATGTCCTGATGCTTTGGTCCGAAGCCATGACCAAGGGATTTGCCGCGCCGATCTGGCTGACCTTCAAACAGGCGCTTGAATTGAACGCGCATGTGAAGAAGGGCGAGAAGGGCAGCCTTGTCGTTTACGCCTCGAACGTCACCCGCACCGAGACGGACGGCGACAGCGGCGAGGAAACCGAGCGCGATATCCCCTTCATGAAGGGTTACACGGTGTTCAACGTCGAGCAGGTGGAAGGCTTGCCCGCGCAGTATTACGCGAAGGCCGAACCCCGGCTTGATACCGTGCAGCGGATCGACCGCGCCGAATCGTTCTTTGCCGCCACGGGTGCCAACATCCAGCACGGCGGCAATCAGGCTTTCTACACGATGGCGCAAGACCGTGTGCAGATGCCGCCGTTCGAGAGCTTTCAGGACGCCGAATCATATTACGCCACGCTTTGCCCATGAAATGACCCACTGGACTCGCCATCCGAAACGCCTTGAGCGCGATTTCGGGCGCAAGCGCTGGGGCGATGAAGGCTACGCGATGGAAGAACTTGTCGCGGAGCTTGGTTCCGCCTTCCTGTCCGCCGACCTCGACCTGACGCCGGAAGTCCGCGCCGATCACGCGTCCTATATCGCCTCTTGGCTCAAGGTGCTGAAAGACGACAAGCGGGCGATCTTCACCGCCGCCGCCCACGCGCAACGCGCCGCCGACTATCTGAACAGGCTGCAACCCGGCCTGCAGCAGGAGGCGGCAGAATGAGCCGCCCCGACAAAATCATTATCGATGGCCGGGCCTACCGCTGGCGGGATATCGTGGAGTTGCGCCGCCAGCAGCTTGAGGCTTGGAAAGCGGCAAGGCCGGAACAACCGGCCTTGTTCGCCCTCAAGGAGGATAGCCGCCCCGCCGCCGAGCGTTCGGCGGCGGGGCGCTACCGGGAGCCGAGCTTGCTCGACCGGGCGCGGCAGGGCTAGATGGACGGCGAAGGAGGCCGGACGATGCCGTTACAGATACTTCGATTAGTTCGGGCGTCCGGCCCGCGTGTTGTTGGACGACAAGGGCCAGTCCGGAACTCGCGAAGTTGGGACCCCGAAAAGGAAAGCTTGTCGTGACAGAAAAACCTGTTGGTCATGGAGATCGCTCGAGCATCGTACTCCGGAACGCGGCCTTGTCGATTGGCGGAGTACGTGGTTTCCGAGGAGGAATTCAAGCGCGCTGGCTCAGGAGCGCGCTCGCTGAATGACGCGCAGCTCTTCATGCTCGTTCGCGCCAGCGAATCGGTGAGAACGAATCGACACCGGTTTCGGCGACCGCGGAATATCACGGGGGCGTCGTACACGACGCGGTCGCCTCTTATATTCCGCGCTCAGGCCCGCCATCGCGGCTGTGCTGCTGTGAATTCCCGCGTCACGGATTGCTCCTGCCGCGACTCCTCGCGCTGGATAGCCGTGTCGCGGGTGCGGTCCTGGCTCTGGATCAGCGCATCGTAAGATTCGCGGTTGTTCTGCGCCTGAATCTCGTTAGCCGCATCGAAAGCGAAGCGCAGATCGTCCTGCGCCGTTTGGCACGCCTCGATCCGCTCGTTATATGCCTGTTCGATGGTTTCGCGCTGGTCCAGCCACTGACGGCGGAACTCGCGATATTCGCGGTCGAGATCGCGCGGCGGCGTCCAGCCGAAGGGCGATGGCGCCGGTGCAGGCTTGTAGGCGATACGGTCGCGCATCTGGTCCCACTTGCGCTCGTGCTGGTCCAGCGTCACGCGCTTTTGATCGGCGATGCGTGCCTGTTCTTGCGCAACGCGTTCGACCGCCTGCTGCTGCGCGCGCAGGTCGCGCTCGCGCTGCTCCTTATGGGAGGCGAACAGCGCTTCGCTCTGCTGCGCGAAACGCTGTTCCACCTTGCGTTCGGCTTCCTGCCGCAGATTGCGGCCCGGTTCGCGGGGCATGGGATTGGTCTTCCTGCTTCAGGTCAACTCGGGGATTGCGCCCGGCTGGTCGCCCCATTCATCGGCGGGCGTCAGCGGCGTTCCCTGTCCGCGACGGGCGAGGGCGTCCAGAACGTTGTCGCAGGCATTCAGCCGCGTCACGATCGCCATTGCTTCCTTCGGGCCGTAGGCGGTCAGAACGTCATTGCGCTGGCCGAGGTAATCGAAGGAGAGGTGGAATGAGTTGGCGTACCAGCGCTGTCTGCGGACGACTTTGCGCTGCATTTGCGCCTGCTCCGCCTGTTCCTGTTCGGCCTGCGCCCAGTCGTGCTGTAGGAGCGCGAAGCGGTGCGGCAGCAGGCGGTCATAATGCTTCCAGCCGAACAGCGTTTTCACGCTGAATTGCTCCAGTGTAAGCATCAGCCGGACGCGCTTGCGCAAGAGAGAGCGCAGCGCCCCGTAGAGCACAAATCCGCCCACGACGGGAACGGCGACGGCCGCTGTCAGCATCCCGCCATCCGGGTTTGGCGCGCTGGCAACGCCAACGAGGCCGAAGCCGACGCCCGCGATCACGCCGAGCCCCGTCAAGCAGCTCGCCGCCATGGCGCGCACGGGCGTCAGCACACGGGGTTGCACGTCGAACGCCGGAGCGCCGTTGTGGTCGGCGACCTGGCTTGTGGCGGGCTTTCCTGCGAAGGGTGAACGGATTTTCTGCAACATGATCGATTCTCCTGCGGATGAAAGAGCGGCCCGGTCCAAATGTGGTCTTACGAGAGGGGAAGATTCCTCGCGCCAATCTCGCGAACTTCACGGACGGCAGCGACGTCCAGCGATGGCGCCGGAAGGAACCGCAGCGGGGTGCGCCCCATCAGGGCGGTTCCCTCCGGCGTGCGGCGGAGAGAATCGCGGCTACTCTCGTAGTCCGCGGCGACCCGGTCGGCGCGCTTCTTGGTGTCCCCGATCAGAATCGCCATGTAGACCGAGGCGTGCGTGAACCACGCACGAACCACGACATAGCTCAGCTCGAACGTCATCAAAACGGCCATCATTAGCCATGAGAAGTGACGAGCGGCAGTCCCGAAGCGCGGGTCGGAATACACCTCCTCCAATGCGAGGTAGCTCATCAGCGCGTCATTACGATCTGGGATGAGGTGGCTTTTCCTCTCTTCGTCGATCTGGGCCGCTTCACCTGCAAACGCGGCCTGTGCCGCTCTTACGTCAGCGCTCGCCTTGTCGAGCTTCTTCTGCGCGTCGGCCAGCCGCGGCTCGTAGATGCTGATATCGGATGCGGCTTTGGCGAGATCGGCGTCCGCCGCCGTCTTGCGGGCGAGGGCCTCCCGGTAGTTCGACCCTGCGCCGGCCTTGTAACCGGGCGCGCCCTTCAGCTCGCGGTCGGTTTCAATCTGGTACGCCTCCGCCTGTTGGCCGGCCGTCGCGCGCAATTGCCGTGCGGCATCGAGCACGCGGTTCATCTCCCCGGCGCTCGTTGTCAACCGCTGGACCTCCGCTTCCAGCGTCCCGAAGCGCAAAGTCCGCTGCTCCCGAAGCCGCTCGGCGTACTGCTCCTCGATCTGGCGGTTCTTACCGCGGACATCCTGTTCGAGCTGAGTCCTGATGGCATCGTGAAACATCGCCATCGATGCGCCGGTCGAGGTTGCGGTCGACAGAACCACGGTCATAGCGAGGCGCATGGCGAGCCGGCCATGCTCCCACCACCCACGGCGCGCACCGGGCTGGCGCAGGACGCCCGTCAGGCGCCAGTCCGCCGCCCCGATTGCCTGATCGATCAGGAACATGAAAACGCAAGCCAGCGCCCCAAAGGCGAAAGCGGCGGGCAGTGCGACGAATTGCGCCCAGAAGGCGGTCCAAGCGAGTCCTGTTACACCGGCCACCACCGAGAGCAGCAAAGCCTCGCTGACGACGGCGTAACGGTCCTGCCGAGGCGCGAAGGCAAGCAGGTCGGGGTTGCAGCGCACCAGCGCACAGGCTAGGCGCACGATCGGGGAGAGGGTTTCGGGGGTGTCGTTCATGACGTGCTTCCTCAAGTTAGAGTTCGAAATTCAGGGTTCATCGAGGCAGGCGATCAGCCGGGGCATCGTGGAGAAGCGCTCTGTGAACCGGCGGCCATCCAAGCCGATCGCGACCAAATGAAATTCCTCGGCCGCCGGCTCGATCTCGACGACCATCCCGCCATCCAGCGCGACCTCGTAAGTCTCGCCGCGCGACGGCGCGTCGATGAATGCCTCCCGAGCACCGCTTATGCGCCAGTGGAAAGTGACCGCGGTTCCCGGACTGCCCCATTGAACCGGCGCATCGATCTCGATGCGCGGCACCGGAACGGTCACTTGAACAGTGCGCGTCTGGACGGTCGTGGCGAACGGACCCTGCGCGACGAGACGCAGGAGAGTCAGACCCGGTCGCGCGGGGCGCAGCATGAACACGCCGGCGGAGGCCCCCGCGTGTTCCGCCTGCTCCTCGCCATCTTCGATTTGTAGGGTTACGGAGGTGGCGGACGGCGCTTCCCAGACGACGGGAAGGCTGTCTCCGACGAAACCCTGCTGCGCGACATCGATTTTCGAGAATACCGGCGCGACGACCTGCGGCCGGACGCGAAAGTTGTAGACGATTTTCGACGGCTCAAGAGTCAGCGACACGACAAGCTCCGCCGGAGTCAGCGGCACGATGCCGATCTCGGCATTCGGCGGTATGTCGCCCTCGAATAAATCCTCGCCGTCCTGCCGGATGCGCAGGGAGGCGCTTGCCGCGTGGCGGGTCTTCACTTGCAGCGTGTTCAACACGTCGACCACGGGCGGTTCCGCGAACGCGCATCGAAGGAGCCGGGGGCGCGCGGGCTCAAAGCGCGGGCTACTGCGCGTCTCTTGCGGCATCCAACCAGTCCCGCTCACATTGACCATGTCACGTTCCTCAGTAGTGGAGCGTCATCACGCTGTTTTGGATTTCGATTGATCGGAAGAGGTGGAGCCAGCTCATGCCCAGCAATGGCTGATCGAGTTCTCCGCCGTTCACCACAGCGGGAATGTCGCTGATGGTGAACGAGTCCGACGGTGAGTTGGCGGATCGTTATCTGCGCATTCTGTATCGGTCCATTTGCCGTGGTCGTCGCGAGATTGAAATTCAGCGGGCCGACACTCAGCCGTCCGGCGGCTTCTTTTGTAAGGGTGATGTAGCTCGCGCCTGTATCGATCATGAATTCGAGGGGGACGCCGTCGGCGCTGCCTTTGACGTAGTAGTGGCCGTTGGAATCCGCCTTTATCCGGATGACGTGATCCTCAGTCGCGCGACCGGGCTCTGAAATCGGAACAGGGAGCGGAATGAACCGGAACAGCCCGGCAGCAAGGGCCGGCACATAGGCCGTTGCGCCCAGCAGCGCCCCGCCGAGGCCGAGACCGGCCGCCACCGAAAGGCACAGCCGCAACGGCGCCCGCCGCTCTTTCCTTGTTTCCCGGATAAGCACATACGCTGGCATGGGTTTTCCTCTTGGCCGTCCGCCGGAAAGTCCCTGCGAACATCCAAAAGGTACGGCTCCGCCCCCAGCGCTTTCCTCGCGCGAACCTCGCGCCGCCAGCCTTCAGCAGCACCCGATGCGGGCCGGACGCTGTCTGACTGTCCCTTCCGGCGCGGCTTATGTAGATTTGAGGAGAAGTCAGATCCCCGCGCCCCTTTTTCGGGGCGGCGGGTAAGGGCATGGATTTCTAGGACGCGACCGCCATGCGGTTTTCGGAATGGCAGTTACACCGGCTGCGCAATGCCCTCGGGGCGTATCACGCCTATGGGCGCGGCGAGGACAAGCGGCGTTTCAACTGGAAGGACATGACCGAGGGAATCGATTACGCCGTGGAACTGGAATTTCTCAAAGGAGTCAGCGGCGCGGCGCGCGAACGGCTTGTGAAGCAATTCTCGGAACGCCTGCGCCAGTTTGTTGAGGGAGTGAGGCGGCCCGATGGCACATGGCACTATCCCGAGCCGCAGGAATCGACAGTCGACGCAATCCGTGAATTCCTGATCGGAGAAGACCTGCTGTCCGAAGAAGAACTGCGCGATTTCGATCCCGGACCACAGGCAGC
This sequence comes from uncultured Alphaproteobacteria bacterium, assembly GCA_963730245.1. Taxonomy (GTDB): domain Bacteria; phylum Pseudomonadota; class Alphaproteobacteria; order Rhizobiales; family Beijerinckiaceae; genus Methylocapsa. Next base: position 4,094 of record CAVSRA010000001.1, on the reverse strand, counting down.
ACTGCGCCTGCTCGACTATCTCGACCAGGCTTTCGACGCGGAGCGCATCACACCGCCCTCCACGCTGGAAGGCACGTATCGCAGCGAGAGGTTCGAACCAGATGATTTCGTCGTCCGCAACCTGACCCTTCACAGCGGCTCGGAAAAGGGTCTTATCCGTGTGGGAATTACGGAGGACTGGTACGATCTCCTGACGGGTGCAGAGGTCCGGACCTGAAGCTTGAGGACCGCCGGGAGGCACGGCAAAGCTACGTGATCTACGCCGGATGGGCGATCCTGACGCCCGAGAACAATCTGCTGATGTTTCTGAAGAAGGAGCACAACGAGGAAAACTCCTATTACCTGACCGTCGCCGCCGAAAACTGGCACGCGCTTCAGGAACCGACAAAGGCGCTTGCCTTGCTGCGGCACCACTATCCGCTGGAAACGGACAGTGGTGAACCGCTGGAGCCCAAGAGGATGCCAGCCATTGCCGAGGCTATCGGCAACAGCATCACCCTGTTTATGCGGACGAAGTAGCGATGCCAACGCAGGAAGAACAACAAACAGCCGTCGACCTTGCCCTTGCGCAGCTTCGCGAGCGCCTCGAAAAGCGCCGTCAGGCTGGATGGCTGCCCGAACCGGGAGACACGGCGCGAGAGCGGAAAGAGCACTGGCAGGAGGTCGGGCAACGGCTCGACCAGAAGATCAAGATCGGCGAGTATATCGGCGACGAACTGCTGCCGCAGCTTCGCGGCGATCGCGTCTTGAATGCTATCGGGCGCGAATTCCTCCAAGCCGCCGAACGCGGCAACCCCCAGATGATCGGCGCTTTCATCGAGGAAGGGGTTCCTGCCAACTGGCAGGACCCGCAGACGGGCCAAACCGCGTTGCACGTCACCGCCGCCACGAAGGCGCGTCAGGCGCTGAGTGTCCTGATCGGCAGCAGTCGCTGCGATTACCTGCTACGGGACCGGCCGGGGCGGCTGGCGTCCGAGATGGCTTATTTGTACGGCAAGGACCCCGCCGTTACGCGCTGGCTGCGCATTCACGAGCGCAGGCAGGCGGAAGCGCAAGGGATCAAGCTCACGCGCCGTCCGCAGTAGCAGCATCCAAACGAATTCAACACCTGCGTTTTCAGCCGGTCAGTCGAAAGGAGTCTGGTCGTCACTCTCAACCCGATCAGATTCGGGATAAGACGCCTCTCTCCGCATCTGATGGTATTCCTCATTTTCGCGCTCGGCCTCGACATCCGGCTCAGGGCGCGGATTGTCGCCGCCATAGGCGTACATCGCCGCCGTGTGAGCAAGATGCCAAGGGCTTTCGGTCATCCAGCGTGACCGCCTAAATGTGAATAAGCATGGAATAAGGACCCCGCTTTTGGGGTGATTTGCATCCAATCGGGACCCCGGGGCTGAGGGTCCACAGTGGCCTCCTGGATTTTGGGAGGCCGAGATTGGAATGCTGGTTGTGGAAACGATCGCCAAGATTCGCCGGGCGTTTTTTGTTCAGAAAAAGCCGATCAAGGAGATTTGCCGGGAGCTGCACGTCTCCAGAAAGGTCGTCCGGAAGGTCATCCGATCCGAAGCGACCGAGTTCCATTACGAACGCTTGACGCAGCCGCTTCCCAAGATCGGACCGTGGCGGGAGCGGCTGGATTCCCTGCTGTTGGAGAATGCAGAAAAATCGGCGCGCGAGCGGCTGACGCTTGTTCGGCTATTCGAAGAACTGCGCAGCCTTGGTTATGCCGGAAGCTACGACGCGGTTCGCCGTTACGCGAAAACGTGGCGCAAGGAACGCGGTGTGGCGCTGGCGCAGGCTTATGTGCCGCTCACCTTTGCTCCCGGCGAGGCCTATCAGTTCGACTGGAGCCATGAAATCGTCGTGCTGAACGGCGCGACGGTGACCGTGAAGGTCGCCCATATGCGGCTCTGTCACAGCCGCATGCCGTTTGTCCGCGCCTATCCACGCGAGACCCAAGAGATGGTCTTTGACGCGCATGACCGCGCCTTTGCCTTTTTCAAAGGCGCCTGCGAGCGCGGCATTTATGACAATATGAAAACCGCGGTGGAGACAATCTTCGCCGGCAAGGACCGGCAATACAATCGCCGCTTCCTTCAAATGTGCGGGCATTATCTCGTCGAGCCAGTGGCCTGCACGCCGGCCTCGGGCTGGGAAAAGGGCCAGGTCGAGAACCAGGTCGGCTTGGTGCGTGAGCGCTTTTTCACGCCGCGCCTGAGATTCAAGAGCTATGACGAATTGAATGCCTGGCTCCTCGACAAATGTGTCGCTTACGCCAAGGCGCATCGTCATCCAGAATGCGCCAGCCGCACGATCTGGGAGGTTTTCGAGGACGAACGGCAAAAGCTCGTGCAACTGCGCGGCCGCTTCGACGGCTTCCATGCAGTGAGCGCGGCGGTGTCCAAGACCTGCCTTATCCGGTTCGATAACAACAAATACTCGGTGAAGGCGCGCGCGGTCGGGCGTCCGGTCGAAATCCACGCTTATGCAGACCGGATCGTCATTCGCCAGGACGGGATCGCCGCCGGCGAACATCGGCGATCCTTTGGCCGCGAAGAGACGATTTACGATCCCTGGCATTACGTTCCGGTTCTGGCCCGCAAGCCCGGCGCTCTGAGGAATGGCGCGCCGTTCAAGGACTGGGTCTTGCCCTCGGCCATGGAGAAAATTCGCCGCAAACTCACCGGCTCCGCCGATGGCGATCGGCAGATGGTGAAAATCCTCGCGGCGGTTCTCGACGACGGGCTGCCGGCGGTCGAGGCCGCCTGTGCCGAGGCGTTGAGCGAGGGCGTCCATTCCGCCGACGTCGTTCTCAACATTCTGGCGCGTCGCCGTGATCCCGGTCCGCCACTCACCATACTCACCCCGGACGCGCTGAAACTCCGGCACGTCCCGCTCGCCGATTGTGCCCGGTACGATCAACTGAGGAGTTCAGGCTGATGGAACGCACGCAAATCTTCGACCTCATGAGCGAACTCAAGCTCTTCGGCATGCGAACCGCCTATGATGATGTGATGGCGGCTGGCATAAAGCGGCAGCACGAGCCGCCACAAATCGTCGGCGATCTTCTTAAGGCCGAAATTGCCGAAAAGCAGGCGCGCTCCATCAAATATCAGATGACCATCGCCAAACTCCCTCTGGCCAAGGACATCGATGACTTCGACTTTGACGGCACGACCGTCAACGAAACCCTGGTGCGTGATCTTTCCGGAGGCGGCTTCATCGCGCAGCAACGCAACGTCGTTCTCGTGGGGGGCACCGGGACCGGCAAGACGCATCTCGCCATTGCCATCGCGCGAAGCTGCATCCGCGCCGGCCTGCGCGGCCGCTTCTTCAATACAGTCGATCTCGTCAATCGCCTGGAGGCCGAAGCACGCGCAGGGCGGCAGGGACGAATCGCCGATTACCTCACTCGCAAGGACTTCACCGTTCTCGACGAACTCGGCTATCTGCCCTTCGCTCAGGCTGGCGGGCAATTGCTCTTCCATCTCGTTAGCCAGCTCTACGAACGCACCTCGGTGATCGTCACGACCAATCTGGCGTTCGGCGAATGGCCGAGCGTCTTCGGCGACGCCAAGATGACGACCGCGCTCCTCGATCGTCTCACCCATCACTGCGACATCGTCGAAACCGGAAATGAAACCTGGCGCTTCAAAAACCGCGCCTAGCGCTCAAAGCCCCCTCCCACGCCACCGCGCTCGCCCCGGCTGCGCAACCCTGACCAGCTCCGCCGGGGGCAAGCGCTGTCGTTCCTCCCCGCCAAAAGGGGTACCTTTTGCACACCGATCCGGGGTCCCGATTCAATGCTGTTTGACAGCCTAAACGCAAGCCGAGAAAACGCGCCAAAGACGTTGCGCCAGTGAATCTCCCTGCGAGCGTTCTTGCTATCTATGGCCTCTCGCAGCGCGTCCGCTGCCCTTTCGAAGAGGGAGAAGTCGCGACAGATTTTCTCGGCCTTCGCCATCGCCCGTTTGGGAAATTTCAGCTTCGGGTTCTGTTTGAGGTACACGCTACAAGTCCTTTTTAAACGGCGCCCGCAAAGGTTCCGGCAAATACGCTTCTATGTGGACCCTGCGCGTCGAAATACTCGACCC